>NZ_CP045553.1:4612500-5977292 GCF_013305685.1 Pseudomonas sp. 13159349 | reverse complement strand
TCTATACAGCCCGGATTTTCTGGCCTCAAGCAGGTTATCCACAGAAGGTTATCCACTTAAGATTTATAGATTCTTCAGAAAAGCTTTTTATATGTCTCTTCTTTTTTTCATGTTGTCCCCAATTCGTGTGTCCGATCAAGCACCCTTGGGGGATGAACAAGCACGCACCGTCCATCACGTGCTCTATATGGAAAGACTGGTTGGAAATTGACCTACGGGCTTGCTTTCTCTAGAATCGCCGGTCTCTTAAAAAGGGGGCCATCCCGGCCCGTCGTCGACAAACCAGGTAACACGCCATGAAACGTACTTTCCAACCAAGCACCATCAAGCGCGCGCGCACCCACGGCTTCCGTGCCCGTATGGCTACCAAGAACGGCCGCGCTGTTCTGTCGCGTCGTCGTGCCAAAGGCCGTAAGCGTCTGGCCATTTGATTTTTCGGCACAGGTGGTGAGTCAGGACTTCAGTCGGGAAAAGCGACTGCTTACACCCCGACATTTCAAAGCGGTCTTCGACTCCCCAACCGGCAAGGTTCCAGGGAAAAACCTGCTGATCCTTGCTCGCGAGAACGGCCTCGATCACCCACGCCTTGGCCTGGTGATCGGCAAGAAGAGCGTCAAGCTCGCCGTTCAACGCAACCGCCTCAAGCGCTTGATGCGCGATTCCTTTCGCCTGAACCAGCAATTGCTTGCCGGGTTGGACATTGTGATCGTCGCGCGCAAGGGATTGGGTGAGATAGAAAACCCGGAATTGCACCAACACTTTGGCAAACTCTGGAAACGCCTGGCGCGCAGCCGGCCCAGTCCAGCAGTAACCGCCAATTCCGTAGGGGTAGACAGCCAAGATGCGTAAACTGGCGCTCGTTCCGATCCAGTTTTACCGTTACGCCATTAGTCCTCTGATGGCCAATCACTGTCGTTTCTTCCCCAGTTGCTCCTGTTACGCTTATGAAGCCATCGAAAACCACGGCCTCTGGCGTGGTGGGTGGCTAGCCGTTCGTCGCCTGGGGCGTTGTCATCCGTGGAACGACGGCGGTTTCGATCCCGTTCCTCCCGCTCCTTCCTCCCGAACTTCTTCGATAGCCGAGTAATCATGGATATTAAACGCACGATCCTGATCGTCGCCCTGGCAATCGTGTCCTACGTCATGGTCCTCAAGTGGAACCAGGACTACGGCCAGGCTGCCCTGCCGACTCAGAATACTGCTGCCAGCACCGTTGCCCCGGGTTTGCCGGATGGCGTACCGGCCGGTAACGCCGGCGCCAGCGCCGATGTGCCAAGCGCCAACGCCGAAACCAGCGCAGCCGAACTGGCACCGGTTGCGGTCAGCAAGGACCTGATCCGGGTCAAGACCGATGTCCTGGAGCTGGCTATCGATCCGGTCGGTGGTGACATCGTCCAGCTGAACCTGCCGCAGTACCCACGTCGCCAGGACCACCCGGAAATTCCGTTCCAGCTGTTCGACAACGGTGGCGAACGTGTCTACCTGGCACAAAGCGGCCTGACCGGCGTAAACGGTCCGGATGCCCGCCCTGCCGGTCGCCCTCTGTACGCTACCGACAAGAAGGGTTACCAGCTGGCCGATGGCCAGGAACAACTGGTGGTCGACCTGAAGTTCAGTGACAACGGCGTCAACTACATCAAGCGCTTCAGCTTCAAGCGCGGCGAGTACGACCTGACCGTCAGCTATCTGATCGACAACCAGAGCGGTCAGGCCTGGAGCGGCAACATGTTTGCCCAGCTCAAGCGTGACGCCAGCTCCGATCCGTCGTCGAGTACTGCCACCGGCACCGCCACCTACCTGGGCGCTGCCCTGTGGACTGCTTCCGAGCCTTACAAAAAGGTCTCGATGAAGGACATCGACAAAGGTAGTTTGAAAGAAAATGTGTCCGGCGGCTGGGTTGCCTGGCTGCAGCACTACTTCGTGACCGCCTGGATTCCGGCCAAGTCGGACAACAACGTTGTCCAGACCCGCAAGGACAGCCAGGGCAACTACATCATCGGCTACACCGGCCCGGCCATCAGCGTGCCTGCTGGCGGCAAGGTCGAAACCAGCGCCATGCTGTACGCCGGCCCGAAAATCCAGTCCAAGCTGAAAGAGTTGTCCCCAGGCCTGGAACTGACCGTCGACTATGGCTTCCTGTGGTTCATCGCCCAGCCGATCTTCTGGCTGCTGCAACATATCCACAGCCTGCTGGGTAACTGGGGCTGGTCGATCATCGTGCTGACCATGCTGATCAAAGGCCTGTTCTTCCCGCTGTCGGCTGCCAGCTACCGTTCGATGGCGCGCATGCGTGCCGTTGCGCCGAAGCTCGCTGCACTGAAGGAACGCTTCGGTGACGATCGCCAGAAGATGTCCCAGGCGATGATGGAGCTGTACAAGAAAGAGAAGATCAACCCGCTGGGCGGCTGCTTGCCGATCCTGGTGCAGATGCCAGTGTTCCTGGCCCTGTACTGGGTACTGCTGGAAAGCGTGGAAATGCGCCAGGCTCCATGGATGCTGTGGATTACCGACCTGTCGATCAAGGATCCGTTCTTCATCCTGCCGATCATCATGGGCGCCACCATGTTCATCCAGCAGCGCCTGAACCCGACGCCGCCGGATCCGATGCAGGCCAAGGTGATGAAAATGATGCCGATCATCTTCACCTTCTTCTTCCTGTGGTTCCCGGCTGGTCTGGTGCTGTACTGGGTTGTGAACAACTGCCTGTCGATCGCACAGCAGTGGTACATCACCCGCAGCATCGAAGCAGCCACCAAAAAAGCTGCTGCTTGACAGGCTACTGCGCTAGCCTGTGAATAAAAACGCCCCCTAGTGGGGCGTTTTTGCTATCTGTCGTTTTTGTCGTAGAGGCTTTCCAGCATGAACACTGTGCGTGAAACCATCGCCGCCATCGCCACCGCCCAGGGCCGCGGCGGTGTGGGTATTGTCAGGTTGTCCGGCCCTCTGGCTGCCAAGGCCGGCCAGTTGATCACCGGCCGTACGCTTACCCCGCGCCACGCCCATTACGGCCCGTTCCGCGACGAGGAAGGCCTGGTGCTGGACGAAGGGATCGCGCTGTTCTTCCCCGGGCCGAATTCGTTCACCGGCGAGGACGTGCTGGAACTGCAGGGCCACGGTGGCCCGGTGGTGCTGGATATGCTGCTGCAGCGCTGTGTACAGGTTGGTTGCCGGCTGGCTCGCCCGGGTGAGTTCAGCGAGCGTGCATTCCTCAACGACAAGCTCGACCTGGCCCAGGCCGAAGCCATTGCCGACCTGATCGAAGCCAGTTCCAGCCAAGCTGCGCGCAATGCCCTGCGTTCGCTACAGGGGGAGTTCTCCAAGCGCGTGCACTTCCTGACCGATGCGTTGATTGCGCTGCGCATCTACGTCGAGGCGGCGATCGACTTCCCTGAAGAGGAAATCGACTTCCTCGCCGACGGCCATGTGCTGGCGATGCTCGATACCGTGCGGGGCGAGTTGTCCAAAGTACAGCGTGAAGCCGGGCAGGGGGCTTTGCTGCGTGACGGCATGACTGTGGTCATCGCCGGTAGGCCGAATGCTGGCAAGTCGAGCCTGCTGAACCAGCTGGCCGGGCGGGAAGCGGCCATCGTGACTGATATTGCCGGCACCACGCGGGACATCCTGCGCGAACATATCCACATCGACGGCATGCCGCTACACGTGGTCGATACTGCCGGTTTGCGCGACACCGATGACCATGTGGAAAAGATTGGCGTGGAACGTGCGCTGAAGGCCATTGGCGAGGCAGATCGGGTGTTGTTGGTGGTGGACTCCACCGCGCCCGAGGCCAGCGACCCGTTCGCCCTGTGGCCAGAATTTCTCGACCAGCGGCCAGACCCGGCCAAGGTGACGCTGATTCGGAACAAGGCTGATCTTAGTGGTGAGCGGGTAGCGCTGGAACAGTGCGATGACGGCCATGTAACGATCACCCTCAGTGCCAAAGGGGACGATGCAGGGCTGCAGTTGCTGCGTGACCACCTGAAGGCCTGCATGGGTTATGAACAGACGGCCGAGAGTGGCTTCAGCGCTCGCCGGCGCCATCTGGATGCCCTGCGCCAGGCCAGTGAGCACCTGGAACATGGCCGTGCACAACTGACCCTGGCTGGCGCGGGTGAGCTGTTGGCGGAAGACCTTCGGCAGGCGCAGCAGGCCCTGGGTGAGATTACCGGGGCATTCAGCTCTGATGACCTGCTGGGGCGGATTTTCTCCAGCTTCTGCATCGGCAAGTAATCCACAGCCGGGTAACACCAAGAGCCGCTCCTTCGGGAGCGGCTTTTTTTTTCCTCAAATTTCGCAGCTCTCACGGAAATCGCGCCACACCTGAAGACTCTGCAGATTCCTGTGGGAGCGGGTTCACCCGCGAAGAGGCCGGTGCAGGTTCACATTCTTTTCATTCACCTACCCCAATCTGCTCTCAGGAGCCCTGTGGAAAACTCGCCTTCAGCCCCGTTGATAAGCAGGCTTTTTTTCTGAGGACAAACGTGCTTGTGGGTAAACAGCCATTTAATCCACAGGCTAAATCGTGTTATCCATAACCCTCATGGTACTCCAGCCACAGGGTTTAATTTTGCTCTACACAGCATGGATAAAGGCATGCATAAGCTTATCCACAGAAAGGCTTGTGCATAAGAATAAACATAAAAACAAAGCTTTTTTAAATTTCTCCTCTTTGATTTCTGTTGGCTGCCACTCATCCACAGACTGGTCAAAATTTGCTCAGACGGTTTCTTTAAAGGGTGTGAAGTCCCTATACTTGTCCGCTTACCTTCTCTATTCGCAAAAACAGGCACGAGGTGCGTGGTGGATTTCCCTTCCCGTTTTGAAGTGATCGTCATCGGCGGCGGCCATGCCGGTACCGAGGCTGCGCTTGCGTCTGCACGTATGGGTGTGAAAACCCTGCTGCTGACCCATAACGTGGAAACCCTCGGTCACATGAGCTGCAACCCCGCCATTGGCGGTATTGGCAAAAGCCATCTGGTCAAAGAGATCGATGCCCTCGGCGGCGCCATGGCGCTGGCCACCGACAAGAGCGGCATCCAGTTCCGCGTTCTGAACAACCGCAAGGGCCCGGCTGTACGCGCTACCCGTGCACAGGCCGACCGCGCCATCTACAAGGCAGTGGTGCGTGAAATCCTGGAAAACCAGCCGAACCTGTGGATATTCCAGCAGTCCTGCGACGACCTGATCGTCGAGCAGGACCAGGTCAAAGGCGTGGTGACCCAGATGGGCCTGCGTTTCTTCGCCGAATCGGTGGTACTGACCACCGGTACTTTCCTCGGCGGGCTTATCCACATTGGTTTGCAAAACCATTCCGGTGGTCGCGCCGGCGATCCGCCTTCGATCGCCTTGGCCCACCGCATGCGTGAACTGCCGCTGCGCGTCGGCCGCCTGAAAACCGGTACCCCGCCCCGCATCGACGGCCGTTCGGTGGACTTCTCGGTGATGACCGAGCAGCCAGGCGATACGCCGATTCCGGTTATGTCGTTCATGGGCAATGCCCAGATGCACCCGCGCCAAGTGAGCTGTTGGATCACCCACACCAATGCGCGCACCCACGAGATCATCGCCTCGAACCTCGACCGTTCGCCGATGTACTCGGGTGTCATCGAAGGTGTCGGCCCGCGCTACTGCCCGTCGATCGAAGACAAGATCCACCGCTTCGCCGACAAGGAAAGCCACCAGGTGTTCATCGAGCCGGAAGGCCTGACCACCCATGAGCTGTACCCCAACGGTATTTCCACTTCGCTGCCGTTCGACGTGCAGCTGGAGCTGGTGCGGTCGATCCGTGGCATGGAGAACGCCCACATCGTGCGCCCGGGCTATGCCATCGAATACGACTACTTCGACCCGCGTGACCTCAAGTACAGCCTCGAGACCAAAGTCATCGGCGGCCTGTTCTTCGCCGGCCAGATCAACGGCACCACCGGTTACGAAGAAGCCGGCGCCCAAGGTTTGCTGGCCGGGACCAACGCGGCCCTGCGGGCGCAGGGCCGAGACAGCTGGTGCCCGCGCCGCGACGAGGCATACATCGGCGTACTGGTCGACGACCTGATTACCCTGGGTACCCAGGAGCCGTACCGCATGTTCACTTCGCGTGCCGAGTACCGCCTGATCCTGCGCGAAGACAACGCCGACCTGCGGCTGACCGAAAAGGGCCGTGAACTCGGCCTGATCGACGACCAGCGTTGGGCCGCCTTCTGCGCCAAGCGCGACGGCATCGAACGCGAGGAGCAGCGCCTGAAGTCGACCTGGGTACGCCCGAACACCGAGCAAGGCCAGGCGATTGTGGATAAGTTCGGTACCCCGCTCAGCCACGAGTACAGCCTGCTCAACCTGCTGGCGCGCCCGGAAATCGACTACGCCGGCCTGATCGAGGCAACCGGCGGCGAAGCGATCGATCCACAGGTCGCCGAGCAGGTCGAAATTCGCACCAAGTACGCCGGCTACATCGACCGCCAGCAGGATGAAATCGCACGTCTGCGCGCCAGCGAAGACACCCGCCTGCCTGTGGATATCGATTACTCGACGATTTCTGGCCTGTCCAAGGAAATCCAGGGCAAGCTGGGCCAGACCCGTCCGGAAACCCTGGGTCAGGCTTCGCGTATCCCGGGCGTGACCCCGGCGGCGATTTCCCTGTTGCTGATTCACTTGAAAAAACGCGGCGCTGGCCGCGAATTGGAGCAAAGCGCTTGAGTTCCCTGGTCACCCCGCAACACGCTGAAGAGTTGTCCACAGGTGCGCGTCAGCTCGGTGTCGAGCTGAGCGCCGAGCATCACGAGATGCTGCTCGGCTACCTGGCCCTGCTGATCAAATGGAACAAAGCCTACAACCTCACCGCCGTGCGTGACCCCAACGAGATGGTGTCGCGTCACCTGCTCGACAGCCTCAGTGTCATGCCGTTTATCCACAGCGAGCGTGATAATTGGCTGGATGTCGGCAGTGGCGGTGGCATGCCCGGTATCCCGTTGGCTATCCTGCATCCACACAAGCGCGTGACGGTGCTGGACGCCAATGGCAAGAAGACCCGCTTCCTGACCCAGGTGAAAATGGAGCTCAAGTTGGACAACCTCACGGTTATCCACAGCCGGGTCGAAGCCTTCCAGCCGGCACAACCTTTCAGCGGAATCATCTCTCGCGCCTTCAGCAGCATGGAGAACTTCACCAACTGGACCCGCCACCTGGGCGACACCGGGACGCAATGGCTTGCAATGAAGGGGCTGCATCCTGCCGATGAACTGGTAGCATTGCCCGCAGACTTCACAGTGGAAAGCGAGCAGGCCCTGACCGTTCCAGGTTGCCAGGGCCAGCGCCATCTGCTGATACTGCGCCGCAAGGCATGACTGGGAACACACGCAACAATGGCTAAGGTATTCGCAATCGCGAACCAGAAAGGTGGTGTGGGCAAGACCACCACCTGTATCAATCTCGCTGCCTCGCTGGCCGCGACCAAGCGTCGTGTGCTGCTGATCGACCTCGATCCGCAGGGCAACGCCACCATGGGCAGCGGTGTGGACAAGCACGAGCTCGAGCACTCGGTCTACGACCTGTTGATCGGGGAATGCGACCTGGCCCAGGCCATGCATTACTCCGAGCACGGTGGTTTCCAGTTGCTGCCGGCCAACCGTGACCTGACAGCCGCCGAAGTGGTGCTGCTGGAAATGCAGGTCAAGGAGAGCCGCCTGCGCAACGCCTTGGCGCCTATCCGCGAGAACTACGACTACATCCTCATCGATTGCCCTCCGTCGCTGTCGATGCTGACGCTCAACGCACTGGTCGCTTCAGATGGCGTGATCATCCCGATGCAGTGCGAGTATTACGCACTGGAAGGTCTCAGCGACCTTGTGGATAACATCAAGCGCATCGCCGCCCGGTTGAACCCGGAGCTGAAGATCGAGGGCCTGCTGCGGACCATGTACGATCCGCGCCTGAGCCTGAACAACGATGTCTCGGCGCAGCTGAAGGAGCACTTTGGCCCGCAGCTGTACGACACGGTCATTCCGCGCAACATTCGCCTGGCCGAGGCCCCGAGCTTCGGCATGCCGGCCCTGGCCTACGACAAGCAATCGCGAGGCGCGCTGGCTTATCTGGCCCTGGCTGGGGAACTGGTACGCCGTCAACGCCGTCAATCACGCACTGCACAAACAACTTAAGGAATCCGTATGGCCGTCAAGAAACGGGGTCTCGGACGTGGGTTGGATGCACTGCTCAGTGGTCCTTCCGTCAGCGCGCTCGAAGAGCAGGCTGTGAAGATCGACCAGAAAGAACTGCAACACCTGCCGGTCGAGCTGATCCAGCGTGGCAAATACCAGCCGCGTCGGGACATGGACCCGGAGGCGCTGGAAGAGCTCGCGCACTCGATTCGCAACCATGGCGTGATGCAACCGATCGTGGTGCGCCCGATCGATGGCAACCGCTACGAGATCATCGCCGGTGAGCGCCGCTGGCGCGCCACCCAGCAGGCTGGCCTGGACAAGATCCCGGCGATGGTCCGCGAAGTGCCCGACGAAGCCGCCATCGCCATGGCGCTGATCGAGAACATCCAGCGTGAAGACCTCAACCCGCTGGAAGAGGCGCTGGCCCTGCAGCGCCTGCAGCAGGAGTTCGAACTCACCCAGCAACAGGTGGCCGATGCCGTAGGCAAGTCGCGGGTAACTGTGGCCAACCTGCTGCGCCTGATCACCCTGCCTGACGCGATCAAGACCATGCTTGCCCATGGCGACCTGGAGATGGGCCACGCCCGAGCATTGCTCGGCCTGGAAGAACACCGGCAGGAGGAGGGGGCGCGTCATGTTGTCGCACGTGGCCTCACCGTGCGCCAAACCGAGGCACTGGTTCGCCAGTGGCTCAGTGACAAACCTGATCCGGTCGAACCGAGCAAACCTGATCCGGATATCGCACGCCTTGAACAGCGGCTCGCAGAGCGCCTGGGCTCGGCCGTGCAGATACGCCATGGCAACAAGGGCAAAGGCCAATTGGTTATTCGCTACAACTCGCTTGACGAGTTGCAAGGCGTGCTTGCTCACATCCGCTGAAACAATTCCCGTTGTAGCGCGCAGTCGGAAATCACTACCGAATAGTTGAATAGGGGTTAATCCACCCCTATACTCTGCGCGCATTTTGTCGGCACAAATTATGCCAAGTCATAACTGACTTGCTGGTCGACTTCCGAGGAGCAGTTGTGATGGAAATCCGCACGCCAAACCGCCTGCCTTTCCATCGCTGGGCGGTTTTCCCGGTACTGCTGGCTCAATTCGTCGTACTGCTGCTGGCAACGTTGGTGTTGTGGCAGTGGAAAGGGGCGGTCAGTGGATATTCAGGCCTTTGCGGAGGTTTGATTGCCTGGCTACCCAATGTGTATTTCGCCTGGAAGGCTTTTCGCTTCAGTGGGGCCCGGGCGGCACAAGCCATCGTCAAGTCGTTCTACGCTGGCGAGGCAGGCAAGATGATTTTGACGGCAGTGCTTTTTGCACTGACCTTCGCAGGAGTGAAGCCACTGGCGCCGCTAGCAGTATTCGGCGTCTTCGTGTTGACCCTTTTGGTCAGCTGGTTCGCGCCCCTGCTGATGAATAAAAGACTTTCGAGACCTTAGGGCGTTTGAGGCAACCATGGCAGCAGAAACCGCTTCGGGCTATATCCAGCACCACTTGCAGAACCTGACCTACGGTCAACTACCAGACGGCAGCTGGGGCTTCGCCCATTCGGCTGCAGAAGCCAAGGCAATGGGCTTCTGGGCGTTCCACCTGGACACCCTGGGTTGGTCCGTCGCGCTGGGTCTGATCTTCCTGTTCATCTTCCGCATGGCGGCCAAGAAGGCGACTTCCGGCCAACCTGGCGGCCTGCAGAACTTCGTAGAAGTGATGGTGGACTTCGTCAACGGCAGCGTGAAGGACTCCTTCCACGGCCGTAGCCCAGTAATCGCTCCGCTGGCGCTGACCATTTTCGTCTGGGTATTCCTGATGAACGCCGTCGACCTGGTACCGGTCGACTGGATTCCTCAGCTGGCCATCCTGATCTCCGGTGACCCGCACATTCCGTTCCGCGCCGTGTCGACCACCGACCCGAACGCGACCCTGGCCATGGCCTTCTGCGTGTTCGCCCTGATCATCTTCTACAGCATCAAGGTCAAGGGCCTGGGCGGCTTCATCGGTGAGTTGACCCTGCACCCGTTCGGCAGCAAGAACATCTTCGTTCAGATCCTGCTGATTCCGGTCAACTTCCTGCTGGAATTCGTCACCCTGATCGCCAAGCCGATCTCGCTGGCACTGCGTCTGTTCGGCAACATGTACGCCGGCGAACTGGTGTTCATCCTGATCGCTGTAATGTTCGGCTCCGGCCTGCTGTGGCTCAGCGGCCTGGGTGTGGTGCTGCAATGGGCGTGGGCTGTGTTCCACATCCTGATCATCACCCTGCAAGCTTTCATCTTCATGATGCTGACCATCGTCTACCTGTCGATGGCTCACGAAGATAACCATTAAGACCGCCTGGCGTGTCTGATAGCCTTCCCCGCCTGTTCGGGGGGAGGGCTTAAAAAGTCCGCAAGGGCATGCTGTACCAAACGATTTGTTTTACCGCTTCAAACTAAAAACCTAACCAATACGACGTAAAAGTCGGGAGGAAAGATGGAAACTGTAGTTGGTCTGACCGCTATCGCTGTTGCTCTGCTGATCGGCCTGGGTGCTCTGGGTACCGCCATTGGTTTCGGCCTGCTGGGCGGCAAGTTCCTGGAAGGCGCTGCTCGTCAACCAGAAATGGTTCCGATGCTGCAGGTTAAAATGTTCATCGTTGCCGGTCTGCTCGACGCCGTAACCATGATCGGTGTTGGTATCGCTCTGTTCTTCACCTTCGCGAATCCGTTCGTTGGTCAGATCGCCGGCTAATCACTCGTCACCACGAGTTGATGGCTGTATGAATTAAGACCGAGCGAGGTGTTGGCGTGAACATTAATGCAACCCTGATTGGCCAATCCGTTGCTTTTCTGATTTTTGTACTCTTCTGCATGAAGTATGTGTGGCCTCCGGTCATCACTGCCCTGCAAGAGCGCCAAAAGAAGATTGCCGACGGCTTGGACGCTGCCAACCGCGCAGCTCGCGACCTGGAGCTGGCCCAAGAGAAAGCGGGTCAGCAACTGCGCGAAGCTAAAGCACAGGCAGCCGAAATCATCGAGCAAAGCAAGAAACGCGCTGCTCAGCTTGTCGAGGAAGCCCGTGATCAGGCCCGCGTCGAAGCTGACCGTGTGAAGGCTCAGGCTCTGGCCGAGATCGAACAGGAACTGAACAGCGCTAAAGACGCCCTGCGCGCCCAAGTGGGTGCCCTGGCCGTTGGTGGTGCTGAAAAGATCCTTGGCGCCACAATCGATCAAAACGCGCATGCGGAGCTGGTTAACAAACTGGCCGCTGAAATTTAAGCGAGGGCGATCATGGCAGAACTGACCACGTTGGCCCGACCTTACGCTAAGGCTGCCTTTGAGCATGCCCAGGCCCATCAGCAACTGGCCAATTGGTCAGCCATGCTCGGCCTGGCTGCTGCGGTGTCGCAAGACGACACCATGCAGCGCCTGCTCAAGGCCCCGCGACTGACGAGCGCAGAAAAGGCCGCCACGTTCATTGACGTGTGCGGTGACAAGTTCAATGCACAGGCACGGAATTTCATTCATGTTGCCGCGGAAAACGACCGTCTCCTGCTTCTGCCGGAGATTGCCGCCCTGTTCGACCTGTACAAGGCCGAGCAAGAGAAATCCGTGGACGTGGAAGTCACCAGTGCCTTCGCGTTGAACCAAGAACAGCAAGACAAACTCGCCAAGGTTCTCAGTGCACGGTTAGGCCAGGAAGTGCGCCTGCACGCGTCGGAGGATGCCAGCCTGATTGGCGGCGTCGTCATCCGCGCCGGTGACCTGGTAATCGATGGCTCTGTTCGCGGCAAAATCGCGAAACTGGCCGAAGCATTGAAATCTTGAGTTTGAAGGGGCAGCAGAGCAATGCAGCAACTCAATCCTTCCGAAATTAGTGAAATCATCAAGGGCCGCATCGACAACCTCGATGTGAGCTCCCAAGCCCGTAACGAAGGTACCGTTGTTTCGGTATCCGACGGTATCGTGCGGATCCACGGTCTGGCCGACGTCATGTACGGCGAAATGATCGAGTTCCCTGGCAGCGTATTCGGCATGGCCCTGAACCTGGAGCAAGACTCCGTAGGTGCAGTGATCCTGGGTGCCTATGACACCCTCGCCGAGGGCATGAGCGCCAAGTGTACCGGTCGCATCCTGGAAGTTCCGGTCGGCAAAGGCCTGCTGGGCCGCGTCGTCGACGCTCTGGGTAACCCGATCGATGGCAAAGGTCCTCTGACCACCACCGAAACCGACGCGGTCGAAAAGGTCGCTCCAGGCGTGATCTGGCGTAAGTCGGTAGACCAGCCTGTACAGACTGGCTACAAGTCCGTCGACGCCATGATCCCTGTCGGCCGTGGCCAGCGCGAGCTGATCATCGGTGACCGTCAGATCGGCAAGACCGCCATGGCCATCGACGCCATCATCAACCAGAAAGACTCCGGTATTTTCTGTGTTTATGTTGCTGTCGGCCAGAAGCGTTCCACCGTTGCCAACATCGTTCGCAAGCTGGAAGAAGCCGGCGCCCTGGCCAACACCATCGTGGTCGTTGCCAGTGCTTCGGAATCCGCCGCACTGCAGTTCCTGGCGCCATACGCCGGCTGCACCATGGGCGAGTTCTTCCGTGACCGCGGTGAAGACGCCCTGATCGTTTACGACGACCTGTCCAAGCAGGCCGTTGCCTACCGTCAGATCTCCCTGCTGCTGCGCCGTCCACCAGGACGTGAAGCGTACCCAGGTGACGTGTTCTATCTCCACTCCCGTCTGCTGGAGCGTGCATCGCGCGTTTCGGAAGAGTATGTCGAGAAGTTCACCAACGGCGCAGTCACTGGCAAGACCGGTTCCCTGACCGCCCTGCCGATCATCGAAACCCAGGCTGGCGACGTTTCCGCGTTCGTTCCGACCAACGTGATTTCCATCACCGACGGTCAGATCTTCCTGGAATCGGCCATGTTCAACTCGGGCATCCGCCCAGCAGTGAACGCCGGTGTTTCGGTATCCCGCGTAGGTGGTGCCGCTCAGACCAAGATCATCAAGAAGCTGTCCGGTGGTATCCGTACCGCTCTGGCTCAGTACCGTGAACTGGCTGCATTCGCCCAGTTCGCTTCCGATCTGGACGAAGCGACCCGCAAGCAGCTGGAGCATGGTCAGCGTGTTACCGAGCTGATGAAGCAGAAGCAGTACGCGCCGATGTCCATCGCGGACATGGCTCTGTCGCTGTACGCCGCTGAGCGTGGCTTCCTGACTGACGTAGAAGTCTCCAAGATCGGTAGCTTCGAGCAAGCACTGATCGCCTTCTTCAACCGTGATCACGCTGAACTGATGGCGAAGATCAACGTGAAGGGTGACTTCAACGACGAAATCGACGCAGGCCTGAAAGCCGGTATCGAGAAGTTCAAGGCCACCCAGACCTGGTAAGCCGCAGCGGGGGCTCAGGCCCCCGCTTGCTAACCTGATAGGTGATACATGGCAGGCGCAAAAGAGATTCGCAGTAAGATTGCGAGCATCAAAAGCACGCAAAAAATTACCAGCGCCATGGAGAAAGTGGCGGTCAGCAAGATGCGCAAGGCACAAATGCGCATGGCTGCTAGCCGTCCTTACGCGGAGCGTATCCGCCAGGTGATCGGTCATCTGGCCAACGCCAACCCGGAATACCGCCACCCGTTCATGATCGAGCGCCCTGTAAAGCGCGCCGGTTATATCGTGGTGAGCAGTGACCGTGGTCTGTGCGGTGGCTTGAACACCAACCTGTTCAAGGCCCTGGTCAAGGACATGAACGAAAACCGCGAACAGGGCGTGGAAATCGACCTGTGCGTGATCGGCAGCAAGGGTGCGACTTTCTTCCGCATCTTTGGCGGCAACGTCGTAGCCGCGATCAGCCACTTGGGCGAAGAGCCATCGATCAACGATCTGATCGGCTCCGTCAAAGTGATGCTGGACGCCTACCTGGACGGCCGTATCGATCGCCTCTCGGTGGTTTCGAACAAGTTCATCAACACCATGACCCAGAAGCCAACGGTCGAGCAATTGGTACCGTTGGTGGCAACCCCGGATCAGGATCTCAAGCATCACTGGGACTACCTGTACGAACCCGACGCAAAAGAGCTGCTGGACGGCTTGATGGTGCGTTACGTGGAGTCGCAGGTGTACCAGGCGGTGGTCGAGAACAACGCTGCTGAACAAGCGGCCCGGATGATCGCCATGAAGAACGCCACAGACAACGCCGGTGATTTGATCAAAGAGCTTCAGTTGATCTACAACAAGGCGCGTCAGGCTGCGATCACCCAGGAGATCTCGGAAATCGTCGGCGGCGCTGCCGCGGTTTAACGGTTCAAATATTCAGAGGATCCAGCTATGAGTAGCGGACGTATCGTTCAAATCATCGGCGCCGTCATCGACGTGGAATTCCCACGTGACGTCGTGCCGAGTGTTTACAACGCGCTGAAAGTACAAGGCGCGGAAACCACCCTGGAAGTTCAGCAGCAGCTGGGCGACGGCGTGGTTCGTACCATTGCGATGGGCTCGACCGAAGGCCTGAAGCGCGGTCTGGAAGTCGTTGACTCCGGCGCTGCCATTTCCGTTCCTGTTGGTAAGGCCACCCTGGGCCGTATCATGGACGTACTGGGCAACCCGATCGACGAGGCCGGCCCGATCGGCGAAGAAGAGCGTCGCGGTATCCACCAGCCAGCGCCTTCGTTCGCTGACCAGGCAGGCGGCAACGACCTGCTGGAAACCGGCATCAAGGTTATCGACCTGGTTTGCCCGTTCGCCAAGGGTGGTAAGGTTGGTCTGTTCGGTGGTGCCGGTGTCGGCAAGACCGTAAACATGATGGAACTGATCCGTAACATCGCCATGGAACACAGTGGTTACTCCGTGTTCGCTGGTGTGGGTGAGCGTACTCGTGAGGGTAACGACTTCTACCACGAGATGAAGGACTCCAACGTTCTCGACAAGGTAGCGCTGGTCTACGGTCAGATGAACGAGCCACCAGGAAACCGTCTGCGCGTAGCGCTGACCGGCCTGACCATGGCCGAGAAGTTCCGTGACGAAGGTAACGACGTTCTGCTGTTCGTCGACAACATCTATCGTTACACCCTGGCCGGTACCGAAGTATCCGCACTGCTGGGCCGTATGCCTTCGGCAGTAGGTTACCAGCCGACCCTGGCTGAAGAGATGGGCGTTCTGCAAGAGCGTATCACCTCCACTAAGGAAGGTTCGATCACCTCCGTTCAGGCCGTATACGTACCTGCGGACGACTTGACCGACCCGTCGCCTGCGACCACCTTCGCCCACTTGGACGCCACCGTCGTTCTGTCCCGTGACATCGCCTCCCTGGGTATCTACCCAGCGGTCGACCCACTGGACTCGACTTCGCGCCAGCTGGACCCGAACGTGATCGGCAACGAGCACTACGAGACCGCTCGTGGCGTTCAGTATGTTCTGCAGCGCTACAAAGAGCTGAAAGACATCATCGCGATCCTGGGTATGGACGAACTGTCCGAAGCCGACAAGCAACTGGTAGCCCGCGCTCGTAAGATCCAGCGCTTCCTGTCGCAGCCGTTCTTCGTGGCCGAAGTCTTCACCGGTTCGCCAGGCAAGTACGTTTCCCTGAAAGACACCATCGCTGGCTTCAGCGGCATCCTCAAAGGTGACTACGACCACCTGCCAGAACAAGCGTTCTACATGGTCGGCAGCATCGACGAAGCGATCGAGAAAGCCAAGAAACTGTAATTCCTGCGCCCCGCAAGGGGCGCTATCAGGTTGAGGCAAGCAGATGGCTATGACAGTCCATTGCGATATCGTCAGCGCGGAAGGAGAGATCTTCTCCGGCCTGGTCGAGATGGTAGTTGCGCACGGTAACCTGGGTGATCTTGGTATCGCTCCGGGTCACGCGCCGCTGATCACCAATCTCAAGCCTGGTCCGATCACGCTGACCAAGCAGGGTGGCGCCCAAGAGGTGTTCTACATCTCTGGTGGTTTCCTCGAGGTTCAGCCGAACATGGTCAAGGTGCTTGCCGATACCGTGCAACGTGCTGCAGACCTGGATGAAGCTCAGGCTCAGGAAGCCCTCAAGGCTGCCGAGAACGCCCTGAATCTGAAAGGCGCGGACTTCGACTACGGCGCCGCCGCCGCACGTCTGGCCGAGGCCGCAGCTCAGCTGCGTACCGTCCAGCAAATGCGCAGAGGCAAGTAATCGGCCCTCGGCTGATAACTTCTGTTGCGATTGAGTAAAAGGGTAGCCTCGGCTACCCTTTTTCTTTTTCTGATTTCTCTCCCCCGGTCATTTCACTGACCACCCAGGATTGGTAGCCAGTAATGTCACTCGATATCGTTATTCTCGCCGCCGGCCAAGGCACCCGCATGCGCTCGGCGCTGCCCAAGGTGCTGCACCCGGTTGCCGGCAACTCCATGCTCGGCCATGTTATCCACAGCGCGCGCCAGCTGCAGCCGCAAGGTATTCATGTGGTCATTGGCCATGGTGCCGAGCTGGTTCGCGAGCGCCTGGCCGCCGACGACCTGAACTTCGTCATGCAGGATAAGCAGCTGGGTACCGGCCATGCGGTTGCCCAGGCATTGCCGGCCTTGACCGCCGAAACCGTGCTGGTGCTGTACGGTGATGTGCCTTTGATTGAAGTGGAAACCCTGCAGCGCCTGCTGGCGAAGGCCAACGAGCAGCAGCTGGGCCTGCTCACGGTGACCCTCGACGACCCGACCGGTTATGGCCGTATCGTGCGTGACGAGCAGGGGAAGGTGACCGCCATCGTTGAGCACAAGGACGCCAACGATGCGCAGAAAGCGATCAAGGAAGGCAACACCGGTATTCTGGCCCTGCCGGCCGCGCGTCTGGCCGACTGGATGGGTCGCCTGTCGAACAACAATGCCCAGGGTGAGTATTACCTGACCGATGTCATCGCCATGGCTGTAGCTGACGGCCTGGTAGTGGCTACTGAACAGCCGCACGACCCGATGGAAGTGCAAGGTGCCAACGACCGTCGCCAGCTGTCCGAACTGGAGCGCCACTACCAGTTGCGTGAAGGCCGTCGCCTGATGGCCCAGGGCGTAACTTTGCGCGACCCGTCGCGCTTCGATGTCCGCGGTGAAGTGACCGTTGGCCGTGACGTGCTGATCGATATCAACGTGATTCTCGAAGGCAAGGTGGTCATCGAGGACGATGTGCAGATCGGCCCTAACTGCGTGATCAAGAACACCACCCTGCGCAAAGGCGCAGTGGTCAAGGCCAACAGCCACCTTGAAGGCGCCGTGATGGGCGAGGGCAGCGATGCCGGCCCGTTCGCCCGCCTGCGCCCGGGTAGCGTGCTGGACGCCAAGGCACATGTGGGTAACTTCGTCGAACTGAAGAACGCTCACCTGGGTGAGGGCGCCAAGGCCGGTCACCTGACTTATCTGGGCGATGCCGAAATCGGTGCTCGTACCAACATCGGCGCCGGCACCATCACCTGCAACTACGATGGCGCGAACAAGTTCAAGACCGTGATGGGCGAGGATGTATTCATCGGCTCGAACAACTCGTTGGTAGCGCCTGTGGAAATCAAGGCTGGTGCGACCACTGCAGCCGGTTCGACCATCACTCAGACCGTTGAGGCAGGCGATCTGGCGGTGGCTCGTGCACGTCAGCGCAACATCTCGGGTTGGAAGCGGCCGGAAAAGATCAAGAAGAGCTGAGTTATACACAGCTGTTTCGATCGAAAGCCGACTTATGTGAATAAGTCGGCTTTTTATTTTGCGGCATATCGCAGCCTCTGTAGGAGCGACCTTGTGTCGCGATGGACTGCAAAGTAGGCCCGACAATTTCTCTTTTGCCTCGAAAACCCTGGGGCCGCGCTGCGGCCCATCGCGACACAAGGCCGCTCCTACAGGGGCCGCGCCAGTGCAGAGAGAATCTATCCACAGGGCAGTGACGACTTGACGAATCGCTCATCTTAGGTTTTGATTGCCATCATTATCTTTCGAATCGAAACTTAAGCGCTCATGTCGAAACGAAACACCCCGCAGCGGCGGCACAACATCCTGGCTTTGCTCAGCGAGCAGGGCGAGGTGAGTGTGGACGCGTTGGCCAAGCGTTTCGCTACCTCGGAGGTCACCATCCGCAAGGACCTCGCTGCCCTGGAAACCAATGGCCTGTTGCTACGGCGTTATGGTGGCGCGGTCCCGGTGCCTCAAGAGCTGCTCGGTGAACCTGCCCAGCCGGTGTCTTCCTATAAAAAGGCCATCGCCCGCGCTGCTGTGGCGCGTATCCGCGAACATGCGCGCATCATCATCGACAGCGGCAGCACCACGGCAGCCATGATCCCTGAACTGGGCCGCCATCCTGGCCTGGTGGTGATGACCAATTCGATGAACGTGGCCCGCGCCATCTGCGACCTCGAACACGAGCCGGTGCTGCTGATGACCGGTGGCACCTGGGACCCGCATTCCGAGTCGTTCCAGGGCCAGGTGGCCGAGCAGGTGTTGCGCTCCTACGATTTCGACCAACTGTTCATCGGCGCCGACGGCATCGACCTCGGCCGCGGTACCACCACCTTCAACGAACTTCTCGGGCTGAGCCGGGTCATGGCCGAAGTCGCCCGTGAAGTGATCGTGATGGTCGAATCGGACAAGGTAGGGCGCAAGATCCCTAACCTCGAGCTGCCCTGGGGCAGCGTGCACACCCTTATTACTGACGAACGCCTGCCCGCAGCGGCACGCGAACAAATTCAAGCCCGCGGCATCAACCTGATCTGCGCCGCGATCAGCCAGGAGCAATAAACCATGTGTGGAATCGTTGGTGCCGTCGCCGAGCGCAACATCACAGCCATCCTGATCGAAGGCCTCAAGCGTCTTGAGTACCGCGGGTACGACAGCGCCGGCCTGGCCGTCCTCACCCAGAACGGTGAACTGCAGCGCCGTCGCCGTATCGGCAAGGTCAGTGAACTGGAAGCCGCTGTTGCCGCCGAGCCACTGGCCGGCCAGCTGGGCATCGCCCACACTCGCTGGGCCACCCACGGTGCGCCGACCGAGGGCAACGCCCACCCGCACTTCTCGGGCCATGAAGTGGCCGTGGTGCACAACGGCATCATCGAGAACCACGAAGAACTGCGCGAAGAGCTGAAGGGCCTTGGCTATGTCTTCACTTCGCAGACTGATACCGAAGTCATCGTCCACCTGATCCACCACACCCTGAAGAGCATTCCGGACCTGACCGATGCCCTGAAGGCTGCGGTGAAGCGCCTGCATGGTGCTTACGGCCTGGCGCTGATCAGTGCCAAGCAGCCTGACCGCCTGGTAGCCGCACGCAGTGGCAGCCCGCTGGTGATCGGCCTGGGTCTGGGCGAGAACTTCCTGGCGTCCGACCAGCTGGCCCTGCGCCAGGTCACCGACCGCTTCATGTACCTGGAAGAAGGCGACATCGCCGAAATCCGCCGTGACCAGGTCTCCATCTGGGACCAGGATGGCCACAAGGTCCAGCGCGAAACCGTGCAGTACCACGAAGGTGCCGAAGCTGCCGACAAAGGTACCTACCGCCACTTCATGCTCAAGGAAATCCACGAGCAGCCAAGCGTGGTGCAGCGCACCCTGGAAGGCCGGCTGGGCAAGGACAACGTTATGGTCCAGGCCTTCGGCCCGCAGGCTGCCGAACTGTTCGCCAAGGTGCGTAACGTGCAGATCGTTGCCTGCGGTACCAGCTACCACGCCGGCATGGTCGCCCGTTACTGGCTGGAAAGCCTGGCCGGGATCCCGTGCCAGGTCGAAGTGGCCAGCGAGTTCCGTTACCGCAAGGTGGTAGTGCAGCCGGACACCCTGTTCGTCTCCATCTCGCAGTCTGGCGAAACCGCCGACACCCTGGCCGCACTGCGCAACGCCAAGGAGCTGGGCTTCCTCGGCAGCCTGGCGATCTGCAACGTCGGTATCAGTTCGCTGGTGCGTGAGTCGGACCTGACCCTGCTGACTCTGGCCGGCCCGGAAATCGGCGTGGCTTCGACCAAGGCTTTCACCACCCAGCTTGTTTCGCTGATGCTGCTGACCCTGGCTCTGGGCCAGGTGCGCGGTACCCTGGAAGCCGGCGTCGAAGCCGAGCTGGTTGATGAACTGCGCCGCCTGCCGGCCCGCCTGGGCGAAGCCCTGGCCATGGACGCCACCGTCGAGAAAATCGCCGAGCTGTTCGCCGACAAGCACCACACCCTGTTCCTCGGCCGTGGTGCGCAGTACCCGGTGGCGATGGAAGGTGCGCTCAAGCTCAAGGAAATCTCCTACATCCACGCCGAAGCCTACCCGGCAGGCGAGCTGAAGCACGGCCCGCTGGCTCTGGTGGACAACGACATGCCAGTGGTAACCGTTGCGCCGAATAACGAACTGCTGGAGAAGCTGAAGTCCAACCTGCAGGAAGTACGCGCCCGTGGTGGCGAGCTGGTAGTGTTTGCAGACGAGCAGGCCGGCATGACCAATGGCGAAGGTACCCACGTGATCAAGGTGCCGCACATCGCCGACGCCCTGGCACCAATCCTGTACACCATCCCGCTGCAGCTGCTGTCTTACTACGTGGCCGTGCTCAAGGGCACCGACGTGGACCAGCCGCGTAACCTAGCCAAGTCGGTTACGGTCGAGTAAGCCAGAAGCCAGGGGCGCTTTGCAGTGGTTTTAGAGAATTAAAACTGTCGCTAGAGAATAAAAACTGTCGCAGGAGCCGGTGAGGTCTGTCTCATCGTCTCCTGCGGTTCCACCGGCCTTCGCCTGACCTTCCATCCTCCCTAATCTGTAGACACCGACCAGCCATGCTGCTGCGAATCCAACCTGATGAATCGCTCCGTTCATTTGTCGATCGAAATCTTTATCTACAGCCCCGAAACTCTGATATAGATATTTTCAAACAGATAGCTCCCCGTTGCTTACACTGGCGTAGGGATACGGTAGTGTCAATTTCTAAAATTATGGGGTGGCATGGTTGTTACGGATTTAACAAGCTAGTGCACTTGCACACATACTACCCTATCCGTGGTGTCCTGAAGTCAAAAGGTAATTTATCGTATTCGGGTTCTGAGTTTATAAGCGATTCTTATCTCTTTGATTCTATATTATATAAGCGTGCTTACTGCCCACTTTGCGTAAAAGAAGATATCCAGCTACTGGGCTACTCCTACTGGAGACGTCTTTATCCCTATGTAACAGTCTGCGCTAAGCATAACGTTAATTTGCTGCGGAACTGTCAATTCTGTGAGCAACCGTTCTCGCGAGATGGTCACGCGGTCCGGGTGATGTGGAGTGGCTGCGGGGGGCGTAGCCTAGGCGAGGCACGGCCTACGGCCAACAAGGACCCCATGGCCCTGCGGCTGGCTCAGTTCTTTGAAAGAATCTGCTCCCTGGAGTATCACCTCTCAGCGGAAAAGGCTTTCCAACTACTTCAAAGTAATCTCAAAAATATAAATTACGAAGCGCTTGACTGGCGCTTGAGGAAAGCTATCGAGGAACTTTCACCAAGAATTAAATCGGGTGAGCGATGCTGCTTCGAATTCTTAGTGGGTGGGGAGCGTGTCTATGAAATGCTTGAGTTACTAGCGGTCGTGTACGAAAGCTTTGATCACTTTCTGGCCGACTGCTTAGACCTCAATCTTAATCCTATACCGATCGACTCCTACTGGAGTACTTACGAGATTCGCAGTGGTAACTCGGAGCACTACGTGAAGGAAGATTATCGCCTTGGACTAAGCTCATGGACATGTGCCGATACCGTAGGATACTCCGCATATCAAAACCGTCGACCGAGGATCTATCCTTGCTGCAACCTGCCTCATCCTAGGCTTATGGGGCATCAACTCAAGCCCGAAAAGGTAAAGGCTTCACTCCCGGCGGTTCCTCAGCTTGGAGCAACCGGTTGGGTTCCTGTGCCCACCAACAAATCGCCACAGACGTACCAGTCATCAATCGTCGGCGCATGAGGCCGTCTGCTGCGGTAACGTAAACCTTCCCCCCAGCGTTTGGCGTGAGAACGGAGGCCATATGCTTTCGATAGACCTCATCGGTCCGTGTGCTTGCGCATCTCCCCGCTGCTGGAGCGCGCAATACCGTTGTTTCGTTGCGCGGCGCGACCAGGTTCGGGGCCAGGCGATCTACGTTCTTGGAAGCGATCGCCTAGCGTCTGAGTGGTTAATGCGACCTGCGCTCGGCTTAGGCAAACGCACCCCCTGCAGCCTTCTGTTGGAGCCTGGGGGCTACCGCCAGGTCTGCGATCTGCTGTGGAGAATCGAGTACGGCGTGTACTGTTGAAGGGATGACTCTCTTGGCGAGATCGGCGGATCACTACCAATCGGTCGAACGCGGTGTTGGGCGCTCGGATTTTGCATGGTGCTATTCTGCTATTGCGGAGCTATAGTTTCGGTTGTCTCAATGTATATTTCCTCTTAGTGATTTTGTGGAATTGCATGAAACTACCCACACATCATTCTAATACTGGAATGTAGCGAAAGAACCGCCAACGAGCGGTAGCGCCAATTACGAGAACTCCATTAACCTGAGAGTGAGGTCCAGTCAATCGAAATTAGCTACTGAAATATTTTCGAAATTAACTGCCTCGTCTTAGGATAATGCTGCTTCTGCTCAAGTGAAGAAAAAAGATTAGGCACCATTTGGTACAGGTCACGTTTGCGGATTTTTCTTGGCTCGATGCTGGACATAGTCAACACTTTTTTAACCAAGGCGCTTAAGTTTTCATCACGGGCTTCCCAGTCTATTGTGGAGTGGTTGCCGGCTCTACCAGTTGGTAGTGAGCCTGTTTGCGAAAGTAACCAAGACTTATCGTTTCTGTAAAGCCATGCATAGACGCTGGGCACCAAATGTTTAATAACATTTGCGCTAGCGCTGGGCGATTTGGCTACGGCGCAGAGCCATAAGGTACGCTTTTCATCAAGCTTCTTTTGTGTTGAGTTTTTATTTATTTCCTCGTCAATCATCGGGTTCAGCCGTAGTAATCGGTTTACCGTGCTCATGGATATCTCAAAGATGACGCAAACCTCTTTTTTGCTTGTGCCAGTCATCAGTGTGCCGAGGATGCTAGTCTTCAGGTCATTAAATAGTTTTTTGGGTTTCTGCGCACCAATTTTCTTACCTTGGCGTGATACTGGTTTAATCACAGTGTCGTTAAAGCTAGCGTCTGGAAGTTGCTGCTGATTCGCGGCATGTTGATAGGCCTTAACGAATGATTCTAAGCTCCCGAATAGCCACCAAATCAGAGTCAGATGCTTCAACGGATGGCAGTAACCACGGGGCTTACGGGTCATTTGAGAAATGAACCCTATTGCACACTTGCGCGTGGTTGGCAAAGCGGTGAAAGGCGGGTGCTGTTTGAGCATTGCACAGAGCTCAGCAAAGCGGTCGGCAGCAGCATCGCGAGACTTCTGGGAGCGGCCAAAATTACTGAAGGCTTCCTTGTAAACGTTAGCGACTGTAGTGCTATCAAACTGGCAGGAGGAGCCTGATTTCCACAGGTCCACCGCTAACTCAGACATGTTTTGTAGTGCTTCGAAGGTTGCAGGATCTATGGCCGATTGATCAGTTACGCTGAGGGCTAATTCATCAGGAAGAAGCCACTGAAAACCCCTGGACCACTGCCTGTTCTCGATAGACTCCGAGAGCAAAACTCCATGCACTGGACAAGTCGTAACACCAGGAAGCTGGTGAGATAAGTGCCAATATGTGGCGCCCAGAACTGATCGGTCAGTTGCCATGCATTTAACACACGCCTTAAGAGGGTGCGCACCACCGAAGCGGCCAGTCACAAGTCCAAGCCTATACTTCATAGATCCAATTTTGGGCCCCATCAATGCTTGTTTCAGTTCCTGAATGTGATCAGAAGATTGGAAAGGAAAGAAAATGGGTGCAATGGTGTGTTCAGATATCAATTCCTCTGGGGTTCCCCAAGTAGACTTTGCAGACTCGATTAATAGACTCAGGTTACTTGGAAAGTCGTGTGCAAATTTTTTATACCCGCTTCCAAAAAGAAAACTCAGTGTATCTGTAGGTGACTGGTTGCCCCAAAGAATATGCTGGCGGCTGCATACGCTGTAAAGACACTCATCTGGGAGCCAGTGTAACAAGGGTAATTGCTTGCCTTTGAGGTTCATGAGATACACCTCAAAGAATATTAATCTAGTACATTGTTTTGGATTCTTAAAGTCCAATAAATTATCAGTCTAGAGCTTGTTAGAATTATCAGTTTTCAAGCGTCTTCGGCGGTGCTCAGGGGCGGACCAAGGCAGCACGGTCCTTGGATGGACCGGAATCCTGTGTACGCTCCGTATAGGCGGAAATTTGCTAGGTGGGAGTATGTGAAAGTTAGGTGTGGTTTGCGCGCAAACTTGTTGTCAGCTAGGAATTTCCAGCGTTAACATATTGAGTTAACCAAGCTGGTAGCCAGAAAGCGCTGCATCAGCGAAGCCTGAAAGAAGGGTTCGTAAGCATGGCAAGATCACAATCGGCGAAGACGCCTAAGGTAGACCTAACGAAAGAAATTCAGACGACAGCTAGCTAAACCAGAGCGCTGGAAATCAGATAGACAAAGGCCCAAGTGCGACCTTGGGCCCTTGTGGATAAGTCAGAAAAGGCACCTGACTCCTCCATTGTCTATCCCTTGCATGTGAAACGTCAAGTTTCGCACGGATTCGCTCATCCACAAGAATCTCCGCGTTATCCACAACCGGAAACGCGGTTACCTGCCCGCAGGATAAGGGTTTTGCCGGTGTGCACGTTGTTATCCCCAGCGTGCCTTCGGCAGGAAATCCTGGTGAGATTGGAAAGCTTGGATGAAACCGCAGGAACGATTTGACCTGATCATGAAACGCCAGGCCCGGTTCGAATGGGGCCAGGAATATGTACCGTCCACGCTGGCGGTTCCACGAGAGGCACCTAAAGGCTCTCGCATCAGCAGACTGCATAGCCGAAAGCTGGGGCGCACCATTCATCTCCTTTCCAACCCAGAGAAGGTGTTTGCTCAATTAGCTCTCTTCCACCCCGAGCTTTTTGAGCTGCACGAGCAGAAAATGCTTTGGCCGGTGAACACAGGGCACCCATTGAAAGGGCACCCATTGACCAAGGGCACATTCCCGCCCCCTCTCCGCGGCACCATGGATATCGCAAGAGAGATCGGTTTCAAACATCATGAAATCGTAGTCGAAGACGCGAGCGGAAACAGGGGCTGGGTCCCGTACCCCTACCAAGGCGACCTCCTGCTCTTCCTCTTCAACTGTCGAGGAGAACCGTTTGCCATCAACTGGACGGTCAAGGACCAGGCCCAGGAATTTCGAGAACGTCGAAGCACGTCTGCGAAGACCCCTGTTCAACAAAAGAAGGACCGCGACCATGCCGAGCTTCGGGGAGAGCTCGAACGCCGATACTACGCCAGCGCCGGCATCCGGACGGTAGAGGTTTCCCGGGATCTGATATCGCCCACTATTCAGGCGAATCTAGACCTGTTGTTTGGTATGCACGGTCTTGATTTTTCACTTGAACCGAATCTGCTTCAAGACTTTGTCGGTGCGGTTGCTGAGGCTGTTCAGGTCGGGAAGCCCGTGGCCTACGTGGCGATTGAATACGGTGCTCGGTGGGGCTTCCGTGACCAGTTCATAGCCAAGATCTACCAACTGATTTGGGACCGAAAGCTTCAAGTCGACTTCAGCGAACCTATCTTGATCGATCGCCCGCTGATTACCGGTGGATGCGATCTGCTCCAGGAGTTCGGCTCGCTTTTTGAAGAGGCCGCGCCATGAGGGCAGGATCACGAATCATAGCCCCCGAGGGGTTTCGTAACCTTCCACAAGGCGATGTATATCACCTATTGGTCAGCGATGGCCGGCAAAACCGTGTTCGCTTGGTCGAATTCAAAGACGATGGGAAACACATCAGCACCCACCTGATCCAACTGAGCCAGTTTGATTTTGAGGAGGCAGTCGAGAATGGGTGGCTGGTTGAGGATGGACCGGCCGATTCAAGTCCTCCATGGCTTACACCCGTCGAGGGCGTTGCCATCGAGCATCTGGAGTATCGGCGGGCTTCAAAGAAAGAAAGCTATGAGCAGAAGGTGGACAAGCGTTTTGCTGCGATATCTGGCTTGGTTGCTCGCCACAATGAAATCCTCGCGAGCGATGATCCTGACGCCCTAATTAACGCCTACGCCAAAGCTCAACGACCCCATCAGAACGCAGCCAGGACAAGGCTCTGGTTCTACTCCTACATGGTGTTTGGTCGGACTAAATGGTCCTTGCTGCCACCTCTCCACCGTATTGGGGCATGGAATCGAGAAGGGCCAGGGCGTATGACGAAGCTTGGTCGGCCCTCTCGCAAGGGAAAAAGGCATGGTTATCGTTGCGATGCAGAAATGCAGCAGAGGCTGCTAAAGGGGTTCCTCGCCAATAAATCCCCCCACAAGACTCAAAATAAGATCTACAGCGACATCCTTACAGGAGAGTTTGGCTGCAAAGCATACAAGCTGGCGGGAGAGGCGGTTGAATATAGACATCCTCAAGGCTTGCCATTCCCTTCATTCCCACAGTTTAGATATTGGATATCTAAATTAATCAGTGCGAAACAGCTCCGTATCGCTTTGAAAGGAGCGCACCGGGCTCGTGCTCAATCTGGTTCAGAGGGAAGTTTTGCCGACAACCTAATTAATGTGAGTCAGCGGATCGAGTTTGACGGATATAATATTTCCGAGAAACTATCTGGGTTGACTGAAGGCAGTGCAGTTGACAGCTTTTGTGTCGTCCGTGCTGTTTGTGCGTTGTCAGGGATGGTGCTTGGCATTGGCTTTTCGGAAGGCAAAGAAAATATGGCCGCTTATCGCATGGCAATCTACTGCATGGCATGTGACAAAGTTAAATTCTGCGAGCAGTACGGTATTGAAATCAGTGCCGAAGAATGGCCGAGTGCTGGTTTGTCGGGCTCTATGGTGCTTGATAGAGGACCTGCTGCAGGGTACGAGGTAGATCCAGAGATTCATTGGTTAAAGTCGGTAGATCTGGCGCCAGTCTACTCAGGTCAGTCCAAGGCTACTGTCGAATCCTCACACCCGAGAGATAAAAAGACCCTCGGGCAGCCGACCTATTTTCACAGCAAGCTCGATTTCGTACAGATGGCCAAGCGGGAGATTGTGCGGGTCCTGAAGGATAACCATACCTCTGACGCTGGCCAGCGTATGGACGAGAAGATGATTCTGGCCGGCATTAAGCCTACTCCACATGACATTTACTGCTATTTGAGTATGCGTGGGCGAGATTCCTCGATTGGGGTTCCCTTCGATACGGCTGTGAGGCAGTTTCTGGATGTACGGCCAGCTGCGATAAGAAAGGATGGTGTCTATTTTTACGGTCGGAAATACCGATCCCGTGCATTGGAAGAAACAGGGGTATTTGATTTGGTGGCTCGGCAAGGAGTCATCAATACTTCAGTATATGTTTTGGTCATGTGTGTTCGTCATATATGGATAGAAGTTAAAGGGGTTTTGTATCAGTTAGACTTCATGAGGCCATCGCGTAGTCCGCAAAGCTCCGTCGATATTTCCTTGCGTGATCTTCAAGACATTGATCAGGTACGTCGAGGAGCTGCTGCTGATCTCAGAGACGAGCGCCCTGCGCATGAGCAGCATTTCGAAGACAGATTCAAACAGAATACAGGCGAGGAATGGGATGCTGGCGAGAGAAAATTTGGGCGGCCCTCGAAAGGTGGTGCTGCCCAGCGCGACACGGACGATTTCAATAGATTCAGGGGCGCTAAAAAATGAACAGAATCATTGAAGCTCGCTTCGATGGTTATATGGACATTGAATCCATCCGTAGTCGAGTGACTGTTCGGCCAGATCCGATAAAGAATTTGGAGGCGCTTCCTCCCTTGCTCGGTGCTGAGCTACTCGCTGAGCGGCTCAAAGAAATGTACCTCCCCAACCAGTTCTCGCTTGCCTTTATTCAAGAAATGATCGGTTTGGCATATTTGCACAACCTCAAAAATTTCAGGAGTGAAGCAGAGTACGCCGGAAGGATCTTTAACCCGCCCGACGTGGAAGCTTCACCGATTTGCCTTACCGGCCTAGCTGGGGTCGGTAAAAGCCAGACGATTGCTGCTCTTCGAAGAGCGATGCCCCCACCGGTAGAGCTGACTTGTGACCTGTTCGAGGGCAGCATAGAGCTTGCCTCGATGTGGTATGCGAGCGCCCGCGGTAAAGCGAGTGGTAAACAGCTCCTACTAGACTTCATTCATGGAAGTGGTCATGAGGGGCGGGGTGGTAACCTGGCAAAACTGCTTGTGGAGTGTCGCCGTCGCGCCAACAGGGACGGGGTTTTAACAGTTGTCCTGGATGAGACGCAGCACATCAACACCGGCATGGGCGCGTCCAAAGTGACCGACATACTATTGACGATGGTAGCCATCGGAGTGCCGACGATTTTTGTGTCCAACTATAGCCTCGGGCACAAGCTGTTTCGTCGCAACAGTGAGGACAAGCAGAGGCTGCTTTCTCAACCCAGGGTAATGCTGCCCGAGGATCCAACGAGCCAGGATTGGGCAGAGTACGTAGGCGAGTGCATGAGGCTCAGTGACGGCCGTATCAGTTCAGGAAAGGATGAATTTGCGGCTGAGCTTTACCGTTCCACTTTTGGTATCAAGCGGCTTGTCGTACAACTGCTGAAGCTTGCCTACATCGAATGCCGAGTCGCCGGCAGAAACCGGATTGAAGTCGACGACCTCCACAAGGCCTACAGATCGAGCGCGTATACCACCAGCTCGAAAGAGGTCGAAGAGTTGCAATTGCTGGCCATTAGCAAAGGCAATCAAGGGGGGCATTTGGACCTGCGCTGTCCATTTGACTTACCTGTTGAATACAAGTCGAACGTGGTGAGCTTTAACAGGACAGACCGTGATCAGCGTGTACAGACAAAGGTCTTCGATTCGTCGGCTACCGAGACTGAGCGCTCCCTACTGAGGCAGATTACCCAACCGGATGAGAAAGCTCCGGCCAAAGCGCCCCGTCGTAAACCGCTTCCAAAGGCGACCGACGAAGACCTAGCACTCGCTTTCCATCGATACGCGGACTCACAGTCCCCGTCCTCACCCCCTAAAAAGCCGAAGTAGCCTGTCCAGCTTGGCTTTCAAATCAGTGACCATCACGGAAAAAGTCATCCCTGGAAGCGAGGCCGAAGTCATCCTCGGGCTGCTGTGGATCACCTTCAAACATGTTGGCTGTGCGCCGCTCTTGCTTGAGGTAAGCGATGGTCTGGAAGAAGCAAGGTTCACATAGGTGCATCTCATAGCGCTCTCCGTCATGCAGTGCACCGAAGCCCCAGTGCGCGTGGAGCACCCCATACTGAAGACTGCCGGTTTCCAAACGTGTGGAGGAGCCGCATACGTCGCAGCTCACGTCGACCACCGCTTCCGTTTCTACACGACCAGTGATTTTCATCATCAAGCCTCTGCCAACGTTGGGACAATTTGTTAAGCCAGAGTCGCGCCTTTGACAGCATCAATATGTGTCGTATCGGTATTCCTGCGGCGAGAGTCGGCCGCCAGGGCCGAATAGCAGGTGGGAGGTATAACGCTCCAGAAAAGCTATGGCTTCCTTCTGAACGCATCCCTCGTAGTAGGCGCGCCGAGCTAGCGGAACTGTGGCCCGATTTTTCAGGCACAGCTTCACCAACTCTGATAACAGATAACCGCGAACGTCATACCGAGCATCAACCGCCTTGATCACCGTCGAATAGCAATCATGGAAGATGGGTCGCCAGTTACGATCGCTGCCGGGAGCTGGTTGACTGTTCATCTTTGATCCCCTGAGACGCCATCCATCGGACGCGTCACGGTATGCAGTCTGAAGCCGTTCATCTGCTCACACGTCTTCCTCTTGGCTTTTTCTTTGCGGCAGCTAGCACCTGTTCTGGGGCGGATAACAGCAAGGCCTTGGGAGCGATACCGCCCAGAGACGAATTTTCTGATTGGAACCAAGCCGCCATAGACCACTCGTCCATGCGAGTCGAGAGAACGGACAGTACGTCGCGAAGCCTGCTGATCGGTCGATAGCCGTTGCTACCGTCCAAAGCATAAACGGGGAAGAAGTCGACCTTCCCAGGTCGGAGCGAGAAGATCTGACCATCAGACAGTAACTGGTTGGGGTCAACTTCACCGCCTGGGGTGGAGGTAGATGCCAGCTGAAGCCATTGCTTGCCTGATATCCAGTCTCCGCTTTGGAAGACTCTGGAGCGGATGAGCCCGGCTGAAACGCCGTTCTTCAGGATGGATTGAGGCACCGACTCTACGGGGAGAAAGCAGTCGATGATGAGATCTAGCGCTTTCTGGGGGTACTCATCCAGCCGCCACTCGAATAGATCGTTGTACATCTGCAGCCCACCGAGGTAAGCATCGATCGTCTGTTTTGAATTGGCTTCAATCGACAGGGTAGTAACCAAAGCGACCTTGCTTTCATTCGGCTCGGTTGAAGGCTCATGTCGGGTCTGGATGTGAGCAAAAGGAGTGGTCATAAGCACCTCCCGCGATGGGGCTACGGCTAGCTGTAGATCGGGTAGTTGAAATCCATTGGAGCATTCTTAAAGTCTGTGAGATCAGTATGCGGCCCCCTGCACTCAACGCTTGGTTTTCCGATCAAACGCGAGTGCTTTGGCTGGGATGTGAGGCTTTTCCCGTGTTTACTGCAAGGGTGTCCCTGCTGCGGGGCTGAGGTGTGTCTAATGAGCAATTTGCGAAGAGCTGCTGAGGCTTTGCGCAGGTCCAAGAGGGTCGTTTTTTTCACGGGTGCAGGTATCTCTGCTGACAGCGGAATTCCGACCTTCCGCGACAAACTGACAGGGCTCTGGGCGAAGCATGACCCTCAGCGTCTCGAAACAGCGGACGCCTTTCGCGAGAATCCAGCTCTCGTCTGGAGCTGGTATCTCTGGCGTCGACAGCAGGTTGGCCAGGCCAAACCTAACTTGGCTCATCTATCTATTCCACGGATAGCTGATGCTGGCTGGAACGTATCTGTCGTTACCCAGAACATCGATGATCTGCATGAACGAGCCGGCTCCAGTCCGGTGATACACCTCCATGGCAGCTTGATGGACGTGAAATGCTTTGGATGTCACCGGCCAGCAGAGTTATCACCAGACCAACTGGCGGTTCCCCCGGCGGGACAGATGATTGAGCCCCCGCGATGCACTCGATGCAACGGAAGGTTGCGCCCTGGAGTGGTCTGGTTCAGGGAGAATCTTCCAGAGGGCGCGTGGCGTTCAGCAGCACGGCTTGTGGAAGCCTGTGACTTGCTGATTTCGGTGGGCACATCTGGCGTAGTCATGCCGGCAGCCGGTATTCCAGATATGGCTCTGGCGGCCGGGGCGACAGTGATCCATGTAAACCTTGAAGACGTGGGAATGGACGGGGCGGACGAGATAATGCTCATAGGACCTGCAGGGGTGGTATTACCCGCATTGCTTCAAGCCGCAGGGATCGCAGCTTTTTCGCCGCCTGATGATTCTACTTAACGAGCCAAGCCTGCCCACCGCTACGCTGATGAAATGCACATTTTTTTGCACATATTTTTCGGCCCGTTACCTCAACAGATACGGGCCTTTCACAGCTGTTGCACAAGTGAGTAGTGATGGATTTCTACACATTTCAATCTTAGACATCATCGCTCGGTTGTATACGCATTCATCTGTTAGCCTTCAGGCCAAAGCTCTACGTAAACGCCTAGTCTGAAGCGTGCTGTCAAAGTCCGACTCAATTGGTCTGAAAACGGCCTGTAACAGGACAACCATAGTGAGTTAATTCCGGGGACTGCGATCTCTATGAGCACACCAATCACATTGTCTGTGGGCGATATTGATCTCACCTACAACACAGGATTCATGGGCGTAGACCATGGCATGCTGTATCAGGATTGTGACCGTCGGTACCGTCGTCACGCTGATATCAATTATGACTATGCACACAGCCCTGAAGACCTTCAGCAACTGGAGGTTTGTTTCAGTCGAACGCTTGGCTCCATGGTTTCGCGGCTGGAGCTGCTTGGCTACACAATCGGGAGGGTCAAGTCGGAGTATGAAATGCAGGTCGTGCTCGACGGTGAGCAACTCGACTACTGCGACTCCCACGAGCCGCGAGCTGAGCGTTTAACGTTCGAGCAGTTTGTCGACTTTATCAAAACGTATGCCGTGCGGGACCTCAAGAACGATTACGTGGATGGTTACGATACCGTACATGCTCAGGGGCAAGGCGTTTTTGCCGGTGATCCAGCGGTTTCTCTGCTGCCCAGTGGAGACTTTGATCGTGACCATGGTGGTTACTCCGAGCGCAGCCACTTTGGCACGTTGATCGGGTTCTTGAGCCCATATTCAACCCTTCGAATCCTTGCTGAAAACCCCGCCAACCTAGACGAAAACGTTGTCTGGGATTACGGAAGTTTCGTCCATGCCGGATGGGCTAAAAACGAGGATTTCGTGGCTAATGCACGCAGAACACAGACCTATCTGATCGCGACCGAGGGTACATCTGATACTCACATTTTGAAGCTGGGCTTATCGCTGTTGAGGCCAGATATTCAGGATTTTTTCCGCTTCATCGACATCGAGGAGCGTCACCCTTTCTCTGGCACGGGTAACCTCGCCAAGTTCGCCGAAGGGTTGGTAAAAATCGACGTACACAACCGCGTGATCTTTCTCTTCGACAACGACGCTGAGGGGATTGATACCTATCGGAACCTGATTGATCGATTCAAATTTCCAGTGAATATGAGAGCGATGGCTCTGCCCGATCTCGATGAGTTGCGCGATTTTCCTGCAAAAGGGCCTGGCGGTGTTGCGAACGCTGATATCAATGGATGTGCCGCAGCTATCGAATGCTATCTCGACCTTAAGCTAGAGGGGCGTCCCCCACCGCAGGTGACATGGACGAACTACAAGGAGTCGTTGGGTATTTACCAAGGATCGCTCGACTTCAAAGACAGCTACGCCAAGGCGTTCTACAACACCACGGCCGAAGCCATTGGGTCAGGTGTCTATGATGCGAGTAAGCTCAAAACCGTGATAGCAGCGCTTTTGGAACAGTGCAGTGGCATAGCTGAACGGATGCTCACTCCCTAGCGCTCTAGCACAGCGCTCATGCCTATCTTCTGAGCCGTATGCCCTGCAACTCGCTTAGCTCGGCGATCTCCGGTGTATGGCACCAACGAAAAGGCCCTCAATGCTGAGGGCCTTAAATCTAATGCGGATCCGTCACGCAGGCATTTTTTGCAGTTGTCGAACTCGATCATGGACCACAAATTTAATGATTCCTTTGACATCGTTGGTGCAGTTTTCGAAGGCAAGGCGCGAGACTACCTGGCGACCTTCCTTCAAAATCAGCGCCCCTATCAACTCGTCCACGAAGGACTGAGTGACATCGTTCCCAGCGAAATCTATGACAACGCTCTCACCACTGTTGAGCGAGCGTTCGATTTCGGTACGATAGGGGATCGCTGAAGCTCGCATTCCGTACGTTCGGATAGAACTATCCCTACTTAATCGAATTTGAGTTTGCATGTCGTAACCCCTTGTATTGCATAATCCTTTGTTGCAGCCAGAGGATTTCAGTTGGCGCTGAAATCCTCGTTTACCGCTCCTTGCATGATCGACTCTAGCCTTCACGCCATCAAAAAGCCAGAGCTAGCGGAAATCCAGATCCAGGTCGAGATCGTCTTCAACCTGTCCTGCATCGTCCTTAGGCAGCAGGTCGCTGATCGAAATGGTGGGCAGTAGCTCACGCGTACAACTGAAGGCAATCGATACTCCATTCCACTGCGCATCCTGCAGCTCTCGAGATTGCCCACGCTTTGTGTCATGCATGCCATTGCCGCTTACGATGATCAAACCGCCACCCGCCGCATCAGCAATTTTTGCGGTCGTTGTTAAGCCAATACCTTGGTTCTCGCTGCCTAGGATCTGAGCCATTGCACCTCGGTTGCAACTCACGCGCGGTTTGAGGGCCGCTTCGATGGCGTGCAAATGCGTGTGATCATGAAGCTCAGGGTGATTCCTCAGCGTGGCGAGAAACCCACAACCATTATCGACGATGGCCATGCGCACAAGGTTCAATTTTGGGAAAAACTGGCAGGTCAGCCAAACGGAAGCGTTGCCTCGCCCCTCTCTACGTGCATGGGTAAGCGAGTTTTCCAACAGTTCCTTGAGAGAGTACTCCAGAGGTCCCCGGTAGGAGTCGAACTCATTCCGCCCGGTATACTCGTCGACTGGAGCGTCGGGGTCCGACTGCGTCAACCTTCCCGTGATAGCCCTAGCGAGGCGAGATGCAGCAGCCTCTGCTTGATGATGCTCACTGATTTTGGTGATCTCCACCAAGGAGTTGCTTCGATCATTTCGTCTACCAACCCCAGATAGATCCACACCTTCTACATCGATGTCTTTGAAGAAATCCATCCTGGCCAGGTAGGAGGTGAGGTCTCTACTCAGGAACTGCATCGAGACTCGCTTCTGGGCCAACTGGTCCTCAAACAACGCTCGCAGCGTAGCCATCCCTAATGGATCGATATACGAGAGGTCGCTAGCGTCTAAAACGATGTCCCCAGGGCAGTTTATGATTGCTGAGCACACTGAAAACAAGCCATGTGGTGAACTTGAGCCAAGCCCCCTCGGTAGTACGATGGCGTTTTCAATATCAATGGCCTGCATGCAATTCCCTGGCAACTGAGCTAACCCTTTCGGAAAGATATAGTCCTCGATAGTAGCCCATTGCCTGCCTGGTAGGCACTTACCTAATTTTTGACGATCGGTGCCGACATATTATTGGCATGCCGCAGTAGCGGCTTCTCAGTTAGGGACGAGCCTGCCTGAAGGCAGCACATCCTGCCGAGTTTTGAGGAGCCGGCGCACAATGATGTGCGCCGGCAATCGCTTGAAAGCCTCATTAGGTCGCAGAGTCCGAAAGCCGTATTTTTATGCTCCCGGCCCTGGCGTTTCTGGTGCCACGTGTCCTAGAGCATCCAGCTCTGCATAATCAGCTTCGCTGAGCTCGAAATTGGCTGCAGCGACATTCTCTTCCAAGTGTTTGACCTTGCTGGTGCCAGGAATCGGCAGAATGACTCTGCTGCGTTTTAGCACCCAGGCAAGTGCGATTTGGCTCGGGGTGAAGGCGGTCTTTTTTGCCAGGCGGTCCAGGAAGGAGCCTGACTTGGCGAGATCGCCGGCGCCCAGCGGGAATCAAGGGATGAAACCAATTCCCTGACTGGCGCAGTAATCAACGACGTCTTCGTAGCGGCGCGTTCCAGTTGGCTCATTAACCCAGACTGCGTGTCATCCAGGAAAATTGCGCAAATGCCATGGCCGCTATGGCCAACCAGCACCTGACCAAGATTCGTCTGACCTACTGCGTAGCGAATGGCCGTGGTTTTGGAGCCAACGGGGGAGCGGAAAATGAGGTTGATCGACGACAGCAGCGAAGTGTTCATGAAAGGTGGTCCTGATCAGATCTATTGATGAGGTCAGGTTACGGTCTAGGCCCGATGCCGGCACTCCGCTCCTTGCGATTGAATTTTTGCGTGGTTGCATGACTGTAGAGCCGATTTCTTTCACTATTTTTGAATGACCGTTATGGGTCAAAAGCGGAACTCTCCACTAACGCTCAGGTTTCATGGCACCTCCATTTGGGCCTCATCGAGGCTTAGAGCTGTCTATGAAACTAGCGGCGATTCATTGTGATCTTAAATGGCAGCAGTCACGCGTAGAGCCAACTCAGTTCGGTTAGTCACCTTGGCTTTTCGAAAAAGCGCATGAATCTGGTTGCGTACTGTATTAGGGCTCGAACCCAGCTGCCGGGCAATTTGCTTATTGCTTATTCCACTGGCTACTAGCTTCAGTATTTCAAGCTCCCGGGCGGTGAACTGATACCAATCCAACTCTTCAATTTCCTGGGTTGGAGGAGGCACATAGGCAGGAGTTTTAGACGTGTGTAGGTCGTTTGCTTGTCGCACCAAGTCAGCCACGATGGCTTTGACGCGTTCTACGTCGCTCCAGCGCTTTGTGGAACTGATGACGGCGAACAGCAAATGGTTTTCGCTGATCGGGGTCGCATCGATAGCGAAACGCCTGCCCAAGGTTGGCTCCTGCAGGAGCAGGCGGCGGCCTATGCAGGTGCATTTTCCTAGGTCAATCAAGGACGGGGCTCGGACGGCAGCCCAGAGGGCTACGAGGGAAGCGCAATGGCTTTGCAGGGTTTCTGGTTCTTCATGGATTTCGCCCTGCATGAAGAGCAATTGCTCGAAGTGAACTGCCGGGCCATTTACTGAGGCGGTACCGACAGCAACGCAGTCCACATCAAGGTCAGCCAGGGGGGGCGATTCAATGCTTTCACCAAGCACTTCCCAGCCGTTTTTGACCTTTTCCATGTTCCGCTCTCCGTGCTGTCATAGCGCATCAGAAGCCTGAGGTCAGGCTCCTGATTAGCATATTTTTCTCGATTATATGGAGAAACGGATACCTCCGCGACTAATGCCATTAGTGGGGCTTGATCTAGCAACATCCACTTACAGATGAACAGCAGGCGGTCGCCTGAGCACCCTCAAACGGCAACAGTCCTTTAGTCACTTTCGGGTCCCTTAGTGCCGGTGTATTGCAGTCAAACAAAACCGCCTCGGCCAATGGTGGTTCGTTCACGCTGCGCAGTCCGAGGAAGGAGCCCTGATAAGGGGGCCTCATCATGAGGTCATAGGTTTTCGCACAGACCGCCACTCGCTCCCCGCGCCTATACACATGGTTATCGTCATCGCGGACTTCGCTCCAGGGGCCTCGGTACATGACGGCCTGACCGAGCTCCCAGCAAGGCCCTTGCTTTCCCTTATATGCCTGGACTGTGCACATCCGGATTTCCGCATCGCCGATCCTGTCGATAGCTTCTGCTGCCGTTGCCGACCAATGAAGGGTAATCCCATGGAAGCCTGCACGTTCGAACGCGCTGATGACTGCTTGCTCAGATGGAATCCTTAGCGGCGCCCCAGCAGGTGCGGAGCGTACGGATTGCAGCGAATTCAGTGGTTCGTCGCTCACCAGAACCGCGCAAAGAACGGACCCGCTGAGACTGAGCGCGCGGAAAGTTTCGGACATCAGTTGTTGCTCGCTTTCAGCACCGACACGGTTGAGAGCGAAGTCCATTACGATCCGGCTAGCCCATCCCGACGGGACGGCTGGAGAGCGCTCTATCCCGAAGCGCAGCTTTTCTTCCAGGGCTAGGTAGCCGTCGATGTCACGGAGTACCGCGCCTTGCAGTAACGTCTCTATCACACCAGCATCGCGGGACAGATCTGAGAGCGCCATCAGTCGAACTGCGCGAGCCTTGGCGACCAACGCCGTGCTTTTGCGCAGGCTCCGCGATTCGTTGTCGGCAATCAGCAGTTCACCGCTTAAGCCATTGGCACAAAGGGGGAGAAGGTCGGAGTAACCGCCGCCCCACCATAGCGTGCGGGGCGAATCTGTAACACTCGCATCGTGGTCGAGGTCTTTACTCACCAATGATGCGATATGCATCAACTCCCGCTGCCACGGCTCCAGCCTAACGGCTGCGGTATCAAGCATGTTCATTTGCGGCTATGTCCTGGGTGTCCAGATAATGGCGGTACTCGGTGTGGGCGGGCAGAACCTCGCCGAAGCGTTCTAGATAGCGCTGAATCGGTTGTGATGATCGAACGAACCGGTCCTGGCACACCTTTAGTGTTTCCATCGTGGTTTCGGTGAAGTGCAATCCATGCTCGCGCAGGCTCCGCAGCCATTGGCGATCGAACGCCCATGGATAGGCGCCGATTTCCAAGTTCGTCTGGGCGAAGGTTAGATAGCCGCGCTGGCGAATGTTGATGGCCTTAAGATCAACGTCCTTCAGGCTGTCGTAGAAGATCACCGTGTTGGGCCGGGTGACTTCGCAGAAGACTCGCCAGAGGTCGCGCATGGACGGGCTAGTCTCGTCGTCTACCACCAGGTTGACGTACTCGCCGGCAGGTACCCAGCGGAAGATGCTGGAGACACTGGCCTGGAACACGTCCTGATGCAGCAGGTTGAGTGCCTGGTCAGTGGCGACGGTGTGCAGCTCGGAGTGGTGCCGGTCCGACAGCAGTCGTTCGATGCCCATCCATTGCTGATACAGGCCGTAGCGCTTACCGCTGTAGCGTCCGTCCACCGAACTGCCGATGACGATCGAGGGACGCACGACGAGGAACGGAATGCCGCATTCAGCTACAACCCGCTCGGCTGCGCGCTTGGTCAGGGTGTAATTGGTCGGGTCCTTCGGAGGCTCACTCAGCGAGGTTTCTGGTACTCGAGCACCGGAGTAGCCCGCCGAGTAGGCGGTGGATACGAAAATGAAGAAACTCACCCCCGCACGCTTGGCCGCGATAGCCAGCCTTTCGGTGAAGTCGACGTTCATCGCTTGGAGGGCGTCGTTGTCGAAGTAGTCCAGGCACCCGGCGCAGTGAACGATAGTGTCCACCTTGCCCGCGCGCAGGGTGTTTTCCAGCAGCTCTACCGTGGCAGTTTCGGCGCCTTGCCAGTGAACCGTCGTGATCTGGCCGGAAAAATCGTCCGGGTTTTTGCTCAGGGCGAGTAGCTCTCGCTGGACTTCTTCCGGAATGCTGCCGGTTTGCACTTCACGACGGGATGGCAAGACCAGATGATCTGCCCATCCATCGCTGAGCATTTGGGCGGCCATTAAGGCTCCCAAAAAGCCGGTACCGCCAGTTAGGAAAACACGCCCTCCATGGCGTGCGGTCTGCAGAGGCGTGTTCATCGGGCTCCTCCGCTCGCCACGCTGGGCGCCGTGGAGTTGGGCAATGCGCCCTGGATCATCGCTTGATCGGGAACCCCGCCGTAGGACATCAGCTTCTGATCCACGATAACGATCGGGAATGCGCTCAGGCCGTGGGCCATGAATAGCTCGGAGACCTGCTGGGCTAGTGCTCCTTCTGCGGCATTTAGCTCGGAGGTAATTTTCGGCAGGATGGTTTGTGCTGTCGTCACGGTGACAGTCAGCACCGGCCAATCGAGCTTCGCCGCAGCCAGTGCTGCCTGTGCGGCTTTCTCGATCTGTTCATCGACCTCATTGGTACCTGGCATGCAGCAACTGGCGGAGAGCACCACTACAGCTTCGTTGCCCAGCGCGCGTTTGACCTGGGCGATTTCGGCGTCCGAGGCTTTGTTGAAGAAACCAAACATGTCTTGTCCCTCTTGATTGAGTGGTTACAGCACGAGAGCGACGGCCAGGCCCAGCGCCAAAGCGCAGAGAACGACGGTCAGGGTGTGGGCTATCACCAACGGGAGTCTGAAAAGCCTGAACAGCAGCATCACTTCGGGCGGGCTGGTGCCGATCGCCGCGACCAGGAACGTCACCAGCGGCCCGACTGGGAAGCCCTTCTCGATCAACGCGAAACCGATAGGCAAAGCTGCGATTGGTGAGATGTAGAGCGGCACGCCAACCAGTGCGCAGGCGAGATAGAGCCAGGGGGTCGGCAAGCTATCAACGAGTCCAATGAGCATGTCTTTGGGCACGGCGCCATAGATCAGGCCGCCGATCAGCAGGCCGACCAGCAGGTACGGTGCGACGGTGCGCAGTTCTTGTTTGGCGGCCAGCCAGGCGAAGCGGCTTGCCGGCTTCAAACCCGGCCACGCCGCGACTTTCTGGCCCAAGAAGGTTGCGCTGCTCTGCGGGGCCGGAGTGATGGTGACGTGCTTGGCCATCCCCAGGCGGCCGGCGATCACGCCGGCCGCCGAGGTCAGGGCAAGGCCGGCAATTATGAACACCGCTCCGGGAATGAAACCGACAGTCAGAAACAGCAGGATGAAGACGCCTTCGTTGACCACCGGAGAAGCCACCAGAAAGGCGAAGCTCGGAACGAAGCCCACCCCCGCCCTGAGCATGCCGCTCAGAAGGGGAATGGTTGAGCACGAGCAGAACGGTGTAATCACGCCACCCACGCTGGCGGTAAATGCTGACCGCCAGCCTGACGAACCAAGCAAGGTGCCTTGTGTCGCTTGAAATGGCATTTTCTGCTGCAGCATCACTACGGACCATGTGACCAGCAGGAAAAGCCCAATAAGTAGGGCGCCATCCATGAGCAGGAACTCGAAGAATGCGCGAATACCCTGCGCTAAGGTCGTGTTATCGGACATAAAAGCTCCGCCGGTACGGATGGGCGGACTGGAACAACGCTTAGGCGTTTGCCAGCCCTGCGTTCAAGGTCGGGGTACCACCGTAGGTCTGCATCGACTCAATCAGGGCGGCTGATACCACCGGGTCGAAGTCGGCCTTGTCGAGGGTCTCAACATAGGTGTCCAGTGCCTCGATGCGGATTTCGTCAATGTCAGTCTTCAGATCGCCCAGAGTGAGGGCCCCACAATCGATATTCAGGCGATCGCAGAGGAAGTGGCAGCTAGTGCTGACCATGCTGAAGAGCTCTGGCATGACACGATGGTGTGCCCACTTGAGGCTTTCGTGGACGCCTTCAGGGTCTTTGGCAATCAGGTTGCGAATACGGGCCAGACCGATTTCCAGGTGCTCCAACTCGTCGTCGAGGATCTTGTTGGCCAGTGCTGCGGTATCCGGGTCGCCCTGACGCACCAGGGTGCGGTACAAGACGATGGCCATGGTTTCGGTCATCAGGTCCTGGATCACCAGGCAGGCCGCTAAGTCCTTGTTTTGTACGGCGGTGCTGAAGTGCCGGCGGATGTTGAACCACTGCGGTTCGACGATCTCGCGCATGACGTTGTAGTCGTGGCGCTTGCCCAGGCTGGCCAGCATTTGAATGTGCTTGGACTCTTCGTGAGCCTGCTTGACGGTCTCGATCTTGCTCTCGGTATCCGGCATCAGCGGGACCATTTCCGAGTAGTTTTCGACCGCCATGATCTCGCCTGCGATCGCGTTCGAGGCGATGTAAGCCAGCAGGTTGAAGTAGCCGTCGCTCTTGTTGTGCTCGGTGCCGAGCACTTCGCGGCGGCTGACGGAGCGAAGGTCGATCGGGGCGTGCGCAGTTGGCTGAATGCCGGCAGATGCTTCTTGCATTTCTTATCCTCCCATTAGGCTTCAAGGGCAGTCCCTTGCCGCGGGAATTGTCGGGAGGATGATGGCGCGAGGCCATAGTACATAGCTTCTATTCAAGACAGGCTCATTGACCCCTACCATGGGTCAGATAACGACGCAGCGGTCATTTGCTGCGTTTCATGGAAGAGGCTGGGGTAAAAAATGAAAACAAGAACCTGGGCAGCCCGGCACATTGGTGTGCCTGCGCTGTGGATGCTGGGGGCGTTGCTCTGCCTGTCCGGCTGCAATCGCGAGGCAGAGTCGATAGCAGAGACGAAGTCGATACGCGTCAGCGTCGTCGGGGCCAGCACTATCGCGCCACTGATCAGCGAGCTGGCCAAGGCCTATGAGAAGGAGCATCCGGGAGTTCGCATCGAAGTGCAGGCGGGCGGAAGTGCACGCGGCATCATGGATGTGCGCAGCGGTACCGCTGTGCTTGGCATGGTTTCTCGCGACCTCAAACCCGATGAGCAGGATCTTAAGCATGCTCTGCTCGCCAAGGACGGTATTGGCATGATCGTAAACAAGAGCAATCCGGTTGCCGGGCTGAGCAAGGAGCAGGTCATCGGGATCTATACCGGCCAAATCACTAACTGGAAGGAAGTGGGCGGCGACGACTCACCGATCACTGTGGTGAGCAAGGCGGAAGGCCGCTCCACACTGGAGATTTTCAGCAGTTTCTTCGGCATTCCCTACAAGGATATCAAGGCCCACGTCATCATCGGCGACAACCAGCAAGGCATTCAGACCGTTGCCGGATCTCCTGCCGCTGTGGGCTATGTCTCCATCGGCTCGGCGGAGTACGAAGCTGGGCAAGGCGCGGCCATTCGCCTGATCCCCATGGGCGACCAGGTTCCTTCGACCGCTTCCGTGGCCTCGGGGCAGTACGCGATCAGCCGTGACCTGAACCTGGTCTACAAGACGCCGCTGAATGAGCAGGTCCAGGACTTCGTGGCCTATGCGCAATCGAAGCAGGCCGAGGACTTCGTCACGCGGATGTACTTCATCCCGGTCGTGAAATAACGGCCGGCGTTGCTGGCCAGGGCCGCTTCATGACACTACCTATCGTTGAGTCGATCTCACGGCCGCCGTCGGCGCTGCGCGGATGGGCGTTCTGGTCGGCAATGACCATGCTGGCCTTGCTCGGGGCGGCGATCGTATTCTTGATCGTCGCGTTTCTCCTGGGTGAGGCGCTCCCCTTGATCAGCAAGGGAGGCTTCACCCGGTTCTTCACCGACGAAGGCTGGTGGCCGAGAGATGCCAGTTTCAATATGACGCCGATGGTCGTGGCCAGCCTCTACCTGACGGTCGGGGCGCTGCTTGTGGCGACGCCGTTGAGCCTGGCGATATCGCTGGTCACCACGTTCAAGGCACCCACCGGGCTGGCGCGGTTGATGCGCAATCTGGTGGAACTCAGTGCGGCGGTGCCGACGGTGGTCTACGGCCTCTGGGGCGTGAGTGCCATCGTGCCGATCATCAACCAGTGGAGCCCTCCCGGAGCCAGCCTGCTGGCCGGTGTCCTGGTGGTGGCCCTGATGATCATCCCGACCATTACCGTCCTGACCCAATCAGCCATCCAGACGGTACCGTTCGCCTATGTGCAGGGCGCTGCGGCACTGGGTGTTTCCGAGAATCAGACCCTGCTGCGCATAGTCGTGCCGGCGGCGAGGCAAGGCATTTTCTCTGCCATGGTGCTCGGCGCGGCCAGGGCCATCGGGGAAACCATGGTGGTCCTGATGGTCTGCGGCAATATCGTGCAAGTCCCTACTTCGTTGTTTGAACCCATTCGAGCGCTGACGGCCAACATCGCGCTTGAGATGCCCTACGCCATGGGCGATCACCGGGCCTCGCTGTTCGTGGCTGGTCTGCTGATGTTGCTGTTGGTCAGCGTGCTGGTGGCTGCAGGCGAGTGGGTTGGCCGACGTCAGCGGGAGATGGGTGTATGAGTCGGATCCCCTTGCCCCGACTCTATGAGTTGGCCTGGACGGCATTGCTCTACGGCCTGGCCCTCGGGGCGATCTCAATGCTGCTGTGGCCGTTGCTGACGGTGTTCGGCAACGGAGTCCAGGTTCTGAGCTGGGATTTCCTGTCGTCCAGTCCAGTCGATGCTGGCCGTGGCGGCGGCATTGCGCCGATTCTGGTTTCGACGCTGGGCATCGTGCTAGTCAGCCTGGCGGCCGCGCTGCCGCTGTCGTTCGGTGTAGCGGTGATGCTGACCGAAGGGTTCAAGCCAGACGGCTGGCCAGCAACGGTTGTGCGCTGCAGCCTCGACATCTTGGCCGGCGTACCGTCCGTGGTGTTTGGGCTTTTCGGTCTCAGCCTGTTCTGTCGGCAGTTGGGGTTGGGTTATTCCATTCTGGCCGGAGGCCTAACCCTAGCCTGCATGATCCTCCCGACCCTAGCCCGCTCGCTGGCGTTTTCGCTGGAAGCGGCGGCCATGGCTCATCGTTCGGGTGGCGCGGCACTCGGGTTGTCGCGGCAAGCCGTGCTGTTGCGGGTGATGGTGCCGGTGGCGCTACCGGGCATTTGCGCCGGGATCGTGCTGGCGTTGACCAGGGCTCTGGCCGAAACGGCGGTATTGCTGTTCACCAGCGGTTACTCGGACCGGATGCCGCAATCATTGCTCGACTCGGGGCGAAGCGTCTCGGTGCACATCTATGATCTGGCCACCAACGTACCCGGCGGCACGCCGAACGCCTATGGATCGGCCCTCGCGCTTCTTCTGCTCCTGGCACTGCTCAGTTTCGCAGTGCATGCCCTGACCCGGTGGATGCAGCGGCGCATGACTGGCACAACGACAGGGAGTTATTGACGATGACCAACAAGACTGGGGCGGCAACGCTCGAATCCTCGGTGCGAGCAGTCTCCAGCATCGCAGGCACCGTTACGCACCTAAATACCGCAGCCGAAGGGCATATCGAGATTCAGGACCTGTCGGTGAGTTATGGCAAGCGGGTGGTGGTCGAGGGGGTAAGCCTGCGGGTACCGAGAAACTCGGTCACGGCCCTGATCGGTCCTTCCGGCTGCGGTAAGTCCAGCTTGCTGCACTGCCTAAACCGCCTCAACGACCTGGTTCCCGAGTGCTCGGTATCCGGCTCGATCAGCTTCAGCTGGATGGATAGCAAGCGCCTGTTGAAGGATCCGACCCAGCTGCGCCGGCAGGTCGGGATGCTGTTCCAGCGGCCCAATCCGTTTCCCTTCTCCATTCGCAAGAATCTCGAGTTCGCGCTGCGGCAGCATGGAATCAAGGCGCGGGACGAGATCAATGCGCGGATTGAGGCCTCGCTGAAGGAAGTGGGCCTGTGGGAAGAGGTACATGATCGCCTCGATGGCCCGGCTCTGGCGCTGTCTGGCGGGCAACAGCAGCGCTTGTGTCTCGCCAGGGCGCTGGTACTCGGGCCGGAGGTGCTCTTGATGGACGAGCCCTGCAGTGCCCTCGACCCTATCTCGACGCAAACGATCGAGGCGCTAATCTCAAGCCTGTCCCAGCGGCGAACCATTGTCCTGGTCACCCACAGCCTGAGTCAGGCCCGCCGGGTTGCCGATCAGGTGGCGGTGTTCTGGAAGGTCGAGGGCGTGGGAAGGCTGATCGAGTGCGGCAAGGCGCGGGAGGTTTTCGAGCGGCCCCGTCATGAACTGACCCAGGCCTATCTGCAATTCGCCTGAACTGAACAGTTGGCGTAGCAGGGCGCCATGGTACATCGGTTCCATTGTGGGTAAAGCGCGGCGATTTCTACCATGGCCGCATGAACACTATCTCTGCTAAACCCGTGCAATACCCGACCGCGAGAGTGAAAACCCTCCCGCTTCATGTCCATGATGTGCTCAAGCATGCGGCAAGGGTGCACGCCGCAGTGAAAGTAACGTCCATCGCTCTCGACGGCGCTGTCGAACGCCAGAGCTATGCGGAACTTGCCGTTACCGCTCGTGATTGCGCCGCGCAACTCCATGCCCTTGGATTCCAGCCAGGCGATGCGCTTGTCAGCTTTGGCCTGAGCTCGCTCGATCAGATGGCCTGGCTCTACGGGGCACTCGACCAAGGAGTGGTCACCCACCTGCTGAACCCCCAGCATCGCTCCGAAGACCTGGGGCTCTTCCTCCAACAGATACGTCCGAAGCTGGTGCTGCATGACGCTGCTACCGCTGGCGCAGTTCAGGCTTTTCAGGGCCTGCTAAAGGGATGTGCAGTGCGTGCGATGAATCATCGCGATGCCGAGGGCTCCAACGGCTATGTGCCAGCACAGTTCCCCGAGGACACCCTTTCCCACGTCTGCTACTCGTCCGGCACCACCGGTACGCCGAAAGTCGTCGAGTACACACACCGTTCGACGCTACTGCACACCTGGGCTTGTGCCGTGCCGGACGCGATGGGCCTGACCGGCGCCGACCGGGTCATGCCGCTGATGCAAAACTTCCATGCCAGCGCCTGGGGCGCTCCGTTTGTGTGCCCGATGGTGGGCGCCGAGTTGATCCTGGTTCCGTCAACCCGTGATCCCGCCCAATGGTTCCAGTGGATCGAAGAGCATCAGGTCACCGTGCTGGGGGCGGTATCGGCTCACTGGCTGGCGCTTGCTCGCTACATGCAGGCCACCGGGCAGCGCTTCAGCACCCTTCACCGGACCGTTGTCGGAGGAACCCGCCTGCCGTTCGAGGTGGCGTATTTCATTCAGGAGCGACTGGGCGTCGAGGTATGTCACGCCTGGGGCATGACAGAGACCTCGCCGCTGGCCACCATCGAACGGTTCGATGGCAGTGCGACGGACTTGGGACATGGACAGCCGGTATTCGGCATCGAGCTGGCGGTGCGCGGTGACGATGCGGAATGCGTGGCCGAGGGTACCGGCGAGCTTATGGTGCGGGGGCACTGGGTAGCCACCGGCGCCGAGCAGGACGACTGGCTGGCGACCGGCGACTTCGCGACCCTTCAAGCCGATGCGCGGCTCGATGTCAGCGATCGGCTGAGCGACTCATTGCTGGTCGGTGGCGCTCCCCTCAGTTCCGCCCTGGTCGAACACCGGGCCAGACAGGTGCCGGGCGTCGCGGATGCGGCGCTGGTGATCTGCGAGCCCGGCAGCGGCCACAGCGTTCTGGCCTGGGTCGCGGCTCCCGATGCAGAGCCCGATACCGTTGTTGCCGAACTACAGGCGGTGCTGGCGCAAGCCTTCAAGGGCTGGTGCCCGACCCGGTGCACCGTCGTGGATGCGTTCCCCTACACCGCATCGGCGAAGGTCCAGAAACACCTCCTCAAAGCACAAATCGCTCCCCAGAACGAAAGCGATGTTGCCCCAACCCTTCCTTCACGTGCTGATGCCTGACTCATGACGCAAATATCGAAAACCGCAGCGGTAGATTCTGTTCATACGAGCGGGCTGAAGAGCTCGCTGCCCCTGGAGCGGTACGTGACGTGGGTGGTGGACCATCGGCGATGGGTTATCGCCATCGTGCTGGCGCTGTCGGCGTTCTTTGCGTTCTTTGCCGCCAAGCAGCAGGTCATCATCAACCCGGCTGCCGTGGTGCCGCAGAACCACCCTTACATCAAGGCGACCAACACTATCGAGAAGATCTTTGGCTCGAAGTACCTGGTGGTGATCGGTCTGACCCCAACCCAGGGCGACGCCTTGCAGCCCCAGGTGTTGGAGGCGGTGAAGCGCATCACCGACAAGCTCTATGCGGCGCCGTCGGTCACTAAGCAGACGCTGCTCAGCCTGTCATCGCGGCAGGCCAAGAGCATCCGCGGCAACGCTGACGGCTTCGAGGCTAAACCGCTACTGAGTGACCAGTTGCCGTCCAGCGCGGCGCAGATCGAGGAGCTGAAGGCGGCGATCAACGCTAACCCGGTGTACCGGGACACGGTGATCTCCAGTGACTGGCGCACCGCGACGATCATGCTGGAGCTCAAGGAAAACCCCAACGGCTTCGGAGCGATGTTGTCCGATGTTCGTCAGATCCTGAGCCAGGAGAATACGCCGGGCATCGAGATCTCCCTGAGTGGCAACCCGGTGTTCTTGCATCAGGCTGAAGTCTTCGCCGACCGGATCAACTGGCTGTTCCCGATCGCGGTACTGGTCATCGGCCTGCTGCACTACGAAGCGTTCCGGACTCGCCAGGGGCTTGTTCTGCCGCTGGTGACGGCGCTGCTGTCGGTAGTCTGGGGCGTGGGGATCATGGGGTTGATGAAGGTGCCAATGGACATCTTCAACTCGCCGACGCCGATCCTGATCCTTGCCGTTGCGGCAGGGCACGCGGTGCAGTTGCTCAAGCGCTACTACGAACGCTTCATCGAGCTGGTGAACGGTCAGCAGATGGACCCTGTGGTGGCCAACCGGTTGGCGACGATTCAGTCGCTGGCGGCTGTGGGCCCAGTGCTGGTGATCGCTGGCGGTGTGGCGGCCCTCGGTTTCTTTTCGCTGGTGGTGTTCGAGCTGGAAACCGTACGGGCATTCGGCATCTTCACCGGCATCGGCATCTTGGCGGCCGTGCTCCTGGAGTTCACCTTTACCCCGGCAGTGCGGGCCGGACTGAAGCCCCCATCGGCCGCGCAGATAGATACCGAAACCAAGCCTCGAATCTGGGATCGCCTCAGCGCCCGAATCGCTCATTTGGTGGTGACACCGCGCAGCCGGCACTGGATTCTCGGCGGTTTTGTGGTGCTGATCGGCGTGGCGGTCGCCGGCTGGCCGCTGGTGCATGTGGATAATTCCAGCAAGAGCTTCTTCTCGGACTCGCTGCCCCTGCAACGTGATGACAACCTGCTGAACACCCAGACCGGTGGGACCAACGTGCTCTATGTGATGGTCGATACCGGCGAAGCGGACGGGGTGAAGGACCCACGCGTACTGGATGCGATCCGCTATCTGCAGGCGGATGCGGCGAAGCGTCCGATCGTGGGCAAGACACTGTCTATCGATGACTTCCTCCAGCGTATGCACGAAGCAGCGTCGGGTGACACGGGGGCAGCCACGCCGCTTCCCGACGACCGCGAGCTGATTGCTCAGTACCTGTTCCTCTACTCGATGTCAGGTGATCCGGAGGACTTTTCGGCCCACGTCGATTACGACTACCGGCGGGCAAAGATCGCGATCATGTTGCGTACCAACAGCAACGCCGAGATCGATCACTTGGTCAACGACCTGCGCCAGGTCGCGAGCGAGCATTTCCCCAGCAATGTCACTGTGTCGTTCGGCGGTGAGGTCGCGCAGACCCTGGCGGTCACCGATGTGATGGTGCACAGCAAGCTGCTCAACATCGCCCAGATCCTCGGCGTGATCTTCGCGGTGTCGGTGATCGCGTTCCGCTCGGTGATCGCCGGCCTGCTGGTGCTGTCGCCGCTGCTGGTGGTTCTGTCGCTGGTGTTTGGCGTTATGGGCTATTTCGGCGTGCCGCTGAACATCCCCAACTCACTGATCTCGGCAATGGCAGTTGGTATCGGCGCCGACTACGCGATCTACCTCATCTACCGCATCAGCGAATACACGGCCCAGGGCAAGGCGTTGCCCGAGGCCGTGGAAATGGCGATGAAAACCGCCGGCAAGGCCTGCCTATTCGTCGCCACTGCCGTGGCCGGGGGTTATGCCGTCCTTATGTTCTCCTACGACTACAAGGTTCATATGTGGCTTTCTACCTTTATCGTGCTGGCGATGCTGGCGAGCGTTTTTGCAACCTTGACCCTAATCCCGAGCGCCATCCTGGCCTTCAAACCTGGCTTCATCTTCCAGCGTCGCTCCGGTGACCGTGGCGCCGTACTGCTGATCATCCTGGCAGCCATCGGCTTCCTGACGTATTCGCAGGTCGGCTGGTCTGCGGAACTGGAGGCGAAAGAGATCATGGAGCGCAACGCGGCGGTCACCCGCTTCAGCACCTCCAAGGCCGATGCCGAGTTTGTGCTGCAGACCCAGGACGGCAGCCAGCGGATCCGTAAGTCCAACATGGCCTCAAAGCTTCAGGATAACGGGCAGGACACCATGCGCCTGGTGCGCTTCGAGGCACCTGCGGATATACGCGGGACCACGACCTTGCTGGTGGAGCGGACTGCCCAGGACGACGAGATGTGGGTGTACCTGCCAGCGATGAAGCGAGTGCGCCGTCTGGTGGCTTCGAACAAGAAGGACAGTTTCATCGGAACCGACTTCAGCTACGGCGACGTGATGGGGCACAAGGTCAGTGACTGGAAGCACACCCTGGTCAGGCAGGAGACCCGTGACGGCGTCGAGCATTACGTCATCGAGTCGCTGCCCGCCGAGGACAGCGTGCGCACCAACTCCGGCTACGCGAAACGCATGACCTGGGTCCGCAAAGATAACTTCGCGACCACCTATGTGGAAGCGACCGACGTCAGCGGGGCACCGTACAAGCAGTTCTCCTTCACCGATATCCAACTGCTGGATGCCGCCAACGGCAAGTGGCAGCCGATGAAGACCGAGGGCAAGAACCTCCAGAGCGGTCACACCACTTCCATCACCTTCTCCAACTTCAAGGTGGGTGAGGCGCTGAGCGACAGCCTCTTCTCGGCGAACAACATGGCTTCGCGCTAAGGAGAGGACATGAGCGGGTCTTTTTCCCCCGGCTGGTGGGCTGGCGCCGTCGTGCCCTTGGTTTTCTCGGTGGGCGCCTTCGCCGACGTGCCTGAAGTCACCGGTGAAGTCGCGGCAGGGGTTTGGTCATCGAACAGGATGCTGGATGACCGTCACACGATTTCATCCAATCGCGCCAAGCTCAAACTCGACTGGCAAGCCAGCGAGAGCCTGGCCTTCAGCAGCGAGGTCTGGGCCCTGTCGTCCCCCGAGCGGTTGGACGGCAGACGGGAGGATGCTGGGGTCAACGAGTTGTATGTGAAAAGCAGTGACACGCTGTGCGCCCCTGCGCTGGGCAAGAAGCTGGTGATGTGGGGCCGGGCCGATGGGATCAACCCCACCGACCAGGTGTCGCCCAGCAACTTCAGGCGCCTGACCCCGGAGACTACGGACCAGCGTACAGGCAACTGGGGGCTGCATCTGGACTGCGCTGCCGGTGTGGGAAAGCTGCAGGTCCATGTGCTCGACCGGTTCCGCTTTAATGAGGTACCGCTGGAAAAGACGCCTGGCGTAACCTTCCGCGAGCAGGATCCGGATGTTCGTCCAACGGTGGCCGTGAAGTACGATGTACTGGGTTCGGACGCGGACTGGTCGATCAGCGTGATCGATGGTCACGACCTGTTCCCTACCTTCGCAGTGCGTAGTGCCACGCCGGCTGGCGTGACCCTCGGTCAGCATGCAACCCGCATGCGTCTGATTGGAAGCGACTTCACGATCGTTCGTGGCGAGATGGCCTATCGGGGAGAGATCGCCTGGGTGGACTTCGAGCAATCGTCGGACCCGACGGTAGCACGCCGGCAGCCCTACACGTCGGCAATCGGCGGGGCCGAGTGGTACGTCGGGGATCGAGAAACCGTATCGTTGCAGGGCTTCTGGCGTCATTTGCGCTCGGTGTCGACTATCGCCAACGATCCCCTTATGGCTCAAGTGCAAGAAGCTCAGGCTCTGATCAGCAACGAACTTGATCGGGACCAGTATGGACTGACACTCCGCTACGCAAGGCCGTTGTTCGACTCAAAGGCGGATCTCGATCTGTTCGCGGTGTGGACCGAACCCCGCAATGATTGGATGCTTCGGGGCCGCCTTAAGTACGCCATCACTGACTCATGGCGGGTCAGCACAGGGTTCGACATCTTTCGGGGGCCGCAGGACTCGTTCCTGGGACACCTGAGAACGAACTCACTGACGTTCGTGGAGGCGAGTTACCTGTGGTGACACCGAGTTCATGTCGCCAAGCTCCTTCACCATGTAGACCGCAGACGTCGGGCAGAGGCTGTTGAACTCCTCCGAATTGGAAATTGCCTTTGGGGCTTGGGATCGGTCTCTGTGCTCATATCCCCGAGCCTCGAAGAAGTCGGGTGCTGTAGTGGTCAGCAGGTGAAGGCTCTGGGCTCCGTCAGCTTCCGCTATTCGCTCAAGTGCTCTGAGCAGCAGGGTACCGATCCCTGACTGTCGCTGGGCCGGTACGACAACCAGTGAGCGAATCAGACGAGTCCGGCCACGTCCTTCAATGCCCCCGTATCCCAGCTCCGTTTCTCCCCGGTGAAAGGAATAGAACATTCGGTCGGGCTGAAAAAGGTCTTGGGTCGGCAAGCCCGCTGCAGTCAGATGCGCAGCCAAGCCTTGGATATGGTCGGTACCAAGCAATCGGACAGAGATATCAGACTGGTTCATTGGGGACTCTGGGAATGGTATCGAAGGCCAGTATAGGGCCCAGAGCGCGGGCTTTTACCAGTTTTATGACGTCCCGTAAGGCGAGGCGATTGTGAATATCTGCTTTACCGCATATTTGAATAGGCATATATTCGAATTTCCAGATATTGGACGTACACGCATTCCCCAGGAGGTCACATGCGGGAAACACTGACTCCCCCCATCGTTTTCAAATGCCTGGCTGATGACACCCGGGCCCGGATGACCCTGCTGATCGCCCGTGAAGGCGAACTCTGTGTCTGCGAACTTACCCACGCGCTGGAGCTGAGCCAGCCGAAGATCTCCCGGCATCTTGCCCAGTTGCGCGAGGCTGGAATCCTGATGGATCGCCGCAAGGGTCAATGGGTGTACTACCGACTGCACCCCGAACTGCCGCAGTGGGTGGACGCGATGCTGAAGGGAGTGGTCGATGCCAACCAGGAATGGTTGAGCCTTGATGCATTGCGCCTTGCCGAAATGGGCGAACGGCCGCAGAGCCCTGTTGCTTGTGCTTGAGACTTCCCTTCGCTGATTGAGTTGTAGTCATGCTGATCGCATTTTTGATTTTCCTGGTGACGATCGTTCTCGTCATCTGGCAGCCCAAAGGCCTGGGTGTGGGCTGGAGCGCCGCACTGGGGGCCGTCGTGGCGCTGCTGGCGGGCGTCGTGAGCTTGTCCGATATCCCCGTGGTCTGGCAGATCGTCTGGAACGCTACCGCCACTTTCATCGCCGTCATCATCATCAGCCTGCTGCTGGATGAGGCGGGGTTCTTCGAGTGGGCGGCATTGCACGTGGCCCGCTGGGGCAATGGCAGCAGCCGCAAGCTGTTCGCCTTCATCATCCTGCTGGGCGCCGCTGTCTCGGCGTTGTTCGCCAACGACGGTGCGGCACTGATCCTGACTCCGATCGTCATCGCCATGCTGCTGGCCCTGCGCTTTTCCCCGGCGGCGACGCTGGCATTCGTCATGGCAGCAGGCTTTATCGCCGATACCGCGAGCCTGCCGCTGGTGGTGTCCAACCTGGTGAACATCGTCTCCGCCGACTACTTCGGCATCGGTTTCAGCGAGTACGCCTCGGTCATGGTACCGGTGAACCTGGTCAGCGTCGCCGCCACCCTGGGCATGCTGCTGTGGTTCTTCCGCAAGGACCTGCCGCGTACCTATGAACTCGACCAATTGAAGGCTCCCGAGGCCGCTATCCGCGACAAAGCGACGTTCGTTGCCGGCTGGTGGGTGCTTGCGCTGTTGCTGGTCGGCTTCTTCGCCATCGAGCCGCTGGGTGTTCCGATCAGCGCCATCGCTGCTGCCTGCGCGCTGATCCTCTACCTGATCGCCGCGCGTGGGCACGTGATTTCAACCCGCAAGGTGCTCAAGGACGCGCCTTGGCAGGTCGTGGTGTTCTCGCTTGGCATGTACCTCGTGGTCTATGGCCTGCGTAACGCCGGCCTCACCGACTACCTGACGCAGATCCTCAATGTCTTCGCCGGCTACGGGATCTGGGGCGCCTCCCTCGGGACGGGGCTGCTCGCCGCTGGCCTGTCGTCGGTCATGAACAACATGCCCACCGTGCTGGTCGGGGCCTTGTCGATCCATTCCGCCGAGGCCACCGGCATCGTGCGCGAGGCCATGATCTACGCCAACGTCATCGGCTGTGACCTCGGTCCGAAAATCACCCCCATCGGCAGCCTGGCCACCTTGCTGTGGCTGCACGTGCTGGCCCGCAAGAACATCGTCATCACCTGGGGTTACTACTTCCGCACCGGCATCGTCCTGACGCTGCCGATCCTGCTTGCCACCTTGGCCGCATTGGCCATCCGCCTGAGCTTTTGAACCGGAGATACCTGATGAAAGTCTTGTTCATGTGCACCCACAACAGCTGCCGCAGCATCCTGTCCGAGGCGCTGTTCAATCACCTGGCCCCCGAAGGTATGGAAGCTGTGAGCTCGGGCAGCTTCCCAAGCGGTAAGGTCAATGAGCGGGCACTGAATACCCTGGAAGCCGCCGGTATCCCCACCGCTGGTCTTTCAAGCAAGGCCTCGGATGCCTTCGAGAGCTCTCCTCCCGACATCGTTGTCACCGTGTGCGACCGTGCTGCCGGCGAGGCCTGCCCGATCTTCTTCGGCCCATCGCTCAAAGCCCACTGGGGCCTGGCCGACCCTTCGGCGGTCACCGGGAGTGAGGCAGAAATCGAAGAAGCCTTCCAGACAACACTTGCGAAGATCGATGAGCGCGTGCGCGCCTTCATTGCGCTGCCTTTCTCGCAACTGAGCCAGGACGAACTTAAAACCGAACTTGCCCGCATCGGCGCGCTGTAGGCCCTGGATCAATGGAGACCGAAATGAACGACCACCTGCCAAATGTCCAACCAGAACTGATTGATCTGCCGTCGCTGGAGCGGCTGGCGCCTAAGGATCCTTCCACACACAAACCGCGCATCCTGCTGCTGTACGGATCGACCCGCGAACGCTCATTCAGCCGCTTGATGGTCCAGGAAGCTGCGCGCCTGCTGGAAGAGTTCGGCGCCGAAACCCGTATTTTCGACCCTTCCGGCCTGCCGCTGCCGGATGACGCTCCGGACTCCCACGAGAAGGTGCTGGAACTCCGCGAGCTGATGCAATGGTCCGAGGGCCAGGTGTGGTGCTCGCCCGAGCGTCACGGCTCAATGAGTGCTGTCTTCAAGGCGCAGATCGATTGGGTACCGCTGGCCATGGGCGCCGTTCGCCCAACCCAGGGCAAGACCCTCGCCGTGATGCAGGTTTGTGGAGGCTCGCAGTCTTTTAATGTGGTGAACCAACTGCGCGTGCTTGGCCGCTGGATGCGTATGTTTACCATCCCGAACCAGTCGTCGGTGCCGAAAGCCTTCCTGGAGTTCGATGAAGCTGGGCGCATGAAGCCGTCTTCTTTCTACGATCGACTGGTCGACGTAATGGAGGAACTGACCAAGTTCACGCTCCTGCTGCGTGATCGGCAGGATTATTTGGTAGACCGCTACTCCGAGCGCAAAGAGTCGGCGGAAGAACTATCCAAGAGAGTCAATATTCGGTCCATTTGAGGTCATGAGCATGTCGCATCCTTACTCATTGAAATCGTTGCCCCATACTCCAAGTGCACTGATTTTTACGCCTTGTCCGGGCACCCAGAGCAGCGCTCTCGCTGAAAGCCTGGAAACGCTCAAGCAGGCCGGTGCCGTAGCGCTGGTTACGCTGATGTCGGACGCAGAGCTTCAGGAAAACGGCGTCGGCGAGCTTGGCATCGCGGCCAAGCAGCATGGGTTGGAGTGGTACCAGCTGCCGATCGAGGATGATCAGGCCCCGGATAAAAACTTCGAGGCCGGGCTGGGAGAGATCCGCCACGAGTTGGACGCTTTGCTCGCATCCAACAAGGCCCTGGCCATCCACTGCAAGGGCGGCTCCGGCCGCACCGGGCTGTTCGCTGCCCGTCTGCTGATCGAAACCGGAATGCCGCGCCGCGAGGCGATCGCATGGGTGCAGGAACTGCGCCCACGCGCGATTCAGAAGCCTGCGCACATCAACTACATCAACCAATTCGGCGAAGACTGAGCGCTCCAGCCAGACAGGAGAGACCATGGCCACCGACGGCGAACTACTCGATGTCATCGTGATTGGCGGCGGGCAGTCCGCGCTTACGGTGGCCTATTTCCTCAAGCGGGCCAAGTTGTCATTCCTGCTGCTCGACGCCGAAGAGGCCGCGGGTGGGGCATGGCGCCATGGCTGGGACTCGCTGACGCTGTTCTCTCCCTCCGCATGGAGTTCGATTGCGGGCTGGCCGATGCCACCAGTCGCCGAAGGTAATCCAAATAGGGATCACGTGGTCAGCTATCTGGAGCAGTACGAGGCGCGATACGGGTTCCCTATCGTTCGACCCGTTAGCGTCGCGGCTGTGGAGCGGACCGGGCGTGGGCTTCGTGTACGCTCGAAGGACCGCGACTGGGAAGCTCGTGCCGTCATCAGCGCAACGGGGACCTGGAGCAACCCCTATGTTCCGGCCTATCCGGAGATAGAGCTGTTCCAGGGACAGCAGATTCACTCCGCCCATTACCAGTCACCGGAGGCTTTCCAAGGAAAGCGCGTGCTGGTCGTTGGTGGTGGCAACTCGGGGGCGCAAATCTATGCGGAGCTGTCCGAGGTCGCCGACGCAACGTGGGTAACCTCGGAGGAGCCGGCGTTTCTGCCTGATGACGTCGATGGCCGGGTGCTGTTCGAACGGGCTACCGAGCGCCTCAAGGCTCAACAGGAGGGCCGTGTTATCAACGCACCGGTCGGCGGGCTTGGCGATATAGTCATGGTGCCCCCGGTGGTCCGGGCCCGCGAGCGAGGAGCCCTGCGGTCTGTAAGGCCTTTTGTCTCATTCACGCCTGACGGGGTCGTCTGGCCCAATGGTGAGAAAACCCAGGTCGATGCGGTGATCTGGTGTACCGGTTTCCGGCCGGCTCTGGATCACTTGCGGGACTTGGACGTGCTGGATGACAGCGGTAAGGTCGAGGTTGACGGGTCGCGCTCTATTCGCGAGCCGCGCCTCTGGCTGGTCGGATATGGCGACTGGACCGGCCTGGCCTCGGCGACGCTGATCGGCGTCACCCGTACCGCGCGCAGCACCGTCAACGAAGTAGTCGAATACCTGAACAACTTGGAGCAGCCGGATGCGTAGCGGGATCGAGATTCGTGTCGCTAGACCAGAGGATGCAGAAGAGATCCAGGCTATCTACGCGCCCATCGTGCTCAACACGGCCATTTCATTCGAAGAGGCAGTGCCGAGCATGGAGCAGATGCAGGAGCGGATCACCACGACGCTGCAAACCTACCCGTATCTGGTGGCGGTGCAGGAGAAACGGGTAGTCGGCTATGCCTACGCCAGTCAGCACCGGGCGCGCGCAGCGTATCGCTGGGCGGTGGATGTGACGGTGTATGTCGCCGAGGGCCAGCGCCGCAGGGGGGGTGGTCGGCAGCTCTATGACGTGCTGCTGCCAGTTCTGAAGCGTCTGGGATATCGCTCAGCGTATGCCGGTATTGCGCTGCCCAATGAAGGAAGTGTTGGGCTGCACGAGCGACTGGGTTTCCAGCATATCGGGACATTTCCCCAGGTCGGGTTCAAGCTCGATGCCTGGCATGACGTGGGCTACTGGAGGTTTGATCTGGGTAGTGACGGCCTTCGTCCAGAAGATCCCGCGCGCTTTCAAGCAATCCGCTGAAAAGGTAGATCGTGGTTGCGGTGCGAAACGCTGGTACGACGTGGGTTGCTGGCGCTACGGGGACACATGTGAATCTTAGGGCGTTAGATCACAAGGGGGCACGGAATGCAGGTAACCCGAGTTAGGGGGTGGTATTACTCGATTGCTCCGAGCTGTATCAGTTTGACTTCCTTCTCAGCCCGGCGTATCCCACCCAACTTGCTCCACAGGACTGTTGGAGATTGGCCGAAGACCAGCGACATGCCTTTCAGCGTAATTGGTTTTTTCCCCTTCAGAATCGGCCCCCTTCCAGTGGCTGCTTTTCTAGTTTCGTGCTTATCTTGGTGGCCATCAAGGTAGTGGCTAGGTCGAGTTGTTTCGGGTGCTCGGAGTTGACGGTCATGATCGACCGTGGCGGGGAAGCTAAGCATCAGCGCAGCACAGATGGCCGGCCCTGCTTCTATAGGTGAGGTTCAAGGAGACGTTGGTCAGTGAAGATTCGAAGACTGAGCATCAAGAGCTTTCGAGGTATCAGCCAGCTGGAGTGGAATCTACCGATGGGGCACACCTTCTGCCTGATCGGCAAAGGTGATTCGGCTAAGTCGACGATTCTGGATGCGATACGCTATGTGTTCTACCCCCAGTGGAACCTTTCGCTCAACGACTCTGACTTCCATAGGGGCAACATCGAGGAGCCCATCGTCATCGAGGCGACAATTGGCGACCTGGTCGATGATTTCTGCTCGTTCAAGAAGTACGGCCAGTACCTGAGAGGGTGGGACAAAGATACGCTCACGATCATCGATGAGCCTGACGATCACCTGGAAAGCGTCCTCACCGTCAGGCTCACCGTTGGGAAGGACCTTGAGCCTCAATGGGTCGTGACCTGCGATCGAACCCCGGAAGGTGTTCAGTTCAAGCAGGCTGACCGTAACAAGGTCAGTGTGGGCTTGATCGGAGCTTTCAGCGAGCGGCAACTTTCCTGGGCCACCGGTACAGCCTTGTCGAAGTTGACTGAAACACAGAGCCTGAACGAACTGTTGGCAGATGCTTCCAGAAATGCTCGATCGTCACTGGATGCTAACCGGACAGAGATGTTGACTAATTTCGATGCTGCAGCATTGAAGTCGCAACAGATTGCCAAGCTCCTAGGGGTACCGGTTACCGACGCATACAAGGCGCACCTGGATCTGAACTCCATCAATCTGAGGGTGGGCGGGCTAGTTTTGCATGACGGCGATATTCCGCTGCGGCAGTTGGGGCTTGGATCTAGGCGCATGCTGTTGTGCGGGATCCAGAAAGTCGGGCTTGAGGAAGGCCACATCACTCTTTTCGACGAAGTGGAGTTTGGTTTGGAGCCTCACAGGATCACTCGGCTGATCAAACACATCAGAGAGGATGACCAAGGCCAGTATTTCCTGACGACCCACTCACCGACGGTTCTCCGCGAGTTGACCGTGGAGGAGCTTTACGTTGTTCATCGTGCAGATGGGGTGGTACAGGTCACCCCCGTAGCGGGTAAAGGTCTTGAAGAGCATGGGTTGCAAGGGAAGGTGCGCTCAAGCTCCGATGCTTTCCTGGCTAAAAAGGTGGTCGTATGTGAAGGCGCGACAGAGGTCGGCTTCCTCCGAGGGTTTGATGACTATCAGGTCGACAGCTCAAAGGATCCGCTGTCCTTCCATGGTGTGGCGTTGCTGGACGTAGGCGGAGGTTCGAAAGTGAAGGCATTTGCCAAGGCCTTCAACGCACTTCACTACCACGTTGCCGCATTTGCCGATGCTGACGCTGACGACCAGTTTTCCCAGGCTGATGCAGATGAACTTACTGCGTTGGAAATTCCGGTTTTCATGTGGAGCGACAAGCTCTCGCTAGAACAACGGGCCTTCCGCGATTTGCCGTGGGGTGATGTTGTTGTGAGCGTCCAGCTTGCGCGAGACAGCTTCGGTTACTCCGTTCGTGACCAAGTCGTGTCCAAATTTGGCAGTGCGCTCGACAGCGATCTCGGCACCTGGAAAGACAGCCCTGAATTGAGGAGGGCGATTGGCGATACGGCCAAGAAATCTAACTGGTTCAAGGACATCACTCGCGGTGATCTCTGGTTCAAGGCCATCAGGCCTGCCTTCAAGGATGAGGCATTCGCGAAGACGAACCTTGCCATCCAGCTCAATCAACTGTGGGCGTGGATCGAGCATGTCTGAAGAGTTGGCCATCAAGCTGAACGGTTGTGTTGGCAAAGGGTATGTCATTGCCCCTGCTGGCTACGGGAAGACGCAGCTCATTGCGTTGGCAGTGCGTGCATCTACCGGTAGACAACTCGTCTTGACTCACACCTTTGCAGGCGTGAACTCGATCAAAACGAAAATGACTGCGTTGGGCGTGCCGTCCTCTATGTACCAGGTTGACACGATCGCGAGCTGGTCACTGCGTTTGTGCTTGGCGTACCCGAAGACCTCGGGGTGGGTTACAGATAACCCGACTGATGAGCAGTGGAATCAGCTATACGTGAGTTGCTCCGCCCTCCTGGGTAAGTCGTTCATTCGCCGTACCGTCGCTAGCACCTACGCAGGTGTTTATGTCGACGAGTACCAGGATTGCTCAGACCTTCAGCACTCACTTGTTTGCGCCTTGGCTGAATTTCTGCCCTGCCGAGTGCTCGGTGATCCGATGCAGGCCATTTTTGATTTCGACGGCTCCAAGCCCGTGGACTGGGAGGCGAGTATTTACCCCACCTTCGAATGTTTGGGTGAGCTGAATATCCCTTGGCGCTGGGCTGACAATCCGCAGCTTGGCGATTGGCTCAAAGACGTACGCAACAGGATCCAGGGCGGACAAAAGATTGATTTGCTAGGCAATCGGCCACCTTGTGTAGTCCGACATCGGACCGATCCCGAATTGTTGGAGGCCAAGCAATTTTCATCGCTCTATGGATTGCTGGGTCACAACGAAAGCGTTATCGCGTTGCACGGTGGGGACCAGCAATCGAAGAACAAGACACACTCGCTGGCCCGGCGGATGGCTGGAAAATTTTCTTCAATAGAAGAAATCGAGGGTAAAGGTCTTCACTCGTTTCTCAAGCAGCTGCATGGGGCGAAAACCACTCAGAAAGGCTTTCTCTTGGCAGTTGAGTTTGCGAAGAAGTGTTTCACTGGAGTAGGTGATGTGCTGACGGCCGGCACTAAACGTGGCGAGGTTACAGGCTTGCGGAAAACCACTAAGCATCCAGCCCTCTTAGCGGCAGCGAATGCTTACCTGGAAGATTCCACCAGCTCGCATCTGATGAGTTTTTTCCTGGAGCTGAAGGCCAATCCTGACACAGGAGCCTACCGGCGCGATCTTTTAAACCGGCTGCTTCAAATTCTGAAGCTGCATGGTGAAAGCCAAGGGATGACGCTTATTGAGGCGGGGAAGATCTATCAACGTGACATGCGGCATTCGGGTCGTCCTGTGCGGCACAAAAAACTTATCGGAACCACCCTGCTGGTTAAGGGGCTGGAGTTCGACCATGCGGTCATCCTGGACGCGGATTCTCTTGATGCGAAAGACCTGTACGTCGCAATGACGCGGGGTACCAAGTCCCTCACGATAATCGGGTCCAGTAGACATCTGCCCGTGAGATAGCTAAGTCCGCTGTTACGCTGAGCGGGCATGAATGTTAAGCACCAAGCTGACTCGCTGCTGTTGATCCTTGTCGAGTCGTATGGCAGCGCCTGAGTTTTTCAAAGTACGCTGATGGAAAGCAACGATATATGTAGGATGCTGCACACCTGGCTATTGGTTGCACCCCAGCCGTCTAGGACCCGCCCATCAACTGGCGGCTTTCCCGCTGCGAGGTCTGGAAGCACCCGCACGCCGCGTCGTTTGTGGCTGCGACAGTTTTAATTCTCTGAAGAGTCGGTCATAAATGGCATTTGGGGCAGCTGCGACAGTTTTGAGTTTCCTCAAGCCGGGGCTGCAGACCGCGGATTTTATGCCCCCGCTGCGACAGTTTTAATTCTCAAAAATCAGCAGCCCATCGCGACACAAGGCCGCTCCTACAGGAAATTGCGTTCTCCTGTAGGAGCGGCCTTGTGTCGCGATGGGCTGCAAAGCAGCCCCCGGCTATCTCACATCAAATCTGCATCGCCATCCCGTCCACATTCATCGCTGCCTGGCGCAAGGCCTCGGAGCGGGTCGGGTGGGGGTGGCAGGTGAGGGCGATGTCTTCCGCCGAGGCCGAGAACTCCATGGCCACGCAGAACTCACCAATCATCTCGCTGACACTTGGGCCTACCAGGTGCACACCCAGCACTTCGTCGGTCTCGGCATCGGCGATGACCTTGGCGAAGCCTTCGGTCTCGTGGTTGATCTTGGCCCGGCTGTTGGCCGTGAACGGGAACTTGCCGACTTTATAGGCACGCCCTTCGGCCTTGAGCTGCTCTTCGGTCTTGCCCACGGTGGCCAACTCGGGGCGGGTGTAGATCACGCCAGGGATAAGGTTGTAGTTGACCTCGTGGGGCTTGCCGGCGATGCGTTCGATGCAGGCCACCGCTTCGTCTTCGGCTTTGTGCGCCAGCATCGGGCCGGAGGTGACGTCGCCAATCACCCAGATACCCGGCACGGAAGTGCGGTGGTGGTCATTGCCGAGCATGCCGCGCTTGTCGGTTTCCAGGCCCACGCTTTCCAGGTTCAGCCCTTTGGTATAGGGGCGGCGACCGATGGCGACCAGTAAATAGTCAGCCTGCAGCGTTTCTGCGGTGCCACCAGCTGCTGGCTCTAGGGTCAGGTTCACGCCATCGGCGCTGGCGTTCGCCTGGGTCACCTTGCTACCCAGCTTGAACACCATGCCTTGTTTGGCCAAGGCCTTCTGCAGGGTCTTGGCGGTTTCTTCGTCGGTGCCCGGACAGATGCGGTCGAGGTATTCGATGACCGTGACCTGGCTGCCCAGGCGGCGCCATACCGAACCCAACTCGAGGCCGATCACGCCAGCTCCGATGACGACCAAATGTTTGGGCACCTGTGGCAGCGACAGCGCGCCGGTCGAGTCGATGATGCGCTGGTTGTCGATGGTCACGCCCGGCAGGGCCGTAGGTTCGGAGCCGGTGGCAATGACGATATCTTTGGCCCGCAGTGCGGTTTCGCTGCCATCCTCAGCCTTGACCACGACCTTGCCGACGCCATCCAGGCGACCCCAGCCCTTGATCCAGTCGACTTTGTTCTTGCGGAACAGGTACTCGATGCCCTTGGTCAGGCCGGTCACGCTCTCGTCCTTCTGTTTCATCATCTGGGCGAGGTTGAGGGTAGGTTTGACTTCGATACCGAGGTGGGCGAACTCGTCACCACTGGCAGCTTCGTACAGCTCGGAAGCATGCAACAGTGCCTTGGAGGGCATGCAGCCCACGTTCAGGCAGGTGCCGCCCAAGGTCGAGCGGCCTTCCACGCAGGCTACGCTCAGGCCCAGTTGGCCGGCGCGGATGGCTGCGTTGTAGCCGCCAGGGCCACCGCCGATGATCACCACGTCATAGGATTTCATGGGTTCAACTCCAGGATGAAGAAGCGCAAGAGGGGCACAAGGTTAAGCTGAGATGCAAGAATTGTATACAATCCGCGGTGTGCATAAGACTAGTTGGTTCTAGACCATGGTCTCGTTTAGAGGAAACATCCCACGAATGAACTACTCTGATCCGGCGACGTTCGAAATATCAGGCGTCGTGGCCAAATACGGACAGGAGGGTCGTTCATGCTTGCGCAACTTCCACCGGCACTGCAGAGCCTGCATCTGCCGCTGCGGCTGAAACTGTGGGACGGTAACCAGTTCGATCTGGGGCCTAGCCCGCAGGTCACTATCCTGGTCAAGGAGCCACAGCTGATCAGCCAGTTGAGCCACCCGAGCATGGACCAACTGGGCACGGCATTCGTCGAAGGCAAGCTGGAGCTTGAAGGCGATATTGGTGAAGCCATCCGCGTATGCGATGAGCTGAGCGAAGCGCTAATGACCGACGAAGACGACACCCCACCGCAGCGTCAGGCCCACGACAAGAGCACCGACGCCGAAGCGATTTCCTACCATTACGATGTTTCAAACGCGTTCTACCAGCTATGGCTGGATCAGGACATGGCCTACTCGTGCGCCTACTTCCGTGAGCCGGACAACACGCTGGATCAGGCACAGCAGGACAAATTCGATCATCTGTGCCGCAAGCTACGCCTGGAAGCGGGTGATTACCTGCTCGACGTTGGCTGCGGCTGGGGTGGGCTGGCGCGTTTCGCTGCTCGCGAATATGGCGCCAAGGTGTTTGGTATCACCTTGAGCAAGGAGCAGCTCAAGCTCGGTCGCGAGCGGGTGAAGGCAGAGGGGTTGGCCGACAAGGTCGACCTGCAGATTCTCGACTACCGCGACCTGCCTCAGGACGGCCGCTTCGACAAGGTTGTCAGCGTTGGCATGTTCGAGCATGTCGGGCATGCCAACTTGGCGCTGTATAGCCAGAAGCTGTTCGGTGCCGTGAGGGAAGGGGGCCTGGTGATGAATCACGGTATTACCGCCAAGCATGTGGATGGTCGCCCGGTCGGGCGTGGCGCTGGCGAGTTCATCGATCGCTACGTGTTCCCCCATGGCGAGCTGCCGCACCTGTCGATGATCAGTGCCAGCATCTGTGAAGCGGGATTGGAGGTAGTAGACGTGGAGAGCCTGCGTTTGCACTACGCCAAGACCTTGCACCACTGGAGCGAGAACCTGGAGAACCAGCTGCACAAGGCGGCGGCGCTGGTGCCCGAGAAGACCTTGCGCATCTGGCGCCTGTACCTGGCCGGGTGTGCCTATGCCTTCCAGAAGGGCTGGATCAACCTGCATCAGATCCTGGCCGTGAAGCCGTACGCCGATGGGCACCATGACCTGCCTTGGACGCGTGAAGACCTGTATCGCTGAATTGCAACAAAGCACGCAAGCGCGACACCATACCCTGTGGAGCGGGTTTACCCGCGAATGCGTCGGTACAGCCACTGACGTCTTCGCGGGTAAACCCGCTCCCACAAGGTCCGCGATACCCTGCAACGGGCGCAGGCGCATCAGAGAATCGGCGAAATCAGCCGAGCAATCCGCATCCCCAGTTGCTGCAGCCGATGAGTATCGCGGCTGTCCTCCGCAGTAATTTCCCGTGCCTGTTCAAAGTCATTGTTCAGCATGTTCTCGACCTGGTCAGCGAAGCCGCGATCGACTGTCAACAGGGTGATTTCGAAGTTCAGGCGGAACGAGCGGTTGTCCAGGTTGGCACTGCCTATAGCGCTGACATCGTCATCCACCAGCACCACCTTCTGATGCAGGAAACCCGGTTGGTAGCGGAACATGCGTACACCCGCACGTACCGCTTCGAAGGCGAAAAGGCTGGAGGCGGCATAGACGATGCGATGGTCTGGGCGTGACGGAATCAGCACTCGCACATCGACCCCACGCAGTACCGCCAAACGCAACGCGGCGAACACCGCCTCGTCGGGGATGAAGTACGGGCTGGTGATCCACACGCGCCGGGTGGCTGAATGGATCGCCTCAAGGAAGAACAGCGAGCAGGTTTCCTGTGGATCGGCCGGGCCGCTGGCCAAGGCTTGGCACAGCACGCCGTTGTCAGGGTAGGCGTCCGGCAGAATCAGCGGCGGTAGTTGGCGCGTGGCCCAGTACCAGTCCTCGGCGAACGACTCCTGCAGGCAGGCTAGCACCGGCCCGCTGATCTGCACGTGGGTGTCGCGCCAAGGTGAAAGCTGCGGGTGGCCACCGAGGTACTCATCGCCCACGTTGTGCCCGCCGATGAAACCGAGCAAGCCATCCACCACCACGATTTTGCGGTGGTTACGGAAATTAACCTGGAAGCGGTTGAACCAGCCCCGACGGGTTGCGAAGGCATGAATCTGTACACCACCGTCGCGCATCAACTGGCTGTAGCTTGCCGGCAAGGCATGGCTGCCGACACGGTCATACAGCACGAACACCCGCACCCCCTCGGCGGCTTTGCGCAGCAGCAGTTGCTGCAATGCTTTGCCAAGGTTGTCGTCATGGATGATGAAGAACTGCACCAACACCACGTCGCGGGCTTTTTCGATGGCGGCAAATATTGCATCGAATGTTGCCTTGCCATCGATCAGCAGCTTCACCTCGTTATTGGCAAGGCAGGGCATCCGCCCGAGTTTGGGCATGGCGCGCAAGGCCGCATAGCTTTCCGACTCGCGGGCGGTAAGGGCTTCTTCTACCCAAGGCCGCCAGTTGAGGTTGGCCATGGCCACATGCATTTCCTGGTTGGCCTGGCGCCGAGCCTTGATGTAGGCATAGAACGAGCGCGCACCGAAGATCAGGTAAGGGATCAGGGTGAGGTAGGGGATGAAGAACAACGGCATGGCCCAGGCGATTGCGCCCTGGGCAGTGCGCACGGTGAACAGTGCGTGTAATGCGGCGACAATACCCAGCAAATGAACCAGGCCGAGTAGGTAACCGAAGAAGTAGGGGCTGTGGTAGTCCATATGCATCCTGCTTGCCGAGTACACTTGAGTAACAGAACACGTTCCCGGTCCGCCTTGCAACCTGCAGGTGGATTTGGCGTCTAAGGCACAGACCGGCCCGCTTGGCCGGCTTTTTCCAGGAGCGTTCGTCCATGAAGATTCATCTGCCACTGTTGGCGTTGGCCCTAGGTGTGAGCAGCCCGCTGGTGCATGCTCAGATGCTACAGCCAGGTTTGTGGGAGCTGACCACCAGCAACATGCAGGTCGATGGCAAGCCGTTACCCGATATGGAGTTCATGCTCGGCCAGTTGAAGAACCTGCCGCCAGAGCAGCGCGCGATGATGGAAGGGGTGCTGGCCAAGCAGGGAGTGACTGTTGGGGGTAAGGGGGTGCGCTCGTGCCTGACGCCAGAACAGGTGGCAACCAACGATATCCCCCTGCAGGACCCGAAGTCAGGTTGTACACAAAAGATAACCGACCGCACCGGCAATGTATGGAAGTTCCAGTTCAGCTGCCCCAAAGCGCAGGGCAGTGGCCAGGCGACTTTCCTCAGTGACCGGGAATTCACCACCCAGGTCAACGGTACATTCAACGCTTCGGGTGTACAGCAGCAAGGCAGCATGAACACCCGTGCCGTGTGGTTGGGTAATGACTGCGGCTCGGTCAAGCCGCGCAGCTGACATCCCATTGCCACTGGCTGGTCGCGACAGCATCGTGGGCATGCAGGCTTTCTGCATGTTCCACGCGTAGCTTGAAGGCCGTGCTCCATTCCATTTGCCGTAGCGCCTTGTGCAGGCGTCGTGCGGCGTCTTCGCAGAACATCAGATTCTGGCCGTTGGCCAAGGCAAAGGCTTGTTCGTCTGCGCGCTTAACTGCGGTCTGCACCGCTGTCCCCAGGCTTGCTTCTATGCGGTCGATCAACTCGGTGATTGGCAGAACCTGCTGATTGCTGCGCAGCCTTACCTGGATTTGCGCGCTACTACGTTGGCTATGGGGCGTCGCTACGATGCCTTCGGCGCTGCCAAGCCACTGCAGCACTGCAGATTTGTCGACCTGCTCTGCACTGAAATGCGCCTGGAACTGCTGCTGAATCAGTTGCCGTGCAAGTGCAGCCGAGCATGGGCAGGTCGAGGAGTAAGGGACAGAAACGGATAGTTCCACGTGGAACATTTCATTTTCGATCCTTGCATCGACTGTGACGGCATAGCTTTTCCAACCCTGCAGCGGGCTGATCAATGCAGGCCTTTTTAGCAGATGCTCGAAGCGCAGACGCAAATAGGCTGAGGAAGAAAGGCCTTCATGGCTGCTGAGGAAGTCAGTCAGCAGCTGGTGGATGGTGAGCGGCGTCAGGGGCTGATGCTCCAACGACTCCAGGGCGAGATAAAGCCGTGACATATGGATACCGCGTGAGCTGCCGTCTACCAGGCTAACGCCGGCATCGACCGTGGCAGCTGCTGTGCGCCCCTCGAACTGCACAGGTTGGGCGATCCCGCACATACCCACCCAGTTCAAAGGTAAGGCGTATTCATGGGTTTGTGCGGCTATGTCGGGGAGCTTGAGCTGAGTCATCTACTATTCCAAACAAAAGGGAGATCAGCGGCCACCACCGATCAAGCTGCAATGCCGGGAGGGGCACCCTGGCACGTGGCGGGTTCACTTTTCCTCCCGGTGGGCACTCATTCGTCACGAACGGCTTGGCGAAATTGTATTGTTACTTTATAACATTGTGCAATGCATCGTTTCGAATGCGCTCGCCTGAAGAGGTTTCGCCATGTCCAACCGTCTCCCTGTCACCGTGCTATCCGGCTTCCTTGGCGCCGGCAAGAGCACCTTGCTCAACCATGTGCTGCGTAACCGCGACAACCTGCGAGTCGCGGTCATCGTCAATGACATGAGCGAAATCAACATCGATGCGAGCGAGGTGCAGCGCAACGTAAGCCTCAACCGTGCCGAGGAGAAGTTGGTGGAAATGAGCAATGGCTGCATCTGCTGCACGCTGCGTGAAGACCTGCTCGAGGAAGTGGCGCGGCTGGCTGAAGAAGGGCGTTTCGATTATTTGCTGATCGAGTCCACGGGGATCTCGGAGCCACTGCCTGTGGCCGAGACCTTCACCTTCCGCGACGAACAGGGCCGTAGCCTGTCCGACATGGCGCGCCTGGACACCATGGTCACTGTGGTCGATGGCCTGAACTTCCTGCGTGATTACCAGGCAGCAGACAGCCTGGCCAGCCGTGGCGAAACCCTGGGTGAGGAAGACGAGCGCTCAATCAGTGACTTGCTGATCGAGCAGATCGAGTTCGCCGATGTACTGTTGCTGAGCAAGATCGACCTGATCAGCCAGCACGAGCGCGAAGAGCTCATGGCCATTCTGCGCAGCCTCAATGCTCGGGCGCAGATCGTGCCCATGGTCATGGGCCAGGTACCGCTGGACCGCATCCTCGACACCGGCCTGTTCGACTTCGACCAGGCCGCCCAGGCACCGGGCTGGCTGCAAGAGTTGCGCGGCGAGCATGTGCCGGAAACCGAAGAGTATGGCATTGCCGCCACCACCTGGCAGGCCCGGCGCCCCTTTCATCCACAGCGCTTTTTCGACTTTATCCACAAGCCCTGGAGCAATGGCCGCCTGCTGCGTTCGAAAGGTTTTTTCTGGCTGGCCAGCAAATACCAGGAAGCTGGAAGCTGGTCGCAGGCAGGCGGCATGATGCGCCATGGCTTGGCGGGCCGCTGGTGGCGTTTCGTGCCGCGCGAGCAGTGGCCACAGGATGTGGATAACACTGCCGCGATCTTGAAGAACTGGGTTGCCGAGAGCGGTGACTGCCGCCAGGAACTGGTGTTCATCGGGCAGAATATCGACTTCGAAAAATTATCCACAGCACTCGATGCATGCCTTTTGACCGATCAGGAAATGGAATTGGGGCACATGGGCTGGTTGCGCCTGCCCGATCCGTTCGGTTCATGGCATGAGGAGGCCGCAGCATGAACCCTGCACGCAAGCCTGTGGATATTTTCCAGGTATTTGGCGAGACACCGCAGGTGCTGACCGATGTGCTGCAGGATGGCGTAAACCTGGCGGTATGGCGCCGACGTTTGCCGCCGCAACTGGAGGACTTTGCCGCGCTGGTGGTTAGCCTCGGCCAGCCCTTGGCAGACCAGCGCGTCATCGATGTGGACGAGCGGCACATGCCGGTATTCACCGAACTCTTGCGCGAAGCGGCCGACTTGCACGGCTATGAGGCATTCGTGGCAGATGTGGCCTGGCTGGTGGCGGCCTATACCTGCCTGGTGGGTGCGCAGCGGGTTGGTTTGCGCCTGCGGGTACTGACCGGCCCTATGTGCCCGCGCTTCCATGTGGATAACGTACCGCTGCGTCTGCTCACTACCTACGCAGGTCCAGGTAGCGAGTGGTTGAAAGAGGACGCGAGCCCTCGTGGCAACTTACACACAGCAATACTTCCTGTGGATAACGTTCAGTACTTGCAAGCTGGCGATGTGGCGGTGCTCAAAGGTGAAAAGTGGCAGGGCAACGGAGGCGCGGGTCTGGTGCATCGGTCGCCATCGGGGCAGCAGGGGCGCCTGCTGCTCAGCCTTGACTGGCTGGCCTGACGGCGCATAGTGAGGCATCGCCATCGCCCGAAGCCTCCCCATGCTGCAGAACATTCCCACCCACGTGATTGCCGGCCCGCTGGGGGCCGGCAAGACCACCCTGATCCGTAACCTGCTGGCCCAGCGCCCGGCCAATGAGCGCTGGGCGGTATTGATCAACGAATTCGGCCTGGTAGGCCTGGATGCGGCCTTGCTCAGCCGTGACGAAGACGGCATCGCCATCGGCGAGGTCGCAGGTGGCTGCCTGTGCTGCGTCAATGGCATGCCGTTCCAGGTGGGCCTGGGCCGACTGCTGCGCAAATCCCGCCCTGACCGGCTGTTCATAGAGCCGTCCGGACTGGGTCATCCCTTGCAGTTGCTTGCTCAGTTGCAAAAAGCCCATTGGACTGGAGTGCTGACAATACAGCCATTGCTGATGGTCGTCGACGCGCAGTCGATGGTCCGGAACGAACAGCTTCCGGAGGCTCAACAGCAGGCGTTCGATGCTGCTGAGAGCGTTGTCTTGAACAAATCAGAGGCTGTGGATGAAAACACTAAGTTGTTGATAAATAAGAAATTTAATGAAAAGAAAATATTCTGGACCGTCCAAGGTTGGCTGCCCTTGTCGGACCTTCCGGCTGTACCCCATGGCATTGTCGACAGCTCGCTTGTGGATAACAGTATTGTCGACAATCTTGTAAATCCACCGGCAGCGCTATGGGCAGACCCCGGGCAGCCGATCTGTCTTGCACAGCAGGGAGAGGGGGGTTGGAGCATCGGCTGGCGCTGGCACCCTGGCCAGCAGTTTTATCCACAGCGGCTGCAGGCGTTCTTGCGGGCTTGGCCGTGGCGGCGCGCGAAAGGGGTTATCCACAGCGTGGAGGGTTGGCAATCATTCAATGGCCTGAATGGGGACATGCCCGCCTGGCAGCCCAGCGACTGGCGCAGGGATACGCGTATCGAGCTGATTTTCGACCAGCCGCAATCGCAATCCGCGCTGCAGGCCGGGTTGAGCGAATGTCGTGTCAACTGATCAGTTGCGCCAGCGGTTGTGCTCCTGGCGCCACTGCTGCATCTCGATGACATTGTCGGTGCGCGGTGGGGTCTTGATCTCGAACGGGTAGGGCGCCAGTTCAATCTGCACGCTGTGGGCGCCGAACTGGGTCACGGTACCGGGGTGGCGCTGCTCGCCCGTGACGGTGAACTCGAAGGCGTAGACGCGCGCCAGGCGCTTGCGGCCGTTGGCGTCACGGACAAAGGCGATACGCTTGAGTGCGACCGCGTCGTCGAGCAGTTCGAGGTCGAGCTTGGCGCAATGCTGTTTGACCCGTTCCAGGGCTTTCTCGCGCAACCCGTGGTTGTGCCACAACCAGGCGCCTGCCGTGGCGACCAGCATCAGGACGAAGAGGTTTTCCAGGGTCAACATTTGCATATGCTCCAAACAGGTCGATCCAGCTTAACTGCGTCCCTGGCCTGTCGTACAGGTGGCAATCGAGTTCATACTGCGTCGCGCACAATCCCTGAAACAGCTTTGGAAACCTCCCGCATGAAACGTACTCCGCACCTGCTCGCCATCCAGTCCCACGTGGTGTTCGGCCACGCCGGCAACAGCGCCGCGGTGTTTCCCATGCAGCGTATCGGGGTCAATGTGTGGCCGCTCAATACCGTGCAGTTCTCCAATCACACACAGTATGGCCAGTGGGCAGGTGAAGTGCTTGCCCCTGCGCAAATTCCTGCGTTGGTGGAAGGCATTTCCAACATCGGCGAGCTGGGCCATTGCGACGCGGTGCTGTCCGGTTACCTGGGCAGTGCCGAACAAGGTCGGGCGATTCTGGCCGGCGTCGAGCGGATCAAGGCAGTCAACCCAAAGGCTTTGTACCTTTGCGACCCGGTCATGGGGCACCCTGAGAAGGGCTGTATCGTGCCAGCGGAAGTGAGCGAGTTCCTGCTCGATGAGGCGGCTACCAGGGCCGACATCCTGTGCCCCAACCAGCTGGAGCTGGACAGCTTCTGTGGCCGCCGAGCGCAGTCGCTGGAGGACTGCGTGAACATGGCGCGCAGCCTGTTGCAGCGCGGGCCGCAGGTGGTGCTGGTCAAGCACCTTGCTTACCCCGGGCGCGCCGAGGACCAGTTCGAGATGCTGCTGGTGACCGCCGAGCAAAGCTGGCACCTGCGCCGCCCGCTGCTGGCGTTCCCGCGGCAGCCGGTAGGGGTGGGTGACCTGACCTCAGGCCTGTTCCTGGCCCGCGTCCTACTCGGCGACAGCTGGGTGCAGGCGTTCGAATTCACCGCTGCGGCCGTACACGAAGTGCTGCTCGAAACCCAGGCCTGCTCCAGCTATGAACTGCAACTGGTGCGGGCCCAGGACCGCATTGCGCACCCAAGGGTACGCTTCGAGGCACAGCTGCTGGCGCTTTAAATCGCGTCGGTTTTCAGGTCCTGGTAGCGCTTTTCCAGCTCCTGGCGGATCTGTCGGCGCTGCTGGCCCTGCAGGAAACGGCGCTTTTCTTCACTGCTTTGCGGCTGGCGCGGCGGCACCTGCACCGGGCGACGGTTGTCGTCGACCGCGACCATGGTGAAGAAGCAGCTGTTGGAATGGCGCACCGAGCGCTCGCGGATGTTCTCGGTCACCACCTTGATGCCCACCTCCATCGAGGTGTTGCCGGTGTAGTTGACCGACGCCAGGAAGGTCACAAGTTCACCCACGTGCACCGGCTCACGGAAGATCACCTGGTCGACCGACAGGGTGACTACATAGCTGCCGGCATAGCGGCTGGCGCACGCATAGGCCACTTCGTCGAGGTACTTGAGCAGGGTGCCGCCATGTACGTTGCCAGAAAAGTTGGCCATGTCCGGGGTCATCAGGACGGTCATGCTCAGCTGGGCGTTTCCAGGTTCCATAGTGTGCTCACGGTGAGGTTGCGCTGAATCGGGCGAATGGGGGGCATTATCTGCAGACACTTCTGTTCCCCTCTTTTGAATTTGCCTTCCTGATACGGGACGTTGGCTGACGCTCCATCGTCACGCCGATCATGCCATCAGCGGCGCTTTTCCAGCCGATCTGTTTCTGCATATTGCACCGCCTTTTTGCGGCGGGGTGCGATGTTAACCTGACTGCACCCATGCAACATGGGCTTTTCCTGCATTCAAAACAGTAAGTACTTGCTGCTCGCTCAGGGTTGCCTTGGCAGAGGAGCGGTCTGCCCAGGCATCCAGCAACGGACGAGAAAAGGAGTATCACGCCATGCATGCCATCAGCTTCATCCAGGACCTGGCAGTCATCATGCTGGTTGCTGGCGTGGTCACCATTCTCTTTCACCGCCTCAAGCAGCCCGTGGTGTTGGGCTACATCGTCGCCGGCTTCATCATCGGCCCGCACACCCCACCGTTCGGCCTGATCCACGATGAAGACACCATCAAGACCCTCGCCGAGCTGGGGGTGATCTTCCTGATGTTCTGCCTGGGGCTCGAATTCAGCCTGCGCAAGCTGTTCAAGGTAGGCGCCACGGCGTTCATCGCGGCGTTCCTGGAAATTGTGCTGATGATCTGGATCGGCTTCGAGATCGGCCGCTGGTTCGGCTGGAACACCATGGATTCGCTGTTCCTCGGCGCCATCCTGGCGATTTCCTCGACCACCATCATCGTCAAGGCGCTCAACGACCTGAAGATGAAGAACGAGCGTTTCGCCCAGCTGATATTCGGCGTGCTGATCGTCGAGGACATCCTCGGTATCGGCATCATCGCCCTGCTATCGGGCATCGCCGTCAGCGGCACGGTCAGCTCGGGCGAGGTGTTCTCCACTGTCGGCAAGCTGTCGCTGTTCATGATCGTTGCGCTGGTCATCGGCATCCTGCTGGTGCCGCGCCTGCTGGCCTACGTGGCCAGGTTCGAAAGCAACGAGATGCTGCTGATAACCGTATTGGGCCTGTGCTTCGGCTTCTGCCTGCTGGTGGTGAAGCTCGAGTACAGCATGGTGCTTGGCGCCTTCCTGATTGGCGCGATCATGGCCGAGTCGCGCCAGTTGCTGAAGATCGAGAGCCTGATCGAACCGGTACGCGACCTGTTCAGCGCCATCTTCTTCGTCGCCATCGGGCTGATGATCGACCCCCAGGTGTTGATCGACTACGCCTGGCCGATCGTGGTCATTACCCTAGCGGTGGTGTTGGGCAAGATGTTGTCGTGTGGCATGGGCGCGTTCATTGCAGGCAATGACGGGCGCACATCGCTGCGGGTGGGCATGGGGCTTTCGCAGATTGGCGAGTTTTCTTTCATCATCGCCGCGCTGGGCATGACTCTGCAGGTGACCAGCGACTTCCTCTACCCGGTGGCTGTGGCGGTATCGGCAATCACCACGCTGCTGACACCCTACCTGATCCGTGCCGCCGACCCGCTGTCGCTCAAGCTGGGCAAGGTGGTGCCCAGCCGCCTGGCGCGGGTGTTGTCGTTGTATGGCGAATGGTTGCGCAGCATCCAGCCGCAGGGCGAGGGCGCCATGCTCGCGGCGATGATCCGGCGCATCCTGTTGCAGGTTGGGGTGAACCTGGCGCTGGTGATCGCCATCTTCTTCAGTGGTGGCTATTTCGCCGGGCGGATCGGCAACTGGCTCAGCGAGTGGGTCAGCGATACCAGCCAACAGAAAGCGCTGATCTGGGGGGTAGCGTTATTGCTGTCGTTACCATTCCTGATTGCGGCCTATCGCAAGCTCAAGGCGCTGTCGATGCTACTGGCAGAGATGGGCGTCAAACCGGAAACGGCCGGACGGCATACTCAGCGCGTGCGACGAGTTATTGCCGAGGTGATTCCGTTGTTGTCGCTGCTGGTGATTTTCCTGCTGCTGTCGGCGCTGTCGGCGAGCATTCTACCGACCAGCGAGCTGCTGCTGGTGATCGCCGTGGTGGCTGCAGTGGTGGTGGCCTTGCTGTGGCGCTGGTTTATCCGCGTGCATACGCGCATGCAGATTGCCTTGCTGGAGACGCTGGAGAACAGCCGCGAGAATACGCACTGAAGAGGGCAATGCTCCCTGCGCAAGATTTCACCGTCGTCCGAGGGGATGGAGCGGTAGCGATGTCGCCAGGCGCAGAAAGCCTGGCGATTTTAACTGTATAGATGGCACTAGGCCATAATTCTCTGTCTCAGATCGGAGAACTCAATTCGTAAGCGCGACGCTCCCACAGGACCCTGCTAAATCCAATCAGGGCCTGGGCAATGGAATAGAGATCAGCTCTCCAGCCAGACATCCCGCGCCCAGTGCCACACCGATTCCCAGCTGTCTTCACCGACGATTTCCTCTTCGGCATCCCACAGCACCACGGTGCCATCCTCTTCGACGCAGTAGTAGTTGTCGCCGTCCTGGCACAGTGGAATCAGGTCACGTGGCACGCCGGCATCCCAGGCGTTGGCGGCGACGTCGGGCAGGTAGGTATGTGACTGTGGGTCGGTAACGGTCACCGGCTCCAGTGAGCCATACACCACGTCACTGACGGTCAGCAGGAACTCCTTGAACACGAAAGGAATGTTAATGAACAGCTCTTCTTCGATTTCGACCAGCAGGTCCTCGTCGGGAAGCTCAAGGGGCACCGGCACTGGCTCGTTGGCTTCACGGAGTTGTTCGATCACTTCTTCCACGGTTCACTTCCTCTGACCTAGATGACAACGCTGCGCGTTATACCCTAGTAGGCCACTCTGGCAAAAGCAAAAACCCCGGGACAGGCCCGGGGTTTTTTGTGCAGCACGCAGCGGTTAGCCGTTTTGACGGATACCGGCCACCAGCCAAGGCTGGTTTTCGCCCTGGGCGCGAACCATGTGCCAGCTTTCGCTGAACACTTCGCCCTGGTCGAAGCGCGAGTTCTTCGACACGCCACGGAAGGTCAGGGTGGCGTCGGTACGGTCGGCGCGGTCGTCAACACCGTCCAGCTGTACCTCGAGGTTGTCGATGTAGGTGGACTGGAAGCCATCACCCAGTTCGGCGCGCTCGCGCTTGAGGAACTCGAGCATCTGCGGGGTGACGAACTCGGCGATCTTGTCCATCTCGTTGGCGTCCCAGTGCTGCTGCAGCGCCTGGAAGTGGTTACGGGCAGCAGCCAGGAAGTTCTGCTCGTTGAACCAGGCCGGGGCGTTGATCACCGGGGCGGCTGCGGCAGCAGGTGCGGCCGAACCACCGAAGATCGACGGCTGGGCCGGCTGCGCGTGAGTTTCACGCTGCATCGGCGCATGGCCCGGCATGGCCATTTGCGGCTGCTGCTGGCGACGGCGCGCGGCGATGAAGCGGAACACCAGGAAGGCGATGAGCGCCACGATCAGGAAGTCCATGATCTGGAAGCCTTCGAAACCGTCGCCCATGAACATGGAAGCCAGCAGGCCACCGGCGGCGAGGCCGGCCAGAGGGCCTAACCAGCGCGAAGCACCGCTGGCGGCCGGAGCGGCACGGCCAGGTGCGGTCGGCGCGGCGGCAGGCGTGGTTGGCGTGGCCTGGCGGGTCTGGTGAATAGGCGCGGAGCCCGAGCTCTTGCCGCCGCCAAAACGCTTGGCGTTGGCGTCCAGGCTCAGCGTCAGGCCGACGCAGAGCGCCAGAGCGATGCTAAGAAAACGTTGCATAAGTGGGATATCCCCTGTTGTGGATTGCACGCGCGTCATGGTGCACAGGTTCCCGGGCAGATGACCAGCGACATAATGTTTCGAGCTTTTGCCTGAATGTTACAAGGTGCTTATGACGGACCTGTAGGGGCGGCCTTGTGTCGCGAAAGGGCTGCGAAGCAGCCCTAAGATATCAGCGTCGACGCCATGATTGTGGGGCCGCTTTGCGGCCCTATCGCGACACAAGGCCGCTCCTACAAGGGACCGCGCAGGCTTTCAGATGGCCTCGAGCTTGGCATACCCCAGCATCAGCCACTTGCTCCCTTCGGCAAAATTCACCTGCACACGCGCCTGGGCGCCGGAGCCCTCGAAGTTGAGGATCACACCCTCGCCAAACACCGCGTGCTGCACACGTTGGCCAAGGTTGAACGCGGTCTGCGGAATGCTGGCATTGGCGAACAGGTTGCTGTTCGTGGCCGTCTTGGCCCCGCCGAACGGTCGGCTGACGCTGTTGGACAGGCGCACTTCCTGAACCAAGCCTGCCGGAATTTCGCGTACGAAACGTGACACCTTGTTGTAAGTCTCGCTGCCATACAGGCGACGCGTTTCGGCGTAGGTCATGACCAGCTGGCGCATGGCGCGGGTGATACCCACATAAGCCAGGCGGCGTTCCTCTTCCAGGCGGCCAGGCTCTTCCAGGCTCATCTTATGCGGGAACAGGCCTTCTTCCATGCCCACCAGGAACACATACGGAAACTCCAGGCCCTTGGCACTGTGCAAGGTCATCAGCTGGACGCTGTCTTCATGCTCGTCGGCCTGTGTATCGCCTGCTTCGAGCGAGGCGTGGCCAAGGAATGCCGAGAGAGGCGAGAGGTCGGCGTCTTCGTCGGTAGACTCGAAGTTGCGCGCTGCGCTGACCAGTTCCTCAAGGTTTTCTACCCGTGCCTGGCCCTTCTCACCCTTTTCTTCCTGATGGTAGATGATCAGCCCGGACTGCTCGATGGTGGTTTGGGTCATGGTATGCAGCGGCATGTCCACGACCTTGGCAGCTAACCCTTCGATCAGCTCGATAAATGCACCCAGGGCACTGGCAGCGCGACCTTTCAGGGCTTTGGCGGCAAGCAGCTGGCACATTGCTTCCCACATCGACAGCTGGCTGTGGCGGGCGTGCTCGCGTATGGCTTCGACAGTTTTTTCGCCAATGCCACGTGGCGGCACGTTGATCACCCGTTCCAGGGCAGCATCGTTACCGCGGCCTTCTATCAGCCGCAGGTAAGCCATGGCGTTCTTGATTTCGGCGCGCTCGAAGAAGCGCTGGCCACCGTAGATGCGGTAGGGGATGCGTTCGCGCAGCAGGGCTTCTTCCAGCACCCGCGACTGGGCGTTGGAACGGTACAGTATGGCGATCTCGTTGCGCGCATTGCCCTTCTTGACCAGGCTCTCGATGGTTTCCACCACGTAGCGCGCTTCGTCGTGCTCGTTGTAGGCCGCATACAGGGTCAGCGGTTCGCCTTCACCCATGTCGGTCCACAGCTCTTTGCCCAGGCGCCCGCTGTTGTTGGCGATCAGTGCGTTCGCCGCCTTGAGGATGCCACCGGTGGAGCGGTAGTTCTGCTCCAGGCGGATCATCTCGGCGTCGGGGAAGTCGGCAGTGTACTGGTGAATGTTCTCGATCTTGGCACCGCGCCAGCCGTAGATCGACTGGTCGTCATCGCCCACCGCCATCAGGCTGTCACCGCCGCGCGCCAGCAGGCGCAGCCAGGCGTACTGCACGGCGTTGGTATCCTGGAACTCGTCCACCAGCACGTGGCGGAAGCGCCGCTGGTAGTGCTCCAGCAGGCCCGGGTGGTCGCGCCACAAGTCCAGGGCGCGCAGCAGCAGTTCGGAGAAGTCGATGACCCCGGCGCGCTCGCAGGCCTGCTCATAGGCGGTATAGACGTCGCGCATGGTCGACAGGAACAGGTCGCCCCCGGCCTGGATATGCTGTGGACGCAGGCCTTCGTCCTTTTGCCCGTTGATGAACCACTGGGCCTGGCGTGCCGGCCATTTCTGCTCGTCCAGGCCCAACTCGCGCATCACCCGCTTGATCAGGCGCTGCTGGTCGTCGCTGTCGAGGATCTGGAAGTTCTGCACCAGCCTCGCTTCCTGCCAATGGGCCCGCAGTAGGCGATGGGCCAGGCCGTGGAAGGTGCCGACCCACATGCCCGCCGGGTTGATACCCAGCAGTTGCTCGATACGCTGGCGCATTTCTGCCGCGGCCTTGTTGGTGAAGGTCACCGACAGGATCGAGTGCGGCGATGCCTGCTCCACCTGGATCAGCCAGGCAATGCGGTGCACCAGCACGCGGGTTTTACCGGAACCGGCGCCAGCAAGCACCAGTTGACGCCCGAGCGTGGCCGCTACGGCCTGGCGTTGGGCATCGTTGAGGGAGTTCAGCAGGAGGGAGAGGTCGTCTGTGCGCATCGGGCCATTCTAGGGCGCGGCAGGAAATGGGGCAAACCTCTACTGTATAAATATTCACCTGCCACATGTCCGTTCATCGAGCCGATGGAAGGTGCCAGGCCACCGCTCGGGCGACCTGGCCGGCAGCGGCTCAGTCAATCGCCTCGATGGTACGAATTTCGCAGCGCTGCGAACCGTCTGCATGAATGATCTCCACGGTTTTCCAGCCAGTGCCGCCTGCACGCTCGAAAGCCACGGTTTTTTCCGTCAGCACCTGCGGAGTGATTGCGCCGCTATCCAGAAGTTGAAGCTCAAGCACTTCCCAGCCACCCCTGTGGCGCAGCTTGGGTTCGACCAGCACCGGTTCTACGGCCGGGGAGGCGACCGTAACGGTGCCGTGAACCCTGAAAACCTGCTTGCCGTGGGCGATGTCGTTGATTGCAACGAGGTTGGTGATAGTAGCCATTGCCTGCTCCTGTCTCGGGTTGAAAGTAGCGCCAGTGCGCTGGGCTACTTTCTGCCCTTTGGCCTGCCAGGGGAGCAGGGCAGTGCTTCAGCTATGCCAGTGCCTGCCGTGCCTGGCGAGCAGGCTGTTGGCTTGCTCTGGCCCATTACAGCCTGCCGGGTACGGTCGCGGCGCCTGGAAGTGCTCTTCACAGCCCTTGATGATCGGGTCGATCCAGGCCCAGGCCGCTTCCACTTCATCGCGGCGCATGAACAGCGTCGAGTCGCCCTCCAGCACATCCAGCAGCAGGCGCTCGTAGGCGTCCCAGCGGCGGGTCTGGCTGAACACCTGGGCCAGGTTCAGGTCCAGGTCCACAGGTTCCAGGCGCATGCCCTTGCCTGGGCTCTTGGTCATCATGCGCAGGCTGATGCGTTCGTCCGGTTGCAGCTGAATCAGCAGCTGGTTGACCTGGCCACCATTGAAAAGCTCGTGGGGCACCGGCTTGAACTGGATGACGATCTGCGATGAGCGCCGTGCCATGCGCTTGCCGGTACGCAGGTAGAAGGGCACGCCCGCCCAGCGCCAATTGTCGATGTGCGCCTCGATGGCGATGAAGGTTTCGGTGTCGCTGTCGTTGTCGACGTCCTTTTCGAAGTAATAAGCCGGCACTTCCTGGCCGCCGATGCGCCCGGCGCCATACTGGCCGCGTACGGTCTTGTCCTGCACGTCCTGGCCAGTGATGGGCTTGAGGGCCCGCAGGATCTTCACTTTCTCGTCACGCACCGCTTCGGCCTCGAACTGCGCGGGGGGCTCCATGGCCACCAGGCATAGCAGCTGAAGCAGGTGGTTCTGCAACATGTCGCGGGTCGCCCCGGCGCGGTCGTAGTAGGCACCACGGTTCTCTACACCCAGGGTCTCGCAAACGCTGATCTGCACGTGATCAACCTGGTTGTTGCGCCACACCGGCTCCAGCAGGGCGTTGGCAAAACGCAGGGCCATGAGGTTCTGCACGGTTTCCTTGCCCAGGTAGTGGTCGATGCGAAATACCTGGTTTTCCTCCAGCACTGCGCCAATCGCTTCGTTGATGGCGGTAGCCGATTCCAGCGAGTGGCCGATCGGCTTTTCCAGCACGATGCGCGCCTCAGTGTCTGCCAGGCCGGCGTTATGCAGGTGCTTGGCAATCGGCACGAACAGATTGGGGGCGGTGGCCAGGTAGAAGATGCGCGTCAAGCCGCCGGGTTCGCCCAGGTAGCGCGCCAGGCGACCGAAGTCGGCGCTTTGCGAAGCATCCATGGCGAAATAGTCGACCCGCGCGGAAAACCGCTGCCAGACCTCTTCGTCGAAGTCGCTGCGGGCAATCTGTGCCCGGCAATGGCGTTCGGCGAGCTTGAGATAATCGTTACGTGGCAAGTTGCGTCGTGCCAGCGCGATGATCCGCACGGCGTTGTTCAGACGGGCCTCGCGAAACAGGTGGTAGAGCGCCGGAAGCAGTTTGTGCAGGGCCAGATCGCCGGTGCCGCCGAAGACCAGAATGTCGCAAGGAATAGTCAAACCACCACTCTCCACGTTCGTTTAACTGGGCGGGTTGGCGTCCATGTAGTATAACTACAAGAAAGCTACAACCCGGCCAGCCGATCATAACCGAGTCCAGCCTGTGAATCTGTTGCAACATATCGCCCAATCGCGCCACCTGCTGCGCAAATCGGAACTCAAGGTAGCCGACCACGTGCTACTCGACCCGGCTGCCGTCATGCACAGCTCCATGGCCGATCTGGCGCACAGCGTGGGTATCAGCGAACCGACCATCGTGCGTTTCTGCCGCGCGATCGGTTGCTCGGGCTTCCAGGACCTGAAGCTGAAGCTGGCGCAGAGCCTGGCTGCGGGGGCGAGTTTCGGCCAGTTCGCCATCCATGAAGACGACTCGGTCGCCGACTACAGCCTGAAGATCTTCGACACCACGCTGCACACCCTGATGGAAGTGCGCGAGCACCTCGACCCACAGGCGCTGCAGCAGGCGGTGACTGCCATGGCCCAGGCGCAGCGTGTGGAGTTCTATGGCTTTGGCGCCTCCGGTGCGGTGGCGGCCGATGCTCAGCACAAATTCTTCCGTCTGTTGCTCAGCGCGGCAGCCTATTCCGACCCGCACATGCAGGCGATGTCGGCGGTGACCCTGAAACCAGGTGATGTGGCGGTATGCATTTCCCAGTCGGGCCGTTCCAAGGACCTGCTGATTACCGCCAACCTGGTCCGTGAGAGCGGCGCCAACCTGATTACCCTGTGCCCAAGCCAGACACCGCTGGCGGAGCTTTCGACTGTCAACCTGGCGATCGATGTGCATGAAGACACCGAAATCTACACCCCGCTGACCTCGCGTATCGCCCACCTGGTGGTGATCGACGTGCTGGCCATGGGCGTAGCCATGGCGCGCGGGCCGAGCCTGGTCAACCACCTGAAGAGCGTGAAGCGCAGCTTGCGCAGCCTGCGCTTGTCGCCCAAGTCGATCAAGGCTACCGACGACTGAATTCTCCCTGCGCCGGCCTCTTCGCGGGCTTGCTCGCGAATGGGCCGGTACAGGGAGTGAAAATTCACGATTCTGTCACCATTCCACAGCCAAACCGTAAACCACTCAAGCCAGTCTGAAACTCCCGCATCCTATCTGGGAGACAGGCAATGGCTCGTGACTTCGACGGTACGTACCAACCCAGCGCCAAGGCTCGCAAGCAGCAGGAAAAGGATCAGCGCCGCATGGAATACCGCCGCGCGATCGAAAGCTATTGCGACCAACGTCAATTGCTCCGCGAACTAGTGGACTACCCCGAACTGCAAGAGCTCACGGTCTGGCAGGCGTCGGCAGCAGCTTCCCCGAAAAACGCTCAACCAGCGCGCTGATCAGCGCACGTTCGCTGCGGATGAACGCCAGGAAAGCCAAGGCCACCGGCGACTGCCGTTTGGCCTTGGACTGCACCACGCACCAGCTGCGGTACAGCGGCAGTTCTTCCACCGGCAGCTCCCTCAATACACCGGTAGCCAGCTCCAGGTTGACCGCATGGCGGGTAAGCATGGCAATGCCCAGCCCGGCAATTACGCACTCGCGCTGGGCGTCGGCCGAGGCCACCTCCAGGGTCTGGGTGAAATGCACGCGCTTGTCCTTGAAGTATTCCTCGCAAGCCTTGCGCGTGCCCGAACCCTGTTCGCGGACCAGCAGGGTATGAGGCTCCAGGTCCTGCAGGCGCAGTTGCTCCAGCTTGCACAGCGGGTGCTCGGGCGGCGCCACCGCGATGATCGGGTTGTTGAGGAACGGCAGAAACTCCAGGCCCATGTCCTGCGGCACCATGGACATGATGATCAGGTCGTCGCGGTTGTCCGACAGGCGGCGGATGGCCTGGGCGCGATTGACCACCGTCAGGGTCAGGTTGACCTCCGGGTGACGCTGCTTGAAAGCCGCGAACAGGTGTGGCACGAAGTACTTGGCACTGGACTCGATCGCCAGTTTCAACTGCCCCTGCAATGAGCCCTGCATGTCCGAAAGCTGCATGTCCAGGCTCTCCAGGCGCCCGAAGATATCGCGGCTGGCGCGTTGCAGGGCCTCGGCAGCTTCGGTCAGGTAAAGCTTCTTACCCACGTACTCGAACAGCGGCTGACCGATCAGCTCTTCGAGCTGACGGATCTGTAGACTAACGGCGGGTTGCGTAAGCGCCATCTCTTCTGCCGCACGGCTGTATGAACGCAAATCGCACACCTCGTTGAAGATCTGCAGTTGACGCAAAGTCATACGCATCAAGGACTTACGCATTTTTATCCGCCCTTCGGCAACACCTTGTTACCGCACTATAAGCTTTTGCTAATACAGCCCCTAACAAATATTGATTTTTGTTTATCAACCTACAGCGCTAGGGTGAATGTGCGACTGGCCAGCAACGTCTGGTCACGCGCCGACCGGGAGAACCGGCTCGACTGTTCCTACGGCTTTGGGAAGACTCCAGTGATAAAAAAAATCCTGATCGCCAACCGAGGTGAAATTGCAGTTCGGATCGTGCGTGCGTGCGCCGAAATGGGCATTCGCTCGGTGGCGATCTATTCCGACGCCGACCGCCATGCGTTGCACGTCAAGCGTGCCGATGAAGCCCACAGCATTGGTGCCGAGCCGCTGGCCGGTTACCTGAACCCGCGCAAGCTGGTGAACCTGGCTGTGGAAACCGGCTGTGATGCCCTGCACCCAGGTTATGGTTTCCTGTCGGAAAATGCTGAACTGGCAGAGATCTGCGCCGAGCGCGGGATCAAGTTCATCGGCCCGGCCGCCGAGGTCATCCGCCGCATGGGCGACAAGACCGAAGCGCGTCGCACCATGATCGCCGCTGGTGTGCCGGTAACCCCGGGTACAGAAGGCAACGTTGCCGATATTCACGAAGCCCTGAGCGAAGGTGACCGCATCGGTTACCCGGTCATGCTCAAGGCCACCTCTGGTGGTGGCGGCCGTGGTATTCGCCGTTGCAACAGCCGTGAAGAACTGGAACAGAATTTCCCCCGCGTCATCTCCGAGGCTACCAAGGCCTTTGGTTCTGCGGAAGTGTTCCTGGAAAAGTGCATCGTCAACCCCAAGCACATCGAGGCGCAGATCCTCGGTGACAGCTTTGGCAACGTCGTGCACCTGTTCGAGCGCGACTGCTCGATCCAGCGCCGCAACCAGAAACTCATCGAAATCGCCCCGAGCCCTCAGCTCACCCCCGAACAGCGCGCCTACATCGGCGACCTGGCGGTGCGTGCGGCCAAGGCGGTGAACTACGAGAACGCCGGTACCGTGGAGTTCCTGCTCGCCGATGGCGAGGTGTACTTCATGGAAATGAACACCCGGGTGCAGGTGGAACACACCATCACCGAGGAAATCACCGGTATCGACATCGTCCGTGAGCAGATCCGCATTGCCTCGGGCCTGCCGCTGTCGGTCAAGCAGGAAGACATCCAGCACCGCGGTTACGCGCTGCAGTTCCGCATCAACGCCGAAGATCCGAAGAACAACTTCCTGCCCAGCTTCGGCAAGATCACCCGTTACTACGCACCCGGCGGCCCAGGCGTGCGTACCGACACGGCGATCTACACCGGCTACACCATCCCGCCGTTCTACGACTCCATGTGCCTGAAACTGGTGGTGTGGGCGTTGACCTGGGAAGAAGCCATGGACCGCGGCCTGCGGGCCCTGGACGACATGCGCGTGCAAGGGGTGAAGACCACCGCCGCGTACTACCAGGAAATCCTGCGCAATCCGGAATTCCGTAGCGGCCAGTTCAACACCAGCTTCGTCGAAAGCCACCCGGAACTGACCAATTACTCGATCAAGCGCAAACCCGAAGAGCTGGCCCTGGCCATCGCCGCCGCCATCGCCGCCCACGCAGGCCTGTGAGGAACCCCATAATGTCCAAGAAAATTCACGTAACCGACACGATCCTGCGCGACGCCCACCAGTCCCTGCTGGCCACCCGCATGCGTACCGAAGACATGCTGCCGATCTGCGACAAGCTCGACAAGGTCGGCTACTGGTCGCTGGAAGTCTGGGGTGGCGCCACCTTCGACGCCTGCGTGCGCTTCCTCAAGGAAGACCCGTGGGAGCGCCTGCGCAAGCTGCGCGCAGCGCTGCCCAACACCCGCCTGCAAATGCTGCTGCGCGGCCAGAACCTGCTGGGCTACCGCCACTACAGCGACGACGTGGTCAAGGCGTTCGTCGCCAAGGCCGCAGTCAACGGTATCGACGTATTCCGTATCTTCGATGCCATGAACGACGTGCGTAACCTGCGCGTGGCCATTGAAGCGGTCAAGGCTGCCGGCAAGCACGCTCAGGGCACCATCGCCTACACCACCAGCCCGGTGCACACCATCGAAGCCTTCGTGAACCAGGCCAAGCAGATGGAAGCCATGGGTTGCGACTCGATCGCGATCAAGGACATGGCCGGCCTGCTGACCCCGTTCGCCACCGGCGAACTGGTCAAGGCGCTGAAAGCCGAGCAGTCGCTGCCGGTGTTCATCCACTCCCACGACACTGCCGGCCTGGCCGCAATGTGTCAGCTGAAGGCTGTGGAAAACGGCGCCGATCACATCGACACCGCCATCTCCAGCTTCGCTTGGGGCACCAGCCACCCGGGTACCGAGTCGATGGTTGCCGCGCTCAAGGGCAGCGAATTCGATACTGGTCTGGACCTGGAACTGCTGCAGGAAATCGGCCTGTACTTCTATGCCGTGCGCAAGAAGTACCACCAGTTCGAAAGCGAGTTCACCGCCGTGGACACCCGCGTGCAGGTCAACCAGGTACCGGGCGGCATGATTTCCAACCTGGCCAACCAGCTCAAGGAACAGGGCGCCCTCAACCGCATGAACGAAGTGCTGGCTGAGATCCCGCGCGTGCGTGAAGACCTCGGCTTCCCACCGCTGGTAACCCCGACCTCGCAGATCGTCGGTACCCAGGCATTCTTCAACGTGTTGGCCGGCGAGCGCTACAAGACCATCACCAACGAGGTGAAGCTGTACCTGCAAGGCGGTTACGGCAAGGCTCCGGGCGTGGTCAATGAGCAGCTGCGCCGTCAGGCGATCGGCAGTGAAGAAGTGATCGACGTGCGCCCAGCCGACCTGTTGAAGCCGGAAATGGCCAAGCTGCGTGCCGATATCGGCGCCCTGGCCCGATGCGAAGAAGACGTGCTGACTTTCGCCATGTTCCCTGACATTGGCCGCAAGTTCCTCGAAGAGCGTGAAGCCGGCACCCTGACTCCCGAAGTTCTGCTGCCAATTCCTGAAGCGGGCGCAGTGGCGTCCCACAGCGGTGAAGGCGTACCGACTGAGTTCGTCATCGATGTGCACGGCGAAACCTACCGTGTCGACATCACCGGTGTGGGCGTGAAGGCCGAAGGCAAGCGCCACTTCTACCTGTCGATCGACGGCATGCCGGAAGAAGTGGTGTTCGAGCCACTCAACGAATTCGTCGGCGGCGGCAGCAGCAAGCGCAAGCAGGCCAGTGCCCCGGGCCACGTCAGCACCACCATGCCAGGCAACATCGTCGATGTGCTGGTCAAGGAAGGCGACATGGTCAAGACCGGCCAGGCCGTGCTGATCACCGAAGCCATGAAGATGGAGACCGAAGTGCAGGCGGGTATCGCTGGCAAGGTCGTGGCCATCCACGTGGCCAAGGGCGACCGTGTGACTCCGGGCGAGATCCTGATCGAGATCGAGGGCTGAGATAAGCCCTCATCTATAAGCGGTTAACCTCTGGGGAGCGAATGCTCCCCTTTTTTGCGTTGAATCTGACGGCCTCTTCGCAGCACAAGGCTGCTCCTACAGGCCCCCGCAAGCCTGAGGTCAGTACCCGCGAAGAGGCCGGCTGATCCAACACAACTCTCAACTTTTACGGCATGCCTCAAGTGTTTCTACCTGACCTCCAGGTTGTTGGTTGGTATCGCTCAACCACCGCTCGAACCCGGCGGCCACCGCTGGCCACTCATCATCGGTAATCGAATACCACGCCGTATCCCGATTGTGGTCCTTCACCACAAGGTGCTTGCGGAACACTCCTTCATAGACAAAGCCAAACCGCTCCGCAGCACGCTTGGAGCGGGCGTTGGCGTTGTTGCACTTCCACTCCAGCCGGCGGTTGCCCAGCTCGAAGCCCAGCTTGCCCAGCAGGTACACCGCCTCGGTGCCCTTGGGTGTACGCTGCATGGCGGCGCCGAAGGCGATGTGGCCAATTTCGATGCGACCGTGGTCGGGCACGATCGACATCAGGCTGAGGATGCCCTGGGCCTGGCCGCTGGTGCGGTCGATGACGGTGTAGAACAGCGGGTCGCGGCCGGCGGCGTTGCCTTCCAGCCAACGGTCGAAGGCGGCACGCTCGGCAAATGGGCCATAGGGCAAGTAGTCCCACAGTACCGGATCGGCAGCCGGGCCTTGCAACACCTCCCAGAGGTCGTCGCCATGTCGCGCCGGGTCAAGCTTTTCGAGGCGGATGAAACGGCCGTCGATAGGGTCGGCCTGTGGGACTGCGGCGGGTTTCCAGTTCAATGCGTCGGTCATGTTCGGCCTTAGAACTCTTTGCGGAATTGGATGAAGCCCGAGCGCTCGGCAACCTGTTGGTACAGGCTGATGGCGGTGGCGTTGGTCTCATGGGTCACCCAGTACACCTTGATGCAGTTGTCGGTCTTGGCTTGGGCGTAGACGTGCTCGATCAGCTGGCGGCCGATGCCCAGGCAGCGCTGCCCGCTTTCCACGTACAGGTCCTGCAGGTAGCAGGCGTTGCCAATGCTCCAGTTGGAACGATGGTAGATGAAGTTGACCATGCCCACCGCCTTGCCATCGACCCAGGCCAAGGCTGAATGGGTCGGTTCGTTTGGGTCGAGCAGGCGTTGCCAGGTGCTGAGGCTGACCTCATCGGCCAATTCGGATTTATAGAAGTGCAAGTAGGCCTGCCACAGGGCGAGCCAGGCAGCATGGTCTTGGGTGGTGACAGGACGCAGGGTAACGCTGGACATGGGCTATTCCTTCAGAGTTGGCGCATATGCGCCGCGAGTTGGTTATCCAGGTAATCGGGGCTGGCGCTAAGGCCTTCACGCACGCCGGCAATGTCTTGCTCAGAGCGGTTTTGGCTTAGCTTGCGCGCGCCTTGCAGGCGGGTGATGGGCAAGCGAACACCGACGATGGCGCGGAGCATGCCATCGAGGTAATCACGCGGGGCGTCGGTTACTTTCCACGGTTCGTCGCGGCCTTGTTCGTGGCGCTCGGTCAGTCGGCTGACAATGGCCAGCAAGGTTTCGGCTTCGTGGATCACTTCGGCTGGGCCATAGGCGTGCACCGCCAGGTAGTTCCAGGTTGGCACCACCTTGGGGTTGTCGGTCTTGCTCGGGTAGTAACCGGGGCTGACATAGGCATCGGCGCCGGGGAACACCAGCAGGGCTTCGCCACCTTGCCTCAGGTCGTGCCATTGGGGGTTGGCCCGCGCCAGGTGGGCATAGACGGTGCCGAATTCGCCTTCGGCAATATCGACCAGCACTGGCAGGTGCGTGGCCAGCAGGCCTTGTTCGCCCTGGCTGACCAGGATGGCCAGGCGGGTGTCGAGCATGTGCTGGTGCAGGCGCCCGAGGTCGTGTTCCTGATGGGGTTTGCTGTTGTACATGCTCGGTTTCCTTGTGCGATGGCTCCATCCTAGGCAGGCTATTGGTTCATAGTAAGAGCCATTAACAGCTGTTTTTATAGGTCCAATGCCATGAGCGAGCGCCCCCTCGTGTTGCCTTTCGACCCTGCCGGGATCGACCTCGATCGCCGCCGCGGGCTCAGCCAGCAGCTGTACCAGGCGCTACGTGCGCGGGTGCTGGACGGGCGCCTGAGCAGTGGCACGCGGCTACCGGCCACTCGTGATCTGGCCGCCATGCTGGCGCTGTCACGCAATAGTGTGGTGCGGGCCTATGACCAGCTATATGCCGAGGGCTACATCGAAAGCCGGGTAGGCGACGGCACCTATGTCAGCCAGTTACCGAAGCTCTCCACTGCAAAACTATCCACACAAGTATCCACAGGGTTATCCCGTGGGTTATCAACAGACTTATCCACATCTCCCTCAGAAAATACTGAGGATTTATCCAGCAAGCGTCGTTCCAGCGAGCCTTTGCAGCGCCTGAAAAGTAACCATCTGCCGCCCCCAAGAAGCGGTGCACCGCGTGCTTTTCGCGTCGGTATTCCGGCGTTCGACCTGTTCCCGTTCGACGTCTGGGCCAAGCTGCAGGCGGGTTTCTGGCGCAACCCGGCTCCGGCGCAGTTGGGTTATGGTGACCCGGCAGGCGAGCCGCTGCTGCGCGAACTGATCGCGGCCTACCTGCGTCGCTCGCGTGGGCTGAGTTGTACTGCTGAACAAATTGTGATCACCAGTGGTGCGCAGCAGGCCATCAGCCTTTGTGCACAGTTGCTATTGCAGCCCGGCGACGGTGTGGCTGTGGAAAACCCGGGTTACCGCGCAGCCGGGCATGCCTTTGCGCTGGCCGGTGGCAGGCTGTGTGGCGTGCCGGTGGACGAGGACGGCATGGACTGTCGCCGGCTCGGGCAACTGACGGATTGCCGGCTGGCCTATGTCACGCCAGCCCACCAGTACCCGACCGGGGTGACCATGAGCCTGGCGCGACGCCTGGAGCTGCTGGCATGGGCCGAGCGCAGCGAAGGCTGGATCATCGAAGACGACTACGACGGCGAGTACCGGTACAGCGGTGCGCCCTTGGCCCCGCTAGCGGCGCTCGACCGGCACGGGCGGGTGCTGTACGTCGGTACCTTCGGCAAGATCGCCTTTCCTGCGTTGCGCCTGGGCTATCTGGTACTGCCACCACAACTGGCGCAGCCGTTCAGCCAGGGCAGGGCGCTGGCGGTGCGGCATTCGGAGGTCAGTAGCCAGTGCGTGATGGCAGAGTTCATGGCACGGGGGCACTTCCAGCGGCATATTCGGCGCATGCGCAAGGCGGCGTTGAGCCGGCGCAATGTGCTGAAGGCTGGCTGGCCCGTGGATATTCCGGGTTTGAGCGGCATGCCGGAGGTGGCGGCCGGGCTGCATGTGAAGGTCGATGTGGATAACTTTGCGCGGGAGCAGGAGTTGGTGGCCAAGGCTGAAGCGGTGGGGGTGGAGGTGACGCCGCTGAGCAATTTCTGGCTGGCTGACAGCGAGGTGCCTGTGGATAAAAGGGCAGGGCTGGTGCTGGGGTTTGCAGCGGTGCCGGAGGGGGAGATTGCCGAGGCTTTGATGCGCTTGCGCAAGGCCTGGAGGAAGTGAATAGGGCCGCTAGTCGGCCCAATCGCCGGCAAGCCAGCTCCCACAGGTAGTGGAGATCCTGTGGGAGCTGGCTTGCCGGCGATTGGGCTGCAAAGCAGCCCCGGCTCTAAATCAGGTACCGGACTTGATCCGTGTCCAGGCCCTGGTCCGAGCTCGCTCGGCATCCCGCGCCAAGGGCTTGAGGGTATACAGCTTGGCCATCGCCTCCGCTGTCGGATACAGGTTGGGGTTGTTGCGAATCGCCGGGTCGACCTTGTCGGTCGCATCCTTGTTCGGGTTCGGGTACCCGACAAAGTCGCTGATAGGCGCAATCACCTCAGGCCGCAGTAAGTAGTTGATGAACGCGTGGGCATCTTCCGGGTTGGTCGCGTTCTTCGGAATCGCCAGCATGTCGAACCAGATCGGTGCACCTTCCTTGGGCAGGCGCATGTCCACCACAACGCCATTCTTCGCCTCGCGGGCGCGGTTGGCTGCCTGAGAGAAGCTGCCGCTGTAGCCCACTGCCACGCAGATATCGCCGTTGGCGATGTCAGCCATGTACTTCGAGGAATGGAAGTAGGTGATGTGCGGGCGGATCTTCAGCATCAGCGCTTCGGCTTTCTTGTAATCAGCCGGTTTGTCGCTGTTCGGTGGCAGGCCCAGGTACTGCAGGGCCAGCGGCATGATCTCCGACGGCGAGTCGAGCAGGGCCACGCCGCATTGCTTGAGCTTGGCGATGTTCTCTTCCTTGAAGATCAGGTCCCAACTGTCCACCGGGGCGTTCTCGCCGAGCGCAGCCTTGACCTTGGCCGGGTTGAAGCCGATCAGCACTGTGCCGTACATGTAGGGTACGGCAAATTTGTTGCCGGGGTCGTTGGCTTCGATCAGCTTCATCAGCGCCGGGTCCAGGTGCTGCCAGTTCGGCAGCTTGCTGCGGTCCAGCGGCTGGAACACACCCGCTTCGATCTGCTTGGCGAGGAACACGTTGGATGGCACTACCACGTCATATCCTGAGTTGCCGGTCAGCAGTTTCGCTTCCAGCGCCTCGTTGGTGTCGAAGATGTCGTAGACCAGCTTCACTCCGCTGTCTTTCTGGAACTCGGTGAGAGTTTGCGGAGTGATGTAGTCGAACCAGTTGAACACCCGCAGGGTGCGCTGTTCGGTCTGGGCCTGCAGGGCACCGGTGAACAGGGTAGCGGCGATGAACGGGGCGAGCAGACGCTTGAGTCGAACCATTATCGGGCTCCTGGCTGGGCCTGCTGGAAGCCTTCCAGCACATTGACCGCGTTGATACCGATTTCTTCCACAGCGTAGCCGCCTTCCATCACGAACAGGGTCGGCTTGCCGAGCTGGGCGATGCGCTTGCCCATTTCCAGGTAGTCCGGGCTGTCCAGCTTGAACTGCGAGATCGGGTCGTCCTTGAAGGTATCCACGCCCAGCGAGATCACCAGCACGTCAGCGTCATAGGCGGCGATGCGCTGGCAGGCGTCCTCCAGGGCGGCGTTCCAGGCGGCCCAGTCGCTGCCAGCCGGCAGTGGGTAGTTGATGTTGCAGCCTTCGCCGGCACCCTCGCCGGTTTCATCGGCATAGCCGAGGAAGAACGGGAACTCGTCGCGCGGGTCGCCATGGATCGAGGCGAAGAACACATCGTTGCGGCTGTAGAAGATGTCCTGGGTGCCGTTGCCGTGGTGATAGTCGACATCGAGGATTGCGACCTTGCGCCGGCCCTGGTCAAGGAAGGCCTGGGCGGCGATGGCGGCGTTGTTCAGGTAGCAATAGCCGCCCATGACTTCGCCAGCCGCATGGTGCCCTGGCGGGCGGCACAGGGCGAAGGCGGAATGGGCGCCTTGCTGGATCGCCGCCTGGGCGGTGAGGGCGACCTGGGCGGCGCTGTAGGCAGCCTGCCAGGTACCGGCGGTGATCGGTGCGCCGGCGTCGAAGCTGTAGTAGCCCAGTTCACCGTGCAGGCCGGTGGGTTTTATCTGGCGCAGGGTGCGTGCGGGCCAGGTGAATGGCAGCAGGTCGCCATCCTGACCCAGTGCGGCCCAGCGCGCCCAGGCACCTTCGAAGAAATTCAGGTAATCGGCACTGTGGATGCGCAGCAACGGTGCACGGCCATAGTCGGTGGGGCCCTGGATGTCGCCAAGGTTGCGTTTTTTCACTTGGTCGAGCACATGGTCGGCGCGTGACGGCATTTCGAAACAGGGCATCAGCTTGCCGTCGATCAGCTCGCAGCGGCCATGGTGCAGGCGGTGGTCATCGGAATAGATCGTCAGCATTGTTGTTCTCCGGTAGGTACTGGCGTGGGCCCATTTTCATGGGCGGGCCAGTGGTGGAGAACGACGCAAGTGGCCAAAAGGGGATCGATATGGCCAAGCTCTTTGGCCCACTTTTCCTGTACCGGCCTCTTCGCGGGCAAGCCCACGAAGAGGCCGGTACAGGTCAACCGCGGAAGTGACTGGGCGCGACGCCACTCCAACGCTGGAAGGCATGCCGAAAACTGGCGGTCTCGCTGAACCCCAGGCACTCGGCAATCCGATAGATCGGCATCTGCTCATCAGCCAGCAACTGCTTGGCCCGCTCGAACCTCAGTTCATCCAGCAGCTGTTGATAACTGCTGCCCAACGCCTGCAAATGCCGGCGCAGGGTGCGCGATGAGCAGTTCATCTGCCGCGCCAGCCCTTCCAGCCCGGGCGCTGCATCCAGTTGCTGCGCCAGCAGTTGGCGAATCCGCCCCAGCCAGGCCTGGCGGCCGGTGAATTCCAGGTTCAGGCGTCGGCAGCGTTCGCTCATGGCCTTGTGGGTAATCGGGTCGGCCAGCGGCAGTGGCGTGTCCAGCCAGCGCCGTTCGAAGGCAAAGGCATTGTCCTCGTCGTCGAAACCTACCGGGCACTGGAATGCCCCGGCATAGAGAGCATGGTAACCGGGCCGTGGGTGTTCAAAACGAGCACCCAGCAGGGGCAGCGGGCGGCCGAGCAGGTCGTCGCAGATGACCTTCAGCGACACCAGGCAGAACTCTGCATTGAAGGCGGTCAGCGCCGGGCTGTCGTGGTAGTCGCTGGCGCTGAGCCAGATGCGCTGGCCGTCGTCGAGCAAACGCAGTTTGAAGACTGTTCCCAGCAGTGCCGGATACTGCAGCGCCAAGCGCAAGGCGTCACCCAAAGTGGCACTGGAGAGCAGGGCGTAACCGAGCATGCCGTAGCACGACACATGCATGCGCTGGCCCAGCTCCAGGCCTATATCTTCGCGTCGGGCAACGGCGTTGGCGCACACCTGCAGTTCCTGCTGGGTGGTGATACGCGCATCGGCATGGCCCAGGTCTGCCGGGCCGATGCCGCTGCCGGCCAGCAGCGCCGACGCCTCGCAACCGTCTGCCTGGAAGACGTTGAGGATCAGCGAAACCGCGTTGAGGGTGGTCAGGTGGCTGTGCAGCATGCTGGGTAATCCCGTTGGCCTGGGACGCATTATGGAGCAAGTTGTGTGCCGATGTTCGGGGGGCTGCAAAGCAGCCCCCAAATCCTTCAGGCAAAAAAAAGGCCCGAAGCATAGGCTCGGGCCTTGGAAAGGTTGAGAGGTGTCTAGTCCCTCGACCTGGTGAGACTGTTTACAGCGGCCTGGTTACGCCTTCAGCGGAACCAGACGGGGAGCGATCATGTTTTCCGGACGCAGGATGTCGTCGAGCATCGCGTCGTCCAGCAGCTTCTCTTCACGCACCAGTTCCAGTACGCCGCGGCCGGTTTCCAGGGCAACGCGGGCGATACGGGTGGCGTTTTCGTAGCCGATGTACGGGTTCAGTGCGGTGACCAGGCCGATCGAGTGCTCGACCAGTTCACGGCAGCGCTGTTCGTTGGCGGTGATACCGACGATGCAGTGCTCGCGCAGCATGTCCATGGCACGTTGCAGCAGGCGGATCGAGTCGAAGATCTTGTAGGCGATCAGCGGCTCCATCACGTTCAGCTGCAGCTGGCCACCTTCGGCGGCGACGGTCAGGGCCAGGTCGTTGCCCATGATGGCGAAGGCCACCTGGTTGACGGCTTCCGGGATAACCGGGTTGACCTTGCCTGGCATGATCGAACTGCCTGGCTGACGCGCTGGCAGGTTGATTTCGTTGATGCCGGTGCGTGGGCCGCTAGACAGCAGGCGCAGGTCGTTGCAAATCTTCGACAGCTTGACTGCAGTACGCTTGAGCATGCCGGAGAACAGTACGAAGGCGCCCATGTCGGAGGTGGCTTCGATCAGGTCGGCAGCCGGTACCAGCGGTTGGCCGCTGATGGCAGCCAGGCGCTGTACGGCCAGGGCCTGGTAGCCAGGGTCGGCGTTGATGCCGGTACCGATGGCGGTACCGCCCAGGTTGATTTCGGTCAGCAGTTCCGGGGCCAGCGAGCGCAGGCGCTGCAGGTCTTCGGTCATGGTGGTGGCGAAGGCACGGAATTCCTGGCCCAGGGTCATCGGTACGGCGTCCTGCAGCTGGGTACGGCCCATCTTCAGTACGTGGTCGAACTCTTTACCCTTGGCAGCGAAGGCCTGGATAAGGCTGTCGAGGCTGGCCAGCAGCGCGTCGTGGCCCAGCAGCAGGCCCAGGCGGATAGCCGTCGGGTAGGCGTCGTTGGTCGACTGCGCCATGTTCACGTCGTTGTTCGGGTGCAGGTACTGGTACTCACCCTTCTGGTGGCCCATGGCCTCCAGCGCAACGTTGGCGATCACTTCGTTGGCGTTCATGTTGGTAGAAGTACCAGCACCGCCCTGGATCATGTCCACCACGAACTGGTCGTGGTAATCGCCTTTGATCAGGCGGGCGCAGGCTGCGGTGATGGCAGCGTGCTTGGCATCGCTCAGGTGGCCCAGCTCACGGTTGGCGTCAGCAGCAGCCTGCTTGACCATGGCCAGGGCCACGACCAGCTTCGGATAGTGCGACAGCGGAACACCGGAGAGGTGGAAGTTGTTGGCAGCGCGCAGGGTCTGGATGCCGTAGTAGGCATCTGCAGGAACTTCAAGGGTACCCAACAAATCTTTTTCGACGCGGAACGATGCAGCGGAGGACATGATGTATATCATCTCGATTTTGACCCGGCACATGCCGGAATGGCGCCAATCCTAGGCCTGAAGGTGATTTTGCGGCCAATGCTGTTGCACGCTAACCTATGCACAAACGGCATAGTGTTTCATGTGACGCCAATTGATGTTCGAGCGTGTTCCATTTTGGTGCACGCCAGGAGATGTGCTTCGTGAACCTTGAAAGCAAATGGCTGGAAGACTTCAGCGCGCTGGCTGCGACCCGCAGTTTTTCCCAGGCTGCAGAGCGGCGTTTCGTTACCCAACCTGCCTTCAGCCGGCGTATACGCAGTCTGGAAGCAGCTTTGGGCCTGCAATTGGTGAATCGTTCCCGCACGCCGATCGAACTGACCGAGGCCGGGCAGCTGTTTCTCGTCACCGCGCGTACTGTTGTCGACCAATTGAGCGAAATTCTCCGCCATTTGCATCACCTGGAGGGCGGGCAGGGTGAAGTGGTACAGGTGGCCGCTGCACACTCGCTGGCGTCGGGCTTTTTCCCGCGTTGGGTGGCCCAGTTGCGCAACGATGGTTTGAACATCGCCACCCGCCTGGTTGCGACCAACGTCGGAGATGCCGTGCATGCATTGCGTGAAGGTGGCTGCGACCTGATGCTGGCCTTCTATGACCCGGATGCCGCCTTGCAGATGGATGCCGAAATCTTCCCGTCGCTGCACATGGGCACCACTGAAATGTTGCCGGTGTGCGCCGTGGATGCCGACGGCAAGCCGTTGTTCGACCTGGAAGGCGAGGGCAGTGTGCCGCTGCTGGCGTATACCGCCGGCGCTTTCCTCGGTCGGTCGGTCAATTTGCTGCTGCGCCAGCGAAACCTGCGCTATACCACCGTCTACGAAACCGCCATGGCCGACAGCCTCAAGAGCATGGCGTTGGAGGGCATGGGCATCGCCTGGGTGCCGCGCCTGTCGATGCGTGGCGAACTGGAGCGGGGCGAACTGGCGATCTGCGGCGGCAGCCAGTGGCATGTGCCACTGGAAATTCGTCTGTACCGCTGCGCACTGGTGCGCAAGGCCAACGTCCGCTTGTTGTGGCGCAAGCTTGAGTCGTCAGGCGCACAAGGTGAGGCTTCAGTTTGAGTTGTATTTCAAGTAGTCCGCGATATTCGCGCGATTCTTGTCGCTGTAGCGGTAGCAATTGGATCGGGCCGGTACACGGGGGTGGGTGTACGTTTCACACACCCAGCCATTGAATTTCAGTTCGGCATCTTCGTGCGTGGCGCCTAGCAAATGACCGATTTCATGGGCTGGAGCACCGTATGCACCTGCCGACGCAATAGCCGTGTTTTGCTTCTGATAGGCAAGGCCGGCGTTATAGTTCAGACCGCTGTGATCATAGCTGTTGCGCGTCAGCAGCAGCTGTTTATCCATAAAGGAAAAGGATGGGTGGCGCTGTTGTTCATGCAGTTGCCGGGTGAAGGCCTCGAGTAGTTGAGCGGACGGCATTCCTGCATAAGCAATATCGGTAATGTGTTCTACCTCGCGTTGAAATATGACCTCGATGGACTGTTGGCTGAAACTGCGCATCTCGTCCAGCCAATGCTGAAAGAAGTCCTTGTTCAATTGTTCATTGCTCATGTCGGCAAGGTCGTCGTGAACATAGACGGTGACGGTAAGCGAGCGGGCAGCAGTAGCAGCTGGCAGTTGCAAGCTGAGCACCAGGCCACACGAAAGCGCGAAGAGGCGTGAAACACTCATATGTACGTACCTGAGTTTTCGAGATCGGGGATACAAGCGTCTGGTATTCGTCGACCCAGAGGCGGCAGGAAAAAGTTGTCCTGCGAGACAGCTTGCCCTTTGATCCGACATGTGCTTGCGGGGGTGGGCGCAGGGCCTTGAAATACGCTACAATCCCGCGCCTTCGGCCGACCTGGTCGATTTAGAATCCGTATGACAAGCCACGCCGGCCCACCTGCGTGGCTTGTTGCTTTTAGCGCGCCAGAAGGCGCTTGCAGGAGAGGCTCGACGATGAGTGCACTGGTTGGCGTGATCATGGGCTCCAAGTCCGATTGGTCCACCCTTAGCCACACCGCCGATATGCTGGAAAAACTCGGCATTCCCTACGAGGTGAAGGTGGTTTCCGCCCACCGTACCCCGGATCTGCTGTTCCAGTATGCCGAGGAGGCTGAGGGTCGTGGCATCGAGGTGATCATCGCCGGTGCCGGTGGCGCTGCCCACCTGCCAGGCATGTGCGCCGCCAAGACCCACCTGCCGGTGCTGGGTGTGCCCGTACAATCGTCAATGCTGTCGGGTGTCGATTCGCTGCTGTCGATCGTGCAGATGCCAGCCGGCGTGCCGGTTGCCACCCTGGCCATCGGTCGTGCCGGTGCGGTCAACGCCGCGCTGCTGTCGGCCAGCATCCTCGGTGCCAAGTACCCGCAGTACCACGCGGCGCTCAAGCAGTTCCGCACGGAACAGACCGACACCGTGCTGGACAACCCAGACCCGCGCCAGGCTTGAGGCTCAACCCATGAAGATCGGTGTAATCGGTGGCGGCCAGCTGGGCCGCATGCTGGCCCTGGCGGGTACCCCGCTGGGCATGAACTTCGCCTTCCTCGACCCGGCGCCGGACGCCTGTGCTGCGCCACTGGGCGAGCACCTGCGTGCCGACTACGGCGACCAGGACCACCTGCGCCAGCTGGCCGACGAAGTCGACCTGGTCACCTTCGAGTTCGAAAGCGTCCCGGCCGAGACCGTGGCCTTCCTCTCGCAGTTCGTGCCGGTGTACCCCAGCGCCGAAGCTCTGCGCATCGCCCGTGACCGCCTGTTCGAGAAGAGCATGTTCCGCGACCTGGGTATCCCTACCCCGGCCTTCGCCGACATCCTCTCGCAGGCCGACCTGGACGCCGCGGTGGCCAGCATCGGCCTGCCGGCCGTGCTGAAAACCCGCACCCTGGGTTACGACGGCAAGGGCCAGAAGGTGCTGCGCACGCCTGAGGACGTGGTCGGTACCTTTGCCGAGCTGGGCAGCGTACCTTGCCTGCTGGAAGGCTTTGTGCCGTTCACCGGCGAAGTGTCGCTGGTGGCCGTGCGTGCCCGTGATGGCGAAACCCGCTTCTACCCTCTGGTGCACAACACCCACGAAAGCGGCATCCTGCGCCTGTCGGTCGCCAGCCAGGCGCACCCGCTACAGGCCCTGGCCGAAGACTACGTGGGCCGCGTGCTCAAGCAACTGGACTATGTGGGCGTGATGGCCTTCGAGTTCTTCGAAGTCGGCGGCGGCCTGAAGGCCAACGAAATCGCCCCGCGCGTGCACAACTCCGGGCACTGGACCATCGAAGGCGCCGAGTGCAGCCAGTTCGAGAACCATCTGCGTGCCGTCGCCGGCCTGCCGCTGGGCTCGACCGCCAAGGTCGGCGAGAGCGCGATGCTCAATTTCATCGGTGAAGTGCCGGCGGTGGAAAAGGTCGTCGCCATCGGTGACTGCCACCTGCATCACTACGGCAAGGCGTTCAAGGCCGGTCGCAAGGTTGGCCACGCCACCCTGCGCTGCCACGACATGGCCACCCTCGAGCGCAAGATTGCCGAAGTAGAAGCCCTGATCGGCAACTGATCGAACTTCTACCAGCGGCTTGCCCTCTGAAATGGCAACGAGCCAAAGCGCTGTCTAGGCTTTGGCTTGTTCCATCTTCACTGCAGAGGGATTGCCATGGGTATCATTGGAACCATCTTCATCGGCCTCATCGTTGGCCTGCTGGCCCGCTTCATCAAGCCGGGCGACGACAGCATGGGCTGGATCATGACCATCCTGCTGGGGGTTGCCGGCTCCCTGCTGGCCACCTACGGCGGTCAGGCGCTGGGCATCTATCAGGCCGGGCAGGCTGCGGGATTCCTTGGCGCGCTGGTCGGTGCCGTGATCCTTCTGGTGATTTACGGATTCATCAAGAAGCGCTGATTAGTGGTTAGAATGCCCGGCAATTCACTGGAGTTGCCGAGCATTTTCATGCGTGCCTTTTTCCTCGTCTCACTGTTGTTGGCCAGCACCCTGGCCCATGCCGAACTGCCTGAAACCGACTGGCTGGAGCTGATGCCCGAGTCTGACCAGCAGGCGCTCGAGCAAATGCCCGAAATCGACCACAACTCGCCGGAAGCCATGGGTACCTTTACTGACAAGGGCGGCCTGAAGCAGAACAAGGGCCTGCCGGCGGTGATGTACTCGACCAAGACTGTGGCGGCCATGAATGGCAAGGATATTCGCCTTGGGGGCTACCCGGTACCGCTGGAGAGCGATGCCAAGGGCAACAGCACGCTGTTCTTCCTGGTGCCGTACCCAGGCGCGTGCATCCATGTGCCGCCGCCACCGCCGAACCAGCTGGTGCTGGTGCGCTACCCGAAGGGTCTGAAGATCGATGATATCTACACACCGCTGTGGGTCAGCGGCAAGCTGAAGGTGGAGAAGGTCAGCAATGACCTGGCCGATGCGGCCTATGCGCTGGATGCCGGGAAGGTGAGGGTGGTGGAGGACGCAGACCTCTGATTGCCTGCACCGGCGCTTTCGCAGGTTTACCCGCGAAGGGGCCCGAACAGGCACTGCAAGACTCAGATCATTTCACAGCCAATCCTGACCCCCAGCGAGCTGCTGCCCCCAGGCTTCAATTCCACCAGGTCATCCCACACATTCGCCGTCTCGATGCACAGCATCCGCTGCCACCCATCGTCGGCCATGTCCGGCAGTTCCCTGGCCCGTTCAGTCCAAGGGTTCCAGATCACCGCCGAGCGCGACCCACTGCTGGTCAAGGTAATGCGCCGCTCCCAGTGCGGGTCGACGATGCTCAGGGTTTGCGGGGTCGCCAGGTAGATCCGGTCAGTCTCCCCGGCAAACGCCAGCGGCCCCTTCTGCTGGCGCTGCTCCCAGTCCGCCAGGGTCTCGATATAGCTCAGCCCCTCCACCCCTTCGACCCGCGCCTGGCGCACGTCACTGACCGCGAAGTAGCTGTGCAGGGCCTGGCTGATGGTCACGGGGGTATTGCCCATGTTGCGGCTGGTCAGGTTCAGCTGCAGGTCCTCGCCCAGCTCCACTACCAGCTTCAGCTCGACGTCATGAGGCCAGCCAGGCAGGTCACCCTGCGCTTCCGGCAGTTCAAATTCGATGCGCAGGCCTTCGCCCGCTTCCTCGATACCCAGCAATTGCCAGTCGCGCGCGCGCGCCAGGCCGTGGGCGGGTGCCTGTTCGCCGTGGTACATGGCCTGCACGGCCTGGGGGTTGCGCTGCAGGTTGCCGAACCACGGCCAGCACACCGGCACACCGGCGCGTACCGACTTGCCCTTACGGAAGATGGCCTGGTCGCTCAGCCACAGCAGCGGTGGCTGGCCAACGCGCTGGTAGCTGAGGATCTGTGCGCCCTGCTGGGCGATCAGTAGTTCGGCGTGGTCGCTGCTGATACGCCAGCAGTTGAGTTCGCCATGTTGCTCGGTTACGACCTGGAAGGTAGCCATTGCATTTATCTCATTGATTGCCAGTGGGCCTTGGACCCGGGCACATGCAATGAGTTTACCGCCGGCGTGGCTCAGCGACGAGGTACGGAGCGGGTGCGGCCACTGCCGTCGATGGCGACGAAGACGAAGACTGCTTCGGTGACCTTGCGCCATTCGCTGGACAGCGGGTCGTCGCTCCACACTTCGACCATCATCTGGATCGAGCTGCGGCCGATTTCCAGGGTCTGGGTATAGAACGATAGCTGCGCGCCGACGGCGACCGGGACCAGAAAGGCCATGCGGTCGATGGCCACGGTGGCCACGCGGCCGCCGGCGACACGGCTGGCCATGGCGGTGCCGGCCAGGTCCATCTGGGCGACCAGCCAGCCGCCGAAGATGTCGCCAAACCCGTTGGTTTCGCGCGGGAGTGCGGTGATCTGCAAGGCCAGGTCGCCTTGCGGGATTGGATCTTCTTGTTCGAGCTCAATCATGCGATGGGGCCTCTGACCCGTGACGCTTTTCGTTGGTGTGGCGCAAAGGCCGGGTAAACGATTCAGCTTGAAACATACTACGCCGATTTCGTTTCACTGGGCGGCCGTAGGGAAACTCTGCGAAACCGCCTGACAGTAATGACCGGCGTTTTCGCACAACATCCCACGTTAGGAGCAACCTTTTCCTACGAAGTGCCAGTATATAGAGCATAACGGCCAGCGACGACCGCGCATTCATGAATATGTGTAGGGATTTTGTATCGCTTTCGGCGCAGCTCAGCAATTTGCTATCTTCGCCTGTCTTCCAATCCAGAAGCCGCATGCCAAGCGGCCTGCATGCCCACAAAGAGAACAATGAGCGATGACCTCCGTGCCGAGCAGTATCGAGCAGCCTTCGCGGCCGCTGACCCGCAGTGACTACAAGACCCTCTCACTGTCCGCCCTGGGCGGCGCGCTGGAGTTCTACGACTTCATCATTTTTGTGTTCTTCGCCACAGTGGTCGGCAAGCTGTTCTTCCCGGCTGACATGCCCGAATGGCTGCGCCTGATGCAAACCTTTGGCATTTTCGCCGCCGGCTACCTGGCGCGGCCGCTGGGCGGCATCATCATGGCCCATTTCGGCGACCTGCTAGGGCGCAAGAAGATGTTCACCCTCAGCATCTTCATGATGGCCCTGCCAACGCTGATCATGGGCCTGCTGCCCACTTATGCACAGATCGGCATGTGGGCGCCGATCCTGTTGCTGCTGATGCGCGTAATTCAGGGCGCGGCTATCGGCGGCGAGGTACCGGGCGCCTGGGTGTTCGTGTCCGAGCATGTGCCAGAGCGCAACACCGGCTACGCCTGCGGCACCCTCACTGCTGGCCTGACCGCAGGTATCCTGCTTGGCTCGCTGGTGGCGACCCTGATCAACACTGTGTACAGCGCACAGGAAGTGGCAGATTACGCCTGGCGTATCCCGTTCCTGCTCGGCGGTGTATTCGGCCTGTTCTCGGTGTACCTGCGCCGTTGGCTGCACGAAACCCCGGTGTTCGCCGAGATGCAGCAGCGCAAGGCGCTGGCCGAGGAGCTGCCGTTGCGCGCGGTGCTGCGTGACCATCGCGGTGCGATCATCCTGTCGATGCTGCTGACCTGGATGCTGTCGGCCGCCATCGTGGTGCTCATCCTGATGACTCCGGCGCTGCTGCAGAGCATCTACCACATCAGCCCCACCGACTCGCTCAAGGCCAACAGCCTGGCCATCGTGCTGCTCAGCTTCGGCTGCATCGGCGCTGGCAGCCTGGCCGATCGCTTCGGCGCGGGCCGGGTGTTCGTGATCGGCAGCCTGCTGCTGCTGGCGACCTCCTGGACCTTCTACCACAGCCTGCCGACCCGGCCCGAGCTGCTGTTCCCGCTGTATGCAGTGACCGGCCTGTGCGTGGGCGTGATTGGCGCGGTGCCTTATGTGATGGTCAAGGCGTTCCCGGCGGTGGTGCGCTTCAGCGGGCTGTCGTTCTCGTACAACGTGGCCTACGCGATCTTTGGCGGGCTGACACCGATGGTGGTGACTGCGCTGCTGAAAGTGAGCCCGATGGCGCCGGCCTACTATGTGGCGGGGCTGTGTGCCGTTGGTCTGGTCGTGGGTCTGTACCTGCTCGCCAACAAGCGCTGATCTACGCCAGGGCTACTGGCCTCTTCGCGGGCACGCCCGCTCCCACAAGGGTCACACAGCCCTGTCTGCGGGCGTGCCCGCGAAGAGGCCAGACCTGCTTTTGATGATGGCCTTTCATCCAATTGTCATATTCAAGTCATATCGTATTCATGCGGCCTACAGATACTTGGGCCCGTTCCATCCAACACCCCAATATTCCTGCTAGGAGCAAGGCATGAAACTGAAGCGTTTGATGGCGGCCCTCACCTTTGCCGCCGCTGGCGTTGCAACCGCCAACGCGGTAGCCGCTGTCGATCCTGCGATCCCGACCTACACCAAGACCACTGGTGTTTCGGGCAACCTCTCCAGCGTCGGTTCGGACACCCTCGCCAACCTGATGACTCTGTGGGCCGAGGCCTACAAGAAGGAATATCCGAACGTAAACATCCAGATCCAGGCTGCCGGCTCCTCCACCGCGCCACCCGCGCTGACCGAAGGCACCGCCAACCTCGGCCCGATGAGCCGCAAGATGAAGGACGTCGAGCTGCAGGCCTTCGAGCAGAAGTACGGCTACAAACCGACCGCCATCCCGGTCGCCGTAGACGCCCTGGCTGTGTTCGTGCACAAGGACAACCCGATCAAAGGCCTGACCATGGCCCAGGTCGACGCCATCTTCTCTTCCACCCGCCTGTGCGGTGGCAAAGCCGACGTCAAGACCTGGGGTGACCTGGGCGTGACCGGCGACCTGGCCAACAAGCCGGTGCAGCTGTTCGGCCGTAACTCGGTATCGGGCACCTACGGCTACTTCAAGGAAGAAGCCCTGTGCAAAGGCGACTTCAAGCCTAACGTCAACGAACAGCCTGGCTCGGCTTCGGTCGTGCAATCGATCAGCTCCTCGCTGAACGGCATCGGCTACTCGGGTATCGGCTACAAGACCGCCAGCGTCAAGACCGTGGCCCTGGCCAAGAAGGAAGGCGGTGAGTTCGTTGAGGACAATGAAGCCAACGCCCTGAACGGCACCTACCCGCTGTCGCGCTTCCTGTACGTCTACGTCAACAAGGCCCCGAACAAGCCTCTGGCCCCGCTGGAAGCCGAGTTCGTCAAGCTGGTGCTGTCGCAAGCTGGCCAGCAGGTCGTGGTGAAGGATGGCTACATCCCGCTGCCGGCCAAAGTCGTCGACAAGACCTTGGCTGACCTGGGCCTGTCCCACGCAGGTAACGTCGCAAAAAAGTAAGTAACTGAAGGGGAGGCCGGCGCTGATGCCCGGCCTCTTCCACGAAGCTCCAGTCCGAAGCCAGGTTTCCTGTGCGGCGGGCTTTCGTGCGTCACCACTTTGTAATGTTTTTGTCACACGGGACCGCTAGGGTGTGCGCATGAATGATCTGGCCAATTCCAACATGACCCAAAACTCCCAGCCCGTGCGGATTGATTTCAATACGCCGGAGTTGCAACGCAAGCGCCGCATGCGCGCGCTAAAGGACCGCCTGACCCGCTGGTATGTACTGGTAGGCGGGCTTGCCGTATTGGCGGCTATCACCCTGATCTTCTTCTATCTGGCCTATGTGGTGCTGCCGCTGTTCCAGGGGGCCGAGCTGACCAGCAAAAAAGCCCTGGAGCCGACCTGGCTGCAACAGGATGCCGGCAAGCCGCTGATGATCGCGCTTGAAGAGCAGAACCTGGTGGGCATGCGTGTTTCGGACAAGGGCCAGGCACTGTTCTTCGATACCAAGACCGGTAACGAGCTCAAGCGTGTCGACCTGCCACTGCCGGCAGGCACCCAGGTCACTTCGATCAGTGCCGACCAGCCGGGTAGCCCGCTGGTGGTGCTGGGCTTGTCCAATGGCCAGGCGCTGGTGTTTCACCACACCTACAAGATCACCTACCCGGACAACAAGAAAACCATCGCCCCCGGCATCGACTACCCGTACGGCGAGCAGCCGTTCGTGCTCGACGAGCAGGGGCGTGCGCTGGATCATGTCAGCGTAAACGTCAATGGCGACACCCTGCTGCTGGCTGCTTCCACCGGCGCGCACCTGCAGGTGGTCGAGTTGACCCGCACCGAGAACATGATGACCGAAGAGGTCACGACCGAGCAGAACCGCATCGAACTGCCGCAGATGACCGAAACGGTGAAGAACATCTTCATCGACCCGCGTCAGCAGTGGCTGTACGTGATCAACGGCCGTGCCACCGCGGACGTGTTCAACCTGCGCGACAAGAGCCTCAACGGCCGCTACAAACTGTCTGAAAGCGCCGACACCGAAATTACCGCCACCGCCCAGCTGGTCGGCGGCATCTCGCTGATCATCGGTGATTCCAAGGGCGGCCTGGCCCAGTGGTTCATGGCCCGTGACCCGGATGGTGAATCGCGCTTCAAGCTGATCCGCACTTTCCAGATGGGCAAGGCCGCAGTCGTGCAGATCGACGCCGAAGAGCGTCGCAAGGGCTTCGTGGCCCTCGACGCCGCAGGCGAGCTGGGCGTGTTCCACAGCACCGCGCACCGTACCCTGCTGGTCGAGCCGGCCGCCGAAGGCCCAGGCATCCTGGCCCTGTCGCCACGTGCCAACCGCATCATCATCGAGGAAGGTGGCAAGCTGCTGCCACTTAGCCTGCGCAACCCGCACCCGGAAATTTCCTTCAGCGCGCTGTGGGGCAAGGTGTGGTACGAGAACTACGACGAGCCGAAATACGTCTGGCAATCGACCGCTTCGAACACCGACTTCGAGCCCAAACTGAGCCTGTCGCCGCTAACCTTCGGTACCCTCAAGGCTGCGTTCTACGCCATGATCCTGGCGGCCCCGCTGGCGATTGCCGCGGCCATCTACACTGCCTACTTCATGGCCCCGGGCATGCGCCGCAAGGTCAAGCCGGTGATCGAACTGATGGAAGCGATGCCGACGGTGATCCTCGGCTTCTTCGCCGGCCTGTTCCTGGCCCCGTATCTGGAAGGCCACCTGCCGGGCGTGTTCAGCCTGTTCCTGCTGATGCCGCTCGGTATCCTGCTGGCCGGCTTCGCCTGGACCCGCCTGCCCGAGTCGATTCGCCTGCGTATCCCGGATGGCTGGGAAGCGGCGATCCTGATCCCGGTCATCCTGTTCACCGGGTGGTTCGCCCTGACCATGAGCCCGCACCTCGAGAACTGGTTCTTTGGCGGTGACATGCGCCTGTGGATCACCAACGACCTGGGGATAACCTACGACCAGCGCAATGCCCTGGTCGTGGGTATCGCCATGGGCTTCGCGGTCATCCCGAACATCTACTCCATCGCCGAAGACGCCGTGTTCAGTGTGCCGCGCAGCCTGACCCTGGGCTCCCTGGCGCTGGGTGCGACGCCCTGGCAGACCCTGACCCGCGTGGTCATCCTCACCGCCAGCCCAGGTATATTCTCGGCGCTGATGATCGGCATGGGCCGTGCGGTGGGCGAGACCATGATCGTGCTGATGGCCACCGGCAACACCCCGGTGATGGAGCTGAACCTGTTCGAGGGCATGCGCACCCTGGCCGCCAACGTGGCGGTGGAAATGCCGGAATCGGAAGTCGGCGGCAGCCACTACCGCGTGCTGTTCCTGGCCGCGCTGGTGCTGCTGATGTTCACCTTCATCATGAACACCTTGGCCGAGCTGATTCGCCAGCGTCTGCGCAAGAAATACTCGTCGCTTTGATAGAAAGGTAGCGATCCGTGAAAAAGGATTCCCTCAAAGGCTGGTTCAAGAGCGGCGCCCCAGGCGTCTGGATGAGCGGCGGCGCGGTGGCCATGGCAGTGATCATGACCGTTGGCCTGCTGGCGGTGATTGCCGTGCGCGGCCTGGGCCACTTCTGGCCGGCCGATCTTGTCCAGGCTACCTACAAGGTGCCGGGCCAGGCCGACCATGTCGTCATTGGCGAAGTGGTGCAAAAGGAAGAAGTACCCCGTGCCCGCCTGAAGGGCGCTGGCCTGCCAGTGCCTGACCAAGGCCCGGAGTTCATGACCCGTGAGCTGATCAAGGTGGGCAACCGCGACCTCAACGGCAGCGACTTCACCTGGGTGGTCGGCGACTGGCTGGTCGACGAAAGGCACCCGACCGACCTGGTCGCCCTGGAGCGCCGCGAGTGGGGCAACTTCTACGGTTACCTGGTCAGCGTCAAGGAAGAAGGCCGCGTGGTCGCCGAAGGCGCTGCGGCCTGGGCCGAGCTGCAGGCCCGCCTCAAGCGCGCCAACCAGCTCAACAGCGAACTGCAAAGCCTCGAAAAGAAAGACATCGGCGCCATCAACCATGGCCTCGAGCGCCTGCGTCTGCAAGCGCGCAAGCTGGAGCTGGACGGCAAGCTGGACGCCGCCGCCCAGGCCGATATGGACGCCGAGCGCGCCGAGCTGAACAGTCGCTACAAGGCTATCGAAGACCGCCTGGCCGGTCTGCACCAGGCCTTCGCCCGCGACAGCCTGGTGGCCCGTGATGGCAACGGCCGTGAAGTGGAAATCAACCTCAGCAAGGTGGTGCACGCCATCCAGCCTAACGCCATGTCGGGGTTCACCAAGCTGGGCACCTACTTTACCAAGGTCTGGGAGTTCCTCAGCGATGACCCGCGTGAAGCCAACACTGAGGGCGGTATCTTCCCGGCCATCTTCGGTACCGTGATGATGACCCTGATCATGGCCGTGATCGTCACCCCGTTCGGTGTGCTGGCTGCCGTGTACCTGCGCGAATACGCCAGACAGGGCCCGGTGACCCGCTTGATCCGCATCGCGGTGAACAACCTGGCGGGTGTGCCGGCGATCGTCTACGGCGTGTTCGGCTTGGGCTTCTTCGTCTACGTGCTGGGTGGCTCGATCGACCGCCTGTTCTTCCCCGAAGCACTGCCGGCGCCAACCCTGGGTACCCCAGGCCTGTTGTGGGCATCGCTGACCCTGGCGCTGCTGGCCGTGCCGGTGGTGATCGTGGCCACCGAGGAAGGCCTGGCGCGTATCCCGCGCACCGTGCGCGAAGGCTCGCTGGCCCTGGGCGCTACCAAGGCCGAAACCCTGTGGAAGATCGTCCTGCCGATGGCCAGCCCGGCGATGATGACCGGCATGATCCTCGCCGTGGCCCGCGCCGCCGGTGAAGTGGCGCCGCTGATGCTGGTGGGTGTGGTAAAGCTGGCTCCATCCCTGCCGGTGGACGGGAACTACCCGTACCTGCACCTGGACCAGAAGATCATGCACCTGGGCTTCCATATCTATGACGTCGGCTTCCAGAGCCCCAACGTAGAAGCCGCGCGGCCGCTGGTATACGCCACGGCGTTGCTGCTGGTGCTGGTGATCGCGGCCCTCAACCTCTCGGCCGTGTGGATCCGTAACCACCTGCGCGAGAAGTACAAGGCCCTCGACAGCTGATCCTGATTGCAAGCGTGCCGCCCGTTAAACGGGCGGCCCTTAGAAACGAATTGTTAGCGTATGGAGTTGACCATGCAGCAAGAATCCCATACCCACGGCATCGACATGTCTGCCCTGGGCCGCGACAAGCAGAGCCTGCGCCTGGCCGAAGAAACCGTAGCCATCGAAGTGCCGGGCCTGAGCCTGTTCTACGGTGACAAACAAGCGCTGTTCGATGTGCAGATGAACATTCCCAAGCAGCGCGTGACCGCCTTTATCGGCCCGTCCGGCTGCGGCAAGTCGACCCTGCTGCGCACCTTCAACCGCATGAACGATCTGGTTGATGGTTGCCGCGTGGAAGGCGCCATCAACCTGTATGGCAATAACATCTACCGCAAGGGCGAAGACGTGGCCGAGCTGCGCCGTCGTGTGGGCATGGTGTTCCAGAAGCCCAACCCGTTCCCAAAGACCATCTACGAAAACGTGGTCTACGGCCTGCGGATCCAGGGCATCAACAAGAAGCGCGTGCTGGACGAAGCGGTCGAATGGGCGCTGAAGGGCGCGGCACTGTGGGACGAGGTCAAGGACCGCCTGCACGATTCGGCACTGGGCCTGTCCGGTGGCCAGCAGCAGCGTCTGGTCATCGCCCGCACCATCGCCGTGGAGCCGGAAGTGCTGCTGCTCGACGAACCGTGCTCGGCACTGGACCCGATCTCGACCCTGAAAGTCGAGGAACTGATCTACGAATTGAAATCCAAGTACACCATCGTCATCGTGACCCACAACATGCAGCAGGCGGCCCGTGTTTCGGACTACACCGCGTTCATGTACATGGGCAAACTGGTCGAATTCGGGGATACCGACACCCTGTTCACCAACCCGGCGAAGAAACAGACCGAAGATTACATCACCGGTCGCTACGGCTAAGCCTGGCCAGCCAGGGCACGACACGAACTACTTGAAGCTTGCAGCTTCTTCGCGGAGCGAACGATGATCAACAAAGAAAGCCTTACGCATCACATTTCCCAGCAGTTCAACGCCGAGCTCGAAGAGGTGCGTAGCCACCTGCTGGCCATGGGCGGCCTGGTCGAAAAACAGGTCAACGACGCAGTCACTGCGCTGATCGAAGCCGACTCGGGCCTGGCCCAGCAAGTGCGCGAAGTCGACGAGCAGATCAACCAGATGGAGCGCAACATCGACGAGGAGTGCCTGCGCATCCTCGCCCGTCGTCAGCCGGCGGCCTCCGACCTGCGTCTGATCATCAGCATCTCCAAGTCGGTGATTGACCTGGAGCGCATCGGTGACGAGTCGACCAAGATCGCCCGCCGCGCCATCCAGCTGTGCGAGGAAGGCGAGTCACCGCGCGGCTATGTCGAGGTGCGCCACATCGGCGACCAGGTACGCAACATGGTCCGTGACGCGCTGGACGCCTTTGCCCGCTTCGACGCCGACCTGGCACTGTCGGTGGCCCAGTACGACAAGACCATCGACCGCGAATACAAGACCGCCCTGCGTGAGCTGGTGACCTACATGATGGAAGACCCGCGCTCGATCTCGCGAGTACTGAGCGTGATCTGGGTCCTGCGTTCGCTGGAGCGTATCGGCGACCATGCGCGCAATATCTCCGAGCTGGTGATCTATCTGGTGCGCGGCACCGACGTGCGTCACATGGGCCTCAAGCGCATGACGGCAGAAGTGCAAGGCACTGCTGTTTCCGACGGCGAAAACGCTAATGTTCCGGCTGAACCTGACGATAAGTAAGGTTGCTCCCGAGCATCGACGCCCGGCCTTGGCCGGGCGTTTTCGTTTGCGGTCGAGGAGCCGGCAGGCACCCGCGAACGATGTGAAGAAGTCCCGGCGTGACCAGGTTGTAGCAAGTGGCCATTATTCGGCGGTAGGCTAGTCGGGATTCAGAAGGAGTATCGATGAGTAAAGTGAATGTGCTGGTCGTGGATGACGCCCCGTTTATCCGTGATCTGGTCCGCAAATGCCTGCGCAATGCCTTCCCGGGCATGTCCATCGACGACGCCGTCAACGGTCGCAAGGCAATGGCCATGCTGGGCAAGGAAGCGTTCGACCTGGTTCTGTGCGACTGGGAAATGCCGGAAATGTCCGGCCTGGAACTGCTCACCTGGTGCCGCCAGCAGCCTGAGTTGAAGAACCTGCAATTCATCATGGTGACCAGCCGTGGCGACAAGGAAAACGTCATCCAGGCGATTCAGGCGGGCGTTTCCGATTTTGTCGGCAAGCCGTTCACCAACGAGCAGTTGCTGACCAAGGTGAAAAAGGCCCTGACCAAGATCGGCAAGCTCGACAGCCTGATGTCCAGCGGCCCGGCACGGGTCAACTCGGCATTCGCCAATGACTCGCTGAATGCGCTGACAGCCGGCAAGCCTGAAGCGGTGAAGGTCGCGGCGCCAGCTCCGGTACCCGCAACCGCACCCGCCAGGCCAGTGGCCAATGCCCCCCGGCCCGCCGCTCCTGCGCCGACCGGCCGTGGCCAGGGCCAGTTGCGCCTGGCCGGCGGCATGCAGCCGTGCGTGATCAAGGCGCTGAGCCTGAAAGAGGCGCTGCTGGTGGTGCGCCGTGGCGAAGCGCTGCCACAGGTGCTGGAAGGCGCGGTGCTGGACCTGGAGCAGGGCGAGAACGCCGAAATCGCGCGCCTGAACGGCTACCTGCATGCCGTCGCGGCACTTGAGCCCAAGCCCGACAGCGATTGGTTGCAACTGACCTTCAAGTTCGTCGATCAGGATGCCCAGAAGCTCGACTACCTGTCGCGGCTGATTGCCCGCGGGACGGCGCAGAAGCACTTTACCCCTGGTGCCTGATCCCAGTCTCACACCGCATTTTTTGTGGGAGCAGCCTTGTGCTGCGAATGGGCTGCGGAGCAGCCCCCAGGCATGAATGCCGCCGCAAGCATTGCCGGGGCTGCTTTGCAGCCCATTCGCAGCACAAGGCTGCTCCTACAAAAAACTGCGCACCCCAGGGCCATCCGACCAACTGTCATACCCGCCGCAAAACCCCCTGCTAGGCTTCGACAAATCATAACTGTCAAAAAGCCACTATCATGCCCGCCCGCCTGCTGCTGTTCTGTGCATTGCTCATGGCCTCGGCGTCGAGCCTGGGCATGACTATTTACGAGATCACCGATGATGGCCGTGTGACCTCCTATTCCGACCGGCCCGGCCCCGGTGCCAAAACCTTTGTGCGGCGCGTACCTATGGTCGAGGTGCCCGAAGGCCAGGTTCTGCTGAACGCGATAACCTTCAACGGCGGCGTGAGCTTTTCGGCCCGCAACCAGCTACACGTGCCAGTGGAGGTGGAGTTGCGCCTGGACAACCTGGTGAACGCACAAGGTGGCAATGCCCCGCGTACCGTGCGCCGGGTACTGCCGCCGCGCACCACGCAAATGCTCAGCGTGCTCAGGGGGCGCCCCGGGATGCTGCTGAACTACCGCTCGACCCTGCTACAGGCCATGGGCGACCCGGGCAAGCGGCCCCAGGGCTTCCGCTATGCATTCCCCTGGATTGGCGGGCCGTTCCGCGTGACCCAGGGCCCCAATGGCCGGGTCAGTCATTTTGGGCCCAAGGGGCGTTACGCCATGGACATCGCCATGCCCGAAGGCACCACCATCATCGCGGCGCGGGAAGGGGTGGTGGTGAAGACGGAGAACAGCCAGAGCGGGCGCGGCCCCAACCCCTCGGGCAATTTCGTCAGGATCCTGCACCCGGACGGTACCATGGGTGTGTACCTGCACCTGATGCGCGGTTCGGTGGTGGTGGCAGAGGGGCAACGGGTGCGGCAGGGGCAGATGTTGGCCAAGTCGGGCAATACCGGCAACAGCACCGGGCCGCACCTGCATTTCGTAGTACAGCGCAATGTGGGGTTGGCGCTGGAGTCGATACCTTATCGGTTCGACAGGCCGATTGGTGGGTTGCCTGACTTTACCGCGGGTAACCCCTGAGATTTTTGGGGCTGCTTTGCAGCCCCCTGGCCCTCAATCCAGCTTGAGCACCTTGGCCAGCACGATCTTCGGCCCTTTCATCTTCTTGATGATGATGCGCAGCCCTTCGACCTCCAGCACTTCCTCTTCTTCAGGCACGCGCTTGAGTGTCTCGTAGACCAGCCCCGCGAGGGTTTCCGCCTCGATATGGTCAAGGTCGACGCCCAGCAGGCGCTCGACCTTGAACAGCGGCGTGTCGCCACGCACCAGCAGCTTGCCCGGCTGGTAGGCGAGGATGCCGCGCTCGGTCTTGCGGTGCTCGTCCTGGATGTCACCTACCAGCACTTCCAGCACATCTTCCATGGTCAGGTAGCCAATCACCTTGCCATCGGCTTCCTCCACCAGCACGAAGTGCGCGCCGCCCTTGCGGAACTGCTCCAGCAATTGCGCCAGGGGCATGTGCCGCGACACGCGCTCCAGCGGCCTGGCCAGGTCGTCGAGGTCGATGGTTTCGGGCAGGTGCTCGAGTTCGGCCAGTTCCAGCAGCAGGTCCTTGATATGCAGCAGGCCGGTGAACTCCTCACGCTCGGCGTCGTACACCGGGTAGCGGCTGAACTTGTGGCGGCGCACCAGCGCCAGGATCTGCTTCAACGGCGCATGGGCGTCGATGCTGACCATGTCCTCGCGCGAGTTGGCCCAGTCGACCACCTCCAGCTCGCCCATTTCCACGGCCGAGGCCAGCACGCGCATGCCCTGGTCGCTCGGGTCCTGGCCACGGCTGGAGTGCAGGATCAGCTTGAGTTCTTCACGGCTGTAGTGGTGCTCGTGATGCGGGCCGGGCTCGCCCTGGCCAGCAATGCGCAGGATGGTGTTGGCGCTGGCATTGAGCAGGTAGATGGCCGGGTACATCACCCAGTAGAACAGGTACAGCGGCACGGCGGTCCACAGCGACAGCAGTTCTGGCTTGCGGATGGCCCAGGACTTGGGCGCCAGCTCACCGACCACGATGTGCAGGTACGAAATGACGAAGAAGGCGACGAAGAACGAGATCGCTTTGATCAGCTCGGGCGTGTCCACGCCAAGGTATGCCAGCAGCGGCTCGAGCAGGTGGGCGAACGCCGGTTCACCGACCCAGCCCAGGCCCAGCGAGGCGAGGGTGATCCCCAGCTGGCAGGCCGACAGGTAGGCGTCGAGCTGGTTGTGTACTTTGCGCAGGATGCTGCCACGCCAGCCATGCAACTCGGCGATGGACTCGACGCGGGTAGCGCGCAGCTTGACCATGGCGAACTCGGCGGCAACGAAGAAGCCGTTGAGCAGCACCAGGAGCAAGGCAAAGATGATCATGCCGAAATCGGCGAATAACGAGGTGAGGCTGATACCAGGGGAAGGGTCCATGATGGAGTTTTTACGGGGTCCGTCTTCGAGATAGAGAGAAAAAAAGTGCCAGCTCTTGCTGGCACAGGGGGTCCAATGTAGCGGCTGGGACCGTAAAAGCAAAGGGCGATGGATTCTTTGGGGGCGCTTTGCGCCCCATCGCGACACAAGGCCGCTCCGCGATCCCGTGTAGGAGCGGCCTTGTGTCGCGATGGGCTGCAAAGCAGCCCCCGAGGCCCTCAAGCCTTGCCGTTGGCCAATTGTGCCGGCGCGAAGTGACAGGTAAACGTACTGCCATGCCCCGGCACGCTGCTGATCTCCAGCTTGCCGCGGTGGCGCATCAGCACATGCTTGACGATCGCCAGCCCCAGCCCGGTGCCCCCGGTATTCGACGCACGGCTGGAGTCGACCCGGTAGAAGCGCTCGGTCAGACGTGGCAGGTGCTTGGCATCGATGCCCACCCCCGAGTCCTGCACCGACAGGTGTGCGCCCTGGGCATCGGCCCACCAGCGAATCCGGATGCTGCCTTCGTCCTGGGTGTACTTGACCGCGTTGAACACCAGGTTGGAAAAGGCACTGCGCAGCTCTGACTCGCTGCCCTTCAACTGCACACCGGGCGCGGCTTCAAGGGTGATGCGCTGTTTGCGGGGCCCGGACAGAGCCTGGGCGTCGTTCTTGATCGCGCAGAGCAAGGCATCGACCGCCACCGGGTGGTTGTCCGACGGATAGTCGGTGGCCTCAAGCTTGGCCAGCAGCAACAGGTCGTTGAGCAGTGTCTGCATGCGTGAGCCTTGCTGGCTCATCTGTTGCAGGGCTCGGCTCCAGCGCGGGTTCACGTCCTCGACGTTGTCCAGCAGGGTTTCCAGGTAGCCGGTGATGACCGTCAGCGGCGTGCGCAGCTCGTGGGACACGTTGGCGACGAAGTCCTTGCGCATCTGCTCCAGCTGGTGGATGCGGGTAACGTCGCGCACCAGCATCAGGTGCTCGTTGTTGCCGTAGCGGGTGATGTGCAACTGCACGCGCATGCGGTCGTTGATCGGCGAAGGGATTTCCAGCGGCTCGAGGTAGTTTCCTGCCTCGAAGTACTCCTTGAAGCGCGGGTGGCGCACCAGGTTGGTCACCTGCTGGCCGCCGTCCTGTGGGGTCTTGAAGCCCAGCAGGGTCTCGGCGGCGCGGTTCCACCATTCCAGGTTGCCATCGCTGTCGAGCATGATCACTGCGTCTCGCAGTGCGGCAGTAGACTCCTGCACCCTGTCGATCACCGCCTGCAGGCGGCCGCGTACACGCTGGTCGCGGCGTTGCAAGTGGTAGATGCTGTCGAACACCTCGCCCCACAGCCCGTAGCCATCGGGCGGTGCTTCGTCGGGTTGGTGGTTGCGCAGCCAGTCATGCAGGCGCAGCAGTTGCTTGAGGGTCCAGCCCAGGTAGAGCGCCAGGCCGATGGCCAGGCTCCAGCCATAGTAGCCACTGAGCAGCCCACCGATCAGGCAGACGGTAATCAGCAGTAGCAGGTGGCGAATCAGGGTCGCGTGCCAGTTCTGGTTCAATTGACGGTCCTTGTACAACGACGTGCAGCTTGGCGCCTTTCAGCTCGATCAGCTCTTGGTCGAGAAGCGGTAGCCGGTGCCCCGGACGGTTTGTACCAGATTTTCGTAGGCTTCACCCAGCGCCTTGCGCAGGCGGCGGATGTGTACGTCGACGGTGCGTTCCTCGACATAGACGTTACCGCCCCATACCTGGTCCAGCAGTTGGCCACGGGTGTAGGCGCGCTCCTGGTGGGTCATGAAGAACTGCAGCAGGCGGTATTCGGTAGGGCCCATCTCGGCTGGCTTGCCGTCGATGGTCACGCGGTGGCTGATCGGGTCGAGCAGCAGGCCACCGACTTCGATCGGTGCCTCGCTGTCGCTCGGGCCGGTGCGGCGCAGCACGGCTTTCAGGCGGGCGACCAGCTCGCGTGGTGAGAACGGCTTGGTGATGTAGTCGTCGGCACCCACTTCCAGGCCTTGGATCTTGTTGTCCTCTTCACCCTTGGCGGTGAGCATGATGATCGGGATGTCGCCGGTCAGCTCGTCGCGCTTGAGGCGGCGGGCCAACTCGATGCCGGAGGTGCCCGGCAGCATCCAGTCGAGCAGTATCAGGTCCGGTTTGCGGTCGACGATGATCGCGTGGGCCTGTTGGGAATTTTCCGCTTCCAGGCAGTCATAGCCGGCCATTTCCAGGGCAACGGCGATCATCTCGCGAATTGGTGCTTCGTCGTCGACGATCAGAATGTTCCTGCCAACCATGCTCAAAACCTCTCCTGGATACGGTGTCTTGGCCCGCATTAGATAACGGAATTATTGCAGCTGTGTGACAGGGTGTTGGCCGTTCTGGCGACATTCCGTGACTGAACTAGGCTTGAAAGGGCCGTGGTTGCGGCAACTTGAACCCAATCCCCCCGAAACAATGGTGAATCCAATGACACGACAAACGCTGAGCTGGATGGCCCTTTTCACTGCGCTGGCGCTCCCGGGGGTGGCCTTGGCCGACCATGCGATGGAGAAGGGCGGCATGTTGGTCGATCATGCCGGCATGACCCTGTACACCTTCGACAAGGATGCGGGCGGCAAGTCGATGTGCAATGGCGAATGCGCCAAGAACTGGCCGCCGCTGATGGTCAAGGCCAATGACGAACCGGCCAAGGACAAGTGGACAGTAGTGATGCGCGATGATGGCAGCAAGCAGTGGGCCTATGACGGCAAGCCGCTGTACACCTTCATCAAGGACAAAAAGGCCGGCGACATGACCGGTGACGGCATGAAGGACGTCTGGCACGTTGCCAAGCCTTGAGATTGCCGGGGCCGCTTTGCGGCCCATCGCGACACAAGGCCGCTCCTACAGGAATGCGCGATACCCTGTAGGAGCGGCCTTGTGTCGCGATGGGCTGCAAGGCAGCCCCAGAATATTCAGCGCAGTGCGTAATCCAGCACCACCCCGATAAACACCAGCATCCCCGCCCAGTGATTGTGCAGAAACGCCTTGAAGCACGACTCCCGGTCCAGCTTGCGCGTCGACCAGTACTCCCAGGCAAAGCACGCCGCCGCGCCCAGCAGCCCCAGGTGGAACCAGCCACCCAGCTCGAAGCGGCTGCCGGCCAGCAACAGGCAGCCCAGCGATAGCAGCTGCAAGGTCAGGATGATGGTGCGGTCGGCATCGCCGAACAGGATGGCGGTCGACTTCACGCCAATCTTCAGGTCGTCATCACGGTCGACCATGGCGTAGTAGGTGTCGTAGCCCACCGTCCACAGCAGGTTGGCGATATACAGCAGCCAGGCGCTGGCCGGCAGCTCGCCACCCGCTGCGGTGAAGGCCATGGGAATGCCCCAGGAATACGCCGCCCCCAGCACCACCTGCGGGTAATAGGTGTAGCGCTTCATGAACGGGTAGCAGAACGCCAGAGCTACCGCACCGAACGACAGCCACACCGTGCGGCTGTTGGTGCACAGCACCAGCAGGAAGCTCACTCCGACCAGGATGGCGAACAGCGCCAATGCTTCGCGCGGGCGGACCCGGCCGCTGGCCAGGGGGCGGTCGGCGGTGCGTTTGACGTGGCCGTCCACCTTGCGGTCGGCAAAGTCGTTGATGCAGCAACCTGCGGCGCGCATCAACACCACACCGAGGCCAAAGATCAGCACGTTGGCCAGGGTTGGTGAACCGTTGCCAGCAATCCACACCGCCGACAAGGTCGGCCACAGCAGCAGGTAGATACCAATTGGCCGGTCCATGCGGCTGAGCTGGACAAAGTCCCAGGCCCGTGGGTGCAGGCGGTTGAGAGACTTCAGCAGTTGCAGGTACATCAGCGGTTTTCCTCCTTGGCCGCTTGCCACAATGCCGGCAGAAACACCTCTGCCACCAGCAGGTCCAGGCCGCCACGTTCGAAGCGCGACCGGCGGCCCCACAGCGCAGTATGGGCGGCCTCGCTCGGCAGCCAGGCCTGTGGATAACTGCACACCTCGATGGGGTGGCGGATGAATGCCTGGTCGCAGAACAGCAACTCGCCCAGCGAACGGCTGCCCAAGGTTTCAAGGTCCAGCCCGCCGCGCTCCAGGGCGCTGCGGCTGGCGACGCTGCGGGCGAACACCCAGGGTTGGCCATGGCCGCGCAGGTATACCTCGCGCACCCAGCCTTCGGCACCGGCTGCGATGCCCAGTGCCTGGCATTCGTCATCGCGCAGCGGTTGCCAGCCCTCGAACAGCGGGGTAACGGAGAAGTGGTCGTTGGACAGGCGGGTCAGGCGACGGGTCAGCGAGCCCTCGTCGAACAGCCAGTCAAGGGTGGGCTGGTCGATGTCGGTCGCCAGCCGTGAATACGGCAGCCACGCGACAGCGGCTGCTTGCGGGGATTCGTACGACACGTCGGTCTGCTTGTTACAACCAGAGAGGCGGCGAGCTTAGCATGATTGCCCGGACTGCTTGCATACTGCTGACAGGGCCGCTACAAAGCCCCACGAATTGCGCGCAGGCTTCGTCGCGGGTAAACCCGGTCCCACAGGCTACGCGGTCGCTGTAGGAGCGGGTTCACCCGCAAAGAGGCCATCGGCAGCAACACAAAGCTCCAGCTTGAACCGAGGAGAAAGACCTGATGAAGAAGTGGCAATGTATTGTCTGTGGCCTGATCTACGACGAAGCCGAAGGCTGGCCCGACGACGGCATCGCCCCCGGCACACGCTGGGAAGACGTGCCTGAAGACTGGCTGTGCCCCGACTGCGGCGTGGGCAAGAGCGACTTTGAAATGATCTCCATCGGCTAATCGAGGAAAGCACGACATGACGTCCCCTGTGGTAATCATCGGTACCGGCCTTGCGGGCTACAACCTGGCCCGTGAATTTCGCAAGCTCGATGCGCAGACGCCGCTGCTGCTGATCACCGCCGATGACGGTCGTTCCTACTCCAAGCCCATGCTGTCCACCGGCTTTGCCAAGCAGAAGGACGCCGACGGCCTGTGCATGGCCGAGCCGGGCGCCATGGCCGAGCAACTGAATGCCGAGATTCGCACCCATACCCGCATCAGCGGCATCGACCCGGGCCACAAGCGCTTGTGGATAGGTGAAGAGGCGGTGGAATACCGCGATCTGGTGCTGGCCTGGGGTGCGCAGACGGTGCAGGTGCCGATCGAAGGTGATGGCGGCGATCGGGTGTTCCCGATCAACGATCTGGAAGGCTACGCGCGCTTCCGTGCCGCCGCCGTCGGCAAACAGCGTGTGCTGATCCTCGGTGCCGGCCTGATCGGCTGCGAATTCGCCAACGACATGAGCCTGGGCGGCTTCCAGGTCGACGTGGTGGCGCCGTGCGAGCAAGTCATGCCGACCCTGCTGCACCCGGCTGCTGCCACTGCCCTGCAGGCCGGGCTGGAAGGCCTGGGCGTGCGCTTTCACCTCGGCCCGGTACTGACCCGCCTGCAGCAGGTGGCGCAGGGCCTGGAGGCGCACTTGTCCGACGGCAGCGTGATCGCCTGCGACCTGGTGGTTTCGGCCATCGGCCTGCGCCCGCGCACCGACCTGGCTGCCGCTGCTGGCCTGCAGACCAACCGCGGCGTTTGCGTGGACCGCCAGTTGCGCACGTCCCACGCCAATATCTTTGCCCTTGGCGACTGTGCCGAAGTCGATGGCATCAACCTGCTTTATGTGATGCCGCTGATGAGCTGTGCCCGGGCCCTGGCGCAAACCCTGGCCGGCAAGCCGACAACGGTCGCCTACGGGCCGATGCCGATCACCGTGAAAACCCCGGCCTGCCCGCTGGTGGTCTCGCCGCCGCCCCAGGGCCACGAAGGCACCTGGCAGGTAGAGGGGCAGGGCAGTGACCTCAAGGTGCTCTGCCTTGATGCAGAGGGCAAGCTGCTGGGCTACGCCCTCACCGGGGCGGCCGTGATGGAAAAGCTGGCCCTGAATCGCCAGCTGCCGGCCGTGATGGCGTAAATAGCTGGCGTTCTGTCGGATTTATCCTGTTGTTGCTTGCACAATGGCCGCCCAGATACTGGCGCGGCCCCTGTGCACGTGCCATCCTCACTTCCGTCTGCCGCAGATTAGAGCCTGCGGTGCCTTGAGCGCTGCTCCCAGGGCAGCACGGCATAACAACAAGAATTCCGTCAAAGAGGCTTCACTATGCGCAAACCAGAACTCGCCGCCGTCATCGCCGAAAAGGCCGATCTGACCAAGGAAAAGGCCAATCAGGTTTTGAACGCGATTCTCGACAGCATCACGGGTGCCCTGGACAAGGACACCGTGACCCTGGTCGGTTTCGGCACCTTCGAAAAACGTCATCGCGGTGCGCGTACCGGCAAGAACCCGCAAACCGGTGAACCGGTCAAGATCAAGGCCAGCAATACCGTGGCTTTCAAGCCAGGCAAGAACCTGCGCGACAGCGTCAACGCCCCCGTCAAGCCGGCCAAGAAAGGCAAGTGATCGCTCCCTGACAACTCCAGTGTCAGCCAAGCGGGCGCCCCAGGGCGCCCGTTGTGCTTTCTGCAGGCAAAATGTTTCGAACTTGCATAAATAGTTCTGGAAAAGGATAGACTGCGCGCCTTAGTCACTTTTAATTCGAGGCGCGTTGATGAAGTTCCGCTTTCTTCTCTGGGCCATGGGGCTGTTGATGGCCAGGGCCAGCCGCAACAACCCGGCGTTCCAGCAGCAGCTCAAGGGCAAGGACCTGGTGTTCCAGATGCAGACCCTGGACGGCAAGGTCGCCCGGCACTTCATAGTCAACAACGAACGCGTCAGCAGCAAAGGCGGTGCGCACCCGCAGCCAGCGTTCGCCATTGCCTTCAAGGACGCCGCCTATGGCTTCACCACCATGCAGGCAGGTAACAAGCAGTTGGCGTTCATGCAGGGGATTCAGGACAAGCACATCCAGATCAAGGGCAACCCGGCGCTGGTGATGTGGTTCCAGGGGTTGATGAAGTACCTGAAGCCGAAGAAGAAGGCCTGAAATTGAAGGGGCTGCTCTGCAGCCCAATCGCCGGCAAGCCGGCTCCCACAGGTTCGACACAGGCCTGAGGGCAGTGCTATCCCTGTGGGAGCTGGCTTGCCGGCGATTGGGCCGCAAAGCGGCCCCTTTTGATATCAGTGCGGTGCGTGGAACTGCGAAGCCAGCTCACGCAGCAGGCTCTCTGCCTCGAGCACCTTGTTCACCACATCCTCGGCCTTGTCCCGGGTAATCCCCAGCCGTTCCAGCAGCTCGTCAGGAATCTCCTGCTGTGGCCCAGAGCCAATCCCCCGCGAGCGCAGCAGGCGGGTAGCCAGGCACACCAGGTTGGGGAACGCCGAAAACTCGCCTTCATATGCCGGGTCGTGCTGGAAGCGCAGTGCGGCGGACAGTTCTTCCGGCATGTCCCACAGCTTCATCAACCAGGCACCGATCTGCTCGCGGCTGATGCCCAGCAGGTGTTGTTCCACATAGGTGTGGCACAGGTGCGGGTTGACCTCCAGGTGGCGGCAGATCAGTGAGAAGTGCGGCGGGAACACGTGCGCCAACAGCAAATAGCCAAAGTTGTGCAGCAGCCCGGCCAGGTAGGTCAGGCCGGCCTCGGGGCGCTCGGCCCGTGGCATGGCGCGGGTCAGGCCTTCGATGATCGCGGCGGTGTAGATCGACTGCTGCCAGTACGGCGTGGCCTGCTGGGGGTGGTCTTTCGGCAGGCTCAGTGTCTTGCCCAGCGCCAGGCCCAGGGCCAGGTTGATCACCAGGTCGAAGCCCAGCACACGCACGATGGCGTCTTCCACCGAGCGGATCTTGCCAGGGGAGGCGTAGTAGGGCGATGCCGCCCAACTTACCACCTGTGCCGCCAGCGCCGGGTCGGTTTCGACCACGCCGGTGATATCGTCGATGCTGGCGTTGGGGTCTACACGTAGCTTGATGATCTTTTGCGCGGTGTCGGCCAGCGGCGGGATTTCGATGGTTTCTTCCAGGCGCTTCTGGATGCGCCGGGCAGTGAAGGCCTGGACGGCGTTGGTGATTTCCCGGGTGTCATCATCGGGGCGGTCGAGGTTGGGGTTGATTGCCTCGACTTCCTGACCAAAGCTGCTGGCGCTGGCCTTGGCCAGCATCCGCTTGAAGTGTGCGCGTTCGATTTCCAGCAGCAGGCCGGCTTCGCCAGACTGGATAAATACGGTTTCGGCGTCGAGCAGGCTCTTTTCGTACTGGCACGGCGAGCTGGTCAGCGCCGGGATGCCCGGCAGGGCCTTGAGCTGGTGCTTGTCCAGCATCTGCTTCAGGCGAGGCACCGACACCGCAGTGAGCTTGCGACCGGTCAGTTCGGCCAGGCGGTTGAGGTCCAGCAGCTGGCTCTGCGGGAATAGCACCATCAGGGCGCCGACCTCGTCGTCGAGCAGCACGGCCTGTACCCGCGACGCTGCCGGCAGGTGCGGATGTTCGACCACCTCGCGGTAGGCCACGCCGAGTTTGTCGAGCAGCAGCCGGATGACCGAGGGAGCGTGTGGGGTTGCGGTGTCCAGGGCAACTTCAGTCATGGTCCGTATCCACTGATTCCTTTAAACGCGAAGTATAACCAGCCTCTGGGCAAATCTGGATCCATTATGGGACCAGCGTCACACTTGGCCATATTGCTGGCCATGACGCAGCCAGCGATCGAGCAGCGGGCTGACGTGCTCCGGCCAGCGTGCGATCAGGGCCTGGGCGGCGTCGCGCACGGCCGGCAGCAGGTCGGCGTCACGCATCAGGTCGGCGACCTTGAACTGCAACAGGCCTGTCTGGCGGGTGCCGAGCATCTCGCCCGGGCCACGCAGCTCCAGGTCCTTTTCGGCGATGATGAAGCCGTCGTTGGTTTCCCGCATGATCCCTAGCCGCTCGCGGCCGATCTGCGACAGTGGCGGGTGGTACAGCAGCACGCAATGGCTGACGGCGCTGCCCCGGCCAACCCGGCCACGCAACTGGTGCAACTGTGCCAGGCCCAGGCGCTCTGGGTTCTCGATGATCATCAGGCTGGCGTTGGGCACATCCACGCCCACCTCGATGACCGTGGTGGCGACCAGCAACTGCAGGTTGCCGGCCTTGAACTCAGCCATGATCTCAGCTTTTTCCGCCGGCTTCATGCGCCCGTGGATCAGCCCCACCCGCAGCTCGCCCAAGGCGCTGCCCAGCTCCTCGTAGGTGCTTTCGGCGGCCTGGCAGGTAAGCTCTTCGGATTCTTCGATCAGTGTGCACACCCAGTAGGCCTGGCGCCCTTCGGCGCAGGCGGCGCGCACCCGCTCGACCACTTCGAAGCGGCGGCTATCGGCCACCAGCACGGTGTTCACCGGGGTGCGTCCGGGTGGCAGTTCGTCGAGCACCGAGGTGTCCAGGTCGGCGTAGGCGCTCATGGCCAAGGTGCGCGGAATGGGTGTGGCGGTCATGATCAGCTGGTGCGGGCACAATTCCCCGGCCACGCCCTTCTTGCGCAGGGCCAGGCGTTGCTGCACGCCAAAACGGTGCTGTTCATCGATGATCGCCAGGGCCAGGTGCTTGAACTTCACCTCTTCCTGGAACAGCGCATGGGTGCCGACCACCATTGGCGCGCCATTGGCGATCTGCTCCAGGGCGGCTGCCCGGGCTTTGCCCTTTAGCTTGCCGGCCAGCCACGCGACTTCGATGCCCATCGGTTCGAGCCAGCGCTTGAAGGTGATGTAGTGCTGTTCGGCGAGGATCTCGGTGGGTGCCATCAGGGCCACCTGGTAGCCGGCTTCCAAGGCCTGCAGCGCGGCCAGGGCGGCGACCACGGTCTTGCCGGCACCCACATCGCCCTGCACCAGGCGCATCATCGGCTCTTGCTGGCTGAGGTCGTAAGCAATTTCGTTGGCCACCCGCTGCTGTGCGCCGGTCGGCTGGAAACCCAAGTTGGCCAGGTACTGTGCCTGCAGGCGCTGGGCTTTGGGCAGCACTGGCGCGCGCAGGCTGCGCAGGCTTTCACGCAGGCGTTGCTGCGACAACTGGTGGGTCAGCAGCTCTTCGAAGGCCAGGCGGTGCTGGGCCCAGTGCTGGCCTTCGGCAAGCTCGTCGAGGTCGGCATCGGCCGGCGGGTTGTGCAGGTAGCGGATGGCATCGTCCAGCGGCGCCAGTTGGTAGTCCCGGGCCAGTTCGTCGGGCAGCCAGTCCGGCAGACTGCGCGGGCCCAGCAGGCCCAGGCTCTGCTGACACAGCAGCCGCAGGCGTTGCTGGGTAAGGCCTTCGGTGGACGGATAGATCGGCGTCAGGGTCTGCTCGACCGGTGGCGGCGGTTCGTCGCCGTTCAGCGCCCGGTATTCCGGGTGGTAGATTTCCAGGCCCGAAGCGCCGGGGCGTGCTTCGCCGTAGCAGCGCAGGTGGGTGCCACGCTTGAGGCCTTCCTTCTGCGCGTTGCTGAAGTGGTAGAAGCGCAGGCTCAGCACACCGCTGCCGTCACCCAGGCGCACCACCAGGCTGCGGCGCTTGCCCATGGTCACGTCGGCGCCGCTGACCACGCCCTCGATCACCGCGTCCTGGCCAGGGCGCAGTTGACCGATCGGCACCACGCGGGTGCGGTCCTGGTAGCGCAGGGGCAGGTGGAACAGCACGTCCTGCAGGTTCTCCAGGCCGACCTTGGCGAGCTTCTCCGCCATGGCCTCGCCAACCCCCTTGAGTACCGTCACCGGGACCTTCGACAGCTCACTCATGACTCAGGCCGGTTGTTCCGCAGGGGCTTTGGCGACCGAGCACAGGCGGATCGAGTCGGCGAGGATCTCGATGGCCTTCGGCCGCGGGAAGCTGGCGCGCCAGGCGATGGCTACGGTGCGGAATGGTGCCGGTGCGGTCAGTGGGCGAACCTCGATGACACCGGGGGCGTAGTGGTGGCTGTGCACCGCCGACAGCGGCAGGATCGACACGCCAAGGCCCGAGGCCACCATGTGACGGATGGTTTCCAGCGAGCTGGACTCCACCGTGGTGTGCTTGGAGCCTTCACCGCCCTTGTTCAGCGTTGGACAGGCCTCCAGTACCTGGTCACGGAAGCAGTGGCCTTCACCGAGCAGCAACAGGCTCTTGTCGTTGAGCATGGCGGTGTCGATGGTCTTTTTCGCTGTCCACGGGTGGTCAGCCGGCATCAGGGCGCAGAACGGCTCATCGTACAGTGGCAGGGTCAGCACGTCGGCTTCGTTGAACGGCAGGGCGATGATCACCGCGTCCAGTTCGCCGTTGCGCAGCTTTTCGCGCAGTACGTGGGTGAAGTTCTCTTCGATGTAGAGGGGCATCTGCGGTGCCACGCGGTGCAGCTGCGGAATCAGGTGCGGGAACAGATACGGGCCGACGGTGTAGATGGCACCGACCTTGAGTGGCGCAGTCAGCTGGTTCTTGCCGGCCTGGGCCAGCTCGCGAATGCCCTGGGCCTGCTCCAGTACCTTTTGCGCCTGGGCGACGATGCTTTCGCCGACCGGGGTCAGGCGGACCGCGCTCTTGCTGCGCTCGAAGATCAGCACGCCAAGCTCATCCTCGAGCTTCTTCACACCGACCGACAGGGTCGGCTGGCTCACGTGACAGCGTTCGGCGGCATGGCCGAAATGCTGTTCCTGGGCGAGTGTGACAATGTAGCGTAATTCTGTGAGGGTCATAACGTGCGTCCATGAAGTTGCGAGCCCAGCATAGCGGCTGCAATCGATAGACGCACGTTATCAGACTTGCCGATTTGTGACAGAAACAAAAGTCTCAGCGGCGGTCCAGCGAGTAGACGAACGGGGCCACGACTTCGATCGTGCCATTGTTCAACAACTCGGGTGGCGGCTTGGGTACCGTGCCGGCCCGACGGATCATTTCCAGGGTCGCCCGGTCCAGGGCGGCACTACCCGAACCTCCGGCCATGGAGTACGACACCACCTTGCCTTCGGCGTCGACCACGAAACGTAAGCGGTTTATGCCCTGCAGCCCGCGACGGCGCGCGTCTTCCGGGTAACGCTTGTACTTGGCCAGGTGACGCAGCAGGTCGCTCTGCCAGGTCGGCAGGGCTTTGCTGTTGGACGCAATGCTCGGTGCCGGTGCCGCGGACTTCTGCGGTGGCGTGTTGCTGGGCGGTGCGTCTACCGTTTGTTCGGTCGGCGGTGCTTCCTTCGGCGGCTCAGGCTTTTTCTCGGGCTTGGGCGGCTGTGGCTTGGCCTTTGGCTTGGGCGGCTTGGGAATGGCGATCTTGGGCTTGGGTGCCTCGGCCAGCTTCGGCAGCGGCGGTTCCTCGACCGGTGCCGGTGGCTGCGGCGCTGCTTTCGGGGGCGGTGGTGGCGCAGGCTCCGGCAACGGCGCCAGCTCGACCATCATGGCTGCCGGTGGCAGTTCGATGGCCTGGGGCACCGACCAGTTGAGCGTCAGCAGCACGGCGACCACGTGCACGCCCAGCACGATCGCCAGGCTGCCACCGTAGCGCGCCATGTTCGAGCGCGTTCTTGTCATTTCTGGGCTGCCGTCTCTAGACCTACCAGACCGACTTTCAGGTAGCCGGCCGCGCGCATGTTGTTCATCACTTCCATCAGGTCACCGTAATCCACGCCTTTGTCAGCCTGGAAGAAGATGGTGGTTTCCTTGTCGCCCTTGGTCTTGGCGTCGAGCATCGGGCCAAGCTGGTCGGGGGCAGGGACCTGGTCATCACCGACGTACAGCTTCTGGTCGGCCTTGACGCTGACGAACACCGGTTTCTCGGGCCTCGGCGCCGGCTTGGCGGTCGAGGCCGGCAGGTCGACCTTGATGTCGACCGTGGCCAAGGGGGCTGCGACCATGAAGATGATCAGCAGCACCAGCATCACGTCGATGAACGGCGTAACGTTGATTTCGTGGTTTTCGGCGAGGTCGTCGCCACCTTCGTTGAGATGCAGGCCCATGGCTTACCCCACTTTCACCATGTGCGGGGCAACACGCTCGCTGCCCTGGTGGTCCAGATCACGGCTGACCAGCAGCAGCACCTGGGCGGAGGCGTCGGACACCTGGGCCTTGTAGCCGGCGATGGAACGGGCGAAGACGTTGTAGATGACCACGGCCGGAATTGCGGCGACCAGACCCAGGGCGGTGGCCAACAGGGCTTCGGCGATACCTGGGGCAACCACGGCCAGGTTGGTGGTCTGGGTCTTGGCGATGCCGATGAAGCTGTTCATGATGCCCCATACGGTACCGAACAGGCCGACGAATGGCGCAGTGGAGCCGATGGTGGCGAGTACGCCGGTGCCGCTGCTCATGGTGCGACCACTGGCGTGTACCAGGCGCTCCAGGCGGAAGCTGACGCGCTCCTTGATGCCCTCTTTTTCGCGGGCGTTGGCCGACAGGCGCATCTCTTCGAGCGCGTCGTGGACCAGGGTGTGGGCCAGGGTGCCTTCCTTGTTGGAAACGTCGCTGGCTTCCTTGAGGCTGGCGGATTTCTTCAGCAGGGCGATTTCACCACGCAGGCGACGCTTGGCGCCCATCAGCTCGAAGCCTTTGGCAATCCAGATGGTCCAGGTGATGATGGAGGCGATGGCAAGGCCGATCATCACCGCCTTCACCACCACGTCGGCGTTCTTGTACATGCCCCAAGGGGACAGGTCGTGGGCCATGCCCAGCGAGGTGTCTTCAACCAGAGCCTCGACGCTCGGGTCTGCAGCGACCGGGGCATCAGCCGGGGTGGCGGCAACTGCACCGCTGGCCGGTGCTGCGGCTGGAGCAACTGCCGGAGCAGCCGGTGCGGTAGCGGCAGCAGGCGCGGCAGCATTGGCGGTTGGCTCATCGGCCATGGCCACTGGGGCCAGCACCAGGCTGAGTGTCAGCGCGGCGATGGCGCGCCAGGCGCGCAACGGGGTTGGCGAAGCGGAAGGTTGAGTACGTGTCATGCTGGCCGGACCTGATGAAGAATGAAGTTAACGTTCTCCAAGGCCTCGAGGTAGGCCGAGAACAATTTGGCGGCCATTATTGCAAGTAATTCTTGTTAACAAAAGTAATCTTGTTGCTTTTTTCGCCTATGGTCTAGCCATCCATCGTGTAGCGTGGTCGGGCTGATCAATTGGTCTAGGGAGTTTAGAGATGTCAGACCTTTCCGTGATGGTGGTGGGATGTGGTGATGTAGGCGGGCGCCTTGCCCGGCAGATGCTTGCGCGCGGTTGGCAGGTGAGCGGCCTGCGTCGCTCGGTCGGGCAGTTGCCTGCGGGGGTCGTGCCTGTGGCAGCGGACTTGTCCGTGCCATCGCTTCCAGACGCCTGGCCGCAGCGCGCGCCGGACTACCTGGTGTATTGCGTGGCGGCGAGCCAGCATGACGAGGCGGGTTACCAGGCAGCCTATGTCGACGGTTTGCGCCATGTGCTGGGCTGGCTGGCCGAGCGCGGCCAACGCCCACGACGGCTGCTGTTCGTGTCCAGCAGCAGCGTGTATGCACAGAAGGACGGCGAGTGGATCGAAGAAGGCGCGGCCACCGAGCCTGAAGGTTATTCCGGGCGGTTGATGCTGGAGGCTGAGCGGCTGGCACTGGCCAGCGGCATCCCGGCCAGTGTGGTGCGCCTGACCGGCATCTATGGCCCCGGCCGCGAGTGGCTGCTCAGTCAGGTGCGCCAGGGCTACCGCGTGGCCGAGGAGCCACCGCTGTATGGCAACCGCATCCATGCTGAGGATGCTGCCAGCCTGTTGGCGTTCCTGTTGCAGGCCGATGCCGACGGCAAGGTGCTCGACGACTGCTACATCGGCGTCGACGACGACCCGGCGCCGCTGGCCGATGTGGTGGCCTGGCTGCGGGCGTACATGGGGGTAACCGAGTGGTCGGATGAGCAGCGGGTGCGCCGTACCGGCAGCAAGCGCTGCAGTAATGCCCGGGCGCGGGCATTGGGCTGGGCGCCGGTGTATCCGAGTTACAGGGAAGGTTATGCGGCCATCCTTGAGGGTAAAAACCAGCCTCAGGCCTGATGCGCCCCCTGTAGGAGCGGCCTTGTGCCGCGATAGGGCTGCGAAGCAGCCCCGGCATTCTATGCGGCGACGCTGAAATCCTGGGGCCGCTGCGCGCCCCATCGCGACACAAGGCCGCTCCTACAGGGACCGCGCAGGTTTTCAGTCCAGTTCCAGCACCCACTGGCGCTTGCCGGCCGCCAACACTGGCATTTCATCCGGCTGCGCGCGGTTCACCGCCTGGAAGATCTCCAGCTTGTCGCCATCGCGCTTGAGGATGAACGGCGCGCCACGCTGGTTGCGCTCCAGCCACAGGCTGTCATTGCTGCCACCCATGGTCGCGCAGTCACCCGCCAGGCACAGGGCGAAACGGTCTGGCCCTGGCAGGCCGGTGACGTTGCCGGTGTCGCCGAAGCGCACGCTGGCACCTTTGCCCTGGCCTTCGACGATCTTCCAGTTGCCGCCCAGATAGGCCTGGTACAGGGCTTTCTCGAAGGTGCTGCCCAGTGGCGCATTGGTCGCCGCTGGTGCTTTGGCGCGAACGAAGGTCTGCTTGCCGCCGCGTTGATCGACCGCCTGCAGTTCGTCGCCATCGAGCGACAGCTGTTCGGTCTGGCCACCTTGGAAGCTGGCCTGCCATTGCTTGTCGGTGGCGCTCAGCTGGCCGTCGGCCGCTTCGAAACCATTGCTGTAGCTGGCCTGTTGGCTGGCTACGTCGAGCTTCCACTCGAATACCGGCCCGTGCTCATTGAGCGCCTGACGCAGGCTGCCGCCCTTGACGGCCGCATTGATGGCGTCCTGATTGATCCAGGTGCCGTTGAAATCTTCGGGTTTGTGGCTGGCGCAGCCGCCCATAAGCAGGGCTGCCAGCGCGAGGGGCAGTGCTTGGCGCATGAGGGGATAACCTTGCAAAGGAGGGAAGGTGACGGGCGGGGTGCCCGTCACCGAGGGCATCATTCGATGACCAGAATGGCGTCCATTTCGACCTGGGCGCCTTTCGGCAGCGCGGCAACGCCGATGGCGGCGCGTGCCGGGTAAGGCTGCTCGAAGTAGCGGCCCATCACCTCGTTGACCTTGGCGAAGTGGCTCAGGTCGGTGAGGAAGATGTTCAGCTTGACGATGTCCTTGAACGAACCGCCAGCGGCTTCAGCCACGGCCTTGAGGTTCTCGAACACCTGTACGGTCTGGGCTTCGAAGCCTTCGACCAGTTCCATGGTCTTCGGGTCCAGCGGGATCTGGCCCGACATGTACACGGTGTTGCCGGCCTTGATCGCCTGCGAGTAGGTGCCGATGGCGGCAGGGGCCTTGTCGCTGTTGATGACGGTCTTGCTCATGATGACTCCTTGCGGTTGGCGGACTACGTACGCATGCGGGTGATGCGGACCACACCGGTCAGGGTACGCAGCTTCTTGATCACACGCGCCAGGTGCACGCGGTCGTGCACGCTGACCACCAGTTGGACCACGCTGATACGGCCGTCGCGTTCGTCCATGCTGATCTTCTCGATGTTGCCGTCGGCGGCGTTGACACTGCTGGCCAGAAGGGCAATCAGGCCGCGCTGGTGTTCCAGTTCGACACGCAACTCGACATTGAACTCACCGGTGATGTCCTTGGCCCAGGAGAGTTGTACGCACTTTTCCGGGTTGTGGCGGATTTCACTGATGTTGCGGCAGTTTTCCAGGTGCACGACCATGCCCTTGCCGGCTGACAGGTGGCCGACGATCGGGTCGCCCGGGATCGGCGTGCAGCACTTGGCGTAGCTCAGCACCAGCCCTTCGGTACCACGAATCGCCAGCGGGCCTTCCGGTGCCGGCAGCTGCTCGCCTTCGGCCGACAGCAGGCGGCGCGCGACCACGTAGGCCATGCGGTTGCCCAGGCCGATGTCTTCGAGCAGGTCTTCGATCAGCTCCAGGCGGTACTCGGCGAGAATGGCCTGGATACGCTCCTGGGGGATCATTTCCAGGCTGCTGTCGAAGCCGGTGAGCACCTTGTTCAGCAGGCGTTCGCCCAGGCTGATGGACTCGGAGCGACGCTGCTGCTTGAGCGCGTGGCGGATGTGCGTGCGCGCCTTGCCGGTAACCACGAAGTTGAGCCAGGCCGGGTTCGGCCGCGCGCCCGGGGCGCTGACGATTTCCACTGTCGAGCCGCTTTGCAGCGGTTCGGACAGCGGCGCCAGGCGGCGGTTGATGCGGCAGGCGATGCAGCTGTTGCCGACGTCGGTGTGCACCGCGTAGGCGAAGTCGACCGCCGTGGAGCCTTTGGGCAGCTCCATGATGCGGCCTTTGGGCGTGAACACGTAGACCTCGTCCGGGAACAGGTCGATCTTCACGCTTTCGATGAATTCCAGCGAGTTGCCGGCACGTTGCTGCAGCTCGAGGATGCCCTTGACCCACTGGCGGGCGCGGGCGTGGCTGCCCTTGGGTTGCTCGTCGTCGTTGGACTTGTACAGCCAGTGTGCGGCGATGCCGTTGTTGGCCATCTCTTCCATCTCGCGGGTGCGGATCTGGATTTCGATGGGCACGCCGTGCATGCCGAACAGCGTGGTGTGCAACGACTGGTAGCCGTTGGCCTTGGGGATCGCGATGTAATCCTTGAAGCGACCGGGCAGCGGCTTGTAGAGGTTGTGCACCGCACCGAGTACGCGGTAGCAGGTATCGACCTTGTCCACGACGATGCGGAAGGCGTACACGTCCATGATCTCGTTGAAGGCGCGGCGCTTGCCGCGCATCTTCTTGTAGATGCCATAGAGGTGTTTCTGCCGGCCGCTGATCTCGCCCTCGATGCCGTCGGCGGCCAGGCAGTTGGCCAGCGAATGCTCGATCTTGGCGACGATCTCCTTGCGGTTGCCGCGTGCGCTTTTCACCGCACGGTGGATCAGCGACGAACGCATCGGGTGCATGGCCTTGAAGCCGAGGTCCTCGAACTCAACGCGCACGGTGTGCATGCCCAGGCGGTTGGCAATGGGGGCGTAGATCTCGAGGGTTTCCTTGGCGATGCGCCGGCGTTTTTCGCCGGACAGCACTTCCAGGGTGCGCATGTTGTGCAGGCGGTCGGCCAGCTTGACCAGGATCACGCGGATATCGCGGGCCATGGCCATGGCCATCTTCTGGAAGTTTTCGGCTTGCGCCTCGGCCTTGGTCTCGAAGTTCATCTGGGTCAGCTTGCTGACCCCATCGACCAGTTCGGCCACGGTCTCGCCAAACTGCTGGCTGAGGGCTTCCTTGGCGATGCCGGTATCTTCGATCACGTCGTGCAGCATGGCCGCCATCAGGCTCTGATGGTCCATGTGCATGTCGGCAAGGATGCTGGCCACGGCCAGCGGGTGGGTTACGTAGGGCTCGCCACTGCGGCGGCGCTGCCCATCGTGGGCCTGTTCGGCGTAGAAATAGGCGCGCCGGACCAGGTTGACCTGTTCGGGGCCAAGGTAGGTCGACAGCCGTTCGGCCAAGGCTTCTATACCCGGCATGGGTTCACCTCCTGCCGAGGAAGGGGGCCTTGCGCCGTGCGACGTCGACCTGGCATCAATCAGACAGCCTCGTTGTTCTCGTCCTCGAACGCGGCGAACACCGGATCCTCGGTGACGATCTCTTCAGCGGCGATGAACTCGTTGGTGACGATGCCTTCGGCGATTTCACGCAGGGCAACAACGGTCGGCTTGTCGTTTTCCCACGCAACGCGTGGCTCTTTGCCGCCGGTCGCCAGCTGGCGAGCGCGCTTGGTCGAGAGCATGACCAGCTCAAAGCGGTTATCCACGTGTTCCAGGCAGTCTTCAACAGTTACGCGGGCCATGGTCTTCCTCAGTAGCAATTGCGGTGGGCGTGCAGCCCGATAATGGGCAGGCGGACTCGATAGTTTAAAAAATCACCAGCCAATAGGGAAGCGCTGTTTTGTCGGGTGGTTACCTTCAAGCCCTGTGTTGCCTTCTTCGCGGCTGAAGCCGCTCCCACAGGGACCGCATTGTCCTCAGGTTCATCACCGCACCCTGTGGGAGCGGCTTCAGCCGCGAAAGGGCCGGAACAGACACCCTATCGCTTGAACCTGACGATAACCTCAGAGCATCGCGTCACGCAACCGCGGGGTCAGCTCCTCGAACAGGGTCTGCACCGAGCGCAACGCCCGGCAGTCCGGCCGGGTCAGCAGCCACAGCTGGGTGTCGCAACCCGGCAGCGGCCCGCTCAGCGCATCCACCCCGGGCAGAGCATGCACCATGTAGTCCGGCAGCGCTGCCACGCCGAGCCCGGCCGTGACCAGTTGAGCGATGGTCGACATGCCGCTGCACTGGTAGCGCGGGCTCAACCCCGGGTGCTGCTGGTTGCGCCAGACCACCGTGGGGTGGTCCTGCATCGAGTCGTCGGGGGCGATCCACGGCACGCTGGCAGGTGACTCGGCCAGGCGCTCGCGCCACTGCGGCTGGCCGCAGACCACGTAGGAGGTGGACCCCAGGTTGCGGCCCACCAGGTGCTCCGGCGGCGTGTTGGTCAGGCGCAGGGCAATGTCGGCATCGCGCCGGCTGAGGTTGGCGAAGGTGTTGGAGGTGCCCATCTCCAGCGACAAGGCCGGGTAGTTGGGCATGAACTCGGCCAGCGCCGGTAGCAGCAGGCTGTGCATCACCGCCTCGGTACAGGTCAGGCGCACGGTGCCGCTGACCACCTGCTCGCCACTGGTCATGGCGATGCGCGCCGCCTCCAGCGCCTGCTCGGCGCGCTCGGCCTGCTCGGCCAGGGCCTGGGCGGTGTCGGTCGGCAGGTAGCCTTTGCGGCTCTTGACGAACAAGGCGGTGCCCAGCGCCGACTCCAGCCGGCGGATCGAGCGGAACACCGTCGAAACATCGACCTTGAGCAACTCGGCAGCCTTGGCCAGCGAGCGGCCACGTTCCAGGGCCAGGACCAGGGAGAGGTCGGCATGGGTAATCTGATATTGCATTGGTGCACGCTCTGCTTGCCGAATTGCCAATGTCTGTTGCGTTTTGGCCATTTTATAGTGAAACGGCCCCCGGGAATCAATGCGCCCGGTCGGGTAACCAATCCCCACGATGGGAAAGTGAAAAGAACAACAGCTGCAACCATCGTCGCCCGTGAGGCGCCAGCCGTATCCCCCACATCGCCGCAGCAAATCAAAGGATGTACAGCCATGACGTCGGTAACCCCGTGCGCCAGTTCTTCCAGCGAGATGAATGACTTCCTCCAGGCCCATCCGGACACGCAGTACGTCGACCTGTTGATCTCCGACATGAACGGCGTGGTACGTGGCAAGCGCATCGAGCGGGCCAGCCTGCACAAGGTGTACGAGAAGGGCATCAACCTGCCAGCATCGCTGTTCGCCCTGGACATCAACGGGTCCACCGTCGAGAGCACCGGCCTTGGCCTGGACATCGGCGATGCCGACCGCATCTGCTTCCCGATCCCCGGCACGCTGTCGGACGAGCCGTGGCAGAAGCGCCCCACCGCCCAGCTGCTGATGACCATGCACGAACTGGATGGCCAGCCGTTCTTCGCCGACCCGCGCGAAGTACTGCGCCAGGTGGTGAGCAAGTTCGATGACCTGGGCCTGGATATCTGCGCCGCGTTCGAGCTGGAGTTCTACCTGATCGACCAGGACAACCTCAACGGTCGCCCGCAGCCGCCGCGCTCGCCGATTTCCGGCAAACGCCCGCAGTCGACCCAGGTGTACCTGATCGACGACCTCGATGAATATGCCGACTGCCTGCAGGACATGCTCGAAGCGGCCAAGGAGCAAGGCCTGCCCGCCGACGCCATCGTCAAGGAAAGCGCCCCGGCACAGTTCGAGGTCAACCTGCACCATGTGGCCGACCCACTGAAGGCCTGCGACTACGCGATCCTGCTCAAGCGCCTGATCAAGAACGTTGCCTACGACCATGAGATGGATACCACCTTCATGGCCAAGCCCTACCCGGGCCAGGCAGGCAATGGCCTGCACGTGCACATTTCGTTGCTGGACAAGAAAACCGGCAAGAACATCTTCGCCAGTGACGACCCGCTGCAAAGCGACGCGCTGCGCCATGCCATCGGTGGTGTGCTGGAGACCATGCCGGCGTCGATGGCCTTCCTCTGCCCGAACATCAACTCCTACCGCCGCTTCGGCGCGCAGTTCTACGTGCCCAATGCGCCAAGCTGGGGCCTGGACAACCGCACCGTGGCCGTGCGCGTGCCCACCGACAGCAGCGATAACGTGCGCCTCGAGCACCGCGTGGCCGGTGCCGACGCCAACCCCTACCTGATGCTCGCGGCGATCCTCGCCGGTGTTCACCACGGCCTGACCAACCAGGTCGAGCCGCAGGCGCCGATCGAAGGCAATTCCTACGAACAGTTGGAGCAGAGCCTGCCAAACAACCTGCGCGATGCCCTGCGCGCACTGGACGACAGCGAAGTCCTCAACCAATACATCAGCCCGGATTACATCGATATCTTCGTGGCCTGCAAGGAAAGCGAACTGGCCGAGTTCGAAGTGTCGATTTCCGATCTCGAGTACAACTGGTACCTGCACACGGTGTAAACCCATGAGCGCAAATGCGGTCCCCTTGATCGGTGTCAGCGCCTGCCGCCAGCAGGTGGGGAAGAACTCGTCGCATACGGTAGGCGACAAGTATGTCGAGGCGGCCGGCTTTGCCGGCTTGCCATTGATCTTGCCGGCCCGTGACGGGGGCAGCGACACGCAGGCGCTGCTGGCCCGTCTGCATGGCATTGTTTTTACCGGCTCACCTTCAAATATCGAACCGCATCATTACAATGGCGCCCCCAGCGCGGCAGGTACCCGGCACGATCTGGCACGCGATCGCCTGACCCTGCCGCTGTTGCAGGCGGCCATTGCCGCCGGTGTGCCGGTGTTCTGTATTTGCCGTGGCTACCAGGAATTGAACGTGGCCCTGGGCGGCAGCCTGCACCAGCGCGTGCAGGAACTGCCCGGCTACCTGGACCACCGTGAACCAGAGGACGCACCTCTGGAGGTGCAATACGGCCCTCGTCACCTTGTCGGTATCGAGCCTGGCGGGTTGTTCGAGCGCCTGGGCCTGGCGGCGCAGTTCGAGGTCAACTCGCTGCACAGCCAGGGCATCGACCGCCTGGCCCCGGGCCTGCGCGTCGAGGCACGGGCCCCGGATGGCCTGATCGAAGCGGTGTCCATGCCTGCCGCGCCGGGCTTTGTGCTCGGCGTGCAATGGCACCCGGAGTGGCGATTTACCGAAAACCCGGTCTCGTTGCGCCTGTTCCAGGCGTTTCGCGAGGCCTGTTTTGCCTATGCAACACGGGAGGGCGCACGGCAGGAGGCACTCTGACGTCACCCGAAGGTCTCGGATGACTTGTTCCCGGCAGCAAGCTTTCAATGAGTGAAAGCGGGCCTTGTACGCAAGGCCTGTGAAAACAATTCCAAAATTTACGGCAAATACTCATGAGCAATTACACAGAAGCCGGCCGCCCACCCGATGTGGCGGCCGACGCGGGCAACACCCAGCGCAGCAAGGGGCTGGCCACCGGCCGGCTGGGCTTGCTGGCCAGCGTGGTGCTGGGCATTTCCACCATCGCCCCGGTCTACACCCTGACCGGCGCCCTTGGCCCGACCGTGCGTGAAGTGGGCGCGCACCTGCCAGCGGTATTCATCGTCGGCTTCCTGCCGATGCTGTTGGTAGCCTTGGGCTATCGCGAACTGAACTCGGCGGAGCCGGACAGCGGTACTTCGTTTACCTGGTCGGCGCGTGCCTTCGGTCCGATGATCGGCTGGATCGGTGGCTGGGGCCTGGTGGTCGCCACCACCATCGTGTTGTCGAACCTGGCAGGGGTGGCGGTCGACTTCTTCTATCTGTTCCTTGGTCAGATTACCGGCAAGCATGAACTGGCGGCATTGGCCGACAACCTGCTCATCAACATAACCACCTGTTGCGTGTTCATCGCCCTGGCGGTGTGGATCTGCTGCCGTGGCATGACCACCACCATGACGGTGCAATATGGCCTGGTAGCCCTGCAGTTGCTGGTGCTGATCGGCTTTGCCTTTGCCGCTTTCGGCGAAACCACGGCGCCGCCACCGCTGGAATTCGATTTCGCCTGGTTCAACCCGTTCGGCGTCGAATCTTTCTCGGCCTTTGCCGCCGGGCTGTCGCTGTCGATCTTCATCTTCTGGGGCTGGGACGTGTGCCTGACTGTCAGCGAGGAGTCGGTCGGCAGTGACGAGGTGCCGGGCAAGGCGGCCACCTGGACCGTGCTGCTGATCCTCGGCCTGTACCTGTTCACCGCGATTGCCACCCTGCAGTTTGCCGGTATCAGCGAACAAGGCCTGGGCCTTAACAACCCGCGCATCCAGGAAAACGTCTTCGCTCACCTGGCCGGCCCGGTCATGGGGCCGCTGGCGATCCTGATGTCCATCGCGGTGCTGGCCAGCACCGCGGCGTCGCTGCAGTCGACCTTCGTGTCGCCGGCGCGCACACTGTTGGCCATGGGTTACTACGGTGCGGTGCCGCAGAAGTTCGCCAGCGTCTGCCCTCGTTCGCAGACCCCGCGTTACGCCACCATCTGCGCCGGCGTGGCCGCGGGTCTGTTCTACGTGACCATGCGCACCCTGAGCGAGAACGTGTTGGCAGATACCATCACTGCACTGGGCATGATGATCTGCTTCTACTATTCGCTGACGGCCTTCGCCTGTGTCTGGTACTTCCGCCACAGCCTGTTCGACAGCCTGCGCCACTTCCTGATGCGCGGCTTGTGCCCGCTGGTGGGTGGGGTGATCTTGTCGGTTATCTTCGTGCGTACCGCCATCGACAGCGCCTCGCCGGACTTCGGCAGCGGCTCGCATGTGGGCGGGCTGGGGCTGGTGTTCGTGATCGCCGCGATCATCTCGGTGCTGGGGATCGTGCTGATGATGCTGTCGCGGCTGCGCGCGCCGGCGTACTTCCTGGGGGCTACCCTGCGTCAGCAGGCTACCTTGCCATTGCAGGAATAAGGCTGGGGGCGCTTCGCGCCCCATTCGCAGCACAAGGCTGCTCCTACATCGATGGCGTACATTGCGCCATTGTAGGAGCAGCCTTGTGCTGCGAATGGGCTGCAAAGCAGCCCCATGCGGTCTTTCAGGAGAGCAGTTCTTTCAGAAGCCCGCTGTTGCGCTGTTGCTGCTTTTTCAGCAGCAGGCGGTTCGAGCGGAACACTGCCTTCAAGTCCTCCAGCGCCTCGTCGAAGTCATCGTTGATGATCACGTAGTCATACTCGTCGTAGTGCACCATCTCGCTGACCGCTTCCTTCATGCGCCCGGCGATGATTTCTTCGCTGTCCTGCCCGCGGCCGTCCAGGCGCTCGCGCAGCGCCTGCTGGCTTGGTGGCAGGATGAACACCGACAAAGCCTGCGGCATCAGCTTGCGTACCTGCTGGGCGCCTTGCCAGTCGATTTCCAGGATCAGGTCGTAACCCTGGTTCAGGGTCTGCTGCATGGCGCTGCGCGAGGTGCCGTAGAAGTTGCCGAACACCTCGGCATGCTCCAGGAAGTCGCCTTGTTCGATCAGAGCCTTGAATTCCTCGTGGACGACGAAGTGGTAGTTCACCCCGTGCTGCTCACCCGGGCGCATGGCGCGGGTGGTGTGCGAGACCGAGACGCGGATTTGCGAGTCGTCCTGGGTCAGGGCAGTGACCAGGCTGGTCTTGCCGGCGCCCGAAGGGGCCGAAACGATGTAGAGAGTGCCGCTGCTGTGCTTCATGGTCGGGGTGGCCTTACTCGATGTTCTGTACTTGTTCACGCATCTGTTCGATCAATACCTTCAGGTTGACCGCCGCTTGCGTGCTGCGTGGGTCGAAGGCTTTGGAGCCGAGGGTGTTGGCCTCGCGGTTGAGTTCCTGCATCAGGAAGTCGAGGCGCCGCCCGGCAGCACCGCCACCCTTGAGCACGCGGCGCACTTCGGTGACGTGGGTGCTGAGGCGGTCGAGCTCCTCGGCCACGTCGCTCTTCTGGGCCAGTAGCACCATCTCCTGCTCCAGACGTTGCGGGTCGAGTTCGGCCTGCATATCGCCGAAGCGGTCGAGGATCTTCTGCCGCTGTGCTGCCAGCATCTGCGGCACCAGGGCGCGCAGGGTGGTGACTTCGCTGGCCATGTTGTCCAGGCGTTCGTTGATCAGCCGGGCCAGTTCCAGGCCTTCACGCTGACGCCCGGCCTTGAGCTCGGCCAGCGCCTCATCGAACAACGCCATGGCTTCGGTATTCAGTGCCTGCGGATCGTTGGCGTCGGCCACCAACACGCCTGGCCAGGACAGCACCTCCAGCGGGTTCAGTGGTGCCGGCTGCTTGATCAGGCCGGCCACTTCCTCGGCGGCGGCAACCAGCTGCGCGGCGCGCTCGCGGTCCACCTTCAGCGGTTTGCCGTTGCTGTCTTCGTTGAGGCGCAAGGTGCATTCTACCTTGCCCCGCGACAGGCCTTGGCGCAGCCCTTCACGCACGGCGCCTTCGAGGTCGCGCAGGGCCTCGGGCAGGCGCAGGTGCGGCTCCAGGTAACGGTGGTTGACCGAACGCAGCTCCCAGACCAGGGTGCCTTGGCTGCCGGCGCGCTCGACACGAGCAAAAGCGGTCATGCTGTGCACCATGGGGAGTACCTCGCGTATATGAATGAACGGTGGGAGCCTCTCGGCTGCAAGGCGCAGGATTGTAGCGCAGTGGGGCCTTGGCGCCCAATCCACCCATGTTACCGACGGGTGGCCTGGCCGGTAGGAAAAGGCGACGGGCTGTGCCGGGCGCGACAATAGGCATGTCTTCCCCGGGCCATGGGCTCTATAATGCTCGGCAGATTCAAAGTCCCAGTACAGGTATCCCAGATGAAACGTCCAAGTGGTCGCGCCGCCGATCAGCTCCGCTCGATCCGCATTACCCGCAACTACACCAAGCACGCCGAAGGGTCGGTACTGGTCGAGTTCGGTGACACCAAGGTCATCTGCACGGTCAGCGTGGAAAACGGTGTGCCGCGCTTTCTCAAAGGCCAGGGCCAAGGCTGGCTGACTGCCGAGTACGGCATGCTGCCGCGCTCCACCGGCGAGCGTAACCAGCGTGAAGCCAGCCGTGGCAAGCAGGGTGGCCGCACCCTGGAAATCCAGCGTCTGATCGGCCGTTCGCTGCGCGCCGCGCTGGACATGAGCAAGCTCGGTGATATCACCCTGTACGTCGACTGCGACGTGATCCAGGCCGATGGTGGCACCCGTACCGCGTCCATCACCGGTGCAATGGTCGCTCTGTGCGATGCCCTGGCGGTGATCAAGAAGCGCGGTGGCCTGAAAGCCGGCAACCCGCTCAAGCACATGATCGCCGCAGTGTCGGTGGGCATGTATCAGGGCGAAGCGGTGCTCGACCTGGACTACCTGGAAGACTCCGCCGCCGAAACCGACCTGAACGTGGTCATGACCAGCGCCGGTGGTTTCATCGAAGTGCAGGGTACTGCTGAAGGTGCGCCGTTCCAGCCTGAAGACTTCAACGCCATGCTCGCCCTGGCGCAGAAGGGCATGAGCGAGATCTTCGAACTGCAGCAGGCGGCACTGGCCGACTGAACCCAGCCAGGGAGGTGCGGGGCATGAGCGAATCGAACCTGTCGATCACCCCGCCCAATGCCGAAATCCGGCAGTGGGCGATGTTCTGCCACCTCTCCGCGCTGCTGGGCCTGGTGGTGCCGCTCGGGCACTTGCTGGGCCCGCTGGTGCTTTGGCACCTCAAGCGCGAGCAAGACCCTTTCATCGACGCCCAGGGCAAAGAGGCGCTGAATTTTCAGATCAGCGTGACCATTGCCGGGTTCATCTGCTTCCTGCTGATGTTCGTGTTCATCGGGCTGGTGCTGTTCGCCATGCTGATGGTCGCGGTGATGATCCTGATCATCATTGCGGCTGTGCGGGCGAATGAGGGCAAGCCGTATCGCTACCCGATGATCTGGCGGCCGATCAAATAAAGCTGGGGCTGCTTTGCAGCCCTATCGCGACACAAGGCCGCTCCTACAAGGGATGTGCATTCCCCTGTAGGAGCGGCCTTGTGTCGCGATAGGGCCGCAAAGCGGCCCCATGCCTTCAGATGGTCAACGTCCAGTCATAGTCGACGATCAGCGGCGCATGCTGGGAGAAGCGCGGCTGACGCGGCAGGCGGGCATTGCGCACGAAGCGGCGCAGGCCCGGGGTGAGGATCTGGTAGTCGAACCGGTAGCCCAGGTTGAGCATCTCGGCCTGCTCGTTGTCCGGCCACCAGCTGTACTGGTCGCCTTCACGGCTGACTTCGCGCAGGGCGTCGACGTAACCCATCTCGCCGGTGATCGCATCCATCCAGGCACGCTCCGGCGCCAGGAAACCCGGCGACTGCTGGCTGTCACGCCAGTTCTTGATATCGAGCTTCTGCTGCGCCACGTAGAACGAGCCGCAGTAGATGTATTCGCGACGCTTGCGACGCTGTTTGTCCAGGTACTTGGCGAAGTCGTCCATCAACTTGAACTTCTGGTTCAAGTCTTCGTCGCCGTTCATACCCGAAGGCAGCAGCAGGCTGGCAATACTGACTTTGTCGAAATCTGCTTGCAGGTAACGCCCGTAGCGGTCGGCTGTCTCGAAGCCCAGGCCGGTGATGACTGCCTTGGGCTGCATGCGCGAATACAGGGCCACACCACCTTGGGCAGGCACCTCCGCGTCGCAGGCATAAAGGAAATAGCCATCGAGCTGGAAAGCTGGGTCATCGAGTTCAAAGGCCGAGGCGCGGGTATCCTGAAGGCAGATGACGTCGGCATTCTGGGCTTGCAGCCAGCTGAGCAAACCACGCTCGGCCGCAGCCTGAATGCCATTTACGTTCACACTGATGATCCGCATAAATGGCCCCAAAAATCTCGTGCGTGTATGATACCCGAGCTCAACCCATTTAGCTAAATCCGTGGTGTCCGGGACTATCCATGCAGCCGTATCAGCGCGACTTCATCCGTTTTGCCATCGATCGCGGGGTACTGCGTTTCGGTGAATTCACCCTGAAATCGGGGCGTACCAGCCCGTATTTCTTCAATGCCGGCCTGTTCAACACCGGTTCCGCCCTGGCCGAACTGGGCCGTTGCTATGCCGCAGCCATCGTCGACAGCAAGATCCCGTTCGATGTGCTGTTCGGCCCGGCCTACAAGGGTATCCCGCTTGCAGCGACAACTGCCGTGGCCCTTGCCGATCAGCATCAGCTCGATGTGCCATGGTGCTTCAACCGCAAGGAAGCCAAGGACCACGGTGAAGGTGGCAGCCTGGTCGGTGCACCGCTGGCCGGTGACGTACTGATCATCGACGACGTGATCACCGCCGGTACCGCCATTCGTGAGGTCATGCAGATCATCAATGCCCAGCAGGCCAAGGCCGCTGGCGTGCTGATCGCGCTGAACCGCGAAGAGCGTGGCAATGGCGAGCTGTCGGCGATCCAGGAAGTGGAACGCGACTTCGGTATTCCGGTGGTCAGCATCGTTTCGCTGACCCAGGTGCTGGAGTTCCTGGCCGATGACCCGCAGCTGAAGCAGCATCTGCCGGCGGTCGAGGCTTACCGGGCGCAGTACGGTATCTGATTCGGGCCTGGAAATGAAAAAGGCGACCTTCTTGTGAAGGTCGCCTTTTTTTGTGTCGCCTGTTCCGGCCTCTTCGCGGGCATGCCCGCTCCCACAAATACCCCACAGGTTTCATATCTTGTGGGATCTCTGTGGGAGCTGGCTTGCCGGCGATAGGGCCAGTGCAGGCTAACCAACCAATCAGCGCTGCTTGCGGTTGGTAATCAGGGTACCCACGCCGCTGTCGGTGAAGATCTCCAGCAGCACCGCATTCGGCACGCGGCCGTCGATGATGTGGGAGCTATTCACACCGCCCTGCACGGCATCCAGCGCGCACTTGATCTTCGGCAGCATGCCGCCGTAGATGGTGCCGTCGGCGATCAGTTCATTGACCTGCTCGGTGGTCAGGCCGGTCAGTACCTCGCCCTGCTTGTCCATCAGGCCGGCGATGTTGGTCAGCAGCATCAGCTTCTCGGCCTTCAGCGCCTCGGCTACCTTGCCCGCCACCAGGTCGGCGTTGATGTTGTACGACTCACCGTTGGCACCCACGCCGATCGGCGCGATCACCGGGATGAAGTCGCCCTTCACCAGCATGTTCAGCAGGTCGGTGTTCACACTCACCACTTCGCCCACGTGGCCGATGTCGATGATTTCCGGGGTGGTCATCTCGGGCGTCTGGCGGCTGACGGTCAGCTTGCGGGCGCGGATCAGCTCCGCGTCCTTGCCGGTCAGGCCGATGGCGCTGCCGCCGTGGCGGTTGATCAGGTTGACGATGTCCTTGTTGACCTGGCCACCCAGCACCATCTCCACCACGTCCATGGTCGCCGAGTCGGTGACGCGCATGCCGTCGATGAAGTGGCTTTCGATCGACAGGCGCTTGAGCAGGTCGCCGATCTGCGGGCCACCACCGTGGACCACCACCGGGTTGATGCCCACAGCCTTCATCAGCACGATGTCACGGGCGAAGCCGGTCTTGAGCTCCTCGCTCTCCATCGCGTTGCCGCCGTACTTGATCACCAGGGTCTTGCCGACAAAGCGGCGGATGTAAGGCAGTGCTTCGGACAAAACCTCGGCTACATGGGAAGCGGCATCGCGATCGAGGGTCATGCAGGGCTCCTGTAAGGAACAGATAGTCGGTCAGAACGGCAGTTGCAGCTCAGGCTCAACCCGCAGCAACTGGGTACGGAAAACATCCTTGATACGTTGCAATTCGGCGTCGCTGTCAGCCTCGAAGCGCAGCACCAGCACCGGGGTGGTGTTGGAGGCGCGAACCAGGCCCCAGCCGTGGGCGTAGTCCACCCGCACACCGTCGATGGTGGTCAGGTTGGCTTCGCCCCAGTCGGCGTCGCGTTGCAGTGCATCAATGATGCTGAATTTACCCTCGTCGGTCACATCAATATTGATTTCCGGCGTGGAAATATCGTTCGGGAACGCGGCGAACAGGTTTTCGGCACTCTTCCCGGCCTTGCTGAGGATCTCCAGCAGGCGCGCGGCGCTGTAGATGCCGTCGTCGAAACCGTACCAGCGTTCCTTGATGAAGATGTGACCGCTCATCTCGCCGGCCAGCAGCGAGCCGGTCTGCTTCATTTTCTTCTTGATCAGCGAGTGGCCGGTCTTCCACATCAGTGCGCGGCCGCCGTGCTGCTCGATCAGCGGGGTCAGGCGACGGGTGCACTTCACGTCGAAAATGATCTCGGCACCCGGGTTGCGCGACAGTACGTCCTGGGCAAACAGCATCAGCAGGCGATCGGGGTAGACGATGCTGCCGGTGTTGGTCACCACGCCGACGCGGTCGCCGTCACCGTCGAAGGCCAGGCCGATGTCGGCACCGGTTTCCTTGACCTTGGCGATCAGGTCTTCGAGGTTCTCCGGCTTGCCCGGGTCCGGGTGGTGGTTGGGGAAGTTGCCGTCGACTTCGCAGAACAGCGGGATCACTTCGCAGCCCAGGGCTTCGATCAGTTGCGGCGCGACCACGCCGGCGGCACCGTTGCCGCAGTCCACGACCACCTTGAGCTTCCTGGCCAGCTTCACGTCTTCGACGATCTGCTGGAAGTAGCGGTCAAGGATCTCGACCTTTTCCACGCGGCCTTCGGCGCGGGTCAGGTCGTTGGTTTTCAGGCGCGTCAGCAGGGCCTGGATCTGTTCGTTGGCCAGGGTGTCGCCAGCGATGACGATCTTGAAGCCGTTGTAGTCCGACGGGTTGTGGCTGCCGGTCAGCATCACACCGGACTTGCCGGCCAGCACGTTGGCTGCGTAGTACAGCGCCGGGGTGGGTACCAGGCCGACGTCACTGACCTGGCAGCCGGCATCGACCAGGCCCTTGATCAGCTGTTCGACCAGCATCGGGCCGGACAGGCGGCCATCGCGGCCGACCGAAACCTGCGGTTCGCCCTGGGCCAGGCTCTGCGCGCCGATGGCGCGGCCGATCCAGTAGGCGGTTTCGGCGTGAAGGGTCTTGCCGACCACGCCGCGAATGTCATACGCGCGGAAAATGCTGTCTGGCAGTGCGGCGGGTACCAGGTGGGCCATGTCGTTCATCTCTGGAAGCTCCATTAGTCAAAGGCTTTCTGGGCAGGCGCAAACTGAACGCTTGGACGGTGGTTTCGCCAGAGAGTTCGCCATCCTTGGCCTGAACGGTCATTTCTCGGCTCAGTGGCTGCCGGAATGGCCGAAGCCGCCAGCACCGCGCTGGCTTTCATCGAACGCTTCGACGATGTCGAAATGGGCCTGTACCACCGGTACCAGCACCAGCTGGGCAATGCGCTCGCCAACGGCGATGGTGAACGGGGTGTTGCCGCGGTTCCAGCACGACACCATCAACTCGCCCTGGTAGTCCGAGTCGATCAGCCCGACCAGGTTGCCCAGCACGATGCCGTGCTTATGGCCCAGGCCCGAGCGCGGCAGGATCACCGCCGCCAGGCCCGGGTCGCCGATGTAGATCGACAGGCCGGTGGGGATCAGCAGGGTCTGGCCTGGCTCGAGGACGGTGTCTTCCTTGAGCAGGGCGCGCAGGTCCAGGCCGGCGGAGCCGGGGGTGGCGTACTGCGGCAGGGGGAATTCGGTGCCCAGGCGTGGGTCGAGGATCTTGGCTTGAAGAGCGTGCATGTAACTTATTGAACCTGATTGAGCCGTTCGGCGATGAAGGCGACCAGTTGCCGGGCAATCTTGCCCTTGCTGGTCTGCGCGAAGAGGGTCTGGTGCTGCTGGCGGTCGATCACGGTCAAGGCGTTTTCCTCGCTGTTGAAGCCGATGCTGGGGTTGGCCACATCATTGGCGACGATCAGGTCGAGGTTCTTGTCCTTGAGCTTGCGCGTGGCGTAATCGAGCAAGTGTTCGGTCTCGGCGGCGAAACCGACGCTGAACGGGCGGTCGGCGCGGCCAGCGATGGTGGCAAGGATATCGGGATTGCGCACCATCTGCAGCAGCATGCCGTCGCCGGTCGTAGGATCTTTCTTCAATTTTTGCGTGGCAACGACTTCCGGGCGGTAGTCCGCTACCGCCGCAGAAGCGATGAACAGGTCGCACGGCATGGCCGCTTCACAGGCCGCGAGCATGTCCCGCGCGCTGACCACGTCGATACGGCTGACCCGGTCGGGGGTCGGCAGGTGCACCGGGCCAGTGACGAGGGTCACCCGAGCCCCGGCTTCGGCGGCCGCTTCGGCCAAGGCGAAGCCCATCTTGCCGGAGCTATGATTGGTGATGTAGCGCACCGGGTCGATGTTTTCCTGGGTCGGGCCGGCAGTGATCAGCACGTGCTTGCCGGTCAGGGCCTGGCGCTTGAAGCTTTCCGCGGCACACCAGGCCAGGTCGGTGGCTTCGAGCATGCGGCCCAGGCCGACGTCGCCACAGGCCTGGCTGCCGGACGCTGGGCCGAACACCTGGATGCCCCGGCTCTTGAGCAGTTCGAGGTTGGCCTGGGTGGCCGGGTCGCGCCACATGGCCTGGTTCATGGCCGGGGCCACGGCGACAGTGGCATCGGTAGCCAGTACCAAGGTGGTCAGCAGGTCGTCGGCCATGCCTTGGGCCATGCGCGCCATGAGGTCGGCGGTGGCCGGGGCGATCAGCACCAGGTCAGCCCACTTGGCCAGTTCGATGTGGCCCATGGCCGCTTCGGCGGCAGGGTCGAGCAGGTCCATGTGCACCGGGTGGCCTGACAGCGCTTGCAGGGTTAGCGGGGTGATGAACTCTGCACCACCACGGGTCATGACGACGCGCACCTGCGCGCCGTGCTCCAGGAGTCGGCGAATCAGTTCGGCGCTTTTGTAGGCGGCAATGCCGCCACCCACGCCGAGAACGATGCGCTTGCGATACAGCCGCTGCATAGGCTTGCCTTTTTCCAGTGAGAGCGGGCGACGACGTTTGAAAATGCCTGCGGCGGAACGTCGCATGTACGAGGCGAAATAGATTAACACAGGGCCGAAATGGGCCGCAGCAAGGGCAGAGGAGCGGGATGAATATCAGGGAGTGGCCGGCTGAAGAGCGGCCGAGGGAGAAGTTGCTGCAGCGCGGGGCGGCAGCGCTGTCGGATGCCGAACTGCTCGCCGTGCTGTTAGGGTCGGGGGTTGCCGGGCGGAATGTGCTGGACCTTGCGCGGGGGCTGCTGGGGCGTTTTGGTGGGCTCAGGCAGTTTCTCGAGGCCGATCGCGCAGCAGTGCTTCGCGAGCCGGGCATTGGCGCTGTGAAATACGCACAGTTGCAGGTGCTTTTGGAAATTGGCCGGCGTTATCTGGATGAGGACATCGAGCGCGCAGCGGCTCTCGAAAGCCCAGCGGCGGTGCGGCGTTATCTCAAGGCCATGCTGCGCCATGAGATCAGTGAAGTATTCGGTTGCCTGTTTCTGGATACCAAGCACCGGCCGTTGGCGTTCGAGATCCTGTTCAGGGGCACGATAGACCGGGCGAGTGTTTACCCGCGGGAGGTAGTGCGGCGGGCACTGCTGCACAACGCGGCGGCGTTGATCCTGTGCCACAACCATCCTTCAGGCAACAACGAGCCGAGCCAGGATGATGTGCATTTGACCCTGTCGTTGAAGCGGGGGCTGGCGTTGATCGATGTGCGGGTGCTGGATCACATCATCATCGGTGACGGGGAGCCGCTGTCGATGGTCGAGCATGGGTGGATTGTGGCTTAGGCACTTGTGCTGTCTGTCCCGGCCTTTTCGCGGGTAAACCCGCTCCTACAGGAATAGTGCCATGTTGAAAGTTGGCGAGGTCCCTGTGGGAGCGGGCAAGCCCGCGAAGAGGCCGGTGCAGGCTTATTTGTTCACTGATACCTTGCTGAAATCCAACCGCCCGAACGGGCTCACCTGGTACCCCTCGACCCCCTGGCGCAGCAGCGTCGCCGCTGTCGGGTGCGCCAGCGGCACCCACAGCGCCTGCTGCTGGATCAGCGTCTGTGCCTGCTGATAAAGCCGGCTGCGCACACTCTGGTCGTTGGTGGTGCGTCCGGCGCTGATCAGCTGGTCCAGGCGGCTGTCGCAGAAGCGTGCGAAGTTGGTCCCCGACTGCACCGCCGCGCAGGAAAACTGCGGGCTGAGGAAGTTGTCCGGGTCGCCGTTGTCACCCGCCCAACCCATGAACAGCAGGTCATGCTCGCCCGCCTTGGCGCGGCGGATCAGCTCGCCCCACTCGATCACGCGGATCTCGGCCTTGATGCCAATCTTGGCCAGGTCGGCCTGCAGCATCTGCGCACCGAGGCTGGGGTTGGGGTTGAGCAGGCTGCCCGACGGGCGGGTCCAGATCGTGGTGCTGAAGCCCTCGGCCAGGCCGGCCTTGGTCAGCAGGGCCTTGGCTTTCTTCAGGTCCAGCGGGTAGCCGGGCAGGTCCTTGGCGTAGCTCCAGGTATTGGGCGGGTAGGGTCCGTTGGCGGCCACCGCGGAGTCTTCGAATACGGCCTTGAGGTAGGCCTGTTTGTCGAAGGCCAGGTTGATGGCCTGGCGCACTTCCGTCTTGTCCAGCGGAGGGTGCTGGCTGTTGATGGCGACGAAGGCGGTCATGAACGCCGGGGTGGTGGCCACCTTGAGGTTGCCGTCCTTGCCGGCTTCGGCAATGTCCAGCGGCTTGGGCGACAACGCGACCTGGCACTCGCCGCGCTTGAGCTTCTGCAGGCGCACGTTGGCATCGGTGGTGATGGCGAAGATCAGCGGGTCGACCGCCGGCTTGCCGGCGAAGTAGTCAGGGTTGGCGCGATAGCGTACTACGGCGTCCTTCTGGAAGCGCTGGAAGATGAACGGCCCGGTGCCGATCGGCTGGCTGTTGAGCTTCTCCGGCGTGCCGGCCTTGAGCAGTTTGTCCGCGTACTCGGCGGAGTAGATCGATGCGAAGCCCATGCTCAACGTGGCCAGGAACGTGGCGTCCGGGTGGTTGAGGGTGAAGCGCACGGTGTTTGGCGCGGGTGCCTCGATCGCCTTGATCAGGCTGCCTAGTTGCAGCGACTGGGCATGCGGGTAGCCGCCCGGCGCGGTCTTGTGCCAGGCATGGGCGGGGTAGAGCATGCGCTGGAAGCTGAACAGCACATCGTCGGCGTTCAGTGGGCGGCTTGGCTTGAAGTAGGCGGTGGTGTGGAAGTTCACATCATCGCGCAGGGTGAAGTCGTAGATCAGGCCGTCGGCCGATACCGTCCAGCTGGCCGCCAGGCTCGGCACCACCTTGCCTTGCGCCGCGTCGAACTCCACCAGGCGGTTCATCAGCACATCGGCTGTGGCGTTGGTGGTGGTCAGTGAGTTGTACTGCACCACGTCGAAGCCTTCGGGGCTGGCCTCGCTGCAGACGCTCAGCGGGGCGGCCTGGGCAACGCTGGCGGCGATCAGGGCGCCTGCGGCGAACAAGGAGTTGAACAATAAGGAAAGGGCGGCGGCACGCATAGTGGCTCCTTGGCTGTCAGTGGCCCATCTGCCAGTGCAGTCTGGAAAAGGCCTACCCTAGTGTGCTCGTCGGGAAATGACCACACCCTTTTTTACAAAACTGTCGACGAGTGGTCGACGCTTACTGAGGCCCGCCGTTATGCTGGGCGACGCGCTCGGTCCCGGTAGCGGGGCTCCACGAATGTTCACGTCTAATATCACGATATGTTGTTGCGACGGAGTCTTTCTGGTATAAAGCAGCGCTCTTTTCTAGGGGCTCGGCCTGTCGCATCAGCGAATGCGGCCGATAAGACCTCCAGAATCACGGCGCCCAGGCGCCAAAGACTGAGAGATTAAGCGGCCAACCCATGCCGGGTTGGGCATGTGGTTTTAGAGGGCTGAGTCATGTCGAGAGTCTGTCAAGTTACTGGTAAGGGTCCAGTAACCGGGAACAACATTTCCCACGCAAACAACAAAACCCGTCGTCGTTTCCTGCCGAACCTGCAGCACCACCGTTTCTGGGTTGAATCCGAGAAGCGTTTCGTGCGTCTGCGCGTATCTGCCAAAGGCATGCGCGTTATTGACAAGCGTGGTATCGACGTAGTGCTGGCCGAGCTGCGCGCTCGCGGCGAAAAGTTCTAAGGAGAACGTCATGCGTGAATTGATCCGTCTGGTTTCGAGTGCTGGCACTGGCCACTTCTACACCACCGACAAGAACAAGCGCACCACTCCGGACAAAATCGAGATCAAGAAATACGATCCGGTTGTTCGCAAGCACGTGGTGTACAAGGAAGCCAAGATCAAGTAATTGATCGGCGACCTGAAAAAACCCGCCTCCGAAAGGATGCGGGTTTTTTTATGCCTGTTCGGGCCTCAGATCATTTCTGCTCGAACATCACATAGATCTTGCGGCAAGGCTCCAGCACCTCCCAGGTGCCCTTGAAGCCGGCCGGGATGACAAACCGGTCACCGGCGCGAAGGGTCTTGGCTCCGCCGTCCTGGTCACGCAGCACCGAAACGCCCTGGACGATCTCGCAGTACTCATGCTCCGTGTAGTTCACCGTCCACTGCCCGACCTCGCCTTCCCACACGCCCGCGGCAAACTGCCCGCACGGGCTGGAATAATGATTGTAGACCGCCTGGTCTGGCTCGCCCTTGAGGATTTTTTCCGCCGCCGGGCGGTAGCGTTCGGCCTCGGTAATGACCTGCGCGAAGTCGATTATGCTGTCGATACTCATGGTTCGGCTCCTGTTGTTGTTTAATAAAATGCACATGAGTAGGCTTTTGAGCCTTTCGTGTCAAATATATTGATAGTTTACACCGGCTGGTTTAGGGTGTCGGTAGCCAAAATGCCCTCGACGCTGGGGCAGAATTCTGACAACGCCTGTGAGTCCTCAGTGCGGCGTTGCACCTAAACAAGAGGAGGAGTTTCGTATGACCACCCTGACTCGTGCGGACTGGGAACAACGTGCCCAGCAACTGAAGATCGAAGGCCGTGCCTTCATCAACGGCGAATACACCGATGCCGCATCTGGTGAAACCTTCGAGTGCCTGAGCCCGGTCGACGGACGCTTCCTGGCCAAGGTTGCCAGCTGCGATCTGGCCGATGCCAACCGCGCTGTGGAAAACGCCCGTGCCACCTTCAACTCCGGCGTGTGGTCGCAGCTGGCCCCGGCCAAGCGCAAGGCCAAGCTGATCCGCTTCGCCGACCTGCTGCGCAAGAACGTCGAAGAGCTGGCGCTGCTGGAAACCCTGGACATGGGCAAGCCGATCGGCGACTCCTCCAGCATCGACGTACCTGGCGCGGCCAATGCCATCCACTGGACTGCCGAAGCCATCGACAAGGTCTACGACGAAGTCGCCCCGACCCCGCATGACCAGCTCGGCCTGGTCACCCGCGAAGCGGTGGGTGTGGTCGGTGCCATCGTACCGTGGAACTTCCCGCTGCTGATGGCCTGCTGGAAGCTCGGCCCGGCCTTGGCCACCGGTAACTCGGTAGTGCTCAAGCCGTCCGAAAAGTCGCCGCTGACGGCCATTCGCATCGCCCAGCTGGCCATCGAAGCCGGTATCCCGGCTGGCGTGCTGAACGTGCTGCCAGGCTACGGCCACACCGTGGGTAAGGCCCTGGCCCTGCACATGGACGTCGACACCCTGGTATTCACCGGTTCGACCAAGATCGCCAAGCAGCTGATGGTTTACGCGGGCGAATCGAACATGAAGCGCATCTGGCTGGAAGCCGGCGGCAAGAGCCCGAACATCGTCTTCGCTGACGCTCCGGACCTGCAAGCTGCCGCCGAAGCTGCCGCCAGCGCCATCGCCTTCAACCAGGGCGAAGTGTGCACCGCCGGCTCGCGCCTGCTGGTCGAGCGTTCGATCAAGGACAAGTTCCTGCCGATGGTGGTCGAGGCCCTGAAAGGCTGGAAGCCAGGCAACCCGCTGGACCCACAGACCACCGTCGGTGCCCTGGTCGACACCCAGCAGATGAACACCGTGCTGTCGTACATCGAGGCTGGCCACAAGGACGGCGCCAAGCTGCTGGCTGGCGGCAAGCGCACCCTGGAAGAAACCGGTGGCACTTATGTCGAGCCGACCATCTTCGACGGCGTGACCAACGCCATGAAGATCGCCCAGGAAGAAATCTTCGGCCCGGTGCTGTCGGTGATCGCCTTCGATACCGCCGAAGAAGCCGTCGCCATTGCCAACGACACGCCGTATGGCCTGGCCGCTGGCATCTGGACTTCGGACATCTCCAAGGCCCACAAGACCGCCCGCGCCGTGCGCGCTGGCAGCGTCTGGGTCAACCAGTACGACGGCGGCGACATGACCGCGCCGTTCGGTGGCTTCAAGCAGTCGGGCAACGGCCGTGACAAGTCGCTGCATGCGCTGGAGAAGTACACCGAGCTGAAGGCGACCTGGATCAAGTTGTAATCCCGTGGGGCCGCTTCGCGGCCCATTCGCGGCACAAGGCCGCTCCTACAGGGGTATGCGTTTCCCTGTAGGAGCGGCCTTGTGCCGCGAATGGGCTGCAAAGCAGCCCCAAGAACTCAAGAGGTCAAGGATGCGTTGGGGTACCTACTTCGCCGTACTGGCATCGGTGCTAAGCGTCGGGCTGGCACTCGGCGTGAGCATGCCGCTGGTATCCCTGCGCCTGGAGGCCTGGGGCTACGGCAGCTTCGCCATCGGTGTGATGGCCGCGATGCCGGCGCTGGGCGTGCTGGTAGGTGCCAGCCTGGCCAGCCGCCTGGCCGGCTGGGTCGGTGTGCCCTCAGCCATGCGCCTGTGCCTGTGGGGCGGGGCGCTGTCGATTGGCCTGGTCGCACTGCTGCCCAGTTACCCGCTGTGGCTGCTGCTGCGGTTGCTGATCGGTATGTCGCTGACCGTGGTGTTCATACTGGGTGAAAGCTGGATCAATCAGCTGGTAGTCGAGCAATGGCGTGGCCGCCTGGTGGCGCTGTACGGCAGCAGCTATGCCCTAAGCCAGCTGGCCGGGCCGCTGGTGCTGGGCTTTCTTGGCTCGGATGACGACTTCGGCTTCTGGGCCGCTACCGGCCTGCTGCTGGTGGCGCCGCTGATTCTCCTGGGCCGTGGCGGGGCACCCAGCACAGAGGCCTGCAGCGTCACCTTCGGCGACCTGTTCGCCTTCTGCCGGCGCTTGCCGGTGATCGCCTGGGCCATTGCCCTGTTTGCCTCGTTCGAGGCGATGATCCTGACCTTGTTGCCGGTGTATTGCCTGCAACAGGGCTTCAGCACCGAAATCGCCCTTTTCATGGTCAGTACCGTGGTGGTGGGCGACGCGGTGCTGCAGCTGCCCATCGGTGCGCTGGCCGATCATATGTCGCGGCGCGCCCTGTTCACCGGTTGTGCGGTGACCCTGCTGGTGTCCAGCCTGGCGATTCCGTTGCTGCTGCATTCACCGGCGATCTGGCCGCTGTGGGTGCTGTTCGGGGCCAGTGCAGGGGGCTTGTTCACCTTGTCGCTGGTGCTGATTGGTGAGCGCTACCGGGATGATGCGCTGGTGCGGGCCAACGCCCATGTGGCGCAGCTGTGGGGTATTGGCTGCCTGCTCGGGCCGCTGCTGGCCGGGGCCGGCAGCCAGTGGATCAGCGGGCATGCGTTGCCGTTGCTGATGGCTGCGGGGGCTGCGGGGTTGGTGGTGTTGACCCGGCGGCGCGGGGCGTTTGAGCCGGCTTCTGCCTGATGGATTTTGGGGCCGCTTTGCGGCCCATCGCGACGCAAGGCCGCTCCTACAGGAGATACGCGATCCCATGTAGGAGCGGCCTTGCGTCGCGATGGGCTGCAAAGCAGCCCCAAAATCGCCGCTACAACATCTTCTCCAGGCCAACCGCCTTGCTGATCCAGGCATTGAACCGCCGCCAAATCCCGCCCGGCTCGGACGTGAGCATGCGTCGCCTGCCATTTTCCTCGGTCACCCACACCATCTGGTTACCCACCAGCGTCGGCTGGTAGCTCAAGGCCGGGGCCATGCCCTGTACCGCCAGCGCGCGGGTGTACTCGGCCAGCTCCGGGCTGTCCACCAGCACCCCGACCTCGGTATTCCACAACACCGAACGTGGGTCGAAGTTGAACGAGCCGATGAAGGTCTTGCGCCGGTCGAACACGATCGCCTTGCTGTGCAGGCTCGAGTCCGAACTGCCATGGAAGCTCAAGCTGTGCCGGGCGCTGGGGTCACCGGGTTGGCGGCGCAGCTCATACAGTTGTACGCCATGCTCCAGCAGTGCCCGCCGGTATGGTGCATAGCCGCCATGCACTGCCGGCACGTCGGTAGCCTCCAGCGAGTTGGTCAGCAGCTTGACCGAGATACCCGCGTCGGCGCTGTGGGTAAGGTACAGCAGGCCGGACTCGCCTGGCACGAAGTACGCCGATACCAGGATCAGCTCGCGTTGCACCTTGCTCAAGTCAGGAGCCAGTTGCTGGGTCAGCAGTAGTTGCGGGTCCGGTTCGTCATCGGCCAGCACCTTGCTCGGCGCATCCCACAGCGCCTGGGCATGGGCCCAGATCAGTTCGTTGCGCCACACATCCAGGCGCGGCTGCGACTGGTAGGCCATCAAGCGGTCATACAGGGCTTTGCGCTGGGTCCTGGCTTCGGCGAGTGAAATTTCCAGGCGGTGGCGGCTGGCGCGCAGGTCGCTGGCGTCCGGGTCGCGCCAGAGAAAGTCGGTAATCGGCCGGCTCAGGGCGCTGTTCCAGTATTGGTCGAAACTGTGGCCGAGCTGTTCGGCCACCGGGCCGACACCCAGCAAGTCGATGTCGGTGAAGTTGAGGTTGGGTTCGGCATCGAAATACTCATCGCCCAGGTTGCGCCCGCCGACGATGGCCATGCTGTTGTCCACCAGGAACAGTTTGTTGTGCATGCGCCGATGCTGGCGCGACAGGTTGAACAGGCGGCCCACCGCGCGCGTCACGCCGGTGCTGCGGCCCAGGTGTAGCGGGTTGAACACCCGTATCTGGATGTTCGGGTGGGCATCGAGGGTGCCCATGATGACGTCCAAGCCATCGCTGGTGGTGTCGTCGAGCAGGATGCGCACACGCACGCCACGGTCGGCGGCGCGCAGCAGTTCATGAACCAGTGCACGAGTGCTGAGGCCATCGTGGACGATGTAGTACTGCAGGTCGATGCTCGCCTGGGCGTTGCGGATCAGTTCGGCACGGGCGCGGAACGCCTCGTTGCTGTTGGGCAGCAGGCGAAAGCCCGAGCGGCCGTCGTACGGCGCGGCCTGGCGCAGTACCGAGCGGCCGAAGGCCGAGTCGTTGGCGGGTAACGCCTGGCTGGTTTCGCGGGGCGTGCCGACGCTGGCACAGCCGGCAAGACCAAGCAGTAGCACCAGCAGCAGAGGCAGGGCTCGCTGGAGTCTCAAGGGTGGATCGTCCTGTGCAGCAAAGGCTTAAATGGTTGGACCGTGGCGGGCGGCGCAAAGTTACGCGCCGGCGCTTTCTTCTTCCAGTAGACGAAGGGCGGTTTCACCAACCCTGCGCACGGCAGCTTCGATCTGCTGCGTGGGCCGTGCGGCGAAGTTCATGCGCAGGCAGTGGCGGAACTTGCCCGAGGCCGAGAAAATACTGCCCACGGCAACCTGCACGTCCTGCTCCAGTAAAGCCCGGTTCAGGCGCAGCGTATCGAAATGTTCGGGTAATTCCACCCACAGCATGAAGCCACCTTGCGGTCGACTGACCCGGGTGCCCGCCGGGAAGTAGCGGGTCACCCAGTCGCTCATCAGGTCGCGGCCACGCTGGTACTGGCTGCGCATGCGCCGTACGTGGGGCTGGTAGTGCCCGCCGGCGATGAAGTCGGCAATGGCCAACTGTGGCTGGCTGGCCGTGCTTCCGGTGCTGATGTATTTCATGTGCAGCACCCGCTCCAGGTAACGACCGGGTGCCACCCAGCCTATCCGCAGACCGGGGGCGAGGGTCTTGGAGAACGAACTGCAAAGCAGCACGCGGCCGTCGTCGTCAAACGACTTGAGGGTGCGTGGGCGCGGGTAGGTGTAGGCCAGGTCGCCATATACATCATCTTCGAGGATCGCCACGTCGTAGCGCTGTGCCAGGCTCAGCAGGGCCTTCTTGCGGGCCTCGGGCATGATGTAGCCGAGCGGGTTGTTGCAGCTGGGGGTGATCTGGATGAGCTTGATCGGCCACTGCTCCAAGGCCAGCTCCAGCGCCTCCAGGCTGATGCCGGTGACCGGGTCGGTGGGGATCTCCAGGGCTTTCATGCCCAGGCCCTTGAGGGTCTGCATGGCGCCGTGGAAGCTGGGCGAGTCGACCGCGACGATATCGCCCGGCTCGCACACCGCGCGAATGCTGCATGACAGCGCCTCATGGCAGCCGGTGGTTATCACCAGGTCGGCCGGGCCTAGGCGGCAGCCGGAGTCGAGCGTCAGCCGGGCCACCTGTTCGCGCAGGGCCAGGTTGCCGTGGATGTTGTCGTAGTACAGGCCGGGCATGTCCTGCCGCCGGCTCAGCTGGGCGAGGCTGCGCAGCAGTGGCTTGAGGGTGGGGCTGTCGATGTCGGGCATGCCGCGGCCGAGCTGGATCACGCCTTGGCGTGGGGTGCTGCGCACCAGTTCCAGCACCTGCTCCCATTGCGAGATGTCCACCGGGCGCTGGGCCGGGCGGCTGACGGCGGGCAGGGCTGGCAGGTGGCGGTGGTCGTTGACGAAGTAGCCGGACTTGGGCCGGGGCGAGACCATGCCGCTGTCTTCCAGCATGCGGTAGGCCTGCTGCACGGTGCTCAGGCTGACCCCGTGCTCCACACTCAGGGCGCGCACTGACGGCAGGCGCTGGCCGGGGCGGTAGAGGCCCTGTTCGATACGGGCACCGAGCAGTTCGGCGAGGTTCAGGTAAAGGGTCACGGCATACTCCTGCGCTGTAATAGCGTGGCGACCGGTACAGTTGCGCTGAAAATACAGCATTCAGTCGGTCTGCGGCCAATTCTGTATGGGAATAATAAGGCTGTATTGGATCTGTATTGCCGGCGCTGTCGACGCGCATGCTTTCTCCACAGTATCAACTGAACGAGAGGATGCGGTGATGGGTGGCATGAGCGATGTGCGCTTGCAACTGTTGGCCAAGGAACTGGAAGCCGGGCAGCAAGCCAAGGTGTTCAACGCGCCGGAAGGGTTGGGGCGTTGGGGGCTGATGCTGCATCGCTGGCACACCCGCAGGGCGCTGCTGCAGTTGACTGATGACGAGTTGCGCGATATCGGGCTGAGCTGGGAGCAGGCCCGGGCCGAAGGGCGTAAGCCCTTCTGGAAAGACTGACCATACAGATGTTGCGCGGTCGATGTAGGAGCGGCCTTGTGTCGCGATAGGGCCGCAGAGCGGCCCCAGCGATATTTGCGGCGAAGCTGAAAACCTGGGGGCGCTACGCACCCCTTTCGCGACACAAGGCCGCTCCTACAGGGACCGCGCAGCTTTCAGATCAGCTCTTTCAGGCGATGCCACAGCATCCCCAACGCCAGCAGCGGCGAGCGCAGGTGCTTGCCGCCGGGGAAGGTGATGTGCGGCACCTTGGCAAACAGGTCGAACCGCCCGCTTTCCTGGCCGCTGATGGCTTCGCCGAGCAGGCGCGCAGCCAAGTGGGTGGCGTTGAGCCCATGGCCGGAGTAGGCCTGGGCGTAATACACGTTCGGCTGGCTGGCCAGGCGGCCAACCTGTGGCAGGCGGTTGGCGCCGATGCCGATCATGCCACCCCACTGGTAGTCGATGCGCACGTCGGCCAGTTGCGGGAAAACCTTGAGCATCTTTGGCCGCATGTAGGCGGCGATGTCCTTCGGGTCGCGGCCTGAATAGTGGCAGGCACCGCCGAACAACAGGCGCTGGTCGGCGGACAGGCGGTAATAGTCCAGTGCCACGCGCTGGTCACACACCGCCATGTTCTGCGGCAGCAGCGAACGGGCACGTTCCTCGCCCAGCGGCTCGGTGGCGATGATGTAGCTGCCGGCTGGCAGCACCTTGCCGCCCAGTTCGCGGTTGAGGTCGTTGTGGTAGGCGTTGCAGCACAGCACCAGAGTCTTGGCGCGTACCCGGCCTTGGGCGGTGTGTACCTGTACTTCCGGGCCGTAGTCGATGCGTGTGACCTCGGACTGCTCGAACAGCTTCACACCCAGGCGGCTGGCCACGGCAGCCTCACCCAGGGCCAGGTTGAGCGGGTGCAGGTGCCCGGAACCCATGTCGACCAGCCCGCCGACATAACAGTCGGCACCGACCACGCTGTGGATATCGTCCTTGCCGACCAGGCGCAGTTCATGTGCGTAGCCGAGGGTGCGCAGTTCTTCAGCATCCTCCGCAAAGCCCAGCAGTTCGGCGGGTTTGTTGGCCAGGTCGCAGTAGCCCCAAGTCAGGTCGCAGGCGATGGCATGCTTTTCGATCCGCTCGCGGACGATCTGCACGGCTTCCAGGCCCATCAGTTTCAGGCTGCGCACGCCTTCCTCGCCGATGACCGGGAGGAATTGCTCCAGGCCGTGGCCGACGCCACGGATCAGTTGCCCACCATTGCGCCCGCTGGCGCCCCAACCGAGCTTGCGCGCCTCCAGCAGGATGACCGAAAAGCCGCGCTCGGCCAGTTCGATGGCGGTGTTCAGGCCCGAGTAGCCGCCGCCAACGATACACACGTCGGCGCTGTGCTCGCCTTGCAGGAAGGAGTGGTCGGGGTGTGGCGCGCTGCTGGCGGCGTAGTAGGAGGCGGCGTGCTGCGCGCTGTGGATCATTGGGCAGGTCCTGAGGCTGGTGGGCTGAGGGGGAGGAGGATAAGCCGGGGCTTCGGGGAGGGGCAACCGGCCTCATCGCCGGCAAGCCAGCTCCCACAGGGTCCGCGTGGCACTTGAGACCGACGGTGTACCTGTGGGAGCCGGCTTGCCGGCGATTGGCCTTATAATTCAACCTCAGTTCTCAGACTTGTACCCAGCCATGTCCTGCAACCGCCACAAGATCCACTTCCTGCGCGAACTCATCCCTTCCTTCGAGTGCGAGCCCGGCTGCCACGATTGCTGCGGCCCGGTCACCACTTCGGCGGAAGAAATGGCCCGCCTGCCGCGCAAGTCCCAGGCCGAGCAGGACGCCGCCCTGGAGCGCCTGGACTGTGTGCACCTGGGCCCCAACGGCTGCACGGTGTATGAAGAGCGCCCGATGATCTGCCGCCTGTTCGGCACCACCCCGCGCCTGGCCTGCCCGCGTGGCCGTGGCCCTGAACAGATGATCGAGCCCGCTGCCGAGCAGCTGGTCCACCAGTTCATTGCCACCACCCGCCAGGTGCTTGTCTGACTTCAGTCCGGGATCGGCAGGCAAAGGCTCTCTTTCACCTCTTCCATCACGATGTAGCTCTTCGATTCGCGCACGTGCGGCAGCTTCAGCAGGATGTCGCCGAGCAGCTTGCGGTAAGAGGCCATCTCGGAAATACGCGCCTTCACCAGGTAGTCGAAGTCGCCTGAAACCAGGTGGCATTCCAGCACGTGGGGCAGTTTCAGCACCGCGCGGCGGAACTCCTCGAAGGTGTCGCCCGATTTGTAGTCCAGGCTGATTTCCACGAACACCAGCAGGCTGCCCTTGAGGTGCTGCGGGTTCAGGCGGGCGTTGTAGCCCATGATGATGCCCTCGCGCTCCAGGCGGCGGACCCGCTCGGTGCAAGGGGTGGTGGAAAGCCCAACTTTCTCGCCCAGTTCGGTGAAGGAAATACGCCCGTCATTCTGCAGGATACGCAGGATGTTACGGTCGATCTTGTCCAGTTCACGCTTGCTCTGGTGCTGGGTTCTCATAGGGGATGCCCCTCCGTGAAAGGCGATTTTGCCGAGAATTCTCGCCAATAATAGGCTTTTATATAGTGAATTGCACTGCCTTCAAATTCCTATACTGCGCGCATTCATGCCATTTCAATAAAAGTCTGCGGCGCGCCGCGTGCGAGGGATAAAACGATGCGAGTTCTGGTACTTGGTAGCGGTGTGATCGGAACCGCCAGTGCCTACTATCTGGCCCGGCAAGGTTTCGAAGTAACGGTGGTCGATCGCCAGCCGGCGGTGGCCATGGAAACCAGCTTTGCCAACGCCGGCCAGATCTCGCCCGGCTATGCCTCGCCCTGGGCCGCCCCAGGCGTGCCGCTGAAGGCCATCAAATGGCTGCTGGAGCGCCACGCGCCCCTGGCCATCAAGCTCACCGGCGACGTCGACCAGTACCTGTGGATGGCACAGATGCTGCGCAACTGCACCGCCAGCCGTTACGCGGTGAACAAGGAGCGCATGGTGCGCCTGTCCGAGTACAGCCGTGACTGCCTCGACGAACTGCGCGCCGAAACCGGCATCGCCTACGAAAACCGCAGCCTGGGCACCACCCAGCTGTTCCGTACCCAGGCCCAGGTGGATGCCGCGGCCAAGGACATTGCCGTTCTGGAGCAGTCCGGCGTACCTTACGAGCTGCTTGACCGCGACGGCATTGCTCGCGTCGAACCGGCCCTGGCTGGCGTCAAGGACATCCTGGCCGGCGCCCTGCGCCTGCCAAACGACCAGACTGGCGACTGCCAGCTGTTCACCACCAAGCTTGCCGAAATGGCCGTGAAGCTGGGCGTGGAGTTCCGCTTCGGCCAGGACATCCAGCGCCTGGACTTCGCGGGTGACCGCATCAATGGCGTGTGGATCGACGGCAAGCTGGAAACCGCCGACCGCTACGTGCTGGCGCTGGGCAGCTACTCGCCGCAGATGCTCAAGCCGCTGGGCATCAAGGCCCCGGTATACCCGCTGAAGGGCTACTCGCTGACCGTGCCGATCACCAACGCCGACATGGCCCCGACCTCGACCATTCTCGACGAGACCTACAAGGTCGCCATTACCCGTTTCGACAACCGTATCCGCGTCGGCGGCATGGCTGAGATCGCCGGTTTTGACCTGTCGTTGAACCCGCGTCGGCGCGAAACGCTGGAGATGATCGTCAACGACCTTTATCCTCGCGGCGGTGATCTGAGCCAGACCAGCTTCTGGACCGGCCTGCGCCCGGCGACCCCGGACGGCACGCCGATCGTTGGTGCCACGGCGTTCCGCAACCTGTTCCTGAACACCGGTCACGGTACTTTGGGCTGGACCATGGCGTGCGGTTCCGGTCGCCTGCTGGCCGACCTGATTGCGCGCAAGAAGCCGCAGATCAGTGCCGAAGGCCTGGACATTTCCCGTTATGGCAACAGCCCGGAAGTGGCCAAGCACGGGCAGACTGCGCCGGCTCACCAGCAGTAAGTTCGCCTGTACCGGCCTCTTCGCGGGCTCGCCCGCTCCCACAGGAAAACCACAGATATTGAAAACTGTGCAGTACCTGTGGGAGCGGGCGAGCCCGCGAAGAACCCAACACCGTTTTCAACCTGTGAACCACCATAAGGCAGCCGCCATGCGTCCCGCCCGCGCCCTGATCGACCTCCAGGCCCTGCGCCACAACTACCGTCTGGCCCGTGAACTGACCGGTGCCAAAGCCCTCGCCGTGATCAAGGCCGACGCCTACGGCCACGGCGCCGTGCGCTGTGCCCTGGCCCTGGAGGCCGAAGCCGACGGCTTTGCCGTGGCCTGCATCGAAGAAGCGCTGGAACTGCGCGCCGCCGGTATCAAGGCCCCGGTGCTGCTGCTGGAAGGTTTCTTCGAAGCCAGCGAACTGGCCCTGATCGCCGAGCACGACCTATGGTGCGTTGTGCACTCGCTGTGGCAACTGGAAGCGATCGAAAAGACCCAGCTGCACAAGCCGCTCAGCGTCTGGCTCAAGCTCGACAGCGGCATGCACCGCGTCGGCCTGCACCCCAAGGACTACCACGAGGCCTACCAGCGCCTGCTGGCCAGCGGCAAGGTCGCGCGCATCGTGCTGATGAGCCACTTCGCTCGCGCCGACGAACTGGATGCCGACGCTACCGCCCAACAGATCGCCGTGTTCGAGGCCGCCCGCCAGGGCCTGGCCGCCGAGTGCAGCCTGCGCAACTCCCCCGGTGTGCTGGGCTGGCCGCAGGCCCCCAGCGACTGGGTGCGCCCGGGCCTGATGCTGTACGGTGCCACACCGTTCGAAGTGGCCCAGGCCGAGGCCGAGCGCCTGCAACCGGTGATGACCCTGCAATCGCGGGTGATCAGCGTGCGCGAACTGCCTGCCGGCGAGCCGGTGGGCTATGGCGCCAAGTTCGTCAGCCCACGGCCAACCCGCGTTGGTGTGGTTGCCATGGGCTATGCCGATGGCTACCCGCGCCAGGCGCCCAACGGTACCCCAGTGCTGGTCGCCGGCAAGCGCACCCAACTGATCGGCCGGGTGTCGATGGACATGCTCAGCATCGACCTGACCGACGTGCCGGAAGCCACCGTCGGCAGCCCGGTCGAACTATGGGGCAAGCATGTGCTGGCCAGTGAGGTGGCTGCGCACGCGGGTACCATTCCGTACCAGATTTTCTGCAACCTGAAGCGAGTACCGCGGGACTACATCGGCGAATGACACGCTGAAGCGGACAGGTTGAAGGGCGGAGTGTTGTAAATACTGAACGGCATTGCCATGATATCGTTCACATCCACCCCCCTTTCCACCGTTTCAGGAGGCTCCAGCTTTGGACGTCGGCGAACGACTGCAAGCCATCCGCAAGCTCAAGGGCCTGTCCCAGCGTGAACTCGCCAAGCGTGCCGGCGTGACCAACAGCACCATCTCGATGATCGAGAAGAACAGCGTGAGCCCGTCGATCAGCTCGCTGCGCAAGGTGCTGAGCGGCATTCCCATGTCCATGGTCGAGTTCTTTTCGGTCGAACTGGAACCTGAAAGCCCCACGCAGATCGTCTACAAGGCCCATGAGCTGATCGATATCTCCGACGGTGCGGTGACCATGAAGCTGGTCGGCAAGTCGCACCCCAACCGTGCCATCGCCTTTCTCACCGAGGTGTACCCACCGGGTGCCGACACGGGCGCCGAAATGCTTACCCATGACGGTGAAGAAACCGGCATCCTGCTCGAAGGCCGCCTGGAGCTGGTGGTCGGCAACGAGATCTTCATCCTTGAAGAGGGCGACAGCTACTACTTCGAAAGCACCCGCCCGCACCGCTTTCGCAACCCGTTCGACCGGCCGGCGCGGCTGATCAGTGCGGCGACGCCTTCAAACTTTTGATCCAGCGCAGTGCATTGATTCGGCAATACCCCTTTCCCGTGTGGGGTCGTTTCACGGCCTCTGGGTTCCCGCTATACTTTTCAACGCTCGCCGATCCGTGGCCGCGAGCGTGATTAGCCACCATGAGGGTGTTCGCGTGAACCAAATCAAGAAGATGCTGGCCGTACCAGCAGCCGTATTCGCCCTCTGGGCAATGAGCGCAACCGCTGCGACCAATGATGACATCGCCAAGCGCCTGGAGCCGGTTGGCCAGGTGTGCGTCCAGGGCCAGGAGTGCAAGGGCATGGAAGTGGCCGCCGCCGCAGGTGGCGGTGGTGCCAAGACGCCGGACGAGATCATCGCCAAGCACTGCAATGCCTGCCATGGCTCCGGCCTGCTCGGCGCACCGAAAATTGGCGATACCGCGGCGTGGAAGGAACGCGCCGACCACCAGGGCGGCCTGGACGGCATCCTGGCCAAGGCCATTACCGGCATCAACGCCATGCCACCGAAAGGCACCTGCGCAGACTGCTCGGATGACGACCTGAAAGGGGCGATCAAGAAGATGTCCGGGCTGTGAGAAACAGCTGAATTGCATGAAGCCCGCCGTTGATGGCGGGCTTTGTTTTTGTGGCGCCTTTACCGGCCCTTTCGCGGCTAAAGCCGCTCCCACAGGTACAGTGCAGGCTTCAAGGATTGTGGGGTCCCTATGGGAACTCACAGGTGCAGCACAGGACTCAAGGGCAGTGAGGTCTCTGTAGGAGCGGCTTTAGCCGCGAAAGGGCCGGCACAGGCAACCAACCCACCAAAGCCCATGTCCAACCCCTGAACCCATGGATGTCTCAGGAGGCCCCGATGCACCTCTGCTCCATCGACCAGGCCGTCGAGCAAGTCCTGTCGCGCCTGCCAGCCCATATCCACATGGGCCTGCCGCTGGGCCTGGGCAAGCCCAATGCCTTCGTCAATGCGCTTTACGCCCGCATCCGCGAGCTGCCCGAACGGCAGCTGACCATCTACACGGCCCTGTCCCTCGGCCGCCCGCCACTGGGGGATGGCCTGCAGCGGCGCTTTCTCGAGCCCTTCGTCGAGCGCGTCTTCGCCGACTATGAAGAACTTACCTACCTCGCCGACCTGCGCAATGACAGCCTGCCGCCGAACATCCAGGTTGAACAATTCTTCATGCAGCCCGGCAGCCTGTTGCACAGCGATTCGGCCCAGCAAAGCTACATCAGCAGCAACTACAGCCACGCAGCACGTGACATCAACGCCAAGGGCCTGAACCTGATCGCGCAGCTGGTGGCCGCCACGCCCGAGAGGCCGGTGCACCTGAGCCTGGCTTGCAACCCCGACATCACCCTCGACCTGCTGCCGATGATCGCCACGCGCCGCGCTGCCGGCGAGACCATCCTCATGCTCGGCCAGGTGCATGCCGAGCTGCCTTACATGCCGGGTGACGCCGAGCTACCCATCGACACGTTCGACCTGCTGATCGATACAGCCGAGCAACGCCGCCTGTTCTCCACGCCGAACATGCCGGTCAACACCCAGGACCACTGCATCGGCCTGCACGCCAGCAGCCTGGTTCGCGACGGCGGCACGCTACAGATCGGCATTGGTGCCATGGGCGATGCGGTAGCTGCCGCATTGCTGGCGCGTCAGGGTGACAACGCCGGTTATCGTGCCGTGCTCGACGCGCTGGGTGCTGGCTCGTGGCAAGCGCTGATCGAACGGGAAGGGGGCCTGAATACCTTCGCCCAAGGCCTGTACGGCTGCAGCGAGATGTTCGTCAACGGCTTGCTGGCGCTGGCCGAAGCGGGCCTGTTGCGGCGCCCGGCGGACGAGCAGGTGGCGGCAGTGCTGCATGGCGGTTTCTTCCTCGGCCCCCAGGCGTTCTACCAGCGCTTGCGCGACATGCCGCTGGAACAGCGCGCACGGTTTGCCATGACTCGTATCAGCTTCATCAACGAGCTGTACGGGCAGGAGGAACTCAAGCGCCGGCAACGCCGCGATGCGCGCTTCATCAACAGCGTATTCGGCATGACCCTGCTTGGCGCTGGGGTGGCTGACCAGCTGGAGGATGGCCGAGTACTCAGTGGCGTGGGCGGGCAGTACAACTTCGTCGCCCAGGGCCATGCGCTGGAGGGCGGGCGTTCGATCCTGCTGCTGCGCAGCTGGCGTGAGGCGGGCGGGGAGGTGACCTCGAACCTGTTCTGGAACTATGGCCATTGCACCATCCCCCGACACCTGCGCGATATCGTGGTGACCGAGTACGGCATTGCCGACCTGCGTGGGCAGACCGACAGCGAGGTGATTGCGCGGTTGCTGGCGGTATGTGATTCGCGGTTCCAGCAGGGGCTGATCGAGCAGGCAAAGGATGCCGGCAAGCTGGCCAAGGATTTTCAACTGGAGGCGTGCTTTACCGACAATACGCCGCAGCGGCTGGAGGCGATCAGGGCGCGGCATTCGCGGTTGTTCCCGGAGTATCCGCTGGGTACGGACTTTACGGCTGAAGAGCGGGATTTGCTGCGGGCGCTGAACTGGTTGAAGAGCAAGTTCAAGCTGAGCGAGGTGCTGGAGCTGGGCAAGGCAGCGCTGGATGCGCCGGGGCCGGAGGGCTATGCGAGGCATCTTGTGCGGATGCAGCTGGATCAGCCGCAGGGGCTGAAGGAAGAGCTTTACCAGCGGTTGCTGCTGGCGGGGTTGGCGGCTGCCAGATAGAGAGGATTGAGGCCATTCGCGGGCACGCCCGCTCCCACAGGTACACCACAGCATTCAAAACCTGTGGTTTACCTGTGGGAGCGGGCGTGCCCGCGAAGCAGGCGCCGCGATTACTCGATGAAGGTAACCACACCACCTTCCAGCGACTTCACCCGGGCCAGCGACTCGACGCGATAGCCCTGGCTGTCCAGCTCGGCACGGCCGCCCTGGAACGACTTCTCGATCACGATACCCAGGCCGGCCACGGTGGCGCCGGCCTGCTTGATGATCGAGATCAGGGCCTGCGACGCCTTGCCGTTGGCCAGGAAGTCGTCGATCACCAGCACGCGGTCGCTGCTGTTGAGGTGACGCGGCGAGATGGCCACGGTGTTCTCGGTCTGCTTGGTGAAGGAATACACCGAGGCGGTCAGCAGGTTCTCGGTCAGGGTCAGCGACTGGTGCTTGCGGGCGAAGATCACCGGCACGCCCAGCTTCAGGCCAGTCATCACCGCCGGGGCAATGCCCGAGGCTTCGATGGTGACGATCTTGGTCACGCCCGCGTCGGCGAACAGGCGGGCGAACTCGTCACCGATCAGCTGCATCAGCGCAGGGTCGATCTGGTGGTTGAGAAACGCATCGACTTTGAGAACCTGATCGGAAAGCACGATGCCTTCTTCGCGAATCTTCTGATGCAGTGCTTCCACTGTGGTATTCCTCGATGTAACAAAGGTCGCCGCAAATAGCGGCAAAGTTAAAGAGTAATGGTTGATCAGCGTTTGAGCATTGCCCGGATATCGGCCAAGGCATTGTTGCCCCGTGCGGCCTTTACCTCGACCGGCGCATCGTCAAGGCCCTCCCAGGCCAGGTCGTCCGGTGGCAGTTCGTCGAGGAACCGGCTGGGCGTGCAGTCGATGATTTCACCGTACTGCTTGCGCTTGGCGGCGAAGGTGAAGGCCAGGGTCTGGCGCGCGCGGGTGATGCCCACGTAGGCCAGGCGTCGTTCCTCTTCGATGGTGTCGGCCTCGATGCTGGAGCGGTGCGGGAGGATTTCCTCTTCCATGCCCATGATGAACACGTATGGGAATTCCAGGCCCTTGGAGGCATGCAGAGTCATCATCTGCACACCTTCGGCGTTCTCTTCCTCTTCCTGCTGGCGCTCGAGCATGTCGCGCAGCACCAGCTTGCCGATGGCGTCCTCGATGGTCATGTCACCCTCTTCGTCCTTCTCGAGGGTGTTCTTCAGCGCTTCGACCAGGAACCAGACGTTGCTGATGCGGAACTCGGCAGCCTTGTCGCTGGCGGTCTGCTGGCGGATCCAGTTCTCGTAGTCGATATCGCGGATCATCTCGTGCAGCGCGGCAATCGGGTCTTCCAGGGCAACCTTGTGGCGCACCCCGTCCAGCCAATGCTTGAAGCGCTGCAAACGCTCGGTGTAGCGGGCGTCCAGATGCTCGCCCAGGCCAAGCTCCTCGCTGGCGGCGTACATCGAAATACCGCGCTCGGTGGCGTAGTTGCCGAGTTTTTCCAGGGTGGTGGAGCCGATTTCGCGGCGGGGTACGTTGATCACCCGCAGGTAGGCGTTGTCATCGTCCGGGTTCACCAGCAGACGCAGGTAGGCCATCAGGTCCTTGACCTCCTGGCGGCCGAAGAAGCTGTTGCCGCCCGACAGGCGATATGGCACCTGGTGGTGCTGCAGCTTCAGTTCGATCAGCTTGGCCTGGTAGTTGCCGCGGTAGAGGATGGCAAAGTCGCTGTACGGACGGTTGGTGCGCAGGTGCAGGGTGAGGATTTCCATAGCCACGCGTTCGGCCTCGGCTTCCTCGTTCTTGCAGCGGATGACGCGGATCTCGTCGCCCACGCCCATCTCGCTCCACAGCTGCTTCTCGAACGCGTGCGGGTTGTTGGCAATCAGCACGTTGGCGCAGCGCAGGATGCGGCTGGTGGAGCGGTAGTTCTGCTCCAGCATCACCACCTTCAGGGAGGGGTAGTCCTCCTTGAGCAGCATCAGGTTTTCCGGCCGGGCGCCACGCCAGGCGTAGATCGACTGGTCGTCGTCGCCTACCACGGTGAACTGGTTGCGCATGCCGATCAGCATCTTCACCAGCAGGTACTGGCTGGCGTTGGTGTCCTGGTATTCGTCCACCAGCAGGTAGCGCACGCGGTTCTGCCAGCGCTCCAGCACATCGGGGTGCTCCTGGAACAGCTTGACCGGCAGCAGGATCAGGTCGTCGAAGTCCACCGCGTTGAACGCCTTGAGCGTGCGCTGGTAGTGGGTGTAGACGATGGCGGCAGTCTGCTCGCGCGGGTTGCGCGCCTTCTCCAGGGCCTCGGCGGGCAGGATCAGGTCGTTCTTCCAGGCACCGATCATGTTCTTGATCTCGTCGATGCCGTCGTCGCCGGAGTATTCCTTCTGCATGATGTCCGACAGCAACGCCTTGATGTCGGACTCGTCGAAGATCGAGAAACCCGGCTTGTAGCCCAGGCGCTCGTGCTCCCTGCGGATGATGTTCAGGCCCAGGTTGTGGAATGTGCACACAGTCAGGCCGCGGCCTTCCCCCGGGCGCAGCAGGGTGGCGACCCGTTCCTTCATCTCGCGCGCGGCCTTGTTGGTGAAGGTCATCGCCACGATGTACTGGGCACGGATGCCGCAGTTCTGGATGAGGTGGGCAATCTTGCGCGTGATCACGCTGGTCTTGCCCGAGCCTGCACCGGCGAGCACCAAAAGAGGGCCGCCGACATAGTCACGGGCTTCCTGCTGCCGGGGATTGAGTCGGGACATGCTAGAAACCGGGGGTCGCCAGAAAATAGCCGCGCATTCTAACAGGCATGGGGCGTTTGTGGCGCGACCGTCTGACGTCTGAGTCAAATATGTAAACGGGATTTGCCGGCTGGCGCAGTTTCGCGCAGGATGCACGACAAAATACGTCGGGATGCTACACCCGTAAAAACATGTATTAAATTGAAAATCATTTTCATTAATGCAGTAGCATACCTGGCAGTTTCCGTTGCACCGTGAAGCCTAAGGAGCCCGCTTGTCCACGCCTGTCGAACCATTGCGTTTGCTGCTGTTGGCCGATGAGCCGGAATGGGGCGCGCTGCTACGCGAGTGCATGCCTGCCCAGGGTGGCAGCGCCGTGCTGCTGACGGCGCCGAACTGGGAGTCGGTCGACAACCTGTTCAACCAGGACCGCCAGGCTGTCGTGCTGGCAACCCCGGCCCTGCAGCCCGCGCCTGGGCGCTGCGAGCTGCCGACCATCCTGCTGCTCGACCACGAGCCTCAGTTAGCGCCCAGCGCCGTCAGTGACTGGCTGGTGCGTGACCAGCTCAATGCCGACACCTTGCGTCGCTCGCTGCGCCATGTGCGCGAGCGCGGCGTGCTGGTGGCCACTTTGCAGCGCCTGGCCGAGCAGGATCCGCTGACCGGCATCGCCAACCGCCAAGGCTTCCAGGCCTTGCTGACCGCGCGCCTGGCCGAGAACGACGGCCGTGGCCTTGCCCTCGGCCACCTGGACCTGGACAACTTCCGCCACGTCAACGACGCCCTTGGCCACCAGAGCGGCGACCGCCTGATCCTGCAGGTGGTGGCGCGGCTGAAACAGCAACTGGAGGCGGGCGACCAACTGGCGCGCCTGGGCAGCGACGAGTTCGCCCTGCTGATCGACACCCGACGCGACCCCAACCGTGCCGAGTGGATTGCCGAGCGGATTGTCGAGGCGTTGGCCGAACCCTACTGGATCGACGGCGAAAGCCTGCTGCTGGGCTGCAGCCTGGGCCTGGCCCATGCCCGCGCCCAGGGTGGTGCCGACCCGCTGATGTGGCACGCGCACATCGCCATGCGCCAGGCCAAAGGCAGCCAGGGTTGCACTTTCCATGTGTTCAACGAACGCATCAACCGCAACGCCCGCAGCCTTGCCGACCTGGAAAGCGAACTGCGCCGCGCCCTGCGCCGGGACGAGCTGGAGCTGCATTACCAGCCGCGGTTGAACCTGGCCGACGGGCGTATCGTCGGCCTCGAGGCGCTGGTGCGCTGGCGGCATGCCGAGCGTGGCCTGTTGCCGCCCAGCGAGTTCGTGCCGCTGGCCGAGCAGAGCGGCCTGATCGTGCCGCTGGGCTATTGGGTGATTTCCCGAGCCCTGCGCGACATGCAGGCGCTGTGCGAGCGCGGCCTGGAGCCGCTGCACATGGCGGTCAACCTGAGCTTCCGCCAGTTCCAGGACAGCCAGTTGCTGGCGACCTTGAGCCGCCTGATTCTCGAACATGGCGTGGATGCCCGCTGGCTGGAGTTCGAATTGACCGAAACGGCAGTGATGCGCCGCAACGAACTGGTGCGCCAGACCATGGACGCCCTGGGGCGCCTGGGCGTGCGCTTCTCGCTCGATGATTTCGGTACCGGGTTCTCTTCGTTCGTGCACCTCAACAGCCTGCCGATCACCTTGCTCAAGGTGGACCGCAGCTTTGTCGCGGAAATGGAAATGCGCGAGGAGAACCGCAAGCTGGTGCACGCCATGATCAACCTGGCGCACAACCTCAACCTCGAAGTAGTGGCCGAAGGTGTGGAGAGTGAAGAGCAGATGGCGTTGCTGCGCGGGTTTGGCTGTGACCAGGTGCAGGGCTTCCTGGTCAGCAAGCCGCTGCCGGTGGGGGAGTTGATGGAGTTCTTGCTGGATTACAGCAAGCCGAAGCTGGTTAGCCTGTGACATCGCAGGGGAGGGCTTCGCCCTCCTTTCGCGACACAAGGCCGCTCCCACATTGATCGGCGAACGCATTCCCATGTGGGAGCGGCCTTGCGTCGCGAAAGGGCTGCAAAGCAGCCCCGGCAATCACACAGACACTGCCGACCCGTCAGCCAGACCTGCCTTGCCCAAAAGCCGCTTCATGCGCCACTCAAAGCCAAAGGTCAGTGCCACCGCCGCACACGCCAGCCCCAACGCCAGCCCCCACCACACCCCGACTGCGCCACCGCCCAGGGTAAAGGTGAACAGCCAGGCGCTCGGCGCCCCTACCAGCCAGTAGCACACCAGCCCGATCAGGAAGGTCGTCTTGGCATCCTTCAGCCCACGGATCGAGCCCATCGCGATCGTCTGCATGCCATCGAACAGCTCGAACCACGCAGCCACCATCAGCAACTGCACCGCCAGCTGGAAGATCGCCGCAAATGCCGGGTCGTCACTGTCGATGAACAGCCCCACCAGCGTATCGGGCAGCAGCCAGAACAGCGCGGCGAAGGCAAACATGATCATCGCCCCGAAGCCTATGCCCACCCGCCCGGCACTGCGCGCCGCCAGCAGGTTGCCGGCGCCGTAGTACAGCCCCACGCGCATGGTCACCGCATACGACAACCCGGTCGGCACCATGAACGCTGTGGAGACGATCTGCAGGGCGATCTGGTGCGCTGCCAGCTCGGTGCTGCCCAGCACGCCCATGCACAGCGCGGCGAAGGCGAACAGGCCGACTTCCACCATGTAGGTGCCACCAATCGGCAAGCCCAGCCGCCACAGCTCGCGCAGGGCCGGCAGCGAAGGGCGCGACAGGCCCTTGCGCAATGGGTAGGCGGCATAGGCCGGGTGCCAACGGATATACAGCGCCAAGGCAATGGCCATGCCCATCGACACCACCGCGGTGACCAGGCCGATGCCCATCAGGCCCAGCTTGGGCAGGCCGAACATGCCTTCGATCAGCGCCACGTTGAACAGGTAGTTGAGCACCGTGCCGACCAGGCTGATGACCATCACCGGCGTAGACCGGCCCAGCGCGCTGGTGAAGCCGCGCAACGCCATGAAGGTCAGGTAGCCGGGCAGCGCCAGTGGCAGCAGGGTGAGGAATTCGGCGGCCGATGCAACGTTTTCGGGCTTTTGCCCGAACAGCAGCAGTACCGGTTCAAGGTTCCACAACACCAGCGCAGCGAACAGCGCCAGGCTCCAGGCCAGCCACAGGCCACCCTGCGCTAGGCGGGTGGCGCCCTCGATGTCGTTGGCGCCCTTGCGAATGGCCACCAGGGTGCCGACCGCAGCGATCACGCCAAGGCAGAAGATCGACACGAACGAGTAGCTCGCCGCACCCAGGCCGCCGCCAGCCAGGGCTTGCGGGCTGATGCGGGCCATCATCAGGGTATCGGTCAGCACCATCAGCATGTGCGCCAACTGCGAGGCGATCAGCGGCCCGGCCAGGCGCAGCAAAGCCTTGAGTTCTGTGGTGGGCGCGACATGCATGGGGGCAGTCCTTTTCCTGGGGTGATCAACGAAGGGCGATTCTGAGGCTTTGGTCAACTTTGCACAAAAGGATAAAAGCGATCATTGGCATGAGTCTGACTCATGTATATATGCTTCCCGGTGATTCATTTCACAGCCCCGTATGGCAGGTGCCTCATGTCCCGTCAGCTCCCCCCGCTGTATGCCCTGCGCGCATTCGAAGCCGCCGCGCGGCTAAGCTCCTTCACCCGTGCCGGCGAAGAGCTGTCGATTACCCAGAGCGCGGTCAGCCGGCATATCCGCACGCTGGAGGAGCACTTTGCCTGCCGCCTGTTCGTGCGCAGCGGCCGCAGCCTGCAACTGACCGAAGCGGCGCGGGTGCTGCTGCCCGGTGTGCGTGAAGGCTTTGCCGCGCTGGAACGGGCTTGCGATACCTTGCGCGGTGAGGATGACATCCTGCGCATGAAGGCTCCCTCGACCCTGACCATGCGCTGGTTGCTGGCGCGCCTTAGCCGCTTTCGCCACTTGCAGCCTGGCAACGAAGTGCAGCTGACCAGCGCCTGGATGGATGTCGACCATGTGGACTTCAACCAGGAGCCGTTCGATTGCGCGGTGTTGCTCAGCGACGGGGTGTTCCCGCCGGAATGGGAAGTGCGCAGGTTGTTCCCGGAACTGCTGATCCCCGTGGGTGCGCCAGACCTGCTCGACGAGGAACCCTGGGACGAGCGTCGGCTGGCCTGCATAGAGCTGCTGCACCCCACGGTGGACAAGCGCGACTGGCGGGAATGGCTGGAGCGCATGGGGTTGAGTGACAAGGTTTCGCTCAAGGGCGGGCAGGTGTTCGACACCCTGGAGCTGGGCATGATTGCCGCTGCGCGTGGCTATGGCATTTCCATGGGTGATTTGCTGATGGTGGCCGAAGATGTGGCGCAGGGGCGCTTGAGCCTGCCTTGGCCGACGGCCGTGCCCAGCGGGATGGATTATTACCTGGTGTGGCCGCGCACTCGGCCAGGGGGCGAGCGGTTGCGGCGTTTGAGCGCGTTTCTGGAAGAGGAGGTGGCGGCGATGGATTTGCCGGATGTGCAGATCCTGCCGCCCCTTTGATCGCCTGTGCCGGCCTCTTCGCGGGCTTGCCCGCTCCCACAGGTTTGGGGGCAACTGTCTGTGTTGCCTGCCCTGGCCTCATCGCCGGCAAGCCAGCTCCCACAGGGACTGCATTTGCCTCAGGCTCGATGCCATCCTGTGGGAGCTGGCTTGCCGGCGATAGGGCCGCGAAGCGGCCCCTGCGATCTACAGCCTTACATCGAGCCCAGGTTCAACGCCTGTGCACACGCCTGCAGCGACCGACGCTCGCTCTGCGCATACAGCGCCAGCTCATCCTGCACCTGCAGCCCCAGCGCTGCTTCGAACGCATCGCGGTTGGCGTTGCTGCCGTACTCGGCCTGCGCATCGTCACCCAGGTTGGACTGGAAGATCCCCGCCGCGCTCACCGGCAGGAAGTCCTCGTACACCAGCGCCTCGAAATGCACATGGCCAGCCTCGATCAGCCCATCCAGTGTGGTCGGGCGGTCGTCCTGGTCGCGCGCAGCCAGGCCTTTCTCGGTGGCGAAGTAGCGGAAGTAGGCCAGCCCTTGTTCACGCATCTGCGCCAGGTCGTCCGGGAACTCGGCAAAGGTGTCCTTCAACAACGCCATGTAGCGTTCGGCATTGGCCTCGGCCGGGGCGCCACCCAGGGCGGCGCGGGTGGCGTCTAGCAGCTTGTCGTACAGCTGGCGGCCTTTCGGCGTCAGCGCCGCGCCGCGTTGCTCGATTTCGCCGAAGCGCGCGGTGTGGCTGCCCTGCTGGTCGCTGAACGCAACCTTTTCCTGCAGGGCCTTGAAGCTGGTCTGGCGCAGCAGGATCGGATGGCGGCGGGTGGGCGGGCCCTCGACCACGGCCTTTGGCGGGATGCCCTTGGCCGGCATGCCGAGCTGGATTGCATTGATGTCAAGGGTGCGCGGGGTCAGGTGGTTGATGTGCGGGCCCTTGAAGGCCACCACATCGGCGATCAGGCGGTGCTGGTCGTGCAACTGCTGGTACTGCTCGGCAGTGACTGTGGCGTCATGGTGCCAGCGGAAGGTGTGCAGCGCTTCTTGCACGAACACCTCGGCATCGGCGGCATTCAGGCCACCATCGCGCTCGCATTGGTCGATCAGCTCTAGGGCGCGGGCGGTGAAGATCTGGCGCTTGGCCAGGATGCTCTCTGCCAGCTCGCGCAGTTGCGGGTTGTCGATCAGCTCCAGGCGCAGCAGCGAAGTGAATACGCGGAACGGGCTGACGTGCAGCGACTGCTCGTGCACCGCGCGGAAGGCGGTGGAATGCACCGGCACGCCGGCGGAACTAAGGTCGTAGTAGCCGACTGGCTGCATGCCCATGACCGCGAACAACCGGGCGATGGTGGCCAGCTCTGCGGCGGTGCCGACACGGATGGCGCCGTGGCGCTCCTGATCCAGGCGCTCGATTTCGCCGGTCCAGCGCAGGGCCTCGGCAACCTCGGGTTGCTGGGCCATGACCTGCTGGTTGATTTCGCTCACCAGCTCCAGCAGCGTGCCGTACAGGGGCACTTCCTGTTTGTACATGAGCGACATGGCGGCAGAGAACTGCGCGCGGATGCTGTCGGGGCTGACGAAATCGTGGGCGGGCATCGCTAGCTTCCTGGTTGGGTTCGGACGCTTACATGAAAGCTGGGAATGCACTTTGCTCACAAGCGAAAAAAAGTGAGTGTGTCATTCCTTTTTTGATCGACCTCAAGGGCCCTATCGCCGGCAAGCTAGCTCCCACAGGTTGGACACAGGATTCAGCAATTGTGGAGCTCCCTGTGGGAGCTGGCTTGCCGGCGATGGGCCGCAAAGCGGCCCCGGCAATCTCAAGCCTGAAGCTGCTCGCGAATCCATTCCACCAACGCCCTTACCTTGGGCACCTCCGCCGCATGCTCGGCATACGCCAGGTAATGCGCCCCGGCACTGCGCATCGCATGGTTCCACGGCACCACCAAACTCCCCTCGGCCAGCTCCTTCGCCGCCAGGTAGCGCGGCACCAACGCCACCCCGCACCCGGCCTGCGCCGCGCTCAAGGCCATGTAGAAGGTATCGAAGCGCGGCCCGTGGTAGGCACTGACGCTCTGCAAGCCCAACTCCAGGAACCACTCGTGCCAGGCCTCTGGCCGCGAGGTGCTCTGCAGCAGCACCAGGTCGGCCAGCTCCCCGGCATCGTTCAGTTCACGCCCGGCCAGCAACTCCGGCGCACATACCGGCACCACCTCTTCACCGAACAGCTCCACGCAGGTGGCCCCCGGCCAAGTACCCTGGCCATAGAAGAACACCACGTCCGCCGATCCTTGCAGCAGGGCGAAAGGCTCCATCTCGTTGCGGATGTCCAGGTGGATGTTGTTGTGGCGCTTGCCAAAACCCTTGAGGTGCGGGATCAACCAGCGCACGCCAAAACTCGGCTGAGTGGCTACCTTCAATATCTCGGTCTGCTCGCCGTAGGTGAGCACGTAGCGGCTGGACATATCCACCTGGGTGAGGATCTTGTTGACCTCGGCCAGGTACAGGCTACCCGCCGGCGTCAGCTGCAGACGGCGGCGGATACGCAGGAACAGGTGGTGGCGCAGCATGTCTTCAAGCTGCGCCACCTGCTTGCTGACTGCGCTCTGGGTCAGGTGCAGCTCTTCGGCGGCACGGGTAAAGCTCAAATGGCGGGCTGCAGCTTCGAAGCACTGCAGGGCGGTCATGGAGGGCACCAGGCGTTTGGACATAGCGGTCTCTGCGGCTCAAATCATTACCTGACGGAATGATATGCGGAATAAAGGTCGTTTGTTGCACCGGTGTGATCGGATTAATACTGATCCACATCATTTTTCCACCCCATCACCCGATGTAGGAGATGCACAAATGGTTGCTGGACTGCTCGAGCGCCTTGGCGTTGCTGCCGAGGCTTACACCCAGGGCGACTACCCTGTTCACACGCCGATCGACGGCAGCCAGATCGCCTCGGTGAAACTGCTCGGCAAGGCCGAGACCATCGCCCGCATCGATCAGGCCCAGAGCGCCTTCGAAGCCTGGCGCAGCGTGCCGGCCCCGCGCCGTGGCGAGCTGGTGCGCCTGTTCGGCGAAGTGCTGCGTGAGCACAAGGCCGACCTCGGCGAGCTGGTTTCGATCGAAGCCGGCAAGATCACCCAGGAAGGCCTGGGCGAAGTGCAGGAAATGATCGACATCTGCGACTTCGCCGTTGGCCTTTCGCGCCAGCTGTACGGCCTGACCATCGCTTCTGAGCGCCCTGGCCACCACATGCGTGAAACCTGGCACCCGCTTGGCGTGGTCGGCGTGATCAGCGCCTTCAACTTCCCGGTCGCAGTCTGGGCCTGGAACACTGCCCTGGCCCTGGTCGCCGGTAACTCGGTGGTATGGAAACCGTCCGAGAAGACCCCGCTGACCGCCCTGGCCTGCCAGGCGCTGTTCGAAAAAGCCCTGAAAGCCTTTGGTGATGCCCCGGCTGGCCTGGCACAACTGGTGATCGGCGGCCGTGAAGCCGGCGAAGCCATGGTCGACGACCCGCGCGTACCGCTGGTCAGCGCCACCGGCAGCACCCGCATGGGGCGCGAAGTCGGCCCGCGTGTGGCTGCCCGCTTCGGCCGCAGCATCCTCGAACTGGGCGGCAACAACGCCATGATCCTGGCCCCGAGCGCCGACCTCGACCTGGCCGTGCGTGGCATCCTGTTCTCCGCAGTCGGCACCGCCGGCCAGCGTTGCACCACCCTGCGCCGCCTGATCGTGCACCGTTCGATCAAGGACGAAGTGGTTGCCCGTGTCAAAGCCGCCTACGGCAAGGTGCGCATCGGTGACCCACGCAAGGACAACCTGGTGGGCCCGCTGATCGACAAGCAGTCGTTCGACGCCATGCAGGGCGCGCTGGCCAAGGCCCGCGACGAAGGTGGCCAGGTATTTGGTGGCGAGCGTCAGCTGGCCGATCAGTACCCGAACGCTTACTACGTATCGCCTGCCATCGCCGAAATGCCGGCGCAGAGCGACGTGGTGCGCCACGAAACCTTCGCCCCGATACTGTACGTGCTGGCCTACGACGACTTCGAAGAGGCCCTGCGCCTGAACAACGAAGTGCCACAAGGCCTGTCGTCGTGCATCTTCACCACCGACATCCGTGAGGCCGAACGCTTCCAGAGCGCCTCGGGCAGCGACTGCGGCATCGCCAACGTCAACATCGGCACCAGCGGCGCCGAGATCGGCGGTGCGTTCGGTGGCGAGAAGGAGACTGGCGGTGGCCGTGAGTCCGGTTCGGACGCCTGGAAAGGCTACATGCGTCGCCAGACCAACACCGTGAACTACTCGCGCGAACTGCCGCTGGCGCAGGGTATCGTGTTCGACTGATGTCCGCAGGCGGGGGCTTTGCCCCCGTTTCGCCGGCAAGCCAGCTCCCACACTGTGGGAGCTGGCTTGCCGGCGATGGGCTGCAATGCAGCCCCAACAAGAACAAATTGCTGGAGCCGGGCCATGTCCGAACTGCGTCAAGAATGCTTGTGGGAATTCGTCAGCAAACCGACCGTCGCCGCCCAGGCCCTGGCCGGTGAGCACAAGGCCGATGTCTGTGTGATCGGTGGCGGCATTACCGGCCTGTCGGCGGCCATCCACCTGCTCGAACAGGGCAAGTCGGTGATCCTGCTGGAGGCCTGGAAGATCGGTCACGGCGGCTCCGGGCGCAACGTCGGCCTGGTCAACGCCGGCACCTGGATCCGCCCCGACGATGTCGAGGCCACCCTCGGCCTGCAGCAGGGCAGCCGCCTGAACAAGGTGCTCGGCGAAGCCCCGGCCGAAGTGTTCGCCATGATCGAACGCCTTGGCATCGACTGCCAGGCCCAGCACAAAGGCACGCTGCACATGGCGCACAACGCCACCGGTATCGCCGACCTCGAGGCCCGCCACGAACAATGGCGCCGCCGTGGTGCCGATGTGGAGCTGCTGACCGGCGCCCAATGCCAGGAATACTGCGGCACCGACAAGATTTCCGCCGCGCTGCTCGACCGCCGCGCCGGCACCATCAACCCCATGGGCTACACCCAGGGCCTGGCCGCAGCGGTGGCACGCCTGGGTGGCAAGCTGTTCCAGCAGTCTTCGGTCGAAGGCCTGGAGCGTGACGGCGATGCCTGGCGGGTGAAGACCGCACGTGGTTCGGTGCGCGCCGACAAGGTGGTGATTTCCACCGGCGCCTACACCGAAGGCGACTGGAGCAACCTGCAGAAGCAGTTTTTCCGTGGCTACTACTACCAGGTGGCATCCAAGCCGTTGCAGGGCGCTGCAGCCGACAAGGTGCTGCCACATGGCCAAGGCTCGTGGGACACCCGCACCGTGCTCAGCAGCATCCGTCGCGACGACCAGGGCCGCCTGCTGCTAGGCAGCCTGGGCCGGGTCGACAACAAGCCGGCGTGGTTCGTGCGCAGCTGGGCCGACCGCATCCAGAGCCACTATTACCCGGAGCTGGGCAAGGTCGAGTGGGAAATGCACTGGACCGGCTGCATCGACTTCACCCCAGACCACCTGATGCGCCTGTTCGAACCGGCGCCGGGGCTGGTGGCGGTAACCGGGTACAACGGGCGGGGCAATACCACCGGGACCGTGATTGGCCGGGCGTTTGCCGAGTTCCTGCTGAAGGGGGAGGCGGGCAGCCTGCCGATTCCGTTCTCGCCGATGAAGGGCGTGAGTGCGCCCTCGCTGCGGACTGCGTTCTATGAGTCCGGGTTCTCGCTGTACCACGCGGGGCAATGCCTAAGGGTTGTGTTGTAAGCACCGGCCCTATCGCCGGCAAGCCAGCTCCCACATTGATCGCATTGCTCTTAAAGCCTGTGCAGTGGGAGCCGGCTCGCCGGCGATAGGGCCGGCACAGGCTTACTTGTGCAACCAGCTGAGAAAACCGCCCTTCTTGATCGAAACCGGCTTCTGCAGCAACAACGACTCCCGGCTCTGCCGCCGAAACCGCTGCAACTTGCTCAACGCCGTTTGCACATCGCCGCGTTGCACCAGGCAGCTCTTCACCTGTTCCTTGTCGATCCGATACAGCACGCAACCGGTCAGCGTGCGGAACTCGGCCAGCGAGTCCTCTTCGTCGATGATTCCTTCGATTCCCAGCACCTCGCCCGGTCCCATGCGCCCTGCTTCGACCAGCTTGTCGCCATCGCGGATCGACGCCGAAACCACCCCGCTGCCAATAACCAGCAAATGATCGGAATGCTCGCCCACGCCCAGGATTACCTGGTCGGCCAGGTATTCCACCGCCGTCATGCGCTGGCTCAACGTATCGCGCTCTTCAGCGCTCAGCGAGCGGAACACCCGCACCTCATCCAGCACCTCGCGCTGGCGGCTGCGTGGTGGCATGGCCAGGTCGGTGTTCCACATTACCCCGCTGGCCTCCAGGTGCCGGTGGGCCAGGTCGAACAGCTGATTGCGCGCGTCGCCCTTGGCGCCCGCGTCGGCCACGAAGCCGCTGGCTTCGTACTCCACTGATTCCAGCGTCGAGGCTTTCACCGTCACCTTTGGTCTTGGTGTAGCCAGGATGGCACTGACGCCTTGCAAGGCTTTTTCCAGAGCATCGAACACCCGTTTGGGCCGCACCTTGGCCGGTACCACCACGCTGACCGACACCCCGTGCACATCGGCCGGGCGGCTGTGGTTGAGCAGCCGGGCCTTGGCCGCCACCGAGTTGGGGATCACCGCCAGGCTGCCGGTGCTGGTGAGCAGGCGGGTGGCACGCCAGTCGATTTCCAGCACCTTGCCTTCGGTGCTATCGATGGAGATCGAGTCGCCAATCTGATACGGCCGCGTGGTGTTCAGGATGATGCCACTGAACACGTCGGCCAATGTGCTCTGCAGCGCCAGGCCGATGACGATGGCCATTACCCCCGATGTAGCCAGCAGGCCCTTCACCGGCAACTGCAACACATAACCTGCGGCGGCGACTACCGCAGCCAGGAAGATCAGCGCCCCCAGCACATCCTGCAGCAAACGCCCGCCATGGCTGCCACGGGCACCCAGCAACAGGCCGAACACCACCGTCACCGTGCGTGCGCCGAACAGCCACCAGCCGATCGCCAGTACTGTGGCGATCAGGTTGCGCGAGACATCATCGGGCCAGGGTGGTGGTTGCATCGGGCTCATGCCGGCAGCCACCAGTACCGAGCTGAACAGCAGGAACAGCACCAACCGCGTGCCGATACGCCAGGCGCGTTGCTGGAGAGGAATCAGCTGCCAGAGCGCGAGGTCGAGCAGGATCAGGGCGGTGCCGAGCAACAGCGGGTACGACTGGATGAACGCCAGCATGGTGGTCTCGGGTGAGGGGAGGGCTGTGGGTAGTAATAGAGCAGGTTGGCCGGGCAGGCAATGACAGCCTGTGCCGACCTCTTCGCGGGCTTGCCCGCTCCCACAGATGTTGTGCATGAGTTGATGGATGCGCGATCCCTGTGGGAGCGGGCAAGCCCGCGAAGAGGCCGGCAAATCCAGCATCAATCCATCGTTCACAAAACAGAACGCTAGAGCCAAAAACTGCTATCTACCGCCCAAAAGGTCATGGTTTTAATCTTCTCCCATCAACGCGAAACACCCAACTTACTGAAAAGATCAAAACCTTAGGAGCAACGACCATGACCAACTTCAAATACAACCGCCTGAACAAAGACGACGCCGCTGTCCTGCTGGTCGACCACCAGGCTGGCCTGCTGTCCCTGGTCCGCGACATTGAGCCGGACGCGTTCAAGAACAACGTATTGGCCCTGGCCGACCTGGCCAAGTTCTTCAACCTGCCGACCATCCTCACCACCAGCTTCGAACAAGGCCCCAACGGCCCGCTGGTACCAGAGCTGAAAGCCCTGTTCCCGGACGCCCCCTACATCGCCCGCCCAGGCCAGATCAACGCCTGGGACAACGAGGACTTCGTCAAGGCGGTGAAGGCCACCGGCAAGAAGCAGCTGATCATCGCCGGCGTGGTGACCGAAGTGTGCGTAGCCTTCCCGGCGCTGTCAGCCCTGGAGGAAGAGTTCGAAGTGTTCGTGGTCACCGATGCCTCCGGCACCTTCAACGCCATGACCCGCGACGCCGCCCACGACCGCATGAGCCAGGCCGGCGCACAACTGATGACCTGGTTCGGCGTGGCCTGTGAGCTGCACCGCGACTGGCGTAACGACATCGAAGGCCTGGCCGCGCTGTGCTCCAACCACATCCCGGACTACCGCAACCTGATGACCAGCTACAACGCTTTCAACGCCAGCAAGTAAGCCAGATGCGCGGGCACCGCCAGCCGGTGCCCGCCAAAGCAGCACACCTGTCCAATCCAGCGCCCGTCCGCCGTTGCACAGTGGATGCGGGCAAGCTCATCCCAAGGAACGCCGATGAACACCGCACCCCAAGACAACCGCGACGTAGTGACCGTATGCCTGCAACACAAGGTAATCGCCAGTTCGACGGGCACCACGCCGGCGCAACCGCCGCGCTGGAAGCAGGCCCTGCTGACCTACCTGGTGATCTGCCCGATGACCATGATCATTCCACAACTGCTGGCACCGTTGTTCGCACGCTTTCCGCAGTTGGGGGGCGCGATCACCGGCAACCTGATCGTCAACCTGTTCGTCATCCTGCCCGTGGTGTTCTACATCATGCCTTGGGTAACCCGCCGCTGCGCCAACTGGCTACGTGGCTGAGCCAGGCCTTTACCTCGACATTTTCAAGGAGATACCGACATGAGCACGTTCGTTACCCGCGATGGTACTTCGATCTACTTCAAGGACTGGGGCAGCGGCAAGCCTGTGCTGTTCAGCCACGGTTGGCCACTGGATGCCGACATGTGGGATTCGCAGATGGAGTTCCTGGCCAGTCGCGGCTACCGCGCCATCGCCTTCGACCGCCGTGGTTTCGGCCGTTCGAGCCAGCCGTGGAGCGGCTACGACTACGACACCTTCGCCGATGACATCGCCCAGCTGATCGAACACCTCGACCTGCGCGATGTGACCTTGGTGGGCTTCTCGATGGGTGGCGGTGACGTCAGCCGCTACATCGCCCGCCACGGCAGCGAGCGTGTGGCCGGGCTGGTGCTGCTGGGCGCGGTGACGCCGGTGTTCGGCAAGCGTGACGACAACCCTGAAGGTGTCGACCTATCGGTGTTCGAGGGTATCTGCGCCGGCCTGCGTGCCGACCGGGCGCAGTTCATCGCCGATTTCGCCACGCCGTTCTATGGCATCAACCATGGGCAGCAGGTGTCCCAGGGTGTGCAGACCCAGACCTTGAACATTGCGCTGATGGCATCGATCAAGGGCACCCTGGATTGCGTGACCGCGTTCTCCGAAACCGACTTCCGCCCGGATATGGCCAAGATCGATGTGCCGACCCTGGTGATCCACGGTGACGACGACCAGATCGTGCCGTTCGAGAGCACCGGCAAGCGGGCGGCGGAGCTGATTCGTGGGGCTGAGCTGAAGGTGTATGCGGGGGCGCCGCACGGGTTTGCGGTGACTCATGCACAGCAACTGAACGAGGACCTGCTGGCGTTCCTTCAGCAGTAATTGTGGGAGGCATTCGCGGGCACGCCCGCTCCCACAGGGACACCGCCGGCCTTGAAGACGGTGGTACCTCCTGTGGGAGCGGGCGTGCCCGCGAAGAGGCCTGCCCAGGCAGCACAAATGCTGAACAGGGCTAACCTTCAACCACCCACCGCACATCCATCCAAGCCTTGCCCCTACACCAACCGGCATGCTCCGCAGTTGCGCCTGCCCGCTGCCGCACCCAGACGGAGAACCCCATGTCCCAGGACCGTAACGACAAGACCCGTCGCCAGTTCCTCGCCACCAGTACCGTGCTCGGTGCCGCCGGCGCGCTCTGGTCCGCATTGCCCTTTACCGGTTCCGCCGGTTCCGCTCACGCATCCACCCAAGGAGGTTCCATGACCGCCGATCTGATTCTGTTCAACGGCAAACTGCACACCGTTGATCGTGAAAAGCCCACCGCGACCGCCGTCGCCATCAAGGATGGCCGTTTCATCGCCGTGGGCAACGACGCCGAAGCCATGGCCCACAAGGGCGCCACCACGCAGATCATCGACCTCAAGCAGCGTACGGTCATCCCTGGCCTGAACGACTCGCACCTGCACCTGATCCGTGGTGGCCTGAACTACAACCTGGAGCTGCGCTGGGAAGGCGTGCCTTCGGTGGCCGATGCCCTGCGCATGCTCAAGGACCAGGCCGCGCGCACGCCGACCCCGCAGTGGGTGCGTGTGGTCGGCGGCTGGAACGAGTTCCAGTTCGCCGAAAAACGCATGCCCACCCTGGAGGAAATCAACCAGGCCGCACCTGACACCCCGGTATTCCTGCTGCACCTGTATGACCGCGCACTGCTCAACCGCGCTGCGCTCAAGGCAGTCGGCTACACCAAGGACACGCCCAACCCGCCGGGCGGCGAGATCCAGCGTGACAAGTTCGGCAACCCGACCGGCATGCTCATCGCCCGCCCCAACGCGATGATCCTCTACGCCACCCTGGCCAAGGGGCCGAAGCTGCCGCTGGAATACCAGGTCAACTCCACCCGCCAGTTCATGCGCGAGCTCAACCGCCTGGGCCTGACCAGTGCCATCGATGCCGGTGGTGGCTACCAGAACTACCCGGACGACTATCAGGTGATCCAGGAGCTGGCCGACAACAACCAGCTGACCGTGCGCATTGCCTACAACCTGTTCACCCAGAAGCCCAAGGAAGAGCTGGACGACTTCCGCAAGTGGACCTCCAGCGTGAAGCTGCACAGCGGTACCGACTTCCTGCGCCACAATGGCGCCGGCGAGATGCTGGTGTTTTCCGCCGCCGACTTCGAGGACTTCCTCGAACCGCGCCCGGATCTGCCGCAAACCATGGAGCAAGAGCTGGAGCCGGTGGTGCGCCACCTGGTCGAGCAGCGCTGGCCGTTCCGCCTGCATGCCACCTACAACGAATCGATCACGCGCATGCTCGACGTGTTCGAGAAGGTCAACCGCGACATCCCGTTCAATGGCCTGCCGTGGTTCTTCGACCACGCCGAAACCATCACCCCGCAGAACATCGAGCGTGTGCGTGCGCTGGGCGGCGGTATCGCGATCCAGGACCGCATGGCCTTCCAGGGTGAGTATTTCGTCGACCGCTACGGTGCCAAGGCTGCCGAGCAGACCCCGCCGATCAAGCGCATGCTCGACATGGGCGTGCCGGTGGGCGCCGGTACCGACGCCACCCGCGTGTCCAGCTACAACCCGTGGACCTCGCTGTACTGGCTGGTCAGCGGCAAGACCGTCGGTGGCATGGAGCTATACCCGGAAGGCCTCAGCCGTGACACCGCGCTGCAGCTGTTCACCCAGGGCAGCGCCTGGTTCTCCAGCGAGCAGGGCAAGAAAGGCCAGATCAAGGTGGGCCAGCTGGCTGACCTGGCGGCGCTGTCGCTGGACTTCTTCAGTGTCGATGAAGAGGCGATCAAAGGCATCGAGTCGGTGCTGACCGTGGTCGATGGCAAGGTGGTGTATGGCGCGGCGGAATTCGACAAGCTCGGCCCGCCCCAGGTGCCGGTGCTGCCGGAGTGGTCTCCGGTGACCAAGGTGCCGGGCCACTGGCGCGTGGGCACGCCGTCGCTGGCAGCGGTGGCGCACCAGTGTGTCGGGCCTTGCGGGGTGCATGCGCACAGCCATGAGAAGGCACGGCATTCGAGTGTGCCGGTGAATGACTTCCAGGGCTTCTGGGGGGCGCTGGGTTGTTCGTGCTTTGCTTTCTAAGCTGAGCTGATGTGAAAAAGGGGGGCCAGTTATTGGCCCCCCTTTTTTGTTCCTTCAGTGCTGGCCCTATCGCCGGCAAGCCAGCTCCCACAGGTACTGCACAGCCCTCAGAACCTGTGGAGACCTTGTGGGAGCTGGCTTGCCGGCGATAGGGCCGGAAAGGCCAACATCAATGGTGAGCCTTGTGCTCAGCTCCAGCCAACAGATGCCGAATCTGCACTTCCACCCCATCGGTCTGCAGCATCCGCACCCTGGCCTCGATCTTCAGCTCACCCCGGGTTACCCGGTGGTGATGCCTCAAATGCTCCAGCCACGATTCCTCGAAGAAGAACTCCAGCCACACCGCCGGGTCCGCGCTGTCGCGCATCAACCCCCACGACAACGCGCCATTGCGCTTGCGCATCGCCTCCAGCTCCCGCGCTGCCTGCTGGAACGCCTCGGCCTTGGCCGGGTCGATGTGGTATTCCACGGTGACCATCACCGGCCCGCTTTCCTTGTCCATGTCGTCGCTCAGCAGCGGCACCGGCCAATGCAGTGACGGCGTCAGCTCCTCGGCTGCGGTTTCCGGCAGCGTCACCTTGCAGGTCAGCAGCGTGCCCAGTGCCAGGCCTCCTGCGGCCAGCAGCAGGCTCAAGGTGATCGTTGCATGGCTGGCCAGCGTGCCCCACAGCAACCCGCCACTGGCCATGGCACCAAAGAAGATCAGGATGTACACCGACAGCGCCCGCGCCCGTACCCAGGCCGGCACCGAGGTCTGCGCCGCCACCTGCAGGTTGGACAGCACGGCAATCCACGCCGCGCCGCTGAGCAGCATTGCCGGCAGCAGCACATAGAAGTTGCGCACCAGCGCCAGGGCGAGCAGGAACAGGGCATACAGCAGGCTGGCCAGCAGCACCAGGCGGTCGCGGCTGATGCGTTCGCGCAGGCGTGGCAGCAAGGTGGCGCCGGCCACCGCGCCGATGCCGATGGCCGCCAGCAGCAGGCCGAAATCGGCGGCGGTGCCATGCATCTCGCCACGCACGATCAACGGCAGCAGCGAGGTGCCCGCGCTGGCGCAGAAAAAGAATGCCAAGGCGCGCAATATCACCGCCTGCAAGGGTTTGGCACTGCGCGCGAAACGCAGCCCGGTGCGCATGGCGCCGACGAAGCGCTCGGCCGGCAGCAGCGGCTCCTTCACCTCGCGCTTCCACAGGAACAGCACCAGGATCACCCCGGCGAACGAGATGGCATTCAAGGCGAAGGTCAACCACGGGCCGACCATGCTCACCACCACGCCCGCCAAAGCCGGGCCGATGGCGCGCGACACGTTGATACCGACACTGGAAAGCGCCACCGCGTTGGCCAGGTCGTCCTTGCCTACCAGCTCCGGTGTCAGCGCGCTCCAGGCCGGCATCATCAGTGCCGTGCCGATGCCCAACGCCAGGGTAAGCACCAGCAGCAGGGTGACGTTCATCAGCCCGAGCAGGGTCAGGGCCGCCAGCACCACGGCCACCGAAGACATCCACAGTTGCACCAGCAACAGGTAGCGGCGCTTGTCGACGATATCAGCCGCCGCGCCGGCCGGCAGGGCGAGGAAGAACATTGGTAGCGAGCCGGCTACCTGGATCAGGGCCACATGCAACGGGCTGGCCGACAGCGTGGTCATCAGCCAGCCGGCGCCCACCTCATGCATCCAGGTGCCGATGTTGGAAGCGATGGTGGCGATCCACAGCATGCGGAAGGTGGCGTTGCGCAATGGGCTCCAGGCGCCTGAAGGGGTCGTGCTCATGTCAGAAGCTGCCTTTGAGTGGGTATTCGATGATCAGGTAGATCCGGTCGATGTCATCGCCGGCCTGGGCCTGGTTGGCGCGGTGGCTGACGTGGGAAAACGACAGGCTCAGGTCCTTGGCGGCGCCCGACTGCACCACGTATTTCAGGTCGATGTCGCGCTCCCAGTGCTTGCCGCCGTCGCCGTACTGGCCCACATAGGCGCCGCCTGCCGGGGCATGGCTACCGTCGATGCCACGGCCGCTGACGTAGCGGCCCATCAGGCTCAGGCCGGGGGCGCCGAGGGTGGCGAAGTCGAGGTCGTAGCGCAGTTGCCACGAGCGCTCGCCGGGGCCGTTGAAGTCGGCGTACTTGATCGAGTTGGCCAGGTAGATGGAGTCGCCGCCGACGAAGTCGAACGGTGTATCGCCCTCGACCTTCTGGTAGGCCAGGCTCAGCGCCTGGGCGCCGAAGCTGTACCTGGCCAGCAGGCTGTAGGCGAGGGTGTCGATTGCCCCGGCACTGGCATTGCCGGTGTCGTGGGTCTTGTACAGGTTGCCGTCCAGGCGCCAGTTGCCCTCGGCCAGGTTCAGGTTGAGGTAGGCCTGGCGCCAGGTGTCCTCCAACTGGCCTGCGTACAGTGCGCCGCCGAATGGCCCGTCGGGTGCGAACGCGGCACCGGCCAGGCTGATGGCGCGGTTGTCAGTGGTAGCGCCGTAGCCGCTGAAGTCATCATGGCTGGAGCTGTTGTCCTGGTTTTTGAAGGCGGTGAAGTGCCCGGCCTGCAGGCGCCAGTCGGGCATGTCGGTGTTGTCCAGGAACCAGCCGGTGGCGTACTCCGGGTGCAGGCGTTTGTCGCTGGTGTCGAACACCGGGGTTTCCACGGTCATTTCGCCGTAGCGCAGTTGGGTGTTGCCCAGGCGCAGCTTGAGTGCGGCGCCGGCGCTGGAGTAGTCGGACTCGGCGCGGCCATCGCTGTCGCGTGGCAGCAGGCCGGTGCCGGCATGGCCGCGGCCGCCGTCCAGCTTGAGGCCGAGAAAACCATGGGCATCGATGCCGACGCCGAGTGTGCCCTCGGTGAAGCCGGAGCGGATTTCGCCAATGAAGCCCTGGGCCCATTCCTGGCGGTAGTTCTGGCTACTGCCGGAGGGCGAGCGGAAGTCGCTGTGCAGGAAGTAGTTGCGGCTGAGCAGCGACCAGCCGGGCTCTTCGGCCTGGCTGAGCGCCGGGCACAGGGCGAGGGTGGCGAGCAGGGCGCGGCCTGGTCCGTGGGTGGCGCGGATCATGGGGGCTCCGGGAGGGATGATCCGAGACTGTGGAGGAAGGATAGGCCAGGGGTCTTGTATGCGTGTGCTCTGGCTGGTCTTGCCTGTGCCGGCCTCTTCGCGGGTGAACCCGCTCCTACACATACTGCACAAACCTTGAGGCTAGTAGTGACCCTATGGGAGCGGGTTTACCCGCGAAGAGGCCGGCACAGGCGGCAACCGGCTCAAGCCATGTCGCTGATGGCGAATTCTTCGGCCAGATGATCGATCAGCGCCCGCACCGATGGCAGCAACCCCCGCCGTGACGGGAAGATCGCATGCACGATGCCGCAACGCGGGTGCCATTCCGGCAACAACTCCACCAGCCGCCCCGCCGCCAGGTCTTCACGCACCGCCACCCGCGGCAGGTGCGCAATACCCACCCCGGCCACCACGAAATGGCGCAGGGCGAACAGGTCGTCCGTCACCATACGCGGTGTGTGCGGGATGACGATGCTGCGGCTGCTGTCTTCGCCCTGGAACAGCTCCCACTGGTACTCACGCTGGGCGCTGCCCCAATGCAGGCTCGGCAGCGTGCCGAGCAACTGCGGGTCGAAGCCCTTGGGCAACTGCTCCAGGTACTGCGGCTGGCCGACCAGGCACTGGGTACTGTTGCTCAATACCTTCATCACCATGTCGGTGTTCTCCAGCGGTGGAAAGCGCACCCGCAGGGCGATGTCGAAGCCCTCGTGCAGCAGGTCGACGCGGCGGTTGGTGCTCTCGATGAACAGCTCCACCTGCGGGTACTTGAGCATGTAGCGGGTCAGCATCGGCCCGACCCAGGAATTGAGCAGGGTGGTCGGGCAACTGATACGCACCAGGCCGCGCGGCTCGCTGCGGTTGCGCTCGATGATCTCTGCCGCACCCTCGGCTTCCACGCGCATGGCCAGGCAGCGGTTGTAGTAGGCCTGGCCGATCTCGGTGAGCGAGCAGTGACGACTGGTGCGATGCAGCAGACGCACGCCCAGGCGGTCTTCGAGGTCGGCGATGCGCCGGCTGAGCTTCGATTTGGGCATGTCCAGCGCCCGGCCAGCCGGGGCGAAGCCACCGTGCTCGACTACCTGGGTGAAGTAGTAGAGGGAGTTGAGGTCTTCCAATGATCGGTCTCCAGGTACTTGGTTGCCTGTGCCGGCCCTTTCGCGGCTAAAGCCGCTCCCACAGGTACTGCACAGGGCTCAAGCCCGGCGCCATCCCTGTGGGAGCGGCTTTAGCCGCGAAGAGGCCGGCACAGCCCCTGCAAATCTATCGTTCATAAAACGGAACGCTAAAGCCAAATTCTGCTATCTACCGCCACAAAGGTGATGATTTTAATCTGTGCCCATCAACGCGAAACACCCCCGAATGCTGAAAAATTCATAACCCTCAGGAGCACAGACCATGAGCAAATTCACCTACAACCGCCTGAACAAAGACGATGCCGCTGTCCTGCTGGTCGACCACCAGGCTGGCCTGCTGTCCCTGGTCCGTGACATCGAGCCGGACAAGTTCAAGAACAACGTGCTGGCCCTGGCCGACCTGGCCAAGTTCTTCAACCTGCCGACCATCCTCACCACCAGCTTCGAACAAGGCCCCAACGGCCCGCTGGTACCAGAGCTGAAAGCCCTGTTCCCGGACGCCCCGTACATCGCCCGCCCAGGCCAGATCAACGCCTGGGACAACGAGGACTTCGTCAAGGCGGTGAAGGCCACCGGCAAGAAGCAGCTGATCATTGCTGGCGTGGTGACTGAGGTCTGTGTAGCGTTCCCGGCGCTGTCGGCCCTGGAAGAGGAGTTCGAAGTTTTCGTGGTGACCGATGCTTCTGGCACCTTCAACGAAATGACCCGCGATGCTGCCCATGACCGCATGAGCCGCGCAGGCGCGCAAATGATGACCTGGTTCGGCGTGGCCTGTGAGCTGCACCGCGACTGGCGCAACGACATCGAAGGGCTGGCGGCGCTGTGCTCCAACCACATTCCGGATTATCGCAACCTGATTACCAGCTACAACGCGCTGACTGCGGGTAAGTAACAGCCCGTTAGTTGAATGCAAAAAGGCCGGCTCCCTCTGTAGGGAGCTGGCTTTTTTTGTTTGCTGCGCTGGCCCTTTCGCGGGTAAACCCGCTCCCACAGGTACTGCACAGTTTCAGCGCCTGTGGTGATCCTTGTGGGAGCGGGTTCACCCGCGAAGAGGCCAGCAAGGACAACATCAATTCATGGGCTGCGACTCAATCCCATCCAGCAATGCCTCAACCAATCCTTCTGCCATTTCGAGCGCATTCAGGTTGCTCCAGAACAGGCTCTTGCCGGTTTCATCCAGGTGTTCCAGGGCTTTGTAGCCACAGTCGTAGGCGCCGCGCAGGTACTGGGCGACATGCACCAGGGCGTCGTGGGCAGAGACGCCCGGGTTTACTGTGAACAAAGGTGGATGGCCGGCATCGCAGCGGCTGAAAGCGCGCTCTTTGGTGTCGGGAAGAGGTGGATTGGGAACAATCTTTTTCATTGCAGTAAGCTCTCTAGGTTGTACTGCAACCATCCGTTTCCACGCGAAGGGTGGCAGTTGTACGCGGGGTGGAAAACCGGTGAGAGGCAACCCGGTAGGCCATACGGCCTCCCGCGCACAACTGCCATTGACGACAGAACCTCAAACCGAGACGGGTTTCCACACCCGATCGCTGAACCGACAGCGACCCGGCAAGCCTAGAGAGCAGGCTTTCCCCGGACAATCAGACGGGCGTCGACACGGTGCGTAGGATAATTCGTCAGGGTCAGCATTAACGTAGGAAATGGTTCGCTAGGAGGTAGGACCTTGCTGAGACGGACGATTTTTTGATGGTTTTTTGGTATCCGCGTAATGGCAGGGAGGTGACCGTCGGGAGGTTGCAGAATGGCCTCCAGGTGCCTGACGATAGATTTCTGGCGCCTATGAGACCGAGCGCCGCCCGCGCGGCGCTTCGCGGGACAAGCCCGCTCCCACATCTGTTTCGGGCCAGTCACTCCTGTGAAGTCACCTCTGTCCGCCTTGTTTGTTCCATTCGATATCGAAGGGGGCGCAATTGCTCTTCATTCATCTTCAGCCATACACCAAGGCTGCAACCCACCTGGCACAGGAATAATTGGCCCGAAACAAATGTGGGAGCGGGCTTGTCCCGCGAAGCGCCGCGCGGGCGGCGCTCGATCGCAAGGGCGCTGCATCTCTACAGTCATGCGCTCGAGATCCTCAATCCGCATCCGAATCAAACAACCGCTCCAACTCCGCCCGGGCCTCCTTGGCCGTCTGCATCACCTTGGCCCGGTCATCACGCACCTGCCCCTGGGCCACCAGCACCTCTTCGTCATGCTGGGTAAACCGCGCAATCCGGTCCGCCGCCTGCGCCTCGCTCAACCCCAACCCCACCAATGCCCGGCGGGTCATCTCCAGGCTGGAGTAGAACGTCTCGCGAATCGGCTCGGCGCCGACATCCGCCAACTTGTGCATATGCTGGCGGTTACGCGCGCGGGCCAGCACTTTCAGGTGCGGGTACAGGCGTTTCACCCGTTCCGCTGTGTGAATGGCAGCTTCCGGGTCATCGATGGTGATGATGAAGTATTCCGCCTCGCCCACCTTGGCGGCATGCAGCACCTCGGGGCGCAGAGGGTCGCCGTAGAACACGGGTACCTGTTCGAACATACGGGTCATCTCGATGGTGTCCACCGAGGTTTCCAGGGCAATGAACGGAATCTTCTGTGCCCGCAGGATGCGCGCGACGATCTGGCCCATGCGGCCCATGCCAACGATCACCACCCGTGGCGTGTCAGCCTGGATCTGCTTGTAATGCTCCGGCACTTCACGCGCCGTTTGCGGGCGCTTGAGGGCGTGGGCGCAGCCAATCATCAGCAGCGGGGTAATGGCCATCGACAGGGTGATGGTCATCAGCAGCAGGTCGTAGGTCTGGGTGTCGAACAAGCCTTGGTCCTTGCCCAGCTTGAACACCACGAAGGCAAATTCGCCACCGGCAGCCAGCACCATGCCCAGGCGCAGGGCGCTGGCGCTGTTCAGGCCACCGGCCAGGCGCCCGACGCCGATCAGCAGTACCAGCTTCACGGCCACCAGCAGCAGGGTCAGGCCCAGCACCACCAAAGGCATTTCAAGCAGCAGGCGCAGGTTGGCACCCATGCCGACGCTGATGAAGAACAGCCCCAGCAGCAGGCCTTTGAACGGTTCGATCTGCGATTCCAGCTCGTGGCGATATTCCGAGTCGGCCAGCAGCAGGCCGGCGAGGAAGGCACCCAGGGCCATGGAAATGCCGGCTTCTTCCATCAGCCAGGCCGTGCCGATCACAACCAGCAGCGCGGTGGCGGTGGACACTTCCGGCAGGCCGGTGCGGGCCACGGTGCGGAACACCGGGCGCAGCAGGTAGCGGCCACCGACGATGACCACTGCGATGCTGGCGAACACCTTCAGGCCATGCTCCAGGCTGTCGCCGTGGCTGGTGTCCGGGCCACTGGCGGCCAGCAGCGGAACCAATGCGATCAGTGGGATGGCGGCGATGTCCTGGAACAGCAGGATGGCGAACGCCAGGCGGCCGTGCGGGGCGTTGAGCTGCTTGCTCTCGGCCAGGCTCTGCAGGCCAAGGGCGGTGGACGACAGCGCCAGGCCCAGACCGAGCACGATGGCCGCCGGTAGCGTCTGGCTGAAGCCGAACAGGGCGATGGCGCCGATCAGCGCACCGGTCAGCAGCACCTGGGCGGTGCCGACGCCGAATACGGACTTGCGCATCAGCCACAGGCGCTTGGGCGACAGCTCGAGGCCGATGATGAACAACAGCAGGACCACGCCCAGCTCGGAAATGTGCGCCACGCTTTCGGTATCGCGGATCAGGCCCAGCGCCTGCGGGCCGATGATCACGCCGGCGAGCAGGTAGCCGAGCACGGCCCCCAGTTTCAGTCGCTTGGCCAGCGGGACGGCGAGGACAGCGGCAAGCAGAAAGATCACCGCGGTTTGCAGAAGGCTGCCTTCGTGTGGCATTGGCTCGTACTCCATGAGCTGCTGGGGCAGCGTTAGATCAGTTTGGCGGACAATTCTGGGGAATGTGGGAGTGCCAGACAATCTGCTGTGAGGAAGACACATTGTCCTGAATCAGGTGACAGTCGTGCTGGCCTCTTCGCGGGTGAACCCGCTCCCACAGGTACAGCGGTGTCTTCAAGCCTGCGCAACACCTGTGGGAGCGGGTTCACCCGCGAAGAGGCCGGCACAGGAAATCTGCATACTCAACTGCCACCAAACTGCGCCCGATACTGCGCCGGCGTCATGCCAATCCGCTCGCAGAAAACCTTGCGCAAATGCCGGTCACTGCCAAAACCGCACTGCGTCGCCACCACTTTCAATGGCAGGTCGCTGCTTTCCAGCAGCTTGCGCGCGCGGTCGATGCGTGCGTTCTGCAAGTATTGCAGCGGCGTGATGCCCACCTCGCGTTGAAAGGTGCGGGCGAAGTTGCGCCCGCTCATGGCCACCAGGTCGGCCATCTTCTGCACAGTGAAGGCTTGCTCGATATGGTCGACGATATACGCCTGCACCCGTGCAATCGGCGAATCATCCCGCGGCACAGCCGCCAGCAGTGGCCCGTAAGGCGTTTGCCCACCCTGGCGATGGCGGGCGACCAGCAGCACCTTGGCCACTTCCAGGGCCAGCGCCTTGCCGTGGTCCTCGGCCACCACTGCCAGTGCCAGGTCGATGCCTGCGGTGATGCCGCCCGAGGTAATCAGGCAACGGTCGATCACGTAGATCTGCTCGGTCTCGACCTTCGCCTCGGGGAACGCTTGTGCCAGGCGCTCCACGTAGTTCCAGTGGGTGGTGCAGCGATAGCCGTCCAGCAGCCCGGCCCGGCCCAGCAGGAATATTCCGGTGCATATTGCACCAAAGCGTTTGGCCCGGCGCACGGCCTGGGGCAGCCAGCGCTCGATGCCCGGCAGGGCGATGTCATAGGCGCCCGGGCCGCCTGGCACCAGCAACAGGTCGACGGCTTCCGGCAAATCCTCCAGACGCAGGTCGGCTACCACTTTCAACCCGCAGGAGCCGCGCACCGCTGCCTGCCCTTCGGCCAGGGTCAGCAGCCGGTACTTCCGCTCGGCAGGAAGGAAGCGGTTAGCAATGGCAAACGCGTCCATGGGCCCGGTCACGTCCAGCAACAACACATCATTGAACAACACCATGGCCACGGTGCGGTGGGCGGGTTTTTCCTGCATCGCTCTTTTGCCTTGAATGCCGGCCGCCACCAGCGGCCCGAAGCTGAATACGAAACGCATCTTAAGGTATCGGCAAAACCGTCAGGGCCAGCAGCGCGCAATTAACAACAATTCAGGTTTGGCTCAGGACTTTGTCATGTGCCGGAGGCGAGACTTTCTGCATTGAACAGGAGAGCCGCCATGCACCCCGGGACGCCCCAAGCGCCGCTGCAAACCCCCGGCGCACTGACGCCGGCGCGCTTGCGCCGGGCCAAGGAACTGATGTTGCACAGCTCGTTGTCGATCATCGAAATCGCCGGGTTATGCAACCTCACCCGCAGCCACTTCTCGCGTGCGTTCAAGGTCAACACCGGCCTCTCGCCCCAGGCGTGGCGCCTGCTGGCACGCATGGAAAAGGCCAAGCGCCTGCTCGCCACCGAGGCGCCGATCACCCACGTGAGCCTGGAATGCGGCTTCTGCGACCAGGCCCATTTCACCCGCGCCTTCAGCCGCCTGGTCGGCCAGCCACCCAAGGCCTGGCGCCAGGCGCAGGCCCATCCTTAAGCCGAACCTATCCGCCGGTATAGCCCCTTGTGGACAGTGCCGGCCTGTTTTCCCAACCCAAGGAGTCACCCCGATGAGCCAACCCGATTACAAGCGCCTGAACAAAGACGACGCCGTGGTGCTGCTGGTCGACCACCAGACCGGCCTGATTTCGCTGGTGCAGGACTTCTCGCCCAACGAGTTCAAGAACAACGTGCTGGCCCTGGGCGACCTGGCCAAGTTCTTCGGCCTGCCGACCATCCTCACCACCAGCTTCGAGCAAGGCCCGAACGGCCCGCTGGTGCCCGAGCTGAAAGAGATGTTCCCGGATGCGCCGTACATTGCCCGCCCTGGCCAGATCAACGCCTGGGACAACGAAGACTTCGTCAAGGCGATCAAGGCCACTGGCCGCAAGCAGCTGATCATCGCAGGCGTGGTGACCGATGTGTGCGTGGCGTTCCCGACCCTGTCGGCGCTGGCGGAAGGTTTTGAAGTGTTCGTGGTGACCGATGCTTCGGGCACCTTCAACGAAACCGTGCAGCAGGCGGCCTGGGTGCGCATGACCCAGGCGGGTGCACAGATGATGAACTGGTTCTCGGTGGCCTGTGAGCTGCACCGCGACTGGCGCAACGACATCGAAGGGCTGGGTAACCTGCTGTCGCAGCGCATTCCCAACTACCGCAACCTGATGAACAGCTATGCGGCCCTGAGCGCCCGTTGATGTAAACCTGTACCGGCCCCTTCGCGGGCGTGCCCGCGAAGAGGCCGGAGCAGGCTAAGAATGATTCACAGGCAGAGTGAGGCGAATCCGGCACCCCCCCAGCTCTGACACCAGCGCCTGCAACTGCCCACCATGGGCCTGCACCACCGAGTTGCAGATCGCCAAGCCCATCCCCATGCCACCGATCTTGGTGGTATGAAACGCATCGAACACTCGCTCGCGCTCATCCGCTGCAATCCCCGGCCCGTTGTCGTCCACGCAGATTTCCACCCCATCCCCGACCACCGCCGACGCAATCCGCAGCACCCCATCGCTGCGATACCCCGCCAGCGCCTCCAGGCCATTGGTAATCAGGTTGAACACCAACTGCTGCAACTGCACCGGGTCGGCCATCACGCTCACCCCCGCCTGCAAGCGCATCTGCACATCCACCGTGCCCTTGGCGGCATCGGCCGAGGTCAGGCGCACCACTTCGCGGATCAGTTCGTCCAGCTTTACTACCTTGAGCTGCATCGGCGACTGCTTGGCCAGCGAGCGCAGTGCACGCACGATGTTGGCGGCCCGTTCGCTGTCGTTGCGTATATCTTCCAGGCCGGCAATCGCCTCTTCCAGGTCGGGCTTGGCGCGTTTCAACCAGCGCAGGCTGGCAGCGGCGTTGGAGGCTATGCCCAGCAGCGGCTGGCTGATCTCGTGGGCGATGGACGCGGACAGCTCGTTCATCACCTGCAGGTGCGCCGTGCGCGCCAACTCCGCGCGGGAGCGGCGCAACTCGGCCTCCATCTGGGCGCGGGTCTGGTTGTCTTCGGCCAGGCGTGTGTAGAACTTGGCGGTTTGCAGCGACACCGCTGCCTGCGAGGCGAGGATTTCCAGCATGGCCAGGCGCTGGCTGCCGAACAGGTTCGGTACCAGGCGGTTTTCCAGGTACACCAGGCCGATCAGCACGCCCTGGATCACCAGCGGCAGGCACAGTACCGAACGGGCCTTGCGCGCCTGCAACTGCTGGCGGAAGGCCTCGGGGCAATCGCTCTGGGCATCGTTGAGCACCAGGGGCTTCTTGGTGCGCATGGTGGCGTTGATGATCGACAGCGGTGCCTGGGTCAAGAACTTCTGGCAGTCGTCCATGCTCACGTGCAGCCCGGCGTCGTCGATGTAGGCGAGGGCAGCCATCTGGAATTCGGCACCGCTGACGATCAGCAGCGCACCGTGGTCGGCCCCGGAATGCTGGGTCAGGTGGCCCATCAGGGTTTCGATAAGGCCTTCGAGCAGTACTTCCTCGGACAGCGCCCGTGCTGCCTCGATGCCGGCTTCCAGGTCGAGCTTGGCCTGGTTGGTTGCGCGTTGGCTTTCCTGGATTGGCTGGGTGCGCAGGAACGGGTGCAACGCCTCCAGCTGGTGCACCTTGCCGGTCGCGCCCCAGATATGGAAACAGTCGCGGGCGATGCGCAGGTGCAGGTTGGCGCCAGAGATCAGGCCGCTGGGGATACATACTTCGGCCAACTGCTCGTGGGCCAGCGCCTGCTCGTGGATGAAACCGGCTGCGGTGGCGGCGATCTGTGCCTGGTCGAAGCAGCGGATGGCGGCCAGGCCGTCGCCTTCGAGCTTGGCGATCACGCCTTCGATCAGCAACAGCTTGTTGCGGAAGGTGGCCGGGTTGAAGCCGGCCCAGCGGCCGAAGCGCTCCCGCAGGGCCTGCAGCTCGCGCAGCTTGTCGGCAAGGCTGCCAATGGCCTCGGGGCTGCCCAGGGCCAGGCCGTGGAACAGGTGATAGTCGGCCAGGTTGATGTGCGCCGGTACCGCCCAGGTGTTGTCGCCGGCCAGTGCCAGGTTACGCATGGCCTGCGGGATATTGCCCAGGTAGAAGTCGCACATGCCGGCCATCAGGTACTGGAAGAACCGCGTGGTAGGCGATTTCGAGGCTGTGGCCGAGGCCGGGCAGGGCGTGCCGCTCAATTTGGCGACGAACGCTTGCTGGGCCTGCAGGATCTGCTCGATGTCGCGGTAACCGTAGCGACGCACGGTGGCCAGGCCTTGCGCCAGTTCCTCCACCACGTCCGGCAGGTAGCGGCCCATGAACAGCGAATCGGAAACCAGGTGGTTGCAGGCATAGCAGCTCATCGCCAGGTCGCCGCTCAGGCGCCCCGAGTCGACCGCATCCAGTGCGGTACGGCGGGCGAACTCCATGGGCGAGGTCCAGGCGCTGACCTGGTCCAGGGCCAGCAGCGCGCTGGTCAAGTCAGCGTCGAAACCGTGCCGCTCTATCAGCTTGAGCGCAGCCAGGCAGCAAGCGTGGCCATCATGGTAGGCGCCGAAGCGCTCGGCAATCATCACCCCGTACCAGGCCATGCCGTAGGTGCTGCCCGGGGCGACGCCGTGCAGCAGTGACAGCTCCATGAGCTTGGCCAGGTGCAGGAAGCAGATGTCGTCCTTCACGAAAAACGATGACGACAGGGTGGCCAGCAGGCTGATGGCAACTGTCACTTCCTCCGAATCGGTGCGCTGCAGCGATTCCAGGCAGTGTCGGCCTTTCTGTTCGACCAAGGTCTGTACATGGGCATGACTGGCTTCGACCTGTTGCCAGTCGACACCTCGCACCGGGCTCATACCCAGCAAGTCCAGGCCGGAAATGGCGCTGTCGATGGCCGCCTGATAGTCGCCGCGCAAGGTGTACAGCAGCGCCTGCAGGCGGCATACCCGCGCCTGGTCCAACGCCGAGCGCGCGCGCAGGCGGCATTCAGTGATGCGGGCCTCGGCCGCGACCATTCGCGACAGTTGCATGTCGCACTCGGTGGCCATGCAGGCGATGGCAAAGCCATGCGTGGCGCGGCTTTCCAGCGTTGCGCCGCGTTGCAGCAACTGCTCGGCCGTGTGCAGGTAGCCAGCCGATTGTTCGAACGCGCCGCCATCGCGTGCGCGTGCTGCTGCCTCGCGTAAAAGCTGCAGAAAAGCTTCGCAGTCATCCGCTGCAAACCCGCATGGGCTGGCGCGTTGCAGCTGGTTGGCAAGCTCGAACAGTACCTCGTGCAGGCGCCCCGGCCAGGCCTGGCGCATGGCCTGGGCAATACGTGCATGCAGTTGGGCACGTGCGCGCGCTGGCGTGAGAGCGTACGCAGCTTCCATCACCCGTTCATGGGCGAAGCCCAGGCCGTTCTGGCCCGGTTGCAGGAAACCCGCGCCAATCAAGGCTTTCAACGGCTCGCCGGGCGCTTGAGAGAGTACCTGGTGAAGCAGGCGTTCATCACAGCGGCTGCCAGCCGCACTGACCACCCGCAGCAGGTCGCGCTGCGGCTCGGGCAGGCGCACCAGGCGGTGGATCATCAGGTCGGCGACATTGTCGGAATAGCGGTGGCGGGCCACGGCCTGCAGGCACCATGACCAGCGCATGGCCTGGGTATCGAAGGTGAACAGCTGGTCCTCGACCATGGCCCGGAGGATCTGATTGATGAAGAACGGATTGCCCGCAGTCTTGTCGTGTACCAGTTCGGCCACCTGCAATGCGTCCTCGGGGCCGACGTGGTAGCGCTCGCCGATCAACTCGGTCACCGCGCTCACCGCCAGGGGCCGCAGGTTCAGCGTGGTGCTGCGCAACGCTGCGGGCAGGGCAAGGGGTGTACTGCTGGCTGGCGCATCACTGCGCCGGGCGAAGATCAGCAACAGGTTGCCGGGCGAGTGAGCCAGAAGTTGCGCCAGCAGTTGCTGGCTGGAGTCGTCGACCCAATGCATGTCATCGAAGAACAGCACCAGCGGCTGGTCGGGGCGGCTGAATACCTGCAGGAATTCGACGATCGCCCGCAGCTCCTTCTGCAGCGCCAGACGCGTGGGCTTGGCCGGCAACTCGGGCAAGGGGCCGAGGATCAGTTGCAGGTCTGGTGCCAGCTTGCCGAGCAGCCGGCCGTGGCCTTTGATACGGCGCAGAATCTCGCAGCGCAAGGCGTCGAGGTCCCGGCTGTTCTTGGCCAGCAACTGGGTGGTCAGCGCGCCGAGAATTTCGACCCAGGGCGCGTAGGGCACGGCCTGGGCAACGCCGTTGCACTTGCCGGTGGCCCAGTAACCCTGGGCGTTGGCCCTGAGCGCTGCCTCGACCAGGCTCGACTTGCCCATGCCCGTAGCCCCATTGATGAACAGGGCTTGTGGCTTGCTGTTACGGCGCTGTGCCTTGAGCAGCAGGGCGATGGCCTTCTGTTCGGCACTGCGGCCATATAGGCGTGCGCGGTCGGGCGTCATCGGGTCGGCACAGCCTGGTTCGAAGGCCTCCATGGACTTGCTGGCGGCCCACTGTCGCTGGCAATAGGCCAAGTCCACCGCCAGGGCGCGAGCACTCTGGTAGCGGGCGTCCGGCTCTTTGGCCAAGGCCTTGGCCAGGATCCGGCTGAGAGGTTGCGGCACATTGCTGTCCACTTCGCAGGCCGCTCGTGGCTGCACGCCGGCATGCAGCTGGCGCCAGTGCTGGGTGTCGCGCCCGGCCAGAGGCAATTCGCCCAGCAGTAGCTGGTAAAGGATCGCGCCCAGGGCATAGATGTCGGTGCGTCGGTCGCTGCTGCTGCCGTGCGGGCAGACCTGTTCCGGTGCCAGGTACGCCCAGTTGCCGAGCGCGGTGCCCTGTTCGCTGATCAGCTCCGCCGGGTCGGCGCGAAAGCAGCCAAGCCGCACTCGCTGGTTGGTGTGCAGGCACACATGTTCGGGCTGCAGCGCGCCGTGCAGCACATTGCGTTCGTGGGCCTGGGCCAAGGCAGTGGCCGCGTTTACCGCAATCTCGAGAAACGGCGTCAGGGCGGCAGGGCCCTCTGCGATAAGGTCGGCGATGGAGCGGCCGGCCGGGTACACCAGCAGGGGGCCTTCGGCCGAGCGCACGAACGCCGAGGGGATCACCGCCCATTGCGGGTCGAGTTGCAGGCGGTAGTCACGTTCCAGGCGCTGGCAGGCGGCGGGGACCTCGCGCGGGGCGCGCACGGCGATCCATGCCTGGTCGGTGGCTGGATCGCGAAGGCGGAAGTAACTGAGTTCACCTTCCTGGCCCAGCGCGTTGATGTCGCACCGGTTCAGCCACCCCTCGTCGACGGACTGGTCGTAATCGATGGGCCTGTGGGCAAGGCGTTCATCGAGCATAAGGCACCCCTGCTAGCGACATCCTGACGCACGAGTATACGCAGCGGACCCAGCAGGGATGCGGGCTGCAGGCTGCTTGGCAGGAAAGGGTACGCTGTTGTCCGTTATCGTCCCCTGGGGGCTGGCGGGCTTTTGTATAGTCCTCAGGCCAACCTATCCCTCGGGATAATTGTCTGAAGGCGTACCCTGGCCTAGGCTGCCCTGGGCTGGGAAACGCCCGTGCCCGCGCGAGGAAGCCATGATCCGAATAGGTAATGCCCAGGTGTCGCTGGAGCGGCGCGAAGCCTTTGTTGACGGTAAGCCTGTCCTGTTGGGGGGCGGGCATTCGAAGTGCTGGCGACGCTGATCAAGGCCAAGGGGCGGGTGGTCGACAAGGACGAGCTGTTCAGCCAGGTGTGGGCCGGCACGGTAGTCGAGGACAACAACCTGCAGGTGCAGGTGTCCTTGCTGCGCAAGGCCTTTGGCGACCGTGGCCTGATCCAGACCGTGCCACGCCGGGGCTACCGCCTGGCCGCCGAGATCAGCCTCGAGTTGCCTGGCAAGGCGGCGGGCAAATCGCCGCTGTGCGCCGCGGCCGAAACTGTCGAGTTGTTCGATGAGCACTTGAACGTGCCGGTGCTGGTGGTGGATGACGACCCGTCGGTGCGCACGGCGTTGGGCCGCCTGCTGCGCTCGCAGGACATTCCGCATCATTTGTTCGCCAGTGCCGAGGCGTTGTTCGAGGCCCGCCTGGAAACCCCCTATGCCTGCCTGTTGCTGGACATGCACCTGCCCGATACCAGCGGCCTGGAAGTCCAAGATGCGCTGCGCCGACTTGCGCTGCCCTGGCCGATCGTGTTCATGACCGGCTTCGGCACCATCCCGATGACCGTCCAGGCCATGCGTGCCGGGGCCGTGGAGTTCCTGACCAAACCGTTCGACGAAGACCAGCTGCTGACACTGTTGCAGGCGGTGCGCACGCGTGCCGTGGCCGAAGGGCGCAAGTGGCACCATGCGCGGCAGGTCGAGGAAAAGTACCAGCGCCTGACCCAGCGCGAGCGCCAGGTGTTCTCGCTGGTGGTCGGTGGCCTGTCGCACAAGCAGATCGCCAGGCAGATCGGCACCAGCGAGGTGACGACCAAGGTGCACAAGAAAAACATCATGAACAAGATGCAGTCCCGCTCGCTGCTTGAACTGGTGGCCATGCACAACGTTATCGGGGCGCAGCCTGAGGGCCTGGGCGGCGCATGAGCAGCACGGTGTGCATCGTCGACGACGATGCTTCGGTGCGCAAAAGCCTGGCCAACCTGCTACGTTCGGCAGGTTTCGAGACCTTGTCTTTTGCTGCCGGGGACCTGTTCCTGGCCTCGGCACTGGCGCGGCAAGCGGGGTGTGTGCTGCTCGACCTGAGGATGCCCGGAATGAGCGGGCTGGTGGTGCAGCGCGAGCTGGCCAGGCTGGGGTGGCGGTTGCCGGTGATCTGCATGTCGGCGCACTGGGATGAAGGGGCGGTGCGGGCGGCGATGGCGCTTGGGGCGCTGGTCTGCCTGGGCAAGCCATTTTCTGAAGAGGTGCTGCTGAAGGTGGTTGAGGATGCTTTGGTGGGCAGCCAGTGAGGTATTCCTGCCCCGGCCCCTTCGCGGGCTTGCCCGCTCCTACAGGTACTGCGCAGGCTTTGGGCCGATGTATTCGGTTTGGGAGAAACTGTCTTGCACTGCCTGTACTGGCCTCATCGCTCCTACAGGGACTGCGCATGGCTTGAGGCCGATGCGGTCGGGGTGGGAGCTGGCTTGCCGGCGATGGGCTGCAAGGCAGCCCCGGCAATCTAACTGCTCCCCGGCCGGTACTGCAGGGCCTCGGCCAGATGCGCCCGGCCAATTGCCTGGCTACCTTCCAGATCCGCCAGCGTCCGCGCCACCTTCAGCAACCGGTGTGCCGCGCGCAACGACAGGGTCAGCCGTTCACATGCCCCCTCCAGCCAGGCCTGGTCCGCCGCTGCCAAGCCACAATGGCGGCGCAACCCCTCAAGGTCGAGAAACGCATTCGCACACCCTTGCCGCCGCTGTTGCAGTTCACGTGCCTCGGCTACCTTGGCCGCCACATCGGCACTGGTCTCGCCGCAGGGCTGGTTGTTCAGCGTGGTGCTCTCCCGGGCCACGGTCAGGTGCAGGTCGATACGGTCCAGCAACGGCCCGGACAGCTTGTTGCGATACCGCGCGATCTGCTCGGTACTGCAGCGGCAGCGGCCAGTGGGGTCGCCCAGATAGCCGCAAGGGCAGGGGTTCATTGCCGCCACCAGCTGGAAACGTGCGGGGAAGCGCACCTTGTCGCGGGCCCGGGCAATCACGATCTCGCCCGACTCCAGCGGTTCGCGCAACACTTCCAGCACGCGACGCTCGAACTCAGGTAGTTCATCCAGAAACAGCACGCCATGGTGGGCGAGGGTGATTTCGCCCGGTTGCGGCCGGCTGCTGCCGCCGACCAGTGCCGGGCCGGAGGCGGAGTGATGCGGATGGCGGAAGGGCCGCTGCGGCCAGCTGCTCAGTGGCGTATGGCCGCTGACCGACTGTATCGCCGCCACTTCCAGTGCTTCGTGCTCGTCCAGTGGTGGCAGCAGCCCCGGCAAGCGGCTGGCAAGCAAGGTCTTGCCGGTACCGGGAGGCCCGGTGAACAAAAGGTTGTGCGCCCCGGCCGCCGCTAGCAGCAGCGCACGCTTGGCCGCCAGTTGGCCCTGCACTTCGCTCAGGTCCGGGTACGGACGTTGCTGCAGGATCAGGCCGTTGGCGGCATACGGTGGCAATGGCACCTGGCCGTTCAGGTGGGCGACCAGTTCCAGCAGGTGCCCCACCGCATACACCACCAGCCCGCCTGCCAGGCTGGCTTCCTCGGCATTCTCCCGCGGCACCACCAGCGCCCGGCCTGCTTCGCGTGCCGCCAGTGCTGCGGGCAACACGCCCTGCACCGGGCGCAACTTGCCGGACAGCGCCAGTTCGCCCAGGCATTCGACCTCGGCAAGGGTGGCCGTTGGTACCTGGCCATCGGCGGCGAGGATACCCAGGGCAATTGCCAGGTCATAGCGCCCGCCATCCTTGGGCAGGTCGGCGGGGGCGAGGTTCTGGGTGATGCGCCGCTGCGGGTAGTTCAAACCGGAGTTGACGATGGCGCTGCGTACCCGGTCCTTGCTCTCTTTGACCGTGGTTTCCGGCAGACCGACCAGCGTGAGATGGGGCAAGCCGTTGGCCAGGTGGGTTTCGACGCTGACCGCCGGTGCCTGCACGCCCACCTGGGCGCGGCTGTGGACGAGGGCTAGGGACATGGACGCTCCGTTGTCGCTGAAGAGGGCCGCTTCCTGCGGCTTTGCAAGAATAGCGAGCACGGCCCGGGCCGGCGAAAGAAGTGTGCGTCCTGGTTTTTCAGGCAGGGTTTTCCCCTGCATTGTCACCCTGTCGGGTTCGTGCCTGCTGTGCGCCGGAAGGGCTCAGGCGCGTACATAAACCCAGGCGGTCAGGCCCGATGCGAGCGTTACGGCCACGCGCTTGTAGTCTGCGACTTCATAGCGATCCGCCGCTGCCAGCTCTTCTTCGCTGATCTGGAAGACCATGCCGGCCACGCTGTCGTCTGCCTGGCTGCTGGGAGCGACGATAGGGTGATGGGACTTGCCGCTGGCTGCCAGCACGGCCGGGTCGGTGATCTCGACCCAGTCCTGGCGGTAGCCCAGCATGCGGTCGGCCTGGCCGCTCAGTTCGCGGCCGAAGTTGGTGAGCTGCACGGCCTTGTCCTGCAAGGTGCCGTAGGAAAACAACAGTACCGGGTATGCGCTGGAGGGTTGCATTCACTCATCCTGTGGGGTCGGGTTCAGCCGGGCTTCCAGCTCGGCCACTTGTTTTTCCAAAGCCTCAAGGCGTGCGCGGGTGCGCGCCAGTACGACCATCTGGCTGTCGAATTCTTCGCGGCTGACCAGGTCCAGCTTGCTGAAGGCACCTTGCATCAGCACCTTGAACTGACTTTCCAGTTCGGCGCGGGGCTGGGCGGTATCGCTGCTGAACAGGCGCGATGCCTGGTCGCTCAGGGCATCGAGAAGGGCTTTGGGCGCGAGCATGGGGCTGTCCACTGATACTGGGAAATGGCCGGCAGTGTAACACGCATGCATGAACATCCGGCCTCGTCGCTGGCTCGTGTAGGAGCGGCGCTCCTCTGGAACTGCACATTTTTCGAGCAATGCGCCAGGTCGGGATGCACCGGAATTGTGCATGTTTTCCATGCTGGCGACTGGCCAATCCCGACTGATTCACATAACTCGCTGTTTTCCCGTGTTTTGACGGAACTGGCAAGGTTTCTGCAAAGACCAGTGCGAGCCATGCACTGATGCAGTTCCTTGTGACCAGGCAGTGCGCACGCGGAGCCGGATGCCGACGACGCGTTACAAAGCCAACCGCTGCGCTTAGACTTGAGACGGGTTTGTTTTCCTGGGGCAAGTCCACCAAATCGGGAGAGAGTTTCATGAAGCTAGTCACAGCCATCATCAAGCCGTTCAAGCTGGACGACGTGCGCGAGTCGCTGTCGGAAATCGGCGTGCAGGGCATCACCGTCACCGAAGTCAAAGGCTTCGGTCGGCAGAAGGGCCACACCGAGCTGTATCGCGGTGCTGAATATGTGGTCGATTTCCTGCCCAAGGTGAAGATCGATGTCGCCATCGATGACAAGGACCTTGATCGGGTAATCGAAGCCATCACCAAGGCAGCCAACACCGGCAAGATCGGTGACGGCAAGATTTTCGTGGTGAATCTGGAGCAGGCGATCCGTATCCGTACCGGCGAAACCGATACCGACGCGATCTAAGCAGCAACAAAGCCTCACCAAACCCAACGCCCCAGGAGAAAACAACATGACTCTGCGTAAGATCGCAGGGCTAGGAGCCCTATTGTCCCTCGTAATGCCCGGGCTTGCCCTGGCAGAGGAAGCTGCCCCAGCGCTGAATTCCGGCGACACCGCCTGGATGCTCACCGCAACGGCGCTGGTGCTGTTCATGACCATTCCGGGCCTGGCCCTGTTCTATGGCGGCATGGTGCGTTCCAAGAACGTGCTGTCGGTAATGATGCAGTGCTTTGCAATTACTGGCCTTATGAGCATTCTCTGGGTCGTCTATGGCTACAGCATGGCCTTCGATACCACCGGTATGGAAAAGGGCGTGCTCAACTTCAATTCCTTCGTCGGTGGCTTCTCCAAGGCGTTCCTCAGCGGCGTCACGCCCTCGAACCTGACCTCGGCTGCCGCGCTGTTCCCTGAAGCGGTATTCATCACCTTCCAGATGACCTTCGCCATCATCACCCCGGCGCTGATCGTCGGTGCGTTCGCCGAGCGCATGAAGTTCTCCGCGATGCTGGTGTTCATGGGCATCTGGTTCACCCTGGTCTACGCGCCGATCGCGCACATGGTCTGGAGCGGTGACGGTGCACTGATGTGGGACTGGGGCGTGCTTGACTTCGCTGGCGGCACCGTGGTGCACATCAACGCCGGTATCGCTGGCCTGGTCTGCTGCCTGGTGCTGGGCAAGCGCAAGGGCTACCCGACCACCCCGATGGCTCCGCACAACCTGGGCTATACCCTGATGGGCGCGGCCATGCTGTGGGTCGGCTGGTTCGGCTTCAACGCAGGCTCTGCCGCGGCTGCCAACGGCACCGCCGGCATGGCCATGCTGGTGACCCAGATCGCCACCGCCGCCGCGGCCCTGGGCTGGATGTTCGCCGAGTGGATCGGTCACGGAAAACCGAGTGCCCTGGGCATTGCTTCGGGTGTGGTCGCCGGCCTGGTCGCCATCACCCCGGCTGCCGGTACCGTAGGCCCCATGGGTGCCCTGGTGATCGGCCTGGTCTCGGGTGTGGTCTGCTACTTCTGCGCCACCAGCCTCAAGCGCAAGCTGGGCTATGACGACTCGCTGGACGCCTTCGGCGTGCACGGCATCGGCGGTATCGTCGGCGCCATCCTCACCGGTGTGTTCGCAGCTCCGGCGCTGGGCGGCTTCGGTGCCGTCACCGACATCGGCATGCAGGTCTGGATCCAGGCCAAGGGCGTGATCTTCACCGTGGTCTACACCGCCATCGTCACCTACGTGATTCTCAAGGTGCTTGATGTGGTGATGGGCCTGCGGGCAAGCGAAGAAGAAGAGTCGGTCGGCCTCGACCTGGCTCAGCACAACGAGCGCGGCTACAACCTGTAACTGCGACGCGGTAAAAACTTGCCCGGCTTGCCGGGCATTTTTTTGCCAGATTTTTAGCATTTCCCGCACGGCAAACGGTTTATCCGACACGTTCGCGACGTAGGCGGAAATCTTACAAAACGCAGAGCATTCATGGTGCTTTGCTTTTTCTGCTGGCGCGCTAGAATGCGCGCCGAAGGGTGTTTGACGAGTAGTCCACACGCTTCGCCAGCCTTTGCTAGGCTTGCCAATAGCGTGTGGCCAGCAGGGGCTAAAGGATTTGTCAGGTCCTGCCAGGAGCAGGGTCTGCTGGGTGCCGCCTCCCATCAGGAGCGCCGACCCTAGGGCAGTGGCCTAACCCACGGCCAGTTGAATTTTCACTGGTGGCTGCCGGTCTACGGCTGCACTGGTCTATAACTAACCTGCTTTTCGCAAGTCATGAGGTAGAACATGAGCGACGACGATCTGGAAAATGATGACCTCGAAGTAGGCGACGAAGACGAGGGCGATGAAGGCCTCGAAGCGGCAGCTGATGATGGCGCCGAAGACGCTGGCGATGACGACAGCAGCCCGGCACCCGCTGCCAAGGGCAAATCCAAGGCCGCGGTCTCGGTAGACGAGATGCCGAGCATGGAAGCCAAGCAGAAGGAGCGTGACGCCCTGGCCAAGGCCATGGAAGAGTTCCTTGCTCGCGGCGGCAAGGTTCAGGAAGTCGAGGCCAACGTGGTCGCCGATCCGCCCAAGAAGCCGGACAACAAGTACGGCAGCCGCCCTATCTGAGTGGCTGATCGAAAAAAAGCCCGCCGTCGCTGCGGGCTTTTTTGTGCCTGTCTGTTTTGTGTTGCCTGTACCGGCCTCTTCGCGGGCTCGCCCGCTCCCACTGGGATCGCGCAGAAGCTGAGAGGGCAGTAAACCTGTGGGAGCGGGCGTGCCCGCGAATGGGCCGCGAAGCGGCGCCTGTCAGCGCCAGCGCGCGAGGATGTCGGGTAACTGCGACAGGCGCTGGATCTCGGCATCAGGCGCCTGTTCGCCTACCCACGCCTTGCCCTGGGGGTTGAACCACACCGCCCGCAGCCCGGCGCGCTGGGCGCCGGCAATGTCATCGCCCGGGTGGTCACCGATGTGCACCGCTGCGCTGGCCTCCACGTCACCGCGGCGCAGGGCTTCGAGGAACGGCGCCGGGTCCGGCTTGCCGATGCCGAGGTCTTCGGCACACAGGGCAAAGCGGAAATAGTCCGCCAGCCCCAGCCGGCTTACGTCGGCATTGCCGTTGGTGACCACGCCCAAGGTGTAGTGATGGCGCAGGATCTCCAGCACCGGCTGCACCTCCGGGAAAATCTCCACCTGGTGGCGGGCATGCAGGAATACTTCGAAACCTTCGTTGGCCAGCTCCTGCGCATGTTTTTCGCTGTAGCCGACTTCTTCCAGGGCATGAAACAGCACCCGTCGACGCAGGGCGCTGATACGGTGCTTCAGGCCGGGTTCGGCTTGTACCAGGCGCTCGCGAATGGCGAACAGGTGCTCCACCGGTACGCCGCCAAGGATCGGGGCGTTGGCTTCGAGCCAGTCGCGCAGCACGACTTCCGCGCTGGCAATCACCGGCGCGGTATCCCACAGGGTGTCGTCGAGGTCGAAGGTGATCAGCTTGATGCTCATGAGTCTGTGCCTTTGCTGCGTTTGGCCCGAGGGTGGGCGCTGTCGTACACCGCGGCCAGGTGCTGGAAGTCCAGGTGGGTGTAGATCTGCGTGGTGCCGATGTCGGCGTGGCCGAGCATCTCCTGCACCGCGCGCAGGTCCTGGGACGATTCCAGCACGTGGCTGGCGAAGGAATGGCGAAGCATGTGCGGGTGCAGGTGCTGGCCCAGCTCGCGCTCACCGGCCGCCTTCACCCGTTGCTGAACGGCCCGTGGGCTGATGCGGTTGCCTTGGCGGGTGATGAAAACCGCGCGGTCGCGCGGGTTGCCGATGCCGCGCAGGCGGTACCAGGCCTGCAATGCCTCGCGGGCCTTGCGGCCGACCGGCAGCACGCGGGCCTTGCCGCCTTTGCCCAGCACCTGCACCAGGCCGGCTGCGAGGTCGAGGTGATCGAGGTCGAGGTTGGTCAGCTCGGACAGGCGCAGGCCCGACGAATAGAACAGTTCGAGGATGGCCTGGTCACGACGGGCGATGAAGTCATCGTCGACACCGCCATCCAGCAGTTGCAGGGCGCGGTCGGTGTCCAGCACCTTGGGCAGCCGGCGTTCGCCCTTGGGCGGGCTCAGGCCGCTGGCCGGGTCGTGCTGGCACAGGCCTTCGCGGTTGAGATAGCGGTACAGGCCACGCACCGCCGACAGCAGCCGGGCCAGGCTGCGCGAGGACTGGCCGTGGTGGTGCTGGCGGGCGATCAGCTGGCGCAGCTGCTGGATCTGCAGCGCCTCCCAACCGGTAATGCCATGTTCTTTGCAGTAGGCGACCACCTTGTCCAGGTCGCGACGGTAGCCCAGCAAGGTGTGCTCGGACACCTGGCGCTCGTTGCGCAGGTGTGCGCAATAAGCCTCCAGCTGGCGTTCCATCAGCGTACCGGGCGCAGGGTCTGGGTAACGCGTGGCACAACGCGGCCAAGCACCTCGGCAATGTAGCCAAGGAACAAGGTACCGACGCTGCTCTTGTAGTGTTGCGGGTCGCGGCTGCCGATGGCCAGCACCCCGTGCAGGCCTTGGTGTTCCAGGGCAGCCACGGCGCTGGAGCCCACTTCCCGGCGCTGTTCTTCACCGAACAGGAATGCCAGCTCGTGCTCGCGCAGGTTGCCGCTGACCGTCTTGCCGCCGCCCAGCAGGGCACCGATGGCCTGCTGCGCTTCGGCGTTGCTCACCCAGCGCCCGACCGGCGCGACGTTTTCGCCGAACAGGATCAGGCTGACGAAGGGCACCTGGAATTCCTGGCGCAGGCTGTCTTCGACTGCCATCACCACTTCCTCCAGGCTGCCAGCGTCGAGCAGGTCGAGGATCAGCCGGCGGGTCTTGTCGAAAAGCCGATCGTTGTCGCGGGCCACGTCCATCAGTTGCGACAGACGGTGACGCATCTCGATGTTACGGTCGCGCAGCAACTTGAGCTGGCGCTCCACCAGCGACACGCTGTCGCCACGCTGGTGAGGGATGCGCTGTTCGATCAGCAACTCGTCGTGCTCGGCGAAAAAGGTGGGGTGGGCGCGCAGGTAGGCGACCACCGCTTCGGCATCGAGCTCGGCGGACTGCTGGGGTACAACCTGGGGCTGATCGGTCATGGCGGTTACTCGCTTAGAGACGAACCTGTCCTTCGTAGACGCGTACGGCTGGGCCAGTCATCAGCACGGGCTTGCCGGGGCCGGCCCATTCGATGTGCAGGCGGCCACCGGGCAGGTCGAGGGATACCGGGGAGTCCATCCAGCCCTGGCTGATCGCCGCCACGGCGGCGGCGCAGGCGCCGGTGCCGCAGGCCTGGGTTTCGCCCGCACCACGTTCCCACACACGCAGGTTGGCGCGGTGGCGGTCGATGACCTGGAGGAAGCCGGCATTTACCCGCTGCGGGAAGCGTGGGTGGTTTTCGATCTTCGGGCCCAGCTCATGCACAGGAGCGGTACGCACGTCGTCGACACGCAGCACGGCATGTGGGTTCCCCATGGACACGGCGGCAATCGAATGCACCTGGCCGTCGACTTCCAGTGGGTAGTTCAGCGCCTGCTCGTCGGCGACGAAGGGGATTTCGGCAGGGATGAAGCGCGGTGGGCCCATGTCGACACTGATCTGGCCGTCGTTCTGCACGTCCAGCTCGATGATGCCGCTCTTGGTTTCCACGCGGATGCGCTTTTTCGCGGTCAGGCGCTTGTCCAGCACGAAGCGGGCGAAGCAGCGCGCACCGTTGCCGCACTGCTCGACCTCGGAGCCGTCGGCATTGAAGATGCGGTAGCGGAAGTCCACTTCCGGGTTGTTCGGCGCCTCGACGATCAGCAACTGGTCGAAGCCGATGCCGGTGTGGCGGTCACCCCATTGCTTGGCGTGCTTGGGCTGGATGTGCGCGTGCTGGCTGACCAGGTCGAGGACCATGAAGTCGTTGCCCAGCCCATGCATCTTGGTAAAACGCAGCAGCATGGGCTTACTCCGGCAGCAGGCTTTCGCCAGCGTACAATTCGGCGATGGTCTCGCGGCGGCGTACTTCGAAGGCCTGGTCGCCGTCGACCAGGATTTCAGCGCAACGGCCACGGGTGTTGTAGTTGGAGCTCATGACAAAACCATAGGCGCCCGCGGACTGTACGGCCAGCAGGTCACCTTCGGCCAGGTTCAGCACGCGGTCCTTGCCGAGGAAGTCGCCGGTCTCGCAGATCGGGCCGACCAGGTCGTAGGCACGGCCTTCGCCTGCGCGTGGCTTGACCGCGCTGACACCCATCCAGGCCTGGTACAGGGCCGGGCGGATCAGGTCGTTCATCGCCGCATCGATGATGGCGAAGTCCTTGTGTTCGGTGTGCTTGAGGTATTCCACGCGGGTCAGCAGGACGCCGGCGTTGGCCACGATGTAGCGGCCCGGCTCGAACACCAGGGCCAGGTCGCGGTCGCCGACGCGCTCGCGGATCGCCTTGATGTAGTCGGCCACCAGCGGCGGCTCCTCATCGCGGTAACGCACGCCGACACCGCCACCCAGGTCCAGGTGGCGCAGATGGATGCCGCACTCGGCCAGGCGGTCGACCAGCACCAGCAGGCGGTCAAGGGCATCGAGGAAAGGCTCGACGGTGGTCAGTTGCGAACCGATGTGGCAGTCGACACCGACCACTTCCAGGTTCGGCAACTGCGCGGCCCGCACGTAGATGGCCTCGGCGTCGGCGATGGCGATGCCGAACTTGTTCTCTTTCAGGCCGGTGGAGATGTACGGGTGGGTACCGGCGTCGACGTCCGGGTTGACCCGCAGCGAGACCGGGGCAACCTTGCCCATCTCGGCGGCCACCACTTGCAGGCGCTCCAGTTCGTCGGTGGATTCGACGTTGAAGCAGTGCACCCCGACTTCCAGGGCACGGCGCATGTCGTCGCGGGTCTTGCCGACACCGGAGAACACCACGCGGTCGGCACGGCCGCCAGCGGCCAGCACGCGCTCCAGCTCACCGCCAGAGACGATGTCAAAGCCTGCGCCCAGGCGTGCCAGCACGTTCAGCACGCCAAGGTTGGAGTTGGCCTTGACCGCGAAACATACCAGGTGCTCGGTGCCTTGCAGTGCATCGGCGTAGCTACGGTACTGGGCCTCGATGTGGGCGCGCGAATACACGTAGGTAGGGGTGCCGTAGCGTTCGGCGATGGCCGACAGGCCCACGCCTTCCGCGAACAGCTCGCCGTCGCGGTAGTTGAAAGCGTTCATCTGGTTTCCTTACTGCGCTGGCGACTGCTCGGGCTCGGACTGCAGTTCGGGTTGCTGCTCCTGCGTCGGGGCCGGCTTGGCTTTTGGCTGGTACTGGTGCGACTTGTGGCTGGCTTTGCCGTCCTTGCCATCTTCAGGCAGGTACAGCGGGCCTTTCTGGCCGCAGGCCGAAACGAGGCAGGCAACAGCGACCAGCGCCGCGAGGGAGGAAATCAGGCGCTTCATGGGTGAAATCCTTAGAAATATGCAGTATTGCGCCCGAGTATACCGAGCGACCGACGGCTTGCCTATGCAAGGGCCGGCCCGCCGGGCGGGCTATTCTTACCGCCTGCAAGGGCCCTTTCGCAGTACCTGTGGGAGCGGGCGTGCCCGCGAACACCGGCAAAGCCGGTGCCACACACCGCGGCACCTGATTCGCGGGCATGCCCGCTCCCACAGGTACTGCGCTGGCTTTGAGTTCATGCCAGTGAAGGTAGCGGCTAAACCTTTGCATTCGGCGGCAAGCGCCCGTATCTTGCCGGGCTTGCCTGTAACGCAGCCAATTTCGAGGTTCCTGCAATGAGTTTGAGTGAAGCGCGTTTCCATGATCTGGTCGACGCGACCCAACAGGCCCTGGAAGACCTGTTCGACGAGAGCGGCCTGGATCTGGACATGGAGAACTCCGCTGGTGTCCTGACCATCAAGTTCGACAATGGCAGCACGCTGATCTTCAGCCGCCAGGAGCCGCTGCGCCAGCTGTGGTTGGCCGACCGTTCCGGCGGTTTCCACTTCGACTACGACGAAGAAAGCGGCAAATGGGTGTGCGAGAAGAGCGAGGAGCTGCTGGGCGAAATGCTCGAGCGCATCGTATGGGAGCGGGCCGGCGAGAAGCTGGACTTCGACGAGATCTGACATGAGCAGTACCCAGGCCCGGCCGCCCAAACCGCTCTACAGCAACGTCAGCCCCGCCGTGCCGTCGCCGTGCATCAGCGTTTGCCGGCTGGACGAACAGCGGGTGTGCACAGGTTGCCACCGGCATGTCGAGCATATCCGTGAATGGCGTTCGGCCGATGACGAACGGCGCCGGCAGATTTGCCGCGAGGCCCAGGCCCTGCGCGACCAGGCTAAGGCACACTGATCGCAGGGGCTTGAGTATTTACCCGGCTGTGGTAACGTCGGGTTCTGCGTCGGTGACGCCAAAGCCTTCACAAACCCCGCCCTTGGGCGGGGTTTTGCTTTATCTGCACGATGAAAACCGCCTGTTCAAAGGAGTCTGACTGGATCATGAGCACCAAGCCTTCCCTCATCCTCACCCGATTGGACGTACAACGTCTGGAGCGTCTGATCGACAGCCTCGACGAGAGTACGCCGGGTGTGCTCGCCCTGCAGGGCGAGCTGGACCGCGCCGAGCAGGTGGTCGGTCACGAGGAAGTCCCGGCTGGCGTGGTGACCATGAACTCGCGTGTGCACTGCCGTGAGGAAGCCAGCGGCAAGGACTACCACCTGACCCTGGTATACCCGAAGGATGCCGGGCCGGAAGGCAAGGTCTCGATCCTGGCGCCGATCGGTTGCGCCTTGCTGGGGTTGTCGGTGGGCGAACAGATCGACTGGCCGGCCCCGGGGGGCAAGACCCTCAAGCTGAAGCTGCTGGAAGTGGAATACCAGCCGGAAGCGGCGGGCGATTTTGACCTGTAAGGGCTAGGGGGCCGCTTTGCGGCCCATCGCGACACAAGGCCGCTCCTACAGGATTACGCATTCCCTGTAGGAGCGGCCTTGTGTCGCGAAAGGGGCGCAACGCGCCCCCGGCAATTCAAGCCTCTTGCGCCAAAACCTGCTCCAACCCCTCGTTCAAAGCCTGCTCCAGCTCCCGCTTGTAGCGCAGGTACAGCTGCGTCGACCCCAGCTGGTCATCCAGCAACTCGGACAAATCCAGGTCCGTGATGTAACAGCGGTACTGCCCTGCACCACGTCGCTGCCCGATGATCTGCCGGGCCACCACCGCATACAACTGCTCACCATGCTCCAGTTCGGAAAACTCCTGCTGGTCGCAATACAGCGTCACGTGCGCCGCGCCTGCCACCCCGGCCTGGATGATCGCCTGCACCTCATAGTAAGGCTGGTCGCTACCCTCGGCCGGCGCCTGGCGCGGCTCGATGCTGCGCGCCTTGCCTGGCCCGGAAGGCAACAGTTGCGCGTAGTGGATGTCCAGTGAAGCCGCGCGCTGGGTGTCCAGCGGTAGCCGGGCATCACGGCGCATCACCACCGAGCGCAGAAAACGCTGCAGCGGCAACAGCAAGTGAGCTTCGTCGTGCAGCGGCAGGCGTTGCTGCCACAGGGCATTGTATTCATCCAGCACGTACAACTCGGCCCAGCCACCCTGCAGGCGGTAGAACACCTGGATGCAGAAAGGCCGGCCTTGCTCCAGCACCAGGTGCAGGTCGTGGTCCTGCAGGGCGTTGGCATCCAGGTACAGTGGGCTGTAGGCGCTGCGTTCTTCGCCCAGGTGGTTCAGCAGTGCCTCATGCTCGGCCAAGGTGGTGAGGCCGACATGCCCGGGCATCAGCTCCAGCACATGGGTGTGCTGGGCCACCTGCAGCAGGTAGCGGTGGTTCAGGCCCTGGTCCAGCAGCAGTTGTACGGTGTCGAATATTTCCTCCACGCGTTGGCCTATGGCCTGGGCGCGGCTCTGGCAGAAGCAACGCACCCGCACCTTCGGCCGGTGTCCGCGCGGCACGGGGCTGTTGAGGAAGTCGCGCAGGCAGCGCACCAGTGCGTGCTCGCCGTCATAGCGCTGGACCAGTACTTCGTTCCAGCTGTTGAGGATGACCTGGTCCAGGGTCAGGACCAGGTTTTCGCGCACGCCTGCGTAGCTCAAAGAGTCGGTGCGCTCGGTGGTCATCAGGATGTTCAGGTCGCGGTGGTGGCGCAGCGGGTCGATGGCGACGTTGACCAGCAACAGCACCTCGTCGGCAACGCTCGGCTGCAACAAGCGCACCTCGCTGACGGTCGGCAAGGGCAGGGGAATGCTTTGCTGCAGGCAGCCGATCAGGTTGAACAGCTCGAATTCGCTGAGGTCGCTGACACCCGGGTGCAGCGCCAGGCGCGTGCTGCTGTCGATCACCCCGTTGCGATAAGCCCAGGTCAGCAACTCGAGCAGCTCGCGGCAGCGCTTGAGCGGGCTGAAATGGTCCACCTCATGGGGGCTCAGGTTGCCGGTGTACAGCTCCCAGTGATGGCTGCCGGGCTCCTTGCGATTAGGCGCTTGTACCAGGGTCAGGGTGCCTTCGGCCAGGTCCGGGGCGATACCGGGGTTGATGACTTCGACCTTGCCGGCACGGCGCTCGAAGGCGGCGTAAAGGCGCCGGCCCAGCACATTGAGATCGCGTTGGTCGGCGCGGCTGCTGGCGTTCTGGGTGCGAGCGAACTGGCTGAGAAATCGGTAGCTATGGTTCAGTTCGGCCACCAGTTCACGGCGCTCGATGGCAACCTGCTGCACCTTCCATTGATTGCGACTGTCCAGCAGGGCCAGCTGGCGCTCGTCCCAACCCCATTCGTCGGCCAGGCGCTGCAACAGCCGGCGTTGCCAGCCATTGGCCCGGGTCGGGTCGCTGAGTTTCTTGTTCACCTTCAGGTACAGGCTGCGCCGCACCAGCTCCAGGCGCGCGTGTTCGCCACGCTGCAGCAGGTAGCGCTCGATGCGCCGGTACACCATCACGTAGGGGTCCAGCTCGTCGAGGTCTAGCTGGTTGGCGAACACTGCCTGCTTGTAGTCCAGGCTCAGGCAGCGAACGGTGGGGTGCTCGCTGGCATAGGCCTCGGTCAGCAGCAGCTTGAGCAGCGACTTGTAGGGCGAGTCGATGCCTTTGAACAGCTGCCACAAGCCGGCGCCGACGAACTCGCCGGGCGGGATGTGCGCCAGGTTGCCGAGATCGAGGGCGTCCTGGCTGCGGATGAAACGCTTGGACAGCAGGGTCTGGGTATAGGTGTGGTAATCGTGTTCCTGGTAGACCGGCACCAGCCACCACAGTGGCGTGCGCCCGGCCAGCCAGATAGTGGTGCGGTAGAACTCGTCCAGCAGCAGATAGTGCTGGGTGGTGCCGCAATCGTCGGAGCCGAGCTGGCCTTCGCGCTGGCCTTGGGCGAAACCTTGCGTGTCGATCAGGAAGAAGTGCGCCTCGGCACCCAGGCTTTCCGCCCATGCCTCAAGCAGCTGGCATTTGCGGCGCAGTTCGTCCAGCAGCTCATCGGCCAGGCCCGGGGCGTGGCAAACCCACAGGTCCATGTCGCTTTGCTCGGCTTGGGCCAGTGAGCCCAGGCTGCCCATCAGGAACAGGCCGTGGATCGGCCGCGGTGGGTTGCCATGGCGGGCCTTGTAGGTGAACGAGCGGGCAAGACGCTGTGCCTCGACTACAAGATCGGCGCCTGGCTCGTAGCCCGATACGCCGGCAGGAGTGCTCCCGGAAACATAGCCTGGCAGCAGCGGGTGGTTCACATGAAACAGCAGCGGCAGCAGTGTCAGCACCTGTTGCTGGCGCGTCGACAGGCCCTCCAGGGCCCGCTGCAGCCGGCCCTGGTTGAGCCGCAGGAAGCGCGCACGCAATGTCGCCAGGACCTTGCGGTCGATGCCTTCGTCCAGGTCGGGGCGGATTTCGTGGGGGTGGTTCATTGCGCACTCGGGCAGGCCAGCGGGGCTGTGGCGAGTGTAGCCTGAGTGGCGAGGTCGGATAAGCGGCAATTGAAATATTGGCGCCATTTTTCCAGCGCCCATGGGTGGCTGCTGCAGCTTTCGTTGCGCTTGAGGCATGATGGGGGCCTCAAGCTGATTGCGAGGTTTTCCGATGCGTGTGTGGATCGATGCCGACGCCTGCCCCAAGGCAGCCAAGGATCTGATCGTCAAGTTCGCCCTCAAGCGCAAGTTCGAGGTAGTGATGGTGGCGGGCCAGGCTGTGGCCAAGCCGGCGTTCGCTATCGTGCGCCTGATCGTGGTACCCAGCGGCATGGACGCAGCCGACGATTACCTGGTGGAGCACGCCGTGCCTGGTGAGTTGGTGATCTGCAGTGACGTGCCGCTGGCCGACCGCCTGGTGAAAAAGGGCGTGGCGGCGCTGGACCCCCGCGGGCGCGAGTTCGACGAACGCAACATGGGTGACCGGCTGGCGGCGCGCAACTTGTTTACCGAGTTGCGCGAGCAGGGCCAGGTGGGGGGAGGGCAGGCGCCTTATGGCGAGCGCGAGAAGCAGGCGTTTGCCAATGCGCTGGACCGGATCATCGCCCGGTTGTCCAAACCCTGAGGGCAGGCGCGGTCCCTGTAGGAGCGGCCTTGTGTCGCGATCGGGCCGCAGCGCGGCCCCAGGTTTTCAGCTTCGCCGCATAAATTGCCGGGGCCGCTTCGCGGCCCGATCGCGACACAAGGCCGCCCCTACACCGCGCGTGCCAGCAAGAACCTATTCGTGCGTCAGCTCCAGCACCCGATCCACCAGCTTGTAGATCCCGCCAGCCGCTTCACTGATCGACTTGGCCTCCATGTACGCCGGGGTGGTCACCAGCTTGCGCTGGGTGTCCTCGACAATATCGTGCACATCGCATTCTTCATGAGTGCCACCCATCTTCTGCACGGCCGCCGCAGTGCCAGCGTCGGTACCGATAGTGCAGACCACGCCTGGCCCGTAGATCTTCGCCGCCAGCGCCGGCGAGATGCAGATCAGGCCGACCGGCTTGCAGGCGTCGGCAAAGGCTTCGGCCAGGGCCAGCACATCCGGGTTAACGGTGCAGTTGGCGCCTTCCACGGCAAAGTTGGACAGGTTCTTCGCCGCCCCGAAACCGCCCGGCACGATCAGCGCATCGAAGTCTTCGGCCTTGGCCTCGCGGATGTCCTTGACCTCGCCGCGGGCAATGCGCGCCGACTCCACCAGCACATTCCGCGATTCGGGCATTTCCTCGCCGGTCAGGTGGTTGATCACATGCATCTGCGCAATGTTCGGCGCGAAGCACTGCACCTGCGCACCACGCTGGTCGAGGCGCAGCAGGGTGATCACGCTTTCGTGGATTTCGGCGCCGTCATAAACGCCACAGCCGGAAAGAATCACCGCTACTTTTTTTGTCATGCTTTCTACTCCAGTGTCGAGGCGCTAAATGTCCTCTAGTTTGGCAGATGTAGCCATAGGGATTCCTGCAAGCGCGGCCTAATCTTGGCGGATAACGTCTGAGGTCGTACCCATGGACCTGATCCTGCTGGCCGTGCCGTTCTTCTTCGTGCTGATCGCCGTCGAACTGCTGGCCGACCGTGTGCGCGGCCAGCGCAACTTCACCCTGGCCGACTCGATCAACAGCCTCAGCACCGGTGCGCTGTCGACCAGTACCGGGTTGCTGACCAAAGGGGTGGGGCTGGTGACCTATGCCCTGGCGTTCGAACACATGGCGTTGCTGCGCCTGCCGCCGCAGGCCTGGTGGGTGTGGTTGCTGGCCTTTGTCCTGTACGACTTCTGCTACTACTGGCTGCATCGTCTTGGCCACGAGCGCAACGTGCTGTGGGCTGCGCATTCGGTGCATCATCAGAGCGAGGAGTACAACCTCACCACGGCGCTGCGCCAGACCAGCAGTGGGTTCATCTTCTCGTGGCTGTTCTACCTGCCGCTGGCGTTGCTCGGTGTGCCGCCGCTGGTGTTCATCACGGTGGCATCGCTCAACCTGCTGTACCAGTTCTGGGTGCATACCCGGCACATTCCCAAGCTGGGCTGGCTTGAGTGGGTGTTGATCACGCCATCCAACCATCGCGTCCACCATGCGCAAAATCCTGCTTACTTGGATCGCAATTACGGCGGCGTGTTCATTCTCTGGGATCGTCTGTTCGGCACCTTCAAAGAGGAGGACCCAGCCGAGCCGGTGGTGTTCGGGGTGACCACGCCGCTGGCCAGCTGGAACCCGCTGTGGGCCAACCTGCAGTTCTATGCCCAGCTCTGGCACGACGCCCGGCGCACCGACAGCCTGTGGGACAAGCTGCGCATCTGGTTCATGCCCACCGGCTGGCGCCCGGCCGATGTGGCCGCACGCTACCCGCAGGCCAAGCAGGACCTGGCGTTGTTTCGCAAGTTCGAGGTTGCCTTGGGCCGTGCGCAGCAGGCCTATGTGGCGGCGCAATTCGTGGGTTACGTGGCGCTAGGCAGCTATCTGATGGAGGTGGCCGAGCGCGTGCCAATCGCCGCCCTGGTACTTGGCTGGGCGCAGATGGCGTTTGGCTTGTTCGTACTTGGCGCGCTGCTGGAGAACCGACCATGGGCCATACGCCTGGAGTTGGTACGGTTGCTGGCAAATGCGCCGGCGCTTTACCTGGCGGGCGCACTGGGCCTAGCGGTGGTCGTGCCGCCGACCTGGTTGTTCCTCGTGGCTTACAGCCTGCTCAGCCTCTGGGGCCTGGGCTTTGCCCGCCGCCTTGCGCTCCGCGCGCAACGTGCGGAAGCGCCGGCGCAGCCACAACAGGCCGCCCAGCGCCAACAGGCCACCGAGCACCCATAGCTCGTAGCGCTTCACGTTGCCCAGCAGGCCTTCAAGGATGGCGCCGAAGTGATACGCGGCCGCGCCCAGGGCCACTGCCCAGATGGCCGCGCCGATACCGTTCAGCAGCAAATAGCGGCGTGGCGGGTAGCCGGACAGGCCAATGGCCACCGGCATGACCGTGCGCAAGCCATAGACGAAGCGGAAACTCAGTACCCAGATGTCGGGGTGGCGACGGATGTGGTCCAGCGCCCGGTCACCCATCGCCTGCCAGCGTGGCTTGCGCGCCAGGATCCTGCGCCCGTGGCGGCGGCCCATGAAGTACCACAGCTGGTCGCCGGCATAACTGCCGAAAAATGCCACCAGACACACCAGGTTGATGTCCATGTAACCGCGGAACGCAAGGAATCCTGCAAGCACCAGGATGGTCTCGCCTTCGAAGAAGGTGCCTAGAAAAAGGGCGAAGTAGCCGAAATCCTGCAGGAATTGTTGAAGCATTTTCTGAGGTGCTGGCGAAATGAACGCGAAGCCTACCCCTTCGCGCGCGTTCGTGAAAGTGTCCAGATGTGTCTCGACATGAACAATTCCTGCTTGGAGAATGCCAGAAGCCACGCGCCACGGCTTGCTCTGGCGTGTAACACAGGCGTCATAATGGGCGCTTATCTTGCCGCTCAATAGATGATAGGGCGTTAACGTCCTCAGGAACGCCAGATGAATAATGAAGTGCTAACCCCTGTCGCGATCAAGGATGCTCAGGAACTCCCCGAAGAGATGGTGCAGACCCCGCCAGACCTGCCGCCAGCGCCCCTGCCTGCCGAACCGGTGGCAGAGACTGCGGCCCCGGCCCCTGCGCCGGCCCCGGCGATCGTCATCCCAGGCCTGGACGACAGCAGCCTGTACATTCATCGCGAACTCTCGCAGCTGCAGTTCAATATCCGTGTGCTGGAGCAGGCGCTGGACGAGAACTACCCGCTGCTCGAACGCCTCAAGTTCCTGTTGATCTTCTCCAGCAACCTCGACGAATTCTTCGAGATCCGCGTCGCCGGCCTGAAGAAGCAGATCAACTTTGCCCGTGAACAGGCCGGTGCCGACGGCCTGCAGCCGCACCAGGCGCTGGCGCGTATCAGCGACCTGGTGCACAGCGAAGTGGAGCGCCAGTACGCGATCCTCAACGACGTGCTGCTGCCCGAGCTGGAAAAGCACCATATCCGCTTCATCCGCCGGCGTTACTGGACGCCCAAGCTCAAGACCTGGGTGCGCCGCTACTTCCGCGACGAAATCGCCCCGATCATCACCCCGATCGGCCTCGACCCGACCCACCCGTTCCCGCTGCTGGTGAACAAGAGTCTCAACTTCATCGTCGAGCTCGAGGGTGTCGACGCCTTCGGCCGCGATTCGGGCCTGGCGATCATCCCGGCCCCGCGCCTGCTACCGCGGGTCATCCGGGTGCCGGAAGAGGTGGGTGGGCCGGGCGCCAACTATGTGTTCCTGTCGTCGATGATCCACGCGCACGCCGACGACTTGTTCCAGGGCATGAAGGTGAAGGGCTGCTACCAGTTCCGCCTGACCCGTAACGCCGACCTGGCGCTGGACTCCGAAGAGGTCGATGACTTGGCCCGCGCGCTGCGCGGCGAGCTGTTCTCGCGCCGCTACGGTGACGCCGTTCGCCTGGAGGTGGCCGACACCTGCCCGAAACACCTGTCGGACTACCTGCTCAAGCAGTTCAGCCTCAGCGAAAGCGAGCTTTACCAGGTCAACGGCCCGGTCAACCTTACCCGCCTGTTCAGCATCACTGGCCTGGACAGCCACCCCGAGTTGCAGTACACGCCGTTCACCCCGGCGATCCCCAAGCTGCTGCAGAACGCCGACAACATATTCAGCGTGATCGGCAAGCAGGATATCCTGCTGATGCACCCGTTCGAGTCCTTCACCCCGGTGATCGACCTGCTGCGCCAGGCCGCCAAGGACCCGCACGTGCTTGCCGTGCGCCAGACCCTGTACCGTTCCGGGGCCAACTCGGAAATCGTCGATGCGCTGGTGGACGCGGCGCGTAACGGCAAGGAGGTCACTGCGGTGATCGAGTTGCGGGCGCGCTTCGACGAAGAGTCCAACCTGCAGATGGCCAGCCGCCTGCAAGCGGCCGGTGCGGTGGTGATCTACGGCGTGGTCGGCTTCAAGACCCACGCCAAGATGATGCTGATTCTGCGCCGAGAGCACGGCGAGATCGTGCGTTATGCGCACCTGGGCACCGGTAACTACCACGCCGGCAACGCCCGCCTGTATACCGACTACAGCCTGCTGACCTCCGACGACGCCCTCACCGAGGACGTCGGCAAGCTGTTCAGCCAGTTGATCGGCATGGGCAAGACCCTGCGCATGAAGAAGCTGCTGCACGCGCCGTTCACCCTGAAGAAGGGCATGCTCGACATGATCGCGCGGGAAACCCAGTTTGCCCTCGAAGGCAAGCCGGCGCATATCATCGCCAAGTTCAACTCGCTGACCGACGCGAAGGTCATCAAGGCGCTGTACAAGGCCAGCCAGTCGGGCGTGAAGATCGACCTGGTGGTGCGTGGCATGTGCTGCCTGCGCCCAGGCATTCCGGGGGTTTCGCACAACATCCAGGTGCGCTCGATCATCGGCCGCTTCCTCGAGCACACGCGGGTGTTCTACTTCCTCAATGGCGGCGAAGAGCAGATCTACCTGTCCAGTGCCGACTGGATGGAGCGCAACCTCGACAAGCGCGTCGAAACCTGCTTCCCGGTGGAAGGCAAGAAGCTGTTGCTGCGGGTGAAGAAGGAGCTGGAAGGCTACCTGACCGATAACACCCACGCCTGGACCCTGCAGCCGGACGGGCGCTATGTGCGCAGCACGCCGACCGGCAACCAGAACCCGCGCAGTGCCCAGGCGACCCTGCTGGAGCGCCTGAGCAACCCGGTCCTCAACGTACGCTGAGGACGAAGCCGACCCGGGCCAGCCACTCCGCCTCGTTGGCGAAGTCGGCCTGGGTCAGCTGGTTCTGTTCCAGCCAGCCCTCCGGGAAGGCGACATCGAGGCTGCTGTCGGCAGCCTTGAGCTCGACCTTCGGCATCTGCTGATTGCCACGGATGTGGTGGAACAGGATGGCGAAGCGCAGCAGCACGCACAGGCGCAGCAGCTTGACTCCTTCCTCGCCCAGTTCGGCGATCTTGTCCTTTGGGATGTTGCGGCGATGGCCGCGTACCAGCAAGGCCATCATCTGCTGGTCCTCGCGGGAGAAGCCCGACAGGTCGGAGTGCTCGATCAGGTAGGCGCCGTGCTTGTGGTAATGGTAGTGGGCGATATCCAGGCCGATTTCGTGCACTTTCGCCGCCCAGCCCAGTAGATCGCGCCAGTTCCCGTCTTTGAGGTCCCACGCGTCGGCCACCTGGTCGAAGGCGTGCAATGCCTTGCGCTCGACGCGCGCGGCCTGGCCCTGATCCACGTGGTAGCGCTCCATCAGCGAGTTCAGGGTGCGTTCGCGCACGTCTTCGTGGTGGTGGCGGCCCAGCAGGTCGAACAGCACGCCTTCGCGCAGGGCGCCGTCGCAGTGGTCCATGCGCTGCAGTTCCAGGGCATCGAAGATCGCTTCGAGAATCGCCAGGCCCGCCGGGAAGATGGTGCGGCGGTCCGGCTTGACGCCTTCGAAGTCGATCTTGTCGACCTCTCCCAGCTTGAACAGCTTGCGTTTGACCCAGGCCAGCCCTTCGGCGTTGACCTCGCCATTGCCCAGGCCGCCTGCCTTGATGGCGGCGCCGATGGCACGAATGGTACCGGACGAGCCGATGGCCTCGTCCCAGGTCAGGCGGTGCAGGGCATTCTCGATGCTCATCAGCTCCAGGCGCGCGGCGGTGTAGGCCTGGGCGTAGCGGGCCGGGGTTATCTTGCCGTCGCGGAAGTAGCGCTGGGTGAAGCTTACACAGCCCATCTGAAGGCTTTCGCGCAGCAGCGGCTCGAAGCGCTGGCCGATGATGAACTCGGTACTGCCGCCGCCGATATCGGCCACCAGGCGCTTGCCGGGGGTGTCGGCCAGGGTGTGCGACACGCCCAGGTAGATCAGGCGCGCTTCTTCACGGCCGGAGATCACCTCGACCGGGTGGCCAAGGATGGCTTCGGCGCGCTGGATGAATTCGTTGCGGTTGCGCGCTTCGCGCAAGGCGTTGGTACCGACGATGCGCACGGAGCCTGCCGGCATGCCGTTGATCAGTTGGGAAAAGCGCTTGAGGCAATCCAGGCCTCGTTCCATTGCCTCTTCGCTGAGCATGCGTTCTTCGTCGATGCCGGCGGCCAGTTGAACCTTCTCGCCGAGCCGCTCGAGAATGCGGATTTCGGTATGGTGGGCCTTGGCCACGACCATGTGGAAGCTGTTGGAGCCAAGGTCGATGGCGGCGATCAGGGACAAGTTCTTCGCGATGGTATGCGGCATGATCTGGTTGTTCTCGGTCGTTAACCCGGCAATCGTGCCACGATAGCAGGCTGTCGCCAACGCGTGGCACACAGCCGTTGAGCTGGCCTTGATGCAAGGCAATGTGCCATTCGATGCTATGACGTTTGCATGACAGTTTCGATTCGTGGCGTCTTGCACAACTATAGTTACACTCAATCGTCCGCGGCTTCCTGTAGGAGACGGGTGCGGCTATGATGGGCAACGTTTTTTATTGCTTACGACCTTGGAGATTTCCATGAGCGACAAAATCAAACACGTCACCGACGCCAGCTTCGAAGCCGACGTACTGCAGGCTCAAGGCCCGGTGCTGGTCGACTACTGGGCTGAATGGTGCGGCCCATGCAAGATGATCGCTCCGGTTCTGGACGACATCGCTGCCACCTACGAGGGCAAGCTGACCGTCGCCAAGCTGAACATCGACGAGAACCAGGAAACCCCGGCCAAGCACGGCGTGCGTGGTATCCCGACGCTGATGCTGTTCAAGAACGGCAACGTCGAAGCCACCAAGGTCGGCGCCCTGTCCAAATCGCAGCTGGCCGCGTTCCTCGACGCCCACCTGTGATGTAAAAAAGCCCCGCAGATGCGGGGTTTTTTTTGCCTCTGCAAAGGCAGTCTTGCCCATGTAGGAGCAGCCTTGTGCTGCGAAAGGGCCGGTAAGGCTGACGTTGTCGCTGCGGTTGATGGCCTCTTCGCAGCACAAGGCTGCTCCTACGGGCAGGTGTGTTGCAGCTGAAAATGGCAGGGCAAAACCACTAGACGCAGAAAAAAGCAAGTGTTACATTCGGCCTCGCACTGCTTCTCCAGTGCCCTCTACACGCCGTCGCCGAAGCATCCCTAATTCGAATCAGTACGCGATCTTGTCGCCATCTAGCGGCGCGGCCTCATTAAGCCAGAAGCTTAATTCTCCCTTCTTACATGATTACGTCATTCCCCTTATGAACCTGACTGAACTCAAGCAAAAGCCGATTACCGATCTTTTGGAAATGGCCGAACAGATGGGCATCGAAAACATGGCCCGTTCGCGCAAACAGGACGTGATTTTCGCCCTGCTGAAGAAGCACGCGAAAAGCGGCGAAGAGATCTCGGGTGACGGCGTGCTGGAGATTCTCCAGGATGGTTTCGGTTTCCTGCGTTCGGCTGATGCGTCCTACCTGGCCGGCCCTGACGATATCTACGTCTCGCCCAGCCAGATCCGCCGCTTCAACCTGCGTACCGGCGACACCATCGTCGGCAAGATCCGCCCGCCGAAGGAAGGGGAGCGTTACTTCGCCCTGCTGAAGGTCGACACCATCAACTTCGACCGCCCGGAAAACGCGAAGAACAAGATCCTGTTCGAAAACCTGACGCCGCTGTTCCCGAACAAGCGCCTGAAGATGGAAGCCGGTAACGGCTCCACCGAAGACCTGACCGGCCGCGTCATCGACCTGTGCGCCCCGATCGGCAAAGGCCAGCGTGGCCTGATCGTTGCTCCGCCGAAAGCGGGCAAGACGATCATGCTGCAGAACATCGCGGCCAACATCACCCGTAACAACCCCGAGTGCCACTTGATCGTCCTGCTGATCGACGAGCGCCCGGAAGAAGTGACCGAAATGCAGCGCACCGTGCGCGGCGAAGTGGTTGCCTCCACCTTCGACGAGCCGCCAACCCGCCACGTGCAGGTTGCCGAAATGGTAATCGAGAAGGCCAAGCGCCTGGTCGAGCACAAGAAGGACGTGGTCATCCTGCTGGACTCGATCACCCGCCTGGCGCGTGCCTACAACACCGTGATCCCGAGCTCCGGCAAGGTACTGACCGGTGGTGTCGACGCCCACGCCCTGGAGAAGCCGAAGCGCTTCTTCGGCGCAGCGCGTAACATCGAGGAAGGCGGTTCGCTGACCATCATCGCTACCGCGCTGGTCGAAACCGGCTCGAAGATGGACGAAGTGATCTACGAAGAGTTCAAGGGCACCGGCAACATGGAGCTGCCTCTGGACCGCCGCATCGCCGAGAAGCGCGTGTTCCCGGCCATCAACATCAACCGCTCCGGTACCCGCCGCGAAGAGCTGCTGACTGCCGACGACGAGCTGCAGCGCATGTGGATCCTGCGCAAGTTGCTGCACCCGATGGACGAAATCGCCGCCATTGAGTTCCTGGTCGACAAGCTCAAGCAGACCAAGACCAACGACGAGTTCTTCCTGTCGATGAAGCGCAAGTAAGCGTTTCAGGCCGGATTTGATTGGGGCTGCTTCGCAGCCCATCGCCGGCAAGCCAGCTCCCACAGGTACTGTACAGCTCTTGAAGCTTGTGCGGACTCTGTGGGAGCTGGCTTGCCGGCGATGGGGCGCGAAGCGGCCCCAAGTCATTTTTGGCCATTGGGTACTGAACGGCGCTACACTCTGCACCCCCGACCGATACGGCCAACATGAGGCTTCTGCATGCAGTATCGCGACTTGCGCGACTTCATCCGTGGCCTGGAACAGCGCGGCGAGCTCAAGCGCATCCAGGTTCCGATCTCCCCCGTCCTGGAAATGACCGAGGTCTGCGACCGCACCTTGCGTGCCAAGGGCCCTGCATTGCTGTTCGAAAAGCCCACCGGCTTCGACATCCCGGTGCTGGGCAACCTGTTCGGCACCCCGGAACGTGTGGCCATGGGCATGGGCGCCGAGTCGGTCGATGAACTGCGGGAAATCGGCAAGCTGCTGGCCTTCCTCAAGGAGCCCGAGCCGCCGAAGGGTCTGAAGGATGCCTGGTCCAAGCTTCCGATCTTCAAGAAAGTCGTGTCGATGGCGCCGAAAGTGGTCAAGGACGCGGTGTGTCAGGAAGTGGTCATCGAGGGCGATGACGTCGACCTCGGCGCTCTGCCAATCCAGCACTGCTGGCCGGGCGACGTGGCACCGCTGATCACCTGGGGCCTTACCGTCACCCGCGGCCCGAACAAGGACCGTCAGAACCTGGGCATCTACCGCCAGCAGGTTATCGGCCGCAACAAGGTCATCATGCGCTGGCTCAGCCACCGTGGCGGCGCCCTGGACTACCGCGAATGGTGTGAGAAGAACCCTGGCCAGCCGTTCCCGGTCGCCGTGGCCCTGGGCGCCGACCCGGCCACCATCCTCGGCGCCGTGACCCCGGTGCCGGACACCCTCTCCGAGTATGCCTTCGCCGGCCTGCTGCGTGGCAACCGCACCGAACTGGTCAAGTGCCGGGGCAGCAACCTGCAGGTACCGGCCACCGCCGAAATCATCCTGGAAGGCGTGATCCACCCGGGCGAAATGGCCCCGGAAGGCCCGTATGGCGACCACACCGGCTACTACAACGAAGTGGACAGCTTCCCGGTGTTCACCGTGGAGCGCATCACCCATCGGCAGAAACCGATCTACCACAGCACCTACACCGGCCGGCCGCCAGATGAGCCGGCGATCCTCGGCGTGGCGCTGAACGAAGTGTTTGTGCCGATCCTGCAGAAGCAGTTCCCGGAAATCGTCGATTTCTATCTGCCACCGGAAGGCTGCTCGTATCGCATGGCGGTGGTGACCATGAAGAAGCAGTACCCGGGCCACGCCAAGCGCGTGATGCTGGGTGTGTGGTCGTTCCTGCGACAGTTCATGTACACCAAGTTCGTTATTGTCACCGATGACGATATCAATGCCCGTGACTGGAATGACGTGATCTGGGCCATCACCACACGCATGGACCCCAAGCGTGATACGGTGATGATCGACAACACCCCGATCGACTACCTGGACTTCGCGTCACCGGTATCCGGGCTGGGGTCGAAGATGGGCCTGGATGCCACGCACAAGTGGCCGGGCGAGACTACACGCGAATGGGGACGGGTCATCGTCAAGGACGAAGCCGTCACCCGCCGTATCGATGAGCTGTGGGATCAGTTGGGAATAGATTGATGCAGGTAACGTTGCAGCCGTCCGGGGCGGTGCTGGCGCTCGAACCCGGGGAACGGATCCTGGATGGAGCGCGGCGGCTGGGCTATGACTGCCCGAACAGCTGCCGCAATGGCAATTGCCATGTCTGCGCCGCGTTGTTGGTCGAAGGCCGGGTACGCCAGGACGGCGAAGTCCGCGACCATGGCGAGCTGTTCACCTGTATTGCCGAACCGCTGGAGGACTGCGTGTTGCTCTGGGATGGTGTGCTCGCCCTTGGCGAGCTGCCGGTGCGCAAACTGGCGTGCAGTGTCAGTGAGTGCGTCGAGGTCGGTGGCGACGTCTGGCGCGTGCGGTTGCGCGCGCCGGCTGGCAGGCCGCCGCGCTATCACGCGGGGCAGTACCTGATGATCGAGCGCGAAGGCGGCAAGCAGGCGGCGTTTTCGCTGGCTTCCGCACCCCATGCCGGACGCGAGCTGGAGCTGCATGTGCTGGCGCGCGAGCCCAGTGCGCTGCAACTTATCGAGCAGCTCAAGCGCGACGGCCTGGCGCGCATTGAAATGCCGTTCGGTGACACCCACCTGGCCGAGTTGCCCGATGGGCCGCTGGTGCTAATCGCTGCTGGCACCGGCATGGGTCAGATGCACAGCCTGGTCGAGCATTGCCGGGCACAGGGTTTCAAGCACCCGGTGCACCTGTACTGGGGCGTGCGTCGGCCCGAGGACTTCTACCAGATCGAGCACTGGGACGAGTGGCAGCGCCTGCCCAACCTGTTCCTGCACCAGGTGGTCAGCGACCTGTGCGGTTGGGAAGGCCGTTGCGGCATGCTGCATGAGGCGGTCTGCGAAGACATCGCCGATCTCAACAGCGTGCATGTATATGCCAGCGGCTCGCCGAACATGATCTATGCCACGCTCGACGCCTTGGTCGAAGCCGGCATGGATGCGCATCGCATGCGTGCCGATGTGTTTGCCTACGCACCGCGCGGCTAATAACTGGAGTTTGAAAGTATTGGTATAAGGCGGTAATTGTTACCGCCTTGGCTAATAACTTTCACAGTTGCTGAAACAGTACTTTCCAGTCGTCGGGAGCGAGGATGAAACTCTGGCGCGAGGGCTTGAGTATTCCTGCACTTCTGTCCTATGGTTACTGCAAGCGCCCTTGGTACAGAGGCTGGGGGCGCATCGTAATCGAATCTCGCTACATCCGTAGTTCACAGGGATAATGGCGGCAGCTTATGTCGGCACTTGAAAGTATGTCCTGGGAAGTTTCATATCCACCGACACTCGACTTCGGTCAGCAACATACTCGCGAACAGTTGTTCAATTCCATGAAGACAACCATGTCTCGCCATCAGGGTGGGCCGGTGTGGCTGTTCGCCTATGGTTCGTTGATCTGGCGACCGGAGTGCAACTCGGTGGAGCGCCAGCGCGCGCGGGTGCATGGTTACCACCGTGGCTTGTACCTGTGGTCGCATGAGCACCGTGGCACCCCGGAAACCCCTGGCCTGGTGTTCGGCCTGGACCGTGGTGGCTCCTGCAGCGGTTTTGCCTACCGGCTGGATGACAGCAGCCTGGACGATTCGCTGATGGCCTTGTGGCAGCGCGAGATGCCGTACCCGGCGTACCGGCCGCACTGGCTCAGCTGCCGGTTGGGTGATGGCAGCAAGGTGCAGGCCCTGGGTTTCGTGCTGGAGCGGCATTTGCCGTGCTATGCCGGGAACCTGCCGGACACCCTGCTAAGCCAGATCCTGGCCAGTGCCAAGGGGCGCTATGGCACTACGCGTGATTATGTCGAACAGACCTTGAATGCCCTGCGCAGCCACCAGATGCCCGATCGCAACCTGGAGGCGCGGTTCAGGCGCTGCCATAACCTGCGCGAAGTCTGATTGGCCTGCACCAGCCTCTTCGCGGGCACGCCCGCTCCCACAGGTACTCCACTGGCCTTGGACACTGTGGAGATCCTGTGGGAGCCGGCTTGCCGGCGATAGGGCCCTGACAGGCAACAGATTTCTCAATCCTTACCTGGCCAGCACCACCAACTTACCCACAGCCTGACGCTGCCCCAACTTTTCAATGGCAGCCCCTGCCTCAGCCAGTGGATAAGTCTGCGACACCAGCGGCTTCAACTTGCCTTCGGCATGCCATGCAAACAGCTGCCGGAAGTTGGCCGCATTGTCCTCCGGCTGACGCTGGGCAAACGCCCCCCAGAATACCCCGAGCACCGCCGCACCCTTGAGCAACACCAGGTTGGCCGCCAGCTGCGGGATGGTCCCGCTGGCAAAGCCCACCACCAGCAACCGGCCATTCCAGGCCAGCCCGCGCACGGCCTGCTCGAACAACTCGCCACCCACCGGGTCGTAGATCACGTCTACGCCCTGGCCACCGGTCAGGCGCTTGATCTCGTCACGCAGGCTGGCCTGGCTGTAGTCGATCAGTTCATCCGCGCCGGCTGCCTTGGCCACGGCCAGTTTTTCCGCACTGCTGGCGGCCGCGATCACCCGCGCGCCCATGGCCTTGCCGATCTCCACCGCCGCCAGGCCGACCCCGCCGGACGCACCCAGCACCAACAGCGTCTCGCCCGCCTGCAACTGGCCGCGCTGGCGCAGGGCGTGCATGGAGGTTCCGTATGTCATGCCGAATGCCGCGGCAGTGGTGAAGTCCATGCTCGCCGGGATCGGCAACACATTGTAGAACGGCACCGCCACCTGCTCGGCGAATGCACCCCAGCCGGTCAGCGCCATGACCCGGTCACCGACCTTGAACGCGCCGGCCTTTTCCCCGACTGCGGCCACCACGCCCGCTGCCTCGCCGCCGGGGGAGAACGGCAACGGTGGCTGGAACTGGTACTTGCCTTCGATGATCAGGGTGTCGGGGAAGTTGACCCCTGCGGCCTGCACATCCAGCAGGATCTCGTTTTTCTTCGGCACCGGGCTGGCTACCTCTTCCAGCACCAGGTCGCGCGCCGGGCCCAGGGTTTTGCACAACACAGCTTTCATCGGGGCTATTCCTTTGCGGGTCGTGGCCGATAAGTGTAGGAGGGCCGCCTGCCCGGTCAACGAGCATGGGGCGCCCTGATGTGCAGGCATAAGTGGCGGCACAAGCACGGGCTTGGGTTTGAGCGGCATGCTGGGTAAGCTGGCACCAACTGTATTGAGGAGCGAATTCTTGAAAGCGTGGATCTTGATGGTGCTGGCGCTGCTGCTGCCGGCTGCGGCCATGGGCGAGGAAGCCAAGGAAGGGGCGCCGAAAGTCGCCTACATCAGCCTGAGTCCGCCCTTTGTGGGCAACTACGCCCTCGACGGTAGCCCGCGGCTGCGCGTGTACAAGGCCGACGTGGCCCTGCGCGTGACCGGCGACGAAGCCGCCAAGGCGGTGAAGCACCACGAGCCGCTGATCCGCAACCAGCTGGTGGCGCTGTTCACCCAACAGTCGGTGGACAGCATGAGCAACGTCGAGGCCAAGGAGCATCTTCGCCAGGAAGCGCTGAAACAGGTGCAGCAGGTGATGGAAGCCGAAGAAGGCAAGCCGATCGTTGAAGACCTGCTATTCAACAACCTGATCGTGCAGTGATCTGAAGCATTGTGAGGTCGATTGCTGGTGAGCTGGATTGAAGTCAGGCTTACCACGGTTGTAGGACTTTTCCGTCTTTCCTGTAAGCCCGCCAGTTTTCGGTTTCTGAAGCCAAGGCCGAGCTAAATTGTGCCTTGTCTTCAGTTGCTTGAGAGTGTTGGCAATGCCTTTGAAGTACCAGCCGAAAGAGGCGACTGTACTGATGTGCGACTTTTCAGGCTTTCAAGTGCCTGAAATGATCAAGGTGCGCCCCGTTGTCGTTCTTCGCAAGCACAGTCAAAACCGTCAGTTGGTGACGATAATCCCACTGAGCACCACCGCACCGGATCAACTGACAAGGCATCACGTTGTGCTGCCGAGTTATCTGCCTGGCCCGGCCCCGACATGCTGGGCCAAGTGCGACATGATCTACACGGTAGCTACCTCCAGACTGGACAGATGTCGGATCAGATCGCGCCAGGGCGGTGGTCGGGAATACATGACCTTTACAATGCGGCCGGAGCACTTCGCCGCCGTGAGGGCTGCTGTTGGTTTTACGCTGGGTTTCTCACATCCAGCAACAGTGCAGTCTGTTGGCAATGTAACGCTCGATGCGTGATAATGGGCCCGTTCCCGTAAGGGGCTTGCAAGACTCTGCGGATCCTGGTTCAACCAGCAATTACAGAGCCGGGCAGGTGTACGGCGATGACAAGCCGACCTGTCTGTGAGTAGGGCGCCGAAAGGCGCCCTTTGTCTTTGTGCTAGATACCAATTTGGATCAGGACGCCAGGCTTCGGCGAAACCGCGCCAGCGCCACGCCGAAGAACACCAGCCCGATCACGGCCAGCGCCAGGATGTCCGGCCACACCACCGTCCAACCGGCATCACGAAACAGAATTGCGGCGCCAAGGCTGACAAAGTGCGTCGACGGCGACCCCTGCATCACCCACTGCAGCCACTGCGGCATGCTGTCCAGCGGTGTGCTGCCGCCGGAAAGCAACAGCATCGGGATGATCACCGGGATCGCCAGCAGGCCGAATTGTGGCGTCGAGCGCGCCAGGGTGGCGAGGAAGATGCCCAGTGCGGTACTGGCGAACAGGTAGAGCGCCGTCACGGCCAGGAACAGGCCCATCGAACCGGACAGCGGCACGCCAAGCGCGCCCTTGACCACCACCACCAGCGAAATCCAGGTACAGATCACCACTACCAGCGCGTTGCTGGCAATCTTCGCCAGCATGATTTCCAGCGCGGTCAGCGGTAGCACCAGCAGGTGGTCGAGGGTGCCGTGCTCGCGCTCGCGCAGCAACGCGGTGCCGGTGAGTATGATCGCCAGGATGGTGATGTTGTTGACGATCTGGATCACCGCCAGGAACCAGCCGCCCTCCAGGTTGGGGTTGAACAGAGCCTTGGCGTTTATTATCACCGGGCTCTGTGTGTTGCTGCGCTGGCTGTAGTCGAGCAACTCGCGTTCGAAGATGCGGCCGATGTAGCCGGCACCCATGAACGCCTGGCTCATGGCCGTGGCGTCGACATAGATCTGCAGTTCCGGCGAGCGCCCGGCCAGCAGGTCGCTCTGGAAGTTCACCGGCACGTTGATCACGAAGGTGTACTGGCCGCTGTCCATGGCCTGGTCCAGACGCTGCGGGGCCAGTGGCACGGCGGGCTGGAACTCGGGTGGTTGCAGGGCTTCACCAAGCTTGCGCGATAGCAGGCTGTGGTCTTCGTCCACCATCGCGACACTGGCGTTGTGCACGCCGATCACCGAGCCGGCTGCCGGCATGTAGATGGCCACGCTGAAGGCATACAGCAGGAACAGCAGTAGCACGCTGTCATGGCGCAGGCTGGTCAGCTCTTTCAGGCCAAGACGCAGGGTGTGGTTCAGGCGTGACATATCAGGCCTCCTGCTTCTTCAGCATGGCCAGGCTCAGGCCGGTGAACACGGCAAAAAAGCTGAGCAGGATCAGGCACTGCGGCCACAGCTCGCGCAGTCCCAGCGCCTTGGTGAAGGTGCCGACCGCGATATCGAGGAAGTAGCCCGCCGGGAACAGTTGGCCCATCACCGCCGCCGCGCCATCCAGCGACGAGCGTGGCACGATCAGCCCGGAAAACTGGATGGTCGGCAAGCTGGTGATGATCATGGTGCCCAGGATGGCGGCGATCTGTGTGCGGGTGAAGGCCGAGATCAACAGGCCCAGGCTGGTGGTAGCCAGCAGGTAGGCGACGCCGCCACAGGCCAGGGCCAGCACGCTGCCCTTGAGCGGCACGGCGAACAGCCAGCGGTTCATCGCCACCAGCAGCGCCAGGTTGACCAGGCTCACGGCCAGATAGGGCATCTGCTTGCCGAGCAGAAACTCCAGGCGGGTGAGGGGTGTGGCGTAGAAGTTGGTGATGGAGCCGAGCTCTTTCTCGCGGACGATACCTAGCGCGGTGAGCATGGCCGGGATGAAGGCCAGGATCAGCGCCATTACCCCAGGGCCGATGGCGTTCACGCTGACCACATCCTGGTTGTAGCGAAAACGGGTTTCCAGGCGCACCAGGTCCTGGCGCGGCTGCGGCTGTGGGCTGGCTTTGGCTAGTTGCTCGAGATTGGCCTGGTGCACGGCTTCCACGTAATTGCGGCTGGTTTCGGCGCGGAACGGCATACCGCCATCGAGCCAGGCGGCCACCACCGGTTGACGCCCGGCGTAGAGGTCGCGGCCGAAGCCGGGTGGAATTTCCAGTGCCAGTTTGATTTCCGAGCGCTGCAGGCGCTGGTGCATTTCGCGGGTGTCGCGGATGGGCGCCTGTTCGGCGAAATAGCGTGAACCACGGAAGGCTTCGAGGTAGGCCCGGCTTTGCGGGCTCTGGTCCTGGTCGTGTACGGCGAAGGCGAGGTTTTCCACATCCAGTGAAATGCCATAGCCGAAGATCACCATCATGAACATCGCCCCCAGCAGGGCGAAGGCCAGGCGCACCTTGTCGCGCAGCAGCTCCTTGCCCTCACGGCTGGCCACCGCCAGCAGGCGACGCAGGCTGAAGCCCTGGCGCAGCGGCGGCGCAGGCGTGGCGGTCTGCTCCAGCACGGTGTTGTCGGTGGCTTGCGGCGCTAGTTCCTGAGCCTGTTCCAGGCAGCGCACGAACGCGTCTTCCAGAGTGTTGCCCTGGTAGTGGCGTTGCAGGGCATCCGGCGTGTCGCAGGCCAGTACCCGGCCTGCATGCATCAGCGAGATACGGTCGCAGCGCTGGGCTTCGTTCATGAAGTGGGTAGAAAGGAAAATGGTCACGCCCTGCTCGCGTGAAAGCTCCACCAGCAGGCGCCAGAAGTCGTCACGGGCAGCCGGGTCGACGCCGGAGGTGGGTTCGTCGAGGATCAGCACTTCCGGGCGGTGCAGCACCGCTACCGCCAGTGACAGGCGCTGACGCAGGCCGAGGGGCAGGGCACCGGATGGCTGGTCGGCGATGGCAACCAGGTCGAAGCGCTCGATCAGCTCGTCGATGCGCTGGGCGCTCTCGGCCTTGGGCAGGTCGAACAGGCGTGTATGCAGAGTGAGGTTCTGCCGGGTGCTCAGCTCGCCATACAACGAAAAACTCTGCGACATGAAACCGACCCGTTTGCGCGTGGCCAGGTCACTGGCATCCACCGGGCGGCCGAGCAGGCTGGCGCTGCCTTCGCTGGCCGGCATCAGCCCGGTAAGCACTTTCATGGTGGTGGTCTTGCCGCAGCCGTTGGAGCCCAGGAAGCCGAAAATCTCGCCGCGGCCAATGGCGAAGCTGACCTTGTTCACAGCAGTGAAATCGCCAAAGCGCAGGGTCAGGTCGTGGGCCTCGATGGCGACCGGGCTGTCAGCGGCCGGGCGCGGCGGGATGATGAGCGGAGGGTGTTGTGCCTTGCCCGCGCCCTGGTAGTGGGTGAAGGCGTCGTCCAGCTTGCCACTGGGGGTGACTGCGCCCAGTTCATGGCTGGGGCCGGCGGCCAGCAGACGGCCGCCATCGAGCATCAGGCAATGCTCGAACTGTTCAGCCTCTTCCATGTAGGCGGTGGCCACCAGCAGGGTCAGTTGCGGGCGCTGTGCGCGTACCTGTTCGACCAGCTCCCAGAAGCGCCGCCGCGACAGTGGGTCGACGCCGGTGGTCGGCTCGTCGAGGATCAGCAGGTCCGGCTCGTGGATCAGCGCGCAGCATAGGCCAAGCTTCTGCTTCATGCCGCCCGACAGTTTGCCCGCCGGGCGCTCGGCAAAGCGCTGCAGGTCGGTGGCCTGTAGCAGGTTGGCCATGCGCTGTTCGCATTCGCGACGGCCGAGGCCGAACAGGGTGGCGAAAAAGCGGATGTTCTCGCTGATCGACAGCTCCGGATACAGGTTGTTGCCCAGCCCCTGCGGCATGAACGCCACTTTCGGGTACAGCGCCGCGCGATGGCGCCGCTGGCGGATCGAGCCACCCAGCACCTGCAGTTCGCCCTGTTGCAGGCGCTTGACGCCGGCGATCAGCCCCAGCAGGGTCGATTTGCCAGCCCCGTCAGGGCCGATCAGCGCGCAGCGGGTGCCCGCCGGCAGGCTGAACCCGAGGGGGTGCAAGGCGACCAGGTCGCCGTAGCGATGGCTGATACCCTCGGCCAGCAGTGCCGGGGCGTTCATTGCAGGTTGGCCGGCCAGTCCACCTCAGCCGTGCGTACGTAGCCGGCGCCTGGCATGCCCGGCTTGGCCTGCGGCACGGCGCCCGGGTCGGTCAGGCGCAACTTGACCCGGAACACCAGCTTCTGCCGCTCGTCGCGGGTTTCCACCTGCTTGGGGGTGAACTGGGCCTTGGCCGCGACAAAGGCAACCTTCGCCGGCAGCGCCCGCTCGGGCAGGGCGTCGAGCACGATCCGTGCCTGGTCGCCGACGGTCAGCCGGCCGCTGGTGGAGGCGGGCAGGTAAAGGTTCATGTACTGGTCGCTGGGGTCGATCAACATCAGCACGCGGCCGCCGGCACCCAGCACTTCACCGGGCTCGGCCAGACGCAGCTGGATGATGCCGTTGATCGGTGCGCGCAGACTGCTGTCGTCGATTTCGCTGGTGAGCTGCGCTACCTGGGCCTCGGCGGCGCCGATGGCGGCCTTGATCGCCGCCAGTTGGGCGCGGGCGGCGACTACGGCGGCGTTGGCCGTGTCGAAGCGCGCCTGCTGTTGGTCGAGCAACTGCTGGCTGGCGTATTTGCGCTGGAAGATCTCGCGAACGCGCTTGAGCTCCTGGCTGGCCAGCAGCAGTTCGCTTTGGCGCAGCTGCACACTGGCCTGGGCGGCGGCGTAGTTTTCCCGGGCGCGCAGCACTTCGGCTTCGGCCTGGCTGCGCTGGGCTTCCATGGTACGGGTGTCGATGCGCGCCAGCAGCTGGCCGCGAGTTACCTTGTCACCTTCGTCGACCAGCACTTCGGCCAGGCGGCCGGGGATTTTGCTGGCGATCTGCACTTCGGTGGCTTCCAGGCGGCCGTTGCCCATGCTCAGGCCTTCGGGCAACTGGTCGTGGAGCGACTTCCAGTACCCCAGCCCACCGGCTGTTGCGAGTAGGGCGATCAGCGCGGTGGCGAAGATCCTGGGGGCGTATCGGTTCATCGGTCTGCATCCTTGCGGTCATGCACACTGCATCATGGCGTGCAGCCATGAGCGATGTGTTGATATCAATCAAAGGCCCCCACAGTCCCTGTAGGAGCGGCCTTGTGTCGCGAAAGGGCTGCAAAGCAGCCCCGGCAATTCATGGGGTGACGCTGATATCCCGGGGCCGCTGTGCGCCCCATCGCGACACAAGGCCGCTCCTACAGGGGACCGCCCCGGTCAGCAAGATCTGACCTTAGCCGCAGTTTCAACGCAAAGCGACAATCACCGCCCATTGCTCTGGCGTCACGGGCATTACCGACAGGCGGCTGCCCTTCTGCACCAGCGGCAGTTCGGCCAGGCTTGTCTGCTGTTTCAGCCAGCCCAGCTCCAGCACCCGTGGCAGGGTTTGCACATGGGCCACATCGACCGCGCTCCAAGGGTTCTTGTCGGCCGTGGCCTTGGCATCGTAGTAGGGGCTCTGCGGGTCCAGCGCGGTTGGGTCCGGGTAGGCTGCGCGGGTGATCCTGGCAATGCCGGCGATGCCCGGCTGCGGACAGCTGGAGTGGTAGAAGAAGAACTCGTCGCCAACGCTCATGGCCCGCAGGAAATTGCGTGCCTGATAGTTGCGCACGCCGTCCCAGCGCGCTTCGCCGAGCCGGCCGAGGGCTTCAATGGAGAGCTCGTCGGGCTCGGATTTCATCAGCCAGTAGGCCATGGGGTGCTGCTCCTGAAAAGGTTTGAAATAACCTGTTGCACGAAACCGACAGCCGGTTGGCGTCAAGGTTTGCGTGCAGACGCAGGTTGTCGGAAAATGCGCCCCGTTTAAAGCGCGATGCTCCGGCAATACCCAGAAAGTTGCCGAGCGTGAACAGTTTGCCTGGGGGGCAATCTTCGATGAATCAACGTAACAAGCCGGATCTGCTGTGGGTCTTGGTGTTCATTTTCGGCCTGGGTGTGGTCACTACCGGTTATGCGCAAGGGATCTGGGAGCGCAAGCTGGACAACGCCTATCAGATGCCGGTCGACGCCAGCCAGCCGAAACGTTGATGCCCCCGCTGGCGCCGCTCAACGCGGCGCCAGGTACCAGCCACGGTCCGAGACCGTCCCCTGCAGCGGTACATCCCAACTGGCCTGAGCCAGCCGCTCGACCTTCTGGCATTCATGTGCCAGCCCCAACAGCAACGGCTTTTTCCAGGTCTGGCGACGCGCCTGGTAGGCCAGGCTGCGATCATAGAAACCACCGCCCATTCCCAGGCGACCGCCCACTTCGTCGAAACCGACCAACGGTAGCAGGATCAGGTCCAGCGACCAGATCGGGCGCTGGCGCTTGCGCTCGGTGACCGGCTCGGGAATGCGAAAGCGGTTGGGCTTGAGCTTCTCGCCTTGCTCGAAGCGCTGGAACACCATGCGCGTGCGCGGCCAGGCGTGCAGCACCGGCAGGTAGGTGCGCTTGCCGCGGCGCTGGGCCTCGCGCAGCAGCAGGTAAGGGTCGATTTCGCCATCGTTGGGCAAGTACAGGGCAATGTGCCGGGCGCGTCGGAACAGCGGGTGCTGCGCCAGCTGGCGGTAAAGGCCAAGGGCGGCCTGGCGTTGCTGAGCAGGGGTAAGGGCGCGGCGGGCATTGCGGAGCAGGCGACGGAGCTGGGGGCGGGTGAGCTGCGCGGTGTCGGTCATGGCACGGGCGATCCCAGGTGCTGGCCGACGTGGTCGGCCAATACGAATTGCCCGCCGAAAGGGGCGGGCAAGATAATTCAGGCTCCCCGATAAGACCGCTATCGGTGTAGCCCTTGAACCCGAAAGTTCAAGGTGGAGATTGCAGGGGGCGTTAAGGCTTTCCGTCGGGCGGACATGCACACCGGCCCCAGCGTGCAACCCCCGTGGTTGTGCGTATCGGCTCAGGGACATAACCGACTGGCGCATCCCCCAGGGAGTGGCGCCAGTATACCAATCTCAGCCGATTTTGGTATCCGCGTCGTCGGACAGTGCCTGGTCGACCCGTTCCAGCAGGTCGCGCACCTGTTCGCGGGTGGTGCCGCCTGCCGGAGCATCGTTGCGCTCTTCCTGGCGGTGCAGCATTTCGTGGGTGATGTTCAACGCTGCCATGACCGCGATGCGGTCGGCGCCGATCACCTTGCCGCTGCTGCGGATTTCGCGCATCTTGCCGTCCAGGTAGCGCGCGGCACTGACCAGGTTGTTGCGCTCTTCCGGCGGGCAGATGATCGAATATTCCTTGTCGAGGATCTGCACGGTGACGCTATTGCTTGAACTCATGAGTCTTGCTCCAGAGCCTTGAGGCGTAAAATCATCGACTCGACCTTGCGCTTGGCGATCTCGTTCTTTTCGATGAGGTGGGCGCGCTCTTCGCGCCAGGACTTTTCCTGAGCTACTAGGAGTGCATTTTGCCGTTTTAGTTGCTCGACACGTTCGATCAGCAACTCGAATCGGCTCATCAGTGCCTGCAGGTCGTTCTCTTGCGTGGGTTGCACTCGATTCGCTCCGTCGTTGAGTCACCTGGCGATGATGCCTCTCCCTGGGCGGCGACGGCCAGTGCCGATGGTCTTGGCGCGCCTGCCGGTGCTAGGATACAAGGTCTCCATTCTAGTCATTGCGCCGTCTGGCGCCTAGCTGCCCATGCCCAATACCCAATCGCCCTACATCGCCTTCGCCATGCTGCTGTCCAGCAATGGCCATCCTGTAACCCCGGCCGAACTGCACGGCCTGCTGATCGGCCGCAGCTGCGCCGGTGCCGGCTTCGACGCCGACGGCTGGCTGGCCGATGCCGCCCAGCTGCTGGAAACCGAGCCCGGTGACACCGTACGCAACGCCCTGGTCGGCCTGCAGGAAATGGTCAAGGGCGAACTGACCAGCGACGACATGGCGATCGTCCTGCTGCTGCCTTCCGACGACGCCGCCCTGAGCGATCGCGCCACCGCGCTGGGCCAGTGGTGCCAGGGCTTCATCACCGGTTTCGGCCTGAATGCCGGTGGCAAGGACCTGTCCGACGAGGCCAAGGAAGTGCTGCAGGACCTGGTGGCCATTTCCCAGGTCCAGGAAGCCCTCGAGGAGTCCGAGGATGGCGAGAGCGATTACATGGAAGTCATGGAATACCTGCGTGTGGCGCCGTTGCTGCTGTTCTCCGAGCTGGCCAAGCCGGCCGCCCCTGCACCCAAGCCATCGCTGCACTGATCAACCAGGGGTAGTCTGCCCATGAGCCACATTCCCAAGGCCGAGTATGCCCGTCGGCGCAAGGCGCTGATGGCGCAGATGGTCCCCAACAGCATCGCCATCCTGCCCGCCGCCGCGGTTGCCATCCGTAACCGCGACGTCGAGCACGTTTACCGCCAGGACAGCGACTTCCAGTACCTCAGTGGTTTCCCCGAGCCGGAAGCGGTGATTGCGCTGATTCCCGGTCGCGAGCATGGCGAATACGTGCTGTTTTGCCGAGAACGCAACCCCGAGCGCGAGCTGTGGGACGGCCTGCGTGCCGGCCAGGAAGGTGCGGTGCGCGATTTTGGCGCAGACGATGCCTTCCCCATCACCGACATCGACGAGATCCTGCCGGGCCTGATCGAAGGCCGTGAGCGGGTATACAGCGCCATGGGCAGCAACCCCGAGTTCGACCGCCGGCTGATGGACTGGATCAACGTGATCCGCTCCAAGGCGCGCCTGGGGGCCCAGCCGCCGAACGAGTTCGTTGCGCTGGATCATCTGCTGCACGACATGCGCCTGTATAAATCGGCAGCGGAAGTGAAGGTGATGCGCGCTGCCGCAGACATCTCGGCGCGGGCCCACGTGCGGGCCATGCAGGCCTGCCGGGCCGGCTTGCACGAATACAGCCTGGAAGCCGAGCTGGACTATGAGTTCCGCAAGGGCGGGGCGAAGATGCCGGCCTACGGCTCGATCGTCGCGGCCGGGCGCAATGGCTGCATCCTGCACTATCAGCAGAACGACGCCCCGCTCAAGGATGGCGACCTGGTGCTGATCGACGCCGGCTGCGAGATCGACTGCTACGCCAGCGACATCACCCGTACCTTCCCTGTCAGCGGGCGTTTTTCGCCCGAGCAGAGGGCCATCTACGAGCTGGTGCTCAAGGCCCAGGCAGCGGCGTTTGCCGAAATCGCCCCTGGCAAGCACTGGAACCACGCCCATGAGGCGACCGTGCGGGTCATCACCGAGGGCCTGGTGGAACTGGGCCTGCTGACCGGCGAGGTACAGGCGCTGATCGACAGCGAGGCCTATCGTGCCTTCTACATGCACCGCGCCGGGCACTGGCTGGGCATGGATGTGCACGATGTGGGCGAGTACAAGGTGGGCGGTGAGTGGCGGGTGCTAGAACCCGGCATGGCGCTGACCGTCGAGCCGGGCATCTACATAGGCGCCGACAATCAGGCCGTGGCCAAGAAATGGCGCGGCATTGGTGTAAGGATCGAGGACGACGTGGTAGTGACCAGGCAAGGTTGTGAAATCCTGACTTCGGGCGTGCCGCGCACGGTCGCCGAGATCGAGGCGCTGATGCAGGCCGCCCGCAAGGACGCGGCATGAATCGGGTAAACCTGGCGATCATCGGTGGCGGCCTGGTGGGCGCGAGCCTGGCCCTGGCCCTGCAGGCGGGGGCCAAGGCGCGAGGCTGGAAGATCCTGCTGATCGAGCCGTTCGCCCCCGGTGACAGCTTCCAGCCCAGCTACGACGCGCGTTCGTCGGCACTGTCGTTCGGTACCCAGCAGATCTACCAGCAGTTGGGCCTGTGGCAGGCCATCGGCCATCGCGCCGAGCCGATCTTGCAGATTCACGTGTCCGACCGCGGCCGTTTCGGTGCCACCCGCCTGGATGCCCGGGAAGAGGGTGTGCCGGCGCTTGGCTACGTGGTGGAAAACGCCTGGCTGGGCCAGTGCCTTTGGCAAGGGCTGGACAGCGAGGTGGTGAGCTGGCGCTGCCCGGCGGAAGTGACTGCGATGCAGGCCATTGAGGGTGGCTACCGCCTGCAGCTGAACGATGACACCCAGTTGGAGTGCGACCTGGCTGTACTGGCCGACGGTGGCCGTTCCGGCCTGCGCGAACAGCTGGGTATCCACGTGCGCCACACGCCCTACCAACAGAGCGCGCTGATCGCCAACATAACCCCGGGCGAGGCCCACGGCGGCCAGGCCTTCGAACGTTTCACCGAAGAAGGCCCCATGGCCCTGCTGCCGCTGCCGGATAACCGCTGCGCGCTGGTCTGGACCCGCCAGGGCATGGACGCGAGGCGTCTGGCCGACATCGACGAGCGCAATTTCCTGCGTGAACTGCAGGGCGTGTTCGGCTATCGCCTGGGCGCCTTGCGCCAGGTCGGCGCGCGGCACCTCTACCCACTGTCGCTGATCGAGGCCCAGGAGCAGGTGCGGCCGCATCTGGTGGTGCTGGGTAACGCCGCGCACAGCCTGCACCCTATTGCCGGCCAAGGCTTCAATCTGTCGCTGCGTGACGTGCAGGCGCTTGCCGAGGCGCTGCTGGCCGGCCCGCAGCAGCCTGGCGACCTGACAACATTGCAGGCCTACCACCAGCGCCAGCGCGTGGACCAGGCCATGACCATCGGCTTTTCCGATCAGGTCACCCGTCTGTTCGGCAGCAGCCAGCCATTGCTGGCCGCCGGCCGCAACCTTGGCCTGCTCGGGCTCGACCTGCTGCCACCGGCCAAAAGCTGGTTCGCCCGCCAGGCCATGGGCCTGGGCACCCGCCCCGATCCGCGAGGTCAGGCATGAGTGACAACACGCGCAGGCTGGCGCGCCGGGCGTGCCTGTTGCGCTGGCGGCTGAACCTGTTCCCGCCGCACCTCGGCGCTGGTATCCGCGTACAGCACATCAGCCCGGACCTGCGCAGCGTCAAGGTGGCGATGAAGCTGACCCGCTGGAACCGCAACTACGTCGGCACCCAGTGCGGCGGCAGCCTGTACGGCATGGTCGACCCGTTCTACATGCTGCTGTTGATCGAGCAGCTGGGGCGTGACTACATCGTCTGGGACAAGGCCGCCAGCATCGATTTCATTTCGCCGGGCAAAGGCCCGGTGTATGCCGAGCTCCACGTCGATGACGCGCTGCTGGACGAAATCCGCCAGCAGACTGCCACCGGCAAGAAGTGCCTGCCGCGTTTGCAGGTCGATATCCGCGACGGCGCCGGCGAGCTGGTGGCGCGGGTCGATAAAACCCTATATGTGCGGCTCAAGCCGCAAGCGAGGCTGGCGTAAGGCATGGAAATGCGCGCAGATCTGTTGATTGTCGGTGCCGGTATGGTCGGCAGCGCCCTGGCCCTGGCATTGCGCCACAGTGGCTTGCAAATCCTCTTGCTCGACGGCGGCCCGCTGACGGTCAAGCCGTTCGATGCCCAGGCCCCGTTCGAGCCGCGTGTCAGCGCGCTGTCGGCAGCCAGCCAGCGCATCCTCGAGCGCCTTGGCGCTTGGGATGGCATCGCCCTCCGGCGTGCCACGCCATACTCGGACATGCATGTATGGGATGGCAGCGGCACCGGGCAGATTCACTTCTCGGCGGCCAGCGTGCATGCCCAGGTGCTCGGCCACATCGTCGAGAACCGGGTGGTGCAGGATGGCCTGCTGGAGCGCCTGCATGACAGCGATATCGGCCTGCTGCCCAATGCGCGGCTCGAACAGCTGCGACGCTCCGGCGATGAGTGGCTGCTGACCCTCGCCGATGGCCGCCAGCTGCGTGCGCCGCTGGTGATCGCGGCCGACGGTGCCAACTCGGCAGTGCGGCGCCTGGCAGGCTGCGCAACCCGCGAGTGGGATTACCTGCACCACGCCATTGTCACCAGCGTGCGTTGCAGCGCCGGGCACCAGGCCACGGCCTGGCAGCGCTTTACCGACGAAGGACCATTGGCGTTCCTGCCGCTGACCCGCGACGGCCAGCAGGACTGGTGCTCGATCGTGTGGTCGACCACGCCGGAGCATGCCGAGCAGTTGATGGCGCTGGATGAAGCTGCGTTCCTGAAGGCCCTTGAGCGGGCTTTCGAGGGGCGGCTGGGTGATGTACTGCAAGCCGACCCTCGGGTGTGCGTGCCGCTGCGCCAGCGCCACGCCAAGCGCTATGTGGATGAAGGCCTGGCATTGATCGGCGATGCCGCGCACACCATTCATCCGCTGGCCGGGCAGGGCGTCAACCTGGGCTTCCTCGATGCTGCGGTGCTGGCCGAGGTGCTGGTCAACGCCTGCGAGCGTGGCGAGCGGCTGGCGGATGTGAAGGTGCTAAGCCGTTACGAGCGGCGGCGCATGCCGCACAACCTGGCGCTGATGGCGGCGATGGAGGGGTTCGAGCGGTTGTTCCAGGCCAACCCGTTGCCGTTGCGCTGGTTGCGTAACAGCGGGTTGAAGCTGGTGGAGCAGATGCCGGAGGCCAAGGCGATGTTTGTGCGACAGGCGCTGGGTTTGAGCGGTGACCTGCCGGATCTGGCCAAGGCTTGAGATTGTCGGGGCCGCTTTGCGGCCCTTTCGCGACACAAGGCCGCTCCTACAGGGGGACGCAATCTCTTGTAGGAGCGGCCTTGTGTCGCGATGGGCTGCACAGCAGCCCCCTCTGCAACATCCGGTAACGCCTATGTAGATGAGTCGGAAAATGGGATTCACTACCATTTGCACCTCTCATACGATCCGAGGAGTGCTTTCCATGTTGCCACGCAAGCCCCTACTGGCCGCCCTGGCCCTGACCCTGTTCGGCGGCACCGCCCAGGCAGCGGACGAAGTGGTGGTGTACTCCTCGCGCATCGACGAGCTGATCAAGCCGGTGTTCGATGCCTATACCGCCAAGACTGGGGTCAAGATCAAGTTCATCACCGACAAGGAAGCCCCGCTGATGCAGCGCATCAAGGCCGAGGGCGAAAACGGCGTGGCCGACCTGCTGCTGACCGTCGATGCCGGCAACCTGTGGCAGGCCGAGCAGATGGGCATCCTGCAGCCGATCAAGTCCGACATCATCGACCAGAACATCCCGCCGCAGTACCGCGCCTCGTCCCACGACTGGACCGGCCTGAGCCTGCGCGCGCGCACCATCATCTACTCCACCGAGCGGGTCAAGCCGCAAGAGCTGAGCACCTACGAAGCCCTGGCCGACAAGCAGTGGGAAGGCCGCCTGTGCCTGCGCACGGCGAAGAAAGTGTACAACCAGTCGCTCACCGCCACCCTGATCGAGACCCACGGCGAGGCGAAGACCGAGCAGATCGTCAAAGGCTGGGTCAACAACCTGTCCACCGACGTGTTCTCCGACGATAACGCAGTGATCCAGGCCATCGAGGCCGGCCAGTGCGACGTGGGCGTGGTCAACACCTACTACTACGGTCGTCTGCACAACCAGAACCCGAAACTGCCGGTGAAGATCTTCTGGCCCAACCAGGGTGACCGTGGCGTGCACGTGAACCTGTCGGGCATCGGTCTGACCAAGCATGCACCACACCCGGAGGCGGCGAAGAAGCTGGTTGAATGGATGACTGGTGAAGAGGCGCAGAAGCTGTTCGCCGACATCAACCAGGAGTTCCCGGCCAACCCGAAGGTCAAGCCATCGGAAGAAGTGGCAGCGTGGGGCAGCTTCAAGGCTGACAGCATTCCGGTTGAAATCGCTGGCAAGCGCCAGGCTGAAGCGATTCGCTTGATGGATCGGGCTGGCTGGAACTAAGCGCCAGGCTTTATCCTTCCGGGGCCTTTCAGGGCCTCTTCGCGGGCATGCCCGCTCCCACAGGATTACTCGATCTCTGTGGGAGCGGGCATGCCCGCGAACGACCGCATAGCGGTCGCAAATCAGCCACAGAGACATTCAACTTGCCCCACTCCCCCCAACGCCGCTGGTACCTCCCGGTCACCCTGGTCGCCGCCCTGGTGCTCCTGCCCCTGAGCGTCCTGCTGTTGTCCTGGCAGTCGATCGACCTGCAGATCTGGTCGCACCTGCTCGACACCCAGATGACTCGCCTGCTGGGCAATACCCTGACGCTGGTGGCGGGTGTGGGCATCGGCGTCACGTTACTGGGGGTCAGCCTGGCCTGGTTGACCAGCCTCTGCGAGTTCCCTGGCCGGCGCTGGCTGGACTGGGCGCTGATGCTACCGTTCGCCATCCCTGCTTATGTGCTGGCGTTCGTCTTCGTCGGCCTGCTGGACTTCGCCGGCCCGGTGCAGAGCGCCCTGCGCGAGGTGTTCGGGCCGATGCGCCTGCCGCGGGTTCGCTCCACCGGCGGGGTGATCGTCGTACTGGTGCTGGTGTTCTACCCCTATGTCTACCTGCTGGCGCGCAGCGCATTCCTGGCCCAGGGCAAGGGCCTGATGGAAGCCGCGCGGGTGCTGGGGCTGTCCCCGCTGCAAGCGTTCTGGCGCGTGGCTCTGCCCATGGCTCGGCCTGCGATCGGCGCCGGTATTGCCCTGGCCCTGATGGAAACACTGGCCGACTTCGGCGCGGTTGCGGTATTCAACTTCGACACTTTCACCACGGCCATCTACAAGACCTGGTACGGCTTCTTCAGCCTGTCCAGCGCTGCCCAGCTGGCCAGCCTGCTGCTGCTGGCGGTGATGCTGGTGCTGTATGGCGAGCGCCGTGCCAGGGGGGCCAGCCGCAGCGGCAACGAGCGGCCGCGCGGGCAGGCGCTGTACCACCTGCACGGGGTCAAGGCGTTGCTGGCCAGCGGTTGGTGCCTGCTGGTGTTCGCCTGCGCCTTCGTCATCCCGCTGCTGCAACTGCTGGCGTGGTTCTGGCAGCGTGGCCGACATGACCTGGACGAGCGCTATGTCGGCCTGGTGTTGCACACCCTGTACCTGGGCGGCATGGCGGCGCTGGTCACGGTGTGCGTGGCGTTGCTGCTGGCCTTTGCCCGGCGCCAGGCGCCGACGGGTGGTATTCGCGCCGGGGTGGGCCTGGCCAACCTGGGCTATGCCTTGCCCGGCTCGGTGCTGGCGGTTTCGATCATGCTGGCCTTCAGTTACCTCGACAACCACCTGGTCATCCCGCTGTCCAGCTGGCTGGGCGGTGCCGGCAAGCCGCTGCTGCTGGGCAGCCTGGCCGCATTGCTGCTGGCCTACCTGGTGCGCTTCATCGCGGTGGCCTACGGGCCGCTGGAGAGCAGCCTGGAGCGGATCCGCCCGTCACTGCCCGAGGCATCCCGCAGCCTGGGCGTCGGTGGCGCGGGATTGTTTTTCAAGGTGTATCTGCCGCTGCTGGTGCCTGGCGCGCTCAGCGCCGCCCTGCTGGTGTTCGTCGACGTGCTCAAGGAAATGCCGGCCACCTTGCTGATGCGCCCGTTCGGCTGGGACACCTTGGCGGTAAGGGTGTTCGAGATGACCAGCGAGGGTGAGTGGGCGCGTGCATCGTTGCCGGCACTGACCCTGGTGCTGGTGGGCCTGCTGCCGGTCATCGGCCTGATCCGCCGTTCGGCACGTCGACCCGGTCACAGTCACTGAGGGTGCCAGCCCGCGCCCTTGCGGCTACAATGCGCGGCATTCGCGCGGCGGGTCCTACACAAGAAGAGCTGACGACCCGACGTCATCGACCGCCGCCGCTTCGCCACGCCCGGAAGGAGAAACCCATGGGACAGCGCACGCTTTTGTATGACCTGCACCTGGCGCTTGGCGCCAAGACGGTCGATTTCGGTGGCTGGGACATGCCCCTGCACTATGGCTCGCAGGTCGAGGAGCACCATCAGGTGCGCAGCGATTGCGGGGTGTTCGATGTTTCCCACATGACCGTGATCGATGTCGATGGTAGCGACGCCACTGCCTGGTTGCAGCGTCTGCTGGCCAACGACGTGGCCCGCCTCGACGACACCGGCAAGGCGCTGTACAGCCCGCTGTTGCAGGAACAGGGCAGGGTGATCGACGACCTGATCGTCTACCGCACACAACATGGCTATCGCCTGGTCACCAACGCCGCCACCCGTGCCAAGGTACTCGACTGGCTGCAGCAGCAGCGTGGCGGTTTTGCCGTGGACTTCCAGGTCCGCCCAGACCTGGCCATCCTTGCCATCCAGGGCCCGCATGCTCGAGAAAAGGTTGCAGCCCTGCTCAGCCCCTCGCGTGCGGCGCTGATCCGCGAACTGCGTCCTTTCGAAGGCTTTGCCGAAGGCGACTGGTTCATTGCCCGCACCGGTTATACCGGTGAAGACGGCCTGGAGATCATCCTCCCCGGCGAGCAGGCCGTGGCCTTCTTCAACGACCTGGTCGGTGCCGGCATCGCCCCCAGCGGCCTTGGTGCCCGCGATACCCTGCGCCTGGAAGCCGGCATGAACCTGTACGGCCAGGACATCGACGAAAACCACACACCGCTCACCTCCAACCTCGGCTGGAGCATCGCCTGGGAGCCGGCCGAGCGCGATTTCATCGGGCGCGCCGGGCTGCTGGCGGAAATCGAGCACGGCGTGCAGGAAAAACTGGTCGGCCTGGTGCTGGAAGAGCGTGGCGTGCTGCGTGCCCACCAGGTGGTGCGTGTAGCCGGGATTGGCGAAGGGGAGATCACCAGTGGTAGTTTCTCGCCTACGCTGAGCAAGTCCATTGCCCTTGCACGCGTGCCCATGGCCACCGGCGACCGGGCCGAGGTGGAAATTCGCAGCAAGTGGTACCCGGTGCGGGTAGTCAAACCGACCTTCGTGCGCCACGGCAAGATCCTGATCTGAACAATTTTTAACCGGCGGGCGTACCGCTGAGCCAATCGAGGAATTCAAGACATGAGCAATATCCCCGCCGAACTGCGTTTTGCCGAAAGCCACGAGTGGGCTCGCCTGGAAGCCGACGGCACCGTGACTGTTGGTATCAGCGACCACGCCCAGCAAGCCCTGGGTGACGTGGTGTTCGTCGAGTTGGCCGAAGTCGGCAAGGTATTCGCCGCTGGCGATGCGGCCGGTGTGGTCGAGTCGGTCAAGGCCGCTTCGGACATCTACGCCCCGGTCGGTGGCGAAGTGATTGCGGTCAACGAAGAGCTGGCTGATAGCCCTGAGCTGCTCAACGAAGAACCTTACGATTCTTGGATTTTCAAGCTGAAGCCAAGCGACAAGTCTGAGCTGGACAAGCTGCTGGATGCTGCTGGTTACGCGGCCGCTATCGGCGAATAGGGCTTCAGGCCTCATCGCCGGCAAGCCAGCTCCCACAGAGATAGCGCGCGCCTCAGGGCCTGTGGTTACCTGTGGGAGCTGGCTTGCCGGCGATAGGGCCGGTACTGGCAAAACAAGTTTCCCCGCAGAATCGGCAATCCCTTCCTAGACTTGTAAGTCTCCATGAGAGCTGTTCCAGGAAGAGAGCGTCGTCATGTCCCAGTCGCCATCCCTGCATCAACTGCAAGAGCTCAACCCATTCCTGCGTCGCCACCTTGGCCCGGATGCCACGGAGCAGCAGGCCATGCTCAACGCGCTGGGTGTCGCCAGCCGCAGTGAGCTGATCGAGCAGACCGTACCGCCAGACATCCGCCTCAATCGCCCCCTCGACCTGCCGCCGGCACTGGACGAACAGGCCGCCCTGGCCAAGCTCGCCGGTTACGCCGGGCAGAACCAGGTCTGGACCAGTCTGATCGGCATGGGCTACCACGGCACCATCACCCCCACGGTCATCCTGCGCAACGTGCTGGAGAACCCGGGCTGGTACACCGCCTACACGCCTTATCAGCCCGAGATTGCCCAAGGCCGGCTGGAGGCGCTGCTGAACTTCCAGCAGATGGTCATCGACCTCACCGGGCTGGCCCTGGCCAATGCCTCGCTGCTCGACGAAGCCACCGCCGCCGCCGAGGCAATGGCCCTGGCCAAGCGGGTGGCGCGCAACAAGAGCAATGCCTTCTTCGCCGACGAGCACTGTCACCCGCAAACCCTGTCGGTACTCAAGACCCGTGCCGAGGGCTTCGGCTTCGAGCTGATCGTCGACTCTGTGGATAACCTTGGCAAACACGCGGTTTTCGGGGCCTTGCTGCAGTACCCGGATACTCATGGCGAGGTGCGCGACCTGCGCCCGCTGATCGACCATTTGCACAGCCAGCATGCCTTGGCCTGCGTAGCCGCCGACCTGCTGAGCCTGGTGGTGCTGGCACCGCCTGGGGAGCTGGGAGCCGATGTGGTGCTGGGTTCAACCCAACGCTTTGGCGTACCGATGGGCTATGGCGGCCCCCACGCGGCCTATTTCGCCTGCCGCGATGACTACAAGCGAGCCATGCCGGGGCGCATCATCGGCGTGTCGCGCGATGCCCGTGGCAACACCGCGCTGCGCATGGCACTGCAGACCCGCGAGCAGCATATCCGCCGCGAGAAGGCCAACTCCAACATCTGCACGGCCCAGGTGCTGCTGGCCAACATTGCCGGCTTCTATGCGGTATACCATGGCCCCGAAGGCCTGCAGCGCATTGCCCAGCGCGTGCACCGGCTGACCTTCATCCTGGCCGCCGGCCTTGAGGCCAAGGGCATCAAGCGCCTCAACCAGCACTTCTTCGACACCCTTACCCTGGACGTCGGCGGTGCCCAGGCGGCCATCATCGAAAGCGCCGAGGCCGCCCAGATCAACCTGCGAATCCTTGGCCGCGGGCATCTGGGCGTGAGCCTGGACGAGACTTGCTCGGAGCAGACGGTGTTGCGCCTGTTCGATATCTTCCTGGGGGTGGATCACGGCCTGGATATAGCCGCACTCGACCAACTGGCCCTGCCCGAAGGCATCCCTGCCAGCCTGGTGCGGCGCACGCCGTTTCTCGCCCACCCGGTGTTCAACCTGCACCACAGCGAAACCGAGATGCTGCGCTACCTCAAGCAACTCGAGAACAAGGACCTGGCGCTGAACCAGTCGATGATCCCGCTGGGCTCGTGCACCATGAAGCTCAACGCTACCAGCGAGATGATCCCCATCACCTGGCCCGGCTTTGCCCAGCTGCACCCGTTTGCCCCGGCGGCCCAGGCCACCGGCTACAAGGCGATGATCGACGAACTGGAAAGCTGGCTGTGCGCCATTACCGGCTTCGATGCCATCTGCATGCAGCCCAACTCCGGCGCCCAGGGCGAGTATGCCGGCCTGATGGCCATTACCCGCTATCATCGCAGCCGCCACCAGCCGCAACGCACGCTCTGCCTGATCCCGTCGTCGGCCCACGGCACCAACCCGGCATCGGCGCAAATGGCCGGCATGGAGGTGGTGATCGTCGATTGCGACGACGATGGCAACGTCGACCTGGCCGACCTCAAGGCCAAGGCCCACTCGGCCGGGGATCGGTTGTCGTGCCTGATGATCACTTACCCGTCGACCCACGGCGTTTATGAAGAGGGGATTCGCGAAATCTGCGAAGTGGTCCACCAGCACGGTGGCCAAGTGTATATGGATGGTGCCAACCTCAATGCCCAGGTGGGCCTGGCGCGTCCGGCGGATATCGGCGCCGACGTTTCACACATGAACCTGCACAAGACCTTCTGCATCCCCCACGGTGGTGGCGGCCCGGGCATGGGCCCGATCGGCATTCGCGCGCACCTCAAGCCGTTCGTTGCCAGCCATCCGGTGGTGCCGGTACCCGGCCTGGACCCGAACAACAGCGCGGTCAGTGCTGCGCCCTGGGGCAGTGCGAGCATCCTGCCGATCAGCTGGATGTACATAGCCATGATGGGCCCGCAACTGGCCGATGCCAGCGAGGTGGCGATCCTCTCGGCCAATTACCTGGCCAGCCAGCTGGGTGGTGCCTTCCCGGTGCTCTATCGCGGGCGCAACCAGCGGGTGGCGCATGAGTGCATCCTCGACCTGCGGCCGCTGAAGGCGCTGACCGGCATCAGTGAAGAGGACGTGGCCAAGCGCCTGATGGACTATGGCTTCCATGCGCCGACCATGTCGTTCCCGGTGCCGGGCACGCTGATGGTCGAGCCGACCGAGAGTGAATCGAAGGCTGAACTGGACCGCTTCGTCGAGGCGATGCTGGCGATTAGGGCGGAAATTGGCGAAGTGCAGGAGGGCAACTGGCCGGCGGAGAACAACCCGCTCAAGCATGCGCCGCATACCCTGGCCGATGTGCTGGCGGAGTGGGACAGGCCTTACAGCCTGGAGCAGGCGGTGGCGCCCAGTGCTCACGTGCGCCAGCACAAGTACTGGCCAGCGGTGAACCGGGTCGACAACGTTTATGGGGACAGGAATCTGTTCTGTGCTTGTGTGCCGGTGGAGGCGTATCGCTAATTGTGGTTTGCCTGTGCCGGCCCCTTCGCGGGTAAACCCGCTCCTACAGGACTTGTACAAGTTTCGAATACTGTGCAGTACCTGTGGGAGCGGGTTCATCCGCGAAGCAGGCGACGCGGTTACTCGGCTACCGCATTCTTGGCCAAGATGGCATTGGCCAGTTCCATGTCGGAAGCCTGCATCCCCGGGTTCTCCGCGCGAGCCTGGCGAATTGCCGCTTCGAGGAACGGCCCACGGATCGCGCCTTCGCTGGCCACGAAGCTGCCGGCGTCATCCTGCGCCGCCATCACCAGCTTGTGATCCCCGGAAGTCAGGTAGCTCGATGCCGTGGTAGCACCGGTAGTCATCACGTTACGCCAGAAGGTATCGGCCATGGCCGAGCCGATAGGCAGCGAAAGCAAGGCAGCGGCAGCGATGGCGGTTTTGAAACGCATGTTGAAACACCTCGAAGGGTGAGGGTTGAAGATGCGCGGTTTGATCCTGCCACAGGGGGGCAAGTTCCTTGAATACAAAGGATTTTTGCTCAGGAACAGGCCCGTAGCACTTCCTCTTGGCGGGTCTGCCCACAGGCTACCTTGGCATCGCCGCAGCGGCGCAGATCGAGCAAGCCATCGGCCACGGCCTGACGACGCAAACTGGCCAGATCGCTGTCCGGGCCTATCAGGGCGCGCAGTCTGTCGCTGGGTATCAGCAGCTCGAACAACCCTGTGCGGCCATGGAACCCCGTGCCACGACAGGTACGGCATGGCTGCCCTTCGCGCAGCGCTGTATCACCCCGGCAATCCGCGCACAGTGTGCGCACCAGCCGCTGGGCCATGACCCCCACCAGCGTCGCCTTGATCAGGTAGTCGGCCACACCCAGCTCCTGCAGGCGGGTGATCGCGCCACAGGCGTCGTTGGTATGCAGGGTCGACAGGACCAGGTGCCCGGTAAGGGCTGCCTGTACCGCCACCAGGGCGGTCTCGCGATCACGGATTTCGCCGATCATGATGATGTCCGGGTCCTGGCGCAGCATGGCCCGCACACCATTGGCGAATCCCAGGTCCAGGGCGGGTTGCACCTGCAACTGGTTGAAGGCGGGTTCCAGGCGCTCGATCGGGTCTTCGATGGTGCACAGGTTGACCTGCGGCGTGGCCAGCAGCTTGAGGCTGGCGTAAAGCGTGCTGGTCTTGCCGGACCCGGTGGGGCCGGTAACCAGGATGATGCCCTGACGATGACGCAGCAGGCCTTGCCACTGGTCCAGTTGCGCCCCGTCCAGGCCGAGCCGGTCGAAGCCCTCTTGCAACTGTTGCGGGTCGAACAGGCGCAGCACCAGTTTCTCGCCGAACGGAGTCGGCAAGGTCGACAGTCGCAGTTCCACCTCGCCGCCGCCAGGCAGGCGGCTATGCAGCCGGCCATCCTGCGGCCGCCGTTTTTCCGCGACGTCCATGCGCCCCAGGTGTTTCAGGCGGCTGACCAGCGCCAGGGTCACCCCGGCGGGGAAGGCGTAGACGTTGTGCAGCAGGCCGTCGATGCGGTAGCGCAGTTGGCCCTGTTCGCGGCGTGGTTCCAGGTGGATATCGCTGGCGCGTTGCTCGATGGCGTACTGCAGCAGCCAGTCGACGATATGCACGATGTGCGCGTCGTCCGCACTGGCCTCGGCCTGGCGCTTGCCCAGCTCCAGCAGCTGTTCGAGTTCGCCCAGGCTGGCTGACTGCTGGTGTTGCGCGCCCTTTACCGATTGGGCCAGGCGGTGGAACGACTGCCCTGCCTGGCGGACCTGCTGCGGGCTGGCCAGAACGCGCCGGATCGGCCGGCCCAGGCTGCGGGTGAGGTCGGCCAGCCAGTCGTCCTGGTAGGGCTGGGCGCTGGCGACGGTGACGCTGGAGGCGTCGGCGGCGACGATAAGGATGCCGTGGCGCTGGGCGAAGGCCGGGGATATCAGGCCGGTGACCTGGGGCAGGTCCAGTTGCAGCGGGTCGATGCGCAGGTAGGGCTGGCCGACCTTGTTGGCCAGCCATTGGCAGAGGCGATCCAGGTCCAGGGGCTCGCCAGGGTGTCGGCGGTCTTCCAGGGCGCAGGCGGCGATCTGTTCCAGCGGGTGGGCGGTGGGGTGATTGGCGGCGTGCTCGAGTACCTGCAGGGTGTCGTTGGCGTGCAGGTGCTGGTCGGCGAGCAGGGCCTGGAGCACGCGCTTGAGGTCGAGTGCCGGGTTGTCGGGGGAGTGCATGGTTGGCGTCCGTGCCTGATAGGGGAGTGCTGATCAAGGCTAGCCGGACGGCGGAAGGTTAACGGAAGTGAAAAGTTTCGGAAATTTACTGTGCCTGTACTGGCCCTATCGCTGGCAAGCCAGCTCCCACAGGACCACCACAGGCTCGAAGATTGCGCTGTACCTGTGGGAGCCGGCTTGCCGGCGATAGGGTCGGTAAATGCTTACACAACCGCCAGCTCCACCCGCTGCAGGTTGCTCAGGCTCACCTCACCCACACACACCAGGTTACGCAGTTTTTGCGCAATCACCTCGGCCCGGTGCCAGCTCAGGCCGCCGATGCCGACCTCGATATCCAGCCAGTCGTCCTGCTGACTGACCTGCACGCTGTGCGGGGTCAGGAACTGCAGGGCAAACAGGTTGAGTACCCGGCACAGGCTGTCAGGCTCGGCCTCGGCCTGCAGGCGATAGTGCACGGTGCTGTGGGCGCTGCTGGCGGCCCAGGCGTCGGTACGGGGCTGTGCGTTCATGCTGGTCTCCGCAAATGTTGGAGAAATTCTTGCACGTTGGTGGCGGTATTTTTTCGCTATTATTTGAGCATTTCGCGGTATTGGCGAATTGATCTATTCATAAAATGATTCTCAGGAGAATTGTCTATGCAAAGCGAGCTGGATGCCTACGACCGCCGTATCCTCGAACTGCTGCAGGAGGACGCTTCGCTGTCCAGCGCGCAGATCGCCGAACGCGTGGGGCTGTCGCAATCGCCGTGCTGGCGGCGTATCCAACGGTTGAAGGAGGAGGGGGTGATTCGTGGGCAGGTGACCTTGCTGGACCGCAAGAAGGTCGGCCTGAACACGCAGATTTTCGCCGAGGTGAAACTGAACGCCCATGGGCGCTCCAACTTCACAGAGTTCACCGACGCGATCCGCGGGTTTCCGGAGGTGCTGGAGTGTTATGTGCTGATGGGGTCGGTGGACTTTCTGTTGCGCATCGTCACCCCGGATATCGAGGCTTATGAACGGTTCTTCTTCGAAAAGCTGTCGAACGTGCCGGGGATTCAGGAGGTGAACTCGATCGTGGCGCTGTCGGAGATCAAGTCCACCACCAGCCTGCCACTGTCGCGGTGAGGTCTTCGCAGCACAAGGCTGCTCCTACAGGGGATATCGGTGCCCTGTAGGAGCAGCCTTGTGCTGCGAAGCAGGCGACGCGGTATCAAGCCTTGAGCAGGTGCTTCCAGCCGCGGCTCTGATCCACCGCCCGAGCCTGCTCGATACGCGCTTCCAGTACTTCATCGCTGATCGGCTGCTCAGCCAGCTCATGTAGCTTCTTCAGGTCGCCATACAGGCGGTCCATCTGGGGCGCTTCCAGCACCTGACGAGCATGGTGCAGCCAGGCCAGCAGCTGCTCGATACGCGGCAGTTGCTCGGCCAGGTCTTCCGGCCGCTGGGTGTACAGCGGCAGCTTCAACGCTCGGCCTTCTTCGCCCAGCAGGTGCGCCAGCCAGCTTGCCAGCTGCGCCTTGCCCTGGCGCTCGCCACGGCCTTTGCGCTCCACGGTCCAGGCACGGGCCAGCAGCCAGCGCGAGGTTTCCAGCGAGAACTGGCCCCAGCGCACGTCCTCCAGTTCTTCGGCGAACTGCTCGGGGGCGGCGCGGCGGATATCTTCGTCTTCGTTACCGGCCTGCACCAGCGGGCGCCAGTCTTCGAGCAAGGCGTCCAGGCTGCTGCGCAGGTCACGGGTGGTGGCGCGTGGCGCAGCCTGGCCCAGGCTGGCGGTAATGGCACGCAGCTCGCTCAGGCACTCGACCCAGTCCTGCAGCAGGCGCCAGTGGCCGTTGTGGCGGTATTGCTCGGCCAGGCGCTGGCTGCTGCCCAGCAGTTGCCAGGCCAGTGCGGCGTAGGCGTCGTCCACGGCCATTTCGGCTTCCAGCTCGGTGTGCGGCAGGCCCAGCTCGTAGCTGTCCGGCTCCAGCAGGCGGTAGCCACGCTCGGCCTTGCTGATGTCACATGGCATCAGCGGCAGGCTGGCGGCCAGCTCGGCGGCCAGTTCCAGCAGTGCCTGCGGCTCACCTTCACGCAGTTCCAGTTCCAGCTCGCAGATTTCTTCCTTGCGCTTGCCGGCGATCACGAAACCCTGGTCCAGCGCGGCCTCGATCACCACCTTGCTCTTGCCACGGCCCCAGGCGATTTCGGCGTATTCACGGCTGAAGTCGGTGGTGAACAGCGGCTTGATGGTCTTTTTGTCCAGGTTGGCCAGTTGCGCGGGCCAGCAGCTGTCGTCGAGCTTCTTCAGGTCGAGCTTGACCTTGTCCAGCTGCCATTCATGCTCGTTGCGCTCGGACAGACCGGCCACACTGGTGCCGCGGCACTTGAGGGTCTGGATGATGGCCTCGCCATCGCGGCGCAGGCGCAGGGCGACACGGGCAGCAGAGAGCTCGCGCTCGGGAGTGTCGAAGTACTGGTTGAGCAGTTCGCGGGTCTGCCAGCCGGACTTGTTGCGCTTTTTCAGCAGAGGGTGCTCGCGCAGGGCGGCAAGGGTCTCGCGGCTGGCGCGGAGCTTGAGTTCGGTTTCTTTGTGCATCACAGGCTCGAAGGAGGGGCGTGGTTGCCCAGCAGTCTACAGGAGTCGGCTCTCGTCTGTTGGATCGTGGAGGCTTCTTCGCGGGTGAACCCGCTGCCACAGGTCCTGTGCTGCCCTCAGGTGCGGCGCTTTCCCTGTGGTAGCGGGTTTACCCGCGAAGAAGCCCACACGGTTGGACGGCATTGCTATGATGGGCAACGCTTCCGAGGAGTACGCGCATGCCGTTGCCGACGCTGAAAGACCAGTTCGCCGCCCTGATCGCCGCGCCCTCGGTCAGTTGCACCCAGCCTGCGCTGGACCAGTCCAATCGCCAGGTCATCGACCTGCTGGCCGGTTGGTTGGGCGACCTGGGTTTCAAGTGCGACATCCAGCAGGTCAGCCCCGGCAAGTTCAACCTGCTGGCCAGCCGTGGCACCGGCCCGGGTGGCCTGGTGCTGGCGGGGCACAGCGACACGGTGCCCTATGACGAACAGCTGTGGGCCAGCGACCCGCTGAAGCTGACCGAAACCGATGGCCGCTGGGTCGGCCTGGGCAGCTGCGACATGAAGGGCTTCTTCGCCCTGGTCATCGAGGCGGTCATCCCGCTGCTGGAGCACGGTTTCAAGCAGCCGCTGCTGATCCTCGCTACCTGTGACGAAGAAAGCTCCATGTCCGGGGCCCGTGCCCTGGCCGAGGCCGGCCAGCCGCTCGGCCGTGCGGCGGTGATCGGCGAGCCCACCGGGCTGCGGCCGATCCGCATGCACAAGGGCATCCTCATGGACCGCATCGACATCCTCGGGCGCAGCGGCCACTCCTCGGACCCAAGCCTGGGCCGCAGCGCCATGGAGGCCATGCACGCAGTGATGGGCGAGCTGATGGGGTTGCGCCAGCAATGGCAGCAGACCTACCGCAACCCGCAGTTCACCGTACCGACCCCGACCATGAACTTCGGCTGCATCCACGGCGGCGACAACCCCAACCGAATCTGCGGCCAATGTGCCCTGGAGTTCGACCTGCGCCCGCTGCCAGGCATGGATGTGGAGCAACTTCGCGCGGCCATTCGCGCCAAGCTGATGCCGGTGGCAGAGCGCTTTGAGGTGCGCATCGACTATGCGCCGCTGTTCCCGGAGGTGCCGCCATTCGAGCAGGCCGCCGACGCCGAGCTGGTGCAAGTGGCGGAGCGCCTGACCGGCCATCGCGCCGAAGCGGTGGCGTTCGGCACCGAAGCGCCTTATCTTCAGCAACTGGGTTGCCAGACCATCGTGCTGGGCCCCGGCGACATCGCCTGTGCTCACCAGCCCGGCGAATACCTGGAAATGTCACGAATCGAGCCTACCGTGCGTCTATTGCGTGACCTGATCCGGCACTATTGCCTGGACTAAACGTCAACCGAACTGTTTCGTTCCTGCCTAGAGGAGACCGCGCGTGACCGCAAGCCTGTTCCGACGATGATCCTGAACGCCCCCTGTATCGCCGTTCTCCGTCCACTTATCCACAGGCCCTGTCATGCCCGACTACGTCAACTGGCTGCGTCATGCCTCCCCGTATATCAATGCCCATCGCGACTGCACCTTCGTGGTCATGCTCCCTGGCGATGGGGTGGAACACCCTAATTTCGGCAACATCGTCCACGACCTGGTGCTGCTGCACAGCCTGGGCGTGCGCCTGGTGCTGGTGCATGGCTCGCGCCCGCAGATCGAAAGCCGCCTGGCTGATCGCGGCCTGACCCCGCACTACCACCGTGGCCTGCGCATCACCGATGCCGCCACCCTGGATTGCGTGATCGATGCCGTCGGCGCCCTGCGCCTGGCCATCGAGGCACGCCTGTCGATGGACATCGCCGCTTCGCCGATGCAGGGTTCGCGCCTGCGCGTGGCGTCCGGCAACCTGGTCACGGCGCGGCCGATCGGTGTGCTCGAAGGCGTGGACTACCACCACACCGGCGAAGTGCGCCGGGTCGACCGCAAGGGCATCAGCCGCCTGCTCGACGAGCGCTCCATCGTGCTGTTGTCACCGCTGGGCTACTCGCCCACGGGGGAAATCTTCAACCTGGCCTGCGAAGACGTGGCCACCCGCGCCGCCATTGAACTGGGTGCCGACAAGCTGCTGCTGTTCGGTGCCGAGCCGGGCTTGCTGGATGCCGATGGCAAGCTGGTGCGTGAGCTGCGCCCACAGCAGGTTGCCCCGCATCTGCAGCGCCTGGGCAGCGATTACCAGGGAGAATTGCTGGATGCCGCGGCCGAAGCCTGCAAAGGCGGCGTGGCGCGCAGCCATATCGTCAGCTATGCCGAGGACGGCGCCTTGCTGACCGAGCTGTTCACCCGTGGCGGTGGCGGCACGCTGGTGTCGCAGGAGCAGTTCGAAGTGGTACGCGAGGCGACCATCGAGGACGTGGGCGGTTTGCTGGAGCTGATCAGCCCGCTGGAAGAGCAGGGCATCCTGGTACGCCGTTCGCGTGAGGTGCTGGAGCGGGAGATCGAGCAGTTCAGCGTGGTCGAGCGCGAAGGCATGATCATCGCCTGTGCGGCGTTGTACCCGATTGCCGACTCCGATGCCGGCGAGCTGGCGTGCCTGGCGGTGAACCCGGAGTACCGCCATGGCGGGCGTGGCGACGAGCTGCTGGAGCGCATCGAAAGCCGGGCGCGACAGTTGGGGCTGAACACCTTGTTCGTGCTGACGACGCGTACCGCGCACTGGTTCCGCGAACGCGGGTTTGCGCCGAGTGGGGTCGAGCGACTGCCAGCGGCGCGGGCTTCGCTGTACAACTACCAGCGTAATTCGAAGATCTTCGAGAAGCCCTTGTAAACCTGTACTGGCCTCTTCGCGGGTGAACCCGCTCCCACAGGATCTTCACCGGACCTGAGGCCGGCGCGGTCCCTGTGGGAGCGGGTTTACCCGCGAAGCAGGCGACACCGATCTCGAACAAAAACGCCGCCCTTGTGGGCGGCGTTTTCGTTTACACGGTATGCAGGTACCAGTTGTACTCGAGGTCGGAGATCGAGTGCTCGAACTCCTCCAGCTCGCTCTCCTTGCACGCGACGAAGATGTCGATGTACTTCGGATCGATGTACTTGTTCAGGATCTCGCTGTCGTCCAGCTCGCGCAGGGCATCGCGCAGGTTGTTCGGCAGGCTCTGCTCCAACTGCTCGTACGAGTTGCCTTCGATCGGCTCACCCGGCTCGACCTTGTTGGTCAGGCCATGGTGCACGCCGGCCAGTACGGCGGCCATCATCAGGTACGGGTTGGCGTCGGCACCGGCCACGCGGTGCTCGATGCGCACGGCGTCCGGCGAACCGGTCGGCACGCGCAGGGCCACGGTGCGGTTGTCCAGGCCCCAGCTTGGCGCGTTCGGTACATAGAACTGCGCGCCGAAGCGGCGGTACGAGTTGACGTTCGGGCAAAGGAACGCCATGGACGCGGGCAGGGTCTCGAGCACACCGCCGACAGCGTGACGTAGCGCGGCGTTCTGCTCGGGATCCTCGCTGGTGAAGATGTTGTTGCCATCTTTGTCCAGCACGGAAATGTGTACATGCAGGCCGTTGCCTGCCTGGCCCGGGTAGGGCTTGGCCATGAAGGTGGTGTCCATTTCATGGTCGTAGGCGATGTTCTTGATCAACCGCTTGAGCAGTACCGCGTAATCGCAGGCCTTGAGCGGGTCGGCCACGTGGTGCAGGTTGACTTCGAACTGCGCTGGGGCGCTTTCCTTGACGATGGCGTCGGCCGGGATGCCTTGCTCCTTCGCGCCTTCCAGGATGTCCTGCAGGCAGTCGGCGTATTCGTCGAGGTCGTCGATCAGGTACACCTGGGTCGACTGCGGGCGCTTGCCCGAAATTGGCGAGCGCGGCGGCTGCGGGCGGCCGTTCACGTTCTCCTGGTCGATCAGGTAGAACTCCAGCTCGAACGCGGCGCAGATGGTCAGGCCCATCTCGGTGAACTTGTCGACCACCTGGCGCAGCACTTCACGCGGGTCGGCAAAAAACGGCTCACCTTCGAGCTCGTGCATGGTCATCAGCAGCTGGGCGGTCGGGCGCTTCTGCCAGGGTTCGTTGGAGAGGGTGCCGGGGATCGGGTAGCAGATGCGGTCAGCATCGCCGATGTCCAGGCCCAGCCCGGTGCTTTCGACGGTGGAACCGTTGATGTCCAGGGCGAAGAGGGAGGCAGGCAGGTTGATGCCTTTCTCGTAAACCTTGTGGAGGCTGGTGCGCTCTATGCGCTTGCCACGCACCACACCATTCATATCTGCAATCAGAAGGTCAACGTAGAGAACCTCAGGATGTTCCTTAAGGAACGCGTTCGCTTCGTTAAGCTGAACGGCACGCGGGGGTACCGACATGATGCAACACCTTTGTTGTTAAAAATATCAATCAAGGGGGGCTTGCAAGACCAGTCAATCGAAAAGACAAACTGATGTCAAGCCAACCCCATGATGCCCTGAAATGGCACATCGACGGCAGATTTGCTGCATATCGGGGCAAGCCATTATCCGCTATTTCTCTCGCAAAGGGCTATCTCCGACCAACCGTGTTTTATTTTTTACGGAGGTGTTGTGTAAAAAAATGAACAAGGCTAAGCTCGGTCTCAACCCAGAACACAATAATACGAGGGTCACATGGTCCGCTTGCCGAGACCTGAAAGCACTGCCTGCGCAGTGCCATCGGGTACATCCGTCATTTTTGCAAGCTTCGTCAATGGCGTGGCCGCCCTGGCCGCAATAATTGACGTTTGGTGCTCCCGGACCTGCCCTCGCAGCGGCTTGCCGCCCTTCGTTTCGTCTTCCTGCCTTTCGAACTCATTACGGACACACTTGTTTTCAGTGTATCCACTGCGGCTCTGCGCGGGGGTTTTTGCTTTAGCAATGTACTCCATCCAGAATCAGTGCGCGGACCACCTTACCTCCTGAGGTATTTATGAGTAACAACCTCGACCAGCTCACCGATTGGTTGAAAGAGCACAAGATCACCGAAGTCGAATGCATGATCAGTGACCTGACCGGCATCACGCGCGGCAAGATTTCGCCTACCAACAAGTTCATCGCCGAAAAAGGCATGCGCCTGCCTGAGAGCGTGCTGCTGCAGACCGTGACCGGCGACTACGTCGACGACGACATCTATTACGAACTGCTGGACCCGGCGGACATCGACATGATCTGCCGCCCCGACGAGAACGCCGTGTTCCTGGTGCCATGGGCCATCGAGCCGACCGCCCAGGTGATTCACGACACCTACGACAAGAAGGGCAACCCGGTCGAACTGTCGCCGCGCAACGTGCTGAAGAAAGTCCTCAAGCTATACGCCGACAAGGGCTGGCAGCCGATCGTCGCGCCGGAGATGGAGTTCTACCTGACCAAGCGCAGCGAAGACCCGGACTTCCCGCTGCAGCCCCCGGTAGGCCGTTCGGGCCGGCCGGAAACCGGCCGCCAGTCGTTCTCGATCGAAGCCGCCAACGAATTCGACCCGCTGTTCGAAGACGTCTACGACTGGTGCGAACTGCAGCAGCTGGACCTCGACACGCTGATCCATGAAGACGGCACGGCGCAGATGGAGATCAACTTCCGTCATGGCAACGCTCTGCACCTGGCCGACCAGATCCTGGTGTTCAAGCGCACCATGCGCGAGGCCGCGCTCAAGCACAATGTGGCCGCCACTTTCATGGCCAAGCCCATGACCGGTGAGCCAGGCAGTGCCATGCACCTGCACCAGAGCGTGGTCGACGTGGCCACCGGCAAGAACATCTTCAGCAACGACGACGGCAGCATGAGCGAACTGTTCCTGCACCACATCGGTGGCCTGCAGAAGTTCATCCCCGAGGCATTGCCGCTGTTCGCCCCCAACGTCAACTCGTTCCGCCGCTTCCTGCCCGACACCTCGGCGCCGGTGAACGTGGAATGGGGCGAGGAAAACCGTACCGTCGGCCTGCGCGTGCCGGACGCCGGCCCGCAAAGCCGCCGGGTCGAGAACCGCCTGCCAGGCGCCGACGCCAACCCTTACCTGGCCATCGCCGCCAGCCTGCTGTGTGGCTACATCGGCATGGTCGAAGGCATCGACGCCAGCGCGCCGGTGCAGGGCCGTGGCTACGAACGCCGCAACCTGCGCCTGCCACTGACCATCGAAGATGCCCTGGAACGCATGGAAAACAGCCGTGCACTGGTGCAGTACCTGGGCAAGAAGTTCATCACCGGCTACGTCGCCACCAAGCGCGCCGAGCACGAGAACTTCAAGCGAGTCATCAGTTCCTGGGAGCGTGAGTTCCTGCTGTTTGCTGTCTGATCAACTTGGTGCCGCAGGACGCGGCTGTCGAACAACGGAGAAGCACATGAGCGTCAACAACCCGCAAACCCGTGAATGGCAAACCCTGAGCGGGGAGCATCACCTCGCGCCCTTCAGTGACTACAAGCAGCTGAAGGAGAAGGGGCCGCGCATCATCACCAAGGCCCAGGGTGTGCATTTGTGGGATAGCGAGGGGCACAAGATCCTCGACGGCATGGCTGGCCTGTGGTGCGTGGCTGTGGGCTATGGCCGTGAAGAACTGGTGCAGGCGGCAGAAAAGCAGATGCGCGAGCTGCCGTACTACAACCTGTTCTTCCAGACTGCCCACCCGCCTGCGCTGGAACTGGCCAAGGCGATCTCCGACGTGGCGCCGCAAGGCATGACCCATGTGTTCTTCACCGGCTCCGGCTCCGAAGGCAACGACACCGTGCTGCGCATGGTCCGCCATTACTGGGCGCTGAAAGGCAAGCCACAGAAGCAGACCATCATCGGCCGCATCAACGGCTACCACGGCTCCACCGTGGCTGGTGCCAGCCTGGGTGGCATGAGCGGCATGCACGAGCAGGGCGGCCTGCCGATTCCTGGCATCGTGCATATCCCACAGCCTTACTGGTTCGGCGAAGGCGGCGACATGACCCCGGATGAGTTCGGGGTGTGGGCGGCCGAGCAGCTGGAGCAGAAAATCCTCGAAGTCGGCGAAGACAACGTCGCCGCCTTCATCGCCGAGCCGATCCAGGGTGCCGGCGGCGTGATCATCCCGCCGGAAACCTACTGGCCGAAGGTCAAGGAGATCCTCGCCAAGTACGAAATCCTGTTCGTTGCCGACGAAGTGATCTGCGGTTTCGGCCGCACCGGCGAGTGGTTCGGCTCCGACTACTACGACCTCAAGCCCGACCTGATGACCATCGCCAAGGGCCTGACTTCCGGTTACATCCCCATGGGCGGTGTGATCGTGCGTGACACCGTGGCCCAGGTACTCAGCGAAGGCGGCGACTTCAACCACGGCTTCACCTACTCCGGCCACCCGGTAGCGGCGGCGGTGGGCCTGGAAAACCTGCGCATCCTGCGCGACGAGAAAATCGTCGAGAAGGCGCGCACCGAAGCGGCACCTTATTTGCAAAAGCGTTTGCGTGAGCTGCAGGACCACCCTCTGGTGGGCGAGGTACGCGGCCTGGGCCTGCTCGGCGCGATCGAGCTGGTCAAGGACAAGGCCACCCGCAGCCGTTACGAAGGCAAGGGCGTGGGCATGATCTGCCGCACCTTCTGCTTCGAAAACGGCCTGATCATGCGTGCGGTGGGTGACACCATGATCATTGCGCCGCCGCTGGTGATCAGCCATGCAGAGATCGACGAACTGGTGGAAAAGGCACGCAAATGCCTGGACCTGACGCTCGAAGCGATTCGTTGACAGTTTGCTAGGCTAGCGATGTGACATTAAGTCGTTACAAGGCCCTGCTTTCCTTGATACAGAGCCTTGTAACTTGCCAGACTAGCGACTGTTTCAGTCGCCGCGCGCTCTGCACCGTAGGTCCTGGCTGCTGAACAGATGGCTAAATAAAAAATTCTGGAGCATTACGCATGAATAAATTGGGCAAGACGTTGCTGGCCACCGCCCTGATGGGTGCCATGGCTACCGCTGTTCAGGCTGAAGACAAGGTGTTGAACGTCTACAACTGGTCGGACTACATCGCTCCGGACACCATCGCCAAGTTCGAGAAACAGTCGGGCATCAAGGTCAAGTACGACGTATTCGACAGCAACGAAACCCTCGAGGCCAAACTGCTGGCCGGCAAGTCCGGCTACGACATCGTAGTGCCGTCCAACAACTTCCTGGCCAAGCAGATCAAGGCTGGCGTGTATGAGGAACTGGACCGCTCCAAGTTGCCGAACTGGAAAAACCTCGACCCTGACCTGCTCAAGGCCGTTGGCGATGCCAGCGACAAGGACAACAAGCACGCCATCCCGTACATGTGGGGCTCGATCGGTATCGGCTACAACCCGGAGAAGGTCAAGGCCGCGCTGGGCGTGGACAAGATCGACTCGTGGGACGTGGTGTTCAAGCCTGAGAACATCGCCAAGCTCAAGAGCTGCGGCGTGAGCTTCCTCGATGCCCCGACCGAAATGCTCCCGGCTGCTCTGCACTACCTGGGCCTGCCGACCGACAGTACCAAGAAGGAAGACCTGAAGGCCGCCGAGGACCTGTTCCTCAAGATCCGTCCTTCGATCACCTACTTCCACTCGTCCAAGTACATCGGCGACATGGCCAACGGCAACATCTGCGTAGCTGTCGGTTACTCGGGTGACCTGGAGCAGTCCAAGGCCCGTGCCCACGAAGCTGGCGACAAGGTCAAGGTGGACTACGTCATTCCGAAGGAAGGTGCCGGTACCTTCTACGACATGGTCGCCATCCCCAAGGATGCCGAGCATAAAGACGCTGCCTACCAGTTCATGAACTTCCTGATGCAGCCGGAAATCATGGCCGAGATCACCAACGCCGTGCGCTTCCCGAACGGCAACGCTGCCGCCACCCAGTTCGTGGACAAGGAAATCACCAGCGATCCGAGCATCTATCCACCAGCTGAAGTGAAGAAGCAGCTGTACGCGATCGCTGCGCCTGAAGCTTCTGCCCAGCGTGTGATCACCCGCAGCTGGACCAAGATCAAGTCGGGCAAATAAGCCCGATGCGGTACCTCTGGGTCGGGGAGTCCCGGCCCAGAGCCAGTGAAAGGCAATTGATGATTGCGGCATCGAAGCTGCGAAGGTAAGTTGCGCGCCGGTTTTGCGTGTGCGGCAGCATTGTCGCTACCCAGGCACTGATTGTGAGGACCACCCACTTGTCCATTTCTGTATTCCGCAAGGCCTTGATGGCTGGAGCGGGCCTGACGCTGGCATGCAGCGTCCAAGCGGCGCCTACGGTGCACTTCTACAACTGGTCCGACTACATCGGCCCGACCACACTCGCGGACTTCGAGAAAGCCACAGGCATCAAGCCCGTGCAAGATGTGTTCGATTCCAACGAAACTCTGGAAGGCAAGCTGCTGGCCGGCAATACCGGCTATGACGTGGTAGTGCCGTCCAACCATTTCCTCGGCAAGCAGATCAAGGCGGGCGCATTCCAGAAGCTCGACAAGAACCTGCTGCCCAATTATTCCAACCTGGACCCGGCGCTGATGAAGCGCCTGGAAAGGAACGACCCGGGCAACCAGTACGCCGTGCCTTACCTGTGGGGCACCAACGGCATCGGTTACAACGTCGACAAGGTGAAGGCCGCGCTGGGCGTGGACACCATCGACTCCTGGGCAGTGCTGTTCGAGCCCGAGAACATGAAGAAGCTCGCCAAGTGCGGCGTGGCCTTCCTCGACTCGGCGGACGAAATGCTGCCGGCGGTGCTCAACTACATGGGGCTGGACCCTAACAGCACCAATGCCAAGGACTACCAGGCCGCCGAGAAGAAACTGCTGGCGGTACGCCCGTACGTGACCTACTTCCACTCGTCCAAGTACATCACCGACCTGGCCAACGGCGACATCTGCGTCGCGGCAGGTTTCTCAGGTGATGTGTTCCAGGCCAAGACCCGCGCCGAAGAAGCGAAGAAGGGCGTGAACCTGGCCTACGCCATTCCCAAGGAAGGCGGCAACCTCTGGTTCGACGTGCTGGCGATTCCCAAGGACGCCAAGAACGTCAAAGAGGCGCATGCCTTCATCAACTATTTGCTGAAGCCTGAGGTTATCGCCCAGGTCAGTGATTACGTCGGTTACGCCAACCCGAACCCCAAGGCTGGCGACCTGATGGACCAGGCCGTGAGGACTGACGCCGCGGTTTACCCACCGCAGGAAGTGCTGAACAAGATGTTCGTGAATTCAGAGTTGCCACCCAAGGTGCAACGGCTGATGACCCGTAGCTGGACCAAGGTCAAGTCGGGCAAGTAAAAATCCAGGCCCGTGGCGGCACCTGTAGCACAGGGCTCGCGGGCACAAAAATCTTGTTGGGAGTTTCACTCATGGCAGTTGCCTCCGGTGCCTATAAAAAAGCCCTCGAGGGTGGCCAGCAACCCAAGCAGGTGCTGGTCAAGATCGACCGGGTCACGAAAAAGTTCGACGAAACGGTAGCCGTGGACGATGTGTCCCTGGAAATCCGCAAGGGCGAGATCTTCGCCCTGCTGGGGGGCTCCGGTTCCGGCAAGTCCACCTTGCTGCGCATGCTGGCCGGCTTCGAACGCCCGACCGAAGGGCGGATCTTCCTCGATGGCGTCGACATCACCGACATGCCGCCCTACGAGCGGCCGATCAATATGATGTTCCAGTCCTACGCGCTGTTCCCGCACATGACCGTGGCGCAGAACATCGCCTTCGGTCTGCAGCAGGACAAGATGCCCAAGGCCGAGATCGACGCCCGCGTGGCCGAGATGCTCAAGCTGGTGCACATGACCCAGTACGCCAAGCGCAAGCCGCACCAGCTGTCCGGCGGCCAGCGCCAGCGCGTGGCACTGGCCCGCTCGCTGGCCAAGCGCCCCAAGCTGCTGCTGCTCGACGAGCCGATGGGTGCACTGGACAAGAAACTGCGTTCGCAGATGCAGCTGGAACTGGTGGAGATCATCGAGCGCGTTGGCGTGACCTGCGTGATGGTGACCCACGACCAGGAAGAGGCCATGACCATGGCCCAGCGCATCGCCATCATGCACCTGGGCTGGATCGCCCAGATCGGCTCGCCGGTGGACATCTACGAGACGCCTACCAGCCGCCTGGTGTGCGAATTCATCGGCAACGTCAACCTGTTCGAAGGTGAAGTGGTCGACGACGCCGAAGGCCACGCGATCATTGCCAGCCCGGAGCTGGAGCGCAAGATCTATGTCGGCCACGGCATCACCACGTCGGTGGAAGACAAGCACATCACCTACGCCCTGCGCCCGGAAAAGATGCTGGTCACCACCCAGCAACCGACCTGCGAGCACAACTGGTCGCGCGGCAAGGTTCACGACATTGCCTACCTGGGTGGCCACTCGGTGTTCTACGTCGAGTTGCCGAGCGGCAAGGTCGTCCAGTCGTTCGTCGCCAACGCCGAGCGCCAGGGCACCCGCCCGACCTGGGGCGATGAAGTGTACGTGTGGTGGGAAGACGACAGCGGCGTGGTACTGCGGTCATGAAACTGCGCAAGCTCAAGCGAGCCTTCCAGCGTATTACCCCGGAGGGGCGGCACCTGGTGATCGGCGTGCCGTTCATCTGGCTGTTCCTGTTCTTCATGCTGCCGTTCTTCATCGTGCTGAAGATCAGCTTCGCCGAAGCCGACGTGGCGATCCCGCCGTATACCGAGATCTACAGCTACGTCGAAGACAAGGTCCAGCTGGTGCTCAACCTGGCCAACTATGGCCTGTTGACCGAGGATGAGCTGTATATCTCGGCCTACCTGGGCTCGCTGAAGATGGCCTTCTTCAGCACCCTGCTGTGCCTGTTGATCGGCTACCCGATGGCCTATGCCATTGCCAACGCCAAGAAGGAAACCCAGACGGTCCTGCTGTTGCTGATCATGATGCCGACCTGGACCGCGATCCTGATCCGCGTCTATGCCTGGATGGGCATTCTCAGCAACAACGGCCTGCTCAACGGCTTCCTGCTGTGGACCGGGTTGATCGACCAGCCGCTGCAAATCCTCAACACCAACCTGGCGGTGTACATCGGCGTGGTCTATTCGTACCTGCCGTTCATGATCCTGCCGCTGTTCGCCAACTTGGTGAAGCACGACCCGAGCCTGCTCGAGGCCGCTTCGGACCTGGGTTCGAGCACCTTCAACAGCTTCTGGAAGATCACCGTACCACTGTCGAAGAACGGCATCATCGCCGGCTGCATGCTGGTGTTCATCCCGGTGGTGGGCGAGTTCGTGATTCCTGAACTGCTTGGCGGCCCGGAAACCCTGATGATCGGCAAGGTGCTGTGGCAAGAGTTCTTCAACAACCGTGACTGGCCGGTGGCCTCTGCGCTGGCGGTGGTCATGCTGGCGATCCTGATCGTGCCGATCCTGCTGTTCAACCGCAGCCAGGCCAAAGAAATGGAGGGCAGGGCATGAAGCGCTTCAGTTTCTCCAAGCTGATGCTGGTGCTCGGCTTGCTGTTCATCTACCTGCCGATGCTGATCCTGGTGATCTACTCGTTCAACGCCTCCAAGCTGGTGACGGTGTGGGGTGGCTGGTCGGTGAAGTGGTACGTCGGCCTGCTCGACAACACCCAGTTGATGGGGTCGGTGATGCGTTCGCTGGAAATCGCCTGCTACACGGCGGTGGCGGCGGTGGCGCTGGGTACCTTGGCGGCGTTCGTGCTGACCCGGGTTACCCGCTTCAAGGGACGCACGCTGTTCGGTGGCCTGGTCACCGCGCCGTTGGTAATGCCCGAGGTGATCACCGGCCTGTCGCTGTTGCTGCTGTTCGTGGCCATGGCGCAGATGATCGGTTGGCCGCAGGAGCGTGGCATCGTCACCATCTGGATCGCCCATACCACGTTCTGTGCCGCGTATGTGGCGGTGGTGGTGTCGGCACGCCTGCGGGAGCTGGACCTGTCGATCGAGGAAGCGGCGATGGACCTGGGTGCCAAGCCGTGGAAGGTGTTCTTCCTGATCACCATCCCGATGATTGCGCCATCGCTGGCGGCGGGCGGCATGATGTCGTTCGCCCTGTCGCTGGATGACCTGGTACTGGCCAGCTTCGTCTCCGGCCCTGGTTCGACCACCTTGCCGATGGAAGTGTTCTCGGCGGTGCGCCTGGGCGTGAAGCCGGAGATCAACGCCGTGGCCAGCCTGATCCTGCTGTCGGTGTCGCTGGTGACCTTCTTCGTCTGGTACTTCAGCCGCCAAGCGGAAGAGCGCCGGCGCAAGGCGATACAGCAGGCGATCGAAGAGGGCGCTGCGGCGAATGCTTCGCAGCCACAGGTGAAGCGCCCGGCGCAGGTTGCGGCGTCGGCCTGATCTGGCCCTTTCGCGGGCTCGCCCGCTCCCACAGGGATCACCACAAGCCTGAAGGCTGTGATGTCCTTGTGGGAGCGGGCAAGCCCGCGAAGGCCCCAACGCCGACTCAAAGCCATACCGCATCCCAGTGTGGATAGTCCCTGACACTCCTGACCAATCCTGCTCTCAGAGGATTGGCAACAATGTACCGGGCTACATGCACCACACACTCTTCCCGCCGCAGCGCATGGTCATGGTAACCGGGTTGCCAGATCGGTTTGTGCCTGACACCTGCCTTGCGTAACGCAATGGCTGTGCGTGATTTGAACTTGCGCATCAACGTTCCCAATGCCACTTCCTTCAGCTCGACCAGCCAGTGCAGGTGGTCCGGCATCACTACCCAGGCCAGGGAATGGCAATCCTGAATGTCATTTGAAACCCGCAGATGTTTGACCACCAGGCGAGCATTGTCGAAGTCATGGAACAGTGGTTTTCGTTGGTGGGTGATGGTGGTCAGCAGGTAGAGCCTGCCTGGCTCGGAGTAGCGCCCACGACGCAGTCGGTGGGATTCGGCTAATGGCATTGTGATCTTCCTTGAAATTGAACCTCCTTTTGAAAGGTAGTGGCTGAAGCGGGGGGACCGGGTGGCTGATGGTTTCTGAATATGGCAGAAGCTCATGCATTGCTGTGCCGGCCTCTTCGCGGGCATGCCCGCGAAGAGGCCCTGAAGGCGTACGACTTTTCATCAACTCAAACCAAAGGCTTCAGCTGGATCGGCTTGGGAATTATCCTACGAGCCGTGTGGAAGCTGCTCTGTTGTAGGGGAAATGCCCTAGGGATAACGTCGTCGGGACTGGGTGTGAGAACCCAACGATATAGTGCTTTCGTCATGGCAACCGTGCGCGGGCAGACTTACGTCTGGCTGCGTTCCTATATCCGCGGTTTCTCACCTCGCGTACGGTTGCCGCCCTGATCCGTGAGAAAGATGCAGGTGGCAACTCCTTGTCCAGATATAGGAGATCCACCATGACCAATTCTGCTCCAGGCACTTCCCATCCATCACACAGCAGCACCGTCGGCCGCGAAACCTGCATGGACCTGTTCCGCGTCCAGGCCAACATCCCCTTCAACCATGCCTTCTCCGAACTCTCCGTAATGCTCGGTTGCATCAATCACCTGACGACCGAAGCCGAGATGGAAAATGACCGGCTGGCCGGTAGTGCCGCGAGAATTCTCAGTGGCTTTGCAAAAGCACTGATCGATGACATCGAACTGGGACTGAACAAGGCTTCAGTTCAGCTCTGACCTTCACCCTTTCGCGGGCACGCCCGCTCCCACAGGTACAGCGCACGCTTGAGGCTGGCGACCATCCTGTGGGAGCGGGCGTGCCCGCGAAGAGGCCCGCGCAGGCGCCGAAAATGCCAGCTTGATCGCGGTTAGTGCCGTTTATCGAACCCTGAACTACGCTGACAGTCGCATTCCACGAATCATTTGCGCGCAAGCAAGGAGCCTGCATGACGTTGATACGTCCGCTGTTGGTCGTCTGCCTGGGGCTTGTGTCCCTGCTGTCGGGCTGTAGTAAGGAAGAAACCACCGAAACACTGCCACGCGTAGGCGTGCAACAGGTATCACCCACCGATTTCGCTGCCAGGGTCACCCTGACTGGCGATGTGCAGGCGCGGGTGCAGACCGACCTGTCGTTCCGGGTGGGCGGCAAGATCATTTCGCGCAGTGTCGATGTCGGCGACCACGTAAAGGCCAACCAGGTGTTGGCGCGGCTGGACCCGAAAGACCTGCAGAACAATGTCGACTCGGCCAAGGCCGAGGTGTTCGCCGCGCAGGCGCGGGTCACCCAGACCAGTGCCGCGTTCGTGCGCCAGCAAAAGCTGTTGCCCAAGGGCTACACCAGCCAGAGCGAATACGATTCCGCCGAAGCCGCGCTGCGCAGCAACCAGAGCGCGCTCAAGGCCGCGCAAGCGCAATTGGCCAATGCCAACGAACAACTGAGCTATACCGCGCTGGTCTCCGAGGCCGATGGGGTCATCACCGAGCGCCAGGCCGAGGTCGGCCAGGTGGTTCAAGCGACCATGCCAATCTTCAGCCTGGCCACCGATGGCGACCGTGATGCCGTGTTCAATGTCTACGAATCGCTGCTGGTGGCCCCGCCCAGCGACGCTGGAGTGATCGTCAGCCTGCTGGACGACCCCAAGGTTCAGGCCCGTGGCTTCGTGCGCGAAATCACCCCTACGGTGTCCGCGCAAAGCGGCACGGTACAGGTCAAGGTCGGGCTGAGGGATGTGCCGCCAGGGATGCAACTGGGTGCACCGGTGACGGCCACCACCAATGCCCAGGGCCGACCAAGTATCGAGCTGCCATGGTCGGCACTGACCAAGGCCCTGCATGAGCCTGCCGTCTGGGTAGTGGGCGAGGGTGACAAGGTAGAGCTGCGCAAGGTCGAGGTCAGCCGTTACCTCACCGGCAGGATCGTGGTCGCCAGTGGCCTGAAAGGCGGCGAGACCGTGGTGGTCAATGGCGGGCAGTTGCTGCACCCCGGCATGCAGGTACTGAAGGTCGATGCCAAGGCCAAAGGGGGTGAGCTATGAAGCGCCTGCTGCTGATGCTGTCGGCCGGCGTGCTGTTGGCCGGCTGCAGTAGCGAGGATGAAGTGCCGGAGCCGATTCGGCCGGTGCTGTCGGTCAAGGTCGAACCCCAGGTGCAGTCGCAGCTGGGCCGCTTCGCCGGCAGTATCCAGGCACGTTTCGAAAGCACCTTGGGCTTCCGGGTATCCGGGCGTATTGCCCGGCGCTGGCTGGATGTGGGCGCCCAGGTGAAACCGGGCGACACCCTGGCCACCCTCGACCCGACCGACCAGCAGAACCAGCTTCGTGCCGCCGAGGGCGACCTGGCCAAGGTGCAGGCGCAGTGGATCAACGCCCAGGCCGATGCCCGCCGCCAACAACAGCTGTACGACCGTGGCGTAGGCGCCCAGGCCCAGCTGGATATCGCTCAGACCAATCTGAAAACCACCAGTGCGGCGTTGGAGCAGGCGCGCTCTGCGCTCAGCCAGGCGCGTGACCAGCTCGATTACAGTACCCTGCGCACCGACCACGCCGCGGTAATCACTGCCTGGCAGGCTGAAGCCGGGCAAACCGTCACCGCTGGCCAGGCCGTGGTAACCCTGGCCAGACCGGATGTGAAGGAAGCGGTGATCGACCTGCCGATCGGCCTGGCCGAGCAGTTGAGCAAAGGCCTGACCTTCACCGTTGCTTCGCAGCTGGACCCGACCATCAACACCACCGCCAGCCTGCGGGAACTGGAACCCCAGGCCGACGCCACCACGCGCACCCGCCGTGCGCGCCTGACCCTGGCCAGCACCCCGGCGGCCTTCCACCTGGGCACCGCCATCAGCGTGACCCTGAGTTCGGAGGTGTCGCCGCGCAGCGAACTGCCCTTGAGTGCCTTGCTCGAGCGCGACGGCAAGACCCAGGTATGGGTGATCGATACGCAACAGAAGACCGTGGCCACTCGTGATGTGGCCCTGATCGGTCGAACCGCCGACAGCATCGTCCTGACCTCGGGCGTACAGCCCGGCGAGCGGGTGGTGACTGCGGGCGTGAACAGCCTCAAGCCTGGCCAGAAGGTCACCTTCGACGAGGATGCGCAATGAAAGGAAGCTTCAACCTGTCCGACTGGGCGCTCAAGCATCAATCGTTCGTCTGGTACCTGATGTTCGTTGCCCTGTTGATGGGGATTTTCTCCTACTTCAACCTGGGCCGTGAGGAAGACCCGTCGTTCACCATCAAGACCATGGTCATCCAGACCCGCTGGCCCGGCGCTACCCAGGACGAAACCCTGTACCAGGTCACCGACCGTATCGAGAAGAAGCTCGAGGAACTCGACTCCCTCGACTACACCAAAAGCTACACCCGCCCCGGCGAATCCACGGTCTACGTGTACCTGCGCGACACCACCAAGGCCAAGGACATCCCGGAAATCTGGTACCAGGTGCGCAAGAAGATCCAGGACATTCGCGGTGAATTCCCTGCAGGCATCCAGGGGCCCGGGTTCAACGATGAATTCGGCGATGTGTTCGGTTCTATCTATGCCTTCACTGCCGACGGCCTGACCCTGCGCCAGCTGCGCGACTACGTGGAGCAGGCGCGGGCCGAAGTGCGCGATGTGCCCAACATCGGCAAGATCGAGCTGATCGGCACCCAGGACGAAGTGCTGTACCTGAACTTCTCCACCCGCAAGCTGGCAGCCTTGGGCATCGACCAGCGCCAGGTCATGCAGGCCCTGCAATCGCAAAACGCCGTGACCCCTGCCGGTGTGATCGAGGCAGGGCCTGAACGTATCTCGGTGCGTACCTCCGGGCAGTTCACCTCGGAAAAGGACCTGGAAACCGTCAACCTGAAGATCAACGACCGCTTCTTCCGCCTGGCAGACATCGCCGATATCGAGCGCGGCTACGTCGACCCTCCTTCGCCGATGTTCCGCTACAACGGCCAGACGGCGCTGGGCCTGGCCATCGGCATGAAGGCCGGCGGCAATATCCAGGTGTTCGGCGCGGCGCTGAAAAAGCGCATGGACCAGGTGGTCGAAGACCTGCCGGTGGGCGTCGGGGTGCACACTGTTTCCGACCAGGCCGTGGTGGTCAAGCAAGCGGTCGGCGGCTTTACCAGTGCGCTGTTCGAGGCGGTGGTGATCGTGCTGGCGGTGAGCTTCGTCAGCCTCGGCGTGCGTGCCGGGCTGGTGGTGGCCTGCTCGATCCCGCTGGTGCTGGCCATGGTGTTCGTGTTCATGGAGTACAGCGGTATCACCATGCAGCGGATTTCGCTGGGGGCGCTGATCATCGCCCTGGGCCTGCTGGTGGATGATGCGATGATCACTGTGGAAGTGATGGTCACACGGCTGGAAATGGGCGAAAGCAAGGAGCAGGCGGCGACTTTTGCCTATACCTCCACAGCCTTCCCCATGCTCACCGGCACCCTGGTGACTGTGGCCGGTTTCGTGCCGATCGGCCTCAACGCCAGTTCGGCGGGTGAATACACCTACACGCTGTTTGCGGTAATTGCCGTGGCACTGATGGTGTCGTGGGTGGTGGCGGTATTCTTCGCCCCGGTGTTAGGCGTGCACATCCTCAGCAGTGCCAAGCTCAAGCACCATGAAGCCGAGCCCGGGCGCGTCGGCCGGGCCTTCGAGCATGGTTTGTTGTGGTGCATGCGCAACCGCTGGCTGACCATCATCGGCACCGTGGTGCTGTTCGCCCTGGCGATCTTCTGCGAACGCTTCGTGCAGAACCAGTTCTTCCCGTCCTCTGACCGCCCGGAAATCCTCGTCGACCTCAACCTGCCGCAGAACGCCTCGATCGAGGAGACGCGCAAGGTGGTCGACCGTTTCGAGGCGCGGATCAAGGACGACCCGGACCTGGTGCACTGGAGTACCTATATCGGCCAGGGCGCGATCCGCTTCTACCTGCCCCTCGACCAGCAGTTGCAGAACCCGTACTACGCGCAGCTGGTGATCGTCAGCAAGGGCTTCGAAGAACGCCAGGCCATGATGGAGCGCCTGCAGAAGATCCTGCATGAAGAATTCGTTGGCGTCGGCACCAACGTGCAATCGCTGGAAATGGGCCCACCGGTGGGCCGACCGATCCAGTATCGGGTAAGCGGTGCCAATATCGACGAGGTTCGCAAGCACGCCATCGAGCTGGCCACCTTGCTCGACCAGAACGAGCACATCGGCGAGATGATCTACGACTGGAACGAGCCGGGTAAGGTGCTGCGCGTGGAAATCGCCCAGGACAAGGCGCGCCAGCTGGGCCTGTCGTCGGAGGACGTGGCCAATGTGATGAACAGCATCGTCAGCGGCGTGCAGATCACCCAGGTCAACGACAACATCTACCTGGTCGACGTGGTCGCCCGTGCCGAGGACAGCGAGCGTGGCTCGCCGGATACCTTGCAGAACCTGCAGATCCTGACACCCAACGGCACTTCGATCCCGCTGCTTGCGTTCGCTACTGTGCGCTACGAGCTGGAGCAGCCGCTTGTGTGGCGTCGTGACCGCAAGCCGACCATCACCATCAAGGCATCGGTCAACGGTGACATCCAGCCCACCGACCTGGTGGCCCAGCTGAAGCCGAAGATCGACGAGTTCGCCAGCAAGTTGCCGGTGGGCTTCGAAGTGGCCACCGGCGGCACGGTGGAGGAGAGCGCCAAGGCGCAGGGGCCGATCCGCAAGGTCATCCCGCTGATGCTGTTCCTGATGGCGACGTTCCTGATGATCCAGCTGCACAGCGTGCAGAAGCTGTTCCTGGTGGTCAGCGTGGCGCCGCTGGGGTTGATTGGCGTGATCATTGCGCTGGTGCCCACAGGTACGCCCATGGGCTTCGTGGCGATTCTCGGCATTCTCGCGCTGGCGGGCATCATCATTCGTAACTCGGTGATCCTGGTGACCCAGATCGACGAGTTCGAAGCCCAGGGCTTGTCGCCGTGGGATGCGGTGGTGGAGGCAACCAACCACCGGCGCCGGCCGATTCTGCTGACCGCGGCGGCGGCGAGCCTGGGCATGATCCCGATTGCCCGCGAAGTGTTCTGGGGGCCGATGGCCTACGCCATGATTGGCGGGATCATCGTGGCGACCCTGCTGACGCTGCTGTTCCTGCCGGCCTTGTATGTGGCCTGGTACAAGATCCGCGAGCCACAGAAGAAACCCTCCTGACCACGCATCCCCTTGTAGGAGCAGCCTCGTGCTGCGAAGAGGCCGGTAAATTCATCATCAAATGCTGATGGGATTGCCGGCCTCTTCGCAGCACGAGGCTGCTCCTACAAGGGAAATGCGGTGCTTGAAAAATGGTTATATAAACATTCTCAAACAGTATTTTTAAGAATAATCCCGCCTCACTACTATTGCCCTCAAGCCAGGCGCAAATCCCCTTCAAACCTCAGCCCGGCACCCTCACTCCAAGGAGAACGAGCATGAGTGCATCTCTGCGTAGCATCGACGGTCAGGACGAAGCCACCATTCTGCGGGAAATCCAGAGCGCTCTGCGCGACCTGCGATTCGGTGCGGTGGAGATCACCGTGCACAACGCTCAGGTCGTACAGATCGAGCGCAAGGAGAAGTTCCGCCTACAGCAGCCCGGCAACAAGACCGGCTGATCGCACCACACATTCAAAAACTAGAAAAATGCCAATCGGGAGCTTCACCATGTCCATCCGCCGTTATGCGCTTGCCGCCCTGGCCAGTGCTGTTTTTGCCGGTTCCGCCATCGCCAAGGACTACGAACTGCTGAACGTGTCCTACGACCCGACCCGCGAGCTGTACCAGCAGTACAACGCCGAGTTCATCAAGCACTGGCAGCAGGCCCACCCGGGCGACAAGGTGAAGATCCAGCAATCCCACGGCGGTTCGGGCAAGCAGGCCCGTGCGGTGATCGATGGCCTGCGTGCCGACGTGGTGACCCTGGCCCTGGCCGGCGACATCGATGAAGTCGCCAAGCTCGGCAAGACCCTGCCAGACAACTGGCAGACCCGCCTGCCGGATGCCAGCACCCCGTACACCTCGACTATCGTGTTCCTGGTGCGCAAGGGCAACCCTAAAGGCATCAAGGACTGGGGCGACCTGATCAAGAAGGATGTGTCGGTCATCACCCCCAACCCGAAAACCTCCGGCGGCGCCCGCTGGAACTTCCTGGCGGCCTGGGCCTATGGCCTGAAGGCCGGCGGTAGCGAAGAAAAGGCCAAGGAGTACGTGCAGGAGCTGTTCAAGCACGTCCCGGTGCTGGATACCGGCGCCCGTGGCTCGACCATCACCTTCGTCAATAACGGCCAGGGCGATGTGCTGCTGGCCTGGGAAAACGAAGCCTTCCTGGCGCTGAAGGAAGACGGTGGCGCCGACAAGTTCGAGATCATCGTGCCTTCGCTGTCGATCCTCGCCGAACCGCCGGTGGCGGTGGTGGACAAGAACGCCGAGAAGAAGGGCAATACCGAGATTGCCACCGAATACCTCAAGCACCTGTACAGCCCGGCCGGGCAGAAGATCGCAGCCGAGAACTTCTACCGCCCGCGTGACGAGAAGGTCGCTGCCGAGTTTGGCAAGCAGTTCCCGAAACTGGACCTGGTGACCATCGACAAGGACTTTGGTGGCTGGAAGACTGCACAGCCGAAATTCTTCAATGATGGCGGTGTGTTCGACCAGATCTATCAGGCACAGTAGGGGCCAAGGAAAAGCGGGGCCGCCATGCGGCCCATCGCGACACAAGGCCGCTCCTACAGAGGTACGCGCACCCCTGTAGGAGCGGCCTTGCGTCGCGATGGGCTGCAAAGCAGCCCCAGGATTTCAGAAGCTAGCACCAGCCCGGGATCGTTCCCGGGCCAAGTGCGTTCAACCAGGGATATTTATGTCACGCCGCATTTCCCCCGTCATACCCGGCTTCGGGCTGACGCTGGGCTACACCTTGGTGTACCTCAGCCTGATCGTGCTGATACCGCTGGCCGCCATGTTCGTGCATGCCGCGCAGCTTACCTGGGAGCAGTTCTGGAACATCATCAGTGCACCGCGGGTGATCGCCGCGCTCAAGCTGAGTTTCGGCACCGCCCTGTTCGCCGCCATCATCAACGGAGTGATCGGCACCCTGCTGGCCTGGGTGCTGGTGCGCTACACCTTCCCCGGGCGCAAGATCATCGATGCGATGATCGACCTGCCGTTCGCCCTGCCCACGGCTGTAGCCGGTATCGCCCTGACCGCCCTGTACGCGCCCTCGGGCTGGGTCGGCCAGTTCGCCACCGACCTGGGCTTCAAGATCGCCTACACCCCACTGGGCATCACCCTGGCGCTGACCTTCGTCACCCTGCCGTTCGTGGTGCGTACGGTGCAGCCGGTGCTGGCCGACATTCCGCGTGAAGTGGAGGAGGCCGCTGCCTGCCTGGGCGCCAAGCCGCTGCAGGTGTTCCGCCATGTGCTGGCGCCAGCGCTGCTGCCTGCCTGGCTGACAGGTTTTGCCCTGGCCTTCGCCCGCGGCGTGGGCGAGTATGGTTCGGTGATCTTCATTGCCGGCAACATGCCGATGAAGACCGAGATCCTGCCGCTGCTGATCATGGTCAAGCTCGACCAGTATGACTACACCGGCGCGACCGCCATCGGCGTGCTGATGCTGGTGGTTTCCTTCATCCTGCTGCTGCTGATCAACCTGCTGCAGCGCCGCATCGAAACCCCTTGAAGGAGGCCGGCATGTCCAGTTCATCCCTGAATGCAACCGCCGCCGCCAACGCTGCCCGCCGGGGCAGCGCCACTTCGCGGCGTATCCTGATCGGCCTTGGCTGGCTGGTGTTCGCGCTGTTCCTGCTGCTGCCACTGGTGATCGTGGTGTCGCAGGCGCTGAAGAACGGCTTTGGCACCTTCTTCGAGGCGATCTTCGAGCCTGACGCATTGTCGGCGCTGAAGCTGACCCTGCTCGCCGTGGCCATTTCGGTGCCGCTGAACCTGGTGTTCGGTGTCAGCGCCGCCTGGTGCGTGAGCAAGTACACCTTCCGTGGCAAGAGTATCCTGGTCACCCTGATCGATCTGCCGTTCTCGGTATCGCCGGTGATCGCCGGCCTGGTCTACGTGCTGATGTTCGGCGCTCAAGGCCTGTTCGGGCCATGGCTGCAGGACCACGATATCCAGATCGTGTTCGCCCTGCCGGGCATCGTCCTGGCCACCATCTTCGTCACCGTACCGTTCGTGGCCCGTGAGCTGATCCCGCTGATGCAGGAGCAGGGCACGCAGGAAGAGGAGGCCGCGCGCTTGCTCGGCGCCAATGGCTGGCAGATGTTCTGGCACGTGACCCTGCCGAACATCAAATGGGGCCTGATCTACGGGGTGGTGCTGTGCACCGCGCGGGCCATGGGCGAGTTTGGCGCGGTGTCGGTGGTGTCCGGCCACATTCGCGGCGTGACCAACACCTTGCCGCTGCACGTGGAGATCCTCTACAACGAGTACAACCATGTCGCGGCCTTCAGCGTGGCCAGCCTGTTGCTGATCCTGGCGCTCTTCATCCTGCTGCTCAAGCAGTGGAGCGAGAACCGTATTAACCGCCTGCGCCACAGCGCCGCGGAGGAATGATTCATGTCGATCGAAGTTCGTAACGTCAGCAAGCGCTTCAACAGCTTCCAGGCCCTGGACAACATCAACCTGGACATCAACAGCGGCGAGCTGGTGGCCCTGCTCGGCCCTTCCGGCTGCGGCAAGACCACGTTGCTGCGCATCATCGCCGGCCTGGAAACCCCCGACCAGGGCAATATCGTGTTCCATGGCGAGGACGTGTCCGGCCATGACGTGCGCGACCGCAACGTCGGTTTCGTGTTCCAGCACTACGCGTTGTTCCGCCACATGAGTGTGTTCGACAACGTTGCCTTCGGCCTGCGCATGAAGCCCAAGGGCGAGCGCCCGAGCGAGAGCAAGATAGCCGAGAAGGTGCATGAACTGCTGAACATGGTGCAGCTGGACTGGCTGTCCGACCGCTACCCCGAGCAGTTGTCCGGTGGCCAGCGCCAGCGTATCGCCCTGGCCCGTGCGCTGGCGGTGGAACCCAAGGTGCTGCTGCTGGACGAGCCTTTCGGTGCGCTGGATGCCAAGGTGCGCAAGGAGCTGCGCCGCTGGCTGGCGCGCCTGCACGAGGACATCAACCTGACGTCGGTGTTCGTCACCCACGACCAGGAAGAAGCCATGGAGGTGGCTGACCGCATCGTGGTGATGAACAAGGGCGTGATCGAGCAGATCGGCTCGCCGGGCGAGGTGTACGAGCACCCGGCCAACGATTTCGTCTACCACTTCCTCGGTGATTCCAACCGCCTGGCCCTGAGCGAAGGGCATCATGTGCTGTTCCGCCCGCACGAAGTGTCGCTGTCGCGGCATGAGACCGAAGGGCACCATGCGGCCGAGGTGCGCGACATCCGGCCGTTGGGCGCGACCACGCGGGTGACCTTGAAGGTGGAGGGGCAGAGCGAGCTGATCGAGGCCGAAGTGGTCAAGGACCATGACAGCCTGACCGGGTTGGCGCGTGGGGAGACATTGTTCTTCCGGCCGAAGGTTTGGCAGAAGGTGGCGGATATCTGAGTCGCCTTTGATGATGAAAAAGCCCAGGGTTGGTCCTGGGCTTTTTTATGCCTGATGGATTGCCGGGGCTGCTTTGCAGCCCATCGCCGGCAAGCCAGCTCCCACATTGACCGCGTAACACCGTTCCCTGTGGGAGCTGGCTTGCCGGCGATCGAGGGCGCAGCCCTCGCGGCAATCTCATGCCTTACGCGAATATTTCGCATGCCGGCAATGCATGATTGAAAACCCGCCCGGCCACAGCCCGCGAATTCCGCGGCTTTGCCACAATCCTTCAAAAACTATATTCAGTAAAGTTCTAATCATAATTTTAAACATTACTTTAAGTGATAAGCCCCTGGCCCCGATGATTCAGCCACACACCTGAATCGAGTCCCAGGAGTTTGATCAATGGGTAATGTCCAGTCGGCCGTCAGGGCCTACGACCAGCCATGGCGCCCGGCCCCGGGTGACCTGGTCGACCTTGGACGCACGCTTCGCCTCCCGCTTGGCCAGCTGCGCTTGCAACGCACGCCTGTCAGTGGGCTCAAGCGCCGCGACAAGCTGGTGCTGGGCCTGCTGGTGCTGGCCCTGCATGGCGCAGCAGCGTATTGGGTCAACCAGGCACCAACGCCCGAGCTGCCGGTGGTGCCACCGCAAGTACCGCCGATGACCATCGAGTTCGCCGCGCCAGCACCGCCTGTAGTCGAACCACCGCCACCAGCCCCGGCACCGCCGGTGGTCCAGTCGCCACCGCCGGCCGTGGTCGACGAACTGGCCGCCAAGCCCAAACCCAAGCCAAAGCCCGTGCCCAAGCCGGTGGTCAAGCAACAGCCCAAACCTCAGCCCAAGCCGGTCGAAGCACCGCCGCCAGCCCCTGTGGCCGCTCCGGCCCCGCCAGCACCACCCGCGCCGGCCCCGGTCACCCCGGCATCGGCCAACGCGGCGTACCTGAAGAACCCGGCGCCGGAGTACCCGCAGATGGCCCAGCGCCGCGGTTGGGAAGGCACCGTGCTGCTGCGCGTCGAGGTGCTGCCCAGCGGCAAGCCCGGACAGATCCAGATCCAGAAGAGCAGCGGCCGTGATGCCCTCGACGCTGCCGCACTGGCCGCGGTCAAGCGCTGGAGTTTCGTGCCTGCCAAGCAGGGTGACGTGGCCCAGACCGGCTGGGTCAGCGTGCCGATTGATTTCAAGCTTCGCTAACTTTTTCGCAGAACACAGGAAGACATCATCATGAGCCTGCTGGCATCCCCCCTCCAATCCGTTGAAAGCGCAGTCATCTGGCTGCTGGTCGGTTTTTCTGTCGTCACCTGGGGCCTGGCCCTGGTCAAGGTCGTGCAGTTCGTGCGGCTGAAGAACCAGGACAAACGCTTCCACCAGCAATTCTGGGCCGCCTCGAGCCTGGACTCGGCTGCCGAGCCCAGCCACCACCTGCCAGGCCCTGTCGCCCGTGTTGCCCAGGCCGGTTATGCCGCCATCGCAGTCGGTGACAGCCAGGCCAATGACCTGAGCCACGCCATCAACCACCAGGACCGCCTGGAGCGCGCCCTGCGCCAGCAGATCGTGCGTGAGCGCCGTTCGCTGGAAACCGGCCTGGCGGTGGTCGCCAGTATTGGCAGTACCTCGCCCTTCATCGGCCTGTTCGGCACCGTCTGGGGCATCATGGAAGCGCTCAAGGGCATCAGCGCGGCTGGTTCCGCCAGCCTGGAAACCGTGGCCGGGCCGATTGGCGCGGCACTGGTGGACACCGGCGTGGGTATCGCCGTCGCGGTGCCGGCGGTGCTGGTCTACAACTACTTCCTGCGCCGCCTCAAGCTAACCGCCGCCGACCTCGATGACTTCGCCCACGACTTCTACAGCCTGGCGCAGAAGAGTGCTTTCCGCGTGCTGGTGCACCCGGCCGTGCACAGGCCCCAGGCCGGTTTCACCCAACCGGTGAAGGAGGCGTCCTGACATGGCCTTTTCGACCCAGGACAGCGACGAAGTCCTCAGTGAAATCAACGTCACGCCGTTGGTGGACGTCATGCTGGTGCTGCTGGTGGTGTTCATCGTCACCGCGCCGCTGCTGACCAATGCCATCCCCATCAACCTGCCCAAGACCGAGGCTGTGGCCCCGGTGGAGCAGAAGGACCCGCTGGTGGTCAGCATTGATGGTGACGGCAAGTTGTTCATCAACAAGGACGAGATCCAGCCAGACCTGCTGGAAACCAGCCTCAAGGCTGCCAAGGACAAGGACGGGGAGCTGCGCGTACAGCTGCAGGCCGATGACGGCGTGAACTACGGCGAAGTGGCGCGGGCCATGGCGGCTATCGAACGTGCCGGGATCAGCAAGCTGGCGGTGATTACCGCGCGCTGAACCCGTCAACTTTCTTCAGGCAAGTGCTTAGGGGCCATATCTCTTGGCAGGGGATGGCTCCTTTTTTTTGCGTGATCCCTGTGGGAGCGGGCGTGCCCGCGAACACGGGCGAAGCCCGTGCCATCCACCGCGGTGCTTGCTTCGCGGGCATGCCCGCTCCCACAGGGGTCGCACAAGATATTGAGATTTTTGGTTATTAATAAATAGCTTCTTATTCCTTTACTGGTATAACTCCCTCCCTATACTTGTCTCCAAGCACGCAAACTCACCGGAGGCGTCCCCATGCGCAATGAGTCGATTCGTTACCTGATTGTGCCGGGCTGGCAAGGATCGCCAGACAATCATTGGCAAAGTCACTGGCAGCGCACCCTGCCGAACAGTATGCGGGTCGAGCAGAACGACTGGCTGACTCCGCAACGCCAGGACTGGGGGCAGGCACTGGAGCAGGCGATTGCCGCCGAGCGCTCGCCGGTGATTCTGATTGCCCATAGCCTGGGCTGCATAACCGTCGCTCATTGGGCCGCGCAGGCCAGCCCGGCCCTGCTGCGGCGGGTACGTGGCGCGCTGCTGGTGGCACCCGCTGACGTGGAGCGGCCGACCTGCGCGCCAGCTCTGCGCAACTTCGCACCGATCCCGACCGAAGCACTGCCATTCCCCAGCCAGGTGGTCAGCTCGGACAACGACCCGGCCGTGAGCGTGCCAAGGGCGTTGTATCTGGCCCAGGTCTGGGGCGCCGAAGCAGGGCTGCTGACCAACGCCGGGCACATCAACGTCAAGTCCGGCCATGAGCGCTGGGAACAAGGTTTCGCCTACTTGTATCGCTTGCAGAGCCGGGTCGAGCAGCGCGCACTGCGCCGCGCCTGATCGCCCTTACTGTTTACCGTTTGCCTGACGCCCGGCCATTGAAGGCCTGGGGCGGGAGTTCGTCATGACTTTTCAAAACCCTTTTGGCCAGCCGTTGCTGACCTTCCCTGAACTGGACAAGAGCCCGCTGAGCATCCGCGCCAAGGCGCTGGTGTTCATCGACCCACGTTCGCAGCAGTTGCGCGAGGAGCTCGAGCACCTGGCGCCACAATCCTTGCCGGTGCTGATCCGTGGCGAAACCGGCACCGGCAAGGAACTGCTGGCCCGGCAGATCCACCGTGCCAGTGACCGCAGCGGGTTGTTCGTGTCGGTCAACTGCGCTGCCATCAGCCCCACCTACGCCGATGCCGAGCTGTTCGGCTACAGTGCCGGCAGCCAAGGTGGCACAGCCAGCAGCCGTGCCGGCTGGTTCGGCTCTGCCAACGGCGGCACGTTGTACCTGGACGAGATCGCCGACTTGCCGCTGGCCATCCAGGGCAAGCTGCTGGCCGCCCTGGAAAACCGCGAGGTTACCCGGGTGGGCGCGCAGCAGCCGCAACCGGTGGACGTGCGCCTGGTGGCCGCTACCAGCATCGATCTGGCGCGGGTGGTGCGCGCGGGGCGCTTCAACGAGCGCCTGTACCAGTACCTGCGCGAGGGAGCGCTGGAGCTACCGCCACTGCGCGAGCGGCCGGGCGATATCCTGCCGTTGGCCGAGTACTTCGTGGGCATCTACAGCGTGCGCCTGCAGCGGCCTGTGCCGCTGGTTAGCGAGGCGGCACAGCAGGCGCTGGAGGCACACCCCTGGCCCGGCAACACCCGTGAACTGGAGAATGTCATCCACTTTGCCTTGCTGCTGAATGATGGCGAGGAGATCCTGGCAGAGGACCTGGACCTGCCCGATCCTGCGCGCTAGGCACTGCTCAAAAGCAAAATGGCTGATAGCATTTTGTTTTTGGAATAAGCAGCTAAATAAAAGATATTTTTGCGGAATAAAAAATCTGGGTATTGTCCGCCTCACGCCCGCTGGTGAACCGGTTGGGCACCCGATTCGCCATCGTCGATGGCCCAGAACCAGAACAAGGATCACCATGAAGAAGACCCTGCTGACCACTGCCCTGGCCGCTGCCCTGTCGTTTGCCGGCCTGGCTACCGCCGCCGAGAAACTGGTTGTCGCCGCCACCCCGGTACCGCACGCCGAAATCCTCGAGCTGATCAAGCCGACCCTGGCCAAGGAAGGTGTGGACCTGCAGATCAAGGTTTTCACCGACTACGTGCAGCCGAACGTGCAGGTTGACCAGAAGCGCCTGGACGCCAACTACTTCCAGACCCTGCCTTATCTGCAGAACTTCAACGAAGGCAAGGGCACCCACCTGGAAACCGTGATCGGCGTGCATGTCGAACCCTTTGGTGGTTACTCGAAGAAGGTCAAGAGCCTGAGCGAACTGAAAGAAGGCGCTACCGTTGCCATCCCTAACGAGGGCAGCAACAGCGGCCGCGCCCTGCTACTGCTGCAGAAGGCTGGCCTGATCACCCTGAAGGATCCGAAGAACGCCCTGGCCACCCCCAAGGACATTGCCGAGAACCCGAAGAAGCTGAAGTTCCGCGAGCTTGAGTCGGCCATGCTGCCGCGCGTGCTGGACCAAGTCGACCTGGACATGATCAACACCAACTACGCCCTGGAAGCCGGCCTGAACCCGGCCAAGGACGCGCTGGTGATCGAAGGCAGCGACTCGCCATACGTGAACTTCCTGGTCGCCCGCCCGGACAACAAGGACAGCGAAGCCATCCAGAAACTGGCCAAGGCCCTGACCGGCCCGGAAGTGAAGGAATTCATCGCCAAGAAGTACCAAGGTGCGGTGCTGCCGGCGTTCTGATGCGCTTGCATTACCTTGCATGACCCAACGCCGACACTCTTGTGTCGGCGTTTTCATTTCTGGGCTTTAGCCGCGAAGAATTCAACCCGGTGCATGGCACCGGCTGCGCCGGTGTTCGCGGCTAAAGCCGCTCCCACAAGGTCCTGTATGCGCCGGCAATACATGCCATCAGCGCTGAATTCTCAGTGATATGTATATATGAAAAAGATATTTATTAAAAAGTTTTTAGATCATTAGAGTCTATTTATCGTGCCCACGCGCACCCTGCAGACCTGCTTTACCCATGACCCTCGACACCACATTCATCCTTGGCACGCTGCCCGCCTTCCTCAAGGCCGTGGGCGTGACCCTGCAGGTCGGCCTGATCGCCATCGCCACCTCGCTGCTGGTCGCTCTGGTCAACGCCACACTGCTGGTATTACGCACCCCGTACCTGTGGCGCCTGGTAAAAGCCTACGTGGAGCTGGCCCGCAACACGCCGCTGCTGATCCAGCTGTTCTTCGTCTACTTCGCCTTGCCCAGCCTGGGCCTGAAGATTTCCGGCTTTGCCGCTGCAATCTTCACCATGACCTTCATGGGCGGTGCCTACCTCACCGAGGTGCTGCGTGCCGGCATCGAGGCCGTGCCCCGTACCCAGCTGGAGTCCGGGCGCTCCATCGGCCTGTCCGAAGGCCAGCTACTGCGCCATGTGGTGCTGCCCCAGGCGGGCATCCTCAGCCTGCCGGCACTGTTCGCCAACTTCGTCTTCCTGCTCAAGGAAACCACCGTGGTGTCGGCGGTGGCCGTGCCGGAAATTCTCTACACGACCAAGAACTACATCGCGCTGTACTACAAGACCTATGAAATGCTCACCGTGCTGACCCTGCTCTGTGTGCTGCTGTTCCTGCCGCTGTCCTTGCTGCTGCGCTATATCGAAAGGAGGCTGCAACATGGCCAGTTCGGCGTCTGAACTGCTGCTGCAGGCATTGCCGCAGCTGGCTGGCGGCGCGGCGCAGACCCTGGCCATCTCTGCGCTGGGCATCCTCTTCGCGACGCTGGGCGGTGTGCTCTATGGCGTGCTGGCAACCTTGGGCAACCGGGCCCTGAACATTGCCTTGCAGGTGTACCTGGAGCTGTTCCGTGCCATCCCGGTGCTGGTCTGGCTGTACCTGGTGTTCTTCGGCCTGCCGATCTTCCTGGCGCTGAGCATCCCCAGCTTCTGGTGCGCGGTACTGGTGCTGGGCCTGTGGGGCGCCAGCGAGGTGGGCGAGGTGGTGCGTGGCGCGCTGCGCTCGCTGCCGTGCGGCCAGCGCGAGGCGGGGTTGTCGATCGGCCTGGCCGGCTGGCAGCTGTATGGCTACGTGCTGTTGCCACAGGCGCTCAAGCGCATGACCCCGCCAACCATCAACATCTACACGCGGATCATCAAGACCAGCTCGCTGGCGGTGCTGATCGGCGTGGTCGAGGTGATCAAGGCCGGCCAGCAGATTATCGAACGCACCTACGAGTCGGTGCTGATCTACGGCGCCTTGTTCCTGTTCTTTTTCATCGTCTGCTATCCGCTGTCCGCCGCTTCACGCGTGCTGGAACGCCGCTGGGCCCACTCATGAGCGCATTGATCGAATTTCAGGGTTTCAACAAGTTCTTTGGCGAGCACCAGGTGCTCAAGGACGTCGACCTCCAGGTGGCGGCCGGCGAGGTGGTGGTCATCCTCGGCCCCAGCGGTTGTGGCAAAAGCACGCTGCTGCGCTGCCTCAACGGCCTGGAGCAGGCCCACGGCGGCCACCTGCGCCTGGCCGGGCAGGAGCTGCTCGACCCGCGCACCGATTGGCGCGAGATCCGCCAGCGGGTCGGCATGGTGTTCCAGAGCTATCACCTCTTCGGTCACATGAGCGTGATCGACAACCTGCTGCTTGGCCCGCTCAAGGTACAAAGGCGCGAGCGCGCCGAAGCCCAGGCCCAGGCCGAGGCGCTGCTGGCGCGGGTCGGCCTGCTGGACAAACGCGACGCCTTTCCCCGGCAGTTGTCCGGGGGCCAGCAACAGCGCATCGCCATCGTGCGTTCGCTGTGCATGAACCCCGAGGTGATGCTGTTCGACGAGGTTACCGCAGCCCTCGACCCGGAAATGGTCAAGGAGGTGCTGCAGGTGATCCAGGGCCTGGCCCGCGACGGTATGACCTTGCTCATCGTTACCCACGAAATGGCCTTCGCTCGCGCGGTGGCCGACCGCATCGTGTTCATGGAGGCCGGCAGGATCCTTGAACAGGGCGACCCCGAGAGCTTCTTCACACGACCGCGGACCGCACGCGCGCAGCAGTTCCTGGAGAAATTCTCCTTCGTAGAAAGCCTGCCGAAGACACTGCACAAGGAACTGTCATGAAAACTGCCAACCTCACCAAACTGCTGGCGCCGTTGTTCGGCCTGGCCCTGCTGGCCGGCTGCAACAAGGCTGAAGAGCCACCCAAGCCGGCGGCGGCCTCGCCGGCCACCAGCTACCTGGAAACCATCAAGGCCCGCGACAAGCTGATTGTCGGCGTGTTCACCGACAAGCCACCGTTCGGTTTCGTCGATGAGCAGGGCCGCTACGTGGGCTTTGATACCGATATCGGCCGGCGCCTGGCCAAGGACCTGCTGGGTGATGAAAACAAGGTCGAGTTCGTTGCCGTGGAGCCGGCCAGCCGTATCCCGTTTTTGCAGAGCGACAAGGTCGACCTGATTCTCGCCAACATGACCGTGACCCCGGAGCGCAAGGAAGCGGTGGACTTCACCAACCCCAACCTGCGCGTTGCCGTGCAGGCCATCGTCGCGGATGGCAGCCCGGTGCAGAAGCTCGACGACCTGGCCGACAAGACCATCATCGTCACCACCGGCACTACCGCTGATATCTGGCTGACCAAGAACCACCCGGACTGGAAACTGCTCAAGTTCGAGAAGAACAGCGAGTCGCTGCAGGCGCTGGCCACCGGGCGTGGCGATGCCTATGCGCAGGACAACCTGATTCTGTTCAGCTGGGCCAAGCAGAACCCGGGGTACCGCGTGCTGCCTGAGCTGCTGGGTGACGAGGCACCGATTGCACCGGCGGTGAAAAAGGGCAACACCGAGCTGCGTGACTGGGTGAATGCCGAGCTGGCCAAATTGGGGGAGGAGAAGTTTCTGCTGAAGCTGTATGACCAGTATGTACGCAAGGAACTGAGCGATGACACCAAGCCGGAAAGCGTGATTGTGGAAGGGGGCAAGTGGCAGGGGTGACGGTGCCATTGGGGCTGCTTTGCAGCCCTTCGCGGGCTTGCCCGCTCCCACATTGATCGGCGTATGCAGGGCCCTGTGGGAGCGGGCGAGCCCGCGAAGGGCCGCAAGGCGGCCCCAATGACTTCAACGGTTACGCGGTAGCCAATTCAGCAAGAACTCATTCACCACCCGCGGGTTCTCCAGGCTGGAGATATGCCCCGCAAACGGAATCTGCGCCGCCAGGCAGCCAACGATTCGCGCCATTTCATTGGACTCTTCCGGCGGCCGCGGAATGTCCTGGTCGCCGCACATCAGGATGGTTCTCTCGCTCGGCAGCTGCTCGAGTCGCTCCAGAAGGTCGTGTCGTCCAAAGATTATCCGCCCCATGGGATCAAGGCTCTCGCGAATGGTTTGTGCACTGCTTGCCTTCAGCTGAGCACGAAACCGCTCACGGATTTCAGGCACGGTCTGGCCGCCTGCGTGGAAAAATATAGGCACGATGATGTCGAGCAGCAGGTCGCTGAATTCGCCGGCTTCGCTGGCGGCATCCAGCAAGGCGAAGTACTTGAGCCGAGTCTCCTCCGGCTCGGCGCCCAGGTAAGTGTCCATGAGCACCAGGCGGTCCACCCGCTCGGGGTGTTCAAGGGCCAGTTGCGCGCCCCACATGCCGCCGACCGACAGGCCGACCAAGTGGCATTTGCCAATGTCCAGGGCGTCCAGCAGTGCCAGATGTTGGCGGGCCAGGGCGCTCATGTCGATGGTCGTGGCAGGCGGAGCATCGGAGCCGCCGTGGCCCCAAAGCTCGGGGACGATGACGCGGAAGTGTGCTGACAGGGCTTCGATTTGCGGCTGCCACATCTCGGCGGACCACAGGTAGCTGTGGCCGAGCAGGACCGGGAAGCCTTGGCCCTGGTCGATGTAGCTCATGCGGGCGCCGTCGATTTCGATGAAGTGTCTTTGCATGGAATGGGTCTCGGCTGGGAGCGCTGTAGGGTATTCGAAATTGTCGCGGGCCGCTTTGCGGCCCATTCGCAGCACAAGGCTGCTCCTACAGGGGATCGCGGTCTCTTGTAGGAGCAGCCTTGTGCTGCGAATGGGCTGGCACCAGACGCAAGGTACTCTGCGCCGGAATCACCCCCATCTGCGCCTTTTGGTACTGCCCCTGCACATAACCTTCGGCCTGATCCGCAAAATGCCTGTCGAACGGCACACCACTCTGCCCGACCGGGTTGGTGGTCAGCGCCTGCCCGGCATCGGCAAAGTCGACCAGCCGCCGCGTCGACGGCCCATAGGTCACCGGCCATGGCGCCGGGCCGATCTTCGCCGAGAGGTTGTTCGGCACTTCATGGGTGCCCGGTGCGGCGAACGGGCCGACGTTGAACAGCAGGTTCAGCGGCTTTTTGACCCCCAGCGGGTGGTTGTGGGTCAGGGTATGGGCCTTGCCCCACTGCCAACTGGCCGGGTCGTTGCCCAGGGTTTCCCGCAGGTGCTTCAAGGTGTTCTGCCACGCCATGCGCACCACGGCGTTACGGTCGGTGCGCTGGTTGGCTCCGCGGGTGTTCCACCACGGCGAATCGGCATCCGCCGCCAGGCGCGGTAGGGCTGCGTCGATGGCGCGGGTGCTGATCAGCACCGGGAACCAGGTGTCGCCCAGCTCGTCATGCAAGGCCGCGAATGCCAGCTCGTAGAGGAACTGGTTGAACAGCGTGGCACTGGTCGAGTCGAGCGGGTAGTCGCCGCTCCAGGCTGCCAGTTGCTCGACCAGCTCCTTCTCTTCGTCACCTTCGGCCACTGCGCGCAGCGTTGCCAGCAGTGGTGCAAGGGTGCGCGGACCATAGTCACTGCCAGTGTCCAACTGCAGCGCCTGGCTATTTTGGGTATCCCACTTCACGTCGGGGTTGGCCAAGTGGCGATCGAGCTGGCGGCCTCGGTCCGGCAGGTTGTAGTAACCGGGTATCGGCACTGCTGCTGGAGGCTGGTAGTTGGCCGAGACAATGTAGCCGCGTGCCGGGTTCTCCTGCTGGGGGTTGACGCTGAAGGGGTAGAAGCCGAGCTTGTCCGCCTGCGCACTGGCACCATCGAGGATGAACACGGGGTCGACGCCGTCGGGGCGGATCGGCAACTGCGCCGCCGCCCACCAGCCGATATCGCCACGGGCATTGGCCCAGACCAGGTTCAGCCCTGGCGCATGCACCTTGGCCGCAGCCTCGCGCATCTTGCCCAGGGTATCCGCGCGGTTGAGATGGTAGAAACCGTCGAGGAGCGGGTTTTCGGTTTCCAGGAACGCCCACCACATGGCGATTGGCGTGGGCCCGGCAGTGGCACCCAGCACGTCGTTGACGATCGGGCCATGGGGCGAGCGGCGGAGGCTGAGGGTGACCGGTGCTTCGCCTTTGACGGCAATCTGCTGCTCGGTCTTTTCCAGCGCCTGCCATTTGCCATCGACCATCACCTGGTTGGCGTCGGCAGGGTTGGTGCGCTCGGCGATCAGGTCGACGTCGTCATTCTGGAACATGGTCAGGCTCCAGCCGAAGTCGCGGTTGTGGCCGAGCAGGGCGAACGGGTTGAGCGCCTGGAAGTAGCCATACAGGTTGAAGCCCGGCGCCGACAGCTCGGCCTCGTACCACACCGCCGGCACCGCAAAACCGATGTGCGGGTCGCCGGCCAGCAGCGGCCTGCCGCTGCGGGTGCGGCTGCCGGCCACGGCCCAGGCGTTGCTGCCCTCGAATTGCGGGATGCCCGCATCGCCCAGCGCGTCATGGGTGAGGTGGGCGAGGGCCTCCAGGCTTTGCCAGTCGGCAGCAGCTAGCGGTGTACCCAAGGCGCCCTCGGGCTGCCAGGCGAGATCGAAGATGTTCAGGTACTCAGGGCCCAGCTGGTCGCGGATGTAGGTCAGCGCGGGCTCGGTGCGAAACGCGGCGGCGAAGCTGTAGGCCAGGTAGCCGGCGATGCTCAGGGTGTCTTCGGCGCTGAAGGGGCGTGGGGTGATGCCAAGCAGGTCGAACTCCACGGGTTTTGGGTGGCTGGCCTGCCAGCTGTTCACCCCGTCGAGGTAGGCCTGCAGGGCTTGCCAGGCGGGTGACTGGCGGTCCTGACGCTTGGCCATCAGTGCTGCCTGTTCGCGAATGCGCAGGCTGCGGAACAGGATGTCGGTGGGCAGCAGCTTGTCGCCCAACACCTCGGCCAGCTCACCCCGGGCCAGGCGGCGCAGGATCTCCATCTGGAACAGCCGGTCCTGGGCATGCACGTAACCGAGAGCACGATACAGGTCCGGCTCGCTCTGCGCCTGCAGGTGCGGCACGCCGCGGGCATCGTAGCGCACGCTGACTGGCGCCTGCAGGCCGGCAATGGCCACCTCGCCCTCGCGTTGCGGCAGCTTGCCCTGCACGTACCAGTATCCGGCGCCGGCGGCCACGGCAACCATCACGGCCAACAGGGTCAAGCTGCGCTTCATGCAGGCTCCTTGTGCGTTCAAGCGAAAAATGTGGTCCGATGATCGGCGGATTCGCGACCAGAGCATAGCCCCAGGAAGGAGTTTCCATGTCCCTCAGCGAAAAACAGAAAATGCTTACAGGCCAGCTCTATCACGCTGGCTGCCCCGAGCTGCAGGCCGAGCAGATCGCCAACAAGCACTGGATGCACCGCTACAACAGCAGTGTCGAATTGCTCAACGACGCACGTCATGGGCTCCTGGTAGAGCACTTTGGCCAGGTCGGCGAAGGCGCGGTGATCCGCCCGCCGTTCTATTGCGACTATGGCTACAACATCAGCGTCGGCCGCAACACCTTCATGAATTTCAACTGCGTGATCCTCGATGTGCTGCCGGTGCGTATCGGTGATGACTGCCAGATCGGCCCCAACGTGCAGATCTATACCGCCGACCACCCGCTCGACCCCGAGGTGCGCCGCACTGGGCTGGAGAGTGGCCGGCCGGTGACCATCGGCAACAACGTGTGGATCGGCGGCGCGGCGATCATCCTGCCGGGGGTGACCATTGGCGATAACGCCGTGGTGGGTGCCGGTAGTGTGGTGACTCGGGATGTGCCGGCTGGGGCGGTGGTGGTGGGCAACCCTGCGCGGGTGCGTCAGCCGGCCCAGGGGCAGTAGCAGCCCACCGCCAGGGTATTTGAGGCACTCACCTGGCGGCCGTCGAGTAGCGCCTTGAGGATCGGCTCGATGAAGCTGTTGCTGGCATTGCACACCGCGCCTTCGCTGTAGGGGCCGAAGTAGGCCAGGTGGCCTTGCCGGTCCCAGATGGCCACGGCCGGGGAGGCGGGCAGGTGTTCGCTGCCGGGCAGGCTGGCGAGTGGCTTGAGGGCGGTGAGGTTGGCTGGCAGCTGGCCGTGGCTGTCGGGCTTTTGCAGCACGTGGAAGGTCACGCCCTGGCTGGCGAACCGGCTGACCAGGTCGCCCAGGTGCTGCTGGTTGCCGACGTTGCACGGGCAGGCCGGGTCCCAGAAATGCACTACCCGGATCGGGCCGGGGCCTGCCAGTTCGGGGGGCAACTGCAGCTGGCTGCCGTCGAACAGCGTGGCCTGGTTGTCGAACGGGCGCAGGTAGCGGGCCTGGAAGGTGGTGTAGGCCTGCCAGAGGATGGTCACGCCGACCAGAAGGGCGATTGCCGTGCACAGCGGTTTGATGATCCGAGTCTTCATGAAGTTTCCGCGGCCCTCTGTAGGAGCAGCCTTGTGCTGCGAAAGGGCCGGCATGACTGAGGGAGTTGTTGTGGCAGTACCGGCCTCTTCGCAGCACAAGGCTGCTCCTACCGGGGGATACCGCTATCGGCCTGAAATCGAGCAAGCTTGCCACGACGCCAGCCAGAGCTGAATATCCCAGATCAATACTTGCTTCACTGTGGATGTACCCGATGCCCGCTGCCTTTCATCCCGACCTCCTGCGCACCAGCCTGGCGCCGCTGACCGTTCGCCAGCCGTTGTCGGCGCAGGCGCAAGACTACCAGCGCTTCTATGGCCTCAACCTGTCGGCTCACAGTTGGCTGGGCGGCTTCCAGGCCGCGGGGTTCGATCTGGTCGGGCAGGCCTGGCTACCCGAGCAGCCGAGCGCGACTCTGTTTCTGCTGCACGGCTATTACGATCACATGGGGCTTTACCGTCACGTGATCGATTGGGCGCTCAAACAGGGGTTCGCCGTGATCAGTTGCGACCTGCCCGGCCATGGCCTGTCCAGCGGCGAGCGGGCCAGCATCAGTGATTTCGCGGTTTACCAGCAGGTGCTGGAGGCTTTGCTCGAACAGGCGCGCACGCTGCAACTGCCGCGCCCCTGGCACCTGTGCGGGCAAAGCACCGGTGGCGCCATCGCCGTGGACCACTTGTTGAACCAGGGCGCGCGCAGCCCCATCGATGGTCAGGTCATCCTGTTGGCACCGTTGGTACGGCCTTGTGCCTGGCGCTGGTCGAAGCTGAGTTATCGGGTGCTGCGCCACTTCGTGAGTGGCATCGAGCGGCGTTTCAGCGAGAACACCAATGACCCGACCTTCCTGCCGTTCCTCGAAGCCGACCCGCTGCAACCGCGCCGTCTGCCAACCGCCTGGGTGGGCGCCTTGATTGCCTGGGTCAAGCGTATCGAAGCCGCGCCGCGCAGCTCGCGGCGGCCGTTGATCGTGCAAGGAGAAGCGGATGGCACAGTGGACTGGCCGTACAACCTCGAAGTACTCAAGGCCAAGTTTGCCGAGCCGCAGATTCTGATGCTGCCCGAGGCCCGTCACCACCTGGCCAACGAGCTACCTGGCATTCGCAAGCGCTACTTCGACTTCATCGACCAGCGCCTGAACTGATCACTTCAGGTCGTTGGTGCTCTGGCCAACCGCCAGGCCTGCGCGTACAGCGGCCAGGGCTGCCTGGTAGTAAGCCTTGCCGTCCGGCGACTCGGCAAAGGTGGCGAACTCTTCCAGCTCGGCATCGGACAGGTCGCGGTAGACATACAGCAGCGTGTTGTTGAGGTCTTCGCCAATCTGGCTCATCAGACGCTGGCGCTGACCATCGAGCAGGCCCTGGGCCTGACCGCCGCCGAACAGGCCGGGGATCATCGAACTGAGGCTGTCGGCAGCCACGCCGGCGATGGCCAGGCTCACTTCGGCGCCGGCTTCGCGCGCCGGCAGGGCCTGGGCCAGATGCCCGATTATCAGCAGGCGATCATCGCTGGCCTGGATCTTCGGCAAGCCCTTGGCATTCCTGGCCAGTTCGTCCTTGCGTGTGGCCTTGAGCTCCGCAGCCACCACCTTGCGCCCCAGCGGCGACCGGAAGAAAGCCAGCGCCGGTGCCGGGTTGGCCAAGGTTGCGCGCAGCTGCGCCTGGGCGCGACGGTCCACCGCCTGGGCCTGGAAGCGCTGGTTGCTGTTGTTTACCAGCGCCTGGTACACGGCGGGTGGCAAACTGTTGCGGTAGCGTTCCTGGGCAGCGGTCAGGGCATCATTGAAATGGGCGCGCTGGTCGGGCCAGCCGGCGGCCTTGTACAGTTGATCCAGGTTGTCTGCCCAGACAGGCACGGTGCAGATCATCAGCAGAATCAGGGAAAACAGACGGCGCATTCAGGACTCCTGTCGGCAGGTGGCTATTGTCCGTGGCCGGGCGCCGGTTTGTCGAGATATCCGCGTGCTTCTCGGCCAAGTGGCGCTGTGCGCCGGCATGGCTAATGGATATGATGCGCGCCATGCACATCTCCCCTGAACACCCGATGCTTGCGGCCGTCGTCGACGATCTGGCCACCCATGGCTGGTCCCAGCAGGCGCTTTTTCTGCCTGCCGACCTGGTGCGTGCGCTCGCGGCCGAGTGCCGGCGCCGTGATGCCGAAGGCGAACTCAACCCTGCAGGGGTTGGGCGCGGTGCTGCCCAGGAGGTGCGCGAGGCCATTCGCGGCGACCAGATCCAGTGGATCGACCCCGGCCAGGCCGAGGCCTGCGACCAGTACCTGAGCGCCATGGACCAGCTGCGCCAGGCCATCAACCAGGGCCTGTTCCTTGGCCTGGAAGACTTCGAGTGCCATTTTGCCTTGTACCCGCCAGGGGCGTTCTATCGCCGGCACCTTGACCGCTTCCGCGATGATGACCGGCGCATGGTGTCGGCAGTCCTGTACCTGAATGAAGGCTGGCAGCCGCAGGACGGTGGCCAGTTGCGCATGTTCCTGGCGGATGGTGTCGAGCATGATGTCGAGCCGGTGGCGGGCTGCCTGGTAGTGTTCCTGTCGGGCGAGGTGCCCCATGAGGTGCTGCCGGCCGGGCGTGAGCGGCTGTCGTTGACCGGCTGGTTCCGGCGCCGTGGCAATGACCTGTTCTGACCTGCCCAAGGTGCTGGTCAGCGCCTGCCTGCTGGGGCAGCCGGTGCGCTATGACGGCCGCGCCAGCGGCCACCCCGACCTGTTGCAGCGCTGGCAGGCGGAAGGACGCGTGGTGCCGTTGTGCCCGGAAGTGGCGGGTGGCTTGCCGACCCCACGGCCGCCGGCAGAGATACCGGGCGGGCAGGGTGGGGAGGTGCTCGACGGTGGCGCGCGGGTACTGACGGTTACGGGCGAGGATGTCAGCACCGAGTTCCTGGCCGGGGTGCAGCGGGCGCTGGAGCTGGTGCGCCGTCATGGCATTCGTGTGGCCGTGCTGAAGGCTGGGAGCCCTTCGTGCGGCAACCGGTTGACCTATGACGGCACGTTCAGTGGTGTGAAGGTGGCCGGGGAAGGGGTGACCACGGCATTGCTGCGGCGGGCGGGGGTGCTGGTGTTCAGCGAGCTGGAGCTGGACGAGGCACAGCAGGCTCTGATTGAGTTTTCTGCTTGAACCTGTACTGGCCTCTTCGCGGGCTCGCCCGCTCCCACAGGGATAGCACCCGCTCCCGGGCCTGTGATTAACCTGTGGGAGCGGGCGTGCCCGCGAAGAGGCCAGTACAGGCAATAAAGAACTTACTGCCCGTCCGCAGTCTCAGGTACACCCTTGAACCACTTCTGCTCAAGCTCGGCAGTCCGCCCGCTGTCCTTGAGCCGCTGCAGTGCATTGTTCACCGCGCTCTCGAACGCCGGGTTGTCCTTCTGGAACGGGATCACCAGCTGCTTCTCGCCAAACGGCAGGCTCATATCGAGCTGGCCGTCACCTTTGGGCGATTCGCTCGACGGGGTCAGTGCGATGTCGTACTTGCCACTCTCGACACCGGGCAGTACCTCTGCCGCAGGGGCTTCGATGAACTCGGCGCGCAGGTCCAGTTCCTTGGCCAGCGCCTGGCCGAAGTCGATCTCGAAGCCGCTCAGGTGGTCATTTTCCTTGAATGCGTACGGCGAGTTGTCGGCCTGTACGGCTATGCGCAGTTCGCCCCGGTCGGCAATTTCGTCTATCAGCTCGGCCTGAGCCAATGGCGTGATCAGTATCGCCAGCATTACTCCTATGGTCGAACGCATTAAAGCCCCTTTTCTCTTTGGCAGATGAATAACCTTCGCCACGGCTTTCTTCCTCGCCGTGGTCGAGCGCAGCCTATGACCTTGAAGCCTCGGCATTGTTTAACCCTGATTGAAATATTTCTGCCTGAGGATGTGAACATCTGGGCAAACATATCAACTAAGGTGAACCACCGCCGCCACTGGAATACTGGCGGCGGTCAATAAGTGAATCACAGGAGAAGTGAATGAACAGCCTATTTTCGCGTGCTGCCGTTGCTGGTCTGATGATGGGAGCGTCGATGTTCGCCAGTGCCGCAGATGCCCTGAAGAGCCAGGAGCCGCCCAAGGATGCCAAGGTCTTCATCGTTTCCCCCGCCGATGGCGCCACGGTCGACAAGACCTTCACCGTCAAGTTCGGCATCGAGGGCATGGCGCTCAAGCCTGCGGGTGACAACACCCCGCACTCCGGCCACCACCACCTGCTGGTGGATGTGGATAAAGAGCCGGTGGCCGACATGGCCCTGCCGGCCAGCCTGATGCCACAGGCCGGCACCGCGTTGCCGGATGGCCCGCAAGTATTGCACTTCGGCAAGGCGCAGACCGAAACCAGCATTACCCTGACCCCAGGCAAGCACACCCTGCAGCTGGTGCTGGGTGACCAGTATCACGTGCCGTTCAAGCCGAGCGTCGTGTCGCAGAAGATTACTGTCGACGTGAAATAGGGGTTGAGCTCTTCGCGGGCAAGCCCGCGAAGCAAGCGACACCAATGTCACAGGCAAAAAAAGGGAGGCCACCAGGGCCTCCCTTTTTTCATGCCGCCAGCGAACTTAGAACAGCACGCGGGAACGGATGGTGCCCTTGACCTGTTGCAGCTTCTCTTGCGCCAGGTCGGAGTACTCGGCGTCAACGTCGATCACCACGTAACCGACTTTCTCGTTGGTCTGCAGGAACTGACCAGAGATGTTGATGCCGTTCTCGGCGAAGACCTTGTTGATTTCGCTGAGCACGCCCGGGATGTTTTCGTGGATGTGCAGCAGGCGGTGCTTGCCTGGGTGCGCCGGCAGGGCCACTTCCGGGAAGTTGACCGAGGATACCGAGGTACCGTTGTCGCTGTACTTGACCAGCTTCTCGGCCACTTCCAGGCCGATGTTGGCCTGGGCTTCGGCAGTGGAACCACCGATGTGCGGGGTCAGGATCACGTTGTCCAGGCCACGCAGCGGGCTTTCGAACTGCTCGTCGTTGGAGCGCGGCTCCACCGGGAACACGTCGATGGCGGCGCCGATCAGGTGCTGGTCCTTGATGGCGGCGGCCAGGTGGTCCAGCTCGACCACCGTGCCGCGTGCGGCGTTGATCAGGATCGCGCCCTTCTTCATCGCGCGGATTTCCTTCTCGCCGATCATCCACTGGGTGGACGGCAGCTCAGGCACGTGCAGCGAAACGATGTCGGCCAGGCCCAGCAGCTCGTGCAGGCTGGTGACCTGCACGGCGTTGCCCAGTGGCAGCTTGGTCAACGGGTCGTAGAAATACACCTGCATGCCCATGTTCTCGGCCAGGACCGACAGCTGGGTGCCGATCGAGCCGTAACCGACGATACCCAGCTTCTTGCCGCGGATTTCGAAGGAATTGGCCGCGCTCTTGATCCAGCCGCCACGGTGGCAGGAAGCGTTCTTCTCGGGGATGCCGCGCAGCAGCAGGATGGCTTCGGCCAGTACCAGTTCGGCTACCGAACGGGTGTTGGAGTATGGCGCGTTGAACACGGCGATACCGCGCTCGCGGGCAGCTTCCAGGTCGACCTGGTTGGTGCCGATGCAGAAGCAGCCAACGGCGACCAGTTTCTTGGCGCAGTCGAAGATCTCTTCGGTCAGCTGGGTGCGCGAACGGATGCCGATGAAGTGGGCATCTGCGATCTTTTCCTTCAGCTCGGCTTCCGGCAGCGAACCAGTGAGGTATTCGATGTTGGTGTAGCCGGCGGCCTTGAGGGTATCGACCGCGTTCTGGTGCACACCTTCAAGAAGAAGGAACCGGATCTTGCTCTTGTCGAGAGAAGTCTTGCTCATCTGCGTAAACCTGTATCCCGGAGAAAAAATGGCGAGGGTGATGCCAGGCGCAAAGGCGGCCTTAGCATGAACAGCGGGAGGGCTATGCTAGCATACGCGACACAATCTGAGCTTATCCCGACAGGTGAAGAGTGCTCAGGGTGACTATGAATAAGTCGAGAGTTCCAGCGATGACCCACCCCGCTGTAATTGATGAACTGATGACCCTTGTCGACCCTGGCAAGGTCCTGACCGACGCAGCTTCCCTGGAAGCCTATGGCAAGGACTGGACCAAGCATTACCCACCGGCACCCAGCGCCATCGTCTTTCCCAAGACGGTGGAGCAGGTGCAGGCGATCGTGCGCTGGGCCAATACGCACAAGGTGGCGCTGGTGCCGTCTGGCGGGCGTACCGGGCTTTCCGCAGGCGCCGTGGCGGCCAATGGCGAAGTGGTGGTCGCCTTCGACTACATGAACCAGATTCTCGGCTTCAATGCCTTCGACCGCACCGTGGTCTGCCAGCCAGGGGTGATTACCCGCCAGCTGCAGGCCTACGCCGAAGAACAGGGCCTGTATTACCCCGTGGACTTCGCCTCCAGCGGTTCCAGCCAGATTGGCGGCAATATCGGCACCAATGCCGGCGGAATCAAGGTGATTCGCTACGGCATGACCCGCAACTGGGTGGCCGGGTTGAAAGTGGTGACCGGCAAGGGTGAGCTGCTGGAGCTGAACAAGGACCTGATCAAGAACGCCACCGGCTACGACCTGCGCCAGCTGTTCATCGGTGCCGAAGGTACCCTGGGCTTCGTGGTCGAGGCCACCATGCGTCTGGACCGTGCGCCGCGCAACCTCACCGCGATGGTGCTGGGGACCCCGGATTTCGACTCGATCATGCCGGTGCTGCATGCCTTCCAGGGCAAGCTGGACCTGACCGCCTTCGAGTTCTTTTCCGACAAGGGCCTGGCCAAGATCCTGGCGCGTGGCGATGTGCCGGCACCGTTCGAGACCGACTGCCCGTTCTATGCGCTGCTGGAATTCGAGGCCAGCACCGAGGAGGTGGCCAACGAAGCCCTGGCCACCTTCGAGCACTGCGTCGAGCAAGGCTGGGTGCTGGACGGGGTGATGAGCCAGAGTGAGACCCAGCTGAAAAACCTGTGGAAACTGCGCGAGTACCTGTCGGAAACCATCTCGCACTGGACCCCGTACAAGAACGACATTTCTGTCACGGTGTCGAAAGTGCCAGCGTTCCTGCGCGATATAGATGCCATCGTCGCCGAACATTACCCGGATTACGAAGTGGTGTGGTACGGCCACATCGGCGACGGCAACCTGCACCTGAACATCCTCAAGCCCGAGCACATGAGCAAGGACGACTTCTTCGCCTCGTGCACCAAGGTCAACAAGTGGGTGTTCGAGATCGTCGAGCGCTACAACGGCTCGATCTCCGCCGAGCATGGTGTGGGCATGACCAAGCGTGACTACCTGGGCTATAGCCGCTCGCCCGAAGAAATTGCCTGCATGAAGGCAATAAAGGCCGTGTTCGACCCTAACGGCATCATGAATCCGGGTAAGATCTTCGCACCTGAATAGAAAGCAGTATCCAGAGGAGTCGGCCATGAGTTACCAGCATCAGTACGTAGACGGCACACGCATTCACTTCCCGCTGGGCAAGGTGGTTTGCATCGGCCGTAACTATGCCGAGCATGCCAAGGAGCTGGACAATCCGATCCCCACCGAACCGCTGCTGTTCATCAAGCCGGGCAGCTGCGTGGTACCAGCCGAGGGCGGCTTCAAGATCCCGACGGAACGTGGCTCGGTGCACTATGAGGCGGAAATTGCCGTGCTGCTGGGCAAGCCGCTGTCGACTCACCCGAGTGAGGAAGAGGTGCTGGACGCCATTTCCGGCTATGCACCGGCGCTAGACCTTACCCTGCGTGACGTGCAGGCCAAGCTGAAAGAGAAGGGCCTGCCCTGGGAGTTGGCCAAGTGCTTCGATGGCGCCTGCGTACTGCCGCCGTTCGTGTCGGCCGCCAGCTTCGAGGATGTGACCGACATCCCAGTGCGCCTGACCGTCAACGGCGAAGTTCGCCAGGATGGTAACAGCGCGATGATGCTCAACCCGATCGTGCCGATGATCCAGCACATGGCCGCGCATTTCTCGCTGCAGGCGGGGGATGTGATCCTCACCGGTACCCCGGCGGGTGTGGGGCCGTTCAATGTCGGTGACGAATTGGTGCTGGAGTTGCCGGGTGTGAGCCGCTTCGAAAGCCGGGTGCTCTGACTCGAGACCGCGTCGCCTTCTTCGCGGGTAAACCCGCGAAGAGGCCGGTCCTGTTTACCGATTTTTCACACCTGATCCGGATAATGCGCGAATCTTCGCCCATTTCCCCAGGACCCCTGCATGCCATCTCCCTCCAGCGCCCCGGCAACCCCCAAGCGTCGTTTCTTTCTGCGCTGGCCCTTCGGCCTGGCTGTGGCGGCGGTAGTCGGCTATGGCGTGGCCGTAGCCATGCACTGGGATGACCGCGGTGCGCTGTGGGTCAAAGAAAGTTTCGAAAGCGCCGCCGAGCGCAGCGAGAGCGTATGGCTACCAGACTACAAGGTCGACATCAATGCCAAACCGTTGCCGGGCATGGACGACGATGAAGCTTCAGATGTGGCCTTCAACCCGCGTACCCGCACCCTGTTCGCAGTCATGGGCAAGAACCCGATCCTGGTCGAACTGAGCCTGGATGGCGATGTACTGCGCAAGATCCCCCTCAACGGCTGGAACAACCCGGAAGGCGTCGCCGTACTGGAAGACGGCTACCTGGCAATCACCGATGAGCGCCTGCACGACCTGACCGTGGTCAAGGTGGATGCGCAGACCACCTCGTTGAACCATGATGATTTCCAGAGCCACGACCTGGGCCCGTCGTTGAAGAGCAACAAGGGCTTCGAGGCGGTGGCCTGGGACCCGCTGCGCCAGCGCCTGGTCATCGGCGAGGAGCGCCCGCCCAGGCTGTATACCTGGAATACCGACGGCCGCAGCCCGCTCACGGGTGAAAAACAGCTTTTGCCCAGTGATGAACTGGACCTGCGCAACCTATCGGCGCTTGGCGTGGATCCGCGTACCGGCCACTTGCTGGTGCTGTCGTCCGACTCCAACATGCTTCTGGAACTGGACGAGCAGGGCCAGCAAGTCAGTTTCATGACCCTGCTCGGCGGTTTCAACGGCCTGCAGGACACCATCCCGCGTGCCGAAGGGGTGGCCATGGACGACAAGGGCAACCTGTACATGGTCAGCGAGCCTGCACTGTTCTATCGCTTCAGCAAAAACTGACCCAAACATCCGACTTTTCGGATGCTGGCATTAAGCTTTACTTCAGTTGTTCGTGATTAGATTCGTCACCCCTGTGTCGAGTCTTCCCTCATGCGCCGTTTTGTTCGTCCGTTCCCTGTTCTGGTCGTTATCGGCCTGATCCTGCTCGGCTTGGCCGGGCAGGAGTTTCGCCTGTTCGAGCGTGGCTGGTTCAACCTCAACGCCTGGTGGCAGCCAGCCGAGCAAAGCATCGGCCTGGACCGTTACCGGGTGGTGGTGGAGGCGCAGCCGATCGAGGGGCTGGATGACGACATCTCGGCGCTGACCTACGACCCCGACCGCAAGACTCTGTTTACCGTTACCAATGCACGCTCGGAGCTGATCGAGCTGTCGCTGGACGGGCGCATCCTGCGCCGAGTGCCGCTGACCGGCTTCGGCGACCCGGAAGCCGTGGAGTACGTCGGGCCCAACAGCTATGTGATCACCGACGAGCGTCAGCAGCGGCTGATTCGCGTGCGCCTGGAGGACGACACGATGTTCCTCGATGCCGGCGATGCCGAGCAGCTGACCCTGGGCATTGGCCTGAATGGCAACAAGGGCTTCGAGGGGCTGGCCTATGATTCGGCGGGCAAGCGCCTGTTCGTGGCCAAGGAGCGTGACCCAATGCTGATCTACGAGGTGCATGGCTTCCCGCATGACAATCCTGAGCAGCCCTATGCGGTGCATGTGGTGCAGGACCGCAAGCGTGATTCGCGACTGTTCGTGCGGGACCTGTCGAGCTTGCAGTTCGATGAGCGCAGCGGGCACCTGCTGGCGCTGTCGGACGAGTCGCGGCTGGTGCTGGAGCTGGATGTGGAGGGCCGGCCGCTGAGTACCTTGTCGTTGCGCAAGGGGTTCCAGGGGTTGCAGGCGACGGTGCCACAGGCTGAGGGGATTGCGATGGATGAGGCGGGGACCATCTATCTGGTCAGTGAGCCGAACCTGTTCTATGTGTTCAAACAGCCAGCGGAGTGAGCAGGTGGGGCTGCTTTGCAGCCCATTCGCAGCACAAGGCTGCTCCTACAGGAAACCGCGTACCCCTGTAGGAGCAGCCTTGTGCTGCGAATCGAGGGCGAAGCTCTAGCAGAAAGTTACTCGGCCTTGAGGCTCTTCACGCCCTCAGAGGTACCCAGCAGCAGCAAATCTGCCGGCCGCGCCGCGAACAGGCCGTTGGTCACCACGCCAACAATGGCATTGATCTGCGCTTCCAGCTCCACCGGGTTGGTGATCTGCAGGTTGTGCACATCGAGGATCACGTTGCCGTTGTCGGTAACCACGCCCTCACGGTACACCGGGTCACCGCCCAATTTGACCAGCTGGCGCGCCACGTGGCTGCGGGCCATCGGGATCACTTCGACCGGCAGCGGGAACGCGCCCAGCACCGGTACCAGCTTGCTGGCATCGGCGATGCAGATGAAGGTCTTGGCCACGGCGGCGACGATCTTCTCGCGGGTCAGGGCTGCGCCGCCGCCTTTGATCAGGTTCAGGTGCGCGTCGCTCTCGTCGGCGCCGTCCACGTAGAACTCCAGTTCGCTGACGCTGTTCAGCTCGTAGACCGGGATGCCATGGCCCTTCAGACGCTGGGCAGTGGCTTCGGAGCTGGCGACCGCGCCGTCGAAGGCGGTCTTGTGCTGAGCCAGGGCGTCGATGAAGAAGTTGGCGGTCGAACCGGTGCCGACGCCGACGACGCTCTTTTCATCCAGCTTGGGCAGAATGAAGTCGACAGCGGCCTGGGCGACGGCCTGTTTGAGTTGGTCCTGGGTCATGCGGGCTCCGAGAGGGGGCAGGGCGGTTTTGAAAAGAGCCTAGTATAACGGCTCGGGCGGCTTTGCTGTGGTCGCCCGACGTAGCGCTGGGGTAGACTCCCAGCCCTTGTCCCGCGGCCCAGTGATGCATTCCCGATGCTCGAACAGTACGTCAAGAAGATCCTCACCTCGCGCGTCTACGACGTTGCGGTCGAAACCCCGCTCCAGAGCGCCGGGCAGCTGAGCAAGCGCCTGGGCAACCAGATTCTGCTCAAGCGCGAAGACCTGCAGCCGGTGTTCTCGTTCAAGATCCGCGGGGCCTACAACAAGCTGGCCCAACTGACCCCGGAAGAACTGGCCCGTGGCGTGGTCACCGCCTCGGCCGGCAACCACGCCCAGGGCCTAGCCCTGGCCGCGCGCGAGATGGGCATCAAGGCCACTATCGTGATGCCCAAGACCACCCCGGAGATCAAGGTCGAGGGCGTGCGTTCGCGGGGCGGCAAGGTGGTGCTGCATGGCGACTCGTTCCCCGAGGCGCTGGCCTATTCGCTGAAACTGGTCGATGAAAAGGGCTTCGTCTACGTGCACCCCTACGACGACCCGCACACCATCGCCGGGCAGGGCACCGTGGCCATGGAGATCCTGCGCCAGCACCCAGGCCAGCTGGACGCGATCTTCGTGCCGGTGGGTGGCGGTGGCCTGATCGCCGGCATTGCTGCATACGTGAAATACCTGCGCCCGGAAATCAAAGTGATTGGTGTCGAGCCGGACGACTCCAACTGCCTGCAGGCGGCCATGGCGGCCGGCGAGCGCGTGGTGCTGCCGCAGGTCGGGCTGTTCGCCGACGGCGTGGCGGTGGCGCAGATCGGCCAGCACACCTTCGACATCTGCCGCCATCATGTGGATGAAGTGGTCACCGTCAGTACCGACGAAATCTGCGCGGCTATCAAGGATATCTACGATGATACCCGCTCGATCACCGAACCTGCCGGTGCCTTGGGCGTGGCGGGCATCAAGAAGTACGTCGAGTTGTACGGCGTGACCGGGCAGACCCTGGTGGCCATCGACTCCGGTGCCAACGTCAACTTCGACCGCCTGCGCCATGTGGCCGAGCGTGCCGAGCTGGGTGAAAAGCGCGAAGCGATCATCGCCGTGACCATCCCTGAGCGCCCGGGCAGCTTCAAGGCCTTCTGCGAGGCTATCGGCAAGCGCCAGATCACCGAATTCAACTACCGCAAGCACACCTCCGACGAGGCGCATATCTTCGTCGGCGTGCAGACCCACCCGGAAAACGACCCGCGTGCGGCGCTGGTACAGCAACTGACCGAGCAGGGCTTCCCGGTTACCGACTTGACCGACAACGAGCTGGCCAAGCTGCATATTCGCCATATGGTTGGTGGTCATTCGGCCGGTGCCAGTGACGAGATGGTGCTGCGCTTCGAGTTCCCCGAGCGGCCGGGGGCGCTGTTCAACTTCCTCAACAAGCTGGGCGGGCGCTGGAACATTTCGATGTTCCACTACCGCAACCATGGCGCCGCTGACGGGCGCGTGGTGGCGGGGTTGCAGGTGCCGGAGGACGAGCGCCACATGGTGCCGGCGGCGCTGGCGAAGATCGGCTACCCGTACTGGGACGAAACCGACAACCCGGCTTACAAGCTGTTCCTGGGCTGAGCGGCTAAGCTAAGCCAGATATCTCGCTTTTTGTAGGAGCGGCCTTGTGTCGCGATGGGCCGCAAGGCGGCCCCGGCAATGTGTGATCATGGCCGAGATCCCGGGGCCGCTTTTGCGGCCCTTTCGCGACACAAGGCCGCTCCTACAAGGGTTAGGGGCTGCTGCAAAAATGGCCTGACAAAGGACAATTCGGACATGGAACACCTGACCACCCTCAAGACCCTGCACATCATCGCCACCGCGCTCCTGCTGCTGGGTGCTCTGGGCCTGGCGCTCTGGACCGTGCGCGCCCGCCGCCAGGGCGATGCCGAGGCCTACGCCAAGCTGCTGCGTCGGCCGCTGGTGTTCGTCTGGCTGGTGATGGGCCTGTGCCTGGTGAGCATGCCGTTCACCGGCTGGTGGCTGGTGCACCTGGTGGGCTGGCCGCTGGGGCAGACCTGGGTGCTGGCGTCCAGCGTCATCTATACGCTGGGCGCGTTTGCCGTGTGGTGGCTGCTGGTGCGGTTGAACCGGCTGCGCAAGGCCGAGGTGGTGGGGCTGCGCTTTACCTTGGCACTGGCGGTGTTCAGTGGGGTTTGCTTCCTGTCCATCGCCGGGCTGATGGGCGCCAAGCCGGTCTGACAGCTTTGTGCTGTATGTGCTGGCCTCTTCGCGGGTAAACCCGCTCCTACAGGGTCTGAGCAAGGCTTGAGGGCTGTGCAGTACCTGTGGGAGCGGGTTTACCCGCGAAGAGGCTGGCACAGTAAAACCTCAATCCCGCAGCGAAACCACAGGCCACCCGCGCATCTCGGCCTCCGCCCGCAGCTTCGGGTCGGGGTCCACCGCCACCGCATGCGCCACTCGCTGCAACAACGGCAAATCGTTCATCGAGTCGCTATAGAAATAGCTGTCCTCAAGATCGAAGCCGTTCTCCAGCATCCAGCGCTCCAGCCGCGTCACCTTGCCTTCACGGAAACACGGTATATCGGTACTACGCCCGGTATAACGGCCATCACGCATCTCGCATTCGGTCGCCAGCAACACGCGAACCCCCAGGCGCCGGGCAATCGGTGCGGTGACGAAGCGGTTGGTGGCGGTGATGATCACCAGCTGGTCGCCGGCCTCGCGGTGCTGCTGCAGCAAGCTCAGCGCCTTGGGCAGGATGATCGGCTCGATGCAGTCGCGCATGAAGTCGCGGTGCCATTCGTCGAGCCGGGCTACCGGTGTTGCCGCAAGGATTTCCATGGAAAAGGCCAGGTAGGCCTGCAGGTCCAGGGTGCCGTTCAGGTATTCCTGATAGAAGCCATCGTTGCGTTGCTTGTAGGTAACCGGGTCGAGGATGCCGCGCTGGCAGAGGTAGTCACCCCAGGCATGGTCGCTGTCGCCACCGAGGAGGGTATTGTCCAGGTCGAATAAAGCCAGGCGCATCGCGGTCACTCGCATAAGCCACAGGGTAGGCCCGCAGAATACGGAGTTTTCACGCTGCTGCACATAAGCTTGGCGGGCGCGTTGCTGCGCTCGCAAGCTTTGTGGAACAATGCGGTGACATGCGTTTGCGAGGTTGCTGCCGTGATCGACCCGGATGGTTTTCGCCCCAATGTAGGGATCATTCTCACGAATGATGCCGGGCAGGTGCTATGGGCTCGACGGATCAACCAGGATGCCTGGCAGTTTCCCCAGGGTGGCATCAACCCTGACGAGACGCCGGAAGATGCCCTGTACCGCGAGCTGAACGAAGAAGTTGGCCTTGAACGCGATGATGTGGAAATTCTTGCCTGCACCCGTGGCTGGTTGCGTTATCGTTTACCCCAGCGACTGGTGCGTACGCATAGCCAGCCGCTGTGCATCGGCCAGAAGCAGAAATGGTTCCTGCTGCGTCTGGTCAGCAACGAACAACGGGTGCGGATGGACCTGACCGGCAAGCCGGAATTCGACGGCTGGCGCTGGGTCAGCTATTGGTACCCGCTGGGCCAGGTTGTGACATTCAAGCGCGAGGTCTACCGACGCGCCCTGAAAGAGCTAGCACCGCGTCTGCTGACGCGCGACTGACGACGGAGTTCGACCCCGAGCCATGCTCAATACGCTGCGCAAGATCGTCCAGGAAGTAAACTCCGCCAAAGATCTCAAGTCGGCGTTGGGGATCATTGTCTTGCGTGTCAAGGAGGCCATGGGCAGCCAGGTCTGCTCGGTCTACCTGCTCGACCCGGAAACCAACCGCTTCGTGCTGATGGCCACCGAAGGCCTGAACAAGCGCTCCATCGGCAAGGTCAGCATGGCCCCCAACGAAGGCCTGGTCGGCCTGGTCGGTACCCGGGAAGAGCCGCTGAACCTGGAAAACGCTGCCGACCACCCGCGTTACCGCTACTTTGCCGAAACCGGCGAGGAAAAATTCGCCTCCTTCCTCGGTGCGCCGATCATCCACCACCGCCGCGTGGTCGGGGTATTGGTCATCCAGCAAAAGGAGCGCCGCCAGTTCGACGAGGGCGAAGAAGCCTTCCTGGTCACCATGAGCGCCCAGCTGGCAGGGGTTATCGCCCACGCCGAGGCCACCGGCTCGATCCGTGGCCTGGGCCGCCAGGGCAAGGGTATCCAGGAGGCGCGCTTCGTCGGTGTACCGGGCTCGCCAGGCGCCGCCGTGGGGCGCGCAGTGGTGATGCTACCGCCAGCCGATCTGGAAGTGGTGCCGGACAAGACCGTCGATGACATCGACGCCGAACTGAAGCTGTTCCAGAACGCCCTCGAAGGTGTGCGCGACGATATGCGCAAGCTGTCGGCCAAGCTGGCCACCCAGCTGCGCCCGGAGGAGCGTGCACTGTTCGATGTGTACCTGATGATGCTCGAAGACGCGGCTCTGGGCGGTGAGGTGACCGAAGTCATCAAGACCGGCCAGTGGGCCCAGGGCGCACTGCGCCAGGTGGTGGGCGAGCACGTCAACCGCTTCGAGCTGATGGACGATGACTACCTGCGCGAGCGCGCCTCCGACGTCAAGGACCTGGGCCGGCGCCTGCTGGCCTACCTGCAGGAAGCCCGCGCGCAGTCGCTGGTGTATGCCGACAACACCATCCTGGTCAGTGAAGAGCTGACCCCGGCGATGCTCGGCGAAGTGCCTGAAGGCAAGCTGGTCGGCCTGGTCTCGGTACTGGGCTCGGGCAACTCCCACGTCGCCATCCTGGCTCGCGCCATGGGCATCCCCACGGTGATGGGCCTGGTCGATTTGCCTTATTCCAAGGTCGACGGCATCGAGATGATCGTCGACGGCTACAAGGGCGAGGTGTTCACCAACCCCAGCGAAGTGCTGCGCAAGCAGTACAGCGACGTGGTCGAGGAGGAGCGCCAGCTGGCCCAGGGCCTGGATGCCCTGCGCGAACTGCCGTGCGTTACCCCGGACGGCCACCGCATGCCGCTGTGGGTCAACACCGGCCTGCTCGCCGACGTGGCCCGTGCCCAGCAGCGTGGCGCCGAAGGGGTGGGGCTGTACCGCACCGAAGTGCCGTTCATGATCAACCAGCGCTTCCCCAGCGAGAAAGAGCAGCTGGCCATCTACCGCGAGCAGCTGGCGGCCTTCCACCCGCTGCCGGTGACCATGCGTACCCTCGACATCGGTGGCGACAAGTCGCTGTCGTACTTCCCGATCAAGGAAGAAAACCCGTTCCTCGGCTGGCGCGGCATCCGCGTCACCCTCGACCACCCGGAAATCTTCCTGGTTCAGACCCGCGCCATGCTCAAGGCCAGCGAGGGGCTGAACAACCTGCGTATCCTGCTGCCGATGATTTCCGGCATCCATGAGCTGGAAGAGGCGCTGCACCTGATCCACCGCGCCTGGGGCGAGGTGCGTGACGAAGGCACCGATGTGCCGATGCCACCAGTTGGCGTGATGGTGGAAATTCCTGCGGCGGTTTACCAGACCAAGGAGCTGGCGCGGCAGGTGGACTTCCTGTCGGTCGGTTCCAACGACCTGACCCAGTACCTGCTGGCGGTGGACCGCAACAACCCGCGGGTCGCCGACCTGTACGACTACCTGCACCCGGCGGTGTTGCAGGCGCTGAACACGGTGGTGCGCGACGCCCATGGCGAAGGCAAGCCGGTGAGTATCTGCGGTGAGATGGCCGGTGACCCGGCAGCGGCGATCCTGTTGATGGCCATGGGCTTCGACAGTCTGTCGATGAACGCCACCAACCTGCCGAAGGTGAAGTGGATGCTGCGCCAGATCAACCTGGTCAAGGCCAAGGAATTGCTGACCGAGGCACTGAGCCATGACAACCCGCAGGTTATCCACAGCTCGCTGCAACTGGCCCTGAAAAACCTTGGGTTGGCGCGGATGATCGGGCCTGGGGCCAATAAGACCCTCTGAATGCGGGGTGCCTGTTCCGGCCTCTTCGCGGGTTTGTGGGAGCGGGCGTGCCCGCGAAGCAGGCGACTCGCTGTATGGCACCGGCTTCGCCGGTGTTCGCGGGCTCGCCCGCTCCCACAAAGGCCAGCACAGTGCTCAGACCGAAAGCTCAACTTCCCCCAAGTGCCCGCCAAATGGCCCAAAACTGCGCTCAATAAGCCGCCTTTTCCCCTGATCATCCACTATCAGCACCGTGCTCGCCCGCGTCCCGTAGTTCTGGCTGGCAATGAACACGCTCGACAGCAACTTCTCGGTCGCCAACCCCACGCCCGTCTCCGGCAACTCGCCCTCCGGCGCCGGTTCGGCATCGGCCAGCAACGCTAGCAAGCGCTGTGGCTCTGGCGTTTCCAGTAACCCTTCCAGCCCACTGCGCGCCTTCACCAGCTTCGGCCAAGGCGTATCTAGCCCGGCATTGGAAAGCCCGTAAACCCCGGCCTCCAGCAAGCGCGGCGCCGCGTCTTGGGCATGCAGGTAGCCCAACTGCCGTCCATCGCCCACCAGCAGGTTGAACCCTGAATATTGCCTGCTGCGGCTGGCCACCTGGTCCAGATAGGCCTCGACCCCCAACTCCCCCTGCAGATACGCCGCCACCAGCTCGCCCCGCGAGCGTGGCCCCAGTGCCTGCGCCGGGTCGCGAATATTGGTCAGCGCCGCGAACCGCCCCTGCGGGCCGACGCCCAGCCAGGTGCCGCCGGCTTCCAGGTCGCGCCCGGCATATACCCCGGGTGCATCCTCCCAGGCCGCCAGGGCCTGGGTGGGGCGGGCATAGAACTCATCGCGGTTGGCCGCCACGATCAGCGGCAGGGCGTGCCCCGGCCGCCAGGCGAATACGATCAGGCACATCTGTCGGGCCTCCGTTTTTTCGCCACTGTACCCACAGCGGCAGGGAGGATCCATCCTGACACACTGTTCACTAGAGCCCCGAGCCCGGCTTCCGTTACCATGCCGGATTGTTTTCTCGGGGAAGACGAATGGAATTCGTGCTCTATCTGCTGTTGGGCGCCTGCGCCGGTGTGCTGGCCGGGCTGTTCGGCGTGGGCGGCGGTATCATCATCGTGCCGGTGCTGGTGTTCAGCTTCACCTTGCAGGGTTTCGATGCCTCGGTGCTGACCCACCTGGCTGTCGGTACGTCGCTGGCAACCATCGTTTTCACCTCGATCAACGCCGTGCTCGAGCACCATCGCAAGGGCGCGGTGCAATGGCCGATCTTCGCCTGGATGACCCTCGGCATCCTCCTTGGGGCCGGTGTCGGCGCCAAGACCGCCTCGCTGATACAGGGGCCGTTGCTGCAAAAGATCATCGGTGTGTTCGCCCTGGTCATCGCCGCGCAGATGGCCCTGGACCTCAAACCCAAGGCCAGTCGTGGCATCCCCGGCAAGCCCGCGCTGATCGGTGCAGGTGGGGTGATCGGCTGGGCTTCGGCCATTTTCGGCATCGGCGGCGGTTCGCTGACCGTGCCGTTCCTGACCTGGCGCAGCCTGCCCATGCAGCAGGCAGTGGCCACGTCTTCGGCCTGTGGCCTGCCCATTGCCTTGGCCAGTGCCCTGAGTTTCATGCTGCTGGGTTGGCACGAGCAGCACCTGCCGGCCCACAGCCTGGGTTACGTGTACCTGCCGGCGCTGCTCGGCATTGCCGTGACCAGCATGTTTTTCGCCCGCTTCGGCGCGCGCCTGGCGCACAAGCTGTCGCCACGTTTGTTGAAACGCCTGTTCGCAGCCCTGCTGTTCTGTGTCGGCCTCAGCTTTTTGATTTGAATCGAGAGGAAGTTCCATGCTGCCTTACCCGCAGATAGACCCCGTGGCCGTGGCCATCGGGCCGCTGAAAATCCATTGGTACGGCCTGATGTACCTGGTCGGCATCGGCGGTGCCTGGCTGCTCGCCTCGCGCCGGCTGAACCGCTTCGACCCCACCTGGACGCGCGAAAAGCTCTCCGACCTGGTGTTCTGGCTGTCGATGGGTGTGATCGTCGGTGGTCGCCTGGGCTACGTGCTTTTCTACGACCTGCACGCCTACCTGGCCAATCCGACGCTGATCTTCGAAGTGTGGAAGGGTGGCATGTCGTTCCACGGCGGTTTCATCGGCGTGATGCTGGCGGCCTTGTGGTTCGGCAAGCGCAACAACAAGTCGTTCTTCGAGCTGATGGACTTTGTCGCCCCGCTGGTGCCGATCGGCCTGGGGGCCGGGCGCATCGGCAACTTCATCAACGCCGAGCTGTGGGGCAAGGCCACCGACGTGCCATGGGCGATGGTCTTCCCGCCGTTCAGCGACCCGGCGCAGCTGCCGCGTCACCCATCGCAGCTTTACCAGTTCGCACTCGAAGGTGTGGCGCTGTTCCTGATCCTCTGGGCGTTCTCGCGCAAGCCGCGGCCGACCATGGCGGTATCCGGCATGTTCGCGCTGTTCTACGGTATCTTCCGCTTCATCGTCGAATTCGTCCGCGTACCGGATGCCCAGCTTGGCTACCTGGCCTGGGGCTGGCTGACCATGGGTCAGATTCTGTGCGTGCCGATGATCCTGGCTGGCCTTGGCCTGATCTGGTGGGCTTATAATCGCAAGCCTACGGCGAAACCCGCCTGATTAATCCCACGGCAGGGGCGATCCCCCTGCCGTTTTTGCTACAGGTAAGCCATGAAACAGTATCTGGACCTGGTCCGCGACGTCATCGACAACGGCACGCTGCAGGGCAACCGCACCGGCATCCGCACCATCAGCCTGCCGGGCGCCATGCTGCGTTTCGACTTGCAGAAGGGCTTCCCGGCCATTACCACGCGCAAACTGGCGTTCAAGTCGGCGATCGGTGAAATGGTCGGTTTCCTGCGTGGCGTGAAGAACGCCGGTGAATTCCGCGAACTGGGCTGCAAGGTCTGGGACCAGAACGCCAACGAGAACGCCCAGTGGCTGGCCAACCCGTTCCGCCAGGGCCATGACGACCTGGGCGAGATCTACGGCGTGCAATGGCGCCAGTGGCCGGGCTACAAGCGCATCCCGCTGAGCAACCCGGCGGCCATCGAAATGGCCGAGAAGGCGGGCTTCCGCCGCATCGCCCAGGACGAGGAGGACGGCGTCGCGTTCGTCATCCTGTACAAGGCCATCGACCAGGTGCGCCAGTGCCTGGACACCATCGCCAACGACCCGGGCAGCCGCCGTATCCTGTTCCACGGCTGGAACTGTGCGCAGCTGGACGAAATGGCCCTGCCGCCGTGCCACCTGCTGTACCAGTTCCACCCGAACGTTGAGACCAGGGAAATCTCCCTGACCCTCTACATCCGCTCGAACGACCTGGGCCTGGGTACGCCGTTCAACCTCACCGAAGGCGCGGCGCTGCTGTCGCTGTTCGGCCGCCTGACCGGCTACACCCCGCGCTGGTTCACCTACTTCATCGGCGATGCCCATGTGTATGAGAACCACCTGGACATGCTCAATGAGCAGCTCAAGCGTGAGCCGCTGGAGGCGCCGAAGCTGGTGATCAGCGACCGTGTGCCGGCGTTTGCCGAGACGGGCAAGTACGAGCCGGAGTGGCTGGAGAAGATCGAGCCGAGCGATTTCTGGCTGGAAGGGTATGAGCACCATGCCCCGATGACGGCGCCGATGGCGGTGTGATGTTCTAGATTGCCGGGGGCGCTTTGCGCCCCTTTCGCGACACAAGGCCGCTCCTACAGGAGATCGCGTAGCCTGTAGGAGCGGCCGTGTGTCGCGATGGGCTGCAAAGCAGCCCCAAAATCTCAATGCCCATGACTTCGCCCCACATGCGAATGCTCGGTATCCGGCACCGATACCGCCCCGTTCGTCTCCAGTTGCTGCAAGATCGCACACTCCGCCCCTTGCGCATTGCAGCGCCGCCGCAGCTCCACCAGCTGTTCCTGCAGCGCCACCAGGCCATCGATCCTAGCCTGCACATGCTCGATATGTTCGTCGATCAGCGCATTGACGCTGCCGCACGAATCATCGGGGCTGTCGCGCAGGCGTAGCAGGCTGCGGATTTCATCCAGGGTCATGTCCAGGGTGCGGCAGTTGCGGATGAAGGTAAGCCGCTCGACGTGGGCCTGGGTGTACAGCCGGTAGTTGCCGTCGCTGCGTGCCGGCTCCGGCAGCAGCTGTTCACGCTCGTAGTAGCGGATGGTTTCCACGGCGCAGTCGGTGGCTTTGGCCAGTTCTCCGATCTTCATCACGAAATTCTCCAGCAAGTGGCTTGACCCTATAGTGGCTACAGGGTGTTCACTTGGCAACAGGCTCAAATTAAGGATGACCCCATGAACCAGCCTGTCAGCCACGAACACAAGCACGATCACCACGCCCACAGCTGCTGTGGCAGCGCTGCTGCGCCAGCGTTGGTCCAGCTGAGCGAAAAGGCCAGCAGCCACGCCCAGTTCAGCCGTTTCCGCATCGAGGCCATGGACTGCCCTACCGAGCAGACCCTGATCCAGGACAAGCTGGGCAAGCTGGCCGGTATCGAGCAGCTGGAGTTCAACCTGATCAACCGTGTGCTTGGCGTGCGCCACACCCTGGGTGGCACTGCTGAAATCGAGCAGGCCATCGACAGCCTGGGCATGAAAGCCGAGCCGCTTGGCGCCGAAGACGATAGCACTGCCAGCGCACCGCAAGTGGCCAAGACCCGCTGGTGGCCCCTGGCGCTGTCCGGTATTGCCGCGATCGCCGCCGAAATCGTGCACTTTGCCGCACTGGCCCCGGAGTGGGTGGTGGCGGCGCTGGCGCTGGCAGCGATCCTCGGCTGTGGCCTGGGTACCTACAAGAAGGGCTGGATCGCCCTGAAAAACCGCAACCTCAACATCAACGCGCTGATGAGCATTGCCGTGACTGGCGCGGTGCTGATCGGCCAGTGGCCGGAAGCGGCCATGGTGATGGTGTTGTTCACCGTCGCCGAGCTGATCGAAGCCCGCTCGCTGGACCGCGCGCGCAACGCCATTGGCGGCCTGATGCAGCTCACCCCGGACATGGCTACCGTGCGCCAGGCCGATGGCCAGTGGCGGGAAGCAGAGGTGCGGGAGGTGGCCATCGGGGCCCTGGTGCGGGTACGCCCCGGCGAACGCATTGGCCTGGACGGTGAAGTGACCAGCGGGCAATCCACCGTCGATCAGGCACCGATCACCGGCGAAAGCCTGCCTGTGGAGAAGACGGTGGGCGACAAGTTGTTCGCCGGCACCATCAACCAGGCAGGGGCGCTGGAGTTCCGCGTTACCGCTGCTGCCGGGCAATCGACCCTGGCGCGGATCATCAAGGCCGTCGAGGAAGCGCAAGGCGCGCGGGCGCCTACCCAGCGTTTCGTCGACCGCTTCTCGCGCATCTACACCCCAGTGGTGTTTGCCATTGCCCTGGCCGTTGCGGTGATACCGCCGCTGTTCATGGCCGGTGCCTGGTTCGACTGGGTCTATCGCGCCCTGGTGCTGCTGGTGGTGGCCTGCCCGTGTGCCCTGGTGATCTCGACCCCGGTGACCATCGTCAGCGGCCTGGCTGCCGCCGCGCGCAAGGGCATCCTGATCAAGGGTGGCGTGTACCTGGAAGGCGGGCGCCAGTTGGACTTCCTGGCCCTGGACAAGACCGGCACTATCACCCACGGCAAGCCGGTGCAAACCGATGCCAAGGTACTGGAGCCGCTGTTCGAAGGCCGCGCGCAAGCCCTGGCCGCCAGCCTTGGCGAGCGTTCGGACCACCCGGTCTCCCGCGCCATTGCCCAGTTCGGCAAGGAGCAAGGCCTGGCCTTGAGCGAGGTAGACGACTTCGCAGCCCTTGCCGGGCGCGGCGTGCGCGGCACCATCGCGGGTGAGGTTTACCACTTGGGTAACCACCGTCTGGTCGAGGAGCTGGGGCTGTGCTCGCCCGAGCTCGAGGCCCAGTTGGATGCGCTGGAGCGCCAGGGCAAGACCGTGGTGCTGCTGCTCGACCGCTCCGGCCCGTTGGCGCTGTTCGCGGTGGCCGACACGGTCAAGGAAAGCAGTCGCCAGGCCATCGCCGAGCTGCACGAGCTGGGCATCAAGACTGTCATGCTGACCGGTGACAATCCACATACCGCCCAGGCCATCGCCACCGTGGTGGGTATCGACCGTGCCGAAGGCAACCTGCTGCCTGCCGACAAGCTCAAGAGCATCGAAACCCTGTACGCCCAGGGCCATCGGGTGGGCATGGTCGGTGACGGCATCAACGACGCCCCGGCACTGGCTCGTGCCGAGATCGGTTTTGCAATGGCGGCGGCCGGTACCGACACCGCCATCGAGACCGCCGATGTGGCGCTGATGGACGACGACTTGCGGAAAATCCCGGCCTTCGTCAGGCTGTCGCGCCAAAGTGCGGCGATCCTCATGCAGAACATCGTTCTGGCGTTGGGCATCAAGGCGATATTCCTGGCGATCACCTTTGCCGGCATGGCCACCATGTGGATGGCGGTGTTTGCCGACATGGGCGTGAGCCTGCTGGTGGTGTTCAACGGCTTGCGCCTGTTGCGCAAATAGAGGACGTGCATGCTGAGTTCGGAGCTTAAAGCCTTCTACATGGTGGCCCGCCTGGGCAGCATCACCCTGGCGGCGAAGAAGCTCGGCCTCAGCCAGCCCACGGTGACCACGCAGATTCGCAACCTGGAGAGCCAGTACGCGGTGGAGCTGTTCTACCGCGGCGGGCGGCGCCTGGTGCTGAGCGAGGAGGGCGTGCGCCTGCTGCCGATGGTCAAGGCACTGCTTCAGCAGGAAGCCGACATCGAGTTCGAACTGCGCAACAGCGGCCAGGCACAGGGCAGCCTGCGCATCGCGGCCACGGCGCCTTACTACATCCTCGACCTGGTGAAGATCTACCGCGAACGCCTGCCGCAGGTGGAAGTGGCGGTGGAAATCGGCAACTCGCAGCAGGTGCTGGAGATGCTCGAGGACTACCGGGTGGATATCGCCGCTTCGTCGCAACTGCTGGAAGACGCGCGGCTGGTGCGGCGGGTGCTGGGGACTGACCCGTTGGTGGTGGCGGTGCATCGCAACCACCCGTTGGCACACCGCCAGGCGGTGTCCATTGACGTGGTGGCCGGGCATTGCCTGCTGATGCGCGAGAAGGGCTCGACCACACGCAAGCTGACCGAGCAGATGATGCAGGAGGCCGGGGTGAAAGCCGGGGCGTTGCTGGAGATTGGCAGCCGCGAATCGATCCGTGAGGCGGTACTGCGCAATATCGGCATCAGCGTGATTGCCCGGCACGAGGTGCCGCACAACCCTGAGTTGCGAGTGCTGGCGCTGGAGAACGCGCCGGTGATGCATGAGTACCTGTATTGCCTTAAGGAGCGGCGCCAGGCCCGGTTGCCGGCGGCCTTCCTTGGGGTGGCGCAGGAAGTGGCCGGTTCGCACTTCTGATAGCCATGTAGTGGCTGTACCGGCCCTATCGCCGGCAAGCCAGCTCCCACAGGTACCCCACAGTCCTTGAAACCTGTGCAGTACCTGTGGGAGCTGGCTTGCCGGCAATAGGGTCCTTGAAGGCCACTACAAAATCTGCCTATACCACTATCACCCGCTTTTGCCCTAAAGCCACAGAACCTTCGCACAGCCTTCCTAGCATGGCCTCCATCTCTTCGATGAGGCCCTGCCATGAACCACACCACCCCCGGCGCACAGATGAAAGTGCGCAACATCCACAAGCGCTTCGGCGCCTTCACGGCGCTGAATGATGTCTCGCTGGACATCGCCGCCGGCGAACTGGTGTGCCTGCTCGGCCCGTCCGGCTGCGGCAAGACCACGTTGCTGCGCTGCATCGCCGGCCTGGAGCGCCAGGACCGCGGTACGTTGTACATCGGCGAGCGCGATATCTCCGAGCTGCCACCCCAGGCCCGTGACTACGGCATCCTGTTCCAGTCCTACGCGCTGTTCCCCAACCTCACCGTCGAAGCCAATATCGCCTATGGCCTGACTGGCAGCGGCCGTGAACAGGCCCGCCAGCGAGTGACCGAAATGCTCGAACTGGTGGGCCTGGCCGGCAGCGAGAAGAAATACCCCGGCCAGCTTTCCGGTGGCCAGCAGCAGCGTGTGGCCCTGGCCCGCGCGCTGGCACCGTCGCCGTCGTTGCTGCTGCTGGACGAGCCGATGTCGGCGCTGGATGCCCGGGTGCGCGAGCACCTGTGCACCGAACTGCGCCAGCTGCAGCGCCAGCTGGGTATCACCACGCTGATGGTCACCCACAACCAGGACGAGGCCATGTTGATGGCCGACCGCATTGCGGTGATGAACAACGGCCAGGTCGAGCAGTACGCCACCCCGCAGGAAATCTACGACCAGCCGGCCACGCCGTTCGTTGCCGAGTTCGTCGGCCAGGGCAACTGGTTGCCGTTCCAGCGCAGCAGTGACAGCCATGCCCAGGTCGGTGGCATGAACATGCGTCTGGCACCAGGTTCGGCCCGACCCAGCAGCGGCCGGCTGTTCTGCCGCCCGGAGGCGATCACGGTCAACCCGGCGGTGCACGAAGAAAACCTGTTCCCGGCCATGGTCCGTGAAATCACCTTCCTTGGTAACCGCTGCCGCATGAGCTTCGAGCTCAAGGCGCTGCCTGGCCATGCACTGCTGGCGGAGCTTGCCCCCGAGGCCATGCCGCGGCTGGGCTCGCAGGACATCTGGGTGGCGCTGCCACCGCAGAGCCTGCAGGTGTTTGCCTGAGATGGCCGCGCCAATGTCCCTGCCGCTGAGCCAGGCCAAAGCCACGCCGCGTGCTGGTGTCGCCTTGGGCGACCGGTTGTTCGTCGTCGGCGGCAAGAGCCTGCTGCTGATCCTTCTGGTGCTGGCGGTGCTGATGCCGCTGCTGGCGATCTTCTGGCGCGGCTTCAGCGCAGAAGCGGGCCAGGGTGGTGGCCTGCTGGCGGCCCGCGAACTGTTGGCCAGTGAAAACTTCCACTGGCTGCTGGGCAACAGCCTGTCGGTGGCCTTCACGGTGGCAGCCATCGTGGTGCCGCTGGCCTACCTGTTCGCCTATGCCCTGCAACGCACGCTGATTCCGGGCAAAGGCCTGTGGCGGGGGATTTCGTTGCTGCCGCTGCTGGCGCCGTCAATGCTGCCGGCCATCGCCCTGGTCTACCTGTTCGGTAACCAGGGGCTGCTGCGCGGGTTGCTCAGCGACAACATCTATGGCTTCTGGGGGATTGTGCTGGGCGAGGCCATCTACACCTTCCCGCATGCCCTGATGATCCTGCTGTCGGCGCTATCGCTGGCCGATGCACGCCTGTTCGACGCAGCGTCCAGCATGGGTGCCGGCCCTTGGCGAGCGTTCACCAGCATCACCTGGCCGGCCACGCGCCAGGCAGTATTCGCAGCGTTCTGCCTGGTGTTCACCCTGACCATCACCGACTTCGGTGTACCGGTCGTGGTCGGCGGCGACTATCAGGTGCTGGCGCTGGAAGCCTACAAGGCGGTGGTCGGCCAGCAGCAGTTCGGCCGCGGCGCGTTGATCGGCATGGTGCTGCTGTTGCCGGCGCTGTTCAGCTTTACCGTCGATGCCTGGCTGCGCCGGCGCCAGGGCGAAGCCATGAGCGGCCGTGCCCAGGTGTTCGAGCCCAAGCCGTCGCGCGGCCGTGATGCCTGCTTCCTGGCGATCGTGCTGCTGGTGTGCGCGGCATTGCTGCTGGTGATCGGCATGGCGGTGTATTCGTCGCTGGTCACGTTCTGGCCCTACAACCTGTCGTTGTCGCTGCGTCACTACATGTTCGAGGACACCGCCGGTGGTGGCTGGCTGGCCTACCGCAACAGCGTGACCATGGCCATCGGCACCGCGCTGATCGGCAGCATCGTGATCTTCACCGGCGCCTACCTGATGGAGAAGACCCAGGGCCAACGCCTGCTCAACCAGGCGCTGCGCCTGCTCAGCTTCATCCCCATGGCCGTGCCGGGCCTGGTGCTGGGCCTGGGCTACGTATTCTTCTTCAACCTGAACGGCAACCCGCTGCATGTGTTCTACGGCGGCATGGGGCTGCTGGTGGTGTGCACCATCGCCCACTACCTGACCACCGCGCAGATGACCGCGACCACCGCCCTGCGCCAGCTCGACGGCGAGTTCGAGGCCGCCGCGCTGTCGCTGAAGGCGCCGCTTTACAGGCACTTCCTGCGGGTGACCGTGCCGATCTGCCTGCCGGCGCTGCTGGACATCATTCGCTACCTGTTCGTATCGGCGATGACCACCGTGTCGGCGGCGATCTTTCTGTACAGCCCCGACACCATCCTGGCTGCCGTCGCCGTGCTGAACATGGATGACGCCGGCAATGTCGGTGGTGCCGCCGCCATGTCGACTTTGATCCTGCTGACCAGTGCCGGCGCTTCACTGCTGCTGGCCGCAGCCTCACGCGGCCTGCTGCGCCGCTCCCAAGCCTGGCGCCAACGCGCCGCGACCGTCTGACCTGTAAGGAACCTACCCATGTACAAGCACCTTGCACTTGCTGCTGCCGTTTCCGCCGTGTTCAGCCTGCAGGCTTCGGCCGCTGGTACCCAGCTGACGGTCTACACCGCCCTGGAAGCCGAACAGCTGAAGAGCTACAAGCAGGCCTTCGAGAAGGCCAACCCGGACATCGAGATCAAGTGGGTTCGCGACTCTACCGGCATCATCACCGCCAAGCTGCTGGCCGAGAAAGACCGCCCGCAAGCCGACGCAGTGTGGGGCCTGGCTGCTTCCAGCCTGGCTATCCTCGACCAGAACGGCATGCTCGAAGCCTACGCACCGAAGGACCTGGGCAAGATTGCCGCCAACTACCGCGATGCTGCCAACCCGCCAGCCTGGGTCGGTATGGACGTGTGGGCCGCGACCATCTGCTTCAATACCATCGAGGCCGAGAAGCAGGGCCTGAGCAAGCCGGTAAGCTGGCAGGACCTGACCAAGCCCGAGTACAAGGGCAAGATCGTCATGCCGAACCCGGCTTCGTCCGGCACCGGCTTCCTGGATGTCAGTGCCTGGCTGCAGACCTTCGGCGAGCCACAGGGTTGGGCGTACATGGATGCACTGCACCAGAACATCGGCCAGTATGTTCATTCCGGTTCCAAGCCGTGCAAGCTTGCCGCAGCGGGTGAATTCCCGATCGGTATCTCGTTCGAGTACCCGGCCGTGCAGCTCAAGCGCCAGGGCGCGCCGCTGGACATCGTGCTGCCGAAGGAAGGCCTGGGTTGGGAGATCGAGGCGACTGCGGTGATCAAAGGTTCGCCAAAAGCGGATGCGGCCAGGCGCCTGGCTGATTTCTCGGCAAGCCCGGCGGCCATGGAGCTGTACAAGGAGAACTTCGCCGTGCTGGCTGCCCCGGGTATTGCCAAGCCGCAGACCGAACTGCCGGCTGACTATGAACAGCGCCTGATCAAGAACGACTTTGCCTGGGCCTCGAAGAACCGTGACCAGATCCTGGCCGAGTGGCGCAAGCGCTATGACGGCAAGTCGGAGAAGGTGGCTCAGCAGTAACCTGCACCGGCCTCTTCGCAGCACAAGGCTGCTCCTACGGGGCGGCGACAACCTGTAGGAGCAGCCTTGTGCTGCGAAGAAGCCACCACCCAATCAAGCCAGGAGAAGACGGTGATGCCAACCCCAGCCCAGATCATCGACAGCACCTTCGCGCTGTACGAACGCCACGGCAGTGACGACTACATCGGCGAAGCGATCACCCAGCTCGAACACATGTCCCAGGCCGCGCAACTGGCCATCGCCGAAGGCTTCGACGACGAAGTGGTGCTGGCGGCGTTCTTCCACGACATTGGCCACCTGTGCGGCGGTGACGCGAGCATGGGCGGCTATGGCGTGGTCAGCCATGAGCGCATCGGCGCTGAGTATTTACGCCGCTGTGGCTTCGGCGAACGCATGGCGCGGCTGGTGCAGTATCACGTGGAGGCCAAGCGCTACCTGACTTTGCGCCAGCCTGGGTATTACCAGCGGTTGAGTGAGGCGAGCCGGCGGACTTTGGAGTATCAGGGGGGCGTGATGAGCGAGGACGAGGCGGATGTGTTCGAGCGGGATCCGCTGTTCGAGGTGAGCTTGCGGATGAGGGAGTGGGATGAGCGGGCCAAGGTGGTCGGGGTGACGGTGATTGACCTGGATGGGTTGAAGCGGAAGGCTTTGGCATTACTTTGAGATGTGGGCTGCCTGTGCGGGCCTCTTCGCGGGTGAACCCGCTCCCACAGGAATAGTGCACATCTCAAGGAATGTGAGATACCTGTGGGAGCGGGTTTACCCGCGAAGAGGCCAGACCCGCTTGATCAAAACTGTGAAACCAGCGCCTCCAGCTGTTCCTGCCGCTCAGCCTGGTTCAGCTTCGCCCCAGGGTTCAGGGTGGACCACTGCGGATGCGCCCGCGCCTTGCTCAGCGCCTCCGGCAACTTGCCCTCCCGCCAGGCCTTCTCATCCAGTTCCCCCAGCCGAATGCTGTCCTGCGCCGCATGCCCGCGGTTTTCCAGCGCCACCATCAACTGCTGCTGACGCAAGGCCAGCAGGCGCAACACCGTGTCGTCCACCGTCAGCTCGCGCTTGCCCTTGAGCTTGCCCATCAACCGCGACCCATAGTTGCGCGCCGTCTGCAGCGCGCCGCCGGCAATTGCCCCGGCCAGGGCGGCAGCCCCCAGTGTCAGGCCGCCGACCAGCAGGTCCACCCCGGCACCCGCCGCAGCACCGGCGGCCACACCGCTGCCCAAACGCACGCCCAGCAGCTTCAAGGTTTCGGGATTGAACAGGTCATCGCCCCAACGGCCATCCAGCAACGGCAGGTCGCTGGCATGGGCGTCCTCGCGGCGGAAGGCATATAGCTTGAGCAGTGCCTCGACACAGCGCTGTTCGCGCTGGCGCACCTCTTGCCGCAATGCCTCGATGGCCCGGGCTTCGGCAGCCGGCTCGGCCTCGACGCTGCGCCGGCAGGCGGCGCAGTCCAGCAGCAGCTCGGCAATCAGGCGCTTGCCGCTGTGGCGGCGTGCCAGGCGCTGTGCCTGCTGGTCGTCGATCAGCCGCTGCAGGGCCGGGCGGGCGTCTTCCAGCAGCAGGGCCAGGCTTTCGTACAACCGGCGCTCGCCATCCTCTGGCGGGGCCACGCTGTCGAACCGCACCAACGCGTGAAGCCCAAGCCTGGCAAGGGCTTCACGCCATTGCGGCTCGCGGTGCTGATGGCTGGCGACGAAATTGAGCACCGGTAGCAGCGGTTTGCCGCAGCTGGCCAGCACTTCCAGTTCGTCGCGGTATTTGGCCAGCACTGGTTCGCGGGCGTCGATCACATACAAGCCGGCATTGCTGGCCAGCAGCTGGCGTAGCACCTTGGCCTCCTGCTCGAAACGCTGGCGTGCCTCGCTGCCTTGCAGAAAGCGCTCGAGGCGGGCCGGGCCGTCCAGCCGCTCGCCCGGGCGCTCCAGGCGTTCGAGATAGTCGAGCAGGGCAATGGCGTCTTCCAGGCCCGGGGTGTCATACAACTCGAGCAAAGGTTCGCCGTCCACCGACAGCCGCGCACCTTCCACATGGCGGGTGGTGCTGGGGCGGTGGGAAACTTCGCCAAAGCCGACGTCACGGGTCAGGGTGCGCAGCAGCGAGGTCTTGCCGACGTTGGTGTGGCCGACCACGGCCAGTTTCAGCGGCTCAATCATGGCCATGCTCCAGCCAGGTCAGCGGCGAGGTATCGGCATGCGCCAGACCAAGGTGGTCGAGGGCTTCGTGCCAGTCGCCCAGGCGCTGGGCGTCCAGGGCCTCGCCCGGTGCGGCCTGCAGTAGCCATATACGGGTGGCGCCGGCGTTGCGTGCCAGTTCGGCGAGCAACGCCAGGCTGCCACGATCGGGAGAGCGGCGCGGGTCGCAAGCGATGGCCAGGCGTGCTGGCGGGAAACGGCTGAGCTGTTCGAGCAGGCGGTTACGCGATTCTCGGCTGTCGAGCACGCCGGCACTGGTTACGCTTTTTGGCAGCGCGGGCGGCCAGGGGTGCTGGTCGTCCAGCTCCAGGCCGACCAGCAGGGCGCCGCTGCTGCCACTTTCCAGCTGGCCAGCGGCAAACTGCGGCAAGGCCTCGGGCGCGGCATCCTGGACGCCGATGCGTTCGCTGCGCGGCATCAGCGCTTCACGCAGCTGCGCGTAGCCGGGCAGGCTGAGGTCCAGCGCCAGGCGTTGGCGGCCTTGACGCCAGCGCCACAGGCACAGCCCGGCCAACAGCAGGCGCGGAAGCAGGCCGTACACCAGCACCACGCCAAGCAGCCAGCTGGCCCAGGCCTGGCGCGCCAGGTCCAGGGCCGGCTGGCTGTCGCCGCTGGCGCGGATCATGGCCTCGTCGGGTACCGTGAAGCCCAGCAACGAGGGCAGCGCGCCCAAGGCCTGGGTCAGGTGGATGAACGGGTCGGCGGCGAGCAGGGTTGTCTCCCAGACAAAGCCATAGCGCCGGGTCGCCAGTAAGGCCAGCAGCATGCCCAGCGCGGTGATCATCGCCAGCAGCCACAGGCCATGCACCAGCAGGCCGAGCAGCCAGCGGTTAAGGCGCTGGCGTTGCAGCAGCACCAGCAGCGCCGGTGCCAGGTGCGCGGCCTTGGCGTCACGGGCAAAGCGTTCGCTCAGCCACAGCCACAAACGGCCCAGCCCCGCGCCATGCTCGCCGCTCAGGGCAAAGCCGATGGCCCAGCCCAGCAGCATCAGCAGGTTCAGCCCGAGCAGGCTGCCGAGGGCCCAGAACACATTCACCGGGCGCTGCCCGTCGCTCAAGGCGGCCAGGGCCAACCCTGCGCCGCTGAGCACGGCCAGTACCAGCAAGGCCAGCAGCGCCAGGCGTGCGCCCTGTTTCCAGTGGCGCAGGGCGGTGGTGATGCCGTCGCGTTCGGCCAGGAACAGGGCACGGGTTTCGATGCGGGCCGCCAGGTCACCGCCTGCCTGGCGGGCGCAGCGGTTGGCTTCCTGGTCCTCCAGCGGGCCGGCATGTTCCTCGCGCAGGCGTACCGCTTCGGTGAGCCAGCGCTTGTCCAGTGAAGTGGGTGCAGTCACAAGGTCTTCCATTGCACAGGTCAGGGCAGAAGCATAACCCACACGCCCGGTGCTATCCTCGCTGGCATGAATACATCACTCCCCCTCAGCCTGATCGCGGCTCACGCCGAGAACCGCGTGATCGGCGTCGACAACTCCATGCCCTGGCATCTGCCGGGGGACTTCAAGTACTTCAAGGCCACTACCCTGGGCAAGCCGATCATCATGGGGCGCAAGACCTGGGACTCGCTGGGCAGGCCATTGCCCGGGCGGTTGAATATCGTCGTCAGCCGGCAGGCAGGGCTGGAACTGGCGGGGGCCGAGGTGTTTGGCTCGCTGGAAGAGGCGCTGGTGCGGGCCGAGCAGTGGGCGCGTGAGCAGGGCGTTGATGAGCTTATGCTGATTGGCGGGGCGCAGCTGTATGGGCAGGCGCTGGAGAAAGGGCTGGTCAGCCGCATGTACCTGACGCGGGTCGAGTTGTCGCCGGAAGGGGATGCGTGGTTCCCTGAGTTCGATCGGGGGCAGTGGAAGCGGGTATCGAGCGAGGCGCAGGCTGAGGAAGGCAAGCCTGGGTATCATTTCGAGGTCTGGGACAAGGTTTGAGATTGCCGGGGCTGCCTTGCAGCCCTATCGCGACACAAGGCCGCTCCTACATTGATCGGCGTACGCTGGGCGATTGTAGGAGCGGCCTTGTGTCGCGACAGGGGCGCAACGCGCCCCCGGCAATCTGTCAGGAATGACTCAGCTCGGCATGTTCATCGCCAGCCAGCACATCCTTGTCGGTCTCTTTCAGCAGTTGGCTGGTCACCACCCTGCGGTCATCGAACCGTTCACGTTCAACGCCGTGCGGCCCATGTCGATCAGCGGCTCCACCGAAATCAGCAACGCCACCAGCTCCACCGGCAAGCCCATGGCCGGCAGCACGATCAGTGCGGCGAAAGTCGCACCGCCACCTACGCCGGCAACACCTGCCGAACTCAGGGTGACGATGGCCACCAGGGTGGCGATCCACAGCGGGTCGAAGGTATCGATGCCCACCGCCGGCGCCACCATCACCGCCAACATGGCGGGATAGAGGCCGGCGCAGCCGTTCTGGCCAATGGTGGTACCGAACGATGCGCTGAAGCTGGCAATCGACTGCGGTACGCCCAGGCGGCGGGTTTGCGCTTCGATGTTCAGCGGAATGCTGGCGGCGCTGGAGCGGCTGGTGAAGGCGAAGGTCATTACCGGCCACACCTTGCGGAAGAAGCGCAGCGGGCTCACGCCGGTGGCGGCGAGGATAATGCCGTGCACCACGAACATCAGCGCCAGGCCCAGGTACGACACCACCACGAAGCTGCCCAGCTTGAGGATGTCTTCCATGTTCGAGCTGGCCACCACCTTGGTCATCAGCGCCAGTACGCCATACGGGGTCAGCTTCATCACCACCCGCACCAGGCGCATCACCCAGGCCTGCAGGGTGTCGATGGCCGACAGTGCGCGCTCGCCTTTCTCGGCATCGTCCTTGATCAGCTGCAGCGCGGCCAGGCCCAGGAACACGGCAAAGATCACCACGCTGATGATCGAGGTCGGCTTGGCCCGTGCCAGGTCACCTACCGGGTTGCTGGGGATGAACGACAGCAGCAGTTGCGGGATGTTGAGGTCGGCGACCTTGCCGGCGTAGTCGCTGTGGATAACCTGCATGCGCGCGCTTTCCTGGGCGCCGGCCACCAGGCCTTCGGCGCTGAGGCCGAACAGGTTGGTCAGGACGATGCCGATCAACGCAGCGATGGCGGTGGTCAGCAGCAGGGTGCCGATGCTCAGCACACTGATGCGGCCCAACGACGAGGCATTGTGCAGGCGCGCCACGGCACTGAGGATCGAGGCGAAGATCAGCGGCATGACGATCATCTGCAGCAAGCCGACGTAGCCGTTGCCGACCAGATCGAGCCAGGCGATGGTGGCCTTGAGCACAGGGTGACCAGCGCCATAGACGGTATGCAGGATCAGGCCGAACACCACGCCCAGCACCAGGCCCAGCAATACCTTCTTGGCCAGGCTCCAGTCGGTGCGGCGGGTTTGTGCCAGGCCCAGCAACAGGGCCAGGAACGCCAGCAGGTTAAGGGACAGCGGCAGGTTCATTGAAGCTCCAGCAGAAAAAAGCAGAAGAGGCATCGCCCCTGTGAGCGATTGCGAACGGAAATGCTAACAGCCTGAAAACAAACGAATTTATACCCAAATAGAATTTGTATAGTCGTTTATGGAATAACGATGTGTCGCGGATTGCAATGAACGCGGCGTTTGCAGCTGCATGGAGGTCGTTATCGAGGGCTGCCAGCGCAGGTTGTTGCACTAGCGTTTCTGAGTCATTTCAGGAGATTCGTACATGAAGTTTGCTCCGAAAGCCGTCGCCATCGGCCTGTCCCTGCTGTTCAGTATCGAAACCTTCGCCACCGAGCTCAAGCACTGGCCCGCCGAGGCAGCCAGGCAGCTCGACGGCATGATTGCCGCCAATGCCAACAAGGGTAACTACGCTGTCTTCGACATGGACAACACCAGCTACCGCTACGACCTTGAAGAGGCCTTGCTGCCGTTCATGGAAAACAAGGGCCTGCTGAGCCGCGACAAGCTCGACCCCTCGTTGAAGCTGATGCCGTTCAAGGACACCGCCGAGCATAAGGAAAGCCTGTTCAGCTACTACTACCGGCTGTGCGAAGTGGACGACATGGTCTGCTACCCGTGGGTGGCCCAGGTGTTCTCCGGCTTTACCCTGCAGGAGCTGAAGGTGCAGGTGGATGAGCTGATGGCCTCCGGCAAACCGATCCCGGCCACCTATTACGAAGGGGACCAGGTCAAGGCCATCGAGGTACAACCACCCAAGGTCTTCAAGGGCCAGGCCGAGCTGTACAACAAGCTGATGGAGAACGGTATCGAGGTCTATGTGGTTTCCGCTGCTTCCGAGGAGCTGGTGCGCATGGTCGCGTCGGACCCCAAGTACGGCTACAACGTGAAGCCGCAGAACGTGATTGGCGTGAGCCTGTTGCTGAAGGACCGTGCCAGCGGTCAGTTGACCACCGCACGCAAGCAGATCAGCGTCGGGCACTATGATGCCAAGGCCAACCTGGGGCTGGAGCTGACCCCATACCTGTGGACCCCGGCCACCTGGATGGCAGGCAAGCAGGCGGCGATCCTGACCTATATCGATGAGTGGAAGAAACCGGTGCTGGTGGGGGGCGATACGCCGACCAGTGATGGCTACATGCAGTTTCATGGTGTGGATGTGGGCAAAGGTGGCATCCACTTGTGGATAAACCGCAAGGCCAAGTACATGGACCAGTTGAACGGGATGATTGCCAGGAATGCAGCGGCGCAGGCCAAGGAAGGGCTGCCGGTGACGGCGGACAAGAACTGGGTGATCGTGACGCCGGAGCAGATTCAGTAAGCCATGTGGTGCCTGTGCTGGCCTCCTCGCGGGTAAACCCGCTCCCACCAGGACTCCGCAGCCTTTGAGCCAGGCGCTGTACCTGTGGGAGCGGGTTTACCCGCGAAAGGGCCCTTACAGGCATAAAAAACCGGCGCCCAGGGCGCCGGTTCTTCATTCACACCGTCAGAGCCTCACAGCCCTTCCAGCATCGCCTTGTTACGCACAGCGCCCTTGTCGGCACTGGTCGCCAGCAGGGCGTAGGCCTTCAGCGCGGTGGTCACCTTGCGTGGGCGTACTTCAGCCGGTTTCCAGCCTTTCTTGTCCTGTTCGACACGGCGCTCAGCCAGCTCTTCATCGCTGACCTGCAGGTTGATCGAACGATTCGGGATGTCGATCAGCACCTTGTCGCCGTCGCGCACCAGGCCGATAGCACCGCCAGCGGCAGCTTCCGGCGAGGCGTGGCCGATCGACAGGCCCGAGGTGCCGCCCGAGAAGCGGCCGTCGGTGAGCAGGGCGCAAGCCTTGCCCAGGCCCTTGGACTTCAGGTACGAGGTCGGGTACAGCATTTCCTGCATGCCCGGGCCACCTTTCGGGCCTTCGTAGCGGATGATCACGATGTCGCCGGCCTTCACTTCGTCGGCGAGGATGCCGCGTACGGCGCTGTCCTGGCTCTCGAAGATCTTCGCGGTGCCTTCGAACACCAGGATCGACTCGTCGACACCGGCGGTTTTCACCACGCAGCCATCCAGCGCGATGTTGCCGTACAGCACGGCCAGGCCGCCTTCCTGCGAATAGGCGTGCTCGACACTGCGAATGCAGCCTTCGGCACGATCCAGGTCCAGGCTCGGCCAGCGGGTCGACTGGCTGAATGCCGTCTGGGTCGGAATGCCAGCAGGGCCAGCCTTGAAGAAGGTGTGCACGGCTTCGTCATCGGTCTGGGTGATGTCCCACTTGGCGATGGCTTCTTCCATGCTGCGGCTGTGCACGGTCGGCAGGTCGGTGTGCAGCAGGCCGCCACGGGCCAGCGAGCCGAGGATGCTGAAGATGCCGCCGGCACGGTGCACGTCTTCCATGTGATATTTCTGAATGTTCGGCGCAACCTTGCACAGCTGCGGCACCTTGCGCGACAGGCGGTCGATGTCGCGCAGGTCGAACGCCACCTCGGCTTCCTGGGCGGCAGCCAGCAGGTGCAGGATGGTGTTGGTCGAACCGCCCATGGCGATGTCGAGCATCATGGCGTTCTCGAACGCCTTGAAATTGGCGATGTTGCGCGGCAGTACCGACTCATCGTTTTCGCCGTAGTAGCGCTTGCACAGCTCGACGATGGTGCGGCCGGCAGTGAGGAACAACTGCTCGCGGTCGGCGTGGGTGGCCAGGGTCGAACCGTTGCCCGGCAGGGCCAGGCCCAGGGCTTCGGTCAGGCAGTTCATCGAGTTGGCGGTGAACATGCCGGAGCACGAACCGCAGGTAGGGCAGGCGCTGCGCTCGTATTCGGCGACTTTTTCGTCGGAAGCCGAGGAGTCGGCGGCAATGACCATGGCGTCGACCAGGTCCAGGCCGTGGCTGGCCAGCTTGGTCTTGCCAGCTTCCATCGGGCCGCCGGAGACGAAGATTACCGGGATGTTCAGGCGCAGGGCGGCCATCAGCATGCCGGGGGTGATCTTGTCGCAGTTGGAGATGCACACGATGGCGTCGGCGCAATGGGCGTTGACCATGTACTCCACGGCGTCGGCGATGATCTCGCGGCTTGGCAGCGAGTAGAGCATGCCGTCGTGGCCCATGGCGATGCCGTCATCGACCGCGATGGTGTTGAATTCCTTGGCCACGCCACCGGCGCGTTCGATTTCGCGGGCGACCAGCTGGCCCAGGTCCTTCAGGTGCACGTGGCCCGGGACGAACTGGGTGAACGAGTTGGCGATGGCGATGATCGGTTTCTTGAAATCTTCGTCCTTCATCCCGGTGGCGCGCCACAGGGCACGGGCGCCGGCCATGTTGCGGCCTTGGGTGGAAGTCTTGGAACGATAATCAGGCATGAAACACTCCTGGCGGCTTAATCAGGTCACAAAAAGGGGAGTGAGCTTCTCTTGTCCTTTGTACCGCAGGCCGGTTGCCACTGGCACGGATGGGGCCGAAGACCGCGCGGGATCGCCGCGTGCTTGGGCAGAGCTCATAAACCCGCCGGGGATGACTGGCGATGAATAGGCCGATTCTACACCGCTGGCGCGGCGAGGGAATGCAGATGTGGATAGCTGGCGGGGAGATTGCAGCAGGAAAGGGCCGCTAGGCGGCCCTTTTTAGCGGATATCAGCTGTTTGGCAGCAACCGGCAGGTGATGCTCTTGATGTAGCGGGTTTCGGCAATGGCCGGGTGCACCGGGTGGTCCGGGCCTTGGCCGCCGCGTTCGAGCAACTGCAGGTTGCGGTCCAGGTGACGGGCGCTGGTCAGCAGGATGTTGTGCAGGTCGTCCTCGGGCAGGTGCATCGAGCACGAGGCACTGACCAGGATGCCGTCCTTGGTCAGCATGCGCATGGCCTGTTCGTTCAGGCGGCGGTAGGCCGCTTCGCCGTTCTTCAGGTCTTTCTTGCGCTTGATGAAGGCGGGTGGGTCGGCAATGATCACGTCGAAGCGCTCTTCGGCGGCCTTCAGTTCGCGCAGGGCCTCGAACACATCGCCTTCGATGCAGGTCAGTTTCTCGCTGATGCCGTTCAGCGCGGCGTTACGCTCCACGCCGTCCAGGGCGAAGCCCGAGGCGTCGACGCAGAACACTTCGCTGGCGCCGAAGGCACCGGCTTGCACGCCCCAGCCACCGATGTAGCTGAACAGGTCGAGCACGCGCTTGCCTTTCACGTACGGCGCCAGGCGTGCACGGTTCATGCGGTGGTCGTAGAACCAGCCGGTCTTCTGGCCTTCGCGTACCGGGGCTTCGAATTTGACGCCGTTTTCTTCCAGCGGCACCCAGTCCGGCACCTCGCCATAGACGGTTTCGACATAGCGCTGCAGGCCTTCGGCATCCCGTGCGGAGGAGTCGTTCTTGAACAGGATGCCGCTTGGCTTGAGCACCTGTACCAGGGCTGCAATCACGTCGTCCTTGTGCGCTTCCATGGTGGCGGAGGCCAATTGCACCACGAGGATGTCGAAGAAGCGGTCGACCACCAGGCCTGGCAACAGGTCGGAATCGCCATAGACCAGGCGGTAGCACGGTTGGTCGAACAGGCGCTGGCGCAGCGACAGGGCGACGTTCAGGCGGTGCACCAGCAGCGACTTGTCCAGCGGCAGCTTGGCGTCGCGCGACAGCAGGCGGGCGCAGATCAGGTTGTTCGGGCTCAGTGCGACGATACCCAGCGGCTTGCCGTTGGCCGCCTCGAGAACAGCCTGCTGGCCGGCCTGGAAGCCTTGCAGCGGGGTCGCGCTGACGTCGACTTCGTTGCTGTAGACCCACAGGTGGCCGGCGCGCAGGCGGCGGTCGGCATTGGCTTTGAGGCGTAGGCTGGGCAGGGACATGACGTCGCTCCGGGAAAAAGAGCGGGATTATAGCCTGTTGCCTGGGCACTCGTCCCTTGCAGGAGCAGCCTCGCGTCGGCCATGAGATGACGTCAGGCTGCCAATGCCTTGATCAGCTGCCGGTTGAACGCCGGAATGTCATCGGGCTGGCGGCTGGTGATCAGGTTGCCATCGACCACCACTTCTTCATCCACCCAGTCTCCGCCGGCATTGCGGATGTCGTCCTGCAGGGTCTTGTAGCTGGTCAGCCGCCTGCCCTTGGCCAACCCGCAGGACACCAGCAACCAGCCACCATGACAAATCACCGCCAGCAGCTTGCCAGCCGAATCGTGGCTTTTCACCAGTTTCTGCGCAGCGGGAATCAACCGAATCGTGTCAGAGTTTTGCACGCCACCGGGCAGCACCAGGGCATCGTAGAGGTCCAGGTGGGCGCTTTCGAAGGTTGCGTCCACGGCGAATGCGTCAGCCGGCTGGTCGTGGTTCCAGCCGCGTACCGTTCCCTCTTTGTCGCTGAGGATGTCCACCACCGCGCCGCTCTGTTCCAGGGCCTCGCGAGGGCCTGTCAGTTCCACTTGCTCGAAGCCGTTGGTGACCAGGAAAGCCACTCGCTTGCCGTTCAGTTCTGCACTCATGGGCCTTGCTCCTTTCCTTGATGAATATGAGAAAGAGGCCCGCATGGATAGAGTAAAGTTCCGGCGCAACGATTCAGTGGTTGGTCCCTTTCCGGTCTGGAGGGTTAGAATCGCCGGTCCCAAACGAGTGTGCACGTATGTCCCAAGAACTCAGCGCCGAACAGATCCAGCAAGCCTTGCAAGGCATCACCATCCCGCCGCAACCGCAGATAATGGTCGACCTGCAGTTCGAGCAGTACATGCCTGACCCGGACCTGGAAACCATCGCCAAGCTGATTTCCCAGGACCCGGGCCTCTCGGGCGCCTTGCTCAAGCTGGTCAATTCCCCGCATTTCGGTCTTTCCAACAAGATCGGTTCGATCCAGCGCGCGGTGAACCTGCTGGGCAGCCGTTCGATCATCAACCTGATCAACGCCCAGTCGATCAAGGGTGAGATGACCGACGAGACCATCGTTACCCTCAACCGCTTCTGGGACACTGCCCAGGACGTGGCGATGACCTGTCTGACCCTGGCCAAGCGCACCGGCATCCAGGCGGCGGACGAGGCCTACACCCTGGGCCTGTTCCATGACTGTGGCGTGCCGCTGATGCTCAAGCGCTTCCCCGACTATATGGATGTGCTGGAGGACGCCTATGCCAAGTCCGACGAGGAAACCCGCGTGGTCGACACCGAAAACCGCGTGTTCAACACCAATCATTCTGTGGTCGGCTATTTCACTGCCAAATCCTGGCGCCTGCCCGAGCACCTCAGCGCGGCCATTGCCAACCACCACAACGCTCTGGCGGTGTTCCGCGACGAGAGCTCGCGCAATACCCAGAGCCAGCTTAAAAACCTGCTGGCGGTGCTGAAGATGGCCGAGCACATCTGCGCATCGTACCGGGTGCTGGGCAACCAGGCCGTGGACCACGAATGGAATGTGGTCGGCCCGCTGGTGCTCGATTACATCGGCTTGTCGGAATACGATTTCGAGAACCTCAAGCAGAATATTCGCGAGATGGGCGGGCACTGACACATGCCGGAATTGCCAGAAGTAGAAACCACCCGACGCGGTATTGCGCCCCATCTGGAAGGCCAGCGTGTCAGCCGGGTAGTGGTGCGCGACCGGCGCCTGCGCTGGCCGATTCCGGAAGACCTGGATGTGCGACTGTCGGGGCAGCGCATCGTCAGTGTCGAGCGGCGCGCCAAGTATCTGTTGATCAATGCAGAGGTCGGCACCCTGATCAGTCACCTGGGCATGTCGGGCAACCTGCGCCTGGTCGAACTGGGCTTGCCGGCGGCCAAGCATGAGCATGTGGATATCGAGCTGGAGTCGGGGTTGATGCTGCGCTACACCGACCCGCGCCGCTTTGGCGCGATGCTGTGGAGCCTGGACCCGCTCAATCACGAACTGCTGCTGCGCCTGGGGCCTGAACCGCTGACCGACCTGTTCGACGGCGAGCGACTGTTCCAGCTGTCCCGTGGGCGGTCGATGGCGGTCAAGCCGTTCATCATGGACAACGCGGTTGTGGTGGGAGTGGGCAACATCTACGCCACCGAGGCGCTGTTTGCCGCTGGCATCGACCCCCGTCGGGAAGCGGGCGGGATTTCCCGGGCGCGCTACTTGAAGCTGGCGATCGAGATCAAGCGTGTGCTGGCGGCGGCGATCGAACAGGGCGGCACCACGCTACGCGACTTCATCGGTGGCGACGGGCAGCCGGGGTACTTCCAGCAGGAATTGTTCGTGTACGGGCGGGGCGGGCAGCCGTGCAAGGTGTGTGGCACGGAGTTGCGCGAGGTGAAGCTGGGGCAGAGGGCGAGTGTGTATTGCCCGCGTTGCCAGCGCTGAGGCAAGTTACGCAAAAACTTGTAGGAGCGGCCTTGTGTCGCGATGGGCCGCAAAGCGGCCCCGGCAATTTCTGCTGCGGAGCTGAAATTTGGGGGCGCTTCGCACCCCATCGCGACACAAGGCCGCTCCTACAGGTACAGCGTAGGGCTGAGGGGATCAGGCCTTGCCAGTAATCCGGCGGTACTTGGCCATCAGCTCTTCTTCGGTTTCCGGGTGCGCTTCATCCAGCGGGATGCAATCGACCGGGCAGACCTGCTGGCATTGTGGCTCGTCGTAATGGCCCACGCACTGGGTGCACAGGTTAGGGTCGATCACGTAGATCTCTTCGCCTTGGGAGATGGCCTCGTTCGGGCACTCGGGTTCGCAGACGTCGCAGTTGATGCAGTCGTCGGTGATGATCAGGGACATGGGGACTCCGGCCGGGGCTCCGCGCCCGGGCATGTTCAACGCAGTGGGCACAATTGTGCCGCATTCGCGCCCGCAGTGCACGCGGGCGCGATAATCAGCCGCTAAAGGTCATTTCTTGAAGCGTTCGGTCAGCGCCTCGGCCACCACTGGGTGGACGAATTTGCTGATATCACCGCCCAGGGCGGCAATTTCCCTGACCAGGGTCGAGGAAATGAACGAATAACGCTCCGAAGGCGTGAGGAACAGGCTCTCGACGTCGGGGGCCAGTTGCCGGTTCATGTTCGCCAGCTGAAACTCGTACTCGAAGTCGGACACCGCACGCAGGCCACGCAGGAAGACGTTGGCGCCCTGTTCCTTGGCGAAATGCGCCAGCAGGGAGGAGAAGCCGATGACTTCGACATTGGGCAGGTGCTTGGTGACCTCACGGGCGAGCTCCACCCGTTGTTCCAGCGGGAACAGCGGGTTTTTCTTCGGGCTGGCCGCCACCGCGATGATCACGTGGTCGAACAGCCGCGAGGCACGCTCGACCAGGTCGCCATGGCCTTTGGTAATGGGGTCGAAAGTACCCGGGTACAACACTCGGTTCATCGCGTCATCCTGGCTGGAGTGCGTTGGGGAGTCGGATGGTAGCGCAGCGACGGCGCCCCGGCCAAGTCATGCGGCCGGCTGACGGCACTATAGACAGGGGGCCTGTTCCTTGTCATGCACTGTGTGCCAGGCGGGCGACCAGTGCTTCGGTGAGCCTGGCACTGATGGCATACACCGACAGTTGCGGGTTGGCGCCGATGCTGGTGGGGAACAGTGAGCCATCGTGAACCGACAGGTTTTCCAGCTGGTGATGGCGGCCCAGGCTGTCGCATACTGCCTGGCGCGGGTCGTCGCCAAGGGCGCAGCCACCCATCACGTGAGCGCTGCCCAGGCGCGTGCGGAACGGCTCCAGGCGCAACTTGTCGATCATGGCCAAGGCGTGTTCCAGGCGGGACGCGGCGTTGGCGTCGCTGTGCACGGGGGTGACCTGGGTGGCACCAGCGGCGAACTGGATCTGCGCCATGCTGCGATAGGCGCGGCGCAGGCCGTCGCGCAGGTAATCGGTGACCGGGTAATCGAGCACCGGTGAGCCATCGCCGCGCAGCTCCACGGTCCCGCCCTGGCTTTGCGGGTGGAAGCCGTCACGCAGCAGCGCCAGCATCACGTGGGTATGTGGCAGCTCGGCCATGCGCTGGGCATTCTCGTGGCCATGCCCGCCCAGCAGCGTGCTGGCCAGGGCCGGGTGCAGCGGTGGCACCTCCAGCTTGTAGCCAATCGGGCCATCGTTGCCGCCTTGCCATTGGAAGTGGTCGCTGTAGATGGACTGTGGGGCGCCGTAGTAGGGGTCGATACGGTCGTTGAAGCGTGCTGCGCTGAAGTTGACCAGGTGCAGGAAGGTGCGTTTGCCCAGGCGTCCATGCGGGTCGGGCGCGTCGGAACGCAGCAGCAAGGCCGGGCTGTTGATGCCGCCACCGGCAAGGATGTAGTGACGCGCGCGAACGCGGACCTGCCGGCCTGTGGCATGTATGCCGTGGCTATCCAGGGCCTGGCATGACAGGCCCTGGATGCGCTCGCCGTTGTGTTCGAAGCGCTCGGCCCGCGCCAGGTACAGCAGCTCGCCGCCCTGTTCGAGGGTGGCGGGAATACGCGTTACCAGCATCGACTGCTTGGCATTCACCGGGCAACCCATGCCGCAGTAGCCCAGGTTCCAGCAGCCGCGCACGTTGCGCGGGATCACCGCCCAGCGGTAGCCCAGCTGTTCGCAGCCACGGCGCAGCACATCGTTGTTGGCGTTCGGTGGCAGGGCCCAGGGGGTGATGCCCAGTTCCTGCTCGATGCGCTCGAACCAGGGGCGCATTTGCTCCTCGCCCATGCCGGTCACGTTGTGGGCTGCGGCCCAGTGCGCCAGGGTCTGTGGCGGCGTGCGAAAGCTGGAGGTCCAGTTGACCAGCGTGGTGCCGCCCACGGCGCGGCCCTGGAGGATGGTGATGGCGCCGTCCTTGCTCATGCGGCCCAGGCCTTCCTGGTACAGGCTGGCATAGGCTTCGTTTTCCAGCAGGTGGAAATCGCTGCTGGTCTTCAGCGGGCCTTCTTCGATCAGCAGCACCTTGAAGCCGGCAGTGCTGAGCATTTGCGCGCTGGTAGCGCCGCCGGCCCCGCTGCCGATCACGGCAACGTCGGCTTCCAGCGTGAGGTCGTGCTCCAGGCGCGACGCGTCGTGGGTGATCCAGCCGCTTTCCAGGCCTTGGCGAAACGGGTCGGGTACAGGCATTGGTGCTGCTCTTGTTGTTTTCAGATTTTCGGTGGCCCGGGGTAGCCGCAGGCGGCCCAGGATTCGGGGCGTTCGTACCAGGCCATCTGCAGCAACTGCAACAGCGAGGCGTGGCCCATGCGCAGCAGGTTCAGCGAGCTGTCCTGCCAACGTTGCAGGAAGGCGGTGACCTGTGCCGCGCTGGCTTGTTCCCAGGCGCCCCAGACGCCGGTCAGGGGGCCGCGGGTGAGCGACAGGTTTAGCACGTCGAACAACTGCCGGGTGAGCTTGAGCATTTCCGGCGACAGCGCCGCCAGCTTGTGGTCGAGACTGTGCAGCACCAGAGTATCGGCAGCCTGCGTGCCGGCCAGTACTACCGGGATCAGCGCGCGCAACATCGGCAGATCGTCGTCCCGCAGTACCCGGTAACCCGTTGCGGCTGTCTGTGCGCTGCAGCCGACCAGGCTGGTACCGGCCAGAAAGACGCTGGCGCCAAGGCTGAAGCGCAACAGTTCGCGGCGGTGCATCTGCCGGCCCTCAGCGGATAAAAAGCTTGAAGACCAGGCGCTGCAAGGCTTTGCCATAAGGCGGGTAGACCAGCCGGGCAGCGTTGAAGCGTTGCTTGGTCAGCACCGCCTTGGCCTTGCTGAAGGTCAGGAAGCCGTCATGGCCATGGTAATGGCCCATGCCTGAAGGCCCGATGCCGCCGAACGGCAAGTCGTCCTGAGCCACGTGCAGCAGGGTGTCGTTCAGGCACACTCCGCCGGAGTGGGTGTGGCGCAGCACCTGCTCCTGTGTGGCGCGGTCATAGCCGAAGTAGTACAGCGCCAGCGGGCGCGGGCGCTGGTTGATGTAGGCCAGTGCCTGCTCGAGGTTGTCGTAGGGAACCAGCGGTAGCAGCGGGCCGAAGATTTCGTCCTGCATCACCTGCATGTCATCGTTCACGCCCAGTAGCAGGTGTGGTGGCAGGCGCCGGCCCTGGCGGGTTTCACCCGGGTACAGGTCAAGTACCTGCGCTCCTTTGGCGTGAGCATCGTCCAGTAAATGCTGCAAGCGCTGCAGTTGGCGCGAGTTGATGATTGCGGTGTAGTCAGGGTTGTCGGCGATGCGCGGGTATAGCCGGCGTACTGCACGCTGGTAGGCGTCGCTGAAGGCCTCCAGGCGCTCGCGTGGCACCAGCACGTAGTCGGGGGCGACGCAGGTCTGGCCGGCGTTTAGGGTCTTGCCGAAGGCAATGCGTTCGGCGGCGCTGTCCAGCGGTACGTCTGCCGAGACTATGGCTGGCGACTTGCCACCCAGCTCCAGGGTGACGGGGGTCAGGTTGTGCGCCGCAGCCAGCATTACCTTGCGCCCCACGCTGGTGGCGCCGGTGAACAACAGGTGATCGAACGGCAGGCGGGCAAAGGCCTGGCCTATCTCGATCTCGCCGAGCACCACGCTGACCAGATCGGTGGGGAACACTTGCTCAAGTAGTTGTTTCAGCGCCAGGCCAGTGGCAGGCGTGGCCTCGCTGAGCTTGAGCATGACCCGATTACCGGCAGCCAGAGCGCAGGTCAGGGGGCCGATGGCAAGGAGCAGCGGGTAATTCCACGGCACGATGATGCCGACCACGCCCAGGGGTTGGTACCGCACATGCGCGCTGGCCGGCTGGAAGGCCAGGCCGACCCTGCGCCGGCTGGCGCGCATCCAGCGCCGCAGGTGTTTTTCGGCGTGGCGCAGGCCTTGCACCGAGGGCAGCAGCTCGGCCAGCAGGGTTTCGTCGGCGCTGCGCCCTTCAAAGTCCTGGCCGATTGCCTCGATCAGTTCGGCCTGGCTGGCCAGCAGGGCTTCCCGCAGGCTTTTCAGCCATTGACGCCGCTGCGCAGCTGGTGGCAGTGGGTTGCCGGCAAAGGCCTGGCGTTGGGTGGCGAACGTCGCTGCAAGGTCGAGGTCGAATTGCACAGGGGGCAAGGCACTGGGCGAGGTCATGGCGGCTCCGAGTCCGAGCAGGAAATCACTAGAGCCTATACTCTAATTTGTACCATGGTGCGAATTTTTCCGCTTTATCGAGCGGTGCACTCCACCGCCAATACGCCGTAAGATGCCCCTTTGTTGAAGGCCCGCAGACTGGGAGCTGAGCATGGCCCCGCGCATGAAGACCCGAGAGCGCATCGTGCAGAACAGCCTGGAGCTGTTCAACCAGCAGGGCGAACGCAGCGTCAGTACCAACCACATTGCCGCGCACATGGAAATTTCGCCCGGCAACCTGTATTACCACTTCCCCAACAAGCAGGCGATCATCGCTTTGCTGTTCAGTCAGTACGAAGAACTGGTGGACAGCTTCCTGCGCCCGCCGCAAGGCCGTTCGGCGACCGTGGAGGACAAGCGCTTCTACCTGAAGGCGCTGTTGGCGGCGATGTGGAACTACCGTTTTCTGCATCGTGATCTGGAGCATCTGCTGGACAGCGACCCGGAGCTGGCCGCACGTTATCGGCGCTTTTCCGAACGCTGCCTGCGTCAGGGCCAGGCGATCTACCGCGGTTTCGTCGAGGCGGGCATCCTGGCCATGACACCAGCCCAGATCGAATCGCTGACCATCAATGCCTGGATCGTATTGACGTCCTGGGTACGTTTTCTCAGCACCACGCGGGAACATTCCGCGCACCTGGGTGAAGAAGCCTTCAAGCGCGGCGTCTACCAGGTACTGGTGTTGGAGCTCGGCTTCGTCACCGACAACGCCCGCAATGCGGTGGACGCCCTTTGCCAGGAATTCCATGTACCGTTCAACCAGGCCCTGGAGCACTAACCCAGGGCCAAAGTGTTATCGATAGTGCCATCGATCAGGAGATTGTCATGCCCCTTGCGCAATTGATCACCCCGCAGCAGTTGGCCGAGCGTCTGGGCTCGCCCAAGTTGGTGATCCTCGACTGCCGCTTTGCCCTCGAGGATGTGGACTATGGCCAACGCAGCTATGCCCAAGGGCATATTGCCGGAGCGCATTTTGCCGACCTGGAGCGTGACCTCAGCGGGCCTGTGAGCAAGGGACGCACCGGGCGCCACCCATTGCCGGATGCGCGCCGGTTGGTCGAGCGCTTGCGTGAGTGGGGGCTGGACGATGACAGCGAGGTGGTGTTGTACGACGACGGCCCAGGCGCTTTTGCCGCCCGTGCCTGGTGGCTGCTGGCCTGGCTGGGCAAGCGCAGCGGTGTAGCGATCCTCGACGGTGGCCTGAAGGCCTGGCATGCGGCGCACCTGCCGCTCAGCCTGGACCCGCCGCTCAAGCGGGAAGGCACCTTCAACGGTGAGCCGGACGGCAAGCTGCTGATCGATGCCGAGCACCTGGCCAAGCGTCTGGGTAACCCAGACCTGACCTTGATCGATGCGCGTGCCTTGCCGCGCTTCCGTGGCGAAGTGGAACCGATCGACCCGGTTGCGGGGCATATTCCGGGGGCGCAGTGCGCGGCGTTTACCGACAACCTTGGGGCTGATGGGCGTTTTCTGCCTTCGGACCAGCTAAAACAGCGCTTTGCTGAAAAGCTCGCCGGGCGTGCACCGGAGCAGTTGGTGGCGTATTGCGGGTCGGGGGTGACGGCGTGTCATAACCTTTTCGCCTTGGCGTTGGCGGGATATCCACTGGGCAAGCTGTATGCCGGGTCGTGGAGCGAGTGGATCAACGATCCGCAGCATGGCGTAGCCACTGGCGAGTAAGCAGGCCCGGCCTCATCGCCGGCAAGCCAGCTCCCACAGGTACATCACTACCCATCGGGCCTGTGGCACACCTGTGGGAGCAGGCTTGCCGGCGATTAGGTCGGTACTGCCAATGAAGTCTGCAGCTCCTATTGGCCTTCCACCAACCACTGTGGAATCCGCCGCTCCAGGTAATACCCCGGGTTACGCAGGCTGCCATCGACAAAGCCCACATGGCCGCCGCGGCTGTGCAGTTCGAAGCGGGTCTGCGGCGCCAGTTCGCGGGCTGTTGGCAGGCTGTGGCCGGAGACGAAAGGGTCATCGCTGGAATGGATGATCAGCGTCGGTGTGCGGTTCTGGCCGAGGAAGAAATGGCTCGATGAGCGGCGGTAGTAGTCGTGCGCATCGCGAAAACCGTTCAGCGGTGCGGTGACCTTGCCGTCGAATTCCCAGAACGTGCGCAGGTTGACCAGCGGCCCCAGCCGTTGCAGCGTCGCCAGCCGTTCATGCTGGCCCTTGTCGTGGAAGTGCCGCTGCTTGAGCTGAACATAAGCCAGCATCTCGCGCATGAAATGCGCCTGGTACACCTTTGAAAAGCCCTGGCCGATGCGGTCGGCGCAGTGGTCCAGGCGAAACGGCACCGACACTGCCACCGCAGCCTGCAGCTGGCTGGCGACACCGCTTTCGCCAAGGTATTTCAGCAGCACATTGCCCCCCAGCGAATAACCCACCGCATACAACGGCGCCAACGGGCGCTGGGCGCGCAGGTGGCTGACGATTTCGGCCAGGTCTTCGCTGGCACCGGAATGGTAGCTGCGTGGCAGCAGGTTGGGCTCGCCCGAGCAACCGCGCCAGTTCACCGCCACGCTGGCCCAGCCGCGGCCGTGCAGCGCTTGCTGCAAACCTTTGACGTAGGGCGAGTGGGAGGAGCCGGTCAAGCCGTGCAGCACCAGCACCAACGGCGCATGGGGCTGGTGCGGGCCGTGCCAGTCCAGGTCGATGAAGTCGCCATCGGCCAGCCATAGCCGCTCGCGGTTGCGCTGCAGCTCTGGCAGTTTTCGCCACAATGGCCCCCACAGAGTTTGCAGGTGGGGGTTGGACAGGCCGATGGCCGGGCGGAATGTGGCGCTGGGGCTGGGCATGCTGGACGACTCGTGATGTGCCTGCCTAGAGTGCCATGAAACAACGCCACTGTACCTGCGCTATTGGTCGGTGGCTGGCAGCGGTTGCTGGTCGACACGTGGGCCGACACTGACCAGCACCTTGCAGTTCAGGTCGAGCCGGCGCTGCATCACCGCACGGATATCTGCCGGGCTCAGCCTGCCGATGCGCTCGATGTAGCTGTTCAGGTGGTCTGCAGGCTGATGCTGCTGGGTGATCGCCGTGAGCAATGCTGCCAGGCTGTTGTTCTGCGCCACGCCACGCAGCAACTGCCCAGCCAGCTGTTTGCGCGCCAGCTGGAGCTCGGCCTGGGTTGGCCCTTGCTCCATGAAATCGCGCAGCAAGGCTGCTACAAGTTCCTGGGAGCCTTGCACGTACGGTGGCGCGATCTCCCACTCTATGGTGAACAGCCCGCCGGCACTCAACGGCGAAGCATGGCTGTAGATGCCGTAGGTCAACCCGCGACGTTGGCGCAGTTCCACCATCAGGCGCGATTCGAGGCCTGAACCCAACACTTCACTGGCCAGCACCAGGGCTGGGAATTCCGGGTCATTGGCGGGAACGTTCATGGGCAGAGCCAGCAGCACTGCACTGCTGGTGCCGGGCTGTTCGACGTTGATGGTTGCATGTGTCGCTACCGGGATGGCTGGCAGGTCAACGGCGGACCAGCCTTTCGGCAGGGCCTGGCTGATCTGTTGCGCGATGGCTTGCGCCTCGCTCAGGGCCAGGTCCCCGACAAGCACCATTTCCAGGTTGCTGGCGCTGTAGGCGCGTTGGTGGAATGCCCGCAAGTCTTCAGGGCTGACGGCGTCCACGCCTTGAATGGTGCTGCCCAGCGGGTTGCCATAGGGATGGCCCTGGAACAAATGGCGAAACGCCTCGCTGCGCGCCCTGAGCCTGGGGCGCCGTTCGCGTGATGCGTTGTGCTGCACGAGCTGGCGTTTGACCTTTTCCAGGGCAGGCGCGGGGAAAGCCGGGTTTGCCACGAGGTCGGTAAACAGGTCCAGGGCAGGTTCAAGTATCGTTTTCGTGCTCACGCTGCGCAGGCTCAGCGTTGCATGCTCCAGGCGTATCTGCTTTTCCATGATCGCGCCCAGGCGCTCCATGCCCTCAGCTTGCCGGGCGCTGGTGTAGCGCCTGCTGCCCTCGTCGAGCATGTACAGCGTCAAGGCTGCCAGGCCGGGTTGCAAGGTGTCCTGGGTCGTGCCGGCCTTGAACCGCAAGACCACATCGACGATAGGCAGCCCGCGGGCTTCTACGAACTTCACGCCTGTGCCTGCTTCGGTGGTCCACGCCTGCACCTGCGTCTGAAGGGTGTCGAGCTGGTCCAGATCAACCCCTTGGGCCGAGACCAGACCACTGTAACTTCCGTTGGCTACAGCCGGTTGCGGCATGCTCGCGATCTTGTCATTCATCGGTACTCTCCTTGTGGTGCATGAAGGTGATGGCCGCACGGGCATCAGTCAGGAACTCCAGCGCAACCAGGCCTACCTGCTCGGCTGTCACGGCTTCGATGGCTTGCCGCTCATCATCCAGGGCAACGGGGTCCAGACCGCAGGCGGCCTGTTTGCCGATGGCCTCTGCCTGTTTGCCGATGTCGTCCCTTTCGAACAGTTGCCTGGCCAGCAGGCGAGCCTTGGCGCGTTGAAGGTCTTCCTTGGAGGGGGCCGACTGGCGGAACGCTTCGATTTCCAGCATCAGCCTTTCGGCTGCGGCCTCCGGCGTAACCTGCGGGCTGCAGAACGCGTACAAGGTCAGCAGGCTGTCACCGCGCTGCCATGGCTCATAGGTCGCTCTCAAGCCCTGTAGCAGCGGAGTGTCCTGTACCAACAGGCGCTGCAGCGTGCTGGAGTGGCCTTCGGCAAGAATGTCCGGCAGCAGGCGCAGTGCGCAGGCGTGTGAGCCAGAGCGTGCGGTGCATTGGCTGGGAAGGTTGAAGCTGATGATCACGCCGGTGTACAGGCCATGCCAGCGAAGGGTCTGGCTGCGCCGAACTTGCCCAGAAGGCTTTATGGGTGTTTGCCGTGTTGGCAGGCGGTTGGCGGGGATCGCTGCAAAGTGCCGTGTCACCAGCTTTTGCAGCTGGGCCAGGGCAATGTCACCGGCCACGGCGAGCGTGGCGTTGTTGGGGTGGTACCAGGTCTGGTACCAGGTGCGCGCCGCCGCCGGGGTCATATGGCCGAGGTCGGTCTTGTGGCCGGTCACGGGGGTGCCATAGCCGCTGTTGCCATAGGCCAGCAACTGGTGATGTTCCACTGCCAGTGCCAAGGGGCTGTTGTCGATATCCTCGCGTCGCTCGGCCATGACTACTGCCAGTTCACGGGCAAAAGGTACTTCGCTGAGGGTGGCGCTGGCCATGACGTCGGCCATCGCCTCCAGGGCAATCTCCAGGCGGTTGCGTGGCAAAGTCAGCGGAAAGACCGTGGCATCGGCGTAGGTAAAGGCATTCGGGTCACCGCCCAGGCGGCTCATGAGGGCAGAATACTGGCCTGGAGCCAGTTTGCTGCTGCCTTCGAACAGCAGATGCTCCAGGGCATGGGACAGGCCGGTGTGGCCTTCAGGCTCGTAGCTGGAGCCTACGTGGTACCACAGCTGCACGCTGACCAGCGGCGCGCGGTTGTCTTCACGCAGGTAGACGCGCAGGCCGTTGGCGAGGGTAAAGCTGTGCACCGAGCCTGCCGGCGCGGGTGGGGCGGGGTGGTGGGTCATGGTTGAAGTGCTCCTGCAGGAATCGGAGGAGCAGCTTCAGCCAAGAAGGCGGCGGGTTTGTGGTAACTAAATACGGCAACCCAGGGTTACCGGATCAACCCCGTTGCCAAAGTGCGTAGTGCACCTGGCCGGTCTTTTTCTCGCGGTGCAGGCGCCAGTTGCCCGGCAACTGCAAGGTCGACGGTGCGGCCTCGCTTTCGGTGTAGACCCACGCCTGTTCGCGCAACCACTGGTTCTGTTCCAGCAGGTTGCAGGTGTCGGCCAGCAGGTCCTGGTGGAACGGTGGGTCAAGGAACACCACATCGAACTGCTGCTTGGCTGGGCCTTGCAGATAACGTAGGGCGTCGGTCTGCAGGATCTGCCCGCGCGGGCAGCGCAGTATCTCGAGGTTGTTCTTCAGGTTGGCGATGGCCGCCGGGTTGCTGTCCAGCGCGACCGCGTCCTCGGCCCCGCGGGACAGGGCTTCGAGCACCAGGGCGCCGCTGCCGGTGAAGGCGTCCAGCACGCGGGCTCCCTCGATATAGGGTGCCAGCCAGTTGAACAGGGTTTCGCGCACGCGGTCGGGCGTTGGCCGCAGGCCTTCTCCATCCGGCACCGACAGGCGGCGGCTGCGCCATTCGCCGGCGATGATGCGCAGGTGGCCCTGGCCCTTGCTTTGGCCGGGTTGCGGGCGGGCGGGAGGGGTGGATCTTGGCATTAGTGCTCCGGTACCCCGAGCGGCTGCTCGGAGGGCTTGTCAGTGGGGGCAGGCAGCGGTTTCTGTGGCACTTTCGGGCCCACGGTAACCATCACCAGTTTATCCGCTGACAGGTGTTTGTTCATGGCTGCTTTGACCTGCTCGACGGTGAGTGCCTGGGACTGCTGCATGAAGTCCTCCAGCCAGGTCAGCGGCAGATTGTAGAAACCGATGGCGCCCAGTTGGCCGACGATACTCGCATTGCTTGCATTGGACAGTGGGAAACTCCCAGCCAACTCGCGCTTGGCGTCGTCCAGTTCCTGCTGGGTGGGGCCGGTCTTGAGGTAATCAGCGAGAATGCTCTGTACCAGCTTGAGCGTACCTTCGCTGAGCTCGGCACGGGTTTGCAGGTTGATCATGAACGGGCCACGCACCTGCATCGGGCTGAATACCGAGTACACGCCGTAGGTCAGGCCGCGCTTCTCGCGCACCTCGCTCATCAATCGGGTACCGAAGGAACCCCCACCGAGAATCTGGTTGCCCAGCGATAGCGCTGGCCAGTCCGGATCCTGGCGGTCGATACCCAGGGCGGCGAGCATAAGGTGTGTCTGCGTGGACGGAAAATCGATGTGGTTGAGGCTTGGGTAGGTTTCAGCAGGTTGGGCCGGTGCTGCCAGTGCCGGGCCCTTGGGCAGGCCGGCGGATACCTGGGTGGCGATGCTTTCGGCCTCGCTACGGCTGAGGTCGCCGACCAGGGCAATGACTGCGTTGCCGCCGGTGTAGGCCTTGGCATGGAAAGCGCGCAGCTGTGCCAGGCTGATGGCATTGATGCTCTCGGCGGTGCCGTCGCTTGGGTGAGCGTAGGGGTGGTCGCCGTAGAGATTGGCGAACAATGCCTTGCTGGCGACCTTGCCGGGGTTTTGCTTCTCGTATTCGAAGCCGGCGAGCATCTGGTTCTTGATGCGCTTGAGGGCGTCTTCAGGGAAGGTCGGCTTGCCAGTCACTTCGGTGAACAGCTTGAGCGCCGGTTCACGCTTGTCCTTGGCGCTGAGGCTGCGCAGCGAAGCCACGGCCATATCGCGGTAGGAGCCGTTGCCAAAGTCGGCGCCCAGGCCCTCGAAGCCTTCGGCGATGGCAGTCACATCCTTGCCGGCCACGCCTTCGTTGAGCATGGCGTTGGTCAGGGCGGCCAGGCCTGGCGTGCCGCCATCCTGGCTGCTGCCGGCGGCGAAGGTGATGCGCAGGTCGAACATCGGCAGTTCGCGGGCCTCGACGAACAGCACGCGGGCGCCTTCTGCAGTGTTCCAGTGCTGTATGTTCAACTGGCGCCGGCTGGGCGCCTTGCCATCCAGTTCGGCCAGTGACTGCAAGGTATTGGCCGGGCGTGCCGCGTTGCTGTCGGCTTTGGCGGCATTGTCAGCCATGGCCGGGGCGGCCAGCACCGCCGCCAGCGCCAGGGCGCGGATGCCCGTGGTCAGCAGGGTTGGGCGTGGTACGCGGCGATTACTCATGAGCGGACTCCTCGGGCAGTACATGGGCAACGCTCAGGCGTTCGCGGGTGAAGTAGGTACGCGCGGCGTTCTGGATATCCTGCGGAGTAACGCGCTTGAGCTCATCCAGCTCGCTGTCGATCAGCTTCCACGACAGGCCGACGGTTTCCAGCTGGCCGATGGTAGTGGCCTGGCTGCTGATGGAGTCGCGGTCGTAGACCAGGCCGGCAATGACCTGGGCGCGTACGCGCTCCAGCTCTTCGGCGCTGGGCGGGGTGGTCTTGAGCTCATCAAGCAGCTGCCAGATGCCTTTCTCGACATCGGCGAGGGTTTTTTGCTTCTGCACGTTCGGCGTGGCCGAGATCAGGAACAGGCTGTCGCCGCGGGTGAAGGCGTTGTAGCTGGACGAAGCGCCGGCCACCAGTTCCTGGCCGCGTTCCAGGCGTGCCGGCATGCGGGCGCTGTAGCCGCCGTCGAGCAATGCCGAGATCAGGCGCAGGGCATGCACCGTACGCGGATCCTTGGCGGTGGGCAGGCCAGGTACGTTGAAACCGTAGATCAGGCTCGGCAACTGGGTGCGCACGTGCAGCGTCAGCTGGCGCTGGCCTGGTTGGACCAGCTCGAGCGGCAACTTGGCCGGTGGCACGGCGCGTTTGGGGATGCTGCCGAAGTACTTCTGCGCCAGGCCCTTGACCTCATCGACGGTGACATCGCCGACCACCACCAGGGTGGCGTTGTTGGGGGCGTACCAGGATTCGTACCAGTGGCGCAGTTCCTCGACCTTCATGCGCTCCAGGTCGGCCATCCAGCCGATGGTCGGGGTATGGTAGCCGCTGGCCGGGTAGGCCATGGCGCGGAACAGCTCGAACGCCTTGGAGTTGGGCTGGTCGTCGGTGCGCAGGCGGCGTTCTTCCTTGATCACCTCGATTTCGCGGCTGAATTCGTCAGCGGGCAGGCGCAGGCTGGCCAGGCGGTCGGCCTCCAGCTCCAGGGCCACCGGCAGGCGGTCGCGGGCCAGCACCTGGTAATAGGCGGTGTAGTCGTCGCTGGTGAAGGCGTTTTCTTCGGCGCCAATGTCACGCAGGATGCGCGAGGCCTCGCCGGGGCCGACCTTGGCGCTGCCCTTGAACATCATGTGTTCCAGCGCGTGTGACAGGCCGGTCTGGCCAGGGGTTTCGTAGCTGGAGCCAACCTTGTACCAGATCTGCGAGACCACCACCGGGGCGCGATGGTCCTCGCGCACGACTACTTTCAGGCCGTTGTCGAGGATGAATTCATGGGTGGGTTGCACATCGGCGGCGAAGGCCGCGAGCGGCAGGCAGAGCGTGCCGAGCAACAGGCCAGCGGCGCGGCGGGCTAGAGCATTCATACGGTGTTTAACCTGTTCGGCGGCCCGCTGGTTTAGCGTCGGCGGGCCAGGAGGTGCTAGGATACTGATCCGGTTGCCTGGCGACCATGCCTGTCGCCGTTCTGGCCCGCAGGACACTAAGACAAAACGTTGCGCATGAACCAGCCGGCTTCAAGATAGTCTGTTCTGCGTAGAGAGAATTCCCGATGCGCCATAGCTGGCCCATCGCTACCCTGAGATAGCCGTCTTCCATGTTTGGTTCCAACGACGACAAAAAAGCGCCAGCCGAGGCTGGTGAGAAGAAAGGCCTGTTCAGCTGGTTTCGCAAGAAGCCGCAGCAACCTGTGGCAACGGGCGTGCCCGCGAATGAACCCCCAGCCGTCGAGCAGCCTGCAGCCGCTCCGGTCGAAGGGGCTACCGCCGAAGCGCCACAGGCCCCTGAACCCGTTCAGGCCCCTGCGGCCCCACAGCTGACAGAACCGCAGCAGGTCGCCGCACCCGTCCAATCCCCAGTGGTCGAGGCCCCTGTCCCCGAACCGGTTGCTTCCCAGCCGTTGCAGGCCCCTGAACCCGAGCCGGTCGCTTCCCAGCCGCTGGTGGCACCTGCACCGCAGCCGGTCGCGTCGATGCCCTTGCAGGCGGCCCCGATCGAGGCGGCCCCGGTCGTCGAACCGGCCGCGCCGGTCAGCAACCTGGTGCTGCCGGTTGCTGAAGAGCCCGTGGCCCTGGTGCCGGATCTGGAGCCGAAAGCGCCGCCCGCCATCCCGGAACGCCCTGCACCAGAGCCTGTTGCCCCTGTGGCTGCAGCCCCGGTCGCCGTGCAGGCCGAACAGGCCAAGCCCGGCTTCTTCGCCCGCCTCAAGCAGGGCCTGTCGAAGACCAGCGCCAGCATCGGCGAGGGCATGGCCAGCCTGTTCCTGGGCAAGAAAGTCATCGATGACGACCTGCTTGACGAAATCGAAACCCGACTGCTGACCGCCGACGTTGGCGTGGAAGCCACTTCCACCATCGTCCAGAACCTGACCCAGAAGGTTGCCCGCAAGCAGCTGGCCGACGCCGATGCTCTATACAAGTCGCTGCAGGAAGAACTGGCTGCGCTGCTGCGCCCGGTCGAGCAGCCGCTGGTGGTGCAGGCGCAGAACAAGCCCTATGTGATCCTGGTGGTCGGTGTGAACGGCGCCGGCAAGACCACCACCATCGGCAAACTGGCCAAGAAGCTGCAGCTCGAAGGCAAGAAAGTGATGCTGGCTGCTGGCGACACCTTCCGTGCTGCTGCGGTCGAGCAACTGCAGGTGTGGGGCGAGCGTAACCAGATCCCGGTGATCGCCCAGCACACCGGCGCCGACTCCGCTTCGGTGATCTTCGATGCCGTACAGGCCGCCAAGGCCCGTGGCGTCGACGTGCTGATCGCCGACACCGCTGGCCGCCTGCACACCAAAGACAACCTGATGGAAGAGCTGAAGAAGGTCCGCCGGGTCATCGGAAAGCTCGACGCCGAGGCGCCGCACGAGGTGCTGCTGGTACTCGATGCGGGCACCGGCCAGAACGCCATCAGCCAGGCCAAGTACTTCAACCAGAGCGTCGAACTGACCGGCCTGGCCCTGACCAAGCTGGACGGCACTGCCAAGGGCGGGGTGATCTTCGCCCTGGCCAAGCAGTTCAAGCTGCCGATCCGCTTCATCGGTGTCGGTGAAGGCATCGACGACCTGCGTACCTTCGAAGCCGAGCCGTTCGTCAAGGCTCTGTTCGCCGAGCGAGACTGAACATGATCCGATTCGAACAGGTTGCCAAGCGCTATCCCAATGGTCATGTGGGTTTGCATGAGCTGAGTTTCCGGGCGCGCCGGGGCGAATTCCTGTTCGTCACCGGCCACTCGGGCGCGGGCAAGAGCACCTTGCTGCGCCTGCTGCTGGCCATGGAGCGCCCGACCAGCGGCAAGCTGATGCTGGCCGGGCAGGACCTGGGCCAGATCAGCAACTCGCAGATCCCGTTCCTGCGTCGGCAGATCGGCGTGGTGTTCCAGAACCACCAGCTGTTGTTCGACCGCACGGTGTTCAACAACATCGCCTTGCCGCTGCAGATTCTCGGCCTGTCCAAGGCCGAGGTCGCCAAGCGCGTGGACTCGGCGCTGGAGCGAGTGTCGCTGGCCGACAAGGGCGAGCTGTTCCCGGCCGACCTGTCCACCGGGCAGCAGCAACGGGTGGGCATCGCCCGCGCCATCGTTCACCAGCCGGCCCTGCTGCTGGCCGACGAACCCACCGGTAACCTCGACCCGCGCCTGGCCGCGGAGATCATGGGGGTGTTCGAGGACATCAACCGCCTGGGTACCACGGTATTGATCGCCAGCCACGACCTGGCACTGATTGCGCGCATGCGCCACCGCATGCTGACCTTGCAGCGCGGCCGCTTGATCGGCGATGGGGAGGCCGGGCAATGAGCACTACACGTACGCCGAAGGTTTCCGAGCGGGTTGCGCCGAAGCCGGCCGACCCGCAACCGGCGAAGAAAAAGCACGACGACGATGACGGCCCGGATTTCCGCACGCTGCTGCATGCCTGGCTGGAAAGCCACCGTGCCAGCATGGCCGACAGCCTGCGCCGGCTGGGCAAGCAGCCGATCGGCAGCTTCTTCACCTGCCTGGTGATGGCGGTGGCGCTGAGCATGCCCATGGGCCTGTCATTGCTGCTGAAGAACGTCGAGAAGCTTGGCGGCTCGTGGCAGCGCGCCGCACAGATCTCGCTATACCTCAAGCTCGATGCCGGTAGCCGCGAAGGCGAGGCGCTGCGCGACGAGATCAAGGGCATGCCCGGCGTGGCCGACGCTCAGTATGTCAGCCGCGAGCAGGCGCTGGAGGAGTTCCAGCAACAGTCTGGCCTGGGCGAAGCCCTGCGTGAACTGCCTGACAACCCGCTGCCCGGCGTAGTGGTGGTGACCCCGACCGAAGTCGACAAGCCGGCCCTGGAAGCCTTGCGTCAGCGCCTGTCGGAGCTGCCGCGGGTGGAGGTGGCGCAACTCGACCTGGTATGGGTCGAGCGCCTGGCGGCCATCCTCAAGCTGGGTGACCGCTTCGTCTTCGGCCTGGCCGTGATGCTGATTTCTGCCCTGCTGTTAGTAATCGGTAACACAATTCGTCTACATATTGAAAACCGCCGTACCGAGATCGAAGTGATCAAGCTGGTCGGTGGTACAGACGCCTACGTACGCCGGCCTTTCCTTTACATGGGCGCACTGTATGGCCTGGGTGCAGGGGTGATTGCTTGGGGTATTCTGGCGTTTGGCCTGAACTGGCTGAACGAGGCGGTGGTAGGGCTTTCCGGGCTGTACGGCAGCGACTTCGCCCTGGGTGGGGTGCCGGCGTCCGATGGTCTGTCGCTCTTGATCGGAGCGGTGCTGTTGGGGTATATCGGTGCATGGATCGCAGTGGCTCGTCATCTGAACGAGCTGGCGCCGCGATAGTTTTTACGTGCCAGCATTGACAAATTATTCACCATGGAACTTGTACCGTCGTTCCAGGTCAATGTTGGCAGCGCCCACAAGGCGCAAGTTCTGTAAGTCGGAGGTTCTTGAATGACCACATCGTTGCAACCTGCCTATGCCCTGGTACCTGGTGCAAACCTGGAAGCCTACGTGCACACGGTCAACAGCATCCCGCTGCTGACTGTCGAGCAGGAGCGTGATCTGGGCGAGCGTCTCTATTATGAGCAGGATGTCGAGGCCGCTCGTCAAATGGTGATGGCCCACCTGCGTTTCGTCGTACATATCGCCCGTAGCTATGCCGGCTACGGGCTGGCCCAGGCCGACCTGATCCAGGAAGGCAACGTCGGCCTGATGAAAGCCGTCAAGCGCTTCAACCCGGAAATGGGCGTGCGCCTGGTGTCGTTCGCCGTGCACTGGATCAAGGCAGAGATCCACGAGTTCATCCTGCGCAACTGGCGCATCGTCAAGGTGGCCACCACCAAGGCCCAGCGCAAGCTGTTCTTCAACCTGCGCAGCCAGAAGAAGCGTCTGGCCTGGCTGAACAATGACGAAGTGCACCGCGTGGCGGAAAGCCTGGGCGTGGAGCCGCGTGAAGTGCGCGAGATGGAAAGCCGCCTCAGCGGCCAGGACATGGCGTTCGACCCGGCAGCGGAAGCTGACGACGACAGTGCCTTCCAGTCGCCTGCGCATTACCTGGAAGACCACCGTTACGACCCGGCAGTGCAGCTGGAGGATGCCGACTGGAGCGACAACTCCACCAGCAACCTGCACGAAGCACTGCAAGGGCTGGACGAGCGTAGCCGCGACATTCTCTACCAGCGCTGGTTGGCGGAAGAGAAGGCCACGTTGCATGAGCTGGCGGACAAGTACAGCGTTTCGGCTGAGCGGATTCGCCAGCTGGAGAAGAATGCGATGAACAAGGTCAAGGCGCTGATCGCGGTCTGATCGAGCCCTGGCTGCAAGGAAAAGCCGCTGGCCCGCATAGGGTGAGCGGCTTTTTTTTGGCCGGGGGATTTTGGGGCCGCTTTGCGGCCCTTTCGCGACACAAGGCCGCTCCTACAAGAGACAGCGATCCCCTGTAGGAGCGGCCTTGTGTCGCGATGGGCTGCGCAGCAGCCCCAAAAGGCTCAAAGTTTGCGCGAAGTGTCGAGCTGCATCAGGTAGCTGGGCCCACCCAACTGGCTCATCTGCCGGCGAATCCAGCCGGCACGGCTGGCCACATAGGCGCTCGGCCGGCTGGCGCTCCACTTGATCGGGCTCGGCAGCACCGCCGCCAGCTGCGCCGCCTGCTGGCGGCTAAGCCGGCTGGCATCGACGCCAAAGTGGTAGCGCGCTGCCGCCTGGGCGCCAAACACACCTTTGCCCCATTCGGCACTGTTCAGGTAGACCTCGAGAATCCGCTCCTTCGACCAGAACAGCTCGATCAACGCGGTGAACCAGGCCTCCAGGCCTTTGCGGAACCAGCTGCGCCCGGACCACAGGAACAGGTTCTTGGCCACCTGCTGGGTCAGGGTGCTGGCACCGCGAATGCTGCCGCCGCGCTCGTTGTAGGCCAGCGCTGCCTGGATGGCCGGGATGTCGAAGCCCCAGTGGTTGGCGAACTTCTGGTCCTCGCCGGCAATGACCGCGACCTTGAGGTCGTCGGAGATGTTCTCCCACGGCTCCCAGTCGCGCTGCAGGTCGATCGGCTCGCCATTCACCCAGGACTGCACCTTGCGCTCCACCATCAGCGCCGTACCGGGTGGTGGGACCCAGCGGAACACCAGTACCAGCACAATGCTGCCGGCAGCGAACCAGAGCAGGGCGCGAGAGAGGCGGCGGAGAAGGGTTGGCAGCATGGCGATGGCTTGGCCGTACGGGTGGAAGGGGCCATTATACAGACCCGATCCAAGGAGTCGTCCCATGCTTCGCAGCTTCCTGATGCTTGCCGCCTTTTTCGGCTTCACCGGTGTCGCCCTGGGCGCTTTCGCCGCCCATGGCCTGAAAAGCCGGCTGACGGCCGACTATCTGGCGATCTTCCAGACTGGTGTGACATACCAGTTGGTGCATGCCTTGGCGATCTTCGCTGTCGCCGTGCTCTCGGTGCACCTGCCAGGGCGCCTGGTCGGCTGGGCTGGCGGCCTGTTTGCCGTGGGGATAGTGCTGTTCTCCGGTAGCCTGTACCTGCTGACCCTCAGCGGCCTGGGCAAGCTCGGCATCATCACCCCGATTGGTGGCCTGTGCTTCCTCGCCGGCTGGCTGTGCCTGGGCCTGGCAGCCTGGCGGCTCGGTTGACCGGGTGGTCCACAATCACGACTAATGGTGTGCAGCGCCCTTGGGTTGCAGGGCGGTTCAGCGCTAGAATGCGGGCCCCCAAAGAACAATGGTGGCCGTGCGCATGCGCATTCAACTGAACGGTGAACCTTACGAATTGCCCGCTGGCGAAAGTGTCGCGGCCCTGCTGGCCCGCCTGGAGCTGACCGGGCGCCGCGTCGCGGTGGAACTGAACCTGGATATCGTGCCGCGTAGCCAGCACGACAGCACGCTGTTGAACGACGGCGATCAGGTCGAGGTGGTCCACGCCATCGGTGGCGGCTGATTCTGGCCGGCGATTCACCTGCAAGCCCAGCAACCTTTTCCCGAGGAACAACCATGAGCAACGTTCGTAGCGACAAGCCCTTCACCCTGGCCGGGCGTACTTTCCAGTCGCGCCTGCTGGTCGGTACCGGCAAGTACCGTGACATGGAAGAAACCCGCCTGGCCATCGAAGCCTCGGGTGCCGAAATCGTCACCGTAGCCGTGCGCCGCACCAACATTGGCCAGAACCCGGGCGAGCCGAACCTGCTCGATGTGCTGCCTCCGGACCGCTATACCATCCTGCCGAACACCGCTGGCTGCTACGACGCGGTCGAAGCCGTGCGCACCTGCCGCCTGGCCCGCGAACTGCTGGATGGCCACAACCTGGTCAAGCTGGAAGTACTGGCCGACCAGAAAACCCTGTTCCCCAATGTGATCGAAACCCTCAAGGCCGCCGAAGTGTTGGTCAAAGACGGTTTCGATGTGATGGTCTACACCAGCGATGATCCGATCATCGCCCGCCAGTTGGCCGAAGTCGGCTGCATTGCGGTCATGCCGCTGGCTGGCCTGATCGGTACCGGCCTGGGTATCTGCAACCCCTACAACCTGCAGATCATCCTGGAAGAGTCCAAGGTGCCGGTGCTGGTGGATGCTGGTGTGGGTACTGCGTCCGACGCCACCATCGCCATGGAAATGGGCTGCGAAGCTGTGCTGATGAACTCGGCCATCGCCCACGCCCAGCAGCCGGTGCTGATGGCCGAGGCCATGAAGCACGCCATCGTCGCCGGTCGCATGGCCTACCTGGCCGGCCGTATGCCGAAGAAACTCTATGCCAGCGCCTCTTCGCCGCTGGATGGTCTGATCAAGTAAGAGCCCCTGATGACTGAATCGCACGATACGCCGATCACCCCCGACGGCGAAGCCCGCCCGCACCGCCGCATCAAGAGTTTCGTGATGCGCGCCGGGCGCATGACCGAAGGCCAGCAACGTGGCCTGGAGCAGGGCGGCCCGCTGTACATCCTGCCGCTGGCCGACAGCCCGGTGGACTACGACCAGGTGTTCGGCCGCTCGGCGCCGCGCACCCTGGAGATCGGCTTCGGCATGGGCCATTCCCTGCTGGAAATGGCTGCTGCCGCGCCTGAACAGGACTTCATTGGTGTGGAAGTACACCGCCCGGGTGTTGGTGCGCTGCTCAACGGCGTGCTGACCCAGGGCCTGAAAAACCTGCGGGTATATGACTGCGATGCCATCGAAGTGCTGAACCGCTGCGTGGCGGACAACAGCCTCGACCGCCTGATGCTGTTCTTCCCCGACCCATGGCACAAGGCGCGCCACCACAAGCGCCGCATCGTCCAGCTGGAGTTCGCTGAACTGGTACGGCGCAAGCTCAAGCCCGGTGGCGTGTTCCACATGGCCACCGACTGGGAACCGTATGCCGAGTACATGCTGGAAGTGATGAGCGCTGCCCCGGGCTATCGCAACCGTGCGGCCGACGGTACTTACGTGCCACGGCCGGAAGAACGCCCGATCACCAAGTTCGAGCGCCGCGGCGAGCGGCTGGGGCATGGGGTTTGGGATTTGAAGTTCGAGAAGGTGGATTGACCGGCTGATACGGCCTTTCGATTTGCCGATGCCTGCAGAAATGCAGGCGAAAAAAAACCGCCTTTGAAAGGGCGGTTTTTTATGTGAGCAACAGGACTGAGTATCCTTCGCTCTGAGGTTTCACAGAAAACCCTCACACAGTTGGCTGATCATAGGCAGCGTAGCGGGGGAACGTCAATGCTCAGAAATATCCGGCATCACGTGTGTCGGAGCGGTTAACAGTCTTGGGTGAGCATTCCAAGTATCATCGCGCTGCTCCTGTGTGGATGAAATCAGTGATGGGCCGGGTAGGAGAAGAATTCTGCTTTCCGGTCCCTTCGACACGGCCTGAGAACCGTGCCGGTGCACCTCTTCGAAGGGCCATTGACCTGGCCACTTCACAGAAGACTCTCACACAGTTTTCGAAGGCATCGAAGTGCCGGTTAGATGCTGGAAGATTGGCCCGCCAACACGGAGGCCAAGGCATATGAAGCGTTTGCTTGATGCGCTGAGCCGCGTTTGGACGTTCATCCGGATTTTGACTGTGCTCAAGACCGTTCGGGACTTCATGCGCGATCACTTCGATGATGCCCGGTAAGGGCTAGTCAGGTGGTAGGGCTGCCCTGATTCTCCGGGGCAGCTTTTACAACCCATCTCTGTACTCGCCAGATTACGCGGTCATTGTAGGAGCGACCTTGTGTCGCGATGGGCCGCGTAGCGGCCCCAGGATGTCAGCGGTGAGGCAGCAATTGCTGGGGCCGCTTTGCGGCCCTTTCGCGACACAAGCCGCTCCTGCAAGGTTCAGTGCAAGGCCGTGGTTCAGCCCCGTCGATCCGCCACCACCCCGATCAGCACCAGTACCACCAGCAACACCGGCGCCAGCGCGTAGTTGTTGAACTGGCTCAGCCCTTTCACCACCCAAGGCGTGGCATAGATCAGCGCCGCACCGCTGCCGATCATCACCAGCAAGGCCATGAACGGTACGCGCAGGGCGCCCGCCAGGCCGCCCAGGCGTTGTTCCACCCAGCCCTTGATATCGGTGCCGAACAGCACCAACAGGCAGCCTACCAAGGCCAGTGAAATCTCCGACAGGTTGCTGCGGCTCCAGCGAGAAACCGTCGCGAGCAGATCAAGTACCAGATCCATGGGTCATCCTTAGGTCAAGAAATACTGCAGCAGGTCATTGAGGAACAACTGGCCCCTCGGCGTGGCCACCAGTTGATCCGGTTCGACCTGCAAAAGGCCCTTTTGTTCGGCCGCGCGGCGTGCCTCGCGCAGTTGTGCCAGCGGCAAACCGGTGCGTTGGGTGAACAGTTCGGCTTCCACCCCATCGGTCAGGCGCAGGGCATTCATCAGGAACTCGAACGGCAGCTCGTCGACTGGCAGCAGCTTTTCGCCGGCCTTGAACGGCTTGGCCAGGTTCAGGTAGTCCTTGGGCAGGCGAGTTTTCCAGGTGCGTAGGATGCGCCCGTCGGCGAAGGTCAGCTTGCCGTGGGCACCAGCGCCGATGCCGATGAAGTCGCCAAAGCGCCAGTAGTTGAGGTTGTGCCGGGCAGCGCGCCCCGCTTGGGCATAGGCCGAGACTTCGTACTGGCGGAAGCCGTGTTCGGCCATCAGTGCCTGGCCGGCCTCCTGGATATCCCAGAGGATGTCGTCCTCGGGCAGCTCGGGCGGCTGGTTCCAGAACACCGTGTTCGGCTCCACGGTCAGCTGGTACCACGACAGGTGCGTCGGCCCCAGGTCGATGGCCTGGCGCAGGTCGCCCAGCGCGTCGTCGAGCGACTGGTCGGGCAGGCCGTGCATCAGGTCCATGTTGAAGTTGTCGAAGCCGGCGGCGCGCGCCATGCCGGCGGCGCGGACCGCTTCATCGCCATTGTGGATACGCCCCAGCGCCTGCAGTTTGGCTGGCTGGAAGCTCTGCACACCGATGGACAGACGATTGATACCGGTTTGCCGGTAGGCCTTGAACTTGTCCTGCTCGAACGTGCCCGGGTTGGCCTCCAGGGTGATTTCGATGTCCGGCGCAAACGGGATACGTTGTTCCACGCCACGCAGCAGCCGGCCAAGGGCGTCGGCACTGAACAGGCTGGGGGTACCGCCGCCGAAGAAGATCGAGCTGATCGGCCGGCCTTGCACGGCAGCCAGCTCCTGGTCGAGGTCGGTCAGCAGGGCGGCGACGTAGGCATCTTCCGGCAGTTCAGGCCCGGCAGCGTGGGAGTTGAAGTCGCAGTAAGGGCATTTGCGTACGCACCACGGGATGTGGATGTACAGCGCCAGCGGCGGCAGGCTGGTGAAACCCGCCGCGCCGGGGTTGGACAGCGTTTCGATCATGCCAGGCCCAGACGTTGGCGCAGCAGGGCCATGGCGCGGGCGCGGTGGCTGAGCTGGTTCTTGTCCACAGGGGCCAGGTCGGCGCTGGAGCAGCTGCGCTCCGGTACCCAGAACAGCGGGTCGTAGCCAAAGCCGTGCTCGCCACTGGCCTCGAACATGATGCGCCCGTGCCACAGGCCTTCGCACAGGATCGGCAGCGGGTCGTCAGCATGGCGCACCAGTGCCAGGACGCAGACGAACTGAGCACCGCGCTCGGCTTCAGGCACGTCTTTCAGTGCTTCGAGCAGCTTGGTATTGTTCGCCGCATCACCCTTGCCGTCGGCATAGCGCGCCGAGTAGATGCCCGGCGCGCCGCCGAGGAAGTCCACCGCCAGGCCAGAATCGTCGGCCAGGGCCGGCAGGCCGGAAATGCGTGCGGCGTTGCGCGCCTTGAGGATGGCATTCTCGACGAACGACAGGCCGGTTTCTTCCGGCTCGACCTGACTGAACTCGCCGATCGAGCGCAGTTGCACGGACGCGCCGAGCATGGCCTGGAGTTCCTTGAGTTTGCCGGCGTTGTGGCTGGCCAATACGAGTTGCTGGAAATTCATCATTCGCCTGGGAACACTTCCTGGTTGAAACTGAGGGAGTTGCTGATACCGCCGGTTTCGATATTCAGGTCGAAGGTGACGGTTTCTGGCTGGTCGATCTTGAACTGGGCGATGTAGTACACCGCGCCCTGTTCGGTGATCTGCTTGAACGACAGCGGGCTGCTGCGCCCGGTCAGGTCCTTGACCGTGCCGCTGACCACCGCCATGGCGGGTTTGTTGGCCTTGAGCACGGCGATGTTGAGTACGCCCTGGTTCTTGCTGCGTACCAGGCCGGTGGCTGCGGCCACCTCCGGTGTCAGCATGCTCGAGGTGAACGCGCTGTAGTGCACCGTCACGTCGCCAAACACTTCCTTGCGCTCGGGACGGGCAGCATCGGCAGCCAGTACCGGCAGGGCCAGGCACAGGCTGATCAGGAACAGGGCTAGGCGACGCATGGGGTGATTCCTCCGGTGGGCGTCAGACCGCGAGCTGATGTTCTTGCAGGCCCGGGCTGCTGACACGGTAGATGCCGATCTCACCTAGAAGATTAGGCCAAAGCCGGCCACCCCACCCGTTGCGGTGCAAGTGGTCGACCGCCAGGCGGTCTAGCACCTTGGCGCGGCGCTCGTGGCACAGCTCTTCGAAGTCGGCAAAGGTGCAGAAGTGGATGTTCGGCGTGTTGTACCAGGTGTACGGCATGAAGTCCGAAACCGGCATGCGGCCTTTGGTCGTCAGGTACCAGCGGCAACGCCAGTGGCCGAAGTTGGGGAAGGTGATGATGCACTGGCGGCCCACGCGCAGCATCTCGTCGAGGATGCGGTCGGGGTACTCCACGGCCTGCAGGGCCTGGGTCATGATCACCACGTCGAAACTGTTGCTGGCGAAGTTGCCCAGGCCCTTGTCCAGGTCCTGCTCGATGACGTTGACGCCCTTGGCCACACAGGCCGCGATGTTGTCGGCGTCGATCTCCAGGCCATAGCCGGTGACCTGCTTGCGGTCGCGCAGCGAGGCCAGCAGTTCGCCGCTGCCGCAACCCAGGTCGAGTACCCGGCTGCCGGCGGGGATCCAGTCGTGGATGATTTCCAGATCGGCTCTCATGCTGTCCTCAGATGGCAATGCGGTTCATGTAGTTCGAGAAACCCTGCATGTAGCGAGGCGTGGGGATCAGGAAGGCATCGTGCCCGTAAGGCGAGTCGATCTCCAGGTAGCAGACATTCTTGCGCGCGGCCATCAGGGCGTCGACGATCTCGCGCGAACGGGCCGGGGAGAAGCGCCAGTCGGTGGTGAACGACATGATGCAGTAATCCGCCTTGACGTGGGCCAGGGTGGCTGCCAGGTCGCCGCCCTGGGCGGCGGCGGGGTCGAAGTAGTCCAGCGCCTTGGTCATCAGCAGGTAGGTGTTGGCGTCGAAGCGCCCGGAAAATTCCTCGCCCTGGTAGCGCAGGTAGCTCTCGACCTGGAATTCGACGCTGTGGAAGTCGTAGTTGAGCTTGTCGCTCTTCAGCTCGCGGCCGAATTTTTCACCCATCGAGTCATCCGACAGGTAGGTGATGTGGCCGACCATGCGCGCCAGCATCAGGCCACGCTTGGGGATCACGCCCTGGTCCTGGAATGAACCGCCGTGGAATTCGGGGTCGGTGAGGATGGCCTGGCGTGCCACTTCATTGAAAGCGATGTTCTGTGCCGACAGCTTGGGAGCCGAGGCGATGTCGACGCAATGGCGCACACGCTCGGGGTAGCTGATGGTCCACTGCAGCGCCTGCATGCCACCCAGGCTGCCACCGACCACGGCGGCCCACTGCTGGATGCCCAGGCGCTCGGCCAGGCGCACCTGGCTGTGCACCCAGTCTTCCACGGTCAGCACCGGGAAGTCAGCGCCGTAGGGCTTGCCGGTGGCCGGGTTGATGCTGCTGGGGCCGGTGCTGCCGTTGCAGCCGCCCAGGTTGTTCAGGCTGACCACGAAGAAGCGGTTGGTGTCGATCGGCTTGCCAGGGCCGATACAGCTGTCCCACCAGCCCGGCTTGCGGTCGGTGGCGGCATGGTAGCCAGCGGCATGGTGGTGGCCGGAGAGGGCATGGCAGATCAGCACGGCGTTGCTCGCGCTGGCGTTCAGGGTGCCATAGGTCTCGTAGACCAGTTCGTAACTGGCCAGGGAGCGACCGCAGGCCAGGGCCAGCGGTTCATCGAATCGGGCGGTTTGCGGTACTACCAGACCGACGGAATCTTCGGGAAAGACAGTGGACATCGACCCTGCTCACGCTTGACGGAGGCGTAAGTCTAAAGAGCGCTACCCCCAGCGGCAAGCAGAGGCTTGTCGCTGGAAGCAACCAGAGTCAGCTGGGGCTCAGATCATCCGCCATAGCTCTTGTGGCATGCCGGCGTAGGCGGCCAGCGGCGGCATGACGAACGACTGGATTACCTGGATCGCGAGGAAGGCGAAGATCGGCGAGATGTCCATGCCGCCCAGGTTGGGCACGATGCGGCGGAACGGTGCCAGCACCGGTTCACTGATCTGGTAGGCCAGCTCAGCCGCCGGGTTGTGGCTGTTGGGAGCAACCCAGGACACGATCACCATGACGATCATCGCGACCCAGAAAATCTTCAGGAACAGCGAGGTGATACCGATGATGGCCCACATCAGCAGGTGCAGGATGTCACCGAAGGTCCCGTAGGTGACCATCAGCACGAAAGCCATCAGCAGCGCCTGGATGACCACCGACAACAGCAGCGACGAGGTATCCAGCCCACCAACGCTGGGGATGACTCGGCGAATCGGCTTGAGCAGCGGCTGTGTGGCGCGCACGGCGAACTGGCACAGCGGGTTGTAGAAGTTGGCCTTGACCAGCTGCAGGACAAAGCGCAGCAGGACGATCACCAGGTACAGGCTGACCAGGGTTTGCACCACGAAGATCGCGGCGCCGGACAGTGCATTCATCTGAAGCTCCTTATTTGCCCAGTTGTTCGGCCAGCTCGGCGGAACGTGTAGCCGCAGCCTGCAGCGCCTGTTCGACGATGGCTTCGAAGCCGCTGGCCTGGAACGACTTGATCGCCGCTTCGGTAGTGCCTGCAGGCGAGGTGACTCGGCGGCGCAGTTCGGCAGCATCGACATCGCTGGCAACCGCCATGCGTGCGGCGCCCAAGGCAGTCTGCAGGGTCAGCTGGGAGGCAGTTTCACGTGGCAGGCCAAGCTTTTCGCCTGCCGCGGTCATGGCTTCGATCAGCAGGAAGAAGTACGCCGGGCCGCTGCCGGAGACTGCCGTCACGGCGTCCAGTTGCTGCTCCTGCTCGAGCCACAGGGCGGTGCCCACGGCCGACAGCAGTTGCTCGGCCTGCTGGCGTTGTTCGCTGGATACTTCCGCGGTGGCGTACAGGCCGCTGACGCCCTGGCGCAGCAGTGCCGGGGTGTTGGGCATGCAGCGCACCACCGGGCGAGCGCCGACCCAGCTTTGCAGGCTGGCGCAGGTGATGCCGGCGGCAATGGAAACGATCAGCTGGCCTTCCTGCAGGTTCGGTTGCAGGGACTGGCATACGGCTTTCATGACCTGCGGCTTGACCGCCAGCACGATGACGTCGGCGCCATCGATGGCCTGGGCGTTGTTCTCGAAGGTTTCGATGCCGTGCTCGGCCTGGATGCGGCTGCGGGTCTCGGCGCCCGGGTCGCTGGCGCGGATCTGCGAGGCGTCCAGGCCCTGGGCACGCAGACCACCGATCAGGCTGGCGGCCATGTTGCCGGCGCCGATAAAGGCAATACGAGTCTTGCTCATGTCAGGTCCTTGTAGGAAAGAGTGAGTAAAGCATGGAATCAGGGCTGCCCGTAATCGCGGGCACCGAACAGGGCGGTACCGATACGCACCCAGGTCGCACCCTGTGCAATGGCCGCTTCCAGATCGTGGCTCATGCCCATGGACAGGGTGTCCAGACCAAGGCCGAGGCCTTCCTGCAACTGGCGCAGGGTGGCGAAGGCGGCTTCCTGGGCGGCGCGGTCATCAGTGGGTTCGGGAATGGCCATCAGCCCGCGCAGGCGAAGGTTGGGCAGTGCGGCTACCGCTTTGGCCAGGGCCGGCAGGTCGGCAGGGGTGCAGCCGGATTTGCTGTCTTCGCCGCTGACGTTCACCTGCAGGCAGATGTTCAGTGGTGGCAGACCGGCCGGGCGCTGCTCCGAGAGGCGTTGGGCGATTTTCAGGCGGTCCACGGAATGTACCCAGTCGAAATGCTCGGCGATGGCTTTGGTCTTGTTCGACTGGATGGGGCCGATGAAGTGCCAGATCAAGGGCAGGTCGCCGAGTGCCTGCTGCTTTGTCAGCGCTTCCTGTAGGTAGTTTTCCCCGAGATCGCATACGCCGGCGGCGTGGATTTCGCGGATGGCGCTGGCTGGCTTGGTCTTGCTCACGGCCAGCAACTGGACGCTGGCCGGATCACGCCCGGCAGCCTGGGCAGCGCTGGCGATACGGGCGGAAATAGCGGAAAGGTTGTCTGCTAGGGTGGACATGGACTGATGCCGGCGGCTGGAGGGTTTGCGGCATTCTACCTACTTGAAGGCCTTTGGGGAGTCTCATGGATGTGACCGACCTGTTGGCCCGGGCCGTGGATGCGGGGGCTTCCGACCTGCACCTGGCGGCGGGCCAGTTACCGATGTTGCGCCTGGATGGCGAGCTGCAGCGCATGGCCCTGCCGACCTTGGGCCCGGCGACCTTGACCAAGGGCATGGCACCCTTGCTGGATGAAGACCAGCGCCGACAGTGGGCCCAGGGTGATGAGCTGGACCTGGCGCTGGAATTGCCGGCGCTAGGGCGCTTTCGGCTGAATCTGTTTCGCCAGTTGCACGGCCCTGCGGCCACCTTTCGCCTGATCCCGGGGCATATAGCCACGCTCGATGAACTCGACCTGGTCGATGTGTTTCAAGCTGTTGCGCAGTGCCGAGATGGCTTGATCCTCGTCGGTGGGCCGACCGGCAGTGGCAAGTCCAGCACCTTGGCGGCACTGCTCGACCAACTGAACCGAGATCGTGCTCTGCATATCATCACCCTTGAGGACCCTGTCGAAGTTATCCACAGCAGCCAGCGCAGCCTGGTCAACCAGCGTGAGGTCGGCCGCCATTGCGGTGGGTTCGCCCAGGGGCTGCGCAGTGCCCTGCGCCAGGACCCGGATGTGATCATGATCGGTGAGCTGCGCGACCTGGAAACCATTCGCCTGGCCTTGCGTGCGGCTGAGACCGGGCACCTGGTACTGGCGACCGTGCATACCCGTTCGGCGGTGAGCAGTGTTGACCGGTTGGTGGAGGTGTTCGCTGCCGAAGAGAAGCCGTTGGTGCGGGCGATGCTGGCCGAGTCGTTGCGCCTGGTGGTAGCGCAGGTGCTGGTCAGGCGCGCGGGCGGAGGGCGGGTTGCTGCGCGGGAAGTGCTGGTGGTGACGTCAGCGGTGCGTAACCTGGTTCGGGAAGGGCGAATGGCGCAGTTGTGTTCGGTGATGCAGGCGGGTGGTGCGGACGGGATGCGGACGATGGAAGGGGCGATGCGAGGGTTGAAGGAGAGGGGGCTGATCAGCGATCTATAGTGCCTGTGCTGGCCCTTTCGCGGGTAAACCCGCTCCCACATGGATAACACAGCCTTCGAATGCTGTGGTGTACCTGTGGGAGCGGGCGTGCCCGCGAAGAGGCCGATACAGGAGAGCGCCGATCAGATCAGCGCTTGGCCAGGCTCAGTTGCTGCTGTTCTTTCGGCAGCACTCGCTTGGCCACCACGTAATGCTTCTGCCAGTAAGGCTTGCTCAGGGTGTCGATGCTCACCCGCTTGCCACGGCGTGGAGCATGGATGAAGCGGTCGTTGCCCAGGTAGATGGCAACGTGGTTCACCCGACGGCTCTTGATGTTGAAGAAGATCAGGTCGCCTGGCTTCAGGTCACCCTTGGCCACCTTGATGCCGTGGCCCTGGGCCATGGCATTGGAGGTGCGCGGCAGGTCGACGTCGGCGACGTCGTTGAAGGCGTATTTGACCAGCCCGCTGCAGTCGAAGCCTTTCTTCGGGCTGCTGCCGCCCCAGACATAAGGGGTGCCGAGCACATTTACCGCGCGGCTGAGCACATCGCTGCTCTGCTTCGGCGACATGGCGGCGACTGGCGCACCGGGCACGCTGCGGCTGATGGCGGCATTGCTTGGGCGGGTGCGCAGCGCGGTCTGCTTGACTGGTGCGTGTCTTACCGAGGCATTGGTGGTGTAGCCGGTAAAACCATTGGGAAGACGTTGCTCACGATTGGTGGCGTGGGCGGCCAGGGGCAATAATAGGCAGAGGGTCAGCCATGTCTTGAGTAAAGGCGGCATAGATGAAGCTCTTATGAATAGTTATGTGTTGGGCGCGCAACTTTATAACAGCTTTTTGATCAATCTTTGATCCGTTGGTCGATTGTCCAGGTGCCGTACGTCGGCCTGCGACAAGAAAGTCACATTTTTTCTTAGAAAATTTTCGGATAACCCACGGGGGCTATGAATGAACAGTTATCAACAGGGGGCGCCGTTTCACGACACCCACAGCAAGACCATTGGCTACCTGCTATGGATTTTCGGCTTTACCGGGTCGCATCGTTTCTATTACGGCAAGCCCGTAACCGGCACCATCTGGTTCTTCACCCTGGGCCTGCTGGGCATCGGCTGGTTGATTGACCTGTTCCTGATCCCGTCCATGGACCGTGAAGCTGACCTCCGGTTCCAGTCCGGGCGCATTGACTACAACATCGCCTGGATCCTGCTGACCTTCCTAGGGGTGTTTGGTCTGCACCGGCTGTATCAGGGCAAGTGGATCACCGCAATCATCTACTTCTTTACCGGCGGGCTGTTCCTGGTGGGGGTTCTGTATGACTTCTGGACGCTGAACAGCCAGGTTTCCGAGCGGAATGCGGGGCGGGGTTGAGTTCACATGGGGGCTGCTTTGCAGCCCTATCGCGACACAAGGCCGCTCCTACAGGGGGCGCGTAAACCCGACTTTCAGGTTTACCCGCACATTGTAGGAGCGGCCTTGTGTCGCGATAGGGGCGCAAAGCGCCCCCCGAACGCAGGTTACTGACGGGTCTGCCGCTGTTGCAGCAGCAGGTTGCTGAAACCTGCCCCGGCCAACTGCTTCTGCGCCCCGGTCAGCTGCTCGCGGTTGCTGAACGGGCCCACTAGCACGCGGTACCAGGTTTCGTCCTTGACCGTGCCCGACTCTACCTTTACCGACTGCCCCAGCAGGATGATCTGCGCGCGCACCTTGTCAGCATCGGCCTGCTTGCGGAACGAGCCGGCCTGCAGGAAGAACTGGGTGGTCGCCGCCGGCTTGATGACTGGCGGTGCCGGTGGCGGTGTCTGGCCCATCAATGCTGCCTGGGCTCGCGCCGTGTCGATCTTTGCCGCTTCGGCTGGCGTCACCGGGGTCACCGGCTGGGCCGGGACGGGTGGTGTCTTCTCTGGTACGGCCTCCGGCGGCACGATCACCTCGGACTCCGGCAGCAGCGTGTAGAAGTCGTACTTCGGCTTCACAGGCTGCTGCGGAGTGGGCTGCGCCGACTTGCCGGCTTCGGCCACTTTGTCCGCTTTCTGCTGCTCCGGCTTGGTGCGCTTGATGTCTTCGCCACCAGGCTCGAGCTTCATCAGGAACACGATGAACGCGCCTACGGTCAGGCCGACCGCCAGCCATACCCAACCGGGAATCGGCTGCTTGGCCGGCGCCGTCTGGCGGCTGGCGCCGCGTTTGGGTGCAGGTTTTTTCTTGGCAGCCAACTTACATGCGCTCCAGGGTTTCCAGGCCGAGCAGTTCCAGACCTTGCTTGAGGGTGCGGCCGGTCAGGGCCGCCAGGCGCAGGCGGCTCTGCTGCTGCTGCGGGGTTTCGGCGGCAAGGATCGGGCAGTTCTCGTAGAAGCTGGAGAACAGGCCGGCCAGGTCGTACAGGTAGCTGCACAGCACGTGCGGCGTGCCCTTGTCGGCGACGTTGTTGAGGATTTCGCCAAACTGCGCCAGGCGCGCGGCCAGGTCCTGCTCGTGGGCAGCCTGCAGCACGATGTTGCCGTCGACTTCATCGAAGCCCTTGCCCAGTTTGCGGAATACGCCGGCCACGCGGGTGTAGGCGTACAGCAGGTAAGGCGCGGTGTTGCCTTCGAAGTTGAGCATCAGCTCGAAGTTGAAGCTGTAGTCGCTGGTGCGGTGCTTGGACAGGTCGGCGTACTTCACTGCGCCGATGCCAACCACTTCGCCGATGTGGCGCAGTTCTTCGTCGGCCAGGCTCGGGTTCTTTTCCTTGACCAGCGCGTAGGCGCGTTCCTTGGCCTCGGTGAGCAGGTCGATCAGCTTCACGGTACCGCCGTCACGGGTCTTGAACGGGCGGCCGTCGGCACCGTTCATGGTGCCGAAGCCCATGTGCTCCATCTGCATCGGGTGGCCCACGAAGCCTGCGCGGCGTGCAACTTCGAACACCTGGTTGAAGTGCAGGGCCTGGCGCTGGTCGACGAAGTACAGGGCGCGGTCTGCCTTGAGCACGTTGCTGCGGTAGCGCACGGCAGCCAGGTCGGTGGTGGCGTACAGGTAGCCGCCGTCGGCCTTCTGCACGATCACCGGCAGTGGCTCGCCTTCGCTGTTCTTGAACTCGTCGAGGAACACGCACTGGGCGCCCTGGTCTTCGACCAGCAGCCCCTTGGCCTTGAGGTCGGCGACCACGTTGGCCAGGTCGTCGTTGTAGGCGCTTTCACCCATCACGTCGGCCATGGTCAGCTTGACGTTGAGCAGCTCGTAGGTCTTCTGGCAGTGCGACAGCGAAATGTCCTTGAAACGCGTCCACAGGGCCATGCAGTCCGGGTCGCCGGCCTGCAGCTTGACCACCAGGCCGCGGGCGCGGGTGGCGAATTCTTCGGATTCGTCGAAGCGCTTCTTGGCGGCGCGATAGAAGTTTTCCAGGTCCGACAGCTCGTCGCTGGTGATCGGGTTTTCTTCCAGGTAGGCCAGCAGCATGCCGAACTGGGTGCCCCAGTCGCCCACGTGGTTCTGGCGGATCACGTCATCGCCGAGGAACTCCAGCACGCGCGCCACGCTGTCACCGATGATGGTCGAACGCAGGTGGCCGACGTGCATCTCCTTGGCCAGGTTGGGTGCCGACATGTCGATCACAACCTTTTGCGCAGGGCCGGCCTTGCGGGCGCCCAGGTGGGCGTCGGCCAGTGCGGCATCCAGGCGGTTGGCCAGGGCGTCGGTGTTCTGGAAGAAGTTGAGGAAGCCGGGGCCGGCGATCTCGACCTTGCTGATGTCGGCGCTGGCCGGCAGGGCATTGATCAGTTTCTCGGCCAGGTCGCGCGGCTTCATGCCGGCCGGCTTGGCCAGCATCATGGCGATGTTGCTGGCGAAGTCGCCGTGGGTCTTGTCCCGGGCGTTTTCCACCTGGATCGCCGGCGACAGCCCTTCAGGCAGCACACCGTCGGTGACGAGTTGGGTGAGGGCTTGCTGGATCAGCTGGCGAATGGTGTCTTTCATGGGGATCTCTTTTCGACCGCAAGCGCGGTGGAGCGCTTGGATGCGCAGGTGGAAAAACTGGGCATTATCCGTGGCTGGGGGCGGGTTGCCAACCTTTGGGGTGCAACCATCAAGGGTTCCATGTTGTGTTCGAGGGCCTCATCGCCGGCAAGCCAGCTCCCACAGAAGAGTGCGCGCAACCTGTGGGAGCTGGCTTGCCGGCGATGAGGCCGGTCGATTCAGTACAGGTCTACCGGGTCGACATCCAGCGACCACCGCACCTGGCGCCCGCTCGGCATCTGCTCCAACACTAGCAACCAGGCGCTGATCAGTCGATGCAAAGGCGCCCGCGTATTGGCCTGTATCAACAGTTGTGCGCGGAAGCGCCCGGCGCGGCGCTCCATCGGTGCCGGCACCGGCCCCAGCAGCTCGATGCCGGGCAGGCGCTGTTCGGCCACCAGGCGCTCGGCGGCGGCGCAGGCCTCGTCGAGGAAACCTTCGGCCTGTCCGGGCTTGTGCGCTTCGGCGCGCAGCAGCGCCAGGTGCGAGTAAGGCGGCAGCCCGGCGGCGCGGCGTTCGTCCAGGGCCTGCTCAGCGAAGGCGAAGTAGCCCTGCTCGGTAAGCTGCACCAGCAGCGGATGGTCGGCCAGGTGGGTCTGGATGATGACCTTGCCGGGTTCCTCGGCCCGCCCGGCCCGCCCGGCGACCTGCACGATCAACTGTGCCATGCGTTCGCTGGCACGGAAATCGCCGGAGAACAGCCCGCCATCGGCATCGAGGATGGCCACCAGGGTCACCCGCGGGAAGTGATGGCCCTTGGCGAGCATCTGGGTGCCGACAAGGATGCTCGGCTGGCCGCGCTGGATGGTGCTGAACAGGTTGTGCATGGCGTCCTTGCGCGCGGTGCTGTCGCGGTCCACACGCAGGATCGGGTAATCCGGGAACAGCACTTTCAGGCGCTCCTCGGCGCGCTCGGTGCCGGCGCCGACCGGGCGCAGGTCAACGTGGTTGCACTGCGGGCACTGCTGCGGCAGGCGCTCGTCATAGCCACAATGGTGGCAACGCAGCACGCCGGAGCGCTGGTGCACGGTCATGCGCGCATCGCAGCGCGGGCATTCGGACAGCCAGCCACAATCGTGGCACAGCAAGGTCGGGGCGAAACCGCGGCGGTTGAGGAACACTAGTACTTGCTGGCCCGCTTCCAGGGTTTGGCGGATGGCTTGCTGCAGTGGGCCGCTGATGCCACTGTCCAGCGGCAGGCTCTTCACATCCAGGCGCAGCATGCGTGGCGGGCGGGCACCGCCGGCACGCTGGTTCATGCGCAGCAGGCGGTAGCGACCGGTCAGGGCGTTGTGCAGGGTTTCCAGCGATGGAGTGGCAGAACCGAGCAGGATCGGGACGTTTTCCTGGTGGGCACGTACCAGCGCCAGGTCGCGGGCGTGATAGCGCAGGCCTTCCTGCTGTTTATAGGAGCCGTCGTGCTCCTCGTCGATGATGATCAGGCCGGGGTTCTTCATCGGCGTGAACAGTGCCGAGCGGGTGCCGATGATGATGTCGGCCTCGCCGTCCCGGGCTGCCAGCCAGGCATCCAGGCGTTCGCGGTCGTTCACCGCCGAATGCAGCAGGGCGATGCGGGCGTTGAAGCGTTGCTCGAAGCGGGCCAGGGTCTGCGGGCCGAGGTTGATCTCCGGGATCAGCACCAGGGCCTGCTTGCCGGCTTCCAGTGTTTCGCGGATCAGTTGCAGGTACACCTCGGTCTTGCCGCTGCCGGTGACACCGGCCAGCAGGAAGGCGCCAAAGCCGCCAAAGCCTTCGCGCACGGCGTCGAATGCTTCGCGTTGCTCTTCGTTGAGCGGCAGTTCCGGCTGTGCCAGCCAGTGTTCGTGGCGAAGTGCCGGCAGATGGCGGCGGACCTCGATCTGCACCAGGTCCTTGGCCAGCAGCAGGTCGAGGCTGTCCTTGTTCAGATTGAGCTTGGCCAGCAGGCTGTGGGCCACGCCATGCGGGTGCTGGGCCAGGGTCTTGAGGGCATCGCGCTGGCGCGGAGCGCGGGCGATGCGCGGGTCTTCCAGGCGGGCGCCGGGGGCGACGTGCCAGAAGCGCTCCTGGCGCATCTCGGCAGGTTCGCCTTGGCGCAGCAGGGTCGGCAAGGCCCAGCTCAGCGTGTCACCCAGGCTGTGCTGGTAATACTGGGCGGTCCACAAGCACAACTTGAACAGCGACGGCGGGATCGGTGATACCGGGTCGAGCAGGGCGCTGGCCGGCTTGAGCTTGTCGGCGGGCACTTCGCTCTGCTCGCACACCTCCACCAGCACGCCGATCATTTCGCGGCGGCCGAATGGCACGCGAATGCGCATGCCCGGAGTCAAGGCCTGGCGTGCCATGCTTGCCGGCGCCTTGTAGTCGAACAGGCGACGCAGCGGGGAGGGCAGGGCAAGGCGCAGGATGACGTCGGACACGCGGAAAGTCTCGGAGGGCGTTTCAAAGACTGGCGAGCCTAGCAGACGACGGTCGGTGCAAGCGACAACTTGCGTTGGCGTGATGCTCTGGTATTATTCGCCGCCTAATTACGTGCGGTATTCAACAATTGGTGTTGGGTGGCGGCACGCAGCTCGAGGAAGTGACCATGAAAGCAGATATTCATCCGAACTACGAAGTAGTTGCAGTCACCTGCAGCTGCGGCAACAAGTTTGAAACCCGTTCGACCCTGGGCAGCACCCTGGCGATCGACGTTTGCAACCTGTGCCACCCGTTCTACACCGGTAAGCAGAAAGTCCTGGACACCGGTGGTCGCGTACAGAAGTTCGCCGATCGCTTCGGTATGTTCGGTACCAAGAAGTAATCATGCGCATGGCGAACCCCTCGGGTTTCGCATTGCTGCAAAAAAAGGCGCCCCTTGTGGGCGCCTTTTTTATGGGCGTCATCTGGCAATTCCCGGCCCTGGCGTTCTGCCCGCTACCAGGCAGCCCTCAGCAGGTGGCGGTGCGCCAGGTGGTCGATGGCGATACCTTGCGCCTGGTCGATGGCCGCAGCGTGCGATTGATCGGCATCAATGCCCCGGAAATCGGCCGTAACGGGCGCACTAGCGAACCCTATGCCGAGGCCGCCAGGCAGCGTTTGCAGGCTTTGGTCAAAGCCAGCGACGGGCGTGTAGGGCTGGAGCCGGGCGTCGAGTCCAAGGACAAATACGGCCGCACGCTGGCGCATATCTACGGGCGCAATGGCGACAATATCGAAGCACAGCTGCTCAGCGAGGGCTTGGGCTATCGCGTCGCGGTTGCCCCCAATGTGCGCCTCAGCGCTTGCCAGCAGCTTGCCGAGCAGGCTGCGCGCAAGGCTGGCTCCGGGCTGTGGCGTCGTTCGCCGGTGGTGCGTGCCGGGGATGTCCGGCAGTCGGGTTTCGCGGTCATTGCGGGCCGCATCGAAGGCGTGGAGCGCAACCGTGGCGGGGTCTGGCTGAACCTGGACGGTGCGGTGGTGCTGCAGGTTCCCGCTCGTCTGCAGCGCAACTTCCCCGCCAGCTTCTTCGATAACCTCAAGGGACGCCAAGTCGAGGCGCGTGGCTGGGTGCTGGATCGTTCCCGCAAGGGCGGCCTCAAGCCCGGGCAGCGACGTTGGCTGTTGCCGTTGACCGATCCGAGCATGTTGGAGCGCATTTCAGGCTAAAAGATGTAGACATTTCGCTATTGGATTGTACACACTGTTAGGCGTATGCCCCGTGGGTTATAGCGTAAAGTCGTAGGCTAAAGGCCTTGACACAAGTGACCGACCAGTCTTGTGGCTCCCCGGCTCTTTGCGTATCCTCGGCGGTCCGTCAGAACAGTAAATAGCGGAATGCCCACCATGTCAGACCTGAAAACCGCCGCTCTCGAATATCACGCTCAACCTCGTCCGGGGAAACTGAGCGTCGAACTCTCCAAGCCCACAGCCACCGCCCGTGACCTCGCCCTGGCCTACAGCCCAGGTGTTGCTGAGCCCGTGCGTGAAATCGGCCGTGATCCAGAGCTGGCTTACAAATACACCGGCAAAGGCAACCTGGTTGCGGTGATTTCCGATGGCACCGCCATCCTCGGTCTGGGTGACCTCGGCCCACTGGCTTCCAAGCCGGTCATGGAAGGCAAGGGTGTTCTGTTCAAGCGTTTCGCCGGTATCGACGTGTTCGACATCGAAGTGGAGTCGGAAAGCCCGCAGGCGTTCATCGACACCGTTCGCCGCATCTCGATCACCTTCGGTGGCATCAACCTCGAAGACATCAAGGCGCCTGAGTGCTTCGAAATCGAGCGCACCCTGATCGAACAGTGCGACATCCCGGTATTCCACGATGACCAGCACGGTACCGCCATCGTGACCGCTGCCGGCATGATCAACGCCCTGGAAATCGCCGGCAAGAAGCTGGAAAACGCCAAGATCGTCTGCCTGGGTGCCGGCGCTGCCGCCATCTCCTGCATGAAGCTGCTGGTAAGCATGGGTGCCAAGGTCGAAAACATTTACATGATCGACCGCAGCGGCGTGATCCACGCTGGCCGTGACGACCTGAACCAGTACAAGGCGCAGTTCGCCCACGCCACCGACAAGCGTACCCTGGCTGACGCCCTCGACGGTGCCGACGTGTTCGTAGGCCTGTCCGGCCCGAACCTGCTGAGCGCCGAAGGCCTGAAGTCGATGGCTGCCAACCCGATCGTGTTCGCCTGCTCGAACCCGGACCCGGAAATCTCGCCAGAGCTGGCGCATGCCACTCGCAGCGACGTGATCATGGCTACCGGTCGTTCCGACTACCCGAACCAGGTCAACAACGTACTGGGCTTCCCGTTCATCTTCCGTGGTGCCCTGGACGTTCGCGCCAAGCGCATCAACGAAGAAATGAAAATCGCCGCCGCCATCGCCCTGAAAGATCTGGCAAAGCTGCCAGTGCCGAAGGAAGTGTGCGACGCCTACGGCGTACAGGCTCTGGAATTTGGTCGTGAGTACATCATTCCGAAGCCGTTGGACGCACGCCTGATCACCGTCGTTTCCGACGCTGTGGCCAAGGCCGCCATCGAATCCGGCGTGGCAACCCTGCCGTATCCGAAGCACTACCCGCTGACCAGCGTGGATGACGTGTTCAAAGGCTGATTGCTGCCTGGCGACACAAAAAAGCCCCGGCTCGTATGAGCCGGGGCTTTTTGTTTGCCGTTGTGAAGGATGTGTCAGGGCTGCTGGTGTTTGCCATGGCAAATTTGTCGCCTATGAGATCGAGCGCCGCCCGCGCGGCGCTCGATTTACGCGCCCACGCAAAAACCTGAGACAAGCACCTGCCGTCAGAACAGGTCCATCGGCGCCGCTTCATCCGCCGGCAGTGGGCTGCCCGGTGCTGCGCCAGTGCCCAGTTCATCCACCGACGGCGGCGAGTCCTCGGCCTTGAACAGCTCGAAGTAGGCATTCGGCGTGCTCGGCGAAGCGGCACGGCCGCTGACCGGGTCGACGCGCAGGCTGAGGATGCCTTCCGGTTCTGCCGGCGCATGCGCAGGCTTGTCCTTGAGTGCCGCGCCCATGAAGCTCATCCAGATCGGCAGTGCCGCCGTGCCGCCGTACTCGCGGCGTCCAAGGGTTTCGGGCTGATCGAAGCCGACCCACACGGTGGTCACGTAGTCGGCGTTGTAGCCAGAGAACCAGGCGTCCTTGGACTCGTTGGTGGTACCGGTCTTGCCTGCCAGGTCGGTGCGGCCCAGGGCCAGCGCCCGGCGGCCGGTGCCGCGCTTGATCACGTCCTGCAGCATGCTGGTGAGGATGTAGGTGGTGCGACCGTCGATGATCCGCTCGGCCACGGCCGGCGCCTGCGGTGCAGAAGCCACCTGGCTGAAGGCAGCGGGTGCCTCGCCAGGCATGGCGGTTGTGCTGATCGGCTGTTCGGGCGCGGCCACACCCGCCTGGTCCTCGGCACCTTGCGGTACCCGAGCCGGGTTGGCGGTGAACAGCGTCTCGCCGCTGCGGCTTTCGATGCGATCGATCAGGTACGGGGTGATCTTGTACCCGCCGTTGGCAAAAGTACTCCAGCCTGTGGCGATTTCCAAAGGGGTCAGGGTGGCGGTGCCCAGTGCCAGCGACAGGTTGCGTGGCAGGTCCTGCTTGTTGAAGCCGAACTTGGCGATGTAGTCGATGGTGCGGTCCACGCCCATGGCCTGCAGCAGGCGGATCGACACCAGGTTGCGCGACTTGTACAGCGCTTCGCGCATGCGGATCGGACCAAGGAAGGTATTGGTGTCGTTCTTCGGTCGCCAGACTTTGTCCAGGTACTCGTCGACGAACACGATTGGTGCATCGTTGACCAGGCTGGATGCGGTGTAGCCACTGTCCAGTGCGGCGCTGTAGATGAACGGCTTGAAGCTCGAGCCCGGCTGACGCTTGGCCTGCATGGCGCGGTTGTAGTTGCTTTGCTCGAACGAGAAACCGCCGACCAGGGCGCGGATGGCGCCGTTGTAAGGGTCGAGGGTGACCAGCGCACTCTGCGCGCCAGGTACCTGGCTGAACTTGAACTTGCCATCCTCAAGGCGCTGCACGCGCACCAGGTCGCCAACCTGGGCCACATCTGCCGGTGACTGCGGCGCACGGCCCTGGGAGTTGCTGTTAATGAACGGGCGCGCCCATTTCATGGTGTCCCAGGCCACCTGCTCTTCCTGGCCGCTGCGGGTCAGCACCTTGAGGCCGGTTTTTTCGACCTGGGTGACGATGACCGGCTCCAGGCCGCCGAGGCTGCGCTGCTTGCCCAGTTCCTGCAGCCAGGCTGCCTGGGTGCGGCCCGGGAAGCGTGCTTCGGGCCCGCGGTAGCCGTGGCGCTCATCGTAGTCGGAGAGACCGTTGAGGATGGCCTTGTTGGCCATTTCCTGCATGTCGCTGGGCACCGTGGTAGTGACGCGGAAGCCTTCGGTGTAGGCGTCGCTGCCGTAGCGACCGACCATTTCGGCGCGGGCCATTTCGGCGATGTAAGGCGCATTCACTTCAGGCGTGGGCACGTGGTAGCTGGCGTTGAGCGGCTCGGCCAGGGCCGCCTGGTAACTGGCTTCGTCGATCTTGCCCAGCTTGTACATGCGGCCGAGGATCCAGTCGCGGCGCTCTTTGGCGCGTACGGGGTTGGCCAGCGGGTTGAAGCGCGAGGGTGCCTTGGGCAGGCCGGCGATCATCGCCATCTGCGCCAGGCTCACGTCGCGGATCGACTTGCCGTAGTACACCTGCGCGGCGGCATCGATACCGTAGGCGCGGTTGCCCAGGTAGATCTTGTTCACGTACAGCTCGAGGATCTCGTCCTTGGTCAGCTCACGCTCGATCTGCAGGGCCAGCAGGATTTCATTGGTCTTGCGCGAGAAGCTGCGCTCGCTGGTGAGGAAGAAGTTCTTCGCCACCTGCATGGTGATGGTACTGCCGCCGGTCTGGATATGGCCGGTTTTCACCAACTGGGTCGCGGCGCGCATCAGGCTGCTGGGGTCGACACCGTAGTGATTGAGGAAGTTGTCGTCCTCGGCCGACAGAAGCGCCTGGATGAATTGTGGGGGAATTTCCTCGAAGCGGATCGGTGAGCGACGCATTTCGCCGAACTCGGCAATCAGCTTGCCGTCGCTGCTGTACACCCTGAGGGGGATCTGCAACTGGATGCTTCTGAGCGACTCGACCGAGGGCAGGTTGGGGCTAAGATACAGAAACGCACCGCTCACACCGAGTACGAGCGCGCAGATGACTGCGACGGAAGACCACCAGAAGAACTTCAGCAGACGTATCAAGGCTTTTCGGTGTCCAGGTTGGGAGTGGATTGCACGCAGGTCCGGCGGACCAAAAAACGCTGGGCATTATAAGCATTTTTTCGCCTCTCCGGGTTACCGGCCAGGCTGCCCGTCGCCTCGATGGGCAGGCGCGGCCTAGTGCTGACGCGGGGTTGGGGCAGGTAGCCGCGAAAGATGGCGGCGACAGACAACAAGGATGCCACGATGCTAGGACGCTTCGGCAAGGATGCCGGTTCACTCGTGGGGGTGGAAATTGCCCCTGACTCCGTTCGGATTGTGCAACTGCAGCGGCGTAACCGGCGCTGCCGGGTGCTTGCCTCGGTACAAGAGCCGTTCGAATCATTGGCTGGCAGTGATTGGGCGGCAGAGCCTGGCGCCGTGGCGGCTGCCTTGAGGCGCGCCTACAGGCGCAGCGGCCTCAGACAGCGCCGGGTCGCGCTGGCACTGCCGGGTAACCAGGTGATCTGCAAGCTATGCCACCTGCCAGTGGAACAGGGCGGTGCAGAAGTGGAGGCGCAGCTGCTGGCTGACGCCGAACGGCTGTTTCCATTTCCGCTGGAAGACCTGGCCCTGGATTTTCAGGTCCTGGGCGGTTCTCGCGTCCAGCCAGGCTGCGCCGAGGTGATGGTGGCGGCATGTCGGCAGAGCGCACTGGCGCCACTTGAAGGCATCGTCGAGGAGGCAGGGCTGCAACTGGAGGCCGTGGAGGTCGACAGCATTGCCTTGGGGCGCATGCTGCCGCAGGGCCGGCACCAAAGCTCGGCGTTGCTGCGTATCGAGGCGCACAGCACCATTCTTTATGGCTGGCATTCGGGGCAGCCTCAGCAACGGCGTGAGCTGAGCCTGGGGCTGTCGACGATAACCGGGGCGCTGCCAGAGCGCCTGCTGGCCTTGCTCGCCGGTGAGCCTTTGCCGGAATGCCTGTTGATTGCCAGCTGTTCTCCGGTCGAAGCGGGCCAGTTGCAAAGCCTCGGCTCCCAGCTGAACCTTCCGTGCCGCCTAGTGCCTGACCTGGCGCGTCTGGAACACGTCGATGGTGCGATGATTCTGGCTTGCGCCCTGGCTCTCGGAGGATTGCGTCGATGATGCGGCTGAACCTTCTGCCCTGGCGCGAACGGCAGCGGCAAGCCGCGTTGCGGTCTTTCCGCAGGCAACTGGTCGCCGGCGCTCTACTGGCCCTGTGTGGCGTGATGTTGGTCGACCAGCTGGCCCGCTGGCGCGGGGAGCAGCAGGCGCTGGCCAATACCCGGCACCAGGCAGCCCTTGAGGCGTTGGGCGAGCAGTTGCAGCCGCTGGCCGATGTGCATGCGCAGCATGAGGCGCTGCTGGCACGCGTGGTGGCGCTGGAAGCACTGCGCGCCCATCAGGATGTGCTGGTCGGGGTCTTCGCTGACCTCGAGCGGGCGTTGCCGGTGGGTGTGCAACTGCTCGACCTCAGCCTGGAGGATGGCAATCTGCAGATGACCGGGCTGGCCAAGTCAGGTGCCGTGGTCGCACAGTTCATGCGTGACCTGAGTCGCTCGAGTGCGCTGGTCGGTCTGGAACTCAAACGCGTCAGGAGCCTGCCAGGCGGCGATGAATTCCTGCTGGGGGCGCGCGTTTCGGCGTTCTGGTCGTGAATGCTGCGCAGGTGCTCGGCTGGCTGGCCATGGCCGAGAGCTCCAGCCGCTTCAGGCAGCTGGCGCCAGTGCTGGTGGCCTTGGCGTTGTTCGGCCTGGGCTGCGCCATACGTCTGCCTGCAGCGCTGCAACAGCAGGCGCAGGAGGAGGCTCGGCACGCCGAGTTGAACGAACAGCATTCAGCCGGCGCGGTGCAACTGGCCGAGTTGGAGCAACTCCACGCGTCGGTAACCATCGCCGAGCAACGCTTGCGCGAGGCGCACTGGCACCTGGCGGCCGGTGAGGGCATGAGTGACCTTCTCGAGCGTCTGGCGGCTTCGGGGCACGCGCATGGCTTGCTGATCGAGCGCTTCGACGTTCATGAAGACGAACAGCAGGCCGGTTTCCGCCAGGTGCCGCTGGAGCTACAGGTGGTGGGGCGATACGCGGCATTGCGCCAGTGGCTGGGTGACTGGTTGGGCCAGGCGCGTGTTTTGCGTAGTGGTGACCTGCAACTGGCTCCAGCAGATGGCAAGCCTGGGCTGCTGCGCCTGCAGTTGCGGGTTGATGCCTATCAGGCGCTGGCGCCAGTGCCGCAGCCTGCGATGCTAGCGCGCATGCCAGCCAGGGGCGGGACGGCAGCGCCCGCAGTCGACCCGTTTGCGCCTGGAGCGACGCGATTGTCGGCCAGCGGGTTGGCCGGCGTGCCTTTGGCGCAACTGGAGATGGTCGGCAGCCTGTCACGTGGAGCGGAACACGAAGCACTGCTGATGGCGGCGGGCAGGCTCTATCGCGTACGCCCTGGGGACCGGGTCGGGCGTGACCAGGGGGTGGTGGCGAGAGTTGATCAATCCCAGGTCGAAGTACGCGAACGGCTGTTCATGGCAGGGGGGTGGCATGAACGCACGGCGTTCATCACGCTGGCAAAGCACCTGGGCAAGGAGGCCCCGGACGACGATGAAAAGATTGATGAAATGGATGCTGGCAGCCCTGCTGCCGTTCCCGCTGGCGTCGGCAATGCCTTATCAGGGTGAACCACTGTCGCTGAACTTCCAGGATGTGGAAGTGCGCTCGGTGCTGCAGGTGCTGGCTGACTATGCCGGTGTCAACCTGGTTGCCAGCGATGCCGTGCAGGGTAGCGTCACCTTGCGCCTTGAGGATGTTCCATGGGACCAGGCGCTGGATCTGGTGCTGCGCAGCAAGGGCTTGGCCCGGCGACAGGAGGGCAATGTGCTGTTGGTGGCGCCCGCGGCGGAGTTTGCCGCGCAGTCTGTCGATGCCCATGTGGGCCAGGCGCTGGATGCACAGTTGCAGCCGTTGCGTCGGGAGCTGTTGCCCATTCATCACGCCAAGGCCGCCGAGCTGGCAGAGCTGCTGCTGGCGAGCCTGGCGGATGACGGCATCCTCAACGGTCGGGGCAGCCTGAGTGTCGATGAGCGCACCAATACGCTGGTGGTGTACCAGCCGGCAGACCGCCTTGCCGAACTGAGGCAGCTGGTGGCGCAGCTGGATGTGCCGGTGCGTCAGGTGGCGATCGAGGCACGTATCGTCGAGGCCAACGTCGATTACGAGAAAAGCCTGGGGGTGCGCTGGGGTGGGCCGCTGTATGTCGAGAACCCGCGCCCGGGCAAGGATCTGTTCGTCGATCTCGGGGTGGAGCGGGTGGGCGGTAGCATCGGTCTGGGCTTGTTGCGTGGCGATGTGCTGCTCGACCTGGAACTCAGTGCCATGGAAAAGAGCGGCAACGACGAAATCATCTCGCAGCCCAAGGTGGTCACGGCCGACAAGGAAACGGCCAGGATCCTCAAAGGCACCGAGGTGCCGTACCAGGAAACCAGCAAGAGCGGCGCCACCTCGGTAGCGTTCCGCGAAGCCTCGTTGTCGCTGGAAGTGACCCCGCAGATCACTCCGGACAACAAGGTGATCATGACCGTCAGGGTGACCAAGGACGAGCCGGATTACGTCAATGCCTTGAACAACGTACCGCCGATCCGCAAGAACGAGGTCAATGCGAAGGTTCGCGTGACGGACGGAGAAACGATCGTGATCGGTGGCGTGTACTCGACTTCGCAAAACAATGTGGTCGACAAGGTGCCATTTTTCGGCGATCTGCCGTATGTTGGGCGGCTGTTTCGACGCGATGCATTACAAGAGAAAAAATCCGAGCTGCTGGTCTTCCTGACTCCGCGTATCATGAGTGACCAGGCGATTGCTGTGAGTCGTTGATTCTGTGCGAAATTTGATACTTGTGGGGCCCATGGGTGCTGGTAAAAGCACCATCGGACGCCTATTGGCCAAAGAGCTGCGCCTGCTGTTCAAGGATTCCGACAAGGAAATCGAACTGCGATGCGGCGCCAACATCCCGTGGATTTTCGACAAGGAAGGCGAGCCGGGTTTCCGTGACCGCGAGCAGGCGATGATCGCCGAGCTGTGCGCACTCGATGGCGTGGTCTTGGCGACCGGCGGTGGTGCGGTAATGCGCGAAGCCAACCGCAAGGCCCTGCACCAGGGTGGCCGGGTGATCTATCTGCATGCTTCGGTCGAACAGCAGGTTGGTCGCACCGCGCGTGATCGCAATCGCCCCCTGTTGCGCACCGCCAACCCCGAGGCGACCTTGCGCGCCCTGCTGGAAGCCCGCGACCCGCTCTACCGCGAGATCGCCGACCTGGTGGTAGAAACCGACGAGCGGCCGCCACGCATGGTGGTGATCGATATTCTCGAGCGCTTGCAGCAGTTGCCGCCCCGTTAGCCCGGGACTATTCTCGGCCACCAGCGCCGAGGCGAGGTTCAACGTAACCGCGTAGGTGCCCGAGCGGCGCCGCGCACAAGTACATTGTGGGGATACATGCAGACACTAAAGGTCGACCTGGGCGAGCGTAGCTACCCGATCTACATTGGCGAAGGCCTGCTGGACCAGCCTGAGCTGCTGGCGCCGCACATTGCCGGGCGGCAGGTTGCCATTGTTTCCAACGAGACCGTCGCGCCCCTGTATCTCGAACGCCTGAGCAAGACCCTGGGGGCCTATTCGGTGCTGCCGGTGGTATTGCCCGATGGCGAAGCCCACAAGAACTGGGAAACCCTGCAGCTGATCTTCGATGGCCTGCTGACTGCACGGCACGACCGCCGCACCACCGTGGTTGCCCTGGGCGGCGGCGTGATCGGTGACATGGCCGGCTTCGCTGCCGCCTGCTACCAGCGCGGCGTCGACTTCATCCAGGTGCCGACCACTTTGCTGTCCCAGGTCGACTCCTCGGTCGGCGGCAAGACCGGTATCAACCACCCGCTTGGCAAGAACATGGTCGGTGCCTTCTACCAGCCCAATGCGGTGCTGATAGACACCACCAGCCTCAAGACCCTGCCGGCACGCGAGCTGTCAGCAGGCCTGGCCGAAGTGATCAAGTACGGCCTGATCTGCGACAAACCGTTCCTCGCCTGGCTCGAGGACAATATGCAGGCACTGCGTGCCCTCGACCCGGTGGCGCTGACCGAAGCCATCCGCCGCTCCTGCGCGGCCAAGGCCGCGGTGGTGGGTGCCGACGAGCGCGAGTCTGGCGTGCGCGCCACGCTGAACCTGGGGCATACCTTCGGGCATGCCATCGAGACCCACATGGGTTACGGCGTGTGGCTGCACGGCGAAGCCGTGGCGGCGGGCACGGTGATGGCCCTGGAGATGTCCATGCGCCTTGGCTGGATCGACCAGGCCGAGCGCGATCGCGGAATCCGCCTGTTGCAGGACGCAGGTTTGCCGGTGGTGCCACCACAGGAAATGACCCCGGCGCATTTCATGGAGCACATGGCGGTCGACAAGAAAGTGCTCGACGGCCGCCTGCGTCTGGTGCTGCTGCGCCAGATGGGCGAGGCCGTGGTGACCGACGACTATCCGAAAGAGATTCTACAGGCCACGTTGTCGGCGGATTACCGCGCGATCGTGGCCCAGCTTTGAGGTTGTGACAGCGCAATGACCAGTTTGCATGCCGATGAGGCCTTTCTCGACCATTACCAGTTGAGCCATGATCCGTTCGCGCCCCGCGTGCCCGGCTTCAAGTTCTTCCCGGCCCAGCGCAAGCCCGTGCTCGGCCAGCTGCATCACCTGGCGCGCTACAGCCAGCTGATGCTGGTTGTCACCGGCCCGCTGGGCAGTGGCAAGACCCTGCTGCGCCAGGCCCTGGTGGCCAGTACCAACAAGCAGGCGGTGCAGAGCGTGGTGGTGTCCGCCCGTGGCGCCAGCGATGCCGCCAGCGTACTCGGCCAGGTTGCACAGAACCTGGATGTGGCCGAGGCCGAAATGCAGGCGATCCTGGCCAAGGTGGTGCAACTGGCACTGACCGGCCAGGAAGTGTATTTGCTGGTGGACGATGCGGAACAACTCGACGAGTCGGCACTCCAAGCGTTGCTGGAATTGGCGGCGGGTGTACCGGAAGGGCGCCCGCACGTGTTCCTGTTCGGTGAGCCGTCGCTGATTGCCGGGCTGGACGAGATCAATATCGAGGAAGAACGCTTCCACATCATCGAACTCGCCCCCTACAGTGAAGAAGAAACCCGCGAGTACCTGGAGCAGCGCCTGGAAGGTGCTGGCCGGGGCATCGAGGTGTTCAGCCGTGAACAGATCGTCGATATCCATGAAAACTCCGACGGCTGGCCTGGCAACATCAACCAGGTCGCCCGTGACACTTTGATCGAAGCCATGATCGCCAGCCGCTCGACGGCCAAGCGACCATCCATGGGGTTCAAGATGCCTAAAAAACATGTGCTCGCGCTGTCCGCTGTGGTTGTGGTCGCCGTTGCGGCCGCGGTGTTGATGCCGAAGAAAGGTGACAAGGCACCTGCCGAAGCGCCGGCCGCCCAGGCCCAGCTGCCGCTTGGCGAGGGCCAGGCCAATGGTGGCAATCCCGCCATCGAGTTCTCGGGTTCGTCCCAGCCGATGCCGCTGCCGCTGGTTGGCCAGTCGCAGCCGGTGATGCGCGAGCCACTGGCCCAGGCCGCGGGCATGGGCGAGGGTGAAGAGGGCAGCCCGGCCGGTGATACCGCCCTGCAGCCAGGCAACCCGCCGCCAACCGTGACCACCATCGCGCCGCCGCAAGGTGTGCCAGCGGGCCCGGCACCGGCACCTGCCCAGCCAGTAGCCGCGGCGCCAGCCCAGCCAGTACAGACGCCACCGCAGCCGGTTGCGCCTGCGCCAAAACCTGTCGCAACCCAACCTGCCAAGCCGGTTGCGCCTGCCAAGCCTGCACCAGCACCAACCCAGGTCGCCGTGGCCAAGCCGGCCGCCAAGCCTGTCGAGAAGCCGGCAGCCGGTGGCAGCGGCAACAGCGGTTGGTACGCCGGGCAGAAACCGGGCAATTATGTGGTGCAGATCCTGGGTACCAGCTCCGAGGCTTCGGCTCAGGCGTTCGTGAAGGCTCAAGGTGGCGACTATCGCTACTTCAAGAAAAACCTGCAGGGCAAGCCGCTGTACGTAGTCACTTACGGCAACTTCGCCAACCGCGACGCAGCGGTTGCGGCAATCAAGAACTTGCCAGCGAAGGTCCAGGCTGGTAAACCTTGGCCACGTACCGTCGCCAGCGTCCAACAAGAGCTGGCCTCGGCCCGCTGATACCTTCCGGGCGGCACCACCCCGCCGCCCAGTTGCTGAGCGATTACTGACTTTCGACTAGCCTGCTGCGTTGTCACGCGGCAGGCTTTTCTGTCCCAGGCTGCCGGCCACAAGCCTTACTTGCAGTCATGGCTGAAACGCTTCAGACTCGAGCCAAGCCGCTATCACGGCGCATGGCGCAAAAACATTCAAAATTGCGACATAAATTTTCAATGGTGAGACATGAAAATTTGTGGGCATCGCTGTCGCTGTGCAACAATGGTTTTCCATGGCCACCGCAAAAAAGCTGGCGTTTGATCGGCGTGGATGGTAAGTGGTTGTTAAAAAAGAGATTTACCTCCGTTGAGAGGTGAACCTGGTGAGAATGTGTCTATGAAAACAGGTCTGTACCATCCCGAAGAATTCAAGGACAACTGTGGTTTTGGCCTGATCGCCCATATGACGGGCGAACCGAGCCACCACCTTCTGCAAACCGCCATGCAGGCACTGACCTGCATGACCCACCGCGGCGGTATCAACGCCGACGGCAAGACCGGTGACGGTTGCGGTCTGCTCATGCAGAAGCCCGATCAATTCCTGCGTGCCGTGGCCCAGGAGCACTTCGCCGTCGAGCTGCCCAAGCAGTACGCCGTCGGCATGGTGTTCTTCAACCAGGACCCGGTCAAAGCGGAAGCCGCCCGCGCCAACATGGACCGCGAAATCCTCGCTGCTGGCCTGAAACTGGTCGGCTGGCGCAAGGTGCCGATCGATACCAGCGTGCTCGGCCGCCTGGCCCTTGAGCGCCTGCCACAGATCGAGCAGGTGTTCATCGGCGGTGAAGGCCTGAGCGACCAGGAATTCGCCATCAAGCTGTTCAGTGCCCGTCGCCGTTCGTCCGTGGCCAACGCCCACGACGCCGACCACTACATCTGCAGCTTCTCGCACAAGACCATCATCTACAAAGGCCTGATGATGCCGCGCGATCTCGCGGCCTTCTACCCGGACCTGGGTGACGAGCGCCTGCAAACCGCGATCTGCGTGTTCCACCAGCGCTTCTCCACCAACACCCTGCCGAAATGGCCACTGGCGCAGCCGTTCCGCTTCCTCGCCCACAACGGCGAGATCAACACCATCACCGGCAACCGCAACTGGGCCATGGCCCGTCGCACCAAATTCGCCAACGACCTGATCCCCGACCTCGAAGAGCTCGGCCCGCTGGTCAACCGCGTCGGCTCCGACTCCTCTAGCATGGACAACATGCTGGAGCTGATGGTCACTGGCGGCATCGACCTGTTCCGTGGCGTGCGCATGCTGGTACCGCCAGCTTGGCAAAACGTCGAGACCATGGACGCCGACCTGCGTGCCTTCTACGAATACAACTCCATGCATATGGAGCCGTGGGATGGCCCGGCCGGTATCGTCATGACCGAAGGCCGCCATGCGGTGTGCCTGCTCGACCGTAACGGCCTGCGCCCGGCGCGCTGGGTGACCACCAAGAACGGCTACATCACCCTGGCGTCGGAAATCGGTGTATGGGACTACAAGCCCGAGGACGTCATCGCCAAGGGCCGCGTTGGCCCAGGCCAGATCTTCGCCGTGGACACCGAAACCGGCCAGATCCTCGACACCGACGCCATCGACAACCGCCTGAAGTCGCGCCACCCGTACAAGCGCTGGCTGCGTCAGCACGCCACGCGCATCCAGGCGACGCTGACCGATGACCAGGGCGTGGCCAGCTACGACGCCGACCAGCTCAAGCAGTACATGAAGATGTTCCAGGTCACCTTCGAAGAGCGTGACCAGGTGCTGCGCCCGCTCGGCGAGCAGGGCCAGGAAGCGGTCGGCTCGATGGGTGACGACACGCCGATGGCCGTTCTGTCGCAGCGCGTGCGTTCGCCGTACGACTTCTTCCGCCAGCAGTTTGCCCAGGTGACCAACCCGCCGATCGACCCGCTGCGCGAAGCTATCGTCATGTCCCTGGAAATCTGCCTGGGCGCCGAACGCAACATCTTCCAGGAATCCCCCGAGCACGCTTCGCGGGTAATCCTCAGCTCGCCGGTCATCTCGCCCGCCAAGTGGCGTTCGCTGATGAACCTGGAGCGCGAAGGTTTCGACCGCCAGCTGATCGACCTCAACTATGAAGAGAGCGTCGGCCTGGAAGCGGCCATCCGCAACATCGCCGACCAGGCTGAAGAAGCCGTGCGCGCTGGCAAGACCCAGCTGGTGCTGAGCGACCGCTACATTGCCCCTGGCAAACTGCCGGTGCACGCCTCGCTGGCCGTTGGTGCGGTACACCACCGCCTGACCGAACAGGGCCTGCGTTGCGACAGCAACATCCTGGTGGAAACCGCCACCGCCCGCGACCCGCACCACTTCGCCGTGCTGCTGGGCTTCGGTGCCTCGGCCGTTTACCCGTACCTGGCCTATGAAGTGCTGGCTGACCTGATTCGTACCGGCGAAGTGCTGGGCGACCTGGACGAAGTCTTCAAGTACTACCGCAAGGGCATCTCCAAGGGCCTGCTGAAGATCCTGTCGAAGATGGGTATCTCCACCATTGCCTCGTACCGTGGTGCGCAGTTGTTCGAAGCCATCGGCCTGTCCGAGGAAGTGGTCGGCCTGAGCTTCAAGGGCGTTTCCAGCCGCATCAAGGGTGCGCGTTTCGCAGACCTGGAAAGCGACCAGAAGCTGCTGGCAGCCGAAGCCTGGAGCGCGCGCAAGCCGATCCAGCAAGGCGGCCTGTTGAAGTTCGTTCACGGTGGCGAGTACCACGCCTACAACCCGGATGTGGTCAACACCCTGCAGGCTGCCGTGCAGCAGGGCGACTATGCCAAGTTCAAGGAATACACCACGCTGGTCGACCAGCGCCCGGTGTCGATGATCCGCGACCTGCTGAAGGTGAAAGTGGCTGACCAGCCGCTGCCGCTGGAGCAGATCGAGCCGCTGGAGGCGATCCTCAAACGCTTCGACTCCGCCGGTATTTCGCTGGGTGCACTGTCGCCGGAGGCTCACGAAGCGCTGGCCGAGGCGATGAACCGCCTGGGCGCGCGTTCCAACTCTGGCGAGGGCGGTGAAGACCCTGCGCGCTACGGCACCATCAAGAGCTCGAAGATCAAACAGGTGGCCACCGGCCGCTTTGGCGTGACCCCGGAGTACCTGGTCAACGCCGAAGTGCTGCAGATCAAGGTTGCCCAGGGCGCCAAGCCCGGTGAAGGCGGCCAGCTGCCAGGCGGCAAGGTCAACGGCCTGATCGCCAAGCTGCGTTACGCGGTACCGGGCGTAACCCTGATCTCGCCACCGCCGCACCACGACATCTACTCGATCGAAGACCTGGCCCAGCTGATCTACGACCTCAAGCAGGTCAACCCGCAGGCCCTGGTTTCGGTCAAGCTGGTGGCAGAAGCCGGCGTCGGCACCATCGCCGCCGGTGTGGCCAAGGCCTATGCCGACCTGATCACCATCTCCGGCTACGACGGTGGTACCGGTGCTTCGCCGCTGACCTCGATCAAGTACGCCGGCGCCCCATGGGAGCTGGGCCTGGCCGAGACCCACCAGACCCTGCGCGGCAACGACCTGCGCGGCAAGGTACGGGTACAGACCGACGGCGGCCTGAAGACTGGCCTGGACGTGATCAAGGCAGCCATCCTCGGCGCCGAAAGCTTCGGCTTCGGTACCGCGCCGATGATCGCCCTGGGCTGCAAGTACCTGCGCATCTGCCACCTGAACAACTGCGCTACCGGCGTGGCCACCCAGAACGACAAGCTGCGCAAGGACCATTACATCGGCACCGTCGACATGGTGATCAACTTCTTCACCTTCGTCGCCGAAGAAACCCGTGAGTGGCTGGCCAAGCTGGGCGTACGCAGCCTCGGCGAGCTGATCGGCCGTACCGACCTGCTCGACGTGCTGCCAGGCGACACCGAGCGCCAGCAGTACCTGGACCTGACGCCGCTGCTGGGCAGCTCGCACATCCCGGCTGACAAGCCGCAGTTCTGCGAAGTCGACAAGAACCCACCATTCGACCAGGGCGAGCTGGCCGAGAAGATGGTGGAAATGGCCATGCCGGCCATCCGCGACCAGGCCGGTGGCGAGTTCAGCCTCGACATCTGCAACTGCGACCGCTCGATCGGTGCGCGGGTCTCGGGTGAAATCGCCCGCCTGCACGGCAACCAGGGCATGGCCGCGGCACCGATCACCTTCCGCTTCAAGGGCACTGCGGGCCAGAGCTTCGGCGTGTGGAACGCTGGTGGCCTGAACCTGCACCTGGAAGGCGATGCCAACGACTACGTCGGCAAGGGCATGACCGGTGGCAAGGTCACCATCGTGCCGCCAGCCGGCAGCCCGTTCGAAACCCAGCACAGCGCCATCGTCGGCAACACCTGCCTGTATGGCGCCACTGGCGGCAAACTGTTCGCCGCCGGTACTGCTGGCGAGCGCTTCGCTGTACGTAACTCCGGCGCCCACGCTGTTGTCGAGGGCACTGGCGATCACTGCTGTGAGTACATGACCGGCGGCTTTGTCTGTGTGCTGGGCAAGACCGGTTACAACTTCGGTTCTGGCATGACTGGCGGCTTCGCCTACGTGCTCGACATGGACAATACCTTCGTTGACAAGCTCAACCATGAGCTGGTGGAAATCCAGCGTATCAGTGGTGAAGCGATGGAGGCCTACCGCAGCCACCTGGCGCGGGTCCTTGCCGAGTACGTGGAAGAGACCGGCAGCGAGTGGGGGCGTGAGCTCTCGGAGAACCTGGACGACTACGTGCGGCGCTTCTGGCTGGTCAAGCCGAAGGCAGCCAACCTGAAGCAACTGCTGTCCAGCACCCGTGCCAACCCGCAGTAACAACAGCTGCAAGTGACGGCCCCGTGCGCGGGGCCCGTCGTGCTCAAGTGATCGTCTTGCAGCTTGCAGCCTGAGGCTGGCAACTGCGGTAAAGAGGTTTTGAAAAATGGCTGAACGTCTGAACAACGACTTCCAGTTCATCGAAGTGGGCCGCAAGGACCCGAAGAAAAAGCTGCTGCGCCAGCGCAAGAAGGAGTTCGTGGAAATCTACGAGCCGTTCAAGCCGCAGCAGTCCGTGGAGCAGGCGCACCGCTGCCTGGGCTGCGGTAACCCGTATTGCGAATGGAAGTGCCCGGTACACAACTTCATCCCCAACTGGCTGAAGCTGGTTTCCGAAGGCAACATCCTGGCTGCGGCGGAGCTGTCGCACCAGACCAATACCCTGCCGGAAGTGTGCGGCCGCGTATGCCCGCAGGACCGTCTGTGCGAGGGTGCCTGCACCCTGAACGACGGCTTCGGTGCGGTGACCATCGGCTCGGTGGAGAAGTACATCACCGACACCGCCTTCGCCATGGGCTGGCGCCCGGACATGTCCAAGGTCAAGCCAACCGGCAAGCGCGTCGCCATCATCGGTGCAGGCCCGGCCGGCCTGGGCTGTGCCGACGTGCTGGTACGTGCCGGCGTGACCCCGGTGGTGTTCGACCGCAACCCGGAAATCGGCGGCCTGCTGACCTTCGGTATTCCCGAGTTCAAGCTGGAAAAGACCGTGCTCAGCAACCGCCGTGAAGTGTTCACCGGCATGGGCATCGAGTTCCGCCTGAACACCGAGGTGGGCAAGGACGTGACCATGGAGCAACTGCTCGCCGAGTACGACGCGGTGTTCATGGGCATGGGTACCTACACCTACATGAAGGGCGGCTTCCCGGGCGAGGACCTGCCGGGCGTGCATGATGCGCTGGACTTCCTGATCGCCAACGTCAACCGCAACCTGGGCTTCGAGAAGTCGCCGGAGGACTTCGTCGACATGCAGGGCAAGAAGGTGGTGGTATTGGGCGGTGGTGACACCGCGATGGACTGCAACCGCACCTCGATCCGCCAGGGCGCCAAGTCGGTGACCTGCGCCTATCGCCGTGACGAGGCCAACATGCCGGGTTCGCGTCGTGAGGTGAAGAACGCCAAGGAAGAGGGCGTGAAGTTCCTCTACAACCGCCAGCCTATCGCCATTGTCGGCGAGGACAAGGTCGAAGGCGTGAAGGTGGTCGAGACCCGTCTCGGCGAGCCGGATGCCCGTGGCCGCCGCAGCCCGGAGCCGATCCCGGGGTCTGAAGAGATTCTGCCGGCCGATGCCGTGGTCATCGCCTTCGGCTTCCGCCCAAGCCCGGCGCCTTGGTTCGAGCAGCATGGCATCCAACTGGACAGCCAGGGCCGCGTGGTTGCACCGGAGAAAGGCAAGTTCAAGCACCAGACCAGCAACCCGAAAGTGTTTGCCGGCGGCGACATGGTGCGTGGGTCGGACCTGGTGGTGACGGCTATCTTCGAAGGGCGTACTGCTGCTGAAGGCATTCTGGACTACCTGGAAGTCTGATTGATTGTCGGGGCCGCTTCGCGGCCCATCGCGACACAAGGCCGCTCCTACAGGGGATCGCGTACTTCCTGTAGGAGCGGCCTTGTGTCGCGACGGGCTGCAAGCAGCCCCAAAGGCATTTTTGTATACAAAAATCCTTGATCCATGGCATCCAATAGACAAAACGCATGGCCTTGACCGTGCCTTTTGCGCTGGCGTCTGAGAAAATGCCCGCACTATTTTTCCGGATGCCGACATGACTGCCCTGAAGAACGATCGTTTCCTGCGTGCACTGCTCAAGCAACCCGTAGACGTCACCCCGGTGTGGATGATGCGCCAGGCCGGCCGCTACCTGCCGGAGTACCGCGCCAGCCGCGCCAAGGCCGGTGACTTCATGAGCCTGTGCATGAACCCGCAGTTCGCCTGCGAGGTCACCCTGCAGCCGCTGGACCGCTACCCGCTGGACGCGGCGATCCTGTTCTCGGACATCCTCACCATCCCCGATGCCATGGGCCTGGGCCTGTACTTCGAAAGCGGCGAAGGCCCGCGCTTCAAGAAGGTCATCAGCACCCCGGCCGACATCGAAGCGCTGCCAATCCCCGACCCGCAGAAAGACCTCGGCTACGTGATGGACGCGGTCAGCACCATCCGCCGCGAGCTCAACGGCCGCGTGCCGCTTATCGGCTTCTCCGGCAGCCCGTGGACCCTGGCCACCTACATGGTCGAAGGCGGTTCGTCGAAGGACTTCCGCAAGACCAAGGCCATGGCCTACGACAACCCGCAGGCCCTGCACCTGCTGCTGGAAAAGCTGGCCCAGTCGGTCACCAGCTACCTCAACGGCCAGATCCTCGCTGGTGCCCAGGCCGTGCAGATTTTCGACACCTGGGGCGGCAACCTGTCGGCGGCGGCCTACCAGGAGTTCTCCCTGGCCTACATGCGCAAGATCGTCAGCGGCCTGATCCGCGAGCACGAGGGGCGCAAGGTGCCGGTGATCCTGTTCACCAAGAACGGCGGCCTGTGGCTGGAAAGCATCGCCGAAGCCGGTGCCGACGCGCTGGGCCTGGACTGGACCTGCGAGATCGGCGATGCTCGCCGCCGCGTGGGTGACAAGGTGGCGCTGCAGGGCAACATGGACCCGACCGTGCTGTACGCCAAGCCCGAGGCCATCCGCAAGGAAGTGGCGCGTATCCTGGCCAGCTATGGCCACGGCACGGGCCATGTGTTCAACCTGGGCCACGGCATCACACCGGAAGTCGACCCGGAGCACGCTGGCGTGTTCATCAACGCCGTGCATGAGCTGTCGGCGCAATACCATCAGTGAGTCGATCGCTGAACACGAAGCCCGGCCATGTGTCGGGCTTTTTGTTCATTAAGTTTTAATTCAGTGATCGTCGTTAATCTGGTCCCATCGAAACCGAAACAGGACCTGATCCTCATGAAAGCACGTTACCTTGCGATGATTCTTGCCCCCTTGTTCAGCACTGCCGCCCTGGCTGCCGGCTACACCGGCCCCGGCGCCCAGTCGGTCACCACCGTAGCTGCGGCCAATGATGCTGCCGACGACACCCCAGTGCTGCTGCAAGGCTTCGTGACCAAGAAGATCAACAACGACGACAAGTACGAGTTCAAGGACAACACCGGCACCATCACCGTGGAAATCGATGATGAAGACCTGCCGCCGACGCCGTTCAACGACAAGACCAAGGTCAAGCTGACCGGTGAGGTGGAGAAGCACCTGATGAGCCGGGAAGTGGATGTGGATATGGTCGAGATCATCAACTGATCCGAGATTTTGGGGCTGCTTTGCAGCCCATCGCGACACAAGGCCGCTCCTACAGGGAATCGCGTTCCGCTGTAGTAGCGGCCTTTTGTCGTGATGGGGTTCAGCCCGATTTCGGTGGCAACTTGCTCAGGTGCAGCGCCACCAGCAACGCCACCGCCAGCAGGCTGCCAATGAACAGCCCGATGCCATTCCAGCCCCACTGGTGCCAGAACACCCCGCCCGCCGTACCGGCCACGCTCGACCCGGCGTAATAGCTGAACAGGTACAACGACGACGCCTGTCCCTTGGCCTTCAAAGCCCTGCGGCCGATCCAGCTGCTGGCCACCGAGTGCGCGCCAAAAAAGCCGAAGGTGAACACCAGCATACCGACGATCACCATCACCAGCGGGCTGGCCAGGGTCATCAGCAAGCCGCCCGCCATCACCACGATACTGGCCCAGAACACTTTGCGCCGGCCCAGTTTATCCGCCAGTGCACCGACCTGCGCCGAGCTGTAGATGCCCGACAGGTAAACCACCGACAGCAAGCCGACCAGCGCCTGGTTCATGTGATACGGCTCGGCCAGCAGGCGGTAGCCGATGTAGTTGAACAGGGTGACGAAGGCTCCCATCAGCAGGAAGGCTTCGAGGAACAACCAGGGCAGGCCGGCATCCCTGAAGTGCATGACGAACCCATCCAGCAGGCTGCGTGGGTTCATCGACTGCGGGCGGAAATTGCGCGATTCGGGCAGCACCTTCCAGAACACCAGCGCCGCCACCAGGGCCAGGCCGCCGATGGTCAGCATCGCCGTGTGCCAGCTGACGAAGTCGATCAGCACGCCGGTGATCAGGCGCCCGCTCATGCCGCCAATGGCGTTGCCGCCGATGTACAGGCCCATGGCCAGGCCGATGTGCTGCGGGTGGATCTCTTCGCTCAGGTAGGTCATCGCCACCGCCGCGAGGCCGCTCAGCGACAGGCCGACCAGAGCGCGGGTGGCCAGTACCAGCTCCCAGCTCGGCATCGCCGCGCTGGCCAGGGTGGAAAGGGCGGCGCAGGCCAGGGCAAACACCATCACCGGCTTGCGCCCGATGCGGTCGGAGATAGGGCCGGTGATCAGCAGGCCGAACGCCAGCATGGCTGTGGAGACCGACAGCACCAGGCTGCTCTGCGCCGCATTGATGGCAAATTCCTTCGACAGCAACGGCATCATCGGCTGCACGCAGTACAGCAGGGCGAAGGTGGCGAAGCCGCCGCTGAATAGCGCCAGCACGGTCTTCATGAAGGCGGGGGTGCCTTTTTCGATCCACATTTCGTTCAGCGGGGCAGGTTCTGGCTCGGCGGGAAGGGGAGCTACAGCAGTTTTCACGGGCGGGTACCTCTGGCGCAATGAAAAAAGCATATAGCTGGCTAATGATTAGATCCAATATATTGTTCGACCTATTTGAGACGTTATACGACCTGTTTGGAGCTGATCATGGAACTGCGCCATCTGCGTTACTTCATCGCCGTGGCCGAAGAGCTGCATTTTGGCCGCGCTGCCCAGCAGCTGGGCATTTCGCAGCCACCCTTGAGTCAGCAGATCCAGGCGCTGGAGCAGGAGCTGGGGGCCCGGCTGTTCGAGCGTACCAACCGTCGGGTCGAGCTGAGCGAGGCGGGGCGGTTGTTCCTCGAGGAAGCCCGCCAGGTGCTGGCGCAGGTGGAAAAGGCCGCCGATGTCGCCCGGCGTGCGCAGTTGGGGGAGCTGGGGGAGATGAAGATCGGCTTTACCTCCTCGGCACCGTTTACTTCGAAGATACCCAAGGCCATCCACGCCTTCCGCAAGCGTTTCCCGGCGGTACACCTGAACCTCAAGGAAATGAGCAGTCGCGACGTCGCAGAAGGGGTGTTCGACGAGTCCATCGAGGTCGGGCTGATGCGGCCGATGCCGCTGCCGGAAGGGCTGGTGGCCACCGAGTTGTTTCGCGAGCCGCTGGTGGCAGTGATCAATGCCTCGCATCCATTGGCCGAAGGCACGGAACATGGCCTGCACATGGCCGCGCTGGCCCATGAGCCGTTCGTGTTCTTCCCGCGCAGCTATGGCAGCGGGTTGCACGCACAGTTGCTGAGCCTGGCGCGCCAGGCGGGTTTCAGCCCGCATTTTGCCCAGGAGGCGGGGGAGGCGATGACCATCATCGGGCTGGTATCGGCAGGGCTTGGGGTATCGGTGCTGCCGGCGTCGTTCCAGCGTATGCGCATCGAGGGGGTGGTTTATCGCACGCTGCTGGATGAAGGGGCGATGTCGGCGGTGTGGCTGGTGCAGCGCGAGCATGGTGGGTCGGCGATGGCACGGGCATTTGCCGAGTTGCTCACGGGGCAGGTGGTTGGCGGGGGCAGTGTAGTTGCCTGATCGGGCCCCATCGCCGGCAAGCCAGCTCCCACAAGGGACGCACATGGCTTGAGGCTTATGCGGTCGGTGTGGGAGCCGGCTTGCCGGCGATAGGGCCAGGGCAGGCAGCACAAGGCTGTTGTTCCGGGCAAATGGCACTGGTCATTGCCGCAGCGGCGCCACATACTCGGGCATTCGTTGATACACGGAGGTCAATCATGCGGCGCGTGGTGTTCAATCAGAAAGGTGGTGTGGGCAAGTCGAGCATCGCTTGCAACCTGGCGGCTGTGAGCGCCAGCGAAGGTTATCGGACCCTGCTGATCGACCTGGATGCCCAGGCCAACTCGACCCAGTACCTGACTGGCCTGACCGGCGACGATATCCCCATGGGCATCGCCGACTTCTTCAAGCAAAGCCTGTCCAGCGGGCCGTTCAGCAAGAAGAACCAGGTCGATATCTACGAAACCCCGTTCGACAACTTGCACGTGGTCACCGCCACGGCCGAGCTGGCCGATCTGCAGCCGAAGCTTGAGGCGAAGCACAAGATCAACAAGCTGCGTAAGTTGCTCGACGAACTGGACGAGGACTACGAGCGCATTTACATCGATACACCGCCAGCGCTGAACTTCTATGCGGTTTCCGCACTGATCGCCGCCGATCGCGTGCTGATTCCTTTCGACTGCGACAGCTTCTCGCGCCAGGCACTGTATGGCCTGCTGGCTGAGATCGAAGAGCTCAAGGACGACCACAACGAAGACCTGGTGGTCGAAGGCATCGTGGTCAACCAGTTCCAGTCCCGTGCCAGCCTGCCACAGCAGATGCTCGACGAGCTGCTGGCCGAAGGGCTCCCGGTGCTACCGGTGTACCTGGGCAGCTCGGTGAAGATGCGTGAGTCGCACCATGCCAGCCTTCCGCTGATTCACCTGGAGCCCAGGCACAAGCTGACCCAGCAGTTTGTCGAGTTGCATTCGCTACTAGAAGAGAACGCTTAAACCCCCTGGCTACGCAACCACTCCAGCAACGACTGGAGTGGAAACGCCCCGGCCTGACGGCTGACTTCACGGCCATTCTTGAACAGCAGCAGGCTGGGGATAGAGCGGATGCCCAGTTGCCCGGCCAGGTTGCGGTTGGCTTCGCTGTCGAGCTTGGCCAGGCGGCAGCGGCCGGCCAGTTGGCGGGCGGCCTGTTCGAAGGTGGGGGCGAAGGATTTACACGGGCCGCACCAGTCGGCCCAGATGTCGACCAGCAGTGGCAGGTCGCCTTTGATCTGGTTGGCGTAGCTGGCTTCGGTGAGTTCGAAGGGAGTGCTCAGCAGCACGTCCTGTTTGCAGCGGCCGCATTTCGGCGCGTCGCCCAGGCGCTCGGCGGGCAGGCGGTTGAGGCCGTTGCAGTGGGGGCAGGGGATTACCAGTGGTTCGGACATGTCGTTTCCTTGAGGTTTTTGGGGCTGCTTTGCAGCCCATCGCGACACAAGGCCGCTCCTACAGGAGTCCGCGTACCCTTGTAGGAGCGGCCTTGTGTCGCGATGGGCCGCGCAGCGGTCCCAGGATTCATGATGAGCAGCTGATTTCCAGGTGCTTGCCCCATTCCGGCGGGCGTTCGGCATAGCCCTGCATCCCGGCCTGCTCCTCGAACGGTTTGCTCAACACCTGATGCAGCCGTCGCACTTCACTGTAATCCCCCGCTTCGGCCGCTTCGATGGCTTTCTGTGCCAGGTAGTTGCGCAGCACATACAGCGGGTTCACCGCATGCATGCGCTCACGCCGCCCTTCGGCATTATCCGCTTCGCGCTCGCAGCGGGCCAGGTAGTCCGCCCCCCAGGCATCGAAACCGGCCAGGTCGATGAAATCGTCACGCACCATCTTCAGCGCCTCGGCCACGGGCTGATCGCCCAACTTGCGGAAGAACAGGCTGTAGTCCACACCACCGCTCTGCATGCGCTGCAGCAGGCGCTCGACCAACGCCATGTCGTCTTCTTCAGCGGTGGTCAGGCCCAGGCGGCGGCGCATCAGGTCCAGGTAGTGTGCCTGGTACAGCGGCAGGAACAGGCCCAGCGCCTCCTTGAGCGGTTCGACTTCGATCACCGTGGTCAGCGCCTGGGCCAGCGCACTGAGGTTCCAGTGAGCGATCGGTACCTGGTTGGCGTAGCTGTAGCGGCCACGGTCGTCGGAGTGGTTGCAGATGAAGTTGGCGTCGAAGTCGTCGAGGAAGGCGTACGGGCCGAAGTCGAAGGTGATGCCGAGGATCGACATGTTGTCGGTGTTCATCACCCCGTGGCAGAAACCATAGGCCTGCCAACGGGCGATCAGCTCGGCATTGCGCTCGACGATGGTGCGGAACATGGCCAGGTAGGGCTGTTCGGCGTCGCGGCATTCCGGATAGTGCTGCTCCAGCACATGGTCGATCAGCACCCGCTGCTGTTCTGGTTGCCTGGTGTAGTAGAAGTATTCGAAATGCCCGAAGCGCACATGGCTTTGCGCCAGGCGGGTGAGCATGGCCGCACTTTCGCGGGTTTCGCGCCAAACCGGGGTGCTCGAGCCGATCACGCACAGTGCCCGGCTGCTGGGAATGCCCAGGGCGTGCAGAGCCTCGGAGGCGAGGAACTCGCGGATCGAGGAACGCAGCACGGCGCGGCCGTCGCCCATGCGCGAGTAGGGCGTCTGGCCGGCGCCCTTGAGGTGCAGGTCCCAGTGCTCGCCCTGGTCATTCAGCACTTCGGCCAGCAGCAGGCCGCGGCCATCACCCAGGCGTGGGTTGTAGGAGCCGAACTGATGGCCGGAATAGACCATCGCCCGCGGGTCGGCCTCTTCCCATAGCTTGTGGCCGCTGAACAGCTCGGCGAAAACCGGCAGCTCTGCCTGGGCTGGGTCGAGGTCGAGCAGCGCCATGGCCGACTCGCTCGCTACCACCAGGCGTGGGTCTGCGATGGGTTCGGGCAGGACCTGGGTGGAGAACGCGTCGCCCAGGCGGGCGAAGCGATTGTCGAAGGTGAGTTGGTCGAGGGCTTTCACGGGCTGCTCCTGGAAGTCGGTACCTAGGGGGCCGCTTTGCGGCCCATCGCCGGCAAGCCAGCTCCCACAGGGGATGTGCAGGGCTTGGGTGCGGCACGGTCACTGTGGGAGCTGGCTTGCCGGCGATCGAGGGCGAAGCCCTCGCAGGCATTCTGGGCGTTCATGCTCTATGGAGTCCACTCACACAGGGTGAGTGCCATCCGGTTTCGGCTGCTCCACCGGAATCAGCTGCTGTTTGCCGCCCTTCGGATCCATCAGAAACACCTCGACCTGGCGCACCGAGATCTTGATGTTGTGCGCCTTGAACTCGCGGTTGATGTAGCGGTTGATCTCGTCCAGCGTCGGGTTGCGGTCGCCCAGGTCGCGTACGTGCATGCGCAGCTCGTGGTCCAGTGAGCTCTCGCCGAAGTTGAGGAAGTACACGATCGGCTCCGGGTCCTTGAGCACGCGTGGGTTTTCGTGAGCACCCTTGAGCAGCAGGTCGCGCACCAGGTCCAGGTCGGAGCCATAGTCGATGCCCAGCTTCAGCGTTACCCGGGTGACCGTGTCGGTCAGCGACCAGTTGATCAGCTGGCCGGTGATGAAGGTCTTGTTGGGGACGATGATGTCCTTGCGGTCGAAGTCGGTGATGGTGGTGGCGCGGATGCGGATCTTGCTCACCGTGCCCGACAGGTTGCCGATGGTGATGGTGTCGCCAATCCGTACCGGGCGCTCGAACAGGATCATGATGCCGGAGATGAAGTTGGCGAAGATCTCCTGCATACCGAAGCCCAGGCCCACCGACAGCGCGGCCACCAGCCATTGCAGCTTGTCCCAGCTGACACCCAGGGTCGACAGGGTGCTGACGATACCGATACCGACGATGGTGTACGACAACAGCGTGGTGGTGGCGTAGGCACTGCCCTGGGCCAGGTTCAGGCGTGACAGCACCAGCACTTCCAGCAGGCCCGGCAAGTTGCCGGCCAGGGCAAAGGTGATGCCGACGATTACCAGTGCGCCCAGCAGGTCGCCGAGGCTGATCGGCACCATGCTGGCGGCGGCGCCGGTGCCGCTGGTGTATTCGTAGAGGACGAAGTTGTTGAGGTAGGCGAACACCGAGATCAGGTCCGACCACACCCAGTACAGGCCCGCGATGAAGCCGCCAAGCAGGGCCAGGCGGATCAGGCGCAGTGACTGCTGGTTGACCTGTTCGATGTCCAGCGCTGGTTCTTCGGTGATGACTTCGCCATCCAGCCCTTCCTTGGCCGCCGCCCGCTTGCTCAGCGCGCGCTGGTAGGCCAGGCGCCGTGCCGCCACCGACAGGCCACGTACGAACGCGGCTTCGATCACCAGCCAGAACAGCAGCAGGTACAAGGTATAGATCAGCCGGTCGGTAAGTTTCAGCGCGGTGTAGTAGTAGCCGAAGCACACGGCCACGAACAGGGCGATGGGCAGGGCGGTGAAGGCCACACCCACGGCCTTGCGGAACAGCGAGGTATCGCGGTGCGCCGGGCTGCTGAGCAGCAGGCGGCTGAGCAGCCAGGCCATCAGTGCGTAGCAGGTCAGTACCACGCCGATACCCAACACATCATCGGCCAGCGCCGAAGGCTGATGCTCGGCCACCGCCACCACACCGACCAGTGCCAGCACCACGGTGCCCAGGCGGCGCACCCAGCCGCGCAGGAACTCGACCTGCGGCTTGTGCCAGCGGAAGTGGATTTCCGCCACTCCGCCCGGGGCGAGGATGCGGTAGGCGGTGTAGAACACCAGCCAGGCCTGGGCCAGTTGCCAGAGGGCTGCACCAAGGTTGGCGTTCTGCCCGCGGGCGTCGATCTGCAGGGCGTAGCTGCACAGGGCCAGGCCCAGGCTGACGGGCATTGCCAGCAGGATGTTGATGAGGATCGCCTGGGGCGTGTGCCACTGGCTGTCACGGCGGAAGTGGCCGATGTCCTGGTGCACCTTGCCCAGCCGTTGGTACAGGTATTTGCGCCGCCACAGCAGGGCGCCGATCACCAGCAGCAGCGGCAGGAACAGCAACGGGCGCTGGCTCAGGCCGTCGCCCAGCTCCTTCAGGCCCGAGCCCCACGGCAAGTTGGCCACCTGGTCGGCCAGGCGTTCCGGCACATAGCGCAGCCAGTCCCAGTCCAGCGGCTTGTTGCTGGGGATCCAGAACATTTGCTCGTCGAGGGTGGTGCGCAGGCTCTGGGCGGTGCCCAGCAGCTGCTTCTGGTTGAGCTGCAGGGTGATCGATTCGTTGAGCAGTGCCGACAACTCGCGGTTCAGCCGCTCCAGCAGGTCGCTGCGGGTAATCGCCACTTCCAGCAGGGCCTTGCGCAGCTGTGGTGTCACATCTTCCTGTGGTTGGGCAGCCAGCAGCTTGTCGACGTAGGTGACCGGGCTGCTCATCTGCTCGCGTTGCTGGTTGACCTCGAACTGGTACAGGCGGGTGTCAGCGATCTGGTCGGCCAGGTCGCGATCGACCTTCAGGTGCGGCAGGGTCTGCTTCTGCTTGTAGAGGATCTTCGACAGCAGCAGGCTGCCCTTGAGCACGTTGATCTGCTCGTCCAGCGCCTGGTCGGCTTGGGTCAGGCTGTCCAGTTGCTGCTTGGTGCGCAGGTTCTGCTGGGTCAGTTCGTTGAGGCGGTCGGTACTTTTCAGCAGGTAGTCGGAAAGCTTGAGGTTGACCGCACTTTCGGTGGCCAGCAGGCTGCTGCCGCCGGCTTTCTGGGCCTCGATCGATTGCTGGGTGACCGCTTCCTGGGACTGGGCCAGGCGCTTGTCGTTGATCAGGGTCTGCAGGTCCTGAATTTCCTGCTCCAGGCGCGCGGCCCGTTCGATCAGCAGGTCGTGGCGGGCGTTGCCCAGATCTTGCAGTAGGCTGTTGCCGGCCAGCTCCTGGCGGCGCAGCAGGGTCAGCGCGTTGAGCGAGGCCAGTTCGGCATTCAACTGGTTGCGCTGGTCGGTGTTGATCGGTTTGCCGGCGTCCTTGCCGGTCTTGAGGATGCTGTTGATCTGCTGGGTGCGCGCCTGGCTGTTGCTGATTTCGGCCTGGGCGCGTTCCGGGCGGGTCTGCGAGTTGATGATCAGGCTGTTGGCTTCGGACAACGCCTTCTGCAGCTCGCCCTGCAGGGTGCTGCGCTCGCTGAGCATCTGCTCCAGTTGCGGCACGGAAAGGGCGGCATAACGCTGGGCTACCGGCTGTGGCTTGGTTTCCTTGAGCCTGGCCAGTTCGCGCTGGCTGTCGCTGGTTTCTTTCGGCGCGCCGGTCAGCTCCTGCTTCAGCGCGGCGAGTTTCTTCTCATTGTCTTCCTTGCTGGCGAGCAGGCTGAGGGTTTGCTCCAGCACCTGCTGCAGGGCTTTCTGCTCGGCCTCGGGCAGTTTGCGCTCGGCGATCTTGTCGAGGCTGTTCTGGATGCTGGCGGTGGTCGGGGCTTCTGCTGCCGTGGCTGCAAAAGAGAGAGACAGGCACAGCCCGAACAGGGCTGTGCGGAGGTACACGCGCAGGGACATAGGCAGACTACTTGTGGATCCGGCAGAAACGAAGTTTAGAGGAACAATCCTGGTCCGGGTCGCGTTCCTTCGGGGAATCTGACGCCTACTTTCTGAATCTTGTTCCCGTCCATGGTGGCCACGGTCCAGATCGTGCCATGCCATTCGACCTGGTCACCTACTACTGGAGCGCCTCCGACCTTCTGTCGGATGAACTGGGCCAGTGGCATTTTCGCGTCCAGGCCGTCGAGTTTCAGACCGTACAACGCTGCCACCGCACCCAGTTCGGCATCGCCTTCGAGCACGAAGTCGCCGAAGAAACGCAGGTCGAGGCCACGTTGTGGCGCCTGGCTGAACAGCTTGCCCAGGGCCGGCAGGTTGTGCTCGTGGCCGATCACACAGAGCATGTCGCCTACTTCCAGTACCGTACTGCCGGACGGGTGCAGCAGTTGCTCGCCCCGGAACAGCGCGGCGATTCGCGTGCCTTCGGGCATCTTCAGCTCGCGCAGGGCGGCGCCGATGCACCATTTTTCGGCACCCAGGCGGTAGACGAACATTTCCCACTCGCTGGTGATGTGCACTTCCAGCGCCGAACGGGAGATCGGCGCCGGGTCTGGCGGTACCGTCACTTTCAGCAGCTTGGCCATCCACGGCAGGCTGGTGCCTTGCACCAGCAGCGACACCAGCACGATGAAGAAGGCCAGGTTGAAGAACAGCTGGGCGTCCGGCAGGCCGGCCATCAGCGGGAACACCGCGAGGATGATCGGTACCGCACCGCGCAGGCCGACCCAGGAAATGAAGGCCTTTTCACGGCCGTGGAAGGCCTTGAACGGCAACAGGCTGGCGACCACCGACAGCGGGCGCGCTACCAGGATCATCCACAGCGCCAGGCCCAGCGCCGGCAGGGCGATGGGCAGCAGGTCATGGGGCGTGACCAGCAGCCCCAGCACCAGGAACATGCCGATCTGCGCCAGCCACGCCATGCCGTCGAGCATGTGCAGGATGCCGTGGCGGCTGCGGATGGGCTTGTTGCCCAGCACCAGGCCGCACAGGTACACGGCAAGGAATCCGCTGCCATGCAGGGCGTTGGTCAGCGAGAACACCACCAGGCCGCCAGCGATCACCAGGATTGGGTACAGGCCGCCAGCCAGCTTGATGCGGTTGACCAGTTGCAGCATCAGCCAGCCGCCGCCCAGGCCCACCAGCCCGCCGATGCCGAATTCGCGCAGCAGGTGGGTGAGCAGGCTCCAGTGCAGGCCGGTCTGGCCGCTGGCGATCATGTCGATCAGGGTGACGGTGAGGAAAACTGCCATCGGGTCGTTGCTACCCGACTCGATCTCCAGGGTGGCCGTGACCCGCTCGTTCAGGCCTTTGCCGCCGAGCAGCGAGAACACCGCCGCAGCGTCGGTGGAACCGACGATGGCGCCGATGAGCAGGCCCTGGATCAGGCTCAGGTCGAACAGCCAGGCGGCGACCAGGCCCGTGAGGGCGGTGGTGATCATTACGCCGATGGTGGCCAGCGACAGCGCCGGCCACAGCGCCACGCGGAAGCTCGCCACCCGTGTGCGCAGGCCACCGTCGAGCAGGATCACGGCCAGAGCCAGGTTGCCCACCAGGTAGGCGGTCGGATAGTTGTTGAAGATGATGCCGCCACCATCGACGCCGGCGATCATGCCGACCGCAAGGATGATGACCAGGATAGGGATGCCCAGGCGCGACGACAGCGAACTGACCAGGATACTTGCGCCCACCAGCAATGCGCCGATCAGGAACAGGCTGTTGATGGTGCTTGCATCCAAAGGCAGGTACTCCGGGGACCGCGGGGGAGGGGACTTGATAGCATGACGCTAGCAGGTCGCGTGCCAAATGATTCTAACCTGATGAATTGGCAGGCTGTAAAGCGTTTCTGCAGATGAAAAAAAGGCACCGCGGTGGGTGCCTTTTCGGGTGTTGCCTGGGTGGGCCTCTTCGCGGGCGCGCCCGCTCCCACAGGTGAATCACAAATCTCAAGTTCTGTGAGAGTCCTGTGGGAGCGGGCATGCCCGCGAAAGGGCCGGTGCAGTTTACGCCTGCTTGATTTCACGCATCGGCTTGCCCTTCACCGGTGCATCGCCCGCCACGTAGTACTTGGCAGTGCTGCGCGGCAGCGGCTTGCGGCCACGGATCTTGTCCGAGATTTTCTCGGCGATCATGATCGTGGTGGCGTTGAGGTTACCGGTGATGATCAGCGGCATGATCGACGCATCGACCACACGCAGGCCCTTCATGCCATGCACGCGGCCTTCGCCGTCGACCACCGCCATGTCGTCGGTGCCCATCTTGCACGAGCAGGACGGGTGGAAGGCGGTTTCGGCGTGCTCACGGATGAACTTGTCCAGCTCTTCATCGGTCTGCACGTGCGCGCCGGGGCTGATCTCACGGCCACGGTACGGGTCCAGTGCCGGCTGGGCCATGATTTCACGGGTCAGGCGGATGCCGTCACGGAATTCCTGCCAGTCCTGATCGGTGGACATGTAGTTGAACAGAATGCTCGGGTGTTGGCGCGGGTCCTTCGACTTGGCCTGGATGCGGCCGCGGGCAGGCGAGCGCATGGAACCCATGTGTGCCTGGAAGCCGTGTTCCTTCACGCCGTTGGAGCCGTTGTAGTTGATGGCCACCGGCAGGAAGTGGTACTGGATGTTCGGCCACTTGAATTCAGGGCGGGTACGAATGAAACCACCGGCCTCGAACTGGTTGCTGGCGCCGATGCCGGTGCCGTTGAACATCCACTCCGCACCGATGGCCGGCTGGTTCCACCACAGCAACGACGGGTACAGCGACACCGGTTGGGTGCAGGCGTACTGCAGGTACAGCTCCAGGTGGTCCTGCAGGTTTTCGCCAACGCCTGGCAGATCATGCACCACCGGGATGTCGAGGCTTTCCAGCAGGGCGCGCGGGCCAACGCCGGAGCGCTGCAGCAGCTGCGGCGAAGCGATGGCGCCGGAGCTGACGATGACTTCCTTGCGGGCACGGGCTTCAACGCGCTCTTCGCTGTCACCGACCAGGTAGGTCACGCCGATGGCGCGCTTGCCGTCGAACAGCACGCGGTCAGTCAGGGCGTGGGTGACGATGGTCAGGTTCGGGCGCTTCTTGGCCTGGTCCAGATAGCCGCGGGCGGTGCTGGAGCGGCGGCCGTTCTTGGTCACCGTACGGTCCATCGGGCCGAAGCCTTCCTGCTGGTAGCCATTCAGGTCTTCGGTGCGCGGGTAACCGGCCTGCACGCCGGCTTCGACCATGGCGTGGAACAGCGGGTTGTTGCCGGCTTTCGGCGTGGTCACGCTGACCGGGCCTTCGCCACCGTGGTAGTCGTTCGGGCCGATGTCGCGGGTTTCGGCCTTGCGGAAGTACGGCAGGCAGTCCAGATAGGTCCAGTCTTCCAGGCCTGGCAGTTCTGCCCAGCCATCGAAGTCCAGGGCATTACCGCGGATGTAGCACATGCCGTTGATCAGCGACGAGCCACCCAGGCCCTTGCCGCGACCACATTCCATGCGGCGGCCGTCCATGTACGGCTCCGGATCGGTCTCGTAGGCCCAGTTGTAGCGGCGGCCCTGCAGCGGGAAGGCCAGGGCTGCTGGCATCTGGGTGCGGAAGTCGAAGCGGTAGTCGGGGCCACCGGCTTCCAGCAGCAATACGGTGACGCCTGCGTCTTCGGTCAGGCGGGTCGCCAGGGTGTTACCGGCCGAACCGGCACCGACGATGATGTAATCGAATTCTTGGGACATGAAAGTACCCTCGTGTTGGCGGTGTTCAGGGAGCAGGAACGCCCGTGCGCTGAGGCACGGGCGTGGCTGGACAGGGCCTTAGAAGACCGAGTTGTAGCCGCCCAGCTCGACCTGGACCGACTTGATGCGGGTGTATTGAGCCAGCGAGCTGACGCCGTTCTCACGGCCGACGCCCGACTGCTTGTAGCCACCGACCGGCATTTCGGCCGGCGATTCGCCCCAGGCGTTGATCCAGCAGATACCGGCTTCCAGCTTGTGGATGATGCGGTGAGCGCGGGTGATGTCGTTGGTGCAGACACCGGCGGCCAGGCCGTACTCGGTGTCGTTGGCGCGACGGATGACTTCTTCTTCGGTTTCGTAGGTGAGGATGCTCATCACCGGGCCGAAGATCTCTTCCTTGACGATGGTCATGTCGTCGGTGCAGTCGGTGAACACGGTCGGGGCCACGAATGCACCCTTGGCGAAATCACCGGCGGTCAAACGCTCGCCACCGCACAGCACGCGGGCACCTTCTTCCTTGCCCTTGGCGATGTAGCCAAGCACGCTTTCCATGTGCTGGAAGCTGACCAGCGGGCCGAAGTTGGTGTTTTCGTCTTCCGGGTTGCCAGCGCGGATGCGGGCAACGCGCTCGACGATCTTGGCCTCGAAGGCAGCTTTCATTTCAGCCGGGATGAACACGCGGGTGCCGTTGGTGCAAACCTGGCCCGAGCTGTAGAAGTTGGCCATCATGGCGATGTCGGCGGCCTTGTCCAGGTCGGCGTCGGCGCAGATGATCAGTGGCGACTTGCCGCCCAGCTCCATGGTGACTTCCTTGAGCGACGAGCTCGAGGCGCTGGCCATAACCTTCTTGCCGGTGGTGGTGCCGCCGGTGAAGGAGACTTTTTCGATGCGTGGGTGTTCGGTCAGCCAGGTGCCGACTTCACGGCCGCTGCCGGTCAGGACGTTGAACACGCCGTTCGGCAAGCCGGCTTCGGTGTAGATCTCGGCCAGCTTCAGGGTGGTCAGCGAGGTGACTTCCGACGGCTTGAAGATCATCGCGTTGCCGGCGGCCAGGGCCGGGGCGGATTTCCACAGGGCGATCTGGATCGGGTAGTTCCAGGCACCGATACCGGCGGTCACGCCCAGCGGCTCGCGGCGGGTGTAGACGAAGGACGATTCACGCAGCGGGATCTGCTCGCCTTCGATGGCCGGAACCAGGCCAGCGTAATACTCCAGCACGTCGGCGCCGGTGACGATGTCGACGTAGCGGGTTTCCGAGTACGACTTGCCGGTGTCCAGAGTTTCCAGCATGGCCAGCTCGTCGTTGCGCTCGCGCAGGATCTCGACGGCGCGGCGCAGGATGCGCGAACGCTGCATGGCGGTCATCGCGGCCCAGACCTTCTGGCCTCGCTCGGCGCTTTCGACGGCCTTCTCGACGTCAGCCTCGGTGGCACGTTGCACGTGGGCGAGGACTTCGCCGGTAGCCGGGTTGATGGCTTCGAAGGTGGCATCGCTGCCAGCGTCGACGTAAGCGCCATCAATGTAGAGTTTTTGCGTTCCGAAACGGGCCATAGTGTCCTCGCAAGTGCAGTGTGTGGTTTGGCTTGCGCGTCACGCTCCTGCTGGGTTGGCAAGGGCCGTGCGCGGTTGTTCAGCGGCCTGGTCGTTTGTACCCAGGGTGTGCTGTTTAGCCAGTTGTAGATCCATGTATTCGTAAGCAATCCGTATCGCCTGGTCGGTGTCGAATGCATCACCCGACAGGGCGCCACGCAGCCACAAGCCGTCGATCAAAGCTGCCAGGCCGCGGGCTGCCTTGCGCGCATGGTAGAGCGGCAGCGCGCGGCGGAACTGGCAGCACAGGTTGGAATACAAGCGGTGGTCGTTGATCCGCTGCAACCTGTGCAAATCGGGCTGGTGCATGCTGGAAGCCCAGAAGGCCAACCAGGTTTTCATCGCCGGGCCGTTTACCTGGCTGGCATCGAAGTTGCCCTCGATGATCACTTTCAGGTGGGCGCGCGGGCTGTCGTCCGTCAGGGCCTGGCGACGTGCTCTAACACCTTCGTTGAGCATGTTCATGATGTAACCCATCGTCGCTGCTATCAGGCCGTTCTTGTCCCGAAAGTAGTGACTGATGATGCCGTTCGACACACCGGCCAAACGGGCAATCAGCGCAATGCTGGCGTCACCCAGTCCGACCTGATCGACCGCCTGCAACGTGGCTTCGATCAACTGCTGGCGGCGGATGGGTTGCATACCGACCTTGGGCATCTTGCGTTCTCCTCAGGCCTGCGAGCAGACGACGGGCGGCTGACTCGGCGAAGGCCAGTCTATTTTGTTTTGATTGAACGTTCAATCAATAAAGAATAAGCTCTGCGACAATTTGTGCCATTGACAGTTTTTAAGGCGGTCGAGAAGGCACGGATTGACACCCCAGGAAATCGCGTAACCCCCTGAATACAAGGCGTTGACGGGCATGAGCGATGCGAAATGCAGATTCTGCCGTGCGGTCATGGACCCTGCGGCGGGCCCTTGGAGCGGGCGGGGTGATCTGTGACCAATGCGCGCACCTCAGCTGAGGCGTGGCATTTGCAGCAGGCCACCTGTCTGTTTTTTGCAACGTATCGATTCGGGATCACGGTTTCCAAGGGTGCTTTTATAACACCTGATGCAGTGGGGATATTCCACCAATTGCTCGGGAAAGACTGATTAGCCTCCACAGCCGCACTGCCCGGAGCATTCGTGCAATGAGTTCTGCCTCACTTACCAACCCTCCGGCCGAGAGGGTACGGGTCAACCGCGTGGTGTTCTTCACCTCCGCGCTGATGATTCTCGTTTTGACTGCCTTGCTTATCGCTGTACCCGAAACCGCCGGCCAAGTGCTGGGCGTGGCCCAGAAATGGCTGACGCGCACCTTCGGCTGGTATTACATGCTGGTGATCGGCGGTTACCTGCTGTTCGTCATCTACCTGGCCTTCTCCGACTACGGCAAGCTCAAGCTTGGCGGCAAGGATGACCAGCCCGACTTCAGCTATGGCGCCTGGGCCGGCATGCTGTTCTCCTCCGGTATCGGCATTTCGCTGTTGTACTTCGGCGCCTCCGAGCCGCTGGACCACTACTTCAACCCACCGGAAGGCACTTCTGCCAGCCTCGACGCAACGCGTCAGGGCCTGCAGCTGACCTTCCTGCACTGGGGTTTGCACGGCTGGGCGATCTACGCCCTGGTCGGCTTGGCCGTGGGTTACTTCGCCTACCGCCACAATCAGCCACTGGCCCTGCGCTCGGCGCTGTACCCGCTGGTCGGTGAGCGTTGGGTCAAGGGTGCTGCGGGCAATGCCGTGGACATCTTCGGCATGTTCGTAACCCTGCTGGGCCTGGTGACCAACCTGGGCATCGGCTCGATGCAGGTGGCCTCCGGGCTGGAATACCTGTTCGGCATGGATCACAGCAAGACCAACCTGCTGGTGGTGATCCTGGTCATGGCCGGCGTCGCCACCGTGGCGGCGGTCTCGGGTGTGGAAAACGGCATTCGCCGCCTGTCCAACCTCAACATCGTGCTGTTCAGCGGCTTGCTGATCTTCGTCCTGCTGGGCGGCGAAACCCTGCACTTGCTTAACGGCTTCGTGCAGAACATCGGTGACTACCTCAACGGCATCGTGCTGAAAACCTTCGACCTCTACGTATATGAAGGCGAAGCTGGCAAGTCCGAACGCTGGCTGGGCCTGTGGACCGTGTTCTACTGGGCCTGGTGGATTTCCTGGGGCCCGTTCGTCGGCATGTTCATTGCCCGTATCTCCAAGGGTCGCACCGTGCGCCAGCTGGTCAGCGGCGTGTTGCTGATCCCGCTGGGCTTCACCCTGGCCTGGCTGTCGATCTTCGGCAACACCGCGCTGGACCTGGTGATCAACCAAGGCGCCGTGGAACTGGGCAAGACCGCCCTTGAACAGCCGTCGATGTCGATCTACCAGCTGCTGGAATACTTCCCGGCGGCCAAGATCGTGATCGGTGTAGCGGTGTTCGTCGGCTTCGTGCTGTTCCTCACCCCGGCCGACTCCGGCGCGGTGATGATGGCCAACCTGTCGTGCAAAGGTGGCAAGGTCGACGAAGACGCCCCGCACTGGATGGTGGTGTTCTGGTCGGTGGTCATCACCCTGGTCACCATCGGCCTACTGTTCGCCGGTAACTTCGAAGCCATGCAGACCATGGTGGTGCTGGCGGGTCTGCCGTTCTCCGTGGTGCTGGTGCTGTTCATGTTCGGCCTGTACAAGGCCATGAAGCAGGACGTGGCGGTGGAGCAGGAGCGTGCCGAGCTGGCCGCACGTGGCCGTCGTGGCTTCAGCGAGCGCCTGACCCAGCTGGAGCTGCAGCCGACCCAGGCCGTTGTACAGCGCTTCATGGACAAGCAGGTCAGCCCGGCGCTGAAAGAAGCTGCCGCGCAGTTGCAGACCCTGGGCTTCGAGGTGGAAACCCGGGTTGGCCAGTCGCGCAACATGATGGGCCTGCGGGTGATGATGGAAGAGGGCAACCCGTTCGTCTATGAAGTGAGCCTGGATGGCTACCTGGCCGCGCCGAGCGAAGCGCCGGTGGAAGGTGAGCCGGAGGTGCGCCAGCGCTTCTACCGCGCCGAGGTATACCTGCACGATGGCAGCCAGGAGTACGACCTGATGGGCTTTGCGCCGGAGCAGATCGTGCGTGATGTGCTGGACCAGTTCGAAAGCCACCGCCAGTTGCTGGGGCGTGTGTACAGCTGATTCTTGAGCGGTGAGGAGGCCCTGCAGGACGCAGGGCCTTTTTCATGGGCAAGCAATAATTAGCCCGGGTAACGGACAAGTTTGCTTCAGCCTGCCGGTTTTCTTCCGGAGGCATGCTTTATGAAACGTTCCGTTATTCCCACATTCGATTTTCAGTACGCTGCAGCCAGTCAGTTCAGTGGTCGGCCAACATTGCGGCAGGTGACCAGCGAGCAGCTGTGGACCGTGCTGCAGGAGAAGCTGTCCTGGCTTGCCTTTGTGAAGCCGGCGCTGTCCAACGCCGACCCTCTCATGCTGGATAGTCCCGACCCCAGCACGCCTTACTGGACCACGCAACCGCTGGTCGACCGTGTGCTCCAGGCATTGCTCGAAGCACAGCCGCTGGACATCGAGCCTGTCGGTGAGCGGCATCACAATCTTGCATTGACCTCCTCATACCGTTTTCCTGGCTCGGACAGCGCGTTCGACACCCGTCAACTGAGCGGCCTGTCCGATGCACTCGACGAACTGGTGCAACGGTTGCCACGGCTGTTCTGCGAGGCACAGCTCAAGTACTGGAGTGACAAGGGCAGTGCGGGAGTGAGCCGTGACCAGTGGCTGCAATTACTGCTCAAGACTACGCTTTTGCGCGGCCTGCCACTGCAAGGGCTGGATGTTCAGGAGCAGGCCTGCATCCGCGGGTTGATCCGCGGTGGCGCTGCCCAGCCCTCGGTCTATTTCGTCAAAGCCAGCCTGACTTGTGGGTCGATTCAATACGACCAGATGCTCAGTCACCTGCTGGTCACTGCCGATTACGATGAGCGGCAAGTGGTGCTCTGGTGCGCCCCGTCCGGTATCACGCGCAGCTTCGCCTCGTTGATCGATTTCGGTAACGCGCTGCGCAACGAACTGGCGCGGCACTACAGCTTCCAAAGCCTGTCGTGGACGCGTCAGCCGGTCGAGGGCAACGTCTTTGCCCAACAGGTTTCGCTGTTGCTTGAGTCCATGTTCCTGGCTTTCGACCAGATGCGCTTCAGTGGCTTGGCGGATGTGGCTTCGCTGGAGCAACGTTTTGCCGAGCTGAGCGACCCGGCGGCCTGGTTCGTGCGCTACGAAGACGACACGCCAGCCACCGTAGCCCCGCCGGGGCTCAGGGCCAGCGCCCCGCAGGACAGCTTTGCCTGTCGCGCCGCGTTGTTGCAACTCTCCCTCGACCAACTGGATGCCGGAGGTGTTTCGGTGCTGGACGGCATCCAGTCATTGACGGCGTATACCGCGCAGCAACTGACCGAGCAGATAAAAAGCGAGCACGGGGACGAAATTTCTCCAGATCAGGTGCTTCTTGACCTGTACATCGCCCGGGGTGTGCCTGGTGGCGCTGCGACTGGAGCCGGCGGTGGCGAGCCACTGGCGTTCGTGGGCACCAAGTCGCTTACCGAATTCGCCATTGGTAACCTTGCTTCGCTCAAGGGCGCGTACATCAAGCAGGTCCGCCATCAGAAGAGCATCAAGCTTCCGAAGTGGCTGAATGCCGATGCAGCGAAGCGATTGGTCACCCAGGTAGACATTGGTGGCCGCTACCCGGCCTATGTTGCCGGACAGTTGGATGATCAGGCCATGCGTGCCGAGCGCGTCGAGCTTTTGGGCAGGGAGTGGCGAAGCGCGTTTCTTTCCAGCGCCATTTCGGCCAGGCTCGACGCTAAAGTCTCCGAGGTGGGTTTACAGTGCGTGGTCGATTTTTGCGCAGGTCATCAGGACCCCTTGGTTCCGCGCATGTCACTGATCCCCTTGGCTTTCAGGCGCAGCCGCCATTCGCGCAAGAAAGACACTGTGCGCGGCATGTACTTGCTGTTCTGCGCCGAGCCGGCAAAGGTTCTGGTGTACCGCCCGCTATATCGACAGGACACGGTTCGCGAGTACGCAAGCCTTGAGGCCTTGCTTGCACATATTCGTGAGTCGGCTCTCTTCCAAGAGAGCATTCTTGACTGGATCGACCCGACCGCGCGCGACGTATATGCAGAGGGTGGTTTCAGCGAGCCGCACATTGTGAGTATTGGTATCGACCCTTATACGCTCCCGGCCAAGCCGGAGCCGGCGATGCTCGACCTGAAGCTGTGGCGCAACAAGGTTGACGAGAAAATCTACCAGGCCAATCGAGATCTGCTGGTCGAGCTGGCAGGGCTGGAATCGGTATCTGACGCCGAGAGCCGCTGGCAGCTCCTGTGCGAAGGCGCCTGGCTGTTGTTCGATGTGGTGACTCAGGCGATACGCGGTCCGGTCGCGTCTGTGGCCTGGTTGGTACAGTTTCTGGCTTCGCTGCAAAACGACTTGACCGCGTTGGAGCAGGGTGGTGAGTTCGATCGGTCTGCTGCAGTGGCCGACTTGTTGCTCAACCTCGGGATGACGCTGCTGCATGCCCATCAACCGAAGCAGGAGACAGTGCCCACAAGGCGGCTGCCTGATGTTTCACTGTTCGAAGGACCTGACCGGCAAAACGGCGCGTTTGCCGAACTAGCTATCGAGGCGCGTGAAGAACCGGAAGGCACGCTGGGCGAACTGGGCAGCCAGGTGCTGGACTTTTCCTGGCGCGGCCAGCATGGGTTCAACTGGCTGCCCGCGCAACAGCGGCAAAGGTTGCAAGCCATGCGCTCCAGCGTCTCTGTCAATGGGTTGAAGCCTTTGACAGCGGGCGATGGTGAAGGCCTGTACCAGATCGATAAGAACTACTACGCGGCCATGGCTGGTGACCTCTATAGCGTGGAGTTGCTGGCTGAGGGAGTTCGGGTAGTCGATGCGACTGGCGGTTACGGGCCCTGGTTGGCATTTGTCGACGGGGCTTGGCGGGTGGATACGAAATTGCGCCTTGCAGGAGGGGCTCCCAGCCCCAGAACTTCGGTATCGGTCCGATTCAAGAAACTTTACGACCGCGTCGTCCAGTTGGATGCGGAAATCCCGAAGTTGAAGTCGACGGTTCAGGCAGCGAGTCAGCAGATGATGGCTTTGCACCAGAGCCTCGTCAAAATGGACGCGTTGAAGGCAAAGGCGCAGGAGGATGTGAATTCGGCCTCGGCAGGTACCGATACGACAGCTCTCCGGTCACTGACCGCGCAGTATGAACAACGAGCGATGGATGCGCAGGAAAGTATCGCCCAGCAGCGTGAGCAAATCGTTTCGCTGCTTGAAGAGGCCATTGGCAAGGAAGACGAACAGCTAAAGCTGTTGATCACGATGGCGGAACCCAAATATGCCGGGCAACGCCAAAAAGATGGGTTGGATAAGCCTGTTGCCAAGCATGAAGAGAATGCTCGCACAGAGCTGATTCGCGATTGTGTCTTCGTTTACAACGAGCTCTGGAGCCTGACGGACTATCCGCAACTTGCCGCGCTGCAACGGGCTATTGATGGTAAGCCATTGGCTGAAGTCGGCGAACAATATGCTGCGTTTCGTATCAAGCTGGAGCATGTGGCTGAGTATCAGGACCGCATGCTTGCCATACGAGTGCACCTGGACAATTTGCTGGCCGAGTCACCGGTTGAGCTTGTCATACCTTCCAACCCCCCTGGTGACCATCGCACAGTGGGGCATCTGATCGACGAAAGACCGTTTTCGACCGTGCAGATGCGCTTCCATCAGGTGCAGAACCTGGCAGACCTGGCCTTGCACCTCAATGCTCCCGGCGGCCTCCAGACAGTCGCCCGCTACCGGGACGAACTGGTCAGCATGGCCTTGCGCAATGCCGCAGAGACTCATGGGGAGCTTGACTTCGCCAATCTGTCGGCAGACGACCGCATCGTGATCCTGCAAGAGGCATGGGATGAGTACTCTGCCGCATTACTCAACAGTGCCCGCATTCTCCGTGAAGGTGGCGAACTGATCGAACCCGTGATGCTCGAGCGGTATCGCAACCATGTAAAGCAACTGAAGGAAGATGCAGGACAGCGGCTGGTTGCCGCGATCTCGGAGCAGGAGGGTGGAACGGTCGCGCAAAAGCGCAGACCCTACAAGGTGTCTACCGAAGAGCAGCGAGTGGTGCGCAACCTTGCTGGGCAGTTGATGATCGGGGTGGAAAGGACGATAGACGAAAGCCAGATCGTTGAAGTGCGGGAGACGTTCAGTGAAGAAGTACTGGCAACCTTCGACCTGGTGGATGGGGAATGGCGACAGCGTGAAAGCAAGCGCCCTTCATTGGCGGACGAAGCTGCTCCAACTGACCTGCCCATGTGGGTACAGGCGCTTCTGGACGAGAGCGATGCAGTCAGGGAGCAGGCCAAGGACTATGTCAAGCACGACATCAAAGGGGCGTTGCTCAAGCAGTTGTTCGATCAGCATCTGGAAAAGCTGAATCAGGCACTCAGTGTGGTGCGTGATGCCGGAGGAAACGACAAGCTGATCAGGACGCTGGAAGTGGATCTGGACAAGTTGGAGGCGGATAAAACATTTCAGATGACCACGCTCTATACCGACACCAAGTATCCGTCGGCCGAAGGTTTGCAGTATCTCCACGGAAAGCACCTGATACAGGTCGAATATGTGGAACGGCGCACCATGCAGGATGGCAGCGCTTTTGACGAATACCGGATCGTTCGTCTACCGAGCAAGCGGAACCTCTGGGCTGCGCACTTTCATTTCAGCTCGCCAGATGCGTTTGCAGAGGATTTCACGGTGGGTCACCTCAAGACCTGGAGCCAGCGTCGTTTGAGTAGCAAGGCCGCTGCAGACTCGAAACAGCGATTGCACAGGGGAGCCCTTACTCTGGCACAGGCCCGAGGAATCATTCCTTTCCATTGAGTCGGCCAACGGGGGCGGTGGGATGGTGCTTGGCATGCGCGGGCATCGTCTGATTGCCCCGCTCGGCAATCATCTGTTCCAGGCCGATCAGCTCTACGCCCTGGCGCTTCAGCCGGGGCAGTTCGCGTTCGAGCACTTCGAGGGTTTGCGGATAAGGGTGGCCGATCAGCACGGCTGAGCCTTGTTTGCGAGCCAGTTCGACCCCGTGCTGCAATTCGCTGCCGATGGCCTCGACCGTACGTACGTTGTCCAGAAATACATCGCGGGATACCTGTGCCAGGCCCTGGGCCTGAGCCTGGAATGCGGCTACCGTGGCAGCGCTGGTGCGGCTGTCGACAAAGAACAGGTGCCTGCGTTGCAGGTCAGCCATCAGCATCGCCATTGCTTCGGGTTCGGCGGTCATGCGGCTGCCCATGTGGTTGTTGATGCCGACTGCGCCCGGCACCTGCGCCAGGGCGGCGTCCAGGCGCCGGGCCAGCTCCGGCAGAGGCGTGCCGGGGTGCCAGGCGTAAGGGCCGGTGGCCGGGTCCATGGGCATGTGCAGGATCACCGTCTTGCCAGCCTTGTGCGCCTGGCGGGCAAAGTCGGTGGCATGCGGGGTGTCGGGCATGATCGCCATGGTCACCGGACCTGGCAGGGCCAAGGTGCGGCTGTCGCGCTCGCTGCTCTGGCCGAGGTCGTCGATGATGATGCTCATGTAGGCCTTGCCGGCCGGCGCCGCTTGCGCGACCCCTGCCATCAGGCAGAACAGCAGACACAGCAGATAACGCATGGAGTGGATCAGTCGCCCTTGGTGATGTTCAGGCCTTTGAGCAGGCTCAGAGCCTGGCTCAGCTGGAAGTCGTCATCCTGCGGGCGCTCCTTGCGCTTGCCGCTGCCGGTCGGGCGGTCGGCACCGCCGTTGCCGTTGCCCAGGTGGCCCTGCAGGTCGGCTTCCTTGAAGTTGTCGGTGTCGGCTTCGGCGGTGAGCTTGGCCGGGCGCACTTCGATGTCGGGGACGATGCCCTGGGCCTGGATCGAGCGGCCGTTGGGGGTGAAGTACAGCGCGGTGGTGAGCTTCAGGGCACGGTCGTTGGCCAGTGGCAGCACGGTCTGCACCGAGCCTTTGCCGAAGCTGTCGGTGCCCATCAGCACGGCGCGTTTCTGGTCTTGCAGGGCGCCGGCGACAATTTCCGAGGCCGAGGCACTGCCGCCGTTGATCAGCACCACCAGTGGCACGCCGTCGCTGGCGTCGGCCGGGTCGGCCGAGAAGCGCAGCTCGGAGTTGGCGATGCGGCCCTTGGTGTAGACGATCAGGCCCTTGGTCAGGAAGTGGTCGGCCACTTCCACCGCCGACTGCAGCACGCCGCCCGGGTTGTTGCGCAGGTCCAGCACCACGCCGCGCAGCTTCTTGCCGTTGTCCTTGCGCAGTTTGGCCAGGGCCTTGCCTACTTCGTCGCCGGTCTTGACCTGGAACTGGGTAATGCGGATGTAGCCGTAGTCGTTCTCCAGCAGCTGGCTCTTCACGCTCTTGACCTGGATGACCGCGCGGGCCAGGGTCACGTCGAAGGGGGTGCCGCCGTCACGCACCAAGGTCAGGGTGATTTTCTCGCCCACCTTGCCACGCATCTTGTCGACCGCTTCGGTCATGGTCTGGCCACGGGTCGGGGCGCCGTTGATCTTGACGATCAGGTCGCCGGCCTGCACGCCGGCACGCGATGCCGGGGTGTCGTCGATCGGCGAGACCACCTTGATGAAGCCGTCTTCCTGGCCTACTTCGATGCCCAGCCCGCCGAACTCGCCGCTGGTGCTTTCCTGCAGCTCCTGGAAGTCCTCTGGGCCGAGGTAGGCCGAGTGCGGGTCGAGGTTGCTGAGCATGCCCTTGATGGCATTTTCCAGCAGGGTCTTGTCATCCACCGGCTCCACATAGGCCGCCTTGATGCGGTCCATGACCTCGGCGAAGGTGCGCAGCTCTTCAAGCGGCAGTGGCGCCTTGGCGGTCACCTCGGTGGCCGGTACTGCGGCCGGCTTGGCCGGCTCCGCGGCAGTGGCCAGGGGCGCGCCGACCGCCAGGGCGATGGACAGGGCCAGCTGGGTGAGACGAGGCGAGTGCAGCATGTCGAACGAACTCCTGATCCTGTAAGCGCTCCCTGGGGAGCATCGGCGCAGCCCGTGGGCTACCCCGTAGAAATTTGACTAGCCCCGGCACCACTGCGAAGGGTCGGTAGGCCGGCCCTGCTGGCGGATGGCGAAGTACAAGCCGGCAGCGTCCTGGCCGCCGCTGTCGCCAACGGTGGAAATGGCCTCGCCGGCCTTGACGATATCACCGGCGCTCTTGAGCAGGCTCTGGTTATGGCCGTACAGGCTCAGGTAACCGTTGCCATGGTCGAGAATGACCAGAAGCCCGGCACCGCGCAACCAGTCGGCGAACACCACGCGCCCGCCGTGCACGGCACGTACCTGAGTGCCCGGGTTGGCGCTGATCATCACCCCGTCCCACTTGGCACGGGCATCGCTGCCGCGGGCATCACCGAAACGTGCCAGCAATCGACCATTGACTGGCCAGGGAAGTTTTCCCCGTGCGGCAGAAAATGCGCCGCCGTAGTTCGCGCCGTCGCTGGAAACCAGCGGGCCCAGGGTGGTGCGGGCCTTTTTCGGTGGCTCCACCGGTTCGCGGGCCTGTTCGCGAGCGGCAGCGGCAGCGAGGGCTTCCTGCTGGCGGCGCTTTTCCGCTTCCTGCTGGGCCAGCAAGGCCTTCTTGCGCGCTTCTTCGGCCTCGCGGGCCTGGCGGGCGAGGGTTTCCTCGATGGTCTTGAGTACCTTGTACAGGTCGGCCTGATCCTGCTCGCGCGATTGCAGCTTCTGGTCGCGGTCCTTCATGTCGCTGTTGAGCTTGGCCAGCACCTGCTGGCGCTTGCCACGCTCGGTTTCCAGGGCCTGGCGGCGGCTGTCGAGGTCGGCGCGCTGGGCCAGCAGCTGTTGCTGCTGGGTAGCGATTTCCTGTTCGACGTTGGCCAGCTGGCGCAGGGTCTCGTTGAAGGTGCGCAGTTGCTCCAGGCGCGCCTTGCTCAGGTAGTCGTAGTAGGTGAGGGTGCGGGCAAACTTCTCGGGGTTCTGCTGGTTGAGCAGCAGCTTTAGGTATTCCTCGCGGCCGTTCTGGTAGGCCGAACGGGCCTGGATGGCGATCAGTCGCTGTTGTTCAACGCGGGCGCTCTGGAGTTTTTTTTTCTCGGTATCAAGGCGCTCCAGCTCGCCCTCGGTCTTTTTTAGTTCTTGCTGCAGGGCCTCCACCTGCTTTTCGAGGTTGCCGATATCGGTCTCGGTGGCTTTGAGGTCCTTTTGCACACCGGCCTTTTCTTCCTGGAGCTTGCCCAGCGTCTTCTTGAGCTCGGCAATGTCCTGGCGGGTGGCGTCCAGTTGCTGCTGGGTCTGCGCCCGCTCATCGGCAAAGGCCGGGCTGAGCAGGCAAGACAGGGCTAGGAGGATCAGGGCGCGAAGCATGGGGTTTGGCGTACCAAGGATGGAGACTGGCCTAGTATGCCCGCGCGGGCGGGCAAAAAAAACGCCTCGCTGCGGGTGCAGAGGGGCGTTTGTCTGGAATTCATGTGTTATTGGGGCCGCAAAGCGGCCCCCTTTGGCACCGAATCAGGCATCGACCAGAATCGAGGTACCAGTCATTTCCACCGGCTTTTCCAGCCCCAGCAGCTTCAGCATGGTCGGCGCCACATCGGCCAGCACGCCGCCGTCACGCACCTTGACGTTGCGCTTGCCCACATAGATGAACGGTACCGGCTCGGTGGTATGCGCGGTGTGCGCCTGGCCGGTGCACTCGTCTTCCATTTGCTCGACGTTGCCATGGTCGGCGGTGATCAGCGCTTCGCCGCCGACCTTGTCCAGAGCTTCGACGATGCGCCCGACGCAGCCATCCAAGGCCTCGACGGCTTTCACCGCAGCCTCGAACACGCCGGTATGGCCGACCATGTCGCCGTTGGCGTAGTTGACCACGATCACGTCATAACGCTGTTGCTCGATAGCCTCGACGATGCGGTCGGTAACTTCCGGTGCGCTCATTTCCGGCTGCAGGTCGTAGGTGGCGACCTTCGGCGACGGGATCAGAATGCGCTCTTCGCCTTCGAAAGGCTCTTCACGGCCGCCGGAGAAGAAGAAGGTGACATGGGCATACTTCTCGGTCTCGGCGATGCGCAGCTGGGTCTTGCCGTTCTTCGCCAGGTACTCGCCCAGCACGTTGTTCAGGCTGGCCGGGGCGAAGGCGGCGGGGGCCGGGATTTTTGCCGAGTACTGGGTCAGGCCGATGTAGGCGGCCAGTTTTGGCAGGCGGGCACGCGGAAATTCGTTGAAGTCGGCTTCGACGAACACGCGCGACAGTTCGCGGGCGCGGTCGGCGCGGAAGTTCATGAAGATCACCGCGTCGCCGTCTTCGACCTTGACTGCTTCACCAATGCGCGTGGCCTTGACGAACTCGTCGCTCTCGTCGCGGGCGTAGGCCGCTTCCAGGCCGGCCAAGGCGGTGTCGGCGGTGTATTCGGCAGCGCTGTCGACGATCAGGTTGTAGGCGGCGCTGACACGGTCCCAGCGGTTGTCACGGTCCATGGCGTAATAGCGGCCGATCAGGCTGGCGATGCGGCCCTTGCCCAGCTTGGCGAAGGTGGCGTCGAGCAATTCGATGGACGACTGCGCGCTGCGTGGCGGCGTGTCGCGGCCATCGAGGAAGGCGTGCAGGTAGATCTTCTGCGCGCCGCGCTGCGCGGCCAGTTCGGCCATGGCTACCAGGTGGTCCTGGTGGCTGTGTACGCCGCCATCGGACAGCAGGCCGAGAATGTGCACAGCCTTGCCGGCACTGGCTGCCTTGTCCACGGCGCCGGTCAGTACCGGGTTCTCGAAGAACTCGCCGTCGCGGATGGCTTTGGTCACCCGGGTGAAATCCTGATACACCACGCGGCCGGCACCGAGGTTCATGTGACCGACTTCGGAGTTGCCCATCTGCCCGTCCGGCAGGCCGACATCCATGCCTGAGCCGGAAATGAGGCCATGCGGCTGGCTGGCGCGCAGGCGGTCATAGACCGGTGTGTTGGCGGCATAGATGGCGTTGTATTCGGGGCTTTCGCTGTGGCCGAAGCCATCCAGGATGATCAGGACCAGGGGTTTGGGCGTACTCGTCATCAATCAAACTCACGGTTGTTCAAAGATGATAAAGACACGCATTTTAGGGCAAATGCGCCACCGGCGGCGAATATTCGTCCTGTTCCCTGACCAGCGTGGCCAATGTGGCAACATGAAGGTACCTTTCCGGCCGGCCCGTCGGGCTTTGGTGGCAATAAGGGCCTGTGTATACTGGCCGGCATTTTCAATCGCGTGGAACACCCCAGATGGTTGCTAACCTGATTCAATTTGCGACAAACCACTACATCCTGGTGGCGATCTTCGTTGTTTTGCTGGTCGCGCTGCTGGTCAACGAAATCCGTCGCGGCGGCCAGAGCCTGAGCAACGGCCAGCTGACTGCCCTGGTCAATGCCGAGAAAGCCCTGGTCATCGACATTCGCCCGACCAAGGAATACTCCGCCGGTCACATCGTCGGTGCGGTGAACATCCCGCAGGACAAGCTGGTCAACCGCATGAGCGAGCTGGACAAGCACAAAGAGAAGACCCTGATCGTCGTCGACTCGATGGGCCAGCAGTCCGGCACCATCTGCCGCGAGCTGCTCAAGGCTGGTTACAACGCCGCCAAACTGAGCGGTGGCGTTTCCAGCTGGAAAGCCGATAACCTGCCCCTGGTGAAGTGATATGAAGCCCGTCATCGTCTATTCCAGCGACTACTGCCCCTACTGCATGCGCGCCAAGTACCTGCTCGAGAGCAAGGGCGTGGCCTTCGAGGAAATCAAGGTCGACGGCAAGCCACAGGTTCGTGCCGAGATGAGCCAGAAGGCCGGCCGTACATCTGTGCCGCAGATCTGGATCGGCAGCACCCACGTCGGTGGATGCGATGACCTTTATGCCCTGGAGCGCGCCGGCAAGCTCGACGCGCTGCTGGCGGCCTGATTTGCACTGCATTCAAAAACATTAGGATAAGGATCTGCCATGACTGACCAACAGACCAACGGCGCTGCTGCAGAAGACAACAGCCCTCAGTTCTCCATGCAGCGCATCTATGTACGCGACCTGTCGTTCGAAGCCCCGAAAAGCCCGCAGATCTTCCGCCAGACCTGGGAGCCGAGCGTTGCCCTGGACCTGAACACCAAGCAGAAAGCCCTGGAAGGCGACTTCCACGAGGTGGTGCTGACCCTGTCGGTTACCGTCAAGAACGGTGACGAAGTGGCCTTCATCGCTGAAGTGCAGCAGGCCGGTATCTTCCTGATCAAGAATCTGGACGCGGCTTCGATGAGCCACACCCTGGGTGCGTTCTGCCCGAACATCCTGTTCCCGTACGCCCGCGAGACCCTGGACAGCCTGGTGACCCGCGGTTCGTTCCCGGCCCTGATGCTGTCGCCGGTCAACTTCGACGCCCTGTACGCGCAAGAAATGCAGCGCATGCAGGAAGCCGGCGAAGCGCCGACAGTGCAGTAATAGCTGCGTTTGAAAAAGGGCGACTTCGGTCGCCTTTTTTGTTGGCCTGTTCCGGCCCTATCGCCGGCAAGCCAGCTCCCACAGGTACTGCACAGGTTTCAAGGGTGGTGCGGTCCCTGCGGGAGCTGCCTTGCCGGCGATAGAGTCAGTGCGGGCAGCGCATCAACTGCCGGCAAACCCATTCTGCCGCCACGCCTCATACACCGTCACAGCCACGGTATTGGACAGATTCAGGCTGCGGCACCCGGGCCGCATGGGCAGGCGCAGGCGTTGTTCGGCCGGCAGGCTGTCCAGTACTTCGGCCGGCAGGCCGCGGCTTTCTGGCCCGAACAGGAAGGCATCACCCGGCTGGTAAGCCACTTCGTGGAACGGGTGCGAGCCCTTGGTGGTGAAGGCGAACAGCCGTGGGTTGCCCAGGCTTTCCAGGCATCCGGCCAGGCTCTCGTGGCGCTTGAGCGTGGCATACTCGTGGTAATCCAGCCCCGCGCGCCGCAGGCGCTTGTCGTCCAGTTCGAAGCTGATGGGCTCGATCAGGTGCAGGTCGCAGCCGCTGTTGGCGCAGAGGCGAATGATGTTGCCGGTATTCGGCGGAATTTCTGGTTGAAAAAGGATGACGTGAAACATGCACGGCTCCAAGCGTGAAGATGACGGGCATTCTACCCCCGAACCGGACGTGCGTTCGAAGGCGTTCCCGCGGGTGATGCTGTCGCTGGCGATCGTCGGCTTGATGGTAGGGCTGATGATCGGCCGCCTGACTACACCCGACGAGCGCGAGTTGCAGCAGGTGGAGGTGGTGCAGGATGGCCTGGAGCTGTGGTTCAACGAAGAGCCTCAGCTGCATGGCGAGAATGTGGACGGTACGGTAGCACTGTTGTTCCAGGCCCAAGGCAAGGCCCGGCAAGGGCAACTGAGCCTGCAGGGCAAGCCTGTGAGTTGGCGGGTGCAGAATAGCAAGGAAGGGCTGTTGCTGACGGTGGTGGCTGCGCGCCCCCTGCACGGCGAGTGGGCCGGTGCAGAGGACGCTGGGCGCTGGCGGTTGCAGGTGAAACTGCACGAATAAAAGAGGGGATATCCCGGCCTGCCTGTACCAGGGTCCCCGAAAGGGGTACTGCGTATAAAGGGGGGATGGCCCGGCCTGCCTGTACCGAGGTCCCCAAAACTGGCGATGTTGCGAATAAAAGAGGGGTTCACCCGGCCTGCCTGTACCAGGGCCCCCGAAACTGGATATGTATTGTTTATTGCAGGGGGCGTGCCAGTTTTGAAAAGCCCGTGAATCTGGGCTTTCAGGGTGAATTGGCCGTTTTTTGAGGGGATTTGTGCCTTAGTGAGGTGCATCGGGCACAGGATCGGTGCATCGAAGGGCTGAAATGTTTGGGGCCGCTTTGCGGCCCATCGCGACACAAGGCCGCTCCTACAGGGGATCGCATTCTCCTGTAGGAGCGGCCTTGTGTCGCGATGGGCTGCGCAGCAGCCCCAGAGAACTATGGGTTTACCTGGAACTCAGTGCTCGTCACCTTCCTCATCATCGCCCCCCGCCACATTCATCCCCAGTTCCTTGATCTTGCGCGTCAGGGTGTTGCGTCCCCAACCCAGCAACAGTGCCGCATCGCGCCGACGGCCAGCCGTGTGCTTGAGGGCTGTCTCGATCATGATCCGCTCGAAGCTCGGCACTGCGCTGTCCAGCAGGCTGGTCTGCCCACGCGCCAACGCCTGGTCGGCCCACTGGCGCAGGGCCTGCTCCCAGTTGGTTACCGGTGCGGCGTCCTGTGGCAGGTTCAGCAGCTCCGGCGGCAGGTCGCCGATCAGCACTTCGCGGCTGGAGGCCATCACGGTGATCCAGCGGCAGGTGTTCTCCATCTGCCGTACGTTGCCCGGCCACGGCAGATTGCGAATGAATTCCTCGGTTTCCGGCTTGAGGATCTTCGGCTCGACCGCCAGTTCCTGGGCGGCGCGGGCGAGGAAGTGGCGGGCGAGGGCAGGGATATCTTCGCGGCGGTCGGCCAGCCGCGGAATGTGGATGCGGATCACGTTCAGGCGGTGGAACAAGTCCTCGCGGAACTTGCCGGCCTGCACCAGCGACTCCAGGTTCTGGTGAGTGGCGGCGATGATGCGCACATCGACCTTGACCGGTACGTGGCCGCCCACGCGATAGAACTCGCCATCGGCCAGCACTCGCAGCAGGCGGGTCTGTGTGTCGGCGGGCATGTCGCCGATCTCGTCGAGGAACAGGGTGCCGCCGTCGGCCTGCTCGAAGCGCCCTCGGCGCAGGTTGGCGGCGCCGGTGAAGGCGCCCTTTTCATGGCCGAACAGCTCGGACTCCATCAGGTCCTTGGGGATGGCCGCCATGTTCAGGGCGATGAACGGTGAGGCCGCACGCGGGCTGTGGCGGTGCAGGGCGTGGGCCACCAGCTCCTTGCCGGTACCGGACTCACCGTTGATCAGCACGGTGATGTTGGAGTGGCTGAGGCGGCCGATGGCGCGGAACACCTCCTGCATTGCCGGTGCTTCACCGATGATTTCCGGGGTGCGCGCCAGACTCTGCGGCACATCCAGCCCTTGTTGCTCCTGGGCGTGCTGGTTGGCGCGCTTGACCAGCGAGACCGCCTCGTCCACATCGAATGGCTTGGGCAGGTACTCGAATGCACCGCCCTGGTACGACGCAACGGCGCTGTCCAGGTCGGAGTGGGCGGTCATGATGATGACCGGCAGGCGCGGGTGCTGCTCACGGATCTGTGCCAGCAGGTCGAGGCCGCTGGTGCCCGGCATGCGGATGTCGGAAATGATCACGTCAGGTTGCTGGCGTGCCAGGCGGCCCATGACGCCATCGGCGCTATCGAAGCTCTGGGTGGTCATGCCTTCCTGTTGCAGGGCTTTTTCCAGGACCCAGCGGATGGAGCGATCATCGTCGACGATCCATACGGTTTCACTTCGGCTCATGAGGCGGTGGCTCCTTGTTCCAGGGGCAGGTAGATCGAGAATGCGGTGTGGCCTGCATGGCTTTCACACTCGATCAGGCCCTGGTGCTGGCTGATGATGTTCTGGGTAATGGCCAGGCCCAGCCCGGTACCGTCCGGGCGACCGCTGACCATGGGATAGAAAAGGGTGTCCTGCAGTTCCGGCGGGATGCCCGGGCCGTTGTCGATGATCTCCACCCTCGCCACAAGGCGATGGCGCACATGGCCGATGGTGAACTGGCGCAGGGCACGGCTGCGCAGGGTGATGCGGCCCAGGCGCAGTTCGTTCTGCGAACTGATCGCCTGCATGGCATTGCGCACGATGTTGAGCACGGCCTGGATCATCTGCTCGCGGTCGACCAATACGTCAGGCAGGCTGGGGTCATAATCGCGCACCAAAGTGATGCAACCCTGGCTTTCGGCCTCGACCAGGCTGCAGACCCGCTCAAGCACTTCGTGGATGTTGGTCATGGCCAGCGACGGCAGCTTGTTCGAGCCGAGCATGCGGTCGACCAGGTTACGCAGGCGATCGGCTTCCTCGATGATCACGTCGGTGTAGTCGCGCAGGCCTTCTTCAGGCAGCTCGCGAGCCAGCAGCTGAGCTGCGCCGCGAATGCCGCCGAGGGGGTTCTTGATTTCATGGGCCAGGCCGCGTACCAGCATCTTTGTGGTTTCCTGCTTGCTCAGCTGGGCCTCTTCCTTGGTGATGCGCAGCAGCCGGTCGCGCGGGTGCACCTCGAGCAGCAGCAGGGTCTGGCCCTGGTGCAGGATCGGCGTAACCGCGTAGTCGACGGTGATGGTCTGCCCGGTCAGCGAGGTGAGCTGCGCTTCGCGCTTGGTGAACGGATGCGCCTGCTCGACCGCCTGGCGCAGCGAGCTGAGCGCTTCGGTCGACTCGGTGAACAGCTCGCTGATGAACTGCCCATGGCTGCGCTGGCCACTCACTGCCAGAAGCATTTCCGCGGCCGGGTTCATGTACTCCAGGCGCAGCTCGGCGTTGAGCAGCAGCGTGGCGGTGGTCAGGTTGTCCAGAAGTAGACGGTGCTGGGCATCGCTGATGGTCATAGGGCGTCGTCGACCTCTTTTGGCGCGTGTCGGGCATGGGCGCGGCCATGGTCGGGCGCGCGGTGGATCCGCTGATTCCAGTCTTTGGGCAAAAAATGCAAGAACCAAACCAAGGCTCCGAAAAGAAGCGGAATTTGCCGATAAAGCCCTGGAAACGGGAAAATTCGCACCAGAATGAACTGATTAAACGGTTCATGTGATCGCTTTTGGGGTGCATTCGGGGGCGTTAGTCCACAGCGCGCACCAATATGGAGCATAGGTGGTTTCAGGGTTTATCGCACAGTTGGCGGGCATTCGGCTTCTGGCGTTGAAAACGCAAGGTCTTCATTGCTTGCGTGGAACACCATGACAGTGGCGGGCTGCCCAGTGGTGTGCCCGCGGTGCACTTCCCCTTGAAGTTCGGCCAGCGTCTGGCCTGCAACCAGGCTTGTCCGCTTGCCGTCGCGGGTTTCCACCTCGAGTCGTCCCTCGGTCAGATAGCCTAGATTGAGCGCCTGGTGACAGTGCCAGCCAAGGGTGGTGTGGGCGGGAATGCTGACTTTCACAAGCGACAGCACTGGTCGTCCTTCGGGGTAATCGAGATAGGGAGTACCGTCCCAACTGCCGGTGGCGCGGTGAAGCACCTGTGACGTTGCCTGGCCTGGCGCGGTGCCATTGCTGGCGCAGCCGGTGAGGAGGGCGGATACGGTAATCATTGCAGGTAGAAGTTTGCGCATGGCGTGATGTCCTTTGACTGAAGGGACGCCTACCCTGCGTGCTGAGGGGGGCGGCGAAATGTCAGCGGCATCTGCCGGTTCTGTATGAAATCGAGGACGCAGCCACGGAAACGAAAACGGCCTCCCGAAGGAGGCCGTTCGTGATCATGTCATCGGCGCGAGGCGCCGATCAGATCAGCAGCTGTAGTACAGCTCGTATTCCAGCGGGTGAACGAAGGTGCGGACCTTGATTTCTTCTTCGCTCTTCAGCTCGATGAAGGCATCGATGAAGTCGTCGGAGAACACGCCGCCCTTGGTCAGGAACGCACGGCCCTTGTCCAGCTCTTCCAGAGCTTCCTTCAGGCTGCCGCAAACCTGCGGAATGTCCTTGGCCTCTTCAGGCGGCAGGTCGTACAGGTTCTTGTCGGCAGCATCGCCTGGGTGGATCTTGTTCTGGATACCGTCCAGGCCGGCCATCAGCAGGGCCGCGAAGGCCAGGTATGGGTTGGCCGATGGGTCCGGGAAGCGAGCTTCGATACGGCGGGCTTTCGGGCTGCCGACGTAAGGAATACGGATCGAGGCGGAACGGTTGCGAGCCGAGTAGGCCAGCATTACCGGGGCTTCGAAGCCTGGGACCAGACGCTTGTAGGAGTTGGTCGACGGGTTGGTGAAGCCGTTCAGGGCCTTACCGTGCTTGATGATACCGCCGATGAAGTACAGGGCGGTGTCGGACAGGCCGGCATAGCCTTCACCCGAGAAGGTGTTCTTGCCGTCTTTCCAGATCGACATGTGCACGTGCATGCCCGAGCCGTTGTCGCCGTACAGTGGCTTCGGCATGAAGGTAGCGGTGCGGCCGTAGGCGTCGGCAACGTTGTGCACGACGTACTTCAGCGCCTGTACTTCGTCAGCCTTCTTCACCAGGGTGTTGAACTTGACGCCGATTTCGTTCTGGCCGGCAGTCGCCACTTCGTGGTGGTGAACTTCGACGGTCTGGCCCATTTCTTCCAGTGCGTTGCACATGGCAGTACGGATTTCGTGGTCGTGGTCGAACGGCGGAACCGGGAAGTAGCCGCCCTTCACGCCTGGACGGTGGCCTTTGTTGCCGCCTTCCACGTCAGCGCCGGTCATCCACGAGCCTTGCTCGGAGAAGATCTTGAACATCGAGCCGGAGATGTCCGACTGGAACTTCACTTCGTCGAAAATGAAGAACTCTGGCTCCGGGCCTGCGAATACGGTGTCACCGATGCCGGTGCTCTTCAGGTACTCTTCGGCGCGCTTGGCGATGGCGCGAGGGTCACGATCGTAGCCCTGCATGCTCGACGGGTCGACGATGTCGCAGGTGATGATCAGGGTCGGCTCTTCGGTGAACGGGTCCAGTACGGCAGTTTCGTCGACCGGCATCAGGATCATGTCGGAGGCTTCGATGCCTTTCCAGCCAGCGATGGAGGAACCGTCGAACATCTTGCCGACTTCGAAGAAGTCGTCTTCCAGTGCATCACGCGCCGGCATGGTCACGTGGTGCTGAGTGCCTTTGGTGTCCGTGAAACGCAGATCAATCCACTTGACGTCATGATCTTTGATGAGTTGAACCGACTTCGACATGTTGTCCTCCGGATGGTCTAGAGCGCGGTGGGCCGCTGCCCTGGAAAAAGGGTGTTGCCGGGCGCGGATAGTCGGCCAAGCTTACCTGCCTCACAAGGGAGCAAATTGCATGCCAGTGCCCGAAAATGGCGAGGGCGGGATAAAAGGGGGCGTTTGCGGGCATCTGGGGGTGGGTTGCTGGGGAGAAGTGCACTCTTAAGATGCGAATTTTGGTAGCGGTGCACCAATAGTGTGCATTGCTTGAGTTGTGTGCTTTCTTTGAGGGCCTCATCGCCGGCAACCAGCTCCCACAGGTAGGGCGCAGGTCTTGAGAACTGTGGATAGCCTGTGGGAGCTGGCTTGCCGGCGATGAGGCCGGTGCAGGCAATATAAATCCGACCTTCTGTACAAAAGTTGGTCAAATCCTGAGCAATTTCCGCTATAATTCGCGCCCCTCATTTTCGGCAGGCCCTGCGCGCGCTGTTAACCAATGAAACTTATCGTCAAAGTCTTCCCAGAAATCACCATCAAGAGCCGGCCGGTGCGCAAGCGCTTCATCCGCCAGCTCGGCAAGAACATCCGCAACGTGCTCAAGGACCTCGATCCTGAGCTCGTGGTCGATGGTGTCTGGGACAATCTCGAAGTGGTCACCCGCGTCGAAGACGAAAAGGTCCAGCGCGAGATGATCGAGCGCCTCACCTGCACCCCGGGTATCACCCACTTCCTGCAGGTAGAGGAATACCCGCTCGGCGACTTCGATGACATCGTCGCCAAGTGCAAGCAGCACTTCGGCCACCTGCTGGCCGGCAAGCACTTCGCCGTGCGCTGCAAGCGCGGTGGTCACCACGACTTCACCTCTATGGACGTCGACCGTTACGTCGGCAGCCAGCTGCGCCAGCAGTGCGGCGCCGCCGGCATCGAGCTGAAGAACCCGGAAGTGCTGGTGCGCATCGAAATCCGCGACCAGCGCCTGTACGTGATCCATAACCAGCACCAGGGCATCGGCGGCTACCCGCTGGGCGCCCTGGAGCAGACACTGGTACTGATGTCCGGTGGCTTCGACTCGACCGTGGCGGCTTATCAGATGATGCGCCGCGGCCTGATGACCCACTTCTGCTTCTTCAACCTCGGTGGCCGTGCCCACGAGCTGGGCGTGATGGAAGTGGCTCACTACCTGTGGAAGAAGTTCGGCAGCAGCCAGCGCGTGCTGTTCATCAGCGTGCCGTTCGAGGAAGTGGTCGGCGAGATTCTGAACAAGGTCGACAACAGCTACATGGGCGTGACCCTCAAACGCATGATGCTGCGTGGTGCCGCGCACATGGCCGACCGCCTGGAGATCGATGCCCTGGTCACCGGCGAAGCGATTTCCCAGGTGTCCAGCCAGACCTTGCCGAACCTGTCGATCATCGACTCGGCCACCGACAAGCTGGTGCTGCGCCCCCTGCTGGCCAGCCACAAGCAGGACATCATCGACCAGGCCTACGCGATCGGCACTGCCGACTTCGCCAAGCACATGCCAGAATACTGCGGCGTGATCTCGGTAAACCCGACCACTCACGCCAAGCGCCACCGCATGGAGCATGAAGAGAAGCAGTTCGACATGGCCGTGCTGGAGCGCGCCCTGGAACGCGCCCGGTTGATCTCCATCGACCATGTGATCGACGAACTGGGCAAGGACATCGAAATTGAGGAAGTGACCGAGGCGCTGCCCGGCCAGATCGTTATCGACATTCGTCACCCCGATGCCCAGGAAGACGAACCTCTGGTGCTGGACGGTATCGAAGTCCAGGCCATGCCGTTCTATGCCATCAACAGCAAGTTCAAGCAGCTGGATGCCAACCGCCAGTACTTGCTGTATTGCGACAAAGGTGTGATGAGCCGTCTGCACGCACACCACCTGCTCAGTGAGGGACATGCCAATGTGCGTGTTTATCGTCCGGCATAAGACGCCAGGGCTGTATGGCGGCAGCATCCGCCATCGCCCTCCCGACCACCGGGCCCGCTGAGCCTCAAACCATACATATTCGCCGCCTACACTGGCGGCAACCGAATCCTCTGATCGAGATACAGTTGTGATCGAAAATCTGCGTAACATCGCCATCATCGCCCACGTTGACCATGGTAAAACCACCCTGGTCGACAAACTCCTGCGCCAGTCCGGCACCCTGGAGCGTAACGAGCTCAACGACGAGCGCGTGATGGACTCCAACGACCAGGAAAAAGAGCGCGGCATTACCATCCTGGCGAAAAACACCGCCATCAACTGGAACGGCTACCACATCAACATCGTCGACACCCCCGGCCACGCCGACTTCGGTGGCGAGGTTGAGCGTGTAATGTCGATGGTCGACTCCGTGCTGCTGCTGGTCGATGCCCAGGACGGCCCGATGCCGCAAACCCGCTTCGTGACCAAGAAGGCTTTCGAAGCTGGCCTGAAGCCGATCGTCGTGATCAACAAGGTTGACCGCCCGGGCGCGCGTCCTGACTGGGTTCTGGACCAGATCTTTGACCTGTTCGACAACCTCGGTGCCACCGATGATCAGCTGGACTTCCAGGTTGTCTACGCTTCGGCCCTGAACGGCATCGCCGGTCTGGACCACACCGACATGGCCGAAGACATGACCCCGCTGTACCAGTCGATCGTCGACAACGTACCGGCGCCGAACGTTGACGTCGATGGCCCGTTCCAGATGCAGATCTCCGCTCTGGACTACAACAGCTTCCTCGGTGTTATCGGCGTTGGCCGTATCGCCCGTGGTCGTATCAAGCCGAACACCCCGGTTGTTGCCATCGACACCGAAGGCAAGAAGCGTAACGGCCGTATCCTCAAGCTGATGGGCCACCACGGCCTGCACCGCGTCGACGTTGAAGAAGCCCAGGCTGGCGACATCGTCTGCATCAGCGGTTTCGACGAGCTGTTCATCTCCGACACCCTGTGCGACATGAACCACGTCGAGGCGATGAAGCCACTGACCGTTGACGAGCCGACCGTTTCGATGACCTTCCAGGTCAACGACTCGCCGTTCTGCGGCAAGGAAGGCAAGTTCGTCACCAGCCGTAACATCAAGGAACGTCTGGACAAAGAGCTGCTGTACAACGTTGCACTGCGCGTTGAAGAAGGCGACTCGGCTGACAAGTTCAAGGTTTCCGGCCGTGGTGAGCTGCACCTGTCGGTTCTGATCGAAACCATGCGTCGTGAAGGCTTCGAGATGGCTGTAGGCCGCCCTGAAGTGATCATCCGCGAAGTCAACGGCGTGAAGCAGGAGCCGTTCGAGAACGTCACCATCGACATCCCTGAAGAATCCCAGGGCAAGGTCATGGAAGAAATGGGCCTGCGTAAGGGCGACCTGACCAACATGGCGCCGGATGGCAAAGGCCGTGTACGTCTGGAGTACAACGTACCTGCTCGTGGTCTGATCGGTTTCCGTAACCAGTTCCTGACTCTGACCAACGGTGCCGGCATCCTGACCTCGATCTTCGATCGCTACGACACCATGAAAGCCGGCCAGATGTCCGGTCGTCTGAACGGTGTACTGGTTTCGATCGAGACCGGCAAGGCGCTGACCTACTCGCTGGAAACCCTGCAGGCTCGCGGCAAGCTGTTCATCGAGCACGGCCAGGACATCTACAACGGTCAGATCATCGGCCTGAACAGCCGTGACAACGACCTGGGCGTGAACCCGACCAAAGGCAAGAAGCTCGACAACATGCGTGCTTCGGGCAAAGACGAAGTCATCGCCCTGGTGCCGCCGGTTCGCCACACCCTGGAACAGGCCCTGGAATTCATCCAGGACGACGAGCTGTGCGAAGTGACTCCGAAGTCGATCCGCCTGCGCAAGAAGATCCTGGACGAAGGCGAGCGTACCCGCGCTGCCAAGAAAGCCAAGGCTTGATCGTCTAGCTTGAGCTGAAACGAAAACGCCCCCGGTCGAAAGGCCGGGGGCGTTTTTTTATGTCCAATTCTGAGTGAAGCCAAGGGCAGTGGCTGCCTGCGGTCTCTCACGCACACGTGCCTTTATCGATGGTAAATGCTTGGGGCAGACAGGACTTCAGGTTGGTGTCAGTCTGAAAAAAGTTTGTTTGAGGTAAAGAAAATGGGAGCTCGGTATGGCGACTAAATCTTTTATCACATCAAGGCTATGGTAAAGGTCACCGGCTGAGCGGCTGTTTCCCTGTGTGAGAATATCTATAGGTGTTTTAACTTTCAGTCTCCAATCGCTATGTTGAGATCAGGAGATTGAAGTAATGGTAGGTTTGACTGCTTGTAAAAATATCTGTGTGATTGATGATGGAATAACGGACGAAGAGCACACGAAAATATTGAGGCTCCTAACTGGCTCGCTCTGGCGTTATGGCTGGCCCTATCCTTATGCTCCCCTTGATCGTCCATGTTGGCACAGTTTTATCGCCGGTACTCGCAGAAATGAATTGGAAGACTGTGAGCAAGAACTACGAGAGCGACTGGACTGGGCTTTTCTGGCGAATATCTGGACACGTATCAAGGCTGCGCATATGCCTTCGGCGACCCTGTTAGGGGTATACGCCAATGGTCAAACAAGCAGCCAGGATGGTCCTATTCATCGTGACAATACAGCCGAGGCGCCAGGGAAAACTGTAATGCTGTTTTGCAGCGAGTACTGGGCCACCTGCTGGGGTGGTGAGCTTGTATTCTACGACGCTGACAAAGAAAGTATTGTGCTGTCGGTACAGCCTAAGCCGAGGCGGGTTGTAATCTTCAATGGGGAAGTGCCGCATGGTGCTCGGGCGCCTGGTGTGAGTTGTAATCGGCTGCGTATGAGCATCGCCTTCAAGACATTGATCAGGGAGTAGCGAAAGATGATCAAAACACTTGAGATTATCTTGGGCTACGTTGAAAAACCGGTAGCGGTGGGTGCGGCAGCTACTTCCCTGACGGATCAGTACAATAGCGACAAGTCAGGGTTCGTTCTAGTGAATCAGAGTGCCCAAACCGGAGCTGCAGTCGCCGGGATCACGTCAATAGTAAAGCTGACTGCGGGTTTTACACCCTTCCTCAATATCAAGGTGAATACGCTTGCTGCGACTACAGTATTTCTAAAAATTACTGCTCAGTACAAGACCGACCAGAAATTTGAAAAAGGTGATGTCCTGAGCCTGGTTGGAAATGTTGCGGGGATTGTCGGCAGTATAAGCTTGCTTGCTGGGGCTGGCACTCCCGCAGTTATTTTCACTGCTGTGGGCGTTGGGGCTAATGCCTTGGGGATACTCAATTCCGATGCGGCAACAAATTTGTATCATTCTTTTATCGCACCTGTAGTGCAAAAACATTTCGTTGCAAATACAAATGCCACCTACCCTGATTACTGGGTAGCGCCGGACTTGGCCCTTGCATCGCTCGCCCAAATCAGCGCAATCTATGCGGGCCGAGTTGCGGTAACCCAGTGGAACCCGGATACGCAAGGCGTGCTGCTTGGAAGCGACCTTTCTCACCTGTACGGAATATCTGGCGGCGGCGGGGGTGGCTATATTGAGCCGGACTTCGGTGGCGGGCCTATGGTATTCCCATTGCCGGAACTCCCCAGGTGGAATATTGATATAGGTCCTATAGAGATCATCCCGCCTGGCGGGGGCGTAGGTGGAGTTGATAGGTATCATTAAAGATTTTTAGGTGATTTTCCTATTTAAAATAGCAGGAGGGGCGTGTGCAGTCATTTTCTGGATTCATAAAGTTGCTCAGAGTGTCCCCTCCTTTAAAGCGAGCTCAATTGCTTGCGATTGTCGTGATTACGATGCTTGCAGGTGTTGCGCTTTATTTCAGTCAGCTGGAAGTATATAAGGCCCCTGATTTGTCTAGGCTACTAGTTATCGAGGGGCGAGTATCCGGTTATCCAGACGTTTGGGAGCATAACCGTTCGCTAGTACATTTTGGCGTAGCATATAAGCTTGATGGAAGGCGGGAGGGTAAACGTGTTTATACTTACCGGAAGTTGTATGAGGCATCGGGGCTTCGTATCAATGCGAAGGTTATTCTTACAGTGGAACGTGGGGATGATGGTAGCACCGTGCGTGAACTCGCCACGTTGGACGGGCAAATACTCTACGACGATCGTCTCAATCAACAGGTCGTGGTTTGGAACAATGAATCGATAATGTCCACGGTCGTGTTGGGTACCTTGGCATCAATAGTGACCGCCATAGCCGCGATCGTTATGGTTGTACTTCATCTGCGCGACCTTGCTCGGCAGGGTTGATATAGAAATAGAGCTATTCCCATTTTGCTCGTTCGAGTCAAAACGCCCTCGCACGCATCGCCGGGGGCGTTTTTGTTTGTATGACGCAGGTTTTTTGTAGGTGATATCTCAAGCTGATGTAGGTTGCATCCTTCACGGCCTTTTGCGACTTGTGCGCGCTTGTTGTGATGCCTAGCGTGAAGTGCTTTCTCGAAGCCGGAAGCATGCACATGAATTACCGTTTAGCGCTGGCCATCCCCTGCCTGATGGCAGGCTTGCAGGCTTGCACCATGCAGGATTGTGCCAGCCTGCGTCCGCAGGATGTTGTCCAGTGCCATATTGGCAAGGTGCGTCAGGCACCCTTGGAAGCCGTATTGCTCGAGCAAGCCTCCGAGCCTGGGTATGCGTTCCGTCGCTTGCAGATGGTTTCGCAGGTTTGGGAACCAGCGCCGGTGGTTGAGCCGCGCCGCTGGGAGCATGATGTCGAGCTGCATATCCCGCACAATGCCGTGCCCGGCAAAGCCTTGCTGGTGGTGAACAACGGTGTACGGTTCGGACCGGCGCAAACCCCGGACTATACCCGCGAGGCATTGCGCGAGGTCGCCCTCAAGGCACGGATGGCCGTGGTCATGATCAGCGATGTGCCCAATCAGTACGTGACCTTCAACGATAACGAGAAGCCCTTGCGCGAGGATGACGCCGTGGCCCATACCTGGGCTCATGCGCTTCGCGGCGCCGCGCCGGAATTGCCACTGCACGTGCCGATGGCCGCGGCGGCAAGCCGGGCGATGGATCTGGCCGAGCAAGAGCTGGCAGGGCAAGGGCTCACGGTGGACCGCTTCATTATCACGGGTGCCTCCAAGCGCGGCTGGAGCGCATGGCTCACGGCATTGGCCGATGAGCGGGTGATGGCCATCGTGCCCAGTGTGATCGACGTCGCGGATACTTCGGACATGCTGGCCGGATTGCGCAAGCGTTATGGTGGTCACTGGCCCTTGGCGCTGGGTTCCTACCAGCAGGCTGGTGTCCTGCAACAGCTGGGCACCCCGGCATTCGAGCGGCTGATGGCGATGATGGACCCGATGCAGTACCTGAACGAGAAAAGGCAGCGTCTGGCCATTCCCAAGTACCTGGTGTCCGCCAGTGGTGACGATTTCTTCGTCCCTGACCCGGTCACCGATTATCAGCAGCGCCTGCCGGGCCAGACCAGCCTCAGGGTATTGCCGAACTCCGACCATGGCGGGGTGCGTCAAGCGGTAGTCAGTACCTTGGTACCTGCGGTGTCGCGCTTGCGCGATGGGGCCCCTCTGCCAAGCGTGCAGGTGTCGCCGAACGGGCAAGGCGGGCAGATGACCGTCGAATTCTCCGAGCCGCCAGTGGCGGTTAAGGTCTGGACGGCGAGCAACAGCCAGGACCGTGACTTCCGCTATGCCTGTGGGGTGCGCTACCAGGCCGAGACACTCGCGCCTGTGCAGCAGTTTACCCTGCAACGCACGGCACCGGCGGCAGGCTGGCAGGCGCAGTTCGTCGAGGCGAAATTTGCTGACGGCTTCATCGCAACCAGCTCGGTCAGTGTGCTGCCGCGCACCTATCCTGAACATCCGCCGATGGACCAGGGTGGTTCGTGCAGAAGCTTCCCTGCAGGTGGGAGATGAAAGGTTGACCTAGCGCGAGGCCACCTTTGGCTTGTAAGCACAATAACCTGGCCGCGGCCCGACCTTGGGGTGGTTGCGGCAGGTATCCGGCCGCTTGTCATAAATGGTGCACAGCCGGCTTTTACGATCCAGATACAGGCAGTCATCATTGCTCATCCGGGTCAGGGTGAAGATCCCCGACTTCTGGTTGAAGCGTTCGATGATGCCGTCCTTCTGCAGGCGCTTGGCGATGTTCTTCGGCGGTTCGTCTTTCTCGAACTCGTCGACCACGCCGATACGGATCAGATCCTTGATCTTCACCTCCACCGGCAGGGTGCAGCAGGTCGAATGGCAGCCATGGCACATGTTGCTGGTGTAGCGCTGCCAGGTCTCCAGGCGGTCGACTTCGGCTGCGGCGATCAGGGTCGTTTTCATCTTTATGGGGTGTATCACGGTCTTGGGGCGCGCGATCATACCGGAATTGTTCAATTTATGAACAACCTTTTGCCGGAATCGCAAAGTGGGCATGAAAACTGCGAACGCTAACTGTCACTCCCTGTCGAAGGGTCTAGGCTCAACAGTCTCCCTCCGTTTTCGTCAACTTGCCCGAGGATGCCGCATGTCCCAGGAACCCAAAGCTCGTGACGCCGAGGTGGCCGAATTTCGCGCCGCTGTACTGGACAAGCTGACCTACGCGGTTGGCAAGGACCCAGAGCACGCCTTCGACCACGACTGGTTCGAGGCCATCGCCCTGGCCGCGCGCGATCACATGGTCGATCACTGGATGGACCACACCCGCCAGGCGTATCGCCGCAGCCAGAAGCGGGTCTATTACCTTTCTCTCGAATTCCTCATCGGCCGGCTGCTGTATGACAGCCTGAGCAACCTGGGCCTGCTCGACATTGCCCGCGACGCATTGGAAGGGCTGAACGTGGACCTGGAGCGCATTCGCCTGCTCGAGCCCGATGCCGCGCTGGGCAACGGTGGCCTGGGTCGCCTGGCAGCGTGCTTCATGGAGAGCATGTCGACCCTGGGCATCGCTGCTCACGGTTATGGCATCCGCTATGAGCACGGGCTGTTCCGTCAGGCCATGGTCGATGGCTGGCAGCAGGAGCAGACCGAGAACTGGCTCGACTTCGGCAACCCCTGGGAGTTCGAGCGCGCCGAGGTGATCTACCCCATCAGCTTTGGCGGCAGCGTCGAAACGGTGCACGACACCCACGGCCAGCAGCGTCAGGTGTGGTGGCCGGGCGAGACCGTGCGGGCGGTGGCCTACGATACCCCGGTGGTCGGTTGGCGCGGGGCCAGCGTCAATACCCTGCGCCTGTGGCGTGCGCGGGCGCTGGAAGAGCTGCACCTGGAACGCTTCAATGCCGGCGACCACCTGGGCGCGGTGGCCGAGGTGGCACGGGCCGAAAGCATTTCGCGGGTGCTGTACCCGGCCGACAGCACCGAGGCGGGCCAGGAACTGCGCCTGCGCCAGGAATACTTCTTCGTCTCGGCTTCGTTGCAGGACCTGCTGCGCCGCCATCTGAACATGCACGACAACCTGCTCAACCTGCCGGATGCGGCGGCCATCCAGCTCAACGACACCCACCCGTCGATCGCCGTGGCCGAGCTGATGCGCCTGCTGGTCGACCAGCATGAGATCCCTTGGGATACCGCCTGGGAGTTGACCGTCGGCACCCTGGCCTACACCAACCACACCTTGCTGCCCGAAGCCCTGGAAACCTGGCCCGTTGCGCTGATGGAACGCATGCTGCCGCGGCACATGCAGATCATCTACCTGATCAACGCCTACCACATCGACGCGCTGCGGGCGAAAGGCCTGCACGACTTCGACGTGTTGCGGGCTGTGTCGTTGATCGAGGAAGACAATGGCCGCCGGGTGCGCATGGGCAACCTGGCGTTCCTCGGCTCGCACAGCGTCAACGGTGTGTCGGCGCTGCACAGCAAGCTGATGAAAAGCACGGTGTTCGCCGAGCTGCACAAGCTCTACCCGCAACGGATCAACAACAAGACTAACGGCATTACCTTCCGCCGCTGGCTGTACCAGTCCAACCCGCAGCTGACCGCGATGCTGATCGAGGCGCTGGGCCCTGATCTGCTGGACGACCCCGAAGGACGCCTGGCCAATCTGGTACCGTTCGCCGACAAGAGCGGTTTCCGCAAGCAGTTCGCCGCGCAGCGCCTGCACAGCAAGCGTGCCCTGGCCAGCATCATCCAGGACCGCCTGGGCGTTACGGTGAACCCCGAGGCGTTGTTCGACGTGCAGGTCAAGCGCATCCACGAATACAAGCGCCAGTTGCTCAACCTGCTGCACACCGTGGCGTTGTACCAGGCCATGCGCAACGACCCCGGTACCGACTGGGTGCCGCGGGTGAAGATCTTCGCCGGCAAGGCCGCGGCCAGCTATCACCAGGCTAAGCTGATCATCAAGCTGGCCAACGACATCGCCCGGGTGGTGAACAACGACCCCACCGTGCGCGGCCTGCTGAAGGTGGTGTTCCTGCCCAACTACAACGTCAGTCTGGCTGAAAGCATCATCCCGGCGGCGGACCTTTCCGAGCAGATCTCCACCGCCGGTTACGAAGCGTCCGGCACCAGCAACATGAAGTTCGGCCTGAACGGTGCCCTGACCATCGGCACCCTGGATGGTGCCAACGTCGAGATGAGCGAGCAGGTGGGTACCGAAAACATGTTCATATTCGGCCTTACTGCGCAGCAGGTGGAGGCCAGGCGGCGCGACGGTGACTTTGGCGCCAGTGCGGCGATTGCCACGTCCAGCCGCCTGAACGATGTGTTGCAGGCTGTTCGCAGCGGGGTGTTCTCACCGGACGACCCGTCGCGCTACAGCGCGCTGATCGACGGGCTGGTAGCTCATGACCGTTTCCTGGTGTGTGCCGATTTCGATGCCTACTGGGATGCCCAGCGACGGGTCGAGGAGCTGTGGCACACGCCGCAGGAATGGTGGCGCATGGCGGTGCTGAATACCGCGCGGATGGGCTGGTTCTCCTCGGACCGGACCATTCGGGAATATGCCAGCGAGATCTGGAAGGCTCTGGATTAAGGTAAGCCTGTGCCGGCCTCTTCGCGGGCGTACCCGCGAATGGGCCCACAACCAGACCACCGGCCTGGCGCGCGCTGAACTACCAACCTATTGTGCCGTCTGAGAGCCGTGGCGAGTCTCATCACTCGCTAGCCCGCAACTCTCCCTGTAAACTGCGGGGGTTTTTATCCCCAATCCTTTCGGAGCCATACATGTCCCGCGTTACCCTTAGTCGCTATCTGATTGAGCAGACCCGCAGCAACAATACCCCTGCCGATCTGCGCTTCCTGATCGAAGTGGTGGCGCGTGCGTGCAAGGAAATCAGCCATCACGTTTCCAAAGGCGCCCTCGGTGGCGTGCTGGGCAGCATGGGCACTGAAAACGTGCAGGGCGAAGTCCAGAAGAAACTGGACGTGATTTCCAACGATATCCTGCTGGAAGCCAACGAGTGGGGCGGCCACCTGGCCGGCATGGCTTCCGAAGAAATGGACAACGCCTACCAGATCCCGGGCAAGTACCCGAAAGGCGCCTACCTGCTGGTATTCGACCCGCTGGATGGCTCGTCCAACATCGACGTCAACGTTTCGGTCGGCACTATCTTCTCGGTACTGCGTTGCCCTAACGAATACCTGAGCCAGAACGAAACCCTGAACGAAAAAGCCTTCCTGCAACCAGGCACACAGCAGGTTGCCGCCGGTTACGCCATCTACGGCCCGCAGACCATGCTGATCCTGACCCTGGGCAACGGCGTCAAGGGCTTCACCCTGGACCGCGAACTGGGCAGCTTCGTCCTCACCCACGAAAACATCCGCGTGCCGGAAACTACCGCAGAATTCGCCATCAACATGTCCAACCAGCGCCACTGGGAAGCCCCGGTTCAGCGTTACGTGGGGGAACTGCTGGCAGGCGAGACCGGCCCGCTGAAGAAAAACTACAACATGCGCTGGATCGCCTCGATGGTGGCCGACGTACACCGCATCCTGACCCGTGGCGGCCTGTTCATGTACCCACGTGACGCCCGCGAACCGAGCAAGCCGGGCAAGCTGCGCCTGATGTACGAAGCCAACCCGATGTCCTTCATCATCGAACAGGCCGGCGGCGCCTCCACCAACGGTTACGATCGCATCCTCGACATCCAGCCAGAAAGCCTGCACCAGCGTGTGTCGGTAATTCTCGGCTCGAAGGAAGAGGTAGAGCGCGTCACCGCCTACCACAAGGAGTAAGTCATGCTCGCACCTTGGCAGCCGTTGCTGGAGTGGTGGTTCGGTTGGGGCACCAGTCCCCAGGCCGTGGCTGACGAGAAGAGCACGCTGTGGTTCGGCAAGCATCATGACGCCGACGCCCATGCGCTGTTTGGCGATCTGGTCGAGCATGCCCTGGCGGGTGGGCTCGACGAGTGGCAGCAAAGCCCGCAGGGCTGGCTGGGCCTGCTGATCCTGCTGGACCAGCTGCCGCGCATGATCTACCGCGACACGCCGCGTGCCTTCGAGGGCGACCGGCGTGCTCAGGTGGTGGCGATGCAGGGTTTGCAGAAGAACTGGGATTACCAGCTGCTGCCGATACAGCGGGTGTTCGTGCTGCTGGTACTGGAACATGCCGAAGTGCTGGACTGGCAGAACCTGTGCGTCGAGCGCTACCAGGTGCTGCTGGACGAGCAGCCCGAAGCCAACCGCCGGTTGTTCGAAGGCTTCCTCGACTATGCCGAGCAGCACCAGCGGGTAATTGCCCGTTTCGGGCGCTTCCCGCACCGCAACCTGGTGCTGGAGCGGCCGAGTACCAGCGAAGAGATGGACTTTTTGCTGGAGCCTGGGTCCAGGTTCTGATTCCAGGGTTGGCGGGATCCTTGTAGGAGCAGCCTTGTGCTGCGAAGTGTCCCTCGCTGCCCATGCATCCCTGTTGGCCTCACCGGCCCTTTCGCAGCACAAGGCTGCTCCTACAGTACGTAGGGGCGGCCTTTTTGTTTGTGCGGGGTAATTCTTTGTGATTAATCGCACAGTAGTGGCCATCCGACCAATGGTGTAGGGGTAGAGGAGGGGGAGCAGGGAACCTGGGAGGGTTTTTACCGTCGAAGGTCACTGCAGGCCACTCGCCTGTATCCCCTCTCCAGGAGTGTCCTTCATGTCGTTGCGTTCCCTCGCCCTGTTGTCGCTGTGCGTCGTTCTGACTGCCTGCAGCAAGATCAATCAGGAAAACTATTCCAAGATCAAGGCCGGTATGAACAAGGCCGAGGTCGAGCAGCTGCTCGGCACGCCGACCGAGTGCTCTGGCGCGCTGGGCATGAGCAGCTGCACCTGGGGGGACGAGAAGAGCTTCATCAGTGTGCAGTACGCGGCTGACAAGGTGCTCATGTATTCAGGGCAGGGTCTCAAATGAGGCGCGTTTATCTGCTGATGGGGGTATGCCTGGCGTTGCTGCTGGGCGGTTGTGCCGGCTCCGTGCACGACCCGCTGGCGCCGAAAACCGCGGGCAACATCGACCTCAAGCGCTACCAGGGCAAGTGGTACGAACTGGCGCGCCTGCCAATGCGCTACCAGACCGGCTGTGAGCAGTCCGAAGCGCACTACAACCTCAGGCTCGATGGTAGCCTCGGCGTGCTCAACCGCTGCCGCACCATGGGTGACGAATGGCTGCGCGCCGAGGGGCATGCGAACATCCAGGAGCCAGGGCACACCGACAAGTTGTGGGTCGAGTTCGACAACTGGTTCACCAAGCTGGTGCCAGGGGTGGCGAGGGGCGAGTACTGGATCCTGTATGTGGATGATCGCTATCGCACGGCGGTGGTCGGCAGCCCGGACCGCAAGCACTTGTGGCTACTGTCGCGTACGCCGACGCTACCAGCCTGGGAGCGCGAGAACCTGATGTCCAAGGCCCGGCAGCAGGGTTATGACACCAGCCGGCTGATCTGGCGCGCGTCGGACCAGCAGATCGTCAAGATGCACTGAATTTCTGGGGGCTGCTTTGCAGCCCATCGCGACACAAGGCCGCTCCTACAGGGGAACGCACATTCCTGTAGGAGCGGCCTTGTGTCGCGATGGGCCGCAAAGCGGCCCCAATAAACTCACCCCAACAGCTGTCGCAACACCTCGGCAAACGCCAGCGCGCTTTGCTCTTCCTGCGCATGCCGCCCCTGGCGCACCACCCATTGCCCATTCACCATCACATCCCGCACCTGGCGATCGCCGCCGGCAAACAGCCAGCGGTTGAGAATCGCATCCCCATCGGCCATGGCTATGTAAGGGTCCTGCCCATCGAGCACCAGCCAGTCGGCGCGCTTGCCCACGGCCAGTTCCCCGACCGCCTGCCCCAGCGCCTGCGCACCGCCCGCCAGGGCAGCGTCATACAGCGTGCGCCCGACCATCGGCTGGTCGCCGCGATACAGGCGGTTACGCCGCTGGTCGCGCAGTCGCTGGCCATATTCCAGCCAGCGCAGTTCCTCCACCACGCTCAGCGATACATGGCTGTCCGAACCAATGCCCATGCGCCCACCCTGCGCCAGGTAGTCCACTGCCGGGAAAATCCCGTCGCCCAGGTTGGCCTCGGTGGTCAGGCAAAGCCCGGCTACCGCGCCGCTGCGGGCCATTGCGGTGACTTCATCCGGCTCTGCGTGGGTTGCGTGCACCAGGCACCAGCGCGGGTCCACATCCACGTGCTCGTACAGCCACTGCAACGGGCGCAGGCCGCTCCAGGCCAGGCAGTCGTCGACTTCCTTCTGCTGCTCGGCGATATGGATATGCACCGGGCACTGTTTGTCGCTGGCTGCCAGCACTTCGGCGATCTGCCCGGGCGTCACCGCGCGCAGCGAATGGAAGCACAGACCCAGTTGCTGCGCGGGTTGCGCGGCCAGCAGCGGGGCCAGCTGCGCTTGCAGTTGCAGGTACTGTTCAGTGGAATTTATGAAGCGCCGTTGCCCGTCATTCGGGGCTTGGCCGCCGAAGCCTGCGTGGCTGTACAGCACCGGCAGCAAGGTCAGGTCAATGCCGCTGTCGGCTGCAGCCGCGCTGATGCGGCGGGACAGTTCGGCCGGGTCGGCGTAGGCCCTGCCGGCCTGGTCATGGTGCACGTAGTGGAACTCGGCGACCGAGGTATAGCCGGCCTTGAGCATTTCGATGTACAGCTGGCGGGCGATGACCTGCAGCTGCTCTGGACTGATCTGGCCGACCAGGCGGTACATCAGGTCGCGCCAGGTCCAGAAACTGTCGTTGGGGTTGCCGGCGACTTCCGCCAGCCCTGCCATGGCGCGCTGGAAGGCATGCGAGTGCAGGTTGGGCATGCCGGGCAGCAGCGGGCCGGCCAGCCGCTCGGCGCCTTCGGCCGAGGCGCCCGGTTCGATGCGGGCCACATGGCCATCACTGGTGACCTCAATGCGGACATGGCTGGCCCAGCCCGTGGGTAGCAGGGCGCGTTCGGCGAAGTAGGCGGACATCGGTGAAAATCCTGTTATTGTTAACTTGTATATACATATACAGGCGTTTGCCTGCCGGGTAAACTGCGGCAAGCTACCGCTCATTCCATTTGCACAAGGATCCAACGCCGTGCCGACACCTCCTGTCTCCGCGCTGGTTGCCCAGATGGGCGAGGGCCCGGCTCCGCTTTACGCCCGGGTCAAACAGATGATCATCCAGCAGATCGACAACGGCAGCTGGCCACCGCATCACCGGGTACCCTCGGAGAGCGAACTGGTCAGTGAGCTGGGCTTCAGCCGCATGACCATCAACCGCGCCCTGCGCGAGCTCACTGCCGAAGGCCTGCTGGTGCGCATGCAAGGGGTCGGTACCTTCGTGGCCGAGCCCAAGGGGCGTTCGGCGCTGTTCGAGGTCAACAACATTGCCGACGAAATTGCCGCGCGTGGCCACCAGCATAGCTGCCAGGTGATCACCCTCACCGAGGAAACGGCCGGTTCCGAGCGGGCCCTGGCCCTGGATATGCGCGAAGGCCAGCGAGTGTTCCACTCGCTGATCGTGCATTTCGAGAACGGCGTGCCGGTGCAGATCGAGGACCGCTACGTCAATGCGGCGATTGCCCCCGACTACCTCAAGCAGGACTTCACCCGGCAGACGCCATACGCCTACCTGTCGCAGGTGGCGCCGCTGACCGAGGGTGAGCACGTGGTAGAGGCAATCCTGGCCGAGCCGGAAGAATGCCGCCTGTTGCAGATCGAGAGGGGCGAGCCCTGCCTGCTGATCCGCCGTCGCACCTGGTCCGGCCGCCAGCCGGTGACTGCCGCGCGGCTGATCCACCCCGGTTCCCGTCATCGCCTGGAAGGACGTTTCAGTAAATGAGTCAGCTGCAGTTGTTGCGTGCGCAGGGCTACCCGCGCATGCCGTGGAAGAACGGTGGCGGTTTCACCGAAGAGATTACCCGCGACAGTGGCGAAGGCCTGGACGGCTTTGGCTGGCGCTTGTCGATTGCCGATATCGAGGAGTCCGGTGGCTTTTCCACCTTCGCCGGCTACCAGCGAATCATCACCGTGTTGCAGGGCGACGGCATGCGCTTGCTGGTGGACGGCCAGGCCAGCCGGCCGTTGCTGCCGTTCGATGCCTTTGCCTTCAGCGGCGAGAGCCAGGTCAGCTGCAAGCTGCTGGGCGGGGCGATCCGTGATTTCAACCTGATATATGCACCGCAGCGCTACCGGGCGCGGTTGCAGTGGTTCGATGGCACCAGCCGTTTGTACAGTTCGGCGTCGACGGTGTTGCTGTTCGCTGCCAGCAGCCAGGTCGAGGTGGGTATTGCCGGGCGTGAGACGCAGCGGTTGGGGTTGTATGACTGCTTGCGGCTGGAGGGCAATGACCAGTTGTTGGGGTTGGATGTGCAGGGGCGGTTCTGCCTGATCGAACTCGTTTCACGTTGAAATAGCCGGGGGCTGCTGCGCAGCCCTTCGCGGGCTTGCCCGCTCCCACAGGTACAGCGCACGCCTTGAAGGCAGTGGAGCTCTCTGTGGGAGCGGGCAAGCCCGCGAAGGGCCGCGCAGCGGCCCCATTTCTTTTGCCATTCAGCGGAAAGGTCCAATTATTTTGGTTGTCCATGCTTGTACATACAAGTAAAGGTGTGTTTGTATATCTACCACGACATACCCGCCCGCGGACGACCGCAGAGGACCTTTCCCGTGACCGACAACAACAAATACCGTGACGTTGAAATCCGTGCCCCACGTGGCAACAAGCTGACTGCCAAAAGCTGGCTGACCGAAGCGCCACTGCGCATGCTGATGAACAACCTCGATCCACAGGTCGCGGAAAACCCGAAGGAACTGGTGGTGTACGGCGGTATCGGCCGCGCTGCCCGTAACTGGGCGTGCTACGACAAGATCGTCGAGACCCTGACCCGCCTGGAAGACGACGAAACCCTGCTGGTGCAGTCGGGCAAGCCGGTCGGCGTGTTCAAGACCCACAGCAACGCCCCGCGCGTACTGATTGCCAACTCCAACCTGGTGCCGCACTGGGCCAACTGGGAACACTTCAACGAACTGGACGCCAAGGGCCTGGCCATGTACGGCCAGATGACCGCCGGCAGCTGGATCTACATCGGCAGCCAGGGCATCGTCCAGGGCACCTACGAAACCTTCGTCGAAGCCGGTCGCCAGCATTACGGCGGCAGCCTGAAAGGCAAGTGGGTACTGACCGCCGGCCTGGGCGGCATGGGCGGCGCCCAGCCACTGGCCGCCACCCTGGCCGGTGCCTGCTCGCTGAACATCGAATGCCAGCAGAGCCGCATCGACTTCCGTCTGGAAACCCGCTACGTCGACGAGCAGGCCACTGACCTCGACGACGCCCTGGCACGCATTGCCAAGTACACCGCCGAAGGCAAGGCCATCTCCATCGCCCTGCACGGCAACGCTGCCGAAATCCTGCCAGAGCTGGTCAAGCGTGGCGTGCGCCCGGACATGGTCACCGACCAGACCAGCGCCCACGACCCGCTGAACGGTTACCTGCCAGCCGGCTGGACCTGGGAACAGTACCGCGACCGCGCACAGACCGAACCGGCTGCAGTGGTCAAGGCCGCCAAGCAGTCGATGGCCGTGCACGTGCAAGCCATGCTCGATTTCCAGAAGCAGGGTGTCCCGACCTTCGACTATGGCAACAACATCCGCCAGATGGCCAAGGAAGAAGGCGTGGCCAATGCCTTCGACTTCCCGGGCTTCGTGCCGGCCTACATCCGCCCGCTGTTCTGCCGTGGCATCGGCCCGTTCCGCTGGGCGGCGCTGTCCGGTGATGCCGAAGACATCTACAAGACCGACGCCAAGGTCAAGGAACTGATCCCCGACGACGCCCACCTGCACCGCTGGCTGGACATGGCTCGCGAGCGCATCAGCTTCCAGGGCCTGCCGGCACGTATCTGCTGGGTTGGTCTGGGCCTGCGCGCCAAGCTGGGCCTGGCGTTCAACGAAATGGTACGCAGCGGCGAGCTGTCGGCACCGATCGTGATCGGTCGTGACCACCTGGACTCCGGTTCGGTGTCCAGCCCCAACCGTGAAACCGAAGCCATGCGCGACGGTTCCGACGCTGTCTCCGACTGGCCGCTGCTCAACGCCCTGCTGAACACCGCCGGCGGTGCTACCTGGGTTTCGCTGCACCACGGTGGTGGCGTGGGCATGGGCTTCTCCCAGCACTCTGGCATGGTCATCGTCTGCGACGGTACCGATGAAGCCGCCGAGCGTATCGCTCGCGTGCTGACCAACGACCCAGGGACCGGTGTGATGCGTCATGCCGATGCCGGTTACGACATCGCCATCGACTGCGCCAAGGAGCAGGGCCTGGACCTGCCGATGATCACTGGCTGATCGCCACGCTTTGGATCGCACCCCACAAGGGGTGATACTGAACAACAAGAAGGAGCACGCAGGCACTTACAAACGGGCCTGCGGCTCCACGCGATTGGAGTAGTGAAGTGACCGAATTGACCCTCAAGCCCGGCACCCTGACCCTGGCCCAACTGCGCTCCATCCATGCGGCGCCCGTGCGCTTGCAACTGGACGCCAGCGCCGCGCCAGCCATCGACGCCAGCGTTGCCTGCGTCGAGCAGATCATCGCCGAAGACCGTACCGCCTACGGCATCAACACCGGTTTCGGCCTGCTGGCCTCGACCCGCATCGCCAGCCACGACCTGGAAAACCTGCAGCGTTCGCTGGTGCTGTCCCACGCCGCCGGTGTCGGCGCGCCGCTGGATGACGACCTGGTGCGGCTGATCATGGTGCTGAAGATCAACAGCCTCAGCCGTGGCTTCTCCGGCATCCGTCGCAAAGTCATCGACGCGCTGATCGCCCTGGTCAACGCCGAAGTCTATCCGCACATCCCGCTGAAGGGTTCGGTGGGCGCTTCCGGCGACCTCGCCCCGCTGGCGCACATGTCGCTGGTGCTGCTGGGTGAAGGCAAGGCCCGCTACAAGGGCCAGTGGCTGCCAGCCACCGAAGCCCTGGCCGTGGCCGGCCTCGAGCCGCTGACCCTGGCCGCCAAGGAGGGTTTGGCCCTGCTCAACGGCACCCAGGCGTCCACCGCCTATGCCCTGCGTGGCCTGTTCCAGGGCGAAGACCTGTACGCCGCTGCCATCGCCTGCGGCGGCCTGAGCGTCGAAGCCGCACTGGGCTCGCGCTCGCCATTCGATGCGCGCATTCACGAAGTGCGTGGCCAGCGCGGCCAGATCGACACTGCTGCCTGCTTCCGTGACCTGCTGGGCGACTCCAGCGAAGTGTCGCTGTCGCACAAGAACTGCGACAAGGTCCAGGACCCGTACTCGCTGCGCTGCCAGCCTCAGGTCATGGGCGCCTGCCTGACCCAGCTGCGCCAGGCCGCCGAGGTACTGGGCATCGAAGCCAACGCCGTGTCGGACAACCCGCTCGTGTTCGCTGCCGAAGGTGACGTGATTTCCGGCGGTAACTTCCACGCCGAGCCGGTGGCCATGGCCGCCGACAACATCGCCCTGGCCATCGCTGAAATCGGTTCGCTCAGCGAGCGCCGTATCTCGCTGATGATGGACAAGCACATGTCCCAGCTGCCGCCGTTCCTGGTGGAAAACGGTGGGGTCAACTCGGGCTTCATGATCGCCCAGGTCACCGCTGCTGCCCTGGCCAGCGAGAACAAGGCCCTGTCGCACCCGCACAGTGTCGACAGCCTGCCGACCTCGGCCAACCAGGAAGACCACGTGTCGATGGCCCCGGCTGCCGGCAAGCGCCTGTGGGAAATGGCTGAAAACACCCGCGGCGTGCTGGCCATCGAATGGCTGGGCGCCTGCCAGGGCCTGGACCTGCGCAAGGGCCTGAAGACCTCGGCCAAGCTGGAGCAGGCGCGCCAGGCGCTGCGCAGCGAAGTGCCGCACTACGACCGTGACCGCTTCTTCGCGCCCGACATCGAGAAGGCCGTGGAACTGTTGGCCAAGGGGCGCCTGACCGGCCTGCTGCCGGCTGGTGTGCTGCCAAGCCTGTAATGCTCCCAGGGGCCGCTGTGCGGCCCATCGCCGGCAAGCCGGCTCCCACAGATGGAGATGCGACACACCATCTCTGTGGGAGCTGGCTTGCCGGCGATTGGGCTGCAAGGCAGCCCCCCTCGATCTCACGACCACAAAAACAATTTAAGGACGTGACATGCAACAAGCTCAAGGTCTAAAACGCGGGCTAAGTGCCCGCCACATCCGCTTCATGGCCCTCGGTTCCGCCATCGGCACCGGCCTGTTCTACGGCTCCGCCTCGGCCATCCAGATGGCCGGCCCGGCCGTGCTGCTGGCCTACCTGATCGGCGGCGCCGCCGTGTTCATGGTCATGCGCGCCCTCGGCGAAATGGCTGTGCACAACCCGGTCGCCGGCTCGTTCGGCCACTACGCCAGCACCTACCTCGGCCCCATGGCCGGCTTCATCCTCGGCTGGACCTACGCCTTCGAGATGGTCATCGTCGCCATCGCCGACGTCACCGCCTTCGGTATCTACATGGGCTTCTGGTTCCCGGAAGTGGCCCGCTGGATCTGGGTGCTGGGCATCGTCTTCCTGATCGGCGGCCTCAACCTGTGCAACGTCAAGGTCTTCGGCGAAATGGAATTCTGGCTGTCGCTGCTCAAGGTCGGCGCCATCGTGGCGATGATCCTGGCCGGCCTCGGCATCATGGCCTTCGGCTTCAGCCAGGTAGGCACCGGGCAGGCCGTGGGTGTCAACAACCTGTTCGACCACGGCGGCTTCATGCCCAATGGCGTGGGTGGCCTGATCGCTTCCTTTGCCGTGGTGATGTTCGCGTTCGGCGGCATCGAGATCATCGGCGTGACCGCCGGTGAGGCCAAGGACCCGCAGCGGGTCATCCCCAAGGCGATCAACGCCGTGCCGCTGCGCATCCTGCTGTTCTACGTGCTCACCCTGTTCGTGCTGATGTGCCTGTTCCCATGGCCGCAGATTGGCAGCCAGGGCAGCCCGTTCGTGCAAATCTTCAGTAACCTGGGCATCGGCTCTGCCGCCGCGGTGCTGAACATCGTGGTGATTTCTGCCGCGATCTCGGCCATCAACAGCGACATCTTCGGCGCCGGCCGCATGATGTACGGCCTGGCCCAGCAAGGCCACGCACCGCGCGGCTTCAGCAAGCTGTCGAAGCACGGCGTGCCGTGGATGACCGTTGTGGTGATGGGTGCTGCGCTGCTGATCGGCGTGCTGCTCAACTACCTGATCCCGGAGAACGTGTTCCTGCTGATCGCCTCGATCGCCACCTTCGCTACCGTCTGGGTGTGGCTGATGATCCTGCTCACCCAGGTGGCCATGCGCCGCAGCATGAGCCGTGAACAAGTGGCCCAGCTGCAGTTCCCGGTACCATTCTGGCCATACGGCCCAGCCATGGCCATTGCGTTCATGGTGTTCATCTTTGGCGTGCTCGGTTACTTCCCGGATACCCAGGCGGCACTGCTCGTCGGCGTGGTCTGGGTGGTGTTCCTGGTGGCGTCCTACCTGCTGTGGTGCAAGCCGCGCGCAGGGCAGGGCAAGCCAGTAGCGGAACCGGCCGAGCTGCACCGCTAAGTAAAGGAGTCGATGTATGAGAACCGTCTGGCAGCACTGCCATGTGGCAACCATGGCCGAGGGCCGTTACTCCGCCATTGAGGACGCGGCCATTGTCACCAACGCCGGGCTGATCGAGTGGATCGGCCCGCGCGTCGAGCTGGCGTCGGTCGAGGCCGAACGTACGGTGGACCTGGGCGGCGCCTGGGTTACCCCCGGGCTGATCGACTGCCACACCCACGCGGTGTTCGGTGGCAACCGCAGCGGCGAGTTCGAGCAGCGCCTGCAGGGCGTGAGCTATGCCGAAATCGCCGCACAGGGCGGTGGCATCGCCAGCACCGTGCGGGCCACCCGCGCGGCCAGCGAGGACGAGCTGTTCACAAGTGCCCGCCAACGGGTCCAGGCGCTGATGCGCGATGGCGTGACCACCATCGAGATCAAGTCCGGCTACGGCCTGGACCTGGCCAACGAGCGCAAGATGCTGCGTGTGGCCCGGCGCCTGGCCGACGAGTTGCCTCTGGCGGTGCGCGCCACCTGTCTGGCAGCCCATGCCTTGCCGCCGGAATACGTCGGCCGGGCTGATGACTACATCGCGCACATCTGCGATGAAATGCTGCCGGCCCTGGCCGCCGAAGGCCTGGTGGACGCAGTGGATGCCTTCTGCGAACACCTGGCGTTCTCCCCGGCCCAGGTCGAGCGGCTGTTCATCAAGGCGCGCGAACTGGGCCTGCCGGTCAAGCTGCACGCCGAACAGTTGTCGTCGCTGCACGGTTCCAGCCTGGCGGCGCGCTACCAGGCGCTGTCGGCCGACCACCTGGAGTTCATGACCGAGGAAGACGCCATTGCCATGGCAAAAGCCGGCACGGTCGCCGTGCTGCTGCCGGGCGCGTTCTACTTCCTGCGCGAAACCCAGCTGCCGCCGATGGACGCCCTGCGCCGCCACGGTGTGAAGATCGCCCTGGCCAGCGACCTCAATCCCGGCACCTCGCCAGGGTTGTCGCTTCGGCTGATGCTGAACATGGGCTGCACATGTTTCCGCATGACGCCGGAAGAGGCACTGGCCGGTGTCACCGTGCACGCTGCAACGGCGCTGGGCCTGGGCGACAGCCATGGCTCGCTGGAAGTGGGCAAGGTTGCCGACTTCGTCGCCTGGCAGATCGAACGCCCCGCCGACCTGGCCTATTGGCTGGGCGGCGACCTGCCCAAGCGCGTAGTGCGCAAGGGCCACGAAATTTCCAATTGAGTGAGGCACGATGGACAAGGTACTGAGTTTTCACCAGGGGCGCCTGCCGCTGCTGATCAGCATGCCCCACGCCGGCCTGAAACTGTCGCCGGCTGTTCGAGACGGCCTGGTCGAGCAGGCGCGCAGCCTGCCGGACACCGACTGGCATATTCCGCGGCTGTATGACTTTGCCCGCGAGATGGGCGCCAGTGTCGTAGCCGCGGAGTATTCGCGTTTCGTCATCGACCTGAACCGGCCGGATGACGACAAACCACTTTACGTCGGCGCCACTACTGGCCTGTACCCGGCCACACTCTTCGATGGCGAGCCATTGTTCAAGGACGGGCTGGTGCCGACAGGCGAGGAGCGCAAGCAGTATCTGGAGCAGATCTGGCGCCCCTACCACGACACGATTCGTCGTGAGCTGGCACGGCTGCGCGAGCAATTCGGCTACGCCCTGCTGTGGGACGCCCATTCGATCCGTTCGCTGATCCCGCACCTGTTCGACGGCAAGCTGCCGGATTTCAACCTGGGTACCTTCAACGGCGCCAGTTGCGACCCGGCTCTGGCCGAACAGCTGAAAGAGGTCTGTGCCCAGGCCCAAGGCTACAGCCACGTGCTCAATGGCCGCTTCAAGGGCGGGCATATCACCCGGTATTACGGTGATCCGGCCAACCACATCCATGCGGTGCAGCTGGAACTGGCGCAGAGCACCTATATGGAAGAAGCCGAGCCGTTCGATTACCGCGAAAACCTGGCACGACCGACACAGGAGGTGTTGAAGCAGCTTCTGCAGGCGCTGCTGGACTGGGGCCAGGCGCGTTACGGGCGGTGAAGTTCACCGGTGAGAATGGCGACGCGATGCAGGTTGTTCGCGTCGCCAGTCACTACTGCTCAGTTGTTGTTGATTTGCTTGATGGTGAGTTCGCGCAGTAGCTCCCTCTCTTCCTGATCCTTGTCATCTTGCAGGCCTTGCTGCAAGTTCAACTCGTCCTGAAGCGAGTGGTCCTTGCTTGCCAGCTCAAGCACCCGCAGGCGGAAACGTGCTTCTATTTCGGCGAATCGGTCGGCAAATTCGGCTCGCAGACGCGTGGTCCAATCCGTATTCGCCAGCATGTAATCGACCAGTGCATCGCTCAGTTCACTTTTCCGGACCTTCTCCAGCACGCTGGATAGCTCATCGCGCGCCAGGTTTGCAGCACCTCGAAAACGCATGCTGTCGGCGATCGGCAGGTCCAGTTCCTTGGCCAGTTCCCGTCGGTAGGCCAGGCGTACCGATACCCGGTCACCCGTGCCAGTCCGTTGGTTGGCCATCAGCTCCAGCTGTTCGACCCGGAAAAGTTGCAACAGGCGACGACGCAGTGCTTGGAGGGAGTCGCCGGCGTCGATCAACAGGCGTTGGCTCATCAGATACAGTTCAATATTGTTGAACTCCTGCAGCGCTCCATCGTGGCAGGTCTGCGAGCCGGTTGCCGGGTCGGGCAATGCCGCAGCGGCGATGCTCTCCATGATCGGGCGTTCGGTTTCGTTGCTTGCAGCCACCACCAGCATGATGCGTACCCGTTCGCAGAAGGTGGTTCGCGTATTCGGGTCAACGTACGGAGCGGCATTGTGCAGACGGCCTGTCAGACGCAACAGATCGCTGCCTTCAAGCTGCTCCCAACACTCCCGCAATGCTGCATTCTGTGCCTCGTTACCCAGCATCCAGTCCTCCAGCCTGGGCGTATCATCGCCGAGCAGTGGGAAGTGAGGGTGGTCGAGAGATCCTTCGCTGGAAGTATCGAAGAACATCAGGTCGTCGGGGATATCCAGGGCAAAGGAATAGCTGTGCTGGCTGTCCGAGAACGTGCGTACCCGCAGGATGGTTTCAAGAGGCAACGGGTTGTCGAACAAGGCGATCGACGAGATCGGCATGGGATTGTTCAGGTTCGACAGGATGTGCTCGGGCAACTGGGTGATGTTGTTCGAGCTCAGGTCGAGAAGTTCCAGTGGCAGCAAACTGTCACACCAGTTGGGCCAGGCTTGCAGGTTCATGTTGGTCAATGCGAGTGACTGCAGGTTGCTGGCCAGCGATGCGGGCACCCGGTCGATGCTGCCCATGCGGTTGCCCGACAGGTCCAGCGACGTCAGGTTTCGCAGCCCTGCGAAAATGTCGAGCATGGCCTGATCGACCTCAAGGCCCATGTTGCGAAACTCCAGGAAGGTGAGCTGGGGAAGGCGAGCCAGAGCGGATGCCAGCGAGGGCATGGCGGCCTGGTGCTCATCGATGGTCAACCGGCTGATGTTAGGGAACCGGCTGAGTAGTTCATCGAGCTGTGAGGCGCTGCCTCGCAACCGCGTCAGGCTGAGTGCGCGTACACGGGCGCCGAAGAACGCTGGAAGCCGCCTGGGGAAATGTTCGATGGCCACGTCCTCGAGTTGCAGGCGCAGGTAGGACTGGCCCTGCTCTTGTTGTTCCCAGAATTGACCGATCGCTGACGCGATACGTTGCCTGTCTGCTAGCGCGGCTTGGGTCAATGGGTTGCTCGAACTGGATGCCTGGGCCCAGCCATCGATCGCATCGCGCATCTGTCGTCGCTCATCGCGAATGCGTGCGAGTTGTTCGGATAGTGCTTCTGGCTGGTCCGTGGTGATGCCCGAGGTGTCGACGCGCTCGTTCAGCAACAATCGCTGCAGGTGAGATTCATTGATGCTGTTGCCTTCCAGCGAGATCACCGGTGGGGTGGTCAGCATGTCCGCTTCATGAAGCAGGAACGAGGGCAACGACCTGAGATTGTTGTGGCGCAACGACAGATGGGAAATGCGCGCCAGGGCGTCGCTGCCAATCCCGATCGGCCATTGGGCCAGCTGCATCTGGTCCAGGCCCAGGTAGTCCAGGGTCAATTCATGGAAACTTGGCCTGTTGCTCTGCGCCAGCCGGTTACCACTCAGGTCCAGATATCTCAATTGGCGAAGCCCTGACAGCAGGTTCAGGTCGCTTTCGGAGAGCGTCATGTTCTGGTTGGTGAGCACCAGTCGTTGCAACGCTGGCAGGCACTCGGTGATGGTGGGCACGCTGAACAGGAAGGGCGAGGGCGTTGCCCTGGGGTCAAACGCACGGCTGATTTCCAGCGACTCGATCTGCGGCATCTGCCTGAGCAGGCGCTGCAGCAGGCGCTCGTTTTGCGCCCAGCCCGCCAGCGATCCTGACGGTAGGTCGATCAGGCTCAGGCTGCGCACGCGTGTGTTGAAAAAAGCGGGCAAGGTGAGGGGTACGTCGGCAAGTGGGACGCGGGCGATACGCAGTTCGGTCGTGGGCTCTGCACTCTCCTCCAGCGCAGTCTCGTACCAATGTTGCATGATCGAGTCACGCAGGCTGTCGTAGTCGTGGGCTGCCTGGTCGCTTGCCGGCGAAATGGCTTCGCTCCAATCGTCCAGGCTGCTTTGCAGCTCGTTGCGTTGCTCCACCAGCGTCTGCAAATGCTCGAATATCTGCAGCTGTGTACGGCCGCGGCTGGCAAGTGCCAGCAGAATCTGATCTGCCGAGCGGCCGGTGCGTGTGGCGAGCCCTGTGGCTTCGATAGCTTCGAGCAGGCGCTGACGGGTGATGCCGTGGGTGGCCGGGCCGCCGCCACTGAGTGGGTAGCCCAGGCGACCATCGGCCAGGCGCATGGGAGAACGGTAGCCGGGGCGTACGGGCTGCATGCCCAGCAGCACCCTCAAGGCTGGGCGGGGTAGTAACGGGCTTTCCTGTACAAGGCGCTGCAGCGCTTGCTGATCGGTGACGTCCATGCTCGCCATCGCCGCGGGCAGTGCCTCGTACAATGCAGCGTAAAGGCTTGGGTACACCTTGACCACGGCACTGGGCAGGCTTTCGTCGTGGACGATGTACCCTGCCGGGGCATGGGTGATGGTCGTGTATGGGCGGGTGCCCGGCGTGCCAATGGCATGATCTTGGGTTGGCCAGGACATGCGCTGGAGCAGCCGGAGCCTGGTCTGTACAGGCCAGCCTGGCAAGCGTTCGAGCGTATGCATGATCAACAGGTCGCTATCCCAGCTCGGCACGCTGGACAGGTACAGCCCTTCGCAGGTGCGGGCAAGGCGAATTTGTTGCTGGTAGACGCGGGCCTCCTCGCCAAGGCGCAGTGGTACCTTGCCACTGTCGAGCATCTGCAGTTCGAGGGCACTGGCCTCGCGTGCCAGCTCATTGGCGACTGCTGATGGCAATTTCGGATACGCCCTCTGGATGGCCTCGGCACCCGGCGCCAGGTCGTGCGAAAGGCCGGCGTAGGCCCTGGCAAACTCAGCGGGCCGAGTGCTCTCGTCCGCCAGCTGGCGGACCGTTTCGTCCAGCTTGAAGCGTTGCAGGGTGTCTTCCAGCAAGGCCGGCAGCCGCTGGCTTTCGGCCAGGGCCCGGCGCAGCTCGTCTTCGTGTACGCCGCTGACGGCGATAATCCGTTGCAGCGTCGGCTCGTCGAAGTGCCCACTCAAGTGGCCGATGCGGCGCAGGAGTGTCATGCCCGACCAACTCAGTGGCTTATCCGTAACGTGCAACCATGCTCCGGCACCGTTGTGCCGCACTGGCGGCTGGTAACGGCGAGGACTTGCAGGGTGTTGCAAACGATATTCGCCAGTCGTTGGCGTTTGGCTGACGATGTACTGATTGCCCTGCAGTACCAGCCAGCGTTTGCCTTGGTGATGCCGTAGGCCCAGTTCGTCCGGTACCAGGTCATGGGGCAGTGTCTCGTGACTCTGGTAGGGTGTGAGGTCGGGTTTCCACAACCGCATCTGACCATCGGATGTTTCCACGACTTCCAGTTCTTCGATAAATGAAGGCGTTTCTACAGGAATGCGGGGTATCCCTGGCTCCTCATCCTCTGGCTCTTCAATCTCCGGCCCTTCCGGCGCCGTGCCAGTTTCGCTGCCCTGCGAGCCTCTCAATGCTTTGGCTACTGCGCTGAGGGCGGCCATGACGGCCACGTTTTCGATCACATCGACCAGATAGCCATAGGCAGTATCACGCTCGTCGTTTTCCCAGGCGTCGATCCCTTCATACACCTCATGGGCCAGCTGGGCCAGGCAAACGGCAAGCATTGCCTCGCCAAGCCCCGGCACGAAGAAGCCGGCGATGTTCAAGGCCGTGAGCACACGGCCGGCAATCAGCTCTCGGTGGGCTTGGGCGGTGCGCCGATCGACGATTTCGGTTGGCGTGGCGTGGAACAGCACATCCTTCTCATGACGCTGGGTCTTCTGGAACGTCATCACGCCCTGGAAGGCGTGGCTGAAAGGCTTTTTGACCGGATACAGGGTGGCGTGCGGGTCCGGAACACGTTCATGCAAGCCGCGGACACTCCAGGCGAGGGGCATGAGCCGGTCCTTCAGGCGGGTGGTTATCGGCGCCTTGTCGCGGTCGGCGAGGTGCTTGTCCAGGTAGCCGATATCGGCCTGGAGCCTGTCGCGCAACTCTTCGTTCATGGCTTCCTGGCTGGCGAATTCCTTGAGGGGCGTTGTGCTGTCTTCGGGGATGTACAGCGCCACTGCCTGATGCTCTTCAGCTTGCAGGGTGATGAGCACAACGCCGGTCAGCTCGGCTTCCCACAAGTCGAGCAGGCTGAACGTCACCGGCGAAGAGGGCGATGGCGCCTGGTCAAGTGGCGTGGCAAGAGCGGCGGAATATAGCGCCTCGCTGATATCCCCCTTGAGGCGGGCCAAATGCAGGGATTGCCGGAATGCCGAGACCTCTGCACGCCCCAGTGTTTCATAAACGGCCAGTGCGGCTTCATCCGCGCCGAGTGGCGGCGTGGCCGCTGGATAGTAGATGGCATGTACCTGTTGATGGTATTTGCCGCCGATATCCAGCGTACGACACAAATCGGCGAAATCTTCGGCGGCGATATCCAGTGCATTGTTGATCGGCACGGTGCCCATGAAGCGCCGGTGATCGACTATGACCGACCTCTTGAGCAGGGAGGCGGGCGCGTCCATGCCATGGTCGGCAGCGGCATCCTGGTCGAAGTTGTGCAAGGCGCAGTGCAGCAGCGAGCGTGTAGCACGGTCGACCGCCTGGCGGCTGTCGATGGCATTGGTCGTTTCGATCTGGCGGGCATCGACGAGGTAGGTGTTGCGCACGTCCAGGTCAAGCCTGAATCGCTGCTTGATGGCTTCGGTGAGTGTCTTGGTGGCGTACGCTTCCAGGGTTGGAAGCTTTTCGAACAGCTTGTGCACCTGCACCTGGTGCTCGCGGTGACGTGCGTGCTCTTCCTGCCATGCCTTGGCGACTTCCGGTTGTTGCTGGATTGCCGTCGCCAGCCAGGCAGGGGCTTGATGCCAGTTGCGCATCGCGCTCTGGGTTTCTGGCGGAGCCTGCTTGAGCCAGGTGGGGATTCTGCGCTCGATGGTGGCGTAATGAACACTAGGTACGGCAGTGACTGCAGTTGGCATGGCGAAGCCCTTGCTTGATTTGGGGCGAGGGACTATCGCGGGCCTGTCTGAGCTGCTGGAGGTAGATATATGTGCCCTCGAGGTGCGGCGGCATCAGCGCGGGCAGTGCTCAAAGCGCAATTCAGGTTTATGATGGCCCACGGCCGAATAATCCTCACACGGAGTGCGCAATGCAGACCCTGTACCCGCAGATCAAACCCTACGCCCGGCACGATCTGGCCGTGGAAGCGCCGCATGTGCTGTATGTCGACGAAAGCGGCTCGCCAGAAGGTCTGCCGGTGGTATTCATCCACGGCGGCCCGGGCGCCGGTTGCGACGCCCAGAGCCGCTGCTACTTCGACCCAACCCTGTACCGCATCATCACCTTCGACCAGCGCGGCTGTGGCCGCTCCACGCCGCATGCAAGCCTGGAGAACAACACCACCTGGCACCTGGTCGAGGACCTTGAGCGCATCCGCGAGCACCTTGGCATCGACAAGTGGGTGCTGTTCGGCGGCTCGTGGGGCTCCACCCTGGCCCTGGCCTACGCCCAGACCCACCCCGAGCGGGTGCATGGCCTGATCCTGCGCGGCATATTCCTGTGCAGGCCCCAGGAGATCCAGTGGTTCTACCAGGAAGGCGCCAGCCGCCTGTTCCCCGATTACTGGCAGGACTACATCGCGCCAATCCCGCCGGAGGAGCGCGGTGACCTGGTCACGGCCTTCCACAAGCGCCTGACCGGCAACGACCAGATCGCCCAGATGCACGCGGCCAAGGCGTGGTCCACCTGGGAAGGCCGTACCGCCACCTTGCGTCCCAACCCGCTGGTGGTCGACCGCTTCTCCGAGCCGCAGCGTGCACTGTCGATCGCCCGTATCGAATGCCACTACTTCATGAACAACGCCTTCCTCGAGCCGGACCAGCTGATCCGCGATCTGCCGAAGATCGCCCACCTGCCGGCCGTGATCGTGCATGGCCGCTATGATGTGATCTGCCCGCTGGACAACGCCTGGGCGCTGCACCAGGCCTGGCCGAACAGCGAGCTCAAGGTGATCCGTGACGCTGGCCACGCGGCTTCCGAGCCGGGCATCACTGATGCCCTGGTGCGTGCCGCCGACCAGATGGCCCGGCGCTTGCTCGACCTGCCCCTGGAAGAAGCATGAGGGGCCTGCTGCAGCGCGTGCGCGGTGCACGGGTGGAGGTAGCGGGGGAGGTGGTGGGTGCCATCGACCAGGGTTTGCTGGTGCTGGTGGCCGTCGAGCCTGAAGATTCCCGTGAGCAGGCCGACAAACTGTTGCACAAGCTGTTGAACTACCGGGTGTTCAGCGACGAGCAGGGCAAGATGAACCTGTCGCTCAAGGATGTGGGGGGAGGTTTGTTGCTGGTGTCGCAGTTCACCCTGGCGGCAGACACCCGCAACGGCATGCGCCCGAGCTTCTCGACGGCAGCGCCACCGGCCCTTGGCGCCGAGTTGTTCGACTATCTTTTGCAGCAGGCGAAGGCCCGGCACGCCGATGTGGCAAGCGGGCAATTTGGCGCAGACATGCAGGTGCACCTGGTCAATGATGGCCCCGTAACATTTATGTTACAAATATGAGGTTAAAAAACCCCTTGTTCACAGGAAAACAAGGGGTTTTGTACGATAAATAGTTGTTCCAGCCTGATGCGTTGTCACGCGACCTGCTGGATAATCGCGCGCTGCATGGACCTGCGTTCGCAGGTTCGTTTCACTCTGACTCGAGTATTGTCTGGATCCGTTTGGGGAATCATTACGCCCTCACGGGGTCCGAACAGTGCTCGCCAACCCGGCATTTGTCGCTGGCCGTTGGTTTCATGATCTGTTTTCGGCGAGGGTTGCTCGTGATTGTTAGTCCCCAAAAAGCATCAAGAATCCCCGGTACCGGGCTGCGCAAGGCCCTGATGGCCAGTGTTGCACTGGTCGGCCTGATGAGCGCGGGCCAGCTGTGGGCATTCAATCTTGACGATGTTGCAGCCAAGGCAAAGGATCTGGCCGGCCAGAAGTACGAAGCACCGAAAAGCAACCTGCCGGCCGTATTCCGCGACATGAAGTTCGCGGACTACCAGAAGATTCATTTCCTGCAGGAAAAGGCCGAGTGGGCCAAGGACAAGACCCCGTTCAAGCTGTCGTTCTATCACCAGGGCATGCACTTCGATACCCCGGTGAAGATCAACGAGGTCACCGCCACCAAGGTCGAGGAAATCAAGTACGACCCGAGCCGTTTCGAGTTCGGTGACGTGCCACACGACCCGGAAACCACCAAGAACCTGGGTTACGCCGGTTTCCGCGTGCTGTACCCGATCAACAAGGCCGACAAGCAGGACGAGATCATGACCCTGCTTGGCGCCAGCTACTTCCGCGTGGTCGGCAAGGGCCATGTATATGGCCTGTCGGCCCGTGGCCTGGCCATCGACACCGCACTGCCGTCGGGTGAGGAGTTCCCGCGCTTCACCGAGTTCTGGGTCGAGAAGCCCAAGCCGGCCGACAAGCACCTGGTCATTTACGCCCTGCTGGACTCGCCGCGTTCCACCGGCGCCTACAAGCTGACCCTGCGCCCAGGCAACGATACCGTGGTCGACGTGCAGTCCCGCGTGTTCCTGCGTGACCATGTCAGCCGCCTGGGCATTGCCCCGCTGACCAGCATGTACCTGTTCGGCCCCAACCAGCCGTCCAAGGTCCTCAACTACCGTCCGGCCCTGCACGACTCCGAAGGCCTGTCGATCCATGCCGGCAACGGCGAATGGCTGTGGCGCCCGCTGAACAACCCGAAACACCTGGCCGTGAGCAACTTCAGCGTCGAGAACCCGCGTGGTTTCGGCCTGATGCAGCGCCAGCGCGCCTTCAGCGACTACGAAGACCTCGACGACAACTACCAGAAGCGCCCGAGCGCCTGGATCGAGCCGAAGGGGGACTGGGGCAAGGGCACCGTCGACCTGGTCGAAATCCCGACTGCCGACGAGACCAATGACAACATCGTGGCCTTCTGGAGCCCGGAAAAGCTGCCTGAGCCAGGCAAGCCATTCGAGTACGCGTACCGCCTGCACTGGACCATCGACGAGCCGAAGTTCCAGGCTCCCGAGCTGGGCTGGGTCAAGCAGACCCTGCGTTCCACCGGCGACGTCAAGCAATCCAACCTGATCCGCCAGCCAGACGGCAGCGTGGCCTTCCTGGTCGACTTCGCCGGCCCGGCGCTGGCCGCCCTGCCGGAAGACACCGCCGTGCGCAGCCAGATCAGCGTGGGCGACAACGCCGAGGTGGTCGAGAACAACCTGCGCTATAACCCTGAGACCAAGGGCTGGCGCCTGACCCTGCGTTTGAAGGTCAAGGAAGCCAACAAATCGACCGAAATGCGTGCCGCGCTTGTGCGTGACGTGCCGGTCGAAGCCGCCAAGCCTGCCAAGGACGCCAAGCAGGACAAGGCTGCAGCCAAGCAAGCCAAGGCCGAGAAAGCCGCCAAGGCCGAACAACCTGCCGCCGATGCGGCGCCCACCAACGGGACCCCGGCCACCACCGAGAAGGTGCTGACCGAGACCTGGAGCTATCAGTTGCCTGCCGATGAGTAACTCAAGCGCAAGGCCGGAATCGCTTCGCGAGTACCTGGCCCACCTACCACTGAGCGACGAGCAACGGGCGGAACTCGCCAGCTGCACGTCATTCAGTGAGCTGCACCAACGCCTGGCGGCCAACCCGGCCGCCAGCTCTACCGAGGCCGTGCAGGCCTCGGTGGGCCCGCGCCTGACCGTAGGCAGCGCCGCCGAGCTGGAAGACGCCGAAATGCTTGGTGTCGACGGCAGCGGCCGCCTGTGCCTGAAGATCGCCCCGCCGATCAAGCGCACCAAGGTCGTGCCCGAGCCATGGCGTACCAACGTGCTGATCCGCATTTGGCGGCGCATGACCGGCCGCACCAACGCCCCGCAGCCGCCCAAGCGCGAGTTGCCGCCAGCCCGCTGGCGTACGGTCGGTTCGATCCGCCGTTACATCCTGCTGGCGCTGATGATCGGCCAGACCATCGTTGCCGGCTGGTACATGAAGGGCATCCTGCCGTACCAGGGCTGGTCGTTCGTGGACTTTGACGAAGTCGTCAACCAGCCGCTGTGGGACACCGTGGTGCAGGTTTGGCCGTATGCCTTGCAGACGTCCATCCTGGTTCTCTTCGGCATCCTGTTCTGCTGGGTATCGGCGGGCTTCTGGACTGCGCTGATGGGCTTCCTCGAGCTGCTCACCGGGCGCGACAAGTACAAGATTTCGGGTAGCAGTGCAGGCAACGAGCCGATCGCGCCCGAGGCGCGTACCGCGCTGGTGATGCCGATCTGCAACGAAGACGTGCCGCGCGTGTTCGCCGGCCTGCGCGCAACGTTCGAGTCGGTGGCCGCCAGCGGCAACCTCGATCGCTTCGACTTCTTCGTGCTCAGCGACACCAACGACACCGACATCGCCGTGGCCGAGCAACAGGCCTGGCTGGACGTGTGCCGCGAAACCAAAGGCTTCGGCCGCATCTTCTACCGCCGTCGTCGGCGCCGGGTGAAGCGCAAGAGTGGCAACCTCGACGACTTCTGCCGTCGTTGGGGCGGCGAATACAAGTACATGGTCGTACTCGACGCCGACAGCGTCATGAGCGGCGAGTGCCTGAGCAGCCTGGTGCGCCTGATGGAGGCCAACCCGGACGCCGGCATCATCCAGACCGGGCCGAAGGCCTCGGGCATGGACACCCTGTATGCGCGCCTGCAGCAGTTCGCCACCCGCGTGTACGGCCCGCTGTTCACCGCCGGCCTGCACTTCTGGCAGCTGGGCGAGTCGCACTACTGGGGCCACAACGCGATCATCCGCATGAAGCCGTTCATCGAGCACTGCGCCCTGGCGCCATTGCCGGGCAAGGGTGCGTTCGCCGGTGCAATCCTCTCCCACGACTTCGTCGAAGCCGCGCTGATGCGCCGTGCCGGCTGGGGCGTGTGGATTGCCTACGACCTGCCGGGCAGCTACGAAGAACTGCCGCCGAACCTGCTCGATGAGCTCAAGCGCGACCGCCGCTGGTGCCACGGCAACCTGATGAACTTCCGCCTGTTCCTGGTCAAGGGCATGCACCCGGTGCACCGTGCGGTGTTTCTCACCGGTGTGATGTCGTACCTGTCGGCGCCGCTGTGGTTCCTGTTCCTGGTGCTGTCGACCGCGCTGCTGGCCACCAACACGCTGATGGAGCCGCAGTACTTCATTGAGCCGTACCAGCTCTACCCGCTGTGGCCGCAGTGGCACCCGGAGAAGGCCGTGGCGCTGTTCTCCACCACCATCGTGCTGCTGTTCCTGCCCAAGCTGCTCAGCGTCATTCTGATCTGGGCCAAGGGCGCGACCGAGTTTGGCGGGCGCATCAAGGTCACCCTGTCGATGCTGATGGAGATGCTGTTCTCCATGCTGCTGGCACCGGTGCGCATGATCTTCCACACCCGCTTCGTGCTGGCCGCGTTCCTCGGCTGGGCCGCGACCTGGAACTCGCCGCAGCGTGACGACGACTCCACGCCGTGGAGTGAAGCGGTGCGCCGCCACGGCCCGCAGACCCTGCTGGGCATCGGCTGGGCGGCGCTGGTCGCCTGGCTGAACCCGAGCTTCCTGTGGTGGCTGGCGCCAATCGTTGGTTCGCTGGTGCTGTCGATCCCGGTTTCGGTGATCTCCAGCCGCACCCGCCTGGGCCTTGCCGCCAAGGACGAGAAGCTGTTCCTCATCCCCGAGGAATATGCCACCCCGCAAGAACTGCTGGCCACCGACCAGTACACCCACGAAAACCGCTGGCATGCCCTGCATGACGGCTTCGTGCGGGCTGTGGTCGACCCGCGGCAGAACGCCCTGGCCTGTGCCATGGCCACTGCCCGTCATGGTCAGGCAGCGCCGATCGAGGCACTGCGCGCCGAGCGCGTGGCCAAGGCGATGGAGGTAGGGCCGAAAGGGCTGGACCTCAATACCCGCCTGGCCCTGCTCAGCGACCCGGTGGCGCTGACCCGCCTGCACGAGCAGGTCTGGGCCGAGCACAATGCGGCGTGGATCGACGTGTGGCGTGCGTCGATCAAGAACGACCCGCATTCGCCGCTGTTGCCGTTGCATCCGGAGAATGAAGGCCAACCGGCACTCGTCGGCGCCTGATCGGCCCAGGGGCCGCTTTGCGGCCCTATCGCGACACAAGGCCGCTCCTACAAGGGAATGCATGCCCCTGTAGGAGCGGCCTTGTGTCGCGAAACGAGGGCAAAGCCCTCGCTAGCAATGTCCCTGCATGATGGATTTTGGCCAACAAAGTCCCCCCCGGCTCTAGGTCCCCGAGCCGCCATGCGTTAGCATCCCTCTCCGATATGACGCATCGGCCGCCACGGCCATGCCAACAATAAGATTCGCTACTTTTCTTGCTAGGGGACTTGGTGATGATCAAGAAATACCTTTCGCGACTGCTGGTCGGTGTCACCGCCCTGGTCGCCGTAACGGCCGCCCAGGCGGGCGCGATCGATGACGCGGTCAAGCGCGGCACCCTGCGGGTGGGCATGGACCCGACCTACATGCCGTTCCAGATGACCAACAAGCGTGGCGAGATCATCGGCTTCGAAGTCGATATCCTCAAGGCCATGGCCAAGTCCATGGGCGTCAAGTTCGAGCCGGTATCCACGGCCTATGACGGCATCATCCCGGCCCTGCTGACCGACAAGTTCGACATGATCGGCAGCGGCATGACCCTGACCCAGGAACGCAACCTGCGCCTGAACTTCAGCGAACCCTTCATCGTGGTTGGCCAGACCCTGCTGATCCGCAAGGAACTGGCGGGCGAGATCAAGTCGTACAAGGACCTGAACAACGAGAAGTACCGCATCACCTCCAAGCTCGGCACCACCGGCGAAATGGTTTCCAAGAAGCTGATCGCCAAGGCCAAGTACCACGGCTACGACAACGAGCAGGAAGCGGTGATGGACGTAGTCAACGGCAAGGCTGACGCCTTCGTCTACGACGCGCCGTACAACGTGGTGGCAGTGGACAAGGCCGGTGCCGGCAAGCTGCTGTTCCTCGACGAACCCTTCACCTACGAGCCGCTGGCCTTCGGCCTGAAGAAAGGCGACTACGACAGCATCAACTTCATCAACAACTTCCTGCACCAGATCAAGCATGACGGGACCTACGATCGTATTCACGACAAGTGGTTCAAGAACAAGGACTGGCTGAAGGAAATGGAATAAGGCCCAGGCCACAAGCCGGCTTTATGACCCCGACGCGCAGGCAAACCCTGCGCGTTTGCATTTACGGAAGTACCCCACGTGATCAAACACAAGAAAGCCCAGTGGCCCTGGCACGGTTTGACTGCTCTGGTCCTGGTGGGCCTGGCGTTCAGCCTGTACATGGCCACCTCGATGATTTCCTACGAGTGGCGTTGGAACCGCGTCCCGCAGTACTTCGCCTACAAGGCCGAGGAAGCACAGCGCGCCGCCGGTTACGGCACCGTGCAGGACATCGTCATCTCTGGCGACAATGCCCGTGTCACGCTGAAAGATGAGAGCGGTGCCGAGCAGGTGCTCGATGTAGACAAGGAAAGCCTGCAGCTGGCCCGTGGCGACGACGTTTCCGAAGGCGACCAGATTGGCGTCACCCGCCACTGGGCGGCCGGCCCGCTGGCCTGGGGCCTGTGGACCACGCTTTGGATTTCTGTGGTGTCCGGTGCCCTGGGGCTATTGATCGGCCTGTTCGCCGGCCTCTGCCGCCTGTCCAGCAACCCTACGCTGCGGGACCTGTCGACGGTGTACGTCGAGCTGGTGCGCGGTACACCGCTGCTGGTACAGATCTTCATCTTCTACTTCTTCATCGGTACCGTGCTCAACCTGTCCCGCGAGTTTGCCGGGGTGGCCGCACTGGCGTTGTTCACTGGCGCCTACGTGGCCGAAATCGTTCGTGCCGGCGTGCAGTCCATTGCCAAGGGCCAGAACGAAGCGGCCCGCTCGCTGGGCCTGAACGCGGGCCAGTCGATGCGCCACGTCATCCTGCCGCAGGCCTTCAAGCGCGTGCTGCCGCCTTTGGCCGGCCAGTTCATCAGCCTGGTCAAGGACACCTCGCTGGTCTCGGTGATCGCCATCACCGAACTGACCAAGAGCGGCCGCGAGGCCATTACCACCTCGTTCTCGACCTTCGAGATCTGGTTCTGCGTGGCAGGCCTGTACCTGCTGATCAACCTGCCGCTGTCGCACCTGGCCAGCCGGCTCGAGCGGAGGCTTGCGCAAAGTGATTGAAGTCCGTGACCTGCTGAAAGTCTTCGACACCCGTGGCCACGTGGTACGGGCTGTGGATAACGTCACCACCCAGGTCGCCAAGGGCGAGGTGGTGGTGGTGCTCGGCCCGTCGGGCTCGGGCAAATCGACCTTCCTGCGCTGCCTCAACGGCCTGGAGCATTTCGACGAAGGCCATGTGGCCATCGACGGCCTGCAACTGGCCGACCCGAAGACCGACATCAACGCCTACCGCCGCGAAGTCGGCATGGTGTTCCAGCACTTCAACCTGTTCCCGCACATGACCGTGCTGGAGAACCTGTGCCTGGCGCAGAAGGTGGTGCGCAAGCGCAACAAGGCCGACCGCGAAGCCAAGGCCCGGGCGCTGCTGGAGAAGGTAGGCATTGCGCAGAAAGCCAACGAATACCCGTCGCGCCTGTCCGGTGGCCAGCAGCAGCGGGTGGCGATCGCCCGGGCCCTGGCCATGGACCCGAAAGTGATGCTGTTCGACGAGCCAACCTCGGCGCTTGACCCGGAAATGGTCGGCGAGGTGCTGGACGTGATGAAGACCCTGGCCCAGGAAGGCATGACCATGGTCTGCGTTACCCACGAAATGGGCTTTGCCCGTGAAGTGGCGGACCGCGTGCTGTTCTTCGATCATGGCAAGCTGCTGGAAGATTCGGCCCCGGCCGCGTTCTTCGCCTCGCCGAAAGACCCGCGCGCGCAGGCGTTCCTGCGCCAGGTGCTTTAACCGAAGGGGGGCGCTTTGCGCCCCAATCGCCGGCAAGCCGGCTCCCACAGGAGTGCCACAGGTACTGAGAACTGTACGGTCCCTGTGGGAGCTGGCTTGCCGGCGAATGGGCTGCAAAGCAGCCCCCCGCAATCTCAAATGCTGAACCGCCCCACCATCCCCCGCAACTGCTGCCCCAATTGCTCCAGTTCCCCGCTCGACGCCGCCGTCTGCTCACTGGCCGCACTGGTCTGATCCGACACATCGCGCACATTCAGCACACTGCGATTGATCTGCTCGGCGACCACGCTCTGCTCTTCGCTGGCCGTGGCGATCTGCTGGTTCATGCCCTGGATGTTCGACACGGTGTCAGTTATCTGGCTCAGGGCCTGGCCTGCCTTGCGACTCAGCTCCACGCTCTGCTCGGTCAGGCTCTTGCTGTTGTCCAGCAGGCGGGTCACTTCGTCGGTGCCGTTGTGCAGGCTGTCGATCAGTTGGCCGATTTCCTCGGTCGCCGTCGAGGTACGCTGGGCCAGACCGCGCACTTCATCGGCCACCACGGCAAAACCACGCCCGGCTTCACCCGCCCGTGCCGCTTCGATCGCCGCGTTCAGGGCCAGCAGGTTGGTCTGCTCGGACACTGACTTGATCACATCGAGGATGCTGCCAATGCGCTGGCTCTCGCCCGCCAGGTGCTGCATGGCCGCCAGACAATGGTCCATCTGCCCGGCCAGCTGTTCGATACGGCCAATGGCTTCGGCCACCACCTGGTCGCCGATCTGCGCCTGCTGGTCGGCGTTGGTCGCCGCCAGCGAGGCCTGTTCAGCGTTCTGCGCCACTTCCTGCACGGTGGCGCTCATCTGGTTCATGGCCGTGGCCACCTGGTCGGTTTCCTCGCGTTGCTGGTTGATGCGCAGCTTGGTGTCTTCGCTGCTGGCCGCCAGCTGTGTGGCGGCCTGTGACAGGTGGCTGACGCCCTGGTCGATGCCACCGATCAGCTCGCGCAGGCTCAAGGTCATTTCGCGCATGCTGGTTTGCAACTGGCCCATCTCGTCGCGGCGTTGCACCGGTTCGACCTGGCTCAGGTCGCCCTTGGCGATGCGCCCGGCCACGGCCAGGGTCTGGCGCAAAGGTTGGGTGATCTGCAGGGTGATCAGCCAGCCGGCCACGACGCCTACGACCAACGCCAGCAGGGCTACAGTGGTCAGCAGCGAGCGGGCCTCAAGGGCTTCCCTGTCGCGCTGCTCGATCTTGCGTTTGCCAAGTTCCAGGCTTACCGCGCGCAGCTCGTTGCCCATGTTCTCCATGTTGTTTTGCAGCTGTTCGACACGCACCGCAGCCCGACGATACTCATCCAGGCTGGCGCGGTACTTGGCCAGCTGCTCGCCGGGCTGCTGGGTGAGCGCATGGGGCAAGCCAAGTGGAGCAAGGCCTTTGAGCAGTTGCGCAAGGCTGCTGGCGGCGGCATCCAGGGAGGTGTCGCCGACCTTGGCGAAGCTTTCCACAGGGGAGAAGGTATAGGCCGGAATCAGGCTCTGCTGGTTGGCACCGTCGATATGTCGGCCAAGCGTGTCCATCAGCCCCAGCACACCGCTTTGCTGGCTGTCGGCAGGCATCCTCAGCAAGGCCTGGGTCTGGAGATCGTCGATTACTTCGGTGAGCTTCTGCTCATGGGCCTGCATGGCCTGGCGCAGGGCGATACGCTTGGCGACAGTATTCTCCAGCGCGCTGAAATCGCCGCGCAGGCGCTGCAGCAACGCCAGCTTTTCGGTCAGCATCTGCCGGGATTCATCCACGCTGCTACGTTGTTGCAAGGTGCTCAGCATGCTGTTGAGCTGGTCGAGAATGTTGGCTATCCGCGTTCTGCTGGCATTGTCGTTGAGTACGCGGTAAGTGATGCGCTCTGCGCGCAAGTCTTTGGTCAGGTCGTTGATCAGGCCGATTTCGCTGAGTTGCTGCGAGCGCACAATGGCGTCATCAAGTGCACGCCAGCCACTGACGGTAGTGGCCAGGGTAAGCAGCAGGACTACGGCAAAGCCGAGGGCGAGCTTGGCTGCGACACTGATGTTGCCGAGCTTGCGGTTGAGGTAGCCGAGCATGAGGAATCTCCGTGCGATTGGGGGCGAGGATGCAGGCGCATTGCTGGCATCACACCTTTGCCAATCGGCAGCGGAGCTGTAGGACTTGACCTGATAATCAGGTAGGAAATTTCACTTCAACAGGTAGGAATACTCCACCTGCGCCGGCCTCTTCGCGGGTAAACCCGCTCCCACAGGTACTGCACAGATTTTGAGAACTGTGCGGTACCTGTGGGAGCGGGTTTACCCGCGAAGAGGCCAGTACAGGTGACCTACACATCAGCCTAGAGCCTGAACCGCCCCACCAACCCTTGCAGGTGGGTACCCAACCGCGCCAGCTCCACGCTGGAACTGGCCGTCTCTTCACTGGCCGCCGAGGTCTGGTCAGAAATATCCCGCACGTTCATCACGCTGCGGTTGATCTCCTCAGCAACAGCCGTCTGTTCTTCCGCTGCCGTGGCAATCTGCTGGTTCATGGCCTGGATCGAAGACACGGTACGGGTGATGGTCTCCAGCGAACTGCCGGCTCGGCGGGTCAGTTCGACGCTGCTGTCGGTCAACTGGCGGCTGCTGTCCATCACGCTGGCCACACGCTGGGTGCCGCTCTGCAGGCCGGCAATCAGCTCTTCGATCTCTTCGGTCGATTGCTGGGTGCGCTGCGCCAGGCTGCGCACCTCATCAGCCACCACAGCAAAGCCACGCCCGGCCTCGCCGGCCCGGGCCGCCTCGATCGCCGCGTTGAGGGCCAGCAGGTTGGTCTGCTGGGCCACCGACTTGATCACGTCGAGCACGCTGCCGATCTTGTCGCTTTCGGCCTTGAGCTGGTTCATCGCTTCGCTGGAATTGACCACTTCGCCGGCCAGGCGCTCGATCTGCGCCACCGCCTCGCCCACCACACGGTCGCCTTCGCGGGCTTGCTGGTCGGCCATCAACGCAGCTTCCGAGGCCTGCTCGGCATTGCGCGCCACCTCATGCACGGTGGCGGTCATCTGGTTCATGGCGGTTGCCACCTGATCGGTCTCGACCTTCTGGTTGTTGACTCCGGCACTGGTCTGCTCGGTCACCGCCGACAGCTCCTCGGCAGCACTGGCGATCTGCGTGACGCCATCACCGATACCGCTGATCAGTTCGCGCAGGCCCTGGGTCATGCGCTGCATGCTGGCCTGCAACTGGCCCAGTTCGTCGCGGCGTTGTACCTGCAGGTTCAGGGTCAGGTCGCCACTGGCCACGCGCTCGGCGGCGTGCAAGGTCTGGCGCAGCGGGACGATGATCTGCCGGGTGATGGCCCAGGCCGCCAGCAGGCCGAGGGCCAGGGCCAGCACGGTAGCCACGGCAAGCACGGTCTTGGCCTGGGCCGCCCCGGCGTCGCGCACAGCGGTTTGCGATGTGGTCATCGCCTGGCTGGTCTGCAGCAGTACCGTGCCGTGCTCGACCATGCTCTGCAGGGCCTGCTCACTGGCGGCCTGGGCATTGCCGAACTGGGTGACCGCGTCGCGGTAGCCTGCCAGGGCGGTGGTGGCATCGTCCAGGCTGGCAGCGTGCTCCGCCGGCACTTTGGCCGGTAGCGCGCGTAGCTCGGCCAAGGCCTGGTCGATGGCCTTCAGCGCCGTTTGCTGGTAGTCGGCGTTGCCGCTGTAGGTGTAACCGCGTACCTGGAACCGCGCCTGTTGCAACAGGGCGCTGACTTCCACCGCGTGCTGGTACTGGCTGATATCGCCACCCTGCAGCAGGCCGCGTTGCACCCGGCCAATCAGCTCCGCGGCCTTGTCGGCAGTGTCGCCTAGCACGGCGCGGCTGGCCTCGCGGCGCTGGCCGGCCTGTTTCAGGTCGTTGAATGCCTGCTGGTAGCCGCGCACGGCCTCGCGCTGCTGCTCAAGGCGCTGTCTGTCAGCGGGCTGCTCGATCTGCCCGAGCATAAGCTGCACCTGGCGCTCGAGATTGCCCAGGGCTTTTTCCAGCTCTGCCACCGAGGCTTCGTCAGGCTGGCGCTGGTAATGCTGGCGGGCGATGCGCAGTTCCTGGGTGTACTGCTGGATGACCGAGATGTTTCCCAGCTTGTCGCCACGGTTGATGATGCTGTCCATGCCGTGCCAGCCAGCCAGGGTAATGGCCAGGGTCAACAGCAGCACCAGGCCGAAGCCCAGCCCCAGTTTGCGATTGACGCTCACATTGCCCAATGATTGGGCGAACCATTGATACATGTACGACTCCCCGGCGCCTTGGCAGCACGATTAATTGTTGTGTTGCCAAGACAATCGGCCTGGGGAAGGGAAACTTTATGGGTAAAAATTGACTAGAGTGTCAGAAAATCCGTGAAAGCAGCGCTGTCACCGCGGTCTCTACCCGCAGGATGCGGTCGCCCAGCTGGACCGGAGCCAGGCCTGCCTTGCCCAGCAGGTCCACCTCGTAGGGGATCCAGCCGCCCTCCGGGCCGATGGCCAGGGTCACGTGCTGCTCCACGGCGCGCGGGCAGGCGGGGTAGGGGCCGGGGTGGCCGACCAAGCCCAGGGTGCCTGCGGCGATGGCCGGCAGGCGGTCTTCGACGAACGGTTTGAAGCGCTTCTCGATGATCACTTCGGGCAGCACGGTGTCGCGGGCTTGTTCCAGGCCCAGGATGAGGTTCTCGCGAATGCTGTCCGGGTGCAGGAACGGTGTTTGCCAGAAGCTTTTCTCGACCTTGTAGCTGTTCAGCAGGATCAGCCGCGGCACGCCGAGGGTGGCCACGGTCTGGAACAGCCGGCGCAGCATTTTCGGCCGAGGTACGGCCAGCACCAGGGTCAGCGGCAGCTTGGCCGGTGGCTGCTGGTCAAAGGCGACTTCCAGTTCGGCTTCGTGCTTTTCCAGGCGCAGCACCGTGGCCTTGCCCATCAGGCCGTTGATTCGCCCCACGCGCAGGTTGTCGCCCACCGCCACACGGTGGATGTCCTGCATGTGGGTGAAGCGCCTATCTGCGAGGACGACGCGGTCGGCCGAGACGAAGTCGGCCTCTTCAAGGAGCAACAGGTTCACGGTTGGGTCGCTGGTGGCTGGTCGTTGTGGTCGTTGGCGGTTTCGTCGTGGGCGCTGCGCTTGCGGATCAGACTGCCGCACAGCACGCCGATCTCGAACAGCAGCCACATGGGTACGGCCAGCAGGGTCTGGGAGAAGATGTCCGGCGGGGTAAGGACCATGCCGACCACGAAGCAGCCGATGATCACGTAGGGGCGAATCTTCTTCAGGTACTTCACGTCGACCACGCCGATCCATACCAGCAGCACCACCGCCACCGGGATTTCGAAGGCCACGCCAAAGGCGAAGAACAGCGTCATCACGAAGTCGAGGTAGCTGGCGATGTCGGTCATCATCGACACGCCTTCTGGCGTGGCGCTGGCGAAGAAGCCGAAGATCAGCGGGAACACCAGGAAATAGGCGAAGGCCATGCCGGCGTAGAACAGGAAGATGCTCGACACCAGCAGCGGAATGGCAATGCGCTTTTCATGGCGGTACAGCCCGGGTGCGATGAAGCCCCAGATCTGCTGGAGGATGAACGGAATCGCCAGGAACAGCGAGACGATCATGGTCAGCTTGAACGGCGTGAGGAACGGCGATGCCACGTCGGTGGCGATCATCGTGGCATTGGCCGGCAAGTGCTCGCGCAGCGGTGCGGAGACCAGGGTGTAGATCTGCTGGGCGAAGGAGAACAGCCCGGCAAAGATCAGGAAAATGACGGCAACGCAGCGCAACAGGCGGGTGCGCAGTTCGGTCAGGTGCGAAACCAGCGGCATTGGCTGGTCGTGTTCCGGATTTTCGCTCATGGGGCTCGCGGCGGTTGAGGCGGTTCAGAAGGCGTGGCCGGGGCGGCAGCGGTCTCGACCGGCCTGGCTTCGAGCCCGGCGGGGGGCTGAACGGTTGCGGTGGTGACAGGCGGCTGCGCCGGTGGCGTCATCGGGTTGAGGATGCGCTTGGCTTCCTCTTCCATCTGCAGGATGTGCTCGTTGTGCAGCTGGCGGCGGATTTCGTCGGCGCCGATTTCGCGCTCCACTTCCATCTTGATGCTGTTGAAACTGCGCTTGAGCCGGCCGATCCACAGGCCTGCCGTGCGCGCGGCACCGGGCAGGCGCTCGGGGCCGAGCACCAGCAGGGCGACCAGGCCGACGAGCAGCAGCTCGCTGAAACTGATGCCGAACATGGGTCAGTCTTTCCGCTGCGGCTCTTGGACCGGCTGGGCCTGGCCTTCGATGGTGTGGCCCTGGTTCTGCTGGGCAGTGTTCTGCACCGGTGGAACGGGTTGGGCAGGCGGCGGGGTCTGCTCGGCTGGCTTGTTCTCTTCGTCACTCATGGCCTTGCGGAAGCCCTTGATCGACTCACCCAGGTCACTGCCGAAGTTCTTCAGCTTCTTGGTACCGAACACCAGGACCACGACCACTAGCAGGACGATCCAGTGTTTCCAGTCAAAGATACCCATTTCGTACTCCTGAAAAATGTGTGTTGGCCCTATCGGGGCTGCATTGCAACCATTGTGGGAGCGGGTTCACCCGCGAAGAATGCAACGCGGTGTATGGCACCGGCTTTGCCGGTGTTCGCGGGTGAACCCGCTCCCACAGGCCCCGAAAATACGTCAGGCAGCAGGCGTTCGTGCAGCCTTCTCATCATGCCCGGAAAGCCCGAAGCGGCGTTCCAGCTCATCGAGCACGGCCTGCGGATGCTGGCCCAGCGCGCTGAGCATTACCAGGCTATGAAACCACAGGTCGGCGGTTTCGTAGATGACATCGCTGTAATCCTTGCTGACCGCGGCGTCCTTGGCGGCAATGATCGTCTCGACCGACTCTTCGCCGAGCTTTTCGAGGATCTTGTTCAGGCCCTTGTGGTACAGGCTGGCCACGTAGGAGCTGTCGGGGGCCGCTTGCTTGCGTTCTTCAAGCACTTCGGCCAGGCGGTTCAGGGTGTCGCTCATGTCAGTGTCCTGCGCTGTAGATGGCATCCGGGTCTTTCAGGACCGGGTCGACGGTTTTCCACTGGCCGTCTTCGAAGACGCGGTAGAAGCAGCTTTCACGGCCGGTATGGCAGGCGATATGGCCCAGTTGCTCGACCATCAGGATGATCACGTCGGCATCGCAGTCCAGGCGCATTTCATGCAGCTTCTGCACATGCCCGGATTCCTCGCCCTTGCGCCACAGCTTGCCACGCGAACGCGACCAGTAGATGGCGCGTTGCTCGGCGGCGGTCAGGGCCAGCGATTCGCGGTTCATCCAGGCCATCATCAGCACGCGTCCGGTCTTGTGGTCCTGGGCGATCGCCGGTACCAGGCCCTCGCTGTTCCACTTGATCTCGTCCAGCCAGTCTTTCATCGTCGACTCCAAAGCGGGCCCGCTCCTGTGCCGGGCCCTTTGCGCTAGTGTGCCAGCCATGGGCGCGGCTGGCTATTGGCGCACGATCAGGTAAAGGCCGGCGGCCAGCATCAGCCAGGCCGGCCAGGCGGCAGGGGCGGCCAGGCTGGTGGCTGCGGCGGCACCAGCGGCCAGTACCGCGCCCCCGCCGAGCAGGCCGGCGCCGAGCAGGCGCAGCGCCCAGCGGTCGCCCTGGCGGCGCCGCTCCGGCAGTTGCGGATCGTGCAGGTGCGGTTGCGACAGGCGCTCGAGCAGGTCGCGGGCCATGTCGGCCAGGTGCGGCAGTTGCTCGACCTGGCTGTGGATGTTGCCGAGCACGGCCTTGGGGCTCATGCGGTCGCGCATCCAGCGCTCGAGGAATGGCTTGGCGGTGCTCCACAGGTCCAGGTCTGGGTACAACTGGCGGCCCAGGCCCTCGATGTTGAGCAGGGTTTTCTGCAGCAATACCAGCTGCGGCTGCACTTCCATGTTGAAGCGCCGGGCGGTCTGGAACAGGCGCATCAGCACCTGGCCGAAGGAAATATCCTTTAACGGTTTTTCGAAGATCGGTTCGCACACGGTGCGGATCGCCGCTTCGAACTCGTTGACCTTGGTGTGCGCCGGCACCCAGCCCGAGTCGATGTGCAGTTGGGCGACGCGGCGGTAGTCACGCTTGAAGAAAGCGATCAGGTTGCGCGCCAGGTAGTCCTGGTCCTCGGCGGTCAGGCTGCCGACGATGCCGCAGTCGATGGCGATGTACTGCGGGCTCCATGGTTTGACAGTGCTGACGAAGATGTTGCCCGGGTGCATGTCGGCATGGAAGAAGCTGTCGCGGAACACCTGGGTGAAGAATACCTCCACGCCTCGTTCGGCCAGCAGCTTCATGTCGGTGCGCTGATCGGCCAAGGTGGCCATGTCGGTCACCGGCACGCCGTAGATGCGCTCCATTACCAGCACCTTGGGGCGGCACAGGTCCCAGTACACCTGGGGCACGTACATCAGCTCGGAACCTTCGAAATTGCGCCGCAACTGGCTGGCGTTGGCCGCTTCGCGCAGCAGGTCGAGCTCGTCGTAGATGGTTTTTTCGTAGTCGCCGACGATTTCCACCGGGTGCAGGCGGCGGGCGTCGGCCGAAGCGCGCTCGGCGGCCTTGGCGATCAGGAACAGCCAGGCCAGGTCCTGGGCGATCACCGGCTTCAGGCCCGGGCGCACCACCTTGACCACCACTTCCTCGCCACTTTTCAGGCGCGCAGCATGCACCTGGGCCACCGAGGCCGAGGCCAGTGGTTCGACGTCGAAGCGGCTGAACAGTTGCGTTACCGGGGCGCCCAGCTGCGCCTCGATCAGTGCCACGGCCTGCTTGGGGTCGAACGGCGGCACGCGGTCCTGCAGCAGCATCAGTTCATCGGCTATGTCGTTGGGCAGCAGATCACGGCGGGTGGACAACAACTGGCCGAACTTGATGAAGATCGGCCCCAGGTCCTGCAGGGCCAGGCGCAGGCGCGCGCCTCGGTTGAGCTCTGACGGCTTGCGCGGCAGCCAGCGCCACGGCATCAGCAGGCGCAGGCTCATCAGCCACCAGGGCAGCGGCAGGTCGAACAGCAGGTCATCGAGACGGTAGCGAATCACCACACGCTGGATGCGAAAAAGACGGCGGACGGCGAGCAGCTTCATGCGTTATCGCTGGTATCAAGGGATCGGGAGAGGCGCTTGAGGCGCGCCTCGAGGCGTTCTGTATCGAGCTTCAGGGTATCGAGCTCGCTGAAGGCGGCTTCGGCTTCGCGCTTGCCGACCAAGGTACGGGACTCTTCGGCCAGGTACTCGGAAAGGTTCTGGCTGAAGCGCGCCAGGCCCTGGCGGGTCCAGCGTGCGCGCAGGCGGATGTGGCCGGCCAGCAGCGCCGTGGCGACCGGGCCAAGCCAGCGTTGCAGCTCGTGCTCCCAGTCCAGCTCCAGGTCCTGCAGCACACCGAACAGGTCGAGCAGCACGGCGCTGTCGCCATGCAATTCGACTTGCGGGCTGTGCAGCACGGCGGTCTTGTCCCTGGCCAGGGCCAGGGCCAGTTGCGCCAGGCTGCCGGCCGGGGCGCGCAGGCTGCAGTCGACCTCGCCTTGCCAGTGGGCGGCGAGCATCAGGCCCTCTTCATCGGGCAGGATGAAAACCTGCAAGGCCGGCTGGCGGCAGTCGATCTCGATGACCTTGCCCTCCAGCGCGGCCAGCCGCGGCAGGGCCGTGCTGTCCATGCGCAGGACGCGGTTCAGGCCATGTTCGGCGCTGGCGAGCAGCCCGGCCAGCAGCATCAGGGCTTGATCCCCCGATGCACGGCAACGATGCCGCTGGTCATGTTGTGGTAGGTGACCCGGTCGAAACCGGCCTCGACCATCATGGCCTTCAGGGTTTCCTGATCGGGGTGCATGCGGATCGACTCGGCGAGGTAACGGTAGCTCTCCGAATCGTTGGTGATCAGCTTGCCGGCCAGCGGCATGAAGGCGAACGAGTAGGCGTCGTAGGCCTTGGACATCAGCTTGTTGGTCGGCTTGGAGAACTCCAGCACCAGCAGGCGACCGCCTGGCTTGAGCACGCGCAGCATCGAGCGGATGGCTTCGTCCTTGTGGGTGACGTTGCGCAGGCCGAAGGCGATGGTCACGCAGTCGAAGTGGTTGTCCGGGAATGGCAGCTTCTCGGCGTCGGCCTGAACGAACTCGATGTTGCCGGCCACGCCACGGTCGAGCAGGCGGTCACGACCGACCTTGAGCATCGATTCGTTGATGTCGGCCAGCACTACCTGACCGGTCGGGCCGACCAGCCGCGAGAACTTGGCGGCCAGGTCGCCGGTACCGCCGGCGATGTCCAGTACACGATTGCCGGCGCGTACGCCCGACAGCTCGATGGTGAAGCGCTTCCACAGGCGGTGCATGCCGCCGGAAAGCACATCGTTCATCAGGTCGTACTTGGCCGCTACCGAGTGGAACACCTCGGCGACTTTCTTCGCCTTCTGGCTTTCAGGGACGTCCTGGTAACCGAAATGGGTGGTGGGTTCGGCGTGGTCGCCTTTGCGCTGGTCGTTCATATCGCTTCACCGGAAAAAATTACCGCCATTCTAGGGCGAACGGGCAGATTTGTCTTGGCGGGGTGTGCCAGTGGGCAGGGGCGGGCATAATGCCCATTATGTCTTCATCTTCAGGAACACCCGCATGACCCAGATCAGCGTCGAACGCAAACATTCCCTCGGCCGCGATGCCGCCCGTGCCAAGGCTGAAGCGCTGGTCGACAAACTGACCCGCGAATACGACCTCAAGGCCACCTGGAACGGCGACAGGGTCGACGTGGCGCGCAGCGGTGCCAACGGCAGCGTGCACATCTTCGATGACCGCATCCGCGTCGAATTGAAGCTGGGCATGATGCTGTCGATGATGAGCGGCACCATCAAGGGCGAGATCGAGCGGGCGCTGGACAAAGCCCTGGCCTGACCCTGCCATGCTCGTTCACCTTAGGGTGAAGATTCTAATTTCCCTCTCTACCTTGTGCTCAAGCCCAACCTCCATGGGCGGTTTATCCTCCACTCATGAGCATGAGGTACAGAGCATGGCCAAAGTGACTGTGAAGAAAAAGGACGACGCCCCGGGCACGCTGGGCGAGGTGCGCGGCTACGCGCGCAAGATCTGGCTGGCGGGCATCGGCGCCTATGCGCGTGTGGGCCAGGAAGGCTCCGACTACTTCAATGAGCTGGTCAAGGCCGGCGAAGGCGTCGAGAAGCGTGGCAAGAAGCGCATCGACAAGGAGCTCGATGCTGCCAACAATCAGATCGAAGAAGCGACCCAGGAAGTCAGTCGCGTACGCGGCAAGGTCGAAGTTCAACTGGACAAGATCGAAAAAGCTTTCGACGCGCGGGTAGGTCGCGCCTTGAATCGCCTTGGCATTCCGTCTAAACATGACGTTGAGGCGTTGTCCATCAAGCTTGAACAGCTGCACGAGCTGCTCGAGCGCGTCGCGCACAAACCATAAGGAGAGCAGGATGGCTGGCAAGAAGAATTCCGAGAAAGAAGGCAGCTCCTGGGTCGGCGGGATCGAGAAGTACTCCCGCAAGATCTGGCTGGCGGGGCTTGGTATCTATTCGAAGATCGACCAGGACGGCCCGAAGCTGTTCGACTCGCTGGTGAAGGATGGCGAGAAGGCCGAGAAGCAGGCGAAGAAGACCGCCGAAGATGTTGCTGAAACTGCCAAGTCGTCGACCACTTCGCGTGTGTCGGGCGTGAAGGACCGTGCGCTGGGCAAGTGGAGCGAACTCGAAGAGGCCTTCGACAAGCGCCTGAACAGCGCCATCTCGCGCCTTGGCGTGCCGAGCCGCAACGAGATCAAGGCCCTGCACCAGCAGGTGGACAGCCTGACCAAGCAGATCGAGAAACTTACCGGCGCTTCGGTTACCCCGATTTCGTCGCGCGCTGCGGCCAAACCGGCTGCGAGCAAGGCGGCGGCCAAGCCACTGGCCAAGACGGCAGCGGCCAAGCCTGCGGCGAAAACTGCGGCGGCCAAGCCGGCGGCCAAGACTGCTGCGGCGAAACCTGCTGCCAAGACTGCAGCGGCCAAGCCTGCGGCGAAACCGGCAGCGGCCAAGCCGGCTGTGGCGAAGAAGCCGGCAGTGAAGAAAGCACCGGCCAAGCCAGCAGCCGCCAAGCCGGCAGCTCCAGCGGCGAGCGCCGCTCCGACCGCTAGCGCAGCTCCTGCACCAACCGCGGCTCCGGCCAGCAATCCGCCTTCGGCACCGACAGGCACCGGTACCCTGATCTGATACCGCGTCGCCTTCTTCGCGGGCTTGCCCGCTCCCACAGGTCCTGTGTGCACTCGAGCACTGCATTTCACCTGTGGGAGCGGGCATGCCCGCGAAAGCCGCGACACCGAAACAACAGGCTTACCCCTCCAGATACCTCACCGCCAACTGCTCCGCCGCCCCCCGCGCCTGGGCCTGCAGATGCGGCGCCACCAGCATCATCACCTGGTACACCACAATCCCCACATCCCCCTCGCGCCCCAGTACCCGCTGGTAATCCAGCGAGAACATCAGTGTCAGGGTGATCTGCTCCACCAGTTGCCCCAGCGCCTGGGTCTCGCTCTCTACCAGCCCCTGGCCCTTGAGGCTGGCCAGCAACGCCGCCAGTGTACGCTTGAGTGCGTTGATCAGGCTGCGCATGCCGCGGGCCAGTTTGGGCAGGCGCCCGGTCAGGTTCGACAGGTCCTGGAACAGGAAGCGGTACTGCGCCATGCGTTCGACGATCAGGTGCAGGAACAGCCAGTAATCCTCGGCATCCAGGCGTACCTCCAGTGGCGGGTCGAGCAAGGGCATTAGCGCTTCTTCAAAGCGCTCGAACAGCCCCAGCACCAACGGCTCCTTGCCGTGGAAGTGGTAGTAGAGGTTGCCGGGGCTGATGCCCAGTTCGTTGGCAATTTCCAGGGTGGATACGTTCGGTTCGCCCTGCTGGTTGAACAGCTGCAGGGCACATTCCAGGATACGGTCGCGAGTCTTCATCCAGTCGGCATGCTCATCGGGTCAGCACGTAGGTGCCCGGCGCAGGGCCCAGCGGTGGGTAGGTGGCATTGCCCAGTTCGCTGCGTGGTGCCTTGAGCGGGCCGGAGCGTGGGGTGATCCACTCCAGCCACAACGGCCACCAGCTGCCTTCGCTGCGCTTGGCGTCGTGGAACCAGGCACGGGGGTCGCTGGACAGCTTGGGGTTGGCCAGGTAATAGGCCTTGGGGTTGCCGGGCGGGTTGATGATGCTCTGGATGTGCCCGCTGTTGGCCAGCACGAAGCGACGGTCGCCGCCCAGCAGCAAGGCCGAGCGGTACACCGCATCCCACGGGGTGATGTGGTCGTTGCTGCCGGCCACGGTGAAACTGTCCAGATCGACCTTCTGCAGGTCGATGGGGGTGCCGCATACCTCCAGGCCGGCTGGGTGAGTCAGCGGGTTGAGCTTGAAGAAGTCCAGCAGGTCGCCATGCAGCGCGGCGGGCAGGCGCGTGCTGTCGGCGTTCCAGTACAGGATGTCGAAAGCTGGTGGTGTCTTGCCGAGCAGGTAGTTGTTGACCCAGTAGTTCCAGATCAGGTCGTTGGGCCGCATCCAGGCGAAGATCCGCGCCACCTCGGCGCCATCCAGCACGCCTCGTTGGTAGGAGCGGCGCTTGGCGGCTTCGATGGTCTGCTCGTCGGCGAACAGGCTGGCGGGGCTTTCGAACTTGCTGTCCAGAAGGCTGACCAGGTAGGTGGCGCTGCGCACCCGACGCAGCTGGTGCTTGGCCTGCAGGTGACCCTGTAGCGCGGCCATGGTCAGGCCGCCGGCGCAGGCCCCCATCAGGTTGGGGTCGCGGTTGCCGCTGATGCTGCGGCAAGCGTTGAGCGCTTCTTCCAGGGCCTGCACGTAGCTCGACAGGCCCCATTCGCGGTGGCGCGGGTCGGGGTTGCGCCAGCTCACCATGAACACCTGCAGGCCATTCTTGAGCATGTACTGGACGAAGCTGTTGGTCGAGCTGAGGTCGAAGATGTAGAACTTGTTGATCTGTGGCGGCACTACCAGCAGTGGCCGGGCGTGCTGCTTTTCGCTCATCGGCTTGTACTGGATCAGCTCCAGCAGCTCGTTGCGAAACACCACGGCGCCGGCGGTTGCAGCCAGGTTGCCGCCCACTTCGAAGGCGCGCTCGTCGACCTGGCGTGGCAGGCCATCGTTGTGGCGCAGGTCATCGAGCAGGTGGGCCACGCCGCGTACCAGGCTCTGGCCACCGCTGTTGAACAGTTCCTTGACCGCCAGCGGGTTGAGCAGCGAGTTGCTCGGCGCCAGTGCATCGTTGATCAGGTTGAACAGGAAGTGCGCACGGGCCCGGTCATCGTCGTCCAGGTGGCTTTCCTCGATCCACAGGCGGGTCTGCTTCTGCCAGGCCAGGTAGGCTTGCAGGCCGCGCCGGTAGAACGGGTTCTGGCTCCATGTCGGGTCGCTGAAGCGCGGATCCCGTGGGTTCGGCTGAAACGGTGTGTCACCCAGCATCACCCTGCCCAGCTGACCACCCAGGGCCAACAGGTGATGCGCGGTGTGCAGCGGATGACGCAGGCTTTGGCGGCTGACATTGCGCAGCGTGGAAATCAGGTCACGGCCGCGCAGGCCGAGGATGGCGTTCTGCACGTTCATGCTGGTGGCGGGAAGCGTTGTCGTTCCTTTGGCCGTTTTGTCTTTCATGGCAACACTCCCTCGTTCTAACCATGGCGCCGCTTCGCGGGCAAGCACGCCCCTACACGCCCGAAACCGGGCGAGGGTGCATGACAGCGCGCTGACGCTCTTGCTGAAGGAACTTCATGATGATCGGGGCGACGGCCTCGGCCCGGGTGATCAGGAACAGATGGCCGTCGTCGATAATGTGTAGCTGGGCATTGGGAATTCGCCAGGCCAGCAGGCGCATGTTGATCAGCGGGATCAACGGGTCGTCGTCGCCTGCCAGCACCAGGGTCGGCTGCTGGATCTTGTGCAGCCAATGGATGCTGGTCCAGCCAAGCCCGGCGAACAACTGCCAGTAGTAGCCCATCTTGCCGCCGGATCGCACCTTGGCGGCGTGCTGCATGGCCAGGTCCGGGTCACGCCGGAAGCCGCCGCCATAGATCGTCGGCGCAATGCGGATGACATGCGACGGCTGCACGTAGCGCCGCGGGCTGGCCATCATCCACAGCACCTTGGGCTTGCCCGGCACCATCACCGCACCGGCGGCAGTGGCGGCCAGCACCAGCTTCTTGCAGCGCTCGGGGTAGTCGTGGGCGAACTGCTGGGCCAGGGCGCCGCCCCAGGACACACCGATGACATTGACCTGGCCATAGTCGAGGTAGTCGAGCATGCGTGCCGTCAGCTTGGCCAACCCGGGAAAGCGGTAAGGGTGGCGCGGCGTGGACGAGCCGCCGACCCCGGGCACATCGAAGGCGATGACTTCCAGGTCCGGGTCCAGCGCCTCGATGAACGGAAACACCAGCTCCAGGTTGGCGCCGATGCCGTTGAAGATCAGCAGCGGCGTCAGATGCGACTTGCCCGGGCGGACGGCAGTGCGGATGGACTGGTTGTCCAGCTCGACGGTCCTGAAGATATAGGGTTGCGGCATGCGCGTGACTCATGGGGTGAAATGAACACCGTGGCGCCCCGCAGGGGGCCACGGCGCTGCAGCTCAACGCTCGTGAACGTAGGTGCCCGGGGATGCCTCGCCAGCGGCATAGGCACGGTTGCCCAGGCGGGTCGGTGCCTTTTTCAGCTCGCCGGCACGTTCGCCCAGCCAGCTTTGCCAGTGCAGCCACCAGGAGTCCGCATGCTTGGTAGCGTTTTCTTGCCAGGCCACCGGGTCACCCGGGCGATCGGCACCGGTCATGAAGCGCGCCTTGGGGTTGCCTGGCGGGTTGAGGATGCTCTGGATATGGCCGCTGTTGGACAGCACGAATTCGATCTTGCCGCCGAACAGGTGCGCCGAGCGGTAGCACGACTGCCAAGGGGTAATATGGTCATTGGTGCCGGCGAGGCTGTAGATGTCGCATTTGACCTGTTTCAGATCGATCGGAGTGCCGCACACTTCCAGGGCGTCCGGGCGCGTCAGCGGGTTGCTCTTGAACATCTCGATCAGGTCGCCATGGAAGGCGGCCGGGAGGCGCGTGGTGTCGTTGTTCCAGAACAGGATGTCGAACACCGGCGGCTCGTTGCCGAGCAGGTAGTTGTTGACCCAGTAGTTCCAGATCAGGTCGTTGGGGCGCATCCAGGCGAACACCTTGGCCATCTCGCTGCCTTCGAGCACGCCGGCCTGGTAGGAGTGGCGCTTGGCGGCCTCCAGGGTCTGCTCGTCGACGAACAGGGCGACCTGGTTGTCCATGGTGGTGTCCAGCACGCTGACCAGCAGGGTCAGGGCATTGACCTTGTTCTCGCCGAGCGCGGCATAGTGGCCGACCAATGCCGTGCAGGTGATGCCGCCGGAGCAGGCACCGAGCATGTTCAAGTCCTTGCTGCCGGTTATCGCCAGCACCGCGTCGACCGCCTCCTTGAGCGCATCGATATAGGTGGACAGGCCCCATTCGCGCTGGGCTTTGGTCGGGTTGCGCCAGCTGATGATGAAGGTCTGCTGCTGTGAGCGCAGGCAGTAGCGCGCCAGGCTCTTTTCCGGGCTCAGGTCGAATACGTAGAACTTGTTGATTTGCGGCGGCACCACCAGTAGCGGGCGGGCATGCACCTGCTCGGTGATGGGGCTGTACTGGATCAGCTCCAGCACATCGTTGCGGTACACCACGGCGCCTTCACTGGTGCCCAGGTTCTTGCCCACCTCGAAGGCGTCCATGTTCACCTGGCTGGGCATGCCGCCGTTGTTGACCAGGTCCTTGGCCAGGTTGGACAGGCCATCGAGCAGGCTCTTGCCGCCTGTTTCGAAAAAGCGTTTGACCGCTGCCGGGTTGGACAGGGTGTTGGTCGGCGCCATGGCTTCGGTCATCAGGTTGATGACGAACTGGCCACGGCTGATGTCTTGGGGCGAAAGGTCACTGCTGCCGATCCAGTCCTGCAGCTCCTTGCGCCAGGCCAGATAGGTTTGCAGGTAGCGGCGGTAAAGTGGGTTGTTGCTCCATGCCGGGTCATTGAAGCGACGGTCGTCGCTTTCCGGGGCAAGGCTGGACTTGCCCAGCAGCACGTTCTTCAGCTCCAGGCCAAAGTGGGCCACATGCTTGGCGCTGTGCAGCGGTTGGCGCACGGCCTGGCGCAGCACGGTGCGTGCCGAGCTCAACAGGTCCTTGCGACGGATACCGATGACCGGGTTCAGCCCCAGGGTGTTTTCCGAGGCCTGCCGCTGCAGCTCATCGTTGTTCTTGTTACTCATCTACGACGCTCCGTTGTCCTGAGACGAGTACCGGTTGCTGTGGCGGGTGCACAGTTCTGAGCCCGGTACTGCTACTCGGGTGACCAGTGATAAGGAACAGCGGTGCTGCGAGGGTTCTGGCTACCTGCAATTTGATGCAGGGAACTTGCCACCCCCCCATTGGTTACCCGACTTTCATGTAATGCGCAAGACAGCCCGTCACTGGGCTGTCTGTAAGGTATTCAAACAAATGAATTTAGAAAATGCGCTCTAAATCCTGAAGGCCTTGCGCTAGAGCATGAGTTTGACCACCGACTCGGCGGGGTCGCGGGATTTGCCGGCCTTGTGCAGTTCGTCGAGGTACTCGGCCCACAGCTGTTCCTGGCGCAGGCACAGCTGCTCGAGGTATTCCCAGGTGAACAGGCCGCTGTCATGGCCGTCGTCGAAGGTCAGTTTCAGTGCGTATTGCCCGGCAGGTTCCAGCCCGCTGAGGCCGACGTTGATCTTGCCGAACTGCAGGATGGGGTTGCCGTGGCCCTGGACCTCGGCGGAGGGGGAGTGCACGCGTAGGAATTCGGCGGGCAGGTGGTAGACCTCGCCGGGGGCGTAGGTGAGGCTGAGGGTTTTCGAGGCTTTGTGCAGGTTGATGGCGGTGGGCAGGCGGGCCATGGGCGGAATCTCTCGGGAGCTGATGGTGCACAGCTTCAGGAGATTCGGGGGATTGTGCAAGGGGGCTGCTTTGCAGCCCATCGCGACACAAGGCCGCTCCGACAGGAGATCGCGTTCCCTTGTAGGAGCGGCCTTGCGTCGCGATGGGCCGCAAGGCGGCCCCCTGCGGTCTTACAGGATGTAACGCGACAGGTCTTCGTTCTGCGCCAGCTCACCCAGGTGGCTGTTCACATACGCCGCGTCGATCTGGATCGGCGCTTCGTCATGGGTGCTGGCCAGGTCGCCAGCGCTGAACGACACCTCTTCGAGCAAACGCTCGAGCAGGGTGTGCAGGCGGCGGGCACCGATGTTCTCGGTCTTCTCGTTCACCTGGTAGGCAATCTCGGCCAGGCGCTTGATACCGTCGGCGAGGAACTCGATATTCAGGCCTTCGGTCTTGAGCAGGGCCTGGTACTGTTCGGTCAGCGACGCGTGCGGCTCCTGCAGGATGCGCTCGAAGTCTTCCGGGGTCAGGGCCTTGAGCTCCACACGGATCGGCAGGCGGCCTTGCAGTTCGGGCACCAGGTCGCTCGGCTTGCTCAGGTGGAACGCACCCGAGGCAATGAACAGGATGTGGTCGGTCTTGACCATGCCCAGCTTGGTGTTGACAGTGCAGCCTTCGATCAGCGGCAGCAGGTCGCGCTGCACGCCTTCACGGGACACGTCGGCGCCGCCAACATTGCCGCGCTTGGCAACCTTGTCGATTTCGTCGATGAACACGATGCCGTGCTGCTCGACAGCTTCCAGGGCCTTGGCCTTGAGTTCTTCCTCGTTGACCAGGCGGCTCGCTTCTTCATCGCGAACCATCTTCAGCGCCTCTTTAACCTTCAGCTTGCGCGCCTTGCGCTTACCTTTGCCCATGTTGGCGAACAGGCTCTGCAGCTGGTTGGTCATTTCTTCCATGCCGGGCGGCGCGGCAATTTCGACGCCCACGGCATCGGCCACTTCGATCTCGATTTCCTTGTCGTCCAGCTGGCCTTCGCGCAGGCGCTTGCGGAACAGCTGGCGGGTGTTGGAATCGGTGCTGGTCTGCGCGGCTTCCTCGGCGAAGCTGCTGACCCGCGCCTGCGGCAGCAGGGCATCGAGGATGCGGTCTTCGGCGGCGTCTTCGGCGCGGTGGCGCACGCGGATGATCTCTTGCTCACGCAGCATCTTCAATGCTGCATCGGCCAGGTCACGGATGATCGACTCGACGTCGCGGCCCACGTAGCCCACTTCGGTGAACTTGGTGGCTTCGACCTTGAGGAACGGCGCGTTGGCCAGCTTGGCCAGGCGGCGGGCGATTTCGGTCTTGCCGACGCCGGTAGGGCCGATCATCAGGATGTTCTTCGGGGTCACTTCGGCGCGCAGCTCGGCGGGGAGCTGCATGCGCCGCCAGCGGTTGCGCAGGGCGATTGCCACGGCGCGCTTGGCGTCGTCCTGGCCGATGATGTGGCGGTTGAGTTCGTGGACGATCTCGCGGGGGGTCATGGACATGATCAATAGGGTCCTCGGGCAGAATGATTCAGCGTGGAAAAGCCCCATCACCGGGATGGAGCGCCAGAACAGCTGATCAGTCGGCCAGGTCCTGCTCCTCGATGGTCAGGTTGTGGTTGGTGAACACGCAGATGTCGCCGGCGATGTTCAGGGCGGTCTCGGCGATTTCACGGGCCGAGAGGTCGGTCTTGTTCAGCAGGGCGCGTGCAGCGGCCTGGGCGTAGGCGCCGCCGGAACCCATGGCGATCAGGCCGTCTTCGGGTTCGACCACGTCGCCGTTGCCGGTGATGATCAGGGAGGCGTCCTTGTTGGCCACGGCCAGCATGGCTTCCAGGCGGCTCAGGGAGCGGTCGGTACGCCATTCCTTGGCCAGCTCGACGGCGGCGCGGACCAGGTGGCCCTGATGTTTTTCAAGCTGGCCTTCAAAGCGCTCGAAAAGGGTGAACGCATCGGCGGTGGCGCCGGCGAAGCCCGCGATGACCTGGCCGTGGTACAGGCGGCGCACCTTCTTGGCGTTGCCTTTCATCACGGTGTTGCCGAGGGATACCTGGCCGTCGCCGCCCATGACGACTTTGCCGTTACGGCGGACAGAAACGATGGTGGTCAAGGGGAGAGTCTCCACGCAGCGGGGCGAAAGTGCCTGATGCAGACTCATATGGGGGTGGGGGGAAGGATTTCAACCGTGGGGGATGAATGGTAGGTGTTCCCTTGTACTGGCCTCATCGCCGGCAAGCCAGCTCCCACACGGATATCACAGGCATTGAGGGCAGTGATTTCCTGTGGGAGCTGGCTTGCCGGCGATGAGGCCAGTGAGGGTTACTCAGGCCTCGTGGCAGACATGCCCATCGACCAAAGTATAACGCACCGCACCCGGCAGGCAGTGGCCGATGAACGGGCAGTTCTCACCGCGGGAGAACCACTGCTCGCCGGCCACGGTCGAGGCTTGCGGGTCGAACAGCACCAGGTCGGCCGCGCCACCCACTTTCAGCTCGCCGGCCGGCAGGCGCAGGGCCGCCGCCGGGCCGCTGCTCAGGCGGGCCAGCAAGGTTGGCAGGTCGAGCAGGCCGTCCTGCACCAGGGTCATGGCCAGCGGCAGCAGCAGCTCGACGCTGCTGATGCCCGGCTCGGTGGCGCCGAACGGGGCCAGCTTGGCGTCGCGCTCGTGCGGCTGGTGGTGGCTGGAAATCGCCTGGATCACCCCCGACTTCACCGCCGCACGCAGGCCGTCACGGTCGGCGGCGGTGCGCAGCGGTGGCTGCACGTGGTACAGGCTGGAGAACTCACGCAGCGACTCGTCGGTAAGGATCAGTTGGTACAGCGCCACATCGGCGGTCACCGGCAGGCCAAGCTGTTGGGCCTGCTCGATCAGCCGCGCGCCACGGGCGCTGGTGATCTGGGTGAAGTGCGCACGCACGCCGGTCTGTTCCACCAGCAGCAGGTTGCGCGCCAGGGCCACGGTCTCGGCGGTTTCCGGAATGCCCGGCAGGCCGAGGAAGCTGGCCATGGCACCTTCGTGGGCCAGGCCACCCTGGGCCAAGTCGCGGTCCTGGGAGTGGAACACCACGGTCAGGTCGAAGGTGGCGGCGTATTCCAGGGCGCGGGCCAAGGTACGGTTGTTGGGGATTTCCTTCAGACCATTGCCGAAGGCCACGCAGCCGGTGTCGCGCAGTGCCACCAGCTCGGCCAGTTGCTCGCCTTCCAGGCCCTTGGTCAGGGCGCCGATCGGGTAGACCTTGCTGTTGGCGGCCTCGCGGGCGCGGTCAAGGATAAGCTCGGCCACGGCCGAGGTGTCCAGCACCGGCTTGGTCTGCGGCGGGCAGCACAGGCTGGTGACACCGCCGGCGACGGCGGCGTGGGTTTCACTGGCGATGTTGCCTTTGCGGCTGTAGCCCGGCTCGCGCAGGGACACGCCGAGGTCGACCAGGCCGGGTGCGGCGACCAGGCCATCAGCCTGGATCGTGCGGCTGGCGCTGAAGCCAGCCGGGGCTGCACCGATGGCGGCAATGCGGCCGCCGTCCAGGTGCAGGTCGGTGACCTGGTCCAGGCCGCTGTTCGGGTCGATGACCCGGGCGCCGAGAATACTGATGGTCACTGGGCGTTCTCCTGGTCGAATTGACGTTGCGCGTTCTGCCCGCTCATGGCCATGGACAGCACGGCCATGCGCACGGCGATGCCGTAGGTGACCTGGTTGAGGATCACCGAGTGCTTGCCGTCGGCCACCGCCGACTCGATTTCCACGCCACGGTTGATCGGGCCCGGGTGCATGACGATGGCGTCGGGCTTGGCCCCGGCCAGGCGCGCGGTGGTCAGGCCGAACAGGCGGTAGAACTCGCCTTCGCTGGGCAGCAGGCCGCCGGCCATGCGCTCACGCTGCAGGCGCAGCATGATCACCACGTCGACGTCCTTCAGGCCTTCGGCGAGGTCCGTGTAGACCTTCACGCCGTACTGCTCGATACCGATCGGGATCAGGGTTTTCGGGCCGATCACGCGGATGTCCGGGCAGCCCAGCGCTTTGAGCGCCAGCATGTCGGAGCGGGCCACGCGCGAGTGCAGGATGTCGCCGACGATGGCCACCGACAGGTTCTCGAAGCTGCCCTTGTGGCGGCGGATGGTGAGCATGTCGAGCATGCCCTGGGTCGGGTGCGCATGGCGGCCGTCACCGCCGTTGATCACGGCAACTTCCGGGCACACGTGCTCGGCGATGAAGTGCGCGGCCCCGGAATCGGAGTGACGCACCACGAACATGTCGGCGGCCATGGCTTCGAGGTTGCGCAGGGTATCGAACAGGGTTTCGCCCTTGCTGGTCGAGGAGGTCGACACGTTCAGGCTGATCACGTCTGCCGACAGGCGTTGGGCCGCCAGTTCGAACGTGGTACGGGTACGGGTGGAGTTCTCGAAGAACACGTTGCACACAGTCTTGCCGCGCAGCAACGGGACTTTCTTCACGGCCCGGGCACCGACTTCCAGGAAGGAGTCGGCGGTGTCGAGGATCTCGGTGAGCAGTTCGCGGGGCAAACCGTCGAGCGAGAGGAAGTGGCGCAGCTGGCCCTGATCATTGAGCTGCAGCGGGCGCTTGGCGTCGATTGGCGTCATCGCGGGGGACTCTTAAAGGGCGGAAGCGGAAGCGAGGTCCTGGCGCTCGAGGGCGAGCGGTGCGGGTCCGGTCAATTTTACCCGTTCATGGGGGGGCAGCGACAGGGTGGCGCCGAGTACATTCGGGCGGATTGGCAGTTCGCCGGCATCCAGGTCCAGCAAGCAGACCAGAGTGACGCTGGCCGGGCGGCCATAATCGAACAGTTCGTTGAGCGCGGCGCGTACCGTGCGGCCGCTCATCAGCACGTCATCCACCAGCACCAGGTGCTGGCCCTCGACCTCGAACGGCAGCTCGGACGGGCGCACTTGCGGGTGCAGGCCGTTCTGGCTGAAGTCGTCGCGATAGAACGAGACGTCCAGAGTGCCCATGGGGCTGGTGTCGCCCATGGCTTCCTGCAGGGCCTGGGCAACCCAGACGCCGCCGGTGCGGATACCGATGTAGCGCGGTTCGGTAATTGCCCGGCGCGCCAGGTGGGCACGAAGGTCGACAGCCATCTGCCGAATCAGGTCGGCGGGATTGGGTAGGCTCATTGCGGGCTCCTCGGAAGGGTGCGCCGGGCGGGGCCGGCGGCAAAGATGATCAGGTATTGGCCTCCAGCCAGCCTTGCAGTAACAGGGCGGCGGCGATGGCATCGACCGGGTTGTCGCGGTAGCTGCCGCGCTGGCCGCCACGGGCCATGCGCTCGCCCTTGGCCTCGAAGGTGGTCAGGCGTTCGTCGTGGGTGTGCACGGGCAGGTTGAAGCGGCCGTTCAGGCGGCGGGCGAACTTTTCTGCGCGGGCGCTCATTTCGCTGGGGGTGCCGTCCATGTTCAGCGGCAGGCCGACGACGATGGCGTCGGGCTTCCATTCGGCAATCAGCTTTTCCACCTGGGCCCAGTCCGGCACGCCATTCTGTGCCTTCAGGGTGCAAAGCTCGCGGGCCTGGCCGGTAACCACCTGGCCGACGGCTACGCCGATCTGTTTGCTGCCGTAGTCGAAGCCCAGCAGCAGACGCAGTTCAGGGTGCAGTTCGGCCATCAGGCGTGGCCCGCCTGGCTGGTCAGCAGGTTCAGGTTGATCCCCAGGCTGGCGGCGGCGGCTTCCAGGCGCAGGTCGCTGGTCAGGCCGAAGATGATTTCAGGGTCGAACGGGCAGTTGAGCCAGGCGTTGTCGGCAAGCTCCGCTTCCAGTTGGCCCGCTTCCCAGCCGGCATAGCCCAGGGTGATCAGGCTCTGTTTCGGGCCTACCCCGGCGGCGATGGCAAGCAATATGTCCTGCGAGGTGGTCAGCGACAGCCCTTCCAGCGCCACGGTGGCCTGGAAACTGCATTCGCTGCTGTGCAGTACGAAGCCACGGTCGGTCTGTACCGGGCCACCTTGGTAGATCGGCACCTGCAAGGTGCTGGCCGGTGGCATTTCGTCCGGGCGCAGCTGCTCGAGGATGTCGGCCAGGTTCAGCTCCTGCGGCCGGTTGACCACCAGGCCCATGGCGCCATGGGCGTTGTGCTCGACGATGTACGTGAGGGTCTGGGCGAAGTTCGGATCGGCCATGTGTGGCATGGCGATCAGGAACTGATGCTTGAGGTAGCTCGGCGTGAGGGTTTTCATGGGGGATAGTGTGGCGCCAGGTGGCGAGGCTGACAAGGTGCTCGGCATGGCTGTTTTGGGGCTGCTGTGCAGCCCATCGCCGGCAAGCCAGCTCCCACACCGATCGCATCGATCTCAAGCCACATGCTATCCCTGTGGGAGCTGGCTTGCCGGCGATGGGGCGCGAAGCGGCCCTGATTCAGTTACTGGACAAACGGTCCCCACGGGCAAAGCGCCAGGTGCGGATGATCTCCAGCCGGTCAAACTCGGCCAGGTCCCCGGTAAACGGCGCAAACGGCGCCGCCAGCCGCACGATGCGCTGCGCCGCCTGGTCAAGCACCGGTTGCCCGGACGACTCCAGCACCAGTACCTCGTACAGCGAGCCATCGCGGTTTATCGACACCATCATGCGCAGGTTGCCGTAGATCTGTTGCCGGCGCGCTTCATCGGGGTAGTTCAGGTTGCCCACCCGCTCGACCTTCTTGCGCCACTCCTCCTTGTACCAGGCACCCTTGTCGCGCATGGTCGAGGCGGCGTTGAGCCGATGGATGCGCGGGCGCTTGGCGTACATCTGCTGTTCGTTGGACAGCTCCGCCTCCAGGCTGGCGATCTGGCTGGACAACTGCGAGCTGTCGAAGTCCGGTGCCGGGGCTGCCGGCTTGGGCTGCGGTTTGCTTTCCCTGGGTTTGGGCTCGACCTTCTGCGGCTTGGGCGCCGTGGTCACTACCGCCGACTTCTGCGGGACAGGGGGCGGTACCACCTCGGGCTTCGCGGCGGGTGGCGGGGTGATCTTGTTGATCTTGCTGTCCTGGAACGGTGCCAGTTCGGTGGTCTTGGGCACCGCTTTCTTGTCCAGGGTGCCGCTGCCCTGCTGGTTGTCCTGGGCCTGGAAATCGGCCTTCTCCGGCGGTTTCTCGCTCTTGAAGGTGGCCAGGGTGATGTCCATGGTGTGGCGGATTTCTGCAGGCTTGACCACGCTGAAGCCGACGCCGAGGATCAGCGCCAGGTGCACCAGGGCAGCCAGGAACAGGGTAAAGCCGAGCCGGTCCACCGGGCGAACACGGGGGGGCAGCAGGTCGGCGGGGATGTCAGCGGGCAGCGTCATCGGGTTTCCAGCAACCGCAGGGCGGGGCAGCAGGCCAGGCTAAAAGGACCCGCATCATACCCCACTCTGGGTTGTTGCCGTGCGTCGGCGGTCAGCGCGCCTTCAGCTGGCGATCAATGGCATCCATCAATTGCCCGCCGATATCGGTGTTGTAGGCGGCATCGATCTCGCGGATGCAGGTGGGGCTGGTGACGTTGATTTCGGTGAGGTAGTCGCCGATCACGTCCAGGCCCACGAACGTCAGGCCCTTCTCGCGCAGGGTCGGGCCGACCTGGGCGGCGATCCAGCGGTCGCGGTCGGTCAGCGGGCGTGCTTCGCCACGGCCGCCGGCGGCAAGGTTGCCACGGGTCTCGCCGCTGGCCGGGATACGCGCCAGGCAGTAGTCCACCGGCTCGCCGTCGATCATCAGGATGCGTTTGTCGCCGTCCTTGATCTCGGGCAGGTAGGCCTGCGCCATGATCTGCTGGCCGCCGTGCTGGGTCAGGGTCTCGAGGATCACCGACAGGTTAGGGTCGTCCTTGCGGTGACGGAACACCGAGGCGCCGCCCATGCCGTCCAGCGGCTTGAGGATTACGTCACCACGGCTGTCGGCGAACTCGCGCAGGATGTCGACACGGCGGCTGACCAGGGTAGGCGCCATGCACTGCGGGAACTGGGTGGCGAACAGTTTTTCGTTGCAGTCGCGCAGGCTCTGCGGGCGGTTGACCACCAGTACCCCCTCGCGCTCGGCCTGCTCCAGCAGGTAGGTGCTGTAGACGAACTCCATGTCGAAGGGCGGGTCCTTGCGCATCAGGATCACGTCCAGCTCGGCCAGCGCGCTGTCCTGCTCCTCGCCCAGCTCGAACCAGCGGGCCGGGTCGGCGAACACTTTCAGCGGGCGCATCTGCGCACGGGCCTGGCCGGCGCCCAGGTACATATCTCGCTGTTCCATGTAGAACAGGCTCCAGCCGCGCGCCTGTGCGGCCAGCAGCATGGCCAGCGAGCTGTCCTTCTTGTAGGAGATGGACGCGATGGGGTCCATGACAATGCCGAGGCGAACGCTCATGGGGTGGTTCCTCTTGGCGGCACGTGGCCGCGATGGATCGAAAGAAAAGTGGCTCAGGGTGGCGCCGTGAACGCCGCCGGTCAAGGGGCGCCGCAGATGGAACGGCCACCCGGAGTGTGCTAAAAATGCCAGTCATAGCGCTATACAACAGGCCTTTGGGGCTGCGCAGCAGCTCCAGGAATTCGGCATAAGCAGCGACGGTAGCCCAAGTGATGGAACAACCCCTGAAGGTGATGGTGATCGACGACTCGCGCACGATCCGCCGCACCGCACAGATGTTGCTCGGTGAAGCGGGCTGCGAGGTGATCACCGCCAGCGATGGCTTCGATGCCCTGGCCAAGATCGTCGACCACCAGCCCAGCATCATCTTCGTCGATGTGTTGATGCCGCGCCTGGACGGCTACCAGACCTGCGCGGTGATCAAGCACAACAGTGCCTTCAAGGACACCCCGGTCATTCTGCTGTCGTCACGTGACGGCCTGTTCGACAAGGCCCGCGGCCGGGTGGTCGGCTCCGACCAGTTCCTGACCAAACCGTTCAGCAAGGAAGAACTGCTCGACGCGATCCGCGCCCACGTGCCCGGTTTTGCCGCAGCCCAACAACACGCACCCTGACCGCGCCTCGCCATGGCACGGTCTTTCTTTCCTGATGGGGAACCAGCATGGCCCGAGTTCTGATTGTCGACGACTCGCCGACAGAGATGTACCGATTGACCGAATGGCTGGAAAAGCACGGCTACCAGGTGCTCAAGGCCAACAACGGTGCCGATGGCGTGGCCCTGGCACGGCAGGACAAGCCCGACGCGGTGTTGATGGACATCGTGATGCCCGGCATGAACGGCTTCCAGGCAACCCGTCAGCTCAGCAAGGACCCGGAAACCAGCACCATCCCGGTGATCGTGGTCACCACCAAGGACCAGGAAACCGACCGTATCTGGGCCACGCGCCAGGGCGCTCGTGACTTCCTGACCAAGCCGGTGGAAGAGGACGCGCTGATCGCCAAGCTCAAAGAAGTGCTCGGGGCTTGACCACCCGCCCGCAGGGCGCGTCGCTGACCGCCTTCGAGTTGTTGCTGGACATCGACCGGCGCTGCCGCCTGCTGGTCGCCGACCAGCCGCCGCAGGACAACCGCCTGCAACAGTGGAGCGGCATCGGCTTCCGCATAGCCGGGCAATGGTTCGTCGCGCCCATGGGCGAGGTTGCCGAGGTGCTGCGCGAACCGCGCAGCAGCCGCGTCCCCGGCGTGCAGCCGTGGGTGTGCGGGGTAGCCAACCTGCGCGGACGGCTGCTACCGGTGATGGACCTGAGCAGTTTCTTCGGCCTGGGCCACGCCGCCCCGGGCAAGCAGCGGCGGGTGCTGGTGCTGGACCACGAGGACCTGTTCGTCGGCCTGCTGGTAGACGAGGTGCTGGGCCTGCAGCACTTTGCCCTCGACAGCCTGCAACTGTCGCCGCCACAGCCCCTGATCCGCGCCGCTGCACCTTTCGTGCAGGGGCACTTCCCGCGTGAACGCAACTGGGCGATCTTCAGCCCCTTCGCCCTGGCCCAGGCGCCGGGCTTTCTCGATGTGGCGTTATAGGACCTGCGAACGTGAACAAGCCTGCCACCCCCGTCACCACCGTGACCCCACGTACCCGCAGCATCGCGCAGATCACCGTGCTGTTCCTGATCCTGATCCTGTCGATCATTCTGCTGTTCGCCAACTTTGCCTACCTGAACACCCAGTCCAACTACGACAAGCAGTACATCGGCCACGCCGGCGAACTGCGGGTGCTGTCGCAGCGCATCGCCAAGAACGCCACCGAAGCCGCCACCGGCAAGGCCCTGGCCTTCAAGCTGCTGTCGGACGCGCGCAACGATTTCGAACGGCGCTGGGGCTACCTGCGTGAAGGTGACAAGTCCACCGGCCTGCCACCTGCGCCGCCCATGGTGCGTGACGAAATGGAAGCGGTACGCCGCGATTGGGAAAACCTGCGCAAGAACACCGACACCATCCTGGCCAGCGAGCAGACCGTGCTGTCGCTGCACCAGGTGGCGGCGACCCTGGCCGAGACCGTGCCGCAGTTGCAGGTGGAATACGAGAAAGTGGTCGAGATCCTGCTGCAGAGTGGCGCCCCGGCCAGCCAGGTGGCGGTGGCCCAGCGCCAGTTGCTGCTGGCCGAACGCATTCTCGGCTCGGTCAACACTGTGCTGGCCGGTGACGACGCCGCGGCCCAGGCGGCGGATGCCTTCGGCCGCGATGCCGGGCGCTTCGGCCAGGTGCTCGAGGGCATGCTCAGTGGCAACGCGGCGATCCAGGTGACCCGTGTCGAGGACGCCGATGCCCGTGCGCGCCTGGCTGAAATTGCAGAGCTGTTCCAGTTCGTTGCCGGCTCGGTGGATGAAATCCTCGAAACCTCGCCGGAACTGTTCCGCGTGCGCGAGGCTGCGGGCAACATCTTCAGCCTGTCGCAAACCCTGCTCGACGAGGCCTCGCACCTGGCCAACGGTTTCGAGAACATGGCCGACGGGCGCACGCTCGACACCGTCGGCGGCTATGTCCTGGGCCTTCTGGCGCTGGCTTCGATCATCCTCATCGGCCTGGTCATGGTACGCACCACCAACCGCCAGCTGCGTGAGACGGCGGAAAAGAACGAACGCAACCAGCAGGCGATCATGCGCCTGCTCGACGAAATCGAAGAGCTGGCTGACGGCGACCTGACCGTGACCGTATCGGTGACCGAGGACTTCACTGGCGCCATTGCCGACTCGATCAACTATTCCGTGGACCAATTGCGCGACCTGGTCGCCACCATCAACCACAGTGCCGTGCAGGTCGCTGCCGCCGTGCAGGACACACAGAACACCGCACGCCAGCTGGCCAAGGCCTCGGAGCACCAGGCCGAGCAGATCAGCGAGGCTTCCGAGGCGGTTGGCGACATGGTCGAATCGATCGACCGGGTTTCGGCGCATGCCTACGAGTCGGCCAAGGTGGCCGAGCGCTCGGTGGCGATCGCCAACAAGGGCAACGAGGTGGTGCACAACACCATCAACGGCATGGACAACATTCGCGAACAGATCCAGGACACCGCCAAACGGATCAAGCGCCTCGGTGAGTCCTCCCAGGAAATCGGCGATATCGTCAGCCTGATCGACGACATTGCCGACCAGACCAACATCCTCGCCCTCAACGCGGCGATCCAGGCCTCGCTGGCCGGCGAGGCCGGCCGTGGGTTCGCCGTGGTCGCCGACGAAGTGCAGCGCCTGGCCGAGCGCTCGTCATCGGCCACCCGGCAGATCGAAGCGCTGGTGCGCACCATCCAGGCCGACACCAACGAGGCGGTGATCTCCATGGAGCAGACTACCGCCGAGGTGGTGCGCGGTGCCCGCCTTGCCCAGGATGCCGGGGTGGCGCTGGCCGAGATCGAAGGCGTCTCGCAGAACCTCGCCGACCTTATCCACAGCATCTCCGATGCCGCCCAGCTGCAGACTTCGTCTGCCGGGCAGATCTCCCACACCATGGCGGTCATCCAGCAGATTACCGCGCAGACCTCCGCCGGCTCCGGCGCCACTGCCGACAGCATCCGCCACCTGGCACGCATGGCCAGCGAGATGCGCCGTTCGGTGTCCGGGTTCACCCTGCCACCACCAGCAGAACCCAAGTGAATAGCCCTACTGAAGAGCCGCGCCGAGGAATGCCCATGGCTGTAGCAGCTGTAAGCCCCGAGCGCCACGACACCGTGGCGCTGGCCTGGACCAAAGCCGCCATCCTCGACTGCCTGGGCCAGGCGCGCCAGGCGCTGGAGCGCTTTGCCGGCGAGCCTGGCGACCTGTCAATGCTGGCATTCGTGGTCGACAACCTGCACCAGGTGCACGGCTGCCTGCGCATGCTCGAACTGCGCGGTGCCACGCGCCTGGCTGAAGAACTGGAGCTGTTCGCCAAGGCCCTGGCCGATGGTCAGGTCAGCCCCCGCGGTGATTGCCTGGGCGCGTTGTTCCGCGGCCTGGAGCAATTGCCATCGTATCTGGAACGCCTGCGCGGCGCCCGCCACGACCTGCCACTGGTGATGCTGCCGCTGCTCAACCAACTGCGTGCCTGCCGTGGCGAGGAGCCGTTGGCCCAGGCCAGCCTGATCAGCGGCGCCACCCAACGCTTTGCCGGTGCCGACGACCTGGCCAACCTCGACCTGTCGCTGGGCAACTGGCGCGAGCAGCTGCAGGCAGGGCCTGGCCGCGATGCCCTGCGCTCGGTGGTGACCGCGCTGTGCGACGACCTGATGCGCATCAAGGAGCGCCTGGACCAGTTCGTGCGTGGCGATCGCCAGCACAGCGAGCAACTTGATGCCCTGCTGGCACCGCTGCGCCACGTGGCCGACACCCTGGCGGTGCTTGGCTTCCAGCAGCCACGCCGGGTGATCATCGACCAGGTGCTGGCGCTGCAGGCCCTGGCCCAGGGCGAGCGGGCCGTGGACGACGCGGTGTTGATGGATGTAGCGGGGGCCCTGCTGTACGTGGAGGCCACGCTCAATGGCATGGTCGGCCCGCTGGAGGAAAACGGCCAGGGCGGCCTGCCGGGCTCGGACCTGGCCGAAATCCGCCAGCTGGTGTTGAACGAGTCGCTGAACGTGCTGCAGCAGGCCAAGGACCTGATCGGCGATTGCCTGGAATCCGGCTGGCCTCGGCAACGCCTGCAACCTTTGCCAGGGCTGTTGCAGCAGATTCGTGGTGCACTGGCGATGTTGATGCTGCCGACCGTGGCCGAGCTGTTTGCCGGTTGCGCCAGCTATGTGCAGCGGTGGCTGCAGCACCTGGAGGTGGAGCCGCCAGCCGATGAGCTGACGCACTTGGCCGAGGCCTTGAGCGCCGCCGAATGCTACCTGCAATGGCGGGTGGCGGACCCATTGGCGGATGGCCAGCCCTTCATCGACATGGCGCGCGCCAGCCTGGCGACACTGGGTGTGCACTGCGCGATGGTCGAGGCCACCGCAGGCCAGGATGGCAGCGCTGATGGCATCGATGACGAGCTGCGTGAAGTGTTTCTCGACGAGGCCGGTGAACTGCTGCCTGAAATCGAGCGCCACTGGTTGCGCTGGCGTGCCGACAACCAGCAGCGCGAGGCACTGGGAGAAGTACGCCGCGCCTTGCATACGCTCAAGGGCAGCGGCCGCATGGTGCATGCCGAGGCGGTGGCCGAGCTGGCCTGGGGCGCAGAACACCTGCTGAACCGGGTACTCGAGGGCCGCAGCGTGCTCAGCCCGGAAGGCGTGGTGGCCCTGCAGCAGGTATTCGTCTACCTGCCCGACCTGCTGGCCGACTTCGCCGCAGGCCAGTTGCCGCAACTGACGGAAATCGAGCAACTGGCCGGGCACCTGCATGCCCTCGCCGAAAACGATGCCCCGGTGGCGGCCGACATCGACGGCCTCGATCCGCAACTGCTCGACATTTTCCGCAGCGAGGCGCAGGGCCACCTGGCCAGCCTGGATGCTTTCCTGCAGGGCGCCGACGGCCACGATACGCAGGTCAGCGATGGCCTGCAGCGCGCCCTGCATACGCTCAAGGGCAGTGCCGCCATGGCCGGGGTGATGCCGGTCGCCGAACTGGCAACGGCCTTCGACCGCCTGGCACGTGAATACAAGGGCCACCAACTGCCCCTGCAAATGGCCGAGATCGAATGGCTGGAAGCTGCGCGCTCGCTGTTCCACCTGGGCCTGGCGCAACTCGACAGCACGCCGCTGGCGGCCATCCCCGGTGCCGCGGAGCTGATCGAGCAGGTCGGCCAGGCGGTGGACGCGCACTTGGCCAGCTTGCATGACGACCCGCAGCATGCGCGGCGCAGCAAGCGCGACCCGCAGTTGATCGCCAGTTTCCTGGCCCAGGCCATGGATATCCTGCTGGATGCCGAGTCGTTGCTGTCGCGCTGGCAGGAACAGCCCGGCCAGCGCGATGCGCTGGACACCCTGCTCGACGAACTGACTACCCTGGGCCACGCCGCGCACCTGGCCGACCTGTGGCAGATGGATGACGTGTGCGAGGCCTTGCTCGACTTGTACGGCGCCGTGGAGGAGGGCAGCCTGCCCGCCGATGCACGGTTCTTCGCCCACGTGCAGCGGGCCCATGAAGCACTGCTGGACATGCTCGACGAAGTGGCGGCCGGGCAGGACATCCCGCCAAGGCCAGAGCTGGTCGACAGCCTGCGCCACCTGCTTGGCCAGGCCCTGGCACCGGAGGCCACTGGCCTGGTGGGCATCGACACGGTCACGCCGTTGCATCCGGACATGGACCTGGCCGATACCCTTGGCCTGGGGCCTGCGCACAACCCCTTGCTGCCGGTTGTGGCCGAGCCGCTGGTCGAAGAGCCGGAAAGCCCAGGCGAAGAGCTGCTGGAAGTCTTCCTCGAAGAAAGCTCGGACATCGTCGAGAGTGCCGCCGCAGCCCTGGCGCGCTGGCAGGCCGACCCGCGCAACAGTGTCGAGGTGGACAACCTGATGCGCGACCTGCACACCCTGAAGGGTGTGGCGCGCATGGTCGAAATTGCGCCGATCGGCGACCTGGCCCACGAGCTGGAGTTTCTCTACGAACTGCTGGCCGCAGGCCGTATGCCACCGAGCGCGCCACTGTTCGCCTTGCTGCAGAACTGCCATGACCGCCTGGCGCACATGCTCGATGCCGTGCGCCTGGGGCAACCGCTGCATGCCGCCACCGCGCTGATCGACTACATCCGCAACTTCAGCTTCTCGGCCCTGGCCGATAGCGCCGCCGGCCAGGGGCCGGTCGAAGCCGCAACCAGTGAGGCCCCGGCGGTGGCACCGGAGCGGGCACCGGGCGACATGGTCAAGGTCGATGCCGAGCTGCTCGACGACCTGGGCAACCTGGCCGGTGAGCACTCGATCATCCGTGGGCGCATCGAGCAGCAGGTGAACGATGCGCAGTTCACCCTCAACGAGATGGAAACCACCCTCGAGCGCATGCGCGACCAGTTGCTGCGCCTGGATATCGAGACCCAAGGGCGGATGTCCAGCCGGCAGCAGTTCGAAGGCGATGCCTATGACGACTTCGACCCGCTGGAAATGGACCGCCACTCGCAACTGCAGCAGCTGTCGCGGGCCTTGTTCGAGTCCGCCTCGGATTTGCTCGACCTCAAGGAAACCCTGGCACAGCGCGCACAGGAAGCCCACAGCCTCCTGCAGCAGCAAGCGCGGGTGAACAGCCAGTTGCAGGAAGGCCTGACCGCTACCCTGATGGTACCCTTCGAGCGCCTGGTGCCGCGCTTGCAGCGTGTGGTACGGCAGGTGGCCAGCGAGCTGGGCAAGCAGGTGGAGCTGGTGGTCGGCAATGCCGAGGGTGAACTCGACCGCAGCGTGCTCGAACGTATGGTGGCACCGCTGGAGCACATGCTGCGCAACGCCGTCGACCATGGCCTGGAAAGCCGCGAAATGCGCCTGGCTGCGGGCAAGCCGGAGCAGGGCACCATTCACCTGAATCTGCTGCACGAAGGCGCGGATATCGTTATCGAAATGACCGACGACGGTGCCGGCGTGCCACTGGAAGCGGTGCGCCGCAAGGCCATCAAGCGCGGCCTGCTAGACCCGCAGGCGCAATTGAGCGATCACGAGATCCTTCAATTCATTCTGCGCCCGGGCTTTTCCACTGCCGAGAAGATTACCCAGATTTCCGGGCGTGGCCTGGGCATGGACGTGGTGCACGAGGAGGTCAAGCAGCTGGGCGGCTCGATGAGTATCGAGTCAGCCCAGGGCAAGGGCGCGCGCTTTCTGATCCGCCTGCCGTTCACCGTGTCGGTGAACCGCGCGCTGATGGTGCACCTGGGCGAAGAGCAGTACGCCATTCCGCTGAATACCATCGAGGGCATCGTCCGCGTGCCGCCGGCCGAACTGGCGGCGTGCTACCAGCTGGACGCCCCGCGTTATGTGTACGCCGGCCACGAATACGAGCTGCGCTACCTGGGTGAGCTGCTGCAGGGCATGCCGCGCCCGGCATTGCTCGGGCAGAGCGTGCCGCTGCCGGTGCTGCTGGTGCATTCCCAGGAGCAGTCGTTCGCCATCCAGGCCGATAGCCTGTCGCCCAGCCGCGAGATCGTGGTGAAGAGCCTGGGGCCGCAGTTTGCCGCAGTTGCCGGGTTGTCGGGGGCAACGCTGTTGGGCGATGGTCGGGTGGTACTGATTCTCGACCTGCTGGGCCAGTTGCGTGGCCAGCAGCGGCGCCTGGCGCGCCTGCCGGGTGGCGGTGCGGCTCGACGCCAGGTGTTCGGCCCGGCGCCACGACGGGCGTTGCTGGTAATGGTGGTGGACGATTCGGTGACTGTGCGCAAGGTCACCAGCCGCCTGTTGGAACGCCACGGCATGAGTGTGCTGACGGCCAAGGACGGGGTCGATGCAATGGCCCTGCTGGAAGAACACCGCCCCGATGTGTTGCTGCTGGACATCGAGATGCCGCGCATGGACGGCTTCGAGGTGGCCACACGTATCCGCCGTGATGAACGACTGAAAGACTTGCCGATCATAATGATTACTTCGCGCACCGGGCAGAAGCACCGCGACCGTGCCATGGCCATCGGCGTCAACGAATACCTGGGCAAGCCGTACCAGGAGTCGGTCCTGTTGCAGAGCATTGCCCACTGGAGCCAGACCCATGCTTGAACTGATCGCCGGCCAACGCAGCAGCCTGACCGGGCTTTTACTGCCGTTGGGTGACCGTACCCTGGTGTTGCCCAACGTGGCGGTGGCGGAGTTGAGTGGCCAGCGCAACGTGGTGTGCCAACGCGGCGAGCCGGCCTGGCACCTGGGCTGGATCGACTGGCGCCAGCAGCGCCTGCCGCTGATCGGCTTCGAAGCCGCGTGCGGTGGCGAGACACCCTGCGGCGAGCGGGCACGCGTGGTGGTGCTCAATGCCTTGGGTGATACCGGCCTGCGCTACCTGGCGTTGTTGCTGCAGGACATACCGCGCTCCTGCAAGCTGGACAGCCAGCTGAACTACGTGGACGTGGCGCTGGGTCGCCTGGAACTGGCGGCGGTGCAGGTGGGCGAACAGGTAGCGCGTGTGCCGGACCTGGCCGGGCTGGAACGGCTGGTGCGTGACGCGGAACTGCAACCTGAGATTGGTTAGGATGTAAGGCACAGGGCCCTTTCGCGGGCACGCCCGCTCCCACAGGAAAATCATACACTTCAAGGCAAGTGGATACCTGTGGGAGCGGGCGTGCCCGCGAAGAGGCCATCAGCATCACAACAGGAACCCAGCCCACCTCAGGAGGTCTGTGTTTGCATGTACTACGGTGAACGCTTCAACGCCTGGACCCACCTGGTCGGTGCCGTCCTGGCCTGTATCGGTGCCATCTGGCTGATCGTGGTCGCGGGCCTGCAGGGCGACCCGTGGAAGATCGTCAGTTTCTCCATCTACGGCAGCACCTTGCTGTTGCTGTACAGCATTTCTACCCTGTACCACAGCACTCGCGGGCGGGCGAAGGTGATCATGCGCAAGCTCGATCACCTGTCGATCTATCTGCTGATCGCCGGCAGCTACACGCCGTTCTGCCTGGTCAGCCTGCGCGGGCCCTGGGGCTGGAGCCTGTTCGGGGTGGTCTGGGGGCTGGCGGTGATCGGCATGTTGCAGGAGATCAAGCCGCGCTCCGAGGCGCGCATCCTGTCGATCATCATCTATGCGGTGATGGGCTGGATCGTGCTGGTGGCGGTCAAGCCGCTGCTGCACTCGCTCGGTAGCGCCGGCTTTGCCTGGCTGGCTGCCGGTGGGGTGTTCTACACCGTCGGCATCATCTTCTTCGCCTTCGACAGCCGCTTCCGCCACTGGCATGGCATCTGGCACCTGTTCGTGATCGCCGGCAGCCTCATGCATTTCGTGGCGGTGTCGTTCTACGTGCGTTAGTTAAAAGTCACCCCACAGTTGCTGTGCCACCGACAGTGCCACCACCGGTGCGGTTTCGGTGCGCAGCACGCGTGGGCCGAGGCGTGCGGCGTGGAAACCGGCAGCCTTGGCCTGCTCGACCTCCGCTTCGCTCAGGCCGCCTTCGGGGCCGATCAGGAAGGCCAGGGTGGCCGGCTTGCCATGGCTGGTGAGCGGTTCGGCCACCGGGTGCAGGACCAGTTTCAGGTCGGCCTTGGCACTGCTCAGCCACTCGGCCAGGGTCACTGGCGGGTGGATGACCGGCAAGGTCGAGCGGCCGCATTGTTCGCAGGCGCTGATTGCCACCTGTCGCCAGTGGGCCAGACGCTTGTCGGCGCGTTCGTCCTTCAGCCGCACTTCGCAGCGTTCGCTGACGATCGGGGTGATTTCGTTGGCGCCCAGCTCGGTGGCTTTCTGGATCGCCCAGTCCATGCGCTCGCCACGGGACAAGCCTTGGCCGAGGTGTACGTGCAGTGGTGAATCGGCCTGGCCGGCGAGGGCCTGGTCGAGGCTGACGCGCACGGTTTTCTTGCCCACTTCGAGCAACTGGCCGCGGTACTCCTGGCCACTGCCGTCGAACAGCTGCACGGCGTCGCCGGGGGCCATGCGCAGTACGCGGCCGATGTAGTGGGCCTGGGCTTCGGGCAGGTCATGCTCGCCAAGGCTCAGGGGGGCGTCGATGAAAAAGCGGGACAGTCTCATGGTTGAGCTCAAGCTAAAGGGAGAAGGTGGTCCCTGTGGGAGCGGGTTCACCCGCGAATGCGGCGGTGACTCCACTATTGCATTCGCGGGTGAACCCGCTCCCACAGAGTACGCGGCGGGCTTCCGGGCTTAGCCCGGGTCGCGGAAGTCGGGGTGGAAGTTGGCCGGTACGGCCACGCTGACGCTATCGCGGGTGGCAATGTCGATGCCTTCGCTGGCCACTTCTGCCAGGAAGTCGATCTGATCTGGCGTAATCACATACGGCGGCAGGAAGTACACCACGCTGCCCAGCGGGCGCAGCAGGGCGCCACGCGTCAGGGCATGCTCGAACACTTTCAGGCCACGACGCTCCTGCCACGGGTAGGCGACCTTGCCGGCCTTGTCCTGGACCATCTCGATGGCCAGTGCCATGCCGGTCTGGCGAATTTCGGCCACATGCGCGTGGTCGACCAGGTGCGCGGTGGCGCTGGCCATGCGTGTGGCCAGGGCCTTGTTGGCCTCGATCACGTTGTCCTGCTCGAAAATATCCAGGGTCGCCAGCGCCGCGGCGCAGGCCAGCGGGTTGCCGGTGTAGCTGTGCGAGTGGAGAAACGCACGCAGGGTTGGGTAGTCGTCGTAGAACGCCTGGTACACCTTGTCGGTGGTCAGGCAGGCGGCCAGTGGCAGGTAACCGCCGGTCAGGGCCTTGGACAGGCACAGGAAGTCCGGGCGAATACCGGCCTGTTCACAGGCGAACATGGTGCCGGTGCGGCCGAAGCCCACGGCGATTTCGTCGTGGATCAGGTGCACGTCGTAGCGGTCGCAGGCCTCGCGCAGCAGCTTGAGGTACACCGGGTGGTACATGCGCATACCGCCGGCACCCTGGATCAGTGGTTCGACGATCACCGCGCTGATCGAGGCGTGGTGCTCGGCCAGGGTCTGTTCCATGGCCTGGAACATGGTGCGCGAGTGCTCTTCCCAGCTCGTGCCTTCGGGGCGCAGGTAGCAGTCGGGGCTGGGCACCTTGAGGGTGTCGAGCAGCAGCGCCTTGTAGGTTTCGGTAAACAGCGGCACATCGCCGACCGACATGGCGGCGATGGTTTCGCCGTGGTAGCTGTTGGTCAGGGTGACGAAGCGCTTCTTGCCCGGCTTGCCGACGTTCTGCCAGTAGTGGAAGCTCATCTTCAGCGCCACTTCGATACACGACGAACCGTTGTCGGCATAGAACACCCGGTCGAGGCCGGCCGGGGTCATGGCTACAAGGCGCTCGGACAGCTCGATCACCGGCTGGTGGCTGAAACCGGCCAGGATCACGTGCTCCAGTTGGTCGACCTGGTCCTTGATGCGCTGGTTGATACGCGGGTTGGCGTGGCCAAACACGTTGACCCACCAGCTGCTCACCGCATCCAGGTAGCGCTTGCCTTCGAAGTCTTCCAGCCACACGCCTTCGCCGCGCCTGATCGGGATCAGCGGCAGCTGCTCGTGGTCTTTCATCTGGGTGCAGGGGTGCCACAGGACCTTGAGGTCGCGTTGCATCCACTGATCATTGAGGCCCATGGGCACTTCTCCTGGCTTTGCGGCTTGGTTCGACCGCGTAAGCCTAAGCAATGCCGCAGGGCAGGACAACCGCCGCTGTTCATCGGGTTGCCAGCTACGCTTGCTACCGCGTGGAAACGCTGCAGGCAAAAATGTCTGTGGCGAAAAGGACTTGATGTCACTGCGCTGGCAGGGTCGGTAGACCTGACGTATTCTTAACGCATCTCTCCCGGGGCATTCCTGCCTCTCCACGTTTCTGTAACCCCCTGACTCGGAGTTCGCCGACATGGCTGCTGCTTGGGTGCGCCTGTGCGCGTTGGTATTGATTGGTGTGTCCAGCGGCGCCGCGCTGGCAAAGGACAAGACACCTTCGGCGATCGTCGTGGGTGGCGGCCTGGCGGGCCTGACGGCCGCCTACGAGCTGCAGAACAAAGGCTGGCAGGTGACGCTGCTGGAAGCCAAGGCAGGCATGGGCGGGCGCTCGGGCCTGGCCACCAGCGAGTGGATCGGCAACGCCAAGGCGCAGCCGGTGCTCAACCAGTACCTCGACCGTTTCAAACTTGAAACACTGCCGGCACCGGAGTTCGTGCGTACCCCCGGTTACCTGATCGACGGCGAGTATTTCAGTGCCACCGACCTGGCTACCAAGCAACCGGCCACTGCCGAGGCGCTCAAGCGTTACGAGAAAACCCTTGATGACTTGGCCCGTTCGATCGAAGACCCGCTGAACCCGCAAGCCAACAGCACGCTGTTCGCCCTCGACCAGATCAACGTCTCCACCTGGCTGGACAAGCTGCAGTTGCCGACCACCGCCCGCCAGCTGGTCAACCAGCAGATCCGTACCCGCTACGATGAGCCATCGCGCCTGTCGCTGCTGTATTTTGCCCAGCAGAACCGCGTGTATCGCGGCGTCAGCGACCGTGACCTGCGTGCCGCGCGCCTGCCTGGTGGCAGCCCGGTGCTGGCCCAAGCGTTCGTCAAGCAACTGAAGACCATCAAGACCAGTTCACCCGTGACCTCCATCGTCCAGGACAAGGACGGTGTCACGGTCAAGGTCGGCAGCGTCGGCTACCAGGCGGATTACCTGGTCATGGCCGTGCCCCTGCGCGCCCTGGCCAAGATCCAGATGACCCCGGGCCTGGACAGCCAGCACCTGGCGGCGTTGAAGGGTACCAACTATGGCTGGCGCGACCAGCTGATGCTCAAGTTCAAGAAGCCGGTATGGGAAAGCCGGGCGCGCATGTCGGGCGAAATCTTCAGTAACGCAGGCTTGGGCATGCTGTGGATCGAACCCGCGCTCAAGGGTGGCGCCAACGTGGTGATCAACCTGTCGGGCGACAACGCCCGCCTGCTGCAGGCGTTCGGCGACAAACAGATGGTCGACCAGGTGCTGATCCGCCTGCATGCGTTCTACCCACAGGCCCGTGGCTCGTTCACCGGCTACGAGGTCAAGCGCTACAGCACCGACGCCGGTACCGGCGGCGCCTACCTGGCCTATGGCCCGGGCCAGATCAGCAAGTACTGGCGCCTGTGGGAGCGCCCGGTGCAGCGCATCACCTTTGCCGGTGAGCATACCGACGCCCTCTACCCAGGCACCCTGGAAGGCGCCCTGCGCAGTGGCCAGCGCGCGGCCAGCCAGGTGCAGGACCTGCTGGCCGGCAAGTCGTTCGACCCGGCCAAGGCGGCACCGGTGGCGGCGGCAGCAGCTGCAGGCGCCGTGGCGGCCAAGGAGAGCAAGGGTGGGTTCTTCTCCAACATGTTCGGTGGTTCTTCCGACAAGGGCGACAAGGCTGACAAGGCCCCGGTCAAGGCCGAGCCGAAGCCGGTCGATGAGGCCAAGCAGGATAAGCCGGGCTTCTTCAAGCGCCTTTTTGGCGGGGCGGACAAGCCTGAGGTGAAGGCCGAGCCGATTGCCAAGGCCGAGGCAGTGGCGCCGGCACCTGCGCCAACCCCGCAAGCCGCGCCGGCCCCGGTTGCGCCAGCGCCTGTGGTCAAGGAAGCAGCGGCCAAGCCTGCTGCGACCAAGGCTGCGCCTGCCAAGCGCGCACCGGCGCACAAGCCAGCCCAGACCAAAAAAGCGACTGCCAAGTCCGAACCGGCCAAGAAAGCTGTGGCCAATACTCAGGCCAAAGCGGGTTGATTTATTACAGTGCTGGCCCCTTCGCAGCGCAAGGCTGCTCCTACAGGTTCTGCGCCGTCCTGTAGGAGCAGCCTTGTGCTGCGAAAGGGGCGGCACTGGCAACCGCGAACGCTCCGTCTATCGTTAATGTTTCCTTAATGGGAAACTTACAGAATACATATCGTATTTATCGATAATCCAAAGCAGTTTTTTACGCTTTTATTCGATGCGTTACGCGTTAGTCTGTGCACAGCTTTCACGGGGAAACACGCAACATGCAACTGCGCAATTCACCTTCTCGCTACGGCGTGGTCAGCATCGTCCTGCACTGGGGCGTGGCTCTGGCAGTCTTCGGCCTGTTCGGCCTGGGCCTGTGGATGGTCGGCCTCGACTACTACAGCCCTTGGCGCAAGGCCGGCCCGGACCTGCACAAAAGCATTGGTCTGGTGCTGCTGGCGGTGATGCTGCTGCGGGTGCTCTGGCGCTTCATCAGCCCGCCACCACCGGCACCAGCCAGCCACGGCGCATTCACCCGCCTGGCAGCCAAGTTGGGCCACCTGGCCCTGTACCTGGGGCTGTTCGCGGTAATGATCGCCGGTTACCTGATTTCCACCGCCGACGGTGTCGGCATTCCGGTGTTTGGCCTGTTCGAAGTGCCGGCACTGGTCAGCGACCTGCCCGACCAGGCAGACCTGGCAGGCGTGATCCATCTCTGGCTGGCCTGGGGCTTGGTGATTTTTGCCGTGCTGCATGGCTTGGCAGCGCTCAAGCACCATTTCATCGACCGTGACGCGACCCTGACCCGCATGCTGGGCCGCAAAGCTTGACTCTCAACCTCAATTGCAAAGGAAGGAAGTAAGGATGTTGAAAAAGACTTTTGCCGCTCTGGCGCTCGGTACCGCTCTGCTCTCCGCCGGCCAGGCCATGGCTGCCGAGTACAAGATCGACAAGGAAGGCCAGCACGCGTTCGTTGACTGGAAGATCAGCCACCTGGGCTACAGCTTCATTCACGGTACCTTCAAGGACTTCGACGGCAACTTCACCTGGGACAGTGCAAAGCCTGAAGCCAGCAAGATCAACGTCGACCTGAAAACCGCCAGCCTGTGGTCGAACCACGCCGAGCGTGACAAGCACATTGCCAGCGCCGACTTCCTCGACGTGAAGAAGTATCCCGAAGCCAAGTTCGTCTCCACCAGCGTCAAGCCGACTGGCGACAAGACTGCTGACGTGACTGGCGACCTGACCATGCACGGTGTGACCAAGCCGGTCACCTTCAAGGCCACTTTCAACGGTGAAGGCAAGGATCCATGGGGCGGCGAGCGCGCTGGTTTCAACGCTACCACCACGCTGAACCTGAACGACTTCGGCATCAAGGGCCCGGGCGCTACCTCGCAGACCCTGGACCTGGATATCAGTGTTGAAGGTGTGAAGCAGAAGTAATTCTTACCTGCTGAAAACCGAGGGGGCCGCTTTGCGGCCCTATCGCGACACAAGGCCGCTCCTACAGGGATTTACGTAACCCTGTAGGAGCGGCCTTGTGTCGCGATAGGGCTGCGAAGCAGCCCCCTCGGTGCTTCTGTCAGCCCTTGCGGGTCAACAGCGCCGGGCGCTCACCGCGCGGGCGGCTCGGCAGATCATCCAGCTGCTCAGGCGTCGGGTAACGGTCGAGCTTGGATTCCTTGCGGATGATCACTGGCTGTTTTTCCGGCTGGCGCGGGTTGCGAACGGCTGGCTCTTGCCGGGCAGCATCGTCACGGGCCGGGCGGCCACGGCCACCCCCATCACGACGGGCACCGCCACCGTTGTTAGCGCGGGCTGGACGTTTCTCGCCGCCACCGCCGTTGCGCTGCTGGCCGCTGTTGCGACCTTGGCCACCGGTGTTGCTGCGGCCATTACCCTGGCCCTGACCTTGGCCGGCATTGGCACCCGGGCGACGATTCCGGCCCTGGTTCTTGCCCTGGTACGGGCTGACATAGTCGGCACGGTTGCCGAAGTTGTCGATATCGTCGTCCAGGAACTCTTCAGGATCACGGTCGGCAGGCACTTTCGGCACGCTGCCGTTGCTGGCCTGCTGTTGCTGCTGGCGTGGCTTCTTGTCACGCGGCTTGCGTTGCTGCTGTTGCTTGTCGCCGCTCTTTTCCTTGTCGGCCGGCTTGTCCGCAGCCTGTTGCTTGGCCTTGCCTTTATCCTTGCCCTTGTCCTTGCGGCCGCCGTTGGCGTCTTTGCCGCCTTCGCCGCGGGCCTGCTGGTTACGGCCACCACGGCCATTGTTCTGCTGGCGTTCGCGTACTTCAGGCTTTTCTGCTTCAACCTGGCTGGCGTCGAAACCCATCAGGTCGCCGTCAGGAATCTTCTGCTTGGTTACCCGCTCGATGCTCTTGAGCAGTTTCTCTTCATCCGGCGCGACCATGGAAATGGCCTCGCCCGAACGCCCGGCACGGCCGGTACGGCCGATACGGTGGACGTAGTCTTCCTCTACGTTCGGCAGCTCGAAGTTGACCACGTGCGGCAGCTGGTCGATGTCCAGGCCACGGGCGGCGATGTCGGTGGCGACCAGTACGCGCACGCTGTTGGCCTTGAAGTCGGCCAAGGCCTTGGTGCGAGCGTTCTGGCTCTTGTTGCCATGAATTGCGGCGGCGGTCAGGCCGTGCTTTTCCAGGTACTCGGCCAGGCGGTTGGCGCCGTGCTTGGTGCGGGTGAACACCAGTACCTGTTCCCAGGCACCCTGGGTGATCAGGTGCGCCAGCAGCGCGCGCTTGTGGCTGGCGGGCAGGCGGTAGACGCGCTGCTCGATACGCTCGACGGTAGTGTTCGGCGGGGTGACCTCGATTCGCTCCGGGTTGTGCAGGAGCTTGTCGGCGAGGTCGGTGATGTCCTTGGAGAAGGTGGCCGAGAACAACAGGTTCTGGCGCTTGGCCGGCAGGCGGGCGAGGACTTTCTTGACGTCATGGATGAAGCCCATGTCGAGCATGCGGTCGGCTTCGTCCAGCACCAGGATTTCCACGTGGGCCAGGTCAACCTTGCCTTGGCCGGCCAGGTCGAGCAGGCGGCCAGGGCAGGCGACCAGCACGTCCACACCCTTGGCAATGGCCTGGATCTGCGGGTTCATGCCGACGCCGCCGAAAATGCAGGCGCTGACCAGTGGCAGGTCACGGGCATAGACCTTGAAGCTGTCATGCACCTGGGCTGCCAGTTCGCGGGTCGGGGTCAGGACCAGCACGCGAGGTTGGCGCGGGCCATGGCGCTGCGACTTGTCGGGGTGGCCGGCCGGGAACAGGCGCTCGAGGATCGGCAGGGCGAAACCGCCGGTTTTACCAGTACCTGTCTGTGCGGCGACCATCAGGTCGCGGCCTTGCAACACGGCGGGAATCGCCCGCTGTTGCACGGGGGTCGGCTGGGTATAGCCCGCAGCCTCGATAGCGCGGACAAGAGCCTCGGAGAGACCGAGGGAAGCAAAGGACATGGGCAATCCTGTTCTCGTGTGGGCTGGGCCCGTTTGGGATGTTCTGCCTGGCGCGACGGGCATCGGTGGGATGCGATCGCGTCCGGTCCAGCTGGGCTTTCACTGCACATCCGGGTAGCAGAGGGTGGACGCGAAAGTGCGTCGATGCCGATCGGGATGCCTGTTGCGAGGCCGAGCGTCCGGGCGTGAGCCGGGCGGGAAGGCCCGAGTATAACAGAGCTATCGCGCTGTGCTGCTTTCCTGCTGCTCAACGGCGTTGAGAATGTTTCCGATGTCGCCTGTGTAGCGGTTGCTGATCGCTGCATAGGCCGGTTCCTGCTTGAAGCGCCGCAGTTCCACGGCGAAGGCCTGGGCCAGTGCCTCCCGCCCTGGCTTGCGCGCCAGCGCCAGGTACTGGGGCTGGCGGCTGATCACCAAGGGCAGCTCCTCGACCTGCTTTTGGAGGCCCAGATGCCGCAGCAGGTAATGGCCGACCTTGCGGTCGGTGATTGCCAGATCGATGCGGCCCAGCATCAGCTTGCCGAAGTTGGCTTCATGGGTAGGTGCAGCTTCGCGCCGGAAATGTACGGCTTCGTTGAAAGCGGCACCGTAGGCGTAGCCGGGTGAGGTGCCGACGGTGAGGCCGGCAAGGTCATCGAGAGTCTTGACGGCATGGCGTCGAGTGCGGGCGTGGAACAGGACGAACTCTACCTCCGACATGGGCTCGGGGGCGTACACCAGGTAGTGCTGGCGCGACTCGTTCTGGAAGATATCCATGATGCCGTCGGCCAAGCCCTGCTCGATCATTGCCAGGCAGCGCTTCCACGGCAGGAACTCCCACTCCACCTCGACGCCAAGGCGCTCGAACACCTGGGTGGTGACTTCGTAGTCGATGCCGCGCGGTTGGCCGTCGTGCTGGTACGCATAAGGTGCCCAGTCGTCGGTCACCAGGCGCAGGCGCTCGCCCAGGGCCAGCGGGCTCAGGCAGGCGAGCAACAGGATCCAGAACAGACGGGCGACGTGTGGCATGGCCGGAGATTACGCGCTCGGCCTGTTCAAGGCCAGTGAGGATGATGTTCTCCTGTGCCGGCCTCTTCGCGGGTAAGCCCGCTCCCACAGGATCTCTGCTGGCTTGCAGGCTCGCGATGTACTTGTGGGCGCGGGTTTACCCGCGAAGAGGCCGGCACAGGTTTACTCAAGTGTGGGATGACCTCAGCAGGTGCGCCTCGATATCCTTGCGCCGCTCGCCCAGCGACAGGCGCAACCCCGGGTGGCGCAGGCACTGGCGCAGTTGCTCGGGCTCCACGTGGCCATGGCGGGCGTTGAGGTTTTCCAGGGCCTTGTCCCACCAGGCCGGCGCGCAGGCGCGGTCGAACTCATTGGGGTAGGGGTAGCAGCCATAAAGCAGCTCGCGGGCGAACTGGCGCTCGTGGCTGGGCAGGGTCATGCTCAGTGCCTTGTAACCCAGGCGTTGCAGAGCCGGGGGGCGAGGCAACTGGTCATTGACCAGGGACACATCAGCCAGCGCCGCCTGGCTCAGCGGCTCGTGGCCGTGCTTGCGCAGCCAGGCCTGGATCTTGGCGCGGAACTGCGCCTTGCGGCTCCAGTAGTGGTGGATGACATCTGTGCATTCGGCCAATTCCAGCGTGCGGTAGGCCGCCACCGCCAGGCAGAACTCCTCGAGGGTATAGGCCTCGCGAGCCAGGGGGTGGAACTCGTCCATCATGGCGATGGAGCGGTCCAGGGTGCCGGCGTCTTCGACGGTGAGGCCGATCACCCCCGAATTGACCAGTGGCATCTGGCAATCAGCCAGGCCTCTGGACTCGAGGATGGCCAGCAGGTTCTTGTACAGCAGGCACTTCTGGTTGCTGCCGTAGCGCGCACCGATGGCATTGCACAGCAGGCGGCCAGGGGCTACCCGAGCGAACAGCTCCAGCGGCGACTTGCGGAAGAAGGTGTCGGTGTCGATCAGCACTGCCAGCGGGTGTTGCTGCAGCACCTGGCGCAACAGCACATGCTTGCTGCGAAAGTGATAACCGTGAGGCGCGTTCCATGCCTGGCGTGTGGCTTCGTCCAACAGGTGCACGGTGACCGGCAGACCGGCATAGGGCTGCGGGTTGTCGGTGTAAACCTGAATGTCCATGGCTTCGCCCGTGCCCAGATGGGCGAGGGCGCTGATGATGCTGAAGCAGGCTTCCTGATGGTAGGTTGCCGGGCCAAAAGCCAGGTAGACGAGCTGGGGACGCAATGGCTGAGGGGGCTGCATGGCAGGCAAGACCTGTTTAACCGGAAAATGAATAAGGCTTTAGTCTATGACCAAAGCCTTAATCAAATCTTAAACAGATTTTGCAAAAAATTTCAGCGCGGCAGCTGCAGATTGTTCCAGATCGCCAGGCTCGGCTCGGCCTGGTTCAAGGTGTAAAAGTGCAGGCCCGGTGCGCCACCTTGCAACAGCTGTTCGCACATGCCGGTGATCACTTCCTCGCCGAATGCCTGGATGCTGGCGGTGTCGTCGGCATAGGCTTCCAGCTGCTTGCGGATCCAGCGCGGGATCTCGGCGCCACAGGCGTCGGAGAAACGCGCCAGCTTGCTGTAGTTGGTGATCGGCATGATGCCGGGTACCACCGGGATGTCCACGCCCAGCTTCTGTGCGCGCTCGACGAAGTAGAAGTAGCTGTCGGCGTTGAAGAAGTACTGGGTGATGGCGCTGTCGGCACCGGCCTTGACCTTGTGCACGAAGTTGGCCAGGTCAGCCTCGAAGTTGCGGGCCTGGGGGTGCATCTCGGGGTAGGCGGCCACTTCCAGGTGGAAGTGGTCGGCAGTTTCCTGGCGGATGAATTCGACCAGGTCGCTGGCGTAGCGCAGTTCGCCACTGGCCATACCCATGCCCGATGGCAGGTCGCCACGCAGGGCGACGATGCGCTTGATGCCTGCAGCCTTGTATTCGGCCAGCAGGGCACGCAGTTCGGCCTTGGTGTCGCCTACGCACGACAGGTGCGGCGCGGCAGGTATCTTCACTTCGCTTTCCAGCTGCAGCACGGTGTTCAGCGTGCGGTCGCGGGTCGAGCCACCGGCACCGTAGGTGCAGGAGAAGAAGTCCGGGTTGTAAGCGGCCAACTGGCGGGCGACGCCCATCAGCTTTTCGTGACCGGCATCGGTCTTGGTCGGGAAGAACTCGAAACTGTAACGGCGTTCCTGGGACATCTGGCGTTCCTCTAGCAGCAAGCTTCAAGCGGCAGGCTGCAAGTAAAAGCCAGATCGGTTATGGCCGGCCTGGCTTGGGCATCGTTCAAGATCCTTGATGCTTGAGCTGCAAGCGGCAATGGCACGGTCTGCCTTTGATTGCCGCTTGACGCTTCAAGCTGGCCGCTTAGTAGCGGTAGGCGTGTGGCTTGAACGGGCCTTCGACGGTGACACCGATGTAGTCGGCCTGCTGCTTGGTCAGTTGGGTGACCACGCCACCGAAGCCGCGGACCATTTCCAGTGCCACTTCTTCGTCGAGCTTCTTCGGCAGTACTTCGACGGTCAGGCGTTCGGCTTTCTTCTCGGCCGGCAGGTCGGCGAACTTCTGCTCGAACAGGAAGATCTGCGCCAGTACCTGGTTGGCGAACGAACCGTCCATGATGCGGCTTGGGTGGCCAGTGGCGTTACCCAGGTTGACCAGGCGACCTTCGGCCAACAGGATCAGATAGTCGTCGTTCTGCGGGTCGAAGCTGCCAGCGCCGGTGCGGTGGATCTTGTGCACCTGCGGCTTGACCTCTTCCCAGGCCCAGTTCTTGCGCATGAAGGCGGTGTCGATCTCGTTGTCGAAGTGGCCGATGTTGCACACCACGGCACGCTTCTTCAGCGCCTTGAGCATGTTGGCGTCGCAGACGTTGACGTTACCGGTAGTGGTCACGATCAGGTCGATCTTGCCCAGCAGGGCCTTGTCGATGCTGGCTTCGGTGCCATTGTTGATACCGTCGATGAACGGCGAAACCACTTCGAAACCGTCCATGCAGGCCTGCATGGCGCAGATCGGGTCAACTTCGGTGACCTTGACGATCATGCCTTCCTGGCGCAGGGACTGGGCCGAGCCCTTGCCCACGTCACCGTAGCCGATCACCAGGGCCTGCTTGCCCGACAGCAGGTGGTCGGTACCACGCTTGATGGCGTCGTTCAGGCTGTGACGGCAGCCGTACTTGTTGTCGTTCTTGCTCTTGGTAACCGAGTCGTTGACGTTGATCGCCGGGACTTTCAGCTCGCCCTTGGCCAGCATGTCCAGCAGGCGGTGCACGCCGGTGGTGGTCTCTTCGGTCACACCGTGCACGCGCTCCAGCACTTGCGGGTATTTCTTGTGCAGCAGCTCGGTCAGGTCGCCACCGTCGTCGAGGACCATATTGGCGTCCCATGGCTGGCCATCCTTGAGGATGGTTTGCTCCAGGCACCACTCGTACTCCTGTTCGGTTTCACCTTTCCAGGCGAAAACCGGGATACCGGCGGCGGCGATGGACGCGGCGGCCTGGTCCTGGGTGGAGAAGATGTTGCAGGACGACCAGCGCACTTCGGCACCCAGCGCAACCAGGGTTTCGATCAGCACGGCGGTCTGGATGGTCATGTGGATGCAGCCCAGGATCTTCGCACCCTTGAGCGGTTGCTCGGCCAGGTACTTGCGACGCAGGCCCATCAGTGCAGGCATTTCCGACTCGGCGATGATGGTTTCGCGACGCCCCCAGGCGGCCAGGGAGATGTCGGCGACTTTGTAATCGGTAAAACCAGCAGGCATGTTTGCAGCGCTCATGAGAGCCTCCATTCGTAGTGTGCGAATGGGCGCCGTTGTGCGTTAAGCGCTCGCGAGAGCGAGCAACGCCCCATCCGAGCCTGACAGGCCTAGCCTGCTGCAGCGCCCCTCGGACGGGTGGCGGGCATGGCGCCGCTGTGGGCGGCCATGTGAAGCGGCGGAGATTATAGCCGCGCCCGTCGGCTTGCCCAAGGTTTTCTGTCGATTAATCGCGACGATAGTCGATGTTCAATGGAGCGGCAGCGGCCGCTCTGCCATCATTGCTGCACGTTAGCCAAGCAGGTCAGGAGTACAGATGAACTTTCATACCCGCAAGTGGGTTAAACCCGAAGACCTCAACCCAAATGGCACTTTGTTCGGTGGCAGCCTGTTGCGCTGGATCGACGAAGAGGCTGCGATCTACGCCATCGTCCAGTTGGGCAACCAGCGTGTGGTGACCAAATACATATCAGAAATCAACTTCGTCAGTGCCTCGCGTCAGGGCGACATCATCGAGCTGGGCATCACTGCCACCGAGTTCGGCCGTACCTCGATCACCCTCAAGTGCGAAGTGCGCAACAAGATCACCCGCAAGGCCATCCTCACGGTCGACAAGATGGTCTTCGTCAACCTTGGCGAGGATGGGTTGCCGGCGGCGCATGGGCGGACCGAGATCAAGTACATCCAGGACCAGTTCCCGGATTCGGCAGTGGAATGAACATTCTGGGGCCGCAAAGCGGCCCCTGCATTCTCAAGGCTGAGCGCTCACTTTGCGCACCACCCGCCCGATGCTCAACCCCTGCACCAGGATCGACGACAGCACCACGATGTAGGTGATCGACAGCAGCAGGTCACGTTCCTCGCCCAGTGGCAGCGACAGTGCCAGGGCAACCGATACCCCACCGCGCAGGCCACCCCAGGTCAGCACCCGAACCGTGCCCTTTGGCACCGGGCGCCAGCGCCGCAGCAGCACGATCGCCGGGGCCACGGTCAGCAACCGCGACAGTAGCACCGCCAGCGCCAGCACGCCGCCGGCTACCATGTGCATCCAGTTGAAAGGCAGCAGCAACAGCTCCAGGCCGATCAACGCGAACAGCAAGGCGTTGAGCATGTCGTCGATCAGCTCCCAGAAGCCGTCCATGTAGCGACGGGTCATGTCGTTCATCGCCAGGTTGCGCCCCAGGTTGCCGATTATCAGCCCGGCCACCACCATGGCGATCGGCGCCGAAACGTGCAGTTCGTAGCACATTGCCGAGCCGCCGATGACCAGCGCCAGGGTCAGCATCACTTCCACCTGGTATTGCTCGACGCTCTTGATCATGCGGTAGGTGGCATAGCCGATCAGGCCGCCGAACAGCACCCCGCCGATGGCCTCGCGGGCGAACAGGATCGCCGTATCGGTCATGCTCGGCGTTTCGCCCAAACGGATGATGCCCAGCAACACGGTGAACACCACTACCGCTGTGCCGTCATTGAACAGCGACTCGCCGACGATCGTGGTTTTCAGTGGTTTGGAGGCGTTGGCGGTACGTAGCGCGCCAAGCACGGCGATCGGGTCGGTGGGCGAGATCAGTGCACCGAACAGCAGGCAGTAGATCAGCGGCACTTGCCAGCCGAACAGGGCGAACACCCAGTGCGACAGGTAGCCGATGACGACGGTGGCAATCAGTACGCCGACGGTGGCCAGCAGGCCGATGGGCCAGCGGTAGCTGCGCAGGTCGGAAAGGTTCACGTGCAAGGCGCCGGCGAACAGCAGGAACGCCAGCATCCAGTGCATCAGCAGGTCATTGAAGTCGATCTGGTTCATCAGCCCTTCGACGCGCGCTTCCAGGCCAGGGAAGCCGATCAGGCTCAGGCCCTGCAGCATCAGGGAAAACAGCAGCGCCGTGACCATCACGCCGATGGCAGGGGGCAGGCCGATGAAACGGTAATTTACATAGGTGAGGAGGGTGGTGAGGCAGATAAACGCGGCAACTAGTTCAAGCATCCCGAATCCTGTAACAGTGGCTTCCAAGTCGTAACCCGAATGGCTCGGGCAGTTCTTTGATGACCTGGCGCAGGGTTCGGGACACACTATTTGACTGTGCAGGTAGACCGCGTTTCTGTTGTGAGGTTTCCATCGGGTTTCATCATGCTTCGGTTCTTGCTGTCGAGCACTCATGGCTTTCTGGCTCGACGGGCTGGTGCTGCAAGCCGGAGCCCGGTAGGGCGACCTCGGCGATTCGCGTCGAGAAGTACCTGTCGAAAGGCTCCCAGTCGGGATATTCCTCGGGCGAGACAGCCATTGCCATCAAACGACCTACAAGGCCGCAGATCCAGTCTGCGCATTGCAGGGTCTGGAAGAGGTGGCTTTCGCCCTGCAGCGGCGGCTCTATCAGGCTCCGACATTTTTCTGCGGGATCCTCGAACATTGCCAGGGTGCAGGCTTCTACATTTTGCTCACGCCACTCGTTGCCAGCACGCTGCTCATCCAGCAGGAGCATGAAGGTTGAGCGGGACTGCGTGCAGTAACGATCGATCGTTCGCACCGCATGCAGCAGTTGGCGTCTGAATGTCTTGGTCGCGTCGTGCTGCCTGGCCGGGCCGGTCTTATGTTCACCCGCATAAATGACATACCCACCAATCTTTCTGATGTGGTTGAGCAGGCGAAACGTTGCCTGTCTCAACGATCGATATTGTGTGACGTTACGTGTCGTGAATAACTTTGAGCCCTTCTTTTCCCATTGATAGGGAGGGAGGCTTCTGGGGTTTTCATGGTTTATATCCCAGGCAAGTAACTGGCATTTCAGCTGATAGAAGAAGATGGCGAACTCCCGTACTTCTTCTGCAGGTAGTAGCACCCCACCCAGCCCGAACACTGGACTGGTCTTGAACTGGGTATGAGTGCGCGAGATGTATTGCCCGACATGGCCGAATTCGTCGAGGTAGGCCACATAATGCGTCATGATTTCTGGGTGTCCTTGGCCCAGAAACACGAAAGCCCGCATGCTTGCGCATCGCGGGCCTCGGAAGGTAGGCACGGGTAACCCCATGCGTTACGGCGATCCTAATCCTGCAAAGCCTGAAGCGTCAATCGCGTTTCGTAAGCGAGTGTGTTTCCGTTTGGGTGGCCGCCTTGAGGTATCACGCGTTTCCATGCGGCACAGCGAGCGATGAGTGTATTGCGTTTTGGGGTAAGCCCCGGCTTGCAAGGCGTATTGAAACTTCCACAGAGTTTGTAGTCTTTTTCCTTAGTCGTACCTTTTACCCAATGTATAGTGCTGCAAACGAATCTGACTCGAAGGCAAGGACGATTTCGCGTGCTGGCAACTTCCCTAGTGTTGGTCGCTGCCCTGCTGCATGCGACCTGGAATACCCTGATCAAATTCAGCGGCGAGCGCCTGCTGGTGATCGCCAGCATGGATACGGTGGCGTTGGCCTTCGCGGTGCTGGCGGTGCCCTTCGCCGCGGTACCGCCGACTAATATCTGGCCCTGGCTTCTGGCTTCGGCGCTGGCCGAGCAGTTGTACCGCTTCCTGTTGATCCAGGCCTACCGCGTGGGCGACCTGGGGCTGGTCTATCCTCTGATGCGCGGGCTGTCGCCGTTGGTGGTGCTGGGGCTGACCCTGGCCTTTGCCGGCGAATCGCTGAGCCAGCAGCAGATCATCGGCATCCTGCTGATCCCCTGTGGCATGGCTTGCCTGTTGTGGCAGGGCGGTGGCGGTGACCGGCTGCCTTGGTCGATGCTGCCGGTGGTTGTCCTGATTGGCCTGTGTATTGGTTGCTACACCTGGTTCGACGGCCAGGCCGTGCGCTTGTGGGGCAAGCCTTGGGATTATCTGGTATGGCTGACCTTGCTCAGTGCCTGGCCCTTCCCGTTGCTGGCCAGCGTGGCCCGACGTGCGCCATTCATCTTGTTCTGGCGCCTTCAGTGGCGCCTGGGGCTGGCGGTGGGGCTGTGTGTACTGCTCAGTTACGCGCTGGTGCTGTGGGCCATGCACCTCGGGTCGGTGGCCGAAGCGGCGGCGTTGCGCGAGTTGAGTGTGATTCTGGTGGTGCTGCTGGGCATGCGCTACCTGAAAGAACCTTTTGGCGGGCCGAGACTCCTAGCTTGCGGGCTGGTGTTGGCCGGCATGCTGGTAATGAAGCTTTGACCCGAAGACTGAACAAGGAGTCCTGTCCATGACTGTTGCCCTGTGGTGCATCCTGATCGCGCTGCTCTTGCCGCCACTGTGCGCGTTGATCGCCAAGGCCGGTAGTGGCCGCTTCCGACTGCGCGACAACCACGACCCGCGTGCGTTCCTGGATACCCTGTCCGGGCTGCCGCGGCGCGCGCATGCTGCCCAGCAGAACAGTTACGAGGCCTTCCCGGCATTTGCCGCGGCGGTGCTGGTGGCGGATATCGTCGGCAATGCCGAGCAGGTGACCCAGGATGTGCTGGGGGTGATGTACATCACCAGCCGGCTGCTTTACATCATCTGTTACCTGGCCGACTGGGCCATGCTGCGATCGCTGGTGTGGTTTGCCGGGATGGCGATGATCGTGGCTTTCTTCGTGGTTTCAATCTGATACCGCGTCGCCTTCTTCGCGGGCAAGCCCGCGAAGAATCCACCGTCGATCAAGGTACTTTCGGCACCTCGGGCAGCGGCTTGCCCTTGGGCCACAGCATCCAGATCTGCCCCTGCTGCTTCATGTTCCCGGCCAGTTCTCCAGCTTCCGGCCCAGTGCCCCAGAACAGGTCCGCGCGCACCTCGCCAGTAATTGCCCCGCCGGTATCCTGGGCCCCCACCGGGCGTACCACCGGCGTACCGTCCGGGCGAGTGGTGGACAACCACAGCAAGCTGCCCAGCGGAATCACCTTGCGGTCGATGGCCACGCTGTAGCCAGCGGTCAGCGGTACGTTCAGCGAACCGCGTGGCCCTTCGTTGCTGTCCGGGCGGGTGCTGAAGAACACGTAGCTGGGGTTGCTGGCGAGCAGTTCCGGCACCCGTTGTGGGTTGGCCTGGGCCCAGGCATGAATGGCGCCCATGCTCACTTCTTCCTTCTTCAACTGGCCCTGTTCCACCAGCCAGCGCCCGATCGGCCGGTAGGGGTGGCCGTTCTGGTCGGCGTAACCCAGGCGCAGCTGGCGCCCGTCTTCCAGTTGTACCCGGCCGGAACCCTGAATCTGCAGAAACTGCAGGTCCATCGGGTCGGTCAGCCAGGCCAGCACCGGTGCCTTGACGCCGTCACGGTTGATCACCTCGGCGGTGTCGTATGGCTTGAGCACCCGGCCATCAAGGCGACCGCGCAGACGCTTGCCCTTGAGTTCGGGGTACACGCTGGCCAGGTCGACCACGATCATGTCGTCGGGGATGCCATAGACCGCCACGTGGTTGGTTGCCGACTGGCTCAGGCTGCCAGGGTAGACCGGTTCGTAGTAACCGGTGATCAGGCCGTTGGCGTTATTCTCGGCCGAGCGCAGGCCGTATACCTGCAGGTTCTGTTGCAGGAAGGCACGCACCTGCAAGGCATTGTCGGGCACGCTGGCGGCTGCTTCGCAGGTGCTGGCCCAGACGGTGTCGCGCTTTAGCTTTTCACAGCCGTTGCGCCAGGCCTGGAAGCCCGCCACCAGGTCGCTGTCGCTGACGGTGGGCAGGTCCTGCCAAGTGGCATTGGCGTAGGTGGCGATGGCATGGGGCTCGGGTTTGGTGCTTTCGCCACCGTTGCAGCCGGCCAGCAGGGCCAGCGCCGGAAGTGTCCAGGCCAGATGGCGCAGGGCAGATTTCATGAGTACGTTCCTGTCATGGGTGAACACGGATATTCGCCCCTGTTTTTTATGTGGCTATTGGTCTTTGGCCGCTGGGCGGCGATACTGGCCGCCCATTTGCGTAGGCCGAAGTGACCGTGATGTTGAAGCGATTGACCATTGTTCTGCTGGCAGCACTGGCTCTGGGTGGTTGTGACCGGGTTGACCCGAACTCCCCGCTGGGCAAGCGCAAGGTGATCTTCAAGGACATGCTCAAGACCAGCGAAGACCTGGGCGGCATGTTGCGTGGGCGGTTGCCGTTCGACGGGGTGAAGTTTGCCGACGGTGCGCTGAAGCTGGACAACCTTTCGCACCAGCCCTGGCAGCACTTCCCACAGGCTCGTGATGGTGGCGACAGTAGTGCGCGTGCCGAGGTATGGGAGCGGCAGACGCGCTTTCATGACCTGGCCCGCCAGCTGGAAGGCGTCACTGGCGAACTGGTCGATGTCACCCGCGGTCAGCCGCTGGACGCTGCGCAGCTGAAGGCGCCGATGGACAAGGTCGAAGCGGCTTGCAAGGCCTGTCATACGGAATTCCGCAATCATTGATGGACTGCATTGCCCTGTGTAGGAGCGGCCTTGTGTCGCGATAGGGCTGCGCAGCGGCCCCAGGATTTCAGCTGATGCACAAATGGCCGGGGCCGCTTTGCGGCCCATCGCGACACAAGGCCGCTCCTACAATGATCGCGTTTGCCCGGTCGGAGCCTCAGCGATCCAGATCCTCCACCGCTTCCTGCAGTTCCTTGCGCGACTCGGCCAGCTTGTCCTTGCGCTTGTTGATCTTCTCCGAATCGCCTTTCTTCTCGGCTTTCTTCAAGTCCTTTTCCCGCTGCGCCACTTCGTGACGGGCGTCGAGCACCTTCTGCTCACGTTCCTTGCGCAGGCCGGCGTCGGTGCAGTTATCGACCCCTCGCAGTGCCTCTTCAAGCCCTGCGGCCTGTTCGTTGTTGCCGTGGTCACGGGCAATCTTCAACTGGTTCTCGATGGCGCTACGCTTGGCGGCGCAACCGGTCAGGCCGGCATCCGGCTGGGCGGCTTGTGCGGCACCAGCGGCCAGGCCCAGTGTCGCGATCAGGAAAAGGGTCGAAATACGTTTCATGAAAAGCCTCCTTGAGGGGGCGGGGCAGCAAAAGTTGGGGGAAATCCTGCCTTGGTTTTGCCCATTTAGAAACCCTTGTTGGGGTTTTCCGGCTTAATCTCGGGATTTTCCTACAGGTAAATTGGTAAATAATCATTGCTCGATGCTTTGCCTGTCGATCCGGAATCCATCGATCCCTGCCGTGGCCAGTTGCGTTGCAATGGCTTGAACCTCGGTGGTTGCAAAAAATCCAGCAAGCTGTTGCCCGCGCTTTTCGCCGATACCGGGCATGGCTTGCCATTCAAGATTCGTGCGGGCAGCCAGCTCCAGCCAGTCGCCTGTTACCTGCATGCCGGTGGGTGTAGGCGCGCCGAGTCCGCGCAGCCATTGCGCAAAGGGCCGTGAGCGGGCTTGGTCGAAACTGCCCAGCAACTGCGAAGCCGTTGTGTCACTGATACCCGCTACCTGGGCCAGGCGCTCGGCATCCAGATGCAGCCAGTCGGTCATCGAGGTCACCAGCCCGGCAGCCACCAGTCGGCGCCAGGTACCAGGGCCGGTGCGCGGCAGGGCCAGCCCCTGCTTGCCGCTGAGCCAGGTGAGACGAGCAATGAACTGCTCTTCGCAGCCTTCGCTGATCTGCCAGCAGCTGTGGGCATGATGCTGGCCGGGCGCTGGTGCGATCACCGGCTGGCGCTCGGCGGCGCGGTGCACCACTTGCTCCAAGCGTGGGATGGTCAGCCCGGCAAGGCTGACGGCCACCTGGTCACCGGGGCGGATGTCGAGCTTGAGCCAACGTGCCAGCGATCCCAGGCTCACCTGGGTGATTCGCCGGTCATCCAGGGTAACCGGCAGTACATGCAAGACTGGCGTAACCCTGCCGGTACGGCCGACGCGGAAGCGTACTTCGCGCACTTCGGCCAAGGCCTGCGTGTACGGGTGCTTCCACGCCGCGATCCAGTAGGGCGCCTTGGCCTGCCAGCGCTCGGACGGAGGCCGGACGCCTTGGCGCAACACCACGCCATCGGTGGCGAAAGGCAGGGGTGAGCGGTACCAGTACTCACGCCAGTGCGCTGCATCGTCCGCTGTTTCTATGGCGACGCTGTAATCCTGGCTGTGCGCAAAACCCAGATCCGCCAGCTGCGCGAGGCGCTCGGCCTGCTGGTCTGGGCCCTGCGGCCAGTCCCATACGAACAGGCCGATGCGCTCACCTTGCTCACGACCCAGCTGCTTGCGAGCCAGCAGCCCGGCTACTGTCCCTCGGGCGTTGGCGCTGCCTGCCCGGGCTTGCACATGCGCGTCCAGGCGCAGGTACAATTCGCCCTGCAGTTGCAGGTCAATGGCCTGGGGCAGCTGCCGGTTGAGTTCGACGAGCAGGGGGATGTGGCGGCTCCAGTCGTGCCCCTGCACGCCGTCCCCCCGGCTGATCAACTGCACCAGCCGGCCCTTTCGGTAGATGAGGGAGACTGCTACGCCATCGACCTTTGGTTGCACCCAGACATCTGCCTTGCCGGCCAGCCAGCGTTCTACAGCCTGACGGTCGGCCAGCTTGTCGACGCCGGTGTGCGGTACCGGATGCGGAATTGGCCCGCCAGCGCTGGCCAGCGGGGACGGGGTAGTCGTGATGCCAAAGCATTGCTGCAGGTGCGCCAGGTGCTGGCGGCTCTGGTCGTACAGTTCATCGGCCACCAGTGCGATGCCCTTACGATGATAATGGTCGTCCCAGCGGGCAAGCGTGGCGCGCAGTCGGCTCACTTCAGCCTCGACTTGTTGCGGGTTCCAGGTGGGGCATGTGGCGGCACGGGCCAGGGGAGCATTCAACGTCAACAGTAGGGCGAAAAGCAGCATGAGCGGCATGGCCAGCATCCTTGCATGGCGGGTGTGAGCCCTCAGCCTAGGCAGGTAGCGTGCGGGTCGCCATGCAGCGTTTGTCAGCCCATATGTCACAAAAAAGCCCCTGCCGATTGCTCAGCAGGGGCTTTCGCCTGGCGTTGTAGGAAACTTACAGGCCGGCAGCGTCACGCAGCGACTGGGCGCGGTCGGTACGCTCCCAGGTGAAGGTGGTGAAGGTGTCGTCGCCGACCGTCTTCTGCTGCGGGGTACGGCCGAAGTGGCCGTAGGCAGCGGTTTCCTGGTACATCGGGTGCAGCAGGTCGAGCATGGTGGTGATGGCGTAAGGACGCAGGTCGAAGCACTCGCGCACCAGCTGGATGATCTTGTCGTCGGAGACCTTGCCGGTACCGAAGGTGTTGATCGAGATGGAGGTCGGCTGGGCCACGCCGATGGCGTACGACACCTGGATCTCGCAACGCTCGGCCAGGCCGGCGGCGACGATGTTCTTGGCCACGTAGCGGCCGGCGTAGGCGGCGGAACGGTCGACCTTGGATGGGTCCTTGCCGGAGAACGCGCCACCACCATGGCGGGCCATGCCGCCGTAGGAGTCGACGATGATCTTGCGCCCGGTCAGGCCGCAGTCACCCACCGGGCCACCGATGATGAAGTTGCCGGTCGGGTTGATGTGGTACTGGGTGCCCTTGTGCAGCAGTTCGGCAGGCAGGGTGTGCTTGACGATCAGCTCCATCACGGCTTCCTGCAGGTCTTTCTGCGAAACCTCAGGGTTGTGCTGGGTCGACAGCACCACGGCGTCGATGCCGACCACCTTGCCATTTTCGTAACGGCAGGTGACCTGCGACTTGGCGTCCGGACGCAGCCATGGCAGCAGTTTCGATTTGCGCGCCTCGGCCTGGCGCTCGACCAGACGGTGCGAGAAGCAGATCGGTGCCGGCATCAGCACATCGGTTTCGTTGCTGGCGTAGCCGAACATCAGGCCCTGGTCACCGGCGCCCTGGTCTTCCGGGCGGGAACGGTCGACGCCCTGGGCGATGTCCACCGACTGTTTGCCGATGATGTTCATCACGGCGCAGGTGGCGCCGTCGAAACCGACGTCGGAGCTGTTGTAGCCGATGTCGATGATGACCTTGCGCACCAGCTCTTCCAGGTCGACCCAGGCGGAGGTGGTGACTTCGCCGGCGATGATGGCGACGCCGGTCTTGACCAGGGTTTCGCAGGCTACGCGGGCGTATTTGTCCTGGGCGATGATGGCATCAAGGACGGCGTCCGAAATCTGGTCGGCGATCTTGTCCGGATGCCCTTCGGACACGGACTCGGAGGTGAAAAGGGAGTATTCGCTCATCTCGAAGGTTCCTGAAATTTACCGATGGTGTATGTCGCCAGCCGTCCGCTGGAAATGGCGGACCTGGATCTGGAAACCGTTACGCAAGCCCACGTACAGGCTGTCCCCGGGGGCCAGCCCGGCGTCGTTGGCCCAACGGGCCAGGTCGTCCTGTTCGAAGCCAAGCCACAGGTCGCCGCAGGCTTCGCGCGCCCACCCCTGGTCATGGCTGCACAGTTCGGTTACCAGCAGGCTGCCGCCTGCCTTCACCCGTTTGGCCAGCTGGCGCAAGGCCAGGGCCGGGTCGCTGAAATGGTGCAGCACCATGTTCAGCACAACGCAGTCGGCGGCCACATCCGTTGCACCCAGTGCATCGGCCAACTGCAGGTTCACGTTGTCGAGCCCTTCGCGCTGGCACACCTGGCGCGCCAGTTCGAGCATGGTCGGGCTGTTGTCCAGGGCGGTGACCTGGGCGAAGCGCCGGGCCAGGTCGGGCAGGAAGCCACCGTCACCGGGGCCGACCTCCAGGGCGCTGGCGGCCGGGTCGAAATTCAGTTTGTCGAGCAGCGCCAGCAGGCTTTCGCGGTACTGCGGCAGGCCGGCGATCAGGTCTTGCTGGGCGCGGAACTTCTCTTCCACGCGCAGGAAGAAGTCCTGGCTGGTGGCTGCGCGGCGTTGCTGCACCTGGGCAATGCGCGCCTGCACGTCAGGCGGAAGAGTCAGGTCGTCCACCTCTTCGAGCAGCGCCGCGTGCAGCCGACCTCCCAGGCGCAAGCTGTCGGGCAGGGCGCGGCGGTAGAAGATGGCATTGCCCTCGCGGCGGGTCGCCACCAGCTCGGCCTGGGCCAGCACTTTAAGGTGATGGCTCATGCCCGACTGGCCCACGTCGAAGATCTGCGCCAGCTCCAGCACGCCGAACGAGTCGTTGGCCAGGGCGCGCAATACGTTCAGGCGCAGCTCGTCGCCACTGGCTTTGCACAGGGCAGCCAATGCTTCGCGTTGCTCGGGGATCGATTGCGCACGGAGGTTCATGGTGCGGCAGTCTAGACAGGCATCGTTGCCCTAGCAAGGGCAATATCAAAAAGTTTTGATATTGAGTGATGAGTGGGGTGGTTCTCCCGGTTTTACCCCGAATTGAATGCCAATCGCAGGAAAATCCCCCGACTGCGACCATACGTCATTGCCCCAAGCCCCCCCAGTGGGCGAAAATGGCCGCCTTTTTTCGTGACACCACCTATTCAAGCCCCCAGGAGATCAGCGATGCCCAGCCGTCGTGAACGTGCCAACGCCATTCGTGCCCTCAGCATGGATGCCGTGCAAAAGGCCAACAGCGGCCACCCAGGTGCCCCCATGGGCATGGCGGATATCGCCGAAGTGCTTTGGCGCGACTATCTGAAGCACAACCCGGGCAACCCGAGTTTCTCCGACCGTGACCGCTTCGTGCTGTCCAACGGCCACGGTTCGATGCTGATCTACTCGCTGCTGCACCTGACCGGCTACGACGTCACCATCGATGACATCAAAGGCTTCCGCCAGCTGCACAGCCGCACCCCGGGCCACCCGGAATACGGCTACACCCCAGGCGTCGAGACCACCACCGGCCCGCTCGGCCAGGGTATCGCCAACGCCGTGGGCTTCGCCCTGGCCGAAAAAGTGCTCGCCGCCCAGTTCAACCGTGATGGCCATAACATCGTCGACCACCACACCTACGTGTTCCTCGGCGACGGCTGCATGATGGAGGGCATCTCCCATGAAGTCGCCTCGCTGGCCGGCACCCTGGGCCTGAACAAGCTGATCGCCTTCTACGACGACAACGGCATTTCCATCGACGGCGAAGTGCACGGCTGGTTCACCGACAACACCCCGGCGCGCTTCGAAGCGTACAACTGGCAGGTGATCCGCAACGTCGACGGCCATGACGCCGACGAGATCAAGACCGCCATCGAGACCGCTCGCAAGAGCGATCGCCCGACCCTGATCTGCTGCAAGACCATCATTGGTTTCGGCTCGCCGAACAAGCAGGGCAAGGAAGACTGCCACGGCGCACCGCTGGGCAACGACGAAATCGCCCTGGCTCGCAAGGAACTGAACTGGAACCACGGCCCGTTCGAAATCCCGGCCGACATCTATGCCGAGTGGGACGCCAAGGCTGCCGGTGCCAAGGTTGAAGCCGACTGGAACCAGCGCTTCGACGCCTACGCCAAGGCCTACCCGGAGCTGGCTGCCGAGTTCAAGCGCCGTGACAGCGGCGAGCTGCCGGCCGACTTCAGCGAGAAGGCCCAGGCCTACATCAACGAAGTGGCCGCCAAGGGCGAAACCATCGCCAGCCGCAAGGCCAGCCAGAACGCCCTGAACGCCTTCGGCCCGCTGCTGCCAGAGTTCCTCGGCGGTTCGGCCGACCTGGCCGGTTCCAACCTGACCCTGTGGAAGGGCTGCAAGGGTGTCGAAGCCAACGACGCCAGCGGCAACTACGTGTTCTACGGCGTGCGCGAGTTCGGCATGACCGCCATCATGAACGGCGTTGCCCTGCACGGTGGCCTGGTGCCTTACGGCGCGACCTTCCTGATGTTCATGGAATACGCCCGTAACGCCGTGCGCATGTCGGCACTGATGAAGCAGCGCGTGATCCACGTCTACACCCACGACTCCATCGGCCTGGGCGAAGACGGCCCGACTCACCAGCCGATCGAGCAACTGACCAGCCTGCGCAGCACGCCGAACCTGGACACCTGGCGCCCAGCCGACGCGGTGGAATCTGCCGTGTCCTGGAAAAGCGCCCTGGAGCGCAAGGACGGCCCTTCGGCGCTGATCTTCTCGCGCCAGAACCTGCAGCACCAGGACCGCGACGCCCAGCAGATCGCCGACATCAGCCGCGGTGGCTACGTGCTCAAGGACTGCGCCGGCGAGCCTGAGCTGATCCTGATCGCCACCGGTTCCGAAGTGGGCCTGGCTGTTCAGGCGCACGCCAAGCTGACCGAACAAGGCCGCAAGGTGCGCGTGGTTTCCATGCCGTGCACCAGCGTGTTCGATGCCCAGGACGCTGCCTACAAGCAGTCCGTGCTGCCGCTGGAAGTGGGTGCGCGTATCGCCATCGAGGCCGCTCACGCCGACTTCTGGTACAAGTACGTCGGCCTGGAAGGTCGTATCATCGGCATGACCACCTACGGTGAGTCGGCGCCGGCTTCGGCACTGTTCGAAGAGTTCGGCTTCACCCTGGAGAACATCCTCGGTACTGCCGAAGAGCTGCTGGAAGACTGATACAAGGAAGGCGAGGGCCTTTGGCCCTCGTTCGCGGCACAAGGCCGCTCCTACAGGGTATTACGCACGCCGTCCCCTGTAGGAGCGGCCTTGTGCCGCGAATGGGCTGCGCAGCGGCCCCGTTCAACTGCCGGAGTTCAAGAGCTACCTATGCCCCACCTGCGTCCCTACAAAGTTGCACTCAACGGTTATGGCCGTATCGGCCGCTGTGTCCTGCGCGCGCTGTTCGAGCGGGGGGCAAAGGCCGGTTTCGAGATCGTCGCGCTGAACGACCTGGCCGACCAGGCCAGCCTTGAATACCTGACACGCTTCGACTCCACCCACGGGCGCTTCCCCGGTGAGGTGAAGGTCGATGGGGACTGTCTGCATATCAATGGCGACTGCGTGAAGGTGATGCGCAGTGCCACCCCCGAGGGCATCGACTGGGCCGCCCTGGACATCGACCTGGTACTGGAGTGCTCCGGCGCCTACCACACCCGCGCCGATGGCCAGCGCTTCCTCGACGCCGGCGCGCCTCGGGTGCTGTTCTCGCAGCCGATGGCCAGCGAGGCCGATGTCGATGCCACGGTGGTCTACGGCGTCAACCAGGCCTGCCTGACCGGCAGCGAGCGCCTGGTGTCCAACGCCTCTTGCACCACCAACTGCGGCGTGCCGCTGCTGCGTGTGCTGGACCAGGCATTCGGTATCGAGTACGTGCAGATCACCACCATCCACTCGGCGATGAACGACCAGCCGGTGATCGACGCCTACCACCACGAAGACCTGCGCCGCACGCGCTCGGCCTTCCAGTCGGTGATCCCGGTGTCCACTGGTCTGGCGCGAGGCATCGAACGCCTGCTTCCGGAACTTGCCGGGCGAATCCAGGCCAAAGCGGTACGCGTACCGACCGTCAACGTCTCGTGCCTGGATATCACCCTGCAGACCGCCCGCGATACCAGCGCGGCCGAAGTCAACCGGGTGCTGCGCGAGGCGGCGCTGGAAGGCCCGCTGAAAGGCTTGCTGGCCTACACCGAGTTGCCCCACGCCAGCTGTGATTTCAACCATGACCCGCATTCGGCGATCGTCGATGCCAGCCAGACCCGTGTTTCCGGCCCTCGCCTGGTGAACCTGCTGGCCTGGTTCGACAACGAATGGGGGTTCGCCAACCGTATGCTCGACGTTGCCGAACACTATCTGCACGTCGTCCACCCAACCCGCAACAAACAGCCCTGAAGGACTGCATTCATGACCGTGTTGAAGATGACCGACCTCGACCTGCAAGGTAAGCGCGTACTGATCCGCGAAGACCTCAACGTGCCTGTGAAGGACGGTGTGGTAGCCAGCGACGCGCGTATCCTGGCAGCGCTGCCGACCATCAAGCTGGCCCTGGAGAAGGGTGCGGCGGTAATGGTCTGCTCGCACCTGGGCCGCCCGACCGAGGGTGAATTCTCCGCCGAGAACAGCCTCAAGCCGGTCGCCGACTACCTGAGCAAGGCCTTGGGCCGCGACGTGCCGCTGGTTGCCGACTACCTGGACGGTGTCGAGGTCAAGGCTGGTGACCTGGTGCTGTTCGAGAACGTGCGCTTCAACAAGGGCGAGAAGAAGAACGCCGACGAGCTGGCGCAGAAATACGCCGCCCTGTGCGACGTGTTCGTCATGGACGCTTTCGGTACTGCCCACCGTGCCGAAGGTTCGACCCATGGTGTTGCCAAGTTTGCCAAGGTCGCTGCTGCTGGCCCTCTGCTGGCAGCCGAGCTGGATGCCCTGGGCAAAGCCTTGAAGGCCCCGGCCAAGCCGATGGCGGCCATCGTTGCCGGTTCCAAGGTCTCCACCAAGCTGGATGTGCTGAACAGCCTGAGCTCGGTGTGCGACCAGCTGATCGTCGGTGGCGGCATCGCCAACACCTTCCTGGCCGCAGCCGGCCACCCGGTAGGCAAGTCGCTGTACGAGCCTGACCTGGTCGATACCGCCAAGGCCATCGCTGCCAAGGTCAGCGTTCCTCTGCCGGTCGATGTCGTGGTTGCCAAGGAATTCGCCGAGAGCGCCGAAGCCACCGTCAAGGCCATTGCCGACGTTGCCGCTGACGACATGATCCTGGACATCGGCCCGCAAACCGCAGCCCACTTCGCCGAGCTGCTGAAGTCGTCGAAGACCATCCTGTGGAACGGCCCGGTCGGCGTGTTCGAATTCGACCAGTTCGGCAACGGCACCAAGGTGCTGGCCAAGGCCATCGCCGACAGCGCTGCGTTCTCCATCGCCGGTGGCGGTGACACCCTGGCTGCCATCGACAAATATGGCGTTGGCGCCGATATCTCCTACATTTCTACCGGTGGTGGCGCCTTCCTCGAGTTCGTCGAGGGCAAGGTACTGCCGGCCGTGGCGATCCTGGAAGAGCGGGCCAAGGCCTGATGACGTCGGCGCTTGGCAAAGGGAGCGGCCTGATGGTCAAGCAATTGCCTGTGATGATGCTGGCTGGCCTGCTGAGCGCATGCGCCGGCAGCCCGTCCTCGGATACCGACCCGGCGCAGCCGCCCAAGGGCGGTTGCTACCAGTCCGAGTGGCAGGCCGAGACCGTGCCGGTAATCAGCAAGCGCGTGGGCCCGGAAGGCCTGGAAAAGTACGACGAAGACCACCAGCGCAAGGCGCCTGGTTGCCCTTGAACCCGGCATTTCGTCGGGTCGGGCAACCAAGCGGCCGCTGCATGGTCATCTAGAGGATATGTAATGAAAGCGCTTTTGGCCGTGACGGCCCTGGCGACACTGGCAGGATGCTCGCTGCTGAAGCCGGCGCAACCCGCTCCGGCAGACGACTGGACCCGCTGGGTCTGCGACACTCAGGCTGAAGTGCTGTGGCGCTTCGCCGATGTGCAGCGCGATCAGGTCGATGTGCGCCTTGGTGGCGGCGACCAGGTCTACCGGCTCAAGGCCGAGCCGGGTGCCTCGGGTGCGCTGTACAGCGATGGCATGCTGGCCTTCCATACCAAGGGCGAAGAAGGCCTGGTGTACTGGGTGGCAACCAACGATCTGATTGGGCGGGGCTGCAAGGCACCGTGACTGGCCGGGCCGCGAGGGTGGCCCACACTACTTGAACAGCAACCGCCCCTGCGGCAGGCTTGCACGAAACAAACGACGCTTGTCGGGAGAGAGATACACAATGGCACTCATTAGCATGCGCCAGATGCTGGACCACGCCGCCGAGTTCGGTTACGGCGTACCAGCTTTCAACGTCAACAACCTCGAGCAGATGCGCGCCATCATGGAAGCGGCCGACAAGACCGACTCCCCGGTGATCGTCCAGGCTTCGGCCGGTGCCCGCAAATATGCCGGTGCCCCGTTCCTGCGTCACCTGATCCTGGCGGCCATCGAAGAATTCCCGCATATCCCGGTGTGCATGCACCAGGACCACGGCACCAGCCCTGACGTCTGCCAGCGCTCGATCCAGCTGGGCTTCAGCTCGGTGATGATGGACGGCTCGCTGGGTGAAGATGGCAAGACCCCGACCGACTACGAGTACAACGTTCGCGTTACCCAGCAGACTGTTGCCATGGCGCACGCCTGCGGTGTTTCGGTAGAAGGCGAGCTGGGCTGCCTGGGTTCGCTGGAAACCGGCATGGCTGGTGAAGAAGACGGCATCGGCGCCGAAGGCGTGCTGGACCACAGCCAGATGCTGACCGACCCGGAAGAGGCTGCCGACTTCGTCAAGAAGACCCAGGTCGACGCCCTGGCCATCGCCATCGGTACCAGCCACGGTGCCTACAAGTTCACCAAGCCACCAACCGGTGACGTGCTGGCCATCGACCGCATCAAGGAAATCCACAAGCGCATCCCCAACACCCACCTGGTGATGCACGGTTCGTCCTCGGTGCCGCAAGAGTGGCTGGCGATCATCAACCAGTACGGCGGCGACATCAAGGAAACCTACGGTGTACCGGTCGAGGAAATCGTCGAAGGTATCAAGTACGGCGTGCGCAAGGTCAACATCGACACCGACCTGCGTCTGGCTTCCACTGGTGCCATGCGCCGCCTGATGGCGCAGAACCCGAGCGAGTTCGACCCGCGCAAGTTCTTCGGTGAAACCATCAAGGCCATGCGTGACGTGTGTATCGCTCGTTACGAAGCCTTCGGCACCGCTGGCAATGCCTCGAAGATCAAGCCGATCTCCCTGGAAGGCATGTACCAGCGCTACCTGAAAGGTGAGCTGGCCGCCAAGGTCAACTGATCTTCTGGTATTAATGAAAAAGCCCGCAGCGATGCGGGTTTTTTCATTTTTGGGTGTTAGAACCTTGCGCGGGCATGCCCGCGAAAAGGCCGGCACATATTCCCGGCAAAGCGACCGTTAGTCGGCTACCGTATAGTTGAGGCACTGATAGCGTTCTGATTGCATTGCGTGTTATCCGCTCAGGTCTAGAGTACTAGTGGATCCAACCGTATCTTGAAGTCGGTCACATAATAGAGAAGCAGCATGGATGGCGCTCAACCTCACCCTCAGCCACTGGATGGCAACTCGGTTCTTCTGGTGGTAGACGATTACCCCGAAAACCTCATCAGCATGCGGGCATTGCTGGCCCGTCAGGATTGGCAGGTGTTGACGGCAAACTCGGGGATGGAAGCCCTGGGTGCTTTGCTTGAACACGATGTCGACCTGGTGCTGCTGGATGTACAGATGCCGGAGATGGACGGCTTCGAAGTCGCCCGACTGATGCGCGGCAGCCAGCGCACTCGGCTGACCCCGATCATTTTCCTCACCGCCAATGAACAGTCCGAAGCGGCCGTGCTCAAGGGTTACGCCAGTGGCGCCGTGGACTACATGTTCAAACCGTTCGACCCGCAAATTCTCAAGCCCAAGGTCCAGGCCCTGCTCGACCAGCAGCGCAATCGGCGCATGCTGCAGCGCCTGACCCGTGAGCTGGAAACGGCCAGGGCTTTCAACGCGTCGATCCTGGAGAACGCTGCCGAGGGCATTCTGGTGGTGGATGCCCAAGGCATCATCAGCTTTGCCAACCCGGCCATTTCCCGTTTGTTGTCAGCGCCAGTCCAGCAGTTGCAGGGCGCCCATCTGCTCGATTTGGTGCAACTGGCCAGTGCCTGCTTGTGGAACGAGTCGGAGTTCTACCAGGCTTACTTAGGGGGGCGCATCTTCCGTGTTCACGATGCCCAGCTGCGCACCCTTGGCGGGGAGCTGGTGCCGGTGGCGTTGTCCTGTGCTCCACTGCCGGCCGAGCAAAAGGCCATGGTGGTCACCGTGCTGGACATGTCGGTGGTGCGCAACCTGCACCAGCAGCTGGAGTACCAGGCCGTCACCGACCCGCTTACCGGCCTGCTCAACCGCCGCGGGTTCTACCAGGCCGCCGAAGGTGCGCTGCTGCGCAACGAGCGCTCGGACAAGGCACAGGCGCTGATGTACATGGACCTGGATGGCTTCAAACGCATAAACGACTCGCTCGGCCACGACGCGGGCGACCGGGTGCTGCACTGGGTGGCCGAACAGCTCAAGGATTGCCTGGGCAGTGAAGCGCTGCTGGCGCGCATGGGCGGGGACGAGTTCACTGCACTGTTCGACAGCCTGCCTTACCCGGAGCAGGCTGGGCGCTATGCCGAGCGGTTGCTGGAACGCATTTCCATCAGCCACCAGGTGGAAGGGCTGGATGTGAGCCTTGGGGTGAGCATTGGCATCGCCACTTATCCGGATTGCGGGGCCAATGTCGAAGGCCTGCTGCGCGCGGCCGATGCGGCGATGTACGCAGCGAAGCAGGCCGGGCGCCAGCAATATCGCTTCTACGATCAGGAACTCAATGGCAGGGCACGTTCGCGGCTGATGCTCGAGGACAGCGTACGCACGGCCGTGGAGCAGCAAGACTTCACTCTGGTTTATCAACCGCAGGTCGGCTTCATCGATGGCCGCCTGCGTGGCTTCGAGGCCTTGTTGCGCTGGCAGCATCCCAGTGTCGGCGACGTACCGCCGGGGCTGTTCATCCCGTTGCTGGAAGAGGCGCGCTTGATCAACCGCCTGGCCAGCTGGATCTACCGCCAGGGCGCGGCCCAGCGCCAGGCCTGGTGCCAGCGTTTCTCGGCGGACCTGGTGCTGGGTATCAGCCTGAGCCGCGCGCAGTTCGCCATGCCCAGCCTGGTAGACGAACTGCACCGGGTCATCCAGCTTTACCAGTTGGACCCGGCGCAGCTGGAGGTGGAAGTGGCGGAAACCTCGCTGATGTACAACATCGATGCGGCGGTGAAACAGATACACCGCTTGCGTGAGCTGGGTGTGCGGGTGGCGCTGGATGACTTTGGTGCCGGCGACTGTTCGTTGCGCATGTTGCGCGACCTGCCGATCGATACCCTCAAGCTCGACCGCCACCTGGTGGCGCGCTTGCCCGACTCGGTGGTGGATGCCGCGCTGGTGCGCAGCGTCATCGGCCTGTGCCTCGACTACAGCATCACGGTGATCGCCGAGGGGGTGGAAACCCCGGCTCAGGCAGCCTGGCTCAAAGCCAATGGCTGTGAGTACGTGCAGGGGTTCCTGGTGGCTTACCCGATGACCGCCACGGATGCCAGCAGCTTCCCGGCGATTTTCTCCTGGCCGGGGCCATGATTGGCTAGAATCGGCATTCGTTACACCGAATGCAGCGCCATGACCGTATTACGATATTTGCAAGCTTATCCGCCGCACCTGCAGCAGCAAGTGCGGCAGATGATCGACAGCGACCGCCTGGGCGAGTACCTGCAGCGCCGCTACCCCGACCGCCATGACGTGCAGAACGACAAGGCGTTGTACGGCTATGCCCAGGATTTGCGCCAGCAATACCTGCGCAGCGCGCCGAACCTGGACAAGGTGCTGTTCGACAATCGTCTCGACCTGACCCATCGGGCCCTGGGCCTGAATACGGCGATATCAAGGGTGCAGGGCGGCAAGCTCAAGGCGAAGAAGGAAATCCGCATTGCCTCGCTGTTCAAGGAGGCCGCGCCGCAGTTCTTGCGCATGATCGTGGTGCACGAACTGGCACACCTGCGCGAGCGCGACCACAACAAGGCGTTCTACCAGCTCTGCCAGCACATGGAGCCGGACTACCACCAACTGGAATTCGACCTGCGCGTCTACCTGACCTATCGGGAGCTGCCGGGCAACTGTTAAGGACCACGCAGCATGGAAGTGAGCAAGACCAAGAGCAGCTTCTACCGGCGCCTGTACGTAGCCTGGCTGATCGACAGCCAGACCGCGACCAGCGTTCCGGCCCTGATGGAAGCGACCGGCATGCCCCGGCGCACCGCCCAGGACACCATTGCGGCACTAGCCGACCTGGATATCGTCTGCGAGTTCGAACAGCAGGAAGGCGCGCGCAACCACGCCGGGCATTACCGCATTCATGACTGGGGGGCGATCGACAAGCAGTGGATCATCCAGCATCTGCGGCAGGTTCGCGAAGTGCTGGGGTATCCCTGATCCACTGCGGGCTGCTTTGCAGCCCGGCGATCTCATCCCTTGCGCATCCCGATATGCGGAATGTCGTCCTCAAGATATTCCTCGCCCACCACAGCGAACCCATGCCGGGCATAGAACGCCTGCAAATGCGCCTGCGCCGACAGATAAACCGGCACCCCCGGCCAGCAATGCTCCGCTGCCTTCAACCCCTTGAGCAGCAAGGTATGCCCCAGCTTCAGCTTGCGCGCCGCGGGTGCAGTCACCACCCGCCCGATCACCACATCCCCACCCTGGGATTGCGGGTCGAGCAGGCGCAGGTAGGCCACCAGCTTGTCATCCTGCCAGCCCATCAGGTGCAGGGTATCGCCGGTCAGGTCTTGGCCATCGACTTCCTGGTAGGCGCAGCGTTGCTCGACCACGAACACTTCCGTGCGTAACTGCAGAATGGCGTAGAGCTGGTCCTTGCTGAGATCGGTGTGGTGCTTGCAAAGCCAGTCGATGGACATTGGTGCGAACTCCTTGAGTGGACCGTCGATCATCGCATGATGCACGTGCCACGGCCAAAATAGAGGCTAAATGACACTATTGGCCGCTGCCCTCGGCGACGCCTTTGTGTAATCTCATTGGCAGTGTGTGCCCTCCATTGCGAAAGGACGTGAGCATGCGGCCACTGCTTTGTGTTCTGGGATTGTTGGCAATGATGCTTGCAACACCCGCCCTGGGTCACGAAAAGCTGCGGCTGGTGGCCGACAATTGGCCGCCGTTCACCGATGCCAGCATGCCGGGCGGTGGCCTGGCGACCAGCATCGTCACCACGGCGCTGGCCCGGGCCGGCTACACCAGTGGGGTCGAAGAGGCTCCTTGGGCGCGGGCTCTGCTGGGGGTGAGCGAGGGGCGTTACGACGTACTGATCAACGCCTGGTACAACGACTCGCGCGCCAGCATCGGGCAGTTTTCCGAAGCCTACCTGGTCAACCGCATTCGCCTGTTGCAACGCAAGGGCGAGGCGTTTCGTTACAAGCGCCAGTCAGATTTGTACCCCTACAGCATCGCTGTGGTGCGTGATTACGCCTATTCTCCCGCGTTCGACCGCGACACTCGCCTGCACAAGGTGGCGGTGCGCAACTTTCCCTCTGCGGTACGCATGCTGGCGGCAGGGCGGGTGGACCTGGCGGTGGAAGACGAGTACGTGGCCCGTTACAACTTGCAGCGCGAGCTGCCGGAGGTACGCGATGGGGTGATGCTGGTGGAGCCGCCGTTGGGAGAGAACACCCTGCATATCCTGGTCAGCCTGAAAAACCCGGAGCATGCGCGGATCGTCGAGCGGTTCGAGCAGGCGATTGCGGCGATGAAGGCGGATGGCAGCTATGCGCGGCTCATGCGCCAGCATGGCTTTTGATCTATATCGCCTGTGCCGGCCTCTTCGCGGGTAAACCCGCTCCCACAGGTATTACACAGGACTTGAAACTTGTGGGGTTCCTGTGGGAGCGGGTTCACCCGCGAAGAGGCCGGCACAGACGATATTACAACTCAGGCCGGTGCACCTTCCTTGATCAAATGCGCTGCCAAGGTCCGCAGCGGCCCCAACTGCCGGCAGATCAACGCCAACTGCGTCTGTACCAGCCGCTGGTGCTCGTCCAGCTCTTCCGGCATCTGCTCCAGGGCATTGGCCAGCGCCTCTTCGGCATCACTGTGAATCGCCACTGGTAGCCGCGCGGCCAGGCCGTTGGCAATCTCGTCCAGGCTGCTGGCCAGGCTTTGCCCGGCACCTTCGATCAATTGCTCCTGCACCTCCGCCGGCAAGGCGGTGTCGCGGTGCGCGCCCAGCCCCGAGAGGTAGCTGAGCAAGGTATGCGACAGCACCAGGAAGCGGAAGCCGACGTCGGCCTCCTTCCGGAAATGCCCCGGCTCCATCAGCATGTTGGCCAAGGTGGTGGACAGCGCCGCGTCGGCGTTGTGGGCGTTGCGCCGGGCCAGGCGGTAGGCCAAATCATCGCGCTTGCCGTGGGCATACTGCTGCATGATCTGCCGCAGGTACACGCTGGCGCAGGCCAGCGTATTGGCCAGCGCCTTGTTCAGCCGCCGCCCCTGCCAGTCGGGAAGGAACAGGAACACCGCAAGGATGGCGATCAGGCTACCGACCAGGGTATCGAACAGACGCGGCAGGAACAGGCCATAGCCATCGCCGATCTGGTTGAAGCAGAACAGCACCATCAGGGTGATCGCGGCTGTTGCCAAGGTGTAACGGGTGGTGCGGTTGACGAAGAACACCACCCCGGCGACCACGGCGAACAACGACTGGATGACCGGGTTGGGGAACAGGTCGAACAATGCCCAGCCTACTGTCAGGCCGACGGCGGTGCCGGCTATCCGCTGCACCAGCTTGCGTCGGGTCGCACCGTAGTTGGGCTGGCACACGAACAGCGTGGTTAGGATGATCCAGTAGCCCTGAGTGGGGTGGATCAGGTGCACCATGCCATAGCCGATCGACAACGCCAGGGGTAGGCGCAGGGCATGGCGGAACAGCAGCGAGGTCGGCGTCAGTTGGGTGCGCAGTCGGGTCCACACATCCTTCAGCGAGCGTGGCGAGCGGTCGAGCAGGCTGCTATCGCTGGTGTCGGCCAGGCTGTCCGGGTTGCTGGCGGCGCTGAGCAGGCGGTCGAGCGTCGCCAGGTTGGCCGCCAGTGCCCGCAGCGAGCGAAGCAGGCCACGCCAGGCCGGGTTGTTCTGCGTGCGCAGGTGTTCCAGCGAGGCGTTGAGGTCTTCGAGGGCTTCGGGATAACCGCTGGCCAGCACGAACGGCTGGCGCAGGCGGATCGATCGGGCCAGCTCCTGGCAGGACGAGCCCTGTTTGCGTAGCAGGCGCTGGCAGCGGAACATCACGTCGCTGTGGAAAAAAGCCTCGGTCAGGGCGTTGTAGGGATAGTGCGAAGCACTGACCCGTTCATGGATGTCCTGGGCCAGGAAGTACAGCTTGAGGTAGCGGCTGACCTTGGAGTTCGGCTGGCTGTTGCCCACCCGGTGCAGGATGATTTCCTTGGCCGCGTTGAGCGCCGCCACCACCTTGCCGTTCTGCTGGGCCAGCTCCAGGCGCCGGGCTTCGACGTCTAGGGTGCGGACGGGTTCGAACAGGCTGGCCTTGAGCTTGAGGTAGCTGCCCAGCTCGAAAAACAGCTTGGCCAGGCTCTGCTGCACCGGCTGGTTGGAAAACAGCGCCTGCCACAGCACCGACAGCAGCCCATACCAGGCTGCGCCCGCCACCAGCAGTAGCGGTTCGTGCCAGAAATCGGTGACTTGGCCGCCGCGCTGGTCCACGCCGATCATGGTGTACACCGCAGTGATCAGGGTCGCTGAAGCGATGGCACCATAGCGTTCGCCCAAGGCACCGAGCATCGTCAGGCCAAAGGCCGCCAAGGCCAGGGCAATGACGAATACCCACGGGTAGGGGAACAGCAGTTCGACCGCCAGTGCGGCGATGGCAAAACACACCAGGGTGACGGCCAGGGCGCTGAGGCGGCCCTGCCAGCTGTCATCGGTTTCGGCCAGGGCGCTGGCGATGATGCCGAGGAACAGCGGAATCAGCAGGGCCATTTCGTTCTGGTACCAGCACAGGGCCAGGCTGCCGGTGAGGGCGATGGTGACCCGGATGCTGTAGCTGAACTTGTCTTGACCCCACAGGCGACGCAGTGACTGACGGAACGAGCTCGATGACATGATGGCCTGCTAGGCAGTGATCAGAGAAATACCGTTCGAGGCCGTGTCATTGGGGCCGCTGTGCGGCCCATTCGCGGCACAAGGCCGCTCCTACAGTCGATCGCGTCCCCTGTAGGAGCGGCCTTGTGCCGCGAATGGGCTGCATGGCAGCCCCATGCGAATTTCGGCACTCCCAGCACGGGCCAGCAAGAAGCATTCCGTGCTGCTGAATGGATTCTACTCTACACGAACTGCGCCGCGGCGTTGGCGGAGGCCCAGGCCCACTGGAAATTGAAACCGCCCAAATGGCCAGTCACATCCAGCACTTCACCAATGAAATACAACCCAGGGCTTTTCAGCGATTCCATGGTCTTGGACGACACCTCTCGGGTATCCACGCCGCCCAGGGTCACTTCGGCAGTGCGATAGCCCTCGGTGCCGGCCGGTACCACCTGCCAGTTCGCCAGCTTCTCGGCGATCTGTGCCAGTTCCGCCGGTGTGTACTGCTTCATGGGCCGGGACTCGAACCACTGCTCGGCCAGCAGGTTGGCCAGCTTGCGGGTAAATACCTCGCCCAGCACGGTTTTCAGCTCGGTGTTGGCGCGTTCGGCCTGCATCTGTTGCAGCCAGGTCAGTGCATCACGGTCGGGCAGCAGGTTGATCTCGACTGTGTCGCCTGCTTCCCAGAACGAGGAAATCTGCAAAATCGCCGGGCCGCTGAGGCCGCGGTGGGTAAACAGCAGGTTCTCGCGGAAGCTGGTGCCGTTGCAGCTGGCGGTGCAATCCAGCGATGTGCCGGACAACTCGGTGCACAGTGCCTTCAGTTGGGGCTCGGTGATGGTGAACGGCACCAGCCCGGCGCGGGTCGGCAGCAGGGTGTGGCCGAACTGGCGGGCCACCTGGTAGCCGAAGCCGGTGGCACCCAGGGTCGGGATCGACAGGCCGCCGGTGGCGATCACCAGCGACTGGCAGGCGAACTGGCCGCCGCTGGTCTGCAGCAGGTAGCCCCCTTCGGTCTTCTCGATCTGCTCGATGCTGGTGTGCATGCGGATCTCGGCGCCGGCCTCATCGCATTCGGCCAGCAGCATGTCGAGGATGTCACTGGCCTTGTTGTCGCAAAACAGCTGGCCGAGTTTCTTCTCGTGGTAGGCCACGCCGTGCTTGCACACCAGCTCGATGAAGTCCCACTGGGTGTAGCGAGCCAGGGCCGACTTGCAGAAATGCGCATTCTGCGAGAGGAAGTTGCCCGGCTCGGTATACATGTTGGTGAAGTTGCAGCGGCCGCCGCCGGACATGAGGATTTTCTTGCCCGGTTTGTTGGCGTGGTCGAGCACCAGTACCCGGCGGCCACGGCGGGCGCTGAGCTGTGCGCACATCAGGCCGGCGGCGCCGGCGCCGAGGATGATCACGTCGGTGGAGTGCACGGTGTTACCTCTTCAGGATTGCTGGGGGCTGCTTTGCAGCCCTCTCGCGACACAAGGCCGCTCCTACAGGAGTTTGCGATCCCCTGTAGGAGCGGCCTTGTGTCGCGAAAGGGCCGCAAAGCGGCCCCAAAATTAGGTCAGACGATGCGGACTTTCAGGGAGCGCCCCTTGATCTTGCCGCTGTTCAAGCGCTGCATGGCCTGCTTGGCCAGCGGTCGCTCCACGGCCACGAACGCCTGGAAATCGAAGATCGCAATCTTGCCCACCTGCTTGCCGGGGATACCGGCATCACCGGTCAACGCCCCGAGGATGTCACCCGGGCGCAGCTTGTCCTTGCGCCCGGCAGCGATGCACAGGGTGCTCATAAGCGGCAGCAGCGGTTCGCCACCCTTGTGCTTCAGGCTGTCCAGCTGGTCCCAGCGCAGCGGGCTCTTCTGCAGGTCTTCGATGGCCTGGGCGCGGTGGCCTTCGGCCGGTGCCACCAGGCTGACCGCAATGCCTTTCTCGCCAGCACGGCCGGTGCGGCCGACACGGTGCACATGGATTTCCGCATCACGCGCCAGTTCGACGTTGATGACCATGTCCAGGCCATCGATGTCCAGGCCGCGGGCGGCCACATCGGTAGCCACCAGCACCGAGCTGCTGCGGTTGGCGAACATGGTCAGCACCTGGTCGCGGTCGCGCTGCTCCAGGTCGCCATGCAGGGCCTGGGCAACGATGCCCTTGGCGGTCAGGTGGGCGACCACATCCTCGCACTGCTGCTTGGTGAAGCAGAACGCCACGCAGGACTGCGGGCGGTAGTGGCCGAGCACGCGGGTGACCGCCTCGAGGCGCTGTTGCGGGTCGATCTCGATGAAGCGCTGCTCGATCTGATTGTCGGCATGCAGGCTCTCGACCTTGACCTGTTGCGGGTTGCGCATGAAGTCGGCGGCCAGTTGCTTGATGCCGGCCGGGTAGGTGGCCGAGAACAGCAGGGTCTGGCGGCGCGACGGGGTCTTGCCGATGATGCTGGCGATGGCATCGAAGAAGCCCATGTCGAGCATGCGGTCGGCCTCGTCCAGCACCAGGGTGTTCAGCCCGTCGAGCACCAGGGTGCCTTTGTCCAGGTGCTGCTGGATGCGCCCTGGGGTGCCGACGATGATGTGTGCGCCGTGCTCCAGCGAAGCGATCTGCGGGCCCAGCGAAACGCCGCCGCACAGGGTCAGGATCTTGATGTTGTCCTCGGCGCGGGCCAGGCGGCGCAGCTCCTTGGCCACTTGGTCGGCGAGTTCGCGGGTAGGGCACAGCACCAGCGCCTGGCAACCGAAGTAGCGCGGGTTGATCGGGTTGAGCAGGCCGATGCCGAAGGCGGCGGTCTTGCCGCTGCCGGTCTTGGCCTGGGCGATCAGGTCCTGCCCCTTGAGGATGACCGGCAGGCTCTGGGCCTGGATCGGTGTCATCGAGGCATAGCCGAGGGCGTCCAGGTTGGCCAGCATGGCAGTGGACAGCGGCAAGGTGGCAAAGGCGGTGGATTCGGTGGTCACGAGGCGGGCCTGCGGTGCGAAGCGAAAAATGCCGCATAGTCTACCAGCCTCATGGCCATTCACCCTACGACTCCATGTGTTGTTCCGGACGACGGGCACGCCTTCCGTCCGTCGGCGACAGCTGCAGGAATATTGCCGCCGCCAGCATGGCCATCACGCCGATGGTAACGAAGGTCAGCTGGAATGCACCCAAGGTGGTTTCCACACCGTCGGCGTTTCCGGCTGCGGTAAAGCCGCCGAGCAATGCCCCTGCACATGCCACGCCCAGGCTCAGGGCCAGCTGCGCGACCACCGACAACAGGCTGTTGCCGCTGCTGGCGCTGGCGTCGTCGAGGTCGATCAGGGTTACCGTGTTCATCGCGGTGAACTGCATCGAGTTGACCGCGCCGAGCAGGCCCAGCTGAATCAGCAGCACGGCATAGGGCGTCTGTTCGTCGACCAGCCCGAGGCTGGCCAGCAGCAGGCCCAGCAGCAGGGTGTTGCCGGTGAGGATGATGCGGTAGCCAAAGCGTTCGATCAGTGGTCGGGCAATGGACTTGGCCAGCATCGCCGCAGCCGCCAGCGGGATCATGCTCATGCCGGCCTGGGCCGGCGAGTAGCCCAGCGCCACTTGCAGCAGCAACGGCACAAGGAACGGCAGCGCGCCGCTGCCCAGGCGGGCGAACAGGTTACCGAGAATACCGATGGCAAAGGTGCGCACGCGGAACAGGCTGGGTGAGAACAACGGCTCCGGGTCGCGCCCGGCGCGCAGCCAGTAGGCCGCCAGGCAGGCCATGCCGGCGAACAGCAGCAACATCACCCGCAGGTGCGGCAGGTGCAGTTCGCCCAGGCCTTCCATGGCGATGGTGATCAATACCATCGCTGCGCCAAACAGCAGGAACCCGGGGCCGTCGAACGTGGTGCGCTCGGCGCCGCGCAGGTCGGGGATGAACTTCCACACGGCATAGCAGCCGATCAGGCCGACCGGCAGGTTGAGCAGGAAGATCCAGTGCCAGCTCAGTATTTCCACCAACCAGCCGCCAACCGTCGGGCCCAGTAGCGGCCCGAGCAGGCCGGGGATGGTGATGAAGCTCATGATGCGCACCAGCTCGGTGCGCGGGTAGGCACGTAGGACTACCAAGCGCCCGACCGGCAGCATCAGCGCACCGCCCAGCCCTTGCACGACACGGGCAAAGATCAGGAAACCGAGGCTGTTGGCGGCGGCGCACAGCAGCGAGCCGAAGCTGAACAGCAGGATGGCGCTGAAGAAGATGCGCTTGGTGCCGAAGCGGTCGGCGATCCAGCCTGAGGCGGGGATCAGCAGGGCCACGGTGAGCATGTAGGCGATGATCACGCCCTGCATGCGCAGCGGGTCTTCGGCCAGCGACCGGGCCATGGCTGGCAGTGCGGTGTTGAGGATGGTGCCGTCCAGGGACTGCATGAAAAAGGCGATGGCCACCACCCAAGGGATCCAGCGGGCGGTGACAGGGTCCAGCGGGGTGCGTTCGGGCATGACTTCCTCGTTTGTCAGTGCCGGCCCTTTCGCGGGCACGCCCGCTCCCACAGGTATCGCACCGCATCCGATGATGGTGCAATACCTGTGGGAGCGGGCATGCCCGCGAAGAGGCCGGTAATGCCTATCACAGTGTCAGGGTCAGGCCTTTGACCAGTGCCCCCGGCAAATGACTCGACCCGGTACTGCGCTGTCCATAGGTACTGGTCGACAGGATCATCTCGCGCTCGCTTGTCAGGTCCTCCAGCTGGCTGCCGAGCAAGCTGTACAGGCTGTCATCGAAGCGCATGGTGCTCACCGGGCCCTGGATCTGCCCGTTCTCCACCCAGAAGGTGGCGAAGCGGGTCAGCCCGGTCATGCGTGCCGCCGGCAGGTCGGAATAGTTCAGGTACCACAGGTTGCTGATGTACAGCCCGGTACCGAGCCGCTCCAGAATCTGCTCGCTCGGCAGGCTACCTGTTGCCAGGCTCAGCGCACACGGTGACTCGTAACTATCGGCGCCATTGGCCAACAGCTCGAACTCGGCCGCACTGCGCGCACTGATCAATCGCTGCCGGGCCTCGCCTTGCTGGATCAACGGCACATCCAGGCGCGGCGAGCCTTCATCGGAAAACGCAGGGCTCAGCGAACCGCTGACCTGCTCGGTGAAACTCACCAGTGGGCTCAGCCGCGCATCGCCGTTGTACAGGCGCTGCAGGGCACTGTTGCCAGTGGCCAGGGCCTGTGCGGAAAAACCGTCCCAGCACAGCATGCCGGCTATTTCGTCCATGGCCGCCGGGGCCAGGTAGGCGCGGTAGCTGCCAGGCTTCAGCGTGACGGCAGGGCGGCCAAGGAAACCCAGCTGTTCCCGCGCCTGGCGCAGGCGTGCGGTGAAGTCGTCGGCGCTCCACACTTGCCCGGCATAATTGGCCTTCACCGCCTCGCCGTTTTCGTGGAACAGGCTCCAGTCGAAGTTGAAGCTGTTGGCCTGGTGCCAGCCGAAGGCCCCGAACGAGCTGGCGAAGCCCCGGCAGATGGGGCCGGCGGCGTAGATGCCGACAAGGTCAAGGTCGCCGGCTTCGCGCTCGAGCAAGGTCAGCACATCGCTCAGTTCGGGCAGCGGCTGCTCCTGCTGGCTGTGGCTGTGCCAGGCGCTTTCGTCCAGGCGCAGGTACGGATCGACCGCCAGCAGTGGCAAGGTCTGGCGCAGTTGCTCCAGGGCCGTGAACAGACGCTGGCTATCCAGTTGCGTGTCACCACTCAAGGTCACCTGTTGCTCTGCCTGGCGGCCATCGCGGATCAGCCGCAGTTGCGCGCCGGCCTGGTTCACGGTGCCGGCCTGGCGCACCTTGGCATGGTTGAAACGCACGAATTGCGATTGTTCGGCGCTGTAGCCGAGGGTGAACTGTTCGCCCGTCTGCAGGGCTTTGCGCACATCCCCGACCAGGGTTTCGAAAGCGTGTTTCATCAGGCGTCTCCTCCGAATACGTCGATCTGGCGGAACACGCAGGCCGGCGAGGCATGCCCCACCCGTACCACCTGGTTGGGTTCGCCCTTGCCGCAGTTGGGCGTGCCCAGCACCTGGAAGGTACTGCTGTCGCCGACCGCCGCCAGGTTGCGCCAGAACTGCGCGGAGATACCACGGTAGTTGGGGTTCTTGACGATGCCCTTGAGCTCGCCGTTTTCGATCAGTTGGCCCCATTCACAGCCGAACTGGAACTTGTTTCGAGCATCATCAATGGACCAGGAACGGTTGGTGCGCATCAGGATGCCGTGCTCGATGCCTTTCACCAGCTGATCCAGGCTCTGGTCGCCCGGCTCGATGTTGAGGTTGGCCATGCGGTCGATCGGCGCACGGTTCCAGCCGCAGGCGCGGCTGTTAGCCACGCCGTCGAGGCCGGAGCGGAACTGCGACAGCGCACCACCCAGCGGGCGCAGCAGCAGGCCATCGCGGATCAGGAACTGCTTGCTGGCCTGGGTGCCGTCATCATCGAAGCTGTAGCTGGCCAGCTCTTCGCCGATGGTCGGGTCGAAGGTCACGTTGAGCAGCGCGGAGCCGTACTGCAGGTGGCCGAAGTCATCGGCTTTGACGAAGCTGGTACCTGCGTAGTTGCGTTCGTCGCCGAGAATGCGGTCCATCTCCAGCGGGTGGCCGATGGATTCGTGGATCTGCAGCATCATCTGGTCCGGCATCAACAGCAGGTCGCGCGGGCCGCTGGGGGTGTTCGGCGCCAGCAGCAGTTGCAGCGCCTCGTCGGCCACCCGGCGGGCAGCACCGACCAGGCCGCAGCGCTCGATGACCTCGAAGCCGCCCTGCTGGCCGAAGTTGTCGCGGCCCAGGCTGCGGCTCTGGCTGTCCTGGCCGTCGCTGGCGGTCACCCCCAGGCCCGGGAACAGGAAGCGCTGGGCGTGGCGTAGCTCGGCGCCGGCCGAGTTCAGGTAGGTCTGCTCGACCAGGCTCAGGCCCAGGCTGGCCTGCCAGTCCACCAGGCGGCTGTCCTTGGGCACGCTGGCCGATTCGGCAGCGAGCAGGCCAAGGCAGTCGGCAAGGTTGGGCACGGGTTGGTCGAAGTTGGGCGAAATGTGGTCGTGGCGTGCGCTGGTCACCGGTTGCTCGCGCAGGTCCAGCAGGTTGTATCGGGCGATCTGCCTAGCCAGCGCCTCGGCCTGCTCCAGGGCGCGCTGCAGGCCGGCCTGGGACAGGTCGGCGGTGGCGGCATAGGCTTCCACGCCATTCACCCGCACGGTGAGCATGGCGCCCTCGTCCTGGCTGAAGAAGGGTGGTTCCGCGACGTTGCGGCGAACCGACAGCGCCTGGTGCGACTGTTTCACATGGCGCAGGGAAAACAGCTCGGCCGTACTGCGCAGCGTGGCAAAGCGCTGGCGCAGCAGGGCGCTGGTATCGAACATGTGGAAGCCTCCGTGTACACGGTGGCTCCCCCTTAGAACCACTCGTCCTGCATGGCGAGGCAAGTGTCGTCGCGCGCCTCGAGCAATGCCAGCTCATTATGGCAGCCAGGTACCTCCCAGGTCAGGAAATAACGCGCTGCCTGCAGCTTGCCGAGGTAGAAGTCGCGGTCGGTGGGTTTGCCCTTGAGCAGGCCGAGTTCGGCATGGATCGCCTGTTCCAGCCAGCGCCAGCCAATCACGCAGTGGCCGAAGGCCTTGAGGTAGAGAGCCGAGTTGGCCAGGGCGCCGGCGACTTTGCCCTCGGCCAGGTCACCCAGCAACGCCAGCGTCACACCTTGCAGGCGGTTGACCAGTTGCTCCAGCGGCTGGCGCAGTGGGTCGAGGTTCGCATGGTGGCTGGCGCGCTCACCGGTGGCAGCGATCGACCGGATCAACTGCTTGAGGCCGGCGCCATTGTTCTGCGCCAGCTTGCGGCCCAGCAGGTCGAGCGACTGGATGCCCTCGGTGCCTTCATGGATCGGGTTCAGGCGGTTGTCGCGGTAGTACTGTTCTACCGGGTACTCGCGGGTGTAGCCGTGGCCCCCGAGGATCTGGATCGCCAGTTCATTGGCCTTGAGGCAGAACGTCGAGGGCCAGGATTTGACGATCGGGGTCAGCAGGTCGAGCAGTTCCTGCGCCTGCTTGCGGGCCCTTTCGTCGCTGGCAGTCTGGGTGTCGTCGAACAGGCGCGCGGCATACAGACCCAGGTCGAAGGCGCCCTCCACGTAGGCCTTCTGTGCCAGCAGCATACGTTTCACATCGCTGTGCTCGATGATCGGCACAGCGGGGCTGTGCGGGTCTTTGTTGTCCGGCAACCGACCCTGCGGGCGCTGGCGGGCGTACTCCAGCGAATACAGGTAGCCGGCGTAACCGAGCATCACTGCGCCCATGCCGACACCGATGCGTGCCTCGTTCATCATCTGGAACATGCAGGCCAGGCCCTGGTGCGGCTGGCCGACCAGGTAGCCGACGCACTGGCCGTTGTCGCCGAAGTTCAGCGCGGTGGAGGTAGTACCGCGCCAGCCCATCTTGTGGAACAGCCCTGCCAGCAGCACATCGTTGCGCGGGCCACGGCTGCCATCTTCGTTGACCAGGTACTTGGGTACGATGAACAGCGAGATGCCCTTCACGCCGGGCGGAGCATCCGGAAGCTTGGCCAGAACCATATGCACGATGTTCTCCGACAGCTCGTGATCTCCGCCGGAAATGAAAATCTTGTTGCCCTTGAGCCGGTAGCTGCCGTCACCGGCAGGTTCGGCGCGGGTGCGGATATCGGCCAGCGACGAGCCAGCGTGGGGTTCGGTCAGGGCCATGGTGCCGAAGTAGCGGCCTTCGATCATCGGCTGCAGAAACAGGCGTTTCTGTTCATCGCTGCCGAAGCTCTCGATCAGGTTGGCCGCGCCCATGGTCAGGAACGGGTAGGCCGTGGTGCCGGCGTTGGCCGCCTGGAAGTGGGCGAAGCAGGCCTGCGAAACCAGGCTCGGCAGCTGCATGCCGCCGGCTTCGAAGTCACGGTTGGCGTTGAGGAAGCCGGCTTTGAGAAAGGCGTCGACGGCGGGTTTCACTTCAGGGATCAGTTCGGCTCGGCCATCCACGTAGCGCGGCTCGTTTTCGTCGGCCTTGCGGTTGTGCGGGGCGAAAAATTTCTCTGCGATGGTGCGGGCAGTTGAAAGCGCCGCATCGAAGGTTTCGCGGCTGTGCTCGGCGAAGCGCGGGCGTTGGGTCAGGGCCTCGGCGTCGAGGACTTCGTAGAGTTCGAAGGCGAGGTTGCGGGGGTTGAGCAGGGTCTCGGGCATGGTCGCGGTCCTGAGGCGGGATGCTGCGAGTGTAGGAGGGTGGTGGGGTGGGGGACAGGTTAATAGGTTTGGGTGATATGGGTTGAGAACTCCGGGATGCCTGGTGGTTGGTCGAACAGATCACGCGGGGTGGGGGCAGTTGTTGTTTTGCCTGTTCGGGCCCTTTCGCGGGTAAACCCGCTCCCACAAGTACTGCGCAGCCCCAGCCATCAACGCTGCACCTGTAGGAGCGGGTTTACCCGCGAAAGGGCCGGAGCAGGCGCAGGAAAATGTAGAGACGTTTCCCACAAGTCAGAGTGGAACTGGACTACTGCGGATCGAATGCCATTTGGCCTTGAATGTGTGCTTTGGTGTTCGCAATGAGGCTTTTCTGATGAGTGATGTCCACAAGAACGACTTGACTGATTTCGAGGGCAAGCAACTTCCCTTCTTCGTAGTCTCGCCCCTGAAGTTTGGCGTAATGACCTTCTTCACCCTTGGTTTTTACTGGCTGTATTGCTTTTATCAGAGCTGGAAGCTGTATGGAGTGAGGACAGGAGAAAAGGTCAGCCCATTCTGGCGAAGCGCTTTTGCAGTGTTCTTCATCTACCCGTTATTGAGAAGGGTGAATGATCATATTCGCGAGTCAGGCAGAACCTACCCTTGGTCCATTCTGGGGCTCACGCTGGGCTACTACGGTATGTGTGCTGTCTGGGTGGCTGCCACTGTGATTCTGGATGATCAGTTGTGGGCGGCGTATTTTGCGGGTGTAGTCATTCAAGCAGCTTGGTTGGTCATTCTGGTGCCCATGCAGAAAGGCGCCAATTTCAGCGCGGGGGATGAGGCAGGAGTGGCCAACAGCCGTTTCACGCTGGCCAATTGGTTGTGGATGCTGCTGGCTGCCGTAATTACAGCAGCGCAGCTGTTTGCTTTGATCACACTTTCGTCCATGGCTTGAGCAGCGTCGCAGCAGAATTTGCCGGGGCCGCTTTGCGGCCCTTTCGCGGCGAAAGGCCGCCCCTGCGAAGCTCGGTATTCCGGCGCGGTTCGAAGAGGGAGCATATTGAAGAACTCGAACTTGAGCTGGCATGCGATCGCTTTCCTGTTTTGGGGAGGCATGGACGCGTTCTACATCTGCCTTTATGTTTTCCGCAGTACGGAGCGAGGTGCCATACCTTTCTGGACGGATTTCAAGGACGCATTGAGCAACATGCAGATCTGGGGAGGAGGGCTAGAGCTAATCGTCTGGCTAGGCCTGATTCTGCAGCTTTCGTTGATAGCGACCTGCGGGTTGTTTCTTATGCGTTGCCGGTTGGCTGTCTACTTGGCGATGGTGCAGATCCCCTTTCGCATCTTTTTTATCGTTCCGTCGATATCCATAATCCTGTTGTTGCCGATGCTGGCTTCCAGTATCAGTAACTCGGTGTGGATTGGGCTGATGCTGATTTCGGAGGCTGGGAAAGGCTGGTGCCTATTGTGGCTCTGGCGAAAGCGCGGGTAACGGTGTGCGCCGGGTTTTTTGGATTTTTCTACCGGTCAGTCAACCCATGCACAGCTGCCACCCTCTTGTTTGACAGCAGGTGGTGATAGTTCCTGATCCACCCCTGAACGCAGATTCACTCGAAGATCCTAATCTAGGTCGCGAACTTCGCACTGAGGCTTAATGATGTGTCGCCTGAGCCGGCCCTTTCGCGGGCATGCCCGCTCCCACAGGTACGGTGCAAGTCATGAAGCTTGTGGTGATCCTGTGGGAGCGGGCGCGCCCGCGAATAGGCCCGGCCAGGCACTCGAGAATTATCAGGGGGTTGAACAATGACAACAGAAGACACCCAAGCCGCATCGAGCCTGGCATCCCGTGCAGGGACGCCCGTGAGCAGTCGTCGGAGTTGATGGGTAATGTCCGCGAATTGACCATTACCGGGCTGATGGATGAGAAGCCGATGATGATCTGGGCTGCCCATTACCTGAGTGCGATGGCCAAGGCACTGATGGATGATGCTGAGTTGGGGATGAAGCAGTGAGGGTTTGGCTTCCGATTGAATGAACACCTGTCAGCCCAACCCCAGCCCCCATAAAAAAAAGGAGAGCCGAAGCTCTCCTTTTTTCGTTAACAACCCTCAACCTCAGCCAATGGTCATCAGGCTGGCATTACCACCGGCAGCAGCAGTGTTCACACTCACTGCCCGCTCGATCACCAGGCGCTCCAGCGCAATCTGGTGGTCGCCGCTGGACAGCCCGTGCACACCCACGATCGCCCCGGCACGCTTGGCCACCTGCTGGCACACGCCGCGCAGCTGGTCCGAGTCGCCATGGTGGATCACGGCGTCGAACGCCACTTCATCCTTGTTCCAGTCCGCCACCAGCTTGACCTTGGCCTGCAGCTCTCGCGGCAGGCGGGCACGCAGGGCTTTGCCCGGCTCGCCGTCCGCCCATACCGCCGAGCTGCCAACGGCCAGCACTGCGGCGAACTGCGCCAGCAGGTCGGCTTCGTTGTCGGCCAGGCACAGCACGTGCTCACGCGGCAGGATGGTGTAGCTGTTGCGCTCGCCGGTCGGGCCTGGCAACAGGCGGGCGATGCCGCTCTGCGACTGGCTGGCGAACTGGCTGCACAGCGTGGCGAGGTCGGTCAGCTGGTTGCTCTCGGCCCATGCCTTCAGGCCGTGCAGCGGCTTGATCAGCTGTTCGTGCAGGGCGCGGTCAGGCTTGCCTTCGCCGTCCTGTTGCTGGAAGTGGCGGCCAATCGCGTCGGCCGGGCGGGTCGACAGCAGGCGGTACAGGTACAGCGGGCCGCCGGCTTTCGGGCCGGTGCCGGACAGGCCTTCACCACCGAACGGCTGCACGCCCACCACTGCACCGACGATGTTGCGGTTGACGTACATGTTGCCGGCGTTGGCGGTTTCCACCACCTTGGCGATGGTCTCGTCGATGCGGGTGTGCACGCCGAGGGTCAGGCCGTAGCCGGAGTTGTTGATCTGCTCGATCAACTGGTCCAGGTTGCGACGGTTGTAGCGCACCACGTGCAGCACCGGGCCGAAGATTTCACGCTTGAGCTCGTCGAAGCTCTCCAGCTCGATCAGGGTAGGCATGACGAAGGTGCCGCGCTTGAGCTCGGCAGCATCGGCAATGGCCACCTGGTAGACCGAGCGACCTTTCTCGCGCATGCCCTGGATGTGCTTCTCGATGCCGGCTTTGGCTTCGGCGTCGATCACCGGGCCAATGTCCACGGCCAGGCGGTCCGGGCAGCCCAGGCGACTTTCGGCCATGGCACCCTTGAGCATTTCGATCACGCGGTCGGCGGAGTCTTCCTGCAGGCACAGCACGCGCAGTGCCGAGCAACGCTGGCCGGCGCTGTCGAAGGCCGAGGACACCACATCGATCACCACCTGTTCGGTCAGTGCCGAGGAGTCGACGATCATCGCGTTCTGGCCGCCGGTTTCGGCGATCAGCGGGATCGGGCGGCCCTGGTTGTCCAGGCGGCCGGCGACGTTGCGCTGCAGCAGGCGGGCCACTTCAGTGGAACCGGTGAACATCACGCCCTTGACGCGCTCGTCACCCACCAGGCCGGCACCGACGGTTTCACCGCGGCCAGGCAGCAGCTGCAGCACGCCTTCAGGAATGCCGGCTTCCAGCAGGAGGCGCACGGCCTGGGCAGCGATCAGCGGGGTTTGCTCGGCCGGCTTGGCCAGTACGGGGTTGCCGGCGGCGAGCGCTGCGGCTACCTGGCCGGTGAAGATCGCCAGCGGGAAGTTCCACGGGCTGATGCACACCACTGGGCCCAGCGGGCGGTGGGCGTCGTTGCTGAAGTCGTTGCGTGCCTGCACCGCGTAGTAGCGCAGGAAGTCCACGGCTTCACGCACTTCGGCGATGGCGTTGGCGAAGGTCTTGCCGGCTTCGCGGATGAGCAGGCCCATCAGCGGCTGGATTTCGGCCTCCATCAGGTCGGCGGTGCGTTCCAGAATGGCGGCGCGCTCGGCAGGCGGGGTGGCCTGCCAGATCGGAGCGGCATTCAGTGCGCACTGGATGGCGTTGTCGACGTCGGCGACCGTGGCTTCCTGAACATGGCCGACCACGTCGCGGTGGTCCGCCGGGTTCAGGACCGGTGCGGCGGTGCCTTCGCTGGCAGCGCAGGCCAGCAGTGGCGTGGCTTTCCAGTCGTTGTGGGCGGTGGCCAGCATGGCGCAGGACAGCGATGCCAGGCGGTGTTCGTTGGCCATGTCGATGCCGGCCGAGTTGGCCCGCTCGCTGCCATACAGCTCACGCGGCAGCGGGATGCGTGGGTGCGGCAGGCCGATGCTGCCTTCCTGGGTGCCCATGCGCTCGATGCTGGCGACCGGGTCGGCGACCAGTTCCTGGATGGAGATCGAGTGGTCGGCGATGCGGTTGACGAACGAGGTGTTGGCGCCGTTTTCCAGCAGGCGACGCACCAGGTAGGCCAGCAGCGTTTCGTGGGTGCCGACCGGTGCATAGACGCGGCACGGACGGTTCAGCTTGCCTTCGGAAATCTTGCCGACCACCTGCTCGTACAGTGGCTCGCCCATGCCGTGCAGGCACTGGAACTCGTACTGGCCCGGGTAGTAGTTCTGACCGGCAATGTGGTAGATGGCCGACAGGGTGTGGGCGTTGTGGGTGGCGAACTGCGGGTAGATGGCTTCTGGCACGGCCAGCAGCTTGCGGGCGCAGGCAACGTAGGACACGTCGGTGTACACCTTGCGGGTGTAGACCGGGTAGCCTTCCAGGCCTTCGACCTGGGCGCGCTTGATTTCGCTGTCCCAGTAGGCGCCTTTCACCAGGCGGATCATCAGGCGGTGGCGGCTGCGCTTGGCCAGGTCGATGACATAGTCGATCACATACGGGCAGCGCTTCTGGTAGGCCTGGATGACGAAGCCGATACCATTCCAGCCGGCCAGAGAAGGCTCGAAGCACAGGCGCTCGAGCAGGTCGAGCGACAGCTCCAGGCGGTCGGCTTCTTCGGCGTCGATGTTCAGGCCGATGTCGTATTGCTTGGCCAGCAGGGTCAGCGACAGCAGGCGCGGGTACAGCTCTTCCATCACGCGCTCGTACTGGGCGCGGCTGTAGCGCGGGTGCAGCGCCGACAGCTTGATCGAGATGCCCGGGCCTTCATAGATGCCACGGCCATGGGAGGCCTTGCCGATCGAGTGGATGGCCTGCTCGTAGGACGCCAGGTACTTCTGTGCGTCGTGCTCGGTCAGTGCGGCTTCGCCGAGCATGTCGTAGGAATAGCGGAAGCCCTTGGACTCGAAGCGGCTGGCATTGGCCAGGGCTTCGGCGATGGTTTCGCCGGTGACGAACTGCTCGCCCATCAGGCGCATGGCCATGTCGACGCCCTTGCGGATCATCGGCTCGCCGCTCTTGCCGATGATGCGGGTGAGCGAGGAGGTGAGGCCGGATTCGTTGTGGGTAGACACCAGCTTGCCGGTCAGCAGCAGGCCCCAGGTGGCGGCGTTGACGAACAGCGACGGGCTGTTGCCCAGGTGCGGCTGCCAGTTGCCGGTGCTGATCTTGTCGCGGATCAGCGCGTCACGGGTGCCCTTGTCGGGGATGCGCAGCAGGGCTTCGGCCAGGCACATCAGTGCCACGCCTTCCTGGGACGACAGCGAGAATTCCTGCAGCAGGCCCTGAACGATGCCGGCACGACCGCCAGCGCTCTTCTGGTTACGCAGTTTTTCGGCGATGCCGGCGGCCATCTTGTTGGTCGCTTCGGCCAGCGGGGCGCTCAGGCGCGCCTGCTCCAGCAGCATCGGTACCACTTCCTGTTCGGGGCGGCGGTAGGCGGCGGTGATCGCCGAGCGCAGCACCGACTGCGGCAGGATGCTCTCGGCGAACTCGAGGAAGCACTGGTGGCTGTGGTCGGGCTGGACCTCTCCGGCATCGTCGGCCAGGTTGCTGGCATGGCCGTTGAGTTCGGTCAGGGTGGCACCACCCTCGAGCTTCTCCAGGTAGTTGAAGATCGCTTGCTTGATCAACCAGTGCGGGGTGCGGTCAATCGACTGCGCAGCTGCCTTGAGTCGCTCACGGGTCGGGTCATCGAGTTTGACCCCAAGGGTGGTCGTCGCCATTTCTTATCCTCGTTATTGCCACGGTTGTGGCCTAAGCTGGCGCCAAGAGTAGCTGTAGGACAATTCGGGTGCAACCAGGTGCAACCCGAATTTTTCATGGAAAAGGTGCAACTCGTCCGACCGTCATTTCCATGCCCGGAAAAGGGTCGTTTTCGGTGCGTTTTATTCTGAAAAGCGAGGTTGTTGCTCCCAAAAGGAGCAAAAAATCAGATTTGTCTGAAAATGCACGAGAAGGTGCAACTTGCAAATGAAAAATGGTTGCACCCGCTTTGCGTTGTTGCATAGGATTCGCCGCCTGGGTGCAACCGCCATGGCTGCGGTTGTGCATGACATAAAAACAAACGCCAGGGCACACGCATGGGCAATCCACTAACGATCACTTTCGTGGTCTATATCGCGGCAATGGTGCTGATCGGCTTCGCCGCCTATCGCTCCACCAATAACCTTTCCGACTACATCCTCGGCGGCCGCAGCCTGGGTAGCGTGGTCACCGCGCTTTCCGCCGGCGCTTCCGACATGAGCGGCTGGCTGCTGATGGGCCTGCCGGGCGCCATCTACTTCTCAGGCTTGTCCGAAGCCTGGATTGCCATCGGCCTGACCGTCGGCGCCTACCTGAACTGGTTGTTCGTCGCTGGTCGTCTGCGCGTGCAGACCGAGCACAACGGCGATGCACTGACGCTGCCGGACTACTTCTCCAGCCGCTTCGAAGACAACAGCGGCGTGCTGCGGATCATCTCGGCCATCGTGATCCTGGTGTTCTTCACCATCTACTGCGCCTCCGGCATCGTTGCCGGTGCCCGTCTGTTCGAGAGCACCTTCGGCATGCCGTACGAAACCGCCCTGTGGGCCGGTGCCGCTGCAACCATCGCCTACACCTTCGTCGGTGGTTTCCTGGCGGTGAGCTGGACCGATACCGTGCAGGCTTCGCTGATGATCTTTGCGCTGATCCTCACCCCGGTGATCGTGCTGATCTCCACTGGCGGCTTCGATACCACCTTCGCTGCCATAGATGCGGTCAACCCGGCCAACTTCGACATGCTCAAGGGCGCCACCTTCATCGGCATCATCTCGCTGATGGGCTGGGGGCTGGGCTACTTCGGCCAGCCGCATATCCTGGCGCGTTTCATGGCCGCCGACTCGGTGAAGTCGATCGCCAACGCCCGCCGTATCTCCATGACCTGGATGATCCTGTGCCTGGCCGGTACCTGCGCCGTGGGCTTCTTCGGCATCGCCTACTTCTCGGCGCACCCTGATCTGGCGGGCCCGGTCACCGAGAACCACGAGCGTGTGTTCATCGAGCTGGCCAAGATCCTGTTCAACCCATGGATCGCCGGTGTACTGCTGTCGGCCATCCTGGCGGCGGTGATGAGTACCCTGAGCTGCCAGCTGCTGGTGTGCTCCAGCGCCCTGACCGAAGACTTCTACAAGTCCTTCCTGCGCAAGAACGCTTCGCAGGTCGAACTGGTGTGGGTCGGCCGCCTGATGGTGCTGGCCGTCGCCCTGATCGCCATCGCCATGGCCTCCAACCCGGAAAACCGCGTGCTGGGCCTGGTGGCTTACGCCTGGGCCGGCTTCGGTGCTGCCTTTGGTCCGGTGGTGCTGATTTCGGTGCTGTGGAAAGGCATGACCCGTAACGGCGCACTGGCCGGTATCGTGGTGGGTGCACTGACCGTGATCCTGTGGAAGAACTTCGACACCCTCGGGCTGTACGAAATCATCCCGGGCTTCCTGTTCGCCAGCATCGCCATCTTCGTGGTGAGCAAGCTGGGCAGCCCGTCGCAGGCAATGGTCAAGCGTTTCGAGACTGCTGATGCGGCGTATCACGCTGACAAGTAATACCCGTTGAGTCGGCGGCGCCTGTTTCGCGGGTGAACCCGCTCCCACAGGGATTGCACAGAACTCAAATTCTGTGAGGTGCCTGTGGAAGCGGGTTTACCCGCGAAACAGGCGCCGCCGATCAGCAGCCAGGCCCTGACTCCGCCTGCAAGGCAAGGTAAACTTGCCACCCCCGCAGGAGTTGCCATGAACTATCGTCACGCCTTCCACGCCGGCAACCACGCCGACGTCCTCAAACACATCGTGCTGACTCGCCTCATCGCCCTGATGTCGCGCAAGGAGCAGCCATTCGCCTACATCGATACCCACGCAGGGCTCGGTCTGTACGATCTGCAGGGCGACCAGGCAACCCGCACCGGCGAGTACCTGGAAGGTGTCGCCCGCCTATGGAATCGCGATGACCTGCCGGCCATGGCCGACGACTATCTGCGTATCATCAAGCGCCTGAATGCCGATGGCGAGCTGCGCTACTACCCCGGTTCGCCCGAGCTGGCTCGCCGCCTGATGCGCCAGCAGGACCGCGCCCTGCTCAACGAGAAGCATCCCGAAGACGGGCCGCTGCTCAAAGAGAACATGAAGAAAGACCCGCGCGTGTTCGTGCACCTGGGCGAAGGTTGGCATGTGCCGCGGGCCTTGCTGCCGGTGCAGGAAAAGCGCGCGATCATGTTGATCGACCCGCCGTTCGAACAGGCTGACGAGCTAAAGCGCTGCACTACCGCCATGAAAGAGGCGATCGGCCGCATGCGCCAGACTGTCGCGGCCATCTGGTACCCGATCAAGGACCAGCGCTCGCTGACCCGCTTCTACCAGGACCTGACCAGCACCGGCGCACCGAAACTGCTGCGGGTCGAGTTGTATGTGCACCACCAGGACAGCCCGCAGGGGCTCAATGGCTCAGGTCTGGCCATCGCCAACCCACCGTGGGGGTTGGAAGAAGAGCTCAAGGAGCTGCTGCCATGGCTGGCCAAAGAGCTGGCGCAAACCGCCGGCAGCTTCCGCATGGACTGGCTGATCGCTGAATAATATTGCTTGCCTGTACCGGCCCCATCGCCGGCAAGCCAGCTCCCACAGGTACAGCGCGGGCCTCAAGGTCGGTGGTGTACCTGTGGGAGCTGGCTTGCCGGCGATGAGGCCAGTACAGGTTGCCGCGTTGCGCACATGTTTGCGTTATAATCCCGCTCTTTAGCCGCCACCCGCCCAAGAGGCCGCTGGCGCATTTCTACCGAATGAAGAGGCTAATCCCTTGGCATTGACGATTCTTGGCCTGTCCGGCGCCCTTAGCCATGACCCTTCCGCGGCCTTGTACATTGACGGCAAACTGATTGCCGCCGCCGAAGAAGAGCGCTTCGTGCGTGACAAGCATGCGAAGAACCGCATGCCCTACGAGTCGGCGAAGTTCTGCCTGGAACAGGCTGGCATCAAGCCATCCGACGTCGACGTGGTAGCCATCCCGTTCGCCCCGATCAGCCTGTTCGGCAAGGCGCGCTGGCATTATGCCAAGCGCTACTGGTACGCCCCGGATCGCGCCCTCGACGCTATTCTGATGGGCAACCGTCGCTACAAGCGCTACCGCAAGAAGATCGTCTGGTGCCTGGAGCAACTGGGCTTCGACCCGAAAAAGGTGAAGATCGAGCCCGTCGAGCACCACCTGGCCCATGCCTCCAGTGCCTACCACTGCTCGGGGTTCAAGGAAAAAACCGCAATCCTCGGCATCGACGGTAAGGGCGAATACGCCACCACCTTCTTTGGCTACGGCGAAAACGGCAAGATCCACAAGATCAAGGAATTCTTCGACCCGGACTCGCTTGGCGGCCTGTACGGCGCAATCACCGAGTTCCTCGGCTTCGAGATGCTCGATGGCGAGTTCAAGGTCATGGGCATGGCGCCGTATGGTGACGCCAGCAAGTACGACTTCTCGCGTCTGGCCAGCTTCGAAAACGGCGAACTGGTGATCAACACCGAATACGCCAACGTCATTGGCCTGCGCCGCTATAAAGAGAAGGGCAAGGGCTTCTACTTTTCGCCGAAACTGATCGAGTGGCTGGGCCCCAAGCGCGAAGGGGACATCGCCGACGAGCCGTACATCCATTACGCGGCCAGCATGCAGGCACTGTTCGAAAAGATCGCCCTGCAGATGATCGACCACTACCTGGGCGACATCCTGCGTGAAACCGGCAAGCTGGCCTTTGCCGGCGGTTGCGCGCTGAACGTCAAGCTCAACCAGAAGATCATTGCCCGCCCAGACCTGAAAGAGCTGTTCGTTCAGCCGGCTTCCGGTGACGCCGGTACCGCCGTGGGTGCTGCCGCCTACGTTTCCCACGCTCGTGGCGTACCGGTCGAGAAGATGGAACACGTCTACCTCGGCCCTTCGTACTCCAACGAAGACGTGATCGCTGCCTGTGCCCGTCACCCGAACGCACCGAAGTGGCGCAAGCTCGACGACATGCCGCAGCGCATCGCCAAAATCATGGTCGATGGCAACCCGGTGGCCTGGTTCCAGGGCCGCATGGAATTCGGCCCCCGTGCCCTGGGCGGCCGTTCGATCATTGGTTGCCCGAGCGTGCCGGGCGTAGCCGACCGCATCAACGAGCAGATCAAGTTCCGCGAACGCTGGAGACCTTTCTGCCCGTCGATGCTCGACACCGTCGCCCCGCAGATGATCAAGGTCGACCACCCGGCGCCGTTCATGACCTTCACCTTCGAAGTGGCTGAAGAGTGGAAGACCCGCGTGCCGGAAGTGGTCCACGAGGACGGCACTTCGCGTGCCCAGGTGCTCAAGCGCGAGTACAACCCGCGCTACTACGACATGATGAAGGCACTGGAAGACCTGACGGGCAACGGAGTGTCGCTAAACACCTCGCTGAACCGCCGTGGTGAACCGATGATCTGCTCGCCGACCGACGCCCTGAACATGTTCTTCGGCTCGGACCTGCAGTACCTGATCATGGAAGACATCCTGGTTGTGAAGGACGGCGCGGCCCCGTATGACCAGCCGCTCTGAACCGCGCATCCTGCAGTTCTGCCATGGCTATGACGGGCCGTTCCTGGACTGCGCCCGTCAGTACGCCAGCCTGTTCCAGGGGCGTGGCTACCAGGTCACCACGGTGTTCCTCACCGGCGCCGCCGACCCGCAGGTAGCGGCTGGCTGTGCGTCGGACGAGGTGCTGTTCCTGGAGTTCAGCTCCAAGGCTGTGCGCGGCCTGAAACTCGGCGCCATCCGTGCATTGCGGCGGATCGCCGCCGAGCGCAATTTCGCCTTCTGCATCGCCCATCGCTTCAAGCCGATCTACGTGGCGTTGCTGGGCACCGGCTTGCCGGTGATCGGCGTGCACCATGCTTTCGGTGACTACGAGCGCAAGGGGCGACGCATCTTCGCCAACCTGTTCAGCAAACGCCTGAGCTTGCTGGGCGTGTCGGACGCAGTGCGTGACGACATGCGCCGCTGTCTGCCGCAGTGGCCGGCAGAGCGTATCCAGACCTTGTACAACCGCATCGACATCGACGCCCTGCAAGCGGCCCTGGTGCCACGCGCCGAGGCCCGTCAGGCCTTGGGGCTGGACGCACAGGCGTGGATTGTCGGTAACGTCGGGCGCCTGCACCCGGACAAGGACCAGGCCACCCTGCTGCGTGGCTTTGCCGAAGCGCTACCGGGGCTGCCGGCTGGCGCCCGCCTGGCAATCCTTGGCAAGGGGCGCCTGGAAGCCAGGCTCAAGGCCCTGGCCGCCGAGCTGGGCATTGCCGGGCAAGTGGACTTCCTTGGCCAGGTGCCGGATGCGCGCCGTTACTTCCAGGCATTCGACGTATTCGCCCTGAGCTCCGACCATGAGCCGTTCGGCATGGTCCTGCTCGAAGCCATGGTCGCCGGTGTGCCGGTACTGGCCACGGCCTGTGGTGGTGCCCGCGAAGTGGTGGAGGGTGTTGGCGTGCTGTTCCCTCTGGGCGATGCGGGGCAATTGGCCCAGGGCCTGAAACACATGGCTGTGCTCGATGGGCAGCAACGCCAGGCCTGTGCCGAGCACATGCTGCAGCGCCTGCGTGAACGCTTTTCCGACCAGGCGGTGCGCGAAGCATTCTGGCAACTGCCGCAAGTCCGCGCGTTGGTGGGGCAGGCCTGATGCTCAACCGTATCCAGGCCTTCCGCGAACGCGGTTGGCAAGTTATCGACGCCAAGGCCTATGCCGAGGCATGGGCCCGGTTTGGTGGCAGTGTCGCCACCCATCCCCAGGTGGTCGAGCAGCTGGCGGACCTGGCGCAGATCCCTGTGCGTTATCTGGGCTGGCACCAGGCCGGCGAGCTGAAAGCCGCCATTCCTACCTGGGGGCGCCACCTTGCGCTGTCCAAGGACGTGCTCAAGCGTGCCGGCAAAAAGGCCCTGTTCGACCTGGGCAACGCCGAGATCATCCTGCCGGCGGCGGCCGATGCCGCTGCACCGTTGCGCCATGCCGCGCGCTACCTGTCCGAACTGAACCAGGGCCGCTTCAGCGGCCTCAAGGCGCAGAAGGAACAGCTGGCCATGGCCCGCGCCCACGAAGACCTGTCGAAGAAGTTCCGCTACAACCAGCGCCGCGAACTGCGCCTGCTGGAAGAGGCGGGCGGTGTGGTGCGCCCGATCGGCGACTTCAGCGCGCAGGAAATCGCCAGCATGTACTGCGACCTGTTCCAGCGCCGCTGGGGCTTCCCTGCCACCGGTGCCGAGCGCATGGCCGAGGTGCTGGAACGCCTGCGCGAGCTGCTGATCGGCTCGGTGCTGCTGTTGGACGGCAAGCCGATTGCCATCCAGCTGGTTTACCGTGTCGAAGCGCCGGAATGGATCAGCGTCGAGTACATCAATGGTGGTGTCGACCCTGAAACCAAGGCCTTCAGCCCCGGCAGCGTGCTGAGCTTCCTCAATACCCAGGCCGCCTGGGAAGACGCCCGTGCGCGCAACAAGCCGCTGCGGTTCTCGTTCGGCCGTGCCGACCGCGAGTACAAGGACCGCTGGTGCAACCCCGTGCAGGTGTATCAGGCGTGAGTCGCAAGCAGCAGTTGCTCAAGCGCCACCGGCGCAACAAGCGCCTGGGCCTGTTGGCGGGCCTGGTCGCGCTGGTGGCCATAGGTGCGTTCAGCTGGTGGTGGTTGCCACTGCTGCTGTTGCCGCTGTTGTGGGCGGCCCACGAGGCCTGGTTTGCCGACCACCTGTTCTACGCGCCAGGTGAGGACTACGCCTACGACTTCGGCGAGTTGACCCGGGAGGCTCCTGCCAGCCTGAGCGGCGGCTTGCTCAAGGCTGAGTGCGTGCTGCAGGGCAATGAAACCCTGGTCCTCGAGCTGCGGGTAAAAAGCAGCTGGATGGGGCGCTTCCTGGACCCGCAGGTCGAGCTGGTGGCTGGCGAGCAGGCCGACCGGCAAACCTTCGAGCGTGGCGTCGATGGCGTGCGCTTCCTCAACCTCACCGGCCTCGCCGCACCTCTGCAGGCTGGCGCGTTGCGCCTGCGTGGCCGGCATTGCCGGCTGGCGGGCCAGCCGCGCTTGTGGATAACCCCGGCGGTCGAGCTGCAACGGCGCCGGGTGATGGTGATCGCGCCGCATGCCGATGATGCCGAGCTGGCCGCTTACGGCCTTTACAGCCAGGCCGACGAAACCTGGGTAGTGACCCTGACCGCTGGTGAAATCGAGGCCGAGCACTATCAGCAGATGGGCTTGGCAAAGGCCGAGGCCGCGCGCCTGAAGGGCCGCCTGAGGGCCTGGGATAGTGTCGCCGTGCCACGCTGGGCCGGTGTGGCGGAATCGCGTTGCGTGCAGCTGGGCTACTTCTGTCTGCAACTGCCTGCCATGCAGGCTGCGCCAGACCAGCCGGCCGCTTCTCGCGAGGCCGACCTCGCCGACATTCGCGTATTCCGCCGATTCAACCCGTTCCCGCTGCCGGCCGATGTCGATGGCGCGCCGACCTGGCGCAACCTGCTCGCCGACCTGCGGGCCTTGCTGGAAATGGCCAGGCCAGAGGTGCTGGTGATGCCGCACCCGCAGCTCGACCCGCACCCCGACCACATCTGTGCCCAGGCAGCGGTGCTGGAAGCCTTGCAAGGCCTGGCCTGGCAGCCGCAAACCCTGCTGTGCTACGCCAACCACCTGCATGACAACGACCGCTGGCCGATGGGCGACAGTGGTGATGGTGTGGCCCTGCCGCCACAGCTGGAAGCTGTCCAGGCCTGGGCTCCTTGCAGCCTGGTACTGGACCTTGCGACCCAGCGCGACAAGGCCATGGCCCTGGGCATGATGCACGACCTACAGCCGCCAGCACCGTTCAAACGCCGCCTGCGCCGCTTGTTGCAGCGCTGGTTGGCCGGGCGGCGGTCGTCGCCTTACGGCGAGAACGAATTCTTCCGCAAGGCCGTGCGCCGACATGAACTGTTCTGGCGGCGTGAGCTGTAGGCGCGCCCCATGGTTGACCGCGATGGCGCAGAGCGCCCAAGGAACCCAATGAAAGTCCTATTTCTGGTGCAGAAGGAACAGCGGGCGATTCTCGACCGCCTGTACGATGGCGTCGCGGCCAACTGCGAGTGCGACCTGCGCTGGTTGACCAGCGAAGACCAGCGCAACCTGCGCCGCTATTTCAAGCGTGAAGTGCAGGTCGAGCGTTATGACCGCATTGTTTTCTTCCTGCGTTTCAAACAGGAAATCCGTCAGGCGGCATTCATCCGTACGGTGCCGAACCTGGTCATCCTCGAGCACGATGCCTACCAGAACTACATCCCGTGCAAGTACACGGGCAAGTTCAGCGCCCATTACCGCAAATTGCCCTGGGCGCGGGTGATCAGCTCAGGCTACATGGTCAGCGAGCGCCTGCGTCAGGAAGGTTTCGACGCCGTGTTCGTGCCCAAGGGCTACGACGAGCAACTGCTGGCCGACCAGGGGCGTGAGCGCGACATCGAACTGGCCTTCGTCGGCAGCACCAACAGCGTGGCCTATAGCGGCCGCAAGGCACTGCTGGACGAGCTGGGCCGGGTCGAGAACCTGGTGGTGACCCGTACCAAATCGGGTGAAGACTACTGCAACACACTCAACCGGATCCGCTTCTTCGTCAGTGCCGACGTCGGCATGGGCGAATACATGATCAAGAACTTCGAAGCCATGGCCTGTGGCTGTGTGTTGCTGGCGTATGACCAGGGCGAGGAAGAGAACCGCGCACTGGGCCTGCAGGACATGCACAACGTGGTGTTCTATGACAGCATCCCGACCCTTCAGGAAAAGCTCCGCCGTTTGCGCGCGGACCCTGAACTGGCCCGGCAGATTGCAGAAAATGGTCGCCACCTGGCGGTTTCCCGTTTCAGTTTCGGGGCTGTTGGACGTAGCATCGTCGACCACATGCGCCCGGCGCTCAGGCCCCATCCGCCGTTGTCTGCATGGCAGCGGCTGCGCCTGAAGCTGGGCATCTAACATAAGAACTTTCGCGCCTGTGGAACGGGCGTTGGAAGTCGAAGTCGCAATGCGGAGGGAGTCCGGTGCGCTTTTCAAATGAGAGTGATGTCACGCTCGTCGTGACCAGTTGTGGGCGGTTCGATCTGCTCAAAGATACCCTTGAGAGTTTCGATCGCTACAATACCGCGCCCATTCGCGAAGTGTTCATCACCGAAGATTCCGGTGACGATGCCGTGCATGCCGCTGTGCCTGAGCACTGGAAACCGCACTGCAAGGTGTTCGTAAACCGGCCCAAGTTGGGCCAGTTGCCGTCTATCGACCTGGCCTACAGCCACGTCAAGACGCCCTACATCTTTCACTGCGAGGACGACTGGCACTTCTATCGCCAGGGCTTCGTCGAAGACTCCCGGGCCATTCTGGAGGTCAGCCCTGATCTGCTGCAGGTGTGGCTGCGCAGCCATGCCCATGACCTGGCCATCCACAGCCCTTACATTCACCTGGGTGATCGCCGGGTGATCGCCGGGGTGCCTTGCTACCCACTGCTGTCCGATAAGGCCGAGTGGCAGGCGTTTTCGCTCAACCCCGGGTTGCGCCGTTTGAGCGATTACCAGCGTTGCGCGCCATTTGCCGCCTATGCTGGAGAGAAGGCACTTTCCCGGCGTTATTCTGAGTTAAACCTGACAGCGGTCACCTTGGAGGGTGATGCAGTATTGCACACTGGATTTGGTAATCACGTGACCTTGCCCATCGAAGTGGAACGCAAGGCCAAACGTCGTAAACGTGATCGGATAAAGTTGGCATTGACGCTGGTGGCGGGTGCCGTGATTGGCATGGGAATCACCATTTTTGTTCAGTGAAGTCGCTGTCCCACCTGACATGAGCGGGAGAGGGCCCATGAACATCGTCAATGTGATGTGGGCGGGTGGAACGCCGTACATGTCCATCCACAAGGTGCATCGGCAGGTGCTGTCGCACGCGGGTGCCGATGCCCGGATCAGTAACTGGCTGCTGCTGGGTAGCGGGCTTTGCTGTGGGCTTGGCTCGACCCGGGAGTGGCATATGCCGTCACGGGCGCTGAAAGGGCGGCACTTCTGGCGCCTGTTGCGCCCATGGTTGCGCATGCGCTTGCGCAAGGCGCTGAACGAGGCCCAGGCTGAAGTCGTGCTGCTCGACGGTGTCGGTGTGGCGCGGTTGGTGTTGCCATTGTTGCAGCAGGTTCCGCAGGTACGTGCCAAGGTGCTGTTCCACGGCAAGACGCGCCTGAGTCCTAGTGATGTGCGCCTGCTGCGCATGTTTCCGGCCGAGCGTCTGAGCATCGCCGCCGTTTCACAGACACTTGCCACGTCACTCGAACACGACCTGGGCAGGCCGGTGCAGACCTTGCGCATGGCCCTTGACCCGCTGGCTTTCGCCGAACCGTTGTTGAGCCGGGAGGCGGCCAGGCAAGCCCTGCAGCTGCCCCAGGTAACCGGGGTGATGCTGGGCGCGGTCGGGCGACTGGTGGAAAGCAAAGGTTTCGAGATGCTGATCGAGGCGTTCGCCAAGGCCTGTATGCGGCAGTCGGACCTGCAGTTGGCAATCATCGGCGAAGGCCCTCTGCGTGAGGTGCTGCAAGCCCGTATCGACGCGCTGGGCCTGGCCGGGCGCGTTCACCTGAGCGGTCACCGCGACGACCTGCAGCAGCTGTACCGGGCCTTCGACTGGCTATTGGTGCCTTCGCGCTCCGAAGGCCTGGGGCTGGTGGTACAGGAGGCGGTCATGGCCGACGTGCCGGTGGTATGCAGCGACCTGCAGGTGTTCCGCGAGCAGTTGCAGGACACCGGTGGCTACCTGCCCGTTGCCAATGAAAATGCCTGGGCCGAGGCGATCGAGCGTTGCTCGGTGCTCGGTGCCCCGGCGGTAGCTGCCCGGCAGCGCCAGGCGCTGGCCCCGGAGCAGGCCTGGCAAGCATTCTGCAATGGCTCGCAAAGCCTGCTGCGCAGTTGACGCTCAGCGTGCCAGCAGGGCTGCCTCGAAGGCGGCAAGGGGGAACCGGTCACCCAGGTTCTCCCGCTCGATATAACGCACCATATGCTGCACATTGCGCCGAATCATGCGCGCCGACAGCGGCGGACGCAGGAAGCGCATGTCGGCAACGTCGATCAGGCCCAGTTGCTGGTCGGGGGTGACCACCACATTACCCAGGTGCAACGAGCGGAAGTACACGCCGCTGCGATGCAGCTGGCGGATCAGTTCGATCAGGCGCGGCAGGTAGGTGTCCCAGCTGAAACCCTCATCGCGCGACATCTGCAGCAAGGTGCGCCCTGGCAGCGGGCGGTACAGCACGGCGGTACGCCCTGGCAGGTCGAGCTTGTGCTGGCTGATCACCTCCAGGGTGGGGATGCCCAGTTGTGCAAGGCGTGCGGCGTTGTCGACGAAGCGCTGCGAGTACGGGCGCAGCAGTGCAGATGAAATCAGCCGCTTCCTACGAAAAACCTTGAGGAAATTACCATCCGCGAGCAGGTAGACTTTGGCGCCATGGCTATCTGCCTCAAGCACCTGTGCGCCTTGTGTCAGCTGATCGAAGTCGACCTGGGGGAGCCGGGAGCATTGCATGAATAGAGCCTTGTCGTCGGGCGAACAGAATGACCGGCAATAATGCCGAAAATAATGTTGTAGCACCATTGGATGGTGTCTTTGATTCATCGGGGGAAAGGATGTTGTATCAAAAAAACTGGGCGCAAGCCTGGTTGGGGTTTGGTCTGGTCTGGTTCCTGGCAGCGATTGCCCTGGCACCGAGCAACAAGGTTTATCAGCAAGGGCTGGTGTTGTTCCTGTGGTTGCCGACGCTGGTAATGGCGTGGTCCGCAAGGCACGTAATAGTGCAGGCCTGGCGGCGTCAGCCGGCCTTGTGGGGGAGTGTGTTGCTGCTGCTGGTGTGGAGTGGGCTCAGCCTGGTCTGGTCGGCCGCGGAAAACCCGGGGCGCGAGGCCAAGCGCCTGCTCTACATCCTGGTATTCCTGCTGGCGTTCCCGCTGCTGGGCCAGCTTGGCCAGGCCCGCATTCGTCAGCTGTTGCTGGCCGGCAGCGCCTTGCTGGCCGTTGCCGCATTGATCTCGGTAATCCATTTCTACGGCGTGCTGGGCATGCCTCTGCTGGCCCGGCTGGAGGGCATCGGCGAGATATCGCACCCCATTCTGGGTGCCTATGTCATCGGTTCGGCCGTGCTCTTCCTGCTTTACGAGCCGCCGCGGCAACGTGGCCTGCAGTTGTTGTGGCTGGTGGCGCTGGTGTGCCTGGGGTTGTTTGCCATGCTCAGCCAGAGCCGTGGGGCAATCCTGGCCCTGGTGCTCACCGTGATCCTGGCCCCGTTGTGGTTCCGTGACCGCCACAGCCGGATGTTTGCCGTGCTGGCGGCCATCGCCACCGGCCTGGCCTTCTATCTCGTGTACGACCTGATCGCCCAGCGCGGTTCGTCCTACCGGCCGGAAATCTTCCACGCCGTGGTCGACATGATCGCCGCACATCCCTGGACCGGCCTTGGCCTGGGCGCTGCCTACGACGTGAGTGCAGTGGGCAAGCACTTCGACCACACCCACAACATGTTCACCCACATCGCAGTGGAGTTGGGCCTGCCTGGCATGCTGCTGTGGGTCATGGTGTGGCTGTACACCTTGGGCGAAATCGTCCGCGCACGTGGCACGTTGTTCGGCAAGATCCTGCTCGGTTTCTGGGTCTACTCCACCCTGGCCATGCAGTTCGATGCCGCCAGCCTCACTGGTACGCCACGTGCCGAATGGTTCATCAGCTGGCTGCCCGTTGGCCTGGCCATGTTGTTGCCATGGGGGAGTGCCGAAAATGATGCCTGTGGTAAAATTTCCGGTTCAACCTGAACAGCGAGCTTGATAATGGCCGAAACACCGCGACCGGCGGAACACACCTCCAGCCTGAAGATCTACTTCCGGCTGCTGAGCTATGTGAAACCCTATGTCGGCATTTTCCTGCTGAGCATCATCGGTTTCGTGATCTTTGCCTCGACCCAGCCGATGCTGGCCGGGATCCTGAAGTATTTCGTAGATGGGCTGAGCAACCCCGAAGCGGTGTTGTTCCCAAACGTCCCCTACCTGCGCGACCTGCAACTGCTGCAGGCGGTGCCGCTGCTGATTATCCTGATCGCCGCGTGGCAGGGTCTGGGCTCGTTCCTCGGCAACTACTTCCTGGCCAAGGTTTCCCTGTGCCTGGTGCACGACCTGCGTGTGGAACTGTTCAACAAGCTGCTGGTGCTGCCTAACCGCTACTTCGACAACCACAACTCCGGGCACCTGATCTCGCGCATCACCTTCAACGTGACCATGGTCACTGGTGCTGCGACCGATGCGATCAAGGTGGTGATCCGCGAAGGCCTGACCGTGGTGTTCCTGTTCGGCTACCTGCTGTGGATGAACTGGCACCTGACCCTGGTGATGGTTGCCATCCTGCCGGTAATCGCGGTGATGGTGAGCGTCGCCAGCAAGAAATTCCGCAAGCAGAGCAAGAAAATCCAGGTGGCCATGGGCGACGTCACCCACGTTGCCTCGGAAACCATCCAGGGCTACCGCGTGGTGCGCAGCTTCGGCGGCGAGGCCTACGAGGAGCAGCGTTTCGGCAAGGCCAGCCAGAGCAACACCGACAAGCAGTTGCACATGACCAAGACCGGCTCGCTGTACACGCCGATGCTGCAGCTGGTGATCTACACCGCCATGGCCGCGTTGATGTTCCTGGTGCTGTTCCTGCGCGGTGATTCCACTGCTGGTGATCTGGTGGCTTACATCACCGCCGCCGGCCTGTTGCCCAAGCCGATACGTCAGCTTTCGGAAGTCAGCTCGACCATCCAGAAGGGCCTGGCCGGCGCCGAAAGCATCTTCGAGCAACTGGACGAAGAGCCTGAAGTGGATACCGGTACCGTCGAGAAGGAGCGGGTGGAAGGGCGCCTGGAGGTGCGCAACCTCAGCTTCACCTACCCGGGTACCGAGCGTGAGGTGCTGAGCGATATCAGCTTCGTAGCCGAGCCAGGGCAGATGATTGCACTGGTCGGCCGCTCCGGCAGTGGCAAGTCTACCCTGGCAGCGCTGATACCGCGCTTCTATCACCACGACCAGGGGCAGATCCTGCTCGATGGCGTGGAGATCGAGAACTATCGCCTGCGCAACCTGCGTCGCCACGTTTCGCAGGTGACCCAGCATGTCACCCTGTTCAACGATACCGTGGCCAACAACATTGCCTATGGCGACCTGGCCGGCGCCCCGCGCGCCGACATCGAAGCCGCTGCGGCCGATGCCTATGCCAAGGAGTTCGTCGACCGGCTGCCGAAAGGCTTCGATACCGAAGTGGGTGAGAACGGCGTACTGCTCTCCGGCGGCCAGCGCCAGCGCCTCGCGATTGCCCGGGCACTGTTGAAGAATGCGCCGCTGCTGATCCTCGACGAAGCCACCTCGGCGCTGGATACCGAGTCCGAGCGGCATATCCAGGCTGCCCTGGACCATGTGATGCAGGGCCGTACCACGCTGGTGATCGCCCACCGTCTGTCGACCATCGAGAAAGCTGACCAGATCCTGGTCATGGACCAGGGGCGCCTGGTCGAGCGCGGCACCCATGCCGAGCTGCTTGCGGCCAATGGCCATTATGCCCGCCTGCATGCCATGGGCCTGGATGAGCCGGCCAAGGCCGATATCACCTGAACCCTCGTTGATCGGGGCCATCGCGGCCCCGATTGTCACGGGAATTTTCCTGGGGTGATCTGGCCATAAAGCCGTCGTCTACCCTGTGCTAATATCCTGCCCCTGTTCATTATTTCCATATGGGTTGCCCATGAAGTTGTCCATGCCGCGTTTCGATCAAGCCCCGGTACTGGTGGTCGGCGATGTCATGCTCGACCGCTACTGGCATGGCGGTACTTCACGTATCTCGCCTGAAGCGCCAGTCCCGGTGGTCAAGGTCGATCAGATCGAGGATCGCCCCGGCGGCGCGGCCAACGTTGCCTTGAACATCGCCGCCCTGGGTGCACCGGCTTCGCTGATTGGCGTCACCGGCCAGGATGAGGCCGCCGACAGCCTGGCCAACAGCCTGCAAGCTGCAGGCGTGCGCTCGGTGTTCCAGCGCATCGCGCACCAGCCGACCATCGTCAAGCTGCGGGTAATGAGCCGTCACCAGCAGTTGCTGCGCATCGATTTTGAAGAGCCATTCGCCACCGACCCGCTGTCGCTGGGTGCGGAGGTCGAGAGCCTGCTCGAGGGCGTCAAGGTGCTGGTCCTGTCCGACTACGGCAAGGGCGCACTGAAAAACCACCAGAGCCTGATCCAGGTGGCGCGGGCCAAAGGTATTCCGGTGCTGGCCGACCCCAAGGGCAAGGATTTTTCCATCTACCGTGGCGCCAGCCTGATCACACCCAACCTCAGCGAGTTCGAGACCATCGTCGGCCGTTGCGCCGATGAGGCCGAGCTGGTAGCCAAGGGCTTGCAGCTGCTGCAGGACCTGGACCTGGGCGCCTTGTTGGTGACCCGTGGCGAGCACGGCATGACCCTGCTGCGCACCGGGCAGCCGGCGCTGCACCTGCCGGCGCGGGCGCGTGAAGTGTTCGATGTGACCGGTGCCGGTGATACCGTCATCTCCACCCTCGCCGCGGCCATCGCTGCCGGCGAGGACCTGCCCCACGCGGTGGCCCTGGCCAATCTGGCAGCGGGCATCGTGGTCGGCAAGCTGGGTACGGCTGCGATCAGCGCCCCCGAGCTGCGCCGGGCGATCCAGCGTGAGGAAGGCTCCGAGCGCGGCGTGCTCGGCCTGGAGCAACTGCTGCTGGCCATTGATGACGCGCGGGCGCACAAAGAGAAGATCGTCTTCACCAACGGCTGCTTCGACATCCTGCATGCCGGGCATGTCACCTACCTGGAGCAGGCGCGGGCCCAGGGTGATCGCCTGATCGTCGCGGTCAACGACGATGCCTCGGTCAGCCGCCTGAAAGGGCCGGGCCGGCCGATCAACAGCGTCGACCGGCGCATGGCCGTGCTGGCCGGGCTGGGGGCGGTGGACTGGGTCATCAGCTTCCCCGAGGGTACACCGGAGAACCTGCTGAGCCAGGTCAAGCCGGACGTGCTGGTCAAGGGTGGCGACTATGGTATCGACCAGGTGGTAGGGGCCGATATCGTCAAGGCCTATGGCGGTACCGTGAAGGTGCTGGGGCTGGTCGAAAACAGCTCGACTACAGCAATCGTCGAGAAGATTCGCAAGAACTGATCGAGCCGCTGAGGCTGCCTCATTACCTGTTGGAGCAGCCTTGTGCTGCGAAGAGGCCGGTAGGGCAAAGCATTTCTTTAGCTCTACCGGCCTCTTCGCAGCACAAGGCTGCTCCTACAGGGGCGGCACAGGCCTCGGAATCTTACTTGTGCAGCGAAGTACGCGCCCGCTCCAGCAGTTCTCGAGCCTTGTCGCCAAACCGCTGCAGGTGTGAAGCCCGCACCGGCTTGTTCTCCACCAATCCCTGCTGCTTCACCCAATCCTTCCAGCGCACCCGCTCGTCCGTGACCACCCAGCCATCCTGCCGGGCAAAACTTTCGGCCAGGTACAGCCCGCGCGTGCTTGCCGGCACCAGTTCGTCCTTCTTCACGGTATACAGCTCGGCCAGTGGCTGGCCGTCCTTCAATGGCATCAGGTACAGGTCTGGTCGTTTGCGATTTAGCCGCGCCACCAGTTGGTCGCCCTCCAGCCGCTCATCAACGTGGAACAGGCTGAGCTTCTTGGCGTCCCGTGGTACCTGCAGGCGCATATCGTAGATCAGTTGCAGCGAGGCGGTGGGCAAGTGCACATACGCCCGCGGCCGTTCCAGCAGCATCAGCTTGCCGCAGTGCACCGGGCGCGCGGCACCCGACTCCGGGGCCAGCACGAAGTGCGGCGTTTCGCGGTAGTGCAGGGCGGCAGCGTAGGGAATCGGCAGCCAGGTGTCATTGAAGCGCCCGCCCAGCCAGCCTTCCGGGGTTTCCAGCAAGCATTCCTCGGCCACTTCCTGCACAGCCGTGTGCAATGGCAGGTTCAGTTCTTGCGCCGGCACATAGCCGGAAATCAGTTTCAGGACCACATCGCCACGGTCTTGCCGGCGCTGACGTACCAGCACCCAGTAATCGCGGTTCTGCCAATGCAGGGTCAGCCGTACCGACACGCCCAGGTTGGCCAGTTCGACCACGAAGCGCTGCACGTCGGGCAACTGGATAGCCTTGCGCCGCTGTTGGATCTGGGCAAAATTCAGCGGCATCCCGATGCTCTGGTAGATCAGACCTTCGGGCGTGGCCTCGACATGTAGCGGTAGTGTCTTGAAGTTGCTCGGGTTCTTGCGGATCAGCGTTCGCGCCACGAGGCTCCTCCTTGCGTCGGGTCAGTCCAGGCCCATGGGCCCGGGGCAACTCAATGCTGGCCCAGAATACGGGCGACGGTGGCCACGTTGTGGGCCAGGTGCAACGGATTGATGGTGCCGACGATAGCACTGCTCACGCCCGGGTGGGCGAACAGCAGCTCGAAACTGGCTTGTACCGGGTCAACGCCCAGGGCAAGGCAGATATGCCCACTGGCCAGTGCCTTCTTCACCAGGATGGCCTTGCCGTGTTCGGCAGCGTAGTCCAGCACCGGGCGTTCTGCCTGTTCGTTGAGGTTGTAGGTGACCATGGCGCAGTCGCCTTGCTCCAGTGCCTTCAGGCCGCCGGTGACGGTCTTGCCAGACAGGCCGAAGCCGAGGATCTTGCCCTCCTGCTTGAGCTCGGCAAGGGTCTGGTAAACCTCCTGCTGTTCGAGGATCGCCAGGTCGTTGCCGTCCGAATGCACCAGCACCAATTCGATGCGGTCGGTTTCCAGGCGCCGCAGGCTTCGCTCCACCGAGCGGCGGGTATGGGCGGCGCTGAAATCGAAGTGCGATTGGCCGTTGTCGAATTCTTCGCCAACCTTGCTGACGATCACCCATTCATCGCGCTGGCCGCGCAGCAGCGGGCCCAGGCGTTCTTCGCTGCGGCCGTAGGCTGGGGCGGTGTCGATCAGGTTGATACCCAGCTCGCGGGCCTGGGCCAGCAGCAGGCGGGCTTCGTCGTCGCCGGGGATGGTGAAACCGGTAGGGTACTTGACGCCCTGGTCGCGGCCCAGCTTGACCGTGCCCAGGCCCAGCGGCGAAACCTTTAAACCGGTGCTGCCCAAGGGGCGATGGAAGTCGTGCAGGGTCGGCAGGCTCATGGCAGCAGTTGCTCCCAGGCCGGTACGCCCAGCGGTGGGCGTGGCAGGTCAGCCAGGTCGGCCTGCGCCTGTGGGCGGATACCGTCGCGCTCCAGGTGGCTGATGACCCGGTCGCTGAAGTCCGGTGCCAGGGCCAGCTTGGTCGGCCAGCCCACCAGCAGGCGTTGCTGGTCGGCGAGGAAGGCGTTGTCCGGGCGTACCAGGCCCGATTGCGCCGGTTCCGCTCGGTCGACCCGCAGGGTGGCCCAGCGCACTTGGCTCTGGTCGACCCATGGCAGCAGGCTGGCGATTTCTTTCTGTGCCGCGGCGATTTGCGCAGCCGGCTCGCGGGCAACGCCGTCGGCTTCGGCCAGGTCGCCACCCAGGTACCAGACCCACTGGCCATCGGCGGCCGGGTGGGTGGTCACCGTCACCCGTGGCTTCGGCCCGCCGCCCAGGCAATGGGCGTAAAGCGGTTTAAGGTTGGCACCCTTGGCCATCACCATATGCAGCGGGCGTGTCTGCATGGCTGGCTGGTTCAGGCCCAGGGCATGCAGCAGCTGCTCGGTGCCGGCGCCGGCGCTGAGCACGATACGCTGTGCGCGGATGTCGCGCTCGTCGACGCGCAGGCCAACCAGGTCTTCGCCCTCGCGCAGCGGCTCGATGTGCTCACCGGCCAGCAGGCTGTCGCCTGCCAGCTCGGCCAGGTTGGCCAGCAGGCTGGGCACGTCGATGACCAGCTCGGCCAGGCGATAGACCTTGCCCTTGAAGGCGCGGTCCTGCAGCGCGGGCGGTAGTTGCTCGCCCTTCACCTGGTCGACCCGGCCGCGCACGGCCTTGCTGGCGAAGAAACTGGTGAGATTGCCGGCCAGGGTGCCAGGCGACCACAGGTAATGGGCGTCGGACAGCAGGCGAGTGCGGGTCAGGTCCAGCTCGCCGCTGCCGCTCAGCGCTTCGCGCCAGCGTCGCGGCATGTCGGCGATGGCTTCCGAAGCGCCGGTGAGGGCGCCATGCAGGGCGTACTTGGTGCCGCCATGGATGATGCCCTGAGACTTGATGGTCTGCGCGCCGCCAAGGCTGGCGCGTTCCACCAGTACTGTCGAGTAGCCCAGTCGGCGCAGGCGGGCATTGAGCCAGAGGCCTGCGACCCCGGCGCCGACGATCAGCACGTCAGTGGAAATGGCAGATGGCATGGCGGTACCTCGAAGACTGGGACAGCTGGCAAGTATACAGGGTCGGGCCGATGTGGGCTTTGCGTTCCTGGGGCTGCTGCGCAGCCCTATCGCGATACAAGGCCGCTCCTACAGGCCCCGCGCATGCCTCGGTCTCTGTAGGAGCGGCCTTGTGTCGCGATAGGGCCGCGAAGCGGCCCCAAAATCCATCAGGCAAACATCAATGCCCAGCAGTCTTCGAAAACAGCTGAATCACCACCACCCCACCCACAATCATCGCCATCCCCAGCATCGCTGGCACATCCAGCTTCTGCCCATAGATCACCAGCGCTGCCACACTGATCAGCACAATCCCCAGCCCCGACCAGATGGCATAGGCGATCCCCACCGGAATGCTGCGCACCACCAGGGTCAGCATCCAGAAAGCAATGCCGTAACCAACCACCATCAGCAGCAACGGCAAGGGCGTACTCAAGCCTTTCACCGCTTTCATGGAAGCGGTGGCGATGACTTCGGCGCAGATGGCGATGGCGAGGTAGGTGTAGGCATTCATGGCGAGATCCTCCGTTAGCTGACCGCAGATTCTAGTCCCACCCCGAATGGGGTAAAGTCATTACCTATCACTATGCGAGATAGGTTGATGGCCGAGCACTGGAACCTTGAACAGTTGCGTACTTTCCTGCGCGTTGCAGAACTGCGCTCGTTCTCTGCCGTGGCCCGCGAGCAGCGCAAGGCCCAGTCGGCAATCAGCAGCGCGATCGCCCTGCTCGAAACCGACCTGGGGGTAACCTTGTTCGAGCGCAGCAGTGGCCGGCAACCCAAGCTGACCGAGAACGGCAGCGCCCTGTTGGAAGATGCCCGCGAACTGTTGCGCCAGTGCGAGCGTCTGGATGGCCGTGCGTTGGCGCTGATGCGCGGGCAGGAGGCCTTGTTGCGGGTCGCCCAGGACGAAGCCATGCCCTATCAGCCGGTCATTGACAGCCTCGACGAACTGGCCAGCCGCTACCCGTTCCTGGAGGTGCAGCTGGCCAGCGGTGCCCAGGGCGATGTGGCGCGCAAGCTGGTGGAGCGGCGCGCCGATCTTGGACTGTTCTTCCACCACGAGAGCATCCCGGCCTCGCTGGAGCGGCGCGCCTTGGGTAGCGTCGAAATGGTCACGGTATGCGCGGTCGGTCACCCGCTCGCCGGCGAAGGCCGGGTTACCCGGCAGCAACTGGCGCGCCACCGACAATTGTTGATTGCCCCGCAGCAAAGCGGCTACCCCGGCGGCGAAGCGATCAGCCCGCAGGTGTGGCGCGCCGACAGCTTCTACGCCATGGCCGAACTGCTGATGCGTGGCCTGGGGTGGGCCTGGCTGCCGCGGCACGTGGTGCAGTACCCGACCTACCAGGCGCACATGGTCGAACTGGACAGCGAGTGGCGGCCACCGGCCTTGGTGGTGGAGCTGGCCTGGCGTCGCGACGAGCCGCTGGGGCCTGCTGCGCAGTGGCTGGCCGAGCGCTTTGCGGTGCACCTGCGCGCGATCGGGTAAACTCCGCGGCCATGAACAGAACTCTCTTTACTTTGTTGTTTCACCTGGGCCTGCCGCTGGTTGCGCTGCGCCTTTATCTGCGCGCGCGCAAGGCGCCGGCCTATGGTCAACGCATTGGCGAGCGCTTTGCTTTCAGGCTGCCGCCCATGCGCCGGGGCGGCATCTGGGTGCACGCGGTATCGGTGGGCGAGAGCATTGCGGCGGCACCGATGGTGCGCGCCTTGCTCAAGGCCTACCCGGAATTGCCGATCACGCTTACCTGCATGACCCCCACCGGTTCAGAGCGTATTCGCGCCATGTTCGCCGACGAACCACGCGTGCAGCATTGCTACCTGCCCTACGACCTGCCTTGGGCGGCAGGGCGCTTTCTCGACCATGTGCAGCCGAAGCTGGGCATCATCATGGAAACCGAGCTGTGGCCCAACCACATCCACCAGTGTGCGAAGCGCGGCATTCCGGTAGCGCTGGCAAACGCACGCTTGTCTGAGCGCTCGGCCCGTGGCTATGGGCGCTTTGCCAGGCTGACCCGGCCGATGCTGGCCGAGATGAGCCTGATTGCCGTGCAGACCGAAACCGAGGCCCAGCGCTTCCGTGACCTGGGCGCGCGTCCGGATTGCGTACAGGTCACCGGTTCGATCAAGTTCGACCTGAAGATCGATGAGCAACTGTTGCCGCGTGCCAAGGCATTGCGTGAACAGTGGGGGGCTGCACAGCGCCCGGTGTGGATCGCGGCCAGCACCCACGAAGGTGAAGATGCGTTGATCCTGCAGGCACATCGGCAATTGTTGCAGGTGCATGGTGATGCCCTGCTGATCCTGGTGCCGCGCCACCCCGAGCGATTCGCTGCGGTGCATGCGCTGTGCAGCGAACAGTTCACCACCGTGCGGCGCTCTGCCGGCACGCCGGTTGATGCGCAGACTCGCGTATTGCTCGGCGATACCATGGGCGAACTGCTGTTCCTCTATGCCCTGGCCGACATTGCCTTTGTCGGTGGCAGCCTGGTGGCGACCGGCGGGCACAACCCGCTGGAGCCCGCGGCGCTGGCCTTGCCGGTGCTGATGGGGCCGCATGTGTTCAACTTCCTCGAAATCAGCGCGATGCTACGCGAGGCAGGGGCGTTGCAGCAGGTGGACGATGCCGACGGGCTGGCCGAAGCGGTGCGGCGGCTGGTCGAGTTGCCGCAGGATGCACAGCGCATGGGCGAGGCGGGCAGGGCGGTAATGTGGGCCAATCAAGGGGCTTTGCAGCGGTTGCTCGATGGGCTGGGTGCCTTGATCCGTTGATTTCCGACATATCCACTCAAATGCCCATTCTAGAGTGGATATGATTAATTTTAGTCATTCTTTCCTACGACACTAGGTATAACTTCCTACATTGAATTTTTCGTCGATAGGAAATTTCCTACGAATATTGCTTTAAAGTCAGAAGTGTCCCACGCATCTGTCGGAGCCCTGTAGGACGCTTGTCCTATTGTTTCAGGCTAGTATCGCCTCATGTTCAGTTTTTATATGAGGTGGCGTGGTGCCTGATTTGACTTATGGGTGTAATACCAGCGCTATTGAAAGTGGGCTGGTCTGTCTGATTACGCTGGCGCGTTATCATGATATAGCCGTCTCTGCCGAGCAGTTGCAGCACGACCATGCACCGGCGGGTGAGCGATTCTCGACTGGCGCAATACTCCGGGCATTTCAGCAACTAGGTCTCAAGGCCAAGCATTGCAGCATCGATCCGAATCGGCTTAAGCATGCGCCATTGCCTGCCATTGCCGTGGATACGCGTGGTGAGTATTTCATCATCGCTCGCGCGGAAGGTGAGCAGGTTCTGGTGCAAGACCCAGGTTCCCGTGCACCGCAAGCGCTGACCTCGGCAGAACTTGCCATGCGCTGGTCGGGAGAACTCATTCTGGTTCGCTCCGATGCCCAGTTGCCGCATGGGCTGTCGCGTTTCGATCTGACCTGGTTCATTCCAGCCGTGGTGAAGTACAGGCGGCTATTTGGCGAAGTGCTTGTTGTCTCCTTGGTCATTCAGATATTGGCGTTGCTGACACCTCTGTTCTTCCAAGTGGTAATGGACAAAGTACTGGTGCATCGTGGGTTGACCACACTGGATGTTATCGCCCTGGGCTTGTTGGTCGTGGTTCTATTTGAAACATTGCTGAGTGGTTTGCGTACTTATGTGGCAGCTCATACAGCATCAAGGATTGATGTCGAACTAGGTGCAAGACTGTTCAGGCACTTGATCGATCTTCCCGCCGCCTACTTTCAGGCCAGGCGAGTCGGTGACTCGGTTGCCCGAGTACGCGAACTGGAGAACATCAGAAGTTTCCTGACCAACAACAGTATCACGCTGTTGCTAGATGTAGTGTTCACGGTGGTCTTCATCGCTGTCATGTTCCTTTATAGCAGTTGGTTGACGTTGGTGGTCGTCGGCTCATTGCCTCTATATTTTCTCGTATCTCTGGTCGTTACCCCACTGCTACGGGCGCGGATCGACCAGAGTTTCCAGCGCGGCGCCGAGAATCAAGCATTTCTGGTGGAGGCGGTGAACGGCATCGATACGCTGAAGTCGATGGCCGTGGAACCGCAGATTACCCGGCGCTGGAACAATCAGTTGGCTGCTTATGTATCGGCCAGCTTCAAGACCCAGAACCTTTCCAACCTCGCGAATGAGAGCGTAGGCCTGATCGGCAAGCTGGTCACGGTCGCCACGTTGTGGCTGGGGGCTCGCCTGGTCATCGACGGCGAACTCACGGTGGGCGAGCTTATCGCCTTCAACATGCTGGCAGGCCGCGTCTCGCAACCCATTATCCGGCTGGCTCAACTCTGGACCAGCTTCCAGCAGACAGGCGTATCGATTCAACGCTTGGGCGACATTCTCAACACCCGTACCGAGGTCAACCAGGGCAAGGGTACGGTGCTGCCAACACTCGCCGGGCAGATCGAGCTCGACCGTGTGTGTTTTCGCTACCGGCCGGACGGGGGCGAAGTCGTGCGCGATGTCAGTCTGAAGATTGCTGCCGGAGAAGTGGTTGGCATTGTAGGTCGCTCGGGGTCAGGCAAGAGCACGCTGACACGCCTGATCCAGAGGTTGTACTCACCCGAGCGGGGGCGGGTATTGCTCGACGGTGCTGACTTGGCGGTAGCCGATGTGGCTTCACTGCGTCGGCAGATCGGTGTGGTGCTGCAGGAGAACGTGCTTTTTCGGCGCACCGTGCGCGAGAACATCGCCCTTGGCAACCCGGCGGCACCGCTTGAAGAGGTCATCGCCGCAGCGACGCTGGCGGGGGCCCACGAGTTCATCCTCGAATTGCCGGATGGCTATGAAACCTTGGTCGGCGAGCACGGTGCCAGCCTGTCAGGTGGTCAGCGACAGCGCATTGCCATCGCCCGGGCGCTGTTCGGCAACCCACGCATCCTGATTTTCGACGAGGCCACCAGCGCGCTGGACTATGAGTCCGAACGGATCATCCAGCAGAACATGGCGCGGATCTGCGCACAGCGCACGGTGATCATAATTGCCCACCGGCTTTCGGCTGTACGTCACGCCGACCGTATCGTGGTCATGGAGCGCGGGCAGATCATCGAGCAAGGGCCTCATGACGAGTTGGTGGGCAAGCCACAAGGCACCTACGCCTATCTGTATCGGCTGCAACTTGGGGCTGCCGTATGAGCACGGCCTTCAAGGAGCTTTTCGAGCGCTATCGGGAAGCGTGGCGAGGGGCCTGGCGACAGCGCCGACGCATGGATGGCCCCATCCATGAGCCGGATGAGCTGGCCTTTTTGCCTGCGGCACTGTCCCTGCAGGAAACACCAGTACATCCCTTGCCGCGCTACCTGCAGTGGAGCCTGCTGACGTTCATCGGGCTGGCACTTGTCTGGGCTTGCATCGGTGAGATCGACGTCGTTGCCAGTGCCGAGGGCAAGATCGTACCCAGCGGCAGGAGCAAGCTGATTCAGGCCAGCGAGGTCGCCGTGGTGCAGGCGATCCATGTCGTCGATGGCCAGGCAGTGCGCAAAGGCGATGCGTTGGTCGAGCTGGAAGGGCAGTTGACCGAGGCCGATGTAAAGCGCTTGGGCAGTGAACTGCTGGCGGCGCGGATCGACCAGGCACGAGCCAGCACACTGCTGAGTGCGCTGGACGGCGATGACGCGCCTGCTTCCCTGGCACCACTGATACCGCAGGCCACGGCCGCGCAGCAGGCAAGCGCGCAACGCTGGCTGGAAGGGCAGTACCTCGAGCTTCAGGCCACGTTGGAGCAGGCTGATGCCGAAATCGGTCAACGCGCTGCCGAAATCCGTTCTGCCCAGGGCCGGGCTGACGCGCTCCGGCAACTGCTGGTTATCACCCGCCAACTGACGGCGGATTACAAGCTTTTGTTCAGTGAATCGGCCGTGGCCAAGCACACCTACCTGGAAAAGGAACAGGCCCGCCTGGAGCAAGAGCGCGAACTGGCACTCCAGCGCTCACGCATCGACGAGTTGAACGCTGCACGGCTTGCCGCTCAGCACCGTCGAAGCGGTGCCATTGCCCAACTGCGCAGAGCCATGCTCGATCTTCACGGTGATGCGCAGCGGCGCATTGCAACCCTTGAACAGGAATTGAACAAGGCCGAGCAGCGCCATCGCCTCAAGGTTCTGACATCACCCGTTGACGGTACCGTCCAGCAATTGGCCATCCATACCCAAGGTGGTGTGGTTACACCCGCGCAGACATTGATGGTCATTGTGCCAACGGGCCAGCCGGTGGAAGTGGAAGTGAAAGTCGAGAACAAGGATATCGGCTTTGTATATCCGGGGCAGCCGGTGGAAGTGAAAGTCGAGACGTTCACGTTTACCAAGTACGGGGTTGTGCCGGGGGTGGTGGAGAGTGTTTCTGATGATGCCATTGAAGATGAGAAGCGGGGGTTGGTTTATAGCGCCCGAGTCCGTCTGGGTAAAGAAATATTGCGTGTAGGGAAAAAGGATATGCCGTTGACGGCGGGTATGTCAGTGCGTGCGGAGGTTATTGTAGATAAGCGCAAGATTATAAGTTACTTCCTAAGTCCTTTGCAGCGGCATGTGCAGGAAAGTTTGACGGAGCGCTGAATGAATATCAAGAGACTGTTCTATTGCTTGTATGTGTTGGTTTGGAGTTCTCTAAGAGTTTGTGCCGCTGTGCTCTTGCTGGTTCCTGTGTTGGCTGTAATTGATATGGTTTGGCAAGGTGAGCCTTGGAATAGGCGAGAGAGGATAACGGCAGATCCGATAGTATGCGGAAAAATATCGGGGGTGGTATATGAATTTCCTAGGTCGTATTTTCCGTTCTGGCCAGAATACGAAGGCAAAAGTTCTTTTGACTCCGGGTTTGTGAATAACAAGAAAGGCTGTGACGCAAATCTTGTATCTGTTTTGTTGTCAATGACTTGGCCGGGGCTTGTACCGGCTGATGATAGGTTGGTATTTCAGCAGGGCTTGGAGCATGAAGGTTTGTTGGTTGCGGTATCACCTGTAACCGCTAGAGAGGGAGATTTACGACTTCAACTCGAATTTCTGTTGAGGAAGAGCCCTAATGGAATATTCGCGCTTGCTGAGTACGATGAGTCAAGCAGCCTCTATCGCGTTGAGGGGCGTGACGCAGTATTTGAAAGCCATAAAAAACTTATCTACTGGAGCGGTAGGTTAGATGACATTTCTTCTGTGGGTTATTGCAGTTGGCGGCCGCGGAAGCCTAACTACTATTCGTGTGAAATGACTTTTGTTGCACTCGGAGATGTGCTGGTTAAGGTAATAATGCGTCCTGACAAATTAGGACGATGGATGGAAGTGAAACGCTCGTTGGAACAGTTTTTGATTAATAGTCGAAAGTGAGGTTCTAGATGTCTGGATTGACTGAAGAAGATGTAAAAAATGCCCGGAAAATTTTTGAGTTCCAGGGTGTTGGCGAGATGTATGACTATATGGCTATGAAAGGGGATCGGTATGCGGTGCTTGCTAATGGTGTCGCTAAAGGTAATTCCATAGCAGGGCTGGCTGCTATAGATTTCATGCGGCGAACCGAAGCGGATGCCGGGCGGCCTATGAGTGCGGAAGATGTTGAAAAAGTAAGGTTGGAGATGGGTAAAGCCTATTTGGACCTTCAAGAGCGGAGGGTGAAAGAAGGGACGATTGGTGGTGATCTTGGCCATCTGGAAGTTTGGAAATTTCACAGTGACGTATTTGAGAAGCTAGGTAGGTCGAAAGATGCATGGACTCTTAATTCTGTGTTTGAATTGATGAGGAGTGATGCTCGTGAAAAATACTGGCAAGATGTGCTTGGCTCAGCGGGGGACCTTTGGGAAGAGATAAAGTTGTCTATAATTACGGATAAGGATGTCGCTCTTTCAGCGGCGATTGGTCCAGACCAAATGCGTCCCGTGGCCAAGTATTGGAAAGCGCGCATTGATTCACCAGGAGGAGTAGGGTCTTTCCTCTTTTCTTTAGCTGAAGTCACGGGAAAGAACATCGCGGACGTAATTTCCGATCTCATTGATTTGGGTGTGAAAGAGCCCGCACTCCCAGTTTTGAATATCGAAATTACCCCCGCAACCGAATCCCGTCGCGACCTGCAAGGCCAAGACGACATCCGCAACGACGTCTCCAGCGGCTACGTCAACCGCCGCCTGACCCACAGCATCGCTTTCACCGACAGCACCCTCGACAACACCGACTTCACCTCCGCCCAGTTGGGCAGCCTGGCCACCGGTGGTATCCGCCCCGGCGAGATCCAGCTCGACCCCAACGTGCGGCCGAACCAGCACCTGGCCGAGTTCTATCGGGAGGGTAGCGAACAGCCGGACTTCAGCCTGCGTAACGCAGTGGTGCTCAACGGGCTGGCGGCGATGACTACGGTGAACACCTTCGTCGACCCTCTGTTACTCGATCTGAGCGGGCAAGGTGTGGGCTTGGCAGGTATCGAGGACGGCGTGCTGTTCGATGTCGATAACAGCGGTATGTTACGTCGTACAGGCTGGGCAGATCGTGTGACCGGGATGCTGGTACATGACAAAGGCACCGGGCAGGTGAGCAACATCAGCCAACTGTTTTCCGAATACTACGGAGGCAAAACCGGTAGCGATGGCAACTCCGGCGAAACACCGTTCAAAGATGGCTTCGCCGCCCTGGCAAGCGTGGACGCCAACGCCGATGGCGCTATCAACGTTGAAGATGCTGTCTGGGCACAATTGAAGGTGTGGGTCGATGGCAACCATGACGGGCGTGCCGATGCCGGAGAATTGAAGGCATTGAAGGAGCATGGCATCAGCCAAATCAAGCTCGGTCAGGTCGAGCCGGTGGGGGAAGCACGTCAGGGTAACCAGGTCCTCTCCCGCAGTACATTCACCATCAATGGCGAGGACCGGGAAGTACTGGCGGTGAAGTTCCTCGCTGATACCGTCGGCAATCGGATCGAGGCTCAAGGTGGCGGTACGGTACTGACTTCATCAAGCGGGCCCACTTCCCGACGGGCTTACATCAGCCAGAGTCCTCAAGGCAGCACTCTGGACGCCGCCGCGCTCGGCGTGGACACGCTGCACGGCGCCGCAGGCGATGATGTCTTGACCGCAGCCCCGGGCGGCAGCTGGCTGGTTGGCGGCGCTGGCAGCAATACCTATCACGGCGGGGCGGGCGATGATGTATTCGTGATCAGTGCCAGTGACGACTGGGCGAACATGCACGGCAATGGCGGGCGTGACACGGCGCTGATCGTGGGGGAGCAGGGCGTTGGGCTGAACATGGCCAAGGCCGGGTTGACCATCGCGCAAGGAGGGCGGGGTAGGGACATCATCGCCAGCGGCGGTCAACGCGGAGTTTTCATCAAGGGCGGCTCGGGCGATAGCTTGCTGATCGGTGGTGGTGGCGACGATGTGCTCGTCGGTGGCAGCGGCCGCAACGACATCATTGGTGGTACCGGCAAGTCCGTTATCTACGCAGGTCCAAATGGGGATCGCATCCAGGCCTCGGCGGGCGGCAGCATTATTTACGCTGGTGGTGGGGCGGATCGGATTACGGGTGGGGCGGCCGATGACGTGATCGAAGCCGGTCGGGGCGATGCCACGATCGATGGAGGCGCGGGAACCAACTTGGTCAGCTTGCATGGTGCACACGACGAGTACCTGATCACGCGTACCGAATCGGGTCACCAGATCACCGACACCGTGGCGGGGCGAGACGGCCGCCTGACCCTGAGCAACATCCAGAAGCTCAGCTTCGCCGATATTGCCGCTATCGATCTTCTCGGCGCGGGCGCCATGCCAATCGGCGACAGGCTCTCGCCTGAGCAACTGGCTACCTTCACCACCACTGACACCGCGCTGATAGTCCCTGCGACGGCGCTGCTGGCCAACGACCAGCCATTCAACAGCAGTGGGCCATTGCGCATCGCGTCGGTCAATGCTGGCAAGGGCGCTACAGTGCGGCTGAACGAGCAGGGTGATGTGGAGGTCACGCCGTTGCCTGGCCATGACGGTGATGTCAGTTTCCGCTACGACCTGGTCGATGCGGCCGGCAACGCCTCCATGAGTGTTACCGAGGTGGGCAGCGGTGCATCGGCACCCTTGCGCGCGACGGTAACGTTGCGCCATGAGCAATCACCTGGTGACCCGCTCTCTGGGCGGCAGTGGTATCTGGACGAGATCGATGTCGCGCCAGTATGGCGTGACTTCACGGGCAAGGGCGTGAGGATCGGGCAGTTCGAGCCTGGCGGTGAATTTGCCGTCGCGCCGGAAATCTTCGATATCGAGCACCCCGATCTCAAGCCGAATATCGACCCCATCTGGCTGCAAACCCAACGTACCAATGGCACGCTGGCTGCCCTGGCGTCCAATCATGCCACCCAAGTGGCGGGTGTCATGGTTGGAGCGCGCAATGATCAAGGGGGAATCGGCATTGCATACGATGCGAAGATCGGCGGGCACTACCTGGCCAACAAAGGCGACGACCTGACCAACCTGGGGCAAATGGTCAACTACGACATTGCCAACAACAGTTGGGGGTTCAAAAAGGACTTCGCATTGGGGAATGTTCCGGAAGGCAAGGTCGATACCGCTCTGGCGCTCGCTTTCAGTACTACGCTTGCGGCCACCAATGGTCGTGGCGGGCTTGGCACCATCGTCGTCGCCTCTGGCGGCAACCAGCGCGACAAAGGTGGTAGTGCCCAGGGCTCGCTGACCAACAACAACCGCCACGCCATCGAAGTAGCGGCGATCAATGCAAAGGCAGACCTCTCGGTGCTGCAAGCTGCCACTGCACCCTTTTCCAACCCAGGTTCCAGCTTGCTGGTCGCTGCACCAGGAAGCCATGTGTTGTCCACTGGCGTCAGCCTTGAAGCGGAGCGCGGTGCATCGGTGGGCAGCGCCTATAGCACGACCCAGGGCACCAGTTTCGCTGCGCCGATTGTATCAGGCGTGGTGGCGTTGATGCTGCAGGCCAATCCGGGGCTCGGTTATCGGGACGTCCAGCAGATCCTCGCACTGTCTGCGCGCAAGGTGGATGACGCATCCACCCAATGGGCCTACAACGCAGGGCGCAACTGGAACGGCGGTGGCATGCACACCAGTCACGACTACGGTTTTGGTATGGTCGACGCCCGTGCGGCTGTGCGTCTTGCCGAGTCATGGGGTAGCCAGGCGACCAAGGCCAATGAACGGGTGCTGACCGCTGCCAGTGAGCCGCTTGCCCACCAAGTTGCGGCGGGGCAGGTCGCGACTTTGTCCTTGACCCTGCCGGCTGATGTGCTGGTGGAGCATGTGGAGGTCGATATCCATTCGATGGTGGGCCGTCTGGGTGACATGACGCTCACGCTGGTGTCGCCTGGCGGCACGCGGAGTGTGCTGCTCGATCGCACGGGCAAGGCACCGGGCTCCGGTGATGACGATCTGGGCGATTCGCGCTCAGGAGCGTTCAAATATGGGTTCATGTCGACCCATCATCGCGCAGAGCGCTCAGCAGGGGAGTGGAAACTCGAGGTGCGCAATGCCGATGCTGGTTTGCCGTTGACACTCGATCGCTGGACGTTGCGCCTCGTTGGCAGCCCCGGCACCATCGATGATACTTATTACTTCACCGATGACTATGCGAACCTGGTGGCAGAAAACGCCGGGCGAGCGCTGCTTGACGACGCAATCAGCGGCACCGCTGGCGGGCGTAATACGTTGAATGCGGCTGCGGTAAGTCGCAGTATTTCGGTGGATTTGGCCAGTGGCAGTGCCAATATCGCCGGAGTGGCGCTGACCATAGCCTCTGGTTCGGTGCAGAACCTCATCAGTGGCGACGGCGACGATACCTTGATCGCTGGGCCCGCCGGGGCATTACTGGATGGTGGCCGTGGATACAACCTGCTCAAGGGCGGGGAGGGTACTGACCGCTATGTTATCCACAGGCGTGCAGCCGGAAACGATGTACTCGAGCAATTCGAAACTTCGCGTGAAGTGATCGATCTGGTCGGTTTTGGTGGTTTAGGGTTTGCTGACCTGCAGATGCGACAGGACGGCAATGCGGCTGTGCTAGACCTTGGCGATGGGCAGAAGCTGACGCTTGCGGGCAAACCGATCGCCGAACTGCAGCCAGCGAACTTCCGCTTCCTTGACGCATTCACTGCTGCGCCAGGTTACTTCGAGGGCAGCCCTGAAGTGCAGGCGCCTCCGCCTGTCAACGCGAATGTTCTGCTTACCGGTGGTGCAGATGGCGTGTCGCTTACAAGCGACGAATCGGGGCAGTTGGTGGCTTCTCTGGCAGGCACGATCTATGCCCCGCCAACGGTTGCGCCCAGCGTGTTCCTGGTGACAAAACAAGAAGGTGTGAGCGATTACAAAAACACCCTGCGGGGGTTCCGGCACGGTATCGACAAGATTGACCTCAGCCAGGTAGGCATCAGTCGCTTCGAGGATCTGCAGGTCAGCAAAGTCGAGCGCTTCATGCTTAATGACTTTGCACAGATTCATGGTGTGGCCGTTGATACCCAGGCAGTGCCGGGGCAGGAAGGTATCGTGAATATACTGTATCTGGATGCGCTCGAAGTTGCGCAAGTGACAGCGGAGGACTTCATCTTTGCGCAGCCGGCAATAGTCACCTCTGAAATGGTTGCCATGCCTGAGGCCTTGGCCCTTTCAGCGGGGGCATCTCTGTTTGTTGTCGAGCACTCGCTGCCGAGCCTGGGAAATCTAGTTGATGCAATGGCTGCGTTTGCCCCTGAGCCCGCTGGCTCTGCGCTGATCGGGGATATGTCGGTTCAACGCATCGACTCGACGATTGCCGTAGCGGCCTAGTCGCTGTCCTGTAGCGGCTGGAGTGATATTTGATGGCCCTATCGCCGGCACGCCAACTCCCCCAGGTTACCCCGCGGTGGGAGCGGGCTTGCCCGCGACTGGTCCAACACCTATCTCAAGGCCTGCGCTCGAAGTTCTTCGCCGCTGCAGCCGCCAGGTCCGGCGGCAGGAAGTCCTTGTCCGGGTTGTAGTCCGGTTTGAGGTACCGCTTGAGGTCCTGCAGGTCCTGCGGGCTCAAGGTGCCGGCTGCCTGCTTGAGGCTCAGGTTGTCGAGGATGTAGTCATAGCGGCTGTTGTTGTAGTCGCGCACCGAGGTGTACAGCTGACGTTGGGCGTCAAGCACGTCGACGATATTGCGGGTACCCACCTGGTAGCCGATCTCGGTGGCTTCCAGCGCGCTCTGGTTGGAGATGATCGACTGCTTGCGCGCCTGCACCTGTTCCACGTCGGTATTCACTGCGCGGTGCAGGTTGCGGGTGTTTTCCACCACCTGGCGGCGCAGGCTTTCACGCTGCTGCTCGGTCTGGCTCAGGCGCTGGTAGGCCTCGCGCACCTGCGAACTGGTCAGGCCGCCGCTGTAGATCGGGATGTTCAACTGCAGGCCGATGCTGGTCTGCTCGACGTCGCCGCTATAGCGCGTAACGGGGGCCGGCGCGGGGTTGGTGAAACCGAAGTTGTCGTTGTCACCCTTCTGGTACTTGGCAACTGCGTCAAGGGTCGGCGCGTGGCCGGCCTTGCGCTGGCGCAGGGTTTCCTCGGCAGCGACGACCGCGTGGTTGGTGGCCAGCAGGTTGAGGTTCTGGCGCCCGGCGGTTTCGACCCAGGCCTTGGCGTCGTTGGGCGTAGGCACCTGCACTGGCAAGGTATGGACCACGCCTTGAATCGACGTGTATTCCCGGTTGGTCAGGGTCACCAGGGCCTCGAAGGCATCCTGTACCTGGCGCTCGGCAATGATTCGGTTGGCCCGCGCCGTGTCGTAGCTGGCCTGGGATTGCAGCACGTCGGTCTTGTCGGAGAGGCCGACGTCGAATCGTTCGTTGGACTGGTCCAGCTGGCGCTTGAAGGCCGCTTCCTCGGCCTTGGTCGCGGCCAGGTTGTCCTGGGCACGGAGCACGGCGAAGTAGTTCTGTGCGGTTTGCAGAATCAGGTTCTGCTCGGTCGCCGACAGCTCCAGCGCCGCCTGTTCGTTGACCGCCTCGGCCGCCTGCAACTGGAACCAGCGATCAGCGCGGAATATAGGTTGCGCCAGGGTTGCGCTCCAGGTGTTGCCGCTGCGGTTGCTGGTGGCCGATGGTTCGTCCAGCTTGGTGCGGGTGTTCAGCATTTCGGCACCGGCCGACAGGTTAGGCAGCAACCCGGCGCGAGCCTGCGGTACCACTTCGCGGCGGGCGCCGTAATCGGCGCGGGCCGCAGCCAGGTCAGCGTTGTTGTCGACCGCTTCCTGATAGACGCTGACCAGGTCGGTTTTCACTGTAGTGGGCACGTCCGCTGCCCAGACCACTCCGTTGGACGCACAAGACACGGCTATTGCCAGTGAGAGTTTGCGCAGCATAGAGGCAATCCTTGTACGAAATTTAATTACTGAACTGTTGAGTATCGAGCGACGGGCCAGTGTAGTGCCATGCGCACCCGGCAACAATCGCTCGGGGTGCCTTTCATCATCCGCGCATTTACCTGCTTGGCTTTGCCGACCACTCCAGTCTAGACTGCGCATGTTCTTGTCGGGGTGCCTTGAAGCAAAGGCTGAGATCGCAAAGTTGCGGATCCCGTTGAACCTGATCAGGTTAGCGCCTGCGTAGGGAACAAGATTGCTCGCCTTCCCGGGGAGCCTCTTGTGCCAGGTCCGGGAATGTCGCAGCTGCATGCAGCTTCAGGCACCCCCATATCCGGCACTGCACCCATCAAGGGTGCGTCCGCGCCTTTCAGGTTCACCCCGACATTCCACTGCTAGGAAGCCGTCTGGAGAGCCTGTGATGACCAAACAAGAAAAAGCGATCAACCTCAGCGAATCGGCACAAGTCGATCAGCAGTCCGTGCAACCATTCCCGCGTTCGCGCAAGGTGTATGTCGAAGGCTCGCGCCCGGACATCCGCGTGCCCATGCGTGAAATCAGCCTGGACGACACCCCTACCGATTTCGGTGGCGAGTCCAATGCCCCGGTGCTGGTCTACGATACTTCCGGCCCGTACACCGACCCCAACGTTGTCATCGACGTGCGCAAGGGCCTGGCCGATGTGCGTTCGGCGTGGATCGAGGCACGCGGTGACACCGAGCGCCTGGCCGGCCTGAGCTCCGACTTCGGCCAGCAGCGCCTGAACGATGCCGAACTGGCCAAGCTGCGTTTCGCCCACGTGCGCAACCCGCGTCGGGCCAAGGCTGGTGCCAACGTCTCGCAGATGCACTATGCCCGCCAAGGCATCATCACTGCCGAGATGGAGTACGTGGCCATCCGCGAAAACATGAAGCTGCAAGAGGCACGTGCCGCTGGTCTGCTTGACGAGCAGCACGCCGGCCATAGCTTCGGGGCCAACATCCCGAAAGAAATCACTCCTGAGTTCGTCCGCCAGGAAATCGCCCGTGGCCGCGCGATCATCCCAGCCAACATCAACCACCCGGAAGTGGAACCGATGATCATCGGCCGCAACTTCCTGGTGAAGATCAACGGCAACATCGGCAACAGCGCCCTGGGTTCCTCGATCGAGGAAGAAGTGGCCAAGCTGACCTGGGGCATCCGCTGGGGTTCGGACACGGTCATGGATCTGTCCACCGGCAAGCACATTCACGAAACCCGTGAGTGGATCATCCGCAACTCGCCGGTGCCGATTGGTACCGTGCCCATCTACCAGGCCCTGGAAAAGGTCAACGGCGTGGCCGAGGACCTGACCTGGGAGCTGTTCCGCGACACCCTGATCGAGCAGGCCGAGCAGGGCGTGGACTACTTCACCATCCATGCCGGCGTACTGCTGCGTTATGTGCCGCTGACTGCCAAGCGTGTCACCGGTATTGTCAGCCGTGGTGGCTCGATCATGGCCAAGTGGTGCCTGGCACACCACAAGGAAAACTTCCTGTACACCCACTTCGAAGAAATCTGCGAAATCATGAAGGCCTACGACGTCAGCTTCTCGCTGGGCGACGGCCTGCGTCCCGGCTCGATTGCCGACGCCAACGATGCCGCGCAGTTCGGTGAACTGGAGACCCTCGGCGAGCTGACCAAGATCGCCTGGAAGCACGACGTGCAGTGCATGATCGAAGGCCCCGGCCACGTGCCGATGCAACTGATCAAGGAGAACATGGACAAGCAGCTGGAATGCTGCGACGAGGCGCCGTTCTACACCCTCGGCCCGCTGACCACCGATATCGCTCCTGGCTACGATCACATCACCTCGGGCATTGGTGCGGCTATGATCGGCTGGTTCGGTTGCGCGATGCTCTGCTACGTCACGCCCAAGGAACACCTGGGCCTGCCAAACAAGGATGACGTGAAGACCGGCATCATCACCTACAAGATCGCCGCTCATGCCGCCGACCTTGCCAAGGGCCACCCGGGTGCGCAGATCCGTGACAACGCCTTGTCCAAGGCACGCTTCGAGTTCCGTTGGGAAGACCAGTTCAACCTCGGCCTGGACCCGGACACTGCCCGTGCCTACCACGACGAGACCCTGCCTAAGGAATCGGCCAAGGTCGCGCACTTCTGCTCGATGTGCGGGCCGAAGTTCTGCTCGATGAAGATCACCCAGGAAGTGCGTGAATACGCCGCCAAGATCGAAACCGTGGATGTGACGGTAGAGCAAGGCATGCGTGAGCAGGCCGAGCGGTTCCGGCAGGAAGGCAGCCAGCTGTATCACAAAGTCTAAGTCGCAGCGCTGACCCCTGTAGGAGCGACCTTGTGTCGCGATGGGCCGCGAAGCGGCCCCGGCAATTTCAGTCGCGAAGCTGAAAACCTGGGGCCGCTTTGCGGCCCTTTCGCGACACAAGGCCGCTCCTACAGCGACCGCGTCCAATCCAATACCTTGCCGAGTGTCAAAGCATGACCACCCCCAGCCAATTCTCCCCCGACCACCCGGTCCCCACCGCCCAGCGCATCTTCGGCGCCCGCGACCTGTTCTCGCTATGGTTCTCCCTCGGCATCGGCCTGATGGTGCTGCAGGTCGGCGCCATGCTGGCCCCTGGCCTGGGCCTTGCCGGCGCGGTGCTGGCTATCGCCCTGGGCACCGGTGTGGGTGTGCTGCTGCTGGGGGCTGCCGGTGTCATCGGCAGCGATACCGGCCTGTCGGCCATGGGCACGCTGAAACTGAGCCTGGGTGGCCATGGCGCTCGCTTGCCGGCGCTGCTCAACCTGCTGCAACTGGTGGGCTGGGGTGCGTTCGAGATCATCGTGATGCGCGATGCCGCCAGCCTGCTGGGCGCGCGGGCGTTCGGCGAAGCCAGCGCCTGGAACAGCCCTGTGCTCTGGACCCTATGCTTCGGCGCCCTGGCCACCTTGCTCGCAGTCGGTGGGCCGCTGGCGTTCGTGCGCAAGGTGCTACGCACTTGGGGTATCTGGCTGCTGCTGGGCGCTTGCCTTTGGCTGACCTGGAACCTGTTCGCCAAGGCCGACCTTGCGGCACTGTGGAACCGCGCCGGCGACGGATCGATGTCGCTGGCTGTGGGTTTCGACATCGCCATCGCCATGCCGCTGTCCTGGTTGCCGCTGATCGCCGACTACTCGCGTTTTGCCCGTAACGGCAAACATGTATTCGGTGGTACGGTGCTGGGTTACTTCATCGGCAACACTTGGCTGATGAGCCTGGGCGTGGGTTACACCCTGGCCTTCGCCGACAGTGGCGAAGCCAACGCCCTGCTGCTGGCCCTGGCGGGCGCCGGCATGGGCATTCCACTGCTGCTGATTCTGCTGGACGAGTCGGAAAAGGCTTTTGCCGACATTCACTCGGCGGCCGTTTCCACCGGCGTGCTGGTGCGCCTGAAGGTCGAGCACCTGGCGCTGGCCATTGGCGTGCTGTGCACGCTGATCGCCTTGCTGGCACCACTGGCACAGTACGAGAACTTCCTGCTGCTGATCGGCTCGGTGTTTGCACCGCTGTTCGGTGTGGTATTGATGGACCATTACGTGATCCGTCGCCGCCGCTTGCCAGCACAGGTGCATGGCTTGCACTGGCAGGCACTGCTGGCCTGGGCGGTGGGCGTTGCCGCGTACCATCTGATCGCCGCGCAAGCGCCGGACCTGGGTGCGACCCTGCCGGCATTGCTGCTGGCAGGGCTACTGCACGGGCTGCTGAGCTTCAGCCGCGGCCGGGAAACAGCTCGGGCTTGAGCACGCCATTCAGGCGCGGGTAGGGGATCTTCAACTCCACGTGGCCCATGGAGTAGGGCGCGATGGTATAGACCTCGTACTTGACCACCACCGCGCCGTACGTCAGGGCGACGTGCGGCGACTGCTTGAACGGCCAGGTCTTGATGAACTCGGCATCCTTGTCCATGCCTACGCTGATCAGCCAGGCGCGGTGCGATTCCTCGACGGTTTTCCAGAAGGTGTCTTCCTGGCCGGGCACCAGCATGTCCTGCAGGGTCAGCACCTTGTCCAGCTTGCGCGAATAGTTGATGAAGCCACGCCCGGGCATGCCGTGGGCGCCGCCGCTGTCCAGGTAGCTGGACAATTCGATGATCACCAGTCCGTCATGCTGCTCGCGTACCTTGGCCTGCAGGTAGCTGCTGTTGCGCCTGTCGGCACTGGCCAGGTACTGCTGCTCGTAGGCTTGCAGGGTGGTCGGTGCGTTGCCGCGCTGGTTGTCTTCGGTCAGTTGCAGCAGGCGTTTCTCGACGATGCCATCGAGCTTGGGCAAGGCCGGGAAGTGGATCATGTCGATGTTCACCAGCGGGCAGTCGCTTTCGCTGCAGCCGGGTTTGACATGCTCCCAGGCATCGCGCTTGACCTCGAGCGGCGCCCGGTAGTTGGGCGTGAACAGGCTTTGGCAGGCACCCAGGGCCAGGGCCAGCACAGCCACGGAAGTCAGTTTGACAAGTGTCATGAGGATCCTTGCAGAACAGGGAAAAGTCGGCCTTTGACCGTCTGCGCGGCCTTCAGTTCGCCACTAAGCTAACAGAGAGAAGGCGCGCTGTCCCGAGTGCGCGAACGGTTGCCGGAAAGGGGTGAAACCGGCAGGCGTGCAGAGTAGGATGGCGCGATGCGGTATTCGAGGTAATGAGGATTTCCATGTCAGACGCGTTGAACTCAGTGCCCAAGGGCTTCGAAATCATTGAGCGGGCCAACTGCTTCCAGGGCTTTTACAAGCTCGACAAGCTACGTCTGCGCCACGAGTTGTTTGCCGGGGGCATGGGCCGCGAGATCAGCCGCGAATTGTTCGTGCGCCATGATGCGGTGTGCGTGCTGCCGTACGACCCGTTGCGCGATGAAGTGGTGCTGATCGAGCAGTTCCGCGTCGGTGCACTGGACAAGGTCGACAACCCCTGGCTGATCGAGATGGTGGCCGGGCTGATCGACAAGGACGAGCAACCCGAGGAAGTCGCCCACCGCGAAGCCGAAGAAGAAGCCGGCCTGGCCTTCAGCGCCCTGTGGCCGATGACCCGTTACTTCCCGTCGCCCGGCGGCAGTGACGAATATGTTCACCTGTTCCTCGGCCGTTGCAGCAGTGAAGGGGCGGGCGGCCTGCATGGCCTGGAAGAAGAGGGCGAGGACATTCGCGTGCGCGTGTGGTCGTTCGAGGATGCCATGCAGGCGGTGCGCGACGGGCGCATCTGCAATGCGGCGACCATCATCGGCCTGCAATGGCTGGCGCTGAACCGTGATGAAGTACGAGGTATGTGGAAGTGAACCTGCTGCGCGAGCGTTATCGGGTCGACCTGGTCGGGCTGCAGGCAGCTTGCGAGGCCAACTACGCCCGGCTGATGCGCCTGTTGCCCGACATGCGCACCACCCAGAGCTCGCGCCGCATCGGTATGACCCAAGGCGACCAGATGCTTGGCGTGCTGGTGCTCGACGTGGTGCTGGCCTGCCCGTACACCACCACCCTGCACGTGCGCCAGGAGCACAGCCTGCCATGGTTGCCGGTGCCGCACCTGGAAGTGCAGGTGTACCACGATGCGCGCATGGCCGAAGTGGTCAGTGCCGAACACACCCGTCGCCTGCGCAGCATATACCCCTATCCCAACGAAGCCATGCACCAGCCGGACGAAAAGGCCCAGCTCAACCTGTTCCTCGGTGAATGGCTGAGCCATTGCCTGGCCTGTGGCCACGAGCTGGCAAGCGTTCGCTGAATTGTGACGTGGTTTGGGTACGGGTGTTTGCTCGCACCCGTTGTACAGCCATAATTCGCGCTGAATCCGTTCGAGGAGACGGCCGTTGCCGCAGCCAGACCAATCGCGCCCCGTGCATGTGGTGCAACTGACCGATGCCCACCTGTTCGCCGACTCGGCCGGCAGCATGCTGGGCCTCAATACCCGTGACAGCCTGCGCCATGTAGTGGCCCAGGTGCGGCGGGAGCAACCGCTTGTCGACCTGCTGCTGTGCACTGGCGACCTGTCCCAGGACGCCAGCGTGGCGTCCTATGAAGCGTTCCGTGAGCTGACCGCACCGTTTGCCGTGCCCACCCGCTGGTTGCCTGGCAACCATGACGAGGCCCGAGTCATGGCGCAAGTGGCGCCGGAGCTGGTACAGGCGGTGACCGATATCGGTGCGTGGCGCATCGTCATGCTCAACACAGCCGTACCCGGGGCGACGCATGGGCTGCTGGAGGGCGATCAGCTGGCAGTGCTGGAAGCGGCCTTGCGAGAGGCGGGTGAACGGCATTGCCTGGTGTGCTTCCACCATCAGCCGGTGGATATCGGCTGTGCCTGGATTGCGCCGATCGGCTTGCGCAATGCCCAGGCGCTGTTCGATATCGTTGAGGGGTACCCACAGGTGCGGGCGCTGCTGTGGGGGCATGTGCACCAGGAATGGGATGAAGTGCGCGACGGCCGTCGCCTGCTGGCCACTCCGTCGACCTGTATCCAGTTCGCGGCGCGCAGCGAGGATTTCAAGGTGAGCGAGGAGCAGCCTGGATACCGCTGGCTGCGCCTCCACGCCGACGGGCGGTTGGAGACCGGGGTGGAGCGGGCAGTGGATTTCCAGGTGAAGCTCGACTTCGATAGCCCTGGCTATTGAGCTGCGGCCCATCGCGACACAAGGCCGCTCCTACAGGGAACTGTGGTTGCGCCTTCGGTGAAGAAATTGTTGCGAAACCCGTGACACTGCGTCAAAACCCGGCGAACGCGCTACACTGCGCGTCCCTGCGCCCATATCACCGGGCGCGAAGCCACAGATTCCGGGGGCAGCATGTCGGGTTCCATCCTCTATATCCATGGCTTCAACAGCTCGCCACTTTCGACCAAGGCGCGCCAACTCGAGGCCGTGATGCAGCAACTGGGCCTGTCGGCCCAACTGCGGGTGCCCGCCTTGCACCACCACCCACGGCAGGCCATCGCCCAGCTCGAAGCGGCCATCGCCGAACTGGGCGCACCATTGTTGGTAGGTAGTTCGCTCGGCGGCTACTATGCCACCTATCTGGCCGAGCGCCACGGCCTCAAGGCCTTGCTGGTGAACCCGGCGGTAACACCGCACAAGCATTTCGACGGCTACCTGGGCACCCAGCACAATCACTACACCGGTGAAGCCTGGGAGCTGACCCACGATCACGTGCAGGCCCTGGCCGAGCTGGAAGTACCAGCCCCGGTGGACGCCAGCCGCTATCAAGTGTGGCTGCAGACCGCCGATGAAACCCTGGACTATCGCCATGCCGAGCGCTATTACCGTGCTTGTGCCCTGCGCATCCAGGCCGGTGGCGACCACAGCTTCCAGGGCTTCGCCGAGCGCCTGCCGGCACTGCTGGCTTTCGCCGGCATTGCCCGTGGGCAGTACGCAGCGCTCGATTTTTCTGTATTTTGACTTTTTTGCATTCACCAGACTGACGACGAGACCCTATGGCCACTCCCAGCGCTAGCGCCTATAACGCAGACGCCATCGAAGTCCTCTCGGGCCTTGACCCGGTCCGCAAGCGGCCGGGCATGTACACCGATACCAGCCGCCCCAACCACCTGGCCCAGGAAGTCATCGACAACAGTGTCGACGAAGCCCTGGCCGGTCATGCCCGTTCGGTACAGGTCATCCTCCATGCCGACCACTCACTTGAAGTCAGCGACGATGGCCGCGGCATGCCGGTGGACATCCACCCGGAAGAGGGCGTGTCCGGGGTCGAGCTGATCCTCACCAAGCTGCACGCCGGCGGCAAGTTCTCCAACAAGAACTATCAGTTCTCCGGTGGCCTTCACGGCGTGGGCATCTCTGTGGTCAACGCCCTGTCGACCCAGGTGCGCGTGCGCGTGAAACGTGACGGCAACGAATACCAGATGACTTTCGCCGATGGCTTCAAGGCCAGCGAGTTGGAAGTGGTCGGCTCGGTCGGCAAGCGCAACACCGGCACCAGCGTGTACTTCAGCCCCGACCCCAAGTACTTCGATTCGCCGAAATTCTCCATCAGCCGCCTCAAGCATGTGCTCAAGGCCAAGGCCGTGCTGTGCCCGGGCCTGCTGGTCAGCTTCGAGGACAAGGCCAGCGGCGAGAAGGTCGAATGGCACTATGAGGATGGCCTGCGTTCCTACCTGGTCGATTCCGTCAATGAGTTCCAGCGCCTGCCCGACGAGCCGTTCTGCGGCAGCCTGGCCGGTAACAAGGAGGCGGTGGACTGGGCCTTGCTGTGGCTGCCCGAAGGCGGCGACAGCATCCAGGAAAGCTACGTCAACCTGATCCCTACCGCCCAAGGCGGCACCCATGTCAACGGCCTGCGCCAGGGCCTGCTGGATGCCATGCGTGAATTCTGCGAGTTCCGCAACCTGCTGCCGCGCGGCGTGAAGCTGGCGCCGGAAGACGTCTGGGAGCGCATCACCTTCGTGCTGTCGATGAAGATGCAGGACCCGCAGTTCTCCGGGCAGACCAAGGAGCGCCTGTCGTCGCGCGAGGCGGCTGCCTTCGTTTCCGGCGTGGTCAAGGACGCGTTCAGCCTGTGGCTCAACGCCCACCCCGAGCTGGGCATGCAGCTGGCGGAGCTGGCCATCAGCAACGCCGGGCGCCGCCTGAAGGCCAGCAAGAAGGTCGAGCGCAAGCGCATAACCCAAGGCCCGGCACTTCCCGGCAAACTGGCCGATTGCGCCGGCCAGGACCCGATGCGCGCCGAACTGTTCCTGGTCGAGGGTGACTCGGCAGGTGGCTCGGCCAAGCAGGCTCGCGACAAGGAATTCCAGGCGATCCTGCCGCTGCGTGGCAAGATCCTCAACACTTGGGAAGTGGACGGTGGCGAAGTCCTGGCCAGCCAGGAAGTGCACAACATCGCCGTGGCCATTGGCGTCGACCCGGGTGCCACCGACCTTGCGCAGCTGCGCTACGGCAAGATCTGCATCCTCGCCGACGCTGACTCCGACGGCCTGCACATCGCCACGCTGCTGTGCGCACTGTTTGTCCAGCACTTCCGCGCCCTGGTCGAGGCCGGGCATGTGTACGTGGCCATGCCGCCGCTGTACCGCATCGACCTGGGCAAGGAAATCTACTACGCCCTCGACGAGGCCGAGCGTGACGGTATCCTCGATCGCCTGGTGGCCGAGAAGAAGCGCGGCAAGCCACAGGTCACACGCTTCAAGGGCCTGGGCGAGATGAACCCGCCACAGCTGCGCGAGACCACCATGGACCCGAATACCCGGCGCCTGGTGCAACTGACCCTGGACGACGTGCAGGCCACCTGCGAGCTGATGGACAAGCTGCTGGCCAAGAAGCGCGCGGGCGACCGCAAGAGCTGGCTGGAAACCAAGGGCAACCTGGCCGAGGTCATGGTTTGATTCGGCGGCTTCTGGCTGCCTGCCTGGCGCTGGTTGCCCTGCCGAGCCTGGCGGGCAACTGGCCAGAGTTGAAGCTGAGCGCCGAGCACCCGATCGAAGGCATGCGCGGTGGCAACCTGTCTGGCCTGGTGGAATGCCGGGGCGGGCTGTGGGGCGTATCCGACCGCGACGACGACCGCATCTACCGCTTCGACCAGCAAAACCCGACCTGGCGCGCGCAGCCGCTCACCTTCACCCCGCCAGCGGTGCCGGAAAGTGGCCTGCCGTGGGGCCTGAAGTCGCGCAACTGGGCGGCGTCGTATATTCGTGGTGGCGAACTGGATTTCGAAGGCATCAGCTGTGACCAGGCGGGCAACCTGTACCTGGTCAGCGAAGCTCATGCCGCTGTGCTGCAACTGCCGCTGGAAGGCGAGGCGGACTGGTTGAAGATCGACCCGGCCATGGTTCGTCAGGCCCGGGCCAGCGGCATGCTGCTGAACTTCAACGCCTTGTTCGAAGGTCTGGCGATCAACCCGGCGGGTGACCGCCTGTGGCTGGCCGCCGAGCGCGAGCGCCGTGGCCTGGTGGCTATCGAGCGCCAGCAGTCGGTGTGGACCTGCGGCCGCAGCTGCGTGTTGCTGAGCGAGGCCGGGGTCGAAATGCAGCCGGCACAGATGCCCAATGCCCAGGCACTGTCGCGCGACTTCGCCGACTTGGCCTGGTTCGAAGGCAAGCTGTTCACTCTCGAACGCAATGCCTACCGCGTCTGTCGTCGGGATACCGACAGCGGCATGGTCGAGCGCTGCTGGTCGTTCGCTGCCGATGCCCTGGTCGAGTCGCGTCGCTACCAGCAGCCGTTCGGTCTGGCCGAGGCCCTGGTGATCGATGCCAAGGGCGCCTGGATAGGCGTGGACAACAACAACGGCGCCCGCGCCGATGGCGAAGCACGCCCGATCGTCTGGCGCTTCGATGCGCCGGAAGGCGGATGGAGCGCCAAGCCATGAGCCAGGCACCGGGCAAGCGGGCTGGCAAGGTATTGATGATCGTCGCCTGGGCGGCGGCGCTGTTCCTTGCCACGCGTTTTTTCGGCCAATGGGAAGACAGCCAGCGCAACCCCAATGCCCAGGTGCAGTCGACGCATGGCGAAGGCTTTATCGAGGTGCGCCTGCTGGGCAACGGCCAGGGCCACTTCGTGATGGATGGCGCAATCAACGGCCAGGTGGTGCATTTCATGCTCGACACAGGTGCCACCGACGTGGCCATCCCCGAGGCGCTGAGCCGCGAGCTGGGCCTGGAGCGTGGCAGCCCGGTGCAGCTCAGTACCGCCAACGGCCGTACCGAAGGCTACCGTACGCGCCTGACCAGCCTGCAGCTGGGGGATATCCGCCTGCAGGACGTGCGCGCCATCGTGGTGCCGGGCCTGGACGGGCAGACCGTATTGCTGGGCATGAGTGCCCTGAAACAACTTGAATTTACCCAGCGCGGCGGCACCATGCTGCTGCGCCAGAACCTGAAATGACGAGGCCCGCATGAGCGACTCACTGGAACTCAGCCTGGATGGCGTAGAACGCCGCTCGCTGGCTGACTTCACCGAACAGGCCTACCTCAACTACTCCATGTACGTGATCATGGACCGCGCCTTGCCGCACATCGGCGATGGCCTGAAGCCGGTGCAGCGACGCATCGTCTACGCCATGAGCGAGTTGGGGCTCGATGCCGATGCCAAGCACAAGAAGTCGGCGCGTACCGTCGGTGACGTGCTCGGCAAGTTCCACCCCCACGGTGACTTGGCCTGCTACGAGGCCATGGTGCTGATGGCCCAGCCGTTCAGCTACCGCTATACGCTGGTCGACGGCCAGGGCAACTGGGGTGCGCCGGACGATCCGAAGTCGTTCGCCGCCATGCGTTATACCGAAGCGCGTCTTTCGCGCTACGCCGAAGTGCTGCTCAGCGAAGTTGGCCAGGGCACCGTGGACTGGGTGCCCAACTTCGACGGCACCCTGCAGGAGCCGGCCGTGCTGCCTGCGCGCCTGCCCAACATCCTGCTCAACGGCACCACTGGTATCGCCGTTGGCATGGCCACTGACGTACCGCCGCACAACCTGCGTGAAGTGGCCACGGCCTGTGTGCGCCTGCTCGACGAGCCCAAGGCCACCATCGAGCAGCTGTGCGAGCACATCCAGGGGCCGGACTACCCGACCGAGGCCGAGATCGTTACGCCGCGGGCAGAAATCCTCAAGATGTACGAAAGCGGTCGCGGCTCCATCCGTATGCGCGCCGTCTACCGCGTCGAGGATGGCGACATCGTCGTCACCGCGCTGCCGCACCAGGTCTCCGGGGCCAAGGTGCTGGAGCAGATCGCTGCGCAGATGCAGGCCAAGAAGCTGCCTATGGTCGCCGACCTGCGTGACGAGTCGGACCACGAGAACCCGTGCCGCATCGTCATCATCCCGCGCTCCAACCGTGTGGATGCCGATGAGCTGATGCAGCACCTGTTTGCCACGACCGACCTGGAGAGCAGCTACCGGGTCAACGTCAACATCATCGGCCTGGACGGCCGGCCACAGCTGAAGAACCTGCGAGCGCTGCTGCTGGAATGGCTGGAGTTCCGTACCGCTACCGTCCGTCGCCGCCTGCAGCACCGCCTGGACAAGGTGGAGAAGCGCCTGCACCTGTTGGAAGGTTTGCTGACCGCGTTCCTCAACCTGGATGAAGTTATCCACATCATCCGTACCGAAGACCAGCCCAAGCAGGCCCTGATCGCCCGTTTCGACCTGACCGAAATCCAGGCCGACTACATTCTCGAGACCCGCCTGCGGCAGCTGGCACGCCTGGAAGAGATGAAGATCCGCGGCGAGCAGGATGAATTGCTGAAGGAGCAGGCCAAGCTGCTCGCCCTGCTGGGCAGCGATGCCAAGCTGCGCAAGCTGGTACGCAGCGAGCTGATCAAGGATGCTGAAACCTATGGCGACGACCGCCGCTCGCCGATCGTCGAGCGTGCCGAGGCCAAGGCGCTGTCGGAAAACGAGCTGATGCCGACCGAGCCGGTCACCGTGGTGCTCTCGGAGAAGGGCTGGGTGCGCTGCGCCAAGGGTCACGACATTGATGCCACCGGCCTGTCGTACAAGGCCGGCGATGGCTTCAAGGCCGCTGCTGCCGGGCGCTCAAACCAGTTTGCCGTGCTCATCGATTCTACTGGCCGCAGTTACTCGCTAGCCGCCCACAGCCTGCCGTCGGCGCGTGGTCAGGGCGAACCACTGACCGGCCGCCTGACGCCACCACCGGGGGCCACCTTCGAGTGTGTGCTGTTGCCGGACGACGATGCACTGTACGTGGTGGCTTCGGACGCCGGCTATGGCTTCGTGGTCAAGGGTGAAGACCTGCAGGCCAAGAACAAGGCCGGCAAGGGCTTGCTCAGCCTGCCCAACGGTGCCAAGGTCATGACCCCGCGCCCGGTGGCCAACCGCGAGCAGGACTGGCTGGCGGCGGTTACCACCGAAGGCCGTCTGCTGGTATTCAAGGTCAGCGACCTGCCTCAGTTGGGCAAAGGCAAGGGCAACAAGATTATCGGGGTGCCGGGCGACCGGGTGGCGAGCCGTGAAGAATTTGTTACCGATCTGGCCGTGATAGCAGATGGCGCGACGCTTGTATTGCAAGCCGGCAAGCGTACCCTATCTCTGAAAGCGGACGACCTGGAGCATTACAAGGGCGAGCGCGGACGGCGCGGCAGCAAGCTGCCACGCGGGTTCCAGCGGGTCGATGGGTTGCAGGTGGAAGTGCCGGCGTAAGCGGTTGAAATGTCTGGAGCGGCAATTTCAGCGTCGTTCCGGGCAGAAATGCTGGAGTCGGACGGTTATTTCGCGGATGATATGGCCCTTGCGGTGCCGGCGTGGCCGTGTGCCCGTTTGAATTTATATGTATCACTGCGGTTGGCCTTTTGGCGACCGCCTGGATGGGATGATGAAATTTCTGCGCCTTCCATTTGCGCTGTTGATGACTGGCCTGCTGGGCCTTGGCGGGTGCACCATGCATCAGCCGGTTGCCCTGTACCAGCTCGACAGTGGTGATCCTGGCCAGCCTTCGCAGAGTGCGGGCATGGCCGTGGTGCTCGGTCCGGTATCGGTTGCCGATTACCTGCAACGTGAGACGTTCCTGCAGCGTCAGGCCGATGGCAGCCTGAGTTCGGCGACCGACGGTCGTTGGGCCGGCAGCCTTTCGTCGGATATCGACCAGCTGCTGGTGCGCCAGCTCGCCTGGCGCCTGGACAGCCAGCGCGTGGTGCTGGCCCCGGCGGCTGCCGGGTTCAACCCGGATGTACAAGTGCTGCTGTCGATCACTCGCCTGGACTCGGGCAAGGACCAGCCGGCTGTCCTGGATGCCCAGTGGCGCCTGTTGGACCGCCGTGGCCATGTGCGTGACAACCGCATCGTTCACCTCGAACAGCCACACGCGGGCAGCGAGGCGTCGCAGGTGCAGGCCCAGGGCCAGTTGCTTCAGAAACTGGCCGAACAGCTGAGCACAGCGGTCAAGCCTCTGGCTAACCAGCCGGCGATTGCCGAAGAGTCGCCTAAAAAATCGGCTGCTCCGGTGCAGGTGAAGAAGACGCCTGAGAAATCCAAGATCCCGATGGCTGCGCCGATTCGAACCGATATGGAAGTCTACCGGTTCTGATCTAACTGCCAGATACGAAAAAGCCCGCATCATTGCGGGCTTTTTCGTATCTGCTGTTTTTGTACTGTCTGTGCTGGCCTCTTCGCGGGTAAACCCGCTCCTACAGGTTGGCGCAGGCCCTGTGGGAGCGGGTTTACCCGCGAAGAGGCCAGCCCGGTATCAGGCCCGGCGTTCGTGCATCCGCGCCAGCTGCCGCTCCAGCATCGACGGGTAGGGCTCCATCAGGCGCTCCACGCAGCAGGCACCCTCGGGGCTGGCAATCGGGCGAATGCGGGCGCGCTGGCGAATCAGTGTGTCATCGCTGATCTGCCGTTCTACCAGCAACAAGTTGCGACTGTGCTGCGACAGTGCCAGAGCGTCCTGGGCCTTTTCGGCCATCAGCAGGTCTACCAGCTCCAGCCCTTGCAGGTCGTTACCCAGGGCAAGGCCCAGCTGCAGCTGCAGGGTAATGCCGCTGTCCGCTACCTCGATCTGCAGGGCATGGCCCAAGGCGCGCAACAGCTCGCCGCAGCAGATGGCGTTGGTGAGGTAGTCCTCGCCGCAGTCGCGGCTGTGGAACAGCACCAGGGTGCTGCCGTCGTTGAGCGTGTGAGTTTCACCGTCGTAGAGTGAGGCGGCATGCTCCAGGCAATCGCGGTAGCGCTCGGTCAGTTCGGTCAGGCGGGTGCGCGGCAGGCGACGCAGCTGCTCCTGCGAGCCCAGTTGCACGGCAAGCACGGCGCTGTACTGCGGCTCGTCGGATTCGACCACGGCGGCCTTGGGCGCGCTTTCGTCGTCCAGCAGGCCGGCGAAGGCTTCATCGTCATCCTCGTCCGCCTGGGCGGCAAGCTTGGCGCGCGGTGCGACCTTGGCTGCCGGGGCAGCGTCGTGCAGGTCGTCGAACTGCTCGTCGTCTTCTTCTTCGGGCTCCGGCTCAGGTGGCGGGGGCGGAGCCAGGCGCGCGTGCAGCTGGCGGGCGATGTCGCCGATCTCGTCCTGGCGGTCGGTGGCCGGGGTATAGGGTTGCGGGTCGCGCAGCCACACCCGCAGTTGCAGCAGCGGCAGGGTGATGAAGCGGCCCTGGCGCAGGCTCAGGGTCAGCGCCAGCACCAGCAGGATGGCGGCAAGGATGCCCATGCTCTGCAGACTGATCAGCATCGGCTGCTGGAACTGGCTCATGTCCAGGCTGATGCGCAGTTGCCCGGCGGTCACGTCCTGGAAGGTGATCTTGGTCTGGTACAGGCCTTCGGCCTCGCCCAGCAGGCTGTTGCGCGGGCGCTGGCCGGCTTCCGCGAGGATGCGGTTGTCCACGCTGTAGATCGCCGCATGGGCCACCAGTGGGTTTTTCACCAGGTTGCCGAGCAGAACGTTGAGGCTGAGGATGTCGTTGGCCACCAGCAACTCGGTCGCCGAGGTGGCGGTCTGGGTGGTCAGGCTCTGGCCCAGGGCATCGGCCTGCTCGTGCATGGCCTGCTTGAACTGCAGGCCCATCACGCAGGCGTAGATCACCAACGCCAGCGCCACCAGGAAAATGTTGGTGCAGGCGATGCGTAGTGCCAGCGGCACGCGACGTTGACTCAGGGCGCGATAGATCATCAGGAAGAAGTTGTCTGCTTTGACGGGCGTGGGCCGGTTCACTGAGCTCGGCTCTTAATGGCATGAAAGTGTGGGGCAGTATAGCGAGCCGGGTTTTGTCGGCAAAGTATCGTTGGCGCCCGACGGTCACGGAAAATCGGTAGAATGCGCATTTTTCATCGAAGTCGGAGCCAGGTTGTGCGTGAAATCGTCCTGATCAACATCACCGGTGAGGACCGTCCCGGTCTCACTGCGGCTATCACCGGCGTCCTGCTGCAGGGCGGTGTGAGCATCCTCGACATTGGCCTGGCAGTCATGCACGGTACCTTGTCGTTCGGCATCCTGGTCGATATCCCGGACAACGAAGTGGCCACCTCCCTGCTGCAGAGCGTGCAGGCCAAGGCCCACGAACTGAACCTGCAGGCCCGCTACACGCCGATTTCCGAGGCGGACTACCAGCACTGGGCCGATGGCCAGGGCGAGGCGCGCCACATCGTCACCTTGCTCAGCCGCAAGATCACTCCAGAGCAACTGCAGCGGGTGAGTGCGGTGATCAGCCGGTACGGCCTGACCATCGAGCGCATCGAGCGCCTGTCGGCCCGTGTGGCGCTGGATGCGGAGACCGACAAGGGCAAGGCGGCCATCGAGATCTCTGTGCGCGGCGTGCCGAGCGATGCCGAGGCTCTGCGTGCCGACTTCTTCGCCCTGGCCGAAGAGCTGAGCATCGACATTGCCTTCCAGAAGGACGACCTGTTCCGCCGCAACCGTCGCCTGGCGGTCTTCGACATGGACTCGACGCTGATCGAAGCCGAGGTCATCGACGAACTGGCAAAGGCCGCTGGCGTGGGTGAGCAGGTTGCTGCCATCACCGAGCGCGCCATGCGCGGCGAGCTGGACTTCCGCGCCAGCTTCAAGGAGCGCATGGCGCTGCTCAAGGGCCTGGATGTGGGCGTGTTGGATGAGATCGGGGCGTCGCTGCGTCTGACTGAAGGTGCCGAGAACCTGTTTGCCGAGCTCAAGCGCCTGGGTTACAAGACCGCGATCCTGTCTGGCGGCTTTACCTACTTTGCCCGCCAGGTGCAGGCGCGCCTGGGTATCGACTATGTATTCGCCAACGAGCTGGAAGTGGTCGATGGCAAGGTGACCGGCGTGGCTGTGGAGCCGATCGTCGATGCCCAGCGCAAGGCCGAGCTGCTGCAGAAGCTGGCCAGCGAAGAAGGCTTGCAGCTGGAGCAGACCATTGCCGTGGGTGACGGTGCCAACGACCTGCCGATGCTGTCGCTGGCCGGCCTGGGTGTGGCGTTTCGTGCCAAGCCGCTGGTACGCCAGTCGGCCAAGCAGGCGATTTCTACCCTGGGATTGGATGGAGTGTTGTATCTGCTGGGCCTGCGCGACCGCGACGCGCGCGGCTGATTTGAGAATCCGGGGCTGCTTCGCAGCCCTTTCGCGACACAAGGCCGCTCCTACAGGGAATCGCTTATCTCCTGTAGGAGCGGCCTTGTGTCGCGAAAGGGCCGCAAAGCGGCCCCAGGTTCCATCAGGCAATCAAGCCTGCACAGGCGCCGCCAACTGCTGCCCCATGCGCACCGCTGAACCCGCACCCAGGTTCTCCGCCCACTTCACCTGCTCCGGCCCGAACAGCACGATAGCAGTCGACCCCAGCTTGAAGCGGCCCAGTTCGGCACCTTTCTCCAGGTGGATCGGCGCGCGGCTGGCTTCGTCGTAGCGGAAGGTCTTCAGTTCACGCTTGGGTGGCGTCACCAGCCCGGCCCACACGGTTTCGATCGAAGCGACGATCATCGCGCCCACCAGCACCACGGCCATCGGCCCGCGCTCGGTATCGAACAGGCAGACCACGCGCTCGTTGCGGGCGAACAGCTCGGGGACGTTCTCTGCGGTGGTCTGGTTGACCGAGAACAGGCGGCCCGGCACGTAGACCATTTCACGCAGGGTGCCGGCCAGCGGCATGTGCACGCGGTGGTAGTCCTTGGGCGACAGGTAGATGGTGGCGAACTCGCCGCCCATGAACGGCGCGGCCATGGCCGGGTCACCGCCAAGCAGCTCCTGCGCGCTGAAACCGTGGCCCTTGGCCTGGAAGATGCGGCCGTGCTCGATCGGGCCAAGCTGGCTGACGGCACCGTCGGCCGGGCAAAGGATGGCGCCCGGGGTCTCGTCCAGCGGGCGGGCACCCGGCTTAAGGGCGCGGGTGAAGAATGCATTGAAGTGCTCGTAGGCGCTCAGGTCCTCGACCAGCGCTTCGCTCATGTTGACCTGGTAACGCTTGGCGAACCAGGCGGTGAAGGCGTTCTTGAACCAGCGCACGCGGCACTCGGCTATGCAGCCGGCCAGCCGCGACAGCAAGTGGTGCGGCAGCAGGTACTGGCTGATGATGAACAAACGGGATTTCATGCAGGTTCCTTAGACTTCTACAGGCGTGTCCGGGTGGTTGCCCCATTCGCTCCACGAGCCGGCGTAGGCCTTGACGCGCGGGTAGCCAAGGGCCTTGGCCACCAGGTAGGTGAAACCGGAGCGGCGGTGGGTCTGGCAGTGGGTGATCACTTCCTTGTCGGGGGTGATGCCCAGGTTCTTCAGGACTTCGGCGATGTCCTGGCGAATGCGCAGGTGGTCGTTGAGGTCCATGCCGGCGGTCCACTCGAAGTTGATCGCGCCGGGGATGTGGCCGCCCTTGGCTGCCAGTACTTTCTCGCCGCTGAATTCCTGCGGGCCACGGGCGTCCCAGATGACCAGGTCGTCGGCGCCCAGGCGGCTTTGAAGGTACTCGCGGGTGGCGGTTGGCGAAGTGTCGATGCGCAGGTGCACCGGCGCATTGCCGCTGGCGGGCACTTCTGTGGAGAGCTTGTCGGCGGGCCAGGCCTGGATGCCGCCATTGAGATAGTGGTAACGCTTGTGGCCGATCACGTCGAGCAACCAGATGAAACGCCCGGCCCAGCCGCCGCCCTCATCGTCATACACCACATACACGGCATCGTCGCGGTGGCCGAGTTCGCTGAACAGTTTTTCCAGCTCGCCCAGGGCCGGCAGCAGGCCGGGCGCGGGGGGCTGGCCGAGCTGGGTACGCTTGCCTTCGACAAAGCGGGCGCCGGGGATATGCCCGCTGACATAGCGGTTGGCGCTGCTCAGGTCGATCAGGATCAGCTGTGGCGAATCCAGGCGCGGCAGCAGGTCCGCGGCTTCGATCACCAGGGGCAGGCCTGAAAAGTCAGTCATCCACGGTCTCCAGTGTGGAAAGAGGGGCGATTGTAGCGCAAGGCTCAGGCCTTGCGGTTGGCAAACACCGATAGCGCCCGTTCGGTGCACTGTGCGGTCTTGCCGAAGGCTTGCACGCTGATATCGGCCAGCGGCCGGCAGCCTTGGTCAGCCACCATCAGCATCAGCACCTGGTCCGCCACCGCCAGCGAGCGTAGCAGCACGTGCTCGCTGCGGAACAAGGCACGCAGCGGAGCCGGCAGCAGGGTCGAGAGCTGGCTGTGGTTTTCCGGGGTGATACGCAATTGCCCGGCCTTGGCCAGCAGCTTTTGCAGCAGTTTGTTCTGCGCCACCGGCAGTACCAGCGCCCCGGCTTCCTTTGGCAGGCCGGCCATCTGCTGCACGCGCAGCTGGTCGTTGGCCTTGTCCAGGCTCAGCAGCAGGATCCGCTGCATGCCAGAGGCCAGAAGGGCCTCGATAACCTGCGTGGCCAGGTGTACGTTGTTGGTGAACGGGCTGGGCTGGGCCAGAAGGTCCTGGCACAGCTTGCGCCAGCGCGTCAGTTCGTCGCTGGTGGGCGGTGGCGGAGCCAGCATGTCTGGGTGCGGACGGCGCTGGTGCCAGGGCCAGATCAGCGCTTCGGCCGGGTGGAACAAGGCATGCTGGGCATGGCGGCGGGCGCTGGCCGCAGCCTGCTGGTGCACCTGCTGCTGCACGTCGTCCAGCGAGGTCTGCAGGTACAGTGCGGTCAGCAGCTGCCAGCGCAACAGGTGCGGGTTGTCCCAGCCCACTTGTGCCGCCAGGGCCAGGTTGTTGGCCAGCAGCACGGTGTTGGCCGGCTGGTTGAACCAGCGGCGCAGGCCAGGCTCGGCGTCCAGGCGGTGTTGCTGGCTGAGCAGGTCCGGATCGCGGGCGATACTGAGCACCTGGGCCAGTTGTTCGCGCTCTTCCAGCAGCAGGCGGTAACCCTGGGTCACCCATTGTGGCAGGCGCCAGTACTCCGCCATGGTCTGGCACAGCTCCATGATGCGCACGCCAAACAGTTCTTCCTCGACATGGGCGGCGTCTTCGCCCTTGTGGATAACCCGCAGCTCCCAGGTATCGAGCAGCTTGGGGTAGGCCAGCGCCAGCGGCCAGAGTGGCGACAGGAACAACAGGCTGCCCCAGTGGATTTCCTGCCACAGCCGTGCCAGGCGGCTTGCGAACAGGCCGCTGGCCTGCTGCGAGGCGTGCTGGCTGATCAGCTGGAACTGGCACAGTACCGGCGGGATCTCTTCGACGGGCACTGCTGGCAGGCGCTTGAGCAGCTGTTCGCTGCGCTCCAGGCCCAGGCGGTTGAGGGCGACTTCCAGGCTTTCGGCGGGCTCTGCCAGGCTGGCATTGGTGGGGTGATTGGCTTCGCGCATCACCGACAGCACCAGCGCCGGGCTATCCTGCATCAGTTCGGCGATATCGCGCAGTGAGCGGCGGCTATCGTGGATGGCGGCCATGACCCGGTCGTAGCTGTGCTTCGGCACGGGGATGCGAACACTCTCGAGCAGCTTTACCCAGGCCTCTAGCGTACGTGGAGCCTGAGCGGGCACCTTGGTTTCAATTGGCATTTTGACATCAGTCCGAACTGGCTTTTCGCATTGAGTGGCTATAGTCTGGCGCAGTTCTGCCGATAAGTAGAAGAAGAGTTTTAAAGCTCCCGTCTCTTCCCCTGACCACGACAGCAAGTGCTTTGAACCTATGGCTAAAATTATCGGCATCATCGTCGTATTCGCGAGCGTGCTCGGCGGATACGTGCTTTCCCACGGCAAGATCGCGGCACTGATCCAGCCGTTCGAAGTACTGATCATCGGCGGTGCGGCCTTTGGTGCATTCCTGCAGGCCAACCCTGGCCACATGACCATGCACGTCATCAAGAAGTCGATGAAGATGTTCGGCTCACGCTTCACTCATGCCTTCTACCTGGAAGTGCTGGGCCTGGTGTACGAGATTCTCAACAAGAGCCGGCGCGAAGGCATGATGGCCATCGAGGCCGATATCGAGGATGCCGCCGCCAGCCCGATCTTCGCCAAGTACCCGACGGTGCTGGCAGATGAACGCATGACCGCATTCGTCTGCGACTACCTGCGCATCATGTCCACCGGCAACATGGCCCCGCACGAACTCGAGGGCCTGTTCGACATGGAACTGCTGAGCATGAAGGAAGAACTGGAGCACCCGTCCCATGCGGTGACCGGCATCGCCGACGGCATGCCCGGCTTCGGTATCGTTGCGGCGGTACTGGGTATCGTGGTGACCATGGCCTCGCTCGGCGATGGTGATCAGGCCTCCATCGGCCTCCATGTGGGTGCGGCGCTGGTGGGTACCTTCTTCGGTATTCTGGCGGCCTACGGCTTCTTCGGCCCGTTGGCCAAGTGCCTGGAGCACGATGCCAAGGAAGAGCTGAACCTCTACGAATCGATCAAGGCCTCGCTGGTGGCCTCGGCCTCGGGCATGCCGCCTTCGCTGGCGGTCGAGTTCGGGCGCAAAGTGCTGTACCCCAAGCACCGCCCAAGCTTCGCCGAACTGGAACAAGCGGTTCGCGGTCGCTGAGTCATGGAGAACAATCAGCCCATCATCGTCAAGCGCGTCAAGCGCTTTGGCGGCGGCCACCACGGCGGCGCCTGGAAAATCGCCTTCGCCGACTTCGCCACGGCGATGATGGCGTTCTTCCTGGTGCTGTGGCTGTTGTCCACGGCCACCCCGGAACAGAAGATCGCCATTGCCGGCTACTTCAAGGACCCGATCGGCTTCTCGGAAAGCGGAACGCCCTACGTCATCGACCTGGGCGGCTCGCCTCAGCTGGCGCCGGAAAAGACCATCAACCCCGAAGCCAAGTCGGAGCCGACGCCTGATACCAGCATTCAGCTGGACAAGGACCAGGTGGAGACCATGGCCGAGCAGGTCGAGCGTGAGCGCCTGGAGTTGCTGCTGCAGGAACTGCAGAACAAGGTGGAAGAGAACCCGCAACTGCAGAAGTTCAAGGACCAGATCCTGTTCGAGATCACCCAGGACGGCCTGCGCATCCAGATCATGGACGCCGAGAACCGGCCAATGTTCGACATTGGCAGCGCGCGCCTGCAGCCGTACTTCGAGGACATCCTGCTGGCGATGGCCGACACCATCAAGGCGGTGCCGAACAAGATCAGCATCAGTGGCCACACCGACGCCAAGCCCTATGCCGGCAGTGGCGAGTTCGGCAACTGGGAATTGTCGGCCAACCGCGCCAACGCCGCGCGCCGTGCACTGGTGGCTGGCGGCTACCCGGATGGCCAGGTGGCGCGGGTGGTGGGTTATGCCTCGTCGTCGCTGTTCGACCGCAAGGACCCGTTCAACCCGGTCAACCGCCGCATCGACATCATCGTGCTGACCAAAAAAGCCCAGCGCAATATCGAAGGCGAGCAGGGCGCGCCGGAAGCACCGGCTGCCGAGCCCGCGCCGCCGGCCGCTGCGGCACCGGCGGTGCCAGGGGAGGCCGGGCAGGCCCCCATGCAGCCGCGTGAATTGCGCCAGAAGCTGAACATCTTCGAAGAGGGGACGCTGAAGATGGATGAGGCCAAGGACCAGTAGGTTCTTGGGGCGCCCTGCACGGTCCTTGTAGGAGCGGCCTTACGTCGCGATCGGGCCGCAAGGCGGCCCCCGGATTTCTGCATTTTTGCAAAGATTGCTGGGGCCGCTCTGCGGCCCTATCGCGACACAAGGCCGCTCCTACAGGCGCGTGCTGCAGCTGAGCCTCGCGCCCACAGGGGGTCAGTAAGCGTCTTCTGGCAAACTGGCGATGATCGAGCGGTAGCTGTTCATCCGTTGCTGCTTGATACGCCCCTCGTCCAGCGCCTTGAGCAGCGCGCAGCCCGGTTCGCGATCATGCTTGCAGTCGCGGAAGCGGCAGGTGCCGAACAGGTCGCGGAACTCGATGAAACCATCCTCCACATCACTGCGGCTGACGTGACCCAGGCCGAACTCGCGGATGCCCGGTGAGTCGATCAGGTCGCCACCATTGGGGAAGTGGTACAGCCGCGCGGTGGTGGTGGTGTGGGTACCCTGGCCAGACCATTCCGACAGGTCGCCGACACGGGTGCCGGCCTCCGGCAGCAGGCTGTTGACCAGCGACGACTTGCCCACCCCCGACTGGCCGACGAACACGCTGATGTGGCCGTCGAGCATCTGCTGCAGGCGTTGCATGCCATCACCGTGATGTGCCGAGACCTCGAGCAGCGGGTAGCCGAGCTCGCGGTAAACCTCCAGCAGCGCATGCAGGCCCGGGCCGTTCTCTTCGTTGATCAGGTCGGCCTTGTTCAGCAGCAGCAGCGGGCGAATGCCGGCGTGCTCCGCGGCCACCAGGTAACGGTCGATCAGGTTGGGGTGCGGTTCGGGCGCGGGGGCAAAGACGATCACGATCAGGTCGACGTTGGCCGCCACCGGCTTCAGCTGGCCGTGGTTGTTAGGCCGGCACAGCTCGGTGCTGCGCGGCATCTGCGCGACGATCACACCAATGCCCTGGTTGCCCGCCCGCCATACCACGCGGTCGCCGGTAACCAGCGCCGGCAGGTTGGCGCGCAAGTGGCAACGGAACACCTGGCCCGCGGCTTCGCCGTCCTGGGCTTCCACTTCTACCTGCACACCGAAGTGCGCAATCACCAGGCCCAACTGCTCTGGCCCAAGGTCGCCACCCTCCAGTTCCTGCAGCACGTGCTGTTCGCGTTTGGCCGCACGCGCGGCGCGCTCGTTCTGGATTTTTTCGATGCGCCAGTTCTGGCGGCGATTGAGCTGGCGTTTGGCCATGAAGGTTCCGTGCGTGGGGGCAGGTTGAAAACGGCAGGCAGTTTAGCACGCCAGGCGCCGGACCATTTGGCTTACCTTCGCACCGTGAATGGGCGTGCCTTGGCCACTACGCTACTATGACGGCCTATACGAGGAGCCCCCGCATGCAAAACCCACAGAACCTGATCTGGATCGACCTGGAAATGACCGGCCTGGATCCGGACAGCGACGTCATCATCGAGATGGCCACCATTGTCACCGACAGCGAACTGAACACCCTGGCCGAAGGGCCGGTGATTGCCATCCACCACAATGACGAAGTGCTGGCGCGCATGGACGAGTGGAATACCCGCACCCATGGCGCTTCGGGCCTGACCCAGCGCGTTCGCGAGAGCAAGGTCGGCATGGCCGAAGCCGAGGCGCAGACCATTGCCTTCCTTGAGCAGTGGGTACCGAAAGGCAAGTCCCCGATCTGTGGCAACAGCATCTGCCAGGACCGCCGTTTCCTGTACCGACACATGCGCAACCTGGAAAACTACTTCCATTACCGCAATCTCGATGTTTCGACCCTGAAGGAACTGGCTGCACGCTGGGCACCTGATGTGCGCGACAGCTTCAAGAAGGGCAATACCCACCTGGCGCTGGACGACATCCGCGAATCGATCGCCGAACTGCGCCACTATCGCGAGCACTTCATCAAGGTATGAGCCGAAAAGGCGCAGATATTGTATCTGCGCCCTCTTTTGGTGCCATGGGCAACTGGTTAGACTGCGCGCCTTTCTCGCACGCCCGCACGGACCCCGCACCATGTTGTTGATGCTCTACCTAATCGCCATCACCGCCGAAGCCATGACCGGCGCGTTGTCTGCAGGCCGCCGCGGCATGGACTGGTTCGGCGTGGTGCTGATTGCCTGCGTTACCGCCCTGGGTGGCGGCTCGGTGCGTGACGTGCTTCTCGGGCATTACCCGCTGACCTGGGTGAAGCATCCTGAATACCTGGTGCTGACCAGCTGTGCGGCGCTGCTGACCATTTTCATCGCGCCGATGATGCGCCGCCTGCGCTCGCTGTTCCTGGTGCTCGACGCCCTGGGGCTGGTGGCTTTTACCTTGATTGGCTGCATGACTGCGCTGGAGATGGGGCAGGGCATGCTGGTGGCGTCGATCAGCGGGGTGATCACCGGGGTATTCGGCGGGATCCTGCGGGATATCTTCTGCAACGACATTCCCTTGGTGTTCCGCCGCGAGCTGTACGCCAGCGTGTCATTTGCCGCGGCGTGGTTCTACCTGGGGTGCGTGTATTTCAAGGTGCCGGCGGAGCAGGCGATGCTGCTGACCTTGTTTGGCGGGTTCCTGGTGCGGCTGCTGGCGATTCGGTTCCATTGGGAAATGCCCAAGTTCCACTACAACGACCAGCAGTGACCTTGACATGCGATCCCTGTGGGAGCGGGTTCACCCGCGAACACGGGCGCAGCCCGTGCCATCCACCGCGGTGGCTTCTTCGCGGGTAAACCCGCTCCCACAAGGTGTGTCTGGCTACGAAACGCCGTGCTGCGCCAGCGCCCACTCCACATGCTCCCTCACGAGCTCCGAGGCATCCTCGCGCCGCGCCTTCAGCGCTTCGATCACCGGGATTGTCGATGGCGCATTGCCAAGCCCCACCGCCAGGTTGCGCAACCAGCGCTCATACCCGGCCCGGCGCAATGGCCCGCCTTCGGTCTTGCGCAGGAAGGTCCTTTCATCCCACAGGAACATCTCCGCCAACTCGGCATTCTCCAGCCCGTGTCGTGGCTGGAAATCCTGCTCCTGGCTGTGCCTGGCAAAGCGGTTCCACGGGCAGACGATCTGGCAGTCATCGCAACCGAACACCCGGTTGCCCATCTTCGAACGTAACTCGACGGGGATCGGCCCCCGTAGTTCGATGGTCAGGTAGGAGATGCAGCGCCGAGCATCCAGCACATACGGCCCGACGAAGGCCTGGGTCGGGCAGATGTCCAGGCAGGCCTGGCAGCGCCCGCAATGTTCGCTGGTGGTGGCTTCGTCCACCGGCAGTGGCAGGTCGACGAACAGCTCGGCGAGAAAGAAATAACTGCCCGCCTTGCGGTTGAGCAGCAGGGTGTTCTTGCCGATCCAGCCCAGCCCGGCCTGCTCGGCCAGGGCCTTTTCCAGCACCGGAGCGCTGTCGACGAAGGCGCGGTAGCCGAACGGGCCGATGGCTTCCTGAATGCGATCGGCCAGGAACTGCACGCGCTTGCGCACCAGCTTGTGGTAATCCCGGCCCAGGGCGTAGCGCGATACGTAGGCTTTTTCGGGCTGTGCCAGGCGCTGCGCCATCTGTGTGTCGCCGGGCAGGTAGTCCATGCGCAGCGATACCACGCGTACCGTGCCAGGGATCAATTGCTCTGGGTGTGCACGCTTGCTGCCGTGGGCACCCAGGTAATCCATCTCGCCCTGGTAGCCGGCGTCGAGCCAGCGCTGCAGGTGGTGTTCGTGTTCGCCAAGGTCTACCCCGGCGATGCCAACATGGGCAAAACCGAGTTCTTGGCCCCAAATCTTGATCGATTGGGCCAGTTGGGCGAGGTCAGGCGTACAGACGGACATGGATGGGCAAGGCAATACGGGCTCAGGTGCGTATAATTCTGCCAGACATTGGAGCCTTTGACCCCATGCCGCAGACCAAACACCCCAGCCATACCCCTCAATTGCTCAGCAGCGTGACTGTCGCGCACCTGCCGGCACGTCATGCGCATGCCCACAAAGGCGACTTCGGCCATGTACTGGTGGTCGGTGGCGACCTTGGTACCGGAGGCGCTGTGCTGCTCAGTGCCGAAGCCGCCCTGCGCTGTGGCGCGGGGCTGGTCAGTGTGGCGACCCGGCCCGAACACGTGACTGCCAGCCTGGCGCGCCTGCCGGAGGTCATGTGCCTGGGCGCCAGTTCGGCCAACCAGCTGATGGGCGTGCTGGAGCGCGCTTCGGTGCTGGTGGTCGGCCCTGGTCTGGGCCAGGCAGCCTGGGGTCGCAGCCTGCTGTCGGCGGTGGCCAATGCCGAACGCCCGCAGGTGTGGGACGCCGATGCCCTGAACTTGCTGGCGCGCACCCCGCTGGCCCTGCCCAGTGGCAGCATCCTTACCCCGCACCCCGGGGAGGCGGCGCGGCTGCTGGGCATTTCCACCGAGGCTGTACAGGCGGATCGCCCGGGCGCTGCACGCAAGCTGGCGCGCCGTTACAACAGCGTCTGCGTGCTCAAGGGGGCCGGCACTCTGGTAGCCGACCCGGCCGGGCAACTGCTGTTGTGCGAACGTGGTCACCCGGCCATGGCCGGTGCCGGCCTTGGCGATGTGCTGACCGGCGTGCTGGCGGCGCTGTTGGCCCAAGGCCTGGATGCCTGGCACGCCGCGGGGCTGGGGGTATGGCTGCACGCCTGTGCCGGCGAGCGTCTGGGCGTAAAAGGTAGAGGCCTGGCTGCCAGCGATCTGGCGCCGGTCATTCGTGAGTTGTTGGAGGAGCATTCTGCGTGTCTGGCTTAAACCTGTTTCTGGCCGATGAAGCGGCCACGGTCAAATTTGGCGCACAACTGGCCGAGGTGACCGGCGGTCACGGCGTTATTTTTCTGGAAGGTGACCTGGGTGCGGGCAAAACCACCCTGTCGCGTGGTCTGATTCGTGGCCTGGGCCATACTGGTGCAGTGAAAAGCCCGACCTTCACTGTGGTCGAGCCATACGAAATTGGTGATGTGCGGGCGTTCCATTTCGACCTGTATCGCCTGGTCGATCCGGAAGAGCTGGAGTTCATGGGTATTCGTGACTATTTCGAGGGCGACCCGCTGTGCCTGTTCGAGTGGCCACAAAAGGGTGCGGGCGTTTTGCCAAAGCCCGACCTGACCATTACCATAAGCCCCCAAGCGGGCGGACGCTCGCTGAACCTTTCGCCGCAGGGGGCTCGCGGCGAGGCCTGGTGCGTGGCACTGGCCGAACACTATAAACAGTAAGTGGGGTAGGTATGCGCATACGCGCACTGGTCGCCATCGTTGGGCTGCTGCTGACAACGGTGACCGTTGACGCTCTGGCCGTCACTCAAGTCAAGAGCATGCGCCTGTGGCGCGCGCCGGACAACACGCGGCTGGTCTTTGACCTGTCTGGCCCCGTGCAACACAGCGTCTTCACCCTGAGTGCACCTGATCGCCTGGTTATCGACATCAATGGCGCGACCTTGGCCGCGCCACTGAACGTGGCTACCTCCAATACGCCGATCAGCAGCGTGCGTTCGGCTCAGCGCACCCCGACCGACCTGCGCGTGGTGGTCGACCTGAAAAAGTCGGTGACCCCGAAAAGCTTCACCCTGGCGCCCAATGCCCAATACGGCAACCGGCTGGTGGTCGACCTGTACGATCAGGAGGCTGACGCAATTGCGGCCAGCGCGCCGACTCCGGCACCCGCCCCGGTACCAACGCCTGCAACCACGCCGGCGGTGCCGGTGAGCCCGGCCCAGCCTGCCATCAAGCTACCGCCGGTACCCAGCGGAAAGCGTGACATCGTGGTTGCCATCGATGCAGGCCACGGCGGTGAGGACCCGGGTGCGTCCGGCTCGCGTGGCCAGCATGAAAAAGACATCGTGCTGCAGATCGCCAAGGAGTTGCAGCGCCAGATCAACAGCGAGAAAGGCTTCCGGGCCGAGCTGACCCGTACGGGCGACTACTTCATCCCGCTGCGCAAGCGCACGGAAATCGCCCGCAAGAAGGGCGCCGACCTGTTCATCTCGATCCACGCCGACGCCGCGCCGTCCCGCGCCGCCTTTGGTGCCTCGGTATTCGCCCTGTCGGACCGCGGCGCCACCTCGGAGACTGCGCGCTGGCTGGCCGACACGGAAAACCGTTCCGACCTGATCGGTGGTGCCGGTAACGTCAGCCTCGACGACAAGGACCGCATGCTGGCCGGCGTGCTGCTCGACCTGTCGATGACCGCCACGCTCAGCTCCAGCCTCAATGTCGGGCAGAAGGTGCTGGGCAACATGGGCCGCATTACCTCCCTGCACAAGCAGCGGGTGGAACAGGCCGGTTTCATGGTGCTGAAGTCGCCGGATATTCCGTCGATCCTCGTTGAAACCGGGTTCATCTCGAACAACAACGAAGCCGCCAAGCTGGCCACCGCCAGCCATCAGCAGGCCTTGGCCCGTTCGATCCACACTGGTGTGCGCCAGTATTTCCAGCAGAACCCACCGCCGGGCACCTACATCGCCTGGCTGCGCGACACCGGCAAGATCGCCGCTGGCCCGCGTGAGCACACGGTACGCCCTGGCGAGACCCTGGCGATGCTTGCCGTGCGCTACCAGGTCAGCGTGACCAGCCTGCGCAGCACCAACAGCCTCAAGACCGATGAACTGAAGGTCGGCCAGCGCCTCGATATCCCCGCTACCACGTTGGCCTCGCAATGACTGGCGGTTCGCGCATCCAGCTGCTCAGCCCGCGGCTGGCCAACCAGATTGCCGCCGGCGAGGTTGTCGAGCGGCCGGCCTCTGTCGCCAAAGAGTTGCTGGAGAACAGCCTGGACTCCGGCGCCCGGCGTATCGACGTGGAAGTTGAGCAGGGCGGCGTCAAGCTGCTGCGGGTGCGTGACGATGGCAGCGGCATTTCCGCCGACGACCTGCCGCTGGCCCTGGCCCGTCACGCCACCAGCAAGATCCGCGAGCTGGAAGACCTGGAAGGGGTATTGAGCCTGGGCTTCCGTGGTGAGGCCCTGGCCTCGATCAGCTCGGTGGCGCGCCTGACCCTTACCTCGCGTACCGCCAGCGCTACCGAGGCCTGGCAGGTGGAAACCGAAGGCCGCGACATGACCCCGCGGGTGCAGCCGGCGGCGCACCCGGTGGGTACTTCGGTGGAAGTGCGCGACCTCTTCTTCAATACCCCGGCCCGGCGCAAGTTCCTCAAGGCCGAGAAAACCGAATTCGATCACCTGCAGGAAGTGATTAGGCGCCTGGCGCTGGCGCGCTTCGATGTCGGCTTCCACCTGCGCCACAACGGCAAGAGCATCCTCAGCCTGCACGAGGCCCACGATGAAACCGCCCGTGCGCGGCGGGTGGGCGCCATCTGCGGCCCGGGCTTCATGGAGCAGGCGCTGCCGATCGACGTGGAACGCAACGGCCTGCGCCTTTGGGGCTGGGTCGGCCTGCCGACGTTCTCGCGCAGCCAGGCAGACCTGCAGTATTTCTTCGTCAACGGCCGTGCGGTGCGCGACAAGCTGGTCGCCCACGCCGTGCGCCAGGCTTACCGCGACGTGCTGTTCAATGGTCGGCACCCGACCTTTGTGCTGTTCCTGGAGCTGGAGCCTAACGGCGTCGACGTCAACGTGCACCCGACCAAGCACGAGGTGCGTTTCCGCGAGGGGCGCTCGGTGCACGACTTCTTGTATGGCACCCTGCATCGCGCGCTGGCCGATGTGCGCCCGGAAGACCAGTTGGCGGCGCCAGCTGCCGTACCCGAAGTGGTCCGCCCCACGGGCCCGCAGGCCGGTGAGTTCGGCCCCCAGGGCGAAATGCGCCTGGCCTCGCCGGTGCTCGAGCAGCCGCGTGGCCCGCAGCAGTCATTCTCCAGCGGTGGTAGTGGTGCGGGTTACCAGTACCAGTACACGCCGCGCCCCTCGCAGCCGCTGCCGGCCGCCGAGGCACAGGCGGTGTATCGCGAATTTTACAAACCGCTGGATGACGGCGCGGTGCCGACGACGCTGCCTGAAAGCCAGGGCGATGTTCCACCGCTGGGCTACGCGTTGGCGCAGCTCAAGGGTATCTACATCCTGGCCGAGAATGCCATTGGCCTGGTGCTGGTAGACATGCACGCCGCTCACGAGCGCATCATGTACGAGCGCCTCAAGGTGGCCATGGCCAGCGAAGGCCTCAGCGGCCAGCCGCTGCTGGTGCCCGAGACCCTGGCCCTGAGCCAGCGTGAAGCAGACTGCGCCGAAGAGCACGCGCAGTGGTTCCAACGGCTGGGTTTCGAACTGCAGCGTCTGGGCCCCGAGACCTTGGCTATCCGCCAGATCCCGGCTTTGCTCAAGCAGGCCGAGGCCAACCGCCTGGTGCAGGATGTACTCGCCGACCTGATGGAATACGGCACCAGCGACCGTATCCAGGCGCACCTCAACGAGCTGCTCGGTACCATGGCCTGTCACGGTGCCGTGCGCGCCAACCGGCGCCTGGCGATCCCCGAGATGAACGCCCTGCTGCGTGACATGGAAAACACCGAGCGCAGCGGCCAGTGCAACCATGGTCGCCCCACCTGGACCCAGATGGGCCTGGACGACCTGGACAAACTCTTCCTGCGCGGTCGATGAAATGAGCGGCAAGCCCCCTGCAATATTCCTGATGGGCCCGACGGCGGCCGGCAAAACCGACCTGGCCATCGAGCTGACCAAAGTACTGCCGTGCGAGCTGATCAGCGTCGATTCGGCGCTGGTCTACCGCGGCATGGACATCGGTTCGGCCAAGCCCTCCAAAGAAATCCTCGCCGCCCACCCGCACCGGCTGATCGACATTCGCGACCCGGCCGAAAGCTATTCGGCTGCGCAGTTCCGTGCCGATGCCCTGGAAGCCATGGCCGAGATCACCGCACGCGGCAAGATCCCGTTGCTGGTGGGCGGCACCATGCTCTATTACAAGGCGTTGATCGATGGCCTGGCCGATATGCCGGCGGCCGATGCCGCGGTGCGTGCCGAGCTGGAAGCCCAGGCCGAAGCGCTGGGGCTGGCCGAGTTGCACCGCCAGTTGGCCGAGGTTGACCCTGAGTCGGCGGCGCGTATCCACCCCAACGACCCGCAGCGATTGATCAGGGCGTTGGAGGTTTACCGGGTGAGTGGCGAGAGCATGACGGCACATCGACAGCGTCAATTCGCGGAAAGTCGCGGCGCAGACGCAGGCGCTGGCGGACATTTGCCCTATACTGTCGCGAGTTTGGCGATTGCTCCTACAGATCGTCACATTTTGCATCAGCGAATTGCGTTACGATTTTCACAGATGCTGGAACAGGGCTTCGTCGACGAGGTCCGATCGCTGCGAGCCAGAAGTGACTTGCACGCCGGGCTGCCGTCTATACGGGCAGTGGGGTATCGGCAGGTCTGGGATTACCTGGACGGCAAGCTGACTGAGAATGAGATGCGTGAACGCGGTATCATTGCCACCAGGCAGCTGGCCAAGCGGCAGTTCACCTGGTTGCGTGGCTGGCCTGAAGTACACTGGCTTGACAGCCTGGCCTGCGACAATCTGTCCCGCACCTTGAAATACCTTGGGGCCATCTCCATATTGAGCTGAGTCCCTGCTGATTGCCGTCTATTCTTGCGAAGGGGCGGCCTAATTTATCGATTTTCTTGATTTTCTATTATTGATCCTTACAGGAGTGCGGCATATGTCAAAAGGGCATTCGCTACAAGACCCTTACTTGAACACCTTGAGAAAAGAAAAGGTCCCGGTATCCATCTATCTGGTCAACGGCATCAAACTGCAGGGTTCGATCGAGTCCTTCGACCAGTTCGTGGTACTGCTGAAGAACACCGTCAGCCAGATGGTCTACAAGCACGCCATCTCGACCGTGGTTCCTGCCCGTCCGGTTCGCCTGCCAAGCCCGTCCGATTCCGATCACGGCGACAGCGAGCCAGGCAACGCCTGATAGGAGCCTGCATTGTTCTTTGAGCGCCACGGTGGTGGTGAGCGGGCGTTGCTCGTTCACTTGGAAGGTCAGAACCCTGAGGCGCGCGAAGACCCGCAGGAGTTTCAGGAACTGGCATTGTCGGCCGGTGCCGACATCGTCTCGCTGGTCACGGTGGCAAGGCATCAGCCTTCCGCCAAATACCTGATTGGCAGTGGCAAGGTCGAAGAGTTGCACGACCTGGTCCATGCCGAGCAGGTAGACCTGGTGATTTTCAATCACACCCTCACGCCCAGTCAGGAGCGCAACCTCGAGCGTGTGTTCGAGTGTCGTGTGCTCGACCGCACCGGGTTGATCCTCGATATCTTCGCCCAACGGGCGCGTACCCATGAAGGCAAGCTGCAGGTCGAACTGGCCCAGCTCGAGCACATGAGCACGCGGCTGGTGCGCGGCTGGACCCACCTTGAGCGACAGAAGGGTGGTATCGGCCTGCGCGGCCCGGGTGAAACCCAGCTGGAAACCGACCGCCGCCTGTTGCGGGTGCGCATTCGCCAGATCAAGTCACGCCTGGAGAAGGTGCGCAGCCAGCGCGAGCAGGCACGCCGCGGGCGCAAGCGTGCGGACATTCCGTCGGTATCGCTGGTGGGTTATACCAACGCCGGCAAGTCCACGCTGTTCAACGCCCTGACAGAATCCGAGGTGTATGCCGCGGACCAGCTGTTCGCCACCCTCGACCCGACCCTGCGCCGGCTCGAGCTGAACGACCTGGGGCCGATCGTGCTGGCCGACACCGTGGGCTTCATTCGCCACCTGCCGCACAAGCTGGTCGAGGCATTTCGGGCTACGCTCGAAGAGTCGAGCAATTCCGACTTGTTGCTGCATGTGATCGATGCCCATGAGCCGGAGCGCATGGAGCAGATCGAGCAGGTGCTGGCGGTGTTGGGCGAGATTGGCGCCGAAGGGTTGCCGATCCTCGAGGTGTATAACAAACTCGACTTGCTCGAAGATGTCGAGCCGCAGATCCAGCGCAATGCCGATGGCAAGCCGGAACGGGTCTGGGTATCGGCACGCGATGGGCGTGGCCTGGAGCTGGTCGGCCAGGCGATTGCCGAGTTGCTGGGGGATGATCTGTTTGTCGGTACCCTGTGTCTGGAGCAGCGTTTTGCCCGCTTGCGCGCGCAATTCTTTGCCTTGGGTGCCGTGCAGAGTGAAGAGCATGATGAAGAAGGGCGCAGCCTGCTGAGCGTGCGACTGCCCATGGTCGAACTGAATCGCCTGGTCAGCCGCGAAGGCATGGAGCCGCAAGTGTTTGTCGAGCAACACACTTTGCAATAAATGCTCGTCGAGGTCGCCGGGCAGCAGTGACAGGCATTCTGTAGCATTGGACGGCGCGCCGTGGGCGCGTCTTTGCTTTATCAGATGGAGAGCGCTATGGCTTGGAACGAGCCGGGTGGCAACTCGAACAATCAGGATCCCTGGGGCGGTCGCCGGAATGGCGGTGGCGGCGGTGGTGACAAGAAAGGTCCACCGGACCTGGACGAGGCCTTCCGCAAATTGCAGGACAGCCTGAACGGCATGTTCGGCAGTGGCAAGAAACGTGGCGGCGGTGGCCGCAATGTCGGCAAGGGCGGTGGCCTGGGCCTGCTGGGCATCGGCCTGGCGGTGCTGGCTGCTATCTGGCTGTACAGCGCCGTGTACGTGGTCGACGAGCAGGAGCAGGCCGTGGTGCTGCGCTTCGGCAAGTACTATGAGACGGTCGGCCCCGGCCTGAACATCTACTTCCCGCCGATCGATCGCAAGTACATGGAGAACGTCACGCGCGAGCGTGCCTATACCAAGCAGGGCCAGATGCTGACCGAAGACGAGAACATCGTCGAGGTACCGCTGACCGTCCAGTACAAGATCAGCAACCTGCAGGACTTCGTGCTCAACGTCGACCAGCCTGAGGTCAGCCTGCAGCACGCGACCGAGAGTGCCCTGCGCCATGTGGTGGGCTCCACCTCGATGGACCAGGTGCTGACCGAAGGTCGTGAGCAGATGGCCGTGGATATCCGCGAGCGCCTGCAGCGTTTCCTCGACACCTACCGTACCGGTATCACTGTCACCCAGGTCAACGTACAGAGCGCGGCTGCACCGCGTGAAGTGCAGGAAGCCTTCGACGACGTGATCCGAGCCCGTGAAGACGAGCAGCGTGCCCGCAACCAGGCCGAGTCCTACGCCAATGGCGTGGTACCGGAAGCCCGTGGTCAGGCCCAGCGCATCATCGAGGACGCCAACGGTTACCGCGACGAAGTCATTGCCCGCGCCAAGGGTGAGGCCGATCGCTTCACCAAGCTGGTCGCCGAGTACCGCAAGGCACCTGACGTGACCCGTCAGCGCCTGTATCTGGAGACCATGCAAGAGGTCTACAGCAATTCGAGCAAGGTCATGGTGGCAACCAAGGACGGGCAGAACAACCTGCTCTACCTGCCGCTGGACAAGATGGTCGAAGGCAGCCGCAACTCGTCCGCGCCGACCACCAGCGTGTCGCCATCGGTCAACGATGCGGCCGCCCGTGCGGCGCAGGACCTGCAACAGCAACAGCAGCCGCTGCGTACTAGGGAGAGCCGCTGATGAGCAACAGATCGCTGATCGCCCTGATCGCCGCCGTGGTCCTGGCCATCGTGGCCTGGAACAGCTTCTACATCGTGTCCCAGACCGAACGTGCGGTATTGCTGCGCTTCGGTAAGGTAGTCCAGGCGGATGTACAGCCGGGCATGCACGTGAAGATTCCGTACGTGAACCAGGTGCGCAAGTTCGACGCCCGCCTGATGACCCTCGACGCCCCGACCCAGCGGTTCCTGACTCTGGAGAAGAAAGCGGTGATGGTCGACGCCTACGCCAAGTGGCGCGTCAAGGACGCCGAACGTTTCTACACCGCCACATCCGGCATGAAACAGATCGCCGACGAGCGTCTGTCGCGTCGTCTGGAAAGCGGCCTGCGTGACCAGTTCGGTAAACGTACCCTGCATGAAGTGGTTTCCGGTGAACGTGACGCGCTGATGGCTGACATCACTGCTTCGCTGAACCGCATGGCCGCCAAGGAGTTGGGTATCGAGGTGGTCGACGTGCGCGTCAAGGCCATCGACCTGCCGAAGGAAGTCAACCGCAGCGTGTTCGACCGCATGAGCACCGAGCGTGAACGTGAAGCCCGCGAGCACCGCGCCAAGGGTAACGAGTTGGCTGAAGGTATCCGTGCCGATGCCGATCGTCAGCGCCGCGTACTGCTGGCTGAGGCCTATCGCGAAGCAGAGGAAACCCGCGGTGACGGCGACGCCCAGGCGGCCGCCATCTACGCCAAGGCCTACACCCAGGACGCTGATTTCTATGCGTTCTACCGTAGTCTGCAGGCGTACCGCGAGAGCTTCTCGAGCAAGAGCGACGTGCTGGTCCTGGACCCGAAGAACGAGTTCTTCCGCTTCCTGGACAAGAGCAGGCCGTGATGCTCAGGCCCTGATTTTCATGCGGCGGCGCCCCGCCTGGCAGCTAAAACGCCAGGCGGGGTGCATCCTTAATGAAAAGGGGTGTATGATGAGGCAGCCGGGAAATTTCCCGGCTTTTTTGCGTCTGCAAGGTTGATTGGCAAACCGCCAGTTGGCGGATTGGTCAGGTCGCAAGGCAATTCGAGGGTGTCGGGTACGGTGGCTGCGCTGGGATCAGTGCTGCCCGCTGCTGTGCGCGATACCGGCTTTACTGACGGCTCGCCTGCTGGCAAGCCGCCCGGACCAGAGGGGAAATGGCGTAATGGCAACGGTAGACCGCTGGCTGCTGCCAGATGGCATCGAGGAAGTACTGCCACCTGAGGCCGCGCGCATCGAGATCGCGCGCCGCCAGGTGTTGGACCTGTTCCAGAGTTGGGGCTACGAGCTGGTCGTCACCCCGCATATCGAGTACCTGGAGTCGCTGCTCACCGGCGCCGGCCAGGACCTGGATCAGCGCACCTTCAAGGTAGTAGACCCGCAGTCCGGTCGCCTGATGGGCTTCCGCGCCGACTTCACCCCGCAGGTGGCGCGCATTGACGCCCACACCCTGCGCCGTGAAGGCCCGAGCCGCCTGTGCTATGCCGGCAGCGTGCTGCACGCCCAGCCGCGTGCCCTGTCCACCTCGCGTAGCCCGATCCAGCTGGGTGCCGAGCTGTACGGCGACGCCAGCCCCACCAGCGATGTCGAAGTCATCAGCCTGATGCTCGCCACGCTGCAGCTGACCGATGTGCCAGATGTGCACATGGACCTGGGCCACGTCGGTATCTACCGCGGCCTGGCCCGTGCTGCCGGCCTGTCCGGCGCGGTCGAGCAGCAGCTGTTCGACGCCCTGCAGCGCAAGGCCGTGGATGAGGTTCAGGTGCTGACCGCCGACCTGCCGAAGGACCTGGGCAACATGCTGCGCGCGCTGGTGGAACTGTGCGGTGGCCGCGAAGTGCTGGCCGAAGCCCGCGTGCGCCTGGGCCGAGCCCCGGCCAGCGTGCTGGCGGCGCTGGACGACCTGCTGGCGATCGCCGATCGCCTGGCGTCGCGCTTCCCGGACCTGCCGCTGTACTTCGACCTCGGCGAGCTGCGCGGTTACCACTATCACACAGGCGTGGTGTTCGCCGTGTTCGTGCCGGGCGAAGGCCAATCGATCGCCCAGGGCGGGCGCTATGACGACATCGGCGCCGATTTCGGCCGGGCCCGCCCGGCCACCGGTTTCTCCACGGATTTGAAGACCCTGGTCACACTGGGGCGAGCGGAGGTCGTATTGCCAACTGGCGGCATCTGGATGCCGGACAGTGGCGACGCGGCCCTCTGGCAGCAAGTCTGCCAGTTGCGCAACGAGGGCCAGCGTGTGGTCCAGGCCCTGCCTGGCCAGCCGTTGAGTGCTGCTCTCGAGGCGGATTGTGATCGGCAATTGATTCAGCAAGACGGGCGCTGGCAGGTTCTGCCGCTGGCCCAGTGAGTTTCTGCGCCGGCAGTAGGCCGGCAACCAAGTTTGCGTGAATGAGGACCAATGTAATGGGTAAGAATGTCGTCGTCCTGGGCACCCAGTGGGGTGATGAGGGCAAAGGCAAGATCGTCGATCTGCTGACCGAACATGCTGCCGCCGTAGTGCGCTACCAGGGTGGCCACAACGCGGGTCACACCCTGGTGATCAACGGTGAAAAGACCGTTCTGCACCTGATTCCGTCCGGCATCCTGCGTGAAGGCGTACAGTGCCTGATCGGCAACGGCGTGGTCGTTGCCCCGGATGCCCTGATGCGTGAAATCACCAAGCTGGAAGAGAAGGGCGTGCCGGTGCGCGAGCGTCTGCGCATCAGCCCGGCTGCGCCGCTGATCCTGTCGTACCACGTTGCCCTGGACCAGGCCCGCGAAAAAGCCCGCGGCGAAGCCAAGATCGGTACCACCGGCCGTGGTATCGGCCCAGCCTACGAAGACAAGGTCGCACGCCGCGGCCTGCGCGTGGGCGACCTGTTCCACCGCGAGCGTTTCGCCGCCAAGCTGGGTGAGCTGCTGGACTACCACAACTTCCAGCTGGTGAACTACTACAAAGAGCCGGCCATCGACTTCCAGCAGACCCTGGACGAATGCATGGCCTACGCCGAACAGCTCAAGCCGATGATGCTCGACGTCACCGCCGAGCTGCACAACCTGCGTCGCGCCGGCAAGGACATCATGTTCGAGGGTGCCCAGGGCTCGCTGCTGGACATCGACCACGGTACCTACCCGTACGTCACCAGCTCCAACACCACCGCTGGCGGTATCTCCACCGGTTCTGGCGTTGGCCCGATGTACCTGGACTACATCCTGGGTATCACCAAGGCCTACACCACTCGCGTAGGTTCCGGTCCGTTCCCGACCGAACTGTTCGACGAGACTGGCGCTACCCTGGCCAAGCGTGGCCATGAGTTCGGCTCCACCACCGGCCGTGCGCGCCGTTGCGGCTGGTTCGATGCCGTGATCCTGCGTCGCGCCATCGACGTCAACAGCATCTCGGGCATCTGTCTGACCAAGCTGGACGTACTGGATGGCCTGGAAACCATCAACATCTGCGTTGGCTACAAGAACGAGAACGGTGCCGTCATCGACGCGCCTTCCGATGCCGACAGCTACATCGGCCTGGAGCCGGTGTACGAAGAGATGCCAGGCTGGAGCGAATCGACCCTGGGCGTGAAAACCCTGGAAGAACTGCCGGCTAACGCTCGCGCCTATATCAAGCGCATCGAAGAGCTGATCGGCGCGCCGATCGACATCATCTCCACCGGCCCGGACCGCAACGAGACTATCGTGCTGCGTCATCCGTTCGCCTGATCTGCCTTCCAGGCTGATCTGACGCCGTGGCCCTGAAAGGGGCTGCGGCGTTTTCATTTGTGGGGTATGCCTGTACTGGCCCTATCGCCGGCAAGCCGGCTCCCACAGGGACCTCGCAACCCCCAAGACTTGTGGTGAACCTGTGGGAGCTGGCTTGCCGGCGATAGGGCCGGTGCAGGCAAGCACACTGCTGAACCTTGGCATTTATCCCTGCTGCCTCCGGCACAACCCTTGCTGTAAGAAGTTTCTGTAGATGCCATCAGAATAGTGGCGCCAGAAAACACGAGGGTTCACCGTGTCTGCCATCCTCTCACTGTTACGAAGCCGCCTTTTGCGGCCTGTGTTTGTTGCCCTTGGTATCGCTCTTTTGGTGCAGGTGCTGGTCGCCGTTGCGCTTACCCGAAGCACGGTCACCGCCCTGGAAGCCGACCTGGGTGAACGCCTGGGCAATGACAGCCGCCAACTCGCCAGTGAGTTGGAGCAAGCCGGGCAAGATGTGCGCTCAGGCCTCGACGGCCTCTCCAGCAGCACCCGCCAGCGCCTGAGTGCAGGTTTGTCGGCACGCCTGCAAAGCGAGCAGCAGCAGCTGCGCAGCACGCTGGAGAAGAACCTCAAGGACTCCGCCAACGATATGGCCGAGCTGCTGGCGTCGGTCGCACCGCGGGCGATCTGGGACAACGATGTGCCGGTGCTCTCCGACTTCGCGCGCCGCGCCCAGCGCAACCCCAACGTGCTGTTTGTGGTTTACGACGACGCTCAGGGCCAGCACCTTACCCGCTACCTGAACCGGCAGAACCCGATCAACCAGGCGTTGATGGAAAAAGGTCAGGGTGAGCGTGCGCTGGACAAGGTAATCGACGCGGCACGGCGGGACCCGGCGGTGTACTTCGTCGAGGCCTCGATCAGCCCCAATGGTGCGGAAATCGGCAAGGTGGTGATGGGTGTTTCCACGGCTGGCATCGACCAGGAGCTCAAGGCGCTCGACCAGCGCTTCGCCGCCCTTATCACCAGTGGTGAGCAACTGGTCGGTGACAGCCTGGTCGGTGCTGCGGCCGAGAGTGGCAACACCCTGCGCGAGCGTTTGGAAAAGGCCCAGGGCAGCGCCGCCGCGATGCAGGCCAATACAGCACAGACGGTTCGCGATGCTGCTGCAGAGCTGCGTTGGCGCATCGGCCTGGGGCTGGTGCTGGTCGGCCTTGGGGTGCTGCTGGTGGTAGCCGTGGTGCTTGGCCGGCGGGTGTTGAGCAAGCTGCGCCTGCTGATCGCTGCACTCGACGACCTCGCTGCCGGTGAAGGCGACCTGACCAAGCGCGTGCTGCTCGACAGCCGCGATGAAATTGGCGACATGGCCTCGGCGGTGAACCGCTTTGTCGACAAGCTGCAGCCCATCGTGCGCGAGGCCGGCGAGGTAGCGCAGCGTACCGGCGTTGAGATTGGCGCAATGGCCCAGCGCAATGCCGGCGCCGATGCTGCCGCTGCACTGCAACGCGATGAAGTGGCGGCCAGCCTGCGCGACCTGTCAAGCATGGCCGACGAGGCCCAGGCTGAAAGCCACGCGATGCAGGCAGCCCTGCAGCAGGTGGTGGATATCCGCCAGGCAACTGACGAGAACAGCCGCACATCAACCCAGCTAGCCGGTTTGATCGAGAACCTGGCCGGGCAGGTGGAGGCCGGCTCCCAGGTGATCGAGCGCCTGGCCAAGCAGAGCGAGCAGATCGAAGTGGTGCTGACGGTTATCCACGGCATCGCCGAACAGACCAACCTGCTGGCCTTGAACGCGGCCATCGAAGCCGCCCGTGCCGGCGAAACCGGGCGCGGGTTTGCCGTCGTGGCCGATGAGGTGCGGGCGCTGGCGAGCAAGACGCAAAGTTCCACAGGAGATATCCAGGCGCATATCGCCGCGCTGCAGAAGGGGGCCAAGGAGGCCGTGGCCACCATCAGCCAGGCCGGGCTCAAGGCCAGCGAAGGGCTGCTGGTGCTGCGTGACAACGAGCGCCGTCAGCAGTCGGTGCAGGCGGCGGTGGAGCAGGTGCATGCAGCCATCGGCCTGGCCACCCGCGCGGCCGAGCAGCAGGCGAGCGGGGCGCAGGCAGTGCGTGGACGGGTGGAAACCATACACGCCCAGGCCGAACGCTCGGCCGAGGTGGTGATGCAGACAACGGCCAGTAGCAAGGTGCTGGATGACCTGGCGGCACAGCTGCGTGCCAGCCTGGGCCAATTCAGAGCTTGATGCGGTCCCTGTAGGAGCGGCCTTGTGTCGCGAAAGGGCTGCGCAGCAGCCCCGGGATATCTGCTTGAACGCTGAAATTGCCGGGGCCGCTGCGCAGCCCTTTCGCGACACAAGGCCGCTCCTACAGCGAGTCATGTTGCTAAGCTGTCGGCGACACATGACAAAGGGAGTTGCTCATGTCCGCCCAACTGGTCGCCGCCAAGGCATGCCTTGATTTTCTCCACACTGACAGCGTGCAGCTGACGGTACCGCTGACCGCCCTGCAAGCCTACTGCGCCATGACCTCGGACGTCCCCGGCTGGCTGGCCTTGGCTTTTCAAATTCGCGACTACATCTCACGTCGTTTCAATGTCGCCGATATCCACGGCTTCACTCGCCGCGATCCAGAGCATGTACCAGCCGTCGGCGAGGGTCTGGACTTCTTCACTGTCGAGGCCATCAGCGACCAGCAACTGGTGCTGACCTCGCGCGATACGCACTTGGCCGTCATGGTCTGCATGGATGTGTCGACAGGGGAGTGCGGCTTCCCGCAGTTGAACGTGACCACCTCGGTGAAGTGCTTCAACACCTTTGGGCGTTTGTACATGGTACCGGTTGGATGGGTTCATGGCGTGATCGTGCGGCGGATGCTGAGCAACTTGCAGGGCCATCGTTTCGAGCGTCGATAAGCAGCAGATTCTTACCTGATAAATCAGAATTTTTACCTGATGTTGTAGGTAACTTCCCAAAGTTTGCCTTGGTGAGCGCGTGCTATTGCGTGGCTTGGCACAGGGAACTAGTGTCAACCGGGCCTTGAGGCGACAGCGCTAATCCGCCGTGAGCTTTTCAGGCACAACCGCAAGACGACAATGTCAGAGCGTTGTCGTTATCAGCCCAAACATTACCAGGGAGAGGTAAGCATGGCTTTCGATGCTTATACTCAAATCACCGAAATCGCTGGTGAAGCGCTGGACGAGCAGTTCACTAACTGGATCGAGATCGCTGGCTATAAGTTTGGTGCCAACCAGAGCACCTCTGCCACCGCCAGTTCTGCGGGCGGCGCATCATCAGGTCGCACCACCCTCACCAACTTCTCTTTCACCAAGCACCTGGACAGCGCCAGCTGCAAGTTGCTGGAAGCCAGCTGTGCCGGCCAGCACCTGAAAGAAGTGAAGTTGGTGCTGTGTCGTGCGGGTGGCGACAAGCTCAAGTACTACGAGGTCGTCCTCGAAGAAGTGATCATCGCCGACTACACCCAGAGCGCCAGTGCTGGCGTGCCGATGGAGGTGGTGCAACTGAACTATGGCCGTATCAAGACCACCTACACGCGTCAGAAACGCCTCGATGGCAGTGCCGGCGGCAATGTGACCGGCGGCTGGGATCGCATCAGCAACAAGAAATATGCGTGAGGTGCGACCATGTCCGAGGCACGTAGCTTCATCAATCCCCAGGCACAATCCTATGAGTCGTTGAAGGCCGGCACGCCGATGTCGGCCAATCAGCGGGCCAAGTTTGATGTGTTGAATGCGCATATCGTCAATAGCGTGGTTGTCGGAGGGGAGCTGGTGATTGTTGGAGATCCCAGTACCCCATCGTGTACGAGCCATGAAGCATATTTGATGGCAGAGGCGGCGGGGATACACCATCAGCTTGAGATCAATGGCGCTGGGGTGGATGACTTCTTTCTGGATAACTATGAGATGTTGAAAGGCTTGCTCTCTCATACCTCCATGGGGGCAGGCGTTGTGAGCGATGGTTGGAGCAGATACCTCGATGCGATCAAGAGGACGTTGGAAGAAATCGAGATATTACATCGGGAGTATTTGAAAAACGGCACGCTAAAAGCGCGTGACGAATTTTATGCCAAGAGAATGGCATTGTTTATGAAGTTGGAAGGGCAGTTGAACAACATGGCTGCGTATGGTTCGGGCCTGAAAAATAAGGGATCGGTGAAAAGAGCGCTCGAGATATCTACCAAGAGCTACCTACATACAGGTGAGATTGCTGGATATGCCGAAAAGATTGCTGGCGTCTCGAAAGCGGCAAGTCTGATTAAGAAGGGCACTTATATCGGCTTGGGGCTCGACGTGGCTTCAACAGGGCTAAGTATCCATCATGCATGTACCTTTGGACGCTCTGAAGATTGCAGAAAGGCCAAGTATGTGGAAGGAGTCTCTCTGGTCGGCAGTACGGGGGGCTCGATCGCGGGCGGGTCTATTGGTGGATTTCTAGGGGGAACTGGATGCGTACTTTTCCTCGGAGTGACGACAGGCGGTCCGGGGGCCCTCGCGTGTACTGTCATTGGAGGCGCCGTGGGTGGTGCTGCAGGCGGTTCGGTCGTAGGTGATATCGGTGAGATGTTTGGTGAGTTGTTATATGAGGTGACGCAATGATTGGCTTCGACGCCAGGTGGTTAGGTCTTCCTTTAATGATGGCTATGTTCATGGTCATATTTATATGGGTTTATATTTCAGTTCGCTATGTGAGTTACATAGAGTCGTTGCTTTCTAATAGTTCAATGGTTTCTGGTAATAAAAATATTTTTGGTCAGGCGGGTTTGGTGGGTAAAGTGATGCGTACCGGCTCCGCATCCGTAATGTTGTCGATGAGGGCGATTTGCATTCGTAAAGGCCTTTTGGATCTTCAGGATGTAAAGAAATTTCCTGGTGGTTTGCGCCGTATGCTTGTGGGCTTGTGGTTTGTTCATGTCGCTATTTTTTTGTCGCTCATAGGTCTTTGGAGTTGGTTGAAATTGGAAGGCTATTAATTTGGTGTGTGGGTAGGCGAGTTTGCGCCGATCGCGGGCAGCACGGTGCCGGCGGCGGTGGAGCAAGTGCAATCTCCAGGCGCAATCGTATGAGTCGCTGAAGGCCGGCACGCCGATGTCGGCCAATCAGCGGGTCAAGTTTGATGTGTTGAATGCGCATATTGCCAATAGCGTCGTTTTCCCTGGCGAACTCGTGATCGTGGGTGATCCAAGCACCCCCTCCTGCACTAGTCATGAAGCTTTTCTCATGGGTAAGGCGGCTGGGATACACCTTGATATCGAGTTGAACGGAGGGGGAATCGATGGATTCTTCCTAGAGAACTATGACCTGTTGCAGAGCTTGTTGACCCGTGCGTCTATAGGTGCAGGTGCAGCCAGTGATGCCTGGAACAAGCATCTTGAGGCTATCAAGAAAACGCTAGAGGAGATTGATCAACTGCATCACAGCAGGTGCAGGGACTGTCGCTTGCGTGTTGCTCGGCGGAGTGGCTGGAGGTAGTGTAGGTGGGGCGTTAGGAGAAATGGGTGGCGAGTTTCATGGAGAAGTTTTATATGAGGTGCTGCAATGACCAATGTGCAGGTCGCGGTGCTCGGAGTGTGTTTGTTTGCATCACCATTTTTAATGTTTGGAACGTGGATTGTAATTGCATACCGCTTCCTTGATAAGGTCGAGGCAAGCTTCTCAAATAGTCCCATGGTTGTGGGAAGCAAAGCAATGTATGCCCGTGCTGGTATGCTTGGGCAGATTATGCGTTTGGGGTCAGTTTCCGCGATGCTATCAATGAAGGCTTTTTGCATTCGCAAAGGTATGTTGGACAGTGAAGATGTCCGCAATGCCCCTCAAAGCCTTAAAAAACTACTGGTTTGGTTATGGCATGCTCACGTGCTGCTTTTTGTCTTGCTGGCTATGTTCTGTGTTTGGATAAGGTTTCTGAGATGACGGGTTTATATTAATGAAATCCGGGTTGGTCACCAGTCTGGACCCGCTCTCCGCCTTATTCAAATACATCCGTATAGTCAGCAAATACACCGGTAACCCGATGCCGCGATCAACAACGCCGCATAAGGCGCCGCCGCAGCGAAACAGCAGTTGGTTAGCCGGGTGGCGTTGAGCGCACGTTATCGCGGGCAGTATTTACAAGCATAGACGCCAGGGGGCATAACAGACATGCTGGAGAACGAAACCTTCAATCGACTCGGAACCAATCATAAAATATCGGCGAGCATCTACAATCTGATCCTCGGCGCAGTACTGCTGTGGGGCTTCTTCGTCAACTGGTATCTGGTAATCACGGTGCCGCCCGATATTGTTCGTTCCATCCCCATGATGCTGTTCCTGGTTGGCTACTTGATCACCGCGTTAGCGGGTGTCGCGATCATCTTCAAATCTGAAAAGCCGTTGTACAGTTTCCTCGGCTACAACCGGATCGTGATTCCGGTCGGGTTGCTGCTTGTCATCGTCCTCCCAAAGTACTCACATGAAAACATCGTGAATGCCTTGCAAGCGACCGTCTTGCTAACCGTTGCCATGATGTTGCTGGGGTCTGTATTCCCCCGCTTCTTCAAGCGCATCAAGGCGTCATTATGCATAGCTTTGATAGCTGTGATCTTCGTTGAATTGGCGCAGGTTTGGTTATTCGGTATCCATCTCGGGGTAATGGATTGGATCACTGCACTGATCTTCTGTGGCTATATCGGGGTTGATTGGGGGGCGTGCGAACCAGATTGAGCGTACCGTGGATAATGCAATAGACAGCGCTGCATCGCTGTATCTAGACATTATCAATCTGTTTCTGCGGGTCTTGCGAATCATGTCCAAGAAGTGAGTTGCCCAAGTGGCTTAATGCCCAGGCCGCATGGCGGCCTGGGCAAGCTTTCAAGCCTTGTTCAAATACATCCGCGTTGTAAGCAGATAAACCGGCAACCCCGAAACCACAATCAACAACGCCGCATAAGGCGCTGCCGCCGCGAACTCGACGTTGGCCGTGTGCGCCCACACCTCGGTGGCCAGGGTGGTCATGCCGGTCGGGCTGAGCAGCAAGGTAGCTGTCAGTTCCTTCATGGCATCCAGGAACACCAGGGCAAAGGCTGCCGCCATGGCCGGGAAGATGATCGGCAGGGTCACCCGGCAGAACGCGGCAAAGCTGCTCGCGCCCAAGGTCCGTGCCGCTTCCTCCAGGGTAGGTGAAGCCTTGTTCAGTGCGGTGCGCACCGGCGACTGCGCCAGCGGCAGGAACAGCAGCGCATAGGCCAGCAGCAACAGTGCCGTGGTCTGGTACAGAGCCGGCACGTAATGCAGGGCGAAGAACACCAGGGTCAGGGCAATCACCAGGCCGGGCAGGGCGTGCAACAGGTATGGCAGGCGCTCGGCCCAGATTGCCAGGCGGCCCTTGTAGCGCACCACCAGGAAGCTGATTGGCAGGGCTAGCAACACGCAGAAACCGGCACCACCCAGCGACACCGACAACGAGGTGAACAGCGCCTTGGAAATGGCTGCCACGGGGAATGCCGCCGATGAACCCACGCTCAACCAGTAGCCGAGCATGGCCAGCGGAATACCGCTGCCCAACACCGCCAGGCCCACGCAGAACAGTTGCGCCAGCACTGCCCAGCCACGCAGCCGCACCGGTTGTGCTCGCCGCGCCACACCCTGGCCGATGCGCACATGACGGGCTTTGCCGCGTACCCGCAGTTCAAGCCACAGCATCACCAGGCACATCGCCAACAGTACGGCGGACAGCATGGCCGCGTTGGCATTGCTGAACTCCAGTTCGAACTGCTGGTAAATCGCCGTGGTGAAGGTTTGCAAGCCGAGGATCGACAAAGCGCCGAACTCCACCAGCATGTGCAGGGCGATCAGCAGCGCGCCGCCCAGCATCGATGGCCACAGCAGCGGCAGGGTGACCTTGATGAATACGCCCCAGCGGCTGCAGCCCAGCGTACGTGCCGATTCCTCCAGCGAGGTATCGAGGTTGCGCAGGGTCGCGGCCACCGGCAGGAACACCAGTGGGTACTTGGACAGGGCCATGACCATGATCGCCCCGCCCAGCCCTTCGAAGTCCGAGCTCAGCGACACCCAGGTGAAGCTGCTGACGAACGACGGCACGGCGAACGGCAGGCACAGCACCACGCCCCACAACCGGCGGCCGGCCAGGTTGCTGCGCTCCAGCAGCCAGGCCAGGGCCAAGCCGACCACCATGCAGGTCAGCGTCACCCCGACCATCAGCATCAGGGTGTTGCGCATCAGCCCCCAGACAAACGGCCGCCACAGCAGGTGCAAGGCTTCGCGCCAGCCGGCCTCCCAGGCTTTCATGGCAACGTACAGCAAAGGCAGCAAGCTCATCGCTACCAGGAACAGCACAGGCAGCACCACCCAGACGGAGGGGCGCTTGCGGCGCGGTACGAAGCGTACCGGCACCGGCTCGGACAGGGCGGCAGTCATCAGAGCAGGCCGACCTCGCGCTCAAGCTCGATCGCTTCCTCGGCATTGCCCAGGTCGGCTGGTGAGATCTTCGGCGGGCGCAGGTCTTCGAACGGTTTCAGGCCACGGTCGGAGACCATGCCTTTGTGCAGCGGGTACTCGGCGGTGGTCTGGGTGATCACGCGCTGGCCTTCTTCGCTGGCCATCCAGTTGAGCAGGGCCTGGGCTTCTTTCGGGTGCTTGCTGGCCTTGACCACGGCTGCGCCGGAAATGGTGACCAGGTTGCCGGCATCGCCATCGGCCAGGTAGTAGAGCTTGGTGTCCAGCTTGCCGCGCTCGCGCTCCAGCGCATACCAGTAGTAGTTGTTCACCAGTACCGCAGCCACTTCGCCTTTTTCCACGGCTTTGAGGGCGACCATGTTGTTGGTGTAGGTCTTGCCGAATGCCTTCAGGCCGGTCAGCCATTCTTCGGTGGCTTCTCGCCCGTGCATCTTCAGGATGGCCACGGCCTGTTCCTGGAAGGCGCCGCTGGTGGGCACATAGCCGACGCGGCCTTCCCACTCGGGGTTGGCAAAGTCCATCACTGTGGTCGGCAAGTCTTTCTCGTCGACCTTCTTCGGGTTGAAGACGACGATGCGCGTACGGGCGGTGATGCCCATCCAGGTGCCGTTGGCGCCTACATACTCCTTGGGCATCATGTTCGCGGTGGCGTCATCGATCTTTGCCAGTAGGCCCAGTTCGCCCAGGTTGTTCAGGGGAGGGGACTCTTCGGTGTAGATGATGTCGGCCGGCGAGCGTTCGCCTTCCTCGATGATCTGGCTGGCCAGCTGGTTGCTGCTGCCCTTGCGAATATTGATGTGGACGCCGGTTTTGGCCTCGTAGGCCTTGGCGATGGCCTCGCCGATTTCCTTGTGCTGACCGTTGTACATGGTCAGGGTGACCGGTGCGTCTGCCATGGCGGCCGGAGCGCCAACGACCAGGCTCAGCACGGCGGCGGCCAAGGTACGCATCAGCGGTTGCGGGCGGATCGTCATGCGGGTACTTCCTCGCTTACGGCTACATATTTGGAAACAATGGTAAACGAAATCGTTTCTCAAGTGGCCGGGTGACGAGAAATTCATGGTCAGACCAAGGTGCAAGAGTCTGAAGGTGTCAGGTATTTCACTAGCCGGAAGGCCTGTGATGATTCTGTGGGAGCGGGCGCGCCCGCGAAGAGGCCGGCACAGGTTTGCACCTATGACCGAAAGAGGAGGGATACAAAAATCGCAGGCAAGAAAAAACCCACTAGCAAGGCTAGTGGGTTTTTGTATGGTGCCCAGGAGAAGACTCGAACTTCCACGACCGTTAAGTCACTGATACCTGAAACCAGCGCGTCTACCAATTCCGCCACCTGGGCAAAGCTTTGCATCATCTGAGGAAGGCGACTATCGTTCGCTTTCACACAGTAGTAACAGATCCTTGGTCATCTGTTACTTGAAAATATTTGGTGCCCAGGAGAAGACTCGAACTTCCACGGCCGTTAAGCCACTGATACCTGAAACCAGCGCGTCTACCAATTCCGCCACCTGGGCACACATTCGAGATTACTTGATGCTTTACAGCGCCGCTCATCTCTACTACAACTTCGGGGTTGTCCGTCGTTGTGGTGCGCACTATACGGACGGTCCGGGGGGCTGTAAACCCCCCAAGCAAAAAAAATTTCAAAAAATTCAACTTGTTGATTCCGCAGGCCTATTCGTCCTCGCCAGACACGCCGTTGGGGCTGTCCAAGGCTGACATTTCCGGTTTCAATACGCCTATGCCAGAATTCCTATCTATATACCCCAAGGTGAACCCCTTCTGATGGCCGATTGGCAATCCCTCGATCCCGAGGCCGCTCGCGAAGCGGAAAAATACGACAACCCTATTCCCAGCCGTGAGCTGATCCTGCAGCGCCTCGCCGACCGTGGCGAACCGGCCGCACGCGAGGAGCTGGCGGCCGAGTTCGGTCTTTACGACGAAGACCAGATCGAAGCCCTGCGCCGCCGCCTGCGTGCCATGGAGCGCGATGGCCAGCTTATCTATACCCGGCGCGGCACTTATGCCCCGGTAGACAAGCTGGACCTGATCTGCGGCCGCGTCTCCGGTCACCGCGACGGCTTCGGCTTCCTTATTCCGGACGACGGCAGCGAAGATCTGTTCCTCAGCCCGTCGCAAATGCGCCTGGTGTTCGACGGTGACCGCGGCCTGGCCCGCGTCTCTGGCGTCGACCGCCGTGGCCGCCGTGAAGGCGTGCTGGTCGAAATCATCTCCCGCGCCCACGAAAGCGTGGTCGGCCGTTACTTCGAAGAAGGCGGTATCGGCTACGTTACCCCGGACAACCCGAAGATCCAGCAGGAAGTGCTGGTCACCGCCGGGCGTAACGGCGGGGCCAAGATCGGCCAGTTCGTCGAGATCAAGATCACCCACTGGCCGACGCCGCGCTTCCAGCCGCAAGGCGATGTGGTCGAGGTCATCGGCAACTACATGGCGCCGGGCATGGAAATCGACGTTGCGCTGCGCAGCTACGATATCCCGCACGTCTGGCCCAAAGAGGTGATCAAGGAGGCGCGCAAGTTCCGCTCCGAAGTCGAAGAGAAGGACAAGGAGAAGCGCGTCGACCTGCGCCACCTGCCGTTCGTCACCATCGACGGCGAGGACGCCCGCGACTTCGACGACGCGGTCTATTGCGAACCGCTGGGCAAGCTGCGCCTGTTCTCCGGTGGCTGGCGCCTGTATGTGGCCATTGCCGATGTGTCCAGCTACGTTCGCCTGGGCTCGGCCCTGGACGTCGAGGCCCAGCAGCGCGGTAACTCGGTGTACTTCCCCGAGCGCGTGGTACCGATGCTCCCCGAAGAGCTGTCCAACGGCCTGTGCTCGCTGAACCCGCATGTCGATCGCCTGGCCATGGTCTGCGAAATGACCATTAACAAAGCCGGCCAGATGGTCGACTACCAGTTCTACGAAGGCGTCATCCACTCCCACGCCCGCCTGACCTACAACAAGGTCAGCAGCATGCTCGAGCACTCCCGCACCCGTGAGGGCAAGGCGCTGCGCGAGGAGTACAAGGCAGTCGTGCCGGACCTGAAGAACCTGTACAACTTGTACAAGGTGCTGGTGGAGGCCCGTCACACCCGTGGCGCGATCGACTTCGAGACCCAGGAAACCCGCATCATCTTCGGTGACGAGCGCAAGATCGCGGAAATCCGCCCGACCGTGCGCAACGACGCCCATAAGCTGATCGAGGAATGCATGCTGGCGGCCAACGTGGCCACCGCCGAATTCCTGCAGAAGCATGGCGTGCCGGCCCTGTACCGCGTGCACGACGGCCCGCCGCCGGAGCGTCTGGAAAAGCTGCGCGCCTTCCTGGGCGAACTGGGCCTGACCCTGCACAAGGGCAAGGACCCGTCGCCGAAGGATTACCAGGCACTGCTGGCGAGCATCGCCGGGCGCCCGGACTTCCACCTGATCCAGACCGTGATGCTGCGTTCGTTGAGCCAGGCGGTGTACAGCACCGACAACAACGGCCACTTCGGCCTGAACTACGAGGCGTACACCCACTTCACCTCGCCGATCCGTCGCTACCCGGACCTGCTGGTGCACCGCGCCATCCGCAGCATCATCCGTTCCAGGGTCGACACCCCGCACGTCAAGCGTGCTGGCGCCATGAGCATTCCCAAGGCGCGTATCTACCCGTACGACGAGAACACTCTCGAGCAGCTCGGCGAGCAGTGCTCGATGACCGAGCGCCGGGCCGATGAAGCCACCCGTGACGTGGTCAACTGGCTCAAGTGCGAGTTCATGAAGGACCGCGTCGGCGAAACCTTCCCGGGTGTGATCACTGCGGTAACCGGTTTCGGCCTGTTCGTCGAGCTGACCGATATCTATGTGGAAGGCCTGGTGCACGTCAGTGCGCTGCCGGGCGACTACTACCACTTCGACCCGGTGCACCACCGCCTGTCTGGCGAGCGTACCGGTCGCAGCTTCCGACTGGGCGACACGATCGAGGTCAAGGTCATGCGCGTCGACCTGGACGAACGCAAGATCGACTTCGAAGTGTCGGAAAAGACCCTCGCCGCCCCGATCGGCCGCAAGCAGCGTGGTGCCGCACCGGCTGCCGGCCAGGCCGAGCAGGCCCCGGTCGAGGCCAAGGCCACACCGAAGCCGCGCAGCCGCAAGAGCGAGACCGCCGAGGCGTACTTCCCGAAAGACGCTGTGCAGCGTAACGCCGAAGTGCGCAAGAGCCGCGAAATGAAGAAGGCACTGATGAGCGAGGCGCGCAGTGGCGGCCATGCCAGCAGTAAGTCGGAAAAGGGCAGCAAGGCCTCCGGCAAGCCGACCAAGCACCGTAAAGGCCCGTCGAAGTCCGGCGCGCCACGCAAGAGCAAGAGCAAGTCATGAGTCAGCTGGAAAAGATCTACGGCGTGCACGCCGTGCAGGCATTGCTGCAGCACCATCCGAAGCGGGTCAAGCAGATCTGGCTGTCGGAAGGGCGCAGCGAGCCTCGCCTGCAGGCGTTGCTGGCGTTGGCTGCGGAAAATCGCGTGGCGGTCGGCCAGGCCGAGCGTCGTGAGATGGATGCCTGGGTAGAAGGCGTGCACCAGGGTGTGGTCGCCGAGGTGAGCCCGAGCCAGGTCTGGGGCGAATTGATGCTCGAGGAATTGCTCGAACGCACCGAAACACCACCGCTGATCCTGGTGCTGGACGGTGTGACCGACCCGCACAACCTTGGCGCCTGCCTGCGTACCGCCGATGCCGCCGGCGCCACGGCAGTGGTGGTGCCCAAGGACAAGTCTGCAACCCTGACACCGGTCGTGCGCAAGGTGGCCTGTGGCGCTGCGGAGGTGATTCCGCTGGTGGCCGTGACCAACCTGGCGCGTACCCTGGAGAAACTGCAGCAGCGTGGCCTGTGGGTGGTAGGTACCGCCGGCGAGGCCGAGCAGGAGATCTATCAGCAGGACCTGACCGGGCCGCTGGTGATGATCATGGGCGCGGAAGGCAAGGGCATGCGCCGGCTGACCCGCGAGCATTGCGATTTCCTGGTGAAGTTGCCGATGGGCGGTAGTGTCAGCAGCCTGAACGTGTCGGTGGCGACTGGCGTGTGCCTGTTCGAGGCTGTGCGTCAGCGTCAGGCCAAGCGCTGATCTTCGGCCTGTACCGGCCCTATCGCCGGCAAGCCGGCTCCCACAGGTGCACCACAAGGTTCAGCACCTGTGGCGATCCTGTGGGAGCTGGCTTGCCGGCGATAGGGCCAGTGCAGGAATAATGTGTTTCAGGCTGTTCAAATATTCACCAATCACCTTGCTTGTACGCCTCGCCTTCTCTACAATTGCGCCCCTTGCCGAGCTGGCAGGCGCGCATGTGCCTCCCCTCCGTGCAAGACATACAGTGTCATTCACTCCTTGTCTGACCAGATTCGCTGGCAGACTACTAACCCGTAAGGAGCATTCATGCGTCATTACGAAATCATCTTCCTGGTTCACCCGGACCAGAGCGAGCAAGTCGGCGGCATGGTTGAGCGTTACACCAAGCTGATCGAAGAAGATGGTGGCAAGATCCACCGCCTGGAAGACTGGGGCCGTCGTCAACTGGCCTACGCAATCAACAATGTTCACAAGGCTCACTACGTGATGCTGAACGTTGAGTGCACCGGCAAGGCCCTGGCCGAGCTGGAAGACAACTTCCGCTACAACGATGCCGTTATCCGTAACCTGGTCATCCGTCGTGACGAAGCCGTTACCGGCCAGTCCGAGATGCTGAAGGCTGAAGAAAACCGCAGCGAGCGCCGTGAGCGTCGTGAGCGTCCTGAGCATGCTGAATCCGCCGACGGCGACGACAGCAATGACAGCGACTCCAGCGATAACGCTGACGAGTAATCCACGGACCTTTAGAGGAGCCTATTAAATGGCACGTTTCTTCCGTCGTCGTAAATTCTGCCGCTTCACTGCTGAAGACGTGAAAGAGATCGACTTCAAAGATCTCAACACCCTGAAAGCTTACGTATCCGAAACCGGCAAGATCGTTCCAAGCCGTATCACCGGTACCAAAGCTCGTTATCAGCGTCAGCTGGCTACCGCTATCAAGCGCGCCCGCTTCCTGGCCCTGCTGCCCTACACCGACAGCCACGGCCGCTGAGACCGGGTCGTCGACAAGCAGTAAGGGATTAGCATGCGAGCGTTAGCAAGTTTCATCATGCGCGGTCGTGTGCAGGCCACCCTGGTGGTGGTCATCAGCGCGGTACTGCCGCTGCTGTTCTGGTTGAGTGCCGCTGCCGGCAGCCTTGTGCTGCTGCGGCGTGGGTTCAAGGATGCTACAACGGTCATCGCCGGCGGCCTGCTGGCCGGGCTGGCCGTGTGGGTCATGGGCGATCCCATCACCTTTCTGGTGATCGCGGGTGCCCTGGGCCTGGCTGCGCTGTTGCGCGCCGAGCATCCCTGGAGCCGGGTGTTGCTGGTCAGTGCCGTGTTCGCCGTGGCTTTCAGCCTCGTGCTCGATCTGGCGCTGGCGCAAACCTTCGATGTACTGGCCAAGGCCTTTGCCGAAGCCATGCCGAAAATCGAGGGGCAGCCGGTGCTCTCCGGTGAGCTGATCCGCCCTGTGCTGGTCGCTTCCACAGCAGTGACGGTGCAATTGTTCAGTGTGCTGGCCTTGGTGCTGGCGCGCTACTGGCAGGCAGCGTTGTACAACCCTGGAGGCTTCGGTCGCGAGTTTCGCGCCCTGAAGTTGCCGAAACAGACCATGGCGGTCTTGGTGGCAGTGATGGTGGTGGCCCCGTTCATCGGGCCGCAGTTCATCGTCCTGGCATCGGCCTCGAGCCTGGTACTGGTGCTGGCCGGCATCGCCTTGATGCATGGGCTGGTGGCACAGGGTCGACTGGCCGGTTTCTGGCTGGTGGGCATGTACGTGACGCTGCCGCTGATCATGCAGCTGATTTATCCGTTGCTGGTGGTTCTGGCCATTGTCGACAGCCTGATTGATTTTCGCGGTCGCAAGTCCCCCAAGGGGAATGACTCCGCGAACGGTGAAGGTTAAAAGTTAAGAGGTTTTACCAAATGGAACTGATCCTGCTGGAAAAAGTCGCTAACCTGGGCAACCTGGGCGACAAAGTAAAGGTTAAGGCTGGTTACGGCCGTAACTTCCTGCTGCCATTCGGCAAGGCCACCGTTGCCAACGCCGCCAACCTGGCTGCGTTCGAAGAGCGTCGCGCCGAGCTGGAAAAAGCAGCTGCTGACAAGAAAGCTTCGGCTGAAAGCCGCGCTGCCCAACTGGCCGAGCTGGAAGTGACCATCACTGCCACCGCTGGCGACGAAGGCAAGCTGTTCGGTTCGATCGGCACCCACGACATCGCTGACGCCCTGACCGCCTCCGGCGTTGAAGTGGCCAAGGCTGAAGTTCGTCTGCCGAACGGCACCATCCGTCAGGTTGGCGAATACGACGTAGCCGTGCACCTGCACAGCGACGTTGAAGCCACCGTACGCGTGGTCGTCGTAGCTGCCTAAGCTGCGCTGACTGTCTGGCTCCTTGTGGGGCAGGCGGTTAACATCGGGCACGGTCCTGTTTTCGACAGGCCGTGCCCTTTGTCTTTTTCATCCTCCAGAATTCTTTCGTGGCCATGAACGAGATCACCACTTCCGAACAGCTTGACCTGCAAACCGCAGCCCTGAAGGTGCCGCCGCATTCCATCGAGGCCGAGCAGGCCGTGCTCGGTGGCCTGATGCTGGACAACAACGCCTGGGAGCGGGTGCTGGACCAGGTATCGGATGGCGACTTCTACCGGCATGACCACCGCCTGATCTTCCGTGCCGTGCACAAGTTGGCCGACGCCAACCAGCCATTCGACGTGGTGACCCTGCACGAGCAGTTGGACAAGGAAGGCCTTTCTTCGCAAGTCGGTGGGTTGGCGTACCTGGCCGAGCTGGCCAAGAACACCCCGTCGGTGGCCAACATCAAGGCCTACGCCGCGATCATTCGCGAGCGCGCCACCCTGCGCCAGCTGATCAGCATCAGTACCGATATCGCCGACAACGCGTTCAACCCGCAAGGGCGCAACGCCGAAGAAATTCTCGACGACGCCGAGCGGCAGATCTTCCAGATTGCCGAGGCTCGCCCGAAAACCGGCGGCCCGGTGGGGGTCAACGAACTGTTGACCATGGCCATCGACCGCATCGACACGCTGTTCAACTCCGACAGTGACATCACCGGCGTATCGACCGGTTTCACCGACCTCGACGAGAAGACCAGCGGCCTGCAGCCAGCCGACCTGATCATCGTCGCCGGCCGACCGTCGATGGGTAAGACCACTTTCGCCATGAACCTGGTGGAAAACGCCGTACTGCGTACCGACAAGGCGGTACTGGTGTTCTCCCTCGAGATGCCAGGTGAATCGCTGATCATGCGTATGCTCTCGTCCCTTGGCCGTATCGACCAGACCAAGGTGCGTTCCGGCCAGCTGGACGACGATGACTGGCCGCGCCTGACCTCGGCTGTGAACCTGCTCAACGACCGCAAGCTTTTCATCGACGATACTGCCGGTATCAGCCCCTCTGAAATGCGCGCGCGTACCCGTCGCCTGGCCCGCGAGCACGGCGAAATCGCCATGATCATGGTCGACTACCTGCAGCTGATGCAGATCCCGGGTTCGGCCGGTGACAACCGGACCAACGAGATTTCCGAGATCTCCCGCTCGCTCAAGGCTTTGGCCAAGGAATTCAACTGCCCGGTCATCGCCCTGTCGCAGCTGAACCGCTCCCTGGAACAGCGCCCGAACAAACGCCCGGTGAACTCTGACTTGCGTGAATCCGGTGCGATCGAGCAGGACGCCGACGTGATCATGTTCGTCTACCGCGATGAGGTGTACCACCCTGAGACCGAGCACAAGGGCGTGGCGGAAATCATCATCGGTAAGCAGCGTAACGGCCCCATCGGCTTCGTGCGCCTGGCGTTCATCGGCAAGTACACCCGCTTCGAGAACCTTGCGCCGGGCATGTACAACTTCGACGACGACGAATAAGCCACCGGCCTCATCGCCGGCAAGCCATGAATCCGACAACCATCGTCGGATTTGGTCAAAATTTGTGCTATATTCCGCGCCCGCGATTTCCCTGCACACCAGAACCGGTCACTGACATGCAAGCAGCCAAACCACTCTACGACTATCCCAAGTACTGGGCCGAATGCTTCGGGCCAGCACCTTTCCTGCCGATGAGCAGGGAGGAGATGGATCTGCTCGGCTGGGATTCCTGCGACATCATCATTGTGACCGGTGATGCCTACGTCGACCACCCGTCGTTCGGCATGGCCATCATCGGCCGCCTGCTGGAGGCCCAGGGCTTCCGCGTGGGCATCATCGCCCAGCCGAACTGGCAGTCGAAAGACGACTTCATGAAGCTCGGCGAACCGAACCTGTTCTTCGGTGTGGCCGCGGGCAACATGGACTCGATGATCAACCGCTACACCGCGGACAAGAAGATCCGTTCCGACGACGCCTACACCCCTGGTGGCCTGGCCGGCAAGCGTCCGGACCGTGCCAGCCTGGTGTACAGCCAGCGCTGCAAGGAAGCCTACAAGCACGTGCCGATCGTACTGGGCGGTATCGAGGCTTCGCTGCGCCGCATCGCCCACTACGACTACTGGCAGGACAAGGTCCGCCACTCGATCCTTATCGACGCCAGCGCCGACATCCTGCTGTTCGGCAACGCCGAGCGCGCGGTGGTCGAGGTGGCCCAGCGCCTGTCCAACGGCGAGAAGATCGAGACCATCACCGATGTGCGCGGCACTGCTTTCGTGCGTCGCGACACGCCTCAGGGCTGGTACGAGATCGATTCGACCCGCATCGACCGCCCGGGCCGCGTCGACAAGATCATCAACCCGTACGTGAATACCCAGGACACCCAGGCCTGTGCCATCGAGCAGGCCAAGGGCGACCAGGAGGACCCGAACGAAGCCAAGGTCGTACAGATTCTCGACAGCCCGAGCATGACCCGGGAAAAGTCGGTGATCCGCCTGCCGTCGTTCGAAAAGGTGCGTAACGACCCGGTACTCTATGCCCATGCCAACCGGGTGCTGCACCTGGAGACCAACCCGGGCAACGCCCGCGCCCTGGTACAGAAGCATGGCGAAGTGGATGTGTGGTTCAACCCGCCACCCATCCCCATGAGCACCGAGGAAATGGACTACGTGTTCGGCATGCCCTATGCCCGTGTGCCGCACCCGGCCTACGGCAAGGAGCGCATTCCGGCCTACGAGATGATCCGCTTCTCGGTGAACATCATGCGTGGCTGCTTCGGTGGCTGCACCTTCTGCTCGATCACCGAGCACGAAGGCCGCATCATCCAGAACCGCTCGCACGAGTCGATCCTGCACGAAATCGAAGAGATGCGTGACAAGGTGCCGGGCTTCACCGGCGTGGTCTCCGACCTTGGCGGCCCGACTGCCAACATGTACCGCATCGCCTGCAAGAGCCATGACATCGAGAAGCACTGCCGCAAGCCGTCGTGCGTATTCCCGGGCATCTGCGAAAACCTCAACACCGACCACAGCTCGCTGATCGAGCTGTACCGCAAGGCTCGTGCCCTGCCGGGTGTGAAGAAGATCCTGATTGCCTCTGGCCTGCGTTATGACCTGGCGGTGGAGTCGCCGGAGTACGTCAAGGAGCTGGTCACCCACCATGTCGGTGGTTACCTGAAGATTGCCCCTGAGCACACCGAGCGTGGCCCGCTGGACAAGATGATGAAGCCGGGTATTGGCACCTATGACCGCTTCAAGCGCATGTTCGAGAAGTTCTCGAAAGAGGCGGGCAAGGAGCAGTATCTGATCCCGTACTTCATCGCCGCCCACCCAGGCACCACCGACGAAGACATGATGAACCTGGCCCTGTGGCTGAAGGGCAACGGCTTCCGTGCCGACCAGGTGCAGGCGTTTTACCCGTCGCCGATGGCTTCGGCCACGGCCATGTACCACTCGGGCAAGAACCCGCTGCGCAAGGTGACCTACAAGAGCGAAGGTGTGGAGATCGTCAAGAGCGAGGAGCAGCGTCGTCTGCACAAGGCGTTCTTGCGTTACCACGATCCGAAGGGCTGGCCGATGCTGCGTGAGGCGCTGCAGCGCATGGGCCGTGCCGACCTGATCGGGCCGGGCAAGCACCAGCTGATCCCGCTGCACCAGCCGCAGACCGATACCTACCAGAGTGCGCGCCGCAAGAACTCGACCCCGGCGGGTAGCCACAAGGTGGGCAAGGAGCAGAAGGTCCTTACCCAGCACACCGGCCTGCCGCCGCGTGGCAGTGATGGCAGCAAACCGTGGGACAAGCGTGAAAAAGCCAAGGCCGAAGCGTTTGCGCGTAACCAGCAGGCGGCCAAGGAGCGCAAGGAAGCGGCCAAGGGTGGCAAAGGCAACAAGAAGCCGCGTCAGCCAGTGATCCCGCGTTAACTGGGCGATTCTTGGGGCTGCTTTGCAGCCCATCGCGACACAAGGCCGCTCCTACAATGACCGTGCAAACCCGACAATTCCGGGGGGCTCGCGGTCGGTGTAGGAGCGGCCTTGTGTCGCGATGGACCGCAAAGCGGTCCTAAAAATCTCAGCTTCAGTCAGGCTTCTTGTCGACCCACTTCGGCGCCACCGGCGCAACAAAGCTGTCCATCCCGTCCAGCAGCTCATCGGGCTGCTGCCCCAGCAGCAACATCGCCCGATGCTGCTGCCGCACGAAGCCTTCTTCGACGATATGGTCGAGGAACCCGCCCAGCTTCTCGTAGAAACCGTTCACATCCAGTAGCCCCAGCGGCTTGGCGTGATAGCCCAATTGCCCCCAGGTCCATACCTCGAACAACTCCTCCAGCGTACCCAGCCCACCGGGCAGGGCGATAAAGGCGTCGCTCAGTTCGGCCATGCGTGCCTTGCGCGCGTGCATGCCGTCGACCACTTCCAGGCGGCTGAGGCCCTTGTGGCCGATTTCGGCATTCATCAGGCTCTCGGGGATGATTCCGATCACTTCGCCACCGGCCGCCATGGCCGCGTCAGCGACGGTGCCCATCAGGCCAACTGCGCCGCCGCCATAGACCAGGGTCAGGCCGCGACGGGCTATCGCCTGGCCCAGCGCGATGGCCGCTTCACGGTAAGCGGGGTTGGCACCAATGCTGGCGCCGCAGAACACACAAACGGAACGTACGGGCATTGCTCATCTCCAGTCACTCAGGCTGACAGGGTAAGGCCCATGTCCTACAGTTCCAAGGCTGGTTTCACTCCGGTCGGGAGAATTCGCAGATGGCGCCGGTCGCTCCATGGGCGTAGGCCGCCAGCAGGCTGTTCATCAGGCTACCAAGGGTCATTTCGTATTGCTCCTAAATGAGAGGTTGTCCCATCGTCCAATAAAAGGGCATGATGTGCCCTTGAATTGGTTGTATACAATCCATTGAACAATTCTACTGGCTGGCCTCTTGACAGCCCCTTGACCCATATCAGCAAGGGGCTGAACGGTTTCAGGCAGTCTCGCAATTGATAAAACCCTGCCAAGGAGATTCATGATGTTTGCGAAAGCTGTAGCGGTATCCCTGCTGACCCTCGCCAGCGCTTCTGTCTTCGCAGCCGAGTGCTCGGTGACTGTCGACTCCACCGACCAGATGTCCTACAACACCAAGGAAATCACCGTCGACAAGAGCTGCAAGGAATTCACCGTCAAACTGACCCACTCCGGTAACCTGCCGAAGAACGTCATGGGCCACAACCTGGTGATCAGCAAGACTGCCGATATGCAGGGCATTGCCACCGAAGGCATGAGCCAGGGTCTGGAAAAGGACTACATCAAGGCTGACAACGCCGCGATCATCGCCCACACCAAGATGATTGGTGCTCCTGAGAAGGAGACCGAGGTGAAGTTCGATGCTACCAAGCTGGAAGCCGGTGGCGACTACAGCTTCTTCTGCACCTTCCCGGGCCACATCTCGATGATGAAGGGCAAGGTCGTCGTCAAGTAATCAAAGGCTGACGGTGAACCCTGTGGGAGCGGGTTCGGCGCCCCGATGAACCCGCTCCCACAGGTCTTTCTACAGCCTGATCAAGGGGCGAACGGCAGTTCGCGCTTGTGCTGGGTCTTGCGGTAGGTAGCGACGATGATATCGAACGCTTCCTGGTCAACCGGCTGCCCATGCAGGAAGGCATCGATCTGCTGGTAGGTCACGCCATGGGAGGCTTCGTCCGGCTTGCCCGGTGCCAGGTCTTCCAGGTCCGCAGTCGGCACCTTCTCCACCAGTGACTCCGGCGCACCGAAGCTGCGCGCAATCGCCCGCACCTGGTTCTTCACCAGCCCGCTCAGCGGCGCCAGGTCGCAGGCACCATCACCGAACTTGGTAAAGAAGCCCATCACTGCCTCGGCGGCGTGGTCGGTGCCGATCACCAGGCCTGCGCGGGCACCGGCGATGGTGTACTGGGCGACCATGCGGGTGCGTGCCTTGACGTTGCCGACCACGAAGTCCACCAGCGTCGGCGAGCCGTTCTTCAACTCCACCACTTCAGCCGCAAGCGCCCGTACTGCCGGGGCGATATCCACGGTGTGCACTTCGTCGGCCTTGATCACTTCCAGGCACGCCTGGGCGTCATGCTCGTCATGCTGGACCTGGTACGGCAGGCGTACGGCGATGAAGGTGTAGGCCTTGTCACCGGTTTCGGCGCGCAGCTCGTTGATGGCGCGCTGAGCGAGCAGGGCGGCGGTCAGTGAGTCGACGCCGCCGCTGATGCCCAGCACCAGGGTCTTGAGCCGGGCGTTGGCCAGGCAATCCTTGATGAACGCCACGCGCCGGGCGACTTCGGCCTCGAGCGCGGCGGCGTCGGCGAACGGCGGCTGTACCTTCAGCGCCTGGGCAATCTCTTGCTGAACCGCTTGCATGGGTTACTCCTTGCTGGGGACTTTGAATACATGGCGCATGTAGGCGACGAAGTTCTCGTCGCGGCATTGGGTCTTGGCGGCTTCGTCCGAGATCTTGGCTACCGGTGCGCCGTTGCAGTCGGTCATTTTAAGCACGATGCTCATCGGGGCCACACCCGGGATGTCACAAGTCAGGTTGGTGCCGATGCCAAAGCTGACGTTGATGCGACCGCGCAGGGCTCGGAAGATTTCCAGCGAGCGGGTCAGGTTGAGGCCGTCGGAAAACACCAGGGTCTTGGTCATCGGGTCGATACCCAGTTTCTGGTAATGGGCAATGGCTTTTTCCGCCCAGGCCACCGGTTCGCCCGAGTCGTGGCGCAGGCCGTCGAACAGCTTGGCGAAGTACAGGTCGAAATCGCCAAGGAAGGCATCCATGGTGATGCAGTCGGTCAGGGCGATACCGAGCAGGCCGCGGTACTCGCGCACCCAGCAGTCCAGCGCGGCGATCTGGCTGTCGATCAGTCGCGGGCCGAGTTGCTGGTGGGCCATGATCCATTCATGAGCCATGGTACCCAGCGGCTTGATATCCAGTTTCCATGCCAGGTCGACGTTGCTGGTACCGACGAAGCGGCCCGGGAAATCGTCGCGCAGCACGCGCACCACTTCTTCCTGCACGCGGCTGGAAAAGCGCCGGCGGGTGCCGAAGTCGGCCACCTGCAGTTCGGCCAGTTCATCTTCGTTGGCATGCGCGCACAGCCAGTCGAACTTGCGGTATAGCTGGTCGCGGGCCTCGGCCAGGCGCATGCGCGGGTGCAGGTGGCGGTTGCGCACTTCGCTGATGATCGCCAGCAGCGGCACTTCGAACAGGATCACATGCAGCCATGGACCTTTCAGGCGCAGGAACAGCTGGTCGTTTTCTATCCCCAGGCGTACGTAGCGCAGGTTGAAGCGGAACAGGCGCAGAAAGCGCAGGAAATCTGGCTTGAGAAAGCTGATGCGTTCGAGAAAGGCCAGCTGGCCATCATCCAGGGTGAGGTCGCTGAGCAGTTCTAGCTGGTTGCGGATCTCGCCGAGGTATGGGCGCAGGTCCTCGCCGTTGCGACAGCGGAATTCCCATTCGACGTCGGCATCCGGGTAGTTGTGCAGCACGCCCTGCATCATGGTGAGTTTGTAGAAGTCGGTGTCGAGCAGGTTGTGCACGATGCGCTCGGCGAATGCGCTCTCGCTCATCAATGGGGCTCCGGAAGCGGCGAATGGCGGACATTGTGCCAGCCTTTTTGGCCTTGTTGTGCCTGTTACGGCCTTATTGACGGCAAGCCAGCGCCCACAAGTAACCCACAGGGCCGGAATTTGCAGTGTTCCTGTAGGAGCTGGCTTGCCGGCGATAGGGCCGGAACTGCCAAAACAGAGGTGTTTTTTTGTGCACCAGCTAGCCTTGAAACGGTGCCGCCTGTAGCAGTCGCGCACCAGCTGTGTGCAGTTCGGTGACGTCCGCTGTTACAGGGTGGTTGCACGTAAACACTTGCCAGGGTTGCAATGATGGCACTCGACGGTTGCTCCTTGTCTGTACGTCTGGTGGCGCCTGCCGCGTGGCAGACGGTTGCACGCTCAATAAAGAAAAGGCCGTCGGTCGCCTGCAGGCAACCTGCGCAGTGTGTTTTGCCGGAAGACAAAACCTATGGCACGGCCCTTGCTCTGAGCACAGGGCTGAGAAGTTGTAGTGCCAACCAAAAAAACTCTAGGAGCACCACCTCATGTCGCAGACGTTTTACAAGAAAGGTTTCCTGGCTCTGGCCGTAGCTACGGCACTGGGTGTTTCTTCGTATGTTCAGGCCGACGTCAAGATCGGTGTAGCGGGCCCGATGACCGGGGCTAACGCAGCGTTTGGCGAGCAGTACATGAAAGGTGCGCAGGCAGCGGCCGACAAGATCAACGCCGCCGGTGGCGTGAATGGCGAGAAAATCGTGCTGGTCAAGGGCGATGACGCCTGCGAGCCGAAACAGGCCGTGGCCGTGGCCAACCGCCTGGTCGACCAGGACAAGGTGATCGGCGTGGTAGGCCACTTCTGTTCTTCCAACACCATCCCGGCCTCCGAGGTGTATGACGAGGCTGGCGTCATCGCCATCACCCCGGGCTCCACCAACCCACAGGTTACCGAGCGCGGCCTGGGCGCCATGTTCCGCATGTGCGGCCGTGACGACCAGCAGGGCATCGTCGCCGGCGATTACATCGTCGACGTTCTCAAGGGCAAGAAAGTCGCGGTGTTGCACGACAAGGACACCTACGGCCAAGGCCTGGCCGACGCGACCAAGGCACAGCTGGAAAAACGCGGCGTCAAGCCGGTGCTGTACGAAGGCCTGACCCGCGGCGAGAAGGACTTCAGTGCCGTGGTCACCAAGATCCGTTCCACCGGTGCCGACGTTGTCTACTTCGGCGGCCTGCACCCGGAAGCCGGCCCGCTGGTACGCCAGTTGCGCGAGCAGGGCCTGAAGGACGTCAAGTTCATGTCCGATGACGGCATCGTCACCGACGAACTGGTGTCCACCGCTGGCGGCGCGCAATACGTCGATGGCGTGTACATGACCTTCGGCGCCGACCCGCGCCTGCTCCCGGACAGCAAGGCGGTAGTGGAGGAGTTCCGCAAGGCCGGTACCGAACCTGAAGGCTACACCCTGTACGCCTATGCCTCGCTGCAGGCCCTGGCTGCCGCGTTCAACGGCGCCAAGTCGAACAAGGGCGAGGACGCTGCCAAGTGGCTCAAGGCCAACCCGGTGCAGACCGTCATGGGCGAGAAAAAGTGGGACTCGAAGGGTGACCTGACCGTGTCCGACTACGTGGTCTACCAGTGGGATGCCCAAGGCAAGTACCACCAGCTGGAAAAACAAAAATAACAACGGCCCACGGCCCGGGCGCGTCAGCCCCCGGGCCAAAGCCCCGCGGTACCTGTCTTTATCCGTAGATCTGCACAGTACTGCGCTGCGAGGGCCGCCTGTTCCAGGCCCGCCGTGGTCGGCGCTCGTGCAATCTCAATCAGGTGAGATTGCGTTATGGATGGTATTTTCCTGCAGCAACTGGTCAACGGCCTGACCCTCGGGTCGGTCTATGGCCTGATCGCCATCGGCTACACAATGGTCTATGGCATCATCGGCATGATCAACTTCGCGCACGGCGAGGTGTACATGATTTCCGCGTACCTCGCGGCGATCAGCCTGGCATTGCTGGCTTATTTCGGTATCGAGTCGTTCCCCCTGTTGATGCTGGGCACCCTGTTGTTCACCATCGTCGTCACCGGCGTGTACGGCTTCACCATCGAACGCATCGCCTACAAACCCCTGCGCAACTCCACCCGCCTGGCACCTCTGATCAGTGCCATCGGCATCTCGCTGATCCTGCAGAACTACGCGCAGATCAGCCAGGGCGCCCGCCAGCAAGGCGTGCCAACCCTGCTGGAAGGCGCCTGGCGTGTCGAAGTGGGCACCGGCTTCGTGCAACTTACCTACACCAAGATCTTCATCCTGGTGGCAGCCTTCGTTGGCATGGGCCTGCTCACCTATGTGATCAAGTACACCAAGCTCGGCCGCATGTGCCGTGCCACCCAGCAAGACCGCAAGATGGCCTCGATCCTGGGCATCAACACCGACCGGGTGATTTCCTACGTGTTCGTCATCGGTGCGGTTATGGCTGCCCTGGCCGGCGTGCTGATCACCATGAACTACGGCACCTTCGACTTCTACGCCGGCTTCATCATCGGCATCAAGGCGTTTACCGCCGCGGTGCTCGGCGGTATCGGCTCGCTGCCAGGCGCCATGCTCGGCGGGATCATCCTGGGCATTTCCGAGTCGCTGTTCTCCGGCCTGATCAACTCCGACTACAAGGACGTGTTCAGCTTCTCGCTGCTAGTGATGATCCTTATCTTCCGCCCACAAGGCCTGCTGGGTCGCCCGCTCGTGGCTAAGGTGTGAACATGTCCATTGCCAAAACTGCCTCTGTTCCTGAAACCAAAAGTTTCGATATCAAACGCAGCCTGCTGGAGACCATCGTCGCCGGCCTGCTGGCACTCATCGTGTTCGGTCCTGTCGTTGGCGTGGTGCTCGACGGCTACACCTTCAACGCCGAGCCGCGGCGTGTGGCCTGGCTGGTTGGCGGGGTGATGCTGGGGCGCTTCCTGCTCAGCCTGTACCTGCAGACGGCCGCCGGCTCGCGCATGCTCCAGGGCTTCGAAAGCGGTGGCTCGGGAGTGCATGTGCGCGCGCCGAACTACGTATCGCGGCTGCGCTATATCATCCCGGCGCTGGTGGTGATCGCCATTGTCTTCCCGATCTTCGCCAACAAGTACCTGCTGACCGTCGTCATCCTCGGCCTGATCTACGTGCTGCTGGGCCTGGGGCTGAACATCGTGGTCGGCCTGGCCGGCCTGCTCGACCTGGGCTATGTGGCGTTTTATGCCATCGGCGCATATGGCCTGGCGCTGGGTTATCAGTACCTTGGCCTGGGCTTCTGGAGCGTGCTGCCACTGGCGGCCATAGCTGCGGCGCTGGCGGGGTGCATACTCGGTTTCCCGGTGTTGCGGATGCACGGCGACTACCTGGCGATCGTGACCCTGGGCTTCGGCGAGATCATCCGCCTGGTGCTGAACAACTGGTTGTCGTTCACCGGCGGCCCCAACGGCATGCCGGCACCGGCGCCGACCTTCTTCGGCCTGGAGTTCGGCCGTAGGGCCAAGGACGGTGGGGTACCTATCCACGAGTTCTTCGGCTTCGATTACAACGCCAACCTCAAGTTCGTGTTCATCTACGCGGTGCTGTTCATCGTCGTGCTTGCAGTGCTCTACATCAAGCATCGCCTGACCCGCATGCCGGTCGGCCGTGCCTGGGAAGCGCTACGCGAAGACGAGATCGCCTGCCGCTCGATGGGCCTGAACCACGTACTGGTCAAGCTCTCGGCGTTTACCCTGGGTGCCTCCACCGCCGGCTTGGCCGGGGTGTTCTTTGCCACCTACCAGGGCTTCGTCAACCCGTCGTCGTTCACCTTCTTCGAGTCGGCGCTGATCCTGGCCATCGTCGTGCTCGGTGGTATGGGCTCGACCGTAGGCGTGGTGATTGCCGCCTTCGTGCTGACCGTGGCACCCGAGCTGCTGCGCAGCTTCTCCGAATACCGCGTGCTGCTGTTCGGTGTGTTGATGGTGCTGATGATGATCTGGCGACCGCGTGGGCTGATCCGCATCAGCCGTACCGGTGTGACCCCGCGTAAAGGAGTGGCGCCATGAGCGACGATATCATTCTCTCGGTCGACAACCTGATGATGCAGTTTGGCGGCATCAAGGCGCTCAGCGATGTCAGCCTGAAGGTCCGGCGCAACCAGATCTTCGCCCTGATCGGCCCCAACGGTGCGGGCAAGACCACCGTGTTCAACTGCCTGACCGGGTTCTACAAGGCCAGTGGCGGGCGCATCGAGCTGAACGTGCGCGGTAGCCACACCAACGTCATCCAGCTGCTCGGCGAGCGCTTCCAGGCGGCAGACTTCGTCTCCCCGGCGCGCTTCGCCAACCGCATGTACTACAAGATGTTCGGCGGTACCCACCTGGTCAACCGCGCCGGCCTGGCACGCACCTTCCAGAACATTCGCCTGTTCAAGGAAATGTCGGTGGTGGAGAACCTGCTGGTGGCGCAGCACATGTGGGTCAACCGCAACCTGCTGGCCGGGGTACTCAACACCAAGGCCTACCGCAAGGCCGAGAGCGACGCGCTGGACCACGCGTTCTACTGGCTGGAAGTGGTCGACCTGGTCGATTGCGCCAACCGCCTGGCTGGCGAGTTGTCGTACGGCCAGCAGCGCCGCCTGGAAATCGCCCGGGCCATGTGCACGCGGCCGAAGATCATCTGCCTGGACGAACCGGCGGCTGGCCTGAACCCACAGGAAACCGAGGCCCTCAGCCGCATGATCCGCGTGCTGCGCGACGAGCACGACATTACCGTGGTGCTGATCGAACACGACATGGGCATGGTCATGAGCATTTCCGATCATATCGTGGTGCTCGACCACGGCAACGTGATTGCCGAAGGCGCGCCGCAGGATATCCGCCACAACCCGACGGTGATCGCCGCCTACCTGGGTGCAGATGAAGAGGAACTGGTATGAGTGCACCCATTCTGGAATTGAAGGACCTGGACGTGTTCTACGGCCCTATCCAGGCGCTGAAGAAAGTCTCGATGCACATCAATGAAGGTGAGACGGTCAGCCTGATCGGCGCCAACGGCGCTGGCAAGTCGACCCTGCTGATGTCGATCTTCGGCCAGCCGCGGGCGGCGTCGGGGCATATCGTGTACCGCGGCACCGACATCACTCGCAAGTCGTCGCATTACATTGCCTCCAACGGCATCGCCCAGTCGCCGGAAGGGCGCCGGGTGTTCCCCGACATGACGGTCGAGGAGAACCTGATGATGGGTACCATCCCCATCGGTGACAAGCATGCCGACGAAGACATGCAGCGCATGTACGAGCTGTTCCCGCGCTTGAAAGAGCGGCGTAACCAGAGGGCCATGACCATGTCTGGTGGCGAGCAGCAGATGCTGGCAATTGCCCGCGCGCTGATGAGCCGGCCGAAGTTGTTGCTGCTGGATGAGCCATCGCTGGGGCTGGCGCCGATCGTGGTCAAACAGATCTTCTCGACCTTACGTGAATTGGCCAAGACTGGGATGACCATCTTCCTGGTGGAGCAGAACGCCAACCATGCGCTGAAACTGTCGGACCGGGCTTATGTGATGGTCAACGGGCAGATTCGCATGAGCGGGACGGGTCAGGAGCTGTTGGTCAACGAAGAAGTGCGCAACGCCTATCTCGGCGGGCATTGAGTTGCATTCGGGGGCCGCTTTGCGGCCCATCGCGACACAAGGCCGCTCCTACAGGCAATCTGCGATTTCATGTGGTATCGCGGCCCCTTGTAGGAGCGGCCTTGTGTCGCGATGGGCTGCAAAGCAGCCCGATTCCAAATGTGGACAACTTGTAGCGGGCCTGCCTCCATACACTCCAGCATCCCTTCGCAAGCCCTTGTTTCCACAGGCCCGATCTTTTCCACGGTTAATGTGGAACCGCCTGTGGAAAACATGGTGGCATCTCGCTCAAACCCTTTGATACCAAGCCCTGCAGAGTCATTATCGTTTTTTGATCAATTGCACCTTGTGGATTATTTTCCAAGGTTTTTCAAAGCCCTGCATTCATTCCAGGCGTTGCGAAAAGCCTGTGGATAACCCTGTGAAAAAGCCTTGGACAGACCGCTGCAGACGGCATGCTTGAAAGCCTTGCGCCATCACCGAAAAGATATCCACCGACCATAAGTCGCTGAAAGGGTTCCGTACCGTGGACAAGTTGCCCCCAATCCGTGGGGAAAGCCTTGTGGATAACGTGCGCATAGCTGGTGCCGAGCCGTCTGCTGTAAGGGTTTGCCACATATGATCAAAAAATGAACAGTATCCCGGGCGGGTTGCTGCAAGCACGCGGCGCGGGCATGCTGCAAGACTGCCGATGACAATCCACCGTGAGGAACAGAGCATGACGTCCACCGTATTCATCACTGGCGCGACTTCCGGTTTTGGTGAGGCCACTGCCCGCCGTTTTGCCGAAGCTGGTTGGAAGCTGGTGCTCACTGGCCGCCGCAAGGAGCGCCTGGACGCCCTGTGCGCCGAATTGTCGGCCAAGACCGAAGTACACGGCCTGGTACTCGACGTGCGTGACCGCAAAGCCATGGAGCAGGCCATCGCCAACTTGCCAGCTGGCTTCGACAAGTTGCGCGGCCTGGTCAACAACGCAGGCCTGGCGCTGGGTGTGGACGCGGCGCAGAACTGCAGCCTGGACGACTGGGAAACCATGGTCGACACCAACATCAAGGGCCTGATGTACACCACCCGCTTGTTGCTGCCACGGCTGATCGCCCATGGCCGTGGGGCGTCGATCCTCAACGTAGGTTCAGTGGCGGGCAACTACCCGTACCCAGGCAGCAACGTGTATGGCGGCACCAAGGCCTTCGTCGGCCAGTTCTCGTTGAGCCTGCGCTGCGACCTGCGGGGTACGGGCGTGCGCGTGAGCAATATCGAGCCGGGCCTGTGCGAGAGCGAGTTCTCGCTGGTGCGCTTTGGCGGTGACCAGGCCAAATACGACGCCACCTACGCCGGTGCCGAGCCGATCCAGCCGCAGGACATTGCCGAGACCATCTTCTGGATCCTCAACCAGCCGGCGCATATCAATATCAACAGCCTCGAGCTGATGCCGGTGAGCCAGGACTGGGCAGGGTTCTCGATCGACCGGTCGGCCAAGGCCTGATCAAAAGGCGGGGCCGCTTTGCGGCCCATTCGCAGCACAAGGCTGCTCCTACAGGATTGGCACTGGTTTCAGGTGCGCCGCTTTCCCTGTAGGAGCAGCCTTGTGCTGCGAAAGCGTCAGCCCAGGCGCTGCAACCCTTCCAGGCAAGTCGCCAAGTGGTAGGGAGTAGTCGAAGGCATATCATGCCGGCTGACACTGCCTTGCCCATCCCGGCACTCATACCAGCCCGCCTCACGCAGGAACCGCGTTTCCAGAGCCTGCAACTGCCCGGCAAGCTTGCTCTCGCCCCCTGTCCGCAACACCAGCGCCCGCAGGTATTCCGCCTGTGCCCAGATCCGCTGGGTGGCGTCGAGCACCCGGCCATCCACATCCAGCATCGCCAGCACAGCGGCATCCTTCACCCCGTATTGCTCGGCGTAGCCGAAAGCCCGGTCGATGGACGCATGCAGCGGCGTATCTCGCAGCAGTGGCGAGGTATGCAGGAGGTAGAACCACTCGAACTGGTGCCCCGGCTCGAACCAGTTATCCACAGTGCCGCGTGGCTTTTCCAGCATCAGGCCGTGGGCGGGGTCGATGAAGTGTTCCTGCAGCGCGTCGCACAGGTGCAGCAACGACTGCTGGGCATGCTTGTCGTCACGCACCGCCAGCACCTGCAGGAAGGCTTCGGCCAGGTGCATCTGCGGGTTTTGCAGCGGGCCGCTGCCAAGGTCTGCCCAGTCTTCAGCGAGGCTGGCTTCGTACAGGCCGTCGTCGCGGGCGAACTGCTGGTCGATGATGTCCAGCGCGGCGTTCAGCGTGGACTCCACCAGGTTTTCACGCACCTTGCCCCAGTAGTGCGCACAGGCGAAGACGATGAACGCGTGGGTGTAGAGGTCCTTGCGTCGGTCCAGCGGTTTGCCCTGGGCGTCGATGCTATAGAACCAGCCGCCGTGTTCGGCGTCGTGGAAGTGCTTCTGCAGCGAGCGGAACAAGGCGGCCGCACGCTCGGCTGCACCCGGTTGCCCGATGCGGCTGCTGAACAGGTAAAGCTGCCTTGCGCAGGCCATGGCCCGGTAGCGCTGCACCGGCAATGGCTGGTGCTGGGCATCCAGTGCCTCGTAAGGCAGGGCCATGTCGGCGTTCCAGCCCGGGCCTTGCCACAACGGCACGATGCGTTCGGCGAAGTGCTGGTTGAAGCGGGCCAGTTCGGGCAGGGTGGGGCGGGGGTCGGACATTTCGGCGCTCGTCGCTGTCGGGCAGGGCGCCATGGTAGCAGAACTGGGTTGTGGGTAGCCTGTGCCAGCCTCTTCGCGGGCACGCCCGCTCCCACAGGATCACCACAGGCTCGAGCAATGTGGGGTACCTGTGGGAGCGGGCATGCCCGCGAAGAGGCCAGTACAGGCTACCGATCAGCTCGGGTTGCCGAGCCCCTGCCAATGCCGCGCCCCCACGAAGATGAAGCGCAACTGCTGGGTGATCTTTTCCTGGGGCGTCAACACCTGTGGATAACCCGCTTCGGGGCTGTCGATAAGCTCTGGCAGGGTGGCGAACACGGTTTTCACCACCAGGTCGGCCATCACCGCCAGCGCGGCGCTGTCCAGGTGCTGCCAGCGCTTCATCCGCGCCAGGTCGGTGGCCAGGTCGTCGCTGATGTCCTGGCGCAAGCGGGCAATGGCCTGGCGTACGGCCTGTGAACCGCCGTACTGCTCACGGGCGAGGAACAGGAACTGCGCACGGTGGGCGGCGACCACATCGAGAAAGATGCGCACCGAGGCGTCGGTGATGCCGCCCAGTTCGAATTCGTTCTGGCGCACCAGGCGGATGGTCTGGCGGAAGGTAGTGTCGACCTCGGCAACCAGGGCCAGGCCCAGGGCGTCCATGTCGGAAAAATGCCGGTAGAAGCCGGTGGGTACGATGCCGGCCGTCTTTGCCACTTCGCGCAGGCTGATACTGCCGAAACCACGGCCACTCTCCATGAGCTGGCAGGCAGCATCGAGTAGGGCCTGGCGGGTCTGTAGCTTCTGTTCGGCGCGCGGCAGCATGGTGCGGGTTTCTATGGCGGTAAGGCAGGGCACTCTAGTGAAAAAAACAAAGCCCGGTCAATGGACCGGGCCTGGAGGGGAGCTGGCGTTGTGACATAGATTGTTCTTTTCGGTCATGGCGATCAGCTCACACGGCTGATTTCAACCAGGCGATCGGAACCACCCTCGGCAACACGGCCAGTACGTTCGATCAGGCGATCGGAACCACCCTCGGCAACGCGGCCAGTACGTTCGATCAGGCGATCGGAACCACCCTCGGCAACGCGGCCAGTACGTTCGATCAGGCGATCGGAGCCACCTTCGGCAACGCGGCCAGTACGTTCGATCAGGCGATCGGAGCCACCTTCGGCAACGCGGCCAGTACGTTCGATCAGGCGATCGGAGCCACCCTCGGCAACGCGGCCAGTACGTTCGATCAGGCGATCGGAGCCACCTTCGGCAACGCGGCCACTACGTTCGATCAGGCGATCGGAGCCACCTTCGGCAACGCGGGCACTACGTTCGATCAGGCGATCAGCACCACCTTCAGCAACGGTCTTCAGCGGCTGGGCGATTTCAGCAGCGCTGGAGCGTGATTCGGCGGTCAGGTGTTGCTCGTCGGCTGGCAGGGCAAAAGCGTTGGCAGCCAGGATGGACAGGGTCAGGGTCAGCAGATGGCGTTTCATGATTTCGGTGCTCCTCTCGGGGGCTGGAAAGTGGGTACGGAGCCAATGCTACGCCGCGTAACGCCAGAGAGAAGTTCATACGGGTAATGGTAACAATCGACCGTATTGATAGAGATTTGAAACTGCTCTAGAAAGCACTTTACAGGCCGTTAGATGGCAATTTGATGGTGCTTTTTGCAGGTAACACGCACGGTCTGGCGCGACGATTTGCTGAGCAAAAGGCCAGGAAAAACTTCGCTATCATGGCGCCATCGATAAAACCCCACGGGTTTTCATCAGTCCGAGATATTGAGTGCCACCGCTGCACCTGTTCTGTGCCATACCGCAAGGAGAATCACGCAATGACGCGTCCCGCCAGAATCCTCGTCTGGACCTTCACCAGCCTGCTGACCCTGCTGGCGATCCTGGTGGTGGTGATTGCCACCTTCGACTGGAACCGCGTCAAGCCCCTGCTCAACGAGAAAGTCTCCGAGGCCCTGCAGCGGCCCTTCGCGATCAATGGCAACCTTGCCGTGGACTGGCGCACCGAACCAGAAGAGGGGGGCTGGCGTGCCTGGGTGCCCTGGCCGCACTTCATTGCCGAAGACCTGACCCTGGGCAACCCCGAGTGGTTCAAGGAACCGAAGATGGTCGGCCTGGAGCGCGTGGCGTTCCGCCTGGCGCCGCTGCCGCTGCTGTTCCAGCAGATCAGCATCCCGCGCATCGACCTGACCAAGCCCACAGCCAGCCTCACCCGCCTGGCCGATGGCCGCGCCAACTGGGCCTTCGACTTCGGCCCCAAGGATGAAAACGCAGAGCCTTCCAAATGGCAGCTGGACATTGGCGCCATCGGCTTCGACCAGGGCAATGTCAGCTTCGATGACCAAACCCTGAAAACCAGCATGAAGGTGCAGATCGACCCGCTGGGCAAGCCTGTCCCGTTCAGCGACATCGTCGGCAAGGCCAGCGCCGAGAAGGCCGGTGCCGCGCAGGACTACGCCTTCGGGCTCAAGGCCCAGGGCCGTTACAAAGGCCAGCCGGTCTCCGGTACCGGCAAGATCGGCGGCCTGCTGGCCCTGCAGGACGCCAGCCAGCCGTTCCCGCTGCAGGCTGACGTGCGCATCGCCGACACCCATGTGGTGCTTGCCGGCACCCTGACCGACCCGCGCAACCTCGGCGCCCTCGACCTGCGCCTGCGCCTGTCCGGGGCCAGCCTGGGCAACCTCTACCCGCTGACCGGCGTAACCTTGCCCGACACCCCGGCCTACTCCACCGACGGCCACCTCAGCGCCAACCTGCACGCGGCGCAAGGGGCGACCTTCAACTACCAGGGCTTCAACGGCAAGATCGGTGACAGCGATATCCACGGCGACCTGGCCTTCGTTGCCAGCCAGCCACGGCCCAAGCTGTCCGGCAACCTGGTGTCCAACCAGTTGCTGTTCAAGGACCTGGCGCCGCTGATCGGCGCCGACTCCAACGCCGAGCAGAAGGCCCGTGGGGGTGCCAGCAAACAGCCGGCGGGCAAGGTGCTGCCGGTGGAAGAGTTCCGCACCGAGCGCTGGCGCACGATGGACGCCGACGTCACCTTCGCCGGCAAGCGCATCGTGCACAGCGCGCAACTGCCGTTCAACGACCTGTCGGCCCACGTGATACTGGAGGACGGCCTGCTGCGCCTGGAGCCCCTGCGTTTTGGCGTGGCTGGCGGCAACCTGGCTTCCAGGATTCGCCTGGATGGCCGCAACGTACCGTTGCAGGGGCGTGCCCGGCTGACGGCGCGGGGCTTCAAGCTCAAGCAGTTGTTCCCCTCCTTTGCGCCGATGCAGACCAGCTTCGGTGAGTTGAATGGCGATGCCGATATCACTGGCCGGGGCAACTCGGTGGCCGCCTTGCTGGGCACGGCCAATGGCGACCTGCGCATGCTGATCAACGATGGTGCCATCAGCCGCAGCCTGATGGAGATTGCCGGGTTGAACGTGGGTAACTATGTGGTCGGCAAGCTGTTTGGCGATGAGGATGTGAAGATCAACTGCGCGGCGGCTGACGTGGGTATCAAGGATGGCCTGGCGACCACGCGCCTGTTCATCTTCGATACCGAGAACGCGATCATCTACATCAACGGCACGGCCAATTTCGCCACGGAGCAGCTGGACCTGAAAATTACCCCCGAATCGAAAGGGTTGCGGCTGTTCTCGCTGCGTTCGCCGCTGTATGTGCGCGGGCCGTTCGCCAAGCCCAGTGCCGGGGTGCAGGCGGTGCCGCTGGCATTGCGCGGAGCGGGAATGGTGGCGTTGGGCGTGGTTGCCGGGCCGGCGGCGGGGTTGCTGGCGCTGATTGCGCCTAGCAGCGGGGATGATCCCAACCAGTGCACGCCGCTGTTGCAGCAGATGAAGGCGGGCAAGGCGCCGGCGGTGGTGAAAGAGCGGAAATAGCAGGGGGCCGCTTCGCGGCCCATCGCGACACAAGGCCGCTCCTACAGGGAATCGCGCAAATCTGCCGAGACGCGATCCCTCTGTAGGAGCGGCCTTGTGTCGCGATGGGGCGCAAAGCGCCCCCAGCAATTACAAGCCTTGCAACAGGTCGGACATATCGTCCGCGTGCTCTTCTTCCTGCGCGAGGATGTCTTCAAAAATCCGCCGCGTAGTCGGATCTTTATCCCCAATGTACCGAATGATCTCGCGATAGCTATCGATGGCGATCCGCTCCGCCACCAGGTCTTCCAGCACCATCTCTTTCAATGAAGTGCCCGCCACATATTGGGCATGGGACCTCTTGCTCAGGTTGTCCGGGTTGAAATCCGGCTCTCCACCTAACTGCACGATCCGTTCGGCAAGCTTGTCGGCGTGCTCGGCTTCCTGATTGGCATGCTCGAGGAATTCATCGGCAGCCACGCTGGCCTTGATGCCGCTGGCCATGAAGTAGTGACGCTTGTAGCGCAGCACGCAGACCAGTTCGGTCGCCAGTGAATCATTGAGCAGGCGCAGGATCTGTTGGCGATCAGCATCGTAACCCTCGGTCACCGCACCTTGCTCGACATGCTGACGGGCACGTTCGCGCAGGGTTTGTACATCGGTCAGTTCATTCGCATTCATGTTCATCTCCTGGAACATCAGGGTGGTCATGGATATGGCCTGGAAGGCTTAGGCGCCGTGGACGGCGTCGCTGTCTTCTTCGCGTTGTTTGCAAGTCTTGAAGCCCTTGGCGTCGACATGGCCGGTGGCGTCGAAGCGCACGTAGTAGGGCTGCTGGTGGCCATCGTGGTTGAGGATGTAGTCGTTGCAGGTGCCGCCATGGGGGAGGTCGATGACGTTGGACGGACTGCCGCCGATGGCGATGACTTTCTGCATGGTCATGCCTTTTTCCACCTGCTTGACCAGCGGTTCGTCGCGGTAGGTGACGTAGTCCACCGGGTTTTCCGGGCGGCTGCCGCAGGCGACGAGGGTGGCGCTTGCCAGAAGGATTGCCAGGGTCTGCTTGTACATGGTCCCGCTCCTTGCAAAGGGTCTGTGTGGTTTGGAACCGCAGCGCGCGCCGGGAGTTCGATTGCGATGGTCATCAAGGCCGCTGTAGTGTTGGCCGGTCGTCCACGGAAAGGGGCTGGGGCAATGCAGCAGGAATTGGCCACGCGATACCCGTTGGTGCTGGTGCCGGGCATGCTCGGTTTTGTCCGGGTAGTGCTCTACCCCTACTGGTTCGGCATCGTGCCGGCCCTGCGCCAGGGCGGGGCGCAGGTGTTCCCGGTGCAGGTTTCGCCACTGCATTCCAGCGAGGTGCGCGGCGAGCAGTTGCTGGCGATCATCGAAGACATCTGCCTGCGTACCGGAGCGGAAAAGGTCAACCTCATCGGCCACAGCCAGGGCGCCCTGAGCGCGCGCTACGCGGCTGCCAGGCGGCCTGGGCGGGTGGCTTCGGTCACTTCGGTGGCGGGGCCCAACCATGGCTCGGAACTGGCCGACTACCTGGAACGCACGGCACCGGGCGATTCCCCGCAGGGGCGCATCCTGAAGGCCGTGCTGCATGGCTTGGCCGTGCTGCTGGTGTGGCTGGAAACCGGCTGGCGCCGTGACCCGTTGCCGGTGGATGTACATGCCTCGCACCAGTCACTGACCAGTGCAGGTGTGGCGCTGTTCAACCAGGCTTATCCACAGGGGTTGCCAGACACCTGGGGCGGGGAGGGGGCCTATGAGGTCGATGGCGTGCGTTATTACTCCTGGTCCGGCACCTTGCAGCCCGGCCTGACCGACCAGCGGCGCAACCGTTTCGACGGCAGCAGCCACTTCTGCCGCCTGTTCGCGCGCAGCTTTGTCAAGGAAAAGGGCTATTGCGACGGAATGGTCGGGCGCTTCAGTTCGCACCTGGGGCAGGTGATCGGCGACGATTACCCGCTCGACCACCTGGATATCGTCAACCAGTCGCTTGGTGCGGTGGGCAAGGGTGCCGAACCGGTGCGGCTGTTCACCGAACATGCCGCCCGGCTCAAGGCGGCAGGGCTCTAGCGACGGATCGGTGTGGTCCAGCGCTCGGCCAGCACCACGCCCGCCAGGGTCAGCAGGCCGCCGACCAGGTGATAGCGGGCCAGCTGCTCGTCGAGCACCACGGCGGCGATCAGTGCAGTGACCAGCGGCAGCAGGTTGAAGAACAGCGTGGTGCGGCTGGGCCCCAGGCGGTGCACGGCCTGCATCCACACCAGGGGCGCGATCATCGAGGCCAGCACGCAGGCGTACAGCACCAGGCCGACGTTGCGGCTGTTCAGGCCAGTCTTGTCCGACAGCAGGAACAGCGGCAGCAACACGACGATGGCTACCAGCACCTGCAGGTACAGCAGCTGCATCGGCGGCAGGCGCAGCTGCCATTTCTTCAGCAGGAAGCTGTATAGCGCATAGGCCAGTGTGGCCACCAGCATCAGCAGGTCGCCGCTGTTCAGGCCTTGTTGCAGCAGGCTGGCGGGGTGGCCGGCGCTGACCACTTCAAGCACGCCGAAAAATGACACCAGCGCGCCCAGCAGGGCACCGTAGCTCAGGCGCTGGCCCAGCCAGGCGATGGACAATGCCAGTGACATCAGTGGCATCAGCGAAAGGATGATGCCCATGTTGGTGGCGCTGGTGATGCCGGCGGCAAAGTAGGCCAGGCTCTGGTACAGCGCCATGCCCAGCACGCCCAGCACGAAAACCTTGCCCAGGTGCGGGCGAATGGCCGCGCGATTGCGCCACACGGCGGGCAGCAGGAACGGGGTGAACAACAGCGCGGCCAGCAGCCAGCGGTAGAAGCCGATCTCGGCGGGGTGGATGGCGCCGGCGGACATCTTGGTGACCACGGTGTTGCCGGCCCATATCAGGATGGCGGTCAGGGGGAACAGGTAGTTCATGTAGCAGGTTACTCGTTGGGGCTTGGATTGGGGCTGCTTTGCAGCCCTTCGCGGGCTTGCCCGCTCCCACAGGGATATCACAGGCCTGAAAGCTGGCGCGGATCCTGTGGGAGCGGGCGAGCCCGCGAAGGCCTGCGCAGCAGGCCCCGATAGCAGCCATTATCAACTGTCTGTCCAAAAGCCTATACTCCTATCCAGACAACCCACCCCGCAAAGCAGACAGCATGCCGCGCAAATACCTCGATATTCCCCAGTTCACCCGGCTCCCGGCCCCGGTGTACTTCCGCCACGACGAGTTCGGTGCCGACACCCGCAGCGCCCTGCATCGCCACGCCTGGGGCCAGCTCAACTACACCGCCCACGGCGTGATGCACCTGGAAGTAGCTGGCCAGCACTTCCTGTCGCCGCCGCAATACGCCGTGTGGGTACCGCCCGACACCGAACATGGTTGCTACAACCCGCAGGCTATCGTCTACCGTTCGGTCTACCTGGACCGCAGCCTGTGCGCCGCACTGCCGCAGCAACCGTGCAGCCTGATGATCAGCGACATCCTCAAGGCCATCCTCGCCGACTTCGCCCGGCGCGACCTGCGGGTGGCCGAGGGCGAGCGCGACCAGCGCCTGGCGCAGGTGCTGCTCGACCAACTGCTGCTGGCGCCCACCCAGGCCTGCTACCTGCCGTTTGCCCACAGCGAGGGCTTGCGCCAGGTGCTCGATGCCCTTGGTGCCGAGCCGGGCGACAACCGCCCGCTGGGCGAATGGGCCGCCCAGATTCATGTCAGCGAACGTACTTTGGCCCGGCAGTTCCTGCGCGAGCTGGGCATCAGTTTTGGTGAATGGCGGCTGCGCCTGCGCTTTTTGCGCGCCATCGAGGCGCTTGAAGCCGGCCAGCCGATCCAGGCCATCGCCTTCGACCTCGGCTACAGCAGTGCCTCGGCGTTCATCGCCATGTTCCAGCGCCAGGCCCAGTGCACGCCCGAGCAATACCGTCGCCAGGCACGGGCAGGGCGTTGAGAATTCTTGGCTACACTCAGCTCGACCCCCGTGCATCGGGCGCGGAGCCAAGGAGATACTCCATGAAAGTGCTGCAAATCCCCTTACTGGTATTGGCGGTGTTGTTCAGCGCACAAGGCTTCGCCGCCAATACCGCGCAGCAGGAAAAGATGAAAACCTGCAACGCCGACGCCACCGCCAAGGCCCTCAAGGGCGATGAGCGCAAAGCCTTCATGAGCACCTGCCTGAAGAAGGATGTGCCACAAACCCAGCAAGAGAAGATGAAAACCTGCAACGCCGACGCCACCACCAAGGCCCTCAAAGGTGACGAACGCAAAGCGTTCATGAGCGACTGCCTGAAGAAGAAATGACCTGCGCCTATGCCTGCAGACGTAAGGCTGGCAGACTGCGGGTCTTTCCCGTTGTCTGCCGTTGAGGCTGTATGACCTTCACCCCCCGCCAGGTCACCCTGGCCAGCTGGATCATCGTATTTGCCGGCCTGTTGCTGGCGTTGCCCCTGAAATTGCTGCCAAGCCTGCTGGCCGGCCTGCTGGTGTTCGAGCTGGTCAACATGCTCACGCCGCGGCTGCAGCCGCTGCTCGCCGGGCAGCGCGCCCGCTGGCTGGCTGTGGCGCTGCTAGGCACGCTGGTGGTCAGCACCCTGACCCTGCTGTTTGCCGGTGCCTTCAGCTTTTTGCTGCACGAGGCGGAAAACCCCGGGGCCTCGCTGGACAAGTTCATGGCCCTGGTGGAGCGCGCCCGTAGCCAGCTGCCGCCGTTCATCGAAGGCTACCTGCCGGCCAGTGCGGCGGAGTTCAAGGTGGCCATCGGTGACTGGATCAAGAGCCACCTGAGCGACCTGCAGCTGGTGGGCAAGGGTATGGCGCACATGTTCGTCACCTTGTTGATCGGCATGATCCTCGGTGCCATAGTCGCCTTGCAGCGCATCCCCGACATATCCCGGCGCAAGCCGCTGGCAGCGGCGCTGTTCGAGCGCCTGAGCCTGCTGGTGAAGGCGTTTCGCAACATCGTCTTCGCGCAGATCAAGATTTCGCTGCTCAACACTACGTTCACGGGCATCTTCCTGGCCGTGGTGCTGCCGATGTTCGACGTGCACCTGCCGCTGACCAAGACGCTGATCGTGCTGACCTTCCTGCTGGGCCTGCTGCCGGTGATCGGCAACCTGATGTCGAATACCCTGATCACTATCGTCGGCCTGTCGCTGTCGATCTGGGTGGCGGCGGCGGCGCTGGGTTACCTGATCGTCATCCACAAGGTCGAGTACTTCCTCAACGCGCGGATCGTGGGCGGGCAGATCAGTGCCAAGTCTTGGGAACTGCTGCTGGCGATGCTGGTGTTCGAGGCGGCATTCGGGCTGCCGGGGGTGGTGGCGGGGCCGATCTACTATGCCTACCTGAAGAGTGAGCTGAAGCGGGCCGAACTGGTCTGATTCTTTATTGACCAGTACCGGCCTCTTCGCGGGTAAACCCGCGAAGAGGCCGGTACTGGTGAAAGGGATGGCTCAGGCTACGCCGTAGCGCTTGCGCGCCTCGATGGCCAACCCGCTACCAATGCTGCCAAAGATGTTGCCTTCCACATGCCGCGCATTCGGCAGCATCGCCGACACGCTGTTGCGCAGCGCCGGAATCCCGCTGGAACCGCCGGTGAAGAACACCGTATCGACCTGGGTCTCGCTCACTCCAGCCTTGGCCAGCAGTTCGCTCACGCTACCACGCACCCGCTCCAGCAACCCTTCGATAGCCCCCTCGAACAGCGCTCGGGACAGGTCCACGCCCAGATCGCGCTCGATGCGGCCTAGGTCGACGTGGCGGCTCTGCTGTTCGGTCAGCTCGATCTTGCTGGCCTCCACTTCCATCGCCAACCAGTGGCCAGCACGCTCTTCGATCAGTTTGAACAGGCGGTCGATGCCCAACGTGTCCTCGATGTCATAGCGCATGCTGCCCAGCGCCAGCTGCGACTTCTGCGAGTACAGGGCGTTGATGGTGTGCCAGGTGGCGAGATTGAGGTGATAGCTGGTCGGCATCAGCGCGCCACTCTTCATGCGGCTGCCGTAGCCGAACAGCGGCATCACGCCCTGCAGGCTCAGCTGCTTGTCGAAGTCGGTACCGCCAATGTGCACACCGCCGGTGGCGAGGATGTCGCTCTGGCGCTCGGCGATCAGGTGGCGCTCGGGCGACAGGCGGATCAGGGTGAAGTCCGAGGTACCACCGCCGATGTCGACGATCAGCACCAGCTCTTCGCGGCTGATGCTCGACTCGTAGTCGAAGGCCGCGGCAATCGGCTCGTACTGGAAGGACACATCCTTGAAGCCGATCTTGCGCGCCACTTCGGCCAGGGTGTCCTCGGCCTCCTGGTCGGCTGCTGGGTCTTCGTCTACGAAGAACACCGGACGGCCCAGCACCACCTGCTCGAACTCCCGCCCAGCAGCGGCCTCGGCGCGTTTTTTCAGCTCGCCGATGAACATGCCCAGCAGGTCCTTGAACGGCAGGGCGCTGCCCAGCACGCTGGTATCGTGCTTGATCAGCTTGGAGCCCAGCAGGCTTTTCAGCGAACGCATCAGGCGGCCTTCGTAGCCTTCCAGGTATTCGTGCAGTGCCAGGCGGCCATATACCGGGCGACGCTCCTCGATGTTGAAGAACACCACCGAGGGCAACGTGATCTTGCCGTCTTCCAGGGCAATCAGCGACTCGGCGCCTGGGCGGTGCCAGCCGACCGTGGAGTTGGAGGTGCCAAAGTCGATGCCCAGGGCGCGGGCCGGGGATACGTCAGACATGGGGAATGAGCTTCCGGAGGCAAAACGGCCGCGCAGTGTATGCCAGTTGGCTACAGAATCAAGACCGATCGTCTGCCATGGAGCAACCCCAAGGTGGTCTTGAAAGGCTATGCTTGACCCCTATCTTCTCTTGCAACACGCACATTCACATTGGTGATCCATAGATGGACTTCAAAGACTATTACAAGATACTCGGCGTAGAGCCCGCGGCGGACGAAAAGGCGATCAAGGCCGCGTACCGCAAGCTGGCGCGCAAGTATCACCCCGATGTCAGCAAGGAGCGCGACGCCGAGGAAAAATTCAAGGAGGCCAACGAGGCCTACGAAGTGCTGGGCGACGCGCAGAAACGTGCCGAGTACGATGAAATCCGCAAGTACGGTGGCCAGCATGGCCGGCCGTTCCAGGCGCCACCGGGCTGGGAGAACCGTGGCGGTGGTGGCGGCTTCGAAGGCGGCGATTTCTCCGACTTTTTCAGCTCGATCTTTGGTGGCCGGGGGGGCAACCCGTTCGGTGGTGCCCGGCAGCAGCAACGCAGCGCCGGCAGGCGGGGGCAGGACGTGGAGCTAGAACTGGCGGTATTCCTTGAAGAGACCCTGAGCAAGGAGTCCAAGCAGATCAGCTTCCAGGTGCCGCAGACCAATGCCATGGGCCAGCGCACCGGCTTCACTACCAAGACCCTGAACGTGAAGATCCCGGCCGGTGTGACCGACGGCGAGCGTATCCGCCTGAAGGGCCAGGGCGCGCCGGGTAGTGGTGGCGGGGCCAATGGCGACCTGTTCCTGACCATTCGCATGGCACCGCACCCGCTGTTCGATGTCGAAGGTCATGACCTGATCATCACCGTGCCGCTGGCACCGTGGGAGGCAGCACTGGGCGCCAAGGTGGCCGTGCCGACCCTGGACGGCAAGATCAACCTCACCATCCGCCCCGACAGCCAGAGCGGCCAGCGCCTGCGCGTACCGGGCAAGGGCTTGGCCAACAAGAGTGGCGAGCGTGGCAACCTTTACGCGCAACTGAAAGTGGTCATGCCACCAGCATCCGACGAGTCTGCCCGCGAACTGTGGACCAAGCTTTCCGAGAAGGCTGCGTTCAACCCGAGGACACAATGGAGTAAGTGATCATGAGCAGCACCCTGATCGTTCAACTGGACATGCGTACCTTGTGTCAGGAGGCCGATCTCACGGCTGACTGCGTGATCGAAATCGTCGAGCACGGCATTGTCGAACCTTCCGGGCGAACGCCGGAGGACTGGTTGTTCGACGATCAGGCGCCGTTGCTGGCCAAACGCGCGGCGAAGCTGCATCAGGAGCTGGAACTGGAGTGGGAAGGGGTGGCGCTTGCGCTGGAGCTGCTGCAGGAAGTGCGGCAGCTGCGCAGCGAGAACAGCATGCTGAGGCAGCGGTTGGGCAGGTTTACCCAGATGTAGGCCGTTGCGGCTAACCCCTGTAGGAGCGGCCTTGTGTCGCGATGGGCTGCGCAGCAGCCCCGGCAATCTTGAGATGAAGCAAAGATCTGGGGCCGCTTCGCAGCCCATCGCGACACAAGGCCGCTCCTACAGGGATCGTGTGAGGCCTGGTTTCTCAACTGGGTTCTGCCCCCGGGTTCAGCACCAGCTGCATGAAGGTCAAGTCCAGCCACCGGCCAAACTTCACCCCCACCTGCGGCATCTGCCCGGTCACCACGAAGCCCAGCCGCTCGTGCAGGCGCACCGACGCTGCATTGCCGCTCTCGATGGCCGCCACCATCATATGCTTGCCACACTCGCGCGCACGCTCGACCAGCGCTGCCATCAGCACTGGCCCCAATCCCTTGCCGCGCTGATCGCCACGGATATACACCGAGTGTTCCACGGTGTTGCGAAAGCCCTCGAACGGCCGCCAGTCGCCAAACGACGCATAGCCCAGCACACCGCTCCCATCCACTGCCACCAGGATCGGGTAGCCCTGCTGCGCCCGTGCGGCGAACCAGGCCAGGCGGTTGGCCAAATCCACCGGGGTTTCGTTCCAGATCGCCGTGGTGTTGCGCACCGCGTCGTTGTAGATGTCGAGGATGCCTGGCACGTCGGTAGGCAGGGCGTCGCGGATTTCATGACTCATGACAGCGTCTCGCAGGGTCGTTGCTTGCAGATTAAATGGTTACCAGCCCACGCACACCCTCGGCTTGCATGTTTTCGCCACGGCCCCGCTGGATGATCTCGCCACGGGCCATCACCAGGTACTGGTCGGCCAGCTCCTCAGCGAAGTCGTAGAACTGTTCCACCAGCAGGATGGCCATGTCACCGCGCTCTGCCAAGCGACGGATGACAGCCCCAATTTCCTTGATGACCGAAGGCTGGATACCCTCGGTGGGCTCATCGAGGATCAGCAGCCGCGGGCGGCTGGCCAGGGCACGGCCGATTGCCAGCTGTTGCTGCTGGCCGCCGGACAGGTCACCGCCACGGCGTTGCTTCATCTGTTCCAGCACGGGAAACAGTTCGTAGATGAAGGGCGGTACCTCCCGAGCTTCACGGGCGGGGAAGCGCGAAAGGCCCATCAGCAGGTTTTCCTCGACGGTGAGGCGCGGGAAGATCTCGCGGCCTTGGGGCACGTAGGCGATGCCGGCGTGGACCCGTTGCTGGGGCTTGAGGCTGGTGATCGGCTTGCCTTCCCATTCGATGCTGCCGTCGCGGGCCGGGACCAGCCCCATCAGGCAGCGCAGCAGGGTGGTCTTGCCCACGCCGTTGCGGCCCAGCAGGCAGGTGACTTCGCCGACCTTGGCTTCGAAGGACAGGCCCCGGAGGATGTGGCTGCCGCCGTAATACTGGTGCAGGGTGTCGATTTTCAGCATGTGTGGTTCCTGGGAAATCTGCTTTGCCTGTGCTGGCCCTTTCGCGGGTAAACCCGCTCCCACAAGGACCGCGCAGCTCTTCAGGCCTGTGCCGTACCTGTGGGAGCGGGTTTACCCGCGAAGAGGCCGGCGCAGGTATCCATGTCTAGCGGCCCAGATACACCTCGACCACCCGCTCATCCGCCTGCACCTGCTCCAGCGACCCTTCCGCCAGCACGCTGCCTTGGTGCAGCACGGTCACATGGTCAGCAATGCTGCCGACAAACCCCATGTCGTGCTCCACCACCATCAGCGAATGCTTGCCAGCCAGCCCCTTGAACAGCTCGGCGGTGAACTCGGTCTCGGCATCGGTCATGCCCGCTACCGGTTCGTCCAGCAACAGCAGTTGCGGCTCCTGCACCAGCAGCATGCCGATCTCCAGGAACTGCTTCTGCCCATGCGACAGCAAGCCCGCCTGGCGCTGGGCCAGCGGCAGCAGGCGCAAGGTGCCCAGCACCTCCTCGATGCGTTGGCGCTGCTCCCCACCCAAGCGCGCTGCCAGGCTGGCCCATACCGACTTGTCGGTCTTCAGCGCCAGCTCCAGGTTTTCGAACACCGTCAGCGCCTCGAACACCGTGGGCTTCTGGAACTTGCGGCCTATGCCGGCCTGGGCGATCTGGTATTCGCTCATGCGGGTCAGGTCGAGGGTGTCGCCAAAATAGGCCGTACCGCTGTCAGGCCTGGTCTTGCCAGTGATCACATCCATCATCGTGGTCTTGCCGGCACCGTTGGGGCCGATGATGCAACGCAGCTCGCCCACGCCGATGTACAGGTTCAGCGCGTTCAGCGCCTTGAAGCCATCGAAGCTGACGCTGATGTCTTCCAGGCTCAGCACCGTGCCGTGGCGGGTGTCGAGGCCGGTCTTGCGGCTTTGGCCCAGGCCGATGGCGTCGCGGCTGGCGCCGAGGTTGTCGAACACCGGTTCGAGCATGAATTCCGGGTGTACCGGGGGCACGCCTCTCATGGCTGGCTCCTTTTCTTCAACAGGCCGACCACGCCCTTGGGCAGGTACAGGGTGACGAGGATGAACAACGCGCCGAGGAAGAACAGCCAGAACTCCGGGAAGGCCACGGTGAACCAGCTTTTCATGCCATTGACCAGACCGGCGCCGAGCAGCGGGCCGATCAAGGTGCCGCGCCCGCCCAGGGCCACCCACACGGCGGCTTCGATGGAGTTGGTCGGCGACATCTCGCTGGGGTTGATGATGCCCACCTGCGGTACGTACAGCGCACCGGCCAGGCCGCACAGTACGGCGCTGAGCACCCACACCAGCAACTTGAAACCACGTGGGTCGTAGCCGCAGAACATCAGGCGGTTTTCGGCGTCGCGCACGGCGGTGAGCAGGCGGCCGAACTTGCTGCGGGTCAGGCCCCAGCACAGGTACAGGCTGGCCAGCAGCAGGCCGACGGTGAGCAGGAACAGCACTGCACGGGTGCCTTGGGCGGCAATGTCGAAGCCAAGGATGGAGCGGAAGCTGGTAAAGCCGTTGTTGCCGCCAAAGCCGGTTTCGTTGCGGAAGAACAGCAACATGCCGGCGAAGGTCAGCGCCTGGGTCATGATCGAGAAGTACACGCCCTTGATCCGCGAGCGGAAGGCGAACCAGCCGAACACCAGCGCCAGCAGCCCGGGCGCCAGCACCACCAGGCACAGGGCCCAGGCGAAATGCTGGGTGCCAGCCCAGTACCACGGCAGCTCGCTCCACGACAGGAAGGTCATGAACCCTGGCAGGCCGTCACCCGCGGCCTGGCGCATCAGGTACATGCCCATGGCGTAGCCACCGAGGGCGAAGAACAGCCCGTGGCCTAGCGACAGCAGCCCGGCGTAGCCCCAGACCAGGTCCAGGGCCAGCGCGACGATGGCGTAGCAGAGGATCTTGCCGACCAGGGTCAGGGTGTAGGCCGACACCTGCAGGGCATGGTCCGCCGGCAGCAGCGACAGCAGCGGCAGGGCCACAAGCAACAGGACGACGACGGCGCCGATGGCCAGGGTCAGGCGTGGCCCGGCCTTTTGCGTAGCGGTGACAAGCAGTGGCTGGTTCATCAGTCGATTACCCGTCCCTTGAGGGCGAACAGGCCTTGCGGGCGCTTCTGGATGAACAGAATGATCAACGCAAGGATGAGGATCTTGCCGAGCACGGCGCCGATCTGCGGCTCCAGCAGCTTGTTGGCGATGCCAAGGCCGAAGGCTGCCCACAGGCTGCCGGCCAACTGGCCGACGCCGCCGAGCACCACCACCAGGAACGAGTCGATGATGTAGCTCTGGCCCAGGTCCGGGCCGACGTTGCCGACCTGGCTCAGGGCCACGCCACCAAGCCCGGCGATGCCCGAGCCGAGGCCGAAGGCGAGCATGTCGACGCGCCCGGTGGACACGCCGCAGCAGGCGGCCATGTTGCGGTTCTGGGTGACCGCGCGCACGTTCAGGCCCAGCCGCGTGCGGTTGAGCAGCAGCCAGGTGAGCAGTACCACGGCCAGGGCGAAGCCGATGATCACCAGGCGGTTGTATGGCAGTACCAGATTGGGCAGCAGCTGGATGCCACCCGACAGCCAGGCCGGGTTGCTGACTTCGACGTTCTGCGCGCCGAACAGCAGGCGGATGGCCTGGATCAGGATCAGGCTGATTCCCCAGGTCGCCAGCAGGGTTTCCAGAGGGCGGCCATACAGGTGGCGGATTACCGTGCGCTCCAGCGCCATGCCGACGCCGGCACTGACGGTGAAGGCCACCGGCAGGGCGATCAGTGGGTAGAACTCGATGGCGCCAGGGGCGTAGCGTTGCAGCAGTACCTGGACCATGTAGGTGCTGTAGGCGCCGAGCATCAGCATTTCGCCGTGGGCCATGTTGATCACCCCGAGCAGGCCGAAGGTGATGGCCAGGCCAAGGGCTGCCAGCAGCAGGATCGAGCCCAGCGACAGGCCGCTGAAGGCCTGGCCGAGCAGTTCGCCGGCCAGCAGCTTGCGCTGCACCTGGGCCAGGCTGGTTTCGGCGGCGGTGCGCACGCCCGGGTCGGTTTCCGCGTTGGGTTGCAGCAAGGCTTCGAGGCGGGTGCGGGCCAGCGGGTCACCGGTTTCGCCGAGCAGGCGAACGGCGGCCAGGCGTACTGCCGGTTCGCTGGCGCCCAGCTGCAGGTTGGCCAGGGCCAGGCCGAGGGCGGCATGCACGGCGGCATCCGGTTCGCTGGCGAAGCGCCGGTCGAGGAAGGCCATTTGCGCCGGTTGCGCGCTTTTCTGTAGTTGTTGGGCAGCGGCCAGGCGGATGTCGCTGTTGTCGCTGAGCAACTGGTGGCTGGCCAAGGCATTGTCGATCAGGCCACGCAGGCGGTTGTTCAGGCGCACCTTGCGCGTGTCGTCGGCGGCGATGCGGCCTTGGCGCAGGTTGTCCAACAGGGCCAGGCGTGCGGTATCGGGTTGTGCGGCCCAGCCTTCGAGCAGGCTGGCTTGCTCGGCGGGCTTGGCAGCGAGAAAGAATTCGCCCTCGCTGGCCTGGGTTGCCAAGGGCATCAGCAGGAGCAGGGTGAGCAGCAGTCTGAGCATGCGGGTAATCCTGGAAATCGGCGGTGGATTCTTCGCGGGCATGCCCGCTCCCACAGGTACGGTGCACAGTTTGAAAATTGTGCGGTCCCTGTGGGAGCGGGCGTGCCCGCGAATGGGCTGCAAAGCAGCCCCAGTGCACTCAGTTACCTTTCACGGCGTAATCAGGGCGCTTGTCGTTGCCGGGAATGAACGGGCTCCATGGCTGCGCCCGCAGCGGTTGCTCGGTCTCCCACACCACGCTGAACTGCCCGTCATCCTGGATCTCGCCGATCATCACCGGCTTGTGCAGGTGGTGGTTGGTCTTGTCCATGGTCAGGGTGAAACCGGACGGCGCCTCGAAGCTTTGCCCGGCCAGTGCCTCGCGCACCTTGTCGACATCGGTGGACTTGGCTTTTTCCACCGCCTGCGCCCACATGTGGATGCCCACGTAGGTGGCCTCCATCGGGTCGTTGGTCACCGCCTTGTCGGCGCCTGGCAGGCCCTTGGCCTTGGCGTAGGCTTTCCAGTCGGCGACGAACTTCTGGTTGACCGGGTTATCCACAGACTCGAAGTAGTTCCACGCCGCCAGATGGCCCACCAGAGGCTTGGTGTCGATGCCGCGCAGTTCTTCCTCGCCCACCGAGAAGGCCACCACTGGCACATCGGTGGCCTTCAGGCCCTGGTTGGCCAGCTCCTTGTAGAACGGCACATTGGAATCGCCGTTGACGGTGGAAATGACGGCTGTCTTGCCGCCAGCAGAGAACTTCTTGATGTTGGCGACGATGGTCTGGTAATCGCTGTGGCCGAACGGGGTGTACACCTCTTCGATGTCCTTGTCGGCCACGCCCTTGCTGTGCAGGAAGGCACGCAGGATCTTGTTGGTGGTGCGCGGGTAGACGTAGTCGGTGCCCAGCAGGAAGAAGCGCTTGGCGCTGCCGCCGTCCTCGCTCATCAGGTACTCAACGGCCGGGATGGCCTGCTGGTTGGGCGCGGCGCCGGTGTAGAACACGTTCGGCGACATCTCTTCACCCTCGTACTGCACCGGGTAGAACAGCAGGCCGTTGAGCTCTTCGAACACTGGCAGCACCGATTTGCGCGACACCGAGGTCCAGCAACCGAACACCACTGCCACCTTGTCCTGGGTTAGCAGCTGGCGGCTCTTTTCGGCGAACAGCGGCCAGTTGGAGGCCGGATCGACCACCACCGGCTCGAGCAGCTTGCCGTTCACGCCGCCCTTTGCGTTGATCTGCTCGATGGTCATCAGCGCCATGTCCTTGAGCGAAGTCTCGGAAATGGCCATGGTCCCCGAAAGCGAATGCAGGATACCGACCTTGATGGTTTCGGCGGCCTGGATGCTCCAGCTCAGGCCCATTGCGGCGATCGATGCGCTAAGGGTGAAGGCCTTGATCAGACTGCGTCGCTTCATGTGCTCTCTCCGCTGAGTTTTTATGTGTTGGGCAAGCGGGGAGGGGTGTTGCAAGGGGTGTGCCTAACGGCGGAAGGTGCGCAATAGAGGGGTTGTGCGAGGTGTTGGGGCGTTGGCTGGATCCAGGTTGGTGCCTGATGGATTTATGTGCACAGGATTGGGGCCGTTGCGCGGCCCATCGCCGGCAAGCCAGCTCCCACCTAGACCGCATCGGCCTCGAGCCATGCGCTGTCCCTGTGGGAGATTGCCCAGCCCTTTGGGCTGCGCTGTCGCGCAGAGAACCAATATCGCTCGTCTGACGCGTCCTTTGTAGGAGCAGCCTTGTGCTGCGAAGAGGCCGGTAAAGCCAATAGACAGGCTTTGTCAGCCCCGGCCTCTTCGCAGCACAAGGCTGCTCCTACAGGACTTCGCCGAACCAATGAGTCATGTGTTGTTCTATGAGAGCTGGCTTGCCGGCGAAAGGGCTGCAGAGCAGCCCCCAGGGGCATCAGCCGTTACGCACAGCCGTGCGCGGATGACGCTTGCTGCGCACCCCCTGATAGGTCACCGCCAGCAGCACAAACCAGATCGGCGTCACCAGCAATGCCGCGCGGGTATCGTCTTCCAGGCTCAGCAACACCAGGATGAAGGCAAAGAACACCAGGCACACGTAGCACATGAAACGCCCGCCGGGCATCTTGTACTTCGACGCATGGTGCAGTGCCGCGCGGTGCTTGCGGTACTGCAGGTACGACAGCAGGATCAGCGTCCAGACGAACATGAACAGCACCGCCGAAACGGTGGTGACCAAGGTGAATGCCTCGATCACGTTCGGCACCAAATAGATCAGCACTGCACCCAGCAGCAGGCAGGTGCAGGAGAAATACAGGCCGTTGGCAGGTACCGAGCGGCTCGACAGTTTTTCGAAGGCCTTGGGCGCGTCACCTTCCTGGGACAGGCCGTAGAGCATGCGGCTGGTGGAGAACACGCCGCTGTTGGCCGACGAAGCCGCCGAGGTCAGCACCACGAAGTTGATGATGCTCGCCGCCGCCGGCAGGCCGGCCAGCACGAACAACTCCACGAACGGGCTCTTGCCTGGCACCACGTCGCGCCATGGGGTCACGGCCATGATCGCGATCAGCGCCAGCACATAGAACACGATGATGCGTACCGGGATCGAGTTGATCGCCCGCGGCAGGGTGCGCTCCGGGTTCTTCGCTTCGGCGGCGGTTGTACCCACCAACTCGATGCCGACGAAAGCGAACACGGCGATCTGGAAGCCGGCGAAGAAGCCCATCAGGCCATTGGGGAACATGCCGCCGTCATTCCACAGGTTGGCCAGTTGTGCGGTGCGCCCGCTGGGCGAGGTGAAGCCGGTGATGACCATGTACAGGCCGGTGGCGACCAGGCCGATGATGGCGACGATCTTGATCAGGGCGAACCAGAACTCCATTTCACCGAACATCTTCACCGTCACCAGGTTCAGCGACAGCAGCAGCCCTACGCAGGTCAGCGCCGGTATCCACTGCGGCAGTTCGGGGAACCAGAACTGTGTATACGCCGCGATCGCGACCACGTCGGCGATGCCGGTGACCACCCAGCAGAACCAGTAGGTCCAGCCGGTGAAGTAGCCTGCCCAGGGGCCGAGCAGGTCGGCGGAAAAATCGATGAACGACTTGTAGTTGAGGTTCGACAGCAGCAGTTCGCCCATGGCGCGCATGACGAAGAACAGCATGAAGCCGATGATCATGTAGACGAAGATGATCGACGGCCCGGCCAGGCTGATGGTCTTGCCCGAGCCCATGAACAGGCCGGTACCGATCGCGCCACCGATGGCGATCAGCTGGATGTGGCGGTTGGTCAGGTTGCGCTGCAGATGCTGTTCATCTGGCGCTGTGGGTGAGGTTTGCGTCATAGGCTGCATTCCCTTGGACGGTCGTCTTGTCAGAGGTAGCCGGCTAGGCTAACACGCGCGTTCCAGTTCGGGGCGCGACAGATCGACTCGACTTTTGGGGAGCAGAGTTGTGCTTGTGCCGGCCTCTTCGCGGGTGAACCCGCTCCCACAGGGACCGCGCTGCCCTCAGGCTTGGCGCAGAAACTGTAGGAGCGGGTTTACCCGCGAAAGGGCCGGCACAGACGAAGCAAGGCTCAAGCGCTGGCCAGCACCCGGCCGCGCCTTACCACCAGGCTATCCACCAGCCACATCACCACCATCGACACCCCCACCAGCGGGAACATCAACCCCAGCACCAGCATCACCCCCACCGCTACCTTCCAGCGCGGCAGGTCATGGCGCAGCGGCGGCACACCCAACCCGCCGGCCGGCCTGCGCTTCCACCACATCACCAGCCCGCTCACCGAGCCCAGCAAGATCATCAGGCACACCAGCAGGATGATGATCTGGTTGAACGCCCCGAACATCTTGCCTTCATGCAGCATCACACCCAGCTCGGTGGCACGGGCGACCGGGCTGTAGTCCTGCCAGCGCACATCGGCCAGCACCTTGCCGGTGTACTGGTCGACATGCAGGGTGGCGTCGTTGCGCGGGTCGTCGGCGAATACGGCGATGGTGAACACGCCATCGGCCGTGGTCGGCGCGGTGATGCTGTAACCCGGTTCGACCTGGCGCGCGGTAGCGATATCTTCGACCTGCTGCAGGCTTATCTGTGGCGCTGCCGGCGCGCTCGACATCATGTGATGCCCGGCATGTTCGGCGTGTGCACCGGACTGCGGCATCGGCGTGTTTTCCATCGCCCAGGGCACGGTCTGGCGGTGCGAGCTATTGAGTTCACCCGCCTGCTGGTCCGACTTGGGTACGTCGTTCCACATGGCCGCCGGAAAGCGGTTCCACAAGTCGGCGTACTGCTTGCCCCACAGGCCGGTCCAGGTCATGCCGCTGACCAGCATCAGCAGCAACAAGGCCGAGCCCCAGAAACCGGTCACCGCATGCAGGTCGCGCCAGAACAGTCGACCGCGTGCCGACAGCCGTGGCCACAGCACGCCAGCGCCATTGCGCCCGCGTGGCCACCACAAGTACAGGCCCGACACCACCAGCACGATGCCCCAGCCCGCGGCCAGTTCTACCAGGCGGTCACCGACCGTGCCGACCATCAGTTCGCCATGCAGGGCGCGGGCGATGGCCTGCAGGTTCTGCTTGCCATCCTGTTCGCCGAGGACTTTGCCGCTGTAGGGGTCGACGAACACGTTCAGTTCGCGCCCGGCGTCATGCACCACGAATTGTGCGCTGCGTTCGGCGTCCAGCGGCGGCAGGTACTGGCCAACGTGGCCCTTGGGGTAGGCCTTGCGCACCTCGGCCAGCATCGTGTCCGCGCCCTGTCGGTGGTGGCCGGCTTCGACCACCATCAGCTCGCGGTACAGCAGCGGGTCGAGCTGCGGCTTGAACAGGTAGATGATCCCGGTGATTGCCAGCAGGATCATGAACGGGGCCACGAACAGCCCCGCATAGAAGTGCCAACGCCAGGCCAGGTTGTAGAAGTTGATGCGTGTTCCTCTCATGGGAACCTCCTGTTTGACCAGCAGATGGGCGCGACCTGCGCCGCGCCCGTTGTTGTTGTCAGAAGCTGAAGTCGACCTTGGTCCAGAAGGTCCTGCCTGGCTCGTTGACCGGCTGTGGATCGCTAGCCGGGTAGCCGAACCCGGCGTTCCCGGCCAGGTTCAAGTGCTCGGCGTAGGTCTTGTCGAACAGGTTGTCGACCCCCGCGCTGAGCTTGAGGTGGTTGCTTACCTTGTAGGCGCCATTGATCGAGAACACGCCGAAGCCGGCGCTGTTGTCGTAGTCCTTGCCGACCACGTTGCCCTGGTTCTCGGCGATGCGGTTCTGCGCCGCCACCAGCCGCCACAATGCGCCGACGCTCCAGACATCGCGGCTGTAGGTCAGGCCCAGGCGGCTTTCCAGAGGCGGCATTTGCGGCAGTGCTGTGCCGTCACTGCTGTTCTTGCCCCAGGCGTAGGCCAGCGTGGCGTCGGCCTTCCAGTTTTCCGTCAGCTGGTAGGCCGCGCCCAGTTCGCCGCCCATGATGCGGGCGTCGATGTTGCGAGCCTGGGAGCTCATTCCCTGGTAGTCGAACAGGATGTAGTCGCGGATCTGCCCGATGTAGCCAGATGCCCAGGCTTCCATGCGCTCGTCACGGTACTGGACACCGAAGTCGAGCTGGGTGGTCTTCTCTGGTTTGATACCGTCGAAAGCATTGGCCGCACCGGGTGGTGCCAGCTTGGGCGAGAACAGCTCCCAGTAATCGGGGAAACGCTGGGCATGACCAAGGCCGATGTACGTGGTGGCCGGGATGGCTGCCAGGTCGTGCTCGTAGCGGACGAAACCGCTGGGCAGGGTATCGGCGCGGGTGTCGCCGTTGGTGGCGCTGGTTGCGCGGAAGTCGCGGGCCGAGGCGCGGTCCAGGCGGGCACCGGTAATCATGCGGTCCTCACCGCTGACGTACCAGGTCAGCTCGCCGAAGGCACCGTAGTTGTGGAAGTCGGCGTCCTTGGTCCAGGCCTGGCCCTTGTGCGCGTCCACACCCATGCCGCCGCGTTTGCGATGTTCGTTGGTCTGCGCGTCGATGCCGCCGATCAGTTGCACATCAGCCCAGCGCCAGGTGGCCTTGATGCGTGCGCCCATGGTGCGGCGGTCGACGTTGCTGACCATCGGCATGCCCATCATGCCGCTGCCCGAAGGCGTGCGCAGGCTGTAGTTGTCCATCACGTGGTCGGCGTAGTTGTAGTAGACCTGCGCCTCGACCTTGTCGAGCACCTCGCCGAGGTTGGATTTTTCGAAACGCAGGCCCAGGCTTTCGCGTTTGAACTGCGAGCCGTCCATGCCACGCCCGGCATAGCGGGCCTCACCATCGCCCTTGCCGGCGGTGAGTTCCAGCAGGGTGTCCTGGTCGGGGGTCCAGCCGAGGGCGACATCGCCATTCCACTTGTCCCAGCGTGACGGCACGGTGTTGTCATCGCCGTCATGGTAGTCGTCCGAGCGCGACTGGTTGCCGACGAAGCGGGCGTAGGCCTGGTCGTTGCCGGCGGCGGTGTCCAGCACCTTGTCGAAGCGGCCGTTGGAGCCGGCCAGCAGGCTGGCGTTGACCCGGCTGCCGAGGGTGCCGAACTTCTCCGGCTCGCGCTCGAAGAGGATGGTGCCCGCCGAGCCGCCCGGGCCCCAGATCACGCTTTGCGGGCCTTTGATCACGGTCAGGCGGTCGTAGGTTTCCGGCGAAATGTACGACGTGGGGGCATCCATGCGGTTGGGGCAGGCGCCCAGCATCAGGCCGCCATTGGTGAGGATGTTCAGGCGCGAACCGAACATGCCGCGCAGTACCGGGTCGCCGTTGGTGCCGCCGGCGCGGATGGCCGAGAAGCCGGGGATGGTCTTCAGGTAGTCGGCGCCGTCGCTGGCCGGCACCGGCTGGCGCGGGTCTTTCGGGTTGGTGACCACGGTCAGCGGCGAGCTCGGGGCCACGGCGGTGATCACCGTCGGGCTCAGCTCGGGGGCGTCGTGTGCATGGCCTTCATGGCCTGGGTCGGCGGCCAGGGCCACGGGCGCGAGCAGCGAGCCGCACACGGCGGCGATGGTCCCACGCAGGGACAAGGCAAAAACAGGGGTGCAGCCGGACATAATGATTCCAGTCGATCAGTCATGAGTCAGCGCGAAGCCTCCTGGCTTCGTGCGCAAAAAGTGTGGGTTCAGACGTTGATCGAGGAAGGTGGGGCGCGGCTGCGCGCGCCGGGGAATACAGCCTGCCGGGCATGGCCCTGGCGCGTGGGTGCGAACAGGTGGGTGGTGGGTACGACGCTGCTGGCACTGAGCGGGCTGAGGGCCTGGGGCAGGGCCGGGCAGTTGAACAACAGGCTGCAGTAACCGCACTTTTCCCACATCACATGCAGCTGGCCATCGCCAGTCTGGCCGTGATGGGTGTCGCCGCCATGCTGATGGGCGGTGGCCATCGGCATGTCCATCGGCATGCTCATGCCGGCGTGGTGGTCCATCGGCATCGACTGGGAAATCAGCGGGCCGATGAAGATCATCCACATGGCGAACAGGCTCAGCCATCCGCCACCGGCGCGCCTGCGGTCAGGGCGAGTGGTACGGCTGATGCTGTTGCGCGGCAGGCTCATGGCGAGTGCCTTTCAGCGGCTGATCAGTGCGCGTGTTCGTGGGCTTGCGGCTGGTCCGTCGGCGCCTGCTTCTGCACGGCCACATCGACGGTGATATCGCCGGCCTTTTCGAAGTGCAGGGTCAACGGGAAGCGCTTGCCGTCGCTGAGCAGGCTGCGGTCCTTGGGCTGCATCAGCATCACATGGTAGGCGCTGGGGGCGAAGGTCAAGTCCTTGCCGGCGGGCACCACCACGCTGGGTATCTGCTGCATCTTCATGGCACCGCTGGCGCTCATGGCATGCTCGTGCAGTTGTGCGTCATCGCTGATGGGGCTGTCGACACCGAGCAGGCGGTCGTCGGCCTGGCCATTGTTGTGCACCACGAAATACGCCGCGACGTTGGGGGCGTTGGGGGGCAGTTGCAGTGACCAGGGGTGGGCGATGTGCAGGTCACCCACGCTGTATTCGTGGGCATTGGCAAAGGCGCCGGGCAGCAACAGGGCGGCCATGACGAGGGCGTGCTTGAGCATGGTGAATCTCCGTTTCTGTTCAGGTTCAGGCAGACAGCGTGAAGAACTCAGGCCAGCGGAGAGGCACGGGGGTTGAGCGCCGGCCAGAGTTGGCGCGGCGTGGCGTGGTAGTCGGCGGGTGGTGGCGGCAGGCCGGCCAGCAGTATCGGCGGGTTGTGCAGCTGCGGCGGGTAGCCGGGCAAGGCCAGCAGTGGCGCGGCACCGGAGCAGCACCAGCAATTCATCATGCTGGCGCTGTCGTCGCTTTGCGGGCCGAGGTCGATCTTGGCCAGGGCCTGGACGTCGACCTTGGCCTTGTTGGCCATGCTGGAACAGAAGGCCCCCCACAGCAGCTGCTCGGCCGGGCCCTTGGGCGCGGCGGAAGACAGCGGCATGGCCAGCAGGTTGAACAGCACTGCAAGGCAGGCTATCCAGGCGATGTGCCGACGTGGGGGCATGGAGAGATCCGGTCAGGAATCGTGGTGGGTATTGTAAGGCGGAGTATAGGTAAAAATGGCGGGGTGCGGTGAAGTGACGCAGGCCGGGCCCTTCGAGGGGCAGCTTTGCAGCCCAATCGCCGGCAAGCCAGCTCCCACAGGGACCCGCACAGATTTCAGGGCCTGTGTTAAACCTGTGGGAGCTGGCTTGCCGGCGATGAAGATCAAGGTACCCTCAAGCCTTGTTGCGGCCCATCAACCCACGCACGGTCTCCTGCAGGTCTGCCGGCAGCACCACCACCTTGGCATTGCTGCTGCCCGCCAGGTTCTCCATGGCCCCCACATAGCGCTCGCCCAACAGGTACATCGCCGGCACGGTCTCGTTGCCGACCGCGTCCTTGACCAGCGAAATCGCCCGCGCCGAGGCCTCGGCCAGGCTGATCTGCGCTTCGGCATCCAGCCTGGCAGCCTGCAAGCGTGCTTCTGCTTCCAGAATCGCCGCCTGCTTGGCCCCTTCGGCACGGGTCACGTCGGCCTTGCGCTCACGCTCGGCTGCCGCCTGGCGCTCCATGGCCAGTTGCATGTTCTCCGAGGGTTTGATGTCCTGGATTTCCACCGAGCGTACGGTCACGCCCCAGTCTTCGGTCTGCTCGGACATCGCCTCGCGCAGGCGCGCCTTGATCTGCTCGCGGCTGGACAGCGCTTCGTCCAGGTCCATGGCCCCGACGATGGCGCGCAGCGAGGTCATGGTCAGGCTGGTGACGGCGAACGAGAAGTCCTGCACGCCATAGGAGGCCTTCTGTGGGTCGACCACCTTGGCGAAGCACAGGGCGTTGGCGACGATCACGGCGTTGTCCCGGGTGATGATTTCCTGCTGCTGCACATCGAGGATGATGTCCTTGGTAGGCAGGCGATAGGCGACCACGTCCATGTACGGGATGACGATGTTCAGGCCGGGCTTGAGCGTGCTCTGGTAGCGGCCCAGGCGCTCGACGACCCATTCTTCGCCCTGGGGCACGATGCGCACCCCTTTGAACACGGTGATCAGGACGAACAGGGCGATGGCGACGACGACGATGAGGCTGGTCATGATGCGAAATTCCTTTTAGTGCGGATTCAGGCCCGAATGACCCGGGCGGTGTTCCCTTCGATGGCGGTCAGGCGTACCCGCTCGCCGGCCGCGATCTCGCTGTCGGCGATGCAGGTCCATTCCTCGTTGCCGAGGATAGGCTTCTGGAAGCGCACACGGCCTTTCTGGAACTCCGAGACACCAGCAGTCAGCAGCCCCACTTCACCGATCACGCTTTCTGCGGTCCAGCGCACGTCTGGTTGCTTGCGCCGGAACAGCTTGAACCACAGTGCCGTGGTGACTGACGACATCAAAACCCACAGCAGCACCTGCATGTCCAGTTGCAGGCTTGGGGCGGCCAGCGAAATGAGCGATACCAGCACGGCGCCGATGCCGAACCAGAGGATGAAGAACGTCGGCAGGACCAGTTCGAGCAGGATCAGCGCGATGCCGAAGACCAGCCAGATCCACCATTGCATTTCCATATGGGTAGCGCCTTCCGGGGGAGAGTGCCGAGTTTAAGGCAGCAGTGCGGCACATGGCCACTTCATGGTTTGCAAGAAAAGTCCGAACATACTGTAGGCCACAGGGGGGCTGCAGTGTGCTTGCGACATTTGTTACTGCAGGTCGAGTGCCGCAGCCAGGTCGGCTGGCGAATCGAATGCCCGGTCCACATCCGGCAAAGCCGGTCGCTTCAGGATCAGCACAGGTATCCCCAGCTCCCGCGCCACCTCCAGCTTCGGTTCGGTCGCTACGCTGCCGCTGTTCTTGCTGATCAGCACATCGATCTTGCGGCGCTGGAACAACGCCCGCTCATCCTCGATATGGAACGGCCCGCGCGCGCCAATCACTTCGCAGCGATCGTTGCCAGGGCACGTTTCCAACGCACGCAAGGTCCAGAACTGCTCCAGCGGTATCTCGTCCAGATGTTGCAGCGGCTCACGCCCGAGCGTGAACAATGGCCTGCGAAACGGCTTGAGTGCCTCGATCAACCCCGCCCAATTCTCGACTTCGCGCCAGTCGTCCCCCGCTTGTGTCTGCCAGGCCGGGCGGCGCAAGGCCCAGCACGGAATACCGGCCAAGCGTGCGGCGTTGGCCGCGTTGCGGCTGATCTGCGCGGCATAGGGATGGGTAGCATCGATCAGCAACGTGATGCCTGCATCGTGCAGGTAGTTCGCCAGCCCTTCGGCACCGCCAAAGCCGCCGACCCGAACCTGGCATTGCAGGTCCTGCGGCACCCGGCCGATGCCCGCCAGGCTGTAGACATGCTGCGGGCCCAGGCGGCGAGCGATGGCCAGGGCTTCGGTGACGCCGCCCAGCAGCAGGATGCGCCCGTTCATTGCACACCCGCCCGGCCGACGATGCCACCCTGGCGATCGATGGCGAACACCTCCACCTGCACCTGCGCCGGCACCACGCTGCGGGCGAAGGCCAGGGCGTAGGCGCACACCGCGTCACCCAAGGGAATGCCGGTTGCATGGGCCAGTGCCAGGGCCTGTTGGCTGGTGTTGGCAGTAATGATCGATGCCTGCAGCGCTGCGTCGGCGCCGATGTCCGCCGCCCAGCCGGCCAGTTGCGGCAGGTCGATGCTGGAATGACGGCTGTGCAGGTCCATGTGCCCGGCAGCCAGTTTGCTGATCTTGCCGAAACCGCCGCACAGGGTCAGGCGTGGCACCGGTACCTTGCGCAGGTACTTGAGCACCGCACCGACGAAGTCGCCCATTTCGATCAGGGCTATTTCCGGCAGGCCATAGACGCGGCGCATGGTGTCTTCGCTGGCGTTCCCGGTGCATGCGGCGATATGCGTGTAGCCGTTGGTGTGGGCGACATCGATGCCTTGGTGGATCGAGGCAATGTAGGCCGCGCAGGAAAACGGCCGCACGATGCCGCTGGTGCCGAGGATCGACAGACCGCCGAGGATGCCCAGCCGCGGGTTCATGGTCTTCAGGGCCAGTTGCTCGCCGCCCTGCACATTGACCGTGACTTCGAAACCGCCGGGGTAGCTGCATTCGTCTGCCAAGCGTTGCAGGTGGTCGCTGATCATGCGCCGTGGCACCGGGTTGATGGCCGGCTCACCCACCGCCAGCACCAGCCCCGGGCGGGTCACGGTGCCGACGCCGGTGCCGGCGACAAAACGGATGCCAGGTTCGGCCAGCAGGCGCACCTGGCTATAGAGCAGGGCGCCGTGGGTCACGTCCGGGTCGTCGCCGGCGTCCTTGAGCGTGCCCGCTTCGGCACCTTGGCTGGTGAGGCGGCAGAACTCCAGGCGCATCTGCACCACCTTGCCCTTGGGCAGGGTGATGCTGACGGCGTCGCTGCTCTCGCCTCCCAGCAGCAAGCGCGCTGCCGCCAGGCTGGTGGCAGTGGCGCAGCTGCCGGTGGTCAGGCCGCTGCGCAGGGGGGCGGGCTGTTCGCGGGTTTCTTCACGCATCGGCGGGTTTCACCACGTCCAGCAAGGTGATCGGCAGCGCCTGGCGCCAAGTGTCGAACGAGCCCAATGGCTGGGCATGGGCGACATGGATGCGGGTCAGCTCGCCACCGTGGCGTTCACGGAAATGCGCCAGGGCCAGTTCGCTTTGCAGGGTCACCGCATTGGCTACCAGCCGGCCGCCGGGGCGCAGGCTTGCCCAGCACAGGTCGAGCACACCTTCGCGGGTGACGCCGCCACCGATGAAGATCGCATCCGGTTGCTCCAGGCCTTCCAGCGCCGCTGGTGCCTTGCCGCGGACCAGTTGCAGGCCGGGTACACCCAACGCATCGCGGTTGTGTTCGATGAAGCCCTGGCGGCCTTCGTCGGCCTCGATGGCCAAGGCGCGGCAGGCCGGGTGGGCGCGCATCCATTCGATGCCGATCGAGCCGCAGCCGGCGCCCACGTCCCACAGCAACTCGCCGGGCTGTGGTGCCAGGCGGGCCAGGGTGATGGCGCGGACATCGCGCTTGGTCAGTTGGCCGTCATGCCGGAAGGCGCTGTCCGGCAACCCGGCCAGTCGGTGCAGGCGCGGGGCCTCGGGCGTGGCCAGGCACTCGATGGCTACCAGGTTGAGCGCGGCGACATCGCTGTGCGGCCAGTCCTGGGCGGTGCCGGCCAACTCACGTTCGTCCACGCCACCCAAGTGTTCGAAGACTCGCAGGCGGCTTGGCCCGAAGCCCCGCTCGCGCAGCTGCGTGGCAATTGCTGCCGGGCTGTCGCCGTCGTTGCTCAGCACCAGCAGGCGCACGCCGCTGTGCAGGTGGGCATTGAGCGCAGCCAGGGGCCGAGCGACCAGCGATACCACCTGCACGTCCTGCAGTGGCCAGCCCAGGCGGGCGGCGGCCAGGGCGCAGGAGGAGGGCATCGACAGCACGCGTATTTCAGCGGCGGGCAGTTGGCGCGCCAAGCTGGCGCCGACGCCGTAGAACATCGGGTCGCCGCTGGCCAGCACGCATACTGGCTCACCGCGCAGAGCCAGGACCGGGGCCAGCGAGAACGGGCTTGGCCAGCCCAGCCGTTCGCCGGCCACGCAGCGTGGCAGCAAGGCCAGCTGGCGCGGGCTGCCGAAGATCCGCGCAGCGCCCAGCAGCGCGCGCCGGGCTTGCTTGCCCAGGCCGCTGAAGCCGTCTTCGCCGATACCTACTACTGTCAGCCAGGGTGCCATGGATACCTCTTCAAGACCCTGGGGCTGCTGTGCAGCCCATCGCGACACAAGGCCGCTCCCACAGGGAATGGTGATCCCTGTGGGAGCGGCCTTGTGTCGCGATGGGGTGTGCAGCGCCCCCAAAATTTCTGCTCAAACTCGAATGATGCTCGACCACCGGCTTTTCATGCCGCCGGACAAAGCAGGCATAATACCGCGCCTTCTACACTCAAGCGCATTTTCACAGATTGCCGGACGCCCCTTTGACCCAGGCCCATGCCTCCCATGTATCGCCCCGTCCCTCGGCCTGCCCGGGGTTGTGGCGCATCGTCAGTGCCCGTGATGGCGGCATCTGCCGCATCAAGCTGCCGGGCGGCCTGCTGCTGGCCGACCAGGCCGACGCAGTGGCGGCGGCTGCCGAGCGTTTCGCCGGTGGCGTGATCGAGGCCACCAACCGCGGCAACCTGCAGATTCGCGGCATCGGCAGCGACCATCGCGGCCTGGTCGAGACACTGCTCGCTGCCGGCCTGGGCCCACGTGATGCCGCCGGTGACGATGTGCGCAACCTGATGCTCAGCCCGCTGGCCGGGCATGACCCGGCGATGCTGCTGGACGCTCGACCGTTGGCCGGGCAGATCCTCGACCTGCTGGAGGGCACCCCGCGTTTTCACCAGTTGTCGGCCAAGTTCGCCGTGCAGCTGGATGCCGGCGAAAACCTGGCCATGCTCGAACACCCCCATGACCTGTGGCTGTCTGCCCTGCGCCTGGGGCAGCAGACCTGGCTGGCGTTTGGCCTGGCAGGTTGCCCGGCAGACGGCCAGGTGCTCGGTGCGGTGCCGGCGGACCAAGGCCTGGTGCTGGTGCGTGCGGTGCTGGAGCGCTTCCTCGACCTGGCCACCCCGGCACAGTCGCGCATGCGCCAGTTGCTCGAGGTATGTTCGGCAACCGATTTCATCGACGGGCTCGGCCTGGCCATCCGCCGCGATGCCGCCGTGCTCGCATGGCGACGTGAACCGCGCAGCGCCTCGTGGCTGGGCGTTCTGCCCCAGGCGCAGGGCATCGCCTTGGGCGTTGCCCCGCCGCAGGGGCGCCTGACCCCGGCCATGCTGCGTGGCGCTGCGCGCGTTGCCCGTGAACATGGCGATGGCAGCCTGCGCCTGAGCCCCTGGCAAAGCCTGGTGCTGACCAACCTGCAAGCGCAACACATCGACCACGCCCAGGCCGGGTTGTCCGCACTGGGCCTGCTATGCCATGACCATGAGCCACTGGCACGCATAAGCGCCTGTACCGGCGCCAGTGGCTGTGCCAAGGCCCTGGGCGAGACCAAGGCCGACGCCGTCACCCTGGCCGCACTGCTCGGCCCTGGTGTGCCCGGCAGCGTGCACTTGTCCGGTTGCCCCCGATCCTGCGCCGTGGCCCATGTTGCCCCGGCCACCCTGCTGGCCCGCGCGCCGGGCCGTTACGACCTGTACCTGCGTGATGCGCGCCAGCCGGGCTTCGGCGCCCTGCGCGCCACCGACCTTACCTTGAATGAAGCAGGCGCCATGCTCGACCTGCCGACGGAGCACCTTGATGATTGACTACATCCGCGATGGTCAGGAGATCTATCGCAATTCCTTCCGGATCATCCGCGAGGAAGCCCGACTCGAGCGGATCCCCGCAGACCTCGAAAAGCTCGCCGTGCGCGTGATCCACGCCTGTGGCATGGTCGACGCCATCGATGGCCTGCAGTTCTCCGAAGGCGCCGGCCGGGCCGGGCGCGAGGCGTTGCTGAACGGCGCGCCGATCCTGTGCGATGCGCACATGGTCGCCGAAGGCATCACCCGCGCCCGGCTGCCCGCCGACAACAAGGTCATCTGCACCCTGCGCGACCCGAGCGTACCGGGCCTGGCGAAAGACGCCGGCAACACCCGTTCCGCCGTGGCCCTGGAACTGTGGCGGCCGCACCTGGAAGGCAGTGTGGTGGTGATCGGCAATGCGCCTACCGCACTGTTCTATCTGCTGGAAATGCTCGACGCCGGCGCCCCGAAACCAGCACTGATCCTCGGCTTCCCGGTCGGCTTTGTCGGTGCCGCCGAGTCCAAGGCGATGCTCGCCGCCGACAGCCGTGGCGTGCCGTTCGTGATCATGCAGGGCCGCCTGGGCGGCAGCGCGATGGCCGCAGCTGCGGTCAACGCCTTGGCCACGGAGGTGGAATGATGGCGCCGCGTGGACGTCTGCTGGGCCTGGGCGTGGGCCCTGGCGATCCAGAACTGATTACCCTCAAGGCCCTGCGCCTGCTGCGTGAAGCGCCAGTGGTTGGCTACTTCGTGGCCAAGGGCAAGCGCGGCAACGCCTTCGGCATCATCGAGGCGCACCTGCAGCCCGAGCAGACCCTGCTGCCGCTGGTCTACCCGGTAACCACCGAAGCGCTGCCAGCGCCGCTGTCCTATGAACAGGTGATCAGCGACTTCTACGACGAGGCCAGCGTGCAGGTAGCCGAGCACCTGGATGCCGGCCGCGACGTGGCGGTTATCTGTGAAGGCGACCCGTTCTTCTATGGTTCCTACATGTACCTGCACGACCGCCTGGCGCAGCGCTACGAGGCCGAAGTGATCCCCGGCGTCTGCTCGATGCTCGGTGGCGCCTCGGTACTGGGCGCGCCGCTGGTGTACCGCAACCAGAGCCTGTCGGTGCTGTCTGGCGTGTTGCCGGCCGAAGAGCTCAAGCGTCGCCTGGCCGACGCCGACGCGGCGGTGATCATGAAGCTTGGCCGCAACTTCCCCAAGGTGCGCGAAGTGCTGGCCGAACTGGGCCTGGACGGGCGTGCGCTGTATGTGGAGCGGGCGACCATGGCCAACCAGAAGATCGTGCCGCTGGACCAGGTCGACCCACAGTCGTCGCCGTACTTCTCGCTGATCATCGTGCCGGGTGAAAAATGGCAAGGCTGAACATGCACCAGGCACCGGCGATCGTCATCCTTGGCCAGGGCAGCCTGGCCACGGCGCAGCGTATCCAGCAGTGTTATCCACAAGCATCGATCCATGGCCTGGAAGGCCGGGTCGAGGGTGCCGACCTTTGCTACACCGCGTTCGGCGATACCCTGCGTGGGCTGTACCAGCAGAACACGCCGATCATCGCCCTGTGCGCGGCGGGTATCGTCATCCGCAGCCTGGCCAGCCTGCTCAGCGAGAAAGGTGTCGAGCCACCGGTACTGGCCGTGGCCGAAGACGGCAGTGCCGTAGTGCCGTTGCTTGGTGGCCTTGGCGGTGTGAACGTGATGGCGCGCGAAATCGCTGAAGCACTGGGCGTTGCTGCGGCCATCACCACCAGTGGCGAGCTGCGTTTCGGCACCTGTCTGCTGAACCCGCCACAGGGCTATGCGCTGGCGGATATCGAGCAAGGCAAGCGCTTTGTCTCCGACCTGCTGGCTGGCGAGGCGGTGCGCATCGAAGGTGACGCGCCGTGGCTGCAACAGGCGCAGTTGCCTGCCAGCGAGGCGGCTCGGCGTACCATCCATGTGGGGCACCAGGCCCGCCCGGCCAGCCGCGACGAGCTGCTGATCCACCCGCGTTCGGTGGTAGTGGGTGTTGCTGGCGGTAGCCTGGCCAGTATCCGGGCGGCATTGCAGCAGGCCGGCATCGCCGAGCCTGCAGTGGCCTGCCTGCTGGCCGATGAGCAAGCCATGGCCGACAGCGCCCTGCATGAGGCCGCACAGACCCTGGGTGTTGCCTTGCGCTTTGCTGCCAGGACGCATGATCTGGCCGGGATGGTTGCTGCGGCATTGCCTGCTGCGCAGCTGATCGAGGTGGCAGACGTGGTCATCGCGGTGGCGCCTGCCCCGGTCGAGGTGGCGCAGATCGGTCGTCGTCGGGGTCGTCTGGCGGTCATCGGCCTGGGGCCGGGTGCAGCCGAGCTGATGGTGCCGGCGGTCAAGGCCGAGCTGGCGCAAGCCGAGGATGTGCTCGGTTACGAAACCTACGTGCGCATGGCCGGGCCGTTCCGTGACGACCAGGTGCTGCACTGCACCGACAACCGTGAAGAGATGCAGCGTGCCCGGCATGCCTTCGAACTCGCGGCCCAGGGCCGTTCGGTGGTGGTGGTGTCGTCGGGCGACCCGGGTGTGTTCGCCATGGCAGCTGCGGTACTTGAAGCGTTGCACGCGTCCACGGACCCGGCCTGGCACCGGGTGGATCTCGAGATCCTGCCGGGGGTGTCGGCCTCGCTCGCGACCGCCGCCCAGGCGGGTGCGCCGCTGGGGCATGACTTCTGCGTGATGTCGCTGTCGGACAACCTCAAGCCGTGGTCGATCATTGAAAAGCGCCTGGACCTGGCGGCCCAGGCTGACCTGGTGCTGGCGTTCTACAACCCGATTTCCAAGGCAAGGCCGCACCAGCTCGGGGTAGCGCTGGAGGTCGTGCGCCGGCACCGCGAGGGTAACACGCCTGTAGTCCTTGGCCGTGACATCGGTAGGCCGGGGCAGACGCTGAAGGTCGTCACATTGGCCGAACTGCTGCCGGAAATGGTCGACATGCGCACCATGGTGCTTGTCGGCTCATCTACAACCTGCGTGTTTCCTCGCTTGTCGGGCGGGGCGTGGGCCTACACCCCGCGTTGGTACCCGTCGGCTGACTAGTTGCACCGGAAACCCTTCAGCGCGCTGCATCCTGGGCGCGCTGGCTAAGGTGGTCGCCCCTGACTCGGGGGGCAACCATCTAGGAGTTTCCACATGTCCACAGAAACACAAGTCACTGCGACCGACACAGCCATCCTGGTCGAAGGCAACCTGCTGGCCTGCGGCGCAGGCATGTCTTCGCAAAGCCGTCATGACGTAAAGAACGCCTTCCACTTTGCCACCTTGGTGGCTGACAAGTCCTTCGATGCCGAAAAACAGAGCAGGGAGTGGTACGACCGGTTCATCGATGTCATGCGTGATCTTGGCTTTACCATCCCTCGTCGCACCTTCGAGCTGGAAACCTCTGCCGAGTTGTCTGTCACCATAGGCGCTGTCGCTATACGGGCGATCGGTGCGGTCGGCAATGCAGTGCTGGGTGGTACCAAGTTGGGTGTGCTGGCCAAGGCGGCTTTCGACAAACTCACCACCGTCGAAAATGACGTCAAGGTGGTCGATCACAAGCGCAAGAACAAGGTCAGGGGCATGGTCGGGATGGCCGCCTGCGTCGAAACCGACAACAACGATGTGGTCATGGTGGTGAGCTGCATCCAGGCTTCTGCCCCCAAACTGGAGGATGACATCCTGGGTATCCAGTGGAAGCTGGAAAAGACCGAGTACTACGCCGGCATGGCTGTGCTCACCCTCAACACTTTCGTCTACGACAAGGTCCGCGAAACCGTGGAAAACAAACTCGGCGTGCGCAGCGTCGAGAACGTTCTCCAGTACGACATCTGATTGCAGGGCGGCGTTGTTGCAACGCCGCCTTGTTCGGCTCTTTGTGACGAGGCAATGCAATGGACAGAACAGCTGAACAACTGATGTTGATTGGCGGGACGGCATTACTGTATCGCGCGGACGCTGGCCAGATTCAACGCCAGGCTGCCTTCGACTCCATCCTTTACGCCCAGTTGGTGGCCAACAGGAATGCGGGGTCACGCTTTGACAACTATGAAGCCTGGTATGACGCCTATCGCGAGGCATACCGGCAACTGGGCTGGATCAAGCTGGCCAGTACGCATGACTTGAAACAGCTGGGGCAGCCCGCGCGCAGCGCGCAGATACAGCCACTCGAGGCGTGGCTGAAGATGCGCTCGATCCGTCATGAGGCTGTGCTGGCTGCAGTAAGAAGTGGCCTGGGCCGATCGATCGAAGGTTTTCGTCACCAGCTGAAGTTCAGCACGCAGGGTTCGCAACTGGTGATCGAGCTTGGCTTGCTCAAGCCGGGCCCGGTCCTCGATCTTTGCAGTATTACCTTCCAATTCGACGCACCGATCGCCGGCATACCCCAGGACATGCTGCTGGTCGAAAAGGCGCTGGAGGGTGAAGCCGGGTTCAATGGCGTTTCCTTGCAGCTGGATAACGGGCGTTTCCAACACCAGCGAGATGAGCTGGAGGCATTGATGAAAACCAAGGATGCACAAGGGGAGTATCGGTTCGACCTGCATTAGGCAATGGCTATGGCGCCAGGTAGCCTTTGATACCGGTAAAGATGATTTGCGCAGCCAGGGCGCAGACGAACAGCCCCATCAGCCGGCTGACGATCTGCAGTCCCTGGTCGCCTAGTATGCGCTCGATACGGTGCGACAAGTACAGCACCAGGCCGACGGTGAAGCTGGCCAGGGCGATGCTGATGATGGCCAACAGCTTGTCGTCCCAGTGCGGGTGGCCGACGCCCATTACCAGCAGTGCACCGATGGTGCCCGGGCCGACGGTGAGCGGGATGGTCAGCGGCACGATGGTGACATCCTGCTGGACGTTGTCGGCCTGTACCGCAGACTTGCCTTGGGCCATGCCCAGTGCCGAAATGAACAGCACACTGCCAGCGCCGATGCGGAAGGCGTCGGCGGTGATGCCGAAGATGCCGAAGATCGCCCGACCGAACAGGTACAGCAGGACACTGGCGATGAGTGCGGCGATGGCCACCTTCCATGCCAGCTGCTTGCGCTCCTTGCTGGAATGGCCGCGGGTCAGGCTGATGAAGCACGACAGCACGAAGAACGGGCTGTAGAGCACGAGCATTTTCAGGTAGACGCTGAACAACTCATGGAGCATGGGGAAGCCCCTGGCAGGAAAGGTGAGGGGAAGTGTATCAGTAGGATCGTGGTTGTCTTCACTGGCCTAATCGCCGGCAAGCCAGCTCCCACAGGTACTGTGCATATCTTGAGATCGGTGCGGTCGGTGTGGGAGCTGGCTTGCCGGCGATGAGGCCAGTACAGGCAGTACAGGTCAGGAACTATGCACCGGATCCACCTTGGCTTCCCGGTGGTTGGCCCAGTACTGGATCAGCTCTCGCAACTGCGACAGTTCCACCGGTTTGGCCATGTGCCCGTCCATGCCCGCCAGGCGGGCGCGTTCCTTGTGTTCGGCAAGTATGTGCGCGGTCAGCGCCACCACCGGGGTGCGCTGGCGCTGGTTGGCGGCTTCCCAGGCGCGCAGCTGCTGGGTGGCCGAGAAACCGTCGAGTATCGGCATTTCGCAGTCCATTAGCACCAGGTCATAGCGCTGCGCCTTCATCGCCTGCAAGGCCTCTTCACCATTGCTGGCGGTGTCGGGCTCGAGGTTGAGCTTGCCAAGCATGCCGCGGATCACCTTGGTCGAGATGCTGTTGTCCTCGGCGACCAGCACGCGGAAGTCGTCGGGCAGGTCCAGTGCCTGGGGGATGCCAGGCAAACTGGCCGGTACGGCTTGCTCGCGGCCGCGCTGGGCCAGCTCTTCGGCCAGGGTGGTTTTCAGTGTGTACCCGGCCACCGGCTTGGCGAGGATCCGCTTGACCCCTGCGTTGCGCGCAATGACCTTGCTCGGCGCGTTGCTGATACCGGTGAGCATCACCACCAGGATGTCGTGGTTCAGGCTCGGGTCTTCCTTGATCTTGGCGGCCAGCTGCATGCCGGTCATGCCCGGCATGTTCTGGTCCAGCAGCACGGCATCGAAGTAGTCGCGCAGGTGGGCCTTGGTGCGCAGCAGGGCCAGTGCTTCCTTGCCCGACGGGACCGCGCTGACGTTCATGCCCCAGGCGCTGCACTGCTGTACCAGCACCTTGCGGCAGGTGTCGTTGTCGTCCACCACCAGTACGCGAGCATCACGCAGCGGGCTGTCGAGGTCGGCCGGTGGCTGTTCCAGGCGCGAAGGGTCCAGCGGCAGGGTCAGCCACAGGGTATTGCCCATGCCGCTGCTGCTCTTGATGCCGAACTCGCCCTGCATCAGCCCGATCAGCTGCTTGGCGATGACCAGCCCCAGGTGGCCGCCCAGCTTGTTGCTGGACAGGAAGTGGTGGCTGTGCAACTCGGCCTGCAGCAAGGCTTCGCGGTCAGCGGCCGGCAACGGTTCGCCGCTGTCCTGCACGGCGATGCGCAGGCGCGGTACCTCGCCGCGCTGGTCCAGCGCCACTACCAGCAGGATCTCGCCCTGGTCGGTGTTTTTCAGGGCATTCTCCAGCAGGCTCGACAAGGCCTGGCGCAGGCGCGTCGGGTCGCCGCTGATCACCCGTGGTACCTGCGGTTGGGTGAAGCTGATCAGTTCGATGTTCTGCTGTTCGGCCTTGGCGCGGAAGATGTTCAGGCAATCTTCGATCAGCGCGTTGAGGTCGAACTGCACGTCATCGAGTTCGATCTGCCGGGATTCGAGCTTGGAAATGTCGAGAATCTCGTTGATCAGCGTCAGCAGTTCGTTGCCGGCGCTGTGAATGGTCTGCACGTAGTCGCGTTGCTTGACCGACAGCGGCGTGCCCAGAAGTAGCTCGGTCATTCCCAGCACACCGTTCATGGGGGTACGGATTTCGTGGCTGATCTTGGCCAGGAACTCGGCCTTGGCGTTGATTTCGGCATCGCTGGCGGCCAGTGCGCGGCTGGCGCTGAAGCGCTCCTCGCTAATGCGCCGCAGGCGTTCACTGACGGCCAGGTTGAGCAGCAGGCCGCTGGCCACGGTCAGGCCCAGCAGGATGCACAGCAGCCAGGGCGTCGAGGTACGGGTCAGGCCCAGCAGCGCTGGCAGCAGCACCAGGCCACCGAGGTTGAACACCACCATGGCCAGACTGAACAGACGTGCGGGCGCATAGCCCCTGTACCAGTGGTAACTGCTGACCAGCAGCATGCTCACGCTGCCCAGGGCCATCAGGGCGTAGGTCATCAGGTTGAGGGGCAGGGTGTCGACGAACAGCAGCACCAACCCGCTCACCCCGACCAGCAGCATCTCGCCCTGCAGCAGACGGTTTAGCCGTGGCGAGTTGCATGGCGAGAAGAAATGCTGGGTGAAACCCAGCCCCGCCAGGCCGGCCAGGACCAGCGTCAGGTATGCGGCGGGTGTTTGCGCGCTATGCCAAACGTGCCACCAGGGGCCACTGAGGTTCAGCAGGATCAGGCCGCTGAGCAGCATCAGGCCGTGGTACAGCGCCAGAATCAGGGTGGTGCTGGAGCGGCTGTAGAGGAAGCGGATCAGGTTGTGCATGATCAGCATCACCAGGCCGCCGAACAGCATGCCGAACAGCAGTGGCTGGCGTTGGTCGGAGGCTGCCACGGCCGCAGGCTCCAGGCTGATGGCCGGGCGCAGCTGGTGCTCGGAAACCAGGCGCAGGTAGATATCCAGGGGTTGCTTGCTGTTGGGCAGGGGTAGTACATGGTCGCTGCCACGCAGGGTCGGGCTGGCATTGCCGGCCTGGCGCCCGTGGTGCAGCTGACGCAGAAGCTTGTCGCCCTCGAGGGCGTAGAGGTCCAGGCCAGAAAGGTCTGGGGCGAAAACCCGCAGCAGTTTTTCCTGCTCGCCGGGCTCCAGGCGGTAGTGCAGCCACAGGGCCTGTTCCGCAGGAGCGGCATCCAGGTCGGCCAGTACCAGCGGGCTGAACTGGTTGCGGTAACGTTCGGAGCGCACGTCGCTCAGTTGCAGGTTGGCCTGTTCGTCGAGCATAACGGCCCAGCCTCCGTCATGTTCGGCCGCCGCCGGGAACATGCAGAGCAAGGTCAGCAAGCTGACGATCAGAGCTGAGGCAATCCGAAGCCGACGCACTACGAAATCCCTTCTTAGCCTAGGTGCCGGGTATTAACTATGCGCGGCGCGCCAAGTCGAAGGCAAGGCCCCTTTGGGCCCTGTCGACGAGCCGGATGCCGCAGGCGCAAGGTGCTGGAGCGCACTGCGGCAGCCCGGTACAACTTACTGCTGGTGCTCACCGCGTTCGCGGGCGATGGCCCGGTAGCCGATATCGGTGCGGTAGAAACTGCCGTTCCAGCTGATTTCCTTGGCCAGGCGGTAAGCCTGCTGCTGCGCGTCGGCAACGGTGCTGCCCATGGCGGTGGCACACAGCACGCGCCCGCCGTTGGTAGTCACCTTGCCATCCTTGAGTGCGGTACCGGCATGGAACACCTTGCCTTCGATCTTCGCAGCAGCGTCCAGACCATTGATCACGTCACCCTTGGCGTAGTCGCCCGGGTAGCCGCCGGCAGCCAGTACCACGCCCAGGCTCGGGCGCGGGTCCCACTGTGCTTCGACCTTGTCCAGCGCCTTGGCGAAGGCGGCCTCTACCAGTAGTACCAGGCTAGACTCCAGGCGCAGCATGACTGGTTGGGTCTCAGGGTCGCCGAAGCGGCAGTTGAACTCGATGACCTTGGGGTTGCCCGCCTTGTCGATCATCAGGCCGGCGTAGAGGAAACCGGTGTAGACGTTGCCTTCCTCGGCCATGCCGCGCACGGTCGGCCAGATCACCTGGTCCATCACGCGCTGGTGCACTTCGGCGGTGACCACCGGGGCAGGGGAGTAGGCACCCATGCCGCCGGTGTTCGGGCCGGTGTCCTGGTTGCCGACGCGCTTGTGGTCCTGGCTGGTGGCCATGGGCAGCACGTTCTGGCCGTCGACCATGACGATGAAGCTGGCTTCCTCGCCGTCGAGGAACTCCTCGATCACCACGCGGGAGCCCGCATCGCCGAAGGCGTTGCCGGCCAGCATGTCACGCACGGCGGCTTCGGCTTCTTCCAGGGTCATGGCGACGATCACGCCCTTGCCCGCGGCCAGGCCATCGGCCTTGATCACGATCGGCGCGCCTTTTTCCTGCAGGTAGGCCAGCGCCGGCTCGATTTCGGTGAAGTTCTGGTAGTCGGCGGTCGGGATCTTGTGTCGCGCCAGGAAGTCCTTGGTGAAAGCCTTGGAGCCTTCCAGCTGGGCCGCGCCCTTGGTCGGACCGAAGCAGTCCAGGCCGCGGCTGCGGAACAGGTCGACCACGCCGATGACCAGCGGTGCTTCCGGACCGACGATGGTCAGGTCGACGTTCTTCTCGGCGAAGTCAGCCAGTTGCTCCAGGGCGCACACGTCGATGGCGACGTTCTCGCACTTGGCTTCAATGGCGGTGCCGGCGTTGCCCGGGGCAACGAAGACTTTCTCGACGCGTGGGTCCTGGGCGACTTTCCAGGCCAGGGCGTGCTCACGGCCGCCGCTGCCGATGATCAAAACTTTCATGTCAAAACCTCGAATTTTGTCTGGCCGATCCCGCTTCCTGTAGGAGCGGCCTTGTGTCGCGAAAGGGGCGCGTAGCGGCCCCAGGTTTTCAGCTTCACAGCAGAAATTGCTGGGGCCGCTTTGCGGCCCTATCGCGACACAAGGCCGCTCCTACAAGGGCCGGCGATCGGCCCTGCATCTGTTTAGTGGCGGAAGTGGCGCATACCGGTGAAGACCATGGCGATGCCGGCTTCGTCAGCGGCAGCAATCACCTCGGCATCACGCATCGAACCACCCGGCTGGATCACGGCGCTGATACCCACTTTAGCCGCATTGTCGATGCCATCACGGAACGGGAAGAACGCATCCGACGCCATGACTGCACCCTGCACCTGCAGGCCGGCATGCTCGGCCTTGATTGCAGCAATGCGCGCGGAGTTGACGCGGCTCATCTGGCCGGCGCCGACGCCGATGGTCTGGCGCTGCTTGGCGTAGACAATGGCGTTGGACTTGACGAACTTGGCCACTTTCCAGGCGAACACCAGGTCGTTGATCTCTTGCTCGGTTGGCGCACGCTTGGTGACGATCTTCAGGTCATCGGCAGTGATCATGCCGATATCGCGGCTCTGCACCAGCAGGCCACCGTTGACGCGCTTGAAGTCCCAACCGGCAGCGCGCTCGGCAGGCCACTCGCCGCACTCCAGCAGGCGTACGTTCTGCTTGGCGGCAACCACTTCGCGGGCAGCCTGGGAAATTTTCGGGGCGATGATCACTTCGACGAACTGGCGGTCGACGATGGCCTTGGCGGTTTCGCCGTCCAGTTCGCGGTTGAAGGCGATGATGCCGCCGAACGCCGACTCGGTGTCGGTTGCGTAGGCCAGGTCGTAGGCCTTGCGGATGCCGCCTTCGTCTTCAGGTACCACGGCCACGCCGCACGGGTTGGCGTGCTTGACGATGACGCAGGCCGGCTTGACGAAGCTCTTCACGCACTCCAGCGCGGCATCGGTGTCGGCCACGTTGTTGAACGACAGTTCCTTGCCCTGCAGCTGGATGGCGGTGGAAACGCTGGCTTCGCCTTTCTTCGCTTCTACGTAGAACGCCGCGCTCTGGTGCGGGTTTTCGCCGTAACGCATTTCCTGGGCCTTGACGAACTGGCTGTTGAAGGTGCGCGGGAACTCGCTGCGGCCTTCAGTGCTCAGGGTTTCTTTGGCCTGGTCGATGGTGCCCATGTAGTTGGCGATCATGCCGTCGTAGGCAGCAGTGTGCTCGAACGCCTTGAGCATCAGGTCGAAGCGCTGGGCGTAGGTCAGGCCACCGGCCTTGAGGCCTTCGATGATGCCGGCGTAGTCGCTGGCGTTGACCACGATGGCCACGTCCTTGTGGTTCTTGGCAGCCGAGCGGACCATGGTCGGGCCGCCGATATCGATGTTCTCGATGGCGGTCGGCAGGTCACAGCCAGGCTTGGAGATGGTGGCTTCGAACGGGTACAGGTTGACTGCTACCAGGTCGATCGGCTTGATGCCGTGCTCATTCATGATGGCGTCGTCGGTGCCGCGACGGCCGAGGATGCCACCGTGGATTTTCGGGTGCAGGGTCTTGACCCGGCCATCCATCATTTCGGCGAAGCCGGTGTAGTCGGCCACTTCCACCGCGTTGACGCCGTTGTCCTTGAGCAGCTTGTAGGTGCCGCCGGTGGACAGGATCTCGACACCGAGCTGCTGCAGCTCACGGGCAAATTCGAGGATACCGGTCTTGTCGGAGACGCTGATCAGGGCGCGGCGGACTGGCAGGCGGGTAGTCTGGTCGGTCATTTCGGGTTCCAATAACGCGGTGGAGTCAGCAAAAAAGGCGCCTCTGTTCAGGGAGCCGCCTTTTCTGGTTGGGATTCTGGCTTACAACAAGTCGTACTGCTTGAGCTTCTTGCGCAGGGTGCCTCGGTTCAGCCCGAGCATCTCGCTGGCCTTGGTCTGGTTGCCCTTCACGTAGTTCATCACGCTTTCGAGCAGGGGCGCCTCGACTTCGGAGAGCACCAGGTTGTACACGTCCGTCACGGTCGCGCCTTCCAGGTGGGCGAAGTAGTTGTGCAGCGCCTTCTCGACGCTGTCGCGAAGGGTCTGGCCCTCCTCGCTCGGCGTGTTGAGGTGCTGTTTCAGGTTGGCGTTGTCGCTCACGGGCGTTGTTCCACTCACAAATGTCTCGGTCATCATCGTCATGCGGCCACCCCTTGTCCGTCCTCTGTCTCAAGGCTCTGTCGACGTTCGCTGAAAAACGCGCGAACGTTGGCGCACTGCGCTTGTGTGTCTTCCAAAGCGTTGAACCGGGAGCGAAACTCCTTGCCGCCGGGTCGTGTTGCCAGGTACCAGCCAACGTGCTTGCGGGCGATACGTACGCCCATCACATCGCCATAGAAGGCATGCAGCGCGGCCAGGTGCTCCAGCAGGATGCGTTCCACTTCCTCCAGCTGCGGCGCTGGCAGGTGTTCGCCAGTGCGCAGGTAATGCTCGATCTCGCGAAAGATCCATGGCCGCCCTTGGGCGGCCCGGCCGATCAACAGGCCATCGACCCCGGTGGCGTCCAGCACCGCCCGGGCCTTTTCTGGCGAGGTGATATCGCCGTTGGCAAAAACCGGGATCGACACCGCCTGCTTGATGGCAGCGATGGTGTCGTATTCGGCTTCGCCGGTGTACAGGTCGGCGCGTGTGCGGCCATGCACCGCCAGCGCCTGGATGCCGGCCTGCTCGGCAATCTTCGCCACGTTCAGGCCGTTCTTGTTCGCCCGGTCCCAGCCGGTGCGGATCTTCAGGGTCACCGGGACGTCCACGGCGCCGACCACGGCGTGGAGAATCTCGCTGACCAAGGCTTCATCTCTCAATAAAGCAGAGCCTGCGGCTTTGTTGCAGACTTTTTTTGCCGGGCAGCCCATGTTGATATCAATGATCTGGGCGCCTGCTTCGACGTTGGCCTTTGCCGCCGCTGCCATCATCTGCGCATCACCACCGGCGATCTGTACCGAGCGTGGCTCGGGATCACCCTCATGGATGCGGCGCAGGCTCGACTTGCGGCTGTTCCAAAGGCTCATGTCACTGGAGACCATTTCCGACACCACCATGCCGGCGCCCAGGCGCTGGCAAAGTGTACGGAAAGGCTGGTCCGTGACCCCGGCCATGGGCGCGAGGATCAGGTTGTTGCGTAGTGTGTATGGGCCGATGCGTACCGCCGACATAGGTGATCCCTGTTGTGGGGCCGAATCTTGGAGTTCGAAAAAGGGTTGGCATGATACCCGCTCTCGGTGACCGGATAAAGATGGATTTGGATAAAATCTGAACAGTTGTCGGCTTATGACTTTTGGTATGGGTGAGGTCCAGGACCTTGCGCGGCCCCTGTGGGAGCGGGCCTGCCCGCGAAGCAGGCGGCGCAATGGATGGCACGGGCTTCGCCCGTGTTCGCGGGCACGCCCGCTCCCACAGGGCTGCTGGTTATTCCGGCGAACGGAAGCTCAGGCTGTAATTAACGGCCTTCGGCCCTGGGTCGAGGATGTCCAGGGCGATATGGATCGGGGTCTGGCTTGGCATTTCGCCGCGCCCGGCCAGTTCGCCGGACAGGTATTCGCTGGGCTTGAAGCGACGGCTGGCGATCAGCTGGCCATTGAGGTCGGCGAAGCGCAGCTCCAGCAGCGGGAACGGCTGGGCGAACGGCGCGCGGTTGTAGATGATCGCATCGACGATCAGAGCGCCCTTGAAGTCCGGGTGGCTACGAACCACCAGGTTGCTGCTCTTGATTCGGGCGATATCGACGCGGGTCGGCACCTCGCAGCCGACCAACGGGCAGATTTGCTGGAAGATCGGCCGGTATTGGTCCTGGCGGGCCATTTCGTCGAAATGGAACCAGACGTACTGGAACGCAAGCAAGCCAGCGGCCAGCAGTGTCAGGAAGCCCCACAACAAGCGCTTGCCCCAGTTGGGTGCGGGCTGTTCCCAGCCTAGTTGCAGGGGGTCGTCGACCACATCTACCAGCGGCTCCTTGCGCGCCGGGCGCTCGGCTTTGCCGGCTAGGCCTGGTTCAAGACGTTCGCCGGGCAGCGGCTCGACAGGTTCGTCGTCGCGCGCTGACAGGTGCAGCTCCAGTGGCTCGTCGTCGCGGGCGCTCAGGCCCCGTACAGGGGCCTCATCATCGGCGGCCCGCAGCGGTTCGTTGAATTCGGGGTGGTCATCGATTGCGGCGGTACGGTGTACCGGTGGTTCGTCGTCGATGTCCAGGTCAAGATTGCCACCTAACGTCGGCTCGGTACGCGCGCCTGGGGCGGGTTCCAGGTCCAGCTCCAGGGGCTCCGGCTCCCGCAGCACGGGCGTGGGTTCTACTGCCTGTTGCGGCTCGAACGGCTCATCGGTTGCCGTACCGAACAGGTCGTCGGCATGTTCGTCCGGGTGCAGTTCGTCACGCCTCGCCTGCAGGCCGTCGTCCTGGCTTGCCGGGCGAGCCGAGGCCGGTTGGCCGCGGCGCTCCAGGCGCTCCAGTTCCATGTCGAGGTCGAGCGCTTCCAGCGCCTGGGTGGTGAGCGCCCAGTCCTCGTCCGAGGGGGCGCTGGGCTCGCTGGCGACTGGCTGGGGTGCGATCGCCGGTTCGACCAGCGGTTCGGCAGGTGCAGCTGGCATCGGCACCGCAGGTGCGCTGGCTCCGCTGGCGCGGTTCTGCTCCAGCAGCTGCCTGGCGGCGTTGAACACCTGCAGGCAGTGGCCGCAGCGCACTACACCGCGGGCCACGCTCAACTGGTGGTGGGTGACGCGAAAGCTGGTCTGGCAATGCGGGCACTGGGTGACGAAACTGTCGGTCATGCGGCAATCCGGGAGCTGTGCAGAAAAGTATTCTAGGCCCGCTTAACGGCGGCGACCACTGATGCGCACCCAGCCATCGCGAACGACGATCGGGTCCAGTTCGAAGTCGGCGGCATAGGCTGCGGCCACTTCCTCACCTTGCTCGGCGAGGATGCCCGACAGCGCCAGCAGGCCACCTGGGCGGACCAGGCCGGACAGTTGCGGTGCCAGCGACACCAGCGGGCCGGCGAGGATGTTGGCGACCAGCACATCGGCCTGCATGGCCGGCATGTTCTCTGGCAGGTACAGCGCCAGCTTCTCGTCGGCGATGCCGTTGCGCTGGGCGTTGTCGCGCGAAGCCTCGATGGCCTGTACGTCGATGTCGGTACCGACCGCCTCACGGGCGCCCAGCAGCAACGCGGCGATGGCCAGAATGCCGGAGCCGCAGCCGAAGTCCAGCACCTGGGTGCCTTCGAGCTGCTGGCCGTCGAGCCATTCCAGGCACAGTGCGGTGGTGGGGTGGGTACCGGTGCCGAACGCCAGGCCGGGGTCGAGCAGCAGGTTCACCGCGTCCTGTTCCGGGGCCTCGTGCCAGCTTGGCACGATCCACAGGCGGCGGCCGAAGCGCATCGGCTGGAAGTTGTCCATCCAGCTGCGTTCCCAGTCCTGGTCCTCGATCACCTCGGCCTGGTGCTCGGGCAGTTCGGCAGCGGTCAGCAGGCGCAGGTGGGCGAATACCTGCTCAGGATCGGCATCGGCCTCGAACAGGGCCAGCAGGTGGGTGTGCGACCACAGCGGAGTGGTGTTGAGGTCTGGCTCGAAGATCGGTTGATCCTCGGCATCCATGAACGTGACCGAGACGGCACCCACTTCGAGCAGGGCATCTTCGTAGGTTTCGGCTTGTTCCGGGCTGATGGCCAGGCGTACTTGCAGCCAGGGCATGGCGGGCACCTTTGGTAAATCGACAGGGGCAGCCCTAGGCTGCGCGAAGGCTGGCAGTTTACGCGAGTGCGGGGGATTTGTGGATCTGGGCTGCTGTGCAGCCCGTTCGCAGCACAAGGCTGCTCCTACAAGAGATCACATAACCCTGTAGGAGCAGCCTTGTGCTGCGAATAGGGCGCGAAGCGCCCCCGGAATGCATCAGACAAAACAGAGGGAAAGCGACTCAGCTATATAAGCAGGCTTCTCTTCTCCCTCGATCTCCAGCGTGGCAATCGCCTTTAGCAGCCATTGCCCTGGTTTCTTTTCCGTCACTTCGGCCAGGTCCACCTTCAGCCGTACCTGGCTGTCGACCTTGACCGGCTGGATGAACCGCACGCTGTCCAGCCCATAGTTCACCACCATCTTCAGCCCTTCCGGCAGAACCAGGATGTCCTCGATCAGCTTGGGAATCAGCGACAATGTCAGGAAACCGTGGGCGATGGTGCTCCCGAACGGGGTTTTTGCCGCCTTTTCCGGGTCAACATGGATGAACTGGAAATCGCCCGTGGCTTCGGCGAACAGGTTGATGCGTTGCTGGTCGATCTTCAGCCAGGCCGAGCGGCCCAGTTCCTTACCAACGTACTGCGAAAGCTCTGTAACCGGTACATGGGGCATCGCGGACTCTCCGGGCTGTCAGTTGGTACGAAAGTGCAAGATCAGCACGGCGAACCGTTTCAGTCAAGTTGCACGTTTTTCGACGAATATCGGTATATGACGGCACATGCTTATAATGGCGGCCATGCCCGAGGGAGATGCTTATGCTGTTGCGTGGTTTGACCTGGCTGGTGCTGTTCCAGCTGCTGGGGACGGCAATCAACCATCTGTTGGTGCCGTTTCTGCCGGGGCCGATCATCGGCCTGTTGCTGCTTTTGTTCTTCCTCATGGCCCGTGGTGAGGTGGGCAAGCCGCTGAACGAGGCCGCCAGCAGCCTTCTGCGTTACCTGCCGCTGTTGCTGGTGCCGCCAGCGGTGGGGGTGATGGTGTATGCCAGGGATATCGCCGCCGACTTCTGGGCCATTGCCGGTGCCTTGCTGATCTCCTGCCTGGTGACCCTGGTGTTCGTCGGCGTGTTGATGCAAAAGCTCATCCACCGTCAGGGCCGGAGCGAGGAGCAGCCATGATGCTCGACTGGCAAGGCGCACTGGATGCGGTCGTTCATCATCCCTTGTTCGGTATCGGCATCACGCTTGGGGCCTACCAGGTGGTGCTGGCGGCCTACGAGAAGACCCGCTGGATCTTCCTGCAGCCGGTACTGGTCTCGATGCTGCTGGTGATCGGCGTGTTGCTGGTGTGTGGCATCGACTACAGCGAATATCGCAAGAGCACCGAAATCATGAACATCCTGCTGGGGCCTGCCACCGTAGCCCTGGCTGTGCCGCTCTACCTCAACCTGCGGCGTATCCGACAGCTGTTCTGGCCCACATTTACTACGCTGGTAGTCGGAGGCCTGTTCGCCACGCTGTGCTGCCTGTTGCTGGGCTGGTGGTTCGGTGCCGAGCACATGATCCTGATGACCATGGCGCCGAAGTCGGTCACTTCGCCGATCGCCATGCTGGTGGCTGAGCAGATTGGCGGCGTGGCTGCCCTGGCGGCGGTGTTCGTGCTGATTACCGGGGTTATCGGGGCAATCTTCGGTCCGGCGCTGCTGAGCCGTTTTGGCGTGCATAGCCCCGAGGCCCGTGGCATGTCTTTGGGCGTGACCGCGCATGCAGTGGGCACTTCGGTGGCCCTGCAGGAAAGTGACGAATGCGGCGCCTTTGCCGCGCTGGCGATGAGCCTGATGGGGGTGGCCACGGCGGTGTTCCTGCCGCTGGCGGTCAGCCTGGTGGCTTGAGGACTTGTGATGACGCTACCGCTGTTTCCTCTCAATACCGTGCTGTTTCCTGGTTGTTTCCTCGATTTGCAGATATTCGAGGCACGCTATCTGGACATGATCGGGCGCTGCATGAAGCGGGGCGAAGGTTTTGGTGTGGTGTGCATCCTCGAAGGCGAGCAGGTCGGCAAGGCGCCGCCGGTGGTCGCCTCGATCGGCTGCGAGGCAGTGATCCGTGACTTCGTGCAGCAGGATAACGGCTTGCTGGGGATCCGCGTCGAAGGTGTGCGGCGCTTCAACCTGGACAGTACCGAGGTGCAGAAGGACCAGTTGCTGGTGGGGCAGGTGCAATGGCTGGCGGAGCAGGCGGACAGCCCGTTGCTGGAGGCGGACGAAGACCTGCTGGCGTTGCTGGTGGCCCTGGGCGAGCACCCCATGGTCGAAGCGCTAGACATGCCGCGCCCGGTGGATGGGCGCCAGGCGTTGTCCAATCAGTTGGCGTACCTGCTGCCGTTCATGGAAGAGGACAAGCTGGATTTGCTGAGCCTCGACTCGCCGCAGGAGCGGTTGGGGGAGATCCAGAAGCTGCTGGAGCGGATTCAGGGTGAATTGTTTGCCTGATACTGCTGTGTTGCCAGTGCCGGCCTCTTCGCAGCACAAGGCTGCTCCTACAGGCTGACGAGAGCCCTGTAGGAGCAGCCTTGTGCTGCGAAGAGGCCGGTAAACGCGACATCAATATTGATACCGCAGCAAAGCCTGCGGCAGCGCATGCATGGCAAAGAACGCCAGCAACGCGACACACGCCGGCAACACCAGCCACCACACCCGCAGCGGCAAGGCTGGCAGGGTCTGGTGACGCTGCACCAGTGCCAGGCTGAGCGCGCACACACAGCACGCCAGCAAGGCCCCGGCGAGGATGTCGGTCGGCCAGTGCGCCCCCAGGTACACCCGTGACAGGGCAATCGCCAGCGCTGGAATACAGCCCAGCATCACCCAGGTCAGGCGCATCCGCGGCGGCTGCCCGCGACCGGCCAGCACTGCCATTACCAGGAAGAACGCAAACGACGCCGAACTGTGCCCACTGGGCATGCTGTAGCTGGTCAGCGGGTCGCTCAGCACTTCCGGGCGGGCCCGGGCGAACAGCCACTTCAGCGTGCCGTTGGCAAACGCCGTACCCATCAGTGCGCCCGCAGCGAACATGGCATGCCGCCACTGCCGAGCAAGCAGCAGCAGGCCCGTCAGCAGCCCGCCGAGGAATAACTGGGTGCGGAAATCGCCCAGCCGGGTCACCAGCACCACGGCGCCATCGATGGCCTGGCTGCGGTGCTCCTGCACCAGTGTCATCACGCCCTGGTCGAACTCGTGCAGGTAGGGCCAGCCGAGGAAGACCCCGGTCAAGGCCAGGAAACTCATGCCTGCGATCAGCCGGGTGCCGTGGCGTTGATCACGAATGCTGGTGTTCAGGCTCAGCCCGATGATGACTGCCAGGGTGCCGGCGATGATCCCGGCATCCAGCCAGAAGCCTTCCGGCAAGGGCAGGCGCATGGCTGCGCCGGTAGCCCAGCCGGGCAGCAGGTAGGCCACTGCCCAGCCGGCACCGGCCACCAGGCTGACGGCGATGAAGCGCGGCAGCGGCATGTCGAACATGCCGGCGACCATTGGCAGCATAGGCCGCAGCGGCCCGATGAAGCGCCCTACCAGCAGGCTGGCGATGCCGTAGCGCTGGAAGTAGGCCTCGGCGCTGCCGATCCATTCCGGATGGTGGCGCAGCAGGGGCAGCCTGCGAATGTTCTGGTGGAAGTACTTGCCCACCGTGTACGACAACGCATCGCCCACCAGGCCACCGAGAAAGCCCAGCAGCAGCGTTTCGCCCAGGCTGAAGGCGCCGCTGCCGGCCAATACCGCGACCGCGAACAGCAGCACGGTGCCTGGCACGATGATGCCGGCAATGGCCAGGCACTCGATGCAGGCCACCAGGAATATCGCCAGGCCAAGCCACTGCGGGTTGGCGCTGAGCCAGCCAGTCAGGCTGTCGAGCCATTGGCCCATGGTTCAGCTTCCTTGTTCCAGAATGAAGAAGTCGCGGCCTTCGACTTGGCCGCGACGTAACGGGTTCCGCGTGCAGAAACGGGCGTACTCAGCATCGACGAAACGGTAGGGCAGGTGCTCGTCGCGGCCATGCGGGATGCCCAGGCGGGCGGCCTGGATCACCCGTGGCACGATGTTGCCGCAATCCTCCACGTACAGGCGCTCGGCGTCAAAACGCTGGGCGTCCCAGTGCGGCACCTTCAGGCCCAGGGCCCGGCACAGCAAGGTCTGGCCCGCGCACAGGCGCTCGGGCGGGCGGAGGTTGCCGCTGGCATCGGGGTTATTCAGTTGCATCTGTGCCAGGCTGTTCGGCCCCGAGCGGGCGTCCTGCCAAGGATAGGCCGACTTGATGAGCACCGCGTTGCCTGGCCCGTGGGCGCTGAAGTTCAGCGAGTCGCCGCCGCGCGCGTAGTACATATAGATGTGCCCGCCATCGAGGAACAGCGCCTTGCGCTTTTCGGTGTAGCCGAGCGAGGCGTGGCTGCCTTTGTCGGTGAGGTAGTAGGCCTCGGTCTCGATGATGCGCGCGGCCAGCCACAGGTCGCCGTGGCGATGGCGGATGACTTTGCCCAGCAGGGCCTTGGCCAGGGTCTGGGCGTCGCGGTCGAAAAAGCTGTCGGGCAAGGCTGGCATGCGGGCGGTTCGTGGCTGGGACGGCGGGGATGATAGCAATGAATAGCTTAATCGAGGCTGAATCGAGTGGGATGTTGGCAGTGCCGGCCCTTTCGCGGGCTCGCCCGCTCACAGGTACCTCGGAGGTCCCAGGCCTTGTGCAATCCCTGTGGGAGCAGGTTTACCCGTGAAAGGGCACTGACAGGAGATAGAAATTTCGATAACCCCGGTTACATCTTTCCTACACAATGCCCCAGCCATTTTCTACCATCCGCCACCCGCCGCTGGGCGTACACCTGCGCGCCAGTTATAATCAGCCGATTTCCCCTTCGCCAAGACACCGAACCCATGACTGAGTCCGTTCTTGACTATATGACCCGCCTGGGTCGCGCTGCCCGTGAGGCTTCCCGGGTGATCGGCCGTGCCAGCACCGCGCAGAAGAACCGCGCCCTGCAAGCTGCCGCCGATGCGCTGGACGCCGCTCGTGCAGAGCTGACCGCTGCCAACGAGCTGGACCTGGCCGCCGGCCGTGCCAATGGCCTGGAGCCCGCGCTGCTCGACCGCCTGGCGCTGACCCCGGCGCGTATCGACGGCATGATCACCGGCCTGCGCCAGGTGGCCAGCCTGCCGGACCCGGTCGGTGCCATCCGCGACATGAGCTACCGCCCATCCGGTATCCAGGTCGGCAAGATGCGCACGCCGCTGGGGGTGATCGGGATCATCTACGAATCGCGCCCGAACGTGACCATCGATGCCGCCAGCCTGTGCCTGAAGTCGGGTAACGCGACCATCCTGCGTGGCGGCTCCGAAGCCATCCACTCCAACCGCGCCATCGCCACCTGCATCCAGCGTGGCCTGGCCGCCGCCGGCCTGCCGGCAGCCGTGGTGCAGGTGGTCGAGACTACCGACCGCGAAGCCGTGGGCGCGCTGATCAGCATGCCGGAATTCGTCGACGTCATCGTGCCGCGCGGTGGCCGTGGCCTGATCGAACGCATCAGCCGCGATGCTCGCGTGCCGGTGATCAAGCACCTGGACGGTATCTGCCACGTCTACGTCAGCCAGCATGCCGACCTGGACAAGGCCTGGCGTGTGGCGTTCAACGCCAAGACCTACCGCTACGGCATCTGTGGCGCCATGGAAACGCTGCTGGTCGACCAGCAGGTGGCCGAGCGCTTCCTGCCGGAAATGGCCCGCCGCTTCCAGGAGAAGGGCGTCGAGCTGCGTGGCTGCGAGCGCACCCGGGCGATCATCGAGGCCAAACCGGCCACCGAGGCCGACTGGCACACCGAGTACCTGGACGCGATCCTGTCGATCCGTGTGGTCGACGGCCTGGACCAGGCCATCGAGCACATCAACCACTATGGCTCGCACCACACCGATTCGATCATCAGCGAACACCAGGCTGAAGCCCGCCAGTTCATGGCCGAGGTCGACTCGGCGTCGGTCATGCTCAATACCCCGACCTGCTTCGCCGACGGCTTCGAGTATGGCCTGGGTGCGGAAATCGGCATTTCCACCGACAAGCTGCATGCCCGCGGCCCAGTCGGCCTGGAAGGCCTGACCTGCGAGAAGTACGTGGTGATCGGTGACGGCCAGCTGCGCGGCCAGGAGTCCTGCTGAGTTGAGCAAGGCCCAGGCAGTCCGGCGCATCGGCATTCTTGGCGGCACCTTCGATCCCGTGCACATCGGCCACCTGCGCAGCGCGCTGGAAGTGGCCGAGTTCATGGGGCTGGACGAACTGCGCCTGCTGCCCAACGCCCGGCCGCCGCACCGCGACACCCCGCAGGTGGCCGCGCAGGACCGCCTGGCCATGGTGCAAGGCGCTGTACAGGGCGTGCCCTGCCTGAGCGTGGATGCCCGCGAACTGGCGCGCGACAAACCGTCGTACACCATCGACACGCTGGAATCGATCCGCGCCGAACTGGCCGCTGACGACCAGTTGTTCCTGGTGCTGGGCTGGGATGCCTTCTGTGGCCTGCCCGGCTGGCACCGCTGGGAAGAATTGCTGCAACACTGTCACATCCTGGTGCTGCAACGCCCGGATGCCGACGTAGAACCCCCTGACGAGCTGCGCAACCTGCTGGCTGCGCGCTCGGAGAGCGATCCCACCGCCTTGTCCGGCCCGGCGGGAAACATTTCGTTCGTCTGGCAGACGCCGCTTGCGGTGTCGGCTACACAGATCCGACAGCTGCTGGCCAGCGGCAAATCGGTGAGGTTCCTGGTGCCGGACGCCGTACTGGCCTACATCGAGGCGCACGAACTGTATCGTGCACCTAACTGACGGTGCCTCTGGCGCCTCATCCAACGAGTTGAACGAGTTTTATATGACCAAGCAGAAAATCCACGGCGAAGAACTGGTTGCCCTGACCAAGGCAGCGCTGGAAGACGTCAAGGCCCAGGACATCCAGGTCATCGACGTGCGCGAAAAGCACAGCCTGACCGACTACATGATCATCGCCACCGGTACTTCCAACCGCCAGATCAATGCGATGCTGGAAAAGGTCCGCGAAGCGGTCAAGGCCAAGGGTGCCCAGCCGCTGGGTGAAGAAGGCAAGGGCGACAGCGACTGGGTGCTGCTGGACCTGAACGATGTCATCGTGCACATGATGACCGCCGCTGCCCGCCAGTTCTACGACCTGGAGCGCCTGTGGCAGGGTGCCGAGCAAAGCCGTGCCGCCGATGGCAAGCACCACAGCCCGGACCATGCCCACGAGTACTCCGATAAGCTCAAGGACCGGGAATAAGGAAAGCGCTGTGCGTCTGCGCCTGATCGCGGTCGGCTCGCGCATGCCGAAGTGGGTCGAGGAAGGCTGGCATGAATATGCCAAGCGCCTGCCCGCCGAGCTGTCGCTGGAGCTGGTGGAAATCCCGCTGAACACCCGTGGCAAGAATGCCGACGTCGCCCGCCTGATCCGTCAGGAGGGCGAAGCCATGCTGAGCAAGGTTCAGCCAGGGGAACGCATCGTCACCCTCGAGGTCCATGGCAAGCCCTGGAGTACCGAGCAGCTGGCGACCGAGCTGGACCGCTGGCGCCTGGATGCGCGCACGGTGAATTTGATGGTGGGCGGCCCGGAAGGCCTGGCGCCCGAGGTCTGTGCGCGCGCCGAGCAACGCTGGTCGCTGTCGCCGCTGACCTTGCCGCACCCATTGGTAAGGATACTCATCGGCGAGCAGATCTACCGCGCCTGGACCGTGCTGTCCGGGCATCCTTACCATAAATGAGCCTGTAAGCAGTCCGATGTCGCAGCCGATCCGTCTCAAGGACCACGAGAAAGACGCCCGCCTGGTGCGCAACCGCGTCGTGGTCGGCGCAGTCGCGATCATGCTGCTTATCTGCGTGCTGATTGCGCGTCTGTACTACCTGCAGGTCATCCAGCACGACTATCACTCGACGCTGTCGGAGAACAACCGGGTGCATGTGCAGCCGATCCCGCCGACCCGCGGGCTGATCTTCGACCGCAACGGGGTGATCGTCGCCGACAACCGGCCCAGCTTCAGCCTGTCGATGACCCGCGAACGTGCGGGTAACTGGCAGGAAGTGCTGGATACCATCGTCGAAGTGCTGGAGTTGACGCCTGACGACCGCGCCCTGTTCGAGAAGCGCATGCGCCAGGGCCGCAGGCCGTTCGAGCCGGTGCCGATCCTGTTCGAACTCAACGAAGAGCAGATCGCCCGTGTGGCGGTGAACCAGTTCCGCCTGCCGGGCGTGGAAGTGGTGGCCCAGCTGGTGCGCCATTACCCGCAGGGCGCGCATTTCGCCCATTCGGTGGGGTATGTGGGGCGGATCAACGAGAAAGAGCTGAAAACCCTCGACCCGGTGAACTACAGCGGCACCCACCACATCGGCAAGACCGGCATCGAGCGCTTCTACGAAGCCGACCTGCATGGCCAGGTGGGCTACGAGGAAGTCGAGACCAACGCCCGAGGCCGTGTGCTGCGGGTGCTCAAGCGCACCGACCCGAAACCGGGCAAGGACATCGTGCTGAGCCTGGACATCAAGCTGCAGGAGGCCGCCGAGGCTGCCCTGGGGGGCCGGCGTGGTGCGGTGGTGGCGCTCGACCCGCGTACCGGCGAGGTGCTGGCGATGGTCAGCCAGCCCAGCTTCGACCCCAACCTGTTCGTCACCGGCATCGGCTTCAAGGCCTATGCCGAACTGCGCGACTCGATCGACCGACCGCTGTTCAACCGCGTGCTGCGCGGCCTGTACCCGCCAGGTTCGACCATCAAGCCGGCGGTGGCCATCGCCGGCCTGGACAGCGGCGTGGTCAATGCCGGCAGCCGGGTGTTCGACCCGGGCTACTACCAGCTGCCCAACTACGACCACAAATACCGTAACTGGAACCGTTCGGGCGATGGCTGGGTCGACCTGGACACCGCGATCATGCGCTCCAACGACACCTACTTCTACGACCTCGCCCACAAGATGGGCATCGATCGGCTGTCCAGCTACATGAACAAGTTCGGCATCGGCCAGCGGGTTTCCCTCGACATGTTCGAGGAATCCGCCGGGCTGATGCCATCGCGTGAATGGAAACGCGCCACCCGCCGCCAGGCCTGGTTCCCCGGCGAAACCCTGATCCTCGGCATCGGCCAGGGCTACATGCAGGCCACGCCGCTGCAACTGGCCCAGGCCACTGCGCTGATCGCCAACAAGGGCTTGTGGAACCGCCCGCACCTGGCCAAGACCATCGAAGGCCAGCCGCCGGTGGATGACAACCCCATGGAAAACATCGTACTGCGTGACAAGTCCGACTGGGCCAAGGTTACCCATGGCATGGAGCAGGTGATGCACAATGCCCGCGGTACCGCACGCAAGGCGGCCATCGGCTCGCAATATCGCATTGCCGGCAAGAGTGGTACCGCCCAGGTGGTGGCGATCAAGCAGGGCGAGAAGTACGACCGCAACAAGCTTCAGGAGCGCCACCGCGACCACGCCCTGTTCGTCGCCTTCGCCCCGGCCGAGGACCCGAAGATCGTGGTTTCGGTGATGGTCGAGAACGGGGAGTCCGGCTCGGGCGTCGCCGCCCCGGTGGTGCGCCAGGTGATGGACGCCTGGTTGCTCGACGAAAACGGCCGGCTCAAGCCCGAGTTCGCGCCTGCCACGGTTACCCAGGAATCAGCCCTGTGATGAACAATTTCGATCGCATGCTCTCCAGCGAGGATGTGATGCGTCGGCGCGCCAGCTTTCTGCAGCGCATCCACGTCGACGGCCCTTTGCTGATCATTCTGCTGACCCTCGCGGCCGGCAGCCTGTTCGTCCTGTATTCGGCCAGTGGCAAGAACTGGGACCTGCTGCTCAAGCAGGCCACCTCGTTCGGCATCGGCCTGGTGTCGATGTTCATCATCGCCCAGCTGGAGCCGCGCTTCATGGCTCGCTGGGTGCCGCTGGCCTACCTGGCCGGGGTGCTGTTGCTGGTGGTGGTGGACGTGATGGGCCACAACGCCATGGGCGCCACGCGCTGGATCAACATCCCCGGGGTGATCCGCTTCCAGCCCTCGGAGTTCATGAAGATCATCATGCCGGCGACCATCGCCTGGTATCTGTCCAAGCGCACGTTGCCGCCGCATCTGAAGCATGTGGCGATCAGCCTGGTGCTGATCGGCGTGCCGTTCATCCTGATCGTGCGCCAGCCCGACCTGGGTACGGCGCTGCTGATCCTCGCCTCCGGGGCTTTCGTGCTGTTCATGGGCGGGCTGCGCTGGCGCTGGATCCTCAGCGTACTGGCGGCTGCGGTGCCAGTGGCGGTGGCGATGTGGTTCTTCGTCATGCATGACTACCAGAAGCAACGGGTACTGACCTTCCTCGACCCGGAAAGCGACCCGTTGGGCACTGGCTGGAACATCATCCAGTCGAAGGCGGCGATCGGCTCGGGCGGTGTGTTCGGCAAGGGCTGGCTGCTCGGCACCCAGTCGCACCTGGATTTCCTGCCGGAAAGCCACACAGACTTCATCATCGCCGTGCTCGGCGAGGAATTCGGCCTGGTCGGCATCTGCCTGCTGCTGATCGTCTACCTGCTGCTGATCGGCCGTGGCCTGATGATCACCGCCCAGGCGCAGACCCTGTTCGGCAAGCTGCTGGCGGGCAGCCTGACCATGACCTTCTTTGTGTACGTGTTCGTCAATATCGGTATGGTCAGCGGCCTTCTGCCCGTGGTGGGCGTGCCGCTGCCCTTCATCAGCTATGGCGGAACTTCGTTGGTGACGCTGCTGTCAGCGTTTGGCGTTCTGATGTCGATCCACACGCACCGCAAATGGATCGCTCAGGTTTGAATAAGGTGAAGAATTTCATGCAAGCAGTGCGTAACTGGGCTGCCCGTTGTGCGCCGTGGATCGGCGCGGTGGGCCTGTTCGGCGCTGTACAGCTGGCCCATGCCGGCGATTATCAGGGCTCGCCGCAGGTGGCCCAGTTCGTTGGCGAAATGAGCCGCGACTATGGCTTTGCCCCTGAGCAGCTGATGGGTGTGTTCGCGGAGGTGCAGCGCAAGCAGTCGATCCTCGACGCCATTTCGCGCCCGGCCGAACGGGTAAAGCCGTGGAAGGACTACCGGCCGATGTTCATCACTGACGCGCGTATTGCCCGCGGTGTGGACTTCTGGCGCCAGCACGAAGCGGTGCTGGCCCGTGCCGAGCAGGAATATGGCGTGCCGGCGCAGTACATCGTTGCCATCATCGGCGTGGAAACCTTCTTTGGCCGCAACACCGGTAACTACCGGGTGATCGATGCCTTGTCGACCCTGGGCTTCGACTACCCGCCACGGGCGGAATTCTTCCGCAAGGAGCTGCGCGAGTTCCTGCTGCTGGCCCGTGAGGAACAGCTCGACCCGCTGACGCTCAAAGGCTCCTACGCTGGTGCAATGGGCCTGCCGCAGTTCATGCCGAGCAGCTTCCGCAACTTCGCGGTGGACTTCGACGGCGACGGCCACATCAATATCTGGAACAACCCGGACGATGCCATTGGCAGCGTGGCCAGCTACTTCAAGCGCCACGGCTGGGTGCCCGGCGAAGGTGTGGTCAGCCGCGCCTGGGTGGACGGTGGGCGCGCCGACGAAGGCCTGACCACCGGCATCGAGCCGGTAAAAACCGTTGGGGAGTTGCGCACGCTTGGCTGGTCGGTCCATGATTCGTTGCGCGATGATCTGCCGGTTACCGCCTTCCGTCTCGAGGGCGACAATGGCCCCGAGTACTGGATGGGCCTGAAGAACTTCTACGCGATCACTCGCTACAACCGCAGCGTGATGTATGCCATGGCGGTGCATCAGCTATCGGAACAGCTGGTTCAAGCACGGGGCGTCAAGTAATGCGCGCAATCATCTCTGGCAAATCTTTCAAGCTGCTCACCTGCCTCGCCGTGGGCGTGGTGCTGGCCAGCTGTTCGTCCAACCGCCCGCCCCAGCAAAGCAGTGGCAACGTGGTGCGCACCCAGCCGGGCCTGGACATCAACCGCGCGCACAAGGACGGCGCGCCGTGGTGGGACGTGGATGTGAACAAGATCCCCGACGCCACGCCAACCGTGCACACCGGCAACTACAAGGCCAACCCGTACACGGTATTGGGCAAGACCTACTACCCGATGCAGGACTCGCGCAATTATCGCGCGGAAGGTACCGCGTCGTGGTATGGCACCAAGTTCCACGGCCAGAACACCGCCAACGGCGAGCTGTACGACCTGTACGGCATGAGCGCGGCGCACAAGACCCTGCCGCTGCCGGCCTACGTGCGGGTGACCAACCTGGCCAACGGCCGTAGCGTGATCTTGCGGGTAAACGACCGTGGGCCGTTCTATTCGGACCGCATCATCGACTTGTCCTATGCCGCGGCGAAAAAGCTCGGTTATGCCGAGATTGGCACCGCGCACGTGCGCGTCGAAGGTATCGACCCGCAGCAGTGGTGGGCCCAGCGTGGCCAGACGCCACCGATGGTGCTGAAGGAGCCCCAGGTGGCCCAGACCCAGGCGATCCCGGCCAGTACCGGGCGCGTCGAGCAATGGACCCCGCCGCCCCAGCAGCATGCAGCGCCGGTGGTGCCGGTGCAGGTGGCCGGCAACAACGTGCCGGCCGGCAGTGGCGGCAGCTTCCTGCAGGTGGGTGCCTTCGCCAACCCGGACGCCGCCGAACTGCTGCGCTCCAAGCTCAGCAGCATGGTCAGCGCGCCAGTGTTCATCAGCTCGATCGTGCGTAACCAGCAGACCCTGCACCGCGTGCGCCTCGGGCCGATCAACAGCCAGGGCGAGATCCAGCAAGCGCAGGACAGCATCCGCCTGGCGAACCTTGGGCAGGCCAAGCTGGTCACAGCTGACTGACCGCGTTGCCTTCTTCGCGGGCACGCCCGCTCCCACAGGGCATGCGAAACCCTGTGGGAGCGGGCGCGCCCGCGAAGAAGGCAACACCAAACTGTCGGTTTTGTCATGAATTGACGGGCGCGGGCATGTACAATGTCGGCTTTTGCCCGCAGCGACATAAAGCCGCACATTGCGAGCCAGGCCTACGGCCGCAAAAACTAGACTGACTGGCGCTGGGCACATGATCTTGCCCAGGGAACATCAGACCATTAGCGATTTTCGAGAGACGGATGAACATCACCAACCTTGCCAAACGACTTTGCCTGCCCGTACTGCTGATGATCACGCCTGCCGCCTTCGCGGCTGAGCAGATGACGCCGGCGCCACCGCAACTGGCAGCCAAGTCCTACGTACTCATGGATGCGTCCAGCGGCAACGTGCTGGTCGAGAACAACGGTGACGAGCGCCTGCCGCCTGCCAGCCTGACCAAGCTGATGACGGCCTACATCGCCACCCTGGACATCCGTCGCGGCCAGATCGGTGAAAACGACCCGGTTACCGTCAGCGAAAACGCCTGGCGGACCGGCGGTTCGCGCATGTTCATCAAGGTGGGCAGCCAGGTGACCGTCAGCGACCTGCTGCACGGCATCATCATCCAGTCCGGCAACGACGCCTCGGTCGCCCTGGCCGAGCACATCGCCGGCAGCGAAGACGCCTTCGCCGACATGATGAACAAGACCGCTGCCGACCTGGGCATGGCCAACAGCCACTTCATGAACCCGACCGGCCTGCCGCACCCGGACCATTACTCGTCGGCCCACGACATGGCTACCCTGGCCCGTGCGATCATCAATGTCGACCCGGCCCACTACGCCATCTACTCGCAGAAAGAGTTCTTCTGGAACAACATCAAGCAGCCAAACCGCAACCTGCTGCTGTGGCGTGACAAGACTGTCGACGGCCTGAAGACCGGCCACACCGACGAAGCCGGCTACTGCATGGTGGCTTCGGCCGTTCGCGATGGCCAGCGCCTGATCGCCGTGGTCTTCGGCACCAACAGCGAGCAGTCGCGTGCTGCCGAGACCCAGAAGCTGCTGACCTATGGCTTCCGCTTCTTCGAAACCCAGACCTTCTACCAGAAGGGTACCGAGCTGACCAAGTCGCCGGTCTGGAAAGGCGCGACTGGCGAAGTGAAAGCTGGCCTGGCCAACGATCTGACCCTGACTATGCCTAAAGGCCAATTGAAGCGCCTGCAGGCTTCGATGACCATGAACCCGCAGCTCACCGCGCCAATCGCCAAAGGTGACGTGATCGGCAAAGTGGAAGTCAAACTGGACGAGAAAGTGGTTCACAGCGCCGACCTGATCGCCCTCGATGGCGTCGAGGAAGGTGGTTTCTTCCGCCGTATGTGGGATAGCATCCGTCTATTCTTCTACGGGTTGTTCAACTGATACGTGACCTGCATGCCCCCGCGTATCCAGCGGGGGCGTTGTTGTTGCCACGGCTTACGAGGCCGTTTCCGCCATGAGCGAACCAGACGTCAAGTCGCACAAGATCGAATTCCCCTGCGACGATTACCCGATCAAGGTCATCGGTGACACCGTTGTCGGCTTCAAGGACACGGTGATCGAGATCCTGAGCAAGCACGCGAAGGTCGACCTTTCCACCCTGGCCGAGCGCCAGAGCAAGGAAGGCAAGTACACCACCGTGCAATTGCACATCGTTGCCGAAAGCGAGAACCAGCTGCACGATATCAACAGCGCCCTGCGCGCTACCGGCATCGTGAAAATGGTGCTCTGATGTCCGCCTGCCTCGGTTTTCGCGAGCTTGGCCTGCAGCCCTACGAACCGGTGCTGGAGGCCATGCGTCGCTTCACCGAGCAGCGCAGCCCGGACAGCCAGGATGAAGTCTGGCTGGTCGAGCACCCCGCGGTCTTCACCCAGGGCCAGGCCGGCAAGGCCGAGCACCTGCTGGTGCCGGGCGACATCCCGGTAGTGCAGACCGATCGCGGTGGCCAGGTGACCTACCATGGCCCCGGGCAGCTGGTGGCCTACCTGCTGCTGGATGTGCGCCGGCTGGGCTTTGGCGTGCGTGAGCTGGTCAGCCGTATCGAGCAGACCCTCATCGACCTGCTCGCCAGTTACGATGTCCAGGCCGCGGCCAAGCCCGATGCCCCGGGCGTCTATGTCGACGGAGCGAAAATCGCCTCCCTCGGCCTGCGAATCCGCAACGGCCGTTCGTTCCACGGCCTTGCCCTGAACGTGGACATGGACCTCGCGCCATTCCGCCGAATCAACCCCTGCGGCTATGCGGGGCTGGCGATGACCCAGCTGCGCGACCTGGCAGGTCCGATCGAACTCGACGAGGTCAGGACAAGGCTGCGCGGACAGCTGGTCAAGCACCTCGACTACGCTGAGCAGACGACCCTCACGGGCGGAATCGACTGAATATGACAACTGTGCAAGAAGCCGTGCCGAACCTGATACCTACCCAGGATGCCACCCCGCGCCCAGCGCCGAAGAAGGTGGAAGCCGGGGTCAAGCTGCGTGGTGCCGAAAAGGTGGCGCGCATCCCGGTGAAGATCATCCCCACCGAAGAGCTGCCGAAGAAGCCCGACTGGATCCGCGTGCGTATCCCGGTGTCGCCCGAGGTAGACCGCATCAAGCAGCTGCTGCGCAAGCACAAGCTGCACAGCGTATGCGAAGAGGCATCCTGCCCGAACCTGGGCGAGTGCTTCTCCGGTGGTACCGCCACCTTCATGATCATGGGTGACATCTGCACCCGTCGTTGCCCGTTCTGCGACGTTGGCCACGGCCGGCCGAAACCGCTGGACCTGGACGAGCCGAAGAACCTGGCCATCGCCATCGCCGACCTGCGCCTGAAGTACGTGGTGATCACCTCGGTGGACCGCGACGACCTGCGTGACGGTGGTGCCCAGCACTTTGCCGACTGCATTCGCGAAATCCGTGCGCTGTCGCCGGGCGTACAGCTGGAAACCCTGGTGCCGGACTACCGTGGGCGCATGGATATTGCCCTGGAGATCACCGCGCAAGAGCCGCCGGATGTGTTCAACCACAACCTCGAGACCGTACCGCGCCTGTACAAGGCCGCGCGCCCGGGTTCGGACTACGACTGGTCGCTGGACCTGCTGCAGAAGTTCAAGCAGTTGGTGCCGCACGTACCGACCAAGTCGGGCCTGATGCTCGGCCTGGGCGAGACCGACGAGGAAGTGATCGAAGTGATGCACCGCATGCGCGAGCATGACATCGACATGCTCACCCTCGGCCAGTATCTGCAGCCGTCGCGCAGCCACCTGCCGGTGCAGCGTTTCGTTCACCCGGACACCTTCGCCTGGTTCGCCGAGGAAGGTTACAAGATGGGCTTCAAGAACGTCGCTTCCGGCCCGTTGGTGCGTTCTTCGTACCACGCTGACCAGCAGGCTCACGAAGCCAAGATCAAGCTCTGAGCCAAGCACAGAGCCACGCATGCCGATGCGCGCCGAAGGGCCGCATCGGCATTTTTGTTTGTGCCACACGCGCTGCAAGGAGCCGCGATGAATTGCGCCGAAACCTTCCAACCCAGCCTGCCAGCCGCGCTGCCGCGTGATGCCTGTTTTGCCATTGTCGCCCCGGCGGGCGCGGCGCGGCTGGATACGCACAAGGTCAACCAGTGGTTCGTTGATAGAGGCTACAGCTGCCGCATCTATCCGGGAGCCCTTCAGGCTCAGGGCTATCTGGCGGGGCCGGACCGGCAGCGGTTACAGGACCTGCATGATGCCTTTGCCGACCCGGCTATCGACGCCATTCTGTGCATGCGTGGGGGGTACGGCAGCATGCGCCTGCTCGACCAGCTCGATTTCGAACTGATTCGGCGCAACCCCAAGCCTCTGATCGGCTACAGCGACATCACCGCGCTGCACACGGCGATCTACCGGCATGCCGGGCTGCTCACCTTCCATGGCGGGATGCTCAATGCCGACCTGCTGGGGGCCAAGTTGCCGCCAACCGAGACTTCGTTGCTGGCGCAGCTGGGTGGGCATGTGCGGGCAGGTGAGCAGATCGTGCACCCTGCTGACTTCGCATTGAGCAGCGTGCTGCATGGGGTGGCCAGCGGGCCGCTGCTGGGCGGCAACCTGTCGATGCTGGGCGCGACCCTGGGGACGATTGCCGAGCTGGATACGCAGGGCTGCATCCTGTTCATCGAGGACGTCAACGAGCCGCTTTACCGGGTGGATCGCTTGCTGACCCAGCTGCGCCTGGCAGGCAAGCTGGAGGGGGTGAAGGGTGTGCTGGTGGGGGACTTTGCCGGGATTACCACTGCGGCGTTGACGCCCCTGCTGGAGGATATCTTCGCGCCGCTGGGTGTGCCGGTGCTGGCCGGGTGGCGCAGTGGGCATTGTGACCCGAATGTGTGCTTGCCGTTGGGGGCTCGTGTAAGGCTGGACAGTGATCGGCAGAGCTTGCTGCTGGAGCAGGATCTTTTCCAGGCTTGAGATTGTCGGGGCTGCTTTGCAGCCCATCGCGACACAAGGCCGCTCCTACAGGAGACCGCGTTACCCCGATGGTTCGCGATCGCTTGTAGGAGCGGCCTTGTGTCGCGATGGGCCGCGCAGCGGCCCCAAGATTCTCACTGCTGACGCAGGCTCTCGAGCAGCTTGTGCGTCGGATACCCATCTGCCGGCCACCCCAGCCCCTGCTGGGCATTGCGGATCGCCTTGCGGGTATTGGCGCCAATGATGCCATCGGCATTGCCGGCTTCGTGCCCATTGCTGTTCAGCAGGTTCTGCAGCTCCATGCGCTCGCTGCGGCTGAGCGGCAGGTCTTCTTTCGGCCAGCTGCCGGCAATGAAGCCCCAGCCCGTGAAGCGATCACCCAGCAGGCTTACCGCCAGCGCGTAGGATGACGAGTTGTTGTACTTGAGGATGGCGCGGAAGTTGTCCAGCACCAGGAACGCCGGGCCACGCGCGCCCGCTGGCAGCAGCAGGGCGGCAGACAGCTGGTTGCTGCCCACTGGCAACTGGGTACCGGCAGGCAGTTTCACGCCCATCGCCAGCCACTCGCTCACCGGCTTGCGCAGGGCGCCATCGGCCTGCCAGTAATCGAAGCCAGGCGGCACCTGGACCTCGAAGCCCCACGGCTGGCCACGTTTCCAGCCCGAGCTCTGCAGGTAGTGCGCGGTCGATGCCAGGGCGTCTGCCGTGCTGTTCCAGATGTCACGGCGGCCATCGCCGTCGAAGTCCACGGCATGGGTGTTGTAGGTGGTCGGGATGAACTGGGTCTGGCCCATGGCGCCGGCCCACGAGCCACGCATGGCCTCAGGCTGGATGTCGCCATGCTGGATGATCTGCAGCGCAGCGATCAGCTGGTCCTGGGCGAACTGCGGGCGGCGGCCCTCATAGGCCAGGGTGGCCAGCGAGCGGATCACCGATTTGCTGCCCTGGAACTGGCCGAAGTTGCTCTCCATGCCCCATACCGCGACCAGCACCTGGCGATCGACGCCATAGCGTTGCTCGATGCGGGTCAGCAGTTCGGCGTTCTGCTCCAGCAGCTTCTTGCCGTTGCGTACACGCAGGGGCGACAGGGCGCCTTCGAGGTATTCCCATACCGGGCGGGTGAACTCCGGCTGGCTGCGATCAGCCTTGATCACGTCCATGTCGGGGGTGACGCCGAGGAAGGCGCGGTCGAAGGTGTCCTGCGAAATGCCGGCTTGCAGGGCTTGCTGGCGAAAGCCCGCTTGCCATTGCGCGAAGGTTTGCAGAGGCTGGATTTCAGTGTTGGTGTCGGGCGTCGTGCCGGGCAGGGTCACCACCGGGGCAGGCTGGGCGGGGGCCAGCGGCAGGGCATCGGCGGCGGTGGGCTTTTCTGCGCAGGCCACGAGCAGGATGAAACTGGAGGCCGCGATCAGCTGACGGGTTTTCCAGCGGGGGAGAAGACTGAGGAGCATTCACAGATCCAGAATTGCAGGTCAGGTGATGACCATACCATGCCTGCGCTTTCGATGCTTTCATGCAGCCAAAAAGTAGGAAGCCTCCCAATCTCTCGATTGGAAGGCTTCGCGGCGGTAGCTGCCTTTGCCCTTGTTCGGCTGTTCCTGGCGGCAGCGGAACAGCGGTTGGGCGATGATCGACTTGGCCTTGTTGGGGCCGTGCTTTTTCGGCTTTTTGCTCATGGCGGGATTCCCGGGTTGGGTGGGTTTCGCGGCGCACTGTAGGGCTTGGGGCAGGGTGGGGCCAATTGATTGTGTTTATGGTTCGAGATGTTGGGGACATTGCAGCCCTGTGGGAGCGGGCGTGCCCGCGAACACCGGCGAAGCCGGTGCCATCCACCGTGTCGCCTGATTCGCGGGCATGCCCCCACAGCGGCCCCAGTTACTCGGGAGGCAGTGCCAGGCGCTGGCCGGCCATCAGCAGCGACAAGCGCGCCAGGCCGGTCCACGGCGAGCCCTCTGCCTGGCCCTTGATCTGTGCATCAATACGCTGGGCATCTTGCAGCAACTGCGCCCAGCGCTGCGCCGACAGGCGCTGCAGGGCCTTGCTGACCAGTGGCCGGCGTTTGTCCCAGATCGGCGGGCGGGCCTGGCTGAAGGCCTTGTCCAGCGGTACACCCTGGCTGAACTGCTGGGCCAGCCCGGCCAGCTGGCGCAGCTCACGGGCCAGGGCCCAGAGAATCACTGGTGGCTCAACGCCTTCACCGCGCAAGCCTTCGAGCATGCGCAAGGCATGCGCGGCTTCGCCGTTGAGAATGGCATCGACCAGGCCGAAGACATCGAAGCGGGCGCTGTCGGCGACGGCGGCCTGCACGGTCTCCACTGTGATCTGGTTACCTTCGGCGAGCAGCTTGAGCTTTTCGACTTCCTGCGCGGCAGCCAGCAGGTTGCCTTCCACGCGTGCGGCGATCAGGTCGACGGCGTCACGCTGTGCAGAAAGGCCGGCCTGCTGCAAGCGCTGGTTGATCCACTGCGGCAACTGGTGCACATCCACCGGCCAGATCTGGATGAACTGGCAATGGGGACCTTCGATCAGGGCCTTGCCCCACTTGGTCTTCTGCGCGCTGCCGTCCAGCTTGGGCAGGCTGACCAGCAGCAAGGTGTCTTCGGCAGGGTTGGCGCAGTATTCCATCAGCGCAGCAGCGCCCTTGTCACCAGGCTTGCCTGAGGGCAGGCGCAATTCCAGCAGGCGGCGCTGGGCGAACAGGGACAGGCTGGCGCCAGCCTGGAGCAGGGTGCCCCAGTCGAAGTTGGCGTCGGCACTGAATACCTGGCGTTCGTCGAAGCCCTGCTGGCGCGCGGCGTTGCGGATGGCGTCGGCGGCTTCCTGGCACAGCAGCGGGTCGTCGCCGCTGACCACGTAGACCGGTGCCAGGGCGCCTTGCAGGTGCTTGTTGAGTTGGGCGGGAGCGAGCTTCATGGGAAACAGGCGGGGTACCCGAAGGTACCCCGCTCGGGCTTAGTTGCCCGGTACTTCCAGTGGCGACTGCTGAGGCGTCTCGGCCTGCTGGCGGCGAGCGGCCTCCAGCGCAGCGGCTTCGGCCTTGGCACGCTCGTCGGCTTGACGCTGCAGCTCGTCCAGCTGGGACGGGGTCAGCATCTGCAGGCGAACGACCATGGCGTTGACCAGGTCGCGACGCATTTCTTCGCGGGCGCGGTTGGCTTCCTGTTCGGAGCCGGTGATGTTCGAGCCGTCCCGCAAGTAGATCTTGCGCACTTCCAGCTTGTCGCTCATCAGCTCCAGGTTGTTCAGGCCCTGGATGCTGTAGTTCAGCACGGTGGTCAGCTCGTACTCGGCGGTACGGTTGCCACTGTTGTAGGTCGCCGAGCGCTCGCGCTCCTGCTCGTTGGTTAGCACCAGTCGGTACGGTGCGCCAGCGTGCACGTTGACGCCGCTACGCTGCAGTACTTCACGCAGCTGGACCACGGTCGGGCCGTAGGCGTTGCGTGCGCTTACGTCCATTTCCTTCACGCTCAGCTCGGTGGAGCCGGTGCCACGCAGCTGGAAACCGCAGGCGCTGAGCATGACCGCCAGGCCAATTACCAGCAAATTGCGTTTGATCATGTTGTTGCTCCCTTGTGGGCCTGTTCGCCCGCCCGCAGTGCCTGCGGGCGGGCGTTGCCATCAGTTGGCGACGATGTTGACCAGCTTGCCCGGAACCACGATGACCTTGCGGATGGTCAGGCCATCGATGAAGCGCAGGACGTTCTCGTTGCTGCGCGCGGCGGCTTCGATTTCTTCGCGGCTGGCGGCGGCCGGCATTTCGACCTGGCCACGCAGCTTGCCGTTGACCTGCACCACCAGGGTGACGGTGTCCTGTACCAGGGCTGCCTCGTCGACGGCTGGCCAGCTGGCGTCGATGACGGCCTGCTGGTGGCCCAGCTGTTGCCACAGCTCGTGGGAGATGTGCGGGGTGATCGGCGCCAGCAGCAGGGTGACGGCCTCCAGGCCTTCCTGCAGCAGGGCACGGTCCTGTTCAGTGGCCTGCGGGGCCTTTTCCAGCACGTTCATCACGGTCATCACCTGGGCGATGGCGGTGTTGAACTTGTGGAACTGGCCCACGTCGGTGCTGGCCTGCTTGATGGCGGCGTGGATGGCGCGGCGGATGACCTTTTGCGCGTCGTCCAGGGCGGCGACATCCAGCTTGCCCGGCAGGCCTTGGGCTACATGAGCCTGGGCCAGGCGCCAGACGCGGCGCAGGAAGCGGCTGGCGCCTTCGACGCCGGAGTCGGACCATTCCAGGCTCATGTCGGGCGGCGAGGCGAACATCATGAACAGGCGGCAGGTGTCGGCGCCGTACTGGTCGATCATCGATTGCGGGTCGACGCCGTTGTTCTTCGACTTCGACATCTTCTCGGTGCCACCGATTTCCACCGGCAGGCCGTCGGTCTTCAGGCGGGCGCCGATGATCTTGGCCTTGGCATCGCGCTCGACCTCGACATCGGCCGGGTTGAACCAGTCCTTGCCGCCGTTGCTGGCCACACGGTAGTAGGTTTCGGCGACCACCATGCCCTGGGTCAGCAGGTTCTTGAACGGCTCGTTCGAGGTGACCAGGCCTTCGTCACGCATCAGCTTGTGGAAGAAGCGCGCGTACAGCAGGTGCAGGATGGCGTGCTCGATACCGCCGATGTACTGGTCGACCGGCAGCCAGTGGTTGGCCGCTTTCGGGTCGACCATGCCACCTTCGTAGTTCGGCGAGGCGTAGCGGGCGAAGTACCAGGACGACTCGACGAAGGTGTCCATGGTGTCGGTTTCGCGCTTGGCCGCGGTGCCGCATTTCGGGCAGCTGCACTCGTAGAATTCAGGCATGCGCGCCAGTGGCGAACCGGCACCGTCCGGCACCACGTTTTCCGGCAGGGTGACCGGCAGCTGGTCTTCCGGCACCGGTACGTCGCCGCAGGACGGGCAGTGGATGATCGGGATCGGGCAGCCCCAGTAGCGCTGGCGGCTGATACCCCAGTCACGCAGGCGGAACTGGGTACGCGATTTGCCCAGCTCCTTGCGGATCAGGGCGGCTTCGATGGCGTCGAAGGCACCGGCAAAGTCCAGGCCGTCGAATTCGCCGGAGTTGATCAGCTGGCCGTGCTCGCCATAGGCGGCCAGCCACTCGCTGCCGACTTCGTCGCCAGCGCTGGTGCGCACCACGGCCTTGACCGGCAGGTTGTACTTGTGGGCGAACTCGAAGTCGCGCTCGTCGTGGGCCGGCACGGCCATTACGGCGCCATCGCCGTAGTGCATCAGCACATAGTTGGCGACCCATACCGGCAGCTTCTCGCCGGTCAGCGGGTGCTCGACCAGCAGGGAAGTGGCCATGCCCTTCTTCTCCTGGGTGGCCATGTCGGCTTCGGCAACGCTGCCGCTCTTGCACTCTTCGATGAACGCCTGCAGCGCCGGGTTGCCCTGGGCGGCCTGGGTGGCCAGCGGGTGTTCGGCGGCGACGGCGACGTAGGTGGCGCCCATCAGCGTATCGGGACGGGTGGTGAACACCTTGAGGGTGCCTTCGTGGCCGATGCTGGCCATGTCGTACGGGAACTGCACTTCCATGCCGCGCGACTTGCCGATCCAGTTGCGCTGCATGGTCTTGACCTGCTCAGGCCAGCCCGGCAGCTCGTCCAGGCTTTCCAGCAGCTCGTCTGCGTAGTCGGTGATGCGGAAATAGTACATCGGGATTTCGCGCTTCTCGATCAGCGCGCCCGAACGCCAGCCACGGCCGTCGATGACCTGCTCGTTGGCCAGTACGGTCTGGTCCGCCGGGTCCCAGTTCACGGTACCGTTCTTGCGGTAGATGATGCCTTTCTCGAACAGGCGGGTGAACAGCCACTGCTCCCAGCGGTAGTAGTCGGGCTTGCAGGTGGTGACTTCACGTGCCCAGTCGATGGCCAGGCCCAGGCTCTTGAGCTGGGTCTTCATGTAGTCGATGTTTTCGTACGTCCACTTGGCCGGGGCGACGTTGTTCTTCATCGCCGCGTTTTCCGCGGGCATACCGAATGCGTCCCAGCCCATCGGCTGCAGGACGTTCTTGCCCAGCATGCGCTGGTAGCGGGCAATCACGTCACCGATGGTGTAGTTGCGCACGTGGCCCATGTGTAGCTTGCCGCTCGGGTACGGGAACATCGACAGGCAGTAGTAGGTGTCCTTGCCTGGCTGTTCGGTAACAGCGAACGATTGTTGCTCGTCCCAGAACTTCTGGGCGGCGGCTTCGATATCACGGGGCGTGTATTGTTCGTGCATGGCTACTTTTTGCTGAGAGGGAAGAGACCTTGTTCCAGGCAGCGGAACCTCGCTGCGTCCGGCACTCCGGTGTCGTTTAGAGTGAACGCCGTAGCATACAGCAGCGCCGCGCATCGTGGGAAACCTTCGTTGCGAATGCCCGCTGGTCGCGGCACACGGCTGCTTTTTTCAACGACGCTAAGCTCAGGTGTGGGGGGAGATATTCTTATCTTCAATGAGGTGAACGGATGGGAGAGACGCAGCTACCCGCAATCAGACCGGAGCTATACGAACGCCTGATCGACCGGCTTGGCCTGGCGCTGGAAGTGGCCAGGACCTCGGTGCGATTGCGCGACGAAATGCCAGCCGAGCTGGAGTTGCGTGGCCTGAGCCACGCAGAGTTCGAACTGATCAAGGCCTACCTGGATTCCCTCCCGGAGCGCCACAATGCCTGTGTCGGCAGTTACCCACAAGCGGAGCCGACATCGGCCAAGATCATCTGGCTCAAGGACAAGAAACGCCCCGCCAGCACGGCGAGATCCAGGACGCTGCCGCATCGCTAGCCGTTCAGGACGCCAGGCGCAGGCTATCGCGCGCCGGTTCTTAAATTTTGCACAGCTCACGATCGGCGCCGGCCACACCCTTGTTGACCGGCGTCGATCCTTCTAGGCTGCACGCCTGCCAAGGAGGTGTGGCCAATGTCGATCCGATTCTTCGTCAAACAATGGCTGATGCCGCCAGGCGTCCTGTTCCTGCTGCTGCTTGTGGCATGGTGGCTGCGCCGCCGTCGGCCCCGGCTGGCAGCGCTGTGCTTTGCCCTGGGCCTTGGTGGCCTGTGGCTGATGAGCCTGCCGCTGGTGGTGCAGGAAACCGCTCGTGTGCTCGAGACAGAAGCGCCACTGGCGGTAAGCGATTGGACAGGCCTGGCAAGCCGGGCAGATGCCATTGTGGTGCTGGGCGCGGGGCGTGAGCGGGGTGACCCGGCCTGGGGTGGTGGCGACCAGCCCACAGCCACGGCGCTGGAGCGCATGCGCTTTGCCGCACGGCTGGCCAAGGCTTCGGGCTTGCCGGTGTTGACCAGTGGCGGGTTGCACTATGACTCGCCGCCGAGCGAGGCGCAGTTGATGGCTGATCGCCTGCGTGAAGATTTCGGTGTCGAGGTGAAATGGCGAGAGGAGGGCAGCCGCACGACCTGGGAAAATGCCCGGCTGACGGCCAAGGTGCTGCAGCCGTTGGGGATTCGCCGGGTGGTCGTGGTGACCCAGGCCTGGCACATGCAGCGCTCGCGCTGGAGCTTCGAGCAGGCGGGGTTCGAGGTGGTGCCGGCGCCAGTCGGGTTCCTCGGGCGCGATCATGCGCGGCCGTTCGGCGGGTTGCTGCCGGAGAGCCGGGCGATGTGGCAGAGCGGGCAGTTGCTCAATGAAGTGGCTGGGTTGGTGGGGTATCGGCTGTTCTACTGATTTACCGGCTTACGCGATCCCTTGTAGGAGCGGCCTTGTGTCGCGATGGGCTGCATGGCAGCCCCAGATTTCAGCTTCTATGCCGGGAATGCCGGGGCCGCTTTGCGGCCCTATCGCGACACAAGGCCGCTCCTACAGTGATCTGCGTCGCCTGGTTAAACAGTCTTGGCTATTCGCCCAGCCAGCAACGCCCAACCCAGCAGCAATGCACAGACAATCGCCAGCGGCCACGACCGCCATTGCAGGTACGGCGTCAGCTTCTGCATCGGCACCACCTCGCCATACAGCACCGCCTGCTGGAACTGCGGTACCTGCGTGGTAATGCGGCCAAACGGGTCGATCAGCGCGGTCACGCCATTGTTGGTGGCGCGGATCATCCAGCGCCCGGCTTCCAGCGCGCGCATCTGTGCCATCTGCAGGTGCTGCAGCGGGCCGATCGAGGTACCGAACCAGGTGTCGTTGCTGATGGTCAGCAGCAGGTCGCTGCGGGCCGCCAGGCCTGCGGCGAATTCGGGGTAGACCACTTCGTAGCAGATGTAAGGCGCAATCTGGTAGCCCTTGGCCTGCAGCAGCGGCTGGTCTTCCGGCCCGCGGGCGAAGTCCGACATGGGCAGGTTGAAGAACTCGATCAGGCCACGCAGCATGTCCTGCAGCGGCACATACTCGCCAAAAGGCACCAGCTTCTGCTTGAGGTAGGTGCCATCGCCTTCACCAGTGACAGTGATGCCGTTGTAGTAGCGGCGCTGGTGATGCACCACTTCACGCACCGGCACGCCGGTAATCAGCGCCGAATGCCGCTCGGCGGCAAACCGGCCCATCACGTCGATATAGCCTTGGGCCTGGTCCTTGAGCACCGGCACCGCGGTTTCCGGCCACACCAGCAGGTCTACCGGCCTGGAGCTGAAGCTCAGGTCACGGTACAGCGCCAGTTGCGCATCGATGTGCGCGGGGTCCCATTTCAGGTCCTGCTCGACGTTGCCCTGAATGGCCGCCACTTTCAGTGGGTCGCCCGCCGGCTTGGTCCAGGCATGGCCCTTGAGCGCCAGGCCCAGCACCCACGGGGCCAGCAACAGCAGGCAGCCCACCGCGAGGAACGAGGGGCGGGCGCGCAGGCGGTGCACGTTGCACAACAGGGCAGCGGTCAGGGCCAGTGCGAAGGAAATCAGCCACACACCACCCAGCGGTGCCAGGCCGGCGAGCGGGCCGTCCAGCTGGCTGTAGCCGGCGTAGAGCCAGGGGAAGCCGGTCAGGAACCAGCCGCGGAAGGCCTCTTGCAGCAGCCACAGGGCGGCAAAGCACAAGGCGTCGGCCAGTGGTGCTTCGGTGCGGCGCAGCCAGCGTGCCCACAGCCAGGTGGGCAGGGCGAAGAACCAGGCCAGGGCGGCGAAGAAGGCCAGCAGCAGCAGGATCGCCAGCAGCGGCGAGGCACCGCCGTAGGTGTTCATGCTGACGTAGATCCACCAGGTACCGGCACCGTACAGGCCGAAGCCGAACCACCAGCCGCGCCACATGGCCTGGCGCGGGCTGAGCTCGCGCAGGCCGAGGTAGAGCAGGGCGATGGACAACACGGCCAGGGGCCAGATGTCGAAAGGCGCCAGGGCCAGGAGGGTGGAGGCACCGGCCGCCAGGGCCAGCAGGTTACCGGGCCAGCCGGGGCGGGTGATCCAACGCATGTTTGTCCTTAACGGGTGATCGGTGTCAGGCGCAGCAAGTGTATCCGCCGGCTGTCGGCATTGAGAATACGGAACTTGTAAGGGCCGATCTCGGTGGTCTCGTTGCGCTTGGGCAGGTGACCGAAGGCGCTCATTACCAGGCCGCCGACAGTGTCGAACTCGTCATCGGAGAATTCGCTGTCGAAGAACTCGTTGAAGTTTTCGATCGGGGTAAGCGCCTTGACCAGGAAGTCACCGCTGGGCAGCGGTTTGATGTAGCTGTCTTCCTCGACGTCGTGCTCGTCCTCGATGTCGCCGACGATCTGCTCCAGCACGTCCTCGATGGTGACCAGGCCGGCCACGCCGCCGTACTCGTCGATGACGATGGCCATGTGGTTATGGTTGGCGCGGAACTCGCGCAGCAGCACGTTCAGTCGCTTGGACTCGGGCACGAAAGTGGCCGGGCGCAGCAGGTCCTTGATGTTGAAGCTGTCGCCATTCTCCTTGAGGATCAGCGGCAGCAGGTCCTTGGCGAGCAGGATCCCGAGCACATCGTCATGGCTTTCGCCGATCACCGGGTAGCGCGAGTGCGCGGCGTCGATCACCGCCGGCAGGAACTCGCGGGGCGACTGGCTGGCCTTGATGCTGATCATCTGCGAACGCGGCACCATGATGTCGCGAACCTGCAGGTCGGCCACCTGGATGGCGCCTTCGACGATGGTCAGCGCTTCGCTGTCCAGCAGTTTGTTCTGATGGGCTTCGCGCAGCAGTTCAAGGAGTTGCTGGCGGTTTTTCGGCTCATGGGCAAAAGCCTGGGTCAGTTTACCCAGCCAGGACTTCTGCCCGTTGCTCGATCGATCTTCGCTCATGGCGGTTCTCGTGATCCTTCGTGTATCAGTGTGTGATGGTGTCGGTTTCATCGTCGGCGTACGGGTCTGGATGACCCAGTTCTGCCAGCAATTCCCGTTCCAGGCCTTCCATTTCCTCGGCTTCCTCATCTTCGATGTGGTCGTAGCCGAGCAGGTGCAGGCAACCGTGTATGACCAGGTGCGCCCAGTGCGCTTCCAGCGACTTGCCCTGTTCGGCGGCTTCGCGCTCGACCACTGGCACGCAGATCACCAGGTCGCCCAGCAACGGGATATCGAGCAGGTCGTCGGGGACGTCGGCCGGGAACGACAGCACATTGGTCGCGTAGTCCTTGTGCCGGTAGGTGTGGTTCAGCTCGCGGCCTTCGGCTTCGTCGACCAGGCGAATGGTCATTTCCGAATCGGCGCTGCGCTGGCGCAGGGCCAGTTCGCACCAGCGGCGAAAGGCGGTGTCATCCGGGGCGGCAGCATCCGTGGCCCGTTGAATATCGAGTTCAAGCATCTTTGCCGGGCGCCTCGGGCTTGGCCTGGCGGGCATCGAAGCGGTCGTAGGCCTCGACAATGCGCTGCACCAGTGGGTGACGAACCACATCTTTGGGTTGGAAGTGGGTGAAGCTGATACCCGGAACGTCCTTCAGCACCTCGATGACGTGTGCCAGACCTGACTTGGTGCCGCGGGGCAGGTCAACCTGGGTGATGTCACCGGTGATGACCGCGGTGGAGCCAAAGCCGATACGGGTAAGGAACATCTTCATCTGTTCCAGCGTGGTGTTCTGGCTCTCGTCGAGGATGATGAAGCTGTTGTTCAGGGTGCGGCCACGCATGTAGGCCAGCGGCGCGATCTCGATCACCTGGCGCTCGATCAGCTTGGCCACATGTTCGAAGCCGAGCATTTCGTACAGGGCGTCGTACAGCGGGCGCAGGTACGGGTCGATCTTCTGGGCCAGGTCGCCGGGCAGGAAGCCGAGCTTTTCGCCCGCCTCTACCGCAGGTCGCACCAGCAGGATCCGGCGCACCTGTTCGCGTTCCAGCGCGTCCACGGCGCAGGCCACGGCCAGGTAGGTCTTGCCGGTACCGGCCGGGCCGATGCCGAAGTTGATGTCGTTGGCCAGGATTTCCTTGACGTAGCGTTGCTGGTTGACCCCGCGCGGGCGGATGTTGCCCTTTCGCGTGCGCAGCGACACGCTGACCTCGTTGACGGCCGAGTTGTCGATGTTCTCGACGGTCGATTCCTGCAGGTACAGATGCACGGTTTCCGGCGACAGGTCGCTGGCCTTTGTCTCGCGGTAGAGACGGCGCAGCAGTTGTTCGGCAGCGGAGGTGGTCTTGGGTTCGCCGATCAGTTCGAACTGATTGCCGCGGTTGCGGATCTCGATGGCCAGGCGCTGTTCGATCAGGCGCAGGTGCTCGTCGAACTGGCCGCACAAGTTGGCGAAACGGTGGGCCTCGAAGGGTTCGAGGATGAAGCGATGGGGTTGTATGGGTGCGTTCAAGGTCGTTTTTAGCCGCTCGACGGCAATGGATGTGAACTCAAGAATAACCCTTGAATGGCAGTGGCGAAAGCACTGAAACGTTCAACGGTATGTATGGCCTGTTCCGGCCCTATCGCCGGCAAGCCGGGCTCCCACAGATACTGCACAGGCCTGAAGCTTGCGCAGTACCTGTGGGAGCTGGCTTGCCGGCGATCAGGCCGGGACAGGCAACACAGATCAGCAAACCTGTCTGCTATGATGCCCGCCTTTTCTTACGCATGTGTTATCCCGACGAACATGAGCAAACGCGAACCTGCCATCTATAAAGTGATCTTCCTCAACCAGGGGCAGGTCTTCGAGATGTATGCCAAGCAGATCTACCAGAGCGACCTGTGGGGGTTCCTGGAAATCGAGGAGTTCGTGTTCGGCGAGCGTTCGCAGCTGGTGGTGGACCCGAGCGAGGAGAAGCTCAAGAGCCAGTTCGATGGGGTGATCCGCAGTTTCGTGCCGATGCACTCGATCGTGCGCATAGACGAGGTGGAGCGCCTGGGTACGGCGAAGATCAGCGAAGCCAAGGGCGGCGGCAACGTGATGCCGTTCCCCATGCCGATGCCGGAAAAGTAACCCTCAGGGGAGTGGCGAGAACGGCGTGCGCCCTTCGGCGTTCTGCAGTTCCAGCAGGTACTTGCGGAAGATCTGGCCAAGCACCTGGGTGGCATGCTCCAGCTCGTCGCGGGGCATTTGCTCGGTCACTTCGTCGGCCATGTCCAGCGCATCCTCGGCGCCGTTGACCGCGGCCATCTTCAGCAGGATGTAGGCCTGCACATTGTTGGCCTTGACCCCTTCGCCACGGAAGAACATGGCGCCCAGGCGATACTGGGCCTCGGCATGGCCTTGCAGCGAGGCCTTTTCGAACCAGTTCAGGGCTTTGCCCAGGTTTTTCGGCGTTTGCGTGTAGTAGTACTCGCCCAGTTCGAATTGCGCCTGGGCATCCCCCGCCGTTGCCGTCTGCTCACAAGCCTTGAGGGCGTTTGCCAGGTCTTCAGGCTGGACATTCAAGGTGCAGCGGCCCGTCGCCGGAATCAGCAACGAGTTACCGCCCTCCGCCAGGGCCAGCAGGGGCTGAAGAAGCAACAGGCAGCCCAGGGTCAGGGCGCGGCCGGTGCGGTTCATGGGGATCGACTTACCTCTGCAAAGCTGCGGCCAATGTCTCTGGTGGCACATTATGGGATAAGCAGCGCCAACCTTACAAAGTTTTACTCGATTTTCTGCTTGGTTGGGGAAGTCAGCTGATTGTGCATGGGTATTTGTTGCCTGTGCCGGCCTCTGTGGGAGCGGCCTTGTGTCGCGAAAGGGCTGCGAAGCAGCCCCAGCAATCTGTGCATTACTGCTGAAGTGCTGGGGCCGCTTTGCGGCCCTTTCGCGACACAAGGCCGCTCCCACAAAAGCGCGGTGCTGCGCGCTATTTCAGGGCTGCAAAGGCCTTTTCAGCCGCATCCAGGGTGATCTGCAGCTCCTTGTCGCCATGGGCGATGGAGGTAAAGCCGGCCTCGAACGCGCTCGGCGCCAGGTACACGCCACCATCGAGCATCAGGTGGAAGAAGCGCTTGAAGCGCTCGGCATCGCTGGCCATCACGTCTTCGAAGGTGACGATGTCGTCGGCGCCGCTGAAGTACAGGCCGAACATGGCACCGGCCTGGGTGGTGACGAACGGCACGCCAGCGGCATCGGCGCGCTGTTGCAGGCCGTCGAGCATGCGGCTGGTGTAGTCGGTCAGCTCGGCGTGGAAGCCCGGGCGGCTGATCAGCTTCAGGGTGGTCAGGCCGGCGGCCATGGCCAGCGGGTTACCCGATAGGGTACCGGCCTGGTAGACCGGGCCGAGCGGGGCGATGCAGCCCATGATTTCACGCTTGCCGCCGAAGCAGCCGACCGGCATGCCGCCGCCGACGATCTTGCCGAAGGTCGACAGGTCCGGCTTGATGCCGTAGTGGCCCTGGGCGCCGCCGAGCGAAACGCGGAAACCGGTCATCACTTCGTCGAAGATCAACACCACGCCGTGCTTGTCGCACTGCTCGCGCAGGCCTTCGAGGAAGCCTGGCGCCGGCGGTACGCAGTTCATGTTGCCGGCTACCGGCTCGACGATGATGCAGGCTACGGTCTGGCCGACTTCGGCCAGGGTTTTCTCGACGGCGGCTATGTCGTTGAACGGCAGGGTCAGGGTGTGCTTGGCGAAGTCCGCCGGCACGCCCGCCGAGCTTGGCACGCCCTGGGTCAGCAGGCCGGAGCCGGCTTTTACCAGCAGGCTGTCGGAGTGGCCGTGGTAGCAGCCTTCGAACTTGATGATGGCGTCACGGCCGGTGTAGCCACGGGCCAGGCGGATGGCGCTCATGGTGGCTTCGGTGCCCGAGCTGACCATGCGCACCATCTCCATGGATGGCACCAGCGAGCAGACCAGGTCGGCCATCTCGGTTTCCATGGCGGTCGGGGCGCCATAGGACAGGCCGTGCTCCAGCTGCCTGCGTACCGAGTCCAGTACCTCCGGGTGGCCGTGGCCGAGGATCATCGGGCCCCAGGAGCCGACGTAGTCGACGTAGCGCTTGTCATCCTCGTCAACGACGTAGGCGCCTTCGGCATGCTTGAAGAACAGCGGCGTGCCGCCAACGCTCTTGAAAGCGCGGACCGGTGAGTTGACGCCACCGGGGATGTGCTTCTGGGCTTGGGCGAACAGGGCTTCGGAACGGGACATGGGGGTTCTCTCGAATCAGGATGCGAACAAGGCGTTGAAGGCGCGAGCGCGGCGGGTGACTTCCTGCGCGCTGTCGGCACCGAACAGGCCGTGGATCACCGCCAGCAGGTCGGCGCCATGGGCGACCAGCGGGGCGGCGTTGTCGAGGGTAATGCCGCCGATCACCGTGATCGGCAGTTTCACCTGGGCGCGGGCCTGCTCCAGCAGTTCGATGTTGGCAGCGGGTGCACCCGGCTTGGTGACGGAATTGAAGAAGCGGCCAAAGGCCACGTAGCTGGCGCCTTCGCTGGCAGCCTGCGCGGCCAGCTCGAGGCTGGCGTGGCAGGTGGAACCGATGATCGCCTGGCGGCCGAGCAATGCGCGGGCCGGGGTCAGCGGGCCGTCGGTCTGGCCCAGGTGCACGCCGACGCCCAGGCGCGCGGCCAGTTCGGCGTCGTCGTTGATGATCAGCTGAGTGCCGTAGCGCTCGCAGAGCTGCATAAGCCCTTCAGCTTCGCGCAGGCGGCGTGCCGCGTCGTCACTTTTGTCGCGGTACTGCAGCAGGCATACGCCGCCTTCGAGTGCCGCCTCGACATGGGACAGGAAACGGCCAGCGAGCAGCTGGCTGTCGGTGATGGCGTACAGACCGCGTAGCTTCATTGGAGGCCTCGTGTCAGGAGCAGAAATCCAGCGGCAGGCGGCGCGGCACGAACTGGCCCTTGCCCAGCTGTTCGGCGTCACGCAGGGTGCGCCAGGTGTAGTCCAGGGCGCTGCGGACGGCGCTTTCCAGCTGCTCGCCAAGGGCCAGGCGGCCGGCCAGGGCACTGGCCAGGGTGCAGCCCGAACCGTGGTAGCTGCCCGGCAGGCGCTGGCAGGTCCAGGTGTGGTGCTGGCCGTCGCGGCTGTACAGGCGGTTGTGAATTTCGTCTTCGTCGCCGTGACCGCCGGTAATCAGCAGGTGTCTACAGAACGGCAACAGTTTCTCGGCACACTCGTCGGCAGTGCCTTCGGGCAGTTCGGCAAGGATGCGGGCTTCGGGCAGGTTCGGCGTGGCGATGGTCGCCAGCGGCAGCAGGCGTTCGCGCAGGGCGTAGCCCACTTCGTCCTTGCCCAGGCGGCCACCACCACCGGCACGCAGCACTGGGTCGCAGACCAGTGGCAGGTGCGGGTGGGCGGCCAGCAGTTCGGCGACGGTGTCGACCATTTCGATCGAACCGAGCATGCCGAGCTTGACGGCGGCCACCGTAGAGTCGGCCAGCACGGCGTTGGCCTGGGCCAGCACCCACTCGCGGTCGAGCACGCGGAAGTCGGAAACGTTGACGGTATCCTGCACGGTCAGGGCGGTCACTGCGGGTGCGGCGTGACAGCCTTGGGCGATCAGGGCTTCGATATCTGCCTGCAGGCCGGCGCCGCCACTGGGGTCGTGGCCGGAGAGACAGAGGACAACGGGGCGGGAGCTGTAGATATTCATGGTCGGCGAGCTTACCACCAATCCTGTTTGGGCGGATCGTCCTACAAATGAGTTTTGTTGATCATAAGGTCAGATTTTTGCCGGTTGAATTTCTGAAAGTATTGATTTAGAGCCTTTTCTTTGTGATTGGATATGGTCGATTGCCAGCTTGCGAAGCTATGCTAGAGTGCTCGGATAACTCTACAAACGGGTTCTGCCGGATCGTGTCGTCTCAAACGGATGGGAGGCAACCGCGACTCGACTGGACAGGCCATGCTGGGGCTGTATGCGCTATTTGCTGATTGTGCTTCTGGGCTTGCTGCCCGTGCTGGCCGGGGCAGTCGATTTCGACGCAGCTACCCGGCATCTTCCGCTGGGCAAGGCCATGCAGGTTTATGAAGACCCTGATGGCAGTGCCAGCATCACCCAGGTCAGTGCCCCTGATTTCGCCAAGCATTTTCGCCCCCACCACAAAGACGTGTTGAACGCCGGTTATTCCACCTCGGTGTTCTGGCTCAAGGTCGAACTGCGCCCTGTCGCCGCGCCTGACGCCGCCCCACGGCAATGGCTGCTGGAGTTGGCCTACCCGCCGCTGGATCACCTCGAGCTCTACCTGCCCGACGGCAGCGGCAGTTACCGCCTGGCCCGGCGCACCGGCGACGCCTTGCCCTACCACAGCCGTCAAATACTGCAGAACAACTATCTGTTCGAACTGCAGCTGCAGCCTGGCCAGGTGACCACCGCCTACCTGCGCCTGCACAGCCAGGGCTCGGTGCAGGCGCCGCTGGCGCTTTGGTCTGCCCAGGCCTACATGGAGGAGCAGCCCACGCGCCTGTATGTGCTGGGGATGATCTACGGCGTGTTGCTGGTGATGCTGGTGTACAACCTGTTCATCTACCTCAGCGTGCGCGACGTCAGCTACCTCTACTACATCCTCTATATCGCCTCGTTCGGCTTTTACCAGGTGTCGGTTAATGGCGCCGGTGTGGCCTACTTCTGGCCGGACAGCCCGTGGTGGGCAAATGCCTCGACGCCATTGTTCATCGGTTCCGCAGGCCTGTTCGGTTGCCAGTTCGCCCGGCATTTCCTGCAACTTGGCAGCATCAGCCGTGCTTTCGATCGGCTGCTGCAGTTGCTGATGCTGGGTGGCGCGCTGGTCATGGTGCTGGCGGTGACCATGCGCTACGGTGTCGCTTTGCGCATGGCCACGGTGCTGGCGTTGCTGTTTACCGTGAGCATCTTCGCTGCCGGGCTGTATGCCTGGTGGCGTGGCTTGCGCGTGGCACGCTGGTTCATCATCGCCTGGACTGCGTTCCTGCTCGGTGGGCTGGTCAACACCCTGATGGTGTTGGGCTACCTGCCGAACGTGTTCATCACCATGTATGCCAGCCAGCTGGGGTCGGCGCTCGAGGTTGCCTTGCTGTCGCTGGCGCTGGCTGACCGCATCAACAGCCTGCGCGAGCAGCAGGCGCAGGCCTTGCGTGAAACCGGGCGCACGCTGGAGCAACTGAACCTGCAACTGGCCAGGAGCAACCGGCTGAAAGACGAATTCCTGGCCAGCGTTACCCATGAGCTGCGCACGCCGATGAATGGCGTTATCGGCTCGCTGGAGCTGATGCATACCCTGCCGATGGAGGCCGAGATGGCCCAGTACCACCGCACGGCGGTGGGCTCGGCCCAGGGCATGATGGATATGGTCGATGCCATACTTACCCTCTCCGAACTACAGGCCGGCCGTCTGCGCGCGCAGCCGGCGCCATTCAGCCTGCGTGACCTGCTGCAGGGCGTACGTGCCGGTTATGCCGGGCAGGCTTTGGGCAAAGGCTTGTACCTGAGCCTGGACATCCCGGCCGATGTGCCGGACGGGTTGCAGGGCGATGCTCAGAAGCTGGCCCGCTGCCTGGGGTGCCTGGTGGACAACGGTTTGAAGTTCACCCACCAGGGCGGGGTGATGATCCAGGTGCGCGGGCGCCGGGTGGGGCCGGACGACCTGGCGCTGACCTTCATGGTCAGCGACAGCGGTATCGGCTTCGATGATCTCGATCAGGCGACCCTGTACCAGCGCTTCTTCCAGGTCGATGGCTCGATGACCCGGCGTTATGGCGGGCTGGGGATTGGTTTGTCGATTTGTCGGCAGATGGGGGAGTTGCTGGGGGCGAAGTTGTCGCATGAATCGACGCGGGGGTTGGGCAGCCGCTTCGAGTTGAGTTTGAACATGGCTATTGCGCAGGTGCAGATGAGCCCGCACATACTGCAGGCGCGGCAGTCGCTGTGAAGGCATGGCATTTGGTTGTGGCAAACACCTCTCAGCCCCGCTGCATCCTCAACATATGCGCCCCCCACCACATGTTTAGTCATTAATGTCACTTTGACTGACCCACGGGGAGTGCTTCACTGGGGCTCTCAAGCTACCCGGATCCAGGAGCCCCCGATGAACCTGCACCAGTACGCTGAAACCCACGAAGTCACCAACCAGCCACCGCCCCTCGACGGTGCCAACCTGTACCGTCTCGACCTTCCGCTACAGGAATGGTCGCGGCGTTTCGGTGCGGGTTGGGCCGAATCGCGGATCGATGCCTACGGGGCACTGGCCGGCGGCCCGCTGATGCAGGCGGGCTTTCTGGCCAATGCGCACAAGCCGGAGTTCAGTAGCCACGACCGCTACGGCCATCGCATCGACCTGGTCGAGTTCCACCCCGCCTACCACGAACTGATGCGCACCGCCGTCGAGCACGGCCTGCCGTCGCTGCCATGGGCCGAACCCCGCCCAGGCGCCCATGTGGCACGGGCTTCGATGACCTATCTGCACAGCCAGGCCGAGGCCGGTACCGGCTGCCCGCTGACCATGACCTTCGCCGCCGTGCCAGCGCTGCGGCTGCAACCCGAACTGGCCGAATACTGGCTGCCGAAAATCCTCGCCTGCGAGTACGACCCGCGTAACGTCGGCGACCGTCACAAGGCCGGAGTCACCCTGGGCATGGCCATGACCGAGAAGCAGGGCGGCACCGATGTACGGGCCAACACCACCCGGGCTTATCCAGTCGGCGCCGCAGGCCCGGGCCAGGCCTACGAACTGGTTGGGCACAAGTGGTTCTGCTCGGCGCCGATGTGCGATGCCTTCCTGACCCTGGCCCAGACCGAAAAAGGCCTGAGCTGCTTCCTGCTGCCGCGTCACCGCCCGGATGACAGCCGTAACCAGTTCTATATCCAGCGCCTGAAGAACAAGCTGGGCAACAGTTCCAACGCCTCCAGCGAGGTGGAATTCCGCGGTGCCCTGGCTTGGATGGTCGGGGAAGAAGGGCGGGGCGTGCCGACCATCATCGAAATGGTGGCCATGACGCGCTTCGACTGCATGGTCGGCTCCAGCGCCCTGATGCGCCAGGCGCTGACCCAGGCGACCCACCATTGCGCGCACCGCAAGGTCGGCGGGCGGCTGCTGAGCGAGCAGCCGTTGATGCAGAACGTGCTGGCCGACCTGGCGTTGGAAAGCGAGGCCGCGCTGGCCCTGAGCCTGCGCATGGGGCAGGCGCTGGAGCAGCTGGAAGACCCGCAGCAGGCGCATTTCGCCCGGCTGGTCACGGCGGTGGGCAAGTACTGGATCTGCAAGCGCGCCCCGGCCATGATCAACGAGGCCGCCGAGTGCCTGGGCGGGGCGGGTTATGTGGAAGACAGCATCCTGCCACGGCTGTACCGCGAAGCGCCGGTCAACTCCACCTGGGAAGGCTCGGGCAATGTGCAGTGCCTGGACGTGCTGCGGGCCTTGTCCAAGGAGCCGGGGGTGCTCGATGCGCTGTTTGCCGAGCTGGGCGATGGGCACGGGGACCCGCGCCTGGCGGCGCACATCGGCAACCTCAAGGGGGCGTTTGCCGACACTGGCGACATGCAGTACCGCGCGCGGCAGCTGACCGAGGATATTGCCCTGGCGCTGCAGGCCAAACTATTGCTGGAGGCGGGCAATGCGGTGGTCAGTGATGCGTTTATCGACAGCCGCTTGACGGGGGGCGGGCGCGTGTACGGGGCGTTGCCGCGGGGTGTGGATGTGGAGGCATTGGTGGCCAGGGCTACGCCAACACAGGACCTGTAGGAGCGGCCTTGTGTCGCGATAGGGCTGCGAAGCAGCCCCAGGGGATCAGCGCAGATGCACAAATTGCCGGGGCTGCTTTGCAGCCCTATCGCGACACAAGGCCGCTCCTACAGGGACCAGCGCAGGCCTGCTGATTAACACCGATCAATGGGGGTGTATTTAGCCAAGAAGGCAGGCAAGATGGTTCACATGCATGTCCAGACAGGAAGCACAGTGTGAGCCAAGCTTTTGTAGTCGTTGATACCCCCGAACAGGCCGTCGACCGTCTGGCGGCCCTGCATGACCAGGCCACCGGGGCCCTTAGCCAGGCCCTCAAGCGTTACCTGAAGGACCGTACCGAGCCGGGCGCCGAAGAGCGCGACCTGTTCCGCTACCCGGCGCTGCGCCTGACCTATTACAGCCATGGTGAAGTCGCCGCTACCACGCGGGCCTACGCCAAGGTCCAGGTGGCCGGTACCTACAGCGTCACCATCACCCAGCCGGCTGCTTTCCGTGGCTACCTGCTGGAGCAACTGCGCCCGCTGATGCACGACTACACCGTCACGGTAGAGGTCGGCGTCAGTGAACAGAACATCCCTTACCCCTACGTGGTCGACCAGGGCGACGAACTGGCCGGCAGCGGCATCACCGCCGCGCAGCTGGCGCGGGTGTTCCCCAGCACCGACCTGTCGGCTGCGACCGACAACATCGCCGACGGCCTGTATGACTGGGGCAGTGCCGAGACTCTGCCGCTGGCGCTGTTCGATGCCGCGCGGGTCGACTTCTCGCTGCGCCGTCTGGTGCACTACACCGGCAGCGACTGGCGCCATGTGCAGCCATGGATCCTGTTGACCAACTATCACCGCTATGTCGACCAGTTCATCAGCCACGGCCTCGACCAGTTGCGTGACGACCCACGCTTCGTGCGCATGGTGCTGCCGGGCAACGTGGTGATCGAAAAGGGCATGGACCACGGTGAAACCCAGGCCCTGGTGGCAAGCGTGGTCTGGCACCGCTACCAGATGCCGGCGTACCACCTGATCGCCGCTGATGGCGACGGCGTCACGCTGGTCAACATCGGCGTCGGCCCGTCCAATGCCAAGAACATCACCGACCACCTGGCCGTGCTGCGCCCGCACTGCTGGCTGATGATCGGCCACTGCGGCGGCCTGCGGCAGTCGCAGACCATCGGCGATTATGTGCTGGCACACGCCTACATGCGCCGTGACGGCATTCTTGACCGGGTGGTGCCGCCGAACATCCCGATTCCGGCCCTGGCCGAAGTGCAGCTGGCCTTGCAGGAAGCCGCCGCGCAGGTCACCGGCGAGCGTGGCGAACAGCTGAAGAAGCGCCTGCGCACCGGCACCGTGCTGACCTACGACGACCGCAACTGGGAGCTGCGCTGGGCCCAGGAGCGGCCGCTGATCAACCTCTCGCGTGCCGTGGCGGTGGACATGGAAAGCGGTACCATTGCCGCCCAGGGTTACCGCTTGCGCGTGCCGTACGGCACCTTGCTGTGTGTGTCCGACAAACCGCTGCACAGCGAGATCAAGCTGCCGGGTTCGGCCAACGCCTTCTATAACCGGGCGGTCAGCCAGCATCTGAAGATCGGCATTGCCGCCCTCGACTTGCTGCGCACCGAGCTCAACTCGCTGCACTCGCGTAAACTGCGCAGTTTCGATGAGCCGCCGTTCCGCTGAGGATCCATGTCACTGCCACCCCGTTCCAAGCCGCGCCGCCCCCAGGCGCGGCCTGCCGCCGGCCCGCGTCGCCAGCCCAAGGCGCCACCGGCCGAGCCGCGCCTGATCCTGTTCAACAAACCGTTCGACGTGCTGACCCAGTTCAGCGACGGCGACGGGCGCGCGACGCTCAAGGACTACATCGACATCCCCGGCGTGTACCCGGCCGGGCGGCTGGACCGCGACAGTGAAGGCCTGTTGCTGCTGACCAACGATGGCGGCCTGCAGGCGCGCATTGCCGACCCGAAGCACAAGCTGGCCAAGACTTACTGGGTTCAGGTGGAGGGGGAGCCGAGCGAGGAGCAGTTGCAGCGCTTGCGCGATGGCGTGGAACTGAACGATGGGCCGACCTTGCCGGCCGAGGCGCGGCACCTGGACGAGCCCGAGCTGTGGCCGCGCAACCCGCCGGTGCGTTTTCGCAAGAGCGTGCCGACCAGCTGGCTGGAGCTGGTTATTCGCGAAGGGCGTAACCGCCAGGTGCGGCGGATGACGGCGGCGGTGGGGTTGCCGACCTTGCGCCTGGTGCGGGTGCGGATTGGCGACTGGGCGCTGGATGGGTTGGAACAGGGCTGCTGGCGCGAAGTCCCGGCGAAGTTGCAGCGCTAGCGGGGGCCGCTTTGCTGCCCATCGCGACACAAGGCCGCTCCTACAGGTGCAGCGCGAACTCAGGCATTGTGCGATCCCTGTAGGAGCGGCCTTGTGTCGCGAAAGGAGCGCAAAGCGCTCCCGGCTTTCTTGAGCCTTACACCCCTTCGAGAAACCCCACCACCACGCTCTTGATGATAAAGGCCAACACCCCCAGCCCCAGTACGAAGAACAGGATCAGCGTCCCGAACCGCCCGGCCTTGGACTTTTTCGCCAGGTCCCAGACGATGAAACCCATGAAACCGATCAACACGGTGACCAGGATGATCATCATCCACTCTTCGAATACGGCGGGATCCATCGGTGTTCTCCAGGCGGGTTGAGCGTCCGATTATACGCCTGCTGGCGCAGGCAATTAACGCAGGTGGGTCAAGGGCAGCTCGGTGCTGGCCAGCACCTGGTTCAGCACGAAGCTCGAACGCACGCTGGTGACGCCTTCAATGCGGGTCAGGCTGCCTAGCAGCAGTTTCTGGTAGTGGTCCATGTCGGGCACCACCACCTTCAGCTGGTAGTCGGCATCCATGCCGGTGACCAGGCTGCATTCGAGCACCTGTGGCAGGTTGCGGATGGCCGCCTCGAAGGTTTCGAAACGTTCCGGGGTGTGGCGGTCCATGCCGATCAGCACGTAGGCAGTCAGGCTCAGGCCCAGCTTCTTGCGGTCGAGCAGGGCTACCTGGCGCGAGATGTAGCCATCGTCCTCCAGTTGCTTGACCCGACGAGAGCATGGCGAAGGCGACAGGCCGATGCGTTCGGCCAGTTCCTGGTTGGAAATGCGCGCATCGCGCTGCAATTCGGCGAGGATACTCAGGTCGTAGCGGTCAAGTTTGCTCATGGGTTATGCCTTTTCTGTTCAGATTGCGATGAATTATCAATCCAGGGTGAAAAATTGCGCAAGTGCTATTTATCTGAGCAATCTTCGCAATCATCTGTCGCAACCTGTCCGGTATCTTTATCCACAGAATCACTGCCCGGACATCAGTCCACGGCGACGCGCCCTAGGCGGGCGGTCGCGGCCAGCCATCCAACAGGATCTGCAGGCCCCCGGGCTACATACCTTCCAGAAGACGGTGTGAGGTGAGCCGGCGCCACAAGTGCCGAGCACGGACGACAATTCCTGAAGGGAGGCCCTGTGGCCTCCCTTTTTTCATGTCCGGAATTTAATTGGCGTGCGTGACAGGCGCGGTAGACTGGCTGTGGTTGCCGTATTTTCTACCGAGAGGAACAGCATGAAGTCGCGCATCTGGCAGTTGGCAGGTGTTGGTGTGTTGGGGTTGAGCATCAGCCTTGGGGCCATGGCCGAAGGGCCGGGCGAGGGGGCGCCGGGCCGCTCGCTCAATTCGCGTGACGAAGTGCAGCAGACCCAGCCGCCACGACAGGGCTATTACCAGGATATTCCCCGCCGTCATGGCGATAACCGCCATGGGGAAGCCGGTGGCCCGGGGCAACGGCCCGGCGGTGACTGGCAAGGGCGCCCGGATGGTCATGGCAATGGCTGGGGGCCGGGGCCGCAGTATCGCCCGGGGCACACCATCGATCATTTCCCGGACCGCTACTGGAAAGTGCCCTACCGTGGCGATGACTACTTCTACTCCGGTGGTTACTGGTATCGCCCCCATGGTGGCCGTTATGTCGTGGTGAGCCCGCCCTACGGCGTGCGGGTCGACTACCTGCCGCCTTATGCGCGGGAAGTCTGGTTGGGCGGGGCGCTGTTCTTCCTGGTGGCCGATACCTATTACCAGTACCTGGCCGACAGCCGCGAGTACGTGGTGGTCAACCCGCCGGTTGCGGCGCCGGCACCTGTAGGCGGTGGGTATGACGTGGTGGCCTACCCGATGTATGGGCAAGGGCAGGAGCAGCAGGACCAGGACCGTTACCAGTGCCACCGCTGGGCGGTGAGCCAGTCAGGCTTCGACCCGGCGACGGCGGCTTACGCGCCGCCGGCCAATGTGGCGGACAACTACCGGCGGGCGCTGGGCGCTTGTTTCAGCGGCCGAGGCTACAGCATCAACTGAGCCAGATGTGCTGCCTGTCCCGGCCCTATCGCCGGCAAGCCAGCTCCCACAGGAACTGCACCGGCCTGAAGCCATGTGTAGTGCCTGTTGGAACTGCCTGTCCCGGCCCTATCGCTGGCAAGCCAGCTCCCACTGGTATTGCGCATGCCTTCAGGCCGGTGCGGTTCTTGTGGGAGCTGGCTTGCCGGCGATAGGGCCCTTGCAGGTTCACACCGGATCCGCGTGCACCATCACATCCGCCTGTGGATAACGCTGGCGGATCACCTTCGAGGCCTCCACGCACAAGGCATGCGCCTCATGCAGCGGCAACTGCCCCGGCATCTCCAGATGCAACTGCACGAACCACTGGTTGCCCGACACCCGTGTACGCAGGTCGTGCACGCCTTTGACCCCGGGAATGGCCAGCACCAGCGCAGCCATGGCCTCGCCGACATCGCCGGGCAGTTCCTGATCCATCAGGATGGCCGTGCTTTCCCGAGCGATCTGCAGCGCGCTCCAAAGGATATAGACAGCGATGCCCAGGCCGAACAGCGCATCCAGTTGCGGCCAGCCAAAGCGTGCCAGCAGCAGGGCCAGCAGGATGCTTCCGTTGAGCAGCAGGTCCGAGCGGTAGTGCAGGGAGTCGGCCCGCACCGCCGTGGAGCCGGTCAGGCGGATGACCTTGTGTTGCAGTGCCAGCAGGGCAAGGGTCAGCACCAGCGACAGCAGCATTACCCCGATACCGACGGCGGTATCGCCCAAGGGTTGCGGGGTGTGCAGGCGTTCAACCGCCTGCACCCCGATCAGCACCGCACTGACCCCGATGAACAGCGCCTGCGCCATACCGGCCAGGGCTTCGGCCTTGCCATGGCCGAATCGGTGGTCGTCGTCGGCCGGGCGCAGGGCATAGTGCACGGCGAGCAGGTTGAGGAACGACGCAACGGCATCCAGTGCCGAGTCGGTCAGCCCGGCCAGCAGGCTGACCGAGCCGCTCAGCCACCAGGCCAGCGCCTTGCTCAGGACCAGGATACTGGCCACCGCCAGCGATGCGCGCGTGGCCAGGCGTAGCAGGCGCTGGTGTTCAGCCGAGGTGGTCATCATCCGTGGGCAGTGTCCTTGTGCTTCAGGCTGCCGGCACCAGGCCCAGGCTGGCCAACTGCTCGATGCTGCCGCGATGCTGGATCAGCCGTGGGTCGTTCAGCGGCAGGCGCTGGCCCAGTTCGCTTTCCAGAATGGCCTGCAACTTCAGGTTGTCGACCTTGCCATCGGGGCTCACGGCCTCGCGCAGTTTGACCGGGTCGACCTGGGCGGATCGCCCGCCCGAGTAATAGATGGCGCCCGTGGCAAAGTCGATACCGAAGGCGATCAGCCCCGGGATCACGTAGAACAGGATGCCGATCGCATCCATTGCGGCAACCACTGGGTCGATCTTGCCGCCGATCTGGCCGCGCCGTTCCGGGTAGAGAATGGTGCCGCAGGCGGTCAGTTGGGTCAGCAAGGTGACGATGAGGGCGCCACCGATGACGCGGGTTGGGATGCGCATGTAAATCTCCGAAAAGGTATCCAGCAGGGCAAGCGAAGCGCCTGCACCTGAAGCTAAGACCATGATAGAGCAGGCTGGGTTCGCCGTTATACTCGCGGGACTGTTCGAGGACCACCATGATTTCATTACCGATCGATGCTGTCTTGCCCGCCCTGCGCCAGGCCCTGGAAAACCGTGACGAAGCGGTGCTCGAGGCGCCACCTGGCGCGGGCAAGACCACCCGCGTGCCGCTGGCGCTGCTCAACGAGCCGTGGCTGGCCGGGCAGAGCATTCTCATGCTCGAGCCCCGCCGCCTGGCAGCGCGGGCTGCGGCCGAGCGCCTGGCCAGCGAGCTGGGCGAAAAGGTCGGCGAGACCGTGGGCTATCGCATCCGCCTGGACAGCAAGGTCGGGCCGAAAACCCGCATCGAGGTAGTGACCGAAGGCATCCTCACCCGCCGCCTGCAGGCCGACCCGGCGCTGGAGGGTGTGGGGCTGGTGATTTTCGACGAATTTCACGAGCGCAGCCTTGATGCCGACCTAGCCCTGGCATTGAGCCTGAATGGCCGGGAGTTGCTGCGGGACGACCCGCCGCTGAAGGTTTTGCTGATGTCCGCGACCTTGGAGGGCGAGCGCCTTTCGCGGCTGCTGAATGATGCCCCGGTGGTGAGCAGCGAAGGCCGCATGTACCCCGTCGACATCCGTTGGGGGCGGCCTTTCCAGCCGGGTGAGTTCATCGAGCCTCGGGTAGTGGACAGCGTGTTGCAGGCACTGGCTGACCAGACCGGCAGTTTGCTGGTATTCCTGCCGGGTCAGGCCGAGATCCGCCGGGTGCACCAGAGCCTGCAGGAAGCGTTGGGCGAGCGTCCCGAGGTCCTGCTCTGCCCGCTGCATGGCGAGCTCGATCTCGACGCCCAACGTGCGGCCATCGACCCGGCGCCCAAGGGCCTGCGCAAGGTGGTGCTGGCCACCAACATTGCCGAGACCAGCCTGACCATCGACGGCGTGCGCGTGGTGATCGACGCAGGCCTGGCCCGGGTACCGCGTTTCGACCCCGGCAGCGGCATGACCCGCCTGGACACCCAGCGCATCTCCCGCGCCAGTGCTACCCAGCGCGCCGGTCGCGCCGGCCGCCTGGAACCCGGCGTATGTTATCGCCTTTGGTCCGAGGCCCAACATGACCAGCTGGCCGCCCACGGCAGCGCCGAGATCATGCAGGCCGACCTGGCCGGCCTGGCCCTGCAACTGGCACGCTGGGGCGTTACGCCCGAGCAGTTGCGCTGGCTCGACCAGCCCCCCACTGCAGCCTTCACCCAGGCCCAGGACCTGCTGGCACGGCTCAATGCCTTCAAGCCCGGCAGCCGTGACAACCTCAGCGAACACGGCCTGGCCATGGCCGAGCTGCCCGCGCATCCACGTATTGCGCATTTGCTGTTGCGCGGCCAGGACCTGGGCCTGGCACAGATGGCCTGTGATGTGGCTGCGCTGCTGGGCGAGCGGGATATCCAGCGCGGCGGTGGCGCCGACTTGCACAGCCGGCTGGCGCTGGTCAGTGGCGAGAGCAGGACCGCCCGTGGCAGCCACGGTGGTGTGCAGCGTGCGCGCCAATTGTCCCGCCAGTACCGTGGCATGCTGCGTGGCAAACCAGGCGTGCCGGTTGCGGACCCCGATCACCCGCGCTGGCTGGGCGCGCTGCTGGCGCTGGCCTACCCCGACCGCGTCGCCCAGCAGCGCCGCGAGGGCGGTGCGGAATACCGGCTGGCCAACGGCCGGGCGGCGCTGTTTGCCGAAGTCGATGCACTGATGAAGTGCCCGTGGCTGGTGATCGCCGACCTGGGTAGCCGCCAGGGCCAGCGCGAAGAACGCATCTATCTGGCCGCCGAGTTCGATCCGGCGCTGTTCGAGGGCGTGCTGGCCGAGCAGGTCGAGCGGGTCGATATCCTCGATTGGGACGAACGCGAGCAGGTGTTGCGCGCAGAACGTCAGGTCAAAGTCGGCGAGCTGGTGCTCAGCCGCGAACCGCTGCCCGGCCTGGATGACGAAGCGCGGGCTCGCGCACTGCTTGGGCTGGTCCGGCGCAAAGGCCTGAACCTGCTGACCTGGACCCCCGAGCTGCGGCAATGGCAGGCGCGCGTGGCCTTGCTGCGTCAACTGGACCTGGCCAAAGACGGCCACAGCGAATGGCCCGACCTGGCTGACGAGGCCTTGCTCGCCAGCCTGGAAGACTGGTTGCAGCCCTACCTGGGCAAGGTGTCGCGCCTCAGCCATTTCGCCGCACTGGACTTACCGTCGATGCTGCGCAACCTGTTGCCCTGGCCGCTGCCGCAGCGCCTGGAGGAGCAGGCCCCCGCGCACCTGGCGGTACCGTCCGGCTCGAACATCCGCCTGGACTACAGCGAAAACCCGCCGATCCTCGCGGTGCGCCTGCAAGAGCTGTTCGGCCTGGCCGAAACTCCACGCATCGCCAATGGCCGCCAGCAGGTCAAGTTGCACCTGCTGTCACCGGCACGCCGCCCGGTGCAGGTGACCCAGGACCTGGCCAACTTCTGGCGTACGACCTACGCCGAGGTGAAGAAAGATCTGAAGGGGCGTTATCCGAAGCATTACTGGCCGGATGATCCGCTTGTGGCCGAAGCCACCGCTCGGGCCAAGCCTCGAGGGACGTGACAACAGCGTTTCCCGGTCAAGCGATGAGCCTGGGCATCACGTCCCGGCTTCGCCTTCCAGCAACATGAACAGGCGATACAGCACCAAGGTGCTGAACAACTGCAGGAAGCCGCTGAGGCTGTCCATGGCCAGCTCCATGCCGGGCGATGGCTCGGGGAAGGCCATCAGCAGCAGGCCGTCGATCAGCCAGATCGGCGCCAGCACACCTACGACACAGATCATGATGCGCATGAAGTGGCCGGTGGTCATGCTTGCGCTGTCGCGCATCGACTGCACCACCGGCCGGCCGCGAAGTACCAGCAGGTACTCGGCGAACACAAGGTTGATCATGATCCACACGCCCGGAAAGATGAACAGCGCCAGGCCGGCCATGATCAGCAGCGAGCTGATCAGGATCAGCAGGGCCAGCTGCGGCCACAGTTGCACGGCGCGGGCGAACAGGTCGCGCTTGGCGATTTCCTGGCCGTTGCTGCGGGTGTCGAGGTACAGGATCAGCGCGGCGCTGTACAGCGGGTAGAACAGCAGGCTGATCAGCATGCCGTAGGCCGGCGATGCCTGGTCGCCCATCTGCCGGTACAGCAGCTGGGTGAGCAAGGCTTCCAGCACCACCAGCGGCAGGCACAGCTGGAGGATGCTCGGCAGGTGGCGGCGGAAGAAGTACAGGGAGTCGCGCAGGACGCTCAGCGGATTCATCAGTCTACATCGCATGGCAGTAAAAACAGGGGCATAACTTTAGCCCAAAGCAGGCCTGGGGCTGTCACTTGCTGAAAAAAGTTTCACGCCGCCGGTGATTGAATCCCACGCCTGTACGCCCCATCTTTGACGCTGTCCGTTGTCCGCTACCCCACGAGGTCGCCCCATGAATACTGAAGAACAAACCCTGATCGACGGCCTGTTCGGCCGCCTCAAGCAAGCCGAGGACCCGAGCCAGCCACGCGATGCGCAGGCCCAGGCATGCATCGAGGCGCATGTGCGTCAGCAGCCGGCGGCGCCTTATTACATGGCCCAGGCGATCCTGGTGCAGGAGGCAGCGATCAAGCGCCTCGACGAGCAGAACAAGCAACTGGAAGCCGAACTGAAGCAGGCCCGTGCCCAGGCCGAGGCCGCCCGTGCCGGCAGCGCGCCGAGCAATGGCGGTGGTGGTTTCTTGTCCAGCATCTTTGGTTCGTCTGGGCGCAATGCGGCCCCGGCCGTGCAACCGCAGCGTCCCGCTGCAGCCCCCGTGGCATCTGGCGGTGGCTGGCGTGAGCCGTCGGCGCCGGGCTTCTCCCAGCCACAAGCGCAGCAGCCTGGCTTTGGCGCTGCGCCGGCCCGCAGTGGTGCCAGCAGCTTCCTCGGCGGCGCGATGCAGACTGCGGCCGGTGTGGCGGGTGGTGTGTTGCTGGCGCAGGGCATCAGCAGCCTGTTCAACCACAACTCGCAGCCGGAGGAGGTGGTAGAGGTGATCAAGGAAGAGCCGGCGCCGGCCAGCGACAGCGGTGGCTGGAACGACTCGGGGGCGCAGCAGCAGGTGGCTGACAACAGTGGTTGGGGCAGCGACCAGGGTGGTTATGCCGACAGCGATTATGGCAGCGATGATGGCGGGTTCTTCTCGGACGACGATTCGTACGTCTGACAGGTCTGGCATACTGCTGGCAATTTTGGGGGCGCTTTGCGCCCCTTTCGCGACACAAGGCCGCTCCTACAAGGGTACGCGAACCCCTGTAGGAGCGGCCTTGTGTCGCGAAAGGGCTGCAATGCAGCCCCCAGCATTCCAGGCCGACCAAGGGGTTCCAAGGTGAAAAAGATCGCGCTGTTCGCCGATGTGCAGAACCTCTACTACACCGTGCGCCAGGCCCACGGCTGCCATTTCAACTACACCGCCCTGTGGGCCGATGTCAGCAGCGAAGGTCAGATCGTCGAGGCCGTGGCCTATGCCATCGACCGTGGCGACAGCAAACAGCAACAGTTCCAGCAGATCCTGCGCAACCTCGGTTTCGATGTGCGCCTCAAACCCTTCATCCAGCGCAGCGATGGCTCGGCCAAAGGTGACTGGGATGTGGGTATTACCCTGGATGTGATCGACGCCGCCAGCCGCGTCGACCAAGTGGTACTGGCCTCCGGCGATGGCGATTTCGACCTGCTGCTGGAGCGGGTGATACAGCGCCATGGCACCGAGGCAGTGGTGTATGGTGTGCCCGGGCTTACCGCACTGTCGCTGATCCGTGCCGCCACCCGTTATGTGCCCATCGAGGGTGCGCTGTTGCTCAAACACTGAGGCCCCTGCATGGAACGTATCGCTGTCATCGACTTTGAAACCACCGGCATCAGCCCCGGCGCCGGCTGCCGCGCCACCGAGGTGGCGGTGGTGATGCTGGAGGGCGGGCGCATCGTCGAGCGCTACCAGAGCCTGATGAACGCGGGTGTGCCGGTACCGGCATTCGTCGCCGGGCTCACTGGTATCACCACCGCCATGCTGCGCAGTGCGCCGCCGGTGGACAAGGTGATGAACGAAGTGGCCGAGTTCGTTGGTGGCACCCCGTTGCTGGCACACAATGCCGCCTTCGACCAGAAGTTCTGGGACTACGAACTGGGCCGCATCGGCCGTAGCCGCAGCCAGGCCTTCGCCTGCTCCTTGCTGCTGTCACGGCGCCTGTTGCCGGCGGCACCGAACCACAAACTGGGCACCCTGACCCGCTGGGCCGGGCTGCCGGATACCGGTACCGCGCACCGGGCCATGGCCGATGCCGAAATGGCCGCCAACCTGCTGCAACACCTGGCTGGTGTGCTGCGCCAGGGCCATGGTGTACAGCAACTCTCGCACGACCTGCTCTGCCGCCTGCAGAAAACCCCGGCCGCCAAGGTTCGTGAAACCCTGGCCAGGTTCTGTTAGGGCTTCTTCTCCAGTTGCGCCAGCGGCACCCGCCGCTCCACAGCGCTGGAGAGAATGATCGAGGTCTTGCTGAAGCCGAACTGCGCGACCCGGTTGATCAGCTCTTCAAGCTCCGGCATCGAACCCACCGCTGCCTGCATGATGACGCAGGGGTCGCCGGTTACCCGGTGGCATTCGGTCAATTGGGGGATCTGGGTCAACGCTTCGTAGGCCTGCTGGTTGCCGTGGCTGGCCAGGCGCAGTTCGATCACGCACTGGATCGGCAGGCCGATCTTGCTCATGTCGACCTTGGCCTGGTAGCCGGTGATAACCCCGCTGGCCTCGAGCTTGGCCACCCGCTCGGCCACCGCCGGCGCCGACAGGTTCACCTGGCGCGCCAGTTGCGCGAAGGTGGCGCGGCCATTGTCGAGCAGGGCGGCGAGCAGCATGCGGTCGTACTTGTCCATGGGTTATTCCTGCCTGGTTTCGATTCGATTGAAAAGCATCCGAATAACCATGCAATGCAAAGTGTTCGGGTAATTTAAAGCTGTTTTGTAACTTAAGTTTACACGGTGGCCTTTCTAAACTAAGCCACCCGTAAACGGATTTCGAGTGTTTCCCATGCCTGCCTCCCGTCGCTTCCCGTTGTTGCTCATTGGCGCTTTCCTGGCTTTGTACCTGGTCTGGGGCTCCACCTACCTGTTCATTCGCATAGGCGTCGAGAGCTGGCCACCGATGCTCATGGCCGGGGTGCGCTTCCTGATTGCCGGGGGCCTGCTGTATGGCTTCTTGCGCTGGCGCGGTGTGCCGGCACCGACCTGGCCGCAGTGGCGGGCTGCGGGGGCGATCGGTTTCCTGCTGCTCAGCTGTGGTAACGGTGGCGTGACCGTGGCCGAGCATGCCGGTGTGGCCTCGGGCGTCGCTGCGCTGGCGGTGGCGACGGTGCCGCTGTTCACGTTGCTGTTCGGCCTGCTGTTCGGGCACCGCAATTCGAAGCTGGAGTGGGCGGGGATCGCCCTCGGGTTGGTGGGTATCGGCCTGCTGAACCTGGGCTCCAACCTTCAGGCAAGCCCGATTGGCGCGGCGCTGATCATCTTTGCGGCGGCGTCGTGGGCGTTCGGCTCGGTGTGGAGCAAGACCTTGCCGCTGCCCCAGGGGCCCATGGCCAGCGCCGCGGAAATGCTCGTTGGTGGCGCTGTGCTGCTGCTCGGCAGCGCGCTGTCTGGCGAGCGCATGACGCAGATGCCGACCGCTGCCGGCTGGGGGGCACTGGCCTACCTGGTGTTGTTCGGTTCGATCCTGGCGTTCAGTGCCTACATGTACCTGCTCAAGCACGTGCGCCCGGCAGCTGCCACCAGCTATGCCTACGTCAACCCGGCAGTGGCCGTGCTGCTGGGTATCGTCTTTGCCGGTGAGCAGATTGGTGCCGAAGAGTGTGTGGCCATGGCGGTGATCATCGGCGCGGTGGTGCTGATCGGCCTGCCGCAGTGGCGCAAGGCACCTGAGCCGGCGCAGCCATTGAAAGGCGAAATCTGCAAGTAGGCAGGGGTGATGCGGTAAACTTGCCGCCTTCGCTGAACCCCCTGACGGTATTGCCATGAATTTCGCCAAACTCGGCCTGATCGAACCGCTGCTGCGCACCCTGCAGCAACTGGACTACACCACCCCGACCCCGGTGCAGGCCAAGGCCATCCCCGCCGTGCTGGCCGGCCGCGACCTGATGGCCGCGGCCCAGACCGGCACCGGCAAGACCGCGGGCTTTGCCCTGCCTGTGCTGCAGCGCCTGGCGCTGGAAGGCGAAAAGGTGGCCAGCAACTCGATCCGCGCGCTGGTGCTGGTGCCCACTCGTGAGCTGGCCGAGCAGGTGCACAACAACGTGCGCGAGTACGCCGAGAACCTGCCGCTGAGCACCTACGCGGTGTATGGCGGGGTCAGCATCAACCCGCAGATGATGCGCCTGCGCCGTGGCGTCGACCTGCTGGTGGCCACCCCGGGGCGCTTGCTCGACCTGTTCCGGCAGAACGCCGTGAAGTTCAACCAGGTGCAGACCCTGGTGCTGGACGAAGCCGACCGCATGCTCGACCTGGGCTTTGCCGAAGAGCTGCAGTCGGTGTACGCCGCGCTGCCACGCAAGCGCCAGACGTTGCTGTTCTCCGCCACTTTTTCCGACCAGATCCGCATGCTGGCGGGGCTGGCCCTGAACGACCCGCTGAGCATCGAAGTCAGCCCGCGCAATGCCACGGCCACCAGCGTCAAGCAGTGGCTGGTGCCTGTGGATAAAAAACGCAAGGTCGACCTGTTCTGCCACCTGCTGCGCAAGCAGCGCTGGAAGCAGGTGCTGGTGTTCGCCAAGACCCGTAATGGCGTCGATCAACTGGTGGAGCGCTTGCTGGCCGAGGGTGTGAATGCCGACGGTATCCACGGTGACCGCCCGCAGGCCACTCGCCAGCGCGCGCTGGACAGCTTCAAGGCCCGCGAAATCCAGGTGCTGGTGGCGACCGATGTGGCGGCCCGCGGCCTGGATATCGATGACTTGCCGCTGGTGGTCAACCTTGACCTGCCGATCGTTGCCGAGGATTACGTGCACCGCATCGGGCGTACCGGGCGGGCGGGCAACAAGGGCGAGGCTATCTCGCTGGTGTGTGCCGATGAAGTGCAGCTGCTGGCGGCGATCGAAGTGCTGACGCGGCAGACCCTGCCGCGTCATGAAGAGCCGGACTTCATCCCTGACCACCGGGTGCCGATGACCGACGCCAGTGGCCAGGTGATCAAGAAGCCGAAGAAGCCCAAGAAGCCCAAGGAAAACAGCGCCAAGCGCGGGTTGGGGCGCTGGATGGACAGTGCTGAATCAGGCAGTGCGGAGCCGGCGGTGAAGGCGGTGCGCAAGGTGCCGAGCTTCAATGGTGGGGCGCGCAAGCGTAAGCCGTAGATTTGAAGTGTACGCGGTCTCTGTGGGAGCGGGTTTACCCGCGAAGAATGCGACTCGGTGCATGGCACGGGCTTCGCCCGTGTTCGCGGGTAAACCCGCTCCCACAGGGGACAGTGTCAACCTTTGGATTTGAGCCAATCCGCCGCCGCCCGCCCGGCGCGCAAGCCGCTGGCAAAGCACGCTGTCAGCAGATACCCCCCAGTCGGCGCCTCCCAGTCCAGCATCTCGCCTGCACAGAACACCCCCGGCATCCCCTTGACCATCAAGCCTTCATCCAGCCCCTCGAAACGCACCCCACCCGCGCTGCTGATCGCTTCATCCAGCGGCCGCGTGCGTACCAGTGTTATCGGCAAGGCCTTGATCGCTTTCGCCAAGGCATCAGGGTTGGCAAAGGTCGCTTGATCGGTCAGCTCGCGCAGCAGCGCAGCCTTGACCCCATCGATACCCAGCTGGCTGTGCAGGTGCTTGGCCATGGAGCGCGAACCCCGTGGTTTGGCCAGCGCCTGGGCAATCTTGTCCACAGGCTTGTCCGGCAACAGGTCGAGCAGCAACACCCCGTGGCCCTCACGGTTGATGGCCTCGCGCACCGGCGCTGACCATGCATACACCAGGCTGCCTTCCACACCCTGCGCGGTGAGGATGAACTCGCCCTTGCGCGGCACGCTGCCAGGAACGCTAAGGGCAATGTTCTTCAACGGCGCACCGGCGAACTTGTCCTTGAGCAGCGCGCTCCAGCCTGCCACTTCAAAACCGCAGTTGCTGGGCTGCAAGGGTGAGATATCCACAGCCCGTTCGGCCAGCAGCGGCTGCCAGCTACCGTCCGAGCCCAGTCGCGCCCAGCTGCCGCCACCCAGCGCCAGCACCACCACGGCAGCCTTCACCAGCCGCTCGCCTTGTGGATAAGCAACCCGCAATGCACCTTCGGCATTCCAGCCCAGCCAGCGGTGACGGGTGTGGATAACTACTCCGTTGTCGCGCAGGCGCTTGAGCCAGGCGCGCAGCAGTGGCGCGGCTTTCATGTCGGTGGGGAACACCCGGCCCGAGGTGCCGACGAAGGTTTCGATGCCCAGGCCGTGAATCCACTGGCGCAAGGCGTCGGCATCGAAGTCGTGCAGCAGCGCGGCGATTTCGCCCTGGCGCTCGGCATACCGGCTGACGAACGCCGGATAGGGCTCGGAATGGGTGATGTTCATGCCACCGACACCCGCCAGCAGGAACTTGCGACCCACCGAAGGCATGGCATCGAACACCTCGACCGCCAGGCCCGCCTGAGCCAGTGCTTCGGCGGCCATCAGGCCGGCTGGGCCGCCGCCAATGACGACTGCGAGGGGAGGGGAGGCGGGGCTCAGATCAGGCATGGTGGGCAGCAGGCTGTGGAAAAGAGGCGCATTCTAGCGCAGCGCGGCCTGTGGAAGCACTGCTCAAAAAATGATCAGAGCTTTGCAGGCCTTGCCTGTAAAGGGCTGCAGCGCCTTTCCCGCAGGTTATCCACAAGCGGTTCCACAGTCATTGTGAACAACCGATGACGCGTGCCGCGCTGTGATGAAGGATGCCATGGCGCCTGGCCAGGGCTGCGCGGTCCTTGCTGTAGCCACCGCCGATCACGCCCACCACCGGGATGTCGCGGCCCAGGCAGTGGCGCAGCACCGCTTCGTCACGGGCGGCAACGCCTGCATCGGTCAGTTGCAGATAGCCCAGGGCGTCGTCCTTGTGCACATCGACCCCGGCGTCGTACAGCACCAGGTCGGGTCGATAGAGTGGCAGCAGGTAGTTGAGGGCGTCGTCCACCACCTTCAGGTAGGCCATGTCGCCCATGCCGCGGGGCAGGGGGATGTCCCAATCGCTTTGCGCCTTGCGCGCCGGGAAGTTCTGTTCGCAGTGCAGCGAGACCGTGATGGCGTCTGGTGTGTCGTGCAGGATGCGCGCGGTGCCGTCACCCTGATGCACATCGCAGTCGAAGATCAGCACCCGGTGTACCCGGCCAGCCTCCAGCAGGTAGCGGCTGATCACGGCCAAGTCGTTGAAGATGCAGAAGCCGGCAGGGTGGTCGTAATGGGCGTGGTGGGTGCCGCCGGCAAGGTGGCAGGCGATGCCGTGCTGCAGCGCCATCTCGGCGCTCAGCAGCGAGCCGCCTACGGCGCGCACGGTACGCTGGGCCAGGGCCTCGCTCCAGGGCAGGCCGAGGCGGCGCTGGTCCTCGCGTGACAGGTCACCGTTCATGTAGCGCTCGATGTAGCTGCGGTCGTGGGCCAGGGCGAGGATGTCGTTGGGGCAGATGTCCGGGCGCAGCAGGGCTTGGTCGGTGGTCAGCCCGCTGTCGATCAAGTGGTCGTGCAGCAGGCGGAACTTGTCCATGGGGAAGCGGTGTTCGGCAGGGAACTCCGGGCTGTAGTCTTCGTGGTAGATCAGCGGCAACGGCATGGGTGGGGTCGCAATCGGGGCCAGTGCTGATCTTGCCATGAGCTTGCTGGCCGATCACGTGTAGGAGCAGCCTTGTGCTGCGAAAGGGCCGGCATGCAGGACAATGTTCTGTGGCGGCTATGGCCTCTTCGCAGCACAAGGCTGCTCCTGCACGGAGTAGCGACAACCTGGACGATTGGCGTGTTATTTCGTGGTACTGGCCAGCACCCGTTGCCAATCCGGCTCGTTCAGGCGGCCGAGGATGCGCGTCTTGCCATTGCCATCCACCGAAACGAACAGCGCACTGGCATAGCCGCTCTCACGCTCACCCCCCGCAACTTTCTGCTGGCGGGCAAAATGGTCGATGCAGCCGTTGTGGGTCACCAGCACCAGGTTATGCCCCGGTCGTTTGTGTGCCAGCGCTTCGCTGGCGAACTGGCTGTCACAGCTTTCCAGCCAGCCCTCACTGGCCACCGCCTGGCCAAGGATGAAATGCGCGGTTTGCCGTGTGCGCAGTTTCGGGCTGCTGAGCATATCGGCGGTGTTAAGGCCCAGCTGGTGCAGCCCTTGGCCAACACGTCCGGCGGCCTGGCTACCGGCCACGGTGATGCCGGTGGGGTCGCCCAGGCACGGGCCGGGGGCGCTGTCGCAGCGCTCGGCGTGGCGGATCATCACGATCACCGCACCGTCGGCCCAGTCCTGCAGCAGGCCGCTGTCACTCAATTGTCGTTCGTTGCCAAGGTCCACGATGTGCGTCCTCGTCGCCAGCCAGGTGCTCAACGCCGCCACGACCATGCACAGGCCAAGGGCGGCACCGAGGGCTTTGCGGGTCAGGCGTCGCTTGCGCCGGGCGTGGATGGCAGGGTGCCCCAGGGTGTTGCTCGATAGCATGCGTTGCTCCGTTGGCATGGTCGCGGCTGGCGCGGCGGTGTTGGCTGGCATCCTGCCAACAGGCCTGTCGGGGGGCGGTGAAGGGCGTGTGAAAATTGCATTCGGGCACGCCGGCTAGGTGAAACCTGCACCCGCGCCTACGCTGTAAACTGCAAGACGGTAAAACCGGAGCACGCCCGATGACCCCTATCCTGCAACTGGAAAGCGCGCGGCTGGTACTGCGCCAATGGCACGACGACGACCTGCGCGAGTTCGCCGCCCTGTGTGCCGACCCGCAGGTGATGCGCTACTTCCCGGCGCCGCTGACACGCCTGGAGGCAGCCGCGCTGATCGGCCGCGTGCGCGGGCATTTCAATGAGTACGGCTTTGGCCTGTGGGCCCTGGAGCGCAAGGACAGTGGTGCCTTCATCGGCATGACCGGGTTGTTGCACGTGGGCTTCGATGCCGATTTTGCGCCGGCGGTGGAGATCGGCTGGCGCCTGGCACGCCGCCACTGGGGCCTGGGTTTCGCCAGCGAGGCGGCGTGGACATGCCTGCGCTGTGCTTTCGCCCAATTGCGCCTGGAGGAAGTGGTGTCGTTCACTAGCGAGAGCAACCTGCCCTCGCAGAAGGTCATGCAGGCCATCGGTATGCAGCAGGACCTGAATGGCAGTTTCGAACACCCGCGCCTGCCCGTGGGCCATCCGCTGCGCCCGCATGTGCTGTACCGCATCGATCGAGCTCACTGGGAGCGTACCCTGCGCGCCTGAATGCATGGCCATGCCCGGCGCGAATGACAAACCCTGTATCATTTCCCTAATGGAGGGCGCTTGCCGCAAGATGTTCAGCGCCTATGAGATCGAGCGCCGCCTGGACGGCGCATCGCGAGCAAGACTCGCTCCTACGGAGAACCCCCGATGAGTCATGTGTTGGACGACCTGGTCGACCTGTTGAGCCTCGAGTCCATCGAGGAGAACCTGTTCCGTGGCCGCAGCCAGGACCTGGGCTTCCGGCAGCTGTACGGCGGGCAGGTACTGGGCCAATCGTTGTCGGCGGCCAGCCAGACGGTCGAGGATGCACGCCATGTGCATTCGTTGCACGGCTACTTCCTGCGCCCTGGCGATGCCAGCCTGCCGGTGGTGTATTCGGTGGACCGCGTGCGCGATGGCGGCAGCTTCAGCACCCGGCGGGTGACTGCGATTCAGAAGGGCCAGCCGATCTTCACCTGCAGCGCTTCGTTCCAGTACGACGAGGAAGGTTTCGAGCACCAGGCGCAGATGCCCGAGGTGGTCGGCCCGGAGAACCTGCCCACTGAAGTCGAGCTGGCCCGGGCCATGGCTGACCAGTTGCCTGAGCGCATTCGCGACAAGGTGCTGTGCGCCAAGCCGATCGAGATCCGCCCGGTCACCGAGCGCGACCCGTTCAACCCCCAGCCTGGCGACCCGGTGAAGTACGCCTGGTTCCGCGCCGACGGCAACCTGCCCGATATCCCCGCCCTGCACAAATACATGCTGGCCTACGCCTCGGACTTCGGCCTGCTGACCACTGCGTTGCTGCCCCATGGCAAATCGGTGTGGCAGCGTGACATGCAGATCGCCAGCCTCGACCATTCGCTGTGGTTCCATGGCAACCTGCGTGCCGACGAGTGGCTGCTGTACGCCACCGACAGCCCCTGGGCGGGCAATGCCCGTGGCTTCTGCCGCGGCAGCATCTTCAACCAGGCCGGGCAACTGGTGGCGTCGTCGTGCCAGGAAGGCCTGATTCGCCACCGCAAGGACTGGGCATGAGCCTGGGCGAGGTGCGCAACTGGGTGTTCGACATGGACGGCACCCTGACCGTGGCCGTGCACGATTTTGCCGCCATCCGCGTGGCGCTGGATATCCCGGCCGAGCACGACATCCTCACCCACCTGGCAGCTTTGCCGGCGGACGAGGCGGCGGCCAAGCATGCCTGGCTGCTGGAGCACGAGCGTGATCTGGCAATTGCCTCCACGGCGGCCACCGGGGCGGTGGAACTGGTGCGCGAGCTGGCCCAGCGTGGTTGCCGGCTGGGCATTCTGACCCGCAATGCCCGTGAGTTGGCGCATGTGACGCTGGAGGCCATCGGCCTGGCGGACTGCTTCCCGGTGGAGCACATTCTGGGGCGTGACGAAGCAGCGCCCAAGCCAAGCCCGGATGGGCTGCTGAAGATTGCCAATGCCTGGGGTGTGACACCGGGTGAGTTGGTGATGGTGGGGGATTACCGGTTTGATTTGGACTGTGGGCGTGCCGCAGGGGCGCGCACGGTGCTGGTGAACCTGCCGGACAATCCGTGGCCGGAGCTGGTGGATTGGCATGCGGCCGATTGCCGGGCGCTGAAGGTGATGCTGGGCTGAATCTTGTGTTGGGAATGTGGGCCCTATCGCCGGCAAGCCAGCTCCCACAGGGACACCACTAGAGCTGAGACTTGTGTAATACCTGTGGGAGCTTGCTTGCCGGCGATAGGGCCGGACCTGTCTATGCTGAACCCCAATCTTTTCCCTGAACGGAGACCTATCCATGACCAGCAAGGCCATCTACGTAAAACCCGGCGGCGGCTACGACAAGGTCGAGGTCGGCACCTGCGAGGCCTCTTCACCCGAGGCCGGCGAGATCACCGTGCGCCTGCACGCCAGCTCTCTCAACTACCACGATTTCGCCGTTGTCAGCGGCATGTGGGGCCCGAGCGAGCGGCGCATCCCCATGGCCGATGGCGCTGGCGAAGTGGTCGCGGTGGGGAGCGGCGTCACCGAGTTTCAGGTCGGCGACAATGTGGTCAGTACCTTTTTCCCCGACTGGCTCGACGGCCAGGCAAATGTGGAAGGCTTCGCCAAGGTGCCCGGCGACGGTATCGATGGTTACGCCCGTGAACAGGTCACCGCTCGCGCCACCGCCTTCACCCTGGCGCCCAAGGGCTTCAGCCATGCAGAAGCTGCCACGCTGACCACGGCCGGTCTCACGGCTTGGCGCGCGCTGATGTGCGACGACCACCTCAAGCCCGGCGATACGGTGCTGGTGCAGGGCACCGGCGGTGTGTCGATCTTCGCCCTGCAGTTTGCCAAGCTGGCCGGCGCGACGGTGATCGCCACCTCTTCCAGCGACGCCAAGCTGGAGCGCCTGAAGGCCCTGGGTGCCGACCACCTGATCAACTACAAGAGCGTCCCGGCGTGGGGTGAGAAAGTGCGCGAGCTGACCGGCAACCGCGGCGTCGATCATGTGATCGAAGTGGGTGGCGCGGCGACGCTGGAGCAATCGATGATTGCCGCGCGCATTGGTGGGCACGTGTCGTTGATCGGCATCCTCACCGGCGTGGCCGGGCAGTTGCCGCTGGTGCAGGCGCTGGTGCGGCAGATACGCCTGCAAGGCGTGCTGGTGGGCAGCCGCGCCCAGCAGCAGGCGATGGTGCGGGCGATCGATGCCAACGGCCTGCGGCCGGTGGTGGACAAGCATTTCGAGCTGGAGCAGATCGTCGAGGCGTTCCGTTATCAGGAGAGCAACCGGCATTTCGGTAAAATCTGCCTGACCTGGTAACAGGGCCTGATGCGGTTCTCTTTGTAGGAGCGGCCTTGTGTCGCGAAAGGGCCGCAAAGCGGCCCCCGGCCTGCAATTCTGTAGCTGAAATCGAGGGGCTGCTGTGCAGCCCTTTCGCGACACAAGGCCGCTCCTAAAGGGGATCGTGTCAGGCCTGTTCGGGCAGTAGTCGGTCGCGGCTATTGGACAGGTGCAGGCACACCGCTGCCCGCGCCGCGTCCGGATCCTGCCGGCGGATGGCATTGAGGATCGCCTCATGCTCGAGGTTGGCCAGGTACGCCTGCCGCGCCAGCTTCGCCCCGCTGCGTTCGGCCAGGGCCATGCGGTTGCGCGGGATCAGGCCGTTGCCCAGCTGCAACAGCATTTCAGTGAAGTACAGGTTGCCAGTGGCCTCGGCAATCAACAGGTGAAAGCGCCGGTCGGCCTCGATGCAGCTGTCGCCAGCGGCGGCCAGGTCCTGGTAGTCATCCAGCGCCTGGCGCATGCGCCTCAGGTGCCCCTCATCACGACGTAGCGCGGCCAAGGCGGCGGCCTGGCCTTCCAGGCCGATGCGCAGCTCCAGCAGGTCGCGCACATTCGCCGCGCTTTCCGCAGCGATGCGCAGGCCGGCGTGGGCCTGGCGCTCCATCACGAACGTACCGATACCGTGGCGTGGCTCCACCAGCCCCGAGGCCTGCAATTTCGACAGGGCCTCGCGGACCACGGTGCGGCTGACCCCATGCTCGCGCACCAAGCTGTTTTCCGAGGGCAACTTGTCGCCTGGCTTGAAGGTACCCAGCAAGATCTGTTGGGTCAGGCTGGAGACCAGGTCATGGGCACGGCTGTGGCCGCGTTTGTGGGCTTGTTCGGTGGCCATGGTGTGATCCGAATGTTGTTGTACTTGTACGACAAGTTAATCGATAAAAATATTTTTTGCCGATTTTTCCTGCGGTCAAGCAAGCGAGTAGTTTGTATATTTTTGCAAGATCGGCGCATATAGGCTTTTCTTCAGCTTGTATTTTGTGATTTTGCCGATGTTGTTGATCTTGTCGTACAACTTCGCTGCGCATATGCTCCTCCCCACTGCCATGTCAGACAACCTCGACCCGCACAAAAACAATTAGTGGGAGATCCGCAAGTGAACGATACCCTCGCTCCGTCTGCCCGGAATGAAGGCGACGCCCTGGCCAGCGCCGTGGCCAAGGTCAAGCGCCACGTCCTGCCGCTGTTCGTCATCATGTTCATCGTCAACTACCTGGACCGCGTCAACATCGGCTTCGTCCGCCCCCATCTGGAAAGCGACCTGGGCATCAGCGCCGCGGCCTATGGCTTTGGCGCCGGCCTGTTCTTCATTGGCTACGCGTTGTTCGAAGTGCCCTCGAACATGCTGCTGCAGAAGGTCGGCGCAAGGCTGTGGCTGACCCGCATCATGTTCACCTGGGGGGTGGTGGCCACGGCCATGGCCTTCGTGCAGAACGAAACCCAGTTCTACGTGCTGCGCTTTCTGCTGGGGGTTGCCGAAGCGGGCTTCTTCCCCGGGGTGATCTACTACTTCACCCGCTGGCTGCCGGCCGCCGAGCGTGGCAAGGCGATTGCCATCTTCCTCAGCGGCTCGGCATTGGCGTCGCTGATTTCCGGGCCGCTGGCCGGCGCGCTGATGCAGATCCAGGGCCTGGGCATGCATGGCTGGCAGTGGATGCTGTTCATCGAAGGCATGGCCTCGGTGACGCTGTGCTTCTTCGTGTTCTTCTGGCTCGACTCCAGGCCGCAGGACGCCAAGTGGCTGAGCCAGGCCGAGCAGGAAGCACTGGTGGCCGCCATCGATCGCGAGCAACTTGAGCGCGAAGCGGTCGGCGCGGTCAGGCCATCGGCCTGGAGCCTGCTCAAGGACCGCCAGATCCTGCTGTTCTGCCTGATCTACTTCTGCATCCAGCTGACCATCTACGCCGCGACCTTCTGGCTGCCGAGCATCATCAAGCGCATGGGTGACCTCAGCGACCTGCAGGTCGGCTTCTTCAACTCGATCCCGTGGCTGATCTCGATCCTGGCCATGTATGCCTTCGCCGCCGGCTCGGCGCGCTGGAAGTTCCAGCAGGCCTGGGTCGCAGGTGCGCTGGTGATCGCTGCCATCGGCATGTTCATGTCCACCACGGGTGGGCCGGTGTTCGCCTTTGTCGCGGTGTGCTTCGCGGCCATCGGTTTCAAGTCGGCGTCGTCACTGTTCTGGCCGATCCCGCAGGGCTACCTGGATGCCCGCATCGCCGCAGCGGTGATCGCGTTGATCAACTCGGTCGGCAACCTCGGCGGCTTCGTCGCCCCCACCACCTTCGGCCTGCTGGAGCAGCAGACCGGTTCGATCCAGGGCGGCCTGTACGGCCTGGCGGTGACCTCGGTGCTGGCGGCCATTGCCATCTTCTTCGTACGCACTCGCCCAAAGGGCGTCCCTTCCGATGACCTCAAGGCCCCTTCGGCCCTGGGTCAGAGCCATTGATGACTGCGAGACAACAACCATGAACATGCAGACCCTTCACACCAGCACCCCCGTGGTCACTGATCTGCGCGTGATCCCCGTCGCCGGGCACGACAGCATGCTGCTCAACCTCAGTGGTGCCCATGGCCCGTTCTTCACCCGCAACGTAGTGGTGCTGCGTGACAGCGCCGGCAATACCGGGTTGGGCGAGGTGCCCGGCGGCGAGAAGATCCGCCAGACACTGGAGGACGCCCGCAGCCTGGTGGTCGGCCAGCCGATCGGCCATTACCAGCGCGTGCTCAATGCCATGCGCCAGACCTTCGCCAACCGTGACTCGGCTGGTCGCGGCCTGCAGACCTTCGACCTGCGCATCACCGTGCATGCGGTGACGGCCATAGAGTCGGCGCTGCTCGACCTGCTCGGCCAGCACCTGAACGTGCCGATAGCGGCACTGCTGGGCGAGGGGCAGCAGCGCGAGGCGGTGAAGATGCTCGGTTACCTGTTCTACATCGGCGACCGCCAGCAGACCGACCTTGCCTACCGCAACGAAGCCGATGCCGAGGATGACTGGTTCCGCCTGCGCCACGAAAAGGCCCTGACCCCGGACGCGGTGGTGCGCCTGGCCGAGGCCGCCAAGGCGCGCTATGGCTTCAGCGACTTCAAGCTCAAGGGCGGGGTGTTGCGCGGCGAGGAGGAGATGGAAGCGGTAACGGCGCTGGCCGAGCGCTTCCCCGAAGCCCGCATCACCCTCGACCCGAATGGTGCCTGGTCATTGAAGGAGGCCATTGCCCTGTGCCGCGACAAGCACGATGTGCTGGCCTACGCCGAAGACCCATGCGGTGCCGAGAACGGCTACTCGGGCCGTGAGGTGATGGCCGAGTTCCGCCGTGCCACCGGCCTGCCCACCGCCACCAACATGATCGCTACCGACTGGCGGCAGATGGGCCATGCGATCCAGTTGCAGTCGGTGGACATTCCGCTGGCCGACCCGCACTTCTGGACCTTGCAGGGTTCGGTACGGGTGGCGCAGATGTGCAACGACTGGGGGCTGACATGGGGTTCGCATTCCAACAACCACTTCGATATCTCGCTGGCAATGTTCACCCAGGTGGCGGCTGCGGCGCCGGGGGAAATCACTGCGATCGACACCCACTGGATCTGGCAGGACGGCCAGCGCCTGACCCGCGAGCCACTGCGCATCGTCGACGGGCATGTGCACGTGCCGGCGCGGCCGGGGCTTGGGGTGGAGCTGGATGAAGACCAGTTGGCCAAGGCGCATGAGTGCTACCGCAACATGGGGTTGGGCGCGCGGGATGACAGCGTGGCAATGCAGTTCCTGATTCCGGGGTGGAGCTTCGATAACAAGCGGCCTTGCCTGGTGCGTTGAGGCATAGGGCCCTTTCGCGATTCCTGTTGCTAGTCCGGTGCTTCGAGCGTACCGGGCAGGCGTAGGCAGACGCCTGGCAACAGAGGCCCCGGGAGACCGGGGCTTTTTTGTGGCTGGCAGAAAGTGGTGATGGCTGCACCGGCCCTTTCGCGGGCTTGCCCGCTCCCACAGGTACACCACAGGTTTGAGGGGCGTGGAGTAACTGTGGGAGCGGGCGAGCCCGCGAAAGGGCCCGTACAGCCACAACACACCCAAATGAAAAACAAAAGCTCCAGACGGCCTGGTGACGGGATCGGGTATGCCATTCGCGACTTCTGACGTTAATGGGGATGCCCTGTCGTGATCGAACAGTTCCGGGGCGTTCTCGTGTAATTTCCCACAGCCCTGCGGGGCTTAAATGAAGCCCGACCTGCACTGACACGTTGCTCTGTGACGCGTGCCAAATATCAACAACAGAGCGCGAGTAACGTGTCGACTTATTGATTTCAAAGGAGATATTTTCGCCTACACCTGCCCGTCCATCCTTGTGTCAGTAAAAAGAGAACAACATCAATGAACACCGTGGGATCTGATGGCAACCTTGCACAAGGTTTCAAGCCACGTCACGTAACGATGCTGTCCATCGCCGGCATCATCGGCGCCGGACTTTTCGTCGGCTCTGGCCACGCCATCGCGGCAGCCGGGCCAGCTACCATAATTTCCTATTTCGTGGCCGGGACCTTGGTGGTACTGGTCATGCGCATGCTTGGCGAAATGGCCGTGGCACACCCGGACACCGGATCGTTTTCCACCTACGCCGAGCAGGCCATCGGCCGCTGGGCCGGCTACACCATCGGTTGGCTGTACTGGTGGTTCTGGGTACTGGTAATCCCGATCGAAGCGCTGGCCGCCGGGCATGTGCTGAACGCCTGGTTCCCGCAGGTGGACAGCTGGATATTCGCCCTGGCTTCGGTGCTGCTGCTGGCTGGTACCAACCTGTTCAGCGTGGCCAAGTACGGTGAGTTCGAGTTCTGGTTCGCCATTCTCAAGGTCACGGCCATTTTCGGTTTCATCGGCCTGGGTTTCGCCGCACTTATGGGCTGGCTGCCCAACCGCGAGGTCAGTGGCCTGAGCAGCTTGATGGCCGAGCACGGCGGCTTCGCGCCGAAGGGCTGGTCGGCCGTGGTTGGTGCGTTCATCACCGTGATGTTCAGCTTCATCGGCACCGAAGCGGTGACCATCGCCGCGTCCGAATCGAGCGACCCGTCGCGCAACATCGCCAAGGCCACTCGCTCGGTGATCTGGCGCATCAGTACCTTCTACATCCTGTCGATTTTCGTGATCATTTCGGTGGTGCCGTGGAACGACCCGCAGCTGGCGGTGGTGGGCTCTTACCAGCGTGCGCTGGAGATCATGAACATCCCCAACGCGGCTTTCATGGTCGACCTGGTGGTGCTGGTGGCAGTGACCAGCTGCATGAACTCTTCGATCTACATTGCCTCGCGGATGATGTACTCGCTGGCCAAGCGCGGTGACGCACCGGCCATGCTCAACAAGACCTCCAAGGTCGGTGTGCCACGCGCTGCGGTATTCGGCAGCACGTTGATCGGCGCGGCCATTGCCATCCTCAACTACTTCGCGCCGAAGGGCGTGTTCGAGTTCCTGCTGGCCAGCTCCGGCGCCATTGCCTTGCTGGTGTACATGGTCATCGCCATTTCGCAGCTGCGCATGCGCCGTCGCCTGGAGCGGGAAAACACCGAGCTGAAGTTCCGCATGTGGCTGTTCCCGTACCTGACCTGGGCGGTGATCCTTTTCATTGGCGGGGCACTGGCGGTCATGATGTTCACGCCTGAACACCGGGCGGAAGTGAGCTCGACATTGGGCCTGGCGATCGTGATTTCCTTCCTGGGGATCGTGACCACGCGGGGCAATGCGCAGCCTGTGGGGGTGCGTTCGATGGGGTGATTGAGTTCACCTGGCGGTAGGGCAAAGGGCACCAGTGGATGGGTGCCCTTTGTTTTTTCAGCCTTTCATCATCTTGATGTATCTGATTGCCGCCGGCGCTTTCTCGAAGCGCCGGTGGATCAGGCTAAGCCACGAGCTGGCCTGGCAGTCGACAATACGCCGGTAGTGCACCTGCGGCAGGCTGATGCGCTGCACCACCGATTCTGGCACCACTGCGATGCCTTGGCCGAGTGACACCAGGGTGATCACCGCCACCAGGCTGCCCGGCTGGGGGCCGAGCCTCGGGACGAAACCACCTTGTGCTGCCACTTCCAGCGTGCCGGAGATCTGTTCGGGCAGGATGAAGGTTTCATTGGCCAGGCGCGAGGCCGGGATCTGCGGCACTTCATTTATCCGTGAGCTGGCGGGCAGGGCGAGGACGAAACCTTCCTGGTGCAAGGCGATAGCTTCGAGTTCCTCGGGCAGCTCCATCGGTGAGCGCACATAGGCAAGGTCAAGCAGGCCGTCGCGGACCATGCCGGGCAGTTCGGCCATGGGCAGTTCGCGAATGTTCAGGCGTACGCGGGGGCAGGTTTCGCTGTAGCGGCTGACTTGCTGCTGGAGCATGCCCGAGTACGCGGCCGAAGCCACATAGCCCAGTTCGATGCGCCCGCTTTCGCCTCGGGCGGCCCGTTGCGCGCCCAGTTGTGCAGCATCGAACTGGCGCACGGCATGTTCGGCCTCGATCAAAAGCGCCTGGCCCGCTGCGGTGAGGTTGACCTCGCGCTGGTTGCGCTCGAACAGGCGCACGCCCAGTTCGCGCTCCATGTCCTGTATCTGCCGGCTGAGCGTGGGCGGGGCGATGCCCAGCTGTTCGGCGGCACGGGTGAAATGACCGTGGCGGGCGACGCAGAGGAAGTAGCGGAAATGGCGGATTTCCATGGGTGTTACCTGCAGGGTAATGACGCGAGCCGCCGTGGCTAACAAGCCTGGGGGCTGGTGGCGTTATGGTGAGGCAACACTACAAGGCTGGTGGCTTGGCGGCAAAGGCTGCCTGGGAATTGCAGGGGACCGCTTTGCGGTCCATCGCAGGCAAGCCAGCTCCTACAGGTATTGCGCAATCCTTGAAGGCGGTGCGGTCCCTGTAGGAGCTGGCTTGCCTGCGATGGGCTGCAAGGCAGCCCCGGCGATTTGACTAACCAGCCCTGCATCTGGAGCCTCACCATGCCCTCTGCGCGTTTCACCCTGCTCACCGCCTCCCTGGTCTGTGCCCTGATCATCCTCGACACCAACATCGTCGCGGTCAGCCTGCCCAGCATCGCCCGCGACCTGTCCGGCTCGTTTGCCGATATCGAATGGGTGGTCAGCGCCTACCTGCTGGCCTTTGCCGCCTGCCTGCTGCCCGCTGGCAGCCTGGCCGACCGCTTTGGCCGCCGCCGCATGCTGCTGCTCGGCCTGGCCCTGTTCGGCATCGCCTCGCTGGCCTGTGGCGCGGCGCCCAACCTGCTGTTCCTCGACCTGGCCAGGGCAGCCAAGGGCGTTGGCGCGGCATTGCTGCTGACCTCGGCCCTGGCCGCGATCGGCAACCGCTTCCACCAACCCCAGGAACGCATGCGCGCCTGGGCCTTCTGGGGCACCTGCATGGGCGCCACCATCACCTTTGCGCCGCTGCTGGGCGGGTTGATCGCCAGCACCCTTGGCTGGCGCTGGATCTTCTACATCAACCTGCCGTTGGTGGCAGTGCTCGCAGTGATGGTGTTGCGCAGTGTCGAAGAGTCCCGCGACACCGCTGCGGCCCGGCTCGACCCATGGGGCAGCCTGACTTTCGCCGGCAGCCTGGGTTACCTGATCTGGGCAATGATCGATGCCAACCAGGTGGGCTGGGGCAGTGCGCAAACCCTGGGACGGCTGGTGATCAGCGCCTTCCTGTTCGGCCTGTTCGTCATGGTCGAGCGCAGCCAGGAACGGCCGATGATCGACCTGCGGCTGATGCGCAGCGGGCGCTTCGTTGGCGCCTTGCTGGGGATGTTTGCCTATGCTGCCTGCGCCCAGGTGATGATGACCCTGCTACCGCTTTACTTGCAGAACGGCCTGCAGCTGTCGGCCCTGGCCGCAGGGGCGGGCATGCTGCCGTTTGCCGTGGCCATGCTGCTGACGCCACGCCTGGGCATGCGTCTGGCTGCACACTTGAGCCCGGCGCAGGTGTTCGCGCTAGGCCTGGTTTTGGTCGGGGCGGGTAACCTGCTGTGTGCCTGGGCAACGCAGCAGGGCGGTTACGGTGCATTCGCCCTGGCCAGCCTGGTGCTGGGTGCTGGCGCCGGGCTGCTGAATGGCGATACGCAGAAGAACATCATGGCTTGCGTGCCGCGTGAGCGCACCGGCATGGCTTCGGGGTTGAGTACAACCACGCGGTTCGGGGCGATTGTGCTGGCAATCGGAGGGCTGGGGGGGGTGCTGGCTGCGCGTAGTGGGCAGTTGCTGTATGAGTCAATGGCTGCGGTGGCGCCTGGGCAATCGGGCCAGGTTGCCGCGATGACTACCCGGGTTGCTGCGGGTGATTTGCAGGCGGCGTTGGCGTTGCTTGAGCCCAGGTTGCGGGAAACGATGGCACCCTTGGCCCGCCAGGCGTTCATCGGGGGCTTCGAAGCCGTGTTGCAGGTCGCCGGTGTGGCGGCGCTGCTGTTCGCGATGCTGGTTGGCGTGTTGCTGAGCCGGTCGCTGCCGGCCGTGCCGGAAGTGTTGCTGGCTGAGAGGCAGTCATGAAGCGGGCGGCGGGGCATCACGACACAGCGACTGGGGCATCAAGCCCCTCGACGCGGCATTCGACAATCAGTCATTCAACAGCCATGGCTTCAGTTCCTTGAGGTTGCTCACCACCAGTTGCTGCGCCTCGGGGAGTACTGCCAGGTTGCGGTGGTCGATCAGGTAACGCTGCAACACGTACTTCACCAGTGCCCTGCGGCTGGGCACCACCAGTTGCCCCTGCGTCATGCCGAAGTCGGTTTCGATGATTGCCTTCTGCGCCGCGTTCAATCGCCCGTCAGGTTCGAAGATGATCGGCACCTCGACATTCCAGTCTTCGTCCTGCTCGCGTGTGTTCGGCGATTGGTCGAGCAAGTCTGGTTGCCCACGCAGGCGGCTGAGGACGAAGTCGCGATACTGGCCGTTCTTTTCGCAGTAAGCCCTCACGTGCCAGCGCATGCCGGTGTAGACCAGCGTGTGCGGGGCGATGAGGCGCACTTCCACGTTGGGGGTATTGAAGGACACGTATTCGGTTTCCAGGCGCAGGCCTTCACGGCAGGCCTTGAGCAAGGGACGCAGGACTTCTGGTCGGATGGGGCGGTCCGGCACTTCCAGCACCCGGGTATGCGCGTAGGCCAGTGCCAGCCCGTCGATGTGCGGGGCCCGCTCATTGTTCTGATAAAGCAGGTGCAGGTAGGCGCTGGCGCTGTCGTCGATGAACAGCGGCTTGAACTGCTTGCTCGGTACATAGCCCTTTAGCTGCTTGTCATATGTCAAGTTCTTGGGCGCATGTTCGGTGATGTAGGTATTGATGTCCTTCGACGCCTGCTGGCGGCTGATGCCAAAGCTCTGTATCAGGTGGCCCGTGGTCAGCCGGCCTTCCCACCAGGCAACGGTCTCGATCAAGCGATAGCGAAGTGCCAGGTCCCAGCGTACCTGCTCGATGGATTGCTTGCGTTTCATACCCTCTCCATGTGCGCGATTACTTTACCTGTATAAGTCTACATTCTAGACCTGTCGTTTAACATTACATATCGTGTCGCTGTCTTTGAAACGAATTGAAGTCAGCAAAGGAAAGTGGACATGACTATGTCTGAAGCGGTTTCGACAGGGGCGTTGGTGTTGATTGGGGTAATCCTGGCGGTGCTCCTGATGCAGTACATGAAGTTGCGTGAGCTCTGGCAACTGGCCCTGGCATGCCGTCACAACGCACGATGGGCACGGATTAGGGAGATGGAAAACCGTGAGCTGCGTTCGGCGCGGCGTGCCGACCAGGCGCACATCGCGCAGTTGCAGCGCAAGTTGGTGTTGTTGCAGAGCCTAGTCGCTGCAGAAAAAGGGTAGGGACCTTATCAACAGGCTTGGATGAGTCAAAGGATCATATTTTCAATTCTATGGTAGGGGGTGATGGCATTTTGCCTTGCCATAGGGTATTTCTTAGTCTCCCGCAACATTTCAGCCAAGGATGCATATGGACAACGTTGAGATCAATCGAGTCAAGACTGAAGCTTCTCGCCAGGTTAAAAACATTCTGGATCAGCTTGAGAATGACTATCCAGGGATTACGGAAGGGCTTGCAGCGGCACTGGGCTCGTCAGCGGGTGCTGCAGGTTCACTGGGTGCCTTGTATTTGCTTGGCTATACAGGCCTTTCTGCGGCAGGCATCAGCTCCGGCCTTGCTACTGCAGGTGCCTTGGTGGGCGGTGGGATGGTAGCGGGTATCGGTGTATTGGCAGCCCCCATTGCCCTGCTGGGTGTGGGTGGTTATGCGCTGATGAAAAAACGTAAAAACGCGAAGCTTGCGGCGTCTTTGGGCGAAGCTATCGCGAAGCTCTATAACATTCAGGAGCGCTTGCTGAGTAACGCCGAGACATTCAAGGCTGAAATTGCCATGATCAAGCAAACCATCGAAATGCTTACTCGGAAGAAACCGTCGTGAGTAATGAGCTGTATCAGGATGAATTGAGCGCTCTTGCCTTGTTGAATCAGCGCTCGCAGGCGATTGAAACGTCACATGCAGAGATTGCCACCGATATACAGCTCCTCCAGGCACAATTGTTGGCACTTGCCGGTACGTTGGATACCACGACTGATAGTTTGAACACTGTCGTGACCGAAATACCCCTCACTGTTATAGCTTCCAGTGAGCCGATCACACTGGATGATATCTATGCGCAAGCGCGTCAGAACCATCCGGATGCCAGGCTCAAGGACGTTCTGGACGAAAGCGATTTTGATGCTATCGACGCAAGACTCACCGCTCGCTTAGGCGCATTCAATGCGAAGTACAATCTCGATGAGTGGGACTATGCGATAGCGGGTTGCAGCGGGTTATTAGCGGGAGTGCTCGATCTGCTTTTTGTGCGGCCTCCGCCTAAACCTGGAACGAAATGGGATACGCCGGTAGACGGTACCTTCAACAAATGGGTACAAGACACTTTGAACACTTGGCTACCTCCAGAGCTTTCCAAAAAGTTAGGTGAGAAATACAAGATCGGCGCTCCGGACAGCTCTGTCTGGACTGATCTTATTGGTGCCCCGGATAAGGTCCTCAACCCGATCAACCACCGACTTCGTTCGTTGGCTCATGACCCCGTTCTCGGTTTTTTCTACGGGGTGTATGACATGATTCATGGAACTTGCACCGTGGTGGTCAACGGCGAGGTACGCCAGATCCCGAGCACGAAGGGGCCGACTGAGGGAGGCCTGTTCCAGCTGCTGGGAAGAATGTTTGGCCATCTGCTTTCCGATGTAAATGCCCCTTCAGCCAAGGGGAACCGAGGGATGGGCTTACCGGCCCCCTTCATGGGGCTGCTGCGGATGTTCGAGAACGTGAACATCAACGGCGAATCCTTCGGCAAGCAGATCGAGTGGATGTACGTGAAAGGCTACGATTTCAGACAGTTCCTTGTGACGAGCATCCCGGCTGCGATCATGGAAGTCATCATGAGGGTGTTCTACGTAGTCAAACAGGTTGCGGTCAACGGGGCCACTATTGCAGATGCATTATTGGACACGCTGCCCGGAAGAATGAACCCGCGCTTTCGCATCATGTTAGCGCTTGCCTACGGTGCCAGCAGCGCGGTGAATGCCGGGCGGATGTACGCCACGCAAAATCTTTTAAACCTGAACTATGCGGCGTGGATGGGGCTTTTCTGGAATGGCGCTCACGCTATCAAATGGACCTTGTACGGTCGGCATATGAAGTTCTGGAGTGAAGTCGAGCTTGCGGAGATTGATGAGTTGCTGGATTACACGCAAAAGCTGAATGGTTTGGCTGAGCGTGCCGCTAAGCTCTAGGGCGACGGGTATCCCAAGGACGGCGCTTCTATCAAACAAAAGTAACCACAGTTCTTACCAAAGAAAAACAGGTGCGCGGGGTCAATGGCGGCGAAGTGTTCGCTCTTTTATACGATGTAGTCACAGCAAGCTGTGCCGACAGGTACTAATGCCAATGTCATTTGGACACTCTCTCATTCGGGAGCAAAGCTGCACACCAGTGCAGACTAAGACCTCTTTCCCGCTAATTGGGAACCATAGCAAAGCAATCGGCGGCTGACCTATCCGGATCAGTCACCGAATCCACATAACGCACTGTTCGGCGGATAATTTGTGCGGTTTCATCCGCGAACACCGGCGCAGCCGGTGCCATGTACCGCGTTGGATTATTCGCGAGTAAAACCGCAGGGTAATGAGCGAACCCGTCTGTGAACTGGTTGCTCTGCAGCTGCGCTGGCTGAAGTGAGATGGCTAGCGCATCATGCCCAGCTCCGCATCATCCAGCAGCGCCTTGCCCAAAGCGCAAAGGTAATGCGCGGCCCAGATCAGTTTTGGCTTGTCTTCCATCAAACCGTCGATGGTCAGGTCCCGCGCATAGCCCATCAGTTCCGAAGCTTGCTCGCGGGCGTTCTGGCAGGGAATGCCGGACTCGATGCGGAACAGTGGGTGAGTCTGGTTTTCACCTTGGTAGAAGATGGTTTTACCGACTGTGCATTTGGTGTCTTCGATGTCCATTGATCGATCTCCCTGGTAGTGATTCAGTGCACGGCTTGCGGGCCCGCTGGCTTGTGTATGTGTGCCAGCGCTGACTCTAGAAGTTTGCGCAGAGCTTCAAGCTCTTGCGTTGACGCCATGATCAACAATGACGCAGGCGATCGCGGCTGCATCAGCATTGCCTGCCGGGCTACGGCTTCGGCACAGAGTGCGTAGTCCGAGGCCAACATGATGGTGTCTTCCAAGGAAAGGGGAAGGTGGGGTGGATCGGGGACTATTTTCAGCATTTTTGGTCCTCAGTGGAGCGACCAGCGCTTGCTGTCAAACAAGTGGTGGCAGCCGTGTATGGGTTGACAGACCGGTGAAGACCAAACCGGCGCACACGAGGTGCCCCACACACAGCCGCCATAGGCAAAACCGTGTGCTTGGTCGTCATCAGCCTGTCAAAGCTGGTCGTTGATGTACAACGACCCGACGAGACTAAAACTCTGAAAAAACGACCGCAACGGAAAACAGGCGCTGGGAGTATCTTTGGGAAACGTCCTACGCGGAAGGGGTTAAATCTGATTTTCCGGGCTCGCTCAACTCAAAAAACCAGGCACAAAAAAAGACGCCCGAGGGCGTCTTCTTCTTTGGAATTTGGTGGAGCCGGGGGGATTGAAAATATATGCATAACCTCTTGTTTCAAATGAGTTTATTGATAGGTTTATTCTTAAGTGCCCCCATAAGTGCCCCCGTGCACGTATTTCCGATGAGCGGCTTTTTGAGGAGTTGAACTGGCGTCCTGAATTTCGTTTTGCGACCGGGCGACGCCAGCCACCCACCAGGGAGCATTCAATAGAGTCGGTCGTGTACAGCATAACCTCGGTTATGTGGCCAGGAGGGTTTGATGTCCAGCTCAGACCGTGTGCTGGGTAGATGTCAGGTCACGCGGTTGGGTTTTCTCCGCGGCAGCGCACCATGGGCTCATCTAGGACGATTTGAGCTGAGGTGCGGTATGAGACACTCGATGGTTACCTGCCACAACTGTGGCAAAGCGATGGTTCCGAGAGCGTCATATAGCCGTGGTTTCTGGGGGTATTCGCCTTCGTCCAATCATTGCCCCTTTTGCCTGAGTGAGAACTGGCACGGCGGAAATCCAGGGTTAGGGGCTCGGCTGTTCGCTTTGGTTGGCCTGGCTCTCGGTGTTCTGGCCTGCGTGTTGGTGGGAGCTCTTCTGTTCAAGGTGCAGTGGTGGCTTGGTATCGAAGGACGGTGGCCTCTATTGACGCTGGGCACATGTGCTGTGTCGGTTAGCGCGGGATACCATTTTTACAACTGGTTTGTTGATTGCTGACCGGTGATCATGCTGTGGGAGGCAGCAATCGGCCAAAAGCAGACTGTGACCCCTTTAAAAATCTGTCCCCTTTTCGGGGCGGTGCGATAAAGAGCGTCCGGCGCAAGGTGGTAGAAAAACTCGAGGTTTGCCGGACACACATAAGATTAACGTTGGTCGATAAACATCTTGGCAGCCGCCTCGACGCTCTTGCGGACTACCTCAGAACCAGCTGCTGCCTTGAAGTCATCTGGCAGCAAAGAGAGCGACTTTTCCACCTTTAGAAGCCAGAACTGCAAAGCGGTCCGCTCGCCATTCACCAAATCTCCAAGCCGTGCCGTCACAAACGGCTGAACGTATTCAAGCACTTTCACAGCGTAGAATCGGTGGCTCCCGTCGCCGAGCATGGCATCAATCCGCTCAATCCCAAGAAGAACCGCATCAATGTTGAAAATAGCCTGACCCGAGCTCTCCTCTATCGCGCGCATCAGAGCGATGCGGAAAGCTTGGGTATCAATCTGGTAGGTTTGGAAGCCGGGAAGCTCTTCGGCCTTTCTGTAGGCCGTGGCGATGAATTCGTCGGCTGCATCGAGCCGAGTTTTTTCCGCCATCGCGATCGCATACTGAAGCCAAAAGAGCGGCTCACCATTCACCCGCTCGTCGTATCGCAGACGTTCATAGATGCTGGCAATGAGGGTGTCCGGATCTCCCTTGCCGCGCAGGGTTCTCCGCAAGCTCGAATACGCAATCATGCTCGACATGAGAATTCGATACGATCGCTCGCTTCGCCGCTGGGCAGCGGCCAGCGTCACCTCGACAACAGCGTCAGCGATCTCCTCTGGCCCGATGAACGCTGCGATCACAAACGAGGAGAAGATAGACGATCGAGCCCTGAAACCATCAGCTGACGTCTCGAAAATTTCATGCGATAGATCCTCCAGCGGTTTGAGCACCATAAAGGGATCCTCGCCGACTACGCTTCTCACGAATGAGGCACCGACGGAGCCTTGATGAGTGGCGATCAACATAGTCATAGTCAAAATTCGCCGAGTAGCCCTATTTTCAAACAGGGGGGCTAGAGCCTCTTTCACTCGGTCGCGGACTGCGGCGTTTTCGAAAAGATCAAGCAAAAGGTCGCGTAGATCGCCACGGTGATCGAGATCAGGTGCACGAAGCCCCGCACTCTCGCACAACCGGCCAAACGAGGCTATTTCGGATCGTGTGAGAGCGTTAAGGCTCACCCGGTCAAACGGTTGGGGCAGAAGCTTTACGAATTCGTGAAAGCGGACCTCGAACGTCCCCGTCCGCACTTCCACCACGAGCTTAGCCTGTGGAAGAGCATCGCGAAGGCCGCGCAAACTGTCCTGTGCGGCCGAATATTGGTCGACAAACACGACCAATCGTTCGACCCCGGCCAGCGCCGCAACCTCACGCTGAAGGTCTGGGTGGCCGAGTTGGAGCTGTAGACAGGTCCATCCTCTCGACGAAAGCTCGAACGCAAGCAGATGAAGAAAAATCGATTTGCCGTTACCAAGACGACCATCTACAACGAGCGATGCCTTACTCTCAACAGTATCCGCCGCCGCGCGCACTGAATCCGCCCGAGCAATCGCGTACTCCTCACTGGGTTGCGAGCGAGCAAGGCGACCAGGATCGAAATCGCCATAGACTAGAAGATCAAAGACCTCGGTAGCGGTCGGACGAGCGACTGCCTTCTTATCTCGTACGGGTGACAGCGAGCGGAAAGAGCGCAGGTTATCCAGTGAAGGAGCAACTGAGCGTGGAGCGCGCGCTAGAATCTCGGCGAAGCCGTCGGTGCCTATAAACATAGTGCGCCCGTACTGTGCAGTGCGTCGCAGGAACGTTTCGTCGACGGTGGGCCCTTGTATGAAGATAGTTCGCTCGGCAAGCTTAGGGTTGGCCATCAGTAGGCCTGCAATATGATAATCGGCGAGACTGTATCCAACGATATACAGGGTGCTTGCGAAAGCCAGATCGCGCTGAAATTGGTCGTACCAGCGTGATCGCACGACATACTGGTTCACGTAAGACCCTTCGCCGAGAACCAGGCTTTTCATCACATTATCAGGCGTGATCAGTCGGATGCTGCCGTGGAGGTGCACTACTGCGCCGTGAGGAAGCTTGTTCGGAACTGGCTGCGAGACATCGTAGGCATTCGGCGTCACTTTCTTTTTTAACCGATGCAACTCGACCGCGTCATCGTAGTTGGTCGAGTAGATGCGTCGCCAAGGCTCATTCAAAACAGCCGTTTGTCCAGCAGTTAGCTCGGTCAGCCGAAAAATCCTATAGAGCTCTTCACGAAGCTTCTCAGAGTCATGCTCGGCAAATTCCTCGCTCAGGACTTGTAGATCGTAGTCGGTATCCGCTGGAAGGTTGAGTTGTTCAATAAAGTGCCGCCGCAACCCCCTGCCGTTGGGCGGGGTACCATTCGCGATGTTGCTCGCGCCGAGACTGAACCCAGAGCCTAAGAAGAGAATAGAGGACTCGGGATCGAACTCTCCAATTACGTCAATATCATGCGTCATCATTCCTCCATTCACGAGACAGTTTGCCAAGTAGCGGGCAACTGAAGCCGTCAAGAACGGATTCAGTCATCCTAAATTCTGTGGCTGCCAGTCGAAACCAAGCTAACCTTGCCATGACCAGATTATGAGATTGAACACGACTTGGGCCCTTGGCGATATCGCTCTTGGTTAGCGATATCGCCCGGCTGCAATGCTAGTTGGATATCGGTCATGCGCCCCTGTTTGTCGCGTAGGCGGATGGGGCTGCAGACTTGGGCTGTGCGACAACCTACTCATGGCGCTTCGGATCAGCCTGTCCCCGGCCGGTCCAACTCGATACCGATAGCGCCCGTTCTCGTTGCCGTCATAGGCCATATGCGTTGCCCCGATTCCAACCGGCCCCTTTCGATAACAGCTAGGTAGGAGGCTGCATGTCTTGGATCGCCTGAAGCTTCTCTATGTCCCGTCCAATTATTTTCTTCGCACAGTCCAGGCAGTAGTGATCCCAACTCCGGCCGTTTCTGACCTTCAGGCGCACATCGCCCTTCTCGATACGGTGCTTGGCACTCGCTTGACAGTTATGGGCCTTGCCAGCGGTATCTATTTCGACATGGGTAACGAGCGACTTAATTGCCACCGAACACCTCCCTTACGGCTGCCGCGAGGATGCCGTCAAATCCTTGGTCAATCCGCTCGTGCATCTCGCGCGAGAACTCGTGCCGTTGTCCCGTTCCCATACCGACAAAGGTATTTACCTGACTGTTGATGGCAGCAATCATAACGATCAAGTTCGTCCTACCGAGACGTCGCATATCGAGCTCGCGACCATTCGGGTTGATGTCCCGCTCACCGAGAATCCGTCCAGCTGCCGTTCGAACTCGAATCGGAAGCCCGTCACGCATCGCCTGCCGCTCGCGTACACGAGTTGTCGGCAGTGGCTGCAGGGTCTGGTAAGCAGCCGCAACGTCGTTCGCTGTATATCCGCGCTCCTGCAGCACGCGAAGGGCCGCCAGAGCCTCATCGTCCAGCAGAAGTGGAATTTCCTCGACGTGCACATCGGACTGGCTGCGCACCTCCACGCCGTCCAAATCATGGGGAATCGGCTCCACCTGTCGCTCGACGGGGGCATGATCTGGATCGACTTCCTCCACTGGCAGCAACTGGTCGAAATAGTCGCGGTCGGCTTCGCTGAACTCCTGGAAGTCAGCCCAGCGTCTGGCGATGTTCGCGCCAGCATGGAATACGACGACGCCCTGGTTCAGGACGTCGCCGGGAGCGTTCTGCCGTATGACGCGCATGATGCGGCCGACGAACTGAACGAACGGGGACAGGTTGCTAAAGATGCTGAACACGGCGGCCACGGACAGGTACGGATGGTCGAACCCTTCGCCGAGCTTGCGCACCTGGACTATCACATCGAGCTCGTGGCTTTCCAGCCGCTGCATCACTCTCTGGTTCGCCGGCGCATTCTCTCGCGAATGCACGTAGCTGGCGCGCAGGCCCCGTGCGACGTAGGCTTCGACGACTTGCCGGCAGTGCTCGTAATTGAGAGCCGAGGCGATAATCTTCAGTCGGACTTCGCCAGTTTCCTCGCGCAGCCGGCGTAGCTCACGAATAGACGCATCCACGATGGTGTTCAGCGTTTCGGTAGAAGTTACGATGCTGCGCCGGAAATCGGCGTCTTCCTCGCCCAGCCTGCGTACCTCGGCAAGCCCTACCTCGATCTCCTGACCGTCTTCGCGGCGCACGTAACGGAGCGTGCGCGGGTTCAGTTGCACGGCCTTAAGGCGTTTGACGTAGCCTTCGCGGATCGCTTCGAAGATAGGGTACGTGTAGATGACGCGCCCCTCCATGAGCTGGCCATCGGCGCGCATCGGCGTCGCGCTGAAGTTGACGATCTGCGCTTCGGGAAACTGAGCCTTGAGGGCCTGCCAGCTCTCGGCTACGCCGTGGTGACCCTCGTCGACCAGAATCAGGTCGAAGTAGTCGGCCGGCAGTTGACGCAGCCAGCGGTTTGAGTCGCCGCCCTGGAGCTGCTGAATATTTGTAATGACGACGTGCGCCTCGTCCAAGTCTGCCCGGTTGGTCGTCATCCCTCGGATTTCGACAGGTTCAGGATAGGGCGCCCCGACGAGCACCGCGCACTTCTGGTAGAACATATTGGGATTGGACGGGTCGAAATCACTGGCCAACTGCTGAGCGATGGCCACGCCTGGCGCGACCACCAACGTCCGCCGCGAGCGGAAGGCAAAAGGCGATATCGTGATGCTCCCGGACTTACCACATCCGACCGGCAGTATGACCGCGAACTCACGCTCTTCGCCACCCGCCCCGAAAACCTCGTTCAGGGCGAGGAAAACACCCTTCTGGGGGGTGCGGATACGTTCGTTGTTCTCGATGTGTGGCTCGCGGTCCTGGAATGGGTTTGTCATAAGGGTCCTTCCGTTAGGGTTGAGAGGGCTGTGTCACAACGGCCGAGCTGATCATACAAGATACGCCCCAAATGGCGTTTTCCAGAACCCGGAAGCCACAGACCCCGTCGCTCAATGTTGCCCGATGCAGAGCGTGACAGCCTGTTCGTTCTGGCCTGGTTGCAGAGCTTTGAACATCGACGCGTACATTCCGGCCTGAATAACGCCGAGACGCGCGCAATACGCTGACCATGGCGGTCTATTTCCGACGGTAGAACGGTCTGAAATCGAATTCCGGGAACTCACCGAACGGTCACCATTTTGGCTCTTACAGAGAATAGAGCCTTGGCCATGAGTAAAGAAGCACAGACGATAGTTACCCTGCTGGATCAGCAGTACGAGCAGTTGCTTGCGGACGCGAGATGCCTGGCCGCAAGCTATATGGATGCGTCCATGAAGATATACAAAAATACCGGGGTCAAATCTGTCGTGGCTGCTGTGTCAATCAAGCAAACGAGCCCGAACGCGTACTCGATCTACTGGTGCAGACTGGTGCCATTGCAAGGGCAAAAAAACAATTTCGCGCCCCTGACTATTCCTAAAGGCAACGGCAAGCACAAATACCCGGCTTCCTCGTTTGAGTTTGTTAAATTCCCTTACCGTCGCCTCGTTTTACAGGTCGAGGAGCGTCTTGCTGAGATTCGCAGCATCGCCAGTGAGAATCGTCAGCTGCGTCGGACGTTGGTAGCCTATGAGAAAAAGCTATCTCGATATCAGGCGCTCGATCATGGCGATCTCTGCTCGGAGGAGTAGGGGCTGAGTGCACTATAAGCAGTGCCGAACGGATCTGAACCGATTTCAATGCCCGAAAGCCCCGTGCAGCATGGTCTGGCGGGGCTTTCTCGTATCAGCAGTGAACTCCGGCGAGGCATGCTGCTGCGCTTCGTCAGGGAAGGCGACGGGTACGTGCTATAAGCAGTGTAGGGCGCTAAATCTACGCGCCGTCAGCCAGCAGGCCTCTGCAGGCGGGCGAGCGGAGGTCATATTTGCTATTAGCAGTGACGCCTACGAACAAGTCAGCCGGCGAACTGTGATGTGTATTAGTAGTGAAGGGCTTCACTTTCATAAAATAATCTTTGGTAGGTGTCGACCTAGCTGGTACCTGTGTCGCGTAGCGGGTGGTGACGGTAACGCGCTACCCCTCACTGCCTCGCTGCTGTTCGAATGCAATGCGGTTCATTACGCAAATGGGAAAGCGTTCGCGGTAGTCCGGCGAATGGAGGATGCCGTAAACGTAGTAAAACAGGTCTTCCTTGCAGATCTGCTCGCCAGGGTAAGCGCTCTGGAAATGGGCCAGGCCAGCGTCGGTGATGGCATCGCGGCGGCGCAAGCCACCTTCAACGGGCTCGGCAAACAGCTCGTCCTTGGCAGTCTTTGCGGACTCTTCATAGAGATAGAGTGGCAACCATTGCGCAACATCCTCGCCAACAAATTTGCTTGGCAGGGTGTCGGTTATGAGAACAGAAAACAGACCGCCTGCTGAAGTTGTATTTATCGCCAAGTTGTCTCTCCCAGCGCCTGGAAAAATGCGCAGCATCTGGTAGACCCTTTCGTTGAGGCGACGGTTGTAATAGAGCCATTGCTTAGTGAAGGGGCGATACAAGCTACGCGTAATGCATTCAGTTTCGCAGGCATAGCTGCTGTTTTTCCCCAAATCCTGCTTTAAATTGACAGTCCAACTGATACGAGCTGGGTCGGTATTGATGAAGCCGTCCACCTTCGTCTGGCGTACTTTTGCGTCCAGCTCAGGATAAGCCGCATTGAAGCGCTCTACTTCGGCGTTGTAAAAGCCGATCATTTTGCTCATGTTGGTTTCCAGCTTGGTTTTGCTGGAATTGAAGGCCCAGGCATCACGCTGAGTTTTCACACCGTTGGAGTAGTTTTCGAACAGTGCTAACGCGCTCTTTTCGCCTTTGTCGCCTAGCACGATGATGCGGTGGCGATGGTGCAACAATCGCCGGAGTTGACGAAGCGCCTGGTCTGCAGCGGCACCGGCCAGAACATCTGGAACTTGGCTTATCTCAAGTCGGGATCATTCTTCCGCCCGATCAGTTCGGACGATGGTCAGTCTGGTCCAAGGCCCCACATGGCGTTGATCGACGAGGTGCACGAGCACAAGACCAGACATGAAGGATTACTACCCGGCTTACCTGCATTACGGGGTGAAGCAGGGTGGGCGTGTTCGCGGGCTGGCATCTGGCAAGCGCCGCGCCAAAGGAGAGCGGGCCGCAGCCCTGGCACAACGTGCATCCAGCGGTTGGCGCATCGCGCCTCGGGCCAACTACATGGAAGACGCCCTGCAGGATGAGAGGGCCAAGGTGCAAGCGATCCTGTCCGCCGCGTTCGCTGCCGCACTTCCCTGACCATCAGGCCCGACGGGCCGGAACCTCACCATGAAAATCTCCCCCATCATCGCGCACCTGCGCGAGAACTGCCCGAGCCTGGCTGCCAGGGTATCGGGCGGCATCGACCTGGATGCTGTTAGCGAGTCGGTGCTGTTGAAGAACCCCTCGGCCTACGTGATCGCTGCCGATGACAAGGCGGGCGACAATAAGGCTACGAATGCCGTGATTCAGGATATCGAGGACCGCTTCGAGGTGGTGCTCGCCATGGACACCAAGGACGAGCGCGGCCAGCAGGCCAGCGACCTGTTGCACGACTTCCGCAGGGAACTATGGCGTGCCCTGGTCGGCTGGCGACCGGGAGAAGAATACGACCCGATCGTCTACGACGGCGGCGGCTTGGTGCTGATCAATCGTGCTCGGGTGGTCTACCGCTTCAGTTTCTCGGCGGCGTTCCAGCTCGGTCGCAACAAGTCGACGGATCCCGCCGAGACTTGGCTCGAGCATGAGCTCGACGGCTTGCCACCCTTCACCGGGGCCACCATCAACATGGACTGCATCGACCCGGCTGACCGCAACCTGCAGTACCCAGGCCCAGACGGGCGTATCGAAGTGAAATTCTCCGGAGATCCCGAACCATGACCCAGCGCATCACCGTGGTGCCGGCTGCTGGCCGCGCCGTACCGGACCCGCAGGCGGGCGACTTGCTGCCCGCTGCGGGCCGCGAAGTGACCGACAGCGTCTGGTGGCGCGTGGTCACGTCATTTGCCGAGTACGGAACGTACAAGGCCCGGCCAGAAAATACCCAAGGGCCCAAGGTTACTCGACTGCTACATCTGTACTCGACTCGGTAGTAGGCCAGCAATCTGCCAGGTATCGATCTGCATTTGTCGGGATGAAAACCATTCAAATGTCAGTAAAAACCGTTCATTTTTTGCATTCCAGCAGGTTCTTACCTTCTCTTCGCCTCCCTACAATGACCCCACAACAACAAACGAGCCCAGCTCCGTGAGGCACGAACCCCATGTACAGAGACCACATTGTCAAACCGCGCGCGACCGACAACCCGGCATTTATGTGCCTAGTCGCGGCCGTGATCTTCGCCCTCGCCCTGTTCTATGGCGTGGGTGAGGGCAGCCTAGCCAAGCTGATGGGCCCGATCGTGCTCGACTTGCAGGCACCGCTGCTGCGCAACATCGCCGTGGCTGGCACTCTCGCTGTCACCCTGGTGTTGAACCTGTTCATCCTTGGCCGCTTCCCGCTGCGGGCCCAGGTGATCACGGTGTGGTGCGAGCTGTTGCTGCTGTTCCTGCTGTTCTTCGACACCTTCGACCTGTCCTACAGTTTCATTGCCAGCAAAGTCGGCTTCATGATCACCCAGGGGGTGTTCACCACCGTCTATGTGTCGACCATTTCGATCGCCATCGCCTTCGTCCTTGCGCTACTGGGGGCCACTGCGCGGCTGTCCTCCAACGGCTTCGCCATCGCCATTGCTAGCTTCTACACCTCGTTCTTTCGTGGTGTGCCGCTGTTGATCCAGATTTACCTGATCTACCTCGGTATCCCCCAGCTCGGCTATGTGGTTGGAGCTGTTCCGGCAGGCATCCTGGCCTTGTCGTTGTGCTATGGCGCTTACATGACCGAGATCTTCCGTGCCGGGATCAGCAGCATCCCGCGCGGGCAATGGGAGGCGTCGCGAGCGATTGGTCTGACCCCATTTCAGGCCATGACCCGGGTGATCCTGCCGCAGTCGATGCGCCTGATCATCCCGCCCACCGGCAACCAGTTCATCTCCATGCTCAAGGACAGCTCGCTGGTGTCGGTGATCGGTGTGTGGGAGCTGATGTTCCTCGCCCGTACCCAGGGCCGTGCCGAGTTCCGTCACCTGGAAATGCTGATCACCGCCGCTGTCTTGTACTGGGTACTGTCGATCCTGCTCGAAACTGTGCAGTCGCGCCTGGAAAAACGTTTCGACCGCGCCCACCGCTGATCGAGGAGCCTGAAGATGAACCAGCCTTTCACCCCTGCTGCCACCCAGGCCGCCGTATCGATCCGCGGCCTGGAGAAATGGTACGGCGAGTTTCACGTACTCAAAGGCATCGACCTGGAAATCGCCAGCGGCGAGATCGTGGTGGTCTGTGGCCCGTCCGGCTCTGGCAAGTCCACGCTGATCCGCTGCCTGAACCTGCTGGAAGACTTCCAGAAAGGCCTGGTGCTGATCGCCGGCAACCCGCTGAACCGTGATGCTGCCAGCGTGGCCGCGATCCGCCGCCAGGTCGGCATGGTGTTCCAGCAGTTCAATCTGTTTCCGCACCTGACCGTGTTGGAAAATCTGATGCTCGGCCCGCGCCTGGTCAGCAAGCTGAACGAGGCCCAGGCTCGCGCTCTGGCCCTGGAGTACCTCGACCGCGTCCGCATCGCCAGCCAGGCCAATAAGTTCCCAGGGCAGCTCTCCGGGGGGCAGCAACAGCGCGTAGCCATTGCCCGTGCTCTGTGCATGAAGCCGCGCATCATGCTGTTCGACGAACCAACTTCGGCGCTTGATCCGGAAATGGTCAAGGAAGTGCTCGACGTGATGGGCGAACTGGCCCAGGACGGCATCACTATGCTCTGCGTTACCCACGAAATGGGATTTGCCCGCCGGGTTGCCGATCGCATCATCTTCATGGACCAGGGCCAGGTCATTGAGCAGGGCCAACCGAACGCGTTTTTCGACAACCCGCGCCATCCGCGCGCCAGAGAGTTCCTTTCGCAGATCCTCAGCCACTGAGGTCTGTGTCTACCGCTGTGCCAACACCAAAACAACAATCGCAGTCCGGAGACTTACTGAATGAACCCAGTCGCACGCTTGTTTGCACTCACCGCCGTTGCCGGCAGCCTGACGCTGATTGCCGGTGCCGCCTGGGCCGGGGCCACCCTAGACCGCATCCACCAGAGCAAGGTGATGAAGGTGGCCACCGCCGCCAACTGGCCACCGCAGTCGTTCCTCGGCGAAGACAACACCCTGAAGGGCTTCGACATCGATGTGGCCAACGAGATTGGCAAGCGCCTGGGCAGCAAGGTGGCATTCGTCACTCCCGAGTACGGCATCATCACCGCCGGGCGCTGGGCCAGCCGCTGGGACCTGTCGGTCGGCTCGATGACCCCCACCACCGAGCGTGGCCGTGTGCTCGATTTCCCGGCTATTTACTATTACACCCCGTACGTGTTCGCCGTACACAGGGACGCCGCTGGCGCCAGCGCGGCCGACCTCAATGGCAAGACCATCGGCGTAGAAGCCGGCACCACCTCCGAGGACTACATCAACCGCCGCCTGAAGATCGACGCTGCGGACGTGCCAGCCTTCACCTATGAAGTCGAGCCGGGCGATGTGCAAACCTACGGCGACAGCATGGGTCCGCTGGACGACCTGCGCATGGGCAATGGCACTCGACTGGACGCCACCCTGTCGGCGCTGCCTACCATCATGGGGGCAATCAAGGCCGGTTACCCGATCGCCCCGGTGCAGGGCAAGCCCGCCTATTACGAGCCGTTGGCCATCGCCACCGACAAGGGCGACGACGCCTTTAATGCCGCGCTGGCCAAGGCCGTCGAAAGTATGAAGGCCGACGGCACGCTCAAGCAGCTGTCCGAGAAGTGGTACGGCGTCGACCTCACGCAAGTGCAGTAACCCTGGACCCGAATGCCAACGCCCTTTAACTGAAGGGCGTGCGGCACCCCCATGCCCGCAAAACCTGCAGCGCCCAGTAAGAGGATGACCCTGCCGATGTCCAGCTACAGCAACAACTACTACACCGGAACCATGCGCCCTGCCCCGCAGCGCGCCAGTTTAAGCGGCGAAACCCGGGCCGATGTCTGCGTGATCGGTGGCGGTCTAGCCGGCCTTAGCGTGGCCCGTGAACTGCTGGCGCGCGGGCGCTCGGTGGTATTGCTGGAGGCGGCACGGGTGGCCTGGGGTGCCTCCGGGCGCAATGGCGGTTTCGTGCTGCAGGGCTGGTCAGAGGGGCTGTCGGCGATCGAGCGCCGCTGTGGCAAGCAGACCGCAGCGGCACTGTTCCGCCTTTCGCTAGAGGGCGTCGATATTGTCCGCGACACCATTGCGCGCCACCAGCTACCGGGTTGCGCCGTCACCACCGGCAAGCTCAGCGTTGTGCGCTACGATGACGCCGACAACCTGCAGCGCACCCGCGACCGCATGGCCCGCGACTTCGACTTCAACATGGAGTATCTCGATACCCAGGCACTGCGCAGCCGGCTGAACACCGACCGCTACTTCCAGGGGCTGCGCGACAGCCATGGTTTTCACTTCCACCCCTTGAACTACTGCCTGGGCTTGGCCGAGCTGGTCGAACTTGCCGGCGGCCGCCTGCATGAACAGTCGCCCATGCTGCGGGTTGAGCGCAAGCACGGTCACCACCGGGTGATCACCGCCCAGGGCGCGGTCATTTGCAACGATGTGGTGTACTGTTGCGGCGGCTATGGCGGCCCCGAGTTTGGCAGGTTACACCGGGCTTTCCTGCCAATTGCCACCTATGTGGTGCTGACCGAACACCTGGGTGAACAGCTGCATGAAGTAGTACGTACCCCGGATGCGGTCGGTGACAACCGCCGCGCTTCTGACTACTACCGAATCGTCGAGGGCGACCGCCTGCTCTGGGGTGGCCATATCACCACGCACAACCTGCAGGATGAACACCGCCTGGGGCAGTTGCTGACCCGCGACATCCTAGGCGTGTACCCGCAGTTGCAGGGTTTGAAGATTGCCAAGGCTTGGTCCGGATTGATGGGCTACGCCCGCCATAAGATGCCGCAAATCGGCCCGCTGGGCCCGGGGTTGTGGGCTTGTACTTCATTTGGGGGCCATGGTATGAACACCGCGCCCGTGGGCGCGCGGGTAGTCGCCGAAGCGGTCTGCGGTGATAGCGACCGTTACCGTCTGTTCGATGCCTACGGCCTGGAGTGGAACGGTGGGCCGTTCGGGTCGGCGGCGGCGCAAGCGGTGTATGCCGGGCTGAAGCTGATGGACAAGTTCCAGGAAGCCCGCGCGCGTTACAATAATTAGCACTCACTAGGAATCGCCATGGATGCCTTGCCCCCCGGCGCTCTGTTCAAACTGACCGAGAAAGACCGGCAACTGCTGGCCCTACTGCAGGCCAATGCCCGCGAGCCCACAGCCTCGCTGGCGCGAAAGCTCGGCGTGTCTCGCTCGGCCGTGCAGGAACGAATCAACCGCCTGGAAAACGCCGGTGTGATCACCGGCTACAGCGTGCGCATTGACCAGGACAAGCTGCAGCAGGTGATCAACTGTTTCACCATGACCTCGTGCAGCAACAAAAGCTACACCGACGTGATGACCACCCTGCGCAAGATGGACAGTGTACAGGCGGTATATGCGGTGTCGGGAGAAATGGATTTCATCATCCACCTGACCACTCACACCTTGGGCGAGCTGAATGCCGAGCTGACCCGGATCAACATGATCAAGGGGGTGACCCATACGGCTTCGCATATTGTCATGGAGACTAAGTTCAGCAAGAAGCTGATGTTGTAATGTCCCACACTGGCTTGCACGACCTTGCGGAATTGCTTGTTTCCATGTCGCAAGCCACGTAGTCCGTGACCTCGCCTGTAGGGGCGTGCAGGGGAGGTCGAGCCGCACGTCCAATATGTTCGCGTGGAGTTGCCCGTCCAAGTGCCGTGCCGCGCGTCGGAAGTGGCGGCGCCAGCGTGGGCTGCTGCCGGCCTGCGCAAGACCGACAGCCTGGAGGTGAAGGTGCGGGCTTTGTTGGCAGAGCGTCGGCAGCGGATCGGCTATGAGGGGCTACTTGAGGCCGCTGTATCGGTTTGTAGGTAAGCTCAACCCATGAGGGAAAACGACGCCAGAGCACTGAGCAGCTACGGATGAGCTGGCGCGCATTGAGGTTGACCGCACCGGATCAAAGTTGATATCAATTTGATTCCATTTTTTGAGCTAGGTGCTGACATGGCAGTCGATTTTATTACTACCAATCCGTCTGTATTGCTGAATGACTTCAAAAAGCGCATTAAACAAGATGAGCAGGAAGGGAAAATAACCACATGGGATTTGGACTCAGATGGGGATGTTACCCACAAAGCTGAGCAGTGGAAGAGCAAAGCTTGGATGAGGCCTCAAGTGAAGGATGGCAAGCTGACGTTTACCGTTCTAAACCCGAAGGGTAAAGAGGTCCCTCCGGAGGTCTACGGCTTCTACCATGGGCATCTGGTTGCCACATTCATCACCCACTTCGGGGCGAAAATATCCTCTGCGATAAGCAGCGGGAAGCCAACCGATGAAGACCGGGTTAAGCCAAGGTCGTGACGCAATGAATCCCGGGCTTTAGGTCCGTAGATGAATTGGATGCGCGATGAGTGGTGCGGAATGCTCGTACCACTTTTTGTACCAAACAGGTTTTTTATGGGGGAATCAGGGGGATTTATGGCCCCTGAAAGCCTTTAAAACCCCCTTTTCCAATACTCCTGCTAATCCGCACATGCATCTTGGCGGGTCCAGGCCCAGTGGGATGAAAGGGTTCATGGTTATGGATAAACGAAGGTTGCCGATGCTGGCGCTGCTATCCAGCGGCTGCTCGATGAAAGAGCCAAGTTCGCCGCCGCCGTTAGTTGCCACGGCCCGGATACCGCCGCTGTTGCCAGAGGCCACGCAGCCACCCGCGCCGCCATGGTGCTCTCCGACCTGCTCGAACGGTCTGTCGCTACGAATCGAGACCTGGCGCAAGCTTATGACCGCGCCCGAATAGCGGGGCTCGCCTGCGAATCGTCCTACAATGCCCTGATCAAGTGATAGGAATAGGGCAGTGGACAAGCGTACCTTCATTGGCATGGTCGAGGCCGGCGAGCCGCTGATTCAGCAGGCCGTCGATGCCATGCGCGAGTATCACCAGGCCCAGGACAATGGCGCACCACCTGAGGAGGTCGAGCGCCTGCGCCTACTGGCCGAGTCGTTGTTTCAGGTGGTATCCGACTACCAGCTTCGGGTGATAGCTAAAGCCCGCGGCAAAGATTTGCCGCCCCTTCACTAGATACTGCTGGCAATTAGAGGCAGCAACAGTGGGGATACAAACCCCAGCAGTGCGGTCGCATTTTCAACTCCCGAAGCTAACTCGTTGACCTTTGGAAGCATGTCCCAAAACCGATGGAACAGCTCTTGGCCTTCTTCTGGCTCATCTCGGATGCTGGCTCCGTTGCGATGAAGGGCTCCAACGGCACCGTCAAGGGCAGCCTCCAATGCCTCGGGTCCCTCCATTCTGTAGCGGAGAAGAGCAGTGCGAAGCGCCTCAAGGTGTTTGATGAACAATTTCTTGATCGGGTCCGAGAGGTCTGCGTCTAAAGCTTCCGCGAGGAGATCGTCCAGCTTCTCGATATACTCACTTATCGCAGCTGACTTCTCCGGGGACGACCCTGGGGAAAATTGAGACAGTGCATAACCCCCAAAATCGAGGGCTGTCAGGGTCGAAGCGTCCAGATAACTCCTGTAGTCATTCCATTGATTCGACAGCTTCTGGGATTGGAACATTGTCTCGAGCTTCTGGATCGGCGCCACGAACCTTTCCCTGTCGCCAGGGATGAACGAAATCGCTCTGCGGGACCGCTCTATGAGCGCAATGATTCTGTTCAGCCCTTGTGTCATCTCAATCGAGTTCGAGGACGAGCATTCCAGTACAGCAGCCCAGACGTCCAGAGTGGTAGTCGCAGGCGACATGGCAACGGCCGCCCGCATCATCTCATGCAGTTCTTTTAGTGGATTTCCAATTTCGTCCATGGCTTTACCGCTTTGGAATAGTGGTCTTGCAGGCTGTCATAAAGCTGGCATTCCCCAGCCAAAACGGCCCATCCAGGCACAAAAAAGGCACTTGCGATAATCGCTAAGTGCCTGATTTGTAAGGGTTGTTTGGTGGAGCCGGGGGGATTTTAAATGCGTTACTAAACTATTGTTTTACGGCGTTTTTCAAGGTAGTTGTCGCGTCAACCATCCAACTATGCGGCTTGCTTCACGTGCTGTTGTTCTCGATCAGGGTTCAGCAGCACGGTACCAATCGGCTCCCAGTTGCGAGTGCATCCTGACCATCGCTCCGGATTCTTGCTTCGAGCGCGCTCATAGAGTTCGTGGCGCAGGGCAAGGATTTGCCTGTCCTGACCTCGATGACGCTCTGCTGGCGTGACGAAGCGGATTCGGCTGTGTCGGTGTTCGTGGTTGTACCAACGGATAAAATCACGCACCCAGCATCGTGCAGCATCCAAGGTCTCGAAACCCTTGGTCGGCCATTGCGGGCAGTACTTCAATGTTCTGAAAAGCGCCTCCGAGTATGGATTGTCATTACTGACACGCGGCCTGCCACGGGACGGTGTTATGCCCAGCTCGTACATCTTGCTCAGCAAAGTGGCCGATTTCATCGGCGTGCCGTTGTCCGAGTGCAACACCAACGGCTCTCTCAAGCACTGTTCGCTGATTACACTTCTCTGCAGCAACACTGCAGCTTTGGCGCCGTCTTCGTTCTCGTGTACCTCCCAGCCCACAGTCTTGCGGCTGTAGATGTCTTCGATCAGGTACAGGTAGTAGTATTTTCCACGCACCGAAGACGGCAAGTATGTGATGTCCCACGACCACACCCGGTTAGGTGCGCAGGCAGCATGCGTTGTCGGCTCGGCATGACGCCCAGGGCGTTGAGCACGCCCTCGGCGTTCTTGCTGTCCAGCAGCCCGAAGCACCCGGTAAAAGGTCGACTCCGAGCCTATATAGAGCTGCTTATCGGCCAGCCTCGGCACGATCTGGCTAGGTGGCAAGTGAGCATATTCAGCGCTGTTGCACAGGTTGAGAATCGCTTGTCGCTCGTGTTCGCTCAGCGCGTTCGGTGGGGTTGCGCGAACTGTAGTTGTACGTGCATCCGCCGCCACTTCTTCCGTTTGAGTCCAGCGCTGCAACGTTCTGAGCGTCAAGCCAACTTCCTGACATGCCGTCAATTTCCGAGCTCCGGAATTAATCGCCTCAGTCAGCCAAGCCACCAGCAGTTGCCGTTCCGGCAGAGCAGTCAATTGTCCTCGTCGTCTACTCCCCAGTAGTCGTTGAGCTTTTTTCGCAGCACCAATAACGCGGCTGTTTCAGCCAACGCCTTATCCTTGCGGCGCAGTTCGCGCTCAAGCTGTTTAATGCGTTTCTGATCCTAACGGGCCTGCTCCCGATCAACCTTAGGCTGCGCTTTTGGAGGGGCCATCCCACTCAGGAACGCTTGCCGCCAGGCAGCAAGCTGCTCGGGATACAAGCCTTTGCGACGGCAGTATTCACCCACCTCGATCTCGGACAAGCTGGCGCATTCGGCTACAGCTGCGAATTTCATTTCTGCCGACCAATTCTCGGTCGGGTGTTTGGGATCAGTCACCACCACACATCCTTCGGCACTGGCTCGTTTGCGCCAGGTATACAGCGACATTTCAGTAACGCCCTCGCGCCTGGCGACTTCGGCCATCGTCAGGTTGAGTGGAGGACCCAGCATCTTGAGCAGTTCGGCTTTGCGCTCAGAGGAATAGTACGGCACAACGGCTCTCTTTCCGCCCCCGGGGTCTGGTTTCAGGTAAATCTGGCGAGGCGACAACTATCCTGACACCGGGGGCAGGATTTCTATGCTGAAATTCGTAAAGTTTTCGATAAGACCTATGAGCAGCGCCTTGGTTTGCTGCAACAACTCGAAAGCCGATACCGAGACGCGGCGGATCAATTCCTGCGAAGGTGCGAGGCTCCGGAATATCAGCTGCAAGCCATAAAGCTCCGTATCACCAGGCTTCACGCTGTGTTCCAGAAGAACCTGCAATCCCTTGCTACGAAGCTCGCCAGTCCATCCCTCACGGTTACGCTGGAGTCCACTGCAACATTGGTAGCCGAGTTGAACAGTGAGATCGCGGCTGAGCAACTGAAAATCGACGTTATCAATGCGAGGATAAAAAACAAGAAGCAGCATGAGGAGGACGTCAAGCGACGCTTCTGGAGCTGGTACAGAGCTTCGTGCGAAGCGGCTTTCGTGGCATTCGAAAAGGTCGATAAGCAGCAGGGGCGCCAACGCCAGGCCGCCAAGGATGAGGTTCAGTCTCTGCGGGATCGCATTCAAGCACAACGCGATATCATTGCCCAATCCAGGGCGGCTATCACGAACATCGACCAGTCGGTCGAGAGCATCAATAATTGGTTGCGGGTGCTGGGCCTGAAGGGCTTCGCGCTGATTAAAGAAGAGGGCCTGGTGCCGCAGTATCGTCTTGAGCGCCCTGGCCAGACTGAAGGGGTGTTCAGAACCCTAAGTGAGGGCGAGAAAACGCTGATCTCGTTTCTTTACTTTCTTGAGGTCTGCAATGGCGAGCTGGACACAGCTAGTGGGAGGCTCAAGCGTGATCGCGTCATCGTCATTGATGACCCAATATCGAGCCTCTCCCATAACTATGTTTATGATATTGCATCGCTGATCAGGCGGCAGGTGCTCATCCCGAGAGACCGGTTCAAGCAGGTGATCATCCTGACGCACAACCTTTTCTTCTTCCACGAAATGGTCAAGCTCTTGAAGGATGACGGAGAAAAATCCTTGGCAATGTTCCGGATCACCAAGTCCGAATATAGCTCGGTCGTGGCCATGGAGGAGCGCGAAATCCAGAACGACTACCAAGCCTTCTGGCAAACCATCAAGGACGCGTTACAAGGCCGAACTTCCCCTAATGTGATTCCGAACATGATGCGCAATATCTTAGAGTACTACTTTAGCTTCGTGCATCAGACGCACAGCCTGCGCCAGGCGTTGACTGATCTTAGCGAGGAGAATCCAGAGTACAGAGCGCTTTACCGATACATCAACCGTGAATCACATGCTGACTCGGTTAACCTCACTGATTTCGGCGAGATCGATCCGGCGATCTTCGTCGCGCGTTTTAAGGATGTGTTCATCAGAACCAATTTCGAATCTCACTTCGACAAGATGATGGCATAGCTAACCATGCATTCTGGGAGGGCTGCGTCAACGCGTATGTGATCGCTCCTTCTACCGGGAGCGACCGGATGGCCCGGAATTGATGAGCGCTGATCTTTCCGTGTTCGGCATCAACTGATAGCATTTGGCCTGCAGCTACCACCAAAGGGCTCTCCTTCCTGCCTGGCACTCATCTGCTCGCTTTGCACTTGGTGTGTAAAGGCTATCAGCGGCCCGCTGAGATCAGATGGAGAATACGCCATGACCGATCATGGGAAAGTTGTCCTGGTTCGCCAGTACAACCGTTTCCGGTTTGGGCAATGGGAAACCGTGTGCATGCACATGCGCTCCCTACCGCGCCGGTAATTGAACGTACCTAGGTGGTAGCTGCACTTCTTTTTCTACACCTACTTCGCTCTCTGATCAGCGTTCCTTTCGATTTGCCTCCAGCGCGCTACAGACAGCAATCGAAGGACTGCTTCCAACATGTTGATCTTGTTCCGCCAGGGGCGAGGCTGCCGTCGTCATCTGTTGTGCATCATTTGCACGTTATGTTTTTCTGCGGCTGACATGTAGTCATCCGTCTATCATCTTGGCGCGACGTAGGGTGACGGCCTGAGCCAGACTACCCCCTTTCGGTAGATTTCCGACGGCAGAACGGTCTGAAATCGAATTCCGCGTGCTCAGCGATCGGTCACCATTTTGGCTCTTATAGCGAAGAGAGCCTTAATGATGAGTAAAGAAGCACAAACGATAGTCACCCTCCTGGATCAGCAGTACGAGCAGCTGCTTGCGGATGCGAGACGCCTGGCCGCAAGCTACATCGAAGCGTCCATGAAGATATACAAAAAGACTGGGGTCAAATCTGTCGTGGCTGCTGTGTCAATCAAGCAAACGAGCCCGAACGCGTACTCGATTTACTGGTGCAGATTGGTGCCATTGCAAGGGCAAAAAAATAATTTCGCACCCCTGACTATTCCTAAAGGCAACGGCAAGTACAAATACCCGGCTTCCTCGTTTGAGTTTGTTAAGTTCCCTTACCGTCGCCTCGTTTTACAGGTCGAGGAGCGTCTTGCTGAGATTCGCAGCATCGCCAGCGAGAATCGTCAGCTGCGTCGGACGTTGGTCGCCTATGAGAGGAAGCTATCTCGATATCAGGCGCTCGATCATGGCGATTTCTACTCGGAGGAGTAGGGGCTGAGTGCACTATAAGCAGTTCCGAATGGATCTGAGCCGATTTCAATGCCCGAAAGCTCCGTGTAGCATGGTCTGACGGGGCTTTCTCGTATCAGCAGTGAATTTCGGTGAGACATGCTGCTGCGCTTCGTCAGGAAAGGCGACGGGTACGGGCTATAAGCAGTATAGGGCGCTAAATCTAAGCGCCGTCAACAAGCAGGCCCCTGCAGGCAAGCGGGCGGAGACCATATTTGCTATTAGCAGTCACGCCTACGAACAAGTCAGCCGGCGAACTGTGATGTGTATTAGTAGTGAAGGGCTTCACTTTCATAAAATAATCTTTGGTAGGTGCCGGCCTAGCTGGTACCCGTGTCGCGTAGCGGGTGGTGACGGTAACGCGCTACTCCTCACTGGCTCGCTGCTGTTCGAATGCAATGCGGTTCATCACGCACATGGGGATGGGGTAGCCCTGTATGTGCGTCGTGAGGGCCTCGTTACCTTCGATCACCATGATGCAGGATAGGCCCCTGCGGAAGCGCATTCCTCGTCCGGAGTAGTTGCGCGGGATGATCTCCCAGGATTCGCCGTCGTAGTAACAACCAATGATTTCTGACCAGTGCAATTGAATGCCCGCACCTATGATGCCTACAGGGGTAAGGCAGAAAACTTCTACCTGGGATTCCTGCCCAAGAGGCACAGCGTAAACCCGACCGTTTGGTGCAATAGGTGGGAAGTAATGCCCGATACCGAGGTGACGAAATTCCATGGTGATGCTCCGGGTGGATGAGGTCGCTAGGCACTCTCCGGTAGCTTTCGGAAAACCCAAGATGAGGTGTTGCTTGCGAGTCGGCGGACGAGTTTCAGCGTGTTGGGCAAGCTAGCTCGCCACATGGCGGGTGTGCATGTCGCTGAACTAAACGCTTCGGCGCTCAGGTCACTTTCGCTATGGCGAGGAAACTGCCAGCCCTTCCAGATTCGTTCCATGACCTCATAGACTTGGGCGAATAGTGCTTGTCGCAGCGGTAGGATGCCTTGCCGATGGGGTGTGTAAGCGCCCGCTGCCAAGGGGCAGCGGACAATTTTTTGCAGGGATCTGGTCGTTCCGCTGAAGGCTCAATCGTCGTCGTGCTTCTTGTCCAGGTGCGCTGCGACCAGATAGCCAATTACACCTGTGATAATCAGCGCACTGATGACGGCAAGCACGGCGTATACAAGCAGCTCAAAACCATCCATACCCTGACTCCTTTGATTCGAGGTCTGTCAAGGATAAGGGCGTCTGATGTAGTCCCAAACTGCTGTGATGGCTTAGCGACCGGTAGTGGCAGCTTCCTTTCGCAGGTTAGCTCGGGCACCGACGTATGCATCAGTTTCCCATATACGCAATTTCCCAAGCTCGTAGGCGACGTGATGTCGCGCCTCTAGATCCTCGATATTAGGAGCGCGCCCTCCAAGAATCGGGGCTTCATGACCGGACCACTGCTTGTAAAGCTCACATGCAAACGCTGCTCGGCAATCACAGAAACTCAGCCCATGAAAAAGCAAAATATCCTTGGCAGCAGGTAAGCTGTTCTGCTTCCAGAACCGCCATGTCTGCTTTGTTTGTGGATAGCGATGAACATCTTGGGCGGCGGATGCCGTCTCCAAAACAGCGATCTGCTTTGGCATCGAGATGTTAATTATCCTCTGTGTATACTTCCCTTCTTTGCCGCTTTCCAGGGGAATAAATCCATCCCCCTTGGCTGCCTCTAGAGCCGCTTGGGCGTCGAAGAAAAAAGCTTCACGTATTGATATGCCGAGATGCCGCACTAACATCAACACCACCGCCAGATGCTCTGATACGCGGGCCTGAACATCTTCTACTGCGGCTTCGAACTTCGCTTGATCAAGGCTGTGTGGGGCTGTAATCCGTGCATGGCCAGGAACGCCGATATCAGGCATCACGACATTCCAGTCACCGCTGGTTGCGAGGGCCATAACTGAACTCACTGTCTCAAGAAGGCCCTCCGCGGTCTGCACCGAAAGATTCCCGTGGTACACCTGCGTACAGAGTTCTTCGCCGTATTGCCGCACCAGTTTTTCATTGACGAGCTCCAGGACATCCACCTCATGAGACTCCTTGGCGTAAATACTAAACTGTGCCCACTGATGGTCGTGGATCATTGCCTCGTGTTGACTGAGGAGCCCGCGTCGGACTGCCTCATTGAGGTTCGCCGAACCGGCCCTCGCCAAATCCCGGTCAAAATGTGAGTAGAAACTCTGCTTCATGGTCATTCCTCCGTTCAGCTCGGGTGCTGAGCTGCTAAAAAGAAATGTTGAGCGAGAAAAAATATTCTGAGGTTCGTTTTCGGTCGCTTTCAGCGCCTGAAATTGACGAGGCCGACAATCCGTAAACGGTCGTTTATGGCACACCTATTCCAGATGAGCTTCTGGGCTAGGGTTTTGCTGCTTTCCTGTCACTTTTCCCGTACCGAAATCAGTGTGAGAAAAATGTATGGGAAAGCGGATTGGGTACGCCCGAGTTTCGACTGATGATCAGAATCTCGACTTGCAGCGAGATGCACTTGCCCTGGCTGGGTGCTCCGTGGTCTACGAGGAGACCATGAGCGGCAAGTCAGCGGATAGGCCGGAGCTGGGGCACTGTCTCAAGGCTTTGCGCAGTGGCGACACTCTGGTCGTATGGCGGCTTGACCGCCTTGGCCGCTCCTTGCCTGACTTGGTTGAGATCGTCAGTCGGCTGGAGCAGGAAAGGGTGGGGTTCGAGTCGATCAACGAGCGAATCGAAACCACCAGCGCTGCTGGCAAGCTGATCTTTCATGTGTTCGCTGCCCTGGCCGAATTCGAGCGCAACTTGATTCGAGAGCGTACCCGCGCAGGGCTGGCGGCGGCTCGCGCACGAGGACGTCAAGGTGGTCGTAAACCTGCACTGGGAGAGGCTCAAGTCCGCGAAATAAAGGCTCTGCTTAAAGATCCACAGATTCAGGTTGGCATTGTAGCCAAGCGATACGGGGTATCGAGAACAACGTTGTATCGATACGTCGGTAAGGCAGAGCCGAGATAATTTGCACCTGGCAGCACACGAAACTGCGACTAGGTGATTATGACCGTCCTGTAAGCGCTGTAGGCCAGTGAGCAGATACGTTGAGCTGAACGTAGCCTTGTGTATGGTGGCTTTGGGGTGGTTGAACAAAAACTGTACAACCTAAGCGCTCACCGCCAGGCTCACGTGTTGTTGCCGGAAAAATGGTCTTCGGTAGCTTAGGTTTCCTAAGTTTCGCCAGGCACCTATTGATCATCGCGGGGGACAAGGTTGACAGATTCTATAATTTGCACAAAAATGTCGGTTGACAGTACCTATTTTTTGCACTCTTTTATGGAGAGGCCCATGTCCCCGATCCAACACCCGAGTGAGCTGGAACCGAAGCTAAAGGCTGAACACGTTGAGCTGATCTGCAATAACGCTTTGGATGCGGCTTACCGTGCTTTGGAAGTCACCTCTACTGATGACGATACCAATTGGACTATGGGAACACTTCCGTACGGCCGCGTTCACGGCCGCTTCAAACGCTTACACCGCGATCCGACTCTGCCGTGGTTGCTGCTCACCAATCGCACCATGGACTTCACGCTGAGTGTGAATGGCGTGCTGATGCAGGTAGTAATGGACGATCCGGAGGTCAGAAAGAAAGGGTATCGACTGCAATCCAACCGAGTTGAGCTTTACCAGGCTAGCCTGCTGGGGCCTGCGATCGACAAGAACATTACCTGGCGTTTGTATGTCGACACTGACGGCAACTTTGACGGGCCGACGCTGACTGCTTCGATTCTGGGCTTCGATACCAACCGGAACGTCGTATGTAAGTGGGTGCATGACTACGTGCCTCTGTTTGCTCCACGTACCACCGAGCTTCCACAAGAGGTGGCAATCGATGAACCATTAGTCGCTCGTCGGGACAAAGATGCAGACCAGAGCGCAACACGAGATGCTGATCCACTAAATGAATGACAGAACAGGCCTTCTGCCTCTTGGCGACGATTTTTCGCCCGACAAGCTCCGTCTCGCTAGATGCGCTGCGGGGCGTTCGCTCGCCGATATTGGAGTGCTCTTGGGCGTTACCCGGCAATACGCGCACAAGCTGGAAGTCAATGCGATTCCTTCGGGCACCCAACTCGCCCAGCTCTCCGAAGCCTTGGGCGTGCGCGAGAGTTTTTTCTTCACGCCACGACGCAGTTCGGTGGAGTTGGAGCAATGCCATTTTCGAAGCGTCCGATCCTCCTCGCAGACTCTCAAGAAGACCATTGCGGCTCAAGTCGAGATGTTTGAGCTGCTGGTTGACGAGTTGGATAAGGAGGTTGCTTTTCCTGCAGTGAGTTTCAGCATGCTTGAGGAGCCGGTATCCGGTATCAATAAGATCGAGCTGGTTGCTGAAAAATTTCGCCGTGAACAGGGCCTTGGGATCGGCCCCCTGTCCAGTGTGACCAAGCTGGCAGAAAAAGTTGGCGTGCTAGTGGTGAACCTGGCCGAAGCCGATGACAAGGTCGATGCGTTCTCGTTGTCCAACAAACGACCGTTGATCGTGAGGAACACCGCAAAGGTGAATCCATGCCGACAACGTTTCGACCTTGCCCATGAAATGGGCCATTTGGTCATGCACCAAGGCATTGAGACTGGTTGCCGTCTTTCTGAGGATCAAGCTAACCAGTTTGCCAGCGCTCTGTTGATGCCCCGGGCAAGTTTCGCATCAGAGTTTCCCCCTATGCGAGGCAAGTACCTCAACTGGCCGGCACTCAAGGATATGAAGCTTCGTTGGAAGGTAAGCTTCAAGGCGCTCATTTTCAGGGCTCACACCCTGAATTTGCTCACCGCCGAGCAAGCTAAGTCGGGCTTCACCTACCTCAATCGAAAGGGTTTCACGAAGCACGAAGAGTTTGACGAGTTGATCCCTATGGAGTCGCCTATGCTGGTACAGAGGGCGATCAATCTCCTGGATTACGGAACCTGGAAGCGTGTGTTGACAGCTGCCGGGCTTACGGCAGAGTTGGTGACTAGGCAGTACATGTTGGATGTACCTTCATCTCCTCTGCGACTGGTCGGGGCTAACGTAGGTTAAGTCGCGCTGAAACTGTCCACAGCAGCCTGCATGTCGGCACTCACATGGATACCGCATATTGCTAATCGCTGAAAAAGCCTCATGGGGGTGAGCAGATGGCGCTATGGGTACATGGGCATTCGCCCACTGCCGTCGACTATGACGTAGCGGGCGCCCATGTAGTTTGCAATCCGAGCTGGTATCCAGGCGAGGAGGCTGGCTTCCACCCGGATTTGATCATTACGATTTAGCTGCGTATTAGCCGATCAGGCGAGCCGTTTGCGGGTCATATGTGAAATTGGTGATCGACCCATCCCGAATGCGCTCAACCGCCTCATCGATCACATGCAGCGGCACTAGGAACCACTCCCTAGGTTTGACCGGATGGCCGAAGCGGTCTTCGATGGTCAAGTCTAGCTGCGCCGCGCCGAACAGGCGATGGAAGATGTTTTCCAGCCTTGTTCGGTTCAGGTTGTGCAACTTGTAAGTAGCGACCACCTCCACATCAGCCAGCAGGTATGTAGCGTCTTTATCCGCTCCGGCGATGCGGGTTTCCACCTCGCCACCGGTCACGCCGATCTTGTGGATTAGCTCGCGGTGCTCGGCTACGAAGGGGTGGTTGGATTGGCTGCGCAGCACATAGATAGTTCCGCTTCCTATGTCGTCCGGCTCGGCTATGTCGCTGAACAGTGGGCCGGAATCGACCTTGATAAGTCGAGATCCGGCACGTCCCTCACTATCCTTGTACAGTGCCCGCTGTAGGGATCGCAGTAACAGATCGCTTTCCGTTTCATTGGAATAGATGACGCGCAAGCGCCCATTCGTCTCCGCGTTCGGCGTTTTGTAGGTGTCTCCGACTTCAGCGACGTAGGCAATTAGCCCGCTTAGAATGAAGAAGTCTCCAACCTCAACACTGGCGTTCTTGCCAAAAGGTTTGGTCACCCAGCGTTTTTGCTTTAGACCTATTTCCACTTCATCAAACAGCGGCTTGAATTTCTTGAAGTCTTTACATGGATTCCGAGCGGCAATGTCTTCTGCCGCCTTGATTGCCGCGCTAGAACGCACATGCCGCAGTACCGTGATGTCGTCCTGGTCGACGGACTCACTGCCGATGCCCAGCTCGGCGAGCAGGGCGTCCTCATCCAGGTCATCCACATTAGCCGTGGTGACCGCGCCTGTCAGTAAGCCGTGACTATCGAGGCCGGACAGTAGGGTTTGCGCCTCCGGCAGCTTGCGCAGTTGATCCAGGCGCACAGCATACAAGCGCTCGAAGATATCGCGGTCTTCGCCATGCAGTGGGGCGCGCCCGTGGGTTTGATAGAAGCGCTGAATATCCTCGAAGCCATCAATGATGCGCTCGTCGCGAGGAGTTCGAGTGGCTGTCTTGAGCGTAGGGACTTCTACCCCCAGCGCATCCAGCAGGTCGTCATCGTTCATATCAGCCATTGGCGGATTTCCCCTGCGCCGCTTTTGCTTGGGCGCGGTAGCGTGCCAAAGCGGCTACGCCTTCAGCCATGCGCTTTTCCCAGGCATCGGCGGAGTTGATGTCGGGCAGGCGGCCGCGCTCGTTCTTGAACTGCAGAGCACGTTTGGCCAGCTCACGCGCTTCGTCTTCGGGAATGCTCACCTTCTTGGCTGCAATGCTGGCTTGCACCTGGCGCAGAGATTTTTCATCCATCGCCTTCGCCAGCACCGCATAGGCGGCATCGAAGGGGTTGATCCGGTCGATCAGGTCGATGTCCAGCTCGCGCACATTAACGAATTTGCGCACGCCATCCAGGAGCGCCGTGCTGCCCTGTACGTTGTCGCTACCGTTAGCATCAACTTGTGCCAGGGCCAGCTTGGCCTGCTGGGTAATGTTCATGGCGGCAATGGCGTGTTGGCGAATGGCTTCCTGGTCAACGTCGCTCAAGTCTGGGTAACGCTCGCGCACGATCTTGCCCATGCGCAGTTGGGTCAGCTCTTCCGGCAAGGTGTTTTCCTTGTCGAACAGGCCGCGCTCCACCACGTTTTTGTCCTGCAGGAAGCTGGTAACTACTTCGTTCAAGTCTTCTTTGCAGATGCGAGTGGCTTCTGTGCTCTGCGGTGTGGTCAGCCCATTGATCTCGACATGGAACTGGCCTGTGGTTTCATTCACTCCCAGGTTAGTACCACCTGATTGGTAGCCCTCGCCACCGTTATAAATGAAACCCTCTTTCGGCCCGGTGTCTTTCGGAGTGAACTCATAACGCGGGGCCAGCACTTGTTCCATCAGCAGGCTGGCTGAAATAGCCTTGAGCATATCGTTCACCGCCTCGGCAACGGCAGCTTGATCGGCCAGAGGCTCGGCGATCAGGTTGGTGAAGCGCGAGCGCTCCTTACCCTCGGCGTCGCGAGTGGCACGGCCAATGATCTGCACGATTTCCGTCAGGCTCGAACGGTAGCCGATGGTCAGCGCATGCTCGCACCAGATCCAGTCAAAGCCCTCCTTAGCCATGCCCAGTGCAATGATCACATCCACGTTGTCGCGGTTGCTCTTCTGAGCCGGGTCTTTCAGTGCGCCGAGCACTTTGGAGCGCCTGGCAGGGTCGCTGTCATCCACCAGATCGGCGACTTTCAGTGTACGGCCATCTTTGGCTTTGACCAGGTGAAAGCCCGTGGCAGGGTCTACACCCTGCCACTCGCCGAGCGCGCTCATGATCTCGTTAACCTCGCGCTCCTTGTCCTTGAGGCTCTCGCGTGCATTTACGTTTGGAATGTGGACGATGGTTTTCAGCGACGGGTCCAGCACCTTGGCGACCGCATCCACGTATCTGCCCGTGTAGAAGAAGTAGCCAATATCCAGCGACTTGAGCCAGCGATAGCCGTTGAGTTGCTCGTAGTAGGTGTACGTCACCGTCTCAAACTTGTTCTCTTCCGACGGGGCCAGCACGGCCTCGCTGTCACCGCGGAAATAGGAGCCCGTCATGGCAACCAGATGCACTTTGTCGCGGTTGATGAAGGCGCTCAGTTGGCTGCCGAGTTTATTGTCCGGGTTGGCGGAAACGTGGTGGAACTCGTCGATGGCAACCAGGCGGTTGTCGAATGCGTCGATGCCCAACTCTTCCACGGCAAAGCGGAAGGTGGCATGGGTACAAACCAGCACCTTGTCGCTGCTGTTCAGGAAGGCATGCACGGCGTCTACCTTGGACTTGGCAACACGCGGCTCATCGATCCCAGGGGCATTGCACAGGTTCCACTGTGGGGCTACTTGCCAGTCCCAGTAGAAACCATGTTGGCTTAGCGGCTCATCGGCGAAGCTGCCGCCAATGGAGCGCTCGGGTACTACTACGATGGCTTGCTGCAGGCCCTGGTTATTCAGTTTATCCAGCGCGATAAACATCAGGGCGCGGGACTTGCCTGATGCCGGTGGTGATTTGATCAGCAGGTACTGTTCGCCACGCTTGGTATAGGCGCGTTCCTGCATTGTGCGCATGCCCAGCTCGTTGGCCTTGCTGGATGCTCCAGTGTGCGCTGTAGCGATGGATACCGACGGCACCGTGTAGCTGTTGGTCGGGTTGGTCGTGCTAGTCACTGTGATTTTTCCTCCATGAGGGTGCCGTCGCCCCGATATTGTTGATGCGACCTTTGAGGTCAGCCAACCACTCGCGATAGCCTTCGAGTGGTGTAATCTGGCTAGCAGGGGTGTTGCTCATGCCTTTTTTCCCCGTGGCTTCTTCGGCGCGGCCTTTGCTGTTTCCGCTGTCATCTTGGTGTATAGGTCAAACAGCTTTTCCAGTCGTTCGGTGTCGTTTCTAAAGCGGCGACCGATATAGATACGCTCCAGCACTTCATCGTTGCGCTCGTGGGCGCGACGCAGGTTTTCCGGCATGGTGTCCGGGTCGTACAGGTCGGCGATAGTGGCGGGGAAGTGGGCTTCGCGGGCAAGCAAAATATCCTCGGCACAGCGAGTCAGGTCAGTCTTGTTCTGTTCGGTGAGCAGAGGGACGGGGAAGGTGTTCCAGCCGAGGGTGTTGGAGTATGAGAAGCGCATTTCGAGCCGTACGCAGACTGCTCCAATCCAGACCCAGTGTAGGCGTGAAGCTATCAGCGCCATATTCCAGATGGGGGCGTCGTAGAGTGCATACGCCTTGTTGTTCATTACGGCGCGGTTTGAAATTAGACCCACCGGCAGATAAGGTCTCCGCTCCGATGAGATGGCCGGAACGATAATCGTCATTTGCGCGCCGTATCGCATTAGCTTGAGCTGATGAGCCCGCTTCGACAATGCTTGCGCGCCTTTATCGGGACTTGCGAGGCGCACCTTACGCACCGCCTCGATGCGTTCACTGAGTGCAGTAATTGTTTGGGCTTCTTGCAGGTGTTGGTCTTCGACCCAGATACAGAACCGAGAGCCTCCGTTGATGAAGTCGTCCGAGCCGTAGATGCGTCGGATGAATCGCTCGCGCTGCGCGGCTGTCAGACCTATAGATTCCAGTTCGTCTCGGCTCATCAGAAGATTGCCGCCGTCGCTCGGCTTATTACCAAACTCCATGACACTCAGTCCAGACATGGGCTCCTTTCGTTTTTCGACGATAACGCGGGGACCGATGGTGAGATAAGGCGTAATACATGCGCCTTCACGCTGCACTACTTCCCCGTCATCTCTATGTTCGTATAGGTGCCGAGTGGCACTGGCGGGCGTGCCTATGCCTACCACGGCCACGGTCACGCCTGCATTATGGCTGGCAAGGTTGGCCCATTTGAACGAGGTGTAAGCAAAGAGAATGTCGCAGCGCGCATCGAAAAGTATTGGCCAGAGAATCGGCACCGACTGGCCTTGGCAGATGGAATTGGTAGTCACGAACGCGGCTGCGCCCTCGGCTAGGGAAATCCAGTCGGCAGCCTTGATGAACCAGCCGGCTACATAGTCCAGAAACCCCGTGGAGCTGGTGCGACCATTCACTACGGCACGAATGTCGGATTTCTGGTCGGCAGTTTGCCAAGTATTCCCCAGGTATGGCGGATTGCCGCAAATGTACGTTTCGCCACCTTCATTTGCGAAGTCGATTTCGGTTTTATCCAACGGTGTGCTGAACAAGTCATCACCGACTACTTTCACTCCCTTCCCCGTAGGCGGGCAGATGCTTAACCAATCCAGCCGCAACGCATTGCCGCATACAATCCAATTCTGCGAGTCCAGTGGCAGAAATTCAACCAGCGCATCCTGTTGCCCGCGATACAACACGTCGCACTGAAACTCAGCAATGATCAGGGCCAAACGGGCAATTTCTGCCGGAAAATCGCGCAGTTCGATGCCGCGGAAATTGGTCAGCGGTATTTCGGACTTATTGTGAGCCTCGCCCCGGCGGCGATTGACCTCCGCCTCGATCTCACGCATTTGCTTGTAGGCGATGACCAAGAAATTGCCGGAACCACAGGCCGGGTCGAACACACGGATGCGTGCCATGCGCTTGCGCAGGTTCAGCAGCTTGGCCTTGTTGTCACCTGCCGCGCTCAGTTGAGCACGCAGATCATCCAGGAAGAGCGGGTTCAGTACCTTGAGGATATTGGGTACGCTGGTGTAGTGCATGCCCAGCGCGCCACGCTCCTCGTCGTCGGCAACGGCCTGGATCATGCTGCCAAAAATATCTGGGTTGATTTCTTTCCAGTTCAGCCTCCCCGCGTGGAGCAGGTAGGTACGTGCAATCTGCGTAAAGCGCGGCACTTCGGTGCTGCCAGAGAACAAACCTCCATTTACATAGGGGAAGGTGTTGGCCCAGTTTGGTAAACGCGGTTGAACGGTCGTGCGCTCAGCCAGCTTGATGTTCATGGCACGGAAGATTTCCGACAGCACCTGATCGGTGTTGGAACCATCGCGTTCGCTGTACTGCTCAACCGTCTTGGTAAACAGGCCATCGCCATTGAAGATGTCGGTGTCTTCGGCAAAGAAGCAGAATACCAGGCGCGCCATAAAATGGTTCATGTCTGCGCGACGCTCGGCTTTGGCCCAGTCCGGGTTCTCGTTCAGCAGTTCGACGTACAGCTTGTTCAGGCGGCTGGTGGCGCGCACGTCGATGGGGTTGTCCTTGATCTCCTTGATGGTGGAGATGCCGGCTAACGGCAGCAAGAAACCAAAGTGATTGGGAAGGTCTGAATAATCACAGGTGATGGTTTCACCTGTGATCACCTCCTCAGCCTCTATGGTTTGCCCGTCGGTAGCGAAGACGAACTTGGCTTTAGCTTTAGTGGTAGCCGGGCTGGTACGCAAAGCCTTGAGCGTTTCGCCCACGGTGCCGGGCTCGCATGCGGCGATATGAATGTTATTGCGCAGTAGTACGCCGCCGGGTACGTCCGATGCGTTGTTGTTGCCGGCGCGCAGGCGCTTGATTTCCGCATCCTTTCTGCCAAATGCAGCCAAGAAGATGAACGGAAACTCCGCTGCGTCAAAGGTCTCTAGGGCCAGATCCGATATGGCGGACTCAATTTCTACTGCATTCATGATTTACCACTGTCCAGATCGCTGATGCGCGAAGGCGGCGAGTTTAGCGCTAAAATTTGGGATGACGGCCACATTCAGGTCGGCACTTGCCGCTCTGTCTGCTTGGCGTCGGCAACTCAGCCGTGCTCAGCCGCATCGGTTTATGCCGGATGCCACTGAATGCGACAGCCGGCCGCCTTGAGCCAGTAACGGGTGACTCAGTCTCTACACGATGCTGGGATGATAAAGGAAGGCGCTTCTGTAATGCTAAAAAGCTCAGATGGCTGGGGACTGGCGGGATTCGTCGAATCGAGGTTACGGTAACCGTTCTTAACCTTCGGCGCGTTCACTCAGGAGGCTGTGTAGCCTCCTGAGCTTCTCTTTTTTCTCTGTCTTTTTAGCGGCTCAGCCTGAGCTGGATACCAGCGCTATGTAGCTCTAGGTGAGCTACTTCGTGATCAATCACAGCTCAGGCGGATACGTATCACTCTGAGCTGTGCATAACCTCATTGTGAATTTTTGAGGTGCCTGCGCAGGGTCTCACGGATACCAGGAGGCAACCGATCGAGGTCGATTTGCAGTGATGAGCTATCGACTTGGGCGTTACCACCAGCCAGGTTGATCTGTATATTCAGGCGCTCGATGTTCAGTATCTGCGTACTTACAAGATCGCCAGCGGTCATGGCTTTTTTGAGCTCAGAAATGGTGTGCTGGGCGCGGCCTGGCACGTAATCCCAGGTTGCGACGGTATGAGGTAGGCCGTTTTCAAGGAGCTGAACCTTTTCACGTAGGGTGTATTGATTGGCTCGACCGCACTTTTTCTTTGCGATGAGACCAGCCTCTTCGAGAACCCCTAGTGCCCGTTTGACCTGTGCCTGACTGACTCCCGACTGTTCGGAAATCCGCTGGATGCCTGGCTTCGATAAGCCATCGTCGAAATTGGCGTGTGCCTTGATGACGGTATAAACCGTGAACGCGTGGGGCCCTATTCGGGCGACATCACCCTGATCGATCATAGCCCTAAAGACATGAAACCACTGAGTCTGCGCGCGCAGGGCGGGGGGATTAGCCATTTCTACGCCCCCCACGCAGCTGCACACGCGGCCGGCTCAGGATCCAGGCATATATCTCCGTGCTGAGCCAGCCAACCGATCTGCTGCTGCCTAGATCATATGGAGCAGGGAATTTTCCTGCTGCTATGTCGCGATAGATTGTGGATCGCTTTTTACCGACCGCGAGCTCAACCTCGGGCAGGCGAAGGAAACGCGGTTCCTCTGGGCTGGGTTCAATAGTTCGTGCTGACATTTGATTGGTGCTCAGGCGGTGGCGTTGCAGCAGTCCTCAAGTGTTGCAATACGCATATGTGCTGGGAGCGGCGCTCGGATTTCCCTACTGCAAAGCAGGGGCGTTTGTCGGGCCCCGTGTTACGGGCCTCCGAGATTTATTGCCGGCGGCAGCTGTCCGGATGACAGCTGAAGCTGTGTCTTTGGCGTGGGGGAGAGGAAAGACCCTGCTGGTACGGAATAGGAGTCCGTAAGTTTCTTTAGCAGCCTTGCTGCAGGCGAACAGGCGCAAAAGGCCCTGCGAGATGCTGGCCATACCCCGATGAGGTGGCCAGATAGTCCATTTGCTAACAGCAGATGGACTTCGGATTCTTAACGCCGTAACCGAGGCAGCGTGACGATCCCATGGAGTCCTATGAACGTCCGAGGGATGCCAGATTTTTACCAAGCGGGGATCGGTATTGCAAGCCCAAGCAGTGAGCTCAAGCCTTGATCGCATCTAGGTAATCGGACCAGCGCTGCATCATGTCGCGGCGCTCTGGCAGAAATGATGTTCGGTCATATGCGCGGCCCAATGGATTTTTTACCGTGTGAGCAAGCTGATGCTCTAGAAGATCGGGGCGAAACCCCAGCACCTCAGCACCTATGGTTCTCGCGGTCGCACGAAAGCCGTGCCCTGTCATTTCGTCGCCGCTGATGTCCATGCGGCGTAACGCACTGAGTACTGCATTGTTGGACATCGGCCGGTCGCCTCCTCGTGCCGAGGGGAAGGCGTACCGATGTCCGCCGGTGAGTGGTTTCAGCTCGCGCAGAACCGCGACTGCTTGTTGGCTGAGAGGAACCAAATGATCCGGCCGATCCAGTTTGGTGGCAGTGAGCCCTTTCATCTTGTGGCCGGGAATCAACCACTCGCCCGCATCCAGATTGACCTCCGACCACTCCATGTGGCGCAGGTCACCGGGCCGGCAGAACAGCAACGGGGCCAGTTTGAGTGCACAACAAACAGGCAGTGTTCCCGTGTAGCGATCCAGTGCTTTGAGCAGTGCACCGAGTTTTTCAGGATCGGTCACGGCAGCAAAGTGTTTCACCCGCTTGGCTGGGAGAGTCCGTGAGAGATTCCCTATCTGGTTGGGCGGCGTGATACCGGCAGCTTCGGCGAACTCGAAAATCTGTTTGTAGATTTGAGCTACACGACGTGCCGTCTCGCGAGCACCGCGCTTGATGATGCGCTGCAGGTTTTCGACCAGCATGGGCGTGCTAATGCTGCTGACCGGTAGTTTTCCCAGCCAGGGAAAGGCATTGAGCTCAAGGCGCTGCCGCACCGTGCGGGTGTACTCCGGATCCCAGGATGATTCGCGAATGGTGAGCCATTGCTTAGCGACCGATTCAAAGGTGTGTTGGTGATCGAGCTGGCTGACCACCTTGGCCATGCGTCTTTGCAGCGAAGGGTCTTGTCCGCCGGCAAGCTGAACACGAGCGTCATCACGTTTGCGACGGGCCTCCTGCAGGCCGACCTCTGGGTAAACGCCAAGAGCCAGTCGTTTTTCCTTTCCCAGAAAGCGGTACTTCAAGCGCCAGTAACGGCCTCCATTGGGCTGTACTTCCAGGTACAAACCTTGTTCGTCGTACAGGCGGTATGGCTTGTCCTGGGACTTGGCGTTGCGGCAGTTGGTGTCTTTCAGGGGCATGGGGGCACATCCTCTCCGAGCGAGCTGATGAGCGTTTTATGCCCCCATATATGCCCCCGTCAACCCTGGGATGCCCTGGGATCAGGTGGGAAAACGTGGGCAACAAAAAAGCCGTAAAGCTTTGATTTCTCTAGGCTTTACGGCTTTTCTGGGTCTTCCTGGGAAGAAAAATTGGTGGAGCCGGGGGGATTTGAACCCCCGTCCGCCAGTACTCCGCTGTCGGTACTACATGCTTAGCCGTGTCTACTGAGTTAATCCGCAGCCGCCCGACGGGCAGGGTGCTTTGGACGAGTTGGGTAAGTTTTAGTCGCTTTGCCCCCAACGTGCTACACGACGATCCTGTTCTGTATGACAATCATTTCGGGTTTACAGGCATCCCCTGATGATTGCTGGAGCCGAAGCTACCAGAAGGTCGGGCTCGGCTGCTTACGCAGCGAGAGCGTACTCCGCCTCGAAGTTTTCGTCATTGGCAACTATAGAAAGTTGCAACAGTGGATTTACGAGTTCTGTTACCAACTCGGCATGCACCTAGAGTTTCGCTACCGGCGTCGAATCCTGATCGGCCCCACACTAGCTCTAAGCTAACGCACCTTACGGTACGTAAGGCTGAGTATACGCCATTGCGCGGGCGACGTCGACAGCCGGTCCGGTCGCCCGCTTTTGGGCTCACGCGCCGCTACCGCCGCCGCTGGTGCCGCTGCCTTTCTCCGTTTTTTCCAACCGCTCCAGGACTTTGCTGGTGATGGCGATGCATTCCTTGGTGTCCCCCGATGCCTGGGCAGCCTTGGCTTTGTCGACGTGCTCGGTGATGGCCTTGTCCAGGCCTTCGGAGGTAGCGCCGGCGGTCGCCATGCTGTCATCGATCTTTTGCAGGTTGGCGGTGCAGAGGTCTTCGGCGGCGAATACCGGCGAAGCCAGCAGGGTGGCGGCCGCGAACAGGGCCGAAAGCGCGGTACCTTTCATGGGAGTCTCCTTCTGGGCCTCTGGAAGGTGGGCCTGTAAGGGTGGACTGCGGGGGATTGGCGGGGGTTCAATCGGGATGGTACCGGCTTTGCCGGTGTTCGCGGCTGAAGCCGCTCCTACAGGTACAGCGTGGGCCCAAAGCCGGCGCGGTACTTGTGGGAGCGGGCATGCCCGCTCCCACAGGGATTGCGGCAGCTATCAGGTTTTGCGTTAAACGGTCATATGCTGCGTGGCCGGGTGACGCGGTCTACAAGGTAGACCAGCCCGTGGTAATCGATGCCACTATGGCTGGACAGGCCGATCTCGCAGGTGCGGCTGGTGGAGATGCCTTCGCTGCAATATTGCACCGCATCCTTCAGGCTGCGCAGCGAGTGGGCGTTGAGCTCGGGGGTGGTGAAGCCTTTGTCACCGGCAAAGCCGCAGCAATGTATGCCCTCCGGGATCACCACCTGTTTGCTGCACCGCCGCGCCAGGTCGATCAGCGCCTGGCTTTCGCCCAGGTGCTGGGTGCTGCAGGTCACATGCACGGCCACTGGTTCGTCCTGGGGGGTGAACTCCAGGCGCTCGAGCAGGTGGGTGCGGATGAAGCGCACTGGGTCGTACAGGTCCAGCCGGGTGTCGTCCAGGTCCTGCACCAGGCGCAGAGCGCAGGGGCTTGTATCGCAGTAGATAGGGTCGAGGCCGCCGCGGCTGGCGTGCAGCAGGGCGGCAAGCAGTTCCTGGCGTTTGTGTTCGGCCTGCTCGGGGTAGCCCTTCGAGGCGAACGGTTGGCCGCAGCACAGGCTGTCGGCGTTGTCAGGGAACACCACCTGGTAGCCGGCCTTTTCCAGCAGGGCGCGGGTCTTGTCCAGCAGCGAACTCTGCTCACGGTCGGCATAGGCCGGGCCCATCACCCGCGAGACGCAGGCAGCCAGGTACACCACGCGAGGGCGGGCGTCGTTGCTGGCCGGGCCGAAGTCCAGTGGGCGCAGTGGTTGTGGCATCGCCGGGGTCCACTTTGGCAGGCGGCCTTTGCTGGCTTTGTGCAGCGAGGCGCTCAGGCGGCCCAGGCGTGGGGCGCCGAGCAGCTTGCGTGCGGTATTGGCGGCGGTCAGGGTCAGGCGCGCGCCGCCCAGGGCGGTGTGGAAGTGTTCGGCCAGCCAGTCGGCGGTTTTTTCGTGTTCGGCGGCCTGGCTGCGCAGTTTCTTCACCAGTTCGCCGGTGTTGATGCCAACCGGGCAGCGCTGTGCGCACAGGCCGGTGGCGGCGCAGGTGTCGATGCCCTGGTACTGGTAGGTCTGGCGCAATTCCCGGGTGTCGATGCCGGCGCGCTGTTTGGCCTGGATGTCACGCCACATGACGATGCGCTGGCGTGGGCTGAGGGTCAGGCCTTTGGAAGGGCACACCGGTTCGCAGAAGCCGCACTCGATGCACTTGTCGACGATCTCGTCGGCAGCGGGCAGCGGCTTGAGGTTCTTCAGGTGAATGTCCGGATCTTCGCTCAGCACCACGTCGGGGTTGAGGATGCCGTTTGGGTCGAGCAGGCGCTTCAGCTTCCACATCAATTGGTAGGCGTCATGGCCCCATTCCAGCTCCACAAACGGTGCCATGTTGCGCCCGGTGCCGTGCTCGGCCTTGAGCGAGCCGCCGAACTCCACCGCCACCAGTTGCGCCACATCGTCCATGAAGGCCTGGTAGCGTGCGACTTCCTCGGCGCTGTTGAAACCCTGGGTGAAGACGAAGTGCAGGTTGCCTTCCAGGGCGTGGCCGAAAATGATCGCTTCATCGTAGCGATGCTTGTCGAACAGCTGGATCAGGCGGTTGACGCCTTCGGCCAGTTGCTCGATGGGGAAGGTGACGTCTTCGATGATGACGGTGGTGCCGGTCTGGCGTACGGCGCCGACGGCGGGGAAGGTGTCCTTGCGGATTTTCCACAGCTGGTTGTACACGGCGGGGTCTTCGCTGAAGTCCACCTGCTGTTCCAGTGGGAAGTCGGCGATCGAGGCCATCACCTGTTGCAGCTGTTCATGCAGCAGGCTCTGGCTGGCGGCACGGGACTCGATCAGCAGGGCGCAGGCGTTGTCCGACAGGCCTTTTACCCACAGTGGCATGCCGGGCATGTTCTGCACCGAGCGAAGGCTGCGGCGGTCGAGCAGTTCAACGGCCGAGACCGGCTGGCGCTTGAGCACGGTCACCGCGCGGCAGCAGCTTTCCACGCTGGGGAAAACCAGCAGTGCGCTGGCTTTGTGCGGGTGGTCGGGCACGGTGTCGTAGGTGACGGCACTGATGAAGCCCAGGGTACCTTCGGAGCCGACCAACAGGTGCTGCAGGATATCCAGCGGTTGGTCGTAGTCCACCAGTGCGTTCAGCGATAGGCCAGTGGTGTTCTTCAGCCGGTATTTGTGCCGGATGCGCTCGGCGAGTGCAGTGTTGGCGCGGGTCTCGCGGCCCAGGCGGGCCAGTGCTTCCAGCAGGCCGGCGTGGCTGGCCTCGAACGCGGCGACGCTGGCCGGGTCTTCGCTGTCCAGGCGCGTGCCGTCGGCCAGCACCAGGCGCAGGCCGGCCAGGGTGTGGTAGGTATTCTGCGCGGTGCCGCAGCACATGCCGCTGGCGTTGTTGGCGACGATGCCGCCGATCTTGCAGGCGTTGATCGACGCCGGGTCGGGGCCGATCTTGCGCCCGAAGGGAGCCAGCCAGGCATTGGCCTGGGCACCGATGACGCCGGGCTGCAAGCGGATCTGCTCGCCTTGGCCGCGGATTTCGCGGCCGTTCCAGTTATCGCCCAGCACGATCAGCACCGAGTCACTGATGGCCTGGCCGGACAGGCTGGTGCCGGCGGCGCGGAAGGTGACCGGCACCCGCTCGCGCTGGGCCAGTTTGATCAGGCCGACCACTTCGTCTTCTGACTCGACGCGCACCACCAGCTTGGGGATCAGCCGGTAGAAGCTGGCATCGGTGCCGAAAGCCAAAGTGGAGGTGGGGTCGTCGAAGCGGCGTTCGGCGGGGATCAGGCGCTCGGCATCACGCAGGAACGCGGCGGGCAGGCTCATGCAGTCTCCTCGCGGGGCCGTGGCGTCTGTGCGCCCCATGCCCCGGGTCAATCAGGCGGTCGTTCTTGCGGGCGGTCAGGCGCCCAGTTCGCGTACCAGCGAGTCGCGGGTGATCTCGCTGATCGACTTGGCGCCGGTCAGCACCATCGCTACGCGCATTTCCTTTTCGAACAGCTCCAGCAGGTTTTTCACCCCGGCCTGGCCGTGCACGGCAAGGGCGTAGAGGAAGGCGCGGCCGATCAGTACGGTGTCGGCGCCGAGGGCGATCATGCGCACCACGTCGAGGCCGCTGCGGATGCCGGAATCGGCGAGGATCTTCAGGTCACCTTTGACCGCATCGGCAATTGCCGGCAGGGCGCGGGCGCTGGACAGCACGCCGTCGAGCTGGCGGCCGCCGTGGTTGGACACGACGATGCCGTCAGCACCGAACCTGACCGCATCGCGGGCGTCATCGGCATCGAGAATGCCTTTGATGATCATCGGGCCGTCCCAGAACTCGCGGATCCACTCCAGGTCTTTCCAGGAGATCGACGGGTCGAAGTTGTTGGCCAGCCAGCCGATGTAGTCGGCAAGGCCGGTGGGGTTGCCACGGTAGGTGGAAATGTTGCCCAGGTCGTGTGGGCGCCCCATCACACCGACATCCCATGCCCACTCGGGGTGGGTCATGGCTTGCAGCACGCGGCGCAGCGGGCCGTTCTTGCCGCTCATGCCAGAGTGGGCGTCGCGGTAGCGGGCGCCGGGTGTCGGCATGTCGACAGTGAACACCAGGGTCTTGACCCCGGCGGCCTTGGCCCGCTCCAGGGCGTTGCGCATGAAGCCGCGGTCCTTCAGCACGTACAGCTGGAACCACATCGGCCGGTCGATGGCCGGGGCCACTTCTTCGATCGGGCACACCGACACCGTGGACATGGTGAACGGAATGCCGTGGGCCGCCGCCGCACGTGCCGCCTGCACTTCACCACGGCGGGCGTACATGCCGGTGAGGCCGACCGGGGCCAGGGCCACCGGCATGCTCAGGGTTTCGTCGAACAGCTTGGTCTGCAGGCTGAGCTCGGACATGTTCTTCAGCACGCGCTGACGCAGGGCAATGCTGGCCAGGTCCGAGACGTTGTGGCGCAGGGTGTGCTCGGCGTAGGCGCCGCCGTCGGCATAGTGGAACAGGAAGGGAGGCAGCTTGCGTTGGGCCGCGGCGCGATAGTCGGTAGAGGCAGAAATGATCATGGATTCTCGCAGCGTTGCATGTGGGGATTGCCGGGCGCGCGACGGCGCCCGGCCCCTTTCACTTTAGTGATGAACCAGCATGCCGGTCAGCCAGTAGGCCTGGATCAGAGTGATCAGGCCGACGATGGTGGCGAAGAACAGGCTGTGCTTGACGGTGAAGCGGAACAGGTCGGATTCCTTGCCAACCAGGCCGGTGGCGGCGCAAGCCACGGCGATCGACTGCGGCGAGATCATCTTGCCGGTCACGCCGCCGCTGGTGTTGGCTGCTACCAGCAAAGTGTCGTTGACCCCGATCTGGTGCGCGGTGGTGGCCTGCAGCGAGCTGAACAGGGCGTTGGACGAGGTGTCGGAACCGGTCAGGAACACACCCAGCCAGCCGAGGAACGGCGAGAAGAACGGGAACGCGGCACCGGTACCGGCCAGCACCAGGGCCATGGTCGAGGACATGCCCGAGTAGTTGGTGACGAAGGCGAAGGCCAGCACCATGCCGATCGACAGGATTGGCCAGCGCAGCTCCCAGAAGGTTTCCTTGAAAGTGGTCAGACCAGTTTTGAAGTTGATCTTCAGCACGGCCATGGAGATCAGCGCCGAGAGGAAGATCGCGGTGCCGGTGGCAGAGATCGGGTCGAGCTTGAACACCGCTGGCATGGCGGTTGGCGCGGCGACGATCGGTGCGGTCTTGATCACCAGTTGGTCGAGGTGCGGGATGGCGAAGTTGAACACGAAGTTGTACATCGCGCCGCCCGGGGCGAAGGCCGCCTTGAACGGTTTCAGGGTCCAGATGGTGACCAGCACGGTGAGGATCAGGAACGGCGACCAGGCCTTGAAGATCTCGCCAAAGCTGTAGGGGCTTGGTTGGCTGCCGCTTGGCTGGACCACGGCGGCACCGACGCTGCCCTTGGCTTCGGCGAACGAACGCTTTGGCTGCCAGACTTTCAGGAACAGGGTCAGGGCGATCAGGCTGGCCAGGGCCGAGGTGATGTCCGGAAGCTCCGGGCCGATGAAGTTCGAGGTGAAGTACTGGGTGACGGCGAAGCTCAGGCCGGCGACCAGGGCGGCAGGCCAGGTTTCCTTCACGCCACGCAGGCCGTCCATCATGAATACCAGCCAGAACGGTACGAACAGCGACAGCAGCGGCAGCTGGCGACCGGTCATGGCGCCAATGTGGAAGGCGTCGATACCGGTGACCTGGCCGGCCACGATGATCGGGATGCCCAAGGCGCCAAAGGCCACTGGCGCGGTGTTGGCGATCAGGCACAGGCCGGCGGCGTACAGCGGGTTGAAGCCCAGGCCCACCAGCAGCGCGGCAGTGATTGCCACCGGTGCACCAAAGCCCGCCGCACCTTCCAGGAACGCACCGAAGCAGAAACCGATCAGCAGCACTTGCAGGCGCTGGTCGTCGGTAATCGACAGCACCGAACTGCGGATCACTTCGAACTGGCCGCTCTTGACCGTGAGTTTGTACAGGAACACCGCGGCAACGATGATCCAGGCAATCGGCCAGAGGCCGTAGAGGAAGCCATAACCTGCAGCGGCGAATGCCATGTCGACAGGCATCTGGAAGGCGAAGATCGCCACCAGGATCGACAATGCGAGGGTGATGCTGCCGGCCACGTGGCCTTTGAGGCGGAACACCGCGAGGGCAAGGAAGAAGAAGACGATGGGGATGACCGCCGCCAGTGCGGACAGGCCAAGACTACCAAGCGGACTATAGATTTGTTGCCAGGTTTGCATATGGGGTGGCCCCTAATTGTTGTTGGTCAGGCACTGGCATTGGATAATTGGTAAGACCAATTTACAATGGCTGGGCGCTAGGTTAAAAGCGTCTTCGTGGGTGTGTCAATTTGTCCCGTGCAAAACTTTGGTCGTGTGCCGATGAGTGGGCATCTGATGGGCGGGGAAAATCGTCGGCTGGTGGGTGTTTGCAAGGCCCGGATCGGCGAGAATAGGCGCCCCCTGAAATCTGCCGGGGGTTTGTGGAGAGCATGTGATGGTTTTTGATCAGGTCCGCCAACGGCGCCTGTCCGACGACATCGTCGATCGGTTGGAAGGGATGATTCTGGAAGGTACGCTGACCTCGGGTCAGCGGCTGCCGGCCGAGCGCGTCCTTGCCGAGCAGTTCGGCGTGTCCCGCCCATCACTGCGTGAGGCGATCCAGAAGCTGGTGGCCAAGGGGCTGCTGGTCAGCCGCCAGGGTGGGGGCAATTTTGTCGCCGAGTCTCTGGGGTCCACTTTCAGCGACCCATTGCTGCAACTGCTTGAGCACAGTGCCGAGGCGCAGCGTGACCTGCTCGAATTCCGCCATACCCTGGAGGCGTCCTGCGCCTACTACGCGGCCCAGCGCGCCACCCAGCCGGACCGGGCGCGCCTCAAGGCGGCCTTCGATGCGCTGCAGGACTGCTATGCCAGGGCCGACGAAGTGACCCGGGCGGAGGAAGGCGCGGCCGATGCGCGCTTCCACCTGGCGATTGCCGAGGCTAGCCATAATGCCGTGTTGCTGCACACCATTCGGGGCTTGTTCGACCTGCTCAAGCGCAACGTGGTGACCAACATCGGCGGCATGTACCAGCAACGGACCGAGACCCGGGACATGCTGATCAGCCAGCACCGGGAGCTGTACCTGGCGATAGTCGAGGGCAGGGCGGAGGATGCGCGGGAAGTGTCCAGCCGGCACATTCTGTATGTGCAGGAGGTGCTGGAAGAGGCGCATGAAGAAGCGCAGCGAGTGGCGCGGGCGGAGCGGCGTAGCGGGCGTTGAGATCGGTGTTGGATTCTTCGCGGGCTTGCCCGCTTCCACAGGATATGCGCCGGACCCGAAGGCGGCGCGATACCTGTGGGAGCGGGCGAGCCCGCGAAGAGGCCGGAGCAGGCTGAAGAAGAGGTATTACTCTTCCTTGCCCTTGTTCCGCACAGCCCGCTGCAGCTCGCGGTTGGAATCGCGCTCGCGCATGGTATCGCGCTTGTCGAATTCCTTCTTGCCCTTGCCGAGTGCGATTTCGCACTTGATCAGGTGCTTGCTCCAGTACAGCGCCAGGGCCACGCAGGTGTAGCCTTTTTGCGCCACGGCCGCTTCCAGGCGCTCGAGCTCGCGCTTGTTCAGCAGCAGCTTGCGAGTGCGGATGGGGTCGGCTATGACGTGGGTGCTGGCCGTGGTCAGCGGGGTGATGTGGCTGCCGAACAGCCAGGCCTCACCGTCCTTCAGCAGCACGTAGCTGTCAGTCAGGTGCGCCTTGCCGGCTCGCAGGCTTTTTACTTCCCAGCCGGACAGGACCAGCCCGGCCTCGAACTTGTGTTCGATGAAGTAATCGTGTCGCGCCTTCTTGTTCTGCGCGATGGTCCCGGTCGGATGTTTCTTTTGTTTAGCCATAGGGGCGGCATTATAGGCAGTCGCCGCGTCGTCGGCTATGGGATTTCGGTGTGCTTGAGCCACTGCAATGAATGCCGGACAATACAGCCCCTGTCTTTGCGACAGAACCTGTTTTCGGCACGCTGCGAAGCGCCGCCACCCAGCCTTGGAAGTGATGCCTGGATGACTACCCATATTCAACGTTCCGCCCTGCTGCCGTATCCCGCCCAGGCGCTCTACGATCTGGTCAACGATGTGGCCAGCTATCCGCAGTTTCTGCCTTGGTGCTCGGCCTCGACGGTGATCGAAGCCAGCGACACGCACATGCGTGCCAAGCTCGAAGTGGCCAAGGGCGGCATGAGCCAGCACTTCGTCACGCGCAATGTACTGGTGCCTGGGCAGTCTATCGAGATGAACCTGGAGGAGGGGCCGTTCACCCAGTTGCATGGCCTTTGGGTGTTCAAGCCGCTGGGTGAAAAGGCCTGCAAGATCAGCCTGGACCTTTCGTTCGACTATGCTGGCCCGCTGGTGCGCGCGACTTTGGGGCCGCTGTTCAACCAGGCGGCAAATACGCTGGTGGATGCGTTTTGCCAGCGTGCCAAGCAACTGAATGCCTGACTGAAACTGCGGCAACAAAAAGCCCGGACCAGGTCCGGGCTTTTTTGTATCTGCTCGCCGCTTATTGAGGCGAGGTTTCCAGCGGAGCCGGAGTCGGGACCGGGGTGGTCTCGATGGTGTCGATTTCGCGCTGGATGGATTCTTCCACCGAACCTGGCTTGGCCGGTTTTTCTTCAGGCTGCGCGGTTGGCTGCTCTGGCTGGTTGGCCGGGCTGACCGTGGTGTCGCTGCTGCCGCCGAGGATTTCCTGGTCGCGGCTGACTCCTGGCATGAAGTCGCCGGACAGGCTCACCAACTGGTCGCTTTCGTTGAAGAACACGCTCATGCGTTCTTGCTGGCGTTTGCCGCCGCCTGGCTGCAGGCTGTACAGGTAATCCCAACGGTTGGTGTTGAAGGTGTCCTGGATTAGCGGGTTACCCATGATAAACCTTACTTGCCGGCGGGTCATTCCGGGGCGCAATTGGTCTATCATGTCTTGCGTAACGACATTGCCCTGCTGGATGTCGATTTTGTAAACCCCGGGAAACGAGCAACCGGCGAGTGCGAGCAGTCCCACTAGGGTGAGGCTGGTTAGCAAGAGCTTGGTGTTTTGCATCGGTGGGCGACTTCCACTATCTTGGCTGGACAACGTAAACCCCGATCATACCCGTATTAAGAGAAGCTGCGAAGCAGCATCGGCGAGAAAGCTGACCATGGTTGAAAATAGCGAATTGCGCAAAGCCGGTCTCAAGGTGACCCTGCCTCGAGTCAAGATCCTTCAGATGCTCGACTCTACCGAGCAGCGTCACATGAGCGCCGAGGATGTCTACAAGGCGCTGATGGAGGCTGGCGAGGACGTGGGCCTGGCCACCGTCTACCGCGTACTGACCCAGTTCGAAGCGGCTGGTCTGGTGGTTCGCCACAACTTCGACGGCGGTCATGCGGTGTTCGAACTGGCCGATGGCGGTCACCACGACCATATGGTCAACGTGGAGACCAGTGAAGTCATCGAGTTCATGGATGCCGAGATCGAGAAACGCCAGCGCGAAATCGTGGCCGAGCATGGCTACGAGCTGGTGGACCACAATCTGGTCCTGTACGTACGTAAAAAGAAGTAACGATTTTTATCGTTATGAATGACAAAGGCGACCTTCGGGTCGCCTTTGTGCTTTCGGGGATCTTGAGCGCGGCGATGGGCCTTGTAGGAGCGGCCTTGTGTCGCGAAAGGGCTGCGCAGCGGCCCCAGGTTTTCAGCTTCGCAGCATAGATTGCCGGGGCCGCTTTGCGGCCCTTTCGCGACACAAGGCCGCTCCTACAGGGAGTGTCAGGCCTTGCCGCTTACCACCATCTTGCGCGCATGCGCCAGGGATTCCTTGGTCAGGTCTATGCCGCCCAGCATCCTCGCCACTTCCTCGACCCGCTCGCGCTTGCCCAGATTGGCCACGGCGGTGTGGGTAGTGTCGCTATTGCGCACCTTGTGTACGAACAGGTGGTGATGACCTTGTGCTGCTACTTGCGGCAGGTGGGTTACGGTCAGCACCTGGCCTCGCTCGCCCAGGCGGCGCAGCAATTGGCCGACGATTTCGGCAGTAGGCCCGCCGATACCGACGTCGACTTCGTCGAACACCAGGGTTGGAATGCGTGAGGTCTGCGCGGTAATCACCTGGATCGCCAGGCTGATGCGGGACAGTTCGCCACCTGAAGCCACCTTGGCCAGGCCCTTGAGCGGTTGGCCAGGGTTGGCGCTGACCAGTAGCTCGATCTGCTCCAGGCCATGAGGCGAAAGGTCTGCTCCCTCATTGGGGGTAAGTGCGATGCAGAAGCGCCCGCCGGGCATGCCCAGGCGCTGGATCTCCTGCTCGACGGCCACTGCCAGCTGCTGGGCAGCCTGTTGGCGTAGTGCGCTGAGCTCGCGAGCCTTCTCTTTATAGTGTTGGGCGAAGGCGGCCAGCTCTTCACCCAACCGCTCGATCGACTCGTCACTGGCGTTCAGGCCCTCCAGCTCTTCCATCAGCTGCTGTTGCAGGTGGGGCAGTTCGGTGGGGTGCACACGGTGTTTGCGCGCCAGCGTATAGATAGTGTCGAGGCGTTCTTCCAGTGCCTGCAGGCGCATGGGGTCGGCGTCGAAGTTGTCGAGAAAACGGTTGAGCTCGCCCACGGCTTCTTCGACCTGGATCTGCGCACTGGCGATCAGGTTGGCTGCTTCGCCCAGTGCCTTTGGCGAGTTGGTGGCGGCACCCAGGCGGTTGAGGCTGGAGGTGAGGGCGCTGAGCACATTGCCCGAATCGCTCTCGCTGCACTGGTCGATGACCTGGCGGCAGATGCCGAACAGGGCTTCGGCGCTGGTCAGGTTCTTGTGTTCCTGCTCCAACTGCTCCAGCTCGTGTTCGCCCAGGCCGAGGTTGTCCAGTTCCTCCAGCTGATAGCTCAGCAGCTGATGGCGGGCGCGCTGCTCATCGCCGGAGTTGGACAGGCGCTCCAGTTCCAGACGGGTCTGGTTCCAGCGCTTGGCTGCCAGCTGTACCTGGCGGGCCAGGTCGACGGCGCCGGCGTACTCGTCGAGCAGGCGGCGGTGGGTGTCGGTCTTGAGTAGTGACTGGTGCTCGTGCTGGCTGTGGATATCGATCAGCAACTCGCCCAGCGCCTTGAGGTCGCCGAGCGGGCAGGGCGTGCCATTGATGTAGCCGCGGCTGCGGCCTTCGGCGGTGATCACCCGGCGCAGGATGCACAGGCCGTCGTTGTCCAGGTCACGCTCGGCCAGCCAGGCATGCGCCTCGGGGATGTCCACCAGGTCGAAGGTGGCGAGGATGTCTGCCTTGTCCGTGCCGGGGCGCACCACGCCACTGTCGGCCCGGTCGCCCAGGGCCAGACCGAGGGCATCGAGCATGATCGATTTGCCTGCACCGGTCTCACCGGTGATGACGGACATGCCTCGGGCGATCTCGAGGTCGAGGTGCTCGACGATGGCGTAGTTGTGAATGGACAGGTGCACCAGCATGGGGCGGCTCCCGAAAGTCAGGTCTGGTTATTTATACAGTACTTTTTTCGGGCCTGCCAATGCCCCTTGGCAGATTCTGTTGCAGCCGGGAAAACGACCTTGCCCCTTGAAGCTGGTTTTTCCGGCCCCATATAGCCGACATCAAAGGCGAGCCTGGCTCGCAGTCCACAAAATTGCGCAGGAGAGACCCCATGGCTGACGAACAGCTGAACGAGAAAGACCTTAACGTCGAAGAGACCGGTGCAGGTAATGCTGCCGATGCCCGCGTCCTGGAACTCGAGGAGCAGCTGGCCGCCGCCAAGGACCAGGCGCTGCGCGCCGTTGCCGACGTGCAGAACGCTCGTCGTCGTGCCGAGCAGGATGTCGAGAAAGCCCACAAGTTTGCCCTCGAGAAGTTCTCGGGCGACCTGCTGCCGGTGATCGACAGCCTGGAACTGGCCCTGGCGCACTCCAGTGCCGACGATGAGCACGTCAAGCAGATCCGCGAGGGTGTCGAGCTGACCCTGAAGATGTTCCAGGACACTCTCAAGCGCTACAACCTCGAAGCAGTCGACCCGCACGGCCAGCCGTTCAACCCAGAGCACCACCAGGCCATGGCCATGCAGGAAAACGCCGAAGTGGAGCCGAACAGCGTGCTGAACGTGTTCCAGAAGGGCTATCTGCTCAACGGTCGTCTGCTGCGCCCCGCCATGGTGGTGGTCAGCAAGGCGCCAAGCGCGGCGCAACCCTCGATCAATGAAAAGGCTTGAAATCCATCCGGGCATCCCCATCTAGGTGTCAAGCCTTCAAGTATTACCGCAGTTGGCCAAAGTAGTCGCTGCTACCAAATTCAAGTTTCGGGAGAGTTAACATGGGTAAAATCATCGGTATCGACCTGGGGACCACCAACTCGTGCGTCTCTGTTCTGGAAAACGGTAACGTCAAGGTCATCGAAAACGCCGAAGGTGCGCGTACCACCCCTTCGATCGTGGCCTACGCCAATGACGGCGAAATCCTGGTTGGTCAGTCGGCCAAGCGTCAGGCGGTCACCAACCCGCACAACACTCTGTTCGCAGTGAAGCGCCTGATCGGCCGCCGCTTCGAAGAAGATGTTGTACAGAAAGACATCAAGCTGGTGCCTTACAAGATCGTCAAGGCCAGCAATGGCGACGCCTGGGTACAGGCCAGTGGCAAGGACATGGCTCCGCCGCAGATCAGCGCCGAAGTCCTGAAGAAAATGAAGAAAACCGCCGAAGACTACCTCGGCGAGCCAGTTACCGAAGCGGTCATCACCGTTCCGGCCTACTTCAATGACAGTCAGCGTCAGGCCACCAAGGATGCCGGTCGCATCGCTGGTCTGGATGTAAAACGCATCATCAACGAGCCGACTGCCGCTGCACTGGCTTACGGCATGGACAAGGCCAAGGGCGACCACACCGTCATCGTTTATGACCTGGGTGGTGGTACCTTCGACGTTTCGGTCATCGAGATTGCCGAAGTCGACGGTGAGCACCAGTTCGAAGTACTGGCTACCAACGGCGACACCTTCCTGGGTGGCGAAGACTTCGACATGCGCCTGATCGACTACCTCGTCGACGAGTTCAAGAAAGAGTCCGGCATGGACCTGAAGAACGATCCGCTGGCACTGCAGCGTCTGAAAGAAGCCGCTGAAAAGGCCAAGATCGAACTGTCCTCCGCTCAGTCGACCGACGTAAACCTGCCGTACATCACTGCAGACGCTACCGGTCCGAAGCACCTGAACGTGAAGATTTCCCGCGCCAAGCTGGAATCGCTGGTCGAAGACCTGGTTGCCCGTACCATCGAGCCTTGCCGTATCGCCCTGAAGGACGCCGGTATCGATGCAAGCAAGATCGACGACGTGATCCTGGTCGGTGGCCAGACCCGTATGCCGCTGGTGCAGAAAGCCGTTGCCGACTTCTTCGGTAAAGAAGCGCGCAAGGACGTCAACCCGGACGAAGCCGTGGCCATGGGTGCTGCCATCCAGGGCGCGGTGCTGGCTGGTGACGTCAAGGACGTACTGCTGCTGGACGTCAGCCCGCTGACCCTTGGTATCGAAACCATGGGTGGCGTGATGACTTCGCTGATCGAGAAGAACACCACCATCCCGACCAAGAAGTCGCAGGTGTTCTCGACTGCCGACGACAACCAGGGTGCCGTGACCATTCACGTGCTGCAGGGTGAGCGCAAGCAGGCTGCACAGAACAAGTCGCTGGGCAAGTTCGACCTGGCTGACATTCCGCCGGCTCCACGTGGCGTTCCGCAGATCGAAGTAACCTTCGACATCGACGCCAACGGCATCCTGCACGTCAGTGCCAAGGACAAGGCTACCGGCAAGTCGCAGTCGATCGTGATCAAGGCCAACTCCGGCCTGTCGGACGAAGAGATCGAGCGCATGGTGCGTGACGCCGAGGCCAACGCTGAGGAAGACCGCAAGTTCGAAGAGCTGGCCGCTGCCCGTAACCAGGGTGATGCGCTGGTTCACTCGACCCGCAAGATGGTCGCTGACGCTGGTGACAAGGTTACCGCTGAAGAGAAAGCCGCCATCGAGGCTGCCGTTGTTGCCCTGGAAGCCGCTGTCAAAGGCGACGACAAGGCTGCCATCGACGCCAAGGTCGAGGAGCTGTCCAAGGTTTCGGCGCCGGTTGCCCAGAAGATGTACGCCGAGCAGTCGGCCGAACAGCCTCAGGGCGGCGCACAGCAGGCCGAGCCGGAAGCCAAGCACGATGACGTGGTTGACGCTGAGTTCGAAGAAGTGAAAGACAACAACAAGCAGTAATCCCTGCATGTTGTCGGCCAGTTCACTGCCGTTTGGTGGTGAGCTGGTAGGATGTCGCCGCGCGGGGGCTTGCTCCCGCGTTGGCGTATCTGGAATTCGAGAATTTTTACAGCATCTGTCGGTGGCCCTGGTGGGCAAAGGGCGGGTGCTGATGGCGCGGCGTAGATGCCAGACGCCCAACAAGGTGCAAATGACCTATGTCCAAGCGTGATTATTATGAGGTATTGGGTGTCGAGCGCGGCGCCAGCGAATCAGACCTCAAGAAGGCTTACCGTCGCCTGGCGATGAAGTACCATCCGGACCGCAACCCAGGCGACAAAGAGTCGGAAGACAAGTTCAAGGAGGCCAACGAGGCCTACGAAGTGCTGTCTGACGCCAGCAAGCGTGCTGCGTTCGACCAGTACGGTCATGCGGGTGTGGACCCGAGCATGGGTGGTGGTGGCGCAGGTTTCGGTGGTGCCAACTTCTCCGACATCTTCGGCGATGTGTTCAGCGACTTCTTCGGGGGTGGCCGCGGCGGCTCGCGTGGTGGTGCCCAGCGCGGCAGTGACCTGCGCTACACACTGGAACTGAACCTGGAAGAAGCGGTACGTGGCACCACGGTCAGCATCCGTGTGCCCACGCTGGTCAACTGCCAGCCGTGCGACGGCTCCGGTGCCAAGAAGGGCTCGACCCCGTCCACCTGCCCGACTTGTGGCGGTATCGGCCAGGTGCGCATGCAACAGGGCTTCTTCTCGGTACAGCAGACCTGCCCGCGCTGCCATGGCCAGGGCAAGATCATTACCGACCCCTGCACCTCGTGCCACGGCGAAGGCCGTGTCGAGGAATACAAGACGCTGTCGGTCAAGGTGCCGGCAGGTGTCGATACTGGCGACCGCATCCGCCTCTCGGGCGAGGGCGAGGCTGGTACCCATGGTGGCCCGACCGGCGATCTGTATGTAGTGATCAACGTGCGTGAGCACGAGATCTTCCAGCGTGATGGCAAGCACCTGTACTGCGAAGTGCCAATCAGCTACACCGATGCTGCCTTGGGTGGCGAACTGGAGGTGCCGACCCTCGATGGTCGGGTGAAGCTGAAGATCCCGGAGGGTACCCAGACCGGCAAGCAGTTCCGCCTGCGCGGCAAGGGTGTTGCCCCGGTGCGCGGTGGTGGTGCGGGCGACCTGCTGTGTCGTGTGGCGGTGGAAACCCCGGTCAATCTCAGTCGTCGTCAGCGCGAGTTGCTCGAAGAGCTGCGTGATTCGCTGGAAGGCGATAGCTCTCACTCGCCCAAGGCCAGTGGCTGGTTCGATGGCGTGAAGCGCTTCTTCGGCGATCTCTGACAAGGAAATGGCTATGCGACGTATTGCAGTGATGGGTGCGGCAGGGCGGATGGGCAAGACCCTCGTCGAGGCCGTGCAGCAACAGGCCCCCCAGGCGGGCCTGACGGCGGCGATAGACCGCCCGGACAGCTCGCTGGTTGGGGCTGATGCTGGTGAGTTGGCGGCCTTGGGTCGTATTGGTGTGCCGATTTCCGACGACTTGTCCAAGGTGGTCGACGAGTTCGACGTGCTGATCGATTTCACTCACCCTTCGGTGACCCTGAAGAACCTGGCGTTCTGCCGCAAGGCGGGCAAGGCCATGGTCATTGGTACTACTGGCTTCACGCCGGAAGAGAAGCAGCTGCTGGCCGAGGCTGGCAAGGAAATCCCGATCGTTTTTGCCGCCAACTTCAGCGTCGGCGTCAACCTGTGCCTTAAGCTGCTGGATACCGCAGCGCGCGTGCTGGGTGACGATGTGGATATCGAAATCCTCGAAGCGCACCACCGGCACAAGGTCGATGCGCCGTCGGGCACCGCGCTGCGCATGGGTGAAGTGGTTGCCCAGGCGCTGGGTCGCAACCTGCAGGAAGTGGCCGTGTATGGCCGTGAAGGGCAGACCGGTGCACGTGAGCGTCAGACCATCGGCTTCGCCACCGTGCGTGCTGGAGATGTGGTGGGTGACCATACCGTGCTGTTCGCAGCCGAAGGCGAGCGCGTGGAGATCACCCACAAGGCTTCCAGCCGCATGACCTTCGCCAAGGGTGCCGTACGTGCGGCGCTGTGGCTGGACGGGCGTGAGCCTGGCCTGTATGACATGCAGGATGTGCTCGAGCTGCGTTAAGCAGTTGGAGCCGTGCTGGCTTCTTCGCGGGGTTACCCGCGAATGAAGCCAGCACAGATGTCAGCCTGTCGCATTGATGTGTTTTAGAGGCACATCCGCGGTAGACCGAAAACGCACTTTTCTGTAAGCTACAGCTTTAGTGTGTCCACTAAAAGCGCGCAGCGAATTGAATTCAGCACATGAAAGCGGGGTGACGTGTCCATACGTCACTCCGCTTTTTTGCAACCTGCGATCGCCCTTTCATGCTTGATTTACGGGAGGTCTTCTTGACAAAGCCAGCCATACTCGCCCTTGCCGACGGCAGTATTTTCCGCGGTGAAGCTATCGGTGCCGACGGTCAGACCGTTGGTGAGGTGGTATTCAACACCGCTATGACCGGCTACCAGGAAATCCTTACAGACCCTTCCTATGCGCAGCAAATCGTTACCCTGACCTACCCGCACATCGGCAATACCGGTACTACCCCGGAAGACGCCGAGTCGAACCGCGTCTGGTCCGCTGGCCTGGTCATTCGTGACCTGCCGCTGCTGGCCAGCAACTGGCGTAACACCCAGTCGCTGCCTGAGTACCTCAAGGCCAACAACGTCGTCGCCATCGCCGGCATCGACACCCGTCGCCTGACCCGAATCCTGCGTGAAAAGGGCGCTCAGAACGGTTGCATCCTCGCCGGTGACAACATCAGCGAAGAAGCCGCCATCGCCGCTGCCCGCGCTTTCCCGGGTCTGAAGGGCATGGACCTGGCCAAGGTCGTTTCCACCAAGGAACGCTACGAGTGGCGCTCCAGCGTGTGGGAACTGAAGACCGACAGCCACCCGACCATCGAAGCCGCTGACCTGCCTTACCACGTGGTCGCCTTCGACTACGGCGTCAAGCTGAACATCCTGCGCATGCTGGTTGCCCGTGGCTGCCGCGTGACCGTGGTGCCGGCCCAGACTCCGGCCAGCGAAGTGCTGGCACTCAACCCGGACGGCGTGTTCCTGTCCAACGGCCCTGGTGACCCCGAGCCTTGCGACTACGCCATCCAGGCGATCAAGGAAATCCTCGAGACCGAGATCCCGGTATTCGGTATCTGCCTGGGCCACCAGCTGCTGGCCCTGGCTTCTGGCGCCAAGACCGTGAAAATGGGTCATGGCCACCACGGTGCCAACCACCCGGTCCAGGATCTGGACACCGGTGTGGTCATGATCACCAGCCAGAACCACGGCTTTGCCGTTGACGAGGCCACCCTGCCGGGCAACGTCCGCGCCATCCACAAGTCGCTGTTCGACGGCACCCTGCAGGGTATCGAGCGTACCGACAAGAGCGCCTTCAGCTTCCAGGGCCACCCTGAAGCGAGCCCAGGCCCGACCGACGTCGCGCCACTGTTCGATCGTTTCATCGATGCCATGGCCAAGCGCCGCTGAGCATCCTGCTTCAAGGCCCCGGGCCGGCTTGCGCCGCGCCCGGAAGCGCCTGACCCAGATTGTTCAAAGCGGCTTGCCGACTGACCCCGGATTTGAGTGACAACCATGCCAAAACGTACAGATATCAAAAGCATCCTGATTCTCGGCGCTGGCCCGATCGTGATCGGCCAGGCCTGCGAATTCGACTACTCCGGCGCCCAGGCCTGTAAAGCCCTGCGCGAGGAAGGTTTCCGCGTCATCCTGGTGAACTCCAACCCAGCCACCATCATGACCGACCCGGCCATGGCCGACGCCACCTACATCGAGCCGATCAAGTGGCAGTCGGTGGCCAAGATCATCGAGAAAGAGCGCCCGGACGCACTGCTGCCGACCATGGGTGGCCAGACTGCACTGAACTGCGCCCTGGACCTGGAGCGCCACGGCGTTCTGGAAAAGTTCGGCGTGGAAATGATCGGTGCCAATGCCGACACCATCGACAAGGCCGAAGACCGCTCGCGCTTCGACAAGGCCATGAAAGACATCGGCCTGGAGTGCCCGCGCTCCGGTATCGCCCACAGCATGGAAGAAGCCAACGCCGTCCTCGAGCGCCTGGGCTTCCCGTGCATCATCCGTCCATCGTTCACCATGGGCGGCACCGGTGGTGGTATCGCCTACAACCGTGAAGAATTCGAAGAAATCTGCGCCCGTGGCCTGGACCTGTCGCCGACCAAGGAACTGCTGATCGACGAATCGCTGATCGGCTGGAAGGAATACGAGATGGAGGTTGTCCGCGACAAGAAGGACAACTGCATCATCGTCTGCTCGATCGAGAACTTCGATCCGATGGGCGTGCACACCGGTGACTCGATCACTGTCGCCCCGGCACAGACCCTGACTGACAAGGAATACCAGATCATGCGCAACGCCTCCCTGGCGGTGCTGCGTGAAATCGGTGTTGAAACCGGCGGTTCCAACGTGCAGTTCGGTATCTGCCCGAACACAGGCCGCATGGTCGTGATCGAGATGAACCCGCGCGTTTCGCGTTCCTCGGCGCTGGCCTCCAAGGCCACTGGCTTCCCGATCGCCAAGATCGCTGCCAAGCTGGCTGTCGGCTACACCCTCGACGAACTGCAGAACGACATCACCGGCGGCCGCACCCCGGCGTCCTTCGAGCCGTCGATCGACTACGTCGTCACCAAGCTGCCGCGCTTCGCCTTCGAGAAATTCCCGAAAGCCGACGCCCGCCTGACCACCCAGATGAAGTCCGTGGGTGAAGTCATGGCCATCGGCCGTACCTTCCAGGAGTCTCTGCAGAAAGCTCTGCGCGGCCTGGAAGTCGGCGCCTGCGGCCTCGACCCGAAAGTCGACCTGGCCAACCCCGAAGCCAGCAGCATCCTCAAGCGCGAGCTGACCGTACCGGGCGCCGAGCGTATCTGGTACGTGGCTGACGCCATGCGTGCCGGCATGACCTGCGAGCAGATCTTCGACCTGACCGGCATCGACATGTGGTTCCTGGTGCAGATGGAAGACCTGATCAAGGAAGAAGAGAAGGTCAAGACCCTGGCCCTGTCGTCGATCGACAAGGACTACATGCTGCGCCTCAAGCGCAAGGGCTTCTCTGACCAGCGCCTGGCCAAGCTGTTGGGTATCACCGACAAGAACCTGCGCCGTCACCGCCACAAGCTGGAAGTGTTCCCGGTGTACAAGCGCGTCGACACCTGCGCTGCTGAATTCGCTACCGACACCGCCTACCTGTACTCCACCTATGAGGAAGAGTGCGAGGCCAACCCGTCGACCCGCGACAAGATCATGATCCTGGGTGGCGGCCCTAACCGTATCGGCCAGGGTATCGAGTTCGACTACTGCTGCGTACACGCCGCACTGGCGCTGCGTGAAGACGGTTACGAGACCATCATGGTCAACTGCAACCCGGAAACCGTCTCCACCGACTACGACACATCCGACCGCCTGTACTTCGAGCCGCTGACCCTGGAAGACGTGCTGGAAGTGTGCCGTGTCGAGAAGCCGAAAGGCGTGATCGTCCACTACGGTGGCCAGACCCCGCTGAAACTGGCCCGCGCCCTGGAAGAAGCCGGCGTACCGATCATCGGTACCAGCCCGGATGCCATCGACCGCGCTGAAGACCGCGAGCGCTTCCAGCAGATGGTTCAGCGCCTGAACCTGCTGCAGCCGCCAAATGCCACCGTGCGCAGCGAAGAAGAAGCCATCAGCGCTGCTGGCGGCATCGGCTATCCGCTGGTAGTGCGCCCGTCCTACGTACTGGGCGGCCGTGCCATGGAAATCGTCTACGAGCTGGACGAGCTCAAGCGCTACCTGCGCGAAGCCGTGCAGGTGTCCAACGACAGCCCTGTACTGCTCGACCACTTCCTCAACTGCGCCATCGAGATGGACGTGGATGCGGTGTGCGACGGCACCGATGTGGTGATCGGCGCCATCATGCAGCACATCGAGCAAGCCGGCGTTCACTCCGGTGACTCGGCGTGCTCGCTGCCACCTTACTCGCTGAGCAAGGAAGTGCAGGACGAAGTCCGCGTACAGGTCAAGAAAATGGCCCTGGAACTGGGCGTGGTCGGCCTGATGAACGTGCAGCTGGCCCTGCAGGGCGACAAGATCTACGTCATCGAAGTCAACCCGCGCGCTTCGCGTACCGTGCCGTTCGTCTCCAAGTGCATCGGCACCTCCCTGGCGATGATCGCGGCCCGCGTCATGGCCGGCAAAACCCTGAAAGAGCTGGGCTTCACCCAGGAAATCATCCCTAACTTCTACAGCGTCAAGGAAGCCGTCTTCCCGTTCGCCAAGTTCCCGGGGGTTGACCCGATCCTCGGCCCTGAGATGAAATCGACCGGTGAAGTCATGGGTGTCGGTGACAGCTTCGGTGAAGCCTTCGCCAAAGCCCAGATGGGTGCCAGCGAAGTACTGCCGACCGGCGGTACCGCATTCATCAGCGTGCGTGACGACGACAAGCCGCAAGTGGCTGGCGTTGCCCGCGACCTGATTGCCCTGGGCTTCGAAGTGGTCGCCACTGCCGGCACCGCCAAGGTTATCGAGGCGGCCGGCCTTAAAGTGCGCCGCGTGAACAAGGTGACCGAGGGTCGCCCGCACGTGGTCGACATGATCAAGAACGACGAGGTGTCGCTGATCATCAACACCACCGAAGGCCGCCAGTCGATCGCCGATTCCTACTCGATTCGTCGCAATGCGCTGCAGCACAAAATTTACTGCACCACCACCATTGCGGCCGGTGAAGCCATCTGCGAGGCGCTGAAATTTGGTCCGGAAAAGACCGTTCGTCGCCTGCAGGATCTGCATGCAGGACTGAAAGCATGAGCATTACCAAGTACCCGATGACCGTCCAGGGCGCTCGCGCCCTGGAAGAGGAGCTGCTCTTCCTGAGCAAGACCGAGCGCCCGCGCCTGAGCCAGGCCATTGGTGAAGCGCGCGAACTGGGTGACCTGAAGGAAAATGCCGAATACCACGCTGCTCGTGAAGAGCAGGGCATGGTCGAGGCCCGTATCCGCGATATCGAAGGTCGTCTGCAGAACTCGGTGGTGATCGACGTGACCACCATCCCTCACACCGGCAAGGTGATTTTCGGTACCACCGTGGTACTGGCCAACACCGAAACCGATGAAGAGGTGTCCTATCAGATCGTCGGCGAGGATGAAGCCGACGTGAAACAGGGCAAGCTCTCGAGCGGAGCGCCGATTGCCCGTGCCATCATCGGCAAGGAAGAAGGTGATACTGTCGTCGTCAAGACGCCTAGCGGCACGGTCGAGTACGAGATTGTCGAAGTCAAGCACATCTGACCGGCGCCTGCGGGCGCCATCCCTCGAGGGGATCCTCTGGCAGCTGGCCCAGGTTTTCTGGGTCGGCGGCTTGTGGGTGTTTCACGTGGGGTTGGTGCCCGCGCTCAAGGTCAGTGGCCTGGCGCCGCTGCTGGTGCAGGATGTCGCCGGGCAGATCGACCGCTGGTTGATCGGCGTGGCGCTGCTTGGCTTGTTGACCCAGCTGGCAGTGCTGGCAAGGGTGGACGGCCTGTCGGCCTGGTGGCGGCAGTTCCGCGGCCAGATGCTGCTGCTCGGCTTCGGTGCCTGCGTGGGGTATTACACCTTGCGCTACGGTATTTCCGTTGGCGAGCGTTGGCAGCTGCTCTGTTTCCTGGTGCTGGGCTTTTCCGGCATCGTGCTGGTGGCCCAGCCGGTTCCGGTCAAGGTGCGCCGCTAAGCGGCTCGAGATCGCTGGGGCCGGTTCGCGGCCCATTGCCGGCAAGCCGGCTCCCACACCGACCGCATCGAATTCAGGCCATGCGCCGTACCTGTGGGAGCTGGCTTGCCGGCGATGGGCTGCGCAGCAGCCCCTTTGCCGTTACTTGTAACGGTGGATATTGGACAGTTGCTTGTTCGGCTGTGGGTTCTTGCGGTAGATCAGCGCTTTCTTGCCGATGGTCTGCACCAGTTCGGCACGGCCGGCCTTGCACAGTTCGGCAATGGTCTTGGCGCGCTCTTCGCGGTCTTCCGAGCGAATTTCGACCTTGATCAGCTCATGGTCGACCAAGGCGCGCTCCAGTTCGGCGATGACGCCTTCATTCAAACCGTTGCCAGCGACGATCAGGACCGGCTTCAGGTCATGACCAATGGACTTGTATTGCTTCTTCTGCTCGTTATTGAGCGGCATAATCTGACCCTTTCCGTCTGATTCTGTAAAATTGACCGGCATTTTACCCGAGGGCCACCGGCTCCGCCCAGTCAATCACGACGCATATCATCGAGGTGCCCCGTGGTACAACGTTCCAAAAGCAGCGCAAACTGGCTGCGAGAGCATTTCAACGATCCTTTTGTGAAACAGGCACAAAAGGACGGCTACCGCTCGCGTGCGAGCTACAAACTGCTGGAGATCCAGGAAAAGGACCGGCTGATCCGCCCAGGTATGAGCGTGATCGATCTCGGCGCTGCTCCTGGTGGCTGGTCGCAGGTGACCAGTCGTCTGATTGGTGGCCAGGGCCGCCTGATCGCGTCCGACATCCTGGAGATGGACTCGATCCCCGATGTGACCTTCATCCAGGGCGATTTCACCCAGGATGAAGTGCTGCAGCGCATTCTCGAGGCCGTCGGCGATTCGCACGTAGACCTTGTGATTTCCGACATGGCCCCCAATATGAGTGGTACGCCTGCGGTGGACATGCCGCGTGCCATGTTCCTCTGCGAGCTGGCCCTCGATCTGGCAACCCGCGTGCTAAAGCCCGGCGGCGATTTCCTGATCAAGATTTTCCAGGGCGAAGGTTTTGACGTGTACCTCAAGGACGTGCGCAGCAAGTTCGACAAGGTACAGATGCGCAAGCCGTCGTCGTCGCGTGACCGTTCCCGCGAGCAGTACCTGCTGGGCAGGGGTTTCAAAGGGGCATGAAAGGCGTGAAGCGTGGTCGCCGATAGTTATTTCCAATCGGCCGCCGCGTCAGGATCGTCCGAACTTCGTGTAGTCTAGCTTTCACAAAGGGTTACAGACGGTGCCTGCGGCTGCGTAGGTAATGTAGTAAGTTAGGGCGATGAATATCATGCGAGGAACGGCTGCGTCGTGCGCCGACCTCAGAGGGTAGCGAATTGAACGACATGGCAAAGAATCTGATCCTGTGGTTGATCATCGCAGCTGTCCTGGTGACAGTGATGAACAACTTCTCCAGCCCTAACGAGCCGCAGACCCTCAACTATTCCGACTTCATCCAGCAGGTCAAGGATGGCAAGGTCGAGCGTGTGACCGTCGACGGCTACATCATCACCGGCAAGCGCGCCGATGGCGACAATTTCAAGACCGTGCGTCCGGCCATTACCGACAACGGCCTGATTGGCGACCTGGTCGACAATCACGTCATCATCGAAGGCAAGCAGCCTGAGCAGCAGAGCATCTGGACACAGCTGCTGGTAGCGAGCTTCCCGATCCTGGTGATCATCGCCGTGTTCATGTTCTTCATGCGCCAGATGCAGGGCGGAGCGGGGGGCAAGGGCGGGCCGATGAGCTTCGGCAAGAGCAAGGCGCGCCTGTTGTCTGAAGACCAGGTCAAGACCACCCTGGCCGACGTTGCAGGTTGCGACGAAGCCAAGGAAGAAGTCGGCGAGCTGGTCGAGTTCCTGCGCGACCCGGGCAAGTTCCAGCGCCTGGGCGGTCGTATCCCGCGCGGCGTGCTGATGGTCGGCCCGCCCGGTACCGGTAAGACCTTGCTTGCCAAGGCCATCGCCGGCGAAGCGAAGGTGCCATTCTTCACCATTTCCGGTTCGGACTTCGTGGAAATGTTCGTCGGTGTCGGTGCCAGCCGTGTGCGCGACATGTTCGAACAGGCCAAGAAACACGCCCCGTGCATCATCTTCATCGACGAGATCGACGCCGTTGGTCGGCACCGTGGCGCAGGCATGGGTGGCGGTCACGACGAACGTGAGCAAACCCTCAACCAGTTGCTGGTGGAGATGGACGGCTTCGAGATGAACGATGGCATCATCGTCATCGCCGCTACCAACCGTCCGGACGTGCTCGACCCGGCGCTGCTGCGCCCCGGCCGCTTCGACCGTCAGGTAGTGGTGGGCCTGCCGGACATTCGTGGTCGTGAACAGATCCTCAAGGTACACATGCGCAAGGTGCCGGTCGGCGAGAACGTCAACCCGGCGGTCATTGCCCGTGGTACCCCTGGCTTCTCCGGTGCGGACCTGGCCAACCTGGTCAACGAGGCCTCGCTGTTTGCCGCGCGCGCCAACAAGCGCCTGGTCGAAATGAAAGAGTTCGAACTGGCCAAGGACAAGATCATGATGGGCGCCGAGCGCAAGACCATGGTCATGTCCGAGAAAGAAAAGCAGAACACTGCCTACCACGAGGCTGGCCACGCCATTGTCGGTCGCCTGGTGCCTGAGCACGATCCGGTCTACAAGGTTTCGATCATTCCGCGTGGCCGTGCCTTGGGCGTGACCATGTTCCTGCCGGAAGAAGACCGCTACAGCCTGTCCAAGCGCGCACTGATCAGCCAGATCTGCTCGCTGTACGGCGGCCGTATCGCCGAGGAAATGACCTTGGGCTTCGACGGCGTCACTACCGGTGCGTCCAACGACATCATGCGTGCCAGCCAGATCGCCCGCAACATGGTGACCAAGTGGGGCCTTTCCGAAAAACTCGGGCCGCTGATGTACGCCGAGGAAGAAGGTGAGGTGTTCCTGGGTCGCAGTGCTGCGAGCCAGCACGCCAGCGTTTCCGGCGAAACCGCCAAGCTGATCGACTCGGAAGTGCGCAGCATCATCGACCAGTGCTACGCCACGGCCAAGCAGCTGCTCACCGACAACCGTGACAAGCTCGATGCCATGGCCGAAGCGCTGATGAAGTACGAGACCATCGACGCCGAGCAGATTGACGATATCATGGCTGGCCGTACCCCCCGCGAACCGCGCGACTGGGATGATGACTCGGCTTCGGGCAAACCAGCTGCCCAGGGTGATCGCCCGGAATCGCCGATCGGCGGTCCAGCGGCTCAACACTAAGGGCATCTATGAGCTCAGTGCAGTACCCGACCCGGTTGCCTTGCGGCAACCGGGTTCTTGATTTGTCGCGTACCCATGTCATGGGTATTCTCAATATCACCCCTGATTCCTTCTCCGATGGCGGGCGCTTCAACCAGCGTGATGAGGCGTTGCGTCATGCCGAAGCTATGGTTGCCGCAGGTGCCACGCTGATCGACATCGGCGGAGAGTCCACGCGGCCGGGTGCGCGCGCGGTATCGGTGACCGAGGAGCTGGAGCGGGTAGCTCCCATGGTCGAGGCGATCAACAGCCGCCTCGATGTGGTCATCTCGGTCGATACCTCCACGCCAGCCGTCATGCGTGAATCGGCACGCCTCGGTGCAGGGTTGATCAACGACGTGCGTGCCCTGGAGCGCGATGGCGCCCTGGACGCAGCCGCGGATACCGGCCTGCCGGTGTGCCTCATGCACATGCGTGGCGAGCCGGGTAACATGCAGGACGACCCGCATTACGAAGATGTGACCGCCGACGTTACGCGCTACCTTGAACAGCGAATGGTCGCCTGCGCCGCGGCGGGCATCGACGCAAACAGAATCATCCTTGATCCGGGCTTCGGTTTCGCCAAGACACTGTCGCACAATCTGAGCCTGTTCAAGCACATGGAAGCGCTCTATCGCCTTGGGCGCCCGCTGCTGGTGGGTGTTTCACGCAAGAGCATGATCGGCCTGACGCTGGAACGTCCGGTTGGCGAGCGGTTGTATGGCAGCCTTGCGCTGGCGGCGTTGGCCATGACCAAGGGGGCGAGCATCCTTCGTGTCCATGACGTGGCCGAAACCGTTGATGTGGTGCGCATGATCGCTGCGGTGCAAAACGCCGAATAAGAACATTGGAGTCCCTATGAGCAGAAAATACTTTGGTACCGACGGCATTCGTGGCCGCGTCGGCGAATACCCGATCACGCCTGACTTCATGCTGAAGCTTGGCTGGGCGGCCGGCATGGCCTTCCGCAAGCAAGGCCACTGCCGAGTTCTGGTTGGCAAGGACACGCGTATCTCCGGCTACATGTTCGAGTCCGCACTCGAAGCCGGCCTGTCCGCGGCAGGTGCCGATGTGATGCTGCTCGGGCCGATGCCTACGCCGGCCATCGCCTACCTGACGCGTACCTTCCACGCCGAAGCCGGCATCGTCATCAGCGCCTCGCACAACCCGCACGATGACAATGGCATCAAGTTCTTCTCGGGCCAAGGGACCAAGCTACCGGACGAAGTCGAGTTGATGATCGAGGAATTGCTCGATCAGCCGATGACCGTTGTCGAGTCGGGCAAGCTGGGCAAGGTTTCGCGCATCAACGATGCAGCCGGCCGCTACATCGAGTTCTGCAAGAGCAGTGTGCCGACCAGCACCAGCTTCGACGGCCTCAAGCTGGTTGTCGATTGCGCCCACGGTGCCACCTACAAGGTCGCGCCAAGCGTTTTCCGCGAGCTGGGTGCCGAAGTGACCGTGCTGCATGCCCAGCCAGACGGCCTGAACATCAACGAAGGCTGTGGCTCGACTCACATCGAATCGCTTCAGGCTGCCGTGCTGGTAGGCCATGCCGACCTGGGCATTGCCTTTGACGGTGATGGCGACCGCGTGCTGATGGTCGACCACACCGGCGCCATCGTTGATGGTGACGAACTGCTGTTCATCATTGCTCGCGACCTGCAGGAGCGTGGAAAGCTGCAGGGCGGGGTGGTGGGCACGCTGATGAGCAACCTGGGCCTGGAGCTTGCGCTGAAGGAACTGGATGTTCCGTTCGTGCGGGCGAAGGTCGGTGACCGTTACGTCATGGCAGAGCTGCTGGAGCGTGAGTGGCTGGTCGGTGGCGAAAACTCCGGGCACGTCGTGTGCTGCAACCACACCACCACCGGTGATGCGATCATCGCAGCGCTGCAGGTATTGATGGCACTCAAGCGTCGTGGCGAAACCCTGGCGCAGGCTCGTCAGGCCCTGCGCAAGTGCCCGCAGGTGCTTATCAACGTGCGCTATGGCGCCAGCAAGGTCGACCCACTGGAGCACCCGGCGGTCAAGGAAGCCAGTGCCAAGGTGACCGAGGCCTTGGCAGGCCGCGGCCGCGTGCTGCTGCGAAAATCCGGTACCGAGCCGTTGGTGCGGGTGATGGTCGAGGGCGAGGACGAAAGCCAGGTGCGTGCGCACGCAGAAGCGTTGGCCAAACTGGTCGGCGAAGTTTGTGTCTGAAGGCGCTTGCCAGCGCAGATAGGGTTGGGTACTATCTGCGCCCACTTTGACCGACGAGGTAAAGCATGCGTCGCCCTATGGTAGCTGGTAACTGGAAGATGCACGGTACCCGCGCTAGCGTCGCTGAGCTGACCGAAGGCTTGAGAAATCTGGCCTTGCCGAGCGGAGTGGAAGTCGTTGTATTTCCACCGGCCTTGTTCATCAATCAAGTGATCGATGGCCTGGCAGGTAAGGAAATTACTGTCGGCGCACAGAATTCTGCAGTACAACCCGAACAGGGTGCGCTGACCGGAGAAGTTGCTCCGGAACAGCTGGTTGAAGCAGGCTGCAAGTTGGTGTTGATTGGTCATTCGGAGCGTCGCCAGGTCATTGGTGAAACCGACGAAGTGCTCAATCGCAAGTTTGCAGCGGCCCAGGCCAAAGGTTTGAAACCAGTGCTTTGCATCGGGGAAACCCTTGAAGAGCGCGAGGCTGGCAAAACGCTCGAAGTTGTCGGGCGTCAACTAAGCAGTATCATCGAGGCATTCGGTGTTAAGGCTTTTGCCAATGCAGTAATTGCCTATGAGCCTGTATGGGCCATCGGTACCGGCCTTACGGCCACGCCACAGCAGGCCCAGGATGTGCACGCAGCCATCCGTAGCCAGTTGGCGGCAAAAGATGCTGAAGTGGCTGCGAAGGTGCAGTTGCTCTACGGCGGCAGCGTGAAGGCGGCCAATGCGGCCGAACTGTTCGGCATGCCGGATATCGATGGGGGGCTCATTGGTGGAGCTTCCCTGAACGCAGACGAATTCGGTGCAATTTGTCGCGCCGCAGGAAACTGAACAAATGCTGGAAACAGTCATCGTTGTTTTTCATCTGTTGGCAGCGCTGTCGCTTGTAGTGCTGGTTCTGTTGCAACAGGGTAAAGGTGCGGAAGCAGGTGCATCTTTCGGCGCGGGTGCTTCAAATACCGTGTTCGGGAGCCAGGGTTCTGCAACGTTTCTGAGTAAATTAACTGCTATACTCGCTGCCACTTTCTTTTTGACAGCACTTGGGTTAGGATACTTCGCGAAGCAACAAGCTCACCAGCTTAGCCAAGCAGGTCTTCCAGATCCAGCAGTGCTAGAAGTGAAAGAGCCGCAGAAACCGGCAGTTAATGATGATGTACCGGTGCTCCAGCAGCAGAAGAGCGAAACCACTCCTAACACGGGTGATGTACCTCCTCCGGCACAAGAGCAGAAGTAACGGGTTTCAAGTAGTAGTATTGCCGAGGTGGTGGAATTGGTAGACACGCAACCTTGAGGTGGTTGTGCCCATAGGGTGTAGGGGTTCGAGTCCCCTTCTCGGTACCAATTAAAGCTTGAGAGCCCGCTTTAGCGGGCTTTCTTGCAGGTGAAGGTTCGGATTTGACCCTCAAGAGGGTTCGGTCTTATACTTTTGCCCCAGCTTTGTCGCGGGGTGGAGCAGCTTGGTAGCTCGTCGGGCTCATAACCCGAAGGTCGTTGGTTCAAATCCAGCCCCCGCAACCAGCTTCAGCGGAGCCCCTTTTCAGGGGCTTTTTGCTAACCGAACAGTTTTCGGCGTCGTTGTCCAACGGCGCTTTCAGGGATGGGCGCTTCGCCCATTTTTTATTTGCACAGCATGCACGAGGGGGTTCAGGTGTCGAGCAAGCTAGAACAGTTGCAGGCCTTGTTGGCCCCGGTTGTCGAGGGTCTGGGCTATCAATGCTGGGGGATCGAATACGTTTCCCAGGGTAAGCATTCGGTACTGCGCATCTACATCGACAAGGAAGGCGGCATCCTGGTGGACGACTGCGAAGCGGTCAGCCGTCAGGCCAGCGCAATTCTCGATGTGGAAGATCCGATCAGCAGTGAATACACCCTCGAGGTGTCTTCTCCAGGCATGGATCGCCCACTGTTCACTCTGGAACAGTTTGCCTCGCATGCCGGCGAACAAGTGAAGATCAAGCTGCGCTCACCCTTCGAGGGTCGTCGTAACTTCCAGGGCCTTCTCCGCGGTGTGGAGGAGCAGGATGTGGTGGTCCAGGTGGACAATCAAGAATTCCTGTTGCCGATCGACTCGATCGACAAGGCCAATATTATTCCCAGTTTTGACTGAGACGTGCCGGGCCCGGCGGACTATCCGGGCCCAATGGCTTGCGCAAGGCGAGGCGTACGATGAGCAAAGAAGTACTGCTGGTTGTTGAATCGGTATCCAACGAAAAAGGTGTACCGCCCGGCGTCATTTTCGAAGCGCTGGAAGTGGCACTGGCCACTGCAACCAAAAAACGTTTTGAAGACGAAGTCGACCTGCGTGTGGAAATCAACCGCCACACCGGTAGCTACGAGACCTTCCGTCGCTGGACCGTGGTCGACGAAGCCGATCTTGATGATCCGGCGATCGAGACCTGGTTGAGCAAGATTCACGAAACCCACCCTGAAGCCAAGGTTGGTGACGTGATCGAAGAGAAGATCGAGTCCATCGAATTCGGTCGTATTGCCGCCCAGACCGCCAAGCAGGTCATCGTGCAGAAGGTCCGTGAGGCCGAGCGTGCCCAGGTGGTCGATGCCTACCGCGAGCGCGTTGGCGAGATCATCTCCGGTACCGTCAAAAAGGTTACCCGCGACAACGTCATCGTTGACCTGGGCAACAACGCCGAGGCCCTGCTGGCCCGCGAAGACATCATTCCGCGCGAGACCTTCCGTGTTGGCGTGCGCCTGCGTGCGCTGCTCAAGGAAATTCGCACCGAGAACCGTGGCCCACAGCTGATCTTGTCGCGCACCGCGCCACAGATGCTGATCGAGCTTTTCCGCATCGAAGTGCCGGAAATTGCCGAGGGCCTCATCGAAGTCATGGCTGCATCCCGTGATCCGGGTTCGCGAGCCAAGATCGCCGTCCGCTCCAAGGACAAGCGCATCGACCCGCAAGGCGCCTGTATCGGCATGCGTGGTTCGCGCGTCCAGGCCGTATCCGGGGAGTTGGGTGGTGAGCGTGTGGATATCGTCCTGTGGGACGATAACCCGGCGCAGTTCGTCATCAACGCCATGTCGCCGGCTGAAGTCGCGGCGATCATCGTTGATGAAGATGCCCATGCCATGGACATCGCCGTTGCCGAGGACAACCTGGCCCAGGCCATTGGTCGTGGCGGTCAGAACGTTCGCCTGGCCAGTCAGCTGACCGGCTGGACCCTGAACGTGATGACCGAGAAGGACATCCAGGCCAAGCAGCAGGCCGAAACCGGTGACATCCTGCGCAATTTCATCGATGAACTGGAAGTCGACGAGGAGCTGGCCCAAGTGCTGGTCGACGAAGGCTTCACCAGCCTCGAAGAAATTGCCTACGTACCGTTGGAAGAAATGCTCAACATCGATGGCTTTGACGAAGATATCGTCAACGAGCTCCGCGCTCGAGCCAAGGACCGTTTGTTGACCAAGGCCATCGCTACCGAAGAAAAACTGGCAGACGCCCATCCGGCTGACGACCTGCTCTCCCTCGAGGGTATGGACAAGGACCTGGCGGCGGAACTGGCGGTGCGCGGCGTGGTTAACCGCGAAGACCTGGCCGAGCAGTCGATCGACGATCTGCTCGACATCGACGGCATCGACGAAGAGCGTGCCGGCAAGTTGATCATGGCCGCCCGAGCCCACTGGTTCGAGTAATTAGGCGCGGCCTGAGGAGAGAAGTGCATGACGCAAGTCACGGTGAAAGAACTGGCCCAAGAGGTCGAGGCACCGGTAGAGCGCCTGCTGCAGCAGATGCGTGAGGCAGGTCTGCCGCACACCGACGCCGGTCAGGTAGTGACCGACAATGAGAAGCAGACCTTGCTGACTCATTTGAAGAGCAGCCACAAGAGCAAGGCGGAAGAGCCGCGCAAGATTACCTTGCAGCGCAAAACCACCAGCACCCTGCGTGTCGCCGGTAGCAAGAGCATCAGCGTAGAAGTACGCAAGAAGAAAGTATTCGTGCAGCGCAGCCCGGAAGAAATCCAGGCTGAGCAGAAGCGTGAGCTGGAAGAGCGCCGCGCGGCTGAAAACGCCGCTCGCGACAAGGTCGAGGCCGAAGTTCGCCAGCGCAACGAAGAGCAGGCTCGCCGTCAGGCCGCCGAAACCGCTGCTGCAGCCCCTGCGCCTGCCGCCAAGCCAGAGGCGGCACCTGCCGCTACCCCGGCCCCGGTAGTTGCCGACGCCCCGGCGTCCGAAGACGCCGCAGCCCGTGCTGCCGAGCGCAAGAAGGACGAAGCCCGTCGCAACGAAGGCCGCACCCGTGACGAAGACCGTCGTGGTGGCGAGCGTCGTGGCGAGGCCCCGCGCGTGTCGATCAAGGTCAAGGTCAAGGAGAAGGAAAAGGCTCCGACTCCTCGTGCCGCACCGCGCACCACCGATGAAGAGAGCGATGGCGTACGCCGTGGCCGGGGTGGCAAGAGCAAGCTGAAGAAGCGCAACCAGCACGGCTTCCAGAACCCGACCGGTCCAGTCATCCGTGACGTGACCATCGGCGAGACCATCACCGTCTCGGAACTGGCCCAACAGATGTCGGTCAAGGCCGCTGAAGTGGTCAAGTTCATGTTCAAGCTGGGTACCCCGGTCACCATCAACCAGGTGCTCGACCAGGAAACCGCTCAGCTGGTCGCCGAAGAACTGGGCCACAAAGTGACCCTGGTCAGCGATACCGCCCTGGAAGACTCCCTGGCCGAATCGCTGAAGTTCGAAGGTGAAGTCGAATCGCGTGCGCCGGTCGTTACCGTCATGGGTCACGTTGACCACGGTAAGACCTCGCTGCTCGACTACATCCGTCGTGCCAAGGTTGCCGCTGGCGAAGCCGGTGGTATTACCCAGCACATCGGTGCCTACCACGTGGAAACCGACCGCGGCATGGTCACCTTCCTCGATACCCCAGGTCACGCTGCGTTCACCGCAATGCGTGCCCGTGGTGCCAAGGCTACCGACATCGTCATCCTGGTGGTGGCAGCGGACGACGGCGTGATGCCGCAAACCCGCGAAGCCGTTCAGCATGCCAAGGCAGCTGGCGTTCCGCTGGTGGTTGCAGTGAACAAGATCGACAAGCCGGGTGCCGATATCGATCGCATCCGCAACGAGCTTGCTGTCGAAGGCGTGACCTCCGAGGACTGGGGTGGTGATACTCCGTTCGTCAAGGTTTCGGCCAAGATGGGTACCGGCGTCGACGAACTGCTCGAGGCTGTCCTGCTGCAGGCCGAGATCCTGGAACTGACCGCTACCCCGACCGCTCCAGGTCGTGGTGTGGTTGTCGAATCACGCCTGGACAAGGGCCGTGGCCCGGTCGCGACCATCCTGGTTCAGGACGGTACCCTGCGTCAGGGCGACATGGTCCTGTGCGGTTCCAACTATGGCCGCGTGCGCGCCATGCTCGACGAGAACGGCAAGCCTGTGAAGGAAGCCGGCCCGTCGATTCCGGTCGAAATCCTCGGCCTTGACGGTACCCCGGAAGCCGGTGACGAGCTGTCCGTGGTTGCCGACGAGAAGAAGGCTCGTGAAGTTGCCCTGTTCCGTCAAGGCAAGTACCGCGAGGTCAAGCTGGCCCGTGCTCACGCTGGCAAGCTGGAAAACATCTTCGAGACCATGGGTCAGGAAGAGAAGAAGACCCTCAACATCGTCCTCAAGACCGACGTGCGTGGTTCCCTGGAAGCACTGCAGGGTTCGCTGTCGGGCCTGGGCAACGACGAAGTTCAGGTGCGCGTGATCGGTGGCGGCGTCGGTGGTATCACCGAAAGCGACGCCAACCTGGCGCTGGCTTCGAATGCAGTACTGTTCGGCTTCAACGTGCGTGCCGACGCCGGCGCGCGCAAGATCGTCGAGCAGGAAGGTCTGGATATGCGTTACTACAACGTGATCTACGACATCATCGAAGACGTCAAGAAGGCCCTGACCGGCATGCTCGGCAGCGATGTTCGCGAGAACATCCTGGGTGTCGCCGAAGTACGTGACGTGTTCCGTTCGCCGAAGTTCGGCGCCATCGCTGGCTGTATGGTCATCGAGGGTACCGTGTACCGCAACCGTCCGATCCGCGTACTGCGCGAAGACGTTGTGATCTTCGAAGGCGAACTGGAGTCGCTGCGTCGCTTCAAGGACGACGCCTCCGAAGTGCGTAACGGCATGGAGTGCGGTATTGGCGTGAAGAGCTACAACGACGTCAAGGTCGGCGACAAGATCGAAGTCTTCGAGAAAGTCCAGGTTGCTCGTACCCTTTAAGGGTGAGCAGGGCGCCAGCCCCCGCCGCAGGGCGGTGGGCAGTGCCTCAGTAGGTAGCGCCCGGTCAGGCTTCAGCCTGACCGGGCGTTTGCCGCTTTAAGTTACAGGTAGCAAGAATGGCAAAAGAATATAGCCGTACCCAACGCATCGGCGACCAGATGCAGCGCGAGCTGTCGGAGCTGATCCGCCGTGAAGTCAAAGACCCGCGCGTCGGCCTGGTGACCATCACGGCCGTCGATGTCAGCCGTGATCTTGGCCACGCCAAGGTGTTCATCACCGTGATGGGCCAGGACGGCGCCGACGCCGTACCGCAGACCCTCAAGGCCCTGACCAGCGCCGCGAGCTTCCTGCGCCTGCACCTGGGCCGTGTGATGCAACTGCGCAGCGTGCCGCAACTGCATTTCCACTTCGACGAAAGCGTCAGCCGTGGTGCCCACCTGTCGGCACTGATCGAGCGCGCGGTCGCCGAAGACCGTCTGCACAAGGATGGCGACAAGCTGGACGCCGAGGAGTAAGCGGTGGCCCAGGTCAAACGTATCCGCCGCAACGTCAGCGGCATCATCCTGCTCGACAAGCCGCTGGGCTTCACCTCCAACGCCGCCCTGCAAAAGGTGCGCTGGCTGCTCAATGCGGAAAAGGCCGGGCACACCGGCAGCCTCGATCCGCTGGCAACCGGCGTGCTGCCGCTGTGCTTTGGCGAAGCGACCAAGTTTTCGCAGTACCTGCTCGATTCCGACAAGGGCTACGAAACGGTCATGCAGATGGGGCAGACTACCAACACCGGCGATGCCGAAGGTGAAGTGCTGCAGACCCGTGAGGTGACCGTTGGTCGCGCCGACATCGAGGCCCTGCTGCCGCGTTTTCGTGGCCAGATCAGCCAGATACCGCCGATGTACTCGGCGCTCAAGCGTGATGGCCAGCCGCTTTACAAGCTGGCACGTGCAGGAGAGGTAGTGGAGCGCGAGGCGCGTTCTGTTACAATTGGCCGCTTGGAGTTGCTCGAGTGCGAAGGCACCCGTGCACGGCTGAGCGTAGGATGCAGCAAAGGCACCTATATCCGCACCCTGGTGGAGGATATCGGTGAGGCCCTTGGCTGCGGCGCCTATGTCGCCGAGCTGCGCAGGACCCAGGCCGGGCCTTTCGCGCTGGCACAGACGGTCACCCTCGAGGAACTCGAACAGGCCCACGCCGAAGGTGGCAACGAAGCGCTCGACCGCTTCCTGATGCCTTCGGACAGCGGCCTGCAGGACTGGCCACTGGTGTGCCTGTCCGAGCACAGTGCGTTTTACTGGCTGCATGGGCAGGCGGTACGCGCGCCGGACGCGCCGCAATTTGGCATGGTCCGGGTACAGGATCACAACGCGCGCTTCATCGGTATCGGTGAAGTGAGCGAAGACGGGCGCATTGCGCCGCGTCGACTGATTCGGTCGGAATGACCGAAACCGCGGGGTCGGGCAATTGCCAGGCCCCACGGCACCAAGGGTGGCTGTCAGTAGGCACGGTCACACCTTTTTTATTAATACAGGGATTTGTCCCTGGCCTATTGGACCCCGCATGCGGGATCCGTTATCAGGAGAAGCCAAATGGCCCTCAGCGTTGAAGAAAAAGCTCAGATCGTTGCCGAATACCAGCAAGCCGCCGGCGATACCGGTAGCCCGGAAGTGCAGGTTGCTCTGCTGACCGCCAACATCAACAAGCTGCAAGGCCACTTCAAGGCCAACGACAAAGACCACCACTCCCGTCGTGGTCTGATCCGTATGGTCAACCAGCGTCGTAAGCTGCTGGACTACCTGAAGGGCAAAGACACCACTCGTTACAGCGCCCTGATCGGTCGCCTGGGTCTGCGTCGCTAATAGCGGCTTGGCCAGTGGTGTGCATGGCGTGTCGCAGGCTTCGGCAGGGCTGTTTTGCAGTGCTGCCGTTGGACACGCCACGCGTATCTCCGAGGTTGGCAGCCTGGCAATGCTGAGCGGATTTTCCGCTTGGTGCCAGGCTCCCAGCCTCGTGTTGTATCTGGACGGTCAATGGGGCCGATTCCCCGTTCTGCCCAAGAATTCGCAAGAAACCAGTTCCCCCAGAGCCACTGAAAAAAGGTAGGAAACCGTGAACCCGGTAATCAAGACATTCCAGTTCGGTCAGTCGACCGTTACTCTCGAAACGGGCCGTATTGCCCGTCAGGCAACCGGCGCCGTGCTGGTTACCGTCGACAACGACGTCACCGTGCTGGTGACCGTGGTCGGTGCCAAACAGGCCGATCCAGGCAAGGGCTTCTTCCCGCTGTCGGTCCACTACCAGGAAAAGACCTACGCCGCCGGCAAGATCCCGGGTGGCTTCTTCAAGCGTGAAGGCCGTCCTTCCGAGAAAGAGACCCTGACCTCGCGCCTGATCGACCGTCCGATCCGTCCGCTGTTCCCGGAAGGCTTCATGAACGAAGTGCAGGTTGTCTGCACCGTGGTTTCCACCAGCAAGAAGACCGACCCGGACATCGCTGCGATGATCGGTACCTCGGCCGCCCTGGCCATCTCCGGCATTCCGTTCGAAGGCCCGATCGGCGCCGCTCGCGTTGCCTTCCACGAAAGCACCGGCTACCTGCTGAACCCGACCTACGAGCAACTGGCTGCCTCGAGCCTGGACATGGTCGTTGCCGGTACCGAATCGGCTGTACTGATGGTTGAGTCGGAAGCCAAAGAGCTGACCGAAGACCAGATGCTGGGCGCCGTGCTGTTCGCCCACGACGAATTCCAGGCCGTGATCCAGGCCGTCAAGGAACTGGCTGCCGAAGCCGGCAAGCCGACCTGGGACTGGCAGCCAGCCCCGGCCAACGTCGAGCTGATGAACCTGGTACGCGCCGAGTTCGGCGAAGCCGTTTCGCAGGCCTACACCATCATTCAGAAGGCTGACCGCTACAACCGCCTGGGCCAGCTGCGCGACGAGGCTGTTGCCCGTCTGAGCAACGAAGAGACCGGCCCGTCCGCCGGCGCCATCAAGGAAATCTTCGGCGAGCTGGAATACCGCACCGTCCGTGAGAACATCGTCAACGGCAAACCGCGTATCGACGGTCGTGACACCCGCACCGTGCGCCCGCTGAACATCGAAGTCGGCGTCTTGCCGAAGACTCACGGTTCGGCGCTGTTCACCCGTGGCGAAACCCAGGCCCTGGTCGTTGCGACCCTGGGTACTGCCCGTGACGCCCAGCTGCTGGACACCCTGGAAGGCGAGAAAAAAGACCCGTTCATGCTGCACTACAACTTCCCGCCATTCTCGGTGGGTGAGTGCGGCCGCATGGGCGGCGCTGGCCGTCGTGAAATCGGCCACGGCCGTCTGGCCCGTCGTGGCGTGCAGGCCATGCTGCCGAGCGACAGCGAGTTCCCGTACACCATCCGCGTGGTATCGGAAATCACCGAATCCAACGGTTCCAGCTCCATGGCTTCGGTCTGTGGTGCTTCCCTGGCCCTGATGGACGCTGGTGTACCGATGAAGGCACCGGTTGCCGGTATCGCCATGGGCCTGGTCAAGGAAGGTGACAAGTTCGCCGTCCTGACCGACATCCTGGGTGACGAAGACCACCTGGGCGACATGGACTTCAAGGTAGCCGGTACCGCCAAGGGTGTTACCGCGCTGCAGATGGACATCAAGATCAACGGTATCACCGAAGAGATCATGGAGATCGCCCTGGGCCAGGCCCTGGAAGCGCGCCTGAATATCCTCGGCCAGATGAACCAGATCATCGCCCAGTCGCGTAGCGAGCTGTCGGCCAACGCCCCGACCATGATCGCGATGAAGATCGACACCGACAAGATCCGTGACGTCATCGGTAAAGGCGGCGCCACCATTCGCGCCATCTGCGAAGAGACCAAGGCTTCGATCGACATCGAAGACGATGGCTCGATCAAGATCTTCGGCGAAACCAAGGAAGCGGCAGATGCTGCCAAGCAACGTATCCTGGGCATTACCGCCGAAGCCGAGATTGGCAAGATCTACGTCGGCAAGGTCGAGCGCATCGTCGACTTCGGTGCGTTCGTAAACATCCTGCCTGGCAAGGACGGCCTGGTGCACATCTCCATGCTGAGCGATGCTCGCGTCGAGAAAGTCACCGACATCCTGAAAGAAGGCCAGGAAGTCGAAGTACTGGTACTGGACGTGGACAACCGCGGCCGTATCAAGCTGTCGATCAAAGACGTTGCCGCGGCCAAGGCCTCGGGCGTCTGATGATTGCCTCGTAGTAGAAAGAAAGGCCCCGCAAGGGGCCTTTTTTTATGGCTGTACGGAACCTTTTGCGGACTTGCATCTTGCAAGCAGTTTTATCGTGCGGATTGCAGAATGCACGACATCGGCCAAATCTAAATTTGGCTAACTTGTTGATTTAAAAGGAAACAAGCGAGACGGAAAAGCTGGCACAGCGCATGCAGCTACCTCCATATCTGACGCCAGGACATACGGCGCAGACCTTTCGAAAAAACAGGAGTGACTCACATGAAGAAGTTCGCCATTGCTGCCGCTACTGCTACCGCCCTGACCCTGACCATGGCTAACGGCGCATTCGCTGCGGAGCCAACCCAGGCTCCAGTCATGTTGGCTGCCAACACCGTGGATAACGCCAAGCAGGAAGGTTCCGACACCTGGATCACTACCAAGGTGAAAGCGGACCTGCTGACTGAAAAAGGTATTCCAGGCAGCGACATCAAAGTCGAGACCAGCCAAGGCGTCGTCTCGCTGTCGTCTGACGTGGCGATCACTCAATCCCAGAAAGAAGAAGCAGTACGCATCACCAAGAACATCAAAGGCGTGAAAAGCGTTATGTCTGACGGCCTGAAAGCCGAATAAGGAATGTCCCGTCGGCCAAACGGATTTGGCCACCTTCGCTCCGAGCCCCGGCTATTTGCCGGGGCTTTTCATTGGCGGCTAGTACACCGGGTTACGCGCGATCACATCGCTCTCGAAGCATTCTTGCTCGACGATCAGCGGCTCGACCAATGGCCGGCTGTCGCGAAAGTGCGCGGTTTGGGTATGCGCTTCATAGGCTGCATCGTCGCGGTAGATCTCGTACAGGTAGATCAACTCCGGGTCGACCCGGTCTTGCGACACATCGAATGCCAGGCAACCAGGTTCAGTGGCGACTGAGGCTGCGGCATTGACCTTGATCGCATTGAGAAAATCCTCTGCGCAACCGGGCTTCACTCGGGTCTTGATGAACAGGCTATACACAAGGCTCTCCTTTTGTTTTAAATTCTACTGTAAATTGTATACAAAAATGGAGCTTCGCCAATGTCCGAATTGCCTGCACGCCCTGGTCGCCTGAACGGCCTGCGTCATATTGCCTTGTTGGTGCCCAACCTGGAGGAGTGCGAACGCTTCTACGTCGATGTGCTGGGCATGGAGGTGCTGAACCGCGCCAACGAAGACCTGGTGTATCTCACTTGTGGTAACGACAACCTGTCGCTGGGGCGCGGGGCAGGGGCGGCCAATGGTTTGCAGACCCTGGACCACTATGGGTTCATCGTCGATAGCGTGGAGGAGCTGGAGGCCTGGTACCAGTATTTCAAGGCCCATGGCGTGACCCTGCTGGACCGGCCGTTCAACCATGGTGACGGGGCGCGCAGCTTCCACCTGCTGGACCCGGCAGGGAACAAGGTGCAGCCGTTGTACCACCCGGCGGTGTCGGGGCAGCGGTTGGTGTGAAGCCTGTACCGGCCTCTTCGCGGGCTTGCCCGCTCCCACAGGGACCGTACACAGTTCAAGGCCTGTGCCAGTACCAGTGGGAGCGGGCAAGCCCGCGAAGAGGCCAGACCTGCTAGTAGAAGTTATTCGGCATCCAGATGCATCGGCGTCACCACCCGACCATCGCTCTCGGCCTGGCCCAGACTGGTATCGATGAAGTACACCCGGTCATCTTCCAGCTGGCCTTTGTCTACCAGGTAATCCTTGATGCTGCTGGCCCGCTCCTGGCCAAGTGTGCGCAGCAGCGCAGTACTTTCGGCCCAGGACTTGATCACCGCCTCGCGCAGCTTGGCGGTGCGCTCGTCGCGGCCCAGTTGCTCCCATTCCGCAGGCGGCTGTTGCTTCAGGCGGTTACGGTAGATGCCTTCGAGCATCGCCGGTTTTTCGCTGTCGTCGACCACCAGCATCGAGGCATTGGCCGGCACCTTGTCACCGCGGCGCTGCAGGATCTTGTACCAGGTGGCCTGGTACTCACGCTCCAGGCGCTGCTGGGCGATCAGCGGGCCGTCGCTGGCCTGGGCGCTGGTGCCTTCGATTTCCAGGCGCAGCTCCGGGCGTTCCTTCAGGGCCGACGCCAATTTGTCCAGCGATGCCTGGGCGTCGCCACTAAGCTCGCTGGAGCCCGGGGCGAAGGACACATTGCCCAGATCTTCCGAGCCACCGCCGGCAACCAGCCCGCCAATGAACTTGAACGGCGCCTGCGCCGCACGCAACACCAGGTTGCGCAGGGTTTGCCAGACGATCGGCATCACGCTGAACTGCGGGTTGTTGAGGTCTCCGGATACCGGCAGCTCGATCGAGATCTTGCCTTCTGTATCCTTCAGCAGTGCCACCGCCAGGCGGATAGGGAGGTCCACTGCGTCCGGGCTGTCGACCTTCTCGCCCAACTGCAACTGCTCAACCACCACCTTGTTCTCGGCCTTCAGCTGGCCATTGGTGATCAGGTAATGCAGGTCGAGGTTGAGCCGGCCTTTGCGGATACGGAAGCCGGCGAACTTGCCGGAGTAGGGGGTGAGTGTGGTCAGCTCGACCCGCTTGAAGCTGGTGGCGATGTCCAGGCTGGCCAGCGGGTTGAACGGGTTGAGGGCGCCTTTGATGGTGACCGGCGCGTAGCGGTCGACCTTGCCCTTGACGTCGACCTTGGCCGGCACAGGCTTGCGGTTGTCGATGGTGCCGATTCGACCGTTCAGCTGCTGGATGGCCGTGGCGAAGTTGGGGGTGAGGGACAGGTCGGCGAAGTTGGCCGAGCCGTCGTTGAGGTCGATCTGGCCGATGTGGATGCCCAGCGGCTTGTCGTTGCTGGCAGCGGCCGGCTTGGCCTGGCTGGTCGCCGGGGCGCCGGCCGGCTGCGGGATCAGCAGGTCGTTGATGTTGGTCGTGCGGTCTTCGTTGATGATGAAACGCGCATAGGGTTGCAGCAGGGTCACTTTGTCGATCGACAGCGCATCGCCGTGCACGTAGGACAGGCCGTCGACGTTCACCTGTTGCCATTTGACGAAGTCACGGCTCTTGATGGTGTCGAGGGTGTGCAGCTGGCTGACCTGTGCCTTGCCGGCAACACTGAAGGCCAGTGGTGAGGTGTTCTTCAGGTCGACCTTGAGGTCGCTGGCGAGCATGCCGCTGCGCAGCTCCAGCAGGATGAACGGGCTGATATAGGCCTGGGCCACTCGCAGGTCGATATCGCGGGTGCTCACGTCCAGCTTGGCCCAGATGGGCGCCAGGTTGACCTGGCCGGCCGCCTGAAGCTTGCCTTGCTTGCCCACGCCGGTATCGAGCTTGAGGGTAAAGGGCGACTTGTTGAGACTGTCGAAACCTTGCAGGTCGGCGTTGAGCGGGCCGACGTCGAGGGCCACCGGCTCCTTCTGAGTACGGTCCGCCAGGTGCACCAGGTAGTTACGCAGTTGCACGTCCTTGAGCAGCACCTGCCAGGGTTTGCTCGGCTCCTTGGCGGCTTGCTGTTCGGGCGTGGGCTCGGCGGCGGCCGGTTCGGCCTTTTCCTTCGGCGTAGCCTTGGCCGGCTGGCTGGCGAACAGTTTCTGCCAGTCGAGCTGGCCGTCCTTTTCCAGCGCGGCCCAGGTTTCCAGTTTTTCGCTGCGGATCTTGCCCACGGTGACCAGCTGCTTGACCAGGTCGACCGAGGTTTCGCTTACTTCCAGGCTGGCCAGGCGTGCCAGCGGGCGGCCATCCGGGGCCTTGATGGCAAAGGGGGCGATGCGCACCGACGCGTTGTCCAGCAACAGTTCGGTCTGCTTGGCGAGGTTGAGCTTGTAGTGGGTGTCGAGGCTGACCACGCCGTCTTCCAGCACCAGTGGCACGGCATCGCGCACATAGGGCCAGAATGCCTTCATCTTGCCTTCGGTGATCTTCAGTGTGCCTTCAGAGGCGATTGGCGCCAGGCTAAGGGTGCCTTTCCAGTCGATGCGCCCGCCGTTGGGGCCGATGGCCACCAGGGTCATGTCGGCATTGTCGTTGGGCAGGGTGCTGAGGTTTTTCAGCTCCAGGTTCATGTTGTCGTAGAGGAACTCGATCGGCTCGCTCGGGCGCAGGTCCTCGAAGTGCAGGTAGCCATCGCTGAGCTTGATGCTGCCGATGCGTAGCGGGAACGGGTCGCTGGGTGGCTCGTCAGGCTTGGCTTCGCTGGCTGGCAGTTTGAACAGGCGGGTCAGGTTGAGAGTACCGTCCTTGGCGAACAGCACTTCGTTGCGCGGTTTGACCAGTTCCACTGCATCCATGTGCAGGGCACCGCTCCACAGGCTGTCGAGCGAAAGGTTGGCGTACAGCCGGTCGAAGCCGACCTGCTCCTTGCCAGGCTCGCCGATCTGCAGGCCCCACAGTGTCAGTTCGAGGCTGAAGGGGTTGAGTTCGATCCGTTCGAGGTGGGCAGGCACGGTTGCGTATTGGGCCAACTGTTGGTTGGCGATGCGCAGCGCGACACCGGGGAGAACGAAAAAGCCAAGAAGGCTGTAGAGGGCTACCAGGGCCAGCAGTGCGCCAGCGGCGCGAGTCAATCCTTTGTACATGTGTCGCTTCGTCTGTCTAAGCAGGAGAGCTTGGAGTATGGCACGTTAAATCAGTTCCGCTGAGGCGACCAGTTGACCTCATTCGATGCCCATGCGCCGTTTGGCCCGGTGCGCTGAGCCGTCGCGCATCGCCCAGCGCAGTACTGGCGCGGTGCGTTGCAGGCCCAAGCGGATCATGCGCCGCTGCAACGGACCGTGCTGTAGCCCGAGCATGGTCTGGGCCCAGCCCGGCAGCAGGTCGATGCCGGCGTGCAGCATCAGCTTGCCCACCGGCTGTGCCAGGCGGCTGGGGGCGGGGGCGTCGAGCAGGATGCCGACCACCTCATGGCTGCGTGCGTCGCAGTGCAACTGGGGGCGCATGCGCTGCAGATAGTCCTCGACCTGCTGGCACGAGCGCGGCACGTCGCGGGCGCCAAGGCGCTCGGCAATCAATGCGATCTCTGCGTAGTAGGCATCCTGCTCGGCGCGCGCTAGTTGCGGGTTGCGGTAACGCAGGTGGGCGGCGAGAAAGCTGCTGACTTCCGCCACGTGCACCCAGGTCAGCAGGTCCGGGTCGCTGGCCGCATACGGGCGGCCATCCGGCGCGGTGCCGGTTACCTGCAGGTGGATGGTGCGCACCTTGTCGATCAGCCACTCGGCATCGCGGGTGGCGCCGAAGGTGGTGCCGGAGATGAATTGGCTGGTACGGCGCAGGCGGCCGAGCAGGTCTTCACGGAAGTTGGAATGGTCCCACACCCCGGCCAGGGCCAGCGGGTGCAGCAACTGCAGCATGAGGGCACTGATGCCACCGACCAGCATGCTCGGGAAGTCGCCATGTACCCGCCAGCTGATGCTGTGCGGGCCGAACAGGCCGGGGTCGCCCTTGGGCGATTCCAGGTCGAGCTGGCCGAGGGCCAGCCCGGTAAGGCTCATGACCTGGGTTTCGATGCGGCGGCGAAGGGCTTCCATGGCGACCTGTGGTTCAGGGCGGCCATGGGCAACGGCCGCCGGTTACTGGTTGAGGCGTTTGTCGATCAGGCCCTGCACCACGCTGGGGTCGGCCAGGGTCGAGGTATCGCCCAGGTTGTCGAGTTCGTTGCAGGCGATCTTGCGCAGTATACGCCGCATGATCTTGCCTGAGCGTGTCTTGGGCAGCGCCGGAGCCCACTGGATCAGCTCGGGTTTGGCGAAACTGCCGATTTCCTTGCTGACCAGGGCCAGTAGCTCGGCCTTGAGCGCGTCGTCCGGCGTTACACCATTCATCGGTGTGACGAAGGCGTAAACGCCTTGGCCCTTGAGGTCGTGGGGGTAACCGACCACCGCCGCTTCGGCAACGCTGTCATGCAGCACCAGCGCGCTTTCCACTTCGGCGGTACCGATACGGTGACCGGAAACGTTGATCACGTCATCGATACGCCCGGTGATCCAGTAGTCTCCATCGGCATCGCGGCGGGCACCGTCGCCGGTGAAGTAATAGCCGGGCATCGGCTTGAAGTAGGTGTCGACCATGCGCTGATGGTCGCCATAGACGCTACGGATCTGCCCGGGCCAGCTGGCCTTGATCACCAGCAAGCCGGCACCGGGGCCTTCGATGAGCTTGCCCTTTTCGTCCAGCAGCACTGGTTGCACGCCGAACATGGGCTGGGTGGCACAGCCGGGCTTGAGCGACTGCGAGCCGGGCAACGGGGTAAGCATGATGCCGCCGGTTTCGGTCTGCCACCAGGTATCGACGATGGGGCAGCGCTTTTGCCCGACTTCTTCGAAATACCACTCCCAGGCTTCCGGGTTGATTGGCTCGCCGACGCTGCCCAGCAGGCGCAGGCTCTGGCGTGAAGTACTCTGCAGCGGCGCGGAGCCTTCGCGCATCAGCGCGCGCAGGGCGGTCGGGGCGGTGTAGAAGATGTTCACCTTGTGTTTGTCCACCACTTGCCAGAAGCGCGAGGTGCCCGGGTAGTTGGGCACGCCTTCGAACATCAGCGAGATCGCGCCATTGGCCAGCGGACCATAGACGATGTAGCTATGGCCGGTGACCCAGCCGACATCGGCGGTGCACCAGAACACCTCGCCGTCACGGTAGTCGAACACCACCTTGAAGGTGAGGGTGGCCTGCAGCAGGTAGCCGCCGGTAGTGTGCAGCACGCCTTTGGGTTTGCCGGTGCTGCCGGAGGTGTAGAGGATGAACAGCGGGTCTTCGGCACCCATCGGCTCGGGACTGCAGTCGTCGCCGGCCTTTTCCGTTGCCTCGTGGTACCAGAAGTCACGGCCTTCGGCCCAGACGACATCGCCGCCGGTGCGGCGCACCACAAATACGCTGCTGACCGCAGGGCAGCTGGCCAGGGCCTTGTCGACGTTCTGTTTCAGCGGGATGCGTTTGCCGCCGCGCACGCCTTCATCGGCAGTGATCACCGTACGGCAGTCGGCATCAAGGATACGGTCGCGCAGGGCATCTGGCGAGAAGCCGCCGAACACCACCGAGTGGATGGCACCGATGCGGGTGCAGGCAAGCATGGCGAAGGTGGCCTCGGGGATCATCGGCATGTAGATGCACACCCGGTCGCCTTTCTTTACCCCGCGTGCTTTCAGCGCATTGGCCAGGCGGCAGACCTGGCGGTGCAGTTCGCGGTAGGTGATGGCCTTGGAATCCTTGGGATCGTCGCCTTCCCACAGCAGGGCAGTCTGTTCGCCGCGTCGGGCCAGGTGGCGGTCGATGCAGTTGTAGCTGACGTTGAGCTGGGCGCCGTCGAACCAGCGGGCGCTGCCGGTCTTCAGGTCGCATTGCTGCACGCTCGACCAGGGCTTGATCCAGTCCAGGCGCTTGGCCTGTTCGGCCCAGAAGGTGTCGGGGTCATCCACCGACTGGCGGTAGAGGCGGCGGTACTCGTCGGGGGTTAGGGCGGCGGACTGGCTGACGGCCAGGGCCTGAGGGTAGTTGCGGATATCGAACATGGCGGGTGGTCCTGCTCTTGTAAGGGGCGATGGACTGCAACGGCTATTCGATAGGACAGTGTAGCCAGAGGTGATGTTCCTTGAGGGTAGACTCGGTCCCTGTAGGAGCGGCCTTGTGTCGCGATGGGCCGCAGAGCGGCCCCGGGATTTCAGCGCTGGCGCATCAATTGTTGGGGCCGCTCTGCGGCCCATCGCGACACAAGGCCGCTCCTACACGGAGCGACCGTGTGACGGCTTTGGGATCAACCGCGGTGACGGCCGCGGAAGTAGTTGATCAGGCCTTGGGTGGAACCATCTTCGGCGCTTTCTTCCAGGCTGCCGACCAGGCGTTGGTAAACGCCCTTGCCCAGCTCCTTGCCTAGCTCCACGCCCCACTGGTCGAAGGCGTTGATGCCCCAGATCACGCTCTGCACGAACACCTTGTGCTCGTACATCGCCACCAGCGCGCCCAGGCGGCGCGGGCTGATGCGTTCCACCACCAGGGTGTTGCTCGGACGATTGCCTGGGATCACCTTGTGCGGGGCCAGCTTTTCGATGTCCGCTTCGTTCAGGCCTTTGCCACGCAGCTCTGCCTCGGCTTCCTCGCGGGTTTTGCCCAACATCAGCGCCTGGCTCTGCGACAGGCAGTTGGCGTACAGCCACTGATGATGGTCGGCCACCGGGTTGAAGCTCACCACCGGCACGATGAAGTCGGCCGGAATCAGCTGGGTGCCCTGGTGCAGCAGCTGGTGGTAGGCATGCTGGCCGTTGCAACCGACGCCACCCCAGATAACCGGACCGGTGTCGGTCTTCACCGGGGTGCCGTCCTGCAGCACGCTCTTGCCGTTGGACTCCATGTCCAGCTGTTGCAGGTGCTTGGTAATGTTGCGCAGGTAGTGGTCGTACGGCAGGATCGCGTGACTCTGGGCGCCCCAGAAGTTGCCGTACCACACGCCCAGCAGGGCCAGCAGCACCGGCATGTTCTTGTCGAACGGCGCGGTCTGGAAGTGCTGGTCCATGGTGTAGGCACCGGACAGCAGTTCCTTGAAGTTGGCGGTACCGATGGCCAGGGCGATCGGCAGGCCGATGGCCGACCACAGCGAGTAGCGCCCGCCCACCCAGTCCCACATCGGGAAGATGTTTTCTTCGCGGATGCCGAAGGCCACGGCGGCGGCCTTGTTGCTGGAAACGGCGATGAAGTGGCGATACAGCTCGGCTTCCGAACCGCCCTGGGCCAGGTACCAGGTACGGGCGGCTATGGCGTTCTTCAGGGTCTCGAGCGTGTTGAACGACTTCGACGAGACGATGAACAGGGTGGTTTCGGCGCGCAGGTTGGCCGACAGCTCGTGGAACTCACTGCCGTCGATGTTCGCCAGGTAGTGGCAGCGCACGCCGCGCTGGGCGTAGGGCAGCAGCGCCTCGGACACCAGTTCGGGGCCGAGGAACGAGCCGCCGATGCCGATGTTGACCACGTCAGTGATCGGCTTTTCGCTGTAGCCACGCCACAGGCCGTCGTGAATGCGGCCGACCAGTTCGGTGATCTGGTTGAGCACCTTGTGCACTTCCGGCATGACGTTCACGCCGTTGACGCTGAGCTTGTCGCCTACCGGACGGCGCAGGGCGGTGTGCAGCACCGGGCGACCTTCGGAGGCGTTGATGATTTCGCCGCTGAACATCGACTTGATGGCGTCCTGCAGGCCCACTTCGTTGGCCAGGTTCACCAGCAGGTCGCGGCTTTGTTCGGTGATCAGGTTTTTCGAATAGTCGAGGAACAGGCCGCAGGAGCTCAGGGAGAACTGGTCGAAGCGCTTGGTATCGGCGGCGAAAGCTTCGCGCATGCTGAAACCTTGCATGGCGTCGCGGTGTTGCTGAAGCGCCTGCCAGGCGGGCAGGGCCGTGACATCGTGGGGTGTGCGGTAATACGCCATTGCGCGGGGTTCCCTTGGTGCGTGGTGAGACCTTGGACACGGCACTCATTGCCGGGTTCAGGCTGGCACCATTATAGGCAAAGGCCACTTGCAGGGAATGGGTAAGGCGGGGGAATTTGGGGGCGCTTTGCGCCCCACTCGCAGCACAAGGCTGCTCCTACAGAAGAAGGTGGTTTCTGTAGGAGCAGCCTTGTGCTGCGAATGGGCTGCAAGGCAGCCCCAGGCCGTTACGCGGTCTTCTCTTCCAGATGAAGGTACAGGTTGTCGATCAACCGTGTGTTACCCAGGTAAGCCGCCGCAATCACCACCAGATCACGATCATCGATCATCGCGGGTCGCAGGCTTACCGCATGACGCACCTCAAGGTAATCCGGGCGGAAACCCGCGGCGGTCAACTGCGCCTTGCCTTCGGCAACCAGTGCGGCAAAGTCCCGCTGGCCATGGCGGATGGCCCCAGCGATATGCTGCAGCGTGCGGTACAGCGCAGGTGCCGTAGCACGCTGCTCCGGCGTGAGGTAGCCGTTACGCGACGACAGCGCCAGGCCGTCCTCGGCCCGCACGGTGGGCTCGCCGATGATCTGGATCGGCATGTTCAGGTCGCGCACCATGGCGCGGATAACCGCCAGCTGCTGGAAGTCCTTTTCACCGAACACGGCAAGGTCGGGCTGGACCATGTTGAACAGCTTGCTGACCACGGTGGCCACGCCTTCGAAATGACCGGGCCGGCTGGCGCCGCACAAGCCTTCGGAAAGGTGGGGTACGCTGACGCGGGTTTGCACGCTCATGCCGTCGGGGTACATCTCTTCGACGCTGGGCGCGAACAGCAGATTGCAGCCAGCCTGAAGCAGGCGCTCCTGGTCGGCGGCGAGGGTGCGCGGATACTTGTCGAGGTCTTCGTTGGCGCCGAACTGCAGCGGGTTGACGAAGATGCTGGCGACCACGAAATCGGCGCGCTGCGCAGCCTTGGTTACCAGGGCGGCATGGCCGCTGTGCAGGTTGCCCATGGTCGGCACGAAGCCGATGCGCTTGCCTTCACCGCGGGCGCGGGCGACAGCGGCGCGCAGTTCGCGGACGGTCTTGACTGTATTCATGCACTGAACCCGTGTTCGCTGCCTGGGAAGCTGACTTGCTTGACCGCCTCGACGTATGCGACGAGGGCGCTGTGGATATCCGGCTGGCCTTGCATGAAGTTCTTCACGAACTTCGGTACGCGGCCGCTCAGCGACAGGCCGAGCATGTCGTGCAGGACCAGTACCTGGCCATCGGTGCCGCTGCCGGCGCCAATGCCGATCACCGGGATGGATACGGCACTGGTGATTTCCGCCGCCAGTTCGCTGGGCACGCATTCGAGCAGCAGCATGGCCGCACCGGCCTGTTCCAGGGCGATCGCGTCGGCGCGCATCTGCCGGGCCTGGGCTTCCTGGCGGCCCTGGACCTTGTAGCCGCCCATCACGTTGACAGTCTGCGGGGTCAGGCCCATGTGCGCGCATACTGGCACACCACGCTCGGCCAGCAGGCGGATGGTCTCGGCAAGCCAGGCAGCGCCTTCGATCTTGACCATGTGGGCGCCGGCCTGCATCAGCGTGGCGCTGTTGGCAAAGGCCTGCTCCGGGGTGGCATGCGCCATGAACGGCAGGTCGGCGAGGATCAGCGCGCCGTCGTTGCCACGTTTGACGCTGGCGGTATGGTAGGCCATGTCCGCGGTGGTTACCGGCAGTGTGCTGTCGTGGCCTTGCAGGACCATGCCCAGCGAGTCGCCCACCAGCAACACTTCGACACCGGCCTGGCTGGCGGCCTTGGCAAAGGTGGCGTCGTAACAGGTCAGCATGGTGATTTTTTCACCCTTGGCCTTGAGGCCATTGAGGGTGGTCAGGGTTACTTCAGGCATGTAGGAAATTCCTCGTTCAGGCGCTGTAAGAAACGACTGCATTCAACGCGTGTAGTCATTTTCCGGAGCGGCACATCATCGCGCGTGATGTTCGGGCACAGGTCCGTCCGGGCCTAAATACGGGTATGCGGCACTTTGGTGCCACACGGGACGCCTATAGTCGTGAGCGAGGTGGGGGAAGTCAATCACCCTGTTACCGCATTGTTACGATCAGGGTGTTACTGGCGTTACCGCGCCAGTGTGCAAGGCTGGAACGCCCGGTTTACAGGCGTTCCAGGCCGACGAACGGGCAGTCGTCAAGCAGTTGCGCAAGGGCGCGGCCGTCGGCCAGGCGGAAATCGCCCGGTACCAGTTCCGCCAGCGGGTACAGCACAAAAGGCCGGGCATGCATGTGGTAATGCGGCACTTTCAGGCGCGGCTCATCGAGCACCTGGTCGCCGAACAGCAGGATGTCCAGGTCCAGTGTGCGCGGGCCCCAGCGTTCCTTGCGCACGCGGCCCTGATCGTTCTCGATGGCCTGCAGTGCATCGAGCAGGGCCAGCGGTGGCAGGGCGGTGTCCAGGGCGGCGACGGCGTTGGTGTAGCGCGGCTGGCCGGGCAGCAGCGAATCGCTGGTATACAGGGCCGAGGCCGCCACCAGGCGTGTGGCTTCGACCTGGTCGAGGGCCTGCAAGGCGCTGCGCAGCTGCTCGGCAGGTGCGTCCAGGTTGCTGCCCAGGCCGATATAGGCGCGGGTACTCACTCGAACGCCTCGTCGCCACTGCGCTTGCGCTTGCGCTTGCCACCGCTGCGCTTGCGTTTGCGCGGGCCGGCGCCGGTGCCTTCGTCACGGCTGCCCAGTTCGCGGATCATCTCGCGACGCTCGCTGTCGTTGGCATCCTGGTAGTCGGTCCACCACTGGCCGAGGTCGTCGGTTTGTTCCCCGGCGCTTTCGCGCAGCAGCAGGAAGTCGTAGCCGGCGCGGAAGCGCGGGTTGTCCAGCAGCATGTCGGCGCGCTTGCCGCTGCGGCGTGGCAGGCGCTCCTGCATGTCCCAGATCTCGCGGATCGGCAGGGTGAAGCGCTTGGGGATGGCGATACGTGCGCATTGTTCGGCGATCAGGTCGTGGGCCGCACCGTTCATGGCCGGGATAGGCGGCACGCCTTGGTTCTGCAGGTGCAGCACGCGAGCCGGGAGGGCTGGCCACAGCAGCGCGGCGAAGAGGAAGGCCGGGGTTACCGGTTTGCCTTGCTTCACGCGCAGGTCGGTGTTGTTCAGCGCTTGGCTGATCAGCGTGTGGGTGTAGGTCGGGCGCTCGTCCAGGGCATGCGAACTGGCCGGGAACAGCGGCTCGAACAACTGAAGGTCGACCAGCATTTCGAAGACGATGGCGCCCTGGCCGGAGAGGAACAGCTTGAGGCTCTCTTCGAACAGGCGCGCTGGCGGAATTTCCCGCAGCAGTGGGGCCAGCTCTCGAATCGGCTGGACCGTGTGTTTTTCGATGCCGAAGTCGAGCTTGGCGGCGAAGCGCACCGCGCGCAGCATGCGCACCGGGTCTTCCTGATAGCGGTGGGTAGGGTCGCCGATCAGGCGCAGCAAGCGGTTGCGGATATCGTGCACGCCGTTGGCGTAGTCGAGGATGCGCTCGCTGACCGGGTCGTAGTACAGGGCGTTGATGGTGAAGTCGCGACGTTGCGCGTCCTCTTCCAGGGTGCCGTACACGTTGTCACGCAGAATGCGGCCACTGGCATTGTGCGACGAACGGTGGCTGTCGCCCTGGTCGTCTTCCGAATGGTGGGCGCGGAAAGTTGCGACTTCGATGATTTCACGTCCGAAATGCACGTGGACCAGCTTGAAGCGGCGGCCAATGATGCGTGCGTTGCGGAACTCGGCACGGACCTGTTCAGGGGTGGCACTGGTGGCGACGTCGAAGTCTTTCGGCGTGATGCCCAGCATCAGGTCGCGGACACAGCCACCGACCAGGTAAGCCTGGTAACCGGCGCTCTGCAGGCGTTCCACGATGTTCACCGCATGGCGGCTGAATTGGTGGCGTTGCAGCGAGTGCTGGCTCTTGTTGATCACCTCAGGCGTGGTGCGCCTGTGGTGCGGGCCCGGTACGGGCGGGCGGAACGACTGGAACAGCTTCTTCAGCATGGGATGCACTGTTTGAAGGAATGTTCGGCCAAGAATAGGAGAATGGCCGCATGATGGGCGGGGATTCTAGCATTTACTCAAGGAATGGTGTAGGCGGGTAGCAGGATGCCTGCCAGAAGGGTAGAAACGACAAGGGGAGCCTAAGCTCCCCAAGAAGTCGTTGCGTGCTCTTATTGTTTTTTTGCTGGGCTTCTTGTTTTTGTTGAGTGCCCTGTCCACAAATCTCGAAGCTTGTGGACGACCCCCAATCCAGGGGTTAAGAGCAAACGGATTGCTTTGGTCGCTGATGTCACGTTGATCTGTCGATCCAACCAGTTCAGGCGCTGCTTTTTAGTGCAGTTTTTGTTGTTCTCTGCCTGGTTGTGGGGCAAGCCCCAAACACGCATCCTCTCCAAAAGAATCAGTTAGCTGCGCCTCCGCCGTCTTGTTTTTATTGTGCGTGAGCCGTTTCGTCTTGTTCTTATTCTGAGTTGCAGTGCTTGTTATTGTTCTTGTACCAGACATATAGCAGGTGCCGTGCCAACTTTTGCAAACCCAGTAAAATCAATGGGTTGGAGGTGGTGAGCAGTTTTTCAGCGGTCGGAAATGTCGAAATTTCGTTACCGTACGCCTCGGGAACTGTTACGGCGGAAAGCTTGGGTAACAGATTTTTGCAGGGTCTGATGTGTTACCGGGGGTGTGTGCGCTGGCTTTGCTGGCCCTTTCGCGGGCACGCCCGCTCCCACAGGGGGGCACCACCCTTTAGGGCAGTGAAATTCCTGTGGGAGCGGGCATGCCCGCGAAGAGGCTGGAGAGGTTGTAGATAGGGGCAGGAGGAACCTCCCGCCCAGGCAGCGCGGTTATTCGCTGGTAGCGTTGCTCTTGCGTCGCGGGATGCCCAGGCGCTGGCGGCGTTCCCACAAGCACTTGCGGCTGACCCCGAGCTTGCGGGCCAGCTCGGTCTCGGTCATGTGGTCCTGGTGCTCGAGCACGAAGTGCTGGAAGTAATCTTCCAGCGACAGGTCCTCGGTCGGCTCATGGCTGGCATTGGCCGTACTGGCCCCGACCAGGGCGTTATCGAGGATTTCGTCCTCCTCCAGGTCACCCAGCTCGATATCGATGCCCAGCAGGTCGGCGGAAATTTCTGCGCTCTCGCTGAGGATCACCGCACGCTCCACGGCGTTTTCCAGCTCTCGCACGTTACCCGGCCAGCTGTAGTGACGAATGGCCTGCTCGGCTTCGGCCGAGAAGTGCAGGTCGTCGCGGCCAATGCGCGCGCTCTGGCGGGCGAGGAAAGCGCTGGCGATCTCGTTGACGTCGCTGCCGCGCTCGCGCAGGGCAGGCAGTTTCAGGGCGATCACGTGCAGGCGGTAATACAGGTCTTCACGGAACTGGCCGGCCTTGGCCAGGTTCTTCAGGTCGCGGTGGGTCGCGGCGATCAGGCGTACATCGACCTTTTGCGACTGTACCGAACCCACCCGGCGAATCTCGCCTTCCTGCAGTACGCGCAGCAGGCGGGCCTGGGCTTCCAGCGGCAGTTCGCCGATTTCGTCGAGGAACAGGGTACCGCCATCGGCAGCTTCCACCAGGCCGGCGCGCCCGGCGCTGGCGCCGGTGAACGCGCCTTTCTCGTGGCCGAACAGCTCGGACTCGATCAGTGTCTCGGGGATGGCTGCGCAGTTCACCGAGATCATCGGTGCCTTGGCCCGGCGCGAAAGGTTGTGCAGGGCGCGTGCGACCAGCTCTTTGCCGGTGCCCGATTCGCCCTGGATCAACACATTGGAGTCGGTGGGCGCGACCTTGCGGATCTTGCTGTACATGTCCTGCATCGGCGGGCACGAGCCGATGATGCCGATTTCGCCATTGGCGGCCACCGCGCTGCCTTTGTCGGCGGGGGCGGCCTTGCCATTGGTGGCGCGTGGCTCGGCCGCCGGTGCGGCAGCCGGGGCGTTCTGCCGGTCGCGCAGGATACGCGCCACCGCTTGCAGCATCTCGTCGTGGTCGAAGGGCTTGGCGATGTAGTCCACCGCGCCCATTTTCATCGAGTCTACCGCCGAGCGCAGGCTGGCGTAGCTGGTCATGATCAGCACCGGGGTGCCTTGGCCGAGCTTGATCAGTTCGGTGCCGGGTGCGCCTGGCAGGCGCAGGTCGCTGACGATCAGGTCGAAGGTGGCAATGCTGAAGCGTTCCTGGGCTTCCTGCACCGAGCCGGCTTCGCTGACCTGGTACTGGTTCCGTTCGAGCAGGCGACGCAAGGCCGAGCGGATGATGGTTTCGTCTTCGACGATCAGAATGTGCGGCATTGATTCAATTCTCTCGACGGTCTCGAATTTCAGGGGACGTCGCTACGACATGCCGGGGCAGGGTCACGCGGATCCGGGTGCCACGTTGCCGTTCGATATCGGCCGGGCTGTCGATGGTGATTTGCCCATAATGCTCTTCCACGATGGAATAGACCAGAGCAAGCCCCAGTCCGGTTCCTTCGCCCGGGTCCTTGGTGGTGAAGAAGGGTTCGAACAAGCGGTCCATGATGTTCTTCGGGATCCCGCTGCCCTCATCTTCGACGATCAGGTCGACGGTGTGCTCGTTGACTTCGCTGCGCACGCGCACGGCGCTGCCGGGCGGCGAGGCGTCGCGGGCATTGGAAAGCAGGTTGATCAGCACCTGGGCCAGGCGCTGCGGGTCCCCTTCGGCCCAGTGCTCCGGGTCGCAGAGGTTGAAGAACTGTACTTCGAAATTGCGCCGGTTCAACGCCAGCAGACCGATGGCGTCCTGCGCCACTTCGGCCAGGCATACCGGTTCTTCGCTGTTCTGGTGGCTGCCGCCGGCATGGGCGAAACTCATCAGCGACTGGACGATGCGCGATACCCGCTTGGTCTGTTCGAGAATCTGGCTGGACAGCTCGATGATTTCGCCATCGCCCTCACGCTCTTCGCGCAGGTTCTGCGCCAGGCAGGCGATGCCGGTGATCGGGTTGCCGATTTCGTGGGCCACGCCGGCGGCCAGACGGCCGATGCTGGCCAGGCGTTCGGAGTGCACCAATTTGTCTTCCAGGGCCTGGGTTTCGGTAAGATCCTCCACCAGCAGTACCAGGCCGCTGTTGCCCGGGGCCAGCGGCTCGTCGATGGCCGCCTTGTGCAGGTTCAGCCAGCGCGGCTGGCCGTCCAGCGCCAGGCGCTGCTTGTGCAGGTGCTCGTCTGGCACGTTGATGAAGCCTTGTAGCAGGCCGCGCCAGGGTTCGCTGATGGTGACCAGGCGCGAGCCGACCACGTGCTTGGCGGCGATGCCGGTGAGCTCTTCCATGGCCTTGTTCCACATCAGGATTTCCTGGTCCTTGGCCAGCGAGCAGACGCCCATGGGCAGTTCCTGCAGGGTCTGGCGGTGGTAGCGGCGCAGGGCGTCGAGCTCGGCGGCCAGGCCGGTCAGGCGGGAGTGGTAGTCTTCCAGGCGGCTTTCGATGAAGTGGATGTCCTCGGTCACGTAGTTTTCGTTACCGGACTTGTACGGCAGGAAGGTCTCGACCATGTCCTGGGCCACGCTCGGCCCCATCAGGCCGGACAGGTTGGCCTCGATGCGGTCGCGCAGGCGGCGCAAGGCATAGGGGCGGCGCTCGTCGAACGGCAGGTAGAGATCGCGCAGGGCCTGTTCCACTTCCTTCTGTGCGGCCTTGGCGCCCAGCGGCTTGGCCAGTTGAGTGGCGAACTCCTGTGGCGAGGCGGCGTGCAGCTCGCGGCGTTGCGGGCGGCGCACATTGTCCACTGCGCAGGCTTCGGCGGCGCTTACCTCTTCGTTGCTGGCGTTGGTGAACAGCGAGATCAGGGTGAACAACAGCACGTTGGCCGCCAGCGAGGCGATGGCCGCCATGTGCCAGCTGGTGTCGTCCAGCACGTAGATCATGTCCAGCAGCGGGATGTAGAAGCCCTGCAGGTTGCCCAGCAATGGCAGCAGCATGGTCACCATCCACACCAGGGTGCCGGCCAGCAGGCCGGCGATGAAGCCACGGCGGTTGGCAGTCGGCCAGTACAGCACCGACAGCACGCCCGGCAGGAACTGCAACGTGGCCACGAAGGCGACGATGCCCAGGTTGGCCAGGCTCTGGTGGTTGTTCTGGGTTAGGTAGAACATGAAGCCCGCAGTGATGATGGCGACGATCAGCGCGCGGCGGGTCCACTTCAGCCAGCGGTAGATGTTGCCTTCGGCCGGCGGCTGGTACAGCGGCAGCACCAGGTGGTTGAGGGCCATGCCCGACAGCGCCAGGGTTGTGACGATGATAAGCCCGCTGGCGGCCGACAAGCCGCCGATGTAGGCCAGCAGCGCCAGTGCCTGGTTGTTGGCGGCAAGCCCCAGGCCCAGGGTGAAGTATTCGGGGTTGGTGGTGGCGCCCAGGCGCAGGCCGGCCCACAGCACCAGCGGCACGGCCAGGCTCATCAGCAGCAGGAACAGCGGCAGGCCCCAGCTGGCGCTGACCAGCGAGCGCGGGTTGAGGTTTTCGGTGAAGGCCATGTGGTACATGTGCGGCATGACGATGGCCGAGGCGAAGAACACCAGTAGCAAGGTGCGCCATGGACCTTCCTGCAGCGGCGTATGCAGAGCGGCCAGGGCGGTCTGGTTCTGCAGCAGCCACACTTCCAGTTCGTGCGGGCCGCCGAACACGCCATACAGGGCATACAGGCCGATACCGCCCAGGGCCAGCAGCTTGATCACCGACTCGAAGGCGATGGCGAACACCAGCCCTTCGTGCTTTTCGCGTGTGGCGATGTGCCGCGAGCCGAAGAAGATGGTGAACAGGATGATGAGCGTACAGAAGGCGAAGGCCACACGTGCCTTGACCGGCTCACCGGTAAGGATACTGATCGAGTCTGCTACCGCCTGGATCTGCAGGGCCAGCAAGGGCAGAACGCCGATGAGCATGATGATGGTGGTCAGCGCCCCGGCCCAGGTGCTGCGAAAGCGGAACGCCAGCAGGTCGGCCAACGAGGACAGCTGGTAGGTACGGGTGATCTTCAGGATCGGATAGAGCAGCACTGGCGCCAGCAGGAACGCGCCGGACACCCCCAGGTAACAGGCAAGGAAGCCGTAGCCGTACTGGTAGGCCAGGCCCACCGAGCCATAGAAGGCCCAGGCACTGGCGTATACGCCCAGCGACAGGGTGTAGGTCAGCGGGTGGCGAATGATCGAGCGCGGGATCAACCCCCGCTCGCTGATCCAGGCCACACCGAACAGCACCATGAGGTACGCGGCGCTGATCAGGATCATCTGGGTCAGGCTAAAGCTCATCGGCATCTCGTTGGCTCTGCAGGATGAAGGTGACGACGATCAGGATCAGCCAGAGCAGGTAAGGGCGATACCAGGCTCCGGTCGGTTCGATCCACCAGTCCATGATGGCCGGGGAGAACAGGTAGATCCCCACGACCAGAAGCAGGACCAAACGATAGATGTACATGCTGGCCTCGATGGTTGGGCGCTGCGGGCTTGGACTTATTATTGGCGCAAATGGCTGGGGGGATGCTAGCGGGAATCCATGGTGTTCGCCAAGAGGTTGAATTTATTGGGCTTTTGTTTTTGAGGGGTGGGTTGCCTGTTCTGGCCCTATCGCCGGCAAGCCAGATCCCACAGGGTCACCACAGGATCTGAGTGCTGCGCTGTACCTGTGGGAGCTGGCTTGCCGGCGATAGGGCCGGGCCTGCCTCAGCGCAAATCAGCCTCTGGCACCGTGGTCCGCTGCGCAATCGCCTCGGGCCGCCACTGCTTGCGAGCTACCGCCAATACCTCCGCCGGCGTTGCCTGCAACAACTCGGGGTCGGCTTTCTGCCCCAGCGCCCGCAGCGCCCGCAGCAACAGCGGTGTCGCCTGGTCCGCCTGCAGCGGCGGCGAGCGGTACGACTTGCCCAGCTTGTGCCCGTCCGGCTGCACGATCAGCGGAATATGCAGGTAACGTGGCTGCGAGAAGCCCAGCAACTCTTGCAGGTACAGCTGGCGCGGGGTGTTGTCGAGCAGGTCGGCGCCACGCACGATGTCGGTAACACCTTGCCAGGCATCGTCCAGTACCACCGCCAGTTGGTAGGCATACAGCCCGTCGCGGCGCTGGATGACGAAATCGCCCACTTCACGCCCCAGGTGCTGCTGGAACTCGCCCTGTACGCGGTCGGTAAAGCGGTAGATCAGCTCTGGCACGCGCAGGCGGATCGCCGCGCCATCCCTAGCATGCCCGGCATTGCGGCAAAGGCCCGGGTAGATACCGTTGTAACCCTCAAGCTGCTTGCGCGAGCAGGTGCAGGCGTAGGCCAGGCCCATGTTGAACAGGCGGTCGACTACCGCGGCATAGGCATCGTGCCGCTGGCTCTGGAACACCACTTCGCCGTCCCACTCCAGGCCGTAGCGCTCCAGGGTCTGCAGGATCGCATCGCGAGCACCGGGCATTTCCCGAGGCGGGTCGGTGTCTTCCATGCGCAGCAGCCAGCGGCCGTTCACGGCGCGGGCATCGAGCCAGGAGGCGAGGGCGGCGACCAGCGAGCCGAAGTGCAGGAAGCCGCTGGGCGTGGGGGCGAAACGCCCGATGTAGCTTGAGTGGGTCATGGTCAGGCTGGGCATATAAATGAAACGGGGCGCATGATGCGCCCCGTTCAGGTGGAAAGAAAGATCAGCCTTTGCCGACCGTCTTTTCCTTTTTCTCGGCGATTTCCTTGCAGTCGAAGCACAGGTCGGCGGTAGGGCGGGCCTCCAGGCGACGCAGGCCGATCTCGATGCCGCACGATTCGCACCAGCCGTACTCGTCGGCCTTGATCTTGTCGAGGGTCTTGTCGATTTTCTTGATCAGCTTGCGCTCGCGATCGCGGTTGCGCAGCTCCAGGGCGAATTCTTCTTCCTGGCTGGCACGGTCGGCCGGGTCGGGGAAGTTGGCTGCCTCGTCCTTCATGTGGTCCACAGTGCGGTCCACACTGGTCATCAGCTCTTGCTTCCAGGCGCCGAGAAGCTTGGTGAAGTGCTTCTTCATGGGCTCGCCCATGTACTCTTCACCTTTGGATTCTACGTAGGGCTCGACACCGTACATGGTCTGGGCTTTTTGCTTTTCTACGGTGGACATGAATAGACCGCCTCTCACTCATCTGATCCAATGCGCAGGCTGCTCCATCTCCGGCACCCGCCGGCCCTGCGACTGCGAGCCGCCGAACTTACCAGATAGATCGGGGGTGCGCTACCCCGCCCGATCCTGGTAATTGACAGCGGCCTGAGCCGCACGTTCGGTGGCGTGCAGAGGTAGAATCTCCAGTTTAGACCCAATTGAGAGAAGGTCATGGCCCACCCCTACAGTGCGCGCAGCCGCGCCATCGAACCCTTCCACGTCATGGCGCTGCTGGCCCGGGCCAACGAGCTGCAGGCGGCCGGGCACGACGTGATCCACCTGGAAATCGGCGAGCCGGACTTCACCACGGCCACGCCCATCGTTGCCGCCGGCCAGGCAGCATTGGCCGCCGGGCACACCCGCTACACCGCCGCACGCGGCCTGCCGGCACTGCGCGAAGCCATTGCCGGGTTCTATGGCCAGCGTTACGGCCTGAGTGTCGACCCTGAACGCATCCTCATCACCCCGGGTGGCTCCGGTGCGCTGCTGCTGGCCAGCAGCTTGCTGGTAGACCCAGGCAAGCACTGGCTGCTGGCCGACCCAGGCTACCCGTGCAACCGCCACTTCCTGCGCCTGGTCGAGGGCGGGGCGCAGCTGGTGCCGGTGGGCCCGGACGTGAATTACCAGCTGACTGCCGACCTTGTCGACCGCTACTGGGACAAGGACACGGTCGGAGCCCTGGTCGCCTCGCCGGCCAACCCGACCGGTACCGTGCTGGGGCGTGACGACCTGGCCAGCCTGTCCCGCGCCACCCGTGAACGGCACGGCCATCTGGTGGTGGACGAGATCTATCACGGGCTGACCTATGGCATGGACGCGCCCAGCGTGCTGGAAGTGGACGACTCGGCATTCGTCCTGAATAGTTTTTCCAAGTATTTCGGCATGACCGGTTGGCGCCTCGGCTGGCTGGTGGCGCCTCCTGGCGCGGTGGCCGACCTGGAGAAGCTGGCACAAAACCTGTACATCAGTGCGCCAAGCATGGCCCAACATGCCGCGCTGGCGTGTTTCCAGCCCGAAACCCTGGCCATTTTCGAGGAGCGCCGCGCCGAGTTCGCCCGCCGCCGCGATTACCTGTTGCCTGCCTTGCGCGAACTGGGCTTCCGCATTGCCGTCGAGCCGCAGGGGGCGTTTTACCTGTATGCCGATATCAGTGCCTTTGGCGGTGACGCGTTCGCCTTCTGCCGGCACTTCCTGGAGACCGAGCACCTGGCCTTCACCCCGGGCCTGGACTTCGGCCGTCACCTGGCCGGCCACCATGTGCGCTTTGCCTACACCCAGAGCCTGCCGCGCCTGGAAGAGGCGGTGCAGCGGATTGCTCGCGGCCTGCGGAGCTGGCAAGGCTGATGCAGTTCCATCCCCCACTCGAACAGGGCCGCCTGCTGCGCCGCTACAAACGCTTTCTGGCGGATATCGAACTGCCCGGCGGCGAACAACTCACCATCCACTGCCCCAACACCGGCTCCATGCTCAACTGCATGCGTGAAGGCGGGCAGGTGTGGTTCAGCCGCTCCAACGACCCCAAGCGCAAGCTCCCGGGTACTTGGGAAATCAGCGAAACCCCGCAGGGGCGGCTGGCCTGTGTGAATACCGGGCGGGCCAATGCGCTGGTCGAAGAGGCCCTGCGTGCCGGCATCATCGCCGAACTGGCCGGTTTCAGTGCGCTAAGGCGTGAGGTAGCCTACGGCGAGGAAGGCAGCCGCATCGACTTTCGCCTGGAGTTCGACGGTGCCCCGGCCTATGTCGAGGTCAAGAGCGTGACCCTGGGCTACCCAGCCAGCACGGTCGCGGCCTTTCCTGATGCGGTGACCCAGCGCGGCGCCAAGCACCTGCGAGAGCTGGCGAAGTTGGCCAGGCAAGGCGTGCGGGCTGTGCAGCTGTATTGTGTGAACCTGACCGGTATCGACGCGGTGCGCCCGGCCGAGGAAATCGATGCGGCTTATGCCCAGGCCCTGCGCGCGGCAGTTTCAGATGGAGTGGAGGTGCTGGCCTACGGCGCACGCCTGGACTCCGAAGGCATTGTCATCGACCGCCGCCTGCCGGTGCTGCTTACCCCTTGAGCCAGATGCCCTGGCTGTCCTCGTGGCAGCCCAGGGCCTGCAGTTGCTCGCCCTCGCACGGCCCGGCCACGCATTCTCCACTTTCGATCAGAAACAGCGCGCCATGATGGGCGCAGTGAATCAGGCTGGCGCTGTCATCGAGAAACGCATCTTCCACCCAGTTCAGCGGGATACCGCGGTGCGGGCAACGGTTGCGGTAGAGGTACACCTGGCCCTGGCGGCGCACGCCGAACAGTTCGATGCCGTCTACGCTGAAGGCTCGGCTATGGCCTTCGGCCAGGCCGTGGGAGGTACAAAGGAAGTGCATGGCAAGGACGACTCGTGGAACAAGTGATGGCTTGACGCTTCAATGCGAATAATTATCAAATTGTCCATATTCGCTGCGCCCGGCTGCCTATGGTGCGCAGTTCCGTCGCTCGCCACAAGGCGCGCGGCTCGCCTGCAGAAGGAACCCGATGATGCGCCGTCCTGTCGCCTTGCTCGCTCTGTGCGCGAGCGTTGTGCTGTCCACCCAGGCCCTGGCGGCCGAGCTGCCGCAGCGTTGGGTCAGCGCTGGTGGCGCACTGAGCGAATGGATCAGCGCTCTTGGCGGTGAAGCGCGCTTGGTGGGTGTGGACACCACCAGCCAGCACCCGCAATCGCTGAAGTCACTGCCTAGCGTCGGCTACCAGCGGCAGTTGTCTGCGGAAGGCATTCTCAGCCTGCGCCCAGATGTGCTGGTGGGCACCGAAGAAATGGGGCCGCCACCGGTACTGGCGCAAATCCGCAAGGCTGGCGTGCGGGTCGAACTGTTCTCCAGCAAAGCCGAGGTGGCGGCGGTGGATGAAAACCTCAAGCATCTGGGGCAATTGCTGGGCGCAGAAGAGCAGGCCGCGGTCTTGGCGTCGGGTTACCACCAGCAGCTCGATGCCTTGCAGGCCAGGGTCAGGCAGGCCCAGGCCGGGCAGAAGGCGCCAGGAGTGTTGCTGCTGGTCGGGCATGCGGGTGCCAAGCCGCTGATCGCCGGGCAGGGTACCGCCGGCGACTGGCTGCTGAGCCAGGCGGGCGGGCGCAACTTGGCAGAACATCAGGGCTACAAGAATTTCTCCAGCGAAGCACTGGCTGCGCTGGACCCGGATGTGATCGTGTTTTCCGACCGGGCGCTGGCCGATGACGAAGCCTTGAAGGCGTTGCTGAAAGAAAACCCCGCGCTGGCGACCTCGCGCGCCGTGCGAGAGAAACGCCTGGTATCGCTTGACCCGACACTGTTGGTCGGCGGGCTCGGGCCACGCCTGCCGGCAACACTTCAGTTGCTTGCGGCTACCTTCTATCCGGCCGCCAAGATCAGCCTCTCCCAATGAAACAACGCGTCCAGCCACGCACACTGTTCGTTTGCCTGAGCCTGTTGTGCCTGTTGGCGGTGTGGTTGTCTTTGGCCCTGGGGCCGGTCAGCCTGCCGCTGTTCGATACCCTGCGTGCCGGCTTGCGCCTGCTGGGGTTGCCCATTGCCGCTGACGGCCTGCAGCAGGCCGAGATGATCCTCGGCCAGATCCGCCTGCCGCGCACCTTGCTGGGGTTGGCGGTGGGCGCGGTGCTGGCGCTGTCTGGTGTGGCCATGCAGGGGCTGTTCCGTAACCCGCTGGCCGACCCCGGGCTGGTAGGGGTTGCCGCCGGAGCAGCGGTGGGCGCGGCGGTGGCCATCGTTGGCGGCAGTTGGCTGGGCGGCATGCCGGATGTGCTTGCCCCTTACCTGTTGTCGGTGTGCGCTTTCATCGGCGGGCTGGGCGTGACTGCGCTGGTTTATCGTCTGGGGCGACGCGACGGCCAGACCAACGTCGCCACGATGCTGCTGGCCGGTGTGGCCATGACCGCGCTGGGCGGTGCTGCCGTGGGGCTGTTCTCCTACCTGGCCGACGACGCCACGCTGCGCACGCTGACCTTCTGGAACCTGGGCAGCCTCAATGGTGCTAGTTACCAGCGGCTGTGGCCTTTGCTGCTGGTGGCTGCGGGCGTGGCAGTGTGGCTGCCACGTCGGGCCAAGGCGTTGAATGCCATGCTGCTTGGTGAATCGGAGGCGCGTCACCTGGGCATTGACGTGGAGCGGCTCAAGCGCGAGCTGGTGTTCTGCACGGCGCTCGGCGTGGGTGCGGCGGTGGCGTCAGCAGGGCTGATCGGTTTCATCGGCCTGGTGGTGCCGCACCTGGTGCGCCTGCTGGCCGGGCCTGATCACCGTGTGGTGCTGCCAGCTTCCTTGTTGGCTGGCGGTGTGCTGATGCTGTTCGCCGATTTGGCGGCGCGGCTGCTGCTGGCGCCTGCCGAGCTGCCGATCGGCATCGTCACGGCCTTTATCGGCGCACCGTTCTTCCTGTTCCTGCTGATACGAGGGCGCAGTTGATGTTGCAAGCCGAGGGGCTGTACTTGCGGCGGGGCAGCAACGAAGTGCTGCATGACATTCATCTGCAGCTGAGCCAGGGGCAGGTGGTGGGCGTGCTCGGCCCCAACGGTGCCGGCAAGAGCAGCCTGCTAGGAGTACTGTGTGGTGAGCTGGCGCCCGATCACGGGCGGGTGACGCTACAGGGCAGGCCACTGGCGGACTGGGCAGGGCAGGAGCGGGCCAGGCGCCTGGCGGTGTTGCCGCAGGTGTCCAGCCTGGGGTTCTCGTTCCGGGTCGAGGAAGTGGTGGGCATGGGGCGCATGCCCCATGGCACCGGGCAGCGGCGCGATGCTGAAATCGTCGAAGCGGCCTTGCGGGCAGCGGATGCCTGGCACCTGGTGGAGCGCAGTTACCTGGCGTTGTCTGGCGGCGAGCGGCAAAGAGTGCACCTGGCTCGGGTGCTGGCGCAGCTGTGGCCGGGCGAGGCGGGTACAACCCTGCTGCTGGACGAGCCAACCTCGATGCTCGACCCGTTGCACCAGCACACCACCCTCGAAGCCGTGCGCCGCTTTGCCGACCGTGGCGCCGCGGTGCTGGTGATCCTGCATGACCTGAACCTGGCGGCGCGCTACTGTGATCGTATCCTGCTGCTGGAGCAGGGGCGCTGCCATGCCTTTGCCGCACCGTCAGCAGTGCTGACGCCGGCGGCGTTGAAGGCGGTATACGGGATCGACGTACTGGTACAGGCGCACCCGGAGCGTGGGCATCCGCTGATCATCACTCGCTAACGCTGGCGCGATCTTTGTAGGAGCGGCCTTGTGTCGCGAAAGGGCTGCAGAGCAGCCCCGGCAATTTGTGCATCACTGCTGAAAATCTGGGGCCGCTTTGCGGCCCTATCGCGACACAAGGCCGCTCCTACAAGGGCTCGTGCAGACCATGAATGGAGATACTGCCCATGCGACATCCGCTGCTGTCCGCTTTCTTGCTGTGCCTGGTGCTGGTACTGGGTGGCTGCCAGGCCAGCCTGCCACCGCCGCCCGCCTGGCAGAGCAGTGAGGGGCGCAGCCATGCCGAGCTGGGGCATATCGTCGATCTTGCCAAAGGCCAACTGATCAGCCCTGAGCAACTGGTGCAGCGCCTGTCTGCCGCCCCCCGGGTGCTTGTCGGCGAGAAACACGACAACCCTGACCATCACGCACTGCAGCTGTGGCTGCTGCGCGCCCTGCAAGACCAACGTGTGCAGGGCAGCCTGCTGCTGGAAATGCTGCAGCCTGAGCAACAACCGCTGCTGGACAAGCTCGCGGGGCAACCATTACCGGCAGACCTGCCCAGGGCCATGGCTTGGCAGGACGGCTGGGATTGGCAGCTGTACGGGCCAATCGTGACCGAGGCTTTGCAGCAGCGGGTGCCTGTGCTGGCCGCCAACCTCTCGCCCGGCGAGATGCGCCAGGCCTATCGTCAGCCGGCTTTGTTACCGGGCGAACGCTCCAATGCGCCGACGGTCAAGGCCGCCTTGCTGGAGCATGTGCGTGCCGGGCATTGCGGGATGCTGCCAGAAAGCCAGTTGCCGGCGATGCTGGCCGTGCAGCAGCAGCGCGACCGGCGCATGGCCGAGCGCTTGCTGGCGGCGCCGCAGCCAGCACTGCTGCTGGCCGGGGCCTATCACGTGCGCAAGGACCTGGGTGTACCGTTGCACTTGGCTGACCTGCAAGCGCAGGGGGAGAGCAAGGTGCTACTGCTAGCTGAGGTTGGTGAGCAGGTCGAGGCAGGCGAGGCTGATTTTGTGTGGTACACGGCAGCGATGCCGGAGCAGGACTATTGCGCGCAACTGCGGTGACGGGGCTGTAAAAGGCAAAAAAAGACCCGGCAAATTGCCGGGTCAATAACCGTGATTAGCCTGATGAGGAGATAATCTGAGAGTCCGAACCAGGGGCTCTTAGCTTATCCAACCAGTCTCGCGACCAGTTGTGATAATCATAACTATTCTCATTTCGGCGTCAATCCCTTTCCCGAGATTATTTCTGATTTTTTTGCGCAGGGTTTTTCGCATCCAGTTGTTGGTTGAGCGCTTCTTTGCGCTCCAGCGGCAAATCGTTCCAGTGCATGTCCAGCAGGGCGCCTTCAATGGCATACAACAGCACCTTCGATGCGCGGAACCCTCGTGTCTTCACGGCCTGGTACGCACCCACCGCGCCCAGGCGACGCAGATCCGATGCACTGTGGATGCCGGCTGCATGCAGCCACTGCGCAGAGGTCTTGCCAAGGTTCTTCAGATGCTGCAATTCATCGTTCATCGAGCCTCCTTGCGATGGCTGAACGGGGATTGGGGGATAAATCGCGAGCAGGTCAGAGAGGAGTGTAGCGGGGGATAGGAAATGCGCGGCCTTTTGCCATAGGGGGCGACGAGATGTCCTGTGCCGGCCTATTCGCGGGTTCATCCGCGAAGTGGCCGGTCCAGGAAAACGCTGAACTTACAGCCCAGGCAAGCGCTGGCGAATCTGCTCGATCACTTGGTCCATGCTCCCGGCGCTCTGGGTATCGACGCGGGTGCTCTGCACCAGCTCTTGTGCACTCAGCGGCTCACGGCTGGCCTGCTGGGTCTTGACCACTTCCAGGGTGGCATCCGACGGGTCGGTGTTTTCTGCCCGGCGCTGTTCCAGCCAGCTGGCGATGACCGCTTCTGGCGCATGGCAGTCGAGGATCAGGAACGGCACGCCCGTCTGGCTGGCGATGTCCGCCGCGGCCTGGCGCTGATCACGTTTGAGGTAGGTGGCATCCAGCACCACCGGGAAGCCGGCCCGCAGTACGGTCGCTGCCACCTCGTGCAGGCGCTGGTAGGTCGCGACACTGGCGTCCTGATCATAGATGCCGGTACTCAGCTGGCCAGCCTCAGCCTGCTGCTGTTCACCGAACAGGCGCTTGCGCTCCACATCCGAACGCACGCGGACGGCGCCAAGGGCTTCGACCATGCGCATGGCCACGTGGCTTTTGCCCACAGCCGAAACACCGTGGGTAATGGCCAGCAGGCGCGACGGGATGGCGCTGTAGCTTTCTGCCAGGTTGGCATAGTTGCGGTAGGTGCGAAGAGTGGTGGCGCGCTGCACGCCATCGGCATCGGCTGGCATGCTGAACAGTGCAACCTTGGCCCGCACCAGCGCGCGGTAGGCTTTGTAGAAGTTGAGCAGTTCCAGGCCTTCGTAGTCGCCGGTCAGTTCCAGGTACTGGCTGATGAAGCGGCGGGCCAGGCATTTCAGGCCGCGGTCTTCCAGGTCCATGGCCAGGAAGCCCGTATCGGCGTACACATCGGTCAGGCGGAACGGTTCGTTGAACTCGATGCAGTCGAAGATCACCACCTTGCCGTCGATCAGGGTGGCGTTGCCCAGGTGGATGTCACCGTGGCACTCACGGATGAAACCATTGGCCTTGCGCTTTTCCAGCAGGCCATGCAGGCGCTCGAAGCTGCTGCGTGCCCAGGCCTGCAGGGCGTCGAGTTGCTGCAGGTCGGCCTTGTCGCTGAGGAACGGGCGAATCTGCTCGAAGTTCTGCTCCACAGGTGCCATCACGCTGTCCGGCGTGCCCAGTGGGTGCTCCACCGGCACGCGTGGGGCCTGCAGGTGGAACTCGGCGATCTGCCGGGCCATCTGGTCGATGTGCGCGGCGTTCAGTTCACCATTGGCCTGCAGGGTGTTGAGCATCTGCCCCTGGGGGAACTGACGCATCTTCAGCACGTACTCGATGGCTTCGCCTTCACCGCCGATCTGCGGCGCATCGACGCTACCGGTTATCGGCAACACTTCAAGGTACAGGCCGTCGGTCAGGCGCTGGTTCAGGCGCAATTCTTCGTTACAGAAATGCCGGCGCTGGTCCAGGCCAGTGAAGTCGAGGAAGCCGAAGTTCATCGGCTTCTTGATCTTGTAGGCATACTCGCCGGTGAGCAGGACCCAGGAGATATGCGTCTCGATGAGCTGGAACCCATCCACGGGGTGAGGGTACAGGGCTGGGTTCTGCAACGCAGTGATAAGGGCTTGGCTCACGGGAAATCCTTCCGGGGGCAGGGAATTCGAATGCGCCATTATGGTCAATGGTGCCGTCCCTGCCTACCGCCGGGGGCGTCTGCCCAGCCTTTATAAAGTGCGTATAATCCGCCGCCATGACCCGAACTCGAAATCCCCGTACCCCTCAGAAACGCCCGACCGGCCGCTCCCGCGCCTGGCTGGGCTGGGCTTTGAAGCTCAGCCTGGTCGGCCTGGTGATAGTCGCCGGCTTCGCGGTTTACCTCGATGCCGTTGTCCAGGAAAAGTTTTCCGGCAAGCGCTGGACCATCCCGGCCAAGGTGTATGCCCGGCCGCTGGAGCTGTTCACCGGCCAGAAACTGAGCAAGAACGACTTCCTCACAGAGCTGGACGCGCTCGGCTACCGGCGTGAAAGCGCGGCCAACGGGCCGGGAGCGGCGGCAGTCAACGGCAACACCGTCGAGCTCAATACTCGTGGTTTCCAGTTCTACGAGGGCATGGAGCCGGCGCAATTCGTGCGTGTGCGCTTCTCCGGCGATTACGTGGCAGGCCTTTCCGGCGCCAACGGCAAGACGCTCGACGTAGTGCGCCTGGAGCCGCTGATGATCGGCGGCATCTACCCGAAAAACCTCGAAGACCGCATCCTGATCAAGATCGACCAGGTACCGCCGTACCTGCTCGAAACCCTGGTGGCGACGGAAGACCGCGATTTCTACAGCCACTTCGGGGTGTCGCCCAAGTCCATCGCCCGAGCCATGTGGGTCAATACCTCGGCAGGTTCCATGCGCCAGGGTGGCAGCACCCTGACCCAGCAGTTGGTGAAGAACTTCTACCTCACCAGCGAGCGCAGCCTCAGCCGCAAGCTGACCGAGGCGATGATGGCCGTATTGCTGGAGCTGCACTACGACAAGCGCGAGATCCTCGAGGCCTACCTCAACGAGGTGTTCGTCGGCCAGGATGGTCAGCGTGCGGTGCACGGCTTCGGCCTCGCCAGCCAGTTCTTCTTCAGCCAACCGCTGTCTGAGCTGAAGTTGCACCAGATCGCTTTGCTGGTGGGCATGGTCAAGGGGCCGTCCTACTACAACCCGCGTCGCTATCCGGACCGCGCCCTGGCCCGCCGCAACCTGGTGCTCGACCTGGTGGCCGAGCAGGGCGTGGCCAGCCAGGCAGAAGTCGATGCAGCGAAGAAGATGCCGCTGGGCGTGACCAAGCGCGGCAGCCTGGCAGACAGCTCGTTCCCGGCCTTCCTCGACCTGGTCAAGCGTCAGCTGCGCCAGGACTACCGCGATGAAGACTTGACCGAAGAAGGCCTGCGCATCTTCACCAGCTTCGACCCGATCCTGCAGATGAAGGCCGAAACCTCGATGAGCGAGACCTTCAAGCGCCTCGCGGGGCGCAAGGGGGCGGACGAGGTTGAGTCGGCGATGGTCGTGACCAATCCGGAAACCGGTGAGGTGCAGGCGCTGATCGGCAGCCGGCAGGCCGGCTTCGCCGGCTTCAACCGCGCCATTGATGCCGTGCGGCCGATCGGTTCGCTGGTCAAGCCGGCGGTGTACCTGACCGCGCTGGAACAACCGACCAAGTACACCTTGACCAGTTGGGTGCAGGACGAGCCGTTCTCGGTCAAAGGTGCCGACGGCCAGGTCTGGCGCCCGCAGAACTACGATCGTCGCCCGCATGGCACCATCTACCTGTACCAGGGGCTGGCCAACTCCTACAACCTGTCGACTGCCAAGATCGGCCTGGAAGTGGGTGTGCCCAACGTGATCAAGACCATTGGCCGGCTGGGAGTGAACGTTGACTGGCCAGCCTTCCCGGCCATGCTGCTGGGTGCCGGCGGCATGTCGCCAATGCAGGTTGCGACGATGTACCAGACCATCGCCAACGGCGGCTTCAATACCCCGATGCGCGGTATCCGCAGCGTGCTCACCGCCGAGGGCGAGCCGCTAAAACGCTACCCGTTCCAGATCCAGCAAACCTTCGACCCGGGGGCTATCTACCTGGTGCAGAACGCCATGCAGCGGGTGATGCGCGAAGGCACCGGCCGCTCGGTGTACAACACTTTGCCGCGCAATCTCACCCTGGCGGGCAAGACCGGTACCAGTAACGATTCGCGCGACAGCTGGTTCTCCGGGTTCAGTCAGGACCTGCTGGCCGTGGTATGGATGGGTCGTGACGACAACGGCAAGACGCCATTTACTGGTGCCACCGGCGCCCTGCAGGTGTGGACCAGCTTCATGAAGAAGGCCGACCCGCTGCCGCTGGACATGCCGCAACCGGACAACGTGGTGCAGGCCTGGATTGACCCGTACAGCGGCCATGGGTCTGATGGCAGCTGTCCGGGAGCGGTGCAGATGCCGTATATTCGCGGGAGTGAACCGCCCGCCGGCGCGACCTGTGGCGGCGAGCAGGATCCAGTTGAATCGGTCATGGACTGGGTCAAGGGCTGGATGAATTAAGAACAGGCTGCATTGATGAGGTGTGACGTGAACAAGTGGCTGTTTCCTGCCGTGACGGCGCTGGCTGTGCTCCAGGGGTGCGCCAGCGTCCCGCGCGGCAATATTCCGGTGGTCGACTCGAGCACCCGGGTGTCCAACAGCGAACGCGTGACGGCCAATCGCTCTGCGGGTGGCTATAACGCAGGTACCGCGCAGGCTCAAACGCTGCCTGAAGACTCCGGCGTGACCGTGATGATCCCACAGGGCGCTGGCGCTTCGGGCATCCAGACGTTCCCGGCGGCCAATGGCGCGGCGCCAATCAGCACCTCGCCGATTACCCCGGGGCCGATCACCCCAGGCCCAATTACCACTGGTCCGGTCACTTCGGCACCAATGACCACCAATCCAAACCCGATCGCCGACGAACCCTTCGACATCGCGGCGATGAACAGCGCCCCGCAAAGCACCAGCGCGCCAACCGGTATTCCGCGTAGCGGTGCTGCTACCGGTGGCCTGTCGGCCGACGAGCAGCTGGACGGCCCGGTGCTGGCGCTGCTGACCACCGCGAAGACCCAGCAGGGCAGCGGTGACTTCAACGGTGCCGCATCGAGCCTGGAGCGTGCTCAGCGCATTGCCCCGCGCGAGCCACAGGTACTGTACCGTCTGGCCCAGGTACGCCTGTCGCAAGGTGATGCACCGCAGGCCGAGCAGTTGGCGCGTCGTGCTTTGACTTACGCCAACGGCCGCCCGAGCCTGCAGGCCGAGCTGTGGAACACCATCGCCCAGGCCCGCGAGAAGCAGGGTGACAGCGCTGGTGCCGCACTGGCCCGGCAAAAGGCACGGGTCAATTCGTGATGATCGAGCAGCGCATTCTGGATGTTGCCGACCACCTGCTGCTGATCGAACGAGAGCTGCAGGTGCAAGGCTGGTGGGATGACGAGCCGCCAAGCGATGAGGCACTGGCCAGCACGGTGCCTTTCGCAGTCGATACCCTCAGTTTCGAGCAGTGGCTCCAATGGATCTTCCTGCCGCGGATGAAGATCATCATCGAGCTGGGCCACCCGCTGCCTAGTGCGTCCGGCATCCTGGTAATGGCTGAAACGGTATTTACCGACCGGCCAGAGCAAAGTCGTGAGCTACGCCGCCTGTTGGCAGCATTTGACCAATTGATTGCTCCTTCCGCCTGATTTCTTCAGTTTTTCCTTCAAGGGCCGCAGATTGTGGCCCTTTTTTGTGGAAATCTTATTTATTCTGCTGCTGAAGCGATTTTTAGTGGTGGCAGGGATTCATCTTGGGGAAAAATTGGCAATAATTTTTCTTGACTTGTTGGCGCCGAATCAGAAGAATCCAATCTCCGCTGTAGAGGGACTGCCAGAAGCAGACCCGCTAAGCAGATCATGAGGCGCACACCCGCGCCGACCTGTTACACCCCGCAACGCGTTACCTCGCGCTGGGTGGGAAAACCCCGCAACACTCTGGGGCGCTCCCAATACTTGCTCAGTCAGTGCTGACGTTCGCTCATGCTCTGCTTGGCAGTAAACCTATTAAGACCCGTCCAGTGAGGGCGGTATTCTGGCGTTTTAGAGGTGAACAACGTGGAGCTTTTATCTGGCGCTGAGATGGTCGTCCGCTTCTTGCGTGACGAAGGCGTTAAGCACATCTACGGGTACCCTGGTGGTGCTCTCCTGCATGTTTACGACGCGCTGTTCAAGGAACCGGAAGTCGAGCACATCCTGGTTCGTCATGAGCAGGCAGCTACCCATATGGCGGACGGCTACGCCCGCGCCACCGGCAAGGCCGGCGTGGTGCTGGTAACCTCCGGCCCGGGCGCGACCAATGCCATTACCGGTATTGCCACCGCCTACATGGATTCGATTCCGATGGTCATCCTGTCCGGCCAGGTGCCTAGCACCATGGTGGGTACCGATGCCTTCCAGGAAACCGACATGATCGGTATTTCGCGGCCGATCGTGAAGCACAGCTTCATGATCAAACATGCCAGCGAAATCCCCGAAGTTCTGAAAAAAGCTTTCTACCTGGCGCAATCCGGTCGCCCAGGTCCGGTCGTGGTCGACATTCCAAAAGATATGACCAACCCGGCCGAGAAGTTCGAATACGTCTATCCGAAAAAGGTCAAGCTGCGCTCCTATAGCCCAGCGGTACGCGGCCACTCCGGCCAGATCCGCAAGGCTGCAGAGATGCTGCTGGCGGCCAAGCGCCCGATCGTCTACTCCGGTGGCGGCGTGATCCTCGGTGGTGGCTCCGAAGCCCTGACCGAAATCGCCAAGTCGCTGAACCTGCCGGTCACCAATACCCTGATGGGGCTGGGTGGCTTCCCGGGTACCGACCGCCAGTTCCTCGGCATGCTCGGCATGCACGGCAGCTTCACTGCCAACATGGCCATGCATCATGCCGACGTCATCTTCGCCGTCGGTGCCCGTTTCGACGACCGCGTGGTCAACGGCCCGGCCAAGTTCTGCCCGAATGCCAAGATCATCCATATCGACATCGACCCGGCGTCGATCTCCAAGATGATCAAGGCCGACGTGCCGATCGTCGGCCCGGTCGACAGCGTGCTCAGCGAAATGCTCGGCATCCTCAAGGAAATCGGCGAGCAGCCTGACAAGGCGGCGCTGGATGCCTGGTGGAAGCAGATCGACGAATGGCGTGGCAATGGCGAGCTGTTCCCTTACGACAAGGGTGACGGCAATGTCATCAAGCCGCAGAAAGTCATCGAGACCCTGTGCGAAGTGACCAATGGCGATGCCTTCGTAACCTCCGACGTGGGTCAGCACCAGATGTTCGCGGCGCAGTACTACCGCTTCAACAAGCCGAACCGCTGGATCAACTCCGGTGGCCTGGGCACCATGGGCTTCGGTTTCCCGGCGGCGATGGGCGTCAAGCTCAACTTCCCGGACCAGGACGTGGCCTGCGTGACCGGCGAAGGCAGCATCCAGATGAATATCCAGGAGCTGTCCACCTGCATGCAGTACGGCCTGCCGGTGAAGATCGTCAACCTGAACAACGGTGTGTTGGGCATGGTCCGTCAGTGGCAGGACATGGCCTACAACGGTCGTCACTCGCACTCGTACGTCGAGTCGCTGCCTGACTTCATCAAGCTGGCCGAGGCCTATGGCCATGTGGGTATCCGCATCACCAGCCTGAAGGACCTCAAGCCGAAGCTGGAAGAAGCGTTTGCGATGAAGGACCGCCTGGTGTTCATCGACATCGCGGTTGACCGCAGTGAGCACGTCTATCCGATGCAGATCAAGGATGGCTCGATGCGTGACATGTGGCTGAGCAAGACGGAGCGTACCTGATATGCGGCACATCATCTCCCTGCTGCTGGAAAACGAACCAGGTGCGTTGTCCCGCGTGGTCGGCCTGTTCTCCCAGCGTAACTACAACATTGAAAGCCTGACCGTGGCGCCGACCGAAGACCCGACCCTGTCGCGTCTGACGCTGACCACCGTTGGCCATGACGAAGTGATCGAACAGATCACCAAGAACCTGAACAAGCTGGTCGAAGTGGTCAAGCTCGTCGACCTGTCGGAAAGCGCTCACATCGAGCGTGAACTGATGCTGGTCAAGGTCAAGGCCACCGGTGCCCAGCGCGCCGAGATCAAGCGCACCACGGATATCTTCCGTGGCCAGATCGTCGATGTGACTGCCAGCGTGTACACCGTGCAGCTGAGCGGCACCAGCGACAAACTGGACAGCTTCATCCAGGCGATCGGCACTGCATCGATTCTCGAAACCGTGCGCAGCGGCGTTACCGGCATTGCCCGTGGCGACAAAGTGCTCAGCATCTGAATTCAAATTAGCGATGGCTCCGCAGGGGCCGAGATATAACCAGGGGTATTTCATGAAAGTTTTCTACGATAAAGACTGCGACCTTTCCATCATTCAGGGTAAGAAAGTCGCCATCATCGGTTACGGTTCCCAGGGCCACGCTCAGGCGTGCAACCTGAAGGACTCCGGTGTGGATGTCACCATCGGTCTGCGTAAAGGTTCGGCCACCGTTGCCAAGGCAGAAGCCCACGGCCTGAAAGTGACCGACGTTGCCTCTGCCGTCGCTGCTGCCGACCTGGTCATGATCCTGACCCCGGACGAGTTCCAGGGCCAACTGTACAAGCAGGAAATCGAGCCGAACATCAAGAAGGGCGCTACCCTGGCCTTCTCCCACGGCTTCTCGATCCACTACAACCAGGTTGTCCCACGTGCCGACCTCGACGTGATCATGATCGCGCCGAAGGCCCCGGGCCACACCGTTCGCTCCGAGTTCGTCAAGGGCGGCGGTATCCCTGACCTGATCGCTATCTACCAGGACGCCTCGGGCAACGCCAAGAATGTCGCCCTGTCGTACGCTTCGGGCGTAGGCGGCGGCCGTACCGGCATCATCGAAACCACCTTCAAGGACGAGACCGAAACCGACCTGTTCGGTGAGCAGGCTGTTCTGTGTGGCGGTACTGTCGAGCTGGTCAAGGCCGGTTTCGAAACCTTGGTTGAAGCTGGCTACGCGCCGGAAATGGCCTACTTCGAGTGCCTGCACGAGCTGAAGCTGATCGTTGACCTCATGTACGAAGGCGGCATCGCCAACATGAACTACTCGATCTCCAACAACGCCGAGTACGGTGAGTACGTAACCGGTCCGGAAGTCATCAACGAAGAATCCCGCAAGGCCATGCGCAATGCCCTGAAGCGCATCCAGGACGGCGAGTACGCGAAGATGTTCATCTCCGAAGGTGCTACCAACTACCCATCGATGACCGCCAAGCGCCGCAACAACGCCGCTCACGGCATCGAAATCATCGGCGAGCAGCTGCGCTCGATGATGCCGTGGATCTCGGCTAACAAAATCGTCGACAAGACCAAGAACTAAGTCTTATCGAAAGATGAAAAACGCGGCTTCGGCCGCGTTTTTTCGTTCTGACAGTCAGCTTCTGGTATAAAGCAGACCAGTGGCCTGCCGTCAGAACCTGTTTTGCAGGTCCGTGTCGAACATTTTCCATCCTGTTGCAAGGTACCCTCCATGAGCGAACGTCCCGAAGAGCCGAACAAGCCCTCCGACGCCGAAAGCCTGCTACCTGTCGATGAGCACGTTGAAGAAGGGCATGACGCCGAAGGGCGCAAGGTACGCCATCGTGGCATCTACCTGCTGCCCAACCTGTTTACCACCGCCAACCTGTTTGCCGGTTTCTATTCCATCATCAGCTCGATGAGCGCGCAGAGCGCCCTGAGTGCCGGTGACCCGCGCGAGGCGAGCAAGTACTTTGCCTTCGCTGCGATCGCCATCTTCGTGGCCATGGTGCTCGACGGCCTGGATGGCCGTGTCGCGCGCATGACCAACACACAGAGCGCCTTTGGTGCCGAGTACGACTCACTGTCGGACATGGTTGCCTTTGGTGTCGCTCCGGCCTTGCTGGCCTTTGGCTGGGCGCTGGGCGACATGGGCAAGGTTGGCTGGATGGTTGCCTTCATCTATGTGGCCGGTGCAGCACTGCGCCTGGCACGCTTCAATACCCAGGTCGGCACCGCCGACAAGCGCTACTTCATCGGCCTTGCCAGTCCTGCTGCTGCGGGTGTGGTCGCGGGTACCGTGTGGGCGTTCAGCGACTACGGCATCCAGGGCTCCAAGCTGTCGTTCCTGGTGGCGCTGCTGGTGGCTGCTGCCGGCATGCTGATGGTCAGCAACATCAAGTACAACAGCTTCAAGGAGCTGGACCTGAAGGGGCGTGTGCCGTTCGTGGCTATCCTGGCCGTGGTGCTGGTGTTTGCCGTGGTGTTCAGCGACCCGCCGCGTATCCTGCTGCTGATCTTCCTCGCCTATGCGGCTTCGGGCCCGATTCAGTTCCTGCTGAAGTCACGCCGTCGCAAAGCGTGACAATCATTTAATGCTGGAATAACCCGCCGGCTCCATAGTCTTACTGGTACATCCGTTATCCAGTGCTGTGGAGCCGCTCATGCTCATCAAGCTTCCCAGGTCTTCCGAGTGCAAGGCGTCGGAGATCACCCCCGAAGGCATCTATCTCTCCCGTCGTACCCTGCTGGGTGGCTCGTTGGCTGGCCTGGCCCTGGGCGCTTTGCCGAGCATGGCGCGCGCAGCTGAAGCCAGCCGATACGCCGATGTCGAGGCGGGCAGGGCGCCTGGCTGGTTCAATGAAAAGCTCGCAGCTACCCGATGGCAGGCAGTAACGGTCAAGGGTGAGGCAATCACGCCGTTCAAGGATGCCACCCACTACAACAACTTCTACGAGTTCGGGCCTGACAAGGGCGACCCGGCGGCCAATGGCGACAGCCTGAAGACCGAACCGTGGAGCGTTGTGGTCGATGGCGAAGTGGGTAAGCCCGGCCGCTATGCGCTGGAGGACTTCGTCAAACCGTACCAGCTCGAGGAGCGCATCTACCGGCTGCGGTGCGTGGAGGCGTGGTCGATGGTCATTCCGTGGCTGGGCTTCCCGTTGGCGCAGGTGCTCAAGCAGGTCGAGCCGACATCCAAGGCACGTTATGTGCGCTTCGAAACCCTGAAAGACCCGGAGCACATGCCGGGGCAGCGTTCGGGTTTTGCCTTGATCGACTGGCCTTATAGAGAAGGCTTGCGCCTGGATGAGGCAATGCATCCTTTAGCGATCCTGGCGGTCGGGATGTATGGCCGGGAGCTGCCCAACCAGAATGGCGCGCCGTTGCGGCTGGTGGTGCCGTGGAAGTATGGCTTCAAGAGCATCAAGTCGATCGTGCGTATCAGCCTGGTGGCGGAGCAGCCGGGCACCACCTGGGAAGGGCTGGCGCCGGATGAATATGGGTTCTATGCCAATGTGAACCCGACGGTCGACCACCCCCGTTGGAGCCAGGCGCGTGAACGGCGGCTGCCCAGCGGGCTGTTCAGTCCCAATGTGCGGGAAACCCAGATGTTCAATGGCTATGCCGATGAAGTGGCGTCGCTGTATACCGGGCTTGATCTGCGGAAGAACTATTGATGCGTTACCCCTGGTTTCGTCTGGCCATTTTCATCGTGGGATGCCTGTTCCCAGTCTGGTGGTTGTATGAGGCGGCGATGAATGTGCTAGGGCCTGATCCCGGAAAGATCATGATGGACCGGCTTGGGCTCGGGGCGCTGACCTTCCTGCTGGTTACCTTGGGCATGACGCCGCTGCAGAAGCTGACGGGATGGTCGGGCTGGATCGTGGTGCGCCGGCAGTTGGGGTTGTGGGTGTTTGCCTATATCGTGCTGCACGTCCTGGCTTACCTGTTCTTCATCCTTGGGTTGGACTGGGGGCAGTTGGCGGTGGAGTTGCGCAAGCGGCCATACATAATTGTGGGTGCGCTTGGGTTTCTTGGATTGCTGGCCCTGGCGGTTACCTCGAATCGGTATAGCCAGCGGCGGTTGGGAGCGAGGTGGAAGAAGCTGCACCGGTTGGTGTATGTGATACTTGGGTTGGGTTTGCTGCATTTTCTGTGGATCGTGCGCTCGGATCTGCGGGAGTGGGCGATTTATGCGGTTATTGGGGCTGTGTTGATGGTGTTGCGGGTTCCTGCTGTTGCGCGGGTGCTGCCCAGGATTGGCCGGAGATAGGGGAGGGGCAAGGGCCTGTCTTGAGATGGCATTGCCTTTGAAATGTGCCTGCCTTGAGTTTTCTGGCGCCTGTGAGATCGAGCGCCGCCCGCGCGGCGCTCGATCTCACAGGCGCAGAAGGTGTTGTGGCGAGCACCTGGTAGCCTTGATAAGGTCTTCGCCTGGAACATTTCAAATAAATGAAATTAACCCTTGACCGCCTTCTGAATCCCCTTATAATGCGCCCCACTTCCAGCGACGCCGGAACGACAAACTCCTTGATTTTCAAAGAGTTAGATAGTTGAAGCGAAGTTGAAAGGGCTACGATCAAATGATCGGCAGCGGTTGAGATGATGGTTGACAGCGCTTCTAAACGCTGTATGATTCGCCTCCCGCTGCGAGAGATCGCGGTAAGTCAAGTGTTTGAAGCTAAACGAGTTTCTCGCAAAAAACTTCAAAATAAACGCTTGACAGCAAATGAGGAAAGCGTAGAATGCGCGCCTCGGTTGAGACGAAAGGCTCTTAACCAAACGCTCTTTAACAAATCGAATCAAGCAATTCGTGTGGGTGCTTGTGAGTACGGACTGATAGTCACAAAGATTATCAGCATCACAAGTGGCCATGCGAGAAATCACATAGTCATTTGAGATTGCTGAGCCAAGTTTAGGGTTTCTTAAAAACCCAAGCAGTATTGAACTGAAGAGTTTGATCATGGCTCAGATTGAACGCTGGCGGCAGGCCTAACACATGCAAGTCGAGCGGATGACGGGAGCTTGCTCCTTGATTCAGCGGCGGACGGGTGAGTAATGCCTAGGAATCTGCCTGGTAGTGGGGGACAACGTTTCGAAAGGAACGCTAATACCGCATACGTCCTACGGGAGAAAGCAGGGGACCTTCGGGCCTTGCGCTATCAGATGAGCCTAGGTCGGATTAGCTAGTTGGTGAGGTAATGGCTCACCAAGGCGACGATCCGTAACTGGTCTGAGAGGATGATCAGTCACACTGGAACTGAGACACGGTCCAGACTCCTACGGGAGGCAGCAGTGGGGAATATTGGACAATGGGCGAAAGCCTGATCCAGCCATGCCGCGTGTGTGAAGAAGGTCTTCGGATTGTAAAGCACTTTAAGTTGGGAGGAAGGGCAGTAAGTTAATACCTTGCTGTTTTGACGTTACCGACAGAATAAGCACCGGCTAACTCTGTGCCAGCAGCCGCGGTAATACAGAGGGTGCAAGCGTTAATCGGAATTACTGGGCGTAAAGCGCGCGTAGGTGGTTCGTTAAGTTGGATGTGAAAGCCCCGGGCTCAACCTGGGAACTGCATCCAAAACTGGCGAGCTAGAGTACGGTAGAGGGTGGTGGAATTTCCTGTGTAGCGGTGAAATGCGTAGATATAGGAAGGAACACCAGTGGCGAAGGCGACCACCTGGACTGATACTGACACTGAGGTGCGAAAGCGTGGGGAGCAAACAGGATTAGATACCCTGGTAGTCCACGCCGTAAACGATGTCAACTAGCCGTTGGAATCCTTGAGATTTTAGTGGCGCAGCTAACGCATTAAGTTGACCGCCTGGGGAGTACGGCCGCAAGGTTAAAACTCAAATGAATTGACGGGGGCCCGCACAAGCGGTGGAGCATGTGGTTTAATTCGAAGCAACGCGAAGAACCTTACCAGGCCTTGACATGCAGAGAACTTTCCAGAGATGGATTGGTGCCTTCGGGAACTCTGACACAGGTGCTGCATGGCTGTCGTCAGCTCGTGTCGTGAGATGTTGGGTTAAGTCCCGTAACGAGCGCAACCCTTGTCCTTAGTTACCAGCACGTTATGGTGGGCACTCTAAGGAGACTGCCGGTGACAAACCGGAGGAAGGTGGGGATGACGTCAAGTCATCATGGCCCTTACGGCCTGGGCTACACACGTGCTACAATGGTCGGTACAGAGGGTTGCCAAGCCGCGAGGTGGAGCTAATCTCACAAAACCGATCGTAGTCCGGATCGCAGTCTGCAACTCGACTGCGTGAAGTCGGAATCGCTAGTAATCGCGAATCAGAATGTCGCGGTGAATACGTTCCCGGGCCTTGTACACACCGCCCGTCACACCATGGGAGTGGGTTGCACCAGAAGTAGCTAGTCTAACCTTCGGGAGGACGGTTACCACGGTGTGATTCATGACTGGGGTGAAGTCGTAACAAGGTAGCCGTAGGGGAACCTGCGGCTGGATCACCTCCTTAATCGACGACATCAGCCTGCTGATGAGCTCCCACACGAATTGCTTGATTCATTGTAAAAGACGATGCTGTAACGCGACCCTGTTATAGGTCTGTAGCTCAGTTGGTTAGAGCGCACCCCTGATAAGGGTGAGGTCGGCAGTTCAAATCTGCCCAGACCTACCATTACATGGTTCAGCCGTAGAATACGGGGCCATAGCTCAGCTGGGAGAGCGCCTGCCTTGCACGCAGGAGGTCAGCGGTTCGATCCCGCTTGGCTCCACCACTTTCGCCGTACGCAGTAGCTTGTCAGAACTTAGAAATGAACATTCAGTTCGAATGTTGATTTCTGACTTTTGTCAGATCGTTCTTTAAAAATTCGGATATGTGATAGATATAGACTGATGACCAGTTTCACTGCTGGTTAATCAGGCTAAGGTAAAATTTGTGAGTTCTGCTCGAAAGAGCAACATGCGAATTTTCGGCGAATGTCGTCTTCACAGTATAACCAGATTGCTTGGGGTTATATGGTCAAGTGAAGAAGCGCATACGGTGGATGCCTTGGCAGTCAGAGGCGATGAAAGACGTGGTAGCCTGCGATAAGCTTTGGGGAGTCGGCAAACAGACTGTGATCCAGAGATCTCTGAATGGGGGAACCCACTCAGCATAAGCTGAGTATCTTGTACTGAATACATAGGTGCAAGAGGCGAACCAGGGGAACTGAAACATCTAAGTACCCTGAGGAAAAGAAATCAACCGAGATTCCCTTAGTAGTGGCGAGCGAACGGGGACCAGCCCTTAAGTTGATTTGAGATTAGTGGAACGCTCTGGAAAGTGCGGCCATAGTGGGTGATAGCCCCGTACACGAAAATCTCTTGTCAATGAAATCGAGTAGGACGGAGCACGAGAAACTTTGTCTGAATATGGGGGGACCATCCTCCAAGGCTAAATACTACTGACTGACCGATAGTGAACCAGTACCGTGAGGGAAAGGCGAAAAGAACCCCGGAGAGGGGAGTGAAATAGAACCTGAAACCGTATGCGTACAAGCAGTGGGAGCCTACTTTGTTAGGTGACTGCGTACCTTTTGTATAATGGGTCAGCGACTTATATTCAGTGGCGAGCTTAACCGAATAGGGGAGGCGTAGCGAAAGCGAGTCTTAATAGGGCGTTTAGTCGCTGGGTATAGACCCGAAACCGGGCGATCTATCCATGGGCAGGTTGAAGGTTAGGTAACACTGACTGGAGGACCGAACCGACTACCGTTGAAAAGTTAGCGGATGACCTGTGGATCGGAGTGAAAGGCTAATCAAGCTCGGAGATAGCTGGTTCTCCTCGAAAGCTATTTAGGTAGCGCCTCATGTATCACTCCAGGGGGTAGAGCACTGTTTCGGCTAGGGGGTCATCCCGACTTACCAAACCGATGCAAACTCCGAATACCTGGAAGTGCCGAGCATGGGAGACACACGGCGGGTGCTAACGTCCGTCGTGAAAAGGGAAACAACCCAGACCGTCAGCTAAGGTCCCAAAGTCATGGTTAAGTGGGAAACGATGTGGGAAGGCTTAGACAGCTAGGAGGTTGGCTTAGAAGCAGCCACCCTTTAAAGAAAGCGTAATAGCTCACTAGTCGAGTCGGCCTGCGCGGAAGATGTAACGGGGCTCAAACCATGCACCGAAGCTACGGGTGTCATCTTTGATGACGCGGTAGAGGAGCGTTCTGTAAGCCTGTGAAGGTGAGTTGAGAAGCTTGCTGGAGGTATCAGAAGTGCGAATGCTGACATGAGTAACGACAATGCGAGTGAAAAACTCGCACGCCGAAAGACCAAGGTTTCCTGCGCAACGTTAATCGACGCAGGGTTAGTCGGTCCCTAAGGCGAGGCTGAAAAGCGTAGTCGATGGAAAACAGGTTAATATTCCTGTACTTCCAGTTATTGCGATGGAGGGACGGAGAAGGTTAGGCCAGCCTGGCGTTGGTTGTCCAGGTTTAAGGTGGTAGGCTGAAATCTTAGGCAAATCCGGGATTTCAAGGCCGAGAGCTGATGACGAGTTGCCTCTAGGCGACGAAGTGGTTGATACCATGCTTCCAAGAAAAGCTCCTAAGCTTCAGATAACTGGGAACCGTACCCCAAACCGACACAGGTGGTTAGGTAGAGAATACCAAGGCGCTTGAGAGAACTCGGGTGAAGGAACTAGGCAAAATGGCACCGTAACTTCGGGAGAAGGTGCGCCGGCGAGGGTGAAGGACTTGCTCCGTAAGCCCATGCCGGTCGAAGATACCAGGCCGCTGCGACTGTTTATTAAAAACACAGCACTCTGCAAACACGAAAGTGGACGTATAGGGTGTGACGCCTGCCCGGTGCCGGAAGGTTAATTGATGGGGTTAGCGCAAGCGAAGCTCTTGATCGAAGCCCCGGTAAACGGCGGCCGTAACTATAACGGTCCTAAGGTAGCGAAATTCCTTGTCGGGTAAGTTCCGACCTGCACGAATGGCGTAACGATGGCGGCGCTGTCTCCACCCGAGACTCAGTGAAATTGAAATCGCTGTGAAGATGCAGTGTATCCGCGGCTAGACGGAAAGACCCCGTGAACCTTTACTATAGCTTTGCACTGGACTTTGAATTTGCTTGTGTAGGATAGGTGGGAGGCTTTGAAGTGGGGACGCCAGTTCTCATGGAGCCATCCTTGAAATACCACCCTGGCAACTTTGAGGTTCTAACTCAGGTCCGTTATCCGGATCGAGGACAGTGTATGGTGGGTAGTTTGACTGGGGCGGTCTCCTCCCAAAGAGTAACGGAGGAGTACGAAGGTGCGCTCAGACCGGTCGGAAATCGGTCGTAGAGTATAAAGGCAAAAGCGCGCTTGACTGTGAGACAAACACGTCGAGCAGGTACGAAAGTAGGTCTTAGTGATCCGGTGGTTCTGTATGGAAGGGCCATCGCTCAACGGATAAAAGGTACTCCGGGGATAACAGGCTGATACCGCCCAAGAGTTCATATCGACGGCGGTGTTTGGCACCTCGATGTCGGCTCATCACATCCTGGGGCTGAAGCCGGTCCCAAGGGTATGGCTGTTCGCCATTTAAAGTGGTACGCGAGCTGGGTTTAGAACGTCGTGAGACAGTTCGGTCCCTATCTGCCGTGGACGTTTGAGATTTGAGAGGGGCTGCTCCTAGTACGAGAGGACCGGAGTGGACGAACCTCTGGTGTTCCGGTTGTCACGCCAGTGGCATTGCCGGGTAGCTATGTTCGGAAGAGATAACCGCTGAAAGCATCTAAGCGGGAAACTTGCCTCAAGATGAGATCTCACTGGGATCTTGAATCCCCTAAAGGGCCGTCGAAGACTACGACGTTGATAGGTTGGGTGTGTAAGCGCTGTGAGGCGTTGAGCTAACCAATACTAATTGCCCGTGAGGCTTGACCATATAACACCCAAGCAATTTGCTAGCGCAGATTGCGGTGGTGAAGACGAAACAACCGAAAGTTCGCAACATCACAAATATCGCATATCCGAATTCGCTGGGCTGTCCATCTGGACATTCTGGCAACAGAATTTCTTGACGACCATAGAGCATTGGAACCACCTGATCCCATCCCGAACTCAGCAGTGAAACGATGCATCGCCGATGGTAGTGTGGGGTTTCCCCATGTGAGAGTAGGTCATCGTCAAGATTCATTTCGCAAAACCCCTATCTGCACATGCAGGTAGGGGTTTTGTCTTTCTGGCCAATAAGCCCAGACCTGTACAACTCTCCTCTGTGGGAGCTTCAGCCTGATGGCACTCGGCCCTATCGGGCATCCGCGTGATATCGTGCCCTCTCAGCCCCCAGCGCCAGCCAGAGACCTCCCGATGCCCAACAGCACTCACCTCCACCCCGGCTTCATGATCGTCCACGGCAACCGCCTCGACGACCTGCGCAGCCTGGTGGTGAGCTGGATGCGTCGCTATCCCTTGGCACCTCTGGAAAACGAAATCGCCCTGGTGCAAAGCAATGGCATCGCCCAATGGCTCAAACTGGCGCTTGCCGAAGACCCTCAGGACGATGACCAGGGCGGCTGTGGCATCGCCGCCGCCATCGATGTGCAACTGCCAGGCAGCTTCATGTGGCAGCTTTACCGCAGCGTGCTGGGCCGTGACGAAATTCCCGAAGTCTCCCTGCTCGACAAGGCACCGCTGACCTGGCGTCTGATGCGTCTGCTCCCGGCTTTGATCGAACGTCCCCATTTCGAGCCGTTGCGACGCTTCCTCACCGACGACAGCGACCTGCGCAAGCGTTACCAGCTCGCCGAGCGCCTGGCCGACCTGTTCGACCAGTATCAGGTCTACCGCGCCGACTGGCTCAAGGACTGGGCCGCTGGCGAGCACATCCTCAACACCGCCCGCGGTGAACGCAAGGCGCTGCCCCCGGGCAACCGCTGGCAGGCCGAGTTGTGGCGTGCATTGCTGGAGGATGTTGGTGAGCAGGGCATGGCGCAGAGCCGTGCCGGCGTACATCAACGCTTCATCGAACGGATCAACAGCCTGAAGCAGGCACCTGCCGGTCTGCCGGCCCGGGTGATCGTATTCGGTATCTCCTCGCTGCCAGCCCAGGCCCTCGAGGCACTGGCCGGCCTGGCACGCTTCAGCCAGGTGCTACTGTGCGTGCACAACCCCTGCCGCCACCACTGGGCCGATATCGTTGCCGACAAGGACCTGCTGCGCCACCAGTACAAGCGCCAGCAACGCAAGCAGGGCATGCCCTTGCAACTGGACGACCAGTCGCTACACCAACATGCCCACCCTTTGCTGGCCGCCTGGGGCAAACAAGGCCGCGACTACATCAACCTGCTCGACAGCTACGATGACCCCGGCAGTTACCAGGGCGTGTTCAGCGACGGTCGAATCGACCTGTTCAGTGAGGGCTCGCCCACCACGCTGCTCAACCAGTTGCAGGACGACATCCTCGAACTGCGTCCGCTCGCCGAAACTCGTGAGCAGTGGCATCCAGTCGACCCAGCGAAGGACCGCTCGATCCGCTTCCACATCGCCCACAGCCCGCAACGCGAAGTGGAGATCCTCCACGATCAGTTACTGGCCCGGTTCAGCGCAGACCCAACCCTGCGCCCACGTGACGTGATCGTCATGCTGCCGGCCATCGATACCTACGCGCCACATATTCGCGCCGTATTCGGCCAGTTGCAGCGCAACGATCCGCGCTACATCCCGTTCACCCTGACCGACCAGGGCCAACGTGGCCGCGAACCCTTGTTGATTGCCCTCGAACACCTGCTCAAGCTGCCGGACAGCCGCTTTGCGGTCAGCGAAGTGCTCGACCTGCTGGATGTGCCGGCAGTCCGCGCCCGTTTCGGCATACGCGAAAACGATCTGCCCACACTGCACCGCTGGATCGAGGGTGCCGGCATCCGTTGGGGCCTCAATGCCGAGCAGCGGGCCAGCCTGGGCTTGCCTGCTGGGCTGGAACAGAACAGCTGGCGGTTCGGCCTGCGCCGCATGCTGCTGGGTTATGCCGTAGGCGTGGGTGAGGCCTGTGACGGCATCGAACCCTACGATGAAATCGGTGGCCTGGATGCGGCGCTGATTGGCCCGCTGGTCGCCTTGCTCGACGCGCTCGAAGTGGCCGGCCAGGCCTTGTCCGAGCCTGCCACTGTCAGCCAGTGGGGGGAACGCCTGCATGCCTTGCTGCAAGTGTTTTTCCTGGCCGAGGGCGAGCGCGACGAGTTCCTGCTGGTGCAGTTGCAGGATCTGCGTGATAGCTGGCTCGAGGTGTGCGAGGCCGTCGGCCTGCAAGACCCATTGCCGCTGACCGTAGTGCGCGAAGCCTGGCTGTCGGGCCTCGACCAGGGCAAGTTGTCCCAGCGCTTCCTCGCCGGCTCGGTGAACTTCTGTACCCTCATGCCGATGCGCGCCATCCCGTTCCGGGTGGTCTGCCTGCTGGGCATGAACGATGGCGATTATCCCCGCGCCCAGCAGCCGCTGGACTTCGACCTGATGGCCAGCGACTACCGCCCCGGTGACCGCTCGCGCCGTGAGGATGACCGCTACCTGCTGCTCGAAGCGCTGTTGTCGGCCCGCGACCAGCTGTATGTCAGCTGGGTCGGGCGCAGTATCCGCGACAACAGCGAACGCCCGGCCTCGGTGCTCATCGGCCAGTTGCGCGATCACCTTGCAGCCGGCTGGCAGCTGGCAGGCGCGGAGCAGGGGCAGCCGGCAGAACCAGGCGAGCAACTGCTGCACGCACTGACCCAGGAGCACCCGCTGCAACCGTTCAGTTCACGCTACTTCCAGAAGGGCAGCCCGCTGTTCAGCTTTGCTCACGAATGGCAGGTGTTGCACCAGCAGGGCCAGGAGGACCAGCAGGCTGACCCCGGCCTACCGCCATACCATGACGAGGAGGCCTTGAGCCTGACCCAGCTGAATGACTTCCTGCGCCACCCGGTGCGGCATTTCTTCAGCCAGCGTCTGAAGGTGTACTTCGAAGCGCTGGAAGCACCGACCCCGGACGAGGAACCCTTCGTCCTCGATACCCTGCAACGATACGGCGCCAGTGAAAGCCTGTTGGGTGCAGCGCTGGCCGAGCCGGACAATGCCGAACAGGCCCTGCAGGCGCAAGCCCGGCGCTTGCAGGGCTGTGGCGTGCTGCCACTGGCCGGCTTTGGCGAACTGCTGCAGCGCGAGCTGATCGAGCCCCTGCCAGACCTGCTGCAACGCCACCGCCAGCTATTGCAACGCTGGCCGCAGCTGGTCGAGGGGGCATTGCCCGTGCATTTCGAGCACGGCCCACACCGCCTCGAAGGGTGGCTTGGGCGGGTATTCCAGGCAGATGACCAGAGCCTGCTCAGCATCACCACCGTACCCAACACTATCAGTGCCGGGCGTAACGCCCTCAAGTGGCACCGCCTGATCGCGCCCTGGGTCACGCACCTGGCGGCCTGCGCGGCGGGCTACCCCTATAACAGCGCGCTGGTGGCCAGCGACCTGACCCTGCTGCTTGAGCCACTGCCGCAAGCGCAGGCGGCGCAATTGCTGGGCGACCTGCTGGTAGCCCGTCAGGCGGCGATGAATGCGCCGTTGCCGGTCGCGGCCAAGACCGCGTTCGCTTGGCTGGCCCAGGACGATAGCGACAAAGCCCTGGCTGCTGCCGCCCGCGCCTACGAAGGCGACGAGCGCACCAGCTTCGGCGAGCGCAGTGAAAGCATCGCCCTGGCCCGGCAGTTCCGCGACTTTGCCGCACTCACCGCTGATGAAACCTTCGAAGGCTGGTGCGAAGCCTTGTACCGCCCATTGTTCAACGCCCCGTGGCAGACCCTGGGCAACCCGGAGAAAGGCGCATGACCCAGGACCGTCCCCTGGCACTGAGTTTCCCCCTGCATGGCAGCCAGCTGATCGAGGCCAGCGCCGGCACGGGCAAGACCTTCACCATTTCGGCGCTGTACCTGCGTCTGATCCTCGGTCACGGTGGCGAGCAGGGCTTCAACCGCGAGCTGCTACCACCGCAGATCCTCGTGGTGACCTTCACCGACGCCGCCACCAAAGAGCTGCGCGAACGTATTCGCGCCCGCCTGGCCGAAGCTGCGCGGTTCTTCCGTGGCGAGCTGGAGGCGGCCGACCCGCTGTTACACCAACTGCGTGACGACTATCCGGAAGAAGCCTGGCCACGCTGTGCCGGGCGCCTGGAAATTGCCGTGCAGTGGATGGACGAGGCAGCGGTATCGACCATCCACGGCTGGTGCCAGCGCATGCTGCGCGAACATGCCTTCGACAGCGGCAGCCTGTTCACCCAGACCCTGGAAACAGACCACAGCGAACTGCTGGGTCAGGTCATGCGCGACTACTGGCGGCGCTTCTGCTACGGCATGCAAGGCGACGCGCTGGCCTGGGTGCGTGGCCACTGGGGCAGCCCCGACGCCTTGCTGCCGCGGATCCGCCCGCTGTTCGGTCGCGTGCGCGTCCAGCACGATGGGCCCGAGCCGGCGGCACTGATCCAGGCATCGCTGCAGCAGCGTGGCGAGCAGTTGGCCCGGCTCAAGGCGCCTTGGGCGCAATGGGCCGAGGAATTGCGCCAGATCTGCCGTGATGCACTGGCCGCCAAACAGGTCGATGGCCGCAAGATGCAGGCCCGTTACTTCGAGCCCTGGTTCGACAAACTCTGCGCCTGGGCCGCAGACGAACAACTGGTGGAACTTGACCTGGGCACCGGCTTTACCCGCCTGACCCCAGCGGGCATGGCCGAAGCCTGGAAGGGCGAGCCACCCGAGCACCCGGCCCTCAATGCCATGCAGAGCTTGCAGCAACAGTTACAGGCCCTGGACAGCCCGGATGCCCCATTGCTCGAGCATGCCGCCAACTGGGTAGCGGCACGCTTCGAAGTGGAGAAGCGTCGGCGTGCGGAAATGGGCTTCGACGACATGCCCCTGCGCCTGCAGCATGCCCTGGCCAGCGAGGCCGGCGAGCGCTTGGCCAGCCTGATCCGCGAACAGTTCCCGGTGGCGTTGATCGACGAGTTCCAGGACACCGACCCGGTGCAGTACGGCATCTTCGAGCGCATCTACCAGATCAGCGAAAACCGCGCCGAGACCGGCCTGTTCATGATCGGCGACCCCAAGCAGGCGATCTATGCCTTCCGTGGCGCCGACATCTACACCTACCTTGCCGCCCGCCGTGCCACCAGTGGTCGCCTGCACAGCCTGGACACCAACTACCGCTCCAGCAAGGCCATGGTCGCGGCGGTCAACCAGGTGTTCCTGCAGGCCGAGGCGCGTGAGGCAGGGCGTGGCGCATTCCTGTTCCGCGAGGCTGATGACAACCCGCTGCCGTTCATCGAGGTCCGCGCCAAAGGCCGTGGCGAACAGCTGTTGATCGACGGTGAAGCCTGCGCAGCCCTGCAATGCTGGCATCTGGAAAGCGAAGAGCCGGTCTCCGGCAGCGTTTACCGGCAGCAGCTGGCAGCCAGTTGCGCCAGCCATATCGTCGCCTTGCTCAATGGCGGCCAGCAAGGCACGGCTGGTTTCCAGAATGCCGAGGGCGAACTACGCCCGTGCCTGCCATCGGACATCGCCATCCTGGTGCGCGATGGCCATGAAGCGCAGATGGTCCGCGCCGAGCTTGCCGCGCGCGAGGTGCGTAGTGTGTACCTGTCCGACAAGGACTCGGTATTCGCCGCCCAGGAAGCCCACGACCTGTTGGCCTGGCTAAAGGCCTGTGCCGAACCCGACTCGGAGCGCCTGCTCAAGGCCGCCCTGGCCAGCCTTACCCTCGATCTGTCGCTGGCTGCGCTGGACCGCCTGAACCAGGACGAGCGGGTCTGGGAAGACTGGGTCATGCGTTTTCGCCGTTACCGCGACACCTGGCAGCGCCAGGGCGTGCTGCCGATGCTGCGGCACCTGCTGCATGACTTCCAGCTGCCGCGCACGCTGATCCGCCGCAGCGATGGCGAGCGGGTGCTGACCAACCTGCTGCACCTGGCCGAGCTGCTGCAACAGGCCGCCGGCGAACTGGACGGCGAACAGGCGCTGATCCGCCACCTGGCCGAGCACCTGGCCAGTTCCGGCCAAGCTGGTGAAGAGCAGATCCTGCGCCTGGAGAGTGACGAGCAGTTGGTGAAAGTGGTGACCATCCACAAATCCAAGGGCCTGGAATACCCCTTGGTCTACCTGCCGTTCATCTGCACCAGCAAACCGGTGGACGGCAGCCGCCTGCCGTTGGCCTGGCATGATAGCCAGGGCAACGCCCATCTCACTCTCACACCAGACCAGGAACAGATCGACCGCGCCGACGACGAGCGCCTGGCCGAAGACCTGCGCCTGCTCTATGTGGCCCTGACCCGTGCCCAGCATGCCTGCTGGCTGGGTGTCGCCGACCTCAAGCGGGGCAACCAGAAGAGCTCGCAACTGCACCGCTCGGCGTTCGGCTACCTGCTGGGAGGCGGCCTCGCCCTGCCGGGCCCGCAACAACTGACAGACTGGTTGCAGGCCTTGGCTGCAACTTGCCCGCACATCAGCTGCCCGGGCCTACCGTCGGCAGATGAGCAGGTATATCGCATGCCGCACGCCGAGCATGAGCTGCTGCCTGCCCGCAAGCCGCGCCGCGCGGCGGGGGCCGAGCATTGGTGGATTGCCTCGTACAGTGCCCTGCGCGTCGGCGACCAGACCCTCGGTGCCGACAGTTCCCAGGCCCAGCAGTTACTGGATGATGAAGTGGTCGATACCCAGATGCTGCGCGAGGTCCCGGCCGACAGTGGCGATATTCACCGCTTCCCGCGCGGGCCCAACCCCGGCACCTTCCTGCATGGTTTGCTGGAATGGGTTGGCCGCGAGGGTTTCAGCCAGGTCAGCGGCAATGCACGGCTGATCGAGCGAACCGTTGGCCAGCGCTGCAACCGTCGTGACTGGACCGGCTGGATCCCCACCCTGACGCATTGGCTGCAGCGCCTGCTGGGCGAAGCGCTGCCGTTGCCGGGCAACGACCTCGGTGTAACGCTCGGACAGCTGCGCCACTACCAGATCGAAATGGAGTTCTGGTTCGCCAGCCACCAGGTCGATGCCGAACAACTCGACCGCCTGGTGGCACGCCACACCCACCCTGGCCTGGCCCGCCCGGCGGCGCAGCCGACCGTGCTCAATGGCATGTTCAAAGGTTTCATCGACCTGGCTTTCGAGCTGGACGGGCGTTACTACGTGACTGACTACAAGTCCAACTGGCTGGGCCCGGACATTCAGGCCTACGATGCCCCGGCCATGGAAAAGGCCATCCTCGAACATCGCTACGACCTGCAGTACGTGCTGTACCTGCTGGCCCTGCATCGGCAGTTGCGCGCCCGCCTGTCTGACTACGACTACGACCGCCATGTCGGCGGCGCCCTGTTCATCTTCCTGCGAGGTGCCAGCAGCAGTGGTCACGGCGTTTACCACGCCAAGCCACCGCGTGAGCTGATCGAAAGCCTCGATGCGCTGTTCCGTGGTGAGCACCCGCCCGTGCAGCAGGACCTGTTTGCCGGAGCCGTGATATGAGCCGAAGCCTAGTCGACCTGTTGCCCACCCCGCTGCACGCCGAGCACCTGCTTGCATTGGCACCACAGCATGACAGCGGTGACCTGCTGCAACTGCTCGACCGCTGGGTAGAGCGCGGCTGGCTGCGTGCCCTGGACCGTGCATTCGTATCATTTCTGGAGGAGCTAGCCCCCGGTAGCGACCCACTGCTGTTGCTGGCCGCCGCCCTGGCCAGCCACCAACTGGGCCACGGCCATGTCTGCCTCGACCTGCAGCAGACCCTGGCCGAGCCCGATTTCGCCCTGTCCTTGCCGCCTGAAGGCGACGCCTTGACCGGCCCCTTGCTGCTGCCTTCGCAGTTGCTCGCCGACCTCGACCTGCACGCCTGGCGCCAGCGCATTGCCGCCAGTCCGCTGGTGGCCGCCGGTGGTACTTCGGGCCAGCAAGCACGGCCTCTGGTGCTCAGCGGGGAGCGCCTGTACTTGCGCCGTTACTGGAATTACGAGCGGCGCATCGACCACACACTTCGCCAGCGCCTGACCCAGTCCGAAGCGCCCCCGGCCGACTTGCGTGGCCGCCTGGCGCAGCTGTTTGACGGTGGTACGCCGGCTGGCCAGGTGGACTGGCAGAAGCTCGCCTGCGCCCTTGCCACCCGCGCAGGCTTCAGCATCATCACCGGCGGCCCCGGCACGGGCAAGACAACCACCGTGGTACGCCTTTTGGCCTTGCTGCAGGCGCCGGCGGTGGAGCAGGGCAGGCCATTGCGCATTCGCCTGGCCGCGCCGACCGGCAAGGCGGCTGCGCGCCTGACCGAATCCATTGGCCAGCAGGTCGAGCGCCTGCAGGTCAGCGCCCAGGTGCGCGGGCAGATCCCCACCGAGGTCAGCACCGTGCACCGCCTGCTCGGCAGCCGCCCCGGTTCGCGGCACTTCCGCCACCATGCCGGCAACCCGCTGCCGTTGGACGTGCTGGTGGTCGACGAAGCGTCGATGATCGACCTGGAAATGATGGCCAACCTGCTCGATGCCCTGCCGCCACGGGCACGCCTGGTACTGCTGGGCGACAAGGACCAGCTGGCCTCCGTCGAGGCCGGTGCGGTACTGGGTGACCTGTGCCGGGATGCCGAGGAGGGGTGTTACTCGCCAGAGACCGAGGCATGGCTGGAGCAGACCGGTGGCGAATCGCTGGCGGGCATCGGCCTCAAGGCCGGCGATGAGCAACGTAATCCGCTTGCCCAGCAAGTGGTGATGCTGCGCTTCTCGCGGCGTTTTGGCGAAGGTAGCGGCATTGGCCAACTGGCCCGGCTGGTCAATCGCCAGGACTCCCACGCGGCCCGCAACCTGCTGGCCACGCCGCCGCCCGATGTGCATAGCCTGGCCCTGAAGCACGAACAGGACCGCGCCTTCGACCGCCTGCTGCTCGACGGCCTGAACCGCGGCAGCGACGGCCCGCAGGGTTATCGCAGCTACCTGCGTACCCTTGGCCGTTTCCGCCCGGCACTCGATACCGCCGTTGATGACCCCGCGTGGGAGCAATGGGCGGGCAAGGTGCTGCACAGCTTCGAAGACTTCCAGTTGCTGTGTGCGGTACGCCGCGGCGCCTGGGGTGTCGAAGGCCTCAACGAGCGGGTGGCGCGGGTACTGCACAATGCCGGGCTGATCGACAGCCAGCAGCCCTGGTACGAAGGGCGGCCGGTGCTGGTCACCCGCAATGACTACGGCCTGGGCCTGATGAACGGTGACATCGGCATCGCCCTGCGTCTGCCGGATGAGCGCGGCGAACCCTTGCTGCGCGTGGCCTTCCCGCGTAACGACGGCAGTGGGGGCGTGCGCTTCGTCCTGCCCAGCCGGCTGAACGAAGTGGAAACGGTATTCGCCATGACCGTGCACAAGTCCCAAGGCTCAGAGTTCAGCCACACCGCGCTGGTGCTGCCGGATGCGCTCAACCCGGTGCTGACCAAGGAACTGGTATACACCGGCATCACCCGCGCCAAGCATTGCTTCAGCCTGGTCGAGCCTCGTCAGGGTATTTTCGAAGAGGCGGTGGCGCGCAAGGTGCGGCGTATTTCCGGGTTGATGCTGGAGCAGGTGTAGGACCGATAAGGCCCTATCGCCGGCAAGCTCCCACAGGTGCAGCGCAGTTTTCAAGGGCTGTGGAGTCCTTGTGGGAGCTGGCTTGCCGGCGATGGGGCCATCAATCCCCATGCACAAAGCTGCTCGTACCTACATTGATGCGGCCATGTGCTATCGTTGCGCCGATATCGGAAAGGACCTTAAGAGATTTCCCACATGAACGTGGCCGCAAGGCGAGTGACGAGATGTGTGCTTTCGCTATTGCTGGCCGCCCTGTTCCTTTCCGCAGGTCCGGCCCAGGCAGACCCCGCCATGACTGCCGCCCAGGCGCAGCAACGTGCCAAGGCGGTCACCCAGGTGGTGTTGGGCATCTTCAGCTACGCCCGCTGGCCCGTCGAACCTTCGCCCTTGCGCCTGTGCCTGGTCGGCCCGACCGAATACGCCGATGACCTGATCAAAGGCCATGTGCAGGAGTCTGGCCGACCGCTGCAGGTGCGGCGGCTGCTGGCAGACGATAGCCAGGTCGCCCAGGCCTGCGACGCCATCTACATTGGCAAACTCGACCAGGGCCAGCGCGACCGGCTGTTCGAGCGCGTCAGTGGCCACCCGGTGCTGAGCATCAGCGAGGCAGACGACCCGTGCACGGTCGGTAGCCTGTTCTGCTTGCGGGTCAGCGACCAACAGGTAGCCTTTGAAGTCAACCTGGACTCGGTGGCACGCTCCGGCGTGCACATTCATCCCAGCGTGCTGCAATTGTCGCGGCGCCGGGCGGTGCAACCATGAAACCAACCCGCAAGCGCGGCGTGCGCCCGACCCTGCGCTCGGTGCTGGGCCGTGGCCACCTCAGCGTCGCCTTGCTCGCCGTGGGCCTGGCCGGCATATCCCTGACCCTGCTGGGCGTGCTCGCCTTGCGTGTCTACGCCAACGACAACCTGCACCTGATCGCCCGCTCGATCAGCTACACCGTGGAAGCGGCGGTGGTGTTTGACGACAGCGCTGCGGCCAATGAGTCGCTGGCGCTGATTGCCAGTACCGAGGAAGTGGCCGAAGCCAGGGTCTTCAACAACGAAGGCGAGCAGCTGGCGCATTGGCAGCGCAGCGATACCGGCGTGCTCGCGCGGCTGGAGGCGCAGGTGGCCACCGCCTTGCTGGATGAGCCGATCAACCTGCCGATCACGCACCAGCAACAGCAGGTCGGGCGCATCGAGCTGGTTGGCCAGGGGAGAAGCCTGTTGCTGTTCCTGTTCAGCGGGTTGGCCGGCATTCTGTTCTGCACGGTGCTCAGCGCCCTGGCTGCCCAGTACCTGTCGCGGCGTCTGCTAAGCGATATCGTCCGCCCGCTGCGCGGCCTGGCCAGTGTCGCCCACGCTGCCCGCCGCGAGCGCCGTTTCGACCGGCGCGTGCCGGAAGCGCCGATTGCCGAGCTCCACGAACTGGGCAATGACTTCAATGCCCTGCTGGATGAGCTGGAGGTATGGCACAGCCACCTGCAGAACGAAAACCAGACCCTGGCGCACCAGGCCAGCCACGACAGCCTGACCGGCCTGCCCAACCGCGCCTTCTTCGAGGGGCGCCTGAGCCGCAGCGTGCGCAATGCCGAACGGCAGCAGGATCACCTGGCGCTGCTGTTCCTCGACAGTGACCACTTCAAGCAGATCAACGACACCCTCGGCCATGCGGTCGGCGACGAAGTGCTGATAAGCGTGGCCGACCGCGTTCGCGCCCTGCTGCGCGAGCACGACCTGGTAGCGCGCCTGGGTGGCGATGAGTTCGCCGTGCTGCTGACGCCTTTGCATTCGCGCCAGGACGCCGAGCACATTGCCGAGAAGATCGTTGCCAGCATGAAGTTGCCGGTGCAGCTGGACAGCGGTCGCAGTATCGCCACCTCGTTGAGTGTCGGTATTGCCTATTACCCGGATGACGGCGCCGACCCCGCCAGTCTTCTGAATGCCGCCGATGCGGCGATGTACCAGGCCAAGCGCAAACGCCGTGGCCATTGGCAAGTGGCGCAGACGGAACGGTCCGCCAGCGAAATCAAGAACAGGAGTTGAACCCGTGTTACAGGCTTTGCGTTTCCCCCTTTGGGTCTTGTTGCTCGCCGTGCTGGGGCTGACCGGCTGCCAGAGCGCTCCGCCCAAAGGCCTGACCGCCGAGCAGATTGCCGTGCTCAAGCGTGAAGGCTTTACCCCGACCGACGAAGGCTGGGCCTACGATTTGTCCGGCAAGGTGCTGTTCGGCAGCGACCTGGACAACCTCAACAGCCAGAGCCAGGCGATTGTCGAGCGTATTGGCAAGTCGCTGCTCGGCGTTGGCATCCAGGGCGTGCGGGTGGACGGGCACGCCGACTCGTCCGGCAAGGTGGCGTATAACCAGCAACTGTCCGAGCGCCGTGCGCAGAGCGTTGCCAGGGCGCTGGTCGGGGTAGGCATGCCGGCGCAGAACATCCAGTCCCGCGGGCTGGGCAGCAGCCAGCCGGTGGCGAACAACCGCACCAGCGCCGGGCGTACCGAGAACCGGCGGGTGTCCATTGTGGTGGCTTCCTACTGACCACAGCCTCCCAGGCCAGCATATCCGCGTGTAGGGGCGGGCTTGCCCGCGAAGCAGGCAACGCGTTGCCTGGCACCGGCTGCGCCGGTGTTCGCCGGCAAGCCGGCTCCCACAGGTACAGCACCTGTCTTGAATCCAGCACAGTACCTGTGGGAGCGGGCAAGCCCGCGAAGCAGGCGACTCGGTGTCTGGCACCGGCTGTTCCGGTGATCGCCGGCAAGCCGGCTCCCACAGTTACAGCACCTGTCTTGAATCCAGCACAGTGCCTGTGGGAGCGGGCAAGCCCGCGAAGCAGGCGACTCGGTGTCTGGCACCGGCTGCGCCGGTGATCGCCGGCAAGCCGGCTCCCACAGTTACAGCACCTGTCTTGAATCCAGCACAGTGCCTGTGGGAGCGGGCAAGCCCGCGAAGCAGGCGACTCGGTGACTGGCACCGGCTGCGCCGGTGTTCGCCGGCAAGCCGGCTCCCACAGGTACAGCGCCTGTCTTGAATCCAGCACAGTGCCTGTGGGAGCGGGCAAGCCCGCGAAGCAGGCGACTCGGTGACTGGCACCGGCTGCGCCGGTGTTCGCCGGCAAGCCGGCTCCCACAGGTACAGCACCTGTCTTGAATCCAGCACAGTGCCTGTGGGAGCGGGCAAGCCCGCGAAGCAGGCGACTCGGTGACTGGCACCGGCTGCGCCGGTGTTCGCCGGCAAGCCGGCTCCCACAGGTACAGCACCTGTCTTGAATCCAGCACAGTGCCTGTGGGAGCGGGCAAGCCCGCGAAGCAGGCGACTCGGTGACTGGCACCGGCTGCGCCGGTGTTCGCGGGCACGCCCGCTCCTACAGGTCCTGCGCATGCCTTGAATCCGGCGCAGACCTTGTGGGAGCTGGCTTGCCGGCTATGGGCTACGCAGCAGCCCCTCATTCCTGAGCAAAGCGCATCTCCCGTGTCTCCCCCATCAACAACGGTGCATTCGCCTCGGTCACCCCTCGGATGTAATCCCACAGCAGGGTAATCCGCTTCAACTTCCTCAAATCCTCCCGGCAATACATCCAGAACTGCCGCGTCACCTCGATCTCCTCCGGCAGCACCGTCACCAACCGCGGGTCCTGTGCGGCGAGGAAGCACGGCAGAATTGCCAACCCACGTCCTTGCAAAGCTGCCGTGTACTGGGCAATCACGCTGGTACTGCGTAAATGCGCGCTGGCGCTGGGGATCAGGTTGGCCAGGTACAGCAGCTCCGAACTGAACGCCAGGTCGTCCACGTAGCTGATGAACGGGTGCCTGGCCAGGTCCGCGATCTGGTTGATCGGTGCATGGCTGTCCAGGTAGCCCTGGGTCGCGTAAAGCCGCAAGCGGTAGTCGCACAGCTTGCAGCACACATAAGGCCCATGCTCCGGCCGCTCCAGGGCGATGACGATGTCCGCCTCGCGCTTGGACAGGCTGATGAAGTGCGGCAGCGGCAGGATGTCCACCGAAATCGCCGGGTAGGCATCGACGAAATGGCTTAGCTGCGGGGTGACGAAGAAACTGCCGAAGCCTTCGGTGCAGCCCATGCGCACATGCCCCGACAACGCCACACCCGAGCCGGACACCTGCTCGCAAGCCATGTGCAGCGTGCTCTCGATCGACTCGGCATAGCCCAGCAAGCGCTGGCCCTCGGCGGTGAGGACAAAGCCGTTGGTCCGGGATTTCTCGAACAGCAAGGTGCCCAGCGCCCCCTCCAGCGAGCTGATGCGCCGCGACACAGTGGTGTAGTCCACGCTCAGGCGCTTGGCGGCGCTGCTGGCCTTGCGCGTACGCGCCACTTCAAGGAAGAACTTCAGGTCGTCCCAGTTGAGCGCGCTCAGGGATGTAAGGTCTTTTTGCATGATGATCCGGTTTTTTTGTGCGTTCTTGTTGGATGTTTGCACATCTATACTCGAAACAAGCCTCAGGACGCCACCTCGCGTTTGCACGGCGCTGGCGATCTCGTCCCGACAATAATTCCAAGGAGAACGCAGATGAACGCACCGCAATCCCCTAACCAGACCAAAATCGAGCAGGTCAAGCTGCTGATCGACGGCCAATGGGTCGAGTCCACGACCACCGAATGGCGCGACATCGTCAACCCGGCCACCCAAGAGGTGCTGGCGCGCGTACCGTTCGCCACCGTCGAAGAAGTCGACGCGGCCGTGGCCGCTGCCCAACGTGCCTTCCAGACCTGGCGTAACACGCCGATCGGTGCGCGCATGCGCATCATGCTCAAGCTGCAGGCGCTGATCCGCGAAAACACCAAACGCATCGCCCAAGTCCTCAGTGCCGAGCAGGGCAAGACCCTGGCCGACGCCGAAGGCGATATCTTCCGCGGCCTGGAAGTGGTCGAGCACGCCGCCTCCATCGGCACCCTGCAGATGGGCGAATTCGCCGAGAACGTTGCCGGCGGCGTCGATACCTATACCCTGCGCCAGCCGATCGGCGTGTGCGCCGGCATCACCCCGTTCAACTTCCCGGCGATGATCCCGCTGTGGATGTTCCCCATGGCCATCGTCTGCGGCAACACCTTCGTGCTCAAGCCGTCCGAGCAGGACCCGCTGTCGACCATGCTGCTGGTCGAACTGGCGCTGGAAGCCGGCATACCGGCTGGCGTGCTCAACGTGGTGCATGGCGGCAAGCAAGTGGTGGATGCCATTTGCACCCACCAGGACATCAAGGCGATTTCCTTCGTCGGCTCCACTGAAGTGGGCACCCACGTGTACAACCTGGGCAGCCAGCACGGCAAGCGCGTGCAGTCGATGATGGGCGCCAAGAACCACGCGGTGGTGCTGCCCGATGCCAACCGCACGCAAACCGTCAACGCCCTGGTCGGTGCCGCCTTCGGTGCAGCAGGCCAGCGCTGCATGGCCACCTCGGTGGCGGTGTTGGTGGGCAAGGCCCGTGAATGGCTGCCGGATATCAAGGAAGCGGCCAGCAAGCTCAAGGTCAATGCCGGCTGCGAGCCAGGCACCGATGTCGGCCCGGTGGTCTCCAAACGCGCCAAGGAGCGTGTGCTGGGCCTGATCGAAAGCGGCATCAAGGAAGGCGCCAAGCTGGAACTCGACGGCCGTGACGTCACGGTACCGGGCTACGAGCAAGGCAACTTCATTGGCCCGACCCTGTTCTCGGGCGTGAAGACCGACATGCAGGTCTACACCCAGGAAATCTTCGGCCCGGTGCTGGTGACCCTGGAGGTCGACACCCTCGACGAGGCCATCGCCCTGGTCAACGCCAACCCGTTCGGTAACGGTACCGGCCTGTTCACCCAGAGCGGCGCGGCAGCGCGTAAGTTCCAGAGCGAAATCGACATCGGCCAGGTCGGTATCAACATCCCGATCCCGGTACCGGTACCGTTCTTCAGCTTCACCGGCTCGCGTGGCTCCAAGCTCGGCGACCTCGGCCCGTACGGCAAGCAAGTGGTGCAGTTCTACACTCAGACCAAGACCGTCACCGCCCGCTGGTTCGATGACGACAGTGTCAACGATGGTGTGAACACCACCATCAGCCTGCGCTAAGGAGAGAGTCATGCGTATCGCATTCATTGGCCTGGGCAACATGGGCGCACCCATGGCCCGCAACCTGATCAAGGCCGGGCACCAACTGAACCTGTTCGACCTGAACAAGGCTGTGCTGGCCGAGCTGGCAGAACTGGGCGGGCAGGTCAGCCCGTCGCCCAAGGACGCGGCGGCCAACAGCGAGCTGGTGATCACCATGCTGCCGGCTGCTGCCCATGTGCGCAGCGTGTACCTGAACGAAGACGGTGTGCTGGCGGGCATTCGCCCCGGCACGCCGACCGTGGATTGCAGCACCATCGACCCGCAGACGGCGCGTGATGTGTCCAAGGCCGCAGCGGCCAAGGGCGTGGACATGGGCGATGCACCGGTGTCCGGTGGCACCGGCGGCGCGGCGGCAGGCACCCTGACCTTCATGGTCGGTGCCAGCACCGAGCTGTTTGCCACCCTCAAGCCGGTACTGGAGCAGATGGGCCGCAACATCGTGCACTGCGGTGAAGTCGGCACCGGGCAGATCGCCAAGATCTGCAACAACCTGCTGCTGGGTATCTCGATGATCGGCGTGTCCGAGGCCATGGCCCTGGGCAACGCGCTGGGCATCGACACCAAGGTGCTGGCCGGCATCATCAACAGTTCGACCGGGCGTTGCTGGAGCTCGGACACCTACAACCCGTGGCCGGGCATCATCGAAACCGCGCCGGCATCGCGTGGCTATACCGGTGGCTTTGGCGCCGAGCTGATGCTCAAGGACCTGGGGCTGGCCACCGAGGCTGCACGCCAGGCGCATCAACCGGTGATCCTGGGGGCCGTGGCCCAGCAGCTGTACCAGGCCATGAGCCTGCGCGGCGAGGGTGGCAAGGACTTCTCGGCGATCGTCGAGGGTTACCGCAAGAAGGATTGACGAGCGAGGACTTTATCGCGGGCCGGGCGGCCTTCCCTCTGTAACTGCGCACCAGAGGGGAGGGGCCCGTACTGCGATGTTTTTTGAGCATTATTTAGGCAAGGGGGGTAAGTAATACATGAAAATTCCCAAACCAAAAAATGCGATAGTCAATATCAAAAGCGAGGAGCCTATGAAGATTAGGAGGGTCTTGATTTTTGAAGGTAGATTATTTATTTCTTTGATGTCAATGAGGTTTTTTCGTGCATAGATTTTAGGAATGAGCAGTATGAATGATATATTCGTTAGTCGAAAGAATTTTCCCATCAAGCCAGCATGTAGCCAGAGTTTTTTTTCGCCGGTTATTGCATTGCAATTTAATAAAAATCCTTCAATGTAATCAATTTTGCGATGAGCGATATATATTGTTAATGCCAGGTTCAAGAAAAGTAAAGTTGTGACTGTCATGCTGTAGACTAAAAAAATCCAGTGCATGATTGTCATTTTGCGACTGCCTCGTATAGAAGTTCCCCAGCCCAGGCGCCTGCTTCATTCCCAAATTTTCCGCCTGCCATTCCCCCCACTGTACCGCCGAATATCCCACAAGCGAGTGCTCCGGTTCCACCTGTCGCTACGCCAAACACCACGCTGCAAGCAGCACCAAGAATAAGCTTGCCACTGGCTGCCCCAGCAGTAGTACCCAACAAGCCCAAGGTTAATGAACTAATCTCGACATAATGCGCCTTTTTGCATTCCTCCTCGCGTCCGAGCGTACAGGCTTTATGTATCTCCAGGCCCGTGGCAGCGACGTCTAATGCAATCCCTACATACGTTCCTTTCTTGATCAAATTAGCAGCCGTCGCCACGCCTGAGACTTTGTTGGCATATCCTGCAATCTCGCCGGTATGCAAATAACTCTTTGTGGATATCCCCAGCGTCCTTTTGATCGAGCCTTTGTTCCTTATCCCGGAACCATAAGCCGCCAGCTTGTTCAGCTGCTCATCCAACTTCATGAACAAGACGGCACGCTTTGCATAGAACTGATCGCGAGCCGCCATGGCCCCTGACCCGAGATGCTGTTGATGCAGCTTCTCGATATCCATCAAGGTGGCCTCGATAGCTTTCAGGTGCTTGCTCCACCCTTCACTGACTACACCAGCGCCCACAGATGCATGCGCGATGAGGCTCTTCAAGGTCTCGAAATTGTCCAGGAAAAAGTTATCCACACCTTGGCCGTTGCGCATCAGCCCCATGTGCGCAATCGTCGCCTGTCTCATCATCCAGGCTTCCTGGCTGGTGCAGGAAGCCGTGGTGGGATCGCCGATGATGATAAGTTCACCGCTACGGACCACAGTATTGGCGATGTGCGAATTCAGCACGTCAAACTTTTCCAGGGAATGACCGGTCAGCGCCAGGTCGGATTTCAGCCTATGATAGTTTTGCAGCTTGAGATTGAGAAACGCCCGGGCTTCAGACATAGCCTTGTCCTCACGCGTATTTCTTGTTGCCGATCCGGTCCCAGCCGCCGGCGATATTGCCGCCACCGGCGCCATCAATGCGCCGCTGCTGGGTATAGGTGGTCTTGATCCGGCCGTAGTTGAGCTGCACTACTTCAAGCGGTACGCCGGTGTCCACGCTCTGCGAATACTCGGCGATGATCACTTCCTCGAGGATGATTTCGTAGTACTTGAGTTTGTCACCACCCGCGCGGCAGAGTGCCAGTTTCACTTCCTTGAGGTGCTGCCCGGTGCAACTGGCCTCCATCAGTTTGCAACTGGCACTGTCGAGGTATTTGGTGAAAGTGAAGTTGGTGACAGAGGTACGGCCGGAAGTGGCTCCGCCAGTAGAACTTGCAGTGGCAGATGTGCTTTGGCTGACGCCGAAATCGTAGCCAAGCACTTCAATCCATTTGCTGTATTGCTTGTCCAGTGCTTCGCCTGGAATGTTGTCGATCTGAATGTAGGCGTCGAAAGCCACGTTTTCTTCTCCCTGGCAATTGAATCAATTGGGTATTGCTGCCCGGTGACCCGGATGATGTGCAGAGCCTAGGCCTGCGATGAGTCGGGGGCAATACTTCAGGGGATGAAGAGGTGCAGTTCAGAAATGGACTACAAATGAAGGGGGGAAGCTGAATTCATATGTCAAAAAATGTAACTGTTATCCTTGCAATAGGGTGATGTTTATTAAACTTCTGGTTGCCTTATTCATCATGTTGAATTGCGAGCAGAGTCATGTGGGAGTTTTCACTCATCCCACATGACCCAAACCAAGGTCCGCTTATGAATCAAGCAAAGACAAAGTACTTGCGCACGGTCTCGACCACTTCCCAGGTGCCTTTCATCCCCGGTTCGATCACGAACACATCACCCGCTTTCAGGTGCTTCGGCTCTTCGCCTTCCGGGGTGATGATGCAGTAGCCATCAAGGAAGTGGCAGAACTCCCACTTCTCGTAGTTGACCTCGAACTTGCCCGGGGTGCAGATCCAGGTGCCCATGATCTTGCTGCCGTCGGCCGACAGGTAGGCGTTGAGGTTGACGGTGTGCGGATCGCCGCCGATGCGCTTCCACTTGGTGGCGTCCACGACCGGCGTCGGGCAGGTTTCGCGCAGGACGGTGATGAAATCGGACATGGCACAACTCCTGGTGACTGGCTGAATGACTCGTCACCATAGGGCCATCGGCCGAGCCGCAGTTGCCTGGGCTCGACGTCCAGCTGTCTGGTCGCGCTATGCCAGGCGGTTGACCTCGACGGTGATGTGTGCCAGTTCTTCGTGTACGCCCAGGGACTGGCGCACGCTGTCGGCGCTGAGTTCGGCCCGGGCGGCCAGGCCGAGAATGCAGGCGTACTGGTCTTTGCCCACGCGCCACACGTGCAGGTCGGTGATGCTGGCCGGCACCGGCAGCTGCGCGACCACCTCGCGGATTTCCTCCACTACCGGCGCGTCCATCTCCGCATCCAGCAGCACTCGCCCGGTATCGCGCAGTAGCCCGCGGGCCCACAGCGCCACCAGCAGCGCACCGACCAGGCCCATGACCGGGTCGAGCCAGCCGGCGCCCCAGTACTTGCCGGCCAGCAGGGCGACGATAGCCAGCACCGAGGTCGCGGCGTCGGCCATCACGTGCAGGTAGGCCGAGCGCAGGTTCAGGTCGTGGTGATGGTGGCCATGGTCATGGTGATGGTCGTGGCCATGGTGGTGATGATCGTGATGGTGATGGTCGTCACGCAGCAGCCAGGCGCAGATCAGGTTGACGGCCAGGCCCACGGCGGCGATGAAGATCGCCTCGTCATAGTGGATCGGCCCCGGTGCCAGCAGGCGCTCCACCGACTGGAATGCCATCAGCCCGGCCACGCCCAGCAACAGCAGGGCGCTGGAGTAGCCGCCGAGAATCTCGATCTTCCAGGTGCCGAAGGCAAAGCGCCGGTCGCCGGCATAACGCCGCGCGGCGGCATAGGCCAGCAGCGACAGGCCCAGGGCCAGGGCGTGGGAGCTCATGTGCCAGCCGTCGGCTAGCAACGCCATGGAATTGAAGAACCAGCCCCCGGTAATTTCCGCCACCATCATTACCGCGGTCAGCCACACGGCCAGGCGCGTCTTGCGCTCGGCGCTCAGGTTGCTGGTATGGAACTGGTGGCTGTGCTGCCAGCGGTCTGAGGTTTGTGTTGCCATGGTTTATCATGCTCCCGGAACGTCGAGAAATATACTATACCCCAGTATACCTAGCATGGTGTGAAACCCAATGGCACATACCCTGAAGAGCAAGAAGCAGCTGCTGACCCGGGTGCGCAAGATCAAAGGCCAGGCCGCCGCCCTGGAGACAGCGCTGGAGCAGGACAAGGACTGCCTGGCGATACTGCAGCAGATCGCCGCCGTGCGCGGTGCGGTGAACGGGCTGATGGCCGAAGTGATGGAAGGGCATATCCGCGAACACCTGGTGGCGGAAGGGCTGAGTGCCGAGGAGCGGCAGGACGAGGCGGACAAGGTGGCGACGTTGCTGCGGTCGTACCTCAAGTAGCAGACCGGCCAAGCTATGGCGATACGGATACTCCTGGGGGGTATAGGTGCCCGATGGTACTTGCTGATTTCTTACGTGTCAGAAGGCATGTGCTTACTTTGCCATCCGATCAGTCCGCTTAGTGCTCGCCTTTAGTTTTCCAGTGCCTGTGAGATCGAGCGCCGCGCGGGCGGCGCTCGATCTTACGGGTACTAGAAAGTTCAAGGCGAACACGTTCTACGCCCACCAATACCGCACAAAGTGGAAGAACACCGGCGCGGCAAAGCACACCGAATCCATGCGGTCGAGCATGCCGCCGTGGCCTTCGATCATGTGCCCCCAGTCCTTCACCCCACGGTCGCGCTTGATCGCCGACATCACCAGCCCGCCGAAGAAGCCCATGGCGTTCACCGCCAACGCCATCAGCGCGGCCTGCCAGAAGGTGAACGGGGTGATCCAGCACAGCAGGGCGCCGATCAGGGTGGCCAGTGCCACGCCGCCGGCCAGGCCTTCGACGGTCTTGGATGGCGACAGGTTGGGCGCTACCTTGTGCTTGCCGAACAGCTTGCCGCACACGTACTGCAGCACGTCGCTGATCTGCACCACAAGGATCAGCCAGGCAATCAGCAACAGGTTGCGGCCCTCGTAACCCGGGATGTCCAGGGTCATCAATGCCGGCACCGACGACACGCAGTACACCGCGATCATCAGCCCCCACTGCACCTTCGAGGCGCGCTCGAGAAAGCGCGTGGTGTCGCCGCCGAAGCTGGCCAGGATCGGCAGCAACAGGAACAGGTACACCGGGATGAAGATACTGAACAACCCGTACCAGTCCATGGCGATCAGCACGTACTGCACCGGCAGTGCCACATAGAACGCAGCCACCAGTGCCGGGTAGTCGCTGCGCCGGGTCGGGGTGAGCGTCATGAACTCGCGCAAAGCATAGAACGACACGCCGTAGAACAGCACGATCACGCCGTACTTGCCGAACAGGAAGGCGATGCCGATCACCAGCACCATCACCCACCAGGCGTTGATGCGGGCGTTGAGGTTGTCGATCACCGCGTGCGGTGCCGGGCCGGCGCGCCATTTGAGCAGGCGGCCGATCACGCTGGCGAGCAGCAGCAGGGCGCCGATGCCGGCAAACAGGGAAAGGGTGTTGTCGTCCATCTCAGGCATCCTTGGGGGCCAGGTTCAGCAGGGCCTGGCTGGCCCGCTCGAGAAAGGCTTGCTTGCTTTCATCCGCCTGCAGGTGCAGCGGCTCGCCAAAGCTCAATGTGCACAACAACGGCAACGGCAGGGCGCGCCCCTTGGGCATCACCCGGTTGAGATTGGCGATCCACACCGGCACCAGTTCGACTCCAGGGTTGGCTGCTGCCAAGTGATACAACCCGCTCCTGAACGGCATCAGCGGCTCGTCGCCGAGATTGCGGGTGCCCTCCGGAAAGAAGATCAGCGAGTCGCCCTGGGCCACTGCTTCGAGGATCGGCTGCAACGGGCTGCCCTGGCCGGGGCTGTGTTGCCGGTTGATCAGCACACCGTTGAAGACCTTGCGGATAAGAAAATCGCGAATGCCCGGCTTGGCCCAGTAATCGGCACCGGCTACCGGACGGGTACGCTTGCGCAGCGGCTGCGGCAGCGAGGCCCACAGCAGTACGAAATCACCATGGCTGCTGTGGTTGGCGAAATACAGGCGCTGCACCGGCAGCGGCGTGCAGCCCAGCCACAGGGCGCGGGCGCCGGTGATCAGGCGGGCGGCGGAAGTGATGAGGTAGGCGGTCAGGTTGGCGAGCATGGATCGGTAGTCATCCCTTCAAAGGCAGTGTCAGCAGGGTAGCCAAGGCCAGCGACAGCTGCAGGCCCAGGCACACTGCCTGGCGGCGTAACAGGGTCAGCGCGGCCCGGCTACGGGCAGGCCATGCTCGGGTGTCGGCGGCCTGCGGTTTGAGTTTCAGCTCGAACAGTGCGTGGTCCAGGGCCTGGGTGTCCGCCGCCAGGTCGCGGCTGGCGGCGAGGCGGGCGAACAATTGGGCATCGATGGCCACACGGATGGCCCAGTACTTGTGCAGCACGCCTAGTACCAGCAGCGCAATGCACAGCAGGCTGGCCAGCGGTTGCAACTGGGCACCCAGCAAGGGCGCCAGGCCGTAGGCCAGGGCCAGCAGGGTGAGGCCGTCCGACAGGCGTTCCAGTTGTTTGCCACAGCCCAGCAGGCTGGCCACCACGTACAGCGTCATGGTTGTGTCCCTAGCTGTTGCAAGGCCTGGCGGTGTGCGCTGTGCAGCACCACGCCAGGGCGCGCCTTGCGGATCAGCGCTTCGGCCTGGCGAGCATCACTGCAGCGGCCCGTGAGTACCAGCCAGGCTGCCACGGCGCTGGCGCTGCGCGAATAGCCCAGGGCGCAGCAGACCAGCACCGGGCCTTGCGAGCGCAGGCGTTCGATGGCGACGGCGGCTTGGTGCAGCAATGGGCTTTCCGGGGCGATCAGGTCCAGGGTAGGAAAACATGCGTAGCCAACGGCGGACGCGACCTGTGTAGGAGCGCTGTCCTGAACATGGCACGGTAGCTCTGCGCACAAATCGACTACCGCAGCGAACTGCGCGTCACACCCAGGAATCCGCCCAAGGTAGACGCCATCACACACTTCATCCGCCTGCGGGTGCCGCCATGTCCACAACCGCGAGTTGACCCACGCCCCAATCAGGTAGGGTGCCAGCAGCCAGCTGGCTGCATTCGACAAGCGCCCATCGGCGCCTTTCTGGAACCCGCCCGCACCGAGCACGCCATAGTTCAGCGCCACCAAAGCCAGCGACACGGCCGGCCAGGTCAACCACAGCCAGGCGCCGCCCAACGCAACGGCAGGCACTGCGCACAGCAGCCCACCCACTGTATAGAACAACGCCAACCGCCAACACTTGGCATCCCGCGCAAGGCGCACCTGCTGCCAGGGCGGTTGCCCTTGATGTGGCCACAACCAGACGCAGACGAACCCCGCCAATGCCCCTGTCGGCACGTCGATGAAATGGTGCTGCCAGGTGGTCAGTACCGAGACCCCGATCAGTGCCATCCAGCCATGCATCAGCCAACGCCAGGGCTGGCGCTGCACGTGCCGGGCAAACATCGTCCAGATGATCACCAGCAGGGCAATATGCAGCGAAGGCGCCTGGTTGAACGGCTTGTCGAAGCCCATCAGCACATCGAACATCCAGCCGAACACCCCGCCCAGTTCCGGCCGCTCGAAGGTGAAGCGCAGCGGCCAGAGCAGGAAGCAGCTGACGCTGATCAGCTGCGCGGTTAGCAGCGCCAGCGCGTGCCGGTCCATTTCCTGGCGCGTGCGTGGCAGCAGGAAGGACAAACCGTAGAGCAGGTCGATCGACCAGTACGGGATGATCGTCCACGGCCACAACGGCATGCGGCTTTCCCAGCCGAACACCAGGCTGCCGACATCACTGCGCCCGGCGGTATGGTTGTTCGCCAGCCCGTAACTAAGAAAAAACAGCGGCCCCAGCAAAAGAAGCCAGAACACGCCTCGGCGGATCAGCCGGGGCTCGCGTGATGGGCTCATTCAGCGCACCCGTTGTGCCAGGCTGACGCTGAAAATGCCCCATTCATCGATGCGTTGGGCCAGCTTGCGGAACCCCGCCGCTTCTACCAACTGGTCCATTTCGGCCTGGCTGCGGCGACGCATGACCCAGGCCTCCCCGCCGCGGTGGCTGGTGAGGGCGCGGGCGATCATTTCCAGTTGCGGGTGCCACGGCTGGCCGGTGTAGACCAAATAGCTGCCATCTTCCAGCGCATCGGCCAGGCCGGCCAGCGAGTTACCTACCAACTGGTTGCTGGCGAACAGTTCGTACAGGCCGGAGACCACGGCCAGGGTCGGTGGTTGTTCCAGGGTCGCCAGGCTCTGGCGGTCGAAGGCATCGCCCTGGACGAAGCGGGCGATGTCGGTCAGGCCTTTTTCTGCAATCAGTGCGCTGCCTTGCTGCACGTTCAGTTCGCTGTAGTCACGCAGCAGGATCGAATCCGGCAGTTGTTCGAGCTCCTGCAGGGCCTCGAGAATGTAGCGGCCATGGCCGGCGGCGATATCGACGATGTGCACCGGCCGCTGCTGGTCGCGCAGGCGGACGATGGCCAGGCGCAGCAGTTCCTCTACGTGCAGCTTGCGCTGGCGGATGCCGCGCCAGCCGATGGCGTCGAGGTAGTTCTGGTCGATCAGGCGACCGAGCTTGCCTTTGCCGGTCGGCTGGTTGCGGTACACGTAGTCCAGGGTACTGCCCGAATCGAAACCGGTATCGAAACCCAGCTTCACACCTTCGGACAGCCCCTTGCCCAGCCGCAGCCCGGCACGGGTAGCACGCCAGTAAAGGTCGCGGGGCGAGTTGCGCGGCAGCGGTGCGGCCAGGCTTTCGGCCTCGGCGCAGCTGGCGCCGGTCTTGTCGGCATCGAGCAGTGATGGCAGGGCGGCGGGGCTGGCGAAGCAATGTTCGACAAACCGCTCGATGCGCCGCAAGGCATGGGCCCTGTCACGCTCGCCAAGGGTGTCGTGGAAAAAACCTGGCAGGATGTGCATTTCCTTGCGCGCACTGCCCAGGCGTTCGAAGAAGCGTTCCTGCGGTTGGCGTTCGACCACGAAGTCGGCACCGGACACCAGCAGTTGGGTTGGCAACTGAATGGCCTGGGCATCCGCCACCACCCGGTCGGCGGCTTCGTACAGGCCCAGCAGCATGGTTACCGAAATCGGCCGGCTGATCAGCGGGTCGGCCACGTACGACATGACCCGTTCGGGGTCGTGGGTGAGCAGGCGGGGCTTGACGTAGCTGTTTACGAAGAAGTTTCCGCGCAAGGCTTTCAGCAGTTTCAGGCCGGTGCGGGCGAACGGCACATACAGTTTGACCTTGAACGCTGGCGAGGCCAGCACCAGGCAGCGCACCTTGGGCGCGTAGTCGTGGGCCCAGGTGGCGACGAGCACGGCCCCTACGCTCTGCGCCAGCACCACCAGGTCCTGTTCGGCGATGCCATGGCTGGCCTGGATGTGCTCGATGAAGGTCTGCACATCGCGCACGCTGGTGGCGAAGCCCGGGCTGTCGCCACGCGCGCCCGGCGAATGGCCGTGGCCGCGGGCATCCCAGGCGAAGAAATCGTAGCCCGGCATGTCCAGCTCGTCGGCCAGGTGTGCCATGCGCCCGCCGTGTTCGTGGCCGCGATGGAACATCACCACGGCCCGGCGTGGCTGGTGTTGGTTACGCGTGGCAGGCCAGTGACGGTAATACAGCTCGACGCCGTCATGGGTGGAGAAGTGCAGCGCTTGCGCTTGGCGCATGGTCGACATCCTTTTGCGACGGCAGTGGGCTCAGCGGGTTTCGGCCAGCCCCTGGCGAACCCGGTTGTAGAGGGTATAGAGCGAGAGTGCGAGGATGACCAGCAACAAGCCGTTGAGCCAGGTGCCATTCAGCAGGCCTAGGGCGACACCGGTACCCAGCACACCGAAGGCAAAGGCCCGGTCGCTCTTGCCCATTGGGCCATCGTAGCGCCGTGAAGCACCGGCCAGTGGGCCCATGACACCGGCGTATTCGCTGAAGGTGGCGCTGAGCACCACGAGCACGACCAAGGTTGGCGATACACCGGCCAGCAGGGCGAAGGGCAGGTACAGCGCGGCATCGGCGATCACGTCGCACAGTTCGTTGAGGTAGGCACCGAGGGTGGATTGCTGGCCGAACTCACGGGCGAGCATGCCGTCGACGGCGTTCAGTGCCATGCGCAGCAGCATCCAGACTGGCACCAGAATGAACAGCCAGGTGAGATGGGGCAGGGCAGCCAGCAGCAGGCCCAGCAGGATCGACAGCAGGGCGGCGGCGACAGTGACCTGGTTGGCGGTGACACCGCGGTCGTGGAGGCGCTGGACAGCAGGGCGGAGCATGGCCTGGAAGCGCGGTTTGAGCTGGTAGATCGATGCCACTGGAAAGTCCTTTTCGGTGGTGCGATGGGAGGATTGTGTGCGAGCGGCTAAAAAAATGCACTTACTGTGCACGCTCCTACATCGATCGCGTTGGCTTCAAGTCATGCGCAGTACATGCAACATACTGATCGGGTCAGCGGGTGAGGGTGGTTACCAACCCTGCGGCATACCCCGGCAATGCCGCAAAATCGCGTGCACACACCAGCAACCGGCGATTGGCCCATGGTTCCGTCAGCGCCACCCAGTGCAACGGCAACACCCCTTGCCAACGCTTCACCGCAGCCAGCGGCACCACCCCCACCCCGGCCCCGCCCGCAACCATGCGGATCACGCCATCGAACCCTTCGGCACGCACCCGAACCCGCATGCGCCGCCCCTCGCGCAGCGCCTGCTCTTCCAGGTACAACGCCAGTGCACTGCCGGCACCCAGGCCGACATAGCCATGGGCCAGGCTATCGATAAAGCTCGGCGCTACCTCGCTGGCCAGTGGATGGCGCTGCGGCGTTACAAGCACCAGTGGGTCTTCGCGAAACGGCCGGGTCTGCAGGTGCTCGCTGGGGGCGGCGGTCGAAACTATGCCCAGGTCCGCCATGCCCTGGGTAATCGACTGCACGATGCGCAGGCTCGGCAACTCCTGCACATCCACGCTGACGCCTGGGTTTTCAGCCAGGTAGCCGGCCAGCAGCTCCGGCAGGTACTCCGTGAGTGCAGCCGTGTTGCACAGCAGGCGCACCTGGCCCTGCTGCCCTTGAACGTACTGGCCCAGGTCGAACTGCAGGCGCTCGACCTGCTGCGATATCAGCCGGGCATGCTGCAGCAGTGCCTGGCCGGCCAGAGTTGCTTGCACGCCACGGCGGTTGCGTTCCAGCAAAGGGATGCCCAGCGAAGCCTCCATGGCGCGGATCCGCGCACTGGCTGCTGCCAGCGAAAGATGGCTGCGGCTGGCACCGGCGGTGATGTTGCCGCACTCCAGGGTGTGCTGGAACAGCCTGAGGTCGATCAGATCGAAATGCATGTGGCTCTGTCCTGGCAAGAGTCTGGCTGAGTATATGGCAGATTTTCAGCCCGGCTGGCGCACGCCATTATCGGCCTATGAATACCTTGCTCGCTTTCTACCAGAACATTGGCCCAGCGCTGTCGCTGCTGGTGGTACTGACTTTCCTGCTGGCCGGCGCGGTGAAGGGCTTGATCGGCCTCGGCCTGCCGACAATCGCCATGGGCCTGCTGGGCCTGGCTATGTCACCGGCGCAGGCTGCGGCATTGCTGATTGTGCCTTCGACCCTCACCAACCTCTGGCAGCTGGCCAGTGGGGGGCACCTGCGGAGGTTGCTGGCACGCCTGTGGCCGATGCTGGCGATGATCTTCGTCGGTACCTTGCTGGGCAGCGCCTGGCTGGGGATCAACAGCGGCCCTTGGGCCGCACATGCACTGGGCGCGGCCTTGATGGTGTATGCGCTGTACGGGCTGGTCGGTCCGGGTCTGCGCCTGGCACCGGGGCGGGAGCCTTGGCTGGCGCCGCTTTGCGGGCTGGTCACGGGCGTGGTCACGGCGGCGACCGGGGTGTTCGTGATACCGGCTGTGCCCTACCTGCAGAGCCTGGGTTTGAATCGGGATCAGATGGTCCAGGCCCTGGGCCTGTCGTTCACGGTTTCGACCCTGGCCCTGGCCGTTGGCCTGGCCGGGCAGCATGTCCTGGGTGGCCAGGCGCTGGGTGCTTCGCTGCTGATGCTGGCGCCGGCCTTAGTCGGCATGCTGGCCGGCCAGTGGCTGCGTCAGCGCATCAGTACGCCGCTGTTCAAACGGTGCTTCTTCATCGGCCTGGCCGCGCTCGGCGGCCATTTGCTGATCAGCGGTTAGCGCTTGATGCGCTGAGCATGTCGATCATCTGGATGTCGAAATCGCGTTCCAGGTAGTCCATGCGTTTTTCGAAGAACGCGGTCATGTGCGGCAGTGCCGAATGCACATCCAGCGCTGCCTTGTCGGCCCAGACCTCGAAGAACACGAACAGGCTCGGGTCCTGCTTGTCGCGCAGCATGTGGTACTCGATGCAGCCCGGCTCCTGGCGGCTTGGCTCGACGTAAGCGCGGAACAGCGTTTCGAACGCTTCAGCCATTTCCGGGCGGGTCTTGGCTTTGAGGATGAAGGCGTACTGCTCACTCATGGGTCGCTACTCGGTGATGGGAGGTGATGCGATTCTAAGGCAATAATGCATTATTGATTCGTGACTTCAGGTCAATTGTATTTTGCCGCTGCATTACTGTATCCCGCGCCCGCGAGCCCCTAACCTGCCGGCCTGAATTTTTTCCGCGAGGCCCGCATGAAGAAGATCCTTTTGCTCAACGGTGGTAAACAGTTCGCCCACTCCGACGGTCGTCTGAACACGACCTTGCACGAAGCGGCCATCGCTCACCTGGACCGGGCCGGTTTCGATGTACGCCAGACCTTCATCGACGGTGGCTATGATGCCCAGGAAGAGGTGGAGAAGTTCCTCTGGGCCGATGTGGTCATCTACCAGATGCCCGGCTGGTGGATGGGTGCGCCATGGACCGTTAAAAAGTACATCGACGAGGTGTTCACCGCCGGCCACGGTAGCTTGTATGCCAACGACGGCCGTACCCGTGCGGACCACTCGCAGAAGTACGGCAGTGGTGGCCTGGTGCACGGCAAGCAGTACATGCTTTCGCTGACTTGGAATGCACCGCAGCAGGCATTCGACGACCCTAGCGATTTCTTCGAGGGCAAGGGGGTGGACGCGGTGTACTTCCCATTCCACAAGGCCAACCAGTTCCTCGGCATGACCGGGTTGCCGACTTTCCTGGCGGTGGATGTGATGAAGCGGCCTGATGTGCCGGCTGCTTTGGCAGCCTATGAGGCGCATCTGGACAAGGTGTTTGGCAAGGCACAGTAAGGTTTTTCTGTGCTGGACTTGGCCTAGACAAGCGGCTATCTATTCCGGCAGAGACCAACCGCAGGCGCAGATGTGAAAACCCGATCCGAAGAGCTCCAGGTATTCGTCACCGTCATCGACTGCGGCTCGATTTCCGCTGCTGCCGAGCAGATGGGCCAGACCCCGTCTGCCGTCAGCCGTACCCTGTCGCGCCTTGAAGGCAAGCTGGGTACCACGCTGGTCAACCGCACCACCCGGCGCATGGACCTGACCGAGGAGGGCCGCTTCTTCCTCGAGCGCGCGCGGTTGATCCTGGAACAGATGGACGAGATGGAAGAGCGACTGTCGATGAACCGCCAGACCCCTACCGGGCGCCTGCGCATCAACGCCGCCGCGCCGTTCATGCTGCATGCCATCCTGCCGTGGATCGGCGAGTTCCGCCGCCAATACCCTGGTATCGAACTGGAACTCAATACCGACGACTTGATCATCGACCTGCTGGAGCAAAGCACCGATGTGGCGATCCGCATCGGTGAACTGGCCGACTCCAGCCTGCACGCACGCAGCCTGGGATGCAGCCCGGTACAGGTGCTGGCCAGCCCGGCCTACCTCGAGCAACACGGCACGCCGCAGCGGGTCGAGGACCTGGCCAACCACTGCCTGCTCGGCTTCAGCCAGCCCGAATCGCTCAACCATTGGCCACTGCGCCATGCCCAGGGGGACCGCTGGAGCATTCGCCCGTCGCTGATCGCCTCCAGCGGCGAGACCTTGCGCCAATTGGCGCTGGCCGGCGAGGGCATCGTCAGCCTGTCGCACTTCATGACCCACGAGGACATTCGCGCCGGGCGCCTGCAAGTGCTGCTGAGCGAAGCCAACAACGGCTATCGCCAGCCGATCCATGCGGTGTACTACCGCAACACCCAGCTGGCGCTGCGTATCCAGTGCTTCCTCGATTTCATCCAGCGCAAGTTGGCGATGTACGCCAGCTGAGTTGCCTGAACGCGACAGGTCCTGTCCACGGGCGGCGAAACTTCCTGCGGTTGATTGCACAGTCGAAGCGCTTCGGCCTTACTGACTGCTCAACAAAAACAACACCAAGGAAGTGTCATGCGTATTGCTCCGTTCCAGTACCTGGCTCTCGCAGCCGCGATCCTGAGCTGTTCCACGGTCCATGCCGCCAATCTTGAGGGCGGCGCAGTGGCCGCGCCCGATCAATATGGTGCACAGGTGGCCGCCGATATCCTCAAGAAAGGCGGCAACGCGGTGGATGCGGCAGTGGCCACGGCTTTCACCCTGGCGGTGACTTATCCCGAGGCTGGCAACATCGGCGGTGGCGGGTTCATGACCCTGTTCGTCGACGGCAAACCCTACTTCCTCGATTACCGCGAAGTCGCGCCCAAGGCCGCCACGCGCAACATGTACCTGGACGAAAAGGGTGAGGTCATCGAAAACCTCAGTCTGGTCGGGGCACGTGCTGCTGGCGTTCCGGGCACGGTGATGGGGTTGTGGGAGGCGCACCAGAAGTTCGGCAAGCTGCCCTGGAGCGAACTGCTGACCCCGGCCATCGGCTATGCGAAAAACGGCTTCAAGGTTGCGGCCAAGCAGTACCAGTACCGCAACGACGCCCAGGGCATGTTCAAGACCGCGACCAATTTCAACGACTACTTCGGCAACATGAAGGTCGGCGAGCTGTTCAAGCAACCGGAAATGGCCCAGACCCTGGAGCGCATCGCCGACAAGGGCGTGAGCGAGTTCTACCAGGGCAAGACCGCAGACCTGCTGGTGGCGCAGATGCAAGCCGACAAGGGCCTGATCACCAAGCAAGACCTGAAGGACTACAAGGCCGTATGGCGCGAGCCAATGGCCGTGAGCTGGCGTGGCAATGTGGTCTATACCGCGCCACCGCCAAGCTCCGGTGGTGTAGCCCTGGCCCAGCTGCTGGGTATCAAGGAAAACCGCGCGGCGGACTTCAAGGGTGTGGCGCACAACTCGGCGCAGTACATTCACCTGTTGGCCGAGATCGAGAAGCGCGTGTTCGCCGACCGCGCCGACTACCTTGGCGACCCGGCCTTCACCAAAGTGCCGGTGGATCAGCTGGTGGCCAAGGACTACCTGGCCAAGCGCGCCGCGCAGGTCAACCCGAAGGCCATTTCCGATACCGACAAGGTCAAGCCGGGCCTGGAACCGCACCAGACCACGCACTTCTCGATCGTCGACAAGCAGGGCAATGCGGTCAGCAACACCTACACCCTCAACCTCGATTACGGCAGTGGTGTGGTGGTGAAAGGCGCCGGCTTCCTGCTCAACGACGAGATGGACGATTTCAGCGCCAAGCCGGGGGCGGCGAACGCCTTTGGTGTAATAGGTGGCGATGCCAATGCTATCGCCCCGGGCAAGCGCATGCTGTCGTCCATGAGCCCCAGCCTGATGACCCGCGATGGCAAGGTCGAGCTGGTCATCGGCACTCCGGGTGGCTCGCGGATCTTCACCTCGATCTTCCAGGTGATGAACAACCTGTACGACTACGACATGCCGCTGGACAAGGCGGTGGCGGCGCAGCGCGTGCACCATCAGTTGCTGCCCAAGGACACCATCTACTTCGACAGCTATGCGCCGCTGACCGGGCCGGTGGCTGATGAACTGAAGAAGATGGGCTATGTGCTGGAGGACCAGGGCTGGGAGATGGGGGATATCCAGGCGATCCGGGTTGATGGGACGAAGCTGGAGACCGCTTCGGATCCGCGTGGGCGTGGGGTGGGGATGATCGTCAAGTAAGCGGTCGTCAGTGCCGGCCCTATCGCCGGCAAGCCAGCTCCCACAGGTACGGCGCAGCCCCGAGGCTTGTGCTATTCCTGTGGGAGCCTGGCTTGCCGGCGATGGGCCGCAAAGCGGCCCCCGGGGTCTTCAGGTCAGACGCGGAACTGGCTGACCAACGTCTGCAACTGCCCACCCAACCGCGCCAACTCCACGCTGGACGCCGCCGTCTCGTCACTGGCCGCCGCCGTCTGCTCCGACACATCGCGTACATTCAGGATGCTGCGGCTGATCTCCTCCGCCACCGCACTCTGCTGTTCCGCCGCCGCGGCAATCTGCTGGTTCATCGACTGGATGCTCGACACCGTGCTGGTGATGCTCTCCAGCGAAGCCCCGGCCTTGCGCGCCAACTCGACGCTGCTGTCGGTCAGGGTACGGCTGCCGTGCATGGCCGTAGCCACTTGCTGGGTCCCATGCTGCAGGCTGGCGATCAGTTCTTCGATCTCTTCGGTGGATTTCTGCGTGCGTTGGGCCAGGCCGCGCACTTCATCGGCAACCACGGCAAAACCACGGCCTGCCTCGCCAGCACGCGCCGCCTCGATCGCTGCGTTCAGCGCCAGCAGGTTGGTCTGTTCGGCCACCGACTTGATCACGTCCATCACGCTGCCGATCTTCTGGCTTTCCTGCTGCAACAGGTTCATGGCTTCGGTGGAACGGTGCATTTCTTCGGCCAGGCGTTCGATCTGGCCAATTGCTTCGCCTACCACGCGGTCGCCGGCACGGGCTTCGTCATCGGCACCGGTGGCAGCATGCGAGGCCTGCTCGGCATTGCGTGCCACTTCCTGAACGGTAGCGGCCATTTCGTGCATTGCGGTGGCCACCTGGTCGGTCTCGACCTTCTGGCTGTTGGCGCCGGCGCTGGTCTGCTCGGTCACTGCCGACAATTCCTCGGCAGCGCTGGCGATCTGGGTGACGCCATCGCGGATGCCGCTGATCAGCTCGCGCAAAGTGGTGCCCATGCGGGCGATGCCTTGTTGCAGCACGCCCAGTTCGTCGCGGCGGGTGACGCGCAGGTGCTGGGTGAGGTCGCCGCTGGCGATCTTTTCAACTGCCACCATGGTGTCGCGCAATGGGCGGGTGATCTGCCGGGTGATCAGCACTGCCGCCAGCACGCCGACCAACAGCGCCAGCAGCGTGGCGATGGCCTGCAGGCTGCGGGCCTGGGTACTTTCCATGTCGCGGCGCTGCAGCTGGATCTGGTACAGAGCGTCGCTGCGCTTGACGATGTCGGCACCCTGAACGGTCATCTCGGCGCGCGCAGTGGTGATGTTGGCGACCGCATCGCGGAATTGACGCACGGCTTCACGGTAGGCCAGCACCGAGCCTTCGAACTGTCGCAGGCGCGTGTCTTCGGCCGGCAGCTGGCGCTTGAGGTTGTCGATTTCGGCCAGGGCGGTGTCCAGCTGGCGCAGGGCTGCCTGCTCGTTGGCAGCGCTGTTTTCGGCAATGTAGCCGCGTACGTCGATGCGCACCTGCAGCAGTTGCTGGCGGGCCTTGCTGATCAGCTGGTACTGGGCCAGGCGCACGCTGTCGGCTTCGGGGCGCGCCATGACTTCCTGGCTGAGGGCGTCCATGGCCTGGTCGGCACGGCTGGCCGAGCCGTCCATGGCCGTGCGCGCGGTGCGGGTGGCATCGTAGCCCTGGCGCATCTTGTTCAGGGACACCTTGTAGGCGCTGATGGTCTCGCCCAGTTCACCCAGCAGCTTGATGTTTTCCGGGCTCTTGAAGGTGCTGGCCAGGTAGGCCTGTTGCTTGCTGAAGGCGTCAAGCTTGGTCTGGGTGTTGGCGGCGGCAGCATCGTCACCGTTGGCGATCATGTACTGCAGGCGCGCAATGCGCAGGTCGGTCAGGTCCTTGTTGAGCTGGCCGATATCGCCCATCCAGTTGCTGCGGTCAATCAGGCTGCCCAGGCTGGTCCAGCCGGTCAGGGCCAGCAGGCCGGTGAGGATCAGTACCAGGCCGAAGCCCAGGCCGAGTTTGAGGTTGACGCTGATGTTGGCGAACCAGCTGTTCATGCACGCTCTCCAGAAGTTGTTTTCGCTCGCTTGATCTTCGATCGCCAGGCGTTGTTGTTCTGGATGCCCGCTGATTCGTGCAGGGGTTATCGGCAGTGATGGAGGAAGCTGAAACGCTTTTTCAGCAGATTTGTAACTGGCTTGATTGGGGCTGCCTTGCAGCCCTTCGCGGTGGATGGCACCGGCTTTGCCGGTGTTCGCGGCTAAAGCCGCTCCTACAGGGATCGCGTCGGTTTTGGAAGCTATTCAAAGGTTGCGCGCGCTGAAGGTATCGCAGCGGTTCACCTCACCCTCGGCAAACCCGGTCTTGAACCAGCGCACCCGTTGCGCTGAGGTGCCGTGGGTGAACGAGTCTGGTACCACGCGCCCGCGGCCTTGCTGCTGCAGGCGGTCATCGCCGATGGCATTGGCCGCGTTCAGGGCCTCTTCGACGTCGCCCGGCTCCAGCCAGTTCAGGCGCTTCTGCGCCTGGTAGGCCCATACACCGGCCAGGCAGTCGGCCTGCAGTTCCTGACGCACCAGCAGGCCATTGTCGCCTTCCATGCGCTGGCCGCTGCGGCGCGCAGCATCGACCTTGGCCGACACGCCCAGCAGGGTCTGCACGTGATGGCCGATTTCGTGGGCGATCACGTAGGCCTGGGCAAAGTCGCCGGCGGCGGCGAAGCGGGTTTCCATTTCGCGGAAGAACGACATGTCCAGGTAGACCCGTTGGTCTGCCGGGCAGTAGAACGGCCCCACCGCCGCCGAGGCAAAGCCACAGGCCGAATTGACCTGGCCGCTGAACAGCACCAGCTTGGGGTCGCGGTACTGCTTGCCGCCCTCGGCGAACAGGGCTTTCCAGGTGTCTTCGGTATCGCCCAGGATCGAGGCGACGAACTCGGCCTGCTGGTCGTTGGCCGGCGGCGCCTTGCCGCCCGCGCTGCTCGGTGCCTGCTGTTGTTGTTGCTCCATCTGGCCGGCGAGCTGGCCAAGAATCTGCAACGGGTCCTGGCCGGTGAGCCAGCCGATGCCGACAATCAGCAGCACCGCACCAAGCCCCAGCCCCTTGCCGCCGCCGAAACGCATGCCGCCGCCACCACCTTCGCCTCGGGCATCGACCACATTGTCGCTGCGTCGACCTTTTCGCCAATCCATGAATGCTCTCCGGAGCGTGAAACAAGAAGACAAAGATTAGTCCACGACAGCGGCGAGTGTCAGGCCAAGGTGCTTATGCATAACCAAATGGTTATGTTTGATGTGGCTGATTTCAATATTCATTGCGCGCTACCTGCCTGAAACTGCATGTGGGAGCGGGCTTGCCCGCGACAGGGTTTCAAATAATCCCCCCGCGCATTTCCATAATTCCAAGAGAGGAAACCGGCATGCCCGCCCAGGACAACAGCCGCTTCGTGATCCGTGATCGCAACTGGCACCCGAAAGCTCTTACGCCTGACTACAAGACGTCCATTGCCCGTTCGCCACGCCAGGCACTGGTCAGCATCCCGCAGTCGATCAGCGAAACCACCGGCCCGGACTTTTCCCACCTGGGCTTCGGCGCCCATGACCATGACCTGTTGCTGAACTTCAACAACGGCGGCTTGCCGATTGGCGAGCGCATCATCGTTGCCGGCCGTGTCGTCGACCAGTACGGCAAGCCTGTGCCGAACACCCTGGTGGAAATGTGGCAAGCCAACGCCGGCGGCCGCTACCGTCACAAGAACGACCGCTACCTGGCGCCACTGGACCCGAACTTCGGTGGCGTCGGCCGCTGCCTGACCGACCGTGATGGCTATTACAGCTTCCGCACCATCAAGCCGGGCCCGTACCCATGGCGCAACGGCCCGAACGACTGGCGCCCGGCGCACATCCACTTCGCCATCAGCGGCCCTTCGATCGCCACCAAGCTGATTACCCAGCTGTACTTCGAGGGTGACCCGCTGATCCCGATGTGCCCGATCGTCAAGTCGATCGCCAACCCGCAAGCCGTGCAGCAGTTGATCGCCAAGCTCGACATGAGCAACGCCAACCCGATGGACTGCCTGGCCTACCGCTTCGACATCGTGCTGCGCGGCCAGCGCAAGACCCACTTCGAAAACTGCTGAGGACCCCGCCATGCCAATCGAACTGCTGCCGGAAACCCCTTCGCAGACCGCCGGCCCCTACGTACACATCGGCCTGGCCCTGGAAGCGGCCGGCAACCCCACCCGCGACCAGGAAATCTGGAACCGCCTGGCCAAGCCGGACGCGCCGGGCGAGCACATCCTGCTGATCGGCCAGGTGTATGACGGTAACGGCCACCTGGTGCGCGATTCGTTCCTGGAAGTGTGGCAAGCCGATGCCAACGGCGAGTACCAGGATGCCTACAACCTGGAAAACGCCTTCAACAGCTTTGGCCGCACTGCCACCACCTTCGATGCAGGTGAATGGACCCTGCACACGGTCAAGCCGGGTGTGGTGAACAACGCTGCGGGCGTGCCGATGGCGCCGCACATCAACATCAGCCTGTTTGCCCGGGGGATCAACATCCACCTGCACACGCGGCTGTATTTCGATGACGAGGCCGAGGCCAATGCCAAGTGCCCGGTGCTCAACCTGATCGAGCAGCCGCAGCGGCGCGAGACCCTGGTGGCCAAGCGTTGCGAGGTGGACGGGAAGACGGCATATCGCTTCGATATCCGTATTCAGGGGGAAGGGGAGACGGTGTTCTTCGACTTCTGAGTTGGACTTCGGGGGCCGCTTTGCGGCCCATCGCGACACAAGGCCGCTCCTACAGGGAATCGCGTTCCTCCTGTAGGAGCGGCCTTGTGTCGCGATGGGCTGCAAAGCAGCCCCGGCGATCTGAAGGTCAGCGCCGAACCAGCAAAACCCCACTCTCCATATGGTGGGTATACGGGAACTGGTCAAACAACGCACACCGCTCGATGCGGTGAGTGTCCTGCAGCTGGGCAATGTTCGCCGCCAGCGTCTCCGGGTTGCACGAGATGTACAGGATCCGCTCGAAACGCCGGGTCAGCTCGCAGGTATCCGGGTCCATCCCCGCCCGCGGCGGGTCGACGAACACCGTACCGAACTCGTAGCTCTTAAGGTCGATGCCTTCCAGCCGGCGGAACGGCCGCACCTCATTCAGCGCCTGGGTCAGCTCTTCTGCCGACAGGCGCACCAGCCGCACGTTATCTACAGCGTTCTCGTCGAGGTTGCTCAGCGCGGCATTGACCGAGGTCTTGCTGATTTCCGTGGCCAGCACCTGGCGCACGCGGGTGGCCAGCGGCAGGGTGAAGTTGCCGTTGCCGCAGTAAAGCTCCAGAAGGTCGTCCTTGCGTTCGCCCATGGCCTCGAAGGCCCAGCTCAGCATCTTCTGGTTCACCGCGCCGTTGGGCTGGGTGAACGCGCCTTCCGGCTGGCGGTAGCTGAACACACGGCCAGCGACTTCGAGTTTTTCCACCGCGTAGTCTCGGCCGATGACCAGGCGTTTGCCCTTGGAGCGGCCGATAATGCTGACGCCCAGGTCTTCGGCCAGCTGCCGTGCGGCCGTTTCCCACGCCTCGTCCAGCGGGCGGTGGTAGCACAGGGTGACCATGGCATCGCCAGCCAGGGTGGTGAGGAACTCCACCTGGAACAGGCGGTTGCCCAGCTCCTCGCTGGCCTGCCAGGCCGTCTTCAGGCGCGGCATCAGTGCATTGATGCGCTGGCTGGCGATAGGGAAGTCCTCGATCAGGATCGCCTTGTGCTTCTCGCCCGGGGCGAACATGGCGTAGTGGCGCTGGCCATCCTCGCGCCACAGGCGGAATTCGGCGCGCAGGCGGTAATGCTCGCGCGGCGAGTCGAAAACAGCCGGCTCCGGCGCGCCGAACGGCGACAGCAGCTCGCGCAGCCGGGCCACCTTGGCGTCCAGCTGGGTGGTGTAGGAGGAGGGGTCGAAAGCAGCACTCATGCGTTGAACCAGCCCAGCTTGATGACGAACAGGATGGAAAGGATCACCAGGGCCGGGTTCAGGTCGCGGTGGCGGCCGGAGATCAGCTTGACGGCGGTCCAGGAAATGAAGCCGAAGGCGATGCCGTTGGCGATCGAGTAGGTCAGCGGCATGGCCAGGGCGGTCACTACCACCGGTGCGGCTTCGGTGACGTCGTCCCAGTTTATTTCCGCCAGGCCCGAGGCCATCAGCACCGCGACGAACAGCAGCGCCGGGGCGGTGGCGAAGGCCGGCACGCTACCGGCCAGCGGGGCGAAGAACAGCGCCAGCAGGAACAGCACGGCGACCACGATGGCGGTCAGGCCGGTGCGGCCACCGGCGCTCACGCCCGCTGCGGATTCGATGTAGCTGGTAGTGGTCGAGGTGCCCAGCAGGGAACCGGCCATGGCGGCGGTACTGTCGGCGATCAGGGCACGGCCCATTTTCGGCATGTGGCCGTCCTTGCCCATCAGCCCGGCGCGCTTGGCCACACCGATCAGGGTGCCGGAGTTGTCGAACAGGTCGACGAACAGGAAGGCGAAGATCACGCTGACCAGGCCCACGTCCAGCGCGCCGGCGATGTCCAGTTGCAGGAAGGTCGGGGCCAGCGAAGGCGGCATGGAGACCACGCCGCCGAAGGGCGTCACGCCCATCAGGATCGAGGCGATGGTTACGGCGAGAATGCCGATCAGCACGGCACCGCGCACTTTCAGCGACTCAAGGCCGACGATCAGGAAGAAGCCCAGGGTGGCGAGGATCGGTGCCGGCTGCTTGAGGTCGCCCAGGCCCACCAGGGTGGCTGGGTTATCGACGACAATGCCTGCGTTATGCAGGGCGATCAGTGCCAGGAACAGGCCGATACCCGCGGCAATGGCCGAACGCAGCGGCAGCGGGATGCTGTTCACGATCCATTCGCGGATGCGGAAGATCGACAGCAGGAAGAACATCACCGCCGACAGGAACACCGCACCCAGTGCCACCTGCCAGGTGTGGCCCATGTGCAGGACCACGGTGTAGGTGAAGAACGCGTTCAGGCCCATGCCCGGCGCCAGGGCGATCGGGTAGTTGGCGATCAGGCCCATGGTCACCGAGCCGATGGCCGCGGCCAGGCAGGTGGCGACGAAGATCGCGCCCTTGTCCATGCCGGTCTCGCCGAGGATGCTCGGGTTGACGAACAGGATGTAGGCCATGGCCAGGAAGGTGGTGACGCCCGCGAGAATCTCGGTGCGCACATTGGTGTTGTGTGCTTTTAGTTGAAACAGCCTTTCCAGCATGCCCGCTCCCCAAGGCGCCCCCGGCGCCATGAATATATCGACCCCATCAGCAAAGCACAGACCGTACCGGTTGCCGTGGTTTTGTGTGGGGCGGAAAAAAGCCGCGCATCATACCAGCATGCTCGGCGGGGGCCTATGGCCGTTGGGGAATGGGTTCTCTATAGCCTGTACCGGCCCTATCGCCGGCAAGCCAGCTCCCACAAGTACTGCACAGGGTTCGGAAACTGTGGTGTACCTGTGGGAGCTGGCTTGCCGGCGATAGGGCCAGAACAGGCCTACGATCAACCGTTATGCAATCGATCTCGCTTGGCCAGTGTCGGGAACAGCTTTATCCACACCCCAGTCACCACCAAAGTGCCCACCCCACCCAGCACCACAGCCGGCACTGTGCCAAACCAGTGCGCGGTCACCCCCGATTCGAACTCGCCGAGCTGATTCGAGGCACCAATGAACAAGCCGTTCACCGCACTCACACGCCCGCGCATTTCATCCGGCGTCTCCAACTGCACGAAAGCGCCGCGGATGACCATGCTGATCATGTCCGCCGCGCCCAGCACCACCAGCACTGCCAGCGAGAACCAGAACGAGGTCGACAGGCCGAAGGCAATGGTCGCCACGCCGAACACGCCCACTGCCGTGAACATGGTCCGCCCCACATTGCGCTCGAACGGGAAGCGCGCCAGCCACAGCGACATCAGCAACGCCCCCACCGCTGGCGCAGAGCGCAGCAGGCCGAGGCCCAGCGGGCCGGTCAGCAGGATGTCCTTGGCGAACACCGGCAGCAGTGCGGTGGCCCCGCCCAGCAGTACGGCGAACAGGTCCAGCGAGATGGCGCCGAGGATGTCCGGCCGGCTGCGAATGAAGCGGATGCCGGCCAGCAGCGATTCGATGCTGGCGCGCCCGCGCTGTGCCACCTGGCCGCGTGCCTGCAGGCTCAGGGTCAGCACGCAGGCGATGGCGTAAAGGGCCACGGTGGGGCCGTATACCCAGATGCTGCCGAAGGCATACAGGAAGCCGCCCACCGCCGGAGCCACGATGGTTGCCGACTGGGTGGCCGAGGCCGAAGCTGCCACCGCGCGTGGGAACAGCCCGGCCGGTACCACGTTGGGCAGCAGCGCCTGGGTCGCCGGCATTTCGAACGAACGCGTGGCACCGAGCAGGAAGGCGAGGGCGAAGATCAGCTCGCGGGTGACGTTGTCGGTGGCACTGCCCAGCGCCAATGCCAGGGCTATCAGCCCCTGCAGGCTCTGGCACAGCGCAGCGACCTTGCGCCGGTCATAGCGGTCGGCGACATGCCCGGTATGCAGCATGAACAGCACCCGTGGGGCGAATTCGACCAGGCCGACCAAGCCCAGGTCCAGCACATTGCCGGTCAGCTGGTAGAGGTGCCAGCCGATTGCCACGGTGAGCATCTGGAAGCCGCTGGCGGTGAACACGCGGGCCAGCCAGAAGGCCAGGAAAGGGCGGTGGTGACGCAACAACTGCGGTGCGGAATCGGACATCGGAAACCAGGGGCCTCGGCGCAGTAGAGGGGGGCGCAGCGTATCATCTGTTTGTAACAAACAGTTACTGTTTGCCGGGGACGGCACTTTTTCTCGTCTCATGAAAGGGGGTGGGGCAACCGGTCACGCGGCAATCAACCACACGGCCCGGCGGGCCATTCAGGACTATGCTTCCTAGCAATCGTTGATCTGGGTCAATCGTTCCAGATGTAACGATCGGGCCCTTGGGCCGAAATCCCTGCGATCGAACAGAACAATTCCAACGCGCCGCACTCGACTACCGTGGGGGCAGTGGGCGACGGGGCCAGCGGCCCGGACGCCGGATTATCTGAAGAGGAAGCACCATGTTCGGAATAGAGGCCTTAGAGCTCGCCCGAATGCAGTTTGCCTTTACCGTGTCGTTCCATATCCTGTTCCCGGCCATCACCATTGGCCTGGCGAGCTACCTGGCAGTCCTCGAAGGCCTCTGGCTGCGGACCAACAACCAGGTCTACCGTGACCTCTATCACTTCTGGTCGAAAATCTTCGCCGTCAACTTCGGCATGGGGGTGGTCTCCGGCCTGGTCATGGCCTACCAGTTCGGTACCAACTGGAGTCGTTTCTCCGACTTCGCCGGCGCTATCACCGGCCCGCTGCTCACCTACGAGGTATTGACCGCGTTCTTCCTCGAGGCTGGCTTCCTGGGGGTCATGCTGTTTGGCTGGAACCGTGTCGGCCGTGGCCTGCACTTCTTCTCCACGGTGATGGTGGCGCTCGGCACCTTGGTCTCGACCTTCTGGATCCTCGCCTCCAACAGTTGGATGCAGACCCCGCAAGGTCACGAGATCATCGACGGCCGGGTTGTGCCGGTGGACTGGCTGGCAGTGGTATTCAACCCCTCGTTCCCCTACCGCCTGATGCACATGGCCACTGCCGCATTCGTTTCCACCGCGTTCTTCGTCGGTGCCTCGGCGGCCTGGCACCTGCTGCGCGGGCGTGACAACCCGGCCGTGCGCAAGATGCTGTCGATGGCCATGTGGATGGCGCTGATCGTCGCCCCGATCCAGGCGGTGATCGGTGACTTCCATGGCCTGAACACCCTCAAGCACCAGCCGGTGAAAATTGCCGCGATCGAAGGCCACTGGGAGAACGTGCCCGGCGAGCCGACCCCGCTGATCTTGTTCGGCATCCCCGACATGCAGGCCGAAACCACCCGCTTCAAGCTCGAGATCCCGGCACTCGGCAGCCTGATCCTGACCCACAGCCTGGACAAGCAGGTGCCGGCGATGAAGGAGTTTCCGCCCGAAGACCGGCCCAACTCGACCATCGTCTTCTGGTCGTTCCGGATCATGGTCGGGCTGGGTTTCCTGATGATCTTCGTCGGCCTGTGGAGCCTCTGGCTGCGCAAGCGCGGCACGCTTTACACCTCGCGGCCGTTCCTGTACGTGGCCCTGTGGATGGGCCCTTCCGGGTTGATCGCGCTGCTGGCCGGCTGGTTCACCACCGAAATCGGCCGCCAGCCTTGGGTGGTGTATGGCCTGATGCGCACCGCAGACGGTGTGTCCAACCATAGCTACGCCCAGCTCGGCTTCACCCTGGTGGCCTTCGTGGTCGTGTACTTCGCCCTGTTCGGCACCGGCCTTGGCTACATGATGCGCCTGGTGCGCAAAGGGCCGCGGACCGGTGAGGGAGACGAGCACAACCCTGGTGGCCCTGGCACCAAACGCACGCCGGCGCGACCGCTGTCCGCCGCCGATGATGGCCGAGAGGCCAACTCCGCCAGCCTGAGCAAGGGGAACTGAGCCATGGGTATCGACCTTCCGCTGATCTGGGCCGTGATCATTATCTTCGGCGTCATGATGTACGTGGTGATGGATGGTTTCGACCTGGGGATCGGCATGCTCTTCCCGTTCGTCAAGGGCGAGCATGACCGTGATGTGATGATGAACACCGTCGCCCCCGTTTGGGATGGTAACGAGACCTGGCTGGTGCTGGGCGGTGCCGGGCTGTTCGGGGCGTTCCCGATGGCTTACTCGGTAGTGCTGGAGGCCCTGTACCTGCCATTGATCCTGATGCTGATCGGTCTGATCTTCCGCGGCGTGGCCTTCGAGTTCCGCTTCAAGGCCAAGGCCGACAAGCGCCACATCTGGGACAAGGCGTTCATCTGGGGCTCGTTGATCGCCACCTTCTTCCAGGGCGTGGCGCTGGGTGCGTTCCTCGAAGGTTTCAAGGTGGTCGACCGGCATTTCGCCGGTGGCACCCTTGACTGGCTGACCCCGTTCAGCCTGTTCTGTGGCCTGGGGCTGATCGTTGCCTACACCCTGCTGGGCTGCACTTGGCTGATCATGAAGACCGAAGGGGCGCTGCAGCAGAAGATGCACGACATTGCCCGGCCGCTGGCGCTGGTGCTGCTGGTGGTGATCGGCATTGTCAGCCTGTGGACACCGATCGCCTACCCGCAGATCGCTGAGCGCTGGTTCAGCATGCCTAATCTGGTCTGGTTCATGCCAGTGCCGATCCTGGTGCTGGTAACCTTCTACGGGTTGCTCAAGGCGGTGGCGCGCAATGCGCACTACACGCCGTTCCTGCTGACGTTGGTGCTGATCTTCCTCGGCTACAGCGGCCTGGGCATCAGTCTGTGGCCGAACATCATCCCGCCGTCGATCTCGATCTGGGATGCCGCGGCGCCACCGCAGAGCCAGGGCTTCATGCTGGTGGGCACACTGTTCATCCTGCCGTTCATCCTCATGTATACCTTCTGGAGCTACTACGTGTTCCGCGGCAAGGTGACCCATGAAGACGGCTATCACTAGGAGGGCTGCATGATGACCGGCAAGCCTGGCTTGGAGGAGAAGAAACCCCTGTGGCAGCGGTTGGGCTGGCTGCTGCTGATCTGGGCGATGAGCGTGGCGGCCCTGGGCGTGGCGGCCTACGTGATGCGCCTGTTCATGGGGGCTGCGGGGCTGACCACCCATTGAGGTAAGCCTGCTCTGGCCCTATCGCCGGCAAGCCAGCTCCCACAGGTAAGTCACTGTCCTTGAATGCAGTGCAGTACCTGTGGGAGATTACCCAGCCCTTTTGGGCTGCGCTGTCGCGCAGAGAACAAATATCGCTCGTTTGACGCGGCCTTTGTAGGAGCAGCCTTGTGCTGCGAAGAGGCCGGTACAAGCAACAGACAGGCTTTGTCAGTACCGGCCTCTTCGCAGCACAAGGCTGCTCCTACAGAACCTCGCCGAACCAATGAGTCATGTGTTGTTCTATGAGAGCTGGCTTGCCGGTGATAGGGCCGGTACAGGCTTACTTGCGGGCTTTCAGGATAACGAACTTGGGCGTTGCCGCCACCTGTTCCACCCCCCGGAACAACCGCGCCAGCTTGCTGTGATAGCCCAGGTGCCGGTTACCCACGATATACAGCGCCCCGCCCACCACCAACGCCTCACGCGCCTGCTGGAACATGCGCCAGGCGAGGAAATCGCCCACCACCTGCTGCTGGTGGAACGGCGGGTTGCACAGCACCACGTCCAGCGACTGCTTCTCTACCCCCGCCAACCCATCGGCTGCCTCGAACACCGCCGGGCGCTCGCCCAACGCGGCCTGCCAGTTCTCCCGCGCAGATTGCACCGCCATGTACGACTCGTCGACCAGGGTGTATTGGGCATCCGGGTTGGCCAGGGCGCTGGCTATCGCCAGCACGCCGTTGCCGCAGCCCAGGTCCGCCACTCGCGCGCGGCCCAGTTCGCGGGGCAGGTGCGGCAGGAACGCCCGCGTGCCGATATCGAGCCCCTCCCGGCAGAACACGTTGGCGTGGTTGAGCAGCTCCAGCGCCGGCGCGTCGAGGCGGTAGCGGCTAGGGTAGGGCGAGCGGGCGACCGGCCGTTCGGCCACCGTCGCGGTCAGCAAGCGGGCCTTTTTCTGCGCCAGCGAGGCTTGCACCGGGCCGATGTACTTCTCCATCAGGTCTCCGGCCGCCCGTGGCAGGTGCTTTATCATCGCCCCGGCAATCACCTGCGCACCGGGTGCCAGGTGGCCCTGCAGGCGGATCAGCTGTTCTTCGAGCAGGGCCAGGGTCTTGGGCACGCGCACCAGTACCCGGTCGAACGGGCCTTGCCAATGTTCGCTGGCCGGCACGAACGGCACGCTGTCGAACGGCAGGCCATTGCGTGCCAGGTTCTTTTCCAGTGCCAGGTGCGCCAGGTGCGAATCGCCACTGCTGACCACCTGCAGCTTGCCTGCCAGGCTGGCGGCCAGGGCGCCGAAGCTGTCATTGAGCACCAGCACCCGGCAGTCGGCCCCTGGGGCCTGTTCGTGCAGCTGCGCAAGCAGGTACTCGTCGGCGGCATCGAAAGCCTGCAGCGGGTCGTTGGCCTGTTCCGGCTGGCGGATCAGGTCGAGTTCGGCGTAGGGGGTGGTCAACAGGGGCATGGCGTCTGGCTCGGGTACGAAACTGCCCGTTGCGGTTCGCCCCGGGCTTTGCCGGGCGATTCTACAGGGCTTTGCCCAAGGTCGCAGGTTTGAAGGTCAGATCCAGCCACGCATGACGGCGATGGCGATGGCGCCGGCCTTGTTGGCGGCGTTGGTCTTGGTGATGACACTGCGGATATGGAAGTTCACCGTGCTTTGCGACAGTGACAGGATGCAGGCGCACTCGGCGGCGGTCTTGCCGGCGGCCGACCATTTCAGCACTTCCAGCTCCCGCTCGCTCAGTTTCGGCTGCGGCGGGCATAGTGCAGTGAGGTGATGTGCGCTGATCACCTCATGCAGTTTGTGACTCAACCACTGCACATTGCCGGCCTTTCTGTAGAGTTCGACAATACTGATGGGCCTGGTGGACCTGGCCACGCTTATCTGGCTTTCGTTGTGCTGCTGGTCGTGCAATGACTGCGTCCAGCCATGGCGCAAACCGCTCTGGCAGGCAGCTTCACGAAATAGCGGAGCCCCGCGATACAGGTCATCGGTCCATAGCACAGGCATGGTGGATTTGTGGCTCAAATCGGCAGCCGGGTCCTGCTTGTGCAGGTCATCGCGCTGGTAGCGCTCGATCCATTCTTGGGGGTAGTTGCTGTACAGGAACAGGTGGGGTGTTTGCGTAGCGATCTGGATGCGAATGTTCAACCCCAGGTACTCCATGCCCAGATCCTGCACCATATGTACGGCCATGCCGAACAACTTCTGTGGGCAGCGTTCGGCGTCGAACGCACGAAGATACTCGGGTCTCCAGTGGCGCATCTGAAATACTCCTTGAGCCTCAGGTCCAGTCCGTTTGGGTGCCCGCATGATTGTAGGAAAGGACCTACCAATGTGCTGAGATTTTTTTGTTATAGCGGTCAGGATCCGATGCGACTTCGGCAGGATCGCCGCAGACGAGGCCCTACAAAGCAGTGGTTTTTATCCGCGTCACTTTGCGCGACACTGTGCGCACGCCAAACCTGGAGCCCGATATGACCGCTAGCGCCGAAAAGTTCACCCGCCAGACCCTGCTCGATGTTCAGCCACTCACGCCGAACCTCTTCAGCCTGCGGGTTACGCGCGATGCGGGGTTCCGCTTCCGTTCCGGCCAGTTTGCCCGCCTGGGTGTGACCAAGGCTGATGGCAGTGTGGTGTGGCGCGCTTATTCCATGGTCAGCGCGCCCCATGACGAGCACCTCGATTTTTTCTCCATCGTGGTGCCAGGCGGGGAGTTCACCAGCGAACTGAGCCGGCTGGGGGCAGGCGATACCCTGCTGATCGACCGCCAGGCCTTCGGCTTCCTTACCCTCGACCGCTTCGTTGGTGGCCGTGACCTGTGGTTGCTGGCGACCGGTACTGGTATTGCGCCGTTCATGTCGATCCTGCAGGACTTCGAGGCCTGGGAGCGTTTCGACAACATCAAGCTTGTGTACTCGGTGCGCGAAGCGAAAGAGCTGGCCTATGTGGACGAGATTGCCGGGCTGGAGCAGCGCGATTACCTGTCCGAATTCGCCGGCAAGTTGCAGTTCATTCCGGTGGTGACCCGTGAACAGCACCCAGGGGCGTTGAACCAGCGGATTACCACGCTGATCGAGAATGGCGAGCTGGAGAAGGCGGCGGGGCTGGAACTGTCGCCGGAACATTCGCGGGTGATGCTGTGTGGCAACCCGGAGATGATTGATGAGACGCGCAAGGTACTGAAGGCGCGCGACCTGCAATTGAGCCTGAGCAAGCGGCCGGGGCAGGTGGCTGTGGAAAACTACTGGTAAGGCCGTTGGGGCCGCTTTGCGGCCCATCGCGACACAAGGCCGCTCCTACAGGAACCGCGATTCCTGGGAGATGCAAAAACCTTGTAGGAGCGGCCTTGTGTCGCGATAGGGCTGCAAGGCAGCCCCCGGCAATCTCAAGGCAAGCGGTTCTGGTTCTGCGCCTTGAGAAGGTCGCGAATCTCGGTCAGCAAGGTCTCTTCTGCAGTCGGCACAGGCGGTGCAGTCGGCGCCACGGCCTCTTCACGCTTGAGCTGGTTGATCGCCTTCACCCCCATGAAGATGGCAAAGGCCACGATCAGGAAGTCGATCACGGTCTGGATGAACTTGCCATACGCCAGCATCACCGCCGGAACGTCACCTTCGGCAGCCTTCAGGGTAATTGCCAGGTCGCTGAAGTCCACGCCACCGATCAACAGGCCCAATGGCGGCATGACCACGTCACCGACGAAAGACGAGACGATCTTGCCGAAGGCCGCGCCGATGATGATACCAACCGCCATGTCGACGACATTGCCTTTGACCGCGAAGGCCTTGAATTCACTGATCATGCCCATGTTTGGTTCCTTGTAACAAAAGGTAAGGTTTACGCAGTGTAAGCCACTCAAACGCTTCATGCGTTGTGCTCAGGGCCACAGACTGCTGTTAGAACGAATAGTTTTGTCGCATCCCGAGGCGTTCGAGGCACGTCCAGCTCGGCTATCATGGCGGTTTTTTTCCAGGAGACCCCAGCCATGGCCAAGGCCAAGCGCTTGTATGGCTGCACCGAGTGCGGTGCGACCTTCCCCAAATGGGCCGGCCAGTGTGGCGAATGCGGGGCCTGGAACACCCTGGTCGAGACCATGATCGAAAGCGGCGGTGCCGCTGCGCCCAGTACCGGCCGTGCCGGCTGGACCGGGCAGCAGGCGCAGATCAAGACCCTGGCCGAAGTCAGCGTCGAGGAGATCCCGCGCTTCACCACCAGCAGCACCGAACTGGACCGCGTGCTGGGCGGTGGCCTGGTGGATGGCTCGGTGGTGTTGATCGGTGGTGACCCCGGCATCGGCAAATCGACCATCCTGCTGCAGACCTTGTGCAACATTGCCGTGGGCATGCCGGCGCTGTATGTCACCGGCGAGGAGTCGCAGCAGCAGGTGGCCATGCGCTCCCGGCGCCTGGGCCTGCCCCAGGACCAGCTCAAGGTGATGACCGAAACCTGCATCGAGACCATCATCGCCACGGCTCGCGTCGAAAAACCGCGGGTCATGGTGATCGACTCGATCCAGACCATTTTCACCGAGCAGCTGCAATCGGCACCCGGCGGCGTGGCCCAGGTGCGCGAAAGCACGGCGTTGCTGGTGCGCTACGCAAAGCAGAGCGGTACGGCGATCTTCCTGGTCGGCCATGTGACCAAGGAAGGCTCGCTGGCCGGCCCGCGGGTACTCGAGCACATGGTCGACACCGTGCTGTATTTCGAGGGCGAGTCCGATGGCCGCCTGCGCCTGCTGCGGGCAGTCAAGAACCGCTTTGGCGCAGTCAACGAGCTGGGTGTGTTCGGCATGACCGACCGGGGCCTGAAGGAGGTGTCCAACCCCTCGGCGATCTTCCTCAACCGCACCCAGGAGGAAGTACCGGGCAGCGTGGTGATGGCCACCTGGGAAGGCACCCGGCCGATGCTGGTGGAGGTGCAGGCGCTGGTCGACGACAGCCACCTGGCCAACCCGCGCCGGGTGACCTTGGGCCTTGACCAGAATCGCCTGGCAATGTTGCTGGCGGTGCTGCACCGCCACGGCGGTATTCCCACCCATGACCAGGACGTGTTCCTCAACGTGGTGGGTGGGGTGAAGGTGCTGGAAACCGCTTCTGACCTGGCGTTGCTGGCGGCGGTGATGTCCAGCCTGCGCAACCGGCCCCTGGCCCATGGCCTGCTGGTGTTTGGCGAGATCGGCCTGTCTGGCGAGGTACGGCCGGTGCCCAGTGGTCAGGAGCGTTTGAAGGAGGCCGCCAAGCATGGTTTCAAGCGGGCCATCGTGCCCAAGGGCAATGCCCCGAAAGAGGCTCCGGCCGGGTTGCAGGTGATTGCCGTTACCCGGCTGGAGCAGGCTCTGGATGCGTTGTTCGAATAGTTTGTCGCCTGTACCGGCCTCTTCGCGGGCACGCCCGCTCCCACAGGATCACCTCAGTCTCCGAAACTTGTGCAGTCCCTGTGGGAGCGGGCGCGCCCGCGAAGAGGCCGGTACAGGTAAATGAAAAAGGGGCCGACGATGCGCATCGGCCCCCCACCTCACCGCTCAGTCAGCGGTCAATGCTCGGCAACCGCACTGCGCCTGACCGTTTCATTGCCATGCTCGTCCAGTTCCAGCATCGGCACCTCATTACCCTCGGCATCGAACAGCTTGCCATCCTTGAAGTAGTCGCCATCACGCAGCGCTGAAATGTCCGAGTACTGGATGGTGCGCTCGTACGCGGCGGCAAACACCGACTGCTGGTCCGAGTTGCCGGCGGTGAAGTGGTTGAAGATCAGGTTCAGCAGGATGGCCATGATCGCCGCCGAGCTGATGCCCGAGTGGAAGATGGTCTCGAACCAGTTCGGGAAGTGGTGGTAGAAGGTCGGTGCGGCAATCGGGATCATGCCGAAGCCCAGCGAGGCAGCGACGATGATCAGGTTGACGTTGTTCTTGTAGCTGACCTTGGACAAGGTGCGGATACCGCTGGCTGCCACGGTGCCGAACAGCACGATGCCCGCGCCACCCAGTACCGGAGTAGGGACTGCGGCAATCACCCGGCCCATGATCGGCAGCAGGCCGAGCACCACCAGGATCAAGCCACCGGTGGCCACCACGTAGCGGCTCTTGACCCCGGTCACGGCTACCAGGCCGACGTTCTGGGCGAACGCGCTCTGGGTGAACGAGCCGAAGATTGGCGCCAGGATGCTCGATGCCATGTCGGCGCGCAGGCCATTGCCCAGGCGTTTGGAGTCGACCTTGGTGTCGATGATCTCACCCACGGCGAGGATGTCGGCCGAGGTTTCCACCAAGGTCACCATGATCACGATGCACATCGACAGGATCGCGGCGATGTGGAATTCCGGCATGCCGAAATGGAACGGCGTGGGGAAGGCGAACATCGGGCCCTCTGTGACCTTGCTGAAGTCGGCCATGCCCAGCGCCCAGGCGATCAGGGTGCCGACCACCATGGCCAGCAGGATCGACAGGCGTGAAATCGCCGCGCTGCCCAGCTTGCTCAGCAGCAGCACGATGGCGAAGGTCAGGGCCGCCAGGCCGATGTTGGCCACGCTGCCGAATTCCGGCGAGGCGCTGTTGCCACCCATCACCCAGCGAGCGGCCACGGGCATCAGGGTCAGGCCGATGGTGGTGATGACGATGCCGGTCACCAGCGGCGGGAAGAACTTGGTGATGCGCGAGAACACCGGGGTGATCAGAAAGCCGATCAGCGATGCTGCCATGACCGCACCGAGCACGCCCGGCAGGCCACCGCCGCCCTCGCTGCTGAGGATTGCACCCATGGTTGCCACACCGGCGAACGAAACGCCCTGCACCAGCGGCAACTGGCAGCCGAAGAACGGCAGACCGAGGGTTTGCAGCAGGGTGGCCAGGCCACCGGCAAACAGCGAAGCGGCGATCAGCATGCCGATTTCGGCACCGTTCAGGCCCGCGGCCTGCCCCAGGATCAGGGGTACCGCGACGATCCCCCCGTACATGGTCAGCACATGCTGCAGACCATAGGCCAGGTTGGCACCAAGGCCGAGGTTTTCATCCTCGGGGCGCTTGGCGGGAGACGTGCTAGGGGACGTAGTCATGGAGCAGGCTCTCTGTTTATTGTTGTGGTGCTACTGTAGACACTTCCTACAAATGATTGCCACAAGAATTGTATACAATATTTTGATCGGAGCGCGCACAAGAGCGCCCGCAAGGTGTGCGAGAGCTCAATGCAGAAGGCGTACCAACTTGTCAGAGGCTGTACTAGAGGGGTGTGTACAAAGCGCTGCTACCCAGGCTTAAAGCTGTCTGGGTAGACAGGAAACAAAAGGTGGGGAAGCGATTAGCTAGCTAAGAGATTTCATTATTCGATCAGTTCGCGCAGCTCACGCATCATTTCGGTGCTGTCGGCCACGTTCAATTCCACAAGACGGTGCAGATGGCTCATCGAATCGAGGTCGATGTACAAGCAGATGAAACCCAGGCGGTCTGGTTCCTCATGGCGCAGTTCAACCTGCATCTGCACGCGTGCATCGGGGCCCAGGTGAATGATGGCATCGAAGTCCTGGGTCAGGTCGACATCCCAATTGGCCGGTCGTTCGATCAGCAAACCCTTGAGGGAAAGGTCCAGCAGCTTCGCAGGCCAGCGTCGCAGGCCCTGGCGCAGCTCGGTGGGGGCGTCGAAATCGATGCGCTGGAAACGGCGGCGTTCGTCGTGGTCGCTCATGGGTTAGATCCTCGCATAGGTCTTCAGGTGACATCCTGACTATAGTTAGAGTGGTATGTACATCAGGTACCGCAATCTGGCCGCAGAGGCTCTAGACCAAAGCAAGTGTGGCAATGCGCGATGACTCGCCCTAGACTCGATGGGCGGTCTTTTCCAATCCACCAGCTGGAAGCAAACCATGAACAACAATAATAGCCTGCTACGCCACATTCCGTGGCTGGCGCTGGCAGTCATAGGAGCCTGTGCGCTGGGTGTGGTTGCCCTGCGTCGCGGCGAGGCGATCAATGCCTTGTGGATCGTGGTCGCGGCAGTGGCCATCTACCTGGTCGCCTATCGTTACTACAGCCTGTTCATCGCCACCAAGGTGATGCAGCTCGACCCTCGCCGTGCCACCCCGGCGGTGCTCAACAACGACGGCCTGGACTACGTTCCGACCAACAAACACATCCTCTTCGGTCACCATTTCGCCGCCATCGCTGGCGCAGGCCCCTTGGTCGGCCCGGTACTCGCCGCGCAGATGGGCTACCTGCCCGGTACGCTGTGGCTGATCGCCGGCGTGGTGCTGGCTGGTGCGGTGCAGGACTTCATGGTCCTGTTCCTGTCCACCCGCCGCAACGGCCGCTCGCTGGGCGACATGGTGCGCGAGGAGATGGGCCGCATTCCAGGCACCATCGCGCTGTTCGGTTGCTTCCTGATCATGATCATCATCCTTGCGGTGCTGGCATTGATCGTGGTCAAGGCCCTGGCCGAAAGCCCTTGGGGCATGTTCACGGTGATGGCGACCATCCCGATCGCGATGTTCATGGGCATCTACATGCGCTACATCCGTCCGGGCCATATCGGTGAGATATCGGTCATCGGCGTGGTGCTGCTGCTGGCTTCGATCTGGCTGGGGGGCCAGATTGCCGCAGACCCGACCTGGGGCCCGGCGTTTACCTTTACCGGTGTGCAGATCACCTGGATGCTGGTGGGCTACGGTTTCGTCGCCGCGGTACTGCCTGTATGGCTGGTACTTGCGCCACGTGACTACCTTTCGACCTTCCTCAAGATCGGCACCATCGTCGGCCTGGCCATCGGTATCCTGATCATCGCGCCCGAGCTGAAGATGCCGGCGCTGACCCAGTTCACCGACGGCACTGGCCCGGTGTGGAAGGGCACCCTGTTCCCGTTCCTGTTCATCACCATCGCCTGTGGTGCGGTGTCCGGCTTCCACGCGCTGATCTCCTCGGGGACCACGCCGAAGCTGCTGGACAACGAAACCAACGCTCGCTACATCGGCTACGGCGGCATGCTGATGGAATCGTTCGTTGCCATCATGGCCATGGTCGCCGCCTCGGTGATCGAACCAGGCGTGTACTTCGCCATGAACAGCCCGGCCGCGGTGGTCGGTGCCGATGTGGCGTCGGTGGCGCAGACGGTCAGCAGCTGGGGCTTCCTGATCACCCCTGAGCAACTCGAGGCCACTGCCCGCGACATTGGCGAGCACACCGTGCTGGCTCGTGCCGGTGGTGCGCCGACCCTGGCTGTGGGTATCGCGCAGATCCTGCACCAGGTGCTGCCGGGTGAAAACACCATGGCCTTCTGGTACCACTTCGCGATCCTGTTCGAGGCGCTGTTCATCCTCACCGCAGTGGACGCCGGCACCCGTGCCGGGCGCTTCATGCTGCAGGACCTGCTGGGCAGCTTCGTGCCGGCGCTCAAGCGCACCGAATCGTGGACTGCCAACCTGATCGGTACTGCCGGCTGCGTGGCCCTGTGGGGCTACCTGCTGTACCAGGGCGTGATCGACCCGCTGGGTGGCATCAATACCCTGTGGCCGCTGTTCGGCATTTCCAACCAGATGCTGGCGGGTATCGCCCTGATGCTCGGCACCGTGGTGCTGATCAAGATGAAGCGTCAGCGCTACGTCTGGGTCACCCTGCTGCCGGCCGTGTGGCTGCTGATCTGCACCACCACTGCCGGCCTGATCAAGCTGTTCGATCCGAACCCGGCAGTGGGCTTCCTGGCCCTGGCCAAGAAGTACAGCGCCGCGCTGGACGCCGGCCAGGTACTGGCCCCGGCCAAGGACATCGGGCAGATGCAGCACGTGATCTTCAACGCCTACACCAATGCCGGCCTGACCGTGCTGTTCCTGGTGGTGGTGTTCAGCGTGCTGTTCTTCGCTGTAAAGGTCGGCTTCGCCGCCCTCGGCCGCAAAGAGCGCACCGACAAGGAAACCCCGTTCCAGGCCCTGCCTGACGCTTGAGAGGACTGCTGCGATGTTCAACGACCTGGGTCGACTGGGTAAATACCTGGGGCAGGCAGCCCGCCTGATGGTCGGCATGCCCGACTACGACAACTACGTCGAGCACATGCAGACCAAGCACCCGGACAAGCCGGTCATGACGTACGAGGAGTTCTTCCGCGAACGCCAGGAAGCGCGTTACGGCGGCAAGTCCGGGCCCAAGTGCTGCTAAGTCCAGGCTAGCGCGGTGCTATGTAGGAGCGGCCTTGTGTCGCGATCGGGCCGCAACGCGGCCCCGGCAATTTTGGCTGCGAAGCTGAAAATCCGGGGCCGCGTTGCGGCCCGATCGCGACACAAGGCCGCTCCTACATGGATCGCGCTCTCCCCGTCCATTTCACTGCACAGGAGATGTTCTGCGTGCAGACGCCTATCCCCGTAACCGTACTCACTGGCTTCCTCGGTGCCGGCAAGACCACCTTGCTCAAGCACATGCTCAAGGCCGAGCACGGCCTGAAGATCGCCGTGATCGAAAACGAATTCAGCGAGGCCGGCATCGACAGCCAGCTGCTGGGCGACGAGCCGGTGCAGGTGATGACCCTGGCCAATGGCTGCGTGTGCTGCAGCATCCACGGCGACCTGACCCGCGCCTTGTACCTGCTGCTCGAACGCCTGGATGCCGGCGAGATCGCCTTCGACCGCCTGGTAATCGAATGCACCGGCCTGGCCGACCCGGCGCCGGTGGCCCAAACCTTCTTCATCGACGAGGAACTGCGTGAGCGCTACATCCTCGATGGCATCATCACCCTGGTCGATGCCGCCCACGCCGAGCTGCACCTGACCCAGACCATCGCCCAGGCCCAGGTCGGCTTTGCCGATCGCCTGCTGCTGAGCAAGACCGACCTGGTCGAGCCCGCTGCGGTGGAGGCCCTGCGCGAGCGCCTGGCCCGCATCAATGGCCGGGCGGCGATCCGCGTGGTCGAGCATGGTCGCATCGACCTGGCCGAGCTGCTGGATGTGCGTGGTTTCAACCTCAACCCCGATCTGGGCGCGAACCTGAAGCCAGCGCTACGCCCGCTGCTCAAGCCCGCTACCCCGGACCGGATCTCCACCTTGGTGCTGCGCACGGAAAGCGCGCTGAACATCGACCGCCTCAGCGACTTCATGAACGAACTGCTGGAAACCCACGGCAAGCAGCTGCTGCGCTACAAGGGCGTGCTGAACATTGCCGGTGAAGCACGCAAGCTGGTGTTCCAGGGTGTGCTCAAGCTCTATGGCTTCGACTGGGACGCCGAGTGGGCCGAGGGTGAAACTCGCGAGAGCGTGATGGTGTTCATCGCTGACGAATTGCCCGAGGCTACGATTCGGGCTGGGTTCGAGGCGCTGGCTGCGGGCTGAGCTGACGCGGCGTCTGGGCCTGGAACCACTGCGGCCATGAGCTGCGGTGGCGTGTCTCGAGCTCGATGCACGGGATCAGGCGCTCGGTCAGCAGCGCCGTCTGCCGCACCGCCTTGGCGGTGCGGTACTTGACGCTGTGGATGCATTCGCGGTCGCCGAACTCGCAGCGGTTCAGCGCGGTGCCGCCGCAGGGGCCGTTGGCCAGGCCCTTGGGGCAGGTTTCCGGGCAGATGTACAGGGTGTCCTCCAGGCGGCAGCGGCCACAGGTGTCGCAGCCTACCAGCGGGTGCTTCACCGCGTGTTCCACCTTGTGCAGTACCTGTGCGCCAAGGCGGGTAGCCCACATCGGTTGGCGTACGGCCCAGCCAAATGCCTTGCTCAGGCTATTGCGGCGGCTGAACAGCAGCGAATGCATGCCGTGCATCAGGTGATAGCGCGCTTTCTCCTTGAACGAGGCATCGACCCGTGACTCGCCCTGGCGCCAGCTTGCCTGCGGCGGATGGAAGCTGACTGCCGGCAGGCCGGGCATCTGCCAGCTGGCCTGCCAGGCCGGCGCCCATTGTTCCAGTGTGTGGATTTGCGCCTGCCAGTGTTCGATGCGTGCCTCCAGGGCCAGCAGTTGCTTGAGTTCGTGAACCCCCGACAGATGCACGCCGGCGTAGCCCATCAGCTTCACGCCGATGATCTGCAAGGCCAGGCGGTCGACGCTGCGCGCCTGGGCAAAGGCCTTGGACTGCGCCGCTTCCGCTTCCAGCATGTCGCGCATGGACGGCGTGACGGTCACGCCAGCCACGTGCTCGAGCATCGTCGCACGCCCGTGGGTGAGGCTCATCAGGCAGGCCAGCATCGGCCTGGGCATGGCCTGGCGGCTCATCCAGTGCATGGCTTCCTGGTGTTTGCCGGCATCGAAGCCCAGTTGCAGGGTGAAGAAGTCGGCGCCCGCCGCCAGTTTTTTCTCGGCCTTGAAGTATTGGGCGCCGCCTTCTTCCTCGCAGTACTTGAACGGGTTGAGCGCCGCGCCAAGCAGCCAGTGTGGGCAGGCCTGGCGGGCGATCTGCAGGGCTGCGACCGATTCCAGGTAGCGCACCGGGCGTTGGCCAGGCTGGTGGCCGGGCAGGCGGTCGCCGGTAAGCAGCAACAGTTGGTCGAGGCCGGCGGCATCCATGCGTTGCAGTTGGGCGAGCAGGTGGTGGCGTTCGCGGTCCTTGCCGGAGAAGTGCGGCAGGGCGGGTACCGGGTTGCTGAACGAGGCGAGGGCGTCCAGTGGCGACATGTCCAGCGGGCTGCCGACGCGGTCGCCGATTGCCACGGTCATCGGCCAGCCGCACAGGTGCGCACGGGCCAGGATCGCGTCCATGGCGGCAAAGCGTTCTGTGGAGGGCTTGGGGACGAACTCCATGACGCAGACGAAGGTGTTTTCGCGCAGCGCGGTTTTCAGCAGGCTCATGGGGCCGGGTACCTGGTTTGGTCAGGCTGGCATTGTGCGGCAGAAGGCGGGTGCGGTCATGTCCGGATGCGCAGGGTGGTGCTCTGAATGAGACATCCGGGTTTGCCTGTGCCGGCCCTTTCGCGGCTAAAGCCGCTCCCGCAGGGTGGCGCGGTACCTGTAGGAGCGGCTTTAGCCGCGAAAGGGCCAGTACAGGCAGTACAAATTCAAGAACATGAATAAGTCTTGAGTTCATCTCAAATTTAATGAGTTTGTCTCAAGATGAAAGTGCCCGGAAAATCCCCTCATTCATTTATGCATGCTGAGGGACAAGACATGGCACTGGCACACAACCTGGGCTTTCCACGTATCGGCCGCGACCGCGAGCTGAAAAAGGCCCAGGAAGCCTTCTGGAAGGGCGAACTCGACGAAGCCGGCCTGCGCGCCGTCGGCCGCGAGCTGCGTGCCCGCCACTGGCAGGTGCAGAAAGACGCCGGCATCGAACTGCTGCCGGTTGGCGACTTCGCCTGGTACGACCAGGTGCTCACCCACTCGCTGACCTTCGGCGTGATCCCGCAGCGCTTCCGCAGCCACGACGCTGCCAGGCCCACTCTCCAGACCCTGTTCGCCATGGCCCGTGGCGCCGTGGGTGACAATTGCTGCGGCGGCGCGCACGCCCAGGAAATGACCAAGTGGTTCGACACCAACTACCACTACCTGGTCCCCGAATTCACTGCCGACCAACAGTTTGCCCTGAGCTGGGAGCAACTGTTCGAAGAAGTGGCTGAAGCCCAGGCCCTGGGCCATGCGGTCAAACCGGTGGTAATCGGCCCGCTGACCTACCTGTGGCTGGGCAAGGCCAAAGGTGGCAATTTCGACAAGCTGGAGCTGCTCGACCGCCTGCTGCCGCTGTATGACCAGATCCTCAACCGCCTGGCTGCCCAGGGCGTGGAGTGGGTGCAGATCGATGAGCCGATCCTGGCCCTGGACCTGCCTCAGGACTGGAAGAATGCCTACGAGCGCGTCTACAACATCCTTCAGCGGGCGCCACTGAAGAAGCTGATCGCCACCTACTTCGGCGGCCTGGAAGACAACCTGGGCCTGGCCGCCAACCTTCCAGTCGATGGCCTGCACATCGACCTGGTGCGGGCGCCCGAGCAGTACCCGACCATCCTCGACCGCCTGCCGGCCTACAAGGTGCTGTCGCTGGGCCTGGTCAACGGCCGCAACGTCTGGCGCTGCGACCTGGAAAAGGCGCTGGAGGTACTGCGCCATGCCCATGAGCGCCTGGGTGAGCGGCTGTGGGTGGCGCCGTCCTGCTCGCTGCTGCACAGCCCGGTGGACCTGGACCGTGAAGACCAGCTCGATGCCGAACTGCACAGCTGGCTGGCCTTCGCCGTGCAGAAGTGCCAGGAAGTGGCGCTGCTGGCCAAGGCCATCAATGCCCCGCACGCCGCCGACGTGGCCGCCGCATTGGCCCAGAGCCAGGCCGTGCAGGCCAGCCGCGCCGCTTCGCCGCGTATTCACAAGCCTGGCGTGCAGGCCCGCCTGGCAGCCATCAAGCCCGCTGACAGCCAGCGAAAATCAGCCTTTGCCCAACGTATCGTCAAGCAACGTGCGGGGCTCGACCTGCCGGCGTTCCCGACCACCACCATCGGTTCGTTCCCGCAGACCTCGGCGATTCGTCTGGCACGCCAGGCCTACAGGCAGGGCAAGCTGACCGAGGCCGATTACGTCGAGGCCATGCACAGCGAGATCCGCCATGCGGTGAAAATCCAGGAGGACCTGGGCCTGGATGTGCTGGTGCACGGCGAGGCCGAGCGCAACGACATGGTCGAGTACTTCGCCGAGCAGATCGATGGCTATGTATTCACCCGCTTTGGTTGGGTGCAGAGCTATGGTTCGCGATGTGTGAAGCCTGCGGTGATCGTTGGCGACCTGAGCCGGCCGAAGGCCATGACCGTGGAGTGGATCACTTATGCCCAGGGCCTGACCAGCAAGGTGATGAAGGGCATGCTGACCGGCCCGGTGACCATGCTGATGTGGTCGTTCCCGCGTGAGGACGTGAGCCGCGAAGTGCAGGCGCGCCAGCTGGCGCTGGCGATCCGCGACGAAGTGGTCGACCTGGAAGCGGCGGGTATCAGGATCGTGCAGATCGACGAAGCGGCGTTCCGTGAAGGCTTGCCGCTACGCCACGGCGCCTGGGCCCATTATCTGGAGTGGGCCACCGAGGCCTTCCGCCTGTGTGCTTCGGGGGTGCGTGACGAAACCCAGATTCACACCCACATGTGCTACAGCGAGTTCAACGACGTGATTGAGTCGATCGCGGCGATGGATGCCGACGTCATCACCATCGAGACCTCGCGGTCCGACATGGAACTGCTGGCGGCTTTCGAACGGTTCGCCTACCCCAACGAGATCGGCCCGGGTGTGTATGACATTCACTCGCCACGGGTGCCGACCCGTGAGGAAATGGTCAAGCTGCTGCACAAGGCTGCCCAGCGTATCCCGGCCGAGCGCCTGTGGGTCAACCCGGATTGCGGGCTGAAGACCCGCGGCTGGCCGGAGACCGAGGCAGCGCTGGTGAACATGGTCGCAGCTGCCCGCGAGCTGCGTGCCACTGCCTGATTTTCTTGTTGCCTGTACCGGCCTCTTCGCGGGCTTGCCCGCTCCAACAGGGATATCACTGGATTCAGCTCAGTGGGGTCCCTGTGGGAGCGGGCAAGCCCGCGAAGAGGCCGAGCCTGCTTGAGTCAGTCCGAGATCACCGCTCGATTGCCAAGGCCACGCCTTGCCCGCCACCAATGCACAGGGTTGCCAGGCCTTTCCTGGCGTCCCGCTTGATCATCTCGTGCAGCAGGGTCACCAGCACCCGGCACCCGGACGCACCAATCGGGTGGCCAAGGGCAATCGCTCCGCCATTCACGTTGACCCGCGTGGCATCCCATTCCAGCGCCTTGCCCACGGCCAGCGCCTGCGCGGCAAAGGCTTCATTGGCTTCGATCAGGTCCAGCTCGGCCAGTTGCCAGCCGGCCTTGTCCAGGCAGCGCTGGGTGGCCGACACCGGGCCGATGCCCATGATCGCCGGATCTACACCGGCACTGGCGTAAGCCGCGATCCTGGCCAGCACCGGCAGGCCCAGGGCCTTTGCCTTGGCGGCGCTCATCAGCAGTACGGCGGCGGCACCGTCATTCAGGCTCGAGGCGTTGCCAGCGGTGACGCTGCCGTCCTTCTTGAACGCCGGGCGAAGTTTGCCCAGGGATTCAGCGGTGGTATCCGGGCGTGGCTGTTCGTCCCGCGCGAACACCTTGGGTTCTCCCTTCTTCTGCGGCAGCACGATCGGGGTGATTTCATCATCGAAGCGGCCGGCTTCCATCGCCGCCACCGCCTTGCGCTGCGACTCGGCGGCGAAGGCATCCTGCTGCTCACGGCTGAGGCCGTACTGGTCCACCAGGTTTTCGGCGGTGATACCCATGTGGTAGTCGTTGAAGGCATCCCACAGGCCGTCGCTGATCATGCTGTCGATCAGCTGGCCATGGCCCATGCGCTGGCCGGTGCGGGCCGCCGGCATCACATAAGGGGCAAGGCTCATGTTCTCCTGGCCACCGGCGATTACCACCTCGGCATCACCGCAGCGAATGGCCTGAGCGGCCAGGTGCAGTGCCTTCAGGCCCGAGCCGCAGACCTTGTTCAGGGTCATTGCCGGCACGCTGAAGGGCAGGCCGGCCTTGATCGCGGCCTGGCGTGCCGGGTTCTGCCCGGCGCCGGCGGTAAGCACCTGGCCGAGGATGACTTCATCGACCTGCGCCGGGGCCAACCCGGTCTGTTCCAGCAGGCGCTTGATCACGGCGGCACCGAGGTCTACTGCAGGCACAGTGGCCAAGGCGCCCTGGAAGCTGCCGATGGCGGTACGGGTTGCGGCGACGATGACCACGTCGTTCATGTTGTTGTTCTCCGTGCGATGGGCGTAATGCCTCAAGCATCGGTGGCTTTGGCTCATTTGTTAAGTTTGTTTTTCTTTGCGATTGATGTGTAAAGCAAATGAATGAGCGCGAAGCGACCTGCGGAACTATGCTCAGGGATGCGCTATTACACTCATCTGGATGGGAGCACATGCCCATGCGTACATTGATCGCCATGACCCTCCTGATCGGCAGCAGCGCTGCATTCGCCGCCACCGAATGCACCACCGCTGACAAAAGCACCTGGCAGGATCAGGAAAAATTCCAGGCGCAGCTCAAGGAGCAGGGCTACAAGATCAACAAGTTCAAGGTCACCAAGGGTAACTGCTACGAGATCTACGGTTTCGACAAGGATGGCAAGAAGGTCGAGATCTACCATGACCCAGTGACGGGCAAGGCAGTCAAGACCGAGTACCACGATTGAACAGCGACGGCACGGTACAGCTGTGGGACCCCCTGCTGCGGCTGTGCCACTGGTCGATCGCCGTGGTGTTCTTCGCCAACTACTTCTTCAACGAAGAGGGTGAAGGCTGGCACCAGTGGCTGGGCTACTACGCACTAGCCGTTGTGGTGGTGCGTGTGGTCTGGGGCTTTGTCGGGCCACGCAGCGCGCGCTGGGCCGATTTCTGGCCATCCCCGGCAAGCCTGGTCGGACATGCCCGTGCGCTGCTGCATGGGGGGCTTGACCATCATATGGGGCATTCGCCGATTGGCGCCCTGGTGATGGTGCTGATGCTGACTTGTATCGCCGGCCTGGGCCTTACCGGGTGGGCGTCGCAGGAGGTGGACGCACTGTTTGGTGTCGACTGGCCGATGGACCTGCACAGCTGGCTGGCCAACGCGCTGCTGGTGCTGGTTTGCGTGCATGTGCTGGCGGCAATCTACGAGAGCGTGCGCATGCGGGAAAACCTGCCGTGGTCGATGATCACGGGGCGCCGTCGGCACCGCGATTGACGTTGGCAGCCACTTCCCGGCTGAACCTGCTCCCACAGCTACTGCGCAGCCCTCAAGATCTGCGCGGTCTCTGTGGGCAGGTTTACCCGCGAGGAGGCCGGCACAGGCAAACCTTGGTTTTGAATCCCTTTGATCACCCCGTAATATGTGTCGGATAACCTGCGGGGGTAGTCTCACCCTCTGATCAACCGGAATCGCCCATGGCGGCGCTTCCCCCGGCATAAACCTGACGAGGTACAGACATTGGCCATCATTCATCCTAAGGTCCGCGGTTTCATCTGCACCACGACTCACCCGAAGGGCTGCGAGCTCAACGTCCGTGACCAGATCGAAGCCACCCGCAAGCTGGGCGTGCGCGAGGATGGCCCGAAGAAGGTTCTGGTCATCGGTGCTTCCAGCGGCTACGGCCTGGCAGCTCGCATCACCGCGGCGTTCGGCTTCAAGGCCGACACCTTGGGCGTGTTCTTCGAAAAACCAGGCACCGAGACCAAGGCCGGCACCGCTGGCTGGTACAACGCTGCAGCCTTCGACAAGTTCGCCAAGGCCGAGGGCCTGTACAGCAAGTCGATCAATGGTGACGCCTTCTCCGACGAAGCCCGTGCCAAGGTCATCGAGCTGATCAAGAACGAAATGGGCGGCAAGGTCGACCTGGTCATCTACTCTCTGGCCTCGCCAGTGCGCAAGCTGCCGCAGACCGGTGAACTGGTGCGTTCGGCCCTGAAGCCGATCGGCCAGCCGTACAAGTCGACCGCCATCGACACCAACAAGGACACCATCATCGAGGCCAGCATCGAGCCGGCTACCGAGCAGGAAATCGCCGACACCGTCACCGTCATGGGTGGCCAGGACTGGCAGTTGTGGATCGACGCCCTGGCTGGCGCCAACGTGCTGGCCGAAGGCGCCCGCACCGTGGCCTTCAGCTACATCGGCAGCGACATCACCTGGCCGATCTACTGGCACGGTGCGCTGGGCCAGGCCAAGCAGGACCTGGACGAAACCGCCCTGCGCCTGGACAAGAAGCTGGCCGGTGAAGTCAAGGGCGGCGCCAACGTGGCGGTGCTGAAGTCGGTGGTTACCCAGGCCAGCTCGGCCATCCCGGTGATGCCGCTGTACCTGTCGATGGTGTTCAAGATCATGCAGGAGAAGGGTGTTCACGAAGGCACCCAGGACCAGCTGGACCGCATGTACCGCGACCGCATGTACCGTGCCGACGGCGCGCCGGCCGAAGTCGACGAGAAGGGCCGCCTGCGCCTGGACGACTGGGAACTGCGTGATGACGTGCAGGACGCTTGCAAGGCGCTGTGGCCACAGGTGACCACCGAGAACCTGTTCGAGCTGACCGACTATGCCGGTTACAAGAAGCAGTTCCTCAACCTGTTCGGCTTCGAGCGCGCTGACGTCAACTACGACGAAGACGTGGCTACCGATGTGAAGTTCGACTGCATCGAGCTGTAATCGCTGCCGGCCTGTATCGGCCCTTTCGCGGGTAAACCCGCTCCCACAGGGATCCCTTTTAACTTGAGGGAGATGGAGTACCTGTAGGAGCGGGTTTACCCGCGAAGAGGCCGGTACAGGCTATAAAATCTTTGCTAGCTTTGGCGCACAACAACAGGGAATGTGCCATGAGCAGCCTCACCCAACCCGCCACTGCCTTTCGCCACACCGCAGCCGACGGCTACAGCCTCGGCGGTTTCCGCTGGCGCCACGCCCGACCTGACCCCCAGCGCCCGCTGGTGATCATCAACGCTGCCACTTCGGTACGCTGCCACTACTACTCGCGTTTCGCCGACTACCTGTTCGCCCAAGGTTGCGATGTGCTGACATACGACTACCGTGGCATTGGCGAATCCCGCCCGGCCTCGCTGCGTGGCTTCCAGGCATCCTGGAGCGACTGGGGCCGGCTGGATTTCGAAGCCATGCTGGTGAATGCCGCAGAACATTTCCCCGGCCAGCCGGTGGATGTGGTGGGGCACAGTTTTGGCGGCTGCGCAGTGGGGCTGGCACCGTCGGCGCACAAGGTACGCCGGGTGGTGATGGTTGGCGCGCAATTCGCCTACTGGCGCGATTATGCGGCTGACCAGCGTTGGCAGCTGTTCTGCAAGTGGCATGTGGTAATGCCGCTGCTCACCCGTGTGTTCGGTTATTTTCCCGGCAAGCGTCTGGGTTGGCTGGAGGATACGCCATCCGGCGTGGTGCACGATTGGACCACCCGTACCCCGCGCTATGAGCACCGACCCAGCGGGCGTGCACTGGAGGCACTACCGTTCGCCCAGGTGCGGGCGGCGACGCTGGCCATCAGCCTGACCGATGATCCCTTTGGTACCGTGGCGGCGACCGAGCGTTTGCTGGGTTATCTGCAGGGCGCCGAGCGCCAGCACCTGCGTATTGCGCCTGTGGATATCTCGGTCGATGAAATTGGCCATTTCGCGTTCTTCCATGACCGCTTTCGCGAAAGTTTGTGGCCGGTGGCCTTGCAGTGGTTGCAGCAGGGTGGCTTGGCGGGAGGGGTGCCGGGAACCATCATCAGCTGAGGTTGGTTTCGAGATTTTGGGGCCGCTCTGCGGCCCTATCGCGACACAAGGCCGCTCCTACAAGGGAACGCGGTCTTCTGTAGGAGCGGCCTTGTGTCGCGATGGGCTGCAAAGCAGCCCCGGCTATCTCAAGCCTTGCGCGCAAGCGGCAGCTCGGCGAACTTGACGCCCGCCAGCCCATGCTTGATCAGCGCACGGATATTGCCATGGTCGCTGCCCTCGGGCGTGGCCACCACGTCACGGTAGTGCTCGCCAAAGGCCAGCAGCGCTTCCTGGTCGCTCAGTCCTTCCAGCAGCGCCAGGCCCAGGGTCTTGCACGAACCTTCGTTCTGCCCGGCTGCATTCGCCACGCCGCCATTGTCGAAGGCCTGTGGCTGGTAGCTGTAGTTGTCGGCAATGAACGCCAGGGTGTCGGCAAACACGTGTTGGCCGCTGGCCAGGCTGGCGCGCAGGGTGTTCAGGTCAGTCACGAGGTTTTCCTTTTTCGAACGCCGCTTGTTGGTCGGCGCTGGCTTCTTTCTGGTATTGGGCTTTCCACTCGGCGTAAGGCATGCCGTACACCGCTTCGCGGGCGTCATCCAGGCTCAGGTCGAGCTGGCGCTCGTCAGCCGCGGCCTTGTACCACTTGGACAGGCAGTTGCGGCAGAAGCCGGACAGGTTCATCAGGTCGATGTTCTGCACGTCGGTGCGCTTCTGCAGGTGTTCGACCAGGCGCCGGAACGCGGCGGCCTCGAGTTCGAGCTGTTGCTGTGGGGTCATGGGCTTCTCTCAGGTCATGCGGTTCTTCAGGTGGCGGCCACCGTTGATGACCACCTGGCTGCCGGTGCTGTACTGGCTGGCGAGCAGGTACCTGACCGTCTCGATCAGCGGGCCGGCGCCGGGTTCGAACTCCAGCAGGGCCTTTTTCAGGGTCTGCTGGCGGTAGGTTTCGTCACCCCCTTCCTTGAGGATCAGCAGCCCGGGCAGGATACCGTTCACACGCACCTTGGGCGCATATTTTTCGGCGAAAGACAGCACCATGTTCTGCAACGCGGCCTTGGTCGCGGCGTAGCCGATGTGGCTTTTGCTGCCGCGCGAAGAGGTTTCGTCGCAAATGTGGATGATGTCGGCCTTTTCCACCTTGGCCAGCAGGTCGCCCAAGGCCAGGTTGAGGTGGTAGGGCGCTTCGACGTGAAGGCGGAACATGGTCTCGAGGTTGTCGAGGCCATCGTCGAGCCACAACGAGGCGTTGTGGATGATCGCGCGCAGGCCGTCGTAATGGTTGTGCAAGTAGTCGATCAGGGCCTGTCGATCGGCCAGCTGGCACAGGTCAGCCTGGAACTGCACGATGTTCGGGTGAGCCGCTTGTGGCTGGACGCTGCGGCTGGCACTGACCACCGTATGGCCGGCCTGCGCCAGTTCAAGGGCCAGGGCCAGCCCGACGCGCTGGCTGGCTCCGGTAACGAGAATGGGGCTGTTCATGTTCGGGGCGGTCAACTTGTCTGTCCTTTGGTTGCCGCCCAGCATACCCGAACTGTCTACCGCGTGTACGGCCTGGCCTCAGCGGCTGCGCAGGGCGCCGGCAGGGGCGGGGGACGCATGCAGCCAGCCGGCCAGCAGACGGGTGGACAGGGGGATGAACAGGTAGACCATCACCGGCGTCAGGCCCAGGGTGCTGAGCAATACCCGTGGTACCAGGTCCAGCGCAGCGAGCCAGTGGCCGAACACCAGGTTGAACACCAGCGAGACCGGGAAGAAGGCCAGCCAGATGGCCACAGCCTGCTTCCAGCGTGGTGGTTGTTGCACCATGTTGGTGCCAAACCAGTCGTCGATGCCGCTCACGCGCGCTTCCTTGGGGCGTTCGAAAAGGCCGTTGCCGCGTTGCAACCAGGCCCGACGCGAGGCGGAATGTTCCCAGGCATGCAGAGTCGGCTCGTCGCTGAAACGGAAGATGATCTGGAATTCGTCGCTGTCGCGGGGTGGCGCGAGGATGCCCGAGCCAAGGTAGCCGGGGAAGTCGGTGGCCAGCTGCTCGCCTTCATGCAGCCAGGCCAGCAGGTCCTGGTAGCGGCCATGGGCGGCGCGGCGCGACACCATCAAGGTGACGGGTGGGGTAGACATCGTGTATCTCCTGGCAACGGGGCTGGCGGGTAGCCGGCCCCTTTGGCTGAGTGGCCCGGGGTGGTGGGCGACACAGGCATGCATGCAAGAATCGGGCGCGGATTATCGCCCATCTGCGATCTTCGGCAACTGTAAGCCGGCAAACGGTTGCGCCCCAGCGCCTGGTATTGCCGTAGTAGACTAGGTGTTCAACTTGGACACACAGGGAACCCCGTGCAGATGAACGAACAGGGACTGAATCCGGTAATCGATGCGGGCCTCGCGCAGGACCTGTTTCCGATCCGTGAGGTTTCCCGCCTGACTGGCGTCAATGCCGTGACCTTGCGCGCCTGGGAGCGCCGCCACGGTCTGATCCAGCCTACCCGCACCGACAGCGGCCACCGCCTGTATTCCCAGGCCGACATCGATGACATCCGCCGCATCCTTGGCTGGCTGGAGCGCGGCGTTGCGGTAAGCAAGGTTGCCAGCATCCTCGCGCGCGACCATGCCCGTGCCGGGCAGGCAGGTGTCGCGACTGGCGCATGGGGGCGCTGGCAGCAGCAAATTCGCCAGGCGTTACAACGTTTTGACCTTGTCGGCCTGGACCGCCTGTTCGACGAGGTATTTGCCGCCTGCACCCTGGACCAGGTATTCAGTGAAGTGTTCATGCCTGTGTGGCATGACCTGGCGGCCGGTCAGGGCGGCTACGGGCAGGCCAGCGAGTGGCTGTTCCTCGATCAGTTCCTGCGTGGCCGGGTGTATACCCGCTTGCAACTCGCCCGCGCGCCGCGCAGCCGCATGGTGCTGCTGGCGCCATTGCCGGGGCAGTGCCACGAGTTGGATTTGCTGGTGACCAGCCTGACCTTGGGCTGCGATGAAGTTGGCGTGACGCCACTGGCGAGCGCGCAGCCGCTGGCAGAACTGGCACTGGTCTGCGAACGCCTGAAACCGGATGCCCTGGTGCTGTTTTCCCATCAGCCGCCCACGACGGAGCTCACACGGCGGCTGACGCGCCTGGTGGCTGGGCTGGAGTGCCCGTTGTTACTGGCGGGTGAAGCGGCGGAACTGGCACAGGACAGCCTGGCTGGCAGCCCGATCGCTTGCCTGGGTGCGCAGGGTAGCGTGATGCGCCAGCGTTTGCGGCAGTTTCTGGCCGGTCAGTTCGATACCTGAGTGTGTAGCTCGGGGTGGGCCCGGCGATGGGCCTGGAGGATGTAGTCGCGCAGGCGTTCGATCTCTTCGGCCGGGCTTTGGCTGAGGTCGTAGGCTGCCAGGTCCGGGCCGATGCGCCGGCCCAGCACGCCATGCAGTTCGATGGGGGGGATGCCATCAGGGGCGAAGCGCAATTCGAAGTGGGCTGGTGCCGCTGGCAGGCCACGGACTTCCAGCAATGTACCCTTGAACGAGATCTCGCGAACCCACAGGCCAGTTTCCTGCCCATGGGCATCGAGCAGTGCGCTCGGCTTCTCCATCGACAGGCGCCAGGGGCGCAGCATGGGGCCGTCCTCGTAGATTTCCGGTGAGCCCAGTTGCAGGTGCAGGGCGTGGAACTCGTCTTCCACCAGTTGCAGCGGGAAGCTGATTTGCTGGTTGTTGAACTGGGCCTGCAGGGTTACCTGCTCGTTGGCCACCAAGCGGGTGAGCAAGCTCTGGATGCGGCGGTCGCCATTGACCAGCAGGCTCGACATGGGGTCGGCCAGGTTCAACTGCGGCGAATGCTGCATGTTCTGTATGAAATCCAGCTCGTCCTGGGTCAGGAGCGCTTCTGCTTGCATGATCGAACTCGATGGCGATTTCTTCAACGGGATTGACCGTGCGTGGCGTACTTGGTTCAGGTGCGTTCGTCGGGTTTCGGACGAACGCGCAGTTGCGCCAGTTCCCGCTCCAGTTCGACCTGGCGAGTGACGTCTTTCTGGATACCGATGAAGTAGGTGCGCTGTTCGGCGTCGTGCCTTACCGGGGTGATCGACAGTTCGTTCCAGAAAGCGCTGCCATCCTTGCGGTAGTTGCGCAGCACTTCGCGGCACGGTCGGCCTTCGGCCAGGGCCTTGCGGATGCGGGCGCGGCCAAGCTGGTCGCGGTCGTCGGCCTGCAGGAAGCGGCAATCCTGGTAGAGGATTTCGTCACGGCTGTAGCCGGTCAGGCGTTCGAAGGCCGCGTTCACGTAGATGAGGATGGTGTCGTCGCCTTCCTGTTCGGCGACCACGATGCCGTCATTGGACGCATCGACCATGGATTGCAGTAGTTGCGCGTTGATCATGTTCGGGCCATTGAATAAACAAGGGTGCGAAGCAGGGCTTAGGATGGTGACTTTGGTAGAGGCGGCCTTTTGCCAGCGCCGGATGCTAGTATCCTACGTTTTCACTCAGTTTCGGAATCCACTACCCGATGAAAGTCGCCATTATTTCCGGATCGGTCTACGGCACCGCCGAAGAAGTCGCCCGTCACGCTGAATCGCTGCTCAAGGCTGCGGGCCTGGAGGCCTGGCATGCGGCGCGCGCCACCTTGCAGGACCTTGAAGGTTTCGCCCCCGACGCCTTGCTGGCCGTGACCTCGACCACTGGCATGGGCGAACTGCCGGACAACCTCATGCCGTTGTATTGCAGCATTCGCGATACCCTGCCTGCGGCCTGGCGTGGTCTGCCGGGTGCGGTGATTGCCTTGGGCGACAGCAGTTATGGCGATACCTATTGCGGTGGTGGCGAGCAGATGCGCGAACTTTTTGCCGAACTGGGCGTGCGCGAAGTGCAACCGATGTTGCGCCTGGATGCCAGCGAGACGGTGACTCCGGAGGCGGATGCAGAGCCTTGGTTGGCTGAGCTTGTTCAAGCACTGAAGGCCTGACTCGAGGCTTCACGCGAGCCCTTGTAGGAGCGGCCTTGTGTCGCGAAAGGGCTGCAAAGCAGCCCCTGGATTCGGCAGCGCAGCAGATATTGCTGGGGCTGCTTTGCAGCCCTTTCGCGACACAAGGCCGCTCCTACAGGGATCGCGTCAGCCGTGATGTTTGCGTAGTAAAGACAACCACGCCTGCGCCGCCCGTGACAGATACGCCCCGCGCCGCCAGATGAACGCGATATCCCAACGCAAATCCGCCGGTGAGCGAAGGGGCAGGCGCACCACACCGGGGCGCCCCAGCGCTTTCGCCACCACACGGGGCAGCAACACCACACCCTGGCCCGCCGCTGCCAGCGCCGTGAGGAAATCCGCCTGGCCACTGCGACCGCCTTCCTTGGGGGTAAAACCCTGCTGCTGGCACGCCTTCAGCAGCCGGTCATTGAGCACGAAGCTGCGTTGGTAAAGCAGGAACGGGGTATCGGCCAGCTGCCACAGATCTACCGCTTCCTGGCCTGCCAGCTCGTGCCCGGCAGGCAACAGTGCATCCATTGGCTCGTTGCAGAACGGCTGGTAGTCGAACGCCTCGTCACTGGGCGTCAGGCTGCCTCCCAGTTCCAGTTCGCCACTTCTGACCGCCTGTTCGATGCTGCGACTGCCACCTTCTAGCAAGTGGATTGCAATGTTCGGGTGACGCCGCCGATATTCGGCGAACAACCCGGCGAACAGCGCGTCGCTGCCCAGCATCGGCAGGCCCAGCCGCAGTTCGCCGCGGCTCATCTGGCTGAGGTCGTCCAGTTCGCCGAGCAATGCCTGACGTTGACGCAGCAAGGCTTCGCCGCGCTCCAGGACGATGCGCCCGGCAGCGGTCAGGTGCAACTGCGAGGCCTGGCGCTCCAGCAGCGGCTGGCCCACATCTTGCTCCAACTGAGCCACCTGCTTGCTCACCGCCGACTGGCTGATGTGCAGGGTCTGCGCGGCCTGGGTAAAACCGCCGCGGTGGACCACTTCGATAAAGCTGCGCAGCTGTTTGAATTCCATGATCACAATTCCATTCTGGAATGTTGTTCAGTCTAACAATTCGCTTCTGGCCTAGGCAGCCAAAACTTAAAATGAGGGCCTGTAGAGGACCCCCCCATGAAACCTGCGTTGTTGAAAAAAGCCCTGCGCCTGCTCGTCGAGCTGGCGATCCTCTGTGCTCTGTTCCTGCTCGGTGGCCAGCTTGCCACTTGGTTGGGCTGGCCGATTCCTGGCGGAGTGATGGGCTTGGCATTGCTGCTGTTGCTGTTTGCCTCAGGTGTGCTCAAGCCAGCCATGCTGCAACTGGGCGCAGGCTGGCTGATGGCTGAGATGCTGCTGTTCTTCATTCCGGCGCTGATGAGCCTGCTCGATTATGGCGCTCTGATCCGTGACGAGGGCTGGCGCATCCTGCTGGTGATTGCCGTGAGCACCCTGACGGTAATGGTGGTGACCGCGTTGACTGTGGAACTGGTGTGCCGCTGGAGGTTGCGCCATGAGCCTTGAACCCATGCCGCTGTTCTGGCTGGCCCTGACCTTGCTGGCGTACCTGGGCAGCCGCTGGCTGTACCGGCGCAGCGGGCGCTACCTGCTGTCGCCGCTGATCCTGGTGCCGGTACTGTTGCTGGCGGTGGCCGTGCCGCTGCACACCGCTTATGCCGAGTACGCCCGCAACACCCACTGGCTGATGAGTGTGCTTGGCCCGGTGACCGTGGCATTTGCGGTGCCGATCTGGCAGCAACGGGCCATGCTGGCGCGCCACTGGCCGGCACTGATGATGGGTATGGTCGCCGGTAGTAGCGCTTCGATCGCCAGTTCCTGGGGGTTGGCTCATATGTTGGCGCTGGACAGCGCGACCAGCCTGTCGCTGGTGCCGCGTTCTATCACCACGCCCTTTGCCATGCCACTGGCCCATGACCTGGGTGGCGTACCGGAGCTCACGGCGGTGTTCGTGATGTTCACCGGCGTACTGGGCGCCATGCTCGGCGGCGTGCTACTGCGCTGGTTGCCGTTGCGCACGCCGCTGGCGCGGGGCGCGCTGTTCGGTGTGGGCGCCCATGGTGCCGGTGTCAGCCGGGCACAGGAGGTAGGCCGGGAGGAGGGTTCGGTGGCCGGCCTGGTCATGGTCCTGACCGGGCTGTTGAACCTGTTCGCGGCACCGCTGCTGGCTGTGCTGCTCTGACCGTTCGTGCCACTGACTCGCCAAGTCATCAAGCTGGCTGGCAACGCAAGTTCCAGCCCATGGGCTGCTGGCTAGACTCAGCCTCGACATAGAGAGCACATGTAAGTGCCGAGGTGACATGCAATGACCGCAGCCTTGCTCTATTCCGCCAACACCACTTCACCGGGACCGTTCTGATGCCCATGGCCGAAATTCCATTGTGCGTCTGGCGTACCCGGGGACAGAGTTTCAGCTTCCGGGGCCAGAGCATCCGTTACTGGACCGCAGGGCAAGGAGAGCCCCTGCTTCTGTTGCACGGTTTCCCCACCGCCAGCTGGGATTGGCACTACCTTTGGGGGCCTTTGGCCCAGCGCTTCCGGGTTATCGCCTGTGACATGCTCGGCTTTGGCGATTCGGCCAAACCGGTCGATCACGTGTATAGCCTGATGGAGCAGGCCGACCTGCAGCAGGCTTTGCTCGCCGAGCTGAAGGTCGACCAGCCGGTGCATCTGTTGGCCCATGACTACGGCGGCAGTGTGGCCCAGGAAATGCTGGCGCGGCATCATGAACAGCGCGCCAGCATTGCCAGCTGCGTGTTCCTCAACAGCGGGCTGTTCCCCGAAAGCTGCCGCATGCTGCTGGTACAGAAGCTGTTGCTCAGCCGCCTGGGCTGGCTGGTAGGGCGCTCGTTCGGTCGCGACGACCTGGTGCGCAACGTGACCCAGGTCTACGGCCCTTGCACCCACCCTAGTGAAAGTGCGCTGGATGACTTCTGGAGCCTGATAGCCGCCAACCGTGGCACGCGCATCCTGCACAAGCTGGTGGGTTATATGCCAGAGCGCAGGTTGCACCGGGACCGCTGGGTTGGCGCGATGCAGCACGAAGGCGTGCCGCTGCGTTTCATCAATGGCGTGGACGACCCGCTTTCCGGCGCACACATGGTGGAGCGGTACCGGCAACTGGTGCCGGAGCCGGACACCGTGCAGTTGCAGGGCATCGGCCATTACCCGCATACCGAAGCGCCGGTGCAGGTGCTACGCCATTACCTGGCCTTTCGTGAACAACCGCTGAGCTGTTTCCAGCAGAAAGTGGCGTGGTCCTGACAGGGCCTCATCGCCGGCAAGGCGGCTCCCACAGGTACAGCGCATGCCTGGAGGCCGGCGCGGTTGGTGTGGGAGCTGGCTTGCCGGCGATGGGCCGCAAAGCGGCCCCATAACCATCGTGCTGCGTTATTGCCAGGCATTCAGCCTGCGTGAGCTTGATTGTCCGCCCGCCGCTGGCGGCGGACACTCGGCCTACCTGAACCTGCCTGGAGCCATGAGCATGAGCGAGCCTGTCTGTCTGCAAGATCGCGTGGTGATAGTCACCGGAGCCGGGGGCGGCCTGGGCCGTGCCCATGCGCTGCTGTTCGCTGCCCGTGGTGCGCGGGTGGTGGTCAACGACCTCGGCGGGTCCACCCACGGTGAAGGTGCCAGCGCCTCCGCCGCCGACCGGGTAGTAGAGGAGATCCGCGCTGCCGGGGGCAGTGCCATTGCCAACCATGATTCGGTCAGCCACGGCGCGCGTATTGTCGAGCAGGCCCTGGACAGCTTCGGCCGGGTCGATGTGCTGGTGAACAATGCCGGCATCCTGCGTGACAAAACCTTCCACAAGATGGAAGACAGCGACTGGGAGCAGGTGTATCAGGTGCATGTCGAGGGGGCTTACAAGGTCACCCGCGCCGCCTGGCCGCACCTGCGCGAGCAGAACTGGGGGCGGGTGATCTTCACCGCTTCCACGTCCGGCATCTACGGCAACTTCGGCCAGGCCAATTACGGCATGGCCAAACTGGGCCTGTATGGGCTGACACGTACCCTGGCGATCGAAGGGCGCAAGCACGGCATCCTGGTCAACGCCATCGCCCCCACGGGTGGCACCCGCATGACCGAAGGGTTGATCCCGCCCCAGGTGTTCGAGCGGCTCAAGCCTGAGCTGGTCAGCCCGCTGGTGGTGTATTTGGGCAGCGAGCAGTGCCAGGGCAGTGGTGAGCTGTTCGAAGTGGGTGGCGGTTGGGTGGGCAAGGTGCGTTGGGAGCGCAGCCTGGGGGTAGGCTTCGATCCGCGTGAAGGCTTTACTCCGGAGCAGGTGGCGGAGAACTGGGCACGGATTGGCGACTTCGACGGGGCAGTGCACCCACAGGACAGCTTGCAGGCGTTGCAGCAGATGATGGCCAACTTGCAGAAGTATCCGCTGGGCTGAGCTTTGTACTACCTGTGCTGGCCTCTTCGCGGGCTTGCCCGCTCCCACAGGGATATCACTGCCCTCAGGCTTGGTGATATCCCTGTGGGAGCGGGCAAGCCCGCGAAGAGGCCAGCACAGGCGACGGAAATTTTCAGGGCAGATAAAAAAGGCCGCTGCAAGCCGCAGCGGCCAATCGAGACGTCAGATCAAGGAGCTTCAAAATCTACGTCGGTGAACCTCGCAGGCCTGAAAGGCGGGGGGGGAGAGCCCTTCATGCCGGCCAGTGAGTTAAGAATAAGCGCCTGATCCTGCAGGAAAAATAGCCGCTTATGACATTCACCTTTACGTATCGGGCAATAGTGCCGAAGGCGCTCAGTCGGCGGGCGAATAGCCCATGCGCCAGCTGGTTTCCCGTGCTGCTGCCAGCAACCGTTGCGCCGCCGGACCATGCTCGTCGGCATGGAAGATCGAGGTCGGCCCGACCACCGTCATCACCGCGGCGATCTGCCCCATGGCATTGAACACCGGGGCCGACAGCGCATCCACGCCCGGCATCAACAGCCCGTGCACATGGTGCAGGCCACGTTCACGAATGCCCGCCAGTACTGCCTGGTAGTCGGCGGCGCTGTGCTGCAGGGCGGCCAGTTCCCGGTCACGCAACTCCACGGTCTCGCGCTCGGGAAGATAGGCGGCGAACACCAGCCCGGTGGACGAAGTGAGCAGCGGCAGAACCGAGCCGATCTGCGTTACCACCGTGACCGCGCGTACTGCCGGCTCGATGCTGACCACTGTCGCGCCCTGGTTGCCCCATACGGCAACGAAGCAGCTCTCGTTCAGTTCATCGCGCAGCTGTGACAATGGCAGCGCGGCAATCTTCAGCACATCGATGCTGCCCAGCGCCGCCAGCCCTACCCGAAGAGCCTCGCGCCCCAGGGCGTAATGGTTGGTGGCCGCATCCTGTTCGGCAAAACCGCTGGCGATCAACGCCTGCAGGTAACGGTGCACCTTGCTCGCTGGCATCTGCACATGTTCCGCCAGACGCGACAGGGAGGTGGACGGGGAGAGCTCGGCAAGAGCCTTCAGGATGTCGGTGCCGACCTCCGCCGAGCGGACTTTCTGCTTGCCGTTGTCGGCGGGGGAGCTGGCTTTTGCCATGGACATCTTCTTCCGGATTCTTCGAGTCGCGCCTTTATAGCTTGACGCATTGCCCGTAGCAAATTACGTTATTCGTAATCTGATTACGATAAAAACAATGCAGACGCGCTGCCACCCCGCCCCGGGCCAGCAGCCAGCTGCCAGCAACGGCTCGGCCAGAGCCCGGAGGCATCGATGAATCGCGATACGTCACCCGACCTTCACTACCTCAGCGGCTTCGGCAACGAGTTTGCCAGCGAAGCGCTGCCAGGGGCCTTGCCGGTCGGGCAGAACTCGCCGCAGAAGGCGCCCTATGGGCTGTACGCCGAGCTGCTCTCGGGGACGGCGTTCACCATGACCCGCAGCGAACTGCGCCGCACGTGGCTGTACCGTATTCGCCCATCTGCCTTGCATCCCCGTTTCGAGCGCCTGGCGCGCCAGCCGCTGACCGGCCCGCTGGGGGCCATCACCCCCAACCGCCTGCGCTGGAACCCCCAGCCGATCCCCGTCGAACCGACCGATTTCATCGAGGGCTGGCTGCCCATGGTGGCCAACGCCGCTGCGGAAAAACCGGCCGGCGTGAGCATCTACATCTACCGCGCCAACCGGTCGATGGAGCGGGTGTTCTTCAACGCCGACGGTGAACTACTGCTGGTGCCGCAACAGGGCCGCCTGCGCATTGCCACCGAACTGGGGGTGATGGAAGTCGAGCCGCTGGAAATCGCGGTCATCCCGCGTGGCATGAAGTTTCGGGTGGAACTGCTCGACGGCGAGGCCCGCGGCTATATCGCCGAAAACCACGGCGCGCCGCTGCGCATCCCGGACCTGGGCCCGATCGGCAGCAACGGGCTGGCCAACCCGCGCGACTTCCTCACCCCTGTGGCGCGCTACGAAGAGGTCGATGGCCCGGTGCAGCTGGTGCAGAAGTTCCTGGGCGAACATTGGGCCTGCGAACTGCAGCACTCGCCACTGGACGTGGTCGCCTGGCATGGCAGCAACGTGCCGTACAAGTACGACCTGCGTCGCTTCAACACCATCGGTACGGTCAGCTTCGACCACCCGGACCCGTCGATCTTCACTGTGCTGACCTCGCCGACCAGCGTGCATGGCATGGCCAACATGGACTTCGTGATCTTCCCGCCACGCTGGATGGTGGCCGAGAACACCTTCCGTCCACCATGGTTCCACCGCAACCTGATGAACGAGTTCATGGGCCTGATCAATGGTGCCTACGACGCCAAGGCCGAGGGCTTCCTGCCGGGTGGCGCCTCGCTGCACGGGGTTATGAGCGCCCATGGCCCCGACGCCGAAACCTGCGAAAAGGCTATTGCTGCCGACCTGGCACCGCACAAGATCGACAACACCATGGCCTTCATGTTCGAGACCAGCCAGGTGCTGCGCCCGAGCCTGCAAGCCCTTGAATGCCCGCAGTTGCAGGCCGACTACGATAGTTGCTGGGCCACCTTGCCGAGCACCTTCAACCCGAACCGGAGATAACCCATGAATCAGACCGCCATTGCCCGTAGCTGGGTCGAGCACGCCAACGGGCACAGCGACTTCCCGCTGCAGAACCTGCCGTTGGGCATCTTCAGCCGGCCGGGTGAAGCCAAGCGCTGTGGCGTGGCCATCGGCGACGCGATCCTCGACCTGGAGGCGGTGCTGGCCGCAGGCCTGTTCGACGGTGCCGCCAAGGCCGCGGTCGAGGCCACCCGTGGTGGGGTCTTGAACGCATTCTTCGCCCTCGGCCGCGGTGCCCGCGTCGCCCTGCGCGAGCGCCTGCTGGTGCTGCTGGGCGAACACAGTGAACATAAGGCGGCACTGCAGGCCGCCCTGTACCCGGCCAGCGCCTGCCAGCTGCATGTACCGGCGCAGATCGGTGACTACACCGACTTCTACGTGGGCATCGAGCACGCCAAGAACGTGGGCAAGCTGTTCCGCCCCGACAACCCGCTGCTGCCCAACTACAAGTACGTGCCGATCGGTTATCACGGCCGTGCCTCGACCATCCGCCCGTCCGGCACCGATGTGCGCCGGCCCAAGGGCCAGACGCTGCCGGCCGGGCACACCGAGCCAAGCTTCGGCCCCTGCGCGCGCCTGGACTACGAGCTGGAGCTGGGTATCTGGATCGGCCAGGGCAACGACATTGGTCAGGCGATCCCGGTAGGCGATGCCGCCGAGCACGTGGCTGGCCTGTGCCTGCTCAACGACTGGTCGGCGCGCGATATCCAGGCCTGGGAATACCAGCCGCTGGGGCCGTTCCTGTCCAAGAGCTTCATCACCACCATCTCGCCTTGGGTAGTTACCGCCGAAGCGCTTGAGCCGTTCCGTTGTGCCCAGCCCTCACGCCCGGAAGGCGACCCGCAGCCACTTTCGTACCTGCTGGACAAGCGCGACCAGGCCGCTGGTGCATTCGATATCGAGCTTGAGGTACTGCTGCTGACCGAGCGCATGCGCGAGCAGGATCTTGCCCCGCACCGCCTGACCCTGAGCAACACCCGCAGCATGTACTGGACCGTGGCGCAGCTGGTCGCGCACCACAGCGTCAACGGCTGCCAGTTGCAACCGGGCGACCTGTTCGGTTCGGGCACGCTGTCGGGCGCCACTCCAGGTTCGTTCGGCAGCCTGCTGGAGATAACCGAAGGGGGCAAGCACCCGGTGGAACTGGCCAGTGGCGAGGTGCGCAAGTTCCTCGAAGACGGCGACGAGATCATCCTGCGTGCCCGCTGCGTGCGTGATGGCGTGGCCAGCATCGGTTTCGGTGAATGCCGCGGCACGGTCATCGCGGCCAACTGAGGAGGCACGGGCATGGAGCTGTACACCTATTACCGTTCCACCTCGTCCTACCGGGTGCGCATTGCCCTGGCGCTGAAGGGGCTGGCCTACCAGTCCGTGCCGGTCAACCTGTTGCAGGGTGAGCAGCGCGGTTCGGGCTATGTCGCGGTCAACCCGCAGGGCCGCGTGCCGGCCTTGCGCACCGATGGCGGTGAGCTGCTGGTGCAGTCGCCGGCGATCATCGAGTACCTGGAGGAGGTTTATCCACAGCCCGCGCTGCTGCCTTCTGCGGCCGAGGCGCGCGCCAAGGTACGGGGCGTGGCGGCGATCATCGGCTGCGACATCCACCCGCTGCACAACGTCAGCGTGCTCAACCGACTGCGCCAGGCCGGCCAGGACGAAAGCCAGGTCAACCAGTGGATTGGTCACTGGATCAGCCAAGGGTTGGCGGCAGTTGAGCAACTGATAGGCGATCATGGCTTCTGCTTCGGCGATGAGCCGGGCCTGGCGGATGTCTATCTGATCCCGCAGTTGTACGCGGCCGAACGCTTCAACATCGACCTCGACAGCTTCCCGCGCATCCTTCGGGTTGCCGCCCTTGCGGCCGAACACGCGGCGTTCGCCCAGGCCCACCCCGCCCGGCAGCCGGACAGCCCGGCTCAGTGAATGGAACGGTTCGCCGCCGGAAGCTTGCCGATACGTTCGGAAAGCTTCAGGCGCTGGACCGGGTCCTCTGTCAGCAATAACGCATGCTCCAGATCAAAGCGCTCGGCCTGCGGGCAATCCAGATGCTGGTATAGCGAAGCGCGAGTCACATAGTCGCTGACCTGCACCGGGCCCAGTTGCATGACCCGCTCGGCATCGATCAGTGCCGCCAGGTGGTTGTCGTTGCTTATATGCAACTGGCGCAGGTTGCGTGACAGGCGTTGCAGCATCTGCAGCGGGCTGGCACTGCGCATGTGTTCGGCAGTCAGCGCTACATGCGGGCCGAATTGGCGAGCCAGCAGCTCACGGCAGTCGTTGGGGTAGAGACGCCGGCCGCCACAGGGGTCAAGCAGGTGATCGGCACCCGGCACGCGCAGCAGGAAATGGCCAGGGAAGCCTACGCCCTCAAGGGGTATGGACAGACGCCTGGCCAGTTCCAGGGCGAGGATGGCAAGTGTCAGTGGTTGGCCACGGCGGCGTTGCAGCACCTTGTCCATCATCGCGGCATGCGGGCGCAGCGGGTGATATTCATCCTGCTGGAAGCCCAGGGCATTGAGTTGGCGCAGCAGTGGCTGTGCCAGTTCGCACAGCGGCAGCATCGGCAGATTGGTGCTTATCTCACGCTGCAGGTCATGCAGCTTGGCAAGGCTGGCCGCGGGCTCGACGCTTCGGTCGTGCTCGGCGGCAATCCATAATGCGGCTTCCAGCAGGGCGACGGGCTCGCGTTCCAGGCAGGCCAGGCAGGCTTGACGTGGCTTCATGGGGCTTCTCCACACACGTTTGAGTATTAGCCGTGGCGCGCGGTTTCGTCCAGTGGTCCGGCGGCGCTACCAGCCCAAGGGCCGTGCCTATACTGGAAAGAGCACCTCGTAGGGGAGCCTGTCGATGTTCGCGCTGATGCAAAGCACCCGTACCCAGTCGCTGCACTTGTTCACCGATCCGCCTACCGGCCTGAAGGCTGTGGTGGTGATCCACAGCGAGCAGTTGGGCCCCGCCATGGGCGGTTGCCGCTACCTGCCTTATGCCGATGATGAAAGCGCCATGACAGACGCCATTCGCCTTGCCCAGGGTATGAGCTACAAGGCGGCGCTGGCTGGCCTGCCATTGGGGGGCGGCAAGGCGGTGATCATGCGCAACCCGCATGTGGAAAACCGTGCCGCGCTGTTCGAGGCCTTTGGCCGCTTCATCGACACCTTGCAAGGGCGCTTCATCATCGCCGTGGACAGCGGCACCTCGACCCTGGACATGGACTGCATTGCCCAGAGCACACCGCATGTGACCAGCACCACGGCCTCGGGTGACCCGTCACCGCATGCGGCGATGGGGGTTTTTGCTGGCATTCGTGCCACCACTTCGTTCCGCCTTGGCAGTGATGACCTGCAAGGGCTGCGGGTTGCGGTGCAAGGGCTGGGCAATGTCGGTTATGCGCTGGCGGAGCAGCTGCATGCGGCAGGGGCGGACCTGCTGGTGAGCGATCTGGACCCTGGACGAGTGCGGCTGGCGGTGGAGCAGTTCAATGCCCATCCGGTGACCAACGATGCGTTGATCAGCACCCCTTGCGACATCTTTGCCCCTTGCGGTGTGGGGCCGGTGTTGAACGGGCAGAGCGTGATGCAGTTGCGTTGTGCGGCCGTGGCGGGGGCGGCGAACAACCAGCTGACCACCTTGCAGGTAGCCGACCAGCTGGAGTCGCGCGGGATACTGTATGCGCCCGATTACGTGATCAATGCCGGTGGGTTGATCTACGTGGCACTTACCCATCGTGGCGAAGACCTGGGCACCATCACCGCGCACCTGGCGCGGATACCTTCACGGCTGACCGAAGTGTTTGGCCATGCACAGGCAGAGAAGCGCTCGCCGGCGCGGGTGGCGCAGATGTTGGCAGAGCGGTTGCTCTACGGCTGATGTAATTTGTGTTCTTGCACTGGCCCTATCGCCGGCAAGCCAGCGCCCACCCCTGTCGCGCCGACTTGTAGGAGCAGCCTTGCGCTGCGAAGAGGCCATTACTGCCGAAGAATATCTGTTGCTCAACTACCCTCTTCGCAGCACAAGGCTGCTCCTACAGGGTAATGAGGTGACCTGAGCAATGGAGCAAGCCATGTACCCCCGTGGAGCTTGCTGGCGATGAGGCCAGTGCAGGCAATTACTCGGCCGCTGGCGCTTCGAGCAACTCGGCCAGCGCATCCGGCTGGCTCTTGAACGCCCGGGCGAACACATCGCGGTTTTTGGCCATGTAGATACCGGCTTCCTCGACCTGTTTCTCGCTCAGCGAGGGCACTGCCTTGTGCAGTACTTCGGCCAGGCGCTCGGCCAGTTCGAGCATCTTGTCGTGACGGTCTGCTTCGGCCTTATCCATGAACAAGCGCTCCGGGTCGCGGCTGCTGCGGTACACCACTTCGACGGCCATTCATCACCTCTATGCCTTTTGCTGGTTGCGTTTCGATTTGCTGTATCTATATACAGTAATGGCAATGTTGATTGCTTCGCAAGCAGAAATTGTAGCGTGGTGCAGAGCGCTTACTGCTTCATGCCCAACTCAGCATCATCCATCAGCGCCTGGCCATCCGGGCACTTTCGCGGGTTTACCCGCGAAGAGGCCAGCCCAGACAACGCAACACTCAAACCTCAGTGCAAACTCCGAGGCTCAGCGGGCATCTGCACCTGAACCAGTGCCGACTCAAGCAAAGCCCGCAACGTCTCCAGCTCATGCATTGAGGTCATCATCAAATCAAAGCCGGTCGCTGTTTGGCAGCGACGATCCGAGACTAGTGCTCATCCCCGAACACCACAATGGCAGGGAGTATCTTTGGGAAATGCCCTACAAGGAAGGGGTTAAATCTGATTTTTCCCCAGCGCATGGTCGTGTTTCTGGCAACTTGCCACGCCTCAAGGTGCCTTGCGGCAATCGGTCGCCTTCCAAGGCAGGGGCCTGGCCCTTTAACTGCATGGCACAAGCGTCACACCGGTGACGCATCATCCTTCAAGACGTATCGGGGAATGGAACATCGTGAACATCAAATGGGCAGAAAAGCTGCGAAAGGGGCTGCACGGCTCGGCCGACTCGCTGGGAAACCTGTGCGTCGAGGCATTCCATTACCTGGCGCTGTTCGGCATTGGCGCGATCACCGCCTATGCGGCGGTGATGACGTTCCTCGACATGCTCGGCAAGGGCGGGGTCAGTGTCGATGACATCCTGCTGCTGTTCATCTACCTGGAGCTGGGGGCGATGGTCGGTATCTACTTCAAGACCAACCACATGCCGATCCGCTTCCTGCTGTACGTGGCCATCACCGCGCTGACCCGCCTGCTGATCGGCGACGTCTCGCACCACAAGGCGCCGGACGTAGGGCTGTTGTACCTGTGCGGTGGCATCCTGTTGCTGGCGTTCGCGATCCTGGTGGTGCGCTACGCCTCGTACCGCTACCCCTCGACCAAGGTACTGGATGCCAGCGGCAAGGAAGTGGAGGAGGGCAAGTAGCCCTCAGTTGGCGATGAAATGGCGCGGCTCGTGGCGGGCGTCACGGGTCAGCGCGGCCAGCACCTGAAGGGGGTTCTGGTTGTGCTCGATGGCCAGGCCCAGGCGGATGCTGTCGATCACCCGCTGCAGGCGCACCGGGTCATTGCGCTGGGCCTGGGTGATGAGGCGCTTGGCGACCACGCCAGCGTCGTCGGACAGGGTCAGCATGATGCTGCCGTCGAGGTTTGCAATGCTCAGGTTGACCCGGTATTCGGGGGCGAATGCAGCACTGATTCGTTCGAATGGGTTGTTCATGGTCATGCTTCTGCGCTGAATGAATGCAGAAGTTGACCGGGGAAATTACCTGTTGGTTCAGCGCCATCGATCGATACAAACGAAAACGCCCGGCATCAGGCCGGGCGTCTTGTGTTGCCGATCAGGCGTCTGGGTCACTCAGTTCCAGGGCGCCGCGCTTGCTGCGCAGTTTGCCGTAGAAGTGTTCCAGCGCGTGGTTGAGCTTGGTGGCGGCACCATCGACCGCCTGGTCCAGCGAAGTGGCGGTGTGGGTCACGGAAATCGGTTGATGGCCTTTGGGGCGAGCCTCCATCTGGCAGCGTTTGTCATGCGGTCCGGGCTTGGCGCCGTTCTCGTCGCGCAGGTGGACCTCGATGCGGGTGAGGTCGTCTTCGTAACGTTCCAGCGAGTTCTGCAGTGTGCTGCGGACCCACTGGTCGAGCCGGGCGTTGCCTTCGAAATGGTTGCTGCTGTTGACCTGGATTTGCATGATTCAATCCTTATTCAGCTTGCTCGCATGGAGACGCGCCTAGGCCTCTGAGACCCTTGGTATTTCTGCGTCTCTTGACTCTAAGGTCAGGCAACGGCGAAACGAATTCAAGCCCTTTTTGAAAATAAATTTCTTGTTGCATTCAAGGCAGCAGGCGACTCATCGCGTGGCCTTTGCTTATGAGAATTGAAATCATTATTATTGCAGCCCCGAAAACGCCCGGACCATCGCACATGACGCGCAAAACCGCCGGTCTCTCGCTCAGCTATCGCCTGGCCGTGACGTCACGCAGCCTTGCCGCGCTGCTGGGTGGCTACCTGCTGGCGTCCGTGGCCAGCGTCTGCATTTCCCTGGTAGCGCCGCTGCCACGGGTCGATGCCACGCTCACCGGCCTGCTGCTGTCATTCGTTTTCTACCTGCTGGCGTTCATCTGGTGCTTTGCCTGCCGCAGCGCTTTGCGCGCCTGGCTGGGCGTACTGGCGCCAAGCGTGCTGCTGGGGGTGATCAGCGGGTTGGCATACTGGATGAAAACCCCATGAAAGAAGGCTTCCGCCAGGCCATGGCCTGGCTGCACACCTGGACCGGCCTGATCTTCGGCTGGCTGTTGTTCGCCATCTTCCTCACCGGCACGCTGTCGTATTTCAAGGAAGAAATCACCCACTGGTCGCAGCCAGAAGTGCGCAGCCATGCATTGGACCCGACCCATAGCCTGGAGGTGGCCCAGCGGTACCTGCAGGACAACGCCGGGCATTCGGGCACCTGGCTGATCCGCATGCCCAACGCACGCGAGGCCGCCTTGAACGTGGGTTATCGCGACCCAAATGGCGGGCCACGCGGTTTCGTCACCAAGACCCTTGATACCCAGACCGGGCAGCCGGTGGCGGCACGCGACAGTCGCGGTGGCGAGTTCTTCTACCGTTTCCACTTCCAGTTGCAGATGCCACACCCTTTCGGCCGATGGCTATCGACGTTGTGCGCCTTCATCATGCTGTTGGGGCTGGTCACCGGCATCATCACCCATAAGAAAATCTTCAAGGAGTTCTTCACTTTCCGTCCAGGCAAGGGCCAGCGCTCCTGGCTGGACGGGCACAACGCCATTGGCGTGCTGGTGCTGCCCTTCCACCTGATGATCAGCTACAGCAGCCTGGTGTTGTTCATGTACATGGTGATGCCGGCGGGCATCATGGCCAGCTACGGCAACGACACCGGCAAGTACTTCAACGAACTGTTCGGCCGTAACAATGCGCCCAAGGCGGCCCATGTGGCCGCGCCGCTGGTACCGTTGCCGAGCCTCTATGCCAAGGTGCAGGACCTGCAACCGGGCGCGCGTATCGGCCGTATCCAGGTGGAAAATGCCGGCGACAGCAATGCCCGCGTTACCTTCACGCAATCGGCTGCCGACCACGTGGCTTACCGGCGTAGCGCCAACTGGACCTTCGATGGCGTCAGCGGTGCTCTGCTGGGCCAGGGCAAACCGGAGAGTGGGGCAATGATGACCGCCTTCAGCTTTGCTGGCCTGCACATGGGCAATTTCGCCGGGCCCTGGCTGCGCTGGCTGTACTTCTTCTTTGGCGTGGCCGGTACTGCGGTGATTGGCACCGGCCTGGTGATGTGGCTGGGCAAGCGCCAGCTCAAGCATGCCAGAAGCGAACGCCTGCCGGGCGAACTGCGCCTGGTCGAGGTGCTCAATATCGCCAGCATGAGCGGCCTGTTGCTGGCCGTGGCGGGCTTCTTCTGGGCCAACCGCCTGATCCCGATGGGCGTCGAAGGCCGGGCCGACTGGGAGGTCAACGCCTTCTTCACCGTCTGGGGCCTGTCGCTGGTGCATGCCGTGTTGCGCAGTGGGCGACGGGCATGGGGCGAGCAACTGGCACTGGGCGCGCTGGCCTTCGCCTTGCTGCCGCTGCTTAACGGCCTGACCACCGGCCAGGGCCTGAACCATTCGCTACCTGCGGGTGACTGGGCCATGGCTGGTTTCGACCTGACAGCGCTGGGCACCGGCCTGTTCCTGGCCTGGTTGGCCGGCAAGATGTTACACAGCCCGAAGGCTGTGGCCATGCGGGCCCCTCGTGCGGCAAGGAAGCCAAGCACTGAGACGGCGGAGGCGAGCTGATGCTGGGTAATGCACTGATCGCTTACGCCGGCTTCGTTGCCCTGTGCCTGGCCATGGAGAAGCACTTCGTCGACCTGCTCGGGCGCAAGCCGCGCCCCGGGCAGTTGCGCCTGTTGCGCAGCGCCGGTTGGCTGTTGCTGGTGCTGTCGCTGGTGCTCAGCGTGCACCTGCGGGGCTGGGCCCATGGCTTGGTGGAGTGGACCGCAGTGATGATGGCCGGGGTGACCCTGTGGGTGTTCGGCCTGCCATACCAGCCCCGCCTGTTGCTGGGCCTGGCCGCCGCCAGCGTGGTGCTGGGGCCGTTGCTGGCCGTGTTCGCCGAGTGACCAGGTGAGCGAGCCGGGCGACATGATCGAGGCGGATGCCGAAAGCGGCGGTGGGCGTGCGCGCTTCGTCCAGGTGTTCCAGGCCCAGCGGGCACGCATGGAGGCCCTGGTGAGCCGCCGGGTAGGCTGCCGGGCCACGGCATCGGACCTGGTCCAGGAGCTGTTCCTGCGCTTCTGGCGTCGCCCTGAGGTCAAGGTCGAGGCGCTGGATACCTACCTGCTGCGTTGCGCCGGGAACCTCGCCATCGACCACCTGCGCAGCGAAGGCAGCCGCGAGCGCGCAGCCGAAGCTGTGTTGCCGCTGGATGAAGCGGCCATGGCCCAGGCCCCGGAACAGGCCGTGGAGGTCGATCACGACTTGCAGCGCATCGACGCTGCCTTGCGCGCCTTGCCCGAGCGCACCCGGCAGATCTTCCTGCTCAACCGTATCCACGGCTGCAAGTACGGCGAGATCGCCAAGGCCATGCAACTGTCCCAGAGTGCTGTGGAAAAGCATATGATGCGCGCCCTCGAAGCGTGCAAGGCGAGTGTTGCCGAGCCCGCGTCCACCCCACGCCGGCCAGGGAGTGCCCGTCGATGAGCCGATTACCGCCGATCACCGAGGCGCAGTCCCGGGCTGCACTGCAATGGCTCAGCCGCATCAACGAGCAGCCTGCGCAAGCCGAGGGCGCGGCGTTCAAGCGCTGGCTGCTGGCCGAACCTGGGCACCGTGAGGCCTACGCCCAGGCCCAGGCGCTGTGGCAGAACAGCGCCGCCCCGGCGGCGCGCCTGGCCGCTGAAGAACAGGAAAGCCTGCAACGTTACCTGGATGCGATGGCCACGCCACCGGCCAGGCACCCCTGGCGGCAGCGGGTCGCGGCGCTGGCGGTGGCTGCGTGCCTGGTACTGGCCGTGGGCGTTGCCGGTGGTTGGCACCCGGCCCTGTGGCTGCAGGACCTGCAGGCCGACTACAGCAGTGCTGGTCAAGTTCGCCAGGTGACCTTGGCCGACCAGTCGCAGGTGACGCTGGATGCGGGGAGCGCGATTGCAGTCGATTTTGTGCAGGGCGAGCGCCGCGTGCGGTTGTTGCATGGCGCGGCGTACTTCCAGGTCACGCATACCGGCACGCCGTTCGTAGTGGAAGCTGCCGGTGGCGAGGTGCGCGTGCTTGGCACCCAGTTCGAAGTGCGCGAGCAGGACGAGGGAGCCCAGGTCACTGTGAGCAGCGGGCGGGTGGCGGTGAGTCCGGCGCCGGGCGCAGCAGCGCGTGAACTGACGGCCAACCAGCAGGTGGCCTATGCTGCCGGCCAAGTCGGCGACACCCTGGCGGTGGATAGTGACAACCGCCTGGCCTGGCGCCAGGGCTGGCTGAATTACTACCAGGTGCCGCTGGCTCAGGTGGTCGAAGACCTGGGGCGCTATTACCCGGGGCGCATCCTGTTGCTCGAGGATGAGTTGGGGCAGCGCAAGGTCAGTGGCAGTTTCCCCGTGGCCGAGCCGTTGCTGGCGCTGGATTCGCTGGGCAAGGTGATGGGCTTTTCGCGGCAGACTTTGCTGGGGCGGTTGACTGTCATCCGTTAGTCGCCTGTGCCGGCCTCTTCGCGGGCACGCCCGCTCCCACAGGTACTGCACTGGATTCGAAACTTGTGCAGTCCCTGTGGGAGCGGGCGTGCCCGCGAAGGGGCCGGCACAGGGAAAAAATTTTTTCAGGCAACGGGTGAGGTAACAGGACGTGGCATCCGTGTAATGAGTGGAAGTGCGATTCATTCGCAGTCACATCCCTCTCACAGGTCAGCGTCCATGAAGTTCACCCCGCGTTGCGTCCCTCTCTGGTTCGGCCTTTCCGCGTTCCCGGCATTCGCTGCCGCTCCCCTGGCCTGCGCCGTCGAGCAACAGCAGGTGTACCCCTTCGCCCAGCCGGCGCAACCCCTTGCCCAGGCACTCAGCGCCTTCAGCCGCACCACCGGCCAGAGCGTGGTCTACACCCTGGAACTGCCAGGTGTGCAGGCGCCGGCATTGAACGGTAGGTTCAGCGCCGAACAGGCCCTGCAACAGCTGCTGGGCACTACCGGGCTGGCCTGGCGCCGCGTCGATGCACGCACGCTCACCCTCGAAGCAGTGGACACCTCCGGCGCCCTCAACCTGCAGGCCATCACCGTGACCTCGCAACTGGACGACTACAGCTACCAGCCCCCGGCTACCGCCTCGATCATGCGCGGGCAGGGCCCGAGCCAGGACATTCCCCAGGCCATCAATGTGGTACCGGCCCAGGTCATCCGTGACCAGGCCCCACGCAACCTTGATGACGCTCTGGCCAATGTCAGCGGCATCACCCAGGGCAACAATTTCGGTGGCACCTCCGATACCGTGATGAAGCGCGGCTTCGGCGACAACCGCGACGGCTCGATCATGCGCGATGGCATGCCCATCGTGCAGGGCCGCAGCCTCAACGCCAGCACCGAGCGGGTCGAAGTGCTCAAGGGCCCGGCCTCGCTGCTGTACGGCATCCAGGACCCGGGCGGGGTCATCAACGTGGTCAGCAAGCGCCCGCAACTCGAGCAGTACAACGCCCTGACCGTGCGCGGGTCGACCTACGGCAGCGGCAAGAACGGCAGCGGTGGCGGGTTCGACAGCACCGGCGCGCTGGGCGACAGCAACTTCGCCTATCGCCTGATCGTCGACCACGAAGATGAGGACTACTGGCGCAACTACGGCGTGCACCGCGAATCGCTGGTAGCGCCGTCGCTGGCCTGGCTGGGCGAAGACACCCAGGTGGTACTGGCCTACGAGCATCGCGAGTTTCTCTACCCCTTCGACCGTGGCACGGCGTTCGGCAACAACGGCCACCCGCTGGACATCCCTGCCACGCGGCGCCTGGACGAGCCCTTCAACGACATGGAAGGGCGCTCCGACCTGTACCGTCTGGAAGTCGACCACCAGTTTGCCGATGACTGGAAGCTGCACTTCGGCTACAGCTTCAACCGCGAAACCTATGATGCCAGCCAGGTGCGGGTGACCGGCGTGAATGAAAAAAGCGGCACGCTGTCGCGCAGCATTGACGGCACCCACAACGCCATGAGCCGTGACCAGTTCGCCACCCTGAGCCTGGCCGGTAATGTGCAACTGGCCGGGATGCAGAACGACCTGCTGTTCGGCATCGATCACGAGGACCGCAAGATTTTCCGCGGTGACATGATCCGGCAGACCGCCCAATCCACCTTCAGCTATATGAACCCGGTCTACGGGCAGGAAGTGGAGGGCACCACCGTCAAAGCCAGTGACAGCGACCACACCGACAAGCTGCGCACCGACGCGTTGTTCGTGCAGGACGCGCTGCACCTGGATGATCACTGGATCCTGGTGGCTGGTGCGCGCTTCCAGCAGTTCGACCAGTACGCTGGCCGTGGCCGCCCTTTCAAGGCCAACACCGACATCAATGGCCAGGCGTGGGTGCCGCATGCAGGTATCGTCTACAAGGTCGATGATCAACTGTCGTTTTATGGCAGCTATAGCGAGTCGTTCAAGCCCAACTCGACTATCGCGCCGCTGGTCGGCAATGTGGTGCTCGACTCGTCGGTGGCGCCGGAGGAGGGCAAATCGTGGGAACTGGGCGCCAAGCTCGACATGCCGGGCCGCCTGACAGGCACTCTGGCGTTGTTCGATATCACCAAGCGCAACGTGCTGGTTTCCAACTTTGATACCAGTACTCGTGAAACGGTGTACAGCAATGCCGGGGAGGTCGGTTCACGGGGCGTTGAGCTGGACCTGACTGGCCAGCTGAGCGAGCGATGGAGCCTGATTGGCAGCTATGCCTACACCGATGCCAAGGTGACCAAGGACCCGGCCCTGCAGGGCAACCGCCTGCAGAACGTGGCCCGGCACAGTGGTTCGCTGTCGGCGGTGTATGACTACGGCAGCCTGTTCGGTGGCGACCGCTTGCGTCTCGGTGCCGGTGCAAGGTATGTCGGCGAGCGCGCGGGTAACTCGACCAACACCTTCGACCTGCCGTCCTATACCGTGGCCGATGCCTTTGCCAGCTACGAGACCAGGCTCGACGAGCACAAGGTGCTGCTGCAGCTGAACGTGAAGAACCTGTTCGACAAGGTTTACTACAGCTCGGCGGTGAACCAGTACTTTGTGGCCATTGGCGATGCGCGGCAGGTGAGCTTGTCCAGTACCTTCGAGTTCTAGGCCAGCCTGAACCGGCCTCTTCGCGGCTAAAGCCGCTCCCACAGGTACTGCACTGCCCTTGAGGGTGGCGCGGTCCCTGTGGGAGCGGCTTTAGCCGCGAATGGCCGTACGGTATTCGCCAGGCGTTGCTCCGACCGCCTGGCGGAACCGGTTGCTGAAATGGCTGGCACTGGCAAACCCGCACGACAGGGCAATTTCCCCCAGCGGCATCACCCCCAGCCGCAGTAGCTGGCAGGCCCGATGCAGCCGCCGGGCCAGCAGGTACTGATGCGGCGGCAGCCCGAAACTGGCGCGGAACATGCGCGCAAAGTGGTATTCGGACAGGTTGCAGCGCAAGGCCAGTTCACCCAGGGTGATGGGCTGGTCGAGATGCGCTTCGATGTAGTCGACCATTTGCCGGCGCAGGCTCGGTGCCAGCCCGCCTTTCAGGCGCAGGCCCTGGCGCAGCCCAACCTGGTTGAGCAGCGCATGGTCGACGATCTCGTGCGCCAGGCTGCTGGCCAGCAAGCGTTCGCCAGGTTCATCCCAGTCCAGGGTTATCAGCTGGCGAAAGCGCTTGGCTTGCTGCGGGTCGTCGAGAAAGGTCGCTTCCCGCAGTTGCAGCTCACGCGGTTCACGGTCGAGCAGGCGCACGCAGCCCAGGGCGAATTGCGTTTCGCTGACATACAGGTGCGCCAGGCGGATCGCGCCATTGACCACCCAGTTCGATTCCTGCCCGGCCGGCATCACGCACAGCTTGTCGGGCGCCCCTTTATCGCCGGGGCGCTGGCGGCGGAAGGTGCCGGTGCCGTCGGCGATGTAGCACGACAGGGTGTGATGGCTCGGTGCCTGGTAGTCGCGGGCATCGTCGCGGTTGCTCCACAACGCCGCCGCCAGCCCGTCGCCCAGGTGCGCGCTCAGCTCCAGCCGGGCGTGGGGCGAGGCGTGCATGGCGTTGAACACTTGCAGCTGGGTGAGTGGGGTCATGGGCGGTTCCTCTTGCCAGCCATCCTACTGCGCCTTGGGCAGGCTTACAGCAACCCGCGGGACAAATGCGCAAGTTTGTGCAAGCCGGGGAGGGGCCCCCGGAAGAAACTGGAGGCCTCGGCGAGGGCTGCGCCCTCGATCGCAGGCAAGCCAGCTCCTACAGGGACCGCGCCAGCCTGGAGCTTGGCGCTGTACTTGTGGGAGCTGGCTTGCCGGCGATGGGCCGCATCGCGGCCCCGGGATGCATGGTCGATCGCCTGAGGAGCTCCACCGATGAACCTGTCACTCTACTTGCTAACGGTCCTGATCTGGGGCACCACCTGGATCGCCCTGAAACTCCAACTGGGTGTGGTCGCCATTCCGGTCTCGATCGTCTACCGCTTCGCCCTGGCCGGGCTGATCCTGTTCGCCTTCCTGCTGCTCACCCGCCGCCTGCAGCCAATGAACCGGCGTGGCCACCAGATCTGTCTGGCCCAGGGCCTGTGCCTGTTCTGCGTCAACTTCATCTGCTTCCTCAGCGCCAGCCAGTGGATTGCCAGCGGCCTGATCGCCGTGGTGTTCTCCACCGCCACCCTGTGGAATGCGCTCAACGCGCGGATCTTCTTCGGCCAGAAGATCGCCAGCAATGTGCTCGGCGGCGGCGCCCTGGGGCTCCTTGGCCTGGGGCTGCTGTTCTGGCCCGAGCTGTCCCACCACGCGGCCAGCCGCGAAACCCTGTACGGCCTTGGCCTGGCCCTGCTCGGCACGCTGTGCTTCTCGGCTGGCAACATGCTGTCGAGCATGCAGCAGAAGGCCGGGCTCAAGCCCATGACCACCAATGCCTGGGGCATGGTCTACGGGGCGGTGATGCTGGCGGTGTTCTGCGTGGTCAGCGGTGTGCCATTCAGCATGGAGTGGAACGTGCGGTACATCGGCTCGTTGCTGTACCTGGTGGTGCCGGGCTCGGTGATCGCCTTTACCGCCTACCTGACCCTGGTCGGGCGCATGGGGCCGGAGCGGGCAGCTTACTGCACCGTGCTGTTCCCGTTGGTGGCATTGAATGTGTCGGCGGTGGCCGAGGGGTATCAGTGGACGGCGCCGGCCTTGTTGGGATTGGTGGCGGTGATGGCGGGGAATGTGCTGGTGTTTCGCAAGCCCAAGAGCCGAGTCATTAAGGCCGCTGAGCTAGCGAAGTGAAGCGTACATAGCTTGCACCGGGCACCTCTTGAGCTTGCCAAGAGGTGCCTAGTGCAGGAAGTTCTCAAAAGAGATTGTTCTTGACTCCGGGGCCTCGAGCCATAAGCAGCTCTGCCGCGGGAATATCTAGTCAGCGTCAAGGATGATTATTGCAAACCCCGGAATTTTATCGTGGCGTTTGTCGAATGCAAGAATGGCTGTAGGTGTAGGCTGGTCGCCGGAACTATAGTAATCGCCGTTCTGCTTCATTCGGCCATTACCGGCCAGTGTATACCAAGCTGTATGTTCTTCTGGGACTTTCGTCCATCCGCTATCGAAGATGTTTACGAGAAATTCCAGCCGTTTCTGGTTGTTGTCGGTCTTTAGCTCAAGCTTGTAACTGACCGGTCGAGGGAGGTTGGATATTAGTATGGTCGCATTGTAATATTTTCCATCTTCGAAAGCCGTCACAATGTCCTTTTTGAAAAACGAAATGATATCGGAGCTATCTCCCTTTGCAATACTATCTGGGGCGGTGTAAGTGGCAGCTCCTCCGTCCTTTCCCAGCAGTGTCCCTAGCTTCTCTCCTTCTAGAACCCATTCTGGGTTCTTCAAGGATGAAAAGAGGCTGATTTCGTATTGCGGGCTTACAAAGCTAATGTTTGGTCTGATAGTGCCAAGATTAGATTCCATCATACACCTCCAATTTTTGAGGTGTTATTGTTGCTGCGGTTCGCTAGAAGATGAACTGGCAGTTTTATCAGTTGCGGAACAGCTTCAGATACGTTCCTGTCGCGTATGGCTTTGAATCTTATTCGTGGCGCGCTCCGTACACACACACACAGAGCGCGCCGTAAAAGTTAGGTGGCCCGTTTCAACAGATGTGGGGAAGCGATCAACTCCTCCACACCTGCGGGTTCACGAGGTCCCGCGGCCGTTCACCCAGCAGCGCCGCACGCAGGTTGTCGATTGCCCGGTTGGCCATGGCCTCGCGGGTTTCGGCAGTGGCCGAGCCAACGTGTGGCAAGGTCAGGGCATTGGGCAGTTTGAACAGCGGCGAGTCGCTCAGCGGCTCTTTCTCGTATACATCCAGGCCCGCACCGCGAATGGTGCCGTTCTGAAGTGCCTCTATCAGCGCCGCCTCGTCCACCACCGGCCCGCGGGCGATGTTGATCAGGAATGCGCTTGGCTTCATTAGTTGCAACTCACGCGCACCGATCAGCTTGCGGGTGGCATCGGACAACGGCACAACGATGCAGACGAAGTCGGCTTCGGCCAGCAGTTGCTCCAGGCTGCGGAACTGCGCGCCCAGCTCTTGCTCCAGCGCGGTCTTGCGGCTATTGCCGGAATAGATCACCGGCATGTTGAAACCGAACCGGCCGCGACGTGCAATGGCGGCACCGATGTTGCCCATGCCGACGATACCCAGGGTCTTGCCGTGCACATCGCTGCCGAAATGGGCCGGACCTACGGTGGCCTGCCAGTTGCCGGCCTTGGTCCAGGCATCCAGCTCGGCGGTGCGGCGGGCGCAGCCCATGATCAGCGAGAAGCCCAGGTCGGCGGTGCTTTCGGTCAGCACGTCGGGGGTATTGGTCAGGGCGATGCCGCGTTCGTTGAAGTAGTCCAGGTCGTAGTTGTCGTAGCCGACCGACACGCTGGATACCACCTCCAGCCTGGCCGCCCCTTCGAGTTGCGCCCGGCCGAGCTTGCGGCCAACGCCGATCAGGCCATGGGCCTCGGGCAGGGCTTCGTTGAACTGGGCATTGATGTCGCCGAGCTTGGGGTTCGGCACGATCACGTTGAAGTCTTGCTGCAGGCGTTCGGCCATGGCCGGGGTGATACGGCTGAAGGCCAGGACGGTCTTTTTCATCGGCAACTTCTTCTCTGCAAGGCTAGGGGAATGCCGGGCAGTTGACCGCGATGCGGTCATTCGCAGCACAAGGCTGCTCCTACAAGGGGCAGGCGCTGGGCCTTCTGTAGGAGCAGCCTTGTGCTGCGAATGGAGGGCGGAGCCCTCCCAGGGGCCTGGCGCTGGAAACAATGGTTAGCAACCTACCATTGTCCGCCCCCGCAATGCAGCAGCTTTTTAGTTGGCGATCATCACCTGATGGGTTTTCAGGTCCGCCTCATGGGCTGCCAGAATCTCCGGCAGCGAGTTGCGCAGGTACTCCACCCAGGTCTTGATCTTGGCATCCAGGTACTGCCGCGACGGGTAGATGGCGTACAGGTTCAGCTCCTGCAGGCGGTACTCGGGCAGCACCCGTACCAGGCTGCCATCGCGCAGGCCGTCGATGGCCGAATAGATCGGCAGCACGCCCACGCCCATGCCGCTGCGGATGGCGGTCTTCATGGCATCGGCAGTATTGACCATGAACGGCGAGCTGGTGATGTTGACCATCTCCTGGCCTTCCGGCCCGTCGAACAGCCATTTTTCCAACGGGATCACCGGGCTGACCATGCGCAGGCAGGCGTGCTTGAGCAGGTCGGCAGGCTTGTGCGCCACGCCGTGGCGGGCAATGTAGGCGGGCGAGGCGCAGACGATGCTGTAGGTGATGCCCAGGCGCTGGGACACGAACCCCGAGTCGGGCAGTTCGGTGGCCAGCACGATGGACACGTCATAGCCCTCGTCGAGCAGGTCAGGCACGCGGTTGGCCATGGTCAGGTCGAAGGTCACGTCCGGGTGCGATTCGCGGTAGCGGGCGATGGCGTCGACCACGAAGTGCTGACCGACCCCGGTCATCGAGTGCACCTTCAGCATCCCGGCCGGGCGGGCATGGGCGTCGCTGGCCTCGGCCTCGGCTTCTTCGACATAGGTAAGAATCTGTTCGCAACGCATCAGGTACCGCTTGCCGGCTTCGGTCAGCGCAATGCGGCGGGTGGTACGGTTGAGCAGCCTTGTTTGCAGATGGGCTTCCAGGTTGGAGACCGCCCGCGACACGTTCGCGGTGGTCGTATCCAGTTGCCCGGCAGCAGCGGTAAAGCTGCCGAGTTGGGCTACGCAACTGAAAGCACGCATGTTTTGCAGGGTGTCCATGGGTCACTCTCGATGTAGAGGACAAAATTGTGTCACGAAGTAACGTAAAAGAGATGAAAAGTTGCCTTCGACCAAAGGCGGATTATCGCCGTTTTGGTAACAAAGATTCGCAGGAATCCACGCTTATCGCCAGTGCTGACGCCCCCTAGAATTGCCCGGCCTCTTCACCTCTTCCTCGGGAAATCGCAGCTGTGCCGCGTCGCATCATCAGAACGCTCAATGCGTTCAGTGCCTGTGCCCTTGCCCTCACCTTGAGCGGCTGTATCGGAACCTGGGGCATTGCCCCGCAAAGCAAGACGCTGCAAGCCAACACCCTGACCACCGACGCGGCCATACGCGAAGCCGCGACCGACGCCCACTGGCCCGATCAACAATGGTGGCGCGCCTATGGCGACCCACAGCTGGACCGCTGGGTTGCCCTGGCCGTGGCCGGCAGCCCGAGCCTGGCCATGGCTGCGGCGCGGGTACGCGAAGCCAGGGCCATGGCCGGTGTGGTCGAATCGGCGGAAAAGCTCCAGGCCAATGGCCAGGCCGCGCTCAAGCGCCACAACTGGCCTGAAGACCAGTTCTACGGCCCGGGCGCGCTGTCCGGCGCCAACACCTGGGACAACAACGCCGCGATTGGCTTCAGCTACGCGCTCGACCTGTGGGGCCGCGAACGCAATGCCAGCGAGCAGGCCGTGGACCAGGCGCACATGAGCGTGGCCGAAGCCCGCCAGGCGCAGCTGGAGCTGCAGAACAACGTGGTGCGCGCCTACATTCAGCTGAGCCTGCACTTCGCCCAGCGCGATATCGTCAAGGCCGAGCTGGAACAGCAGGAGCAGATCCTGGCCCTGGCCAAGCGCCGTCTGGATGCCGGCATCGGCACCCACTTCGAAGTCAGCCAGGCTGAAGCGCCGTTGCCGGAAACCCACCGCCAGCTCGACAGCCTGGACGAAGAAATTGCCCTGGCCCGCAACCAGCTGGCCGCCCTGGCCGGCAAGGGCCCGGGGGAGGGCGCGCAGTTGCAGCGCCCGAGCCTGGCCCTGGCCGCGCCGCTGAAGCTGCCGTCGAACCTGCCGGCCGAACTGGTCGGCCAGCGCCCCGACGTGGTTGCCAGCCGTTGGCAGGTGGCCGCCCAGGCGCGGGGCATCAATGTTGCCCACGCCGGCTTCTTCCCCAACGTCGACCTGGTCGGCAGCCTTGGCTTCATGGCAACCGGTGGTGGCCCGCTGGAATTCCTCACCGGGCGCAAGTTCAACTACAACGTCGGCCCGGCCATCAGCCTGCCGGTCTTCGATGGTGGCCGCCTGCGTTCGCAACTGGGCGTGGCTTCGGCGGGCTATGACGTGGCCGTGGCGCGCTACAACCAGACCGTGGTCGGTGCGCTGAAGAACATCTCCGACCAGCTGATCCGCCGTGAGTCGATGAAGGAGCAGTCGCACTTCGCCGCCGAGTCGGTCGCGGCCGCGCAGAAAACCTACGACATCGCCATGGTTGCCTTCCAGCGTGGCCTTACCGACTACCTCAACGTGCTCAATGCGCAGACTTTGCTGTTCCGCCGGCAGCAGGTGCAGCAGCAGGTGCAGGCCGCGCGCCTGATTGCCCATGCCGAGCTGGTCACTGCCCTGGGCGGTGGCTTGCAGGCTGGTCAGGATGCGCCGAAAGAGGAGCGCCAGGCCGCACCGAAAACCCCGGCCACCCTGGCCATTTTCGACAAGAAGCCGGATAACGCCGAATGAGCACTTCCAGTTTGCCCGTGCGCTGGCTGCAGAGCCTGGAATGGCGCCGGGGTTTCTTTGCCTGGGCGCGCACCGACGGGGTGACCTGGGTGTACATCTTCAAGGTGCTGGCCGCTGCGTTCATCACCCTGTGGCTGGCCATGCGCCTGGAGTTGCCGCAACCGCGCACGGCGATGATCACCGTGTTCATCGTCATGCAGCCGCAAAGCGGGCATGTGTTCGCCAAGAGCTTCTACCGGGTGCTCGGCACCCTGGCCGGCTCGGCGATGATGGTGGCGCTGATCGCCATATTCCCGCAGAACACCGAGCTGTTCCTGCCCAGCCTGGCCCTGTGGGTAGGCCTGTGCTCGGCCGGTGCCATGCGCTACCGCACCTTCCGCGCCTATGGCTTCGTGCTGGCCGGCTACACCGCGGCCATGATTGGCCTGCCGGTGCTGGAGCACCCTGACCAGGCGTTCATGGCGGCGGTATGGCGGGTGCTGGAAATTGCCCTGGGCATTCTGGTGTCGACCTTTGTCAGCGCCGCGATCCTGCCGCAGTCGGCCAGTGCCGCCATGCGCAACGCCCTGTACCAGCGCTTTGGCGTTTTCGCGGGGGTGGTGGTCGAGGCCCTGCGCGGCGAAAGCCAGCGGGACCGCTTCGAGAGCAGCAACGTGCGCTTCGTCGCTGAAGCAGTGGGCCTCGAGAGCCTGCGCAACGTCACCGCCTTCGAAGACCCGCACATGCGCCGGCGCTCTGGTCGCCTGGTGCGCATGAATAGCGAGTTCATGGCCATCACCACGCGCTTCAATGCCCTGCACCGTTTGCTGGAGCGCCTTCGCGCCCGCGGCCCGCTGCAGATCGTCGGCGCCATCGAGCCAGGCCTGAACACCCTGGTGGAGCTGTTGCAGCCTTACGTGGGCCGGGCGCTGACCGACGCCGATGCGCTGCGCCTGACCCTGGAGCTGGCCGCCTACAAGGAAGGCTTGCAGGCACAGGTGCGCGGCTTGCGCGCCGAGTACCTGGCAACCGAGCCGAGCGAGTCCGACCTGCTCGACTTCCACACTGCCTTCGAGCTGCTCTACCGCTTCGTCGACGAGATGTACAGTTATGCCGAAACCCATGCCTCGCTAGCCGCGCACCGGCACGAACGCGAGCAGTGGGATGAGCCCTACGTGGCGCAGACCAGCTGGCTGGTATCGTTGGCCGCCGGTGTGCGCGCCTCGGCGGTGCTGTTGTTGCTGGGCAGCTATTGGCTGCTCAGCGACTGGCCCAGCGGCGCCATGATGACCCTGATCGCCACCGTCACCGTGGGCCTGTCGGCGGCCTCGCCGAACCCCAAGCGCATGTCGTTCCAGATGGCCTGCGGCACGGCGATTGGTGCCGTCGTCGGCTTCTTCGAAACCTTCTTCGTGTTCCCCTGGATCGACGGTTTCCCACTGCTTTGCATGGTCCTGGCGCCGGTGTTCGTGCTGGGCGCGTTCCTTTCGTCTCGGCCGGCGTATGCCGGCTACGGCATCGGCCTGCTGGTGTTCTTCGCCATCGGCTCGGTGCCGAACAACCTCACCGTGTATGACCCGTACACCTTCATCAACGACTACATCGGCATGGTCATCGGCATGTTCGTCTGTGCCGCTGCCGGGGCGATCATCCTGCCGCCCAACAGCCGCTGGCTGTGGAGCCGCCTGGAGCAGGAACTGCGCGAGCAGGTGCTGTTCGCCATCAGCGGGCGCCTGCGCGGCCTGGGTTCAGCCTTCGAAAGCCGCACCCGTGACCTGCTGCACCAGGCCTATGGCCTGGCAGCCGGCAAGCCACAGGTACAGAGCCAGTTGATGGGCTGGATGTTCACCGTGCTGGAAATCGGCCATGCCATCATCGAGCTGCGCAAGGAGCAGGCCCGCGCGCCGGTGCATCCGGCCTACGCCGAGTCGCAGCCCTGGCGCCAGGCGATCCGCGTGATGGGCCGTGCCCTGGCCCGGTTGTTCCTGCAGCCCAGCGCCAGCAACCACGAACGCGCGCTGGTGGCAGTGGACCACGCCATCGCCCGCGTGCAGGCCACCGACGAGCCCTTCGCCCGCCACTTCGACACTTCGGTGCTGCGCCGCGCGCAAAGCTACCTGCACTTCATCCGATCTTCCCTGCTCGACCCACAGTCGCCGTTGGCACCGGCGAAAGGACTGCACGATGCTCCGTGAAACCATGCCCCGTGAAATCGCCTTCCATGGCGTGTACATGCCCACCATGACCTTGATGTTCCTGTTCGCCCTGGGCCTGGCCTGGGGCCTGGACCGGTACATCGCCAGCCATGATGGCTACCGCTTCTTCTGGCACCCGGCGCTGCTGCGCCTGAGCCTGTTCGTCTGCCTGTTCGGCGCCCTGGCGCTGTCGCTCTACTGGTGAGAATCCTTCGATGAAAAAGTTCTTCAGCCTGATCGCCACCCTGTTGGTGCTTGCCGCTGCCGTGGTGATCGGTCGCCAGTTGTGGCTGCATTACATGACCACGCCTTGGACTCGCGACGGCCGTGTGCGTGCCGACATCATCAACGTCGCTGCCGACGTGCCTGGTTATGTGGTGGATGTGCCGGTCAAGGACAACCAGCGGGTGAAGAAGGGCGACCTGCTGATCCAGATCGACCCTGAGCACTACCAGCTGGCGGTCGACCAGGCAAAGGCGCAGGTTGCGTCGCGCAAGGCCACCTGGGAGATGCGCAAGGTCAACGCCAAGCGCCGTGCCGACATGGACAACCTGGTGATCTCCAAGGAAAACCGCGACGACGCCAGCAACATCGCCAACTCCGCCCAGGCGGACTACCAGCAGGCCCTTGCCGAGCTGGCTGCCGCCGAACTGAACCTCAAGCGCACCCATATCGTGGCCACGGTGGACGGCTACGTGACCAACCTGAATATCCACAAGGGTGACTATGCGCGTACCGGTGAAGCGGTGATGGCGGTGGTCGACGAGAATTCGTTCTGGGTATACGGGTTCTTCGAGGAGACCAAGCTGCCGCATGTGAAGGTGGGTGACCAGGCCGAGCTGCAGATGATGAGCGGCGAGCGCATCAAGGGCCATGTGGAGAGCATCGCCCGCGGCATTTACGACCGCGACAACCCACAGAGCCGCGAGTTGATCGCCGATGTAAACCCGACCTTCAACTGGGTGCGGCTGGCGCAGCGGGTGCCGGTGCGCATTCATATCGATGAAGTGCCGGACGGGTTTTTGCTGGCGGCGGGGACGACTTGTACGGTGGTGGTTAAGCCGAGCGAGGGATGATCCGGGGTGAGGTGGTGCAGCTACTGGCCTCTTCGCGGGCTTGCCCGCTCCCACAAGTGATGCGCCGCTCTTGGGGCTGGCGCAAATCCTGTGGGAGCGGTGCAGTTAGCTCGCTGCCCCTACCAATACTGGCACCTTCACCCGATCAATCACCTTCGTGCTGATCGACGGGTCCAGCATCCGCCCCAACCGCGACAGGTGGCGGTGGCCCATGATGATCAGTTCACAATTCAGTTCCTGCGCCTTGGCCACGATCGCCTCGACCGGATGCCCGGCCACCATGCAGCCCTGGCTGGCGAAGCCGGCTTGCTGCAACTCGCGCACCGCCTCGGCCACGGCCTGGTCGGCCTGGTGCTGCTCTTCGCAGGCGGCGGGGTATTCTTCCAGTTCTTCTGCGGTGTAAGGCGCGGGTTGGTCGTGGACGGCGAAGGTAGAGTCGATGGCCAGCAGCACATGCAGTTCGTGTTCGCCGGGGCGGCAGTAGTGGCGGGCGAGGGTGAGCAGGGCAGTGGATGCAGGGGAGGCGTCGATGGCGATCAGGACGGGGCTGGGCATGCGAAATCCTTGTTTCAGGCTGGCTAATCATTTGCCTGTACCGGCCCTATCGCCGGCAAGCCGGCTCCCACAGGTACTCCGCATTGCCCAAGGGCTGTGTTGACCCCGTGGGAGCTGGCTTGCCGGCGATAGGGCCAGTACAGGCACTGCAAATCTTATGACCCAATCACCGTCCAAAATAAATGCCCCACCACGCACGAGCGCATTGCGTCTGGTGCAATCCAGCAACCTGCTACCATCGCCATCTCCCACAGCTGTAACGGAAAACGGCCATGCAACTCCCGGACATGAACCTGCTCGTCGCCCTCGATGCCCTGCTCGACGAAGGCAGCGTGGTCGGCGCAGCGCAGCGCATGAACCTCAGCCCGGCGGCGATGAGCCGGACCCTGGGGCGTATCCGCGATGCGTTGGGTGACCCGATCCTGGTGCGCGCCGGCCGTGGCCTGGTGCCGACGCCGCGGGCGCTGGCCCTGCGCGAGCAGGTGGCGGCGTTGGTGGAGCAGGCCGGCGAGGTGTTCCGCAGTGGCGACGAGGTCGACCTGCCCAAGCTTGACCGGGCCTTCAACATCCGCACCAACGACCTGTTCATCGCCCTGTACGGTGCCCAGTTGCTGCGGCGCATGCACGAACAGGCACCGCGCACGGTGCTGCGCTTCGTGCCGGAAAGCCCCGGGGGCGATGACGACAGCGTGCTGCGCGACGGGCGTACCGACCTGATCATCAGCTCGACCGTGGACCTGGGGCCGGAGATCAAGGTACAGAGCCTGTTCCAGACCTACTATGTGGGCCTGGCGCGGCGCGACCACCCGATCTTCGAGCAGCCGATCACGGCGCACAGTTTTGCCAGTTATCCACAGATCAGCGTGTCCCGCCGTGGACGGGCCAATGGGCCGATCGATGTGGAGCTGGCCAACTTCAAGGTGCAGCGGCGGGTGGCGCTGATTACCCCGAGTTTTCACTCGGCGCTTTTCTCGCTGCCGGATTCCGACCTGATCCTGCCGATGCCGGCCAACATCCTCAACAGCGTGCACAAGCTCGGGCTGCCGCTGCGCTCGTTCGAGATCCCGGTGCCGCTGGAGCGGGTGACCGTGCTGCAGGCATGGCACCCACGGTTTCACAATGACCCCGCGCATCGGTGGTTGCGGCAGACCCTGAAGGCCTGTTGCAGCGTTGACCCATGATTGCCTGTGAGGGCCTCATCGCCGGCAAGCCAGCTCCCACAGGATCGTTGCATATCTCGAAAACTACGCAGTACCTGTGGGAGCTGGCTTGCCGGCGATAGGGCCAGACCTGCAAAAGGCGGATTGCGTCCAGCGCAACATAAACCTACCGATAAGTCAGTTTTCGTCAGCATTCGACCTTCTTAGACTTGCTCCAGTCGCAAATTTGTTGCTGGAGATGTCTGCCCATGAGTTCCCTGTCCGCCCCGTCTGCCGCGATTGCCGCCGCCCCCGCGCCGGCCGCGCCTGCGCAGACTGCGTTCGGCCTGCAGGTAGTGGTCGGGCTGTTCGGTGTGCTGCTGGCCGTGTTGTGCGCGGGCCTCAACGAGTCGGTAACCAAAATCTCCCTGGCCGATATCCGTGGGGCCATGGGCATCGGTGCCGACGAAGGCGCCTGGCTGCTGGCGGCCTACAGCGCCGCCTCGGTTTCGGCCATGGCCTTCGCGCCATGGCTGGCCACCACGTTCTCGCTGCGGCGCTTCACCATGAGCGCCATCGGCCTGTTCGCCGTGCTCGGCCTGCTGCAACCGTTCGCCCCCAACCTGCACAGCCTGATGCTGCTGCGTGTGCTCCAGGGCTTCGCCTCTGGCGCCTTGCCGCCGATGTTGATGAGCGTGGCCCTGCGCTTCCTGCCTCCGGGCATCAAGGTCTATGGCCTGGCCTGCTATGCCCTCACCGCCACCTTCGGCCCCAACCTCGGCACACCGCTGGCAGGGCTGTGGACCGAATACGTCGGTTGGCAGTGGGCGTTCTGGCAGATCATCCTGCCCTCGGCGCTGGCCATGTTCTGCGTCGGTTGGGGCCTGCCGCAGGACCCGCTGCGCCTGGAGCGCTTCAAGCAGTTCGACTGGCGCGGCGTGCTGCTCGGCCTGCCCGCCATCAGCTGCATCGTACTGGGCCTGTCGCTGGGTGACCGCTGGGGCTGGTTCGATTCCCCGCTGATCTGCTGGCTGCTCGGCGGTGGCCTGCTGTTGCTGGTGCTGTTCATGTACAACGAATGGTCCGAGCCGTTGCCATTCTTCCAGTTGCGCATGCTGTCGCGGCGCAACCTGAGTTTCGCTCTGGTGACCCTGGCCGGTGTGCTGATCGTGCTCTCGGGCGTGGGCAGCATTCCGTCGGCCTATCTGGCGCAGATTCAGGGCTACCGCCCGGCGCAGACCAGCCCGCTGATGATGCTGGTGGCCATGCCGCAGCTGGTGGCCCTGCCGTTGACGGCGGCGCTGTGCAATATCCGCGCAGTGGACTGCCGCTGGGTGCTGGGGATAGGCCTGGCGATGCTGGCTGTGTCCTGTGCCGGCAGCAGCCTGCTGACCAGCGAGTGGATCCGTGGCGATTTCTACCCGTTCTACCTGCTGCAGGTGTTCGGCCAGCCAATGGCAGTGCTGCCGCTGCTGATGCTGTCCACCAACGGCATGACCCCGCAGGAAGGCCCGTTCGCCTCCAGCTGGTTCAACACCGTCAAGGGCCTGGCCGCGGTGATCGCCGGTGGCCTGCTGGACGCCCTTGGCACCCTGCGCCGGCACTTCCATTCCAACCACCTGGTGGACAGCCTGGGCAACGCCCCGCTGGTCGACGGTAACGCAGCCGGCCTGGCCAGGCGCATCCACGACCAGGCGCTGGTGCTGACCTCGGCCGACCTCTACCTGGTCATGGCCTGCATTGCCGTGGCCCTGATCTGCCTGATTCCTTTCGTGCCTACCCGGGTCTATCCGCCGCGCGCGGTGGCCTGAACCCTGGATGAATTCGAGAACCACTTAAATGACCAACAACCGCAAAACCCTGTTCATCGGCTCGGTGCTTGCCGTGGCCGTCCTGGCTGCCATCGTCGGCCCGTGGATGTTCGGCAGCGACCACCGCCAGAGCACCAATGACGCGTATGTTGTCGCCGACTACACCGTGGTCGCGCCCAAGATCGCCGGCTTCATCAAGGAGGTGCTGGTGGAAGACAACCAGCAGGTCAAGGCTGGCCAGTTGCTGGCTACCATCGATGCCCGTGACTACCAGGCCGCGCTGGATGCCGCGCAGGCGCAGTTGCTGGTGGCCCAGGCGCAAAGCGCCGATGCCCGTGCCACGCTCGAGCGCCAGGCGTCGCTGATTGCCCAGGCTGAGGCTGCAGTGAAAGCGGCCCAGGCCGAAGCTGCGTTCGCCGACCATGAGGTCAACCGCTACAGCCGCCTGGCCGAGCAAGGTGCCGGCACCGTGCAGAACGCCCAGCAGGCACGCAGCGGGGTCGACCAGGCCCGCGCACGCCTGGCCAATGCCCAGGCGGCACTGGTCGCGGCGCGCAAGCAGGTGGATATCCTTACCGCCCAGGTGGCCAGTGCCGACGGCCAGCTGAAGCGGGCCGAGGCAGGGCTGGAAAAGGCCCAGCTCGATCTGTCCTACACCCGCATCACCGCACCGGTGGACGGCATGGTCGGCGAGCGTGCCTTGCGTGTCGGTGCCTACGTCAACCCGGGCGCCCGCCTGCTGTCGGTGGTGCCGTTGCAGCAGGCCTACGTGGTCGGCAACTTCCAGGAAACCCAGCTGACCCACGTACAGCCTGGCCAGGCCGTGAGCATCAGCGTCGACACCTTTGCCGGTGAGAAGCTGCAAGGCCATGTGGAAAGCATCGCCCCGGCCACCGGCGTGACCTTCGCCGCGGTCAAGCCGGACAACGCTACCGGCAACTTCACCAAGGTGGTGCAGCGCATCCCGGTGAAGATCGTTTTCGATGACGGCCAGCCGCTGCTTGCCCGCCTGCGCGTGGGCATGTCGGTGGAAGCGACCATCGACACCCGTGGTGACAAGCTGGACGGCAAAGAGGTAAGTGCACGATGAAAGCGGCGTTACGCTTGAGCCCGTTGCTGCTGGCCGTATTGATGGCCGGCTGCACCTTGGGCCCTGACTTCCAGCGCCCTGACAGCCAGGCCCCGCAACAGTGGGCGCCGCTGCAAGGCGAGGCGGCGGCCAGCCAGCCGCAGGCCGAACCGCTGGAACTGCGCTGGTGGGAGAGCTTCCACGACGCCCGCCTGAGTGCTTTGATCCAACGCGTTGCCGAGCGCAACCTCGACCTGCAGATGGCCAGCGCCCGCCTGCTGCAAAGCCGCGCCCTGCGCAGCACCGTGGCTGCCGACGAAGTACCGTCAGTGGACGTGAACGCCGGCTACAGCCGCTCGCGCAATAGTGCCGAAGGCCTGAGTGACCCGTCCGGCAAGGCGGGCAAGGAAGCCTTCAACCTCTGGCAGGGTGACCTTGTGGCCGGCTGGGAGCTGGACCTGTGGGGCCGTGTGCGGCGCCAGGTCGAGGCAGCCGATGCCACGGTCGAAGTGGCCGAGAACGACCGCCGCGGCGTGCTGTTGGCATTGCTTTCGGAAACCGCCGGCAACTATATCCAGTTGCGCGCTGTGCAGCACACCATCGATGTGACCCGCGACAACCTCAAGGTCGCCCAGCACAGCCTGAAATTGTCCGAAAACCGCCAGGCCGAAGGTGTCGCCACGCGCCTGGACGTGGCTCAGGCCAGTGCCCAGGTCGCCTCTATCGAGTCACGCCTGCCTAGTCTGGAAGCGCGGCGCGACGACCTGATCAACGCCCTCAGCCTGCTTGCCGCCGAACCACCGCGCAGCCTGCAGGCCGAGTTGCTGCAGGGCGGCGAACTGCCTGCGCCACAGCAGAAGTTCGCCATTGGCTTGCCGTCCGAACTGGCCGAACGCCGCCCGGACATTCGCCAGGCCGAGGCTCGTTTGCATGCTGCCACCGCCAGCATTGGCGTGGCCAAGGCCGACTTCTACCCCAGCATCCGGCTGTCGGGCAGTGTCGGGTTCCAGGCCATGCAGCTGTCCGATTTCGGCGCCTGGGATTCACGCCGCTTCGCCTTCGGGCCGCAGCTGTCGCTGCCGATCTTCGAGGGTGGCCGGCTCAAGGGCACCTTGGAGCTGCGCGAGGCGCAGCAGCAGGAAGCGGCGCTGAACTACCGCAAGGTGGTGCTGGGTGCCTGGCATGAAATCGACGATGTGCTGCGCCTGTACAACGCCAGCCAGCTGCGCCGCGACCACTTGGCCGAGGCGGTGCGGCAGAACCGCATCGCCCTGGAAACTGCCCAGCGCCAGTATGTGGAAGGGGCGGTGGACTTTCTCAATGTACTGACGGTGCAGGGGGCTTTGCTGGCCAGCGAGGAGCAGTGGATCGACAGTTCTGCGGCGGTGTCGCAGGCGCTGGTGGGGCTGTACAAGGCCCTGGGTGGTGGCTGGCAGGCGTTTGACGAGCAGCCTGTGAAGAAAGTGTGATGTTTTGGGGCCGCTTTGCGGCCCATCGCGACACAAGGCCGCTCCTACAGGAGATCGCGTCCGCATGTAGGAGCGGCCTTGTGTCGCGATGGGCTGCAAAGCAGCCCCGGCAATTGTCCTGATTACCGAGGAGGCACAGATGCACATTTCCCTGAACGGCAAGCGCGCCATCGTCAGCGGCTCCACCGCCGGCATCGGCCTGGCCATCGCCATCGGCCTGGCCGAGGCGGGGGCCGAAGTGGTCCTCAACGGTCGCACCCAGGCCCGGGTCGACGAAGCCCTCAAAGTAGTGCGCGAGCGCCTGCCGCAGGCGCGCATCATCGGCATCGCTGCCGACCTGAGCACCCAGGCCGGTGCGCAGACGCTTTTCAAGCAGGTGCCGCACACCGACATCCTGGTCAACAACCTGGGCATCTTCGAGCCCAAGCCGTTCTTCGAGATCGAGGATGAGGACTGGCAGCGTTTCTTCGACGTCAATGTGCTCAGTGCCGTTCGCCTGTCACGCCACTATGCCCCGGGCATGGCCGAACGCAAATGGGGGCGAGTGGTGTTCCTGTCCAGTGAGTCGGCGCTGCAGATCCCGACCGAGATGATTCATTACGGCATGACCAAGACTGCGTTGCTGGCGGTGTCGCGCGGGCTGGCCGAGACCCTGGCCGGCACCGGGGTGACGGTGAATTCGGTGCTGCCGGGGCCTACGCGTTCGGAAGGTGTGGGCGACTTCTTTGCCAAGCTGGCCGAGGAGCAGGGGGTGTCGACTGAAGAGCTGGAGGCCAACTTCCTTGCCGAGCACCGGCCGACCTCGCTGATCAAGCGACTGGCGACAGTGGAGGAGGTGGCGAACATGGTGGTGTACCTGGCGTCGATGCAGGCCAGTGCCACTACCGGGGCTGCCTTGCGGGTGGATGGCGGGGTGCTGCGTTCCATTGCCTGATCTGTTTTGCCTGTACTGGCCTCTTCGCGGGGTTACCCGCGAAGAGGCCAGTACAGGCAACCAATCAATCAGAGCGGGCGCAGCAGGCCAAACCGCTTGCGCAACGCCCAATCCAGCACTCGCCGCGGCAGTAACCGGGCCATCAACGGCAAAGCCGTACTGCCGTTCCCCAACCGCACCACCGCCGGCACCGGCGACTTCCCGACCGCCGCCAACACGCCCTGGGCAAACACTGCCGCCGAGGTGGGCTTGTCCTGCGAAGCCCGTGCCCGTGCCTGCACGTGCTCGCGCAACGGCCACCACGCCGAATCCGCCGCCAGCACCTGCTCGGCCTGGCGCTGGGCATTGCTGGCGAACTGCGAGGCAATCGCCCCTGGCTGCACTTCCATAACCTGCACACCAAACGGCGCCAGTTCCAGGCGCAAAGCATCGCTCAGGGCATGCACGGCGGCTTTCGAGGCGCAGTAGGCGCCGGCGAACGGAGTGACCAGCACGCCTGATACGCTGCCGATGTTCACCACCAGGCCCCGTGAGCGGCGTAGCTGTGGGAACAATGCGCGGGTAACGCCGACCACGGCGAAGACATTGGTTTCGAACTGCTGGCGCAGGGCATCCACGCCGCCATCGAGCAGCGGGCCCATGGCGCCGTAGCCAGCGTTGTTGATCAGTATATCGAGGTTTTCCAGATCCTCGGCCAGGCGGGCCAGCGCCTTGCTGTCGTTCACATCAAGTTGCCGGGCGGTGAAGCCGGCGGCGTTCAGTTGCTCGACATCCTCAGGTTTGCGGGCGGTGGCCCAGACGTGGTGGCCGGCATCGCGGAAGGCGTCGGCCAGGGCGCGGCCGATGCCGCTGGAACAACCGGTGATCAGGACGGTGGGCATGGTTGGGGCCTGTTGTCAGGGGAAGTTGGTGTTGCCTGTGCCGGCCCTTTCGCGAGCTTGCCCGCTCCCACAGGAACTCCACAGCTCTTGAGTACTGTGCAGTACCTGTGGGAGCGGGCAAGCCCGCGAAAGGGCCGGCACAGGCGATAGATTAGTTGGCAAACGTACCTTGCAGATGCTCTGCACGAAACTCCAGGGTCTGCGGCCTGTACCCGGAGCGCAGTGGCGGCAGTGGCAGGCAGTCCTTCCACTCGGCCCCTGGCTGCAGTTCGCCCGGCCCACGGTAGCGCGGGGCGTTGTAAGTGTTCTCCGCCAGGTTCACGGTATCGCCCGGCGCATACGCCGCCACCCGCCAGCGCAGTTCGGTCAGCGGCACGTCGTTGCCGTTCTTCATGCGCACCTGCAGGGCACGGTCGGCGGGGCAGTGTTCGGGGGCGTAGGTCAGGCGTAGGTCCAGGCGGGCCAGTTGCGAGGTTTCGCGGGTGTCCTGCCAGACGACGAACAGGGCCACCAGGCCCAGGCCACAAACGGCTGCCAGCGAGATCGGCAGGGCCTTGGCCGGGTAGCGCAACAGCAGCACCAGCCAGGTGAGGATGAGGAAGGCACCGATGATCATGGGACGTGCAGACCTTGATTGCGCGGGGTCTGACCATCGTAGCCCGAAATGGAGAGTGGCTCAAAAAGCGGGGCCGCAAAGCGGCCCCAGGGTTGCATTACTGCGCGATGGTCTTCACCGAAACACCCCGTTCGATCGGAGTGGAGGTACGCCCGTAAACGTCCTCGAAGCGCTCGATGTCATCCTCGCCGAGGTAGCTGCCGGACTGCACTTCGATGATCTCCAGCGGGATCTTGCCCGGGTTGCGCAGGCGGTGCACCGATGCGATCGGGATGTAGGTCGACTGGTTTTCGGTCAGCAGGAACACGTTCTCGTCACAGGTCACCTCGGCGGTGCCGGACACCACGATCCAGTGCTCGGCACGGTGGTGGTGCATCTGCAGCGACAGGCTGGCGCCCGGCTTGACGGTGATGTGCTTGACCTGGAAGCGGCCGCCCATGTCCACCGAGTCGTACGAGCCCCACGGGCGATACACTTCCAGGTGGTTCTGGGTTTCGCTGCGGCCCTGCTCGTCGAGGGTCTTGACCATCTGCTTGACGCCCTGGACCTTGTCCTTGTGGGCAATCATCATGGCGTCCTTGGTCTCGACCACCACGATGTTCTCCAGGCCGATCACCGACACCAGCTTGCCGTTGCCGTGGATCATGCAGTTGTGGCTGTCCTGCACCACCACATCGCCCTTGGTGACGTTGCCGTTGTCGTCCTTCTCGTGCACTTCCCACAGCGACGACCAGCAGCCCACGTCGCTCCAGCCGGCCGACATCGGCACCACGCAGGCGCGCTGGGTCTTTTCCATCACCGCGTAGTCGATGGAGTTGTCCGGGCAGCAGGCGAAGGTGGCTTCGTCGATGCTCAGCACATCACCGTCTTCCTGGCTGCGCTCCAGGGCCAGCACGCAGGTGTCGTAGATGTCGCCGTCGTGCTTCTTCAGCTCTTCGAGGAAGCGGCTGGCACGGAACAGGAACATGCCGCTGTTCCAGAAGTAGCCGCCGGCCTGGACGAACTCGGCGGCGCGTTTTTCGTCGGGCTTTTCGACGAACTGCGCCACGCGCGCCACGCCTTCAGGCAGCAGGGCGTCCTGGCTGGAACGGATGTAGCCGTAGCCGGTTTCCGGCTTGGTCGCCGGCACGCCGAACAGCACCATCTCGCCACGCTCGGCGGCTACGGTGGCCAGGGCCAGGGCGCGTTGCAGGGCCTTCTGGTCATCGATCACGTGGTCGGCGGGCAGCACCAGCATCAGCTCGTCGCGGCCTTCGTTGACCAGTTTCATGGCAGCCATGGCCACGGCCGGCGCGGTATTGCGGCCGAACGGTTCCATCAGGATGCCTTGGGTTTCCAGCTTCAGCGCGGCCAGTTGCTCCTGGACGATGAACTTGTGGTCCTTGTTACAGACCACGATCGGCGTGTCCATGCCTTCGAACACCAGGCGTTCTAGGGTTTGCTGGAACAGTGTGTGTTCACCGGTCAGGGCCAGGAACTGCTTGGGGAACTGCTTTCGCGACAGAGGCCACAGACGGGAACCGCTACCACCAGAAAGAATTACCGGGATCATCATGTTTCTCCAATAGTCGTTGAGAGGCAGGGGAATCAGTTGCTAGCCACGGGGCGAGTTACCCACACCGGCGACAAGGCGTTGCCGGAACCCGTTACGTACAGCACTGCGGCTTCGCCGCGCTCCAGGGCGACGGGTTTGACGTCACCCACTTTCTTGTCTCCTTGGAACAGCGCCAGGTTGACCTTGACCGGGTTGATTTCGCGTTCGCCGCGGCCGTTGGCGGCAACCGGCTTGACCACTTCGGTCTTGCCGTCGGCGGTCTTCAGGGTCAGTTGCTGGTCACTCAGGTTCTGCACGCGAACCAGGGCTTTCTGCTTGTTCTTGAACGGCGGCTCTTCGATCAACTGCGGGTTGCCGCTGGCGCTGTTGACCAGGGTGTAGTACTTGTCCGCAGCCAGCTTGACCGGCACGCTCTTGCCACCGACCTGAGCGGTGTAGTCACCCCCTGGCAGGAAGCTGAAGTCACTGCTGCCCTGTGCACCAACCTGTTTGATCTGGGTGTTGCCGACCGAAGCTGCCGCCGGTGCGCTGGACGCGTTGTAAAGGCGCACGAAGGTCGAGCCTTTGGGTGCGCTCGGGCCATACAGCGCGGCGTCGGCGCCGGCGAAGGCCTGCATGGAGGCCAGGGACAGGCCGGCAGCGAGGGTGAGGGCTTTGGCAATGGAAGTCTTGGTAGTCATATGTAGGTTCCTCTGATTAGTGGTTAGTCCGGGTGGACGACAAAGCCAGGTTTTCTTCGGATTTACGGGTGTTCTTCAGCTGGGCGATCCACTGTGGATCGAAGCTGCTGAGGTCGTTCTTCATTGGCAGATAACGTTCGGGGAATTCCCACACCACCACTTGGGGTGCGGCGTTCTTGAAGGCATCGCTTTGCAGGTACTTGAGCATCGGCAGCAGCGGGCCATGGCCGTCTTCGGCGTAGTTGGCCACATCGCTGCGCAGGGCCTGCTGCAGCGCGCCGAGGAAGTTCCAGTGCGGGTTGGCGCTGTAGCTGGTGCCCACCAGTGCAACCGGGATCTGCGTGTCGGCGAACAGTGCGTCACCGGCTTCACCTTCGGTCTCGACCGGGCGAGTGGTGCGCTGCTGCAGGTTGTCCGGGGCCGGCAGCAGGTTGCTGAACAGCGGGTCCAGTGGCAGGAAGTTGGTCAGGTCGCCCTTGTATGGCGCGGTGCTGCCGGCTTCGGTGATGAACGCCTGCGGGTCGCCGTTGAGCAGGCTCTGGCGGCTGACCGCTTCGGCCAGTGCCTGCGCAGCCACTTCGGCGCCCATCGGCGTCCAGTGGGTGTCGGTGCGCAGGAACACCTGGCCGCGCGCCTTGGCCTGCTCCATGGGTGCCAACAGGTCCGGGGCGAACACGTTGGCCTGGCGTGCCTGGGCATGGAACTGGTTGTACAGGTCGTCATGCAGACTGGTCGGCAGTTCCGTGCCCAGGTATTCGGCGTACACCCGCGCCTTGGCTGGCACGATCGCCAATACAAGCTGGCTGCCGTGCTGCTGCAAGGTGTCACGCACGCCACGGATCAGCGCCAGGTTTTCCTGCATCAGCTGCTCGGCACCGGCGGTGGGCTTGAACTCTTCGTCACTGAACAGCCACTGGTCGCGGCCCAGTACCACGCCGGGGCGGCCTTCGTTGAACAGCTTGAAGTCCATCGCCGCCCAAAGGTTGGTGCCCAGGCGCTTGATCGGGAACTGCTCGTCGTAGTGGGTCTCGGCAGCCTTGGCCAGCTTGCCGTTGAGCAGGGTCATCTGCTCGGTACGCTGGAAGCTTTGCAGGCCACCGGTGGACCAGACGCCCATGCCCACCAGCAGGCCGAGGAACGACAGCGAATAGGTAATGCGTAATGTCCGGGTCATGTCATCAACCTCAGAACTGGAAGTAAAGGAACGGCGAGTAGCTCTGCGCCGAAAGCTTGAGGATCGAGGCCACGAACAGCAGCAGCACCAGGGCGCGGGTCATCACCCGGGTCCAGTCCAGGCCGATCGAACCGTCGCTGTTGACCTGCACCGGGGTGGCCTTGGGCGTTGGCCGGGCGTTGCGGTAGAAGTCGCGCAGGCCGAAGAACGCCAGGGTGATGTAGGCGACCACCAGGGTGGCTACCTGCAGGCCGGTGAGCTGGGCACGGTTGAGTTCCGACAGCTGCCAGTCGCCGAAGCTGAACATGGCGCCGTACATGCGACCGGCCACTTCCAGGTTCTCGGCACGGAAGATCACCCAGCCGACCACCACCAGCAGGAAGGTGAATGCCCACTTCACCGGGTTGAAACGCTGCGGGTTGGTGTCGATGCCCAGCGCGCGCTCGATGGCCAGCCACATGCCGTGCCAGGCGCCCCAGATGATGTAGGTGAAGTTGGCGCCGTGCCACAGGCCACCCAGCAGCATGGTCAGGAACAGGTTGCGGTAGGTGTTGAAGGTGCCTTTGCGGTTACCGCCCAGGGTGATGTACAGGTAGTCGCGCAGCCAGGTCGACAGGCTGATGTGCCAGCGCCGCCAGAACTCGGTGATCGACTGGCTGATGTACGGCTGCTTGAAGTTCTCCATGAAGCGGAAGCCCATCATCAGGCCCAGGCCGATGGCCATGTCGCTGTAGCCGCTGAAGTCGAAGTACAGCTGCGCGGTGTAGGCCAAAGCGCCGAGCCAGGCATCCCCGGTGGTCGGGTTCTGCAGGGCGAAGCAGTGGTCGGCCACTACCGCCAGGGTATCGGCGATGAACACTTTCTTGATGAAGCCCTGCATGAAGCGGGTGCAGCCTTCGGAGAACTTGTCCAGGGTGTGGGTGCGGTTGTTGAACTGGTCGACCAGGTCCTTGAAGCGCAGCACGGGGCCGGCGATCAGGTGCGGGAAGATCGCCACGAACGCCGCGAAGTCGATCAGGTTGCGGGTGGCCGGGGTGTCGCCGCGGTACACGTCGATGATGTAGCTGATCGACTCGAAGATGTAGAACGAGATACCGATCGGCAGCAGCACGTGGGTGAGGATGAACGGCTCCAGGCCGAACGAGGAGATGATCGCGTTGAGGCTGTCGACGCCGAAGTTGGCGTACTTGAAGTAGCCGAGAATCGCCAGGTCCACACCGACGCCGAGCAGCAGCCAGCGCTGTGCCGGCTTGGTACGCACGCCGGCGGCGCCGACTTTCAGGCCGATCCAGTAGTTCCACAGGGTCACGCCGGCGAACAGGGCGAGGAAGTCGACCCGCCACCAGGCGTAGAAGATGTAGCTGGCGACCAGCAGCAGCAGGTTGCGATAGCGTTGCCCGCTCAAGTAGTACAGGCCGAGGAAGATCGGCAAGAACAGGAACAGGAACACGTTGGACGAGAAGACCATCCCGGTTCTCCTTTTTGTTCACAGCATCCGGGGCAAAGCGCCCCCCAAACCCCCCACTCAAAAAGTGGGGGAAGCCTTGGTACCTGTGGGAGCGGGCATGCCCGCGAACAAGGGCGAAGCCCTTGCCATGCACCGCGGTGCCTTCTTCGCGGGCATGCCCGCTCCCACAGGTTCCGACCCCAAAAGGGGTTCAACTCATTTCTTGCTCTCTGCGCTCGGGTCATAGACCCGGGTCAGGTCGCCGCCCAGCCGGAAGCTGTTGAACGGCTGCATACCGCGCTTGCGCTGCAGGGTGTCGCCACTGCACGCATACAGGCTGCAATAGGGCTCCATCCACGAGTACTTGCTGTCGATCTTCAGGTCTTTCATGTCCTGTTTCTCGCCATTGCGGGCCTTGAACGCGCTTGGGTCCTTCGAACCGTTCAGTACCCGCTGCGCCAGGCGCTGCAGGGCGTTGTTGTTCTCGCCGCGCACGTCCACGCCATTGACCTGGGCGAAGCTGGCGATCATCGTCAACGGCGGCAGGGCGTAGTTGTGGTAGGCCAGGGCGCGTTGCTTGCGCTTCAGTTCGTTGGGCAGGAAGCCCTGCTCGTCTACCTGGTTGGCGCCAACCCTGTATTCCTTCACGGCCCAGTCGAACAGGTCGCGACGGTCGGTAGCCACGGCGGTGGCCATTACCGCCCAGGCCGCCCAGTAGCTGTGGTTGTTGATCTTCTCCAGTGGCAGGTCGCTCCAGTCGCGCACGGTCTGCTCGGCCAGGCGGGCGAACCATTTTTCGATCAGCTCGGCCTCGGCCTGGTGCGCGGCCAACGGCTGCGAATTGGAGAACTTCAGGCGCAACCACGAACCACTCATGCTGCCCAGCGCCCATTTGCGCATCGACTTGCCGGTGTGGTTGTAGTCGGTGGACATCAGCGCATCGGCGCGGGCCCAGCTGCCCAGCCAGGCCAGGGTGCAGTCGAGTTGCGCCGGGCGGCCGTCACGCATGTACTGGCCGATCATCTTGCTCACGCCTTTCTCAAGGGTGGTGATGTCTTCGGTGGACTTGCGAAAGGCCTTTTCCGAGTCGGCGTTGAGTGTTGCCCGCGCCTTGTCCGAGCCTTCGTACTTGCTGCGGAACTGCAGGGCACCGGTATACGGTTTGGGGGCAGCTTCGCAGCGGAAGTTGCCGTCGCCGGTCTTGAGCTTTTCGATCCCCTCGTAGTAACCCTGGGGCGGTACCAGCGCGGCGTGCGCGGCACCGCCGCACAACGCCAGGGCGAGCAGGGCGGGGCGGGAAATTCGCTTGAACGGGATCATGGTCGCCTCACTGGCCGGCCTGCGCGGTCTGCGCAGGCACGGCGAAGTTGTTGCGTTTGCAGAGCTTGGCTTCGACCTTCTGGGTACCGCTTTCCGGTCCCTGCACCTCGAACGCCAGCAGGCTCTGGCTGGCCCAATCCTCGTCTTCGCGCATCTGGAAGACGAAGCGGCCGTCGGTGTCGGAGGTTTCCGGTTTTTCCAGCTTGATGTCCTCGTGGCGGCCGTTGAGGTACCAGAGGGTCGCCTGCAGCACCTTCACCGACGGGTCTTCGAACTTGACGTCCATCTGCATGTTGCGGTTGATCAGGTCTTTGATCACGCCGCCCTTGCCATTGACCATCAGCTCGTTCTTGCCGGGCTTGAGGGTGGCGCTGGCGCTCATCAGGGCCGGGCGGTCATCGCAGCCGTCGTCGAGCAGGCCAAGGATTTGCCGCCAGATGGTTTCCTGGTCCAGGCGATACAGCGGGGAGAATTCCCAGATCAGGATCTTCGGCGGGTTCTTCTGGAATTCTTCGCTGCCCAGGTACTGGATCATCGAACCTTCCAGGCCACCACCAGGGAAGGCCACGTTGAGCACGTCGGCGCCGATGTACTGCTCGAGGAACCCGGAGAAGTTGTAGTTCTTGCCACTGTGGCTGGTGCCGACCAGGGTGATCTGCGCGTTGCCGCCGTCACCGAACAGGTCGTCGCCGCCGCCGGTGGAACCTTTCGGCTCGGTGGCGAACTGGTCCATGTATTGGACGGCATAGCTGGTGCCGCACAGCTGGCCGGCCACGTTATGCAGGGTGCCGGTCTTGCCCATGCGCCCGGACTTTTTCGTTTCGAATTCCTTGCGCGGGATGCCTTCGAAAGCCGGCATCTTGTGCACGGTATCGGCCACGATCCTGGCCGCGCGCTCGGCGCCATAAGGCGTCCAGTGCTGGTCGCCACGGAAGTAGAAGTCCTTGCCCTGGTCGGCAGCGGCCAGCTGTTCGTTGGTCAGCGGCGACAGGTCGGGCACGTTGTAGCCCATGCTGGCAAAGCGCTTGAGCATGGCCTGGTAGTTGCCCAGGGCCTTCTGGTAGTCGAAGGCAGCCTTTTCCGCCGGGTTGAGCATGTTGCGGTTCACCAGGCCGCGGGTCGGCTGGTACACCACCACCAGTTCCACGCCGCGCTTCTTGAATGCGTCGTGCACTTGCTGCAGGCGCTTGTAGCCGGCCGGGGTGGTATTGAACTCGGTGCGCAGGTCTTCGCGGGTACGGAACAGCCAGTCGCCCTTCGCCTGCACCAGCGTGGTGAAGTTTTGCTGGTAACGGGTTGTGTAGCGGCTTGGGTCGTGCGCTTCAGGGCACAGCTGGCAGCAAGGCTCGGCGCTGAAGGTGGGGGCCTTGACGTCTTCGGCGCGCACGCCCTGGCTGATCGCCAGAAGGGCGGCGGACAGGCCCAGCAGTTTCATCAGATGTGGAGTCATGGTCTGGGCTTCCTTAATCGATCATTTCGGTCTGGCGTTCGACCGGGTCGATCAGCACAGCCTTTTGCTGGCGTACCAGCAGGTCGAGGATTTCGTCCTGGCGTTCGCCGAGGATGCCGTTGAGGCTGATGCCGTTGGCCTTGCGCGGGGCGAGCATGGATACCTTGTAAAGCTCGACCGACAGCGGCGAGTCGATCGACAGCGGGCCGGAGCCGTTGGCCGCCAGTTCGCCACCGACCAGGATCAGCGACACCTTGGTGTCGAACGGGTCGAGGGCGATGTCGCGGTCGGTGTTGGACAGGTCCTTGATGTGGCCGTACACGCCGACCAGGCCGTTGGCTATTGCGACGTTTTCGTACAGGCGGATGTTCACGCTGTTACGTACGCGGATGCCGTGGCGGCGGTTGTTGATCAGCTTGTTGCCCCAGATCAGGTTGTCGCCACTTTCGTACAGGGTGATGCCGTCGGTGTGGTTGCGGTAGATCTCGTTGTAGGCAATCAGGTTGTTGACGCTGTTACGGTCGATCACCACGCCCGAGAGCTTGTTGTCGAAGCTCTTGTTGTTGATGATCCAGCTGTCGTTGACCTCACGCGAGACGATGATGCCGTGCTTCTTCTTGGTGCCGTACACCGTGTTGCCGGCGATGATCAGCCGGTGCGAGCGGTCGTGCGGGTCGATGCCGTAGACGATGTTGTCGCGGTAGGTGCTGTCCTTGACCACGAAGTCCTGGGTCTCGTAGCAGTAGAAGCCGTACCACATGTCGCTGAACTCAGAGCCGATGATCCAGCCGGTGGGTTCCGGGCGGCCCATGCGCTTGGCCATGTTCGGCGTGTACTGCGAGATGCTCACGCCGTACGACTTGGACTTGGCGTAGCCGAAGCTGGCCATTTTGGTGTTGACGATGTAGGTCTCGGTACCGCCCCACGACAGCAGGAACGGGCGGAACTCCTTGGGCGAGCGGAAGGTTGCCGGGCCGTTTTCCTTTTCCCGCCAGCCGGTCACCTGGGTGTCGGTGACGAACAGCTTGCCGTCGTTGACCAGGAACGAACCGCCTTCCTGGGACAGGCGCAGTTGCTTGACCTTGCCGTCGATCTCGAGGATGCCCTTCTGCCCGACCACGATCGGCAGGCGCGCCAGGTAGACCCCTGGCTCGACTTCGCTGAGGTACTGCTTGGGTACCTTCTTGCTCAGCTCGACCAGGTCGACATGGCCGTCATCGACGAAGATCGCCTGCGGAATGCCATGCTGGCGCTGGACCCACTCGGCCGCCTTGTTGTCGCCGCCAACGAATTCCTTGAGGGTGTCCTCCTGGAACATGCGGCGCAGGCTGACCTTGCCTTTGTGGCGACGGTCGATTTTCTTCTGCACCGCCTCGGCGGTGTAGCCGGTCAGGTCAGGCAGCTTCGGCGGGTCCATGTGCAGCGGCTCGACCGGTGCACTGGAGACCGTGTAGGTCTTGGCCTGCTGCAGTTCCTTGGCGATCACCTGGGGCTCTGCGGCAGCGACCAGGCCACTGGCCAGCAGCAGGGCGCTGGCCAGGAGGCTGTGACGTAAGTGCGGGTGAAGGTTCATCAGGGTCTCCCGGCCTCAGAAGCGCCAGATCACGTCGACGAAGGCGCGGTGCATGTACGAGTCCGCTTCCTTGCCGTAGGCGTCACCCGGCTTGAACACACCGGCGCGCAGGCGCACCAGGGCAGATGGCTCGTCGATGGCCTGGCTCATCGAAGCCGGCAGCAGGCCTTGCTTGAAGTACTTGGTCACGACCACGTCCATTTCCTGGCCAAGGTCTTTTTCACCATCGACCAGCGGGCGGTTCACGCCGTTGTCATTGACTACCGCGTTGATGCCGCTGGAACCGATGTTCTGGTTGCCATCGACACGCCAGAACTTGTGGTAGATGAAGCTGGCGTCGTAGTCGTCGCGCAGCTGCCAGGAGGCGAACAGGGTGGCCGCCTGCAGGTTGCCCAGCTCGCCACGGAAGGCTTCACCGAAGCGGTGCACGCGCGAACGGGTGCCGGTGTAATTGGAGCGGTTGCTCTCGAGGCCGGTCTGCTCGTAGTTGCTCGAACCGTCGTCGCCACCACCACCGCTGCCACGGGCGTAGGCCGCACCGACCTGCCATTGCGGGTCGAGGCGCAGGCGGATGCCGAGGTCGGTGGCCCAGGCGTTGACGTCACCGCTCTGCTTGCCGGTGGCCACGGTTTCGTCACCGACGACCTGGCTGCTGAGGGTGTCGCGGTCACCGGTCAGCCAGGTGACGCTGCCCCAGTAGTTGACGGTGTGGTCGTTGCGCCAGTTGTAGGCGTCGCTGTTGGCTTCCAGGCCCAGCCAGGTGAGGTCGCCGGTGCGGGTCTTGTCCAGCGCATCGACGGTTTCGCCCGGGTTCTTCAGGCTGCCGCCGTCGTGGGTGTGGTGGGCGCGAACGCCGACCCAGTGGCCAGGGGTCCACTGCGTGGCGACGTTGCCGTAGAGGTGTGTGCGGTCCTTGTCTTCCGGGGCCAGTTCGGTGAGGTCGGTGCGGTATTCGCTGAAGCGCTGGGCCACGCCCAGGTCGGCCTTGAGCAGGGTGGTGTCGAAGGTCCAGTTCAGCGCCTCGATATTGGTGTCACGCCACATGCCATCGTCGCTGCGCAGGCGCTGGCGGCCGAAACGCAGCTGCTCGCCGGGGTAGGCGGTCAGGCCGCTGTAGCCGACCCAGAATTCGCGCATGGCCAGGTAGCTCTTGTCCTGTTCACGGCCGTCGGCAGCGGTATCGGTACTGGTGCCGTCGTCGTTCTGGCGCAGGGTGTCGGTTTCGATGGTGTCGGTGGCGGTGACTGCCTGGCCCATGGCATAGGCGCTCCAGTTGCCACGCTCGCCATATACCCAAGGGCGCAGATCAAGACCGAGGCCGTTGACGTCGCCGCCGGAGCGGGTGCCCAGGTCACGGTCGTCTTCCGACTGGCCGGTGATCTTCACATCCAGGCCGAAGTTCTTTTCAGCGGTCATTTCCGCCAGGGTCGGGCAGGACCACAGCAGGGCGAAGCTCAGGCCGATGCCAGCTTTCACGAAGGGATTGAGCGTCATAGCGAGTCCTCACCGGTTACTTCTTTTTCGTCGTCTTGCAGGGCTTCGATGGCCAGGGTGCTGTTTGCGCCTTGCGCCATGCTGCCGCGCGCCTGCTTCTCTTGTGCCAGCAGTTGCTGGGCCTGGCTGCGTTGGTCAGGCGTAAGTTGCTGATCGAGCTGCTGCAACAGTTCAGCGGACTGCGGCGACGGGTTGGCCTGGGCCAGCTGGGCGAATACCCAGGCGTTACCTGGTTGCGGGCGAATGCCGTGGCCTTCGCTGAACAGCTGGGCCAAGGCGTAGTCGGCGCTGTTCTGTCCGCCACGGGCGGCGGCCAGCAGGTGGTCGACGGCCTTCTGCGGCTCGACGTTGCCCAGGTAACCGCGGCGGTACAGCTGGCCCAGGTAGTAATGGGCGCTGACTTCGCCGGCGTCGGCGGCAGCCTGCAGGTGTTCTTCGGCTTTGGGCGCGTCCGCAGGCACGGTCTTGCCTTCGTAGTACAGGCGGCCCAGCAACAGTTCGGCGCGTGGCTGTTCGGCTTCGCGGCCCTTGTCGATGTAGGCCATCAGCTGGTCGGTATCACCCAGCTCGGGGAAGTCGTACACCAGTTGCGCCAGGCTGACCCAGGACGCCGGGTTGGCCGGGGCCACCTGCTCGAGCAGGTCCTTGGCGGTTTTTTCGTCGGTCTGGCCGAGGCTGCGGTCAGCCAGTACCCGGGCAACGCTGTCGACCCGGGTGGCCGGCACTGCGCCACGGGCGTAGGCAGCCTTGAGTTGGCCGAGCAGGGCAGCCTGCTGGTCGGCCTGGCCACGCTTCTGGTACACGGTGGCCAGTTCGACGTAGCAGATGTCGGTGGTGTTCAGGGCGGCCTTGCAGATTTTCTCCACTTCGCCCAGGTGCTGGTCGTAGGTGCCCTGGGTGCGGTACAGCAGCACCTGGGCCAGGCCCGCTTCCGGGTTACCGGCGGCGCGCCACTGGTCAATCTGCTGCTGCGCGTTGACCTTGGGGAAGCTCTGCGGGTAGGTCAGGTAGAGCATCGCCAGCGGGATCAGGGTGTTGCTTTCGCCCTGCTTGGCGGCTTGCTTGAGCAGGGTTTCGGCTTCTTCGCGCTCGGCCTGGGTGCTGTCGGGCTTGGCCACCAGCAGGCGGCCAAGGCGCGCCTGGGCACGCGGCGAAATGGCGGCCGCGGCGCGGTAGGTGGCCTCGGCTTCCTTGATTTTCGCCGGATCGCGGGTGGCGACCTTGATGTCGGCCAGGCCCACTTGCGCTTCGCTGTAGCCCAGGTCGGCCAGCGCCTTGTAGTTGCGCTCGGCCAGTGCCGTGTCACCGCGCTTCATGGCTTCGTTGGCCAGGCGCTGGTCGGGCAGGCCTGCACAGCCGGCCAAGGCGATGGCCATGGCCAGGCCACACAAACCAAGGTTCACACGAACCCTGTGGGAGCTGGCTTGCCGGCGATTGGCCAGTGCAGGCGATACATCTGCTGGGCGAGTGCTGCGCACTCGATCGCCGGCAAGCCAGCTCCCACAGGTATCGGGTTGTCTGCTAGTCATAGGCTTGTCCTCTTACAGCCCACGGGCCATGGCTTTGTCGATCAGCCAGTTCAGCGATGGGCCACGGTCGCTGTTGACCGAAGCCGGGCGGCCAGCGAGTTCGGCGGGCAGGGCGCTGTCGGGCTTGATCTGCACGCGGATGTCGGCGGCCAGGTCTTCGCTGTTGAGGCTGGCGCTGCTGACGATCTGGCCGGTACGCACTTCGTCTTCGCCGGCTACCTGGAAGTTGACGCGGGTGCCTGGCTTGACCTCGTCGAACTGGCGGTAGGTGAAGCGCGCCTCGACCATCGGGTTGGTGGTGCGCGGGATCAGCTGGAAGATCGGCTGGCCCTTGGCGGCGTACTGGCCGTTGTCCACCAGCTGGCGGGCAACCACGCAATCACACGGGCTGGTGAGGGTGCCGGACAGCTGCTTGCCGAACAGTTCCTCGATCTTCGCCGGCTCCAGTTGTGCGTCTTCCAGGTTGCCCTTGAGCATGTCCAGCATGCTGGTGGTGAAACTGGCCAGTGGCGCGCCCTTGGCGATCTGCCCACCGCTTTCGACCAGGCTGTTCACGGTGCCGTCGCGCGGCATGGTGACGTTGGTGGTGGGTACCGCGACCACGCCGGCTTCGGCATGGCTGACGAAGTACATGCCGTACAGCGACTTGGCGATGAAGCCGAAGGCGGCGACACCGACCACGAACACGCCGAGGGTGACGGTGACCGCCTTGAGGCGGCCGAAGGCGCTCAGGCCGGCACCGCCGTCCTTTTGCTTGCGCGCCTTGGTGAAGTTGTCGCGCTGCAGGGTGCTGAGCACATCGCCAGCAGTGATCAGCTCACCCGACAGGTGCGAGGTGATGATGTGGCGCAGCGTGGCGATGTCGCGGAGCTCGAGGTTCTGGAACTGCGCGCCGGTACGGCCGCTGCCCGGGTTGTAGGAGCGCACCTGGAACTCGATGTCCATCGACAGGCCGAGGTTGTCGACCGTGAACTGCAGCCGCCCGCGGAGCACGTCGCCAACCGACAGTTGTTGCTTGGTGTGGAAGCTCAGGCCACCGGCGGAGAGGTCGTCGACCTTCACATCGTGGGCCTGGCGCTGAGGGTCGAGGAACCGCAGCTTGGCGGGGATGCGTACCCGGGCATGCTGGCGCTGGGCTTCGGACTCATGCACGACGTTGACGTTCACGGCGGTATTCATGTGGTTTGTTCCTGTTAGTTCCGATCCGGGTTGGGCTCACACGACCATGAACAGCACAGCAACGAAGATGCTGGCAGCCGAGAAGGTCATGGTCCGCGAGGACCAGGTGTTGAACCATTGTTGAAAGCTGGCGAGGTCACGCTTGAGGGCAGTGGGCTGACGCGTCCAGGACTGCTTGTCGAGGCGGAAGAACACGTAGATCTTCATCAGCGCGCCGATGATCTGGTTGTAATAGAGAATCAGCGGGTAGGCCGGGCCTACGTTGTGGCCGGAGCACAGCAGCATGATGGTGAGGATCAGGCGGGTGATGCCGATCCACAGCAGATACACCAGCAGGAAGCCCAGGCCGAACTTGAGGCTGGCGATCACCGCCACGGTCAGGCCCAGCAGGCTGGTCCACATCGACACGCGCTGGTCGAACAGCACGATGCTGGTGAACAGCCCCAGGCGGCGCAGGCCCAGGCCAAGCGCGCGGGAGTTCTGCCGCAGGTTGTTGCCGTACCAGCGGTACATCAGCTTGCGGCTGGCCTTGAGGAAGCTCTTCTCCGGCGGGTGCTCGACCGTGTTGATGGCGGCGTCCGGCACGTAGAAGGTGTCGTAGCCCAGGCGCATCAGGCTGAACCAGCTGGACTTGTCGTCACCGGTGAGGAACTTGAAGCGGCCCAGGCGCCAGTGCATCAGCGAGTCGCTTTCGACGTCGGCGATGAACTCGGGGTTGGTCACCACGCTGGCGCGGAACATCGACATGCGTCCGGTCATGGTCAGCACGCGCTTGGACAGGGCCATCGAGCACATGTTGATGTGGCGCTGGGCGAAGCGCAGCTTGTGCCACTCGCTCATGATGTAGCCGCCACGCACTTCGCAGAACTCGTTGGTGGTCAGGCCGCCGACGTTGGGGAACAGCTTGAACCACGGCACGGTCTTGCGTACCACGCCATCGCCCAGCACGGTGTCACCGTCGATTACCGCCACCACGGCGTTCTCGTCCGGCAGCATGCGCGAGATCGCACGGAAACCGTAGGCCAGGCCGTCACGCTTGCCGGTACCGGCGATGCGCACGATGTCCAGTTTCACATGGGCTGGCGGGTTGTATTTGGCCCACAGGCTTTTCACCAGCAGTTCGTCCGACATCTCCACCAGCGAACAGACCACGGTGGTGGGGAAGCCACAGTTGATCGCCTCGCGGATCACCGAGCTGTACACCTGAGCAGTGGTGAGAGCTTCGATGCGGAAGCTGGTCACCATCAGGTACACGTGGGACGGGTCGGCGTCCTTGCCCATTTTCTGAACCTTGCGGCGCAGGTACGGGTATACGCCGTAGAGGAAGATCATGCCGCGGATGAAATGGGTGGCGCCCATGGAGTAGCGCCAGATGCCGACTGCGCCGACCAGGAAGATGAAGTGCTTCGACTGCGAGTCGAAGATATCGGCTGGCAGGGCCAGGGCGATCAGCATGAGCAGACTCACGTAGAGCAGCCAACCGGCGCACTGCAACAGCACTGTCTGGATCCTTTGCATGTTCAGCATCCGTCGAGAATTCGGGAAAAGGTGGGCAGCGGGGGTGGGGAGGCCCCCGCTGCCCGGCCAGCACTTACCAGCAGATGCCTTCGGTGCGGCTGGTAGCGCAGGTCGGTTTGCTCATGAAACCGACCAGGTCGATCACGTGCTTGCCGGCCGGCGCTTGCTGGGCCAGTGCACGGAACTGCTCGTCACGGTTGCCCAGGACGATGATGTCGGCGTTGTCGATCACCTTCTGGAAGTCGGCGTTGAGCAGCGACGACACGTGCGGGATCTTCGACTCGATGTAGTCCTTGTTGGCGCCGTGTACGCGGGCGTACTGGACGTTCTCGTCGTAGATATCCAGCTGGTAGCCCTTGCCGATCAGGCGTTCGGCCAGTTCCACCAGCGGGCTTTCACGGAGGTCGTCGGTGCCGGCCTTGAAGCTCAGGCCGAGCAGGGCGACCTTGCGCTTGTCGTGGGCTTCGATCAGCTCGAAGGCGTTCTGCACCTGCGATTCGTTGCTGCGCATCAGCGAGTCGAGCAGCGGTGCGCGTACATCGAGGCTGGCGGCGCGATAGGTGAGGGCGCGCACATCCTTGGGCAGGCACGAGCCGCCGAAGGCGAAGCCAGGGCGCATGTAGTACTGGGACAGGTTCAGCACTTTGTCCTGGCAGACCACGTCCATCACGTCACGGCCATCCACGCCTACGGCCTTAGCGATGTTGCCGATCTCGTTGGCGAAGGTGACCTTGGTGGCGTGCCACACGTTGCAGGTGTACTTGATCATCTCGGCCACTTCGATCGGCTTGCGGATGATCGGTGCGTCGAGCTCTTCGTACAGGGCCTGCAGGATGTCGCCGCTGGCGCTGTCCAGTTCGCCGATGACGGTCATCGGTGGCTGGTCGTAGTCCTTGATCGCGGTGCTTTCACGCAGGAATTCCGGGTTGACCGCGACGCCGAAGTCGACGCCGGCTTTCTTGCCCGAGCAGTCTTCGAGGATCGGGATCACCACGTTCTTCACGGTGCCCGGCAGCACGGTGCTGCGTACCACGATGGTGTGGCGGCGCTCGCTGTCACGCAGCACGTAGCCGATTTCTCGGCACACCGACTCGATGTATTCGAGGCCCAGGTCGCCGTTCTTCTTGCTTGGGGTACCCACGCAGATCATCGATACGTCGCTGGCACGGATGGCTTCGGCGAAATCGGTAGTACCGCGCAGGCGGCCGTTGGCGATGCCCTGTTGCAGCAGTGCTTCCAGGCCAGGTTCGACGATGGGCGACTTGCCCTGATTGATCAGGTCGATCTTGGTGCTGGACACGTCCACACCGATCACTTCATGGCCACGCGCCGTCAGGCAGCCTGCACAGACTGCACCCACATAACCCAAACCAAAGATGCTGATACGCATCGCTATCACCTCATGTGTTTATCACGCCGGCGCCTCCGGAGAGAGCCGGACTGGGTTGATTAACAACAGTTTTCGGGCGCACGGATCCATGGCGAAATGCACACTTCGCCGAGCGCAGGCAAAATAAATCCGGAGCGCAAAAAGTTATGCACTCAAATGTGGCAGTAAAAAGCCATTAATTAAAAAACGTGCCCTGGAATGCAGCCGTCTTTATTGCAATGCGCTACGTGGCGCTTTGCTGTGCTTGTTTTTTCAAGTGGAAAAATCCTTTGAAATCAACCACTAGGACGAATTGAAAGGGACGCGTCTCTCCTGCATGGACAGGTCTTCGGGGGTTGCCCGTCATACCTGTCGAAGTTGTTGAGGCCGGTAGTGGATACCTGCCGTTGTCATATGTAAGTCATCTCTCACAGCCCAAGGGCAGGAAAATCGTTACGGCACTATGAGCGAATCGTCGTAGCAGAAGTTCCGAGGTGGGTTCGACGTGGATGAAAGATTTCTAAATATTTTTTCAGTGGCGGACAATTTCAATCTGATAGCACTCGGGGGTTTTGCCCCGATATATAAAGGGCGAAACTGTTGCGAGATATTTTTATGCCAGCATCGAAAAATATTTTGAAAAAATAGTCAAAAAAGCTACGAACGGTCTTATGGCGTTTGGCTATAAGTGGTGGTGTGTCGATTTTTTGGCGTCGGATTTGTGGCGTGATGGCGCTTTGCGTCGTGCCCTGTTGCGGGGCGGAGGGGGTAAGGAGGGAGGCGCTTTTTGTAGGAGCGGCCTTGTGTCGCGAAAGGGCCGCGCAGCGGCCCCAGGATTTCAACATCAAAGCAGAAATTGCCGGGGCCGCTATGCGGCCCTTTCGCGACACAAGGCCGCTCCTACAGGGGATTGTGTATTGCCTGACTATTCGGAAGGATGATCCCGCAGGAACACCAGGTGGTCCGGCTTCGACTGTTCGGCACTGTAGTAGTACCCCTGCACATCGAATTGCTTGAGCTGCTCCGGGTCGCTGATGCGCTGCTGGATCACGAAGCGGCTCATCATGCCGCGGGCTTTCTTGGCGTAGAAGCTGATGATCTTGTACTGGCCGTTCTTCAGGTCCTTGAAGTCGACGTTGATCACCCGGGCCTTGAGCGCACTGCGTTTCACCGCGCTGAAATACTCGTTGCTGGCCAGGTTCAGCAGCACGTCATCGCCCTGTTCGGCCAAGGCCTGGTTCAGCCATTCGCTGATGCGCGTGCCCCAGAACGCATACAGATCCTTGCCGCGGGCGTTGGCCAGCTTGGTGCCCATTTCCAGGCGGTAAGGTTGCATCAGGTCGAGCGGGCGCAGCAGGCCATACAGGCCCGAAAGCATGCGCAAGTGCTGCTGGGCATAGCTGAAATCGTCCTCGCCCAGGCTTTCGGCGTCGAGGCCGGTATACACGTCACCCTTGAACGCCAGCAGCGCCTGCTTGGCATTGGCCGGGGTGAAGTCCGGGGTCCAGCTGCCGAAGCGCGCGGCATTCAGGCCGGCGAGCTTGTCGGACAGGTGCATCAGTTCGCTGATCTGCGCTGGCGACAGGTCGCGCAACTGCTGGATCAGCTCCTGAGAGTCGTCCAGGTACTGGGGCAGGGTGAAACGCTCGGTCACCGGCGGGGTTTCGTAGTCGAGGGTCTTGGCGGGTGATATCACCGTCAGCATCGGGTCGGCTCCTGGCATCGTAGGCCGGGAATTCTACGGGCTGGGCGGTGCAAGTCCAAACTATGGCGACGATAGTCACAGACCATGGCCGGTGCAGAGGCTATAGTGCGCGTTTCGCCGTTGCGGAGCTTCAACCGTGCGTATTGCCTCTGCCTTGTTGGCCGCTCTGCTGAGCCTGGCCGTGCAAGCCGCCCCTTCAACCCAGGTGAGCCTGGACCGCAGCCTGTGGCCCGAAAAGCTGGACAGCCCGGCGTTGTTCGATGTGGCCTCGCGGGCCGAGATCCTCTCGTTCGCCCAGGTGCTGCATGAAAGCGAACTGCTGGACGACGCGGCGCTGGCGGCACGCTTGGGGCTACGGCAGGTCAACCTGCAGAAGGTGCGCCTGGTGCGGGCGCGCATGTGGCAGCGGTTGTGGGAAGGTTATCAACAGGCGCAGCGCAGTTGCGAACAGGATGCGTCGTTCTGCTATCCGGTTACGTCGATGGCGGAGTTGCGCACACAGGCAGCGACGTTCGCTGCCGATGTCGGCACGTTCTACACGGGCTGGATCGAGCCGAGCCACCAGTTCCATGTGCGGTACCTGGACGAACAACTGCGCAAGGCTGCGTTGCTGCCGCAGACCAGCAGCGAGGTGGAGCGGTTGTCCTCACGCGAGCGCAATGGGGATGAGCTGAACGATCGCATGTTCCTGCTGACCTTCGTCGGCGGGCCCGGGCCGGATGGCGGCAGTACCGATCTGCTGACTGATTATCTGCGCCGGCAAAAGCTTGAAGGCACGTTCTTCGTGCTCGGCAACCGCCTGCAGCAACGCCGCGACGCCGGTGCGGCAGATGCCTTGCGCCAGCTCTATCGTGGGCATTGTGTGGGGATTCAGGGTTGGGAGTACCGCTCCCATGCGCAGTGGACAGGCTGGCAGGATTCATTGCGGCGCAGCCAGGCTCGGGTGCAGGCCGACCTGCCGGAGCAGTATGTACCGTTGTTTCGGCCGCCCTACGGGCAGCGCCGGGCCGATGGCGAGGCGTTCATGGCCAGCCAGCAGTTGCAAGTGTCGTTGTGGGACATCGATGCCCAGGATGATGGCGCACTGAGCGCCGAGGCCTCTGCCCAGCGGGTGCTGACCTTGATGCTGCTGTGGCGCAAGGGGGTGATCCAGTTCCATGACAGCCTGCCCAGGGCGCAGCCGGCGGTGGAGTGGTTGTTGCGCAATACGGCGCAGAGCGGGATTGGTTGGGAAGATTGCCAGGGATATGCCAACCGAGGGTGAGAGGGGGCTGCTGCGCAGCCCATCGCCGGCAAGCCAGCTCCCACCTCGACCGCATCGGCCTCAAGCCATGCGCTGTCCCTGTGGGAGCTGGCTTGCTGGCGATGAGGCCAGTACAGGCAACACAACACAGTTGCTCTTACAGGTTAGGTGCATGGCTTGCTGGCGTTGACCCATGCAATGGCAGCCTGATTTTTGACTGTAGTCCTCGCGCGCCCCCTCGCCAACCCCTGTTCGTCATTTGGAAAAATAAACTTCACCTGCACGTAAAAAGACTTTTTTTAGTCATCATTTTTGCGGTATGAAGAAACCAGACAGCCGATTCCTGCAGCACAGGTGGCGTCATCCAGGCCCACCTAGCCAGGTTCGCTTCCCGCCCGTAACAACGCGGATACGGGGACAGCGGCAGTCACTCTGCGGCGTAACAGACCACGCCGTGTGGCTTCGACATAAGGTGACCGAGTATGGATGACCAAGGACGCAACCCTTCCTCCAGCAAGCCTATCCTGTATGTGCTCGATACCAACGTCCTGATTCACGACCCCAACGCGTTACTGAACTTCGAGGAGCACCATGTCGCCATCCCGATGACGGTGCTGGAGGAACTCGACAAGCTCAAGACCGGCAAACAGACCATCGCCGCCGAATGCCGCCAGGCCATTCGCCTGATCGACCAGACCCTTGGTGACGCCTCGCCCAGCGATGTCGAGCAGGGCGTGCCGATCCAGCGTGGCAAGAGCGGGCCCAAGGGCTTCCTGTCCATCCTGATGACTCCGCGCAACGAGCCGAACAAGCTGCTGCCGGAAAACCTCAACGACAACATCATCATCAACCAGTTGCTCGAAGTACGGGCCCGGCGCACCGACCTGGACGTTGTGCTGGTCACCAAAGACATCAACATGCGCCTGAAGGCACGTGCCTGTGGCATCGCGGCCGAGGACTACAGCACCGACCAACTGGTCGATGACGTGTCATTGCTGTCCAAGGGCTACCATTCGGTCACCGGCTCGTTCTGGGACCGGGTGAGCAAGGTCGATACCCGCCAGGAGCGCGGCCGCACCTGGCACCGCGTGCAATTGATCGACAACCTGCCGGCGGTTCACGTCAACGAGTTCATCATCGATGAACAGGGCTTCGTCGGCTGGATCAAGGGTATCCGCAACGATGAGCTGCTATTGCTCGACCTGCACCAGGAACCGCTGCTGCACCAGGAAGCCTGGGGCCTGAAGCCGCGTGACATCCACCAGAGCCTGGCGCTGTTCGCCCTGCTCGACCCGGATATCCACCTGGTCAACCTGACCGGCGCCGCCGGTTCCGGCAAGACCATCCTGGCCCTGGCCGCGGCCATCGAACAGACCATGGTCAGCAAGCGCTACCGGCGCATCATCGCCACTCGCAGCGTGCAGGGGCTGGACCAGGAGATCGGCTTCCTGCCGGGCACCGAGGCCGAGAAGATGGAACCGTGGCTGGGCGCCATTACCGACAACCTCGAAGCCTTGCACATGGATGACGAGAGCACCCATGGCAGCGTCGAGTACATCCTCGAGCGCGTGCCGCTGCAGTTCAAGTCACTGAACTACATCCGTGGCCGTAGCTTCCAGCAGAGCCTGATCCTGATCGACGAGTGCCAGAACCTGACGCCGCACCAGATGAAAACCATCATCACCCGTGCCGGCTCCGGGTCCAAGGTGGTCTGCCTGGGCAACCTGGCGCAGATCGATACCCCCTACCTGTCCGCGACCAGCTCGGGCCTGACCTACCTGACCGAGCGCTTCAAGGACTTCCCCCATGGCGTGCACATCACCCTGCAGGGCGTGCCACGCTCGGTGCTGGCCGAGTACGCCGAGTCGCATCTGTAACCCTCTCCGCCGGGCGGTTCGCCGCCCGGCTTTTTCGCGGGCACGGTTGACGCACCCCTCTGCTCAAACCTGACTCACAGGTTTACACTGCGAGTTCCCTTCACAGGAGCAGAGCAGTGCTGACACATCTTGATTCCCAGGGGCGGGCCAACATGGTCGACGTCACTGAAAAGGCCGTGACCGAGCGTGAGGCCACCGCCGAGGCGCGGGTGCGCATGTTGCCGCAGACCTTGCAGATGATCGTCGACGGTGAACACCCCAAGGGCGACGTGTTCGCCGTGGCGCGCATTGCCGGGATCCAGGCGGCGAAGAAGACCAGCGAACTGATCCCGCTGTGCCACCCGCTGATGCTGACCAGCGTCAAGGTCGAGCTGAGTGCCGAGGGGCAGGACGCTGTGCGTATCGTCGCCCGCTGCAAGCTGGCCGGGCAGACCGGCGTGGAGATGGAGGCGCTGACTGCAGCCAGCGTGGCTGCGCTGACGATCTATGACATGTGCAAGGCTGTGGATAAAGGTATGGTCATCGAGCAGGTGCGCCTGCTGGAAAAACTCGGCGGCAAGAGTGGCCACTACAAGGTGGAGGCGTGATGAAGGTCAAGGTGATGTACTTCGCCCGTTACCGCGAATTGTTGGGCGTGGATGCCGAGCGGGTGGAGGGTGCGTTCAAGGTGCTCGACGATGTGCGCCAGGCCTTGGTGGCCAAGGGCGGGCAGTATGAAGTGCTGGCCGAGCGGAACCTGATGTGTGCGCGCAACGAAGAACTGTGCAAGCTCGATGAGCCGCTGGAAGAGGGCGATGAAGTGGCGTTCTTCCCGCCGGTGACCGGAGGCTGAACATGGCTGTGCGAGTACAGGAGGGCGCGTTCGATCCGGGAGCCGAGACCAATGCCATGCACGCGGCGAATGTCGGTGTGGGCGCGGTGGTCGGTTTTGTCGGCTACGTGCGGGATTTCAACGATGGCCGCGAGGTGGCGGGGATGTTCCTCGAGCACTATCCGGGCATGACCGAAAAGGCCTTGGCCAAGATCGTGGTGGAGGCAGAGCAGCGCTGGCCGTTGCTCAAGGTGGAGGTGCTGCACCGCATCGGTGCGCTCGAGCCGGGTGAGCCGATCGTGTTCGTCGGCGTGGCCAGTGCCCATCGGCAGGCGGCGTTCGATGCCTGCAACTTCATCATGGACTATCTGAAGACGCGGGCGCCGTTCTGGAAGAAGGAAAATACCCAGGAAGGGGCGCGGTGGGTGGAAGGGAAGCAGAGTGATCAGGATGCGGCGGAGCGCTGGTAGACAGAGTATTTCTGGCCGGGGCTTTGCCCCGGTTCGCGGGCTTGCCCGCTCCCACAGGGGCTCCACAGCTTCCGGAAGCTGTGGAGCCCCTGTGGGAGCGGGCAAGCCCGCGAAGAATCCAACACCACTCAGTGGTGCTTGCGCGGCACCGGCTTCAGCAGTTCATCCGGCGGCATTTCACACTTGATCTTGCGCCCCAGCAGCTCTTCGATCGCTGGCAGCTGGTACGAGTCATCCTCACCGGCAAAGCTGATCGACACACCACTGGTGCCAGCACGGCCTGTCCGGCCAATGCGGTGCACGTAGTCGTCCGGGTCTTCCGGCAGGGTGAAGTTGATCACGTGGCTGATGCCATCGATATGAATGCCCCGCCCCGCCACGTCGGTGGCCACCAGCACGGTGATGCGCCCTTCGCGGAAGTTTTCCAGGGTACGGATACGCTTGTGCTGCGGCACGTCACCCGACAACTGCGCGGCATTGATGCCGTCGCGCACCAGTTTTTCCTCGATGCGCCGCACTTCGTCCTTGCGGTTGGCGAACACCATCACCCGTTCCCACTTGTTCTGGGTCACCAGGTTGTACAGCAGCTTGTACTTGTCGCTGCCGGCCACCGCATAGACGTGCTGCTCCACCGTTTCGCTGGCAACGTTCTCCGGCTCGATCTCGACGATGGCCGGGTTGGTGGTCCACTGCTTGGCCAGGTTCATCACGTCGTCGGTGAAGGTGGCGGAGAACAGCAGGGTCTGGCGCTCGCTTTTCGGCGGCGTCTGGCGAATGATCTGACGCACCTGGGGGATGAAACCCATGTCGAGCATGCGGTCGGCTTCGTCCAGCACCATCACTTCGACCATGTCCAGGTGCACCTCACCGCGCTGGTTGAAGTCCAGCAGGCGCCCCGGAGTGGCCACCAGGATGTCGCAATGGCGCGCTTCCAGGGCCTTGAGCTGCTTGTCGAAGTCCATTCCGCCGACGAAGCTCATCACGTTCAGGCCGGTGTACTTGGTCAGGGCGATGGCGTCCTTGGCGATCTGCACCACCAGCTCACGGGTGGGCGCGATGATCAGCGCACGTGGCTCGCCCATGTAGCGTTCCTTCGGCGGCGGCGTCTGCTGCAGCTGGGAAATGATCGAGATCAGGAACGCCGCAGTCTTGCCGGTACCGGTCTGGGCCCGGCCGATGGCGTCCTGACCGCGCAGGGTGTAGCCCAGCACCTGTGCCTGGATCGGCGTGCAGTACGGGAAGCCCAGGTCGTGGATGGCATGCATCAGCTCGTTGGACAGCTTGAAGTCGTGGAAGCGGGTCTTGCCTTCCTGTGGCTCGACCACGAAGTCTTCCGGTTTCCACAGGCTGGCCTGCGGCTTGGGCTTGCGCTCGCGACGCGGTTTGTCCTTGGCCGGCTTGTCGGCGGCTGGCGTAACGGCGGCAGGCTGTTCGGCCTGGGGAGTGGGGGTGGCGCGTGGTGCGGCCGGTTTTTCCGCAGGCCGGGCCTCGCTGGTGGGTGCGGGCGCAGGCGGCGTCACGCTGGCAGCAGGAGCGACGGCCTGTGGCGCGGCGTCTCCCTTGCCGAAAATTTTCTTGAGTGCCTTGAGCACGATCGTCTCATCAACTGGTTAAGGAATGTACGCCGGGCAGTGTAATGCAAGATTCAGGCGCGGCGTAGTGGAATAGCCTTACAACTACAGACAGCCCTGGCTTATTGCAATTGCTTGCTCAGCCAGTCGTGGATGTCGCTCAACTCTTCCACCACCACTTCGTGTTCCATCGGGTATTCGTGCCAGCGGGCGGCAACGCCCCAGGTATTGAGGTACTCGAAGGCGGTGCGGCCCATGGAAGGGATCACCACCGGGTCGTGCACACCATGCAGGCACAGGGCCGGGGTGCGTTGCTGGCAGGCGCTCAACTGATGCTGGTCGTTGAAGGTGGGGGCGTAGGTGGACAAGGCGATCACGCCACCCAGCGCTTCTTGCCACTTTATATAGGCAGTGTGCAGCACCACCGCGCCACCCTGGGAGAAGCCAGCCAGGAAGATCCGCGACAGGCTGATGCCTTTGGCCTGCTCGGCCTTGATCATGCTGATGACCTGTTCGGCCGATTCCTCCAGCTGCGCCTCGTCGATGGCGCGGGCCGGGGTCATGGCCTTGATGTCGTACCAGCTGGGCATGGCGTAGCCGCCGTTGATGGTTACCGGGCGGGTGGGAGCCTGGGGCATGACGAAACGGGTGCTGAGCAGGCGTTCCTGCATGAATTCGGCCACTGGTAGGAAGTCGTAACGGTCGGCACCCAGGCCGTGCAACCAGATCACACAGGCGTCTGCGGTTTTCTGCGGTTCGAGAATCAGCGGGTTGGTCATGACTGCTCCGAAAGTGTGCGGGTCTTGTTATGGCGTGCGTGAAAAGAAGGCGCTGGAAATGATTGTCGGAAAAAGAATGTCGCAACGATACAACTTTCCCTACTTGACGAGCGCTTAAACGCTACAGCCGTAAATTCTGGTACGCGCTTTGCAATTCAACCAATGATGCAAAGGGCAGGCCGTGACGGTAACACCCTTTGCACGCGAAGGCTGTCACAGAACAGTCCATTGCGCCATTGACCCAATAACAAGCCAATACGGGTCGGATACGCCTCAAAAGGGTGCGGTGCAATTCCGGCTCGATACAACAAGAGCGATTTGGAGGTTGTGAATGAAGATGTTGAAAACCACCCTGGCAGTCCTGACCGCTGCCGCCGCGCTGGGCGCCGTGAGCAGCGCCCAGGCCGGCGCCACCCTGGATGCGGTAAAGAAGAAGGGCTTCGTCCAGTGTGGCGTGAGCGACGGTCTTCCAGGCTTCTCGGTACCTGATGCGCAGGGCAAGATCGTTGGTATCGACGCCGACGTGTGCCGCGCCGTAGCCGCCGCTGTATTCGGCGATGCGACCAAGGTCAAGTTCAGCCAGCTCAACGCCAAGGAACGCTTCACCGCACTGCAGTCGGGCGAAGTCGACGTACTGTCGCGCAACACCACCTGGACCAGCTCGCGTGATGCCGGCATGGGCCTGGTGTTCGCCGGTGTTACCTACTATGACGGCGTCGGCTTCCTGGTCAACAAGAAACTCGGTGTTTCCAGCGCCAAGGAGCTTGATGGCGCGACCATCTGCATCCAGGCCGGTACCACCACCGAGCTGAATGTGTCGGACTTCTTCCGCGCCAATGGACTGAAGTACACGCCGATCACTTTCGATACCTCCGACGAAAGCGCCAAGTCGCTGGAGTCCGGCCGTTGCGACGTGCTGACCTCGGACAAGTCGCAGCTGTTCGCCCAACGCTCCAAGCTGGCCGCGCCGACCGAATACGTGGTACTGCCGGAAACCATCTCCAAGGAGCCGCTGGGCCCGGTGGTGCGCAAAGGCGATGAGGAGTGGTTCAGCATCGTCAAGTGGACCCTGTTCGCCATGCTCAACGCCGAAGAGGCAGGCATCACCTCGAAGAACGTCGAGGCCGAGGCCAAAGGCACCAAGAACCCGGACGTTGCTCGCCTGCTGGGGGCGGACGGCGAGTATGGCAAGGACCTCAAGCTGCCCAAGGACTGGGTAGTGCAGATCGTCAAGCAAGTCGGCAACTATGGCGAAGTGTTCGAGAAGAACCTGGGCCAGGGCACCGACCTGAAGATCGACCGTGGCATGAACGCCCTGTGGAACAACGGCGGCATCCAGTACGCGCCACCTGTGCGCTGATGGCTGCACCCTGCGGCGGCATCCCGCCGCCGCAGGCTGTTCGGAACCCTACTTTCCGGGGCACTTCATGCAAAATCGAATCGGCGCACAAAGGGGTTTATCCCTGAGCGATCCACGTGTGCGCGCGTGGCTGTTCCAGATTCTCACGATAGTCTTCGTGGTCGGTCTGGGCTGGTATCTGTTCCACAACACGCAAACCAACCTGCAACACCGGGGTATCACCTCGGGCTTCGACTTTCTCGACCGCAGTGCCGGCTTCGGCATCGCCCAGCACCTGATCCCCTACGTGGAATCAGACAGCTATGCGCGGGTGTTCGTCATCGGCCTGCTCAACACCTTGCTGGTGACGTTCATCGGCGTGGTGCTGGCGACCATCCTTGGCTTCATCATCGGTGTGGCGCGGTTGTCGCCGAACTGGATGATCAACAAGCTGGCGACCGTGTATGTGGAAACCTTCCGCAACATCCCGCCGTTGTTGCAGATCCTGTTCTGGTACTTCGCCGTGTTCCTGACCCTGCCGGGACCGCGGGGCAGCATCAATATCGACGACACCTTCTTCATCAGCAACCGTGGCCTGAACATGCCCGGCGCGTCCATGGCCGAAGGCTTCTGGCCGTTCGTCGTGGCCCTGGTCCTGGCGCTGCTGGCCATCGTGGTGATGGTGCGTTATGCCAACAAGCGCTTCGACGAGACGGGTGAGCCATTCCACAAGTTCTGGGTGGGGCTGGCGCTGTTCATCGCCATCCCAGGCGTTTGCGCACTGCTGTTCGGCAGCCCGGTGCACTGGGAAGTGCCGCAATTGAAAGGATTCAACTTCGTCGGTGGCTGGGTACTGATCCCCGAGCTGCTGGCGCTGACCCTGGCGTTGACCATCTACACCGCTGCGTTCATCGCCGAGATCGTGCGCTCCGGTATCCGTTCGGTCAGCCATGGCCAGACCGAGGCCGCGCGTTCGCTGGGCCTGCGCGAGGGGCCGACCCTGCGCAAGGTGATCATCCCCCAGGCACTGCGGGTGATCATTCCGCCGCTGACCAGCCAGTACCTGAACCTGGCGAAGAACTCGTCGCTGGCGGCCGGTATCGGCTATCCGGAGATGGTCTCGCTGTTCGCCGGTACCGTGCTCAACCAGACCGGCCAGGCCATCGAGGTGATCGCCATCACCATGAGTGTCTATCTCGCCATCAGCATCAGTATTTCGCTGCTGATGAACTGGTACAACAAGCGCATTGCGCTGATCGAGCGGTGAGGATACGCCCGTGAATGCCCATGTTTTCAAACCCGACATGCCGCCACCGGTGAAAACCGTCGGCGTGCTCGCATGGATGCGTGCCAATCTGTTCTCCAGCTGGCTCAATACGCTGCTGACCCTGTTTGCCATCTACCTGGTTTGGCTGATCGTGCCGCCGCTGCTGCAGTGGGCGTTGCTTGATGCCAACTGGGTCGGCACCACCCGCGCCGACTGCACCAAGGAGGGCGCCTGCTGGGTGTTCGTGCAGCAGCGTTTCGGCCAGTTCATGTACGGCTACTACCCGGCCGAGTTGCGCTGGCGCGTGGACCTGACCGTGTGGCTTGCCGTGCTTGGCGCCGCCCCGCTGTTCATCAAACGCTTCCCACGCAAGGCCTTCTACGGCCTTGGCTTCCTGGTGGTGTACCCGCTGCTGGCCTACACCCTGCTGCACGGGGGCATGCTGGGCCTGGAAAGCGTACCTACCAGCCAGTGGGGCGGGCTGATGCTGACCCTGGTGATTGCCACCGTGGGCATTGTCGGCGCATTGCCGCTGGGAATCCTGCTGGCCCTGGGGCGGCGCTCGAAAATGCCTGCGGTGAAGGTGGTGTGCGTGACCTTCATCGAGTTCTGGCGCGGCGTGCCGCTGATCACCGTGCTGTTCATGTCATCGGTGATGCTGCCGTTGTTCCTGCCTGAGGGCATGAGCTTCGACAAGCTGCTGCGGGCGATGATCGGCGTGATCCTGTTCCAGTCGGCGTATATCGCCGAGGTGGTGCGTGGCGGCCTCCAGGCCATCCCCAAGGGCCAGTACGAAGCTGCCGCGGCCATGGGCCTTGGCTACTGGCGGGCGATGGGCCTGGTGATTCTGCCGCAGGCGCTCAAGCTGGTAATTCCCGGCATCGTCAACACCTTCATTGCCCTGTTCAAGGACACCAGCCTGGTGATCATCATCGGCCTGTTCGACCTGCTGAACAGCGTCAAGCAAGCTGCTGCCGACCCGGCCTGGCTGGGTATGGCTACCGAGGGCTACGTGTTCGCCGCCCTGGTGTTCTGGATTTTCTGTTTCGGTATGTCCCGCTACTCCATGCATCTGGAGCGCAAGCTGGACACTGGCCACAAGCGTTAGGAGTTTCGAAATGAGTGAAGCGATCAAGCAGCCTGCCGGCCCCGAAGGCATCATCCAGATGCAGGGCGTGAACAAGTGGTACGGCCAGTTCCATGTGCTCAAGGACATCAACCTGAACGTGCGCCAGGGCGAGCGCATCGTGCTGTGCGGGCCGTCCGGCTCTGGCAAGTCCACCACCATCCGTTGTCTCAACCGCCTTGAAGAGCACCAGCAGGGGCGCATCGTGGTCGATGGTGTGGAGCTGACCAACGACCTCAAGCAGATCGAGGCCATCCGCCGCGAAGTGGGCATGGTGTTCCAGCACTTCAACCTGTTCCCGCACCTGAGCATCCTGGAGAACTGCACCCTGGCGCCGATGTGGGTGCGCAAGATGCCGCGGCGCAAGGCCGAGGAAATCGCCATGCACTACCTGGAGCGGGTGCGTATTCCGGAGCAGGCGCACAAGTACCCGGGGCAGTTGTCCGGTGGTCAGCAGCAGCGTGTGGCGATTGCCCGCGCGTTGTGCATGAAACCGAAGATTATGCTGTTCGACGAACCGACCTCGGCGCTGGACCCGGAAATGGTCAAGGAAGTGCTCGATACCATGGTGGGCCTGGCCGAGGACGGCATGACCATGCTCTGCGTGACCCACGAGATGGGCTTTGCCCGGACCGTGGCGAACCGGGTGATCTTCATGGACAAGGGCGAGATCGTCGAGCAGGCGGCGCCGGATGACTTCTTCGACCGGCCACGCAGTGACCGGACCAAGTTGTTCCTGAGCCAGATCCTGCATTGATGTAGCCGGGGCCGCTTTGCGGCCCATTCGCAGCACAAGGCTGCTCCTACAAGGGAAATGCGATCTCCTGTAGGAGCAGCCTCGTGCTGCGAAGCAGCCCCCCAGAGACCAGATCGCAGCCTTACTTCTCTTCCTTGGCGACTGCCGGCGCCGGTGGTGGCCGCAGGCCCACCTCGGCGATCAGCTTCAACTGCTGCCCATTGCGCATCACCTCGATGGTGATCTTCTCGTTGGGCTTGATCCGCGCCACCTGGTTCATCGACTTGCGCCCGTCACCGGCCGGCTCGCCGTTGATGCTCAGGATCACGTCACCCAGCTGCAGCCCGGCCTTTGCCGCCGGCCCTTCGCGGAAGATGCCCGCCACCACGATGCCCGGGCGGTCCTTCATGCCGAACGATTCGGCCAGTTCCTGGCTCAGTGGCTGTACTTCGATGCCCAGCCAGCCACGGATCACCTGGCCGTGCTCGATGATCGACTTCATCACCTCCAGTGCCAGTTTCACCGGGATGGCGAAGCCGATACCTTGCGAACCGCCGGACTTGGAGAAGATCGCCGTGTTGATGCCGATCAGGTTGCCGTTGGCATCCACAAGCGCACCGCCGGAGTTACCCGGGTTGATCGCCGCGTCGGTCTGGATGAAATCTTCGTAGTTGTTCAGGCCCAGCTGGTTGCGGCCAGTGGCGCTGATGATGCCCATGGTCACGGTCTGGCCGACCCCGAACGGGTTACCGATGGCCAGCGACACGTCACCGATGTGAATGTTGTCGGAGCGGCCGATGGTGATTGCCGGCAGGCTCTTCAGGTCTATCTTCAGCACCGCCAGGTCGGTTTCCGGGTCGCTGCCGATGACCCGGGCCAATGTCTCGCGGCCATCCTTCAGGGCCACGACGATCTGGTCGGCGCCGCTGGTGACATGGTTGTTGGTCAGCAGGTAGCCTTCGGGGCTCATGATCACCGCCGAGCCCAGGCTCGACTCCCAGCGGCGCTGCTTGGGCAGGTTGTCGCCGAAGAAACGGCGGAACTGCGGGTCTTCGAACAGCGGGTGGGCGCTCTTGTTCACCACCTTGGTGGTGTACAGGTTGACCACCGCCGGGGCGGCCAGGGTCACGGCGTCGGCGTAGGATACCGGGCCCTGCATGATCCGCGTGGTCTGCGGTGCCTGCTGCAGGTTGACGTCCTGGCTGGGCAGGCCGACCCACTCCGGGAAGCGCTGGATGATCAGCATGGCGATCAGTACGCCGGTAAGCAGGGGCCAGCCAAAATAACGCAAAGCCTTGAACATGAATGAATCCTGGAAATAGCCGGGGACGATGACCGTGCGGTGGGCATGAGCGCGCGCGATCATACACCGGTTCCCCCAGTGCCGGCGACGGCCCATAATGGCCGGCATTATACGGGCGTTGCATGGGCGTTGTGCCCGAGAAAAACGCAGATTTCGAGGAGATTTTCATGGCCGTCGCTCTGAACACCCTGGTCGAGGAAGCCGAGCGTTACCTGGGCAGCGCGAAGATCCAGGATTATTGCCCCAACGGCCTGCAGGTCGAAGGCCGGCCGCAGGTCAGCCGCATCGTCAGCGGCGTTACCGCCAGCCAGGCGTTGCTGGATGCGGCAGTCGAAGCCGAGGCCGACCTGGTGCTGGTGCACCATGGCTACTTCTGGAAGGGAGAGAACCCTTGCGTCACCGGCATCCGGCAGCGCCGGCTGAAAACCCTGTTGAACAACGACATCAGTCTGCTGGCGTTCCACCTGCCGCTGGACGTGCACCCGGACGTGGGCAACAACGTGCAACTGGCGCGGCAACTGGACATCACCGTCGAAGGGCCGCTGGACCCGGAGAACCCCAAGGTGGTCGGCCTGGTCGGCTCGCTGGCCGAGCCGATGACTGCGCTCGACTTCGCCCGGCGAGTGCGGGAGGTTCTGGGGCGTGAGCCTTTGCTGGTAGAGGGTGAGCAGATGATCCGGCGGGTCGGCTGGTGCACCGGAGGCGGGCAGGGCTACATCGACACGGCGATCGCGGCCGGGGTGGACCTGTACCTGACCGGCGAGGCGTCGGAGCAGACCTACCATAGTGCCCGCGAGAATGGCGTCAGCTTCATTGCCGCCGGGCACCATGCCACCGAGCGGTATGGGGTGCAGGCGCTGGGTGATTACCTGGCGCGGCGCTTTGCCGTGGAGCACCTGTTCATCGATTGCCCAAACCCGATCTGACATCGGCGTCGCCTTCTTCGCGGATACAGTGTTGATGGCGCGGTCCCTGTAGGAGCAGCCTTGTGCTGCGAAGAGGCCAGTGAGGCAAAAGAGCTTTTTGGGCAGTAACGGCCTCTTCGCAGCACAAGGCTGCTCCTACAGATCCTGTGCATGTCCAGAGACCAATACCGGGCCTGCCAGCCCAAACCCCCAGTCATATCGTTAGACTTTTTCGATCTAGCCAGCCTCCTAAATAGAAGCAGCCGCTGTGATAAAGTGGCTCGCTCGAACACGGCCCGCAGGCCGTCCATAAGATCGTTTTTCGTGAGTAGCCATGGTCGACAAACTGACGCACTTGAAACAGCTGGAGGCGGAGAGCATCCACATCATCCGCGAGGTGGCCGCCGAGTTCGACAACCCGGTGATGCTGTACTCGATCGGCAAGGACTCCGCCGTGATGCTGCACCTGGCGCGCAAGGCCTTTTTCCCAGGCAAGTTGCCGTTCCCGGTGATGCACGTCGACACCCAGTGGAAATTCCAGGAGATGTACAGCTTCCGCGACAAGATGGTCGAGGAAATGGGCCTGGAGCTGATCACCCACGTCAACCCCGAGGGTGTGGCGCAGGGCATCAACCCGTTCACCCATGGCAGCTCCAAGCACACCGACATCATGAAGACCCAGGGCCTGAAGCAGGCGCTGGACAAGCATGGTTTCGATGCCGCCTTCGGTGGTGCGCGCCGCGACGAAGAGAAGTCGCGGGCCAAGGAGCGCGTGTACTCGTTCCGTGACAGCAAGCACCGCTGGGACCCGAAGAACCAGCGCCCGGAACTGTGGAACGTGTACAACGGCAAGGTCAACAAGGGCGAGTCGATCCGCGTCTTCCCGCTGTCGAACTGGACCGAGCTGGACATCTGGCAGTACATCTACCTCGAAGGCATCCCGATCGTGCCGCTGTACTTCGCCGCCGAGCGTGAAGTCATCGAGAAGAACGGCACCCTGATCATGATAGACGACGAGCGCATCCTCGAACATCTTACCGATGAAGAGAAAGCGCGCATCGTCAAGAAAAAGGTGCGTTTCCGTACCCTTGGCTGCTACCCGTTGACGGGTGCTGTCGAGTCGGAAGCCGAGACGCTCACCGACATCATTCAGGAAATGCTCCTGACGCGCACTTCCGAGCGCCAGGGCCGAGTCATCGACCACGATGGCGCCGGTTCCATGGAAGACAAGAAACGTCAGGGCTACTTCTAATTTTCAGGGTTACTCCATGTCGCACCAATCCGATTTGATCAGCGAAGACATCCTCGCTTATCTGGCTCAGCACGAGCGCAAAGAACTGCTGCGTTTTCTCACCTGCGGCAACGTGGATGACGGCAAGAGCACCCTGATCGGGCGCTTGCTGCATGACTCGAAGATGATCTACGAGGACCACCTCGAGGCCATCACTCGCGATTCGAAAAAGGTCGGCACCACCGGCGAGGAAGTCGACCTGGCGCTGCTGGTCGACGGTCTGCAGGCCGAGCGCGAGCAGGGCATCACCATCGATGTCGCCTACCGCTATTTCTCCACCGCCAAGCGCAAGTTCATCATTGCCGACACCCCGGGCCACGAGCAGTACACCCGCAACATGGCTACCGGCGCGTCCACCTGCGACCTGGCGATCATCCTGGTCGATGCCCGCTACGGCGTGCAGACCCAGACTCGCCGCCACAGCTACATTGCCTCGTTGCTGGGCATCAAGCACATCGTGGTCGCGGTCAACAAGATGGACCTCAAGGGCTTCGATCAGGGCGTTTTCGAATCGATCAAGGCCGACTACCTGAAGTTCGCCGAAGCCATCAACCTGGTGCCGAGCAGCCTGCACTTCGTGCCGATGTCGGCGCTCAAGGGCGACAACGTGGTCAACCACAGCGAGCGTTCGCCGTGGTATGCCGGGCCGACGTTGATGGAAATCCTCGAAACCGTCGAAGTGTCGGCCGACCGCAACTTCACCGACCTGCGCTTCCCGGTGCAGTACGTCAACCGCCCGAACCTGAACTTCCGCGGTTTCGCCGGCACCATCGCCAGCGGCGTGGTGCACAAGGGTGACGAAATCGTCGTGCTGCCGTCGGGCAAGAGCAGCCGCGTCAAGTCCATCGTCACCTACGAAGGCGAGCTGGAAAACGCAGGCCCCGGCCAGGCCGTGACCCTGACCATGGAAGACGAGATCGACATCTCCCGTGGCGATCTGCTGGTGCATGCCGACAACGTCCCGCCGGTCACCGACCAGTTCGACGCCATGCTGGTGTGGATGGCCGAGGAGCCGATGCTCCCGGGCAAGAAATACGACATCAAGCGCGCCACCAGCTACGTGCCGGGCTCGATTGCCAGCATCACCCACAAGGTCGATGTGAACACCCTGGAGCAGGGCGCTGCCAGCGCGCTGCAGCTGAACGAGATCGGCCGCGTCAAGGTGTCCCTGGACGCCTCGATTGCCCTGGACGGTTACGAAAGCAACCGCACCACCGGTGCGTTCATCGTCATCGACCGGCTGACCAACGGCACGGTCGGCGCCGGCATGATCATCGCCCCGCCAGTCCTGCCGCACGGCAGCACCGGCCATCATGGCAAGCTGTGCCATGTGGCCACCGAAGAGCGCGCCCTGCGCTTCGGCCAGCAGCCTGCCACCGTGCTGTTCAGTGGCCTGTCCGGCGCTGGCAAGAGCACCCTGGCCTATGCCGTGGAGCGCAAGCTGTTCGACATGGGCCGTGCAGTGTACGTGCTCGACGGCCAGAACCTGCGCCATGACCTGAACAAGGGCTTGCCGCAGGACCGTGCCGGCCGCACCGAGAACTGGCGCCGCGCCGCCCATGTGGCGCGCCAGTTCAACGAAGCCGGTCTGCTGACTCTGGCCGCGTTCGTGGCCCCGGATGCAGAAGGCCGGGAACAGGCCAAGGCATTGATCGGCAAGGAGCGCCTGGTGACCGTTTACGTCCAGGCCTCGCCGCTGGCCTGCCGTGAGCGTGACCCGCAAGGCTTGTACGCTGCTGGTGGCGACAACATCCCGGGCGAAAGCTTCCCGTACGATGTGCCGCTGGATGCCGACCTTGTGATCGATACCCAGGCCACGAGCGTGGATGAGGGCGTGAAGCAGGTGCTGGACGTGCTGCGTCAGCGTGGCGCGATCTAAGCGCCCCTGCAAGAAAAAACCCGCCTCGGCGGGTTTTTTTATCCTGCTATTTATAGCCGCCAAAGCCAGCGGCCTTGAGATACTGGTCGGTAAATAGGCGACCGTTGCGGCCATTGCCCAAAACGCGCTTGGCGCAGCCTTCCTGTGGATGTTTGGAAATTTTTACTGAGTTGCGCTTTGGTGGTACACCCCGCGTGAGCGGGGTGTCGAATTCATTCTGGTTTGAATCCTGGCTTGCCGTTGGCTGCACGCCACTCTTTTATTATGCGTAGAATTTCTTCAGGCGTGTCAAGGCCGTCTGCTTCAGGCCAATAAATTAGGTCTGACCCGTTGGGGTGTTCGCTCAGAGTCTTGAATGCCATGATTTGTGCATCAAGTTCTTGATCGCTTATGTTGTCTGGTGGGTTGATTATTGATTTGATGAAATTCAAGAAGTCAAGTTCTGTATATTCGGAGATCGTGGCTTTTTGAGTCATTCGGAGGCCCCATAGTGAATGGCATGATGCGCCGCTGGTGTAACTACTCTTAAGTTGTCTACGTCGTATACAGCCCCGCTCTCGGAAATTGGAATCACGTGGTGGAGTATGAAGGTTGCGTGACCTTTGTGGTGATCTTTGTCACGCGCTCTGGGCGCGCGCCCTTTGGCGATGAGACTCTTGTTTGCATCATTGAATTGGCTAGAAAGCTCTGGGGTATCGGATAACGCCTTCCAGAATGCGGTTCTGAACTCATCGAAGTCTCGAAACTCTCTTCCCCTCAGCGCATTTGCAATTTGTGTCGGGATTTTTGCTCCGGCCCCTCTGGTTATGTCCCCAAGCCAGATGCCATCGATCTCCGCCCCTGAGCCCATGACAATACCTGGCTCATATCGCGGACTCTTGAACACCACCAGAATAGGCGGTAATCCCGAGTCCATGGGGAAGGTAATGATCAGTCGTTCCTGATCCAGCAGATCAAGCGCGGGGTAGCCTTCCTGTTCGTTATTCACAGGGTTCAGGCTGCTACCGGCATAGACGATGGTGCCTGGGGGTAGTTGCGGAAGGCTGGTGGAACTTCCTTGCTCACCACCCGGAGCACTGGCAGGTGTCCACGTCAGAATCCGCTGAGGATTGTCCAGCGCCAGGCTGTACACCTGCCGTTCCGTGTCGAACGTTGCTGCACGAACCGCTACCGGTTTGCCGCCTGGCACCACATACAGGTCCAGGGTGTCTTCGCTTTCGGCCCCTGCCATGAGATACGGTAAGTCGATACTGGTGGATGTTGCGGCCAACGCGGCAATGTCTGGCCCGTCAGGTGGTACCAGGCTGGATAGTGGGGTGCTGATGAGGTAGTGGCGTTCGCTGTTGCCCAGTGTCGATGGCCAGGCCATTGCGAGGGTGCCAACGGAAAGCGAGCGAAGAGAAACAGCAACCAGACGACTGATCGCCGAAGTTATTGCTTTGCTCAACGCTGTGTACGATGTTTCGGCAATTGCAAAGGTTGCAGCGCCGATGGGGATTACGGCTGGCGCTGATCCTGCAAGCTGCGCCTGGTGGTTATAGCGCACGCGCTGGCGTATAGCCTCCTGCCATTGTTGCTCGGCTTCCGCCGCCGAGCGCTCAGCTTCGGCCTGCTGGCGCGCAGCTTCTTCTTGTGCGGCGAGTTGCCCTTGCAGGCTCTCTACCTCAACGGCGCGCTGCACCAGGTTTTGCGTGGCACTTGTGTAGACACCCAGAAACCGGATCGATTCGGTCAGAGCAAGCGCCTGGTGATACTCCTTCCAGCGTGGACCGGCACGCCGTAACCGCTGCTCATCCACGAGGTGCAGAAGCCCTTCGAGTTGCGGCTTTGACAGAGGGCCGTTGATTTGAGGGTTTTGGTCCGGGTATGACGGGATTTGCGATTGTTTGCCCTGGATCAGGGCAACAGCAGTGGCTAGATAAGCACTGAGTGCCTGAACGAGCGAGAGTGCGTCGTCAATGACTGTCTGCCCCAACTCGTGCTGAATAACACTGGGCAAGCAGTTGAAATGAATTTGCCGCTCTGCATGGATTTGCGCTGTTCTTCGGGCAATGGCCTGCGACAAGTCCATCGGCTGATGACTCAGCTCATCCTGATCCACTTGTGTTGCCAGGCTTTCCAGGTCATCTGCCAGTGCCTGAATCTTGAGTGCTTCAAGATGCAGGCGATAGGCGCCATCCCATGAACTGTGCAGTTTGGCGCCCCATTCTGCCCCCAGTTCTTCACCCGTTGTTGCGGCGAAAAAGCCCGGGTCGAGAAATCGGCTCATCATTGAATCACCGCGTTTATAGAACGCGGGTGCACCGAAATAACTGTTGGCGTCGGGCAGGATCTGTAGATAAAGATCACGCATCTGATTGATGCGTGTGGTGAGAATGACCTGCTCGGCTGATGCCGCTGTCAGAGGGGCGCCTGCCTGGCTCGCTTCCGCTTTTATTTGGGACTTCAATGCTGCAATTGTGCTTGGCAGCTGGTTCGTCTCTTGACGGTATTTTTCCAAATAATCTTTTTCAATGACATGGTATTCCTCTGCGAACACCTTTCGAGTGGAAATTACGCGTGCAATATCGCTTTTGGTTGGACTGGTCCCGCGAGGATACCCGTCGCTAAGCCCCCAGCCACCTCCCCCCGGCCCACCACCACCGCCAATATAATGCAGCTCAATGCCCGTTGGTGGCTGCGCACTGATGTATAGCGCTTCATCGAGATAATATGCGTTGTCTTTAGCCATGTAGGTTCTCCTGATCGCTACATGGGCTAGCTTTCCGTAAATGTAACTCGCTGTATGTCGGCTGCGGTTCGGTAATCAGTAGGACCGTTCCTGGCGTGCTGAAAGACCTGTCCTAGATATGTTTTTCCGACACCGTTATCACCCGTTTTTCCTTCACCGCTTTGTACGAAAAACTCGAATAGATCTCCTTCACCCCCGGTAACCGCTGCAGCACTTCGCGGGTGAATTCGCCGAACGACTCCAGGTCCCGCGCCAGGATCTCCAGCAGAAAATCATACCTCCCGGAAATGTTGTGGCAGGCAACGATCTCGGGAATCTCCATCAACCGCTGCTCGAACGCCAGCGCCATGTCCTTGGTGTGCGAGTCCATCATGATGCTGACGAACGCGGTCACGCCAAATCCCAGCGACTTGGGCGAGAGGATGGCCTGGTAGCCGGTGATGTAGCCGTTGTCCTCCAGCAACTTGACCCGCCGCCAGCACGGCGAGGTTGTTAGCGCTACCTGGTCGGCAAGTTCGGCAACGGTGAGGCGGGCATTGTCCTGCAGGGCAGCGAGCAGGGCGCGGTCGGTGCGGTCGAGGCGTGAAGGCATGTTTTGCCCTCCTGGTCCGGTAATTATTGTTTTTATTCCAACAAGTACGCGTATGCGTGGGCCATTTTGGAAAAAATCGGGCAGCTCGGTGGCATAAGCTTATAGCAAACCACAAGAGGCTGTTGCCATGCGCGACTCCCATAACAACACCGGTTTTTCCACGCGGGCCATTCACCATGGCTACGATCCGCTTTCCCACAATGGCGCCCTGGTGCCGCCGGTGTACCAGACCGCTACCTATGCCTTCCCCACAGTCGAATACGGTGCTGCTTGCTTCGCCGGGGAGGAGCCGGGGCATTTCTACAGCCGCATTTCCAACCCTACCTTGGCTCTGCTGGAGCAGCGCATGGCCTCGCTGGAGGGCGGCGAGGCGGGGCTGGCATTGGCGTCGGGCATGGGGGCCATCACCTCGACGATCTGGACCCTGTTGCGCCCTGGTGATGAGCTGATCGTCGGGCGCACATTGTACGGCTGCACTTTTGCTTTCCTGCACCATGGCATTGGTGAATTCGGGGTGAAGATCCGCCATGTCGACCTGAACGATGCCAAGGCCCTGAAAGCGGCGATCAACAGCAAGACGCGGATGATCTACTTCGAAACGCCGGCCAACCCCAACATGCAGCTGGTGGATATCGCCGCGGTGGCCCAGGCGGTGCGCGGGCATGATGTGCATGTCGTGGTCGACAACACCTACTGCACGCCCTACCTGCAGCGGCCGCTGGAGCTGGGAGCGGACCTGGTGGTGCATTCGGCGACCAAGTACCTGAGTGGCCACGGCGATATCACTGCCGGTCTGGTGGTGGGGCGCAAGGCGCTGGTCGACCGCATTCGCCTGGAAGGGCTGAAGGACATGACCGGGGCGGTGCTGTCACCCCACGATGCGGCGCTGCTGATGCGCGGTATCAAGACCTTGGCCCTGCGCATGGACCGACATTGCGCCAATGCCCAGCAGGTGGCGGAGCTTCTGGCTCGGCAGCCGCAGGTGGAGCTGATTCACTACCCAGGTTTGCCGTCGTTTGCCCAGTACGAGCTGGCGCAGCGGCAGATGCGTTTGCCGGGCGGGATGATCGCCTTCGAGCTCAAGGGGGGGATCGAGGCCGGGCGCAGGTTCATGAATGCTCTGCAACTGTTTGCGCGGGCGGTGAGCCTGGGCGATGCCGAGTCGCTGGCGCAGCATCCGGCGAGCATGACGCACTCCAGCTATACCGCGAAGGAGCGGGCGCATCACGGGATATCGGAGGGGCTGGTGCGCCTGTCGGTGGGGCTGGAGGACTTGGAGGACCTGCTGGCGGATGTCGAGCAGGCATTGCAGGCCTGCAGCTAGGTTGCCTGGGCTGACCTCTTCGTGGGTAAACCCGCTCCTACAGGTCAGGCGCAGTATTTGAAACCTGCGCCGCCCCTGTGGGAGCGGGTTCACCCGCGAAGAGGCCAATGAATCCAGCCCATGAAAAAGGCCTCTTGCGAGGCCTTTGTCATTTTCTGCAGATCAGCGCTTCAGCCCGTAGCTCTCGTCAAGCATGCCCGGCGAGTTCGGTGCTTTCGGCGCGTAGTCGCGTGGCACTTCGGCGTCCTTCGGCGGGGTCAAACGGTCGCGTGGGCCTTGCGCTGCCTCGGAGTGCAGGGCTGCCAGCAAGCGTTGGCGAGTGACGTCGTCCAGGGCCAGGCTGTTGGCGCCTTCGGCCAGGTGGTCCTGCACGTCCTGATAGCTTTGGGTCAGTTTCTTGACCAGCACGGCCGTGCTGTTGAAATGAGTAACCACTTCGTTCTGATAGCTGTCGAAGCGCTTCTGGATATCATCCAGTTGACGCTGGGTGCTGCTCGGCGCGGCATTGGGCAGCAGGCGAGCGACGACGAACCCAACCACCACGCCGATGACCAGGGCCAGGGTCGGCAACAACCAAACAAGGAGCGAGAGTTCCACGAGTCCTTCCTCTATAAACGGCTTTGCTTTACGTTAACGGCTCAGACCTGCGCTGTATACCGCGAGCGATCGCAAATCAGAACAGAATTCCTCATCTAGACGAATCGACCCCTCCCGAGGTCACGGAGTAGTGCCTTGCTTGTCCGCGAAACCCCCTTGTTCATCGATGGCCCCAGCGGCCAGCTGGAAGCCTTGTACCTGGACGTGGCCAATGCCCGTGGCGTGGTGCTGATCTGCCACCCCAACCCGGTCCAGGGCGGCACCATGCTCAACAAGGTGGTCTCGACCCTGCAGCGCACCGCCCGTGACGCCGGCTATGTGACCCTGCGTTTCAACTACCGTGGCGTCGGGCAGAGCGCCGGCAGTCATGACATGGGTGCTGGCGAAGTGGCCGATGCCGAGGCCGCTGCGGCCTGGCTGCGCGAAAAGCACCTGGGCCTGCCGCTGGTGCTGATGGGTTTCTCGTTCGGCGGCTTCGTCGCCACCAGCCTGGCCGGCCGCCTGGAAGCTGCCGGAGTAGAGCTGCAACAGCTGTTCATGATCGCCCCGGCGGTCATGCGCCTGACGGCGGAGTTCCCGCTGCCGCAGCGCTGCCCGATCACCGTGGTGCAGCCGGACGCCGACGAAGTCGTCGCGCCGCAGCTGGTTTACGATTGGTCCGACAGCCTGTCGCGCCCCCATGAGCTGCTGAAAGTGGCAGAATGCGGACACTTCTTCCATGGCAAGCTGACCGATCTGAAGGATCTGCTGCTGCCGCGCCTTTCGAACTGAGCCAAGCCTGAATAAGCGAACACCCATGACCACGCGCATTCTCACCGGTATCACCACCACCGGCACTCCGCACCTGGGCAACTACGCCGGCGCCATCCGCCCGGCGATCCGTGCCAGCCAGCAGCCCGGTGTCGACTCGTTCTACTTCCTGGCCGACTACCACGCCCTGATCAAGTGCGACGACCCGCTGCGCATCCAGCGTTCGCGCCTGGAAATCGCCGCCACCTGGCTGGCCGGCGGTCTCGATGCGGACAAGGTGACCTTCTACCGCCAGTCCGATATCCCGGAAATCCCCGAGCTGACCTGGCTGCTGACCTGCGTCAGCGCCAAGGGCCTGCTCAACCGTGCACACGCCTACAAGGCCTCGGTGGACAAGAACCTGGAAAATGGCGAAGACCCGGATGCCGGCGTGACCATGGGCCTGTACAGCTACCCGGTGCTGATGGCTGCGGACATCCTGATGTTCAATGCCAACAAGGTGCCGGTCGGTCGTGACCAGATCCAGCACGTGGAAATGGCCCGCGACATCGGTCAGCGCTTCAACCACCTGTTCGGCCAGGGCAAGGACTTCTTCGCCCTGCCGGAAGCGGTGATCGAGGAGAGCGTGGCGACCCTGCCGGGCCTGGACGGGCGCAAGATGTCCAAGAGCTACGACAACACCATCCCGCTATTCACCAGCGCCAAGGAGATGAAAGACGCCATCTCGCGCATCGTCACCGACTCGCGTGCGCCTGGCGAAGCCAAAGACCCGGACAACGCGCACCTGTTCACCCTGTTCCAGGCCTTCTCTACGCCGGCGCAGTGCGCGGAGTTCCGTGACGAGCTGCTGCAGGGCCTGGGCTGGGGCGAGGCCAAGCAGCGGCTGTTCCAGCTGCTGGACGGCCAGCTGGCCGAGAAGCGCGAGTACTACCACCAGCTGATCGCCCGTCCGGCGGACCTGGAAGACATCCTGCTGGCCGGCGCTGCCAAGGCTCGCAAGATCGCCACGCCATTCCTCGAGCAGCTGCGCGAGGCCGTTGGCCTGCGTTCGTTCCGTAGCAGCGTGCAGGCCAGCACCGAAGTGAAGAAGAAGGCCGCCAAGAGTGCGCGTTTCGTCAGTTTCCGCGATGAAGACGGCAGCTTCCGCTTCCGTCTGCTTGCCGCTGATGGCGAGCAACTGCTGCTGTCGCGCAGCTTCGCCGACGGCAAGAGCGCCGGCGCCGTGAGCAAGCAGCTGCAGCAAGGTGGCGAGGCGGATGTACGCGTCGAAGGCCTGGGTTTCGGTCTGTGGCTGAACGGTGAACAGGTTGCCGACGGGCCGCAGTTCGACAGCGCCGAAGCCCGTGATTCGGCCATCGAAAGCCTGCGTGCAGCGCTTGCGCCACAACCGGACTGAAGATGGTGAAACTGTGGGAGCGGGCGTGCCCGCGAAACAGGCGCCGCGTTGCATGGCACCGGCTTTGCCGGTGTTCGCGGGCACGCCCGCTCCCACAGACTGATTGCCATTAAGCGGGCCTGTCGCTACAGTGACGGCCCGTTTTTTGTTGCCTCGCTAACGAATCATGACGCCCCTAGAACGATATCAAGCAGATCTGAAACGTCCCGACTTCTTCCATGACGCGGCGCAGGAAACTGCGGTGCGTCACCTGCAGCGCCTGTACGATGACCTGGTACACGCGCAGAACAACAAGCCGGGCGTGTTCGGCAAGCTGTTCGGCAAGAAGGAGCAGACCCCCGTCAAGGGCCTGTACTTCTGGGGTGGGGTAGGGCGCGGCAAGACCTATCTGGTCGATACCTTCTTCGAGGCGCTGCCGTTCAAGCAGAAGATGCGCACGCACTTCCACCGCTTCATGAAGCGTGTGCACGAGGAAATGAAAACCCTCAAGGGCGAGAAGAACCCGCTGACCATCATTGCCAAGCGCTTCAGCGAAGAAGCCAAGGTCATCTGTTTCGACGAATTCTTCGTGTCGGACATTACCGACGCGATGATTCTCGGCACCCTGATGGAAGAGTTGTTCAAGAACGGCGTATCGCTGGTGGCTACCTCCAACATCGTGCCTGACGGCCTGTACAAGGACGGCCTGCAGCGCGCGCGCTTCCTGCCGGCCATCGCCATGATCAAGCAGTACACCGACGTGGTGAACGTCGACAGCGGGGTCGACTATCGTCTGCGTCACCTCGAGCAGGCCGAACTGTACCACTACCCGCTCGATGAGGCGGCGCACCAGAGCCTGCGCGCCAGCTTCAAGGCCTTGACTCCTGAGTGCACCCAGGCGGTCGAGAACGACGTGCTGATGATCGAGAATCGCCCGATCCAGGCCCTGCTGACCTGTGACGATGTGGCCTGGTTCGACTTCCGCGCGCTGTGCGACGGCCCTCGTAGCCAGAACGACTACATCGAACTGGGCAAGATCTTCCATGCCGTGCTGTTGAGCAACGTGGAGCAGATGGGCGTCACCACCGACGACATCGCCCGCCGCTTCATCAACATGGTGGACGAGTTCTACGACCGCAACGTCAAGCTGATCATCTCGGCCGAGGTGGAGCTGAAGGACCTGTATACCGGTGGGCGCTTGGCCTTCGAGTTCCAGCGTACCCTGAGCCGCTTGCTGGAGATGCAGTCGCACGAGTTCCTGGCGCGGGCGCACAAGCCCTGAAATTGCCGGGGCCGCTTTGCGGCCCTTTTGCGACACAAGGCCGCTCCTACAGGATCACGCGATTCCATGTAGGAGCGGCCTTGTGTCGCGAAAGGGCTGCAAAGCAGCCCCAGAAGGCCTCAAGCCTCCTGCATGAACTGCTGCCGATACTGGTTCGGCGACAGCTCGGTATGCTGACGAAACAGCCGCGCAAAGAAACTGGCATCGTCATAGCCCACCTCATAACTGATGGTCTTGATGCTCTTGCGCGTGCTCGACAACAAGCCCTTGGCCGTCTCGATCCTCAACCGTTGCAGGTAGTGCAGCGGCTTGTCACCCGTAGCGCTCTGGAAACGCCGCATGAAATTGCGAATACTCATGCCGTGGTTGCGAGCCACGTCCTCGAAGCGGAACTTGTCGGCGAAGTGTTCTTCCAGCCAGTGCTGTATCTGCAGGATGATCAGGTCCTGGTGCAGCTTCTGCCCGCCAAAGCCCATGCGTCCCGGGGTGTAATTGCGCTGCACTTCGTAGAGGATGTCGCGGGACACGGCGCGGGCCACGTTGGCGCCGCAGAAGCGTTCGATCAGGTAGATGTACAGGTCGCAGGCTGAAGTGGTCCCGCCGGCGCAATAGAGGTTGTCTGCATCAGTCAGATGCTTGTCCTGGTTCAGCCGGATCTTCGGGAAGCGTTCGGCAAAGCTGTTGAAGAAGCGCCAGTAGGTGGTCGCTTCCTTGCCATCGAGCAGGCCGGACTCGGCCAGCCAGAATACGCCACTGGCCTCGGCGCACAGCACCGAGCCACGGGCATGCTGTTCACGCAGCCAAGGCAGTACCTGTGGATAACGTTGCAGCAGGTTGTCGAAGTCATCCCAGAAGGCCGGAAGGATGATCACGTCTGCGTCGTCAAGGCCGCCTTCGACTGGCAACTGCACATTGCTGAAGCTGTCCACGGGCTGGCCGTCCGGGCTCACCAGGCGAATCTCGAACATGGGCTGCAGGCCCAGGCCCAGTTGCTTGCTGTAGCGCAAGCTGGCGAGGTGGAAGAAATCCTTGGCCTGCATCAAGGTCGAAGCGAACACCTTGTCAATGGCCAGGATGCTGACGCGCCGCAGCGACGCGGAGGGTTGGGTAAACATCATTGTCATTGTTCTTATAGGGTAGAGTGGTCAATCACCGGCTGGATCGTCTTATTTTTTGGCGATTGTGTCTAGCCTGTGCAGCAGAGGGGCAGCGCCAACCGGTAGGAGCAGCCTTGTGCTGCGAAGAGGCCATTACTGCCACAGGCAACCTTCAGCCATACAGACCTCTTCGCAGCACAAGGGCTGCTCCTGCAGGTGTCCCACAGGCCTCGAAGTGGGCACAGGGTCCGGCTCAAGGCGCCGGGTTCGGTTGCTCCTGGTGAATCGCCTCGATCGCCGCCAGCAGTTCATCACTCAGGCTCAGCTCGAGGCTGGCAAGGTTGCTGTCCAGCTGTTCGAGGCTGGTCGCGCCAATGATATTGCTGGTCACGAACGGCTGCCGGGTAACGAACGCCAGGGCCATCTGCGCCGGGTCCAGGCCGTGCTCGCGGGCCAGCTGCACATAGCGGCTGCAGGCCGCCACGGTCTGTGGGTTGGAATAGCGGGCAAAGCGGCTGAACAGGGTCAGGCGTGCGTTTTCCGGGCGTGCGCCGTTCTCGTATTTGCCGGAGAGCATGCCGAACGCCAGCGGCGAATAGGCCAGCAGGCCGCATTGCTCGCGGATGGCCACTTCCGCAAGGCCCACCTCGAAGCTGCGGTTGAGCAGGTTGTAAGGGTTCTGGATTGATACCGCTCGCGGCCAGCCGCGGCTTTCAGCCAGTTGCAGGAACTTCATGGTGCCCCACGGCGTTTCGTTGGACAGGCCGATGTGGCGGATCTTGCCCGCGCGTACCTGCTCGTCGAGCACTTCGAGGGTTTCTTCCAGCGGGGTGAAGTGGTCCTGTGGCAAATGCTGGTAGCCCAGCTTGCCGAAGAAGTTGGTGCTGCGCTCGGGCCAGTGCAGCTGGTACAGGTCGATGCGGTCGGTCTGCAGGCGCTTGAGACTCTCGTCCAGCGCCGCGACGATATGCTGGCGGTTGTGCTTGAGCTGGCCGTCGCGAATGTGGCTGATGCCGTTGCCGGGGCCGGCGACCTTGCTGGCCAGCACCCAGTCGTCGCGATCGCCATTGTCACGGAACCAGTTGCCTATGATGCGCTCGGTGGCGGCGTAGGTTTCGGGGCGGGGCGGCACCGGGTACATTTCGGCGGTGTCGATGAAGTTGACCCCGGCGGCCTTGGCCCGGGCAATCTGCTCGAAGGCCTCGGCCTGACTGTTCTGTTCGCCCCAGGTCATGGTTCCAAGGCACAGGGCGCTGACATTGAGGTCGGTACGGCCAAGCTGGCGGTATTCCATCGGATAGACACTCCTTGGCAAAGAAGCCCATCAAAGCAGGTTGAAATTTTTCGCGCAATCTGGATAATTCGGCACCTCTCCGTGTGGCGGAAGTGATGCACCACCACGCAGGAAGAACCCCGTCGAACATTGGCGTGCCTGACCCGAGCCCCCAAAAGCGTCAGCGTTCGGCTGCGCGCTTGCCCTTGGCAAGCTGTGCACTATCCAGTAAGATTCGCCGTCTATTTTTCGCTGGGCGGCCTCTGAGGCTTTAGAGAATGAAAACTTTTACTGCTAAACCGGAAACAGTAAAGCGCGAGTGGTTCGTAGTCGACGCCGCTGGCCAGACCCTGGGTCGTCTGGCTACCGAAATCGCTAGCCGTCTGCGTGGCAAACACAAGCCAGAATACACCCCTCACGTTGACACCGGCGACTACATCGTCGTTATCAACGCCGAGCAGGTTCGTGTGACTGGTGCCAAGTCTTCCGACAAGATGTACTACTCCCACTCCGGTTTCCCGGGCGGTATCAAGGAAATCAACTTCGAGAAGTTGATCGCCAAGGCCCCTGAGCGTGTTATCGAAACTGCGGTCAAAGGCATGCTGCCGAAGAACCCGCTGGGTCGCGACATGTACCGCAAGCTGAAAGTGTACGCGGGTGCTGCTCACCCACACACTGCTCAGCAGCCTCAAGAACTGAAGATCTAACGGGATAGTTCATTATGTCGGCGACTCAAAACTACGGCACTGGCCGTCGCAAGACCGCAACCGCTCGCGTATTCCTGCGTCCGGGTACTGGTAACATTTCCATCAACAACCGTTCTCTGGACGTGTTCTTCGGTCGCGAAACCGCTCGCATGGTTGTTCGTCAGCCGCTCGAGCTGACCGAAACCGTTGAGAAGTTCGACATCTACGTCACCGTTTCCGGTGGTGGTGTCAGCGGTCAAGCCGGTGCGATCCGTCACGGTATCACCCGCGCTCTGATGGAATACGACGAAACCCTGCGTGGCGCTCTGCGTCGTGCTGGCTACGTCACCCGCGACGCTCGTGAAGTCGAGCGTAAGAAAGTGGGTCTGCGTAAAGCGCGTAAGCGTCCTCAGTACTCCAAGCGTTAATACCGCTTCGGCAGTCGAAAAAAGCCCGGTTCTTTGGAACCGGGCTTTTTTTATGTCTTGAACTAACCTGTCAGCATGTCCGTGACGACTTGCCGCATAGACGCAGATCAAGCAAAGCGAGGGTTGTAGCCCGTTCCCCGGGTAATCACCTTGTCAGTGTGTGGATTTGTTTCTTACCATGGCGGCCAATTTTTAGTGCACAGACATTACCTAAGTACAGGCCAGGTCCAACTGGTCAAGCAAGCTGATGGGAGAGGACTGAATGAGCAATGACGGCGTCAACGCAGGCCGGCGCCGCTTCCTCGTAGCCGCGACATCCGTAGTCGGGGCGGCGGGGGCAGTGGGGGCTGCGGTACCGTTCGTGGGGTCATGGTTTCCCAGTGCCAAGGCGAAAGCCGCGGGTGCACCGGTGAAGGTCAATATCGCCAAGGTCGAGGCCGGCCAGCAGATGGTGGCCGAGTGGCGCGGTCAACCAGTGTTCATCGTGCGGCGAACGGACGAGATCCTCGGTAACCTGAAAAAGGTCGTAGGTGATCTGGCTGACCCCGAGTCCAAGGCCTCGGTGCAGCCCACCTACGTCGATCCGCAGGTTCGTTCGATCAAGCCGGAAATCCTCATCCTTGTTGGCCTGTGCACACACCTGGGCTGCTCGCCCACCTTCCGCCCGGAAGTCGCACCCGCTGACCTTGGCCCGAAATGGGTAGGTGGCTATTTCTGCCCGTGCCACGGTTCCCACTACGACCTGGCCGGCCGTGTCTACAAGTCGCAGCCGGCGCCACTCAACCTGCCCGTGCCACCGCACTCTTACGAGTCGGACGAGATCGTCGTCATCGGCGTTGACCAGGAGAACGCATGATGAGCAAGTTCATGGACTGGATTGATGCTCGCTTCCCCGCGACCAAGATGTGGGAAGACCACCTGAGCAAGTATTACGCACCCAAGAACTTCAACTTCCTGTACTTCTTCGGCTCGCTGGCGTTGCTGGTACTGGTCAACCAGATCGTCACCGGTGTGTGGCTGACCATGAGCTTCACACCCTCGGCAGAAGAGGCGTTCGCCTCGGTCGAGTACATCATGCGCGATGTGGAATACGGCTGGATCCTGCGCTACCTGCACTCCACCGGTGCATCGGCGTTCTTCATCGTCGTCTACCTGCACATGTTCCGCGGCCTGCTCTACGGTTCCTACCAGAAGCCGCGTGAACTGGTGTGGCTGTTCGGCATGCTGATCTACCTGGCGCTGATGGCCGAAGCCTTCATGGGCTACCTGCTGCCGTGGGGCCAGATGTCGTACTGGGGTGCCCAGGTGATCATCTCGCTGTTCGGTGCCATTCCGGTGATCGGTGGCGACCTTACCCAGTGGATCCGTGGTGACTACCTGATCTCGGGTATCACTCTGAACCGCTTCTTCGCCCTGCACGTGGTTGCCTTGCCGATCGTGATTCTCGGCCTGGTGGTCCTGCACATCCTCGCCCTTCACGAAGTGGGTTCGAACAACCCCGATGGCGTCGACATCAAGAAGAAAAAGGACGAAAACGGTATCCCGCTGGACGGTATCCCGTTCCACCCGTACTACACCGTCAAGGATATTGTCGGCGTGGTGGTGTTCCTGTTCGTGTTCTGCGCCGTGGTGTTCTTCTTCCCGGAAATGGGTGGTTACTTCCTGGAGAAACCTAACTTCGAGCAGGCGAACGCCTTCAAGACCCCCGAGCACATTGCGCCGGTGTGGTACTTCACGCCGTTCTACGCGATCCTGCGTGCGGTGCCTGACAAGCTGATGGGCGTCATCGCCATGGGTGCGGCCATTGCCGTGTTGTTCGTCCTGCCCTGGCTCGACCGCAGCCCGGTCCGCTCCATGCGCTACAAGGGCTGGATCAGCAAGCTCTTCCTGCTGGTGTTCTGCGTGGCCTTCGTCATCCTCGGCATACTGGGCGTGCTGGCGCCGACACCTGGGCGTACCTTGCTGTCGCAGGTGTGCACGGTGTTGTACTTCGCCTACTTCCTGCTGATGCCGTTCTACACAAGGCTCGAGAAGACCAAACCGGTTCCGGAAAGGGTGACTGGCTGATGAAAAAGTTGATTGCAGTATTTTTGCTGGCAGTGATGCCTGCCTTTTCCTTCGCGGCCGAAACGGGCCTGGAGCTGGACAAGGTCGACATCGACCTGAGCGACAAGGCCGCCATGCAGGACGGTGCGCGTACCTTTGCCAACTATTGCATGGGCTGCCACAGTGCGAAGTTCCAGCGTTACGAGCGGGTTGCCGATGACCTGGGCATCCCCCACGAGCTGATGCTCGAGAAGCTGGTGTTCACCGGTGCCAAGATCGGTGACCACATGCAGATCGGCATGAAGCCCAGTGACGCCAAGACCTGGTTCGGCGCCGCACCGCCCGACCTGACCCTGGTGGCCCGTGTGCGTGGCACCGACTGGTTGTACACCTACCTGCGCAGTTTCTATGAGGACCCGTCACGGCCTTATGGGGTGAACAACAAGGTGTTCCCGAACGTCGGCATGCCTAACGTGCTGGTCGGCTTGCAGGGCAACCAGGTGGTTGGCTGCAAGCAGGTGCAGACCGTGACCGATGGCAAGAAGCAATTCGACCCACTGACTGGTAGCCCGCTGACTCATGAAGCCTGCGACCAGCTGACCATTACGCCGAATTCCGGTACCCTGACGACCGAGCAGTTCGACGAGAAGGTCAAGAACCTGGTGACCTTCCTGGCCTATTCGGCCAACCCGGTCAAACTGGAAAGCCAGCGCATCGGTACCTATGTGTTGCTGTACCTGGCTTTCTTCTTCGTATTCGCCTACTTGCTCAAGCGTGAATACTGGAAGGACGTGCACTGATCACGCAGTAGTTTCTGGTTGTTGAACGCGCCCGTGGTGGCCTGGCAGATCTGCCAGGTCACCACGGGCGCGTTTTCATTTACAGTTTTACAAGCATCCCGTACGAGGAGGCGCTACATGGGCGCAACCAACAGGTTAGCCTGCTATTCCGACCCCGCTGATCACTATTCTCATCGGGTACGCCTCGTGCTGGCCGAGAAGGGCATCAGCGTGCAGGTCATCGATGTCGATCCCGGTCGACTGCCGCCCAAGCTGGTCGAGGTGAATCCTTACGGCAGCGTGCCGACCCTGGTCGACCGTGACCTGGCGCTGTATGAATCGACCGTGGTGATGGAGTACCTCGAGGAGCGTTATCCACATCCGCCGCTAATGCCGGTGTACCCGGTTGCGCGGGGGAACAGTCGCTTGCTGATGCACCGCATCCAGCGCGACTGGTGCTCCCTGGCCGATACCGTGCTCGATCCGCGCAGTAGCGAGGCTGCCCGAACCGAAGCGCGCAAGGCATTGCGTGAGAGCCTGACCGGGGTCTCGCCGTTGTTCGGCGAGTACGCCTGCTTCATGAGTGAGGAGCAAAGCCTGGTCGATTGTTGTCTACTGCCCATCCTCTGGCGTCTGCCGGTGTTGGGTATCGAGTTGCCGCGGCAAGCCAAGCCGCTGCTGGATTACATGGAGCGGCAGTTCGCCCGCGAGCCTTTCCAGGCGAGCCTGTCCTCTGTAGAACGTGAAATGCGCAAGCTTTAAGGAGCCGTTGATGAACTCCAGTCGCCCCTATCTGGTTCGAGCACTGTACGAGTGGATCGTCGACAACGATTGCACGCCCCATATGCTGGTCAATGCCGAATTCCCGAAGGTCCAGGTGCCGGACGGTTTCGCCAGTGATGGCCAGATCGTCTTGAACATCTCGCCAAGTGCCGTGCGCAGCCTGCACATGGACAACGACGCGGTCAGCTTCGAGGGCCGCTTCGGTGGCGTGGCTCACTCGCTGTACGTGCCGGTTGGTGCCATTCTGGGTATTTACGCCCGCGAGAATGGCCAGGGTATGGTCTTCGAGCTGGAGTCGTCCATGATGGATGACGATGAGCAGGAAGATGATGAAGTGCAGCCGGATGACGATGGCCCGCCAGAGGGTGGTGGCCAGCCGCCACGCCCGACTGGTCGACCAAGTCTGAAAGTGGTCAAGTAATAAAAAAGGCGATCCAACCGGATCGCCTTTTTTTAATTACGCCAGCCCTGCTTACAGGTCGCTGATGGTACGTACCTGGTCCTTGTTGATGCGGGTACGCTTGCCGTCGAGTTGCTGGAACTCATAGAAGCCGGCGTCACGGTCGAACTTCGGTACGTCGACGGCCTGGATTTCACGGCCATCGTTGAGGGTGATCAGGCTTGGTGTAGAGCAGCCGGCCAGGGTGGCGAAAGTGCCGAACAGCAGGGCAGGCAGCAGAAGCTTTTTCATGCGGTGTTTCCTGGATTTCTGAAGGGTGGGGCAGTGTTGTCGCCTGTGCTGGCCTTTTCGCGGGTAAACCCGCTCCCACAGGAATACAACAAGTCTCGAAAGCTGTGAGATCCCTGTGGGGGCGGGTTTACCCGCGAAGAGGCCGGTGCAGGCAATCAGTGAATCAGTCGATGTACTCGAACAGCTTGACGATCTTCTGCACACCCGACACGCCCTGTACCACGGCAGTGGCCGAGTTGGCCTCCTGCTGGGTCACCAGGCCGAGCAGGTAAACGATGCCATTCTCAGTAATCACCTTGATGCGCGAGCTGGGCACGGCATTGTCGGTCAGCATCTGGGTCTTGATCTTGGTGGTCAGCCAGGCGTCGTTGTTGCGCGCCAGGATGGAGGAGGGTTGCATCACCTGCAGCTCGTTGTGCACTTTCTTGACGCGCTGTACCTGGCTGGCAGTCTGCTCGGCGAGGCTCTTGAGGTCGGCGCGCGGTGTCTGGCCGGCCAGCAGGACGATGCCGTTGTAGCTGCTGACAACGATGTGCGAACCTTTGTCCAGGTCAGGGCTGGCCTTGGCGATGTTGACCGAAGCCTTGGTTTCGATCAGCGAGTCGTCGATCTTGCTGCCGATGGTGCGCGTTCCGCGATCGTCCTCGATCGGCGAATTGCGGGTAGAGGTCAGTACCGAGCTGCAACCAGTGACGCTCAGGCACAGTGTCAGGGCCATAAGGCCGAGGCGCATAGGGGTCATTCTTCACTCCCGAACAGTTGGCTGTCGATCAGATCACACAGGCAGTGGATCGCCAGCAGGTGGACTTCCTGGATACGCGCGGTAACCGTCGAAGGTACGCGGATTTCCACGTCTTCGGGCAGCAGCAGCGAAGCCATGCCGCCGCCATCGCGACCAGTCAATGCTACGACAATCATTTCGCGGTCATGTGCGGCCTGGATCGCCTGGATCACGTTGGCCGAGTTGCCGCTGGTGGAGATCGCCAGCAGAACGTCACCGGGCTGGCCCAGCGCGCGGATCTGCTTGGAAAAGACTTCGTTGTAGCTGTAGTCGTTGGCGATCGAGGTCAAGGTCGAGCTGTCGGTGGTCAGCGCGATGGCCGGCAGGCTCGGGCGTTCGCGCTCGAAGCGGTTGAGCAGCTCGGAGGAAAAGTGCTGGGCATCGCCGGCCGAGCCGCCGTTGCCACAGGCGAGCATCTTGCCCTCGTTGAGCAGCGCGTTGACCATGACCAGGCTGGCCTGCTCGATGTGCGGTGCCAGGATGTCCATTGCCTGTTGCTTGGTATCGATGCTGGCCTGGAATAGCCGGCGAATTCGGGATTGCATGTCCATCTGGTGACCTTAAGTGGGGCGGTGGCCTTTGCTACGCGCAACAACGACCAGCCCGCGAAACATAGAGCAAAAAAATCGGAATGGGTTCAGCATTCGAAGGCGTTTTTCAGCCATTGAAGCGGTCTGCCTGCATGGTGGCTGCCCTGTAGGGCGACTACGTCGAAGCGGCAGGGGTGGTTGCCCCAGTGGGGCTCCTTCTGCAGGAACAGGCTGGCGGCGAGCACCAACCGTTTCTGCTTGCGCCCGTCGATACTGCCAAGGGCGCCACCGAAGCCCGCGTGCAACCGGTAGCGGACTTCGACGAATACTACTGTATCGGCGTCGAGCATGACCAGATCAAGCTCACCGCCTTTGCATCGCCAGTTGCGCGCCAGCAGTTGCAGGCCCTGCCCTTGAAGATATTCAAGGGCCTGGCTTTCCGCTGCCTGCCCGGCGCTGGTGGGCGACGCTGCTGCCATCAGCGAGGAGTGTCAGGCAGGCGCTGGACCTGGCCACCGACGAACTCGGCCCAAGGTAGCTGGCGCTCGACACGCTGGTTGGCGTTCATGCTCAGGCTGCCCGAAAGGCCCAGTACGCGGTTGTCCGGTAGTGCTTTCAGCTGGCCCAGGCGCGGCGCCAGGCTGTAGGCGTCGACGCCCATGGCATACAGGCGGCCCAGGCTGCCTGCCGCTTGCGGCCATTGCTGCACGACCTGCTGGCGCAGGCTGTTGCTGGTATCGAGCAGCCACGGGGTTTCGCAGAAGCGGATACCGTTCATGTCGTTGTACTGGTTGACGTCACCACTGGCGCTGTACAGGTTCGAGGTGGCGTAGACCGGTACGTCACCGGCGTACTGGAAGTTCAGGGTCGGCTTGATCTGCTGGGCCTGTTGCGGGGTCGAGGCGAGGAAGATGAAGTCGATGTCCTGGCGGCGCGACGGCTGCGCGGCGATGCTGCCACCTACCGTGCTCTGCAGGCTCTTGGCGCGGCCTTCGCTCTGGCGCAGCTGGAACAGGTCGGCAATCTGCTGGGCCAATGCGACCGGCTGGGCGATGCGTTCGGCGGCGAGCAGAGTGCCACCGTTGCCTTCCCAGTCCTGGCGGAAGGCGGCAAGCACACGATCGCCCCATTCGCCGCTCGGCACCAGGGCAACTGCGCGGACCATGCCATCGGCGCGGGCGCGACGGGCCACTTCACGGGCTTCGTCTTCGGCAGCGAGGCCGAACTGGAACAGCTGCGGTGGAGCCTTCTGGCCGGCGTCGGCGTAGTTCAGGGCCAGGGTGGTGATCGGCAGTTGTGGCTTGGCAGCCAGTTGCTTGACCAGCGGTTTTTCCAGCGGGCCGATGACCAGCTGTACGCCTGCGGCCTGGGCCTGGCGATAGAAGTCGTCGAGCGAGCCGATGCGCGAGCTGTCGAATACCTGCACGGCTGGCGCCTGCTGGCCGGCTTGCTGGGCCTGGAAGTGTGCAGCCATGAAGCCGTCACGCAGGGCGCGGGCAACACCGGCAAGCGGGCCTTCCTGAGGCAGCAGCAGGGCAATTTTGGTCAGCGGTTGGCTGGCCAGCTCCTTGAGCTTGGTCAGAGCCAGCGGCAGTTGCTGGGCGGCCGGGTGGTCCGGGTGCTGCTTGACCCAGGCGTCGATCGCCGCTTGCTGCTGCTCCAGGGTGCCGGCGCTTTTTACCGCGAAGGCCAGGCTGGTCCAGCCGGCAAGGGGCTGGTCGTTGCCTGGCTGCTGCAGTTGCTCTGCCGGCAGCGAGGCGACCAGTGCCCAGATGGCGTCATTGTTGGCGCTGGCGGCCTGGCCGCTGAGCAGCGGGGCCAGCAGCACGCGCTGTTGCGCGGCGGCGAGGGCCTGGCCATCGGCTTCGAGGGCGGCCGCGTGCACGCTGTAGGTGCGCGCTTGCTGTTCTTGCGGCAGTTCGGCGACGCGCTGCAGGCTGGGGTGGGCCAGGGCAGCCAGGGCAGCCTTGGGCTGGTTGCGGCTCATGGCCAGCTCGGCTCCGAGGGTGCTGGCGAACACTTGCTGGGCCGGCTTGAGCGTGTCCAGCGGCACCTGCTCGAGGATGCGTGCGGCGCGTGGGAAGTCCTTCTGCCTGTAGGCCAGGTCGGCTGCGCTCAGGCGCAGCAGGGCGGCGTCTTCCGCGGACTTGCTGGAAGCAGCCTTTTCGAGCAGTTGCTCGATGCTGGCGTCCGGGGTGCGTGGCAGTTCGCCCAGGCTGGATGAGGGCGAGCTGGCGCAGGCTGCCAGCAAGGCAGCAAGGCAGAGGGCTGTGAACAGCCGCAGGCAAGCGATCATGTAAAGGTCCTGTTACTCGATCAAGGTGGCCGGCAATTGTACCCAAGCGCTGGCCGGGGCGCGATGTTGCCGTGTCGATCCTTCACTATAGGAGGCCTGCCATCGGTCGTCGGCGAAGTTCTTTGCGCCCTGTTGCAGGCGCTCGGGCTACAATGGCGCCTTTGATCCGAACGACAGGTGTGCGCAGTGACTGATGTGGCAGGGGCTTCGAAATCCACGGTGGGGACGCTGTATGTGGTCGCAACCCCTATCGGCAACCTCGACGACATGAGTGCCCGGGCGCTGAAGGTGCTGGCGGACGTGGCCCTGATCGCGGCGGAAGATACCCGTCATTCGATCCGTCTGCTGCAGCACTTCGGCATCGACACGCCGCTGGCGGCCTGCCATGAACACAACGAGCGTGACGAGGGCGGGCGTTTTCTCACCAAGCTGCTGGCGGGCGAGAATGTGGCGTTGGTTTCCGATGCCGGCACGCCGCTGATTTCCGATCCGGGGTACCACCTGGTGCGCCAGGCGCGTGCTGCGGGGGTAAATGTGGTCCCGGTGCCGGGCGCCTGCGCTCTGATCGCCGCGCTGTCGGCAGCCGGCCTGCCGTCGGACCGTTTCATCTTCGAAGGCTTCCTGCCGGCCAAGGCGGCGGGACGGCGGGCGCGCCTGGAGCAGGTAAAGGAAGAACCGCGCACGCTGATCTTCTACGAGGCCCCGCACCGTATCCTGGAATGCCTTGAAGACATGGAAGCGGTATTCGGTGGCGAGCGCCCGGCGTTGTTGGCGCGTGAACTGACCAAGACCTTCGAGACCCTCAAGGGCCTGCCCCTGGCCGAGCTTCGCGCCTTCGTTGCTGGTGACAGCAACCAGCAGCGCGGTGAGTGCGTGGTACTGGTTGGTGGCTGGAGTGCGCCGGAGGGCGAACAGGCGATCAGTGCCGAAGCGCAACGGGTGCTCGACCTGCTGCTGGCCGAGCTGCCACTCAAGCGGGCGGCGGCGCTGGCTGCGGAAATTACCGGGGTGCGCAAGAACCTGCTGTATCAACTTGCACTGGAAAAGCAGAAAGCCGAATAGTGGCATATTGATATAAATGCCGGTATTGCTTGTTCTTGGGCGCGCGTGCCGTTAATCTTGGCGGCGGAGAGTCGATCGGACAGTCGCTGCCTGCTTTTGTTCCGCAAAAGCAGGGGGAGGAAAGTCCGGGCTCCATAGGGCAGAGTGCCAGGTAACGCCTGGGAGGCGCGAGCCTACGGAAAGTGCCACAGAAAATAACCGCCTAAGCACTTCGGTGCCGGTAAGGGTGAAAAGGTGCGGTAAGAGCGCACCGCACGGCTGGCAACAGTTCGTGGCTAGGTAAACCCCACTCGGAGCAAGACCAAATAGGGTTCCATCAGGCGTGGCCCGCGTCGGAACCGGGTAGGTTGCTAGAGGCGTCCAGTGATGGCCGTCGTAGAGGAATGACTGTCCTCGACAAAACCCGGCTTACAGATCGACTCTCCACCTTTCCCTCCCTGCTTTATTCGATAGCAGATGCCCTCTGGTAATACCGAAAAAATCTTACTCTTAATAAATCACTTTAACTTCGAACTCCATTCGCCTGCGTGGGTTTGATTTTTCTCGTGTTTTTTTCTGCTCGGTAGTCCTTCCGCATTCCTTTATTGCGCTAAATCTCGGTCCTGTAAGGCTTTTCCTTCCGAACGTGCCTTGACGGTGCTGCGGGCGGATTCCTATAGTGTGCGCAAGTGGCAGAAAGTGGGATGAAGTGGGTTTTCTGGCACAAAAAAGCTAACATTGTGGGGAATCGCAGCCGTGTTCCGCGGAGCCAACGCCGTCAGCCTCGATGCCAAGGGCCGTCTCGCCATGCCGAGCCGGTACCGTGACGAGCTCGATTCGCGTTGCAATGGTCAGCTGATCGTGACCATCGACGCCGTTGACCCCTGCTTGTGTGTTTATCCCCTCGATGAGTGGGAACAGATAGAAGCCAAGTTGCGTGCTTTGCCATCGTTGCGTGAGGAAAACCGCCGCCTTCAGCGTTTGCTGATCGGTAACGCGGTTGACCTGGAGCTCGATGGCAGTGGGCGTTTCCTGGTACCGCCCCGTCTGCGTGAGTACGCCAAGCTCGACAAGAAGGCGATGCTGGTGGGGCAACTGAACAAATTCCAGCTGTGGGATGAAGATGCCTGGAACGCGGTTTCGGCAGCAGACCTTGCAGCTATTCAACAACCGGGCGCCATGCCCGACGAATTGCGTGACCTGATCCTGTGACCATAGATAGCGGCTTCAACCACATTACCGTCCTGCTCGACGAAGCTGTCGAGGCATTGGCCCTGCGCGCCGACGGTTGCTATCTGGACGGCACCTTTGGCCGTGGCGGGCACAGCCGGCTGATTCTCAGCAAGCTCGGGCCGCAAGGGCGGCTGCTGGGTTTCGACAAAGATCCACAGGCGATTGCCACGGGGCAAGCGCTGGCGGCCGAAGACGGCCGCTTTGTCATTGTGCAGCGCAGCTTTGCCGAGCTGGGCGCGGAAGTGGCCGAGCGTGGCCTGGATGGCAAGGTCAGCGGCGTATTGCTGGACTTGGGCGTTTCCTCGCCGCAGCTGGATGACCCCGAGCGGGGCTTCAGCTTCCTCAATGATGGCCCGCTCGACATGCGCATGAACCCGGACCAGGGCATCAGCGCCGCCGAGTTCATCGCCACTGCACCTGAAGAAGAAATAGCCCGTGTGTTCAAGGAGTACGGCGAAGAGCGTTTCGCCAAGCGCATGGCTCGCGCCGTGGTGCAACGCCGCGAACAGCAACCGTTCACCCGCACCGGCGACCTCGCCGAGGTGCTGAAGGTGGCCAACCCGGCCTGGGAGAAGGGCAAGAACCCGGCGACCCGCGCTTTCCAGGGCCTGCGTATTCACGTCAACAACGAATTGGGTGATCTCGAGGCAGGCCTGGAGGCCGCGATCGATGCGCTGGAAGTGGGCGGCCGCCTGGCAGTGATCAGCTTCCATTCGCTGGAAGACCGCATCGTCAAGCTGTTCATGCGCAGGCTGGCCAAGGGCGAGGCTGACAACCTGCCGCGCAACCTGCCGGTACAGCACAAGGTCTTCGAGCCGAAAATCAAGCTCATCGGCAAGGCTCAGTTCGCTTCCGACGCCGAGCTCAAGGCCAACCCGCGGGCGCGCAGCGCCGTTATGCGGGTGGCGGAGAAGCTGCGGTGAGCAGGCTGTTTGCCAAACCTTTGCCAGGCGGAAGCTTCCTGATGCTTCTGCTGTTCGTTGCCGTGCTGGTTTCGGCCATCGCCGTGTCCTACAGCGCGCACTGGAACCGTCAGTTGCTCAACACGCTGTACGGCGAATTGAACGAACGTGACAAGGCCCAGGCCGAATGGGGCCGGCTGATTCTCGAACAAAGCACCTGGACCGCCGCCAGTCGCATCGAGAACCTGGCTTCCGAGCAACTGAAGATGCGCGTACCTTCGGCTGACGAAGTGCGGATGGTGGCGCCATGATGAAGCTCGAAGGCGCACTCTACCCCTGGCGCTTCCGCGTGGTGATCGGCTTGCTGGCGCTGATGGTCGGTGCCATCTGCTGGCGCATCATCGACCTGCAGGTAGTCGACCGTGATTTCCTCAAGGGGCAGGGCGATGCGCGCAGCCTGCGTCACATCCCTATCCCGGCTCACCGCGGCCTGATCACCGACCGTAACGGTGAACCGTTGGCGGTCAGTACCCCGGTCACCACCCTGTGGGCCAACCCCAAGGAAATGCAGGCCTCCAAGGACCGCTGGCCGCAGCTGGCAGCAGCACTGGGGCAGAACCCGCAGCAGCTGACCGAGCGCCTGACCCAGCAGGCCAGCAAAGAGTTCATCTACCTGGTCCGCGGCCTGACCCCGGAGCAGGGCCAGCATGTGCTCGACCTGAAAGTGCCGGGCGTGTATGGCCTGGAAGAATTCCGCCGCTTCTACCCGGCCGGTGATGTCACCGCGCACATGGTCGGCTTCACCGACCTCGACGACCACGGTCGCGAAGGGGTGGAGCTGGCCTATGACGAATGGCTGGCTGGCGTACCCGGCAAGCGGCAGGTCATCAAGGACCGGCGCGGCCGGCTGATCAAGGACATCCAGGTAACCAAGAACGCCAAGGCCGGGAAGACCTTGGCGTTGTCGATAGACCTGCGCCTGCAGTACCTGGCCACCCGCGAGCTGCGCAACGCCATTGCCGAACAGGATGCCAAGGCCGGCAGCCTGGTGATCATGGACGTCAAGACCGGTGAGGTCCTGGCCATGGTCAACCAGCCGACCTACAACCCCAACAACCGCCGCAGCATGTTCCCGGCCGCCATGCGTAACCGCGCGATCATCGACGTGTTCGAGCCGGGCTCCACGGTCAAGCCGATCTCCATGAGTGCGGCACTGGAAAGTGGCCGCTGGAAGCCGACCGACAAGGTCGAGGTGTACCCGGGCAGCCTGCAAATTGGTCGCTACACCATCAAGGACGTGTCCAGGAGCGAAGGCCCGATCCTCGACCTGACCGGTATCCTGATCAACTCCAGTAACGTCGGCATGAGCAAGATCGCCTTCGACATCGGCGGCGAGGCCATCTACCGGGTCATGTCCCAGGTCGGCCTGGGTCAGTACACCGGCCTTGGCTTCCCCGGCGAGCGCGTCGGCAACCTGCCCAACCATCGCGAGTGGCGCAAGGCCGAGACTGCGACCCTGTCCTATGGCTATGGCGTGTCGGTGACCGCCCTGCAGCTGGTGCATGCATACGCGGCGCTGGCCAACGACGGCAAGATGGTGCCGCTGTCGATCCTCAAGGTCGACAAGGCCCCGGAAGCGGTGCAGGCCATTCCGAAGGAAACCGCCGAAACCATTCAGGGCATGCTGCAGCAGGTGATCGAAGCGCCGCGCGGGGTGTTCCGTGCCCAGGTTCCGTTCTACCACGTGGCCGGCAAGTCAGGTACCGCCCGTAAGGCCACCGTCGGTTCCAAGGGCTACACCGAAAACGCCTACCGCTCGCTGTTCGCCGGCTTCGGGCCGATGAGCGACCCGCGCTATGCCATCGTCGTGGTAATCGATGAGCCTGGCAAGGGCGGTTACTTCGGTGGCCTGGTTTCGGCACCGGTGTTCAGCAAGGTCATGTCCGGCACTCTGCGCCTGATGAACGTTCCGCCAGACAACCTGCCTCCACCGGCACCTGTAGAACAATCGCAAGTCAATGCTGCTGCAACCGCCAAGGGAGGGCGTGGATGATGACAATGCCATTGAGCAAGCTTTTCGCTCACGCCAGCCGTGACCCGTTGATCCGTGAACTGACGCTGGACAGCCGCAATGTGCGTCCGGGTGATCTGTTCCTGGCTGTTCCGGGCGCCAAGGTCGATGGCCGCGAGCATATCGCCGATGCCCTGGCGCGTGGCGCTGCCGCTGTAGCCTATGAAGAGCAGGGCACGAGCGTCCTGCCAATCACCGATGTGCCGCTCATCCCGGTCAAGGGCCTGATCGCCCAGCTTTCGGATATCGCAGGTCGCTTCTATGGCGAACCGAGCCGCCAGCTGAACCTGGTGGGCGTTACCGGTACCAACGGCAAGACCAGCGTCACCCAGCTGGTGGCCCAGGCGCTGGACTTGCTTGGCCAGCGTTGCGGCCTGATCGGCACCCTGGGTACCGGCTTCTATGGTGAGCTGCAGAGTGGTCGCCTGACCACGCCCGACCCGATCGCCGTACAGTCGACCCTCAACGACCTCAAGAAAGGTGGCGCCAAGGCCGTGGCCATGGAGGTTTCCTCCCACGCCCTGGAGCAGGGCCGGGTCGCCGCTCTGGAATTCGACATCGCGGTCATGACCAACCTGTCCCGCGACCACCTGGACTACCACGGCAGCATGGAGGCCTACGAGGCCGCCAAGGCCAAGCTGTTCGCCTGGCCGAGCCTGCGTTGCCAGGTGGTCAACCTGGATGACGATTTCGGCCGTCGCCTGGCCGCCGATTTTGCCCGCCGCCCGAGTGTCGACCATATCGAGACCCGGTTGCTCAGCTACAGCCTGGAGAACCCGGAGGCCTCGCTGTACTGCCGTGAAGCCGTGTTCAATGACGATGGCGTGCGCGCCACCCTGGTCACCGCCCAAGGCGAACGTACCCTGCGCAGCCAGTTGCTGGGCCGCTTCAACCTGAGCAACATGCTCGCCGCCGTGGCGACCCTGTTGGCGCTGGACTACGCGCTGGACGAAATCCTCAAGGTCACCCCGCAGCTGCAGGGGCCGATCGGCCGCATGCAGCGCCTGGGTGGGGGCGACAAGCCGCTGGTGGTGGTCGACTATGCGCACACCCCGGACGCCCTGGAGAAAGTGCTCGAAGCCCTGCGCCCGCATGCGCACGGCAAGCTGCTGTGCCTGTTCGGCTGCGGCGGCGACCGAGACCGCGGCAAGCGTCCGCTGATGGCCGAAGTGGCCGAGCGCCTGGCCGACCGCGTGCTGGTAACTGACGACAACCCGCGTACTGAAGACCCGCTGCGCATCTTTGACGACATCCGCCCGGGTTTCGCCAAGCCTGCCGAGGTCGAGTTCGTTGCCGGTCGTGGCGAAGCCATTGCGCACCTGATCGCCACCGCCGCTGCCGACGATGTGATCGTGCTGGCCGGCAAGGGGCACGAGGATTACCAGGAGATCAATGGCGAGCGCCATGATTTCTCCGATTTGACCGAGGCCGAAAAGGCACTTGCAGCCTGGGAGGCTCCACATGCTTAAGCCGATGTCACTCAGCCAGCTGACCAAAGCGCTGGGTGGTCAACAAGTCGGTGCCGACGCCACCTTCACCGGCGTCAGCATAGACAGCCGCAGTGTTGGCGCCGGGCAACTGTTCGTGGCCCTGGCCGGCCCGCGCTTCGATGGCCACGACTACCTGGCCGATGTGAAGGCCAAGGGCGCTGTCGCTGCCCTGGTCGAGCGTGAAGTGGCCGATGTCGACCTGCCGCAGCTGCTGGTCGCCGATTGCCGCCTGGCCCTCGGCCAGCTTGGCGCGCTGAACCGTGCTGCATTCGACAAACCGGTGGTGGCCATCACCGGTTCCAGCGGCAAGACCACGGTCAAGGAGATGCTCGCCAGCATCCTGCGCACCCGTGGCCTGGTGCACGCCACCCGCGGCAACCTGAACAACGACCTCGGCGCGCCGCTGACCCTGCTGGAGATCGCTCCCGAGCACAGCGCCGCGGTGATCGAGCTGGGCGCCTCGCGCATTGGCGAGATCCGCTACACCGTCGGCCTGACCCGGCCCCAGGTGGTCATCATCAACAACGCCGGCACCGCCCACGTTGGCGAGTTCGGCGGCCCGGAAAAGATCGTCGAAGCCAAGGGCGAGATTCTCGAAGGCCTGGGCGAGGGCGGTATCGCCATCCTCAACCTGGACGACAAGGCCTTTGATATATGGAAGGCACGTGCCGGCGCGCACAAAGTCTTCAGCTTTGCCCGCAACAATCCAAAGGCCGATTTCCATGCCTCTGACATCGGCCGCGATGCCCGTGGTTGCCCTTCGTTCAAGCTGCATGGCGCTGGCGACACGGTAGACGTGCAACTCAATGTGCTCGGTGAGCACAACGTCAGCAATGCCCTGGCCGCCGCTGCCGCTGCCCATGCCGTTGGTCTGAGCCTGAGCGGCATCGCCGCAGGCTTGGCTGCCGTGCAACCGGTCAAGGGCCGTACCGTGGCGCAGATCGCGCCGAACGGCGTGCGGGTGATCGACGACAGTTACAACGCAAATCCCACCTCCATGTGCGCGGCCATTGATATACTCGCCGGCTTTTCCGGGCGCACCGTCTTGGTGCTTGGGGATATCGGCGAACTGGGGCAATGGGCGGAAGAAGGCCACCGTCAGGTGGGTGACTACGCGCGTGGCAAGGTCGACGCCCTGTACGCAGTGGGTTCCAACATGACACACGCGGTCAAGGCATTCGGAGCCAATGGCCGCCATTTCGCTACTCAAGCTGAGCTGATCGACGCGGTTGGCGCCGAGAATGCCAGCGACACCACTATCTTGATCAAGGGCTCGCGCAGTGCTGCGATGGAAAACGTCGTGGCGGCATTGTGCGGTGCCAGCGGGGAGAAACATTAATGCTGCTGCTGTTGGCCGAGTATCTGCAACAGTTCCACAAAGGCTTCGCGGTCTTCCAGTACCTGTCCCTGCGCGGGATTCTGGGTGTGCTGACCGCGTTGTCCCTGGCGCTGTGGCTGGGGCCGTGGATGATCCGTACCCTGCAAATCCGCCAGATCGGCCAGGCCGTGCGTAACGACGGCCCGCAATCGCACCTGTCCAAGTCCGGCACCCCGACCATGGGTGGGGCGCTGATCCTGTCCGCCATCGCCGTCAGCACGCTGCTGTGGGCCGACCTGACCAACCGCTATGTGTGGGTGGTGCTGATCGTTACCCTGGCATTCGGTGCCATCGGCTGGGTCGATGACTACCGCAAGGTGATCGAAAAGAACTCGCGTGGCCTGCCAAGCCGCTGGAAGTACTTCTGGCAGTCGGTGTTCGGCCTGGCTGCAGCCGTCTTCCTGTACAAGACCGCGCCGACCAGCGTCGAAACCACGCTGATCCTGCCGTTCATCAAGGATGTCACCATTCCGCTGGGCATCGGCTTCGTCGTGCTGACCTACTTCGTCATTGTCGGTTCGAGCAACGCGGTCAACCTCACTGACGGCCTCGACGGCCTGGCGATCATGCCGACGGTGATGGTCGGCGGCGCCCTGGGCATCTTCTGCTACCTGTCGGGCAACGTTAAGTTCGCCGAATACCTGCTGATCCCCTATGTGCCGGGCTCGGGCGAGCTGATCGTGTTCTGCGGCGCGCTGATCGGTGCCGGCCTGGGCTTCCTGTGGTTCAACACCTACCCGGCGCAGGTATTCATGGGTGACGTCGGCGCGCTGGCGCTGGGCGCCGCGCTGGGCACCATCGCCGTGATCGTTCGCCAGGAAATCGTGCTGTTCATCATGGGCGGCGTGTTCGTCATGGAAACCCTGTCGGTGGTGATCCAGGTTGCCTCCTTCAAGCTGACCGGCAAGCGCGTGTTCCGCATGGCGCCGATCCACCACCACTTTGAACTCAAGGGCTGGCCAGAGCCACGGGTGATCGTCCGCTTCTGGATCATCACCGTGATCCTGGTGCTGATCGGCCTTGCAACCCTGAAACTGAGGTAGATGAGCGTGTCCTTGATCGCTTCCGACCAATTCCGCATCGTTGTCGGCCTCGGCAAGAGCGGCATGTCCCTGGTTCGCTTCCTGGCGAGCCGGGGCACTGCCTTTGCGGTCGCCGACACCCGCGAGCAACCGCCGGAACTGGACACCCTGCGCCGTGATTACCCGCAGGTGGAAGTGCGCTGTGGTGAACTGGACGTGGACTTCCTGTGCCGCGCCAACGAGCTGTATGTCAGCCCCGGCCTGGCCCTTGCCACCCCGGCCCTGCAGCAGGCGGCCGCGCGTGGGGTGAAGTTGTCCGGTGACATCGAACTGTTCGCCCGCCACGCCAAGGCCCCGATCATTGCCATCAGCGGCTCCAACGCCAAGAGCACCGTCACCACCCTGGTGGGCGAAATGGCCGCCAAGGCGGGCAAGCGCGTGGCGGTGGGCGGCAACCTCGGTACCCCGGCGCTGGACCTGTTGGCCGATGATGTCGAGCTGTACGTGCTGGAACTGTCCAGCTTCCAGCTGGAAACCACCGATCAGCTCAACGCCGAAGTGGCCACCGTGCTGAACATCAGCGAAGACCATATGGACCGCTACAGCGGCCTGCCGGCTTACCACCTGGCCAAGCACCGGATCTTCCGTGGTGCCCGCCAGGTCGTGGTCAACCGCCAGGATGCCCTGTCCCGGCCGCTGCCGGTGGAAGGCCGCCCATGCTGGACCTTCGGTCTCAACCAACCGGATTTCAAGGCCTTCGGCCTGCGTGAAGTGGACGGCGAAAAATACCTGGCGTTCGAGTTCCAGGCGCTGATGCCGGCACGTGAGCTGAAGATTCGTGGCGCCCACAATCAGAGCAACGCCCTGGCGGCTCTGGCTCTGGGGCACGCTGCCGGCCTGCCGTTCGAACCGATGCTCGAGGCACTGCGCGAGTTCGGCGGCCTGGCCCACCGTTGCCAGTGGGTGCGCGAGCGCAACGGCGTGAACTGGTACGACGATTCCAAGGCCACCAACGTCGGTGCTGCCCTGGCCGCGATCGAAGGCCTGGGTTCCGACATCGAAGGCAAACTGGTGCTGATCGCCGGTGGCGACGGCAAGGGCGCCGACTTCGCCGCGTTGCGCGAGCCGGTCAAGCGCTTCTGCCGCGCCGTGGTGCTGCTTGGCCGTGATGCCGAGCGCCTGGCCGAAGCCCTGGGCGATGGCGTGCAACTGGTCCGCGTAAAGTCTCTCGACGAGGCTGTACAGCAATGCGCCGAACTGGCCCGGCCGGGTGATGCCGTGCTGCTGTCGCCGGCGTGTGCCAGCCTCGACATGTTCAAGAACTTCGAAGAGCGCGGGCGCCTGTTCGCCCAGGCAGCGGGAGGCCTTGCATGATCTTTGGCATCCTCAAGCCCTATCCGTCGCCGCTGATCAGCGGCCGTGGCATCGACCTGGACTTCGCGATGCTCGCCGGCTGCCTGGCTTTGCTGGGCCTGGGCCTGGTGATGATCACCTCGGCGTCCTCGGAAGTGGCTGCGGTGCAGTCTGGCAACCCGCTTTACCACATGTTCCGCCACTTGGTGTACGTGTTCCTCGGCCTGGTCGCCTGTGGCGCCACCATGCTGGTGCCGATCGCCACCTGGCAGCGCATGGGCTTCCTGATGCTGCTGGGGGCCTTCGGCCTGCTGGTGCTGGTGCTGGTGCCGGGCATCGGCCGCGAAGTGAACGGTTCCATGCGCTGGATCGGCTTCAGCTTCTTCAACGTGCAGCCTTCGGAAATTGCCAAGGTGTTCGTGGTCATCTACCTGGCCGGCTACCTGGTGCGCCGGCAGACCGAGGTACGCGAAACCTGGATGGGCTTCTTCAAGCCATTCATCGTGCTGCTGCCCATGGCTGCCCTGCTGCTGATGGAGCCGGACTTCGGTGCCACCGTGGTGATGATGGGCGCGGCGGCGGCCATGCTGTTCCTCGGCGGGGTGGGGCTGTTCCGCTTCAGCCTGATGGTGGTGTTGGCGGTCGTTGCGGTGTTCGTCCTGGTACAGGCGCAGCCTTACCGTATGGCGCGCCTGATTACCTTTACCGACCCGTGGTCCGACCAGTTCGGCTCGGGCTACCAGCTGACCCAGGCGCTGATTGCCTTCGGCCGTGGCGAGTGGTTCGGCGTTGGTCTGGGCAACAGCGTGCAGAAGCAGTTCTACCTGCCTGAAGCGCACACCGACTTCGTGTTCTCGGTACTGGCCGAAGAACTTGGCGTGGTCGGCTCGCTGCTGACTATTGCTCTGTTCGTATTCGTGACTGTGCGTGCCCTGTATATCGGCCTGTGGGCGGAAAAAGCCAAACAGTTCTTTGCCGCTTATGTTGCGTTCGGCCTGGCCTTCCTGTGGATCGGCCAGTTCCTGATCAACATCGGTGTGAACGTCGGCCTGCTGCCGACCAAGGGCCTGACCCTGCCGTTCCTCAGCTACGGGGGCAGCTCGCTGGTGATCTGCTGTGCCTGCGTGGGCCTGTTGCTGCGCATCGAGTGGGAAAGCCGTACGCACCTGGGTAGTGAGGAGCACGAATTCAGCGAAAGCGATTTTGCCGAGGAGACCAATTATGGCCGCTGACGGCAGGAACGTACTGATCATGGCGGGCGGAACCGGGGGCCACGTGTTCCCGGCCCTGGCCTGCGCTCGTGAATTCCAGGCGCGCGGTTACAGCGTGCACTGGCTGGGCACCCCGCGTGGCATCGAGAACGAACTGGTGCCCCAGGCCGGCCTGCCGTTGCATCTGATCCAGGTCAGCGGCCTTCGCGGCAAGGGCAAGCTGTCGTTGCTCAAGGCGCCGTTCACCCTGGTCAAGGCCGTGCTGCAGGCGCGGCGTATCGTGCGTGAGCTCAAGCCGGTATGCGTGGTCGGCTTCGGTGGCTATGTGACCGGCCCAGGCGGCGTGGCCGCACGCCTGTGCGGCGTACCGCTGGTGATCCACGAGCAGAACGCGCGCGCCGGTACTACCAACCGCCTGCTGCTGCCGCTGGCTGCGCGTGTTTGCGAAGCCTTCCCGGCCACCTTCGCCGCCAGCGACAAACTGCGCACCACCGGCAACCCGGTGCGCCCGGAGCTGTTCATGGACGCCCTGCGCGCGCCGCTGGCCGAGCGCCGTGCGCGCCTGCTGGTGATGGGCGGCAGCCTGGGGGCGGAACCATTGAACAAATTGTTGCCTAAGGCCCTGTCCGAAGTGCCCCCCGCGCTGCGGCCAGAGGTATTCCACCAGGCCGGCAAGCAACACGCGCCAGCCACCGCCGAGCGTTATCGCGAGGCGGGCGTCGAGGCTCAGGTAGAGCCCTTCATCAAGGACATGGCCCAAGCCTATGGCTGGGCCGACATTGTGGTGTGCCGGGCCGGCGCCTTGACCGTCAGTGAGCTGGCGGCAGCGGGCCTGCCTTCGATGCTGGTGCCATTGCCCCATGCGATCGACGACCACCAGACCCACAACGCCCAATATCTGGCCCGGGAAGGCGCTGCCTTCCTGATGCCACAAGCGACAACTGGCGCAGCGCAGCTCGCTGAACGCCTGAACGAGGTGCTGATGCAACCCGAGAAACTCAACGTCATGGCAGGCACCGCACGGCGCCTGGCCAAACCTGCCGCAACCAGCACCGTGGTCGATATCTGCCTGGAGGTGGCCCATGGTTGAAAGCCAGAAAGCCATGCCCCAGCCCAAGATGGGCCGTATCCGCCGTATCCACTTCGTCGGTATCGGCGGCGTGGGCATGTGCGGCATTGCCGAAGTGTTGCTGAACCTGGGCTATGAAGTGTCCGGTTCCGACCTGAAGGCTTCGCCGGTCACCGAGCGTCTGGAGTCGTTCGGCGCCGAGATCTTCGTCGGCCACCGTGCCGAGAACGCCGCCACCGCCGATGTGCTGGTGGTGTCCAGCGCCATCAACCCGGCCAACCCGGAAGTCGCCACCGCTCTCGAGCGGCGCATTCCGGTGGTGCCGCGTGCCGAGATGCTCGCCGAGCTGATGCGCTATCGCCATGGCGTGGCCGTTGCCGGCACCCACGGCAAGACCACCACCACCAGCCTGCTGGCCTCGGTGTTCGCCGCTGGCGGCCTGGACCCGACCTTCGTCATCGGTGGCCGCCTGACCGCTGCCGGCACCAATGCCCAGCTGGGTACCAGCCGCTACCTGATTGCCGAAGCGGACGAGAGCGATGCGAGCTTCCTGCACCTGCAGCCGATGGTGGCCGTGGTCACCAACATCGACGCCGACCACATGGCGACCTACGAAGGTGACTTCAACAAGTTGAAGAAAACCTTTGTCGAATTCCTGCACAACCTGCCGTTCTACGGCCTGGCCGTGATGTGCCTGGACGACCCGGTGGTGCGCGAGATCCTGCCACAGGTCAAGCGCCCGACCGTGACCTATGGCTTCAGCGACGAGGCCGACATCCGCGCCATCAACGTGCGCCAGATGGGCATGCAGACCCACTTCACCGTGCTGCGTCGTGATCGCGAGCCGCTGGAGGTGTCGGTGAACATGCCCGGCAACCACAACGTGCTCAATGCCTTGGCCACCATCGCCATCGCCACCGACGAAGGCATCACCGACGAAGCCATTGTCCAGGGCCTGTCCGGCTTCCAGGGCGTCGGCCGCCGCTTCCAGGTGTACGGCGAACTGCCGGTCGAAGGCGGCAGCGTGATGCTGGTCGACGACTACGGCCACCACCCGACCGAAGTGGCTGCGGTGATCCAGGCCGTGCGCGGCGGTTGGCCAAGCCGTCGCCTGGTGATCGTCTACCAGCCGCACCGCTACAGCCGTACCCGCGACCTGTACGACGATTTCGTCCAGGTGCTTGGCGATGCCAACGTGCTGCTGCTGATGGAGGTCTACCCGGCCGGCGAAGAGCCGATCCCCGGCGCCGACAGCCGCCAGCTGTGCCACAGCATCCGCCAGCGCGGCAAGCTGGACCCGATCTACATCGAGCGTGGCGTCGACCTGGCGCCGCTGGTCAAGCCACTGCTGCGCGCTGGCGACATCCTGATCTGCCAGGGTGCCGGTGATGTCGGCGGCCTGGCCCCTCAATTGATGAAAAGCCCGCTGTTCGCTGGCGCCAAGCAGGAGAAGTCGAAATGACCAGCGCCTACGACAAGCTGCACTCGACCCTGGACGTCAAGGCGTTCGGCCGCGTCGCGGTGCTGTACGGCGGCAAGAGCGCCGAGCGCGAAGTGTCGCTCAAGTCCGGTGCCGCAGTGATCGACGCGCTGACCACCGCCGGTGTCGACGTGGTCGCCATCGACGTGGGTGACGACCTGCTCGACCGCCTGCAAAGCGAGAAGATCGACCGCGCCTTCATCATCCTCCACGGCCGTGGCGGTGAAGACGGCAGCATGCAAGGCCTGCTCGAGTGCCTGGGCATTCCCTATACCGGCAGTGGCATCCTTGCCTCGGCACTGGCCATGGACAAGCTGCGCACCAAGCAAGTGTGGCAGAGCCTGGGCATTCCGACCCCGCGCCACGCGGTGCTGGCGAGCGAAAGCGATTGTTTGCAGGCCAGTACGGAACTGGGCTTCCCGCTTATCGTCAAACCCGCCCATGAAGGCTCCAGCATCGGCATGGCCAAGGTGAACAGCGCCCAGGAACTGGTCGCCGCCTGGCAGGATGCCGCCCGATACGATTCCCAGGTACTGGTGGAGCAGTGGATCCACGGGCCGGAGTTCACCGTCGCGGTATTGCGCGGCCAGGTACTGCCGCCGATCGCCCTGGGTACGCCGCACGTGTTCTACGACTACGACGCCAAGTACATCGCCAACGATACCCAGTACCGCATTCCCTGCGGCCTGGACAGCGTCAAGGAACAGGAACTGATCGACCTGACCGCGCGTGCCTGCGATGCCATCGGCATCGAAGGCTGGGGGCGGCTGGACGTGATGCAGGACGAGCAGGGCCGGTTCTGGCTGCTCGAAGTCAACACCGCACCCGGCATGACCGACCATAGCCTGGTGCCCATGGCGGCCCGCGCGGCCGGCCTGGACTTCCAGCAACTGGTGCTGGCGATCCTGGCCGAGAGCGTGGCGACGCGAGGTTAAAACCATGCAAGGCGCGATGATACGTCAGCAGCAACCCGTTACCGGCCGTAGCAAGCCGGTGCCGCGTGGTGCCAGCCGGCTGGTGGCCGACGAGCCCGTATCGGCGCGCCTGCCGCGGCCAAGCCTGGGTGGTCTCAAGCGCCTGCTGTGGCCGGTGCTGCTGGTGGCGGCCGGGTTTGGCGCCTACGAGGGCGCCATTCGCCTGATGCCGTATGCGGACCGGCCGATCACCAAGATCGACGTGCAGGGCGACCTCAGCTACATCAGCCAGCAGTCGGTGCAGCAGCGTATCGCGCCCTATGTGGCAGCGAGCTTCTTCAGTGTCGACCTGCCGGCGATGCGCGCAGAGCTCGAGCAGATGCCGTGGATCGCCCACGCCGAAGTGCGCCGGGTGTGGCCCGACGAGGTGGTGATCCGCCTGGAAGAGCAGTTGCCGGTAGCGCGCTGGGGTGACGAAGCCTTGCTCAACAACCAGGGCCAGGCCTTCACCCCGCGCGAACTGGCCAACTACGAGCACCTGCCGCAGCTGGCCGGGCCGCAGCGTGCTCAGCAACAAGTCATGCAGCAGTATCAGGTATTGAGCCAGATGCTGCGCCCCCTGGGCTTTTCCATCGCTCGCCTGGAGCTGCGCGAGCGAGGCAGCTGGTTCCTGACCACGGGCGCGAGCAGCGCCGGGCCGGGCATCGAGCTGCTGCTGGGGCGCGACCATCTGGTGGAGAAGATGCGCCGTTTCATTGCCATTTACGACAAGACACTCAAAGACCAGATCACCACTATCGCCCGCATTGATCTGCGTTACTCCAACGGACTTGCCGTTGGTTGGCGGGAACCGATTGCACCGACGACGGCCCAACCCGCCGTTGCGAAGAATTAGAGAGAGGCAGGACCATGGCAAACGCGCATAGCGGCAAAATGATCGTCGGGCTGGACATCGGCACCTCCAAGGTGGTGGCGCTGGTGGGTGAAGTGGGCGAGGACGGCACCCTGGAAATCGTCGGGATCGGTACTCATCCGTCCCGCGGCCTGAAAAAAGGCGTGGTGGTGAACATCGAGTCCACCGTGCAGTCGATCCAGCGCGCCGTGGAAGAAGCGCAGCTGATGGCCGGCTGCCGCATCCACTCGGCCTTCGTCGGCGTGGCCGGCAACCACATCCGCAGCCTGAACTCCCACGGCATCGTCGCCATCCGCGACCGCGAGGTCAGCCTGGCCGACCTGGAGCGCGTACTCGACGCCGCCCAGGCCGTTGCCATCCCGGCCGACCAGCGCGTGCTGCACACCCTGCCGCAGGACTACGTGATCGACAACCAGGAAGGCGTGCGCGAGCCGCTGGGCATGTCTGGCGTACGTCTGGAAGCCAAGGTCCACGTGGTCACCTGCGCGGTCAACGCGGCGCAGAACATCGAGAAGTGCGTACGCCGTTGCGGCCTGGAAATCGACGACATCATCCTCGAGCAGCTGGCCTCGGCCTACTCGGTGCTGACCGACGATGAAAAAGAGCTGGGCGTGTGCCTGGTGGACATCGGCGGTGGCACTACCGACATCGCCATCTTCACCGAGGGCGCGATCCGTCACACCGCGGTGATCCCGATTGCCGGCGACCAGGTGACCAACGACATCGCCATGGCGCTGCGTACTCCGACCCAGTACGCCGAAGAAATCAAGATCCGCTACGCCTGCGCCTTGGCCAAACTGGCTGGCGCCGGCGAGACCATCAAGGTGCCGAGCGTGGGCGATCGCCCACCGCGCGAGCTGTCGCGCCAGGCCCTGGCCGAGGTGGTGGAGCCACGTTACGACGAGCTCTTCACCCTGATCCAGGCCGAACTGCGCCGCAGTGGCTACGAGGACCTGGTGCCAGCCGGCATCGTTCTCACCGGCGGCACCGCGAAGATGGAAGGCGCCGTGGAACTGGCCGAGGAAATCTTCCACATGCCGGTACGCCTGGGCGTACCGCACAGCGTTCGGGGGCTCAGCGACGTGGTTCGCAACCCGATCTATTCCACCGGCGTGGGCTTGCTCACCTACGGCCTGCAGAAGCAGACCGAAGACCTGCCCCTGACCGGTAACAGCAGCAACAACAGCTATGGCGATGAACCGAAGGCTCCAGTGCTTGAACGCTTCAAGCGCTGGGTCCAGGGCAATTTCTAAGTTTCAAAGCAGTAGTGGTAGGCGCGACAACTAGAGAACTGTAAGGAGAGGGAAAATGTTCGAGCTCGTAGACAACGTCCCGCAAAGCCCGGTCATCAAAGTGATCGGTGTTGGCGGTGGTGGCGGCAACGCCGTCAACCACATGGTCAAGAGCAGCATCGAAGGCGTGGAATTCATCTGCGCCAACACCGATGCCCAGGCGCTGAAGAACATCGGCGCGCGCACCATCCTGCAATTGGGTACTGGTGTGACCAAGGGCCTGGGTGCCGGTGCCAATCCGGAAGTCGGCCGTCAGGCCGCGCTGGAAGACCGTGAGCGCATCGCTGAAGTGCTGCAGGGTACCAACATGGTGTTCATCACCACTGGCATGGGTGGCGGTACCGGTACCGGTGCAGCGCCGATCATCGCCGAAGTGGCCAAGGAAATGGGCATTCTCACCGTTGCCGTGGTGACCCGTCCGTTCCCGTTCGAAGGCCGCAAGCGCATGCAGATCGCCGATGAAGGCATCCGCATGCTGGCCGAAAGCGTCGACTCGTTGATCACCATCCCCAACGAGAAGCTGCTGACCATCCTGGGCAAGGATGCCAGCCTGCTGTCTGCCTTCGCCAAGGCCGACGACGTACTGGCCGGTGCCGTGCGCGGTATCTCCGATATCATCAAGCGCCCGGGCATGATCAACGTCGACTTCGCCGACGTGCGTACCGTGATGGGTGAAATGGGCATGGCCATGATGGGTACTGGCTGTGCCAGCGGCCCGAACCGTGCGCGTGAAGCCACCGAGGCAGCGATCCGCAACCCGCTGCTGGAAGACGTCAACCTGCAGGGCGCCCGCGGCATCCTGGTGAACATCACCGCAGGCCCTGACCTGTCGCTGGGTGAGTACTCCGATGTGGGTAGCATCATCGAAGCCTTCGCCTCCGACCACGCCATGGTCAAGGTCGGCACCGTGATCGACCCGGACATGCGTGACGAGCTGCACGTGACCGTGGTGGCTACTGGCCTGGGCGCGCGCATCGAGAAGCCTGTGAAGGTGGTCGACAACACCCTGCAGACTGCCCAGCAGGTGTACGAGGCCTCCAACCCGGCGCCGGTTCGCCAAGAGCAGCCTGCGGTCAACTACCGTGACCTGGAGCGCCCGACCGTAATGCGCAACCAGGCTCATGCAGGTGCTGCTGCAGCCGCTAAACTGAACCCTCAGGATGACCTGGACTACCTCGATATCCCGGCATTCCTGCGTCGTCAGGCTGATTAATGGAATTTATCAGGGGTATAAAGGTGATTGGTATTCATCAAAGGTTGGGTCTGTTATCATCCCCAGCCTTTGTTGATACCTGTTCGCAATTTGCGCTGAAGCGGCCAATGCCATGATTAAACAACGCACCCTGAAGAATACCATCCGTGCCACAGGTGTCGGTCTGCACTCCGGGGAGAAGGTTTACCTGACCCTCAAGCCTGCACCTGTTGACACCGGCATCGTCTTCCGCCGCGCCGACCTCGACCCTGTGGTCGAAATCCCGGCGCGCGCGGCCAACGTCGGCGAGACAACCATGTCGACGACGCTGGTCAACGGTGACGTCAAGGTCGATACGGTCGAGCACCTGCTCTCCGCCATGGCGGGCCTGGGCATCGATAACGCCTACGTCGAGCTCTCCGCCTCGGAAGTGCCGATCATGGATGGCAGCGCCGGACCCTTTGTATTTCTGATTCAGTCTGCCGGCCTGGAAGAACAGGACGCAGCCAAGAAGTTCATCCGCATCCTGCGTGAGGTAACCGTGGAAGAGGGCGACAAGCGCGCCACTTTCCTGCCTTTCGACGGCTTCAAGGTGAGCTTCGAGATCGACTTCGATCATCCGGTCCTCAAGGGCCAGACCCAGAGTGCGGTCGTCGACTTCTCCAGCACCTCGTTCGTGAAGGAAGTCAGCCGCGCCCGTACCTTCGGCTTCATGCGTGACATCGAGTACCTGCGCAAGCACAACCTTGCGCTGGGTGGCAGTGTCGAGAACGCCATCGTGGTCGACGAGACCGGTGTGCTCAACGAAGACGGCCTTCGTTCCGATGACGAATTCGTCAAGCACAAGATCCTCGACGCCATTGGCGACCTTTATCTGCTGGGCAACAGCCTGATCGGCGAGTTCAAGGGCTACAAGTCCGGCCACGCGCTGAACAACCAGCTGTTGCGCAAGCTGATTGCCGAAACCGATGCCTGGGAAGTGGTCACCTTCGAAGATGCCAGCACGGCACCGATCTCGTACATGCGCCCTGTTGCGGCCGTGTAAGTTCGAACACTCTCTAGTTCATTAAGGCCACCTTCGGGTGGCCTTTTTTATGGCTTGTCCCGGGCGTGGGCGGCCAATCGTTCCAGTGCTGCGCGCAGCTTGGGGTCAGTGATGCCCTCGGCGGTATCGCGCAGGCTCTCGGCTGCGTTATTGGACAGTTCTGCGGCATTGCCGCCACGCTTGGCTGGCACCAGCGGGGGCTGGACCTTGTACAGGATGCGCCTGAGGTTGGCGAATGCCTCCATGGCCTGTAATGCAGAGATCAAGCGTTTCTGCTGATAGCGCAGGCGGGTTGCCCAATGGCCGTCGGTCACCACCAGCAACAATGTGCCATCGCGCCACGACGCCACATGGCAGTGCTCGCGGGCGGCCGGTTGCAGCTGGCTTTCCAGCAGGCGCTGCAGGTGCTCCAGGCGTTCGGCCTGGTTCAGCAGCAGGCGCAGCGGGCGGACCTGGCGGAGCAGGGCCGAGGGCGGCTGGGCGGGGGAGGGTTTGTAGGCCATGGGTATGTGCATGAGGTTACAAGATCGGCAGTTTAACACCTCTTGTAGCCTGTGCCGGCCTCTTCGCGGGCTTGCCCGCTCCCACAGGTATTACGCAACACTTGAGACCTGTGGTGATCTTGTGGGAGCGGGCAAGCCCGCGAAGAGGCCGACACAGGCAACCAAGGACAAGACTCATTCTCGATACGTTTCATCTTCCCGAACCTTGAACTCAGGGAAAATGCCCCTATCTAAAACAAGCCCCCGCCAAAACGCTGTCCAAGCATCGTGGAAATCCACCACTTTCCTCACCATCGTTTCCGGGTAGAATGCTCGTTCGCATGCGGCCTCAGGGCTGCACGGGCGACTCATGGGGCCGCCCTCCATCCCTACGTGTGGAAGATCCTGCCGATATGTTTGCGCCTTTGTTAAAGAAACTTTTTGGAAGCAAGAACGAGCGTGAAGTCAAACGCATGCTCAAGACGGTGAACATCGTCAATGCTCTCGAAGAGAAGATGGTGGCCCTCTCCGACGAGCAACTGCGGGGCAAGACCGCAGAGTTCAAGGAGCGCCTGGCCAAAGGCGAGACACTGGACCAGTTGCTGCCTGAAGCCTTCGCCGTGGCCCGTGAGGCCGGCAAGCGCGTGATGGGCATGCGCCACTTCGACGTGCAGCTGATCGGTGGCATGACCCTGCACGAGGGCATGATCGCAGAAATGCGTACCGGTGAAGGCAAGACCTTGGTCGGTACCCTGGCCGTGTACCTCAACGCATTGTCCGGCAAGGGCGTGCACGTGGTCACCGTCAACGACTACCTGGCCCGCCGCGACGCCAACTGGATGCGCCCGCTGTACGAGTTCCTCGGCCTGTCGGTCGGCATCGTCTCGGCCTTCCAGCCGCCGGAAGAAAAGCGTGCCGCCTACGCGTCCGACATCACCTACGGCACCAACAACGAATTCGGTTTCGACTACCTGCGCGACAACATGGCGTTCAGCCAGGAAGAGAAGTTCCAGCGTGAACTGAACTTCGCCGTGATCGACGAAGTCGACTCCATCCTCATCGACGAAGCGCGTACCCCGCTGATCATTTCCGGCCAGGCCGAGGACAGCTCCAAGCTGTACATCGAGATCAACCGTCTGATCCCGCGCCTTACCCAGCACATCGAGGAGGTGGAAGGCCAGGTCACCCAGGAAGGCCACTTCACCATTGACGAAAAGAGCCGTCAGGTCGAGCTGAACGAAGCCGGTCACCAGTTCATCGAAGAGATGCTCACCCAGTCCGGCCTGCTGGCCGAGGGCGAGAGCCTGTATTCGGCGCATAACCTGAGCCTGCTGACCCACGTCTATGCTGGCCTGCGCGCGCACAAGCTGTTCCACCGCAACATCGAATACATCGTCCAGGACGGCCAGGTCCTGCTGATCGACGAGCACACCGGCCGTACCATGCCAGGCCGTCGTCTGTCCGAAGGCTTGCACCAGGCCATCGAAGCCAAAGAGAACCTGAACATCCAGGCCGAGAGCCAGACCCTGGCTTCGACTACCTTCCAGAACTACTTCCGCCTGTACACCAAGCTGTCCGGCATGACCGGTACCGCTGACACCGAAGCGTTCGAGTTCCAGTCGATCTATGGTCTCAACGTGATGGTCATTCCGCCGAACAAACCGTTGGCACGTAAAGACTTCAACGACCTGGTGTACCTGACCGCCGACGAGAAATACGCCGCGATCATCGCCGACATCAAAGAAAGCATGAAGCAGGGTCGCCCGGTGCTGGTGGGTACTGCGACCATCGAAACCTCCGAGCACATGTCCAACCTCCTGAAGAAGGAAGGTATCGACCACAAGGTGCTCAACGCCAAGTACCACGAGAAGGAAGCCGAGATCATCGCGCAAGCCGGTGCGCCAGGTGCCCTGACCATCGCCACCAACATGGCCGGCCGTGGTACCGACATTCTGCTGGGCGGTAACTGGGAAGCCGAAGTGGCAGCCCTGGAAAACCCGACCGCCGAGCAGATCGCCCAGATCAAGGCCGACTGGCAGAAACGTCACCAGCAGGTGATCGAGTCGGGTGGCCTGCACGTGATCGCTTCCGAGCGCCACGAATCGCGCCGTATCGACAACCAGCTGCGTGGCCGTTCCGGCCGTCAGGGCGACCCGGGCTCCAGCCGCTTCTACCTGTCGCTGGAAGACAGCCTGATGCGTATCTTCGCCTCTGACCGGGTGAAGAACTTCATGAAAGCGCTGGGCATGCAGTCCGGCGAGGCCATCGAGCACCGCATGGTCACCAACGCCATCGAGAAGGCCCAGCGCAAGGTCGAAGGCCGCAACTTCGACATCCGCAAGCAGTTGCTGGAATACGACGACGTGGCCAACGAGCAGCGCAAGGTGATCTACCACATGCGCAACAGCCTGCTGGCCGCCGAGAACATCGGCGACACCATCGTCGAATTCCGCAAGGAAGTCCTGGACGCTACCATCAGCCAGCACATTCCGCCGCAGTCGCTGCCGGAACAGTGGGACGTGGCCGGCCTGGAGGCTTCGCTGGCCAGCGATTTCGCCATGAAGCTGCCGATCCAGCAGTGGCTCGACGAGGACGATCACCTCTACGAAGAGACCCTGCGCGAGAAGCTGCTGAACGAAATCACCACCGCGTACACCGAGAAGGAAGACCAGGCCGGTATCGAAGCCCTGCGTACCTTCGAGAAGCAGATCCTGCTGCGTGTGCTGGATGACCTGTGGAAAGACCACCTGTCGACCATGGACCACCTGCGTCACGGTATCCACCTGCGTGGTTATGCGCAGAAAAACCCGAAGCAGGAGTACAAGCGCGAATCCTTCAGCCTGTTCCAGGAGCTGCTCGAGTCGATCAAGCGCGACACCATCCGCGTGCTGTCGCACGTTCAGGTACGCCGCGAAGACCCGGTCGAAGAGGAAGCCCGCCTGCGCCGCGAGGCCGAGGAACTGGCCAGCCGCATGCAGTTCCAGCATGCCGCTGCTCCGGGCCTGGAAAGCGAGCAGCTGAACGAGGAGGGCGCCGAAGTGGCTGTTGCCTCGGCACCGGTGCGCAACGAGCAGAAGCTGGGCCGCAACGAGCCGTGCTGGTGTGGTTCGGGCAAGAAGTTCAAGCATTGCCACGGGCAGATCGAGTGATCTGACCAGGCTGTTGTAACCTGAAACATCCGGGGCCGCTTTGCGGCCCATTCGCGGCACAAGGCCGCTCCTACAGGGACCGCGCCCGCCCCAATGGTTGCGATGTCCTTGTAGGAGCGGCCTTGTGCCGCGAATGGGGCGCGAAGCGGCCCCGCTCTTCCATCACCTGTTCACCGTATTTTCTAGGAGCGCTCTAATGGCTGTTGGTCTTGGTCCTTTGCCCACCCTGCACCCGGTTCCGGGTTTTGAACTCGGCATCGCTTCTGCCGGCATCAAGCGCCCGGGGCGCAAGGATGTGGTGGTCATGCGCTGCGCCGAAGGCTCCAGCGTGGCTGGCGTGTTCACCCTCAACGCCTTCTGCGCAGCGCCGGTGATCCTGTCCAAGCAGCGTGTGCAGGGCACCGTGCGCTATCTGCTGACCAACACTGGTAACGCCAACGCCGGCACCGGCGCGCCAGGCCTGGCCGCCGCCGAGCGCACCTGCGCCAAGCTGGCCGAACTGGCCGGCGTACCGGCCGAGTCGGTACTGCCATTCTCCACCGGCGTGATCGGCGAGCCGCTGCCGGTCGAGAAGATCGAAGGCGCACTGCAGGCCGCCCTCGACAACCTGTCGGAAAACCACTGGGCTGAAGCTGCCACCGGCATCATGACCACCGACACCCTGCCCAAGGGGGCCAGCCGCCAGTTCCAGCACGATGGCGTGACGGTTACCGTCACCGGCATCAGCAAGGGTGCAGGCATGATCCGCCCGAACATGGCCACCATGCTCGGCTACATCGCCACCGACGCCAAGGTTGCCCCGGCGGTGCTGAAGGACCTGATGCTGGACGGCGCCAACAAGTCGTTCAACCGCATCACCATCGATGGCGACACCTCGACCAACGACTGCTGCATGCTGATTGCCACTGGCAAGGCCAACCTGCCGGAAGTCACCGAAGCCAGCGGCGCACTGTTCGAAGCGCTGAAGAAGGCAGTGTTCGAAGTGTGCATGGAAGTGGCCCAGGCCATCGTCCGTGACGGCGAAGGCGCCACCAAGTTCGTTACCGTGCAGGTCAACGGCGGTGGCAACCACCAGGAATGCCTGGACGTCGGCTACGCCGTGGCCCACTCGCCGCTGATCAAGACTGCGCTGTTCGCTTCCGACCCCAACTGGGGCCGTATCCTCGCCGCCGTCGGCCGTGCCGGCGTACCGGAGCTGGACGTGAGCCTGATTGATGTGTACCTGGACAGCGTTTGCATTGCCAGCAAAGGCGGCCGTAGCCCGAGCTACACCGAAGACCAGGGTGCCAAGGTTATGGCCCAGGAAGAGATCACCATCCGTATCGAGCTGGGCCGTGGCCAGTGCAGCGAAACCATCTGGACCACCGACCTGTCCCACGAGTACGTGAAGATCAACGCCGAGTACCGTACCTGATGTAGCTGGGGCCGCTTTGCGGCCCGATCGCGACACAAGGCCGCTCCCACAAGCACCTGCTTACACCGCCCCATGTGGGAGCGGCCTTGTGTCGCGAAAGGGCTGCAAAGCAGCCCCAGAATTCCCAAACGATGGAGCCGAACCATGAGCTATCACCTGATCATCGGCGACAAGCTGTATTCCTCCTGGTCGCTGCGTGGCGCCCTGGCCCTCGAGCTGGCTGGCGTGCCTTACGAAGAAACACTGATCAAGCTGAACCAGCCTGACACCCGTCAGCGCATCCTCGCCTTCTCGGCTACCGGCAAGGTACCGCTGCTCAAGACAGAGCACGGTGTGATCGCCGACTCGCTGGCCATTGCCGAATACCTCAACGAACGCCATTCCGACGCCCAGCTGTGGCCTGCCGACGTGGCGGCCCGGGCCCAGGCCCGTTCGGCCTGCGCGCAGATGCACAGCGGCTTCTTCGCCCTGCGCGGCGCGATGCCGTTCGACCTGTCGCGCGACCAGGCGCTGGACAGCGTGCCGCTGGAGGTTCAAATCGATATCGACCGTATCGTTGCACTGTGGTCGGAATGTCGCCTTGCGGCCAAGGACAGCGGCCCGTTCCTGTTCGGCAGGCCGAGCCTGGCTGATGCCTTCTTCGCCCCGGTGGCGGTGCGCCTGCGCACCTACCGTGTGGAAGTGCCTGCGGAGGCGGCGACTTATATCGAGACCATTTATCAGTGGCCAGCCTTCCAGGCCTGGCAAAAGGCTGGCCTGGCGGAGCGTGAAGGGTGAAACGGATTCATGTTGTAGCTGCTGTCATTCGCGGTACTGACGGCCGTATTCTGATCGCGCGGCGCGCCGATACCCAGCACCAGGGCGGTCTGTGGGAATTCCCGGGTGGCAAGGTAGAAGAGGGTGAGGGCGTCGAGGCGGCGCTGGCCCGCGAGCTGCGAGAGGAGCTGGGTATCGAGGTGAGTCGTTCGCGCGCGCTGATCAAGGTCAGCCACGATTACCCGGACAAGCAGGTGCTGCTGGATGTGCGCGAAGTCGAGGCATTCACCGGCGAGCCGCATGGCGCCGAAGGGCAGCCGCTGGAATGGGTTGCTCCACGCGATTTGCCCCAATACGAATTCCCTGAGGCCAACAAGCCGATCGTTGCAGCCGCGCGCCTGCCGGATCAGTACCTGGTCACCCCCGATGGCCTGGAAGTGCCGCAGATGCTCAAGGGCATCCAGAAGGCAGTGGCAAGTGGCATTCGCCTGATCCAGTTGCGTGCCCCGGACATGTACGATCCCAAGTATCGCGATGTGGCGGTGGATGCGGTCGGCCTTTGCGCGGGCAAGGCGCAGCTGATGCTCAAGGGGCCGCTGGAGTGGCTGGGTGACTTCCCAGCCGCGGGTTGGCACCTGACGGCTGCACAACTGCGCAAGTATGCCGCCAACGGCCGGCCGTTCCCCAAGGAGCGCTGGCTGGCGGCGTCCTGCCACAGTGCCGAAGAGCTGGCGCTGGCGGAGCAGATGGGCGTGGACTTTGTCACTTTGTCGCCGGTGCAGGCAACCCGGACACATCCTGAGGCGGTGCCGCTGGGGTGGGACGAGGCGCAACGTTTGATTGCCGGGTTCAACAAGCCGGTCTACCTGTTGGGTGGGGTAGGGCCGGGTGAGCGCGAGCAGGCCTGGGAAGCAGGGGCACAGGGTGTGGCCGGGATCCGGGCGTTCTGGCCTGAGATCTGAGCCGCCTGAAATTGGGGCCGCTTTGCGGCCCATCGCGACACAAGGCCGCTCCTACAAAGGAATCGCGTAATCCTGAATGAATCGCGACCCCCCTGTAGGAGCGGCCTTGTGTCGCGACGGGCTGCAAAGCAGCCCCGGCACTTTCAGCCTTTAGGCTTTTCAGCAGGTTGCCACAAAACCTCAGCCACCCCCTGCCGCCGCCCAATGATCCGCGCCGCCACAAACAGCAGATCCGAAAGCCGGTTGATATACGCCAACCCAACCCCCGCCAACGGCTCCAGCGCATTCAGCTGCTGGCACCGCCGCTCCGCACTGCGCGCCAGGCTCCGGCACACATGCGCCTGCGCCACCAGCGCCGAGCCACTGGGCAAGATAAAGTTTTTCAACGGCCCCAGCTCTTCATTCCACACATCGATCGCTGCCTCAAGCCGCGCCACCTCCGCCAGGTCCAACGCCTGATAACTGGGCATCGCCAGCTCACCGCCCAGGTCGAACAGGCGGTGCTGGCACGGCGCCAAAACCGCGCTCACTTCATCCAGCCCTTGTTCGGCCAGCCCCGCCAGCAGCAAACCCAGCTGGCTGTTCAGGCTGTCCACCTCGCCAATCGCCTCGATCCGCGGGTGATCCTTGGGCACCCGGCGCCCATCGCCCAGGCCGGTTTCGCCTTTGTCGCCGGTGCGGGTGTAGATCTTCGACAGGCGGTAGCCCATGTCATTTCTCCATTTTGGCCGGCGCCACCGCTGCCGGCTGGCCAAGGGGCAAGCGCAGGGTGAAGCAGGTGCCCTGGCCGGGCGTGGACTGCACTTCCATCTGGCCCTTGTGGTTGTTGGTGATGATGAAGTACGAGACCGACAGCCCCAGCCCGGTACCCTGGCCGATTTCCTTGGTGGTGAAGAACGGCTCGAAGGTGCGCTTGCGCACCCCTTCGGGCATGCCGACGCCGTTGTCCTCGACCTGGATTTCCGCCCATGGCGGGCTCAAGCGGGTACGCAGGGTGATGCGCCCGGGCTCGCTCGGCTGCGGCCGCTGGTGGATGGCCTGGGCCGCGTTTTTCAGCAGGTTGAGCAGCACCTGCTCCAATTCGTTGGCGGTGCACGGCACCGGCCCCAGGTCGGGGTCGAACTGACGCACGATGGCCTGGCCCTTGAAATCGAAGCCTATGGCCAGGTCGAAGTCGTTGCTGGCAATCTCCACCGCCTGATCGATCAGCGCCGGCAGGTCGCACGGCGCCAGCTGACGGTTGCTGCGGCGGCTGAAGCTGAGCATGTGGGTGACGATCTTCGCTGCCCGGGCACCGGCCTGCTGGATGCCGTCGAGCAATTGTGGCACTTCGCGGCTCTCCAGGTAGCGGTTGACCGTGGGCAGGTCGATGCCCAGCTCCTCTGCCTGTTCCTGATTGCGCGGCAGTTCTGGTGACAGGCGCCGGCGGATGTTCTGCACGTTATGCAGGATCGCGCCCAGCGGATTGTTGATCTCGTGGGCCATGCCGGCGGCCAGGCCGCCGACCGAAAGCATCTTTTCCGATTGCACCATCATTTCTTCCAGCGACAGGCGCTGGGTGATGTCGTCGATACGGATGACAACGCCACGGCCGCCGCCACCGGTCAGCGGGTAGAAGGTCAGGGCGTAGTGGCGCAGGTCGTCACCCTTGGGCCAGGTGACCCGTTCGATCTTCGCCACCCGGTGCTTTTCCACTGTTTCCTTCAGTTGCGGCAGGAACGGCTTGAGCGGTTCGAAGGCAATGAAGATCGGCTGATTCAGCGCCTCGTCCAGAGGCGTGCCGGAAAGTACCGTGGCTTCGTGGTTCCATTGGGTCACGTAGAGCTGCTCATCGAGGGCGATCAGTGCCGAGGGCATCGAGTCGATGATGCTGTTGAGGTAGTTCTGGAAGCCGGTGAGTTTTTTCTCGATCTTGCTGCGCACCTGAACTTCCAGTTCCAGCTTGCGGTTGGTGTGGCGGGTTTCCTCGGCCAGGCCCTGGGCCTGGTCGTAGGCCTCCTGAAACTCGTCGCGGGTGCGCTTGAGTTGCTGTTCGCGGGCTTCGATGCGCGAGAGCATGGTGTTGAACGCTTCGGCCAGGCTGCCGATTTCGTCGTCGTTACCGCGCTGCGCACGCAAGGCATAGCTCTCTTCGCGGGTGACCTGGCGGCTGAGCTCTTCGAGCTGGTTGATCGGCTGGGTGATCAGGCGTTTTATCTGTCGGGCTATGACGATCCACAGAAGGATGCTGAACACCAGGATGCCCAGGCTGGCGCTGAGGGTGCCGGTGTAGAAAGCCGTGGGCAGTTCACTGCTGGCCACCAGCAGCAGGTGTGCGGGCGGGTTGGCGTCACGTGGCATGCGGATCAGCTGGGTGCTGCGAAACTCCATCAGGCGCCAGCCGTCGATGTTGCGAAAACGCTTGGGCAGTGCCAGCGGCTCGCCGTGCTGCAGCTGCGCCAACATGCGGCCATCGCCACCGTAGACGGCAGCGGCGCGCAGCGGCGTGTAGCTGTCCAGCTCCTTCAGCAGGGCGCTGGCGGTGTCCGGTGTATCGCCGGCGCGCGCTGCCAGTTGCGGGTTGGCCACCAGCCGGCCGATGGTGTGCAGCGCCTGTGGCGCCATGCTTTCCTGGGTGATCCAGTAGGCGGCGCTGATGAAGGTGAGGTTGGCCACCAACAGGATGGTCACCAGCAACACCAGCAGGGCCGCCAGCAGCTTCTGCCCGACCGGGAGGTTTTCCAGGCGTTGGCGCAAGGTCATGGGCTAGGCAATATCCGTATCCGGTTGAAAGGGCTGCGTCAGTCGCAGGGCAAACCACGCACACGCAGGTTATCGACCAAGTGCTGCAGCAGGCGTTCCAGCTCTGGCAGCTGCAGGCCATGACGGCCGGCGGCGCGGCAGGCATGGCCAAGCAGGTAGTGCACCTCGGTGCGGCGGCCTGCGCGTACATCCTGGTACATGGAAGAGTAGTTGGCCGCAGTGGCGAGGATCACCCGCTGCACTTCTTCGTTCAGCCCGTCTGCCGCTTCTGGCTGGCCACAGCGGTGCAGCAGTTGGGCCAGCTCGGCGCACAGCGCATCCACTTCGCCCAGGTGCCCCAGCAGCCCGCCGTTCTGGCAGTCGTGCAGCACGGTCAGCGGGTTGATGGCGCAATTGAGTGCCAGCTTGCGCCACAGGCGGGTGAGGATATCCACCGTCCACTCGGCAGGGATGCCAGCCTGATGCAGGTCATCGAACCAGGCCGGGATCGTCGGGTTGCGTGGGTCACCCAGCCAGTTGAAGCCGTGGCCGGCAAAGCGTACCTGCCAATCTCCCTCGCGGAATGCGCCTTCGGTACTGGAGGCGAAGATGCAGCGTGCATGGGGCACCAGGTCGGCGACCTCGTCCTGGCTGCCCAGGCCGTTCTGCAGCAGAACCACCTCAGCGTCTTCGGCCAGGCGAGGTGCCACGCCGGCGATGGCCGGGGCGGCGTCGTAGGCCTTGCAGGCCACCAGCAGGCGATGGATCGGGCCGCGTGCCTGCGCGGTTTCGGCGGGGATGGCGTAGTGGCGGGACTGGTCCTGTTCGACCAGGGTCAGGCCGCCGGCCTGCTGGTAGGCCTGCAGCCGCTGCCCGTCACGCAGGATCAGGCGCACTGCCTTGCCCGCGCGCGCCAGGCGGCAAGCCCACAGGCTGCCCAGGCTACCGGCGCCGAGAATATGCCAGGTGCTGCTCATATGCGTTTCGCAACCCGTTATAATGAGCCCGCATTTTAACCGTCAAACCCAGCGCGCTCCATCTTCAGCCTGAGCGCGCTTTTATTTTGGGAGAACAACCATGCCTTCGTTCGACGTGGTATCGGAACTGGACAAGCACGAAGTGCAGAACGCGGTCGACAACGCCATCAAGGACCTGGACCGTCGCTACGACCTCAAGGGCAAGGGCACCTTCGAGTTCAAGGACAAAGAGCAGACCGTGATGCTCACCGCCGAGGAAGAGTTCCAGCTCGAAGCGATGTTGGAAATCCTGCGCCTGGCGCTGGTCAAGCGCAAGATCGACGTGAAGTGCCTGGAAACCAAGGACCCGTACGCCTCGGGCAAGGAAAAGAAACAGGAAGCCAAGTTCCGCGAAGGTATCGACAAGGATCTGGCGAAGAAGATCGTCGCCACCATCAAGGATGCCAAGCTGAAAGTGCAGGCCGCCATCCAGGGCGAGCAGGTACGCGTTACCGGCAAAAAGCGCGACGACCTGCAGGAAGCCATTGCGCTGCTGCGTACCAAGGAATTCGACATGCCATTGCAGTTCAACAACTTCCGCGACTGATGTGGGCATCGCCCGGAACCCCGATGGCCAAATGATGTCCATGGGGACCGGGGCTGCGCCATCGCGCGTGGCCAGTTCTACCGTGTACTTGCCGCTCGGCATCAGGAGATGAATATGGATTTGAACGCTGAAGTCGATCAGCTGGTCCGCCAATCCCAGACCTGGATCCCCTTGATCATGGAATATGGCAGCCGTGTGCTGCTGGCGCTGCTGACCCTGGCGGTCGGCTGGTGGATCATCAACAAGGTCAGCGCCCGCCTGGGCAAGCTGGTTGGCCTGCGCAACGCCGACCTGGCGCTGCAGGGCTTCATCAGCACCTTGTCGAATATCGTGCTGAAGGTGCTGCTGTTCGTCAGCGTGGCGTCGATGATCGGTATCGAGACCACCTCGTTCGTTGCCGCCATCGGTGCCGCGGGCCTGGCCATCGGCCTGGCCTTGCAGGGCAGCCTGGCGAACTTCGCCGGCGGTGTGCTGATCCTGATGTTTCGCCCGTTCCGCATCGGTGACTGGATCGAGGCGCAAGGCGTGGCCGGCACCGTCGACAGCATCCAGATCTTCCACACCGTGCTGCGCACTGGTGACAACAAGACGGTGATCATGCCCAACGGCAGCCTGTCCAACGGCATCATCACCAACACCAACCGCCAGCCGACGCGCAAGGTGGTGTTCGATGTGGGCGTGGACTACGAGGCCGACCTGCAGAAGGCCCGCAACGTGCTGCTGGAGCTGGCGCAGGACCCGCGCGTGCTGCCCGACCCGGCGCCGCAGGCGGTGGTCGCGACCCTGGGCGACAGCTCGATCACAGTGTCCTTGCGCTTGTGGACCAAGACCGCCGATTACTGGGATGTGATGTTCATGCTCAACGAGCATGCGCGTGACCGGTTGAAGGCCGAAGGAATCGACATTCCGTTCCCGCAGCGGGTGATTCGCGTGGTGCAGGAGACTGCAGCGCAGTAATACCGCGTTGAAGCCGGGGCCGCTTCGCGCCCCATCGCCGGCAAGCCAGCTCCCACAGGGTTATCACAGTCTTCAGGCCTGTGTCCCTGTGGGAGCTGGCTTGCCGGCGATGGGGCGCGAAGCGGCCCCGGCTTTTTACACTTGTTCACAGCAATACCCCGCCATTTCTGGCATATAGCCTGACCCCACCTGCCACACCCGATACGCCATCATGAAACCACTGCTGTACATCACCCCCCTGCGTGCCTTGCTGTTCGGCCTGACCCTGGCCCTGTTCGAGCTGCTCACCTACCTGGCCAGCGATGCCGTCATGCCGGCCATGCCGGTGGTGGTCGGCGACCTGGATGCCAGCCCCGAATACATTCCCCACGCCCTCAACCTGTACCTGCTGGGGGGCGTGGTGCTGCAATGGCTGATCGGCCCGTTGGCCGACCGCTATGGCCGGCGCCCGTTGCTGCTGATCGGCTGCGCGTTCTTCGGCCTGGCCTGCCTGGCCACCTTCTGGGTCCACGACATCGGCCTGTTCAACTTGCTGCGCCTGCTGCAAGGCATCGGCCTGGGGTTTGTGGTCACGGTCAGCTACCCGGCCCTGAACGAAGCCTTCAGCGAAGCCGACGCCGTGCGCATGATGGCCCTGCTGGCCAATATCGCCTTGCTCTCGCCTTTGCTCGGGCCGTTGGTGGGCACCTTGCTGTTGCAGTGGCTGGACTGGCGTTGGCTGTTCGTGGCCTTCGCCATTGGCGCGGTTGTGGCCTGGCTGCTGCTGTACCGGCTGATGCCGGAGACCTTGGGCGTGGAGCGCCGTGACGGCTCGCGCCTGGCATTCACGCCGATCCACCTGCTGCCACTGCTGGCCGGCTACGGCCAGTTGCTGGGCAACCGCCGCTTTGTCGCTGGCAGCGCGGCCCTGGGCCTGGTCGGTCTGCCGCTGATTGGCTGGATCGGCCTGTCGCCGGTGCTGCTGATCCACGACGAGGGGCTGAGCACCATGGAGTACGCCTTGTGGCAGTTGCCGGTGTTTGGCGGGCTGATCCTGGGCAACCTGATCATCAACCGCATTGCCGATCGCTATCCGTTGGCGGCGCTGGTGCGTGGTGCATTGTGGCCATACCTGGCCGGCCTGTGCCTTATGGGACTGGCGACATGGTACTGGCCGAGTGTGACCAGCGTGGTGGCGGGCATGTCGCTGTACGCGCTGGGGTTGGGCGTGGCCAACGCGGTGCTGTATCGCATGACGCTGTTCGCCAGCGAGCAGAGCAAGGGCCTGGTCTCGGCCATGCTGGGGATGATCACCATTGCCTTGCTGGGGTTGGGTGGGGCGCTGCTGGCGATGATTGGGGCCGGGACCAGCTTGCTGCACTTTGCCCTGGCGGCGGGTGTGGCGGGGGCCTTGGCGCTGTGGCCGCTGTGGTTTGTGGTGGGTGGAAGGCCTGGTGAGGGGGCTGTTGCTCAGTAAACTTTATTGCCTGCACCGGCCTCTTCGCAGCACAAGGCTGCTCCTACAGAGCTGTGATGTATCTGTAGGAGCAGCCTTGTGCTGCGAAGAGGCCGGTACAGGCAATACAAACCAGTCAGGGCCGCTCGGCCGCCGAACCTTCCTCTGCAACCGGTTTGCCCGGCCCGGCCTCCTGGCGCCACTGCAGGGCAATCAGGATCAGGGTCGGCACGCCAAGGAGGGCAGTGATCAGGAAGAAGTCGTGGTAACCGAATTTCTCCACCATGACCCCCGAATAACCCCCGATCAGCCTTGGCAACAGCAGCATGATCGAGCTGAGCAACGCGTACTGGGTAGCCGAGAACTTCAGGTTGGTCAGGCTCGACAGGTAGGCAACGAAGGCCGAGGTGGCCAGGCCGGAGCTGAAGTTGTCCAGCGAGATGGTCACCACCAGCATTTGCAAGTTCGGGCCCATGTCGGCCAGCATCAGGAACAGGATGTTGGTGCCCGCGGAGGCCGCACCGCCGATGAACAGGATCGGCATGATGCCGAAGCGCACGATCAGCAGGCCGCCAACACCTGCGCCGACCAGGGTCATGATCAGGCCGAAGATCTTGCTGACGCTGGCGATCTGGTCCTTGGTGAAGCCCATGTCGATGTAGAACACGTTGGCCATCACGCCCATTACCGTGTCCGACATGCGATAGGTGGCGATCAGGCCGAGCAACAGCAGGGCCTGCCAGCGGTAGCGGGCGATGAAGTCGTTGACCGGGGTCAGCACCGGCGCGAGGCCGCGACGGCCCAGGCTCGACAGGCACGCCCATGTCAGCAGCACATAGAGGATCAGGCGCAGGAAGGCGCGGTCTTCCAGCAGCAGGTCCAGTGGCGTTGCATCACCGGAGATGACGCTGGACCAGCCGGTATTGAACATCTGGGTGAAGCTGGCCGGTACCGATACCAGCAAGATTATCAGCACGAACACCGAGGCCAGCTGGTGCACCAGCCCATAGCGCGCTGCCGACAGCTGGGTACGCATGGGTACGGGCGGTTCGCGCATGATCAGGGTGGTGAACACGGCGGGCAGCATCATCACCGCGAACATGACGTAGGTGCCGGCCCAGGCCTTGTGCAGGTAGCTGAAGCCAGTGGAGCCGAACCACTCGGCGAAGAACAGGGCACCAGCCGTGGCCAGCAGGGCCGCCACGCGGTAGCCGGCCATATAGCTGGCGGCGAGTGCAGCCTGGCGCTGGTCGTCGGCGATTTCCAGGCGGTAGGCATCGACCGCGATGTCCTGGGTGGCCGAAGCGAAGGCCACCAACACCGCCAGGGCGATCAGCCAAGACAGATGCTGCTGCGGGTCGCACAGGCTCATGCCGACCAGCCCGATCACCACCAGCGCTTGCGACAGCAACAACCACGAACGCCGGCGCCCCAGGCTGCCGAGCAGCGGCAGGCGCCATTGGTCGAGCAGTGGCGACCACACCCACTTGAAGGCGTACGCCAGGCCGATCAGGCTGGCGTAACCAATGGTCTCGCGGGCCACGCCAGCTTCGCGCAACCACACCGAAAGGGTGGAGAACACCAGCATGTAGGGCAGACCGGCGGCGAAGCCGAGCAGCAAAAGTACCAAGGTTGACGGGCTGGCATAGGCAGCAAGCGCAGCGCGCCAGGTTTTACGGGGCATGGGCCAACATCTGCCTCAAGTTTGCGAAAACAAAACGCGCACTCTAACCGCTGTGCTCCATCGGGCGCCAGCCATGGCGCGTCATATCCACACGATTGTTGGTTACATTTACACCCTCCGCACGCAGGCGCGCCCGTTGTTCATCCCCAGACGGGGTACCCAGTGCCAGGCTCAGGCGACCGCCTGCGCCGAGCACCCGGTGCCAGGGCAGGCGAGTGTCCGCGGGCAGTTGCCCGAGGGTACGTCCGACCCAGCGTGCCGCCCGCCCAAGCCCTGCCAGTTCGGCCAGTTGGCCATAACTGACCACCTTGCCGGCCGGAACTTGGCCAAGTACCGAATACAGCACCGTCCGTCGGCCCTCGGCGGAGTCGAGGGCGTGCTCATATCCGTCAGACATCAGGCCCCCTCTGGGCTGCAGATGAAACCGGACCGGCGGTCTGGCAAATGAGAGTTGAACTCAACGGCATGCTCCCGGTCTTTTCTTGCTCTGGTCGTCGTTATCCGGATAATGCCCGGCTTTTTTCGCCAAATCGAACCTGTAGTCCGAAAATCATAGCCCGCTTATGTATTCTAGATCCTTGTTGTGCCTGCTTGCTGTTTCCCTCTGCGCCTCCCCGGTGTTCGCCGACACCGTATGGATGAAGAACGGTGACCGTCTCAGCGGCAAGATCAAAGTCTTCGACGGCGGCAAGTTGCTGCTGGAAACCCCCTATGGCGGTTCCATCGCCCTGGACTGGAAAGAGGTCCAGACCCTGGAGAGCGACCAGGAGATGCTGGTCAAGCAGGACGCCTACAGCGGTGAGCGCGCCAAGTCGCTGAAGGCCGCCGAGCCTGGCAAGGTGACCCTGGCCAATGGCGAGGCGCCGAAGACCGTGGAGCTGGCCAGCATTGAGCAGATCATGAAGCCCAAGCCCCTGGTCGAGGATTTCGTGTGGAAGGGCAACGTCGACGTGGCGCTGGACTACAAGCGCGCCGAGAACGACACCGACGACTACGACGTCGGCTTCAAGACCAGCGCCCGCCATGGCCGCTGGCGGCACAATGCCGAAGGCGAATACAACCGCGAGACCAAGGACGACGTCACCACCACAGACAACTGGAGTGCCGAGTATGCCCTGGACCGCTTCCTCACCGAGAAGTGGTTCTGGCAAGGGCGCATGGAGTACAAGCGCGACCGCATCGAAGACCTTGCTCGCCAGCGCACCGTGGGTACCGGCCCGGGTTACCAGTTCTGGGACAACGAACTGGGCGCGTTTTCGCTGGGGTCGCTGATCAACCGCACCGACTTCGAATACCAGGATGGCGCCAAGGACAACTTCTATTCTGCGGCGGTGAAGTGGGACTACACCCGCTACCTGATTGGCAAGAACGTGCAGCTGTTCACCAACGGCGAGTTCGCCAAGCCGCTGGGTGGCGTGGCCGACTATGCGCTGGATGCCGAGGTTGGCCTGCGCTACAAGGTCACTGAATGGGCCTCGCTCAACCTCAAGGCGGAGAAGGACATCATCACCGGTACCCGTGAGAGTGACCTGGACAAGACCCGCTATACCGCAGGCTTCGGCGTTACCTGGTAAATCTTTGCGGCCCATCGCGACACAGGATGTACGCGATCCCTTGTAGGAGCGGCCTTGTGTCGCGATGGGCTGCAAAGCAGCCCCATTGGCACTGGATCTGATAATGCTTATCTTGTCCCATCCAGCCCGATATCAGGAGCCGCCCCCAAGTGAGTACCAATGCCATCCGTCCCGCCCGGGAGCTGCTGCTCAAGGAATACCGCGGCGTGCTCTCGACCCATTCCAAGTCGATGCCCGGCTACCCCTTCGGCTCGGTCGTGCCGTACTGCCTGGACGCCCAGGGCAACCCGTTGATCCTCATCAGCCGCATCGCCCAGCACACGCACAACCTGCAGAAGGATCCCAAGTGCTCGCTACTGGTAGGTGAGCGCGAAGCCGAGGACGTGCAGGCCGTGGGGCGCCTGACGGTGATGGCCGAGGCGCACAAGCTGGTGGAGGAGGCCGCCATCGAGGCTGCCGCAGAGCGTTACTACCGCTATTTCCCGGACGCGGCCAACTACCACAAGGCCCACGACTTCGACTTCTGGGTGCTGCAGCCGGTGCGCCACCGCTACATCGGCGGCTTCGGCGCGATCCACTGGCTTGACCAGGTAACTCTGGCCAACCCGTTCGCCGGTAAAGCCGAGGCAAGCATGGTCGAGCATATGAACAGCGACCACGCCAACGCCATCGCCCACTATGTGCAACTGACCGAGCTGCCAAGCCATGCGCCAGCACAGATGGTCGGGGTAGACAGCGAAGGCATGCACCTGCGTATTGGCCAGGCGGTGCACTGGTTGCCCTTCCCAAGTACTTGCAATACGCCGACACAAGTCCGCGAAGCCCTGGTTTTGCTGGCTCGCGCCGACCAGTGGCCGGTTGCGACGGAAGTCGAGGGTTGAAAACCCGAGCGCACGCATCCATCTGTTGGTCTTACAGGAAGGTTCTCTTCCGACGAGGAATGCTTTGATGCGTGCTTTTCTACTGCTGTTTCTCCTGTTTCCCGTGCTGGAGCTGTTCGTCTTCGTGAAGGTCAGTGCCGCCATCGGTTTCTTCCCGGCACTGCTGCTGATCATCGCCGGCTCCGCCCTGGGTGTGCTGGTGATGCGCGTGGCCGGGCTGGCAACCGCACTGCGCGCCCGTGAAAGCCTGCAGCGTGGCGAACTGCCCGCCGAGGACATGTTTCAGGGCATGATGCTGGCCGTTGGTGGTGGCCTGCTGTTGCTGCCAGGTTTCATCAGCGACGTGCTGGGCTTGCTCTGCCTGCTGCCATTCACCCGTCATCTGGCCGCGCGCAAGATGCGCGAGCGTGCCGAGGCCCAGGCCATGCGACAACGCGCCTTTCAGGACGACCCTTTCCAGGCCCGGCCGCGTGATGGCGGGCATCGGCCGAATGTGATCGAAGGCGAGTACGAGCGCCGCGACAAGTAATAACCGGGGGGCCGCTTTGCGGCCCCAGCTTTTTGCGGGGCCAAGGCGCTAATGAAAAATTTTCTGAAGCAAGCCTTGTAATTGAATATGGCGGCCTCATGTAGTGGTCACCGCAAGGTTTCTGGTGGCAACACCAGGCATAACTCAGGTGGTTCGCCCATTGCGGGCCACCCCGGCAACGCCGGACAGCAACAACCCGCCGGTGTCGACACCGGCCGATGAAAACCACAATTTGGGAGAGATCGACAATGAAGCTTCGTCCTCTGCATGACCGCGTCGTTATCCGTCGCAGCGAAGAAGAATCGAAAACCGCTGGCGGTATCGTCCTGCCGGGTTCGGCCGCTGAAAAACCAAACCGCGGCGAAGTCGTCGCCGTCGGCACCGGTCGCATCCTGGACAACGGCGAAGTTCGCGCACTGGCCGTGAAAGTGGGTGACAAAGTGGTTTTCGGCCCTTACTCGGGCAGCAACACCGTGAAAGTCGATGGCGAAGACCTGCTGGTCATGGCCGAGAACGAAATCCTCGCCGTTATCGAAGGCTGATTTCCCCGACTTCCCGTTACTCCAAAGAATTCCAAGGATTAAACGATCATGGCTGCTAAAGACGTAAAATTCGGCGATTCCGCTCGTAAGAAAATGCTGGTTGGTGTCAACGTTCTGGCTGACGCGGTAAAAGCGACCCTGGGCCCGAAAGGCCGTAACGTGGTGCTGGCCAAGAGCTTCGGCGCTCCGACCATCACCAAGGACGGCGTTTCCGTCGCCAAGGAAATCGAGCTGAAAGACGCCTTCGAGAACATGGGCGCCCAGCTGGTCAAGGAAGTTGCTTCCAAGGCCAACGACGCTGCCGGTGACGGCACCACCACCGCTACCGTCCTGGCTCAGGCCATCGTCAACGAAGGCCTGAAAGCCGTCGCTGCCGGCATGAACCCGATGGACCTGAAGCGCGGCATCGACAAGGCCACCGCTGCCGTCGTCGCCGAGCTGAAGAACCTGTCCAAGCCATGCGCCGACTCCAAGGCCATCGCCCAGGTAGGTACCATCTCCGCCAACTCCGACAACTCCATCGGTGAAATCATCGCCGAAGCCATGGAAAAAGTCGGTAAAGAAGGCGTGATCACCGTTGAAGAAGGCTCGGGCCTGGAAAACGAACTGTCGGTCGTTGAAGGCATGCAGTTCGACCGCGGCTACCTGTCCCCGTACTTCGTCAACAAGCCGGACACCATGGTTGCCGAGCTGGAAGGCCCGCTGCTGCTGCTGGTCGACAAGAAGATCTCCAACATCCGTGAGCTGCTGCCAGTTCTGGAAGCCGTTGCCAAAGCCGGCCGCCCACTGCTGATCGTTGCCGAAGACGTTGAAGGCGAAGCCCTGGCTACCCTGGTAGTCAACAACATGCGCGGCATCGTCAAGGTTGCTGCGGTCAAGGCTCCGGGCTTCGGCGACCGCCGCAAGGCCATGCTGCAGGACATCGCCGTCCTGACTGGCGGCCAGGTCATCTCCGAAGAAATCGGCCTGTCGCTGGAAACCGCTACCCTGGAGCACCTGGGTAACGCCAAGCGCGTCATCCTGTCCAAGGAAAACACCACCATCATCGACGGCGCTGGCGCCGACACCGAGATCGAAGCACGCGTCAAGCAGATCCGTGCCCAGATCGAAGAGACTTCCTCGGACTACGACCGCGAGAAGCTGCAAGAGCGTCTGGCCAAACTGGCTGGCGGTGTTGCCGTGATCAAGGTCGGTGCCGGCACCGAAGTTGAAATGAAAGAGAAGAAAGCCCGCGTTGAAGACGCCCTGCACGCTACCCGTGCAGCCGTTGAAGAAGGCGTGGTGCCTGGCGGTGGCGTAGCCCTGGTTCGCTCCCTGGCTGCCATTGCCAACCTCAAAGGTGACAACGAAGACCAGAACGTCGGTATCGCCCTGCTGCGTCGCGCTGTTGAAGCGCCGCTGCGCCAGATCACTGCCAACGCCGGCGACGAGCCAAGCGTTGTCGCTGACAAGGTCAAGCAAGGTTCGGGTAACTTCGGTTACAACGCTGCTACCGGCGAATACGGCGACATGATCGAGATGGGTATCCTGGACCCAGCCAAAGTCACCCGCTCGGCGCTGCAAGCTGCTGCTTCGATCGGCGGTCTGATGATCACCACCGAAGCCATGGTCGCTGACCTGCCAGAAGACAAGCCAGCTGCTGGCATGCCTGACATGGGCGGCATGGGTGGCATGGGCGGCATGATGTAAGCCAGCCTTACCCCCTGCACCATGAAAAGCCCCGGTTCGCGAGAACCGGGGCTTTTTTGTTTTCCTGTGAGGGCCATTGGGGCTGCTTTGCAGCCCATCGCGACACAAGGCCGCTCCTACAGGATTGCGCCAACACTGGGACTTGCGCTGTACCTGTGGGAGCTGGCTTGCCGGCGAAAGGGCCGCAAAGCGGCCCCTGGGTCAGGCAACGCTACGCTCGGCAGCAGGCACCTCAGCCATTCCCCGCCGATACAGAACCAGGTAATACGACCCCAAGCCGATCAACCAGCAGAACACCGCCGTCCACACGTTGTGCGACAGGAAGTGCGCTCCCTGCATCATCCGCCCCAGCGACAGCACCGACCCGGCGACGAAGGCCACCGTCAACGCCACTCGCGCCAGCCTTGGCTTGCGATCACGCAACATGAAGAACAGCCCGAACAGGCAGAACCCGGTGGCGGCATGCCCGCCCGGCCAGCACAGCCCGGGCTTGTCGGTTGCCGGCCGCGGCTCCAGCAGCTTGCTGTAGGTTTCCTTCCCGCCAAACTGGGTCAGGCTCCACGGGCATTGCACCTGGGTCACTTTCTTCAGCGGTGTGACAAACGCCGTGGAAAGGCCCAGTGCCAGCACCAGGCAGCCCAGCTCACGGCGCCAGCCGAACAGGCGCTTCCAGAAGAAGCTGGCAGCAAAGGTCACCAGCGACATCACTCCCAGCAGGATCACCCCCTGCTTGACCCTGTCATGCAGGATGTTCTCCAGCAAATAGCTGTGGCGGCCGATGAACTGCCCGGCAGCAGGGTCGAAGAACAGGTTGGCAATGTCCATGTCGACCGAGGTCAGTTCCAGCAGAATCAGGCCGATTGCGGTCGCCAGGGGTAGCCCCAGATAAAGCCAGAAATTGATCGGGCGGGGGCGATTTGGTTGCTGCATGGCGGCTCCAGGGCGCGAAAAAGATCGGGCATTGTCGGCCGCCCGCTATCCTGTGTCCGTGAAGGATCAGTGAAAAAACCGTCAAGTGCGCTGAATTTTCCCTGGGGCTGGCACCCTGCAGGCATAGGCCTTAAGCTGCGCCTGCCGCGCACCACAGCGAGAAGCGCCGCACAGGAGAAACCGATGCGCATTCTTTTGGTTGAAGACAACCGCGATATCCTGGCCAACCTGGCCGATTACCTGGGCATGAAAGGCTATACCGTCGACTGTGCCCAGGATGGCCTGTCCGGCCTGCACCTGGCTGCCACCGAGCACTACGACCTGATCGTGCTCGACATCATGTTGCCGGGCATCGACGGCTACACCCTGTGCAAGCGCCTGCGCGAAGACGCCCGCCGCGACACGCCGGTGATCATGCTCACCGCCCGCGACCAATTGGACGACCGCCTGCAAGGCTTCCGCTCCGGTGCCGACGACTACCTGCTCAAGCCCTTCGCCCTGTCGGAGCTGGCCGCCCGCATCGAAGCGGTGCTGCGCCGGGCCCAGGGCGGTGGGCGCCGCACCTTGCAGGTGGCCGACCTCAGTTATGACCTGGACACCCTCGAGGTCACCCGCCAGGGCCGCTTGCTCAAGCTCAACCCGGTCGGCCTCAAGCTGTTGGCGGTGCTGATGCAGAAAAGCCCGCACGTATTGCGTCGCGAAGTGCTGGAAGAAGCCCTGTGGGGAGATGATTGCCCTGACAGCGACAGCCTGCGCAGCCACGTGCACCAGCTGCGCCAGGTGATCGACAAGCCGTTTGAAAAACCGCTGCTGCATACCGTCCATGGCGTCGGCTATCGCCTCGCCGAGGGCCGTGATGGAGTTTAAGCAAAGCCTTGCCCAGCGCATCATCATCGCCTTTGCCCTGATGAGCGCGCTGGTGGCCGGGGCCTTCGCCTTTGGCATCGTCGGCACCGTGCACCTGGTCGAAGAGCGGCTGATTTCCTCGGTGCTGGGCGGTGACTTGCAGCGCTTGCTGCGCATGGACAGCGTCAGCGACTGGAGCCACCGCCCCCGCCCCGACCAACTGTTCTATTTCAGCGGCGGGCGCGACGACTTCGAACTTCCCAAGGACCTGCGCCACCTTGACCGCGGCTTCCACGAGGTATTCCGCGATCAACTGTCGTACCACGCCATGGTCGAGATCGTTGATGGCCGTCGCTATGTGCTGTTGCAGGACCAGAGCGACTTCGAAGAGCGCGAGCGCTTGCTGTTCGCTGTGGTGGTGGTGGGCTTCGTGCTCAGCCTGGTACTGGCGGTGATCCTCGGCTGGCTGGTGGCGCGCCGGGTGATGGCGCCGGTGATCCGCCTGGCGCGCCAGGTACGCCACCGTGACCAGTTGCTGGGGCTGGCCCCGCCGCTGGCACCGGACTATGCCGCGGACGAAGTCGGCCAGCTGGCGGTAGCCTTCGACGATACCCTGGGCCGCCTGCGCGATGCCCTGACCCGCGAACGGTTGTTCACCAGCGACGTCAGCCATGAATTGCGCACACCCTTGATGGTGCTGGCCACCTCGTGTGAGCTGCTGATGGAAAACCCGACGCTGGACGCCCGCTCGCGCAGCCAGGTGGAGCGCGTGGCGCGGGCCACGGAAGAAATGCGCGAGCTGGTCAAGACCTTCCTGATGCTGGCCCGGGCACAGCGCGACGAGGGTGCGGTGGCATCGCGGGCCACCCTGCGGGAGGTGGCTGACGAACTGGTCGGGGTTTGGCGCGACACCATCGAGCAGAAGGGCCTGGCCTTGTATTACGATGGCCGCGTCAGTGCCAGCCCGGTACTGTACAACGCCACCTTCCTGCAGTCGGTAATGGGCAACCTGCTGCGTAATGCCGCGCACTACACCGACAGCGGCTACATCCGCCTGAGCCTGGAAGCCAACGGCTTCAGCGTGGAGGACAGTGGCGTGGGTATCCCGGAGGAACAGCGCGAGGCGATGTTCCGGCCGTTCGTGCGCGGCGATGAGCGGCGCGGTGAGGGCCTGGGCCTGGGCCTGTCGTTGGTACAGCGCATCTGCGATGACCAAGGTTGGCATGTCACCCTCACATCAACCTTGCCCCACGGCTGCCGTTTCGTGGTCGACCTGAGCAATACCGCGGCCAAGGGCGATCCGGAGGCTTTGGTCGAGTAATCTGTGGTAACAGGTCATTCGGCGCTCAACATATTTTTCACACCAGCATGACCTGATTCATACGCTTGCTTACCTAATGTGGGCGGAATGGAGTCAGGAGATGCCCAATGCGTAGCCCCATCAAGCTTGAATTTTCCGAGAAGTACGACAAAGAACATGCCCGCGAGTACTTTCTCAAGCACCAGGATGGCCTGGCGCGACGCCTTTCCCACAAGCGTGATGAGCAACTGGCGCGTCGTGCCTTGGCATTGGCTGGTGAGCCTGGGCTGGTCCTCGACCTGCCATGCGGTGCTGGCCGCTTCTGGCCGTTGCTGGCAGAAAAGCCCAACCGGGTGATCATCGGCGCCGACAACTCAGAAGCGATGATCGAGACAGCCTGTACCGCGCAAGCGCCAGAGGTGGTGGCACGGGTACGCCCTTTGCAGACTTCGGCATTTGCCATCGACTTGCCGGACAATTCGGTGGACAGCATCTTCTGCATGCGCTTGTTCCACCACATCGGCGAAGCGGCGCACAGAAAGACCATTCTTTCGGAGTTTCAACGGGTTAGCCGTGATAGTGTGATCCTGTCATTGTGGGTGGATGGTAATTTCAAGGCCTGGCGCCGGAAAAAACTGGAACAGCGCCGCAGGTCCAGGAAGGGCGACCAGGACAACTACCAGAACCGTTTTGTGTTACCGGCCGATACGGTCGAAGAAGAATTCCGAGCCGCCGGCTTCAGAATCCAGGAACGCCTCGATTTCCTGCCGTTCTATGCCATGTGGAGGGTATATGTATTGCGTAAGGGGTAGTGTTTGATGGCTGTAGCCCAGAGCGGGGAGTCGCGGTTCGATTTTTACTGGCGCCAGCAGGGCGAGTGGGTCGAGGAGCCTAACCAGCGCCGTGGTGGCGAGAGCGGTGTGCAACGCCTCGACGATGGCAATGGCAAGCTGCTGTATGCCAAGCGCCAGGTCGGGCATATCTACCGTAGCCTGCTGCACCCTTTCGGCCGGCCGACCGTATTGCGTGAGCTCGATGCGTTGAACAGCTTCGAGCAACTGGGGGTGCGTGTACCGCGCATCGTCTTCTGTGGCGCCGAACGTGGTGCCGACAAGCAGTGGCGTGCGCTATTGGTGAGCGAAGCACTCGACGGTTTCGTCGAACTCGATACCTGGCATGCCGAAGGTGCCCGCGAGCGTTACCCGCAGGTGGTGCATGAGCGCATGCTCAAGGACCTGGCGGACAACCTGGCGCGCATGCATCTGGGGCACTGGCAGCACGGTTGCCTGTATGGCAAGCATGTGTTCGTCAAGGTGATTGGCGAGGGCGAGCAGGCCCGGGTCGAAGTCGCGCTGCTGGACCTGGAAAAATGCCGTCGGCGCATCAGCTGCCAGCGTGCGGCGGGCAATGACCTGCGCCAGCTGCGCCGCCATTCGTCGATGAATGACGCGGAATGGCAAACACTGCTCTACTTTTACCAGATGGCGTTTGGCAGCGCTGTCAAAGGGTTAGGGTAATGAAACTAGAAATAGCTCGAGCTTTGTTCCTGGTAGCTGGCCTGGCGGTGACCACCGTGGCGGTGGCTGCCTGGGAAGAGCCGAGGCCGACGGTGTTCAGCAAGGCGGAGCTGGCCGACCAGTGCGCGTTGCCGCGGGATGTGAAACCGCAGCAACAGGCCGAGGCCGCGCCGGATCAGGACCTGTTGCTGTTCCTGTTCGGCATGCGCCAGGGGTTGCGGCCGTTCGGTTGAACCCGGTGGTAGGTGGGAATGCCAGAGGCCTCGCGATTGCGGGGCCTATGGCATTTTTGCCTCTGCCTTGCCGGCCTCTTCGCGGGTTTACCCGCGAAGAGGCCGTTTCAGGCAACCGATGTTTCCCTGGCAATCGCCTTGTGCGCCAGCAGGGTGTAGATACAAGGCAACACGAACAGGGTAAATAGCGTACCAATCGACATCCCGGTGGCAATCACCGTACCGATGTCAAAGCGGCTGACCGCCCCCGCACCAGTCGCCAGGATCAGCGGTACCATGCCAAATACCATCGCTGCCGTAGTCATCAGCACCGGCCGCAGGCGAATCGCCGCGGCTTCCTCGATCGCCTCGCGCACACTCATGCCGCGCTCCTCACGTAACTGGTTGGCGAACTCGACAATCAGGATGCCGTGCTTGCTGATCAGCCCAATCAGTGTCACCAGCCCGACCTGGGTGTAGATGTTCATGCTCGATACGCCAAGGAACAGTGGCAGCAGCGCGCCACAGATCGACAACGGCACCGTCACCAGTATTACCAATGGGTCGCGGAAGCTTTCGAACTGCGCCGCCAGCACCAGGAAGATGATCGCCAATGCCAGGCCGAAGGTCACCCACAGCGCGCTGCCTTCCTGCACGTACTGGCGCGCCACGCCGGCATAGTCGAAGGCGAAACCTTCCGGAGCCTCCTCGCGGGCGATGCCCTGTACGGTCTGCAGCGCCTCGCCCAGGCTGACCATGGGCACGCCCTGGATGATCGCCGAGTTCAGCTGCTGGAACTGGTTGAGCTGGCGCGGGCGGGCGCGGTCGGTGAGGGTGATCAGGGTGGATAGTGGCAGCAGCTGGCCCTGGTCGTTCTTCACGTAGTAGTTGTTCAGCCAGCCGGGGTTGTCGCGGTAAGGCCGCTCGACCTGGGCAATCACCTTGTAGCTGCGGCCTTCGAGGGTGAAGCGGTTGATTTCCGCCTCGCCCAGCAAGGTCGCCAGGGTGCTGCCCAAGGTGTCCATCGACACCCCCATCTGCGCCGCCTTGGCCCGGTCGATATCCACCACCACTTCGGGCTTGTCGAAGGCCAGGTCGATGTCGAGGAAGGCGAACTTGCCGGATTCCTGGGCGCGGGCCTTGATGCGCTGGGCCACATCCAGCAGTGCCGGGTAGTCGCCAGCGCTGTTGATCACGAACTGGAATGGCAGGCCCTCGCCGGTGCCGGGCAGCGACGGCAGGTTGAAGCCGAAGATCTGCAGGCCACTGATTTCTTCGAGCTTGCTCTGCACCAGCGGCAGCAGCTCCATCTGCGTGCGCTCGCGCTCGTTCCAGGGTTTGAGCAGGAAGCCGCCGATGCCGGTCTGCACGCCATTGAAACCGTTGATCTGGAACGACGAGTAATACTCGGGGAAAGCCTTGAACAGCGGGGTGAATTCGTCGGTATAGGCGTTGAGGTAATCAAGGTTGGCCGGCTGGGGTGAACTGCTCATCATGAAGATCACCCCCTGGTCTTCGTTGGGCGCCAGTTCGTTCTGGGTGAACTTCAGCAGTACCGGAATCAGGCACAGAATGATCACGGCAAACACCAGCACGACGGGCCGGCTGTCGAGGGTGGTGTGCAGCAGGCGCTGGTAGCGCACCTTCAGGCGTTCGAACAGCACGTCCAGGCGGTGGGCAAGGCCGCTGGGGTTCTGTTCCTGACGCAGCAGCAGCGCGCACATCATTGGTGACAGGGTGAGGGCAACGATGCCGGATATGATCACCGCACCGGCCAGGGTCAGGGCAAATTCTTTGAACAATGCGCCGGTCAGCCCGGTGAGGAAGCCGATCGGTGCATACACCGCCGCCAGGGTGATGGTCATCGACACCACCGGCATGGCGATTTCGCGGGCGCCCTCGAGGGCGGCGTCGAACGGCGACTTGCCTTCTTCCATGTGACGGTGGATGTTCTCCACCACGACGATCGCGTCGTCCACCACCAGCCCGATGGCCAGCACCATTGCCAGCAGGGTCAGCAGATTGAGCGAATAGCCCATCATCTGCATGAAGAACAGCACGCCGATCATCGACAGCGGAATGGTCACCACCGGAATCAGCACCGAACGCAGGGCACCGAGGAACAGGAACACCACCACGATGACGATCAGTACAGCTTCGCCGAGGGTCTTGATCACTTCGTCGATGGAGGCCTGGATGAAAAGCGTGGCGTCATAGGCGATCGATACCTTCAGCGCCGAGGGCAGCTGGCTTTCCAGCTCGGGCATGATGCGCCGCACTTCCTTGATGACGTCCAGCGGGTTGGCGGCTGGTGTGGCCTTGATGCCGATGTACACCGATGGGGTGCCGTCGAACGAGCTGACCGTATCGTAGTTTTCCGCCCCCATCTCGACCCGCGCCACATCGCCAAGCAGCACGCGGCTGTCGCCACTGGTCTTGACCGGCAGGGCGGCGAACGCCTCGGCCGACTTCAGCTCGGTGCTGGCGTTGATGCTGGTGACCACGTATTCACCCTTCACCTCGCCGGCCGCGGAAAGGAAGTTGTAGCGGCGCACGTCATTGGTCACGTCGATGGCAGACAGGCCATAGCCCGCCAGTTTCACCGGGTCGATCCAGATGCGCATGGCGAATACCTGGTTGCCGAGGATTTCCGCTTCGGCCATGCCCGGCAGGGTCGCCAGCTTGGGCTGGATCACCCGCGACAGGTAGTCGGTGATTTGCGGGTTGCTCATCTCTTTGCTGTAGAAACTGATGTACATAAGCGCCGAAGCATCGGCGGCTTCCTTGCTCAGTACCGGGTCTTCCGAGTCCTGGGGCAGCTTGTTGCGCACTTCGTTGGCCTTGGCCAGCAGTTCGGTGAACAACCGGTCGCTGTCGGCGCCGATGCGGGCGTAGATGGAAATGATCGAGAAGTTCTGTCTGCTCACCGAGGTCATGTAGTCGATGCCTTCGGCGCTGGCCAGGCTTTGCTGCAGCGGCTGGGTGATATAGCCCTGGATGGTCTCGGCGTTGGCGCCGGGGTAGGCGGTGGTTACCGTGATCAGGGCATTTTCCATTTGCGGATACTGGCGGATCTGCAGCTTGTTCCAGGCCTGGAAGCCCAGCAGCAGGATCAGCAGGCTCACCACGCTGGCCAGCACCGGGCGGCGGATGAACGGGTCGGTGAACGCCATGCCAGCCTCCTGTCAGTCCTTGCCCGGCGTGCCCTGTGCGGGCTTGAGGGCTTTGTCCTGGCCGATGCGGATCGCGGCGCCGGGGGTGAGCTTCAGTTGGCCGGCGGTGACCACCTGTTCCCCGGCCTGCAGGCCCTTGCTGACCACCACCACGCCGTCACGGCGCTCGCCGGTCTGCACCGCGCGCTGCTCGGCGGTGAGCTGCGGCTGGCCCTTGTCGTCGTTTAGTGGCTTGCCGTCCTTGTCCTTTTTCGGCGTTGCGACATACACCGAGTTGCCATACAGGGTGTAGGTGATGGCGCTTTCAGGCACCACCACTTGTGGCTGCGGGTTGGGTAACAGGATCAGCAGGCTGGCGAACATGCCCGGCAGCAGCTTGCTGTCCGGGTTGGCCATGGTTGCGCGCACCAGCAGGTTGCGCGTGGTTTCCTCGACCTTGGGGTTGATGGCGCTGAGGCTGGCGGGGAAGGTCTGGCCCGGGTAGGCGGCCACCTGCACCAGCACCTGCTGGCCCAGGCTGAGGTGTGGCAGGGCCTGTTCCGGTACGTTGAAGTCGACGTAGAGGCTGGATGTGTCCTGCAGGGTGGCGATCACCGTGCCGGCGGCCAGATAGTCGCCGACGTCCACTTGGCGAATGCCGATGGTGCCGCTGAACGGAGCGCTGATGCTCTTCTTGGTCTTCGATGCCTTGAGCTGGTCGACCACCGCCTGATTGCGCCGGTACTGGGCGGTGAGGCGGTCGAATTCGCCGCGGGAGATGGCCGAGTCGCCGACCAGCTGGCTGCCACGGCCGAAATCTACCTTGGCCAGGCCCAGGTCGGCCTGGGCGGTGCCGAGCAGGGCGGTTTCCTGGTCGTCGTTGAGTTGCAGCAACAGTTGCCCGGCCTTGACCTGCTGGCCTGAGTCGAAATGCAGGGCCTTGACGATGCCTTCCACTTCCAGGCTCAGTTCAACGCCCTGTAGCGCCTTGAGGCTGCCGACGGCGGGCAGGCGCTCTTGCCACGGGCGCTGTTCGGCCAAGGCGGCCGCCACGGTGATGGGCGGCTTGGGGGCAGTGAACATCTGGATCTGCTGGTAGATCGAAAAGGCTTTGTAGCCCCCCAGGGCCAGCACGATCAGCAGAACCACGGCCAACATGATGAGCATGCGGCGGCGCAGCATAGGTCCGGTTCCTTGGATGCGGTTGTTATTCGCTTAGACACGACAACGGGCGATCCTGCCCACGTGTGGATGGGGGAAGTATTGACTGTTTTTTGGGGGAAGGGGAGTGGAATGCCTGGGCCGGCCCCTTCGCGGCTAAAGCCGCTCCCGCAGGGGCCGCGCAGTCAGCGGGTTGCGCTATTCCTGTGGGAGCGGCTTTAGCCGCGAAGGGGCCAGTACAGCCAACCCGAAAATCAGACGAGATGCAGGTGGTTGTCCCAGAAACCGGACGGCAGGTTCATCGGTTGCCCGACCAGTTCGGCCTTGCGGCAATCATAGAACCGGCAACGGCCCTGCCCGGAGGTGACGACAAAGCCGTCCTGTACCGCGCCCACCCCCGCGCAATCGGGCATTGGCGCATCCAGCCGCACCGCGCCGCTGTCCAGGTCCCAGACAAACAGGCGGTTGGCCCGTGGCGCGGTCAGCGCGACCAGCCGCAGCTCGCTGTGGATAGCCACGCTGGCGGTGTACTGGGCCATGGCCTGCAACTGCCGCTCCGGTACCGGGAAGGCCTTGAACGGCTCGCCAGGGCGCTTGATCGCCAGCAATTCGGCGGTTTCATCGGCATCGCCCATGAACTGCTGGCAGGCGGCGATGGTGCCATCGCTGCCCACCGCCAGGTGGCGCACGCTGTTCATCTGCTGGGCCAGGGTTTCCTTGCTCAGCAGGGTGCCGTCGCGCTGCATCAGCACCAGGCTCGGTTCCATGGCGTCGAGGTTCATCTCCACCCGGCTTTCGGCTTCGGTGCGGATACCGCCGTTGGCCACGATCAGCGTTTCGCCGTCCGGCAGCCAGGCCACTTCGTGCGGGCCGATGCCGTGGGTCGGAATCTCCCCGCTGTGCACCAGGCGCTCGCCTTCGAAGCGGTACACGCCGAGTACGCCACGCCCCGGGTCGGTGGTGTCGTTCTCGGTGGCATACAGCCATTCGCCACCTTTGTGGATGACCGCGTGGCCGTAGAAGTGCCGGTTCGGCTGCGAGGTGACGGTTTGCAGCAGGCGCCCGTCGCGCAGGTCGACCAGGTAGCTTTCGGTGCCGGGACGGCGGGCGACGAACAGGGCGATCGGCAGGTCCGGGTGATGGATGATGGCATGGCAACGTTGGGCGACCTGGGTGCTGAACACCTGGGTGCCGTCCAGGCGGAACGCGACCGCATAGTGCTTGCCGTCGCCGTCGTCACGCGCCGACAGCAGCAGGGGCTCGCTGCCTTTGTTGCGGAACAGGCTCCAGCCGCCCAGGGTGAGGGCGCTGAGCAATACGCTACCGAGTTTGAGGGCCTGGCGTCGCAGCATGATCAGTCACCGTCGTTGGCATTGAAGCCCAGCTGGATGTTCAACGCCTTGGCCAGCTCGCCTTCGTGCAGGCGGTGGACGACGTTGAGGCTGTCGTAGATCTGGTTCAGGGTTTGCTGGCCAGCGTCGTCGGCCAGCAGCTCGCCCAAGGTTTTCTGGTTGTCGGCCAGCAGTTTGAGCGAGGCAGCGTAGGCGACGTCGATCTTGTCTGCCAGGGCTTTCTGATCGCTGGACAGCAAGCCGCGCAGGCCTTGGTTGTCGACCCCGACCCAGACCGCTTCGGCGGCCTTGAGGCTGGCCTCCAGGCTCTTGAGCGAGCTGTGGCTGCGCCAGGCTTCGGCCTGCAGTGGCTGCGGAATGCCCTTGCTCTGGCGGCCCATCGGCGCACCGAGCTTTTTCTTCAGGCTGTCCAGGGCGGTGACCTGGGCGCGCAGCAGGTCGGCGATGGCCTCGTGGGAGTCGGCGTAGCGCTGGTTGGGGAACTTGGTCATCTGCGAGAGCATGCCGTCGGTGCTGTTCCAGCCCTTGAGGATCTCTTCGGCCAGGGTTTTCTGGTGTTCACCGATGGCCACCAGCAACGGGCAGTAGCGGGCTTTCTGCTCGGCAGTGGCGATGTCCGGCTTGCTGTCGAACAGGATGTACTCGTAGGCCGACAGGCCACGCACCACCACGCTGGCCTTGCCCAAGGCCGCGGCATCGACCGGCTGGTCTGCGTTGACCAGCTGCTCGACCTGGCGGCCGACCAGGTTCTTCTTGTCGGGCCAGAACTGTACTTGCCAGGCGCGGTTGCCTTCGGCCAGCGGGCCGACCAGCAGCGGTTGCAGCTCGGCCCAGGCTTTTTGCGCATTGAGGAAGTCGGCACGGGCCTTGTCCAGGGTTTCCTTGCCTTCGCAGTAGGCCAGGGCGCTGGCGGCCAGCGTGCGGTCGGCTTCGACCCAGCGGCTGTAGGTGGGCAGGATCACCTGCTTGGCGATGGCAGCGGAGGTCACGGCTTGCGGGTCCTGCGGCGAGCAGGCGCCGAGGGCGAGTGCGGCGAGGCTGGTGAACAACAGTTTGGGTCGGAACATGCCCGGCTCCTTTGCGCTTTTTAAAGTGAGTTCAGGAAAGCCAGCAACGCGGCACGCTGCTCGGCATTGAAAGTGAGTACGAAATTGCGTGCCGACTCGGCCTCGCCACCGTGCCAGAGCACGGCCTCGAGCAGGTTGCGGGCGCGGCCGTCGTGCAGGAACTGGCTGTGGCCACTGACCGTTTCGCTCAGGCCGATGCCCCACAGTGGCGGGGTGCGCCAGTCCTGGCCGTTGGCGGCGAATTCGGTGCGCTCGTCGGCCAGGCCCGGGCCCATGTCATGCAACAGCAGGTCGCTGTAAGGACGGATCAACTGGTTGGCCAGCTCCGGCTCGGCGGCATTGGCGGCTGTGGTGAACTGCGGTGTATGGCAGCCCTGGCAGCCGGCCTGGTAGAACAGGTTCTTGCCCGCCAGCACCTGCGGCGAGCCCACGTCGCGTCGGGCCGGTACGGCCAGGTTGCGCGTGTAGAAGGTAACCAGGCGCAGGATGTTGTCGCTGACCTCCTTTTCGCCATCGGCACCGTCGCCGTTGGGCGCGGCCAGGCAGTCGGACTGCGCCTGGGTGCAGTCATCGTTGGGCTGCAGGGTGGTGGTCAGGCCCATGTCGCCGGCAAAGGCATGCACGTTCTGCTGGTTGACGTTGGGCTGCCCGGCCTTCCAGCCGAAGCGGCCGACCACGGTTTTGCCCTGGGCGTCATCCCACACCCGGTTGGCCCGGCCGCGGATGCCGTCGCGGTTGCGGTCGTCGGGATCCTCGTTGGCCAGCAGGTCGGCCTCGGGGATGGCTTCGAGCAGGCCCAAGCCGATCATCGGCGGCGCCACCCGCGCCGAAAAGCGCGTGTCGGGGTGCATCACGCCATAGCCGAGCTGGGTGATCTGCAGGGCCGGCTTGCGCAGCTCGACCTGGTGGCCATCCTCGAACGACACCGTTTCGCTGGTGTAGCTGACCCGCACCTTGCCTTCCGGCGTCACGCCGGGGATGGCCATGTCCTGCAGCTGGGTGCCATAGACCGGCTCCGGCACCACGCCGAGGCGTTCGACCACCTTGGCCAGGTAGGGCTGGTCGGGGATCGACAGGCGTACCAGCATCGATACGGCGTTGCTGTCGCCCGGCTCTGGCGGGTGGCCGCGGCCGTCGCGCACGTGGCAGTTCTGGCAGGCATTGGTATTGAACAGCGGCCCCAGGCCGTCACGGGCGGTGGTAGTGGACGGGGCGATCACCCAGGGGTTGCGGAAGAAACTGTTGCCTACGGCGAAATCCAGGCGCCGCTCGGGCGAGAGGTTGGCCGAGGGCAGGGAATAGGCATTGCGGTCAGTGCGCTGCACGGTGGCTTTGCCGCCCGACAACGCTTCGCCGGGCTCGGCCTGGGTGAAACGCGGGGCGTCATCGCAGGCGGCAAGGGCAAAGGCCAGCAGCAGGGGGGAGAGTCGGGACAGCGACAAGGACATCGAAAATCCTGGGCGTGAGCGAAAAACCGGCGTGCAAGCTTAGCAGGGTGAGGGAGTTTGAATAAGAGCAATTTGCAATTGCTGGATGAAATCGGTGTCAGTTGGCCATGGTTTGTGGTTGCCTGGTCGGGCCCTATCGCCGGCAAGCCAGCTCCCACAGGTACCCCACAGCCTCTGAGCCCAGTGGGGAACCTGTGGGAGCTGGCTTGCCGGCGATAGGGCCGGAAGCAAAAAAGGCGACCCGAAGGCCGCCTCTTTCAGAACCGCTACAGCAGGATCAGAACTCGTGATCCGCGGTATCCGGGTTCAGGTTGGCAATGCCCAGCTTGCCCGCGGCCTGCTCGATCGCACCGGTCTGCTTGACCAGGGAGGCGATGGCGTCACGCACGATCTGGTTGCCGGCTGCGTTGTCGGCAGCGATCAGCTGGTCGTAGTGCTCGCCCTTGAGCGCGTGGTCGACGATCACCTGGATCTTGGCTTCGGTGGCTTCCAGGTCGGCCTTGAGGGTGGCGTCGGCAGCCGGGTCTACTTTGGCCACCAGCGACGACAGGCTCGGGCCGGTCACCTTGCTGCCGTCCGGGCGGGTGTACTCGCCCAGGTAGACGTTGCGGATGCCCTTGGCATCGTAGAAGTGCGAGTAGTGGGTGTTGTCGCTGAAGCAGTCGTGCTCGTCTTCCGGCGAGTTGGCCTCCAGCGAAACCTTCATGCGCTCGCCAGCCAGTTCGCCCAGCGACAGGCTGCCCATGCCGAACAGCATCTTGCGCAGGCCGTCGTTGACCGACTCGGCTTCCAGCTTGGCGCGGTAGTTGTCGGCAACGTTCGGTGCCCAGTTGCCGACCATCTCTTCGAGGTCCTTGACCAGCAGGTCGGTGACCGCTTTCAGGTAGGCACGGCGGCGGTCGTTGTGGCCACCGGTGGCGCCCTTGCCTTCCAGGTAGTCCGACGCCGGACGGTTGCCAGCGCCCGGGCCGGTGCCGTTCAGGTCCTGGCCCCAGAGCAGGAACTCGATGGCGTGGTAGCCGGTGGCGACGTTGGCTTCAGAGCCGCCCAGTTCGTTCAGGCTGGCCAGCTTCTCGGGGGTGATGTCCTTGACGTCGATCTTCTCTTCGCCCACCTGGATCTCGGTGTTGGCGATGATGTTGGCGTTGGCCGCCGGGTTGCCCAGGGCGTGCTCATAGCTCTTGTCGACGTAGTCGATCAGGCCTTCGTCCAGCGGCCAGGCGTTCACCTGGCCTTCCCAGTCGTCGATGATGGTGTTGCCGAAGCGGAATACTTCGCTCTGCAGGTACGGTACGCGCGAGGCGACCCAGGCTTCCCTGGCTGCTTTCAGAGTTTCGTCGTTCGGCTTGGCCAGGAACGCGTCGACTGCGGTCTGCAGGGTCTTGGCGGTGCTCAGCGAGTCGCTGTACACGGCGTAGACCAGCTCGGCGTAATGCTTGACCACGGCTTTGCCGGCGGCTTCGTCGACAGCCCCGGGCGCTGCAGCGGTGGTGCTGGCGGCAGCAGGTGCCTGGGCTTGCGGCGCGGCGGCCTTGTCGTCCTTGCCTTCGCCGCAACCGGCGAGAGCGATGGCAATGGCCAGCAGACTGGCGGAGGCCAGAGGCATTCGAATCATTATTGGTTTCCTGCGTCGTGTGGTTGGACCAAGGGGTGGACGGTGCGCCGTGGCACGCGAAACGACAACATCATGCGAAAGATTTGCATTTGCTGTAAAGGGGCGGGCATGCAATTCGTGTAAATGCCGGTCACGGGCTGTAATCGGGCAGGCGGCTCAGAACATCGAAACCTGGTTTCGCTGTGCCTGCTTGAGGAAGTTGGTCAGCTCACGGGCCGACAGCGGCTTGCTGTAGTGGTAGCCCTGGCCCTCGTGGCAGCCCTGGGCGACGATGTAGGTTTCTTGTTCGGCGGTTTCCACGCCTTCGGCGATTACCTGCATTCCCAGGCTCTTGCCCAGCTGGATGATGGCGCGGACGATGGTGGCGTCGTCATCGTCGTCCAGCAGGTCCTGGACGAAGCTCTTGTCGATCTTGATCTTGTCCAGCGGCAGCGATTTCAGGTAGCTGAGCGACGAGTAGCCGGTGCCGAAGTCGTCGATGGCAATCAGTGCTCCGGAGCGGCGCAGGCTCAGCAGGTGCTGGGCGGCGGTGCTGATGTCTTCCATCAGGCCGGTCTCGGTGACTTCCAGTTCCAGGCTGCGTGGTGGCAGGCGGTAAGCCTGCAGCAGGTTGTTGACCACCCGCGGCAGCTCGTTGTGGTGCAGCTGTACGGTGGACAGGTTGACCGCCATGCGCAGGTCGCTGAAGCCCATGTCGTGCCATTCGCGCAATTGCCGGCACGCCTGGTCGAGCACCCATTCGCCGATGCCGATGATGCTGCCGTTCTGTTCGGCCAGGGGGATGAACTGGTCCGGGGGCACCATGCCCAGCTCCGGATGTTGCCAGCGCAGCAGTGCTTCGACACCGACCACGCGGTGGTCGCGGTAGCTGATCTGTGGCTGATACACCAGGTACAGCTGGTTGCGTGGCAGGGCTTCGCGCAGGTCCTTTTCCAGTTCGCGACGGCGGCGCATCTCGCTGTCGACGCTGGCGATGTAGAACTGGTAGCGGTTGCGCGAACGGGCCTTGGCCAAGGTCATGGTCTGTTCGGCTTTCTGCAGCAGCTTCTCGGTGCTGTCGCCGTCTTCCGGGAACAGGGTGATGCCGATGGTGGCGCGCAGGCGGATCTGCTGGTGGTGGTCGAGGTCGAACGGCACTTCCAGGTCGTCGAGGATACTCTGCGCCAGTTCGGCGGCCTCGTAGGGCTGCTCGATATTGGCCTGCACCAGGGCGAACTGGTCACCGCCCAGGCGTGCCAGGGCGCCCAGTCGGCCGCTGTGGGCGCGCAGGCGGTCGGCCAGGGCCAGCAGCAACTGGTCGCCGACCTGGTAGCTGAACTGCTCGTTGATGCCCTTGAAGTCGTCCAGGCCTACGCACAGTACCGCCACGCGGTGTTGCAGGCGGCCACCGTCGACGAGGATCTTGTCCAGTTGCTGCTGCAGTTGCTGGCGGTTGGGCAGGCCGGTGAGGAAGTCGTACTGGGCCATGCGTTGCAGGCTGTTTTCCGCCTCGTGACGCAGATGGGTGTTGCGCTCGATCGAGGCCAGCAGCTGGTTGGCGGTATTTACCCACAGGCCCAGCTCGTTCTTCTCGTGGCCCTTGAGCAGCGGTAGCTGATGCTGGCTGGGGCGGTCGGGGTTGATCTGGGTGAGGTGCTCGATGATCTTCGACAGCGGTTTGGTCAGCAGCCAGTGGTAGACCAGGTACAGCACCAGGCCCATGGCCAGGGCCCGCAACACGCCGGAAATGAAGATGATCACGGCGTTGATCAGGAAATCTTCGCCGTAGGACGAGGTGTCGAGGGTGATGCTCAGGTCGCCGTAGTATTCGCTGTAGGGGCCGCGGCCGACCAGTTGCGTGCTGTAGGTACGTTCCTGGCCGAGGATCAGGTCGGTCAGCCAGCGCATGGACATGTCCTGCAGCGGGCGGGACTTTTCTGCGAGCATGGTTTCGTTGGGGTGGCCAATGGAGGCCATGCGTACCGATTCATCCTGGAACAGGCCTTCAATCACCTGCATGCCCATTTCGCGGTCGAGGCTATATACCGCCTGGGTCGAGGGGTCGCGGAACATGTCGAGGATGCGTTGGGCATCGCTGTTCACGGCTTGGCGGGTCTTGTAGGTGTCGTAGACGATTTGCGCACAGCTGAGCACGACACCGACCGCTAGCGCCGACAGCAGCACGACCCTGAGCAACTTGACCGACAAGCTGTTCCGCAATTCCAGCTTCAATGGGGGTTTCCTTAATCCATGCGCATGGCATCATTTTGCCATCAACGATGACGATACACTATCGGCCGACCATCAGAAGTGTATCGGTTGCCTGACCCCGCAACTTGAATGCGCCGTGACAATCTTCCAGAGGTTTGATGTTAGCGTGGTATGCGGGCTGAGCAAGCGTTTTGCGGGTGGGGCGTGGATGAAAACCGTGTCGACCGCTTCGCGGGCAAGCCCGCCCCCTCAGGCATGGCACATTCCTCCAAATGGAGTAGCGCCTGTGGGGCGGGTCTGATTTACACGCCGCTGGAGAAGCGGACGGATCCCTGCGATGAAAGGCAACCACCTGTGTACGCATGCAGACGAGCACAGCATCCGCCATCAGGCAGGCACTGTGAAGGCACGCGTTATCGGGCAGTTACAGTAGTGCGGGGAAAGGGTTATTGGCGATTGGCACTGCTGGCCGGCCATTGTTCAAGTTCGGCACAGGGCGGGGTCAGGAACATGTCCGACTGAAACCGAATCCCGCAACTGTAATCGATGAAGGCAGGCGCGTTCTCGGCGGCGGCAATATTGTATTTCTGGAACGGCAACATGGCCCTGCGCACCGGCGACTGGTTGAGAATATTCTTGAATACCATGCTTGTGTCATCGGCAATCCACAGCCTACGGACTTTTCTTTTCATGTTGCCGTCAGTGAACTGGTGGCGTGCATGCAATACTCGCAAGTTGTCCATGACCAGGATTTCGCCGGGTTCCAGGCTAATGTTGGTGATGTAGTCCGGGTTGGTTGAATATTTATCCTGGATATACTGGAAGGCGGAACTGGCCCATTCCGGACTGAACGCAGTGCTGTCATACCGGTAGCGAATACGCAGTTTGTTCTCATTGACCTTTTCGAAGACAGAACAATCGATCGACAGCAGGTCATCACGGCAGTACGTGACACTGCCACTGGTCATCAGGATCCTCAGGATGTCGGGATGATTCACCAGCAGGTCATTATAAATGCGTTGCCCATCCACCAGGAAGTTGTCACCGCCAAACTGCGGTTTGGAAACGCACTGCAGAATGACGTATTTGGGCGGGGTAATCTTCCTGGCAACCCCATCGATATACGCCATGCCATTGAGGAACGAGCCATCCGTATGGGGATAGAAGTCGCTCGACAGTTCGCCGTGGTAGTCGTCCCTGAACGCTTGCCAGTCCTTGTTGATCGGATCGCCGCCGCCGACCACGCCAGTCTTGTCGGATTTGGTATGGAACTGGATCAGGCCGAACCGGCCTGCCACCGCGCGAAAGGCCTCGAGCGAATCGTCCTCGGGGTTGATTACGCAGTATCCATGTTCATGAAGAAAAGTCGAGATCCCCTGGCTGTCCTTGGAATCAAACTTTTTACGCGCGATCATTTCAAACTCCTTGTTTGAATGGATGAAGCTCAGACGTTTTGAATAAAGTGGTCCACAATCATTTTCAAACCGAAGAACGTCACCCCGGCTTTAAGCAGGATGGCGCCAACACGTTGCGATATTCGGTTTCGAAGAAAGCCGCCCAGGTAGGAACCGGCGGTGGAGGCGGTGATCATGATGATGATCAACTGGGCATAGTCCATGAAGGCAAAGCCGGCAAAGACAAAGGCAGCTACTTTCAGGCCGTGCAATACACTCATCTGCATGGCGTGGGTGACGATGACCTGATCCTTGTTGATGTTCATCCTCATCAGGATCGGCTGGGAAATAAGCCCGGTGACGGCAACGAACAGTGATAGAAACGTTTGCAGGAAACCAACGATGGCAAAGTTTTTCAGGACAAAGCCGAGCGAGGCGACCAGCTTGGTCCAGGTAATCGCCAGGATGAAGATGCCGAGAATCAACGACAGGTACTTTTCCGGGAAATGCCCAATGAAGAAGTAACCGATGGCTGCCCCTGAAAGGCAGCCGATGACATAACGCGGGAGAATCTCGATTTTTGCGTGCTTGTAATCGAAGGCGAAGCGGCTGCCGTTGCTGACCATCTGAATCAGGCCATGCACCGGCACAACGGCAGAAATGGGCAGGAACTGCGGCATGACTGCCAATAGGCCAATCCCGCCGCCTACGCCGATAGCGGCAGTCATCAAAGAAGTTAGAAAACTGACGCCCACCAAAACATATAGGCCAGCGGATAGTTCAAACATTGTCACTCCTGTCTGATTGACATGAATTCAAGCGGGCACTTCTGTACCGCAGTTGCTCGTTGCTGTTTGTGGCGCGCACGCAGCCACCCGACGGCGCACGGCGCGCCATCGGCTGTCGATGATTGGTTGATAGCGGGTATGTCAGCGCCTGGCTTTCAGTGCCGAGCAGCGCCTTTACGCAGCGGGCGCGCTATTTTTCCGGCAGCGCCCAGGCAATGATGCTGTCACCCAGCTTGGTCGGAATCCGGTCATGCCCGCCGACCACGGCAACAACGTACTGCCGCCCTTCGCTCATGTAGGTCAGGGGCGAAGCCTGGTTGCCGGCCGGTAGGCGCTCTTCCCACAGCAATTCACCACTTTCGCTGTTGTAGGCGCGCATGAAACGGTCGATGGCAGCGCCAATGAAGGTCACGCCTCCTGCTGTAGCCACGCCAGTAGCGTCGCTCGGAGTGCCGATTTCGAAGCGCAGTTTCGAGGCGATGCCCAAGGGCCCACTGTCATAGCCGGTGCCGAACGGGCGGCTCCAGCGCACTTCACGTGTGCGCAGGTCGATAGCGGAGATGAACCCCCAGGGTGGTGCGATGCACGGCTGTTCCAGCGCTGACATCCATGGGTCCTTGATTGCCCCGAACGGCAGACCGGCCTGGACGCGGAACCCCTGGTTATTGCCCGGCGACTCCTGAAACGACTTGGCATTGATCGCATCGAGCTGTTCGCGTGGAACCAGCCCCTGCATGTACGGCAACCGCTGGTTGTTGATGATCAGCAGGCCTCGCTGCAGGTCCACCATCACTCCGCCCCAGTTCAGGCCGCCGTGATGGCCGGGAAAGATCAGGCTTTGCTGGCCGACTACCGGCGGTGTAAAGATCCCTTCGTAACGCGCCTGGCGAAACTCGATGCGGCATTGCAACTGATCGAACGGCGTCAGGCCCCAGGCGTCGGCTTCGGTCAGCACTTCCGGTCTTTTCGATGGGCGGCCCATGGTGCTCGGCATGCTTGGTGACAGCGGCTGCGTCGCCGCGGTGTAGTCTCCAGGGGCAGTGCCCTGCGGGACGGCAGCCTGCACCACGTCGACCAGCGGTTCGCCGGTGGCGCGGTCGAGGACGAACAACTGGCCCGATTTGGTCGCTTGAATGACGGCCGGGCGTGGGCCGCTGCTCGTGGGGAAATCGATCAGCGCCGGTTGTGGGCTCAGGTCGTAGTCCCAGAGGTCGTGATGGACGGTCTGGAAATGCCATTTGACCTTGCCGGTGAGCGCATCCAGGGCCACCAGTGAAGAGCTGAACTTGTCTTCCTGTTCGGTACGGGTACCGCCATAGAAGTCGCCTGCAGCATTGCCGGTGGTGATGTAGACCAGCCCCAGTTCGTCGTCGGCGGAAATCGGCGCCCATGAGTTGGGCGTGCTGAGCGTATAGGTTTCATCGGCGTCGGCAGGCGCAGTGCTGTCGGGGCGACCGAGGTCCCAGGCCCACTTCTGTTTGCCGCTGACTGCGTCGTAGGCGCGAACCACACCTGATGGCGCCGGGCGCACATCCGAGTCAAGCACGCGGCCACCGGTAATGACCACACCACGGATTACCAGTGGTGCAGAAGTGATGCCGGTGGAGCCTTTGCGGAACGTGCCCAGGCCGTCCTTGAGGTCGGCAAAGCCTGCCGTGCCGAAATCTGGGCAGGCCTGCCCGGTGAGCGCATCAACTGCACCCAGGCGGATGTCGTTGGTACCCCAGATGATGCGTTTGGCGCATAGGCCACTGGCATTGGGTACTTCGTAGTACGAGACACCACGGCAATAGGCACCACCGTTGGCGAAATAGTCCGGGTCGACTTTCGAGTCGTAGCGCCAGTTCTCTTTGCCGGTAGTGGCGCTCAACGAAATGATGATTTGCTTGGGCGTGCAGGTATACAGCGAGTCGCCAACCTTGATTGGCGTGGCCTCGTTCAGATACTTGGTTTTTTCGCCAGGCTGTTTCACATCGCCATGATGATACTCCCAGGCCTTGACCAGGCCGGAAACGTTGCTTGGGGTAATCTGCGCCGCAGCGGAATAGTGGTTGCCGAGGTTGGAGCCGGCATAGGCGGTCCAGTTGGTCTTGTCGTGGGACGCGGCGACATTGGCGTCCGGTGAGGTCACGGTACTGCGGCTGAAGGGTTGCTGTGTATGTGCGGTGATAGCGGGCGAGTCGGCCAGGTGAACGGTGTTGGGGAAGAACAGCGGTGTCAGGATGGTGGCCGCCATCAGCAGCGGCAGCCCCCCCCATGACGCTGAAATACAGTGCCTTGTTGACTTTGGCAAAGTCGCGCCGGACAAGAGGCCAGAAGGCCAGAAAGATCACACTGAGAAGTACCAGCCATGCCAGACGTGGGATATAGGCCCAGCCGTTGTAGCCGGATTCCCAGATTGCCCAGCCGTAGGTGGCCAGGGATGCTGCACCGTAGAGATAGATGCCGAGCGACTTCTTCAGGCCCATGAGTGCGGCTGACAGCAGCAATGCGGTACCCATCATTGCGTAGTAAGGCGAGCCGCCGGCACTGACCAGCGTGCTTCCCTGACAGGCCAGCGTCAGGCCAAGCAGGGCCAGCAGAATCGTGTACACCCCGAACAGCAGGCTGGAGACCCCCGTCCCGTTAGCCAACGTTCCTTGTTTCATTGCAATCATCCCTGTGTGATTCGGTGCCACAGTGCGTCCGAGCGGCGCGCATAATTGCTTATTCTTACAATGAAATACAATAAGTGGCGCGAAATTTACTCCTGGCGCTGAATCTCAGGGCGGTTTTGTATCTTGCGTAAAAAGAAGGCAATGTCTAAGCTGCCTTCCCTGATCTGAACGCGCGGGTAATGAAAGGAAGGCGGGGGAAGGGGTTACGCCTGCTGGCTTTCCAGCAAGGCATCCTGACGGGTCTTGAGCCGGCCGACTTCGTCCAGATGTTTCCAGAGAAACTGAGCGGCTTCTTCACGCCGACCGGACTCGATCAAGTCGAGCAGGTGCAGGTGCTCCAGGCATTGCGTCATCAGGCGACTGCGGTCGACGTTGGCTTTGTAGCTCATGAAGCGTCTGAGCTGGTTTTGCCGACGTATGGCATCTATGAAGAAGAGATTGCCCGAGCACTGCACGATCATTTCGTGAAACTGGGCGCCAATTTCGAACAGTTGGGCACGTGACAGCTGGTGAATTTCGCCGTCGAGCATGGCCTGCTGTTGCTCCCGGGCTTTGGCAAATGCGGCCTGGTTGACCTTGTAGCCTGGTTCGCGCAGTGCGGCCGGCTCGATGGCCATGCGGAAGCGGTAGCTCTGGATGTGGGTCTGGGCGTTGTGTACGAATTCGTTAAGGCTCCAGCCTTGCCCGGGCTTGCGCTCGACCATGGCTTCGCTGGCCAGCCGGTTGAGGACCTTGAGCAGTTGCCCGCGGGGCACGGAGTAGCGTCGCAGTAATTGGGCCTCAAAGAATTCGGCAGGGACTTCCCCGCTGAGGATGTCGTCCACCACGCGCAGGTAGAAGTCTTCGAATGGGTCGCAGGTGGGCGGTACAGTGGTTTCCTGGATCTGCCCGGCGTCCTGTTTCAGAAAGTAGCCGCGATTGGGCTCCTGCACCGCGATGTTCCACTCGGCGAGCAGGGCAAATACCCTGCGAATGGGGGAGCGGGAGACATCGAAGGCTTGGGCGAAGGTCTGCTCGCGCAATGGCTCGCCGGCCTTCATCGACCGGGCGCGGATCATCTCGATGACGCGAGGGGCCAACTGCAGGGCGAGATCTTTCTTTATCACAGGCTGTATTCCGAATGGTTATCTTCAGTCGATCCAGCAGATTCGGGTCGGACTGGGGCAGGAAAATACCACACACGGATGGATCTATACGCATGCTCAAATTCAATGCTCATCTCGGCTTCCAGTTCAATGAACTGCCTTTTCTGCAGCGTATCGAAGCCGCTGCCGCCGCCGGATTTCGCGCGGTGGAATTCCCGTCACCCTATGAATTCGACGCGAGTTTGTTGGCTGATCAACTGGCGCAATATGGGTTGCCATTGGTCCAGTTCGCTGCGCCGGCTGGCGTTTCCAAGGGTATTGCCGCGGTGGCGGGCAAGGAGCCCGAGTTCCGTGACGGGTTACGCCAGGCCGTCAGCTATGCCCGCGCACTGGCGTGTGCGGATGTGCACCTGATGTCCGGGGTAACCCACGAGGATGGCGCCGACAAGGTGTACGCGAGCAACCTGGACTATGCCGTGAAGTATTTTGAAGACCAGGGGCTGCGGCCATTGATCGAGGTGATCTGCACGCAGGCAATGCCGGGGTATTACATGTCCGACTTCGGCAAGGCGCAGCGGGTGCTGGAGGCGCATCCCGGTATGGGGCTGATCCTTGATCTTTATCATGCACAGTTGCTGACCGGAAATGCTGCCGATGTGCTGGCGCAGTTCTTTGAACGGACGGTGCATGTGCAGGTGGCCGACTGCCCGGGGCGGCATCAGCCGGGGACGGGGCAGATGGATGTTGCAGGGTTGCTGGCGGCGCTGGAGCAGCGCGGGTATGCAGGGTGGGTTGGATGTGAGTATCGGCCTACGGGTGCCACTGTAGATAGCCTTGGCTGGCTTGATCGGTACGTTTCCTGAAAATACGGCGTTCTGGCCCCTCGCATGCCCCGAAAAAAATCCGATACCAGAGGACTGGCATCGGATTTTCGAAGAGCCCCGGCGTGGCGCCGGGGTTCTGTCTCAAGGCTGGATGACTCAGGCCTTGAAGGTCTTGCCTTCGAACTGTTCGGCAACGAAGGCCCAGTTGACCAGGTTCCAGAACGCCTCGACGTACTTCGGACGCAGGTTGCGGTAGTCGATGTAGTAGGCGTGTTCCCAGACGTCGCAGGTCAGCAGCGGGGTGTCGCCGCTGGTCAGCGGGCAGCCGGCGCCGATGGTGCTGGCCAGGGCCAGGGAACCGTCAGCCTTCTTCACCAGCCAGCCCCAGCCGGAACCGAAGGTGCCAACCGAAGTCTTGGTGAACTCTTCCTTGAACTTGTCGAAGGAACCGAAAGCGGCGTTGATGGCGTCAGCCAGGGCACCGGTCGGCTGGCCACCGGCGTTTGGTGCCAGGCAGTTCCAGTAGAAGGTGTGGTTCCAGACTTGAGCGGCGTTGTTGAAGATGCCGCCCGAAGAGCTCTTGACGATCTCTTCCAGGGTCTTGCCTTCGAATTCGGTGCCTGGGACCAGGTTGTTCAGGTTCACGACATAGGTGTTGTGGTGTTTGTCGTGGTGATACTCCAGGGTTTCCTTGGAGATGTGCGGCTGCAGGGCATCGTGGGCGTACGGCAGCGGCGGCAATTCAAAAGCCATGGTGGATCTCCTGATTCAGGTCTGTTTGCGGTTTGCGCAAGGCCGATCACGGGCGGCCCGATGAGCGTCGGCGAGTTTGTACTCTTTGCGACGCAAGGGCTGGATCATAGCACCGGGCCCGGCGCATAACCACGCAACAAAGATAGGGAATAGAGGTTCCAGAGCGGTTGGGGTGTGCCGACCGGTGGTGTTCGGCTTACCCCTTGTGGCGCCTGGCAGATCGAGCGCCGCCCGCGCGGCGCTCGATCTGCCAGGCGCTAGAAATGTTGTGACAAGCCCAGGGTCAGTTGAAGATCAACTGCGCCGCCACCGCGAACATCATCACCGCCACCATCAGGTCGAGCATGCGCCAGGTCGCCGGCCTGGCCAGCCACGGCGCCAGCCAGGCCGCACCGATCGCCAGGGTCGAGAACCACAGCAGCGAGGCGCTGGCAGCGCCGGCCACGTAGGCGCCAGGCGCAGCCTGCTGGGCGCCCAGCGAGCCGATCAGCAGCACCGTGTCGAGGTACACGTGCGGGTTCAACAGGGTCACCGCCAGGGCACTGAGCAACACCGCGCGGCGTGAGCGCGCACCCTGGCCTTGCTGGTGCTGCAGGCTCTGCCTGGAGCAGGCGCTGCGCAAAGCCTTGGCGCCGTACCAGATCAGGAACACCGCGCCGCCCCAGCGGGCGATCGCCAGCAAGGTCGGGTTGTGCGCCAGCACGGTGGCCAGGCCGAACACTCCGGCAGCCACCAGGATGGCGTCACAGACGATGCACAGTGCCGCCACCGGCAAATGATGCTCGCGGCGCAAGCTCTGGGCGAGGACGAAAGCGTTCTGTGCACCGATGGCCATGATCAGGCCGAAGGCCACGAGCATGCCGTTGAGATAGCTTTGCCACATGGCGCGCTCTCCAAAGCGTCTAAAAGATGCTGGCCATTGTGATGAACCACGCTGTATAAGAAAAACAAATAGAGCTGATCCGTCATTAGGAAAATCGATGTTCGACTACAAGCTGCTGGCCGCCCTCGCCGCCGTGATCGAGCAGGGTGGTTTCGAACGCGCGGCGCAGGTGCTGGGCTTGTCGCAGTCGGCCATTTCCCAGCGCATCAAGCTGCTTGAGGCGCGGGTCGGCCAGCCGGTGCTGGTGCGTGCCACGCCGCCAAGCCCGACCGAAGTCGGCCGCCAGTTGCTCAACCATGTGCAGCAGGTGCGCCTGCTTGAGCGCGACCTGCAGCGCCAGGTGCCGGCGCTGGACGAGGAGGGCATGCCGGAGCGCTTGCGCATCGCCCTCAATGCCGACAGCCTGGCCACTTGGTGGGCCGGTGCGGTGGGTAACTTCTGCGCACAGCAGAATGTGCTGACCGACCTCGTGGTGGAAGACCAGGAAGTGGGCCTGAAACGCATGCGTGCGGGCGAAGTTGCGGCCTGCCTGTGTGGCAGCGAGCGGCCGGTGGCCGGGGCGCGCAGCCTGCCACTGGGTGCCATGCGCTACCGGGCGCTGGCCAGCCCCGGGTTCATGGCGCGGCATTTTCCGCAGGGCTTCGCCGCCAGCCGCCTGGCCCGTACCCCGGCGATCGTGTACGGCCCGGACGACTTCCTGCAACACCGCTACCTGGCATCACTGGGCATCGAGGATGGCTTCCTGCACCACTTGTGCCCGTCGTCCGAAGGCTTCCTGCGCATGACCGAAGCCGGCCTGGGGTGGGGCCTGGTGCCCGAACTGCAGGCCCGCGAGCAACTGGCCAGCGGCCAGCTGGTGGAAATCTGCAGTGATACCCCCATCGATGTGCCGCTGTACTGGCATCATTGGCGCAATGGCGGGCAACTGCTCGCGCAACTGACCGACCACCTTCGGCACACCGCACGGCAATGGCTGGTGCCCTTGTAGCCACGGCTGGCGTCAGTTGCATCTGAAATCTGGCAAGACGGAGTCTTACATGCGAATTCTGGTCACCGGCGCGAGTGGCTTCATTGGCGGGCGCTTTGCACGCTTTGCCCTGGAGCAGGGCCTGGACGTGCGGGTCAGCGGCCGTCGAGCCGAAGGGGTCGAGCACCTGGTCAAGCGCGGCGCCCAGTTCATCCCCGGCGACCTGGGGGATGCCGAGCTGGCCCGCCGCCTGTGCCAGGGCGTCGAGGCGGTAGTGCACTGCGCCGGCGCAGTGGGCAACTGGGGGCGCTACCAGGACTTCTATCAAGGCAATGTGGTGGTCACCGAAAACGTGGTCGAGGGCTGCTTGAAGGAGCACGTACGGCGGCTGGTACACCTGTCGTCGCCGTCGATCTACTTCAATGGCCGCTCGCGCCTGGAAATCCGTGAAGACCAGGTGCCGCGCCGCTTCCACGACCACTACGGGCAGACCAAGTACATGGCCGAGCAGAAAGTGTTCGGTGCCCAGGAGTTCGGCCTCGAGGTGCTGGCGCTACGCCCACGCTTCGTCACCGGCGCTGGCGATGCCAGTATCTTCCCGCGGCTGATGCAGATGCAGCGCAAGGGGCGCGTGGCGATCATCGGCAACGGCCTGAACAAAGTCGATTTCACCAGCGTGCACAACCTTAACGAAGCACTGCTCAGTGCCCTGTTCGCTGACGACCGGGCGCTGGGCCAGGCTTACAACATCAGTAACGGCCAGCCGCTGCCGCTGTGGGATGTGGTCAACTACGTGATGCGCCAGATGCAGCTGCCGCAGGTTACCCGTTACCGTTCCTACGGCCTGGCCTACAGCCTGGCCGCGCTGAACGAGGCGGCCTGCATGTTGTGGCCGGGACGCCCGCAACCGACCCTGTCGCGCCTGGGGATGCAGGTGATGAGCCGCGATTTCACCCTGGATATCAGCCGCGCCCGACAGTACCTGGACTACCAGCCCAAGGTCAGCCTGTGGACGGCATTGGATGAATTCTGTGCCTGGTGGAAGCACCAGCCGCCGGGGCAGTAAAGCCGGCCGGCCGACAATGGTCATCAACGCGCCGCGCTGGCGGTTTATACTCGTGCCTCTTTGCGACTACCGCGGTTGAATGTATCCATGCGTAACCATGCTCACGATGACTACGATGACGTGCCTAGCCTGCGGGCGGGCACCCATGACGATGACGAACTGATGCCGGCGCACGTGGTGCGCAGCCGCCAGAAGGCCGCTCGCGGTGCCAGCACGGCGCCGCTGTGGGCATTGCTCGGGGCCTCGTTCATCGCCTTGGCGGGCCTTGGCTGGTGGAGCTTCCAGCAGATCTCGCTGATGGAGCAGCAACTGGTGGCGACCCAGGAAAGCTTCGCTCGCATCAGCGAAGAGGCTGCCGGGCGCCTGCAGGCGATCAGCGGCAAGGTGGCGGCCAGCGAATCCGGCGCCACTACCAACAGCGAGGCGTTGAAGCTGCAACTGCGTCAGTTGCAGCAGGGGGTGGCCGGGCAGACCGGCGATCTGGGCAAGCGCCTGGAGCAGGTACTGGCTGATACCCGCGAACAGCAGAAGGCCGTGACCCAGCTGCAAACCCAGTTGCAGGCGCAACTGAAGGCGGTGAATGGTGAGCTGGCCGCATTGCGCTCGGGCCAGGTCGATGGTGGCAAGCTGGATACCCAGTTCAAGGGCCTGAACGAACAGGTTGCTGCGCTGAAGGCCGCGCAGGTGGATGGCGCCAAGCTGGATGCGCAGCTCAAGAGCCTGGGCAGCGAGGTTGCTGCGCTGAAGAAGCAGGGTAACCCGAGCGCGGCCATCCAGGACCTGGAGCAGGACATCCTGGTGCTCAAGAGCCAGATCGATAACCGCCCGGCCGCGGCGGCGTCCAGTGGTGCTTCGGTGCAGGAATTCGACGCCTTCCGGGCGCAGACGACACGCAACCTAAATACCTTGCAGAGCCAGATCCAGAACCTGCAGCAGCAGATCAATGCCCGGCCGTGACATTGCAGGGGAGGGCTTTGCCCTCCTATCGCGACACAAGGCCGCTCCTACAGGAAATCGCGTTCCCCTGTAGGAGCGGCCTTGTGTCGCGATAGGGCCGCAAAGCGGCCCCGGCGATTTCAGTTACAACCGCGGATAGTCGGATAGTCGATGTACCCCACCGGCCCCTTGCCATAGAAAGTCTCCGGCCGCGCCTCGTTCAACGGCGCATCCGCCGCCAGCCGCGCCGGCAGGTCAGGGTTGGCGATGAACGGCACGCCAAACGCCACGGCGTCGGCCTTGCCGCTGGCCAGGGCGGCATTGGCACTGGCCTTGTCAAACCGCTCGTTGACGATGTACGGGCCGCCGAACGCTTCCTTGATCAGCGGGCCGATACTGTCATCGGCTTCCTTTTCCCGCGAGCAGATGAAGGCAATACCACGCTTGCCCAGCTCACGGGCCACGTAGGTAAAGGTTTCGGCACGGTCGGCATCGCCCATGTCATGGGCATCGGCCCGCGGCGCCAGGTGCACGCCCACGCGGTTTGCGCCCCACACCTCAATGGCCGCATCGGTCACTTCCAGCAGCAGCCGCGCACGGTTTTCCAACGAACCGCCGTAGCGGTCGGTGCGCTGGTTGGTGCTGCTCTGCAGGAACTGGTCGAGCAGGTAGCCGTTGGCGCCGTGGATTTCCACGCCATCGAAACCGGCAGCCTTGGCATTCTCGGCACCGCTGCGGTAGGCCTCGATGATGTCGATGATTTCTTCGGTTTCCAGCGCGCGTGGGGTGGGGTAGTCACTGAGCGGGCGCACCAGGCTTACATGGCCCTTGGGCTGGATCGCGCTGGGGGCCACCGGCAGCTCGCCGTTCAGGTAGCTGGGGTGGGAGATGCGGCCAACATGCCACAGCTGCAGGAAGATGCGCCCGCCGGCGGCATGCACGGCCTTGGTCACGTTGTTCCAGCCACGCACCTGTTCGTCGTTCCAGATACCAGGGGTATCCGGGTAGCCGACGCCCATGGCGCTGACCGAGGTCGCCTCGCTGAGGATCAGCCCGGCGCTGGCGCGCTGTACGTAATACTCGGCCATCAGCGCGTTGGGCACGCGGCCTTCGTCGGCCCGGCAGCGGGTGAGCGGGGCCATGATGATGCGGTTGGGCAGTTGCAGGTCGCCCAGGGTGATCGGATCGAAAAGCGTGGTCATTACGGTTACCTGCCTGTTCAGAGTGCTTGGCGCAGTTGTTCGAGAAACGCCTGGATGGTGGCTTCGTTGCGTTTGAAGAAATGCCATTGGCCGATCTTCTGGCTGCTGATCAGCCCGGCGCGCTGCAAGGTGGCCAGGTGGGCGGAGACGGTCGACTGCGACAGACCGCAGCGTTGGTCTATCTGCCCGGCACATACACCGTTCTCGGTGCTGTGGTACTGGTCGGGGAATTGTGTCGCCGGGTCCTTCAGCCAGCTGAGGATTTCTCGCCTGACCGGGTGGGCCAGCGCTTTTATGATTTCGTCGAGATCGATAGGCATGGGTTGAGGCTCGTTGTAGCGGTATATCGCGATAGAACGAAATGTAAATCGTGGTTTCCCGATATACAAATATGAAGAGGTTCTGAGCTGAGCACGAATCGCTATATCGCGTTATAACGATATATGGGCCGGCGGTGCTAGACTGCGCTCATGAACTACCTCGCACACCTGCACCTTGGCGGCCCGGCGCCGCACCAACTGCTTGGCAGCCTGTATGGCGACTTCGTCAAAGGCTCGCTGGAAGGGCGCTTCCCGCCAGCGCTGGAGGCGGCCATCCGGCTGCACCGGCATATCGACAGCTATACCGACCAGCACCCGTTGGTGTTGGCGGCTCTTGCGCGTTTTCCGCGTGAGCGGCGGCGCTTTGCCGGTATCGTTCTGGATGTGTTTTTCGACCATTGCCTGGCCCGGCATTGGCAGGATTATGCCGAGCAGCCGCTGGAGCAGTTCACCGGGGACTTTTATCGGGTATTGCTGGCGGAGCCCGAGTTGCCGGGGCGGCTGGCGCGGATTGCGCCGTTCATGGCGGCGGATGACTGGCTGGGGGCGTATGGCGATTTTGCCACGCTGGAGCAGGTGTTCAACGGTATTGCCCGGCGCTTGTCGCGGCCGGAGGGGATGGTTGGGGTGATGGGGGAGCTGGAGCGGCTGTATGAGCCATTGCTGGCGGACTTCAGGGAGTTTTATCCACAGTTGCAGGCGTTTGCAGCGGCTGGCCGGTTGTCTGGCAGTTAGTCCTGCGCTGGCCTCTTCGCGGGCAAGCCCGCGAAGAGGCCGGTACTGGCAGTGCAAGAGTTCAGGCAGCCCGCGCCTGCCGCCGTGGCGCCAGCTCGACTTCTTCAACCCCGAACAACGCCAGGTGAATCGCCTGCTGCGCCTGCAACGCCAGCACCGCTCGCTCCTTGCCCACGCTGCCGATCGGCTGCAGCAGGTGAATGCATACCTCGCCCCGCGGCAGGGCAAACAGGCGCATCAGGTGCGACACCAGGTCATCGTCACCAATGAACGGTGCAATCGGGTCGATCTGGCCATCGCGCAGGTACTGGATAGCGACCGGCTGCACCGCCACGCCACGGTCGATGGCACCTGCCAGCAGGCGACCATGGAAGGTGCGCAGGGTACGGCCACTTGTGGTGGTGCCCTCCGGGAAGATCAGTAGCGGCCGGGAAAGACCCAGTTGCCCGGCGATCTGCTCACGCAGGCGCTGGCTGTCGCCCCCGCCACGGCGGATGAACAAAGTGCCGGCCTTTTCCGCCAGCCAGCCGGCCACCGGCCAGTGCCGCACTTCGGCCTTTGACAGGAACGACAGCGGCAGCAGCATGCCAAGCAACGGGATATCGGTCCAGGACACGTGGTTGCTGACCCACAGCATTGGCCGTTGGGGCAGCTCTCCGATCACCCGCACATCGAAGGGAAGGGCCGCGACCAGGCGCTTCATGAACAGGCAGGTCCAGCGCTGGCGGCGCTCGATGGGCGCCTTGAACCCCAGGCGTTCGCCCAGGGCGATCACGCTGGCCATCAGCATGCCCAGCAGCAGTACCAGCAGCAGTCGAGTCAGGCGGGCCATTACCCGCAGCTTCGGCATCAGACCGCTGCCTTGAAGTGGCGGGCGTAGCGTGGGCACAGTTCGTCGCGCTTGAGCAGGATGAACACATCGGCCACCTGGAAGTCTTCGTCCCAGCACGGCTCGCCGCAGATCTTCGCGCCCAGGCGCATGTACGCCTTGAGCAGCGGTGGCATCTCGGCGATGACGTTGTTCGGCAGGGCCAGGTTGGGCAACGGGTTCTTCGGCTCGGCGCGCAGGTGCTCGGTGCACAGGTAGCGGTCACGCAGGCGCTGCATCACCGCGTGGGCCTGCACCCCGCCATCCTGCATGGGGATGCTGGCGCAGCCCATCAGGTAGCTGTAGCGGCCTTCGTTGAGCACTTCGGCCAGTTCGCCCCAGAGCACGGCGATGGTGCCGCCGTTGCGGTAGTCGGGAGCTACGCAGGTTCGGCCCAGCTCCAGGATCGGGCCCTGCAGCTGCAACAGGCCGTGCAGGCTGAATTCTTCTTCGCTATAGAAGCGGCCCAGGCTGCTGGCGGCCTGATGGTCGAGCAGGCGGGTGGTGGCAACCAGCTCGCCGGTGCTCAGGTCGCGTACGCCAATGTGGCGGCAGTGCACGTCGTAGTCGTCCATGTCCAGGCCTTGCTCGGCTCCTTTGAGCTTGGCCTTGAATTCGGCGCTGAACACTTTGTAGCGCAGGGCCTGGGCTTCCTGCAGGGCCGCGGCGCCAACCAGGCGTTCGGCTTGCAGACGGCGTTCGGTGCTGTTGTCGCCAGCGTGAGCGATCCGAGTCATTACGAGTCTCCATAAGCCAGCCATGAAGGGTTGCGGCCGGTCGGCTTTGTTGTGCAAAGTCAGCCTAGGTAGATGGGGTGTCACCCCTGTGAATCTTTGGTGATGCTTGCGTGACACCCCCTGAGCCACAACTGAAAGCCCTTCAGCAAGGAGCCGACCGATGGCCTGGTTGCAACGACTCAACGACCCGCTTCGCCAAGCGCTGGCGGGCACCCTGGGCGAAACCTATGCCGCGCTGCTCGAGCGCCTTGGCCCGGTTGCGCCGTTCGAACTGGCGGTGCTCGGCGGGCGCGCGATGGCCACCCCCGGCCTGGCCTTCCTGGTCGGCTACCAGGCCGCCTTGCGCGTGCTGTGGCCCAGTGCTCCACCCAGCCTCGGCGCCCTGTGCGCCACCGAACGGCGCAGCGTGCGGCCGGCGGACATGCGCACGCGCCTGGACGGCTTGCGGCTGACCGGCAGCAAGGACTTCGTCACTGCAGGCCTGGAGGCGGAATGGCTGCTGGTGGCGGCGCGCTGCGAGGCGACGGGCGCGGCGCCGCAGTTGAACCTGGCGGTGGTCTACCCCGGGGAGCCAGGTGTGACGCTGGAAGCGCTGCCGACCCTGCCGCTGATGCCGGAGGTAGGCCATGGGCGACTGGTGCTGGAGCACGCGGCGTGCGAGTTATTGGCCGGTGATGGTTGGGATGCCTATGTGAAGCCGTTCCGTTCGCTGGAGGACTTGTATGTGCTTACGGCGTTGACGGCCTGGCTCTATGGCGTGGGGCAGGAGTGCGCCTGGCCGCAGGCCCTGCGCCTGCAGCTGCTTGGGCTGCTGGCCGGGTGTGCCGAAGGTAGCCGGCAGTGCGCCGATAGCGTTGGTTGCCATTTGTTGCTGGGAGGATTGTTTGCACAGTTCCAGGCGCTGCGAGGGGAGATCGATGCCGCGTTGGCGGCGGGGCCGGCGCAGTGGGCGCAGATCTGGCAGCGTGACCAGGGGGTGATGGCGCTGGCGGCGGCGGCGCGGGAGAAGCGGCTGAACAAGGCTTGGGCTGCTGCGGGATTGTCATGAATGCCTGATAGGTTTGTGTGATCCGATGAATCCTGGGGCCGCTTTGCGGCCCTTTCGCGACACAAGGCCGCTCCTACAGGGGAACGCGTCAAGTTCAGGCTGACGCTGTACCTGTAGGAGCGGCCTTGTGTCGCGATAGGGCTGCGCAGCGGCCCCAATAACGGCGATCACGATGAAGGTACTGTTGATCATCCTGATAATGGTTGCGGGTTGTGCCCGGGCCGAAGACTGGCCTGAACCCGACTGGCCAATCGACAACACCCCCCTCGACTGGCAAGCCGTCGACGCCTACGCCTTCCCCGCACGCACCACCCCCGAACGCAGCGGCATCCGCACCGACGCCCTGCTGATCATCCGCGACGGCCGCATCCTCCACGAACGCTACGCCGCCCCCAGCACTGCCGCCACCGCCCACCTGACCTGGTCGATCAGCAAGAGCGTACTCGCCACGCTATTGGGCATAGCCCAGGGCGAAGGCCGCTTCCAGTTGCAGGACCCGGTGACCCATTTCTACCCGGCCATGCACGCCCATCCCGGCGTGCGCATGGCCGATCTGCTGCATTGGGCCAGCGGCCTGGACTGGCAGGAAGACTACGAGTACGCCCCGCTCAAGTCCTCGGTGGTGGCCATGCTGTATACCCGTGGCCGCGAGGACATGGCGGCCTACACCGCGGCGCGGGAAGCGGTGGCCAGCCCGGGCCAGCGGTTTCTCTATTCCAGTGGCGACAGCAACCTGCTGGCCGCGGCGTTGCGCGGCATGCTCGATGCCGGTCAGTACCCCGACTACCCCTGGCATGCGCTGTTCATTCCGTTGGGGATCGACAGCGCGGTATGGGAGCGGGACCGCGCGGGTACCTATGTGGGTTCGTCCTACCTGTACCTCAGCGCTCGCGACCTGGCGCGCATCGGCCTGCTGATGCAGCGCGACGGGCGTTGGCAGGATCGGCAATTGCTGCCCAAGCCCTGGGTGGCTTTCAACCGCACGCCGTTTGCCAAAGCCGAAGCACTGCCCGGCGAGGCCAACCCCGGTGGCCACTGGTGGCTCAATCAGCCGCTGGTCGGCGCTGCCCGGCCTTGGCCGAGTGCTCCCGCGGACACCTACGCAGCCCTTGGCCACTGGGGCCAGGCGCTGTACGTGCTGCCCGCGCAAAAGCTGGTGATCGTGCGTTACGCCGATGACCGCGACGGCAGCTACCAGCACGATGAACTGCTCAAGCGGATACTCGCGGCGCTGGCTGGGGAGGGGGCATGAAGCGGGTGCTGCTGGTGGTGCTGCTGGGGGTGGTCTACTGGGCCTGGCATGAGCGCCAGGCCCTGGCGGACTTCCCCGGTATCCTTTCGGCCTACTCGGCCAAGGAATATTGCTCGTGCCGCTTCGTCATGGGGTTCGAGCCGGCGTATTGCCAAGGCTACGTGAAGCAATGGCTGCCGCTGAGCCTGCTGGAGGAAGACAGCCAACAGCGGCAGGTCACCGCCGAAGGCCTGGGCCGTCGCAATCAGGCTGCCTGGCAAGGCCCGCGCGAGGGCTGCCGCTTGCTGCCGTGAAGGCGGGCGGGTAAGGTTGGCGGCCTGGTTTCACGAGATCTGTCATGTTCAAGCTGCCCCGCCTGCTGCCCGCTTTGTTGCTGGCTTTTTGCCTGCCCGCCCACGCCAACTGGCACCTCGATGGCGAGTCTTCGCGCCTTTCGTTCATTACCGGCAAGAACGGTAACACCGCCGAAGTGCACCGCTTCCTGGTGCTGCATGGAACGGTCGACCGCAAGGGAGTGGCCGCGTTGAGCATCGAGATGGACTCGGTGAGCAGCGGTATTCCGCTGCGTGATGAACGCATGCGCGAGGACCTGTTCGAGGTCGAGCGCTTTGCCGAAGCCAAGGTGCAGGCGCAACTGGACCTACGGCCGATCAACGACCTGGCCAACGGTGCCCAGATCGAACTACGCCTGCCATTGACCGTGACGCTGCATGGCCAGTCCCACAGCTACAACGCCCTGCTGCTGGCCACCCGCCTGGACGAGCGACGCTTCCAGGTGGTGACCCTGGAGCCCTTGGTGCTGCGCGCCGAGGATTTCGGCCTGCTGCCGGGGCTGCAACGCCTGCGCAAGTTCGCCGGACTCAAGTCCATCAACCCGTCGGTGCCGGTTAGCGCGGTGCTGATCTTCACCGCCCGCTGACATGCCGGGGCCGGTCTTTCCCTGGCGGGATGGCAACCAGTTCGAACTGCTGATCGACGGCCCCGAGTTTTTTCCGCGCATGCTCCTGGCGATCATGCGCGCCGAATTCCAGGTCGACCTGGAACTGTACCTGGTCGAGGCCGGTGACTGCGCGGATGCGGTGGTCGAAGCGCTGGAGCAGGCTGCCCGACGTGGCGTGCGGGTGCGCTGCCTGTTCGACGACTATGGCTCGCTGGCCTTCAACAGCAAGTTGCGTCAGCGCCTGCTGGACGCAGGTGTGTACCTGCGCTGGTACAACCGCCTGCGCTGGAAGCGTGGCTTGCGCAACCTGTACCGCGATCACCGCAAGTTGCTGCTGGTGGACGAACGCTGGGCAGTGGTGGGCGGCACGGGCGTCACCGACGAGTTCTGGACGCCGGGCGAGGCGACCAGTGAATGGCACGAGGTGATGGTGCAGATGCAGGGGCCGGTGGTAAGCGACTGGCAGTTACTGTTCGACCGCCAGTGGCACGCCAACAACCGTCGCACAGCCTGGCGCCCCGCCGAGGGCTTTGGCCTGCCGCGCCTGCCCAAGGTGCCTGCACAGGGGCAGGGCATGGGCCGGGTAGCCTATGCCGACGCCCGCCAGCACCAGGACATCCTGCATTCGCTGGTGCGCGCGATCAACAGCGGCAAGCAGCGAGTGTGGCTGGCCACGCCTTACTTCCTGCCGACCTGGAGCGTGCGTCGGTCGCTGCGCCGGGCTGCCGGCAAGGGGGTCGATGTGCGGCTGCTGCTGACCGGGCCGCGCACCGATCATCCATCGGTACGTTACGCCGGGCATCGCTATTACCCGCGTCTGCTGCGCGCCGGGGTGCGTATCTACGAGTACCAGCCGTGTTTCCTGCACCTGAAGATGGTGTTGATCGACGATTGGGTCAGTATCGGCTCATGCAACTTCGATCACTGGAACTTGCGCTTCAACCTCGAGGCCAATATCGAGGCACTCGACCCGCCGCTGACGGCTGCCGTGCAGGCCAGTTTCGAGCGTGATTTCGCGTTGAGCGAGGTGGTCGACCTGGGCCACTGGAATGCCCGGCCGCTGTGGCGCCGGGTGAAGCAGCGGTTGTGGGGGTGGCTGGACCGGTTGGTGGTCAACTTGCTCGACCGTCGCGACTGAGACCAGCTATCGTGCAGTGATTGGCTCAAGGCAATCGAAGGAGTGGGTGCGATGACGGCAAAGAAAATTCTCATGTTGGTCGGCGACTACGTCGAAGATTACGAAGTCATGGTGCCGTTCCAGGCGCTGAGCATGGTCGGGCACACGGTGCATGCGGTATGCCCGGAAAAGGTCGCGGGGCAGACGGTGCGTACCGCGATTCATGATTTCGAGGGCGAACAGACCTACAGCGAAAAGCCGGGGCACAACTTTGCCTTGAATTATGACTTCGTGCGTGTACGGCCCGAGAGTTACGACGCGCTGCTGATCCCGGGTGGTCGTGCACCGGAGTACCTGCGCCTGGATGAGCGGGTGCTGGAGCTGGTGCGGGCGTTCGACCAGGCCGGCAAGCCGATCGCGGCGGTTTGCCATGGTGCCCAGTTGCTGGCGGCGGCCGGCGTGCTGGAAGGGCGCGAATGCAGTGCGTACCCGGCGTGCGCCCCGGAAGTGCGCTTGGCGGGCGGGACATTCATCGATATCGCGGTGGACCAGGCGCATGTGGACGGCAACCTGGTGACGGCACCGGCATGGCCGGCGCATCCGGCGTGGTTGGCGGCATTCCTCAAGGTGCTTGGTACCCGTATTGCCTGATACGGCCTTATCGCCGGCAAGCCAGCTCCCACAGGTTTAGCGAAGGTTTCAAGACCTGTGGAGTACCTGTGGGAGCTGGCTTGCCGGCGATGAGGCCAGTGCAGGCAACACAGCTCAACCAGGCTTAACCCACCTGCTCGACCCAGTCATTGAGGTTGTAGTAGTTGGTCACCCGGGCAATCTTCCCGCAATGGATATAGAAGAACGCCCCTGCCGGCAGCACATAGGTCTGCCCGTTGGCCGCCGGCAACCCTTCGTCATCGGCCAGATATTCCCCATGCACGGTGAACTCCGCCGCCGCGCGGCTGCCGTCGGCGTTCTGCATCACCACGATATCGGCCAGGCGCTCGCGGTAGCAGCGGTTCATCTTGTCCATGAACGCTGCAAACCGGGCCTTGCCCATCTGCCGCTCGCCCTGGTTGATGTCGTGGATCACATCCTCGCTGAGCAGGGCGAGAAAGGCCGGCATGTCGCCCGCATTGAAGGCGGCGTAGTAAGCATTTACCAGTTCGGTAGCGGTCATGGAACAATACCTGTCGTGGAGGGAAAAGGCGGGTCGTCGCTCCGGATGATAGGGTTTCCCCTCAAGCCCGGCTTAGCCGAGCGCGTCATCCACATCGACAAAACGACCGCCAAGCATGGAAATACGCCTGTTGCACGGCGCCGCTATCGCGCCTTACATCGATGACCTCGCTCGCCTGCGCCTTACCGTGTTTCGCGAGTTTCCCTACCTTTATGACGGCACCCCGGAGTACGAGGCCGACTACCTGGCCACTTATGCCCGCTCCGGGCGCAGCCTGGTGGTGCTGGCGCTGGACGACGGCAAGGTGGTCGGTGCCTCCACCGGCCTGCCGCTGGTGGATGTCGCCCCCGAGTTCCAGCAGCCGTTCCTGGCCCAGGGGCGCGACCCGGCCAGCGTGTACTACTTTGGTGAATCGGTGGTACTGCCCGAGTACCGTGGCCAGGGCCTGGGGGTGCGCTTTTTCATCGAGCGCGAGTCCTACGCACACAAGCTGGCCGAGTTCGACTATTGCGCGTTCTGTGCGGTCGAGCGGCCAGGTGTGCATCCGCGGCGGCCTGCGGACTACAAGCCGTTGCATGGCTTCTGGCGTAACCGCGGCTTCCTGCACGACCCGTCGCTGCGCACCAGCTACGCCTGGCGCGACCTGGACGAGCAGGAAAGCTCCGACAAGCTGATGTCGTTCTGGCTCAAGGAACTGCCGATATGATCCGCCTGGCGGCCTGCCAGTACGCCATCGAGCTGCATGAAACCTGGGAGGCCTACGCCGATCATCTGCAAGCCCTGTGCGCCAAGGCGGTGGACGCGGGGGCCCGCTTGCTGCTGTTGCCGGAGTACGCCGGCCTGGTGCTCAGCGGGCAGCTGAGTGCCGAGCAGCGGGGTGACCTGAAGGCTTCCATCGCCGGTATCCAGCCGCTGATCGAACCCTGGAGGGCCTTGTGCGAGAGCCTTGCCCGGCGCTGGGGTATCTACCTGCAACCGGGTAGTGTACCGGTGCTGGACAGCGATGGGCGCTACCGCAACCGTGCCTGGCTGTTCGGCCCCCAAGGTGTGCTGGGCTACCAGGACAAACTGATGATGACCCGTTTCGAACGGGAGCAGTGGGACATAGCCGCGGGCCAGGGGCTGCAGGTGTTCGACACTGAACTGGGGCGCCTGGGCATCCTGATCTGCTACGACAACGAATTCCCGATGCTGGCGCGGCGCCTGGCGGAGGGTGGTGCCGACCTGATCCTGGCGCCGAGCTGTACCGACACCGAGGCGGGTTACCACCGGGTGCGCATCGGTGCCCAGGCGCGGGCGCTGGAGAACCAGATTGCGGTGTTGCAGAGCCCCACGGTCGGGCTGGCGCCCTGGTCGCCGGCGCTGGACGAGAATATCGGCCGGGCAGGGCTGTTCGTGCCGCCGGATCATGGGATGCCGGGGGATGGGGTGGTGGCCTTGAGTGAAGAATCGAGCCCTGCCACTAGTCAGTGGCTGGTCTGTGAGGTGGACCTTGAGGAAGTACGGCGGGTGAGGCGGGAAGGGCAGGTGTTTACCCGCAGGGACTGGCCGGAGCAGTTTGACCGGATCTGCCCCCTGTAGGAGCAGCCTTGTGCTGCTAATGGGCCTGTGCTCACCCAAATATCTGTGGGTGACACAAGGCCTCTTCGCAGCACAAGGCTGCTCCTACAAAGAGCAGGGCCGTGACGCTTTTGCAGCAGATTTACTTCACTTCGACTGCCAGGCTCTGGGCAATCTTGCTCTGCCACAGGGCAGGGCCAGTGATGTGTACCGACTCACCGTTGCTGTCCACGGCGACGGTCACCGGCATGTCCTTGACCTCGAACTCGTAGATCGCTTCCATGCCCAGCTCGGCGAAGGCCAGGACCTTCGACTTGCGGATGGCCTGGGCCACCAGGTAGGCAGCACCGCCGACGGCCATCAGGTACACGGCCTTGTTGTCCTTGATCGCTTCGATGGCGGCAGGGCCGCGCTCGGACTTGCCGATCATGCCGAGCAGGCCGGTCTGCTCGAGGATCTGGCGGGTGAACTTGTCCATGCGGGTGGCGGTGGTCGGGCCGGCTGGGCCTACCACTTCGTCACCGACCGGGTCGACCGGGCCAACGTAGTAGATGAAGCGGCCTTTCAGGTCCACCGGCAGCTCTTCGCCACGGTTGAGCATTTCGACCATGCGCTTGTGCGCGGCATCGCGGCCGGTCAGCATCTTGCCGTTGAGCAGGATGGTTTCGCCCGGCTTCCAGCTGGCGACTTCTTCCGGGGTGATGGCGTCGAGGTTGACGCGACGGGCGCTCGGGCCGGCTTCCCAGACGATTTCCGGGTAGGCGTCCAGCGACGGCGCTTCCAGCTCGGCCGGGCCGGAGCCATCGAGCACGAAGTGGGCGTGGCGGGTGGCGGCGCAGTTGGGGATCATGCACACCGGCAGCGAAGCGGCGTGGGTCGGGTAGTCCATGATCTTGACGTCGAGCACGGTGGTCAGGCCACCCAGGCCCTGGGCGCCGATGCCCAGCTGGTTGACCTTCTCGAACAGCTCCAGACGGATTTCTTCCAGGCGGTTCTGCGGGCCACGGGCTTTCAGTTCGTGGATGTCGATGGACTCCATCAACACTTCCTTGGCCATGACGGCGGCCTTCTCGGCGGTACCGCCGATGCCGATGCCGAGCATGCCAGGCGGGCACCAGCCAGCGCCCATGGTCGGGACGGTCTTCAGTACCCAGTCGACGATCGAGTCGGACGGGTTGAGCATGGCCATCTTCGACTTGTTCTCCGAGCCGCCGCCCTTGGCTGCGACATCGACCTCGACCTTGTCGCCGGGGACGATGGAGTAGTGGATCACTGCCGGGGTGTTGTCCTTGGTGTTCTTGCGGGCACCGGCCGGGTCGGCCAGGATCGAAGCGCGCAGGACGTTTTCAGGCAGATTGTAGGCGCGACGCACACCTTCGTTGATCATGTCGTCGACGCTCATGGTGGCGCCGTCCCAGCGCACGTCCATGCCCACGCGGATGAACACGGTGACGATACCGGTGTCCTGGCAGATCGGGCGATGGCCAGTGGCGCACATGCGCGAGTTGATCAGGATCTGGGCGATGGAATCGCGCGCAGCAGGCGATTCTTCACGCAGATAGGCCTCGTGCATGGCCTGGATGAAATCGACGGGGTGGTAGTACGAGATGAATTGCAGGGCGTCGGCGACGCTCTGAATCAGGTCGTCTTGCTTGATCACGGTCATGCAGCGCGCTCCTCTTAAAGACGGGAACATTCATTACGGCGCTCGACGGTGCCGACCAGCGTGTCGAAGCGCCTTGCAAGGCGCCGGCAGGTCAGGCCGACGGAAAAAGGCGCGGCAGTATAGCGCGCATCCGTGCCGGGCACACCTGCGGTCGGTCTGGACCATGGTCGGCAGTGGTTGGGCATCCTTTTTGCTGCCGTTGCGTGCTTGGCTTAAAGTGCACTGTGATATGTGGAGAAAGACCGACCATGCCCGTACTTTGCGTGGGCGAGCGCCGCTGGGCGGTGCCGACCGGCAGCAACCTGCTCGATGCCTTGAACGAGGCCGGGCTGAACGTACCCTACAGTTGCCGCGCCGGCAGTTGCCATGCCTGCCTGGTGCACTGCCTGGGCGGGCAACCGCTGGATGCCATGCCCGAGGCCCTGGCGCCGGACAAGCATGCCCAGGGCTGGCGGCTGGCCTGTCAGTGTCGGGTAGTCGAAGATCTGCGCGTGGCGCTGTTCGACCCGCAGCAGGATGGCCTGCCGGCGCAGGTCTGTGCCCTGGACTGGTTCGGCGATGTGCTGCGCGTGCGGCTGCGGCCCGAACGGGCAATGCGTTACCAGGCGGGGCAGCATGTGGTGCTGTGGAATGGCGCGGTGGCGCGGCCTTACTCCTTGGCCAGCTTGCCGGGCGAAGATGATTTCCTCGAGTTTCATATCGACTGCCAGCACCCCGGCGCCTTTTGTGACAAGGCCCGTGGCTTGCAGCTGGGTGATGTGCTGCGCCTGGGCGAGCTCAGGGGAGGGGCCTTGCACTACGACCCGGACTGGCAACAGCGGCCGCTGTGGTTGCTGGCGGCGGGGACCGGGCTGGCGCCGTTGTGGGGCATCTTGCGCGAGGCTCTGCGGCAGGGGCACCAAGGGGAAATCAGGGTCATGCATGTGGCGCACGAGGACGCTGGGCATTATCTGGCCGAGCCGTTGCGCAAGATGGCGGATGTGAGTGTCGAGTTGGTACTGGCAGAGCGGCTGGATGAAGCGTTGGCCGGGTTGCGGCCGTCATCGCGGCAGACGGTGGCGCTGGTGTGCGGGGCGCCGGGGAGTGTCGAGCGGTTTGCCCGGCGGCTGTTCATTGCCGGAGTGCCACGGGGGCAGGTGTTTGCCGATGTGTTTGTCGAGCATGCCTGAGGCATTTGTGTAATCTGGGCTGGCCCCATCGCCGGCAAGCCAGCTCCCACAGCATTGCAACAGACCTGGGCCTGCGCGGTAACCTGTGGGAGCTGGCTTGCCGGCGATGGGGCCGCAGTGCGGCCCCGTTTGGAGCAGATCAACCGACCAGCGGATCACCGACATGCAGGATCTTCATGCCATTGGTGCCACCGATGGTGTGGTAGCTGTCACCCTTGGTCAGGATTACCCAGTCACCTTGCTCCACCAGGCCACGCTTGAGCAGTTCGTCGACCGCTGCCTGACTCACCTTGTCGGCCGGCAGCGAGGCCGGATCGAAGGCAATCGGGTACACGCCGCGGAACATGTTGGCACGGGCCTGGGTAGCGCGGTGCGGCGACAGGGCGAAGATCGGCACGTGCGAACGCAGGCGCGACATGATCAGCGGGGTGTAGCCACTCTCGGTCAGCGCAATGATCGCCTTCACGCCCGGGAAGTGGTTGGCGGTGTACATGGCCGCCAGCGCGATGCTCTCGTCGCAGCGCTCGAAGGTAGTGTGCAGGCGGTGGCTGGACTTCTGGCTGGTCGGGTGCTTTTCGGCACCCAGGCAGATACGGGCCATGGCCTGGACAGCTTCGATCGGGTAGGCACCGGCGGCACTCTCGGCCGACAGCATCACCGCGTCGGTGTTGTCCAGCACGGCGTTGGCCACGTCGGACACTTCGGCACGGGTCGGCATCGGGTTCTGGATCATCGACTCCATCATCTGGGTCGCCACGATCACTGCCTTGTTGTTGCGGCGGGCGTGCTGGATGATCTTCTTCTGGATGGCGATCAGCTCGGCGTCGCCGATTTCGACGCCCAGGTCGCCACGGGCGACCATGACGGCGTCGGATGCGAGGATCAGCTTGTCGAGGGTCTCGTCGTCGGCCACCGCTTCGGCGCGTTCGATCTTGGCCACCAGCCAGGCGCTGCCGCCAGCTTCGTCACGCAGCTTGCGCGCGTATTCCATGTCGCTGGCGTCACGCGGGAAGGACACGGCCAGGTAGTCCAGGTCCATTTCCGCGGCCAGCTTGATGTCGGCCTTGTCTTTCTCGGTCAGGGCCGGTGCGGTAAGGCCGCCACCTTTACGGTTGATGCCTTTGTGGTCCGACAGCGGGCCACCGATGATTACCACGCAGTGCAGGGCATCTGCGGTGGCGGTCTCGACGCGCATCACCACGCGGCCATCGTCGAGCAGCAACTCGTCACCAACGCCGCAGTCCTTGACCAGGTCGGGGTAGTCGATACCGACGATGTCCTGGTTGCCTTCGGTCAGCGGGTGGGCGGTGGAGAAGGTGAACTTGTCACCGATCTTCAATTCGATACGCTTGTTGGCGAACTTGGCGATGCGGATCTTCGGACCCTGCAGGTCGCCCAGCAGTGCAACATGGCGGCCGTTCTTGGCGGCGATGTCACGGATCAGGCGCGCGCGGGCCTTGTGCTCGTCCGGAGTGCCGTGGGAGAAGTTCAGGCGTGCCACGTCCAGGCCGGCGAGGATCAGCTGTTCGATCACTTCCGGCGAGTTGCTGGCGGGGCCAAGGGTGGCGACGATTTTGGTACGGCGGATGCTCATGCACAGACTCCTATAGTGAAGCGCAGCGAAAGGCTACTCCTGAATCTCGCTGTAGTCATTGTTCCGTTGCACTACCTGCGACCGAGGCAGGGTGGCATTTGAACGGGCAGGGCATCATTGCAAAAGGGTGTGAAGATTTGCCGGCAAAGGCCGATACACTGGCATCAAAGGAGACCCCCATGCGAGCCCTGATCGTTTTAGCCCTGGCGGCCAGCGCCGTCGGTTGCACCCGCTGGTCCATGGACCACCACCTGAACAATGCCTACCGTGCCTACGACCGTGGCGATTGCGCGCGGGTCATGCTCGAGCTGTCGCAGGTCGACCGCACCAGCCGTGCACGACCGTTCATCCACCCCGAGGTGTCGCTGCTGCGCGGCCAGTGCCTGGAGCGCCAGGCCTTGTACGTGGATGCGGCGCAGACCTACCAGTACCTGATCCAGCAGTACCCGGGCAATGAATACGCGTATCGTGCCCAGGCACGCCTGCAGACCCTGGAGAAACTCGGCCATTTGCGCGGCACCGAAGCCGCCGTGGCGAACCCGGTGACCGCCGCACCTTGGCGTTAACACCAAGGTGTGATTTATTTCACGGGATTTGCCGCGCGCGCTGCGCTAATCTGTAACTCAGTTGTTACAACAACCGCCAGTTCCACGTATTCCTGGCATCGGATACGGACTGCACTTGCGATCATGTTCAACAAGCGCCACATCGAACGCCATCAGCTACCTTGTGTTCTCAAGGTGTTCAACCGCATTACCGGCCAGGCCATCGGCCAGCTGGGTAACGCCTCTGAAGACGGGCTGATGCTGATAAGCCAGCTACCTGTGCTGGTCGGGCCCGACTATGATCTGCAATTACGCCTGCCGCTGCTTGGTGGCGGGCATCAATTCGTCAACCTTACCGCCAGCTGCTTGTGGTGCCGTGAAGACCAGACGCCCGGGCACTACGATTCCGGTTTCATGCTGCTGCAGGCCCCCCGCGAGTACGATGAATTCGTCCGTTCGTTGCGCGACTATTTCAGTTTCCGCCCCGCCAACGCATCTGCCTGAGCCTGCTGAGCCCCGGGCCCAGCTTCTGGAATCGCGCTAGAATCGGGTCGACCTCGATACAGGACGACCCCGTGACCTCCAGCATTTTCTGGCACGACTACGAAACCACCGGCATCAACCCGCGCTGTGACCGGCCGTTGCAGGTTGCCGGTGTGCGCACCGACTTCGACCTCAACGAAATCGACGAGCCGATCAGCCTTTATTGCCGGCCCTCCGACGATATCCTGCCGCACCCGGCCGCCTGCCTGGTGACTGGCATCACCCCACAACTGCTGGCCGAGCAGGGTTTGTGCGAAGCGGAGTTCATGACCCGGGTGCACGCACAACTGGCGCACCCTGGTACCTGTGGCGCCGGCTACAACACCCTGCGCTTCGACGACGAAGTGACCCGCTACAGCCTGTACCGCAACTTTTTCGACCCTTATGCCCGAGAGTGGCAGGGCGGCAACAGCCGCTGGGACCTGATCGACATCGTGCGCACGGCCTATGCACTGCGCCCGGACGGCATCGAGTGGCCGCAGCAGGACGGGCGCACCAGCCTGCGCCTGGAGCTGCTGAGCAAGGCCAATGGCATCGACCATGGGCATGCCCACGAAGCGCTTTCCGACGTGCGGGCAACCATCGCCCTGGCCCGCCTGATCCGGCAAAAACAGCCCAAATTGTATGACTGGCTGTTTCAGTTGCGCAGCAAGCATAAAGTGATGGAGCAGATCCGTCTGTTGCAGCCACTGGTGCATATATCCGGGCGCTTCTCGGCGGCACGCAATTACCTTGGTGTCGTATTGCCGCTGGCCTGGCACCCGCGTAATCGCAATGCACTGATTGTGTGCGACCTGCATCAGGAAACCCTACCGTTACTACGGGAAAGTGCTGAAGTTCTACGCCGGCGTTTGTATACCCGCCATGAAGAACTGGCCGAAGGCGAATTACCCGTGCCGCTCAAATTGGTGCAGGTCAATCGCTGCCCGGTAGTGGCGCCACTTTCGGTATTACGCCCGGCCGATCAACAGCGGTTGGGTCTGGACTTGACGTTGTTACAATTGCGCGGCGAAGAATTGGCCGAGCAACAGGCGCAATGGCAAGACAAGCTGGAACACATCTACGGCAAGGAAGACTTCGCCCCGAGTGAAGACCCGGAACAACAGTTGTATGACGGTTTTCTGGGGGACCGTGACCGCCGCTTATGCGAGCAAGTTCGTGCACTGGAACCGGCGCAGTTGAGCCATGGGCAGTGGATGTTCGATGACCTGCGCTTGCCTGAATTGTTGTTCCGCTATAGGGCACGCAACTTCCCCGAGACCCTGACCGGCGAAGAGCGGCAACGCTGGTTCAGCTTCTGCCAGCAGCGCCTGAGCGACCCGCAGTGGGGCGCGCCGAATACGCTGGGCGACTTCGAACAGGCGCGGCAGCAGGCCTGGGAGGGCGCTGACGATGCGGGGCGGCGGGTGCTGGATGCCTGGCAGGTACATGCCCGGCAATTGCAGGCACAGTATGCAGTTGGCTGAGCGCTGACACAAAACGCGGACAAACAAAAACGCCGGCAATATGCCGGCGTTCTTGTTGCGATAAGCAGCAGGCGTGTGCGGACAATCAGTCCAGCAGGGTCGCCCAGCTTTCAACCACATCGCCACCCCACTTGGCTTTCCATTCTTTCAGGGTCTTGTGGTTGCCGCCTTTGGTTTCGATCACTTCATTGTTGTGCGGGTTCTTGTATTGCTTGACCTTGCGCGCACGCTTGGTGGCGGTAGTCTTGACTGCACCACGAGGGGCCTTGCTCAGTTTCGACTCTGGGTCGAGCAGGGCAATCACGTCGCGCAGCGACTTGGAGTACTCGCCCATCAGTGCGCGCAATTTGCCTTCGAACTCCAGTTCTTTCTTCAGCTTGTCATCCTGCGACAGGTTGGCCAGGCGGGCCTGAAGTTCCTTGATGGCTTCTTCGGTAGCGCGGTACTCGTTGATCAGGGACATGGAGTGTTCCTTAATGCGTGTTCAGAAATGTGTGGGGCAATAATAGACAGGCAATACTCGCAAGTAAACATATTGTTGGGCAATTAACTGTTAACTAAGCTGTGACAACCATTTCTCTACGTGAACAAAAATTTACAATTAACCCTGCATTTCGTCATGTCTGTCAGAGAATGCCGGTAGTGCATCTCGTCAGGAACACAGGCCACGGCCGCTGCGATCAATACTGCGTTTTTCCTGGCGGGCCGCTAGAATGAGCGCCTTTGCGAAGTTCTGGAGTCTCATTCATGCGCACCTATCGTCTGGTGATCGCCTGCCCCGACCGTGTTGGCATCGTGGCGAAAGTCAGTAATTTCCTGGCCTTGTACAATGGCTGGATCAACGAAGCCAGCCACCACTCCGATGAGCAGAGCGGTTGGTTCTTCATGCGCCATGAAATCCGCGCCGAATCGCTGCCGTTCGGTATCGAAGCCTTCCGCGAGGCGTTTGCGCCGATCGCCGAAGAGTTCTCCATGACCTGGCGCATTACCGACTCGGCGCAGAAAAAGCGCGTGGTACTGATGGCCAGCCGCGAGTCGCACTGCCTGGCGGACCTGCTGCACCGCTGGCACACCGATGAACTGGACTGCGAGATCCCTTGCGTGATCTCCAACCACAACGACCTGCGCAGCATGGTCGAGTGGCACGGTATTCCGTTCTTCCATGTACCGGTCGACCCCAAGGACAAGGCATCGGCCTTTGCCGAAGTTTCGCGCCTGGTGCAGGAGCACGCCGCCGACGTGGTGGTGCTGGCCCGCTACATGCAGATCCTGCCGCCGCAACTGTGCCAGGACTATGCTGAAAAGGTGATCAATATCCACCACAGCTTCCTGCCGTCGTTCGTCGGCGCCAAGCCGTATCACCAGGCGGCCCTGCGTGGTGTGAAACTGATCGGCGCGACCTGCCACTACGTTACCGAAGAGCTGGACGCCGGCCCGATCATCGAGCAGGACGTGGTGCGTGTCAGCCATGCCGACAGCATCGATGACATGGTCCGCTTTGGCCGTGATGTGGAGAAGATGGTGTTGGCCCGTGGCCTGCGTTATCACCTGGAAGACCGGGTGCTGGTGCATGGCAACAAGACTGTAGTTTTTGATTGACGGCCTTGGGGCTGCTTTGCAGCCCATCGCCGGCAGGCCAGCTCCCACAGGTTTGCACATGGCTTGAGGTCGATGCGGTCGGTGTGGGAGCTGGCTTGCCGGCGAAAGGGGCGCAAAGCGCCCCCGGCAATCTTGAGGGATACGTAATGGCGAAGACTCGCAACAACCCCACCGCCTCACCCCCACCCACCCTCGGTGAAGGCTGCCTGGCCCGCTACGACCCCGAAGCCCTGGCCGACACCGATGGCACCGATTTCCCCGGCGCTGCGGAACTTTGGCAGCAGCTCAACCCGCCTGACGCCGCCAACGCGCCAGCAGCGGGCGCGCCAGCAGGCACACAAACACCGGCCCACCCGCCAGCAGATAAAAGTAGTAAGTGACCGCCCGCCATATCAGGATCGCCGCAGCCGCGGTCGAACTGCCCACCAGTGGCGTCAGCAAGCTGGCCGAAGTCAGCTCGGCGGCACCGGCACCGCCAGGCAGCAGGCTGAACTGGCCGGCACTGAGCGAGAGCATCTGCACCAAAAAGCTGGGGATCCACGCCAGGTCTACCCCCAACCCCCTCAATACCAGGTACAACACGCTGTAGCGCAGGCCCCAGTGGGCGCAGGTCAGGGTGAACACCAAGGTCAGCGTACGCTTGGGCAGGCGCCAAGTCTGCGCCAGTGCATCGATGAAGCGTAGCAGTTTGCGTGCCCAGCGCCGCTTGCGCTGGCGGCTCATGCCCAGGCGGCGCAGCAACCTGCCGTTCACGCGCATCACCGTGCGCCGGTAGCGCAGCAGGCCGATCACTCCGGCCAGTGCCGTGCACAGCAGCAACGCGCTGCCCAGCAGCATGCTCTCCTGGCTGCGGCCCAGGCTGTGGAACAGTGCATAACCGGCAATAGCCAGCATCGCGCAGAAAAAGAACACCAGGTCGTTCAGCTGATCCATGGCAAACACCGCGCCGCTGCGCGCCGGGCCTATCCGGTCACGTGCCAGCAGGGCCATCAGGGTCAAGGGGCCGCCGCTGCCGCCGGGGGTGGTACAGATGGCGAACTCGGTAGCCATCACCACACCCAGGCTGCGCAGGCGCCCAAGCCTTGCTCCTTGCTGGCCGAGCAACAGGCGCAAGCGGATGGCGTTGATGACCCAGCAAAGCAGGATCATGCCCAGCAGGGTCAGCATGAGGCTGGGGGCGAAGCGCTGCAGCCTCGGTAGCAGCTCGCTGCCACCGAGCAGTGCCGGTACCAGCAAGGCACCCAGCAGTGCCAGGGCCAGCCAGGCCAGGCGGTTCATACGCTGGCCTGGCGGTCGAGCCAGGTGGATTTGGTCAGCGGCTCTCGGCCCTGTGCCAGTAGCGTGTGCAAGGTGTTCAGCCAATAGTCGCGGGACGCGCGATGGCGCATGTCCACCGGGTGCAGGCCCAGGCGCAGGGTCTGGGCGTCGCGCCAGCGCCGGCATTGCCAGTCGCACAGCACCCGTGACAGGCCACGGCGCCAGGCGCTGCGTGCACTCCAGACAAGCCCTGGGGCCTTGATCGCGGTGAAGTCCGGTAAACGATACAGGTGCTGTGGCGTGCTGGTGTAGCGCAGCGGCAGACGGCGCAGTGCCTGGCGGGTGCCTTCGCTCATCAGCCAGGCAGGCGCGACGAAGCCTGCCACTGGCCAGCCCTGCTGGGCGAACAGTGCCAGGCCGTGCTCCAGTCGTTGCAGGGCCTGCTGCTGGTCAAGGGCGTAGAATTCCCCTTCGTGGGTATAGATGCGGCGCATGAAGTATTCGCCGGGTGTGCGCGGTGGTGGCCCGCTGTCGGCATGGTAGAAGCCGTGCAGGGCAAGCTCGTCGCCCTGGGCCAGGCGCCGTTCGAGCAAGCGGCAGAAGGTAGGCGAGCGTTGCAGCGGGTTGCGGTGGTGAAAGTCCGGCACCACCAGCCAGGTCATGGGGATGCCGCCGATGGCGTCGACGGCCTGGACGAAGGGCTGGTAGTCGGGCCAGGTTTCGGGCGCGACATCGTGCAGCACCAGCATCAGGCTGCGCGATGCCGGTAGCGGCTCAGCCATGGGCACGTACCTGTGGCTGGTGGCCGAGCACAGCCTGGTAGTGTTGCAGCAGGCCGGCGACGACGTTGTCCCACGAATAGTGCTGCTCGGCATGGCGACGGGCCTGTACCCCAAGCGTGCGCACACCGGCTTCGAACGCCTCTTGCACGGCCGTCGCCATGGCCTGGCTATCGTTGGGGCGGCACAAGCGCCCGCATTGTTCGTTGACGATTTCGCCGAAAGCACCTGCGCGCACGGCCACTACCGGCGTGGCGCTGGCCATCGCTTCGAGAATGACCAGGCCGAAGGTTTCCTGGTCACCGGCATGCACCAGCAGGTCGGCGCTGGCCATCAGCCGGGCGACTTCCGGTGCCGGGCAGAAGTGATCGATCACACTGACGTTCCGCGGTACGTTGGCCGGCATGTTCGAACCCACCAACAGCAAGTGGTAGGGGTGGCCCAGGTGCTGCATGCAGTCGAGCAGCACCGGCAGGTTCTTTTCTCGCGAGCCACGGCCGGCGTAGATCAGCAGGCGACTGGTTTCGGCAATACCCAGTTCGGCACGCAGCTGCGGGTCGCGCTGGTTGGGGTGGAAGGTGGCCAGGTCGACGCCCAGGCGCTGCACGTGCACATCGCGCACGCCCAGGCGGCGCAACTTGTCTGCCATGACCTGGCTGGGGGCCAGGACCCGGTCGAAATTGCCGTACAGCTTGCTGACATAGGCCTCGACATTGGGGGTGAACCAGTTGCCCATGCGGTTGCTGACCAGCAGCGGCAGGTCGGAATGGTAGAAGCCGATTACCGGCACATCGAGCTTGCGCCGCGCTTCCAGTGCAGCCCAGGCGGTCAGGTAGGGGTCGCCGACTTCGATCAGGTCGGGCTTGAGCCTGCGCAGCACATTGCACCAAGGGGCCAGGCGTACCGGGAAGCGGTAGCCATTGCCGAACGGCAGTGGCGGTGCGGGCACTTGGTATATGCCATCGGCGTGCTGGGCGCTGGCACCGGGTATCAGCAAGCTGTGGCGGACGCCCTGGATGGCGTCGAGGCGGTGGTGTTTGGCATCAAGATAGGTACGTACGCCACCACTGGCGGGGGCGTAGAACATGGTGATGTCGGCGATGTGCACGATCAGCATCCCTCCGGGATCGTCTTCGGGTCTGTCATCCGGCGTTAACGGGCCGGCGATGACGCGCCTAAAGGTTGACCTATCAGAAGGATAGTTTGTTCGATCGGGGTTGGGTGGGGTTGGGAAGAGGGTAGGCTGCACAAGCGTTGTAGGAGCAGCCTTGTGCTGCGAAGGGGCCAGAGAAGGCAACACAGTTGTATTGCCTGTACTGGCCTCTTCGCAGCACAAGGCTGCTCCTACAAAGAGAGGAGTAGCACTTGTCAGATGCGGAAGCTGCCCACCAGGTGCTTCAGGCGGCCGGCCTGCTGCTCCAGGTCGGAGCAGGCGCGCAGGGTGGCCTGCAGGTTTTCCACGCCCTCCTGGTTGAGCATGTTGATTTCGTTGATGTCCATGTTGATCGCTTCGACCACGGCGGTCTGCTCTTCGGTGGCGGTGGCTACCGACTGGTTCATGCCGTCGATCTCGCCGATGCGCACGGTAACGCTGTCCAGCCGTTCACCGGCCTGGTTGGCGATCTGCATGCTGTCCTGGCTGTGGCGCTGGCTCTGGTCCATGGTCTCGACCGATTCGCGCGCACCGACCTGCAGTTCTTCGATCATGGTCTGCACCTGTTGCGCCGACTCCTGGGTGCGGTGCGCCAGGTTGCGTACTTCATCGGCGACCACGGCAAAACCACGCCCGGCTTCACCGGCACGGGCCGCTTCGATGGCCGCGTTCAGCGCCAGCAGGTTGGTCTGCTGGGAAATGCTGGTGATCACCTCAAGGATCTGACCGATGTTGACGGTCTTGCTGTTCAGCGTCTCGATGTGCGCGCTGGAAGTGACGATCAGGTCGGACAGGCGGTTCATTGCCGCAATGTTGCGTTCCACCACCTGCTGCCCTTCTTCGGCCAGCAACCGCGCCGAACTGGCGTGCTGCGAGGCCTGGGCGGCGTTGCCGGCAATTTCCTGGGCGGCGGCGCCCAGTTCGTTGATGGCGGCGGCCACGCTGTTGGTACGGTTGGACTGTTCGTCGGAGTTGGTCATCGACGAGTTCGAGGCACTGATGACCCGCAGGGCAACTTCGTTGACCTGCTCGGTGGCCGAGGACACTTCGCGGATCGAACTGTGTATACGTTCGACAAAACGGTTGAAGGCGCTGCCCAGGATGCCGAACTCGTCATGGTTGTGGATGCGCAGGCGCTTGGTCAGGTCGCCTTCACCCTCGGCAATATCTTCCATGGCACGGGTCATGGTGTGCAGCGGCTGCATCAGCACGCGGATCAGCAGCCCGAGCAGGCCGATGATGATCACCACCGCCACCAGCGTGGCGATCACCGCTGACGTGCGGAAGGTGCTCAGCATCGAGAAGGCCTTGTCCTTGTCCACCGACAGGCCGATGTACCAGTTGGCCGACGGCAGGCCGGTGATCGGGGTGAAGGTCAGCAGGCGGGCCTGGCCGTCGCTCTGCACTTCGGTCAGCTCACCGCTCAGTTTCGGCGTGTGCTGCGGGAACAGGTCCGACAGCGACTTCATCACCAGGTCTTTGTCCGGGTGCACCAAGATCTTGCCTTGATCGTTGACCAGGAAGGCATAGCCCATGCCGCCGAAGTTCAGCGAGTTGATGATCTGCACCAGGCCGTCCAGGGCCAGGTCGCCACCGACGACACCGACACTGCCGGACACTTTGTTGATGATGCCGATTACCATCCTGTTGGTGGCCATGTCGATGTATGGCTCGGTCAGGATCGGGCCTGCGGCGTTCATGCCGTCCTTGTACCAGGGACGGATACGTGGGTCGTAGCCGTCAGGCATCTTCGTGTCAGGACGCACGCTGAAGCCACCGTCGACCTTGCCCACGTAAACCGTGAGAAAGCTCGAGATCAGCGCATTCTGGCCCATCAGGGTTTCGGCGTTGGTCGGGTCCTGGGCTATGTTCTGTGCCAGGTTTTCCACCAGCTTGATACGGCCTTCGAACAGGTTGCGGATATTGGTCGAAGTGGAAGCGCCCATTTCAGCCAGATAGTTCTCGAGGTCCTCGCGGATCGCATTACGCTGGAGGTAATCGTTGTAGAGCGTGAAAAGGCTGAAGGCGAGTATCACGATCAGTGATGCTGCCAAAAGAATCTTGTGGCTGAAACGAAGGCTTTTGTTCATGGCGTAATCGGTTCCGCTAAGGTTTCATATCAGGCGTTTGCACGCGTGGAGTCGCAAAGCAGTGCAATATCCCGAAAAGTCCCTTTTCGGTTGTTCCTCTCTATTAAGGCGAATATCACCCACAGGTATCGGCCGAATTACGGTAAAGCTTGAGCAGAGGATTTAAGAGATGTCGGAAATTTCGACCATCGTTGTAGGTGCTGGCCCGGATGGCCAGCCGGTTGGGCAAGCTATGAGGTTGGCCAACCGCCATGGCCTGGTAGCGGGCGCTACGGGTACTGGCAAGACCGTCACCTTGCAGCATCTGGCGGAAGCGTTCAGTGACGCGGGGGTTGCGGTGTTCGCCGCCGATGTCAAAGGCGACCTGTGCGGCCTGGGCGCTGCTGGTGCGCCGCAAGGCAAGGTGGCCGAGCGCATCGCCGGCATGCCCTGGCTGGGGCACAGGCCCCAGGCTTACCCGGTGAGCCTGTGGGACATTGCCGGGCAGTCCGGCCACCCGCTGCGTACCACCCTCAGTGAAATGGGGCCGCTGCTGCTGGGCAACCTGTTGGAACTGACCGACAGCCAACAGGCGGCGCTGTATGCGGCGTTCAAGGTAGCCGACCGTGAAGGCCTGCTGCTGCTGGACCTCAAGGACCTCAAGGCGCTGCTCGCGCACCTGAAGGACAACCCGCAACTGCTGGGCGAAGACAGCGCGCTGATGACAACGGCCTCCACTCAGGCGCTTTTGCGCCGGTTGGCGACCCTGGAGCAGCAGGGCGCCGAGGCGTTGTTCGGTGAACCGGGGTTGCAGCTCGAGGACCTCCTGCGGCCAGACCCGGATGGCCGTGGGCGTATCCACCTGCTGGACGCCAGCCGGTTGGTTCACGATGCACCGAAGGTGTACGCGACCTTCCTGTTGTGGCTGCTGGCCGAGTTGTTCGAGCAACTGCCCGAGCGCGGTGATGCCGATAAGCCGGTGCTGGCGTTGTTCTTCGATGAAGCGCACTTGTTGTTCAACGATACACCCAAGGCATTGCAGGATCGCCTGGAGCAGGTGGTGCGGCTGATTCGTTCCAAGGGCGTGGGTGTGTACTTCGTCACCCAGTCGCCGGGGGACTTGCCAGATGCGGTGCTGGCCCAGTTGGGCTTGCGCATTCAGCATGGCTTGCGGGCGTTTACCGCCAAGGAGCAGAAGTCGCTGCGGGCGGTGGCTGATGGCTTCCGCCCCAACCCGGTGTTCGACACCCTGGCGGTGCTGACCGATCTGGGTATTGGCGAGGCGCTGGTGGGGACACTGGAAGAGAAGGGCACGCCAGCGATGGTGCAACGTGTGCTGATTGCACCGCCGCAGTCGCGTATCGGGCCGTTGAGCGCGGCTGAGCGCAGTGCGCTGATTGCCAATTCGCCGCTGGCGGGGCGTTACGACAAGCCGGTGGACCGTGAATCGGCCTATGAGATGCTGACCCAGCGCAAGGGCGAGCCGGTGGAGCCCGTGCCGCAACCCAAGGCGGATGAAGAGAGCTTTGCCGACAAGGCTGGTGAGTTCTTGCAGAGTGCGGCAGGGCAGGCAATCAAGTCGGCGGTGCGCCAGGCGGCCAACCAGTTGGGGCGGCAGTTGGTGCGAGGGTTGATGGGGTCGTTGCTGGGGGGCAAGAAAAGGTAGGTTGCCTGTACCGGCCCCATCCACAGGCCTGCGCTGTACCTGTAGGAGCGGCCTTGTGTCGCGAAAGGGCTGCGAAGCAGCCCCGGGATTTCAGCGCAGATGCGCAAATTGCCGGGGCTGCTCTGCAGCCCTTTCGCGACACAAGGCCGCTCCTACAAGAGGCGTGTGTGTTTGCGGATACGAAAAAGGCGCCCGAGGGCGCCTTCTTCTTATTGCGGTATCACTCAGCCAATGGCTTTGGACGCCAGCCAGAACAGGCCGGCCGCCAGGCCCATCGACGCAGGCAGGGTCAGTACCCAGGCCAGCAGGATGGTCTTCACGGTGCCGCCTTGCAGGCCGCTCTTGTTGGCGACCATGGTGCCGGCCACACCGGACGACAGCACGTGGGTGGTCGATACCGGCAGGGCGAAGATGTTGGCCATGCCGATGGCACAGGCCGCGGTGATCTGTGCCGACATGCCCTGGGCATAGGTCATGCCCTGCTTGCCGATCTTCTCGCCAACGGTCAGTACCACGCGCTTCCAGCCGACCATGGTACCCAGGCCCAGGGCCAGGGCGACGGCCACGATCACCCAGAACGGGGCGTACTCGGTAGTGGCGGTCAGGTCTTTGCGCAGTTTTTCCAGATCGGCCTTTTCACGGGCTTCCAGACCTGGCAGCTTGCCGACCTTCTTCGCCGTGTCGTCCAGGCACAGCAGGTAGCGGCGCACTTCGACACGCTTGTCGGCACTCAGGCTGTGGTAGTCGGTCACGCCCTGCAGCGAGGACTGCAGCGCGGCAATGGTCGGCTCGGTCTGCTGCGGGTTGCAGCTGAACTGCTCCGGCAGGTCGCTGGACTTGGCCTTGCCCAGTGCCAGGAACTCGCCCAGGGTGGCGGCGTTGCGCTGGTAGAACTGGCTCATGTGCAAGGTGGCGTCGCGGGTACGCTCGATCTGGTAGGTGGTGCTGTTCAGGTCGAGGACGAATTTGGCCGGGACGATACCGATCAGCACCAGCATGATCAGGCCGATGCCTTTCTGGCCGTCGTTGGAGCCGTGCACGAAGCTCACACCCATGGCCGAAACCACCAGTACCAGGCGGTTCCAGAACGGTGGGTGCTTCTTGTCGTCGAGCTTGCGGCGCTGCTCGGGGGTCTTGTGCATCTTCGACAGCGGGCGCCACCACTTGAGGCCGATCAGCACCATAGCGGCAACGGCGAAGCCGGCCATCGGCGAGACCACCAGCGACATGGCGATGTCGATAGCCTTCTGCCAGTTGACACCGTCGCCCAGCGGGATGTCGTTGATCAGGGCGTTGGCCAGGCCGACGCCGAGGATGGAGCCGATCAGCGTGTGCGAGCTGGAGGCGGGGATACCGAAGTACCAGGTGCCCAGGTTCCAGGTGATGGCCGCAGCCAGCAGCGAGAAGACCATGGCCAGGCCGTGTCCGGTGTTCACATTGATCAGCAGCTCTACTGGCAGCAGGTGCACGATGGCATAGGCCACCCCGACACCGCCGAGCAGAACGCCAAGGAAGTTGAACACGCCGGAGAAGAACACGGCGAGGTGCGGCGGCATGGCTTTGGTATAGATGACGGTAGCTACCGCGTTGGCGGTGTCATGAAAGCCATTGATGAACTCGAAGGCGAGCACGAAGGTCAAGGCGAGCAGCAGGCTCACCAACACCCAGGCATCCAGTCCGCTGAATAATTCGATCATGAAGGTTGTCTGGCGGTCTTAGGGGGGCGGGATTATGCCAGAAAACGTTGGCAATCGATGCATTTGCGACAGACCGACGGCAATCTTCCTGACGCGAGCGTGATGTGCACGGTGCGACGTGCCGGCAGGGAAATATCCGCTAAAGCGCGTAAAAGCTGGCGAAAACCGGCAAAAAGCTGGAAAAAAAGCCGCTTCGCTTCTTTTCAAACGGTCGTATGAAATTTGTGTAATTCCATTTCACCTTCGGCCGGACAGTAAAGATCGACCGCGCCCGGGCTGGCCGGGCGACGACGCGCTGGCGTGGTCCCGGGTCAGGGAGTGTCGCTGCGCAGTTCCTTTTCCATACGTTCCAGTTCCTGGCTGAAGGCCTGGTCGCGCACGCTGGCGCGCTTGCGCCAAGGTTTGCGTTCCGGATCCGGTTGTGCGGCGTAAGTGGTGACTTCGCCACCATAAACATCCTTGTAACGTTCAGCCTGGCGCTCGAGTTCCGCGCGCAGTTCATCTTTCGTCACAGTAGTACCTGAATTAAGTTAAGTTTGATGACAGTTGTTAAGCGTTGTGCAGCGTGCACATGCCTTGCTGGCCGCAACGGCTTGATACAGCGGAGGGTTCCATTACCACGGCATCGTCGAGGCCTGCGCAATCGATTATAGCAATCGATATTCGCCGAACATCGTAATTTACCCAACCCTGACATCACAAGACGCAAGTAATGGAATGCATTCGATGACAGTTTGGGCCTTTCGTACAAGTTTGAAAGGCAATACGGACAAAAGTTCGTTGCAGTGCAGCAGCGGGACAGTCGACCGGGAGGGTAATGAAAAACGGCCTCGCCAAAAGGCGAGGCCGTTGCCTGGGGACTTCTACGGTGGGTACCTGACCAGTCTCTCCAAAGAAGCCACAAGTGGCATGAGAAAGGTATAAGTAAAAGTGTCAGCGGTCAATTGCGATTATCGGCCGTTTGTTCGATAATCGCACGAGTGGGCGTTTTTTTTGAGGTGTGCGATGAGTGACGAAACCTTGGCCAGCGATTCCGTCAATCCAGAGTCGGTCAACCTGGAGCAGGGGCGACCTGCCTCGGCAGCCCTGGCACCACCGATCGTGGCGTCACCGGCCAAGCGCATCCAGGCCTTCACCGGCGACCCGGACTTCATGACCTCCCTGGCGCGAGGCCTGGCAGTCATCCAGGCCTTTCAGGAACGCAAGCGCCACCTGACCATCGCCCAGATCAGCCACCGCACCGAAATCCCCCGTGCTGCGGTACGCCGTTGCCTGCACACGTTGATCAAGCTGGGTTACGCCACCACCGACGGGCGCACCTATTCGCTGTTGCCCAAAGTGCTGACGCTGGGGCATGCGTACCTGTCGTCGACGCCGCTGGCGATTTCCGCCCAGCCTTACCTGGACCGCATCAGCGACCAGCTGCACGAGGCGGCCAACATGGCCACGCTGGAAGGTGACGACATCCTTTATATAGCCCGTTCGGCGACCGTGGAGCGGTTGATTTCGGTCGACCTGTCGGTGGGCGGGCGCCTGCCGGCCTATTGCACATCGATGGGGCGTATTCTGTTGGCGGCCATGGACGACACCAGCCTGCGTGAATACCTGGAGCGTGCCGACCTGAAGGCGCGTACCAGCCGTACCTTGCACGACCCCGAGTCGCTGTTCGCCTGTATCCAGCAGGTGCGTGCCCAGGGCTGGTGCGTGGTAGACCAGGAGCTGGAGCAGGGGCTGCGCTCGATTGCGGTGCCGGTGTATGACGCCTCGGGGCAGGTGCTGGCGGCTTTGAATGTGAGTACCCATGTCGGGCGGGTGACGCGCAGTGAGCTGGAGCAGCGGTTCTTGCCGATCCTGCTGGCGGCCAGCCGGGACCTATGTCATCAGTTGTTTGGTTGAGCCCCGAAGGGGCGCACAGCGCGCCACTTTCAAATTTAGAACAGGCAAAACCCTTTCCTGTGCGATAAACGCACAGTGTCGTTCGCGGTGAATTGCGCCGCCTCCGCTCGCTGATTAATGTCTCTCGCAACGGTCGGCTGTGCCGACCGAACAAGAAAAACATAAGAGGCACTTAACATGAATACTGTCCCCTCGCTGCCGCGGCCGCACCCGCGCGCAGTACCGTTATATCCAGGCTGACGCCGGCTGCATCCCCAAATCATCGTCCTCTGTACCGTTTGATCGCGTGCAGTGGGCTGGCTGTGCCCCTCATTCTGGAAAACAATAATGAATCAAGCGCAAACCAACGTCGGCAATAGCCTCGACGTCCAGTCGTTCATCAATCAGCAGCCGCTGTCCCGCTACCAATGGCGGGTGGTGTTGCTGTGCTTCCTGATCGTCTTCCTCGATGGCCTGGACACCGCCGCCATGGGCTTCATCGCCCCGGCCCTTTCGCAGGAGTGGGGGATAGACCGCGCCAGCCTCGGCCCGGTCATGAGTGCTGCATTGATCGGTATGGTTTTCGGTGCCCTCGGCTCCGGCCCGCTGGCGGACCGTTTTGGCCGCAAGGGCGTGCTGGTGGGCGCAGTGCTGGTATTCGGTGGCTTCAGCCTGGCCTCGGCCTATGCCACCAACGTCGATCAGTTGCTGGTGTTGCGCTTCCTGACTGGCCTGGGCCTTGGTGCAGGTATGCCCAACGCCACCACGCTATTGTCTGAATATACCCCCGAGCGCCTCAAGTCGCTGCTGGTGACCAGCATGTTCTGCGGCTTCAACCTGGGCATGGCCGGTGGTGGTTTCATTTCCGCCAAGATGATCCCGGCCTACGGCTGGCACAGCCTGCTGGTGATCGGTGGCGTGCTGCCGTTGCTGCTGGCGCTGGTGCTGATGGTATGGCTGCCGGAGTCGGCGCGGTTCCTGGTGGTGCGCAATCGGGGCACCGACAAGGTGCGCCAGACCTTGTCGCCCATCGCGCCGCAGGTGGTGGCCGAGGCGGGCAGTTTCAGCGTGCCGGAACAGAAGGCGGTGGCCGCGCGCAACGTGTTCGCGCTGATCTTCTCCGGTACCTACGGCATGGGCACCATGCTGTTGTGGCTGACCTACTTCATGGGCCTGGTGATCGTCTATCTGCTGACCAGCTGGTTGCCAACCTTGATGCGCGACAGCGGCGCGAGCATGGAACAGGCCGCCTTCATCGGCGCACTGTTCCAGTTCGGTGGCGTGCTGAGCGCCGTCGGTGTGGGTTGGGCCATGGACCGCTTCAATCCGCACAAGGTGATCGGCATTTTCTACCTGCTGGCCGGGGTGTTCGCCTACGCCGTGGGGCAGAGCCTGGGCAACATCACCGTATTGGCCACGCTGGTGCTGGTTGCCGGCATGTGCGTGAACGGCGCCCAATCGGCGATGCCTTCGCTGGCGGCGCGCTTCTATCCGACACAGGGCCGCGCCACAGGGGTATCGTGGATGCTGGGTATAGGCCGCTTCGGTGCGATTCTCGGGGCCTGGAGTGGTGCGACGCTGCTGGGGCTGGGCTGGAACTTCGAACAGGTGCTCACGGCATTGCTGGTGCCGGCGGGGCTGGCGACCGTGGGTGTGATCGTGAAAGGGCTGGTGAGCCACGCTGACGCGACCTGAAGCCCGAGGGCCGCTGTGCGGCCCTTCGCAGCACAAGGCTGCTCCTATAACGGCGACGCCGCCCTCTGTAGGAGCAGCCTTGTGCTGCGAAGAATTCGACACGGTAGTGAATGAGTAGCAGGACAACAAATGGTTCGATAATCGCACAAATAGTCGATTATCGGATTGTAAGCCACCCACCAGTCTCCTTAATCTGAGCTCACCGAAGCACCCTGACCAGGAGTCTCCAAATGGCTGCAATTCTCCCGCTTCACGAAGCCGTGAAGCAGTTCATCCAGGATGGCGATACCGTCGCCCTCGAAGGTTTCACCCACCTGATCCCGACTGCCGCCGGCCACGAGATCATCCGTCAGGGCAAGCGCGACCTGACCCTGGTGCGCATGACTCCGGACCTTATCTACGACCAGCTGATCGGCGCCGGCTGCGCCAGCAAGCTGATCTTCTCCTGGGGTGGTAACCCAGGTGTCGGCTCGCTGCACCGCCTGCGTGATGCCGTCGAGAAGCAGTGGCCACACGCCATCGAAATCGAAGAACACAGCCATGCCGACCTGGCAAACGCCTATGTCGCCGGTGCTTCTGGCCTGCCGTTCGCCGTGCTGCGTGCCTACGCCGGCTCCGACCTGCCGAAGGTCAACCCGCTGATCAAGAGCGTCACCTGCCCGTTCACCGGTGAAGTGCTGGCAGCCGTGCCGTCGGTGCGCCCGGATGTGACCGTGATCCACGCGCAAAAGGCCGACCGCAAAGGCAATGTGCTGCTGTGGGGCATCCTCGGCGTGCAGAAGGAAGCCGCCCTGGCCGCCAAGCGCTGCATCGTCACCGTCGAGGAAATCGTCGACGACTTGCAGGCCCCGATGAACGCCTGTGTGCTGCCGACCTGGGCCCTGAGCGCGGTATGCCTGGTACCTGGCGGTGCGCACCCGTCCTATGCCCACGGCTACTACGAGCGTGACAACCGCTTCTACCAGGCCTGGGACCCGATCGCGCGTAGCCGCGAATCGTTCACCGCCTGGATCGACACCTACATCCGTGGCACTGCCGATTTCAACGAATTCAAGGCCAAGCTGGCCAGCACTGCGGAGGCCGCACAATGAGCTACTCCACTTCCGAAATGATGACCGTCGCTGCAGCACGTCGCCTGCGCAACGGTGCTGTGTGCTTCGTCGGCATCGGCCTGCCGTCCAAGGCTGCCAACCTGGCGCGCCTGACATCGTCGCCAGACGTGGTGCTGATCTACGAATCCGGCCCGATCGGCGCCAAGCCAAGTGTGCTGCCGCTGTCTATCGGCGACGGCGAGCTGGCCGAAACCGCTGACACCGTGGTGCCGACCGGCGAGATCTTCCGCTACTGGCTGCAAGGTGGGCGCATCGACGTCGGCTTCCTCGGCGCTGCCCAGGTCGACCGCTTCGGCAACATCAACACTACCGTCGTCGGTGATTACCACGCCCCGAAAACCCGCCTGCCAGGTGCTGGTGGTGCACCGGAAATCGCTGGTTCTGCCAAGCAGGTACTGATCATCCTCAAGCAGTCGCCGCGTGCCTTTGTCGACAAGCTGGACTTCATCACCTCGGTTGGCCACGGTGAAGGCGGCGACTCGCGCAAACGCCTTGGCCTGCCAGGCGACGGCCCGGTCGGCATTATCACCGACCTGTGCATCATGGAGCCGGAAGCCGGGACCCACGAATTCGTCGTCACTGCGATCCACCCGGGTGTGACCCGCGAGCAGATCATCGCCGCCACTGGCTGGGCGATCCGCTTTGCCGACGATGTGCAGACCACCGCCGAACCGACCGAAGTCGAGCTGTCCGCTCTGCGTGACCTCGAAGCCCGTACCGCCGCGGCCCATGGCCAGGTCGCAGGAGAAGCTTGATGCGCGACGTATTCATCTGTGACGCCATTCGCACCCCGATCGGCCGCTTCGGTGGCGCCCTGGCCGGCGTGCGGGCCGACGACCTGGCCGCCGTACCGCTGAAGGCGCTGATCGAGCGCAACCCGACCGTGCAGTGGGATCAGGTTGACGAAGTGTTCTTCGGCTGCGCCAACCAGGCTGGTGAAGACAACCGCAACGTGGCACGCATGGCGCTGCTGCTGGCCGGCCTGCCGGAGAGCATTCCGGGTGTCACCCTGAATCGCCTGTGCGCGTCGGGCATGGATGCCATCGGCACTGCCTTCCGCGCCATTGCCAGCGGCGAAATGGAGCTGGCTATTGCCGGCGGCGTCGAGTCGATGTCGCGTGCCCCGTTCGTCATGGGCAAGGCCGAAAGCGGCTATTCGCGCAACATGAAGCTCGAAGACACCACCATCGGCTGGCGTTTCATCAACCCGCTGATGAAGAGCCAGTACGGTGTGGACTCCATGCCGGAAACCGCCGACAACGTGGCCGACGATTACCAGGTTTCGCGTGCCGACCAGGACGCGTTCGCCCTGCGCAGCCAGCAGAAGGCAGCTGCGGCCCAGGCCGCCGGCTTCTTCGCCGAAGAGATCGTGCCGGTGCGTATCGCGCACAAGAAGGGCGAGACCATCGTCGAGCGTGACGAACACCTGCGCCCGGAAACCACGCTGGAAGCCTTGACCAAGCTCAAGCCGGTCAACGGCCCGGACAAGACCGTCACCGCTGGCAATGCCTCGGGCGTGAACGACGGTGCCGCGGCGTTGATCCTGGCTTCGGCCGAGGCTGTGAAGAAACACGGCCTGACCCCACGTGCCCGCGTACTGGGCATGGCCAGCGCCGGTGTTGCACCGCGAGTGATGGGCATTGGTCCGGTGCCGGCAGTGCGCAAGCTGACCGAGCGCCTGGGTGTGGCGGTGAATGATTTCGATGTGATCGAGCTCAACGAAGCCTTTGCCAGCCAAGGTCTGGCGGTGCTGCGTGAGCTGGGTGTGGCCGACGATGCACCGCAGGTGAACCCCAACGGCGGTGCCATCGCCCTGGGCCACCCGCTGGGCATGAGCGGTGCGCGCCTGGTGTTGACTGCGCTTCACCAGCTGGAGAAGAGCGGTGGGCGTAAGGGCCTGGCGACCATGTGTGTGGGCGTAGGCCAAGGTTTGGCGCTGGCCATCGAGCGGGTTTGACTTGTACCGGCCTCTTCGCGGGTAAATCCGCTCCCACAGGGGGAACCACGCCTCCCGCTGTGGGAGCGGGCTTGCCCGCGAAGAGGCCGGTCCTGCCAGACTCAAGGCCAGTTGCCAGCCAGATAGCGGAACGAGTGTGTTACCAGGTGTGTCTAGAATTACCTGCGACCCTCCAGGAGTAAACTCACCATGACCTCAACCTATTACACCGGCGAAGAACGCAGCAAACGCATCTTCGCTATCGTTGGTGCCTCTTCAGGCAACCTGGTGGAATGGTTCGACTTCTACGTCTATGCCTTCTGCGCGATCTACTTTGCCCCGGCTTTCTTCCCCTCCGACGACCCCACCGTGCAGTTGTTGAACACGGCAGGCGTGTTCGCCGCGGGCTTTCTGATGCGCCCCATCGGTGGCTGGATCTTCGGCCGCCTCGCTGACCGCCATGGTCGCAAGAATTCCCTGATGATCTCGGTGCTGATGATGTGCTTCGGCTCCCTGATGATCGCCTGCCTGCCTACCTATGCCAGCATCGGCACCTGGGCCCCGGCGCTGCTTTTGCTGGCCCGGTTGATCCAGGGCCTGTCGGTAGGCGGCGAGTACGGCACCACTGCCACTTACATGAGTGAAGTAGCCCTGCGCGGCCAGCGCGGTTTCTTTGCCTCGTTCCAGTACGTGACCCTGATCGGCGGCCAGTTGCTGGCGGTGCTGGTGGTGGTGATCCTGCAGCAACTGCTCACCGAAGAAGAGCTGCGCGCCTGGGGCTGGCGCATTCCGTTCGTGGTCGGTGCCATTGCCGCACTGATCTCGCTGATGCTGCGCCGCTCGCTGCATGAGACCAGCAGCGCCGAAACCCGCCAGGACAAGGATGCCGGCACCATCAAGGGCCTGTTCCGCGACCATGCGGCGGCCTTCATCACCGTGCTCGGCTATACCGCGGGCGGTTCGCTGATCTTCTATACCTTCACCACCTACATGCAGAAGTACCTGGTCAACACCGCTGGCATGACCGCGAAGAACGCCAGCTATGTGATGACCGGTGCGCTGTTCCTGTTCATGGTGCTACAGCCGTTCTTTGGCATGCTCTCCGACCGCATCGGTCGGCGTAATTCGATGATGCTGTTCGGTGCCCTGGGGACGCTGTTTACCGTGCCGTTGCTGATGGCGCTGAAAACCGTGAGCAGCCCGTTCATGGCCTTCGTGCTGATTACCCTGGCGTTGTGTATCGTCAGTTTCTATACCTCGATCAGCGGCCTGGTGAAGGCCGAGATGTTCCCGCCGCAGGTGCGCGCACTGGGCGTGGGCCTGGCCTATGCAGTGGCGAACGCGGCGTTCGGCGGTTCGGCCGAGTACGTGGCCCTGGGCCTGAAGACCCTGGGCATGGAAAACACTTTCTACTGGTACGTGACGGCGATGATGGCGATTGCCTTCCTGTTCAGCCTGCGCCTGCCGAAGCAGGCGGCCTACCTGCACCACGATAATTAAGGACGTGGCATGACCAACCAACTGTTCGACGCCTACTTCACCGCACCGGCCATGCGCGAGATCTTCTCCGACCGTGGCCGCCTGCAGGGCATGCTCGATTTCGAGGCGGCGCTGGCGCGTGCCGAGGCGGCTGCCGGGCTGGTCCCGCATAGCGCTGTAGCGGCCATCGAGGCGGCGTGCCACGCCGAGCGCTATGACGTTGGCGCGCTGGCCAATGCCATCGCCACTGCTGGCAACTCGGCGATCCCGCTGGTGAAGGCGTTGGGCAAGGTGATTGCCAGTGGCGTGCCCGAAGCCGAGCGCTATGTGCACCTGGGCGCCACCAGCCAGGACGCGATGGACACCGGGCTGGTCCTGCAACTGCGTGCTGCCCTCGACCTGATCGAAGCCGATCTAGGCAAGCTCGCCGATACCCTGTCGCGCCAGGCTTTGCAGCACGCCGACACGCCGCTGGTGGGGCGCACCTGGCTGCAGCACGCCACCCCCGTGACCTTGGGGATGAAACTGGCCGGCGTGCTGGGCGCCTTGACCCGTCACCGCCAGCGCTTGCAGGAGCTGCGCCCACGCTTGCTGGTGCTGCAGTTCGGCGGCGCCTCGGGCAGCCTGGCGGCGTTGGGCAGCAAGGCGATGCCGGTAGCCGAAGCCCTGGCCGAGCAGCTCAAGCTGACCCTGCCCGAGCAGCCCTGGCACACCCAGCGCGACCGCCTGGTGGAGTTTGCCTCGGTGCTGGGCCTGATCGCTGGTAGCCTGGGCAAGTTCGGCCGCGATGTCAGCTTGCTGATGCAGACCGAGGCGGGGGAACTGTTCGAGCCTTCCGCGCCGGGCAAGGGTGGGTCTTCGACCATGCCGCACAAGCGCAACCCTGTCGGCGCCGCGGTGCTGATCGGCGCCGCGACCCGCGTGCCGGGGCTGGTCTCTACGCTGTTCGCCGCCATGCCCCAGGAGCACGAGCGCAGCCTCGGTCTGTGGCATGCCGAATGGGAAACCCTGCCGGACATCTGCTGCCTGGTATCTGGTGCGCTGCGCCAGGCCCAGGTGATTGCCGAGGGCATGGAAGTGGATGCCGCGCGCATGCGCCGTAACCTCGACCTGACCCAGGGCCTGGTGCTGGCCGAAGCGGTGAGCATCGTCCTCGCCCAGCGCCTGGGCCGCGACCACGCCCATCACCTGCTGGAGCAGTGCTGCCAGCGCGCTGTGGCCGAACAGCGCCACCTGCGCACCGTGCTGGGTGAAGAGCCGCAGGTCAGTGCCGAGCTGTCTGCCGAAGAACTCGATCGCTTGCTCGACCCCGCCCATTACCTGGGCCAGGCCCGCGTCTGGGTGGCGCGCGCCGTGTCCGAACATCAACGTTTCACTGCCTGAAGGAGACCGCTGTGGCGCACTTGCAACTGGCCGATGGCGTTTTGAATTACCAGATCGATGGCCCGGAAAACGCCCCGGTGCTGGTCCTGTCCAACTCGCTGGGCACCGACCTGGGCATGTGGGACACGCAGATTCCACTGTGGAGCCAGCACTTGCGCGTGCTGCGCTACGACACCCGTGGCCACGGTGGGTCGCTGGTCACTGAAGGCCCCTACAGCATCGAACAGCTGGGCCGTGACGTGCTGGCCCTGCTCGATGGCCTGGATATCGCCAAGGCGCACTTCGTCGGCCTGTCGATGGGCGGCTTGATCGGCCAGTGGCTGGGCATCAACGCAGGCGAGCGCCTGCACAGCCTGACCCTGTGCAACACCGCCGCCAAGATCGCCAACGACGAGGTGTGGAACACCCGTATCGACACCGTGCTCAAGGGCGGGCAGCAGGCCATGGTCGACCTGCGCGATGCCTCCATCGCCCGCTGGTTCACCCCAGGCTTCGCCCAGGCCCAGCCAGCGCAGGCCCAGCGCATCTGCCAGATGCTGGCGCAAACCAGCCCGCAAGGTTATGCCGGCAACTGCGCGGCGGTGCGTGATGCCGATTACCGCGAGCAACTGGGCCGTATCCAGGTGCCGGCGCTGATCGTTGCCGGTACCGAGGACGTGGTGACCACTCCGGAGCACGGCCGCTTCATGCAGGCCGGTATCGCGGGTGCCGAGTACGTCGACTTCCCGGCGGCGCACCTGTCCAACGTCGAGATCGGCGAGGCGTTCAGCCGCCGTGTGCTCGACTTCCTGCTGGCTCACTGAGGATACCGCCATGGACGAGAAACAACGTTACGACGCCGGCATGCAAGTACGCCGCGCAGTGCTTGGCGATGCCCACGTGGACCGCAGCCTGGAGAAGCTCAACGAATTCAACGGCGAGTTCCAGGAGATGATCACCCGCCACGCCTGGGGTGACATCTGGACCCGCCCGGGCCTGCCGCGCCATACCCGTAGCCTGATCACCATCGCCATGCTGATTGGCATGAACCGCAACGACGAGCTGAAGCTGCACCTGCGCGCGGCGGCCAACAACGGCGTGACCCGCGACGAGATCAAGGAAGTGCTGATGCAGAGCGCGATCTATTGCGGCATTCCGGCGGCCAATGCCACCTTCCACATGGCTGAGTCGGTGTGGGATGAGCTGGGTGTGGAGTCGCGACAGCAGTAATGGCTGTACCGGCCCAATCGCCGGCAAGCCAGCTCCCACAGGGATTGCATCAGGCTTGAGGGCAGTGCAGTTCCTGTGGGAGCTGGCTTGCCGGCGATTGGACCATGGAATGTTTACATGGCCGCATTCTTCTGCCGCATGGCCACTGGGCCGGCGTTGCTTTCCACGGCTTGCTTCAGGGCCGGGCACAGGCCGAGCATGAATGCCGCTTCTGCCACCACGAACAACGGCCCGATGATCAATCCGCTGACATCGTCGACAAACGCCGGTTTGCGGCCTTCGTAGTAATGGCCGACGAACTGGATGATCCAGCCCACCACGAACGCTCCCAGCCCGGTGCCGAGCCACAGCGCTGTCGTCTGCATCGCCAGCACCTGGCCGACCCACAGGCATAGCCCAAGCAACAACCCCATCACCAGGCCGAAGCGCAGGTCCAGGCGCAGGTAGAACCAGACCGAGGCCGCCGCCGCAGGCAGGGCAGGGGACAGCCACATGCCGGCTACCTCCCAGCCTGGGCGCGACAGCAGGATAGTGACCGCCAGCACGATCATCGGGATGCCGACGAAGTGGGTGGCGATGTTGCGTGGGTCGCGGTGGTAGCTGGCGTATTGGCTCAGGTGGTCGACGAGGGTTTTCATTGTTGTGCCTCCCTGGTTGCCTGATCGAGGTGTATTGCTGTTCCGGCCTCTTCGCGGGTAAATCCGCTCCCACAGAGTCACTACAACTCCTGAGGGCTGCGCTGTACCTGTGGGAGCGGGTTCACCCGCGAATGGGGCGGTACAGGCGACCGATATAGCTCAGGATAGCCCGCTCCTGCCACCATCATCAGCTCAGCGAATGGCAGCAGCCCGCACTGGCATATCCAGCCCCACCAGCGTCTCGATCATCGCTCGCGCCGCCGGCGACAGCCGGTAACCGCTGCGGCTGACCACGCCACAGCGCACACTCAGCACTTCCAGCGCCGGTGGCAGGTTGCGCCAGTGCAGGCGCACCAGCCGGCCGCTGGCCAGGTCTTCGGCAACTGCTTCCTCGCTGGCGGTGCCGATGGCATCGCTGGCCTGCACCACACTGCGCAGCACGGCCAGGTGCTCGGTTTGCAGGTGCGGGGTGAAATCGCTGCGCCCGCTCAGGTTGGCCAGGCGCTTGCGCACACCGGGGGCGAGCAGGGCGCTGGCCAGCGGGTAGCTGAACAGGTCGTTGGTCGACAGGCTGTCCTTGGCCAGCAATGGGTGCCCCGGGCGGCAGAAGAACAGGCCGGGGCGCGTTGAAAGGGGCTCGGTGTGAAAGTTGGGATCGGCTTCGAACGGTCGGATATCGTCGACGAAAAATTCGATCTGCTCGCGGCGCAGGGCCTGGCCGAGGCGTTCGGCGTTGTCTACCAGCAGTGAGGTGCGGATGCCCGGGTGGCGTTCGAGAAAGTGGCGCAGGGCATCGGGCACCAGGCGCACGGCCAGCGCCGGGCCGCTGCCGAAATGCAACTCGCCGGCGTCGAGCTTGGTCATCTGCAGCACTTCGTTGCTCAGCTGCGCGGCACCTTGTACCAGGCGCCGGGCATGTTGCAGCACCACCAGGCCTTCGGGGGTGGGCGGCAGGGCTTTGCTGGCGCGGTCGACCAGTGGGCAGCCGAAGCTGTGTTCCAGACTCTGTATGGCACGGCTGAAGGCGGGTTGGGTGATGCCCATGGCCTCGGCGGCACGGACGAAGCTGCGGTATTCGGTGAGGGCGATGAAGTAGCGCAGCTGACGGAGGTCCATGTCATGGCTCTGGGGCGGGGATCAGGGGCCTATTCAAGCGGTTGCTGCATATGTCGTCAAAGAAGGTTTATTGATTTGTTTATAGCTTAGGGTTATTTGTTGTAGCTTCTGGCCTCTTCGCGGGCATGCCCGCTCCCACAGGGACCGCACAGGTTTCAAGGCTGGTGCGGTCCCGCGAAGAATTCAGAGGAGATTCAGCGGGTAACTCAGGATCAACCGGTTCTCATCGAACGAGTTGGTGCTGAAGTCCCGGCGCATGGTGGAGTTGCGCCACTTCACCGACAGGTCCTTGAAGCTGCCCGACTGCACCACATAGGCCAACTCGGTTTCCCGCGCCCATTCCTTGCCATCGTCCACACCGCCTGCGGTCACGTTGTCACCCTTGATGTAGCGGTTCATCAGGGTCAGGCCTGGCACGCCGACGGTGGCGAAGTTGAAGTCATGGCGCACCTGCCATGAGCGTTCCTTGGCGTTGTCGAAGCTGGAGTTGTAGCTGTCGTTTGCCAGAGTGCCGCCGCTGGTGCCGTTCACCCGCATCCAGGCGTCGTCGCCGCTGACTTTCTGCAGGCCGACGTAGATGGTGTGGCCCTGATAGCGTGCCGAGAGCATGGCCGAGGCGGTGCGGTTGTCCAGTTCGCCAGCGCGTTCGGCGCCGTCTTCCTTGCCGATGAAGTAGCCCAGGTTGGCGCCCAGGGTCCAGTCGCCCAGGGGTTGGCTGTGCACCAGGTTGAGGTACTGCTGGCGGTAGATGTCCTTGAGCTGAGCATTCCACAGGCCGATCATGGTGCGCTTGTCGTTGAAGGTGTATTCGCCGCCGCCAAAGTTGAAACGGTCGGAGGTGAACGCTGCCTTGCCGTTCATCGACATGTCTTCCATGCTGGCGTCGTTGCGCGGGCTGTTGCCGCGGAACTGGCCGGCGTACAGGGTCAGTCCGGCGATTTCCTTCGAGGTCAGCTGGCCGCCGCGGAAGGTCTGCGGCAGCGAGCGGCCATCGTCCGAGCGCAGGATCGGCAGTACCGGCATCCATTCACCCACTTTCAGCTCGGTTTCGGACAGCTTGGCTTTCAGTGCCACGCCCAGGCGGCCGAAGTCATCGGCCGGGCGGCCATCATCGTGCACCGGCAGCAGGTGGGTGTTGGTGGTGCCTTTGCCGCCGTCGAGCTTGACCGAGTACAGGCCCAGTACGTCCACGCCGAAACCGACGGTGCCCTGGGTGAAGCCGGAGCGGGCGTCGAGGATGAAGCTCTGCGTCCACTCCTCGGCCTTGGCCTGCGGGTGGGCCGGGTCGACGAAGTTGCGGTTGATGTAGAAGTTGCGCAGGTTGAGGGTGGCCTTGGCGTCCTCCAGGAAACCACCTTCGTCGGCGGCGAACACGGGGAGTGCGCAGGACATGGCCAACAGGCCGGGCAGCAGCTGGCGTGCGGGTTGCAAAGTGCTCATCTGTCGTGGATCTCTTGTTTTTATGGGCGAGCCGGTACGCTGCAGGATGCGGCCTGCAGGTGCGGGTCTTTTGGGATGAACCGGGGCAACGTTGCGTAGGGAGGATGGTGCGGGGTAGGGCAGGGGTGAGGCAATTCGCCACAAACGGAAACGGGCGATAATCGAACGGAATGTTCTGGTTGGTTAATTGTTTTTCCTGTGCTGGCCTCTTCGCGGGCGAGCCCGCGAAGAGGCTGGTCCAGGCAACACAAAACAAAAAGCCCACCGCGAGGGTGGGCTTGATGCTTTGACAGCTTCAATCAGCTCTTCGGTGCTTCCACCGCTGCCTGCTGGTTGTTGGCCTGCCCGGTCTGCTCGTACCAACCACCGCCAAGCGCCTTGTACAGGTTGACCTCGCTGGTCAGCTGCGACAAGCGGTCGCCGATCAGTGCCTGCTGGGCGCTGAACAGGTTGCGCTGCGCGTCGAGGAAGGTCAGGTTGCTGTCGATACCGATGCGATAGCGGCGTTCGGCCAGGCGGTAGTAGTCCTGGTTCGCCTGCACCAGGTCGCGTTGCGCCTGCAGCTGCTCTTCGAAGGTCTTGCGCGCCGCCAGGCCATCGGAGACTTCCTGGAACGCGGTCTGGATGGTCTTTTCGTACTTGGCGACGTTGATGTCCTTCTGGATCTTCGAGTAGTCCAGGCTGGCCTTCAGGCTGCCGGCGTTGAAGATCGGCAGGTTGATCTGCGGCTGGAACAGCCAGGTGCCCTGGCCGCCCGAGAACAGGTGGCCCATGTCGGGGCTCAGGCTGCCGGCATTGGCGGTCAGGCTGATGCTCGGGAAGAACGCTGCGCGGGCCGCGCCAATGTTGGCATTGGCGGCCTTGAGCAGGTGCTCGGCTTCCTGGATGTCCGGGCGACGCTGGAGGATGTCCGACGGCAGGCCGGCCGGTACTTCGGCCAGTTGGTCGGCATTGAGCTCCAGCGGCTTGGCCAGGTCGGCGGGAATGCCGGTGCCCAGCAGCACGGTCAGGCTGTTGACGTCCTGGGCGACCAGGCGCTGGTACTGCGAGTACTTGACCCGGGCGCCTTCCACGGCGGTACGCGCCTGGCTGACGTCGAGTGCCGAGGCTACGCCGACTTCGTTGCTGCGACGGGTGAGGTTGTAGCTTTCCTCGTAGGTCTTCAGCGTTTCTTCGGTCAGCTTGAACAGCGCCTGGTCGGCCTGCCAGGTGTAGTAGGCGTTGGCCACGCTGGCCACCAGGCTGATCTGCGTGGAGCGACGCGCCTGTTCGCTGGACAGGTAGGTTTCCAGGGCCTGCTCGGTCAGGCTGCGTACGCGGCCGAACAGGTCCAGCTCATAGGCGCTGACGCCCAGGGTGGCCGAGTACTGGCTGGTGATGCCCGCTTCGCCCGTCTGCGACATGTTCGCCGGTACGCGCTGGCGGCTGCCGCTACCGTTGGCCGAAACCGCAGGGAACAGGTCGGCACGCTGGATGCGGTACTGCGCACGGTAGGCGTCGATGTTCAACGCGGCAACGCGCAGGTCGCGGTTGTTCACCAGCGCGGTCTGGATCAGCTGCTGCAGGGCCGGGTCGTGGAAGAACTGACGCCAGCCCTGTTCGGCGGCGGCAACCTCCGCCGACTGCGTCGGCGAGTAAGCCGGGCCTTGCGGCCACTGCGCAGCCACCGGCGATTCCGGGGTCTGGTAGTCAGGGATCAGCGAGCAGCCGCCAAGAATGAAAGCGGTTACTGCCAGGGACAACAAAGACTTGGTCATTGCCCAGCCTCATAACGTGGAGTTTCAGGGGTGACGTCTTTTTCCGGCTCTTTGCTGCCGAACAGTGACGACACTGCGACGAAGAACAGTGGTACCCAGAAGATAGCCAGCACGGTCGCACTGATCATGCCGCCGATCACGCCAGTACCGATGGCATGCTGGCTGCCGGCGCCGGCGCCGCTGGCGATAGTCAACGGTACCACGCCGAGGATGAAGGCCAGCGAGGTCATGATGATCGGGCGCAGACGCATGCGGCACGCCTCGATCGCCGCGTCGTACAGGCTGCGGCCTTGCTCGTGCAGTTCCTTGGCGAATTCGACGATCAGAATGGCGTTTTTCGCCGCCAGGCCGATGGTGGTCAACAGGCCGACCAGGAAGTACACGTCGTTGGACAACCCGCGCAGGCTGGTGGCGATCAGGGCACCGATGATACCCAGCGGTACTACCAGTACCACGGCGATCGGGATCGACCAGCTTTCGTACAGGGCTGCCAGGCACAGGAACACGAACAGTACCGAGAGGGCGAACAGTGCCGGCATCTGCGAACCGGAGAGTTTTTCCTCGTAGGACATGCCGGTCCAGGAGAAGCCGATGCCGCTTGGCAGTTCGCCAGCAATGCGCTCGACCTCGGCCATGGCTTCACCGGTGCTGTAGCCCGGGGCCGGAGCACCGAGGATTTCCATTGCCTCGACGCCGTTGTAACGCGACAGCTTCGGCGAACCGTAGGTCCATTCGCCCTTGGCGAAGGAGGAGAACGGCACCATTTCGCCGGCGCCATTGCGCACGTACCACTTCTGCAGGTCTTCCGGGCTCATCCGCGCGTTCGGCTCGCCCTGGATGTACACCTTCTTGACCCGGCCACGGTCGATGAAGTCGTTGACGTAGCTGGCACCCAAGGCAATCGACAGGGTGTTGTTGATGTCGGCGATGGTCACACCCAGGGCGCTGGCACGCTCGTCATCGATGGTCAGCTGGTACTGCGGCTCGTCGTTCAGGCCGTTCGGGCGCACGGCGCTGAGGATCTTGCTCTGCGCGGCCTTGGCCAGGAACTGGTTGCGCGCTTCCATCAGCTTGGTATGGCCGACACCGCCGCGGTCCTGCAGGAACACGTCGAAGCCGGTGGCGTTACCCAGTTCGAGCACCGCAGGCGGGGCAAAGGCGAACACCATCGCATCGCGGAAGGTGAAGAAGTGCTGCTGGGCGCGCTGGGCAAGGGCGAACACGCTGTTTTCCTTGGAGCGTTCATCCCACGGCTTGAGCATGATGAATGCCATACCCGAGCTCTGGCCACGGCCGGCGAAGTTGAAGCCGTTGACGGTGAACACCGAAGCCACGGTGTCGGCCTCTTCGCTGAGCAGGTACTCACGCATCTGGTCGACCACCACCTGGGTGCGCTCGGCACTGGAGCCGGCCGGGGTCTGTACCTGGGCGAACAATACGCCCTGGTCTTCTTCCGGCAGGAACGCGGTAGGGATGCGGGCGAACAGCCAGATCATGCCGACCACGATCAGCGCGTAGGCCAGCAGGAACGGTACCTTGTTGCGCAGGATGGTGCCCACGCTGCGCTCGTAGCCGGTTACGCTGCGGTCGAAGTTGCGGTTGAACCAGCCAAAGAAGCCGCGCTTGGCCACATGGTGCTCGCCCTTCTTCAGCGGCTTGAGCATGGTGGCGCACAGGGCCGGGGTGAAGATGAGCGCCACCAGCACCGACAGGCCCATGGCCGAGACGATGGTGATGGAGAACTGCCGGTAGATCACACCTGTGGAGCCGCCGAAGAACGCCATGGGCAGCAGTACCGCCGACAGCACCAGGGCGATACCCACCAGGGCACCCTGGATCTGCTCCATCGAGCGCTTGGTCGCTTCCTTGGGCGGCAAGCCTTCCTCGGACATCACCCGCTCGACGTTCTCCACCACGACGATGGCGTCGTCCACCAGCAAGCCGATGGCCAGGACCATGGCGAACATGGTCAGGGTGTTGATGCTGAAGCCGGCAGCGGCAAGGATGCCGAAGGTACCCAGCAACACAACCGGTACGGTCATGGTGGTGATGATGGTGGCGCGGAAGTTCTGCAGGAACAGGTACATCACCAGGAACACCAGGACCACGGCTTCGATCAGGGTGTGGATAACGCCACTGATCGATTCGGTGACCACCGGGGTGGTGTCATACGGGAATACCGCTTTCACCCCAGGCGGGAAGAACGGTTCCAGGTCGGCGATGGTCTGGCGCAGGGCCTTGGCGGTGTCCAGGGCGTTGGCACCGGTAGCCAGTTTAACTGCCAGGCCGGAGGCCGGCTTGCCGTTGAACTGGGCGCTGACGGCATAGTTTTCACCACCCAGGCCAACCTGGGCGACATCACCCAGACGCACCTGCGAACCGTCGCTGTTGACCTTGAGCAGGATTTTCTCGAACTGCTCGGCAGTCTGCAGGCGGGTCTTGCCGATGATGGTAGCGTTCAGCTGGGTACCCGGCATGGCCGGCAGGCCGCCGAGCTGGCCGGAGGATACCTGCACGTTCTGCGCGGCCACGGCGGTCTTGACGTCGACCGGGGTCAGCTGGAACTTGTTCAGCTTGGCCGGATCGAGCCAGATACGCATGGCGTACTGCGCACCGAACACCTGGAAGTCACCCACACCCGCGGTACGCGAGATCGGGTCCTGCATGTTGGAGACGATGTAGTTGGCCAGGTCGTCCTTGGTCATGCTGCCGTCTTCGGACACCAGGCCGATCACCAGAAGGAAGTTCTTCACTGCCTTGGTGACGCGGATACCTTGCTGCTGCACTTCCTGCGGCAGCAGCGGGGTAGCCAGGTTCAGCTTGTTCTGCACCTGCACCTGCGCGGTGTCTGGGTTGGTGCCCTGCTCGAAGGTGGCGGTAATGGTCATGCTGCCGTCAGAGTTACTTTCCGACGACACATAACGCAGGTTGTCGATACCGTTGAGCTGCTGCTCGATCACCTGTACCACGGTGTCCTGTACGGTTTGCGCCGAGGCGCCCGGGTAGGTCACGGCGATGGCGATGGCCGGCGGCGCGATGCTGGGGTACTGGTTGATCGGCAGCTTCAGGATCGACAAGGCGCCGACCAGCATGATCACCAGGGCGATCACCCAGGCGAAGATCGGGCGATCGATAAAGAACTTCGACATGGTTTACTCCGCTTTGGCGTCTGCTTTCGCCGCGTTGGCCTGAACAGGGCTGGCCGGCTTCTTGACGTTGGTGGCTTCGCTGACCTTGACCTCGACGCCCGGGCGCACGTACTGCAGCCCTTCGGTGATCAGGCGGTCACCCGGGTTCAGGCCTTCCTCGATCAGCCAGTCGCTGCCCAGGGTACGGTTGGCCTTGAGCTGGCGCAGTTCGACCTTGTTCTCCTGGTTGACCACCAGTGCGGTCGGCGCGCCTTTCAGGTCGCGGGTCACGCCCTGTTGCGGGGCCAGGATGGCGTTGGCGTTGACCCCGGCCTTGAGCCGCGCATGCACGAACATGCCTGGCAGCAGGGTGTGATCGGGGTTGGGGAAGAGGGCGCGCAGGGTGACCGAGCCGGTGGTCTCGTCGACCGCGACTTCGGAGAACTCCAGGCGGCCTTCCTGCTTGAACAGGCTGCCGTCTTCCAGCACCAGCTGCACCGAGGCGGCGTTGTCGCCGGCCTTCTGCAGCTGGCCGCTTTCCAGGTCACGGCGCAGCTTGAGGAGTTCGGCGGTGGACTGGGTGACGTCGACGTAGATCGGGTCGAGTTGCTGGATGGTGGCCATGGCGTTGGCCTGGCCATTGCTCACCAGTGCACCTTCGGTGAACGAAGAACGGCCGATACGGCCGCTGATCGGTGCCAGGACCTTGGTGTAGCGCAGGTCGATCTGCGCGCTTTTGAGCGAAGCCTCGGCCTGCAATCGTTTGGCATTGGCGTCGTCGTATTCCTGCTTGGAGACAGCCTGTTCGTCGATCAGCTGCTTGTAGCGCTCGGCCAGCGAGCGGGTGGCCTGCAGGTTGGCCTGGGCATTGGCCAGGTTGGCTTCGTACACGGCAGGGTCGATCTGGTACAGCTGCTGGCCTTCCTTGACCTCACTGCCTTCCTTGAACAGGCGCTTGAGGATGATGCCGTTGACCTGCGGGCGCACTTCGGCGACGCGGTAGGCAGTGGTACGCCCCGGCAATTCCGAGGTCAGGGTGAAGGCTTGGGGCTGGATGGTCACGACGCCGACCTGAGGAGCCTGCGCCGCTGGCGCTGCTTCTTCTTTCTTACAGCCACTGAGCAGGGTTGCCAGGGCGACGGCGGAAACCAGAGCGGTAACGGCTGGCTTGAATTGCATGAGGATCCTCGGGTCGCTGGAGCTGGGAGACGCTCAAGAGTAATGGAAGAGTCTTGATCTGGAAAAATTGCTATCCGGTGGATAAATAGCTTGCTAAGGAATATACTTACATTCATGGTTGTTTGTAAATACCGCTGGGTTGTACTCGGGTACTGCCACAGCTCTTGATTAGCTCCCCCGCGAGGCACCCTGCAGAGGTGCCCCCGGAGTGTTCCCCGCACGCGCCGCGCGTTCGGGGCAGATGAGGTTTGTACTGCCATGGTCCGTCGAACCAAAGAAGAAGCCCAGGAAACCCGCGCCCAGATCATCGAGGCGGCGGAAAAGGCCTTCTACAAGCGCGGGGTTGCGCGAACCACCCTGGCCGACATCGCCGAACTGGCGGGTGTGACGCGAGGAGCGATCTACTGGCATTTCAACAACAAGGCCGAGTTGGTGCAGGCGTTGCTCGACAGCCTGCATGAAACCCATGACCACCTGGCGCGGGCGAGCGAAAGCGAGGACGAAGTGGACCCGCTTGGCTGCATGCGCAAGCTGTTGCTGCAAGTGTTCAACGAGCTGGTGCTCGATGCCCGAACCAGGCGTATCAACGAAATCCTGCATCACAAGTGCGAGTTCACCGATGACATGTGTGAAATTCGCCAGCAGCGCCAGGCTGCTGTGCTGGATTGCCACAAGGGCATCACCCTGGCGTTGGCCAATGCCGTGCGCCGGGGCCAGTTGCCAGGCGAGCTTGATGTCGAGCGCGCGGCGGTGGCCATGTTCGCCTATGTCGATGGCCTGATCGGGCGCTGGCTGTTGCTGCCTGACAGTGTCGATTTGTTGAAGGATGTCGAAAAATGGGTCGACACCGGGCTGGATATGCTGCGCTTGAGCCCGGCTCTGCGCAAATGACACTTTGTTAAGGATTGTGAGGGAGTGTTACCCCTTTGTGTTAAGGGGGGATTAATGCTTCCGGATGACCTTGAACAAATCACAGATCCTGTGGGAGCGGCCTTGTGTCGCGATAGGGCTGCGCAGCAGCCCCGGCAATTTGTGCATCACTGCTGAAATCCTGGGGCCGCGTCGCGGCCCTTTCGCGACACAAGGCCGCTCCCACAGAAATCGCGTAGCTTCTAGCGTCCGCGCAGTTGCCGGTCGGGCAATGCAAACGCTGCAAACAGTCCCAGCACGGCTACCCCGGCACTCCCCATCAACAACTGCCGGAACGTCTCGAGCAACCGCCCCTGTGTCACCAGGTCCACTTCACCGGCCTTCAGGCTCCCCAGCAACGGATTACCCAGCGACTCGAACCCGCCCTGGTGCAGCAGCGCCAGCAGCAGGCTGGACATGCACGCCACCCCCATGGCCCCACCTAGCGAGCGGAACAGGTTGGTGGTGCTGGTGGCCACGCCGATGTCCTTGCTGTCCACCGCGCTTTGTGTGCCTACCAGCGAGGTCGGAAACTGCAGCCCGCAAGCGATGCCGGTCAGCAGCATGAACAGTGCACTGAGCAAGACCGACTGCGGCGGGGTCAGCGCCATGGCGAAAATGGCCAGTGGCATCAGCAGTGCGCCGGCCAGAATCTGCGGCTTGTAGCGCCCGGTCAGACTAGTCATGCGCCCGCCGGTGAAGGCACCCATGGGCAGCCCCATCACCAGCGGCAGGAGGTGCAGGGCAGCACTGTCGGCGCCGGCACCGGTGATGCCCTGGTAGCGCAACGGCATAAGCATGGTCAGGGAGATCGACTGGAAGCTTGCGAAGAAGATCACGCCCCAGCACAGCACCGCCACGCGATTGCCGAACAGGCCGAGCGGCAGCAGCGGCTCCGGGCAGCGGCGCTCATGGGCGATGAACAGCATCAAGCCCAGCGCGGCGCAGGCGAACAAGGCCAGCACGGCCTGGTCGACCCAGGCGTGGCCCTGGCCGACCAGGGTAATGCCCAGCAACAGGCTACCCAGGCCGAGAATCAGCAAAACGGCACCCAGGTAATCCACCTGCGCCTCGCGGCGCTGCACCGGCATGCCGCCGAGGGCGCGGCGGATCGCCCACAGTGCAACCAGCCCCAGCGGCAGGTTGATCCAGAACACCCAGCGCCATGACAGGTATTCGGTCAACCAGCCGCCCAGCACCGGGCCGGCGACACTGGCCACCGCGTACATGCTGCTGAAGTATCCCTGGTAGCGGCCGCGCTCTCGTGGGGGTACGAAGTCGCCGATGATCGCCTGGCTCACCGAGACCATGCCACCGGCACCGATGCCCTGCAGTACCCGGGCCAGCACCAGCTGTTGCATGTCCTGGGCCAGGGCGCAGGCGATCGAGGCCAGGGTGAACAGGCTGATGCCGGTGAGGATCATCCTGCGCCGCCCGTACAGGTCGCCCAGCTTGCCGTAGATCGGCACGGCCACGGTCATCGCCACCATGTAGCCGGAGATGACCCAGGCCAGCAGGCCGACATCGTTGAACTGCGCCGAGATCGCCGGCAGGGAGACGGCAACGATGGTCTGGTCCAGGGCGCCGAGGAAGATCGCCAGCATCAGGGCGGTGAGCACGTTGCGCAGGGTGGTGGGGGGCAGGGCGGCGGTCACGGGGATACCTTGTTTATCGGTTGAGGCCTCTTCGCGGGCACGCCCGCTCCCACAGGTACAACACAGGGCTTGAAGGCTGTGGTGTACCTGTGGGAGCGGGCGTGCCCGCGAAGGGGCCCCGAAATTGTAACCTGAGTTAGGTAGCTTCCTATCCACTATCTGCATCCCCTATGCAAGATCGGCATTGGCGCATTCGTTCAGTGCTGCATGGCTGCGTGATATCGTTGGTATGCCACAGAGGCTGAAAATCGGGGCTTTGCACCACCTTGGTGCAACATTATGCCGCAGGTTTTTGCGCCGCTGTCTCCCACACCTTTTATTCCTCTGCCTGCATGTCGAGCATGACCGCCCAGATGGCGACGGTTGGAACAGGCCAGGTAGACCCGATTACAGGGGTCGGTAGTTACCGTTCGAATTTCAACTTATTTTGCGGAGTGATCATGCCCAAGGCTTCCCATCAAGATCTGCGTTTTGCCTTCCGCGAGCTGCTCGCTTCAGGTTCCTGTTATCACACCGCATCGGTGTTCGACCCGATGTCGGCACGCATTGCCGCAGACCTGGGCTTCGAGGTCGGCATCCTCGGTGGCTCCGTCGCTTCGCTGCAGGTACTGGCTGCACCGGACTTCGCCCTGATCACCCTCAGCGAGTTCGTCGAGCAGGCCACCCGTATTGGTCGTGTGGCACAACTGCCGGTGCTGGCTGACGCCGACCATGGCTATGGCAACGCGCTGAACGTCATGCGCACGGTCATCGAACTGGAGCGCGCCGGCGTGGCTGCGCTGACCATCGAGGACACCCTGCTGCCTGCCCAGTTCGGGCGCAAGTCCACCGACCTGATCCCGGTTGAAGAGGGCGTAGGCAAGATCCGTGCGGCGCTGGAGGCACGGGTCGATTCGTCGCTGTCGATCATTGCCCGGACCAACGCTGGCGTGCTCACCACCGAAGAAATCATCGTGCGTACCCAGAGCTACCAGAAGGCCGGAGCCGATGGCATCTGCATGGTGGGGGTGAAGGACTTCGAGCAACTCGAGCAGATTGCCGAGCACCTGACGGTGCCATTGATGCTGGTGACCTACGGCAACCCGAACCTGCGTGACGACGAGCGCCTGGCACGCCTGGGCGTGCGCATCGTCGTCGATGGTCACGCGGCCTACTTTGCCGCCATCAAGGCCACCTACGATTGCCTGCGGCTGCAGCGCGGCCAGCAGAACAAGTCGGAAAACCTCAGCGCCACCGAACTCTCGCACACCTACACCCAGCCCGAGGACTACATCCGCTGGGCCAAGGAGTACATGAGCGTCGAGGAGTGACAGTGCCATCCCTGTAGGAGCGGCCTTACAAGTCCTGATCCCACTCCGGTTCGTCCTTGAACCGCTGCACAAGAAAATCCAGCATGCTGCGCAAGGTCGCCGGCATGTGCTTGCGTGAGGTGTATACCGCATTCAGGTTCAGCTCGCGTGGCCTGGCTTCGGGCAGCAGGCGCACCAGTTCACCCCGGCGCAGGGCCTGCGCGGCCTGGTAGGTCGGCAGCATGGCGATACCTGCGCCGGCCAGCGCCGCCTTCTGCAGTGTCATCGCCTCGTTGGCACTGATGTTCCCCGCCACTGGCACGGCGACTTGCTGGCCGGCTACCTCGAAATGCCACAGGCTGTGGCCGAAGTAGGCATGTGTCAGGCAGTTGTGCCGGCTCAGTTCCTCGACCCGTTGCGGCGTGCCGTGCTCGCGCAGGTAGGCCGGTGCCGCACACACAGCCGAGCGGCATACGCTCAGGCGCCGGGCGATCAGGTTGGGGTCCAGGTCATTGCTGGTGCGTATGGCCAGGTCGATGCGCTCGTCCACCAGGTTGACCGTGCGATCGAGCATCTGTAGTTCCACCTTCACCCCAGGGTAGCGTCGGACGTAATCGGCCACAGCATCCACCAGTTGGGCCTGGCCGAATGAGGTGCTGACGCTGATGCGCAGCGCGCCCTTGGGCGCGTCATCCGGCTGCTGCACCGCGGCCTGCAGGTCGCCAGCCAATTCCAGCAATTGCCGGCAGCGGGGCAGGGTTTCCTGGCCGGCGGCGGTGAGGCTGAGCTTGCGTGTGGTGCGCTGCATCAGCCGTGCGCCAACCCAGTCTTCCAGCTCTGCCAGGTAGCGCGAAACCACCGGCCGGGACAGTTGCAGATGATCCGCCGCCGCCGACTGGCTGCCCAGGTCGACGACGGTGACGAAAACGCGCATGGCGTTGAGACGGTCCATGATTTGCCCGGTTTCAGAAACAAACTATGTTCGAGCATCGCATTTTTTGTCACGGATTAGGCAACTAAGCTGTTGGGCATTGTTCATCTGACGGGCGTTTGCGATGTCTCTTTTCACTCCTCTGCGTGGCCTGCTGCTGGCCTGTGTGACCCTGGCCGGCCCGGCGCTGGCTGCCGACCCCTTGCGGCTGGAGGTTTACAACCCCGGGCATGAGGCGATCTTCCCGGTCAGTTCGGTGATCGTCAGCGGCGAGCACGACGCCATCCTCGTCGATGCCCAGTTCGGCAAGGCCCAGGCCGAGCAGCTGGTGCAGCGCCTGCGGGCAGGCGGCAAGCAGCTGACCACTATCTACATCAGCCATGGCGACCCGGACTACTACTTCGGCCTGGATACCCTGACCCAGGCCTTCCCGGACGCCAAGGTGCTGGCGTCGGCCGCCACGGTTGCCCATATCCGCCAGACCAAGGATGCCAAGCTGGCCTACTGGGGCCCGCAGATGGGCGCGGACAAGCCGGCGCGGCTGGTGCTGCCACAGGTGCTCGAAGGCAACCGCCTGACGCTGGAAGGGCAGGACCTTGAGGTGGTCGGCCTCGACGGCTCGCAACCTGACCGCAGTTTTGTGTGGATCCCGTCGATCAAGGCGGTGGTCGGTGGCGTGGTGGTGTCGGAGAACATTCATGTGTGGATGGCCGACACGCAAACGACCAAGTCCCACGCCGACTGGCTCGGCACCCTGGCGCACATCGAAGCGCTGGCGCCGCGTACGGTCATCCCCGGACATTACCTGGGGGGCAGCAGTCGATCGCTGGAGGCCGTGCATTTCACGGCGAACTACATTCGTGACTTCGATGCCGAGACCGCCCAGGCGAAAGACGCCGGTGCGTTGATCGCGGCGATGAAGCGACGTTACCCGAGCCTGGCCGATGAAAGCTCGCTGGAGCTGGGGGCCAAGGTCGCCAAGGGCGAGATGAAGTGGTAGTTCCGTTCAACTGATGGAGAGTATCCCATGAGCAAGATTGCAATCATCGGTGCCACCGGCCGCGCTGGCAGCCAGTTGCTGGAGGAGGCCCTGCGCCGTGGTCACAGTGTGCTGGCCATCGCCCGCGACCCGTCGCGGTTGCAGGGGCGGGAGGGGGTGACCGTCAAGGCGCTGGATGCCAAGGACAGCGCAGCCCTGCAAGCGGCGGTCGCGGGTGTGGATGCGGTGCTGAGTGCGGCGCATTTCTCGACCATCGAGCCACACGCCATCATCGAGCCGGTCAAGCGGGCCAGGGTCAGGCGCCTGCTGGTGGTAGGTGGGGCCGGCAGCCTGTTGCTGCCGTCTGGGCATCGGGTGATCGACAGCCCGGACTTCCCCGAGGCATACAAGGCCGAGGCCACTGCCGGGGTGCGTTTTCTGGAAGCGTTGCAACGGGAGCCGAACCTGGACTGGACCTTCCTGTCGCCGTCGGCGGAGTTCGTTGAAGGTGAGCGCAGCGGGCATTACAAGCTGGGCAAGGATCATCTGTTGATCGGCGCGGATGGCAAGAGCTGGATCACCTTTGCCGATTACGCGATTGCCATGCTCGACGAACTGGAAAAGCCGGCGCATTCGCGGCAGCGTTTCACTGTCGGCTATTGAGTCGCCTGCTTCGCGGGCACGCCCGCTCCCACAGGTAAAGCAAAGGTCTTGGAATCTGTGCTGTACCTGTGGGAGCGGGCGTGCCCGCGAAGAGGCCCTCACTGGCTGGCCTGGTGTTCCAGCCAATCCAGCAACTCCCCCAACCCCGCCGGCAAGCTCTTGGCCTGGCTCACCAGGTAATACCCCTTGCCGGTCATCACCTTCAGCGCAAACGGCATGCACAACCGCCCCCCGCGCAAGTCATCGCCGATCAGCGACCAGTCGCCGATGGCCACACCGGTGCCCTGCGAGGCCATGGCCATTGCCATGTCCAGCGTCTCGAAATGCTGCTTCGGGCCTTGAATGGCCAGCGTTGCCCCGGCTGCCTGCAGCCACAACCGCCAGTCATGCTCATTCCGCGAGGGGTGCAGCAGCATGTGTCGCGCCAGGTCCTCGACCTGCTGCAACGGCACCGGCCCCTCGCGCAGTGACGGCGCGCAAACCGGCGTCAGCTGCTCATCGAACAGCTTGCGCACGCGCAGCCCGTGGTTCGGCGCATCGCCATACACCACCGCCGCATCGAAACCCTCGCGGCGAAAGTCAACTCCATGTTGCACCGTGGTGGTCAGCTCCACCGGTACATCCGGGCGTAGCGCCTGCCATTCCATCAGGCGTGGCAGCAGCCAGCGCATCACGCAGGTCGGTGCCTTGAGCTGCAAGGTAGTGCTGCGCCCACCCACCTCGCGCACCCCTTGTTCAATCAGCGCAAATACCTGTTGCACCCTTGGCAGCCAGTCCTGGCCTTCACGGGTCAGGCTCAACCCACGGGCCTGGCGCTGGAACAAGGCATAGCCCAGATGCTCTTCGAGGGCCGCGATCTGCCGGCTGACGGCGCCCTGGGTGATATGCAACTGCTGCCCGGCACGGGTGAAATTGCAGTGCTGGGCAGTGACCAGGAAGGTATGCAGGGCGGGCAGGGGCGGGAGGCGTTTCATTGTGCTGAGCCATGATTGCAGGACATGGCTAGTATGTGTTTTTTTGCATTGTGGCGATAGCCGTGGCTGGGTCCAATAGGGGCATAACCCAACCAAGATTCACGGTGAAACCCAATGGCGACCTGCGGCGAAGTACTGGTAAAACTCCTTGAAGGCTATGGTGTTGACCATGTCTTCGGCATTCCTGGTGTACATACCGTGGAGCTCTACCGCGGCCTGGCGGGTTCGTCCATCCGCCATGTCACCCCGCGCCACGAGCAGGGTGCCGGGTTCATGGCCGACGGCTATGCGCGGACCCGCGGTAAACCGGGGGTGTGCTTCATCATCACCGGCCCGGGGATGACCAACATCACCACCGCCATGGGCCAGGCCTATGCCGACTCGATCCCGATGCTGGTGATTTCCAGCGTGCAATCCCGCGACCAGCTGGGCGGTGGCCGTGGCAAGCTGCATGAGTTGCCCAACCAGGCCGCGCTGGTGTCGGGTGTGGCGGCGTTTTCCCACACCCTGATGAGTGCCGATGACCTGCCGCAGGTGCTGGCTCGGGCATTCGCCGTGTTCGAAGGCGCCCGACCGCGCCCGGTGCATATCGAGATCCCGCTCGACGTGCTGGTCGAACCGGCCGATCACCTGCTGCCGGGGCGCGTGGTGCGCAGTAGCCGGGCAGGGGCAGCGCCGCAGGCCGTGGCGCAGATGGCCGAGCGCCTGGCCAATGCAAGGCGGCCATTGATCCTGGCCGGGGGTGGTGCATTGGCCGCGGGCGCTGCGCTGGCGCGCCTGGCCGAACAGCTGCAGGCGCCGGTGGCGCTGACCATCAATGCCAAGGGGCTGCTGCCGGCCAGCCACCCCCTGCAGATCGGCTCGACCCAGTCACTGCCAGCTACACGGGCGCTGGTGGCCGAGGCCGATGTGGTGCTGGCGATCGGCACCGAACTGGCCGAAACAGACTATGACGTCACCTTCAAAGGTGGTTTCGAGATCCCGGGCAGCCTGTTGCGCATCGACATCGACCCGGACCAGACCGTGCGCAATTACCTGCCGGCGCTGTCGCTGGTGGCCGATGCCGAACTGGCCGCCGAGGCGCTGCTCGGTGCCTTGCAGGCGCTGCCGCAATCCGTGCGTGAGAGCACGTGGGGCGAGGCCCGGGTGGCCAAGCTGCGCCAGGCACTGGCGGCGGGTTGGGACCAGCCGACCTTGAGCCAGACGCGTCTGCTGAGTGCGATTCTCGAGCGTCTGCCCAATGCCATTCTGGTGGGCGATTCGACCCAGCCGGTGTACACCGGCAACCTGACCCTGGACATGGACCAGCCACGCCGTTGGTTTAACGCATCGACCGGCTACGGCACCTTGGGTTACGCATTGCCGGCGGCCATGGGCGCCTGGCTGGGCAGCGCGGAGCAGGTCGGTGAGCGTGCCCCTGCGGTGTGCCTGATTGGTGATGGCGGTTTGCAGTTCACCTTGCCGGAGCTGGCCAGCGCGGTGGAAGCGCAGGTGCCGCTGATCGTGCTGCTGTGGAACAACCACGGGTACGAGGAAATCAAGAAGTACATGGTCAACCGGACCATCGAGCCAGTCGGGGTGGATATCCATACGCCGGACTTCATCGGTGTGGCGCGGGCCCTGGGCGCGGCGGCGGAGCAGGTGGCAGATGTGGCGCAGCTGCAGGTGGCGTTGGGGCAGGCAGTGGAGCGCAAGGGGCCGACTTTGATCCAGGTTGACCAGAATCAGTGGCAGGGGGCTGTGTCGGGTTGAAGTAAATCTATTGCCAGTATCGGCCCTTTCGCGGGCTTGCCCGCTCCCACAGGTTTTTGCACAGGCTTTGAGTATTGTGCTGTACCTGTGGGAGCGGGCGAGCCCGCGAAAGGGCCGGTACTGCCGTTCAAAACTTCAGCCAGCAGTCGCCCGCAATCTGGCCACATCACGAATCGGCGGCGCGCCATACAGCCGGCTGTATTCACGGCTGAACTGTGACGGGCTTTCATACCCCACCCGGTAGGCCGCCACCGCTGCCTCGAGGCCGTCATTGAGCATCAATCGCCGCGCCTCCTGCAGGCGCAGTTGCTTCTGGTACTGCAACGGGCTCATCGACGTCACGGCCTTGAACCGGTGGTGCAAGGTCGAGGTGCTGAGGTTGACTTCACGCGCCAGATCCTCGATGCGCAAAGGCCGCTGGTAGTTCTGGTTGAGCCAGGTGATGGCCTGACAAACGCGGTGGGTCTGGCTGTTGGCCAAGGCAATTTCGTACAACCGATAGCCCTGCGGCCCTCGCAGCAGACGGTACAGAATCTCCCGGCGGAACAGCGGCGCCAGCATCGCGATGTCGCGCGGGGTGTCCAGCAGGCGTATCAGCCGCAGCAAGGCGTCGAGCAACGCGGCGTCGGTTCTCTCCACATACAAGCCACGACCGGAAGGCCGGTTGGGCACCAGCATCGGCCCGCTTTCGGCGATCAGCTGGCTGATTTCGGCTGGGTCCAGGTCCATGCGCAGGCCAAGGCTCGGGTGCTCGGGGCTGGCGTCGAGCTTTACGCCGCTAAGCGGCAAGGTTACCGAGACCACCATGTAGTGCAGCGGGTCGTAGGCGTACTGCTCGTCACCCAGGAACAGGCTTTTGCTGCCCTGGGCGAGGATGCACAGCGCGGGTTGCGCCAGGGTCGGTACCGAGCGCACGTTTTCGGTGTAGCGCACCAGGTACAGGTCATCGATGGCCGATGCCGGGCCATGAGGCTCCCCGGCGTGGCGGCGGATCAGCTCGGCCAGCTCCTGGCGTTGCAGTTCCAGGCTTGGGTCGATGGACGTGGCGATAGTCATGATGGCTTTCCTCTGCTGACCGACGCAGCATAGGTTTGGGCAATGGCGGGCGCTAGTCAAAAGCTGCACGCCGATTGCCTGATCCTGTCGCGCTGCAGGATCAGGCAATCGGCGTGCAGTAATGGCCTAACGTGTCGCGCGGGCGAGGCCCTAACCTTGGCAGCCTGGCTTTTTCGTCCGCCTGCTTCAAGGAGATTGTGCAATGACCCCGACACAACCGGTCACCCACCTTGCTTTCATCCGTGCCAGCAGCGGGCGCTCGGCGGAGCTGGGCGCGCGCCTGCGTGACCTGCTCGAGCCCTCGTTGCGGGCACCGGGCTGCCTGAGTTTTTCGGTGCAGCGTTCGCAGGCTGATGCCGATTTATGGTTGCTCAGTGGCAGCTGGCAAGACCAGCAGGCGATGAGTGGCTATTTTGCTTCGCCAACGCTGGAAGTGTTTGGTGAGTTGGTACAGGCGCAGGTGGTCAGCAGCCTGGATCTGCATACCTTTGATTGAGGTGTTGCCTATTCTGGCCTCATCGCCGGCAAGCCAGCTCCCACAGGTTTATCGCAGGTTTCGAGAGCGGTGCAGCACCTGTGGGAGCTGGCTTGCCGGCGATAGGGCCGGTACAGGTGAATAGGGTAAGATGCTGCCCTTGATCAACCAGGTAGATAGCAACATGGCACGTAGGGAATTCCCGCATTTCGAAGCGGTTTCGGCGATGGTCCCGGTGGAAGGTGGCGGCTACAACGCGGCCATCGCAGTCAAGGCCCTGGGCATGGGCGGCGCGCCGCGCTTTCACAAGATTCTCGACGGCCAGGTGTTCAAGGGCGCCGTGGCCGCCGATGAAGCGGCCACGGCCGAGCTGCAACGCCTGCAGGGCGTCAGCGAAGAGGGTGAGCTGATCTGGTGATCAGGCCGGTGGGCGGGCCATCTTGAACAGGTTGCCCAGCTCGAAATAGTCTGCCGGGCCACCACCACGCAGGATCGGCTCGGCGGCAGCGGTATCGTAGATACCGTTCTTCAACAGGTGCTCGGCAATGTGCACCGCCACCACTTCACCCAGGATCAACCAGCTGGGCACCAGTTCCTGGTCGGCCCGCTTGAGCTGGACGATCTGGCTGACCTTGCACTCGAAGGCCACTGGGGTTTCGCCGACACGCGGCACATTGACGATGCTCGATGGCGTGGCGGTGAGGCCGCTCAATTCGAATTCGCTTACCTCGGCGGCAACCGGTGCGCAGCTCTGGTTCATCTGCTCGGCCAACGTGCGAGTGGCCAGGTTCCAGACGAACTCGCCGGTCTGCTCGATGTTGTTCAGGCTGTCTTTGCGCCCGACGCTGCAGAAACCGATGATTGGCGGGATGTAGTTGAAGGCGTTGAAGAAGCTGTAGGGCGCCAGGTTCAGGCGGCCTTCGCGGTCCTGTGAGGAGATCCAGCCGATAGGGCGGGGGCCGACGATGGCGTTGAACGGGTCGTGGGGAAGGCCGTGGCCTTTTGCGGGTTCGTAGTAATACATCTGTGCTGGGCTTGCTGGCCCTACCTCTTGGTGGACAAGGCGCCTAGTGTGCCAAGCCTGTGCCCGCCTGCAAATGATCAAGCCCGGCCGAAGCCGGGCTGGGTGCTCGCATCAGGGATCAGCTGATGCGGTGGGCGTTGGTGCGGTTGAAGCCGTCTTCGGCGAAGCGCTGGCCACCGGTGCGGTCGAAGCCGTCTTCGGCGAAGCGTTGACCACCGGTGCGGTCGAAGCCGTCTTCGGCGAAGCGTTGGCCACCAGTGCGGTCGAAGCCGTCTTCGGCGAAGCGCTGGCCACCGGTGCGGTCGAAGCCATCTTCAGCGAAGCGCTGGCCGCCAGTACGGTCGAAACCATCTTCAGCGTAGGCAGCGGATTGGCTCTGGGTCGCTGCGAAGGTGTGGGCGTTGGTGCGGTTGAAGCCATCTTCGGCGAAAGCGCCAGCAGCGAAAACCGAGAGGGCCAGGGTGAGGATCAGTTTGTTTTTCATGGTCGTTGCTCCAGGGGTTTTTGAGGTTGTTTTGTTTCTATGGGTTTAATCCTACGCTTATTAATTTGATTAAAAAGCGCAAATAGTAGTGCTTAAAAATCGAATAGTTCGATATGTGTTGGCGTGCATCTTGTGGCTCGGGCAGCGGTTCTGGCTCAGGATGTGCCCGCCCATGCGCCGACGTTCTGCCAGCCATTTCAGCTTGAGGCGGTGGAATTAATGGGGCGTTAAGGATGAAAAATTTGTCATTGAAGGCTGCTGAACGCATTTTTCATACATCACCAACCGATTTTTCAAATGCTGTTCAGCACCATCGCCGCACCTCAAACCGGAGCGGCACAACAATGAACAAACTTCCGCAAATCACCTTGGCCTTCTGGGTCATGAAGATCTGCGCTACCACCCTTGGCGAAACGGCGGGGGATTTGCTGTCGATGACCCTGAACATCGGCTATGCCCTCAGTTCGTTGCTGCTTATCAGCGTGTTCCTGCTGACCTTGCTCGGCCAGCTGTACTCGCGCCGCTACCACCCGATGCTGTACTGGCTGGTGATCCTCTCCACCAGCACCGCAGGCACCACCATGTCCGACTTCATGGACCGCACCCTGGGCCTGGGCTACGCCGCGGGTTCGGCCATCCTCATCGGCATCCTGCTGCTGACCTTCCTGGTATGGCGCCTGAGCGGCAACCCGCTGGATGTCACCCGCATCAAGAACCGCACGGGCGAATTGTTCTACTGGGTGGCGATCCTGTTTTCCAACACCCTCGGCACGGCGCTGGGCGATTACCTGGCCGATGACTCGGGGCTCGGTTTTGCCGGTGGCGCACTGTTGATCGGCAGTGCCATCGCCATGGTAGTGGTGGCCCGCTACTGGACACGCATCCCTGGCGTGGTGTTGTTCTGGGTCGCGTTCGTGCTTACCCGCCCGTTCGGCGCCACCTTGGGCGACTTCCTCACCAAGCCCCACGAGAAGGGCGGCCTGGACTTCGGCACGGTCGGCTCTTCGGCGGTGCTGGGCGGGGTGTTGCTGGTACTGGTGCTGATGGCCACCTGGTACCAGCGCCGTGAGCCGCGTCAGGCGTTGGAGATGTCCTGAGCCTGCTTTCCGATACCAGTAAGCCGATTAATTGGGCTATTCGGCTCACATGGTGAGCCGAACAGGATTTCTAATCGGCTCATCAGAAGGCTTCGGAGGTATGGCTTGATGTTTGCGCTGTTGCTGAAATCAAGCGCCGTCCGCGCGGTGCGTCTCGCATGCGCTGGAGCCCTCAAACCGTACACCTGGATTGCATGACGCATTCGCATGTATGAAAAAAGGCGCTCCGACAACGGGGCGCCCTTCTTGATTACCGCAAGCTCACAATCACTCAGTGGTAATCCGCGAGTGCTGCTTGGTGTCCTTCATGGTTGCGTAAACCAGCAGCGAGCAGGCGATGCAGGCGGTCACGTACCAGTAGAAGCCACTCTCCATGCCGGCGCTCTTGAACCACAGGGCCACGTACTCGGCGGTGCCGCCGAAGATCGACACGGTCAGCGCGTACGGCAGGCCCACGCCCAGGGCGCGGATTTCGGTGGGGAACAGCTCGGCTTTGACCACGGCGTTGATCGAGGTGTAGCCGCTGACGATGATCAGCGCCGCCATGATCAGGAAGAACGCGCCCCACCAGGTCTGGATGGTGTGCAGGGTGCTGAGGATCGGTACGGTGAACAGGGTGCCGAGCACGCCGAAGGCGATCAGGATCGGGCGTCGACCGATCTTGTCGGACAGGCCGCCGATCACCGGCTGCAGGCACATGAACAGGAACAGCGTGGCGGCCGAGATGGTGGTCGAGTCGCTGATACTCATGCCAACGGTGTTGACCAGGTACTTCTGCATGTAGGTGGTGTAGGTGTAGAAGGCCAGGGTGCCGCCCATGGTCAGCCCGACCACGGTCATCAGCTCCTTGGGGTGGCGCAGCAGGGTGCGCATCAGGCTTTCCTTGGCCTTTTCCTTCTTGGTGAAGGAGGCGGTTTCTTCCATGCCGCGACGCAGGTACAGGGCCACCACGGCGCACAGCGCACCGATCACGAACGGTACGCGCCAGCCCCAGGCATACAGCTGCTCGGTGGTCAGGGTCTGTTGCAGGACGATCAGTACCGCCAGGGCGATGAGCTGGCCGGAGATCAGGGTGACGTACTGGAAGCTGGAGAAGAAGCCACGGCGGTCCTTGCTGGCCATCTCGCTGAGGTAGGTGGCCGAGGTGCCGTATTCACCACCCACCGACAGGCCCTGCATCAGGCGTGCAATGACCAGCAGGATGGGTGCGGCGACTCCGATGGTTTCGTAACCCGGGGTCAGGGCGATGACCAGCGAGCCTGCGCACATCAACAGTACCGAGGCCATCAATGCGGCCTTGCGGCCTTTGCGGTCGGCGTACAGACCCATCAACCAGCCACCGATCGGGCGCATGAGGAAGCCCACGGCGAAGATCGCGGCGGTATTGAGCAATTGTGCGGTGGAATCGCCGGCCGGGAAGAAGGCCTTGGCGAAGTACAGCGAGAATGCGGCGTAGACGTACCAGTCGTACCATTCGACCATGTTGCCGATGGACCCGCTGAAGATCGACTTCAGGCGGCTGGCGGTGGTTTTTTCTGTGGCAGGCGCGGTGGACGCCCCGGCTGGCAGGGAGGTGGCATTATCCATCAGGGATACCTTCTCGTTGTTTTTGTGGAGCGCGCCGTGGCGCAGCTTGCACAGGTGATTGCAGAAGGTGTGCCAAATGGGTGCATTGGGCTTCAAATGGGGGCGCTGCGCGCCCTTCGCGGGCACGCCCGCTCCCACAGGGACCGCGTGACGTCTGACTCTTCGCGTTTCCCTGTGGGAGCGGGCGTGCCCGCGAAGGGCTGCAAGGCAGCCCCGGAAAATCAGATTAATGAGCGGTTTTTTGCTTGCTGATTGAGCGAGATAAGCGGATTTCCGCTCATTCCCGCCCGATGAAGTCCTCGCGCACCAACCCATGCCGCTGCATCTTTTCGTTCAGCGTGCGCCGCGGCAGCTGCAAGGCCTCCATCACCGCCTTGATTTCGCCCCCGTGCTGGCGCAGCGCCGCGCGCAGGCATTGCGCCTCGAACGCTTCCATCTGTTCGCTCAGCGACTGCCCGGCAGGCGTCACCTCGATGTTCGGCGAGCCCAGCCCCAATGCATGCCGCTCCGCCGCGTTGGCCAGCTCACGCACGTTGCCCGGCCAGTCATGCGACAGCAGCTGCGCCAGTTGCGCGCCCGACAGGGGCGGGGCTGCGCGACCAAGCTTTTCGCCGGCGGCACGGGCAAAGTGCTCGAACAGCAGTGGAATGTCCTCACGCCGTTCACGCAATGGCGCCAGGCGCAACTCGGCCACGTTCAGGCGATAGGCAAGGTCTTCGCGAAAGCGCCCGGCGCGGGCTTCTTCGAGCAGGTCGGGCTTGGTCGCGGCAATGATGCGCAGGTCGACGCTGATGCTCTGGTTGGCACCCAGGCGTTCCAGCTTCTGTTCCTGGATCACCCGCAGCAGCTTGGCCTGTTGGGCCAGTGGCATGCTTTCGATTTCGTCGAGGAACACCGTGCCACCGTTGGCGTACTCAAGCTTGCCGATGCGCTTGCCCTGGGCGCCGGTAAAGGCGCCGCTTTCATGGCCGAACAGCTCGGCCTCGAACAGCGACTCGGGGATGGCTGCACAATTGAGGGCGACGAACGGCTTGTCGGCGCGCGGGCCAAAATCGTGCAGGCAGCGGGCCACGCGCTCTTTGCCACTGCCGGTTTCGCCGCGGATCAGCACATTGACCGGCAGGCTGGCCAGGTCCAGCACTTGCCGACGCAGCTGTTGCAGGCCCTGGGACATACCCAGCAGTGTGCCTTCCAGGCGTGACTTGAGATCGGCCTGCTCGTGCAGCCGGCGGTTTTCCAAGACCAGCTGGCGCTTTTCCAGGGCCCTGCGCAGGCTGCCCAGCAGGTGCTGCGGGGTAAAGGGTTTTTCCAGGAAGTCGTAGGCCCCGCTGCGCATGGCTTCCACTGCCATGGGCACATCGCCGTGGCCGGTCAGCAGGATCACCGGCAAGTCGGGGTCGTCCGCCAGCAGGCGTTCGAGCAACTGTAGGCCATCCATGCCCGGCATGCGTACATCGCTGATGATCACCCCGGGAAAGTGCCGTGGCAGGTGTGCCAGGCATTCTTCGGCGCGGGCGAACAGTTGCACGCTGAAGCCCGACAGGCTCAGCCATTGCTCGACCGCGGTGCGGATACTGGCTTCATCATCGACGACGATCACTGAATTCAACATGCAGGCTCCAGGTCACGGGGCAGGGTAAGGCTAAGGCGCGCGCCGCCAGGCAGGTTTTCGGCCTGCAGCTTGCCGCCGGCCTCGTGGACAATGCCGTAGGAAATGGCTAGCCCCAGCCCAAGGCCTTCACCCACCGGCTTGGTGGTGAAGAATGGGTCGAAGACCTTGGCCAGGTTGGCCTCGGCAATGCCGCCACCCGAATCCAGCACGCTCAGGCGCCATAGCTCGCCGTCGGGCTCGATGCGGATCTCCAGGCGTTTGTAGCGCTTGTCGGCCATGGCGTCGAGGGCATTGCGCAGCAGGTTGATCAGCACCTGCTCCAGGCGAATGGCATCGCCGCGCACCCAGGCCGGGCGCGCCAGGTACAGGGCTACCTCCACTTCTTCGCTGCGAATACGCGCCTCCAGCAGGTGCAGTGCCTGGTCGACCACGGTGGCCAGGTCGAGGCGTTCGCGCAGGCCGACCGGGCTGTTGCGGGCGAAGGTTTTCAGGTGACTGGTGAGCGCGGCCATGCGCGTGAGCATCTGCTCCAGCGGCTCCAGTGCCTGGCGTGCTTCGTCATATCGGCCATGGTCGAGCAGCAGACGCAGGGTTTCCAGTTGCATGCGCTGGGTGGTCAGCGGCTGGTTGATTTCATGGGCCATGGCCGCCGACATTTGCCCAAGCGCCGCCAGCTTGGCCGATTGCACCAGCCCCTCCTGGGCGGTGCGCAGCTCACGGGTGCGTTCCTCGACCTGGCGCTTGAGCTCCTCCCGGCTACGCTGGCGCAGGCGGGCAAGGCGCAGGCGCTGGCTGACGAACAGCGCAGCGAACACCAGGCTCAGCCATACGGCGGCGGCGCCGAGGGCGGCATTGCGACCGTCGGCGGCCACCTGCGGCTTGCGCAGCAGATGCAAGGTCCAGTTTTCACTTTCCAGCGGCAGGCTTTCCCACAGGTACTCGGCGCTACCCTCCGGGCCTTGCACGCGGCTGAGGGTGCTGTTGGCGGCAAAGCGGGTCAGCACCTGGTGCTGCAGCGGCACCAGCGGTTGCTTGTCGTACTGACGGGTTTCGGCCAGTTCGGCACGGTCGGCACCATTGAGCGGCTGCAGCTCGCGGTAGCGCCAGCCGTCCTGGTTGGCGATGAAGGTGATGCCACGGGCATCGCTGACCAGCAGGATGTCGCTGCCCTGGCGCCACTCGCGCTCCAGTTCGGGGAACTCCAGCTTAACCACCATGGCGCCGAGGAAGCGGCCATGCTCGTCGTTCACCGCGCTGGCGAGGAAGTAGCCCGGCACGCCACTGGTCACGCCCACGGCGTAGAAGCGGCCACTGCCTTGGCTGCGGGTTTGCTTGAAGTAGGGGCGGAAACCGTAGTTGGAGCCCACATAGCTGCTGGGCAGCCGCCAGTTGCTGGCGGCGATGGCCAGGCCGGTGCGGTCGAGCAGTTCGAGGGTGGAGGAGTTGGCAGCGCCGTTGATGCGTTCGAGCTTGCGGTTCAGGGCGTCCTGCATCGGTTCGCTGACCGGGCCGCGCAGGGCGGCGATCAGTTCCGGGTCCAGCGCCAGCACGGCGGGCAGGGCGCGGTAGCGGTCGATCAGCGTGTGCAGGGCATTGGCATACAGGCCCAACTGCTGGCTGGCACGCTGGGCGTCGGCTTCCATGGCCTGGCGCTTGGCCTGGTGCATGGCCCAGCCGGCGCTGAGGGCGGTGCCCAGCACGATCAGCAGGGAGATCAGCCCCAGACGCAGGGCGCGAACGGAAAAGGGCATGGGGCGGATCCGGATAAATGGGGTATCAGGGCTGGCCTATTCGCGGGCTTGCCCGCTCCCACAGAGGATTCACAGCCCGATGGACCTGTGCATTACCTGTGGGAGCGGGCAAGCCCGCGAAGGGGCCGGTACAGGCATAACCTGTCAGTTACAGCAGTTCAAAGCTCTGCTGTTGCACCGCCTGGGAATCCAGCCCGACCTGGACATTGAATTCCCCTGGCTCGGCAACCCGTTGCAGTTGGCCATTGTAGAACTTCAGGTCTTCTTCGCTGATGCGGAAGCTCAACGTGCGCGACTCGCCAGGCTTGAGCATCAGCTTCTGGAAGTTCTTCAGTTCCTTCACCGGGCGGCTCATCGATGCCGATACATCCTGCAGGTACAGCTGCACCACGGTCTCGCCTGCCACCTTGCCGGTGTTCTTCACCGTCACCTTGGCCTCCAGCGTGTCGCCACGCTTGAGGTCCTTGTTCGACAGCTTCAGCCCCGACAGCTCGAAGCTGCTGTAGCTCAGGCCATAGCCGAACGGGTACAGCGGGCCATTGGGCTCTTCGAAGTACTGCGAGGTGTAGTTGCCCGGCTTGCCAGGTGTGAAGGGCCGGCCGATACGGGTGTGGTTGTAGTACATCGGGATCTGCCCGACCGAACGCGGGAAGGTGATGGCCAGCTTGCCGGACGGGTTGTAATCGCCGAACAGTACGTCGGCGATCGCGTTGCCGCCTTCGGTACCGGCGAACCAGGTTTCCAGAATGGCGTCGGCCTGCTCGCGTTCCCAGGCAATCGACAGTGGGCGGCCGTTCATCAGCACCAGCACCAGCGGCTTGCCGGTGGCCTTCAGGGCCTTGATCAGCTCCCGCTGGCTGGCCGGGATTTCCAGGGTGGTGCGGCTCGACGACTCGTGGGACATGCCGCGGGATTCGCCGACCACTGCCACCACCACATCGGACTGCTTCGCTGCCTTCACCGCCTCGTCGATCAGCACCGCAGGCGGGCGCGGGTCGTCGACGATTTCCGGAGCATCGAAGTTGAGGAAGTTCAGGTAATCGAACATCGCCTTGTCGCCGGTGACATTGGAGCCTTTGGCGTAGACCAGCTTGGCCTTGCCCTCCACGGCGCGGCGCAGGCCTTCGCGCACGGTCACCGAGTGCATCGGTTTGCCGTCGGCAGCCCAGCTGCCCATCATGTCGATCGGGGCATCGGCCAGTGGGCCGACCAAGGCGATGGTGCCGGCCTTTTTCAGCGGCAGCGTCTGGTTGCGGTTTTCCAGCAGCACCAGGCTGCGGCGCGCCACGTCACGCGCGGCGTCGCGGTGCAGGCGGTCGTTGCCGTAGTAGTCCTTCAGGTCGGTTTCGGCCTTGCCGATGCGCACGTACGGGTCCTTGAACAGGCCCATGTCGTACTTGGCACCCAGCACTTCGCGCACTGCCTGGTCCAGTTCGGCCTGGGTCACTTCGCCAGACTTCAGCAGGCCTGGCAGCTCTTCGCCGTACAGGGTGTCGTTCATGCTCATGTCGATGCCGGCCTTGATCGCCAGCTTGGCGGCTTCGCGCCCGTCGCGGGCGACGCCATGGCGGATCAGTTCCTGGATGGCACCGTGGTCGCTGATGGTCACGCCCTTGAAGCCCCACTCCTTGCGCAGCAGGTCGTTCATCAGCCAGGTGTTGGAGGTGGCCGGCACGCCGTTGATCGAGTTCAGCGCCACCATCACTCCGCCGGCACCAGCGTCGAGCGCGGCGCGATAGGGTGGCAGGTAGTCGTTGTACATTTTCGGCAGGCTCATATCGACCGTGTTGTAGTCGCGCCCGCCTTCCACCGCGCCATACAGGGCGAAGTGCTTGACGATGGCCATGATGCTGTCGGGGTTGGCCGGGCTGCTGCCCTGGAACGAGCGGACCATCACCTGGCCGATCTTCGAGGTCAGGTAGGTGTCCTCGCCGAAGCCTTCACTGGTGCGGCCCCAGCGCGGGTCGCGGGCGATGTCGACCATCGGTGCGAAGGTCATGTCCAGGGCGTCCGCCGCGGCTTCGATGGCGGCGGTGCGGCCGACCTTGGCGACGGCGTCCATGTCCCAGGTCGCGGCCATGCCCAGGCCGATCGGGAAAATGGTGCGTTCGCCGTGGACGGTGTCGTAGGCGAAGAACATCGGAATCTTCAGCCGGCTACGCATCGCCGCGTCCTGCATGGGGCGGTTCTCGGGGGCCGTGCGTGAGTTGAAGGTACCGCCGATGCGCCCGGCGGCAATTTCCTCGCGGATCTTATCCTTGGGCATTTCCGGCCCGATACTGATCAGGCGCAGTTGGCCGATCTTCTCGGCTTCGGTCATCTGGCTGATCAGATGGTCGATGAACGCCTGCTTGTCCTGCAGGGGCGGGGCGGAGGGGGCGGCGAGTGCCGCCTGACTGGCAAGGCCCATGGCCAGGCCCAGCAAAGACAGTTTCATCATCAATTCCGTTGTGGGGCCTGTGCCGTATCCACGGTGATACGCGCGCGGCCGAAGTTTTCAGGCGGCTATTGTTGTACGATTTGCAGGCATTTCTTCCAGCGGCGGATTATGCCTGAATATGTCGCCTGCGGACGAAGCCCCGAATGCCGGGACAACAACTATAAGAACGCTCAAGAGACCGACGGCATGACCCCCCTCGACGAATACCATCAGCGCCAGATCGCCGAAGCCATTGCCCGTGCCGAACGGCGCACCGATGCCGAACTGGTGACGGTGCTGGCCCGCCGGGCCGACGATTATGCCTACTGGCCGTTGTTCTGGGCCGCCGTGCTGGCGCTGGCCGTGCCGGCCCTGTTGCACTGGCTGCTGGGTTGGCCCGGAGTGCGTGGCTTGCTGGTGGCCAATGTGCTGCTGTTCGTTGGCTTGTGCCTGCTGCTGCGCAGCCCACGCCTGGCCGGCTGGCTGATCCCCCGGGCCCTGCGCCGCTGGCGCGCCTCGCGCCTGGCCCGCCAGCAGTTTCGCGAACAGAACCTGCAGCGCACTGCCGGTGCCACGGGCGTACTGATCTTCGTCAGCGAGGCGGAGCGGCATGTGGAGATCCTGGTCGACCGCGGTATCGAGCGCCATCTGGATGCCACTGCCCGCGCGGCCATCGTCGCCCGCCTTGCCGAACAGGTACGCCAGGGCCGCACCTTGCAGGGGTTTGTGGAGTGCATAGAAGCGTGCGGCGAACTGCTCAGCGAACATGTGCCGCCTACCCATGCGCGTAACGAGTTGCCCAACCGGTTGGTGATTCTCGATTGAGCCGACCCCGATGGCTTGACGCGCCCCCCTGTAGGAGCGGCTTTAGCCGCGAACACCGGCGCAGCCGGGGCCATGCACCGCGTTGGATTCTTCGCGGCTAAAGCCGCTCCCACAGGGTACGCGTACCGCTTGCGAATTCAGCTCCCTACGCGACAGCGCAGCCCAAAGGACTGGGCGATCTCCCACAGGAAGTTAGCCACCCTGTAGAATGCGTGCATTGCGCCATGCGCTCCCCGCTACCCGAGGCACCGTTTTTCCATGTCCGCCAGTTCTTCTGCCCCATCCGCGCCGGATGCGCGCACCCAGTTTCTCGACCTGCTGAACGCCGCCCTGCATGGCAATACCCTGGTCAAACTGGTATTGGCGCGCCATGTCGGTGCCGACCAGACCCTGCAACGGATCATTGCCAAGCCGCTGCAGGTCAAGGGCCAGCCGTGCCTGTCGCTGGTCTATCGCCACCAGACCCGCGACATCACCCGCAATCTGGCGCTGGAGCAGGCACAGGCGCTGGTCGCCGAGCTGCTACCGGACAGCTTCCGCAACGCGCACTTGTTCGATGCCGACGGTGAAGTGCAGTTGACCTTCAGCAAGAAGGGCAAGCCCATGCTCCAGCGCCACGGCGCACAGGCGCCACGCGAAGCTGCCAGTAGCAGCGGCCATGACCGCGAGAAGAAGCGCTATCTGGAGCTTTCACGGCCGTTCCTGCGTGACCTCGGCGTTACTGACGCACAAGGCGCGCTGATCCCGTCGATGTCGCGCAAGTGGAAGCAGATCAACAAGTTCATCGAAGTCTTCGACCACGCCCTGGCCAGTGCACCGGTGCCGGCGGAGCAGGCGCTACGGGTGGCCGACTTCGGCTCAGGCAAGGGCTACCTGACCTTTGCCATGCACGACTACCTGCGCAATAGCCTGGGCCGCGAAGCACAGGTAACCGGCGTCGAGCTGCGCCAGGACATGGTCGACCTGTGCAACGCCGCCGCCTTGCGCCTGGAGCACCCGGGCCTGGAGTTCCAGTGTGGTGACGTGCGTAGCGTGGTGCCCGAGGCCATCGAAGTGATGATTGCCCTGCATGCCTGCGACATCGCCACCGACTACGCCATCCACACCGGCATCCGCTGCAACGCCGCGATCATCATGTGCTCGCCGTGCTGCCACAAGCAGATCCGCCCGCAACTGCACAGCCCGGGGTTGTTGCAACCGATGCTGCAGTACGGCCTGCACATGGGCCAGCAGGCCGAAATGCTGACCGACAGCCTGCGCGCGCTGTACCTGGAAGCTTGCGGGTACGAGACCAAGGTGTTCGAGTTCATTTCGCTGGAGCACACCAACAAGAACAAGATGATTCTTGCGGTGAAGCGGCGCCAGGCAGGGGACAACGGCGCGTTGCTGGAGAAGATCGGACAGCTCAAGGCGTTTTACGGGGTGCAGGAGCATTGCCTGGAGACGTTGTTGCAGGCGGACGGGTTGCTCTGATAGCACTGCTTGCTTCTACGGGCCTCTAAAACATTCTTCGGGTCGAAGTCTCGATTCCGCGTAGGAAAATTCCCAACAGTTACTTACAGCGACTCCCAGCATCATCAATTCTGTAGTGTGGCGTGCACGCTTGCCGATTGGGTGGTTGTCATTTGACAACCTTTGGCATGCAAGTCCACACTGGAGAAAATCTGATGTCACGCCCCAGTCACGCCAGGAAGGAGGTTGAGCAGGCCTTGAGGCACGCTGAGTCAAAGGGATGGAGAGTAGTGGTGGGTGGGGGGCATTGTTGGGGGAAAATGTACTGCCCGTGGAACGATGCCCATTGTCGGTGTGGGGAGTTTTGCATTACCAGTATCTGGAGCACCCCGAGGAGCCCTGGCAATTTGGCGCGTCAGCTGAGGCGTGTGGTTGATAACTGTTCGGGCAGCAAAGTTGCCTTAGGCGCACCAAATGCCGGAGAGGAGTAGAAGCAGTGGAATATGAGTTCACCCTCAAGTATCAATTGAGCGAAAACGAAGACACCGATGCGCTACTGGAGCGTCTGGCTGAAGGCGGATGCGATGATGCGGTGGTTGGCGTAGGTCAACCGGGCCGCTTGGCGCTTGCCTTCATCCGCGAGTCCCCTACTGCGAAAGAGGCTATCGAGAGCGCTTTGAGAGATGTTTGCAGAGTGGTGCCAGGCGCTCGCCTTATCGAAGCGACCCCCGATCTTGTAGGGCTATCCGATGTGGCTGAAATCATAGGCGTATCTCGGCAAAACATGCGGAAATTAATGTTGGCGCATTCACATAACTTCCCTGCCCCCGTGCACGATGGCAGCACTGCTCTCTGGCATCTTGCCGACATTCTGGTTTGGTTGCAGGCGCGGGGTAGTTACTCAATTGGCCAGGGCACCCTTGAACTGGCTCGCATAGCGATGGCAGTCAATATTTCAAGCGCATATGAACGGGTAGTGCTTCAGCGATACTTTTGAGTCCCCGCACCCTGCAACAAATTGTCTGCCACGGCTGCATTGGTATCTTTCAAGGGCTCGGTTTCGCTGGCCGTCGCTTCGAGCTGGCGGGCCTGGCGGTATTCGCTGGGCGTGCAGTTGCTGACCTGCTTGAAGGCACGGGCGAAGTAGGATGGGTCCTTGAAGCCGGCCTCATAGCCGATGCTGGTAATCGGCATCTGGCTGTTGACGAGCAGGTCCATGGCCAGGTTCATGCGCTTGCTCAGGATGTAATCCAGAAACCCAACGCCGTTGACTTCCTTGAACAGGCGGCCGAAGCGGGCCGTGGTCATGCCGCAGCGCTGTGCGATGTCCTTTTGGTCGATGCATTCGCGAAAATGCTGGTCGATGTATGGCATGACCTTGCTGAGCGCCTGGTGCTTGTGGTGTTCGCCGGTCAGGCGAATGCTGTCCGGCAAAGAGGGAAGGTGGTCGATGCGCTGCGCATTGCCTGAGGTCTTGCTGGCGCGGCGTATGTCGCAAAGCTGCTTGAGGACATCGATGTAGCGACTTTTCTCACCGCTTGTCAGCGGCAATACCAGATACTCCCAGACCCGCGAACGCATGGCCCAGACAGCCAGCTCTTCGGAGTGCTGCACGGTGAACATGGTGATCGGTATGGACGGTGAGTTGCGTTTCACTTCCAGCAGCAGGTTGAGGTTGAGCGTGTCGGGACGATCGAAATGCATGCAGATCATGTCTGCCTGCTGGCGTTCGGAATGCGCCACGGCCTTCGCCAGTTTGCAATCGCAGACATGACTGAACTGTGCCATAAGCGCTTCGGTGGAATGATCGCGTGTCAGATCGAACCACAACAGCAGCGGCTTTGTGCCCGGGTTAGACATCGTGACTTAACCTTATGCTGGGGAGTTTCCCTACGAGCAGCAGTATTGTCAAAACATTATTAAGTCGCCGAGCAATTTGGTTATTACCTTAGATCGTTTTTGCTTAGGGGGTTCTATGCGTTTTGTAAAACCCTGATGTTAGACAGGTTCCGCAGTCAGGCTGGTCTTTGATCATGACGACCGCTTGTCGGCTTTGAACAAACGTGCCAGAACCTTTCCCTGAGCCGGCTGCAAATGCGTACGAAAGTGCTTCTCATATTGACGCTTGCTACCTGTTTTCCTGGTGGCATTGTCACTTTTTGGATGCTGGCCAATGGCCGCAAAAAGTCCTAGCGATTCGCAAAAATCTCCTAACGACTGTCGTCTCCCCCTGACTAGGATTCCCATCAGGTAGTGCAACCGCCACTGCCTGGGAAGAAAGATAATGTCCTTAGCGAGGTGAGCGAAATGACTCTGCAAACAATCAAGGCTTCGGTCGTGAAGTTCGTCAAAGATGAAGATGGCCTGACCGTTGTGGAATATGCGGTGGCTGGTGGGTTGGTGACGGCACTTGTTGTTGGGATATTCACTAGTCTCGGAACTGCAGTGCAAACAAAGATGCAGACTCTCTGCACTGCCATTAAAGGGTCGGCGTGCTAATAGAAATAATCATCCAGCAGGGAGAGGCGGTGATGACCAGAGAGCAGTTGGTTATGACTGTTTTGCTGATGGGGCTGCTGGGTATAGCGGTGGCGAGCGACCTTCGTCGCCACCGCATTCCCAACCTCCTGATTCTGGTGGGGCTGGGGTTGGGCTTGGCTGGTCAGGCTTACTCCGCCGGAATCAGTGGTTTCGGTTATGGGTTGCTGGGGTTGCTGATTGGCTTCGCCATTTTTCTCCCAATGCACGCCTTGGGTGGGATGGCTGCCGGCGATGTCAAACTAATGGCTATGGTCGGCGCTTTTCTTCCTTGGAACGGCGCGCTCAGCGCGGCACTCCTGAGCCTGATTGCCGGATGTCTATGTGGTCTTCTACTAATTCTAGTGCGTGGCCAGTTACCGATGACCTTGTCGCGTTACTGGTTGATGTTGAAAGCACAGGCGTATTTCGCACCGCAGGCTGATGAAGTGGCCGGAAAGCCTTTCCCATACGCCATAGCAATTCTTCTCGGAACCCTTGTCAGCCTTTTTTGGCAACCGCTTGGCCTATAGCCTGGGAGGCTAACCATGTACGCACTCAGAGACAGTGGTGCCTGCGCCTGTGACAAGGACGCAGTGCAGAGCCTGGCACCTCAGCCACGTACAGTCCGTGAGACTGGCCTGGCAGAAAGCTTTCTCGCTGATCTGCTGTGCAAGCACCTGCATGACGCCGGTACGCTGGACCTGTCGCGCCTGGTGGAGCGCCTGGCACTGACCGGTGCGGTGGTAGAAGAAGTGTTGGCCTTTCTGCGCAAGGATGGCCGCGTCGAAGTACTGGGCCAGGTCGGTGTGCAAACGGGGGGGCAGGTGCTGCGCTACGGCCTGACCGAACGCGGCCGTGCCACCGCTCGCGATGCACTGGCGCGCAGCGGCTATATAGGCGCGGCGCCCTTCCCTGTAAGTACCTACCGTGACCTGCTCAAGCTGCAGACCATCCACCATGGCCGCATCAGTACGCAGGACATGCACTCGGCCTTCGCAGGTGTTGTGCTCTCGGAGAGCATGCTCGATCAACTGGGCGTAGCGTTGAACTCCGGGCGCGCGATCATGATTTACGGCCCCGCAGGCACCGGGAAGACCTACGTCAGCAGCCGGTTGATTCGTCTGTTCGCCGAAGCCATCTGGGTACCGCATGCCATAGAAATCAATGAGTCGGTTATCGAGGTGTATGACCCTCAGGTGCATCAGCGCCTGGAGGAGGAGGGGCAACCCACCAGCCTGTTGCTGAACGAAGGCATCGATCGCCGGCTGGTGCGCTGTAAGCGCCCGGTGGTGATCACTGGCGGCGAACTGGGCATGGAGCAACTGGATGTCCGTTTCGATCCGAGCACCCGCCAGTATCAGGCCTCCTTGCAACTCAAGGCCAGCAATGGCCTGTTCATCATCGACGACATGGGGCGCCAGCGCATGGCCCCGGCCGAGCTGTTCAACCGCTGGATCGTGCCGATGGAAGAGAAGCGCGACTTCCTCAACCTGGGTGGCGGGCGCCATTGCGAGCTGCCGTTCGATCTGGTGCTGGTGTTCTCCACCAACCTCAACCCGCTGGAGTTGGCTGACGAAGCCTTCTTGCGGCGCATTGGCTACAAGCTGCAGTTCAGCTACCTGAAAGTCGATGAGTACGAACGCATCTGGCGTCAGGAATGCGAACGCCTGGGCCTGGCTTACGACCCGCTGCTGTTGCGTTACGCGCTACAGGCGCTGTACGAGGTCGAAGGCGTGCCGCTGGTGCCCTGCCACCCTCGCGACCTGCTGAACATGGCGCTTGACCGCCAGCGTTACCTGGGCGGCGATGGTCCGCTGTCGCCACAGGAGCTGAAATGGGCTTGGCAAAGCTACTTCGTGCAGATCGACTTCCTTGGATGAGGAGATGCAGACATGAGTGCCCGTACGCTGACCTTGGTTGCCGTTTCCCTGACCCTGGGGCTTGGCGCCGCCTGGATGGCCAACAACTGGCTCAATGGTCGGCTCAACGCCGCCCCGGATGACAACATGAAGAACGTGGTGGTCGCTACGGTGGAGATCCCGTTCGGGCAGATGATCGAGGCCCAGCAGGTCGCTATCGTGCGCATGCCCAAGGATGCGGTGCCCGACGATGCCTTCGACAGCAATGAAAAGGTGGTTGGCAAGATTGCCACTTTCGCACTGTTGCGCGGCGATGTGCTGCGTAGTGCTCGCCTTGCCGAGCACCTGGGTGGCAGTACCCTGGCTTCATTGATTGCTCCAGACAAGCGCGCCATTTCGGTGCGTGTGGATGACGTGGTCGGGGTGGGCGGGTTCCTGTTGCCGGGTAACCGGGTCGATGTTCTGGCGACCAAGCAAAGCAATGGCGGTAGTAACGACGCTGAGTCCAGAACCATCCTCCAGGACCTCCGGGTATTGGCCGTGGACCAGACTGCAGGGACGGACAAGACCCAGCCGGTGGTGGTACGTGCCGTGACCCTGGAAATGTCGGCCAAAGAGGCCGAGGTGCTGGTCAGGGCGCAATCCGAAGGGAAGTTGCAGCTGGCCCTGCGCAATCCGCTGGACGCTCAGAAGCAGGCGCCAGCCGTTGCCGCTGTCGAGCCGGTGAAGGCTGCAACGCCAGCATTCAAACCCCAACCAAGACCGGTGGTAAATCGTAGTAGTGACGGTGGCGCGGTCACCATCATCCGTGGGACTGAAGTTGAAGTAGCGAAAGCAAGGTTTTAAGGCGGCAGGCGTCCGAATGGCTAACGTTCGGCAGGAACAAGAATACCTAGCAAGGAGTTGTGTATGAATACTTTGCAGAGACTAGGGATGTACCTGTTGTGCGGGCTTGGTACGCAGCTGCTGTTCGTCGGCGTGACGCAGGCTGCAGAACCGGGATCGGGATACAGCGCCATGCCGGCGGCCAACGCCAACATGGTCCAGGTGCCCATCTACAAGTCGCGGACGATCAGCGCTCGTACGCCGGTGAGGAAAATTTCGGTCGGCAACCCGGATATCGCCGATATCCTGATCACCAGCCCGACCCAGCTCTACCTGCTCGGCCGTTCCCTCGGCACTACCAACGTATTGCTGTGGGACAGCAACAACCGCTTGATCGAGACCATGGATGTGGAGGTTGTGCATGACCTCACCGGGCTCAAGACCAAACTGCACCAGCTGCTGCCCGAGGAGAACATCGAGGTGTTCAGCGCACAAGGCGCGTTGGTACTGCGTGGTCAGGTGCGCAGCGCCGCGGCCATGGACACAGCGATGAAAGTGGCCAAGACCTATGCCGCGCAGACCTCGAGTGTGGTGCAAGGCAAGGGTGAAGCCGCCGAAGCGGCACCGGCTCAGTCGCTGGAGGTGATCAACCTGCTCAGCGTCGGTGGCAGCCAGCAGGTGATGCTGGAAGTGAAAGTGGCAGAGATGCAGCGCAGCCTGATCAAGAACCTCAACGTGCGCTTCAATGCCCTTGGCTCGTCCGGCAACTGGAGCGGTGGTGGGTTCAACAATGGTCAAGGACTGGGCCTGACTCCAGGTGGCGGGTCGATTCTTTCGCCAGGTTCGCTGATTGGTGGCGGCAAAGGCTTGTTCGCACAGTTCCTGTCCGACGATTTCCTCTTCAACGTGGTGCTGGAGGCGTCCAAGGACAATGGTTCGGCCAAGGTGCTGGCCGAGCCCACCCTCACCACGCTGACCGGCCAGCAGGCGGAGTTCATTTCTGGTGGCGAGTTCCCGGTGCCGATCACCGAGGATGATGGCATCACCATCGAATACAAGGAATTCGGTGTCGGCGTGAAGTTCCTGCCGGTGGTGCTCGACTCCGGGCGTATCAACCTCAACCTGAATGTCTCGGTGAGCGAGCTTTCCAACGCTAACTCGCTGGTACTCGACACGGGCCTCAGCAGCATCCTGGGCGATGGAGTTTCCCAGGTTATTCCGTCGCTGACCAAGCGCAGCGCAGAGTCCACGGTCGAACTGGGCAATGGCCAGACCATTGCCATCGCCGGCTTGATCAGCGAAAACACTCGCGATTTCGTCAGCCGTTTCCCGGGTCTGGGGGACTTGCCGATACTCGGGCACCTGTTCCGCAGCCAATCGTTCATCAACGGTGAAACCGAACTGGTGATCCTGGTGACGCCGCACCTCGCCAAGCCTGTGGATGCCAAGGCGGTGCGCCTGCCCACCGAGAAGTTCGTCGAGCCCAGTGACCTGGACTTCTACCTGCTCGGCAAGACCAAGGGCAGTGAGCCGGGGCGCGCGGTCCCCGTGAGCCTCGGTGTCAGCGGTGGCAACTTTGGCCATGACCTGAATTGATCGGAGAGAACCAGCATGAGAAGCATGATCGTGTGTTGCGTGCTGCTGTCGGGGTTGTCGGGTTGTATGTCGTACGACGAAGGGCGCGTTGGCCCGTTGGGCTACAGCGTCTACCAGACCACCTACCAGCAGATTGCCGACAAGCAGGTAGCCGCCAACCCAGGCACTGAAGTGCCGGCCGCTGGCTCTGACGGGCCTTTACTGGAGAAGGTGATCAATAGCTACCGGGGGACGACTGGTGATGCGCAGCAGATCGGTCAGCCGATCCAGATCCAAGTCACTGATTCAATTCGCTGATTGAGGGCGTAATCATGACTCCTCGAGCTCAACGGATGTTCACCGCGCCGCCAGGCCAACAGCGGGGGGCAGTAACTGTCATCATCGTGATCGCCCTGTTGGCGATACTGATGATGGCAGCGTTGGTGCTCGATGGCGGTCACATGTTGTTGAACAAGACTCGACTGCAGAATGCCGTGGACGCCGCCGCCCTCAGTGGCGCCAAGACCCTGAGCCAGGTGATGGGCACTGGCAATTCTGCCAGTACCACACGAGCAGCCGCGCTCTTCACCCTCAACGAAAATGCCAAGGCCGCTGGCAACACGGAGCTGTTGACGGCAATCGGCGGCAACCCTGGCGGATTTGCCGTGGTGGAGTTGGCAGACAATGTCTATGGGCCTTTCTCCTTCCCCGGGCCGGCCAATGCCACCTATGTGCGGGTCTCGGTATCGAATTACTCACTGGCGGGCTTTTTCTGGAGCTTCGCCCAGTCAATCGGTACAGGAACCGTGGGGACCAAAAGCGTGACGGCGATTGCCACCGCCGGGCCGAGCCCCACCAGTCCATGTGATCTTGCGCCGCTGCTGGTGTGTGGGGATCCGACCAAATACACCCCGGATACCGGCATGTTCTGGGGGTATCGCTTTGGTGACCTGGAGGTCTTGAAATCAGCTTCCAAGGACAGCGACCCGATTGGCCCGGGCAATTTTCAGCTGCTCGATTTTGGCTCGGGCGGCAAGGCGGTTGGCGAACTCATGGCTGGTGGCGCCTCGGTTTGCCGAAATGTCGGTGACAACGCCGCTACCAAGCCTGGCAACACGGTTGGCCCTGCTGTGAAAGGCCTGAATACTCGCTTCGGCCAGTATGCCGGGTCGCTCAATAGTTCGGACTATCCGCCAGACCTGGTGACGACCTATAGCAATCCGGTAATGAAGTACAACGACGCTATCACGCCTAACCAAGTGGAGCACCAAGGCCAAGTCGTCACTTCGAGCAATGGCAACCTGTCTGCTGGCGGCACGCCGCTGTTCGACTACAACGACTATGCCGCGCAGACCGCCGCATGTGTCGCAGGCGGTACGGGTTGCCAGTCGGGTGGAGTTTTCGAGCGGCGGATGCTGAAGATCGTGGTGGGCGACTGTTCGGGCAAGAACTCGGGGGCATCGTCGATTCCGGTCATCGGTTTCGGTTGCTTCTACGTAGTGCAGCCAGCGGACAACTCGGGCGGGGATTCGCAGATCTTCGGCCAGTTCGTCAAGCAATGCGAAGGCGACGGTGTGCCTGGGCCTACACCGCAAGACGATTCCGGCCCGCAGATCATCCAGTTGTACAAAACCTTTATCAGTGGCAGTGGCACACCGAGCACCGACTCCTAGGAGCGTGTCATGGAACTTCATCGGCTCAAGCGTGCGCAGCGCCAGCACGGGGTGGCAATCGTCGAATTCACCATCACCCTGCCGCTGTTGCTCCTGACCTTGCTGGCCTTCGGCGAATTCGGCCGAATGCTTTACCAGTACAACAGCTTGCTGCAGGGCAGCCGGGATGCCGCACGCTTTGTCGCCAGCCAGGCCTGGAACTCGACCCTGGGCAAGGTCGAAGTGAGCGCCGACCTCGAGTGCATGACCAAGTACGTGGCGGTGTACGGTGCACCCTCCACGCCGCCCTGCAGCCTGACCGGGATGCCCGCTAACACTAGCGTGCAGGTTGCCAAGGTGGCGGGTACCAACGACCACGTGCAGGTGACCATCAGTGCGGTCTTTTCCCCGCTGATAGCCAGCGGTATTCCGGCGTTTATCGGCAACGGCACGGCACTGAACTTCCCGTTGGTCGCCACCACTGTGATGAGGGCACTGTGATGAAGCGCAGAAGCATGCAGGGCGTGTATGTGGTGGAGTTCGCCATCGTCAGTGCGTTGATGTTCACGCTGCTGTTCGGGGTGCTTGAAATAGGCCGGCTGTACTACACCGTGAACGTGCTGAATGAGTCCGTGAGGCGTGGTGCACGTCTGGCAGCGGTGTGCAATATCAGCGATCCGGTGGTGCTGCGCCGGGCAATATTCAACAGTGCGGGCGACAGTGGAGCCAGTGGCCTGCTGGCCGACCTGGACACCTCGGACCTTACCCTGCGCTACCTGGACAAGAACGGTGCACAGGTCGCCAATCCCGGTGATCTGGTGAACGCCACCGGGTTTGCCGCTGTCCGCTATGTCCAGCTGACGCTGCAGAACTTTCAATTCAGCCTGTTTATTCCAGGTTTTGGGGTGCCCATTACCCTGCCAGTATTCAAGGCGACCTTACCTCGCGAGAGCCTCGGGCGTCATACCGAGGCGGATGTCGTACCGGAGATCACGCCATGCTGAATCTTAGGGAATCTTCCGTATCCGCTACCTCCATCAAACCCGGGATGCGTCTGTTGATCAGCAGCTCCGACGCCTTGGCCTTGCGCCAGCTGCAAGAAATCTGTCAGCGCATCGCCGGTCTGGAGGTGAATGTTCGCCAGGTCAGCAATGGGCATTGCGACCCGTTGTACGGGCTGGACCGGATGCCCGATTTCCTGCTGCTGCGCGTTGGTCAGCTGTGGCGTGAGGAACTGGCGGCCCTGTTGCAACGCCCGGCCCATGAGCGCCCGCCGCTGTTGGTGTGTGGCCTGCTGGACGATCGGGAAGGCATGCGCCTGGCGATGCAGGCCGGTGCGCGCGACTTTCTGCCGGAGCCCATCGTTGCCACGGAGCTTATCGCTGCCTTGAACCGTATGGTCATGGAAACCCAGACCAACAGCACGGCAACAGGCAAACTGGTCGCGGTGATAAATGCCAAGGGTGGCTCCGGCGGCACGGTGCTGGCCTGCAACCTGGCGCATCAGCTCAGCCTCAAGGGCAACACCCTGTTGCTTGACCTGGACCTGCAGTTTGGCAGCGTGTCGCATCATCTGGATGTGGCGCAGTCGCACAGCCAACTAGACGTGTTGCAGCAGATAAAAGAAATGGACGGGGTGGCACTGCGCGGGTTCTGCAGCCATTTCAGCCCGTCCTTGCATGTGCTTGGCAGCCGCGCCAATGAGCTGTGTCTGCCGCAGGATGTCCAGGCCGAACAGCTCGATGCGCTGCTGCAACTGGCGCGGGCCAACTATGACTGGGTAGTGGCGGACTTGCCGCGGCAGATCGATCACATCACCGCTTCGGTGCTGGAGCAGGCCGACCGGGTGTACGTCGTGGTGCAGCAGAGCGTCAACCACCTGCGCGACGCCAGTTCCCTGGCACGCATTCTGCGCGATGACCTGGGCGTGCGCGGCAATCAGCTGGAGGTGGTGGTCAACCGCTACGACAAGGCGGCGCCGGTCAGCCTCAAGGATATCGGCGAAGCGCTGCGCTGCACCAACATCGTGAAACTGCCGAATGACTTCAGCGTCATCAACCAGAGCCAGAACACAGGTGTGCCATTAGGCCTGCAAGCACCTCGCTCGGCGATCACCCATGCGCTGCGTGGGCTGGCCGAGGAATTGGTGGGCAAGCAGGTGGCCACAGACAGCGGACTGTTCAAACGCGCCTTCAAGCGTGTTTTTCGGGGGTGAACCATGCTTAGCGATTTCCGTAACCGTTTGCGCAAACAGGCAGTCACCCCCGAGGCATCGACGCCGTCGAAGCAGGGTGGCGGCGCGAAGGACCCGGCAGAGGCACTGATGGCGTGGGAACATTTGGCACCGGATGTCCTGTTTGAAACGAAAAGCCAGGTCACATCGGTGGAAGCCGAGTGGCGGGAGAGGACCTATCAGCAACTGCTCAAGGTCATGGACCTGTCCTTGCTCGACTCGCTCGAGCAGGCCGAGGCCGTGCGGCAGATCCGCGATATCTGCCAGCGTCTGCTCGATGAGCATTCGGCGCCGGTAAGCTCTGCCAGCCGCCAGTTGATCATCAAGCAGATCACCGACGAAGTGCTTGGCCTTGGCCCGTTGGAGCCGCTGCTGGCCGACCATACGGTGTCCGACATTCTGGTCAACGGGCATGACTCGGTATACGTCGAACGGTTCGGCAAGTTGCAGCGCACCGATGTGCGTTTTCGCGATGATCAGCACCTGCTGAATATCATCGACCGCATCGTCTCCAGCCTCGGCCGGCGTATCGACGAGTCTTCGCCGTTGGTAGATGCGCGGCTCAAGGATGGTTCACGGGTCAATGCGATCATCCCGCCGCTTGCCATCGACGGGCCAAGTATCTCGATACGCCGCTTTGCGGTGGACCTGCTCAATGTCGACAGCCTGATCCAGGCGGGCGCCCTGACCCCGGCCATCGCGTTGCTGCTCAAGGCGATCGTGCGGGGCCGGCTGAACGTGCTGATCTCCGGCGGCACCGGCTGCGGCAAGACCACCATGCTCAATGTGCTGTCCAGTTTCATTCCGCATAACGAGCGCATCGTCACCATCGAGGACTCGGCCGAACTGCAACTGCAGCAGCCGCATGTGGTGCGCCTGGAAACACGACCGGCGAATATCGAGGGGCGCGGGGAGGTGGGCCAGCGTGAGCTGGTGCGCAACAGCCTGCGGATGCGCCCCGACCGTATCGTGATCGGTGAGGTGCGCGGCGCCGAGGCGCTAGACATGCTGACGGCAATGAACACCGGCCACGATGGCTCGCTGACCACGATCCACGCCAATACCGCGCGCGATGCGTTGGGCCGGGTTGAGAACATGGTCTTGATGTCTGGTGCCACGTTCCCGATCAAGGCCATGCGTCAACAGATCGCATCGGCCATCGATGTGGTGATCCAGCTGGAGCGGCAGGAAGACGGCAAGCGGCGGTTGGTCAGTGTGCAGGAGATCAACGGCATGGAGGGCGAAATCATCACCATGACCGAGATATTCTCGTTCGTCCGCAATGGCCTGGGCGAACAGGGCCAGGTGCTTGGTGACTTCCGGCCAAGTGGTATGGTCCCTGCCTTTCGCGATTCTTTGGCCAAGCGCGGGATCGAGTTGCCGCTGACTATGTTCAGACCGGAATGGATGGAGGTTGGTCAGCCATGAGCCAAATACCTGGTGAGTTCATCCTGATATTTCTTGGCATGGTGTTCGTTGCCGTGTTTCTCCTCAGCCAAGGGTTGGTGGTGCCAGTATTCGGCGAGGCGGGTAAGGTACGCAAACGTATCCGTAGCCGATTGGTGATTCTGGAGCGGGCAAGCCATCTGCCGAACATGCAGACCGTGTTGCGGCAGAAATACCTGACACGTTTGTCGCCACTGGAGGCGTGGCTCGAACAATTGCCCTTCATGGCGACGCTGACGCAGTTGATCGAGCAGGCCGGGCATGATTATCGGGCCTATCGGGTACTACTGATGGGGCTCGTGCTTGCAGCGGCTGCCGGGATGCTGGCCTGGCTGTTCTTTCCTTACTGGTGGTTGGCGCTGGCGGCAGCGTTCGTGGCGTTATGGCTGCCGCTGCTGAAAATTATCCATGACCGTGGCATTCGTTTCGCCAGATTCGAGGAGGGTTTGCCGGATGCGCTGGAAGCCATGTGCCGGGCATTGCGCGCTGGGCATCCCTTCAATGAAACCCTGCGCCTGGTGGCAGAGGAGCACAAGGGACCGGTGGCGCATGAATTCGGCCTGACCTTCGCCGATATCAACTACGGTAACGATGTGCGCCGGGCCATGCTTGGCCTGCTGGAACGGGTGCCGAGTATGACGGTGATGATGATGGTTACTTCGATCCTCATTCACCGCGAGACTGGCGGCAACTTGACCGAAGTGCTGGAGCGTTTGAGTAGCCTGATCCGGGGGCGTTTTCGCTTTCAGCGCAAGGTCAAGACTATGTCGGCCGAAGGGCGAATGTCGGCTTGGGTGTTGGTGGCCGTACCCTTTGTGCTGGCGGCGGGGATCATGCTCACTAGCCCCAAGTATTTGCCAGCGCTGGTCAACGATCCTTTCGGCCAAAAACTTATCATGGCGGCTTTCGGAGCCATGCTGGCCGGGATCCTCTGGATTCGCAAAATCATCCGAATCCAGGTTTAAGCAGTTCTCGCAACGGGGGCGTCGGTCATGGATTATTTGCTCGGTTTATTGAGTCGGGTGACGGACAATGAGGCACTGACACGCCTCCTGATCGTCGGTGCGATCGGGATGAGCACGGTCATTGCGGTTATTACCGTGACGTTGCTGGTGCTGGGGCTGCAGAGCCCACTGCAACGCCGTCTTGCATTGATCAAGCGTGACCACTCCAGCGCCGCGGCCGGTCGGGAGCCGCCAGGAAGCCTGCAGCTTCTACTGGAGCGTGTAGGTCGGCGCGTTACCCCGTCTACGGAGGGGCAAGTGTCAGCCACCCGAGCCCTGTTGACCCATGCTGGATACGGCTCGGCTTCAGCGGTACAGGTGTACTGGGCGGTGCGTTTGCTGCTGCCGTTGATGCTGATGGGTATCTCGTTGTTGATACTGCCGCTGGTTCCCAATTTTTCCCCGCTCAAGATCATGGGACTGGTAGCCATGGGCGCTGCCGTCGGATGGCTGCTGCCGGCCGTGTACATCGACAAGCGCAAGAATGCTCGGCAGGGCCGGTTGCGCGCGGCCTTTCCTGATGCCCTGGACTTGATGGTGGTTTGCGTGGAATCGGGCCTGGCGTTGCCCCAGGCTATCGAACGAGTGGCCGAAGAAATGGCGGTCAGCCAAGCCGAACTGGCCGAGGAGCTGGCGTTGGTCAATGTGCAGATCCGCGCCGGCATTTCCAGTACCGAAGCGCTCAGGCAACTGGCAGATCGCACTGGCCTGGAAGACATCCAGGGCCTGGTCAGCCTGTTGGCCCAAAGCATCCGCTTCGGCACCAGTGTAGCGGCTACCTTGCGCATCTATGCCGAGGAGTTTCGTGACCGGCGCATGCAGGCCGCAGAAGAAATGGGCGCGAAAATCGGAACGAAGCTGGTTTTTCCGCTAATTTTCTGTTTGTGGCCAAGCTTTTTTCTGGTTGCCATCGGCCCGGTGATCATCGGGATACTTAGAACGTTCGGGAATCCATGACATGAACAGGATCAGTTTGCTGTTGACCGTGATAGCCGTGCTTTCGGGGTGCCAGAGCACTGGGCCTGACCTGAATGGGGTGCGTTCTGTCTACTCCGGTGGCAATTCGGTGCTCTACCAGGTGCAGTCGCAGAGCAACTCGCCCGACCAGGCAATGCAGATGGCCGCGATGGCTTACCAGGCCGGTGACCTGGACCAGGCACTGTACCAGTACCTGCGCGTCCTCGAGCTGGCGCCCGAACGTTATGAGGCCTTGGTCTGGGTTGGCCGTATCCACCGCGAACGGGGCAATAACCAGCTTGCCGAGATGGCTTTCACCGAGGTACTGAGCAAGGCGCCGGAAAACCCTGATGCGCTGACTGAAATGGGCCTGCTGAACCTGTCCATGCGTAAACATGAGCAGGCCAAGGTGATGCTTTTGAAGGCAGTTGCCGTGGATCAGAAACGCTTCGTCAAGGACGCGGCCAACACCCAGACAGGGGCGGCTGCGCTCAGGGTCGACAGCAAGTCACCGCTCAAGGCGTACAACGGGCTGGGGGTGCTCGCGGATCTGGCCGACAACTTCGCCGAGGCGCAGACCTACTACCGCCTGGCCGAGCTCATCGATCCACGTTCGGCGTTGGTGCAGAACAGCCTGGGGTATTCCTACTATATGGCCGGGCAATGGGCCGATGCCGAGCTCCGGTACAAGCGTGGTGTGAGCTACGACGGCACCTACAAACCGCTTTGGCGCAACTATGGGTTGCTGCTGGCTCGCATGGGGCGCTATGAGGAGGCGGTATCTGCCTTCGAACAGGTCGAAAAGCGTGCCGAGGCCAGCAATGATGTCGGCTATGTCTGCCTGGTGGAAGGCAAGCTGGATGTGGCCGAGCAGTTTTTCCGCAGCGCGATCGAGTTGTCGCCGGGCACTACCCCGTCGCCTGGGAAAACCTGAACAGGGTCCAGCAGATTCGGCAAATCCGCCAGCTGGGCGGCGATGTAGCGATGCCCGAGCCGGTTGCAGTTGGCCCGGCCGTGCAGGTGACAACCGCGTCGGCGCCTTGATGGGGTTCAGCGGGCAAGCGCTGATGCCTGTCAGATAGCGTAAACGGGGCTGCTACGCAGCCCATCGCCGGCAAGCCGGCTCCCACAGGTACCGCGCAGAATTCAGGAGTTGGGCGATCCCTGTGGGAGATTGCCCAGCCCTTTTGGGCTGCGCTGTCGCGCAGAGAACAAATTTCGCTCGTCTGACGCGTCCTTTGTAGGAGCAGCCTTGTGCTGCGAAGAGGCCGGTACTGACAATGCCTGTCTGTTGCTTGTACCGGCCTCTTCGCAGCACAAGGCTGCTCCTACAGAACCTCGCCGAACCAATGAGTCAGGTGTTGTTCTACGAGAGCTGGCTTGCCGGCGATGGGCCGCAAAGCGGCCCCCAATTGGTCCACTTCACCTGTGGGTGAGCGGTGCTTCAATAGCCAACGCTGCTTGCCCCAACGGATGCGTACTGGCATCAAAGAAGTGCAGCACCGTCCCCGGCATATCCCCGAACCTGTCGACAAAATGCTGCTTCTGGTTGATCACCGATGCCTCGCTCAATGGCCGTATGGCAATCGACAGATGCTTCGGCCGGGCCTGTCGGATGGCTTCGAGCAGATGCTGGTCACTGCTGTCCAGGTGCAGCCCGAACAGGCATAGCCCCTGGCTTTCCCGCGCCAGTTGCCCCAGGCACCAGCCCAGGTAGTCAGAGTTGCGGATGGCGCGCAGCTTCTCGTCGCTGCGGTCTTCGTTGACGAACAGCGGCACTTCGCCCGGGATGTTCACGGCAAAACCATCGAGCAGTTCGGCGCTGTCGGCACTGCGTTGGCGGGTGGTGCCGTCGGGCAGCTTGAGCAGGTGCAGGCCGCCATGCAGGTGCAGTACCCGCGTGCCTTCGCCGTTGGTGCGGCGCACGTCGAAGAAGCCTTGCTCGTCGAACAGTTCGGCGAAACCCTGCGGGGCGTGTTGCACGGCCCACGGTAGCAGCAGGTCATAGTTGCTGGTGTAGACGCTGCGGTAGCCACGCAGCGCCTGGTTGAGGGTTGCCAGGGTCGTGGCCGGCATGAGTGGCCACGGCAGGTGCACCGTGCGTACGGCGTGGATCAGCGCTTCCTTGATCGAGTAGTAGCGGTTCAGCGGCGCGGTGGAGTTGATGGCCAGCGCGGCGTTGGTGCGCACGGTGGTGTTGAGGGCGCTGAGCACCGGCTCGAACAGTTCCGTACCCAGTGACTTGAACAGTGCCTGGTCGCTGACGGCCAGGCCTTTCTTGCGCCCGGCACGTTGCGCTTCCTCGAACAGCGAGAAGTAGCCGAACGGCTTCCACAGCACGCGGCTGGCGCCGTTGCCCAGCAGCAGGGCGTCGCAAGGGTGGCGAGCGGCGAGTTCCGGCCAGGGGGTGAGGGTGGCGTCTAGTGCGGGCATGCTGGGGTCCGTTGGGTGGAGCGGGAACGGGGGCGACTTTAGCATGTCATGCAAAGTGTGCGAGGGTTGGTGTCCAGGCAACTGCTTTGTGCAGCCTGTACTGGCCCTATCGCCGGCAAGCCAGCTCCCACGGTTCGCCACAGGCCTTGAGAGCAGTGCAGTACCTGTGGGAGCCGGCTTGCTGGCGATATGGCCAGTAGCAACGACGCAATGCTTCAACCTTGTTCAGCCCGTTGCTCAACGCGACTCCTGTTACGCCAAACCCGATAGGCGCGAATGCCCGCCCGCACCGAGCCGAACAGCAGTTTGTCTTCCATCTCCCGGGCCATCCCCGAGCGCACCAGCATGCGCAGGAAGGTGCCGCGAGCGCGGGCGATGGCAAAGAAGATGCCCTGCGCGGCCAGGGTGTCGCGCACTTCGCGCAGGGCGGCGATGCCGCTGACGTCGATGCTGGTTACCGCTTCGGCATCGAACAGCACGGCCCTGGGCCGTTCCTGGCTCTGCACCGCTTCGAGCAGGCGCATCTTGAAGTAGTCGGCGTTGAAGAACAGGATCGCGTCGTCGAAGCGGTACACCACAAGGCCTGGCACGGTGCGGGCATCCTTGTGTTTGCGGATGTCCACCTGGCCTTCGGTGCCGGGCAGCCAGCCAAGCACCGCGTCGGTGGGCTGATAGATGCTGTACAGCAGGCGCAGGATCGCCAGGGTCACGGCAAACACGATGCCGGGAAGCACGCCCAGGCTCAGCACACCGACCGTGGTCAGCAGGCACAGCCAGAACTCGAAGCGGCTCAGGCGGCGGATATGCTTCAGCGACTTGATGTCGATCAGCCCCCAGCCTGCCATCAGCAGCACGGCACCCAGCGCGGCCTGCGGGATCCACGCCATCGGCGCGGTGAAGAACAGCAGGATCAGGGCGATGACCAGTGCTGCGATGATGCCCACCAGTTGGCTCTTGCCACCGACCATGTCGTTGACCGCAGTGCGCGAGTCTGCACCGCTGATGGCAAAGCCCTGGGAAACCCCGGCAGCCAGATTGCTTACGCCCAGGGCGACGAATTCGTGGTTGGCGTTGATCGCGTAGCCGTGCCGGGCGGCAAAGCTGCGTGCGGTGAGCATGGCGCTGCAGAAGCTGACGGTGGCGATACCCAGGGCGTCGCGCAGCAGGCTTTTCATTTCTGCCAGGTTACTGTGTGGCCAGGCCAGCTGCGGGATGCCGGCAGGTACCGGGCCGAGAATGGCGACGCCAAAGCGGTCGAGGCCGAGCAGGCCGACCAGCAGCATGAACAGCGCCACTACAGTTAGCGCCGCAGGCAGATGGGGGTAGCGTCGTGGCAGCCAGATCAGCAGGCCCAGTGCGGCGATGCCGATGAGCAGCGTCACCCAGTGGATTTCGCCTAGGCGCTGGAAGAAGTTGATCAGGCTGAGGATGAAACCGTCGCCCTCGATCTTGAACCCCACCACCTTGGACAACTGCCCGGCGATCAGGCTCAGGCCGATACCGTTGAGATAGCCGATCAGGATCGGCCGCGAGAAGAAGCTGGCGATGAACCCGGCCCGGGCCACCCCGGCCGCGATCAGCATTACCCCGACCAGCAAGGTGACGATCACCGACAGCTCGGCAATCCGGTGCGGTTCGCCCATGGCCAACGGCGCCACGGCGCCGGCGATCATCGCGCAAGTGGCGGCGTCTGGGCCGACCATCAGCTGGCGCGAGCTTCCGATCAGGGCATAGACCATCATCGGCAGCACACAGGCATACAGGCCGTACTGCGGCGGTAGGCCGACGATCTGCGCGTAGGCGATGGCAATGGGAATCTGGATCGCCGCCACCGAGAGGCCGGCCTGCAGGTCGGCGTGGAACCACTCGCGGCGGTAGTGCAGCAGGTTGGCAAGGCCCGGTAGCCAGCGGGAGAGAAACATGCGTCGTCCTTTCGAAATGCTTCACGAATCCATCCACGCATTGAAGCGGATCGGCAGGCAAATGGCCATGGGGCAGGTCAAAGGGAGGGGGGAGAAACGAAAAAAGGAGCCTGGGCTCCTTTTGACAGCGATGACGTTGCTGGAACGCCATGCGGGAATGCGATGTGGAGCGGGTAGAGGGAATCGAACCCTCAACTAAAGCTTGGGAAGCTTTCGTTTTACCACTAAACTATACCCGCGTTTGCGCAGCACTTTTTACCAGAACCCTCAACGAATTAGAAGCCCAAGTTATTAAAAAGCTTGTCGGCGCCCCATGGTTTGCGGGTTTGAGCCACAGGACGCCGAGTTGCTCAGATGGCCAATGCATGCTGCTCCTGTTTTACAGGCTGGTAACGTTGACGAGGTTCACGCACGGTTGGCTTCAGGAACCCCAGCATGACACTGCGAGTGTCCTCGCAAGCGGCCTTGTGTTCCATATCCAGGAAGTGGCCTGCATCGCGGATCACGCTGAAGTGGCTGCGTCCCACGTGCTTGCTGAACTGCCGCGCATCTTCGACCGTGGTGTACTCGTCGCGGTCACCATTGATGAAAAGTACCGGGATGTCGATATTGCGTGCACCATCCAGCGCCCGCCCCAGGTCATGTTGCAGCACCTCGTTGATGTGGAAGTGCATCTGCGCATACTCGTGGCTGTCCAGGCTGCTGACATGGCGGTAGTTGAAGCGCTTGAACAGTGACGGCAGGTGCTTGCCGATGGTGTCGTTGATCAGGTTGCCGACCTGATAACGGTCGCAGGCGGCCAGGTACTGGCAACCACGGTCCAGGTAGTCGCGCATCGGTTCGTTGATCACCGGTGAGAACGAACTCACCACTGCCTTCTTCACGCCCCGCGGCTGGTGCGCCAGCGCCAGCAGCGTACTTGCGCCACCCCACGAGAACGACATCACGTGGTCTGCCTGGAAGTGCTCGATCAGCTCGAGGAGAATATGCGCTTCGGTCTCCTTGCTGATAAAGCGTTCCTGGCGATTGTGCGGCTTGGATTTGCCCGCGTATGGCTGGTCGAACAGTACAACGTTGAACTGCGGGTGCAGGTTACGTACCGTCTGGGCGAACGAGGCCGTGGTGGCAAGCGAGCCATTGATCAGGATGATCGTATTCTCGGCCGCATCCGCGCGATAGAACTCCGTGTAAACCCGATACTGACCTTGGATATCAAGTACAGCGATTTCTGGCCTCATGTCATCGACTCCTGGCGCAAAAAGGGTATTCGCGTCACCTAGGGTGCACGTTCTTTATGACAGGTAGGCATTTGCCTGAAGAGAAACCGGGGGGCCCTGTGTCGATCCTTGGCACGTGCGTCGACGGTATTGTTTTTGGCGGGCAATTCGCCGTGCCCCAAGGCATCGAGGCCTTGGGTGGCCGGCAAAAAGTGTCTGCGACTGCGGTCGTGACTTGGTAGTCACATGCAGACTGACGATTTGGATTCAAGCAGTGGGTCGGGAATCCCGCAAGTGCCGTTCGGGGGAAAATGTGACTTTTGTCGCTGAGCGGTCGTATGACGACCCTGATCTGTCTGGTCCGGCCCTTTCCACGTTTCGAGTCAGGCTTTGCGTGCTACGCGGCCCCTGTGGGAGCGGGCGAGCCCGCGAAGAGGCCGGAACAGCCAACCTAGACCGTCGCTATTTCATCCGCCGTCAGCTCACGAAACGCCCCTGGCGCCAACCCCGGGTCCAGCCGGATCGCCCCCATGCTCTCCCGATGCAACCCCACCACCTTGTTGTCGAAATGGCCGAACATGCGCTTCACCTGGTGATAGCGCCCTTCGACGATCGACAGCCGTGCCTGGCGCGGCCCGAGGATGTCCAGCTGGGCGGGCAGGGTGGTGAGGTCTTCGAAAGCGAAGTAGAAGCCCTCGAGGAACTTGGCCACATAGTGCTCGCCAATCTCGTCCTCGGTTTGCACCAGGTAGTGCTTGGGCAGCTTGGTCGCGGGCTGGGTAAGCCGGCGTGACCATTGGCCATCGTTGGTCAGGATCATCAAGCCCGTGGTGTTGAAGTCCAGGCGCCCGGCAATATGCAGGTCCTCACGCAAACCGGCTGGCAGCAAGTCGAGCACGGTGCGGTGTTGCGGGTCCTGGGTGGCGCTGACGCAGCCTGCGGGCTTGTGCAACATCAGGTAGCGTGCCGGGCGGCCAGCCTGCAGCAGTTGGTCGTCCAGCTCCACGCGGCTGAATTCGCGCACTTCGGCCAGTGGGTCGCTGACCACTTGGCCATCCACCCGCACGCGGCGTTGCGCCAGCATCAGACGGACTTGCTGGCGGTTGTGGCTGGGCAGGTTGGCGAGGAAACGGTCGAGGCGCATGGCAAACGGTCAGTCGGAAGCGGGGGAGCGAAGTTGTTCTTCGACGGCGGCGCAGCGCGGGCACAGGCAGGCTTTGTCGCGCAGCTCGGCGGGCAGGGCCTTGAGCACGGCAGGGTCGATGGTCACGCTGTAACACCAGCAGGCCTGGGTGGCCCGGCGCGGATCGGCCAAGCTGCACTGGTTGAGGGCGCCACAAGCGGGGCAGTGCTGGTTGTCGGGCATGGCTGCCGCTCACCTGTATCAAATTGTTGCAGAAATGGCACTGCACCTTGGCGGCACTGTCTTATTCAACGTCGATGATCGCATTTCGCATCGATGCTCGCCAGCGCCGCTGTTCGGGCACTCCAGCGGTCCAGGAGGCCGCCATGTCCTATCGAATCCTGTTGATCGCCCTGCTGGGGCTGATGACTTCCGCCTGCGTTCCGTACTACGAGAGCGGGGGCTATTACCGATCGGACCACTACTACTCCGACCGTTATGTGTCACCGGATTATTACCGCTATGACCGCTATTACGTAGCGCCGCAGCCCCGTTATTACTATCAGCCTGCGCCACGCTACTACTACCGCTCGGCGCCCGCGCCTCACTACCGGTCTCATCCGCAGCCGGGGATGAAGCAATGGTATGGCAACCCACGAAACGACTATGGCAACCGCCAGCGGTATGACTATGGGCGCGACCGGGACCGTCATGATTATCGCGGTGGCAGCCAGCGCTACCAGCAGAATGACCGTTGGCACTCTAGCGGGCGGGGGGATAGTGACCGACGCGGGGACGGGCGGCGTGGGCACGGGCAAGGGGGGAACTGGCAGCGGTAGGTGAATTGAAAACCGGGGGCGCGTTGCGCCCCTTTCGCGACGCAAGGCGGCCCCGGCTTCTTGAAGCTACCCTAAATCCGCCAGCGGATGCCGCCCCTCCCACACCTTGGCAAAATGCGCCTCCACCACCGCCGCCGGCACTTGCGCCACATCGGGCCAGTGCCAGTGCGGCTGGTTGTCCTTGTCCAGCAAGCGCGCACGCACGCCTTCGCTGAATTCCGGGTGGCGGCAGCAGTTCAGGCTCATGCTGTATTCCATCTGGAACACCTGCGCCAACGACAGCTGCCGTGCCCGGCGGATCTGTTCCCACACCAGGTGTGCGGTCAGCGGGCAACCTTCATGCAACCGTTGGCCGGCATCTGCCAGCAGCGGGTCGTCGTGGTGCTTGAGCCCCTCCAGCGCACGCCAGGCGGCTGCTGCGTCGGCCACGTCGAGTAACTGATCGATTACCTGTCGCCGCGGCAGCCACTGGGCCTGGGGCAACTCGGCGCAGGCGCGGTGCTGTTCGGCCTTGAGCAGGCTGTTCAGTTGCAGGGTAGTTTGTTCCTGCCAGTTCAGCTGCAGCAGTTCCTCGATCAGCGCCTCTTGCTGGTGCTCACCCAGAAAGCGGTCGGCCAGGCCCAGGTCCAGGGCGTCGTGGGCATTGATCGGCGCGCCTGTCAGGCCGAGGAACAACCCCAGCTTGCCCGGCAGGCGGGCAAGGAACCAGCTGGCGCCCACGTCCGGGTACAGGCCGATGCTGATTTCCGGCATGGCCAGCCGACTGCTGGGGGTGACAATACGCACATTGGCGCCCTGCAGCAGGCCCATGCCACCACCCAGCACATGCCCGTGCCCCCAGCACAGCAAGGGCTTGGGATAGGTGTGCAGGGCAAAGTCCAGGCGGTATTCGGCGGCGAAGAAGGTGGCGGCCAGCGGGGGCACGCTACCAGGGTGGTCGCGGCAGGCTTGTACCAGCGCACGCACATCACCGCCGGCACAGAAGGCCTTGGCACCGTTGCCGCGCAGCAGCACGCAGACGATTCCCGGGTCGCGAGCCCAGGCGTGCAACTGTTCGCCCAATACCTCGATCATCGGCAGGCTCAGCGCATTGAGCGCCTTGGGCGCATCCAGGGTGGCGATGCCGATGCGGGCGCCATCGGCGCCGGTGAGTACCTCGCAATGAATGGCCATGGACTACCTCGCGCAAGTCATCGCCCAAGTATGGCTTGCCTGGCCGAACATGCCGGTCGTCGGTCGGATCGTTTGACAAGCGGGAAGGGCTTACCTAGTGTCGCGCCATTGTTTATGGAAGGCCCCATGACTGACGACGATCGCATCAAACTCGAACCCAGCTGGAAGGCCGCCTTGCGCGCGGAATTCGACCAGCCCTACATGCATCAGTTGCGCGAGTTCCTGCGCAGCGAGTACGCCGCCGGCAAAGAGATCTACCCGCCAGGGCCGTTGATCTTCAACGCGCTCAACTCGACGCCGCTGGAGCAGGTGAAGGTGGTCATCCTTGGCCAGGACCCTTACCACGGGCCGGGTCAGGCGCATGGCCTGTGCTTCTCGGTGCAACCGGGCGTGGCCACGCCACCTTCGCTGGTCAACATCTACAAGGAGCTGCAGCGCGACCTGAACATCCCGATTGCCAGTCATGGCTACCTGCAGAGCTGGGCCGAGCAGGGCGTGCTTTTGCTCAACACGACCATGACCGTGGAGCGTGCCAATGCCGCGTCGCATGCCAAGAAGGGCTGGGAGTTCTTTACCGACCGGATCATCCAGGTGGTTAGCGAGCAGTGCCCGAACGTGGTGTTCCTGCTGTGGGGCTCGCATGCGCAAAGCAAGCAGAAGCTGATCGACGGGACCAAGCACCTGGTGCTGAAATCGGTGCATCCATCACCGTTGTCGGCTTACCGTGGGTTCCTGGGGTGCGGGCATTTCAGCCGGGCCAACAGTTTCCTCCAGCAGCGCGGGCTGGCGCCGATCAACTGGGCATTGCCACCGCTGTGATCACCTGAAAGAACGCGTCGCCTGCTTCGCGGGCTTGCCCGCTCCCACAGGGATAGCACCTGCCTTGAGGGCGATGCAGTACCTGTGGGAGCGGGCAAGCCCGCGAAGCAGGCGACGCGATTATTCCGGGTTGGCGTTCCACACCCGGAACAACGGCTCTGCCAGAAACAGCACAAACAACAAGCGCATCACCTGCAGCGCCGTCACCAGCGGTACCGACAGCTGCAGGGTCTCCGCCGTCAGGCTCATCTCGGCAATTCCGCCCGGCATCATCCCCAATGTCAGCGAACGCAGATCCAGCGCGGTCATCATGCTCAGCACCCATGCGGCACTGCCGGCAATCGCCATGCACAACGCCGTGGCCACCAGGGTGCGGCAAAGGAACGACGGTGCGCGGCGGAAGAACGCGCGGTTGAAGTGGCAGGCCAGGCCGCTGCCGATCAACCACTGGCCGATCTGGCTGGCGCCATTGGGCAGGGTTATCTGCAGGTCGCCCGCCAGGCTCACGGTGGCTGCGACCAACAATGGCCCGAACAACCACGGGTTGGGCTGGCGCAAGCGCTGCCACAGCAGGGCGACGGCAACGCCCAGCGGTGCAGTCAGCGCCAGCCAGCCCCAGCTCACACTGCCGGTGTGATTCAGCGGTACCCCGTCACCCAGCAGGAACTTGAACAGCGCCGGCACGCACAGTACCACCGCCAGTACGCGCAGGCTTTGCGCCGCCGCCACCTGGCTGAGCACTGCGCCATTGCGGGCGCCAAGGTTGACCATCTCCCCCGAACCGCCCGGCATGCTGGCGAAGAACGCCGTGGCACGGTCTTCACCGGTGCGCCGCAGCAGCCATACGCTGATCACGCTGGACAAGGTGGTGAACAGCGCGCCGAAGAAGATCAGTGCGAAATGGCTGGCCACCTGCTCGATCACCGCCGGGGTGAAGTGCAGGCCAATGCCGATACCGATGATGCATTGCCCGCATTTGCGGCCATTGGGGATTTCCGGCAGCTGCCAGGGTGTCAGGCAGCGCACCAGGATGATCGCCAGCAACGAGCCGACCATCCACGGCAAAGGCCAGCCGACCTTGCTGGCGGCAAAACCGCCAGCAAGGCCGACCAGCCCGGTCGCGACAAACAACGGCAACGAGCGATCAGGCATCGGCCATCGCCCGGCGCTGCAGGCTGCGTTTGCGCCAGATGCGCAGCAGCGGCAGGGTCAGCATGCAAATGGTCAGTACCCATACCGACATGCTGATCGGGCTCGACCAGAGGATGCCCAGTTCGCCGTTGGAGATCGACAGCGCCCGGCGCAGGTTCTGCTCCATCAACCCACCGAGGATGAAACCGAGCAGGATCGGCGACAGCGGGAAGTCCAGCTTGCGCAGGATATAGCCCATGATGCCGATACCGACCATCAGGAACAGGTCGAAGGTAGTGGCATGCACGGCGTAAACGCCGATCGCGGTGATGATGGCGATCACCGGTACCAGCGCCCAGTTTGGCACGGCGAGGATGCGGGTGAAGATGCGGATCATCGGGATGTTGAGGATCACCAGCATGATGTTGGCGACGAACAGCGAGGCGATCAGGCCCCAGACGATGTCTGGCTGCTGTTCGAACAACAGCGGGCCTGGGGTGATGTTGTACAAGGTCAGCGCGCCGATCATCACCGCGGTGGTGCCCGAGCCAGGTACGCCCAGGGTCAGCATCGGTACCAGGGCGCCACAGCAGGAGGCGCCGATGGCGGTTTCCGGTGCGGCCAGGCCGCGGGCGTCGCCCTTGCCGAACTTGCCCTTGTCGCCCGCCAGGCGTTTTTCGGTCATGTAGGCCACGGCGCTCGCCAGTGTTGCACCGGCACCAGGCAGCACACCCATGATGAAGCCAAGCAAGCCGCAGCGGATATTGACCACGAACACCGAGGCCGCTTCCTTGAAGTTGAACAGCATGCGGCCGGTGGCTTTGACTGCCTGGTGGCCATGGTGGGTCTTTTCCAGCAGCAGGAGGATTTCGCTGATGGAGAACAGGCCCAGCACCAGTACCACGAACTGGATGCCGTCGGCCAGGTGCACGCTGTCGCCGGTGAAGCGGTACACGCCACTGTTGGCATCGATGCCGACTGCCGACAGGAACAGGCCGATCAAAGCGGCAATGAAGGTTTTCAGCGGCTTGTCGCCGGCCATGCCGCCGAGGGCGACGATGGCGAACACCATCAGCACGAAGTACTCCGCCGGGCCGAAGGCGATTGCCCATTTCGCCAGCAGCGGTGCGAACAGCACCATGCCGCAGGTGGCGATCAGCGCACCGATGAACGAACTCCAGGCCGACAGCGACAGCGCTACGCCAGCCAGACCATTGCGGGCCATCGGGTAGCCATCGAGAGTGGTCATCACGGTCGAGGCTTCGCCGGGGATGTTCAGCAGGATCGAACTGATGCGTCCGCCGTACTCGCAGCCCAGGTACACCGCTGCCAGCAGGATCAGCGCCGATTCCGGCGGCAGGCCGAGGGCGAAGGCGATGGGGATCAGCAAGGCCACGCCGTTGATCGGGCCCAGGCCCGGCAGCAGGCCGACCACGGTACCGATCAGCGTGCCGGTGAGGGCGGTGACCAGGTTGTAAGGGGACAGGGCGACGCCGAAGCCCTGGCCCAGGTAGCTCAAGGTATCCATGTGTCAGTTCTCCAGTACGCTCAGCAGGCCAAGGGGCAGGGGCACGTCCATCACGCGGTCGAACAGCCAGTAGAGAAACAGGCTCATGCCCGCCACCACGATGGCGCTGTGCAGCCAGCGGCCGCCGTACAGGCGGGCCATGGGCACGCCGACCAGGATGGCGCTGAGGATGAAGCCCAGGGCTTCGAAGGTGCTGGCGAACACGATCAGCAGGCCGACGCAGGCGGCGATCTTGATCAGGGTCTCGCGGTCCAGTTCCGGTTCGTCGTCCTTGCGCACGATGGGGGTGGGACGGAACACCAGGTACAGCAGGCCCAGGCCGAGCAGGCCGAGCGTCAACAGCGGGTAGGCGCGCGGGCCCACCGGTTCATAGGAAAACGCCGCCTGGTAAGGCCAGGCCATCACGGCCAGGGCGGCGCACACCGCCAGCAGGGCCAGGGCGAAGATGCGTTGCAGGATCATGAAGGAATCCTCGTTGTTCATCGGCAAGACGCAGATCCTTTGTAGGAGCGGCCTTGTGTCGCGATGGGTCGCAAGGCGGCCCCAGGATTTCAGCATCGCTGCACAAATCGCTGGGGCTGCTTCGCAGCCCTTTCGCGACACAAGGCCGCTCCTACATGGAGCGAACGGCGTTGGCGTGTTACTGGATCAGGCCAAACTCCCTGGCCAGTGTCTTGTAGTCAGCCACTTGCTTCTTCACATAGCCGTCCAGCTCTGCACCGGTCATGGCGAACGGGAACAGTTCGCGCTGGTCACGCAACTTGGCGAAGTCTTCCGAAGCCAGCATCTTGTCGAATGACTGCTTCCACCAGGCGTATTCCTCGTCGCTCACCTTTGGCCCCAGGTAGAAGCCGCGTACCACTGGCCAGACGATGTCGTAACCCTGTTCCTTGGCGGTGGGGATGTCTTTCATCTCGGGCTCGTCCAGGCGCTTTTCCGAGAACACCGCGAGGATGCGCATGTTGCCGCTCTGAATGTGCGGCATGGAGTCGGAGATGTCGGTCGAGCCTACCTGGATATGCCCGCCCAGCAACGCCGTGGCGATCTCGCCGCCACCTTCCAGGGCGACGTAACGCAGGTCACGCGGGTTGATGCCGGCGGCCTTGGCAATCAGGGCGGTCTGCATCCAGTCCTGGCTGCCGACGGTACCGCCGGAGCCGATTACCACCTTGCTCGGGTCTTTCTTCAACGCTGCGACCAGGTCGTCGAGGGTCTTGTAGGGCGAGTCGCTTTTCACTGCGATGGCGCCATAGCTGGTGCCGACGGCGGCCAGCCATTTCACCGCGTTCTCGTCGAAGCGGCCGAACTTGCCCTGGGCCAGGTTCAGCAGCGAACCGCTGGACCAGGCCACCAGGGTGCCGGCATCGGCCGGGCGCTGGGCGACCACGGCGTTGTAGGCCACCGCACCGACACCGCCGGGCATGTAGGTGACGCGCATCGGCTTGGTGAGGATTTTTTCCTGCACCAGGGCGCTCTGCACCAGCTTGCAGGTCAGGTCGAAGCCGCCGCCGGGCGAGGCGGGAGCAATGCATTCGGGGCGTTTCGGTTCGGCAGCGAGGGCGTTGCCGGCCAACAGCAGGCAGCCGGTAGCGAGGACGAGGCGGCGCAGTGAGTAGGTCATCGTCTTTCTCCGTGAGCGTTGTTGTTATCAAGTTATCGCTATGGGGTTACCACAGCGCCACGCTGTAGCTCACCAGCAGCCGCACCTCGTCCGCGTCGCGGGCGAAGTTGGAGCGGAAGGTGGCGTTGCGCAGGCGCACGGCGACGTTCTTCAACGGGCCGCTTTGTACCACGTACTTCATCTCGGTATCGCGTTCCCACTCCTTGCCCTCGCCACCGGCGGCGCGGCTGACGTTGTCGCCGCTGATGTAGCGGGTCATGAAGGTCAGGCCGGGCACGCCGAGCGCGGCGAAGTTGTAGTCGTAGCGCGCCTGCCAGGAGCGTTCGTCGGCGCCTGCGAAGTCGTTGATCTGGACGAAGTTGACCAGGTACGGGTCGGCACCATCGACGTACGGGAAGGCGCTGTCGCCTGACAATTGCTGCCAGGCGGCGCTGACCTTGTGCCCGCCCAGGGCGTAGCTGAGCATGCCATTGAAGGTGGTGTTGTCGATGTTGCCGGCCTTGGCGGCGCCGGCGTCGTCACTCACGGCCAGGCGCAGGTCGGCGCCCAAGGTGCCGGGGCCCCATGGCTGGGTGGCGACCATGCCGATGAAGTGCTGGCGGTAGATATCGTCGAGCTGGGCAAAGTGGTAGCTGCCGGTGATGCGATCGGTGAACTGGTAGTCGAGGCCGGCCAGGTCCAGGTTGTCGGCGCTGAACGAGCCACCGAAGCGGCCGTTCTTGTTGTTCAGGGCCAGGTCTTCCCAGTTGGTGTCGTTGCGGTCCTTGGCCTTGTCCAGTCGGCCTCCGGTGAAGGTCAGGCCCTTGACCTCCTTCGAGGTGAGCAGGCCGCCTTCGAAGGTTTGCGGCAGGATGCGCCCATCGTTGGGCTGCAGGGTCGGCAGTTCGGGGATCAGAGTGCCGATCTTCAGTTCGGTCTGCGACACCTTCACCTTGCCGGTCAGGCCGAGCTTGGAGTACTCGTCGGCGGCCTTGCCGTCATCGTGCGTCGGCAGCAGGCCGGTGTCGGTGCGGTCGGGGCTGGAGTCGAGCTTGATGCCGAGCATGCCCAGCGCATCCAGGCCGAAGCCTACGGTGCCATCGGTGTAGCCAGACTCGAAGTTGAGCATGAAGCCCTGGGCCCACTCGTCGCGCTTGGATTGCTGTGCACTGGTGCCGTCGCGGAAATCGCGGTTGAAGTACATGTTGCGGGTTTCGAAGGTGGCCGTGCTGTCTTCGAAGAAGGCGGCCTGGCTCATCGGCGCGACACCGGCAAGCGCAAGGGCACTGACGATGGCGGAAGGGCGTGCGGCAAAGGAACGGGTAGGCGCGAACGCCTGTGGCTGCGATGACAGCATCACTGATGGCTCCGTTTATTGTTCTTATTCGTTGCACCTTGCTGGTGCTTTTTTTCGGCGCGTAGGGCGACCGTGGTGCGATGCTAGGTAACCAACCTTTCGCTAACCTTTCAGCGTGAAAGGTTTGTCGACAGGGCTTCACAGGCCTGCCGACAGCGGTACACTCCGCGCCACCGTCCCACCCGAGCAGGGAGAATCCGATGCGTGTGCTGCTGGTCGAAGACCACCTGCAACTGGCTGAAAGCGTGGCCCAGGCCTTGAAAAGCCATGGCCTGACCGTGGATGTGCTGCATGACGGCGTGGCCGCCGACCTGGCCCTGGCCAGCGAGGAGTACGCCGTGGCCGTGCTGGATGTCGGCTTGCCGCGCATGGACGGCTTCGAGGTGCTGGCGCGTCTGCGCGGCCGTGGCAAGACCCTGCCGGTGCTGATGCTGACCGCGCGCAGCGACGTCAAGGACCGGGTTCATGGGCTGAACCTGGGCGCCGACGACTACCTGGCCAAGCCGTTCGAGCTGACCGAGCTGGAAGCACGGGTCAAGGCCCTGTTGCGGCGCAGCGTGCTCGGTGGCGAGCGCCAGCAACGCTGCGGGCCGTTGGTATACGATCTGGATACCCGGCGCTTCACCTTGGGTGGCGACAACCTGACACTGACTTCTCGCGAACAAAGCGTACTGGAAGCGCTGATCGCCCGCCCGGGCCGGGTGATGAGCAAGGAGCAACTGGCCGCCCAGGTGTTCGGCCTGGACGAAGAAGCCAGCCCTGATGCCATCGAAATCTACATCCACCGCCTGCGCAAGAAGCTCGACGGCCACCCGGTGGCGATTGTCACCTTCCGTGGCCTGGGCTACCTGCTCGAGCACCGCGATGCGTGACAACGGCAGCCTGCGTGGGCGCTTGCTCGGCAACCTGGCCTTGCTGCTGGTGGTGTTGATGCTGGCCAGCGGCCTGAGCGCCTACTGGAACGGCCGTGAGGCCGCCGACACCGCCTACGATCGGACCCTGCTGGCCTCGGCAAGGACCATTGCCGCAGGCCTGTCCCAGCGTGACGGTTCGCTGAGCGCGGATGTGCCCTACGTGGCCCTGGACACCTTCGCCTACGACAGTGCCGGGCGAATCTACTACCAGGTGCTGGACATCCAGCAGCGGCTGATTTCCGGCTACGAGAACCTGCCAGCGCCGCCGCCGGGCACGCCGCGTACCGACGATTACCCGGCGCTGGCGCGGTTCTACAACGCCACCTACCTGGGCCAGGACGTGCGCGTGGTCAGCCTGCTGAAGCCGGTGAGCGAGCCGAACATGAACGGCATGGCGGAAATCCGTGTGGCCGAGACCGAGGAAGCGCGGGTGCGCATGGCCCGTGGTCTGATGGCCGATACCCTGCTGCGCCTGGGGATGCTGGCGCTGGGCGCGCTGGTGATGGTGTGGTTTGCCGTGAGTGCCGCGTTGCGGCCGCTGGAGCGCCTGCGCACGGCGGTGGAAGAGCGTCAGCCGGACGACCTGCGGGCCTTGCCGGTGGTGCAGGTACAGCGTGAGCTGGGCCCGCTGGTGCGGGCTTTGAACCATTTTACCGAGCGTTTGCGCGGCCAGTTCGAGCGCCAGGCGCAGTTCATCGCCGACGCCGCCCACGAGTTGCGTACGCCGCTGGCCGCGCTGAAGGCGCGGGTCGAGCTGGGCCTGCGTTCGGCCGAGCCGCAGGAGTGGCGGCAGACACTGGAGTCCGCGGCCCAGGGCACCGACCGGCTGACCCATCTGGCCAACCAGCTGCTGTCGCTGGCGCGGGTCGAGAACGGTGCGCGGGCGATTGCAGAAGGCGGCGCGCAGCGCCTGGACCTGAGTCAGTTGGCTCGTGAGCTGGGCATGGCCATGGCACCGCTGGCGCACAAACGCGGGGTGGCGCTGGCCCTGGAGGCCGAGGCGCCGGTGTGGCTGAAGGGGGAGCCGACGCTGCTCAACGAGCTGTTGAGCAACCTGGTGGACAATGCCTTGGCGCATACGCCGACTGGCGGCAACGTGATCTTGCGAGTGCTGACGCCGGCGGTACTGGAGGTGGAGGATGACGGACCGGGGATTCCCGAGGCCGAGCGTGAGCGGGTGTTCGAGCGCTTCTACCGGCGCAGTGCGCAGGGCAGTGGGCTTGGCTTGGCGATTGTCGGCGAGATCTGCCGGGCGCACCTGGCACAGGTGAGCCTGCATGACGGTGCGAAGGGCGGGTTGCGGGTGCGGGTGAGTTTTATCGCGGATTGATGTGTTGCCTGTACCGGCCCTATCGCCGGCAAGCCAGCTCCCACCTCGACTGCATTGACCTCAAGTCATGTGCTATCCCTGTGGGAGCTGGCTTGCCGGCGATAGGGCCGAACAGGCTGACACCGGTCAGCGCAACATGCTCCGCGCCTCGATCAGTTCACCCACTTCAAGCTCGGTGCCGTACGGCAGGCCCAGGTGGCGGTATGCCGGCAGTGCCGCCAGCGGCCGGTGGCGGCCTCGCTGGCTGATGCAGCGGGCGATCTGCACGATGTCGATGTAGTCGATCTTGTCAGTCTGCCGGTCCAGGTCCTGCACCTGGCTCGGCAGGTTGACCAGTTGCTCCGGAAACTCCCAGGCCTTGAGGATCTTGTCGCCCAGCACTGGCTGGATCTGCTCGATCACATAATGCAGGCACACTGGGTCCGACAGCAGTTCGTTGTGCTCTTCGGCGTAGATCAGTACCGGCAGCGCGCCAATCTGGTTGACCAGCCCGCCGAGGGTGGCCTGGTCGGGTTTGAGTTGTGTAAAGCGTCGGCAGATTTCGTAGCTGATGCCCGCCACATCCAGGCTGTTGGCCCAGATATCGCGTAACTTCTGCTCCACAGCCGGCGCCCGTGCGTGGAAAATCTGCTCGATCACCAGGCCAATGGCCAGGTTGCAGCTGTAGTTGATGCCCAGCCGCGTGATGGCGGTGTGCAGGTCGGTGACCTCGACCGCCGCGCGCAGCAGCGGGCTGTTGACGACTTTGATCAGGCGCGCTGAAAGGGCCGCATCGCGACCGATCACCTTGCTCAGGGCCGCTACGCTGATCTCGCTGTCTTCCGCCGCCTCGCGGATGCTCAAGGCAACCTCCGGCAGGGTCGGCAGGACCAGGTCATCCTTTTCGATGGCATCGAGCAACTGTGCTTGAACCATCTCGGCCAGCTTGTTCATGGGCGTGTCTACCGCAGTGGTGGTGCGGCCCCGCCATGTAGGCGGGGCAGGCTGGTCAGCGCTGGATTTCCCGGTCGCGGTCCAGTTCGTAGGGCAGGGTCAACACCTGCAGGCGTGGGCCATCGAGGCTGCCCAGGTGCAGGTTGTCGTCTTCCACCGCTTCGGCGCTGAGCACCGCGAGCAGTTCGCAGCCTGTGCCGTTGCTGGCAGCAATGACCACTTCACCGACCGACGAACCATGGGTGGGCGAGAAAATCTCGACGCCCGGGGCCGGAATGGCCTGCTGGTCCAGTGCCAGGCGGTACTGGCGGCGCTTGAGCTTGCCCAGGTACTGCATGCGGGCAACGATTTCCTGACCGGTGTAGCAGCCTTTCTTGAAGCTGACGCCGTCGACGGCCTGCAGGTTGATCATCTGCGGGATGAACAGCTCGCGGGTCGGCCCCATGACCTGGCCTATACCGGCGCGAATCTGACCCAGCAGCCAGTCGTCCAGGCTGCCTTCGGGCAGCGCGGTGGCCAGCGCCTGGCGAACGCGGTCGGCGTTGTCTGCCGGTACCCACAGTTCCACGCGGTCGGCGGACACGGCGATGGCGATCAACCCGTCGTGGCGCACGGTGCTACCGGCTGCCGCAGGCACATCGAGCCCCAGGGCCTGCAGCGCCGCATCGCCGCCTTGCAGGCCGAAGCGTGCCCAGGCAGCGCTTTCATCGGTCAGCGTGGCCTTGGAGAACACGGCGTACTTCTTGAGGTCGACCAGCTGGGCGTCGAGCAGCTCGCTGGCCATGGCCAGCAGGTAGCCGTTGCCTTCGGGCAGGATGCGGAAACTCGACTGCATGCGCCCCTTGACCATGCAGCGGGCGCCGAGGCTGGCGTGTTCCGGGCTGAGGTAGTTGATGTTGCAGGTCAGCTGGCCTTGCAGGAACTTGCCTGCATCGGAGCCGCGGACGGCGAGGATGCCCTCGTGGGACAGGGGGCAGAAGAAAGCGGAATCGGCCATGGGTCATCGCGGTGGCTAAAGACTGGCGGCCATCATAGAACGCCGGTAACAAAATAGGTAGTTGACTAGACCAACGCCCGGTGTCGCTTCGCTCGCCTGGCTGTATACTGGCGGGCCATTCGAGGAGGGCCCCATGGTCGAACAAACTGAACTCAACCGGCTTTTCTGGCACAGCCGCCGCGGCATGCTGGAACTGGACGTACTGCTGGTGCCTTTCACCCAGGAAGTCTACCCCACGCTCAACGAAACCGACCGCGAACTCTACGTGCGTCTGTTGAGCTGCGAGGATCAGGACATGTTCGGCTGGTTCATGGAGCGCACCGAGTCCGAAGACCCGGAGCTGCAGCGCATGGTCCGCATCATCCTGGATCGTGTCCAGCCCAAGTGAGTGCTTCGAGTGCCGCTGGCAAGGCTCGCGCCTGCTGCTGGCGGTCTACCTGGGTTGCCAGGTACTGGCGTGGTTCGCCGTATGGGCGAGCCCGCTGCCCGGGTGGTCGGCCCTTGCAGTTGTCGCCGCCTGTATTGCCCACGCTGGCTGGGCCATTCCCCGACGTATTCTGCTGACGCATGAGCATGCCGTTGTCGGCCTGCGCCGTGATGTGCGCGGCTGGCAGGTGTTCAGCCGTGCCCGTGGCTGGCAGCCGGTGCGCTTGTGCCGGGACAGCGTGGCGTTGCCGGCGCTGGTGGTGTTGCGCTTTGTGCGGGCGGGGCGCTGGTTGGGGGAGAGCCAATGTGTGCCGCGTGATGCGCTGGGGGCTGATGAGCACCGGCGTTTGCGGGTGCGGTTGAAGTTCAGCCGGCGCAGGTGGGCAGGGGTGGGGGCGAGTCAGGGCTGACAGGTGTTCGTCGTGGCAACTTCAGCGCCTGCAAGATCGAGCGCCGCCCGCGCGGCGCTTCGCAGCACAAGGCTGCTCCTACCGTTTGTTTCGGGCCAGTTATTCCTGTGAGCGCGGCACGCGGCCCCTGGCGGTCGCGTGCGCAGGCACAGGCGTTACTGGCCCGAAACAGATGTAGGAGCAGCCTTGTGCTGCGAAGCGCCGCGCGGGCGGCGCTCGATCTCGCAGGCGCTGAAATTGCCGCGCCAGGGGCCGGACTTAGATCGGACTAAGGATGGTGTCCTTGGCCTCGTCCAGCATCCCCGGGTAATCCAGTGTGTAATGCAGTCCGCGGCTTTCCTTGCGCTGCATGGCCGACAGGATCATCAACTCGGCCACCTGCGCCAGGTTGCGCAATTCGATCAGGTCGCGGCTGACCTTGTAGTTGCTGTAGAACTCGTCGATTTCGTCCAGCAGCAGGCGAATGCGGTGCTGCGCTCGCTGCAGGCGCTTGCTGGTTCGCACGATGCCTACGTAGTCCCACATGAAGCGCCGCAGTTCGTCCCAGTTGTGCGCAATGATCACGTCCTCGTCCGAGTCGGTGACCTGGCTGGCGTCCCAGCCGGGCAAGGCCTTGGGCATGGTCACCTCATCCAGGTGCGCCTGGATGTCGGCGGCGGCGGCACGGCCATAGACGAAGCATTCCAGCAGCGAGTTGCTGGCCATGCGGTTGGCGCCGTGCAGGCCGGTGAAGCTGGTTTCGCCAATGGCATACAGGCCCGGCACGTCGGTGTGGCCGCGGTCGTCGACCATCACCCCTCCGCAGGTGTAGTGCGCCGCTGGCACCACCGGGATCGGCTGACGGGTGATGTCGATGCCGAAGGCCAGGCAGCGCTCATACACGGTGGGAAAGTGGCTCTTGATGAAGTCGACCGGCTTGTGGGTGATATCCAGGTATACGCAGTCCACGCCCAGGCGCTTCATCTCGTGGTCGATGGCGCGGGCCACGATGTCGCGCGGCGCCAGTTCTTCGCGCGGGTCGAAGCGTGGCATGAAGCGTTCGCCATTGGGCAGGCGCAGCAGGGCACCTTCGCCACGCAGGGCTTCGGTGATCAGGAAGCTCTTGGCCTGTGGGTGGTACAGGCAAGTCGGGTGAAACTGGTTGAACTCCAGGTTCGCCACCCGGCAGCCAGCCCGCCAAGCCATGGCGATGCCGTCGCCGCAGGCACCGTCGGGATTGCTGGTATACAGGTACACCTTGGCCGCACCGCCAGTGGCCAGCACGGTGAAGCGCGCACCGAAGGTGTCCACCTCGCCGGTGTTGCGGTCGAGCACGTAGGCTCCCAGGCAGCGCTCGCCGGGCAGGCCGAGGCGGCGTTCGGTGATCAGGTCGACCGCCACGCGCTGCTCCAGCAACTGGATATTCGGGCGTTTGCGGGCCTGCTCCAGCAGCGTGGTGAAGATGGCTGCGCCGGTGGCGTCGGCGGCGTGGATGATGCGCCGGTGGCTATGGCCGCCTTCGCGGGTCAGGTGGAACTCGAAGCCGCCGTCGTCGACGCTGTAGTGCTCGTCGCGGGTAAAGGGCACGCCTTGCTCGATCAGCCACTCGATGGCCTCGCGGCTGTGCTCGACGGTAAAGCGCACGGCGTCTTCATGGCAAAGGCCGCCGCCGGCATTGAGGGTGTCCTCGACATGCGACTGCACGGTATCGGTATTGTCCAGCACCGCCGCGACACCGCCCTGGGCCCAGAAGGTCGAGCCGTTGGCCAGGTCGCCCTTGCTGAGTACGGCGACTCGAAGGTGGCTGGGGAGGTTCAGTGCCAGGCTGAGACCGGCGGCACCGCTGCCGATCACCAGGACATCATGTTGGAATTGTTGGCTCATGTCGGGACACTAGTATTCTTTGGAAGGGGCGCGGCACAATAGTCACGCGCCGATGGCATTGTGAAACTATCGTAAAAGCTGGCCGGGTTGCCTTTATAGCAGCCCCGGGTGGCCAATTTCCATGCCACTTGCCTGGTCGCGACAACCTTTGTGGGAACTTTCCGACATGGCCGGAAATCCTATGAAGGCTGCCCACGCGCCACAACTTGCCGCGGCGACGCAGGGCGGCAGGCCTGTCCGGGCTGTCCCTGCGTACTCGAAACCTGATTATCGACGTAGCCGGCCGTGACCGTGCCGCGTCTTTCGTGCAAGCCGACCAAGGGCTGCAGGAAACTTGCTTGGAGGGGAGAACTTTTGCGCAAAGCCCGAGTCTATGGTTGCAAGCCTGAACGATGGCTGATGCAACGCTCCTTCGAGTTCACTGAGGAGTGTTCATGCTAACCCAGGAAGAGGATCAGCAGCTTGTCGAGCGCGTTCAGCGTGGTGACAGGCGAGCGTTCGATCTGTTGGTGCTGAAGTATCAGCACAAGATTCTCGGGTTGATCGTGCGGTTCGTTCACGACACCCACGAGGCCCAGGATGTAGCACAGGAAGCCTTCATCAAGGCCTACCGTGCGCTTGGCAACTTCCGCGGAGACAGTGCGTTCTATACGTGGCTGTACCGCATCGCCATCAACACGGCGAAGAACTACCTGGTGTCCCGTGGAAGACGGCCGCCAGACAGTGATGTGAGCTCCGAGGATGCGGAGTTTTACGACGGCGATCATGGTCTCAAGGATCTCGAGTCCCCAGAGCGCTCGTTGTTGCGGGATGAAATCGAAGGCACTGTCCATCGCACCATCCAGCAACTGCCTGAAGACCTGCGCACGGCGCTGACCCTGCGCGAGTTCGATGGGCTGAGTTACGAAGACATTGCCAGTGTCATGCAATGTCCGGTGGGTACCGTGCGCTCTCGAATCTTCCGCGCTCGGGAGGCAATAGACAAAGCCCTGCAACCTTTGCTGCAGGAAACCTGAGACAGCGGCGACAGCCAAGAGAGGAACCGCCATGAGTCGTGAAGCTTTGCAGGAATCGCTGTCCGCGGTGATGGATAACGAAGCGGACGAGCTTGAACTGCGTCGTGTGTTGAACGCCGTAGACGATGCTGAAACCCGTGCCACCTGGTCGCGTTACCAGGTAGCCCGCGCAGCCATGCACAAGGAGCTGCTGCTGCCTAACCTGGATATCGCCTCGGCGGTGTCTGCAGCGCTGGCTGACGAAGCCGTGCCGGCCAAGGTCAAGAAAGGGCCATGGCGCAGCATTGGCCGCCTGGCGGTAGCTGCTTCGGTCACCGTAGCGGTGCTGGCCGGTGTGCGCATGTACAACCAGGACGAGATCACTGGCGCCGAGCTTGCTGCCCAGCAACCTGCCCAGCAAGGCCTGAGTGTGCCACAAGCACAAGGCCCTGCCGTTTTGGCAGGCTATAGTGAGAGCAGTGAGCAACCGACCGGGCCGATGGCCAACGGCGTGCTGCAGAACCAGGCCGGCTGGGATCAGCGTCTGCCAGGCTACCTGCGCCAGCATGCCCAGGAATCTGCGCTCAAGGGCACTGAAACCGCATTGCCGTATGCCCGCGCCGCCAGCCTGGAAAACCGTTAAGTAAGGAGGATCATGCGCGCGCTACCTCTCCTGTCGCTGCTGATTGGCAGCTGCGTGACGGTGCCAGCATTGGCGGCCAATTCTTCGCCCGAGGCGAGCGAGTGGCTGAGCAAGCTGGCACAGGCCGAGCAAAAGCAGAGCTACCAAGGCTCTTTTGTCTACGAACGGAACGGCAGTTTCTCTTCCCACGAGATCTGGCACAGGGTCGACGACGGCAAGGTCAGCGAGCGGCTGTTGCAGCTCGATGGTGCCGCTCAGGAGATCGTGCGCGTGGATGGCAAGGTGGAGTGCGTCAGCGGGGCCTTGGTCAGTGGAGTGACGACGCCCCCGAACACTACGCAGCGTGTACTTGATCCGCTGAAACTGATGGGCTGGTATGACTTGAGCGTGGCGGGCAGGTCGCGGGTCGCCGGACGCGATGCCGTGATCGTGACGCTCACCCCGCGCGACCAGCACCGCTATGCCTTCGAATTGCACCTGGACCGCACTACTGGCCTGCCGCTGCGCTCGTTGATGATCAACGACAAGGGGCAGTTGCTGGAGCGCTTCCAGATGACCCGTCTCGATACTGACGCACCCAGCGATGATGACCTGCGCGCCAGTGCTGCATGCAAGCCGGTGCAGCATGTGGCTGCTGCCGCCAATGACACGGTCGCCGGCTGGCGTTCGGACTGGCTGCCGCCCGGCTTCGAGCTGGTCAACAGCTCGGTACGCCGCGACCCCAAGAATGACAGCACGGTCAGCAGCCTGATGTATGACGATGGCCTGGCGCGCTTCTCGGTGTTCCTCGAGCCGGTAAAGGATGAGGGCGGGACCGACATGCGCACCCAGCTTGGCCCGACCTCGGCGGTCTCGCGTCGGCTGAACACGCCCAAAGGCAAGGTCATGGTCACTGTGGTCGGCGAGATTCCGCTGGGTACCGCAGAGCGTGTGGCGCTGTCGATGCGCCCCCAGGATGGCCAGGCGCGCCAGTGATGGCGTGCATTTGCGGGCATGGCGTGCAGGCCATGCCAAGGCGTGCGGACATGCCGCTGAAATGAAATTAAAGCATTGTCATTTGCAATCCATCGGCAAATTTTCTATAGGTCAGGCTTCTAGGAGTCTGGCCTTTCCTGTTTTGTGCAGGGGCCTTTCTAAACTACCGCTCGTTGTGACGGGAGCCGTATGTCAATACCACGCTTGAAATCCTACCTATCGATGTTCGCCGCCGTGCTGATGCTCGGCCAGGTGCTCAGCGCCCAGGCCGAGGAAGCCCTGCCGGACTTCACTACCCTGGTCGAGCAGGCCTCGCCAGCCGTGGTCAACATCAGTACCAAGCAGAAACTGCCGGACCGCCGCATGGCCGCCGGGCAGATGCCCGACCTGGAAGGCCTGCCGCCGATGTTCCGCGAGTTCTTCGAGCGCAACATGCCGCAGCAACCGCGCTCACCGCGTGGCGACCGCCAGCGCGAGGCCCAGTCGCTGGGTTCGGGCTTCATCATTTCCAGTGATGGCTATGTACTGACCAACAACCACGTGGTAGCCGATGCCGACGAGATCATCGTCCGCCTGTCGGACCGCAGCGAGCTGCAGGCCAAACTGGTCGGCACCGACCCGCGCACCGACGTGGCCCTGCTCAAGGTCGAGGGCAAGAACCTGCCGACCGTCAAACTGGGTGATTCCGAGAAGCTCAAGGTGGGCGAGTGGGTACTGGCCATCGGTTCGCCGTTCGGCTTCGACCATTCGGTGACCAAAGGTATCGTCAGCGCCAAGGGTCGCACCCTGCCCAACGACACCTACGTACCGTTCATCCAGACGGACGTTGCCATCAATCCGGGCAACTCCGGCGGCCCGCTGTTCAACATGAATGGCGAAGTGGTGGGTATCAACTCGCAGATCTTCACCCGTTCCGGCGGTTTCATGGGCCTGTCGTTCGCCATCCCGATCGATGTGGCGATCGATGTCTCCAACCAGCTGAAGAAAGACGGCAAGGTCAGCCGCGGCTGGCTGGGCGTGGTGATCCAGGAGGTCAACAAGGACCTGGCTGAATCGTTCGGCCTGGACAAGCCGGCCGGTGCCCTGGTGGCACAGGTGCTGGAAAACGGCCCTGCAGCCAAGGGCGGCCTGCAGGTGGGTGACGTGATCCTGAGCATGAACGGCCAGCCGATCATCATGTCGGCCGACCTGCCGCATCTGGTCGGCAGCCTCAAGGATGGCGAAAAGGCCAAACTGGAGATCATCCGCAACGGCAAGCGCCAGAACCTCGACATCAGCGTTGGCGCACTGCCCGACGAAGATGCCGACATCGGTACCGGCGCCGAAGGCAGCGCCGAGCGTAGCAGCAACCGCCTGGGCGTCTCGGTTGCCGACCTGACCGCCGAACAGAAGAAAGCCCTCGAACTCAAGGGTGGTGTGGTCATCAAGGAAGTTCAGGATGGCCCGGCCGCGATGATCGGCCTGCGTCCGGGTGATGTGATCAGTCACCTGAACAACCAGGCTATCGGTTCGGCCAAGGAATTCACCGAAATCGCCAAGGAACTGCCGAAGAACCGTTCGGTGTCGATGCGCGTACTGCGTCAGGGCCGTGCAAGCTTCATTACTTTCAAGCTGGCTGAATAAGGTGTAGTTGCCTTCGCAGGCATTGTCCGGCTTGACAAGCCCGGTGCGTGAGCGCCGGGCTTTGTCATTCAGGGGGGGGCTCAGTTGAAAATGGACATCAACGTGCCGAGGTATCCAGCAACTGCGGTTGAGTTGAAACCGATCACAGTGCGCTGCCCGTTATCCAGGCAAGTCATGGCATCGGGTATGCCGACGAGATCATTGATCGGTCGGAAGGATGTATCAATGGAGCCATCCGCAAGAAAGCGACGGTTTTCCAGGCTCCTGCCCAGGCCGAACGCAAACAGCCGATGTTGCTCATCGATGGCCACTGCACACCAATCTGTCAGACCTGAGTCGTCCAGTATCGGTGCACCGCCGTTAAATGTCGGGTCCTTCGCGCCACTGGCATCGAACTGCCAGAGCAATGCTTGTGATGAATTGTCTCCGGTTGTCGCTTTACCGGCGACCAGCAGCTGTCCTTCCGGCCTGGCTAGCAGCGCGTTGAGTTCGGTAGTGAAACCCGCAGCCCGGAAATACACTGTGCCGCCTTCACCGAAGGCTGAATCCAGTTCGCCGTCGTGGCGGTAGCGAGCGAGAAAGCTTTCTGCGGGCTGCCCCTGCTGCGAGCGGGTTCCGCTGACCACGAACCCGTCAGGCAACTGAACGATTCCGGCGACAGCAATTTGGCCTGCGTCCGGTAAAATATCGATGAATTCCTGAAGCCCTGCTGCTGGCTGGCCGGAGTGTTCCCGCAGGTACACCCTGGCCATCGTGGAACGCGCGCCTTGAGCCTTTTGGAGGTTCAGGGAAACCATGAGGTATGGCCCATCGCTTGTAAGGCGACCGCTACCAATCACCATGCCCATATCCGGCGGCACGCTCAGGAGCTGGTGTTCACCTCCTCGGCCATCGCGGTCGTAACAGGTGAGCCTGGGCTTTGCCAGCAGGTTCGAGGTAGGGGCACTCCATCCCAGCACTGTGAAGCGTTGGTCAGCCAGTACCGTTAGCGCTTCAGTCGATGCATGCTCGTCAAGCACGTAACGGCCAACTATTACGCCGCCCTGTGCAAAGTCGTTGTCAACTGAACCGTTTGCGGTAAAGCGGGTCAGGGCAAAATGACGCCCCCCGGAGGAGTCAAAGGCAAGCGCGCTGACAAGCAGGCTGCTCCCTTGTAGCGCCATGCCAGTCAGGTTTCGGCCTATTGAAGCGCCATGGAACGAAGGGAGCTCGGCCCTGCCATTCATTCCAAATGCAGGGTCGTAATCCCCCGGTGTCATGTGTTGTTCGGGCATGCTGGTCACCTTGGTCGAGAGATTTGCAAGGATGGTCGACTCCCGATGCGGTGAGTACTGGCAGAAATGTCAGGTAGCACCTCTGTCAGGCAACCGTGTTCACCAACGGCCGGATGGCGTGGCGGCCTGCTGCGGCTTAAGGTACAATTCCCGGCTATTTTTCGGCGGGCGTCCGGCTCGCAGCCTTTTCGAGTGTTGACCCGTGAGTGATTTGAGTCATATCCGCAATTTCTCCATCATCGCCCACATCGACCATGGCAAGTCGACGCTGGCCGACCGTTTCATCCAGATGTGCGGTGGCCTGTCGGCACGCGAGATGGAAGCCCAGGTGCTCGATTCCATGGACCTGGAGCGTGAGCGCGGTATCACCATCAAGGCCCACAGCGTCACGCTCAACTACAAGGCGCAGGACGGCAAGGTCTACCAGCTGAACTTCATCGATACTCCTGGCCACGTCGACTTCACCTACGAAGTCTCGCGTTCGCTGGCGGCCTGTGAGGGCGCGCTGCTGGTGGTGGATGCCGGCCAGGGCGTCGAGGCCCAGTCCGTGGCTAACTGCTATACCGCCATCGAGCAGGGCCTTGAGGTCATGCCGGTACTGAACAAGATGGACCTGCCCCAGGCCGATCCGGATCGCGTCAAGGACGAGATCGAGAAGATCATCGGCATCGACGCCACCGACGCCGTGGCCTGCAGTGCCAAGAGTGGCATGGGCGTGGACGAGGTGCTCGAGCGCCTGGTGCAGACCATTCCCGCGCCGGAAGGCGATATCGAGGCGCCGCTGCAGGCGCTGATCATCGACTCCTGGTTCGACAACTACCTGGGTGTGGTCTCGCTGGTGCGCGTGCGACACGGTCGCGTCAAGAAAGGCGACAAGATCCTGGTCAAGTCCACCGGCAAGGTGCACCTGGTCGACAGCGTGGGCGTATTTACCCCGAAGCACACCCAGACCGCCGACCTGAAGGCCGGCGAAGTGGGCTTCATCATCGCCAGCATCAAGGACATCCACGGTGCCCCGGTCGGTGACACCCTGACCCTGTCCGCGACCCCTGAGGTCGAAGTGCTGCCAGGCTTCAAGAAGATTCAGCCGCAGGTCTACGCCGGCCTGTTCCCGGTCAGCTCCGACGACTTCGAGGACTTCCGCGATGCGCTGCAGAAGCTGACCCTGAACGACTCGTCGCTGCAATACATGCCGGAAAGCTCCGACGCCCTGGGCTTCGGCTTCCGTTGCGGCTTCCTCGGCATGCTGCACATGGAGATCATCCAGGAGCGCCTGGAGCGCGAATACGACCTGGACCTGATCACCACCGCGCCAAGCGTGATCTATGAGCTGGAACTGAAAACCGGCGAGACCATCACCGTCGACAACCCGTCGAAGCTGCCGGACGTCTCGGCGGTCGCCGATTTCCGCGAGCCGATCGTCACCGCCACCATCCTGGTGCCGCAGGAGCACCTGGGCAACGTCATCACCCTGTGCATCGAGAAGCGTGGCGTGCAGCGCGACATGCAGTTCCTCGGTAGCCAGGTGCAGGTGCGCTACGACCTGCCGATGAACGAAGTGGTGCTGGACTTCTTCGACCGCCTCAAGTCCACCAGCCGCGGCTATGCTTCGCTGGACTATCATTTCGATCGCTACCAGTCGGCCAATCTGGTCAAGCTGGACGTACTGATCAACGGCGACAAGGTCGATGCCCTGGCATTGATCGTGCACCGCGACAACGCGGCCTACAAGGGCCGTGCGTTGACCGAAAAGATGAAGGAACTGATCCCTCGGCAGATGTTCGACGTGGCGATCCAGGCAGCTATCGGCGGCCAGATCATTGCGCGGACAACCGTCAAGGCGCTCAGAAAGAACGTACTGGCCAAGTGCTACGGTGGCGACGTCAGCCGTAAGAAGAAGCTGCTGGAGAAGCAGAAGGCCGGTAAGAAACGCATGAAACAGGTGGGTAACGTGGAAATTCCACAGGAAGCCTTCCTCGCCGTGCTCAGGTTGGATAGCTAGGTCCTATGTCGCTAAATTTCCCGCTGTTGCTAGTCATCGCCGTCTTCGTCTGCGGCCTGCTGGGCTTGATCGACCTGCTGTTCCTGGCCCCGCGCCGGCGTGCGGCAATCGCCAACTACCAGGGCAGCGTCAGCCAGCCCGAGATGGCGGTGGTCGAGCGCCTGGGCAAAGAGCCGTTGCTGGTCGAGTACGGCAAGTCGTTCTTCCCGGTGCTGTTCATCGTGCTGGTGCTGCGTTCGTTCCTGGTCGAGCCGTTCCAGATCCCTTCGGGGTCGATGAAACCGACCCTGGAAGTGGGCGACTTCATCCTGGTGAACAAGTTCTCGTACGGCATTCGCCTGCCGGTGATCGACAAGAAGGTCATCGAGGTGGGTGACCCGCAACGCGGTGATGTGATGGTGTTCCGCTACCCTAGCGACCCGAACGTCAACTACATCAAGCGTGTGGTCGGCCTGCCGGGCGACCAGGTGCGCTACACCAGCGACAAGCGGTTGTTCGTCAACGGCCAGCCGATTGCCGAGCAACTGGTGGGCACCGAGCCGGGCACTTTGGGCAGCGCCGAGCTGTACAAGGAAAAGCTCGGCGAGGCCGAACACCTGATTCGCAAGGAAATGAGCCGTTATCGCATGCCGCCGGACCAGCAATGGACCGTGCCAGCAGGCCATTACTTCATGATGGGCGACAACCGCGACAACTCCAACGACAGCCGTTACTGGGATGACCCGAACATCCCGAAGGAACTGCACGGCATGGTTCCCGACCGGAACATCGTCGGCAAGGCCTTCGCGGTGTGGATGAGCTGGCCAGAGCCCAAGCTCAGCCACCTGCCCAACCTGTCGCGGGTCGGTCTGATCCATTGATACCCATCGGCGCTGGCCTGCAGGCAGCGCCGAATGCATTTCTGACATAGGCTGTGTTCTCAGGGATCGGGAGATTCGTCGCACATCGCGGCGGGCCACAGCCAAACAGTCTTTCAGGATGTTGATTTGAACAACGCGTTGAACAACGAACGGGTGGCTGCATGAGTGCTCCCCTTGCCCGTCTGGAGCGAAAGCTCGGTTATACCTTCAAGAACCAGGACCAGATGCTCCTGGCACTGACCCATCGCAGCTACGCCGGGCGCAACAATGAGCGCCTGGAGTTTCTCGGTGACGCCATTCTCAACTTCGTCGCCGGCGAAGCGCTGTTCGAGCGCTTCCCGCAGGCCCGCGAAGGCCAGCTGTCGCGCTTGCGCGCGCGCCTGGTCAAGGGTGAGACCCTGGCCCGCCTGGCCCGTGGTTTCGACCTGGGCGATCACCTGCGCCTGGGCTCGGGGGAGCTCAAGAGCGGTGGCTTCCGCCGCGAGTCGATCCTGGCCGACGCCCTGGAGGCGCTGATTGGCGCCATCTACCTGGACGCCGACATGGAAACGGCCCGGGAGCGCGTGCTGGCCTGGCTGGCCGATGAATTCGAAGGCCTGACCCTGGTTGATACCAACAAGGACCCGAAAACCCGCCTGCAGGAGTTCCTGCAGTCGCGCAGCTGTGAGCTGCCGCGTTACGAAGTGGTGGATATCCAGGGCGAACCGCACTGCCGGACCTTCTTCGTCGAATGCGAAGTGGTGCTGCTGAACAACAAGAGCCGTGGCCAGGGCGTTAGCCGGCGTATCGCCGAGCAAGTCGCCGCCGCGTCTGCACTGATCGCCCTGGGCGTGGAGAATGGCAATGACTGATAGCAACCCGACCCGCTGCGGCTACGTGGCCATTGTCGGCCGCCCGAACGTGGGCAAGTCGACCCTGCTCAACCACATCCTCGGCCAGAAGCTGGCGATCACCTCGCGCAAGCCGCAGACCACCCGTCACAACATGCTCGGCATCAAGACCGAGGGTGACGTGCAGGCGATCTACGTCGATACCCCCGGTATGCACAAGGCCAATGACAAGGCCTTGAACCGCTACATGAACCGCAATGCCTCGGCGGCCCTGAAGGACGTCGACGTGGTGATCTTCGTGGTCGACCGCACCAAATGGACCGACGAGGACCAACTGGTGCTGGAGCGCGTGCAGTACGTGACGGGCCCACTGATCATCGCGGTCAACAAGACCGACCGCATGGAAGAGAAGGCCGAACTGATCCCGCACCTGCAATGGCTCCAGGAGCAGTTGCCGAACGCCGAAGTGATGCCTATTTCCGCGCAGCAGGGGCACAACCTGCAGGCGCTGGAAGCACAGATCGCCAAGCACCTGCCCGAGAACGAGCACTTCTTCCCCGAAGATCAGATCACCGACCGCAGCAGCCGCTTCCTGGCCGCCGAACTGGTGCGCGAAAAGATCATGCGCCAGCTGGGTGCGGAATTGCCGTACCAGATCACCGTGGAAATTGAAGAATTCAAGCAGCAGGGCCACGTGCTGCACATCCACGCGCTGATCCTGGTCGAGCGCGATGGCCAGAAGAAGATCATCATTGGCGACAAGGGCGAGCGCATCAAGCGCATCGGCTCCGAGGCGCGCAAGGACATGGAGGTGCTGTTCGACTCCAAGGTCATGCTCAACCTGTGGGTCAAGGTGAAAGGCGGCTGGTCCGATGACGAGCGCGCCCTCCGCTCGCTGGGCTACGGCGACCTCTAAGCAATACTATTGGGGCCGCGGTGCGGCCCATCGCCGGCAAGCCGGCTCCCACCCCGATCGCATCGACTTCAAGCCATGCGCCGTACCTGTGGGAGCTGGCTTGCCGGCGATGGGCTGCAGAGCAGCCCCAATATGCAGTTTACCGAGCCACAGGGAGCCAGTGATCTTCCATGGAACAACCTGTCGGCCAGCCAGCCTACGTGCTGCACAGTCGTGCCTACAAGGAAACCAGCGCGCTGGTGGACTTCTTCACCCCGCAGGGCCGCATGCGTGCCGTGCTGCGCCGTGCGCGTGGCAAGGGTGGCAGCCTGGTGCGGCCGTTCGTGCCGCTGGAACTGGAGCTGCGCGGGCGTGGCGAGCTGAAGAATGTCGGTCGCATGGACAGCGCTGGCATCGCCGCCTGGCTGCATGGCGATGCCCTGTTCAGCGGGTTGTACCTCAACGAACTGCTCATGCGCCTGCTGCCCGCCGAAGCGCCTTTCCCGGCGCTGTTCGAGCACTACACCCTGACCTTGCAAGCCTTGGCCGCCGGTCGCCCGCTGGAGCCGCTGCTGCGCTCCTTCGAATGGCGGCTGCTGGACGAGCTCGGTTACGCGTTTTCGTTGCACCACGACGTCAATGACCAAGCGATCGCGGTCGATGGCCTGTACCGCTTGCGTGTGGACGCCGGCCTGGAGCGGGTCGAGCTGGTGCAACCCGGGCTGTTCCGCGGCACCGAACTGCTGGCCCTGGCCGAAGCCGACTGGGATGCCCCAGGTGCCTTGCTCGCCGCCAAGCGCCTGATGCGCCAGGCACTGGCGGTTCACCTGGGGGCAAAACCACTGGTCAGCCGCGAACTGTTTCGCAAGCGCTGATCACGACGTATGCTGTGGGGCTCAATCTTCAGGAGAGCCTTTCGTGACTCACAGCAACCGCATGCTTCTCGGCGTAAACATCGACCACGTGGCGACCCTGCGCCAGGCCCGGGGCACGCGTTACCCCGATCCGGTCAAGGCTGCCCTGGATGCCGAGGAAGCGGGCGCCGATGGCATCACCGTGCATCTGCGTGAAGACCGCCGGCACATCCAGGAGCGTGATGTGGTGCTGCTGAAGGACGTGCTGCAGACGCGCATGAACTTCGAGATGGGCGTCACCGAAGAGATGATGGCCTTTGCCGAGAAGATCCGCCCGGCGCACATCTGCCTGGTACCCGAAACCCGTCAGGAACTGACCACCGAAGGCGGCCTTGACGTGGCGGGCCAGGAGGCACGGATCAAGGCTGCGGTTGAGCGCCTGTCGCGTACCGGTGCCGAAGTGTCGCTGTTCATCGATGCCGACGAGCGGCAGATCGAGGCGTCGCGTCGCGTTGGCGCGCCTGCCATCGAACTGCACACCGGGCGTTACGCCGATGCCGAAACCCCGACCGAAGTGGCCGAGGAGCTCAAGCGTATCGTCGATGGCGTGGCGTTTGGCGTGGGGCAGGGGTTGATCGTCAATGCTGGCCACGGGCTGCACTACCACAACGTGGAGGCGGTGGCGGCGATCAAGGGCATCAATGAGCTGAACATCGGTCATGCGCTGGTGGCGCATGCGCTGTTCGTCGGCTTCAAGGCCGCTGTGGCCGAGATGAAGGCGCTGATCGTGGCGGCTTCGCGCTAATCGTTGGTCGCCTGTACCGGCCTCTTCGCGGGTAAACCCGCTCCCACAGGTACCCCACAGGCCTTGAGGCTTGTGCAATCCCTGTGGGAGCGGGTTTACCCGCGAAGAGGCCGGCACAAGCGATGTATTACTCGGCAGGAAACACAAGGGTAAACCGGGTAGGCCCCAAGGGCCTGCTGCTGACCTCGACCCGCCCGCCATGCAACTGCATGATCGATTTCACGATCGCCAGCCCCAACCCGGTCCCTCCCTCCAGCCGCGAGCGCCCCGAGCCCACCCGGTAAAACCGCTCGAACAAGCGCGACTGGTGTTCTTCAGCAATACCAGGCCCCTGGTTTTCCACCGAAAGCCTGACTTCGCTGCCCACGCGCTCGATACGTAGTTCCACAGGCTTGCCATCCGGGCAGTGCCGAATGGCATTGCTCAACAGGTTCGACAGTGCCCGCTGAAACATCAGCCGATCACCCTGCGCCGTCCCCCAGCCTTGCACACGCAACTCAACCCCTTTCAGCTCGGCACTGAACGCAAACAGCTCGACAACCCGCGCCGTCTCGTCGGCCAATGCCATGGGCTTGAGCGCGACCTGGGCCTGGGGTTGGCTGACCTGGGCGAGAAACAGCATGTCATTGATGATGCGGTTGAGCCGGGTCAGTTCTTCGATGCTGTCTTCCAGCACTTCGCGGTAATTCGCGTTGTCCCGTTCGCGGGCCAGCGTCACTTGCGCCTTGCCCATCAGGTTGCTCAACGGTGTGCGCAGTTCATGAGCCAGATCATCGGAGAACTGCGACAGCTGGCTGACGCCCTGATCGAGGCGGTCGAGCATCACGTTGATGCTGCTGGCCAGCTCTGCCAGCTCCAGCGGCAGGCCGGTAGCGGGAAGGCGATGTTGCAGGTCCTGGGCCGACACCCGCCCGGCAATGCGCCGGAAGTGCCGCAGTGGCCTCAGGCCGCGCTGCATCAGCCACCAGGCACCGGCCCCGATCAGCAACAGCAGCAACGGCAACGCGAGCAAGGTGGAATGCAGATAGGCCTGCAGCAGGGCGTTGTCGTCGGCACGGTTGAGCGACATCATCACCTTGACCGGGGTGTCGTCGCGCAGGCGCATCAGCCGGGTCGCGGTGAGTATCTGGTTGCCATTGCTGTCGCGCCACGCATGAAAGGCCAGACGGGCATCGGTGCGCAGATCGCCTACCTGTGATTCCAGCGCTGGCCCCAGGCTGAGCAGGTGCGGGTGGCGGCCTTCGAGGGCCAGCACGCTGAGGCTGAGGTTGTCATGCCCCATCACCAGGTCGAGCAAGGGATGGGCGCGGCTGCCCAGGTCTTCGCTACGCAGGTCGACGCGCAGGTTGTGCTCGACCTGCAGCATCTTGCGCGCCAGGTCCTTGCGTGCGCGGCTGTCCAGTTCGTGATCGAGGGCGAACACGGCCAGGCAGGCCAGCAGCAGCACCAGTGCGGCGCCCATCAGCGTCACGCTCAGGCCCAGGCGCAGTGACAGGCTGGCGTTTTTCAAAAGCGTGCCTCGAGCACGTAGCCGACGCCACGCAGGGTATGGATCAGCTTGTTGTCGAACGGGTCGTCGATCTTGGCCCGCAGGCGCCGGATCGAAACCTCGACCACATTGGTGTCGCAGTCGAAATTCATGTCCCACACCAGCGAGATGATCTGGGTGCGCGACAGCACCTCGCCGGTCTGACGCATCAGCAGGTGCAGCAGGGCGAATTCCTTGGCGGTCAGGTCGATACGCTGCCCGGCGCGGTAGGCGCGGTGGCGGCCGGGGTCCAGCTCCAGATCGGCGACGCGCAGGGTGCTGGGCTGCAGTTGCTGGTCGTTGCGGCGCAGCAGGCTGCGGATACGGGCCAGCAGTTCCGGGAACTCGAAAGGTTTGAGCAGGTAATCGTCGGCACCCAGGTCCAGGCCCTTGACCCGGTCGGCCAGGCGGCCATGGGCGGTCAGCATCATGATGCGCGTGGCCGATTCGGCGCGCAGCCGCTGCAGCACGGACCAGCCATCGAGCTCGGGCAGGTTGACGTCGAGGATGACCAGGTCGTAGGGCTGCTGGCGGGCCAGGTGCAGGCCATCGGTGCCGGTGTGGGCGCAGTCGACCACGTAGCCGTTCTCGCGCAGGCCCTGCTGCAGGTAGTCGGCGGTGCGCAGTTCGTCCTCGATGATCAGTAGACGCATGGGTGGGCTCGGTGTGATGAAAGGGGGGCGATTCTCGACCCTGTAGTGGCATCAGGGTCAAGGAGCGGGATGTTACGGCATGCGAAAAGGCGCGCGGCGCAGATAACGGATTTGTAATGCTGCCGTTATCTGGCTGTCTGTTAGGGCCCTATCGCCGGCAAGCCAGCTCCCACAGGTACTGCACAGTTTCCAAGACCTGTGGTGATCCTGTGGGAGCTGGCTTGCCGGCGATAGGGCCCTAACAGGCGAAACAAGGCCACATTGCAAGACTGTAATCCCCGCCTCACCTTGCCGTTAGCTGGCCCTCGCTAGGATGGCCGTATCTGATCGGCTATCACGAGGCAACCACGATGAACCTGACCAAATTCCTGCTGTTGGCCACCCTTGCCCTGGGCAGCGCCAGTGTTCACGCCGAGGGCGGTGCGGAACGTTCGAAACAATTCTGGCAAGCGTTCCGCGAAGACCAGCAGCGCCTGTACGGCGACAAGCAACAGGCCGTCGCAGAGCGTGAGCGCAAGGCACAGGAGAAGGCCCGCGAGTTGGCCAAGGATTGAGGTAACAACACCTGCGCCGCGACAGCTCCTCGGCGCGGGTGTATTCAGGCGCCCAACCGGGCGCCTTTTTCATTTGCGTGCCAGCAGGGTGGCGCGGCGTGGAGCCGGCAGGCCTTCGATGGTCTTGCTGTGGTCGTTCGGGTCAAGGAAGTCGCCCAACGACTGGTAGCGCATCCACTCGGTGCTGCGCTGTTCCTCGACGCTGGTCACGCTCACGTCGACGCATCGCACATCGCTGAAACCGGCGCGGCGCAACCAGCGCTCCAAGGCCGGTACCGACGGCAGGTACCAGACGTTGCGCATCTGTGCATAGCGGTCCTCAGGTACCAGCACCTGGTTTTCGTCACCCTCGATCACCAGGGTTTCCAGCACCAGTTCCCCGCCTTTTACCAGGCAGTCCTTCAGCGCCAGCAGGTGCTCGATGGGCGAGCGGCGGTGATAGAACACCCCCATGGAAAACACCGTGTCGAAACCTTCAAGGTTGGCCGGCAGGTCTTCCAGGGCGAACGGCAGGTGCCAGGCGGGCAGCTCTGGCAGGTATTGCTGGACGGCCTGGAACTGGCAGAAGAACAGCCAGTTGGGATCGACGCCAATCACCATGTCGGCACCGGCACCGAGCATGCGCCACTGGTAGTAGCCGTTGCCGCAGCCCACGTCGAGCACGCGCTTGCCCTTGAGGTCCAGGTGCGGGCCAACCCGCGACCATTTCCAGTCTGAACGCCATTCGGTGTCCACATGCACGCCGAACAGGTCGAAGGGGCCTTTGCGCCAGGGCGACAGTCCCATTAGTGCCTGATGCATCTGCGCGCGGGTCGCGTCGTCGCAATCGCAGTCCAGGCGCAGCCCGTTGACCAGGTCGACTTCGCTCGGCTGCAGGGCGGGCAGGGCTTCCAGCGCACCGCGCCAGCGGTCGAGGTCACCGTGGCCCTTCTCCAGCTTGGCTTCCAGTTGCGCTTGCAGGCCTTGCGACCAGGAAGCCAGGGGCGTGCCCGCCAGGCGGCGGACTAGGGGGGACAGATCGATCATGGCAGGGCAATCAACGAGGCGAAGTTAAGGCATTGGAACCAGGGCACCACCTTCGAGAAACCGGCTGCGCGCAGGCGCGCCTGGTGGGCTTCGAGGGTGTCGGGCTTCATCACGTTCTCGATGGCGCTGCGCTTCTGGGCAATTTCCAGTTCGCTGTAGCCATTGGCACGTTTGAAGTCCAGGTGCAGTTCATTGAGCAGGTCCTGCTGTTCCGCATCGGCGAAGCGCAGTTTTTCCGAGAGGATCAGCGCACCACCGGGCAAAAGCGCCTGGCGGATGCGGCCAAGCAGTTCCAGGCGCTGGTCGGGGGCGACGAATTGCAGGGTGAAGTTCATCGCCACCACCGAGGCGGGCTCGAATGGCAGGGCCAGGATGTCGGCTTCCAGCACCTGCACCGGCAGCAGTTCCTGGAACATCGAGTCCTGGGCAGTGAGGTATTGGCGGCAACGCTCGACCATCGCCGCGGAGTTGTCCACGGCAATCACCCGGCAGCCATCACTGCGCACATGGCGGCGCAGCGACTGGGTAACGGCACCCAACGAGGCACCGAGGTCGTACAACGCGGTGTGCGGCTGGGCGAAGCGCGCGGCCAGCACGCCGAGGTTCTCGACGATGGTCGGGTAGCCTGGCACCGAGCGCTTGATCATGTCCGGGAACACGCGCACCACATCCTCGTTGAAGGCGAAGTCGGGCACTTGCTCCAGGGGCTGGGCGAAAAGGCGGTCGGGTTGTTTGCTCACGGGAGGGCTCGATACAGGGTGAAACGGAGACGCATTTTAGCCAAAGGCCGCGATTCTTGCCATGGCGGCGCTCAAGGGGCGGGGCGCCGAGGGGCCTCTGCCCCTAACAAGTGGCCGTTCAGGTTGCCCGGGACGGAGCTGCGGCCTTTAGCGGACGATGATCTTGCAGTCGAAGGTTTGTACGGGCGCAATATCTGCGGCCCACGGCTGCTGGTACACAAGCACCAACTGGCCATCGCCGGTACCGCTGGCCTGGTAGCGCCAGGTGGAGACACCGGCATTGCCGACCAGGTCTTCCTCCTCGGGAGCGCTGTACACCTCCGGGCCAAGGCTGCGCAGTACATTGGCGGCGGGTTTTTCGACGCGCCAGCGATAGCCGGTGGATGGGTTGCTGGGCAGGGTCAGTGTCAGCACCTGGCCAACCTGCAGGCGTGTCGGGCATTCGCTTTCGGCGTCCAGTTCGACGGGTTGCGTAGGCTGTTGAGCGCAGGCGGAAATCAGGGCGAAGCTCAGGGGAACGAGCAGACGAGGGGCGGTCATGTTGGCTCCGGAGGCTGGCGATGGCCTGAGGATAACCGATGATCGAGGAGATTTGTGTTGCCTGTGCCGGCTCTTTCGCGGGTAAACCCGCCCACGGGGATCTCACTGAGCTCAAGCCCTGCGCTATCCCTGTGGGAGCGGGTTTACCCGCGAAGAGTGGCTAGAACAGGACTTTGGCCACGTCGGCAAAGCGCTTGGCGAAATGCACGGTCAGGCCTTCGCGCAGGTAGTCCGGCAGTTCTTCATAGTCCCCGCGGTTAGGCTCCGGCAAGATCAGCTCGAAGATCTTCTGCCGCCGTGCTGCAATCACCTTCTCGCGCACACCGCCAATCGGCAGTACCTGCCCGGTCAGGGTCAGCTCGCCAGTCATGGCCACCCCTTTCTTCGGCGCCTGGTCACGGGCCAGCGACAGCAGGGCGCTGGCCATGGTGATACCGGCACTTGGGCCGTCCTTGGGCGTGGCGCCTTCGGGCACGTGCAGGTGAATGAACGCTTCGTTGAAGAAACCTGGGTCACCACCAAACTGCTTGAGGTTGGAGCTGACGTAGCTATAGGCGATTTCGGCCGACTCTTTCATCACCTCACCCAGCTTGCCGGTCAGCTTGAAGCCGCGGTTGAGGCTGTGGATGCGGGTGGCTTCGATCGGCAGCGTGGCGCCGCCCATGCTGGTCCAGGCCAGGCCAGTGATCACGCCTTTGCCGGCCAGCACCTGCTCGCTGCGGAACACGGGCATGCCGAGCGCAGCTTCCAGGTCCTTGGTGCCGATCTTCAGCTTGGCTTCGGGGTTGTCCAGCAGCTTGACCACGGCCTTGCGCACCAGCTTGCCCAGTTGTTTCTCCAATTGGCGTACCCCGGCTTCGCGGGCATAGCCTTCGATCACCGCACGCAGGGCGCTGTCGCTGATGCCGAGGCTGGTCTTGGCCACGCCAGCCTTTTCCAGCTGCTTGGGCCACAGGTGGCGCTTGGCGATGGCCAGTTTCTCTTCGGTGATATAGCCGGACAGGCGGATCACTTCCATGCGGTCGAGCAACGGCCCGGGGATCGAATCCAGGGTGTTGGCGGTGCACACGAACAGCACCTTGGACAGGTCCAGGCGCAGGTCGAGGTAGTGGTCGAGGAAGTCGACGTTCTGCTCCGGGTCCAGGGTTTCCAGCAGCGCTGAAGCCGGGTCGCCCTGATAGCTCTGGCCCATCTTGTCGATCTCGTCGAGCATGATCACCGGGTTCATCACTTCGACGTCCTTCAGGGCCTGCACCAGCTTGCCGGGCTGGGCGCCGATGTAGGTGCGGCGATGGCCCTTGATCTCGGCCTCGTCACGCATGCCGCCGACACTGAAGCGGTAGAACGGCCGGCCGAGCGATTCGGCGATGGATTTGCCGATGCTGGTCTTGCCTACCCCGGGCGGGCCCACCAGCAGCACGATCGAGCCGCTGATCTCGCCTTTCCAGGCGCCCACGGCAAGGAACTCGAGAATGCGCTCCTTGATGTCATCGAGGCCGGCGTGGTGCTGGTCGAGGACTTTGCGCGCGTGGTTGAGGTCGAGCTTGTCCTTGCCGTACACACCCCAGGGCAGGGCGGTTGCCCAGTCCAGGTAGTTGCGGGTGACGGCGTATTCGGGCGAGCCGGTTTCGAGGATGGCCAGCTTGCCCATCTCTTCGTCGATGCGCTTGCGCGCCTGGTCCGGCAGGGTCTTGCCCTCGAGGCGCTGCTCGAACTGCTCCAGGTCGGCGCTGCGGTCGTCCTTGGTCAGGCCCAGCTCCTGCTGGATGACCTTGAGCTGTTCCTTGAGGAAGAACTCGCGCTGGTGCTCGCCGATCTGCCGGTTGACTTCGGCCGAGATCTCGTTCTGCAGGCGCGCGACCTCGACCTCTTTGCGCAGCATCGGCAGGACCTTTTCCATGCGTTTGAGCATGGGGACGCAGTCGAGCACTTCCTGCAACTGGTTGCCGGTGGCCGAAGTGAGGGCGGCGGCGAAGTCGGTGAGCGGCGACGGGTCGTTGGGGCTGAAGCGGTTTAGGTAGTTCTTCAGCTCTTCGCTGTACAGCGGGTTGAGTGGCAGCAGTTCCTTGATCGCGTTGATCAGCGCCATGCCGTAGGCCTTGACCTCGTCGGTCGGCTCGGCGTGCTGGCGCGGGTATTCGACCTCTACAAGATACGGCGGGCGGTGGTGCTTGAGCCAGGTACGGATGCGTACCCGGGTCAGGCCCTGGGCGACGAACTGCAGCTTGCCGTTTTCGCGGCTGGCGTGGTGCACCTTTACCAGCGTGCCGTACTGCGGCAGCGCCGAGGTATCGAAGTGGCGGTGGTCTTCTGGCGGGGTATCCATGAAGAACAGGGCCAGGCTGTGGTCTGGCGACTTGGCTACCAGGTCCAGGGTTTCTGCCCAAGGGTCTTCATTGACTATGACCGGCAGCACCTGGGCCGGGAAGAACGGACGGTTGTGGATCGGGATCACGTAGACCTTGTCCGGCAGCTGCTGGCCGGGCAGGGCGAGGGCGTGGCCGGTTTCGGCTTGGGGTGTGGTGTGTTCGACTTCGCTGTGTTCGTCGGGATGTTCCGGGAAATCCTGCTGGTCGCTCATGGGGCACCTGCGTGAATGACTATGGTGCTTAGATGGGGCGCGGGGGGATGGGTTTCAATGGTAGATGATGGCAGGAGGGAGGGGATCGTTGGTGGCCTGTTCTGGCCCTATCGCCGGCAAGCCAGCTCCCACAGGTGGCCCACTGCTTTCAAGGCTAATGGAGTACCTGTGGGAGCTGGCTTGCCGGCGATGAGGCCACTACAACGAGTGAGCCCCGCTGGCGGGGCTCGGCAACTTTACTCAGCCAGTTTGTAGGCGATGATGTAGTCGCCCATCCTGGTGCCCAACGAGCCATGCCCGCCGGCAGTCACCAGCACGTACTGCTTGCCATCCTTACCGGTGTAGGTCATCGGCGTGGCCTGGCCACCCGCGGGCAGGCGGGCTTTCCACAGTTCCTTGCCGTTGTTCACGTCATAGGCGCGCAGGTACTGGTCCAGGGTGCCGCTGAGGAAACCGACGCCACCAGCGGTGACGATCGAGCCGCCCATGCTCGGCACGCCAACCGGCAGGCCGATCGGTACCGGGGTGCTGTCGCGGGTGGTGCCGTTCTTGTGCTTCCACACCACCTTGTTGGTGAACAGGTCGATGGCGGCGACATAGCCCCAGGCCGGGGCCTGGCACGGTACGCCCAGGGGCGACATGAACGGGTGCATGGTCACTGCGTACGGTGCGCCGGTGTTCGGCTGCACGCCGCTGGTCTCGCTTTCGCGCTTGCTGCCCTCGGCCACCTGCTCACGCGGGATCATCTTCGACACGAAGGCCATGTAGTTGGGCGAGGTGAACAGCAGTTGGCGCACCGGGTCGACCGACACGCTACCCCAGTTGAACACACCGACGTTGCCCGGGTAGACCAGCGAGCCTTGCTCGGACGGTGGAGTGTATTGGCCTTCGTAACGCAGTTCGCGGAACTGGATGCGGCACAGCATCTGGTCGAACGGCGTGGCGCCCCACATGGCCTGTTCGGTCAGCTCAGGGCCGAGCAGGTTGAGGTCGGAGCGGGCCTGGGTCGGCGAGGTGTGGTCACCCTTCACCGCACCTTGAGGGGTGGGGATCTCGCGGATCGGCACGATCGGCGTACCGTCGCGGCGGTCGAGCACGTACAGGCTGCCTTGCTTGGTCGGCACGATGATTGCCGGCTTCACGCCATCGTCGGTCTTCAGGTGGACCAGGGTCGGCTGGCTGCCGACGTCCATGTCCCACAGGTCGTGGTGGGTGAACTGGTAGTTCCAGCGAGCCTTGCCGGTGGCCAGGTCGAGTGCGACCACGCCGGCGCTGTACTTCTCGGCGCCCGGGGTGCGGTCGGCGCCCCACTGGTCCGGGGTCTGGTTGCCCAGTGGCAGGTAGATCATGCCGAGGTCTTCATCGACGCTGGCGATCGACCACATGTTGGCCGAGTTGCGGCTGTACATCTTGCCGGGGGCCAGTGGCTGGGTGTCGTCCGGGTTGTTGCTGTCCCAGTTCCACACCAGGTGACCATCGTGTACATCGTAAGCGCGGATCACGCCGGATGGCTCGTTGGTCGACTCGTTGTCGGTGACGTGGCCACCGATGATCACCAGGTCACGGGTGATTGCGGCTGGCGAGGTGGAGTAGTAGCCGCCAGCGGTGAACGGGCCGATGCCGGTGGTGAGGTCGATCACGCCCTGGTTGGCGAAGCCTTCGCAGACCTTGCCGTTGTCGGCATTGATGGCGATCAGGCGGGCGTCCGCAGTCGGCAGGTAGAGGCGGCGAGGGCAGGCCTGGGCCACCGCTTGGCCGGCGTCGGTAATTTTCGGTGCCGGGCTGCCGTCGCGGCTGACGTAACGGTTTTCGTCATAGTACGAAACGCCACGGCAGGTCATGTGGGCAAAGCCTTTGAAGGTGCCGACGGGGCTCTTGACCTGTGGATCAAAGCGCCAGATTTCCGCGCCGGTGTCCGGGTCCAGGGCCAGCAAGCGGCTATGCGCGGTGCAGGCATAGAGCATGCCGTTGACCTTCAGTGGGGTGTTCTGGTTGGTCAGCTCCACAGGGTCGTTTTCGGTCGGCAGGTCACCGGTGCGGATGCGCCAGGCTTCTTCGAGGCGGTAGGCGTTCTGCGGGGTGATCTGGCGCAGTGGCGAATAGCGGTCGCCATGCTCGGTGCGGCCGTAGGCCTGCCATTCACCGTCGGGCATGGCCGGGGCGGCGCTGGCCATTTCGCTGCTGTCGCGGCCCAGTTCGCCAAACACTTCACCGGGGTGGGTGAACTGGCTGCCCAGGGCACAAGCGCCAGATGCTACCACTGCAACGCCGAGCAGCGCAGTGTTGGCCTTGCTGGCCGGGCCGACCAGTGGACGACGCGCCCAAGGCAGCAGCAGGACCACGCCGATGGCAAACCAGATGGCCAGGCGTGGCACCAGTTGCCACCAGTCCAGGCCCACTTCGAACAGGGCCCATGCGGTGCTGCCCAGCAGTACCAGGCCGTACAGGCCCAGGGCGATGCGGCGTTGGGCCAGCAGCAGGATACCAGACAGGGCAAAGCCGATTCCGGCGATCAGGTAGTACAGCGATCCGCCCAGCTGGCTCAGCTTGATGCCGCCAGCCAGCAGGGCCAGGCCCATCAGCAACAGCAGCGCGCCGATCAGGCGCGGTAGCCAGCGGCTTCCATTGTTGGCACCTTCAGTGCTCATCGTAGGTTCTCCGTCAGGTCAAGAAAGGGGTTAGAAACTGCTCTGGATCTTCAGGCCGCCGATCAGGGCGCCATCGACTTGCGACACCCCGCCTGGGTGGCGGATGTACTGCAGGTTGGGGCGTACCGTGAGCCAGTCGGCCAAGTGGATGCCGTAATACAGCTCGGCGCTGCACTCGGTGTCCTGTACCGGCAGGAAACCGGGGTTGTCATAGTCGTCGATGCCGGCGGCCTGGTTGACCAGACGCGCGTTCTTGCGATAGGCAGGGTTGACGTGCACGCGGGCGAGGGCGAAACCGATGTCGTCCTTGGCGCGGGCGTCGAATGGCCCTTTGTATACCAGTCCTGCCTGAACATAGTTGTCGATGGCATTGGTCTTCTTGTCGTGCACCGTGGCGTTGGCGAACAGGCTCAGGCCACGCGACTGGTCGGACGCCAGCGAAGTCACCTGCTGCTGGGCGCCGAGCCACAAGCCGTGCTTGCTCGAACTGCTGCGGTAGGCGGCGCCGCTGAGGGCTGCCGGCTGGCCATTGCTGTCCTTGAGAACATCCTGTGCCTTGGCATTACTGTAGTAGTAGCCGGCGCGATATTCCCCTTTCAGGCCATTGACCTGTGGGCTCCATACCAGTTCGATCGGCATTACCGCGCCTTGGGTGCCGCTGCCGCTGAGCTTGAAGCCGTTGCCCGACTCCAGGTTGGAGGGGTTCTGCTCGTACACGCCGACCTGGGCGTAGAGCGCATCGCTGAGGTTGTAGCGGACGCGCAGGGCCCACTGGCTGACCGGCCAGTTGTACCAGATGCCACCTACCCAGTTGCCTACCTGCGAGCCGCAGAAGGCCAGGTTCTGGAAGTCGCAGGGGAAGCTGTTGAAGTCTTCGCCTTCGCCGAAACGGCCGAATTTCACATCCAGTGCGCCATCGAAGTACTTCTGCTTGATCCACATCTGCGTCAGCCGCCAGGTTTCGCCACGGCCCCAGACCTCCTGGGCCGAGGTGAAGCCGCCGACACGCGGGTCGTTGATACGGTCGTTGCTGATGTTGTCGCCGTGGCGCTCGGTAATGGTCAGCTGGAATTCGGTGTCTTTCCAGCCGAGGATCTTCTCCAGGTCCAGGTGGCTGCCGAAGGTGAACTGGTCGCTGTAGCGCGCGGTGCGGTCGTGGTCGTAGCCACCATGCAGGTTGCTGCCCATCTCGCCGGTGTAGCCGAGGGTGAAGTCGTAGCCTTTTTCCAGCAGTTCGCTGCGGGTGCCACCCCAGTCGCCGAGCATCCATGGCGAATCGCTGGCGAACATCTCGCTGGCGCTGCTGGGAGCCGCCAGGGCGCTGAGGGCTAGGCCGATGTAACAGGTTTTGGGCAGTTGGAGCATGAGATAGCGCTATCTTCTGATTGTTGAATAAACGGCAAGCGCATCGAAGGGCGGGCCCTTCAATGGAAATGGCGACAAGATGGTTTCGATGAAGCGATTCAGCTTGCGGCGGGGAGGATATAGGGGAAGTTGTAAGAAAAAAAGACAAATTGTCGCAGTGGATTGTTGTTCGACAGGTAATAATTGGCTGCAGAGGGGGCTGCTTTGCAGCCCAATCGCCGGCAAGCCAGCTCCCACAGGATGGCGTTGCACTTGAGGCAGAAGCAATACCGGTGGGGCTTGCCGGCGAAAGGGGCGCGAAGCGCCCCCGCGATTTCAGAAGGTGGTACGCAGACCCACTTCCACACTACGCCCCGGCGCCGGGGCGATGTCGCGCAGGATCGAGCTGGCATAGCGCACGGTCTGGTCCGTCAGGTTTTCGCCGCGCACAAACGCCAGCCACTGGCTCTGGCCAACTTCGAAGCGGTAACCAACGCTGGCCCCTAGCGTGGTATAGCCATCAGTGCTGGTTTCGTTGGCCGGTTTGCGATGCTGAGACGCAGCGTGTTGCACGTCGACCCGCGCCTGCCAGCGGTCCAGCTCCCAGACCAGGCCGCTGTTCAGGCGCAGCGGGGCGATGCGGGGCAGCGGCTCGCCACTGTCCAGGTTCTTGGCCCGGGTGTAGTCACCAGACACTTCCAACGCGAAGCTGCCGTAACGGTTCTCGGCCAGCTGCCAGCGATCCTGGGCCTCGATGCCATAGAATCGCGCCCGCACGCCCTGATACTGGTACTCCGGGAAACCGCCGTGGTCATGAACGTGATCATGGTCGTGGTCATCCTCATCATGATCGTGGTCATGCCCCTCGCGGATGTTGCCGGTGCTTATCAGGCCGATGTAGTTGCGGAAGTGGCTGTAGAACACCCCGACACTGCCCTTGTGGGTGCCGTTGTCGAAACGCAGGGCCAGGTCGGCGGAAACGGCTTTTTCCTTGTTCAGGCTGGCATCGCCGACTTCAAAGGCTCCGGTGGCCACGTGGGCACCATTGGCATACAGCTCGTAGAAGGTCGGGGCGCGCTCGGTGTAGCCGAGGTTGGCGGCCAGCGACCAGACCGGGTCGAGCTGGTACACCGCTCCGGAAGACAGGCTGAAGGTGTTGAAACTGCTGGCGCTGTCGGCGTCGGCGAAGTTCTCGTTGCCTTTGGCATCCGGATCGACCCGGGTGTGCTCCATGCGTGCACCCAGGCTCAGGTTGAGGCGCTCGGTGGCTTGCCACTGCTCCAGCATGAACAGCGCCAGGCTGTCGGTGTCGGTGTGCGGGACGAAGGCTTCCTCGCCCAACGCGGAGAATTCGTTGCGGCTGACCTGGGCGCCGATCACGCCTTCTACCGGCCCGAGCGGTTGGTGGCGAGCTTCGATACGTGCTTCATAGCCCTTGTTCCTGAAGGTGGTGTGGACCTCGCCTTCTTCGATTTCACGATGCTCGTAGTCGGTGTAGCCGGCATCGACCTTGATCGAAGTGAACGGGCCGTCCATGTCACGCAGCTCGGAGGCGAAGGCGTAATGGTCCTGCTTCATGTCCAGGCGCACACCTGGCTCGGCCACCGAGCCATAGTTACTGTCGTAGCGGCTGTACGACAGGCCGGCGTAACCGTGGTCCCAATGGTAGGCGCCACCCAGGGCGCCACCGTCCTGGCGGCCGTCGCTGTTTTCCAGGCGGTGCTTGCTGCCGGGTTCGTCGGCATCGCGCACCTTGGAACTGCGCGCGTAACCGGGGATGCGCAGGTCGTTGAACTGGCGGCTGTTGGCATCCAGGTGCAGGGCGAAGGCACCGTTGCCGGCCTCCAGCTTGCCAGCGCTGCTGCGGGTGGTATCGGCGCCGCCGTAGCGCAGTTCACCGGCACCGTGGATGCCCTTGATGGGGGCATCCGGGATGCGGTTGTCGAAGGTATTGACCACGCCGCCGATGGCGTTGCCGCCGTAGAGCAGGGCAGCCGGGCCACGGACGATCTCGACGCGCTCGACGGTCACCGGGTCCAGCGGCACGGCGTGGTCGTAGGACAGTGATGAAGCGTCGAGGGTGCCGACGCCATTGCGCAGGATGCGAATGCGGTCGCCGTCCAGGCCACGAATTACCGGGCGACTGGCGCCAGGGCCGAACCAGGTGGAGGCGACTCCGGGCTGCTTGTTCAGGGTTTCACCAAGGCTGCCGTGCTGCTGTTGCAGCAGGTTGTCGCCTTCGAGCACGGTGCTGGGGGCGGCCAGCTGGCTGTTACCCAAAGGGTTGGCGGTGATGACCTGGGGCTCGAGCTCCACCGCTTGGCTGGGTGGTGCGGCAAGCCAGAGCGCGACGGCGAGGGGAGAGAGGCGAAGCGGTGTGTACAGCATGGGGATGGGGCGTTCCTTGGCAGATGCTTTTGTATTGTTACAATATAACATCTCTATTTCAGCACAGAGGTTTTGCGCCTGGCCAGCGGTTTTTCTGTTGACTCACCTGATCCCACCCACCACTACACTCGTGTAAGGTGCGCATCTTTCCTACGGAGCACTGGCATGAGCACGGCCCAACACAACGCGCTGCACGGCAAGACCCTCGAACAGATCCTCACCGAGCTGGTGGCGCACTACCAATGGCAGGGCCTGGCCGAGCGCATCGATGTGCGCTGCTTCAAAAGCAACCCGACCATCAAGTCGAGCCTGACCTTCCTGCGCAAGACGCCGTGGGCACGGGAAAAGGTCGAGCAGCTGTACGTGAAGCTGCAGCGCCAGGCCTGACATGCCGCGTCGCCCCTGGCTGACCGGCATGGCCGTGCTGGGCTGGTTCGGCCTGACCGTGCAGGTGTATCTGGTGCTGCTGGCGCGTTGGCAGGAGCAGGCCAGCCTGGTGGGTGGCCTGATCAATGTGTTCGGGTATTTCACCGTGTTGACCAACACCCTGGTGGCAACGGTGCTCAGTTATGCGGCGTTTGGCCGGGAAGGCCGTGCCAAACGCTTTTTCCTGTCGCCTTCGGTGAGTTCCGCAGTGGCTGCCAGCATCGTGCTGGTGGCATTGGCCTACAGCGTGCTTTTGCGTCACTTGTGGCAACCGCAGGGCTGGCAATGGCTGGCGGACGAGTTGCTGCACGATGTGATGCCCGTGCTATATGCCTTGTACTGGTGGTGCGAGGTGCCCAAAGGTAGGTTGCGGCTATGGCATCTGCTGGTCTGGGCGGTTTACCCGGCGACGTATTTTGCCTACGCGCTGTGGCGTGGGAGCGAGATTGGCGTGTATGCCTACCCGTTCATCGACGTGGCGAGCCTGGGGTATGGGCAGGTAGTGCTCAATGCCCTGGGGGTGTTGGCGGGGTTCTGGGGGATTGGGCTGGTGTTGCTGGGGCTGGATCGGTGGCGGGGGCTGCACAGATTGGCTTGACCTGCACTGGCCCTATCGCCGGCAAGCCACACAGGTACAGCGTTACTCTCGAGGTTGTCGCTGTACCTGTAGGAGCGGCCTTGTGTCGCGATAGGGCCGCAACGCGGCCCCAGGATTGATGCGCGATAGTTGAAATTGCTGGGGCTGCTTTGCAGCCCTTTCGCGACACAAGGCCGCTCCCACAGGGGCTGCGCGATTCCTGTGGCTGGCTTGCCCGATAGGACTAATGCAGGCAATAAACAATCATTCGTCGTCCGCAGTCCCGTCGGCACGCCAGTAGGCCACAGCCTTGAGCGCATCCTCAGGCAAGCCTTTCTCCAGCAACAGTGCCTTGGCCTGCCGGCTCAGGGCTTTTTCCAGTGCCACCCAGCCGTACAACCGGCCCTGCGGCAAGGTCAGGTTCTTCACCAGTGCCAGCAAGTCCTCCTGTTGGCGACGTACCCAGATCACCTCCACCTGTGCCTTGCTAGGCAGTGGCTGGCGTTCCTGCTCGTCTTCGATCTGGATAACCGCCAGCACCTGACGGCCCGCAGGCAACTCCTCCAGGCGGCGGCCAATGGCCGGGATGGCAGTTTCGTCACCGATCAGCAGGTAGCTGTCGAAGATGTCCGGCACCACCATCGAAGCCCGCGGCCCGGCGATGTTCAGGGTTTGCCCGGGTGCCGCCTGGGCGGCCCAGGTGGATGCAGGGCCATCGCCGTGCAGCACGAAGTCGATATCCAGTTCATTGGCCACCAGGTCGATGCGCCGTGGCGTGTATTCGCGCATGGTAGGCCGTGCGCCACCTTCTCGGCCCAGGTTGCGAGCCTCGATGGCTTGCTGTTGCTCCGGCGTTTCGGCGAACAACAGCTTGATATGGTCGTCGCTGCCCACGCTGGTGAAACCTTGCAGCTCGGCACCCCCGAGAGTGATGCGGCGCATGCGCGGGGTCAGTTCGGTGACCCGCAGCACCTGCAGGTGGCGTTGGCGGATTTCGTGGTTGACGCGGTGAATGGTGTCACTCATGGGGTGTCTCCCTGGCAGGTTCAGCCGGCGAGGAGGCGATGGCCTTGGCGGCGTGGTTGAGCAGGTCGCGGACCCGCTCGATTTCTTCCGGTGTCCAGCGGCCGCTGTGCATGTGCAGTGCGTGGCGCAGGTTGCCGACCGCTTCATGAATCTCTGGTGGGCGGTCGTGGCCGCGCAGGGCGCGCTTGCTGACTTCGATGCGCATGCGCACGCCGTCCAGTGCGACGGCCTGTTCGGCCAGGGCGGTGCGGCCGGCTTGTGTGATGGCATAGAGGCGTTTGCTGCCCTGCACCTGGCCGCTGATCAGTTCGGCCTCCTCAAGGAAGTTGAGGGTGGGGTAGATCACCCCGGGGCTTGGGCTGTAGCTACCGTCGAACAGGTTTTCGATCTGGCGGATCAGGTCGTAGCCGTGGCCTGGCTGCTCGGCGAGCAGGGCCAGCATCAGCAGCTTGAGGTCGCCGGGAGCGAAGACGCGCGGGCCGCGTTCGCCACGACCTGGGCGCCGCTCGAAGGGGTCATGGGGGGTATGTTCGCGCATGGGGGCAGGGCTCCGTCGTTTGCGATATATCGTAAGATATTACTCAAGATATATCTAAAGACAAGCCCTTAATTGCAGATGATTATCATCTAGTTGTTCGATGTATCCCCTTGCGGCGCTGCTGTGTGCATGGCCACCTGCGGCGCTTTGCACTCATTCGGATTGCCCGGTTGCAGGTAAGGCATGAGAATCGGAGCCATACCCTTGAGCACCTGCACCGGCAGCGCCGAGGTGAACTTGAAGGCCTCTGCCGAGCGCCCCGGCACGAATGCGGTCAAGGTGCCGAAATGGTTGTCGCCCAGGAAGAACACGAAGGTGGCGGTTCGGTTCAGCGAGCGCGAGCCGATCAGTCGGCCGCCAGCACCAAAGCTTTCGATGCGGTTGTCACCGGTACCGGTTTTGCCGCCCATCACCAGTGGCGTGCCGTCCTGCAGCTTGAAACTGCCGGAAATACGCCGCGCGGTGCCCGCATCCACCACCTGCGACATGGCGCCTTTGAGGGCGCGCGCGACTTCGACCGGCAGAATCCGCACACCCCGGTCCGGGTCGGTGACCAGCTTGGTCTCGTAAGGCGTATTGGCTGCGAAGTGCAGGGTGTCGATCCGCAAGGTCGGCAGGCGCACACCGTCGTTCTGAATGATGCCGACCAGCTCGGAGAGGGCGGCGGGGCGGTCGCCCGAGCTGCCGATGGCGGTGGCCAGCGAGGGTACCAGGTGGTCGAATGGATAGCCCACGCGCTTCCAGCGCTGGTGAATGTCGAGGAACGCTTCGATCTCCACCATGGTGCGAATGCGGCTGTCACGGGCGCCCTGATGGCGGCTCTTGAACAGCCAGCCGTAAACCTCCTGGCGCTCGAAGCGGCTGGCATTGACCATTTCGGTCAAGGTCGAACCGGGGTTCTTCAGCAGGTAACCCAACAGCCACAAGTCCAGCGGGTGGACCTTGGCGATATAGCCCTGGTCGGGTAGGTCGTACTTGCCCGGGCCATAGGCGTCGTACATCTCCGACAGGCGGCCATCGGTCAGTTTGCCCAGGACGATCTTGTCACCCTTGAGGTGGGCGCGGACGAAGGCGTTGAAGGTTTCCTGGCCAGCCTCGGGGAACAGGTAGCGGTGCACGGCCGCCAACCGTTGCGGGGTCACGCGCATGCTGTCGAGGAAGGTGTCCAGGCGCTGCTGCGAGGTCTTGCGCTGGTATTTCTTCCAGAAACGCATCAGGTAGTTGGTGCCTTCCTTGTCGGCGAAACGGGCCAGGTATTCCTGGCGGCGCGGGTCGGAGTCGTCCTTGAGCAGCGGCACGCGGTTATACGGTTGCTGGTAGGTCACGTAGCGCACCAGGTCGCGCATCAGGCGGATGAACGGCAGGTTGATCGATTCGCGCAATGCATCCTTGAGGGTTGGGTTGCGGCTGTTGTCTTCCTTGCGGAAGTTGTTGAACACATGCATGCCGCCGCCGGTGAAGAAGGCTTCGCCGGTGTTGGCCGAATACTTGCGTTCCAGTGCGGCATCGAGCATGGCGTCCAGGCTCTGGTTCTTGCTGTTCTGCGCCAGCCATTCCAGCGACCACTGGCTGATGCGGTCTAGCTCGGCGACTTCGACTTTCTTCAACTCGGCGGCTGGCTTGCCGGCGTATTTGTCGTGCAGTTCGGCGATGATCTCCAGGTAGGTGGTGAGCACCCGCAACTTGGCGGTTGAACCCAGCTCCAGCTTGCTGCCTTCGTTGATATCGAATGGCTGGTCGGTGCTGTCGGTCTGCACCCGCACCCGCGAGCCGTCGGCGGTGCGCTCGAACAAGGTGAAGCTGTAGCTCACCTGATCGGTGGTCTTGGCGGTGAGCAGGCGTTCGCCGATTAGGCCGATCTGCGCCGCGAATTCAGGGTCGGAAAGGTTTTTCAGGTACTGGCTGACCTGCAGTTGCAGGTCGGACTGCAGGGTGCTGGTGGCCGACAGATCCAGCCGGTCGAGATCGTACAGCGGGCGGTTGAGCATGGCTGCCAGGCGGTTGCGTGCCAGGCTGATGCCCTTGTTGGTGACGATCGGCACGATGGTCGGTTGAGCCACCCAGTCGCGGTATACCGCCTTGCTGGCCAGTGCAGCGTCGGCCAGTGGCCGCTCGATGACCTTGTTGGCGGCCAGCACGCGGATGTGCGCGTCGGTCAGTTCGGCCAGTTCGAGCCGCCCCTTGGACAGGTAGTGCGACGGCCGGCGCTGGGCAATCATCAGCGACAGCACCTGGCGCAGGGCCAGGCCGCGTGCGGCCATGCTCTCAGGGTCGCTGGCGGTGGAACTCAGGGCCTGGTTGACCTGGTCGAAATCGGCGCCGTACCACACCCGCAGGCCTTCGGCCATGCCATGCACTTCGCCATGCCCAGGTACTGCCGACAGCGGCACGCTGTTGAGGTAGTCCCGCACGATGCGCTGGCGCGCCTCGGTTGTATCAGGGCCGCCCTGATAGGCACGCACGCTGGCGGAAATCATCTGGCGGATCTTCTCGGCGCCGGAAACGGTCAGGCCGTCCGGTGAATGACGGTACTTTTCAAGCTGCGTGGCCAGGGTGCTACCGCCAGCGGACTGGCCGGGCAGGGCCAGGTACTTGGCCACCTGGCTGTAGGCGGCCTTGGCGAAGCGCGGCCAGTCCACGGCCGGGTTGTTGCGCGGGTCCTTGGTGTCGAGCAGGTCGCGGTTCTCGATGAACAGCAGGCTGTTGACGATAACCGGCGGGATCGCCGCAAAGTCCGGGTACAAGTGTTGCGGGTAGTTGTACTGGTACAGCATGTCGCCACGGCAGTCGGTGATCGACAGGCCAGCCTGGATTTTCTCGATATAGGGGGCGAACAGCCCATGATCGACGTAGTTCATCAACGCCGGCGAGAACTTCACTTGCTCGCTGATCAGGTAGTCGCGCTTGAGCAGGCGTGGCAGGAATTCGCCCAGGGCACTGTAGCCCAGGCGTTTGTCGAACGGCCCTTCGCCGGGGTAGACGATGGCATCGCTGGGGCCTGGTTGCAGCGAATAGGTGAGGGTGCTTGCCAGCTTGCTGAATTCCCGCGACTGCAGGTTGGAGGTGCGGAATTCGTCATATGCAGCGAAGCCGATGGCAACCAGCGCCACCAGCAGCATGAGGATGATCAGCCGCCACCATAGCCGACGCTGACGGGGGGACTTTGGTTGTGGCGTCTCGGCCGGAGGTATCTCGGGTGCTTCCGTTCTGCTTGGTTCCGATTGCCACAGTGCGCCCATAGTCTTCTATCCGGCCAGGTATTTTCGTCTTGCTTGTCTGAAGCTTAGACGTTGAGCGGGTCAGGTGAAAAATTTGTAAGAGACGGAGAAGAGTGGCGTAGGGCTATGCGGCTTTGGTGTGGGTTTCTTCATACGGCGATGTTGCTATGGTGGCCGGGCGATTTGGGGCCGCTTCGCGCCCCATTCGCAGCACAAGGCTGCTCCTACAGGGGAATGCGTATCCATTGTAGGAGCAGCCTTGTGCTGCGAATGGGGTGCGAAGCGGCCCCAGAGATCTAGCTGAATATTCCTGTTTATACAGCGAAAAAACCTGCAAGGGTCTTCCTATACTGCTCGCCCCCTTCGCCTCGCCGGGCGCTCTATTCCGGCACTCGGGCCGGCCCACAAGGCCAGTTCGGCAAGCCAATGCCACGCCTATCGGCCTGGCTGGAGCTGCACGAAGGTCAAATCCAATAACAAAATGAGGTTGTATTGCTATGCCAGTCGGCAACCACTCTGCCCACGGCCAGGCCGCTGAAGGCGGCCCGCTCAAGCGTGAACTGGGCGAACGGCACATCCGCCTGATGGCGCTGGGCGCCTGTATCGGTGTCGGTCTTTTCCTCGGTTCGGCCAAGGCCATCGAAATGGCCGGCCCCGCCATCATGTTGTCCTACATCATCGGCGGCCTGGCCATCCTGGTGATTATGCGCGCCCTTGGCGAAATGGCCGTGCACAACCCTGTCGCTGGCTCGTTCAGCCGTTATGCCCAGGACTATCTGGGCCCGCTGGCGGGCTTCCTTACCGGCTGGAACTACTGGTTCCTGTGGCTGGTGACCTGCGTTGCCGAAATCACCGCGGTGGCCATCTACATGGGCATCTGGTTCCCTGACGTACCACGCTGGATCTGGGCCCTGGCGGCGCTGGGCAGCATGGGGGCGGTCAACCTGGTGGCCGTCAAGGCCTTTGGTGAATTCGAGTTCTGGTTCGCCCTGATCAAGATCGTCACCATCATCGCCATGGTCCTTGGCGGCATCGGCATCATTGCCTTTGGCTTCGGCAATGACGGCGTGGCAGTGGGTATTTCCAACCTTTGGAGCAACGGCGGCTTCATGCCCAATGGCGTGACCGGCGTGCTGATGTCGCTGCAAATGGTCATGTTCGCCTACCTGGGCGTGGAAATGATCGGCCTGACCGCCGGTGAAGCACGCAACCCGCAAAAGACCATCCCGCAGGCCATCGGCTCGGTGTTCTGGCGCATTCTGCTGTTCTATGTCGGTGCGCTGTTCGTGATCCTGTCGATCTACCCTTGGAGCGAAATCGGCAGTCAGGGCAGCCCGTTCGTCATGACCTTCGAGCGCCTGGGCATCAAGACCGCCGCCGGCATCATCAACTTCGTGGTGATCACTGCAGCGCTGTCGTCGTGCAACGGCGGCATCTTCAGCACCGGGCGCATGCTCTACAGCCTGGCGCAGAACGGCCAGGCCCCGGCGGCCTTCGCCCGTACGTCGAAGAACGGCGTGCCGCGCAACGCGCTGCTGCTGTCGATCGGTGCGCTGCTGCTGGGCGTGCTGGCCAACTACCTGGTGCCGGAGAAGGTCTTCGTCTGGGTGACTTCGATCGCCACCTTCGGCGCGATCTGGACCTGGGTGATGATCCTGCTGGCGCAACTGAAGTTCCGCGCCGGCCTGAGCTCCACTGAACGCAAGGCGCTGAAATACCGCATGTGGCTGTGGCCGTTGAGCTCGTATCTGGCGCTGGCCTTCCTGGTGCTGGTGGTCGGCCTGATGGCGTACTTCGAGGATACCCGCGTGGCGCTGTACATCGGCCCGGCGTTCCTGGTGCTGCTGACGGTGCTGTACTACGCGTTCCGCCTGGCGCCGAAAGACGCGCAGGGTGTGGCCAGTACTGCTTCCTGATCTGAAATGGCTGGGGCCGCTTTGCGGCCCTTTCGCGACACAAGGCCGCTCCTACAGGCGACCGCAGCCAGCTGCATGGGTCGCGGTCGCCTGTAGGAGCGGCCTTGTGTCGCGATGGGCTGCGTAGCAGCCCCAGGGTTCTATCAGGCCGCCACTTCGCTGTTCGGTTCAAAGCTGTCCGCCCGCGCCAGCTGCCACATGCGCGAATAGAACTGCCCGTTCACCTCGCCAGTCAGCAGTTCACCCGGCTTCAAGAACACATGCATCTGCGAGAACAGTTTGATCTCGGTGGCCGAGATGCGCCGTACCAGGTGCTTGGCTTCCAGCTGCGCCGGGTGCTCCAGGCCCGCTGCCGCAAGCATTTCGGCCAGGGCACGCAAGGTATTGTGGTGGAAGTTCAACACCCGCTGGGCTTTGTCCGGCACCACCAGCGCACGCTGGCGCAGAGGGTCTTGCGTGGCCACACCGGTCGGGCACTTGTTGGTGTGGCAGCTCTGCGACTGAATGCAGCCGATGGCGAACATGAAGCCGCGCGCCGAGTTGGCCCAATCAGCGCCAATGGCCAGCACGCTGGCAATGTCGAACGCGCTGACGATCTTGCCGCTGGCGCCCAGCTTGATCTTGTCGCGCAGGTTCAGGCCAACCAGGGTGTTGTGCACGAACAGCAACCCTTCGCGCAGCGGTACGCCAATGTGGTCGGTGAACTCCACCGGCGCCGCGCCGGTGCCGCCTTCCTTGCCGTCGACGACGATGAAGTCGGGCAGGATGCCGGTTTCCAGCATGGCCTTGGCGATGCCCATGAACTCCCACGGGTGGCCCAGGCAGAACTTGAAACCTACCGGTTTGCCGCCAGACAGCTCACGCAACTGGGCGATGAACTGCATCATCTCGATGGGTGTGGAGAAGGCGCTGTGGCGCGACGGCGATATGCAGTCTTCGCCCATCAGCACGCCACGGGTTTCGGCGATTTCCCGGGTCACCTTGTGCTTGGGCAGGATGCCGCCATGGCCGGGCTTGGCGCCTTGGCTCATCTTGATTTCGATCATCCGCACCTGCGGGCTGCGTGCCTGGGCGGCAAAGCGTTCGGGGTCGAAGCGCCCGTCTGGCGTGCGGCACCCGAAGTAGCCGCTGCCCAGTTCCCAGACCAGGTCGCCGCCATGCTCGCGGTGATAGGGGCTGATGCTGCCTTCGCCGGTGTCATGGTGGAAGTTGCCCAGCTTGGCGCCCTGGTTGAGGGCGCGGATGGCGTTGGCACTGAGCGAGCCAAAGCTCATCGCCGATATGTTGAAGATCGACGCTGAGTATGGCTGGCTGCATTGCGGCCCGCCGACGATGACCCGGAAGCTTGCCGGGTCGGCCAATGGCGCCGGGCGCATGGAGTGGCCGATGAATTCGAAGCCGGACTCGTACACGTCGATCAGGGTGCCGAAGGGTTTGTCCGAGGCTTCGTTCTTCGCCCTTGCGTAAACCAGCGAGCGCTGGGCGCGGGAGAACGGCAGGGCGTCGCTGTCCGCCTCCAGCAGGTACTGGCGAATTTCCGGGCGAATGGCCTCGACCAGATAGCGGATGTTGCCCAGGATCGGGTAGTTGCGGCGTACTGCGTGGCGTTGCTGCAACAGGTCGAACAGACCGATGAGGCTGAGGATTCCGGTGCTCAGGGTGAACGGCCACAACCATTCGTGGTGGGTGAACGGCAGGCTCGCCAGGGTGAACAGCACACAGGCGGCGAAGAAGGCATAGCGACTGAGAAGTGACAGGCTCATACAGGGTCCTTGCGATGGCGCGGTCAGGCTCAGGGCCTGGGGCAAACCCCGACCATAGCCAAGTTGCTCGGCTGTGCAAATTAAAATCGGGGTAGCGAAAATCATTCTCGCAGAGCCTGGCGATAGTCTTCAGGCCAATACGGGCTTTTGTAGGAGCAGCCTTGTGCTGCGAAGAGGCCAGTAGGGAAACAGATTGTCTTCGGCAATAATGGCCTCTTCGCAGCACAAGGCTGCTCCTAAAGGTGCTGTGCATGCCCTGAAGTCAGCAACAAGGGATTCAGATAGTGTCGCGCAGCAGCTTCTGCCGCCAGCTTTCCTGCTCTTGTGCCGGCGCTTCGACCAGGTACGAATAGTGCCCTGCCACCCGCATCGCCACTGGCACCCCGTCGCGATACAACAGGCGGTTGCCACTCACCGCCGGCACTTTCGCCCCCGGCAGCAACGACCCGACCAGGTTCAGCGGGTCACTGGCACTCACCACCACCAGGGCCCCGTCCAATTCACGCCGCCGCACCTGCCGCAGCAGCCCCACCGCCTCAGGCAAGGCGAACTGTTCGCCGGCCAGCCCGGCAATGAAGCGCCCGCCACGAATCTCGCCACGCGCTTCCAGCCGGTGATAGCAGCGCAGCAGTTCGCGCCAGGGCGGCAGCACATCGCTTTCGCGCTCCAGCAGGCGCCAGCACACCACGCCATAGCGCCGAAGCAGGGCCCGGGCGATGTGCTCCAGGCGCTGGCCGTCGTCTACAGCACCCCTGCGCAGCAACGCCCAGCGCCCGGCATGGGACATGCTGCTGGACAGCGGTGGGTGGCCGCGTCGGCTGTTGCGCGATGTGCGTTTCGCCGCCGGGGTGATCAGGCTGCGTAGGCCGGTGAAGCTGTCGGCCCCCACCAGGCCTGCACCTACCAGCTCTTGCAAGGCCGTCTCCAGTTCGCTGGGCAGCAGGTGGGCGTCGTGTGCCAGCTCGTCGAAGAACAGCGCGCCATGTGCGTTCAGCACCTCGTGGACGCGTTGCGCCCGTGCGCCGAGGCTATCCAGGGCGGGTACGGGGGCAAGGCTGCGCCACAACCCAAGATGCTCGCGCGGCAGCAGCACCAGCGGTGTGCTCGACAAGGTGTTGCTCGACACGGTCGCCGCCAGCCGGCTCCAGGCAAACTGCCCGCTACGGCAGGCATCGTCGAGCCAGTGCGGGCTGTAGTCCTTGATACGTGCCAGCAGCAGTTCGGCCTCCCAGGCTCCGGCTGCACTCGGGAATCCTTGTAACTGGCCTAGTACCTCGGCCACGGCTTGCGGGCCGCGCAGGCACGTGTCGTTGGCCAGGTGCTGCCAGTCGAACAGAAAGCGCATGAAGTCCTGCAGGCTGACCGGCTCGATCTCCCGGCGCAGGCGTTTGACCGTGTAGCGGTGGATGCGCGCAAGCAGATGGCGTTCGCACCATTGCAGTTCGCTTGCGCCGGGGCTGAAATGCCCACGCAGCACATAGCCTTCGGTCTCCAGGTGGGCCAGGGCCTGTTCGATGGCTTGCGGTGGTTTGCCAAGTGCTACCGCAATCTGCGCACGGGTCAGCGGGCCATGGCCGCTCAGGCGGGCTCGCAACAGTTCGACCAGCGCAATGTCCGGCTCGATGGCCTGATCGAAGCCTGGCAGTACCTGCAACGCAGGTTCCAGCCGGGAGCCGGGATACAGCACCTGCAGCAGACTCAACCGCTCGCGTGCCAGCCACAGTTTTTCATCCACCAGGCGCAAGGCCCGGCCGGCCTTGGCCAATTGTCTGAGCAGCAGCTCCCAGCCGGCATTGCCCTGCACTTCGTCCTGGCTGATGGCACCCAGGCCCATCAACGCTTCATGCAGTTCGTCGGCGTTGCCCGGCTGCGGCCAGGCTTCGGCCGCCACGGCGGCAATCGCATCGGCGTCCAGCGCGCCCAGGTCGTCGCCGTTCTGCACCTCGTTCCAGCGCCGGTTGAGCACTGCCTGTGTGCGACGCTCTTCCAGTGGCGCGTCATCCAGGAAGGCATATGGCCGTGCATTGAGGATGGCCGCCGCCAACGGCGAAGGGGCGGGCAGATCGCGGCACAGCAGGCGTACCGTGCCGCTTTCCATGCGCCGCAAAAGTGCTAGCCAGCCTTCGCTATCCATCGCCTCGTGCAGGCAGTCGTCGAGGGTTTGCTCGACCAGCGGATGATCGGGAATCTGCCGCTCGCCGACGATGTTCTCCAGGCAGGCGATCTGGTCGGGGAACACGGCGGCAATCAGGTCTTCACTCTTCATCCGCTGGATCTGTGGCGCCACCTTGCGACCGCCGACAAAGCGCGGCAAGGCCATGGTCACGCTGGCGTTCCAGCGCCAGCGCACGCCGAACAGCGGCGCATCGAGCAGTGCCTGGACAAGGATCGACTCGGCGTTGCGGCTATTCAGGTAACGCCACACGTCGTCCAGTTCGAAGCTGTGGCTGGAGGACAGCGACAGCACGATGGCGTCCTCGCTGGCCGCCGCCTGCAACTCGAAGTTGAAGGTGCGGCAGAAGCGCTTGCGCAGGGCCAGGCCCCAGGCGCGGTTGATGCGGCTGCCGTAGGGCGAATGGATGATCAACTGGGTACCGCCGGACTCATCGAAGAAGCGCTCCATCACCAGCGTGTCCTGCGAGGGCAGGGCACCAAGCACTTCGCGGGTGCGGGCCAGGTAGTCGAGCAACTGGCCGGCGGCGTCTTCACCCAGTTCGAAGGTGGCCTGCAACCATGCCAGCACCTCGGCCTGGTTGTTGTCAGCCAGCTGTTGGTCGATCTGCGCCTGCAGCCGGGCCACCGCGGCGGACAGCTCGTCGCTGCGCCCCGGCGCCTCGCCCAGCCAGAATGGAATGGTCGGTGGAAGGCCATGGGCATCCTCCACCCGCACCCGGCCCGGCTCGACCCGCAGGATTCGATAGGAGGCATTGCCAAGCTGGAAGATGTCGCCGGCGATGCTTTCCACGGCGAAGTCTTCGTTGACGCTGCCGATGTTCAGCGCCTGCGGTTCGAGCAGCACGGCGTAGTCGGCGTTGTCGGGGATGGTGCCGCCGCTGGTCAGGGCGGTCAGCTGGCTGCCGCGGCGGCCACGCAGGGTGCCGCTCACCGCATCGCGGTGCAGATAGGCACTGCGCACGCCCTGGCGGCCGTTGTAGCCCTCGGCGAGCATGCGCAGCAGGGCCTGGTAATGTTGCTGGTCGAGTTCGGCATAGGGCGTGGCCTGGCGCAGGCAGTCGAACAGGGCTTGTTCGTGCCAGGGCTGGTTGCTGGCTTCGGCGACGATCTGCTGGGCCAGCACGTCCAGCGGCGCCCGTGGAATGTGCAGCTCGTCCAGCTCCCCCCGGCGTATGCAGTCGAGCAGGGCCACGCATTCGATCAGGTCATCGCGCGAGGTCGGGAACAAGCGGCCCTTTGGCACGCCATCGACCTGGTGGCTGGCGCGGCCGACCCGCTGCAGAAAGGCCGCTATCGAACCTGGTGAGGCGATCTGGCAGACCAGATCGATGTCACCGATATCGATGCCCAGCTCCAGCGATGCAGTGGCCACCAGCACCTGCAACTGGCCATTCTTCAGGCGTTGTTCGGCATCCAGGCGTAGTTCCTTGGCCAGGCTGCCGTGGTGCGCGGCAACCGCCTCCTTGCCCAGCCGGTCGCTGAGGTGGCGGGTGATGCGCTCGGCCAGGCGCCGGGTGTTGACGAACACCAGGGTGGTGCGGTGTTCGCGCGCCAGGGTGGCCAGGCGGTCATAGACCAGGCCCCAGACATCGGTGGACATCACTGCACCCAGCGGCACTGGCGGCACCTCGATGGCCAGGTCGCGCTGCCGAGCATGGCCGACATCGACGATTGCGCAGGGGCGGCCGTTGCCGACCAGAAATTGCGCCACCCGCTCGACCGGGCGTTGCGTGGCCGACAGGCCGATGCGCCGCAACGGCCGGTTGCACAGGGCCTGCAGGCGCTCCAGGGTCAGTGCCAGGTGGGCGCCGCGCTTGTTGCCTGCCAGGGCATGGATTTCGTCGACGATTACCGTGTGCACGCTGGCCAGGCCTTTACGGCCAGAAGCCGAGCCCATCAGCACGTAGAGCGATTCGGGGGTGGTCACCAGGATGTGCGGCGCCAGCTTGCGCATGGCGGCACGCTCCTTCTGCGGGGTGTCGCCGCTGCGCACGGCCGTGGTGATGCGCGGGGCGTTCAGGCCCTGGTCCGCGATGGCCTGGCTGATGCCTTCGAGCGGGGTTTGCAGGTTCAGGCGGATATCGTTGGAAAGCGCCTTGAGTGGCGAAACGTAGACCACCTGGGTTTGCGCTGGTAGCTCGCCTTGGTGCTCCAGGCCTTGGCGGAACAGTTCGTCGAGCACGGCCAGGAACGCACTGAGGGTCTTGCCCGAGCCGGTCGGTGCGGCTAGCAGCATCGACTGGCCCGCATGGATCAACGGCCAGGCCTGGGCCTGGGCATCGGTCACCGTAGCGAAGTGGCGACGGAACCAGGTGCGCACGGCGGGGTGGAACAGCTCGAGCACCGGGTGGTGTTTGGCGGGCAGGTTCATGTGTTGGTTATGGAGGGTGTGGGGCGGGTTGGCAAGGGGCCGTTCGTCTGCTGGATCGGCTACGACCTGTGTCGGCCTCTTCGCGGGTACTGCGCCGCTCTCTGGCCTTGTGGTGCACCTGTGGGAGCGGGTTCACCCGCGAAGAGGCCGGCACATGAGACACTGGCCTTGTCAGGGCAAGGACCCCCATGGGATCCTCCCCGGCCATTGTTTCAGGTGAGCCCCCATGCCCAACACCATCCGCATAGCCGCGGCCCTGTTGATCGACTCCCAAGGCCGCACCCTGCTGGTACGCAAGCGCGGCACCCAGGCTTTCATGCAGCCCGGCGGCAAGATCGATGCTGGCGAAACCCCGGTGCAGGCGCTGGTGCGCGAGCTGCATGAGGAACTAGGCCTGCACATCGACCCAGCTCAGGCCGTGCACCTGGGCCGGTTCAGCGCCCCGGCCGCCAACGAGCCGGGCTTCGAGGTACAGGCCGAACTGTTCCGTGTCGACAGCGCCGCAGCCGTGCTGCCGGCCGCGGAGATCGAGGAGGTGGTGTGGCTGGCCGCAGACCAGGCACCCGCCATGCAGCTTGCACCCCTGACCCGCGACCTGATCCTGCCGCTATACCGCCAGGCCGTCAGCGCACCGCGCTGACGCCATCGAGGGTGGCGAACGAGGTGTCCTTGGCCGTGAGCAAGAAGTCGCGCATATATGGCGCATCGAGCATGTCGGTGCGCACGGCGGCATAAAGCGTGGCGAACAGGCCTTTCTCACCCAGGCGCTTGCCCTTCACATACCCGCGCGAACTGTACTCGTGCAGCGCCCAGTGCGGCATGCCGCAAACGCCACGGCCACTGGCCACAAGTTGCATCATCATCACCGTCAGCTCCGATGTGCGCACGGCGGCGGGCTCGATGTCGGCTGGCTCCAGGAAGCGGGTGAAGATGTCCAGGCGGTCGCGCTCCACCGGGTAGGTGATGAGGGTCTGGTCGAGCAGGTCCTGCGGCACGATGTAGGGCTTGCTGGCCAACGGATGCTGGTTGGCCACCGCCAGCATCGCCTCGTAGGTGAACAGCGGCACGTAGGTGATGCCCGCCAGGTCCAGCGGGTCGGAGGTCACCACCAGGTCAAGGTCGCCGCGGGCCAGGGCCGGCAGTGGTGCGAAGGCAAAGCCGGAGGCCAGGTCCAGCTCCACCTCCGGCCAGGCGTCACGGAACTGGTCGATGGTCGGCATCAGCCACTGGAAGCAGCTGTGGCATTCGATGGCCATGTGCAGACGACCGGCGGTGCCGCCGGCCAGGCGCGCGATGTCACGTTCGGCGCCGCGCAGCAGCGGCAGGGTGGCATCGGCCAGTTGCAGCAGACGCAACCCGGCGCTGGTGAAGCGGATCGGCTTGGTCTTGCGCACGAACAGTGGCAGGCCCAGGCGTTCTTCCAGCTCCTTGAACTGGTGCGACAGCGCCGACTGAGTCAGGTGCAGGCGCTCGGCAGCCTCCACGAGGCTGTCGGCCTCGCGCAGGGCATGAAGGGTTTTCAGGTGACGGATCTCCAGCACAGCTGACTCCGGTGTGTGGACTTGAGGAAACAGGGAATGAGTTGAGTTTCCCTCATGTTGCCGCGCCTGTCGACTGGGCGTACCGCCGCACCGCCTGGCGGGAGTCATCAAACTGTCACTGAACTGTGGCAGCGCGCCCGAACAGAATTCATCAGACTCGCGCTCTACTGGGGATCTGCATTCTGGTGTTTCTTTCATGCGGGCTTTTTGGCTTTTTCTTTTCTTTGTATTCGGCGTACCTGCAAGTTTCGCTGAACAGCGTTGTGACGCCCACGTGCCGGTGCAGCGTGCCGAGCTGGGCGCGGTCAGCCTTGTCTACCAGAGCGTCGGTGCGCCACGCGACCCGGCCTTGCTGCTGGTGATGGGCCTTGGAGGGCAGCTGATCCACTGGCCGGACGACGTGGTCGAAGCGTTGTGCCGCCAGGGCTTTCGGGTGATCCGCTATGACAACCGCGATGTCGGCCTGTCACGCTGGAACCAGTTGCCACCGACGGCCAACCTGACGGTCGAACTGCTGCGCTACAAGCTGGGCCTGTCGGTGGCTGCGCCCTATACGCTGACCGACATGGCGGACGATGGCCTGCGCTTGATGGATGCGTTGGGCGTGCGCCAGTTTCATGTGCTGGGGGTGAGCATGGGCGGCATGATTGCCCAGCACCTGGCTGCCATGGCGCCCGAGCGCGTGCGCAGCCTGACGCTGGTCATGTCCAGTTCAGGGGCGGCGGGGTTGCCGGCGCCGGATCCGGCGCTGGTGCAGTTGCTGGCCCGGCGCAGCGCGCCGAACCGCGAAGTGGCCATTGAGCAGCAGGCTGATCTGCTGGCGGCGCTGGGTAGCCCCGAGGTGCGTGACGACCGTGCGGCCTTGCTGCAGCAAGCGGCCGTGGCCTACGACCGGGCGTTCAACCCTGAAGGGGCCAAGCGCCAGATCATGGCGATACTGGCCGAGCCGAGCAGGGTCGAGTTGCTTAACCAGTTGCGGGTGCCGACCCTGGTAGTGCATGGCACGGCCGACCCGTTGCTGCCGGTGATGCATGGCGTGCACCTGGCAGCACATATCCGGGGCAGCCAGCTGCGTTTGATACCGGGGTTGGCGCACCGCTTCCAGGAGCCGTTCAAGGCGCCGCTGCTGGGGGCGGTGTTGCCCTACCTGCAGGCACATCGGCAGGATGTCACGCATATCGCAGGGCTCTGAATTTCCATGCTTCCAGGCTGATGCTATCCCCTGTAGGAGCGGCCTTGTGTCGCGAAAGGGCCGCAAAGCGGCCCCGGCAATATTCGTTGCGAAGCTGAAATCGGGGGCCGCTACGCGCCCCATCGCGACACAAGGCCGCTCCTACACGGACCGCGTCAGCCGACTGCCTCAGTGCATCCGCACCCACAGGGTCACCAGCACGGTCGCAGCCATCAGCCAGGCCACCGTGGCCAGCGCCAGCGATGCCTCAAGGCGCATGCGGTCGACCAGTACATACAAGGTCGCCAGGTACACAAAGTACGGAATGATCGACCACATGCCGAACAGGATGGTGGTCTTCAGGTCGGCAATGCTGCGCCCCTTGCCGACAATGTAGTGGGCAATCAGGGCGAAGGTGGGGAACAGCGGCACCAGCCCGGCGATGTAGTAATTGCGTGTCTTCGACAGCACCGCCAGCAGCAGCACCACACCAGCACCCAAGGCAGCTTTGAATACCAGGTCCACGTTGTCTTTCCAGGTTGGGTTGAGGTCAGCCGAGGCCGTATTTCTTCACTTTGTCGAACAACGTGGTCTTGGCCATGCCCAGCTCCTGGCTGGCCTGGCTCAGGTTGCCACCAGTACGTTGCAGGGCATCGCTGAGCAGGTTGCGCTCGAACGCTTCCACCGCCTCGGCAAAGCCCAAGCCTTGGCTGGCACCACCGCTGGGGCCTTTCTTGAACGCAGGCAGGCCGAGGGCATAGCGTTCGGCGACGTTGCGCAGCTCACGCACGTTGCCCGGCCAGTCGTGGGTCATCAGGCGCGACAGGGTCTGGCTGTCCAGCGCAGGTGTTTCACGGTCGAAGCGCAGGGCCGACTGCTGCAGGAAGTGTTCGAACAGCTGCAGGATATCTTCGCGGCGCTCGCGTAGCGGCGGCAGCTCCAGTGTCACCACGTTCAGCCGGTAATACAGGTCGCTGCGGAACTGGCCACTTTGGCCCATGGCATCCAGGTCAGACTTGGTGGCGGCGATCACCCGGCAGTCCACCGGAATGCTCTGGTTCGAGCCCAGCCGCTCCAGGGTGCGCTCCTGCAGCACGCGCAACAGCTTGATCTGCAGGTTGATCGGCATGCTCTCCACTTCGTCGAGGAACAGCGTGCCGCCGTTGGCGTGTTCGATCTTGCCGATGCGGCGTTTGCCGGCACCGGTGAAGGCGTTGGCCTCGTGGCCGAAAATCTCGCTTTCGAACAGGTTTTCCGGCAAGCCGCCACAGTTAAGTGCCACGAACGGCTGGCCCTGACGACGGCTGAAGTCGTGCAGGCAGCGGGCGACCAGTTCCTTGCCGGTACCGGTTTCGCCTTCGATCAGCACGTTGGCCGAGGTATCGGCGACGTTGGCGATCAGCTCGCGCAGATGCTCCATGGCCGGCGAACGGCCAATGATGCGCCCCTCCAGGCTGTTTTGCTCGGCCAACTGGCGGCGCAGGGCCACCACTTCGCGCGACAGCCCGCGTTGTTCGAGGGCGCGGCGCACCACGTCGACCAGGCGCTCCGGGGAGAAGGGTTTTTCCATGAAGTCGTAGGCGCCATTGCGCATGGCGCCCACCGCCATGTCGATATCGCCGTGGCCGGTGATCAGTACCACCGGCAGGCTGCGGTCGCGGGCCTTGAGGCGGTTGAGCAGCTCCAGGCCATCGATGCCCGGCAGGCGTATATCGCTGACGACGATGCCGGCGAAGTCGTCGCCGATGCGCTCCAGCGCCTGCTCGGCGCTGCCCACACCTTCACAGGCGATGTCTTCCAGGGCCAGCGCCTGTTGGCAGCCGAGCAGCACATGCGGGTCGTCTTCGACGATCAGGACGGTAAGAGGCGCTTGGTTCATGGGTGCTCTGCCGATTCGCTAGGGGGTGAGACCAGGGGCAGGGCCAGGACGAAGGCCGTACCGCCGCTGGCGGGATGCTCGACGTTGAGGCTGCCCTTGGCGGCGGCGGCAAGGCTCGCCGACAGGGTCAGACCCAGGCCCAGGCCGTGTTCGCCCGGCTTGGTGGTGAAGAAAGGTTCGAACAGGTGCTTGCGCGCCTCGGCGTCGATGCCGTGGCCATTGTCGCGCACCTGCAAACGGTACTTGTCGCCCTGCAGCTCGCCCTCCAGCCACAGTTGCGGCAGCGGTTGGGCGGCCATGGCATCCAGGGCGTTGCCGATCAGGTTGACCAGGATCTGCTCCAGGCGGGTCTGGTCGATGGCAAGCTGCTGGTCCTCGAACTGATTGTGCAACTGCAGGTGGCAGGCGCTGATGCGGTTGGCCAGCACCTGCAAGGTAGCGTCCACCGCCTTGGCCAGCGAAGCCTGGCCACTGTCGTCGCTGCGTCGGGCGAACGAGCGCAGGCTGGCGGTGATTCGGCCCATGCGGTCGATCAGGTCGTTCATGGTACGCAGGTTGGTGCTGGCGGTTTCCAGCGCCCCGCGTTCGAGGAAGCGCACGGTGTTGCCGGACAACGTACGCAGCGCGGCCAGCGGTTGGTTCAGTTCGTGGGCAATGCTGGTGGACATCTGCCCGATGGCGGCCAGCTTGCCGGCCTGTACCAGTTCGTCCTGGGCGTGGCGCAGGGTCTGCTCGGCATGCCGGCGCTCGCGAATCTGGCCCTTCAGGCGTTCGTTGCTGGCACGCAGGTCGGCCGTGCGTTCGGTAATCCGTCGTTCCAGCTGGCTGTTGGCTTCCTGCAGGGCCTCGCGGGCTGCCAGGCGGGTGGCGATGACCTTGCGCCGTTCGTTCCAGGCGATGCCGAGGATCGCCAGCAAGGCGAAGGCCACGCCCACCAGGATGCCCTGTACCATGGATTCGCGGCGCAGGTCCTGCAGTGGGGTCAGCAGGGTGAAATGCCAGGGCGTGTCGACCAGGCGCCGGGTCTGGGCCAGGTAGGCCATTTCGCGGGCCTTGCCCTGTGCGGTTTCGCTGTTGGCCGGGAAGGTCAGCTTTTCCACACCATCGGCCAGGGTCTCCCGTGCCAGGGGCTGCAGTTCGTTCAGCGGCCACCAGTAGTACTGCAGGCTGCGAGCCAGGCGCTCCTTGATCTGCGGGGTCAGCGGGCGTACCGACTTCAGGCGCCGGGCAGGGTCGCTGGAGAGGATGATGATGCCGTTCTCGTCGCTGACGAACGCCTCCAGGCGGGCACGCTGCCAGCGCTCCTCGAGGGTGTCCAGGCGCACTTTGATCACCGCCACGCCAATGATCTTGCCATGCTCCTCCAGGCCGTGGGCCAGGTAATAGCCGGCCTCGCCGGTTGTACTGCCGATACCGTAGAAACGCCCGGGTTCGCCGCGCACGGCAGTCTGGAAGTAGGCCCGGAACGACAGGTCCTCGCCGAGGAACGAGTCGGCATCGCGCCAGTTGCTGGTAGCCTGGACACGGCCGTTGGTGTCGAGGACGAAGATGGCCCGGCTGCGGCTGCGCCGGTTCAGGCCTTCGAGGTATTCGTTGACGGTCTGCCGCGAGCCGCCGTCAGGGTCGGTGAGCAGATGCGAGACGCTGTCTTCCAGCTCCAGCAGGCTCGGCAGGTAGGTGTACTTGCTGATTTCGCTCTCGACCGTGCGCGCGTGCAGCTCCAGCTGGCGCTCGCCGTTTTCGCTGAGGGTGCGGATGCCGCTGCTCTCGCTGATCAGGTAGCCAGCCATTCCCAGGCCGACCATCAGCAGGATGATCAGTGGCGGTAACAGCAATTGGCGGAGCAGGCGGGATTTCACGGCAGGCTTGGCAGGGAGAAGAAGCGAAGGATCGCATTTCATCACAGTGGCCTTGTCACGACCAGCGCCTGCTGCCCGAAGGGCAGCGGCGCCGACCGCTTCAGTGAAGCAAAATCAGTGTTGCAGGATCTTGCTGAGGAAGTGCTGGGTACGTTCGTGGCGGGCACTCGGGTTGCCGAAGAAGTCTTCCTTCTGGCAATCCTCGATGATGTTGCCCTTGTCCATGAAGATCACGCGGTTGGCCACCTTGCGGGCGAAGCCCATTTCGTGGGTCACGCACATCATGGTCATGCCTTCGTGGGCCAGCTCGACCATCACGTCCAGTACTTCGTTGACCATTTCCGGGTCCAGGGCCGAGGTCGGTTCGTCGAACAGCATGACGATCGGGTCCATCGACAGAGCGCGGGCGATGGCTACGCGCTGCTGCTGGCCGCCGGACAGCTGGCCGGGGTGCTTCTTGGCGTGGGCACCGAGGCCGACGCGGTCGAGCAGGGCCAGGCCCTTCTTGGTCGCTTCTGCTTCGCTGCGGCCAAGCACCTTGCGCTGGGCGATGGTCAGGTTCTCGGTGATGGACAGGTGCGGGAACAGCTCGAAGTGCTGGAACACCATGCCAACGCGCGAACGCAGCTTGGGCAGGTTGGTCTTGGGGTCGGCGATCGAGGTGCCGTCGACCACGATGTCACCTTTCTGGAACGGCTCCAGGGCGTTGACGCACTTGATCAGGGTGGACTTGCCCGAGCCCGACGGGCCGCAGACCACCACCACTTCACCCTTCTTGACCTCGGTGCTGCAGTCGGTCAGTACCTGGAAGTCCCCGTACCACTTGTTTACGTTCTTGATGGAAATCATACGGCGATCCTTTTTTGCAGGCGCTTGACCAGCCACGAAGCGGAGAAGCTGATGAGGAAGTACACGACACCGGCGAAGATCAGGAACTCATGGGAGCGCCCGATGATGTCGCCGTTGGAGCGTGCCGAGTTGAGGAAGTCCACCAGGCCCACGGTGTAGACCAGCGAGGTGTCCTGGAACAGGATGATGCTCTGCTGCAAAAGCAGCGGCGTCATCTTGCGGAAGGCCTGGGGCAGGATGATAAGGCGCATGGTCTGGCCGTAGGTCATGCCCAGGGCCTGGGCGGCGCCCATCTGGCCTTTGGAGATCGACTGCACGCCGGCGCGGACGATTTCGCAGAAGTACGCGGCCTCGAACATCATGAATGCCACCACGCAGGAGGTGAAGGCACCTACCGGGGTGTCCTCGCCGGTAATCCAGCGCAGCACGAATGGTACCGCCAGGTAGAACCAGGTGATTACCAGCAGCAGCGGGATCGAGCGGAAGTAGTTGACGTAGGCGCCGGCCACGTTCGACAGCAGCTTGCTCGACGACAGGCGCATCAGGGCCAGGATGGTCCCTAGTACAATGCCGCCAACCACGCCCATTATCATCAACTGCAGGGTCATGACCATGCCTTCCCAAAGGGCAGGCAGGGCCGGGATGATTTCGCTGAAATCCATGTCCATTTATTTGCCCCCTACGGAAATCAGGCCGGGCACCGAGACTTTCTTCTCGACCATGCGCATCAGCAGCATCAGGCCCATGTTCAGGGTGAAGTAGATCAGCGTGGCCAAAGTGAAGGCCTCGAACAGGTTCGCCGAGAACTCAGCGGTCTGCTTGGTTTGTGCCAGCAGTTCCATCAGGCCGATCAGCGACGCCACCGACGAGTTCTTGAACACGTTCAGGAATTCCGAGGTGAGCGGCGGAATGATGATCCGGTAGGCTTGTGGCAGCAGCACGTTGGTGTAGATCTGCGACAGGCTGAAGCCCATGGCGCGGGCGGCGGCTTCCTGGCCGCGGGGCAGCGCCTGGATGCCGGTACGCACCTGCTCGCACACGCGGGCGGCAGTGAACAGGCCCAGGCAGATGACCACGCTGATCAGCGCCGAGGTGGTCGGGTTGAGGTCCTGCTTGAACCATTCCTGCAGGCCTTCTGGCAACAGGTCTGGCACCAGGAAGTACCAGATGAACAGCTGCACCAGCAGCGGTACGTTGCGGAACAGCTCCACATAGGCGGTGGCGATACCCGATACCAAACGGTTCGGCACGGTGCGCATGACACCGAGGACCGAGCCCAGCAGCAAGGCGATGACCCAGGCGGAGATGGCGATGGCGATGGTCCAGCCCAGGCCGGTGACGTACCAGTCCAGATAGGTTTCGCTGCCCACGCCGGTGGACTTGAAGAACACGCCCCAGTCCCAGTTGTAATTCATCGGGATTTCCCCTCAGACGGTTGTTTCACGGGCACCTTCCAACATCCGAGGGCATAAGCCCTCGGATGAAAGGTTAGACACTAACGGGTGGCCTGCAGGTTTAATTCGCGCTTTGCAGCGCAACAGGCCATGGGCTGGTGGTCAGGACTTTTTCTCGTCCGCAGCCTTGTCGGTCGGCTCGGCGATCAGTTTCTTCAGCTCGTCGCTCATCGGGAATTGCAGGTTCAGACCCTTCGGCGGGATTGGCTGTTGGAACCATTTGTCGTAGCTCTTGTTGACTTCGCCCGACTTGAAGTAGCCGACGATGGCGTCATCGACCGCTTTCTTGAAGGCCGCGTCATCCTTGCGCACCATGCAGCCGTAGATCTCGTAGGACTGCGGGGTACCGGTGATGACCCAGTCCGACGGTTTGCGAGCCTTGGCCATTTCGCCGGCGAGCAGGGCGTCGTCCATCATGAAGGCCACGGCGCGGCCGCTTTCGAGCATGTTGAAGGCTTCACCGTGGTCCTTGGCGGAAATCACGTTCATCTTCATCTGCTTGTCGGCGTTCATCGCCTTGAGGATGCGCTCGGAGGTGGTACCTGCGGTGGTTACCACGTTCTTGCCGGCCAGGTCCGGGAAGTCCTTGTATGCCGGCTGACCGTCCTTGACCTTGGTCAGCAGGCGGGTACCGACTTCGAAGATACCGACCGAGAAGCCGACTTGCTGCTGGCGCTCGACGTTGTTGGTGGTGGAGCCGCACTCGAGGTCTACGGTGCCGTTCTGCACCAGCGGGATGCGGGTCTGGGAGGTGACGAGGTTGTAGCGGACCTTGATGTCCGTGCCCAGCTGCTTCTTCAGGGCGTCGACGACAGCCAGCTGGATGTCATGCGAGTAGCCCACGGGCTCGGGCTTGCCGGCCAGGTAGGAAAACGGGATGGAGGAGTCGCGGTGGCCCAGGGTGATGGTGCCCGACTCCTTGATCTTCTTCAGGGTGCCGGTCAGTTCTTCGGCCATGGCCGGCGAAGCGATCACGGCGGCCGCGATGGCGGCGCCCAGCAATTGACGAACGATGCGCATCAAATTTTCCTCGACGTGTTTGTTTTTTTTATGGAGCCGTTGGCGGACTCTTCGTTCAACGAATACAGAAATAAACGATTGCATTCGGCTACCAAGTGTAGAGCATGAGTCGTGCCAAGCTCTGGCATTGATCATAACGCCTCGAATTCATTGGGAATCAACCTTTTGCTTTCATCGTGTGACGGTAAGTTTCATTCGCCATACCGAATGAATGGCGGTTAATCGTTCGGAAATCCGAACGGATTTGCCAGCCCTGCATCGCAATGCACGAGCGATCAGGACCGCTGCCATGCAGCGCCTGATCGCAGTGCTGCCAGCCTGGTCAGTGGGGCATGAGCCGCTCTTTCGGCGTCTGGTTCCAGCGCGCCCAGGCCTCGGTAGTGAGGGTGCGTATCAGCACTGACTCCTCGGCGGCAAGTTCGCGCATCAAAACCCTGGCCTGGTCTTCATAGCCCGCTTCCTGGCCGGCCACGGCCCGTGCCTCGAGCGCTTCCATTCGCTCGTAATAAGGCCTTGCGGTCGCCTCGAAACGGTCAGCATAGGTTTCTCGCAGGTAGTTCTGCCAGTAAGGGCGGCCTGCAAGCGCGTCCAGCATCGACAAGGTGCTGTAGCTTTGCAGTACTTCTATTTCTGCTGCGTTCAGATCCCGCGTTGTCACGTGGGCGAATGATGCGAAGTGCATCTCATCCGGTGGTGCTGGCAAGTCAAGTGGCCCCGTCAGCCGCAGGCGATAGAAAAGCCGAACTTCGATTTCATCTACTCTGCGTCCTGCTTCGCGCAGGGCCTGGATGTGCCGGTTGGCAATATCGTCAAGCAGGTCCAGGCGGTGCAGCTGGCCGCCCAGATACAGCAGGTGGCTCTCTCTCATTTCCGCTGGCACCCCTTCGATGCCCTGAAAGGCCAGCACGCCCACTTCCATCTGGTTGAGCAGCAGCAACAGGCGGTCCTCGCAGGTACGCGGCCCGTCGGCCTCGCGAAACAACTGCTCGCGTAACGCTTCATTGTTTTCGCAGGCTTCGAGGATGTGCCAGAGACGGCGTCGATAATGCCGCGGATGGGCCTCGAAGTCTTCGCTCTGGGCAAAGTCGGCCAGGAATCTGAACAGGCCTCCAGAGCCCGGCTCCTCGCTCAGGCGGTCCCAGGCTGCCTCCCGTTCTGCACGGAGGAGCTCGTTTCTGGACGCTACCCAGGTTGCACGGGTTTCTTCATCTATTGGCTCGTGGGCATACGACGCGCTGCCTCGGGCGCCTGTTTCGCTGGCACCCTGTGCTTCGTCCAGATACTCGATGCTGCCTTCGCTCAACGGATTGTCATGCAGGTTCAGCCTTTGCAGGCGCAGGCGCAAGCCGCGCATCTCGCGCTGCAACTCGCTGATTCTGTTGTCGCGCAAGTCGATATGGGCGCGTAGCGCTACGTTCTGGTGGACCAGGCCAATATCCGCCTGGCCCGTTGCTCGCAGGCGCAGGTCCCGCACATGTGGCAAGGCCGAGAGGTCGGGCATGCCGTTGAGGGGGTTGTAATTGAGTATCAGGGTATCCAGCCGCTGCAACTGAGCCAGGCGGCTGCCACCTGCTGCGTCCATCGCAATCAGGTTGTTGCTCAGGTTCAAGCGCCGTAGCTGGCTGAGGCCCTCGATGCCCTCGGGAACCAATGTCAGCCGGTTGCCGCTCAGGTCCAGGTCCACGACGTTGGGGAACAGCCTTAGGAAGCGCGCATCGATCTGCTGCAGGCGCATGTTGCGTAACGTCAGCCGGCGCACGTGTCGGTATTCCACACCCTCCGGCAGGTCTGGCAAGGCATCGATGTGCTCGCCGTCTATGGTCAGTTCATATTGGTCGTTGCCGTCCACCAGTTTGCGCCGCCAACTGCGGCGAAGGGTATCGGCTACCCGGCGTCTGCGAATGGCGTCGATCGGAGATTGCCAACCGGCCTGCCAGACCCGAAGTGTTTCGCGCAGGTCGGCAAGCTGGCGTTGCAGCGCCTGGTAATGGTCCCACAAGCTCTCCCCGCGCTGGCGGACTGCTTCGAGGTAAGCGTCCAGTTGCAGTTCGGAGAGTGTGGGGAATATTTGATGGATCCCTCGGCGAATAGCGCTTTGGCTGCTTTCACCACCGCCGCTGAGTGTATAGGCCAGCCTGCCGTCGGCGAAACGCCGGGGCGGCCTGATAGTTGCGCGGATGCCGGGCAGGTCGAGCAGGCTAGCCGTGGAGTCGCGATCCTGTTCGGCTGCCATGGCCAGTTTGTCGCGCAGTTCCCTGAGCTGCAGGTTGCGGTTCCCCAACCGGTTTTTCTGCTCGTCGTCCAGGCACCGCAGGAGCGCTGCCAGCAAGGACTTGCCCTGGGTTTCTTCGCCATCCAGGGCGTAGCCTTGCTCATTTTTGACAATGGTGCGCACCTTCTGCGCGGTCTCGCTCTGGCTGGCGAATATCTGTAATCCCTCCGGGCCGCCGTGGCGTAATTCGACCCGTACTGAGTCTGGCCACGGGGCTTCCCGCTCGATGAGGCGTAGCGCCAGTATTTCGCTATCGGTGTTGGTCAGGTTCTGTAGGCGCAAGCCGAGACAAGCTCGGTCAATACGGCTGGCATGTTCATACCATCGTGCATGTTGCGCCATGCTCAGTGGTATCCGCCCGGAAGCATGCAACTGTTCTATCTGGGCGCTACTGCAATGGTCGATGACTTCCTGGGCGCCCCTTGGCGACAGCCCCCGGAAGGCGCCGATCAGCTTGGCCTGGTCGATGGATAGCGGTGTTTGCCATGCCTGAAGTTTTTGTTCGAAGGCCAGCCCTTTCAGGGTCGGATCCTGCTGGTGCAACTTGATCCGGTCGTGGATGTCTAGCAGCCGCGCGGGTGGTGGAGCGTTCTCCAGGCAAAGTCGGCGCAGCTGGTCCACGGACAGGCCTGTGACCTGCAGAAGCATCCGGCCATGGTCTGACAACGTGTCGGCAAAGTGCTCCCCTTGCAGGCCTTCCAATAATACCGAGACATTTTCCTCGGCAGGCAGGTAGCGGAGGTTTCTGGTCAGCCTTACGCCGCGGCCGGGCAACACCGTTGGCGCAAGCCTGTCGACAAAAGGTATTCGTCGCAGCGTATGCAGCGCACCTGCAGTCAGGCCTGTGGTCGCCAGGCCCTGGGCTACGTTGAACAAGTGCTCCAGTGCACCTTGGCGATCACCTAGCTGCCAGTCCTGGTAGCCTTCGTAGACTTCATCGAGCAATTGCGCCGCGCTGACGACCAGCAGCAGGTCTCCCAATACCGGTACGACCAGAGCTGCCAGCCCCAGCAGGTCCAACCCGGCGCTGAGCATGCCCTGCAAGCGCTGATGTCTGCTCAGGCGGTCTTCGACGTCCGTGGGCACAGCCAGGTAGGCTGCATCATCGAACATTCGTCCGAGCAAAAGCGCTCGTACATGTGCGAACACATCCCCCTCTATGGGCAGGTTTCGCCCGTCGAGCTGCAGTTTCTTTGCTCCAGGCGACGCTACCAGCCGTTGTGCAAGTTCCTTGTCGAAAGCGCTTGTGTCCCGCGCCTTGATGAAACGCTTGAAAAACCTGCGGAATGGCTGCTGTTTGAGGCGAGTGGCCAGGTCGCTGTACACATCGTTCCAACTGTCGTAAAAGCACAGGCTTTGCCCGGGGGCATCGGGTATCCAGACGATGATCTCGTCGATGTCGGCAGCCAAGGCAGGGCGCCATTCGAGAGTGATGACCCCCGTCACGCACTTGCCGAGCAGATAGAGTTGGCGAGGTGTCAGCGTGCCTTTGCCATAGGGTGTGAGCGCAGGGGTTTCCAGCATCGACCGCAGCCGAAGCAGATCCCGCTCATCCAGTTGCCGCTTGAACCTGGCCTCGTAAACCGCTGCTTGCATGCGCGTTCGTACGCCGGTTTCAAACAGGTGCCTTATTGTCGTGCGCGCCTGATCGCCCGGCTGGCCACGCCCAGCCTTGGGTTCGAGCACTGTCTTGAGCAGCACCTGATACTTGCCGCCCAGATCCAGCGAGCGGCACAGGCGAACGAATTGCTCGAAGGTCATGGCCAGCTTTTCGCCTTTCTCGTTTTCCAGATGCGCTTTACGCAACAGCCACGGTTCAGCTTCGTGTGCTTCGAAGTTATGCAGGGCGGCAGCCAGCAGGGTTTGTCGTGTGCTATGGATTACAGTCGGCTTGTAGAAATGCTCTGCGGCCGAAGGTAGTTGGAACTCTTCGCTCACGACCACGTGACCCCGTCGCGCGTCGATATGCCCCAGTCTCTGCTCACGCAGCGCGCGTTCGAGCAGGGGCAGGGCGAAGTCTTCGAGGCGAGGGATTCTTTCGAGCAGATGGCGAAGCCTGTCCGCTGCCTGTTGTTGTGCACCCAAGGCCTTGCCGTAGGCTTGCAGGTGCGTTGTGTCGGCGCTGGTCAACCAGTCAGGCAGTTGCTGGGCGATCAGGGCGTCGACTGAATAGGACGGGTTGTATTCGGTGGGTCGCACGTGATGTTCTCCGGGGTTTGAAAGACCCCAGAGCATCACGCCGATAATGTGGTTTGGCGGTAGTTACTGCTGCGCCGAATGGCCCGCTTGCGCCTGGCGCGTATGGGCGGGCCAGGGAGTCACGCTGCCTGGGTGCGCGCCTGCTGCTCTCGTTGCAGGTAGTCTGCAAGCACCTGTTGTTCGCCCGCGCTGGTGAACAGGCCCAGCTTGGTGCGGCGCCAGAGAATGTCTTCAGCGCTGCAGGCCCATTCGTTGCTGCCGAGGTAGTCCACCTCTCGAGCGAACAACCCACCACCAATTGCCTGGCCCAGGTCTTCCGGCCCTTGCACGCCCTCCAGCAGCTGCCATACACGGCTGCCATAGGTCAGCACCCAGCGCCTGGCGATATCGACCGGCAACCAGCCACAGCGCGCCAGCACCGCATCTACCAGAGCCTGCACCGTGGTCATTTGCTCACCACCTGGTAGCGGCGCGCCAGCGGTCCAGCTGCCGCGCATCTGTGGGAAGTGCGGCTTGAGCTCGGCCATCGCCGATTCGGCCAGTTTGCGGTAGGTGGTCAGCTTGCCACCGAATACCGACAGCAACGGCGCCTGCCCTTCACTGGCGGACAGCGCCAGGGTGTAGTCGCGGGTGACCGCGGACGGATTGTCCGATTCGTCGTTGCACAGTGGGCGCACGCCGGAATAGGTGTGCACGATGTCGCTGCGGCTGATCTGGTGGTTGAAGTGAGCGTTGACCACCTTGAGCAGATAATCGGTTTCCTGCTCGGTGATCGCGACTTTGGCGGGGTCGCCGCTGTACTCGCGATCGGTGGTGCCGATCAGCGTGAAACGCTCCAGGTACGGGATGCAGAAGACGATACGCTGGTCCTCGTTCTGCAGGATGTAAGCGTGTTCGCCTTCGTACATGCGCGGCACAATGATGTGGCTGCCCTGGATCAGGCGGATGCCGTAGGGGGCATCGAGCTTGAGGTCGTCCTTGATGAAGCTGGCCACCCACGGCCCGGCGGCATTGACCAGGGCACGGGCGCGAATGGTCTGCAGGCGGCCGTCAGCGTGCTGCAACTCCACTTGCCATAGGCCATCCACACGCTCCGCGCGCAGGCAGCGGGTGCGGGTATGGATATGGGCACCTTTTTCCCGTGCGGCCATCGCATTCAGCACTACCAGGCGGGCATCGTCCACCGCGCAGTCGGCGTATTCGAAACCACGGCTGATCGCAGGCTTGAGCGGGTATCCCGGGCCGAAGCGCAGGCTGCGCGAAGCACCCAGGCGCTTGCGCTTGCCCAGGTGATCGTAGAGGAACAGGCCAGCGCGAATCATCCAGGCAGGGCGCAAGTGCGGGCGGTGCGGCAGCACGAAGCGCATCGGCTTGACGATGTGCGGGGCTTTGGCCAGCAGCACTTCGCGCTCGGCCAGTGCTTCACGCACCAGGCGGAACTCGTAGTGCTCCAGGTAGCGCAGGCCGCCGTGGATCAGTTTGCTGCTGGCCGACGAGGTGTGCTGGGCCAGGTCGTCCTTTTCGCAGAGGAATACCTTGAGGCCACGCCCGGCGGCGTCGGCAGCGATGCCCACGCCATTGATGCCGCCGCCGATCACGGCGAGGTCATAGCAGTCGGCGACTTGGGGCTGGGACGAAACGGGCTGGGACACGGGCAAGGCCTCCTGGGGCTGTTCACATCGAATATGAACATTGATGTTCGTTTTCGAAAATACTAGCGCAACAGAAAGCTGGTCGCCAGTCAGTCTTCATAGAAAAAACTGATCAGATGACAATGAAATGAACATTTACGAAAGTTTTGGATGATCGGTTTGAAAGGTATCGCGCCTGTAAGATTGAGCGCGGCGCGGGCGACGCTCGATCTCACAGGCGCGACAAACCTTGCGGCATGCGCCTGTCAGCCCTCAAACCACCTCAAGCCGGATCTTGTACTGGTTCAGCAGCTGGGTGAGGGTGGGAGTTGGCGCCTGGTCGGTCACCAGGCAGTCGACCAGGCTGATCGAGCCCATGCGCACCATGGCGTTGCGCCCGAACTTGCTGGAGTCGGCGGCAAGGATCACTTGTCGGGCATTGGCGATGATTGCCTGGGATACCCGCACTTCCTGGTAATCGAAATCGAGCAGGCTGCCATCTTCGTCGATGCCGCTGATGCCCACCAGGGCGAAGTCGACCTTGAACTGGTTGATGAAGTCGACACTGGCCTGGCCGACGACGCCGCCATCACGGCGAACCGTGCCACCTGCCACCAGCACTTCGAAATCGTCCTTGGCGGCTAGGATCGCGGCCACGTGCAGGTTGTTGGTGATGACTTTCAGGTGGTTGTGGTTGAGCAGTGCCCGGGCGATGGATTCGGTGGTGGTGCCGATGTTGATGAACAGCGAGGCATGGTCGGGAATCTGCCGTGCCACGGCTTCGGCGATGCGTTGCTTTTCGTCGCGCATCTGATCGGCGCGCATGGCGTAGGCGGTGTTCTCGATGCTCGAGTCGTAGGCCGCGCCCCCGTGGTAGCGGCGTAGCAGATTGAGCTCGGCCAGCTGGTTGATATCACGGCGGATGGTTTGCGGTGTGACGACGAACAGCTGCGCCATTTCTTCGATACTGACGTAACCGCGTTCGCGCACCAGTTCGAGGATTTGTTGTTGGCGAGGGGGCAGATTCATGGGCGGTCCTTTGGGGCTGCCGGACAAATGCTGCAATGATGCCGTAGGACGCGGACTACGACCAGTAGACTATCGGGGCGGCGGCGGGGACAAATGCCCTGCATCGATTTTGTGGCCTGCGCTGGCGCTTCTTTGTAGGAGCGGCCTTGTGTCGCGAAAGGGCCGTGAAGCGGCCCCAGGATTTTCGCGTCATAGCAAATGCTGCTGGGGCCGCTTCGCGGCCCTTTCGCGACATAAGGCCGCTCCTACACGTGGTGTAGCGCCTGTCAGGTAGGATCAGGCCTCGTGATCTTCCCAGTCACGGGTACGGTCGACTGCCTTCTTCCAGCCTGCGTACAGCTTCTCTTTCTGCGTTTCATCCAGCTGCGGGCTGAACTCGCGCTCGATGATCGCCTTGTCGCGCAGTTCGTCCAGGCCGCTCCAGAAGCCACAGGCCAGGCCTGCCAGGTAGGCCGCCCCCAGCGCCGTGGTTTCGCGCATCTTCGGCCGCTCCACGCAGGTGCCGAGGATGTCGGCCTGGAACTGCATGAGGAAGTTGTTGGCCACCGCGCCGCCGTCCACGCGCAGCTCGGACAGGCGCTGGCCGCAATCCTGCTGCATTGCGTCAAGCACGTCGCGAGTCTGGTAGGCGATCGATTCCAGCGCGGCGCGGATGATGTGGTCCACCTTCACGCCACGGGTCAGGCCGAACAGTGCGCCACGGGCATACGGGTCCCAGTACGGGGCACCCAGGCCGGTGAAGGCAGGCACCAGGTATACGCCGTTGCTGTCCTTGACCTTGCTGGCGAAGTATTCGGTATCCAGTGCGTCGTTGACGATCTTCAGTTCGTCACGCAGCCACTGCACGGTGGAACCACCATTGAACACTGCACCCTCCAGCGCATAGGCCACTTCACCACGCGGGCCGCAGGCGATGGTGGTTAGCAGGCCATGGGACGACTTCACCGCCTGGTCACCGGTGTTCATCAGCAGGAAGCAGCCGGTGCCATAGGTGTTCTTGGCCTGGCCCGGTTCCACGCACATCTGGCCGAACAGTGCCGATTGCTGATCACCGGCGATACCGGCAATGGCGATACCGCTCTTGGTATGGCCGTAGACCTCGGAGGAAGGGCGTACCTCGGGCAGCATCTGCCGTGGGATGCCGAGGATTTCCAGGAGCTTGTCGTCCCACTGCAGGCTGTGGATGTTGAACATCAGCGTGCGCGAGGCGTTGGTGTAATCAGTGACATGCACCTTGCCGCCGGAGAACTTCCAGATCAGCCAGGTATCGATGGTGCCGAACAGCAGCTCGCCGCGCTCGGCGCGTTCGCGGGCACCCTCGACATTGTCGAGGATCCACTTCAGCTTGGTGCCGGAGAAGTATGGGTCGGTGACCAGGCCAGTGGTTTCGCGAATGTAGTCTTCATGGCCGTCGCGCTTGAGCTGGGCGCAGATCTCCGTGCTGCGGCGGCACTGCCAGACGATGGCATTGTACACCGGGCGGCCGGTTTCCTTGTCCCACACCACGGTGGTTTCACGTTGGTTGGTGATACCCAGTGCGGCGACCTGGGCGTGGCTGATGCCCGCCTGGGCCAAGGCCTCGACCATGGTCGCGCTCTGCGTGGCAAAGATTTCCATCGGGTCGTGCTCGACCCAGCCCGCCTGCGGGTAGTGCTGGGCGAACTCGCGCTGGGAGGTCCCCACCACATTGGCGTCGCGGTCGAAAATAATGGCCCGCGAACTGGTGGTGCCCTGGTCCAGGGCGATGATGTAGTTCTTATCCTGGGTGTCTGTCATGGTCGTAGGCCTTGCGAAAATAGGGGGTCAGGGCTGGGCGTGATGCCGGCGTCAGTTGACTTGAGTATCGCCCTGGCGATTGTCATTTGTCTCAGGGTTCACGGCGGCTGCCATTGGCAGGTTGCGTGCGATCAGGCCGCGATAGGTCGCGGCACCCAGGCAGGCGCCAAGGATCGGTGCGAACACCGGAACCAGGAAATAAGGCATGTCCCGACCGCCAGTGAAGGCGATTTCGCCCCAACCGGCCAGGAAGGTCATGAGTTTTGGCCCGAAATCGCGGGCCGGGTTCATGGCAAAGCCGGTCAACGGGCCCATGGCGCTGCCGATCACGGCGATCAGCAGGCCGATCAGCAGCGGGGCCATGGCGCCGCGCGGCAGGCCGTTGTTGTCGTCGGTCAGGGCCATGATCACGGCCATCAGGATGGCGGTGATGATCACCTCGACCAGAAACGCCTGGCCGGTGGACAGCGATGGGTGCGGATAGGTGGAGAAGACCGAGGCCAGTTCCAGGCTGGCTTCGCTACCGCGCAACATGGCGTGGGCCTGTTCGAAATCGAAGAACAGGTTGCTGTACAGGGTGTAGACCAACGCTGCGCCACAGAACGCGCCGCATACCTGGGCCAGCATGTAGAAGGGCAGCTTGCGCTTGTCGAAGCCGGCGAACAGTGTGAGGGCGATGCTCACCGCGGGGTTCAGGTGTGCGCCGGAAATACCGGCGGTGAGGTAGATCGCCATGCTGACGCCCACGCCCCAGATGATACTGATTTCCCAAAGGCCGAAGCTTGCGCCCGCGACCTTGAGCGCGGCGACGCAGCCGGTACCGAAAAAGATGAGCAGTGCAGTGCCCAGGAACTCGGCCAGGCATTGGCTGGAAAGCGTGGGTTGGCGTAGAGCAGTCGTCATGTATGACCTCGTTTTTTTTTGTTGTGAGGCGCGTGGCGCTCGACAGCAAAGCCCGGAGTCTATCCCCGTTGACCCGGGCAGATGTTGGGAAATGCACCTTAAAAGTGCACCATTTTATTCAGAAACGAAAAAATATAGACAAGAAACGCTGATGTCAAAGGTCGAAAGTGAACGGTCGGTCACGATCTGGATGCTGATTTCAGGTGCGGATCCGCGTACTAGAGCCGCGCAATTGCGGTGCGCTGGCTGCGGTGTGGGAATTGTCCTAAAGTAGCCGCCGAGCTGTCCCGACCGGAGCCCCCGCATGACCCCCGCCCTAGACCTGTTGAAGAAACACCGTGCCGAGCATCGTGTGCACAGTTACGAACATGACCCCAAATCGGCGTCATATGGCCTGGAAGCGGCGGAGAAACTTGGTCTCGACCCGCAGCAGGTGTTCAAGACCTTGCTGGCGAGCAGTGAGAAGGGTGAATTGCTGGTGGCGGTGGTACCTGTGGTGGGTACGCTCGACCTCAAGGCCCTGGCCCAGGCTGCCGGGGTGAAAAAGTGCGAGATGGCCGACCCGGCGTCGGCGCAGCGAGCCACGGGGTACCTGGTGGGCGGGATCAGCCCGCTGGGGCAGAAGAAGCGCCTGCGCACCTTCATCGATGACTCGGCGCAGAACTTTGCAACCATCCATGTCAGCGCCGGGCGGCGTGGGCTGGAGGTGGAGTTGGCGGCGGTGGTGCTGGCTGAGTACACCCAGGGCAAGTTTGCCGGGATTGGTCGGGGCTGAGATTTCTGGGGCTGCTTTGCAGCCCTTCGCGGCACAAGGCCGCTCCTACAGGGGGAATACGTACCCTTGTAGGAGCGGCCTTGTGTCGCGATGGGCCGCAGAGCGGCCCCAAAATTTCGAATCAGGTCGCCGAGCTGTACCGGCGAACGCCGTTGTCCTGCCGCGGCAACTGCGCCGCCACGCTGCCCGGCACCGGGAATAGCACCAGGTGATCGGCCTTGACCGCAATCCCCACATCCTCACCGACCTGACGGTCGTCATGGCTAGGGAAGATCGCCTCGAGCTGGCTGCCGGTCGGCAATTGCAGGCGGTACAGGGTCGATGCCCCAAGGAAGCTCTTGCCGACGATGTTCGCCTGCAGCGCACTGCCCGGTGCGTGGACGATATCGTCAGGGCGCAGCAGTACATCCACCGAGCTGCCCGGCGCCATGATGTAGGCACGGTTGCCGCGTAATTCACCCAGCTCGGTATTGACCGCCTCGTGGCTGATCATCTGCCCACGGATGAAATACCCCTGGCCAATGAAGCTGGCCACGAACGGCGTCTGCGGCTCGTGGTAAAGGTTGTAGGGCGTGTCCCACTGCTCCAGGCGGCCTTCCTTGAACACGCCAACCTGGTCGCTGACGGCAAAGGCTTCTTCCTGGTCATGGGTCACCAGGATGGCGCTGGTGCCGCGGCTCTTTAGAATGTCGCGAACCTCATGGCTCAAGCGCCGGCGCAGCTCTACGTCGAGGTTGGAAAATGGCTCGTCGAGCAGCAGCAGTTGCGGCTCCGGTGCCAGTGCACGGGCCAGGGCGACCCGTTGCTGCTGGCCGCCGGACAGTTCATGCGGGTAGCGCCCGCCCAGGCCGCCCAGCTTGACCAGCTCGAGCATCTCTTCGATGACCTCGGCCTGGCGGGGGTGCTTGGCGATGCCGAAGGCAACGTTCTGCGCCACGGTCAGGTGCGGGAACAGCGCGTAATCCTGGAACACCATGCCGATGCGGCGTTTTTCCGGGGCCAGTGTGAACCCGGCCCGGGAAATGACTTCCCCAGCCAACTGGATCTCGCCGTCGTGTATCGGTTCGAAACCGGCGATGGCGCGCAGGGTGGTGGTCTTGCCGCAACCGGATGAACCCAGCAGGCAACCGATGTCGCCTGCGTTCAGGTGCAGATTGAGGTTCTGAACGATGCGCTGGTCGCCATAGCCGCAGGCGAGGTTGCGCAGGTTGAGCAGTAGGGGTTGACTCATGCGTGGTGGTAAGCCGGTTCTACAAGGAATTCGAGAAGGGCCTTCTGTGCATGCAGGCGGTTTTCAGCCTGGTCCCAGGCGACCGAACGTGGGTCGTCGAGCAGGTCATGGCTGATTTCCTCACCACGGTGGGCTGGCAGGCAGTGCATGAACAGGGCGTCGGGTGCCGCCAGGTCGAGCAGCTCGCGGGTGACCTGGTAAGGCGCGAAATGCGCCAGGCGCCGTGCAGTTTCCTCCTCCTGACCCATGGAAGTCCAGACATCCGTGGTTACCAGATGGGCGCCGCGCACGGCTTCCTTCGGGTCACGCACGATCTGCACGTGGTCACCACCAATGGCCATGAAGCGTGGGTCCGGCTCGTAGCCTTCCGGGCAGGCAATGCGCAGCTGGAAGTCGAACTGCCTGGCTGCCTCGATGTACGAGTTGCACATGTTGAAGCCATCGCCGATCCAGGCGACGGTCTTGCCCTGGATCGAGCCGCGATGTTCGAGGAAGGTCTGCATGTCGGCCAGCAGCTGGCACGGGTGCGACTCGTCGGACAGCGCGTTGATCACCGGCACACGCGAGTTGGCGGCGAATTCGGTCAGGGTGCTGTGGGCGTGGGTACGGATCATCACCACGTCGAGCATGCTCGACAGCACGATGGCGCTATCGCTTATCGGCTCGCCACGGCCCAGCTGGGTGTCGCGCGGGGACAGGAAGATGGCCTGGCCGCCGAGCTGGATCATGCCTGCCTCGAATGACACGCGGGTACGGGTCGAGGACTTTTCGAAGATCATGCCCAGCACGCGGTTCTTCAGGGGCTCGAACAGCACGCCTCGCTTGCGCAGATCCTTCAGCTCGATGCCGCGGCGGATCACACCGAGCAATTCGTCGGTGGTGAAGTCCAGCAGGGAGAGAAAGTGCCTAGCGCTCATGATTGACTACCTTATCTGCAACGGTATGCAGGTCGACCGTATGGTTTTTTTTGACAACGGGAGTGACCTGCGGCGTAAGCCGCACGGGGGCGGACGAAATAGGGAAAGGCGCAATACTATAAGTAAATGTCGCCTGAAGCCAAGAGGGGAAACAGCTGCCCAGTACCAAAGGGTGTTGCAAAGGGTGTCTTTACCCGACGGGCAGTGCTGTTTTTTATTTGCTACAGAGGTTTGTACACGGCTTGCCGGCAATTTGGCAAATGGCTGTCGCAAATCGTGTGCCTGATGTCGGTGGATTCACACCGCGAAGTGCGCTGGCCGGTGGCGGGGGCTGGGCGCATAGTCGATGTTCGACAACCTTCTACACATCCTCCACAACAACAAGGCAGAGGCGGCCATGACCAAGACCCTGCATCACCGTGCCTGTCACCTGTGCGAAGCGATCTGTGGGCTGAACATTGAAGTCAGCCATGACGACGATGGGCGGGCGCTGATCAGTTCGATCAAGGGCGACCCCCAGGACCCGTTCAGCCGCGGCCATGTCTGCCCAAAGGCCGTGGCCCTGCAGGACATCCAGAACGACCCCGACCGCCTGCGCCAACCGCACAAGCGGGTGGGCGAGCACTGGCAGGCCATCGGCTGGGACGAGGCCTTTGCCCTGGCCGCCGACAGGCTGTGGGCGATCCAGCAGGTCCATGGGCGCAATGCCGTGGCGGTGTACCAAGGCAACCCGAGCGTGCACAACTACGGCCTGATGACCCACAGCAACTACTTCCTGGGCCTGCTGAAAACCCGCAACCGCTTCTCTGCCACCTCGGTGGACCAGTTGCCGCAGCACCTGGTCAGCCACCTGATGTACGGCCATGGCCTGCTGCTGCCGATCCCGGACATCGACCAGACCGGTTTCATGCTGATCCTCGGCGGCAACCCGCTGGCCTCCAACGGCAGCATCATGACCGTGCCGGACGTGGAAAAACGCCTGAAAGCCCTGCAGGCCCGGGGTGGGCGCCTGGTGGTGGTGGACCCGCGGCGCAGCGAAACGGCGGCGATGGCCGACAGTCACCTGTTCATTCGCCCTGGAGGGGATGCGGCTTTGTTGTGTGGCTTGCTCAATACCCTGTTCACTGAAGGCCTGGCGCGCGGCTCGCACTTGCCGGTCATCGGCTTGCAGCAGGTGCGCGAAGCGATCGCGCCGTTCAGCGCGGAGGCCATGAGCGCCCACTGTGGCATTGCCGCGACAGACATTCGCCAGCTGGCAAGGGACTTTGCCGCGGCCGACAGGGCGGTGTGCTACGGCCGCATGGGGGTTTCGACCCAAGCCTACGGCACCCTTTGCCACTGGCTGGTGCAACTGATCAACCTGGTAACCGGCAACCTTGACCGTGAAGGCGGCGCGTTGTGCACCGAGCCTGCCGTCGACCTGGTAGCGACCACCTCGGGTGGCCATTTCAACGCCTGGCAGAGCCGGGTGTCGGGCTTGCCCGAGTACGGCGGCGAACTGCCCGTGGCGGCCTTGGCCGAGGAAATGCTGACGCCAGGCGAAGGGCAGGTGCGTGCGCTGGTGACGGTGGCTGGCAACCCCGTGCTCTCAACGCCCAATGGCCGCCAGCTGGATGTGGCGCTGGAGGGGTTGGAGTTCATGCTCAGCATTGACCTGTACATCAACGAAACCACCCGCCATGCCGACCTGATCCTGCCCTCCACCTCGGCGCTGGAAAACGACCATTACGACAGCACATTCAACTTGCTGGCCGTGCGCAACGTGACCCGCTTCAACCGGGCGATCCTGGCCAAGCCCGAAGGGGCATTGCATGACTGGGAGATTTTTGTCGGGCTGGCACAAGCGTTCGCCAAACGCGCCGAGCTGGATTTGAAACCGACCTGGGCGCCAGCGCAGATGATCGACCTGGCCCTGCGCAAGGGGCGTTATGGTGAAACGACACCCTGGCAGCTTTCGCTGGCAGCGCTGGACGAGCACCCGCATGGCCTCGACCTGGGGCCATTGCGCGCCAACCTCGCTGCGCGCCTGACGACTGCCAGCAAGGCCGTTGAAGCGGCGCCCCAGGTGCTGCTGGATGACTTGGGGCGACTGGCGCAACAGGCCCCTCCGGTGCCGGGCGAACTGCTGCTGATCGGCCGTCGCCATGTTCGCAGCAACAATTCATGGATGCACAACTTTCATCGACTGGTGAAAGGCAAACCGCGCCATCAGTTGTTGATGCATCCGCAGGACCTGCAGCATCGTCAGTTGCAGGACGGCCAGCGAGTTCGTATCCGCTCGCGTACCGGGGATCTTGAAGTCGAGGTTCAGGCCTGCGATGACATGATGCCCGGTGTAGTCAGCCTGCCCCATGGCTTCGGTCACTCTCGTCAAGGCGTGCACATGCAGACCGCCCAGGCGCAACCTGGCGTGAGCGCCAACGACCTCACCGATGAGCGCCTGCGTGATCAGGTTTCCGGCAACGCCGCCCTCAATGGCGTACCCGTGCAGGTAGAGGCCGCGTAAGGAACGGTAAGGCCGAGCATGCTGCTCGGCTTTCCGTTACAATGCGTCACCGTGCCGACGACCGCGTCGGAAAGTTCAGCCGAGGTGCTACATGGATATCATCGAAACGATCAAAGAGCAGATTGCCAACAACACCATTCTGCTTTACATGAAAGGCTCGCCGAATGCCCCGCAGTGTGGCTTCTCTGCGCGTGCATCGCAGGCCGTGATGGGTTGTGGCGAGAAGTTCGCCTACGTCGACATCCTGCAGAACCCGGAAATCCGTGCGAACCTGCCAAAATACGCCAACTGGCCGACCTTCCCGCAGCTGTGGGTAGCCGGTGAACTGGTCGGCGGCAGCGACATCATGCTGGAAATGTTCGAGAAGGGTGAGCTGCAGACCCTGATCAAGGAAGCGGCTGCCAAGGCCAAGGCTTCCGAGGCCTGATTCTCCGGCAAGCATGAAAAAACCCGCGGATCGCGGGTTTTTTCATGGAGCGAATATTTATTCTTCGCCCATCTGCGACTGCAGGTAGTTCTCGATACCAATCTTGTCGATCAGCCCCAGCTGGGTTTCCAGCCAGTCGATGTGTTCTTCCTCGGATTCGAGGATATCTTCGAGCATGTCACGCGAGCCAAAGTCGCCAGCGGTTTCGCAATGGGCGATGGCCGCTTTCAGGTCGACCAGGCCTTTCTGTTCGATCTTCAGGTCGCATTCGAGCATCTCTTTGGTGTGCTCGCCAATCAGCAGCTTGCCCAGGTCCTGGACGTTGGGGATGCCTTCGAGGAAGAGAATACGCTTGATCAGTTTGTCAGCGTGCTTCATCTCGTCGATGGATTCCTTGTACTCGTGCTTGCCGAGTTTGTTCAGGCCCCAATCTTCGTACATGCGTGCGTGCAGGAAGTACTGGTTGATCGCGACCAGCTCGTTTCCGAGGATCTTGTTGAGATGCTGGATGACGCTTACGTCGCCTTTCATGTCGGGTTCCTGCCCTGTAGAAGTGTGCCAATACACTGAAGTTTGAGCCCGATACTTAGGTGTGTCAAACCTAAGTTCTTGAATAATAAGTGAAAATTAATGGAAATAAGAATGTTTGTGAACCGCGTTGGAGCGCTAACTTGTTGAATTGCGGGCATAAAAAAACCGGACACAAGGTCCGGTTCTTCGAATTCTTTGTTTTCAGGCTGCGGTAAATTCCACGGGGTAGGGCAGGGCTGCCTGGCTGACCTGGAGCTCGGTCAGGGTCTCGCGGACCACCTGCTTGGCCACGCAGGCACATTTGCCGCACTGGCTGGCGACGTTGGTGGCGGCTCGCACTTCCTTGTAGCTGCAGCATCCTTCATAGATCGCATCGCGGATCTGTCCGTCGGTAACGCCGACACAAAGACACACATACATAAAGGCTGACCATCGTTGGTGGGCTCGATGGAGTGGAGCTTAATGTTAATGAGAATGCTTGTCAAAGGAGTTTCTGAAAGGGCCGTGCTTGAGCGACCGGCGGTTGCTTCGTCGTTGGAGTCGGCCTGTCACCAGAAGCCGTGTATGATGGACGGCCTTTGTTGGATGTCGGGCAAGCCCGTCTGGCCCGGCAAACGGTTTTTCACCCTCATCAGGAGATTACAATGAGCGTACTCGTTGGTAAGAAAGCCCCCGATTTCACCGTTCCGGCCGTGCTGGGCAATGGCGAGATCGTCGACAGCTTCAACCTGGCTTCGGCCATCAAGGGCAAGTACGGCCTGGTGTTCTTCTACCCGCTGGACTTCACCTTCGTCTGCCCGTCCGAGCTGATCGCCCTGGACAACCGCATCCCTGACTTCCAGGCGCGCAACGTGGAAGTGATCGGCGTGTCGATCGACTCGCACTTCACCCACAACGCCTGGCGTAACACCCCGGTCAACAACGGCGGTATCGGCCAGGTCAAGTACACTCTGGCTGCCGACATGACCCACGAAATCTGCAAGGCCTACGACGTCGAGTCCGAAGGCGGCGTAGCCTTCCGTGGCGCCTTCCTGATCGACACCAACGGTGTTGTTCGTTCGCAGATCGTCAACGACCTGCCACTGGGCCGCAACATGGACGAGCTGCTGCGCCTGGTCGACGCCCTGCAGTTCCACGAAGAGCACGGCGAAGTCTGCCCTGCCAACTGGAAAAAAGGCGACAAAGGCATGAACGCTTCGCCGGAAGGCGTTGCTGCCTACCTGAGCGAGAACGCTGGCAAGCTGTAATTGCCGCGTGCATGAAAAAACCGGCCCTTGTGGCCGGTTTTTTTGTGCCGTCCTGTGCCGGCCTTTTCGCGGGCTTGCCCGCTCCCACAGGAATAGCACAATGGCTGAGGCCACTGCAGTACCGGTGGGAGCGGGAATGCGCGCGAACGCTTTTGCAGATCAATCGTTGAAATCGCGCCAGCCGCCCATCTCTTTCCAGCGGTTGACGATGCCGCAGAACAGCTCGGCCGTCTTCTCGGTGTCATAGCGCGCCGAGTGCGCCTCACGTCCGTCGAAGTCGATGTCGGCGCTCTGGCAGGCCCGCGCCAGTACGGTCTGGCCATAAGCCAGGCCCGCCAGGGTAGCGGTGTCGAAGCTGGAGAACGGGTGGAACGGGTTGCGCTTCAGGTCATTGCGCGTCACCGCCGCATTGAGGAAGCCCAGGTCAAAGCTGCTGTTGTGGCCGACCAGGATCGCCCGCTTGCAACCATTGGCCTTGAGCGCCTTGCGTACGCCACGGAAGATGTCGGTCAGCGCACTTTCTTCGCTGACTGCCATACGCAGCGGGTGGTCCAGCTTGATCCCGGTGAATTCCAGCGCGGCCGCCTCGATGTTGGCGCCCTCGAATGGCTCCACGCGGTGGAAGTAGGTGTGCTCGGGGAACAGGAAGCCCTTTTCGTCCATGCCGATGGTGACTGCGGCAATTTCCAGCAGGGCATCGGTAGCGCTGTTGAAGCCGCCGGTTTCAACGTCTACCACTACCGGCAGATAGCCGCGGAAACGCTCGGCCATCGGATGGCGCGAGCCGCTGCTGCCTTGGGTGTCGAGGTCGTCTTCGTAGAGGTCTTCGCTCACGCGTTTTCCTCCAGCAGGCGCCAGCGCAGTTTTTCGCCGGCGCGCAGCGGGACTACGGTCTGCTCGCCAAACGGCAGGCTATCCGGGGCGGTCCATTCTTCGCGGACCAGGGTAATGGTGTCGGTGTTTGCCGGCAGGCCGTAGAACGCCGGGCCGTGCAGGCTGGCAAAGCCTTCCAGCTTGTCCAGCGCGTTACGCTGCTCGAACGCTTCGGCGTACATCTCGATGGCTGCGTAGGCGGTGTAGCAACCGGCGCAACCGCAGGCGGCTTCCTTGGCGTGTCGGGCGTGTGGGGCCGAGTCGGTACCCAGGAAGAACTTCGGGTTGCCGCTGGTGGCCGCATCCAGCAACGCCACCTGATGGGTGTTGCGCTTGAGGATCGGCAGGCAGTAGAAGTGCGGGCGAATGCCGCCAACCAGCATGTGGTTGCGGTTGTACAGCAGGTGCTGCGCGGTGATGGTCGCGCCGACGTTGGCCGGGGCCTCGGTGACGAACTGCGCGGCATCGCTGGTGGTGATGTGCTCGAACACCACCTTCAGTGTCGGGAAGCGCTCGACCACACGGCGCATATGCTCGTCGATGAAGCGCTTCTCGCGGTCGAACACGTCGATCTCGCTACGGGTCACTTCGCCATGCACCAGTAGCGGCATGCCAACTTCCGCCAGCGCCTCGATGGCCGGGAAGATGTTGTCGATGCTGGTCACGCCCGAGTCTGAATTGGTGGTGGCGCCAGCAGGGTACAGCTTGGCGGCATACACGAAACCGCTGGCCTTGGCCGCGCGGATGTCCTCGGGGCTGGTGCGGTCGGTGAGGTACAACACCATCAGCGGCTCGAAGCGGCTGCCAGCCGGGCGGGCGGCCAGGATGCGCTCACGGTAGGCGCCGGCCTCTACGGCATTGCGTACCGGCGGAACCAGGTTGGGCATGATGATGGCACGGGCGAAAGTACGCGCCACATCGCCAACGGTGTGGGGCAGGACGGCACCATCGCGCAGATGGATGTGCCAGTCGTCGGGACGCAGGAGGGTCAGGCGATCGGACATTGGGGATTCCAGGCGGGTCGAACTCAAGCCCCAATGCTACCGGAAAACCCTGGGTGGAGCACGGCTATCAAGTTTTCCGCCAGGCGTCCGATAGCCTGCAGGTAAGCCGTCAGAATTTGTGGAGCCGCCCGTGCGCCAGCGTTACCTAGCCCTGTTGACCCTGTTCGCCAGCCTGCCGGCCGGTGCGCTGACCTTCCAGACGCGCATGGAAAACATTGCCTGGAAGGTCGAGGGTGACCAGTTCGAATGCCGGCTGATCCAGCCGATCGACGGTTTCGGCAGTGGCGAGTTCGTGCGCCGCGCGGGCGAGCAACCGGTGTTCCAGTTGCGCTCGGACAGCAACGTACTGGGGGCGGGCACGGCCACATTGCTGGCAGCTGCTGCGCCGTGGCAGCCTGGGCGCAGCGACATCAATCTGGGCAGCGTGCGCATGGCCCGTACCGGGGTGTTGTTCAGTTCTTCCCAGGGCCAGGCCAGTCGCCTGATCAACGGCCTGCTCGATGGGCGCAGCACGGTGGTACGCAATTATGCCGGCGAGGCGGGCAGGCCGATGGAAGTGCGTGTGCTGCCGGTCAGCTTCGCCAAGGCCTACAACGACTATCAGGCCTGTGCCGGCAAGCTGCTGCCGATGAACTACGATCAGGTGCGTCAGACCCAGGTGGGCTTCCCCGGGGGAGGCTTCGAGCTGGATGGCGCGGCCAAGGCACGGCTGGACGTGATCCTCGACTACATCAAGGCTGACCCGACAGTTAACCATGTAGAGCTCAACGGCCACTCCGACAACAGTGGCAATCGCCTGACCAATCGCGACATGTCGCGCCGCCGGGCACTGGCGGTAGCCGACTACCTCAAGGCCCATGGCGTTCCGGAAGAGCAGATTACCGTGCGTTTCCATGGCGAGCGTTATCCATTGGCGAAGAACACCAATGCTGCCAACCGGGCGCGTAATCGTCGGGTGAATATCGAACTGGATCGGGTTGCGGTAATCGAGAAGCCGGTTGAGAAGCCTGTCGAAAAGGCCCCTGAGCCAACACCTGCCAAGTCCTGAAGGCTGCTCCCACACGGCATTTCATAATTTCCGACGGTAAGTCGCCCTTCCGAAACTTCTTGTCGCTTTGTCGTCAGAAGCTGTCGCCCCACTGTAAATTTATCCGTAACGTCGTTAGAATCGATCCCTTTCCGTACAACCCCGTGGAGTGATGGCATGGCGGACGTAAAAAAGGTCGTACTGGCGTATTCCGGCGGCCTTGATACTTCGGTGATTCTCAAGTGGCTGCAGGATACCTACAACTGCGAAGTGGTGACCTTCACCGCTGACCTGGGGCAGGGCGAAGAGGTCGAGCCGGCTCGTGCCAAGGCCCAGGCAATGGGCGTTAAAGAGATCTACATCGACGACCTGCGCGAAGAATTCGTGCGTGATTTCGTGTTCCCGATGTTCCGCGCCAACACCGTCTACGAGGGCGAGTACCTGCTGGGTACTTCCATCGCCCGTCCGCTGATCGCCAAGCGCCTGATCGAAATTGCCAACGAAACCGGCGCCGACGCCATTTCCCACGGCGCCACCGGCAAAGGCAACGACCAGGTGCGTTTCGAACTGGGTGCCTACGCGCTGAAGCCAGGCGTCAAGGTAATCGCCCCATGGCGTGAGTGGGACCTGCTGTCCCGCGAGAAGCTGATGGACTACGCCGAGAAGCACGGCATCCCGATCGAGCGCCACGGCAAGAAGAAGTCGCCGTACTCGATGGACGCCAACCTGCTGCACATCTCCTACGAAGGCGGTGTCCTGGAAGATACCTGGACCGAGCACGAAGAAGACATGTGGCGCTGGAGTGTCTCGCCTGAGAACGCCCCGGATCAGGCTACCTACATCGAGCTGACCTACCGCAACGGTGACATCGTTGCCATCGACGGTGTCGAGAAGACTCCGGCCACCGTCCTGGCCGACCTGAACCGTATCGGTGGTGCCAATGGCATCGGCCGTCTGGATATCGTCGAGAACCGTTACGTCGGCATGAAGTCGCGCGGTTGCTACGAGACCCCTGGTGGCACCATCATGCTCAAGGCCCACCGTGCCATCGAGTCGATCACCCTGGACCGCGAAGTCGCTCACCTGAAGGATGAGCTGATGCCGAAGTACGCCAGCCTGATCTACACCGGCTACTGGTGGAGCCCGGAGCGTCTGATGCTGCAACAGATGATCGACGCTTCGCAGGTCAACGTGAACGGCGTGGTACGCCTGAAGCTGTACAAGGGCAACGTCACCGTTGTCGGCCGCAAGTCGGACGACTCGCTGTTCGACGCCAACATCGCTACCTTCGAGGAAGATGGCGGCGCCTACAACCAGGCGGATGCAGCTGGCTTCATCAAGCTCAACGCCCTGCGTATGCGCATTGCTGCCAACAAGGGCCGCTCGCTGCTCTGATTACCGTCATGTGCGGCAAGAACCCCGGCTCAGGCCGGGGTTTTTTTTGTCCGTGGAATCAATGGCCGTCGTTCGCCACCTGTTCATCAAGCGCGCTGATCGATAGTTGCGCGCACTGGCGTCTGTCCAGGTTGCAAAAGCGCCAGGTGCGAGATTGCTGAGGCGGTTGGGCGAGGGCGGACAGCAATTGCTGCTCCATCATGCGATAGGCATCGGGGCCGGAAAACATGAACGTGACAGGCTCGCCCTGCAGCGCTTCGCCGGTACTACCGGGCATTGCATGCTTGGACACATCACTCGGTGTCGATGTGTTGTCGTTTGTCGTCCTGTTTGGCGACGGGTCGTAGAACGACTTGTAATTGAAGTTGAGCGTGAGGAAGAACAGTGCCGTCAGGAAGAATGGGAAGCCCACCAGAAACCAAGTATAGAGCTTTTGACTGGACTCGCTGAGAAACGGCAATGTGGCAAGGGCGGAGGCTTCGATAATCCCTGCGAAGATGGCAATGATCGTCAGCGGGGCGACAGGTTGTACTTGGTGCATATGGGTCGTCTCCAGCGATTTTGCATATCTTTGCCTTACCGCGCTGCTCAACTAAAGACTGGATTGTTTCCCGTGAGAATAATCGCTCGAAATCCTGGTGATGTTGCCTGTTCAGGCATTTGAATTGAACATTTCCCGAGGTATCGGCCGGTTTTCAACTGGTGCACTTTTACAGGCCGGTGATACCGTTCATTCGGTAACAGGGAATTTGATTGTTACAAGTACATCAGTTGAGTGTAGGAAATTTCTGTAAGTGTTGTAGGTTCCATCTGTTCATATATTTCGCCGGTAATTCACCGCGCCAGCAGGCGCTCTGTAGGTTATCTTGGCGGGCCAAAGCAAAAGCAATGAATGGATATCGCATGAATAAAGTGCTTATCGTGGATGATCATCCGGTCATACGCCTGGCCGTACGCATGCTGATGGAGCGGCATGGGTATGACGTCGTGGCGGAAACCGACAACGGAGTGGCTGCGCTGCAACTGACACGGCAACACCTGCCGGATATCGTGGTGCTCGATATCGGCATCCCCAAGCTGGATGGCCTGGAAGTAATCACCCGCATGACGGCCTTCAGCCCGGGCAGCAAGGTGCTGGTGCTGACATCGCAGGCCCCCGGCAACTTCTCGATGCGCTGCATGCAGGCGGGGGCGGCGGGGTATGTGTGCAAGCAGCAGGAACTCACCGAACTGCTGAGCGCCATCAAGGCCGTACTGTCGGGCTACAGCTACTTCCCCAACCAGGCCCTGCACGTATCACGTGGAAGGGGGGGGAGCGAGACGGATATGGTCAACCGCCTCTCGGCAAGGGAGATGACCGTGTTGCAGCAGCTGGCGCGAGGGCGTTCCAACAAGGAAATTGCCGACAGCATGTTCCTCAGCAACAAGACGGTCAGTACCTACAAGTCGCGCCTGTTGCTCAAGCTCAATGCACGGTCGCTGGTCGACTTGATCGAGCTGGCGCAACGGCAAGGGTTAAGCTGATCACCAAGGCCGTAAAGCCTCCAGCCAGGAGGCTTTGCCAAGGTTACAGATCGTAGTCGAAGTCGGCCAACTGCTTCTGCAGGCGCCTTTCCTCCAGCATATTGTCGATGGTGCGGCGCTTGCTCAGGTTGGTCTTTGCGGTTTCCACCTGGGGTTCCGCTTCGTCATCTGCGGCAACAAAATCATCTTCGATCGACAGGTCGTCTTTATCGCTACTCATGAGTCGCTCCAAGCCAAGGGGCCATTGGCCGTCCTTATAACCAGAAAGCAGACGCTGGTAAAAAAGATTTTTTCAATCGCAGTGGGTGGTTTCGAGCTATCGACTCAATCGTCGGAGGTCTTGTGCTTGTACTCGCACAAGTCTTCAATCCGGCAACTGCCGCAGCGTGGCTTGCGTGCCTGGCACACATAGCGCCCGTGCAGGATCAGCCAGTGGTGGGCGTCGAGCAGGTAATCCTTTGGCACGAACTTGATCAGCTTTTTCTCCACTTCCAGCACCGTCTTGCCTGGCGCAATGCCCGTACGGTTGCTGACCCGGAAGATATGGGTATCCACGGCCATGGTCGGCTGGCGGAACGCTGTGTTGAGCACTACGTTGGCGGTCTTGCGGCCAACGCCGGGTAGCGCCTCCAGGGCTTCGCGTGTCTGCGGGACCTGGCTGTCATGGCGTTCGATCAGCAGCCGGCAGGCTTCGATAACGTTTTTCGCCTTGCTGTTGTACAAGCCAATGGTCTTGATGTACTCACTCAGGCCTTCGACGCCCAGCGCATAGATGGCCTCGGGGGTGTTGGCGACCGGGAACAGGCGTGCGGTAGCCTTGTTGACGCCGACATCGGTGGATTGCGCAGACAGTGTCACGGCGACCAGCAACTCGAACGGGGTGGTGTACGCCAGTTCGGTCTTCGGGTCGGGGTTGTCTTCGTGCAGCCTGCGAAAGATCTCCAGGCGTTTGGCGGCATTCATGAAATCAGAGCTTTCCTTGATGACGTGATTGGGCAGGGCCCGGACGCAGACGATTGTACAAGGCCAACAGCAGTCCGAGCAGTAGCAAGGCGCCCGGGGCCAGGCTGGCCAGGTGCAGGCCGATACCGTCGGCCAGCCATTGGCGGCTGGCACCAAGCAGCAGGCATGTGGCAAACAACGCGCAAAGGTGGCCGGCGAGCAGGCGCCAGCGCCCTTGATCGGGCAGCAGGTAGTCAATGGCCAGGCATTGCAGGCACAGCAGTGCGGGATAGTGGCCGAGGGCGAGTGCCAGTGGCAGCAGCCAGGCACGCAGTGCCAGTTGCAAGCAACTGGCCAGGGCCGCCAGAACCAGCAGGCTGGCCAGTACATAGGTCCAGGTGGCGGATCGTCGGCGCAGGGGTGCCATTGATAGCTGGTGAAGGCTGCTCAGCAGCACTGCGCACACGCCTATGGTGGCGCCTTCGCTCAGTGTTCGGGTGGCGCCCAGCAGAGGCACCAGGCTTGCGCCGAGCAGGTAGAGCCTATTCATGCGTGGCGCCCTCCAGCAATACGCTGCGCTGCTCATCGAAGTAGCTCAGCGCTTCCTGTAGCGCGACGATCACTGCACGTGAGGTCACGGTTGCGCCGGCCAACTGGTCAAAGTCGCCCTGGTCGCGCTTCAGCGCCCAGTGGTCGCCCAGCTGACGGTTGGCAAATTGCCCCAGCCAGTTCAGCTGCGCATCACCCAGGCGTGCACCCAGCCCAGGGCTTTCCTGGTGCTCGACCACCTGGCTGCCGATCAGTCGGCCGTCCGCTGCGATGGCCACGCTCAACACGATAGGCCCGGCATAGCCCTGGACCTTTGTGACCAGTATGACGGCGGCCGGTTTACCCGCCAGCGTTGCCCGGTAAGCTGCCAGGATGCGGCTGTTTGGCCGCTGTGCGGCGGGCCTGGGCAACGGGCTGTCCAAAGGTTGGTTGTCGTAACTGCCTTCTGGCAACACCGCCAGCCGCTGGCGGCTATTCAGTTGCTTCTCGGCGTCGGCGATGGCTGCGCTGGTCCAGTGCCGCCAGGCCAAAGTGGTCGACAGCGCCAGTGCTCCGGTCAGGAGCAACAAACCCACATCACGTACCAGGCGCTTCATCGGGCAACCTGCTGGCGCTGCAGAGCCAGGCGTTCGAGGCTCGGCGCCATGAGGTTCATGAGCAGGACGGCGAACGCTGTACCGTCCGGGTAGCTACCCCAGGTGCGGATCAGATAGATCAGCAGGCCCGCCCCCAGGCCGAAACCCAGCTTCGCCCACTCCTGCCGGGGCCCGGACACCGGTTCGGTGGCAATGAAGAACGCCGCCATCATTGTCGAGCCGGAGAACAGGTGCACCAGGGGAGAGCCGTTGGAGTCCGAGCCCGAGCCATTCCAGCCCAGCAGGCTGAACAGGAACAACCCAGCCAGCAGACCGGCCGGCGCATGCCAACTGATAACCTTGCGTTGCAGCAGGAACAGGCCGCCCAGCAGGAACGCCAGGTTGACCCATTCGCTGCCCCGTCCACCGATGCTGCCGAAACCCGGGTGACCGGCGAACAGTTCATCGATGGTCAGGCTGTGGTTGTGGCGAAGGCCGTCGAGCAGCGTCGGCCTGGCCCAGGCATCGATCTGCTCGCCGCCGGCGAACACCAGCTGCAGGCTGTCGAGCAGGGCTGGTGCCGGCCCCGGCCAATGGTTCATCTGCAACGGGAAGCTCAGCAGCACGAAGGCGTAGCCGACCATGGCCGGGTTGAACAGGTTGCGCCCAACCCCGCCAAAGGCCTGCTTGCCGATGCCGATGGCAACGCTGGTAGCGACCACCGGCAACCACCAGGGTGCCAAGGTGGGCAGGGCGGCGGCCAGCAGCACGGCGGTCACCAGCGCGCTGCCGTCGTTCAGCGCCGTGCGCAGCGGTTGTGCTCGCAAGGTAAGCAACAGCGCCTCGCACAGCAGCGCGGTGCTGGCGCACAGCAACAGGTTCAGTAGCAAACTCCAGCCATGCAGCCAGAACAGCGCCAGCAGGCCAGGTACGCAGGCCAGCAACACCAGGCCCATGCTGGTGCGTAGCCGCGGGTCCGGCTTGGCGGTCATTGGGCGAACAGCCCGTTGAAGCCGGAAAACGCCATGGCCATTACTCCGGCCCCAAGCAGTTCGATGGGCAGGCCGCGCATTGCCCCGGGGACGTCGGCATGAGCGCTGCGCTGGCGCAGGTCGGCGAACAGCACCAACGCCAGCCAGAAGCCGCCGCCGGCCAGCAGGCCTTGCAGCAAGGTAGCGAGCCATGTGCTTTCGTCGCTTGCCTGTTGCAGGGTCAAGCCCAGTACTACCGCGTTGCTCAACAGCAGCGCGGGCAGTTGCGTCACCGGCCAGCTCGGGCGCCATCTTGTCAGTAGCCATGGTACGCCCCAGGCAAGCACGGCCAGCCAGGGCAACAACAGGAACAGGGCAAGGTCCTGGGCTTGCAGTGGGGCAAGCACCCCGCGCACCAGTAGTTGTGCGCCGATCACGCCCAAGGCAATGCACAGTGCGCAGGCAAGGCCGTGCACGTGGAGGTGCAGCCCTGGGAATGGCTGTTGTTGCAGGCACAGGTGATTGACCAGCGCAGCGCTGATCAGTACCAGGATGTAGTCGCTCATGAGATGACGATAGCCGGGAATCGGGGCGATTGTCCGGGTTTGGCATCAAGGTGCCGGAGTCATTGTGAAAGTGGGCGTGCCCGCGAACACCGGCAACGCCGGTGCCATGCAGCGCGTAGTCAGTCTCGCGGGCACGCCCGCTCCCACAAGGTCCAGCAGGTTTTGTTACTTGATGCGCTGGCCCGGTTTGGCACCGCTGTCCGGGCTCAGCAGGTAGATCTCTTCACCGCCAGGCCCGGCCGCCATGACCATCCCTTCGGACACCCCAAAGCGCATCTTCCGTGGCTTGAGGTTGGCCACCATCATGGTCAGCCGGCCTTCCAGCTGGGACGGGTCGGGGTACGCCGACTTGATGCCGGAAAACACGTTGCGGCGCTCGTCACCGATGTCCAGGGTCAGTTGCAGCAGCTTGTCCGCGCCCGGTACGGCCTCGGCCTTGACGATCAGCGCCACGCGCAGGTCGACGGCAGCGAAGGTGTCGAACTCGATTTCCGCCGACAGTGGGTCCTTGGCCAGCTCGCCATTGCCGGCCGGGGCCTTGGCTTCGGCGGCCAGCAGGTCTTCCTTGCTGGCGGCGACCATGGCTTCGACCTTGGCCGGTTCGATGCGGCTCATCAGCGCCTTGAACGGGTTCAATTGGTGGTTTTCCAGGCGCGACAGGTGGTCGTTCCAGGTCAGTGGTGCCACGTTGAGGAAGGCCTCGGCGTCAGCAGCCAGCACCGGCAGCACCGGTTTGAGGAAAATCACCAACTGGCGGAACAGGTTGATGCCCTGGGCGCAGATGGCCTGAACTTCATCCTGCTTGCCTTCCTGTTTGGCCAGCGACCATGGGGCCTTGTCGGCAATCCAGGCGTTGGCGCGGTCGGCCAGCGCCATGATTTCGCGCATGGCACGGCCGAAGTCGCGGCCTTCATAGGCGTCGGCGATCGACGGGGCAGCCGCCAGGAAGGCTTCGGTCAGCTCCGGTGCAGCATCGCCAGCCACCATCACCCCTTCATTGCCCTTGTGGATGAAACCGGCGCAACGGCTGGCGATGTTGACCACCTTGCCGACCAGGTCGGAGTTGACCTTCTGCACGAAGTCTTCCAGGTTCAGGTCCAGGTCATCGACACCGCGGCCCAGCTTGGCAGCGTAGTAGTAACGCAGGTATTCCGGCTGCAGGTGGTCGAGGTAGGTGCGGGCCTTGATGAAGGTACCGCGCGACTTGGACATCTTGGCGCCGTTCACGGTCAGGTAGCCGTGCACGTTGACCGCGCTCGGCTTGCGGAAGCCCGCGCCTTCGAGCATGGCTGGCCAGAACAGGGCGTGGAAGTTGACGATGTCCTTGCCGATGAAGTGGTACAGCTCGGCCTTGGAGCCTTCGTTCCAGAACGCGTCGAAGTCCAGCTCCGGGCGGTGTGCACAGAGGTTCTTGAAGCTGGCCATGTAGCCGATCGGTGCATCCAGCCACACGTAGAAGTACTTGCCTGGCTCGCCTGGGATCTCGAAGCCGAAGTACGGCGCGTCGCGCGAGATGTCCCACTCCTGCAGGCCCGAGTCCAGCCATTCGGCCAGCTTGTTGGCTACCGCGTCCTGCAGCGTGCCGCTACGGGTCCACTGCTGCAGCATGGCCTGGAAGTCCGGCAGCTTGAAGAAGAAGTGCTGGGAATCACGCAATACCGGGGTGGCACCAGAGATGGCCGACTTGGGGTTCTTCAGCTCGGTGGGCGCGTAGGTGGCGCCGCATTTCTCGCAGTTGTCGCCGTACTGGTCTTCGGCCGCGCACTTGGGGCAGGTGCCCTTGATGAAGCGGTCGGCGAGGAACATGCCCTTTTCCGGGTCGAAATACTGGGTTACCGAACGGGTGGCGATGTGCCCGGCGTCTCGCAGGCGCGCGTAGATCAGGCCCGACAGTTCGCGGTTTTCTTCGCTGTGGGTAGAGTGGAAGTTGTCGAAGTCCACCAGGAAGTCGGCGAAGTCGCTGCTGTGTTCGGCCTGGACGTTGGCGATCAGCTGTTCCGGGGTGATGCCTTCTTTCTCGGCGCGCAGCATGATGGCCGAACCGTGGGCGTCGTCGGCGCAGACGTAGATGCACTGGTTGCCGCGCAGCTTCTGGAAGCGGACCCACATGTCTGTCTGGATGTACTCGAGCATATGGCCAAGGTGGATCGATCCGTTGGCATAGGGCAAGGCGCTGGTGACGAGAATCTGACGTGGCTCGGACATGGTGGCTCGGCTACTTATCTGGCGACGGGGTAAAAATGAGGTTGATCGGCCACTATAAAGGGCTGGCGAAGATATTTCACCCCGCATGCGCATCTGCTGACGATTGACGGGTTAGGATAGGCGTCTGTTTTACATTCAGTTTGCCATTGGGAGTCTCCATGAGTGCCGTCACCCGTGCCGCCGTCGAAGGCGTGCTTCGCCAGTACACCGACCCCTACCTGAACCAGGACCCGATCAGCGCCGGCTGTGTGCGCGCAATCGATATCCAGGGCGGCCAGGTCAGCGTGCAATTGCAACTGGGTTATGCCGCAGGGCTGTTCAAGAACGGCTGGGCCCAGGTGCTGCAGACCGCCATCGGCAACCTGGAGGGCGTCAGCAGTGCCCAGGTGTCGATCGACTGCGTGGTGGCTGCGCACAAGGCCCAGGCCCAGGTGCCGGCAATGGCCAACGTCAAGAACATCATCGCCGTGGCCTCGGGCAAGGGCGGTGTGGGCAAGTCGACCACCGCTGCCAACCTGGCCCTGGCGCTGGCTCGCGAGGGCGCGCGAGTGGGTATTCTCGATGCCGATATCTATGGCCCCAGCCAGGGCGTGATGTTCGGCATCGCCGAAGGCACCCGCCCGCAGATTCGCGAGCAGAAGTGGTTCGTGCCGATCAAGGCCCATGGCGTGGAAGTCATGTCCATGGCGTTCCTTACCGACGACAACACGCCGATGGTATGGCGTGGCCCTATGGTTTCCGGCGCGCTGCTGCAGCTGGTGACCCAGACTGCCTGGGACGACCTGGATTACCTGGTGATCGACATGCCGCCGGGCACCGGTGACATCCAGCTGACCCTGGCGCAGAAGGTACCGGTTGCCGGTTCGGTGATCGTCACCACCCCGCAGGACCTGGCCCTGCTGGATGCCAAGAAGGGCGTGGAGATGTTCCGCAAGGTCAACATCCCGGTGCTGGGCGTGGTGGAGAACATGGCCGTGCACATCTGCTCGAACTGCGGTCATGCCGAGCACCTGTTCGGCGAAGGCGGTGGCGAGAAGCTGGCGAGCCAGTATGGCGTCGACCTGTTGGCGTCGTTGCCGCTGTCGATGCTGATTCGCGAGCAGGCCGATAGTGGCAAGCCGACGGCGATCGCCGAGCCGGAAAGCCAGATTGCGATGGTCTATCAGGAGCTGGCCCGTCAGGTGGGCGCGCGGATCGTGCTGCAGGAAGCTGCTGCGCCGGCGATGCCTAGCATTACCATCAGCGAAGATTGATCTGTCAGATCGCGTCGCTCTCTTCGCGGGCAAGCCCGCGAAGCAGGCGACACGGTCTTTCGGCCAGGCATAAAAAAACCCGCCGGAAGGCGGGTTTTTTGAAAGCTAGGAAGCTTCGATCGACTTAGGCGATCTGAACTTCTTCAGCCTGCATGCCTTTCTGGCCGCGGGTAGCGACGAAAGTAACAGCCTGGCCTTCTTTCAGGGTTTTGAAGCCGTCAGCTTGGATGGCTTTGAAGTGCACGAACAGGTCGTCGCCCGACTGAGGGGTGATGAAGCCGTAGCCTTTCTCATCGTTGAACCACTTAACAACACCGGATTGACGGTTGGACATTTTTCTGTCTCCTTGGACAATTTGATAACGGTCAGGAAAAACCCTGGCCGGGACTGAGCGCAAAGAGAGCAGAAAATTCAGCGATGGGCCGATCAGGATCGTGCATCAAACTAGAGATTCTCGGTGTCACGTGCAGCACAGTGGCGCCACCTTACCCCACTTTCCGCAACCTGCCAATGGTCAGAAGGCGCTTTACGCAAATTCGGATCGACGGCGGCTGAAGCCCCCGCCCGGCGCGGGATGAGGCATGGAACTTTAACCTGGGCGCCGGGACCGGTAAGATGCGCGTCTCGAATTTTCACCTCGCAACTCTTCAGGACACCCCGCCATGAGCATCAAATCGGACAAGTGGATTCGCCGCATGGCGCAGGAACACGGCATGATCGAACCGTTCGTCGAGCGCCAGGTGCGCGGCGAACAGGACAGCCGGGTGATCTCCTTCGGCGTCTCCAGCTACGGCTACGACGTGCGCTGCGCCGACGAATTCAAGGTGTTTACCAATATCAACTCGGCCACCGTCGACCCGAAGAACTTCGATGCAGGCAGTTTCGTCGACATCAAGAGCGACGTGTGCATCATCCCGCCGAACTCCTTCGCCCTGGCGCGTACCGTCGAGTATTTCCGCATTCCGCGTGATGTGTTGACCATTTGCCTGGGCAAGAGCACCTACGCCCGTTGCGGCATCATCGTCAATGTCACCCCGCTCGAGCCCGAGTGGGAAGGCCATGTGACACTGGAGTTCTCCAATACCACCACGCTGCCGGCGAAGATCTACGCCAACGAAGGTGTGGCCCAGATGCTGTTCCTGCAGTCCGACGAAGAATGTGAAGTGTCGTACAAGGACCGTGGCGGCAAGTACCAGGGCCAGCGCGGCGTCACCCTGCCGCGTACCTGAGCCGACAAGCGCGGGGAATTCCCCGCGCCTTTGGCACTCCAACTGGATAACGCCGGTGCGCATGACGCGTAGCGGCCTTGCCAGGAGCAGCCAATGAAACTCCACCCCGCAATCAGTGCCAAGCTGGCAGGCCTGCAGCCCAACCACGTCGGGTTGCTACCATGGTCACTGCTGGCACACCCGCTGCCGATGCAGGCGGGGGGCGTGCCCCACCAGCCTGACCCGGATACCCCGCAACCGCCGGAGCCCGGTGATACACCACCCATGGAGCCGGGCGAGCCGACCCTGCCGGACGAGCCTCCACCGGCACCTGTAGCCTGAGTGATCCGGGCTAGAGCGGCCAGACGCGGTCTGCACCGGTCAGGAACACCCGGCTGGCGCCCGTGGGGGCGATTTCCCAACCCCCGGTAAACTCACCGAACGCCGGCAGCAGGCTGACCTGTCCATCGATCAGGAAGCAGGGCAATCGCAGGCGTTGCCGAGCCTTGCCGCGCAGGACGAATACCGGGTGTACGTGCCCTGCCAACACCGGTTGGGTCGGGTGGGGGCGGGGTTCGTGCTGTAGCGCAAAGGGTTCCAACAGCCAAGGTTCGCTCACGACTTCGATACCAAGTGACGCGGGCGGGTCACCGGCGTTTCGATCGTGATTGCCGCGGATCAGCACGATTTTCAGGGTTCTGTGGCGCTCTCGCCAGGCCTGCAGCGTTGCCAAAGTTGCCGGCGCCTGCGCTGCGCGCGCATGCAGAAAATCGCCAAGAATGATCAGTTGCTCGCAATCATGCCTTGCCAGCAATGCATCCAGGCGGGAGAGTGTCGCCTCGGTGGTGCCGCGCGGTACCGGTTGGTGCAAGGCGCGATAGCTTGCTGCCTTGCCGATGTGCACGTCGGCCACCAGCAGAGCATGACGGGCTGGCCAGTAGATGGCCTTGTCCGAAAGCAGCCAGAGCACTTGGCCATGGTGTTCGATGGGTAGAAGGTTGGTCATTCCGTAGCGTCCGCCGCACTGTTCAGCTCCGCGACCATCCTCGCAATCCGGTCCGCCAGTCTCTCGGTGCTCAACGTTTCGCGCATGCCTTCCACCAGCAAGGCAAATGCCAACGGTCCGGGCCGTTTGAGTGGTCGCAGTTCCAGCTGTAACTGGCCCATCTTCAGCAATTGCCGGTGCAACCGCTCGATCTCCAGTTCCTCATTCAGCACCTCGTCCCGTGCCTGGGCCAGCAGCAGGTTGCCGGTGTCATGCTTGCGAAATACCTCATAAAACAAGCCGCTGGAGGCCTGGATCTGCCTGAGGCTTTTCTGCGCCGCCGGATACCCGCCAAACACCAACCCGGCAATCTGTGCGATCTCGCGAAAACGACGCAACGCCATTTCTCCTGCGTTGAGGCTGGCCAGCACATCATCCAGCAGGTGTTCGGTACCAAGTGCCTGCGGCAGGTGCGTCGTCCAGTCCACCTTGCCTGGACTGAGCAGTTCGAAACCGTAGTCATTGACCGCAATCGAAACCGAAAGCGGCTGCACGCGGCTCACCCGCCAGGCGATCAGGTTGGCCAGGCCAAGGTTGGCCATGCGCCCGGCGAACGGATACAGGAACAGGTGCCAACCCTGGCGCGACTTGAAGGTTTCTGCCAGCAGCGTTTCGGGGGTGGGCAGCGCCGACCATTGCGCCTGCAAGGCCAGCAGGGGGCGTACTGCACGCATCTCCGGGCTTTGAAAGCGCCCTTGGGATGCTGCGCCGAGCTGCTCGACCAGTGCGTCGGCCAGTTCGCTGGAGAGCGGCATGCGGCCACCATTCCAGCGTGCAACCGCTGCCTTGCGCGCGGTACTGCGGCGTACGTAGGCCGTCATGTTTTCCACGCGCACCAGTTCCAGCACTCGCCCGGCGAACACCAAGGTGTCGCCAGGGCGCAAACGGGCAATGAACGCCTCTTCGACGCTGCCCAGCGCCTTGCCCCCGCCACCCTTGCTCCAGTACTTGAGCTGCAGGCTGGCGTCGCTGACGATGGTACCGATACTCATGCGGTGGCGACGTGCCAAACGTTCGCTGGCAACCTTGTAAGTGCCGTCGGGCTGGCGCTCGACGCGCTGGTAGTCTGGGTAGGCGCTGAGTGAGCTGCCGCCATGGCAGACGAAGTCCAGCGCCCATTGCCACTGGCTGTCACGCAATTCGCTGAAGGCCCAGGTACTGCGCACTTCGGCCAGCAACTGCTGCGGGTGAAAGCCGCTGCCCAAAGCCATGCTTACCAAGTGTTGCACCAGCACGTCCATGCACAAGCGCGGCGAATGCCGGGCTTCGATGTGCCCGGCTGCCAGGGCGTGCCTGGCGGCGGCTGCTTCCACCAGTTCCAGGCTGTGGGTGGGCACCAGAGTCACCCGGGAGCGCCGCCCCGGCGCATGGCCGGAGCGCCCGGCCCGTTGCACGAGACGGGCAATGCCCTTGGCGGAACCGATCTGCAGTACTCGCTCCACGGGCAGGAAGTCCACCCCCAGGTCCAGGCTGGAGGTGCAGATCACTGCCTTCAGGTTGCCTTGCTTGAGGTTGCGCTCGACCCAGTCACGGGTATCGCGGGCCAGTGAGGCATGGTGCAAGGCAATCAGCCCGGCCCACTCGGGGCGTACCTCGAGCAGGGCCTGGTACCAGAGTTCGGCCTGCGCCCGAGTGTTGGTGAAGACAAGGCAACTAGTGCTGGCATCTATCTCCCGGCTGACCTGATCGAGCATCTTCAAACCCATGTGCCCGGCCCAGGGGAAGCGCTCGATGGCCGTTGGCAGCAGGGTATCGACCTGCAACTGCTTGTCCTGTCGGCCTTGTACCAGCAGGCCGCCTTGTGGCAGCAATACGTCCAGCGCATGTTGGAGATTGCCGAGGGTCGCGGACAGGCCCCAGGTCGGCAGGCTCGGGTGCCAGTGGCGCAGGCGGGCCAAAGCCAGTTGCAGTTGTACTCCACGCTTGTTGCCCAGTAGTTCGTGCCATTCGTCCACCACTACCAGGCGCAGTGTGGCGAAGTCTTCGCGAGCTTGTGCCCGGGTCAACAGCAGCGTAAGGCTTTCAGGGGTAGTGACCAGTACGCTGGGCAGGCGCCGTGCTTGCCGGGCACGTTCGGCACTGCCGGTGTCGCCGCTGCGAATGCCCACGCTCCAGGGCAGGCCCAGGTCGTCCAGCGGCATCTGCAGTGCGCGGGCGGTGTCGGCGGCCAAGGCTCGCATGGGGGTAACCCACACCACCTGCAAGGGTGCAGCATGACGTCCTTGGGCTTCGGCCTTGAAGGCCCTCAGTGCGGCGAGCCATACCGCGTAGGTCTTGCCGGCACCGGTACTGGCATGCAGCAAGCCGGATTCGCCCCGTTCCACGGCGGCCCAGACGCGGCGCTGGAAAGCGAAAGGCTTCCAGCCACGCTTGGCGAACCAGGCCTTGGCGAGGTCGGTGGCGGCGGGCATGGGGCATAGGGTCCTTCGGTGGCTGTGTTTCTACAGACAACCAGCCAGGCGCAATGGTTTTACCGGATCAGTTTGCCAGCAGATAGCCGCTGCGGCACACCTGCTCGCCTGCGACGTGGGCGATGACCATGCCTGCGGTAGCCATGCGCCGTACGTTACGTGCATACAGCAGGCCGGGCTGGCTGTTGCGGATGGCCGTCACCCGGTCGCTGAGCGGGTCGATGACTTCAGCGATCAACTGGCCCGCCTCCAGGTGCTGGCCTGGCCGGGCGTGGTACACCAGCAACCCGCCCAGTGGCGTTATCACCGGTTCTACTGCGGCCAGTGGTGTGGCCGGGCAGCGCAAGGCGGGCAGGGCCGGGCTTGCGCCTTCGATGACCCCCGCATGGGTAAGGAAGTCGAGGATCGCCTGGCAGTCCTTGCTGGCCAGGTCGTGGCTGACATCGGCCTGGCCGCGCAACTCGACGGTGACCGAGCAGCAGCCCAGCGGAATCGGGAAACGTTTGCCGAAGCGTTGTTGCAGCTGCCACCAGACCAGGCTGAAGCATTCATCGAACGACTGCCCGCCAGAGTCGGTGGCAAGCAGGCTGGCTTGGGCACCCAGGTAGCGGGCCAGAGGTTCGATCTGCGGCCAGGCGTCTGGCGTGGTGTACAGGTGCTCGACCGCCTCGAAGTCGCAGTGCAGGTCCAGCACCATGTCGGCATCGCAGGCAAGGCGCTGCAATATCAGGCGTTGAGCCTGCAGCGGTGTGCGCGCCGGGTGTGCGTCCAGCCCCCGCCGCAGGTATTCGCGGATCAGCGCGAGGTTGTGTGCCGGGTCTTCGGTCAGGTGTTCTTCGATCTGGTCGCCGATGCTGTCGGAAAGATCGACGAAGTTACGGTTGAAGTTCTCGCCGCTTTGCAGTTCGAATCGTCCCAGCGGCGCGTCCAGCAGCACTTGTTCCAGGCCGACCGGGTTGGCCACCGGCACCAGGATGATCTCGCGCTGCAGGCGGCCTTGCTGTTCCAGTTCACCCAGGCGGCTTTTGAGGTGCCAGGCCACCAGCATGCCGGGCAGCTCGTCGGCATGCAGCGAGGCCTGGATATAGACTTTGCCGCCACCGCGAGGTCCGAAGTGGAAGCTGTGCAACTGGCGGGTGATGCCCGGAACGGGCGAGAGCAGGTCGTGAGTTGAGTGGTGCATGGTGGTCCTGGGTGCGTGGCGAAAACGGTCTGCGACACAGTCGGCACAAAGATGGAAGCACAGTTTTCGGGCTTGCGCCTCCTTCGATTGCGTCCCGATTACCCCGTCGGCTTCTTCGCGGGCGTGCCTGCTCCCACAAGGAACCTCACAATCCTCCCGGCCTGTGATGAACCTGCGGGAGCGGGCGTGCCCGCGAAAAAGCCAACGCCGTATCGAAATGGTTTCAGGCCAGCAGCGCCTGCAATGTAGCCAGGTCATCCGCTTCTTCCACTGGCTTGTCCAGCCGCCAGCGCACCATCCGCGGAAAGCGCACGGCGATGCCGCTCTTGTGTCTCCTGGACAGGGCGATGCCCTCGAAGCCCAACTCGAACACCAGCGTCGGCGTCACGCTGCGCACCGGCCCGAAGGTTTCAACCGTGGTCTTGCGGATGATGGCGTCGACCTTGCGCATTTCTTCGTCACTGAGCCCTGAATAGGCCTTGGCAAAGGGGACCAGTGCCCGACCCGGCGTACCGGCTGGCGCGTCCCACACGGCGAAGGTGTAGTCGCTGTACAAGCTGGCCCGCCGGCCGTGGCCGCGCTGAGCATAGATCAGCACGGCATCGACGCTGAACGGGTCGATCTTCCACTTCCACCAGGTGCCCATGTCCTTGGTGCGCCCCACGCCATACAACGCCTCTCGCTGTTTCAGCATCAGCCCTTCCACCCCCAGGCTGCGGGACTGTTCGCGCTGGCGGGCAAGGTCGGCCCAGTCCTGGCCTTCGAGCAGAGGCGAGAGCAATACCGGGGCCAATGGGTGCTGCTCAAGTACCAGCTCCAGCTGCTGGCGGCGTACATGCTGCGGACGGCTGCGCCAGTCCTCGCCTTGCCATTCCAGCAGGTCGTAGGCCTGCAGCACGACCGGGGCGTCGCTCAGCAGCTTCTTGCCCAAGGTCTTGCGTCCCAGGCGCTGCTGCAACAGGGCAAATGGCTGCACGGCCAGCTCAGCCGCTGAGCCACCAGGTTTCCAAACCAGGATCTCGCCATCGAGCACGACACCGTCGGGTAACGTCTGCGCCAGGCCGTGCAATTCGGGGAAGCGTTCGGTGACCAGTTCCTCACCGCGCGACCAGACCCACAGCTGGCCTTCGCGCTTGACCACCTGGGCGCGAATGCCGTCCCATTTCCACTCGATTTGCCATTCGCTCGGCGGCCCGAGCAGTGTATCGAGCTGTTCGGTTGATACCTGCAGGGGGTGGGCCAGGAAAAACGGGTAGGGCTGGCCGCCACGCAAGCTATGTTCATCGTCTGATTCCGGGGCTATCAGCCGTTGATAGCTGACTGCCGTCGGGCGGTGGCTGATGTCGGTGTAGCCAACCAGGCGCTGGGCCACGCGTTTGGCATCCAGCCCGGCCAGTTGCGCGAGGGCGCGAGTGACCAACAGCTTCGATACGCCCACGCGAAAGCTGCCAGTGATGAGTTTCAGGCAGAGCATCAGGCTGGGGCGGTCCAGCTGGGCCCAAAGAGGCGGCAGGCGTTGCTGGATCTCCTCGACCGGCAGGTTCCGCAATGGCAGCAGATGGGCTTCGACCCAGCGGGCGAGGCCGTCGTCGCCAGGGTGGCGGCTTTCCGGAACCAGCAGGGAAATGGTTTCGGCCAGGTCGCCAACGGCCTGGTAGCACTCCTCGAAAAGCCAGTCAGGCAGCCCCGCCAACCTGCCGGCCAGCTCCCGTAGCACGCGTGTAGGCACCAGTTGGCGGGGGCGGCCACCTGCCAGGAAGTACACCGCCCAGGCGGCATCCACAGGCGGGGCGGTGTTGAAGTAGTCGCGTAGCGCCTTGAGCTTTGCAGTGCTGGAGGTGGTCGCATCCAGCCTCATGTACAGCTCGGCGAATGCTTTCATGCGCCTGGCTCCGTGGTCACAATGTCATCTTCCTCACCGTACTCGGTCACGAAGGCGCGGGCATCGAGGCCTTGTTCGATGAGGTAGCGCACCAGCACATTGACCGAACCATGGGTGACCATCACGCGTTCTGCGCCGGTCTGGCCGATGGCCCAGAGCAATCCCGGCCAATCGGCATGGTCCGAGAGCACGAAACCTCGGTCTACCCCACGCCGGCGTCGGGTGCCGCGCAACAGCATCCAGCCACTGGCAAAGGCATCGCTGTAGTCGCCGAAACGGCGCATCCAACTGCTGCCACCCGCCGAAGGCGGTGCCAGGACCAGTGCCTGGCGCAGCAGCGGGTCGTTGCGAGGGATATCGCCGACATAGCGGGTTTGCGGAAGGTAGACGCCAGCGTCCCGGTAAACCCGGTTGAGTGGTTCGACAGCACCATGCACGAGGACAGGGCCAATGTTGGCGTCCAGCCCGTGGAGGATTCGCTGGGCCTTGCCGAAGGCATAGCAGAACAGCACGCTGGCTTTGCCCTGTTCGCTATTGGCGCGCCACCAGTTATTGATGCCGGTGAAAATCTCGCCCTGGCTGGGCCAACGGTAGATGGGCAGGCCGAAGGTCGATTCGCTGATGAACGTGTGGCAGCGCACCGGTTCGAACGGCGTGCAGGTGCCGTCGGGTTCCACTTTGTAGTCGCCGGAGGCGACCCAGACCTCGCCCTGGTACTCCAGGCGCACTTGCGCCGAGCCCAGTACATGCCCGGCCGGGTGCAGGCTCAGGGTTACGCCATGGTGCAGCAGGCGTTCGCCGTACGGCAGGGTTTGCAGGTGGATGTCCTGGCCCAGGCGGCTGCGCAGGATGCCGGCGCCTGAGGCGGCGGTGAGGTAATGGCGGTTGCCGACGCGGGCATGGTCGCCGTGACCATGGGTAATAACAGCGCGGTCTACGGGGCGCCACGGGTCGATGTAGAAATCACCGGGCGGGCAGTACAGGCCTTCGGGGCGGGCGATGACGAGGTCCATGGCTCAACGTCTGGAGTAGGGCTTGCTAGGTCAGAGTGGCGAGGCCTGCGACAAGTTCTATGTGTGAGGCAGCCCTCTCGAGGGCTGCCAGACCCGCGTCAGGAAATAGCGACCTTCCAGCCCGATTTTCGGGCTTCTTCGATGCTGATCTTGGCGACGCGGGCGATGTTCAGGCGTTTGCCGTCATGCATCAGATATGGCGAAGCGCGGAAGTGATCCCAAGTGGTATCGACGCTGTCGGGCAGCAGGTCCTCGGTGTCATAAGCGATTTCCAGGGTGACCGGTGAAGAAACCGCAGGGGCGCTGGCATCTCCGTCGCTGATCATGCGGTAGTCGGCGATTGCGGTTCCCAGCCAAAGTTGTGCATTGACGGTAGCGCCAGCTGGAACTTTGAGCGTATCAGGCCAGGAAATTTCAATTTTCAGGGTTTCTGTAGCCATGTTCATCATCCTCTTGATGGAAAGTGTGCCGCACCTGTCCGGGAACAGTGCGGCACCGAGGATGCTAGGTAGCTGGGTGGCTGCCGGTAAGCAGGAAAGGCTCCACTAGCGCCCAGGCACCAACGTCAAACGCTGGTTGCCATACGCCCGCCCGAAGTTCTGCTGCTGCAGTGGCAGGCTCATGAAGCGCCCTTTGAACCAGGCATCCAGCCCATCGCTGTAATGCGTGCTGGCCGGGTTGCCGGACTGCCCGCTGCTGGTCAGCACCTGCAACGGCTCGGCCTGGCCGAAGTCGACGATCATCCGTGCCGAGGCCGGCAGGCGGGTGTCGAAGTCGCTGCCCCAAGCGTATGGCGTCAGGGCCAGGGTGGTAAAGTCGCCACCGGCAGCCAGCGGCGGGCGACCGAGGGCATCGCCCAGGCCATGGTAGGCCGGTGCAGGCCAGCGGTACTGGTGCAGCTTGCCCCACTGCCAGGCGCGGCGGTCGGCTCCCAGTTGAGCGGTGCCGGCATCCACAGCACCAGCCAGGCTGCGGGCGAGAATGGCCGGCTTGTCTTCTTTCTGCGGGGTATTGCGGTCATCCCAGAACGGGCTGTCGTCGCGGCCCAGCAGGTGGTCGGCCTGCGCCGAGAACGACAAGCGGGCATTGCTGACGAACGCCTGCCAGGCCGGGCCGGATTCCGGGCCCAGGTCATCAAGGAAGGTTTGCCGGGCGACTTCCTGGAGGAACAGTTCGTACAGTGCGGCATCGGCCGACACCGGGCTCAGGCGGCCATCGAAGGCCTTGAGCCGGGCCAGCGCGTCGCTGGCCTTGTCGCGCTGTGCGGCGGGCAGGGCGTCGATCGCCTGCTTGAGCGGCTGGGCCATGCCCGGGGCGTCGAACATCTGCTTGAGCTTGTCGGCCAGCAGGGTGGTCTGGTCGTTCTGCAGGGCCATCAGGCTGCGGCTGTCGTGGCGGCCATTGCCGGCCAACTGGGCCAGGCGCTCGGCGCGTTCTGGGTAGTACCAGGTGCTGGACAGCTGCATGCCATAGCCACGCGGAAGGCTGCGCTGGTTGGCGTGGCCGATCCAGCCGGCGGGCGGGTCCTGATCGTAAGGGTGCAGCATCGGGTCGGCATAGCCGTCCCAGTCGTAGCGCCCGTCCCAGCCAGGCGACGGCAGCAGGCCCTGGCCTTCGCGGCGGTTGGGGTAGCGGCCACTGACTTGCCAGCCGATGTGCTCGGGTTCGGCGAAGACGAAGTTGAGGGCGGCGGCGGTCACTTCACGGGTACTGTCGAAGGCACGCTCCACGCTCTTGGCACGGGTCAGGTCGAACAGCGCATCCAGGCTGCGGTCGCCCTTGAACTGTGGCAGGTTCAGCGCCAGGCCCAGGCTGGCATTGCCTGGCTGGGCCAGCAGGGTGCCGTGGCGGGTGTCGTACATCACCTCGCGCAGCGGGCGCTGGCCGCGGACGAAGAAGGTTTCGCTACGGGCGCGGGCCGGCAGCCATTTGCCGTCGGCGAGGTAGCTCAGTTGGCTGCCCTGGTGGCGCAGTTGCTCCAGATACAAGTCCTGGTTGTCGGCCATGACCGCGCTGCTGCTCCAGGCCAGCTTGCCGTTGTAGCCGGCCAGCACGATCGGCAGGCCAGGCAACGACAGGCCGGCGACCTGGTACTTGCCGGTGTGGATCTGCACCGGGCTCAGGGCCCAGGCGGCTCGGCTGTCGCAGGCCAGCAAGCTTTTGCCGCTGCGGCTGCGCTGCGGCGCCAGGGCCAGGTTGGCCGAGCCCGGGCTGCCCAGAAGGTCGAGGTCGGCCAGCTTCTGGCTGGCGGCTGCCAGGGCTGGCAGCCCCGGCAACTGGCTGGCCAGGTTCAGGCCCTTGAGCTTGTCCACTTCGGCTTCGGCCAACGGCTCGTCCGGGGCACCGGGTAGCAGCCAGGCCAGCTTGTCGCTGCCGGCTTTTTGCGCCAGGGTCAGGGCGCTCAGTTCTTCCTGCAGGTTCACCGACTGGCTGAACGCATACAGGCTGAAGATCAGTGCCGAGTCCTCGGGCTTCCAGTATTCGGGGCGGTATCCACTGCTGGCCAGGCCGGCGGGCAGCTTGTCGCGGTAGCGGAACAGGTAGGCGTTGACCCCGCGTGCATACACTTCGAAGAAGCGCTTGAGCCGTGGCGACGCGTCGGCGTACTGCTGGGCGGCGCTTTGCTTGAGGTTGGCCGCGCGCATCAGGCGGTCGATGTCCAGCGCGTCGCTGCCGGCCAGTTCTGCCAGGCGGCCCTGGGCCAGCAGGCGCATGGCGACCATCTGCTCGATGCGGTCGCCGGCATGCACATAGCCCAGGCTGAACAGGGCGTCATGGAAGCTGCTGCTTTCGATCAGTGGTGCGCCCATTGCGTTGCGCCGTACCGAGACGTTCTGCGCCAGGCCCTTGAGCGGCTGCACGCCGCTGGTCGGTGGCACGCTGCCCTGGTAGCCGCCCGTCTGGCAGCCGGCCAGCCCGAGCATGCCGAGCAGCGTGGCAGCGGTTGCGAACCGCGGGCGGAATGGAGGAAAGGCGGAGGCGGCCATGACAAGGGCTCCTGCAAGGCGTGGCGGGTTTCGAAAGGCGCTAAGGTAGTGAGCGCGCAGGCGCCGTGCAAGGTCCCTGGGCGGTTTATTTTTTGTGCTTGGCGTGGGGTGTGTGGTGCCTGTGAGATCGAGCGCCGCCCGCGCGGCGCTTCGCAGCACAAGGCTGCTCCTACATTTGTTTCAGGCCAATTATTCCTGTGAGGTTTGTGCGCGAACGCTTTGGCGCATGGCTCGATATCGCGTTGTACGAACAAGGCGGTCGCGTGCACTGGCATAGGCATTACTGGCCCGAAACAGATGTAGGAGCAGCCTTGTGCTGCGAAGCGCCGCGCGGGCGGCGCTCGATTTGCGCGCCACCTCAAAAATCAAGACATGCACTCAAACCTTGAAATGTTCGGCCACGGCGTCGGAAAAGTGCGTGCAATTGATGCGAGCAAGGCGTTGATAGTCACGGCTGACGGCGAAGGCCGAGCCTGGCATCAATAGCACCTTGTGCTGTTCCAGGCGACGCATGAAGGGCTGCAGGTCGGCCAGTTCGGGGTGGTAGACCCACAGGAACATGCCACCTTGGGGCGTTATGTCGAATTGCCAGCCACGCGCCCGCAACAACTGCTGGGTCTGCGCCTGCTGCCGGATCAGGCGCTGCTGCAGGTCTTGCATGTGCCGGGCATAGGTGCCGTCGGACAAGATGGTGTTGACGAAGCGCTCGCAAAACGCCGGTACCGCCACGCAGGTCAGCAGCTTCAGGCGTGTCAGCGGCTCCATCAGCTCTGCCGAGCAGGCGATGTAGCCCACGCGCAATGAGGCGGACAGGCATTTCGAGAAGCTGCCGATGTAGATGACCCGCTCAAGGTTGTCCAGTTCGGCAAAGGTCTGGCGCACACCCGGGCTGAAGTCGCCGTAGACATCGTCCTCGACCACGAAGAAGTCGTGTTCCACCGCCAGGCGCAGGACGCTGAAGGCATTGTGCGGGCTGATGTTGCCGCCGGTCGGGTTGTGGAAGGTGCTGTTGCAGAAGAGTGCCTTGACCTTGTGCCTGGCCAGGTGCTCCTTCATGTCTTCAACGTTCGGTCCGTCCTGGGTTCGGCGCACCCCGACCACATGGCCGCCGGCCAACTGGATCAGCTTGATCAGGTTGCCATTGCCAGGCTCGTCGACGAACACGTGATCGCCTGGCTTGATCAACAACCGCGCCACCAGGTCCAGCGCTTGTGTGGCGCCCAGCGTAGTCAGCAACTGACTTGGCCGGGCATCCACACGGGTCAGGCGTTTCAGGTGCACGCACAACTGCTTGCGCATGGGCAGGTAGCCCTGGATGTCGCCATATTCTGCCAGCGAACTCTGCTCCAGGCGTGCCGTGCGCCGAATTGCCCTGGCCAGCAGCTCGGTGTCTCGCCAGGCGGGTGGCAGCCAGCCGCTGCCCAGTTTGGTGTAGTGCTGGCCCCCCTGCAGCAACTTGAACAGCGGGTCGTCGGCCATGCCTGCGGGCGTATCCACTGTGCCGGTTTGCCGTGTGTGGCTGGCGACGAAGTAGCCGCGGCCAGGAATGGCGGTCAACACACCTTCGCTTACCAATCGGGCATAGCTGGAGACGACATCGTGGTAGCTGCAGCCAACCGCCGCCGTCAGCTTGCGGATGGACGGCATGCGCTGGCCAGGCAGCCATTCGCCGGCTTCGAGGCGCTGTTTCAACTGGTCATGAAGGCTGTGCGGGCGCATGGCGGGTCCAGCAGCTGTTAGAAAAAACAGCCTAACAGTTAACTGGAAAGCGCGTCGACTGTTCGAACTACAGGGCGCGGCAGATGCCACCATGCACCTGTCGGCATCTTTCCAATGCAGAATTCCACCCGTCCACCAACCGTGAGCACACGCCATGTCGAGCCCCCTTCCACGGCGCACGTACCTGTATTTCACCGCGCAATCGATCAACCTGACGACTGCGGTCATGTCCGTGACCATGGCGGCCATTGTCGGGGCGGCGCTGGCGCCTGCTGCCACATGGTCCACTGTGCCCTATGGGTTCCAGTTCCTTTGCCTGATGCTGGCTACCTATCCGGTCTCCAGGCTGATGAGCCGCATTGGCCGCATGCGCGCCTTCATGCTGGGCTCGGTCCCTTTGGCGGTGTCTGGCATCAGTGGTTACCTGGCGGTGCAGTACCAGCACTTCCCGACGCTGGTGATCAGCCATTCGGCATTGGGCATCTACATTGCGTTTGCCAACTTCAATCGCTTCGCGGCCACCGACAATCTGGCCCAGAACCTGAAGCCCAAGGCGCTTTCCCTGGTGGTGGCCGGTGGGGTGATCGCTGCCGTGGTCGGGCCGGCGCTCACCGAGTGGCTGAGGGACGTTGGTGGGTATCCGCTGTTTTCGCTGTGCTACGCCGCTTTTGTCGGCCTGGCGGTGATGTCGTTGCTGACAGCGGCCTGCCTGCCCGGCGATACCGGCACCGCCAGTAACGACCGTGCAGCGAAACCGGCTGGCACGACCGCCGAGCCGCTGAGCCCGGTGGTTGCCGTGGCCATGGCGGTGGCCGCGCTGGGCTACGGCATCATGAATTTGCTGATGATCCAGGCGTCCATGCACATGAAACACATGCATGAGGACTTTTCCGACGTTCGCTTGGCGATTCAATGGCATGTGATTGCCATGTTTGCGCCGTCGTTCTTCACCGGCGCCATCATCCACAAGCTCGGCATCAGGGCCACCATCTGTCTCGGCCTGTGCCTGCTGATCGGTTGCACGGCCATGAACATGTGGTCGCACAGCTACGCGATGATGACCTTGTCACTGATAGCCCTGGGCCTGGGTTGGAACCTGACCTACGTGGGCGGTGGGGCGCTGTTGGCGCAGACGCTGCAAAACAGCCCGGCAGCGATGCAGATGCAGGGGAAGAACGATCTGGCCATTGCGGTGTTCGCGACCGTTGGTGCATTCAGCCCATCGCTGTTGCTGGGTACGGTCGGCTGGGATGGCACCAATGCCATTTGCATGGCCCTCTGCATCGTGCTGCTCATGGCCACCGCAGGGTTGCTGCAGCGCAAGGTTTCAGGGCCTGCCAGGGCCAGTTAGACCCCGGCTACCCTCCGCGCGGCCCGCAGCAGGGACGCGCGAGTGCTGTTCAGGTCAGGCGCCGTGGCACTTCTTGAACTTTTTCTGGCTACCGCACGGGCATGGGTCGTTACGGCCAACGTCCTTCAGGGCGTTGCGTACCGGCTCCTGGTGGCCGTGGTTGCAGTGCGGGCCGTGTACATGGCCATGATCGTGGTGGTGATCATGATCGTGGTTGCAGTCAAGGCCATGAACGTGGGGTTGCTGGGACATTGCAGGGTCACTCCGGTTTGTAATCGCCGGGGATTATCTCACCACTGCGCGACAAGTGCAGGTCCCGATGGATGAGCAACCCGGTCGCCAGCTCGCCCTGCAGGCTGTAATGCAGTGGTTGTTCGCTTTTCAGCAGCTTGGCCAGCGGTTTCAGGTGCTGCCACAGGTTGGTCCGTGCGGTGATCTTGAAAGTACGCCGTGCATGCCCGCCGACACTGCGCCACACGCTGGTTTCATCCTGCACCAGCAACAGGTCGTTGAGGCGTATGGCATACGACAGGTTGCGGATGAACAGGCGGCTGTCATTGGGGTTGTCGATTCGCAGATGCAGCACGAACTCCTGCTCCAGCAACCTGGCCTTGACCGTCTCCACCTCGACCAGGTGCACCTCGGGTTCGCGCCAGTCGTCACCGCCCCAGCTGGCGCAGCCCGCCAGCAGTGCAAGCCATGCCATCAGGGTGGCGAGCAGCAGCGGGCGGGTGCGGGCGATCATGGTCAGCTACCCACGTAACTGGCGCAGCATTTCTTGAACTTCTGGCCGCTGGCGCAGGGGCAGGGGTCGTTGCGCCCGGCCTTGAGCCCGACCGTGGGGTCGATGAAGTACCAGCGCCCGGCGTGCTGGACGAATGCCGAGCGCTCGCGGTGCTGATGGTCACCCTCCTGGTCGTGCCAGCGTGCAGTGAAGGTGACAAAACCGTGCTCTGGCTGGCCGCCCAGCACCTCTGCGCTTTCCACCTCCAGGCCCAGCCAGGTGCTCTGGGCGCTCCAGGCGGCCATGGCGGCACGGTCCAGGCCGGCTTGCTGGGCCGGCAGGGTGGTGGCCACCAGGTAGTCGACCAGGCCCAGCACGTAGGCACTGTAGCGTGAGCGCATCAGCGCCTGGGCATCCGGCGCCGGGGTGCCGGCATGGTAGTGCCCGCAGCAGGCGTCGAGCAGGTTGCCACTGCCACAAGGGCAGACCGAGACACTCATCATCACCACCAGTACTTGCCGAAGTTTTCAGGGTTGGCCCAGAACTTGGCATTCAGCCAGTCCGGTACCTGCTTGTAGTCATGTAGATCATAGGTGAACAGGCTCAATACCTGCTGGTCACGGCGGAATTTCTCGCTGGCCGACAGGGCAAGGGCAAAGAAATCGGTGTCCTGCCAGCCACAGGCGGCCAGGTCGGCCAGCACAGCGACCCGGCTGGCATTGAGGTTGCGAATGCCACCGAGCAATTCCAGGCCGGTGCGTTTTGGCAGGTGCTCCAGGCAGTCCACCAGTACCGCCAGGTCAAAGCGCTGGGCTGCCAGTTCTGCCGGCAGCGGGCCTGGGGCGGCCGTGGCGATGGTTACCTGTGGGTGCGCCTGGGCGAAGGCGTCCAGCGCCGGGAAGCGCGTGCCCACCAGCAGCAGGCGTTGCGGAGTGAAGCGATCGAGCAGGGCCGCCAAGGCCTGCTGCGGGGTGCGCTGGGAAAAACCGTCGGTCATTGCCAATCCTCGTTGAAGTCATCCAAGACTAGCGGGCCGCAGCGTGCGGGCAAAGAGGCATGTGACTGTGTCGTGGCTTATTGGTGGCAGGGATCAGATGCTCGGTCTTTACTCCCTGAAATCGGCCTTATGCCGATTCCCCCTAGGAGAAGCAATGAAATGAGCATAGTACGCACAGCGATACCCCTGGTTCTGCTCACCAGTGTGTTGACTGGTTGTGCAGGTTTGCAAAAGACCGACTGGCCGAAATGTGCCGCCGTCGGGGGTGTAAGCGGCGCTGCCCTGGGCGCCATCGAGAGCTCCAGCTGGGCTGGTTGGGGCGCGTTGCTGGGCGGTGGCCTGGCGGCGGGCTATTGCTGGGCCCATGGCGATGGCGACGAGGATGGTGACGGTGTGCCGGACAGCCGTGACAAGTGCCCAGGCACCCCGCGCGGTGTGCAGGTCGATGCCAACGGCTGCCCACCGGAGCCGGCCGCGGTGGTCGAGGAAGTGGTGGTGCAGAAGGAAGAAGTCATCGTCATCCGCGATGTGCACTTCGAGTTCGACTCTGCGCGCCTGACCGCCAGCGACAAGGAGCGCCTCAACACCATTGCCACGCGCCTGAAACAGGAGGCGCCGTCCGCCCGCCTGAGCGTCAGCGGCCATACCGATAGCGTCGGCTCCGACAGCTACAACCAGAAACTGTCCGAGCGCCGTGCCCACTCGGTGACCGATTACCTGGTCGAGAGCGGTGTGCCGCGCAGCAGCTTCGTGTCGGTGGTCGGTGCTGGTGAAACCCAGCCGGTGGCAGACAACGCCACGGCCGAGGGGCGTGCCATGAACCGCCGTACCGAGATCAAGATCCAGCGGTAGACCGGCGTGCGCCCGTGCCTTGAGCAGTGGCACGGGCGCGTCTTCACGGCGGTCAGCCGTCCGTGGCCAATGACACAGGAGCATTCAGCATGAATGTGACGTCGAAGGCGGCGCTGCCGCTGTTGGTGGCTGCCAGCCTGCTAGCGGGCTGCGCCACCCACAGCGATGGCAGCGCGCCGCTCAACCAGAGGACCTGGCCCATCTGCAGCCTGCTCGGCGGCCTGGTCGGTGGTGGCCTGGGCGCCATCGAAAGTTCGAGTTGGGCGGCTGGCGGCGGTGCCCTTGGCGCCATCGCCGGGGGCCTGATCTGTTACGCCCAGGATGGCGACGAAGATGGCGACGGCATTTTCGACCGCCGTGATCGTTGCCCCGATACCCCCGCCAACACTGCGGTCGACCACATGGGTTGCCCGTTGAGGGTGTACCCCGCATCGCCGCCTGCCACTGAACCTGAACCCTCGCCGGAGGTGATCATCCTGGATGACAACGGCGCGGTGATGTTCGCCTTCGATTCCGCCGAGCTGACCCCGGCGGCCCAGCAGCGTCTGCAAGGCCTGGTGGCAAAACTCGATTCACCGACGGTGGCCAAGGTAAGCGTGATCGGGCATACCGACAACGTCGGCTCCGACAGCTACAACCAGGCACTTTCCGAACGCCGCGCCAGCAGCGTGGCCGTTTACCTGATCGGCCAGGGGCTGGAGGCGGGCAAGGTCACCAGCCAGGGGCGCGGCGAGAGTGAACCGCTCACCGACAACGAAAGCGAGGAGGGCCGTGCCCGCAACCGACGGGTGGAACTGCACCTCAACTGAGTGGTGCTGGCGCCTGTCCGGGCATTGCAGTTAATGTTGGTCGCACGGCCCGCTCGAACGGGCCGTCTCGACATAACAACAATCCATGGGGGCGGGATATGAAGTTCATCCTGGGCTTGGGCAAGGTCCTGACTGTCGCTTTCTGGGGGGTGGTGCTGTTCAATCAGTTCATGCCACAACCCTTGCCCTTCAACCTGCTGATCAACGCCGCCGGCATCACCTTGCTGGGCCTGCACCTGCTTGAAGTGCTGTTCTTCAATGGCAGCTTGCGCGGCCGCAGCCACCGCTGGTTCGATCGTTTGCAGATCCTGTTGACGGGTATCTTCCATGTCATGTCCATCCCCCGTGTGCAGGAGGCGCCGCGAAATGCGTAATCTGATGTTATTGGCCATGTTGGCCGCTCCCCTGGCCCAGGCCGAAAGCCTGGAGGTCGCTGCCAATTCCATGCTGCGCCTGCCCGACAAGTCTGCCAGCGTGCACCTGGCACAGTTGCGTGTCGCCGATGCCGCAACCCTGCTGCTGCCTGCCACGCTCGCGGAATTGAAGGTCGACCAGCTGGAGCTGGGGCGCGATGCGCGTATCGCCATTGCACCTTCCGATAGCCCGTTGCTGATCGAGGCGCGCAGTGCGCGGCTGGGTGAGGGTAGCGAATTCAGTGCGCCGGGAGCGGCGGGTACTTACCAGCGGGGGGCCCGGTCAGGCCGCAGCCTGGACCTGAAACTGGCTGAAGTGGATGCCGAGCGCCTGGCCATCGATGCCCGTGGCGGTGCCGGTGCGCCGGGGTACGTGGGGCTGGATGGCGCCAACGGCCAGGCCGGTGGCTGCACCTGGGGCCAGGCCAGCCGCGGTGCCAACGGCGATGACGGCGGCAACGGGCACGATGGCGCGCCGGGTGGGCGCATCCGCCTGAGCGTGCCGCAGGGCTTCCCGCAGGAACGCATCGTGGTCCGCCTGGACGGCGGCGCACCGGGCAAGGCCGGGGCTGCTGGCAAGGCCGGCAAGGGCGGCGCTAGCAAGGGTTGCCTGGTTTACCGCACAGACGCCGGCGCCAACGGCCGGCCGGGGCAGCCGGGCCAACCTGGGTTGGCCGGCGCTGTAGGTGAGCTGATTCTGCAGCGCCTCTGAAGCCTTGCCGCGCCCCCCTGTAGGAGCGGCCTTGTGTCGCGATGGGCTGCGCAGCAGCCCCAGGATTTCAGCGCCTTCGCACAAATTGCCGGGGCTGCTGCGCAGCCCATCGCGACACAAGGCCGCTCCTACAGGGGCCGAGCAGATCCTGTCAGAGCATCAGCCGCGAACTGGCCACGGCTACCACCGCCAGACCGAGCAGCAGGTTGATCCCCACCATCCGCCGAATCCGTCCCAGCACTGCCGCACCCGCCGGCCAGTCCTCGGCCTGCACTGCCCCCCTCAATTCCGGCAGCAGCAGCGCCTGGATGCGCATGAACAGGGCAAACATGGCGATGCCCCCACCGATCATCACCTGCACATATTTCGGTGCAGTCTCGAAGCCGCTGAAGCGCATGTGCAACATGCCGATACCACTTATCGCCAAAATCGCCACTGCCAGCCAGACCCAACCGAAGAAGCGTCGGAAAACTTCCACCCACAAGCGCAGCCGGGCAGGCCCTTCAAGGGCTGCAACCGTTGCCGGGCGCAGCACCAGCCAGGCGAAGAACATGCCGCCGACCCACACCAGGGCGGCCAGGACATGCAGTGTGTAGGGCAGGGCAAAGGCAAGCATCCGGATCTCCATGCGGCATAAAGGGCAATAGCGGGGTATGATAGCCGCCCCATGCGAAACACTGAAAATATATCCAGCCCTCCGGGCGCCTGCAGACCATGATCAGCAACGAACTCAAAGCCACCATCCAGGGCGCCTATACGCGTTTTCTCGAAGCCAAGAGCCTCAAGCCGCGCTATGGCCAGCGCCTGATGATCGCCGAAGTGGCCAAGGTGCTCGGCGACATCGCCTGCGACGAAGAAGGCCGCCGTGCCGGCGAGCCTGCCGTGGTGGCAGTGGAGGCGGGCACCGGTACCGGCAAGACGGTGGCCTACAGCCTGGCTGCCATTCCGGCCGCCAAGGCCGCCGGCAAGCGTTTGGTGATCGCCACCGCCACCGTGGCGCTGCAGGAGCAGATTGTCTTCAAGGACCTGCCCGACCTGATGCGCAGCAGCGGGCTGAACTTCAGCTTCGCCCTGGCCAAGGGCCGTGGCCGCTACCTGTGCCTGTCCAAGCTCGACATCCTGCTGCAGGAGGGCCACGCCCAGTCGGCCACCGCCCAGCTGTTCGAGGAAGAAGGCTTCCACATCGAAGTCGACGAGCGCAGCCAGAAGCTGTTCAACAGCATGATCGAGAAGCTTGCCGGCAACCGCTGGGACGGTGACCGCGACAGCTGGCCCGAAGCCCTGGAAGACCAGGACTGGGCGCGCCTGACCACCGACCACAGCCAGTGTACCGGCCGTCATTGCCCGAACTTCCAGCAGTGCGTGTTCTACAAGGCCCGCGAAGGCATGGGCAAGGTCGACGTGATCGTCACCAACCACGACATGGTGCTGGCCGACCTGGCCCTGGGCGGCGGCGCGGTATTGCCCGACCCGCGCGACACCATGTACGTGTTCGACGAAGGCCACCACCTGCCGGACAAGGCTATCGGCCATTTCGCCCACTATTCGCGCCTGCGCTCTACTGCCGACTGGCTGGAGCAGACCGCCAAGAACCTGACCAAGCTGCTGGCCCAGCACCCGCTGCCCGGTGACCTGGGCAAGTACATCGAGCAGGTGCCGGAGCTTGCGCGGGAAGTGCGCACCCAGCAGCAGTTCATGTTCACCCTGTGCGAGCAGGTTGCCGACTTCCGCCCCAGCGAGGACAACGAAGGCCGTGAGCGCCCGCGCTACCGCTTTGAAGGCGGCGTGGTGCCGGAGCAGATTCGCGAAGTGGGCATCGAGCTGAAAAAAGGCTTTGCCCGCCTCAACGACCTGTTCACCCGCTTGGCCGACCTGCTCAAGGAAGGCATGGACGGTGAGGTCAACATCGGCATCGCCAGCCACCAGGCCGAGGAGTGGTACCCGCTGTTCGGTAGCCTGGTCACCCGTGCCCAGGGCAACTGGGAACTGTGGACGGCCTTTACCGCCGAAGATCCGGAAGACAGCCCACCCATGGCCCGTTGGCTGACCCTGGCCGAGAGCGGTGCGCTGTTCGACATCGAAGTCAATGCCAGCCCCATCCTGGCCGCCGAAATGCTTCGCCGCAGCCTGTGGAGCGTGGCACATGGCGCACTGGTGACCTCGGCGACGCTGACTGCGCTGGGCAAGTTCGACCGCTTCCGCATGCGCTCGGGGTTGCCCCGTGACGCGGTCACTTGCGTGGTGCCCAGCCCGTTCGTGCATGGCGATGCCGGCCTGCTGCGGGTCCCCGACCTAAAGGCCGACCCGCGCGATGCTGCGGCGCATACCGCAGCGATCATCCGCGAACTGCCGAACATCGTCGAAGATGCCCGTGGCGCGCTGGTGCTGTTCTCCTCGCGCAAGCAGATGCAGGACGTGTTCGATGGCCTGGACCGTGACTGGCGCAAGCTAGTGCTGATCCAAGGCAACCTGTCCAAGCAGGAAACCCTGAACAAGCACAAGGCACGGGTCGACGATGGCCAGCACAGCGTGCTGTTCGGCCTGGCCAGCTTTGCCGAGGGTGTCGACCTGCCGGGTGCCTACTGCGAGCACGTGGTTATCGCCAAGATTCCTTTTGCCGTGCCTGATGATCCGGTCGAAGCGGCGTTGGCCGAGTGGATCGAAGCTCGCGGCGGCAACCCGTTCATGGAAATTGCCGTGCCCGATGCCTCGCTGCGGCTGATCCAGGCCTGCGGCCGCCTGCTGCGAACCGAACAGGACCGCGGTGTTATCACCTTGCTTGACCGGCGCCTGGTCACCCAGCGCTACGGCAAGGCTATTCTCAATGCGCTGCCGCCGTTCCGGCGGGAGATTTCCTGACCGCCGGAGCACACTTGCTCCGGTGCGTTGTCCATTACTCAGTCGTGGGCCATGAGGGCCCTGAAGGAGAGCCCCAGCCTTATGGTCCGCCGTACCCTGCCCGCCGTTTTTGCCCTGTTGTTCAGCTCGCCGTTGCTGGCTGGGCAGCAGACGCTTTTCAGCTTCGTGCGCCCGGCCTCGGTGGTCAATGTGGCGACCGAGGATGCCGGCATGCCGCAGTACAACGCGGAGCAGACGGCCGAAGGTGAAGTGTTGCGGCGCGTGGTGTTCAACCCGGCCGAGCGGCCGACCCTGCGCCTGAGCCCGCAAAGCGGTGTGTGGGACTGGTCCGGCGGTCAGTTCCTGACTTTGCGCCTGCAAAGCGCGATGGATTGGGCGCTGACCGTGGACGTGGTGGTGCAGGGCAGTGATGGGCGCACGTTGACCAGCCGCATCGACCTTCCGGCCGGTCCTGCACAAACCGTGATGGTACCGCTGACGGCCAGTTCGCCATTGAGCCAAGGCATGCGCGCCGGCCCGCCCATGCCCTGGAACCATGGCGGCCAGCGCCTGCTGCTGACCAGCAGCGCGGGTGCGGTCGACCTCAAGCAGGTGACGTCGGTCAGCCTGAGTATCCCCAACCCCAAGGTGGCGCAGAACCTGCTGATCGAGCGGGTGGGCATCCAGGATGACGACCAGGCATACAAGGCGGCCTACCAGGAACTGATCGATGCCTATGGCCAGTCCACCCGCGGCCATTGGCCAGAAAAGGTTACCAATGACGAGCAGCTCAAGGCGGCCGATGTACGCGAGCAGCAACAGCTCAAAGGCTGGCTGGCAGAGCGTGGCAAGCAGCAGCTGGACGCTTACGGAGGCCTGCTGGCCGGGCCGGCGTTCGAGGCCAAAGGCTTCTTCCGCACCGAAAAGCGTGACGGCCGCTGGTACCTGGTAACGCCCGAGGGGCATCCGTTCTATTCCCTGGGGGTGAATGCCGTCGCCGCGGATGGCGGGCGTACCTACGTCGCCGGGCGTGAGGGGATGTTCAAGGGGTTGCCGGTTGAGGGGGATGCACTGGCCGCATTCTATGGTGATGGCAACAACGACGATGGCAACCCCTCGTCGCAAGGTCGCAACTTCAAGCAGGGGCGCTGGTTCGATTTCTATGCCGCCAACCTGCAGCGCACCTATGGCAAACCCTGCCCGCCCGCGGTAGAGGGGCAGCCAGCAAGCTGCCCACCATTGGCGCTGGATACCGCCCGCTGGAAGGCGCATGCGCTCGACCGCCTGCAGGCCTGGGGTTTCAACACGGTCGGCAACTGGAGCGAACCGGCCCTGGGCCAGACCAGGCGCATGCCGTACACCTTGCCGCTATCGATCGTGGGGGATTACGCCAGCATCAGCACTGGCATGGACTGGTGGGGCCGCATGCCCGACCCGTTCGACCCGCGTTTTGCCATGGCCACCGAGCGCGCCGTGGCCATTGCCGCCCGCGATCACCGTGACGACCCCTGGCTGATCGGCTATTTCGCCGACAACGAACTGGCCTGGGCCGCCCCCGGTAGCGACCCAAAGGCGCGTTACGGCCTGGCCTACGGAACCTTGCGCCTGACTACCGACGTACCGGCCAAGCGCGCCTTCCTCAAGCAACTGCGTGACAAGTACCGCAACCAGGAAGGGTTGTCCAAGGCCTGGGGCATCGAGCTGAGCGCCTGGGAACTGATGGAGGACCCGGGTTTCGAGGCACCGTTGCCGAACCCGGAGCACCCGGAAATCGAGCGTGACTACCAGCACTTCCAGCAGGTGTTCGCCGAAACCTACTTCAGGACCATTGCCGACTCGTTGAAGTGGCATGCGCCCAATCACTTGCTGCTGGGTGGCCGCTATGCCGTCAGCACGCCGGAGGCGGTCAAGGCCTGCGCCGAGTTCTGCGATGTGCTCAGCTTCAACTTCTATACCCTCAAGCCGCAGGATGGCTACGACTTCACCCGCCTGGCCGAGCTGGACAAGCCGGTGTTGGTGTCCGAGTTCCAGTTCGGCTCGCGCGATCGCGGGCCGTTCTGGCCGGGGCCGCTGGAAGTGGCGCGGGAAGAGGACCGTGGCCCGGCCTACGGCAACTTCCTCAAGGCGGCCCTGGCGCAGCCGATGATCGTTGGCGCGCACTGGTTCCAGTACCTCGACCAGCCGGCCAGCGGCCGCCTGCTCGATGGCGAGAACGGTCACCTAGGGTTGGTGGCGATCACCGATATGCCATACCCGGGGTTTGTCGATGCCGTGCGCAAGAGCAACTTGCAGGCAATGAGCCAGCTGCGCGTCCAACTGGAAAAACCGGCGCCCTAGCAACCGGCTGACGCGGTCTTGTGTAGGAGCGGCCTTGTGTCGCGATGGGCTGCACAGCAGCCCCAGGATCTCAGCCGCAATGCACAAATTACCGGGGCTGCTGCGCAGCCCATCGCGACGCAAGGCCGCTCCTACAGGGGCACCGTTCGTCCTGGCTGCCATTCGTCGCGACCACTTGGCCCAAGCCAGTTTGCAAAACACGCAACTACTGAAACAATGCACACCATTTTCGGAATTGGTCGTACGGAGAACAGCGGGTGCAGATCCAGGGTCACTATGAGCTGAAGTTCGAAGCAGTGCGCGAAGCCTTCGCCGCGCTGTTCGATGATCCCCAGGAGCGTGGCGCCGCGCTGTGCATCCAGGTTGGTGGCGAAACCGTGGTCGACCTGTGGGCTGGCAGTGCCGACAAGGACGGCCAGCAGGCCTGGCACAGCGATACCATCGCCAACCTGTTTTCCTGCACCAAGACCTTCACCGCTGTCACCGCCCTGCAACTGGTCGGCGAGGGCAAGCTGGCGCTTGATGCGCCGGTGGCCAACTACTGGCCCGAGTTCGCCCAGGCAGGCAAACAGACGATTACCCTGCGCCAGCTGCTCAGCCACCGCGCCGGCTTGCCGGCCATCCGTGAGCTGCTGCCGGCCGAGGCACTGTATGACTGGCAGGCCATGGTCGATGCGCTGGCTGCCGAAACGCCCTGGTGGACACCCGGCACCGAGCATGGCTATGCCGCAATTACCTACGGCTGGCTGATTGGCGAGCTGATCCGCCGTGCCGACGGCCGTGGCCCCGGCGACTCGATCGTGGCCCGTACCGCTCGGCCGTTGGGGCTGGATTTTCATATCGGCCTGGCGGACGATGAGTTTCATCGCGTAGCGCATATCGCCCGTGGCAAGGGCAACGCCGGGGACGCTGCGGCTCAGCGCCTGCTGCAGGTGACCATGCGCGAGCCCGAGGCCCTGTCGACCCGTGCCTTCACCAACCCGCCGGCGATCCTGACCAGTACCAACAAGCCGGAGTGGCGGCGCATGCAGCAGCCAGCGGCCAATGGCCATGGCAATGCGCGCAGCCTGGCGGGCTTCTATGCCGGGCTGTTGGACGGTAGCCTGCTCGAATCAGAGCTGCTCGACGAACTCACCCGTGAGCACAGCCTCGGCCAGGATCGCACCCTGCTCACCCAGACCCGTTTTGGCCTGGGCTGCATGCTCGACCAGCCAGACGTGGCCAATGCCACGTTCGGCCTCGGGGCCCGCGCCTTCGGCCACCCAGGCGCCGGCGGCTCGGTTGGTTTCGCTGACCCGGAACACGATGTGGCCTTCGGTTTCGTGGTCAATACCCTTGGCCCTTATGTGCTCATGGACCCGCGAGCCCAGAAACTGGTACGCGTCCTTGCCAATTGCCTTTGATCGGGTAATGCGGGTATTGCCCCAGCCCTTTGACTATCCTCAATGCCAACGCCTGAAGGGCGTAAGCAAAATTTCTTTCTATTTCATGGTGTATCGCTGATGTCTTCACACAAAACCTTAGCACTCGCCCTGTGCCTGACCGCCGTTACCGGCTGCGCCAGTCACCCCCAGGACGGCTCGAAGGACAGCACCTCTAGCTGGTGGCCCTTCGGTTCGGACAAGGTTGCCGAGCAGGAAGTGAAGCAAGCCGTCACGGAAAATGTGGCCAAGGCCGACGCCAAGTCCGACAACGCCAGCCGTTGGTGGTGGCCGTTCGGCGGTGAAGAGAAGCAGGCCAAGGGGCCGGTGGTGCCGAAGGTCGACCAGAAGGCCACCCAGGCCTGGCTGGACGAGTACGAGCCAAAGCTGCGTGAGGCGATCAAGGGCAGCAAGCTGGAGCTGGAGCGTCGTGACAACGTGCTGGCCGTAACCATCCCGGTGGACAGTTCGTACAACCCCGATCGTCCGAACATGCTGCTGCCGATGACCCTGGGCCCGATTACTCGTGTGGCCAAGACTGTCGAAGGCGATGCCAAGACCGCTGTGCTGGTGCTCGGCCATGCCGACAGCAGCGGGGTCGCTGCCGCCAACCAGAAGCTAAGCCTGGAGCGCGCCGCTTCGGTGTCGGCCATCTTCCGCCTCAGCGGCCTGCAGCGTGACCGTCTGAACCTCAAGGGCATGGGCTCGGAAATGCCGCGCGCCGCCAACGACAGCGCCGAGGGCCGTGCCCTGAACCGCCGTGTGGAAATGCTGTTGACCCCGCAGAACACCATGGTCGCCCTGCTGGCCAAGTACCAGCAAGCCGCCCCGGCGCGCGCGCCAATGGTGGCGGTGCAAGATGTCAAAGCACCTGCTGCCAAGCCTGCCGACAGCAAGCCGGCCATCAAGGCTGCGGCGAAGAAGCCTGTGACCAAAGCCAAGGCCAAGGCGCCAGCCAAGACCACGGCCAAGAAAAAAGCTGCACCGGCCAAGCCGGTTGCCAAGAAAGCTACCACTGAAAAGAAAGTAGCTGCCAACAGCCCTGCGAAGACCAACTGATCGTCAAGGAACGCAGCAATGACCCAATCCCTGGCCGATATGCGCCGCGACTACACCCGTGATGGCCTGGCCGAATCCCAGGCCCCGGGAGAGCCGTTCGCCCTGTTCCACCAGTGGTTCGCCGAAGCGGTGAAAACCGAGCAGGTGCCGGTGGAAGCCAACGCCATGACCTTGGCCACTGTCGACGGTGAAGGCCGCCCGCACTGCCGTATCTTGTTGCTGAAGGGGCTCGATGAGCGTGGCTTCACTTTCTTCACCAACTACGATAGTGCCAAGGGCCAGCAACTGCTGGTCAACCCTTTCGCCGCCATGACCTTCTTCTGGCCGGCGCTGGAGCGCCAGGTGCGCATCGAAGGGCGGGTGGAAAAGGTCACCCCCCAGGAGTCTGACGCCTACTACCAGGTGCGCCCGCTGGGTAGCCGCCTGGGTGCTTGGGCTTCGCCACAGAGCCAGGTGATTGCCGGTCGTGAGGAGCTGGAGGGACTGGTCAAGGCCACTGAGGCGCGCTTTTCCGACACCCAGCCGCATTGTCCGGAGCATTGGGGTGGGTATCGTTTGCTACCTGAGCGCATCGAGTTCTGGCAGGGGCGGGCCAGCCGCCTGCATGACCGACTGAACTACCGGCTGGTGGACGGGCAATGGCTGCGGGAGCGGTTGGCGCCCTGAGTTTGTCGGGGCCGCTTTGCGGCCCCGGCGCTCCATCAGGCTACCCCGGATACCCTGTAGCCTGCCGTTCCAACCACCCCGCCAACTGCTTGCGCCCCACCTTCTCCACCCGCGCCTGCTCCAGCCTTTGCAGCATATACGCGCGTTTTTCCGGGTCCGCCCCTGCCAGCGACAACGCCAGGTCACGGTCCATCCAGCGGCGCATGCGCACATACAGCCACCAGTGGAAATACAGCCCCGCAACGGTGGTGACCACGACGATGAAGTAATCCATGGCTATCCTTGGTCTCACTTGAAAGGCCTCGACACAGCCGTGCAGGCTGTCCCTTGGCTGAATGAAAACAATTTTATTACGTTTGTACCGTGACAGCCGTCAACGTGCAGCGTCTAATGAGCACCTGACTTATGGAGACCTTACCCATGCGTAAATCCGCTTTGCTGGTGGCGACCTTTACCACCATGTCGCTGTTGCTGGGTGGCTGTGCCTCGAGCCTGACCGGTGACAGCTACTCCCGTGATGAGGCCCGCCGCGTGCAAACTGTGCGCATGGGCACTATCGAGTCCCTGCGTCCGGTCAAGATCGAAGGCACCAAGACCCCGATCGGTGGCGGTGCTGGCGCCATCGTGGGTGGCGTGGCCGGGAGCGCCGTGGGTGGTGGCCGTGGCAGCATCGTCGCCGCCGTGATCGGTGCCGTTGCCGGTGGCCTGGCCGGTTCCGCCGCCGAAGAGGGCCTGACCCGTACCCAGGGTGTCGAGATCACCGTGCGTGAGGACGATGGCAGCATGCGTGCCTATGTGCAGGCCGTGCAGCAGAACGAGATCTTCCGCGTTGGCGACCGCGTGCGCATCATGACCGTCGATGGCACCAGCCGCGTCACGCACTGACCGTAGCCCAACAAGAAAAAACCCCGACATGGCGCTCGCCAGTCGGGGTTTTTTCATGCTGCGGCCAGGTCAGCCGACGTTGGACTTGCGGCTGGCCATGGCGGTTACTGCATAGCCGAACACGGCGGCGAAGAACGATCCGGTGAGAATACCCATGCGGTCCATCCCGGCGTAATCACTGCTTCCAGGCACAAAGGCGAGCGAGCCGACGAACAGGCTCATGGTGAAGCCGATACCGCAAAGTATCGCCACACCCAGCAATTGCCCCCAACTGGCGCCTGCAGGCAGTGCGGCCAGGCGCAGCTTGACCGCGACCCATGTCAGGCCGAAGACACCCACGGTCTTGCCCAGCAACAGCCCCACGGCGATGCCCAGTGGCACCGGGTGGGTGAAGCTTTCTAAGGTCACGCCTGACAGCGATACACCGGCGTTGGCGAAAGCGAACAGCGGCAGGATGGCGTAGGCAACCCAAGGATGCAGGGCTTGTTCCAGGGCAAGCAGTGGTGAGCGTTCGGCATGGCGCGTGCGCAGCGGGATGCACAGGGCCAGGGCGACGCCGGCCAGGGTGGCATGCACGCCGCTCTTGAGCACGCAGACCCACAGGATCAGGCCAACGACCATGTAGGGCCCAAGCTTGACCACGCCAAGCCGATTCATCGACACCAGCAATACCAGGCAGGCGGCAGCCAGCAGCAGCGACATGCTCGACAGGGTGCCCGAGTAGAACAGGGCAATGACGATGATCGCACCCAGGTCGTCGATGATCGCCAGGGTCATCAGGAACAGTTTCAGCGACACCGGCACGCGCTTGCCCAGCAGGGCCAGTACGCCGAGGGCGAAGGCGATGTCGGTGGCTGTGGGGATAGCCCAGCCGGCTATGGCGGCAGGGTTGTCACGGTTGATGAACCAGTAGATCAGTGCCGGTATCACCATGCCGCCCACGGCGGCGGTGGCTGGCAGGATTACCTGGGAGGGCTTGGACAGGTGGCCGTCGACTACCTCGCGCTTGACCTCCAGGCCGATCAGCAGGAAGAACAGGGCCATCAGGCCGTCGTTGATCCAAAGCAACAGCGGTTTGGCGATGTGCAGCGCACCGACCTGAACGGCGACGGGAACGTCGAGCAGGCCGCTGTACAGGTAGGACAGCGGCGAGTTATTGATTATCAGGGCCAGGATGGCCGCAGCGATCAGCAACAGGCCACTGGCGGCTTCGAGCTGGAAGAAGCGGGTGAACAGGCTACGCACGGGCTATAGGCTCTCCATGAGCAGTTGACAATGGAACGGGCGTACACCCTAGCCTTTGGCGATATGCTTTCAAACAAAAACCATATTCGTTTTTGTTATATGGTATTGCTGGCTGGGCTGCGGGAAAGCCTAGACGCAGATGGGGAAGGAGTGGGGAGGGGAAGCCTGATCTTTGTTGTGGATTTTTCTGATGTCTGCAGTGGCCCTTTCGCGGTTTTACCCGCGAAGAGGCCCTGGCATGTAAAAGGCTCAGAGGCCGAGCATATCCCGCGCCACCGCCTCAGCGATGCGAATCCCATCGACACCCGCCGACAGGATCCCGCCCGCATACCCGGCCCCTTCACCCGCCGGGAACAGCCCCTTGAGGTTCAGGCTCTGGAAGTCCTCACCGCGGGTAATGCGCAGCGGCGAGGAGGTGCGGGTCTCGATCCCGGTCAGCACTGCATCATGCAGGTTGTAGCCCTTGATCTGCCGGTCGAACGCTGGCAGCGCCTCGCGAATGGCTTCGATGGCGAAGTCCGGCAGGCTCGGCGCCAGGTCGCCCAGGGTCACGCCCGGTTTGTAGGACGGCTCGACACTGCCCAGTGCAGTCGACGGCCGGCCAGCGACGAAGTCACCCACCAGCTGTGCCGGGGCCTGGTAGTTGCTGCCGCCCATCACGTAGGCGTGGGCTTCCAGGCGTTCCTGCAGCTCGATGCCGGCCAGCGGGCCGCCCGGGTAATCGCGCTCGGGGTCGATGCCGACGACGATGCCTGAGTTGGCGTTGCGCTCGTTACGCGAGTACTGGCTCATGCCGTTGGTAACCACCCGGCCTGGCTCGCTGGTTGCTGCGACCACGGTGCCGCCCGGGCACATGCAGAAGCTGTACACAGAGCGGCCATTCTTGGCGTGATACACCAGTTTGTAGTCGGCGGCACCGAGTTTCGGGTGACCGGCGTACTTGCCTAGGCGAGCCTTGTCGATCAGCGTTTGCGGGTGCTCGATACGGAAGCCCACCGAGAACGGCTTGGCTTCCATGTACACGCCTTTGGCGTGCAGCATGCGGAAGGTGTCGCGGGCACTGTGGCCCAGTGCCAGCACCACATGGCGCGAGTGCAGCTGTTCGCCGCTCTCCAGCACCACGCCGGTCAGTTGCCCATCCTCGATCAGCAGGTCGGTGACCTTCTGCTGGAAGCGCACTTCGGCGCCAAGGGCAATCATGTCCTGACGCATCTGCTCGACCATGCCGGTGAGGCGGAAGGTGCCGATGTGCGGTTTGTTGATGTACAGGATCTCGTCCGGTGCACCGGCCTTGACGAACTCTTCCAGCACCTTGCGGCCGTGGTGCTGCGGGTCCTTGATCTGGCTGTACAGCTTGCCGTCGGAGAAGGTACCGGCGCCGCCTTCGCCGAACTGCACGTTGGACTCGGGGTTGAGCACGCTCTTGCGCCACAGGCCCCAGGTGTCCTTGGTGCGCTGGCGTACTTCCTTGCCGCGCTCGAGGATGATCGGCTTGAAGCCCATCTGTGCCAGCAACAGGCCGGCGAAGATGCCGCACGGGCCGAAGCCGACCACGATCGGGCGCTCCTGCAGATCGGCAGGGGCCTTGCCGACGAACTTGTAGGTTACGTCTGGCGCCGGGCCGATATTGCGATCGTCGGCGAACTTGCTGAGCAGCTCGGCTTCGTTGCTGGCTTCCAGGTCGATGGTGTAGATGAACAGCAGTTCGCTGTTCTTCTTGCGCGCATCGTAGCTGCGCTTGAACAGGTTGAAGCTGAGCAGTTGCTCGTCGCGGATGCCCAGGCGCTGGACGATCGCTTCACGCAGGGCTTCGTCGGGATGGTCCAGGGGCAGCTTCAGTTCGGTGATTCGTAGCATGGCAGGGTCCAGTATCCCGGCCATGGGCGGCCGGCGGCTTTACACAAACCGCCAAGTATAAGCTGTTCGCCGCCCCGACTGGCAGGATAAAAGCGCCCGGCGATCAGTTGTCGCGTGCACCGCCATAGTAACCGCAGCCCAGCAGGGTCTTGCCGTCGATGCGCAGTTCGGCACGTAAGTGGTGGATGGCACCGGTGGCGGTGTCTACACAGCGTTGTGGCGCGACCCACAGCTCCACGTGCTGGCCGTTGGCTTCGCTGGTCAGGGTCAGGCCGCCGCCGGGCACTTCTTCTTCCAGAAAGGGCAGGGGCAGGGGATCCTGGCCGACGCGGTTGAGCACCATGCCTTTGCCGCTGGCCTTGATGTCCCATTCCGGCTCATGGCCGTTGGCGCGCAGGGTCAGCTGCTTGAAGTTGGGGTCTTCACAGGCGCGGGTGGAAGGTTCCAGGCGGTACAGGCGGCGAACTTCAAGCTGGCCGTCGTTGTTGGCCTGCCTGCTGCCGGTGAGGCGGCCACGGACGTCGGCGAACAGTTTGTCGTTGGCGTCCTTGGCGAGGTTGGCGGCTTCCTGCAGGATGCCGGTTGCGGCGACGTCGTTGATCACGAAAGTGCGGTTTTCGCTGCACGGCTTGAACAGCAGCTGGCCACCGCCGGCACGCAGCTCGCCCTGCATGCGCGTAGTGCCGATGTTCGGGTCGCTGGGGGTGTCAGCCATGAGCTGGCAGCCTGCGAACAAGGGCAGCAGGGCGGTGAGCAGCAGGGTGGGGGTGAGGCGCATGGGGCGGGCTCCGGGGAAATCTTTGCCATGAAAGCCGGCCACGTTACTCAGGCTGGCGCTGGATCACAAGTTAATGGTTGCCTGTGCTGGCCCTATCGCCGGCAAGCCAGCTCCCACAGGCTCCCACAACTTTCAGGAACTGTGGGGGTACCTGTGGGAGCTGGCTTGCCGGCGATAGGGCCAGTACAGGCAATACATTTCTGACAGGTAGAAAAAAGGGCCAGTAGATGGCCCTTTTCCCGGTCAACCCCCCAGGTACGCGTCGCGCACCTTCGGGTCGGTCAACAGTGCTTCCCCAGTACCCTGCATCACCACCCGGCCGTTCTCCAGCACATACGCCCGGTCAGCGATCTTCAGCGCCTGGTTGGCGTTCTGCTCCACCAGGAACACCGTCACGCCATCACGGCGCAGCTGTTCGATGATGTCGAAGATCTGCTGGATGATGATTGGCGCCAGGCCCAGCGATGGCTCGTCGAGCAGCAGCAGCTTGGGCTTGCTCATCAGCGCCCGGCCAATGGCGAGCATCTGCTGCTCGCCACCGGACATGGTGCCGCCACGCTGGATATAACGCTCCTTCAGGCGCGGGAACAGCTGCAACACCTTGTCCAGCTGCTCCTGGTAATCGCCCTTGTCGGTGAAGAAACCACCCATTGCCAGGTTTTCCTCGACGGTCAGGCGGGAGAACACGCGGCGGCCTTCCGGTACCACCGCGATGCTCTTGCGCATGATGTGCGAAGACGGCTGGCCGACCAGCTCTTCACCCAGGTACTTGATGCTGCCGCTGTGCGCCTGCGGCGAGCCGCACAAGGTCATCAGCAAGGTCGACTTGCCGGCGCCGTTGGCGCCGATCAGGGTGACGATCTCACCCTGGTTGATCTCCACATTGACGCTGTGCAGCGCCTGGATCTTGCCGTAGAAGGTGGAAACGTTCTCGAACTTCAGCATTTACGCTTCCCCCAGGTAGGCTTTGATCACATCAGGGTTGTCGCGGATCTCTTCCGGTGTGCCGTGGGCCAGGGGTGTGCCCTGGTTGATCACCACGATATGGTCGGAAATGCTCATCACCAGCTTCATGTCGTGCTCGATCAGCAGCACGGTGACGTTGTGCGACTCACGCAGGTAGGCGATCAGCGCCTTGAGGTCTTCGGTTTCCTTCGGGTTCAGGCCCGCAGCCGGTTCGTCGAGCATGATGATGCGCGGTTGGGTCATCATGCAGCGGGCGATTTCCAGGCGGCGCTGCTGCCCGTAGGCGAGGGTGCCGGCGGTACGGTTGGCGAACTCGGTCAGGTTGACCTTCTCCAGCCAGTACTGCGCGCGCTCCATGGCCTCCTTCTCGCTGCGGCGGAAGCTTGGGGTCTTGAACAGGCCGGCGAAGAAGTTGGTGTTGAGGTGGCGGTGCTGGGCGATCAGCAGGTTTTCCAGCGCGGTCATTTCCTTGAACAGGCGCACGTTCTGGAATGTCCGCACCACGCCCTTGCGGGCGATCTGATGCCCGGCCAGGCCCTGGATCGGCTGGCCATCGAGCAGGATGGTGCCGCCGCTGGGCTTGTAGAAGCCGGTCAGGCAGTTGAACACGGTGGTCTTGCCGGCGCCGTTCGGGCCGATCAGTGCCACCACCTGTTTTTCCTTGACGGTCAGGCCCACGCCGTTGACCGCCAACAAGCCGCCGAAGCGCATGCTCAGGCCGCTGACTTGCAGAATTTCGCGGCTCATCGACGCAGCTCCATGTGTGGACGTTGCATAGGCAGCAGGCCTTGCGGACGCCAGATCATCATCAACACCATCAGCGCACCGAACATCAGCATCCGGTATTCGCTGAACTCACGCATCAGCTCGGGCAGCAGGATCATCACGATGGCCGCGAGGATCACGCCCAGTTGTGAGCCCATGCCGCCGAGCACGACGATGGCGAGGATGATCGCCGACTCGATGAAGGTGAACGACTCCGGCGTCACCAGGCCTTGGCGCGCAGCGAAGAAGCTGCCGGCGAAACCGGCGAAGCAGGCGCCCAGGGTGAATGCCGACAGCTTGATCACGGTCGGGTTCAGGCCCAGAGCGCGGCAGGCGATCTCGTCTTCGCGCAGGGCTTCCCAGGCGCGGCCGATCGGCATGCGCAGCAGGCGGTTGATCACGAACAGCGCCAGCAGGGCCAGCAGCAGGGCCACCAGATAGAGGAAGATGACCTTGTTGATCGAGTTGTATTCAAGCCCGAAGAACTCATGGAACGTCTGCATGCCTTCGGCGGCACGGCGTTCGAAGGTCAGGCCGAAGAACTCCGGCTTGGGAATGTTGCTGATGCCGTTGGGGCCGCCGGTCCAGTCGGTGAGGTTACGCAGGAACAGGCGGATGATCTCGCCGAAGCCGAGGGTCACGATCGCCAGGTAGTCACCGCGCAGGCGCAGCACCGGGAAGCCGAGCAGGAAGCCGAAGGTAGCGGCCATGAGGCCGGCGATCGGCAGGCATACCCAGAAGCTCCAGCCCAGGTAGTGCGAGAGCATGGCGTAGCTGTAGGCACCGACGGCGTAGAAGCCGACGTAACCAAGGTCGAGCAGGCCTGCCAAACCGACCACGATGTTCAGGCCCAGGCCCAGCAACACGTAGATCAGGATCAGCGTGGCAATGTCGACCGCGCCGCGCGAGCCGAAGAACGGCCACACCAGTGCCGCGACGATCAGGCCCATGATCACGTAGCGCTGGGTTTTCGGCAGGGTCAGGTAGTTGCTGACCGCTGGCGGGATCAGCTTGCGATCCGAGCGGCGGCCCATCACCGAGCTCCACTGCTTGTCGAACAGCACGCGCAGGAACATCAACACCGAACACACGGCGATGATGCCGATGGTGAACGAGCCCTGGCTGTGCACCACCAGGCTGATGCCATCGATGCTCAGTTTCAGGCCCAGTACCGGGAAGGCCACGGCCCATACCAGCAAGGCGCTGAAGAACGCCTGTTTGAGATTTCTGTTCATACTTTTTCAACCTCCGGGCGGCCCAGGATGCCGGTCGGCCGGAATAGCAGGACAAGAACCAACAAGCCGAATGCCACAACGTCCTTGTACTGGTCGCCGAAGATATCGGCACCGAACGCTTCGGCCACGCCCAGCACCAGCCCGCCGAGCATGGCGCCCGGAATGCTGCCAATGCCACCCAGCACCGCCGCGGTGAAGGCCTTCAGGCCCACCAGGAAACCGGCGTTGGGGTTGATCACCCCGTACTGCATGCTCAGCAGCACGGCCGCCACCGCCGCCAGGGCGGCACCGATGACGAAGGTGAGGGCGATGATGTTGTTGGTGTTGATGCCCAGCAGGTTGGCCATCTTGATGTCCTCGGCGCAGGCGCGGCAGGCGCGGCCCAGGCGGGAACGGGAGATGAACAGGGTGAGGCAGGTCATGGCCACCAGGGTGACCACGAACACCAGGATCTGCATGTAGCTGATCAGTACTTCCTCCGCGCCGCCTGGCCCGAACGAGAAGCTTCCGGGGATCAGGTTGGGGATGGACTTGTCCTTGGAATCTTGCGACAGCAGGACGGTGTTCTGCAGGAAGATCGACATGCCGATGGCGGAAATCAGCGGGATCAGGCGGTTGCTGTTGCGCAGGGGGCGGTAGGCAACCCGTTCGATGCTGTAGCCATAGGCACTGGTGACGAAGATCGTCGCGACAAAGGCGACGGTCATCAGGACAGGCAGCGAATGGATACCCATCATGGCCAGGCCCGCCAGGGCGATGAAGGCCACGTAGGAACCGATCATGTACACCTCGCCGTGGGCGAAGTTGATCATGCCAATGATGCCGTACACCATCGTGTAGCCGATGGCGATCAAGGCATAGGTGCTGCCGATGGTCAATCCATTAACCAGTTGTTGGAAGAAATGGTAGATCTCAGGCATTACAGCGCTCCTAAAAACCTGATTTGCATTTCGCTGGCGGGGGTAGGCCAGGAAACCGCGGGTGACGGTTTTAAGATTTTCAGGTGAGCCCGCCCCCGGATCGCGGGGATCAGGCCCATGAACCTCGTAAAACAAAGCCCACTGCTCGCACAGTGGGCTTCTACGGTCAGCTATTAGTCACGCAGTTACTGAGGGGAGACTTCGGTCTTCGGCTTGCCGAAGTGCCATTCGTAGACCACGAACTTGAAGTCTTTCAGGTCGCCTTTGTCGTCGAACGACAGGTCACCGGTCGGGGTCTTGAAGGTACCTTCGTGGATGGCGGCTGCCACCTTGTCGGCATCTTCGGACTTGGCTTTCTTGATGCCTTGGGCGATCAGCTCGACAGCCGAGTAGGCCGGGAACACGAACGGGCCGCTTGGGTCCTTGCCGTCAGCCTTGATGGCGTCGACGATCTTCTTGTTCGCAGGGTCCGCATCGAACGACTTCGGCAGGGTCACCAGCAGGCCTTCGGAGGCGTTCTGGGCGATCTGCGAGATGGAGTCGTTGCCCACGCCTTCCGGGCCCATGAACTTGGCTTTCAGGCCCTTTTCCTGAGCCTGGCGCAGGATCAGGCCCAGCTCTGGGTGGTAGCCGCCGTAGTAGACGAAGTCGACGTTGTTCTGCTTGAGCTTCTGGATGATCGAGGAGAAGTCCTTGTCACCGGCGTTCAGGCCTTCGAACACGGCAACCTTGGTGCCTTTGCCTTCCAGGGTCTGCTTGACCGCGGTGGCGATGCCTTCACCGTACTGCTGCTTGTCGTGCAGAACGGCGACAACCTTCGGCTTGACGTGGTCGGCGATGTAGTTGCCGGCAGCCGGGCCCTGGGCGCTGTCCAGACCGATGGTGCGGAAGATCAGCTTGTAGCCACGTGCGGTGATTTCCGGGGAGGTCGCGGCCGGGGTGATCATGATCACGCCTTCGTCTTCGTAGATGTCGGACGCAGGCTGGGTAGAGCTGGAGCACAGGTGACCAATGACGAACTTGACGCCGTCGTTGACCACTTTGTTGGCGACTGCCACGGCCTGTTTAGGATCGCAGGCGTCGTCGTATTCCTTGGCTTCGAGCATCTTGCCATCCACGCCGCCCGCGGCGTTGATATCCTTGATGGCTTGCTTTGCGCCGATGAACTGCATGTCGCCGTACTGGGTCACAGGGCCGGTCTTGGGGCCGGCAATCCCGATCTTGATGGTATCGGCGGCAAACGAATGGCTGGCTACCCCTGCCAGAACCATTGCGGCGAACAGCTTGGAAATCTTGATCATAGTGCTCCACTCATTCTGTTGTAATTCTTATAGTCCTGGCGGCCAGGGCTACAGACCGGGCGGGATTTGCGGCGTGGCCATGCCAACGCGCAAGCCCACCTTCCCCCGGAACATGTCCCGGAACTGTACCGGTACAGTGTAGAGCGCTGTTCGAGCGCTTGAAAAGCGGTCGAAAAGTGCCTGCTTCCTGGGTTGTCGCATGGTCGACACAAAGATACAGAAAGGCGCCATCAAACTGCCTGCATCTGCGACCCCGCCCCACAAGTTCGGGATCAATCGACCAAATTACATATTTGAAACCGGGTTTTTCTGCAAAAATGCCGACCTTTTTTATTGGCCGATTTTTGCGGAAACCACCCATGACTGATCAAACAAGCACCCTCTATGCCAAATTGCTTGGCGAGACGGCAATCATCGAGTGGAAAGCGCTGGAGCGTTTCTGGGCCAAGGGTGACCTGATTTGGGTCGACCCGAGCCTCGACCTGATTGCCGTTGCCGAGGCGATGGCCGAGAATCGCAGCGAGATCTTCGCCAAGTGGCGTAGTGATGGCACTGTTGGTCCGGTAACCGCCGAGCAGGCCCTGGACCTGCAAAGCCGCGATCCAGAGATCTGGGCGGTGGTGGTTTCGCCGTTCATCGTGATTCAGGCAAAGCGCCCGACAGAGGCATGATCGCTTTTGGTGCGCAAAAATGCGCAGCAGCCCCGTTTTGGTGCTTGAAGGCGCTCAAGGCGGGTGGAGGGAAGTAACAATTCGGCGTGGCGGTAACAGTTTACGGGATGCGTAATGCCCCACCGTTCTGCCAGGCAACGCGAAACCTGTAGGAGCGGCCTTGTGTCGCGATGGGCTGCGCAGCAGCCCCGGCATTTTTTGCATCGATGCGGAGATCTGGGGCTGCTGCGCAGCCCATCGCGACACAAGGCCGCTCCTACAGGTTCCTGGCCCGCATGGGTAAAGTTCGAACCAGTCAGGAGTCATTGATGAGCACTGCACTACCTTCGCTTGGATTCGCCGGCATCGGCCTGATGGGCCTGCCCATGTGTCGGCGCCTGCTGGCAGCGGGTTACCCGCTGACGGTATGGAACCGCAGCCCGGACAAGTGCACTGCACTGGTCGCGGCTGGCGCGCGCCTGGCCAGCAGCCCTGCCGAACTGTGCCGCGACAGCGACTTGGTGCTGCTGTGCCTGGCCGACACGGCCGTGGTCCGCGAGGTGGTGTTCGGCGAGCAAGGCATTGCCCAGGGCGGACGCAGCGGCCAGTTACTGGTCGATTTCTCCAGCCTGGAGCCAACCGCCACTCGTGAAATGGCCGCTGAACTGGCAGCGCTGTGCGGCATGGCCTGGCTGGACGCGCCAGTGTCCGGGGGCACCCCCGGGGCCGAAGCCGGCACCCTGGCGATCATGGTCGGTGGCGAGGCAGCCGACCTGGCGCGTGCGCGCCCGGTACTGCAGGTACTTGGCCAGCGCGTGACGCATATGGGCGCGGTGGGCGCAGGCCAGGTGACCAAGGCCTGCAACCAGATGATCGTGGCCTGCAATGCTCTGGTAATCGCCGAAGTGGTTGCCTTGGCTGAACAGTCCGGTGTCGACGCGACGCTGATCGCCGAAGCGCTGGCGGGCGGTTTTGCCGACTCCAGACCGTTGCAGATCCTCGCTCCGCAAATGGCCGAGAGCCGCTTCGAGCCGATCAAGTGGCATGTGCGCACGCTGCTCAAGGACCTCGATGGCGCGGTCAAGTTCTCCCGCGAGCAAGGCTCGGCGACGCCGCTCAGTGGCCTTGCCGCACAATTGATGCGCCTGCACGCAAGCCAGGGGTACCTGCAAAAGGATCCGGCGACCCTGGTTGAGCTGTATCGCAGCAAGGGCTGAATACGCCGCCCTTGTGCCGAACCCGCTCCAGTAGCGAGCGTAGTTCGGCAAGCGGCTCCGGGCGGCCCAGCAGGTAGCCCTGCAGGTAGTCGCAGCCGTGGGCTTGGAGAAACGCCAGCTGTTCGGCGGTTTCCACGCCCTCGCTGACCACCTGCAGATGCAGGGTATGCGCCATGACGATGATCGCCTGGACAATTTCGCGATCCTTCTGGCTGCCCGGCACATCCTGCAGGAAGCTGCGGTCGACCTTAAGCACGTCCAGCGGCAGGCGCTTGAGGTAGGCCAGCGACGAGTAGCCGGTGCCGAAGTCATCGATCGACAGCGCCACGCCCAGGGCGCGTATGCGCGTGAGCAGGTTTACCGTGCGCTGGATGTCACCCATCAAGGCGTTCTCGGTCACTTCCAGTTCCAGCTGTCGGGGTGCGAGCCCGGCGTGGAACAGCGCCTTTTCCACTTCGTTGGGCAGTTCGTCGTGACTGAGGGTGACGGCCGAACAATTGACCGTGACCTTGAGGTTTCCATGACCGTGGCGCTGCAGATAGGCCAGGTCGGCGCAGGCGTGGCGCAGCACCCACAGATCGAGGTCGATGATCAGCCCGTTGGCCTCGGCGATGGCGACAAAACGATCGGGCCCGAGCAGGCCGTGTTGCGGGTGTTGCCAGCGCACCAGGGCCTCAAGTTTGGCCACTTGCCTGCTGCGCAGGTCGAAGATCGGCTGGTAGTGCACGCATAGCCCATGTTCCTCGAGCAGCGCCACCCGCAGTTCCTCTTCCAGTTGCAGAGCAATCGAGGCCTGGGTCTTCAGGCTGTCGTTGAAGAAGTTCAGGCTGTTGCGCCCGTTACCCTTGGACTGGTACAGGGCAAGGTCTGCATGCTTGAGCAGCTCTTCGGCGGTGGTGCCGTCGTCGGGGAAGATGCTGATGCCGATGCTGGTGGTCATGACCATGCGCCGGCCGCCCAGGTTTATGGGCTCTTTCATCCTCTGCATGATGCGCTGGGCCAGGTGGCGGGCTTCGTCGCGGTTTGTGAGGCTGGTGACCACGCAGAACTCGTCGCCGCCCAGGCGTGCGACCAGGTCGCGGTTTCGGGTGGCGGCCTTGATGTGTCCGGCGATCACTTTGAGCAGTTCGTCGCCGGCGTCGTGACCGAGGCTGTCGTTTATGCGCTTGAAATGGTCGATGTCGAGGAACATCACCGCCAGGTGGCTTTGCGTGGCCTGGTGCTCGGCCAGGCGTTCGGCGAACACCTGGTTGAAACCGCGGCGGTTGACCAGGTTGGTCAGGGCGTCGTAGTGCGCGGCCTGCTGCAGCGAAGCGCGGGCCTGGTCCAGTTGGCTGAGCAGCACGCTGACCCGGCGCAGGTCGTGCTCCTTGCTTTGCAGCTTCTTGTCGGCCAGTGCGGTACTGATGCTGGCAGCACTGATCAGCATGGTGATGAAGCCGATGCCCAGTGCCAGTTGCAGGCTGTTGTCGCCAGAGGGCAGGCGCAGGGCGGTGTCGGCCGGGATGACCAGGGTCATGGCCGACATCGCGGTAAAGTGGGTGGCAACGATACCACCAGCCATCAGCAGGCTGGCGCCGTACTTCATGGCCTGGTGCAAGGTACCGCTGCCCTGCCGGAAGTAGCGGGCCAGGTATAGCGCGGTCAGGCTGGTGAGCAGGGCAATGGTGGCAGAGGCCAGCAGCAGGCCGGTCTGGTAGTACTGGCGGGCACCGGTTTCCAGGGCGGCCATGCCTACGAAGTGCATCAGGATGATGCCCAGGCCGATCAGTACCGCACTTCGCAGGTAATGGATTGCGCGCATCTGGCTGCGGTCGAGGCTGTGCATGGCCAGCCAGGCGACGGCCAGTGCGATGAGCAGCGAAAGGATGGTCAGGGACGCGTCGTAGTGCACTTCCACTGGTGCCCGGAAGGCCAGCATGCTGATGAAATGCATGGCCCAGATGCCACCTGCCAGGCAACAGGCACCGAGCATGTTCCATTGTCGGTGGGCGGTGGGGTCTTCGCTGTGGGATTGTCGCTCGGCCATGTCCAGCGTGGCGAAGCAGGCCGCACAGGCGACGAGGTAGGCAAGCAGAACCAGGAACGGTTCATGCCGGCAATCGATGACGATGCGCCCGGTTGCCGGCAGGTCGGCGAACAGTTGCAGCCCCAGCCATTCCATGGAATGCCTCATGATCGAGTTTTCACTCGTCTGCGCTAAACCCTGTGCAGACTGTCCAGAGGCAGTATAGGAAGAGGTGTTTAAGCCTTCCTGACTAATGGCACATTGATTCCTACGATTTGGTTATGGAATCAATCGCCGCCAAGAATATTGGCTCGCATTTGTAGGAGCGGCCTTGTGTCGCGATGGGCTGCGCAGCAGCCCCAGATTTCTGCACTACCGCAAAAATGCTGGGGCTGCTGCGCAGCCCATCGCGACACAAGGCCGCTCCTACACGGGTGCGGGGAAAGACTAGCCAGCCACCAGCACGCGAATGGCTTCCAGGCGCAAGGCGGCCTTTTCCAGCATCGCCAGGCCCTCTTCACGCTGCTTGCGCAGCGCTTCGATCTCGCTGTCGCGCACGCTCGGGTTGACCGCTTGCAGGGCGACCAGACGGGCCAGTTCTTCGTCGGCCTCCGCCTTAAGGCGGCGCTGGGCCTCGGCCACGCGCTCGACGTGGGCCGGCATGACCTTGGCCTCGCCGCTGCCGATGCGCTGGGCCAGCACATCACGCTGGGCCTGGACGAACTTGTTGGCGCTGGCGCGTGGCACGCTTTCCAGCTGGTCGTTGAGGGTTTCGAAGGCCACGCGGGACGCCAGGTCGTTGCCGTTGGCATCGAGCAGGCAGCGCAATGCCGCCGGTGGCAGGTAACGCCCCAGTTGCAGGCTGCGCGGTGCCACCACCTCGCTGACGAACAGCAGTTCAAGCAGCACGGTCCCGGGTTTGAGCGCCTTGTTCTTGATCAGCGCCACAGCGGTGTTGCCCATCGAGCCGGACAGCACCAGATCCATGCCGCCTTGTACCATCGGGTGTTCCCAGGTGAGGAACTGCATGTCCTCGCGCGACAGCGCCTGGCCACGGTCGTAGGTGATGGTCACGCCTTCGTCGTCACCCAGCGGGAAGCTGGCGTCGAGCATCTTTTCGCTCGGCTTGAGGATCAGGGCGTTCTCGGAATGGTCTTCGCTGTCGATGCCGAAGGCGTCGAACAGGGTTTCCATGTAGATCGGCAGGGCGAACTGGTCGTCCTGTTCGAGAATGTCCTCGACCAGCGCCTGGCCTTCGCCGGCACCGCCGGAGTTGAGCTCCAGCAGACGGTCACGGCCGGTATGCAGTTCGGCTTCCAGGCGTTCGCGTTCGCTGCGGGCGTCGGCCACCAGGGCTTCCCAGGCCTTGCTTTCGCCACCTTCAAGCAGTGGCAGCAGGCGCGGGCCGAACTGATGTTGCAGGGCGTTGCCGGTAGGGCAGGTGTTGAGGAAGGCGTTGAGGCCTTCGTGGTACCACTGGAACAGGCGCTCTTGCGGGCTGTCCTGCAGGTACGGGATATGCAGCTGGATGGTGTGCTTCTGGCCGATACGGTCGAGGCGGCCGATGCGCTGTTCGAGCAGGTCGGGGTGCGCTGGCAGGTCGAACATCACCAGATGGTGGGCAAACTGGAAGTTGCGGCCTTCACTGCCGATCTCGGAGCAGATCAGCACCTGCGCGCCGAACTCTTCGTCAGCGAAGTAGGCGGCGGCGCGGTCGCGTTCGAGGATGCTCATGCCCTCATGGAACACCGAGGCCGGGATGCCGGAGCGCACGCGCAGGGCGTCCTCCAGGTCCATCGCGGTTTCGGCATGGGCGCAGATCACCAGCACCTTGGTACGCTTGAGCATCTTCAGGGTGTCGATCAGCCAGTCGACGCGCGGGTCGAAACGCCACCAGCGCTCGTCATCGGCCACCTCGCCCTGGGCCTGGAAGGCGACTTCCGGGTACAGCTCGGCATGTTCGCCGGCTGGCAGGTCGCGGTACTGCTCGGGCGTCGCCAGTGGGTAAGGGTGCAGCTGGCGCTCAGGGAAGCCCTGGATCGCCGCGCGGGTGTTACGGAATAGCACGCGGCCGGTGCCGTGGCGGTCGAGCAGCTCACGGATCAGGCGCGCGCTGGCCTGGGTATCGCCGTCGCTGACCGCAGCCAGCAAGGCTTCGCCTTCGGCACCCAGGAAGCCCTGGATGGTGGCGTGGGCCTTGGGCGACAGGCGGCCTTCGTCGAGCAGTTCCTGTACGGCTTCGGCCACCGGGCGATAGTGCTCGCTCTCGGCGCGGAAGGCGGCCAGGTCGTGGAAACGGTTGGGGTCGAGCAGGCGCAGGCGGGCGAAGTGACTGTCCTGGCCGAGCTGCTCGGGGGTGGCGGTGAGCAGCAGCACGCCCGGGATCACCTGGGCCAGCTGTTCGACCAGGCCGTATTCGGCGCTTACCTGGTCTTCGTGCCAGACAAGGTGGTGGGCTTCGTCCACCACCATCAGGTCCCAGCCAGCGGCGAACAGCGCGTCCTGGGCCTTTTCGTCTTCTACCAGCCACTCCAGGGCCACCAGCGCCAGCTGGGCATCCTCGAACGGGTTGCTGGCATCGCTTTCGATGAAACGCTCAGCGTCGAACAAGGCCACCTGCAGGTTGAAGCGGCGGCGCATTTCCACCAGCCACTGGTGCTGGAGGTTTTCCGGTACCAGGATCAGTACGCGGCTGGCGCGGCCAGACAGCAGCTGGCGGTGGATCACCAGGCCGGCTTCGATGGTTTTGCCCAGGCCTACTTCGTCGGCCAGCAAGACGCGCGGCGCGCTGCGGTCGGCGACTTCGCGGGCGATGTGCAACTGGTGGGCGATGGGTTGGGCACGGCAGCCGCCCAGGCCCCACAGCGCCGACTGCATCTGCTTGCTGGTGTGCTGCAGGGTGTTGTAGCGCAGGCTGAACCACGACAGCGGGTCGATCTGCCCGGCGAACAGGCGGTCGCTGGCCAGGCGGAACTGGATGAAGTTCGACAACTGGGTTTCTGGCAGGGTGCGCGGCTGGTTCTGCCCGTCCAGGCCGTGGTAGACCATCAGCCCGTCGATGTCCTCGACCTCGCGCACGGTCAACTTCCAGCCTTCGAAGTGGGTGATCTGGTCACCTGGCGAGAAGCGCACGCGGGTCAGCGGCGCATTGCGCAGGGAATACTGGCGGGTGTCGCCAGTGGCCGGGTAGAGCACGGTCAACAGGCGGCCATCCTGCGCCAGGATGGTACCCAGGCCGAGCTCGGCTTCGCTGTCGCTGATCCAGCGTTGCCCCGGTTGATACTGCTGCGCCATACTGCCTGAACTCCCGCGATGAAAAAGCCGGTTATGTTAACGGATCGGCCGGTCAGACCAAAGTGCCGAGCGCATCGAAAGGTGCCGAAGTGCGATAGGTAGCAACAGTCTAGCCGCTTCATCGTCCCCCACCGTGCTGCCGACGAGGGCTCCGGATCAACATGTCTGCCAAGCACCGCTGGATCAGCGCTTCGATGGCCGTGGGCAGCCTGTTGCTGCTGGCCGCCTGCGAGCAGAAAAACTTCGAGACCTTGCCCGCCATCCCGATCGAGCAGCTCGAGGTGCTGGGCGTGCAGACGCCGATCAAGAGCGTGCACTTTCTTGACCGCGACGGTGAAGGCCTGCTGGTGTTGAGCCGCAGCGATGGCCAGGCCAGCGACCCGGAAAGCGAGCAGGAAGTTGACAAGGTTGTACTCAAGGCCACGCTGTACGGGCGCAAGGCCGAAAATGACGCTTTCAAGGCGCGCTGGCAGATCGAACAGGAAACCACCTGCCCGGGCCTGGACCTGGATGTGGACTTCTATAACGACGTCAGCGATGTCGGCGACCTGAACAAGGACGGCGTCGCCGAGGTGACGGTTGCCAGCCACGCATTCTGTGGCGGTGGCATCGACCCGCACGACATCGCCATCGAGATGCGCGAAGGGCAGGCCAGCTACAGCATCACCGGCCAGTCGCTGATCACCCCGGCAGGTGAAGAGCCGATCGGCGGTGAGCGTGAGGACAGCGCCTCGCTCAAGGGCGCGCCGCAGGTGCTGCGCGAGCACATGGACGCGGTCTGGCAGCAGGTGTACAAGCGGCCCTGGAGTGAGGCCAGCCCGCCAAGCGACGACAACCCTGACGACGAAGCCGAATAAGTGTTGTGCATGCCATCAAGGTAAACCCGCGCCTGCCGATACAGGGGGCATAGGAGAACGTCCATGCTGCCACCGATCATTCCGCTCAGTGCCGCCCCGGTGACCTCGCAACAGGACCCGGTCAAGCCGACACCCGACATCAAGCCGGTGGTGCCGACCCAGCCTGCATCCGGTGAAAGTGCCATCGACCTCAAGCAGCAGCGTGACCCGCAGGAGCAGGCGCTGCTGCTGCGCGACGAGCAGCGCCGCCAGCAGCAACGTCGGCAGAAGGGCGACGACGAACGCTACAGTGCAATGCCGGGTGACGAGGTCAACGCCGACAACACCGTGCCGGTGGCGCCGTTGATGGGCGAGCATGTACGCCAGGGGCTGCTGGTGGACATCGAAGTCTGACATGGGGCTGGTCAGCGCCAGCGCCTGGCTTCATCATGCAAGTCTCAGTTGATCGTCGAGCCCACCCATGAGCCAAGACAACCTCATCGATTTCGATGCCGAACGCGCCAAGCGCGTCCACGACCTCAAGGAAAAGCGCCTGAACGAAATGCGCAATGCGTTCGAGCAGGCCCTGCCGTTGAACAGTGCCAAGAAAAGGAAGCCCAAGGGCAAGCCGAAGAAGCGCTGAAACTTGACGCAGGTCAACCCTGCACCCGCCTCGCGTGCCCGGCCCCGGGCACCATTGACACCGATCAATTTTCCCCGCCCCCACATTGGTTAACTTGCACCCATCGGACAACGGCAAACGAATGGGGAGGCCAGCATGTTCTTCGACAACGTGGTTATCGCCGGAGTGGTAACGGTCGGGTTGATGGTCGTCTTCTTTGCCGGTCTGGGCATTTTCATCTGGAAGGACTCGAACAAGCGCAAGCCGCGCTGACCTTCCGGGTACACGAGCACGCAAGGCATTTAGGGCGACTTCGGTCGCCCATTTTTTTGCCTGCAATTTTTGTGTTGCCTGTCCCGGCCCTTTCGCAGCACAAGGCTGCTCCTACACAGTTTCTGTAGGAGCAGCCTTGTGCTGCGAAAGGGCCGGGACAGGACCATCTGCACCTCTTATAAAGATGATTAGCTAGCTAATTAATCGTTTCCGCTTTATCCTTCCCACCATTGTCTATCTTTCTACAAGACCATCCCCTCAAGGTCCGTCTCGTGCCCATCACCTTCCAGGCCCTGTTCGCTCCCAGCAGCCTCGCCCTCAAGTTCGCCATCAAGACCCTGCTCGGTGGCGGCCTGGCCCTGTGGCTGGCGATGCGCTGGGGCCTGGAGCAACCGTCCTGGGCCCTGATGACCGCTTTCATCGTCGCCCAGCCGCTGTCAGGCATGGTGGTGCAGAAGGGCCTGGCGCGGCTGGCCGGCACCCTGGTCGGCACATTTATGTCGGTGCTGTTCATCGGTCTGTTTGCCCAGACCCCCGGTCTGTTCCTGCTCACCTTGGCCCTGTGGCTGGCCCTGTGTACCGCCGCCTCCACACAGTTGCGCAGCGCCTGGGCCTATGCCTTCGTGTTGGCAGGCTACACGGCGGCGATCATTGCCCTGCCGGCCATCGATCACCCATTGCAGGTGTTCGACCAGGCCGTGGCGCGCTGCACCGAGATCTGCCTGGGTATCTTCTGTGCCACCGCCAGCAGCGCCTTGCTCTGGCCCATGCGGGTAGAGCAGCAACTGGGCGGGCAGGCCCGTCAGGCCTGGCAGAACGGCCTGCAGGCCGCCAGTGCCATGCTGGGCGGTGAAGACGAGGCGCGCAAAGGCCTGCTGGAGAGCCTGGGGCGTATCGTTGCCATCGACAGCCAACGCGAACACGCCTGGTTCGAAGGCAATCGCGGGCGCCAACGCGCTCGTGCCATTCGCGGCCTGAGCCAGAAACTGATGGTGCTGCTGCGCATTTCCCGTTCGGTGCGCCGCCAGTGGCGGCAACTTGATGAGGGCGAGGCCGAACGCCTGGCGCCCTGGCTGGAGGAGGTGCGCGCACTGTTGGGCAAGCCCGATCAGCCGAGCCTTTTGCTTCTGCGCCAGCGCATCTGGGATGCTGCCCACGATGATCAGATCAGCCCGGCGGAGCACTTTTGCCTGGCACGCATGGCACTGCTGCTGGATTACGCCATGGCTGCCAGCCAGGCGCTGGAGGATGTGGAGGCGGGCAGGGCGCCCAAGGATGTGTCTCAGGGCCTGGCCGCGCACCGCGACTGGTCGCTGGCCTTGCTGTTCGGCTCACGCAGTGCGCTGGCCTTTCTGGTGATGAGTGGTTTCTGGCTGGCCACCGCCTGGCCTTCGGCACCGGGTGGCCTGGTGCTGACCTGTGTGGTCTGCAGCCTGTTCGCCAGCCGCGAGAATGGCGCGCAGATCGGCCTGAGCTTTTTACGAGGGATCCTCCTGGCAATACCGGCGGCGTTTCTGGTCGGGCAAATTCTGCTGCCGCAATGGAGCAGCTTCGCCATGCTCTGCCTGGGCATGGGGGTGCCGCTGTTTCTTGGTGCGCTGGGCATGGCTCACCCGCGGACCGGGGCCACGGCTACTTCTTATTGCCTGCATTTCATCGTGCTGGTGTCGCCGCTCAACGCCATGCAGTTCGGCGTGGCCACCATGCTCAACAGTGCCTTGGCCATGCTGGTGGGTGTGTCGGCGGCGGTGATGGCCTTCCGCTTGTTGGTGTTTCGCCACCCGGCCTGGCTGGGCCAGCGCCTGCGCGCGGCGACCCAGAATGACCTGGTGCGCCTGACCCGGCGCGACCTGCGCGGGGCCGACAGTTGGTTTGGCGGGCGCATGGCCGACCGCCTGATGCAACTGGCGCGGCATGCCGGCGACCTGCCCGAGAGCGAACGCAAGCGCTGGGACGACGGCCTGCACGGCCTGGATATCGGCGACGAACTGGTGCATTTGCGCATGTGCCTGGCGGTCGCCCAGGCCCCGTTGGGACGGGCCGAGCGCGAATACCTGCAGCAGGTAGAGGCAGTGCTGGCCAAAGGGCCGGCGCCAGGGTGTGGGCAGAGCCTGGATGCCGCAAGCGAACAGTTCATTGGCGCCTTGCGCCGACTACCCTCCAGCGATCCGCTGCGGTTGGCCGAAGGGGCGGTGCTGCAACTGCAAAAAAGCTGGGGCAAGTGGTGCCGTTGGCAGGAGGAATCCCATGGGGTTGCGTGAGTGGGAATTGGGCGGCGTGCTGTTCAGCCCTTTCCTGGTTTATGTGTTGATGGCGCTGGTGCTTACCGGCGTGTTGCGTCTGGTGGTGCAGGCCACGCCCTTGGGGCGCTGGATCTGGCATGAAGCGCTGTTCGATGCGGCGTTGTTCGTTTGTGTGTTGTTCCTGGTAGTGCGACTGCTGGGAGCTTTATAAAGGAGTGTTTCGATGCGTGCGGCCGTACGTACCCTGGTCACCTTGTGTGTGGTGGCCCTTGCCGTCTTCGCCGGCTATCAGCTGTGGCAGTACTACATGCTCACCCCCTGGACCCGCGATGCCCGTGTGCGCGCCGATGTGGTGGTGATCGCCCCCGATGTGTCCGGCTGGGTGCGCGAGCTGAAGGCCCGTGACAATCAGCAGGTCAAGGCCGGCGACCTGCTGATGAGCATCGACCGCGAACGCTTCCAGGCGGCTTTCGACCAAGCCAGTGCGGTGACCGAAACCCGCAGCCAGCAACTGCGCCTGCGCGAGCGTGAAGCGGCCCGGCGTACCGCACTTGGGCCGGAGGCGATCAGTGCCGAATTGCGGGAAAACGCCCAGATCAATGCGGCCATCGCCCGCGGTGAGCTGCATGAGGCCGAGGCACAATTGCAGGTCGCCAAAATCAACCTGGCGCGCAGTGAAGTGCGGGCGCCGCGCAGCGGGCATATCACCAACCTGCGCCTGGCCGAGGGCAACTATGTGAATACCGGGGAGGCGGTGATGGCCCTGGTGGACGATTCAACCTTCTATATCCAGGCCTATTTCGAGGAAACCAAGCTGCCACGCATTCGTGTGGGGGATGCGGTGAAGGTCTGGCTGATGGGCGCGGGCGAACCGATGCAAGGGCATGTGGAAAGCATCAGCCGTGGTATCACCGACCGCAACAGCAACCCCGACAGCCAGTTGCTGCCGGAGGTCGAGCCGACCTTCAACTGGGTGCGACTGGCGCAGCGGATACCGGTAAGGATTCGCCTGGACCAGGTGCCGGAGGGGGTGACCCTGAGTGCGGGAATGACGGCCAGTGTGCAGGTGCATGAGGAGCAGAGTCGGCCGTGAGGGCCAAAGGGGCTGCTAAGCAGCCCCAGATCCTCGATTTCAGAGGAACATCCCGCCCGAAACCTCCAGCCGTTGCCCGTTGATCCAGCCGTTGCCATCTTCCAGCAACAGCGCAATCGCTGCCCCGATATCATCCGGCAAGCCCACCCGCCCCAGCGCCGTGTTGCCGGCAATGTATTCATTAACCTGTCGGTTATCCCGCACCACGCCGCCGCCAAAATCGGTCTCGATCGCCCCCGGCGCCAGAATGTTCACACGGATCCCACGTGCTCCCAGTTCCTTGGCCTGATAGCGGGTCAGCACCTCCATCGCCCCCTTCATCGCGGCATAGGCGGCATACCCCGGTAGCGCAAAGCGCGCCAGGCCAGTGGAAATGTTGACGATGCGGCCATTGTCGACCAGCAACGGCAGCAGGCGCTGGGTAAGGAAGAACGGACCTTTCAGCTGGATTTTCAGCAACTGGTCGAACTGTGCCTCGCTGGTTTCGGTGTATGGCACGTTCAATCCGATCCCGGCATTGTTCACCAGAAAGTCGAAGCGCTCGTGGCCAAAGTGTTGCTGCAGGGTTGCGCCGAGGCATTCGGCGAAGCCGGCAAAGCTGGCGCTGTCGCTGACGTCCAGTTGCAGCATGATGGCCTTGACCCCGGCCTGCTCCAGCCGGGCGGCGACGGCATGGGCTTCCTCCGCCTTGCTGTGGTAAGTGCCGATGACATCGATGCCGCGTGCGGCCAGGTGTTCTGCGGTGTTGCGGCCCAGGCCGCGGCTGGCGCCAGTGATCAGGGCAATCTTGCGGGTCATGGTGAAAACCTCATGGTGGGCTGATGAGCACAGGTTATTGGTCGGTGTGGTGCTGTTAAATCCAGCGAATATGGAAATACTGTTCGGTAAAACCGGATAGACGAGGGCTGAATTGAACAAGCTGGAGTTGTTGCGCACCTTTGTTCGTGTCTGCGAGGTCAGCAGTTTCACCCTGGCTGCCGAGAGCTTGGGGCTGCCCCGTTCGACTGTGTCGGAGCAGGTCAGGGCGCTCGAGCGTTTGCTGGGTACGCAGCTGTTCAACCGCACCACCCGCCGGGTACAGGCGACCCAGGATGGCGCCTTGCTGTACGAGCGCAGCAAGGACCTGCTGTCGGGCATGGACGAAATCGAGGGCTTGTTCCGCGCCGACGATGCCGAGCTGGCCGGGCGCCTGCGCGTCGATCTGCCGACAATGATGGCCCGGCGGGTCATCATCCCGGCGTTGCCGCAGTTTCTGCAGCGCTTCCCGCGCCTGGAGGTGGAGCTCAGTTGTACCGACCGCCAGGTCGACCTGCTGCGTGAAGGCTTCGATTGCGTGATGCGCATTGGTGCCCTGCATGACCTGGACGTGGTGGCGCGCCCGGTCGGGCAACTGAGCATGCGCAACTGTGCCAGCCCTGCCTACCTGGCCCGCCATGGCGTGCCGCGCACGCTGCAGGACCTGGCCGAGCATCACTTGGTGCATTACGTGCGCACTCTGGGGGGGCGTAGTGCCGGTTTCGAATTTCTGCAGGACGGTGAACTGCATTTCCAGGCCATGGCCGGCGTGGTCACAGTGAACAATGCCGAGGCCTACTCGGCGGCCTGCCTGGCCGGGCTGGGGCTGATCCAGGTACCGGCGGTGGGCGTGGCCGAGCACCTGCAGCGCGGTGAGCTGGTTTCGGTACTGGAAGGCTGGCAGGCGCCGGCCATGCCCGTATCACTGCTTTATGCCCGGCAACGGCACGTGCCACGCCGGGTGCAGGCCTTCATGCAATGGTTGGGCGAGGTGCTGCATTCACAGGTTGACGGTGGTCGCTGATCGATGAAAACCGTGGCGCCTGTGTGATGGCTTGCGTTAGGCTGCCAGTCACGAGTTGCCCGGCAGAGGCAACCCTTTCCCGCCTGGCGTGCGTATCTTCCGATTTCATTGCGAGGTTACGTCATGGCCATCACTTCACAGGACATCTGCAACGCTGCCGACCAGCTCAAGGGCTTTGTCGGTTTTCATGGCAAGCGCGGCGTGCATATCGTGCGTTTTTCCGAAGACTCTTTCGGCATGGACGTGGCCGATGCCAGCATCACGCCCTGCAGCGAGTTTGTCTGGCGGCCCGAGCAAGGGCAGCGCATGGCTCTTTGCCGCGAACGGCTGGCGCTGTTGCTGGAGCAGCATGTGGATGACCGTTTGAACATCGGTGAACCGCTGCGCACCTACCTGCGCCGGCGCGACCTGCCGGAAATCGTGGCTGAGCGCAGCTTGCGGCAGCTGTGCTGAAAATCCCTGTAGGAGCGGGCTGCGCAAGCTTTCAAACTTACGCTACAGGTAGGGCGCCGAGCGCTGGGATGCCTGCTGCAACAACGCCTCGAGCCCCGCACTGTTCAGAGGCCTGCTCAGGTAATAGCCTTGCACTTCATGGCAACGGTCCTTCTGCAGTGCCCTGAGCTGCTGCTCGCTTTCCACTCCTTCGGCCGTCACCGTCAGCCCCATCGCTTCGCCCAGGTTGATGATGGCCTGGACCACGGCGCGGTCGCTGCCAGCGGTGTTGTTCAGCCCGCCGATAAAGCGTTTGTCGATCTTGATGCTGTCGAACGGGTAGGTGCGCAAGTAGCCCAGCGACGAGTAGCCGGTGCCGAAGTCGTCCATGTTCAGGCGAACGCCGAGCTCCTTGAGCGACAGCATTGTGCCCAGTGCGCCTTCGATGTCATTGAGCATCACGTTCTCGGTAATTTCCAGCTCCAGGCGCTGTGCGGGGAAAGCGGTTTCCAGCAGGATCTCGCGTACATCCGCCACCACATCGCTGCGCTGGAACTGCGCAGGTGACAGGTTCACAGACACCAGAACATCGGCGGGCCAGTCATGGGCAGTGCGGCAGGCTTCGCGCAACACCCAGCGGCCCAGCGCGACAATGATGTCACTCTGTTCGGCCAAGGGGATGAAGGTGTCCGGCCCCAGCAACCCTTCCTGCGGATGCTGCCAGCGCAGCAAGGCCTCGACTGCGACGATGCGCAGGTCGCTGAGGCGGTAGCGCGGCTGGTAGTGCAGCTCGAATTCCTGGTTGCGCAGGGCTCGCCGCATGTCGTTCTCCAGTTGGCGGCGGTACTGGATCTGCTGGTTCATTTCGGCAGCGAAATAGCGCCAGGTGCTCTTGCCGTCGGCCTTGGCCTGGTACAGGGCGATATCGGCGCAGCGGATCAGCTCGCCGGCATCGAAGCCCTGGGTACGGGTCTGGGCGACTCCGATGCTGGCGCCAACGTGCAGGGGCTGGTTATCGAAGATGATCGGTTGTTGCAGCAGGCTGATCAGGCGCGCACAGAAACGGTCGATCTCGCTGCGGTTGTCCATGCCGCCGAGCACCAGGAGGAACTCGTCGCCGCCCAAACGCGCGACCAGGTCGCCGTCGCGGGTAGTGTCGCGCAGGCGGTTCGCTACCTCCTGCAGCACCGCGTCACCGGCGGCATGGCCGAGAGAGTCGTTGATCGGCTTGAAGTTGTCCAGGTCCAGCAGCAGCAAGGTCAGTGGTGGCGAGTCGCTCCCACGTAACAGCGCCTGTTCCAGGTGGCGGGCTAGCTTGTTGCGGTTGGCCAGGCCGGTCAGCGGGTCGTGCAGCGACAGGTGCTGGATGCGTGCATGGGCATCGACTTCGTCGGTGATGTCACTGGCGGTGCCACGGAAACCGACGGGCTTGTCGTCGTACCAGATGGCGCGGGCCGAAATCCGGCAGTAGCGGTTCTGGCCATTCTGGTCGCGGTAGGTGCAGCGCAGGTTGGCCAGTTGTTGCGGGTCGGCCGCGGCCAGGGCATCCAGCCACGGCGAGAGCGGCGTGGTATCGCAGGCCAGTAACTGATTGAGCGGGTGGCCGAGCCAGTCGTCCACCGGGTAACCGGTAACGTTGACAAAACGTTGTGACAGATAGGTGAGGCGTTGCTGCCGATCAGTTTCCCAGATCCAGTCGGATGCCGACTCGGCCACCGCGCGAAAACGCTGCTCGCTGGCCTCCAGGGCCTGGTTGCTCTGCTGCAGATCGGCGAGCGTGAGGTCGATCGCGCGCGAACTGCGCAAGGCATGACGGAACAGGTAGAGCATGACCAGGCCAAGTATCAGCAAGGCTCCCGACAGCGGGGGCAACACAGCACGCAGCAACTGGTGCCCTGGCAGCGGGCTGCTCCAGGACAGGTGGTAGCCGGTATCGCCGAGGTCGATGCGCAGGTGGCCGTGCTCGCCCACATCATCTTTCTCCACGTGCATGCCGGTCAGGCCGGCACCGCTGCTCAGTTGCGCCAGCTTGTCCTCGGTGAGCTGGTCGACAAACAGCATTACCGGCGCCTGGCTGACCTCGCTCTCGGTAACATCCCGGTCCGGGCGCACCGCCGCAGCACTGAGCACGGCCGGCCAACCGTTGAACAGGACGAAACGGGTGATCTGTTCACGTGGGATGGCCGCCGCCCGGGCCTGGTCGATGATTGGCTGCAGCGCTGCATCGATATAGGTATTGGCCGCCGCCTGGGTAGGCTGGCCTCTGAACAAGGCGTAGGTGGTGCGTGCGTCCTCCACCACGAACACTCCCTCATAGCCGCTGGCGCTGTACAGCGACTCGCCCACGTTCTTTTCTTCGTAGGCCCATTTCCAGTCGGCCTGCCCCGCCAGGTGTTCGAAGGCAGCATCCCATACGGCGTAGCTGGACAGGAATTGGCGCGATGCGAGCAACCGTTGCTCCAGCGCCTTGGATGCCTGCGAGGCGCTGCGCTGGCGCTCCTGATGGTCAAGAGTACCCGCGATATTGAACAGGGCGCCGACGATGACCAGGCAAGCCAGGCCGAAAACTGCGCTGAAGCCGGCAATCAAGCGACGCACCTGGAAGCGCGGGGTGGGGCTGGCGGGTGGAGGGTTGGCGGTCCTGGCCATGCGCGAGCGGCTCCTTCAGGCAGCCTCCCGCCAGTTAGTCAGGAAGGAGGTTCAATCAGGATAGGCCAGCCTGAGCGTTGCAGCGTCGCTGCGGGCAAAATTGACCTGGTCGCGCCCGGCATGCTTGGCGGTATACAGCGCCTTGTCCGCCTGTTCGAGCCAGTGCTCGGGTGACTCCAGGTCGGCCTCGAATGCCGAAAGGCCGATGCTCAGGCTGATGCGCAGGTGCGGCAACTGCGGGTTGCGGTAGCTGGCGACCCGCTCGCGCAGGCGCTCCATGGCCAGGCACGCTTCGGCTTCGCTGGTATCCGGCAAGATTACGCAGAATTCGTCACCGCCGTAGCGCCCGGCCTGGTCGCCTTCGCGTAGGTTGTGCCGCAGCTCGGCGCCGAGTTGGCGCAGCACACAGTCGCCGACAACGTGACCGAACGTGTCGTTGATGGTCTTGAAGTGGTCGATGTCGATCAGGGCAATCACCGCGTGCCCCTTTTGCTGCTGGCAGGCCTGGAACTTCAGCAGCAGCAGGTCTTTCCAGGCACCGTGGTTGAGCAGGCCGGTCAGGCTGTCGGTGAGGCTCAGGGTGCTCAGTCGGCGCTTGTGGTCGGCCAGCTTGATCGCCAGCTGGTAGCAGACCCAGCCTAGCGCCAGTGGATAGAGCGTCAGCATCGGCAGGCAGGCATAGACCTGCAGGGGTGTGGCATTCAGTTGCAGGCCGGGGCCCAGCAACAATGTGGCGATGAGCATGCCGGCCAACTGGGCCAGCATCCCGCGAACGACCATGCGTTTGCCGCCGGCGGCGACGTTGTTCATGGTCATCATCGAAAGCACGGTCACACTGGGCAATGGATTGAAATGCATGGCGGCGGTCCAGAACCCACCCATCAGGGAGTCCAGAACCAGGTTGCGCTGTTCTGCCTGGTAGGGCGTGGCCGAACGGGCTGCCCACAGGTAGGCCACATGTGGCCACAACAGGCCGTTGAACAGCACCAGCAGCCATGCCCAGATGGGCGGTGACAGCGGCGCCATGGCGGCCATGACACTGAACAGGCCGATTCCCAGGCCGATGACCCGCGGCAGGTAGATGCGTTTGGCGAATGAAAGTCCTTTGCCGCTGCGTTTATCCATCTTGATCATCGTTCTTCTGCTGAAGCACCGTTTATCGCATAACTCGCATGAATATTGTTGAACAGTGTTTCATCG
>NZ_CP045553.1:202500-4607500 GCF_013305685.1 Pseudomonas sp. 13159349 | reverse complement strand
CGTTTAGTCGCTGGGTATAGACCCGAAACCGGGCGATCTATCCATGGGCAGGTTGAAGGTTAGGTAACACTGACTGGAGGACCGAACCGACTACCGTTGAAAAGTTAGCGGATGACCTGTGGATCGGAGTGAAAGGCTAATCAAGCTCGGAGATAGCTGGTTCTCCTCGAAAGCTATTTAGGTAGCGCCTCATGTATCACTCCAGGGGGTAGAGCACTGTTTCGGCTAGGGGGTCATCCCGACTTACCAAACCGATGCAAACTCCGAATACCTGGAAGTGCCGAGCATGGGAGACACACGGCGGGTGCTAACGTCCGTCGTGAAAAGGGAAACAACCCAGACCGTCAGCTAAGGTCCCAAAGTCATGGTTAAGTGGGAAACGATGTGGGAAGGCTTAGACAGCTAGGAGGTTGGCTTAGAAGCAGCCACCCTTTAAAGAAAGCGTAATAGCTCACTAGTCGAGTCGGCCTGCGCGGAAGATGTAACGGGGCTCAAACCATGCACCGAAGCTACGGGTGTCATCTTTGATGACGCGGTAGAGGAGCGTTCTGTAAGCCTGTGAAGGTGAGTTGAGAAGCTTGCTGGAGGTATCAGAAGTGCGAATGCTGACATGAGTAACGACAATGCGAGTGAAAAACTCGCACGCCGAAAGACCAAGGTTTCCTGCGCAACGTTAATCGACGCAGGGTTAGTCGGTCCCTAAGGCGAGGCTGAAAAGCGTAGTCGATGGAAAACAGGTTAATATTCCTGTACTTCCAGTTATTGCGATGGAGGGACGGAGAAGGTTAGGCCAGCCTGGCGTTGGTTGTCCAGGTTTAAGGTGGTAGGCTGAAATCTTAGGCAAATCCGGGATTTCAAGGCCGAGAGCTGATGACGAGTTGCCTCTAGGCGACGAAGTGGTTGATACCATGCTTCCAAGAAAAGCTCCTAAGCTTCAGATAACTGGGAACCGTACCCCAAACCGACACAGGTGGTTAGGTAGAGAATACCAAGGCGCTTGAGAGAACTCGGGTGAAGGAACTAGGCAAAATGGCACCGTAACTTCGGGAGAAGGTGCGCCGGCGAGGGTGAAGGACTTGCTCCGTAAGCCCATGCCGGTCGAAGATACCAGGCCGCTGCGACTGTTTATTAAAAACACAGCACTCTGCAAACACGAAAGTGGACGTATAGGGTGTGACGCCTGCCCGGTGCCGGAAGGTTAATTGATGGGGTTAGCGCAAGCGAAGCTCTTGATCGAAGCCCCGGTAAACGGCGGCCGTAACTATAACGGTCCTAAGGTAGCGAAATTCCTTGTCGGGTAAGTTCCGACCTGCACGAATGGCGTAACGATGGCGGCGCTGTCTCCACCCGAGACTCAGTGAAATTGAAATCGCTGTGAAGATGCAGTGTATCCGCGGCTAGACGGAAAGACCCCGTGAACCTTTACTATAGCTTTGCACTGGACTTTGAATTTGCTTGTGTAGGATAGGTGGGAGGCTTTGAAGTGGGGACGCCAGTTCTCATGGAGCCATCCTTGAAATACCACCCTGGCAACTTTGAGGTTCTAACTCAGGTCCGTTATCCGGATCGAGGACAGTGTATGGTGGGTAGTTTGACTGGGGCGGTCTCCTCCCAAAGAGTAACGGAGGAGTACGAAGGTGCGCTCAGACCGGTCGGAAATCGGTCGTAGAGTATAAAGGCAAAAGCGCGCTTGACTGCGAGACAAACACGTCGAGCAGGTACGAAAGTAGGTCTTAGTGATCCGGTGGTTCTGTATGGAAGGGCCATCGCTCAACGGATAAAAGGTACTCCGGGGATAACAGGCTGATACCGCCCAAGAGTTCATATCGACGGCGGTGTTTGGCACCTCGATGTCGGCTCATCACATCCTGGGGCTGAAGCCGGTCCCAAGGGTATGGCTGTTCGCCATTTAAAGTGGTACGCGAGCTGGGTTTAGAACGTCGTGAGACAGTTCGGTCCCTATCTGCCGTGGACGTTTGAGATTTGAGAGGGGCTGCTCCTAGTACGAGAGGACCGGAGTGGACGAACCTCTGGTGTTCCGGTTGTCACGCCAGTGGCATTGCCGGGTAGCTATGTTCGGAAGAGATAACCGCTGAAAGCATCTAAGCGGGAAACTTGCCTCAAGATGAGATCTCACTGGGATCTTGAATCCCCTGAAGGGCCGTCGAAGACTACGACGTTGATAGGTTGGGTGTGTAAGCGCTGTGAGGCGTTGAGCTAACCAATACTAATTGCCCGTGAGGCTTGACCATATAACACCCAAGCAATTTGCTAGCGCAGATTGCGGTGGTGAAGACGAAACAACCGAAAGTTCGCAACATCACAAATATCGCATATCCGAATTCGCTGGGCTGTCCATCTGGACATTCTGGCAACAGAATTTCTTGACGACCATAGAGCATTGGAACCACCTGATCCCATCCCGAACTCAGCAGTGAAACGATGCATCGCCGATGGTAGTGTGGGGTTTCCCCATGTGAGAGTAGGTCATCGTCAAGATTCATTTCGCAAAACCCCTATCTGCGCATGCAGGTAGGGGTTTTGTCTTTCTGGCCAATAAGTCCCAGACCTGCACAACCTTCCTCTGTGGGAGCGGGCGCGCCCGCGAAGCAGGCGACGCGGTGTACGGCACCGGCTTCGCCGGTGTTCGCGGTTCGACGCCTCGACTTGCCCGCACCCACAACTCCTACTCTGAGCGCGCAATACCCAGCTGCGAAAATATTCCCGTCACATTCACGTGACTTTCCCGCATCCACCCTACGTCAAGACTTTGGTTCGGGGCACTCTTGGCCCCGGGCTGAGCGATGCCAGCGTACCGTGCTGCGCATTTCCGGACTTCCACCGTCCCATCACTTGAGGTAGCAAGCAAGATGGCCAAGGCCGCCGATGTCGTTGTGCAATGCCTGGAAAACGAAGGTGTCGAGTATGTATTCGGTATTCCCGGTGAAGAAAACCTCGATCTGCTGGAATCCCTGCGCAAGTCGAAGATCAAGCTGGTACTGACTCGCCACGAGCAGTCCGCAGGCTTCATGGCTGCCACCTATGGTCGCCTGACCGGTAAGACTGGCGTCAGCCTGTCGACCCTCGGCCCTGGCGCCACCAACCTGGTCACCGCCAGCGCCTACGCCTACCTGGGCGGCATGCCGATGATGATGATCACCGGCCAGAAGCCGATCAAGAAGTCCAAGCAGGGCCGTTTCCAGATCATCGACGTGTGCGGCATGATGGACCCCATCACCAAGTACACCCACCAGTTCGCCTCCGCCGACAACATCCCGGCCCGTATGCGCGAAGCCTTCCGCCTGGCCGAAGAAGAGAAGCCGGGTGCCGTGCACCTGGAGCTGCCGGAAGACATCGCCGCCGAGCAGACCGAAAGCCTGCCGATTCCGCCTAGCCTGAGCCGCCGCCCGCTGGCCGAGCACAAGGCCATCGAAGCCGCCGTGGAAAAACTGCAGAAAGCTCGCAACCCGATCCTGGTGATCGGCGCCGGCGCCAACCGCAAGATGACCGCCAAGGTCCTCAAGCAGCTGATCGACAAGACCGGCATCCCGTTCATCACCACCCAGATGGGCAAAGGTGTGGTCGACGAGCGCCACCCACGCTTCCTGGGCAACGCCGCACTGTCGTCGGGCGACTTCGTGCACCGCGCCGTCGAAGCCGCCGACCTGATCGTCAACATCGGCCACGACGTGATCGAGAAGCCACCGTTCTTCATGGTCCGTGGCGGCACCGAGGTCATCCACATCAACTTCCGCTCCGCCGAAGTTGATGCCGTGTACTTCCCGCAGGTGGAAGTGATCGGTGACATCGCCAACGCCGTGTGGCAGATCAGCGAAGCGCTGACAGAAACCACACACTGGGACTTCACCCGCCTGATGGCGATCCGTGAAGCGAACGAAACGCAGATCGCCGAAGGTGCCGACGACAACCGTTTCCCGGTCTATCCGCAGCGCCTTGTGGCCGACATCCGTCGCGTGCTCCCGTCCGAAGGCATCGTTGCCCTGGACAACGGCATCTACAAGATCTGGTTCGCCCGCAACTACAAGGCGCACAAGCCAAACACCGTACTGCTGGACAACGCCCTGGCGACCATGGGCGCCGGCCTTCCATCGGCCATGGCCGCGCATCTGGTACACCCGGACCGCCCGGTGATCTCGGTTTGCGGCGACGGCGGTTTCATGATGAACAGCCAGGAGCTGGAAACTGCGGTACGCCTGGGCATGCACATCACCGTGGTGATCCTGCGTGACGACGGCTACGGCATGATTCGCTGGAAGCAGGCCAACATGGGCTTCACCGATTTCGGCCTGGACTACGGCAACCCGGACTTCGTCAAGTACGCCGAAGCCTACGGTGCCAACGGCCACCGCGTGGAAAGCGCCGAAGGCCTGCTGCCGCTGCTGGAGCACTGCATCAAGACCCCTGGCGTGCACGTGATCGACTGCCCGGTCGATTACAGCGAGAACGACCGCATCCTCAATAGCGAGCTGCGTGAGCGCGCGCTGGCGGTGTAAGGTGTAACGGCTTTATTTACATCAACCCGGCCACCACAGATATCTCCCGATCCTGTGGTGGCCAGTTGGTGCTAATTAACAACCTCCTCACGCATCTCTTGATTGATCATTCTCATGTTCCCAACTCATTGAGAACACGAGACCATGACCATCGGCTCAACACACAACCACCCTGCTGATCTGGCTATCGAGCCATCCCTGTCCGTAAAGCCGTGGGCTGCGCGTTACCCTAACCCTCCTGATCTTTGCTTTGATTATCGCCGTCTACTCGAACAAGAGGGCGGAGTTGCATACGCCACTCAGCCGGATCACCGGATATGTATTGTCGGTGCTGGTGTTACCGGGCTAACTGCAGCCCGAGAATTGCTACGTTGCGGCTTTACCCGTATCACCTTGATCGAGCAGTCCCGACGTGTGGGTGGGCGTCACCTTACGCTGGTGAATAACGCAGGAAATCACAAGCAACCTGTAACCCCTTTTGAAATGGGGGAGCAACGTGGCTGAACCCATATCGCCTTATATCGATACCTGAAACATTCGCATACAGCGTTGGATGACTGATCGAAACGCGCTTGGCTGCGCAAAGTTGTATCGGGCTGGGACCTATTACGATGCAGTGAGCCTGATGAAGTACAACCGTGATCTGAGTGCCAGTTCAGGGTTGTATCTGGCTGGAGAGTCCTTCTCTGTTGACGCCGGCTGGACCGAGCCGTGTTTACGCACGGCGCTTGATGTGGTCATCAACCTATGCAACAGAACATCGGCATCGTTCAATGGTGGCTTTACCCTGAACCACTACCCACATTATCAAGCTGGGAAATAGCTGCATCCGGGAGTTTTTGTGGGGAATTTCCTACTGGAACACTTCTCTTGTCCTTCGATCCCATAGGAACTCCCCGACTGTCACTCCCCCGCCCAACCCCGCTTTACTGGCGCCCTTCCAAAACAACCATAAAAGGAAGCCGCCATGTCTGAACACTGCACGCCCGTTAGCCCCGTACGTATCGCTGTCATCCAGTACGACCCTCAGGTCGGGCTGGAGCATTGCGATGGCAACCTGAGCAAGGGCCTGGCATTGGCCCGGTGCGCGGCGCGTGAAGGCGCCAACCTGATCGTGCTACCCGAGCTGGCCAACACCGGCTACACCTTCCACACGCGTGCAGAGGCCTATGCCCATGCCGAAACGCTGGAGGAGGGGCGCAGCCTGAAAGCCTGGGCGGATTTCGCCAAGGAGTACCAGGTATATCTGGCTGCGGGTTTTGCCGAACGCGAGGGACTGAAACTTTTCGACAGTGCCGCACTGTTCGGTCCGCAAGGCTTGCTCGGGCATTACCGCAAGGCGCACCTGTGGAACCAGGAAAAGCTCTGGTTCACCCCTGGTGACCTGGGCTTCCCAGTGTTCGAGACACCGATCGGCCGTATCGGCCTGCTGATCTGCTGGGATATCTGGTTCCCGGAAGTGCCGCGGCTGATGGCTGCGCAAGGCGCCGACATCATCTGCAGCCTGAACAACTGGGTATGGACGCCGCCACCGCTGTTCGATGAATCAGGGCGCTGCATGGCGTCCTACCTGACCATGACGGCGGCACACGCCAACAACGTCTATATCGCTGCCGCCAATCGCATAGGTAGCGAGCGGGGTGGTCGCTTCCTGGGCTGTTCACTGATTGCCGGTACCAATGGCTGGCCTATTGGCGAGGTGGCCAGTGCAGAGGAGGAGGGTATTCTCTACGCCGATGTCGACCTCAGCAGCGCCCGCTCGGCGCCGATCTGGAACAGCCTCAACGACTTGCCGCGGGACAGGCGCACCGATCTTTACGATGCGACGCTTGGCTATCGCCTTCATGCACCTATGCCCCGCTGAGGAGTTGCACATGAAAACGCAACTCTTCCCCAACCGGCAGCGTTCGTCGGTGTTGATCCTTGCCTGCCTGCTGGTGCTGCTGGCCGCCAGCCTCGTACAGGGCCAATGGCCGGACTACACGCAATTGGCAGCGACGCTTGATCAGCCGCTAAGCCGCTTGCGTTGGATAGTTGGTGATATCAGCGAAGTGGCCTTCTATAAGCACGAGTTGCCCGCCCTGGGCTTGCTACTGGGAGCTTGCCTGGCGCATTGGGCCCATGTGCATGGGTATCGCTGGCACGGCTTTGCCATCTGCTACGGCAGCGGACTATGGCCGTGGGTGTTCACCAGTTCACTGCTGGGCTTGTTGCTCAGTCACGCGTTGTGGGGATGGACCTTGGCCAGTGGCACCTGGCAACCAACCTTCGTTGCTTTCGTATCCTTGCCAGCAGCCATGGTGCTGTTGTTTGGTGCGGGTTGGCAGGTGACCATCACCGGCGCACTGCTGGGAGCGCTGTTGGTAACACCAGCCAGCCTGTTGATGGTCAACTACCTGTGCTATCCCCTGCAGTTGCCGGTGGTAGTCGGCAACGTAAGTGGCATGGCGCTGGCAAGCGTGATTGCGTTCATGCTGTGCTGGCGCTTTCCATCATGGGTACGGCCCAGCCACCCGACCGCCGCACCTGAATCCGATGCGGCCCAGCCCGACTTCGGTGTGGCCTGGACCTTGCGGCGTGTACTGGCCGATTTCAGCGAAGCGCCATTCTTCGGTAATGAACTGGCCAGCCTCGGGCTACTGTTGGGGGTGTTCCTGGCATACATGCTGGCCCCCGCTGCGCCAGTCTACGGTTCGCTGCTGCTGATACCGCTGGTTGCCGGGCAGGCGCTGGCATCACTGGTGGGAGTCGTGTTCTGGCGTCGCCAATGGCAGGCGCGAGGCTGGTACCCCACTTACATTCCCATCGTCTCTATCGTACCTGCCGCTGTGCTCACCCACGGTGGAGGCTGGCAAGTGGTCGTAGCCAGTGCAGTGCTGGGCGCGCTGGTAGCGCCACCGTTGGCAGTGGCCATCAGTCAGCGCTTGCCGGCCTACATGCATGGTTACATCGGCAATGTAGTGTCGATGGCCATCAGCACACTGGCGATCGTTCCGCTGGTCGGGCTGCTTGCTGGAGGTGGCGTATGAAAGCGCATGCAAACCTGCCCAAGTTGGCGATTGCCAGCCTTGGAGGGACGGTGAGCATGCGGGCAAGTGCGAGCGAATGGGGGGTGATGCCCAAGCTTGACTGCGATGAACAACTGGCCGAGTTGCCGCAACTGCGTGAGATGGCCCAGCTTGAAGCTGCCACTCTGGGTCTGCTCCCCAGTGCCTCGCTGGGCTTTGCGGCGATGCTCGAGGTGCTGGCCTGGGCCCGGGGCGAGGTGGCTCGCGGAGCACACGCGGTGATACTGACACAAGGTACCGACAGCCTCGAGGAAACGGCGTATTTCCTCGATCTGCTCTGGCCGTTCGATGCGCCATTGGTAATGACCGGTGCCATGCGCGCGGCCAGCCAGCCGGGCAACGACGGCCCGGCCAACCTGCTGGCTGCGGCGCAGGTTGCACTGGCGCCGGGCAGCCGTGGGCGCGGCGTTCTGGTACTGATGAATGATCAGGTTCACTGTGCTGCAAGGGTTCGCAAGACGGCAAGCCTCGCGATGGCTGCATTCGAATCGCCCGGGTGTGGAGCGCTGGGCGATGTTGTGGAAGGTGCCGTGGAATATCGTCAGCCACCTGGCCCACGAGAGGTGCTGCCGTTACCGCATCGCACCGAGCACCGGGTTGCAATGCTGGAAGCGTGCCTGGACGCAGATACGGCGTTGTTGAAGGCTACAGCGGCACTGGGCTACGAGGGGCTGGTCATCGCCGGTTTTGGTGCCGGCCACGTTTCCAGTAGCTGGTCCGAAGTGCTTGGCCATCTCGCGCCTACCTTGCCAGTGATTGTTGCTACCCGCACAGGCAGTGGCCCAACAGCCACGGCCTCTTACGGTTTTGCCGGTGCCGAGATCGATCTGCAGAGCAAGGGGGTACATATGGCGGGGCAGTTGTGTCCGCGCAAGTGTCGCATTCTGCTATGGCTGTTGATCGGAACTGGCAGGCAGCAGCTGCTGCATGGCTGGTTGCCACGTTAAGCAATCTGCCCGCAAAGCTGTAAGCGCGGGCAGCCCTTCGGGCGTTGCTGTGCTAGGGTGCACACACTTTTGCTTCCCAGGATGTTCACCCATGCTCCCCGCACTCAGCGAAAAAGAACTCGACCGCCTCGAAGACCTGCTGATCACCTACGGCAATGACTACTCGGTACTCAACCTGGCCGAGCTCAATGGCTTTTTCACTGCACTGGCCAGCTCACCGACCACTGTCACCCCGGAACAGTGGCTGCCCTCGGTGGCTGGTGGCAAGGTGCCGAAATTCAAGAAGCCGGCGCATGAAGAGGCGTATACGGCATTGATGCTGCGCTATGCCAGCCAGGTGGCGGAGGAGTTGGGGGACGACGTCGATCACTTCGAGCCGCTGTTCGAGGAAAGTGAAGGCGAGGCAGGCACGGTAGTCGTGATGGAGGAATGGTGCTTCGGCTATATGCGCGGCACCCAGGTCGCTGGCTGGGCCGAGCTGCCGCCGCAGCAGGACCGACTGCTCAAGGCCATTTCGCTGCATGGGCTGGAGGACAACTTCGAGCTGCTGGACCAGATGAGCGAAGAGGACATCCAGGCCTGTGTGCCGCAGGTGATCGAGGCTGCGCGTGGGTTGTTCCGGTATTTCAACAAGCTGCACTGATCTTGCACCTGCCTTGATAATACCGGCCAATATCGGTTTGTAGGAGCGGCCTTGTGTCGCGATAGGACCGCTCCTACACAGGGCATACGCGGATCTGGATACTTCCATTATTCCGCTCCGCGAAATTATGGTTTCCCCGCCACACGGATTCTGCTGCCAGCCGAACCGGTGCAGCATGTGCTCCACCAGCCCACCCCGGTGCTGATCAGGAGCCAAGCCAATGTCGAACCCGATCAAGCTTTACAACTTCCCCAAGTCCGGCCACGCCCATCGCATCGAGCTGATGCTTTCGCTGCTGAACCTGCCCACCGAGCTGGTGTTCGTCGACCTGGCCAAAGGCGCGCACAAGCAGCCGGACTTCCTGGCCCTCAACCCGTTCGGCCAGGTCCCGGTCATAGACGACAACGGCACGGTGATCGCCGACTCCAATGCCATCCTGGTGTACCTGGCCAAGAAGTACGACAACGGCACTTGGCTCCCCGAGGAGCCCGCTGCCGCCGCCCGCGTCCAGCGCTGGCTGTCGGTCGCTGCCGGTCCGTTGGCCTTCGGCCCTGCTGCCGCGCGTCTGGTCACGGTGTTCGGAGCCTCGTTCAACACCGACGAAGTGATTACCCGCGCCCATACCCTGCTGAAGGTGATCGACGCCGAGCTGGCCAAAACGCCCTTCCTGGCCGGTAGCACACCCACCATCGCCGATATCGCCAACTACTCCTACATCGCCCACGCACCGGAGGGCAATGTGTCGCTGGAGCCCTATGCCAACGTACGCAGCTGGCTGGCGCGGATCGAGGCGCTGCCGCGCTTCGTGCCCATGCCACGCACCGTGATCGGCCTGCAGACCAGCGCCTGATATCCCGCCACTGCGAGGAACGCCGCCATGCAACAGAACCCGGACCACCACTCCTCGCCCTGGCATGCGGGGGAGAAGACCCTGCAGGAAAAAGCCGGTGTCTCGGAGCGCATGGAGGCGTTCGGGCAGAAGGTCATTCGTGACTACATGCCCGACCAGCATCGTATTTTCTATCACCAGTTGCCGTTCATGGTCGCCGCCAGCGTGGACGCACTGGGGCGGCCCTGGGCAACGCTGCTGGAAGGGCCGGAAGGTTTCGTCAGCTCGCCGGACCCGCGCCAGCTGACGATCGACACTCAACTGCCAGCAGACGATCCCGCCACCCCGGGGCTGGCTGCCGGGCAGGCGGTCGGCCTGCTGGGGATCGAATTGCACACCCGCCGGCGCAACCGCCTCAACGGCCAGATCCACCAGGCCGGCGACGGGCAACTGCAGGTGACTGTGGAGCAGTCGTTCGGCAACTGCCCGCAGTACATCCAGCTGCGTGACTACACCCGTGTCGCGGAACCCGCCCAAGGGCGTGTCGATGCGACGACACTCGATGCCTCGGCTGTCAGCATGATCCAGGCAGCCGACACCTTCTTTGTCGCCAGCTATGTCGAGCATGTCGACGGCCAGCGTTCGGTGGATGTCTCTCACCGTGGCGGGCGGCCCGGGTTCATCAAGGTCGAAGGCAATCGCCTGACCATCCCCGACTATGCTGGCAACCTGCACTTCAACACCTTGGGCAACCTGCTGGTGAACCCGCAAGCAGGGTTGCTATTCATCGATTTCAGCAACGGCAACGTGTTGCAGCTATACGGGCATGTCGAGTTGCTGCTGGACAGCCCCGCCATCCAGGCGTTCGAAGGCGCCGAGCGCTTGTGGACGCTGGAGGTCGAGCAGGTGGTGCGGCGCCCGGCTGCCGTTTCCCTGCGTTGGGCCTTCAAGGAGTACGCCCCGACCAGCCTGATGACCGGCACCTGGGCCGAGGCCGACATACGTCTGCAGCAACGCCAGCGGCAGCGCCAATGGCAGGCCTGGCGTGTGCTGCGGGTGGAGCAGGAAAGCCGTGAGATCCGCTCGTTCTACCTTGAGCCTCCTGCTGGCAGTGCGATGGCCTTTGCGCCCGGGCAGCATGTTCCGGTGCAAGTCCAGCTCGACGGTGAGGCGGCGCTGATCCGCACCTACAGCCTGTCCAGCGCGCCTTCCGACGGTTACCTGCGCATCAGCGTCAAAGCCCAGGGTCGGGCCTCGCGGCACCTGCATGAGCACGTCGTGGCAGGCGATGTGCTGAACGTGCGCTCGCCGATGGGCAGCTTCACGCTGGACCAGCAGAGTACGCGGCCGCTGGTGCTGATCGGCGCGGGTGTGGGTATCACGCCGTTACTGGCCATGCTGCGCGAGCAGTTGAGCAAGGGGCAGGCACGGCGCATTCATCTGTTCCATGGTGCGCGCAGCCTGGCCGACCTGCCGTTCCGTGAGGAGCTGGCAAGTTTGCGGCAACAGGCCGGCGGCCTGCTGCACGTGTACTGCGCCCTGAGCCAGCCGGAAGAGCATGCGCTGGTGGGGCGTGATTACGAGTTTGCCGGTCGGCTGGGTATCGAGCAGGTCAAGGCGACGCTGGCGCTGGACGACTACGATTTCTACCTGTGCGGCCCAGGCAGTTTTACCCAGGACCTGTATGAAGGGCTGCGTGGGCTGCATGTGCCGGATGCGCGGATTCATGCCGAAGCCTTTGGCCCGTCAACGCTCCGGCGGCACACCGACGATGACCAGCCCACCCTGCAACAGCCGCCCGCGGCCAGCGAGCCGGTGCCGGTGTACTTTGCGGCTTCGGCCAAGGAGGCGCGCTGGGCGCCTGGTAGCGGGACGCTGCTGGAGCTGGCCGAGGCTCGCGGATTGTCGCCGGAGTTCAGTTGCCGAGGTGGGTCGTGTGGTACCTGCAAGACACGGTTGGTCAGTGGCCGGGTGCATTACCCGAATCCGCCGGCGGAAATGCCGGAAAGTGGGACTGCGCTAATCTGTTGCGCGATACCGGCGCGGGTGGAGGAGGGAGGGCAGGCGTTGGTACTGGATATCTGATATGCCTTTACCGACTCATCGCCGGCAAGCCAGCTCTCATAGAACAACACATGACTCATTGGTTCGGCGAGGTTCTGTAGGAGCAGCCTTGTGCTGCGAAGAGGCCGGGGCTGACAAAGCCTGTCTACTGGCTGTACCGGCCTCTTCGCAGCACAAGGCTGCTCCTACAAAGGACGCGTCAGACGAGCGATATTGGTTCTCTGCGCGAAAGCGCAGCCCAAAGGGCTGGGCAATCTCCCACAGGTACTCCACCGTTGCCGAAACCTGTGGAGTACCTGTGAGAGCTGGCTTGCCGGCGATGAGGTCAGAACAGGCAACACAAAACGCCCAGATGAAAGATAATCCCGGCACTTCATAGCCTCCCAGGAACCCGCATGGACCAGATCCACCTGATGAAGGTGTTCGTCGCCGTAGGCGAGCTGGAAAGCTTCGCCGCCGCTGCCCGCCGTCTGGACATCTCCCCTGCCGCAGTCACCCGCGCCGTCAGCGCCCTGGAGGATCAGCTGGGGGTCAAACTGCTGCTGCGCACCACCCGCAGCGTACGCCTGACCGAAGCCGGTGGCCGCTATCTGGAAGACACCCGCCATATCCTCGCCAGCATCAACGAGGCCAACGAAGCCGCCGCCGGCATCAACGCCACGCCCAAGGGCGACCTGGCCGTCACCGCGCCCATCCTGTTCGGCAAGAAGTTCGTCATGCCGTGCATCGTCCACTACCTGCAGCAGTACCCCGAGGTTGACGTTTCCGCCTACTTCCTCGACCGCATCGTCAACATGGTCGAAGAGGGCATGGATGTGGCCGTTCGTATCGGCCCCTTGCCCGACTCCGGGCTCAAAGCACTGCGGGTGGGCAGGGTACGGCGCATGCTGTGCGCCTCTCCCGAGTACCTGGCGCGCCACGGCGTGCCGAAGCACCCGTCCGACCTGGCGGGGCATGCGGTGATCGGCACCACCAACCTGTCGCCGCGAGCCGGCTGGCGTTTCGGAGTAACCGATGAACCAACGTTGGTGCGCATGAAGCCTCGCTTGACGGTGACCAGCAATGACGGGGCAATCGCTGCCGCCAGCGGCGGGTTGGGCATTGCCCGCCTGCTGTCGTATCAGGTAGCGGATGAGGTGGCCAGTGGGCAGTTGCAGGTGATCCTTGCCGAATACGAAGAGGCGCCGTGGCCAATCCATATACTGCACCGGGAGAGCAAGTACGGTTCGGCCAAGGTCCGCGCCTTCATTGACATGCTGGCGCAGGCGCTGAGGGCTCGGCAGCTGGACTGATTCAACCGAGCAGGGTGAATGTAAAGCAACCTGGGCACTGCTGTTCCAGCCACTCCTTGGCGCGTTCGCTCAGGAAATACCCACGATAGACATCCCCTTTGAATAAATCGGCTTGCTCGTCGGCCTTGAGCACCTTGAGATACTGGCCGAGGTCGGCAGGGTCATGCTGCGGGTCCTTGAGCAGGTAGAGCTTGCCCACCACGAATGCCTGCCAGTACTCCGGCATACGTGCGGCAAGCTCAGGGTCATGGGGCAGGGAATCGATGATCCAGGTCGGCTCGCCTTCCAGATCGAGGTATTCGGTAATGGGTTTGCTGGTATCCCAGTGCAGCCAGTCGATGTGCACGATATGGGTCTTCTCCAGGTGCTCGTAACGCCCGACCCCCTTCAGCCCGCTTTTTTCCAGGGCTTCCTTGACCGGCTGGGTGAGCACCAGAGAACCCGAACGTATGTAGGCGGCCGGGGTATACGGGCCGGCGCGCTTGATGCTGTCTACATCGGTATCTTCGTCCCAGGCGATCATGCCCTGGACCAGTGCCGCGCCCCAGTCTCCCCAAGGCGTTGGCGCGTTGTCTAAATGGTAGATATTCATACCAGGCCCCGAGATCTTGCCGTTCGTGCCGTAGCTATGTTCATGGGCGGACCTTGATCCTGGCTGGTCATTCAGGCGAACTGAATGAAGAAGAAACCGGCGTCGTCGCCTTGCTTGCCACGGCGTGCCTGCATGTCCACGAACAGATAGCCGTTACCTTCGCCGAACAGCCCCGCATGCTGAGGGCTGGCTTCGGCCACGTCAGCATCTATCAGTTGCATCATGAACATGTAGCGCGTTGGTTCGTAGATCGGGTCCTGCAGCCAGCAGGGCCAACCGCTGGGTTTGCTCAGGCCGATCCCGCTGTCCTCATCCTGATGTTCCTCGTCATGCTCTTCGTCAGTCATTTCTTCGAAATCTATGAACGCTCGCTCCAGCAGCAAAGGGGGATTGGCGGGTTCCAGTGGCTGGCTGGCGAGTTCATGCAGGATGACCCGGGCAAAGCCGCTACTGAGGACGTTCAGCAGTTCGGCTTGTTGATTGACCGTATAGCGACGCTGGAGAGGGCGGCTGAAACTGCCATCCTGATGTTGCTCGACGGCGAGGAAAACCGTGATGGCCATGCCGGGTGGGACAAACATGGCCGGTTGGAAACGCTCGCTCAGGGTCAGGATGGGCGTCATCAACATGCCGGTTTCCGGGTTTTTCGGCCACAAGGAGAGGTCCTTGAGCAAAGCCGCGCCACCGATCTGGCCGAAGCCGCGATCTTGTTGGGACAAGAGGATTTTCTTCATGGCTGGTAACACCCTTTGCGCTTGCGGACGACTTGGCGTAGCGACTGGTAGTCCGCGATTTCGGTTACCACTCGAACAGCCCTACGAAGTTTTTCTGGTCCACAGGGCCGCTTGAGCAACTGGCGCCACGTGCCAGGATGGAAGGCTCGAGGCGGTTGCCCATCTGGCGAACAGCCTGGTACTGGCTATCGCAACGTCCGGGCAGCGACAGGGCTGGCTGCACATGGCTGACAATGATGATCTGCACACCATTGAACTGTTCCACGCGAGGCTTGCCTCCATCCCTATCCGGGCTGAATTGGCAGGGCCAGGGCATGTCCAGCTCTAGCAGTGATGCATCGGAGCTGCGCAGTGCGCAACGACCTTCGTGGTTCACAAGTGCAAGCTTGTGCCCGGCAAGGATAACTTCAGGCCCCGCATTCGATGACGGGGCGGGCGCATGCGCGCATGCATTCAGGGCGATTGCAGCCAGCAGCGTCGGCAGGGCTTTGGACACACGCTTCATTTCAGTTCCCCAGAACCGGCCTGCGGGAACAGCGCTGAAAGCAACGGCGATTCATTCACCAGAATTCGATCTCCTATCGGCCCTGGGGAGGGCGTGTGCCTGTGCGGAGTTGTTAATGTGCACAGGTGCGAAACTTACATAAAGTGCCAAAGTGATATCGCGCTGGCAGGCACTTCGAAGTCGGGTTTTATGGTTTATTCATTCGCAATTGTCAAGGTAAGCTAGCCGCGCTCTACGGTTTTCAAGGACGACAGCGCTCACTCATATGAATGGATCGAAGTTTCAAAAGGGTCAGGAACTGCAAAGATTTCTTTCCCGCTATTTCGGCGTTTTCATCGCCGAGTTCCAGCTGTCCTGCTTTGCCATTGGCGGCAGTGTTTCACTGGTGTTCTCCACCTGGCTGCGCAGCCCGGACCAGTCGCTGTCGGTACTGGCCCTGGCGCTGGCATGCACGGTGAGCGCCGCTTCGCATATCGCGCTGGTGCGTGGATACGCCTGGGGCCTGCGGGGGCTGATCGGCCTGAACGGGCTGGCCGTGTTGGCCGCGCTGCCGAGCTACGCTTACCGGCCGCACATGGGCGGCTACGTCTCGGTTTTGCTGTTCGGGCTGCTGGCCTTGCTGGTCATCAATACCCAGCGCTACCGGGAAATGCGCGTGCGCCTGGTCGGCTACCGGGACATTCGCAGGGCCAACCGGCAGGCGGCGAAAGCTGCCAAGTAACATTTTTGCTGGTGTAGCGAGGCTTCTGTATGAATGTGCGCCGCGCGGTGTATGGCACCGGCTGCGCCGGTGTTCGCGGCCACGGCCGCTCCCACAGGTACAGCGTAAGCCCGGAGCCAGCGCAGTACCTGTGGGAGCGGGCAAGCCCGCGAAACAGGCGACGCGGTGGATGGCACCGGCTGTGCCGGTGTTCGCGGACCCGGCCGCTCCTACAGGTACAGCATTAACCTGAAGCCAGCGCAGTACCTGTGGGAGCGGGCAAGCCCGCGAAACAGGCGACGCGGTGGATGGCACCGGCTGTGCCGGTGTTCGCGGCCACGGCCGCTCCCACAGGTACAGCATTAACCTGAAGCCACCGCAGTACCTGTGGGAGCGGTTCACCCGCGAAGAGGCCCGCCCAGGCAAACCCGCCGCTTAAACCCCATGCAATCGCAGCGCCCGCTGCGCACACTCCCGCCAACTCAACTTCGGCTGCTCTACTGGCGGCAGCTGTTGCACTTCCCCAGCCAGCACCACCGGCATATCCCGCATCCTCACCCAAGGCTCACTCTGCCAATACAACAACGTCGCGCTCTGTCCCCCAGGCCAGCACATCTGCCCCAGTCGCGGGACATCTTCCACCCCGTCTTCCTGCCGATCACGCAACACCGCCACCACCTCATGCGTCAGCCACCAACGCAGATGCCGGTTCTCCGGCACATGGTGATGCGCCAACAAGGTATAGGCCCCGGATTCGCTGACCATCGTGGTTTCCTGGTACTTGCCATAGCGCAGCAACTGCACGGAGCGGTACTGATCCGGGTCGAGTTTGCGCATGCAGTGTTCGTCGTAGAAGTGACCACTCAGCCGGCCGAGTTCGTGGGCGCAAAACCAGGCTTGGGATTCGAGCCAGAGGGTGTGGAGGGGGCGGTTGTGGCGGGTGAATAGGGTAGGTGTATTGAAACTGTTCATCTTGGCCATCCTGATTTGGAGAGCCGCTGCTAACGGGAACGGAATACCGCTGCGTGAGCGTTCTTAAGCGCCAACAGACGTTATCGCGACGATACAAAAGTCACAATGAGAACCTTGTAGGAAGCTTCCTCTTCGGCATTTTTCCTGCCAATAAAAAAGGCTGCCAATCGGCAGCCTTCTCTGTGCTTCGCCCGGACTATCAATCCCAGCTCAACGCCCCGCCAGTCTGATACTCGATCACACGCGTCTCAAAGAAGTTCTTCTCTTTCTTCAAGTCCATGATCTCGCTCATCCACGGGAACGGGTTGGTAGTCCCTGGGTACTCTTCCTTCAGGCCAATCTGGGTCAGGCGACGGTTGGCGATGAACTTGAGGTAGTCTTCCATCATCGCTGCGTTCATGCCCAGCACGCCGCGTGGCATGGTGTCACGGGCGTATTCGATCTCCAGCTGGGTCCCTTGCAGGATCATCTGGGTCGCTTCTTCCTTCATCGCCGCGTCCCACAGGTGCGGGTTCTCGATCTTGATCTGGTTGATCACGTCGATACCGAAGTTCAGGTGCATCGACTCGTCACGCAGGATGTACTGGAACTGCTCGGCCACGCCGGTCATCTTGTTGCGGCGGCCCATGGACAGGATCTGGGTGAAGCCGCAGTAGAAGAAGATGCCTTCCAGTACGCAGTAGTAGGCGATCAGGTTGCGCAGCAGCTCTTTGTCGGTTTCGACGGTGCCGGTGTTGAATTCCGGGTCGGAGATGGCGCGGGTGTACTTCAGGCCCCAGGCGGCTTTCTTCGCTACCGACGGGATCTCGTGGTACATGTTGAAGATCTCGCCTTCATCCATGCCCAGCGACTCGATGCAGTACTGGTAGGCGTGGGTGTGGATCGCCTCTTCGAAGGCCTGGCGCAGGATGTACTGGCGGCACTCCGGGTTGGTGATCAGGCGGTACACGGCCAGGGCCAGGTTGTTGGCTACCAGCGAGTCGGCAGTGGAGAAGAAGCCGAGGTTGCGCATGACGATGCGACGCTCGTCTTCGGTCAGGCCGTCCATGCTCTTCCACAGGGCGATGTCGGCGGTCATGTTGACCTCTTGCGGCATCCAGTGGTTGGCGCAGCCGTCCAGGTACTTCTGCCAGGCCCAGTCGTACTTGAACGGTACCAGCTGGTTGAGGTCGGCGCGGCAGTTGATCATGCGCTTTTCGTCAACACGCACGCGGGCGCTGGAGCCTTCCAGCTCGGCCAGGCCTTCGGCGATGTCGAGGTCGTTCAGGGCAGCCTTGGCGCGCTTGACGGCGTCGGAGTCGTCGGCGGTGGCGGCACGGGCTTCCAGGGCGGCGGCACCACCGGCGCTGTCGAGCTTGTCGAGGGTGGCGGCGGCAGCGGCCTGCGCAGGGGTGTTGCCTTTGGCGGCTACTTCGCCGTCTTCTTTATCGAATTCGTCCCAACTCAGCATGGTGAGATGCTCCTGCTTGAGGGCCATCTATCAAGTATGGCCGGTGGATCTTGGTTGCGGTGCGGTGCACGCAAATCTGAGGTGCCCGAAAAGGGCTGGCCGCGGCTTTGCAGCCACGGCTTGTTGTGTCTTGCTGTGGAGAGGCGGCGGGAGTGCCGGCCTCATCGCGGGTGAACCCGCTCCCACAGGGTCCGCAGTGGTGCGGAAAACGCATTGAGGCTTCCCGCAGGAAGCCTCGGCCTGGCCTTACTGGCAGGCTTCGCAGTCAGGCTCGTCGATCGCGCAGGCCTTCGGCACTGGCGCAGGGCCGGCTGCCTGGACCGGGGCGCTGTCGCCACCGCTGGAAACGGCGTTGAGCTTGCCGGTGTTGATGGTCGACTTCTCGGTGCTGGTCGCGGCCAGGGCACGGAGGTAGTAGGTGGTCTTCAGGCCACGGTACCAGGCCATGCGGTAGGTAACGTCCAGCTTCTTGCCCGAGGCGCCGGCGATGTACAGGTTCAGCGACTGGGCCTGGTCGATCCACTTCTGGCGACGCGAGGCGGCATCGACAATCCACTTGGTCTCGACTTCGAACGCGGTGGCGTACAGGTCCTTCAGCTCTTGCGGGATACGCTCGATCTGCTGCACCGAACCGTCGTAGTACTTCAGGTCGTTGATCATTACCGAGTCCCACAGGCCACGGGCCTTCAGGTCGCGGACCAGGTACGGGTTGATCACGGTGAACTCGCCCGACAGGTTCGATTTCACGTACAGGTTCTGGTAGGTCGGCTCGATGGACTGCGACACGCCGGTGATGTTGGCGATGGTCGCGGTCGGCGCGATGGCCATGATGTTCGAGTTACGAATACCTTTCTTGACGCGCTCGCGCACCGGGGCCCAGTCCAGGGACTCTTCCAGGTTGACGTCGATGTACTTGGCGCCACGGGCCTCGATCAGGATCTGTTGCGAATCCAGCGGCAGGATGCCCTTGGACCACAGCGAACCCTGGAAGGTCTCGTACGCACCGCGCTCGTCGGCCAGGTCGCAGGACGCCTGGATGGCGTAGAAGCTGACCGCTTCCATCGACTTGTCGGCGAACTCGACGGCAGCATCGGAGCCGTACGGAATGTGCTGCAGGTACAGCGCATCCTGGAAGCCCATGATGCCCAGGCCGACCGGGCGGTGCTTGAAGTTCGAGTTACGCGCTTGCGGCACCGAGTAGTAGTTGATGTCGATCACGTTGTCGAGCATGCGCACGGCGGTGTTCACGGTGCGTTGCAGCTTGGCGGTATCCAGCTTGCCGTCGACGATGTGGTTCGGCAGGTTGATCGAGCCCAGGTTGCAGACCGCGATCTCGTCCTTGTTGGTGTTCAGGGTGATCTCGGTGCACAGGTTCGAGCTGTGGACCACGCCCACGTGCTGCTGCGGCGAACGCAGGTTGCACGGGTCCTTGAAGGTCAGCCACGGGTGGCCGGTCTCGAACAGCATCGACAGCATCTTGCGCCACAGGTCTTTGGCCTGGATGGTCTTGAACACCTTGATCTTGTTGTACTCGGTCAGGGCTTCGTAGTACTCGTAGCGCTCTTCGAAGGCCTTGCCGGTCAGGTCGTGCAGGTCTGGCACTTCCGAAGGCGAGAACAGGGTCCACTTGCCGTCATCGAAGACACGCTTCATGAACAGGTCAGGGATCCAGTTGGCGGTGTTCATGTCGTGGGTACGACGACGGTCATCACCGGTGTTCTTGCGCAGCTCGATGAATTCTTCGATGTCCAGGTGCCAGGTTTCCAGGTAGGCACACACGGCGCCCTTGCGCTTGCCACCCTGGTTGACGGCAACGGCGGTGTCGTTGACCACTTTCAGGAACGGAACCACGCCCTGGGATTTGCCGTTGGTGCCCTTGATGTAGGAGCCCAGTGCACGCACAGGGGTCCAGTCGTTGCCCAGGCCACCGGCGAATTTCGACAGCATCGCGTTGTCGTGGATCGCGTGGTAGATGCCCGACAGGTCGTCCGGCACGGTGGTCAGGTAGCAGCTGGACAGCTGCGGGCGCAGGGTGCCGGCGTTGAACAGGGTCGGGGTCGAGGCCATGTAGTCGAAGGACGACAACAGGTTGTAGAACTCGATGGCACGGGCTTCTTTGTCTTTCTCTTCCAGCGCCAGGCCCATGGCCACACGCATGAAGAACACCTGTGGCAGCTCGAAGCGCACGCCATCCTTGTGGATGAAGTAGCGGTCGTACAGAGTCTGCAGGCCCAGGTAGGTGAATTGCTGGTCACGCTCGTGGTCGATGGCCTTGCCCAGGCGCTCCAGGTCGTAGCCTTTCAGGGCCGGGTCCAGCAGCTCGAACTCGACGCCTTTCTCGACATAGGCCGGCAGGGCCTTGGCGTACAGGTCGGCCATTTCGTGGTGGGTGGCGCTCTCGGCCACGTTCAGGAAGCCCAGGCCTTCGGCACGCAGGGTGTCCATCAGCAGGCGGGCGGTCACGAACGAGTAGTTCGGCTCGCGCTCTACCAGGGTACGGGCGGTCATCACCAGGGCAGTGTTGACGTCCTTGATGGCCACGCCGTCGTACAGGTTCTTCAGGGTATCGCGCTGGATCAGGTCGCCATCGACTTCGGCCAGGCCTTCGCAGGCTTCGCTGATGATGGTGTTCAGGCGGGCCATGTCGAGCGGCGCCAGGCTGCCGTCGGCCAGGGTGATGCGGATGGTCGGGTGCGGCTCGACCACGGACTCGGCGTTCACGCGGGTGGCACGCTCCTTGGCGCGCTGCTCGCGGTAGATCACGTAGTCACGGGCGACTTTCTGCTCGCCGGCGCGCATCAGGGCCAGTTCGACCTGGTCCTGGATTTCTTCGATGTGGATGGTGCCACCCGATGGCATACGACGCTTGAACGTGGCGGTGACCTGCTCGGTCAGGCGCGCGACGGTGTCGTGGATGCGCGACGAAGCGGCGGCGGTGCCGCCTTCAACTGCGAGGAACGCCTTGGTGATGGCAACGGTGATCTTGTCGTCGGTGTAGGGGACGACAGTGCCGTTACGCTTGATCACACGCAGTTGGCCGGGAGCGGTGGCGGCCAGATCCTGGTTGGAATCGGCGGCCTGCGGCACCTTGGCCTGCGGGTTCTCGCGAGTTGTGTCGGTTTGCATGGGTGGGTGTCTCCACAGTTTCTATATTGTTCAGGCGCCTTTTGGGCGCCCACCGTTCCGTCCACTTGCTCGATGGCCTGGCGGGGATGGGCAATGCATGCGCATCCGCCCGCGCGGGCGTACCAACTTCGGGACAGACTCAGGAAAAAGGGGCAATGGCTCGCCGCTCCCTGGCCGAAGTCAAAGGTTCTGGGCCGGGCCCAAAAACTGTTGCTGATGGATGCCAGGCCTGGCCTGCAACACCCATACCCGAACAAGGCCCTGGAGGGGCTTGCCTCGGTCGCCTCCGCAGGAGCGGTTTGGCTGCTGGAATCACTTGAAGTTCACCCGATAAATCGCTTGATTTTGCGGGTTGACTTTTGTGTGTGATTTTGCACGAAACCCTATATCTAGTGGTTCGCTGCGATCGGGATACAAGATAATGCGGTATCGGGGGCTTTGCAAGGCGAGCGCCTGTGGATAACTTGTGCGTACTTTGTGAGTGAATGGTGGGTATTCGCTGTAGGCCTTGTGCCAAGTGGTTTGCAGTATTTTTCTGCGTCTTGCAGCCCCGGGGCAGAATTTTTCGGGCGCGAACCCTATCACAAAAAACGGTTCAGTCGAGGGGCTGCGAGGCGGCTTGGCAGTGCCGGGGGTGGGACGTAGTATCCGAAGCAGATGTTGCCTTTTGGTTAAAGGGTTATGTTGCCTGCACCGACCCCTTCGCAGCACAAGGCTGCTCCTACCGGGGAGCGCCATACCTTGTAGGAGCAGCCTTGTGCTGCGAAGGGGCCGGTACAGGCAACAGAAGAACAACAAGATAAGGCACAAGCCATGGACCACCCCGCACCCCGCATCCTCATCGTCGAAGACGACCAGCGCCTGGCCGAGCTCACCGCCGAGTACCTGCAGGCCAACGGCTACGAAATCAGCGTCGAGGGCGATGGCGCCCGCGCCGCGCGGCGCATCGTCGACAGCCAGCCCGACCTGGTCATTCTCGACCTGATGCTGCCCGGCGAGGACGGCCTGAGCATCTGTCGCCGGGTGCGCAGCCAGTACCCCGGCCCAATCCTCATGCTGACCGCCCGCAGCGATGAACTCGACCAAGTCCAGGGCCTGGACCTTGGGGCCGATGACTATGTCTGCAAACCCGTACGCCCACGGCTCCTCCTTGCGCGTATCCAGGCACTGCTGCGCCGCAGCGAAGCACCGGACAGCAAGCGCCAGGACCTGGCCTTCGGCGCGCTGCGCATCGACAATCGCCTGCGCGAGGCGCGCCTGGGCGAACAGCTGATAGAGCTGACCGGCGCCGAATTCGACCTGCTCTGGCTGCTGGCCAGCAATGCCGGCCGGGTGCTGACGCGCGAGCAGATCTTCACCGCGCTACGGGGGGTCGGCTACGACGGGCAGGACCGCTCCATCGACATACGCATTTCCAAGATCCGCCCAAAGATCGGCGACGACCCGCTCCAGCCAAGGCTGATCAAGACACTTCGCAGCAAGGGCTACCTGTTCGTCGGCGAGGCCCCATGAACAATTCGATCTTCCTGCGTATCTATGGCGGCATGCTGGCCGTGCTGGTGCTGGTGGCCCTGCTCGGTGTACTCAGCCTGCACCTGGTCAACGAAGTGCGTGCCGCCCAGCACCGAGAAGGCCTGGCCCAGGGCACCTTCAGCCTGATGGCCGACAACCTGGCGCTGCAGAACGATACCGAGCGCAAGCGCTCGCTGCTGATCTGGGAGCGCCTGCTCGGCGTGCCACTGGCGCTGCAGCCCATGACCGCGCGCACACTCGATGGCGGTCAGCGGGCGCGCCTGTACCGCGGGCTGGTGGTGGTCGAGAAGACCGGCCCGCATGCGGCCGAGGTGCTACGCAAGGTCGGCCAGGAAGACCTGATGCTTGTGGCGCAGATCAAACAGATCAGCGAGCAACTGGCGCGGGCCACCCTCTATCTGCTGGCCGACGAACTGGTGCGCTACCCGGTGACCGAACAGCAGCAGCGCCTGGCACAGATCAAGAAAGAAAAGGGCTTCGGCTTTGGCGTGGCCTTGCAGCGCATCGAGCGGGTGAGCCTGGACGATGACCAGCGGCGCCGGGTCGAGGAGGGCGATACGGTCATGGCCCTGGGCAAGGATGGCGACTCGATCCGTGTGTTCGCCGGGCTGGCGGGTTCGCCCTGGGTGCTGGAAATCGGCCCGCTGTACCAGCTCAACCCCTATCCGCCGCAGTTGCTGATCCTGATAACCTTTCTTGGTCTGTGCCTGATCGGCCTGGTGGTCTACCTGCTGGTACGCCAACTGGAGCGGCGCGTGTCGGGCCTGGAGATTGCCGCCACGCGCATCGCCCAAGGCAGCCTGGACACCCGCGTGCCGGCCGGCGGCGCCGACTCGGTGGGGCGTCTGGCCGCGGCCTTCAACGGCATGGCCGAGCACCTGCAGCGCTCGCTGACCATGCAGCGCGAACTGGTGCGGGCGGTTTCCCACGAGCTGCGCACGCCAGTGGCACGTCTGCGCTTTGGCCTGGAGATGATCGAAAGTGCCACCAACGAGCAGGCCCGGGCCAAGCACCTGGCGGGCATGGATGGCGATATCCAGGACCTCGACAAGTTGGTCGACGAGATGCTCACCTACGCCCGCCTGGAGCAGGGCGCGCCGGCGCTGAAGTTCGAGCGGGTAGACCTGGATGCCTTGCTCGACCGGGTGATCGAAGAACTCGCGCCGTTGCGTGCCGAGGTAAGGGTGGTGCGCGGTGAGTGCCAGGGCGCCGCTGGCGAAGGCGCCTGGGTCGAAGCTGAACCGCGCTACCTGCACCGGGCGCTGCAGAACCTGGTGGGCAACGCCATGCGTCACGCCGAGGCCGAGGTGCGCCTGAGCTACCAGTTGGGGCAGCAACGCTGCCGCATCGATGTGGAGGATGACGGCCCGGGGATCCCCGAGGGCGTCTGGGACCGTATCTTCACACCGTTCACCCGCCTCGACGACAGCCGTACCCGCGCTTCGGGCGGGCATGGCCTGGGCTTGTCGATCGTGCGGCGGATCATCTACTGGCACGCGGGCCGAGCCACGGTGGGGCGCAGCGCCGCGCTGGGTGGCGCCTGCTTCAGCCTGAACTGGCCACGGCAGCAGGCACCGCTGTGACGGTCAGACGCTGACCAGGCTGAGCAGGTGGCCGTCCTGCAGGCAGAACTGGCCCTGCAGTTCGGCGCCATGCCGCCACTGCGGCGACAGGTCGGTGAGCAGTCGCAGGCGGGCCAGGCCTTCGGCGGACCAGTCCAGTACTTCGGCATGCTCGAAGTAGAAGCGCTGGCGGGTCAGCGGATAGAGCGTCTTGAACAGGCTTTCCTTCAGCGAGAAGGTCAGGGTGACTGCAAGGCCTGGCTGGCGGCGGTCGAGGCGTTCGAGCTCGGGCGGGGTGAGGATTTCGCCCATCAGTCGCTCGGCACGCTGGTCATCCAGCAACGCTTCCTGATCCAGGCCCAGGCCCTGGCAACTGCCCTCGGCAGCAACCACGGCAGCAGCCCAGCCTTTACCGTGGGTGATCGAGCCGTGGATGCCGGCGGGCCAGATGGGTGAGCGGTCCTCGTGGGTGCCGGGCACGTAGTCACGGCCGTCCAGGCGCTGCAGCGCGGCGCGGGCACATACCCGGCCAGCCAGGTACTCGGCCTGACGCTTGGCCACCGAGCGCTGCAGGCTGGCGCCTGGCACGACGCCGGCGCGCTGGAAGTCGTCGGGTGCCAGGCGGGTGGGGTCGAAGTAGCAACTGACCAGCACTGCGCCGGGTAGGGGGCGGGGCAGGGGCCAGTGGTGCTGGAGCGGGGCGCAGCAGGCGGGGAGTGTGTTCATGGGGGGGTATTGTGCCAGCCGAGGCGACGGTGTGGGAGATCGGATCGCAGGGGCTGCTTTGCAGCCCAATCGCCGGCAAGCCAGCTCCCACAGGTACAGGGCACGGCCCAAGCTTTGCGCGGCCCCTGTGGGAACTGGCTTGCCAGCGATTGGGCCGCAAAGCGGCCCCTCGCGTTGTTTACTTGAACACCTTCTTGAAGAACGCCTGCATATCCGCCCACGATCTTTCATCCGCCGCCTTGTTGTAGCCGATATCCGGCCCGCCATGCTCGCCATGGCTCAGCCGGTCTGCATCCGGGTTGGTAAACCCATGCTTGGCCCCTTCGATACTGACAAACTCATAGTTGACCTTGGCTGCATCCATCTCGGCCTTGAATGCCTCCACCTGCTGCTGAGTAACCATGCTGTCTGCCGCGCCGTGCTCGACCAGGATCTCCGCGCGTACCACCCCAGGCCTGGCCGGGGTCTGGGTGGCCAGTGCGCCATGGAAGCTCACCACGCCGTCCAGCTTTTCGCCGCGGCGTGCGGCATCCAGTACCACCTTGCCGCCGAAGCAATAACCGACCGCCCCCAACTGGTGCTTGTTGGTGTTCGGCTGCAGTTTCAGTAGTTCAAGGCCGGCATCGAAGCGCCGCTCCGCGGCCTTGGGGTCTTTCATCGCTGCTGTCATGAATGCCTTGGCGTCGGCAGGGTGCTCGGTTTGCTTGCCGTCGCCATACATGTCGATGGCCAGGGCGTTGTAGCCCAGTGCTGCCAGGTCGCGGGCGCGGCGCTTGGCATAGTCGTTCAGCCCCCACCATTCATGCACCACGACAATGCCGGGGCGCTTGCCTTCGATGGCGTCGTCATAGGCGTAGTAGCCGACCAGGCGATTGCCGTCGGCGTCCTGGTAGGGGATCTCGCGGGTTTGTACCGCCGCTTGGGCGAGGGCGGCGCTGCACATCAGGGTCAAGGCCAGCAGGGCGCGCATGGTCACTACTCCTTGTTCTTCAAACGGTTCGTTCAGCCGGGGTTCAGCCAGGGTTCAGTCGCGGTTCAGGGTGCCCTGCTTACTCTAGCTTCCAGACCGAAACAGCGCACTCAACTGGAGTATCCAGCCATGAAAACCTTCAACACCCTGCTTGCCGCCATGGCCGTCTGCGCCGCTGGCATTACCACCGCACAGGCCGCTGACGACAACTTCGCCAGCCTGACCTACGGCCAGACCAGCGACAAGGTTCGCAAGTCCGGCCTGCTGCAGCGCAACACCGACCACCTCAACGCCGACGGCATCATCGGCAAGGACGACACCTGGGGCGTGCGAGTGGGCAAGATCAATGACCAGGGCCGCTACTACATGACTTACGACAATGTCTCGGGCGACCACAGCGGCCTGAAGCTGCGCCAGGAAAACCTGCTGGGCAGCTACGACCTGTTCCTGCCGGTGGGAGATACCACCAAGCTGTTCGGCGGCGGCAGCCTGGGCGTGACCAAGCTGACCCAGGACTCGCCGGGGGCCAGCCGGGATACCGACTACGGTTACGCCTATGGCCTGCAGGCCGGCGTGATCCAGGACATCACCGACAAGGCTTCGGTGGAACTGGGCTACCGTTACCTGCGTACCAATGCTGCTACCGAAGTGGGTGCGCACGGCGGGCCGAAGGACGGCACCCTGCGCCTGACCAGCAGCGCGCAGACCTACCTGGCTGCAAGCTACAAGTTCTGACGGGCGAGCCGGGTTATCCTGTACCGGCCCTTTCGCGGGCACGCCCGCTCCCACAGGTACTGCACGAGCCTTGGAGCCTGTGCGATCCCTGTGGGAGCGGGCGTGCCCGCGAAGAGGCCGGTACAGGCAATACATATCAAGGAGCTGCACATGAAACTGCTGGTGGTCGAGGACGAAGCCCTGCTTCGCCATCACCTCTGCACCCGCCTGGGCGAAGGCGGCCATGTGGTCGAGGCGGTCGCCGATGCCGAGGAGGCGCTTTACCAGGCCGGGCAATACCACTTCGACCTGGCCATCATCGACCTGGGCCTGCCCGGCATCAGCGGGCTGGAACTGATCACGCGCCTGCGCAGCCAGGACAAGACCTTCCCCATTCTCATCCTCACCGCCCGCGGCAACTGGCAGGACAAGGTCGAGGGCCTGGCCGCCGGTGCCGACGACTACCTGGTCAAGCCGTTCCAGTTCGAAGAACTCGAGGCACGCCTGAACGCCCTGCTGCGCCGCTCCAGCGGCTTCACCCAGTCGACCATTGCCGCCGGCCCGCTGGTGCTCGACCTCAACCGCAAGCAGGCGATGCTGGACGAGCAGCCCCTGGCCCTGACCGCCTACGAATACCGCATCCTCGAATACCTCATGCGCCATCACCAGCAGGTGGTGGCCAAGGACCGCCTGATGGAGCAGCTGTACCCAGGTGACGAGGAACGCGACCCCAATGTCATCGAAGTGCTGGTCGGCCGCTTGCGGCGCAAGCTCGAGGGCGAGCACGGCTTCAAACCGATCGACACTGTGCGCGGCCTGGGCTACCTGTTCACCGAGCGCTGCCGATGATCCGTTCGCTGCGGGTGCGCCTGATGCTGGCGGCCGCGGTGCTGGCGCTGCTGTTCATGCTGGCGTTGCTGCCGGCCTTGCAGAAGGCCTTCAGCCTGGCCCTGCAGGAGTCGATCGAACAACGCCTGGCCTCGGATGTGACCACGCTGATTTCCGCAGCGCGTATCGAACACGGCCAATTGCAGATGCCGACGCTGCTGCCGGACGAGCGCTACAACCTGCCGTACACCGGCTTGCTCGGCTATATCTTCGACCGCGACGGCAAGCTGGTCTGGCAGTCGCGGGCAACCGCCGCGCAAAACATCAACTACCGCCCACGCTACGACGGCCGCGGCAACGAATTCGCCCGCATTCACCAGGCCGACGGCGAAGAGTTCTTTGTGTACGACGTCGAGATCAAGCTGCTAGGTGGCCAGAGCGCCGCCTATAGCATCGTTGCCTTGCAACCTGTGCGCGAGTACCAGCACACCCTTGATGGCCTGCGCGAAAAGCTCTACCTGGGCTTTGGCGCGGCCTTGCTGGCGCTGCTGGTGCTGCTGTGGGCCGGTTTGACCTGGGGCTTGCGGTCGTTGCGCCGGCTCAGTCGCGAGCTGGACGACGTGGAGTCGGGAGTGCGGGATGGCCTGAGCGGCGAACACCCACGGGAGCTGCTGCGTCTGACCGGCTCGCTGAACCGCCTGTTGCGCAGCGAGCGCGAGCAGCGTCAGCGCTACCGTGATTCGCTCGATGACCTGGCGCACAGCCTGAAGACGCCGCTGGCGGTGTTGCAAGGGGTGGGCGAAAGCCTGCAGCAGCGTAGCGGCGAGCGCGAGCAGGCGCGCGTGCTGCAGAGCCAGATCGAGCGCATGAGCCAGCAGATCGACTACCAGTTGCAACGCGCCAGCCTGCGCAAGAGCGGCCTGGTACGCCACAGCGTGTTGCTGCGGCCGTTGCTCGAAAGCCTGTGCAGCACCTTGGCCAAGGTGTACCGGGACAAGCGGGTGGACGTGACCCTGCAACTGCCCGATGCGGCGCAGGTGCCGATGGAGCAGGGCGCGTTGCTGGAGCTGCTGGGCAACCTGCTGGAGAACGCCTACCGCCTGAGCTTGCGCCAGGTGCGCGTGAGCCTGGAGCAGGCGCCTGGGCAGTTGACCTTGTGCATCGAGGACGACGGGCCGGGGGTGCCGGCGGACCAGCGTGAGCGGATTCTGGAGCGTGGGGAGCGGCTGGACAGCCAGCACCCGGGGCAGGGGATCGGGCTGGCGGTGGTCAAGGATATCGTCGACAGCTATGACGCCGAGCTGAGCCTGGGGGATTCTCCTCTGGGGGGCGCTGCGTTCAGGATTACCTTCAACCTCGAGTGATTTGCTGGCTTGGCCGGCCTCTTCGCGGGTTTACCCGCGCCGGAACAGGCAAACCACAATGGGCGGATTCCCGCCAATGCCCCTGTACAAATCCCGCCACCGGGCGGAAATCCGCCAGCCTTCCTCAGGCAATTCGCCCCGTCGTTGGGCGTTTATCCCTCGCAAATACGGCACTTGCACCCTTCGTGGGCATTTTGGCACCACCCTTGCTATTGATCCTCGCAGAGGCCTGCCCAGGCAGCTCGAACACAACGACAAATCCCTCCGGGTGCAGGAGGGTTAGCGATTCAGGTGCCCCATCGCCCTGGGAAGGGTGAACCGGCACACTTGAGGAAAATTAGCCATGACGACACGTCAGCCGCTGTACAAATCCCTGTATGTCCAGGTGTTGGTCGCCATCACCATCGGTATCCTGCTCGGCCACTACTATCCGGAGACGGGCGTCGCCCTCAAACCCTTGGGGGACGGCTTCGTCAAACTGATCAAGATGGTCATCGCCCCGATCATCTTCTGCACCGTGGTCAGCGGCATCGCCGGCATGCAGAGCATGAAGTCGGTCGGCAAGACTGGCGGCTACGCGCTGCTGTACTTCGAAATCGTCTCCACGGTCGCCCTGATCATCGGCCTCGTCGTTGTCAACGTGGTCAAGCCGGGCGCTGGCATGCACATCGATGTCAGCACCTTGAACGCCAGCAGCGTGGCTGCCTACGCCGCCGCCGGCGCGCAGCAGACCACTGTCGGCTTCCTGCTCAACGTCATCCCGAACACCGTGGTCGGCGCCTTCGCCAACGGCGACATCCTGCAAGTGCTGATGTTCTCCGTGCTGTTCGGCTTCGCCCTGCACCGCCTGGGCAGCTATGGCAAGCCGGTGCTGGACATGATCGACCGCTTCGCCCATGTCATGTTCAACATCATCAACATGATCATGAAACTGGCCCCGGTCGGTGCCTTCGGTGCAATGGCCTTCACCATCGGCCAGTACGGCGTTGGTTCGCTGGTGCAACTGGGCTACCTGATGGCCTGCTTCTACATCACCTGCCTGCTGTTCGTGCTGGTGGTGCTGGGCGGTATCTGCCGCGCCCACGGCTTCAGTGTCCTCAAGCTGATCCGCTACATCCGTGAAGAACTGCTGATCGTGCTGGGTACTTCGTCCTCGGAGTCGGCCCTGCCACGCATGCTAGCCAAGATGGAGCGCCTGGGTGCGAAGAAGTCGGTGGTTGGCCTGGTGATCCCGACCGGTTACTCGTTCAACCTCGATGGCACCTCGATCTACCTGACCATGGCTGCGGTGTTCATCGCCCAGGCCACTGACACCACCATGGACATCACTCACCAGATCACCTTGCTGCTGGTGCTGTTGGTGGCTTCCAAAGGTGCTGCCGGTGTTACCGGTTCGGGCTTCATCGTCCTGGCCGCCACCCTGTCGGCCGTTGGCCACCTGCCGGTTGCCGGCCTGGCGCTGATCCTCGGCATCGACCGCTTCATGTCCGAAGCCCGCGCGCTGACCAACCTGGTTGGCAACGCCGTTGCCACCGTGGTCGTGGCCAAGTGGGTGAAGGAAATGGACGACGACAAGCTGGCATCGGAGCTGGCCTCCGGTGGTGCGCCGCTGGTCGATACCCGTCCGACCGACGACCTGGGCGTGGCTGAAGGCCCGGCTCGTTGATCGCGGGATGGTGAAAAGAAAAAGGCGACCTCAGGGTCGCCTTTTTTGTGGGTGATTATTGTGCTTTCAGGCCCGGCCCTATCGCCGGCAAGCCAGCTCCCACAGGGCCACCACAGGCGTGAGCATTGTGAGGTCCCTGTGGGAGCTGGCTTGCCGGCGATAGGGCCGGGCCTGTGATCTTCAATCTTTCACCACCTCCAGCACCCGGATCACGTCCGGCTGCGGGTAATGCCACCTTACTTGCACATCCCAAAACTTCACCCCATACACCCGCTCGGCCGGTGGCACCTGGTAGGCCGGCCGTGGGTCCTGCGCCAGGCACTGCTCGATCAGCTCCACCAGCGGTTCACCCAGGCGCAGTGCATGTTCGCGGGCCTGGGGCAGGGCGTTGTCGCCCCACTGCACGGCGATCGCGGCAGGCGCTTGGCTGGCCATCTGGTTGCTGGCGCCAGGGATGCTATCGGCGTACGGCACATACGGTTTGATGTCCAGCACCGGCGTACCGTCGAGCAGGTCGATACCAGACAGCAACAGGCGCCCTGGCTCCACGCCTTCCAGGCGCACCACCGACTGGCCGATGCCATTGGGCCGGTGAGTGGCGCGGGTGGCGAACACACCCATGCTCTTGTTGCCACCCAGGCGCGGTGGCCGCACCTTCAGGCGAGGTTTGTCTTCCAGTGCCTGGTGGAACAGGAACAGCAGCCAGACATGGCTGACCTGTTCCAGCCCCTCGACCGCATCGCCCTGGTCGAACGGCGGCAGCAGCTCGAGCACACCGCGTGCGGCGGGCGCCAGTTGCGGCTGGCGCGGGATGGCGAACTTCTCCTTGAAACAGGAGCGGATGATGCCGACCGGGGTAACCGAATGCTGCATGGCCAATCAGCCGCGCACGCGCAGGGTCAGGCCCTTGAGGAAGTTGCGCAGCAACTGGTCGCCGCACGGGCGGTAGTTGTCATGGCCGGCCTTGCGGAACAGTGCGCTGAGCTCGGGCTTGCTGACCGGGAAGTTGACCGACTTGAGGATGGCATGCAGGTCGTCTTCCTTGAGCTCGAAGGCCACCCGCAGCTTCTTGAGGATGAGGTTGTTGGTCACCGGCAGCTCGATCGGCTGCGGCGGGCGGCTGTCATCCTTGCCGCGGCGGTAGATCACCAGGCCGTCGAGAAAGTGCGCCATGACCCGTTCCGGGCAACGCACGAAGCCTTCCTCGTCTTCCTTCTTCAGGTAGGTGGCCAGCACCAGGGGATGCACGTCGAGGCCGGATAGCCCGATGATTTCGGCCATCTTGGCGTCATTCACCTTGAGCATGTAGCGCAGGCTGCGCAGGACGTCGTTGTGGTTCATTGTTGCAGAATCCTGTTCAGGTGCCGCACCTGTGGCGCGGCGTATTGCTTAGAAACGTTCGGTAGTGGCCAGGTAGCGCCACTGGCCCAGGGGCAGCTTGCCCATAGACACGCCGCCCAGGCGAATGCGGCGCATGCCTACCAGCTCCAGGCGCAGGTAGGCGCACAGCTCGGCGATCTGCCCGGGCTGCGGGTTTTTCAGGGCCATGCGCAGGTGGGTCTCGTTCTGCCAGCTGGCCTTGGCTTTAGGCAGCTCGCGGTCATTGCGGGTGGCACCGCGTGCCAGGCGTTCCAGCGCCTGGGGTGTGGTCTCGCCGCGCACTTCAACGATGAATTCCTGTTCCAGGCGGCGCAGGTCGGCTTCGATCTTGCGGGTTACCCGCCAGTCCTGGGTGAATACCTGCAGGCCGCTGGCACCGCGCTCCAGCGGCGCCACGCAGGCCTGCCGGGCAAAATGCCCGTGCAGTGCGCGCACGCCTTCGCGGTGGGTTTCGCTGAGGTTGCCCATGTTCATGCTGGCGCGGGCGGTTTCGCTGTCCACGTTGGCCGCCTGGTTCAGCAGCAGGGTTACTGGTTCCAGCGTTTCGGCACGGGCACCCGGCAGCAGTTCGACGCGCTGCTGCTCGACCTTGAACTGCGGTTGCTCGACCACCACGCCATCGACCGTGACCCAGCCGCCTTCGATATACAACTCGGCCTCGCGGCGGGAGCAGCCAAGCTGCTCGATAAGGCGTTTGGACAGGCGGACGGGTTCGGACATGACGGTAATTCGCAAAGGCAGGGAAAGACCTGCATTGTACCTGCCCGCGCGGCAGAGGGGCTGGGAATCTGTGTCATTTACGCCGTTTTGCGCAGGCGCATGTGCAGCAGCGGGTAGGGTTGCCCCAGGCCGTCGGTTTCCGAACGGCCGATCACCTCGAAGCCCTCATGCAGGTAGAAGCCCAGGGCTTGCGGGTTTTGTTCATTGACGTCCAGGCGCTCGGCATTCAGTTCGTCGATCGCATAGTGCAGCAGGCGCTTGCCAACCCCTTTGCCACGGTAGTCCGGTGCGACGAACAGCATGTCCACGCGCCCGTTGGCAACGCCGGCGAAACCACAGATGCGTTGGCGGTCCTTGCAGCAGATCAGCATCACTGCGTCGAGGTAGCGAAGCAGCACATGGTCGCGCAGCAAGGCAATATAGCTATCCGGCAAGAAGTCGTGGGTGGCGCGTACCGATTCTTCCCACACCTGTACCAGTTCGCCGTAGTCACTCAAGCGCGGGGTTTGCAGCGTCAGTACCGAATGCATGCCGGTGTTCCTCCATGACGATAAGGCAAACATAGCAGGTCAACCACCGGTCGGCTTCTCCGTGCGCTGCTTGAATCTCGGGGTTTGGCGGTCTATTAATTTCATGTGGGAAAAATTCCCACAAAATGAAAAGCAAGAACCTGACACAGGATTCCCGGCTTGATTTGGCGTTCTCACGGCGACGACCTGGAGACGAAATATGCAAATCCATGTGCTGTTCAAAAAAGCGATATTGGCGGCTGCCGTTGCTGGCGTGCTGTCGACTTCCATCGTTCTGGTCCCTGACTCGATTTCCAATGGCTCCAGCGCCTACGCCAAGGATGGTGGTGGTGGAGGCGGTCACGGAGGTGGCGGCGGTGGCCATGGTGGGGGTGGCGGTGGCCATGGTGGGGGTGGTGGTGGCCATGGTGGCGGCGGCGGTGGTCACGGTGGCGGCGGTGGAGGCCACGGTGGTGGCGGTGGTGGTCACGGCGGTGGTGGTGGCGGCCATGGCGGTGGCGGTGGTGGTCACGGCGGTGGTGGTGGCGGCCATGGCGGTGAGGGCGGCGGCCACGGCACTGGCGGGGATGGAGATGGCCATGCCGGCAACAGTGGGCGCGGCCATGACGGCTCCTCGAACTCTGGGCGCAGCGGCAACCACGCTGAAGCGGGTGACGATCATGGCAATCACGTTGGCGGTGAGCCTGGGGACGATCACGGCAATCACGTTGGCGGTGAGCCCGGTGACGATCATGGCAATCACGTTGGCGGTGAGCCCGGGGACGATCATGGCAATCATGTTGGCGGTGAGCCTGGCGATGACCACGGCAATCACGTTGGTGGTGAACCTGGTGATGATCGTGGCGACCATCTGGGTGGCGAACCGGGTGATGACAACAGCAGGAGCTGACTGGCTCTGAACGGTCTCATGCAGCGCCCACGGGGCGGGCCTGTATGAGGCCAGGTTCGGATACACGGCAGCCCCACTCAACGCGAATGCAATGAGCGCCGACGACTATCCCTTATCTCGTCAGGGATATGGTCACAGTTGGTGTGGGATCTTTTCCCGCGTCGTATACTGGGTTCATCTGTCAAGGAATGCGCTCAATGCAATCGCCTACCATCCCCCCTTCGATGTTAAGCGCACTGCGGCGTGTCATGCGTCCTCTGGTGCGCCTGATGCTGCGCAAAGGGGTCACCTACACGATGTTCGCCGACCTGCTCAAGGAAGTGTTCGTCGATGTGGCCCATCGCGAGTTTCGCCTGGACGGTACAGTGCCGACCGACAGCCGCATCAGCCTGCTCACGGGCGTGCATCGCAAGGATGTCCGGCGTTTGCGTAGCGAGGGGGGCACATCGCTCGCCGCGCTGCCGGCAAACATTACGTTAGGTGCACAGTTGGTCAATATGTGGACCACTGGCAAGCCGTTCTGCTCGGAGCCTGGCCAGGCGCTGCCGTTGCCGCGTCTGGCGAGCGTTGGCGGCGATCGTTCCTTCGATGCGCTGGTGGCGAAGATCAGCACCGACATCCGCGGGCGGGTGGTGCTGGATGAGTGGTTGCGCCTGGGTATCGTCCGGCTCGACGACCAGGACTGTGTCCACCTGAAAGCCCAGGCATTCGTGCCGCAGAAGGGCTTCGACGAAAAGGCCGCGTACTTTGGCCACAACCTGCATGACCATGCCTGCGCAGCAGTGCACAACCTGAGTGGGGACGGCCAGCCGTTCTTTGAACGCAGTGTGCACTACGACGCCTTGAGCCCGGCCAGCGTCGACCATTTGCGTGCAGCGGTGGACAAGGACGGCATGCAGATGCTGCTTGCCTTCAGCCGGCTCGCATCAGGCCTGGAAGATGCCAATGTGCCCAGCGCCGAGCAACGTCAGCGCATCACGGTAGGGCTTTATTTCTACACTGAAGCTACCGACCCCGATTTGTCGAAGACACCCGACCCATGACTTCCCTCGCGCGCTGCCTCAGTGTGGTCACACTGGTCCTGGGTTTCGGGCTGAATCTGGTGGCGCCTGCCGAAGTGGCCGCAGCACCGGTATGTGTCAGCCGTGACGAAGTGGGTATGGCGGGGGCGGCGGGCTTGCAGTTTCCCGGCGGTATTGGTGGTGCCGGGGCCAGGACGGGCGGTGTCGGTGGTACCGGTGTACGCAGCGAAAACGGCGGAGTAGGTGGCACCGGTGCGCCGCTGCCGCAGCGTCCCGGCGGCACGGGCGGGACCGGTGCGGTGGCCGACGGTGTGGACGGTACCCTCATCGATCACGGTGGGGCAGGTGGTACCGGCGCACCGATCCTGCGCCCGGGTGGGACCGGTGGCACGGGCATCGTCGGCACCATTACCGGGTTCGCCTCGATCTGCGTCAATGGCCTGGAAGTGCACTTTGGCAAGGACGTACCGGTGAGTGAAAACGGTGCGCCTGCCAGTACCGCTCACCTGGCAATCGGCCAGGTTGTCGCGGTTGAGGCATTTGCCGGCAAACGCGGCCTGCAAGCAGGGCGCATCTCGATCCTCAACGTTTACGAAGGGCCGCTGACGGCACTGCCCAATGCATCGGCCCCCCTGCGGGTCATGGGCCAACCTGTGCGGCTAGCTGCAGGGGCGCGGGTGGCTGAAGGGTTGCGCCCGGGCGATCCGGTCAGGGTCAGTGGCCTGCGCGATGCCAGGGGCGAAGTGGTAGCCAGCCGTATCGAACGGGCGCCGGGGCTCAGGGAAGCCAGTGCCATCGGTGCGGTAGACCGTGCCGGCAGCCTCCAGGGGCTGAAGCTGGGAACCCGTGTGGCACCTGCGAGGGAAGTGCTGGTACGTGGGCAGTGGACCGGACGCCAGCTGGAAGTGGCGCAAACCCGCCCAGACCCGAGCCTGCCTTTTGCTGGCCGTGTGCAGACGGCGGTGATCGAGGGGCTGGTACAGCGCAGCCACGCTCAACAACTGGTGGTGGCAGGCATCAAGGTGACGCTGGGGCAGGGTACCGTGATCGTCGGCAAGCAGCCCGCGGCATTGGCGCTCGATCAACGTGTGCGGGTGAGCGGGGTGTTCAATGGCAAGCACGAGCTGCGGGCAACCCGCGTGGAGTTCGATGACGGCCGCGCCGACAACCCGGACAGAGGGCATTCGGGGCGTGGCAGCGGGCACGGCACCCGTGACGCTGAAGGTTCCAGCAATAGCGGGCACGGCGGACGAGATGCGACCAGTGATCGCATTGAAAGCAGTGATGACCACAGCGGGCACGGCGGTGTTGACGATTCCAGTGGTCGGGACGGTACTGACCGCGTGGACAAGTCCGGAAAGTCGGAACATGTCGACACCATGGAGCGACCCGAGAGCAGCAATAGCGGAAGCTCTGACCGGGTAGAGAAGGTCGAGCTCGAAAAGGTGGAAAAAATTGAAAAAGCAGAGAAGGTTGAAAAGGTAGAGAAAGTAGAAAAAGTAGAGAAGATCGAGAAAGCCGAGAAGCCCGAAAAGGTCGAGAAGATCGAAAAGCCTGAGAAAGTCGAGAAGGTCGAGAAGATCGAAAAGCCTGAGAAAGTCGAGAAGGTAGAAAAAGTTGAGAAGGTCGAGAAAGTAGAGAAGGTCGAAAAGGTCGAAAGACCCGAGACAGTAGAGAAAGCCGAAAAAGTGGAGCATCCAGAGCGATCCGGGCATTAGGCAACTAGGCTGGGTAAGTGCGATCACCCTTCCCGTCCGGGATACCGAGGTGCAGATGAGACCCACGCTCCCTCTTTTCGCCTGCTTGCTGTCATGCGCCAGCGCGTCGGTCCTGGGCGATACCTTCAGCGCCGCCATAGGTATGGACTATTCAAGTGGCGACTATGGCACGGGTACAACCTCGGAAATCTGGTACATCCCCGTGGTCGGCAAGTATGAAACCGGCCCAATGACCTACAAGGTCACTGTGCCCTGGCTGCGCATCACCAACCCTGAAGTGGGCCCGAATGGTGACCCCTTGCCCGGTGGCTGCCGGGATGTGGAAAGCGGGCTGGGAGACACGGTTGCCAGCGCCGGTTACGCCCTGCTCGACGGCAGTGACGGCGGCCTGATGCTGGACCTGATCGGCAAGGTCAAATTCCCCACTGCCGATGAAGACCAGTGCCTGGGCACCGGTGAATACGACTACACCGGCCAGGTCGACATCGCCAAGGCCTTCGGACCGGTGACCGGTTTCGCGACCTTGGGCTGGAAGAAGTTCGGCGACCCGCCCGACAGTGATTTCGACGACCCGATATTTGCCAGTCTCGGCTTTGCCATGCCCGTGGGTGAAGGTACTTCGGCGGGTGCCTCCTACGACTGGCGGCAGAAAGTCGTTTCGACGGGGGCGCAGATCAAGGAACTTACCCTGTTCCTGACACACAAGCTCAACCAGCAGTGGAAAGTGCAACTCTATGCAGTCAAAGGCTTCTCGGATGCCAGCCCGGATGCAGAGGGCGGCCTGATGCTTTTTCACGCGTTCTGACGAAAAAGCCCCTGGCCCGGGAGTTCCTTGTGGGGAATGGCGGGGCAGGGGCTTTTCAGTTTGCTGCTGCGTTAGATGGGTTCAGCCCACATGTCGTATTCGTCGGCATCCACCACGCGGCAACGTACCTTGTCACCCGGCTTGAAGCCGTGGTCGCCATCGATGAACACGCTGCCGTCGATTTCCGGGGCATCGAAGAAGCTGCGGCCAACCGAACCTTGCTCTTCCACTTCATCGATCAACACGTCGATTTCCTTGCCGATACGCAGTTGCAGGCGGGCGGCGCTGATGGCCTGCTGGTGGGCCATGAAGCGGTCCCAGCGGTCCTGCTTGACGTCGTCCGGCACTTCTTCAAGGCCCAGGTCGTTGGCCGGGGCGCCTTCCACCGGCGAGTACTGGAAGCAGCCCACGCGGTCCAGCTGGGCTTCGGTCAGCCAGTCCAGCAGGTACTGGAAGTCTTCCTCGGTCTCGCCCGGGAAGCCGACGATGAAGGTGGAGCGAATCACCAGCTCCGGGCACTGCTCGCGCCAGTTCTTGATACGTGCCAGGGTGCGGTCTTCAAAGGCCGGGCGCTTCATGGCCTTGAGCACTTTCGGGCTGGCGTGCTGGAACGGGATATCCAGGTACGGCAGGATCTTGCCGGCGGCCATCAGCGGGATCACGTCGTCGACGTTCGGGTACGGGTACACGTAGTGCAGACGTACCCAGGCACCCAGGCTGCTCAGGGCTTCGCACAGCTCGAGCATGCGGGTCTTGACCGGGCGGCCGTTCCAGAAGTCGGTCTTGTACTTGACGTCGACGCCGTAGGCGCTGGTGTCCTGGGAAATCACCAGGATCTCCTTGACCCCGGCCTTGACCAGGCGCTCGGCCTCGCTCAGCACTTCGCCGACCGGGCGGCTGACCAGTTTGCCGCGCATCGACGGGATGATGCAGAAACTGCAGCTGTGGTTGCACCCTTCGGAGATCTTCAGGTACGCATAATGGCGCGGGGTCAGCTTGACGCCCTGCGGTGGCACCAGGTCGATCAGCGGGTTGTGGTCCTGGCGTGGTGGCACCACTTCGTGCACGGCGTTGACCACCTGCTCGTACTGCTGCGGGCCGGTGACCGACAGCACGCTCGGGTGTACGTCACGGATGCTGCCTTCCTCGACACCCATGCAGCCGGTGACGATGACCTTGCCGTTTTCCTTGATCGCTTCGCCGATCACTTCCAACGACTCGGCCTTGGCGCTGTCGATGAAGCCGCAGGTGTTGACCACCACTACGTCGGCGTCCTCGTAGGTGGGCACGACTTCATAGCCTTCCATGCGCAGCTGGGTCAGGATGCGCTCGGAATCGACCAGGGCTTTTGGGCAACCCAGGCTTACGAAACCTACCTTGGGGGTGGCGGGCGTGGTGGACATGACTAACCTCGGTATTGAATGCAGGTCGCCCGGCCGGAATCGGGGGCGATCTTGACGGGCGCTTTTGGCGCCTCTGATCAAAAAGTGCACAATTCTAGCGAGCGCAGGGTCGCTTGACCAGCAGAAATGCGACGAACGCTGCGCTATGCTTCGCGCCATTGCGCCGGGGGTATCAGTATCACCTGGCGCATCGGGAATTTTACTGGCCTTGCAAGGCCGTCTGCGGGAGTGGTCGATGGTTCAGGCAAGCAGTCACGCCGAGGGCGGGCACGAGGGGAAGCAGGGTGCGACGCGGTCGTTGAGCCTGCTCGTGGCGGCGGTCGGGGTGGTTTATGGCGATATCGGCACCAGCCCGTTGTATACCCTCAAGGAGGTCTTCAGCGGCGGGTACGGAGTGCCGGTCAACCATGACGGCGTGCTGGGGATCCTGTCGCTGATCCTGTGGTCGCTGCTATGGGTAGTGTCGTTCAAGTACGTGATGTTCATCCTGCGCGCCGACAACCAGGGCGAGGGCGGCACCATGGCGCTGACCGCGCTGGCGCGGCGGGCCACGGCGGCCTACCCGAGGTTGCGTACGTTGATGGTGGTGTGCGGGTTGATCGGCGCTTCGCTGTTCTATGGCGACAGCATGATCACGCCGGCGGTGTCGGTGCTGTCGGCGGTGGAAGGCATGGGCCTGGCGTTTGATGGTATCGATCACTGGGTTGTACCGATTTCGCTGGTGATCCTGGTGGCGCTGTTCCTGGTGCAGAAGCACGGCACCGAGAAGATCGGCAAGCTGTTCGGCCCGATCATGGTCACCTGGTTCCTGGCGCTGGGCTCGCTGGGCGTGTACGGCATATCGCAGAGCCCGGAAGTGCTCAAGGCTTTCAACCCGGCCTGGGCGGTCAACTTCTTCGTGGTTCACCCCGGGATGGGCGTTGCCATTCTCGGCGCGGTGGTCCTCGCGCTGACCGGTGCCGAGGCGCTGTACGCCGACATGGGCCACTTTGGCCGCAAGCCGATCGCTCGGGCCTGGTTTGCCCTGGTGCTGCCGGCGCTGGTGCTCAACTACTTTGGCCAGGGCGCGTTGCTGCTGCAGGACCCGGATGCTGCACGTAACCCGTTCTACCTGCTGGCGCCGGACTGGGCACTGCTGCCGATGGTCGGCCTGGCTACCATGGCCACGGTGATCGCTTCGCAGGCGGTGATCTCGGGGGCGTTCTCCCTGACCCGCCAGGCCATCCAGCTGGGCTACATCCCACGCATGCAGATCCAGCACACTTCCAGCGATGAACAGGGGCAGATCTATATCGGTGCGATCAACTGGACACTGATGGTCGGCGTGGTACTGCTGGTGCTCGGTTTCGAGTCATCCGGTGCCCTGGCGGCGGCATACGGGGTGGCTGTGACCGGTACCATGCTCATGACCACCATCCTGGTTGCGGCGGTGATGCTGCTGCTATGGAAGTGGCCACCGGTGCTGGCGGTGCCGATCCTGATGGGTTTCCTGTTGGTGGATGGGCTGTTCTTTGCCGCCAACGTGCCGAAGATCATCCAGGGCGGGGCCTTCCCGGTCTTGGCCGGCGCTGTGCTGTTCCTGTTGATGAGCACCTGGAAGCGTGGCAAGCAGATCCTGATGGAGCGCATCGACGAAGGCGCGCTGCCGCTGCAGCTGTTCATCAGCAGTATCCGCATTCAGCCACCGCACCGGGTCGAAGGCACGGCGGTGTTCCTCACGGCACGCTCCGATGCGGTGCCCCATGCGCTGTTGCACAACATGCTGCATAACCAGGTGCTGCACAGCCAGGTGGTGCTGTTGACGGTGGTCAGCGAGGACCGGCCACGCGTGCCGGAACAGGAGCGCTTTGAAGTGGAGGCCTATGGCGATGGGTTCTTCCGCGTGTTGCTGCACTTCGGCTTCATGGACGAACCGGACGTGCCTGCGGCGTTGAAGCTGTGCCACCTGGAAGACCTGGACTTCAGCCCGATGCGCACCACCTTCTTCCTCAGCCGCGAGACCGTGATCGCCTCACGGCTGGAGGGGATGTCGCGCTGGCGGGGCAACCTGTTCGCGTTCCTGCTGAAGAATGCCAACGGCAACTTGCGCTTCTTCAACCTGCCGCTGAACCGGGTGATCGAGCTGGGGACCCAGGTCGAGATCTGAGGGGCAACACAGATTTCAAGGCAGTACCCGCTCCCACATGGAGCGCATAGCTTTCAAAGCTTGCGCTGTACCTGTGGAAGCGGGTTTACCCGCGAATGGGCCGCAAGCCTTATCAGTTCTGCTCAGCCACACTCGACTTGCCCTGGCGCGTCTCGATCTCACCGATCAGGCGCTTGGCCAGTGCCGGGTAGTTTTCGTCGAAGTGGTGCCCCCCCGGCAGCTTCAGGCGTTCACCCACCGCAGTCTTGTCGGTGCAACCGCTCTCGTCGGTTTCTTCCACGCCATACACACACACCACCTTGGACGCCGGCAGTTTGGCCATTTCCGGCCCGGTTGGCGCTTCCTGGCCTTCCTTGCCCAGCCAGCCCTCGACTTCGATCTCGAAGCTGCCGCTGCGTGCAAAGGCCAGCAGCATCACCGCGTCGATACGCTGCTGGTCCTCGGCCGGCAGGCGGTTGTAGATCGCCGGCAGGACGTCGGCACCGAACGAATAGCCGGTCAGCACGAAGCGCTTGGTGCCCCACTTCTGTCTGTAGTGCTGCATCAGCTCGGACAGGTCGGCGGCGCTTTGTTCCGGGGTCTTGTGTTGCCAGTAGTAGCGCAGCGTGTCGATGCCGACCACCGGGTAACCAAGCTTGGCCATTTCCCCGGCCACGTCGCGGTCCAGGTCTCGCCAGCCGCCATCACCGGAAAGGAACAGGGTGACCGTGTCGGTGGTCTGCCCGGCTGGCACCTCGACTACCGGAATGGCCAGGGCGTTGCCGTCGTGGCCGACCAGGGCCTGGGTCAGTTGGGCCTTGAGCACTTGTGGCAGGTGGATGTCGTAGTCACTGATGCTGGTTTCGGCATTGGCCTGGTCGCGCACGAAGGCGGCGCTGGCGTCATCCGGGTTGTCGTTCCAGGCGACGTTCCAGTGGCCGTGGGCGGCCGACTTCGGCAGCGCTGTCTGGCAGCCCGGCTGTTCCAGGCTGAAGCCCACGGAAATCGCCCGCGCCTTGTCGTTGTTCTGGCTGGCCAGCCAGCGCCAGGCCTGGGCGGCGCCAGGGCCGATACCGGCAACCAGGGTCGGCTTCTCCGGTAACTGGCCCAAGGCCTGGTCCAGGGCCTGTTGTTGTTTGCTGCAGTCATTGGGCGGCAGGATCACCTGCACCAGTTGCGCTTCGCCAGCCTGGGCCAGGTCCAGCAGCTGCCTGTCGGTCAGCGCCTGGTCTTGAGGTACGCCGATGGCCACCCGGGCCTTGGGGTGCACGGCTGGGGTCACACGGGTGATGCGGGTGTCATTGATGCTCAGTTGTTCCAGGCGTGCCTCGGGAGCCGGGCGCGTCCATAGCCAGAATGCCAGCGCGCCTCCCAGGGCAGCCAACAGCAGGGGAACCAGCAGGTACAGCCAAAAGCGTCGGGTCATCAACGTTTCACCAATCCAGTCAGGCCGCCTGCGATCAGGGCGGCGGTGTCGGCCAGTGCCACCAGCGGGTCGAGCCCGGCCGGCACGGCCATGTAACGGGGTTCCCAGTCCGGTTGGAACTTGTCCTTGAAGCGTCGAAGCCCCTGGAAGTTGTACAACTGCTCGCCACGGCGGAACACCATCGAGCCCAGGCGCTGGGTCAAGGGCGCCCCACGCCGTGGCTGCAGGCCGGAAAGCGGCACCATGCCCAGGCTGAAGCGGGCGTAGTCATGGCTTTTGTAGTGCAAGATCAGGCCGATCATCATGAATTCCATGGTCAGCTTCGGGGCCTCGGGGTGCGCACGCATAAGGTCGAGGCTGGCCAGTTCCTTGCCATGGGTTTCCAGCAGGTTGGCGAAAGCCACCGGGCGGCCTTGGAAGCGGATCAGGGCAATGCGAAAATGCTGCAGGTATTCAGGGCTGAAGCGCCCCAGCGAGAAGCCTTTCTCGCGCACGTTCTTGCCGCCAAGCCAGGCGTCGGAAATTTCCTTCAGCTCTGCCAGCGGGGCATGCCCGGGTTCATGGATTTCCAGGCTCAGGCCGTCACGGCCGCCACGGTTCCAGGTGTAGCGCAGGTCCTTCATCTCCTTGCCCTTGGCTTCGAGGTCGAAGCGGCGCAAGTCGACCCGGGCTTCTTCACCCAGCTTCAGCGCGGTCAGGCCGATGTCCATGTAGAACGGCAGGTTCTCGGCGCGCACCTGATAGAACACCGGGCGGGCATGGTGCAGGTCGCACAGGTCGCGGAACTGCCAGATCATCTCGGCGCGCTCCTGGGCCGGGCCGATCGGGTCGTACAGGGCCACCAAGCTGCGACCGCGACGGGCGTACATGAGGAAGGCGTTGTTGCCAGGGTGGAAAAGCAGCGCCTTGTCACCGGTCAGCGCCAGGCCGCCATCTGGCTGGTCGGATGCCAGCAGAATGCGGTTGGCACGCAGCAGCTCTTCTTCGTCAGGCAAGTGGATCACCGGTGGTGCGGTACGCAGCAGCCAGGTCAGGGCCACGGCCGCCAGCAGCAAGGCGCTGCCCATGGCGGCGCGCAGGCCACGCGGGGCATCGGCATCGAGGGTGAACTGCCACCACAACTGATGGCTGTAGGGAACATCCTGGTAGGCGAACAGCAACAACCAAACCGATGCGCCGACCACACAGGCGCTGGCTACCAGAAACACCGGCGAGAACGGCAACTCGAGCAGGCGGCTGGGACGGTAGAAGGAACGGCGGAACAGAGCGAGCAGGGCGGCAGTGAGGGTCAGCAAGCAGGCCTCTTCCCAATCGAAGCCCTTGAGCAGCGACAGCAGGGCACCGACCAGCAACAGCACGGTGGTCAGCAGCCAGGCGGCGGACAGGCGCCGGCGCAGGCCTTGGGCCAGCAGCAGGCACAGCACGCCGATCAGGCTGGCGCCAAAATGCGAAGCATCGATCAGGCGGTGCGGAACCAGGAAGCCCATGTGCTCCAGGCGGGTGTCGATTTCGGGCGTGGCACCGGAGAACAGCAGCACCACCCCGGACAGGAATACCAGGATCGAAAGGATCGGTGCAGCCAGCCCGGAAGCGGCCTTGATAGCCTGTTGCGCGAACAGCAGGCGCCGGGCCTCGTTGGCCAGTAGCAGCGCGCAGGCCAGCAGCAGCGGCAGCACCACGTAGATCAGCCGATACAGCAGCAGTGCCGCTGCCAGCGGCGCCGCGCCAAGTTGGTCGGCAAAAGCCGCCAGTAGTATGGCTTCGAATACCCCGACGCCGCCCGGGACGTGGCTGAGCACACCTGCGGCCAAGGCCAGCAGGTACACCAGGACAAAGGCACCGAACGGCGGTGCTTCGGGCAGCAGCAGATACAGCACGGTGGCGGCAGCGGCGACATCCAGTGCGGTGATCAGCAATTGCAGGGCGGCCAGGCGTGCGCCCGGCAGGCGCAGCGTGCGGCGGCCCAGTTGTACCAGCAGGTTGTTGGCCAGTGGCTGTTCAGCCAGGCGTCGGCGGTACAGGCCGAACATCAGCACGCTGCACACCAGCAACACCGCTATGGCGATACCCGCCAGCAAGCCTGGCGCCAAACCCAGTGCGGCCGAGGCCGCCGGCAGGTCGCTCAAGGTCGCCAAGGCGGCCAGGGGCGGTAGCGCGCAGCCCAGTGACAGGCTGGCAAAAACGGTCATCCGTGCAACTTCACCTGCGCCAACCCCTTGGCGCGCATACAGGCGATAGCGCACCGAACCGCCCGAAAGCATCGACAGGCCGATGGCGTTACCTATGGCAAAAGCGCTGAAGCCGCCCAGCACCAGGCTGCTCGCGGGCAGTTTCACGCCGGCATAGCGGCTGGCCGACCACTCGTAACCAAGCAGGATCACGAAACCGAGCACAGTTGCCAGCAAGGCGCCAAGTAACGACTGGGTAGGCACGCTGAGCATGGCATCGTGCAAGGCATAGATGTCCAACTCGCTCAACAGGTGGCGACAGGCGACCAAGGCCATGGTGAACAACACCAGTGTCACTACCAGGCCGATGGGCTGGCGGTAACGGCTCATGCGCTCCAGCAAGGGCAAACGTTGCGCGGCGCCAGGCAGCGTTGTGGCAAGCGGCACCGGGGATTCGGGGTTGTGCGAAGTCATGGATTGCCCCGGGCATGCAGCGCGAGGTGAGGGAAAAGTGTGGCCAAGTGAAAGTCCCTTAGGAAAAACGTATCCAATGTTACTCCGGCCTCGAGCGCTTTCAGCGGCCTGGCAGGGTTAAAGATAGTTCATCCTGGGCACGACCTCTCAAGCCTGCGGGTTGGCTGGAGGACGGGAGAATCGGGGGCGACGAAAAGCAGGAGGGGAGAAACAACAAACCCCGCGCTGCTGTTACACAGGCGGGGTTTGTTCTGACGAATATGGTTGCGGGAGCCGGATTTGAACCGACGACCTTCGGGTTATGAGCCCGACGAGCTACCAGGCTGCTCCATCCCGCGTCAGTGGGGCGCATTCTACAGTTTTCAGAATGGGTGTCAAGCGCTAGTCGTTGATTTTTTTGAAAATTCTATCAGCGCATTATTTGACGCAAAGAAAAAGGCCACTGCGTGAACAGTGGCCTTTTCTCGAATCTGGTTGCGGGAGCCGGATTTGAACCGACGACCTTCGGGTTATGAGCCCGACGAGCTACCAGGCTGCTCCATCCCGCGCCTGTGAGATCGAATTCTACGGATTTACCCGTGGGTGTCAAGCTTTTTTCTGAAAAAACCTTTCCTGTTCAAACTCTTAGCGTCTGTATATGGCCCGCAGCTCAGGCGCGACGGGGCTTTCAGGCCGATTATCGAGCAATGTCGCGCACAGGCTGCATACCCGAGGGCGCATGCGATACTATCTGTATGAATTTACAGTGCTGACGGTCATCCATGTCCTTGCGCAAGATCATCCACGTCGACTGCGATTGCTTCTATGCCGCGATCGAAATGCGTGACGACCCGCGCCTGGCCGGGCGGCCCATGGCGGTGGGGGGCTCGGCCGACCGCCGTGGGGTGATCGCCACCTGCAACTATGAAGCGCGTGCCTACGGCGTGCGTTCGGCCATGTCGTCGCGGCACGCGCTGAAGCTGTGCCCGGACCTGCTGATCGTCAAGCCGCGCTTCGAGGCCTACCGTGAAGCCTCGCGGGAAATCCACACGATCTTCCGTGACTACACCGAACTGATCGAGCCGCTGTCGCTGGACGAGGCCTACCTGGATGTAAGTGACAGCCAGTGGTACTCGGGCAGCGCCACGCGCATTGCCGAGGATATCCGCCGCCGTGTCGCCCGCACCCTGCATATCACTGTCTCGGCCGGTGTGGCGCCAAACAAGTTCCTGGCCAAGATCGCCAGTGACTGGCGCAAGCCCAATGGCCTGTTCGTGATTACCCCGGGCGAAGTGGAGGCATTCGTCGCCGCCCTGCCGGTGGCCAGGTTGCACGGGGTGGGCAAGGTAACGGCAGACAAGCTGGCGCGGTTGGGTATCGAAACCTGCCTGGAGCTGCGCGAATGGTCGCGTCTGGCGCTGGTGCGCGAGTTCGGCAGCTTTGGCGAGCGTTTGTGGGGGCTGGCACGGGGTGTCGATGAGCGTGCCGTGCACAATGACAGTCGCCGGCAGTCGGTCAGCGTGGAAAACACCTACGACACCGACCTGCCGGACCTGGCCAGTTGCCTGGCACGGCTGCCCGAACTTCTGGAGAGCCTGAACGAGCGTATCGCCCGCATGGACAGCAGTTACCGGCCGGAAAAACCCTTCGTCAAGGTCAAGTTCCATGACTTCAGCCAGACCACCATGGAGCAGGCGGGGGCGGGCAGGGACCTGGAGAGTTATCGCCAGTTGCTGGGTCAGGCGTTTGCCCGTGGTGGCAAGCCGGTGCGCTTGCTTGGGGTAGGCGTGAGGTTGCGCGACTTGCGCGGGGCGCATGAGCAGCTGGAGCTGTTCCCGCCTCAGTAAATGGCCCGCCAATTTAACGCGGTCCCTGTAGGAGCGGCCTTGTGTCGCGATGGGCTGCGAAGCAGCCCCGGCAATTCATGCATCAAGGCTGAAATCATGGGGCTGCTTCGCAGCCCATCGCGACACAAGGCCGCTCCTACAAGGTATTGCGTGATGCGGGTTACTGCGCGCCCGGGTCGGCCACCAACCGGCCAGTGGCCTTGGTCAGCGACTGCAGAAACTCCTGCTGCAACTCCGGATCGTTGCGGGTCAGTTCGATCAGGCTCTGTTCCATTTCACTGGCTTCTTCTTCCAGGCCGAGTTCGGACAAGCGCTTGACCCGGTGAACCCATTGGCCGACATCGTCATCTTCGAGGTCATCGAAGATCAGTTCATGGGCTTCGAGCAGTTTGTTGCGCAGGGTGGCGCTGACCAGCAGGCTGGCATCGCCACGTACCGCGTTGTCCTCATCCAGCACCTGCAGGTGCAGGGTACCGATGTGGTTGAGGTTCTGCTCGGAGAACGGGCTGTCGAGCAGGTTCAGGCGCAGCACGCCGTTCCTGTCGGTGGTCAGCTCGTGGGTCATCTTGCCGGCTTTGACCTCGACCAGGCGTTCGCTCCAGGGCACGCTGGTAGATTCCTCGCGCTTGCCTTTCTGCACTTCGCTGATTCCGGCCAGGTTCTGCTGGGCACGGCCGTTGGACGGCACGTTCATGAACGGGTTGAGCCCGTCCACGCCGTAGCTGAGCCAGTCGTGGGTGATGCTTTCCGGGAGGTTGCCCAGGGCGAAGACATTGACCACGTTGGCACCCACGCCTGCCACCACGGCCACCGCACCCAGCGGGATCTCGTAGATCTCCCGCCAGGGTTGGTAAGGCGTGTAGCGGTCATAGCTGCGGGTGACTTCGAATTCGGTGACTTCGAAGCGCTTCTGCTCATGCACGCGCACACGTCGTTGCGGAAGCTCCATCACCTTCGGCTCGCCGACATCGATCTGCAGGGTGTGCTCGAGCAGTTTGCGCTCGACGCGCTCCTCATGGTCGCTGCGCTGGGACATCTGGTTGGCGCAGCCGCTGACGAGCAGAGCGCCGCACAGTGCGGCGCCCCCCAGGGGAAAGGTACTTCGCTTGAACATGATCACTCGTGCATTGGTTATCAGCGGCGAACGCGGGCCTGCAGGAAGGTCAGCACTTCATTGAGCGGCAACGCCTGGGCGTCCTGCTCGGTGCGGTGCTTGTACTCCAGGTTGCCTTCGGCCAGGCCGCGATCGCTGACGACGATGCGGTGCGGGATGCCGATCAGCTCCATGTCGGCAAACTTGATGCCTGGGCTGGTCTTCTTGTCACGGTCGTCCAGCAGCACTTCGTAACCGGCAGCAGTCAGCTCGGCGTACAGCTTGTCGGTCGCCTCGCGAACCACCTCGGTTTCGTAGCGCAGCGGTACCAGGGCGATCTGGAACGGGGCCAGGGCGTCGTTCCAGATGATGCCCTTTTCGTCGTAGCTCTGCTCGATGGCAGCTGCGACCACGCGGGACACACCGATGCCGTAGCAGCCCATGGACAGGGTTACCGGCTTGCCGTTCTCGCCCAGTACCTGGCACTTCAGCGCTTCGCTGTACTTGGTGCCGAGCTGGAAGATGTGGCCCACTTCGATGCCGCGCTTGATCACCAGGGTACCCTGGCCGTCCGGGCTCGGGTCGCCTTCGACCACGTTACGCAGGTCGGCGACCTGTGGAACCGGCAGGTCACGCTCCCAGTTCACACCGAAGTAGTGCTTGTCGTCGATGTTGGCGCCAATGCCGAAGTCGCTCATCAGGGCAACCGAGCGGTCAATGACGATTTCCAGCGGCAGGTTCAGCGGGCCGAGCGAGCCGGCGCCGGCACCAATGGCCTCGCGCAGTTCGGCGTCGGTGGCCATGACCAGCGGGTCGGCAACCTGTTCCAGCTTGGCCGCCTTGATTTCGTTGAGCTCATGGTCGCCACGCACGATCAGTGCTACCAGCTTGCCTTCTTCGGCACCGCGCACGATCAGGGTCTTGACGGTCTTCTCGATCGGCAGGCCGAAGTTTTCCACCAGCTGGGCGATGGTCTTGGCGTTTGGCGTGTCGACCAGGCGCAGCTCCTCGGTAGGGGCTGGGCGCACGGTTTCACGCGGGATGGCCTCTGCCTTCTCGATGTTGGCGGCGTAGTCGGAGCTGTCGCTGAAGATCACGTCGTCTTCGCCGGACTCGGCCAGTACGTGGAACTCGTGCGAATAGCTGCCACCGATGGAGCCGGTGTCGGCCTGCACCGGGCGGAAGTCCAGGCCCAGGCGGGTGAACACGTTGCTATACGCCTGGTGCATGCGGTCGTAGGTTTCCTGCAGGGAAGCCTGGTCGGCATGGAACGAGTAGGCGTCCTTCATGATGAACTCGCGACCGCGCATCAGGCCGAAGCGCGGGCGGATCTCGTCACGGAACTTGGTCTGGATCTGGTACATGTTGAGCGGCAGCTGTTTATAGCTGGACAGCTCGTTGCGGGCCAGGTCGGTGATCACTTCCTCGTGGGTCGGGCCGACGCAGAAGTCGCGCTGGTGCCGGTCCTTCAGGCGCAGCAGCTCGGGGCCATACTGTTCCCAGCGGCCGGATTCCTGCCACAGTTCGGCGGGCTGGATGCTGGGCATCAGCACTTCCAGGGCGCCGGCGGCGTTCATTTCCTCACGCACCACGGCCTCGACCTTGCGCATAACCCGCAAGCCCATCGGCAGCCAGGTGTACAGGCCAGAGGCCAGTTTGCGAATCATGCCGGCACGCAGCATGAGCTGATGGCTGATGACCACTGCGTCGGCAGGGGTTTCTTTCTGGGTGGCGAGCAAATATTGACTGGTGCGCATGGTGAGCCGTGTCGATTGCCTAAGACATTGAAATGACCCCGCATTGTACGGGGGCGAAACGAAGGCGTACAGGATGCCCCAGGGCGTGACGCTTGTCAGCCAAGAAAAAGCCCGGCGTGATCGCCGGGCTTTTTCAAGTGCGGGGCACTGCAAGCCAGGCTTACAGGATGCTCAGCGGGTACTCTACGATCAGGCGCAGTTCGTCGATCGATGGGGAATCGTAGTAGACGCCATCGGAAGAGCGATAGGTGGCTTGACGCACGCGGAAGCTCAGGTCTTTTGCCGGGCCGCTCTGCAGCACGTACTTGATGTCGACGTCGCGTTCCCATTCCTTGCCGTTGCTGGTGCCGGCGACGTTGGCGTCGGTACCGCGTACATAACGGGTCATGAAGGTCAGGCCCGGGATGCCGTATTCGGCGAAGTTCAGGTCGTAGCGAGCCTGCCAGGACTTCTCGTCTTCGGCGTTGAAGTCGGAACGGGCCACGGAGTTGGCCAGGAAGATGGTGCCGCCACCGTCGATGCCATAGCCGTAGTCGCCGTCGCCGGTGACTTTCTGGTAGGCCAGTGTGAAGGTGTGAGCGCCAATGTTGTAGGCGCCCGACAGGCTGAACGCGCGGTTGTCCAGCTTGTCGCCATCGAATGCGCGGTACTCGGCCGAGCCTTCGCTCTTGGTGTCATAGATGTTGAAGTCGAACACCAGGCCTTGTTTGTCCGAGATCGGCAGAGCCCAGTTGACGTTGGCGTAGTATTTGCGCCAGTAGTCTTCAACCTTCGAGTAGTACAGGCTGGTGCTGAGGTTGTCGGTGAAGGCGTAGGTACCACCTACCACGTTGGCTTCCTTCAGGCCGAAGCTGTCGCGGTTGGTCTGCTCCTGGGCGGTCAGGCTGGTGAAATGACCAGCGTGCAGGGTCAGGCCCTCGATCTCGTTGCTGGTGATCAGGGTGCCCTGGGCGATTTCAGGCAGCAGGCGGCTGTCGTCGGTGGCGAAGACCGGCAGAGCGGTGAACTGGTCACCCACTTTCAGCACGGTGTCGGAGATGCGGAATTTAACCGCGCCGCCGGCCTTGGAGTAGTCATCTTGCGAACGGCCGTCAGAGCCGGTAGGGAACAGGCCGGTACCGGCGCGGCCCTTGCCGCTGTCCAGTTTCAGGCCGAGCATGCCGATGGCATCGACACCCACACCCACGGTGCCCTGGGTGAAGCCGGACTCGAAGGTGCCGAGGAAGCCCAGGCCGGTTTCTTCACGACGGCTCTGGGTGCCGGCTGGGTTGTTACGGAAGTCACGGCTGAAGTACAGCATGCGGGTCTTGACGTTCAGCTTGCTGTCTTCGATGAAACCTTTGGACTCGTCCTGGGAAGAGGCCAATGCCAACTGCGAGGTCCCTGCCGCAACGGCCAGGGCGATCATGCTCCACTTCATCACGCGCATCGTGATTTGCTCCTTTGGTTTTTAGGAAGAGTACCGCTGCGTCCAAGTGTTCTAGTTATATGGGGCAGCTCTTTCTTGTTATGTCGGCGAAAATGTATAGCACGCTGACTGTTCTTGGCGATATGGGTATAAGCATCCTTTTCGGAACTTTTTCTCCATGTCGCTTTTAGGTAGTTCCATGTCGCAAATCACGCCCCGGTTTAAGGGTCGTCAACACCAGCGCTGCTTCTTTCACCGTAAAGAACCTGTAACTACCGATTCCGGTTGGGAAACTCCCTGGTAACCACTGTCGCTGTTGTTATTTGTCGCGTTCACCCGCCGATGCAGATGTCGTGCCGACTTGGCGTGAAAGGAATGCAACAAGCGTGCTCAAAATTCACAACGCTTCATGAAATTTTCACAAAACCTGCTACCGGGGGTCGGAAAGTGCCGTAAACACGGGGCGGGAGCCGCCTGATGCGGTAGCGCAGTCAAGAATCGTTAAAATTTGAAAAGCTGTCATGAAAGTCAATGTGTTACCGCAACTTGTTCATGCCGCGTCACCCGCGGGGTGACAAGTGTGGTGCGAGGGGTATCGGTAGCCTCATTTTGGTGCGAAAAGTAGCGCTGTGTTACCGGGAACGTGCAGGGTATCCTTGCAGGCCTGTTTTCCGCGTGAAGCGGGTTGGTTCTGCCTGAAGGAGATTTGCCGTGTTCGTCCTCGATTCGCGTTTGCAGCAGGATTCGCTGGTGCTGGGGGAGTTTGCGCTGTGCCAGTTGCTGCTGAGCAAGGATGCCAACTATCCATGGTTCATCCTGGTGCCCAAGCGCGCTGGCATCAGCGAAGTGTTCGAGCTCGATGCTGCAGAGCAGCAGCAGTTGTGGCAGGAAACCATCGGCCTGGCCGAAGCGCTGAAAGCCAGCTACAGCGCCGACAAGATGAACGTGGCTACCTTGGGTAATGTGGTCAGCCAGTTGCACATGCACGTGATCGTGCGCCAGCGCGACGACGCCGCCTGGCCGGCACCGGTGTGGGGCAAGTGCCCGGTGGCGGCCTACACCGACGACCAGGTGCAAGCCATCCGCCAGCGCCTGCGCGGGCTGCATCTCGCCGGTTACCAGGAGGCCTGATATGCCGCTTGAATCACGAGTGGTCGAACTGGAAACCCGCCTGGCGTTTCAGGATGACACCATCCAGGCATTGAATGACGTGGTGGTCGAGCAGGGCCGGGTGATCGAGCGGCTGCAGTTGCAGATGGCCGAGCTGATCAAACGCTACGAAGAGATGGTTGGCCAGTATGGCAGCGAAGGGGACGAGGCGCCGCCGCCTCATTATTGATACCTGAACCTGCTACACATATTCCGCTGGATGCACACAAACCTTGTGGGCGCGGCATGCTCGCTCCCACAAGGGATGGTTTCTGCAAACAGGATCAGCGGCGGGTTACCGCGACCACATCCTCGGCCTGCAGGCCCTTGTCGCGGTGCATCACGGAAAACTCCACGCGCTGGCCTTCCACCAGGATGCGGTGGCCTTCGCCACGAATGGCGCGAAAGTGCACGAAGATATCATCGCCCGAGTCGCGGGAGATGAAGCCGAAGCCTTTGGACGTGTTGAACCATTTCACGGTGCCGGTATCACGATTGCCGGCATCCTGCGCCGCGTGCTGGCTGGTGCGTGCCTTGCGGGGGCTGCGGGCAAAGCCCACGGCCAGGTGCACGGCCACGGCCAGCGCTGCGCAGACCAGTGCGGCCAGGTTGCCCATTTCCGGGCGGGCCAGCAGTGTCAGGGTCTGCAGCACCACAGCCACCACCAGCAGGGCGCAGGCCAGATGCTGCAGTTGCTGCCGCGCGCCGCGGTAGTACAGTGGCACGACGGGGGCCAGTACGAGGTTGAGCAGGCCGAGCAGGGCGAGGTAGACCGCGTCGGGTTGTTGCAGGAAGGGTAACGCATCGGTTTTCAGGCTGGGCATGAGCGATAGCAGCAAGGCTGCCACGCCCGTCACCAGATGGACGATTTTGAACATGGGGTTGGCTCACAGTTGATAAGGCCGATCACAGGAAGAGCTGGTAGCACGGTGCGCATGAGGTGTAGAGCGCGAACACGCGGCAGGCCAGCCTATGCACCCGGCAAATGGCAATCCGCACGGGTGGCACCATGCCTATTTAACAGTAAAGCCGCAGGCTACTCAAACCGCTGTCCCCGAGGGGCGATGTGTTGCGCCATGTCACATGCGGTGCAAACCAAGTGTTGCTACAGTGGTCGGCACCCGCTTGGGTCTCACGCCTTATGGAAAGGGGAACTTCATGGCAATTGATATCGGTATCAGTGAAGAAGATCGCAAGTCCATCGTCGATGGGCTGTCCCGCCTGTTGTCGGATACCTATGTGTTGTATCTGAAAACCCATAACTTCCACTGGAACGTCACCGGTCCGTCGTTCCGCACCCTGCACCTGATGTTCGAAGAGCAGTACAACGAACTGGCGCTGGCGGTCGACTCGATTGCCGAGCGCATCCGCGCCCTGGGCTTCCCGGCACCGGGGTCCTATGCATTTTATGCGCGGCACTCCTCGATCAAGGAGGAGGAAGGGGTGCCGCATGCCGACGAGATGATCCGCCAGCTGGTGCAGGGCCAGGAAGCCGTGGTGCGTACCGCGCGCAGCATCTTCCCGGTGGTGGACAAGGTCAGTGACGAGCCGACCGCCGACCTGCTGACCCAGCGCATGCAGGTGCACGAGAAGACCGCCTGGATGCTGCGGGTACTGCTCGACGGCAAGTAGATACCCAGCGCTGTACCGGCCCTTGTAGGAGCGGCCTTGTGTCGCGATGGGCTGCGAAGCAGCCCCACGGTTTGAGCGCATTGCACAAATTTCCGGGGCTGCTTCGCAGCCCATCGCGACACAAGGCCGCTCCTGCAGGTCCTGCGCAATTTTGTGCAGGAAGATTTTGCCGCTGCTTTAAGCTCGCCCAACAGCGCTTCATAGGCCACCTGGTACCTGTGACGAGGAAGTGTGGCGCATGACGCAAGCAAGCAAGCGTGTGGCTGGCCAGGGGCGTTGGCCGGGTAAACAGTGCATCGACCCGTTCAAGGCGGATTTCGACATGTTGCAGACCCAGCCCGTGTCACGCTCGGTGCGGCTCAACGGTTTTTCCACCTGCCTGCGGCTGGAGGCCGTCTACTGGGGTATCCTGGAGCGCATCGCCGCGGCCAACCGCTGCTCGGTCAGTGCGGTCCTGTCCTATGTGGACCGTGAGGTGCACCTGCGACAAGGCGGGGTGCGCAACTTCAGCGGGCTGATCCGGGTGATCTGCGTCGCCTGGCTGCTGGACCCGCCAAGTGTGCGCTGATCGCCTGGCGGGCTGCGCAGTGCTTGTTAACCATATATAATCCCGCTTTTTGCTGCCCCGGCAGCCAGCGTTGTGGTTGACGAGAGACACCCATGCCCCTTTATGACTATCAATGTGCATCCTGCGAGCACCGCATGGAAGTGCTGCAGAAGATCAGCGCCGCGCCGCTGACCGATTGCCCGGCCTGCCAGGCGCCGGCGCTGAAGAAGCTGCTGTCGGTGCCAGGCTTCCGCCTGAGCGGTAACGGTTGGTACGAAACCGACTTCAAGACCGGGGCGAAAAAGAATCTGGCAGGCGGCGACAAGGCCGACTGAGTTGAATGCTGTGACCGGGTCTTGCAGTATTAGCCCTCTCCGGGCGGCCAAGGCCTCCACCGAATACACGAATCACGAGAAGCGAAACCACCATCATGATGCGCAGCCATTATTGCGGCCAACTGAACGAGAGCCTGGACGGCCAGGAAGTCACCCTTTGCGGCTGGGTCCATCGTCGCCGCGACCACGGCGGGGTGATCTTCCTCGACATCCGTGACCGCGAAGGCATGGCCCAGGTCGTGTTCGACCCGGATCGCGCCGAAACCTTCGCCGCTGCCGACCGCGTGCGCAGCGAATACGTCGTGCAGATCACCGGCAAGGTCCGCAAGCGCCCTGAAGGTGCGGTGAATGCCAACATGGCTTCCGGTGCCATCGAGATCCTCGGCTACCAGCTGAACGTGCTCAACGAAGCGGAAACCCCACCGTTCCCGCTGAACGAATACTCCGACGTCGGCGAAGAAACCCGCCTGCGCTACCGTTTCATCGACCTGCGTCGCCCGGAAATGGCCGACAAGCTGCGCCTGCGTTCGCGTATCACCAGCAGCATCCGTCGCTTCCTCGACGAAAACGGCTTCCTTGACGTCGAGACGCCGATCCTGACCCGTGCCACCCCGGAAGGCGCGCGTGACTACCTGGTGCCTAGCCGTACTCATGCCGGCAGCTTCTTTGCCCTGCCGCAGTCGCCGCAGCTGTTCAAGCAGTTGCTGATGGTCGCTGGCTTCGATCGCTACTACCAGATCGCCAAGTGCTTCCGTGACGAAGACCTGCGTGCCGACCGCCAGCCGGAATTCACCCAGATCGACATCGAGACCAGCTTCCTCGATGAAAGCGAGATCATGGGCCTGACCGAAAGCATGATCCGCAAGCTGTTCAAGGAAGTGCTGGACCTGGAATTCGGCGAATTCCCGCACATGACCTTCGAAGAAGCCATGCGCCGCTACGGCTCTGACAAACCGGACCTGCGTATCCCGCTGGAACTGGTCGACGTTGCCGACCAGCTCAAGGATGTCGACTTCAAGGTGTTCGCCGGCCCGGCCAACGATCCGAAGTGCCGCGTTACCGCCCTGCGCCTGCCTGGCGGCGCCAGCATGCCGCGCAGCAAGATCGACGAGTACACCAAGTTCGTCGGTATCTACGGTGCCAAGGGCCTGGCCTACATCAAGGTCAACGAGCGCGCCAAGGGTGTCGAAGGCCTGCAGTCGCCGATCGTCAAGAACATCCCCGAGGCCAACCTCAACACCATCCTCGACCGGGTTGGCGCCGTTGACGGCGACATCGTGTTCTTTGGTGCCGACAAGTTCAAGGTGGTCAGCGAAGCCCTGGGCGCGCTGCGTATCCGCCTGGGCCACGACTTCGAGCTGCTGACCTGCGAGTGGGCACCGATGTGGGTGGTCGACTTCCCGATGTTCGAAGAGAACGAGGACGGCAGCTTCACCGCGCTGCACCACCCGTTCACCGCGCCGAAGTGCACCCCGGAAGAGCTCGAGGCCAACCCGGTCGTGGCCCTGTCCCGTGCCTACGACATGGTCCTGAACGGTACCGAGCTGGGTGGCGGTTCGATCCGTATCCACCGTAAAGAGATGCAACAGGCCGTGTTCCGCCTGCTGGGCATCGAAGCGGCAGAACAGGAAGAGAAGTTCGGCTTCCTGCTCGACGCCCTGAAGTTCGGTGCACCGCCTCACGGTGGCCTGGCCTTCGGCCTGGATCGCCTGGTCATGCTGATGACCGGTGCCCAGTCGATTCGTGAAGTGATCGCCTTCCCGAAAACCCAGAGCGCCGCGTGCGTCATGACCCAGGCCCCTGGCCTGGTCGACGCCAAGGCCCTGCGCGAGCTGCACATCCGACTGCGCGAACAGACAAAGGTCGAGTAAGCAGTCCCCGGGCGCATCCACATGGATGCGCCTTTGCGTTCCGGCGCAGGCAATTTCCCGTCCCGCCCCTACAGGGGCGGGGCTGTTTGTGATTCAAAGGATTCGGAGTCGTTATGGCTGGTCATTCCAAGTGGGCGAACATCAAGCACCGCAAAGAGCGCCAGGATGCCAAGAGAGGCAAGATCTTCACCAAGTGGATCCGCGAACTGACGGTCGCTGCCAAGCAGGGTGGTGCTGACCCGGCATCCAACCCGCGCCTGCGCCTGGCGCTGGACAAGGCCCTGGGCGCCAACATGAGCCGCGACATCATCGATCGTGCCGTGGCCCGTGGTGCCGGCACCAACGAAAGCGACAACGTCGAAGAGCTCAGTTACGAAGGTTACGGTCCGGGTGGCGTGGCGATCATGGTCGAGGCCATGACCGACAACCGCAACCGTACTGCCGCCGCCGTGCGTCATGCTTTCACCAAGTGTGGTGGCAACCTGGGCACCGACGGTTCGGTGGCCTACCTGTTCGAGCGCAAGGGGCAGATCAGCTTTGCTCCGGGCGTGGAAGAAGACGCGCTGATGGAAGCGGCGATGGAAGCCGATGCCGACGACGTGGTGGCCAACGACGACGGCTCGTTCGACGTGTTCACCTCGTTCAACAGCTTCTACGCCGTGCGCAATGCCCTGGAAGAGGCTGGCTTCAAGGCCGCTGACGCTGAAATCGTCATGCAGCCGACCACCAGCGCCGAACTCGACCAGGACGGTGCCGAGAAAGTACTCAAGCTGATCGACATGCTCGAAGACCTGGATGACGTGCAGAACGTCTACTCCAATGCCCAGATTTCCGATGAGATCATGGAAAACCTCGGCTAACGTGTCCTGGCGATCCATGCCAGTTCTTCAAGTTTGTCAGCGCCTGTACCGGCCCTTTCGCGGGTAAACCCGCTCCCACAGGTACTGCACCACATTCAGAGTCGGTGCAGTACCTGTGGGAGCGGGTTTACCCGCGAAAGGGCCGGTACAGTTTGCAGAGATGCATCAATTTTTCGACAGGCACTATGACTCTGATTCTTGGTATCGACCCCGGCTCGCGCATCACCGGCTATGGCGTGGTACGCCAGACCGCCCGTGGTTGCGAGTACGTGGCGTCGGGCTGCATTCGCACCGGCAGCGGCGAGCTGCACGAACGGTTGCAGATCGTTTTTCGTGGCGTGGGTGAAATCATCGCCCAGCACGGCCCGGTAACCATGGGCATCGAGCGGGTGTTCATGGCCCGTAACGCCGACTCGGCGCTCAAACTCGGCCAGGCCCGTGGCGCGGCCATCGTCGCAGCCGCCGAAGCCGGCCTGGAAATCGCCGAGTACAGCGCCACCCAGGTCAAGCAGGCGGTAGCCGGTACCGGTGGGGCGAACAAGGAGCAGGTGATGATGATGGTCATGCACCTGCTGAAACTGACGCAGAAGCCGCAGATCGACGCTTCCGACGCCCTGGCTATCGCCCTGTGCCACGCCCACACCCGTTCCAGCCTGGTGCCGCATGGCCTGGCCACGGCACGGCGGCGCGGCGGGCGCTTGCGTCTGTAGGCGCTTCATGCGCTGATACACATTTTGTTCGGGTGATGCGTTCACCCGCTGCATTTGCTGATAGGGTTGAGCGGTCTTTGACCGGCTCCCCGAGAGGAAGGATCGGAACGTGATTGGACGTTTGCGCGGCACCCTGGCGGAAAAACAGCCGCCGCACCTGATTATCGACGTCAACGGCGTAGGTTACGAACTGGAAGTTCCCATGACCACGCTGTACCGTCTGCCCAAGGTGGGCGAACCCGTAACCGTGCACACCCACCTGGTGGTGCGCGAGGATGCTCACCTGCTCTACGGTTTTGCCGAAAAGCGTGAGCGCGAGCTGTTCCGCGAGCTCATCCGCCTGAACGGCGTAGGGCCGAAGCTGGCCCTGGCGCTCATGTCCGGGCTGGAAGTGGACGAGCTGGTGCGCTGCGTGCAGGCCCAGGATACTTCGGCCCTGGTGCGCGTGCCCGGTGTCGGCAAGAAGACCGCCGAACGCCTGCTGGTCGAGCTCAAGGACCGCTTCAAGGCTTGGGAAACCTCCCCGGCCATGTTTACCCTGGTCTCCGACGGGCCGCTGCCGGTCGCCAGCGCATCCACAGCCGAAGCCGATGCCGTCAGCGCCCTGGTTTCGCTGGGCTACAAGCCGCAGGAAGCCAGCAAGGCAATCGCCGCGATCAAGGACAAGGCCGGCCTGAGCAGTGAGGAACTGATTCGTCGCAGCCTGAAAGGGATGATTACCAAGTGATCGAAGCCGACCGCCTGATCGCCGCCAGTGGCCGCGACCGTGAAGAAGTCCAGGACCGTGCGATTCGCCCGCTGCGGCTGGACGAGTACATCGGCCAGCCGGTGGTGCGCGAGCAGATGGCGCTGTTCATCCAGGCCGCCCGTGGCCGCAGCGAGTCGCTCGACCACACGCTGATCTTCGGCCCGCCCGGCCTGGGCAAGACCACCCTGGCCAACATCATCGCCCAGGAAATGGGCGTGTCGGTCAAGAGCACTTCGGGGCCTATCCTCGAGCGCCCGGGCGACCTCGCGGCCATGCTGACCAACCTCGAACCGCACGACGTGCTGTTCATCGACGAGATACACCGGTTGTCACCGGTCGTCGAAGAGGTGCTGTACCCGGCGATGGAGGATTTCCAGCTCGACATCATGATCGGCGAAGGGCCTGCGGCCCGCTCGATCAAGCTGGACCTGCCGCCGTTTACCCTGGTCGGTGCCACCACCCGTGCCGGCATGCTCACCAACCCGCTGCGGGACCGCTTCGGTATCGTCCAGCGCCTGGAGTTCTACAGCGACAAGGACCTGGCCACCATCGTCAGCCGTTCGGCCGGCATCCTCGGCCTGGCCATCGAAGACCAGGGTGCCTACGAGATCGCCCGCCGGGCCCGCGGCACGCCACGTATTGCCAACCGCCTGCTGCGCCGCGTGCGCGACTACGCCGAAGTGCGCGGCAAGGGCCAGATCACCAAGGCCGTGGCCGACATGGCGCTCAACCTGCTGGACGTGGACGAGCGCGGCTTTGACCACTCCGACCGCCGCCTGCTGCTGACCATGATCGAGAAGTTCGACGGTGGCCCGGTCGGCGTGGACAACCTGGCGGCAGCCATCAGTGAAGAGCGCCACACCATCGAGGACGTGCTCGAGCCGTACCTGATCCAGCAAGGCTACATCATGCGCACGCCGCGCGGCCGCGTGGTCACCCGGCATGCCTACCTGCACTTTGGCCTGAACGTGCCCGGGCGCCTGGGGGAGGGTGGTGATTTTTCCGAAACGGGCGATGAGTGACAGATCGAAAACGGCTTTTCGTGGTCCTACCGCTGGCATGCCGAGGGTGCGCTGGCAATAAGACATTAATGAAGAAAAAACAGTTGCCATAGCGGATTGGCAAGCTGAGGAGTAAGCACTAGAGTATGCGCGCGCAAAATGGCCTGGAACCGTTCGCACACCGTTGTCGTGTCTATTACGAAGATACCGATGCCGGTGGCGTGGTGTATTACGTCAATTACCTGAAATTCATGGAGCGCGCGCGTACCGAGCGGCTGCGGCACCTGGGCTTTTCCCAGGCGCAGTTGGCCGAAGACAACCTGCTGTTCGTAGTCCACTCCAGCGAAGCGCGCTATCACGCGCCGGCGCGGCTGGACGACGAGCTGCGGGTTACCGCGCAAGTACTTGAACTCAATCGCGCCAGCCTGCGCTTCGTGCAGCAGGTCTGGCGGGAAAAGGATGAAACGCTGCTCTGTGAAGGGCAGTTCCTGGTGGCCGCCGTGCGCGCCGACACTTTCAAACCCCGAGCCATACCCCCGGAGCTGCGTGACGCCTTTGCGGCGGACGGCTCGGGTACTCAATCGAATGCAGGAGAATAAGCGTGGAAGCTAACGTCGTCGACCATACCTCCATGTGGAGTCTGGTCAGCAATGCCAGCGTGTTGGTACAGCTGGTAATGCTGACCCTGGTGGCCGCCTCGGTCACCTCATGGGTCATGATCTTCCAGCGCAGCACCATGCTGCGCGCCGGTCGTCGTGCGCTGGATGCCTTCGAGGAGCGCTTCTGGTCGGGCATCGACCTGTCCAAGCTGTACCGCCAGGCAGGCAGTAACCCAGACCCGGATTCTGGTGTCGAGCAGGTATTTCGTGCCGGCTTCAAGGAATTCTCGCGCCTGCGCCAGCAGCCAGGTGTTGACCCGGACGCGGTCATGGAGGGCGTTGCCCGTGCCATGCGCGTAGCCATCTCGCGCGAGGAAGAAAAGCTCGAGCAGAGCCTGCCGTTCCTGGCCACCGTCGGTTCGACCAGCCCGTACATCGGCCTGTTCGGTACCGTATGGGGCATCATGAACTCCTTCCGCGGCCTGGCCAGCGCCCAGCAGGCCACCCTGGCCACGGTCGCCCCGGGTATTGCCGAAGCGCTGATCGCCACCGCCATCGGCCTGTTCGCGGCAATTCCGGCGGTCATCGCCTACAACCGCTTCTCGGCGCGCAGCGAAGTGCTGATCGGCCGTTACTACACCTTCGCCGACGAGTTCCAGGCGATCCTGCACCGCAAAGTGCACACCAGCGAAGAGTAATCAGGTAGAAGCCCATGGCCCGAGTTCGCCACAAACGCAAGCCCGTCGCCGAGATGAACGTGGTGCCCTACATCGACGTGATGCTGGTACTGCTGGTCATCTTCATGGTGACGGCGCCCATGCTCAACCAGGGCGTCAAGGTAGACCTGCCCAAGGTTTCCAGTGAAGCCTTGCCGCAGGACAACAACGTCCAGATCCTCACCATCTCCATCAAGGCCGACAAGACCTACTACTGGAACCTCGGCAGCGAAGTCGATACCGACAAGCAGATGGACAAGGCCATGACCTTGCCAGCCATGACCGACGCGGTGACCAAGATCATTGCCGCCGGCCGTGACCAGGGCAAGCAGACCCAGGTGTTCATTCGTGGCGACAAGGCTGTCGACTATGGCGCGGTCATGGGTGCCATGGGCGGGTTGCAGAAGGCCGGTGTCGGTAACGTTGGCCTGATTACCGAGGCGCCCTGATGCAACAGCGAGAGCCATCCGCCTCGGAAAGCTACTTCTGGCCCAGTGTCTGGGCCATCGGCCTGCATGTGCTGGTGTTCGCCCTGCTGTTCGTCAGTTTTGCCATGACGCCTGAGCTGCCACCATCCAAACCGATCGTCCAGGCTACCCTGTACCAGCTCAAGTCCAAGAGCCAGGCAACCACCCAGACCAATCAGAAGATTGCGGGGGAAGCGAAGAAAACCGCTTCGCGTCAGACCGAGGTCGAGCAGCTGGAACAGAAGAAGGTCGAGCAGGAGGCCGTGAAGGCCGCGGAACAAAAGAAAGCCGACGCTGCTCAAAAGGCCGAAGAGGCCCGCGAGGCCGCCGAAGCCAAGAAAGCCGAGGCAGCTGCCGAAGCCGCCAAGGCCGCCGAGGCCAAGAAAGCAGCCGAAGCCAAGAAGGCTGAAGAGGCGAAGAAGGCTGCCGAGAAGCAGCAGGCCGACATCGCCAAGAAGAAGGCCGAGGAAGAAGCCAAGAAAAAAGCCGAGGAAGAGGCCAAGAAAGAGGCCGCTGAAGAGGCGAAGAAACAAGCCGCCGAGGATGCCAAGAAAAAGGCAGCCGAAGAGGCCAAGAAGAAAGCCGCCGAGGACGCCAAGAAGAAAGCGGCGGCCGAGGAAGCGAAGAAGAAGGCAGCTGAAGAGGCCAAGAAAAAGGCCGCTGCAGATGCCCAGAAGAAAAAGGCACAGGAAGCGGCCCGCAAGGCGGCGGAAGACAAGAAAGCCCAGGCCCTGGCCGAGCTGTTGTCCGACACCACCGAACGGCAGCAGGCGCTGGCCGACGAGCAGGGTGACCAGGTGGCCGGCGACTTCGACGACCTGATCCGCATGCGCGCGGCCGAGGGCTGGGCTCGTCCGCCTTCCGCGCGCAAGGGCATGACGGTGGTCCTGCAGATCAACATGTTGCCGGACGGTACCATCACCAGCGTCAGCGTGGCCCGGTCCAGTGGTGACGGCCCGTACGACAGCTCGGCGGTGGCAGCAGTGAAGAACATCGGTCGTCTGACCGAGATGCAGGGTATGAAGCCGAGCGATTTCAACCAATATCGTTCGTTCAAGATGACATTTACACCTGAGGATCTAGCGTTGTGATTAAACGTCTGAGAGGACTGCTGGTCATGCTGTGCTGCGTGGCAGGCATGGCCGTTGCAGAGGAAAAGAACATCCTGGTCACCAGCGGCAGCGACCGGGCCACGCCCATCGCGGTAGTGCCGTTCGGTCTGCAGGGCGGCAGCGTGCTGCCGGAAGACATGGCCGACATCATCGGCAACGACCTGCGCAACTCCGGCTACTACTCGCCGATTCCGCGGCAGAACATGATCAGCCAGCCGTCGCAGGCCAGCGAAGTGATCTTCCGTGACTGGAAAGCGCTGGGTGCGCAGTACGTGATGGTCGGCAGCATCGTGCCGTCGGGCGGTCGCCTGCAGGTGCAGTACGCGCTGTTCAACGTCGCCACCGAGCAGCAAGTGCTGACCGGTAGCGTGGCGGGCAGCGTCGACCAGCTGCGCGACATGGCGCACTACATTGCCGACCAGTCGTTCGAGAAGCTCACCGGCATCAAGGGTGCTTTCTCCACCCGCATGCTGTACGTGACGGCCGAGCGCTTCTCCACCAACAACACCCGCTATACCCTGCAGCGTTCGGACTATGACGGTGCACGTGCGGTCACCCTGCTGCAATCGCGCGAGCCGATCCTGTCGCCACGCTTTGCACCGGATGGCAAGCGCATCGCCTATGTCTCGTTCGAGCAGAAGCGTCCGCGCATCTTCGTCCAGCACATCGATACCGGTCGCCGCGAGCAGGTCACCAACTTCGAAGGCCTGAACGGTGCGCCAGCCTGGTCGCCGGACGGCACGCGCCTGGCATTCGTGCTGTCGAAGGACGGCAACCCGGACATCTACGTGATGAACGTGGCTTCGCGTCAAATCAGCCGTGTCACCGCTGGCCCGGGCATCAACACCGAGCCGTTCTGGGGCAAGGATGGCAACACTCTGTACTTCACCTCCGACCGTGGCGGCAAGCCGCAGATCTACAAGCAGTCGGTCGGTGGCGGTGGTGCCGAGCGTGTAACTTTCGTGGGTAACTACAACGCCAACCCGAAACTGTCGGCGGACGAAAAGACCCTGGTGATGATCCATCGCCAGCAGGGCTTCACCAACTTCAAAGTTGCGGCCCAGGATTTGCAACGCGGAAGTGTAAAGATTCTCTCTGAAACGAGTCTTGATGAGTCTCCCACTGTTGCGCCAAACGGCACCATGCTAATCTACGCCACCCGCCAGCAGGGCCGGGGAGTCTTGATGCTCGTGTCGCTTAATGGCCGCGTGAGGCTCCCACTTCCTACCGCTCAAGGCGAAGTCAGAGAACCGTCCTGGTCCCCTTACCTGAACTGATTGCGGCGTAATACTTTTGCTTAACACACTGGGGTTTCATTAGGAGTTTCACGATGGAAATGCTGAAGTTTGGTAAATTTGCTGCGCTGGCTCTGGCCATGGCCGTAGCTGTAGGTTGCTCCTCGAAGGGCGGTGACAACGCAGGCGAAGGCGCTGCTGTAGATCCGAATGCTGGCTACGGTGCCAACACTGGCGCTGTTGACGGCTCCCTGAGCGAAGAAGCTGCCCTGCGCGCAATCACCACCTTCTACTTCGAATACGACAGCTCGGACCTGAAGCCAGAAGCCATGCGCGCCCTGGACGTTCACGCCAAGGACCTGAAAGCCAACGGCAACCGCGTTGTCCTGGAAGGCAACACCGACGAGCGCGGCACCCGCGAGTACAACATGGCTCTGGGTGAGCGTCGTGCCAAGGCCGTTCAGCGTTACCTGGTTCTGCAGGGCGTTTCCCCTGCTCAGCTGGAACTGGTCTCCTACGGTGAAGAGCGTCCGGTTGCCACTGGCAACGACGAGCAGTCCTGGGCTCAGAACCGTCGCGTAGAACTGCGTAAGTAAGTTCTCATGCGTATGGGCCGCCGTGTAGTAACCGTCCTCGCACTCAGCCTGCCGCTTGCGGCCTGGGCTGAGGTCCCTGTAGTTGATGACAACGCAGGCAGCTATCCGCCTGCGGGTTATGGCACGAGCGGCGCCTATGCCGGGTCAGGGGCTTCGGCCCCTGCCTCTGCACAGGGCCAGCTGTTCATGCAGCTGCAACAGATGCAGGATCAGCTTTCCCGCCAGCAAGGCATCATCGAAGAACTGCAGAACGATGTGTCGCGCATGAAGCAGGAAAACCTGGAGCGTTACCAGGACCTGGACCGTCGCATCAACAGTGGCGCCGCGCCTGCCGCGACCCCTGACAATTCCTCCGGTGGTGGTGCATCCAATGCCGCCCCCGATGCAGCAGCAGGTGCTGCTGCTCAACAACCGGCCGCCAGTAGCGAGCCCGGTGATCCGGCGAAAGAAAAGCTCTACTACGATGCCGCTTTCGACCTGATCAAGCAGAAAGACTTCGACAAGGCCAGCCAGGCGTTCAACGCCTTCCTGCGCAAGTACCCCAACAGCCAGTACGCCGGCAATGCCCAGTACTGGTTGGGGGAAGTGAACCTGGCCAAGGGCGACCTGCCGGCTGCCAGCCAGGCCTTCGCCCAAGTCAGCCAGAAGTATCCGAAGCACAGCAAGGTGCCGGATTCGCTGTACAAGCTGGCCGACGTCGAGCGCCGCATGGGCCACACCGACAAGGTCAAGGGTATCCTGCAGCAGGTCATTACCCAGTACCCTGGCACCTCGGCCGCGCAACTGGCCCAGCGTGACCTGCAAAAGCTCTAGGCAGTTACGTTTGAAAGAAACCCGCGCTTGTCGCGGGTTTTTTCGTTAGAATCAATGCCCTTTTTTCGTAAACACGCTGCTGCGGATAACGCTATGTCGAGTCCGCGACAGTGCCTGACGGAGGCGGGCAGCCTGTTTAGCTGTCACGCCCGTGGCGAGCATGCAAGACACATTACGCATCACCGAAGTCTTTTACTCCTTGCAGGGTGAAACGCGAACGGCTGGGTTGCCCACGGTATTCGTGCGCCTCACCGGTTGCCCCCTGCGCTGCCAGTACTGTGACAGTGCCTATGCCTTCAGTGGCGGCACCGTTCGCACCCTCGATTCGATCCTTGAGCAGGTCGCCGGCTTCAAGCCGCGCTACGTTTGCGTCACCGGCGGCGAGCCATTGGCCCAGCCCAACGCCTTGCCGCTGTTGCAGCGCCTGTGTGACGCCGGTTACGAAGTGTCGCTGGAAACCAGCGGCGCGCTGGATATTGCCGGCACCGACACCCGCGTCAGCCGCGTGGTCGACCTGAAGACCCCAGGCTCCGAAGAGTCGCACCGTAACCGCTACGAGAACATCGAGCAGCTGACCCGCAACGACCAGGTCAAGTTCGTCATCTGTTCCCGTGAGGACTATGACTGGGCGGTCTCCAAACTGATCCAGTACAACCTGGCCGAGCGTGCCGGCGAGGTGTTGTTCTCGCCCAGCCACCACCAGGTGAACGCCAGCGAGCTGGCGGACTGGATCGTCGCCGACAACCTGCCCGTACGCTTCCAGCTGCAGCTGCACAAGCTGCTGTGGAACGACGAACCCGGACGTTGATTGAGGAGCAAGTACACATGACCGACAAACGCGCAGTAATCCTGCTGTCCGGCGGCCTGGACTCGGCCACCGTGGTCGCCATGGCCAAGGCCGAAGGCTACAGCTGCTACACCATGAGTTTCGACTACGGCCAGCGCCACCGCGCCGAACTGAACGCCGCCGCCCGCGTTGCCCGTGACTTGGGCGTGGTCGAGCACAAGGTGATTGGCCTGAACCTTGACGGCATCGGTGGCTCGGCATTGACCGACAGCAGCATCGACGTACCGGAAACCCCGGGTGAAGGCATCCCGGTCACCTACGTGCCGGCGCGCAACACTGTGTTCCTGTCCCTGGCCCTGGGCTGGGCAGAGGTGCTGGAAGCCCGCGACATCTTCATTGGTGTGAACGCCGTGGATTACTCCGGCTACCCCGATTGCCGCCCCGAGTTCGTCGAAGCCTTCGAACGCATGGCCAACCTGGCGACCAAAGCCGGCGTCGAAGGGCAGGGCTTCCGTATCCAGGCGCCCCTGCAGAACCTGAGCAAGGCGCAGATCGTGCAGGCCGGCATGGCTCGCGGTGTGGATTACAGCCTGACCGTTTCCTGCTACCAGGCTGATGATGACGGCCGTGCCTGCGGCAAATGCGACAGCTGCCGCCTGCGTGCCGACGGCTTCAAGGCAGCTGGTGTCGAAGACCCGACGCGGTACTTTTGAAAAAAGTTTATGGGGTGTTGATTTCCCGTTAGAAATCAGTATTATACGCGCCATCCAACGGGTCGTTAGCTCAGTTGGTAGAGCAGTTGGCTTTTAACCAATTGGTCGTAGGTTCGAATCCTACACGACCCACCATATGCAGTACGTCAAAGCCCGCTACCGGCAACGGTGGCGGGCTTTTTCGTTTTCCGTTGGCCGAGTTTTATTGCTCGGTTTACGCGATTGCTTGTAGGAGCGGCCTTGCGTCGCGATCGGGCTGCGTAGCAGCCCCAGCAATTTGTGCGTTTTTGCTGAAGCCCTGGGGCTGCTGCGCAGCCCGATCGCGGCGCAAGGCCGCTCCTACAGGGGGCTGTGCAGACTCCAGATGTCTTACTCTGCCCACTCCGGATCCCCGGTAAACACCACCGTCAGCCAGCGGTCCGGCCCTTCACCACCCACGGCATCACCGATCTCGTTGCGCCACGCATCCCATTCATCGATGGTTTTCGCGGCCATGGCCTTCGGCACGATGAAATACAGTTCGATCTCCCGCGAGCGCCCGACCTTGGCCACATAGGCGCGGTACGACTGCAACCCATGGCGTGCGACGAAGGCCTTGGCGACTTCATCCACGTGCAGCTTGAGGTCGCCAGGGGTCACCAGGAAAATTTCCGACAGGGCCTGGCGCACCACCGACATCGGCAACGGCACGATCACCAGGCAGACCAGCGCCAGCACCGCCGGGTCGATATACGGCGACACCCACTCCAGCGATGTGCCTTGCACCGCATAGCCAAAGCAGAAGGCGATCAGCAGCGCGGCGGTGATGCTGGCCGACATCACCCAGCCCTTGACGTCCATGCGCACGAAGTCCGAGCCCAGCTTGCGGTTGGCGCGGGCCTCGACAACAGCGATGGTCACGCAGGCGATCACGGTCAGCACCGCGTAGACCATGGCGATGCCGAACTCCAGGTGGCGCCCGCCTTGCAGCAGGCTGCTGACGGCGTTGATCAGCGCATAGATGGCCACTCCGCTGAGCAGGATGCCGTTGAGCGCCAGCACCATCGGCTCCAGGTGCCAGAAGCCCATGGTGAAGCGCTCGCGCAACTTGCGTGACATCTGCACGCTGGTGGTATGCGCGGTAATCAGCCTGACCACCACCAGCGACAGCCCGCTCATGCTGGCATCGACCAGCGAATAGACGCCGTCGAACACGATGGAGAACGAGCCGGAGGCCAGGCCGAAGGCGATGCCGATGACGGCGATGAACAGGGTGACGGCGATCGAGGTGCGTAACAGGCCCTGTTCGCTGCTGATGTCGAAGAAGGTGGGGCGAGTCGGGTTTTGCATAGGTTGTACTCGATAAAATCAATAATGCTGTATTGCCTGTTGGGGCCTCTTCGCGGGCTCGCCCGCTCCCACAGGGTATGGCGCCACCCCGAAGGGCTGGGCATTTCCTGTGGGAGCGGGCATGCCCGCGAAGAAGGCGCACTGGCCCTGACAGGTTAGACGCGGAACTGCTCCATCAGCGCCTGCTGCTGGTTGGCCAGCCGGTTCAGGGCCTGGCTGATCCGCGCTGACTCATCGGCCTGGCCTGCCAGCGATTCGGTCACATCGCGAATGCCAGCCACATTGCGGTTCACCTCTTCGGCTACTGCGCTCTGCTCTTCAGCCGCCGAGGCAATCTGCAGGTTCATGTCGCTGATCACTGCCACTGCCTCGCCAATACGTTGTAGCGCCGGCAGCGCCTGTTCCATCCGCGCGGCGCTGTCCTGGGCCTGGCGCTGGCCTTCCTGCATCGCGCCCACCACATCCTGGGTGCCTTGCTGCAAGCCTTCGATGACCTGGCGAATTTCCTCCACCGACAACTGGGTACGCTGGGCCAGACCACGCACTTCATCTGCCACCACGGCAAAACCACGCCCGGCTTCGCCTGCACGGGCGGCTTCGATGGCGGCGTTGAGCGCCAGCAGGTTGGTTTGCTCGGCAATGGTGCGGATCACTTCCAGCACCGATCCGATCTGCCCGCTGCGGCCTTCCAGCGCGCGCGCCTCGTCCATGGCGGTGTTCATGCCAGCGGCCAGGCGGTCGATGCCCTGCCGGGTGCTGTCGATCAGCTGCAGGCCCTCGCGGCTGGCTTGGTCGGCAGCGCGTGCGGCCTGGGCCGCCTGCGAGGCGTTATGGGCGACATCCAGGGCGGTGGCGCTCATTTCATTGGCGGCGGTGGCCACCTGTTCGATTTCGCGGTGCTGTTGCTGCATGCCGGTGCTGGTCTGGCTGGCGATGGCTGCCGACTGGTCGGCGGTTCCGCGGGCTTCCTGCAGTGAGCCTTTGACCTGGGCTATGACTGGCTGCAGCTTGTCGAGAAAGCGGTTGAACCAACCGGTAAGCTGGCCCAGTTCGTCCTGGCGGGCATACTCCAGGCGGCGGGTAAGGTCGCCTTCGCCGCTGGCGATGTCTTCCAGGCGCGCGGCCACGGCCAGGATTGGCCGGGTCACCCCGCGTGCGGTCAGCCACACCAGCAGCAAACCGACTACCGCAGCGCCCAGACCAACCAGCAGGCTGGTGAGGTTGGCGCTGTGGTTGTGCGCATCCAGGCGCTGGTTGAGGGCGACGGCAGGCGCCTGCAGCACGCTTTCCGGCAGTTCCAGCAATACCTGCCAAGGGGCTGCATCAGGGATTGGCGTGAACGGGTGGGCAACACGCAGCAGGCCGTCGGCTACCGCCTTGTCCATCGGCTCGCCGAGCTTGCTGTCGTCGCGGCTGTTGCCGGCCAGCAAACCGGCCGCGCTGGCGATACTGACCTGGCCCTGGCCGTCGAACAGCTCCCGGCGGCCATCCACGCTCAACTGCTGCAGGTTGGCCAGGCCGATGTCCAGACCGACCACGCCGACCACCTTGCCGTGCTCCTGCAGCGGCAGGGCGATGCTGGTCATCAGTACCTGGCGGCCATTCACCTCGTCGAGATATGGCTCGAGCATGCAGGTTCTGGCGGTGTCCTGCGGGCAGGTCAGCCAGCGGTTCTTCGCCACGCCGTTGCTGCCGATGCTGGCGTCTCCGAGCATCGACTCCGGCATGGCTTCAAGCTCCAGGGTGCCGGGGCGGGGTTGTGACCAGTACAGCGAGAAGCGCCCGCTCTCATTGCTGCCCAATGCATCCTGGCCGAGGTACTGGCTGTCCGGGTCCAGGGCGTTGGGCTGGAACACCAGGTACAGGCCGATCACATCCGGGTTGCCCGCCAGGCTGGCACGGGCCTGGCGCGTCAGTTCGGCGCGCAGGTCGTTGCCGCCACGGGCCTTGAGCACCTGCACCAGGCGGGCAAAGCCATTGCCGTACTGGTAGGCGTCCATGAAATAGCGCTGGATGCGCAGGGCCTGGGTTTCGGCATGGGCCTGCAGGCGCAGGCGTGCGCTGCTGTCGAGCATTTCGGTATTGGCCTGGTTGACCAAAGCCGCGCTGCGCCGCGCCTGGGCCAGCGATGTGGTTACCAGCAGGGCGACGATGGCCAGCAGGCAGAGGCCGGCGAGCAGGGTGATCTTCCACTGGATGGAGAGGCGACGCAGCGGCATGAGGGCTTTCCTTTTCGAGCAAATGCAACGCCCGCGATCAGGCGCGGGCGTTGTCGGCAGCATGGGTCATTCAGCGATGTAGTTGGGCGGAGAGTCCCTGAAGGCTTTGGTCAGCCAGGCCAGGTACAGCAGGCCGAGCAGTGCCCAGACGCCACCGAACAGCAGCGAGTGTGCGTTCAGGTCCAGCCACAGCGAGACGATGATGCAGAAGCCGATGGTGGGTGCCACCAGGTATGTCAGCTGGTTGGCCAGGCCCTGGCGCTTGCCTTCGCGCAGGTAGCAGTGGTTGATCACCGACAGGTTGACGAAGCTGAACGCGACCAGCGCACCGAAGTTGATGATCGAGGTGGCGGTAACCAGGTCGAAGAAGATCGCCGACAGTGAAATCAGCCCCACCACCGCAATATTCAGCACTGGCGTCTTGTAACGCGAGTGCAGGCGGGCGAACAGGCTGGCCGGGATCACATTGTCGCGGCCCATCACGTACAGCAGGCGCGACACGCTGGTCTGCGAGGCCAGGCCCGAGGCGATGGTGTTGATCACGGTGCAGGCGATGAAGATCGACTGGAACAGCTTGCCGCCGACGTACAGGGCGATTTCCGGCAGTGCTGCTTCCTGGTCGTGGAAACGGGACATGGTCGGGAAGTAGGCCTGGATGAAGTACGACACGGTGATGAACACCAGGCCGCCAATCAGGGCGGTGAGGAAGATCGCGCGAGGGATGGTCTTGCCCGGGTCGCGGGTTTCTTCGGACAGGCAGGTCACCGCGTCGAAGCCGAGGAACGAGAAGCACAGGATGGTCGCACCGGCGGCCAGGGCGCTGAGCTGGGTCTGATTGTCGGCGAACGGCAGCAGGCTCCAGGCGGTACCTAGCCCTTCACCCTGGTCCAGGCCGCGCACGCACAGGTAGATGAACACGGCGATGATCGCCACCTGCACGGCCACGAACAGCAGGTTGAAGTGCGCCACCAGGTTCACGCTGCGCATGTTGATCAGGCTGATCAGGGTTACGAAGCCTGCCACCCACATCCATTCCGGTACTTCCGGGAACATGGCCGAAAGGTACAGCTTGGCCAGCAAGGCGTTGACCATTGGCAGCAGCAGGTAGTCCAGCAACGACGACCAGCCGACCAGAAAGCCGACGTGCGGGTTGATCGCGCGCTGGGTGTAGGTGTAGGCCGAGCCCGACTGCGGGAAGCGCCTTACCAGGGTGCCGTAGCTCACGGCGGTGAACAGGATCCCCGCCAGTGCCAGGATGTAGGCGCTGGGTACGTGGCCGGCAGTTATACCGGAAACGATGCCGAAGGTGTCGAACACGGTCATCGGGGTCAGGTAGGCCAGACCGATGATGATAACGTGCCAGAGACGCAGGGTTTTACGGAGTTGGCCGTTGCCGGAAGCGCTGTGGTCAGGCTGCATGCTGGCATGGCTCCTGCGGCTGGGCGTAAACGGCGGGCACGGTGTACTGCGCATGCGGCAAGGGCGAGCGGGTGGGCTCCATGTTGTTCACCTTTATTGTTGGAGCAGCGGGGGCGCGGGGGAGCGCGCAAAGTGGTGAAAATAAAAAACGATGGGTAGCTTAGTGTCAAGTTAAACATGACAAGATGTTGCTGGATTGAAATACTTATCGATTAAAGTGGGGTTTTGTTCGGTTTTTGCGCGTTTTTTTGCGGTTGTGATCAATTTTGGTGTTCGCAAAAATTAACGAATGCCCGTCTCCCTTGGCAGGTCTGTCAGGCGTTTCCCAAAAACCGGATTTCTCGAGCCTGGCCAGCGCCAGGGCTGGGCGGCAGTGGTACTCTTGGCGTCCTGTGTGGCCCTTGGCCGCCTACGAAGCCCATATGGACAGCAATCGGTTCTATTCATGAAGAAATCAGTTGGCATCCTTTCCGGCCTGGCTATCGCCATCGCCGTCGCAACCACCGCTGGCGCCTGGTACACCGGCAAGCAGCTGCCTGCGGAGCTGGACAACGCCCTGGTCCGCAGCAACGCGGAACTCAAGAAGGCCCTGGTGAGTACCGGTGGCAGCATGAGCATCGAACGGGTATCGCTGGAGCAGCATTTCTTCAGCAGTACCGCCCAGTACCGGCTCAAGGCCCGCGATATCAACCTGGGCGAAGGCGAAGTGGTGAGTTTCGACGTTGGCGTGACCGACCAGATCGAGCACGGCCCGTTCCCCTGGTCGCGGGTAAAGGCACTGAAGCTGATGCCGGTGCTGGCAGTCAGCAACAGCACGTTGCAGAAGGACGACGCCACCGCGCCGTGGTTCGCCGCAGCGGGCGAGCAGGCCCCGGTCAGCGCACAGACCAGCCTGGGCTACGACGGCAATGTGGTCAGCCAGGTGCACCTGGCCCCGGTCAAGCTCGACCAAGCGGATGGCAACAGCCTCGACTTCTCGGGCATGCAACTGCAAGTCAGTGGTGATCAGGAAGGCAAGGCCTCGAGCTTCCACGGCCAGGCCGATCGGTTCGTGATGAAACTGGTACGCGATGACCAGCCGCCTGCCACCTTCGAGCTCAATGGGCTGAAGGTCGGCGGCCAACTGGCGGCCACCGCGCACGAGGCCATCTACGTGGGCAACGTCGACCTGGCGCTGGCCGAAACCAAGGTCACCCTAGGGCCGAAACAGCAGGTGCTGGTGGTCAAGGGGCTGGAGCAGAACGCCCTGCAAACCCTTGAGGGCCCGGATACCGTGGGTGGCCGCGTGGAGTACAAGGTCGGGGATATCACCTGGGATGGCCGTGCGGTGGGCAAGGCGCAGATGGCGGTGAGCATCACGTCGGTCAACGCGCCGGCGCTACAGGCGTTGTCGACGTGGTACCAGGCGCATCTGCCGGAATTCGAGGCCGCAGCTGCCGCTGGCCAGCCGGTGCCGGAAATCCAGATGGACGATGAGGAGAAGGCAAGGTTCCAGGGCGAGCTGCAGAAACTGCTGGCTGCCAAGCCCCGGGTGGCGGTGGAAAACCTGTCGTTCAGGACTGCCAATGGTGAAAGCCGCTTCGACCTGTCGATGGGCTTCGCCGCCCCGGCCAGCTTCGACCTGCCGCCTGACCAGTTGAGCAAGCAACTGATCACCGAGGTGAAGAGCAAGCTGTCGTTGTCCAAGCCGATGATCGGTGACCTGGCAACCTTGCAGGCACTGCTGGATGGCCAGACCGACGCCCAGGCCATCGCCATGCAATCGAGCCAGGCCGGGGAAATGGTCGGCATGATGGCGCTGCAGAGCGGCATGGCCACCGTGCAGGGCAATGATGTGGTGAGCAGCCTGCACTATGCCGACGGCATGGTCGACTTCAACGGCAAGAAGATGACCGTGGAAGAGTTTGCCATGCTCATGGCGGCGCAGCTGGCGGCCCTGTCTCCGCAGGGCTGATCGGCTAGGCCTGTACCGGCCCTATCGCCGGCAAGCCGGCTCCCACAGGGATTGCACAAATGTTGCTGGCAGTAGTGATCCTGTGGGAGCTGGCTTGCCGGCGATAGGGCCAGCACAGGCAACACAAAAACCACTTTAGAATTCGCTGGATTGTCTGTAGCCTTCGGCCTCCGATAATAATCCGCGCCCGCAGAGGGCCGTGGCGGCCTTTGTGCCGTCCGGCACCCTTAGCCGATCTGTCAGGGCCGGGTGATACACTCGATTTGACGCGCGCACGCGCCTGCAGGTCCAGCGATCATGACCCAGATTTCCGAACGCCTGTTGGTTCAGGCCCACCTCGACGCCAAGCAGCCAAACCCGCTGACAGCCGAGCAGGAGGCCGAATACCGTGCGGCCATCGCTGCCGAGCTCAAGGCCCAGAACGCCGTGCTGGTCGCCCACTATTACTGCGACCCGGTCATCCAGGCGCTGGCCGAAGAAACCGGCGGCTGCGTGTCCGACTCGCTGGAAATGGCCCGTTTCGGCAAGAACCACCCGGCCGAAACCGTGATCGTTGCCGGTGTGCGCTTCATGGGCGAGACGGCGAAAATCCTAACCCCGGAAAAGCGCGTGCTGATGCCCACCCTGGAGGCCACCTGTTCGCTCGATCTGGGCTGCCCGGTGGAAGAGTTCTCGGCCTTCTGTGACCAGCACCCCGAGCGCACCGTGGTGGTTTACGCCAACACTTCCGCAGCCGTGAAGGCCCGTGCCGACTGGGTGGTGACCTCGAGCTGCGCGCTGGAAATCGTCGAAAGCCTGATGGACAACGGCGAAACCATCATCTGGGGCCCGGACCAGCACCTGGGGCGCTACATCCAGAAGCAAACCGGTGCCGACATGCTGCTGTGGGACGGTGCCTGCATCGTTCACGAAGAGTTCAAGTCGCGCCAGTTGGCCGACATGAAGGCGCTGTATCCGGATGCGGCGATTCTGGTGCACCCCGAGTCGCCTGAAGCGGTGATCGAGCTGGCCGACGCGGTGGGCTCCACCAGCCAGCTGATCAAGGCTGCCCAGACCCTGCCGAACAAGACCTTCATCGTCGCCACCGACCGCGGCATCTTCTACAAGATGCAGCAGCTGTGCCCGGACAAGGAGTTCGTCGAAGCCCCCACCGCCGGTAACGGCGCGGCATGCCGCAGTTGCGCGCACTGCCCGTGGATGGCGATGAACACCCTGGAGCGTGTGCTGGATTGCCTGCGTAATGGCACGAACGAGATCTTTGTCGACCCGGCGCTGGTGCCGAAGGCGATCAAGCCGTTGAACCGGATGCTGGACTTTACCCAGGCAGCGCGCCTGAAGTTGTCCGGTAACGCCTGAGATTGCTGGGGCCGCTCTGCGGCCCATTCGCAGCACAAGGCTGCTCCTACAAGAGATCACATTCCCTTGTAGGAGCAGCCTTGTGCTGCGAATGGAGCGCGAAGCGCTCCCTCAATATTCAGCGCCCCATCATTTCCTGAACCATGCGCTGCTGCTCCATGATCTCGCGCTGGCGCTGGTCAATCTGTGCTGCCAGCGGGAAGTTTGCGCCCGACCTGCGCTTGGCGTAATCCAGCTGCTGGATCGCCTGGTCGAAATCGCCCACCAGGGTGAAGTACTCTGCCCGCGCCCGGTGCAAGCCAATGGTATTTCCTGAAAGGCCCCGCACTTCGGCCATGTCGTACCACACGTCCGGGTCATCCGGCCGGCTCTTCACCAGTTCGTTCAGCACCTTTTCCGCCTCGGCGGGCTTGTTCAGTTTCACCAGCAGATCGGCACGCACCTGCTTCAGCGGGTAGTTGCCCGGGTACAGCCCCTGCATGCGTTCAGCACGCTGCTGCGCATCCGCCAGGCGGTTGTTGGTGATGTCCAGGTCGATCTGCGCCAGGTTGTAGGTAATGTCGTTGGGCGCCTTGGCCAGCAGCGGCTTTAGCAGCTCGCGCGCCTCGTTCAGCTGGCCACCTTTGATCTGCGCCAGGGCCAGGCCGTAACGCGCGGCGTCCAGCTTGGGGTCTTCGTCCAGCTGGGCGCGGAAGCGTTTGGCCGCCAGCCCCGGGGTGCCTTCGTAGGTAAGCGCCACCCGGGCACGGATCAACTGGTAGCGCATGCTGTCCTCGACGCCGCCCTTGGGGGCCTGCTCGGCACGGTTGCGGGTGTCGGCGATACGCGACTCGGTTACCGGGTGAGTCAGCAGGAATTCCGGCGGCTTGGCGTCGTAGCGGTACTGCCGGGCCAGGCGCTCGAACATGGTCGGCATGTTGCGTGGGTCGTAGCCGGCCTTTTCCAAGTTCTGGATGCCGATACGGTCGGCTTCCTGTTCGTTCTGCCGCGAGAAGCGCCGCTGTTCCTGGATCGCCGCCGCCTGGGTGCCGGCGATCACACCGATACCGGCATCACCGCCGCCACCGGCCGCCAGCACGATACCGGCCAGCAGCGCCGCCATCATCGGCAGTTGCATGCGCTGCTGGGCCTCGACGCCGCGGGCGAAGTGGCGCTGCGACAAGTGCGCCAGTTCGTGGGCCAGTACCGAGGCGTACTCGCCTTCCGTCTGGGCGTTGAGGAACAGCCCGCCGTTTACCCCGACGATGCCGCCCGGGGCGGCAAAGGCGTTGAGCTCGCGGCTATCGATGAGGATGAATTCCAGGCGGCGGTCCTGCAGCTGGCTGGTTTCGGCCAGGCGATACACGCTGGTCTCGACGTAGTCCTTCAGCTGTGGGTCGTTGAGCTGGTTGACCTGGCCGCGCAGCAGGCTCAGCCAGGCACGGCCGAGCTGGTGCTCCTGTTGCGGCGAGACGATCGCGGAACTGGCATCACCCAGTGATGGCAGGTCGTCAGCATGGCCAGGAAGGGCCAACAGGCAGGCCAGCGTCAGCAGGGTAGGGCGCAGTAGATTCATGCATGAAGCTCGCGTCGGTCAAAGATACCTACTGTAGCGGGCTCACACGTTGGCGACCAGTGGCGCTATCCTAGCCGGCCAAATCCAGATACAGCCTGGCAATGCCTTTGGAGAGCCCCGCAATGAGTGAAACCCTGACCTGTGACGCCGAACTGGACGCCAGCGGGCTGAATTGCCCTTTGCCGCTGCTGAAGGCCAAGATGGAACTCAACCGCCTGGCCAGCGGCGCGGTGCTCAAGGTAATCGCCACCGACGCCGGCTCCCAGCGCGACTTCCGCACTTTTGCCCAGTTGGCCGGTCATACCCTGCTGCGGGAAACGGCCGAGGCCGGTACCTACACTTACTGGCTACGCAAGGCCTGAGTCTTTCCAAGGATCGTCAATGTTCAAAGTGCTTCGCGACTGGATGCAGCGCTACTTCTCCGATGAGGAAGCGGTGGTGCTGGCGGTCCTGTTGTTCCTGGCTTTTACTGCGGTACTCACCCTCGGTGGCATGCTTGCGCCGGTGCTGGCGGGCATGGTGCTGGCGTTTCTGATGCAGGGGCTGGTCAATGCCCTGGAGCGCTTGCGGGTACCCACCCGGTTGGCGGTGATGCTGGTGTTCGCCCTGTTCATGGGCGCGTTGGCGGTGTTCATGCTGGTGCTGGTGCCGCTGCTGTGGCACCAGTTGATCACCCTGTTCAACGAACTGCCGGGCATGCTCGGCAAGTGGCAGTCGCTGTTGTTGCTGTTGCCCGAGCGCTACCCGCACCTGGTGTCGGACGAGCAGGTGCTGCATGCCATCGAGTCGGTGCGCGGGGAAATCGGCAAGTTCGGCCAGTGGGCGCTGACCTTCTCGCTATCGAGCCTGCCGCTACTGGTCAACGCCATGATCTACCTGGTGCTGGTGCCGATCCTGGTGTTTTTCTTTCTCAAGGACCGCGAACTGATCGGCCGTTGGGTCAGCGGCTACCTGCCGCGTCAGCGCAGCCTGCTGAACCGGGTGGGCAGCGAGATGAACCGGCAGATCGCCAACTACATCCGCGGCAAGGGCATCGAGATCCTGATCTGCGGCATTGCCACCTACATCGCCTTCATCAGCCTGGGGCTCAACTACGCCGCGTTGCTGGCGCTGCTGGTGGGGCTGTCGGTGGTGGTGCCTTACGTGGGCGCGGTTGTGGTGACCGTGCCGGTGACGTTGATCGCATTGTTCCAGTGGGGCTGGGGTGACCAGTTCATCTACCTGATGACGGTGTACGCGATCATCCAGGCGCTGGACGGCAACGTGCTGGTGCCGCTGCTGTTCTCCGAGGCGGTGAGCCTGCACCCGGTGGCGATCATCTGCGCGGTGTTGCTGTTTGGCGGGTTGTGGGGGTTCTGGGGGATTTTCTTTGCCATCCCGCTGGCGACCTTGATCAAGGCCGTGCTGGATGCCTGGCCGCGGCAGGAGCCTAGTGTGTCACCGATGCTGTAATTTTGGGGCTGCTTTGCAGCCCATCGCGACACAAGGCCGCTCCTACAGGGATACGCGATTTCCTGTAGGATCGGCCTTGTGTCGCGAAAGGGGCGCAAAGCGCCCCCAACGATCTCAAGCCTTGTTCAGGGCCTGGGCAGCAGCCAGTACTGCATCCACATGCCCGGGCACCTTCACCCCGCGCCATTCGTGGCGCAGCACACCGTCCTTGTCGATCAGGAAGGTGCTGCGGTCAACGCCCATATATTCCTTGCCATACAGCTTCTTCAGCTTGATCACATCGAACAGCTGGCACAGGGCTTCGTCCTTGTCGCTGATCAGCTCGAACGGGAAGCCTTGCTTGGCCTTGAAGTTCTCGTGCGACTTGATGCCATCGCGCGACACGCCGAACACCACGGTGTTGGCTGCGGCAAAGGCATCGTGCTGGTCACGAAAACCCTGGCCCTCGGTGGTGCAGCCCGGGGTACTGTCCTTCGGGTAGAAGTACACCACCACCTGCCGGCCCTTGAGCTCGGCCAGGCTGACGGTTTGCCCGCTGGTGGCCTGGGCCTGGAAGTCGGCAACGGGTTGGTCGAGTGCTACGGCCATGGTCGGTTTCCTTACATTGGGTTCTGTGGACGCCATGGCTCGATCAGCGCATCGAGGTTCAGGGCATCGGCAAAGTCCAGGAACTGGTCACGCAGCCAGCTGATCTGGGTGCCGGCCGGCAGAATCACGGTGAACTGGGCGTTGAGCATGCTGCTGCCGGTCTGCGGTGCCAGGTAGGTATCGCAGGTCATGGCTTCCAGCTCGACGCGGTGGTCGAGGAAGAACTGGCACAGCTCGTTGATGATGTCCGGCCGGTAGGCGGCGCTGACGTAGGCGACGTAGGGCAGGGCCTGCGGGCGCACTTCCTGGTCGGCGCTGCGCACCACGTCCAGGGTCAGGCCGTGCTTCTTGCCCAGGCCCGGCAGCATGGCTTCGAGGCGTGCCAGGGCGTCCCAGCTGCCACCAACCTGCAGTACCAGGGCGCTGGTCTCGCCGTGGCGGCTCAGGCGCGAGGTGACCACCGCGCAGCGGTTCTCGAACGCAGCGCGGCTGAGGACGTTGGCCAGTTCCATGGGGTTCGGGCCCAGGGCACTGATGACAAGGAATTGTTCGCGGACGGTGGGGGTGGACATGCAGCATTCCTAAAGCGATGAGCGGTCGGCACAGGACGGGCGAAAGCCTCCTGTCGGCAGGGCCCGGGGCTCGCATGCGAGGTCGTGGACGCTGGCGGGGAGCAAGGTCGACGGCCCGGCGGGCCGCGCTGCACCGATCAAAGCATCAAGGGTAGCGAAATAAGGCGCCGAGGGGAATGCTCCGCCCGCCTGCTTCGCTTGTGCAAGGCCGATGCCCCCAGTACCATTACCGCTCTCTTTTTCCGGCAGGAGCAGTTACATGATTGCGGGCAGTATGGTGGCATTGGTCACTCCCATGGATGCACAAGGGCGTCTTGACTGGGACAGCCTCGACAAACTTGTAGACTTCCACCTGGAAAACGGCACCCATGCGATCGTCGCTGTCGGCACCACCGGTGAGTCCGCCACGCTGGATGTCGAAGAACACATCCTGGTCATCAAGCACGTGGTTGAGCGCGTCAAGCGCAGCAGCCGCCGCATCCCGGTCATCGCCGGCACCGGTGCCAACTCCACTGCCGAAGCCGTGCACCTGACCCAGAACGCCAAGAGCGCTGGTGCCGACGCCTGCCTGCTGGTGGTTCCGTACTACAACAAGCCGACGCAAGAAGGCCTGTACCAGCACTTCAAGCACATCGCCGAAGCCGTCGACATCCCGCAGATTCTCTACAACGTACCCGGCCGCACCTCCTGCGACATGCAGGCCGATACCGTGATCCGCCTGTCGAAGGTCAAGAACATCATCGGCATCAAGGAAGCCACCGGCGACCTGGTACGCGCCAAGGCCATCCTCGATGGCGTCGACAAAGACTTCATCGTCATGTCCGGCGACGACCCGACCGCCGTCGAGCTGATCCTGATGGGCGGCAAGGGCAACATCTCCGTCACCGCCAACGTCGCCCCGCGCGAAATGGCCGACCTGTGCGAGGCCGCCCTTGAGGGCAATGCCGAGAAGGCCCGCGCAATCAACGAAAAACTCATGCCGCTGCACAAAGACCTGTTCTGCGAGTCCAACCCGATCCCGGTGAAATGGGCGCTCGTCGAAATGGGCCTGATGCACAAAGGCATTCGCCTGCCGCTGACCTGGCTGAGCGAAGGCTGCCACGAAAAAGTCCGTACTGCCTTGCGCCAGTCCGGCGTACTGGTTTAAGAGGAAGTACACCGCATGAAGCGACTGGCTGGTCTTTCCGCCCTTGCCCTGATCATTTCCAGCACCAGTGGGTGTGGCTGGCTGTGGGGCGAGGATGGCTATTTCCGCGACCGCGGCAGCGATTACCTGCAGGCGCGCCCGACTGCGCCGATGCAGCTGCCGCCGGACGCCAGCAACGTCAAGCGCCTTGACCCGCTGCTGCCGATCCCACGCAACGTCGCCGACGACAGCGCCACCGGCGAATTCGAGGTGCCTCGCCCGCAACCGATGACCGGTGGCGCCGCCCAGGTTACCGACTACAGCCTGCAGCGCAGCGGCAGCAGCCGTTGGGTGCTGGCCCAGCATTCGCCGGCCGAGGTATGGCCGGTGGCTCGCCAGTTCTTCGAGGACAATGGCTTCCGCATCGCCGAAGAGCGCCCGCAGACCGGTGAATTCAACACCACCTGGCAGCGTTTCGACGAACTGTCGGCTTCGCTCGGCCAGCGCCTGGCCAGCACTGCCAGCAGCGCTGACAGCGAAGTGCGCGTGCGTGTACGCATGGAGCCTGGCGTGCAGCGCAACACCTCCGAGGTGTATGTGGTCAGCGTCGAGCGCCCGGCTGGCAGCACTGCCGAGCCCGATTTCCCGTCCACCTCCAGCAACACCGGTGCCGATGCCCTGCTGGTCGACGAAATGCTTGCCAGCATGAATCGCAGCGCCGAGAAGGGCGGTTCGGTATCGCTGCTGGCCGCGCGCGATTTCGACGCGCCAAGCCGCGTCAGCCTGAGCGAAGACGGCAGTGGCAACCCGGTGCTGTACCTGGGCGCCGACCTGGACCGCGCCTGGTCCAGCGTGGGTCGTGCCCTGGAGCAGGGTGGCGAGTGGCGTGTCGAGGACATCAACCGCAGCCTTGGCCTGTACTACATCAACCTGTCTGAAAAGCCTGAAGACAAGCAGAACCAGCCTGGCTTCTTCGGCCGCATGTTCGGCAGCGAACCGACCAAGGAAGAGCGTGAAGCCCGTGCCGAGCGCTACCAGGTTCGCCTGAGCAAGGTGGGTGAGAGCGTGCAGGTCACGGTCGAGAAGAACATCAACACCGTGGCCCCGGCCGATGTCGCCCGCCGCGTGCTGAGCGCCATTCAGGACCACCTGGGCTAAGTGCGCTTCGCGGTACTCGGAAGCGGCAGCCAGGGAAACGGCACGCTGATCGCCAGTGGTGACACGTTCATCCTGGTCGATTGCGGGTTCTCCCTGCGCGAGACCGAGCGGCGCCTGGCGCTGCTCGGCGTGTCGGCAGCCCAGCTCAGTGCGGTACTGGTCACCCACGAACATGCCGACCACGTGCATGGGGTCGGCTTGCTGTCACGGCGCTACAATGTACCGGTCTACCTCAGCCAGGGGACCTTGCGCGGCATGCGCAAGCCGGTGGAGGTGGCCGGTTTTCTCGCTTGTGGCCAAAGCCTGCGTATCGGCAGCCTGGAAGTGACCGCGGCGCGGGTCGAGCACGACGCCTACGAGCCGCTGCAGTATGTGGTCAGTGACGGCCAGCGGCGCTTCGGCATGCTGACCGACCTGGGCTCGTACGACGCGCTGCTGCTGGAGCGTTACCAGGGCCTGGATGCGCTGCTGATCGAGGCCAACCACTGCCGCGACCTGCTGGCACGCGGTCACTACCCGGCCTTCCTGAAGCAGCGGGTGGGTGGCATGCAAGGACATTTGAACAATCACCAGGCCGCGCGCCTGGTGCACGAGTTGGGCTGGAGCAACCTGCAACACCTGGTGCTGGCCCACCTCAGCAGCAAGAACAACCTGCCACACTTGGCTCGCCAGTGCTTCGTCGATACCCTTGGGTGCGACCCGGACTGGCTCCAGGTGGCGAATCAGGAACACGGGCTCGACTGGCGCGAAATCGCCTAGCCCAACACCTCAAGCAAGCGGAGCCCAATCATGGAAAAACGCGACGAACTCTACCGCGGCAAGGCCAAATCGGTTTACAAGACCGACGACGCCGACCGCTTGATCCTGCTGTTCCGTAACGACACTTCGGCGTTCGACGGCAAGCGCATCGAACAGCTCGACCGCAAAGGCATGGTGAACAACAAGTTCAACGCCTTCATCATGCAGAAACTGGAAGAAGCCGGCGTGCCGACCCAGTTCGACAAACTGCTGGGCGACAATGAGTGCCTGGTGAAGAAGCTGGACATGATTCCGGTCGAGTGCGTGGTGCGCAACTACGCCGCCGGCAGCCTGGTCAAGCGCTTGGGCGTGGAGGAGGGCATCAAGCTGGAGCCGTCCACCTTCGAACTGTTCCTGAAGAACGACGAGAAGGGCGACCCCTTCATCAACGAATCCCACGTTGTCGCGTTTGGCTGGGGCACTGCCGAGCAGCTGGCCGAAATGAAAAAGCTGTCGCTGAAAGTCAACGAAGTGCTGAGCAAGCTGTTCGATGATGCCGGCCTGCTGCTGGTCGACTTCAAGCTGGAATTCGGCGTATTCCATGGCCAGATCGTGCTGGGCGACGAGTTCAGCCCGGACGGCTGCCGCCTGTGGGACAAAGAGACCCGCAAGAAGATGGACAAGGACCGCTTCCGTCAGGGCCTGGGCGACGTTATCGAAGCCTACGAAGAAGTTGCCAAGCGCCTGGGCGTGCCGCTGTAAGCGGCGCGTTCACGCAAGCGCCTGATACCACGCGATTTTTTTTAAAAAAAGGTTTGCGTTTTAAAAGAACGCTGGTATGATGCGCGGCATTGGAGAGATGCCGGAGTGGTCGAACGGGACGGATTCGAAATCCGTTGTACTGGCAACAGTACCTAGGGTTCAAATCCCTATCTCTCCGCCATATTAAAGGCCCCGAGCGCTGTATAGCACTCGGGGCCTTTTTCATTTGGGGGAATTTTGGGGGAATGGGGGAGCGTGTATTTCCCCCAAGCGTTCGCTATCATTTCCCCCATGGCCTACTACGAGAAGCGCGGGGACGCTTGGCGCGCCCAGATCCGCCGCAAAGGATATCCAACCCTTTCCGCCACCTTTGACACCAAGGCAGAAGCCCAGCGATGGGCCGCCGAGATCGAAGGCGATATGTCGCGCGCTCGATTCGTCGACATGCGCGAGGCCGAGAGCACCACGCTCGCCGAGGCCCTGGACCGCTACCTGTCAGAAGTCACTTCCACCAAGAAGGGCGCCAAGCAGGAGCAGGTCCGCATCAAGAAGTGGAAAGAGCACAAGCTGGCCAGCAAGGGCCTGGCCGCGATCCGCTCAAGCGACATGGCCGCGTATCGCGATGCTGAGTTGAAGGAAGGGAAGTCGACGGCGACAGTGCGCCTCAACCTGGCGGTGATTAGCCATCTCTACACGGTGGCCACCAAGGAATGGGGAATCGAAGGACTGACCAACCCGTGCCGAGCTATCCGGATGCCCAAGGGCAGCAAGGAAAGGGATCGGCGCCCGACGCCGGCGGAGCTCACCGCGCTGTACAAGGCCGCCGGCCAGATGAATGCCCAGCTTCCCGTGTTCATTGAGTTGGCGGTGGAGACGGCGATGCGCCGGTCTGAGCTGTTGATGCTGCGTCGCGACCAGGTACGCGGCAAAGTGGCCTATCTGGAAGACACCAAGAACGGCGAGCGGCGCGCCGTGCCATTGTCCTCCCGGGCGATCGCCCTGCTGGAGGGCTTGCCTACGCCAATCGGTGGCGGCCGATACTTCAGCCTGGCACTCAACACGATCAGCAACTACTTCCCCCGGGCCTGCCAGACTGCCGGGATTGAAGGGCTACGCCTTCACGACCTTCGCCATGAGGCGACCAGTCGTTTCTTCGAGCGCGGATTCACCATGATGGAAGTCGCAAGTATCACGGGCCACAAGACCCTGGCGATGCTCAAGCGGTACACACACCTCAGCCCGCAGGACCTCGCTGAGAAACTCGGTTAACACACAGGGAACGTTGAGTTGTCATTCAAGCCCATCGATGCTTCTGGCGCCTGCTTTGCGCGTTGCAACTTGCTCATGCTTTCAACCTTTGAACCAGGCCAGGATCACGTCAAGGATGATATCTGCCGGTCCGTTCTGGTGATGGCAGTCAGTGCGGTCGATTCATATATGCATTGGCTGGTATACGACAAACTATCTGACGTGCGAAAGGGGAAAGACCTTCCTCCGGCATTGGCAAAGTTGGCCGTTCCCTTTTCGAGCATGGCGCTTCTGGCTGACTCGGTAGTAGAGAACAGGAACAAGATTCGCCCTTGGGTGCAAGTAAAGAATGCTATGCAGAAGAAGCTGCTATCGGAGACTTTCCAGTCATTCGACCAGCTGAGTGTGGCGATGTCCATGGCAGGTATTAGTGGCGGCTGGAAGAAGATTTCCGAGCAACTTGGAGAGCCAACGGCAGCACTCAAGGCTCGGCTGAACCACATAGTTCACAGGCGAAATCAGATTGTTCATGAGGGAGACATCATGAGGAAATCCAGGCCGCGACATGTGGTGTTCAATGACATCAGCGTTGACCAGACGATCGAAGATGTTGACTGGCTGGACGATTTGGTCACGGCTATTGATCTGATTCGCTAGGCCACACGCAGAGACGGCGGAGCTTTCCGCTTGCGGCCAGGCTTTGGCTTCTGGTGCTCGCCATCCCTAAATTCGCGCAGGAACGTGCGCACGTCCTCTTTCAGCCAGCAGTGCCGGTTGCCCATCTTGAAGCTTTTGGGCAGCCACGGCACGCCGCGGCGAATCCCCTCCCTGATTGACGCCTCGGTGCGGCCCAGCAGCTTGGCCAGACCATCGACCGTCAACACCTCAGTCTCTTCACTCATACCTTCCTCCCGGTCTGACGCGCCAGATTCTGGTTGTCACGTTGATCTGTCACGTCAGTCGTCTTCAGTTCATTGATCACTGATTCGATGCCAGCCACATAGCTGCCAGGCCGGCCTGCCGTCGCTCCGGCCAATCGCTCTACTACCACCTCGACCGGCGACCCCCGCAGCGAGGCGACCAAGTCAACGGCCCAGCGCCTCGCCTCCAAGTACATGAGCCGGTTAATTGGCCCAGTTGCAGGGATTGATACGCCTGAGGCCTTGATGCCCTGGTTGGTATGCGGAGCCGGTGCCTTTGCGGCCGATCTCGACACGATCGAGTTCGCTCGGCCGAGGACCCGCTTGAGCCCCATCGACTCGATGATTTCCATCGCCGCCGGGCTCACATCCCGTTTGCTCATGAGCACCCCCGGAAGTGGTCGGCCAGCACTTGTCGCCCGTCCAAGCCGCAGGCGGCGGACAGGTCGAGGACCTGCCCAAAGGTGGTTTCGCGCTGCTGCAGGGCATCCCACAGCAGCAGGAGCAGGCCGGCCTGGCTCATGGCTGCTCCTCCGACTCTGGCTCCTTGTCGCGATCGATGAGCTTATCGATGCGGGCAATTAGCATGTCGCGGAAATTGTCATTGCCCTGGTACTCGTTGATGAACGCGATCGCCTCCCTCAGCAGTACATCAGCCTCTTTCAGTTGCTCCTCGCGCTCTGCCAGCTTTGCCTGCAGGTCGCCCTCGGTGATGCTGACGATCGCCGCCAGGCCACGGCCAGCTGAGGCCAATTGGCCAGGCTCTGCGTACGGCAGGATGTTCGACAGGGGAGATGCGTCGCAGGCGCGCAGCACCAGGGTGATGCGTTCAGGCTGCTTCATGGCCACTCTCCCGATCGCCCTGTGTTTGTTGGTCGGCCTCGTCCTGCAGCAGCTTTCGCCACTCAGCTTCAGTGCGGTTGCCGTAAAGCTGCTCGCGTTCCGCAGCTCCTACGCTCGGTGCTGGCGCTCCAGACTTCGGCAGGCCGGCAGCCTTGCGCTCGGCAATCTCCTCGCGGTCGACTGCCACGCCTTGCGGCGCCTCGATGCCAAGGCGGACCTGGCCACCTTTGACGCCCAGCACGACTACGGTGATGTTGTCGGAAATCTTGATGGCTTCGCCAACGCGACGGGTGAGGATCAACATGTTCAAACTCCTGTATTAGAACGGGGCGGCGGTTACCGCCCCAAAGTGGCTGTTACTTGATGCCAATGAAGGGCAGTGGGGCTTGGCCGCCGGTGTAGGTCGGCAGCTTGCCGTCCCACTTTTCCACCGCATTCAGGGTCACTACGTCAGGGTTGGCGCGCAGAGCCTGGGCGCGGACCTCGATCGCCTTGGCGTCTGCCTGCGCGATCAACAGCTTGGCGTCGGCTTCGCCTTGGGCGCGAGCGCGCTCCTTGTCAGCCTCGGCCTTGGCTTGTGCGACCTCATTACGGCGCTGTTCAGCCATCTGGGTTGCCTGGATCTTGGCGTTTAGGCTGTTGGTAACCTGAGGCGGCAGGGCCAGATCGGACGCGTAGTAGATTCGTTCGAGGTTGATGCCGATCGGTGCAACCTGGGCGCGCACACGCTTTTCCACTGCAGTAAGGAGGTCGGCCTTGCCTGCGCCGTACACGCTTTCCACTGGAAGTGTGGAGGCCACGTCGTTGAACGCGTCGCGAACCATGTTGCGCAGGAACTTGTTGGTGATCTCGTCGATGCCGGCGCGATACTTCTGGAACAGGGTGGTGACCTTGTCCGGGGCAACGGCATAGGTGATGCCCACGTCGCCACCGACCTTCATGCCCTCGACGGTTTGGAAGGTGATCGTCTCGTCGCCAGTCCAGGTCTCGGTCTGGGTGAAGGTGGGGAACAGATACAGCTCTTCGTTGATGCCAACCCAGTACTTGCCGGTACCGACTTCCTTGAGCTCGACGCCCTTTTCCGATCCGTACAGGTTCACGATGACGCCGACGTTGCCGGCCGGAACCTTCGAGCATCCGCCCAGGACGGCTAGAGCACACAGCGATACAGCAGCGAGTAAACGCTTCATTGGTCTTCCTCTTTGGTGATTGCCGCAGAAACGCGGCGCTTGTTGAAAAGGTGGTAGGCGAGGGTGAGCGATCCGATCAGCCAGATAGCGATCAGTGCCAGGCCGATGGCCACCAGGGCGTCGGAGTCGCTGCTGACCAAGGCAGGCGCAACGAAGCGCAGTATCGCCAGCGAAATGACCACGTACAGAAATGCGCAGGTCAGGCTGATCAGCAGGTCCAGCGTTCTAATGGGGGATGGCTTCATCACTTTCTCCAGGGCGAGCAAAGGCCCGCCGCGTTTGTTGGCTTTCGCAAAAATCAGGGTTGGATTAAGTCAGGCGGGGAGCGTCACGCCACCGCCAAGGCGCATTCGGCGCGCCGGTTTGCTACACGGGTTTCAATCTTTCTTTCGCCACTGTTGCCACCTCGGCGGATGCGGGTGAATTCATCAGTGCTAGCGACAGAGTGGCCGACGAGGATGGCACACAGAGCAACAATCATCGGGGAGATCAGTCCGCGGCGCATTGCTTCAGCCACAAGCTGGGCACGCTTGATGACGCCGAGCTTAGTGCTGGCGGCAAGTAATCGCTTGTCGATGGTGTCCTTGGCTATACCTAGTTCCCGTGCGGCCTCTTTACTTGTCAGCCCACATGCTACAGCCATAACGCACTGGAGCTCCCGCTCCGCCAGGCCCAGCCCAAGGCTGCCAGTCCAGTTTCCGAAAGTCAGTGCGTTCATGTGCTTCGCTCCGTGCGAGTGAGTTGATGGAGCAAATAATGGTTTGCCTTTATTTTCCTGTCAACAGGTATGCCTTTATTTTTTCTCGATGCTTCCCTCCGGAGGTATCGCTTGAGTACCCTAGGCTGTATGGATATACAGTAATCGGGAGAAGGTTGTGGCCAAGCAAAAAAAACAAGCGGCAGAGCAGCGCACGGAGATGACAGGCATGGAGCGTCTAGTCTTGAGGGTTTCGTCGATGATCAACCACCCGATAGCGCAGACCCAGAGATGGGTCACAATTCACCAGCTTGACACAGATAGCGATCTGAATTGGGAGGAGGTTATGAGCATGATCGCTGAAACCCCAGGGATAGAAATGACCTTCAGCGATGATGGAAACGTGACGCTTCAGTGGGAGGCTGATGAAGAGCAGACCTCCACCTTGGCGATGGAGGGAGTAGAAGTCGAGGAAGAGGTCGCCGCCCCGTTTTAGGGGGAGGGGCGCGCTGGGTCCTGGCTCGGCGCGCTACAGCAGATTGCCATTCCAGACGTATAGGACTTTCGCCTGAATGTAGGTCTCTTCCTTGCGGATCATCCGATCCTTGTGTTTCGGGTTGTCGGAGATCATCTCAAAATGCTCATCATCAGCAACCTGTAGGCGCTTGATGTATTCGTGGCCACCCCAGGAGATGAAATACACCCCATCGCCGACGAACTCGCGAACAGTCACATCGACAATCAACGGATCGCGGTCCTTGATGGTTGGAGCCATCGACTGGCCCCATCCAGTGACGAGCTTCAGGTGATGTGGCTCTTTGAAGTCAAGCCCCAGTTCTCGCAGGTGGCTCAAGCTAACGCGAACGTCTCTGAGCATTTCCGGGTAGTCGTGCGTCACTTGGCCGCCACCCATTGCTCCTCGCACGTCATAGTGTGCAATCCGGATCATATCGCCAGCGGAGCCATGAGTAGCACCCGCCTTTGCAGCGCCGCCGCTAGAGTGTGAGTCGGTCTCTTCGGCAGCTTGGAGTAGACGATTGCGCGCCTCTTCCGACAGGCCCGAGCCCGTTTTTGCCAGCATCTGCCTGACCATGTCAGCAGCCGAGAGCTTCTGTATCTCCTCGCCGACGAGAGCGTAGCCAGGCTCGGTTGGAGCGGGGATGCTACCCACTCCCTCCGCCAACCATAGCGCGTCAACCCCGCAGATCTGGGCGATCTTCACCAGGTGGCTACTGGATCGGGAGAGCCCTCTCTCGATTTCCGAGATTGAGGCTTGCGCGATGCCAGCCCTTTCGGCCAGCTCGGTCTGGGTAAGCCCTTTCAGGCGGCGGGCGTGTTTGAGTCGATCTTTGAGTTCCATAACGCACCAATCTAATGGTTAGCCTTTTTCCTTGCAAAAAGGTATGCCTCTAAAATACAGTAAAGGCATACCTCTATTCGGCGTTAAGCCCATGAATGAAATCTTCAATGACCTGGTCAAGTTTTTTGGCGGCCAGGTGGCAACAGCGAAAGCGCTTGGCGTGACGCAAGGAACTGTCAGCGGTTGGGTGCGCGGCGTCCATGGCTGCTCTGCTGATATGGCGCTGATCATTCAGGCGAAAACTCATGGGCGTTTCGCCGCTTCGTGCATCCGTCCATCGCTGGCGGAATCGCTTCCGACCTTGGAACAAAAGGTACCAGCAAGAAGCCATCACGCGCAGCCCAACGAATCTGCTGTGAATTCATCCAGTACGGGGCGGGCGAGCTTATGAGCGCCTGCGCTGCCCAGTTTTTGTTATCCGGCTGACTTTTCAGCAGGCAACAAAAAACCCGCTTGCCGGCGGGTTCTTTAGATCCGGTCCCTTGCCGGGGACCTTCTTGAATCTTCGTCACTTGGAGACGATTTCATGCACTCAAAAAATAACACTACAGCTTCAAGCGCGCAAGAGAGCGTGCTTGCAAGTCTGCTGGTGACTCGAGTATCAGAATTCAGCCCGGTCAGCGGTGGCTGTCTGTTTGCCGTCGTAGAAGGCATCAGCTGCGGTGACGCTATGAATGTAGCCAGTGCCAGTCTTTCCTCTGCTGAGGCTCTACTCGGCGACCTGGTTGCCGACGGCGACAGCGTTCATCAGGCCTATGCGATTCGGGCCCTGGTGCGCGAGGCCAAGGCGTTGATCGATTCTAGCGTTATTTCGGTCGAGCTAGCGGAGGGGGCACGATGAATACCACCCCTGAAACCGTTGATCATCCTTTCTCAGTGCACGGCCGGCATGATGTTCTGCAAGCTGCCGGAGGCATACCAGTTCACGAATCTCTTGATGCGGCAATTGATCGACTTCAGGTGGCAATTGGTGGAGTTCGCGAGCTTATCCAGGTCTCCTCAGTATCGATCCAGGCATCCTTGGTTTTCTTCGCAGCAGAAAGTGCATTAGCGCTAGTGATCGCTGCGCATGCCGGTGTTGCGCCACAGGAACCTACTTCGCCAGTTCGTGGCGCGGGAGGTGCGGCATGCTGACTGTGCGCACCCAACTATTACCGGTTGCGGTTTCCGGCGAGCTTCTGCAGGACGTGACCCTCTCGGCGGAAGAGATTGCGAAGTTCAACGAAGCCCGCGAAGCGTTCCGGGCTATCAAAAGCCTGTATTGGTCGAAGATTGTCCCAGGGCTTGGCGGATTTGATAATCCTGTAGTGTGCGAGCTCGAGCGCCTGATGGAGCGAGTCGTCTTCGACACGCGGAATTTCCTGTACCCCCACCGAAACGCCGCTGCCTTCCATGATGCAAAAGATGTGGGAGGTGCGGCATGAATCTGCCTTCTACCGCCTTCACCACCATGGACACCCCTGAGCTGCTGGCGATCGTCAATGAAGTCCGCGCTGCGTTCGGCGAAGGGGCGGTCCGTCATAACGATTTCGTTGCTCGCTGCAGGGATGAGCTCGACGGGGAGCACTACGAAACTTTCGTAGTGCAAAATTTGAACAACACGCAGTCCGAAGGGCTTCGACTCACCGCTGACCAATGCAAGCTGGTCGCCATGCGCGAGTCGAAGGGCGTGCGCCGTCGCGTGCTTGCCCGCCTGAACGAACTGGAGGGGCAGCAGGCCCGACCGATGACCCAGGCCGAGCTCATCGCCGCCAGTGCGAACCAGCTGGTCGCCATCGAGCGGCAGCAGGCGGCCCAACAGGTGGCGCTGGAGCGCGTCGAAGATCGCACGACCAAGCTTGAACAGGTCCGCTATCTCGATTCCGTGCCCAGCGGCTTCGAGACCATCACCACGATCCGCGACCGCATCAACAATCGCCATGGCCTGCCGGCCTGGGTGGTCAACGCGGTGATGCGTGAGGTGCCAGGGGCACCGCTGCCATTTGCCATGGTGCGCAGCCGCCATTCCGACGAAGGGGGACAGCCTTTTGCGATCTGGCCCAAGCCGGCAATCACGCGCCGATTTGACCAGTTCGTGGAGCAATGCGCGTACGTCACATCCGAGCGTGCAACCCATCCGGAGATCCCACAAGGGCGATTCAAGATCAACCCGAGGGCGCCGCAATGACCGACAACGTGATTCCTCTGTTTGGCCGGAAGCCCACCGATCCGGTGGTGATCAACGAGGCGTATTTCGAACCATTGACCAACGACCAGCTCGCGTACCGAGCCTGGAACCACTGCGACCTGGCTGAGGAAATCTTCTTCTCGGATGAGGCAGAGGAAGACTCCCTACGCGAAGCCAAGTTTGAAGTGCTCATGGCGCAGTGGGCTTTGCGGGTGCTGGTTCGGCGACTAACCGGGTTCCCTGCCCTTGAGCTTCGGGAGCAGGTGAACAAGGCGTTTCTTGAACGGCTTGCAATCGATCCGGACGGACTGGCTACAGCGACTGAGCCCTGCGGCGCCGAATCATTGGTGATGGGCCCATGGCCCAGTTACGCCGGGGCTCGACATTTGCCTGAGCGCGAGCGTTGGGTGGTTTACAGCACGGCCAAAGCATATCGGGCCGCAATGGAAGAACAGGGCATCACCATGGCCGAACCCTACGACCAGTTTGTCCAGCGGGTTACCGCTGAGTTGGAGATCTGAACCCATGAGCATGGAATTGATGGTCAAGGCCATGAAGACCAAGGTCGGTAACCCGCTGCGCAAGTTGGTGCTGATCAAGCTGGCGGACAACGCCAGCGACCAGGGCGAGTGCTGGCCGTCCTATCAGCACGTTGCCGATCAATGCGAGATCGACCGCAGCACCGTGCGCAAGCACATCAAGCAGCTTGCGGCTCAGGGCCTGCTGCGTATCGAGAATAGAGAGGGGCCGAAAGGGAACTCCACCAACCTGTATTACCTGACCCTTTCCGGTGTAGGCCGAAACAGCACCCCTGTAGGCCCAGAAAGCACAGGGGTAGGCCCACAGCCTACAGGGGGTGTAGGCCCAGAAAGCACCAGAACCAGTCACCCTTCTGAACCAGTCAATGAACCTAAACCTACGTGCACTTCGGTGGCGGATGGGTTCGAGCAGTTCTGGAAGCTGTACCCGAAAAAGAAGAGCCGGAAGGACGCGCTGAAGGCCTGGAACAAGATCAACCCTGACGCAGAACTGCAGGTGGTGATGATCACTGCTCTGGCGCAGCACTGCGTGTCGCGGGACTGGACCAAGGATGCCGGCCAGTACATCCCGATGGCCTCCACCTGGCTCAACGGCGAGCGCTGGCACGACGTTCTGCAACCAGCTGGCGCAGCTGCCCAGGGCGGCGCATTCAACAATCTCCCTCACCACACCGATGACATGTACCAGGAGAGCCACGATGGCCGCTCGAATTTCTGATCTGTTCCACCGTCGCCCCTTCATGCGCATCTTCTCCGGCGAGTGCGCCGTGCACGGCCAAGTCGATATGACCGAAGTCGAACAGCTGGACGGCTCGATGCTGGCGCGTGGCTGCAAGCGCTGCGCCTGGGAGGCCCTGCACACCACGCCTCGCGACTCGGCAGAGCGCACCCTCGCCACCGCCCAGCGTAAGGCCGAGGACACCATGGCCGCGCTGATCGGCGCCGGAATCACGCCGCGCTTCGCTGAAGCGACCTTCGAGAGCTATCGGGCTGAAACCGATCCACAGCGCAAGGCACTGGCGAAGTGCCGGGCGTATGCCGATCAGTTCCCGGCCAATTTCCGTGCTGGCCGTTGCCTCTTGTTGACCGGTAACGTCGGGTGCGGCAAAACGCACCTGGGCAGCGCGATCGTCCGCGCGGTGGTGGCCGACCGCGGCGAGGCGCTGATCATTCCGGCTGGCGACATCGTGAGCATTGCCCGTGCGTCGATGACGCCTGGATCTGGCTACACCGACCACGACGTGGTGATGCACCTCGCCGGCCTTGACCTGTTGGTTATCGATGAAATCGGCTGTCAGAAAGGTAGCGAGTACGAGCTGGGGCTGTTGCACAACATCATCGATCGCCGGTACCAGGCCGTGCGGCCTACCGTGCTGATCTCGAACTTGGGGCACGACGGACTGAAATCCTACATCGGCGACCGCGCCCTTGACCGCTTGCGTCAGAATGGTGGCCAGCAGGTTGGCTTCACCTGGTCCTCGATGAGGGCTGTGGCATGAGGGAACTGTTCAGTATCGAGGCGGAGCACGCGCTGCTGGGAGCGCTGCTGCTCGACGCCAGCCTCTTCGATGAGATCACCAGCAAGCTGACCACCGAGGATTTCAGCGATCTAGAAAACGCTGCGCTGTACCAGGCGATTCGTAATACCCATGATGCCGGCCATGCCGTCGACGCCGTGACCGTGGGAACGCGCTATCCGACGCTGCCGAGCGGCGAAAGCACGATCTTCTACGCCGGCACGATTGCCAAGAACACGCCCAGCACGGCGAACTGGAAGTCTTACCTCAACACCGTGCTCGAGCGCTCGACGCTACGGCGGGTGGTTGAGGTGGCCGAAGTCATTCGCGATAGCGCTCACGATGACAAGCCCGTCGAGGAAATCATCGCGCTGGCTCAGCAGGCTACCGCCGACCTCCGCAACCTCGACAGTGGCGAGCCGGAGTACTACCGCATCAGCGAGGTGCTGCCGACGGTGATTGACGGGATTGACGCGCGGTTCAACGGCGCAGTTTCGCGCGGACTGACGACTGGTCTGGACGATCTGGATGCCATCCTGTGCGGGTTGCGGCCTGGGCACATGATCGTGGTTGCTGGGCTGCCAGGTTCGGGGAAAACCATTCTCGGCCTGCAGATCGCTCAGCATGTCTCTACCCGCCACGGCCATTCTGGTCTGGTGTTCTCGATGGAGATGACGAAGGAAGAACTGACCGCCCGGGGCATTGCCTCCTTGGGCGGTGTCAGCCTGTCGCGCCTGGATGCCGGTACAACCCTGCAAGATGACGACTGGCCCAGGATCACCAGCGCGGTTGGCCTGCTGGGCAAGGCCCGGCTCTTCGTCAACGACCAGCCGGGGATGACGATGGCGCGCATCCGCTCGATCGCCAGGCAGTGCCAGAAGCGTGAAGGCCTTGATGTGCTGGTGGTGGACTACCTGACCCTAATCGCTTCGGAGGGCGGCCAGAACCGCGCATTGGAAGTCGGCAGGATCAGCACGGCGCTGAAGAACTTGGCCAAGGAGCTCGGCGTGCCGGTGATCGTGCTGGCGCAGTTGAACCGCGGCCCGGCCAACCGACCTGACAAACGCCCGCGCCCGAGCGACCTGCGGGATTCGGGGCAGATCGAGCAGGATGCCGACGCTGTGATCCTGGTGCACCGCGACCCTGACAGCGAAGAGGGTCAGAACGGCGTCACCGAGCTGATCGTGGGCAAATGCCGACACGGAAAGCCCGGCACCTGCCTGGTGCAGGCCATGGGCGAATACGTGCGCTTTGTGCCGTTTCAGGGTCGCCCGCCAAGCGATGACGAGGTGGAGATGGGGCGTGGCACATATGCGCAGCGCTACAAGGGGGCTGACCTGTGATCGAGCCAATCAAGATGGCGCCATGCCCATTCTGCGAAGGGCCGCCCTGCATCACGGCGAAGGATGAGGCCGGTACCGAAATTTCTGAGGGCCACACCTTCGACCCCTCTGACGAGTTCCCGATGGTCTCGGCGCACGTCTGGTGCCACGACTGCGGCGCACAGGGGCCGAACATCGACACGCTGACCCTGGGCACGTTCGAGCACCTGTATGACCTGCAGGTGGCGGATGTGATGCGGATCGCTGTCGAGAGCTGGAACAATCGCCACGCGAAGGCCCGCGCCTGCTACGACGCTGGCGATCAGAAAGGCCTCAATCTCTGGCCGAGGAGGGACACATGAGCGCTGCCAAGACTCTCACCGTGACCCTCAGTGATGCGGAGATCCGCCGGCATGCCACCGGCGAGGTCTTCCAGCTGCGCGATACCCGCCACCGGGAGCTGCGGTTCCGGTTCTCGACAGTTGACCGTTCCCGCGGCGCTTGGCACGTCGTGGTGCGCGGTCGCTGGGGCAAGGCCGGCGATTACCCTGGGATCAACACCAAGACCATGCTGGCCACGTTGCCGGCGATCCTGGCCCGCCGTGCCGCCGATGCCGACGCCAAGTCCACCACCACCAGCTGGGCCACGGTGGGCGATGTGCTGGCGTGGTACCGCGACCGTATGAACCGTGATCGAGGCCTGTCCGCCAAGCGCAAGGCCAGTGCCAAGTCGGCGCTGGACCGCCACCTGGTGCCGCGTCTGGGTGACCTGCTGCTGGCCGAGATCAACAAGCAGGCGATCGACCAACGCCTGATGTGGCCGCTGCAGGAGCGTTATGCCCTGTCATTCGTGCGTTCGGTCTACGGCGTGCTTTCGGTCGCGTTCCGCCAGGCCCTGCGTCTGGACATGCTGCCCGCCAACCCCATGGCCTCATTGAAGTTCACCGACTTCGTGCGGACCCGGATCAGGCCGCGACCTGCGCGACTGCGCGGGGATGATGTGCCGGGCCTACTGATGGTGGTCGCCGAGCGCTTCGAGGTGGAGCCGGCGGGCTGCATGCTGGCTTTGATGATGCTGTGCCACGGTTCGCGGCTGGGCGAGACCCGGCTGGCGCGCTGGCGCAACGTCAACCTTGAAGCGGGGCGCTGGTTCATTCCGGCGGGTGACACGAAGACGAAGGCCGAGCACACCCTGCCGCTGACCACCCAAGCCTGCGCACTGCTGCGCCGGTACCAGCGCCTGCAGGCCGCCCAGGGTTACACCGGCCTGCTGCTGTTCCCGGGCAGCCATGGTGCACCGCTGAGCCCGAGCAAGGCCAACACCTTGTTCACCGATCTGGCCAAGGGCGAGTGGTCGAGCCACGACCTGCGCAAGGTGGCACGCACGGCGTGGACCGACCTTGGCGTTGACTACATGGTGGGCGAGCTGCTGCTGAACCACGCCATGAAGGATCTCGACGCCACCTACATCCACACCACGGCAGAAGGGCTGAAGCGTCAGGCGCTGGAGGCCTGGCACAAGCACCTCGACGGGCAGGGATTCGCCGCCATTCACACCGAGACATTGCCGGGACAGAAAACCGGGACTGTAGCCGTTGACGCTAATAGCGGCGCGGGTTGCAGCGCCTCACAGCATCCATCCCAAGGGAGGATGCACGATCAAGATTTCAAGCCAGGAGACGACCATGAGTAACGTCGCAGCGGCAATGCCGCGCAAAAGCCTGACCCCAGTGGAGTGCAAGTTCCTCAAGGTCGGCAACCGCATGCTGCTGGAGCAGAACAACGGCCGGATCGCCTCGGCAGCACTGATGGATATCGTGGCTGACTGGCACGCCGCGCGCGCCAATGTGGGCTTCGAGCAATTCGCCAAGGGCTGGATCACCGAAGGCAACGCCAAGAACAAACACGCTGACAAGCTGCTGCGCGAGCTGTTCGGCCTGGACACCGACCCAACGCCCCGGAGGGCTGCATGAAGAAAAGAACCTACGTGGACAAGATGCTGGGCGATACCGAGTACTTGCTCGAGCAGTGGGGCTGGTGGCGGATGTGCGAGATGGGCGTGCCACGGTACGTCTCACCCCTGTATGCGCTCATGCGGGACAACGTCCCATCCGAGGGTGGTGCGCGCCAGCATGTGATCACGGACGATCTGGCGCTGGTCGTGGATGGTGCTGTTGCAAGGCTTGTGAAGCGCAACCAGCAGATGGGGGACTTCGTGTGGGCGTACTACGGCTACAAGCAACCGGCTATGCGGGTAGGTCGGGAGGCTGGAATGTCCGAGCGCAAGGCCCGAGAGATCATCAAGGCTGGCGTTGCATGGATCGACTGCGCCCTCGAAGAAATTCGAGAAGCTGCGTAAAAAGTTCTATGCGGGCGGATAAACACCTGTTTTCATAGCAGCGTGTCCAGCTTGCAACGTTACGCGACACAGACAAACCCCGGCCATCGTGTCGGGGTTTTGTGTTTTTGAGGGGCTTCGATTCAGGTAGCCCTCCAGAAAAAGCATTTTTCTTGTATGAGGGAACGATTTGATAGCGCTATGATTCTGATAGGTTGCTACTCAATAACATGGAAGACCGTGAGTATGAAAAACGTTCTCGCCGTTGTGGCGCTTTCCCTTTTCGCTGCGTCCGCCGGAGCGGCTGAGCTATCCGGAGCGCTTGGCGCGACAGGCCAAGGTGGTCTTACAGCGCGCGTCGGCATTGGCTTTAACTGGGGCAAAAGCTGGTTTGAATCCAGTACTGGCCGTCTCACCGGTTATTGGGATGCTGGCTACACCTACTGGGAAGCAGGCGATGCTTCAGGTGGGGCTCACTCGCTGTCCTTTGCGCCAGTTTTCGTTTACGAGTTCGGCAGCGGTAACGTGAAGCCATTCGTTGAGGCTGGCATCGGCCTGGCGGTCTTCTCTGGTACGTCCGCAGGTGACCAGGACTTTGGTTCGGCCTTCAACTTTGAAGACCGCATCGGTGCGGGCTTGAAGATCGGCGAGACGCAGAAGGTTGGCATCCGAGCGATTCACTACTCCAACGCTGGCATTAAGCAGCCCAACGACGGTATCGAGTCGTACTCGCTGTTCTACAGCCACCAGATTTAAAAAAGCACGATCCCTCTTTGCCCGCCCTGTGCGGGCTTTTTTATGCGGATGACACGCTCAGGCAGCTGGGCTAAGTCGGTAGTGGCGTCGATCAAAGCCGTGCGCTCCCTGATCGGCTACGCGATGAGAGTCTGGGGTATGTGACCCAGCGATCCAGGCCAACAAGCCGGGTAAGCACCGGCCCTCCGCACCCATTCCAAGCCTCGGTATCTGCCGGGGCTTTTTCGTATCTGGAGGTTGTATGGAAAAGCTACAGCTCGACGTTGAGGTTGAGGGCGCCGCTGACTTCCTGCGCCCTCTGAGCGAAACGCTCAAGTCACTTGAACAGTTTCCCGAGCTGCCGCTCCAGGTCTTTCGTGACCTTGTCACCCACAGCCTTCATGAGCTTTCCGTAAGTCTCGATAGCGCCGCACTTGCCGCAGGTGACCTTCGAGTTGTTGTTCGGCCTAGCCGGAACCTCGAACTTGTCACTGCCGCACTTGGCGCACTTGAGGGTTACCTTCATCGTTTTTCGCTCCGTGAAACGTCTTGTGTGGAAACTCGACGATAGCACGGAGCCACCTTTCTACCCATTCCAAGGGCTCGCCATTTCGGCGGGCCTTTTTCGTTTCAGGAGCCTGCCTTGGACGTCAACGTTATTCAGAGTGCCGATTATGTTCCCGGCATGTCCGGCTACCGCCTGGATCTCAAGGCGGGCGCCATGGAGATCAATAGCGGTCATATGGCTGTCGGATCTTTGCCCAGCGACCCGCAGATGATCACCGTCACCGCCAGCGAGTGGCCAGAAAGCGAAGTCCCGGCAGGGGCTAAGGCCCGCCTGGCGTTCTTGCAGGAGCAGATCGGCAAGGTGCCGGTCGAGTTCCGCGCTGATGCCGAGTTCTCGACCGAGGATATTTCGTTCGATCACGACGGATCGGACATCCGCACCACGCTGACCTACCGGCGCCTTGAGACTGATCAGGAAGCAGCAGAACGGGTTGCCCGTCAGGCCGGGCCTGGCATGACCATCAATGCTGACGGCGTGTGCATCACGGCCAACGGCAAGGTCGTCGTCAGGCTGGGCCGCTGCATGGATGATGAGCGGCCTGCCGAACAGCCATGTCGTGACGATGACAGCGAGGGCGAACTGCGTGATGCGCTGGCTGACTGGAAGCCAGGCGAAGGATTGCTGGCAGGAAAGCTCCTGACGGCTGCTGATCGGTTCGCAGTGAGCATGGCGAAGAACTCCCAAGGTGATTACATCTGCACTGGCATTGGCCTTGGCGTCGATCCTGCCCGGAGCGAAACCAAGGATGGCTTGGCGGATCGACTGCATGAGATCTCCAGCCAGATCGCCGAAAGCGAGCTTGGTCAGGAGCTCCGTTCCAAGATCGATGCGGTTGATACCGTCCGTGAAGTCATCCGCAAAGAGCTCCGCCCTGGCGGCATGCTGTTCCGCCGCTGATCTGCTGTGTTTAGCCCGCCATGAGCGGGTTCATTTTTCTATGGAGCATCACCTATGGCCGAGCCAAGCACCGGCGCCCTTGCAGTGACCGGCGTACTTGCCAGCGTCGGCCTGGGTGCCCCGGCATAGCTAATCATCCCCCTCAAAGCGTACATCCGAGATACCCAAATCTGCGACCGCAATGCGGAGATCATCATGTGATAAGCGGCACGGCGCGCGCGCCTCAGGCAAGGGGGCAGCGGGGGCATGCAGACGGAGGAGAGCGGTCAGCACATTGTCTTCGTTCGGCGTGCTAGACCAATCGCATATCCAGAATCTGGTATGGCCTTTGAGGTTGTAGTCGATGCGGTATTTCATAGGTTGCCGGACCTCCGCCATTGGACGTCAGTTATGCCGAAGCGCTCAGCAACAGGTCGAGAGACCTTCCTGATATCCGAAGCAGTGAATTTAGGAATGACTCCTACGCCAGCTTCGCAGGCCGCCCAGTGCCAAGCCTCAGCGTTATTCATTCGCTCGGCGCGGACGATGAATTCGCGAGCCTCCCCGTGGAGCTTGTAAGCGATTAAAAAAATGTCACTGATCGGCATTTATTAGTTCCCTCTAGTGAGGCCAGATCGGGCAACATTCCTTTTAGCCTCTAGGGGGCTCCTGGGCAAGCATCCGACCGGTTTTACGTCGGTGCACGAATTTTCATTTACGGAGCAAGCAATGGCCCGACCGACCTCGGCCCAGGCGCAGCCACCTCGCTGGGCATAAGGCTCCTCTACTGTTCTCGCTGGGTGGTTGGTCGCCCCAGCCTTCCGCACCCACTCCTAGGCTCGCCACAACGGCGGGCCTTTTCTTTTTCCGCTCCCCGCAAAGGGAGGAATCGAGATGGCCCCGATGCCCGAGAAAGACCCTGGCCTCTGGGCCGCACTCATCGCTTGGGTGATCGCCCACCAGCCGCAGCTCTACGCCGCCGGCCTGTCGGTCGCCATCGCTGTATTCCGCGTGATGTATGGCGGAGGCAACCGTCGGCAGATGTTGCTGGAAGGTGCGCTGTGCGGCCTGATCACCCTGGCCCTGGTGCCGCTGCTCGAATGGATGGGCTTGCCACAGGGTATGGCCACATTCGCCGGCGGCGCTGTCGGGTTCATGGGTGTGGAGAAGCTTCGCGGCTACTCCGATCTGTTCCTATCTAGAAAGGCTCAGGGGTGAGGCATGAAGACCGAACTCACCGAACAGGAAGCTAAGGTTGCTCAGCTGCTCGCTGATGCATGGGATGAGTACCTGAAGCTGCCCATCGAGCACCCGCTTGAGCAGCATGAGTTCTGCATGGCTATCCACCAGGTGCAGGACATGGTCCTGGCTCGGTGCGGTCGCCGCGCACTCAATCGACCTCGGAAACGCTAGTCATGGCCAGGCTCAAGACGCTCGGCTCTCGCATCAAGGAGAGCGCAGGGTCGCGGGTCAAGGTGATCACACCTGGCAGCTGGCGAAGCGGCATGACCAGTTCCCAGCGTGGTTACGACTACCGATGGCAGAAGGCGCGAGAACAGTATCTGCGTGACAACCCGCTGTGCGCCTACTGCGCCCGTCAAGGGCGAACGGCAGCGGCCAGCGTTGTCGACCACATCGTGGCACACCGCGGCGACAAGGATCTCTTCTGGAATCAGGCCAACTGGCAGCCGCTCTGCAAGCCCTGCCACGACTCGGTCAAGCAGGCCGAGGAGGCTGCTGGCCTGACGGGCTGACCGCCAGCGGAACGGCGCGAGGCCTGCTGTGACATCGAGAGGCACGCCACTGACGTGCTTCCAAGGTGGGGGGAGGTCAAAATATAGCGATTCTCACGTAGCTAGACCGCCACCGACCCCACGTACAGATTTTTTTCCCCCACAGGATTTTTGTTAAATGGCTTTAACATCCCGCAAGCGTGCATTCATCGCTGCGCTGAGGGAAGGTGCGTCCAATCGGGACGCGGCTGTAGCGGCTGGCTATTCCGAGAAGACAGCGTCTGCGGCGGGCTCTCGGCTGGTGAAGGACAAGGACGTAGCTGCCGAGTTGGCCAAGCTGCGCGCTCTGGGTCTGATGCCGCCAGATGTTAAAGCAGATGTTAAAGCGCATGTTAAAGCTAAGCCCGCGACGGAGCCATCGGCTAAAGCTGAGTCGGCGACCGAACCGACCGCTGCGACGGACGAGCATGCCGAGCCCGAGCCTGCTGGTTTCGACCTGATGCAGGCACTGCTCCACCGCGATCCGAAGGATTTCCTGTTGTCGGTGATGAACGACCTTGGGTCCGAGCCAAAACTGCGCGTCGATGCGGCCAAGGCCCTGATGCCCTTCGTGCACCCCCGCAAAGGGGAGAGCGGCAAGAAAGATCAGGCCAAGGACAAGGCTGCCGAAGCAGCCACCGGTAAGTTCGGCGCCCGGCGCGGTCCGCTGAGGGCGGTGAAATGATGGAGTGGACAACTGCATGCCCCGACTGGGAGCAGCGCATCGTTGCGCGCCAGAGCCTGATTCCATTCAAGCCGCTGTTCCCCACCGAGGCCGAGGAAGCCCTCGATGTGTTCGGTGCGCTCCGCATGGTAGATGCCACCGGCAGTCCGCTGATGTCCGAGACTGTGCGCGACTGGGTCAACCAGTTTGTGGCAGCCATCTTCGGAGCGTATGACCCCGACGAAGGCCGGCGCCTGGTCAGCGAGTTCATGCTGCTGATCAGCAAGAAGAACGGCAAGTCAACGATCGCCGCCGGCATCATGCTGACGGCACTGATCCTGAACTGGCGGCCCTCGGGCGAGTTCATCATCCTGGCGCCGACCAAGGAAATCGCTGACAACTCCTACATCCCGATCCGCGACATGGTGCGGGCGGACGAGGAGCTCGACGCCTTACTCAAGGTGCAGGATCACTTGCGCACCGTCACTCACCGGCAGACCAACGCCACCCTCAAGGTAGTGGCTGCCGACAGCGAGACAGTGTCCGGCAAGAAGGCCATCGGCGTGTTTGTCGATGAGCTGTGGGTGTTCGGCAAGCGGGCCAACGCCGAGGCGATGCTGCGCGAAGCTACCGGCGGCCTGGCGTCTCGGCCGGAAGGCTTCATCATCTGGGCTACCACTCAGTCCGATGCGCCGCCTGCCGGCGTGTTCCGGCAAAAGCTGCTGTACGCCCGGAAGGTTCGTGATGGTGAGATCGTCGACAAGTCGTTCTTGCCGGTGCTGTACGAGTTCCCGAAGGCGATGCTCGACGCAGGCGCTCACAGGGACTTTTCCAACGCCTATATCACCAACCCCAATCTGGGGCTGTCGGTAGACGAACCGTTCATCGAGCGCGGCTACGCCCAGGCTCAGATGGACGGCGAGGAGTCGTTCCGAGGCTTCCTGGCAAAACACCTCAATGTCGAGATCGGTCTTGCACTGCTTTCGGATCGCTGGGCAGGGGCGGACTACTGGGAGCAGCAAGTTTCAAAGAGCTGCCGAACGCTGGAGGACCTGATCGAGCGCTGCGAAGTGATCGACATCGGTATCGACGGCGGTGGCCTCGATGACTTGCTCGGATTTGCTGCTGTAGGGCGTGAGCGGGATAGCCGCCGTTGGCTGACCTGGACGCACGCATGGGCGCATCCGTCCGTGCTCGAGCGGCGCAAGGCAGAGGCTCCGCGTATCCGCGACTTTGCCAACGATGGCCACCTCACTTTGGTGGAGCGTATCGGTGATGACGTTGATCAGATTGCCGAGTTGGTTGCCCAGGTAGAGGAGGCAGGACTACTGGATCAGGTAGGCCTCGACCCGGTGGGTATCGGCGCGATCCTCGATGCGCTGGAGGCGAGGGGCATCCCCCGCGAGAAGATCGGCGGCGTCAAGCAGGGCTACACGCTGGGCGGCGCCATCAAGACCGCCGAGCGCAAGCTCGCCGAAGGCGGCCTCTGGCATGGCGGCCAGCCGATGATGGCCTGGTGCTGCGGTAACGCCAGGGTAGAACCGCGAGGCAACGCAATCCTCATCACCAAGCAGGCCAGCGGCTCGGCAAAGATTGACCCGCTCATGGCGCTGTTCAACGCAGTGACCCTGATGGCGCTCAACCCCGACGCCAAGGGCGGCATGGACAACTACCTCAACAACGGCTTCTTTGACCTCATAGGCTGACCATGTCATTCAAGTGGTACAACCCGAGCACCTGGCGGTTCTTCGGCTACACCGACCCGACCACCGGCGACTACGTCGAAGTGGACATGGAAGTAGGTGGCAAGACCACTGCCTCCGGCATTAAGGTCACGACCAAGGCCGCCTTGTCGATCAGCATGGTCTGGTCCTGCGTCAAGATCCTGTCCGAATCGCTCAGCGGTTTGCCGCTGAAGCTATACGACGACAAGGACGGCAACCGGGCAATGGTCGACGGCAAGGATCGGGCGCAGAAGCTGCTGAACAAGCCTAACCCGTACATGACCCGGCTGAACTTCTTGAAGTTCGTGGTCGTGAACATGGCGCTGCGTGGCAATGCCTTTGCCCTGATTGAGCGCAACATTCATGGAGACCCCATCGGGCTGATCCCGCTGGATGGAAGGACGGTCAGCATCGACACCGATGAGGACCTGCTCTACATGGTGACGCCCAGCAAGGGCGATCGCTTTCCGGTCTCTCCGGAGAACATGCTGCATTTCAAACTGTTCAGCATGGATGGCATTACCGGCCTGTCGCCGATCGAGCACCAGGCTGAAACCATGGGCCTGGCAAAGGCCGGTCAGCGCTGGTCGGCGCGATTCATGCGTAAGGGCGGCTTCACCGGCGGCTATGTCATCTACGAGCAGTTCCTGACCGAAGCCCAGCAGGCCATGGTCATGAAGAAGTTTCCCGACGTGCGCAAGGCCGACGCCGACGACATGGGCAAGATGGCCGTCCTGCAGGGCAACCCGAAGATCGTCCCGGCCGGCATCAGCCAGAAGGATGCGCAGTTCATCGAGTCGCAGCAGTTTCAGGAAGAAGCACTGGCGGGCATTTACGGCGTCCCATTGTGGCTGGCCAACCGCGCGGGCAAGACCTCGATCATGGGTTCGAACCTGGAGCAGCAGCTCACCGGGTACATCACCTTCGGCCTGAAACCCTACATCGACGCCGTCGAGGACGAGCTCAACGACAAGCTGTTCCGTACAACCACGCGCTTCGTCGAGTTCGTCGTAGAAGGGCTGCTGCGCGCGGACAGCGCGGGCCGGGCCGCCTACTTCCAGGCTGCGCTCGGGGGTTCGGGCGGATCAGGCTGGCTATCGATCGACGAGGTCCGCGAGAAAGAAAACTACCCGCCTCTGGGCGGCGACTATGCCCGGGTCACCCGGTGGGAGATGCAAAGCAATGGCGACTCTTGAGGTTCCGATCGAGCTTAAGGCGGTGGACGAGGCGGGTAACTTCGAGGCCTATGCCGCCGTGTTCAACAACGTTGACCTGGGCGACGACGTGATCCTGCCCGGCGCCTTTACCCGGGTGAAGGCCACGCGCGCTGGCAAGCTCAAGCTGGCGCTGTATCACGACCTGACCCGGCTGGTCGGCGCCGCCGACTACACCCAGGACGACCACGGTCTGCTGCTTAAGGGCCAGGTCAACTTGGGCGTCAGCTATGCCCGTGATGCCTACGAGCTGATGAAGGCCGACATCCTCGACAGCATGTCGATCGGCTTCAACACCATTAAGGCAGATTTCGAAGAGCGCGCCGGGCGGCGCGTGCGCGTCATCAAGGAGGCCGAACTCTGGGAGGCCTCCTTCGTACCGTTCGGCATGAACCCCGAGGCTCAAGTCCTCAGCGTCAAGTCGGACATCAGGCTTTTCGAGAAGGCCCTGCGCGAACGCATGGGTCTCTCGCAGAAGGAGGCGGCGGCAGTCGCTTCGCTCGGCTACACCGCGCTGCGCCGTGACGGCGGCAGCGAGGCCACGGCGATCGTGGATGAGCTGAAAGAAATTTCCACCCTGTTCACCCACCATTTCGGAGTATCGCCATGAGCGAAGTGAAAGACATCAAGGAATCCCTGGAGCTGCAACTGAAGACCGGCTTCGGCGATTTGCAGAAAAAGTATGACGCGGCCATGGCCGAGGTCGAGAAAGGCAACCAGATCACTGGCGATCTGAAGAAGCAGATCGAAGACCAGAAGGGCGAACTGCAGAAGGTTATCGACCAAGTCGTCGATCTGGAGCAGAAGGGCGTCAAGCTGCGCGGCCAGCCGGGCGAGGGTAAGAGCTTCATCGACCTGGTGAAGGGCGACGACAGCTACAAGAGCCTGCAGCAGAAGGGCTCCAGCCAGGCCAAGATTGAAGTCACCAAGTCCGACCTGGCGAGCATGAAGGAGATGAAGGTCACCAGCGCCGGTATCGTGGCGCCGAACTATGACCCGGTCATCCAGCCAGGGCTGCGTCAGGAGCTGCGCATCCGCGACCTGCTGACCGCCATCCCGGTCAGCGGCCAGAGCTACACCTATTTCCGCGAGAACCTGCATACCCGTGGCGCCAAGCCGGTGGCCGAGGGCGGCCTGAAACCGACCAGCAACGTCACCTTCACCACCGAAACTGACCGGGTGAAGAAAATCGCGGTGTGGATGCCTGCCACCGATGAGGTGTTGTCCGACGTGCCGCAGATGTTCGCTTACCTGCAGCAGCTGCTGCGCTACGACCTCAAGCTCGAGGAGGAGGCGCAGATCCTCAAGGGTGATGGTACCGGCGAGAACCTGAACGGCTTGATGACCCAGGCCACCAGTTACAACACCGCGCTGAGCAAGGCGAGCGATACCGCCATCGATCTGGTCCGCCGCGCCATCTACCAAGTGCGCAAGCAGTCGCTGATGTCGGCCGACGGTGTGGTGATGACCGAGCTCGACTGGATGAACATCGAGCTGCAGAAGGATGGCGAGAACCGCTACCTGTTCGCCAACCTGCAGGGCCTGGTCACTCCGATCCTGTGGGGGCGTCCAGTGATCACCTCGGACAGCATGGACGAGGGTGATGGCGACGCCGGCGGCGAGTTCCTGGTGGCGAACTTTGCGCGCTCGACCACGCTGTTCGACCGCATGGCCTACGAGTTCAAGATGGGCCTGATCAACGACCAGTTCATCCGCAACGAAGTGGCGCTGCTGGTCGAGGAGCGCTTGGGCCTGGGCGTGCGCCGCAAGGAAGCCCTGGTCAAGGGCAACTTCCCTGTCGCCGCTTAACCCATCCTTCAAGGCCGGCACATCGCCGGCCTCTTTATTTCTGGAGGCAGTATGCACATCAAAGCTCTGTGGGGTTTCGTCGGCAATGCCGAACTGCTGGGCGCCGACTCGGCCAAGGTCAAGCGTGGCCAGGAGTTCGAGAAGGCCGACGACGAGTACGCCCATACGATCCTGGGCAAAGGCCTGGTCGTTGAGCTGGATACCAACGGCAAGCCGAAGGTAACCAAGCCCAAGGAAGCCAAGCCCACGGCCCCGAAAGAGAGCAAGTAAATGATCGACTTGGCCAACGTGAAGATGCACCTGCGGGTCGACGGCGATGAAGAAGACGCCCTGATCGGCGGCTACGTCGAAGCGGCCAAGGCCCACGTCGAGCAGCACTGTGACCGCAAGCTGGTCGAGGTCGACCCGGTAGAGCCCGAAGAGATGGGCCTGACGCGTGATGTCGAGCAGGCAATCCTGCTGCTGGTCGGGCACTGGTATGCCAACCGGGAGGCTGTCGCCGTCGGCACTATCGCCACCGCCATGCCTCTGGCAGTCGAAAGGTTGCTCTGGTACAGGAAGCGATTCTGATGAGAGCAGGACCCATGCGGCATCGCTTGAAGCTGGCCAAGCCCCACAGAGCGCAGAACGACACCGGCGGCTTTGATGATGGCTGGCTCGCTATGGGTGAGATCTGGGCTGAGGTGGCCATGCCAACTGGCCGCGTCTCTCCAGTTGCCGAGCAGTTGCAGGCAGTGATCAGTGCCGAGATCCGCACCCGGCCAAGGTCAGACATCGCCGCTGGCTGGCGGTTAACCGATAAGCGATCGGGCGTGACCTACAAGGTTGAGGCGCCGCTACTCAATAACGAACGGGACATGCTGCGGCTGCTGTGCTCCAGCGTTCCTAACGCGTGAGGTGAACCATGAAAATTCAAGCATTGGGGCCGCTGACCGGCGCCTCTGGCGAGCGTGAAAAGGGCGAGATCTTCGACCTGAAGAAAGAAGAGGCTGAGGGCTTGATTGCCAGGGGCTGGGCGGTGGCAATCGTTGACACTCCTCCGGTAAACGCGAAGCCGGCGAAGGCCGACCAGGCCAAGGAATAGGGCCGTGGCTCGCCGGTCCAGGCTGACAGGCAACATCAAACTTCGCCGGACACTCCGCAACATCCACAAGACAATGGACAACGAGCTCAAACCTGCCATGGAAAAGGCTGCAGCTCGCGTCTTGCAGACCATGCAGCAGCTGATACCCAAGGACACTGGAGCAGCGTCAGGGGCACTGCGTGCCTATGTTGCACCGAGCGGGCTGGACGCTCAGATCGGCATCAGGGGCAAGCGCGACAGCCGGCGATACTTCTACCTGCGTTTCCTTGAGTACGGCACGAAGGGCTACTCCGGCACCATGTACCAACGTGCCGACATTGACGCTGTCGGCGGAGTCCACACCAACAATCGCGACAAGTCGAAGCTGCGCGGACGGCGAAATGCGCTTCGCCAACGCGACACCAAGAACAAGTCCGACGGCAAGAACTTCTTCGGCAAGTACCCGGATATCCCGGCCCGGCCTGCCCATCCGTGGCTCCGGCCATCGATCCAAGTCAACCGTGAGTTCGTGCTGGCCGACCTGGAGGAAGCCGTCAGGCGCACATTGAGCCGCGCTAGCCAGGGGACCGGGAATGGCTGATCCATCAGTTGCTTTACAGAAGGCGATCTTCGCCAGGCTCAAGGCTGAAGTCAGCTGCCCAATTTACGACGGCGCCGACATGAACACGGCAAAGCCGTACATCTCGATTGACCGGGAGATCGTCACGAACATCCGGCCAATTTCCGGGCGTAAGCGTGAGCAGCGCCTGATCTACCTCTCGGTCTGGTCCGACAAGGTCGGCCAGGCTGAGGTGAAGGCAATCAACGGCGAGATCATCGCTGCTCTCGATGAGCGCAGGCTACCGCTTGAAGTGGGGCGGGCCGTGTCTGTTCGGGTGGAGCAAGCTGACGCCCAGCGCGATGCTGACGGCATCACCTACCAGGGAGCAGTCACCATCCGTGTGATCACTACCCACTGAAGTACCCACCGGCCGCCCTGCGGCTTCTATCCAATGTGGCTTTGGAGGAATACCCATGCCCGCAGAAGACAATCTGAACACAGCTGCCGGCTGCCGCTTCTTCATTGGCGGCAAGACCGGCGCGAACACCGAGACCGACTACAAGGCCGACACCTACGTTGAAGTGGGCGAGATCGAGGACCTGGGCGAGTTCGGTGACACCTTCAGCAGCGTGAACTTCACCTCGCTGAAAGACGGTCGCGTGCGCAAATACAAAGGCACTGCCGACGCGGGCGACCTGACGATCACCGTCGGCCTGGACAACGGTGATGCTGGCCAGGGCGCAGTGAAGACCGCGCACAAGGACCGCAGCAAGGGCGACTACAACATCAAGATCACCCTGAACGACGGTGATCCGACCGCCACTCCGGTCATCAATCCGACCACTTTCTACATGCGGGTCAAGGTGATGAACAACACCGTTGCGCCTGGTGCCGCCGACAACGTGGTGCGCCGCAATATCACCTTGGGTATCAACTCCGACGTGCTGGAAATTCCAGCCGCCGCGGCTGTCTGATAGGGGGCGTCAGTGAGCAAAACTCTGCACGGTACAACCGAAGTCACTGTGGGCGGGCGAGTGCTTGTGTTGTCGCCAACGCTCAGGGCGGTCCGCACCATTGAGGCCCACTTTGGTGGGCTCCGTGGTGCGTCCGAAAGGCTGCGCGCAGTAGGCGTTGATGCTGTCGCCGTCGTCTTTGCTGCCGGCTCCGGCATGGAAGACAAGGAGGCCGTTGAAAAGCTGGCAGAGGCGATCTGGCAGCAGGGCGTTGCTGACCTGGTGCCTGCGGCGACGGCTTACCTGTATGCGCTCTACAACCCCCGGGGAGGTGATCCGGGAAAGCAGCAGGCGGCGACGGCGTCAGCGCCGTAGAGAACGGGAGCTACGTCGATCGTATGTTCTCGGTCGCCGTGGGCTGGCTTGGCTGGTCGCCGCAGGATGCCTGGACCACGCCGCTCCCTGAGCTGTTTCTGGCTATGGATGCCCGGGTCGAATGGGCACGCATGACTCATCCGTTCGGCGGCAGTGGTAAGGTTCAGGACAAGCCCGAAAAGCCGCTGGGCGTTGCCGACAAGCTCCGGGCTGCCCTCAGCGGACGCAAACAGGCGTGAGCAAGATGTATACTCAGCAGATTTCGTGCCCGCCGAAAATAGAGCTCAGGGAGATCTCAATGCAAATATTTCTGCTGCTGGTCATCATCGTTTTGATTGCGCCGTGGACACTACTAATTATCATCCCAGCATATGCTGGACTCCTGATTGTTAGTGGGGTTGTTATTGCAGTCGTTGGCGTTGCGTTGACGGTGCATCACTTTATGACCAGAGAGAAAAGCCCCGAGGCTGTTGCGCGGCGAGCGCAGAAGATTGCCGAGGAAGCGAATAGGCGAAATGCTCAGCGCTGAATTCTAGAAATGCAAACCCGCTCCGGCGGGTTTTTTTATGCCTGGAGAAACGCATGGCTGATACTGATATTCAGGGCATGCTCGTTCGGATTGAAGCAACTACTGCTCAGCTTCGGCAGGAAATGGCTAGAGCAGAGTCGAGCGTCTCGCAAACCAGTAGCAAGATCGACGACAGTCTCAAGCAGGTTGATGATGCATTTGATCGTATCGAGGCTCATTCGACTGTTCTGCAGAAGGCTGTCAGCACCGCATTCGCAGGCGTTGGCATTGCAGCAGCAGGGGCGGTCGCGGGCCTTGTTGCGATCACCAGCAGCACCCTTCATTACGCGCAAGAGGTGCAGAACCTATCCAATCTGGCCAATACCTCGGTTGAAGACTTTCAGCGCCTAGCTGCGGGTGCTCGGTTGGTAGGTGTTGATCAGGAAAAGCTTGCTGATATTTATAAAGACACAACTGATCGTGTTGGCGAGTTCATCTCTCGCGGCGGCGGCGAGCTGCAGGACTTCTTCAACGAGATTGCTCCGCAGGTTGGCGTCACGGCAGAGAGCTTTAGAAATTTGTCCGGCCCTCAGGCTTTGCAGCTTTATTACGACTCTCTCGTAAAGGCTGGGGCAAGTCAGCAGCAAATTACTTCCTACATGGAGCAGATGGCTGACGAAGCGACAGCTCTAGTTCCTTTGCTCAAGAATACCGGCCAGGGATTCAAGGAGGCCGGCGACCGCGCTGAGACTGCTGGTTCAGTTCTTTCTAGCCTGGACATTCGTCGCATCCTTGAAGTCAATCAAGCCGTAATTGATCTAGAAACCTCCTGGGCTGGCGCGACTCGTCAGCTAGTAACTGGATTGCTGCCTGCAATCGAAGCGACCACGCGCAGCCTGCAATCTATGACCGACAACGGGGCGTCAGAGGCTCTAGGGTCGGCGATTGGTTTCCTGATAGACAACTTCAACATCCTGCTTGGTGTGATGGGCGCCAAAGTAGCGGCATCTTTCCTTAGCTATTTGTCGAACCTTGCAAAGTCGGTGATTTCGACAAAGCAGGCTTCGGATGCAAACATCGCCCAGGCCGCGACCGCCGTTCGTGTGGCGATCGCCAACCAGCAGGCCGCCCAGTCGGCTGTGATTCGAGCCGAAAAAGAAGCAATTGCAGCTAAAGGCACCGCTGTTCAAACTCAGATGTCAATCCAGCTTGCTGAGGCTCGGATGGTTGAGCGCGCTGCGACTGACCGACTCGCAGTAGCCCAGGCTAGCTTGAAGGGTGTCTCTTCCAGCTTGATGAGTGTGCTTGGCGGACCGGCTGGCCTGGCGGCATTGGCCGTGGGCGCCGGCATCGCGTTCCTAACGCTGCGGGACAACTCCGACTCCTTGGAGAAAAAGCTTGGCGACCTGACCGATCCACTCGACAAGCTGTTGGAACGCTTCAACAAACTCAATCGCGCGACTCAGGCAGTGGCGCTACGGGAGTTGCAGGGCAAGATCGAAGACACCCAGAGCCAGCTTACTCAGGCGGCCGGAGCCATTGCGGACAAGTTCGAGAGCGATTTGCGCAACGTCGGCGCCGCTGGTGCTGATGGCTTCATTGCTGGTCTGGCTCCGATTCCTGAGGAAGCGCAGAAGGCCATCGACCTGGTGCGCACCGCGGCCAAAGATGCTTCGTCCGGCACTGCGGTGGACTGGAAAGCAGTTGCCGACGAGCTGCGGGGTATGCCAGGCGTTACTGAGGGCATGGCCCGAGCAATCGAGACTGGTCAGATCAAGGCCTCCGACTTGAGTGGAAGCCTGCAGAATCTCAAGTCAAAGCTTTCCGATCTGACCGACCAGACGAATCGCAACACGGTTTCGACCGGCGCGAATAGCTCTTCCCAGACAGAGGCGAACAGTGCTGGCCAGGCTTATCTCGAAACCCTGGATAAGCAGCTCGCCAAACTGAGGGACAAGACAGCCGTCGAAGCGGCAGAGCGCTTCATCACGGACAACAAGATCCAGTCTGAGAGCGCTCTGGCCAAGCAAATCCGCGATCGTGCCAAGGCAGTTGATGCCCAGAAGGAAGCCGATAAAGCAGCAAAGGATGAAACGAAGGACAGCACCCAGGCCCAGGCGAAGCTCACGCAGCAGCTGAAGGAGGCCTCCACGGCTTACGATCAGCTGAAGAAGACCTTCGACCCAGTCGGAGCTGCAACTGATGAGTTCAAGAAGCAGGTCGCCAACCTCGATCTCCTGCTGAAGAACAACAAAATCACCCAGGAGGAGTACGGTCGCGGTGTCGCCTGGCTGGCTGATCAATTCAACACGGCGGTGCAGGCCTCCACCGGCCTGTCGCAGGCCATGAAGTACCAGGCCAACCTGGAGCGTCAGCTCGCAATCGCCCGACAGCAGGCCGATGCAGAAGCCGCAGCTGTCGGGATGGGAGACAAGGAGGCTCAGCGCACGCAGGCCCGCCTTGCGCTCGAGCAGGACAACAACAACAAAATCCTTGCGCTGCGGGATGAGCTGGCCACGGCCTCGACCGAGAAGCAGCGGCAGGAACTGGAGAAGCAGATCGCGCTCCGGCAGGAATATGGCGACAAGCTGGTCCAGGCGCAGCGGGATGGATTCACCAAGATCGATGCTGCGCAGGCTGAGTGGAGCAACGGCGCTACATCGGCCTGGGCCGACTACCACGACAGCGCCGCCGATGTTGCCGGCCAGACTCGCGACCTGTTTGGCAATATGTTCAGCGGCGCCGAGGATGCGCTCACGCAGTTCGTGAAAACCGGCAAGCTGTCGTTCAAGGACTTCGCCGATTCGGTCGTCGAGGACCTGATCCGCATTCAGGTGCGCAAGGCCATGGTGGGCTTCCTCGGCGGGGCTTTCAGCTTCTTCGGTGGCGGCAGCGCCGCGCTTGGTGAGGGGACCATGACAGGGTTCAGCGAGGTCATTCCCAACGCCAAAGGCGGCGTCTATGACTCGCCCAGCCTGTCCTCGTTCTCCAACCAGGTGCACGACAGCCCGCAGATGTTCGCCTTTGCCAAGGGAGCGGGCATTTTCGCGGAGGCCGGGCCGGAGGCAATCATGCCGCTGGCGCGCGGGCCTGACGGCTCGTTGGGGGTGGTGGCCATGAAGGCCGGCGGTGACAGCGGGGCGTCCTCGATCTCATTCGGTGGCATCACTCAGCACATTCAGGTTGGTGGGCAAGCCAATGCAGCAACCGTGGCCGATGTTCGGCGTGCCGCCGAGCAGGGGGCGCGGGATGGCTACGAGCTGATGCTGCGAGACTTCAAGACCAATGGCGCCGGGCGGCAGATGCTGCAGCGCCGGTAACAACGTACAGCCCGCTTCGGCGGGCTTTCTTTTTGGAGTGAACCAATGGCGGAGGAATGGCCCGAGGACCTGGAGCCCACTGAGGTCACCTGGGGCGTCATCTACAACAACCGGGGGTTCACTTCCTCGCTGTCGAATGCTCAGCAGATCGTGGCTCAGCCTGGCTCCTACTGGAAGTGCACCATGACCTTCGGCTTCCTGTACGAGGAGGATGAGCGCGAGCTGACTTCGCTGCTGGGCCGCCTGCATGGCATGTTCGGCACGGTGAATATCCCGTATCTCACCCGGGCGCGCACGGACAATATCGGCACGCCGACGGTGGCGGTCGCCAATGCCCAGTCCAGCATCATGCAGCTGCAGGGCATGCTGGCCAGCCGGCCGGTATTCAGCCGCGGCGATCTCATCACCATCGGCGGTGAGATGTTCGAGGTGGTGGAGCACGCTTCCTCCGACGCCGCCGGCAATGCCCTGATCTCGGTGAACAAGCGCATCCGCAAGGTGATACCGGCCGGCAGTCCGGTCGAGTACCAGAACCCCTATTGCGAGATGCGCCGCATGGACGACACCAACGAATGGACCACCCAGCCAGTGGTCTCGAACTCTACCCTGCAGTTCAGAGAGGCATTCTGATGGCCACCAGCGTTTTCCCGTTCAGCCAGACGGTTGTCGACATCATCGCCAAGGGCAACTTCATGGCGGTCTATGCCTGCCAGCTGGACTTCCCCGACGGGATGGTCTTCGCACATACCGGGACCGGCGACCTGGTGATCGACGGGATCACCTACCAGGGCGTCGGCACCTTCGGCGCGGTTGGTCAGTCGCAGGAGAGCAGCAACTCGGGATCTCCCATGTCCATTGACCTGACGCTCAACGGCCTGGACACCCAGATCATCACCGAAACCTCGCTCAAGGGGTGCCGGGGTCGCAACGGCAAGCTGATGTTTGTCGTGTTCGATCAGGACGGCAGCTATGCCGCCGACATCCTGTTCTCTGGCCGCATGGACGCAGCCACCTTTTCCTACGCCGGCAATGGCGAGGACGGCAACAAGATCACCGTCCCGATCGTTGACCGGATGGCCGAGTGGAGCCGCACGGGTACCGAGCGCTTCACCGACGAGAACCACCGGGCCCGCCACCAAGGCGACCGCTTCTTCTATGCCATCGCCCAAATGTCCGAATGGCCCATCTACTGGGGCTCCAAGAAGGACGCTCCGACGTTCACCTACGAGAAATAGCCATGCGCTACCGAGACTGGACCACACGCCTCAGCGAAGTGATCAAGGCCGCCATAGAGCGGCCTTTTTCATGGGGCGAATTTGACTGCTGCCTGTTCGCGGCGGACTGCGCGGTAGCGGTGTGCGGTACCGACCCGGCTGAGGCGTACCGCGGCACCTACAAGACCGAGGCAGGGGCGAAGCGGGCGCTGAAGAAGCGGCACGGCAGCCTTGAGGCAGCATGGGATGCCTGCTTCGCCCGGGTGGCGCCAGCTTTCATCCAGCGCGGCGACATCGCCATCTACGAAGCGCCCGGCGGACGGTCCATGGCCGTGTATTGGGCAAATGAATTCTGGGCGACCACTGACGACGGGGTCGCCCGCGTGGTGTGCGATCCGCTTGCAGTCTGGAGAGTTGAATAATGTCCGGTGGCGTCAGGAAGATTGCTCAGGTAGCTGTAGGCGCAGTAGTTGGCTTTATTTCTAGTGGCGGCAACCCGCTCGGCGCCCTGGCCGGCGCCGGTATGGCCTTCTACATGGCCGAGCAGCAGGAGAAGCTGAACACCAAGTCGCCGATGCGCGACAACGAGCCGTCGGCGCAGACCGTCCGCTCGTCCAAGGCGCCGGCGCGCTTCATCCTTGGCCGTGTCAGCACTGGTGGAGTGCTGGTGTGGGCGCAGGAGCAGGTCGGCGACCAAGCCGATGGCGAGTGGCTGCACCTGGTGTACGTGCTCTGTGAAGGACCAGTCGACGCGCTGGAGAACATCTACCTGGGCGAGGAGGAGATTGCCACCTACGGCGAGCACGCCACCTATGAGCTGGTTGTAAACCCGACCCTAGTGAACGCGTTCCTCAAGGCCAACTGCCCGGACTGGAAAGACGAGCAAATCGGCCGTGGGCTGTCGTTCGTGCGCCTGTCGCTGAAGTACAGCGCCGAGAAATTCCCTTCTGGCATCCCTGACGCACGCTTCATCGTCCGTGGCCGCAACGACATTTACGACCCGCGCAGCGGAACAGCCGTTTACACCGAGAACACAGCGCTTCACATCCTGTGGTACCTGCGCAATCGTTGCGGCGTGCCGGACGATGAGATCGTGTTCGAGACGTTCGCTAGCGGTGCCAATATCTGCGACGAATCTGTCGCCAATCCTGACAACACCACTAGCCCGCGCTACCGCAGCAGCTGTGTGATCGGCGCCGACGAGCAGCGTACCAACGTGCTGCAGAAGCTCGAGGCTGCCTGCGGCGGCCGGACTATTCGCGTCGGCGGGCGCTGGATGTTCCAGGCTGGGGCCTACTACGGCCCGTACGACTTCGAAATCACCGAGGACATGGTGATCGGCACCATCACCGGCAGCACCGAGCCGACCAATGATGCCGCGATCAACACGGTGCGCGGCACCTTCATCGACACCTCGCAGTCGTGGACAGAGACCGATTACCCCGAGGTCAGCGTTGCCGAATGGGTGATTGAGGACGGCGGCGAGGCGGCAGAAACGCTGACCTTCTCCTACGTGACGGACGCCTACCAGGCCCAGCGCCTGGCGAACATCGAGCTTCGCCGCCGGCGCGCAGGTGGCACCATCAGCATTCCCATGAACTTCCTGGGATACAACTGCCGGCCAGGCCGCGCCGTGCGCGTGAACCTGCCGTCGCTGAACATTCTGGGCGAGTTCATCGTTACCAACTGGAGCATGGGCGCTGACCAGGGCTGCACCGCCCAGCTGCAGCAGTACGATGCAGCGCAATTTGATGATGCCGTGGGCCAGCCGTACAACCCCATCGGCTTCATCAACCTACCGGCCGGCGGCCTGGGCAGCCCGACCAATCTGGCCTGGGTGCCCGACGAGACTGCCGAAGTCACCCAAGGCGTACTGAGCTGGACGCAGCCGGCCGGCATCGTCACGGGTTATGCGGTCACCATCCGTCAGGGCGGCACTGCGGTGCAGGCGCAGCAGGTGCCGGCAACCACCCTGCAGTTGCCGCTGTCCGGCCTGCCCTCTGGCAGCTACACCATGAGCGTTGCCGCCCTCGGCCCGCTGACCCGCTCCGGCGAGGCCAGCATCACAGTGAACATCGACGGACCTCCGATCCCAGAGGCGTGCACTGTGAGGTCCACCATTGACACCATCACCCTGTTCCCGAGCAACGTGCAGCACGGGCTGAACGGCGGCACCTACGAGTACTTCTTCAGCCTGGACCCGCAGGTCACTGCAGATCAGGCGACGTACCTCGGCCAGGGCTTGAGCCTGACGCACACTGACCTGGCCTTCTTCACCAACTACTACTATTTCATCCGCTCGCGAAATGCCTACGGCGTCAGCGCATTCCTGAAGATTGCTGCTTCCACCTCCACGGATGTCAGCACGATGATTGCGTCACTGGAAGGAAAAATCCAAGAGGGCCAGCTTTGGCCAGCGCTGCAGGAGCGCATCGATCTGATCGATGGAAATGGCCCGGGTTCGGTCAACGAGCGTATCGGTGAACTTCGGGATGAGATCGACGGCCTGGTCGACGCTCTGGCCTACGACCCGGGCAAGGCCTACCTCGAAGGTGATGCGGTTCGCGGTGGCCAGCGCCTGTATCAGGCCATCCAAGCAGTGCCGGCAGCGCCCGGTGGAGAGAATGCGCCGCCGAACCCGAGCTACTGGCTGGACATTGGCCAGGTGGTGGAATCGGCGAATGGCCTGGCCGCTCAGGTTGAGCAGAACCGTGTCGACATCGAGGAGCAGGATGGCCGGATCACAGCCACGGCGGAGAGCCTTCAATCAGTACAGTCAAAGGTCAACGACCCGGTAACCGGGCTTGCCGTAACGGCTGAAGGCCTGAGCCAGATCAAGGGCGCGGTTGAAACCCTTGATGGCCAGGTCGCAGCAAATGCGCAGAAACTGGACGGTGTGTTCGCCCAGGTAAACCCGACAATGGCCGGTAGCGAAGAGGGCTTCGCGGGTTCTGAGGAGACCTACGTCGGCGTCTGGTCCGAATTGTCAGCCAGGATCGAGGGCGATGTTGCCCAGGCCAAGCGCACTGACCTGGTCGAAGTTCGCCAGGGCGAGACCAATGCACTGGTACAGCAGGTCAGTGAGTCTGTGGTTGACCTCGAGAGCTCCACGGCCACCCAGTTCAGCCAGGTCCAGGCTCAGCAGGGACAGACCAGTGCTGCCGTCCAGCAAGTCAGCCAGGCAGTCACAACCCTGGACGGCAAAGTCGAGGCGAAGGTGACCATCAAGGCGCAGACAATTGCTGGCGGCAGGCAGGTTACAACTGGATTGGCATTTGGCAGCAACGGGGAGACTTCTGAGTTTCTCGCGTTCGCCCAGCGCTTTGCAGTGGTGGATGAGGTCGGTGGCCAGGTCGTGGCGCCGCTGGTGGTGCAGAACGGCCAGGTGTTCATCAACACCGCACTGATCAACCAGGCGTTTATCCAGCAGATCATCCTCGGGATGACATTGCGATCGCAAGCCGTCGATTCACAGGGACGACCGCTGATCGAGATGAACATGGTAAACGGCACGTTCACTCTTCGCGGGCAGGATGCAAGCGGCAGCCTGCTGATCAATAACGGCGGGGTCTACGTCTACGACGCCAACAACATCGAGCGTACGGCGGTGGGGAGGATGACGACATGACGGACGTGTACGGCCTTCGGACGCGAGATGCGGCCGGGGCCATCACCTTGGACACCACCATCACGCCGATTCGCTCGCTGAAGATGATGCAGGTGGCCGGCAACAACGCCTTCGACCAGTACATCGCAATACCGGAGATCCAGGCGGCGTCCTTTGTTGTGGTTGATGCCCTGTTTGACGGAGGCGACAACACCTGGAGCCCGCCTGCCTGGGCAACTACCGGACAGCTGCAGCTGCGACAGCCCGGTACCAGGACCTGGCAGGTGATGATCCTATCGCAGGGCGGAGAGCCGTTTTCGGCAGCAGGCAGTTACGGGATCAGGGCGGCAAACAACAACGTCCGCACACAGATCGACGCGATCAACCGGGTGCTCAGCGTGCGCTACAACGGACGGATGAATATTGGGTTTCAGGGGCCTGGGAGCGCAAATCAGATCCAGTATGGCACTGTGACGTTTCCTCAGCCGGTCACGACCTACGAGCGCCCGATGATCTTCCTGAATGCCGACAACTACATGATGGTTGGGAGCTTCTTCGTCACCGGATCTCCCGGCAACTGGACCGGGTTCCGCATCAAGGCCTACAACAACCAGCAGGCTCACGGAAGCACCGCGCTGTATCCGATGATGATCAATTGGTTCTGTGCAAGCTACATGGTGCCAAACACGCCTGTGGATGCGTACGGCGCATCAGTGCGGGATGCGGCAGGGAACAGGACTTTCGTCACGTCGGCCAACCTGGCTCTGCTTAATAGCCAGCCAGCCAATAACTCGTTCGCGACAGCAGGAACGCCGATCACCGGAACAGGCTATTACGCGTCGTCGGCGCAGATGGCTTGGACCGGGAATTATGCTGATTACGTCCTCGCCAATGCGCTTTTCTCCGTTACAAACGTTGGCCAAACCACTCAGCCCTTCAGAGCTAATTACGGTGGGTTCCTTCCTGGTAGGCGTGATGTTCTCCAAATGTATTGCGAGAACTTCGACGGCATTAACCCGCTGAGCGTGAATGGCCGAACGCTATTCGCCTCCAGACCAATGAAGCCAATATAGGATCAGACATGGCAAAACAGACTATTAATCTCGGTAGCGCCCCAACCGGACAGGGCGGAGACACGCCTCGCAGCGCCAACGTGAAGATCGATGCGAACTTCGATGAGCTGTATGACGCGCTGGGGGCCGGAGGGGCGCCAAAAGTGCTGCCTGCTGCACTTCCTGTGGCGAAGGGCGGCACGGGCGCGACCAATTCCGCTTCAGCAAGGGTAGCGCTTGAACTTGGCACAGCCGCCCAGGCGAATATGGGATTGGGGGTAGGGCAAGTTCCACCCGCTGAAGCGCTTGGCTATGCGAAGTCGTCTTCCTCAACGACGAGTTGGTACGCAGACATTGATCATGGATTCGCCCCAGTCCTGTATGAACCAGGGGCGCCCGGCGCACCCACCGGAGGCACCGGCTACTGGTATAAGCAAGCCATCCGGTTCGGCTCCTCCGGCAACCGTTTGTTAATTGCGTGGCCGTATGGGCTTCCAGGCAATACAGGCACCATCAAAATTTGGTCGGTTTACGGCAACGAGATCACTCCGGTGATCGAGCTTTATCACACCGGAAATACCACACGCGCCGCTGACGGCACACTGAAGGCGATCTGAACATGGCAAGAGCAGCAATCAATATCCTCGGCGACGGCTCGATCATTAACATCACCTCCCTCGGCAAGGCCGATATCACCGTGGAGCACCTTAGCCCTGGCCAGTACCTGGTGGTGGGCACGCTGGGCATGTGCCGCCACCAGAGGGCTGGGGCTATGTGATTAACCAGATGGACGCCGTGCCACCGTAGCGACATCCTTCGCCGACGGCGTTTTGCTGGTGAGCGTGGCAAAGGATGGCGAGCCGGCCGACCTGCTACACAGCATCACCTTGCATGTCTCCGTCGAGGATCTGCCGCCGCCCGACCTGCCGCCGCCCCAAGAGCCCGAGCCCGCTGACGCGCTGGCGCTGGCCCATGCTGAGATTGCACAGCGCCGTGCTGTTGCCGATGCGGCAATTATCCCGCTGCAGGACGCTGTGGACTTGGGCATTGCCACGGACGCCGAAGTCGGCCTGATGACCGAGTGGAAGCTTTACCGCGTTGCCCTGAATCGTCTGCCTGACCAGCCAGGTTTCCCCAACGAAATCGATTGGCCTGCGCCGCCGGCCTGATCCGCGACAAATCCACCGACCGCCGCCTGGCGGTATTTTTTTGCCTGGAGAAATCATGGCCAGACTCACCGAAGCCCAGGCCGGAGGCGCGAACGTGCTCCGGTTTCTGGATCTGATCGCCTTCTCGGAAGGCACTGCGCCCGTGAATGGCAGTGATGACGGGTACAACGTGCTGTACGGGGGCGGCCTGTTTGCAGGTTATCTCGATCACCCTCGGCAGAAGCTGACCTTTTCAATCAACGGCAAGCCGGTGACCAGTACCGCCGCCGGACGTTACCAGCTGCTGGCGCGCTACTGGGATGCCTACCGGGTGAGCCTACGCCTGTCGGGCGGCTTCACCCCGGAGAATCAGGACCGTGTCGCGCTCCAGCAGATCCGCGAGCGCCGCGCCCTGGACGACATCAAGGCCGGCCGGGTTGCCCAGGCGATCGCCAAGTGTTCGAACATCTGGGCCAGCTTCCCGGGCAACGACTATGGGCAGAACCCGCACAAGTTGGAGAAGCTGCTGGCGCAGTGGCAGAAGCTCGGCGGGGGGGCGGCATGACTTCTTGGGCAGTGAGGAGTTTGGTGCTGCTGGTGTTCCTGGCCTCCCATTGGGGCATGTACCAGCACGGCAGGGCGGTGGAGCGGGTAGAGGCCGGCCAGGCGTCGGCAGAACGGGACAGCGGCGACCGCCTGGCTGAAGTGATCGGCGAGCGGACAGCGCGCCGGGAAGAACAACGACGCGCCACGGCGCAGGAGGAGGTGAGAGCGCATGCTCAGGAAGAACGAACGATTGCTGATGCTGGCGCTGCTGGCGCCGATGCTGCTGGCCAGCGGTTGCACGACGAAGCAGGAAAGCTCGCCGCCGCCATCAGTTGCCCCACCACGGATACCGCCGCTGTCGCCAGAGGCCAGGCAGCCACCCGCGCCGCCATGGTGCTCTCCGACCTGCTCGCACGGGCTGATGCTCGAGCGGGAGAATTGGCGAAAGCTTATGACCGAGCCCGTGTCGCGGGGGAGCAATGCCAGCGGGAGTATGAATTACTCATCAGGTAGCAAATTTTTATCTTGGTTCAAAATTCGGATTCAGAGAGTAAGTTAGGCGCGCTGGTTGGGCCTAATATCTATCTGGAGTGCCACAAGCGCGGCATTTAAGAATGCGCAAGTGTATCCGAATAGTTCTTTTGTGTTGAAAGTGGACATCATAGACTTCAGCGTTATTGGTTGCTCGACTAAGCTGTCTATATTCATTCCAGCTTCTCTTAACGATTCTCCCATGACGTTAAGGACTTCGCTATTTTCATTGAATAATTCGAGCACCCTGTCTCGTACATTTGGCGTGTCAAATGTCAGATCACTAGCCAAGTGGGCAAAATCGTTCCGCAATTTTCTACATAAGTCCAGCGACTTACGCATCGTTTCAGGTATAAGATTTAGCCTGGACGCCAATGTGATCTTAGTTCCAAGGTCTCCGAGGGCCTTGCCAGGTCCAAGCAGGTCGTCCTTTGTGCCGCTTTTTGGCGGCATGAATTTTTGCAGTACTTTGGTTAAGGATTCGTCCAGCCACGCAGTTGCTAGTACGACAGTTCCCCGGTCGGTTTCATGTTTAAGAGCTTGGGCCACGGCTCTAAAAGCCGTACCCATTGCGGCATTTCGATCAGTCATATGGGTCTCTAGCACTTGATATGGTTAGGAGGATGATGGCCACATTTTGATCTGCACGGAGGGCGGTGTGGGTGCTGGCTGACCGCCGGCAGAGTATGACTATGAGGGCAAACTACAGGGGTCAGTTACTTCCTGCCGCTGATAGAGCGGCGGTTGGCGCCTTGGGCGAGACGAGCGAAGGTTTTTGAGGGTCTTTGTCCTGACCCTTGCTCTGTTTGTCTCCCAATCCTTTCTGCCTCTCTTTGAATATTTCCATCATCTGCAAATGAAAGTCTTTATTTACATCTGCGCAGTATTTTTGAAGGTGATCGTAGTCTTCTTGATAGGCTGCAAGCTCGTTTCCGGCGATAACCTTTTCCGGTATTTCTAGTCCGGGAGCTAGGGATAGTGGTTTTATTTCCATCACTGTGGGTGCATCGTGCGGCTCTGACATGGTGATTCTAAGCTCCGCTATTGGAACCTTCTTAGAATGCATTAAATAGCTGAGAATAAACTTTCTGGATTTCCCTAGGCTTAGGTAGTCGGGGGTTTCACTGTCAATATAGAAATACCAAGTGACAGGGTTGAATTTGCAAATTTTTTCAGAAAACATCTCGCCTCTTACTATTCCCGTCCCTTCGCTGGAGTTAATATTGATTATGAATCGTGGCTGCTCCTCTGGGATCTCAGGGTAGTCTCCGGTAATAATAGAGTATTCAGTCGTAGTCGAGAACTTCCCTGTCCATAGCTCGTGCTTGTAGAAAAATTTCTCCATGAAGTCGGATGAGTCAATTGCCAATCCAATGATAGCGCCTATCCCACCTATTACTGTTAATCCGGTGGCTAATAGCTTAATTAATTTCATTGAAAGATATTCTGCTAATTTAGGAGTAAGGTCTTGCCGTTGGCATGGCGAGGTAACGATGGCGTATGGCTGCCTCGCCATATGTCAGTTAGAGCTCTATTTGTTCAATTTTCATCCACCCCTGCGGACGTATGAAGCGCAATAATGGCCTCTGCCTGTGCCCTAGAGATCATGCGTAGGGCCTCCTCGGGCTTGAGTTTTGCGAACTGAGTCAACCAGTTTTCGAGCTCAATGTCCTCGAACTTCATCTCTACTAGAAAAGACCCGCTGAGTGCCGCTTTTTCGATCTTCCCATAGGCGGTCACAGCGTCATGCCAGAAAATCGGTCCCTGGGCTTTGGGGTGGTAACCCTTCGTTTCGTTAGCGACTGGCTTTACAAGATGATGATGCTGGGTTGTTTCTCTACCCCAGCCTCTGAGCGTGAGCTTCATAGCGCCTTCCCTGTGTCAGTTGGTGGCAGCATGCTACTAGCGATGTCAAGGCAGGACAACGAGCGGATGTTGGGGGAATTTTGGGGGAATTGATCCCCCCAATGATGTGGAGTTCTGCTGCGTCATGCTTCGTTTAAGATGCTGATTTTGTTGGGCTTTATGAAATTTCCTCGAAAAAACATGAAGGCGAAAACGGATTCGAAATCCGTTGTACTGGCAACAGTACCTAGGGTTCAAATCCCTATCTCTCCGCCATACACGAAGTAAACAAAGCCCCCGAAAACGTTAAAGTTTTCGGGGGCTTTGTCGTTTCTGGCCATTGGGTTAGGGCAAATTCAGGGCAGAAATTGAACATGCGAGGCCGTGTCCGGCACAGCTTTCGGCAAAGAGCACCGGCGTTGCTCGAACGTGTGGCTTGGTTACTCAATGGCAAACACCATACCGGCCAGAGGCGCGTTTAAGGCCGCCGCAATGCCCGCTGCGCCCCCGGCAAGTATCGAACCCCACTTGCGTGATAGAAGTGGGTCGCCAGTCAGATTTTCTAGGTCATCGAACTTGCTTTGGTCATGGCAGATGCTTTACGGATGCTGTATGCACCCCAGGCCAGGCCAAGCAATGCTGCAATCACCGATGCCGAAAGCACGCCAAGTTTCGCCGCCCCCAGCGCGCCAGGATCGACGAAGGCGAGATTGGCAATGAAGATCGACATGGTGAAACCGATGCCGGCCAGCAGCCCGACCAAGGTGATGCTGCGCCAGCTCACCTCGGCGGGAAGCGCGCACCAGCCCAAGCGGACCATCAGCCAACTGACGCTGACGATGCCCAAGGGTTTGCCAACTACCAGAGCGACAGCGACGGCGATCATCACCCACTGCGGGGCCTCGGCTGACAAATCGACACCCGAAAGATTTACCCCGGCATTGGCCAAGGCAAACACCGGCATGATGCCGAAGGCTACCCAAGGGTGCAGGGTGCCTTGCATGCGCACCACTGGCGGCACCAGTTCGCGCTGGGCCAGGCGCAGGCGCTTCAACGGGTCCATGAGGTCGCTGGCATCGCGCTCGGGCGCCCTGGCGCGTCCCAGCAGCTCTCCGGTGAATCGGCTGATTGCATCCAGTGGTCGCTCGCGCATCGGCATTGCGACCACTGGCGTCATCAGGCCCAGCACAACGCCTGCGAGGGTGGGGTGGGCTCCGGTCAACAGGATGCCCAGCCAGGTGACAAAGCCGGGAATGATGTACGCGTAGGCCGAACCCACTCCGATCTTCTGCAGCCCGATCACCATCAGCAGGCCGATCAGCGCAACCCCGAAACCGCTGTAATCGAGGCCGCCCGAGTAGAAGAACGCGATGATCAGTACTGCGATGATGTCATCGATGATGGCCAGGGCCAGCAGAAACACGCGGACGTTGGACGGGATCGACTTGCCGAGCAGCGCCAGGACACCTACCGCAAAGGCGATATCCGTAGCCGTCGGTACGGCCCAGCCTTGTTGTTCCGCCGCAGCGTGACCAAAACCCAGGTAGAAGAGCGCGGGTACGGCTACACCGCCAATGGCGGCTGCCATGGGCAGCATGGCCTGCCGAAGGCTGGACAGTGCGCCCTCGTGGATCTCGCGACGGATCTCCATGCCCACGACAAGGAAGAAGATGGTCATCAAGCCATCATTGATCCAGAAATGCAGCGACTGTGAATAGATCAGCGAACCCACGCCGATCGTCAACGGTGTGTGCCAAAGGGCGTCGTAGCTTTCGGCAGCCGGGGAGTTGGCCCAGATAAGCGCAGCAATAGCTGCAACCAGTAGAACGATGCCGCTGACCGCTTCAATGTGCAGAAAGCGTTCAAGGTTGGCGAAGGCACGCTCGGCCAATTCCTGGGCGCGAGACAATTCCTTTTTTTGCATAGGCGCAAGTACTCCCGCATGGCGGCCCGACCTGCGCTGTTCTTTAACCTGCCCCACTGCACCGTGCAGCTGGCACCCGTTCGGTAGTCTACCGAACAACCGCTACTCAAGGCTATGACGTGACCGTGAATGAGCGCGAAGATGGGCGGGTAACCTCTGGCCTAGAATCGCCAGAAAGCTGGAGAGACGAGTACCAGTACGGTCAGGATTTCGAGCCGTCCAAGCAGCATGCCGACAGTCAGCAGCCATTTGGCAGCGTCCGATAACGAGGCGAAATTACCTGCAGGACCGATAAGCGTTCCCAGCCCCGGGCCGACGTTGCACACGGCGGTAGCGGCCCCGCTCAATGCCGTTGTCCAGTCGAGCCCTAGCAGCGAGAGGCCAAGGGCGATGACCGCGATGGTGACTGAGAAGAAGAACGAAAACGTCAGCAGTGAGCGCACGATCTCTTCATCGATCGGGTGCCCATTGTATTTCTTCGAGATTGTTGCCCTTGGATGGATCAACTGTTTCAGGCTGCTGACAAGCAAGGCCGCGGCCACCTGGAAACGGAATATCTTCAGGCCTCCAGCGGTAGACCCCGAGCAGCCACCGACGAACGTCAGGTAAAAGAACAGCATGATGGCGAAGCTGCCCCAGAGCGTGTAGTCGCCCACGGCAATGCCCGTGGTGGTCACCACGGAGGTGACGTTGACCGCCACGATACGGAGCGCATCCCACCATGACAGATCGCTGTGCAAGCAGAGCCAGGTTCCGACCGTGAGCCAGATGAAGACGAGAAAGCCAATGAAACCGCGGACTTGATGGTCATCGAGCAGGATGCGCCGATGGCCACGCAGCGTGGCCACATACAGGGTGAAAGGGAGGCTGCCGAGGATCATGATGACAACGGCTACCCAATGCACCGCAGGCTGCACCCAGTGGCCCAGCGAGGCATCGGAGGTAGGGAAACCACCGGTTGAAATCAGTGCCATCGAATGATTGATGGCTTCGAACGGGGTCATGCCGGCAGCCCACAACGCCCATGTTCCCAAGACTGTCAGGCCCACATAGATGATCAGGATCATCTTGGCCGCAACATGCGAGCGGGGTGTCACTTTGTCTGACCAATCCGAAGATTCGGTCTGGAACAGGCGCATGCCACCTACGCGCAGCAGGGGCAGGATCGCGACAGCCATGCCGATAAAGCCGATGCCTCCCAGCCAGTGCAGCAAAGACCGCCAGACAAGCAACCCGGGCGATGCATTGTCCAGCCCGGTTAGTACCGTCGAGCCGGTGGTGGTGATCCCTGACATGGTTTCGAAGAACGCGTCCGTGTAACTGATGTGCCGGATGAACACCATCGGCAAGGCCGCAAATGCGCAAACGATGACCCAGCTTGCCGTTGTGAGCAGGTACATGTCCCTGGCGCGCAGTTGCGGTGCGCCGGGAGCGCCTCGGGCCACCATGACCAGGCCTGCGCAGAGCACGATAAGGCTTGACCAGACGAAAGCGCCGAGATCATCGCTGCGGTCGTACAGCAGCAGTGTCAGCATCGGGATTACCATGCTGACGGCCAAGGTGATCAGGAATACACCAATAATGAAGGCTATGAAGCGCAACGCTGGAAGCGGCATTAGTTGAGCTCGTGCGGACAATGCCGGCAGTATTGCCTGCCGTACAGCAATGTCGAGTAAAAAGCCGTAATGTCTTAGGACAGTTCATACAGAGCCACTCGATTGTTGCACAGGTGCAACTAGCCAGTGCACCTTGCTGCTTGGATCCAATGCCAGGGTTCTGTATCATCCCGCCGCCATCAGACGATGGCCGAAGATGATTCATTTAAAGGACTTAGTATGAAAAAGCTGTTCAAGGCTACTGTAGCCGTTGCTGTCGTTTCGGGTGTTGCCCTGCTGTCGGGTTGCACTGGCCAGGTTTACAACCAGCCAAAAAACTGCACCTACGACTACCTGTTCCACCCTTCGGTTTCCATCTCCAAGATCATCGGTGGCTGCGGCCCGATCGATAAACTGCCTCAGCAGCAGTAATCTTGGCGGTACCCTGATCGCGACGCTTGCGGCGTGATCCAAGGCCCCCGGTCATGTACATGGCCGGGGGTTTTTGTTTGTGGCCACTTCAGATGCAGGTCTTGCCAGAAGGCCCGGCTCGCGGATACCAGTGCATTGAACGCTGCCTGGGCTCAGGCCCAGATATCACCGATGGTAAAGCCTTCGGGGAACGGGTCGTCGTGGTCGAGCACGAAGGTGTTCAGGCCGTAGATCCAGCTTTTGCCGGTGATGGTTGGTACCACGGCCTCGTTGCCGCCGATGCTGGTTTCATCGATCAGGCGGCCGGTGTAGATGTTGCCGAGCAGGCCCTGATGGCGGAAGTCCTGGAGCAATGGCAGCTCACCCTTGGCGTGCAGGGTGGCCATCTTCGCCGAGGTGCCGGTACCGCACGGGGAGCGGTCCAGCGCCCCGGTCCAGGTGGCCGGGTCGTCCCACGAGAACTCGCCGCAGGTCATGGTCACCGCGTTCTTCCAGTCGGCGTTGGGGTCTTCGCTGGGGCCGGACAGCTGCGAGATGGTGATGCCGATGCCGGGGTAGTCGGGGTGTGCCACCGGCAGTTGCTCGATAGCCGCCTGGCGGATCATCGACGATACCCGGGCGATTTCGGCGCCGTGCTGCGGGATCAGTTGCAGGCCTTTGAACTGGCGCACGTCGGCGATTACATAGAACATGCCGCCCCAGCCCACGTCCACGCGCACCTTGCCCAGGTGCGGTACGTCGATTTCGGCATCCAAGTGTGCGGCGAACGCTGGTACGTTCTGGAAGGTGACGGCCTTGACCTTGCCGCCCTCGCATCGGGCCTTGATGCGGATCAGCCCGGCCGGGGCCTCCAGCACCAGCTCGGTGAGCGGCTCCTGCATCGGCAGCATGCCCATCTCCAAAAGCACGGTGGCCACCGAGATGGTATTGCTGCCGGACATCACCGGGTACTCGATCTGCTCCATGATGATGTAGCCGGCGTCGGCCTCGGGGTGGCTTGGCGGGACGATGATGTTGCAGCAGTGCGCCGGATAGCCGCGCGGTTCACGCAGCATCAGCTTGCGCAACTGATCGTCGTTGGTTTCGAGCCATTTCATCTTGGCGTGTACGCTGTCACCGGGGATGTGCGGTACGCCGCCTGTGATGACGCGCATGGGGATGCCGGCGTGGGTGTCGACGGCGTGGATGGTGCGTTTGAATGACATATGGGCGGCCCTGTTCTGATCGGATTGAGGCGGGGTCTGGGGCGCAGGATAAAGCGGTGGGGCGGGGCTGTAAGTCGAATAAATCCGATCGGGTGACCGGTTTTTTGAATGGCATTTGCGCAGGCCTGTGCCGGCCCTTTCGCGGGCAAGCCCGCTCCCACACGGGCGCACAGGCCTGAGACAACCCGCCACCTTGACTCCCGGGCCGGCAATTTGTTTGTGCTGGCATTTAAGTTAGAATCGGAAAAACGATTCAGCCTTGTCGGTCAATTCGACAAAAGGCCGAGTCGTTTTCTGGTTCTCTGGCTGCTGAACAATGATCAACAACAAGCCTGCGCTGCAGAACATGCTTTACCTGGGCCAGCCACAGGCCCGCCCTCTGTTCTCCTGACTGGAATCGATCAATGTTCAAGAAAGCTGGCAAGACCTTGCTGGGTCTGGCTGTCGCTGCAAGCGTCATGCAAGCGCACGCCGCAGAAACCAAGAAAGTAGATGTGCTGCTGGTCGGCGGCGGCATCATGAGCTCGACCCTGGCCGTGTGGCTGCACGAGCTGGAGCCAAGCTGGTCGATGGAAATGGTCGAACGCCTGGATGGCGTGGCCGAAGAAAGCTCCAACGGCTGGAACAACGCCGGTACCGGCCACTCCGCGCTGGCCGAGCTGAACTACACCCCGGAAGACAAGGACGGCAACGTCAACATCGCCAAGGCCATCGAAATCAACGAGGCCTTCCAGATCTCCCGCCAGTTCTGGTCGTGGCAGGTCCGCCAGGGCGTGCTGAAGAACCCGCACTCGTTCATCAACACCACTCCGCACATGAGCTTCGTGTGGGGCGATGACAACATCAAGTTCCTGAAAAAGCGTTATGACGCGCTGCAGGCCAGCCCGCTGTTCCGCCCGATGCAGTACTCCGAGGACCACGCGCAGATCGCCAAGTGGGTCCCGCTGATGATGGAAGGTCGCGACCCGAACCAGAAGCTGGCCGTGACCTGGACGCCAATCGGTACGGACGTCAACTTCGGCGAGATCACCCGCCAGTTCGTCGGCCACCTGAAAACCCAGGAAAACTTCGACCTGAAGCTGTCCAGCGAAGTGCAGGACATCACCCGCAACAAGGACGGCTCGTGGCACGTTGAGTACAAGAACCTGAAGGACGGTAGCGAATCGGCTACCGACGCCAAGTTCCTGTTCATCGGTGCTGGTGGCGGCGCGCTGAAGCTGCTGCAGAAGTCGGGCATTCCTGAAGCCAAGGAATACGCAGGCTTCCCGGTGGGCGGCTCGTTCCTGGTGACCGAGAACCCGACCGTGGCCATGCAGCACATGGCCAAGGCCTACGGCATCGCCTCGACCGGTGCGCCACCCATGTCGGTTCCGCACCTGGACACCCGCGTGCTGGATGGCAAGCGCGTGATCCTGTTTGGCCCATTTGCCACCTTCTCGACCAAGTTCCTGAAGAACGGCTCGTACCTGGACCTGCTGAGCAGCACCACCACCCACAACGTGTGGCCGATGACCAAGGTCGGCATCGATCAGTACCCGCTGGTGGAATATCTCGCTGGCCAGTTGATGCTGTCTGACGACGACCGCTTCGAAGCCCTGCGTACCTACTTCCCGAACGCCAAGAAGGAAGACTGGCGCTTGTGGCAGGCCGGCCAGCGCGTGCAGATCATCAAGCGTGATGCCGAGAAGGGTGGCGTGCTGAAGCTGGGCACCGAAGTGGTCGCTTCCGAAGACCGCACCATCGCCGGCCTGCTGGGTGCATCGCCAGGTGCTTCGACTGCGGCACCGATCATGCTGAACGTGCTGGAAACCGTGTTCAAGGAGAAGGTCGCTACCCCAGAGTGGCAGGCCAAGATCAAGCAGATCGTGCCGAGCTACGGCACCAAGCTGAACGACTCGGCGGCGGCCACCCAGAAAGAGTGGAACTACACCGCTGAAGTGCTGCAGCTGGAGAAACCACCGGTGATCGACGAGAGCGTCGGCACTACGGTTGCACCTAGCCAGCCGGTCGAGAGCAAGCCTGAGAATGACATGGCACTGTAATCGGCCATTGTTGTGACAGAAGCCACGGGGGAGACCTCGTGGCTTTTTTGTTTCCTGTGTCCGGCCCCTTCGCAGCACAAGGCTGCTCCTACAGGCACGGCGCCGTATCTGTAGGAGCAGCCTTGTGCTGCGAAGGGGCCAGCTCAGGAAACCACTGATCGGAAACCCAGCTCAGCCCCAATAAAAACATATTTTGATGCTTAAATTAATCTTGTCAGTCGATCCCCTCCAGGAGGGTGCCGTCATGAACATCAAGATTGCCGCCTTACTGCTGCTAGCCCTGTGCGCCCAGCCGGCATGGAGCCAAAGCTACTCCTACTCCAGCGAAACCCCTGCCGCCAAACCTGCCGAATCTGCTGCAATGACCACACGCATGGCCCTGCGCGACCTGTGGGTCGAGCACATCTTCTGGGTGCGCAACTATGCCGTGGCCAATCAAGCCGGTAATGCCAAGGAGGCCGAAGTCGCTGCCAAGGAAGTGGTCACCGACGCCACCAGGATCGCCAACAGTATTGCCCCGCTGTACGGCCAGCCTGCCGCCGATCAGTTGCTGAAGCTGCTGGCCGGCCACTGGGGCGCCATAAAGCACTACAGCGACGCCACCGTGACCAAGGACAAAAAAGGCCAGCAAGCCGCGGTCAACGAGCTGAACAGCAATGCCAAGGCCATCGCCGCGTTTCTGGCCAAGGCCAACCCGAACCTGCCCGAGCCGACCCTGCTGACGCTGCTCAGCGCCCACGGCGGGCACCACGTGGCCCAGATCGACCAGTTGGCGGCCGCTGACTACGTAGGCGAGGCGCGCACCTGGGCGATGATGCGCGAGCATATCCTGACCCTTTCCGACGCTCTGGCTGCGGCGTTGGTCAAGCAGTTCCCGGACAAATTCTGATGCTCGAAGGCCTGGGCCGTACCCAACAGGACCTGCTCCATGCGTTGCTGCTCCAGCCGGCCGGCATGAGCATCGACGACCTGGCGCAGGCCCTGACAATCACCCGCACGGCGGTGCGCCAGCACCTGGCAGCGCTGGAGCGCGACGGCCTGGTCAAGCGTGGCGCTACCCGGCCCACCGGGCGACGCCCGGAGCAGCTGCACGAGCTGACCGAACAGGCCCGCGAACTGTTCCCGCGGCAGTACCCGTTGCTGGCCAACCTGCTGATTGCGGAAGTGGCCGGCTTGCTGGGGCAGGAGGCGTTGCTGGCGCTGATGCGCCAGCTGGGGCGCAAGCTGGCGGCGGACCTGGAGCACCAAGTGGTGGATGAGGCACGCATCGTCGAGCACATGAACAATGCGGGGTACGAGGCACAGGTGTTCTTCCGCTCGGGGGGCGAGCCGCAGATCGTTGCGCACAATTGCGTGTTCCATCACCTGGCCAAGGCGCACCCGGTGGTGTGCGAGCTGGACCTGGCGCTGATCGGGGCCTTGGGTGGGGCCGAGGTGAGCCATGAGGAGTGCATGCTCAGGGGAGGGCAGGTATGCCGGTTTGCCCTGGGCAAGAAGGAAGATTGATTTTGCCTGTTCTGGCCCTTTCGCGGGTAAACCCGCTCCCACAGAGATCGCACAGGTCTTGAAGACAGTGATTATCCTGTAGGAGCGGGTTTACCCGCGAAGAGGCCGGCACAGGAAAATCACTGTTGCCGCAGAATGCAGTCCAGCAGCCCGGGAAACCGCTCCCCCAGCATCTCGCTACGCAACGAATTCATGTGGGTAGTCCCCACATTGCGGGTATGCACCAACCCCGCATCACGCAGCACGCGAAAATGGTGGGACATGCTCGACTTCGGCCGGCCGCCGTCCAGCTCGCCACAGCTGGCTTCGGCCACGCCCGCCAGGTGGCGCACGATACCCAGGCGCACCGGGTCGCTCAGGGCATAGAGCAGGCGTTCCAGGGTGAGGTCTTCAGAATTGGGATGTTGATAGGCTCGCATGGTCGTCATGATAACGGGGCTATCATTAATTGCCATAGTTCGATTATGATCGAACTATCGTAATCAGATAGCCCGGGAGCTTGCCCATGTCCGCTTTGTTCGAACCGTATACCCTCAAGGAGGTCACCCTGCGCAACCGCATTGCCATTCCACCGATGTGCCAATACATGGCCGAGGACGGCATGATCAACGACTGGCACCACGTGCATCTGGCCGGCCTGGCCCGTGGCGGTGCCGGCCTGCTGGTGGTCGAGGCCACTGCCGTGGCACCGGAAGGGCGCATCACCCCCGGTTGCGCCGGTATCTGGAGCGATGCCCACGCCCAGGCTTTCGTGCCGGTGGTGCAGGCAATCAAGGCCGCCGGTTCCGTGCCAGGTATCCAGATTGCCCACGCCGGGCGCAAGGCCAGCGCCAACCGCCCGTGGGAAGGTGACGACCACATTGCCGCCGACGACGCCCGCGGCTGGGAAACCATTGCCCCGTCCGCCATCGCCTTCGGCGCGCACCTGCCACAAGTGCCGCGCGAGATGACCCTGGACGACATTGCCCGGGTCAAACAGGACTTCGTCGATGCCGCCCGCCGTGCGCGCGATGCCGGTTTCGAGTGGATCGAGCTGCACTTTGCCCATGGTTACCTGGGCCAGAGTTTCTTCTCCGAGCACTCCAACAAGCGTACCGACGCCTACGGTGGCAGCTTCGACAACCGCAGCCGCTTCCTGCTGGAAACCCTGGCAGCGGTACGTGAGGTATGGCCAGAGAACCTGCCCCTGACCGCGCGTTTTGGTGTGCTGGAGTACGACGGCCGGGATGAGCAGACGCTGGAAGAGTCGATCGAACTGGCGCGCCGTTTCAAGGCTGGCGGCCTCGACCTGCTGAGCGTGAGTGTCGGCTTCACCATTCCCGACACCAATATCCCGTGGGGCCCGGCGTTCATGGGGCCGATTGCCGAGCGCGTGCGCCGTGAGGCGAAGCTGCCGGTGACCTCGGCGTGGGGTTTTGGTACGCCGCAACTGGCGGAAGCAGCGCTGCAAGCCAATCAGCTGGACCTGGTATCGGTAGGGCGTGCGCACCTGGCAGACCCGCACTGGGCTTACTTTGCGGCCAAGGAGTTGGGGGTGGAGAAAGCCTCCTGGACCTTGCCTGCACCGTATGCGCACTGGCTCGAGCGTTATCGCTGAGTGATACCGGGGCTGCTGCGCAGCCCTTTCGCGACACAAGGCCGCTCCTACAAGCGTACGCGGTCCCCTGTAGGAGCGGCCTTGTGTCGCGAAAGGGCCGCACAGCGGCCCCCGAATCTAGAACCGATCCAACCGGTAAGCCCCCATCTCCGGTCCACCGGCCCGCTCGGCCAACCGCCCCACCCATTCCGCTGTCACCGCCGCCTGGGTCAAACCCAGGTGCTGATGCCCGAACGCCAACAGCACCCGCCCATCACACACCCGGTCGATCACCGGTAACGAATCTGGCAACGAAGGCCGGAAGCCCATCCACGGCGTCGCTCCCTCAACACTCAGGTCCCTCCGGAACAACCCCTTGCTCAAGCGGTGCAACTGCCAAGCCCGCTGCATGCTCGGCGGCGCGTCCAGCCCGGCGAACTCCACCGTGCCGGCCAGGCGCAGGCCCTCGGCCATGGGCGTCATGATGAACTTGCGCTCCAGCGATGTGACTGCAAACGGCAAACGCTGATGCTCGCCAGGCAACATCAGGTGGTAGCCGCGCTCGGTGTCCAGTGGCACCCGCTTGCCGGTCAGTGCGGCGGTCAACCGCGCGGAATGCGCACCACAACTGATCAGCACCTGGCGGGCATCGAGCGTGCCCTGATCGCTGGCCAGGCTGACCCCGCCGCTGTGCAGCCGCCCGCCATCGACTTGTGCCTGGACAAAACGCACGCCATTGGCCTTGGCCGCTTCGAACAGTTCGCACACCACCCGGTAGGGGTCGATGAAGTGTCCGGTACGCGGGAAGAACAGCCCTCCCAGCAACGACGGGCTCAGTTGCGGCGCCGCCTCGCGCACGGTGTCGGCCGACCAGAAGTCCACCGCCACCGCTTGCTGTTGCATGCGCGCGCGCAAGGCCTCCAGGGCCTGGCGCGACTCCGGCCGCTCGAACACCAGCAGCGAGCCATCTTCCTGAAACAGTTCGCCGCGCCCGATCGAGCCTAGCAGCCGCTGCCAGGCACCCAGGCTGCCTTCGTTCAACGAGCGGATGCCGGCCACGCTGCGCTGGAACGGGCCCGGGCGCAGGTTGAGCAGCAGGCGGGTGAACCACGGCATGGCCTTGGGCAGGTACTTCCAGTCCAGGCGCAACGGGCCCATCGGGTCCAGCAACATGCGCGGCAGGCGTTTGAGAATCGACAGGTCGGCAATCGGGAATACCTGCTCGGTGGCCAGGTGCCCGGCATTACCGTAGGACGCGCCTCGACCGGGTGCCTGGCGGTCGACCAGGGTTACCCGGCGGCCTTGGCGGGCCAGTTGCAGGGCACAGGCGACGCCGACAATGCCGGCGCCGACCACGGCGATATCGGTTTCAGCGGTTTCGACCATGCTCAGCCTTCCCGTTTACCGTCGAGCAGGCGCCGAAGCTGCAGCGGGTTGCCGTGTTTCAGCGCCTGCGGCAGCAGGGCATCGGGGAAGTCCTGGTAGCACACCGGGCGCAGGAAGCGCAGGATCGCCGCAGTGCCCACCGAAGTGGTGCGGGCATCGGAGGTAGCCGGGAACGGCCCGCCGTGGACCATCGCGTCGCATACCTCTACACCGGTCGGCCAGCTATTGACCAGGATGCGGCCAGCCTTGCGCTCGAGGGTCGGCAGCAGGGCGCGGGCGCTGTCGATGTCGGCATCGTCCAGTTGCAGGGTGGCGGTCAGTTGGCCTTCCAGATGCTCGGCCACCTGGCGCACTTGCTCATCGTTGGCGCAGGCCACCACCAGCGACGCCGCGCCGAAGACTTCGGCCTGCAAAGCCGGGTCGGCGAGGAACGCTTCGGCCTGGGTCACGAACAGCTGCGCCTGACACTGGTTGGGGCCTTGCCCGGCCTGGCCACTGGCGGCGGCCTGGGCATTGGCGTTTGCGGCCAGGGCGCCGACACCGGCCTGGTAGGCACTGAAGATGCCCGGGGTGAGCATGGTCTGCGCCGCAGCCTGGCGCACGTGTTCGCTGGCGGCGTCGATGAAACGCTGCAACGCCGGCCCTTGACGGGCAATCACCAGGCCGGGATTGGTGCAGAACTGGCCGGCACCCTGGGTCAGCGAGGCGACGAAGCCTTGTGCCAGTGCCTCGGCGCGGGTCTGCAGGGCGGTGTCGAACAGGAACACCGGGTTGATCGAGCTCATTTCGGCGTACACCGGGATCGGCTCGGGGCGGGCCTGGGCCGCCTGGCACAGCGCAATGCCACCGCTGCGCGAGCCGGTAAAGCCAACGGCCTTGATGCGCGGGTCGCTGACCAGCGCAATGCCCACTTCACGACCGGAGCCATACAACAGCGAAAACACACCGGCCGGCAAGCCGCACTGCTTCACGGCCTTTGCCACTGCCTGGCCGACCAGCTCGCTGGTGCCCGGGTGGGCGCCGTGGGCCTTGACCACCACCGGGCAACCGGCGGCCAGGGCCGAGGCGGTGTCGCCACCGGCCACCGAGAAGGCCAATGGGAAATTGCTGGCGCCGAATACCGCCACTGGCCCCAGGGCCACCTGGCGCTGGCGCAGGTCGGCACGCGGCAGGGGCTGGCGCTCAGGCAGGGCATTGTCGACCCGCACGTCCAGCCATTCGCCAGCCCGCACCACACGGGCGAAGGTGCGCAACTGGGTGCAGGTGCGGCCACGTTCGCCCTGGATGCGCGCCTTTGGCAGGCCGCTTTCGGCCACGGCGCGATCGATCAGGGCATCACCCAGCGCTTCGATCTGCGTGGCGATGGTTTCGAGGAATTGTGCCCGTTGCTCGAGCGAGGTTTCGCGGTAGGCATCGAACGCCGCCCAGGCCAGGGCGCAGGCCTGGGCCACGTGTTCGCCGGTGCCGCCGAGGTAGGCCGGTTCCAGTGTCTGGCCGGTGGCCGGGTCGATGCCACGGATGGCTTCGCGGCTGCCGGTTACCGGCGTCTGGCCGATCAGCAGGTTGCCTGTGAGGGTCATGGAGCCTCCTTTGGAATCAATATCAATAGAGAGCGCGGCCTTTGTAGGAGCGGGTTTACCCGCGAAGCAGGCGACTCGGTGCCTGGCACCGGCTTCGCCGGTGTTCGCGGGTGAACCCGCTCCCACAGGGGCTGCGGCTCGGCCTGGAATCAGGTGATCAGGCCAGGTTCTGCTCAGCCGACCAGCTGGCGTACCAGCTGCGGAACAGCGCGTACTGCTGCTCGGCATAGTTGCGCTGGGCGTCGGTCAGCACGTCGGTCTCGTTGAAGTGCAGGCTGTATTCGCTGTCACCGTTCAGCACCATCAGGTGCTTGTAGTAGAGCACCAGGTCGCAGCCTTCATCGAACGACGACAGCACCGCCAGCGCCGCCTCCAGTTCACGCGCCAGGCGGCGGGCCTTGGCATCACCTTTGGCCGCCTGTTTGCTCAGGCTCACCAGGTGCAGCACCTCACGCGGCAGGGCGTTGCCGATGCCGGTGATGGCACCGGTGGCGTTGCAGTTGACGAAACCATGTACCACCTGGGTGTCGACGCCGACCATCAGGGTCACGTCGTCATCCTTGGAGGTGATGTGCTCGGCGGCGTAGCGCAGGTCGGCGCCACCGCCGAACTCCTTGAAGCCGATCAGGTTGGGGAACTCGCTGCGCAGTTCGAAGAACAGGTCGGCGCGGGTGGCGAAGCCATAGTAGGGGCTGTTGTAGATCACCGCCGGCAGCTTCGGTGCGGCTGCCAGGATGGCCGAGAAGTGGTGCTTCTGGGCAATCAGCGAGGCGCCGCGGCTGAGCACGCGAGGGATGACCATGAGGCCGGCGGCACCAACCTTGGCCGCGTGGGCGGCGTGGGATACTGCTTCACGGGTGTTCACCGCGCCGGTGCCGACGATGGTCGGGATGCCGGCGGCCACCAGGCGCGCCACGCCTTCCTGGCGCTCTGCTTCGGTCAGCAGCGGCCAGTCGCCCATCGAGCCGCAGTACACCACGGCGCTCATACCGGCCTCGATCAGTTCGCGGCCCTTGCGCACCAGGGCGTCGAAGTCCGGCTTGCGCTCGGCGGTGCAGGGGGTCATCAGGGCGGGCATGGTGCCGGTGAAGATGTTGTTGGTCATTGTTGTCACTCCTCGCGATATTCGTTTTTTTGGAAAAAGCCGGGGTCAGATGCCCCAGGCGAACGGGTCCTGTTCGTCGATCAGCAGGGTGCTGTCGGCGGTCATGTAGGCGCGGCCGGTGATGAACGGGCGAATGCGTTCGCCGTCGCGCTCGTAGCGGCCCTGGAACTGGCTGCCGGTGATACTGGCCTGTACCCAGGTCTGGCCTTCGTCGAGCTTGCCGTCGGCGGCCAGGCAGGCCAGCTTGGCGCTGGTGCCCGTGCCGCAGGGCGAGCGGTCGTAGGCCTTGCCCGGGCACATCACGAAGTTGCGGCTGTCGGCGTTGGCGTCGTCGGCGAACAGTTCGACGTGGTCGATGGGGGCACCGTTTTCACCTGTGATGCCCTGGGCTTCGAGGGCCTTGAGCATCGCCCAGGTGTATTCGGTCAGCGCCTCGCGGTTGCCCAGCTCGATGCGCTGGCCGTGTTCGGAGACGAGGAAAAACCAGTTGCCACCCCAGGCGATGTCGCCGCGCACCGGACCATGGCCGGGCACGTCCACCAGCACTTGCTGGCGGTAGCGGTAGGACGGCACGTTGCCGACGGTTATGGCGCCGTCTTCATGCAGGGTGGCGCTGACCTGGCCGACCGGGGTGTCGATCTTGTGCACGCCCGGTGCGATCAGGCCCAGGTGCTGCAACGAGGCGACCAGGCCGATGGTGCCGTGGCCGCACATGTTCAGGTAGCCAGCGTTGTTGAAGAAGATCACCCCGCACGTGGCGTCGGCCGATACCGGTGGGCAGTACAGTGCACCGACCAGCACATCGTTGCCGCGAGGCTCCAGTAGGCAGGCGCGGCGCCACTGGTCGTGCAGCTCGCGCAGTTCATCGCGCTGCTCGGCCATGCTGCGGCCATGCAGTTGCGGGAAGCCTTTCATCACCAGGCGGGTTGGTTCCCCGCCGGTGTGCGAGTCGATGACGTGAATCTGTTTCATGAGCTTGTCCATTCTTTGATCAGCCAAGTCTTGTGCTGTTTGTGCGGGCCTCATCGCCGGCAAGCCAGCTCCCACAGGTATTGCATCGGCCTCTTGGGCAGCGCGGCCCCTGTGGGAGCCGGCTTGCCGGCGATAGGGCAGTAGCCGTTACGGAGCCAGTGCAGCCGGGCGCTGGCCTACCAGAGGTTCATGGCTGGCTTCGCTTTCGTCCTCACCTTCCAGGCGCACCAGGTGGGCAGGCACGCCGGTGGCCGCGCCCCAGTAGTAGATGCCCAGCGCACAAGCGGCCACGACCACGGTGTCGAACGGGTGGCCGAGTACTCCCAGGCCGCCGAAGCTGCCCAGCCACGAAAGCAGGATGGTCACCGCGTAGAAGCCGATCAGCCATGCCGACGAGCGCACTTGCTGGGCCAGCGACAGGTGCTGGGTCGGCACGAAGCGGCCGCACAGCAGGTAAAGCACGAACATCACGATCTGCAGGGCCAGCAGCCACGACACGGTCTTCCAGCCCGACCAGTACACGATCAGCGCGGCGATGATGAATGACAGCGGGCCGAGCACGCCCATGCCCTTGACCCGGAACGGGCGCGGCATGTCAGGGGCGTTGCGGCGCAGGGCGGCGACGGTGACCGGGGCCACGGCGTAGCTCAGTACCAGGGCGGCGGAAACCACGTTGATCAGCGCTTCCCAGGACGGGAACGGCAGGGTCCAGAACACCGACAGGCCAAAGGTCAGCCACAGCGCCGGGCGCGGGATGCCGGACTCGGCGTCGATACGGGTGAAGTACTTGAAGAAGGTGCCGGTCTGCGCCCAGCCATAGACCACGCGCGGGGTGGCGTTCATGTAGATGTTGCCGCAGCCGCTGGGCGAGATCACCGCGTCGGCCACCACCAGATAGGCCAGCCAGCCCACACCCAGGGCCAGGGCGATGTCGCGATAGGGCAGGGCCAGTTCCTTGGTCACCGCGGCCCAGCCGTTGCTCAGCATTTCGGTCGGCACGCTGCCGAGGAAGGCCAGTTGCAGCAGGGCGTAGATCGCGGTGGACAGCAGTACCGAGAGGATCAGCGCGATGGGGATGGTGCGTTGCGGGTTCTTCACCTCGCTGGCCACCGAAATGATCGGCGTCAGGCCCAGGTAGGCGAAGATGATGCCACCGGCCGATACCGCCATTTCAACGCCGGACAGACCGAACGGGGCAAAGCCCTGGACCTCGAAGTTTTCCGGCTTGAAGAAGGTGAACAGCACGCCGATGACCAGCAGCGGCACGATGAACTTGAACACGCTGACCAGGTTGTTGGCCTTGGCGAAGGTTTTCACGCTGCGGTAGTTGAGGAAGAAGAACAGCCCCAGCAGGGCGAACTGCACCAGCCAGCCAAGCACGGTCGGGTCGCTGGAGCCGGCCTTGGTCAGCCCGGGGAACCAGGCGGCGGCGTATTGACGCGAAGCGACCACTTCGATGGCGATCAGGCTGGAAAAGGCGATCAGGGTGATAAAGCCCATCAAGTAGCCCAGCAGCGGGCCGTGGGAGTACACCGGGTAGCGCACCACGCCCCCGGCACGCGGCAGGGCAGCACCCAGTTCGCAATAAACGATGCCCAGCAACAGCACGGCGAAGCCGCCAAGGAACCAGGACAGGATGCCGGCCGGGCCGGCGATGGCCGAGACGTGGCTGGCGGCGAACAGCCAGCCGGAGCCGAAGATGGCACCTAGGCCGATGAAGGTGAGGTCCAGCAATGACAACTGTTTTTTGAATTTGCCTGACATGGGTTCGCCTTTTTGTTGGTTATTGGATAGGCAGGTCTGATGTCACGAGATGCGGCTTTTTGGGCCGCGCTCTTGTAGGACTTGGGGCGGCTTGCGTGGGGCATAGAGTGGACCGATCGGGGCGGCGGTTCTTGATGGTTTTCTGCAGGGGGGATGACGAAATCGGCACAGTTGCAAAAAAGCAGTAGCTAGGTGCAGGGGGGTGGAATACGCTCTAGGCCATACTGGGCAAGGGTTTGAGAGATGCAGTGCTGGTGCCTGGTTCTTCGCAGCACAAGGCTGCTCCTACAGAGTCCGCACAAGTCTCGAAGGCAGCGCGCCCCTTGTAGGAGCAGCCTTGCGCTGCGAAGAGGCCGGCACAGCCAACAGAGAACCGACAGATGATCGACACCCCCCTGGCAACCCTGTACCAGTCCCTCGACCAGCACCGCCCCGCCAACCTCGAGGCCCTGCTCGCTGGTGTGTCCCTGCTGCTGCCGATCCTCGACGCCATCCCCAACGCCGCGATCTTCATCAAGGACCCGGCCGCCCGCTATGTGCTGGCCAACAACACCCTGGTCCAGCGCTGTGGCCTCAAGCGCCTGCAACCGCTGCTGGGCAAGACCAGCGCCGAAGTGTTCCCGGCACAGCTGGGCCCCGGCTACACCGAGCAGGACCGTCGCGTTCTCAAGGAGGGTTTGGTGCTGGAAGACCAGCTGGAGCTGCATCTTTACGGCAGCCGCGAGCCTGGCTGGTGCCTGACCCACAAGCGCCCGCTGTACAACCGTGCCGGCGAGATCATTGGCCTGGTCGGCATCTCGGTCGACTTGCAGTCAGCCGCCGACAGCCATCCCGCCTACCAGCGCCTGGCAGCGGTGGACGAGCATATCCGGCGGCATTTCCACCAGCCGATCAGCATGGGCGAGCTGACCCGTATCGCTGGCATTTCCGTGGCCCAGCTGGAGCGCTACTGCAAGCGGGTGTTCCACCTCACGCCACGGCAGATGATCCACAAGGCACGCCTGGAGCACGCCCACCGTTTGCTGCATTCGGAACTGCCGATCACTGAAGTGGCGATGTGCTGCGGCTATACCGACCACAGCGCCTTCAGCCGCCAGTTCAAGCAACTGACCGGCTTCACCCCGCGCCAGTACCGCCAGGCAACCAGCGCTCAGTTGGCCTGAAACAGCGCCCGCGCCTCATCGAAGCACTGCTCGGCAATTGCCGAACGCGGTTCGCTGCGGCGCAGCAGTAGGCCGACCGGGCTGTGGATGGCGGCGTCGGCCACCGGCAGGATGCGCAGGTGCTCGCTCAGGTCTTCCAGGCCGCAGTCCAGCGGCATGACCGCACAGCACATGCCGGTGTTGATGGCTTGGATCAGCTGGAAGCTCGAGTCGCTTTCCAGTACCGCATTCGGCTCAAGGCCACGGCTGCGGAAACTCAGGTCCAGCGACTGGCGGTAGTGCATGCCTTTGCTCAGCAGGCCCAGCGGAATGTCGCCCAGCTCGTCCCAGCGCAGGGTGTCGCTGGCGAACTGGTAGTGCCGGGTATCGTGCAGCAGGCCCATGGTGGTGGTGCCCAGTTCGATCACTTCGAAGAAGCTGGTGTTGACCTGGTCCAGGTAGCAGATGCCCAGGTCGAGCTGGTTGCGGCTTAGCCCGTCGATGACCTGTTCCGAGCTGAGCGAGCTGATCTGGAAGTGCAGTTCGGGGTATTTTTCACGCAGCGGCAGCAGCAGGTGCATGGGGTTGAAGCTGGCCAGCGGCACCGTGCCCAGGCGCAGGCTGCCGACCACCTGGCCGCGGCAACTGGCGGCTTCGGCCTGCAAGCCATCGTGCGCGGCGAGCAGGGTACGGGCCCAGGCCAGGATTCGCTCGCCCGCTTCGGTGAAACCTTCGAAGCGCTGGCCGCGCTTGACCAGTACCAGGTCCAGCTCGTCCTCCAGGTTGCGCAGGCGCATGGACAGCGTCGGCTGGGTGATATGGCACAGCGCCGCCGCCTGGCCGAAGTGGCGGGTCTGGTCGAGGGCGATGAGGAATTTGAGCTGCTTGATGTCCATGGAGGTGCCTGGTATCGGGTTATGCAGACCTTAACCCACGTCTGCGATAGATGTCATTGATGAGTCGGTACGCCATATCGATTGGACGCCCCCGGGCCATGCCTCTAGCGTGGCGGCAATGCCACTCGAGGAGCCCCACCGTGCGCGTCCAACCCGATGCGGTCTTCGTACCGCTCAACATCGCCGTGCTGACAGTCAGCGATACCCGTACCTACGACAACGACACTTCCGGTGAGCTGCTGGCCAGCCGCTCGGTGGAGATCGGCCACCGCCTGGTGGCGCGGGCGTTGCTCAAGGACGACCTTTACAAGATCCGCGCCCAGGTCGCCACCTGGATTGCCGACGAACAGGTGCAGGTGGTGCTGATCACCGGCGGTACCGGTTTTACCGGGCGTGACAGCACGCCGGAAGCGGTCGAGTGCTTGCTGGACAAGCGCATCGATGGCTTTGGCGAACTGTTCCGGGCCCTGTCGATTCTCGATATCGGCACCTCGACCGTGCAGAGCCGGGCGCTGGCCGGGCTGTCCAACCGCACGTTGGTGTGCTGCCTGCCGGGCTCCACCGGGGCCTGCCGTACGGCGTGGGAGGGCATCCTGGCGGAGCAGCTGGATGCGCGGCACCGGCCGTGCAACTTCGTCAAGCACCTGAAACCGATCGAGGCCTGTGCAAGCCGGGGCTGATCTTTCGTCTGTCCTGGCCTCTTCGCGGGCTTGCCCGCTCCCACAGGTACTCCACAGGTCTTGAGGGCAGTGGTGACCCTGTGGGAGCGGGCAAGCCCGCGAAGAGGCCAGGACAGGCAACAACAATTGCTCAGCTCAATACATGGTCCACCGGCAACAAAACCGGCGGTAGCTGTTGTTCCCCCAACCCCGCCAGCACATCGCGCTCCACGGTCCGCACCATGGCATCGGTCGGCAGGTCGTTCTCATCGCGCCCGAACGGGTCTTCCAGTTCGTTGCCAATCGCATCCAGCCCGAAGAACGTGTACCCCACGATGGTGGTGAACAGCGGCGCCAGCCAGCCCAGCGGCTCGGCCAGGGCAAACGGCAGCAGCAGGCAGAAGATGTAGATGGTGCGGTGCAGCAACAGCGTGTAGGGGAACGGCAACGGCGTGCCCTTGATCCGCTCGCAGGTAGCCTGCACTTCGGTCAGCCCCACCAGCCGCTGCTCCAGCAGGCTGTAGCGCCAGTCACTGATCTGCTGCTGTGTTGCCAGCCGCGAGCAGTGCCCGCCGATTTCGCGCAGGATGGCGTCGCACACGTTGTGCGGGCTGATCGCATCGGGCCGGGCCAGCCAGGGCCGGGCGGCGGCCAGTTCGTCCTCGCTGCGCAGCCGAGCATTCAGCGCATGGGCAAAGCCGCACAGGCTGCGCAACAGTTCGGCACGCAGGGTTTCGTCGGTAATCACCAGGCTTTCGCGCACGAACGAACGGGTTTCGATGATCAGCTTGCCCCAGGCCTTGCGCCCCTCCCACCAGCGGTCATAGCAGGCGTTGTTGCGAAAACTCATGAAAATCGACAGTGACAGGCCCAGCAAGGTGAACGGGGTGGCGCTGACCGGGTAGAAAAACGCCGGGAAATGCCGCTCGACCAACACGATCAGCGCGGCCAGCAGGGTGATCGTCAGGCAACGCAGGGCGATGCGCTTGACGATCGAACCCTTGAGGGTGAACAGCACACGCAGCACATCGGGGGTGGGGTGGACGATCATGGAAATCCAGAGACGGCTGCCTAGCCGCCGGTCATGTTCATGAAACGCAGGATCTGCACGTCGCCACCGACTTCGAAATGATGGCGGTAGGGCTTGAGGTGCAAGGAATCACGAATGGCCTTTTCCAGGCGTTCGGGGTTGCCGGGGTGGGCGCGCAGCACCTGCTTCAGGTCCACCGAGTGTTCATTGCCCAGGCACAGCAGCAGGCGGCCTTCGACGGTGAGTCGCACGCGGTTGCAGGTGGCGCAGAAGTTGTGGCTGTGTGGCGAAATGAAGCCGACCCGAGTATTGGCGGCTTCGGCCAGGCGCCAGTAGCGGGCGGGGCCCTGGGACGACTCGGTCGATTCGACCAATGTGAACTGCTCGGCCAGCAGCACACGTACTTCGTCACTGGAGCAGAACGACTCGCCGCGTTCATGTTCGCTGATCACGCCCAAGGGCATTTCTTCGATGAAGGTGATGTCCAGTTCGCGGTCGATGGCAAAGCGCACCAGGTCGACCAGTTCGTGGTCGTTGCGGCCTTTGAGGACTACGCAGTTGAGCTTGGTGCGCTTGAAACCGGCCTGGCGGGCGGCGTCGATGCCGGCGATCACCTGGTGCAGGTCGCCGGTGCGGGTCAGTTGCTTGAAGCGCTCGGCGTCCAGGCTGTCGAGGCTGATGTTCAGGCGCGTGACACCTGCGTCGAACAGCGGTTGGGCCAGGCGCCCGAGTTGCGAGCCGTTGCTGGTCAGGCACAACTCGCGCAGGCCGGGCAGGGCGGCGATCCGCCCGCACAGGTCGACGATGCCCTGGCGCACCAGCGGCTCGCCGCCGGTCAGGCGGATCTTGCGGGTACCAAGGGCGACGAAGCGCTCGGCCACCTGGAGCAGTTCCTCGAGGCTGAGGATTTGTTGGCGCGGCAGGAACTGCATGTCTTCGGCCATGCAGTACACGCAACGGAAGTCGCAGCGGTCGGTGACCGACATCCGCAGGTAGTCGATTTTCCGGTTGAAGCCGTCGATCAGGGCCCGGCTGTTCTGTTCCACGTTCGCGCTCGAATGGATTGGGACTCGATCCAAGCTATAACTTGGGCGCAGGGCCGTCAAATTGCTTTGTCCGACCGATTGATCGATGGCCTCTATCATGGCTGCAGGTCACGCATTTCAAAATGTTGACCGCGTCGCACCGTTCGCGGGCATGCCCGCTCCCACAGGGTTATCGCTGCTCTCGGGAACTGCACTGAACCTGTGGGAGCGGGCGCGCCCGCGAACGGGCTAACACCATTTCCGGCCCATGATCGAAACCGCCTATCACCCCGTAAGATCTTTCGATTGGACGGCTCTACCCCACGCTCCATAGGCTGAAAAAAAGCATCGAAGCGTGAGGATTCACCGCATGAGCCAGGACCAACATATCAGGGACTACAAAGGCGCCGCCGCCGGCTGGGGGGCGCTCAAGAGCGTGACCAAGAGCTGGCTGGGCAGCGACAATGCCTTCAAGAACCTGCGGGCCATGCTCAAGACCAACCAGAACGGCGGCTTCGACTGCCCCGGCTGCGCCTGGGGCGAGTCGCCGGAAAACGACATGGTCAAGTTCTGCGAGAACGGCGCCAAGGCGGTCAATTGGGAAGCCACCGGCCGCTCGGTGGACCCGGCATTCTTCGCCAGGTACAGCGTCAGTGCGCTGGCCGAGCAGACTGACTACTGGCTGGAGTACCAGGGCCGCCTGACCCACCCGATGCGCTACGACGCGGCCACCGACCACTATGTCGAAACCAGCTGGGAAGAAGCCTTTGCGCTGGTTGCCCAACACTTGCGCGCACTCGAATCGCCCGACCAGGCCGAGTTCTACACCTCGGGCCGGGCCAGCAACGAGGCGGCGTTCCTCTACCAGCTGTTCGTCCGCGCCTACGGCACCAACAACTTCCCCGACTGCTCGAACATGTGCCATGAAGCCAGCGGCGTGGGCATGTCGGAAACCCTCGGCGTGGGCAAGGGCACCGTGGTGTTCCACGATCTGGAACTGGCCGATGCCATCTTCGTCATCGGCCAGAACCCCGGCACCAACCACCCGCGCATGCTCGAACCGCTGCGTGAAGCGGTGAAGCGTGGTGCCCAGGTGGTCTGCTTCAACCCGCTCAAGGAGCGCGGCCTGGAGCGCTTCCAACACCCGCAGCACCCGTTCGAGATGCTCAGCAATGGCTCCGAACCAACCAACACGGCCTACTTCCGCCCGGCCCTGGGCGGCGACATGGCAGTGATGCGCGGCATTGCCAAGTACCTGCTGCAGTGGGAGCGCGAAGCCCAGGCCAATGGCGAACCGGCAGTGTTCGACCATGCCTTCATCGCCGAGCACACCAGTGGCATCGACGCATACCTGGAAACCGTGGATGCCACGCCCTGGGCGCACATCGTCGAGCAATCGGGCCTGACCCAGGCCGAGATCGAACTGGCCGCGCGCATGTACCGCAAGGCCGAACGGGTGATCATGTGCTGGGCCATGGGCGTCACCCAGCACCGCCACTCGGTGCCGACCGTTCAGGAAATCGTCAACCTGCAGCTGCTGCGCGGCAACGTCGGCAAGCCCGGCGCCGGCCTGTCACCGGTGCGTGGCCACAGCAACGTGCAGGGCGACCGCACCATGGGCATCGACGAGAAGCCCGGGGCGGCGCTGCTCGATGCCATCGAAAAACGCTTCCAGTTCCGCGTGCCGCGTGCCCACGGGCACAACGCCGTGCTGGCGATCAAGGCCATGGAAGAGGGGCGGGCCAAAGTGTTCATCGGCCTGGGCGGCAACTTTGCCCAGGCCACGCCGGATACGCCGCGCACCCATGCGGCCATGCGCAATTGCGCGCTGACCGTGCAGATTTCCACCAAGCTCAACCGCTCGCACCTGGTCACCGGCCGCGATGCGTTGATCCTGCCGTGCCTGGGCCGTACCGAAATCGACATGCAGGCCAGCGGGCCGCAAGGCGTGACCGTGGAGGACACCTTCAGCATGGTGCACATCTCCCACGGCCAGCTGCGCCCGCGCTCGCCGCACCTGCGCTCGGAGCCGTGGATCATCGCCGGCATGGCCCAGGCGACCCTGGGCAAGCAGCCGATCGACTGGGAGTACGCTGTTGCCGACTACGGCCGCATCCGCAGCATGATTGCCGATGTGATCCCCGGCTTTGCTGCTTTCAACGAGCGCCTGCAGCATCCGGGCGGCTTCCACCTGGGCAACAATGCCGCCGACCGTACCTGGCGCACGGCCACAGGCAAGGCGCGCTTCAGCCCGCACCAGCTGCCGGAGCAACTGGTGAATGCAAAGGTGCTGGCGCGCGGCGACAAGCCCGACCTGATCCTGCAGACCCTGCGCTCGCACGATCAGTACAACACCACCCTGTATGGCCTGGACGACCGTTATCGCGGGGTGTTCGGCCTGCGTGAAGTGGTGTTCGTCAACGAGGTGGACATCCGCCGTATGGGCTTCGAGCCGGGCGAGCATGTGGACCTGGTGTCGCTGTGGGAGGATGGCGTGGAGCGGCGGGTGTCGGGCTTCCGCCTGGTGGCGTATGACGTGCCCGAGGGGCAGGCGGCGGCGTACTACCCTGAGACCAACCCGCTGGTGCCGCTGGAAAGCTATGGCGAGGGGACCTATACCCCGACCTCGAAGTTCGTGGCGATCAAGGTCGAGAAAGCCAAGGCCGGCAACCGGATTGCGGCGGTGCTGGCCGCGGATTGACAGGTAGCCTGCAAGGGCCCTATCGCCGGCAAGCCAGTTCCCACAGGGACCGCACAGATTTCAGAACCTGTGACGTACCTGTGGGAGCTGGCTTGCCGGCGATAGGGCCGGTACTGCCATACAGGAATCAGGAACGGTTCACCGGGTAAGCCGTGGTGTATTTCATCTGCTCCATGGCAAAACTGGAAGTGATGTTCGACAGCCCATCAGTACTGGTGATCAGCTTTTTGTAAAACCGGTCGTACGCCGCAATATCCCCCACCACCACCCGCAGCATGTAATCCCAGTCTCCCGACATGCGGTAGAACTCCATCACTTCCTCGAACCCGGTCACGGTCGCGGCAAACTGCTCCAGCCAGGCGCTGTCGTGGCGCTGGGTCTTGAGCTGGACGAACACCGTCAGCCCCAGCCCCAGCCGTTCAGGGTCGAGCAAGGCGACACGGCCGACAATGTAGCCGTCTTCCTCCAGGCGCCTGACCCGCTTCCAGCACGGTGTGGTGGAGAGGTTGACGGCCTCGGCCAGGTCCTTGAGCGAGATCGAGGCGTCGCGCTGAAGCAGGGTGAGAATGTGCTGGTCGAAGCTGTCCATATCGCGCGTGGGCCGTGGAGAAAAATATTTCACAGATTACCCCAAGGCTAGAAGATTTGGGTTGTGCGATAGTGGCGACTTTCACTCTGCCAATGGGCCTGACCATGTCCGACAAGCCGCGCAATTTCGCCACCCGTACCATTCACGCCGGTGAGCAGTTCAGCGTCGCCGATAACGCTATTTTCCCGGCGATCGTCACCGCCAGCTCGTTCACCAAGCGCAGCCTGGACGACAAACCGGAATACTCCTACAGCCGTGTCGGCAACCCCACCCGGCATGCCTATGAAACCTGTGTCGCCGCCCTGGAAGAGGGCGTTGGCGCGGTCGCCTGCGCCTCGGGCGTGAACGCCACCGCCACCGTGCTGGAGCTGCTGCCCAAGGATGCCCACGTGGTGGTGATGAACGGCGTATACGGCGGTACCTTCCGCATCATGGAAGACTACCGCAGCCGCACCTCGGGCCTGACCACCACCTACGTCGACCTCAACGACCTCGAGGCGGTGGCCGCCGCCATCAAGCCGGAAACCCAGCTGATCTGGATCGAATCGCCGACCAACCCGTTGCTGCACCTGGTCGACATCAAGGCGGTGTGCGACCTGGCCAAGGCACGGGGCATCCTCACTTGCATCGACAACACCTTCTGCTCGCCGTGGAACCAGCGCCCGATCACCCTGGGCGTGGACCTGGTGATGCACTCGGCCAGCAAGTACATCGGCGGCCACTCCGACCTCACCGGTGGCGTGGTGGTAGCTGCCAATGATGCGCTGTTGGCGCGCCTGCGCCGCATCAGCATGGCGATTGGCGCGGTGCAGGGGCCGTTCGACTGCTACCTGGCCCTGCGCGGTCTGAAGACCCTGGATGTGCGCATGGAGCGCCAGTGTGCCAATGCCCTGCAGGTGGCGCGCTTCCTCGAAAGCCACGCGCAGATCGATCAGGTGTATTACCCGGGGTTGGAAAGTCACCCGCAACATGAGTTGTGCAAACGGCAGATGCGCAGTGGCGGGGCGGTGGTGGCGATGAAGGTCAAGGGCGACCGGGCTGCGCTAAACCGCTTGGTGGAGGCGCTGCAGATCTTTGTGCTGGCCGACTCGCTGGGCGGGGTGGAAAGCATGATCAACCACTCCTGGAGCATGTCGCACTGCTCGCTGAGCCCGGAGCAGAAGGGCGTGATGGGGATCAGCGAGAACCTGCTGCGGTTGTCGGTGGGGATCGAGGATTACCGGGACCTGGTCGAGGACCTGGATGGGGCGTTGAAGGCTGCGGCTGCTGGCTCGTGATGATGCGGTTGTAGGAGCGGCCTTGTGTCGCGATGGGCTGCGCAGCAGCCCCAGAATCTATGTCTCTGTCGAGATTTTCGGGGCTGCTGCGCAGCCCATCGCGACACAAGGCCGCTCCTACAGGGGGCCGTGCAGGCCTGTGGTATCTATCTGGATTTGGGCGGATGAATGATCCGTTCGATCTTGTCCTTGATCAGCAAGCGCTCCTTGCGCAGGCGGTTGACGGTTTCGTCGTTGGTGCCGTTGCCTTCGGCAGCGACCACCTCTTTGTCTTTTGCGTTGTATTCCTTGTGCAGTGAGTGCAGCGTCTGGTCCTTGTCCATGAGCGCCTGGAATGCATCAGCGGTAACGTGCAGGTCAGCGAGCAGATCATGCGGAACTGGCATTTCTTCACCTCTGTCGGGGGTTGGCGGATGGTTCTGACCTTTGAGGATAGTCGTCTTTGCGCAGGTAGGGGACTGGGGTAGGCTGTCGCATCTCCCCCGTGACCCGGAACCTGCGCCATGCCCCACCTGAACCTCGAATACAGCGACAACCTGCGTGAGCTGAATGTCGACGTCCTGCTGCTGCGCCTGAACCATGCCCTGGTTGGCAGTGGCCAGTTCGCCGACGAGGCCGATATCAAAAGCCGCGCCGAAGCCTTCAAGCATTATCGGGTGGGCACTGCGCCCGGCGAGCGTGCCTTTGCCCATGTGCGCCTGGCCATCCTCAGCGGGCGCTCGCTCGAGGTGAAGACGCAACTGTCCACCAGCCTGCTCGACGTGTTGCGTGACGCCATCCCCGAGCAACCCGGGCTTGATATCCAGCTGTGCGTGGAAGTGCTGGACATCGACCGCGAGCCGTATGCCAAGGCACGCCTGCCAGGCTGAACAAGCGCTGAATGAACTTCTTTTAATGTAGAAAAGGCGCCTGCTCACGAATTTGTTGGCGTCTTTTTCACAAAATATTGATGGCACGCTTTCTAGAGTTCAGCCAAGTTTCCCTGGTGCCGCGCAGGCCCTCGGGCTGATAATCACTCTTGATTGCGAACACTGATGCTCAACTTCAAATCCCTGCGGACTGAATGGGTCACGCTGCTGGCCAGCCTTTACCTGCTGATAGGCTTCAATGTCTTCCTCTGGCAGCATCTCGAACAGGTCGTGCCGCCCGGTTTGCCGGGGCTTTGGCTGAGCCTGGCGTTTGCCGTGCTGATGCTGTTCGCGTTCAACCTGATTCTCACGTTGTTCGCCTTCCGTTATGTATTGAAGCCAATACTTATCGTGTTGTTCATGAGTGGCGCGGGCGTGGCTTACTTCATGAACCAGTACGGCGTACTTATTGACGCGGGCATGTTCCGCAATATTGCGGAAACCAACGTGGCGGAAGTGCGTGACCTGCTTTCGTTGAAGTTTGCCTTGTATATCCTGGGCCTCGGTGTAGTGCCTTCGCTGCTGTTGTGGAAGGCGCCGATCGCCTATCGCGCCTGGCACCGTGAACTGCTCGGCAAGCTGGTGGTTGGCAGTGCCTGCGTGGTGGCCCTGGGCTCGGTGGCACTGGTCAACTACCAGGGCCTTTCGTCGCTGTTTCGCAACCACCACGAACTGCGCCTGATGCTCACCCCCAGCAATATCGTGGGTGCCTCCATCGGTTATGTCAGCGAGCGCGTCGGTACCGCATCACGGCCCTTCCAGCATTACGGCGAAGATGCCAAGCGTGACGCTGCCTGGCAAAAGCATGAACGCAAGTCGCTGACTGTACTGGTGGTGGGTGAAAGTGCGCGGGCAGATCACTTCGGCGTGCTCGGCTACAACCGCGATACCACACCGAACCTCGCCAGGGAGCAGGGCCTGCTGGCGTTCTCCGATGTTCACTCCTGCGGCACGGAAACCGCCGTTTCGGTGCCCTGCATGTTCTCTGGCATGAAGCGCAAGGACTACGATGCCCGCGTGGCGAAGAACCGCGAAGGGTTGCTGGACATCCTCCAGCGGACCGGCCTGGCGGTGCAGTGGCGTGACAATCAATCGGGCTGCAAGGGTACCTGCGACCGCGTGCAATTCATCGATGTCAGCAAACTCAAGGACCCGCAGTTGTGCGCTGATGGTGAATGCCATGACCAGATCCTGCTGCAGGGCCTGGGTGAGCTGATCGACAACCTCGACAAGGACACCGTGCTGGTGCTGCACCAGATGGGCAGCCACGGGCCTGAATACTTCAAGCGCTACCCCGGCGCCGACCAGCGCTTTGCCCCGGTGTGCCAGAGCAACGCGCTGGACCAGTGCAGCGAACAGGAAATCGTCAACGGTTACGACAACACCCTGGCCTATACCGACAAGGTGCTGGCCTCGCTGATCGATACCCTGCGCAGCAAGCAGGACAAGGTCGACACGGCGATGATCTACCTGTCCGACCATGGCGAGTCGCTGGGTGAGTACAACCTGTTCCTGCACGGCACGCCTTACGCCATCGCCCCCGAGCAGCAGAAGCACGTGCCGTTGCTGACCTGGTTCTCCGACAGCTACAAGGAGGACTTCGGCGTCGACACCGACTGCCTGGCCAAGCTCAGCGATGCGCCGCTGTCGCAGGACAACCTGTTCCACTCGATGCTCGGCCTGTTGCAGGTGCGTACCGAGGTCTACCAGCAATCGCTGGACATGTTCGCCAGCTGCCGGCCGTGGCTGGCGGCCAAGCGCTGAGTCTGACTGCACACGGGCACTGTAGGAGCAGCCTTGTGCTGCGAAGGGGCCGGTACAGCCAATACAGCACCATGATCAGTGCACCGGCTCTTTCGCAGCACAAGGCTGCTCCTACAAAAAGGCGCCGGTGCAGCACCGTTTATCTATTCCAGGGATGGCGCAGGTTTCACCAGCAGTGCCCGCGCCGTATATACTGCGCGCCAATGTTAGTGGGAGAGCCTCGTGGCCATCGAAATACACTGGATCCGTGACGACCAGAGCCTGGCCGAACACTGCCGCGACTGGCACCAGCTGCCCTTTGTCGCCGTCGATACCGAATTCATGCGGGTCGACACCTTCTACCCGAAAGCCGGGCTGATCCAGATCGGCGATGGCCAGCGTGCCTTCCTGATCGACCCGTTGCTGATCGGCAACTGGCAACCCCTGGCCGAACTGCTGGATGACAGCGGTGTGGTCAAGGTACTGCACGCCTGCAGCGAAGACCTCGAAGTGCTGTTGCGCCTGACCGGCAAGCTGCCACAGCCGCTGTTCGACACCCAACTGGCGGCCGGTTATCTGAACCTGGGGTTCTCCATGGGCTATTCGCGCCTGGTGCAGGATGTGCTGGGTATCGACCTGCCCAAGGGCGAAACCCGCTCCGACTGGCTGCAGCGCCCGCTCTCGGAAACCCAGGTCAGCTATGCCGCCGAGGATGCCGTGCACTTGGCCGAGCTGTTCACCGTTTTGCGCCCGCGCCTGAGTGACTACAAGTACGCTTGGGTGCTGGAGGACGGCGCCGAGCTGGTGGCCGCATTGCGCCGCGAGGTCGAGCCCGAAAGCCTTTACCGCGACGTCAAGCTGGCCTGGAAGCTGGCCCCCCAGCAACTGGCAGTGCTGCGTGAGCTGTGTGCCTGGCGCGAGCGTGAAGCGCGCAACCGCGACGTACCGCGCAATCGCATCCTCAAGGAGCACTCGCTGTGGCCGATGGCCAAGAGCCAGCCGAGCAACCTGTCGGCGCTGGCCAAGATCGACGAGATGCATCCGCGCACCATTCGTCAGGACGGTGAGTTCCTCATCCAGCTGATCAAGCGTGCCGCCAGCCTGCCAGCCGAGCAATGGCCACAGGCCTTGCCCGAGCCCTTGCCGATCGAGGCCGCAGGTATCCTCAAGCAGCTGCGTGCCATCGGCCAGGCCGAAGGTGAGCGCCTGGGCATTGCCCCCGAGCTGATGCTGCGCAAGAAAGCCCTGGAAGCGCTGCTCAAGAGCGGCTACCCCAATGGCCCCTATCAATTGCCCGATTCGCTGCGCGGCTGGCGCCGTGAGCGCATGGGCCAGGCCCTGCTGGACAGCCTCGCAGGCGCCGGAGAGACCCGATGAAACGCATTTGCTCTATCTACAAGAGCCCCCGCAAGAACGAAATGTACCTGTACGTGCTCAAGGCCGACGGCCTGGAGCGCGTGCCCGAAGGCCTGCTGCCGTTCTTCGGCACCCCCGTGCACGCCTTCGATCTGGTGCTGACTCCCGAGCGCAAGCTGGCCCGCGAGGACATCGCCAAGGTGCTGGAAAACCTCGACAACCAGGGTTATCACCTGCAGATGCCGCCGCCGGAAGACGACTACATCGAGCACCTGCCCGAAGAGTTGCTGCGCCGTAACGACCCTGCCTGATCATGCGAGTACTGATTGCTGAGCATGATCATGCTCGATACGCCGAGATTTTGCGTGCAGCCGCGCCTGAGCTGGAAGTCCTGACCAGCGGCGACTCCGCCGAACTGGCACGCCAGGCGCCACAGTGCCCGGTGTGGCTGGGCCAGCCGGACCTGCTGGCAAGCCTGTTGCGCCAAGGCCACAAGCCGGGCTGGATGCAGTCCACCTGGGCCGGTATCACCCCGCTGCTGGCCGAGGGCCTGCCGCGCGACTATCGCCTGACCCGCGCCGTGGGCATCTTTGGCCAGGTGATGGCCGAGTACATGCTCACCTACATGCTCGGCCATGAGCGCGAGGTGCTGTCGCGGCTGGTCAGCCAGGTCGAGCGTCGTTGGGACGACCGCCCGGGGCGGACCCTGGAAGGGCGCAAGGTGCTGATCGTCGGCACTGGCGACATTGGCCAGCGGGTGGCCGAGTTCCTGCAGGCGTTTGGCGTGGTGCTGTATGGCGTTGCCAGCAGCGCCCGCGAGCAGGCGCCGTTCGTCGAGGTAGCGGCGCTGGCCGACCTGCCGCGCATGGTGGGTCAGGTCGACTACGTACTCAACCTGCTGCCGGATACCCCGGCAACCCACGACCTGTATGATGCGGCACTGTTCAAGTGCTTCCAGCCCACGGCGCTGTTCATCAATGCCGGGCGCGGCGCTGCGGTGGTCGACGCTGACCTGGTCGAGGCACTGAAGGAAGGGCACCTGGCGGGGGCGGTGATCGATGTCTGCCGGCAGGAGCCGTTGCCTAGGCAACACCCGTTCTGGACGGCGTGGGGCTTGCTGCTGACCGGGCACAGCTCGGCACCCACCTCGCCGGCGGCGATGGTGCGGTTGTTTGTCGAGAATGTGCGGGCATATGCGGCGGGGCAGGGGTTGCGAGGAGAAGTGGACTTCGCCCGGGGCTATTGATTTTGTAGTGCCTGTGCTGGCCTCTTCGCAGCACAAGGCTGCTCCTACAGGTTTTTTTCACTGTGCTGTAGGAGCAGCCTTGTGCTGCGAAAGGGCCGGTACAGCCAATGCAAGGCTTACAGGCTGAAATCACCCTCGGCAGCCAGCTCGCTCAGTGGCTTGCGCGGGCTCGGGACTTCACGCGCCTGCAGCGCTTCGTTCAGGCTGGCCTTGTCGCCCAGCTTGCCGATCGCCACCATGGCATGCAGCACGTAGCCTTCAGGAACCTTCAACTCCTGACGCGCCAGTTCCTGGTCGAAACCGGCCATGCCATGGGTATGCCAGCCGCTGATGCTGGCTTGCAGGGCCAGGTGCCCCCAGGCGGAGCCGGTGTCGAAGGTGTGCCACAGCGCCGGTCTTTCTTCCGTGGCGCCCGGGGCGGCGTAGGTGGTCTTGGAAATCACCAGCACCAGCGCCGATGCCTGTTGCGCCCAGCTGCGGTTGGCCGGCACCAGCAGGTTCAGGTAACGCTCCCAGTTCGGCGTGTCACGGCGGGCATAGAGGAAGCGCCAAGGTTGCGAGTTGTTCGCCGACGGCGCCCAGCGTGCAGCTTCGAGGAAGCTCAGCAAGGTTTCTTCGCTGATCGGCTCGGCGGTGAAGGCACGTGGCGACCAGCGGTTGATGAACTGCTCGTTGATGGCGTAATCGGCAATGCGGGGGTTGGCGCTCATGGCGGCTCCTGCAAAAGGGCGGTAAACGCGCACGCTACTGCGTCGCGTCGCGACTGACAAGCGGTCTGGCTTTGCCGAAGGCCAGGATCTAGACTGGCGCCGCCGCGCGCCGTGGCCCCAAGATGAATGCAGGAAACCCGTGTGATGATCGCTGAAAACGCGCCGTTCTGGCAGCGCAAGACCCTCGAGCAACTCAGCCCGCAAGAGTGGGAGTCGCTGTGTGATGGTTGCGGCCTGTGCTGCCTGCAAAAGCTCGAGGACGAGGACGACAACAGCGTCTATTACACGCGTATCGCCTGCAAACTGCTGGATCTTCACACCTGTCAGTGCAGCGATTACCCCAACCGCTTCGCCCAGGTACCTGACTGCATCCAGCTCACCCCGGGCAAGGCCGACCAGTTCAAGTGGCTGCCGAGTACCTGCGGCTACCGCCTGGTCAGTGAGGGCAAGGACCTGCCGGCCTGGCACCACCTGGTCTGCGGTGATCGCCAGCAGGTCCATGAACAGCGCATTTCCCAGTCGGGGCGCATGCTCAGTGAACACGATGTGCACGAAGACGACTGGGAAGACCACCTGATCTTCCGCGCCAGCTGACCACCGGCGCGGCCCGCTGCCACGGGGAAACAAGGAGTTTCTGTATGCGTTGCCAGCTGTTGTTGCTGTTTGGCCTGATGGCCAGTTCGCCGGCCTGGGCGAAAAAGGTCGACCTCGACTATCAGGTGCGCCTGTTACCAGCCAGCGGCCAGGCGGAGGTCCGCCTAACCTTGGCCGAAGGCAGTGCCGTGCGCAGTCTGGATTTCGACCTGGGCAAGGCTGGGGCCTACAGCGGCTTCCAGGCTGATGGCCAATGGCAGTTGCAGGGCCAGCGCGGCGTGTGGCAACCGGCGGCCGGCAAGACCAGCCTCAGCTACCGCGTGCAGCTGGACCAGAAACGCGGCAGCGGCGCCTATTCGTCGCGCATCACCCCGCATTGGGCGCTGTTCCTCGGCGACCAACTGGTGCCGCCTGCGCGCCTCGACCAGCAGGATGGCACCGAACTGGTGGCGCGGCTGGCGTTCGACCTGCCGGAGGGCTGGAAGAGCATTGAGACCTCCTGGCCGCGCATCGGCAAGGACAAGTTCCGCATCGACAACGTTTCGCGCCTGTTCGACCGCCCCACAGGCTGGATGCTCGCCGGCGACCTGGGCAGCCGCCGCGCCCGCCTGGGCGAAACCGAGGTCACAGTGGCCGCACCGGTGGGGCAGGGTATGCGGCGCATGGACAACCTGACCATGCTGACCTTTGTCTGGCCGCAATTGCAGGCGGTTTTCCCGCGCAACCCGCCGAAGCTGCTGTTGGTCGGCGCTCGCGACGGCATGTGGCGTGGGGCGACCGCCGCGCAGGGCTCGTTGTACCTGCACAGTGCCCGGCCGATGGTCAGCGAGAATGGCAGCAGCCCGTTGCTGCGCGAAGTGGTGCAACTGTTTGCGCAGATCCATGGGCGTGATGGCAGTGACTGGCTGGTGGAAAGCCTGAACGACTACTATGCCAGCGAGTTGCTGCGCCGCGCGGGCGGGGTGAGTGACGACCGTTACGAGGCTTGGCAGGCGCGCCTGAGTAAGCAGGGCGCCAAGGTCACCCGGCTCAAGGGCGAGCATGCCACCCCGGCGCAGGTGGCGCGGGGGGTGATGTTGCTGCAGGCGCTGGACAAGGAAATCCGCATCCACACCCAGGCCAAACGCTCGCTGGACGATGTGGCGCGCGGGCTGATGCGCCTGCCCAGCGTCAGCACCGAAGACTTCATACAGATCAGCGAGAACGTGCTGGGGCGGCGCTCGGAGGTGTTGCAGAGCAAGGCGTTGCGCTAGCCATTTCTGTACCTGTGCCGGCCTCTTCGCGGGTAAACCCGCTCCCACAGGTACGGCGAAGAGGCCGAAGCCTTGGTGATCCTGCGGGAGCGGGTTTACCCGCGAAAGGGCCGGTACAGGCAGTGCAAAATCAACTGGCCAACGGATCCTTCCCGGTTATCGTCACCCCCCGCGTCGCCGCCTCGGCACTGGCCTTCAACGCCTCCAGTTCCGCAGCACTGCGCTCGATGTCCGAACGCAAGCGGTGATACTCCTGCCGATGCCGCTGCCACCAGGCCTTGGTCGCACAATGCCCGCTGAAGCCCCGAGCCAGTGCCAGGCCGCCAACTGCGATTTGCAACAACCCGACCAGGCCGCCGTGGCGCAGCCCCTTGCTGACCATCAACGCGCCGCCAGCCAGCGAACTGGCGCGCTCCAGGCCATGAACGTTCTTGTCTTGCGATGTCGCTGCCGAATGGATATCAAGCATGGCAAGGTCTCCGTCTGAAGTGTATGCAGGTGACCTGTTGGCCGCCGCCATCGTTCAGTCGGCTATTTGAGCCTGGGCCCCGAACGGGTATTCAGCCCCTTGGCCATGCGGTCATACAGCACCACATTCACCGTCGCTGCGAGGTTCATGCAGCCCTCGGTCGGAATGTAGATGGTCTCTTCGCACCATGCCCGCACATCGGCACTGAGGCTGCCGTCTTCCGGCCCGAAGATGTAGATGGCCCGGTCCGGGTGGGTGTATTCCGGCAATGGCCGCGCGCCCTCCACCAACTCCACGGCCACCGGCGTGCAGCCCAGCGGGATGATGCGCTGCAGGTCATCGATGCCGATCAGCGGGATGTCGTAGTGCACGCGCTTGGTGTCGGTGACGAAGTCACGCGCACGCTCGTAGCGTTTGCCGGTGTAGAACACCGAATTGACGCCGTAGCAACCCGCGGCGCGCATCACCGAGCCGACGTTTTCTGCCGACTTGGGGTTGAACAGGCCAATGCAGCTGTATCGTTTGTTTGCCACGTACCGGGGCCCTTCGCGAAAAAAAGCGCGATTATACGGGCTGCCCGGTAGCAGCGGGGTGGTGAATCGATGGTCAGTCTTTCTTCAGCATGCCCGCCAGCCCGGCGAACGGGTTGTGGGTGGCCTTGGCGATGCTCGGGGTGCTGGTGGAGCCTTCGCTGAAGTACTGCTGGTCGGTATAGCGCGAGTGCTCGTTGTCGTGGCAGTACAGGCACAGTAACTCCCAGTTGGAGCCGTCCTGCGGGTTGTTGTCGTGGTTGTGGTCGCGGTGGTGCACGGTCAGCTCGCTCAGGCGCTTGCCGGAGAACTCGCGGGCGCAGCGGCCGCAGACGTGCGGGTACATTTTCAGGGCCTTGTCGCGGTAGCCCATTTCCTTGTCGCGCTTGGCATCGGCCAGGATGCGGTCCAGGCGCGCGGTGGCGGCGGCGGAAGAGGTGGAGCTCATGGTGTTTCCTTTGTTCTGATCAGGCAAATGACGGTTATGCACTGAGTCTAGCGCGCTTGCGGGGCAGGCGGACAGGCGAAAGCTTTGATTTAGGCGTAGCCTGTAGGAAGGTTCCCGACAGGAGGTTGCTGATGTTTCGCGCGATCCTCGTTGTGCTGTTGTTGGCCGGCCTGCCCATGGCCGAAGCTGCCAGCACGCCACCCCGGTTGAGCACGCCGGTGCCCGGTGCACCGGGTACGCCTACGCCTACGCCATATCCGCAGATTACCCCGAGTACGCCGCCCAAGGCCTATGACAGCCAGCCGGGGGCGCCACTGTTACCGCCGATGCCGGTGCCCGGGCCACCGAAGGACCAGCCATTGCCGGGGTTGCGCCAAGACCCGCCGAAGCCGGCGGTGCAGGATGATTGAATTCAGCCGGCTGCCCCGGTTTTCTGTGGGATCGCGCAGGATTCAGGGCATGCACGGTACCTGTAGGAGCGGCCTTGTGTCGCGAAAGGGGCGCAAAGCGCCCCCAGCTTTCTCAAACGATACCTAGCTCGCCGAACACGAACGCGTACTCTAGGGCCACATCCTTGAGCCCCTGATACCGCCCGCTCATCCCGCCATGCCCAGCCCTCATCTCGGTCTTGAGCAGCAGCAGGTTGTCGTCGGTCTTGCGCGTGCGCAGCCGCGCCACCCACTTGGCCGCTTCCCAGTACTGCACGCGGCTGTCGTTGTAGCCCGCCACCACCAGCATCGCCGGGTAGGCCTGTTCCTTCACGTTCTCGTACGGTGCATAGGCCTTGATCCGCTCATACACCTCCGGCTCCTCAGGGTTGCCCCATTCGTCGTACTCGGTCACGGTCAGCGGCAGCTCGGGGTCGAGCATGGTGTTGAGCACGTCGACGAACGGCACTTCGGCAATCGCACAGCGGAACAGCTCGGGGCGCAGGTTGAGCACCGCGCCCATCAGCAGGCCACCGGCGCTGCCGCCACTGATGGCCAGGCGGTCGGCAGCCGTAACACCCTCGGCGATCAGGTGCTCGGCACAGGCGATGAAGTCGCTGAAGGTGTTGTGCTTGTGCTCCTGCTTGCCGGCGCGGTACCAGGCTTCGCCCAGTTCGCCACCACCACGCACATGGGCGATGGCAAAGGCCACGCCGCGCTCCAGCAGGCTCAGGCGCGCGTGCGAGAACCACGGGTCGAGGCTTTCGCCATAGGCGCCGTAGCCATACAGGTACAGCGGCACGGTCCGGCCCAGGTCCTGGCGGCGGCGCACCAGGCTGATCGGCACCCGGGTGCCGTCCGCTGCGGTAGCCCAAAGGCGCTCGCTGACATAGTCGTCGGCATCGAACGGCCCCAGCACCGGGGTTTGCTTGAGCACCGCCTGGGCACCGCTGGCCAGCTCCAGCTGGCGTACCTGGGCCGGGCGGTTGAGTGCTTCGTAGCGCAGGCGCAAGCGTGGGCTGGCGAATTCCAGGCTGTCCTGCACGTACAGGCTGTAGGCCGCGTCGGGCAGTTCGACGCGGTAGGGGGCCAGGCCCTGCGGGCGTACCTCGATGATCGGCAGGCCGCCTTCGCGCAGGCTCAGGGTCAGCGCGCCGGCATTCAGGCTGAGGCCTTCGAGCATGATCGCGTCGCGGTGCGCTACCAGTACCTGCCATTGCTCACGGCTGGGCACTGGTGCGACCGGGGCGTGGTACAGGGCGAAGTTGATGCCGTCCTGGTTGGTGCGGATGAACCAGCGCCACTGGCCGTCGAGCTGGCCGTGGTCGGGGAAGTACTCGTGGCCTTCGACCCGTGGCGCCAGGCAGGTGAACGGAGCCTGCGGTGTCTCTGCATCCAGCACCCAGGCTTCGCTGGTGGTCTTGCTGTTGAGCAGCAGCACCAGCTGGCGTTCGGAGCTGGTGCGGTAGCAGTGCAGGAAGAAGCGCCCGTCGGGCTCCTCGAACACGGTCTGCGCGCCGTCGTTGCCCAGGGTGTGGCGACGCAGGCGCCACGGGCGGTGGGTGTCGTCCAGTTCGGCGAAGAACAGCGTCTGGCTGTCGTTGGCCCAGGTCAGGCTGCCGTCGCAGTCGTCGAAGGGCAGGGTAGTGACGCTGCCACTGGCCAGGTCCTTCACGTACAGGGTGAAGATTTCGTCGCCACTGGTGTCCAGGCTGTAGGCCAGCAGGCGGTGGTCGGGGCTGACGTTGAACGCGCCGAGGGACAGGAAACCGCCATTGGCCAGGGCGTTGGGGTCGAGCAGCAGTTGCTCCTGGCTTTCATCGACCGTGTTGGAGTCGTCGGCCGGGCGCGGGCAGCGGTAGTGACGCGGGTACTCGTCGCCCGCGGTGGTGCGGGTGTAGTACAGGTAGGGGCCCCAGGGCGCTGGCAGCGACAGGTCGGTTTCCAGGATGCGGCCCTTGATCTCTTCGAACAGTTGTTCGCGCAGCGGCGCCTGGTCGGCCAGGCAGGCTTCCTGGTAGGCGTTCTCGGCTTGCAGGTAGGCAAGCACCTCGGGGGTGTCACGCTGTTGCAGCCAGGCGTACGGGTCGGCGGCCTGGGCCTGGCGGGCAATCGGGGGTTGGGGCTTGGTTGGCATTGAGGATCTCTTGATTGGGGGTGCCTGTACCGGCCTCTTCGCGGGCAGCCCGCGAAGAGGCCGGTACAGGCAAACACTGTCTGCGCCCGGAAAAGTGTTTATCATAGGCATCTCTTTGCCTGGCTTGCACGAACACCATGACCGAGAACGACTACACCCTCGCCTGGGGCCTTTACGCCGTTGCCGCCCTGGGCTGCCTGATGGTGGGCTTCAAGCTCACCGGCTGGATGTGGCGCTGGCTGCGCGAACCGCTGCGGGTGGTGCTGGCGGTGCTGCTGCTGACCCCGACCATCGTCGACCCGGTCAAGGACAGCTTCGCCCCGGCGATTGCCATCACCGCCCTCGACGTCGCCTTCAAGGTCGGCAACAACGCCTGGCGCGCGGTTTCCGACTTCGCCATGTACGGCATGGGCGCGTTTTCCCTGTATTTCCTCTTCGTGCTGCTGCGCTTTCCGCTGGAGAAACGCGCCCGCGAGCGCCGCGCGCAGGCCGAGGCCGCTGCCCAGCGCCAGGCTGCCGAAGATGACCAGCTCGGCGCCCAGGCCCCGCTGGCAGCAGAGCGCCGCGACCGTTACCGTGATGCGCCACCCCCTGTCGCCCCAGCCGTCTCCCGCGGCAGCGGCCGGGTCGAGCCCCGTCTGTAAGCGGAGACACGCCTATGTGCGAACTGCTGGGCATGAGTGCCAACGTCCCCACCGATATCGTCTTCAGCTTCACCGGCCTGATGCAGCGCGGCGGTCGTACCGGCCCGCACCGTGACGGCTGGGGCATCGGCTTCTACGAAGGCCGTGGCCTGCGCCTTTTCCAGGACCCGGCTGCCAGCAGCGAGTCGGAAGTGGCCAACCTGGTGCAGCGTTACCCGATCAAGAGCGAAGTGGTCATTGGCCACATACGCCAGGCCAACGTCGGCAAGGTATGCCTGTCCAACACCCACCCGTTCGTGCGAGAGATGTGGGGCCGCAACTGGTGCTTCGCGCACAATGGCCAGCTGGGCGACTTCAAGTGCCAGGCCAGTTTCTACCGGCCGGTGGGCGACACCGACAGCGAGGCGGCCTTCTGCGACCTGCTCAACCGCATCCGCAGCGCCTTCCCCGAGCCCGTTCCGGTGGAACAGCTGCTGCCGGTGCTGGTCGAAGCCTGTGCCGGCTACCGCGGCCAGGGCGTGTTCAACTGCATGCTCAGCGACGGCGACTGGCTGTTCTGCTTCTGTTCGACCAAGCTGGTGCACATTACCCGGCGTGCACCCTTTGGTGCGGCACGGTTGAAGGATGTCGACCTGATCGTCGATTTTCACACCGAAACCACCCCAAACGACGTGGTCACGGTGATCGCCACCGAGGCCTTGACCGAGAACGAGACCTGGCAGCGCTACGAGCCGGGTCAGTGGGCCCTGTGGCGGCACGGCGAGTGCGTGGCGCACGGCCAGAGCTAAGGACGCGGCATGTTCAGAAGTTACCTGCGGTTGCTGCTGTTCACCTTCGGCCTGCTGGCCGGTATCCAGGTCCCGGGGCTGGTGAAGGACTACAGCCAGCGGGTCGAGGCGCACCTGTTCGAATCACGCGAGGCGCTCGACGGCTTCCGGCAGACCGCCGAACGCTTCTTCAATGGTGACCTGCAGGCGCTGCTGCGACATTACCGCAGCAGCGACGACCCAGTGTTCAACAGTGATGCCAACAGCATCGAAAGCCTGATGATCCGCAACGAACTGCTGGAAAACGAATGGCAGGCGCTGCAAGCGCCATGGGCGCAACGTACCTGGCACGTGCTGGTGCAGGCCGACCCGCAGTTGCGTGAAGAAACCCTCAATGGCTACAGCTACCAGATCCTGCTGGTGCCCGAGGCGGTTGGCTGGGGCCTTGGTGCAGGGTTTGTGCTGGCCTTCGTGATCGAGAGCCTGTTGCTGGCGATTGGCTGGGTGATCCTGGGCGGGCGGCGTGGGGCGGTGAAAGAGAGCTGGCGCTGATTTTTGCAGTGCCTGTGCCGGCCCTTTCGCGGGTGAACCCGCTCCCACAGGTACTGCGCAGCCCTCAAGACCTGTGGTGACTCTGTGGGAGCGGGTTTACCCGCGAAGAGGCCAGCACAGGCACTGCAAATCTGTCAGACCAACACAATCCGCTGCCCACCCACATCCCGCGCATACCGCTCCAGCACCTGCCGGCAAACCCCGACCACTTCATCCACCAACGCCACCCCGGTCTGCCAGGCCACTACCAGCTCCAGGCTAGGCGGCGGTTGCAGCCCCTGCAGCAATACCAGCTCACCCCGGCTCAACTCGGCATCCACCAGCGCCGGCGGCAACGCACCAATGCCAAAACCGTCACGCAACAGCCGGGTAATCGCCGCCACCGAGTTCACGCAGTTCAGCCGTGGCGTTTCGGCCCCCGCGCCCTGCAGCAGGCTCAGCACTTCCTGGTGCGGCCGCGAGTTCTTCGAGAAGGTAATGATGCGTTCCCGCCCAAGCTCGGCCAGCGAGGCATAGTCGCGGTGCTGGTGCGAGCCGGCGGCCACCACCCAACCCATGGGGTAGCGCGCCAGGTCCAGGCTGCGGATCGATTGCTCGCGCAGCAGGTCGGTCTGCAGGATCACGTCGAGAAAGCCCTTCTGCAATTGCTCGCGAAGGTTCAGCGCAGTGTCGGCCACCAGTTCGATCTCCACCTGCGGGTAACGCTCGGTCAGCTCCGCCACCAGTGCGCTCATCCAGGTGTGGATCACCGTGTCCATCACCCCGATACGGATGCGTCCGACCTTGGCCCGGTCGCTGTCCAGCGACTGCTTCATGGCCTTGGCGGTTTCCAGCATGCGCTCGGCATATTCCAGCACCTTGCCGCCTTCCGGGGTCAGGCTGACGCCACGTGAGTCGCGCAGCAGCAGCTTCACGCCCAGGTCGGCCTCCAACGCGGCGATGCGGCTGGAAACCGAGGCCTGGGTGGTGAACAGCTTTTCCGCGGTCAGGCGGAAGCTCTTGAGCCGGGCGACCCAGACGAAGGTTTCGAGGAAGCGAAGGTTCATGATCAGTTTTTCTTGTTCCAGACCGGCGGTTTTTCTCGTTGGACGCAAATGGCGCGGCCTCTGAACAATGGCAGCCAGGCCGCGACTCATTGTCGCCCATAAAACAATACCAACAAGCCGAGGCAAGCATGAACCCCACCGGCGTGCAGCAGCAGGTCAGTTCCCCATCTTCGTCCGGGCCTTTCGCCTGGTATCGCGACATCGACTCACAGCAGCGCCGCACCTTCTGGAGCTGCAAGATCGGCTATGGCCTGGACGGCATGGACACGCAGATGCTCAGCTTCGTCATCCCCACGCTGATCATGCTGTGGGGCATCACCACCACCGAAGCCGGGTTGATCCACACCAGCACCTTGATCGCCTCGGCTGTGGGTGGCTGGGTGGCCGGCATTCTCTCCGACCGTATTGGCCGCGTGCGCACCCTGCAACTGACGGTGCTGTGGTTTGCCTTCTTCACCTTCCTCTGCGGCTTCGCCCAGAACTACGAACAACTGCTGATCGCCCGTACCCTGATGGGCTTCGGCTTTGGCGGTGAGTGGACCGCCGGCGCGGTGCTGATCGGCGAGGTGATCCGCGCCCAGGACCGTGGCAAGGCAGTGGGCATGGTGCAGTCCGGCTGGGCCCTTGGCTGGGGCCTCACCGCCATCCTCTACGCGCTGCTGTTCTCCTGGCTGCCGGCAGAGCAGGCCTGGCGCGCGCTGTTCCTGCTGGGCCTGGTACCGGCGATCTTCGTGATCTTCGTCCGCCGCCTGGTCAAGGACCCCGAGGTATATCGCGAGGCCAAGGCGGTGGAAAATGCCGAGGCACCTGCGCAGTTCTACGAAATCTTTGCCCCAGGCATGCTCTGGACCACCGTGCGGGCTTCCCTGCTGACCACCGGCGCACTGGGCGGCTACTACGCCATTACCTCGTGGCTGCCGACCTTCCTCAAGAACGAGCGCGGCCTGAGCGTGCTGGGTACCGGTGGCTATCTGGCCATGGTGATCGTCGGCTCCTATGTCGGCTATGTGGTCAGTGCGTACCTGTCCGACCTGCTGGGGCGCAAGAAAAACTTCATCCTGTTCGCCGTGGGCTCGTTCGTCATCGTACTGCTGTACACGCAAATGCAGGTCAGCGACGGCGTGATGCTGTGGCTGGGCTTCCCGCTGGGCTTCTTCGCCTCGGGTATCTTCAGCGGCATGGGCGCGTTTCTCACCGAACTGTTCCCCACGCGTATCCGTGGTTCGGGGCAGGGCTTCTGCTACAACATCGGCAAGGTCATCGCGGCACTGTTCCCGCTGCTGATCGGCGTGCTCGGCCAGAAAGTACCGCTGGGCCTGGGTATCGGCGTGTTCTCCGCCGTGTCCTACGGGGTGGTGATCGTGGCGGCGCTGAGCCTGCCGGAAACCCGCGGCAAACAGCTGCTGGCGCGTTAAGGTAGGCATATGAACAACGACAACGGAGGCCGTGCAGTGGAACGCCTGCTACTCAATTGCGACATGGGCGAGAGTTTCGGCAGCTGGCGCATGGGCCTGGATGCCGAAGTCATGCCTTACATCGATTGCGCCAACATCGCCTGCGGCTACCACGCCGGCGACCCCGGCATCATGCGCCGCACCGTGGCCCTGGCGCTGGAGCACGGCGTGACCATCGGCGCGCACCCGGCCTACCCGGACCTGGTCGGCTTCGGCCGCCGCTCCATGGCCTGCAGCCCGGAGGAAATCCGCGACCTGCTGCATTACCAGATCGGTGCGCTGGACGGCATCTGCAAAGTGTTGGGCGGCCGCGTGGCCTACGTGAAACCCCATGGTGCGCTGTACAACGACATGATGGCCGACCCGCTCAAGCTGCGCACCGTACTGGAGGCTGTGGCGGCCTATGGCGCAGACCTGCCGCTGATGCTGATGGCCACCGCCGACAACCGCGCCGCCCAGGCCCTGGGAGATGAGATTGGCGTGCCGCTGTGGTTCGAAGCATTCGCCGATCGCGCCTACACCGCCAGCGGCCATCTGGTGTCGCGTCGCCTGCCCGGCGCGGTGCACCACGACCCGGCGCTGGTGGTGGAGCAGGCCGTGCGCCTGGCCCGCGGCGATACGCTCGTCGCGGACGATGGCAGTGCACTGAGGCTTGCAGCCAGTACCCTGTGCGTACACGGTGACAACGACAGTTCGGTGGCGGCTGTGCGGCAGATTCGCCAGGCTCTCGATGCCCTGGAGTCGCGATGAAACCCCGTATTGAAGTCGTGGCCATCGACAGCCTGATGGTGCGCCTGTTCGATGGTATCGACGAGGGCAACATGCCGTGGATGCTTGTCGCCAGCCAGCGCTTGCACGCGACGTTCGGCAAGCACTTGCTGGACCTGGTGCCGTCCTACACCACGCTGATGGTGCAGTTCGACCTGCCACCGGGTGAGGCGAGGGCACTGATCATCCGTGCGCTGGAGGGCTTGCAGCCAGACACGGGCAGCGGTGGCCGCCGCCATGAGATCCCGGTGTGGTACGACGCCAGCGTCGGCCCGGAGCTGCCGGTGTTGGCGGCCCGCAGTGGCTTGAGTGAAGCAGAGGTGGTCCGCTTGCACAGCGAGCGCGAGTACCCGGTGTTCGCCCTGGGTTTCGCCCCCGGTTTCGGCTTCATGGGCCTGGTGGACGAACGCCTGGCCAGCCCGCGCCTTAGCACCCCGCGCAAGCGCGTGGCGGCCGGCAGCGTCGGCATTGCCGAGCGCCAGACGGCGGCCTATCCAGCGGTATCGCCGGGTGGCTGGAACCTGATCGGGCGTACCCCGGTGCGCCTGTTCGACCATGAACGCCAGGGCTACAGCCTGTTGCAACCCGGTGACCGGGTGCGCTTCGTGCCGGTTTCGCGCAGCGACTTCGTGGCGTTGGGCGGTGATGTGGAGGCACAAGCATGAAGCAGTTGAAGATCGAGGCCAGTACTCCGCTGTGCCAATTACAGGATGCTGGGCGTTTTGGCGTACGCCATTTGGGCGTGACCCAGGGCGGGGCGCTGGACTGGGTGGCGATGCACTGGGCCAACTGGCTGCTGGGCAACCCGTTGGCGGCGCCGGTGGTCGAGGTGGCGCTAGGTGGTTTCTGTGTGGTCGCCGAGCAGGATTGTGTGCTGGCCCTGGCCGGTGCCGACCTGGATGCGCGTGTCGATGATCAGCCGCTGGCGCCCTGGCGCAGCTTTGCGTTGGTCAAGGGCCAGCGGTTGACCCTGAAGCAGCCGAAGCAGGGCGTGCGAGCGTATCTGGCGGCGCCTGGCGGGTTCCTCGGCGAGGATGTGCTGGGCAGTTGTGCCACCGTTGTGCGGGAAGAACTTGGCGGTATCGATGGTCAGGGTTCTGCGCTTGGCAAAGGCCAGGTTCTGGCATTCTCAGGCACTTCGCCGACCCTGCGTGAGGTACCCGAAGCGCTGCGGCCACAGTACCCACAAAAGCCTGTACTTGACCTGGTGATCGGCGCACAGATCGGTGACTTCAGCGGTACCAGCCTGTTCGAGGCGTTCAACCGCGAGTGGACGCTGGACAGCCGTGCCGACCGCATGGGCATCCGCCTGCTGGGGCCGCAGCTGGTCTACCAGGGCGCGCCGATGATTTCCGAGGGGATTCCGCTGGGGGCGGTGCAGGTGCCGCCGGATGGGCAGCCGATCGTGTTGCTCAATGACCGGCAGACCATCGGCGGCTATCCGCGGCTGGGGGCATTGACGCCGTTGGCGCTGGCGCAACTGGCGCAGTGCATGCCGGGCGCGGTGGTGCGGTTCAGGGCGGTGGTGCAGGATGAGGCGTGGCGGGAGCAGCAGGCTTACCTGGACCGTTGGCGATAAGGCAGCCGGCCTCTTCGCGGGTAAACCCGCTCCTACAGGTACGGCGCAAGCCGGGAGGCCTGTGCGGGACCTGTAGGAGCGGGTTTACCCGCGAAAGAGCCGGCACTGGCAAAATCACTTGGACAGGTAACGCATCCCTTCCTCCAACCCCTGCAAGGTCAGCGGGTACATCTTGTCTTCGATCAAGTCCCGCACCAGGTGGGTCGATGCGGTGTAGTCCCAGGCCTGCTTCGGGTACGGGTTGATCCAGATGATCTTCCTGAATTTCTCCATGAAACGCTGCATCCACACATACCCGGCCTCTTCGTTCCAGTGCTCCACGCTGCCCCCCGGCTGGGTAATCTCGTAGGGCGCCATGGCTGCATCGCCAACGAACACAACCTTGTAGTCATCGCCGTACTTGTGCAGCAGGTCGAAGGTGGAATAGCGCTCCGAGGTGCGGCGCAGGTTGTTTTTCCACACCGACTCGTACACGAAGTTGTGGAAGTAGTAGTACTCCAGGTGCTTGAACTCGGTCTTGCACGCCGAGAACAGTTCTTCGCAGACCTTGACGTGGGCGTCCATCGAACCACCGATGTCGAACAGCAACAGCAGCTTCACCGTGTTGCGCCGCTCGGGGCGCATCTGGATGTTCAGCAGCCCGGCATCCCGCGCGGTGTGGTCGATGGTGCCGTCGATGTCCAGCTCTTCGGCGGCGCCTTCACGGGCGAACTTGCGCAGCCGGCGCAAGGCCAGCTTGATGTTGCGCGTGCCCAGCTCCACCTGGTCGTCCAGGTTCTTGTATTCGCGCTGGTCCCACACCTTCACCGCCTTGCCCTGGCGTTTGCCGGCCTCGCCCACGCGTATGCCCTCGGGGTTGAAGCCACCGGAGCCGAAGGGGCTGGTGCCGCCGGTGCCGATCCACTTGTTGCCGCCGGCGTGACGCTCCTTCTGCTCTTCGAGGCGCTTCTTGAACTCCTCGATCAGCTTGTCCAGGCCACCCAGCGACTGGATCTGCGCGCGTTCCTCGTCGGTCAGCGAACGCTCGAATTCCTTGCGCAGCCAGTCTTCGGGGATCAGCGCCTCGATGTGCCGGTCGAGGTTCTCCAGGCCCTTGAAGTAGGCGGCGAAGGCCCGGTCGAACTTGTCGAAGTGGCGCTCGTCCTTCACCAGGATGGCGCGGGCGAGGTAGTAGAACTCGTCCATGTCGGCGAACACCACGCGCTTTTGCAGGGCCTGGTGCAGGTCGAGCAGTTCGCGTACCGACACCGGCACCTTGGCCGCGCGCATTTCATTGAACAGGTTGAGCAGCATGGCCCGGCTCCTGTCAGCGGTTGCCGCGCCGGCTCATGAAGGCCAAGCGCTCGAGCAGTTGTACGTCCTGCTCGTTCTTCACCAGCGCGCCGGCCAGCGGTGGAATGGCCTTGGTCGGGTCGCGTTCGCGCAGCACCGCTTCACCGATGTTGTCGGCCATCAGCAGCTTGAGCCAATCGACCAGTTCGGAGGTGGACGGCTTTTTCTTCAGGCCTGGTACCTTGCGCACGTCGAAGAACACGTCCAGCGCCTCGCTGACCAGCGACTGGCTGATGTTCGGGTAGTGCACGTCGACAATCTGCTGCAGGGTGGTGCGGTCGGGGAAAGCGATGTAGTGGAAGAAGCAGCGGCGCAGGAATGCGTCCGGCAGTTCCTTTTCGTTGTTGGAGGTGATGATGATGATCGGGCGCTGTCTGGCCTTGATGGTCTCGTCGATTTCGTAGACGTAGAACTCCATCTTGTCGAGTTCTTGCAGCAGGTCGTTGGGGAACTCGATGTCGGCCTTGTCGATTTCGTCGATCAGCAGAATGACCCGTTCCTCGGCCTCGAAGGCCTCCCACAGCTTGCCCTTTTTCAGGTAATTGCGCACATCGTGGACCTTGTCCACGCCCAGCTGCGAGTCACGCAGGCGGCTGACCGCGTCGTACTCGTAGAGGCCCTGGTGGGCCTTGGTGGTGGACTTGATGTGCCAGGTGATCAGGCGCGCACCGAACGAGGCCGCCAACTGCTCGGCAAGCATGGTCTTGCCGGTGCCGGGTTCGCCCTTGACCAGCAAGGGGCGTTCGAGGGTGATGGCCGCGTTTACCGCCAGTTTCAGGTCGTCTGTGGCGACGTAGTCGCGGGTGCCTTCGAACTTCATGGGTCTGTCCTCTGAGGGTAGCTTGCTCTGGCCCTATCGCCGGCAAGCCAGCTCCCACAGGTACAGCACAGGTCTTGAGAACTGTGGGGATCCTGTGGGAGCTGGCTTGCCGGCGATAGGGCCGGAACAGGCAGCACATATTTTGATTTGTCACCGACTATAACGCGGGGTTCGCCGACTGGAAACGCAGACCAGGTATTCAGTCCCTGAATGCCCCGTCACTCGATCCTAGTCGGAATCCGGCGCATCACGCTCATACCGCGCATTGAACGCCTCGATGAACCCGTTGCGCAGTATCTGCAGAAACGCCTCGAAGGCGCTGATATCCTGTTTGTGCACGCTGCCGCTGAGCTCTACCCGGGTCGCGAACTGGTTCTTCGGCTGGTTCTTCAATACTGTCTCGGTTGCACCTACCAGCGCTTCCCAGACCGAGCGGAAGAAGCCTTTGTCCTTCTCCTGCACATCCTGCTGCCAGTCGAACACATCCACATCCCGCAACAGTGGCTTGATGTACCCGTTCAATCGCCCGTTGGTCGCCTCGGCCTCTATCACCACATCGCCGTGCCCGGCATTGAAATCGAACTTGCCGTAGGCGCTGGCGAAGTCATTGAGCTTGCGCAGCTCGATACCCGTGGCGCGCAGGCGGAACTCGAAGTCGTCGAAATCGCTGAACGGGTCGAAGGTAGCGCGACTTTCCACCTTGGCGTCGCCTACGATCAGCGCCGTGCCATCAAAGCTGGCATCACGTCGGCCCTTTTCGTCACGAATATTGGTGAGGTTGCGAATACTGGCATCGAGCTGAGTGGCCTTGAGGTTGACTGGTGGTTTGGAGTTGAAGTTGCGGAAAGTCAGCACGCCGTTGTCGATGCGAACCTCGTTCAGGGTGATCGGCAGCAGTTTTTCCAGTTGCTGGCGCCAGTCGGTGCCCTGACCGGTCTGCGAGTTCTGTTTGTTGCCGCCATCGACGAAGTTGAGTTCCGGCCGGTCGAATATGACTTCGGCAACCACTGCGCGGTCGTACCAAAGGGCGTGCCAGCTCACCGACAGGTCGATCAGCGGTGCATCGAGAAACGGTACCGGCACCTTGCCGGTGGTCTTGACGATCTTCAGCCCGTTGATCTGGTATGCACCGCGCCACCAGGCCAGGTCCACATCGGCCACCTGGCCACGGTAGTCGCCCATGTCGGCCAGTTTGTCATTGAGGTAGTCGCGCACCAGATAGGGCAGGGCCAGGTGCAGCGCCAGCAACAGCACGATCAGGCTGGCCAGGCCGATCAACGGCCAGCGATAACGGGCTCTCATCGAAGTGTCTCCAACGCAGGATATGCGGTTGACCGCAACGAGTCCGCGTGAGTTCGAACAGGCTTTACGGGCCACCGGTGCGGGCTTACCCTTGAGGTCTTTCCCTGCTTTTTTTCATGCCAAGGACCCCTGCCATGAGCCGTATCTTTGCAGACAACGCCCACTCCATCGGTAACACGCCGCTGGTGCAGATCAACCGCATTGCCCCGCGCGGCGTGACCATCCTGGCCAAGATCGAAGGGCGTAACCCGGGCTATTCGGTCAAATGCCGCATCGGCGCGAACATGGTCTGGGACGCCGAAAGCAGCGGCAAGCTCAAGCCGGGCATGACCATCGTCGAACCGACCTCGGGCAACACCGGCATCGGCCTGGCCTTCGTCGCCGCAGCCCGTGGCTACAAACTGATGCTGACCATGCCCGCATCCATGAGCCTGGAGCGCCGCAAGGTGCTGAAGGCTCTGGGCGCCGAGCTGGTGCTGACCGACCCGGCCAAGGGCATGAAGGGCGCCATCGAGAAGGCCAATGAAATCGTCGCCTCCGACCCGGCCCAGTACTTCCTGCCGGGCCAGTTCGAAAACCCGGCCAACCCGGCGATCCACGAAAAAACCACCGGCCCGGAAATCTGGAACGACACCGACGGCGCGGTCGACGTGCTGGTGGCGGGCGTTGGCACCGGCGGCACCATCACCGGTGTTTCGCGCTACATCAAGCATACGCAGGGCAAGGCGATCCTGTCGGTGGCGGTGGAACCAGTGGCATCGCCGCTGATCAGCCAGACCCTGGCCGGCGAAGAGCTCAAGCCCAGCCCGCACAAGATCCAGGGCATCGGCGCAGGCTTCGTGCCGAAGAACCTCGACCTGTCGATCGTCGACCAGGTGGAAACGGTGACCGACGAAGAGTCCAAGGCCATGGCCATCCGCCTGATGCAGGAAGAGGGCATCCTCTGTGGCATTTCCTGTGGTGCGGCGATGGCAGCGGCCGTGCGCCTGGCCGAAAAGCCGGAAATGCAGGGCAAGACCATCGTCGTGATTCTGCCGGACTCCGGCGAGCGCTACCTGTCGAGCATGCTGTTCAGCGACATGTTCAGCGAGCAGGAAAACCAGCAGTAAGGTGTGGGGCTGCTTTGCAGCCCATCGCGACACAAGGCCGCTCCTACAAGGGAATGCGACCTGTTGTAGGAGCGGCCTTGTGTCGCGAACGGGGCGCAAGGCGCCCCCAGGTTTCATGCCCTGCTGCTGACCCGCAGCAATGCTCGCCAGCGTGGTTTATTGCAAAATCTTCATGATTGAGTTGCTGCCCGGGCTGTTTTTACCCTGGCGGCATCAGTTTATGATGGCAGGATGATTTATCGGAGTGCAGGGCGCGCAGCCCTGTTTCTTCCTCAAGGAGTGAAAGCATGACCTTTTCCTTTGCAGCCAAGGCGGGTGTCTTGCTGGTGTTTTTTGGCAGCGTGCTGTTCGTGCACCTGCGCGGCAAGGCTCGCTTGCCGGTGTTGCGCCAGTTCGTCAACCATTCGGCGCTGTTCGCCCCTTATAACAGCCTGATGTACCTGTTTTCCGGCGTGCCGTCCAAACCCTACCTGGACCGCCAGCGCTTCCCCGAGCTGGACGTGCTGAAGGACAACTGGCAGGAAATCCGCGAAGAGGCCATGCGCCTGTTCGACGAGGGTTACATCCGCGCCGCGGAGAAGGATAACGACGCCGGCTTCGGTTCGTTCTTCAAGAAAGGCTGGAAGCGCTTTTACCTGAAGTGGTACGACAAACCGTTGCCTTCTGCCGAAACCCTGTGCCCGCGCACCGTCGAGCTGGTCAGCAGCATCCCCAACGTCAAGGGTGCGATGTTCGCCCTGCTGCCCGGCGGCAGCCACCTGAACCCGCACCGCGACCCGTTCGCCGGCTCCCTGCGCTACCACCTGGGCCTGTCCACCCCCAACTCCGATGCTTGCCGCATCTACGTCGATGGCGAGGAATATGCCTGGCGTGACGGTGAGGATGTGATGTTCGATGAAACCTACGTGCACTGGGTCAAGAACGAGACCGACGTTACCCGGGTGATCCTGTTCTGCGACATCGAACGCCCGCTGAGCAGCCCGCTGATGACTCGCATCAACCGCAAGGTCAGCGCCTTCCTCGGCCGTGCCACCGCGCCGCAGAACACTGATGACGAGCGCGTTGGCGGGATCAACCAGGCCTACGCCTGGAGCAAGCGCTTCAGCAACCGGATCAGTAGCCAGGTCAAGCAGTTCAAGCGCGCCAACCCCAAGGCCTACCGCGTGCTGCGGCCGGTGCTGGCGGCGGTGGTGGTGTACCTGTTGTATCACTGGCTGTTCTGATTTCTGCCTGTTGGGGCTGCCTTGCAGCCCATCGCGACACAAGGCCGCTCCTACAGGTGATCGAGTACTCCTGTAGGAGCGGCCTTGTGTCGCGATAGGGGCGCAAAGCGCCCCCGGCGTCCTCTCAGAAAACCACTCAGGCAAGACCTTCCAGCAAACCGTCCGCTCGCACGATATCGACTATCACCTGTTCATCTACCGCGTACACCCCCCGCGATGCTTTCCACACCAGGTTCTTGTCCTGCAAGGCGATGAGCGCTTGCTGCACCCCCGGTACCTCGGCCTTCACTTCGCTCGCATCCACGCCAGCCTGTTCCATCGCTTTGGCGTAAAGTGCCAGGGTCGGGGCCTCGAACGGCGCGTAGTCGTTCCCCTTTGCGCACATGACACGTAGAACCGCAGCCTGGATAGGCGTGAGGCTGTGGATCACCTTTTTCAGGTTTGCGTTCAAGTCATTGGCTTGTGCCTGGACAAGCTCTCTGAACCGTGCCGGAATGGCCTCGGGTTCAATGCCGAAGTCGAAGCGGATTTCATCCGCGGCCGCACCCAATAGCTCTGGGCGATAGCCGCTTTCCTTGAAGAGCTGAAACACCTCCGTTGAATCGAGTGCGCATGGCAGGTCGATATTGGCGCACAGCCAGTCGATGAAGTCCTGGTCCAGGGTCGGGAACTGCGCCATGGAGGCGCCGAAGAACGCCTGGTCCTTGCTGTTGCGCAGCATGGCCAGCTTGTCCCGGTTTGAACCGGTGCAGACGATGCGCAAGCCATGGTGCTTCGAACTGTTGAGTTCGTCTCTGGCTGCCTTGAGGGCGAACAGCGCCGCTATTCCTTGCTCGGTCGTGATTGCATGCTGTGCTTCGTCGATGATCAGCACGATGATCTTGCGGGACTCATCGGAGAGCGCCGCCAGGGCGGTGGTCAGGTCGACATCTTGCCCCAGCCCGATCTTGTCCACGCTGAAATTCAGGCCGCCGACAGTGACCTTCTCCATGCCAGATGACTTTGCCAGCCGCGTGATGAAGCCTTCGTTACGCCCGACCGCCTCACGCACCGCTTCTACGATGACTTGCCCGGGATCTTTGGTCAGGTCTTTCCACAGATCGGCATACAGCACAATGGCCCCGGCTGTTTCGAGGGCCGGGCGCAGGTCTTCGCGGGCAAAGGTGGATTTCCCGGTACGTCGTGGCGCAGCGAGAAACACACCAGAGCTTGCTGCGCTGCCCACGGCGACTTGCAGGATCAATTTCGACAGGCGGGACGCAAGCGCCGGACGGTGATAGACAGTTTCAGGCATCTCGGCCCCTCCGTTTCAATTTATAGTCGATTATAGATTGATTATAGAGGCATTATAGATCTGACAGGGGCGGTGTTTATAGGGAATTATAGACAGACTATAGAGCGATTATAGGTCGTGTTTGATGAGGGGGCGCGCAGCCCCCCTTTGCTGCTTCAAACCGGCTCCAACGCCTCCACCACTTTCCCCCGGCTAAGGTGCACCACCTTGTCCGCCGTATCGAAATACCGGTCATCATGCGAAATCACGATGATGGTCTTGCCCAAACGCTTCAGGTCCGGCAGCAGCTCGGTGTAGAACACCCGGCGGAAGGTCGGGTCCTGGTCCGCCGCCCATTCGTCGAACACCAGCACCGGCCGCCCGTCCAGCCAGGCATTGACCAGTGCCAGGCGCTTGCGCTGGCCGGTCGACAGGTCGGTGGTGGTAAAGGCACCATCGCGCACGCTCACCTTGTGGGCGATTTCCAGCCGCTCGAGGTAGCGCGTGGCATCACTGGGCAGGCTGTGTTCATGCTCGGGCAGGTCGTCGAACAGGTAGTAGTCGGCGAACACCGTGGTGAACAGCTGGCGATAGTCATCCAGCCCCTCCGGGCCGACGGCCTTGCCGTTCAGGCGCACTTCGCCGCGTTGCGGGGTGTACAGGCCCAGCAGCAGCTTGATCAGCGAAGTCTTGCCGCAGCCGTTCTCACCGACGATGAACAGGATCTCGCCCGGTTCGATGCTCAGGTTCACCGGCCCCACGCGGAACGGCTCGTTGCCGTCCACCGGCGGGTAGGCGTACTCGACGTTGTGCAGCTCCAGATGCGCGCTGGCCGGGGCGGCGCGCTTGACCGGCGGCTCCAGCAGCAGGTGCGGCTCGGGCGAGGAGAAGCGCTCGGACAGGTCGGCAATGCGCCGGAACGCCACCTGGGCGCGGCCGAGGATAGGCAGGTTGCCGATCAAGGTTTCCAGCGGGCCTTTCATGTACAGCAGCACCAGCACGAAGCCGCTCATCACCGCCGGGTCGTTGCTCGGCCATAGCGATTGCAGGGCCAGGGTCAGGCCGATGACCACGAAGAACAGCATCGACCCCAGGCTCTTGGCCGCGACGAAGATGTTGATGGCGCGGATATGGGTGTTGGCGATGAAGTCGGCGGTGCCCTGGATGTTACGGGTCAGCATGGCGTGGCGGCGGCGGCGGTCGATGCGCAGCTCCTTGGCGCCCTCGGCGATGGCCGAGTAGTGCTTCTGCAGGTTGTCTTCGGCATCGCGGGCGGCGTTGAAGCCGGCCACGCCTTTCTGCCTGGCCACGTACTGGATGCCACTGCCAATGCCGATGGCCGCCAGGGTGATGAGGAAGATCGGCCACGACAGCCAGGCCAGGTAGGCCATGCAGCCAGTCACGGTGGTGAGCGAGATGGCCAGCGGGGCGAAGGCGAAGGCAAAGTCGCTGATGGTGTCGACGTCGCGGGTCAGCACCGGGATCAGGCGATGGGTGCGGTAGCGCTCGATCTGCTCGATCGGCGCTGACAGCACCTTGGCGCCGAGGTCCTTGCGCAGCCTGGCGATGACTTTCTGCCCAACGTAGTTGGTACCGCTGTCGGCCGCCACGCTGCTGACCAAGGCCAGCACGCACAGGCCGGCGAAGGCCAGGATCACGCCCTGGCTCATGCCGCCAGCGGCATGCAGGCCCTGGTTGACGGTGGCCAGCAGGGCGGTCACGGCCAGACCGCCGAGCATGCCCAGCAGCACCGAGACGATTACCGCCGGGCGGTAGGGTTTCAGCAGGCCCAGCAATTCGCGGATGGCCCCGGGGGAGGAGGTTTTCATGAAGCGTGATCTCGCTGGTGAGGTGGGGGCGGGTCAGCTGCCGAGGGTCAGGGAGCCTTTCATCAAGGTGCCGTGGAACGGGAACGAGCAGTAGAAGCTGTACGCGGTACCTGCCTTCAGCGACCGGACGTCGAGGCTGATGCTGTCTGTTTCACCGCCGCCGATCAGGCGGGTGTGGGCGAGCACCCGGGTGTCGCCGGGCTTCACGTAGTCCAGTGCCTCGCCGGCTTTCTGGCCGTCGTCGAGCACGCCTTGCATGTCGGCCTGGGTACTCAGCACCCAGTTGTGGCCCATCACGTTCTTCGGCATGTCGCCAGGGTGGGTGAGCGTGACGGTGAACACGGCGCAAGCCTTGGGCACGGTGATGGCGGCCTTGTCGAAGGTCATCTGGTCGGTGCCATGGATTTCCACGGCGCATGGCTCTGCCGACCACGCGGCAGGGGCCACGGCGAGCAGGGCGAGGAGCAGAAGCTGGCGAGTCATGTACGGTTCCTGGGCGATAGAAGGGTGCACATCGTTCAGACGAACCGGCGCGCGCCGGCTTTACCTGTGTGTGCGGCCCAGGTGAATTTCCCCATCGCCCGCTCGTTCATTCAGTCAGGCGCCGACATGGCGCACATCCCGATTTCGCCGCCTATGCGGCCCTGGCCTGAGGTGACCGGACATGAGTGAACTGCTGAGCTTTGCGATCGAACCCCTGGACGCCGCACGCGGCAACCTGCCACTGCTGGTGCGCGCGCCGGAACCGGGTATCGACCTGCTGGAAGCCTTTGCCGAGTTGCAGCCGCTGGTGGACCGGCACCTGCTGCAGGCGGGCGGCATCCTGTTTCGCGGCTTCGAGGTGGGTGGTGCCGAAGCTTTCCGCCAGTTCGCCGCTTCCTTCGGTCACCCGCTGCTCAACTACGAGTTTGGCTCCACCCCGCGCAGCAACGTGACCAAGGGCGTGTACACCTCCACCGAGTACCCGGCGCACCAGAGCATCCCCCTGCACAACGAGCAGGCCTACACCCTGGAATGGCCGATGAAAATCTGGTTCTACAGCGTGATCCCCGCCGAGACCGGTGGCGAGACGCCGATTGCCGACAGCCGCGAGGTGTACCGGCGCATGCCGGCGCGCATTCGTGAGCGGCTGGTGGAGAAGGGGCTGATGTACGTGCGCAACTACGGCAACGGCCTTGATGTGGAATGGTCGCAGGTGTTCAACACTGAAGACCCGCGCCAGGTCGAGGCCTATTGCCGGGCGCATGCCATCGAGTGCATCTGGAAGGATGACGGCGAATTGCGCACCCGCCAGCGCTGCCAGGTGGTGGCGCGCCACCCGGTGACTGGGGAGGATGTGTGGTTCAACCAGGCGCACCTGTTCCATGTGTCGAACCTGCAGCCAGAGGTGCGCGAGTCGTTGATGGACATCGTCGAGGAAGGGGATTTGCCGCGTAACGTGTATTACGGCGACGGTACGACCATCGAGGATTCGCTGCTCGATGAAGTGCGTGGGGTGCTGGATGAATGCACCATTAGCTTCCCTTGGCTGGAGAACGATGTGCTGATGCTGGATAACATGCTCGCGGCGCATGCGCGGTCGCCGTTTACCGGCAAGCGCAAGGTAGTGGTGGCGATGGCGCAGGGGCATAGGGAGGTGTTGGGCTGACAGGTGTTCGCCATGACAGGTTCAGCGCCTATGAGATCGAGCGCCGCCCGCGCGGCGCATCGCGAGCGAAGCTCGCTCCTACATTTGTTTCGGGCCAGTATTGCCTGTGCCAGCGCGCGCGGCCGCCTTGTTTGTCCCACACGATATCCAGTCGAACGCCAAGGGGCCGCGCGCCAATGCCTCAGGAATAATTGGCCCGAAACAGATGTAGGAGCGAGCTTCGCTCGCGATGCGCCGCGCGGGCGGCGCTCGATCTCATAGGCGCTGAACCTGTCATGGCGAACACCTGTCAGCCCTGACGCATTCTCAAGACATGCCCCCAGCAACCTACAAAAATCCCAGACTCTTCCTACGCCTCGGGACTGGCAACTCCACCCCCTGCGAAATACCCTACAACCTCTGTCGACACGCGTCTGATTGTTCCTGCAAATCCCGCACTCTAGGCTTTGCCTGTCGCTGACGGTTCAGCGATCGGGTGTGGAAACCTGGCAAGACATATGATGATTGTTGACACGACAGCTGTACGCGGGAGGCTTTCGGGCCTACCGGGTTCATCATATGCCTGGTTTTCCACCCCGTGTGCAGCTGTCACCCCAATGTGTGGAAACGGACGGGTGGCACATAACTCATATGATGACCATTCCATGACCGACGAAACCAAAACCACCCCCGGTGTCACCTACTTCTACCAAGGCGAAGGCCAAACCCATCCGCTGTTCCGTATCGCTGAGGGCATCCCCTGCCGCAGCGCCCGGGAGCAAGCCTCGGAGTTGATGGGCTATGCACGCGACTTGTCACTGACCGGTTTGATGGACGGCGATCAGCAGATGCTCTGGGCTTCGCATTACTTTGCAGCCATGGCCAAGGCGCTGCTGGATGATGCCGAGTTGGGTTTGCTGCGCTGATCCTTGTATTGACTGGGCTGGCCCTTTCGCGGCTAAAGCCGCTCCTACAGGGATTGTGCATGCCTCAGGTTAAGCAGAATGCCGCAGGGTATGCACAACTCCTGTGGGAGCGGGCGTGCCCGCGAACACCGGCGCAGCCGGTGCCATACAATCAGTGGCAAACCGACCTTTACGTCATTTAGTGGTTGGCATAATGAGAAATTAGTGCAAGTAGAGCGGCGGAGGGCGACCAGCTGATAATTATCCATAGCCCGTTTGCCCAAGTAATTTGAGCGTTCCGCAGACCTGTTGGGTCACCTTCATAAGCGTTGGCTGCTTGCTGAATTTGCACCAGCGCTACCAAGGTTAAAGTCACAGACGTGACCAGAAGCGCGAGCGGCAGCATGAACATGTTATAGAGCGATTGGCTTTCCTCCGGCTGGTCGGGTGCCCAGAATTGCCAGCTCACGAAGAGCAGGTAAGGTACCCAATATCTCAATGTCACTCCAAGCGCTGTACCTTCGACGGTCAGATCCAATTCTTTGCTATAGGTGATTGCTCTTTTCATTAGGGGGTAAATCAAGAAAGAGCCAAACACGCCGCAGAGCAACGGGATTAGAGCGAACCCGCTTTGTCCTCGGATAAGTCTCCAGTGGCAATAGCTCCAATAGGGTATATAAAGGCCCCAGGTTAAGCAGGTCATGGTGATCAGCTTCGATGTAGAGACTACGTGAAGTCGGTGTTTTTGAATGCGCCGGTTTGCTTGAGGTTCGGTGTTATATGAAAGATTTGAGTTCATCTGTTTTGTCTCTCAGTCTAGCAGTTTCATCAGGTAATAGATGGCTATCCAAGCGATGCCGATGGTGTTTAGTGATGATGCAATAAGAATTTTTCTTCTTAACTTCTCAGGGAATTGTAAATGGTCTTGCTCATCCAATAGCCCGCTGCGAATGCTTGAGGCGGGGGACCCAATGGCGCCAGCGATTACAGAAATAACTAGAATTCTGGAACCTATTTTTTTCTCTCCCCACATGCCGGTCGCAAATGGAAGGCACGCGCTCCGTTGGAGTGCTGAAGTCATTTCTTTATATTGGCGAGAGCACGCAATGTGAAGGTCAGATACAAGCCCGATTAAGGCGAGGCAGATAGGAGTGCCTAACAGAAATAGTCTTAGTTTTACGTCAAGGTAATCAATCATCTCCAAAGACCTCGAAGACTAATTCTCCGAACTCCTCACCCGCTTCCATACCACCGATGCTGCCGGCCAAGGCGCCTCCACCAGTGATCACTATTCCGCATGCTACGGCGTAGGGTCCGACTCTCCAGCAAACCTTCGCAGAGATTCTGCCCGCAATTTTTCCTGCCAACCAGCCACCAGCTAAGCCACCGGAGAAATTACCTGCCTCAGAAACGCTGACTTTTTTACAGGCATTTGTGTTGCCCTCTTTGCACACCTCTGAAATTTTCAGGGCAGATCCGCCACCGCCAATAGTAATGCCAACACGCCCTCCGGCTTTTAAATATTTAGCCAGCTTGGCCAGCTTGTCTAAGTGTGTCGAGTAGCCAGGGATATGTGTCGGTCCTCCCGCTTTGCTCCAGTGGTGCACCAAGCTTCTCGAAGAAATTCCCAAGTCCCGGCGCAGACTTTCATAGTTTCCGAGATTGAGGTGTTTTTTTAGAAGGGTCGCATTCAAGTTTGCACTCAATTGCGTGAACAGCTTTTGACGTTCTGCAAAGAACTCAGGGTGCCGAAGATGTCCGTGCTTGACGAATTGGACTTTATGGAGCTCTTCGATTTTTTTCAAAATGGTGCTGAGTTCATCCAGCGACTTGGCAACCATCGCCTCGCTCACCCCCATCGCCAGGCTCACATCGCTGAGCAACGCAGCAATCTCGGCTTGATGGCGCATCATGAATTCCGCCTCTTCGGGCGTCAGTTCCGCCAGTGCTTCACGAGCTTGTTTTGCTGCACTCATCGCAGACAGTTCTTCCCGAGTGCACACCGGGCGCCTCAAACCATCGCCAATGACAAAGATCTCGCCCGCCTTGAACCCCTGCTGATAGGTCGGGTTCAGCCGCTCCAGAATCGACCGAGGCAGGTTGGCCTGCGGCGCGCCCAGTTCTGCCAGGATTTCCTGATACGTCATGCAGCGCGGAACGATGTAGAAACCGGGCTCCATGCCTTGAGGGGTGGGCGAGGGCTGAACCACCTCAGGCTGATAGGTACTTCTTGCCGGGTTACCCGTCCGGGCCTGTGCTGGTGCCTCACGAACAGGCTCAGGTGCGGGTGCCCTGCGCGAAGCCGGAGGTGCGTACCCACTTGCAACCAGGCGATTGCTGCCCTGTGGGCACCCGCATTGCACCAGTGCTCCGTCCAGAGCCGTGGGAATACCATCCTGCCGCCAGCGGACTTCGCCCTCGACGATGGTGCCCGCTTGTCCACATAGCGGGCAGGGTGTGGTCGGGTCGCCTTGAAGTAGCCAGTTGCGGCCATGCACACGGCCCCTGGCTTGGCTGGCAATGCAAATGGCGCCTGTGCTGGTTTCGTCGCCGTCCAGGCCTTGGTATCGGCCGAAGATGTTCATGCGCATGCTCATGGCTCGCCTCTTTTTCAGGTGGAAGCCAGGAACCTAGCAGGCTGTGGGCGGGTATTTTCGGGGTGGGGAGGGTTTAGGAAGGGTCCTACAAGGAATAGAGATTTGGACTACGTGATTTTATTGATGGCAATGCCGGCCTCTTCGCGGGCATGCCCGCTCCCACAGGTAGTGCACAAGCCTCGATAGCTGTGGTGTACCTGTGGGTTTTACCCGCGAAGAGGCCGACAAGGCCACCGCCACAGCCCTGCAGTCCCGCCACTAAATCAACCCCCCACACCTTCGTCTGACAGTTACCGCTCGACTGCCAGGACACCGCTCGACATGAATGCCGACCAAACGCTCAAGCTCGCCCGCCGCTTCATCGAACTCAGCCCCGACAAGCGCCGCCTGTTCCTCAAGGCGCTGCAGGGCGAGGGCATGGATTTTTCCGTGCTGCCGATTGCGCCCGGGGTAGAGGTGGCCGAGCGTGACCAGCTGTCGTACGCCCAGCGGCGCATGTGGTTCCTCTGGCAGCTCGACCCGCAAGGCGCGGCGTATAACCTGCCCATGGCCGTGCGCCTGAATGGCTCGCTGGATCTGGCCGCCCTGCAGCACGCCTTCGATGCCCTGGTGGCCCGCCACGAAACCCTGCGCACCCGCTTCGTCGCCGACGGCGATGACGTGCGCCAGCAGGTCGAGGCCAGCGCCGCCCCGTTGCAGCTGCACCAGGATGCCCTGGCCGGCCTGGACGAGGGCGCCCGTCAGGCCGCCATCGAAACCATCGCCGAAGCCGAAGCCCTGGCCCCCTTCGACCTGGCCAGCGGCCCGCTGCTGCGTGTGCGCCTGCTGCAACTGGCGGCAGAGGAGCACATACTGCTGCTCACCCTGCACCACATCGTCGCCGACGGCTGGTCGATGAACGTGCTGATCGACGAATTCCTGCACCTGTACGACGCCGCCGTGGCCGGCAGCGAAGCCCGCCTGGAACCGCTGCCGATCCAGTACCGCGACTACGCCCTGTGGCAGCGCAGCTGGCTCCAGGCCGGTGAGCAGGAGCGCCAGCTGGCCTACTGGCAGGCGCGCCTGGGCGATGACCATTCGCCGCTGGAGCTGCCACTGGACCGCAGCCGCGAGGGCCGCCCCAGCTATCGTGGCGCGCGTCACGAGTTCCCCATCGCCGCAGATGTCGTCGAACGGCTGCGCGGCCTGGCACGCAAGCATAACGTCACCCTGTTCATGGTCCTGCTGGCCGCCTTCAAGCTGCTACTGCAGCGCTACAGCGGCCAGTCGGCGATCCGTGTCGGCGTGCCCATCGCCAACCGCAACCGCGCCGAAAGCCAAGGGCTGATCGGCTGCTTCATCAATACCCAGGTATTGCACACCGAAATCGACCCACTGCTGGACATCACCGGCCTGCTCCAGCGCGTGCGCGAAACCGCCCTAGGCGCGCAAAGCCACCAGGACCTGCCGTTCGAGCAACTGGTAGAAGCCCTGGACCTGCCGCGCAGCAGCGAGAGCCCGCTGTTCCGTGTGCTGTTCAACCACCAGGCGCAGGTGGCGGATGTGCAGGCCATCGAGACCCGCTCCGGTTTGCACCTGGCGCCGGTCAACCTGGCAAAGCACAGCGCCCGCTTCGACCTGGCGCTGGACACCCATGAGCGAGCGGGGCAACTGCACGCAGCGTTCACCTATGCGACCGACGTGTTCGATACGGCCACCGTCGAAGCCCTTGGCGAGCAGTGGCTGGCCCTGGTGCAGGCATTGGCCGACGAAGCGGGTGGCGCAGTCGGCGAGCTGCCATTGCCAGGCCTGGCCCCTGCCATTGGCGCGCCTGCGCAGGCTGACGCAACGCTGCTGGTTCACCAGCGTTTTGCCTCGGCCGCCAGCCGCCACCCCGAACGCACGGCGGTGATGGCTGCGGGCGAGCAGGCCAGCTTCGCCGAACTCGATGCCCGCGCCGAAGCAATTGCAGGCCGGCTGGTGGAAGCCGGAGCAGGGCCGGACACACTGGTCGGCGTGCTGGCCGACCGCAGTGTCGGCATGCTCGCCAGTATCCTCGGCGTGCTCAAGGCCGGTGGCGCCTACCTGCCACTGGAGCCCGAGCAGCCGGCCGAACGCTTGGCCTACATGCTCGCCGACAGCGCTACGCGCCTTGTACTGGCGCCCGGTAACTGGCAGGCCGAACTGCCCGAGGGCGTGCAGCGCCTGGACTGGGCGCAAACCGGCAGCGGCAGCGCCGCCCGCATCGCCCCGGCGCCGGCCAACCTGGCCTACGTGATCTACACCTCCGGCACCACCGGCCAGCCCAAGGGCGTGGCGATCAGCCATGGCGGCCTGGCCAACTACGTCGAAGGCATCGCCGCACGTTTGCCGCTCGAGCGCATCCGTAGCATGGCCCAGGTCTCGACCCCGGCTGCCGACCTCGGCCACACCATGCTGTTCGGCGCCTTGTGCGGCAGCCACACCCTGCATTTGCTGCTACGCGAGCAGGTGCTGGATGCCGAAGGCTTCGCCGCCTACCTGACCGAGCACCAGGTAGACGCGCTGAAGATCGTACCGTCGCACCTGGAGGCCATGTTGGTGGCTGGCCGCTCGGCGCTGCCGGCCCAGTGCCTGGTGCTCGGCGGCGAGGCCATCAGCCCGAGCCTGCTGGGCAAGGTCCGCAACCTGGCCCCGGCGCTCAAGGTGTTCAACCACTACGGCCCGACCGAGACCACCGTCGGTGTGCTGGTCGCCGAACTGAACGGGCAGGCCAGCCTCGGCCAGCCACTGGCCAACACCCGCGTCGCGGTGCTCGACCGCTGCCTGCAACCCCTGCCGGCCAAAGCCAAGGGCGAGCTGTACATCGGTGGCGCCGGCCTGGCCCGTGGCTACCTGAACCGCCCGGCACTCACCGCCGAGCGCTTCGTTCCCGACCCGAACGGCCACGGCCAGCGCCTGTACCGCAGCGGTGACTGGGTTCGCCAAGGCAGCGACCTGCAGTTCGCCGGGCGCATGGATGGCCAGGTCAAGGTCCGTGGCTATCGCGTGGAACTGGCCGAAATCGAAAACCAGCTGCGTGCCCTGGGCGGTGTCGCCAATGCCCTGGTGCGCGTGCATGGCCAAGGGCCGCAACTGCAACTGGCTGCCTGGCTGGTGCCCGTTCAGATGCCGGCCGACAGCCTGGCCTGGCAGGAATCGATCCGCGCCAGCCTCAAGAGCCTGCTGCCCGAGCACATGGTGCCGACCCACCTGATGGTGCTGGAGCACCTGCCGGTCACGGTCAACGGTAAGGTCGATGTCAAGGCACTGCCGGAACCCGCCGCCACCCAGGTGGCCTATCAAGCGCCGCAGACCCCGCTGCAAACGCAATTGGCACAGATTTGGGCGCAAGTCCTGCAAGTACCGCAGGTAGGCCTGGGCGACAACTTCTTTGCCCTTGGCGGCCATTCGCTGCTGGCCACCCAGGCGGTATCGCGGATACGCAAGCAATTGGGCGTGGATATTCCGCTGCGCAGCCTGTTCGACACCGTCGACCTGCAGGCCTTCGCCCAGGCCGTGGCCGAAGGCGAGCAGGGCGCAGGCCTGGACATCGAAATCCTCGATCGCCAGCAACCGCTGCCAGTGTCCCCCTCGCAGAACCGCCAGTGGCTGTTCTGGAAGCTCAACCCCGAAAGCCTGGCCTACAACACGCCGATGGCCGTGCGCATGCAGGGCCACCTCGACCACTGCGCCGTGGAGGCAGCGCTGGATGCCTTGGTGGCCCGCCACGAATCGTTGCGCACGGTGTTCGTCGAGGCCGACGGCCTGCCTTGGCAGCGCATCCTGCCGGCTGCCACGGTACCGATCGGTTTCGAAGACCTCAGCGGCCAGGACCACGCCGCGCAGATGCGCAAGCTGGAAGCTGAAGCCTTCGTCCCGTTCGACCTGGAGCACGGCCCGCTGCTGCGCGCACGCTTGTTCAGGGTGCATGCGCAGGAGCACCTGCTGTCGCTGACCTTGCACCATATCGTCTCCGATGGCTGGTCGATGAGCCTGCTGGTGCGCGAGTTCGCCGCCGCCTACAACGCCGCCGCCACGGGCCAGGCGCAAGCCGTCGAGCCGCTGCCGGTGCAGTACGCCGACTTCGCCGCCTGGCAGCGCAAGTGGCTGGCCGAGGGGCAGATGCAGGCGCAGATCGACTACTGGAAGGCCCGCCTGGAAGACGACTTCGAAGTGCTGGAACTGCCTGCCGACCGCATTCGCCCGCAGGTCAAAAGCTACCAGGGCAGCCGCTTCGACGTGCGCCTGCCACAGGCCCTCACCGAGCGCCTGCGGGCACTGGCGGTGGCATCCAACGCCACATTGTTCCATGTGTTCCTGGCGGCCTATGCCATCGTGCTGTCGCGCTACAGCCGCAAGGGCACGCTCAACATCGGTGTGCCGGTCACCAACCGCAACCGCCTGGAGCTTGAAGGGCTGATCGGCTTCTTCATCAACGTGGTCGTGGCTCGTATCCGTGTCGATGGCAGCCAGCCGTTCTCGCAGCTGCTGGCGGCGATCAAGGAGACCACCCTGCAGGCCCAGGCCAACAAGGATGTGCCGTTCCTCGAAGTAGCCGAGGCGCTGTATCCGGAGCGTGACCAGGGTGTGAACCCGATCTTCCAGGTGCTGTACAACCACCTGCGCGACCTCGGCGAGCAGGTGTCCAGCGATGCCCTGCACGGCCTGCAGGTCAAGGAAGTGGACCTGCTGGAGCCGGGCGCGCAGTACGACATATCGCTCAACACCCTGGAGCGCTCCGATGGCGTGACGGCCTCGTTCAACTATTCCACCGACCTGTTCGATGCCGCACGTATCGAGCGCATGGCCGGGCATTGGCAAGCACTGCTGGAAGCCATCTGCGCCGAACCACAATGCTGCATTGCCGAGCTGGACTTCCTTGGCAGTAGCGAACGCCAGCAGCTGACCCACGGCTGGAACCCGGCGCCCCAGGCTGGCAGCGGCTTGTGTGCGCACCAGCTGCTGGCGCGACAGGCCCACGAGCGGCCGGATGCGCTGGCGCTGATCTTCGACGACCAGCAGATGACCTACGCCGAACTGGACCGCAGCAGCAACCAGCTGGCTCACCGCCTTCGGGCGCTGGGTGTGGGGCCGGACTGCCTGGTTGGCGTGGCTGTCGAGCGCGGCCTGGGCATGGCCCTGGCGCTGATCGCCATTCACAAGGCGGGTGGCGCCTATGTGCCGCTGGACCCGGACTACCCGCAAGAACGCCTGGCCTACATGGTCGAGGACAGCAATATCGGCCTGCTGCTGGCCGATGCGCCCTCGCGTGAGCGCCTGCAATTGGGCAAGCAACTGCCCTGCGTGGTACTGGAGCCGGGCACCGAGTGGCTGCAAGCCTGGCCCGCCGAACCGCTGGCCAACCTGGCGGCACCGCACAACCTCGCCTACGTCATCTACACCTCCGGCTCCACCGGCATGCCCAAGGGCGTGGCCATCGACCACCAGGCCCTGTCGCTGTTCTGCCAGGTGGCCGGCGACTATTCGCGCCTCACCCCGAGCGATCGCGTGCTGCAGTTCGCCACCATCAGCTTCGATGGCTTCATCGAGCAGTTCTTCCCGCCGCTGGCCCAGGGCGCCTGTGTGGTGCTGCGCGACCTGCGGCTGTGGGACACCGCCACCCTGCTGGACGAGATCAACCGCCACGGCGTGACTGTGGCCGACCTGCCGGCGGCCTACTGGCGCCTGCTGGCGCTGGAGCGCCGCGCCCCCGAGGCCTATGGCCGGCTGAAGCAGATTCACGTGGGGGGAGAAGCGGTGCCGGAAGATGCCCTGCGCGCCTGGCTGGCCGATGGCCCGCCAGCAGTGCGCCTGCTGAACACCTACGGCCCGACCGAAGCCACCGTGGTCGCCACCACCTACGATTGTTCGCAGATGACCGTGGAGCAGATCAGCCTGGGCGGCGTACCGATCGGCCGTGCCTTGCCGGGGCGTACCCTGCATGCTCTGGACGATGGCCTGGCGCCGACACCGGTGGGCGTGCCCGGCGAGCTGTTCATCGGCGGGGCAGGGTGCCTGGCGCGCGGTTATCACCAGCGGCCGTCACTCACCGCCGAGCGTTTCATCCCCGACCCGTTCGACCCGGTTGGCGGTGGCCGCCTGTACCGCACCGGCGACCTCGGGTGCTACGACGAAAACGGCCAGCTGGCCTATCGCGGCCGGGTCGACCACCAGGTGAAGGTGCGCGGCTTCCGTATCGAGCTGGGCGAGATCGAGCAGTACCTGCGGGCGCACCCGGACGTTCGCGAAGCCACCGTGCTGGCCATCGACCTGCCCGGTGGCAAGCAGCTATGCGCCTATGCGGTGCCGGCCGAAGGCTACCGCGGCGATCTGCGCCAGGCCCTGAAGCAGTACCTCAAGGCCAGCCTGCCGGACTACATGATCCCGGCCTACCTGGTGACCCTGCCGAGCATGCCGCTGACCCCCAGCGGCAAACTCGACCGCAAGGCGCTGCCGCTGCCCGACCCGAACCAGCCACAGCATGACTACCAGGCGCCGCAGACCGAGCGGCAGCAGCAGCTCGCGAACATCTGGGCGCAGTTGCTTAACGTTGCCCGGGTCGGCCTGAGCGACAACTTCTTCGAGCTGGGCGGCCACTCCTTGCTGGCGGCCCAGGCAGTGTCGCGGATCAACGTCGAGCTTGGGCTGGACATACCCCTGCGGCTGATCTTCAGCCACCCCGAACTACGAGCGTTCGCCCAGGCACTGGACGAGCAGGGCCTGTCGCTCTCCGACGATGGCCTGAGCGATATCGAACACATGATGAATGCATTCACAGAGGCCTGACATGGAACTCACTGCCGCACAACGTATCGCCCAACGTTTCGTTGGCCTCCCTGTGGAGCAACGCCAGCAGATCCTGGAAAAGATGCAGGCCACCGGCCAGAGCTTCCGCCTGCTGCCCATCGTGCCCGCGCGCCAGGGCCTGGCGCGTATTCCGCTGTCGTACGCCCAGCAACGCCTGCTGTTTCTCTGGCAGCTGGAGCCCGACAGCCCAGCCTACAACGTGCCGATGGCGGTACGCCTGAAGGGCGCGCTGGACCAGGCAGTGCTGCAGCAGGCGCTGGATGCGCTGGTGCAACGCCACGAATCGCTGCGCACGCGCTTTGCCTCGGAGGAGGGCGAGTTCTACCAGGAAATCCTCGAGCACTGCCCGCTGGCGCTGGAATTGCTGATGCTCGACGGTGCCGTCGATGAGACAGCGCTGAGCGTGGCCGTGGACGCCGCCCTCAAGCAGCCCTTCGACCTGCTGAGTGGCCCGCTGCTGCGGGTGACCCTGCTGCGCGTGGCCGCCGATCACCACGTGCTGGCGCTGAGCATGCACCACATCATCTCGGACGGCTGGTCCAGCGATGTGCTGGTGCAGGAATTCATCCAGCTGTACAGCGCCCTGGCCGAAGGCCGGCAGGCCGAGTTGCCGGCCTTGCCGATCCAGTACGCCGACTACGCCATCTGGCAGCGCGCCTGGCTCGAGGCAGGTGAAGCGCAGCGCCAACTGGCCTACTGGCAGGCCCAGTTGGGCGGCGAGCAGCCGGTGCTGAGCCTGCCGCTGGACTTCGAGCGCCCGGCCACGCCCAGCCAGCGTGGCGCGGTGGTGCGTGTGGACATCGGCGCCGAACAGGCCGAGGCCCTGCGCAGCCAGGCGCGCAAGGGTGGCCACACGTTGTTCGTGTTGGTACTGGCGGCCATGGCGGTGGTGCTGTCGCGCTACAGCGGCCAGGCCGACATCCGCATCGGCGCCCCGAACGCCGGGCGCAACCGCAAGGAGCTGGAAGGCCTGATCGGCTTCTTCATCAACACCCAGGTGCTGCGCGTGCAGGTGGACGAGCGCGCCACCTTCGCCGCACTGCTGGAGCAGGTAAAAGACGTGATCGGCGGCGCCCAGTCGCACCAGGAGCTGCCGTTCGAGCACCTGGTCGATGCCTTGCTGCCCGAGCGCAACCTGGCCCACAACCCGCTGTTCCAGTTCAAGATCAACCAGCACGTGGCCGCCAGCGATGCAGGGCGCAAGCGCCTGGGCGCGCTGGAGGTGGAAGGCTTTGCCCGTGACGGCGGCGATGCCCGCTTCGACCTGGCGTTCGACTTCTCGGACAAGGCCGACGGCATCGAAGGCTATTTCACCTACGCCAACGACCTGTTCGAGCAGGCCACCATCGAACGCATGGCCGCTTCGCTGCGCCAGGTGCTGGATGCGCTGATCCGCGACCCGCAGCAGGCGATCGTCGACAGCCCGCAATTGGCGACGCTGCTGCCGGCGGCCACGCAGGCCTACCCGCACGGCAACTTCCTCGCTTTGTGGCGCCAGGCAATGGCGCAAGGCCAGGCCCACGGCGGTGTGCGTGCCGGTGACCGGTTCATGACCCAGGCCGGGCTGGAGGCGGCGTCCAACCGCCTGGCCGACTACCTGCGCCAGCACGGCGTCGGTGCTGGCAGCATCGTCGCCCTGTGCCTGCCGCGCTCCATCGAGTGGGTCGGCGCCTTGCTCGCGGTGCTCAAGACCGGCGCCGCCTACCTGCCGCTGGACACCCAGCAACCGCAGGAGCGCCTGCAACAACTGATTGCCGACAGTGGCGCCGCCATACTGCTGCATGAGCCGGGCGACCAGCGCTTCGCCGGCCTGGACGGCGTGCAGCGGATTGCCTGCGATCACACCGCCTGGGCAACCTGCAGCGACAGCCCGGTCGAGGTGGCCATTGCCGCCGAGCAACCGGCCTATCTGATCTACACCTCGGGCTCGACCGGCCAGCCGAAAGGCGTGGTGGTCAGCCACGGGGCGCTGGCCAGCTACACCCAGGCGGTGCTGGAGCGCCTGCAACTGCCGGCCGCGGCGAGCATGGCGATGGTGTCCACCACCGCGGCCGACCTGGGCCACACCGTGCTGTTCGGTGCCCTGGCCTCGGGCCGCCTGCTGCACCTGCTGCCACAGGAACTGGCGTTCGACCCGGATGGCTTCGCCAGCTACATGGCGCAGCACCAGGTCGGCGTGCTCAAACTGGTGCCGAGCCACCTGCAAGGCTTGCTGCAAGCGGCCCGCGCCGCCGATGTGCTGCCCGCCGAGGCATTGATCCTGGGTGGTGAGGCATGCAGCTGGGGCCTGTTGGAAAAAATCCGCGAACTGCGCCCGGCCTGCCGGGTCATCAACCACTACGGCCCGACCGAAACCACTGTCGGCGTGCTCACCTTCGAGCCGGGGCAGCCGCTGCCAGGTTGCCGCACGGTGCCGGTCGGGCGCCCGCTGGGCAACGCCTGCGCCCAGGTGCTGGATGGCTACCTCAACCCGTTGGCGGCGCAGGTGCCCGGTGAGCTTTACCTGGGCGGGCAGGGTGTCGCTCAGGGCTACCTGGGGCAGCCCGCATTGACCGCCGAACGCTTCGTGCCGACCGAGGGTGGTGCCCGCCTGTACCGCACCGGCGACCGCGCGCGGCTGACTGCCGATGGCCTGGTCGAGTTCATCGGCCGTGCCGACGACCAGGTGAAGATCCGCGGCTATCGCGTGGAGCCAGGTGAAGTCGGCCGGGTGCTGGCCGGCCTGCCTGGTGTCAACGAGGCCGTGGTACTGGCCTTGCCATTGGAGGGCGATGCCGAGCGCTTGCAGCTGGTGGCCTACGGGGTGGCCGATGCAGGCGTGACCGTGCAGCAACTGCAGGCGCAATTGCAGGCACGCCTGCCGGACTACATGGTGCCGGCGCACATACTGCTGCTGGAGCGCCTGCCACTGACCGCCAATGGCAAGCTCGACAAGCGCGCCTTGCTGGCACCGGGCGCGGTCAGCCGTGGCTATGTGGCGCCGCAAGGCGATATCGAGGAGAAGCTGGCTGCAGTGTGGGCCGATGTGCTCAAGCTGGAGCAGGTCGGCAGCACCGACAACTTCTTCGAACTGGGCGGCGACTCGATCCTCAGCCTGCAGATCATCGCCCGGGCCAAACGCCAGGGCATCCGGATCACCCCCAAGCAGCTGTTCGAACAACAAACCATCGCCCAGCTGGCCCAGGTAGCCAAGCGCATCGAGGCCAAGCAAGCGGTTGCGGCCGCAGCCATGGACACCGCCACCAGCGGCGAGTTGGCATTGCTGCCGGCCCAGGCGCGTTTCTTCGAGATGGAGATCGCCCAGCCGGCGCATTGGAACCAGTCGGTGCTGCTCAAGCCGGCCAGCCCGGTGCAGGTGCAACACCTGCAGGCAGCCCTGCGCGCCGTGGTCGAGCAGCATGATGCCCTGCGCCTGCGCTTCAGCCGTGGCGAAAGCCAGTGGCAGGCGCGCTTCCAGCCGCTGGACAATGCGCCACTGCTGCACCAGCGCAACCTGGCAGCACTGAGTGAACTGGACGCCGCCGGCAACCAGGTGCAGGCCAGCCTGGACCTGGAGCACGGGCCGCTGCTGCGTGCCGAACTGTTCGATTTCGCCGATGGCCAGCAGCGCCTGCTGCTGGTGGTCCATCACCTGGTGGTCGACGGTGTGTCGTGGCGGGTGTTGCTGGAAGACCTGCAAGCGGCCTACCGGCAATTGCTGAACGGCCAGGCCGTGAGCCTGCCCGCCAAGACCACCTCGGTGAAGACCTGGGCCGAGCGCCTGGCCAGCCATGCCGGCAGCCCCGCATTGCAAGCACAGCGCGACTACTGGCTGCAGGCGCTGGCCGGCGACCACGCCGAACTGCCGCGTGACAACCCGCTGGGCAGCCTGGCCAACACCCATGCCCGTACCGCCGCCACACGGCTGGATGCCGAGCGCACCGCCAAACTGCTGAAACAGGCCCCGGCGGCCTACCGCACGCAGATCAACGACCTGCTGCTGACCGCGCTGGCGCGCACCCTGTGCCAGTGGAGCGCACAGGACAACGTGCAGGTACTGCTGGAAGGCCATGGCCGCGAAGACCTGTTCGACGACCTCGACCTCAGCCGCACCGTGGGCTGGTTCACCAGCCTGTTCCCGGTGCGTCTCACACCCGGCCAGGACCTTGGCCAGTCGATCAAGGCGATCAAGGAACAACTGCGCGGCGTGCCGGACAAAGGCCTCGGCTACGGCCTGCTGCGTTACTTCGGCGATGCTGAAGTGCGTGACCAGCTCGAGCGTGCCGCCCAGGCTCGTGTCACCTTCAACTACCTGGGCCAGTTCGATGCCAGCTTCGATGCCGAGGCCGGCGCCCTGTTCACCCCGAGTGGGGAAAGCGCAGGCCGTACCCAATGTGCCGGCGCGCAGCTGGGCAACTGGCTGAGCATCACCGGCCAGGTGTACGGCGGCGAGCTGTTCCTGGAGTGGACCTACAGCGCCGACGTTCATCACCCGGCCACCATCGAGAAGCTGGCCCAGGCCTACGGGCAGGCCTTGGCAGAGCTGGTCGAGCACTGCTGCGATGCGCGGCACCAGGGCGTGACGCCGTCGGACTTCCCGCTGGCCGCGCTGACCCAGGCGCAACTGGACAGCCTGCCGCTGGAGGCCGGGCAGATCGCCGATGTGTACCCGCTGTCACCCATGCAGCAGGGCATGTTGTTCCACACCCTTTACGACCAGCAGGCCGGTAACTACATCAACCAGCTGCGCGTGGATGTGGAGGGGCTGGATGTGCAGCGGTTCCGTCAGGCCTGGCAGGCCACGCTCGATGCCCACGACATCCTGCGCAGCGGTTTCATCCTGCAAGGCGAACTGGAGCAAGCCGTACAGGTGGTTCGCAAGGCCGTCGAACTTCCATGCAGCGAGCATGACTGGCGTGGCCAGCCGGCGTTGGAGCAGGCATTGCAGACCCTGGCCGAGGGTGAGCGCCAGCGCGGTTTCGACCTTGCTGCCGCGCCGCTGCTGCGCCTGGTACTGGTACGCACGGGCGATACCCGCCACCACCTGATCTACACCAACCACCACATCCTGATGGACGGCTGGAGCACCTCGCGCCTGTTGGGCGAAGTGCTGCAGCGCTATGCCGGCCTGGCGCCGCAGGCCCAGGCCACGCACTACCGCGACTACATCGCCTGGCTGCAGGGCCAGGACGCGGCCGTTGCCGAAGCCTTCTGGAAAGCCCAGCTTGCCGCCCTGGACGAGCCGACCCGCCTGGCCCTGGCCATCGCCGGCAGTGCAGGCACAAGCGGTAGCGGTCATGGCGACCACCGCCTGGCCTTCGACCCTGAGCAGACCGCACGCATCGAAGCCTTCGCCCGGGCCAACCGGGTCACGGTCAACACCCTGGTGCAATCGGCCTGGCTGCTGCTGTTGCAGCGCTGCACCGGCCAGGCCAGCGTGTGCTTCGGTGCCACTGTCGCCGGCCGCCCGGCAGACTTGCCGGGGGTAGAGGAACAGATCGGCCTGTTCATCAACACCTTGCCAGTGATCGGCGCCCCGCGTGCCGAGCAGACCGTGGCCGAGTGGATCGGCCTGGTGCAGGCCGGCAACCTGGCCGTGCGCGAGTTCGAGCACACCCCGCTGTACGATGTTCAGCGCTGGGCGGGGCAGGGCGGTGACGCCTTGTTCGACAGCATCCTGGTGTTCGAGAACTACCCGGTGGCCGAGGCGCTGCAACAGGGCGCGCCCGGTGGCCTGCGCTTCGGCGATGTGGCCGTGCAGGAGCAGACCAACTACCCGCTGACCCTGGTGGTGGAACTGGGCACCACGCTGTCGATGCAGTACAGCCATGACCGTGCGCTGTGGAGCGACGAGAGCATTGGCCGCCTGGCTGGCTACTTTGCCAACCTGCTGCAGGCGCTGGTGGAGAATGCTGACGCGGTGGTTGGCGAGCTGCCAATGCTGGGCCTGCCAGAACAGCGACAGATGGTCGAAGGCTGGAACGAAACCCAGGCGACCTACCCGGACGAGCGCAGCATTCACCAGCTGATCGAAGCCCAGGTGTTCGCCACCCCGGATGCCCCGGCGCTGACCTTTGGCCAGCAGACCCTGAGCTATGCCGAGCTCAACCGCCGTAGCAACCGGCTGGCGCACAAGCTGCGCGAGCAGGGCGTGGGGCCGGATGTGCTGGTGGGCATCGCCATGGAGCGCAGCCTGGAGATGGTCATCGGTTTGCTCGGCATCGTGAAGGCCGGCGGCGCGTATGTGCCGCTGGACCCGGAATACCCCCAGGATCGCCTGAGCTACATGTTCGAGGACAGCGGCATCGCCTTGCTGCTGACCCAGTCGCACCTGCATGAAGCCCTGCCGATCCCGGCCGGCCTGCGCAGCCTGGACCTGGATACCGAGAACTTCGACGGCTACAGCGATGCCAACCCGAATGTCGACGTGGCCCCGCTGAACCTCGCCTACGTGATCTACACCTCCGGCTCCACCGGTCGCCCGAAAGGTGCTGGCAACAGCCATCAGGCGCTGGTCAACCGCCTGTGGTGGATGCAGAAGGCGTACGGCCTGGACGCCAGCGACAGCGTGCTGCAGAAAACCCCGTTCAGCTTCGACGTGTCGGTGTGGGAGTTCTTCTGGCCGCTGCTGACCGGGGCACGCCTGGTCATGGCCCAGCCCGGCGCGCACCGCGACCCGCAGTTGCTGGTCGAAACCATCAACCATTACGGCATCAGCACGCTGCACTTCGTGCCGTCGATGCTGCAGGCGTTCATGACCCACGAAGCGGTCGAAAGCTGCGTCAGCCTCAAGCGCGTGGTGTGCAGCGGTGAAGCGTTGCCGGCCGAACTGGCCCGCCAAACCCTGCAACGCCTGCCGGCGGCGGGCCTGTACAACCTGTACGGCCCGACCGAGGCGGCGATCGACGTGACCCACTGGACCTGCCAGCCGGACGAAAGCATCAGCGTGCCGATCGGCCAGCCGATCGACAACCTCAAGACCCACATCCTCGAAGGCAGCCTGCAACCGGCGGTGCGCGGCAGTGCCGGCGAGCTGTACCTCGGTGGTGTCGGCCTGGCCCGTGGTTACCACCAACGCCCGGCGCTGACCGCCGAACGCTTCGTGCCGGACCCGTTCAGCGACAACGGCGGTCGCCTGTACCGCACCGGCGACCTGGCGCGCTACCGCGTCGATGGCGTGATCGACTACGCCGGGCGCATCGACCACCAGGTGAAGATCCGCGGCCTGCGCATCGAGCTGGGCGAGATCGAGGCGCGTCTATTGGAGCTGCCGAGTGTGCAGGAAGCCGTGGTGCTGGCCCAGGACGGGCCAAGCGGCAAGCAGCTGGTGGGCTATGTGGTGCCTGCCGACAGCACGCAAGACGAAGGCGCGTTGCGCGACAGCCTGCGCGAGGCGCTGAAGGCCGGCCTGCCGGACTACATGGTGCCGGCGCACCTGCTGCTGCTCGGCAAGCTGCCGGTGACGCCGAACGGCAAGCTGGACCGCAAGGCCCTGCCGCAGGCGGATGCCAGCCAGTCTCAGGGTGAATACATCGCCCCGCAGAGCGCGCTGGAGCAGCAGATCGCGGCGATCTGGGCGGATGTGCTGAAGCTGGAGACGGTCGGCCTGGGTGACAACTTCTTCGAGATTGGCGGGCACTCCTTGCTGGCCACCTCGGTGATCGTGCGCATCCAGGAGCAGGTGGGGGTAGTGGCCGAATTGAAAGAACTATTCGAGTTCCCGGTGCTGGCTGACTTCAGTCGTCAACTGGAAGCCAGGACGCCCCTGGTCGATTCCACCCAGGACCAGTTGGCCAGATCCCTGGCGCTGCTCGATAGTCTGAGCATGGAAGAGCTCGATGAACTGATTTCCTGACCTGATGTGATCTGTGCATGTGGGTAAACCCTTTCCCATAGATATGAGGCATTCCTTCAGCTGGTGGGGTCCCTGTGGGAGTGGGCATGCCCGCGAAGCAGGCGACGCGGTGGATGGCACCGGCTGCGCCGGTGTTCGCGGGCGCGCCCGCTCCCACAGGTACAGCGCAGGTTTCCGAGTCCCACAGGGGCCCTGCCAATTCAATGAGTTATGTGCAGTGCCATGGGAAGTGGGTTCGGTGCAGGTTTCAGGGTCACGCTGTACCTGCACCGGGCGCTGCCTCCACCGAATTTCCATCTAAATCCATGCCACCACTCAACCGTCTAACTACGGAGGAAATTGATGAGCTGATTTCTTAGGAGATTCCCTGTGCAAGAGCTGCTCGATACGGTCGTATCGTTGTCCACCCAAAAACGTAAGGCGTTGGCAGCCTTGCTCAAGAAACAAGGCGTGAACCTGTACGGTGTCACGCCGATCTTCCCGAGGGATCCTGCAGAGCCGGTGCTGCTTTCCTACGCTCAGCAGCGCCTGTGGATACTGTCGCAATTGGGCGAGGTGGGCAGCGCGTACAACCTCTCGTCCGTCTTGCGTTTCAAAGGCCACCTGGATACCCAAGCCCTGCAGCGCAGTTTCGAGGCCCTGATCAAGCGCCACGAAACGCTGCGTACCACCTTCCGCCTGGAACGGGAACAGGCGGTTCAGGTGATCCACCCACATGTCCCTTTCGAACTGGCCGTTGAAGTGCTGGTGCAGGCCGATGACAGCTACCTGCGTCAGCGTGTCGAGGCCGAAGCCCACCTGCCTTTCGACCTGCAGCAGGGCCCGCTGTTGCGTGTGCGCCTGTTGCGCCTGGCAGCAGACGAACATGTGCTGGTGCTGACCCTGCACCACATCGTCTCCGACGGTTGGTCGATGCCGGTAATGGTCAACGAGCTGGTGCAGCTCTACCACGGCTACAGCCAGGGCCAACCCGTGGAGTTGCCGACACTGCCGGTGCAGTACGCCGATTACGCCACCTGGCAGCGCAACTGGATGGAGGCCGGCGAGCAGGAAAAGCAACTGGCCTACTGGACCGCGCAACTGGGAGAGGAGCAGCCCGTGCTGGCGCTGCCCACCGACCGCCCGCGGCCCGCCGTGAGCAGTCATCAGGGCGCACGGATAAAGGTCGCGTTGGACCAGCAACTGGCCGGGGCGCTCAAGCAGCTGGCCCAGCAGCAGGGCGTGACGCCGTTCATGCTGTTGCTGGCCAGCTTCCAGACGCTGCTGCACCGCTACAGCGGCCAGCCAGATATCCGCGTCGGTGTACCGGTTGCCAACCGCAACCGGGTCGAGACCGAGCGCCTGATCGGCTTTTTCGTCAACACCCAGGTGCTACGGGCCGAGTTCGACCTGCAGATGACCTTCATTGACCTGCTGCAGCAGGTGAAGCAACGCGCACTGGGCGCCCAGGCCCATCAGGACCTGCCGTTCGAGCAGTTGGTCGAGGCCTTGCAGGTCGAGCGTAACCTGGGCCACAGCCCGCTGTTCCAGGTGATGTTCAACCACCAGACCCAGGCCAAGGGTGAACGTGTTGGTTTGCAAGGGCTGCAGATGGAAGAGCTGGTCTGGGACAACCATACCGCCAAGTTCGACCTGGCCCTGGATACCTTCGAGCACGAGCAAGGCATTGGCGCGGCACTGACCTACGCCACCGACCTGTTCGACGCCGCGACGATCGAGGGCATGGCCCGGCATTGGCTGAACCTGCTGCAGGGGATCGTATGTGAACCTGGGCAGCGGGTTGCCGACCTGCCGCTGCTGGACGAGCCTGAACAGCACATCATCATGCGCGGCTGGAACGCCACCGAAGCGGACTACCCGGCAGGGCAAAGCATCCATCAGCTCATCGAAGCCCAGGTCCTCGCCACCCCGGATGCCCCGGCGCTGACCTTTGGCCAGCAGACCCTGAGCTATGCCGAGCTCAACCGCCGTAGCAACCAGCTGGCGCACAAGCTGCGCGAGCAGGGCGTGGGCCCGGACGTGCTGGTGGGCATCGCCATGGAGCGCAGCCTGGAGATGGTCATCGGTTTGCTCGGCATCGTGAAGGCCGGCGGCGCGTATGTGCCGCTGGACCCGGAATACCCCCAGGATCGCCTGAGCTACATGTTCGAGGACAGCGGCATCGCCCTGCTGCTGACCCAGTCGCACCTGCACGAAGCCCTGCCGATCCCGGCCGGCCTGCGCAGCCTGGACTTGGACACCGAGAATTTCGACGGCTACAGCGATGCCAACCCGAATGTCGACGTGGCCCCGCTGAACCTCGCCTACGTGATCTACACCTCCGGCTCCACCGGTCGCCCGAAAGGTGCTGGCAACAGCCATCAGGCGCTGGTCAACCGCCTGTGCTGGATGCAGAAGGCCTACGGGCTGGACGCCAGCGACAGCGTGCTGCAGAAAACCCCGTTCAGCTTCGACGTGTCGGTGTGGGAGTTCTTCTGGCCGCTGATGACCGGCGCGCGCCTGGTCATGGCCCAGCCCGGCGCGCACCGCGACCCGCAGTTGCTGGTCGAAACCATCAACCACCACGGCATCAGCACGCTGCACTTCGTGCCGTCGATGCTGCAGGCGTTCATGACCCACGAAGCGGTCGAAAGCTGCGTCAGCCTCAAGCGCGTGGTGTGCAGCGGTGAAGCGTTGCCGGCCGAGTTGGCCCGCCAAACCCTGCAACGCCTGCCGGCGGCGGGCCTGTACAACCTGTACGGCCCGACCGAGGCGGCGATCGACGTGACCCACTGGACCTGCCAGCCGGACGAAAGCATCAGCGTGCCGATCGGCCAGCCGATCGACAACCTCAAGACCCATATCCTCGAAGGCAGCCTGCAACCGGCGGTGCGCGGCAGTGCCGGCGAGCTGTACCTCGGCGGTGTCGGCCTGGCCCGTGGTTACCACCAACGCCCGGCGCTGACCGCCGAACGCTTTGTGCCGGACCCGTTCAGCGACAACGGCGGGCGCTTGTACCGCACCGGCGACCTGGCGCGCTACCGCGCCGATGGGGTGATCGACTACGCCGGGCGCATCGACCATCAGGTGAAGATCCGCGGCCTGCGCATCGAACTGGGCGAGATCGAGGCGCGTCTATTGGAGCTGCCGAGTGTGCAGGAAGCCGTGGTGCTGGCCCAGGACGGGCCAAGCGGCAAGCAGCTGGTGGGCTATGTGGTGCCTGCCGACAGCACGCAAGACGAAGGCGCGTTGCGCGACAGCCTGCGCGAGGCGCTGAAGGCCGGCCTGCCGGACTACATGGTGCCGGCGCACCTGCTGCTGCTCGGCAAGCTGCCGGTGACGCCGAACGGCAAGCTGGACCGCAAGGCCCTGCCGCAGGCGGATGCCAGCCAGTCTCAGGGTGAATACATCGCCCCGCAGAGCGCGCTGGAGCAGCAGATCGCGGCGATCTGGGCCGATGTGCTGAAGCTGGAGAGGGTTGGCCTCGACGACCATTTCTTCATGCAGGGAGGGCACTCTCTGCTGGCAGTTTCGGTGATTGCCCGCATTCGTCAGCACCTGGGGCTGGACGTGCAGTTGCTTACCCTGTTCGAGGCTCCGGTGTTGAGGGACTTTGCCAAACGTGTCGAGCACGGTGAACGGGCACAGGCTGCTGTCATCGAATGCGTGAGCAGGGCTCAGCCACTAGCGCTTTCCTACGCCCAGCAACGGCAGTGGTTCTTGTGGCAATGGGCACCGCACAGCGCCACCTACAACATTCCGGCCGCACTGAAGCTGGCCGGGGCACTGGATGTCGCCGCCCTGCAACAGGCTTTCGGCGCCTTGATCGAGCGTCACGAAACCCTGCGTACCACCTTCCGCCTGGATGGCGAGCACGCAGTGCAGGTCATTCATGATCAAGTGCCGTTCGAGCTGGCCATCGAGGAGCAGGCGCACGCCGACGAGGCCGCTGTGCGGGCCTGGGTCGAAGCCGAAGCAGGGAAACCGTTCGACCTCGAGCAGGGGCCGCTGCTGCGGGCCAGGCTGCTGGGCCTGGCGGCGGACCAGCATGTATTGGTGCTGACCCTGCACCATATCGTCGCTGACGGCTGGTCGATGCCGGTGCTGGTCGAAGAGCTGGTGCAACTGTATGCGGGCTACAGCCAAGGCCAGGTGCCGACGCTGCCGGTCCTGCCGATTCAGTACGCGGACTTTGCCGTTTGGCAGCGCAACTGGATGGAGGCCGGCGAGCAGGCGCGGCAGCTGGCCTACTGGACCGAACAATTGGGTGATGAGCAACCGGTGCTGGAGTTGCCGTTGGACCATCCGCGCCCGGCTGTACCGAGCCACCAAGGCGCGCGTTGGCCGATTGAGTTGGGCGATGAGCTGGCGGCCAACCTCAAGCGCGTTGCCCAGCAGCAGGGCGTGACGCCGTTCATGCTGCTGCTGGCCAGCTTCCAGACCCTGCTGCATCGCTACTCGGGCCAGGCCGACATCCGTGTTGGTGTGCCCACGGCCAACCGCAACCGGGTCGAGACCGAGCGCCTGATCGGCTTCTTCGTCAACACCCAGGTACTGCGGGCCGAGTTCGATGTGCAACTGACGTTCAGCGAGCTGCTGCAACAGGTACGCCAGCGCACGTTGGGCGCGCAGGCCCACCAGGACCTGCCATTCGAGCAACTGGTCGAAGCCTTGCAGCCTGAGCGCAACCTTGGGCACAACCCGTTGTTCCAGGTGCTGTACAACCACCAGACCGAGCTCAAGGGCAGCCAGCACCGCTTGCCGGGCCTGGAAATGTCCGGCTTGGAGTGGAGCACGAATACAGCCAAGTTCGACCTGTCTCTGGACACATTCGAGCACGAAAAGGGCATCGGGGCTTCGTTGACGTACGCCACCGACCTGTTCGACGCCAGCACCATCGAGCGCATGGCGCGGCATTGGCTCAACCTGCTGGAAGCTATCGTGCGCCAACCGGGCCAGCGCATCAGCGAGCTGCCGTTGCTGGGCGAGGACGAGCAGCAGGCCGTGCTGCGTGACTGGACCCGCAACACCGCCGCCTTCCCGGATGAACGCAGCATCCATGAGCTCATCGAGGCCCAGGTGGCCACCGCCCCCGACGCCCCGGCAGTTACCTTCGGCGAGCAGACCCTGAGCTACGACGAACTGAACCGCCGGGCCAACCAGCTGGCGCACAAGCTGATCGAGCGCGGCGTTGGCCCGGATGTGCTGGTGGGCATCGCCATGGAGCGCAGCCTGGACATGGTGGTCGGCCTGCTGGGCATTCTCAAGGCCGGTGGTGCCTATGTGCCGCTGGACCCGGAATACCCGGAAGATCGCCTCAGCTACATGTTCGCCGACAGCGGCATCACTTTATTACTGACCCAGTCGCACCTGCGTGAAGCCCTGCCGATCCCGCTTGGCCTGCACAGCCTGGATCTGGATGTCGAAGACCTGACCGGCTACAGCGATGCCAATCCGAATATCGACGTAGCCCCGCAGAACCTGGCCTACGTGATCTACACCTCCGGCTCCACCGGCAAGCCCAAGGGCACGCTGCTGCCGCACCAGAACGTGGTCCGGTTGTTCGCGGCGACCCAGGACTGGTTCCGCTTCGATGCCAGTGACGTGTGGACGGTGTTCCACTCCTACGCCTTCGACTTCTCGGTGTGGGAGCTGTTCGGCGCGCTGTTGTATGGCGGCCGGGCGGTGATGGTGGCCAAGGACGTGGCGCGTTCCACCGAGGACTTCCATGCACTGCTGCAGCGCGAGCAGGTGACGGTGCTGAACCAGACGCCGTCGGCGTTCCGCCAATTGATCCCGGTTGCCTGCGCGGCAGCGCGGCAGGGGCAGGGGCAGGGCCTGGCCCTGCGGCATGTGGTGTTCGGCGGCGAAGCGCTGGACGTGGGCAGCCTCGAGCCCTGGTTCGAGGTGTTCGGCGACCGGCAGCCACGGCTGATCAACATGTACGGCATCACCGAAACCACGGTGCATGTGACCTACCGGCCGATCACCCAGGCCGATTTGGCCAAGGGCGCGAGTAGCCCGATCGGCGAGGTGATCCCGGACTTGTCGTGGTACCTGCTGGATGCCGCGCTGAACCCGGTGGCCCCGGGCAGCCATGGCGAACTGGTGATCGGCCAGGCCGGCCTGGCGCGGGGTTATCACGGGCGCCCGGGACTGACTGCCGAGCGCTTCGTGCCGAACCCGTTCGACAGCCAGGGTGGTCGCCTGTACCGCTCGGGCGACCTGGCCCGCTACGGCGGCGCGGGGGTGGTGGAGTACCTGGGGCGGATCGACCATCAGGTGAAGATTCGAGGTTTTCGCATCGAACTGGGCGAGATCGAGGCGCGGTTGCAGGCGCAAGCCAGCGTGGCCCAGGGCGTGGTGCTGGCCCAGGACGGCCCGGGCGGCAAGCAGCTGGTGGGTTATGTGGTGCCTGCCGATGCGGCTGTGATGGCCAGCACCGAGGCCCAGGCTGCCGAGCGGGATGCGCTGCGCACTGCGTTGAAGGCGAGCCTGCCGGACTACATGGTGCCGGCCCACCTGCTGTTCCTGGCCAGGCTGCCGTTGACCGCCAACGGCAAGCTGGACCGCCGTGCATTGCCGCAACCGGACGCCAGTCTGCTGCAAGCGGCATACGTGGCCCCGCAGAGTGAACTGGAACAACAGATCGCGGCAATCTGGGCCGATGTGCTGAAGCTTGAGCGGGTGGGCCTGGGCGACAACTTCTTTGAACTGGGTGGGCATTCCTTGCTTGCCGTCCAGGTGATCTCCCGGGTACGTCAGAGCCTGGGCGTGGAGCTGCAGTTGCGTGCGCTGTTCGAAACGTCGAGCCTGGCCGACTTCGCCAGGCTTGCAGCGCAAGGTGAGCAGGCTTGCTCTGCCGTCATTGCACGGGTTTCCCGGAAGCAGCCGCTGGCGCTTTCCTACGCCCAGCAACGGCAGTGGTTCCTGTGGCAATGGGCACCGCACACCGCCACCTACAACATTCCGGCCGCACTGAAGCTGGCCGGGGCGCTGGATGTCGCCGCCCTGCAACAGGCTTTCGGCGCCTTGATCGAGCGTCACGAAACCCTGCGTACCACCTTCCGCCTGGATGGCGAGCAGGCAGTGCAGGTCATTCATGATCAAGTGCCGTTCGAGCTGGCCATCGAGGAGCAGGCGCACGCCGACGAGGCCGCTGTGCGGGCCTGGGTCGAAGCCGAAGCAGGGAAACCGTTCGACCTGGAGCAGGGGCCGCTGCTGCGGGCCAGGCTGCTGGGCCTGGCGGCGGACCAGCACGTGCTGGTGCTGACCCTGCACCATATCGTCGCCGATGGCTGGTCGATGCCGGTGCTGGTCGAAGAGCTGGTGCAACTGTATGCGGGCTACAGCCAAGGCCAGGCGCCGACGCTGCCGGTCCTGCCGATTCAGTACGCGGACTTTGCCGTTTGGCAGCGCAACTGGATGGAGGCCGGCGAGCAGGCGCGGCAGCTGGCCTACTGGACCGAACAATTGGGTGATGAGCAACCGGTGCTGGAGCTGCCGTTGGATCATCCGCGCCCGGCTGTACCGAGCCATCAAGGCGCGCGTTGGCCGATTGAGTTGGGCAATGAGCTGGCGGCCAACCTCAAGCGCGTTGCCCAGCAGCAGAACGTGACGCCGTTCATGCTGTTGCTGGCCAGCTTCCAGACCTTGCTGCATCGCTACTCGGGCCAGGCCGACATCCGTGTTGGTGTGCCCACGGCCAACCGCAACCGGGTCGAGACCGAGCGCCTGATCGGCTTCTTCGTCAACACCCAGGTGCTGCGTGCCGAGTTCGATATGCAGCTGACGTTCGGCGAGCTGCTGCAACAGGTCAAGCAACGTGTTCTGGGCGCGCAGGCCCACCAGGACCTGCCATTCGAGCAACTGGTCGAAGCCTTGCAGCCTGAGCGCAACCTTGGGCACAACCCGTTGTTCCAGGTGCTGTACAACCACCAGACCGAGCTCAAGGGCAGCCAGCACCGCTTGCCGGGCCTGGAAATGTCCGGCCTGGACTGGAGCACTCACACCGCCAAGTTCGACCTGAGCCTGGATACCTACGAAGACGGGCAGGGGATCGGTGCGGCACTGATCTATGCCACCGACCTGTTCGATGCCAGCACCATCGAGCGCATGGCGCGGCACTGGGTCAACCTGCTCGAAGCCATTGTGCACCAACCGGGCCAGCGCATCAGCGAGCTGCCGTTGCTGGGCGAGGACGAGCAGCAGGCTGTGCTGCGTGACTGGAACCGCAACACCGTCGCCTTCCCGGATGAGCGAACCATTCATGAGCTGATCGAGGCCAAGGTGGTCGCCGCCCCCGAAGCCCCGGCAGTCACCTTCGGCGAGCAGACCCTGAGCTACGGCGAACTGAACCGCCGGGCCAACCGGCTGGCGCACAAGCTGATCGAGCGTGGCGTTGGCCCGGATGTGCTGGTGGGCATCGCCATGGAGCGCAGCCTGGAAATGGTGGTCGGCCTGCTGGGCATTCTCAAGGCCGGCGGTGCCTATGTGCCGCTGGACCCGGAATACCCGGAAGATCGCCTCAGCTACATGTTCGCCGACAGCGGCATCACTTTATTACTGACCCAGGCACACCTGCGTGAGGTGCTGCCAATTCCAGTCGCCATCGAGTGCCTGGAGCTGGATGAGCTAGCTCTGGCCAGCTACAGCGGCGCCAACCCCGGGGTTACGGTAGCCCCGCAGAACCTGGCCTACGTGATCTACACCTCCGGCTCCACCGGCAAGCCCAAGGGCACGCTGCTGCCGCACCAGAACGTGGTCCGCCTGTTCGCGGCGACGCAGGCGTGGTTCCGCTTCGATGCCAGTGACGTGTGGACGGTGTTCCACTCCTACGCCTTCGACTTCTCGGTATGGGAGCTGTTCGGCGCGCTGTTGTATGGCGGCCGGGCGGTGATGGTGGCCAAGGACGTGGCGCGTTCCACCGAGGACTTCCATGCGCTGCTGCAGCGCGAGCAGGTGACGGTGCTGAACCAGACGCCGTCGGCGTTCCGCCAGTTGATCCCGGTGGCCTGCGCGTCAGCGCGGCAGGGGCAGGGCCTGGCCTTGCGGCACGTGGTGTTCGGCGGTGAAGCGCTGGACGTGAGCAGCCTCGCCCCCTGGTTCGAAGCGTTTGGTGACCAGCAGCCACGGCTGATCAACATGTACGGCATCACCGAAACCACGGTGCATGTGACCTACCGGCCGATCACCCAGGCCGATTTGGCCAAGGGCGCGAGCAGCCCGATCGGCGAGGTGATCCCGGACTTGTCGTGGTACCTGCTGGATGCCGCGCTGAACCCGGTGGCCCCGGGCAGCCATGGCGAACTGGTGATCGGCCAGGCCGGCCTGGCGCGGGGTTATCACGGGCGCCCGGGACTGACTGCCGAGCGCTTCGTGCCGAACCCGTTCGACAGCCAGGGTGGTCGCCTGTACCGCTCGGGCGACCTGGCCCGCTACGGCGGCGCGGGGGTGGTGGAGTACCTGGGGCGGATCGACCATCAGGTGAAGATTCGAGGTTTTCGCATCGAACTGGGCGAGATCGAGGCGCGGTTGCAGGCGCAAGCCAGCGTGGCCCAGGGCGTGGTGCTGGCCCAGGACGGCCCGGGCGGCAAGCAGCTGGTGGGTTATGTGGTGCCTGCCGATGCGGCCGTGATGGCCAGCACCGAGGCCCAGGCTGCCGAGCGCGAGGTGCTGCGCACTGCGCTGAAGGCGAGCTTGCCGGACTACATGGTGCCGGCCCACCTGCTGTTCCTGGCCAAACTGCCCTTGACCGCCAACGGCAAGCTGGACCGCCGTGCGCTGCCGCAACCGGATGCCAGCCAGTTGCAGCGCGCGTACCACGCGCCGCAAAGCGAACTGGAGCAACGGATCGCGGCGATCTGGGCCGATGTGCTGAAGCTGGAGCGGGTAGGCCTTGGCGACAACTTCTTCGAACTGGGTGGGCACTCCTTGCTGGCTACCCAGGTCATGGCGCGGCTACAGGTCGAGCTTGGCACGAGCCTGCCCCTGGCGTTGTTGTTCCAGGCGCAAACGCTGCAGGACTACGCAGCAATGATCAATGGCTTGAATACCCATAGCGATGCAGACCTGGATGAACTCCAGGACTTCATGAGCGAGCTTGAGGCAGTCTGAAATGCAAACGGATAACAGAAACATGGCCCTGGTGCAGCGCTTCATCGGCCTGCCGCTGCCACAGCGCAAACTCTTCCTCGAGAAACTGGCGGCGAAGGGCATGAGCCTGGCCCAGTTGCCGATCCCCGAGGTGCGCGGCGAGCATCCGTTGCCGGCGCTTTCATACGCCCAGCAACGGCAGTGGTTCCTGTGGCAATGGGAGCCCGCCAGTGCCACCTACAACATCCCGGCTGCCTTGAAGTTCAAGGGGAATCTGGATACCACAGCTCTGCAACTGGCCTTTGCGGCCTTGATCGAGCGACATGAAACGCTGCGTACCACGTTCCGTCGCGACGGTGAGCAGGCGGTGCAGGTCATTCATGCTCAAGTGCCGTTCGAGCTGGTCATCGAAGAGCAGGCAAACGCCGACGAGGCCGCTGTACGGGCCTGGGTCGAGACCGAAGCAGGGCAACCGTTCGACCTGGAGCAGGGGCCGCTGCTGCGGGCCCGGCTGCTGCGCCTGGCGGCGGACCAGCACGTGCTGGTGCTGACCCTGCACCATATCGTCGCCGACGGCTGGTCGATGCCAGTGATGGTCAATGAGCTGGTGCAGTTCTATCAAGGTTTCAGCCAGGGCCAGGTAACGCAACTGCCGGCCCTGCCGATCCAGTATGCCGACTATGCCATTTGGCAGCGTAGCTGGATGGAAGCCGGCGAGCAGGCGCGGCAGCTGGCCTACTGGACCGAACAATTGGGTGATGAGCAACCGGTGCTGGAGCTGCCGCTGGACCATCCGCGCCCGGCCATGCCGAGCCACAGAGGGGCACGGTTGCCGATCGTGCTGGGCGATGGGCTGGCCAACAACCTGAAAAGGGTTGCCCAGCAGCAGGGCGTGACGCCGTTCATGCTGCTGCTGGCCAGCTTCCAGACCCTGCTGCATCGCTACTCGGGCCAGGCTGATATCCGCGTTGGGGTACCGATTGCCAACCGTAACCGGGTCGAGACCGAGCGCTTGATCGGCTTCTTCGTCAACACCCAGGTGCTGCGTGCCGAGTTCGATGTGCAACTGACGTTCAGCGAGCTGCTGCAACAGGTCAGGCAACGTGCCCTGGGTGCCCAGGCCCATCAGGACCTGCCGTTCGAACAGCTGGTCGATGCGCTGCAACCGGAGCGCAACCTGAGCCACAATCCGCTGTTCCAGGTGTTGTACAACCATCAGACCCAGGCCAAGGGCGAGCCCCGACGTATAGCGGGGCTGGAGATGGAGGAGTTGGCCTGGGACAACCACACCGCCAAGTTCGACCTGGCTTTGGACACCTCCGAGCATGAAAAGGGCATCGGGGCTTCGTTGACGTACGCCACCGACCTGTTCGACGCCAGCACCATCGAGCGCATGGCGCGGCATTGGCTCAACCTGCTGGAAGCTATCGTGCGCCAGCCCGGGCAACGCATCAGTGAGCTGCCATTGCTGGGCGAGGACGAGCAGCAGGCCGTGCTGCGTGACTGGAACCGCAACACCGTCGCCTTCCCGGATGAGCGAACCATTCATGAGCTGATCGAGGCCCAAGTGGTCGCCGCCCCCGAAGCCCCGGCAGTCACCTTCGGCGAGCAGACCCTGAGCTATGGCGAACTGAACCGCCGGGCCAACCAGCTGGCGCACAAGCTGATCGAGCGCGGCGTTGGCCCTGATGTGCTGGTAGGCATCGCCATGGAGCGCAGCCTGGACATGGTGGTCGGCCTGCTGGGCATTCTCAAGGCCGGTGGTGCCTATGTGCCGCTGGACCCGGAGTACCCGGAAGACCGCCTCAGCTACATGTTTGCCGACAGTGGCATCGCCTTGCTGCTGACCCAGTCGCACCTGCGCAAAGCCCTGCCGATCCCGGTTGGCCTGCACAGCCTGGATCTGGATGTCGAAGACCTGACCGGCTACAGCGATGCCAACCCGAATATCGAAGTAGCCCCGCAGAACCTGGCCTACGTGATCTACACCTCCGGCTCCACCGGCAAGCCCAAGGGTACGCTGCTGCCGCACCAGAACGTGGTCCGGCTGTTCGCGGCGACCCAGGACTGGTTCCGTTTCGATGCCAGTGACGTGTGGACGGTGTTCCACTCCTATGCCTTCGACTTCTCGGTATGGGAGCTGTTCGGCGCGCTGTTGTATGGCGGCCGGGCGGTGATGGTGGCCAAGGACGTGGCACGTTCCACCGAGGACTTCCATGCGCTGCTGCAGCGCGAGCGGGTAACGGTGCTGAACCAGACGCCGTCGGCGTTCCGCCAGTTGATCCCGGTGGCCTGCGCGGCAGCGCGTCAGGGGCAGGGCCTGGCCCTGCGGCATGTGGTGTTCGGCGGCGAAGCGCTGGATGTGAGCAGCCTCGAGCCCTGGTTCGAGGTGTTCGGCGACCAGCAGCCACGGCTGATCAACATGTACGGCATCACCGAAACCACGGTGCACGTGACCTACCGGCCGATCACCCAGGCCGACCTGGCCAAGGGCGCGAGCAGCCCGATCGGCGAGGTGATCCCGGACCTGTCGTGGTACCTGCTGGATGCCGCGCTGAACCCGGTGGTCCCGGGCAGCCACGGCGAGCTGGTGATCGGCCAGGCGGGCCTGGCGCGGGGGTATCACGGGCGCCCGGGGCTGACCGCCGAGCGCTTCGTGCCCAACCCGTTCGACAGCCAGGGTGGCCGCCTGTACCGCTCGGGCGACCTGGCCCGCTACGGCGGCGCGGGGGCGGTGGAGTACCTGGGGCGGATCGACCATCAAGTGAAGATTCGAGGTTTTCGCATCGAACTGGGCGAAATCGAGGCGCGGCTGCAGGCGCAGGCCAGCGTGGCCCAGGGCGTGGTACTGGCCCAGGACGGCCCGGGCGGCAAGCAGCTGGTGGGTTATGTGGTGCCTGCCGATGCGGTCGTGATGGCCAGCACCGAGGCCCAGGCTGCCGAGCGCGAGGCGCTGCGCACTGCGCTGAAGGCGAGCCTGCCGGACTACATGGTGCCGGCCCACCTGCTATTCCTGGCCAAACTGCCCTTGACCGCCAACGGCAAGCTGGACCGCCGTGCGCTGCCGCAACCGGACGCCAGCCTGCTGCAAGCGGCATATGTGGCCCCGCAGAGCGAACTGGAACAACAGATCGCGGCGATCTGGGCCGATGTGCTGAAACTGGAGCGCGTAGGCCTGGACGACAACTTCTTCGAACTGGGTGGCGATTCCATCGTTTCCCTGCAGGTCGTGGGCAAGGCCCGCCAGGCCGGCGTGCAGTTCACCCCCAAGCAACTGTTCCAGCATCAGACCGTACAAGGCCTGGCCACGGTGGCGCGGCGTGTTGTCGAAGGTATTGGCGAGCAAGGGCCGATCACGGGCAGCACACCGCTGACACCGATTCAGCAATGGTTCTTCGAGGCCGACATTGGCGAGCGTGGGCATTGGAACCAGTCGATTCTGCTGACACCCAGCGAACCCCTGCAAGCGGACCGCCTGCACGATGCGTTGCTGGCACTGGTCGCCCATCATGATGCACTGCGCCTGGGCTTCGAGCAGCAGGAGGGGGTCTGGCAAGCCGAGTACAAGCCACAGCGGCAGGCGCGGATACTCTGGGAGCATGCGTGCGCGGACGAGGAGGCGTTGGCCGCACTTGCTGAACAGGCCCAACGCAGCCTGAACCTGCAGCAAGGCTTGCTGGTCCGTGCGCTGCTGGCCAGCCTGCCCGATGGCAGCCAGCGTCTGCTGCTGGTCATTCATCACCTGGCGGTAGATGGCGTGTCGTGGCGCCTGTTGCTGGAGGACCTGCAACAGGCCTATCAGGCCCTGGGCAACCGACAGCCGCTGCAATTGCCAGCCAAGACCAGCGCCTACAAGACCTGGGCGCAGCACCTGCAGGCCTATGCCCAGAGCGAGGCGCTGCAAGCGGAACTTGCCTACTGGCAAGCGCAGTTGCAAAGCACCAGCGACCACCTGCCGTGCGCCAATGCGCTGGGCGGCAACCAGCAGCAGCACGCTGCGTCGGTCAGTACGAGGCTGGGCCGCGAAGCCACCTGGCAGTTGTTGCACGATGCCCCTGCGGCCTATCGCACGCAGATCAATGACCTGTTGCTGACAGCCCTGGCTCGGGTGATCGCCCGCTGGACCGAGCGGCCGGAGGTGCTGGTCAGGCTGGAAGGCCATGGGCGGGAAGACCTGTTCGATGACATTGACCTGAGCCGCACGGTGGGCTGGTTCACCAGCATGTACCCAGTGAAGCTGAGCCCGCTGGGCGGGATCGCCGAATCGATCAAGGCGGTCAAGGAGCAGCTGCGGGCTGTGCCGAACAAAGGCCTTGGCTATGGCGCGCTGAAGTACATGGGGCTGGCTGGTGCGCGTGAGGCCCTGGCTGCGTTGCCTCAGGGCGAGATCGTGTTCAACTACCTCGGGCAGTTCGACGGTAGCTTCGACGAGCAGTCGGGCTTGTTCGCACCCGCGCGCGAATACGGCGGTGCGGCCAAACCAGCCGATGCGCCACTCGATAGCCAGATCGCCCTGAACGGCCAGGTATACGGCGGCGAGCTGAAACTTGGCTGGACCTTCAGTGCGCAGCGCTACGACACAGCGGTCATGCAAAAGTTGGCAGATGACTATGCCGCAGAGCTTGGCGCGCTGATCGCTCATTGCTGCGAGCCGGGCAACCGTGGTGTTACGCCTTCGGACTTCCCACTGGCCGCGCTGCGCCAACAACAGCTGGATGAGCTGCCGGCAGTTGCACTGCAGGTGGCCGATATCTACCCGCTGTCGCCGATGCAGCAGGGCATGCTGTTCCATTCGCTGCAGGGGCCTGAAGGCGCGCTTTACATCAACCAGACTTCGGTGGAAGTCAAAGGCCTGGAAATCGAACGGTTCGTGGCAGCCTGGCAGCAGGTGATCGACTGCCACGATATCCTGCGCAGTGCCTTCTGGTCGGCGCCCCACTTGGCCGAACCTTTGCAGCTTGTCTACCGCAAGGTCGAATTGCCGGTGGTCGTGCATGACTGGCGCGATCGTCCGGTAAGTGCGCAGATGCTGCAGGCGCTGGCCGAGGCCGATGCCGCACAAGGCCTGGACCTGAGTGTCGCACCGTTGATGCGCCTGACCCTGGTGCGGCTGGACGACGAACGTTTGCACCTGCTGTGGACCCGTCATCACATACTGATGGACGGCTGGAGTACCTCGCGGCTGCTTGGCGAGGTGTTGCAGACTTACCATGGCCACCCTGCGCGAGCGCCGGCAGGGCGGTTTGGCGATTACATCCGCTGGCTTGCCGGGCAGCCCAAGGCGGCGCTGGAGCAGTTCTGGCGCGGCAAGCTGCAAGAGCTGGAAAGCCCCACCTGGCTGGCGGACAGCCTGGCGGCTCGCCCCGCGGCAGACCTGCAGGGGCACGCCGCGCTGTACCTGCGTTGGGATGCCTCGCGTACCCGGCAACTGCGCGAGCAGGCCCAGCGCTTGCGCATCACCCCAAACACCTTGATCCAAGCGACCTGGCTGCTGCTGCTTCAGCGCTATACCGGGCAAGCCACGGTGTGCTTCGGCGCCACCGTGGCGGGCCGGCCAGCCGGCTTGCCCGGTGCCGACGAAATGCTGGGTTTGTTCATCAACACCTTGCCGGTGGTGCAGACGCCCCAACCGCAGCAGCGGATTGTCGACTGGCTGCAGCAACTGCAGGCCTGCAACCTGGAACTGCGCGACCACGAACATGCAGCCTTGGCCGATGTGCAACGCTGGGCAGGGCAGGCAGGGCAAGCGTTGTTCGACAGCATCGTGGTGTTCGAGAACTACCCGGTGGACGAGCGCCTGCAGGAAGGTGGTGGTGGCTCGCTGCAGTTCGGTGAGGTGAGCAACCGCGACGTGACCAACTACGCCATGGACCTGGCGGTGCATCTGGGCGAGACGCTCTCTGTCGAGTTCCTCTACTTGCGCAACCGCTTCACGGAGCAAGCCACCGACAGCATTCGTGGCAGTTTCGAACGGCTGCTCGAGGGCATGCTCGACAACCCTCACGCCACCGTGGGCAGCCTGGACATGCTGACCCCGGCGCAAGCGCAGCAGGCCCAGGCTCGCAACGGCTTGCAGCCATGCGAGCAGGCCATGCCAAGGCTGGCCGAGCTGATTGCCCGGCATGCCCAGGCGCGGCCAGAGGCAATTGCGGTGGCCTGTGGCGAGCGACAGTTGAGCTATGCCCAACTGGATGAGCGTGCCAACCGCCTGGCACACCACCTGATTGCCTTGGGGGCGCGCCCGGAGGTTACGGTCGGCATCGCCCTGGAACGCTCGGTGGAGGTGATCGTGGCATTCCTGGCGGTGATGAAAACCGGCGCCGCCTATGTGCCGCTGGATATCGACTACCCGCAGGATCGCTTGCAGTGGATTGTCGAGGATTCGGCCATGCACCTGCTGGTGACCAGCAGCGGCTTGCGCCAGCGGTTTGCCGGGGTGGAGCACTGCGTGGAGCTGGACCTTCTGGCTATCGCCAGCTTGCCGTCCGATGCCCCTCAGGTGATGGTGCACGACACCAACCTGGCGTACCTGATCTATACCTCTGGCTCTACCGGCAAGCCCAAGGGCGTGGCGGTCAGCCACGGGCAGATCGGCATGCACTGCCAGGCAATCGCCCGCCTTTACGAAATGGATGAAAGCACTCGCGAGCTGTTGTTCATGTCGTTCGCTTTCGACGGTGCCCAGGAGCGTTGGCTGTCGACCTTGTCGTCAGGCGGCTGCCTGGTGGTGCGCGGTAGCCAGCTGTGGACTGCCGAGCAAACCTGGCAGGTACTGCATGCCGAGCGCATCGACATTGCCTGCTTCCCACCGGCGTATCAGCAGCAACTGGCCGAGTTCGCGCAATCCCGGCAGGAAGCCGCACCGCCGGTGCGCATCTATTGCTTTGGCGGTGACGCGGTGCCCGATGCACTGTTCGAACTGGTCAAGCGGACCTTGCGCCCGCAGTTCCTGACCAATGGCTACGGGCCTACCGAAACGGTCGTGACCCCCCTGTTGTGGAAAGTATCGGCACAGCAGTCATGCCAGGCGGTGTATGCGCCGATCGGTGAGCGGGTTGGCCAGCGCACGCTGCATGTGCTGGACCAGGGCCTGAACCCGGTGCCCGATGGCGTGGCCGGGGAGCTCTACATTGGTGGCGAGGGTGTGGCGCGCGGGTATCACCAGCGTCCGTCCCTGACCGCCGAGCGCTTTGTCGCCGACCCGTTTGCCCAGGGCGGGCGGCTGTACCGCACCGGTGACCGGGTGCGTCGTCGGGCGGATGGCGTGATCGATTTCATCGGCCGCCTGGACAACCAGTTGAAGGTTCGCGGTTTCCGTATCGAACCTGGGGAAGTCGAAGCACGGCTGCGTAATCTGGCGGATGTGCGGGATGCTGTGGTGGTGGCCAGGGAGGGCGCTACCGGCAAGCAATTGGTGGCGTATCTGGTCACCGGCAATGGGGTGACTTCCGCTACGCCATTGCGTGACGCCTTGCGTGCCGACCTGCCGGACTACATGGTGCCGACCCAGTGGGTATTGCTGCCGGCGTTTCCACTCACGCCCAATGGCAAGATCGATCGCAATGCGCTGCCGGCCCCGGAGTTGGCCGGGCGCCCGGTGCGGGTGGCTCCGCGCGATGACACGGAGAAGGCGCTGGCGGCCATCTGGCGGGAAGTGCTGGAGGTGGATGAAGTTGGTGTCGATGACAACTTCTTCGAGTTGGGGGGCGATTCGCTGCGCGTGCTGAAGATGCTGTCGAAGGTACGAGCACGGCCCGACCTGTCGATCGAGCTGAAACTGCGCGATGTCATGGCCAGGCCCACCATTGGCGAGCTTTCCGGCTATACCGATGGCGACGTCGCCCTTGATCCGCTGCTGCTGCTCAACAGCCGAGTAGCCGGGGCCAAGCCTCTGTTCTGCCTGCATGCAGGCTTTGGCACGGTGTTCGACTACGAGCCGCTGGCGCGCCGGCTGGAAGGGCATTGCAGCGTCTACGGCGTGCAATGCCGCATGCTGCTCGATCGCAACTGGCAGGATGATTCGTTGCAGGCCATGGCGATCGACTATGCCCAGTACATTCGCCAGAAGCAGCCCGAAGGGCCATACCAGCTTGCCGGCTGGTCGCTGGGTGGCACGCTGGCGGTGCTGGTGGCCCAGGAGCTGGAAGCCCAGGGCCAGCAAGTATCGTTGCTTGGCCTGGTCGACAGTTTTATCCCAACCGGTGCGCCGGCGACGCCGGCAGCGGACTGGAGTGCCGACCTTGGCAGCTTCCTGAGTGTGCTGCTGGGGCTGGCAAAGGAGCAGTTGGTACTGCCTGCGGTTGCGGCGGGCAGTGGTGTGCCGCTGCTTGAGCGGCTGATCGAAGAGGCACGCTCGGGGCTGCAGGTAGCGTCGGCCTTCGCCAGTGTCGAAAGCGCTGAACTGGCCCACACCTTTGCCGTGGCGATGCGGCTCAAGGCGTTGTCGGAACGGTTGCCGGCATTGCCGGCAACCCGCGCCGCTGCCTTGTGCTGGTGGGCAGGTGACCATGGCCAACGCTTCGCGGTTCACGGGAGCGGTGAGAACCACGCGGTTGCAGCGGGTCACTATGACATCCTCAAGCATCGGGAAGTGATCGAGGGGCTCGCGGCCAGGCTGGTGGCGGAGCCGGTCATGGGTTGACCCGGCAGGGCCGGCTGAATGACCTGTGGGGCCCACGTTCAACGTGGGCCCCACAGGTTTTTTCATGTCGGCAGTGTCGCCACCGAGACGAAAAAAAGCGGCGTCATCCTGTGTGGATGACGCCGCTTCGATTACAACGGTACAGGTGGCTGTCGGCCTAGAAGTCGTAGCGCAGGCTCATGGTGGCATTACGCGGGTCACCGTAATGGCCAACACTGCCGCCGATACCCGAGTAGTACTTCTCGTCGAAGATATTGTTCAGGTTCAAGGTGGCGGCCAGATGGTCGGTGACCTGATAGCGCGCCATCAGGCTGGCAACCGTGTAGTCATCCTGGGTGGCTCGGGCTTTGAGGCTGTTGTAGTAGAGCGACATGCTGGAGTTCCAGGACACCCCGCCACCCACGGTCAGCCTGTTCCAGTCACCCTGGAAGCGATAGGTGTTCCAGAAGCGGAAGGTGTCCATGGAATATTGCGTCAGCTGGCGCACGCCATCGGCGTCTTCCGTGCGGGCATGGCTGTAACTGGTCATGACTTGCCAACCAGGCAAGACCTCACCCGACAACTCCAGGTCGATACCCTTGGTCTCGGTACCCTTTGCGCCCTTGTAGGCTTGTTGGTCGAGCGTGCCTTGCACGATCTCACCGCTGTCCTCCACCGCCAGGTTGTCACGCTTGACCAGGAACAGTGCCGTACTGGCGTTCAGACGCCCGTCGTAGAACGCCCCTTTCCAGCCCACTTCGTAGTTGCTGCCTATGACAGGGCCAATGACCGAACCGTTACGATCGAGGTTGGATTGTGGCTTGAAGATATCGGTATAGCTGGCATACACCGATTGCTCTGGGGTCAGGTCATAGATGATGCCCGCGTACGGTGTTACTTCACCCCGCTCGTGCATCTTCACGTCCGGCGATCCGAACGAGGTAGGCCAGTAGTAATAGTCGTAGTCATAGTCGGAGGTGCGCGCGCCTACGATTACGTTCAGGTCATCCATCAGGTTGAACTTGAATGCCGCGTAGGTGCCGCGCTGGCTGCTCTTGATGTTGAGAATTTCCCCAAGTGCGCCAGTCTCGGTTGGCCGAGGCAGGTAGTTGTCCCAGTCATAGAAGTTGACGGTTGTGGTGCCGACGTCATAACCGGTGTGATCGTTCTTGTAATCCTGGTAGTTGAAGCCGGTGATGAACTCGTGAGTACGCCCGAACAGGGAAAAAGGCCCTTGCAGTGTCAGGTCCAGGCCACGCTGGGTCTGGTCGGCTTCAGCGTTGTAACGCAGCATTCGCGCAGCGCCGGTTTCTTCATTGATCCACGCTCGGCCCGAAGAGGTCTGATAAGAGCCGTTGTAGTTATCGCGATTGGAATCCATGTAGTTCGCGGCCAGCTTGATTTGCCAGTCATTGGCGAAGGTATGCTCGGCGGCCATGAAATAGTTGGTGGTTTCCAGCTCGTCGTACATCCAGCGGGCGCCGGAACTGGTAGAGCGGGAAAAGTTGGTCTGCTTGCCGTTGGTGAACAACAGCGGTACACCCGGTGAACCGGTGGCTTTGAACTTCTGGTAGTCGACGCCGAAACGTACCAAGGTGTCGTCGTTCAGGTCCGCTTCGAGAACGCCGTAGAGGATGTCTTTGTCTTCCTTGTACCAGTCGCGAAAGCTGCCGCTTTTCTGCTTGGCCGCCACCATGCGCCCGCGCAGGTTGCCACCCTCGGTCAAGGGGCCGGAAACATCGACTTCGCTGCGGTAGGAGTCCCAGGAGCCGACAGTGCCCTGGATATGCGACTGGAATTCGCGGGTCGGGCGTTTGCGAATGAGGTTGACCACGCCGCCGGGTTCACCCGCGCCGGTCATCAGGCCGGTGGCGCCGCGGACGATTTCGACGCGGTCGTAAAGGGTCATGTCCAGCAACGTGCTGGGCATGTTGCGGGTCTGGTTTTCCTGGGTGGTGGTCACGCCGTCAAGCTGGTAGGTGTTGATGGCACTGCCGCGGGAATAGATGTTGTAGCGCAGGCCACCGTCCTGGGACATGGTGATGCCGGGGGTCTGGTTGAGCACCTGGGTCACGCTGTTGAGCTGCTGGTCGTCCATGCGCTGGCGGGTGATCACGCTGATCGACTGGGGCGTTTCACGGATCGACAGGTTCATCTTGGTGGCGGTGTTGGTCACACCGGTGGTGTAGGAGCCCGTGCCTTCGGTAGTGGCACCAAGGCCCACGCTATTGACGTTGGTCGCCGAAAGCTCGACCTGGCCGGCCTGTGCGCCCGAACTGGCCGTCACCGTCACGGTGTTGCCATCGATCTGGTAACGCAGCCCGGTGCCTTGCAGCAATGTCCGCAACGAAGACTGCAGGTCATGCCGGCCCTTGAGGGCCGTGGAGCGCAGCCCACTGATGTCCTCCGGGCTGTACAGCAACTGGGTATCGGTCTGCCTGGCCAGTGCCTGCAACGCCGAGTTCATCGACTGCGCAGGAATATCCAGGGTCCACTCCTGTGCCTGCACCTGGGTAACCATCGCAGCGGATATCGCCAGGCCCAGGCTGATGCGTGTGAGCGCGCGCTGGGGACGAAGGGAATGACGGATCAGTAATGCTTTGGCAAGCGGGTTGAGCGGGCCGGGGAGGGACTTGGACATCTATTGCGGTCTCGTTGGCAGAGGGTTTTTTTCTATGTCAGCTATAGGACGCAGCACCTGTTAAAAACCGGAACGATTCTTATTGGCGATTTTTTTGGCCGGTGCTGCGTTAACCGCGTCACAACTTCACAGTTCGCGTGCTACGCGAAAGCCGAGGAAGTCACCGCGGGTGGTCTTGAGGCGGTCGTTGCGGTTGGCCGAGCGGGAGAAGATCGGCGGCTCGCCCCAGTCGTTGCCGCGCATGTGCGCGCGGATGCACTTGGGGTCCTGGATCCAGGCGCTGCCGTCGGTGGGAGCGCCTTCATAGCTGTCGTGGTAGCAGTCGGCGACCCATTCGTAGACGTTGCCGTGCATGTCGTACAGGCCGAAGGCATTGGGCGGGTAGCTGCCCACCGGGGCGGTGAAGGTGTAACCGTCCTTGGGTCCATAGGTATTGGCGTGTTTGCTGATCTCGTATTTGCCCGGTTCGTCGAAGGGGAAGGGGAACGGGCCGCTGGAACCGGCACGGGCGGCATATTCGCGTTCGGCTTCGCTGACCATGCGGTATGGCTTGCCGGTGGTTTCAGCCAGCCATCGGGTGTAGGCCTGTACTTCGTCGTAGTCGATGCATACCGCCGGCTGGCGGGGACCTTGCTTGTAGCTAGGCTTGCTGGCTTCGCACCAGCGGTCGGGGCGGTCGTCGCCGCTCTTGATGACGGTGCCGGTGGCCTTGATATAGGCGTCCAGTTCGCCGGCGGTGACCTGATAGCGGCTCATCGCGAAGGGCTTGGCGAAGGTCACGGTGTGCAGCGGGCCCTCGTCGGGCTGGCGGCCGACTTCGTCGTCAGGGGCCCCCATCACGTAGCTGCCGGCGGGCAGCACGACCATTTCGGGGCAGTCCTTGCAGTCTTTGAACACGTCGCCGGGCTTGGCGGCGTGGGCGTAGGCGCTGACCAGCAGCAGGCAGGTGATCTGGGCTGGCCGGTAGAGCCAGGCGGATACGTTCATCGGTGGTCCTCGAAACGGGTGAATGCGGGCTGCGTTTCGCATTCAGACGAATCGGGGTGGTGAGAAATTAACCAATACACACGCGCCCCCTTACCAGCCAGTTAACGTCACTGGGGCTGCTGCGCAGCCCATCGCCGGCAAGCCAGGCTCCCACAAGGACTGCGAAAATCTTGAGTTCTGCGTCGTACTTGTGGGAGCCCGGCTTGCCGGCGATGGGCCGCAAAGCGGCCCCGGCAATATCGGCGTGGATGCAAAGAACTGGGGCCGCTTCGCGCCCCCTCGCGACACAAGGCCGCTCCTACACGGGATTGTGGCCGGCGGGGTAGTTGCCAGCCAGGAAACACCGGGCTATAGTCCAGCCCACTGTTCTTTTCCCGAAGACCTGTTCATGCCAGCCAGCCCATCCACCACAAGCTTTGCCATCGCGCCAGTCGCGGGCATGGTCGTGCGTGGCTGCCAGCAGCCGGCGATGATCAGTCACTATCCACCACCACCTGTCAGTGGCGTTGTAGGCGGCGTAGCTCCGCCTCCTTGCGTGGTCGTGCTGGGCTGATCGGCTTCTGGCCGCATCCCTTCGCACACGCAACCTACTGAACACGGTCGGCGACTTCCCACGCTGAAGCGCACGCCGTCCGTCTGGCTTATTCGCCTTGAATCAGGTGGCAATACATGTCTGTCTTTAGCAAAGCATCCGTGGCCTCGGCGGCCACTACCAGCCTGTTCGTCCTGCTGTGGAGCAGCGGGGCGATCGTCTCCAAGCTCGGCCTGGCGCATGCCAGCCCGTTTGCCTTCCTGCTGTTGCGCTCGGCGCTGGCCCTGGCCGGGCTGCTGCTGATCGGCCCGTTGCTGGGGCTGCGCTGGCCGCGTAGTCGCGGGGCCATCCTGCGGGCCCTGGGCACCGGCTGTGTGCTGCTCGGCGCCTACCAGATCTTCTACCTGCTGGCGCTCGATACCCATGTCACCCCCGGCATCATGGCCACGGTGATGGGGGTACAACCGATCCTGACCGTGGTGCTGATGGAGCGCCAGCGCTCCTGGAGCCGCTTGTTCGGCCTCGGGTTGGGGCTTGGCGGGTTGATCATGGTGGTCTACCAGGGCATCAACCTGGGCGGGGTATCGTTGGCGGGGATGTTGTTCGCCTTGCTGGCGCTGGCCAGCATGACCTTCGGCTCGATCCTGCAGAAGCGCATCACCGACAACCCCATGGGCACGCTGCCGCTGCAGTACCTGGCCGGCTTTGCCATGTGCGCGCTGTTCGCGCCGCTGCAGCCGCTGCATGTGGAGTGGACTGGCGGTTTCGTCGGCGCGCTGCTGTGGATGGGGCTGGTGGTCTCGCTGCTGGCGACCCTGCTGCTTTACCGGCTGATCGCCAAGGGTAACCTGGTCAATGTCACCAGCCTGTTCTACCTGGTGCCGGCGGTGACCGCGGTGATGGACCTGCTGATCTTCGGTAACCGCCTGGCGCCGCTCAGCCTGCTGGGCATGGGGCTGATCGTGGTGGGCCTGCTGTTCGTATTCCGCAAGCCCGCCGCGCGCCTGGCCGAGGCGTAGGCCCTAGCGGAACTCTTCGGGGATGGCGTGGCGCAGTACGCCTTCCTCGAAGTCCAGCAGGCCGGCTTCGCGCTGGGTGAGCAGGTAGTAGAGCAAGGTGTCGAGCGAGCGCTGCGACGGGACCTCGACCGCCAGCATCTTCACCGCCTGCTCGGTTTCGCAGTTGCAGCCGAAATCGAGCAAGGCCGCGCGTACCTGGCCCAGGGTTTCCGGGGGCTTGACGATCACCCGGAACACCGAGCTGCCGCTGCTGCGGCGCAGTTCGGCGAACCAGGTTTCGCCGGCTTCCTCACGGGTGCCGATCACGTCGCCCGGGGCGATGCCGTAGACATGGAAGGGAATGTTGTCGACGGCATAGCCGCCTTCCACGGCCTTGGCCCACAGGCCCTCGACCGAGGCGGGCGGGTAGCCGTTTTCGTCCTGCTCCAGGCGGAACAGGACCTTCTTGTACGCGTCGTTCATCGTGTACCCCGCTTCAGCTGCGCGCCGGACGCAGCACCAGCCACAATGCCACGCCAATCAGCAGGCCACCGTACAGGTGCGCCATCGACAGCGGCTCGTCCAGCAGCCATGCCCCCCACAATACGCCGAATACCGGGATCAGGAAGGTCACGGTACTGGCCTTGACCGGGCCGATCTCCTCCAGCAGGCGGAAGTACAGGATGTAGGCGAACGCTGTGCACAGCAGGCCCAGGCCGAGCAGCGACAGCCACACCTGCCAGCCGCCCCAGCTGGCGGGTGGCTGGCTCAGCGCGCTCCAGGCGAACAGCGGGCTCAGCATCAGGGTGGCGCCGAGCATGCTGCCCAGTGCCGACAGGCGGCTGTCCAGGCCGCTGACCCAGCGGCGGGCGAGGAAGCCGGCAAAGCCGTAGCAGGTGGTGGCCGCCAGGCAGGCGAGGGCGCCTTGCAGCAGGGCCAGGTCCAGGGCCACCGGGCCGGCACCGCTGAGGATGCCGACGCCGAACAGGCCGAGGAAGATGCCGCAGAGCTTGGCCAGGGTCATCGGTTCGCGGAAGAACAGCACGCCGACCAGCACACCCATCAGCGGCGTGGTGGCGTTGAAGATTGCCGAGTAGCCGGCGGGCAGCACCTGGGCGGCCACGGAGTAGAACGTGGCGGGAATACCGGAATTGATCATGCCCAGCACCAGGCAGGCCCCGAGCTTGCCCTGGAAGTCCCAGCGCACGCGGGCGGCAGCGAGCAGTGCAACCAGGCCCAGGCAGGCGATGGACACGCGGAAGAACGCCGTCGGCACCGTGCCCAGTTCGGGGGCGATGATGCGCATGAACAGGAAGCTCGCCCCCCAGACGGCGGCAAGGGTCAGCAGGCGGGCTAGGGCGATGGGGCTCACAACGGTCTCCGGAGGCAGGGCAGGGGCGCGAGTGTACGCCAGGGGGGTTGGGGATTCTTGTGCTTTTTTGCGGTGTAAACCTGTGCCGGCCTCTTCGCGGGCACGCCCGCACACAGGTTCTCTGCAATGCTCGGCCCTGTGGTAATCCTGTGGGAGCGGGCGAGCCCGCGAAGAGGCCGGCACAGGCTCCGCAAAAACCAAGAGGCGACTAAGCTCTGTAACTCAACACCGCACCGAGGTCCTCGCATGCCCCAGCCCTGGCCCGCTGTCGAAATCGCCCGGACGATCCTTGCCGGCTTCGACGACTACCGCGACCACTTCCAGCGCATCACCCTCGGTGCCCGCCAGCGCTTCGAGCAGGCGCGCTGGCAGGATATCCAGCGTGCCGCCGCCGCCCGTATCAATCTCTATGAAGAGAAGGTCGCCGAGGTCAACGGCTGGCTGCGCCAGAGCTTTGCCGAGGACGTGCTGCTGGATGTGGAGCAATGGCCGTTGGTGAAGAACGCCTATATCCACCTGATCGACCCAAGGCTGGACGACGAGCTGTCCGAGACCTGGTACAACTCGCTGTTCTGCAGCCTGTTCAGCCACGACCTGATCAGCGACGGCTGCATGTTCATCCACACCACCCGACCGTCCATGCGCAGCCGTGAGCGCGCCGCGCAAACCCGTACCTATCGGCCTGACGGTGGGCTCAAGGGCCTGCTGCGGGCGGTGTTCAGCGATTACCCGTTCGATGTGCCGTACGGCGACCTGGAGGGCGACCTGGTGCGCCTGGAGGATCAGTTGCGCGACTGCCTGCCGGACTGGGTATGCAAGGATCCGACCTTGGCGTTGGAGCTGTTTGTGCCGGTGCTTTACCGCAACAAGGGTGCATACCTGGTCGGCCGTCTGTTCAACAGCGATGAGCAATGGCCGCTGGTAATCCCGCTGCTGCACCGCGAAGGGCACGGTATCGAGGCCGATGCGCTGATCACCGACGAGGCCGAGGTGTCGATCATCTTTTCCTTCACCCGCTCGTACTTCATGGTCGATGTGCCGGTGCCTGCGGAGTTCGTCAACTTCCTCAAACGCATCTTGCCGGGCAAGCACATTGCCGAGCTGTATACCTCCATCGGTTTCTACAAGCATGGCAAGTCGGAGTTCTACCGGGCGCTGATCAACCACCTGGCCAGCAGCGACGACCGCTTCGTCATGGCGCCCGGGGTGCGCGGCATGGTCATGAGCGTGTTCACCCTGCCGGGCTTCAACACCGTGTTCAAGATCATCAAGGACCGTTTTTCACCGTCGAAGACGGTCGACCGTGCCACGGTGATAGACAAGTACCGGCTGGTGAAAAGCGTCGACCGCGTCGGGCGCATGGCCGATACCCAGGAGTTCGCCGATTTTCGATTCCCGCGTAGCAAGTTCGAGCCGGAGTGCCTGGCCGAACTGCTGGAGGTGGCGCCATCGACCGTGGCGCTGGAGGGTGACACGGTGCTGATCCGCCACTGCTGGACCGAGCGGCGCATGACGCCGCTGAACCTGTACCTGGAACACGCCAGCGAGGGCCAGGTGCTGGAGGCCCTGGAGGATTACGGCCTGGCCATCAAGCAGCTGGCGGCGGCGAATATCTTCCCTGGCGACATGCTGCTGAAGAACTTTGGCGTAACCCGCCATGGCCGGGTGGTGTTCTATGACTATGACGAGATCAGCTTCCTGACCGAGGTGAACTTCCGCCATATCCCGCCGCCGCGTTACCCGGAGGACGAGATGTCGGGCGAGCCGTGGTACTCGATCGGGCCGCATGACGTGTTCCCCGAGGAGTTTCCGCCGTTCCTGTTTGCCGATATCGGCCAGCGGCGCTTGTTCAGCCGCCTGCATGGGGAGTTGTACGACGCGGATTACTGGAAGGGGCTGCAGGCGGCGATTCGTGACGGGAAGGTGATCGATGTGTTTCCGTATAGGCGCAAGGGGCGGTGACTGTGCTTTAGCAGGCCCGGCCTCTTCGCGGGCTTGCCCGCTCCCACAGGTACATCACAGCTCTCGAGGGCAGTGGGTTCCTGTGGGAGCGGGCAAGCCCGCGAAGAGGCCGGGCCTGCTTTTCCCAATTACCCCTTCAAACACTTCAATTCACTGAAATCGGTACGCACCTTGCTCAACCGTTCCAGCAGGTACCGCCGCTGCTGCGGGGTACTCTGGTGCACCAGGTCCACCAGCAAGCTGCGCGCCTGCTGCTCGGTATTCTGATACGCCGCCCGGTACTCCGGCGTCCACAAACTCTCCTTGCGCTGCAACAGCGTTGCCAGGCGCGGCTCGAAGCTGGCGTCGTTGCGCTGGTTCATCGCCAGCAGCAATTGCTGCTGCCAGTGCGCGCGGTTGGCGATCCATTCGCGGTTCTGGTCGCCCAGCGCCTGGGACCAGGCCTGCACGCGCTGCTTCTGCACCGCGGTCAGCTCGCCAAACCACGGCGTCAGGCGTTTCTCCATGCGTTCGGTACGGCGGGCGATCTGCTTGTCCAGCGGCGTATCCACATACTTCTTCTGCCGTTCGCTGATGTCCTCGCGGAACGCCTCGCGCATCTCCGCCACCTGGGCATCGCTCATGCCGCGCAGCAGCTCGGTGGCCGAAGGGGTGATTTCCTCGGCTACCCGGCCAATCGCCTCGCGGGCTTCGCGGGTACGCTGCTGCAGGGCCTGGTCGGTCACCTGGTCGTCGGCGACCATGCCGCGTACCCGGTCCAGCCAGTCGAGGTAACCAGGCAGTTGGGTCTTGCAATGCCAGGCCAGGTGCTCCCGCAGGCGGTCGTCAAGCATGGCCTTCTGCTCGCTGTTCATGGCCAGGTAGTCGCCCAGCGACCACGGCACCAGGCGGTCGAGGTTGCGGTAGGCCAGGTCGATACGGCTGCAGGCGGCCAGGGCCAGGGCGCAGCCGATGGCGACGAGCAGGGCTTTGGACAGGCGTAGCGGCATGGGCTGCTCCTTGCGGGTGCTTGCCCGTCGGTAGACGCAAGAGGGACGCTGACGGTTCCACTGCATCAGCGGTCGGGCGGCGCGCTGGCTTCAGGTGTAGAATAGCCGCCTTGTCTTGAGGAACATCGGAAATGGCTCTGCTTGGGCGTTACAACAGTTTGCAAATCGTGAAACACGTGGACTTCGGCCTGTACCTGGACGGCGGCGCCGACGGCGAGATCCTGCTGCCCGGGCGCTACATCCCGAAAAACGCCGAAACCGAAGTGGATGACTGGCTGAACGTGTTCATCTACCTGGACAGCGAAGACCAGCTGATCGCCACCACCGAGAAGCCCAAGGTGCAGGTTGGCGAGTTCGCCAGCCTCAAGGTCAAGGATATCAACGGTGCCGGCATCTTCCTCGACTGGGGCCTGTCCAAGGACCTGCTGATGCCGTACTCGGAAGAGGCGCGGCCGCTGAAAATCGGCGACTACTGCGTGGTGCACGTGTACCTCGACAAGCGCACCCGCCGCATCACCGCCACCTCACGCCTGGACCGCTACCTGGACCGTACCCCGGCGGACTACCAGGTGGGCCAGCCGGTCGAGCTGCTGGTGGCCGGCGAGACACCGATGGGCTTCAAGGCGATCATCAACAACCGCCACTGGGGCCTGATCCACAAGAACGAGGTGTTCAAGTTCCTGCGCTCGGGCATGCACGAGAAGGGCTTCATCAAGGAAGTGCGCGCGGACGGCAAGATCGCCTTGAGCCTGCAACCGGTGGGTGCTGCCCTGGCCGACAACCTGCAGGAGCAGATCATGGCGCGCCTGGAGGCCGAAGGTGGGGTGCTGGGGGTGTGCGACAAGAGCGACCCGGCGCTGATCAGCAAGCTGTTCAACGTCAGCAAGGGCAACTTCAAGAAGGCCATTGGCGGGTTGTTCAAGCAGGGCCGCATCGTCATCCATGACGATCGCATCGAAAAGGCCTGATCAGGCCTGCACGAAGGTACGGAAGTCCAGCTGCTCGCCACCCGGGCGGGTGTCGCGCAGCAGCGAGTCGCGGTCGGCGCTGAGGGCCAGGCTGATGGTCGAGCGGCGCTTGCCGGGGTTGCGCACTTCCATCTGTTCCTGGTGAGCGCGCAGGAAGTTGGTCGGCACCTTCAGGTGCTGCAGCTCGTCGCTTTCCGGGGTGTGCAGCAGCAGGTTGACCCAGTCGGGCTGGCCCTTGCGCAGCAGCGCCACCGGCACCTCGAACCACCACAGGTTGCGCTTGCGGTCGAGGATGGCGAACAGGGTGTTGCTGCTGGTCAGCACCGGGCGGGCCAGTGCTTCGTTACGCCGGGCGATGGCGGCGGGTTTGTCGAGTTTCATGCAGGTTCCTGCGGGTTGACGCTATGAAGGCCTGCATTGTGAGGGGTGGCGGGTAGCGGAGCAAGGTTTGCCAACCGCCTTGCCGCTCGGTTCGAAGGCGAAAAAACTGTTGGAACGCTTGGCGAAGGCGTCGGGTCCACCGACTGTCGGCACGGTCCACGTGCCCCCAATTGCAGGAGTTTTGCCATGAGCGGTACCAAAGACAAAGCGAAAGGCTTGGCCAACGAAGCGATCGGCAACGTCAAGCAGGGTGTCGGCAAAGTGACCGACAACGAGCGGCTGCGGGCCGAGGGTGAAGCGCAGGAGCTCAAGGGCGAGGGGCAACAGATCAAGGGCAATGTGAAGGACGCGGTGAAAAAACCTTGATGTGACTGGCCTGTCCCGGCCTTTTCGCGGGCGTGCCCGCGAAGAGGCCGCTACTGGCGTAAGCAAATTCTTGCAGCATGGCCGGGATCAGCACAGCAGCGGCATGGTCTATTAGACTTACCCGTGGTACCCACGAATCAAGCGGCGAAAGGAGACGCTATGATTTTCCCCGACCTGCGCGGCCTGCCCCTGCACCGCGTGTTGGTACGCACCGTCAAGGAATTCCTCGACGACGAGATGTCGACCTACGCTTCCGCATTGGCCTACCAGATGCTGTTCTCGTTGTTCCCGTTCCTGCTGTTCCTGATCGCCCTGATCGGTTTCCTGCACCTGCCGGACTTCTTCTCCTGGCTGCGCCTGCAATCGGAACTGGTGCTGCCACCCCAGGCGCTGGAGCAGGTCAACCCGGTGATCGACCAGTTGCAGCAGTCCAAGGGCGGGCTGCTGTCAGTAGGTATCGTGATTGCCTTGTGGACCGCATCGGCCGGTGTGCGCCTGATGATGAGCGCGATGAACGCCGCCTACGATGTGCCCGAGGGCCGCCCGGTGTGGAAGCGCATTCCGTTGTCGATCATCTATACCGTGGGCATTGCCGGCATGTTGCTGGTGGCAGCGGCGCTGATGGTGCTGGGCCCGCAGGTGATGGAGTGGATTGCCGCCCAGGTAGGCATGCAGGAGGTGATCGTCACGGTGTGGACCATCCTGCGCTGGCCGGCGATCATCATCCTGATGATGGTGGCGGTGGCGCTGATCTACTACGTGATGCCCGATGTCAAGCAGCAGTTCCGCTTCATCACCCCGGGTTCGGTGCTGGCGGTGGTGGTGTGGATCTTGGCGTCGCTGGGCTTTGCCTACTACGTGAAGACTTTTGCCGACTACAACGCCATGTACGGCAGTATCGGTGCAATCATCGTGCTATTGCTGTATTTCTATATCTCCGCTGCCGTTTTGCTGCTGGGCGCGGAGATGAACGCAGTGATCGAGCACATGTCGAGCGAGGGCAAGAACCCTGGCGAAAAGGACGTCGATGAGCACAAGCCCCGCGAAACCATTACCGTGCTGGGCCATGAGCACCCCGTTCCGAGCGAGCACCAATCTTCAGAGCCGAACCCCAGATGATCCGTGACATTCTCAAGATGGGCGACGAACGCCTGCTGCGCATCGCCCCGCCAGTGCCCGAGCACATGATCGGCAGCGCCGAACTGCAGCAACTGATCGACGACATGTTCGAAACCATGCGCCATGTGGGCGGTGTCGGCCTGGCCGCACCGCAGATCGGCATAGACCTGCAACTGGTGATCTTCGGCTTCGAGCGCAGCGAGCGTTACCCGGATGCCGAACCGGTGCCGCAGACTATACTGCTCAACCCGGTCATCACGCCCACATCCAGCGAGATCGAGGACGGTTGGGAAGGCTGCCTGTCGGTGCCCGGCCTGCGCGGTGTGGTACCGCGTTTCAAGCACATCTGCTATGAAGGCATCGACCCCCAGGGCAACCCGATCAACCGTTTTGCCGACGGCTTCCATGCGCGGGTGGTGCAGCATGAATGCGACCACCTGATCGGCCGGCTTTACCCGTCACGCATCCAGGACTTTTCCCGGTTCGGCTACACCGAGGTGCTGTTCCCCGGGCTCGACGCCAGCGACGACTGACCCCGTTGAAGTGCCACCAGCCGCTTGCTGCGCTGGTAGCGCTGCAGGCGGCCAGCCAGGGTTTCCGGCAGTTGCAGAGCGATGTCGAAGCCCAGGCGCTGGTAGAAGGGCGCAAGGTCCGGGTGGCAGAACAGCCAAGTGGGCCCGCCAGCCTGCGCCAGCGCCGCCTCGACCAACCGCCCGGCCACGCCCTGGCTGCGCCGCTGCGGGTCGACGAACAACCCGGTCAGCCACAAGCCATCGCCCACCGGGCTCAGGCTCAAGCCTGCGATGATGCCGGGGCCCCGCGCCACCCACAGCTCAGCATCGCCCGCAGCACGCATGCGTGAGCCGTGCTGGCGGTAAAAGTGGTCCAGCAGCCGGCGTTCCGGGGCCGAAAGTTTCGAACAGTACAAATTTTCAGAAATTGCGCGCCCTGCCCTGAAAGGTGGCCAGAGGCTCTGGCCTGATGTTTTGCGGTGAACTTGTCGCAGATTGTTGCATATCTGGCAAGGGTGAATGTCCGAGTTCGGGGTTCAACTATTCCAGGCCGGGAGTAGACTTTTAGCCATCCCCACTGGCAGTACGAAGCGGGATCGGTACTTCGTGCCATCTTCACCGCAGATGGCAACTTCTCCGCGCCGGGCACGGCAATAGAAGTCAATCGATCAGCTTGAATGCTCAAAAGGCAAACTCACATGAAACCATTACTGATTCTTGCATTGGTCGGTATGTCCTCGTTCGCCCTCGCCGATGAGGCCAGACCCGTCTCCAGCGAGCCCGTCGCCCAGCAGTACGACTACTCCATGAACCTGGACATCAAGCGGGTGATCAACCTGTCGACCATCCCCAACGTCTGCGAAGTGGTACCTGCGACCATGACCTACGAAGACCACCAGGGCCAGGTGCACACCATCCAGTACCGAGCCATGGGTGAGGGGTGCCAGCAGGGTTGATCAGGCTCTTGCCTGTGTTGATGGCCCTTTCGCTGGCCTGCGGGTGACGGGGCCATCAACCGTCTTGCAGTTCGGGCAACAGAAAAATCCTGAATGAATATCGAGGAAAAAGTGCTATCTTAATTTGATAGCATTTTTTGATGAACACTCGATACCGCAAAATCCTCGACGCAATTTTCCGAACGCCGACCACGGCGTCGTTGGCTTTCTCCGAGATCGAGGCATTGGTACTCCATCTGGGCGGTGAGGTGCTGGAGCGGCAAGGCTCCAGGGTCAAGCTGGTGCTGGGTGGCCAATGCTGGAGATGCCATCGGCCTCATCCAGGCAAGGAAGCCAAGCGGTATCAGATTGAAGAAGCCCGTGAATTCCTCTCGCGGGCAGGAGTCAGGATATGAGTTGCATGCGCTACAAAGGCTACGCCGCCCGTATAGAGTACGACGCGCGTGACGATATCTTCGTCGGCCGTGTGCTTGGTATGCGTGACATCATCAGTTTTCACGCAAGCTCGGTGCCCGAGCTGCATGAGGCGTTTCGCGATGCGCTGGAAGATTACCTGGCCGATTGTGCAGAGCAGGGCATTGCGCCGGAAAAGCCTGCCTCGGGCAAAGTAATGCTGCGTATCCGGCCCGAAGTTCATGCTGCCGCGAGTGTTGCTGCCCGTGCCGCCGGCAAAAGCCTCAACCAGTGGGCCGACGAGGTCTTCGAACAAGCCGCAATGGCCTGACCAAGCCTGCTTTCGTTACTCGCGGGTATTCTGCAATTACTCATGCAGAATAGTTTCCGTTGCCTGTCGATTCCTCCAGTTCCCGTTCGACCAATAGGTGAGAGCACGTTGCCCCCCGTGCCCAATCACCCATGACCTGTCGGAGGAACCCCCGATGAGCACCGCAGCCGAAACCGAGATACGCCAATTGATCGAGCGCTGGATGCAGGCCGTGCGCGATCGCGACATCCCCAACATCATCGCTCCCTATGCCGACGACATCGTCGCCTTCGATGCCATCCAGGCCCTGCAGTTCAAGGGCAAGGCAACCTACCAGGCGCACTGGGAAATGTGCATGGGCATGTGCCCCGGCCCCATGGTTTTCGAATACGCCGAACTCACCGTGCATGCCGCTGGCGACCTGGCCCTGGCCCACTGGCTTAACCGCTGCGGCCCCGCGGACAACGAAAGCCAGTGCGGCTTCATGCGCGCCACCGTGGGCTATCGTCGTCAAGGTGGCCAGTGGCAGGTAATCCACGAACACTGGTCGGCGCCATTCGACATGGAAACCCAGAAAGCCCTGTTCGATCTCAAGCCCTGAGCCGTTATCGCCAAACGCACTTTGCCAATGCCCTGGAGGCGACCATGAAATACCTGTGCCTGGTCTATTGTGACGAGGGGCTGCTGCACAGCCTGCCCGACAGCCCGGAAGACGCCGAATGCATGGCGTATGCCGAATCCATCCAAGGCTCCGGGCGAATGCTGGCGGCCGAGGCGCTGAAGCCGGTGCAGACCGCCACCACAGTGCGCATGCGCAACGGGCACATGAGCCTGACCGACGGCCCGTTCGCCGAGACCAAGGAGCAGTTGGCGGGCTTCTACCTGGTGGAAGCCCGCGACCTGAACGAGGCGCTGAACATCGCCAAGGGCATCCCCGCCGCGCGGGTCGGCAGTGTCGAGGTGCGACCGGTGCGCGAACTGCAACCCTGACAGCAATGGAGACTTCCCAGCATGAGCCTGGCACACCCCGCGCAAGTGCAGCACGAGCTGTCCATCAGTCGCCTGATCGACGCACCGCCGTCCAAGGTGTTCCGCGCCTGGACCGACCCTCAGTGGCTGATGCAATGGTGGGGGCCGCACGGCATGACCACCCCGGAATGTGAGATGCAGTTGTGGATCGGTGGCCTGTTCCGCACCGTGATGCGGGCGCCGGATGGCAGCGATTACCCGAACCAGGGCGTATTCCTGGAGATTGCTGCTCCGCGACGGCTGGTGTTCACCGATGCCTTCGGCCCAGGCTGGGTGCCTTCGGACAAGGCGTTCATGACTGCCGTGATCAGTTTTGACGAGGAGCAAGGCAAAACCCGCTACACCGCCCGCGCCTGGCACTGGAATGCCGCCGACTGCCGCGCCCATGAGGAAATGGGCTTCCACCAGGGCTGGGGAGAAAGCCTGGACCGCCTGGTGGAGGTAGTGACCCAGCGGATGCCCGACTGATGACGGCACTGGCGCAGGTGCGCGCCGAGGTCGAGGCGGTCTACCGAAACGAGTCACGGCGCATCCTGGCGACGCTGATCCGCCTGTTGGGTGATTTCGACCTGGCCGAGGAGGCCATGCACGATGCCTTCTTCATCGCAGTCGAACGCTGGCAGCGCGACGGTATTCCCGATAACCCGCGGGCGTGGCTGGTGTCCACTGGCCGCTTCAAGGCCATCGATGTGCTGCGTCGGCGCGCCCGGTTCGACCGTTCCCAGGCGGACCTGAGCATGCTGCTCGACGGCCAGGCGCAGGACCCCAGCGAAGAAGAGCTGCTGGCCGACGACCGCTTGCGGCTGATCTTCACCTGCTGCCACCCGGCCTTGTCCGCCGATGCCCAGGTGCCGCTGACCCTGCGTGAAGTCTGCGACCTGACCACCGAGCAGATCGCCCGTGCTTTCCTGCAGAGCCCGGCCACCATCGCCCAGCGTATCGTGCGCGCCAAGGCCAAGATCCGCGATGCCGGCATCCCTTATCAGGTGCCGGAGCTGAACGAACTGCCCGAGCGCCTGGAGAGTGTGCTGCGGGTGATCTACCTGGTGTTCAACGAGGGCTATTCGGCGTCGTCGGGCGAGGCGCTGTTGCAGCAGGAGCTGAGCGATGAAGCCATACGCCTGGCGCGGCTGCTGGTGCAGTTGCTGCCCGACCCGGAGGCGGTCGGCCTGCTGGCCTTGATGTTGCTGCAGGCATCCCGGCAGCGGGCGCGTACCGATGGCCGGGGCAATCTGGTATTGCTCGAGCAGCAGGATCGTAGCCTGTGGGACCGGCAACGCATTGCCGAAGGTTGCGAACTGGTGCGCCAGGCCCTGCAAAGCCGGGCGTTCGGTGCTTATACCGTGCAGGCGGCGATTGCCGCGGTGCATGCCGAAGCGGCGACAGCCGAAGCGACCGACTGGGCGGAGATCGTCGGGCTGTATGACGTGCTGCAGCGGCATTGGCCGTCAGCTGTGGTTGAACTGAACAGGGCCGTGGCGCTGGCGAAGCGGGATGGGCCTGAGGTTGGCCTGCGGGAGGTCGAAGGGATTCTGGCGCGGGGAGAGTTGCTGGACTATCACCTGGCGCATGCGACGCGGGGTGAGCTGCATTACCAGCTGGGGCATGTAGAAGAGGCCCGGGCGGCCTGGCTGCAGGCGCTGGCGTTGACCCGGCAGGAGCCGGAGCGCAGGCATATCGAGCGGCGGTTGCAAGCGATTGAATGATGTTGGCTGGACTGGCCTCTTCGCGGGCACGCCCGCTCCCACAGGTTTTCCACTGGGTTGAAGGCTATGCAATCCCTGTGGGAGCGGGCGTGCCCGCGAAGAGGCCGGTACTGCCTACATCACTTTTCAGCTAGCCACAAAATTCGGCGGCGACACCAGCTCGACGGTCTGCTGCTTGCGCGGTGCCAGGATCTCGGCCTCGCCCTGAACCACCAGCTCATCGTTCTGGTTGTAGACATTGGTGGCGATACGTACCTTGAACTTGGGCAGCTTCTCCAGGATTTCCAGGCGCACGGTCAGGGTATCGCCAATTTTCACCGGCTTCTGGAAGCTCATCTGCTGGCCCAGGTAGATGGTGCCAGGGCCAGGCAGGGTGCAGGCCACGGCAGCACTGATCAGCGCGCCGCTGAACATGCCGTGGGCAATGCGCTCGCGGAACATGCTCTTGGCAGCGAACTCGGCGTCCAGGTGTACCGGGTTGTGGTCACCGGACATCGCGGCGAACAACTGGATGTCGCGTTCTTCGACGGACTTCTTGTACTCGGCCTTCTGGCCGACTTCGAGGGCTTCGTAAGGCGTGTTGGTGACCTGGGACATCGGGGCTTCCTTAAGCGGTAGGCGAGGGCGGCTATCATTCACTGCGCACAGGGCGGCCAAGAGCCAGCGCCTGTTCAAGCCAGACGAGAATATCGGCGGTGACCTCGTTACGGTTGGTTTCGTTGAGTACTTCGTGCCGCGCCTCAGGATAGACGCGCAGCTGTACATGTCGATTGCCGGTCGCGCGCAGGGCGTCGGCCAGATGGGTGAGACGCTTGCCGGCACTGACCGGATCACATTCACCACCGATCACCAGCAGCGGCAGGTTCGGATCGATCTGCGCGAGGTTACTCGGCTGGCTGATCTGCGCCAAGCCTTGCAGCAGGTCAAGCCACAATTGGTTGCTGCAGCGAAAGCCGCAGAGCGGGTCGTTGACATACAGGTCGACCTGCGCCGGGTCGCGGCTGAGCCAGTCGAACGCCGTGCGGTTGGGCTTGAAGGCCTTGTTGAACGAGCCGAACGACAACCATTCTATGAGCGCGCTCTTTCCCAGCGGCCCTTGGCGCCAGGCCTCCAGCCGGGCAATCAGGCGCGCCACACGGTAGAGCGCTGCCGGCTGGTAGTTGGAGCCACTGAGGATCGCCCCATGCAGGCTGCCACTGTGGTGCAGCAGGTAGGCCTGGGCGATGTAGCTGCCCATGCTGTGGCCGAACAGGAACAGCGGTGTGCACGGGAATTGCTGACCGATGTGCTGGGCCAGCAGCCCGATGTCGTTGACCACGGCATTCCAGCCATGATGGCGGGCGAACAGGCCGAGGCTGCCCAGCTCGGCCGTGCGTCCATGGCCGCGCTGGTCGGGGGCGAACAGGGCGAAACCGGCCTCGCTCAAGGCATGGCCCAGGTGCTGGTAGCGCCCGGCGTGCTCGGCCATGCCGTGGGCCAGCAGCACCACGGCTTTTACCGGTGTGGCCGGCAACCATTGGTGCACATACAGGCTGCAGTGCTCGCTGGCGGGTAACCAGAAGGCGTCGTGAGGCATGGCGGGTCCTTGTGCGCACAGGTACCCGAACAGTGTATGCACAATCGACCGGATTGCAGGAAGGGCACAAATAAGATTCACAATGTTAATGGCGGCACTTGGCGTATATGCCACCTTGGGCTTACCTGCTAACGTCGGATCAACGCCTTTTCGCTTTCGGGCGGGCAGGTGAAAGGATTACAGGACTCACAGCAGGTCCAGGCAGAGGAACAATAATAAATGCAAGCCGACTTCTGGAATGACAAGCGCCCGGCGGGCGTGCCTTCCACCATCGACATCAATGCCTACACCTCGGTCGTCGAGGTGTTCGAGCGCTCCTGCAAACGCTTCGCCGACCGCCCGGCCTTCAGCAATTTGGGCGTGACCCTGACCTACGCGGACCTGGAACGCCATTCGGCGGCCTTCGCCGCCTGGCTGCAGCAGCACACCGACCTCAAGCCGGGCGACCGCATCGCGGTGCAGATGCCCAATGTGCTGCAATACCCCATCGCTGTGTTCGGTGCTCTGCGCGCTGGCCTGATCGTGGTCAACACCAACCCGCTGTACACCGAGCGCGAGATGCGCCATCAGTTCAAGGACAGCGGCGCGCGTGCGCTGGTGTACCTGAACATGTTCGGCAAGCGCGTACAGGAGGTGTTGCCCGATACCGGCATCGAGTACCTGATCGAGGCGAGGATGGGCGACCTGCTGCCCACCGCCAAGGGCTGGCTGGTCAACACCGTGGTCGACAAGGTCAAGAAGATGGTGCCGGCCTACCAGCTGCCCCAGGCGGTGTCGTTCAAGCAGGTGCTGCGCCAGGGCCGCGAGCTGCCTCACAAGCCGGTGCCGCTCAGCCTGGACGACACTGCCGTGCTGCAATACACCGGTGGCACCACCGGCCTGGCCAAGGGCGCCATGCTCACCCACGGCAACCTGGTGGCCAACATGCTGCAGGTGCTGGCCTGCTTCTCGCAGCACGGGCCGGACGGGCAGAAGCTGATCAAGGACGGCCAGGAAGTGATGATCGCGCCGCTGCCGCTGTACCACATCTATGCCTTTACCGCGAACTGCATGTGCATGATGGTCACCGGCAACCACAACGTGCTGATCACCAACCCGCGGGATATTTCCGGCTTCATCAAGGAGCTGGGCAAATGGCGTTTCTCCGCCTTGCTGGGCCTGAACACGCTGTTCGTCGCACTGATGGACCACCCGGGCTTCCGCCAGCTCGACTTTTCGGCGCTGAAGGTCACCAACTCCGGCGGTACCGCACTGGTGAAGGCCACCGCCGAGCGCTGGGAGGCGCTTACCGGTTGCCGCATCGTCGAAGGCTACGGCCTGACCGAAACCTCGCCGGTGGCCAGCACCAACCCCTATGGCCAGCTGGCGCGTCTGGGTACGGTGGGCATCCCGGTGGCGGGCACCGCCTTCAAGGTGATCGACGATGACGGCAACGAGCTGCCGCTGGGCGAGCGGGGCGAGCTGTGCATCAAGGGCCCGCAGGTGATGAAAGGCTACTGGCAGCAGCCCGAGGCCACGGCCCAGGCCCTGGATGCGGAGGGCTGGTTCAAGACCGGCGACATCGCGGTGATCGACCCGGACGGCTTCACCCGAATCGTCGACCGCAAGAAGGACATGATCATCGTATCGGGTTTCAACGTGTACCCCAACGAGATCGAGGATGTGGTGATGGGCCATCCCAAGGTCGCCAACTGCGCGGCCATCGGCGTACCGGACGAGCGCTCCGGCGAGGCGGTGAAGCTGTTCGTTGTGCCGCGCGAGGGCGGGCTGAGCGTGGATGAGCTGAAGGCCTACTGCAAGGCCAACTTCACCGGCTACAAGGTGCCCAAGCACATCGTGCTGCGCGAGTCGTTGCCGATGACGCCGGTGGGCAAGATCCTGCGGCGGGAGCTGCGCGACATAGCTTGATACCGGGGTTGGCTTCTTCGCGGGCTTGCCCGCTCCCACAGGTACTGCACAGCATTCGAGAACTGTGAGGTCCCTGTGGGAGCGGGCAAGCCCGCGAATGCCGTGAAACCGCTCTAACAGGCTATTTATAGCCCGATGTGCGACATTTTGGATAATTACTCTAAAAATGACCTGTATTGTTCATTGAGTCATTTTTGTGACCGTGAGGCCTGTTTTGGCCTCTAGGCGACCCCAGGCAAAGCTGTTACTCTCGGCCCGCTTTCAGATGATCCGGTTTGCAACGAGCCGTCATCCCATATCAATAATAAGCGCATCGACGCGTGAATCGAACTTCGCTGTTGCTGAAGGAGTGGGCTTCCATGATCGAAAATTTTTGGAAGGATAAGTACCCAGCCGGGATTACGGCGGAAATCAATCCTGACGAATTCCCCAATATCCAGGCGGTACTCAAGCAATCCTGCCAACGCTTTGCCGACAAACCGGCCTTTAGCAACCTGGGCAAGACTATCACTTATGGCGAGCTGTATGCGCTGTCGGGAGCGTTTGCCGCCTGGTTGCAGCAGCATACCGACCTCAAGCCGGGTGACCGCATTGCCGTGCAGCTGCCCAACGTACTGCAATACCCGGTGGCGGTATTCGGTGCCATGCGTGCCGGGCTGATCGTGGTCAACACCAACCCGCTGTACACCGCACGGGAAATGGAACACCAGTTCAACGACTCCGGCGCCAAGGCTTTGGTGTGCCTGGCCAACATGGCCCACCTGGCCGAGAAGGTGGTGCCCAAGACCCAGGTCAGGCACGTCATCGTCACCGAAGTGGCCGACCTGCTGCCGCCGCTCAAGCGCCTGCTGATCAACAGCGTGATCAAGTACGTGAAGAAGATGGTGCCGGCCTACAACCTGCCGCGTGCCGTACGCTTCAACGACGCTCTGGCGCAGGGCAAGGGCCAGCCGGTGACCGAGGCCAACCCGCAGGCTAACGACGTGGCGGTGCTGCAGTACACCGGTGGCACCACCGGCGTGGCCAAGGGCGCGATGCTTACCCACCGCAACCTTGTGGCCAACATGCTGCAGTGCCGGGCGCTGATGGGCTCCAACCTGCACGAAGGCTGCGAAATCCTCATCACCCCGCTGCCGCTGTACCACATCTACGCCTTTACCTTCCATTGCATGGCAATGATGCTGATCGGCAACCACAACGTGCTGATCAGCAACCCGCGTGACCTGCCAGCCATGGTCAAGGAACTGGGCAAGTGGAAGTTCAGCGGCTTCGTCGGCCTCAACACTCTGTTCGTTGCCTTGTGCAACAACGAGGCGTTCCGTGCCCTGGACTTCTCGGCGCTGAAGATCACCCTCTCCGGTGGCATGGCCCTGCAACTGAGCGTGGCCGAGCGCTGGAAGGCCGTGACCGGCTGCGCCATCTGCGAAGGCTATGGCATGACCGAGACCAGCCCGGTGGCTGCGGTGAACCCGGCGGAGGCCAACCAGGTCGGCACCATCGGTATTCCGGTGCCGTCCACCCTGTGCAAGGTCATCGACGACAACGGCAACGAGCTGCCGCTGGGCGAGGTGGGCGAGTTGTGCGTCAAGGGCCCGCAGGTGATGAAGGGCTACTGGCAGCGTGAGGAGGCCACTGCCGAGATTCTCGACAGCGATGGCTGGCTGAAGACCGGCGACATCGCCGTGATCCAGCCAGATGGTTACATGCGCATCGTCGACCGCAAGAAGGACATGATCCTGGTCTCGGGCTTCAACGTTTACCCCAACGAGCTGGAAGATGTGCTGGCGGCCCTGCCGGGCGTGCTGCAGTGCGCGGCCATCGGCGTGCCGGACGAGAAGTCCGGTGAAGTGATCAAGGTGTTCATCGTGGTCAAGCCGGGCATGACCCTGACCAAGGAACAGGTGATGGAGCACATGCGCGCCAACGTCACCGGCTACAAGGTCCCGCGCCAGATCGAGTTCCGCGACGCGCTGCCGACCACCAACGTTGGCAAGATCCTGCGCCGCGAACTGCGCGATGAAGAGCTGAAGAAACAGGGCTTGAAGAAGATCGCCTGACGCCCAGCCAGCGCGGTCTGTGTAGGAGCGGCCTTGTGTCGCGATCGGGTCGCGAAGCGGCCCCAGGTTTTCAGCCGTGATGCTGAAATTGCTGGGGCCGCTTCGCGGCCCGATCGCGACACGAGGCCGCTCCTACAGAGGTTGCGCAGGCCTCAGGTTCAGCGCAGTTTCTCCAGCATCTGGTAGTACCACATCCCCGCCGCCAGCAGCGGATTGCCCAGCAAATCCCCCATCGGCACCCGCACATGCTTGCACTGGGCAAAGGTGTCGAACTTCTCCAGCGTCCCGGTCAACGCCTCGGCCATGATCTCGCCCATGATGTGGCTGGTGGCAATGCCGTGCCCCGAATAACCCTGGCAATACCACACGTTGTCCGACAGCTTGCCCAGCTGCGGGATGCGGTTGACCACGATGCCCATGGCGCAGCTCCACTGGAACTCGATCGGCACGCCTTTCAACGCCGGGAAGGTGCGCTCGATGCACGGGCGCAGTTCGCCTTCGATATCCCGTGAATCACGGCCGGAATAGTTGGCGCCACCGCCGAACAGCAGGCGCTTGTCGGCGGTCAGGCGGTAGTAATCGAGGACGAAGCGGCAGTCGTACACCGCCAGGTCCTGCGGGTTGATCTGTTCGGCCAGCTCCCCCAGCGGTGCGGTGGTGACGATGCCGCCCATGGCCGGGAAGATCTTGCCCTTGAGCTGGCGCTTTTCCAGTTTGTGGTACACATCGCCGGCCAGCATCACCTGGCGCGCCTCGACCCGCCCGTGGGCGGTGACTACCGCCGGGCGCGGGCCGTGGACGATGTCCAGCACTTCGGAGTTTTCGAAAATCAGCGCCCCCAGGCCATGGGCAGCACGGGCCTCGCCCAGGCACAGGTTGAGCGGGTGCAGGTGCAGGTTGCGCAGGTTTTTCAGCGCGCCCAGGTACAGCGGGCTTTGCAGGTGCTCGGCCATGCCATCGCGGTCCAGCAGTTGTACCTGCTCGCCCATGCCGCGCCGCCGGGCCTCGGCTTCGAATGCGCGCAGCTCGTCCATGTGCGAGGGCTTCATGGCCGCGTGCAGGTGGCCGCGCTTGAGGTCGCAGTCGATGTTGTAGCGTGCCACGCGCTGCTCGATCACCTGGTGCCCGCGCCAGCGCAAGTGCCAGATGAAGTCATCGACCTCGGTACCGAGGCGGTTGCGCATCTGCGAGCGCATGGCTTCGTCGCCCGACAGGCTGCCGGTGACCTGGCCGCCGTTGCGCCCGCTGGCACCCCAGCCGATGCGGTTGGTTTCGACGATGGCCACCTTCAGGCCACGCTCGGCCAGCTCCACCGCCGTGGCCACGCCGGTGAAGCCGCCGCCGATGATCGCCACATCCACCTGTACCGTGCCCTTGAGCTGCGGGTACTCGGTGTAATCGTTGAGAGTGGCGCTGTAGTAGGACGGCGCGCGTTGCGCCGGCCCTTTGTTCAATGCTGCATTCATGGGTGTTCCTTGTTATCCGGGGATCAGGCCTGGTGCAGGTACCAGCGCCAGTCCTGCTCACTGACTTCGGCCATGAACTGGCGGTACTCGGCGCGCTTGACCTTCAGGTATACGCCAAGGAAGTCCTCGCCCAGTGCTTCGCGAGCCCAGCTCGAATGCTGCAGCGCGTCGAGGGCAGTCAGCCAGTCGGTGGGCAGGTGTTCGGTGGCCTGGGCATAGCCATTGCCTTCCACCGGTGCCCCCGGGTCCAGCTGTTGGCGAATGCCCCAGTGGCTGGCGGCAAGGATCGCCGCAGCGGCCAGGTAGGGGTTGGCATCGGCGCCGCAGATGCGGTGCTCCACGTGCCGGCTGTTGGCCGGACCGCCCGGTATGCGCAGGCTCACGGTGCGGTTGTCGACGCCCCAGGTTGGCGCCAGCGGGGCATAGCTGTTGGCCTGGAAGCGGCGGAACGAGTTGGCGTTGGGGCAGAACAGCAGCAGCGAGTCGCGCAGGTGTCGCAACATGCCTGCCACGGCCTGGCGCAGCAGCGGGGTACCGGCCTTGTCCTCACTGGCGAACAGGTTGTTGCCGGCGCTGTCGGCCAGGCTCAGGTGCATGTGCATGCCGGTGCCGGCCAGTTGCGCGAACGGCTTGGCCATGAAACAGGCCTGCATGCCATGGGCGTGGGCAATGCCTTTGACCAGGCGCTTGTAGCGCACGGCCTGGTCCATCGCCTGCAAGGCGTCGCCGTGCTCGAGGGTGATCTCCACCTGGCCGGGGGCGTATTCCGAAATCGCCGTGCGTGCCGGGATGCCCTGGGCCTTGCAGGCGGCGTAAAGGTCGGCAAGGAACGGCTCGATCTGCTCCAGTTCGCGCAGGCCATACACCTGGGTGGTGCGTGGGCGGCCGCCGTCATTGTCCAGTGCCGGTTGCGGGCGGCCCTGGGCATCAGGTTGCTGGTCCAGCAGGTAGAACTCCAGCTCGCAGGCCATCACCGGGTGGTAGCCGTCGGCCTTCAACGCCTCGATGGTACGCAGCAGCACATGGCGCGGGTCGGCGATGCTGGCCGGCAGGCCCTCGTTCGGGTGCATGCTCACCTGCACCGCGGCGGTCGGCACCCGGCGCCAGGGCAGGCGCACCAGGCTGCCTTCAAGCGGGTAGGCGCGGCAGTCGATATCGCCCACGTCCCACACCAGGCCGGAGTTTTCCACGTCGTCGCCGTTCAGGGTCAGGCCGAGAATGGTGCTGGGCAGCGGCCGGCCGGCCTGGTACACGGCCAGCAGTTCGTCGCGGTGCAGCAGCTTGCCGCGCGGCACGCCATTGGCGTCGAGGATGAACAGTTCGAACAGTTCGATATCGGGGTTGTCGGCCAGAAAACGGCTGGCCTGCTCTACAGGTGCAAAGTGCATGATGGATTCGCTCACGGGGCGCACAGGCCGCCGCGCATGCAGGCGGCCCGGCTGAGTCAAACGGCCAGACGACGGCCGGGTTTGGTCACAAAGGCGTGAGCGAGAAATCCGGTGGGCGTGCGTGACGGCAGTGCCACAGGGCCCAGAAGGCGAGGATGATGTGGACCAGCGGATTCTCACCGGCACGGCGCCGGGCCTTCGCTTGCGAAGGGCGGGACGACGGTGGGGCGATGGGCTGGACGGGAGTCATGCCTTTGATACTCACATGCGGCGTAAGGTTGATTAAAGCAGTGAATGGCAACCTTTACATAAGCCCTTGCTAAACTTTCCGCCGCCGTGCGATCCCTGTAGGAGCGGCCTTGTGTCGCGATGGGCTGCGGCAGCAGCCCCAGGATCTTCGCTCCAGCACAAATTGCCGGGGCTGCTGCCGCAGCCCATCGCGACACAAGGCCGCTCCTACAGGGGCAGCGCCAGCCTGGACAGCAAAGCAGGCCCAAATCTGCGACAATCGCGCATCCTTCGAATGCCGATCATGAAAGCAGGCCCACCTGCATCACTAAAAAGCCCCATGACTGACCACGCCATCGACAAACTGCTGCAAAACCTCGACCACGCCATGATCGCCGACCGCCATCGCCTGCGCCGGCAATTGCACGAACTGCGCAAGTGCCCCGACGAGGCGAAGCTGGCGCAGTGGGTGGAAAAGGTCCAGGCGTCCTGCGCCCAGGTCACCGCGCGCCAGCAGAGCGTGCCGACCGTGCGCTACGACGACAGCCTGCCAATCGCTGCCAAGCGTGACGAAATCAAGAAGGCCCTGGCCGAGCACCAGGTGCTGGTGATCGCCGGCGAAACCGGCTCGGGCAAGACCACCCAGTTGCCGAAGATCTGTCTCGAACTGGGCCGTGGCAGCCATGGCCTGATCGCCCATACCCAGCCTCGCCGGATCGCCGCCCGCAGCGTTGCCGCGCGGGTCGCCGAAGAGCTGGGCACGCCGCTGGGCGGGCTGGTCGGCTACCAGGTGCGCTTCGAGGACCAGAGCGACGCCAACACCCTGGTCAAGCTGATGACCGACGGCATTCTGCTGGCCGAAACCCAGCACGACCGTTTCCTCGAGCGCTACGACACGATCATCGTCGACGAGGCCCACGAGCGCAGCCTGAACATCGACTTCCTGCTCGGCTACCTGAAGACCCTGCTGCACCGCCGCCCGGACCTGAAGCTGATCATCACCTCGGCGACCATCGACCTGGAGCGCTTCTCCAAACACTTCGACGGCGCGCCGATCATCGAGGTGTCCGGGCGTACCTTCCCGGTGGAAACCTGGTACCGCCCGCTGACCAGCGAGCAGGACGAGGAGGGCAACCAGATCGAGGACGACCTCACCGTCGACCAGGCCATCCTCGCCACGCTGGATGAGTTGGCGCACCACGAGCGTAGTGAGGGCAAGGGCCCCGGCGATGTGCTGATCTTCCTGCCGGGCGAGCGCGAGATCCGTGATGCCGCCGAGATCTTGCGCAAGGCGCAACTGCGCCATACCGAGATCCTGCCGTTGTACGCGCGCCTGTCGCCGGCCGAGCAGCAGCGCATCTTCCAGCCACACACCGGGCGCCGTGTGGTGCTGGCCACCAACGTTGCGGAAACCTCGCTGACCGTGCCGGGCATCCGCTACGTGATCGACACCGGTACCGCGCGCATCAGCCGCTACAGCTACCGCGCCAAGGTGCAGCGCCTGCCCATCGAGGCTGTGTCGCAGGCCAGTGCCAACCAGCGCAAGGGTCGCTGTGGCCGGGTCGAGCCGGGTATCTGCGTGCGCCTGTACAGCGAAGAGGATTTCAACAGCCGGCCGGCGTTCACCGACCCGGAGATCCTGCGCACCAACCTGGCGGCAGTGATCCTGCAGATGCTGCACCTGCGCCTGGGCGCAATCGACGCCTTCCCGTTCATCGAGCCGCCGGATGGCAAGGCCATCAGCGATGGTTTCAACCTGCTGCAGGAGCTGTCGGCGGTCAACCGCGAAAACCAGCTGACGCCGATCGGTCGCCAACTGGCGCGCCTGCCGATCGACCCGCGGCTGGGCCGCATGCTGCTCGAAGGCGCCCGCCTGGGCAGCCTGCAGGAAGTGCTGATCGTCACCAGTGCGCTGTCGGTGCAAGACCCGCGCGAACGCCCGCCAGAGCGCCAACAGGCCGCCGATCAGGCGCACGCACAATGGAAGGACGTGGATTCCGACTTCGCCGCGTTGGTCAACCTGTGGCGTGGCTTCGAGGAACAGCGCCAGGCGCTGACCGCCAACCCGCTGCGCAACTGGTGCCGCAAGAACTTCCTGAACTACCTGCGCCTGCGCGAATGGCGCGATGCCCATCGCCAGCTGGCGCTGATCTGCCGTGACCTGCAGTTGACGGTAAACAAGGACCCGTCCGACTACCCGAAAATGCACAAGGCCATTCTCAGTGGCCTGCTCAGCCAGATCGGCCAGAAGACCGAAGAGGGCGACTACCAGGGCGCCCGTCAGCGGCGCTTCTGGGTGCACCCGTCGTCGGGCCTGGGGCGCAAGCGCCCGCAGTGGGTGATGGCGGCCGAACTGGTCGAAACCACCAAGCTGTACGCACGCATGGTGGCCAGGATCGAGCCGGACTGGATCGAGCCGTTGGCCGGCCACCTGGTCAAGAAGAACCACTTCGAACCGCATTGGGAGAAGAAGCGCGGGCAGGTGGTGGCCTACGAGCAGATCACTCTGTACGGCCTGATCCTGGTCGGCCGTCGGCCGGTGCATTTCGGCCCGATCGACCCGGTCACATCGCGCGAGCTGTTCATCCGCGAAGGCCTGGTGGGTGGCGAAATCCAGTCGCGGGCCAAGTGCCTGGCGGCCAACAAGCGCCTGCTGGAGGAGCTCGACGAGCTGGAGGCCAAGGCCCGCCGCCGTGACATCCTGGCCGACGAAGAGACGCTGTATGCCTTCTACGAAGCGCGTCTGCCGGCGGAAATCCACCAGACGGCGACCTTCGACAGCTGGTACCGCATGGGCAGCCAGAAGGACGCCAACCTGCTGATCATGCGCGAGGAAGACGTGCTGGCCCGCGAGGCCAGCGAAGTCACCGCCGCGCAGTACCCCGACAGCTTGCAGGTGGGCGAGCTGCGCCTGCCGCTGAGTTACCACTTCGAGCCCGGGCACCCCCGCGATGGCGTGACCGTGCGGGTACCAGCGCCGCTGCTGCCGAGCTTGCCGGGCGAGCGCCTGGAATGGCTTGTGCCCGGCCTGCTGGAAGCCAAGTGCGTGGCGCTGGTGCGCAACCTGCCCAAGGCGCTGCGCAAGAACTTTGTGCCGGTGCCGGACTTCGTCAAGGCCTCTCTGGCGCGCATGACCTTCGGCCAGGGCGCATTGCCGCAGGCCCTGGGCCAGGAACTGCTGCGCATGACCGGCGCCCGTGTGCCCGACGAGGCATGGGACGAGTCGGTCAACCTGGTCGAAGGCCACCTGCGCATGAACATCGAGGTTGTCGATGGCCAGGGCAAGTTTCTGGGTGAAGGCCGCGACCTGGCCGAGCTGACCGCACGCTTTGCTGCAGCCAGCCAGGCAGCGTTGGCCGTGCCGCGTGACGCCAAGAGCGAGCAGCCGGTGCAGGCCAAGGCTTTCAGCGAGGTTAAGCAGACCGCGCAGCAGAAAATTGCCGGCCTGTCGATGACCGTGTACCCGGCACTGGTGGAAGAGGGCGGCACCGTGCGCGAAGGGCGTTTCTCGACCCAGGCCGAGGCCGAGTTCCAGCACCGCCGCGCTTTGCAGCGCCTGTTGCTGCAGCAGTTGGCCGAGCCGGCCAAGTACCTGCGCGGCAAGCTGCCGGGGCTGACCGAGCTGGGCCTGCTGTACCGTGAAATGGGCCGGGTCGAGGCGCTGGTCGAGGACATTCTGCTGGCCAGCCTGGACAGCTGCATCCTTGAAGGCGAACAGCCGCTGCCACGCGATGGTGCGGCCCTGGCTGGCCTGGCCGAGCGCAAGCGCGGCAGCTGGGCCGAGCATGCCGAGCGCCTGGCACGGCAGACCCTGGAAGTGCTGAAGCTGTGGCATGGGCTGCAGAAGCGCTTCAAGGGCAAGATCGACCTGAGCCAGGCAGTGGCGCTTAACGACATCAAGCAACAGCTCGGCAACCTGGTGTACCCAGGCTTCGTGCGTGAAACCCCCGGGGCCTGGTTCAAGGAGCTGCCGCGTTACCTCAAGGCGGTGGAGCTGCGCCTGGAGAAGCTGGGTTCGCAGGTGCAGAAGGACCGGGTGTGGAGCGGTGAACTGGCCAACCTGTGGGCGCAGTACAAGGCACGTGCCGACAAGCATGCCCAGGAAGGCAAGCGTGATGAGCAACTGACGGTGTACCGCTGGTGGCTGGAGGAATATCGGGTTTCGCTGTTTGCCCAGCAGTTGGGGACCAAGGTGCCGATTTCCGACAAGCGATTGAGCAAGCAATGGAGCCAGGTGGAGGGCTAAACTTCCACAGTTGTGGCAATATTGATGCAATTTGGGGCCGCTTTGCGGCCCTTCGCGGGCGCAGCCCTCGCCTTTAAATTGGCACTAAAGTGCCATTAACCTGTCATGTTTCCCAGCCAGCGCCCCGTGGCGATGGCCTTTGACCAGAGGAACGACCGTGCATAACGTCGTGATCAGCGGCACCGGCCTGTACACCCCGGCCCAGAGCATTTCCAACGAAGAACTGGTGGCGTCCTTCAACACCTGGTCGCAGCAGTTCAACCAGGACAACGCCGCCGCCATCGAGCGCGGTGAAGTCGAGGCGGCGCCGCTGTCCGATGCGGCGTTCATCGAAAAGGCCTCGGGCATCAAGAGCCGCTTCGTCATGGACAAGGCCGGCATTCTCGACCCGCAGCGCATGAAACCGCGTCTGCCCGAGCGCTCCAACGACGAACCTTCGGTGCTCTGCGAAATGGCCGTGGCCGCCGCCCGCCAGGCCCTGGAGCGCGCCGGTCGCACGGCGGCCGATGTCGACGGGGTGATCGTCGCCTGCTCCAACCTGCAGCGCCCGTACCCGGCCATTGCCATCGAAGTGCAGCAGGCGCTGGGCATCCAGGGCTTTGCCTTCGACATGAACGTGGCCTGCTCGTCGGCCACTTTCGGCATCCAGACCGCCGCCAACAGCGTGGCCCTGGGCCAGGCGCGCGCGGTGCTGATGGTCAACCCGGAGGTGTGCACTGGCCACCTGAACTTCCGTGACCGCGACAGCCATTTCATCTTTGGTGATGCTGCCACTGCGGTATTGCTCGAGCGTGCCGACAAGGCCACCTCGGCGCACCAGTTCGACATCGTCAGCAGCAAGCTGTGGACCGAGTTCTCCAACAACATCCGTAACAACTTCGGCTTCCTCAACCGCGCGGCGGAAGAGGGCGAGGGCGCGACGGACAAGCTGTTCATCCAGGAAGGCCGCAAGGTGTTCCGCGAGGTGTGCCCGAAGGTGGCCGAGCTGATCGGTGAGCACCTGCAGGAAAACGGGCTGCAACCAAGCGATGTGAAACGCTTCTGGCTGCACCAGGCCAACCTCAGCATGAACCACCTGATCGTCAAGAAGCTGCTGGGGCGTGAAGTGGCCGAAGAGGATGCACCGGTGATTCTCGATCGCTATGCCAACACCAGTTCGGCGGGGTCGGTGATTGCCTTCCACCTGTACCAGGACGACTTGGCCAAGGGCTCGCTGGGGGTGTTGAGCTCGTTTGGTGCGGGGTATTCGATTGGTAGCGTGATCCTGCGCAAGCGCTGATTGCTTCGAAATATCGGGGCCGCTTTGCGGCCCATTCGCAGCACAAGGCTGCTCCTACAGGAGAACGCGCCGGTTGCAGGGTTCGCATTCCCCTGTAGGAGCAGCCTTGTGCTGCGAATGGGCTGCATGGCAGCCCCCTGCAATTTCACAGACAAAAAAAGCGGGAAACGCCGGATGGGGTCGGCATTTCCCGCTTCAGGTGAAGCAGTGCAGGGTTTCGCTTAGAACTTGGCTTCCAGGTCTACCTGCAGGGTATCTACATCGGCATCGCTGTTGGGCAACTGCGACAGGTCGGTCTTGGCCATCAGGTAGGCAGCGCCCAGGGAGAAGTTCTTGTCGATTTCATATCCGACCTTGAACTTGTGCCCGCGCGAACCGGTAAAGCCGTTGCCAAAGTCAGAGTCGGTGAACAGGCTGACCACGGCGTTACGCTGCACGTCGCGGTAGTTGTAGTCCAGGCTCCAGGCGCCGACCTTGGTTTTCAGGCCCGCCAACCAGGCCTGGTCTTCGCCATCGGTGCTCTCGGTGTTTTTCACATACTGACCGTAAGCAGAGAGCGGGATGGCAAAGCCGGTGAAGTCCAGCTGGCCGAAGCCTTCCACGAGGTTGAACTCGTTGGTGGTGTTGCCGAACGACTGCAGGATGGTGGCTTCCTTGTCGTTGTCGTAGCCATAGATACTGGCACCTACGGTCAGCTTGAGCACGTCTGCCGGGGCGAATTTGGCGCCCAACTGGCCGTGATAGACCTGTGCGTCATGCTTGTATTGCACGCCGTCGCCATCGACGTTGTCCTTGAGGGTGTACTGACCGGCGCTGGCGAACACCTCGGCCCCGCCCAGGTCGGTCTTGTAGGTGGCTGCCACGCCTTCCGGGTTGATGTCGCTGTCCCAGATGATGTCGCCCATGCTCACCCATGGCTGCGCCATCTTGCCGCCAATCAGGTGCAGGTTGGGAACTGCAGTCGGGTGCCAGTCGAGGTAGGCCTGGTCGACCCACAGCGACTTCTTGTCGAAGTAGTTGTCGAAGCTCTGGTTGGTCGAACGGCGGTCGGCACTGCTGCCGGTGGCGATACGGATGCCCGCGTCGACCTGCGGGTTGATTTCGCTGTAGAAGCCGACACGGGCACGCACGCGCTGGCGGTCCTGGTTGCCGCTGCTGCTGTTCGGGTCGTCGACGTTGACGTCTTCGTAACGCAGGCGCACATCACCCTTGACCTGGGTCTTGGCGGCCCATGCCACTTTCTGTTCAAAGGAGCTCATCCGTTCGGACTGAGCTTTCTGAGCGGCCTTTTCCTTGGTTTCTTGAGCCAGGTCCGCCTGCAGTTCGTTGTACTGCGCCTGGTTGATCGAGCCATTGGCGCGGAGCATTTCGAGCAGCTTGGCGTCGACAGCTGCACTGGCCGGAGTACTCAGAGCCAGCATCATGCCGGTGAGGCTCACTCCGGTAAGTGTAGAAACAAGACGCATAAGGTTCTCCCTGTTGAATAAGATGGGGAGGCTCAAGCGCCCGCCCCTGTGTTGGCATGTCTTCGGAAAGGGCCTGAATAGACAGGTTCTGGGGTTCCGGAAAACAGGCGCAAGTATTGCGGGGGCGAATGACAGATTAATGTCGAATTGGTGGCACTGCGGTTAAGTAATTGAGAATAAAAGGATCTGTCCCGGCTATCGTGATTTGAGTGGCGGGCCTTCCTTGGGGATACTGGGTACCTTGAAACAGCGAGCCGAAACCGTGACCAGCCTGTACAGCCTTGCTCATTTGCGTGATCTTCCGGCGGCCACCTGGGATGCCCTGGTGCCCGCTGGCCAACCGTTTTTACGCCATGCGTTTCTCAGCGCCATGGAGGACAGCGGCAGCGTGGCGCGCAACACCGGCTGGGCCGCCGAGCACCTGGTGCTGGAACGTGACGGGCGGGTACGGGCGCTGCTGCCGGCGTACCGCAAATGGCACTCGTTTGGCGAGTACGTGTTCGACCATGGCTGGGCCGATGCCTGTGAGCGGGCCGGCATTGCCTACTACCCCAAGCTGCTCGGTGCCGTGCCGTTCAGCCCGGTCAGCGGCCCGCGCCTGCTCGCCGCCGACCCAGCCGATGGCCTGCTGGTGCTGCAGGCTTTGCCGGAGTACCTGGCCAAGGGCGGGCTGTCTGGCGCGCACATCAATTTCACCGAGCCGGCGCTGGACGAGCAGCTGGCCGGCCTGCCGGGCTGGATGGAGCGCCTGGGCTGCCAGTTTCATTGGCGCAACCATGGCTATCGTGACTTTCAGGATTTTCTCGACAGCCTGAGTTCGCGCAAGCGCAAGCAGATGCGCAAGGAGCGTGAACAGGTGGCCGGGCACGGTATCGAGTTCCGCTGGTACCGTGGAGATGAACTGGATGAGGCGCAGTGGGATTTCGTCTATCGCTGCTACGCCAATACCTACGCGGTGCGCCGCCGTGCGCCCTACCTGACACGCGAGTTCTTCAGCCTGCTTGCCGAGCGCATGCCCGAAGCGTTGCGCGTGGTGATGGCGCGGCAGGGTGGCCGTGATGTGGCCATGGCCCTGAGCCTGGTGGGGGGCGACAGCCTGTTTGGCCGTTATTGGGGGTGCCTGGACGAGTTCGACCGGCTGCACTTCGAAACCTGTTTCTACCAGGGCATGGACTTTGCCATTGCCGAAGGGCTGCAGCGTTTCGATGCCGGGGCACAGGGGGAGCACAAGCTGATTCGAGGGTTCGAGCCGGTGCTGACGCGGTCGTGGCACTACCTGCTGCACCCGGGGCTGCGGCGGGCGGTGGAGGATTTTCTGGCGCAGGAACGGGAAGGGGTGCGGGCGTATGCCGAGGAAGCCAGGGGGATGTTGCCCTATCGTCGGGACTGATCCATTCATATTGCCTGTGCCGGCCTCTTCGCGGGCTTGCCCGCTCCCACAGGTACGGCACAGTTTTCAAGGCATGTGGTGATCCTGTGGGAGCGGGCGAGCCCGCGAAGAGGCCGGCACAGGAAATCAGTCGACCCCGACAAACCCCCCGGTCTGGTGATGCCACAACCGGGCATACAAGCCTTGCTGCTCCAGCAGTTCACTGTGGCTGCCACTCTCGACAATCCGCCCCTTGTCCAGCACCACCAGCCGGTCCATCCGGGCGATGGTGGAAAGCCGGTGGGCAATCGCGATCACCGTCTTGCCCTGCATCAGCGTCTCCAGGCTTTCCTGGATTGCTGCCTCTACCTCCGAGTCCAGCGCCGAAGTGGCCTCGTCCATGATCAGGATCGGTGCATTCTTCAGCAGCACCCGGGCAATGGCGATGCGCTGGCGCTGGCCGCCCGACAGCTTGACCCCGCGCTCGCCCACATGGGCATCGAAACCGGTGCGCCCCTGAGCGTCCGACAGCTGCGGGATGAACTCGTCGGCGCGGGCCCGGCGCACCGCTTCATGAAGCGCGGCCTCGCTGGCATCGGGGCGGCCATACAGCAGGTTGTCACGGATCGAGCGGTGCAGCAGCGAGGTGTCCTGGGTGATCATGCCGATCTGCGCGCGCAGGCTGGCCTGGCTTACCTCGGCAATGTCCTGGCCGTCGATGAGAATGCGCCCACCCTGCACGTCATACAGCCGCAGCAGCAGGTTGACCAGGGTCGACTTGCCTGCCCCCGACGGGCCGATCAGGCCGATCTTCTCGCCCGGGCGTATGTCCAGGCTGAGCCCTTCGATCACGTTGGCGGCCTTGCCGTAATGGAAGTCCACATCATCGAAACGCACCGCACCGCGGCTGACCTTGAGCGCCGGTGCGTTGGGCCGGTCGGTGACGGTGACCGGCTGGGCGATGGTCTGCAGGCCGTCCTGGACCATGCCGATGTTCTCGAAGATGCCGTTGACCACCCACATGATCCAGCCCGACATGTTGACGATGCGGATCACCAGGCCGGTGGCCAGGGCGATGGCGCCGACGGTGATCAGCGACTGGCTCCACAGCCACAGCGCCAGGCCTGTGGTGGCGACCACCAGCAGGCCATTTAGGGTGGTGATGACCACGTCCATGCTGGTGACCACGCGCGCGGCCAGCTGGGTTTTCTCTGTCTGTTCGCGGATCGCTTCGCGCGCGTACTGCTGCTCGAAGTCGGTGTGGGCGAACAGCTTGAGGGTGGCGATGTTGGTGTAGCCGTCGACGATGCGGCCCATCAGCTTGGAGCGGGCATCGGAGGAAATCACCGAACGCTCCTTCACCCGGGGGACGAAGTAGAACAGCGCGGCGATGTAGCCGGCGATCCATAGCAGCAGCGGCAGCATCAGGCGCCAGTCGGCCTCGGCGAACAGCACCAGCGAGGTGATGGCGTAGATCAGCACGTGCCATAGCGCATCCACCGCCTGCACCGCAGAGTCTCGCAGTGAGTTGCCGGTCTGCATGATGCGCTGGGCGATGCGCCCGGCGAAGTCGCTCTGGAAGAAGTTCAGGCTCTGCTTGAGTACATAGGTGTGGTTCTGCCAGCGGATCAGGCTGGTCATGCCGGGGTTGATGGTCTGGTGCACCAGCAGGTCGTGCAGGCCGAAGAACACCGGGCGCAGCAGCAGGATCACCACCAGCATCCAGATCAGTTCGCCGCTGTGTTCGCTGAAGAAACTGGCATTGGGCGTGCCCTGTGCCAGGTCGATGATGCGGCTGAGGTAGCTGAACATCGCCACCTCGATCAGCGAGGCGACCAGGCCCACCACCAGCAGGGCGACAAAACTTGGCCACACCTGGCGCAGGTAGTACAGGTAGAACGGCCAGACCTGGCCGGGTGGCGACTCGCTGGGCGCGTCGCGGAAGATATCGATCAACTGCTCGAAACGGCGGTACAGCATGGGTGACGACACTCCTGTTTCATCCGACCCTCAGGCGGTTTCACGTCCCTGTGAAGCCTGCGGTCAGTCGATGCGTTTGGCCGACTTGATGTAGACCGGATCGGCCGGTACATCGCGCATGCCTTTCTTGATGGTGGTCGGCGAATTGACGATCTGGTCGACCACTTCCATGCCCTTGGTCACCTTGCCGAATACGGCATAGCCACGGTCACGCCCAGGGTTGAGGAAGTCGTTGTCGGCCACGTTGATGAAGAACTGGCTGGTGGCCGAGTCCGGGTCCTGGGTACGGGCCATGGACAGCGTGCCACGGGTGTTCTGCAGGCCGTTGCCGGCTTCGTTGGTGATCGGGGCTCGGGTGTTCTTCTGCACCATCTGGTCGGTGAAGCCGCCGCCCTGGACCATGAAGCCCGGGATTACACGGTGGAAGATGGTGTTGTTGTAGAAGCCGCTGTCGACGTATTCGAGGAAGTTCTTGGTACTGATCGGTGCCTTCTCGGCATTCAGCTCGATTTCGACCTGGCCGAAGCTGGTGTCCAGCAGTACGTGCGGGGTCTTGTCGGAGGCCATGACGCTGGTGGCGAAGGCGACCGAGCAGGCGGTGAGCAGGAGTTTTTTCAGCATGGGCTCAAAGATCCTTGAGAGGTGGAAGCGGCTGCAAGGAACTGCAGCAGGGTCTGGTTGAAGACCTCGGGTTGGTCGAGGGGTGTAGCGTGCCGGGAATCGTCGATGACCACCAGCCTGGCGTGAGGCATCAGGGCGACGTAGCGTTCTTTCAGTTGTATCGGGGTGTAATCCTGGTCGGCGGCGATCACCAGGGTAGGACAGTGAACCTGGCCGATGCGTTCCTGCACGCCCCAGTCGACGATGGCGTCGAAACTCTTGAGGTACGCACGCTTGTCGTTGCGTGCCCAGCGCTGGGCCATCTTGTGCCGCAGTTCGGCCTGCTGCGGTTTGGGAAACAGCCGCTCGGCCAGGCCCTTGCCGACCGTTTCGACACTGAGCAGGCGCGCCAGGCCCCAGCGCTTGAGCCACCATACCCAGTCACTGCGAGTGCGGCGCTTGACCTCGGGGGCGCTGTTGACGATGCAAAGGCTGCGCAGCCACTGCGGGTGGTCGACAGCGAACTGGAAGGCGACCATGCCACCCATGGACAGGCCGACGATGTGCACGGGGCCGGTGTGCAGGTGTTCGAGCAGGGCCAGCAGGTCGGCACTGAAGGTGGCGATCTGGTAGCCGTCGCGTGGCTTGTCGGAGCGGCCGTGGCCGCGGATGTCCATGAGGATTACCCGGTAGTGGCGGCTGAGCACCGGCACCTGCAGCTCCCAGTCCTGGCAGCTGGAGCCCAGGCCATGGAGCAATACCAGGGGTTCGCCCTGGCCGTATTCCTCGTAATGCAGTGTGCATCCTTCGTGTTCGAAATAGGCCATGGGCGCGGTCCTCTCAGGCTTGCGGGGGGGCAGCGAAGGGCACGTCCAGTGGCGCGGTGTCGAAATTGCGCAGCAGGTCGATGAGAATCTGCGTAGCCGGGCCCAAGGTCTTCTCTTTGCTCGAATAAAGGTAGAACAGTGGGTGGCGGCTGCCACCCTGATCCAGCGGCAACGGCTTGAGCACGCCTTCGCGTAGCTCACGCTCGATCATGTGGCGGGGCAGCCAGGCAAAGCCCAGGCCGCTGCTGACGAAGGTAGCAGCAGTGCCCAGGCTACCGACGGTCCAGCGTTGCTCGGCACCCAGCCAGCCGACATCGCGCGGCTGGGCGCGGCCGGAGTCGCGGATTACCACCTGCAACTGGCTTTCCAGGTCCTGGAAGGTAAGTTCGCGGCCCAGGCGGTGCAGGCTGTGTTCGGGGTGGGCGACAGCGACGAACTCTACCGCGCTCAGTTCGGCGCCCAGGTAGCCGCCGATGCTGTAGCTGCTGATGGCCAGGTCGGCGATGCCTTCGTGCATCACTTCCTCGACGCCAGACAGCACTTCTTCACGCAGGCGCACCCGGCAGCCACGGCTCTGCGGCATGAACGCGGCCAGGGCGCGGACCAGGCGGGCACTGGGGTAGGCGGCATCGACCACCAGGCGTACCTCGGCTTCCCAGCCCTGCTCCATGTGGTGGGCAAGGTCTTCGAGCTGGCTGGCCTGTTTGACCAGGTGGCGCGAACGGCGCAGCAGCACATTGCCGGCCTCGGTGAGCACCGCCTTGCGGCCGTCGATACGCAGCAGCGGCACGCCCAGTTGCTCCTGCATGCGGGCCACGGTGTAACTGACCGATGACTGCGAGCGGTGCAGTGCCTCGGCGGCCTGGGCAAACCCGCCGTGATCGACCACTGCCTGCAGGGTTCGCCACTGGTCAAGGGTTACGCGCGGCGCTTTCATCTTTCGCTCCTGTTGTCCTAAGCTGCGCTCTTTCAAGGAGAGCGGCCCATGAAGAAATGTTGTGCGGCAATACTGATGTGCCTGCCCCTCGGGGCCATGGCTTATCCCATCGACGTTGAGAAGGAACTGACCGGGGTAAAGCTCGACTACACCGCCTATGACACGGCTTATGACATTGGCGCCATCACCCTCAACAACTATGGGCAGGTACCGGCCGCGTGCAAGGTGACCTTCCGCAATGGCCCCGAGGCACCAAGGGTGCGCCGGGTGAACGTACCGGCCGGTAAAAGCGTCGATGTCACTGCCAAGTTCAACCGACAGATCATCAAACTTCGGATCGCCTTGAACTGCAGTGCAGAATAAACTGATAAATCGATAGATTGAACCCATTTTTTACGCTTTTTTATCGATGGGTCAACCCGTAATCTCACCTCCATCGAATCGCAACCCTTTTTGCCGATGGAGGCACCCCAATGTCCCGCGTACTGATCATCGAAAGCAGCGCCCGCCAGCAGGATTCCGTTTCCCGTCAGCTGACCCGTGATTTCATCCAGCAGTGGCAGGCCGCCCACCCGGCCGATCAGATCAGTGTGCGCGACCTGGCCGTGAACCCGGTGCCGCACCTGGACGCCAACCTTCTGGGTGGCTGGATGAAGCCCGAAGAACAGCGCAGTGCGGCGGAACTGGACGCCTTGGCCCGCTCCAACGAACTGACCGATGAACTGCTCGCCGCCGACGTGCTGGTGATGGCCGCGCCGATGTACAACTTCACCATCCCCAGCACCCTGAAGGCCTGGCTGGACCATGTGCTGCGTGCCGGCATCACCTTCAAGTACACCCCCACCGGCCCGCAGGGCTTGCTGACCGGCAAGCGCGCCATCGTCCTGACTGCCCGTGGCGGCATCCACGCCGGTGCCACCAGCGACCACCAGGAACCGTACCTGCGCCAGGTAATGGCCTTCATCGGCATCCACGATGTCGACTTCATCCATGCCGAAGGCCTGAACATGAGCGCTGACTTCCACGAGAAGGGCGTCAACCAGGCCAAGGCCAAGCTGGCGGCGGTGGCCTGAGGCTTAGCGAATTCCCAACCCTGACACCTGTTGTTGCTCCTTTGGGTGTACCTGCCCGGCCTGCATGGCCGGGCTTTTTTATGCCAGAAATTTTGTAGGTGCCTGTGCCGGCCTCTTCGCGGGCTTGCCCGCTCCCACATGTACACCGCAGGTCTCAGGTACTGTGATATCCCTGTGGGAGCGGGCAAGCCTGCGAAGAGGCCGGCACAGCCCTTACATTCCTCATGGTTGAACTCATTTGCCGCAACCCGCTAAGGTCGCGGCCTTGATCCACGAGAGGCAACCATGGGCTACCTGATAATCGTCGCGCTGATCCAGGCGTTTTCCTTCAGCCTGATCGGCGAGTACCTGGCCGGGCACGTCGACAGCTACTTTGCCGTGCTCGCGCGCGTGGTGCTGGCTGGCCTGGTGTTCCTGCCGCTGACCCGCTGGCGCCAGGTCGAGCCGCGCTTCATGCGCTCGATGCTGCTGATCGGCGCGCTGCAGTACGGCATCACCTACGTCTGCCTGTACCTGAGCTTTCGCGTGCTCACCGTGCCGGAGGTGCTGCTGTTCACCATTCTCACGCCGTTGCACGTGACGCTGATCGAAGACGCCATGAACCGGCGCTTCAACCCCTGGGCCCTGGTGGCAGCGCTAGTGGCGGTGGCCGGTGCTGCAGTGATCCGCTTCGATACCATCAGCGGCGAGTTCTTCATCGGCTTCCTGCTGCTGCAACTGGCCAACTTCACCTATGCCGCCGGGCAGGTGCTTTATCGCCACCTGGTCGCACGCCACCCCAGCGACCTGCCGCACTACAAGCGCTTTGGCTACTTCTACCTGGGCGCGTTGATCGTGGTATTGCCGGCCTTCCTGCTGTTTGGCAACGCCCAGCACCTGCCGACCACCGATGTGCAGTGGCTGGTGCTGCTGTTCCTGGGCCTGTGCCCGACGGCGCTGGGGCTGTACTGGTGGAACAAGGGCGCATGCATGGTTTCGGGCGGGACGCTGGCGGTGATGAACAACCTGCATGTGCCGGTAGGGTTGCTGCTCAATCTGCTGATCTGGAACCAGGACGAGCCATTGGGCAGGCTGTTCATCGGCGCGGCGGTGATCCTGGCGTCGGTGTGGATGAGCCGCCTGGGTACCCTGACGTTATCAAGCAAGCCATGGCGCAGTCAGCTATGACGCGTTCGTTACTGAACCCAAATTCCGCCGGTCCCTACCCGATAATCAGGGAAACAAAATCGGGAGACCGGCGTGAAGCTAGAAACGCGAAGTATCGAATTTGTCCCACACGCAGAGCGTTATGGCACGCCTAAACGATTGTTCACTATCTGGTTCAGCTCCAACTTCCAGATAACCGCGCTGATGGTCGGCACCCTGGGCATTGCATCGGGGCTAAGCCTTGGCTGGACCTTGTTGGGCCTGCTGGTCGGCAACCTCATCGGTACCGTGTTCATGGCCGCGCACTCTGCCCAGGGGCCTCACCTGGGCGTGCCACAGATGATCCAGAGCCGGGCCCAGTTCGGTGTCCATGGTGCCGCGCTCCCTCTGCTGGTGATGGTCATGGCCGCAGTCCTGTTCCTCGCCGCCAGCGGCGTGCTGATGCGCAATGCCTTGCAGGCGCTGGTGCCCATGAGCGATGACCAGGCGATCGTGGTGGTCGGCTTGCTGACCTTTGTCATCGGCTTTGTCGGCTACGAGCTGATCCACCGCCTGGGCGCGTGGATGAGCCTGTTGTCCACACTGGTTTTTGCCGGCGCCCTGGTGCTGATCCTGCTGCACCCCGGCGACATGGCAACCACGACGGCAGTGAGTACCGGCTTCTCGTTCACCGCCTTCAACCTGATCGTGGCCCAGTCGGCCTCCTGGACGCTGGGGTATGGCCCCTATGTAGCCGATTACTCGCGCTACCTGCCGGCCAACGTCAACCCACGCGCCACGTTCTGGGCCACCTATTGCGGTTGTGCGCTGGGCTCCTTCGCCATGATGGCACTGGGCGCGCTGGTGGCAGTGGCATTGCCGTCGGCACTGGGGCATGACCCGGCCACAGCCATTGCCGCGTTGTTCGGCCCGTGGGCGCCGTTGGCGCTGGCGGTGATAGCGCTGGGGGTGATCCAGTACAACGTGCTGTGTCTGTACAGCGCCTACATGTCGTCGGTCACCATCTTTGGTGCCTTCAAGACCATCCGGCGCGTGACCGCGACGGCCAAGGCCTTGGTAATGGCTGGCCTGACCGCAGCGGCAACGCTGATCGCCATCGCCACCCAATACAATTTCGATACGTTCTTTGCCGACATCCTGATCGGCCAGCTGTACCTGTTGATCCCATGGAGCGCCATCAACCTGGTGGATTACTACTGGGTATGCCGAGGCCACTATGATGTGGGGGCGCTGTATGACTCCAAGGGGCGTTATGGCTGCTTCAATCGTCGAAGCCTGGCGGTGTACGCCGTGTCGATCATCGGTACCATCCCGTTCATGAAGCTGTCGTTCTACACGGGCTTCGTGGCCGAGTGGCTGGGGGCGGACATCAGTTGGGCGATGGGGTTGATCCTGGCCGGTGCGCTGTACTGCATGGTCCATGGGCGCGAGAGCAACCGGCTTTCGACAACCATGAATGCGCACCCCTGACTCGGCCCTGACACGGAAAGGGGCCGCTTTGCGGCCCATCGCCGGCAAGCCAGCTCCCACAGGCACCGCGCAAAATTCGAGACGTGTGCAGTACCTGTGGGAGCTGGCTTGCCGGCGATGGGCTGCGAAGCAGCCCAGGCAATCTCAAGCCTCGCTCATGTCTTCCAGCCGACGCGGCACAGGCTCTTGCGATACACGCCCGCTCAACCCCACCCGCATGTCGTTGCCACTTGGCTGCTGATACAGGCTCAAGCCAAACTCCGGCAACACCGCCAGCAGATAATCGAAGATATCCCCCTGAATCCGCTCGTAATCGGCCCACACGGTGGTGGTGGTAAAGCAGTAGATCTCCAGCGGCACGCCCTCGGCGGTGGTCTGCATCTGCCGCACCATGCAGGTCATGTTCGGGTGCACGTTGGGGTGGTTCTTCAGGTAGGCCAGGGCGAACGCCCGGAAGGTGCCGATGTTGGTCAGCTTGCGGCGGTTGGCCGACAGCTCGGCCACTGGCCCCAGGGCTTCGTTCCAGCTTTGCAGTTCCTGGCGCTTGCCCGCCAGATAGTCGCGCAGAAGGCTGACCTGGCTCAGGCGCTGTTCTTCCTCGCGAGTCAGGAACCGCACGCCAGCCGCGTCGATGAACAGGCTGCGCTTGATGCGTCGGCCACCGGACTGCTGCATGCCGCGGTAGTTGCGGAACGACTCGCTCATCAGGCGCCAGGTGGGGATGGAGACAATGGTCTTGTCGAAGTTCTGCACCTTCACCGTGTGCAGGGTGATGTCCACCACATCGCCATCGGCACCCACCTGGGGCATTTCGATCCAGTCGCCCACGTGCAGCATGTCGTTGCTGGTCAGCTGCACACTGGCGACGAACGACAGCAGGGTGTCCTTGTACACCAACAGCAGCACCGCCGACATGGCGCCCAGGCCCGACAGCAGCAACAGCGGCGAGCGGTCGATCAGGGTGGCGACGATGACGATGGAGGCGAAGATCCACAGCATCATCTTGGCCAGTTGCACGTAACCCTTGATCGAGCGGGTGCGGGCGTGTTCGGTGCGGGCGTAGATGTCGAGCAGGGCATCCAGCAGGCACGACAGCGCCATGGTCATGAACAGCAGGGTAAAGGCCAGGGCGACATTGCCGAGGAAGTGCTGGGCAGTGTCGGACAGCTCGGGCACCAGTTTCAGGCCGAACTGCAGCACCAGTGACGGCGTGGTCTGTGCCAGGCGGTGGAAAACCTTGTTGTTGCGCAGGTCGTCCAGCCACTTCAGCGCTGGCTGGCGGGCCAGCAGGCGGGCGCCGTGCAACACCAGGAAGCGTGCCAGGCGGCCGATGACCAGGGAAATGAGCAGCAGCACCGCCAGGCCGATGGCCGCGTGCAGCATCGGATGTTGGTCAAGGGTGCCCCACAGGTCGAGGGAGTCGCGCCAGATTCGTTGGATATCCATGGGCTTGCGTACAGTCTTTGTTGCCAAACGAAGCGCCATTAGAGCGCGGATGGCGACAAAGTTGCCAAAAGAAATTCGGCTAAGGCGGCAGAAAACGTTACCCTATGCAACTGAATTTTCCGCACTTGCCTGAGGTTACCTCCGTGTTCTCCCAATTCGCCCTGCACGAACGCCTGCTTAAAGCCGTGGCCGAGCTTAACTTTGTCGAGCCAACCCCGGTGCAGGCCGCGGCCATCCCCCTGGCCCTGCAAGGGCGTGACCTGCGCGTGACCGCGCAGACCGGCAGCGGCAAGACCGCGGCCTTCGTGCTGCCGTTGCTCAACCGCCTGGTCGACCTGCGCGAACGCCGCGTCGAGATCCGCGCGCTGATCCTGCTGCCGACCCGTGAGCTGGCCCAGCAGACCCTCAAGCAGGTACAGCTGTTCTCGCAGTTCACCTACATCAAGTCGGGCCTGGTTACCGGCGGTGAAGACTTCAAGGAACAGGCCGCCATGCTGCGCAAGGTGCCGGACGTGCTGATCGGCACCCCGGGCCGCCTGCTCGAGCAGCTCAATGCCGGCAACCTCGACCTGTCCCACGTACAGGTGCTGATCCTCGACGAAGCCGACCGCATGCTCGACATGGGCTTCGCCGAGGACATGGAGCGCCTGTGCAAGGAGTGCGAGAACCGCCAGCAGACCCTGCTGTTCTCCGCCACCACCGGTGGTGCGGCCCTGCGCGACATCATCGGCAAGGTGCTGAAAGACCCAGAGCACCTGATGCTCAACAGCGTCTCGCAGCTGGCCGAAGGCACCCGCCAGCAGATCATCACCGCCGACCACGACCAGCACAAAGAGCAGATCGTGCAGTGGCTGCTGGCCAACGAAACCTTCGACAAGGCGATCATCTTCACCAACACCCGCGCCTTGGCCGACCGCATCTACGGCCACCTGGTGGCCAAGGACGTGAAGGCCTTCGTGCTGCACGGCGAGAAGGACCAGAAGGACCGCAAGCTGGCCCTGGACCGCTTCAAGCAGGGCAGCTCCAAGGTGCTGGTGGCTACCGACGTTGCGGCCCGTGGCCTGGACATCGACGGCCTGGACCTGGTGATCAACTTCGACATGCCGCGCAGCGGTGACGAGTACGTGCACCGCGTGGGCCGTACCGGCCGTGCCGGTGGCGAAGGCCTGGCGATCTCGCTGATCACCCACAACGACTGGAACCTGATGTCGAGCATCGAGCGCTACCTCAAGCAGCAGTTCGAGCGCCGGGTGATCAAGGAAGTGAAGGGCACCTACAACGGGCCTAAGAAGGTCAAGGCCTCGGGCAAGGCGGCTGGCAGCAAGAAGAAAAAGGTCGAGAAGAAGACCGGTGACAAGAAGGCGGCCGCCAAGCGCAAGCCAACCGCAAAGCCGAAGGCCAATGCACCGCTGGCCAGCGCCGACGGCCTGGCGCCGCTGAAAAAGCGCAAGCCTGCGGCTGAGTAACCTTCAGTAGCGCTGTTGGTTTCTTCGCGGGCACGCCTGCTCCCACAGGATAATCACAGATATCGAAGGCTGTGTTATCCCTGTGGGAGCGGGCGTGCCCGCGAAGGGGCCAGCACAGGCGACCTCTATTCAGCCTTTTTCTCCGCCTCTTTCAACTCCTTGATCCGCTTGTCGATCAGCTGACACTTGTCGGGCAAATCCTTGCTAGCCGTGCCCAGCTCCATCCCTTGAAGCTCGTCATTGATCTCCTTGGCCTTCTGCGGGTTCTGCTCGGTCAACTGGGTGACCAACCCGGCCAGCTCTTCGCGTTTCTGCGTTGCTTCTTCCGGTGTGCAGGCCCAGGCGGGCAGGGCGCAGGACAGGGCAGTGGCACAGGCAATGGGCAGCAGCAGTTTCATCCTTCTACCTCCGGCGGTGGTGATGCCCGGTGGAGGCATGTGCCTGGCCGTTAGTTCAGCGCCTTCGACCGGTGGCACTTCATGGTCAGCCTGTCCCCAGTTGGGCAACTGACCTGGCCTTGTGAGCCAGTTGCTGCGCCAGTACATGCAAGCACATCAACGCCAGCGCTGAGATATTTCGGAACGCCGGGCAACCTCGGCAGGTCCCAACCTGTGTACACCTTCCGTCCACAGCAGGAGCCCGTAGCCATGAGCATCGCCTACGACTGGGACCTGATCGAGCGTTTGCTGCACGAGGTGCAGAACGGCGCCGGTCACAGCTTCACGCCACGCCCCTATGCCGAGCAACACGCTGCGGCACTGGCTGCCAAGGGGGAGCCGGTGGGCGACCTGGACCACCTGAAAACCCGTGCCTGCGAGTACGAGAGGCTGTTGTTCGAGCGTGGCTTCATCGAAACCCGACCCGAAGAAGATGGCGGTAATGGCGAGAATTTCGTGCTGACCGAACGTGGCTCGCGGTTGATGAGCCTGATCGACAGCAGCATCCCCGGCTTCGAGCACCCGCGCCAGGTGCTGGACGAGCAAGAGGATGCGCTGGATGAAACCACCTTCGAGCAGGTGTCGGCGAAGGCACAGATCGCCTGAGGTCGTTTTGAGGCTGGCAAGGGCGGCCATGGAAACCCGATAATCGGTAGTTCCTGAATAACTGCCGAGCCCTCGCCCATGCCAATGACCACCGCAGAGGCCCGCTCATGAGCGCGGCCCGCAAGAACCCTGATGCCTTTGCCTTTCAGGTGATGCTGGGGCTGTGCCTGATCTGGGGCTGCCAGCAGGTCCTGATCAAGACTGCTGCCATCGATATCGCGCCGGTGATGCAGGCGGCCCTGCGCAACGGCATCGCCGCCGTCCTGGTGGGCCTGATGCTGTGCTGGCGCGGGGGCTGGGAGCAGGTCGGCAGCACCTGGCGTGCCGGGGTGGTGGCGGGCGGGTTGTTCGGCCTGGAGTTCCTGTTCATTGCCGAGGGGCTGAAGCTGACCTCGGCGGCGCACATGTCGGTGTTCCTCTATACCGCGCCGGTGTTCACCGCGTTGGGCCTGCATTTCAGGCTGCCCAGCGAACGCCTGCGGCTGCTGCAATGGCTTGGGATCCTGTTGGCCTTCGGCGGTATTGCCATGGCGTTTGCCGGCGGCATGTCGTTCGAGCACATGGATGGCCGCACCCTGCTGGGGGATGCCTTTGGCGTGATCGCCGGGCTGGCCTGGGGGGCGACCACGGTGGTGGTGCGCTGCTCGCGGCTGTCGGAAGCACCAGCGACCCTGACCCTGTTCTATCAGCTGGCGGTGGGCTTTGCCGGGTTGCTGCTGATTGCCTTGCTCAGCGGCCAGATCGGCGCGGTGACGCTGACGCCGCTGGCGATGGGCAGCGTGCTGTTCCAGGGGATTGTGGTGTCGTTCATCAGCTACCTGACCTGGTTCTGGTTGCTGCGCAAATACCTGGCGTCGAACCTGGCAGTGTTCTCGTTCATCACCCCGCTGTTCGGGGTGACCTTTGGCGTTTTGTTGCTGGATGAGCCGCTTAGCCTGAACTTTGTGGTTGGTGCGTTGATGGTGCTGCTGGGGGTGGTGCTGGTGAGTGCCGAGCCTTGGGTCAAGCAGCAATTGCGGCGGATTGTGGGATGATCGATAACCTGTACCGGCCTCTTCGCGGGCTTGCCCGCTCCCACAGGTACTGCACAGGTCTTGAAGATTTTGCGGCCCCTGTGGGAGCGGGCGAGCCCGCGAAGAGGCCGGCACAGACAGTCACGATTCAGGATGCAGCCTTGGCCTGACAGGCGTTGCCCTGCTGTGCAGAGCTGCCAAACAGCACCAGCCCCCCAGCCACCACCAACCCACCCGCAGCCACCATCAGCGCAGGCTGCAACCCGCCGCTGTAATGGCTGCTGACCGCAGCCAGCAGCGGCCCACTCAACTGCCCCAGGGCAAAACAGGCTGTCAGCAGCCCGGCATTGCGCTGCGTGGCATGCGGCGCCAGCTCCCGCGAACGTTGCATCACCAGTTGCATGCAGGCCAGGAACGGCCCGCCACACAGCACCACGCCCAACGCCAGCCCGACACCTCCGCCCATCAGGCAGGCCAGCACACCCAGCCCCTGCAGCCACAGGGTGGCGGTGAGCCAGGTCGCGGTTCGGCCGCCACGCCGCAGGCTCACGAGCAGAACCCCCAGCGCCGCCGCCAGGCCGAATGCCGGCCAGAACAGGTCTGCGAGCCACTGCCCGTGGAACTGCTGGTTGGCCATCTGCGACAGGAAGGTGGCCGGCAGGATGTAACCTACGCCATACAGCGCATATACCAGCCCCAGGCGACCGATGCCGACACTTCGGGTCGGGCCTAGGTGTGCAGCGGGCGATACCGGCGCGGCTTGCAGCGCCCTGGGCAGCCAAGGCCGCACCGCCAGCAGCATCACCAGCGCGGCCACGGCATAGATCAGCCACAGTGCTGCCGAGCCGAGCCCCCACAAATGCGCCACCAGCGCCAGCAAACCAGTCAGCGCAATGCCCAGGCCGGGCCCCGCGAACACCAGGGCACCCAGGCGCTGGCGGTTGTCGGCATTGGCCACCTGTTGGCTCAGGCTGGTGATCATCACCAGCCCCCAGGCGCTGGCCACGCCGGTGCCGAAGCGCAGCAGCAGGTGGCTCCAGAACCCGTCTGCGGCCCATGAGGCCAGAGTCAGCAGTACGCAAAGCCACAGCCCGCCGTGCAGGCGCAGGCGCACCTGGCCCGGCGAGCGGGCGAACATGGCATCTACCGCGCCGATGAAGTAACCCAGGTAGTTGGCTGCGGCCACCAGCCCGGCGACCGTCAGGTCGAACTGGCCTTCGGCGATCAGTTGCGGCAGCTGCGGGGTCAGGGCGAAACGGCCGATGCCCATGGCCATCATCAGCGCCACGGCGCTGGCCAGCAGTTGAATGAGTGGCGACATGACAAGTCTCCTGCACGGATGTAAGCGATGGCTGGCAGGTTAGGGCGGTTTCTTTTTCAATAAAATTGAATAATGATGATCAAGTTGTTCTGTTTTGGAGAATACCGTGGAATTCAGCCAACTGCGTATCTTCCAGGCCGTGGCCGAGGAAGGTTCGGTCACCCGCGCCGCAGAGCGCCTGCATCGGGTGCCGTCGAACCTGTCGACGCGCTTGCGCCAGCTTGAAGAGCAACTGGGTGTCGAGCTGTTCCTGCGCGAGCGCCAGCGCCTGCAGCTGTCGCCCGCGGGCAAGGTGCTGCTGGATTACGCCAACCGCATGTCAGCCTTGCGCGACGAGGCGCTGGCCGCCGTGCGGGGCGGCCAACCGGCCGGGGACTTCGTGCTGGGGACCATGTACAGCACGGCGGCGACCCATTTGCCGGGGTTGCTGGCGCGTTATCACCAGGCCTACCCGGCGGTTAACTTGCAGGTGCGTGCGGCGCCCAGTGGCGAGTTGCTGGAAGGCCTGCTCAACCACACCTTGGACGCGGCCCTGGTGGACGGGCCACCGAGCCTGGCCGGGCTGGATGGCGTGCCGCTTTGCGATGAGCAGTTGGTGCTGATCACCAGCCCCGAGCACCCTGCGGTACACACTGCCAAGGATGTGGCCGGCAAGGCGGTGTTCACCTTCCGCCAGGGCTGCTCGTACCGTATGCGCCTGGAGGCCTGGTATGCCCATGCCCATACGCCCATGGGCAGGGTGATGGAGATCGAGTCGTACCAGAGTATGCTGGCCTGCGTGATCGCTGGCGCGGGTGTGGCGATGATGGCCAGGTCGATGCTCGACAGCCTGCCCGGGCGCGACCGGGTGCGGGTGCACCAGCTGCAGGCACCGTTCGATCAGGCGGTCACTTGGTTGATGTGGCGCCAGGGCATGCGCGGGGCAAATTTGCAGGCCTGGATCGACCTGCAACAAAGCGAAACGATTAACCAGTCGTCGGAATGCGCCGTTACGGCTTGATCCGTATCAAAATGGCCCGTATCTGTAGCTTTAGAGGCATGCGTAATACAGGACATAGGGCTATGATCTGTATGAAACATCGCAGGATTGAATTGCCGTGAGGCTGACCCGTCAAGGGGGCATTATGAATAAACCACTGTCCAACTGGCTCCATGACCTGGCTGTCGCCTTGGGGCTGATTCCACCACCCTTGCAGCCGGTGCCGATCCCGACTGATGAAGAGCAGCGCAAACGCCAACCGCGTCGTCGCTGATACAGACAAAGGCCGCTGCACCTGGGTGGGTGCAGCGGCCTTTTAGTGTCTGCCAGTTGTGTGTTGCCTGTACCGGCCTCTTCGCCGGCTTGCCCGCTCCCACAGGTACCCCACAGCACTCGAGGCCTGTGATATTCCTGTAGGAGCGGGTTTACCCGCGAAAGGGCCAGTAAAGGCAGCCGGGACCTATCAGGCCAGCTTAACCGCCGCCACCGATTTACGCGATATCAGGCTGACCACCACAAAGCTCACCAGACCAACCGCCAGGCTGTAGTAGATCGGCGTATTGGCCTCCAGCCCATCCTTGAACATGAACAGCAGCGCGGTGGCAAAGCCCAGCGACATGCTGGCGATAGCCCCGGCGGTGGTAGCGCGCTTCCAGAAAATCGCCCCGATCAGCGGGATCAGCATACCGCCGACCAGCAGGTTGTAGGCCAGGGTCAGGGCGTTGATCACATCGTTCACCACCAGGGCAATGCCCAGCACCACCAGGCCGGTGAGCAGGGTGAACAGGCGGCTGACGCCCAGGCTCGACGCCTTGCCGCCACGCAGTTTGGGCAGCAGGTCTTCGGTCAGGGTGGTGGACGCAGCCAGCAGGCCGGCGCTGGCGGTGGACATCATGGCGGCTAGCGCCGCTGCCATCAGCAGGCCACGGATGCCATCGGGCAGCGTGGTCTTGATCATCTCGGCAAAGGCATTGTTCGGGTTGGCCAGGTCGGGCATCAGCACATGCGCAGCCATGCCGATCGCGGCGCAGGCCAGGCCGTACAGTATGCAGTACACACCGGCGGTGGTGCCGGCACGCTGGCAGACCTTCTCGTCACGGGCAGTGAACACCCGCTGCCAGATGTCCTGGCCGATGAGGATGCCGAAGAAGTAGATCAGGAAGTAGGTGATGATGGTGTCCCAGCCAATGGTGGTCAGCTGGAAGCTGGCCGCCGGCAGCTTGGCCACCAGGGTGTCCCAGCCACCGGCCTTGTACAGGCACACAGGCAGCAGGATGAACATCAGGCCGACGGTCTTGATCACGAACTGGACGATGTCGGTCAGCGTCAGCGACCACATGCCGCCAATGGTCGAGTACAGCACCACCACACCACCGCCCAGCAGCAGCGAGGCCCAGAACGGCAGGTCGAGCAGCACCTGCAATACGGTGGCCATGGCCAGGGTCGAGGTAACGCCGATCATCATTGCGTAGGCCAGCATGATCACGGCGCTGGCCTGGCGTGCGGCCGGGTTGTAGCGCTGTTCCAGCACCTGGGTCACGGTGAAGATGCGCAGGCGCAGCAAGGGTTTGGCCAGCAACAGGTTGAGGGCGATGATGCCCAGGCCCAGGGCTGCGCACAGCCAGAAGCCGGAGATGCCGTGGACGTAGCCCAGGCGTACGGTGCCGACGGTGGAAGCGCCACCGAGTACGGTGGTGGCCATGGTGCCCATGTACAGGACCGGGCCGAGGTTGCGCCCGGCCACCAGGTAGTCCTCATGGGTTTTCGCGCGCCGCATGCCGTACCAGCCAAGCCCGAGCATGCCGGCGGTATAGATCATTACAACAATGATGTCCAAGGCCATTGGGGGTCTCCCGATTATCTTTATTATGGCGAGATCGACCACGCGGGCGGGTTCACGGCGCCCGGCGGTCTTGTCGTGTTGTTGGCGGGCCTCTGTGGCCCTCCCTCATGGCTCCTGCCGGGGTATAGCGGTATTAACGACGCACTACGCCCGGTAGCACGCAGAGCATCTCGAACAGCAGGTTGGCACCGAGCAGCGAGGTGTTGCCGGTGGTGTCGTAAGGCGGGGAGACTTCGACGAGGTCACAGCCGATCAGGTCCAGGCCGTGGCAGCCGCGAATGATCTCCATCGCCTGGATGGTGGTCAAGCCGCCGATTTCCGGGGTACCGGTGCCGGGAGCCCAGGCCGGGTCGATGCCATCGATGTCGAACGACAGGTACACCGGGCCACCGCCGACCTTTTCGCGCACTTCGGCCATCAGCGGTTCCAGCGACTTGTGCCAGCACTCTTCGGCCTGGACTACACGGAAGCCCTGGCGGCGGCTCCAGTTGAAGTCATCGGCGGTGTAGCCCTGGGCGCGCAGGCCGATCTGCACCACGCGCTCGCAATCGAGCAGGCCTTCTTCCACGGCACGGCGGAAGGTGGTGCCGTGGGCAATCTTCTCGCCGAACATGTGGTCGTTGACGTCGGCGTGGGCATCGATGTGCACCAGGCCGATCTTGCCGTGCTTCTTGTGCAGCGCGCGCAGGATCGGCAGGGTGATGGTGTGGTCGCCACCCAGGGTCAGCGGGATGATGTTGTGCTCGAGGATCTCGTCATACGCTTCTTCGATGATGCGCACGGCGTCCAGCAGGTTGAAGGTGTTGATCGCCACGTCACCGATGTCGGCCACCGACAGCGAGTCGAACGGTGCAGCTCCCGTGGCCATGTTGTACGGGCGGATCATCACCGATTCGGCGCGGATCTGACGCGGGCCGAAACGGGTGCCGGAGCGCAGCGAAGTACCGATGTCCAGTGGCACGCCGATGAAGGCGGCGTCCAGGCCTTGGGCACTTTGCAGGTGGGGGAGACGGAGCATGGTGGCGATGCCGCCGAAACGCGGCATTTCGTTGCCGCCCAGTGGTTGGTGGAGGATCTTGTCCACGGTGGGCCTCATCAGTCGGTCGATTGTTCTGTTTGTTCGAACCTGTGCCGCCGCGCGCCTTCCAGGTGTGGTCTTGCCGGCGGGCAGGGACATTTCGGCCAAGTCTGCTGAAGGTAGTGCCGGGGAAAAATCGCTACCGGCAAATACTTAGTTCAGGAATTTCTGAACTAAAGGCGGCAGAGCGGTTAGACTGCGCGCTAATACCCCCTGCGGAACCGTTGCACCATGGCCTCGACCTTGCCCGACCTGAAACTGCTGCGCATCTTCGTCAGCGTGGTGCGCCACCAGGGCTTTGCCAATGCCCAGCGCGAGCTGAACCTGTCGACCTCGGCCATCAGCACCTACATGAGCCAGCTGGAAGGTGCCCTGGGGATCGTGCTGTGCCACCGTGGCCGTGGCGGCTTCAGCCTGACCAGCAAGGGCGAGCTGTTCCACCAGGAAACCCTGCGCCTGCTGGCCGAGCTGGACGGCTTCGAACAGTACGCCGCCGCCCTCAAGGGCGAGTTGCGTGGCACCCTCAACCTGGGGGTGATCGATTCCACGGTCGGTGACAGGGCCTTGCCGCTGGCCGAAGCCATTGGCGCCTACAGCCAGGAACACCCGGCGGTGCACCTGCACTTGTCGGTATCCAGCCCTTACGAGCTGCAACTGGGCGTGCAGGACAACCGTCTGGACCTGGCGATCGGGGCGTTCTCCTCGCGCATGAGCGGGCTGCTCTACCAGCCGCTGTACCGTGAGCAGCACTGGCTGTACTGCAGCAGCCGCCACCCGTTGTATGCCGAACGGCGCATCCCCGAGCAGGTGGTGACCCAGCAGCGCATGGTCGGGCGTGGCTACTGGAGCCAGGCCGAACTGGCCCGGCATGGCTTCAAGCACAGCGCGGCGACGGTGGAGAGCATGGAGGCGCAGTTGATCCTGATCCTGTCCGGGGCCTACATCGGCTACCTGCCCGAGCACTATGCCCAGGCCTGGGTCGACAAGGGCGACTTGCGCGTGCTGTCGCCGTCGACCTTCGGCTACCAGGCACCGTTCTCGCTGATCATTCGCCGCGGGCGCAGCCGTGAGCCATTGATCCAGACCTTCCGCGACCTCCTCAAAAGCCAGCTCAACGTGGGCTGAAGCCCGGCATATGCTGTATTTCGTCGGCACCCGTTAAATTGTTGGTGCTGTCGACCGACAACATAATGGCGTCCTGCTATATATCAAATTTGCGTGTGCTGCTGTCTACCTCCCTTTCATCCTGCAAGGATTGCCAAGATGCGCATGAATTTGCCCGTCACTGAGCACGAAAGAACCTTTCCCAACGATCAACGCCTGATTTCCACCACTGACCTCAACAGCCGCATCACTTACTGCAACGACGCTTTCGTGGCGATCAGCGGGTTCACCTACGACGAGCTGGTCGGCCAACCCCACAACCTGGTGCGCCACCCGGACATGCCGCCGGCAGTGTTCGGCCACATGTGGGAAACCATCAAGCAAGGCAAACCGTGGATGGGGGTCGTCAAGAACCGGGCGAAGAACGGTGATTACTACTGGGTCAGCGCCTACGTCACGGCCATCTACGAGCAGGGCCGCATCAGTGGCTACGAGTCGGTGCGCTCGGTGCCCACTCGCGAGCAGATCCGTCGCGCCGAGGCGTTGTATGCGCGCCTGCGGGCCGGCCGCACACCGGTGCCGTGGGCGGCCCGCCTGCTGCATGGCCTGGGCCACGGTTGGCCATTGATAGGTGCGGGACTGCTGTCGGCGGCGGGCTACCTGTGGCTACCGCCCTACGCGGCGCTCGGGGTGCTGATGGCCAGCCTGCTGCTGGCCTGGTATCTGGTCGAGCACCGGCAGAACCAGGCGGTCCGCCGCACGCTGGCCGAGCATCCCAAGGCCTTCACCAGCCCGCTGGTGGCACTGACCTACAGTGATAACCCAGGCCTGCAAGGCCAGCTGGATCTTGCCATCATCAGTGAAGAAGCACGCCTGCAAACGGCCTTGACCCGCCTGGTGGATGCCGGGGTCGGGGTGAAGTCGCGGGCAGCGCAGTCGTCCGACTTGTCCGATGCCCAGGCACAGATGCTCGACCGCCAGCGCAACGAGACCGACCAGTCCGCCGCCGCCATCGCGCAGATGGCGGCGACCATCCAGCAGGTTACCCACAACGTGCAGAGCACGGCGCACGCAGCGGGCGATGCCGACCAACTGGCGCAACAGGGCAGCGAGCTGGCGATGCAGAGCCTGCAAGCCATGGGCAGCATGAGCAATGCGGTCAACGACATCGGCCAGGCGGTCAATGCCCTGGCTGAGCAGACCCAGTCGATCGGCAGCGTGGTCGATGTGATTACCTCGATCGCCGAGCAGACCAACCTGCTGGCGCTCAACGCAGCCATCGAGGCGGCGCGTGCCGGCGAACAGGGGCGCGGGTTTGCCGTGGTGGCCGACGAGGTGCGTTCGCTGGCCCAGCGCACCCGTGCCTCGACCGAGGAGATCCACCAGATCATCGCCTCGTTGCGCGCCGGGGCAGCGCGCGCGGTCAGCACTGCCAGCCGCGGCGAGCAGATCTCGCGGGACAGCGTGCACAGCGTCGAGGCGGTGCAGGCAGCGTTGAGCGGGATTGCCCAGGCGGTCAGCCGCATCACCGGCATGAGCCAGCAGATGGCGACGGCGTCGGAGCAGCAGAGCCATGTGGCCGAGGACATCAACCAGCAGATCGTGCGCATAGCCCACCTATGCGACCAGAGTGCCGGGCAGGCCAGGCAGGGCGCGGAAATCAGCCAGGACCTGGAGCGCATGGCGGAATACCTGCATAGCCTGGCAGAGCGGTTCAACCGTTGAGATCGCCGGGGCCGCTTTGCGGCCCTTTCGCCGGCAAGCCAGCTCCCACAGGTATCGCACAAGGCTCAGGCCTGTGGTGATCCTGTGGGAGCTGGCCTGCCGGAGAAAGGCCCGCAAAGCGGGCCCCGGTTCTGTGGCAAACTGTTCCCGCCAAGGAGAACCCCATGCCCAGACCCCGCTGCGAGCGCTGCCAGCGCCCGCTCGACCATTGCCTCTGCCCACTGATCCCCGCGCTCGACAGCCGTACCCGCGTCATCCTGCTGCAGCACCCCAGTGAAACCGCCCATGCCCTGAATACCGCCCGCCTGGCCGCCCTTGGCCTGAACAACGCCGAGTTGCGGGTAGGCGAGGTATTCGATGACCTGAACGAATTGCTGGCGACCCCCGGTTACCGGCCGGCCCTGCTGTTCCCGGGCGACGACGCCCAGAGGTTGGTGGCCTATGGCAAGACGGACGACAAACCCTTGCTGTTGATCGTACCCGACGGCACCTGGCGCAAGGCACGCAAGCTGTTGTACCTGAACCCATTGCTGGAGGCGTTGCCGCGAGTGACGCTGGGGGCTGTCGCGCCTTCACGCTACCGCTTGCGCAAGGCGCCGGAGGCGGGGGCGTTGTCGACTATCGAGGCGGTGGTGGGGGCGCTCAATGCGCTTGAGCAACCGGCCTGTTTCGATGCATTGCTGGCGCCGTTCGAGGCATTGATCGAAGGGCAGATCAGGGCCATGGGCGAGGAGACGTTCCGGCGCAACCATGGCAGCGAGTAGGGGCTGGGGGCTGCCTTGCAGCCCATTCGCAGCACAAGGCTGCTCCTACAGGAAAGCGCGCAACATCTGTAGGAGCAGCCTTGAGCTGCGAATGGGCCGCAAAGCGGCCCCGGCTATCTCGAACCCGATCAACGCATATCAGGCAAACGTGCCTCGGTGCGTACTTCGGTGGTAGCCAGCGCTTCCGGTGGCAGCGAAATACGTTGCTTGGTCAACAGCTCGCCCATGGTCGCCAGCACGCGGTAGCGCGAGAACTCCTCGGTATAACGCACCTCGGTGTAGCGGCGGTCGGCGTTGTACAGCTCGTTTTCACTGTCGAGCACGTCGAGCAGGGTACGTTGGCCCAGGCCGAACTGGTCCTGGTAGGCGGCACGCACGCGCTTGGTGGTCTCGGCGTATTCACGCGCAGTCGGCAGCTGCTTGCTGGCGTTGTTCATGGCGTTCCACGCCAGGCTCAGGTTTTCGGTCAGCTCACGCAGGGCGTTATTGCGGATGTCCAGGGCCTGGTTGATCTTGTGCGCGTCGGACTGCAGGCGAGCCTTGTCGCTGCCGCCGCGGAACAGGTTGTAGTTCATTTCCACGCCGGCTTGCCAGTCGTTGTTGTTGTGGCCTTTCTCGCCACCGGTGTTGTTGTTGGCACCGGTAGCCAGAATGGCGTCGAAGCGTGGGTAGAAGGTCGACTTGGCCACTTCGTATTGCTGCTCGGCAGCATTGACGTCAGCCTGGGCAGACTTGATGTACGGGTTGTTCTGACGCATGCCGTCGCGGGCTTCATCAAGGGTGCCAGGCACCTCGCCCTTGATGGACTGCGGGCTTTCCAGCTCGTCCGGCATGCGGCCGACGACGCTGAAGAAGTTGGCCTCGGCATCGGCCAGGTCGACTTCGGCGGTGTCCAGGTTGTTTTCCGCCAGGGCGCGACGTGCGCGGGACTGGTCAAGGTCGGCGGTGCTGCCGACGCCGCGCTCGTTGCGCAGGCCGATCTGGTCGTTGACGCGCAGGTGGGCTTGCAGGTTGTTCCTGGCCAGGGTCACCAGTTCACGGCGTTTGAGCACTTCCAGGTACACCTCGACTGCACGCAGGGCGACATCCTGGGCAACGGCCTGGGTGTAGTAGGCGCGGGAGGTGGAGACCGCTTCGGTGCGGCCCACTTCATTCGAGGTGTTGAAGCCGTCGAAGATCATCTGCCGCAGGCGCAGCTCGGACTGGGTGTAGTTGAGGGTTTCCTTGTTGTGGTTGCCCTCGGCACGCGTCGTGGTGTTGTCAGAACGCTGGCGGCCATAGCCTGCGACCAGATCCACGGAAGGGTAGTAGCCACCACGCGCAAACTTAACATCTTCATCGGCAGACAGCTTGCTGTTGCGGTTGGAGCTGACCTGCGGGTGGTAGTCCACGGCGCTCTGGACAGCCTCGGTGATCGACATCGCCTGTACGTTGGCACTCGCCAGGGCCAACAGTAATGCACTGGTGATGGGGTTCAAAACGCGCATGGTACATCTCCCTGATCCTGGAATTGATCCTGCTATTCGCCAAAAAAATGACGATAAAGTTATTTCATATAGTGTTGCAGGTTTTTAATAACACAGCTAAGTACATTCAACGCGATAGACAAGAAGATTTATTCATATCAAATTGCCATAACCTAATTAAATAATCTAACAGGCTCGCAGGTGAACCTTGGAAATGGCGGCGTAAAACTCCATTAAGGCCAATGAATACAGGGCTTTAACCGAGTTCCAGAATCATTTCGGATAAGGGAAGCACGAACTAGGCGAAAGTGATATTTGGCGACAGAATATTGTCACTTTGGCTTGTGCAGGGTTTTCTGGCTGAGGATATACAGGCTTACCAGGACTGCACTGGACAACATGAAGATGCGTGCCCAGAACAGGGGCACCAGATAGCACGACAGGCCGATGCTGGCCCACATCAGGCCGATGGCGTAGACCTTGCCCTTGAGGGGGATACCTTCACCACTGAGGTAGTCACGGATCCATGGCCCGAGCTTGGGGTGATGAACCAGCCAGTGGTGAAAGCGCGGCGAACTGCGGGCAAAGCAGGCAGCCGCCAATAGCAGGAACGGGGTGGTGGGCAATACCGGCAGGAATATCCCCAACACCCCCAACGCGACGCTGAGCCAGCCGGTGGCCAGCAGCAGGTAGCGCACAGGCGACTTAGTGGTGACGTGGCTTGAGCAGTGCCGGCTTTTCGTCAGGGGCATGCAGCAGCAGGAACAGCGCCGTCAGTGCTTCGGGGATCTGTACGATCATGTCGTCCTGCAGGTTGGCGTTGCTGGCGATGTCGGCGAACTCCGGCTGCTCGTCGAACAGGCCCGAGCCGACCATGATCGGCAGCAGCATCTCGCTGACTTCTTCCTCGGCGTTTTCGAACCAGGCCTCTTCACGCAGGAATACGCCTTCCATGAAGCCGATGCACCAGCCGCGCAGGTCGGAATCGTCCGGCTCTTCGGTCAGGTCGAGGTCGCACGGCAGCTCGAATTCATCGTCGCTGGCCAGCTGGCGGGCGATGTGTGCCTTGAGCGCTACCAGGGTGGCCTCGATCTCGGTGCGCTGAGCGTCGCTGGCGTAGTGCGGCTCTTCGGCGAACAGGGCGTCGATCCATTCGCGCTCGGGCACTTCCTCGGCATTGATCGACAGGGCGGTGAGGTAGCCGTGGGCGGCGACATAGTCCAGCGCTTCTTCGTGCAGCTCGTCGGCGTCGAGGAAGGCTTGCAGGCGGGTCAGTTGCTCGGCGAAGGACATTACAGGGCTACCTTGGGGAATAAACGATAACGAATTCTAGCACCTTGCGACGGCAGCGGGGTAAAGGGAACGTCTATCGCCGTGGTGCCCTGCGCGGGGCGGTGCTGCGGTATACTCCGCGATTTTTCATCCAGGGGCAGGATTTGCCGGCCGCCTGGCAAAAACCGCTTACGCATTTGGCGTGTGCGGGGCGGGTTTTTCGTCCAGCCTGTATCCGGGATGGTACGGCGATTTGTGGAGTTGCACATGCTCGAACAGGCTCAGCGCGTTCTCAAGGACGTCTTTGGCTACGACAGTTTCCGCGGGCGCCAGGCAGCGATCATCGACTGCGTGGCTAATGGCGGCGATGCCCTGGTGCTGATGCCCACCGGCGGCGGCAAGTCGTTGTGTTTCCAGGTGCCGGGGCTGCTGCGTCCGGGCCTGACAGTGGTGGTCTCGCCACTGATCGCGCTGATGGACGACCAGGTCGCCACGCTCGACGAACTGGGTGTGCCGGCTGCCGCGCTGAACTCCACGCTGACCCCCGAGCAGCAGCGTGACCTGGCCGGGCGCCTGCGCCGTGGCGAAGTGAAGATGCTGTACCTGGCACCGGAACGCCTGGTGCAGCCGCGCATGCTCGACTTCCTGCGTGATCTGGATATCTCGCTGTTCGCCATCGACGAGGCCCACTGCGTGTCGCAATGGGGCCACGATTTCCGCCCCGAATACCTGCAATTGGGCCAGTTGGCCGAGCTGTTCCCGCATGTGCCGCGCATAGCGCTGACCGCCACCGCCGACATGCGCACCCGTGAAGAGATCGTCCAGCGCCTGCACCTGCAAGGCGCCGAACGCTTCCTGTCGAGTTTCGACCGGCCCAACATCTTCTACCGCATCGTGCCCAAGGAGGCGCCGCGCAAGCAACTGATGGCCTTCCTCGGCGAACGCCGCGGCAACGCCGGTATCGTTTATTGCCTGTCACGCAAGAAGGTCGACGAAACCGCTGCCTTCCTCTGTGACCAGGGCTTCCCGGCGCTGCCGTATCATGCCGGCCTGGCAGCCGAGACGCGCGCGGCCAACCAGCACCGTTTCCTCAACGAGGAAGGGCTGATCATGGTCGCCACCATTGCCTTCGGCATGGGCATCGACAAGCCGAACGTGCGTTTTGTTGCCCACCTTGACCTGCCCAAGTCGCTCGAGGCGTACTACCAGGAGACCGGCCGTGCCGGCCGTGACGGGCTGCCGTCCGATGCCTGGATGGCCTACGGGCTGCAGGACATGGTCATGCTCAAGCAGATGCTGCAGAACTCCGAAGGGGACGAGCGCCACAAGCGCATCGAGCAGCACAAGCTCGATGCCATGCTGGCCCTGTGCGAAGAAACCCGCTGCCGCCGCCAGTCACTGCTGGCCTATTTCGACGAAACCCTCGAGCAACCGTGCGGGCACTGTGACAACTGTGTCGACCAGGTGCAGACCTGGGATGCCACCGAGCCTGCCCGCCAGGCGCTGTCGGCGGTGTTCCGCACCGGCCAGCGCTACGGCGTCGGGCACCTGGTCGACGTGCTGCTGGGCAAGGACACCGAAAAGGTGCGCAATTTCGGCCACGAAAAACTCTCGGTTTTTGGCGTCGGCAAGGGGCTGGCCGAGGTCGAGTGGCGTTCGCTGTTCCGTCAGCTGGTGGCGCGCGGCCTGGTCGACATCGACCTGGAAGGCTACGGTGGCCTGCGCCTGTCCGACAGCTGCCGGCCGCTGCTGCGGGGCGAGGTGACCTTGCAGCTGCGCCGTGACCTCAAGCCGCAGACCACCGCCAGGACGTCGTCGTCCAGTGGCGGCAGCCCGGCCAGCCAGCTGGTGCGTGCCGAAGAGCGCGAGCTGTGGGAAGCACTGCGTACCCTGCGGCGCAAGCTGGCCGAGGAGCACAGCGTGCCGCCCTATGTCATCTTCCCCGACTCGACGCTGCTGGAGATGCTGCGCAGCCAGCCGGTCAGCCTCAGCGACATGGCCCAGGTCAGCGGCGTGGGTGCGCGCAAGCTGGAGCGTTATGGCCAGGCCTTCCTCGAGGTGCTGAACAATAGCGGTGGCACCGAAGAAGCACCGAAAGTGGTGCTCGACCTGCGCCACGAACTGGTCAGCCTGGCACGCGCCGGCATGACCCCGGCGCAGATCGCCGGCCAGCTCAACTGCAGCGAGAAGAACGTCTACAGCCTGCTGGCCGAGGCGCTGGGCCGCCAGGAACTGAGCCTCGAGCAGGCCCTGGACCTGCCGGAAGACCTGTTGATGGAAGTGCAGGATGCCTTCCTCGATGGCGAGGGCGAGCTGCCACCGGTGTCTGCGATCGTGCCGCTGTTCGGGGGGCGGGTGCCGGAGGGCGTGCTGTACTGCGTGCGGGCTGCGCTGGCGGCCGAGTTCGAGCTGTAAGTGGTGACAGGATCGGAGGCAGAACTGCCATCTGCTGACCTTTGTCATGTTTTTTGACGATTATCGAATATTCCAGGGTGCCCGAGCCTTGCCTCGTGGGGCGGGCCATGGTTAGCTGCCTAATAATTAGATCTATTCAATGAGTTGCTTATGCCCCTGACCGACAACCAACACCGCTTCGGCATGCAGCTGGCCCAGATGTCCCGGGGTTGGCGTGCCGAGCTGGACCGCCGCCTGGCCGGGCTCAACCTATCACAGGCACGTTGGCTGGTGTTGCTGCACCTGGCCCGTTTCGAAGAGGCCCCGACCCAGCGTGAGCTGGCCCAGAGCGTGGGCGTCGAAGGCCCGACCCTGGCGCGCCTGCTCGATAGCCTGGAAGCGCAGGGGCTGGTACGCCGGCAGGCGGTGCTGGAGGACCGACGGGCGAAGAAAATTGTGCTGTGCCCGCCGGCCAAGCCGCTGATCGACCAGATCGAGACCATTGCCAATCAACTGCGGGTAGAGCTGTTCACCGGGGTGGATGAGGCGGAGCTGCAGGTGTGCATGCGGGTGCATGCCAAGATCCTGGCCAACCTGGAGAAATCCTGATCAACCTGCACCCGCGATCGTTGTAGGAGCAGCCTTGTGCTGCGAAGAGGTCATTCCAGGCACAGAACATCTTCTGTCAAACCTGCCTCTTCGCAGCACAAGGCTGCTCCTACAGGTTCAGTGCAGGCCCTAGAAGGTATGCCCAAGGTTCAGGTACACCGCCTGCTCATGCGCACTGTTGGCACCATAAGTGAAGTTCAAGGGCCCCAGCGGCGTCTCCAGCCCCAGGAAGATGCTCGCCGCATTGATGTACCCACTGTCGAACTCGTTGTCGTTGTTCCACGCCCGCCCTCGCTCCAGCGACCCGCCGATGTACAGCGGGAAGTCCAGCGGTACGTAGGCCCGTGGCGTCAGGCGGCGGTAGTAGACCATGCGCATCAGGCTCACGTTCTGCCCCGACACCGAGTCCTGGCGAAAGCCTGACAGCTCCCGCGCGCCACCCAGCACGAAGCTCGACGTCACCACCTCGGTATCATCCAGCGTGCGCCCGTAGCGCCCGCCCAGAACGAAGGTGTTCGGCCCGCTGCTGATGGCCTTGTCCAGGTTGAACATCCACTGCCGGTAATCCTGGTCAGAATCCAGAGACTGGTCATACTTGCGCAAGGTCAGGCCGATATCCTCGCCGCTGTGCGGGAAGTACACATTGTCCAGGGTGTCGAACGAGTACTTCAGCTCGTAGAAACCTTCGTTGAAACTGACCTTGGGCAGGTCCTGGTCGCCGATGCGCACCTCGGCCTCGCCCCAGGCCTTGCCCACGCCCAGGCGCACTTCACCGTTGGTACCGATCTGCCGCCCCACGTTAAGGCCAAAACCGTAACGCTCCAGGCGGTACTCGGCTACCGGGTCGTTGTCCAGGGTGGCTTCGATGTTCTGCGAGCTGAAGTCCAGGTACGGTGCGATGAAATAGCGCGAGCCCACGTCCAGCGGCTGGTAGAACTCGCTGTACAACTCCTGCTGGTCGCCGATCTGGCCACGGGTCAGCCATTCGGCGCCGAGGCTGTTGATGCCGTTTACCCGGTAGCTGGCGCCCAGATTGAAGGCGCTGTCGCCGCGCAGGTCGTCCGACAGGTTCAGGCCCAGGCGCAGGTAGTCGGTGCCACCGCGTCGGCCCCGGGCGTTGATCACCAGGGTGTTGTCGTCGCCCTTGTGCACCACGCGGTACTGCACCCGGTCGAAGTAGTCCAGTCCGTACAGCGTGCCCATGTCGGTCTGCAGGCGGCCTAGCTCCAGCGGCGCACCGATCGGCTGGCGGATGTACGAGCGGATGACCTCGTCGCTGACCTTGGAGTCGTTCTCGATCCTGATCGCGGTTATCGTTGGCGTGCGCTGGCGTGGCGAGCGGGCCACGGCCAGGCTGCTGTCACCTTCGGGCTGGCGCAGGGCGACAAGGCGCGGGTCGAGCAGGCGGGTGGCGCGGTAGCCGGCCTCGATCATTTCCCTGGCGCGGCCAAAGTCGGTGACGCCAAAGGCGGTCAGCGGTGGCTGGATGAGAATGTCGTCGCGGTGCAGGCTGGCCAGTTGTTCTTCCGAGTTGCGCCGGGTCATCAGGGTGATCGACTGATTGAGCACGTCGACCACCGTGGCCAGCTGCTTGCGGTCACGCAGCGGCGTGCCGATGTCGACCACGATGGCCAGGTCCACACCCATTTCGCGGGCGACGTCCACCGGGATGTTGTCGACCATGCCGCCGTCCACCAGCAGCCGGCCGTCCAGCTCGACCGGGGCGAACACCGCCGGGATCGACATGCTGGCGCGGATCACCTGGGGCAGGTGGCCACGGCGGAACACCACCTTTTCGCCACTGGCAATGTCGGTGGCCACGGCGCGGAAGGGGATTGGCAGCTTGTCGAAGTCACGGGTGTCGGCGGTGTGCGCCAGCTTGCTTTCCAGCAGCAGCGCCAGGTTCTGGCCCTGGATCACCCCCAGCGGCAGGCCCAGGCTGCCGTCGTCGCGAAAGCTGAGCTTCTGTTTGACCAGAAAGTCGCGGTCATCCTGCTTGCGCCGGAACGGCACGTCCTTGCGCGGCGGGGCATCGGACAGCGCCTGTTGCCAGTCGAGGGTGGTGGCAAGCTTTTCCAGCTCTTCGACGCTGTAGCCAGAGGCATACAGGCCGCCTATCACCGCCCCCATGCTGGTGCCTGCGATAGCGTCGATGCGTACCCCCTGTTCCTCCAGGGCCTTGAGCACACCGATATGGGCCAGGCCGCGGGCCGCGCCCCCCGACAGCACCAGGCCAACCTTGGGCCTGGCCGGTTCGGCGGCGAATGCTGTGAAGGAGGAGAGGGTGAGCAGGAAACAGAACAGCAAACGGCGCATCGTGAGTCTCAAACCGTGGGCTAAAGACGGCTAGTATAAGCGGCCCCTCATCTGGAGATGCCTCACCATGGCCGACAGCAAACCGGAAATTGTCATCACGTATTGCACCCAGTGCCAATGGCTGCTGAGGGCCGCCTGGTTGGCCCAGGAACTGCTCAGCACCTTTGCCGACGACCTCGGCCGAGTGGCCCTGGAGCCTGGCACCGGCGGTATCTTCCGCATTACCTGCAATGGCGTGCAGATCTGGGAGCGCAAAGCCGACGGTGGCTTCCCCGAAGCCAAGGTGCTGAAGCAGCGGGTGCGCGACCAGATCGACCCGCAGCGTGACCTGGGTCACAACGACCGCTGAATCAGGCGCTTTCGGCCAGTGGCCGCTGCCTGGGCGGTTGTTCGGCGGCCAGGCGGCTGGAAAGCACGATGGCGAAGATGATCAGTGCACCGCCCAGCAGCATGCGCAGGGTGGGGGTTTCGGCGAACACCACCCAGGCCACGGCGATGCCGTAGACCGGCTCCATGCCGAACACCACGGCGGCGGTGCGCGCCTTGATCACCGACAGGCTGGCGACGAACAGGCTGTGCGCCACGCCGGTGCAGAAGATGCCGAGCAGGGCGATCCACAGCCAGTCCATGGTAGTTACGCCGGCCAGGTCCGGCGCCGCGAACGGCAGCAGGCACAGGCCCACTACCAGGTTCTGCCACAGCGCCGCCTGCACTGCAGGCAGGCGGCCGGAGCCTGCGCGGTTGGTGAGTGACAGCAGGGAGAACAGCAGCCCCGACAGCAATGACCAGAGCAGGCCACCGGTGGCTTCACTCGCCAGGTCGAATGCCGGCGTGACCAGTACCAGGCCGATGCTGACCAGCAGTACCAGCAAAGCCTCATTGCGGCGGATGCGTTCGCGGAACAGCAGGCCCTCGAGGATCACGGTAAAGGCCGGGAAGCTGGCGAAACCGAGGGTGGCGATGGCCACGCCGGCAACCTTTACCGCGATGAAGAAGCTGACCCAGTGGCCGGCCAGCAGCACGCCACCGAGCAGCAGGCGGCGAGTGTCCTGGCCGCTCAGGCGTTGCCAGCCCGGGCCGGCCAGGCTGGCGAACAGGGCCAGGGCGAGCACGGCGAAGGCGGCGCGGCCGAAGACGATGATCGCCGGGCTGGCGCTGGTGGCCAGTTTGCCGAAGACGCCGGTGAGGCCGAAGAACAGCGCGCCGATGTGCAGGGCGCCGAGGGCGGTGCGGTGGTTCATGGGTGGTCCTTGCTCAAGATCTCTACTGGCTGTGCCGGCCTCTTCGCGGGTAAACCCGCACAGCTACTGCACCGCTTTCGAAGCCTTTGCAGTACCTGTGGGAGCGGGTTTACCCGCGAAAGGGCCGGCACAGGCCAAGTGTATAGGCTCAGGAGAATGCATTCTGTCGCAAGGCTAGTGTGGTTTGTCGCCAGACTCTCGCCGCAAAGCCAGCGGCGTACACCCGAACGCCCGCAACATCGCCGCCGAAAACGCACTTTGCGAGCTGTACCCCACCTGCGCCGCAATCTCCCCCATCGGTAGCAAGGTCTGCATCACCAGCCGTCGCGCCTTGAGCAAGCGCCGCTGGCGAATGTAGTCCATCGGCGTCATCCCGCATTCCGCAGTAAAGCGCGCATGCAGGCGGGCGCTGGACAACCCGGCGATGCGCGCCAGGTCAGCCACTTGCAGCGGGTAGGCGGCATGCCGCTCGATATGTGCGTCGAAGGCGGCATAGGGCAGACGCTGGCTGGCTGTGACGCTGGCGGCCGCCGTGGGGTTGAGGCTGGCCAGCAGCAGCGCTGCCCCTTGTCGGGCAATCAGCGGGTCGTGCATGGGGCTGGTCGCCAGCCAGTCCACCAACTGTTGCTGGCGCTCATCCAGGCCCAGGGCGGCGGGGCGGTCGAGCAGGCGGCGGCTGGCATCTGCATGTTCGCCCAGTTGCTCGCGCAACCAATGGTCCCCTGGTACATCCAGCACCAGGCAATCGCTGCCGCCATCGCTGGCGCAGGTGTGATGGGCGCCCGCCGGTACCACGATCAACCCCTGTCGATCGATCCCGGCGCCATGCCCCTGCACCTCGAAGTCCAGACGACCGCGCAGGCCGAACACCAGTTGCGGGTGTTCGTGGCTGTGGGCGATCAGGCTGTCGCGGTAATGGCGCAGCGAGAGGATCGGGCCGGCGGTCATGGGGAGAGTCGTCCTCGCAGGGCAGAACCGCATTGTGCCTCAATCCCCGCAGTCCATCACTCGTAACGGTTTTGCCACCGATCTGTCATCCGCGCCTGCCAGTCTCCAGCAAACTGCGCCGGAGCCTGCCCATGACCCATGCCGAACTGTCACGTCCCTCGCGCAAGCAACGTGTGCGTACTCTGTGGATTTCCGATGTGCATCTGGGCACCCGCGACTGCCAGGCCGAACACCTGTCGCAGTTCCTCAAGGGCTACCAGGCCGACCGTATCTACCTGGTTGGCGATATCATCGATGGCTGGAAGCTGCGCGGTGGTATCTACTGGCCTCAAGCCCACACCAACGTGATTCGCCGCCTGCTGACCATGAGCAAGCGGGGCACCGAGGTGATCTACGTCACCGGCAACCATGACGAATTCCTGCGCCGTTACTCCAGGCTGATCCTCGGCAACATCCAGCTGGTGGACGAGGCCGAGCACCTGACCGCCGATGGCCGCCGCCTGCTGGTGATCCATGGCGACCAGTTCGACGTGATTACCCGTTACCACCGCTGGCTGGCGTTCCTCGGTGACCGTGCCTACGAGTTCACTCTGGTGCTCAACCGCTGGCTCAACCACTGGCGTGCCCGCTATGGATACGGCTATTGGTCACTGTCGGCGTACCTGAAGCACAAGGTCAAAGGTGCGGTGAACTTCATCAGCGACTTCGAAGATGCCATTGCCCACGAGTGCACCCGCCGCGGTTTTCATGGGGTGGTGTGTGGGCATATCCACCATGCCGAGATTCGCCAGGTGGGGGAGGTGGAGTACCTCAATTGCGGGGATTGGGTGGAGTCGTGCACGGCGTTGATCGAGCATTGGGATGGCACGATCGAGCTTTATCGGCTGGCGGAAGCACAGGCGCGAGAGGTGAAGGCAGCAGCGGCGGTGCGCGAACCGGCTTAGGGCTTGATAGCCCAGGGGCTGCAAAGCAGCCCCAAAAGATCTACAGGCTGATCTTGCCCAGCAGGATATCCCTGAACATCACGAAATCCCCGATCAGGCTATACAGCGGATGGGTAAAGGTTGCAGGCCGGTTCTTTTCGAAAAAGAAATGCCCGACCCAGGCAAAGCCGTAGCCGAACACGGGCAAGGCCAGCAGCAACAACCATTTGCCACTGCCGATGGTGTAGGCCAGCAGGGCTATCACCAGGCTGGTGCCGACGAAGTGCAGGCGGCGGCAGGTGGGGTTGCTGTGCTCCCCCAGGTAGTAAGGGTAGAACTCGGCAAAACTGCGAAACTGCGCTGTGCGGTTCATGACAGTGCTCCGGGATTAACACTTCTGGACAAGATGCACGGCGTGGAGCCTGATTCGAGTCTAGAGTGACTGGCGAAGCCTATCAGTGACAATAGGCGCCAATTGAATATCCTTGGGGTTCACCGCAGGAGCGGTCAGCATAAGAAGCCTGTCATGAGCGAAAGAACCACGTCAGCCAGCTGGGCATCAGGGATCGTGAAGGCACTCGAACTGGAAGGGCTGGACTGCCGGGCCATGTTCAAGCAGCTGGGGCTGGATTTCGCTGCCCTCGACGACCCCGACGCGCGCTTCCCCCAGGACTCCATGACCCGGCTGTGGCAACTGGCGGTAGAGCTGTCGGGCAACGAGGCCATAGGCCTGAACATGGCGCGGGTGGTGCGCCCGGCATCGTTCCATGTGGTGGGTTATGCGTTGATGTCCAGCCGCACCCTGGCCGAAGGCTTCGAGCGCCTGGTGCGTTACCAGCGCATCATTGCCGAAAGCTCCGACCTCAGCTTCGTCCTCGGCCCTGAGGGCTATTCGCTGATCCTGACCGTACACGGCGACCACCTGCCACCGACCCGGCACAGCGCCGAAGCATCGCTGGCCTGTGCGCTGGCGCTGTGCAGCTGGCTCAGCGGTCGGCCGGTGCAACCGCGCCGGGTGCTGGTGCAGGGGCCGCAGCCAAAGAATATCGAACCCTACAAGGTGGCGTTCCATTCGCCGCTGGTGTTCGGTGCGCCGCACGATGCGCTGGTGTTCGAGCGCGCCGACATGGAGGCACCGCTGCCCACCGCCAATGAAGCCATGGCGATACTGCATGACCGTTTTGCCGGCGAATACCTGGCGCGTTTCTCGGAAAGCCGGGTCACCCACCGGGTGCGCCAGGTATTGTGCCGCATCCTGCCGCAGGGCGAGCCCAAGCGCGAAACCCTGGCCCAGGCCCTGCACCTGTCGCAGCGCACCTTGCAGCGGCGGCTGCAGGAGGAGGGTACCAGCTTCCAGACCCTGCTTGACGACACCCGCCGCGAACTGGCCGAACAGTACCTGGCGCAGCCGGGCATGACCCTGCTGGAAACCGCCTACCTGCTGGGTTTTGCCGACCCCAGCAATTTCTACCGTGCGTTTCGCCGCTGGTTCCATGTCACGCCCAGCGAGTACCGCGCCCGCCTGGGCGCCGAGCCCGAGGTGGTCAGTGGCGCCAGAACGCCGGCATGCACAACACTAGCACGGTGATGATTTCCAATCGGCCGAGCAACATGCCGCTGGCGAGAATCCACTTGGCAGCATCCGGCAGCGTGGCGTAGTTGCCCGATGGGCCGATCACTTCACCCAGGCCCGGCCCCACACCCGAAACCGTACCCGCAGCGCCGGTCAGGGCAGTCATCCAGTCCACGCCAAGCAAAGACAGCAGCAGCGCCATGACGCAGATGGTGATGGCGAAGAAGAACGAGAAGGTCAGGATCGAACGCACGATTTCTTCGTCAAGGCGGTGGCCGTTGTACTTCTGCTTGATCACCGCACGTGGGTGGATCAGCTGATTGAGGCTGGCCTTGAGCAGGATGTAGGCGACCTGGAAGCGGAAGATCTTGATACCACCAGCCGTCGAGCCGGAGCAGCCACCGACGAAGCCCAGGTAGAAGAACAGCATCAGCGAGAAGTTGCCCCACAGGCTGTAGTCACCCAGGGCGAAGCCGGTGGTGGTGACCACCGAGGTCACGTTCAGCGCCACGTGGCGCAGGGCGTCGAGCCAGTGCAGGTTGGTGGTGGCCCAGTACCAGGTGCCGAGCACCAGCCAGGTAACCACCAGCATGCCCAGCAAACCCTGCACCTGCTGGTCGCGGATCAGTGCCTTGCGGTTGCCGCGCAGGGTCGCCACGTAAAGGGTGAAGGGCAGGCTGCCGAGGATCATCACCACAACCGCGACCCAGTGCACGGCCGGGATATCCCACTTGGCCAGCGACTGGTCGGAGGTGGAAAACCCGCCAGTGGAAATCGCCGACATGGCGTGGTTGATCGCATCGAACGGGCTCATGCCAGCCCACCAGAAGCCCAGCGCGCCCAGGATCGAGAAGCCGACGTATACCCCCACGATCGACTTGGCGACCATGTGCGAGCGCGGCATTACCTTCTCCGAACGGTCGGATGATTCGGTCTGGAACAGGCGCATGCCACCGATGCGCAGCAGCGGCAGGATCGCTACCGCCATGCCGATGAAGCCGATGCCACCGAGCCAGTGCAGCATCGACCGCCACATCAGGATGCCCGGTGACATGTTGTCCAGCCCGCTGAGTACGGTGGCACCGGTGGCGGTGATGCCCGACATGCTCTCGAAGAAGGCGTCGGTGTAGCTGATGTGCTGGGTCAGCAGGAACGGCAGGGCGGCGAACACGCACACCACCAGCCAGCTGCTGACGGTCAGCAGGTACATGTCGCGCGGGCGCAGGTGCACATGCTCGGGGCGACCCTGAAGCACCAGGGCCAGGCCGGCGATGAAGGTGATCAGGCTCGACCAGAGGAACGACGGCATGTCACGGGTGCGTTCGAAGATCACCAGGGTCGCCATGGGCACGGCCATGCTGACGGCGAGGGTAATCAGGAAGATGCCGATGATGAAACCAATGATCCTTAAGGTCGGCAACGCCATGTGATCTGCTCTGACTCGAAACGGAAGGGCGCCATTCTACCTATGGGTCTGGTGATGTAAACGCTAGAATGGCCGCACATTTACCTGCCAGGAGGGTAGCCGATGGAGGCTCTCGACGCATTGCTCAACCGTGTTTCCGTGCCACGCCTGACCGACCCGGCGCCCAATGCCGCCCAGCGCGAGGCGCTGTTCCAGGCCGCCCTGCGCGCCCCGGACCACGGCCAGCTGCGGCCGTGGCGCTTTCTCACCATCGAAGGCCAGGGCCGCGAGAAGCTGGGTGAGCTGTTCGCCGAAGCGCTGCAGCACAAGGGGGATGCCACCCAGGCTGCCCTGGACAAGGCCCGCGCCATGCCCCTGCGGGCGCCGTTGCTGATCGTGGTGATTGCCAAGCTGCAGGACCACTTCAAGGTGCCCAAGTCCGAGCAGCGGCTGGCGGCGGGCTGTGCCGCGCACGGCATCCTGATTGCGGCGCATGCGCAAGGTATCGGTGCGGTATGGCGCACCGGGGACATGGCTTTCGATGCCCATGTGCACAAGGGCCTGGGGCTGGCTGCGAACGAGGAGCTGATCGGTTACCTGTATGTGGGTACGCCGCTGACCGAGCCGCGCACCGCGCCGATTCTGGAAACTGCTGATTTCGTCAGTGCCTGGGGTGAATAGCGCGGCCTGGGGCTGATTGCCGTATCAAGGCATCCGGCCCTTTCGCGGGTAAACCCGCTCTCACAGGTGTGGCGCAAGTTTCAGGCCTTGCACGGTTACCTGTGGGAGCGGGTTTACCCGCGAAGAGGCCGGGAGCATTTACATCAAATCAACTGCCTGTCGCTTCAGTCACAGGCAACTCCAGCCGCGCCACGAAGCCCCCCTGTGGATGGTTCTCCAGTACCAGGCTGCCACCGTGTCGCTCCGCCGCCTTGCGTGCAATCGCCAGCCCCAGCCCATGTCCCGGCGCATCCTGCCCCGGCGCACGGAAGAACGGTTCCCCCAACTGCGCAAGGTGCTCCGCCGCCGCCCCCGGCCCATGGTCACGCACGCTGATCAGGATACGGTCCTGTTCGCGCGCGGCGCTGACTTCGATCGGCTGGCCCTGCGGGTTGAAGCGCAGGGCATTGCGCAGCAGGTTGTCCACGGCACGCTCGATCAGCGTTGGCCAGCCTTGCAAGGTCAACCCCGGCTGAGCCTCCAGGCGCACATCCTGCTCTGGTGCGCTGAGCTGGGCGTCCTTGCGCACGCTGCCGAGCAGGGCGTTGAGGTCCACCGGCTCGGCATGGGCCTGTTCGGCATCGACCCGCGCCAAGGCGAGAATTTCGCTTATCAGGTCTTCCAGGCGGTCGCATTCGCGGGTCAGGCGTGGCCACAGCGCTTCACGCTGCTCAGGTTCGGCGCGCTCGGCCAAGGCCAGGGCAATACGCAGCCTGGCCAGCGGTGAACGCAATTCATGGGACACATCGCGCAGCAACTGGCGCTGGCTGCCGATGGTGCTTTGCAGGCGCGCGCCCATCTTGTTGAAGTCCTTGGCCAGCACGCCGAATTCGTCACGCCGCGCCGCCAGCTGCGCCAGGCTGTTCTGCTGGTAGGTGGTCTGGCCCAGGTCATGCACGGCGCTGCGCAGACGGCTGAGCGGGCGGGTGATGGACAGGGTCACCAGCAGGCTGAACAGGGTCAGCACCACCAGGGCAATGCCCAGCGCACTGAGCGGCCACAGCAGGCTTTCGCGGTGCCAGGCATCCAGCGCCGGGTGGGGGATGCGGTAGATCAGCAGGTACGTCTGGCCGGTGTCGGGGCTGGTGTATTCCTCGGTCAACCGGCGCCACGGCAGGCGCCGCTGGTCATTGTGCTGGCGTGCCTCGAAGGCCGCCGCACGGCGCGGGAAGGTGCCGGGCACCACGGCTTCGCCACTGTCGTCGAGCACCTGCACGTCGATCTTGTAGCGGTCCTTGCGCCGTTCCAGGAAATGCTGTGCCGAAGCCAGGCCTTCCTGTTCGTAATGCTTGGCCCACTTGCTGGCCAGGGTATTCAGGCCCGGGTGGCGGCTGAGGATCCAGGCGTCCTGGTTGAGCATGTGGCCCAGCAGGATCGACAGGCCCGCAACCAGGGTGATGGCCAGCCAGAAACTGGCCAGGATGCGCCAGAACAGTGAACGCAAGTGCACCTCCTGCAAACAAGAAAAGCCCGGCTCGCACTGAGGCGGGCCGGGCATCGGGCGGACAGCTTACTGGGCCTTGTTGCCTTTTTCAGCTTTCCAGGCCTGGAACTCCTGCCACTCGGCTTTCTGTGCGGCGCGTTCCTTCTGCAGTTCGTCGAACTTCTTCTGCTGCTCAGGCTTGAGCAGGGCGCGGACCGCGCTGTCGGTCTTGTCGCGGTTGGCCTGCAGTTCGTCCTTCATCGCCTTCTGGTCGGCGGCCGGCAGTTTGGACAGGTAGCGCTCGGTAATGTCGCGGCGCTGTTTCATCTGCTCGCCCATCAGCTTGCCGATCTGCTGGCGCTGGTCACGGCTCAGGTCCAGCTGGTGGAAAGGCGCATCACCGCGATGATGTGGGCCGTCGTGGCGCATGCCGCCTTCAGGCATGGCCATGGCCACGGTCGGCAGGGCGGCGGCGAACATCAGGGCGATAAGGGTCTTGCGCATGGTGTCTCTCCTTTCATGGGCCGGTGGTTACCGGATGAGCACAGTCTAGGGAGATCACCGTCAAGCGCGGTCAGCGGATGGTAAAGGCTCGGTAAAGATGTTCAGAGGCAGTAGTAATAGCCACGGCTGCGCAGGGCGACGATGCGTGGCCGGCCATCGGCGTGGGGGCCGATCTTCTTGCGCAGGTTACTGACGTGCATGTCCAGGCTGCGGTCGTACAGGGTCAGCTTGCGGCCCAGGCTGATCTGCGCCAGTTCCTGCTTGTCCAGCGGCTCGCCGGGTTGGCGCAGCAGCGCTTCCAGAATGCGGCTTTCGGACAGGGTCAGGGTCATTTCACGGCCATCGATGCTGGCCACGCCACGGGCAGGGCTGTAGACCAGGTCGCCCAGCTCCACCTGGCTGGTGGTGGCGGTGGGGTGGCTGCGGCGCAGCACGGCACGCAGGCGAGCGGTGAGTTCACGCGGGTCGCAAGGTTTGGCCAGGTAGTCGTCGGCGCCCAGTTCCAGGCCGAGAATGCGGTCCAGCGGCTCGCCGCGGGCCGAGAGCATCAGTACCGGCAGTTCGGCATGCTCGCTGCGCAACTGCTTGAGCAGTTCCAGGCCACTGCCGTCGGGCAGCATCACGTCCAGCACCACGGCCGCCGGGGCATGCGTGGCCAAGGCCTGGCGTGCGCTCTGGCCATCGTGGCAGGCGCGCACGGTAAACCCTTCCTGGGTCAGCCAGCTGCCGAGCAGCTCGCACAGCTCCTGGTCATCATCTATCAGTAACAGCTCGCTCATGACTCACTCAATTCAACCATTGACGGCGGCTATTCGGCCCGCCAGTGGCAAAGATACCGCAGACTGATGGCAACAGTATAACTGCTGGTACCGCGTGGCCTTCTTCGCGGGTAGACCCGCTCCTACAGGAGCAGTGCAAGCTTGAAGCCTGCGCCGTCTCTGTGGGAGTGGGTTTATCCGCGAAGAAGCCCACGCGGTCTCAGATCAAGGCAGCACTTGCTTGAACGGCTTGACCACCACCTTGTCGTACACGCCCGCGGCAATGTAGGGGTCGGCATCGGCCCAGGCTTGCGCCGCGGCGAGGGAGTCGAACTCGGCAACGATCAGGCTACCGCTGAAACCCGCTTCGCCAGGGTCGTTGCTGTCGATGGCCGGGTGCGGGCCGGCCAGTACCACGCGGCCCTCGGCCTTCAACTGCTGCAGGCGTTCGATGTGCGCCGGGCGGGCAGCCAGGCGCTTTTCCAGGGAGTTTGCGACGTCGCTGGCGATGATGGCGTAGAGCATGTCAATCCTTGGGTTTGGAGGTAGAAGGGTCGTCGTGCAGGTGGCGCGACAGGTACACGCCCTGCGCTACCAGGAACATCACGGTCATGCCCAGGCTGCCGAACACCTTGAAGTCGACCCAGAAGTCCTGGAAGGTGAAGGCGACGAACAGGTTGGCCGCGCCACAGAACAGGAAGAAGCCGATCCAGGCCAGGTTCAGGCGGGTCCAGATGGCATCGGGCAGGCTCAGGGCGTGGCCCATGATGCGCTTGATCAGCACCCGGTCGCCGATGAAGTGGCTGCCGGCGAAGCCCAGGGCGAACAGCCAGTTCACCACCGGTGCCTTCCACTTGAGGAAGGTTTCGCTGTGGAAGGTCAGGGTCAGGCCGCCGAACACCAGGCAGGCCACCAGGGTGAGCCACTGGCCCTTTTCCAGCTTGCGCTGGCGCAGGAACAGCGCGCCGTAGACCACCAGCGAGCTGATGATCAGCATGGCCGTGGCGCTGTAGATGCCGCCGAATTCGAAGCTGTGGCCGGCGACTTCCATGGGGCGCGGGTCGAGCTTGTAGACGATGAAGAACAGCAGCAGCGGGATGAAATCGATGAATTGTTTCACAATGGCAGCCAGAATCGGGATGTGACGGCATAATAACAAACATCGATTCCAGCGAAAGCGCTCCTCCATGAATGTTGATCTGCACTGTCACAGCACGGCCTCCGACGGCGCCCTGTCGCCTTCGACACTGGTCGCCCGGGCCCATGAGCATGGGGTGCAAACGCTGGCACTGACCGACCATGACACCATCGAAGGCCTGCCCGAGGCGCGCCAGGCGTGCCGCGACAAGGGCATGCACTGGGTCAGCGGGGTGGAGCTGTCGTGCACCTGGGGTGGCGCGACCATCCATGTGCTGGGCTATGACTTCCCGCTCGACGCACCGCCCCTGCTGGCGGCGATCGAAGCGCTGCACCGTGGCCGCTGGCTGCGCGCCGAAGAAATCGACAAACGGCTGGCGGCCAAGGGCATGCCCGGTACCCTCGACGGCGCTCGCGCCGTGCAGCACGAACTGGGCGATAGCGGCAACGCCCCGGCGCGCCCGCATTTTGCCGAGTACCTGGTGCGTGCCGGGCACGTCAAGGATCGCAGCGAGGCGTTTCGCAAATGGCTGGGCGCCGGCAAGCTGGGGGACGTCAAGCAGCACTGGCCGACCCTTGATGAAACCGTCGCGACCCTGCGCCAGTCCAACGCTTGGGTGAGCCTGGCGCATCCCATGCACTACGATCTGACCCGCAGCAAGCGCAGAAGACTGATTGCCGACTATATTCAGGCAGGCGGGCAGGCGCTTGAAGTGGTCAACGGGATGATGCCTGCCGAGCAGGTGGGCACCATGTCCATCCTCACCCGTGAGTTCGGCCTGCTGGCAAGCGCTGGCAGTGACTTCCACGGCCCCGGCACCTGGGGCGAGATCGGTGCCTACCGGCCTTTGCCCGAGGACCTGCCACCTCTGTGGCGCCGATTCAGCCATGAACAGCCTTTGGCGGTATGAACAGGACGACTACGTGAGCCAATTTTTCCAGATTCATCCGGAGAACCCGCAGCAGCGCCTGATCAAGCAGGCCGTCGAGATTATCCGCAAGGGCGGTGTGGTGGTGTACCCGACGGATTCGGCCTATGCACTGGGTTGCCAGATGGGTGACAAGGCGGCCATCGAACGGGTGCGGCGCCTGCGCGGGCTGGACAAGACGCACAACTTCACTCTGATGTGCTGCGACATGTCGCAGCTGGGTTTGTACGCCAAGGTCGACACCGGCACCTTCCGGCTGCTCAAGGCACATGTGCCGGGGCCTTACACGTTCATCCTCAACGGCACGCGCGAAGTGCCGCGCCTGCTGTTGCACGATAAACGGCGCACCATCGGGCTACGGGTGCCGGCCCATGCCATTACCCTGGCCCTGCTGGCCGAACTGGGCGAGCCGTTGATGAGTGTGAGCCTGATCCTGCCAGGCGACACCGAGCCGATGACCGACCCTTACGAGATCCGCGAGCGCCTGGAGCACCATGTCGACCTTGTGATCGACGGCGGTTTCGGTGACCTCAAGGCATCGACCATCATCGACCTGTCCGGTGATGAACCGGAACTGGTCCGTGAAGGCTGCGGCGACCCCACGCCGTTCCTGGTCAACGCGTGAGCCAGGTGGAAACGCCCGAGGCACCGGCCGAACAGGCCGAAACGCCTCGGCAGCTGCAGTTGGCACTGGTCTATGGCGAAGCCCTGACCGAACTGCCACTGGACCTGTACATCCCGCCGGACGCTCTGGAAGTCATCCTCGAAGCCTTCGAAGGCCCGCTGGACCTGTTGCTGTACCTGATCCGCAAGCAGAACATCGACATCCTCGACATTCCGGTGGCGGAAATCACCCGCCAGTACATGGGCTACGTGGAGCTGATGAAGAGCGTGCGCCTGGAGCTGGCCGCCGAATACCTGGTGATGGCTGCCATGCTCGCCGAGATCAAGTCGCGCATGTTGCTGCCGCGCTCGGCCGAGGTCGAGGAGGAGGAGGGTGACCCGCGCGCCGAACTGATTCGCCGGCTGCAGGAGTACGAGCGCTTCAAGGCTGCCGCCGAAGGTATCGATGAATTGCCACGGGTCGGCCGCGAGGTGGTGGTGCCGCGCCTGGAGGCGCCGCAGGCCAAGGTGCGCAAGCTGCTGCCCCAGGTCAGTCTGGAAGAGCTGCTGGTGTCGATGGCCGAGGTGATGCGCCGCAACGACCTGTTCGAAAGCCATCAGATCACCCGCGAGACCTTGTCCACCCGCGAACGCATGAGCCAGGTGCTGGAACGCCTGAAGGGTGGCGGTTTCGTGCCGTTCGTCGAGCTGTTCGCCGCCGAGGAGGGCAAGCTGGGCGTAGTGGTGACGTTCATGGCGATTCTCGAGCTGGTGAAGGAATCGCTGATCGAACTGGTGCAGAATGAACCCTTCGCCGCCATCCACGTGCGGCTTCGCCCGGCGCTTGTTGAAGACCCTGATGAACCTGAATGAACCCCGCGACCTCGCGTCGCTGATCGAGGCTTTCCTGCTGGCTTCGGGCAAGCCGCAATCCCTGGAGCGTCTGTACGAACTGTTCGAGGAAGCCGAGCGACCGGAGCCCAAGGTCTTCAGGCTGGCGCTGGAGCTGCTGGGCAAATCGTGCAACGGCCGCGCCTTCGAGCTCAAGGAGGTGGCCAGCGGTTACCGCCTGCAGATTCGCGAGGACTTTGCGCCGTGGGTCGGGCGCCTGTGGGAAGAACGCCCGCAGCGCTACTCGCGCGCGCTGCTGGAAACCCTGGCCCTGATCGCCTACCGCCAGCCCATCACCCGTGGCGAAATCGAAGATGTGCGCGGCGTGGCGGTGAACAGCAACATCATCAAAACCCTGATGGAGCGCGAGTGGATCCGCGTGGTCGGCTACCGCGAAGTGCCCGGGCGGCCGGCGATGTTCGCCACCACCAAGGCGTTTCTCGACCATTTCAACCTCAAGAGCCTGGACGAGCTGCCGGCCTTGGCCGAGCTGCGGGAGATGGAGCCCGAGCCGCTGCTCGACCCGGATGATGCGCCAGTGCCGGCGCACCTGCAGGCATTGGCGGATGCCAGCCTTGGGGAAGAGGAAGAGGTTGCCGAGCCGAAGGAGGAGACCAGCTTCCGTAGCCTGCTGGTGGAGCTGGATGCCATGGAAGAGGGGCTGAAGACCGATTTCGATGACTTGCGCGAGGAAGAGGCTGAGGCTGCTGTGGAAGAGGACGGCAAGTTGCAGCCCTGAGTCTTCTGTTGTCTGTGCTGGCCCTTTCGCGGGTAAACCCGCTCCCACAGGGATATTCCAGGCCCTGAGAGTGATGCGGTACCTGTGGGGGCGGGTTTACCCGCGAAGAGGCCGGTACTGCCAATACATAACCATTAGGCAGAAACCCCTCGCAAAGCCCACAAAACCCTCTACCCTCCAGTGCGTTCCCCCGCCGAACCGCGTATGATGCGCGGCCTTTTGGCGCGTTCGTCGCCAGAACCCTTATTTCATTCCTACACCGGGAGGTGCCCAGATGAGTGAGCAAGACCTGCAAGATACCGAGATCACCCCTCCATCCGGCGAAAAGCTGCAGAAAGTGCTGGCGCGCATTGGCGTTGGCTCGCGCCGTGACGTCGAGGCCTGGATCAGCCAGGGCCGCATCAAGGTCAACGGCGTCGAGGCCACCCTCGGCCAGCGCGTCGACCTGCACGACGCCATTGCCGTGGATGGCAAGCTGATCAAGCGCGAAGAGGCCGCCGAGGCCACCCGCCGGGTGATCATGTACAACAAGCCCGATGGCGAAATCTGCACCCGTGACGACCCGGAGGGCCGCCCGACTGTGTTCGACCGCCTGCCACGTCCGAAAGAAGGCCGCTGGATCAACATCGGCCGCCTCGATATCAACACCACCGGCCTGCTGCTGTTCACCACCGACGGTGAACTGGCCAACCGCCTGATGCACCCGTCCTACGAGATGGACCGTGAGTACGCGGTACGTGTGCGTGGTGAGGTCGACGACGAGATGATCGAGCGCCTGAAGGCCGGCGTGATGCTGGAAGATGGCCCGGCCAAGTTCACCGACATCCAGAAGGCACCCGGTGGCGAAGGCTTCAACCACTGGTACCACTGCGTGGTGATGGAAGGCCGTAACCGTGAAGTGCGTCGCCTGTGGGAGTCCCAGGGCATGGTGGTCAGCCGCCTGAAGCGCGTGCGTTTCGGCCCGGTGTTCCTCAACTCCGACCTGCCGATGGGCCGCTGGCGTGAAATGACCCAGGGCGAAATCGACATCCTCGCTGCTGAAGTGGGCCTGCAGCCGGTGGCGCTGCCAGCCATGAAGCTCAAGGCCAAGGACAAGATGGAGCGCCTGCAGCGCAAATCGACCCGCCCGCTGGGCCGTGGCGAGCGCGTGCGCAGCCTGCGCCCGGCCCACGAAGGTGCTGCTGCCGGCGAACGCCCGGCGCGCCAGGCGCGTGAAGAGGCCCCGCGCAAGACCGGCCGTGGCAGCACCGTGGCCGAACGCCCGAGCGAGATGCGCAAGCGTCCGGCCAAGCCTGAAGGTGACAAGCCGGCAGGGCGTGGCCGCGGCAAACCGCGTGGCTGATTGGCCTTTGCGTTGAAATAGAACCAGCCTTCGGGCTGGTTTTTTTATGGCTGTGAGAATTTGCGGCTGCTGCGCAGCCCATCGCGACACAAGGCCGCTCCTACAGGGCCGCGCAATATTTGAAATTGACGCGGTCCATGTAGGAGCGGCCTTGTGTCGCGATGGGCCGCAAAGCGGCCCCAAGATATTGAACAAAAAGAATTTTCGGACGACTGGCAAGTTCCCGAACCACCCTGTAAAGAAAATTGTACGAATGTAGTCGGTTTCAGCCCGGATTTCAGATTAGGTCGAATCGTGTAAACAAACCTTGCCGCCGACTCCCCATCAAAACAGCCAGCCAAGCCCCGCCCACCCTTGCCCAAAGCCCCGCCCCACGGTGTTATAGCCGCCATTGCCGTGTGCAAAAGCCTGCCCACAGAGCCAGGCTGACAAAACAACAAATGGAGGCGCCATGTACGCCGATCACTTCGCCTTTCAAGGCCCACACCACAGGATCGCTGCGTTTTTTCCCGAGGAAACGATGCAACGCGTTGACGCCTGCGCGTTTGCAGGGGTATACAGTGCGCCGCGTTTTACCTGTGACTCCTTTGCGTACCGCGCACTCTTGATCACGCCTGGTTGACCCGCTCCGGCGGCCCCTGAGGTCAGGAAACCCAAGGTAACCACCTTGCCCATTCCGCTGCGCCACGAGCGCGGTGGGTCCGATTCCGTCACAGATAAAAACAATGCAGGTGACTTCGTTCATGAGTGGACAAAACATGCATTCAGGCGAGCTCAAGCGGGGCCTGAAGAACCGCCATATCCAGTTGATCGCCCTCGGCGGTGCGATTGGTACCGGCCTGTTCCTCGGCTCGGCAGGCGTGATGAAATCCGCTGGCCCGTCGATGATCCTTGGCTACGCCATCTGCGGCTTCATCGCCTTCATGATCATGCGCCAGCTCGGCGAAATGATCGTCGAAGAGCCGGTGGCCGGCTCGTTCAGCCATTTCGCCCACACCTACTGGGGTGGTTTCGCCGGCTTCCTGTCGGGCTGGAACTGCTGGGTGCTGTACATCCTGGTGGGCATGTCGGAGCTTTCGGCGGTCGGCAAGTATGTCCACTACTGGTGGCCGGAGATCCCCACCTGGGTCACAGCGGCAGCGTTCTTCGTGCTGATCAACGCCATCAACCTGATGAACGTGAAGTTCTTCGGTGAGGCCGAATTCTGGTTTGCCATCATCAAGGTGGTGGCCATCGTCAGCATGATCGGCCTGGGTGCCTACCTGCTGACCAGCGGCAGCGGCGGCCCGGAAGCAACCGTGGCCAACCTGTGGTCGCACGGCGGCTTCTTCCCGAACGGTGTCAGCGGGCTGGTGATGGCCCTGGCCTTCATCATGTTCTCCTTCGGTGGCCTGGAAATGCTCGGCTTCACCGCAGCCGAGGCCGACAAGCCGAAGACCGTGATCCCCAAGGCGATCAACCAGGTCATCTACCGTATCCTGATCTTCTATGTCGGTGCCCTGGTGGTGCTGCTGTCGCTGACCCCATGGGACAACCTGGTCGCCAGCATCGATGCCTCCGGTGGCAGCTATGGCAGCAGCCCATTCGTGCAGGTGTTCTCGCTGCTGGGCAGTGACGTGGCCGCGCACCTGCTGAACTTCGTGGTCCTGACTGCAGCGCTGTCGGTGTACAACAGCGGCACCTACTGCAACGCCCGCATGCTGCTGGGCATGGCCGAACAAGGTGACGCTCCGGCGTCGCTGGCCAAGGTCGACAGCCGCGGTGTGCCGGTGCGCTCGATCCTGGCGTCGGCAGGCGTGACGCTGATCGCGGTGCTGCTCAACTACCTGATGCCGCAAAACGCGCTGGAGCTGCTGATGTCGCTGGTGGTGGCTACCCTGGTGATCAACTGGGCGATGATCAGTTACTCGCACCTGAAGTTCCGCCAGCACCTGGACCGCACTGGCCAGAAGCCGCTGTTCAAGGCGCTGTGGTACCCCTATGGCAACTACATCTGCCTGGCGTTCGTGGTGCTGATTCTGGGCATCATGGCGATGATCCCGGGTATCCAGGTTTCCGTGTATGCGATCCCGGTGTGGCTGTTCGCCATGTTCGTGGTCTACATGGTCAAGCCGCGTCGCAAGGCGCAGGCCCTTGGGGCTGCTGGTAGCGTGGCCAAGTAAGGCGCTGCAGGTAGCGTACAAAAGACCCGAAGTCAGGAACTGGCTTCGGGTTTTTTATTGCCTGTAACGGCCTCTTCGCGGGTAAACCCGCTCCCGCAGGGACATCACCTGACCTGAAAGCAGCGCTATACCTGTGGGAGCGGGTTTACCCGCGAAGAGGCCGGCACAGGCAAGAATCAGATCTGCTCCAGCAACCAACTGCGAAACGCCCGCAGCGACGGCAACGCCTCATTGCGCGGCGGGTAGATCAGGTAATAACTGCGCTGGCTGGCAAATGCCACCCCTGGGCTGTAGAGCTCACCCTTGGCCAGTTCTTCCTCCACCAGTATGCGCGGCACCAGGCCGATGCCGATCCCGGCCCGTACCGCCTGGATCAGGTGCGAGGTCAGCTCGAAGCTCGGCCCCAGGCGCATCGCCCGGTGCGCCAGGCCATGGTGCGAGAACCACTCGCCCCAGGCATGCGGGTTGTTGGCCACATTCAGCAGCACCTCTTCAGTGATGCGTGCAGGGCTCCAGCCTTGGCTGTCCGCACCAGCCTCAGGCGGCAATATCACCACCAGTTCCTCGGCATGCAGGCGATGGCAGATCAACCCCGGCAGGTCGTGGCTGGCCACGCCGATGGCGGCATCGATCTCGCTGGTGTCGAAGTTGATGGCTTCGATGCGTGAATGTATGTGCACCAGCATGCCCGGGTGTGCGCTGTAGAAGGCATGCAACCGCGGCAGCAGCCATTTCGAACCGAAGGTGGGCAGGGTGGCCAGGCGCAAGGTGCCTACCCCCGACTGGTAGGCCAACGCCTGCAAGGTGGCGCTGCGGATGCGCCCCAGTGCTTCGCTGAGCTCGCGCTGGTACAGGCGGCCGACATCGGTCAGCTGCACCTGGCGCCCCTCGCGGCGGAACAGGGTCAGGCCCAGTTGCTGCTCCAGCGCCTGCACCTGGCGGCTGACCGCGCTCTGGGTGAGCGACAGCTCGGCGGCGGCTCGGGTGTAGCTTTCATGCCGGGCGGCAGCCTCAAAAGCCAGTAGCAGCGACATGGACGGGGTGAGATGGCGGTAATTCATTCATGAAAGTCATTAATAGCGGCAGGATTATCCGTTTGCCCCTGAAGCGAAACTACAGGAACATTGGCCTGCACGTCACCTCCGCATGTCATCACCCATGCCGGAACGACAGGAATCCCGTGAATTAGCCAATATCAAGAGGCCATCCTTCGATGATCGCCCAGCTGCCGACCGTTGCCCCGAGCGCCAACTACCCCGAATTCCTCGAAGCCCTGCGCAACAGCGGCTTCCGTGGCCAGATCAGTGCCGACTACGGCACCCGCACGGTGCTGGCCACCGACAACTCGATCTACCAGCGCTTGCCACAGGCGGCGGTGTTCCCGCTGGACGCCGACGATGTGGCGCGGGTCGCCACGCTGATGGCCGAGGGGCGCTTCCAGCAGGTCAAGCTGACCCCACGCGGTGGTGGTACCGGCACCAACGGGCAGTCGCTGACCGACGGTATCGTCGTCGACCTGTCGCGGCACATGAACAAGATCCTCGAAATCAACGTCGAGGAACGCTGGGTGCGGGTGCAGGCCGGTACTGTCAAGGACCAGCTCAACGCTGCGCTCAAGCCGCACGGGCTGTTCTTCGCCCCCGAGCTGTCCACCTCCAACCGTGCCACTGTCGGCGGCATGATCAACACCGATGCCAGTGGCCAGGGCAGTTGCACCTATGGCAAGACCCGCGACCACGTACTGGAGCTGCACAGCGTGCTGCTCGGTGGCGAGCGCCTGCACAGCCTGCCGATCGACGATGCTGCGCTGGAACAGGCCTGTGCCGCGCCCGGCCGGGTCGGCGAGGTGTACCGCATGGCGCGGGAGATCCAGGAAACCCAGGCCGATCTCATCGAAGCCACTTTCCCCAAGCTCAACCGTTGCCTGACCGGTTATGACCTGGCCCACCTGCGCGACGAGCAGGGCCGCTTCAACCTCAACAGCGTGCTGTGCGGTGCCGAGGGCTCGCTGGGCTATGTGGTCGAAGCCAAGCTCAATGTGCTGCCGATCCCCAAGTACGCCGTGCTGGTCAACGTGCGCTACACCAGCTTCATGGATGCACTGCGTGATGCCAACGCGCTGATGGCGCACAAGCCGCTGTCGATCGAGACCGTCGACTCCAAGGTGCTGATGCTGGCGATGAAGGATATCGTCTGGCACAGCGTCGCCGAATACTTTCCGGCAGACCCCGAGCGCCCGACCCTGGGCATCAACCTGGTGGAGTTCTGCGGCGACGAGCCGGCCGAGGTCAATGCCAAGGTGCAAGCGTTCATCCAGCACCTGCAGAGCGACACCAGCGTCGAGCGCCTGGGCCATACCCTGGCCGAGGGTGCCGAGGCGGTGACCCGCGTCTACACCATGCGTAAACGTTCGGTGGGCCTGCTGGGCAACGTCGAGGGCGAAGTACGCCCGCAACCGTTCGTGGAAGACACCGCGGTACCGCCGGAGCAACTGGCCGACTACATCGCCGACTTCCGTGCACTGCTCGATGGCTACGGCCTGGCCTATGGCATGTTCGGCCACGTCGATGCCGGCGTGCTGCACGTGCGCCCGGCGCTGGACATGAAGGACCCGGCCCAGGCCGCACTGGTCAAGCCGATTTCCGACGCCGTGGCGGCGCTGACCAAAAGCTATGGCGGCTTGCTGTGGGGCGAGCACGGCAAGGGCCTGCGTTCTGAATACGTGCCGGAGTACTTCGGCGAGCTGTACCCGGCGCTGCAGCGCCTGAAAGGCGCCTTCGACCCACACAACCAGCTCAACCCGGGCAAGATCTGCACCCCGTTGGGCAGTGCCGAAGGCCTGACCCCGGTCGATGGCGTAACCCTGCGCGGCGATCTCGACCGCACCATCGACGAACGCGTGTGGCAGGACTTCCCTAGCGCCGTGCACTGCAACGGCAACGGCGCCTGCTACAACTACGACCCCAACGACGCCATGTGCCCGTCGTGGAAGGCCACCCGCGAGCGCCAGCACTCACCCAAGGGCCGTGCCTCGCTGATGCGCGAATGGCTGCGCCTGCAGGGCGAGGCCAACATCGACGTGCTGGCGGCGGCACGCAACAAGGTGTCGTGGCTCAAGGGCCTGCCGGCACGCCTGCGCAACAACCGCGCGCGCAGCCAGGGCCAGGAAGACTTCTCTCATGAGGTGTACGACGCCATGGCCGGCTGCCTGGCGTGCAAGTCGTGCGCCGGTCAGTGCCCGATCAAGGTCAACGTGCCGGACTTTCGCTCGCGCTTCCTCGAGCTGTACCACGGCCGCTACCAGCGCCCGCTGCGTGACTACCTGATCGGTTCGCTGGAGTTCACCATCCCGTACCTGGCCCACGCGCCAGGGCTGTACAACGCGGTGATGGGCTCGAAGTGGGTGAGCAAGCTGCTGGCCGACAAGGTCGGCATGGTCGACAGCCCGCTGATCAGTCGCTTCAACTTCCAGGCTACCCTGACCCGCTGTCGCGTCGGCGTGGCCAGCGTGCCGGCACTGCGTGAGCTGACCCCGGCCCAGCGCGAGCGCAGCATCGTGCTGGTGCAGGATGCATTTACCCGTTACTTCGAGACACCGCTGCTGTCGGCCTTCATCGACCTGGCGCACCGCCTGGGCCACCGGGTGTTCCTGGCGCCGTACAGTGCAAACGGCAAGCCACTCCACGTTCAGGGCTTCCTCGGTGCGTTTGCCAAGGCGGCTGTCCGTAATGCGACCCAGCTCAAGGCCCTGGCTGACTGCGGCGTGCCGCTGGTGGGCCTGGACCCGGCGATGACCCTGGTGTATCGCCAGGAGTACCAGAAAGTGCCGGGCCTGGATGGCTGCCCGCAGGTGCTGTTGCCGCAGGAGTGGTTGATGGACGTGCTGCCGGAGCAGGCACCGACTGCGCCGGGCAATTTCCGCCTGATGGCGCACTGCACCGAGAAGACCAACGTGCCGGCCAGCACCAAGCAGTGGGAGCAGGTGTTCGCCCGTCTGGGCCTGAAGCTGGTGACCGAGGCGACTGGTTGCTGCGGTATGTCTGGTACCTATGGGCACGAGGCGCGCAATCAGGATACCTCGCGGACCATCTTCGAGCAGTCGTGGGCGACCAAGCTGGACAAGGAAGGCGAGCCGCTGGCGACAGGCTACTCGTGCCGCAGCCAGGTCAAGCGCATGACCGAGCGGCAGATGCGCCACCCGCTGGAAGTGGTGCTGCAGTACGCCAAGCGCTGACCATCAGGGCCTCGGGGCTGCCTTGCAGCCCCCTGGTTTACGCCGTCCCTGTAGGAGCAGCCTTGCGCTGCGAAGAGGCTGGTAGAGCCAATAGGTTTTCTTCGGCAGTAATGGCCTCTTCGCAGCACAAGGCTGCTCCTACAAGTCCCGTGCATGCCTTGAAGATGATGCCTGCCGATACAGATACAGGCTCAATACCAGCCCGCAAGCCGCCGCTGCTGCCGCAAACAGGAACATCGAAGCAAACCCGAACCCCGCCGCCACCGCGCCCACCAGCGGCCCGGTCACCCCCAGCGACAAATCGATGAACAGCGAATAAGCCCCCACCGCCGCCCCGCGGTTGGCCGCCGACACCTGGTTCACCGCCTCCACCCCCAGTGCCGGGAACACCAGCGAGAAGCCGAACCCGCTCAGTGCGGACCCCGCCAACGCCAGTTCGGCGCTGGGCGCCAGCCACAGCATCAGCAGCCCGAGTGTTTCCACCGACAGGCAGGCGATCGCCACCCGGAACCCGCCAAGCCGGTTGATCAGGTTGCCGAACAGTAGTCGCGCACTGATGAAGCTGGCGCCGAACAGGCTCAGCGTCAGTGCCGCATTGGCCCAGCCACGGCTGGCGTAATACAAGGTGATGAAGGTGGCGATGGTGCCAAAGCCGATCGAGCCCAAGGCAAGCCCCGAGCCGTGCGGGAACACCTTGCCCAGCACCCGCAGGAACGGCAGGCGCACGCCACTGACGATCGGTGTGGCCTGTTTGGGCCAGGCCAGCAGCAACCCGAGCGCACACAGCAGGATGATGCTCACGCCCATGCTCCACAGGCCCAGGCTCTTGACCATCAGCACGCCCAACGGAGCGCCGATGGCCAGCGCGCCATAGCTGGCGATGCCGTTCCAGGAAATGACCTTGGCCGTGTTTTCAGCACCTACGCGGCCAATGCCCCAGCCAATGGAACCGGAGCCCACCAGGCTTTCCGCACTGCCGAGTACCAGGCGGCCGACCAGCAGGCAGGCCAGGCTCAGCCAGGGCAGGTGGGTGAGGAAGGCGCAGGCCAGCATGAAAACCCCGCTGAGGCCGCAGCCGGCCAGGCCATACATGACCGCCTTCTTGCTGCCGTGGTTGTCGATGATGCGGCTGGCGGTGGGGCGGCTGAGCAGGGTGGCCAGGTACTGCACGCTGATCACCAGGCCCGCGACCACGGCACTGAAGCCCAGGTCGTTGTGCACATAGCCGGGCAATACGGCCAGCGGGATGCCGATGTTCAGGTAGCCGATGAAGGTGAAGAGGACGATGGAGACGACTTGCAGGGTGACCGCAAGAGGGCGCGGTGAGTGGGGCATGAGGGCCTACGTGGGTTCTGGACGGTGTGAAAACGTGATGACGGGGGTAGCCCGCAGGTCAGCCGTTTTCACACAGTCGGGGGATGCGCGGTTATTCCTGGTCAGCGCTTGATTGATCGTCACCATCCTGCTCGACGGCAGCTGCCGGTTCGGCGTGAACGGTCACGGTTGGCTCTTCTGGGTTCAGGCTTGGGAAGGGAAGATTCGGGATTTCATGCATCTCGTCGTTCCTCGCAAGTGTGAGTGAAAAGTCTGCGCCAGGCGCGTTTGAAGCTTCGCAAAGCTGGGGCAGGATACACAAGTCTGGATGACAGTTTGGATTTTTTGGCGGTCGCTTGTCGGTTTTGCGGGCGAACAGCGGACATGTTTTCCATAAAAAATGGGGCCATCGGGCCCCATTCTTTCAGTGCTTACTTGCGGCCTTCAGCCGTCTCCGCCACCTTGTCGGTGCGTGCGCACATGATGAAGTCATTGCGGTGCAGGCCTTTGATCGAGTGGCTCCACCAGGTCACGGTGACCTTGCCCCACTCGGTCAGCAGGCCCGGGTGGTGGCCTTCGGCCTCGGCGATCTCGCCCACGGCATTGGTGAACGCCAGGGCGTGCTTGAAGTTCTTGAACAGGAACACGCGTTCCAGCTCCATGTGGCCGTCACGTACTTCGATGTTCCAGTCCGGGATTTCGCGAATCAGCTCGGCCAGCTCTTCGTCGGTGACCTTTGGTGCGTCGGCGCGGCAGGCTTCGCAATGGGCTTGGTTCAAGGCATTCATGTGGTGTTTTCCGGTTCGAGTTGTTATCGGCAAGGTCGCTCAGGCAGCGACCTTGGGTGGAAACTTCGGTGCGTGCAGGCCCAGCTGCATGGCTTTGTGAACCATGCCCATGATGTCTTCGTGGGCCAGGTCGAACAGACGCTTCATGTTCGGTAGCACGAAATACAACGGCTGCAGGATGTCGATGCGGTACGGTGTGCGCATGGCCTCGATCGGGTCGAAGGCCTGGTGCTCGGGCTCGCCAGACAGACTGTAGACGGTCTCCTTTGGCGACGAGAGGATGCCGCCGCCATAGATCTTGCGGCCCTGCGCGGTTTCCATCAGGCCGAACTCGATAGTCATCCAGTACAGGCGCGCCAGGTACACGCGTTGTTCCTTGGTCGCGGCCAGGCCGAGCTTGCCGTAGGTATGGGTGAATTCGGCGAACCAAGGGTTGGTCAGCAGCGGGCAGTGGCCGAAGATCTCGTGGAAGATATCGGGCTCTTGCAGGTAGTCCAGCTCTTCCGGGGTACGGATGAAGGTGGCTACCGGGAAGCGCTTGCTGGCCAGCAGTTCGAAGAAGGTCTGGAAGGGGATCAGCGCCGGGACCCGAGCAACCTGCCAACCGGTGGTGGCGCCCAGCACCTTGTTGATCTCGCCCAGTTGCGGAATACGGTCATGGGGCAGCTTGAGCTGGTCGATGCCGTCCAGGTATTCCTGGCACGCGCGGCCTTCGATCACTTTCAGCTGACGGGTGATCAGGGTGTTCCATACCGCATGCTCTTGCTGCGGGTAATTGATAAAACCATGCGCATCGGGCTCGCGTGCCACGTATTGCGTCTGTTTCATGTGGCTCTCCTGGTGAGGGCTTTTCTTGTTATGTGCAGGACATGCCTAATGAATATCCCTTCGCTGGCCACTTTGCACGGGGTGGGCCAGTGAGCGGGACCGGCATTCGGCGATGTTTTCGTAACGATAATTTTACAAAAAGGCGTAGGTGTCGGAAAATCCGAGGCATCTGGCTGAAGCTTCGGCTGTTTTTGTCAGCTTATCTTTACGACTTTTCCGCGCGATGTTGAAAAACATTGGCGCTTCGAGAGCCCTCATGCGTATCAAAGTGCATTGCCAGAACCGTATTGGCATCCTGCGCGACATCCTCAACCTGCTGGTGGAGTACGGCATCAACGTGCTGCGCGGCGAGGTGGGCGGTGACCATGGCAACGCCATCTACCTGCATTGCCCGAACCTGATCAATCTGCAGTTCCAGGCGTTGCGGCCGAAGTTCGAGGCGATTGCCGGGGTATTCGGTGTCAAGCGCGTGGGGCTGATGCCCAGCGAGCGCCGACACATGGAGCTGAATGCGTTGCTGGGTGCGCTGGACTTTCCGGTACTGTCGATCGACATGGGCGGCAGCATCGTCGCCGCCAACCGTGCCGCTGCGCAGCTGCTGGGGGTGCGGGTGGACGAGGTGCCGGGCATGCCGCTGGCGCGCTATGTGGAGGACTTCGACCTGCCAGAGCTGGTGCGCGCCAACAAGTCGCGCATCAACGGCCTGCGCATCAAGGTCAAGGGCGATGTGTTCCTGGCCGATATCGCGCCGCTGCAGTCCGAGCACGACGACAGCGAGGCGCTGGCCGGCGCGGTGCTGACCCTGCACCGCGCCGACCGTATCGGTGAGCGCATCTATAACGTGCGCAAGCAGGAGCTGCGCGGTTTCGACAGTATCTTCCAGAGCTCGCGGGTAATGGCTGCGGTGGTGCGCGAGGCGCGGCGCATGGCGCCGCTGGACGCGCCTTTGCTGATCGAGGGCGAGACCGGCACCGGCAAGGAGTTGCTGGCGCGTGCCTGCCACCTGGCAAGCCCGCGCGGCCAGTCGCCGTTGATGGCGCTCAACTGCGCCGGGTTGCCCGAGTCGATGGCCGAGACCGAGCTGTTCGGCTACGGCCCTGGGGCATTCGAAGGGGCGCGGGCCGAGGGCAAGCTGGGGCTGCTGGAGCTGACCGCCGGTGGCACGCTGTTTCTCGACGGGGTAGGGGAGATGAGCCCACGCTTGCAGGTGAAGCTGCTGCGTTTTCTGCAAGATGGCTGCTTCCGCCGCGTAGGCAGCGATGAAGAGGTGTACCTGGATGTGCGAGTGATCTGCGCGACCCAGGTGGATTTGTCCGAATTGTGTGCCCGGGGCGAGTTTCGTCAGGACCTGTATCACCGGCTCAATGTGTTGTCGCTGCACATTCCACCATTGCGCGAATGCATGGATGGCCTGGAAGGGCTGGTGCAGCACTTTCTCGACCAGGCCAGCCGGCAGATCGGCTGCGCCATGCCGCGCCTGGCGCCAGCGGCGATGGATAAACTCGGCCAGTACCATTGGCCGGGTAATGTAAGGCAGTTGGAAAACGTGTTGTTCCAGGCGGTTTCGTTATGCGAAGGCGGCGTGGTCAAAAGTGAACATATACGTTTGCCGGATTACGGCGTGCGCCAACCGCTGGGTGAATTTTCGCTGGATGGGGATCTTTCGCAGATTGTCGGACGTTTTGAAAAAGCGGTACTGGAAAGTTTGATGGGGGAATTCCCGAGTAGTCGGGCTTTAGGTAAAAGACTGGGTGTTTCGCATACGACTATTGCCAACAAGTTGAGGGATTATTCACTTGGCAAGTCTGCAGAATAATCCGCCTTTATAAAAGGCGGGACTGCTGCGCAGTCCTTTCGCGACACAAGGCCGCTCCTACAGGTACTGCGCAATGTTTGAAGCCTGCGCAGTACCTGTAGGAGCGGCCTTGTGTCGCGAAAGGGGCCCGCAGGGCCCCAATTCACAAGGTATCAGCCGTTCGAGCAGCCGTTCCCCATCACGCGGTATTCGAGAATGTGCTTCTGGCCCTTGGAGTCCTCGTAGGTCATGCGGGCTGGCACGACTTCGCACACATTGGGCACTTCGCTCATGGAAATGACGCGGGCAATGTCCAGGTGCTGCGAGTAACTGTACTGTTCAACCGGAATCTGCTCGGCATCTTTGGCTTCGCCGGCCATCGCCGCGCCGCAAAGACTGCCAAGTACCAATACCAGTAAAGCTTTCATTTTCAATTTACCTGTCTAAGGTCGTGAGGGGGCACGCGGCGCTTATGGCGCCGCGAGTATTGCTAGTTTTAACTATCAGGTTTGGAGGGGGATTAACGCTTGCCTTCGTGGGGGCTGTTACCAGTTGTTAATCGCCTTGCCGTTGCTGGCGAGGTGAATTTTATGGCTGGGGCCAAGGCCGAAACAGTGGGTCTTTTGATAAAGTGTTTTGACAGAATCTGTAACAATCCTCTGGTAAACCGCGCCCGTAATTTCTCGCCTGGGCTGTAAGGTGCGTGCCAGAGCGCTTTGTCTGAACGGGCGTACCAAATTACTACCAACGTCGAATGGCTTTTGTCGCTCTGGTACAGTTACAAACGGTTCCATACAAAAACAACTATTACACCGAGGTAACACAGATGAGTGCGGCTCCACTGTATCCCGTTCGTCCCGAGGTTGCGGCCACCACCCTGACCGACGAGGCCACCTACAAGGCCATGTACCAGCAATCGGTGATCAACCCGGACGGCTTCTGGCGCGAGCAGGCCCAGCGCATCGACTGGATCAAGCCGTTCACCAAGGTCAAGCAGACCTCCTTCGACGACCATCACGTCGATATCAAATGGTTCGCCGACGGCACTCTGAACGTTTCCTCCAACTGCCTGGACCGCCACCTCGAAGAGCGCGGTGACCAGTTGGCCATCATCTGGGAAGGCGACGACCCTTCCGAACACCGCAACATCACCTACCGCGAACTGCACGAGCAGGTCTGCAAGTTCGCCAACGCCCTGCGTGGCCAGGATGTGCACCGGGGTGACGTGGTCACCATCTACATGCCGATGATCCCCGAAGCCGTGGTCGCCATGCTGGCCTGTGCCCGTATCGGTGCGATCCATTCGGTGGTGTTCGGCGGCTTCTCGCCCGAGGCGCTGGCCGGTCGCATCATCGACTGCAAGTCCAAGGTCGTGATTACCGCCGACGAAGGCGTACGCGGTGGCCGGCGTACCCCGCTCAAGGCCAACGTCGACCTGGCGCTGACCAACCCTGAAACCAACAGCGTGCAGAAGATCATCGTGTGCAAGCGCACCGGTGGCGACATTGCCTGGCACCAGCACCGCGACATCTGGTACGAAGACCTGATGAAAGTCGCCTCCAGCCATTGCGCGCCGAAAGAGATGGGTGCCGAGGAAGCGCTGTTCATCCTTTATACCTCCGGCTCCACCGGCAAGCCGAAGGGCGTGCTGCACACCACCGGTGGCTACCTGGTGTACGCCGCGCTCACCCATGAGCGCGTGTTCGACTATCGCCCGGGCGAGGTGTACTGGTGCACCGCCGACGTGGGTTGGGTCACCGGCCACAGCTACATCGTTTACGGCCCGCTGGCCAACGGCGCCACTACCTTGCTGTTCGAAGGCGTGCCGAACTACCCCGACATCACGCGCGTGTCGAAGATCGTCGACAAGCACAAGGTCAACATCCTGTACACCGCGCCAACCGCCATCCGCGCGATGATGGCCGAAGGGCAGGCTGCTGTTGAAGGTGCCGATGGCTCCAGCCTGCGCCTGCTGGGCTCGGTGGGGGAGCCGATCAACCCCGAAGCCTGGAACTGGTACTACAAGACCGTGGGCAAGGAGCGTTGCCCGATCGTCGACACCTGGTGGCAGACCGAGACCGGCGGCATCCTGATCAGCCCGCTGCCGGGCGCCACCGGCCTCAAGCCGGGCTCGGCAACCCGCCCATTCTTCGGCGTGGTGCCGGCGCTGGTGGACAACCTGGGCAACCTGATCGAGGGCGCTGCCGAAGGCAACCTGGTGATCCTCGATTCCTGGCCGGGCCAGTCGCGTTCGCTGTACGGAGACCACGACCGTTTCGTCGATACCTACTTCAAGACCTTCCGTGGCATGTACTTCACCGGCGACGGTGCGCGCCGCGACGAGGATGGCTACTACTGGATCACCGGTCGCGTGGATGACGTGCTGAACGTCTCCGGTCACCGCATGGGTACTGCCGAGATCGAAAGTGCCATGGTGGCGCATGCGAAAGTGGCCGAGGCCGCGGTGGTAGGTGTGCCACACGACATCAAGGGGCAGGGCATCTATGTGTATGTCACCCTCAATGCCGGTATCGAGGCCAGCGAGCAGTTGCGCCTGGAGCTGAAGAACTGGGTGCGCAAGGAAATCGGCCCGATCGCCTCGCCGGATGTGATCCAGTGGGCGCCGGGGCTGCCGAAGACCCGGTCGGGCAAGATCATGCGCCGCATCCTGCGCAAGATTGCCACGGGTGAGTACGATGCCCTGGGCGATATCTCGACCCTGGCCGACCCGGGTGTGGTGCAACACCTGATCGATACCCACAAGGCCATGAGCTTGGCTTCGGCCTGATAGCCGCGTCGCACATTTTGTAGGGGGCTGTGGGAGCGCCTACAGGAGCTGTGCCGCCAACAAGAACCCCGCCCGGGCAACCGGCGGGGTTTTTGCTTTACTGTTACCCGACATTCATCGGTAACTGTTCTGTCACCGGCGTCGCACAATATCGGGGCGCCAGGAAACAAATCCGGCCTGTTTCGGTGCGTTTTCGCAGCCTTTTTTGCGACACGGCACGCTGCACTTGCCGTAATACAAGGCTTTGCCAATAATAGGCCCGGGAATTGCTAGTACTATAGGTTCTATTTCTTGCGCTCTTGCATATTTTGCAATGGCTGTCAACATCGCCCGTTGCCGTTTCAAGCGCTTCTGTAAGTAGTTGTCGCTTTGAAGAAATATCGACTACCGGGCTGTCGTTAAAATGCCACTCACTCGCTCGTGGTCTGCGGCCTTGGTCGAACCCTGCGCGGCTCGCGTTGTACCCATTCGCATATCGGGCAGCCGTTACCTGCCTTGTATTGCCCTGTACCGATGGAGTTACCTGATGAAGAAGCTCGCACTGCTTGGCGCCCTGGCGCTGTCCGTGTTTTCCCTGGTGTCGCAGGCCGATGAAAAACCGCTGAAAATCGGCATCGAAGCCGCCTACCCACCCTTCGCCTTCAAGCAGCCAGACGGCAGCATTGCCGGTTTTGACTACGACATCGGCAACGCTCTGTGCGAAGAGATGAAGACCAAGTGCACCTGGGTCGAGCAGGAGTTCGACGGCCTGATCCCGGCGCTGAAAGTGCGCAAGATCGACGCCATCCTGTCGTCCATGTCGATCACCGAAGACCGCAAGAAATCGGTCGACTTCACCAAGCGCTACTACCTGACCCCGGCGCGCCTGGTGATGAAGGAAGGTACCGCCGTCAGCGACAGCCTGGATGAGCTCAAGGGCAAGAAGATTGGTGTGCAGCGCGGTTCGATCCACGACCGCTTCGCCAAGGAAGTACTGGGCGCCAAAGGTGCCACCGTGGTTCCTTACGGCACCCAGAACGAAATCTACCTGGACGTGGCGGCTGGCCGCCTCGATGGCACCGTGGCCGACGCCACCCTGCTGGAAGATGGCTTCCTCAAGACCGACGCCGGCAAGGGCTTCGCCTTCGTAGGGCCGTCCTTCACCGACGCCAAGTACTTCGGCGACGGCATCGGCATTGCCGTGCGCAAAGGTGACAAGGCCAACGTCGACCGCATCAACGCGGCCATCGACGCCATTCGTGCCAACGGCAAGTACAAAGAAATCGAGAAGAAGTACTTCAACTTCGATATCTACGGTCCAGACTCGAAATAAGACGTCGGGTTTCACCTGTGCAATGGTGCAAACAGCAGAGGCTCTGAGGTTTGCACCATTTTTCATTCTCTAGGTCGAGGACCTCATCATGTTGAAAGGCTACGGGGCAGTCATCCTCGACGGGGCGTGGCTGACGCTTCAGCTCGCCCTGTCGTCGATGGCCCTGGCCATCGTGCTCGGCCTGATCGGTGTGGCACTGCGCTTGTCGCCGGTGCGCTGGCTGGCCTGGCTGGGCGATCTGTATTCCACGGTGATTCGTGGTATTCCGGACCTGGTACTGATCCTGCTGATCTTCTACGGCGGGCAGGACATCATCAACCGGGTTGCGCCGCTGCTCGGTTATGAAGACTACATCGACCTGAATCCGCTGATCGCGGGTATCGGTACCCTGGGCTTCATCTTTGGTGCCTACCTGTCGGAAACCTTCCGCGGTGCGTTCCTTGGTATTCCGAAAGGCCAGGCCGAAGCCGGCGTGGCGTATGGCATGAGCAACCGCCAGGTGTTCTTCCGCATCCAGGTGCCGCAAATGATTCGCCTGGCGATCCCGGGCTTCACCAACAACTGGCTGGTGCTGACCAAGGCCACCGCGCTGATTTCGGTAGTGGGCCTGCAGGACATGATGTTCAAGGCCAAGCAGGCGGCCGATGCCACCCGCGAGCCTTTCACCTTCTTCCTGGCGGTGGCGGCCCTGTACCTGGTGCTGACCAGCATCTCGCTGCTGGCCCTGAAGTATCTCGAGCGCCGCTACTCGGTTGGCGTCAAGGTGGCTGAACTATGATCTTCGACTACAACGTCGTCTGGGAGGCACTGCCGATGTATTTCGGCGGCCTGCTGACCACCCTCAAGCTGCTGGCGATTTCGCTGTTCTTCGGGCTGCTGGCGGCCATTCCGCTGGGCCTGATGCGGGTGTCCAAGCAGCCAGCGGTCAATCTCGTGGCGTGGCTTTACACCTACGTGATCCGCGGCACGCCGATGCTGGTGCAGCTGTTCCTGATCTACTACGGCCTGGCGCAGTTCGAGGCGGTGCGCGAAAGCTTCCTGTGGCCGCTGCTGTCCAGCGCTACCTTCTGCGCCTGCCTGGCGTTCGGCATCAACACCAGTGCCTACACCGCCGAAATCATCGCCGGCAGCCTCAAGGCCACGCCGCATGGCGAAATCGAGGCGGCCAAGGCCATGGGCATGTCGCGCATGAAGATGTACCGGCGCATCCTGCTGCCGTCGGCCCTGCGCCGGGCGCTGCCGCAGTACAGCAACGAAGTGATCATGATGCTGCAGACCACCAGCCTGGCGTCGATCGTTACCCTGATCGACATCACTGGCGCTGCGCGCACGGTCAATGCCCAGTACTACCTGCCTTTCGAGGCCTATATCACGGCGGGCGTGTTCTACCTGTGCCTGACCTTCATCCTGGTGCGCCTGTTCAAGATGGCCGAACGCCGCTGGCTCGGCTACCTGGCGCCGCGCAAGCACTGACCGCTTTGTGAGAATCGACAGCATGTACAAACTCGAAGTCCAAGACCTGCACAAGCGCTACGGCAGCCATGAAGTGCTCAAGGGCGTGTCCCTGTCGGCCAAGGCAGGCGATGTCATCAGCATCATCGGCTCCAGCGGTTCGGGCAAGTCGACCTTCCTGCGCTGCATCAACCTGCTGGAGCAACCGCACGCCGGCAAGATCCTGCTCAACAACGAAGAGTTGAAGCTGGTACCGGGCAAGGATGGTGCGCTCAAGGCAGCCGACCCGCGTCAGCTGCAGCGCATGCGCTCGCGCCTGTCGATGGTTTTCCAGCACTTCAACCTGTGGTCGCACATGACCGCGCTGGAAAACATCATCGAAGCGCCGGTGCACGTGCTGGGCGTGAACCGCAAGGAAGCCCTGGAAAAGGCCGAGCACTACCTGGCCAAGGTCGGAGTCGCCCACCGCAAGGACGCCTTCCCGGGGCACATGTCCGGCGGCGAGCAGCAGCGTGTGGCAATTGCCCGGGCGCTGGCCATGGAGCCGGAGGTCATGCTGTTCGACGAGCCGACCTCGGCGCTGGACCCGGAACTGGTGGGCGATGTGCTCAAGGTGATGCAGTCGCTGGCCCAGGAAGGCCGCACCATGGTGGTGGTGACCCACGAAATGGGCTTTGCCCGTGAGGTTTCCAACCAGCTGGTGTTCCTGCACAAGGGCCTGGTGGAAGAAACCGGCTGCCCGCGCGAAGTGCTGGCCAACCCGCAGTCGGAGCGCCTGAAGCAGTTCCTCTCCGGCAGCCTGAAGTAAAAGCTGCATTTTTGCACCAGAATAGGGCATGCTGCGCGGCGAGCGCAGCCTGACCCGGCGCACAGACTCGAACGACCTCAGGTTTCGGACCGCACCCTATGACCACCCAGCGAATCGGTTTTCTCATTTGGCCCAGCACCCGGCCCTTGACCCTGGCGCTGGCCGAGGAAGTGTTGCAGGTGGCGCAGCGGGTGCACCCGGAGGTGGTCTACGATCTGGTCTTTCTGCAGGCGGAGCCGGCGCAAGAGGGTAGCTGGCGTTTGCCGGGCGAGCCGTGGAACGGTCGCCTGGAGGGGTGTCACAAGCTGTTCCTGTTGGCTGACGAGCAGCCGCCGGCGGTGGGGGCTGCGTTGTCTACGGCGCTCAAGCAGTTGGCGCGCAGTGGCTGCATGATTGGCGGCCTGTCGGCCGGGGTTTACCCTCTGGCGATGCTGGGCCTGCTCGACGGTTACCGGGCTGCGGTGCACTGGCGCTGGCAGGATGATTTTGCCGAGCGCTTCCCCAAGGTTATCGCCACCAGTCACCTGTTCGACTGGGACCGCGATCGCCTGACCGCTTGTGGCGGCATGGCCGTGACCGACCTGCTGCTGGCAGTGTTGGCCCGTGATCACGGGGCGGAGCTGGCCGGGGCGGTGTCGGAGGAACTGGTGGTCGAGCGCATTCGCGAGGGTGGCGAGCGCCAGCGTATTCCGCTGCAGAACCGCCTGGGCTCCAGCCACCCCAAGCTGACCCAGGCGGTGCTGCTGATGGAAGCCAACATCGAAGAGCCGCTGACCACCGACGAAATTGCCCAGCACGTGTGCGTGTCGCGCCGGCAGCTGGAGCGCATCTTCAAGCAGTACCTGAACCGTGTGCCGAGCCAGTATTACCTGGAGCTGCGGCTGAACAAGGCGCGGCAGATGCTGATGCAAACCAGCAAGTCGATCATCCAGATCGGGCTGTCCTGCGGCTTCTCCTCGGGGCCGCATTTTTCCAGCGCCTACCGCAACTTCTTTGGCGCAACGCCGCGGGAGGATCGCAACCAGCGGCGTAGCAGCAGCCCGTTCGAACTGAGCTCGGCGCCTGCCGAAAAAGGCTGATATTTCGAGGGGGTTTGGGGCGTATGCCTTGGGTTTGATGGTGCGGCGGAAATCGAGCGCCGCCCGCGCGGCGCTTCGCGGGACAAGCCCGCTCCCACATTTGTTGCAACGTGCCGAACCTGTCAGGCCATTGTTGTCAGCCTTGTTGCCTTGACGCGGTTTCCCGGCTGGCGCTACCGCCGTCTCGCCAGTCTCAAACTCTCCGCCAAAGCTGGCAACGCCTTTCCCACAGGCATGGCCACGTTGCAACAAATGTGGGAGCGGGCTTGTCCCGCGAAGCGCCGCGCGGGCGGCGCTCGGTCTCACAGGCGCCGCCCCCGTTTCGCCGAACCTCCCTGGCCCCTCACAAACCTTCGTGTACACCCGTTCACCCAGCCCCCCTCTCTCCCGTACACTGCGCGATTGCGACAGTGTTTGTCGCATTGCCGAAAGCCTTGTCAAAACTGGGTTTTGCGCTGTAACAAGTTGTCGCTTGGCCGCAAGGACAGGCGCGGATCAGTCCTTACAATCCCCCCATCGCTCGCCACTTCCAGGCCAGCGTTCCTCTTCAGGAGACTCAGATGTCCGTTGAGCAAGCCCCGGTGCAACGTGCCGATTTCGACCAGGTCATGGTCCCCAACTATTCTCCGGCGGCCTTCATTCCTGTGCGAGGCGAGGGCTCCCGTGTCTGGGACCAGTCGGGTCGCGAATTGATCGATTTTGCCGGTGGCATCGCGGTCAACGCCCTGGGCCACTGCCACCCGGCACTGGTCAAGGCCCTGACCGAGCAGGCCAATACCCTCTGGCACGTATCCAACGTGTTCACCAACGAGCCGGCCCTGCGCCTGGCCCACAAGCTGGTGGAAGCCACCTTTGCCGACCGTGCGTTCTTCTGCAATTCCGGCGCTGAGTCCAACGAGGCCGCCTTCAAGCTGGCCCGTCGTGTTGCCCATGACCGCTTCGGCCCGGAAAAGCACGAAATCATCGCCACCGTGAACAGCTTCCACGGCCGTACCCTGTTCACCGTAAGCGTCGGTGGCCAGCCGAAGTACTCCGATGGTTTCGGCCCGAAGATCACCGGCATCAGCCATGTGCCGTACAACGACCTGGAAGCGCTGAAGGCACAGATTTCCGACAAGACCTGCGCCGTGGTGATCGAGCCGATCCAGGGCGAGAGCGGCGTGGTGCCGGCCGACAAGGCCTACCTGGAGGGCGCGCGCAAACTGTGTGACGAGCACAACGCCCTGTTGATCTTCGACGAAGTGCAGACCGGCGTTGGCCGTACCGGTTCGCTGTATGCCTACCAGCACTACGGCGTTACCCCGGACATCCTGACCAGCGCCAAGAGCCTGGGCGGCGGTTTCCCGATCGGTGCCATGCTGACCACCACCGAACTGGCCAAGCACTTGGCCGTCGGCACCCACGGCACCACCTACGGCGGCAACCCGCTGGGCTGCGCCGTCGCCTGCGCGGTGCTGGACGTGGTCAACACCCCGGAAACCCTGGCCGGTATCAAGGCCAAGCATGAGCGCTTCAAGGGCCGCCTGGAGCAGATCGGCCAGAAGTACAACCTGTTCAGCCAGGTGCGTGGCGTTGGCCTGCTGCTGGGCTGCGTGCTGACCGAGGCCTGGAAAGGCAAGGCCAAGGACGTGCTCAACGCCGCCGAGAAAGAAGGCGTGATGGTGCTGCAGGCCGGCCCGGATGTGGTCCGCTTCGCGCCAAGCCTGGTAGTTGAAGACGCCGACATCGACGAAGGCCTGGACCGCTTCGAGCGCGCCGTGGCCACCCTGACCAAGGGCTGATCCGCCCGCGGTCCCTTTGCCGGCCACGGTGCAGGCTCAGCCCGAGTCTGTACCGGGCCGGTGATACCCGATCCCAGTGCAGGTGCCAGTGCATCTGCCGTTTTTCCGTGCCGCCGTGAGCGGCCCGTATTCCAAAGGAGTGACACCATGCTGGTGATGCGCCCCGCGCAAATGGCTGATCTGAACGAAGTGCAGCGCATGGCTGCAGACAGCCCCATTGGTGTCACCTCGCTGCCGGACGACACCGCTCGCCTGGGCGACAAGATCGCCGCATCCGAGACTTCCTTCGCCGCCGAGGTCAGCTTCAACGGTGAAGAAAGCTACTTCTTCGTGCTCGAGGACAGCGAAACCGGCAAGCTGGCCGGTTGCTCGGCCATCGTCGCTTCAGCGGGCTACTCCGAGCCGTTCTACAGCTTTCGTAACGAGACCTTCGTGCACGCCTCGCGCGAGCTGAAGATCCACAACAAGATCCATGTGCTGTCGCTGTGCCATGACCTGACCGGCAACAGCCTGCTGACCAGCTTCTATGTGCTGCCGGAACTGGTGAACAGTGGCTGGGCCGAGCTCAATTCGCGTGGCCGCCTGCTGTTCATGGCCGCTCACCCGGAGCGTTTCGCCGACTCGGTGGTGACCGAGATCGTCGGCTACAGCGACGAGCAGGGCGAATCGCCGTTCTGGGATGCCATCGGTCGCAACTTCTTCGACCTCAACTACGCCGACGCCGAGCGCCTGTGCGGCCTGAAGAGCCGCACCTTCCTCGCCGAACTGATGCCGCACTACCCGATCTACGTGCCGCTGCTGCCTGACCTGGCTCAGGAAGCCATGGGCCAGGTGCACCCGCGGGCGCAGATTACCTTCGACATCCTCATGCGCGAAGGCTTCGAGACCGAGCACTACATCGACATCTTCGACGGTGGCCCGACCCTGCATGCGCGTACCTCGGGTATCCGCTCGATCGCCCAGAGCCGGGTTGTGCCGGTGAGGCTCGAGGAAGCCCCGGTCAAGGGCGGGCGCCCGTACCTGGTGTGCAACGGCCAGTTGCAGGACTACCGCGCGGTGCTGCTGGACCTGGACTGGGTGCCCGGCAAGCCGGTCAGCCTGAGCCCGGCAGCCGCCGAGGCGCTGGGGGTGGGCGAGGGTGCCAGCGTGCGCCTGGTTGCGGTCTGAGGTCTGGCAACAGACGTTTCGGGATTGATGCGTTAGAAGAGTTTCGCGCCGGCCGCCGCCGCCGCAAAAGGAGATAGCATGATCGTTCGTCCTGTACGCAGCAGCGATTTGCCTGCGTTGATCGAATTGGCACGCAGCACCGGTACCACCGGGCTGACCACGCTGCCGGCCAACGAAGAGCGCCTGGGGCATCGCGTTGGCTGGGCGGAGAAGAGCTTCCGCGGCGAAGCCGAGCGTGGCGACACCGACTACCTGTTCGTGCTGGAAAACGACGAAGGCATGGTGGTGGGCATCAGTGCCATCGCTGGTGCCGTCGGCCTGCGCGAGCCCTGGTACAACTATCGGGTCGGGCTGACCGTCAGCGCCTCGCAGGAGCTGAAGATTTACCGCGAAATCCCCACCTTGTTCCTGGCCAACGACCTGACCGGCAACTCCGAGCTGTGCTCGCTGTTCCTGCGCAGCGACTACCGCTCCGGCCTCAACGGCCGCCTGCTGTCGCGGGCGCGCATGCTGTTCATCGCCGAGTTCCCCGAGCTGTTCGGCAAGAAGATCATCGCCGAAATGCGCGGCATGTCCGACGAGCAGGGCCGCTCGCCGTTCTGGGAAAGTCTGGGCCGGCACTTCTTCAAGATGGAGTTCAGCCAGGCCGACTACCTCACCGGCGTGGGCAACAAGTCGTTCATTGCCGAACTCATGCCGAAGTTCCCGCTGTACACCTGCTTCCTGTCCGAGGCGGCGCGCAACGTGATCGGCCGCGTGCACAAGGACACCGAGCCGGCGCTGGCCATGCTCAAGCAGGAAGGCTTCAACTACCAGGGCTACGTCGACATCTTCGACGCCGGCCCCGCCATCGAGTGCGACACCTCCAGGATCCGCGCCGTGCGCGAGAGCCAGACCCTGGTGCTGGCGGTGGGCACGCCGGGCGATGACGCGACGCCTTACATCATCCACAACCGCAAGCGCGACGACTGCCGCATCACGGCCGCACCTGCGCGGCTGGCTGCCGGTACCCTGGTGGTCGACCCCTTGACCGCCAAACGCCTGCGCATGGGCGCCGGCGACAACGTGCGCGCCGTGCCGCTGTCGGCAAGCCGGGAGGCCCAGTAAATGACCACGCATTACATCGCAGGCAATTGGCAGGTTGGCCAGGGCGAAACCCTGCAGTCGCTCAACCCGGTGACGCAAGCCGTCGTCTGGCAGGGGCAGGGCGCTGACGCCAGCCAGGTGGGTGCCGCCGTGCAGGCTGCGCGTCAGGCCTTCCCGGCCTGGGCGCAATTGAGCCTGGAGGCGCGTATCGATGTGCTGGAGAAGTTCGCCGCGCAACTGAAAGCGCATGCCGAAGCCATGGCCCAGTGCATCGGCGAGGAAACCGGCAAGCCCCTGTGGGAGTCGGCGACCGAAGTCACCAGCATGATCAACAAGGTCGGGATCTCGGTGCAGAGCTACCGCGAGCGCACCGGCGAGAAGAGCGGCCCGCTGGCCGATGCCACGGCCGTGCTGCGGCACAAGCCCCATGGCGTGGTGGCGGTGTTCGGCCCGTACAACTTCCCTGGTCACCTGCCCAACGGCCATATCGTGCCAGCGCTGCTGGCTGGCAACTGCGTGGTGTTCAAGCCCAGTGAGCTGACGCCCAAGGTGGCCGAACTGACCGTCAATTGCTGGATTGCCGCCGGGCTGCCGGCGGGTGTGCTCAACCTGGTGCAGGGTGCGCGCGAAACGGGTGTGGCGCTGGCCGCCAACCCAGGTATCGATGGCTTGTTCTTCACCGGCTCCAGCCGCACCGGCAACCTGCTGCACCAGCAGTTCGCCGGCCGCCCGGAGAAGATCCTGGCCCTGGAAATGGGCGGTAACAACCCGCTGGTGGTGGACGAGGTCAAGGACCTAGATGCGGCGGTGTACACCATTATCCAGTCGGCGTTCATTTCCGCCGGCCAGCGCTGCACCTGCGCCCGTCGTCTGCTGGTGCCCCAAGGCGCCTGGGGTGATGCGCTGATCGCGCGCCTGGTCGAGGTGAGCAGATCCATCACGGTCGGGGCGTTCGACCAGCAGCCGGCGCCGTTCATGGGTTCGGTGATCTCGCTGCAGGCGGCGCGGGCGCTAATTGCGGCCCAGGCCGAACTGGTCGCCAAGGGCGCCGTGAAGCTGCTGGAAATGACCCAGCCACAGGCCGATGCCGCACTGCTGACCCCGGGCATTGTCGATGTCACCGCTGTGGCCGAGCGCCCGGACGAAGAGTTCTTCGGCCCGCTGCTACAGGTGATCCGCTATGCCGACTTCGATGCCGCCATCGATGAGGCCAACAACACCCAGTACGGCCTGGCCGCCGGCTTGCTGTCCGACTCCCACGCCCGTTACCAGTACTTCTGGCTGCGCAGCCGCGCCGGCATCGTCAACTGGAACAAGCAACTGACCGGTGCCGCCAGCAGTGCGCCGTTCGGCGGCGTGGGTGCCAGTGGCAACCACCGCGCCAGCGCCTATTACGCAGCGGACTACTGCGCTTACCCCGTGGCTTCGCTGGAGACCGCCAGCCTTGCCTTGCCGGCAACCTTGACGCCGGGCGTCACCCTATAACAACAGGTCACGGAGCCTAGCCGATGAAATCCTACGAAGTGAATTTTGATGGCCTGGTGGGGCCTACCCACAACTATGGCGGCCTGTCCTACGGCAACGTGGCTTCGCAGAGCAACAGCCAGCAGGGTTCCAACCCGCGCGAAGCCGCGCGCCAGGGCCTGGCGAAGATGAAAGCGCTGGCCGACATGGGCTTCAAGCAGGGCGTGCTGGCGCCGCAGGAGCGCCCGGACGTGGCTGCACTGCGCCGCCTGGGCTTCAGCGGCAGCGATGCCGAAGTGATCCAGCGTGCCGCCAAGGAGGCCATGCCATTGCTGGTGGCCAGTTGCTCGGCTTCGAGCATGTGGGTGGCCAACGCCGCCACGGTCAGCCCCAGTGCCGACACTGCCGATGGCCGCGTGCATTTCACTGCTGCCAACCTCAACTGCAAGTACCACCGCAGCATCGAGCACCCGACCACCAGCCGCGTACTGGGGGCCATGTTCAGCAACGACAAGCACTTTGCCCACCACGCGGCACTGCCTGCCGTGGCACAGTTCGGTGACGAGGGGGCGGCCAACCACACGCGCTTCTGCCGTACCTATGGCGAGGCCGGCGTGGAGTTCTTCGTCTACGGCCGCAGCGCCTTCGACAGCCGCTACCCGGCGCCGCAGAAGTACCCGGCCCGGCAGACCCTGGAAGCCTCCCAGGCCGTGGCCCGGCTGCATGGTCTGGGCGATGACGGCGTGGTCTACGCTCAACAGAACCCGGCGGTGATCGACCAGGGCGTGTTCCACAACGATGTGATTGCGGTGGGCAACGGCGAGGTGCTGTTCTACCACGAGGACGCTTTCCTCGAGACGGACGCGGTACTTGGCCAGCTGCGAGCTAAACTGGCCAGCAAGGGTGGCAACTTCCAGGCCATCTGCGTGCCGCGGGCGGCGGTGACGGTAGAGGACGCAGTGCGTTCATACCTGTTCAACAGCCAGTTGCTCAGCCGCGACGACGGCTCCATGCTGCTGGTGGTGCCGGAAGAGTGCCGCAACAACGAGCGGGTCTGGGCCTATCTGGGCCAGTTGACCAGCCAGGGCGGCCCGGTGCGGGAGGTGAAAGTGTTCGACCTCAAGCAGAGCATGCAGAACGGCGGTGGGCCGGCTTGCCTGCGTTTGCGCGTGGCGTTGAAGGAAACGGAACTGGCAGCGGTCAACCAAGGCGTTATCATGACCGCCTCGCTGTACGACACCCTGTTGCAGTGGGTCGACAAGCATTACCGCGATCGCCTTGGCGAGGCGGACCTGGCCGACCCGCAATTGCTGGTGGAATGCCGTACGGCACTGGACGAATTGACCCAGATCCTGAAGTTGGGCTCGGTGTATCCGTTCCAACGCCAACCTTGAAGAGAGACTTTGCAATGACCGACGCCCTGCGCCTTATCCTGGAAGATGAAGACGGCACCCAGCTGGAAACTTCCTGCACCCGCTTTGCCGTTGTCTGGCAAGGCAAGGAAGTGTGGATTCAGCAGGATGGTCGTGGCCAGCTGCTGATCGGCGTGGATGTCGAGGAAGACGACACCGAGTACGCCAACCTGCTGCTGCGCCCGATGGCCACCAACCTGGTCAGCCTGCAGCTGGAAATGGAACCGGCGGAGGTCGGCGAAGACGACGATCACGTCCATGGCCCCGATTGCGGCCACCACCACTAAGGAAGTACCTATGCTCGCCCTTGGCAAATTGCTTGAGCTGACCCTCACCGATCACGAACCGGCCGAGAAGACCCAAGTGACACCCAAGGGCGCGCGTTTGCGCTGGCTGGGGGAGGGCGCGCTCGAAGTGCGCCCGGCCGAAAACGAGGATTGCGGGCTGGACCTGCTGCTGTCCGCCGGCATCCACGGCAACGAAACGGCGCCGATCGAGTTGCTCGAGCGGCTGTTGCATGGCGTGGCCAATGGCAAGATCAAACCCAAGGCCCGGGTGCTTTTCCTGTTTGGCAACCCCGCAGCGATCCGCAAGGGCGAGCGCTTCATCGAGCAGGACATCAACCGCCTGTTCAACGGCCGCCACGAGCTGTCCAGTGGCTTCGAGGCATTGCGTGCCGCCGAGCTGGAACAGTTCGCCCGGGTGTTCTTCAGCAAGGCGGGGCGCAGCCGCCTGCACTACGACCTGCATACCGCCATCCGCGGCTCGAAGATCGAGCAGTTCGCCTTGTACCCTTATAAAGAGGGGCGCAAGCATTCCCGTCGCGAGCTGGCACGCCTGGCGGCGGCGGGCATGGAGGCGGTGTTGTTGCAGAGCAAGTCTTCCATCACTTTCAGCGCCTTCACCTACGAGCAGTTGGAGGCCGAAGCCTTCACCCTGGAGTTGGGCAAGGCCCGCCCGTTCGGCCAGAACGAGGACGTCAACCTCGACAAGCTGGAGGAGCGGCTGATCAGCATCATCGAAAACACCGAGCCCGAAGGCGAAGGCTCGCTGGATGGCCTGCAGCTGTTCAGCGTTTCCCGCGAGATCATCAAGCACAGCGACAGCTTCCACCTGCACCTGCCTGCAGACATCGAGAACTTCTCCGAGCTGAGCAAGGGCTACTTGCTGGCCGAGGACCTGGCCGAGACGCGTTGGGTGGTCGAGGAGGAGGGCGCGCGCATCATCTTCCCCAACCCCAAGGTCAAGAATGGCCTCAGGGCGGGGATTCTGATCGTTCCCGACTCCGGCCAGCGATTAGGCTGAGCTGGCCCCGATAGCCTGGGTTCACGGCTGTGTGCGCAGCTCCAGTTGCAACGCCTGACGCAGCCCGTTTTCAGTGAAGGCGGGTGGGTTGGTGTTCAGGGCGGTGCTGCCGCCGAATGTGAACCTGCAATCGGTGGGCAAGCCGATGCTCTGTAGCAGCAGGTTGTCCACCGGATAGGCGCCGTTTTTGCCTTGAACCTCGGTCTGGCCCGGAAAGACGGTGCCTGACATCGAGTTCCAACCTTGGCACAGGCAGCGGTACAGGTCGAGCAGTGGCAGTTGCGCAGCGGTCGACCAGCCTGGGTTGTATGCCAGTGTGCCGCCGCTGTATCCCCAGCTACTCTGGTTTTCGTCGATGATGAAGTGGCCTTCGTCTTCATCTTCTTCGTGGTCGCTGGGTGTATAGGTCGTGAATTGGTGTCTGGCTGCTTCGATCACGCTGATCGGGGCTCCGGACTGCCCGGCCTTTTTATCCAGGGCCGCCAGTAGCGCCTGGCCACAGGGTAGTTTGCGCAGCAGTTCCAGCGCGTCCTCTGCCGCTTGCCTGAATTGGTCGCTACCCGTCACTTGCACGCCGATATTGCCCAGGGCCTGATGTTCGTCCATCACGGGCCGGGCCAGTCGTGCATCGTTTTCGGCATTGCGGTAGAGCTCGACCCTGGAGGACTCGCGGCCAAGCAGGCGGTGCCCCGTGACGTTGACAACCGCGTCGCCCTTGTCGATGAGTACCGGGCCGCTACCGACCACAATCTGGTGCGTGCCGGTATGGGCGTCGATGTGGACGATACCTGCGCCGGTCTCGATCCTGTTGCCGGTCCCTATCATGTCGATCAGCACCGTCTTCTTCACCTCCGGGGCGATGACCACGTGGTGATTGCCATCGGTGAGGCGAATGGCAATGGCTTGGGCGGTATGCGCGGGGACCATGAATACCGCATCGTTGATGGTAACTTCCAGCAGGCATTCGCGCGGGGCGATACGTACGCGATTTTGCTGTTCATTCGCGCGCAGCGCACGCGGGGCCACGTTGAAGACCAGCAACTCGCTGTTCGGGGTGCTGCGGCGATAGCGCCGGCCCAATGGATAGGCGCGTTCGAGGGTGATTCGCACATTTTCGTCGGCCTGGATGTACTTGACCTCGGTCTGCTGCCGAGGGTTGTCTTCGTTATTGTCGAAGGCGGTTTGCGAGTGGCCGGGTTCCCGGGCGTCGATGTAGTAGATCGGTCTCGGGTTGGTCTGCATGATGCCGTGGGGTAGCGGATGCGGGTCCGAGTGGAGTTTGGATATGTTCAGCTCAGGCATGGAGTGCTCCGGCAGCGAGGGTGGGTCGGCAGGATCCCGTTCCACTGCCCGGGTCAGGTGTTGCTTATGTACCGCATGGGTGGGCCCGCAGGTCTGCTTTTCCGCCCTGGTCGTGCTAATGAACGGCTTTTCATCCGCCGATTGCTGTTCTGGTGTACAAACACACTGTATCTCCCGTTCAGGCTGGATATAATGGCGCCCTTTGCCGTCGTTTCGTCGATTCGACGTATTAGCCCAAACGGCCGCCGTTTCCGTGGAAGAACCTATGAAAAGCGCAGAAATCCGTGAAGCCTTCCTTCGCTTCTTCGAAGAGCAGGGACATACCCGAGTCGCCTCCAGTTCGCTGATCCCGAACAACGACCCGACCCTGCTGTTCACCAATGCCGGCATGAACCAGTTCAAGGACTGCTTCCTCGGTGCGGAGAAGCGTGCCTACACGCGTGCCGTCAGTAGCCAGAAGTGCGTGCGCGCAGGTGGCAAGCACAACGACCTGGAAAACGTCGGTTACACCGCGCGTCACCACACCTTCTTCGAAATGCTGGGCAACTTCAGCTTCGGTGACTACTTCAAGCGCGACGCGATCACTTTCGCCTGGACCTTCCTGACTTCGGAAAAATGGCTGAACCTGCCCAAGGAAAAGCTCTGGGTCACCGTCTACGCCACTGACGACGAAGCCTACGATATCTGGACCAAGGAAGTCGGCGTGCCGGCCGAGCGCATGGTGCGCATCGGCGACAACAAGGGCGCCCCGTACGCTTCCGACAACTTCTGGACCATGGGCGACACCGGCCCATGCGGCCCGTGCACCGAGATCTTCTACGACCACGGCCCGGACATCTGGGGCGGCCCACCCGGCTCGCCGGAAGAAGACGGCGATCGCTACATCGAGATCTGGAACAACGTCTTCATGCAGTTCAACCGCACCGCCGACGGCGTGCTGCACCCGCTGCCAGCGCCGTCTGTGGACACCGGCATGGGCCTGGAGCGCGTCAGCGCCGTGCTGCAGCACGTGCACTCGAACTACGAGATCGACCTGTTCCAGAACCTGCTGTCGGCCGCGGCCAAGGCCATCGGTTGCAGCAATGAGGGCCAGGCCTCGCTGAAAGTGGTCGCCGACCACATCCGTTCGTGCGGCTTCCTGATCGCCGACGGCGTGCTGCCGTCCAACGAAGGCCGTGGCTACGTGCTGCGCCGCATCATTCGCCGCGCCTGCCGCCACGGTAACAAGCTGGGCGCCAAAGGCAGCTTCTTCTACCAGATCGTTGCCGCGCTGGTCGCTGAAATGGGCGAGGCCTTCCCGGAACTGAACAGCCAGCAGGCGCACATCGAGCGCGTGCTCAAGGCTGAAGAAGAACAGTTCGCCAAGACCCTGGAGCAGGGCCTGCGCATCCTTGAGCAGGACCTGGCCCAGCTCGAGGGTGATGTGGTGCCGGGCGACGTGGTGTTCAAGCTGTACGACACCTACGGCTTCCCGATGGACCTGACCGCCGACATCGCCCGTGAGCGCGAGCTGACCATCGACGAAGCCGGTTTCGAGCGCGAGATGGACGCCCAGCGTGAACGTGCCCGTTCCGCCAGCGCCTTCGGCATGGACTACAACAGCCTGGTCAAGGTCGACAGCGCCACCGAGTTCCTCGGCTACGAGGCCACCGAAGGCCAGGGCAAGATCATCGCCCTGTACAAGGACGGCCAGGCCGTCGACCAGCTGGGTGAAGGCGAGCAGGGCGTGGTCGTGCTCGACCGCACGCCGTTCTACGCCGAATCCGGTGGCCAGGTGGGCGACACCGGCTACCTGCAGGCTGGCGCTGCGCGCTTCGACGTGCGCGACACCACCAAGACCGGTGGTGCCTTCCTGCACCACGGCGTGGTTGCCAGCGGTGCGCTGGTGATCGGCTCCCCGGTCGAGGCCAAGGTCGATGCCGACGTGCAGCACGCCACCTCGCTGAACCACTCCGCCACCCACCTGCTGCACGAAGCGCTGCGCCAGGTACTGGGCGAACACGTACAGCAGAAAGGCTCGCTGGTCGACAGCCAGCGCCTGCGTTTTGACTTCAGCCACTTCGAGGCGGTGAAACCGGAGCAGATCAAGGCCCTGGAAGACATCGTCAACCGTGAAGTGCGCAAGAACACTGCGGTGGAAACCGAACTGACCGACATCGAAACCGCCAAGGCCAAGGGTGCCATGGCGCTGTTCGGCGAGAAGTACGGCGACACCGTGCGTGTGCTGAGCATGGGCGGCGATTTCTCGGTGGAGCTGTGCGGCGGTATCCACGCCAAGCGCACCGGTGACATCAGCCTGTTCAAGATCATCAGCGAAGGCGGCGTGGCCTCTGGCGTGCGCCGTATCGAAGCGGTCACCGGCGCTGCTGCGCTGGCCTACCTGAACGCTGCCGAAGAGCAGGTCAAGGAAGCCGCGCAGCTGGTGAAGGGTAACCGCGACAACCTGATCGACAAGCTGTCGGCTGTGCTCGAGCGCAACCGCCAGCTGGAGAAGCAGCTGGAACAGCTGCAGGCCAAGGCCGCCAGCGCCGCCGGGGATGATCTCTCCAACGCGGCCGTTGAGGTCAAGGGCGCCAAGGTGCTCGCCGCCCGCCTGGATGGACAGGACGGCAAGGCACTGCTGGCGCTGGTCGATCAGCTGAAGAACAAGCTCGGCCACGCAGTGATCCTGCTGGGCAGCGAGCATGAGGGCAAGGTTGTGCTGGTGGCCGGCGTGACCAAGGACCTCTCCAGCCAACTCAAGGCTGGCGATCTGATGAAACAAGCCGCTGCGGCGGTGGGTGGCAAGGGCGGTGGTCGTCCGGACATGGCTCAGGGTGGCGGCGTCGACGTCGCCGCACTGGACCAGGCCCTGGCGCTGGCCGTGCCATTCGCAGAGCAGGGACTTTGAGATGAGGGGGCCGGCGGTCTAGTCGCCGGCCTCTTCATGTTGGATTGTTTTTTGGGGCCCTGTATGGGCTGAGGCACCATTGAAATGGCGTTGATCGTACAGAAATTTGGCGGCACCTCTGTCGGTTCCATCGAGCGGATCGAGCAGGTAGCCGATAAGGTCAAGAAACACCGTGAAGCGGGCGACGACCTGGTGGTTGTGCTGTCGGCAATGAGCGGTGAAACCAATCGCCTGATCGACCTGGCCAAGCAGATCACCGATCAGCCGGTTCCGCGTGAGCTGGACGTGATCGTGTCGACCGGTGAGCAGGTCACCATTGCCTTGCTGACCATGGCCTTGATCAAGCGCGGTGTGCCAGCGGTGTCCTACACCGGCAACCAGGTGCGCATTCTCACCGACAGCGCACACAACAAGGCGCGCATCCTGCAGATCGACGACCAGAAGATTCGTGCCGACCTCAAGGAAGGCCGCGTGGTCGTGGTAGCAGGCTTCCAGGGCGTCGACGAGCACGGCAGCATCACCACGCTTGGCCGTGGCGGCTCCGACACCACGGGTGTGGCCCTGGCGGCTGCGCTGAAGGCTGACGAGTGCCAGATCTACACCGACGTCGATGGCGTCTACACCACCGACCCGCGTGTTGTGCCGCAGGCCCAGCGCCTGGAGAAGATCACCTTCGAAGAGATGCTGGAAATGGCCAGCCTAGGTTCCAAGGTGCTGCAGATCCGTTCGGTGGAATTCGCCGGCAAGTACAACGTTCCGCTGCGCGTGCTGCACAGCTTCAAGGAGGGTCCGGGTACCCTCATTACCATTGATGAAGAGGAATCCATGGAACAGCCGATCATTTCCGGTATCGCCTTCAACCGTGATGAAGCCAAGCTGACCATTCGCGGCGTGCCGGACACCCCGGGCGTGGCCTTCAAGATCCTCGGCCCGATCAGTGCCTCGAACATCGAGGTCGACATGATCGTGCAGAACGTTGCCCACGATAACACCACCGACTTCACCTTCACCGTGCACCGCAACGAGTACGAGAAGGCGCAGAGCGTGCTGGAAAACACTGCCCGCGAAATCGGTGCCCGTGAAGTGATCGGCGACACCAAGATCGCCAAGGTCTCGATCGTCGGCGTCGGCATGCGTTCGCACGCCGGTGTTGCCAGCCGCATGTTCGAAGCCCTGGCCAAGGAGAGCATCAACATCCAGATGATCTCCACCTCCGAGATCAAGGTTTCGGTCGTGATCGAAGAGAAGTACCTGGAGCTGGCCGTGCGCGCGCTGCACACCGCGTTCGAGCTCGACGCCCCGGCACGACAGAGCGAGTAATACGCTGCCTGGAAGGGCGCGGCTTGCCGCGCCCTTCGCGTTTCTGCTCGCCACGCAGGCCCGTCCTGCCCTGTGTGGCGATCAACCAGGCCCAGGTCGTCGTCCACGACCAGGCCGCGACACCCAAGACTGTTACCCCCTGAATGTTCTGCGTAAGGAGAAAGCTATGTTGATTCTGACTCGTCGGTGCGCCGAGAGCCTGATCATTGGAGACGGCGAGATCACCGTGACGGTGCTCGGCGTAAAAGGCAACCAGGTGCGTATTGGCGTCAGCGCCCCGAAAGAAGTGGCTGTACACCGCGAGGAAATCTACCTGCGGATCAAGAAAGAGAAGGACGAGGAGCCAAGCCTTTAATTTTTTTGAAGTTTTTTTCAAAAAAAGGGTTGCAAACGAGGAAGAGCCTGTTTAATATTCGCCTCGTGTTGCGGTGAGGTGGCCGAGTGGCCGAAGGCGCTCCCCTGCTAAGGGAGTATACCTCATAAGGGTATCGGGGGTTCGAATCCCCCCTTCACCGCCATTATTCGCTTAGGGCGCTGTAAACGGTAAGAACGCTAAGTAGTTGATTTTAAACGAAAAAGTTCTTGCAAAAATGTTTCAGCGACCTATAATGCGCGGCAAGACACGGACTCATAGCTCAGCTGGATAGAGTACTCGGCTACGAACCGAGCGGTCGGAGGTTCGAATCCTCCTGAGTCCGCCACTTTTGAAGTGGCTTTGCTTGCAAGGCTGCTTCAATCAACCAGTGGTAATCTGGTCTAAAACTACCATCGCGGACTCATAGCTCAGCTGGATAGAGTACTCGGCTACGAACCGAGCGGTCGCAGGTTCGAATCCTGCTGAGTCCGCCACTTTTTGAAGTGGCTCTGCTTGCAAAGGCACTTCAACCAACCAGTGGTAATCTGGTCTAAAAATACCACCACGGACTCATAGCTCAGCTGGATAGAGTACTCGGCTACGAACCGAGCGGTCGGAGGTTCGAATCCTCCTGAGTCCGCCACACCAAATCAAGAAGCCCGCTCAGTTGAGCGGGCTTTTTGTTTTTCTACGCCAATGAATTGTTGCTGATGTCGATCTACGCTCTTCTGTAATGATTGTGGTGTAGCTTGGGGTCGCCATGCGGCCCATCGCCGGCAAGCCAGCTCCCACAGGTATCGCGCTGCTCTCTGGACTGTGTTGTCCCTGTGGGAGCTGGCTTGCCGGCGAAAGGGCTGCAAAGCAGCCCCGAATTCGATCAGGTATCGCATACACATCCAGGCACACAACAAATGTGCTTTAACCGCCAGACCCACCGTCGCACTGATAGCTTCGAGCGTTGTCCCAGCTTTATCACGCAAACGATTGTTCTGGCCAAAAATTTTAAGCGATCTGACAGCTTTAGCAGTGTATGATTGCGCCCGTCAGCCCCGCCGGGGCTTGTGGAAAACCACCATGGACTTACCCAGTAGTTACTCGCTAACAAGATTCATACAGAAAGATCTGACCGATTGATTCTCCCGGCGTGCTCCGCTGCTGGGAGTGGAGTTCGCCTATGACTGAAGTAGAAGTAAAAAAAGCGCAGGAAAGCCTGCAGGACCGCCTGGCCCAGGTGGTCGAACTGCTGCAGCGCCAGCGCGTGGTAGAAGACCTGACCCACCGTCAGGAAGGCGCCCACCACGACCTGGTGGAAAACCTGGTCCACCGCCAGAACCTCGTCGAGCTGCAGCGCAAACTCGACGACCTGCACCCCGCCGACATCGCCTACATACTCGAAGCATTGCCCCTGGAAGACCGCCTGACGGTCTGGCAGCTGGTGCGCTCGGATCGCGATGGCGACATCCTGCTGGAAGTGTCCGACGCCGTGCGGCAATCGCTGATCGCCGACATGGACGATCACGAGCTGCTCGCCGCCGCCAAGGAAATGGACGCCGACGAGCTGGCCGACCTGGCTCCAGAGCTGCCGCGTGACGTTGTTCACGAGCTGATGGAAACCCTCGATGCACAGCAACGCGAGCGCGTGCGTTCGGCGCTTAGCTACGACGAGGAGCAGGTTGGTGCGCTGATGGACTTCGAGATGGTCACCATCCGCGAAGACGTCAGCCTGGAAGTGGTGTTGCGCTACCTTCGCCGCCTGAAAGAGCTGCCGAACCACACCGACAAACTCTTCGTGGTCGACTATGACGGCATTCTCAAGGGCGTATTGCCGATCAAGCGCCTGCTGGTCAACGACCCGGAGAAGAAGGTGGCGGAGGTCATGGCGACCGATCCGGTCTCCTTCCACCCCGAGGAAGATGCCTATGATGCGGCGCAGGCCTTCGAGCGTTACGACCTGGTATCTGCGCCAGTTGTGGACAAGAACGAACGCCTGATCGGCCGCTTGACCATCGACGAAATGGTCGACCTGATTCGTGAGGAAAGCGAAAGCGAAGTGCTGAACATGGCCGGTTTGCGCGAGGAAGAAGACATCTTCGCCTCGGTCTGGCGTTCGCTGCGCAACCGCTGGGCCTGGTTGGCCATCAACCTGATTACCGCTTTCGTTGCCTCGCGAGTGATCGGCCTGTTCGAAGGTTCGATCGAGAAACTGGTGGCCCTGGCCGCACTGATGCCGATTGTGGCAGGCATTGGCGGCAACTCCGGTAACCAGACCATCACCATGATCGTGCGTGCCATGGCGCTGGACCAGGTGTCACCGGGCAACACCAGCCGCCTGATGCGCAAGGAGCTGGCGGTATCGCTGCTCAACGGCCTGATCTGGGGCGGGGTGATCGGTGCGGTGGCGTTCTGGTTGTATGGCAGCTGGTCGTTGGGCCTGGTGATGACTGCGGCGATGACCTTGAACCTGCTGTTGGCGGCCTTGATGGGGGTGTTGATTCCGATGACCCTGACACGCCTGGGGCGCGACCCGGCGATGGGCTCCAGCGTGATGATTACCGCGGTGACCGACAGTGGTGGGTTCTTCATCTTCCTCGGGCTGGCGACAGTGTTTCTGCTGTAACCCGCGGATCGCGTCTCTTGCAGGGACACCACCTACAAAAAAGCCAGCTTACGCTGGCTTTTTTGTGTTCGGCTGCAAACCTCAGGAGGCGTCGGCAGCCATTTCCACATCGTGAGCGATGAGGGCCACCAGCGCGTTCTGCTGGCGGTGCGACAGTTGGCGGAAGCGTTGCAGCAACTCGCGTTCATGCAGGGACAGTTCGGGGCTGTCCAGGCGCATGCTCAAATCGTCACCCAGCGCACCTTCCTGGATAAGGCTCTGTTCCAGGCGCGCGATGATTTCGGAGTTCATGCTGCGGTGATGGTTGCGCGCTACCTCGGCAATGCGCTCACGCATCCCGTCGGGCAGGCGGACGACGAACTTGTCAGCGGTGCGGCTCGAATAAATAGCCTGTTTCATTGGGCGCATATAAATTGACCGGATTTTGGTTCAGGGGAAGCGGTTCTCAAATTGGCCGCACGGGGTGGTAGTACGACCGTGGCGACGACGAAATGTTCAACCGTCTGTGAAAAATGGATGCTCATCTTGCCTCATGGTCGCCGTTTCCTTGGCGTCAATTCTGTGACAAATAGTGAGCCGGATAAAGGCTTTGTGCCAGTACCAATTATCAGAAATGAGTACTGGTTTGAAAAGTTTTACATGCACCGGCTTGCCCAATCGTCAGACTCTTGCCGTCAAAAACTGGTAAAACGCAGCAAAAGGCTGGGAATATCCCTAGAATGTGCGGGTTTTCCTCCATAGAGCATAGTGGCTATGCAACATGATGCAAGCGACCGCCAATCAGGCACAGGCCGGTTGATATATCTGGTAGGACCGTCGGGTTCCGGGAAAGATTCCCTGATTGACGCTTCCCGTCAGCGGCTTTCAGCCGCCGGGGTGGAAATCGCTCGTCGCGTCATTACCCGTTCGGCTGAAGCCAAGGGCGAAGCCGCCCATGGCGTAACGGCCGAACAGTTCGAAGCAATGCGAGCACAGGGCGCGTTCGCCATGCATTGGCGCGCCAATGGCCTGGATTACGGCATTCCACTGCAGGTGGATCAGTGGCTGGCGGCGGGCAGGTCGGTGCTGGTGAATGGTTCGCGGGCTTATCTCGCCGAGGCGCGCCGGCGCTACCCGAACTTGTTGGCAGTGCTGGTGGAGGTCAGGCACGGAGTGCTGCGCGAGCGCCTGTTGGCCCGCGGCCGGGAAAGCGCAGAGGAAATCGAGCAGCGCCTGGCACGTAATGCACGCTTGCAGGCGCTGGCTGATCCGTCGCTGCATGTGCTGGACAACTCCACCACTTTGGAAACCGCAGTCGCGGCATTGTTCACGCTGCTGCATGATGAAGGTGTGCTGCCGCAGGTGTAGCATTGGCAGAAAAGGATTACGCGAAAAAGCCCGCTTTAGGCATGACAAACGCCAGCATGCTGGTTAACATGCTGGCCGTCCTGCTATGCAGCGTTCGCTGCCGGCACTTGCGTCTCAGTAGCTCAATTGGATAGAGCATCCCCCTCCTAAGGGGAAGGTTGCAGGTTCAATTCCTGCCTGGGACGCCATTTCCTTTCGTTCCCTTACCGCGTTCACCCGGTGTTGGTGACGCGAAATCGGGAAGCCTTGAAGCTGCGTATTCCTACATCCCCAGATGCTTCAAGGCCCACAGCACTCCCATGCCTACAATCAGCGTCAGCATCGTGCTGCGCGTACGCCACGCCACCAGCGCGGCAAGTATCGCCGCTGGTATCTGTGGGTTCATCCAGTCGAACCCCGCCTGCCGGTCCGGGAATACCACGGCCGGCAGTACCAATGCGGCCAACACGCTGGCTGGCACATACGCCAGGGCGCGGCGAAACAGTGGGGGGATGCGCAACACCGTGTGCAACTCGATGAACGACAGGCGGATGGCGAAGGTGCCCAGGCCGATCAGAATGAAGGTCATCCACTGGGTCGTTTCGCTCATGATGCTTCCTGCTCGGTATTGGCTTCTGCCGCAGTTTGCTGTTTTTGCCAGTTCTCGATGGCCAGCCCGGCGATGATGCCGCCCAGCGCGCCAGCCAGCAGGCCGAGGTTGTAGGGCAGGTCGACGGCCAGTACGGCGAGCACACCGCCGGTCAGCGCTGCGCCAAGCGTGGCTGCATTGCGAATGCCGGGTATCAACAGGGCCAGGAACGACAAGGGAATGGCAAAGCCGAGCGACCAGTCTTCAGGAATGCTCGCGCCCAGGTACATGCCCGCCAGCACCGAGAGGTTCCAGCCAAAGAACATGGTGATTGCCGTACCGGCATAGTAGGGGTAGGCATACTGTCCCAGCCCGCCCGTGCCCATCTTCAGCATGAACAGGGCGAAGGACTGGTCCGACAGCATGTACGCCATCGGCCACTTGCGGCGGCGGGGCAACTGGCCCAGGTGCGGGGCCAGGCTGGCGCTGTACATCAGGAAGCGCAGGTTGATCACCAGCGCGGTGACTACCATGGTCACCGGCAGGGCGGCGCTTTGCATCAACTGCATCACCACCATCTGCGCCGAACCGGAGTAGAACAGCAAGGTCATGCCGATGGCATCGGTTGGCGACAGGCCCATGCCGATCGCCGTGACCCCGGTGATCAGGCCGAAGGGCACTATGCCGGAGGTCAATGGCAGGGCGCTGTGGGCACCTTGCCTGAACGCTTGGGGCGCGCTTGGATACGGCATTTGAAATCCTTGAAAGTGTGCAGGCGGTACAAGGGCGGCACGTCCACGTTAATGCGCGCGACAGTTGGCCACAACGTCAGATTTCTGAAATAGTAGGCCTAAAAAAAATAGGCCTGAAACCGTGTACCTCGACACCCCTACCCGGCACTCGCTGCAGCTCAATGCCTTGCGTGCCTTCGAAGCGTCAGCCCGCCTGGGCGGTTTTGCCCGTGCCGCACTCGAACTGAAGGTGACACCGGGGGCCATCGCCGCCCTGGTCAAGACCCTGGAGAACGAATACGGCGCGGCCTTGTTCGAGCGCCATGCCAAAGGCGTACGGCTGACGCCCTTGGGCGAAAGCGTGAAAGGCCAGTTCACCGAGGCATTCGACGCCGTGGAAGCCGCTGCGCGCGCACTGCGCCGCCTGGCGGCACCGCAGCGGGTGCATATCGTCACATCGCCTGCTCTGGCGCAGTTGTGGATCGGGCCACGCCTGCCGGAACTGACCCGCTTGCTGGCACCCATCGAGATCTCGGTGACTGCGGTGGATGAGCCGCCCAACCTGAAGCGCAGCCCGTTCGACCTGTGCCTGTTCTACACCGAAAAGCCCGAGCGCTGGCAACGCAGGATAGCCACGGAAGAAATCCTGCCCGTGTGCGTGCCGGCCCTGGCCACCAGCATCACCAAGCCCGAGGACCTTGCCGACGCCCGTTGCATCGCTGACGTGGGCTGGAACGACTGGGCGGTGTGGACGGGGGCGGTGATGCCCGGGCACAAGTTCGTTGCCCGTGGGCCGGGTTTTTCCCTGTACTCGATCGCCCTGCAGCAAGCCTTGCTGGCCGCCGGGGTGCTGATAGGGCGCAAAAGCCTGGTGCAGCGCTACCTGGACAGCGGTGAACTGGTCGCCCCCATCGACCGCGCTGTGCCACTGGGTGTGACCATCGCCGCATGGCGGCTGCCGGGTGCCAAGGGCAACCAGGTGGTTGCCGCGGTGGAGGAGGCGCTGTTGCATCTGGCTTGAGCGTCCTAGATCCATGCCTGCTTTCACAGCGCCGCAAAAACAGGGCGTCGGGGCTATTCTGTTCGGGTGCGCCAGCCGTCAGGGAGAGCGTCAATGAGTCAGGAAACCCGGCCGGTACCTGCCGGCTTCAGTGAGCAGCAGTTGCGTACGTTGTTCGATCTTATCAGCGATGGTATCTGGGACTGGAATGCCAATACCGGCTACGTCTATCGCAACCCGGGCTGGTACGCCATGCTTGGCTACCCCAGCCACTCCATGGCCAACTCGGTGCTCACCTGGGAAAGCGTGATCCACCCGGAGGACTACCCACGGGTGATGGCGCATTTCGAGGCGTACATCAACCAGCGTAACGAGCACTATCAGGTCGAATACCGCTGCCGTTGCCAGGATGGCAGCTATCTGTGGATAGAAGACAGCGGTTACATCATCGCCCATAACGAGGACGGCTCGGTGGCGCGCATGCTTGGTGCCCACCGCAACATTGACGCCAACAAGCGCCTGGTGGCGCAACTGCAGCAGAGGAACCAGTCGCTGGAAAGCCAGGTGGCCGAACGCACTCGCGAGCTGTCCTGGGTGAACCAGCAGTTGCAGCGGCAGCTGGACGAAAACCGCGAGCTGGCCGAGCGTGATGCGTTGACCCGCATTGCCAATCGCTATCGGCTGGAGAAGGCGTTACAACTGGAGTGCGAGCGTGCCCAGCGCTTTCGCCAGCCGTTGTCGCTGATAGCCATGGATCTGGATGACTTCAAACCGATCAATGACCGCTATGGCCATGCCCATGGCGATGCGGCGCTGTTGCGGGTGGTCGACGTCCTGCGTGCCTGCCTGCGGGAGCAGGACCTGCTGGCGCGCTGGGGTGGGGACGAGTTCGTCATCGTATTGCCGCAGGAGTCGCTGGGCGAGGCACTGGAGGTGGCTGCACGCTTGCGCCAGGCGATGGCGCAGATAGAGCCGGTGGGCGATTGCCGGCTGACCATGAGCTACGGTGTGGTGCAACGGGAGGAAGGGGAGGACCAGCATGCACTGCTGGCGCGTGCCGACAAGGCGCTGTACCGGGCCAAGGGGAGCGGCAAGAACGCCATTGCCGAGTAGTCAGTGCCGGCCTCTTCGCGGGTAAACCCGCTCCCACAGGGACATCACTGCCCGTGAGAGCAGTGGCGCACCTGTGGGAGCGGGTTTACCCGCGAAGAGGCCGGCACTGACTCGCCCCTGAAAAAAGACCCGCAACGCCAGGGGCGCTGCGGGCCAAATCGGCCTCGGCCGCTTCAGTGTCAGATATGCAGGGCGTGGCCCAGCGCGCGCAGCGCCGCTTCCTGTACCGCCTCACCCAGTGTCGGGTGGGCATGAATGGTGCCGGCCACATCTTCCAGGCACGCGCCCATTTCCAGCGACTGGGCAAACGCCGTCGACAACTCGGAAACCGCCACGCCAACCGCCTGCCAACCCAGGATCAGGTGGTTGTCACGGCGCGCCACCACCCGCACGAAACCGCTTTTCGATTCCAGGCTCATGGCCCGGCCATTGGCGGCGAACGGGAACTGCGCGACGATGCAGTCCAGCCCTTGCTGGCTGGCTTGCTCCGGGGTCTTGCCGACCACCACTACTTCCGGGTCGGTGAAACACACCGCGGCGATCGCGCTGGGTTCGAAACGGCGCGCCTTGCCGGCGATGATCTCGGCGACCATCTCGCCCTGGGCCATGGCCCGGTGCGCCAGCATCGGTTCGCCGGCCACGTCGCCGATGGCCCAGACGTTGCGCATGCTGGTCTGGCAGCGCTCGTCGATGGCGACGGCGGCGCCGTTCATCTTCAGGTCCAGGCACTCCAGGTTGAAACCTTGCGTGCGTGGCCGGCGGCCCACGGCCACCAGCACCTGGTCGGCTTCCAGGCGCAGTTGGCCGCCCTGGCCATCACGGGCCAGCAGGCAGCCGCCTTCGTAACCTTCGACGCTATGCCCCAGGTGCAGGGTGATGCCCAGCTTCTTCAGCGATTCGGCCACCGGGGCGGTCAGCTCGCTGTCGTAGGTTGGCAGGATGCGCTCGCGCGCCTCCACCACGCTGACCCGGGCGCCCAGCTTGCGGTAGGCGATGCCGAGCTCGAGGCCGATGTAGCCGCCGCCCACCACTACCAGGTGCTGCGGCAGGGTTTTCGGCGCCAGGGCTTCGGTCGAGGAAATGATCGGCCCGCCCAGCGGCAGCATTGGCAGTTCGATGCTGCTGGAGCCAGTGGCCAGCAACAGGTGCTCGCACTGGATACGCTGGCCATCGACCTCGACCTGCTTGCCGTCGAGCACCTTCGCCCAGCCATGGATCACCTTGACTCCGTGCTTTTTCAGCAGGGCTGCGACGCCGGTGGTCAGGCGGTCGACGATGCCGTCCTTCCAGGCCACGCTCTGGCCGATGTCCAGGCGCGGCGAGGCGACACTGATGCCCAGCTCCGACGGGCCGGCAAAGCGCGAGGTCTGGTGGAACTGCTCGGCCACGTGGATCAGCGCCTTGGACGGGATGCAGCCGATGTTCAGGCAGGTACCGCCCAGTGCCTGGCCTTCCACCAGCACGGTGGGGATGCCCAGTTGCCCGGCGCGGATGGCAGCCACGTAGCCGCCAGGGCCACCGCCGATGATCAACAGGGTAGTCTGGATAGTCTGTTGCATGCTCACTCCACGAACAGGCAGGCGGGTTGTTCGAGCAGGCCGCGCACGGCCTGGATGAACAGCGCGGCGTCCATGCCATCGACCACGCGGTGGTCGAACGAGCTGGACAGGTTCATCATCTTGCGCACGACGATCTGGCCGTCGATCACCACAGGCCGCTCGACCATGCGGTTGACGCCGACGATCGCCACTTCCGGGGTGTTGACCACCGGCGTGCTGACGATGCCTCCCAGTGCGCCCAGGCTGGTCAGGGTGATGGTCGAACCGGACAGCTCATCGCGGCTTGCCTTGTTGTTGCGAGCAGCGTTGGCCAGGCGCGAGATCTCGCCGGCATTGCTCCACAGGCTGCCAGCTTCGGCATGGCGCAGTACCGGTACCATCAGGCCGTTGTCACCCTGGGTGGCGATGCCCACATGCACCGCGCCATGGCGGGTGATGACCTGGGCTTCGTCGTCATAGGTGGCGTTGATCTGCGGGAAGTCGCGCAGTGCCACGACCAGGGCGCGCACCAGGAACGGCAGCAGGGTCAGCTTGCCGCGGCTGTCGCCGTGCTTGCTGTTGAGCTGCTGGCGCAAGGCTTCCAGGGCGGTGACGTCGATTTCTTCCACATAGCTGAAGTGCGCGACGCGGCGCTTGGCGTCCTGCATGCGCTGGGCGATCTTGCGGCGCAGGCCTATCACCGGTACCTGCTCGCTGTCGGTGCGCTTGGCATAGCCGCTCGGCGCTTGCCCGCCAGCGCTGTGCGGCTTGCTCATGAAGGCGTCGAGGTCTTCGTGCAGGATGCGCCCGGCCGGGCCGCTGCCATGCACGTAACGCAGTTCGATACCGGCATCCAGGGCACGCTTGCGCACCGCCGGCGAGGCCAGCGGCTTGTCGCCTGGCTGGCGCGGCACGATCGGGGCTGCTTCGTGGTTGACAGGCGCCTGGCAAGCGGCCGGTCTTGCTTCCTTCTGCGGCTCTGGCTTGGCGGCTACCGGGGCCGCGGGGGCCTCGACCTGTTCGGGCTTTTGCACATCCTTGGTGGGCACATCCGCATGGTTGCCGCTGCCTTCCACTTCGATGCGGATCAGCTCGCTGCCGACCGCCATCACTTCACCGGGCTGCCCACCCAGGGCAAGCACCTTGCCGCTGACCGGCGAAGGGATTTCCACGGTGGCCTTGTCGGTCATGACGTCGGCCACCACCTGGTCTTCGGCGATCATGTCGCCGACCTTGACGAACCACTCGACCAACTCGACCTGCGCGATGCCTTCGCCAATGTCAGGCATCTTGATGACGTGCGTGCCCATTCAGACCTCCATGACCTTTTTCAATGCCGCACCTACCCGCGAAGGCCCTGGGAAGTAAGCCCATTCCTGTGCGTGGGGGTAGGGGGTGTCCCAACCGGTGACGCGCTCGATCGGCGCCTCCAGGTGGTGGAAGCAGTGTTCCTGTACCAGCGACACCAGTTCGGCGCCGAAGCCGCAGGTGCGGGTAGCTTCGTGTACCACCACGCAGCGGCCGGTCTTTTTCACCGACTCGACGATGGTCTCCAGGTCCAGCGGCCACAGGCTGCGCAGGTCGATCACCTCGGCGTCGACGCCGGTTTCTTCGGCGGCCACCTGGGCCACGTACACCGTGGTGCCGTAGGTCAGCACGGTCACGTCATTGCCGGGGCGGGTAATGGCTGCCTTGTCCAGCGGCACGCTGTAGTAGCCATCGGGTACGGCGCTTTGCGGGTGCTTCGACCAGGGGGTGACAGGGCGGTCGTGGTGGCCGTCGAACGGGCCGTTGTACAGGCGCTTGGGTTCCAGGAAGATCACCGGGTCATCGCATTCGATCGAGGCGATCAGCAGGCCCTTGGCGTCATACGGGTTGGACGGCATGACAGTGCGCAGGCCGCACACCTGGGTGAACATCGCTTCCGGGCTCTGGCTGTGGGTCTGGCCACCATAGATCCCGCCACCGCAGGGCATGCGCAGGGTCAACGGGGCGATGAACTCGCCGGCCGAGCGGTAACGCAGGCGCGCCATCTCGGAAACGATCTGGTCGGAGGCCGGGTAGAAGTAGTCGGCGAACTGGATTTCCACCACCGGGCGCAGGCCATAGGCACCCATGCCCACGGCGGTGCCGACGATGCCGCTCTCGGAGATCGGCGCGTCGAACACACGGGACTTGCCGTACTTGTTCTGCAGGCCTTCGGTGCAGCGGAACACGCCGCCGAAGTAACCGACGTCCTGGCCGTAGATCACCACATTGTCGTCGCGCTCGAGCATGACATCCATGGCCGAGCGCAGGGCCTGGATCATGGTCATGGTAGTGGTGGCCATGGCGGTTTCCGGGTTGATGCTGTTGTTGTGGTCGTTCATCTCAAACCCCCAGTTCCTGGCGTTGACGGCGCAGGTGGTCGGGCATTTCCTTGTACACGTCCTCGAACATCGAGGCTGCACTCGGGATGTGACCGTTGGCCAGCGTGCCGTACTGCTCGGCTTCCTTCTGCGCGGCGATCACCGCGGCTTCCAGTTCGGCAGTGGTGGCCTGGTGTTCTTCCTCGGACCAGTGGCCGATCTTGATCAGGTGCTGCTTCAGGCGGGCGATCGGGTCGCCAAGCGGGAAGTGGCTCCAGTCATCGGCCGGGCGGTACTTGGACGGGTCGTCCGAGGTCGAGTGCGGGCCTGCACGGTAGGTGACCCACTCGATCAGGCTCGGGCCCAGGCCACGGCGGGCGCGCTCGGCGGCCCAGCGCGAGGCAGCGTACACGGCGACGAAGTCGTTGCCATCGACCCGCAGCGAGGCAATGCCGCAACCCACGCCACGGCCGGCGAAGGTGGTCGACTCGCCACCGGCGATGGCCTGGAAGGTGGAGATCGCCCACTGGTTGTTGACCACGTTGAGGATCACCGGGGCGCGGTACACGTGGGCAAAGGTGAGGGCGGTGTGGAAGTCCGACTCGGCGGTTGCGCCGTCGCCGATCCACGCCGAGGCGATCTTGGTATCGCCCTTGATCGCCGAGGCCATGGCCCAGCCGACCGCCTGCACGAACTGGGTCGCCAGGTTACCGCTGATGGTGAAGAAACCGGCCTCGCGCACCGAATACATGATCGGCAACTGGCGGCCCTTGAGCGGGTCGCGCTCGTTGGACAGCAACTGGCAGATCATCTCGACCAGCGACACGTCGCGGGCCATCAGGATGCTTTGCTGGCGGTAGGTGGGGAAGCACATGTCGGTGCGGTTCAGCGCCAGGGCCTGGCCGCTGCCGATGGCTTCTTCACCCAGGCTCTGCATGTAGAAGGACATCTTCTTCTGGCGCTGGGCGACCACCATGCGGCTGTCGAAAATCCGCGTCTTGAGCATGGCACGCATGCCCTGGCGGAGAACCTGCGGGTCGATGTCTTCGGCCCACGGGCCTTGTGCATCGCCTTGCTCGTCGAGCACGCGGATAAGGCTGTAGGACAGGTCGGCGGTGTCGGCAGCGTCGACATCGACTGGGGGTTTACGGGCTTGACCTGCATCGTTCAGGCGCAGGTAGGAGAAATCGGTCTGGCAGCCTGGCCGGCCGGTAGGCTCGGGCACATGCAAACGCAGGGGGGCGTACTCGTTCATGCTTTTTACGCTCGCTCGGGTATTTGTTTTTGTGAGCTCTGAAGCGGCCGCCGCTGAGTACCGGCTTGTGACTGGTAGGTCAGCGTCCCCTACATCTTAGTGGTCCGGCAGGAGAATTTTTCTCTCAAGTTGGTTGCCTTTGCCGAGCAGGGCAGATAAACATTCCGCATAAACACAAAAAACCGGTGATTTTGTCTCATGCGCAAACTCGATCGTACCGATATCGGCATTCTCAACAGCCTGCAGGAAAATGCCCGCATCACCAACGCCGAACTGGCCCGCTCGGTGAACCTGTCTCCCACGCCCTGCTTCAACCGGGTTCGGGCCATGGAGGAGTTGGGGGTGATCCGCCAGCAGGTGACCTTGCTGTCACCCGAGGCGTTGGGGCTGGATGTGAACGTGTTCATCCATGTGAGCCTGGAAAAACAGGTCGAGCAGTCGTTGCATCGATTCGAGGAAGAGATTGCCGAACGGCCCGAGGTGATGGAGTGCTACCTGATGACCGGCGATCCGGACTACCTGTTGCGGGTACTGCTGCCCAGCATCCAGGCGCTGGAACGGTTCCTGGATTACCTGACGCGGTTGCCAGGGGTGGCCAACATCCGTTCCAGTTTTGCCTTGAAGCAGGTGCGCTACAAGACGGCCTTGCCGCTGCCGGCCAATGGCATGACCTTGCGGGAGTAGCCGTCCGAGTACTGCACTTGCTGGTCAGGTCAGCTGAATATCGCGCAGGAAGAATTCGAGCACGTCACCGGTACGCTCGCCGGCGTTGAGGTAGTACTGGCGGCCCAGGTCAAGTACCGGGACATTGTCCGAGAGCGACTCCGCAACACGGTAGCCGTTCATGTCCCGCAGGTAGAAGGGAACCAAGCCGGCGCTCTCCACTGTGCCGTCCCATGGCTGGAGCGTTTCGATTTTCCAGTAGGGCCGGGTACGTAGCAGGTTGTACGGATGTGGGGCGTTGAGCACATCCCGGACCCGCCCGGCCACATGCGTACCATACAGGCCTAGCCAGCCATTGGAACTGCTTTCAAGCCTGGCGCCAATATAGGCCCAGTGTTCTGCGCAGGTAATGTAGTAGTGCGTGCGGTCTTCACGGTGCTCGATGAATTCGAAATGGAATGCAAGTCGTTGGAATTCATCCGCACTGCGTGGCACGCTCCTGCGCGCGGCAGTCGTGCACAGCCAGCCGTCTTCATCCAGGCCAAGCACTGGGTGTACGTTGTTGTCTGCAACAACGATCTGGCCACGGTGGACGTTATGAAGTGTAGCGGTGAAATTGGCCCTTATCATGTAAGTCTCCGATGATTGTTGAGGCGGTAGCCCAGGCTAAGGCACTGCCTGTCGACTTGGGACATGGATGCGTTTCAGCCAACGGAAGAGGGTGCCTGTCAGCCTGCTGTACAGGCCTGATCGCGACATGACCTGCACCGGACGCGCCCCGGCAACAGCATTTTAATCGCCACCGCACTCATTCCCTGGCATTTGCCCTTATGCTTGTCTGCAACCCATCGCCACCTGACCCGGGAGCCGCAAGGGACTTATGCGAAATATCTGGAAGCCGTTTCAGTCGTTGTATTTCGCCGCGCTGATGATGTTGATCGGCTCGGGCCTGCTCAGTACCTACCTGGCCCTGCGCCTGGCAGCCGATCATGTCGACAGCCTGTGGGTGGGTGCCTTGATGGCGGCCAACTACTTTGGCCTGGCGGTCGGCGGCAAGGTCGGCCACCGGTTGATTGGTCGGGTAGGGCACATTCGCGCCTACGCCACTTGCGCTGGCATCGTCGGTGCGGCGGTGCTCGGCCATGGTTTGACCAGCTGGTTGCCGGCCTGGGTCGGGCTGCGGATGATCGTCGGCCTGGGGATGATGTGCCAGTACATGGTCATCGAAAGCTGGCTGAACGAGCAGGCCGATGTGAAGCACCGCGGCGCGGTGTTCAGCGGCTACATGATCGCCTCTTACCTGGGCCTGGTGCTCGGCCAGCTGATCCTGGTGGTGCACCCACAGCTTGGCCTGGAGCTGCTGATGCTGGTGGCCATGTGTTTCACCCTGTGCCTGGTGCCGGTGGCCATGACCCGGCGCATTCACCCCGCACCGTTGCGCCCGGCACCGATGGAGCCGAAGTTCTTCATCAAGCGGGTGCCGCAGTCGCTCAGCACGGTGCTGGGTTCGGGGCTTATCGTCGGCTCGTTCTATGGTCTGGCGCCTTTGTATGCCTCCAGTCAGGGCATGACTACCGAGCAGGTCGGTCTGTTCATGGGTAGCTGCATTTTTGCCGGCCTGCTGGTGCAGTGGCCGCTGGGCTGGTTGTCTGACCGCTACGATCGGGCGGTGCTGATCCGCAGCGTGGCCGTGGGGCTTGCGCTGGCCTCGGCGCCACTGGCGATGCTGCCCAGCGTTCCGCTGGAGTTGCTGTTCGGCATAGGCTTCGTGATTTCGTTGCTGCAGTTCTGCCTGTACCCGCTGGCGGTGGCGTTTTCCAACGACCATGTGGAAAGCGAGCGGCGGGTGTCGCTGACCGCGATGCTGCTGGTGACCTACGGTGTGGGCGCGTGTATCGGGCCGCTGGCGGCAGGCGTGCTGATGAAGGTGCTGGGCCCGCAGATGCTGTATGCCTTCTTCGTGTTCTTTGCCCTGGTGCTGGTGTGGCGCATTCGGCCGAAGGCGGTCACCGGGCTGCACCAGGTGCAGGATGCGCCTTTGGGCCACGTTGCGATGCCGGCTGCCGGTTCGCCACTGTCGGCGGCGCTGGACCCACGGGTGGATGAGCAGACGGTACAGGAGGTGATGCAGGCACCGGTGGCGGCGGAGGATACCGAAGACGAGCCCCGCCAGAATGAGGAGCAGGGCAAGCCCCAGGCCGAGATCAACTCTGCGGTCTGACGGCCTGTTGGCCTGCCCCTCGAAGGGTGCCGGTCATGTCCGGTGCCCCTGGCGAGTCAGGCTGGCTTTATGTTCTTCAGGTTGAAGACCAGTATCTCGCCCTCTTTGGTACTGGCATTGAGGAACCAGTAATGGCGCTTGACCTTGTCCCGGGTATAGGTGGACCTGGCCAGCGCCACCCGGTAACCGTTCAGGTCACGCAGGTAGAAGGGCACTTCTTCGGCTGTTTCCAGGCGGCCGTCCCAGGGGCTGAGCGTTTCGATCTTCCATTGCCCTTTGCCCTCTATGGCCTCATAGAAAGCCTCTGCGAGATTGGCGTTGCCGATGATCCGGCCAACGATATGCGTCGCATAAAAGCCTACCCAGCCATTGCGGTTGCGCTCCAGGCTCGAACCAAAATATTCCCAGGTCTCGGCGCCGTTGATCGCATAGTGCGTTCGCTCGCCCTGGTGCTTCAGGAAACGGAACGCGAAAGTGATGGGCTTGAAGCTCGGGCTGTCCCCGCGCTGGTGCTCTGTGCATAGCCAGCCATCCTGATCGAGGGAGAATAGGGGGTGAACGTACAGCGGGGTGTCGACCACTCCCACCTGGCCATGCTGGCAGTGGAGTTCGGCGGTGAAATTGGCTTGGATCATTGTGGGCTCCTCGGCGGTCGCTTGGGTACAAGTACACTAAGCAGCCGCGGAGCCATAGGTAACCTGGAAGCGCACCACGCCCAGGTGCTGTGCGCTACACCCGCACAGTGGGCCTGCACTCAATAATCGTCTTTGTCGAAGCGCCGTGCCTCACGCTGCAGCTGGTAGACAAAGCTCTCGACCTTGCGCTGCGCCTGCCCGGTAAGGTTATGGAAGCGCACGCCGGCAAAGGTGGTGTTGATCCGCTCTTCATAGTGCAGGTGGCGCAGCTCGACCATGGTATCGACCAGGCCCAGCGGGTTGGCCGCCTTGAACCGCTCGTACACCTGGCCCAGTTGCAGGCGATCCTCGACATTGCCCTCGAACCGCAGTTTGCAGCCGGTGGCTGAGATGTCCAGCAGCTTGCCACGCAGGGCGCCGTTGCCCTTGAGGTGGGTGCCATCGAGGATGATATCGACCAGCTGCGACAGCTTCAGCGCGGCGCGGAAGGCATTGCGGCGCTGGTGGTAGGTCATTTCCAGGGGCATGGCGCCGCGGTAGCAGCGGTGACCGTCGACTTCGCTGATCTTCAACTCGTGGTTGCAGTCCCAGGCGATGCGCACACCATCGTGGAAGCCTTCGACGCGGAAGTGTTCGCCGTTCTCGATGAACTTCTCACCGTCGCGCGGGATCATTTCGTCCAGCGCCAGGGTATTGCTTTCACGGTCCACGTGCACCACGTAGCTCTGGAAGCGCTGGCTGCGGTCGTGGAAGGTGATGATCAGGGGGTCGTGGCTTTCCTGCAGCTGCCGCAAGTTGGCCGCAATCTCCAAAGGGGTGTTCAGCACCTTTGGCGGCTGCGGGGCATCGGATTCATTGAACACGGCTTATCGTTCTCCAGGCAAAAGCGACACACGCAATTAACGGCATTTTGCCAGTATGTTCCGTGCCTTGATAGAAAAATCACACTTGGCTGAGCGCCCGTGGCTTGGCCAGCGGCGAGGTGCTGCCGCGGCTGTCGTAGAGCGACGGAGAATCGCCGCCCATGAGGATCCGGATCTGGTTGTTGGTGACGTGCTGCTGCACCTGGATGATCCGGCCATTGGTCTCGTTGAGCTGCTGGCAGGCTTGCATCAGCTGGCTGATCACATCGAGTTGCTGCAGCAGCAGTTCACCGTTCGGCGATTGTGCCGCCACGGCCTCCACTCCGGCGCGATCAGGGCTCAGGCCAAGGCTGGCAAGCAGGTTGTTGCGCCGCAGGCCTTGCTGCTCCAGCAGCACAATCAAAGACTGCTTGCGGGCCAGGATATTCTCCAGTGGCGCCATGTCGCGGCCATGCAGGGCGACCGCTTCCTTTTGCAGAAGGTCCAGCAGTTCCTGCATAGGGGCAATGTCATCTTCGATCAGTTGCAGCAAGGTGGTGTCGTGCATGGCTAACTCTTGGCTTTTCTAGCGTCCGTGAAGTCAGCGCGCCGAACGGTCAGCGCTGGGCTTCGAAATCGAGCAGTTTGCTGGCGACCCGGCCGGCATCGACCTGGTAGCTGCCGTCGGCGATCGCCTGTTTCAACTGGGCCACACGGGCACTGTTGACCACCGGCTCGTCGCGCAGCTTGTCGCTGATCTTCTGCAACTGCTGGGCCTCTTGGCTGAGGTGTACCGCTTCTCCGCTGGCGCTGGTGGCGGTTGCCGCTTCCTGGCTGGCTGCCGGTTTTTCGGCGCTGCCGGACGCGGTGTTGCCGCGCACGCCGCCCGTGACGGACGGAGAGTTATTCAAACGACTGAAGTCGATGACCATGATCAGAAACCTCTGGGTATTTGGACGCTTGCCTTGTTTTCGGCCAACCCGAAAGAAACTTTAGGCACAAATGCATAGCCGCCTGTCAGCAAGCTCGCGAACCCGTTTTCTGACACAGTTTAGGAAAAGCGGTTCCTCACCGCCAGCGCAAATCAGTGGGCTGGCTACATACTTACCTCGACCTGCCCAGGGCCGGTCACCCTGGCCTTGATCACCCGTTTGGAATTGAGGTTGCGCACCCGGATCTGTTCGCTCAGGCCACCCTTGCTCAGGGCTTCTCCGGGCATGCGCACACTCAGGCTGCCACTGCGGGCGATGATCACCACGTGGTCACCCTTGCGCACCACCTCGGCCTGTTCCAGGTGTTGCGGGGTGAGTACCTGGTCGATCACCGTGGGGCGCAGCATCTTCATGCCCACCGCCTGTTCCAGTTCGGTCAGGAAGCCTTGGCCCAGGGTGCCGACATCCCGCTCGCGCAGGGCCACATCGCCTTCGCCCACCACGTTGTCGCGCTTGAGCGGCCGGGTCACCACCACCACGTCGCGGAACAGCCGCACGGTGGCCGGCACGAACACGGTCCAGGGCGCTGAGCCTTCGCAGCGTACCTTCACCGTGACGCGGCCCAATGGCTGAGCCGGGCTTTCCAGCGAGGCGTCCAGCTGCTGGCTGCACAGCGGCATACGCAGGCGCGGGTCCAGCGGATTGACCTGGATCTCGTAACGGCCGGCGGTCTGGGTGGTGGCCAGATAATCTTCGACGCTGAATTCAAGAAACCCTTGAGTGACACCGATAAGCTGTTCAGGCAAGGTAAACGCGTCCGCTACCGTGCGAACGCCGGGCACCAGAAGGCACAGCATGGCCAGCGAGCCAGTCAGCAGGCGCGTCAATCGTCGGGAAAATGTCGTTTTCGTGTACATGGCGCTCAAAAAAGCAAAGCCCGTGCCGACTCGCTACCTGAGTTGCAACGAAAGGCTGAAACATAAAGGAGTCTGGCATGGCAGGTGTTATGGATTCGGTCAACCAGCGCACGCAGCTGGTGGGGCAGAATCGCCTGGAATTGCTGCTGTTCCGCCTCAATGGCGAGCAGCTTTACGGCATCAACGTATTCAAGGTCAGGGAAGTGCTGCAATGCCCTGCGCTGACCCTGCTGCCCAAGGCGCACCCGGTGGTGCGTGGTGTTGCCAATATTCGCGGGGCGACCATCCCGATCCTCGACCTGTCGATGGCCACCGGGTTGCGGCCGCTGCAGGAAGACACGCGCAACAGTTTCGTGATCATCACCGAGTACAACACCAAGACCCAAGGCTTCCTGGTGCATTCGGTGGAGCGGATCGTCAACATGAACTGGGAAGAGATCCATCCGCCACCCAAGGGCACCGGCCGCGACCACTACCTGACCGCGGTCACCCGGGTGGACAACCGCATGGTCGAGATCATCGATGTGGAGAAGGTGCTGGCCGAAGTGGCGCCGTCCTCCGAGTCGGTGTCGGCCGGTGTGATTGATGCCGAGGTGCAGGACAAGGCCGTGCTGCTTCGGGTGCTCACCGTCGACGATTCGTCGGTGGCGCGCAAGCAGGTCAGCCGCTGCCTGCAGACCGTGGGGGTCGAGGTGGTGGCGCTCAATGACGGTCGTCAGGCCCTGAACTACCTGCGCCAGCTGGTGGATGAGGGCAAGAAGCCGGAAGAAGAGTTCCTGATGATGATCTCGGACATTGAAATGCCGGAAATGGACGGCTATACGCTAACGGCGGAGATCCGCAGCGATCCGCGCATGCAAAAATTGCACATCTGCCTGCATACTTCGCTTTCCGGGGTGTTCAACCAGGCGATGGTCAAGAAGGTCGGTGCCGATGACTTCCTGGCCAAGTTCAAGCCGGACGACCTGGCCCAGCGGGTGGTCGACCGGATCAAGGCAACGCATTGAAGCAGCCGGGGGCAGGCCCCCGGCACCAGTGATTTAAAAGAGGCGGCAGTAGTGTCTACGGGTAATTTGGATTTCGAACAGTTCCGGGTCTTCCTGGAGAAAGCCTGTGGCATCCTGCTGGGCGAGAATAAGCAGTACCTGGTCTCCAGCCGTCTCAACAAGCTGATGGAGCAACAGGGCATCAAGAGCCTGGGCGAGCTGGTGCAGCGCATCCAGGCCCAGCCGCGCGGCGGCTTGCGCGAGCAGGTGGTCGATGCCATGACCACCAACGAGACCCTGTGGTTTCGCGATACCTATCCGTTCGAGGTGCTGAAGAACAAGGTCATCCCCGAGTTCATCCGCAACAACCCCGGCCAGCGCCTGCGCATGTGGTCGGCGGCCTGTTCGTCGGGGCAGGAACCGTATTCCATCTCGATGGCCATCGACGAGTTCGAGCGTAGCAACCTCGGCCAGTTGAAGATGGGCGCGCAGATCGTTGCCACCGACCTGTCCGGCACCATGCTGACCAACTGCAAGACCGGCGAGTACGACAGCCTGGCGATTGCCCGAGGCTTGTCCCAGGAGCGCCTGCAGCGCTACTTCGACACCAAGGGGCCGGGGCGCTGGGCGGTCAAGTCGGCGATTCGCAGCCGCGTCGAGTTCCGCTCGTTCAACCTGCTCGACAGCTATGCCAGCCTGGGCAAGTTCGATGTGGTGTTCTGCCGTAACGTGCTGATCTATTTCTCGGCGCAGGTGAAGAAGGACATCCTGTTGCGTATCCACAGTACCTTGAAACCGGGTGGGTATCTGTTCCTCGGGGCTTCCGAGGCGCTGAACGGGTTGCCGGACCATTATCAGATGGTGCAGTGCAGTCCGGGGATCATCTACCAGGCGAAGTAGGGGCGGGGTCAAGGTTTGTTGCGTCTGTGAGATCGAGCGCCGCCCGCGCGGCGCTTCGCGGGACAAGCCCGCTCCCACATTTGTTGCAGCGTGCCAAACCTGTCAGGCCATGGTTGTCAGCCTTGTTGCCTTGACGCGGTTTCCGGGCTGGCGCTACAGCCGTCTCGCCAGTCTCAAACACTTCACCAAGGCGGGCAACGCCGATCTCACAGGCATGGCCACGTTGCAACAAATGTGGGAGCGGGCTTGTCCCGCGAAGCGCCGCGCGGGCGGCGCTCGATCTCATAGGCGCAACACCTCTATCGCAAAACACTGACGTCAATTTTTTGTTTTGCCGCTTTTGCCGCCCGGCAATTGCCGCTTTCGCGCCCGAAGGCGGAAGGCCTTTGCCGCTTTTCTGGCATCACTCTGACAGCACCTTGCCCTGCAAGCCCGTATTTCCGGGCTTTCTATTGGTTGGCACAGCCCTTGCTATACCTTGCCCAACGATATTCCGGTCAACCTCCGAAGGTTTCCCCGACATGAGCATCAGCTTCGACAAGGCGCTTGGTATTCACGAAAAGGCCCTGGGCTTCCGCGCCCAGCGCGCCGAAGTGCTGGCCAACAACATCGCCAACGCCGACACGCCCAACTACAAGGCGCGCGACATGGATTTCGCATCGGTGCTCGCTGCCGAGAGCGACAAGCAGCAGAGCGGCGGCCGTTTCAGCCTCGATCGTACCAACAGCCGCCATATCGAGGCCGAGGGCCTGGCCATGGCCGACGATACCCTCAAGTACCGTACGCCAACGCAGCCGTCGATCGACCAGAACACCGTGGACGCGCAGATCGAGCAATCGAACTACACCGAAAACGCCGTCGGCTTCCAGGCCAGCTTCACCTTGCTCAACAGTAAATTCAAAGGGCTGGTTTCGGCCCTGCGGGGAGAATGATCATGTCCCTTTCCAGCGTCTTCAACATTGCCGGTAGCGGCATGAGTGCGCAGAACACGCGCCTGAACACCGTTGCTTCCAACATCGCCAACGCCGAGACCGTATCTTCGAGCATCGATCAGACCTACCGCGCCCGCCACCCGGTGTTCGCCACCACCTTCCAGGACGCACAGGCCGGCGGCAGCCAGTCGCTGTTCGAAGACCAGGGCGAAGCAGGGCAGGGCGTGCAGGTAAAAGGCATCGTCGAGGATCAGAGCAATCTGGAGGCCCGTTACGAGCCCAACCACCCGGCGGCGAACAAGGACGGCTACGTCTACTACCCGAACGTCAACGTGGTTGAAGAGATGGCTGACATGATCTCCGCCAGCCGCGCGTTCCAGACCAACGCCGAGCTGATGAATACGGCCAAGGCCATGATGCAGAAGGTCCTGACCCTCGGTCAGTGATAAGGAAACCAGAGCATGGCAATCGATACCAACGGTGTGAACCTCAACGACGTGCTCGCGGCGTCGGGTGTAGGCACCAGCACCAAGAAGACCACGGACACCGCATCCAAGACCGGCAACGACTCGCTCGGCAAGGACGCGTTCCTGCAGTTGCTGGTCACCCAGATGCAGCACCAGAACCCGCTGGACCCACAGGACAACGGTGAGTTCGTTGCCCAGTTGGCGCAGTTCAGCAGCCTGGAAGGCATTACCTCGCTGAACGAATCGGTCAACTCCATCACCAGCGCCATGGCCTCGTCCCAGGCCCTGCAGGCGTCGTCGCTGGTCGGGCGTTCGGTGGTAGTGCAGAACGACAAGGCCGTGGTCGACACCGCAGAAAGCTTCAATGCGCAGTTCGTCGTGCCGCAAGCCATCGGCGAAGCGAAGATCACCATCAAGGACAAGGACGGCAATACCGTCAAGACCATCGAGCTGGGCGAGCAGAAAGCCGGTTACGCCGATTTCATCTGGGACGGTACCAACAGCAGTGGTGAGAAAGTCGATCCTGGTACTTACACCTTCACTGCCACCACCACGGTGGATGGCAAGTCGGTGCAGATGAACACGCTGTTGCCAGCCAAGGTGACCAGCGTCAGTTTCAGTGCCGCCGGCGAAATGGTGCTCAACCTCGCCGGTGTTGGCAAAGTGTCCCTCTCCGACGTGCAAACCATCGGTATCTAAGGCCCGCTAGAGCGGCAAAAGGAGCGAATTCATGTCTTTCAATATCGGCCTTAGCGGTCTGTACGCAGCAAACAAGCAACTGGATGTCACCGGCAACAACATCGCCAACGTCAACACCAATGGCTTCAAGTCGTCGCGTGCCGAGTTCGCCGATGTCTATGCAGGTTCCAACCGCCTGGGTGTTGGCAAGAACCAGGTGGGTAACGGCGTGCGCCTGGCAGCGGTTTCCCAGCAGTTCACCCAGGGTGACGTCAACACCACCGGCAACGTGCTGGATATGGGGATCCAGGGGCAGGGCTTCTTCGTGCTGTCCGATAACGGCTCGCGCGTGTACACCCGTGCGGGTGCTTTCCAGGCCAGCAAGGACAACTTCGTGGTTACCTCGGACGGCCTGCGCCTGCAGGGCTATGCCGCCGACTCGACTGGCAAGATCCAGAAGGGCGTGCTGACCGATTTGCAGATCGATACGTCGGCGCTGCAGCCAAAGGCAACATCGCTGATCGACCAGGGCATCAACCTGAATTCTTCGGCCGCCGACATCCCGTTGGAAGTGGACGATGGCACTGGCGTGATGGTGCCGAACCTGCCGTTCGATCCTTCCGATCAGACGACTTACACCAAGTCTTTCCCGACCAAGGTGTACGACAGCCAGGGTAACGAGCACACCATGGAGCAGTTCTATCGCAAGACTGGCACCAATGAGTGGACCATGTACACCCTGGTCGATGGGCGCAACCCGTTTTCCCCATCCTCCACCGTGCCGCTGACTGGCACCATCAGCTTCAATAGCGATGGCTCGGTCAAGAGCATGACTGCGGACAATACCGGGCACCCGGCGGGCTCGTCGTTCACCGTGACCAACAATACCTTCACCATGACTGGCTGGGTGCCGGCGGTGGAGGATTCTGCGGGTAACTGGATCTCCAATGGCGCGGTAGGCAATGCCGATGGCATGCGCCTGGCGATGAACAGCACCACTTCCTACAACACCGAGACCGCGCGCATGTCGCAGTCTCAGGACGGCTACGCGACCGGTATCCTGTCGAGCCTGAGCATCGACTCGACGGGTGTGCTGTTCGCCAGCTTCAGCAACCAGCAATCCCGCGCCATTGGCCAGGTGGCCCTGGCCAGCTTCGCCAACGAGCAGGGCCTGCAGCAGATTGGTGGTACCCGCTGGACCGAAACCTACACCTCCGGCATCCCAGGCATCGATGCACCGAAGACAGGTACCCTGGGCAGCGTCGAGTCCAACGCGCTGGAAGGCTCGAACGTGAACCTGACTCAGGAATTGGTCGAGCTGATCAAGGCGCAGAGCAACTACCAGGCGAACGCCAAGACTATCTCCACTGAAAGCACCATCATGCAGACCGTCATCCAGATGGCCTGATGGTTGCTGGCTGAGTGTATGTGGGCGAACCCCTTTGTCATGAAGGGGTTCGTCGTCTTTGCCGGAGGGGTCATGAAAAGGCTGGTTGTCACATTGGTTGCTGCTTTCTGCCTGTACCAGGCCCAGGCCGGTACCGCGCCCTGGTGGCGCTGGGAAAGCCAGGTGGACGGGCGCCTGGTCTGCTCGCAATGGCCGCCGGGGGATGGCTGGAAGAAGTTCGCCGGCCCCTACAGCAACGGCGCTTGCCGCGAGCCTTGAATAAACCTGTACTGGCCTCTTCGCGGGTAAACCCGCTCCACAGGTGTCGCGCTGTGCCTGTGGGAGCGGGTTCACCCGCGAAGAGGCCGGTACAGGTTTGCCGTCATCGGCAACCAAGCGCCGGATAACCGGCGTCCAACACGTCGACTGCCCCCTCGAAAGCCCGTATCCACGGGCTTTTTCATGATTTCGCAAAGTTGGTTCGGAACTTGCTTTCTAGCTCGCATAGCAACGGCGAGCGGCAAACGACCGCCAGTGCAATGGAGGATGACTGTGGACAAGATGCTTTACGTGGCCATGACCGGCGCGAGCCAGAATGCGCTGGCCCAGAAGGCGCACGCCAACAACCTGGCGAACATTTCCACCAACGGTTTCCAGCGAGACCTGGAGCAGGCCCGCTCGATGCCGGTGTTCGGCGACAGCTTTCCGTCGCGCGCCTTTGCCATGACCGAGCGCCCGGCCACCGACTTCAGCGAAGGTCCGATGGTGGAAACCGGCCGCGATCTGGATGTGACGGTGACCGGCAAGGGCTTCATCGCCGTGCAGGCGCCCGATGGTAGTGAAGCCTACGTACGCACCGGCAGCCTGAACATCGATGCCCTTGGTGTGCTGCGTGCCGGCAACGGCATGCCGGTAATCGGCAACGGCGGCCCGATTGCGATTCCGCCAGAGCAGAAGGTCGAAGTCGGCGCCGATGGCACCATCAGCATCCGCTCCATGGGGGAAGACCCGCGCGTGATGGCCGAAGTCGACCGCATCAAGCTGGTCAACCCCGATACCAAAGGCCTGACCAAGGGCCTGGATGGCCTGATCCATACCCGCGACGGCCAGCCGGCAGACGCCGACGTCAACGTGCGGGTGGTGTCGGGCTTCCTGGAAGGCAGCAATGTCAACGCCGTGGAAGAAATGACCTCGGTGCTGGCGCTGTCCCGTCAATTCGAACTGCACGTGAAGATGATGAACGCGGCCAAGGAAGGCGACGAAGCCATGGCGCGTGTTTTGCAAATCGGCTAATCACTTTTGAACGAGTGCCGTAAAACAGGCGCACGAGGAGAACTTACATGCTTCCGGCTCTTTGGGTCGCTAAAACCGGCCTGTCCGCCCAGGACACCAACCTGACGGTCATCTCCAACAACCTGGCCAACGTCTCGACCACCGGCTTCAAGCGTGATCGCGCCGAGTTCCAGGACTTGCTGTACCAGATCAAACGCCAGCCGGGCGCGCAGTCCACCCAGGACAGCGAGCTGCCTTCCGGCCTGCAGGTCGGTACTGGTGTGCGCATCGTCGGCACCCAGAAGAACTTCCAGACCGGCAGCCTGCAAACCACGGAAAACCCGCTGGACATGGCGGTCAACGGCCGTGGTTTCTTCCAGGTATTGCAGCCGGACGGCACCGTTTCGTATACCCGTGACGGTACCTTCCACCTGAACTCCGACGGCCAGATCGTCACCGCCAACGGTTTCGCCCTGGAACCTGCCATCGTCGTGCCGAACGACGCGCAGACCTTCACCGTCGGCCAGGACGGCACCGTGTCGATCACCACCGCCGGCAACCCGGCTGCGCAGGTGATCGGCAACATCCAGACCGCCGACTTCATCAACCCGGCCGGCCTGCAGGCGATTGGCGACAACCTGTTCCTCGAAACCGCCGCCAGTGGCGCGCCGCAAGTCGGCACCCCGGGCCTGAACGGTTTCGGCACCACCCTGCAGCAGACCCTGGAAAACTCCAACGTCAGCACCGTGGAAGAGCTGGTGAACATGATCACTACCCAGCGTGCCTACGAGATGAACTCCAAGGTCATTTCCACGGCTGACCAGATGCTGTCGTTCGTTACTCAACAGCTCTGAAGCAGGCAGCTCTAACCCCGTCACTCCGTTGCACCCGTGAGGTAAGCGTCATGAATCGTCTGTTGTCCGTTTTCGCCCTGGGGGGGGCGGTGTTGCTGGCAGGTTGCGTCGCGCCGACGCCCAAGCCCAACGACCCGTACTACGCGCCGGTACTGCCGCGCACCCCGTTGCCGGCAGCGGCCAACAACGGTTCGATCTACCAGGCCGGCTTCGAGCAGAACCTGTACAGCGACCGCAAGGCGTTCCGGGTGGGTGACATCATCACCATCACCCTCAACGAGCGCACATCGGCCAGCAAGAACGCCGGCTCGCAGATCCAGAAAAACAGCAACGCCAACATCGGCCTGACATCGTTGTTCGGCACTACGCCGAACACCAACAACCCGTTCGGCAGTGGTGACCTGTCGCTGGAGGCCGGCTACAGCGGCGAGCGCGCCACCAAGGGCGACAGCAAGGCCACTCAGGGCAACACCCTGACCGGTTCCATCACCGTGACCGTGGCCGAAGTGCTGCCCAACGGCATCATCGCCGTGCGCGGCGAGAAATGGCTGACCCTGAACACCGGCGAAGAGCTGGTGCGCATCGCCGGCATGATCCGCGCCGACGACATCGCCACCGACAACACCGTGCCGTCCACTCGCGTGGCCGACGCGCGCATCACCTATTCCGGTACCGGCTCGTTCGCCGATGCCAGCCAGCCCGGGTGGCTGGACCGCTTCTTCATCAGCCCGCTTTGGCCTTTCTGAGTACGGATGACCATGTTCAACGTGAGGCAGCTGATTGCCGCAACCCTGCTCCTGTCCTGTGCCTTCGGCGCCCAGGCCGAGCGCCTGAAGGACATCGCCAGCATTTCTGGCGTGCGCTCCAACCAGCTGATCGGTTACGGCCTGGTGGTGGGGCTCAATGGCACGGGTGACCAGACCACCCAGACGCCGTTCACCCTGCAGACCTTCAACAACATGCTGTCGCAGTTCGGCATCAAGGTGCCGGCCGGCTCCGGCAACGTGCAGTTGAAAAACGTTGCGGCAGTGTCGGTGCATGCCGACCTGCCGGCGTTCGCCAAGCCAGGCCAGGTGGTGGACATTACCGTGTCCTCGATCGGTAACTCCAAGAGCCTGCGCGGCGGCAGCCTGCTGATGACCCCGCTCAAGGGTATCGACGGCAACGTCTATGCCGTGGCCCAGGGTAACCTGGTGGTGGGCGGCTTCGATGCCGAGGGCCGTGACGGTTCGAAGATCACCGTCAACGTTCCGTCGGCCGGTCGTATCCCTGGCGGTGCTACCGTCGAGCGTGCAGTGCCGAGCGGCTTCAACCAGGGCAACAGCCTGACCCTGAACCTCAACCGCCCCGACTTCACCACTGCCAAGCGCATCGTCGACAAGGTCAACGACCTGCTCGGCCCGGGCGTGGCCCAGGCCGTGGACGGCGGTTCGGTACGGGTCACTGCGCCGATGGACCCGAGCCAGCGCGTGGACTACCTGTCGATCCTCGAGAACCTCGAGATCGACCCGGGCCAGGCGGTCGCCAAGGTCATCATCAACTCGCGCACCGGCACCATCGTCATTGGCCAGAACGTCAAGGTGTCGCCGGCCGCGGTGACCCACGGCAGCCTGACCGTGACCATTACCGAAGACCCGATCGTCAGCCAGCCGGGGCCGTTCTCCAATGGGCAGACCGCCGTGGTGCCGCGCTCGCGGGTCAACGCCGAGCAGGAAGCCAAGCCGATGTTCAAGTTCGGCCCGGGCACCACGCTGGATGAAATCGTCCGTGCGGTGAACCAGGTGGGCGCAGCGCCCAGCGACCTGATGGCCATCCTCGAAGCCCTGAAACAGGCCGGCGCCCTGCAGGCCGACCTGATCGTGATCTGAGGACGGCGCGGATGAACAGCAAAAGCCTGGTTTCCGGCAGCGCCGACAGCGGCGCCTACACCGACCTCAACCGCCTGAGCTCGCTCAAGCATGGCGATCGCGACAGCGACGCCAACGTGCGCAAGGTGGCCCAGGAGTTCGAGTCGCTGTTCATCAGCGAAATGCTCAAGGCCTCGCGCAAGGCCAGCGACGTGCTGGCCGACGACAACCCGATGAACACCGAAACGGTGAAGCAGTACCGCGACATGTACGACCAGCAACTGGCCGTGAGCATGTCTCGCGAAGGCGGCGGTATCGGGCTGCAGGACGTACTGGTGCGCCAGCTGTCGAAGAACAAGGGCACGCCGGCCAACACCAGCCCGTTTCCGCGCATCGAGGGCAATGCCCCGACGCTGTGGGGCAACAAGGTGGCCGAGCCCGTGCATGCCGCCCAGTCGACCGCCACCCGCAACGACGTCGCCGCGCTCAATTCGCGACGCCTGGCGCTGCCGAGCAAGCTCACCGACCGCCTGATGGCCGGCATCGTGCCGTCGGCGGCCAGCACCAATACCGCAGCCGTGCAGGCCCGTGACGGCCAGCAAGTGGCCAAGGCCTTCGCCGTGCCGGACAACGGCCTGCGCATCCTCGGGCGCGCCGTGGCCCAGCCACCGCTGGCACCGAAAAAGGCCTTTGCCGACAGCGACGAGTTCGTCGCCACCATGCTGCCGATGGCCGAGCAGGCGGCCAAGCGCATCGGTATCGACCCACGCTACCTGGTGGCGCAGGCCGCCCTGGAAACCGGCTGGGGCAAATCGGTCATGCGCAACACCGATGGCAGCAGCAGCCACAACCTGTTCGGCATCAAGGCAACCGGCAACTGGGAAGGTGGCGAGGCGCGGGCGATCACCAGCGAGTTCCGCGATGGCCAGTTCGTCAAGGAGACGGCGGCGTTCCGCTCCTACGATTCCTACCAGGACAGCTTCCACGACCTGGTCAGCCTGCTGCAGAACAATTCGCGCTATCAAGATGCGGTGAAGGCCGCCGATAAACCAGAGCAGTTCGTGCAAGAGTTGCAAAAGGCCGGGTACGCCACCGACCCGAATTACGCCAGCAAGATCTCGCAGATCGCAAGACAGATGAAGTCGTACGAGCACTACGCAATGCTCGGTACCGCAACGAAACTTTAAGGGCATGGAACCATGGCGAGTCTGATCAACATTGGTATGTCGGGGCTTGGCGCCGCGCAATCGGGGATGTACACCCTCGGTAACAACATCGCCAACGCCGATGTCGAAAGCTACTCGCGCCAGCAGAACGTGCAGAAGACCAAGGGCGGGCAACAAGTCGGCCAGGTGTTCATCGGCAGCGGTACTACCCTGGCGGATGTGCGCCGGGTCTATAACGCGTTCCTCGAGAACCAGCTGCGCAGCACCACCTCGCTGAGCAGCGATGCCACCTCGTACCTGAACCAGATCACGCCGCTGGATACCGCCCTGTCGAGCAGCGACACCGGTATCACCGCTGCACTGAAAAGCTTCTTCAGTGCGATGCAGGATGCTGCGGCCAAGCCGAGCGAGGACGCCTCGCGCCAACTGCTGCTGACCAGCGCGCAGTCCCTGGCCAAGCGCTTCAATACCCTGTCGGCGCAGCTCAACCAGCAGAACAGCGACATCAATGCCAACATGGCGTCGATCGCTGACAAGGTCAACGCCCTGACCCAGTCGATTGCCGACCTCAACGGCCAGATCTCCAAGATGACGGCCGTCAATGGCCAGCCCAACGACCTGCTCGACCAGCGCGACGGTGCGGTGCGCGAATTGTCGGCGCTGATCGGTGCCGACGTTGTAGAGCAGAAGAACGGCAACTACGACATCTACCTGAAGAACGGCCAGGCCCTGGTGCTGGGCAACACCACCCAGACCATCGGCGTGCAGCCGAGCGCCACCGACCCGACCCGCATGAGCCTGATCCTCAATCGCGGCTCGACCAAGATGGACATCACCAGCACCACTACCGGTGGTGAACTTGGCGGCCTGATCCGCTACCGCAAGGATACCCTCGACCCGGCGCTCAACGAGCTCGGTCGCGTGGCCCTGGTAGTAGCCGATGCGATCAACAGCCAGCTGGCCCAGGGCATCGACAAGAACGGTGACTTCGGTGCCACCCTGTTCGGCGATATCAACAGCGCCGCTGCCATCAGCCAGCGCAGTGTCGCCAAGACCGGCAACAGCACCGGCTCCGGCAACCTCGATGTGACCATCAAGGACACCGGCAAGCTGAGCACCAGCGATTACCAGGTGACCTTCACCAGCGCCACTGGCTACAGCGTGCGCAAGTTGCCGGAAGGCACCGACATGGGCAGTTTCGACCTCACCGACACGCCGCCTCCGGTGATCGACGGGTTCACCCTGTCGCTCAATGGTGGCGGCCTGAGTGCTGGCGACAGCTTCAAGATCACCCCGACCCGCAATGCCGCCGCAGGCATCGACACTGTCCTGACCGACCCGAAGCGCCTGGCCTTGGCTTCGCCGCTGACCGCCACCAGTGGATCGGGCAACAAAGGTACCGGCGTCATCACCCAGCCGACGCTGACCTCGGAAATGGACATCTACGATGCCGCCCAGCGTTCGCAATTGCAGACTGGCCTGAAGTATTCGACCCCGGTCAAGCTGGTGTTCGGCGATGACACCAGTTCGCCCCAGGCCTACAAGATGTACGACGCCAAGGGCACCGAAATCGGCAGTGGCACCATCGTGCCGGGGCAGGAGAACAAGTTGCAGCTGTCGGTGCCGATGGTCGATGGCAGCGGCAATTCGCTGGGTGGCAATTTCACCTTCGAGATGAGCGTTTCCGGCGCGCCGAAGAACGGCGACAGCTATACCGTGGCGCTGAGCGGCGCAGGTTCGGCGGACAACCGCAACGCCTTGTCGGTGATCGACCTGCAGACCAAGTCCACGGTCGAGGTTGGCGCCAACGGCAAGGGCATCAGCTTCACCGATGCCTACGCCAAGCTGGTCTCCAATGTTGGCGGCAAGGCCGGCCAGGCGCAGATGGACAGCGATGCCACCACTGCCCTGCATGCCTCGGCAGTGGAAAGCCGCAACGGCCTGTCGGGTGTGTCGATCGATGAAGAGACCGGCAACCTGGTCAAGTTCCAGCAGTACTACACCGCGTCGTCGCAGATCATCAAGGCGGCCCAGGAAACCTTCGCCACCCTGATCAACAGTCTTTAAGGAGCCGTAGATCGTGAGCGTACGCATCTCTACTTCGCAGTTCTACAACACCAACCAGGCCAACTACCAGAGCAACTTCGCCAAGACGGTGAAGAGCCAGCAGGAGGCAAGCGATGGCATTCGCGTGCGTTCGGCCAAGGATGACCCGGTGGGTGCGGCGCGTCTGCTGCAACTGGAACAACAGCAGAACATGCTGAAGCAGTACAGCGGCAACATCGTCAACGTACGTAACGCCCTGGGCACTGCCGAAAGCACCCTGAACTCCATCGGCACCATCCTGCAGCGGGTCAACGAGCTGGCGGTGAGCTCTGGCAACGGTACGTTCACCGATGCCGACCGCAAGGCCAACGCCGACGAACTGGCGTCGCTGGAAGACCAGCTGTTCTCGTTGATGAACAGCAAGGACGAGAACGGCAAGTACATCTTCTCCGGTTCCAAGGGCGATACCCCGCCTTACGCGCGCAATGCCGATGGCACCTACAGCTACCAGGGCGACCAGGGCAAGCTCAACCTGCAGGTGGGTGACATGCTCAGCCTGGCGGCCAATGAAACCGGCTACGACGCCTTCGAGCAGGCGCTCAACACCAGCCGTAGCCAGACCAGCCTGACCGCGCCGGCCACCGACGATGGCCGCGTCAGCCTGTCCAACGGCCAGGTCTCCGGCAACAGCCTGTACAACGATCGCTTCCGCAGTGGCGAGCCGTACACCATCGAATTCCTCAGCAGCACCGAATACAAGATCACCGATGTCGACGGCAATGACGTCACGCTCGAGGCCAGCCAGGGCGGCAAGTTCGACCCCAATGGCGACAACACCAGCATCAGCTTCCGCGGTGTCGATCTGCGCCTGGACATCACCTTCAAGGATGGCGACAAGGGTAATGAAGATGCTGCTATCGCAGGGCATACGTTCAACCTGAGCTCCAAGGCCGATGAGGTTTCCGGCACCCGCAGCCCTGGCAATACCTCCTCCGAGCAGGTGACGGGCGCGACCATCACCGATCAGGCTGCCTACAAGGCCGCTTTCCCGTCAGGGGGGGGCGTGCTCAAGTTCACCAGCAGCTCGACGTTCGAGCTGTATGCAACTCCGGTTACTGCCAATAGCCGCCCTATAGCGTCTGGGGCGCTCGGCGGGGCGAGTGGCACTACCGCGACAGCGGCTGGCGTCAGTTTCGAATTGTCGGGCGCGCCAAGTGCGGGCGATTTGTTTGCGGTCAAGGTCGATACCCACCAGACCCAGAACCCGCTGGACACCATCAGCAAGCTGCGTACCGCATTGACCACGCCGATGGATAATGATCCGGTTGCTCGACAGAACTTCCTGGCTTCGCTGGATTCGGCCGTGGGTAACATTACCAGCGCTATCAATCAGGTTTCGTCGTCCGTCAGCGCCATCGGTGGCCGTGGACAGGCGCTGGACGTTCAGTCGGAGACCAACGAGGCGCTGAGTACCGAGAACATCAAGACTCAGAGCTCGATCCGTGAAAGCGACCCGGCAGAAGTGATGCTGCGCCTGCAGATGCAGACCAACATGCTGCAAGCTTCGCTGCAAGCGTATGCGAAAGTCGCCGGGCTTTCGCTGGTCAACTACATCTGATTCTTTCCCCTCCTGTTTCAACTTCGCTGTGTCAGTGTGCCCGCTCTGACGCAGCCCCTTTTCTCAAGGCTCCAACGTGAACGAACAACCCCTCGTCAGCATCCTCATTCCTGCCTACAGCGCGCGCTTTTTCGCCGTGGCGTTGCAGAGCGCGGTGGGGCAATCCTACGAGAACCTCGAGGTCCTGGTCTGTGATGACAGTGAAGGGGATGAGATCGAAACGATCGTGCGTTGCGTTGAAGAGCAGAGCGGTAGGGCGGTGCGTTATGTTCGTAACGAGCGTCGCCTCGGGTTTGTCGGCAATCTGGTCCAAGCTGTGCAGATGGCATCTGGCGAGCTGGTCAAGGTGTTGTGTGACGATGACCGGCTGATGCCGCTATGCGTGGCGCGCCAGGCAAAGTGTCTGGCAGATGATAGCGAGGTCAGCTTGGTTCTCGCTCAGCGCATGTTCGTCGACGAGAACAGCTATGTGCTGCCGATGCGCTTGGCCAATGCCCGGTTTGTTGACACCGACAGCCTGTTCAATGGCAACGACATATTGTCGATCCTGAACGATAGCCCGGCTAATTTCCTCGGCAACTTCTCCTCAGCGATGATGCGGCGTGAGCAGGTCTTGAGCTTCTTGTGCGCATTGACGCAGGATGAGCAGGGGTTCGTGGCATTGCTGGATATGGTGCTCTTCTGCTGTTTGATGCGCACCGGGCAGTTGATGCTGCTCGGCGATGTCCTGGTGATTGAACGCCTGCATGCCCAGCGCTTGAGCAAACAGTCAGCGGTGAGGGCATCGCTCGTGCGCGAATGGGGCTGGCTGCGTCAGATGCTGGAGCAGCGTGGTGGCGAGCAAGCCCCGGCGCAAGGGTGGGTACGTTATCGGGCACTGTCGGACACCTCGCTCATGCCGGGTCAATGGCGCGAGATGAATCTGGTGTTGCTGTTGGGCAACTGGCAGCAGACCATGCGTTGCCGTATCGGTAGTGACAGTGAAAGTTACGCCGAGCTTTACCAGGCCTGGGTGGATGAGCGTCAACTGAGTGCTGCACAGCTCAAGCAGCTGCCCCGTACCTTCGAGTCCTGGCCCCGCAAACCCCGAGTTGCCGTAGTGATACTGGATCTGGCCGGTAGCCTGGATGAGCTCAGTCAGACTGTGTACAGCGTTCAGGCGCAGTGCTACGCAGCCCAGGATTGCGTTGTGTTATCTGATGTCAAAGGCTGTGTGTGGTCGGGGGTTGCTCAGCATGCGCTGGAGGGGGACTGGGTCGGCCAGATCAATCGAGTCGTAGCCGCTTTGCCTGAAAGCGATTGGGTCTACCTGTTGCATGCGGGTGACAGGCTTGTCGACGCCGCGTTGCTGTTGCTGGCGGAGCGCATCGCCGTCATGCCGGGGTTGGGCTGTATCTACAGCGATGAAGATACTTGGGTGGATGGCGCGCTCTGCGAGCCGATTTTCAAACCTGCTTTCAACATCGACCTGATGCGTAGCTATCCGTACGTCGGGCGTACTCTAGCTTTCGATCGAGCAGCGTTCGCTACGCTGGGCGGCCTAGATTCACGTTTTGCAGACCTGGCGGCGCATGATCTGCTCTGGCGGTTGGTGGAGGCCAAAGGCCCTCAGGCAGTTGAGCATATTGCCGAGATTCAGGTGCATTCGACCCTCGGATTTGCGCAGTGGCTGTCGCAAGATTCGGTAATTGCCCAGAGCGAGCCCGTGCTTCACGAGCACTTGAATCGTCTGGGTGTCGCTCACCAGATACGCCACGATGAAGTGCCTGTACTTAACCGAGTCGACTATCTGCACACCGAGCAGCCACTCGTCACGCTTGTGCTGCCCTGTAACCAGCCGTTTCAGATAGTTCAGCGCTGCGTCATGTCGGTGCTGGAGCAGACCACGTATTCGCGCTATGAATTGGTACTGGTCGCGGCTGATGATATCGAGCCCGCTGCAGGCAACTGGCTTCATGCAATGGCCGAGGTGGGCGGCGCGATACTTCGGGTATTGCGTTTGAGTGGGGCTGCCGATGTCGGGCGGATGATCAACGAAGCCGCTAAGACAGCGCGCGGCGATTACCTGCTGATGCTTTCATCGGGGCTGCAAGTCCGCGAGAGCCAATGGCTAGGTGAGTTGCTCAACCATGCTCAGCGTCCAGAGGTGGCAATCGTGGGCGCCAAAGTGGTGGATGTGCATGACAGAGTCGTTCACGCAGGCCTGGTTCTAGGCGGCAGTGGTGGCGTAGGGCTGGTATGTGCGGGTGAAGAAGGACAAAGTCGAGGCTATTTGCAACGTCTGCAGGTCACTCAGAACTGGAGTGCGGTGGCAGGTGACTGTCTGATTGTGCGCAAGTCAGTTTTTGACGCATTAGATGGTCTGGATCTCACCCAGTTTTCCGCAGGGTTGGGTGAAGTCGATCTGTGCCTGCGCGCGAGAAGCCTGGGTTATCTGGTCGTCTGGACGCCCTATGCGTGTTTGTATGCGATTGGAGCAGCCTCTGGCGAGCCTCACGCAAACGCGACGTTCGAGCAGCAGTCGGTCTTTTTCGAGCGTTGGCGTTCGTTGGTCGTGCGCGATCCCGCATATAATCCTAACCTGGGGCTGGGGCGTGTCAATTTCGACCTGGATGCCAGCCAGCAAGGCAGTTGGGACCCGTTCTGCGCGCGGACGCTGCCTTCGGTGCTCGCTTTACCTGTGAACGCCTCGGCAGTTGGCGCGTATAGGGTCACCGAACCGTTCGCCCGTCTGGAGGCTGGCGGGCGTATTGTCGGACGGGTTTCGTACGAGTCCCCGGATACCGTCCAACTCGCCCGCATGAATCCCGATATCATCGTGGTGCAGTTGCGGCATAACGAAAACTCGGTCAGCGACCTTGAACGGCTGGCCAGGTTTTCCAGTGCGCGGCGTATCTACGAGATCGACGACTATGTGCTCAAGGCGCCGAAGAAGAACAAGCATGCCCGTAACAAGCCGGCAGATATCGAGCAGCACCTGCGCCGCGCAATCGGGTTGTGTGATCGTGTCGTCGTTACCACCCAGGCGCTGGCAGATGCGCTGGGCTCGATGCACAGTGATTTCCGCGTAGTCCCGAACATGCTCGACCCGGAGGTCTGGTGCGCTTTCAAGTGCGAGAGGGCAACGGCCTCGAAACCACGTGTGGGTTGGGGTGGCGGCACCAGTCATTCGGGTGACCTGGAAATCATTGCTGAAACAGTTCGGCTTTTGGCGGATGAGGTTCATTGGGTGTTCTTCGGCATGTGCCCAGATGAGCTTCGCCCGTACGTGCATGAGTTTCATCCACCGGTAGCCTTGGCCAACTATCCGGCCAAGCTTGCCAGCCTGAATCTGGATCTGGCCCTGGCCCCGCTGGAGTTCCATATCTTCAACGACTGCAAGAGCAACCTGCGCTTGCTGGAATACGGCGCCTGTGGTTACCCGGTTATCTGTACCGATACCGAGGCGTACCGCGGTTATTTGCCTTGCACGCGGGTGTATGGCAACAGCACCAAGGAATGGGTCGAAGCGATTCGCTCGCATCTCGCAGACCCGGCCTCCAGTTATCGCATGGGGGATGAGTTGCGCGAGGCGGTGATGCGTGATTTCGTTTTGCGCGATGACAACCTGCGCCATTGGGAGTGGGGCTGGTTGGCGGATTGATACGGCTTTCTGGTCACCGTGATAGCGCTCTGTGTATTGTGATAAGGCTGCCTTATGGCCCTTTCGGTTTGCTGCTCTGTTAAACGTCAGTGTGTCGTTGCGGGCAGTCATCTTTCATGGCCGGCGCCGCTGCCGGAAAGGCCTGCGTTGTCTACCACATCGGATTAAAAAACTGTTGGCCCTTTAAGCGGGTTGGCGCATTTCCTGCAAATACCCATCGATATCGCCATAAATCCTTCACCCGGGCGGACCTGGGGCGCGAAGCACATGAGGAAATCGATGAAGGCAGTCATTCTGGCGGGTGGGCTCGGCACGCGTATCAGCGAAGAGTCACACCTCAAGCCCAAACCGATGATCGAGATCGGTGGCAAGCCAATTCTTTGGCACATCATGAAGCAGTATTCGGCGCACGGCATCCACGACTTCGTGATCTGCCTCGGCTACAAGGGGTACGCGATCAAGGACTTCTTCGCCAACTACTTCCTGCATACCTCCGACGTCACATTCGACATGCGTGCCAACCGTATGGATGTGCATCAGAACTACAGCGAGCCATGGCGTGTGACGTTGGTGGATACTGGTGACGATACCATGACCGGTGGCCGCTTGCGTCGTGTTGCCAGATACCTGGAAGACGAGGAGTCGTTTTGCTTCACCTATGGTGATGGCGTCTCTGATCTGAACATCGGTGCGTTGGTTGACTTCCATCTCGGTCACGGCAAACTCGCCACTGTCACAGCGGTACAGCCGCCAGGTCGATACGGAGCACTGGAGCGCGAGGGCGACCGGGTGCGAGGTTTCAGCGAGAAACCGCGCGGTGATGGAGGTTGGATCAATGGTGGCTTCTTCGTGCTCTCTCCCAAGGTCATCCCCTATATTGTCGGTGATGCTATGCCGTGGGAGGCCGAACCGTTGGCCACCCTGGCCCAGCAAGGCCAGCTGATGTCGTTCGAGCACGACGGCTTCTGGCACCCCATGGATACCTTGCGCGACAAGAACCACCTCGAACAGTTGTGGAGCAGCGGGGAGGCGCCATGGAAACAGTGGGCTTGAGTCCCGCGTTCTGGGCCGGTAAGCGCGTCCTGGTCACTGGTCACACTGGTTTCAAGGGCAGCTGGCTGGTGCTCTGGCTGCAGAGCCTGGGCGCTCAGGTCACCGGTTTCGCCCTCGACCCATCGACCGAGCCGAACCTGTTCGATCTGGCACGGGTTGGCGAGGGCATCGATGATCGCCGTGGTGATGTGCGTGATCTTGGCGTTCTGCTGGAACTGGTCGCAGAAGTGCAGCCGGAAATTGTCTTGCACCTGGCAGCCCAGCCGCTGGTGCGTGAAGGGTACCGCGACCCGTTGGGCACCTATTCGAGCAATGTCATGGGGACCCTCAATCTGCTAGAGGCCGTGCGGCAGGTAGGCGGCGTGCGCGCCTGCGTGGTGGTGACCACCGACAAGGTCTACGCCAACCAGGAGTGGGTCTGGTCGTACCGCGAGAACGAAGCGCTCGGTGGTCATGATCCGTACAGCAGCAGCAAGGCCTGCTGCGAGATTCTTGCACAGTCCTACGCGGCGTCATTCTTCCCTGCCGAGCGGTACGCCGACCATGGCCTGAGCCTGGCAACCGCACGCGCCGGCAATGTGCTGGGCGGAGGAGACTTCTCGCCCGATCGGCTGATCCCCGACGTGCTCAAGGCGTGGTCTGCTGACGAGCAGGTGACGCTGCGTTTCCCCCAGGCGGTGCGCCCTTGGCAGCATGCCCTGGAGCCGCTGGCCGGATACCTGCTGCTGGCCGCCAGCCTATACGAGCAGGGCCAGCGCTATGCAGGTGCATGGAACTTCGGCCCGGGTGACGACGACATGCGCAGTGTCGGTGAGGTGGTCCAGTTGCTGGCTGGGCAGTGGCCTCTGGCCCCAGGGGTCAAGGTCGAGACGAGCGACCTGCACGAAGCCGGGCTGCTACGCCTGGACAGCTCTCGAGCCCGCCAGCTGCTTGGCTGGCGACCACGCTGGACGCTCAACGAATGCCTGGAGCGAACCCTAGGCTGGCACCTGGCCTGGCGTAAGGGTATGGACATGCGTGCAGTCTGTCTGACCCAGTTGAGCTTGTATCAGGAGTCGTTGTGAGCGAGTACACCTTGCACCCCTTGCCATTGCAGGGCCTAGCCCGCGTCGATCATCGCCGCCATGAGGATGCCCGTGGTGCATTCTCGCGGCTTTACTGCGAAGGCAGCCTGGAGCGTTTCGGAGCGCCGTTCCACATCCGCCAGATCAACTGCTCGCTGACTCGCGGGCGCGGTAGCGTGCGCGGTTTGCATTATCAGGTCGGGCCGCAGCCGGAGAGCAAGTACATCACCTGCCTGCAGGGTGAAGTGTGGGACGTGGTGGTTGACCTGCGTGCCGATTCGCCGACCTTCCTGCAATGGCATGCCGAGCACCTCAAGGCCGGTGAGGGCAATAGCTTGCTGGTACCTGCCGGTTTCGCCCACGGTTTCCAGGCGCTGAGCGACGATGCCGAGCTGCTTTACCTGCACAGCGCCGACTATGCCCCGGAGCATGAGGGTGGTCTGTCGGTGCTTGACCCGCGCTTGGCCATCGCCTGGCCGTTGCCCGTGATCAACCTCTCGGCCCGGGATGAAATGCATCCTTGGCTGGACAGCCGCTTTACCGGAGTGACCGTATGAATTGCCGTGGTTGTGGCAGCGCCCTGCACCTGCCGTTGATCGATCTGGGCACAGCGCCGCCTTCCAACGCCTACCTGCGTGCCGAGCAACTGGCCGGGGCTGAACAGTGGGTACCGTTGAAGGTGTCAGTGTGCGAGCAATGCTGGCTGGTACAGACCGAGGATTATACCCGCGCCGAGCAGCTGTTCGATGCGGACTATGCCTACTTCAGTTCCTATTCCAGTTCCTGGCTGGGCCATGCCGAAGCCTATGTGGCTGGTATGGCCGAGCGCTTCGCGCTGAGCGCCGACAGCCGTGTGGTGGAGATCGCTGCCAACGATGGCTACTTGTTGCAGTACGTCGCCCGGCGCGGTATTCCCTGCCTGGGGGTCGAGCCGACCCGCAGCACTGCCGATGCGGCGCGTGCCAAAGGACTGGAGATCCGCGAAGTGTTCTTCGGTCGCGACGTGGCGACGCAACTGGTGGCCGAAGGCTGGAGTGCCGACCTGATGGCGGCCAACAACGTGCTCGCCCATGTGCCGGACATCAATGACTTCCTCGGTGGCTTCGCCACCTTGCTTAAGCCGACCGGCGTGGCCACGTTCGAATTCCCGCATTTGCTGTCGCTGATCGCCGAGCACCAGTTCGATACGCTTTATCACGAGCACTATTCCTATTTGTCGCTTACGGCGGTGCAGATCCTCTGCCAGCGCAACGGCCTGGAAATATTCGACGTGCAGGAGCTGCCGACTCACGGTGGTTCACTGCGGGTGTTCGTGCAACGCACTGATGGCCAGCGCCGTACGGTGGAGCCGGCCGTCACCGGCCTGCTGGCGCTGGAGAACGACGTGGGCGTGCGCAGCGCTGGCTTCTACTCCACCTTGGCGCCTGCCGCCGAGCGTATCAAGCTGCAGCTGCTGCGTTTCCTGCTCGACGCCAAGGCTGCTGGCAAGCGCGTGGTGGGTTACGGCGCTGCCGCCAAGGGCAACACCTTACTCAACTATGCCGGGGTCAAGGCTGACCTGTTGGCCTGGGTGGCCGACACCAGCCCGCACAAGCAGGGCAAGTTCCTGCCTGGTAGCCGCATTCCGATAGTGGCGCCCGAGCGCCTGGCCGAGGAACAGCCGGACTATGTGCTGGTGCTGCCGTGGAATCTGCTGCACGAAATCAGCGAGCAGCAGGCCGGCATCCGTGAGTGGGGCGGGCAGTTCGTCATCGCCGTCCCCGAGTTGACCGTGCTATGACCGCATTGCATGTACTGGTAACCGGCGCCACTGGTTTCGTTGGCCGCCATCTGGTGGCCGAACTGCTGGCCCGCGGTTGTCGCGTGCGCGCCTTGGCGCGTGACGTCGAGCGCGCACGGGGCATGGCGTGGTTCGACCAAGTGGAGTTCGTTGCCGGTGACCTGCAGTTGGCCGACGCCGCAGCGGTGGCCAGTTGGGTCGATGGTATCGACGCCCTTGCTCACCTGGCCTGGCCGGGACTGCCCAACTACCAGGCGCTGTTCCATCTGGAGCAGAACCTGATGGCCGACTACCGCTTCATCAAGCACGCGGTCGAGGCTGGTGTACGACAGGTGCTGGTCACCGGCACCTGCTTCGAGTACGGGATGCAGAGCGGCCCGCTGGACGAACAATGTCCGGCGCGCCCGACCAACCCCTATGGCTTGGCTAAGCACAGCCTGCACCAGTTCCTCCAGGCATTGCAGTTGCATCGGCCATTCACTCTGCAATGGGCGCGACTGTTCTACCTGTATGGTCAGGGGCAGAACCCCAACAGCCTGCTGGCAGGGCTCGATCGAGCCATTGATAGCAGCGAGGCATCGTTCGCCATGTCCGGTGGCGAGCAGTTGCGCGACTTTCAGCCGATTACCGATGCCGCCCGCCAGTTGGCTGGTGTGTTGCACTGTCGCGAATTCTCAGGGGTGGTCAATTGCGCCAGTGGTCAGCCGGTTGCAGTGCGCAGTCTGGTCGAGCAGCGTCTGCGTGAGCGAGGAGCCAGCCTGAGCCTGAATCTTGGTTATTACCCTTATCCAACCCATGAGCCGATGGCGTTCTGGGCGGTGACCGATCGTTTGCAGCGCATGCTGCAATCCACTATCGAGCCCTTGCACCGCTGACGCTGTCGGGCCAACACTTTTCAAGAGGCTGCAAATGAGCGACAAAACGCCACTACAGGTATTCGCCGAAGAATGCCAGGCCGAGATCCGTGCCCAAGGCAACGATGCGGCGCTGGGCGAACTGGCCCAGGTCTTCTACAACGAATCGGCCAAGCACAAATACACCTACCACTTCAGCTGGATGGGCCGCCCGATCATCCAGCTGCCCCAGGACATGGTTGCCATGCAGGAGCTGATCTGGAAACTCAAGCCTGACTTGATCATCGAATGTGGCATCGCTCATGGCGGTTCGATCATCTATTACGCGTCGATGATGGAGTTGGTGGGGCATGGTGAGGTCCTTGGCATCGATCGCGATATCCGTCCACATAATCGCGAAGCCATCGAAAGTCACCCAATGTTCAAGCGTATCAGCATGATCGAAGGCTCCAGCATCGACCCGGCCGTTGTCGAGCGGGTGCGGATGCTGGCCGAGGGCAAGAAGGTCATCGTCGTGCTCGATTCCAACCACACCCACGACCACGTGCTGGCCGAACTGCGCGCCTACGCGCCGTTAGTGTCGCAAGACTGCTACTGCGTGGTGATGGATACGGTGGTCGAGGACATGCCTGCCGATGCCTTCCCTGATCGGCCATGGGGTGTTGGCGACAACCCGCGCACTGCTGTGTGGGCTTACCTGAAGGAAACCGAGGACTTCGTCATCGATGCCGAAATCCACGACAAGCTGCTGATCACCGTGGCGCGTGATGGCTACCTGCGCCGAGTGCGCTGAACCAACCAACAGGCAGAAGCAGATATGCAAGCACATGTACAGCACCGGGGCGACGCATCGCTCAAGGATCGCCTCACATTGGTGTTGCTTACCCACAACCGCCCAGATTTTTTGCGCCGGGCCTTGTGCTACTACCGCAACTACCCGGCCAGCATCCTGGTGCTGGATTCGTCGCTGAAGGCTGACGATGAAATTGCTCGCGATTACCCAGATGTCGATTACCGCCATCTACCGCAGTTTTCTTACACTGCATTGCTGGAAAAGCTGGCTTTCGGGGTCAAGCAGGTCGTCACGCCGTTCATGCTCTTCATTGCGGTCGACGACTTCCTGCTGCATGACAGCATAACCCGCTCGGTGGAGTTCCTTGAGCAGCACTCTGATTACGGTCTTTGCCATGGTTACGGGATGATGTATGTGCCCGGTGGCGCGCAGGTCGAGTACTACAAACGTGATAATCGGGTGCAGGAAGACTACTGTTCGCAAGATCCAGAGCAGCGCTTGCTGGAGTTCATGGGCCAGTTCCTCCCGCCTTTTTACGCCGTTACCCGCACTGACCTGTTGCAGCAGTGGTATGAGCTGCTGCCGTTGGGTACCAGCTTCGAATGGCAGGAAATCGGCCACGCTTTCTACCTGCTGGCCAATGCCAAGGCTCGAATTCTGCCGATTCCCTTTGCGGTTCGAGAGGGCAACTATGGCGGTTCTGAGCATGGCACCAACGTACTCACGGTGCTTGCCTTGCAGGACGAGAAGTCACGCCAGGGGCGTGAAGTCTTTGCAGAGTTTCTTGCATCGATTCCTACCGAGTTGAGCAGCAGGGGCGCCGCTGCGGTCAAGCAGATCGCCCTCGAAAGCTTCAAGAGCATGGCCGACGGGTTGCTGACGGGGCGTGCGCTACAAGCTTGCCCGATTGTTCGCTCCGAATGGCAGCGACCGATGTACGAACCTAAACGAATCTTTGGCGAGCAGCAGTTCGTGGAACTTCCGTTCTACAACAAGGCGTTCTTCGACTTGCTGACCGAGATCGAATTCCATATCCATGCCATGCCGGCCGGGCGTCATCAGCTCACCGAACTGGAATCGATCCTGCAAAGGCAATGGCGTTTGCTCCAGGCGCGTGCCAGTGATGATACCACTGCCCTGCGCACTCGCCTCTGGGAGGCGCTTGTCATCAACCCGTTCAACCGGACGGTGGTCGAGCGCCTGTTGATGCAACTGGAGCAGGACGACCAAGCCCAGGCCGAAGCGGAGCAATTACGTGACTGGTTGTGCCGGTTGGAGTCGCTTCCTGGCTTCGACAACGAGGTGTTGTTAAGCAGTATGTCCTCGGGGCGGCTGCTTAATTGGCTCAAGGCTCGTGAGCCAGGCGACGAGTTGGTACGCCAGGCTGCCAAGCGTCTGGACAAGCATCATGGCGGTCCGAGCTTTGGCATTTTATTGCTCGATCTGCAAGCCGACATCGTCAAGCTCCAGGCTACCTTCGACAGTCTCATGAACGGCTACTCGCGCGCCTTCAAGGTGGTTGTATTGACCACCGGAGAGCTGCCGTCGGTGACAAAGCCGCAGCAGACTGTGCATTTCATCAAGGTTACCGAGCAGGATCATGTTCAACGCATGAACGAGGCGGCCAGGCAACTGGGCACTGACTGGATCATGCTGGCCGAAAGTGGTGATCAGTTCACCGCCGGCGGCCTGATGCGTGCTGGGCTCGAGTTGCTAGGCGTCGAAGGGGTGCGTGCCGTGGCGATGGACGAATTGCAGGAACAGGCCAACGGCTTGCTGAGCGATGTCATGCGTCCAGGCATCAACTTGGATCTGCTGCAGAGCGTGCCTGGGCTGATGGCTCGGCACTGGCTGGTGCGTCGCGACCTGTGGTTGGAGGCAGGTGGGTTCGACGCGCGTTACCCGCAGGCGCTGGAGTTCGATCTGTTACTGCGCTTGATCGGCAAAGGAGGTATGGCGGGCCTTGCCCACCTGGCGGAGCCACTGTTGCTCTGCTCTGCGCCTGACAATAGCCGGCACGATCAAGAGCGTGCCGTGCTGGTACAGCATGTGGCCCAGCGGGGGTATGCGGTGTCGGTCGGGTCGGTCCGTCCGGGAACGTTGGCCGTTGACTATCGGCATGAGGCGCGGCCGATGGTTTCGATCATCGTGCACTGCCAGGACAACTTCACAGCGTTGCAAGCGTGCCTGCTCAGCCTGTTGCAGCGCACCCGCTATCAGCAGCATGAAATTCTCGTTGCTGACAATGCCAGCCAGTCGCCCGAGCTGTGCGATTGGCTGGCTAGCTTGCAGTTAGGAGGGAGCCGGTTGCGGGTGGTCCGTAGCGAGCGCGCCCTAGCGCCGGTTGCGATGCTCAATCTGGCCATTCAGCAGGCGCAGGGCGAGTATCTGGTGCTGCTGGACAGCGAGCTCGAGGTGCTTAACGCCAACTGGCTGGAAGGTATGCTCAATCACGCCCAGCGTCCGGAAGTGGGTGTAGTGGGTGGCAAGTTGCTGAACCCCGAGGGACGGGTGGTCGAGGCTGGGCTTGTGCTGGCAGGGCAGGCGGGTGTACGTGCCGCGTTCGTCGGCGAATCCAGGGATTCGCCTGGTTACATGCAGCGCCTTCAGGTGGAACACGGTGTTTCGGCGGTGTCGGGTTGTATCATGCTACGTGCGGAACTGTTGCACGCTGTCGGTGGGCTCGAAGAGCAGTCACCGAATCTGCGCGCCGCGCACGTCGACCTGTGCCTGCAAGCAGTGGCGGCGGGCCTATTGATAGTGTGGACACCACAGGCCCAGGCCGTACGGCATGTTCTGGTGGGCGACGATGCGATGGCCTGCCCACACATGCGTGAGCGCTGGGCGCACGCATTGGCTCAGGACACTTGCTATAACGCCAACCATAGTCTGGACGGCAAGCTATTCAGCCTTGATCTGGATGGCCGGGTTGATTGGCAGGCGTTGATCGCCTGACATCTGTTGCGGAACTACGCCAAGCCATGACCGCCTCGCGGCGGTTATGGCTTTTTTGTGGGCGCAGCCGCACCGGTTTGTCGATTCGACAAAAAGAGCGTGACTTGAGAGTCAGAACGCGCATCTTCACTGTATATTGTCGAAACCGGGAACCGCCGCGCCGCTCCGAACAAATTGTCAGGGATCGGAAACCACCGCATCGCCTGGCGTTTTGCCGTTTGGTTCCGTGGCGGGTATTTCGCTGTTACTGAATTGGGAAGCCATATGATTGGCATTAAAAGTATCGCCAGTTACGTGCCGACTGACGGCGTGGACAACTACGCCCAGGGCGCGAAATTCGGCAAGGACCAGGATTTTATCTTCGGCAAGATCGGTTCGACCTTTTTGCCGCGCAAGGATGCTGCCCAGGAAACGTCCGACCTCTGCGTAGAGGCCGCGAAAAACCTGTTCGCTGTCAATCCATCCCTGGACCCGGCATCCATCGATGTGGTGATCGTGGTCACTCAGAACGGTGATGCCGAAGGTTTGCCGCATACGGCGGCGATCGTACAGCACAAGCTCGGCCTGTCGACAGCGGTTGCCGCTTTTGACATCTCGCTGGGCTGTTCGGGTTATGTCTACGGCCTTTATGCGATGAAAGGCTTCATGGAGGCCGCAGGCCTGAGAAACGGCTTGTTGATCACCGCCGACCCCTATTCGAAGATCGTCGACCCGGAGGATCGCAACACCACCATGTTGTTTGGTGATGCCGCCACGGCCACTTGGATGGGTGAGGGTGCCGCCTGGCAGTTGGGCAGGTCGTTGTTCGGCAGCGATGGTGCCGGTGCCGAGCACCTACGTACCACCGACGGCAAGTTCTTCATGAATGGTCGCCAGGTTTACAACTTTGCCTTGGTCAAGGTGCCTGCACACCTGCAGCAGTTGCTCGAAGCCAGCAAGTTGCAGGCTGACGATATCGATCTGTACTGCTTGCATCAGGGGAGCGCCGCGATCGTCGACGCGGTGTCGTCGCGCTTTGTCGAGGGCGAATATAAGCAGAAGTTCGTCAAGGATATGGTGGAAACCGGCAACACGGTGTCGTCAAGCATTCCACTACTGCTCGAAAAGCACGTGCTCGGTTCGCAGCACAGGCGCGTGGCGCTCAGCGGCTTTGGTGTGGGGCTGTCTTGGGGGTCGGCGATCCTCGAAAGGGCGCCTGAGTAAGATTGTGCCGATGGATCGTCCGATGCCACTGCAAGGCATCGGACGATTGTTGCGGTATCAGACGCGGAAATAGCCCACGGTTGAATCGAACGGGAGACGCTTGAGTTCGATTTTGTTCAGATCCAGCACGTCGCGCAATGCGGCGGTCTCGCCGGGGAAGTTACGGTAGGCGACTTCGTCGAGTACTACGATCGCACCTTTTGGCATGTAAGGCAGGAAGGTTTCCAAGGCTACTTTGGTCGAAGCATACAGGTCGGTGTCAAGAATCAGCATCGCCACCACGAGGTCGGGGCGGGTCTTGACGAAGGCAGGTACGGTCTCGAGGATGTCGCCTTTGATGATCTCGCAGCGCGGAATGCGATTGACCGGGCGCACCAGGTCATTAGTGTCGATCATTTCCTGAAGAATCGAGTCATCGGTGTCGGAGAACATCGTTTCGTTGATGTCCGTCGGATCATTCTCTTTGTCGATGCTGGCAAATCCTTGGAAAGTATCGAAACCAATGATCGAGCGATTGATTGCATACGGTTCCAGAATCATTGACAGGTGCATGTAGAGCATCAATGAGTTGCCCTTGTAGACGCCGCATTCGACGATTGCGCCGGGTACGTCCTGCACCATCTTGAACAGCTCCATGCGCGATAGCGCGGCTGTCACGGTGATTCGGTTGGCAAACACGAACGGTGCATCGGCAACGTACTGCGCGTCTACCTTGCTCAGCACGGTGGCGCGTTTTTCGTTGTACTCAACTTCCGCAGCAGTCAGGCGGCGCTTTGTCATGGGTTGACTCCCTGGAATCTGGAAAAATCTTTGGCGTGGAAAAGGTCTTTAAAACCGGCGTGGGCGTCGATGCAACCATTGTCTACGTTGGGTGCGCCGCGCTTGTTGATCAGATCTTGCAAGTGAATCAGGCGGAAATCGACACTGAAACGCACTTGATCGGTGGTGTTGGCCACGGTGCCATGCAAGTGGGAGCCACTGAATATCAGCATCTCGCCGCTGTTGCTGGCAATGCGCAGCTCCGAGCGGTCATCAATTTCTTCCAAGGGAACCGGGTGCACGCGGTTTTCCTGCGTGATGTTTTCCTTGGCTTTGAAGCGTTGTTCGGTGATCCAGTGCTCCAGGCTCCAGCCGTCGGATGAGTTGTTCACCGGGCGGTTGAAGTAGGCAGGGTTGATCATCATGGTTTGCTCGGGCTTGAGCGAGTACAGCGGCATCCAGGTATTGATCTGGCAGTCGACATTGCCGTACCAGGTGTCCCGGTGGGGTTTGTAGGCATAACTGACGCCTGCATGCAGGTAATCGTAATGTGGCACTACCCGTACGCGTGGCACATCGAACAAGTATTCGCCTGGATCGGCCCCGATTTCCAGAATGAACGCCTGGATCAGCGCCTTGGCTTCTCCGCCATTGGTGAAATGGCGTTTGAGGGCGGTTACCCGCTCAACGAAACTTTCCACCGGCATCATTTTATGCAGCGATTGGTGATCGGTTTCTCCATCGAACGCTTGAGTGATAGAGGCCCGGGCAAGGGCGCACAGGTCGTATGCACTGCGCAGGGATGTGTCGAGAAAAATGTCGCCCTGGTAAATGTCATCTCGCAGCGCCGGCCTGTTCTTCGTCTGGTTTACGTATAAATTCATGGCTGATCAGCTCTTGGAGGGGGCCAGAAGGTATCGAGCCTTTATTGCGCGGCTCTATTTGGGTCCTGGCTGCCAGGCGCGGGCTTTCGCGTGCTGACAGCGGAGAGTGAAATTGGGATCGGCCGCGTGGCGGGCAACTTTAGAGTATGTTGACCATTTTCACAGGGAGGTGGAGTGAGGCGTCAATTGTCACGGTTGATGCTATCTCTGAGGTGATGCTCCACGCGTGCGAAGATTTTTTGGCGTCAACGTATTGATTTTCTTGGGCTGGCAGGTGGCCAGTAAAATTTTTTAAAAAAAACCTCAAGCAACGCGCCCTGACGACGATAACCATGACGAAGGTTCTCTGTGCCACACCCGGCGAATTGCCAAGGCCGGAAGCCGTAGTACCCAATCCAACGAGGAATTCGTCATGGCTTTGACCGTTAACACCAACACCACCTCTCTGGGTGTTCAGAAAAACCTGAACCGTGCTACCGATGCACTGAGCACCTCGATGACCCGCCTGTCTTCCGGCCTGAAAATCAACAGCGCCAAGGACGACGCCGCCGGCCTGCAAATTGCCACTCGTATGACCTCGCAGATTCGCGGTCAGACCATGGCTATCAAGAACGCCAACGACGGTATCTCCATCGCCCAGACCGCTGAAGGTGCGATGCAAGAGCAGACCAACATCCTGCAGCGCATGCGTGAACTGGCCATCCAGGCCAACAACGCTTCGAACAGCGACAAGGACCGTGATGCTCTGAACACTGAGTTCGCCTCGATGTCCGACGAGCTGACTCGTATCGCCAACAGCACCCAGCTGAACGGCAAGAACCTGCTCAACACCACTGCCACCTTGAGCTTCCAGGTTGGTTCCAACACTGGTACTGAAAACCAGATCTCCATCAAGCTGGCTAACCTGACTGCTTCCGCCCTGGGTGTTAACTCGGGTGCTATCGCGATTTCTGGTGCTGACAGCACCATCAGTGCTAACTTCAGCGCTGCTGTGAACGCTATCGACTCCGCTCTGCAAACCATCAACAGCACCCGTGCTGATCTGGGTGCTGCCCAGAACCGTCTGACCAGCACCATCAACAACCTGCAGAACATCAACGAGAACGCCGAAGCCGCTCGTGGCCGTGTACAGGACACCGACTTTGCTGCTGAAACTGCCCAGCTGACCAAGCAGCAGACTCTGCAGCAAGCTTCGACCTCGGTTCTGGCTCAGGCCAACCAGCTGCCGTCGGCAGTACTGAAGCTGCTGGGCTAATCTGCCTAGTCGCTGGCGGGGAAGTGCATGCGTGGCGCTTCCCCGCCTTTTCATCGTGAGGTGGTGGGCATGGACATGAGTGCCAAGCTGAACCTGAGTTACCCGGTCGCACGTTCGGTTGAGCAGGTTGCCGAAAAGCCGGTTACCCGGGCAGTTGAAGCTGCAGTACCCAGTGAAGACGACAAGAAAGACTCGCTGGCGGCGAAGGATGCCGAAAAGGTCAAGAATGCCGTCTCTGAAATCGAAAAATTTTTGAAAGCGTCACAGCGCAATCTGGAGTTCTCCACGGACGAAGAATCCGGCAAGATCGTGGTCAAAGTCATCGCCAGCGACAGTGGTGAGTTGATTCGCCAATTGCCCTCGGAAGAGGCGTTGCGAATTGCCCGCAGCCTGAGTGATGCCAACAGTGTTCTGTTCGACGCCAAGGTTTGACTGGCGGCGAGTACCAATGAAGTAAAGCATGTCGGCCCCGCAGGAGTGGGCTGGCGGTTAACGAGAGGGAGAACAGCATGGCAAGCCCAATCGCCTCCAGTACTGGCCTCGGGTCCGGTCTGGACATCGGTTCGATCGTCAAGGTCCTGGTCCAGTCCGACACTGCCGCCAAGCAGGCGCAGATTACCCGGCAGACCAGTAACAACAGTGCGATGATCTCCGGAATCGGGTCGCTGCGTAGTGCCCTCACGGCCTTCCAGACTGCCATGACCAAGCTCAACGACAAGACCGCGCCGTCGTTCAATGCCTATGCGGCTACTTCGGCCAATGACAAGGTCGTCAAGGTCACCTCGGGCAACACCGCAGTCGCCGGTAGTTACGACATTCAGGTAGCAAAGCTGGCAACAGGTTCGAAAGTGGCTAGCCAGGCGTTTGTCGAAGGTGCCTCCAAAGCGATTGCCGCGGGAACCCTGACGATCGAACAAGGTGATCCCGCAGTTGGCGGCACGGCCTACACGATCGAGGTCGGCGCTGGCGCCACGCTGCAAAGCGTGCGCGACCAGATCAACAAGGAAATGAGTGCCAACGGCATCAGTGCCAACATCATTACAGGTGAGGATGGCGCTCGTCTGGTGTTGACGTCCTCAAAGACTGGCGCGGGCAATGATCTCTCATTGAAGGGGGATGTCGATCAGACTGAGCTGAATATTGTCGGCACCCAGAAGATGGTAGGGACGGGGGCAGGCTATATTACCGATATAGCTCAGGACGCCGAGCTGACGATCGATGGCCTGAAGATCACCAGCGCCACCAATACCATTAGTGATTCGATCAGTGGTTTGAGCCTGGAGTTGATCAGTGAGAGCGCGGCGGCAACCAAGGTCACCGTAGCGGCCAACAATGATGGCCTGAAGACCTCCATCCAAAGTTTTGTCGATGCCTACAACACGCTGCAGAAGGCTATTACGTCGCTGACTTCGACCAGCCGTGATGACGATGACAACCTGGTGCTGGGACCTCTGACCAACGACCCTACCACCCGGTCGCTGTTGGGTGATATTCGTAAGGTGCTTTCCGAAGTGGGGGCAGGCGATCAGCTGACCACTCTGAGTCAGTTAGGTATCAACACACAAAAAGACGGCACTCTGGAGTTCAACAGCACCAAATTCGCCGCAGCGATGAATGACAAGAAGTTGGGAGCGGAAGTGCAGGAGTTGTTCACCGGCACGAATGGCATTTTCGAGCGGATGAACAAGGCCATTGACCCGTACAATGCCACTGATGGTAGTTTGGCTAGCCGTAATAGCGCATTGAGCAACGTTGCCAAGAACTTGAGTGAGCAGCAGGCTGCCCTCGATCGGCGCACCGACTCGTTGACCGAATCACTGACCAAGAAATACGTGGCCTTGGACACTGCCCTAGGCAAGATGAAAGCCCAGGCCGACCAGATCACGTCGATCTTCGAGGCGATCAACGCGCAGGCCAAGAAGTCCTGATTCTTTCCGTGTGACAAAAGCCCGGCAGCGTTTGCCAGACGCGCCGGGCTTTTCGTTTTAACCCTAAAGTTTTTTGACGTGGCGGCGATACACAGGGTAGACGCAACCTTTTTCGCAGCAACGAGGCAGATCCATGAACCCGATGTTGGCCCTTCGGCAATACCAGAAAGTCAACGGCGTGGCACAGACATCCGAAGCCAGTCCGCACCGCCTGGTGCAGATGCTCATGCAGGGCGGCCTTGATCGCATGGCGCAGGCGAAGGGCGCGATCGCGCGCAATGATATAGCCCAGAAGGGTATCCTCATCGGCAAGGCCATCGACATCATCGGCGGCCTGCGTGAAGGCCTGGATCTGGAAAACCATGCCGACACCCTGGCCGATCTGGACAACCTGTATACCTACATGAGTCGTCGCTTGATCGAAGCCAATGCAAAAAATGACCCGGAGATCATCGACGAAGTGGCGCGCCTGCTGATCACCATCAAGGAAGGTTGGGACGCGATCGGCGACCCGTCGGCGGCTTCCTAAGCCAGGAGGATGACATGAGCGAGGTTATCGCCCGTATAGAGCACACCCGAGAAGCCTTGCTGGCGGCGCTGGCTGATCGCGACTGGGGTACAGTTGGCGAGCTCGACCTGGAATGCCGGCTGTGTGTCGACGATGTGCTTGCCGAGGCTCATGAAAACGAAGCGGAAGTACGTGGTAGCCTTGAGCAGTTGTTGGCCGTATACCGTCAACTAATCGATGTTGCAAGTGGTGAACGTCAATCCTTGGTGGAAGAAATGTCGAAAATCCGTCAGGCGAAGAACGCGGCAAAGGTATACCATTTGTTCACCTGACCACAGATCTGCAAAAAGCCAAGCGCCATTAATTTGACTGGCTGGTGTTTTTTGACTTTACTAGTGGCTGTTTTCGAATTTCAGACGTCCGAACACTGACCATTCAGTCGGAATGATGTCGAGCACGCCCTCGGGCGCCGATATGACTAGGGAAGTTGCTATTGCATGTGGCGTGAAACCAAGATTCTGCTGATCGACGACGACAGCGCACGCCGCCGCGACCTGGCGGTGGTGCTTAACTTCCTCGGCGAAGAAAACCTCGCTTGCTCCAGCCAGGACTGGCAGCAAGTGGTCGAGCCGTTGTCTTCGAGTCGCGAAGTGCTGTGCGTGCTTATTGGCACTGTAAATGCCCCGGGCAGTGTGCTTGGGCTCGTTAAGACAGTGACTGGGTGGGATGAGTTCCTTCCGGTTCTGCTTTTAGGTGAAATTTCTTCTGCGGAGTTCCCGGAAGACCTTCGCCGCCGGGTGCTTTCCAACCTGGAAATGCCGCCAAGCTACAGCCAGCTGCTGGATTCGCTGCACCGTGCCCAGGTCTATCGCGAGATGTACGACCAGGCGCGCGAGCGTGGTCGCCAGCGCGAACCCAACCTGTTCCGCAGCCTGGTCGGCACCAGCCGTGCCATTCAGCACGTGCGGCAGATGATGCAGCAAGTGGCCGATACCGATGCCAGCGTGCTGATCCTGGGTGAGTCCGGCACCGGCAAGGAAGTGGTCGCGCGCAACCTGCACTACCATTCCAAACGCCGCGAGGCGCCGTTCGTGCCGGTCAACTGCGGCGCGATCCCGGCCGAGTTGCTGGAAAGCGAACTGTTCGGCCACGAGAAGGGCGCCTTTACCGGGGCGATCACCAGCCGTGCCGGGCGCTTCGAGCTGGCCAACGGCGGTACCCTGTTCCTTGACGAAATCGGCGACATGCCGTTGCCGATGCAGGTCAAGCTGTTGCGCGTGTTGCAGGAGCGTACCTTCGAGCGCGTGGGCAGCAACAAGACCCAGAGCATCGATGTGCGCATCATTGCCGCGACCCACAAGAACCTCGAGACCATGATCGAGGAGGGTACGTTCCGCGAAGACCTGTACTACCGCCTGAACGTGTTCCCTATCGAGATGGCGCCGCTGCGTGAGCGGGTGGAAGACATCCCGCTGCTGATGAACGAGCTGATCTCGCGTATGGAGCACGAGAAGCGCGGGTCCATCCGCTTCAACTCCGCGTCGATCATGTCGCTGTGTCGCCACGGCTGGCCGGGTAACGTGCGCGAGCTGGCCAACCTGGTCGAGCGTATGGCGATCATGCACCCGTACGGGGTGATTGGCGTTTCCGAGCTGCCGAAGAAATTCCGTTACGTCGATGACGAAGACGAGCAGATGGTCGACAGCCTGCGCAGCGACCTGGAAGAGCGCGTGGCGATTAATGGCCATACGCCGAACTTCAGCAACCACGCCATGCTGCCACCTGAAGGCCTGGACCTGAAGGACTATCTGGGCAGCCTGGAGCAGGGCCTGATCCAGCAGGCGCTGGACGATGCCAACGGTATCGTTGCGCGTGCGGCTGAACGTTTGCGCATTCGCCGCACCACCTTGGTCGAGAAGATGCGCAAGTATGGCATGAGCCGCCAGGGCGGCGAGGAACAGGCGGAGGATTGACGGCTGGGGCGGGGCGTTCGGCTTGGCGTTGATGGTGTCTGTTAGGTCGAGCGCCGCCCGCGCGGCGGTTCTCGAGTGTTTGCCGTTGTACTTTCTGCGCCTGTGAGATCGAGCGCCGCCCGCGCCGCGCTTCGCGGGGCAAGCCCGCTCCCACATTTGTTGCAACGTGCCGAACCTGTCAGGCCATGGTTGTCAGCCTTGGTGGGATGGCTGTATTTCTGGGTTGGCACTACTGCCGCCCCATTGCCTCAAGCCTTGCACCAAGGCTGGCAACGCCTCTCCCACAGGCATGGCCACGTTGCAACAAATGTGGGAGCGGGCTTGTCCCGCGAAGCGCCGCGCGGGCGGCGCTCGATTTCACAGGCGCAGAAAGTGTCAAGGCGTATATACCCGCGGCGGCGCACGATATGCGCCCCACCAAAATCTCAAACCCTGCATTAAACCCCATCTCCGGCACGGCTATTGCTACACCGCTGGCAACACACCGTTTTTATGACGGTCAGCCATGCGAGAGAGCAACATGCCCCAGGCCGCCCACATATCCCTAGCCCCCGGTCCGCAGGGGCAGCCCCCGATCGAGCAGGACAGCCGCCAGGGTGTCGAGCAGGCCTTCGCTCTGTTCAATCAGGTCTCGAGCCAGCTGAGCCAGTCCTATAGCCTGCTGGAAGCCCGGGTCAGCGAACTCAAGGGCGAGCTGGCGGTGGTCAGCGCCCAGCGCATCGATGAACTGAGCGAAAAGGAACGCCTGGCCAACCGCCTGCAGAACCTGCTGGACCTGCTGCCCGGCGGGGTGATCGTGATCGATGGCCAGGGCCTGGTACGCGAAGCCAACCCGGCCGCCTGCGAATTGCTCGGCGAGCCGCTGGTCGGCCAGCTGTGGCGCCAGGTGATCGCTCGCAGCTTTGCCCCGCGCAAGGATGACGGTCACGAAGTCTCGCTGCGCGACGGCCGCCGTCTGTCCATTGCCACTCGCTCGCTGGATGCCGAGCCTGGCCAGTTGGTGTTGCTCAACGACCTGACCGAAACCCGTCGCCTGCAAGACCAGCTGGCTCGCCACGAGCGCCTGTCTTCGCTGGGGCGCATGGTCGCCTCGCTGGCGCACCAGATCCGCACGCCACTGTCGGCGGCGATGCTCTACGCCAGCCACCTGGCTGATCCCGAACAAGACCTGAGCGCGGAAACCCGCCAGCGCTTTGCCGGGACCCTGAAAGAGCGCCTGCACGAATTGGAACACCAGGTGCGCGACATGCTGGTATTCGCTCGGGGTGAGCTGCCGCTGAATGATCGAGTCACGCCAAAAGCCTTGTTCCAGGCCCTGCAGCAGGCTGCCCAGGCGCATGTGCAAGGGCACGCCGTGCGCTGGCAGTGCGACAGCCACCTGGGTGAGCTGCTGTGCAACCGCGACACCCTGGTTGGTGCATTGCTCAACCTGATCGAAAATGCGCTGCAAGCCAGCGACGGCCCGGCGCGACTGAAGGTGCACCTGTTCCGTCGCGAGCGCAGCCTGCACCTGTGTGTAAGCGACGCCGGCAGTGGCATCGATGGCGACCTGCTCGGCCGCCTGGGCGAGCCGTTCCTGACCACCAAGGCCACTGGCACCGGCCTGGGCCTGGCCGTGGTCAAGGCCGTGGTGCGCGCGCACCAAGGTGCGCTGCGCCTGCGCTCCAGGGTTGGCCGTGGCACCTGTGTGCGGGTGGAGCTGCCGTTGATCGACGGGCAGCTGGCGGAGGGCATGTAATGACGATCAAGGTGCTGCTGGTCGAGGACGACCGTGTATTGCGCCAGGCACTGGGCGATACCCTGGAAATCGGCGGTTTCGCCTACCAGGCGGTAGGCAGTGCCGAAGAAGCGTTGGAAGCAGTGCTGGAGGAGGCCTTCAGCCTGGTGGTCAGCGATGTGAACATGCCAGGCATGGATGGGCACCAACTGCTGGCCCAGCTGCGCCGCCAGCAACCGCAACTGCCCGTGTTGCTGATGACTGCGCATGCCGCGGTGGAGCGCGCCGTCGAGGCGATGCGCCAAGGGGCTGCCGACTATCTGGTCAAGCCGTTCGAGCCCAAGGCATTGCTCAGCCTGGTCGAGCGGCATGCCGCCGGGCGCGTGGCTGAAGAAGAAGGCCCGGTGGCTTGCGAGCCAGCCAGCCGACAGTTGCTGGAGCTGGCCGCCCGCGTGGCGCGCAGTGACTCGACCGTGCTGATTTCGGGCGAGTCCGGCACCGGCAAGGAAGTGCTGGCGCGCTATATCCACCAACAGTCGGCGCGCGCGGCTCAACCCTTCGTGGCGATCAACTGTGCGGCCATCCCCGACAACATGCTCGAGGCCACCCTGTTCGGCCACGAGAAGGGCGCCTTCACTGGCGCCATTGCCGCCCAGGTCGGCAAGTTCGAGCAGGCCGAGGGTGGCACCTTGCTGCTCGATGAAATCTCGGAAATGCCGATGGCATTGCAGGCCAAGCTTTTGCGCGTGCTGCAGGAGCGCGAGGTGGAGCGGGTCGGCGGGCGCAAGCCGATCAGCCTGGATATCCGTGTGCTGGCTACTACCAACCGTGACCTGGCTGGCGAAGTGGCGGCCGGGCGTTTCCGTGAAGACCTCTACTACCGCCTTTCGGTGTTCCCCCTGGCCTGGCGCCCACTGCGCGAACGCCCGGGTGACATCCTGCAACTGGCCGAGCGCCTGTTGGCGCGTCACGTGGCCAAGATGAAGCACGCCCCGGTGCACCTGTCGCCCCAGGCCCGGGCCTGCCTGCAGGCGTATGCCTGGCCGGGCAACGTACGCGAACTGGACAACGCCCTGCAGCGGGCGCTGATCCTGCAGCAGGGCGGGGTGATCGAGGCGGCGGATTTTTGTCTGACAGGCGCCATTCCATTGTCAGCTGGCATCGAGCCATCACCTGAGGTGGTGGCCGAGCCTGGCGGGCTGGGCGATGACATGCGTCGTCATGAGTACCAGATGATCATCGACACCCTGCGCGCCGAGCGCGGCCGCCGCAAAGAGGCGGCCGAACGCCTGGGGATCAGCCCGCGTACCTTGCGCTACAAGCTGGCGCAGATGCGCGATGCCGGGTTTGACGTCGAGGCCAGCCTGTTCGGCTGACAAAAACCTCAGAGCTTGCGCAGCCTTTGTAGGAGCAGCCTTGTGCTGCGAAGAGGCCAGCAAGGCAGAAGGTGGTCTGTTGCATCAAAGGCCCCTTTCGCAGCACAAGGCTGCTCCTACAGTGAACCGAGGTGCGCGTGCCAAGGCTGGCACCTTTGTTGCTTTACGTTGGCTATCCGCCGCATCACTGTCAAAAAAATGCGGCCGCAGGAGAGAGAAGGGTCATGAGCCAAGGTGTTGAATTCAATCGTCTGATGCTGGACATGCGGGCCATGCAGGCCGATGCCATGTCGCTGCCCAAGGTGGCCGCCGCTCCCGAGCTGGCACCGGGGCAGAGTACCTTTGCCGACATGCTCGGCCAGGCCATCGGCAAGGTGCATGAGACTCAGCAGGCTTCGACCCAGCTGGCCAACGCCTTCGAGATCGGCAAAAGTGGTGTCGACCTGACCGATGTGATGATCGCTTCGCAAAAGGCCAGCGTGTCGATGCAGGCCCTGACCCAGGTACGCAACAAGCTGGTCCAGGCGTACCAGGACATCATGCAGATGCCGGTTTGAGGACGGACGTAAACCATGGCTGAAGCAGTCGTCGACAACGCCCCTGCCAAGAGCGGCCCGCCCGCGGCCAAGCCGCCGCTGTTCGGCATGGCGTTTCTGGAAAATATCGCGCAGATGCCCATGCTGCGTCAGATCGGCCTTCTGGTCGGCCTGGCCGCCAGCGTGGCGATCGGCTTTGCCGTGGTACTGTGGTCGCAACAACCTGATTACCGTCCGCTGTACGGCAGCCTGGCGGGCATGGACACCAAGCAGGTCATGGATACCCTGGCCGCTGCCGACATCCCCTACAACGTCGAGCCCAACTCCGGGGCTCTGCTGGTCAAGGCCGACGACCTCTCCCGTGCGCGCCTGAAACTGGCGGCCGCCGGCGTGGCGCCAAGCGATGGCAACGTCGGTTTCGAATTGCTCGACAAGGAGCAGGGCCTGGGCACCAGCCAGTTCATGGAAGCCACCCGTTACCGTCGCAGCCTGGAAGGCGAGCTGGCGCGTACCGTGTCCAGCCTGAACAACGTCAAGGGCGCGCGCGTGCACCTGGCCATCCCGAAAAGCTCGGTGTTCGTGCGTGACGAACGCAAGCCCAGCGCCTCGGTACTGGTCGAGTTGTACCCGGGCCGTGCCCTGGAAGCCGGGCAGGTGATGGCCATCGTCAACCTGGTCGCCACCAGCGTGCCGGAACTGGACAAGTCCCAGGTCACCGTGGTCGATCAGAAGGGCAACCTGCTGTCCGAGCAGATCCAGGACACCGCCCTGACCCAGGCAGGCAAGCAGTTCGACTACAGCCGCCGGGTAGAAAGCATGCTCACCCAGCGGGTACACAACATCCTGCAGCCGGTGCTGGGCAATGACCGCTACAAGGCCGAAGTGTCTGCCGACCTCGACTTCAGTGCGGTCGAGTCCACCTCCGAGCAGTTCAACCCCGACCAGCCGGCACTGCGCAGCGAGCAGTCGGTCGACGAACAGCGTGCCAGCAGCCAGGGGCCGCAAGGTGTCCCCGGCGCACTGAGCAACCAGCCGCCAGGCCCGGCCTCGGCACCGCAGACCACCGGTGGTGCCGCTACCCCGGCCGCGGCCATCCAGCCTGGCCAGCCGCTGGTGGATGCCAACGGCCAGCAGATCATGGACCCGGCCACCGGCCAGCCGATGCTCGCGCCGTACCCGTCGGACAAGCGCCAGCAAAGTACCAAGAACTTCGAGCTGGACCGCTCCATCAGCCACACCCGCCAGCAGCAGGGGCGCATGACCCGCCTGTCGGTGGCGGTGGTGGTGGACGACCAGGTCAAGATCGACCCGGCCACCGGCGACGCCACCCGTGCGCCATGGGGCGCCGAGGACCTGGCACGCTTCACTCGCCTGGTACAGGACGCGGTCGGCTTCGATGCCAGCCGTGGCGACAGTGTGACGGTGATCAACGTGCCGTTCGCCGCCGACCGTGGCGAAGAGATCGCCGATATCGCCTTCTACCAGCAGCCGTGGTTCTGGGACATCGTCAAGCAAGTGCTGGGCGTGGTGTTCATCCTGGTGCTGGTGTTCGGTGTGCTGCGCCCGGTGCTGAACAACATTACAGGGGGCGGCAAGCAGGCTGCCTCGGATAGCGACATGGAGCTGGGCGGCATGATGGGTCTGGATGGCGAACTGGCCAACGACCGCGTCACTCTGGGTGGCCCGACAAGCATTCTGCTGCCTAGCCCGAACGAGGGTTACGAGGCACAGCTCAACGCAATCAAAGGCCTGGTGGCCGAAGACCCGGGCCGCGTTGCCCAGGTCGTGAAAGAGTGGATCAACGCCGATGAGTGATAACCGAGCCGTTACCGCCAAGCTGAGCCGCGTCGACAAGGCGGCGATCCTCCTGCTTTCGCTGGGCGAGACCGATGCCGCCCAGGTGCTGCGGCACATGGGGCCCAAGGAAGTGCAGCGTGTGGGTGTGGCCATGGCGCAGATGGGCAATGTGCACCGTGAACAGGTCGAACAGGTGATGAGCGAGTTCGTCGAAATCGTCGGCGACCAGACCAGCCTGGGCGTGGGCTCCGATGCCTATATCCGCAAGATGCTCAATCAGGCCCTGGGCGAGGACAAGGCCAACGGCCTGGTCGACCGCATCCTGCTCGGTGGCAACACCAGCGGCCTGGACAGCCTGAAGTGGATGGAGCCGCGCGCCGTTGCCGACGTGATCCGCTACGAGCACCCGCAGATCCAGGCCATCGTGGTTGCCTACCTCGACCCCGACCAGGCTGGCGAAGTGCTGAGCAACTTCGACCATAAGGTGCGCCTGGACATCGTCCTGCGCGTGTCGTCGCTGAACACCGTGCAGCCGGCGGCGCTGAAGGAGCTGAACCAGATCCTCGAGAAGCAGTTCTCGGGCAACTCCAACGCGGCGCGTACCACCTTGGGTGGCATCAAGCGCGCCGCCGACATCATGAACTTCCTCGACAGCTCGGTGGAAGGTGCACTGATGGACGCGATCCGCGAAATCGACAGCGACCTGTCGGAGCAGATCGAAGACCTGATGTTCGTCTTCAACAACCTGGCCGATGTCGACGACCGTGGCATCCAGGCACTGCTGCGCGAAGTCTCGTCCGATGTGCTGGTGGTGTCGCTCAAGGGCGCCGACGAGCGGGTCAAGGACAAGATCTTCAAGAACATGTCCAAACGTGCCTCGGAGCTGTTGCGCGACGACCTGGAGGCCAAGGGGCCGGTACGGGTCAGCGATGTGGAAACGGCGCAGAAGGAAATCCTCACCATCGCCCGCCGCATGGCCGAGGCCGGCGAGATCGTGCTCGGCGGCAAGGGCGCCGAGGAAATGATCTGAGGTATTCGCGATCTGAAGGCCGACGCCGCCCCTTGTGGGAGCGGGTAAACCCGCTTCCATAAGGACCGTGTCGGCTGAACATGGTTTGAGAACATGACAGCATGCCCACCAAAGAACATCACCCCAGCGACCTGATCCGCGCCCGCGACCTCGAGGGCGTGGACGTATGGGCGCTGCCCAGCTTCGACCCGGAACCCGAGCCTGAGCCCGAACCGGAGCCGGAACCCGAGGTAGTCGAGGAAGAAGTCGAGGAAGTGCCGCTGGAAGAAGTCCAGCCGCTGACCCTGGAAGAACTCGAGGCCATCCGCCAGGAAGCCTACAACGAAGGCTTTGCCACCGGTGAGCGCGAGGGCTTCCATAGCACCCAGCTCAAGGTCCGCCAGGAAGCCGAAGAGGCCCTGAAGACCAAGCTGGAAAGCCTCGACCGGCTGATGACCAACCTGATGGAACCGATCGCCGAGCAGGACACGCAGATCGAGAAGGCACTGGTCCACCTGGTCGCTCACATGACCCGCCAGGTAATCGGTCGCGAACTGCGGAGTGATTCCAGCCAGATCACCCAGGTACTGCGCGAAGCGCTCAAGCTGCTGCCCATGGGCGCTGACAATATCCGCATCCATCTCAACCCGCAGGATTTCGAGCTGGCCAAGGCCCTGCGCGAGCGCCATGAGGAAAGCTGGCGGCTGCTAGAAGACAGCGCGCTGCTGCCGGGCGGCTGCCGTATCGAGACCGCGCACAGCCGCATCGACGCGACCATGGAAACCCGCATCGAGAAAGCCGTGGCGCAACTGTTCGATCAGTTGCACGACCATTCGCTGCACCCGGCAGCGCCGGACATGTCGGTAGACCTGGACAGCCTGCCAGAGCGTGCCGTGGGTAGCCCGGATGCATCTTGAACGCACCAGCTTCGGCAAACGCCTGGGCAGTTATGCCGAGGCCATCGAACTGCCGGCCCAGCCCATCGTCGAAGGCCGCCTGCTGCGCATGGTTGGCCTCACCCTGGAAGCCGAAGGCCTGCGCGCTGCAGTCGGCAGCCGCTGCCTGGTAATCAACGACGACAGCTACCACCCGGTGCAGGTGGAGGCCGAAGTCATGGGCTTTGCCGGGCCCAAGGTATTCCTCATGCCGGTCGGCAGCATTGTCGGCATCGCCCCCGGCGCGCGGGTGGTGCCGCTGGATGACAGCGGCCGCCTGCCCATGGGCATGAGCATGCTCGGCAGGGTGCTCGACGGCGCCGGTCGCGCGCTGGATGGCAAGGGCGGGATGAAGGCCGAGGACTGGGTGCCGATGGACGGCCCGGTGATCAACCCGTTGAACCGCGACCCCATCAGCAAGCCGCTGGACGTGGGCATTCGCAGCATCAATGGCCTGCTCACGGTCGGTCGCGGCCAGCGCTTGGGCCTGTTCGCCGGTACCGGTGTGGGCAAGTCGGTGTTGCTGGGCATGATGACCCGCTTCACCGAAGCCGAAATCATCGTCGTCGGCCTGATCGGCGAGCGGGGTCGCGAGGTCAAGGAATTCATCGAGCATATCCTGGGTGAGGAAGGCCTCAAGCGCTCGGTGGTGGTCGCTTCGCCCGCCGACGATGCGCCGCTGATGCGTCTGCGCGCCGCCATGTACTGCACACGTATTGCTGAGTACTTCCGCGACAAGGGCAAGAACGTGCTGTTGCTGATGGACTCGCTGACCCGTTTCGCCCAGGCCCAGCGTGAAATCGCCCTGGCCATCGGCGAGCCGCCGGCCACCCGGGGTTACCCGCCGTCGGTGTTCGCCAAGCTGCCCAAGCTGGTGGAGCGGGCCGGCAACGGCGAGCCAGGTGGTGGTTCGATCACCGCGTTCTATACCGTGTTGTCCGAGGGCGACGACCAGCAGGACCCGATTGCCGACGCGGCGCGTGGTGTGCTCGATGGCCACTTCGTGCTGTCGCGGCGGTTGGCCGAGGAAGGCCATTACCCGGCTATCGACATCGAAGCCTCGATCAGTCGGGTCATGCCTCAGGTGGTCGATGCCGACCATTTGCGCCAGGCGCAAAAGTTCAAGCAGCTGTGGTCGCGCCTGTCGCAAAGCCGTGACCTGATCAGTGTGGGGGCCTACGTGGCGGGTGGCGACCCGGAAACCGATCTGGCCATTGCCCTGCAGTCGAAGCTGGTGGAGTTTTTGCGCCAGGGCCTGCGCGAGAGCGTGGGCATGGCGCAAAGCCGCGAACAGTTGGGGGCGATCTTTGCGCCCCCGGCGGGCGGTTGATAGGCCATGGCGCTGCCCGGACGTGCCGCGCGCCTGGCGCCGGTGGTGGACATGGCCGAAGAGGCCGAGCGCCAGGCGGCCCAGCGCCTTGGGCAGTTCCAGCAGCAGGTGGCCGCGGCCCAGGCCAAGCTTGCCGAGCTCGAGCGGTTTCGCGAGGATTACCAGTTGCAGTGGATCAACCGCGGCGGGCAGGGGGTAAACGGTAGCTGGCTGGTCAATTACCAGCGCTTCCTCGGGCAGCTGGAAACGGCCATGACCCAGCAGCGCCAGAGCCTGGTCTGGCACCAGAACAACCTCAACAACGCCCGAGGCACCTGGCAGCAGGCCTATGCCCGGGTGGAAGGCCTGCGCAAGCTGGTACAGCGCTATCTGGAGGAAGCCCGGCGGGCCGAAGACAAGCGCGAGCAGCGCTTGCTTGACGAGCTGTCACAACGCCTGCCGCGGCAGAATCACCTTTAAGCTGCCCATTGGGCTTGCGCGGTACCCTGTAGGAGCGGCCTTGTGTCGCGAAAGGGGCGCGCAGCGGCCCCAGGATTTCAGCTTCGCAGCAAATATCGCCGGGGCCGCTCTGCGGCCCTTTCGCGACACAAGGCCGCTCCTACACTGGGTGCACCGCATATGGGAATGGCATGCTTGCCACCCCCGGCATCGCCTGCTAAACCTTTAAAGAGTTGCATCCGCCATCATCGAAGGAATCGCTAGCATGGCAGTCGAGACGGATTTTTCGCAGGACGGGAAAAAGCTGACAATAAAGATCAAGGGGCGCTTCGATTTCGGCAAGCACCAGGAATTTCGCGACGCCTACGAACGCCAGCCCAACCGGCCAGATTCGGTGGTCGTCGACCTGAAGGACACTACCTACCTCGACAGTTCCGCGCTCGGCATGCTGCTGTTGCTACGTGACCATGCGGGCGGCGATGAGTCGGATGTGCGTGTGGTGCATGCCAGCTCCGACGTGCGCAAGATCCTCGCCATCTCCAATTTCGAAAAGCTCTTCGATATCAGTTGAGCGCCGACATGCCGGCCGAACAGGCGTTGACCGTGCTGGTGGCTGAAGACGGTGCCGCCGACCTCCTGCTGCTGGCGCAGATCGTGCGCCGTCAAGGTCATCAGGTACTTACCGCGGAAAACGGCGAGCAGGCGGTGGCGTTGTTCGTCGAGCGGCGCCCGCAACTGGTGCTGCTGGATGCGCTGATGCCGGTGATGGACGGCTTCGAGGCGGCGCGGCAGATCAAGGCCCTGGCCGGCGAAGCGCTGGTGCCGATCATTTTCCTGACTTCATTGAACGAGGAGGAAGGCCTGGTGCGCTGCCTGGAGGCAGGGGGCGACGACTTCATGGCCAAGCCCTACAGTGCGGTGATTCTCGGCGCCAAGATCCGCGCCATGGACCGCCTGCGCCGGCTGCAGGCCACCGTGATGGAGCAGCGTGACCAGATTGCCCGGCACCACCACCACCTGCTCAACGAGCAGCGGGTTGCCAAGGCGGTGTTCGACAAGGTGGCCCATTCCGGCTGCCTTGCCGCGCCCAACATCCGCTACCTGCAATCGCCGTATGCGCTGTTCAATGGCGACCTGATGCTGGCCGCGTTCACTCCGTCCGGCGACATGCGAGTGCTTCTCGGCGATTTTACCGGCCACGGCCTGCCAGCGGCGGTAGGGGCGATGCCGCTGGCTGAAGTGTTCTACGGCATGACTGCCAAGGGCTACAGCATGGCGCAGGTCCTGCGCGAGATGAACGCCAAGCTCAAGCGCATCCTGCCGGTGGACATGTTCTGTTGTGCGCTGCTGCTCAACCTGAGCATGCAGCGCGGTTCGGTGGAGGTGTGGAATGGCGGCATGCCTGATGGCTATCGCCTGGCAGTAGATGGCCAGGTGCTGTCGGCGCTGGGTTCGCGGCACCTGCCGCTGGGCATCCTGAGCGCCGAGCGTTTCGATGACAGTACCGAAGTGTTGCCGATGGCGCCGGGTGAACGCCTGCTGCTGCTGTCGGACGGCGTGCTCGACACGGCCGACGACCAGGAGCGCCTGTTCGGTGTGCAGCGCCTGCACAGGGTGCTGGCCGACAACCGTGACCCGGCGCGGCTGTTCGACGAAGTGATGCAGGCTCTGGAGCGCTTTGGCGGGCGCCCGCGCGATGACATCAGTCTGTGCGACATTCGTATGTTCAGTGCCGAGGAGCGGGTGCCGGCGCCGATGATCTACTCTGATAGCGGTCGTTCCAGCCCGCTGGACTGGTCGCTGGGGTTCGAAGTGCGGGGCGAGAGCCTCAAGCGCTTCAACCCGGTGCCGTATCTGGTGCAGTTGTTGCAAGAGATTCATGGCCTGCGTGCGCGCACCGGCAACCTGCACAGTGTGCTCAGCGAGCTGTATTCAAACGCCCTGGAGCATGGCGTGCTGGGTCTGGACTCACAGCTCAAGCGCGATGGACAAGGCTTTGCCGACTATTATCAGGAACGCGCCCGGCGCCTTGGGGTGCTGACCGACGGTTACGTGCGCATCGATTTCAAGGTTGAACCGCATGCCGACGGCGGGCGTCTGATGATCGAGGTCCGTGACAGTGGTGCCGGGTTCGATGTGCAGCGCGTGCTGTCGCGGCCCACGCTGGAGCAGGGGCTGAGTGGGCGTGGCCTGAATTTGGTAAGGCGGCTGGCCAGCAGCGCTTGCTGGAGTGAGGGCGGGCGTTGCGCGCATGTGGAGTTCGTCTGGTGAGCCACGGGTTGGCTCGGGCATAATCTGGCTTGATCAAGGAGTGAACAAGTGACTGACATGCATATTGACCATAAGGTACTCAGCGACCTGCGTGAGGTCATGGAAGATGGCTACCTGCAGTTGGTGCAAACCTTTCTTGACGACTCCGAACGGCGCCTGGGCCAGCTGCATGCGGCCAAAAGTGCCGAAGAGCTCGGTTCTGCGGCCCACAGTTTCAAGGGCAGCAGCAGCAACATGGGCGCGATTGCATTGGCCAGCCTGTGTCAGCAACTGGAGGAGCGCGCGCGGCGGCCTCCGCTGTATGGCATCGAGGACCTGATCAACCGCATCGACCTGGAGTTCGTCGAGGTGCAGCGCTTCTACCGAGGTGAGCAGCAACGCATTTCGGCGGGTTGATACACGACTTGGCGCGAGTCTTGCCTGTCTCTGGCTGGATGATTTTTTTGTTTCTGGCGCGGAGACCGCTCGATGCCTGTCGCACCCAACCCATTGTTGCAAGGCAACGCCATTGCCAACACCTCGCGTCCTGCCGCCGCACAGGCCGACAAGCCGCTGCAGGCGCCGGGCGACAAGGGCGACGGTTTTGGCCAGGTGATGGCCCGGCAGGGCCGCGACAAGGCCGCAGGGCAGGACGACAAGGTCGCTCAGGCCAAGCCCAAGGACAAGCTTGAAGCGGCACAGGGCGGCAAGAAAGGCGCTGCCGACAAACCCGCGGTTGCCGATGACGGCAAACAATTGCCAGCCGACGACCAGGCCCAGGCCGACACCGGCTTGCGCGATGCCAGCCTGGTGGCCGGCCAGGTAACCGACGCCCAGCCTGGCGCTCAGCTGATCCAGGCGCAGGCCGAGGCGGTGGCGCCGGTGTTGCAGGCCGCCGCGGCGCAGGTCACCGCCGAGCTGCCCGAGGAGCCGGCCGCCGAGGAAGCCTTCGATCCCGACGCCGACCCTCTGGCCAACCTGCCGACCTTGCGCCTGGCGCTGGAGCAAAGTGCCCAGGCCAAGGGGGCGACCTCGGCACATGCCCTGGATCCTTCGCAGGCTCAGGGCGAGGAGGGGCAGGCCGCCGTCAATACCTTGGCGAATCTGGTCGAGAATGCCGAGGGTGAAACGGGCGAGCCTGGCGACAAGGCCTTTGCTGCCTTGCTCGAAGATGGCCTGAAGGACACCAAGGGCGCTGGCAGCGATACGCGCATCGACGATTTCGCCAACCGCCTGGCCAGCCTGACCCAGGCCGCGACGGCCAAGACCGCCAATGCCGTGCCGGCCAACGCCAGCCCGTTGCACCAACCGCTGCCGATGAACCAGAACGCTTGGGCCGAGGGCCTGGTCAACCGGGTCATGTACCTGTCCAGCCAGAACCTCAAGTCGGCGGATATCCAGCTGGAGCCAGCGGAACTGGGCCGTCTGGACATTCGCGTCAATGTTGCGACGGACCAGTCGACCCAGGTCACCTTCATCAGCGGCCACGCCGGCGTGCGTGACGCCCTCGACAGCCAGGTGCACCGGCTGCGCGAGCTGTTCGCCCAGCAGGGGCTGGCACAGCCGGATGTCAACGTGGCCGACCAGTCGCGCGGGCAGCAGCAACAGCAGCAGGGGCAGGCGCAGGGCAGCAACCTGTCCGGGGTGGCGGCGCGCCGGGCCGAGCAGGGCGGGGCAGAGGCAGTCGATAGCGCCCGGCCTGTGGAGCAGCAGGTGGTTGTTGGCGACAGTGCGGTCGATTATTACGCCTGATATTTCTTTTTTCCGAACCGGCCTCTTCGCAGCACAAGGCTGCTCCTACAAAGGAATGCGTTCCCTGTAGGAGCAGCCTTGTGCTGCGAAGAGGTCGGTTCAGGCATTCCAGTTCCATTCTGGCATAACACTTGCTCAAGCCAAGCCATCCTCCCTTGAACCCCCGATGGACGACGGATTATTGGCATGGCGAAGAGCGAAGCAGTCAAAGACCCCGCCACTAAAGGCAAACTCAAGCTGATCCTGCTGGCAGTAGTGGGCCTGTTGCTGGCGATCGGCCTTTCGGTGGGCGCTACCTGGTTCATCATGCACAAGAGCGAGCCAGCCCCAGCCGCCGACCCTGCAGCCAGCAACGTCAAGCCAGCGGCCATCTACGAAGCATTGGCCCCGGCCTTCGTGGTCAACTTCAACCAGAACGGTCGCCAGCGCTACATGCAGGTGAGCATCACCCTGCAAGCGCGCAACCAGGCCGACCTGGATGCGCTCAAGGTGCACATGCCGGTCATCCGCAACAACCTGGTGATGATGTTCTCCGGGCAAGGCTTCGACACCCTGGCCGGTAGCCCGGTGGGACAGGAAATGCTGCGCCAGAAGGCCACTGCAGTGGTCCAGGAAGTGGCGCAGAAGGAAGTCGGCAAGCCGGTCGTCGACCAGTTGCTGTTCACCAATTTCGTATTGCAGTAGGAGTCCGCAATGGCCGTACAGGACCTGCTGTCCCAGGATGAAATCGATGCCCTGTTGCATGGCGTCGACGACGGGCTGGTGCAGACCGAGAGTGCATCCGAGCCTGGCAGCATCAAAAGCTACGACCTGACCAGTCAGGACCGTATCGTGCGGGGTCGCATGCCGACCCTGGAAATGATCAACGAGCGCTTCGCCCGTTACACCCGTATCAGCATGTTCAACCTGCTGCGCCGCTCCGCCGACGTGGCGGTGGGTGGCGTGCAGGTGATGAAGTTCGGTGAATACGTGCACTCGCTGTACGTGCCGACCAGCCTCAACCTGGTCAAGATCAAGCCGCTGCGCGGCACTTCGCTGTTCATCCTCGATGCCAAGCTGGTGTTCAAGCTGGTGGACAACTTCTTCGGCGGCGATGGCCGCCATGCCAAGATCGAAGGCCGCGAGTTCACCCCCACTGAATTGCGCGTGGTGCGCATGGTGCTGGACCAGTGCTTCGTCGACCTCAAGGAAGCCTGGCAGGCAATCATGCCGGTCACCTTCGAGTACATGAACTCCGAGGTCAACCCGGCCATGGCCAACATCGTCGGCCCCAGCGAGGCGGTGGTGGTGTCCACCTTCCACATCGAGCTGGACGGCGGTGGCGGCGACCTGCACGTGACCATGCCGTACTCGATGATCGAGCCGGTGCGAGAAATGCTCGACGCCGGTTTCCAGTCCGACCTGGACGACCAGGACGAGCGCTGGGTCAAGGCCCTGCGCGAGGACGTGCTGGACGTGGCCGTGCCGCTGACCGCCACCGTAGCCCGGCGCCAGCTGAAGCTGCGCGACATCCTGCATATGCAGCCTGGCGACGTGATCCCGGTGGAGCTGCCCGAGCACCTGGTGCTGCGTGCCAACGGCGTGCCGTCGTTCAAGGCGCGCCTGGGTTCGCACAAGGGCAACCTGGCGCTGCAGATCATCGACCCGATCGAACGCCGCTGACGGCGTGCCGGTCGCACATAACGAATTGAATGCCTGTCGAGGAAACCATGGCTAACGAAAACGAGATCACCTCCGCAGAGGACCAGGCACTGGCCGATGAATGGGCTGCGGCACTGGAAGAAACCGGTGCAGCCGGCCAGGCCGATATCGATGCACTGCTGGGTGGTGACACCGGAAGCAGCACCGGCGGCGCGGGCCGCCTGCCGATGGAGGAGTTCGCCAGCTCGCCGAAGCCGAACGAAAACGTCAGCCTCGAAGGCCCTAACCTGGACGTGATCCTGGATATCCCGGTGAACATTTCCATGGAAGTGGGCAGCACCGAGATCAACATCCGCAACCTGCTGCAGCTCAACCAGGGCTCGGTGATCGAGCTCGACCGCCTGGCCGGCGAACCGCTTGACGTGCTGGTCAACGGCACGCTGATCGCCCATGGCGAGGTGGTGGTGGTCAACGAGAAGTTCGGCATCCGCCTGACCGACGTGATCAGCCCCAGCGAACGTATCAAGAAGCTGCGCTGAGTGAAGGGCACGATGCGCGCCATCGCGGCGGCTGCCGCGCTGCTCGCCAGCCAGGCTTGCCTGGCAGCGGCCACGCCGGCGGCAACCCCGGCAACCGCGCCTGGCAGCCTCGGTGGGCAGCTGGCGCAGATGGTCTTCGGCCTGCTGCTGGTGGTCGGCCTGATCTTCTTCCTGGCCTGGTTGCTGCGGCGCATGCAAAGCACGGCGGTAAAGGGCGGGCAGGTGATCGAGATCGTCGGCAGCCGGGCCATCGGCCCGCGTGATCGGCTGCTGCTGGTGCAAGTGGGCAAGGAGCAGATCCTGATTGGCCATACCCCTGGCAGCATCGAGGCCCTGCATGTGCTGGCCGAACCCGTGGAAGTGCCTGAAAACGCCCGCCAGGCGACGCCGGAGTTTGCCCAGCGGCTGATGGAGCTGATGGGCAAGGACCCTAAGGACAAGAAGTGATGAGTGGCGCGCTGCGTGTGTTGTTGACTCTGGCGCTGCTGCTGGCTGCGCCGCTGGCCCTGGGTGCCGACCCGCTGTCGATCCCGGCCATTACCCTGTCCAATACCGCGGACGGGCAGCAGGAGTATTCGGTCAGCCTGCAGATCCTGCTGATCATGACAGCGCTCAGCTTCATCCCGGCGTTCGTCATCCTGATGACCAGCTTCACCCGCATCATCATCGTGTTCTCGATCCTGCGTCAGGCCCTGGGCCTGCAGCAGACGCCGTCGAACCAGCTGCTGACCGGCATGGCGCTGTTCCTGACCATGTTCATCATGGCGCCGGTGTTCGACCGGGTGAACCAGGACGCCCTGCAGCCGTACCTGAAGGAGCAGATGACCGCCCAGCAGGCCATCGACAAGGCCCAAGGGCCGCTCAAGGACTTCATGCTGGCACAAACCCGGCAAAGCGACCTCGACCTGTTCATGCGCCTGTCCAAGCGTACCGACATCGCCGGCCCGGACCAGGTGCCGCTGACGATCCTGGTGCCGGCGTTCGTGACATCCGAGCTGAAGACCGCGTTCCAGATCGGTTTCATGATCTTCATCCCGTTCCTGATCATCGACATGGTGGTAGCCAGCGTGCTGATGGCCATGGGTATGATGATGCTGTCGCCGCTGATCATCTCGCTGCCGTTCAAGATCATGCTGTTCGTGCTGGTCGATGGCTGGGCGCTGATCATGGGTACCCTGGCCAGCAGTTTCGGCGGCGTCTGACGCCGTCAAGGAGAGCCGCCGATGACACCTGAAGTCGCTGTCGACCTGTTCCGTGATGCCTTGTGGCTGACCACCCTGATGGTCGCCATACTGGTGGTGCCCAGCCTGCTGGTAGGCCTGGTGGTGGCCATGTTCCAGGCCGCCACCCAGATCAACGAACAGACCTTGAGTTTTCTGCCGCGCCTGCTTGTAATGCTGGTCACGCTGATCATCGCCGGGCCGTGGCTGGTGCAGAAGTTCATGGAGTACTTCACCAGTCTCTATACCAACATTCCTCAGCTGATCGGTTGACGCGCCGATGCTGGAGCTGACCGACACGCAGATCGGCACCTGGGTCGCGACCTTCATCCTGCCGTTGTTCCGGGTGACGGCGGTGCTGATGACCATGCCGATCTTCGGCACCCGTATGCTGCCGGCGCGGGTGCGCCTGTACGTGGCAGTGGCCATCACGGTGGTGATCGTCCCGGCCCTGCCGCCCTTGCCCGAGTTCGACCCGTTGAGCCTGCGCGGCCTGCTGCTGTGTGCCGAGCAGGTCATCGTCGGGGCGTTGTTCGGGTTGTCGTTGCAGTTGCTGTTCCAGGCTTTCGTGATCGCAGGCCAGATCGTCGCGGTGCAGATGGGCATGGCCTTCGCATCGATGGTCGACCCGGCCAACGGCGTCAACGTCGCGGTGATCAGCCAGTTCATGACCATGCTGGTGAGTGTGCTGTTCCTGCTGATGAACGGCCATCTGGTGGCGTTCGAGGTACTGACCGAAAGCTTCACCACCTTGCCGGTAGGCAACGCGCTGGTGGTCAATCAGTTCTGGGAGCTGGCGGGGCGCCTGGGTTGGGTGTTCGGTGCCGGCCTGCTGCTGATCCTGCCGGCTATCGCCGCGCTGCTGGTGGTGAACATCGCTTTTGGCGTAATGACGCGTGCCGCGCCGCAGTTGAACATTTTCTCCATCGGTTTTCCGCTGACCCTGGTCATGGGCATGTTCATTTTCTGGGTCGGCCTGGCCGACATACTTTCCCATTACCAGGCATTGGCCAGCGAAGCGCTGCAATGGCTGCGTGATCTGGCAAGGGCGCGCTGAGCATGGCGGAAAGCGAAAGCGGTCAGGACAAGACAGAAGAACCCACCGACAAGCGCAAGCGCGATGCCCGCGAGAAAGGCGAGATCGCGCGTTCCAAGGAGCTGAACACGGTGGCGGTGACCTTGGCCGGCGCCGGTGGCCTGCTGGCGTTCGGCGGCCACCTGGCCGAGACACTGCTGGCGATCATGCGCATGAACTTCAGCCTGACCCGCGACTTCATCGTCGATGAGCGCGCCATGGGTGCCTTCCTGCTGGCCTCAGGCAAGATGGCCATCTGGGCGGTGCAGCCGATCTTGATCCTGTTGTTCGTGATTTCCTTCGTCGCGCCGATAGTCCTGGGCGGTTTCCTGTTTTCCGGTAGCCTGCTGCAGCCGAAATTCAGCCGCATGAATCCCCTGTCGGGGATCAAGCGCATGTTCTCGATGAACGCCTTGACCGAGCTATTGAAGGCGCTCGCCAAGTTTTTCGTGATCCTGGTCGTGGCGGTGGTGGTGCTGGTCAACGACCGCCAGGCGCTGCTTGCGATCGCCAATGAGCCGTTGGAGCAGGCGATCATCCATAGCCTGCAGGTGGTGGGCTGGAGTGCGTTGTGGATGTCGGCCGGGCTGCTGTTGATTGCGGCGGCGGACGTGCCGTTCCAGCTGTGGCAGACGCACAACAAGCTGAAGATGACCAAGCAGGAAATCAAGGACGAATACAAGGACAGCGAAGGCAAGCCCGAGGTCAAGCAGCGTATTCGCCAGCTTCAGCGTGAGGCTTCGCAGCGGCGCATGATGGCGGCTGTCCCCGAAGCCGACGTGATCATCACCAACCCGACGCATTATGCGGTGGCCTTGCAATACGACCCTGAGAAAGGCGGGGCAGCGCCGTTGCTGCTGGCCAAGGGGACGGATTTCATTGCCCTTAAGATTCGCGAGATTGGGGTGGAGCACAAGGTCCAGATCCTCGAATCGCCGGCGTTGGCGCGGGCGATCTACTACTCCACCGAGCTCGAGCAGGAAATCCCTGCCGGGCTTTACCTGGCGGTGGCGCAGGTGCTGGCCTATGTGTTCCAGATCCGCCAGTACAGGGCTGGCAAGGGCAAGCGGCCAGAGCCGCTGAAGGACGACCTGCCGATTCCGCCGGACCTGCGTCGCGACAGTTGATGTGTTTGTCGGTGGTTTTTCGGCGCCTGTGAGATCGAGCGCCGCCCACGCGGCGCTTCGCGGGGCAAGCCCGCTCCCACATTTGTTGCAACGAGCCAAACCTGTCAGGCCATGGTTGCCTGCCTTGGTGGGATGACTGGATTTCTGAGTTGGCATTGCTGCTGCATCACCTATCTCAAGCCCTGCCCCCCCCCCGGCTGACAACACCTCTCCCACAGGCATGGCCACGTTGCAACAAATGTGGGAGCGGGCTTGTCCCGCGAAGCGCCGCGCGGGCGGCGCTCGATTTCATAGGCGCAGAAAGCGTCAAGGCGAACACCCGCGAAGCGCCGCGCGGGCGGCGCTCGATCTCGCAGGCGATAAAACCCTCAGGGTGAACACCATCGAGCAAAGTTGGAAAGCTTCTTGCAATGCCAGCGCCAGGCGCCCCCTGTGCGTCAAAGTTTTGCATCAAGAGGACTCGCGGTGGATCGCACTCAGTTAATCAGCAACGCCCGTAACAACCTGGCCGGGCTCGGTCGGGGCAACCTGGGTGTGCCGCTGTTGCTGCTGGTGATGTTGGCAATGATGATGTTGCCGATACCGCCGTTCCTGCTCGATGTGTTCTTCACTTTCAACATCGCCCTGTCGATCGTGGTCCTGCTGGTCTGCGTCTACGCCCTGCGCCCGCTCGACTTCGCCGCGTTCCCCACCATCCTGCTGGTGGCCACACTGTTGCGCCTGGCCCTGAACGTGGCCTCCACCCGGGTTGTGATGCTGCATGGCCAGGAGGGGCACGGCGCCGCCGGCAAGGTGATCCAGGCCTTCGGCGAGGTGGTGATCGGCGGTAACTACGTGGTCGGTGCCGTGGTGTTCGCCATCCTCATGATCATCAACTTCGTGGTGGTGACCAAGGGTGCCGGGCGTATCTCGGAAGTGAGCGCGCGTTTCACCCTCGACGCCATGCCCGGCAAGCAGATGGCCATCGACGCCGACCTCAACGCCGGCCTGATCGACCAGGCCCAGGCCAAGCACCGTCGTGCCGAAGTGGCGCAGGAGGCGGAGTTCTACGGTTCGATGGACGGTGCCAGCAAGTTCGTTCGCGGTGACGCCATCGCCGGCCTGCTGATCCTGTTCATCAACCTGATCGGCGGCATGCTGATCGGCATGCTGCAGCACGGCATGAGCTTTGGCGATGCCGGCAAGGTGTACGCCTTGCTGACCATCGGTGACGGTTTGGTGGCGCAATTGCCATCACTGCTGCTGTCGACCGCTGCCGCGATCATGGTTACCCGCGCCTCGGGCTCCGAGGACATGGGCAAGCTGATCAACCGGCAGATGTTCGATTCGCCCAAGGCCCTGGCGGTGTCCGGCGCGCTGATGATCGTCATGGGCCTGGTGCCGGGCATGCCGCACGTGGCCTTCCTCAGCCTTGGCCTGCTGGCCGGGGGTGGCGCGTATCTGGTGTGGAAGAAACAGCAGAAGGCCAAAGCGCAGGCGCTGCAGGAAGCGCAGCGCCAGCAGGACCTGCTGCCATCGCCACAACGCGCGCTGGAAACCAAGGAGCTGGGCTGGGACGACGTCACGCCGATCGACATGATTGGCCTGGAGGTCGGCTACCGGCTGATCCCGCTGGTCGATCGCAACCAGGGTGGCCAGTTGCTGGCGCGGATCAAGGGTGTGCGCAAGAAGCTGTCGCAAGACCTGGGCTTCCTCATGCCCACCGTGCACATCCGCGACAACCTTGACCTGCAGCCCAGCGCCTATCGCCTGACCCTGATGGGGGTGATCCTGGCCGAAGCCGAGATCTACCCGGATCGCGAATTGGCAATCAACCCGGGGCAGGTGTTCGGTACCCTCAACGGCATTGCCGCGCGTGACCCGGCGTTTGGCCTTGAAGCTGTGTGGATCGATGTCGGCCAGCGCTCCCAGGCGCAGTCGCTGGGCTACACAGTGGTCGACGCCAGTACCGTGGTGGCCACCCACCTGAACCAGATTCTGCAGAAGCACTGCCACGAGCTGATCGGCCATGAAGAGGTCCAGCAACTGCTGCAGGTGTTGGCCAAGGCATCGCCTAAACTTGCAGAAGAGTTGGTGCCGGGTGTCATTTCGTTGTCGGGCCTGCTCAAGGTGCTGCAGGCGCTGTTATCGGAACAGGTACCCGTACGCGATATCCGCAGTATCGCCGAGGCGATCGCGAACAACGCCGGCAAGAGTCAAGATACCGCCGCGCTGGTGGCGGCGGTGCGCGTCGGATTGTGTCGCGCCATCGTGCAAAGCATTGTCGGCGTTGAGTCGGAGCTGCCAGTGATTACCCTGGAGCCAAGGTTGGAACAGATTTTGCTCAATAGTCTGCAAAGGGCCGGGCAAGGTCAGGAAGACGGTGTTCTTCTGGAGCCGAGCATGGCCGAGAAGCTGCAGCGTTCGCTGATCGAGGCGGCCCAGCGCCAGGAAATGCAGGGCCAGCCGGCCATCCTCCTGGTCGCCGGCCCGATCCGCGCCATGCTGTCGCGTTTCGGCCGCCTGGCTGTACCGAATTTGCATGTTCTGGCGTATCAGGAAATACCGGACAACAAGCAAGTCACCATCATTGCCACCGTGGGCCCTAACGGCTGAGGTAGGGGATAATGCAAGTTAAGCGATTTTTCGCCGCCGATATGCGTCAGGCCATGAAACTGGTCCGTGATGAGCTGGGCGCCGATGCCGCCATCATCGGCAACCGTCGCATCGCCGGCGGTGTCGAGCTGACGGCCGCGCTGGACTACAAGCTGTCCGCCCTGGCCCCCCGTGTGCCCAACGCCGAACTGGAAGAAGAGCTGCGCAAGACCCATACGCGCATCGCCACTGCCCAGGCCGAGCTGGGCCACCGCCAGGATAGCAGCGACAACAACCGCCAATTGTTCGCCGGGCAGTCGCTGACCGCCGCCGAGCCGTTGATCGAACCGCATGTCGATGTTCCCGAGGCTGCTGCAGCGCCTGCGTCGGCGCCGGTCGACCCGCGCCTGTTCGATGCCATGCGCTCCGAGCTGTCGGGCCTGCGCGAGCTGCTGGAAGTGCAGCTCGGCTCGCTGGCCTGGAACCAGCTGCAAGGCAGCAAGCCGCAGCAGGCCACCGTCTGGCGCCGGCTGCAGCGTATCGGCCTGTCCGGGCCGATCGCCCGTGAGCTGCTGGACCTGACTGCCGAGATCGACGAGCCACGCCAGGCCTGGCGCATGTTGCTTGCGCATCTGGCGCGGATGATCGAAATCCCCGAGGTCGAGCCGATCGAAGAGGGTGGGGTGATTGCCATGGTCGGCCCGGCCGGCATGGGCAAGACCACCACCCTGGCCAAGCTGGCCGCCCGCTACGTGCTCAAGTACGGCGCGCAGAACCTGGCGCTGGTGAGCATGGACAGCTTCCGCATTGGCGCCCAGGAGCAGCTCAAGACCCTGGGCCGCATCCTCAACGTGCCGGTGACCTACGTCGACCCGGGCCAGTCGCTTGCTGCGGCGCTGGAGCCGCTGCTGCGCAAGCGCGTGGTGCTGATCGATACCGCCGGCCTGCAGGCCAGCGACCCGGCCCTGCGCATGCAACTGGATACCCTGGCCGGGCGTGGCATTGCCGCGAAGAACTACCTGGTGCTGGCCACCACCAGCCAGAAGCAGGTGCTGACCGCCGCCTACCACAGCTACAAGCGCTGCGGCCTGGCCGGTTGCATCCTGACCAAACTCGATGAAACGGCGAGCCTTGGCGATGTGCTGAGCCTTGCCATCAGTCATGAACTGCCAGTGGCCTACCTGACCGACGGGCCGCGCATTCCTGACGACCTGCACCTGCCTCGGGGGCACCAGTTGGTCTCCCGCGCGGTCAATGTGCAGCAGCAGGACGAGCCCAGCGAAGAGGCCATGGCCGATATGTTCGCTGATCTCTATCACAACCCACGGCGAGCGGGTTGATGATGAAATGTGTGCAAGGTAGCTATGCCAAGGGGTACGCAGAATTGCCCTACGTGTGGCCTGAGTCCCAGCGAGACAAGGTAAAGAACAGACATGGGTAGCATGCATCCCGTACAGGTGATCGCCGTGACCGGTGGCAAAGGTGGCGTCGGCAAGACTAACGTTTCAGTGAACCTGTCCCTGGCGCTGGCCGAGCTTGGCCGCAGGGTCATGCTGCTCGACGCCGACCTGGGCCTGGCCAATGTCGACGTGCTGCTGGGCCTTACCCCCAAGCGGACCCTGGCCGATGTCATCGAAGGGCGCTGCGAGCTGCGCGACGTGATGTTGCAGGGCCCCGGTGGTGTGCGCATCGTGCCGGCTGCCTCGGGCACGCAGAGCATGGTGCACCTGGCCCCGGCCCAGCATGCCGGGCTGATCCAGGCGTTCAGCGAAATCGGCGACAACCTCGACGTGCTGGTGATCGACACTGCGGCCGGTATCGGTGATTCGGTGGTCAGCTTCGTCCGCGCCGCCCAGGAAGTGCTGCTGGTGGTATGCGATGAACCCACCTCGATCACCGATGCCTACGCCCTGATCAAGCTGCTCAATCGCGACTACGGCATGAACCGTTTCCGCGTGCTGGCCAACATGGCGCAGAGCCCGCAGGAAGGCCGTAACCTGTTCGCCAAGCTGACCAAGGTCACCGACCGTTTCCTCGACGTTGCCCTGCAGTATGTGGGCGCTGTGCCGTATGACGAGTGTGTGCGCAAGGCGGTGCAGAAGCAGCGTGCCGTGTACGAAGCCTTCCCACGCTCCAAATGCGCGCTGGCCTTCAAGGCGATAGCCCAGAAGGTCGACAGCTGGCCGCTGCCGGCCAACCCGCGTGGCCATCTGGAGTTCTTTGTCGAGCGTCTGGTGCAACCCACCAGCGCGGGTCCAGTGCTATGAACGCCAGCGGTTTCAAGATGTACAGCCGAGCGTCGAAAGACGCCCAGTACGAGCTGATCGAACGCTACGCCCCGCTGGTCAAGCGCATCGCCTACCACCTGCTGGCGCGGCTGCCGGCCAACGTGCAGGTCGAGGACCTGATCCAGGCCGGCATGATCGGCCTGCTGGAAGTGGCCAACAAGTACGACGCCAGCAAGGGCGCCAGCTTTGAAACCTACGCCGGCATCCGCATCCGCGGGGCCATGCTGGACGAAGTGCGCAAGGGCGACTGGGCACCGCGTTCGGTGCACCGCAACACCCGCATGGTCAGCGACGCGATGCGTGCGGTTGAAGCCAGAACCGGCCGTGACGCTAAAGATCATGAAGTTGCTGCCGAACTCCAATTGAGTCTCGATGATTACTACGGGATCTTGAACGATACCCTGGGCAGCCGCCTGTTCAGCTTCGACGACCTGTTGCAGGACGGCGAGCACGAAGGGCTGCATGAGGATGGCGCCAGTGGCCAGGTAGAACCTGCGCGCGGCCTGGAGGACGAGCGCTTCCAGGCCGCCCTGACCGAGGCCATCTCCAACCTGCCGGAGCGTGAGCGCCTGGTGCTGGCGCTGTACTACGACGAAGAGCTGAACCTCAAGGAAATCGGTGAGGTGCTGGGGGTCAGCGAGTCGCGGGTCAGCCAGTTGCACAGCCAGTGTGCCGCGCGCCTGCGCAGCCGCCTGGGGGAATGGCGGGCGCGTTGAGCCCGCTGTCGTTGCAGTCGTTTTCTACGTTGTACCGAATTGTGAATGCGCGCTCGGGGCCGAGCGCGTTTGAGACTGCTTGGAGGTCTACTTGAACAAAGACATGAAAATCCTCATCGTTGACGACTTTTCGACGATGCGGCGGATCATCAAGAACCTGTTGCGTGACCTGGGCTTCACCAACACCGAAGAAGCCGATGACGGCACCACGGCGCTGCCGATGCTGGAGAACGGCCACTACGACTTCCTGGTGACCGACTGGAACATGCCTGGCATGTCCGGCATCGACCTGCTGCGCAAGGTGCGTGCCCACGATCGCCTGAAAACCATGCCGGTGCTGATGGTGACCGCCGAAGCCAAGCGCGACCAGATCATCGAAGCGGCCCAGGCCGGCGTCAATGGCTACGTGGTCAAGCCGTTCACCGCCCAGGTGCTCAAAGAAAAGATCGAGAAGATCTTCGAACGCGTCAACGGCTGAGTCACGTCAGGGGGCGCGCCATGGATTCATCACAAACGTCTTTGGGCGAGTTCGAATCGACCCTGAAGAAGCATGCCCAGGAGCTGGTCGAAAGCCTGGAGCGGGGCCGTTTCGGCGAGGCGGTGCAGCTGATTCACGAGCTAAACCAGACCCGCGACCGCGGCCTGTACCAGGAAGTCGGCAAGCTGACCCGCGAGCTGCACAGTGCCATTGTCAGTTTCCAGATCGACCCGACCATGCCGCAGGCCGAGGAGGTGTCGCAGATAACCGACGCCACCGAGCGCCTGTCGTACGTCGTCAGGCTCACCGAGGGCGCGGCCAATCGCACCATGGACCTGGTCGAGGAAAGCACCCCGGTGCTCAACGACCTGGCCAGCGAGGCCCAGGCACTGAGCACCGACTGGCAGCGTTTCATGCGCCGCGAAGTGGCTGCGCCGGAGTTCCGTGACCTGGTCAAGCGCGTCGACAGTTTCCTGACGCACAGCGCCGAAGGTAACCGCAAGGTCGCCGGCCACCTCAACGACATTCTGCTGGCCCAGGACTATCAGGACCTGACCGGCCAGGTGATCAAGCGCGTCACCACGTTGGTCACCGAGGTGGAAAGCAACCTGCTCAAACTGGTGCTGATGGCCAGCCAGGTCGACCGCTTTGCGGGCATCCAGCATGACCACGATCAACTGCGTGCAGAAAAAGATCGAGAAAAACATCCGACTCGGGGTGAAGGTCCGCAGATTCATGCCGATAAGCGTGAAGACGTCGTGTCCGGTCAGGACGATGTCGATGATCTGCTGTCCAGCCTGGGTTTTTAAGGAGCACGTTTGATGAGCTTCGGCGCCGATGAAGAAATCCTCCAGGATTTCCTGGTAGAAGCCGGCGAAATTCTTGAGCAACTGTCCGAGCAACTGGTCGAGCTGGAAAGCCGGCCCGACGATGCCGACCTGCTCAATGCGATCTTTCGCGGTTTCCACACTGTAAAAGGGGGCGCCGGCTTCCTTCAGCTGAACGAGCTGGTGGAGTGCTGCCATATCGCCGAGAACGTGTTCGACGTCCTGCGCAAAGGTGAGCGCCGGGTCGACGCGGAACTGATGGATGTGGTGCTCGAGGCACTGGACACGGTCAACAGCATGTTTGGCCAGGTGCGCGAGCGCGCCGAAGTGACCCCGGCTACCCCCGAGCTTTTGGCGGCGCTGTCGCGCCTGGCCGAGCCGGGGGGCGCCGTGGCCGTTGAAGCGCCTGCCGCCGCGGCACCGGCACCGGTTGCCGAAGCGCCTGCCGAGGAGCAGGACATCACCGACAGCGAGTTCGAACAGCTGCTCGATTCGCTCGATGCGGTCAAGGCGCAAGCTGCGGCCGACGAGCAGATGCAGGGCGAGACCGTGAGCGGTGAAGGTGACGAAATCACCGACGCCGAGTTCGAGTCGCTGCTCGACCAGTTGCACGGCAAAGGCCAGTTCAGCGCCGAAGTTGCCGCGCAGCCGGTTGCCGGCGCGCCGGAACCGGCCAGCGACGAAATTACCGACGCCGAATTCGAATCGCTGCTGGACCAGTTGCATGGCAAGGGCACCTTCCAGGCCGATGCCTTGCCCGCTGCCAAGGCGCTGGCGCCTGCTGCAACTGACACCAGTGCAGCCAGCGATGAAATCAGCGAGCACGAGTTCGAGGCGCTGCTGGACCAGTTGCACGGCAAAGGCAAGTTCGGCGGCGACGTGGCCGCCGTCGAAGCCCCGGCTGCAACCAAGGTGCAAGCGCCAGCTGCGGCCAAGGCCGACAGCCAGCCTGTGGCCAAGCCAGCAGCAGCTACTACTCCGGCACCGGCGCCGGCGCCTGCCAGCAAACCTGCCGCAGCACCCCGCGCCCCGGCCCCGGCCGCCGACAAGCATGGCGCCAGCGAAGCGGAAACCACCGTGCGGGTCGATACCGCGCGCCTGGACGAGATCATGAACATGGTCGGCGAGCTGGTGCTGGTGCGTAACCGTCTGGTGCGCCTGGGCCTTAACAGCGGTGACGAGGCCATGTCCAAGGCCGTGTCCAACCTCGACGTGGTTACCGCCGACCTGCAGACCGCGGTGATGAAAACCCGCATGCAGCCGATCAAGAAAGTCTTCGGCCGCTTCCCGCGCCTGGTGCGTGACCTGGCCCGCCAGCTCAAGAAAGAAATCAACCTGGAGCTGGTCGGCGAAGAGACCGACCTCGACAAGAACCTGGTCGAGGCCCTGGCCGACCCGTTGGTGCACCTGGTGCGCAACGCCGTCGACCATGGCGTGGAGATGCCCGAGGAGCGTGAAGCCTCCGGCAAGGCGCGTACCGGCCGCGTGGTGCTGTCGGCCGAGCAGGAAGGCGACCACATCCTGCTGTCGATCTCCGACGACGGCAAGGGCATGGACCCCAACATCCTGCGCGCCAAGGCCGTGGAAAAGGGCCTGATGGACAAGGATGCCGCCGATCGCCTGAGCGAGTCGGACTGCTACAACCTGATCTTCGCCCCAGGCTTCTCGACCAAGACCGAGATTTCCGACGTGTCCGGCCGCGGTGTGGGCATGGACGTGGTGAAGACCAAGATCTCCCAGCTCAACGGCTCGATCAACATCTTCTCGGCCAAGGGCCAGGGTTCGAAGATCGTCATCAAGGTGCCGCTGACCCTGGCGATCATGCCCACCTTGATGGTGATGCTGGGCAACCAGGCGTTTGCCTTCCCGCTGGTCAACGTCAACGAGATCTTCCACCTCGACCTGTCGCGCACCAACGTGGTCGACGGCCAGGAAGTGGTGATCGTACGCGACAAGGCGCTGCCGTTGTTCTACCTCAAGCGCTGGCTGGTCCAGGGCCAGGTGCACGAAGAGCAGCACGAGGGCCACGTGGTGATCCTGTCGGTCGGCACCCAGCGCATCGGCTTTGTCGTCGATCAACTGGTTGGCCAGGAAGAAGTGGTAATCAAGCCGCTGGGCAAGATGCTGCAGGGCACCCCGGGCATGTCCGGGGCCACCATCACCGGCGACGGTCGCATCGCGTTGATTCTCGACGTCCCGAGCATGCTCAAGCGTTACGCCGCGCGGCGTATTTGATTTCGGTGGCGCACCCTGGCGGGTTGCGCCGCCTAATGGAGTGTTTATGGCAGTCAAGGTCCTGGTGGTGGATGATTCCGGTTTCTTCCGCCGCCGCGTCTCGGAAATCCTCTCGGCGGATCCGACGATCCAGGTAGTGGGTACCGCGACCAACGGCAAGGAAGCAATCGACCAGGCGCTGGCGCTGAAGCCCGATGTCATCACCATGGACTACGAAATGCCCATGATGGACGGCATCACCGCGGTGCGGCACATCATGCAGCGCTGCCCGACGCCGGTGTTGATGTTCTCGTCGCTGACCCATGAAGGCGCCCGTGTCACCCTCGATGCGCTGGATGCCGGTGCGGTGGATTACCTGCCGAAGAACTTCGAGGACATCTCGCGCAACCCCGACAAGGTCAAGCAACTGCTGTGCGAGAAGGTGCATACCATTTCCCGCAGCAACCGCCGTTTTGGCAGCTACGCCAGCCATGCGCCGGTTGCCGCACCCGTACCCGCGCCGGCAGGCAGCGGTCACGCTGCTGCCAGCAGTTTCGCCAGCCCGGCAGCGGTGCGCACGCCTGCGCCTGCCCGTGCAGCGGCCCCGGCAGCGGCGCCAGCGCATTCGCCGGCACCCAAGCGCAAGCCATACAAACTGGTGGCCATCGGTACCTCCACGGGCGGCCCGGTCGCCCTGCAGCGGGTGCTGACCCAGCTGCCGGCCAACTTCCCGGCGCCGATCGTACTGATCCAGCACATGCCGGCGGCATTCACCAAGGCCTTTGCCGAGCGCCTGGACAAGCTGTGCCGCATCAGCGTCAAGGAAGCCGAGGACGGCGACATGCTGCGCCCGGGCCTGGCCCTGCTGGCCCCAGGTGGCAAGCAGATGATGATCGACGGCCGTGGCACAGTGAAGATCCTGCCCGGTGACGAGCGCCTGAACTACAAGCCGTGCGTGGACATCACCTTCGGCTCGGCGGCCAAGTCGTATGGCGACAAGGTGCTGTCGGTGGTGCTTACCGGCATGGGCGCCGATGGTCGTGAAGGGGCGCGCCTGCTCAAGCAGGGCGGCAGCACGGTCTGGGCCCAGGATGAAGCCAGCTGCGTGATCTATGGCATGCCCATGGCTATCGTCAAGGCCAACCTGGCCGACGCGGTGTACAGCCTGGACGAAATCGGCAAGCACCTGGTGGAGGCGTGCGTCTGATGGACGTGCTCAGCCTGATCGGCCTGATCCTCGCGTTTGTCGCCATCGTCGGTGGCAACTTCCTCGAAGGCGGCCATGTCGGCGCCCTGGTCAATGGCCCGGCGGCACTGATCGTGCTGGGCGGCACCCTGGCGGCGGCCTTGCTGCAGTCGCCGCTGTCGTCGTTCAAGCGTGCCTTGCAGATTTTGCGCTGGATCCTGTTTCCGCCACGGGTCGACCTGGCGGGCGGGGTAGACCGCGTCGTCAACTGGAGCCTGACCGCGCGCAAGGAAGGCCTGCTGGGCCTGGAAGGGGTGGCCGACAGCGAGCCAGACCCTTATGCGCGCAAGGGCCTGCAACTGCTGGTGGATGGTGCCGAGCCGGAGGCCATCCGCAGCATCCTCGAAGTCGACTTCCTGACCCAGGAAAGCCGTGATATCCAGGCCGCCAAGGTGTTCGAGAGCATGGGCGGCTACGCGCCGACCATCGGCATCATCGGTGCGGTGATGGGCCTGATTCACGTGATGGGCAACCTGGCCGACCCGTCGCAGTTGGGCAACGGCATTGCCGTGGCCTTCGTCGCGACCATCTACGGGGTGGCCAGCGCCAACCTGGTGCTGCTGCCGGTCGCCAACAAGCTCAAGGCCATCGTCATGCGCCAGTCGCGCTACCGCGAGATGCTGCTAGAGGGCCTGCTGTCGATTGCCGAGGGTGAGAACCCGCGCTCGATCGAGCTGAAGCTGCAAGGCTTCATGGAGTAACCCATGCGTCGCCGTCGTCATACCGAGGAGCACGAAAACCACGAACGCTGGCTGGTGTCGTACGCCGACTTCATTACCCTGCTGTTCGCCTTTTTCGTGGTGATGTACTCGATTTCCTCGATCAACGAGGGCAAGTACAAGGTCATTTCCCAGGCCTTGCTCGGGGTGTTCAACGACCCCGAGCGCAGCATGAAGCCGATCCCCATCGGTGAGGAGCGGCCGCTGAGCGTGCGTCCGGCCGAGCCGTTGGTGAAGGACAGCGAGCAGACCGATGCGGGCCTTGGGGCGACCAGTATCGACCCGCTGAAAACCATCAGCGATGACGTGCGCGATGCCTTTGGCGACCTGATCAAGAGCGACCAGATGACTGTGCGCGGCAATGAACTGTGGATCGAGATCGAGCTCAATTCCTCGTTGCTGTTCGGCAGTGGCGATGCCATGCCCAGCGACAAGGCGTTTGCGATCATCGAGAAGGTGGCCGGCATTCTCAAACCGTTCGCCAACCCGGTGCACGTCGAAGGCTTTACCGACAACCTGCCAATCCGCACTGCGCAGTACCCGACCAACTGGGAGCTGTCTTCGGCTCGGGCGGCAAGCATCGTGCGCCTGCTGGCCATGGAAGGGGTCAACCCGGCACGCATGGCCTCGGTCGGCTATGGCGAGTACCAGCCGGTTGCCAGCAACGACACTGCCGAAGGCCGTGCGCGCAATCGCCGCGTGGTGCTGGTGATTTCGCGCAACCTCGAAGTACGCCGCAGCCTGACTGGCTCGGGCAGTGCCAATGCCACGCCGGATGCTGCATTGCGCCGGGCTGGCACACAAAGTGCACCGGCAACGCCAGCAACGGTGGCGGGGCAGTGATTCGTCAATTCCCCGACGCTGCCAAGTAGTTGAATGTAGCGCGGTCCTCTGTGGGAGCGGGTTCACCCGCGAAGAAGGTGACACGGTGCATGGCACCGGCTGCGCCGGTGTTCGCGGGTAAACCCGCTCCCACACTGATCGCGCCAGCTTTCCGATGTTGAGCAAGACAGTTGCCCCAGCAGTGTCCCTGCCAAATCAATAGATAGAGTTTGCTTGATGAGAGTCTGGGCAGTAGCCAATCAAAAAGGTGGCGTCGGCAAGACCACCACTACCATCGCCCTGGCCGGCCTGCTGGCCGAGGCCGGCAAGCGCGTGGTCGTCGTCGACCTCGACCCGCACGGCTCGATGACCAGCTATTTCGGGCACAACCCCGATGCCCTGGAGCACAGCTGCTACGACCTGTTCCTGCACAAGGGCGCGGTGCCCGAGGGCCTGCCCGGGCAACTGCTGCTGCCCACCAGTGACGAACGCATCTCGCTGTTGCCGTCGAGTACCGCGCTGGCGGTGCTGGAGCGCCAGTCACCGGGGCAGAACGGCCTGGGCCTGGTGATCGCCAAGAGTCTGGCGCAGCTGTGGCAGGATTTCGACTATGCCCTGATCGACAGCCCACCCTTGCTCGGTGTGCTGATGGTCAATGCCCTGGCAGCCAGCCAGCAGCTGGTGATTCCGGTGCAAACCGAATTTCTCGCGGTAAAGGGCCTGGAGCGCATGGTCGGGACCCTGGCCATGGTCAACCGCTCGCGCAAGCAGGCGCTGCCGTACCAGATCGTGCCGACCTTGTTCGACCGCCGCACCCAGGCCTCGCTGGCCACGCTCAAGCTGCTGCGTGACACCTACGGCCAGCATGTGTGGCAGGGCTACATCCCGGTGGATACGCGCCTGCGCGATGCCAGCCGCAAGGGCGTCACGCCCTCGCAATTCGACAGCAAGAGCCGCGGGCTGGTTGCCTACAGGGCGCTGCTCAAGCACCTGCTGACCTACAAGACTGCGGCGCAGGTGGCCTGATGACCCAGACCCGGCAAACCAGTACCCGGCCACAGATGGCCCTGCAGTCGTACCTCGACGGCCTGCTGCAGGACGCCACCGAAGCCGAAGACCTGTTCGAGGCGCCAGCGGCGGCGGACGAGTTCGCCGAAGCGGTGCGCGAAGAGCAGGTGCGTGATGCCTTGCAGCAAGCCAGGCCGGCGTCAGCCGAAGCAACCGTCAGCCCCGCACCACGGCCGTTCGCCGAGCCCAGGCTGGCGGTGCTGCCACAGGTGATGCCGGTGGAGGCACCGGTAGTGACGGTGGTCGAGCGGGCGGTGGTGGCCGAGGCCAGCATCCCGGTGCTGGTCGAGGAGCAGACCGTGGAGCCGGCAGTGCCGCTGGTGGACGTACACCTGCCGGCGCCGCAGGTACCCGTGCCCCCGGCCACGGTCGATGGCCGCCCGGCCTGGGCCGCCGAGCCGTTCGAATGCCTGCTGTTCGACGTGGCGGGCCTGACCCTGGCGGTGCCGCTGGTGTGCCTGGGCTCGATCTACACCCTGGCCGGCCAGGAACTGACACCACTATTCGGCCAGCCGGATTGGTTTCTCGGCATCCTGACCTGCCAGGCCGGCAACCTGAAGGTGTTGGACACCGCGCGCTGGGTGATGCCCGATCGCTACCGCGATGATTTTCGCCAGGGCCTGCAGTACGTGATTTCCGTGCAGGGCTACGAATGGGGGCTGGCCGTACACCAGGTCAGCCGCTCGCTGCGCCTGGACCCGTCCGAGATCAAGTGGCGCAGCCAGCGTGGCCAGCGCCCGTGGCTGGCCGGCACGGTTATTGAACACATGTGTGCGCTGCTCGACGTCGCTGCACTGGCCGAGCTGATCGCCAGTGGTGCGGTCAAGCAGATGCACGCCAAACAGAAATGACACCGAACACACCGCCTGTGGCGGATTTTGAGGGTAGGGGAATGAAAAAGTCGTCTGCACAAGGTTCCGAAGATCCGATCCTGCAATGGGTTACCTTCCGTCTGGACAATGAGTCCTACGGCATCAACGTGATGCAGGTGCAGGAAGTGTTGCGCTACACCGAGATCGCCCCGGTGCCGGGTGCACCAAGCTACGTGCTGGGCATCATCAACCTGCGCGGCAACGTGGTGACCGTGATCGACACTCGCCAGCGCTTTGGCCTTATGCCGACTGAAGTCACCGACAACACCCGTATCGTCATCATCGAGGCCGACAAGCAAGTGGTCGGTATCCTGGTCGACAGCGTGGCCGAGGTGGTCTACCTGCGCCAGTCCGAGATCGAGACTGCACCGAACGTGGGTAACGAAGAGTCGGCCAAGTTCATCCAGGGCGTGTGCAACAAGAACGGCGAACTGCTGATCCTGGTCGAACTGGACAAGATGATGACCGAGGAAGAGTGGTCCGAGCTGGAGAACATCTGAGTTGATCCTAGAGGTTGCTGTCATCTTCCTGGCGCTGGTCTGGGCGCTGAGCCTGTGGTTTTTCCTCAACTACAGCAAGCGCCAGCGCGAGCTGGCTGCGCAGCAGGCAGCGGGTGACGCGCTGCGTGACCAGCGCATCAAGGACCTGGCCAAGCGCCTGGACGATTACCAGAACGGTACCGTGCGCATGGGCGAGGCGCTGCATGACTTGCGCGTGGCGGTTGCGCCGCTGCCCGACAAGATCCAGCAACTGGAGCAGCGCGACCCGCACAACGTCACCTTCACCCAAGCGGCCAAGCTGGTGGGCATGGGCGCCAGCGTGGCCGAGCTGACCGAAAGCTGCGGCCTGACCCAGGCCGAGGCAGAACTGATGAGCAAGCTGCATCGCGGCAACTGATTGCCATGAGTCTTGTGCGGCCCCAGGCACAGCGGCCGCGCAAGCCCGACCGGCCGTCAGTAACCCTGAGCGTTCCCTGCCATTGCGACCTCTTCCAGGGGTAGCAACCGCAGCTCTGCACGCCGTTGTGCTGCTTCATCCAGCAGCGCGTCGTAGTTCAGGGTGTGCATGTTTGCCAGGTCCGCCACCTGCCTGAAGGTGTAGAGCTCAGGTAGACGTTGGTCGATTACATGGTTGAGCACCGCGGGCCCGGTCAGCGTGTTGAGCCTTTCGGTATAGGCCTGGAATGCCGCCGCATGCTGCCGCGGCGGTTTGGGAGCCTCGTAGAACGCCTGGCCCTCCGGGGTGAGGTAACGGCCCAGGATCTCGTCCGAAATGGCGTTCAGCACCGGATTGCCAGCACGGCTGCCAATCATGCTGGTGTTGTAGCTGGTATACATGCCCAATTGCGCATTGCACACCGGGCTCCTCAACAGCAGCCCGTCGAGGGGCGTGGTGAGCGGTACGCTGTCGATCTTTGCCCGTAACTGCCCGGTTGCGTCCGGCCCGACCAGCAGATGGTCGTCAATATCCAGGTAGATGCCGCCTTCGCTATGCAGGATGCGGTAGCGCAAAATATCGGAGGCCGAGGAGAAGTTGCTGGCCACACCGCCATTTCCTTCCAGCGCAGCCTGGTACTGGTCGAAGTATTCACTTGCCGCGAATTGATGATAGAAAGTCTGCTGCTCCAGTACTGCAACCTTCAATCCCCTGTCGATGCGGGGCTGCAGCAGGGTCATGTTACGTTCGAATGCCTGAGGGTTGGCGTTGGAGAGGTAGAGTTTGAGCGTGAAATCGCTGTTGCGCAGTGCCTGCACGTTGTTGTCGAGCGCGGCCAGGTAATCACCGGCGATCGTCCTGTCACCCAGCCAGATGTGAAATACCTGCCTGGGGACGGGTATGCCTGGTGCAGTCCCCAGCGCATCGAGGTCGATGGGCAGCTGCAGATCGATACCCAGTGCCCGCAGCGTGCGCGAGCGCGATGCCGGGCTGATTTCCCGCAACGGGTCCGTATCGGGCAGCAGTCGGCTGATCGAGGGCTGCAGCGGATCGGCGCTGGCCACATAGTGCTGGGCGCCGCGTGTGCCGTTGGGGTACTTGAGCACGAAACTGTCCTGTCGGGCGTCGTAGTACAGCGGGTGTGGGCCATTCCCCGCATCGCCGATCAGTTCGTCACCTGTGCCGAATGCCTTGCGCCGCGTTACGCAGCGGGCAACGTGTGAGTCTGCGCCGGGCAAGGTGGTGGCTACTTGGTCACCCGCTACTGCCAAGTCCTGGAAATAGGGTGTCATCGCAGGCCCGGGCCAGCGTGGCGGCGAGACCGGGCTCAGCGGGTAGCCTATGCGGCCATTGAGCCTCACCGGTTTGATGAAGCCAATGGGGCGTTGGCCGAACAGCGCCTTGCTCGCCTTGACCCCGCGCGCCAGCCCCGGGGCTGCGTTCAGCAGGCCGAACACGGCCTGCTCCGCGCCTTCGAGCTGTTGGTTCACATCCTTGCCGTGCAGCGCCTGGTCCAGGCCTACTGTAAATTGGGCCACCCCGGCCACGGCAGCCAGGGGTAGCAGTCCGGGAACCACCAGCAGAAACGGTGTGGCCAGGTTCATGGTCAGGTAGAAATAGCTGCGCCATGCGGCCTTGGTCACTTCACTGTCGCGCGTGATCAGGAAGTCGGCGTCGGATTGGCTGCGTTGACGTTGTGCCACCGTCAATGCCTCGAACAGGTTGTATTCGATGCGTGGGCTGGAGGTGTCTGCCTTGTAGTTGATCAGGGTGTGCGGGTTCCAAACCCTGGCCAGGCGATACACGCTGGTTGCAGGCAGGATGATCTGGCGGGGCGGGAAATCGGCCATGCCCTGAAGTACCCGACGCAACCCCGAGCGACCAATCCTGTCCGGAATATCGCAGGCCCTGAAGTGGGCAAGCAGGGCTGCCCGTTTGTCGGCGTCGCGGCACTGCCTGGCAAGCCACGCACGCATGGCGCCTGGGTTGGCGAACTCATGCAACGGCGCCGCATTGCCCGGTATGTACAGCAAGGTCAGGCGGCTGCGCATATCGCTCAGGCAGAGGATGTCGCTCGATGGGTAGCCATTGATGTTCAGCAGCCTGGCCTCTACCCCGTTGTCACTGAGGTTGGCGCCGTGGTGCCAGCGTTCCACGCCTGCCGCCCGCCACGCCAGGCTGCGCCCCTGTTCACTGAGGTTGCCCCGCAATGCCTGCCTGTTGCAGGCAGCGAGGAATGCGATGCACGCGCTGACGCTGTACTGGCTGGCGGCATGGGCCCAGAAGTCATCGAGCTGGCGTTTGAATACGCCCTGGAAGTCGAGTTGCCAGATGAAGGACTGGAAGGTCGTGGCGTCGAACTGCACATAAGTGCTGGCGTCGTAGCGCATGGGTGCGGTCTGGCGGAAAAGGCCATGGAATTCGGTGTGCACATCGATGTCGTGGTCCAGGCCACTTCCTGGCAATTCATCGACGATCGTCACCTGGCCATTGCTGAAGGCCTGGGCCCAGGGCGCTCGACCGTGTGGCAGGGAAAGCTCTGGCAGTACACCTAGCAGGTCGACGGTGGCCGTCCCGCCTCTTAGCAGCAGCTGCGCGGTTTGCTCGGCAACCTTGGAGTAGCCGCTTTGCTGCCAGTTGCCAAGCAGCGCTTCGGTCAGGCTCATTTGTTGGACGATCTTGGCCAGCCAGCCCCGCTTGGGAACAAATTTGCAATGCAAGGTCACTGCAAGCGTGTTGTCGGGTTCCACGTCCAGCCGCTGCTGGCTGGCCCATTCGCGGATGGCTGCACTGGCACTGCGGTCAGGGCGAGGCACGGAACCCAGCATTGCCTTGACGTAGTCTTGGCCGGCTGCGCCGACCACAGGTTGGCGCGGGTTCATGTTCGGCTCCAGGAATGGTTGCCACCGACAGTGGCGAAGCGGTTCAGGGGCAGGAGTGTACGCACCGAATCGCGCATGCGTGGCAGATCGACGAACCGGTAGGCATTGATGCGCGGCATCCCATAAAGATTGGTGAGCTGGCGCAGGATGCGCAGGCTCGGCAGTTGCCGATCGACCACGTCGCTGAGCAGGGCAGGGCCGGTGAGGTAGCTCAGGCGGCTGGCATACTCATAGAAATTCCCCGGGTCTTCAGCCAGGCTGGGCTTGCTGTCGTAGAAGTCGCGATTGAGCTGGTAGCGTGCGTACATCTCTTCGGAAATGGCCTCCAGGGTGGGGTTGCCGGGGTGGCTGCCGATAAGGCTGGAGTTGTAGAGGCTGTTCATGCTCATCTTTTCATTGGACATGGGCGGTACCAGCAGCAGCCCATTGGCGTCCGTGCTCAAATCGACCTGATCGATGGGTTCACCGGCGGCACCTACCGGTTGGCCGTCGATGATCAATGAGTATTCGCCTGGCGCGAGCAAGGTGTCATCGACATCCATGTACAAGCCACCTTCGTGGTGCAGCATCGGGTAGCGCAGCACATCGCATGCCGATGCATAGTTGCGGGCAACGCCGCCGTTGCCATCCAGGGCAGCGTCGTACTGCGCGTAGTACCTGCTTTGGCGGAAAGCCCTGAAGAAGGCTTGCTCTTCCAAGGGCAGCACCTGCAAACCCGGGGCATGACTGGCCAGCAGCTCCAGGTTTTCGGCATAGGCCTGCTGGGCAGTGCTGGAAAGGAACAACCGCATGCTGTATTCGCTACCTTGCAACCGCGCTGCGTTCTGGCCCAAGTTGGCCAGCAGCTCCGGGCCGATGATCTGGTCACCGACCCACAGGCAGGAGATGTGCTTGGGTATTGGCCAACTGCCTGGCGCTCTGGCCGGCACCTGTAGCGGCAATGGCAGGTCCACGCCCAGCGCCCGCAGGGTACGACTGCGCATCGCATGGGTAACCACGCGCCCTTGTGGCGCGGGGCGCAGGTTCCGGCTGCCGGGTACCGCCACGAAGCCGACAGGGTCGACCTGGTTCAGGTCTTCGGCCCGAATGAATACGTCCCGCTCCATGTCGTAGATCACCCTGGCGTTGTAGCCATCGATGTTCGCTGCCAGGGTGTCTGGCTCACCATCGTACTGGGGTGTACGAATGACGGCGTCGGCAACTGCCTGGTCAGCGTCCTCCAGTGGCTCTATCGGGTCGGTGATATGGAAGTAGCTTGCGCCCTCGGGCTCCGGGAAGCGCGGTGGCGAGAGCGGGCTCAGGGGGTAGCCGATCTGTTCATTCAGCCGCGTCGGCGGCGCGAAACCTTCGACCTTGAATTCGAACAACGCCTGGGCCCTTGCGGCAGCGCCTGCCGCCAGGGGCAAGGCGTTGAACAGGCCCCAGGTGATGTTGCCGATGCCTTCCTGACGCTGCTGCAGTGACTTGCCGTTGATTGCCTGGTCGAGCCCCAGGCCAAGCTGGGCGATACCGCCGACGGCCAGCAGCGGCCCCAGGCCGGGTACTACCAGGCACAGTGGCGCCAGCAGATTGAGCGTTGTGGCCAGGTAGCCACGCCACCTGGCCTTGATGACTTCGCTGTCAGCCGTGATAAGAAACGCGGCATCGTCGTAGCTGCGCTGACGCTGGCGCTCGGCCAGTGCCTGGAACAGGTCGCCCTTGATTTTGGGGTTGTACTTGGCTGGTCGATAATTGACATAGGTCTGCGGCGGCCAGGTGCCGTCGTCGTTGAAATAGCCGTGTTCGGGCGGCAGCAGGTGCCGTTCAGGGTAGGCGCCCAGCCCCTCCATGGCAGTGTCCAGGCCGCTGAAGTCGAGGCCTTGCGGGCAATCGGCCAGGCGAAAGTGCTGTTTCAGGGCCTGGCGCCTGGTCGGGTCTTTGCATTGTTCACCGACCCAGGCCTTCAATTCTCGTTCGCTGCTGAACGTCAGCAACGGTGAGCTGTTGCCAGGTACGTACAGCACCGTCAGGTCGGTGGCGGGGTCGTTTAGGTACAGCAGGTCGGTCGCTGCATAGCCGTAGATGCTCAACGTGCTGCGTCGCAGCCTGTTGCGCCGTGGCATCAGCCCGGCCGCTTGCCAGACCAGTTGCCGTGCAGGTTCGCTGAGGCTGCCCTCGCTGACCTGTCTGTTGCAGGCTGCGATGAAGTTGAGCTTCAGCGCCAGCCTGTGACTGTGCAGATGGTCACGCCAGTAGACATCCAGCGCCGCCTTGAAAGGCTGCTGGAAGTCCAGGTTGTTGATGAACTGCTGGAAGGCTTCGGCGCTTACCGGCAAATGGGTGGAAGCGTCGTAGCGTTGCGCGGTAGTGCGCCGGAACAGTCCGTTGAATACCTCGAAGGGTGCCCCGTAGTGATTGAAGGCGGGGGCCGGGAGGGTGTCCACCAACCGTATCGGACCTGCGGGTAACGCACCGGCCCATGGTGCTTGCAGCAGCTTGCCGAACACGTCACTGGCCGACTCGCCCTGCCAGTTGCCCAGCAGTGCCTGGGTCAGGCTGGTGCGCTGGCTGATTGCGGCCAGCTGGCCACCTGCGCCATCCGAACAGTAGTGGAGGGTAACGACGTCGAGCTGGTCCGGGTCCAGGTCATGGCCTTGCTGCGCAAGCCATTGGCGGATGGCACGGTTGGCCTCACGATCGGGGCGGGGCACATGGCCAAGGTGGTCTATAACGTAATGCGTGCCCATTACGTTGATGCGGGTCGAATGCATGGGGGTACCTTGCGCTGAGAGGAGGTCGGCAAGGTTGAAACAGGGGCGCGGGAAAACGGTGGTAGATATTTCGGTACAGGACCTGACCGTTCTCATCGCACCTGGCCACGGTCGCTGATGGCATTTTGCATGTATGTCACTATCCTTCCGTTTCCTGTCCGGTTCCCTTCTTACCCGGGGTCTTACTTAAACGTTTAAATCCCTGCCTGTACGCACAAGGGATTTACGCAATGAACACCCTCTCTTCAAAGCAGTTGGCCCCCGGCGAACCACAGTTGCAGTGGTTGCGCCAGGCTGACAGCCATACCGCGCCAGCCATCATGCAACTCATCAACAGCACGGTTGGCGATGGCGGTGTTCTGGGTTACGAGCACGAGATGTCTGCCGGGCAGAGCGTCGAATTCACGGCCTCGCTGCAAGAGCGCATCCGTGGCGGCGATACCCACGTCCTGCTCGGCAAGGCAATGGCAGGGCCGGCATGCCTGGTCATCCTTTCGCGCAGCAGCATGCCGAACTGCCGGCATATTGCCGACCTTAGCAAGGGCGTGGTGCATCCGGCCTATCGCGGGTCCGGCCTGGTGGCACGGGCTTTCAGCGAAGTCGTGCGCTTGTGCCAGGCCCAAGGTATCGAGCTGTTGACCCTGGATGTGCGCGAGGGCACTCGTGCACACCGGTTATGGCAATCCTTCGGGTTTCAGACCTACGGCGTGCTTGACGACTACGCGCGGGTCGATGGCGTGAAGCATCGCGGCCATTACATGGCCCAGACCGTGGAAAGCCTTGCGCTGCGACTCAACCTGCACTGAATTGCCCTTCATTGACCCCGCCTGCGGTCATCCCCGTCAACGGCAACTGCTCATTCATCCAAGGAACGCCCCAATGGCCTTATCTACTGCAGATTTTCGCGATCAGTTGGAGCAGAAACTGCACCACCATCTGACCTTGTCCCACCCGATATTCGAGGAATTGCTTGCGCCCGAGGGCAACCGGCTGCTGCTGCGCAAGGTCGCGCTGCAAGGCTACCAGCTCACCAAGTATTTCCTGACTTATGTCGAGCACTTGTTCTTTCATTGCCCGCTGCCCGCCCACAAGCGGGCATTGATCACCAATTGCTTCGAAGAAGAAACCGGCCGGCTTTCGCGCACAGATAACCATGTCGTGCTCATGCAGAACTTCCTGCGGGCACTCGGTATCACCGATGCCGAGCGTGATGCCGAGCAACCGCTGCCAGCCACCCGGGAGTTGATCGATTTCCGCCTGCAGGCGGTACGGGACCCGGCGCGTTATCACATTGGTGCAGCAGCAGTGATGATCGCCAGCGAGGGGCAGAACCTCGAGACCGTCGCTGGAGATGCACGGCACGTGTTGCTGGGGCGAGCCTATGGCCTGACCGAACAGGACCTGCTGTTCTTCTCGGTGCACCAGAAGGAAGACGTGGGCCACGTCAATGAAGGCTTGGACCTTGTCTCGCAGTTGTGCACCACCGCGCAGACGCAGGAAGAGGCGTTGCAGGCGGTAGACCACACCTGCCGGCTGTTCTACGCAATGTACGAAAACATGTACCAGGCCTATTGCCGAGCTCCGCAAGCCGAGGCGGTGTAATGCCCACACGATAAGGATTGGCCATGAAACAGAAATTCAGCTCTACCTTGATCGTCTCGGTGCTGGTAGTCGGCTTCGTGGTGATGTTTCTGTCCAGCGCATTGAAAGGGTTGTACCAAGTCTACTTCGTCGACCTGGCCTCGCACTTTGGCGAGGGGCGCGCAGCCTTGGCCACCGCAGGATCGCTGTTCGTCCTGACCATTGGCCTGGTGTCGCCCGTGGTGGGGTGGCTGAGCGACCGGGTTGGCCCCTTGAGCACGGTGGCCCTTGGCAGTCTCAGCGGCGGGGTGGTGCTGCTGGGCGTGACCTTCGCCGGCACGCACCTGCTGGTGTTCACCCTGGTGTATGGCCTGCTTGGAGCCTTTGCCCTTGCGGCGATGACCTATGTACCCATGGGTATTCTGGTCGATCGCCTGGTCGCCGAACGGTTCAAGGCCTTCGCTTTCGCATTCGTCACCAACGGCACGTCCATCGGCTTCATCGTGCTGTCGCCGTTGTGGATCATGCTGCAGCAGAGCGTGCCCTGGCAGTCGGTGTTCTCTTGGGTTGGCCTGATCTTCCTGGTGCCTTTGAGCCTGGCGCTGTATTGGGTATCCCGCACCGTGCCGCTGAAGCCCGACCCGCAGGCGGCAAAGGTCAGGCATCCGGTGATGTTTCTGCTGCGTGACCCGCGCTTCTTCGTGCTGGCGCTCAGTTTCGCCAGTTGTGGTGCCACCATGGCGTTCATCGATGTTCATCTGGTGTCGTTCTGGCAGGGTGAGGCGCTGCCCAGTTCGGTGCAGGCCAGCGGCCTGAGCCTGCTGGGTGTGCTGGAACTGGTCAGCGGCCTGCTGGCGGGTTGGTTGGCCACACGCTACAACAAGGGGCTGCTGTTGATGATGTTCTACCTGCTGCGAACCGCTGCGGTCATCGTGCTGCTGACCACGCCCGGGCCCCTCGGAACGTACGTGTTCGCTGTGCTGTTTGGCGCCAGTTACCTCGGAACGGTGGTGCTCACGTCTGCCTTCTGCTTCGCGCTGTATGGCGCCGAAATCAAAGGCAAGGTGTTTGGGATGCTGTTCCTGGTACACCAACTTGGCGCTTTGGTAGCCACGCAGCTGGGCGCACTGGATTTCGACCGGCATCAAAGCTACCAGCTGACCTTGGCCGGCCTGGCCACGGCCACGGCGGTGGCTGCCCTGGCGTCCTTGTGGCTGGTAGCGGTTCGCCCTTCAAGCGAAACCCTGGCCACTCAACTCGCCGAACCTGAATAGTCCACCGATCAATTGCGCATTGTTCAATGCAAACAAGGAGGCGCATAACCATGCAATCGACCGTGATTGGCCTGGATGATTTCAACGCAACTGATTTCAATGCAACCAGGGCGTTGCATGCTCACCGGGCCAGCGACCTGTCCGATGTGTTCTGTGAGCCGTTGGCCATGACGTCCGCCTATACCTTCGCTTCAGCCAAAGAGGCATGCGAGCGCTTCAGCGGCCAGCAGCAAGGCAATGTATACAGCCGGTTCACCAACCCGACCGTCCAAGCGTTTGAAAGCCGTGTGGCAGCGCTCGAACGCGCTGAAAGCGCAGTGGCGTTCGCTTCTGGTATGGGCGCTTTCACCGCGCTTTGTCACGCCTTTCTCCAGCAAGGCGACAACATCGTCTGCAGCCGGGACGTGTTCGGCACTACGGTCAATGCCTTCAGCTACTACATGGCCCGCTTCGGGATCGAGGCCCGATTCGTCGATTTGACAGACCTGGCGCAGTGGAAGTCAGCAATTGACGGCAGGACCCGCCTGGTGGTGTTGGAGTCGCCATCCAACCCGCTGCTGAAAATCGGTGATATCCGCGCCATAAGCATGCTGGCACATGAAAAAGGGGCATTGCTGGTGGTGGACAACACCTTGCTGACCCCTGTTTTTCAGCGGCCACACACACTGGGAGCGGACCTGGTCATCCACTCCGCTGGCAAGTACATGGATGGCCAGGGGCGTGCATTGGCGGGCGTCGTGACCGGTTCGCAAAGCCTCCTGCAGGTGTTGCGGGGTGTTCTGCGTACCTTGGGCATTTCTTGCAGCCCGTTCAACGCCTGGCTGCTGCTCAAAAGCCTGGAAACCCTCGAAGTCAGAATGATGCGGGCGCAGGAGAGCGCCTTTGAGCTGGCACGCTGGCTTATGGATCAGGACCTGGTGACTGAAGTCCATTACACCGGCCTTGAACACCACCCCCAGCATGCATTGGCATGCCGCCAGCAGGACGGCCATGGCGGGCTATTGGCTTTCGAGATCGTCGGGGGCCAGGCCGCAGCCTGGCAATGGATTGACGAACTGCGTTGTGTGGCGCGCTGTACCAACATCGGCGACACCCGCAGCATGGTCACGCATCCGGCCACAACCACACACGGGCGGTTGGACGCACAGGCACGCCAACAGGCGGGTATCACGGATGGTTTGATCAGGTTGTGTGTCGGCCTGGAGCGTGTTGACGATATCAAGGCCGACCTGCAACAGGCCTTCCGGGCCGTGTCCTCGCAAAGGTCCATGGCAGCGACGGCCGGCCGTCCCTGGAACGCGGTGTTCAATGGCTGAACTGCTCGCTTCAGGATTCGGCATCGGCGTGTTCGCCGTGGGGGTGCAGATCCTTGCATTGATCGCGGTATATGGCACGGCCTGCGCGAAGGAAGTGCGTTTTTATGCCGTGGCTTTTGTGCTGGCGAGTTGCGTGATGACAGGCATGGCGATGCTCGACCCGTTGGCATTCACCCAATGGCATGTCGATGGCCTGGCAGTAATGACGATGTGCGGCTGATGCCAGGCGCCGCCAATTTTCGATAACGGGTGCCGGTTCAACACCCGCTCATGACGTTCAGGGGTAACCAGATGTTCAAAGTAATGGCCATCAGCTTGGTGCTTGGCTGTGCGCTTCCGTTCGCAGCGGCCCGGGCTGAGGTCGCCGCCACCGATAGCGGCACCGTTGCCACTGTCAGCAAACGGCTTGTCTCTTTCTATAGTCAGCCACTGCCATCCGCTGGCAAGGCGATACCGATTCGGGTTCCGGCTGTGTTGTCGCTGCCGGCCAACGGTGCGGGCCCGGTACCGGCGGTGATCATCCTGCATGGCTCGGCGGGCATGGATTCGCGCGGCCCGTTGCATGGCGGCGACCTCAATGCCCGCGGCATCGCTACGCTGGAGTTGGATATGTGGGGCGCGCGCAGGCTTGCGGGCGGTGCACAAGGGCGGCCACCACGTGTGCACGATACCCTGCCGGACCTGGCAGGCGCCCTGGCTTACCTGGCCAAGCAACCCGGTGTCGATGACAAACGCGTGGGCGTGCTCGGGTTTTCCTGGGGTGGCGTACAGGCCATGCTCGCCGCCTCTGCTCCCATCAATGACGAACTGGAGAAAGCCTCAGGTGTTCGTCCCATCTCGATGGCCGCGTTCTACCCCGTGTGTTGGGGTTACAACCGTGTGCCAGGTTATACCTTCAAGCATCTGGCCCCGGCGCGCTTGCTGGTGCTGGTGGGCGAAAACGACCAGTACGACGATGACCCGCGTGCCTGTTCGTCGTTGATTTCAAACCTGCCCAGCGAAGACCAGGCGCGGGCGCAGGTGCTGGTGTACCCCGGCGCAGAGCACGGCTTCAATGGGTTGGAGGCTGCACAGGAGTATCAGGACCCGTTCCTGCACCGTGGCCAGGGAGGCGTGGGGCGTTCGGCACCTGACCCGGCAGCGCGCGACGCTTCGCGCCGGGCCGTGGTGGAGTTCTTCACCGAAAGCTTCGCCCCGACTGCGATAAGCGAGCGGTAGCAGCACAAAGATCTAGGCGCCCTCGTTAGCCAGAGCATGGCGAAACTGCAGTGGCGGCTGCGGCATTTCCTGGCGCCATGCCAGGCGAAAGGCATGGCTGCTGCCGTAGCCGCAACGCTCGGCGATCTGTTCCACGTTGAGATGGCTGCCGCGCAAAAGCTCACGGGCCAGGTCGATGCGTTGGGCGCGCAGGTAGTTCTGCAGCGTTTGGCCGGTATTATCGCGGAACAGCCGCGCCAGGTGCCGGTAGCTCACATTGAACTGGCTGGCCAGTTGTTCGAAGCTGAAGTTGGTACCCAGGTGTGCATCCATGTAGTCCTGGGCTGCATGCACCAACGGGTGGATGTGGTTGCGCGCCAGGTCTGCCGCGCGCAGTTGCACATCTTCGCCGGCGCGGCGACGGTAGATGACCAGTTCCTGCGCCACCTGGTTGGCTACTACCTTGCCAAATTGCAGGCTGACGATGTGCAGCGCCAGGTCGGTTCCGCTGGACACGCCTGCCGAGGTGAACACGCCATCATCCTCGACGAACAGGCGGTTCTCCAGCACCTTGGCTGCTGGGTAGCGCGTTCGCAGCAAGTCGACGTAACGATGGTGCGTGGTGCATTGCCGGCCATCCAGCAAGCCAGCTTCGCCCAGCAGAAACGCACCGGTGCATATGGAGCACAGTTGTATATCCGGCGTTTGCCTGACCACCTGCGCCAGCCACCGGGCTGTGGCGGTCAATATCGCGGTATCGGCGGGTGTCGCAGAGAGCTTGTTGCCCACCACGAACAGCAAGTCCTGCGGTGCCAGCCGGTCAGGCAACTGGTGCAGGCCACTCAGTGTCACGCCCTGAAAACTGCTGACTTGTTGTCTGGCGGCTATGCAACGTACGTTGACCGGAGCCAGCTGGAGTTCTTCAAGGCTCGCCATGATTTGTAACGGGCCGCCGAGATCAAGGATGTGGGTGCCCGGAAGCAGCAAGAACCAGATGGTACGCATTACAGTATTCCTTACATCGCCAAGCGCCTGACCTTGAGCGGCACGTTACCAATATGGCGCAAAAAGGCAATTTGCATGAATACCAGGTGGTCAGGTGCCTTCGCCTTCTGGCAGCAGCCTTCCCAGGAGCGGTGGCACAGGCCCTGGGGCGGCAGGTTCGTCATCGAAGCCCGCGGGCACCTTGCCCCGCAGGTGCCAGGCAAAGGCGATGATTTCGGCGATGGTCAGATACAGCGCCTCCGGTATCTGGTCCCCCAGCTCCAGGCGCGCCAGCAGACGCACCAGCTCGGCATTTTCGTAGATCGGCACCTCGTGTTCCCGGGCCAATGCCAGGATGGCCTCGGCCAGCGCATCGTCACCCTTGGCGGTGAGGGTCGGAGCTTGCTGCCCGTCGTAGAACAGGGCAATCGCCTGGCGTGCAGGTTGGTGCGTCATGCGTTCTCATCCACCCAACGTTGTTCTACCCGCGTACGCGGGCCTTGTGGTGGGATACCAGGATGGCATTCCAGATCACCCACATCCAGGCCCCGCGCCAACAGGCGTTCGCGCAAGCTGCCGAGCTGGCTGTCGATCAGCCGGGCTGTCGCCTCGCGTTCCGCCCAAAGCTGGCCACCCAGGCGGCCTTGGCTCAGTTGTGCCTGGACCTGCACCGGGCCAAGGGGCGAGAGGTCGAAAGCCAGCTCGATACGCCACAGGGCTTGCAGCGGGTCGGCTGACTCCTGCTGGCGGTCGGCCTGCTGTTGTGGCGTTTCCTCGCGCTGCAGCTTGACCTGCAACGGGATGAACTCCTGGCCGTGACGGATCGGCACTTCGGTTTGCCAGGTGGTCTGCAGGTTGCCGTTTTCCAGGGTACCGGTTTGTTGCAGGCTGCTCATGGCATGGCTTTGCAGGCGCGATACGGCAGCGGCGGCCAGGCGTAGCAATTGTTGCAGGTCGCCTTCGTCCTCCATGGCCTTGAGCAGGCGCGACGGCAGCGGGAATGCGCCCGGCTGCGGCTTGGGGCTGACCCGTTCGAGCATGCCCAGCGCGCTGCGGGCCAGGACCGGCATGGTAACGGCCAGGCTGGCGGGCGCCAGGTTGGGCGCCCCGGGTACGCTTGCCGGCGTGATGGTGATCAGCCGCAGCAAGTGGGCCTTGAGGTCGGTGGCGACGCTGGCCGGGAAACCGCCCAGCAGTTTGGCTTCGAGAAAGGCACCGCTGTTGTTCAGGGCCTGCGCCACTGCCTTGGCATCACCCAGTTGCCGGGCTTCTGGCAGGCTCGCCAGCAGGCGTTCGGCGCTGGCTCGCAATTCGCCATCGGCGCCCGGGTCGCGGGCCACCTGTTGCAGGGCATTGAGCAGGCCGGGCAGCGAAGCCTGGCGGTTTTGTTGGGTCAGCAGCTGCTGGGCAATGCTGAGCTGGTCCTGGCGGCCGCTGAGCGGTACGAAACGCAGCGACTGGTCGCCCTGCACCAGCGCGCTGAGCAGGCTGCCAACGGCCAGCGGGCGCGGGCTGTCCACGCTCAGGGTAGCGCCGGCCTGGGCGCTGTTGAGCAGGCTGACCAGCGCCCGGTAGACGGCTGGCTGGCCGGGCGCCTGGGCCAGCGCCTGGTTGGTCAGGACCTTGCCCTGCAGCAGGGTGCCGACCGGCACTTTGCTGGTGTCCAGGCGGGTGAGGGTGGCGACCTGGCTGGCGCTGGCCTGCTGCAGCATGATCGCCAGGCGGTTGCTTTCGGTCTGGCTGACCGTGACCTGGCTGCCCTGGGGCAGGGGCTGGCTGGCGCTGGCTTGCAGCTGGGTCTGGGTGCCGTTGGCCTGCATCAGCCGCAGCACCAGCTGAAAATCCTGGCCCACCTGGCGCAACGACATGACTTCGGCCTGGGCGGTCTCGCCGGGGGCCATCAAGCCGGGTTGCGGTTGTGTCAGGCGCAGCAGTTCGCCGGTCATGCCCGCCTTGATGGCCTGGGGGCTGATTGCGGTTTGTGCGCCGAGACTATTGATTTCAGTCATGATTGTATACAACCTGTCGAACCCGCCCTCTTGGCAGCGCGGCGGCGCGTGTAATAATGCCGACCGTCCGTCGTTGCCAGTATAACGGCAGCGAGGGGGGCGACTTGAGATACAGGGCTCCAGGGCCGTGTCGCCTGCTTCGCGGGTGAACCCGCTCCTACAAGGGGTTGCGCAGCTTTCAAGCCTTGCGTGAAACCTTGTGGGAGCGGGCGTGCCCGCGAAGCAGGCGACACCGCTCCGGAGCCCTACAAAGATAAGGCGAAACCGTGACCCTTCACCTCCAAGCCGCGGGCCTGGCCTGCGAGCGCGACTGGCGCCTGCTGTTCGAGCACCTCGCTTTCGAGCTGCGGCCCGGCGACATGCTGCAGATCAGCGGCCCCAACGGCAGCGGCAAGACCAGCCTGCTGCGCTTGCTGGCCGGCCTGATGCAGCCGACGGCCGGGCAGATCCTGCTGGGTGGCAAGCCACTGGCCGAGCAGCGCCACGCCCTGGCCAGCATCCTGTTGTGGATCGGCCATGCAGCGGGCATCAAGGACCTGCTCACCGCCGAGGAGAACCTCACCTGGCTGTGCGCCCTGCACCAGCCGGCCAGCCGCGAGGCGATCTGGGCGGCACTGGCGGGCGTCGGCCTGCGTGGTTTCGAAGACGTGCCCTGCCACACCCTGTCTGCCGGCCAGCAGCGCCGCGTGGCCCTGGCCCGGCTGTACCTGGCCAGCCCGCCGCTGTGGATCCTCGACGAACCCTTCACCGCCCTCGACAAGCAGGGCGTGGCGCAGCTCGAGGCGCACCTGGCGGCCCACTGCGAGCAGGGCGGCACCGTAGTGCTGACCACCCACCACACGCTGGAACGCAAGCCCTCCGGTTACCGTGAACTGAACCTGGGGCAATGGGCGGCATGAGCGTATTCATCCTGTTGTTGCGCCGCGAAGCGCGCCTGCTGTTCCGCCGCCCGGCCGAGCTGGCCAACCCGTTGGTATTCTTCGCCATCGTGGTTGCGCTGTTCCCGCTGGCAGTCGGCCCGGAAAGCCAATTGTTGCAAACCTTGTCGCCAGGCTTGGTCTGGGTGGCGGCACTGCTGGCGGTGCTGTTGTCGCTGGACGGCCTGTTCCGCAGCGATTTCGAGGACGGCTCGCTGGAACAGTGGGTGCTGTCGCCGCACCCGTTGGCGCTGCTGGTGCTGGCCAAGGTGCTGGCACACTGGATCTTTTCCGGGCTGGCGCTGGTATTGTTGGCGCCGCTGCTGGCGCTGATGCTGGGGCTGCCTAGCCATTGCCTGCCGGTGCTGCTCGGTTCGCTGCTGCTGGGTACGCCGGTGCTGAGCCTTTTGGGCGCGGTGGGCGCGGCGCTGACAGTCGGTCTGAAACGCGGCGGTTTGCTGCTGGCATTGCTGATTCTGCCGTTGTATATCCCTGTATTGATCCTGGGCAGTGGTGCGTTGCAAGCGGCGTTGCAGAATATGCCGGCAACCGGCCACTTGCTCTGGCTCGCCAGCCTGACGGCCCTGGCCGTGACCCTGGCACCCTTTGCGATAGCGGCCGGCCTGAAGATCAGCGTCGGCGAATAACGAGTCCCGGGCTTCCAAGCCCGGCCAATACCCTGGATGTACCCTGATGAAAATAAGCTGGACGTGGTTCCACAAGCTGGGCTCCCCCAAATGGTTCTATGCCATCAGCGGCCGCATGCTGCCGTGGCTTGCCGGCGCTGCCGTGCTCCTGCTGCTGGTCGGCATCACCTGGGGCCTGGCCTTCGCCCCCCAGGACTACCAGCAAGGCAACAGCTTCCGCATCATCTACATCCACGTACCGGCGGCGATGCTGGCGCAGTCCTGCTACGTGCTGCTGGCAGTGGCCGGGGTGGTGGGGCTGGTATGGAAGATGAAACTGGCCGACGTCGCCTTGCAATGCGCCGCCCCCATCGGTGCCTGGATGACCGCCGTGGCACTGGTCACCGGGGCCATCTGGGGCAAGCCCACCTGGGGAAGCTGGTGGGTCTGGGATGCCCGGCTGACGTCCATGCTCATCCTGTTGTTCCTGTACTTCGGCATTATTGCGCTGGGCCAGGCAATCAGTAATCGTGACAGTGCAGCCAAGGCCTGTGCGGTACTGGCGATCGTCGGCGTGGTGAACATCCCGATCATCAAGTACTCGGTGGAGTGGTGGAACACCCTGCACCAGGGCGCCACCTTCACCCTCACCGAAAAGCCGGCGATGCCCGCAGAAATGTGGTTGCCGCTGCTGTGCACGGCGCTGGGCTTCTACTGCTTCTTCGGCGCGGTGCTGTTGCTGCGCATGCGCCTTGAAGTACTCAAGCGCGAAGCGCGCGCCAGTTGGGTCAAGGATGAAGTATTGAACAGCCTGGGGCGGAGGGCCGCACAATGAGTTTCGCCACCTTCGGTGACTTTCTCGCCATGGGCCACCATGGCCTGTACGTGTGGACGGCCTATGGCATCTGCCTGGCGGTGCTGGCGCTGAATGTCGCCACGCCCGTGCTGGCCCGCCGTCGCTACCTGCAAGATGAGGCGCGCCGTTTGCGCCGGGAGAACAACCAGTGAATCCGCAGCGCAAGAAACGCCTGTTGCTCATCGTCGGCCTGCTGGTCGGCGTCGGGGTTGCCGTCGGCTTTGCCTTGAGCGCATTGCAGCAGAACATCAACCTGTTCTACACACCGACCCAGATCGCCAACGGCGAAGCGCCGCTGGACACCCGCATCCGCGCCGGCGGCATGGTCGAGAAAGGTTCGGTACAGCGTTCGTCCGATTCGCTGGACGTGCGTTTCGTGGTCACCGACTTCAACAAGTCGGTGCCGATCACCTACCGTGGCATCCTCCCCGACCTGTTCCGCGAAGGGCAGGGCATCGTCGCCCTCGGCAAGCTCAACGCCGATGGCGTGGTGGTGGCCGATGAAGTACTGGCCAAGCACGACGAGAAGTACATGCCGCCCGAGGTTACCAAGGCCCTGAAGGAAAGCGGCCAGGCCGCCACCGGCGGGGAGGCCAGGCCATGAACGCGGCGCTGGTGATCCCCGAACTCGGCCAGCTGGCGATGATCCTGGCCATCTGCTTTGCTGCCGTGCAGGCCAGCGTGCCGCTGCTCGGCGCCTGGCGTGGCGACAGCCTGTGGATGAGCCTGGCGCGACCGGCTGCCTGGGGGCAGTTCGCCTTCCTGGCCTTTGCCTTCGCCTGCCTGACCCATGCCTTCATGACCGACAACTTCTCGGTCGCCTATGTGGCCAGCAACTCCAACAGCGCCTTGCCCTGGTACTACAAGTTCAGTGCCGTGTGGGGGGCGCACGAAGGTTCGCTGCTGCTGTGGGCGCTGATCCTCGGCGGCTGGACCTTCGCCGTGTCGGTGTTCTCGCGGCAGTTGCCGCAGGTGATGCTGGCCCGCGTGCTTGCGGTAATGGGCATGATCAGCGTGGGCTTCCTGAGCTTCCTGATCATCACTTCCAACCCGTTCCAGCGCCTGCTGCCGCAGGTGCCGACCGATGGCCGCGACCTCAACCCGCTGTTGCAGGACTTTGGCCTGATCGTCCACCCGCCGATGCTGTACATGGGCTACGTCGGGTTCTCGGTGGCCTTCGCCTTCGCCATCGCCGCCTTGCTCGGTGGCCGCCTGGACGCCGCCTGGGCGCGCTGGTCGCGGCCCTGGACCATCGTTGCCTGGGCCTTCCTCGGTGTCGGCATTACCCTGGGTTCGTGGTGGGCCTACTATGAACTGGGCTGGGGTGGCTGGTGGTTCTGGGACCCGGTGGAAAACGCCTCGTTCATGCCTTGGCTGGTGGGTACGGCGCTGATCCACTCGCTGGCGGTGACCGAAAAGCGCGGGGTATTCAAGAGCTGGACCGTGCTGCTGGCGATTGCCGCGTTCTCGCTGAGCCTGCTGGGTACCTTCCTGGTGCGCTCCGGTGTCCTGACCTCGGTGCATGCGTTTGCCGCCGACCCGTCGCGGGGCATTTTCATCCTGATCTTCCTGCTGTTCGTGGTCGGTGGTTCGCTCACTCTGTTCGCCCTGCGCGCACCGGTGGTCAAGAGCCAGGTCGGCTTTGCCCTGTGGTCGCGCGAGACGCTGCTGCTGGCCAACAACCTGGTGCTGGTAGTGGCGGCCTCGATGATTCTGCTCGGCACCCTCTACCCGCTGGTGCTCGATGCGTTGACCGGTGCCAAGCTGTCGGTCGGCCCACCGTATTTCGACGCCTTGTTCCTGCCGCTGATGGCACTGCTGATGGTGGTGCTGGGCGTGGGCGTGGTGGTGCGCTGGAAAGACACCCCCGGTAAATGGCTGGCCAGCATGATGACCCCGGTGCTGCTCGGCAGCGCCATCCTCGCGCCGGTGGCAGGCTTTATCGTCGACGACTTCGACTGGCCGACCCTGACCGCCTTCGCCCTGGCCGCCTGGGTGGTGCTTGGCGGGCTGCGCGACATTCTCGACAAGACCCGTCACAAAGGCCTGCTCAAGGGCCTGCCTGGCCTGGGTCGCAGCTACTGGGGCATGCAGCTGGCGCACCTGGGCCTGGCGGTGTGCGCGCTGGGCGTGGTGCTGTCGAGCAACAACAGCGCTGAACGCGACCTGCGCATGGCACCGGGCGAGAGCGTGGAGCTGGGCGGTTACCACTTCCTGTTCCAGGGGGCCCGGCACTTCGAAGGGCCGAACTTCATCTCCGACAAGGGCACCGTGGTGGTCAGCCGCGATGGCCGTGAAGTGACCACCCTGCACCCGGAGAAGCGCCTGTACACCGTGCAGCAGTCGATGATGACCGAAGCCGGCATCGACGCCGGCTTTACCCGCGACCTGTACGTCGCCCTCGGCGAGCCGCTGGAGAACGGCGCCTGGGCAGTACGCGTGCATATCAAGCCTTACGTCCGCTGGATCTGGCTGGGCGGTCTGCTGACCGGCCTGGGCGGGTTGCTGGCGGCCCTCGACCGGCGCTATCGCGTCAAGGTCAAGACCCGGGTGCGTGATGCCCTGGGCGTGTCTGGAGCAGCTGCATGAAGCGTTGGATCATGGTAGTCCCCCTGGCGGTATTCCTGCTGGTGGCGGTGTTCCTCTACAAAGGGCTGTTCCTCAAGCCCGACGAGCTGCCCTCGGCAATGATCGGCAAGCCGTTCCCGGCGTTTTCCCTGGCCTCGACCCAGGGCGACCGTACCCTGACCGAGGCCGACTTGCGGGGCCGCCCGGCACTGGTCAACGTGTGGGCCACCTGGTGCCCGTCGTGCAAGGTAGAGCACCCGTACCTGAACCAGCTGGCCCAGCAGGGTGTGGTGATCCACGGCGTCAACTACAAGGACGACAATGCGGCGGCCCTGAAGTGGCTGGCCGAGTTCCACAACCCGTACCAGCTGGACATTCGTGACGAGCAGGGCAGCCTGGGCCTGGACCTGGGCGTGTATGGCGCGCCGGAAACCTTCCTGATCGATGCCAAGGGCATCATCCGCTACAAGCACGTGGGCGTGGTCGATGCCACGGTCTGGCGTGAGCAGCTGGCGCCGCTGTACCAGGGCCTGGTCGACGAGGCCAGGCCATGAAGAGGGGGCTGGCAGCTGCCGTGCTGGGGCTCTTCATGGGGTTGAGCCTGGCAGGCGTGGCCAAGGCGGCCATCGACACCTACCAGTTCCGCGACGATGCCGAGCGTGAGCGCTACCAGCAGCTGACCAAAGAGCTGCGCTGCCCCAAGTGCCAGAACCAGGACATCGCCGACTCCAACGCGCCGATTGCCGCCGACCTGCGTCGGGAAATCTTCCGCATGCTCGGCGAGGGCAAGAGCAACCAGCAGATCGTCGACTTCATGGTCGACCGCTATGGCGACTTCGTGCGCTACAAGCCGGCGCTCAGCGGGCGTACCTGGCTGCTGTGGTTCGGCCCGGGGATTTTGCTGGCTGGTGGTTTCGTGGTGCTGGCGCTGATCGTGCGCCGGCGCCGCAGTGCGGCCGTGCAGGGCGCCAACGAGTTGTCCGCCGAAGAACGCGAGCGTCTCGCCAAATTGCTGGAAAAAGAACAGACCCATGATTGAATTCTGGCTTAGCGCGGGCCTGCTGCTGCTCGCTGCCCTCAGCTTCCTGCTGATCCCGATCCTGCGTGGCCGTGGCCGCCAGCAGGAAGAAGACCGCACCGCCCTGAACGTGGCCCTGTACCAGGAACGCGTCGCCGAACTGGCTGCCCAGCAGGCCGCCGGCGTGCTCGATGAGGCGCAAATGGCCAAAGGCCGTGACGAGGCCGCCCGTGAGCTGCTGGCGGATACCGAAGGTGCCGAGGCCCCGCGTCAGGGCCACTTGGGCAAGGCCCTGCCGTTGCTGGCGGCGCTGCTTGTGCCGCTGCTGGCATTGGGGCTGTACCTGCATTTCGGCGCGGCCGACAAGGTTGAGCTGACCCAGGAGTTTGCCGAAGCGCCCAAATCGATGGAAGAAATGACTGCCCGCCTGGAGCGGGTGGTGCAGGCCCAGCCGGATTCGGCCGAGGCCGTGTACTTCCTGGGCCGAGCCTACATGGCCGAGCAGCGCCCCGCCGATGCCGCGCGTACATTCGAGCGCGCCGTGGCCCTGGCCGGTCGCCAGCCCGAATTGCTCGGGCAATGGGCACAGGCGCTGTACTTCGCTGCCGACAAGAAATGGAGCCCGCAGCTGCAGGCGCTGACTGACGAGGCGCTGAAAGCCGACCCCAACGAAGTGACCAGCCTGGGCCTGCGTGGTATCGCTGCCTTCGAGGGCGAGCGTTACCAGGAAGCCATCGATTACTGGAAGCGCCTGCTGGCGCAACTGCCGGAAGGTGATACCTCGCGTGCGGCGCTACAGGGCGGTATCGACCGCGCTGCCGAGCGCCTGGGCGGTTCGCCGGGGCAGGCTGCGGCGCCCGTGGCGGCTCGCTTGAAGGTGCGCGTGGAACTGGCTGCGGCCTTGAAGGACAAGGTCAAGCCGGACGACACGGTATTCATCTTCGCCCGCGCCAGCAATGGCCCACCCATGCCGCTGGCGGCCAAGCGGGTGACTGTGGCGCAGTTGCCGATCGAGGTGGAACTGTCCGATGCTGACGCCATGATGCCGCAGATGAAACTGTCGGACTTTGCCGAAGTCCAACTCGTTGCACGTGTATCACGCGCTGGCCAGCCAACCCATGGCGAGTGGATTGGCCAGGGCACGCCATTGCCCAGCGCCACCCAGGCCATCCAGCACCTGACCATCGACAGCCCCGACCCGTAAGAGAGCAATGCCATGCACAGCATCGTCCGCCTGACCCTGATCACCCTGGCCCTGGGTTTGTCTGCGTGTACGGTGCATGAGCCGTACGAGCAGCCCGAACCACCGATCGAGCGCCTGCCGCCGCCGGGGCCGGCGGTCAAGCCCTTGCCGGACAGGCAGCCGGCCCCCGCGCCGAGCAAGCCTGCGGCCACGCCCAAGCCGATGCCACGCACCTCGGCCAGCTTCGCGCCGCCGCCTGGCGGGGCGAGCCATTGGGACCCGAAGCTGGGTGTGTATGTGCTGGAGAAGAAGCCCAATACCTTCTACCGCCAGCGGACCTACTACCGCTTCAACAACGGCTGGAGCTGGTCGCTGAGCCCGGATGGACCGTGGCAGGAGACTGACAGCAGCGGTGTGCCGGGTGGTCTGGGGCGTGCGTTCGCCCAATAATTGCAAGGTTGCCGTTGCCGTTGCCGTTGCTTTTGCTTTTGCTTTTAAGCGCGCGGTAGTCCAGGCGCCACCGATTGCGACTTCAGGAGGCCGAGCGAAGGGACTGCGGAGGGAGGTGACGGGCATGGATGCCCGTCAAGCGCTGAGGCCCCATGGATGGGGCCTGCAGCGCGTACTCCCGGGAGCAGGCCCGTAGCGAGGGAACCCCGGAGCGCAGCGTAGGGGCCGGATGATAGGAGCCAGCGTTTTTTGGTTACTTTTTGTCGCGTTTGACAAAAAGTGACCCGCCGTAAGGGCGGAAAGGTGAATAAGCGCCACCTTCGAAAATGAATGTTAACCTTGTTGTTGATGCCCACGCTTGAAAGCGGCGAGCGAAGAGCGAAGAGCGGAAAAGTACTGGTCTTGATCTCGCGCATAGTCCATTTACGATGGCGACGCATACTCACCTTTTCGCCCTTACGGCGAGTCACTTTTTGCCAAACGCGGCAAAAAGTAACCAAAAAACGCTGCGCTCCCATCATCCGGCCCCTCCGCTGCGCTCCGGGGTTCCCTCGCGCCGGTCTTGCTCCCGGGAGTACGCGCTGCAGGCCCCATCCATGGGGCCTCAGCGCTTGACGGGCATCCATGCCCGTCACCTCCCTCCGCAAGACCTCTGCTCGGCCTCCTGAAGTCGCGAAGATCAAGATCAAGATCAAGAGCAAGAGCAGAGCAGAGCAGAGCAGAGCAGAGCTAAGCAGAACAGTGCAGTTTCACCTCTTTATTTCGGTTGACTGTACTGGCCGGTGACTCCGCATAATGTCGCCTCGAACTGACCCGGAGGTGGCATGCACAAGACAGTCCTGGTGCTGGTGGAAACCGTCGATGATTACCTGCCCATGCTGGAGCAGGCCGGCTACCGTTTGATCCGTGCCCCTTCGCCGCAACTGCGGGCCGAGGCCATCCAGCGCCATGCCCATGAAGTAGATGCTGTGCTCACCCGCGGCCCGCTGGGCCTGACTGCCAGCGAAATCGACACGCTGTCCAAACTGCAGATCATCTGCGTGATCGGTGCTGGCTACGAACAGGTTGACCTGGCCGCGGCCGCTGCGCGCGGCATCACTGTCACCAACGGCGCCGGGGCCAATGCCGAAGCGGTCGCCGACCACACCCTCGCCCTGCTGCTGGCGCTGTTGCGCGACATTCCCCGCGCCGATGCCAGTACCCGCCGGGGCGAATGGAACCGGGTGATCAGCCCCTCGGTGAGTGGCAAGCGCCTTGGCATTCTCGGCCTTGGTGCGGTGGGCCTGGCCATCGCCAGGCGCGCCCATCTGGGCTTCGCCATGCCCGTCAGCTACCACAGCCGCACGCCGCGCCAGGATGTGCCCTACACCTGGTACGACAGCCCGCAGCACCTGGCCGACGCCGTCGACATCCTGGTGGTGGCAACCCCCGGGGGAGCCAACACTCGTCACCTGGTCGATGCACAGGTGCTCGAGGCCCTGGGGGCCGAGGGCTACCTGGTGAATATCGCCCGAGCCAGCGTGGTCGACACCCAGGCCCTGGTGGCCGCGCTGCAGCATGGCCAGCTGGCTGGTGCGGCACTGGATGTGTTCGACGACGAGCCGGCTGTACCCGATGCTCTCAAGGCCCTTGGCAACACCGTGCTCACCCCCCACGTGGCCGGCCAGTCGCCGGAGGCGGCGCGCGATACGGTGACCCTGGTGCTGCGCAACCTGCAGGCGTTCTTTGCCGGCGAAGCCGTATTGACTCCGGTACGCCAGTAACCCTTTTCATACATCTGCCTGGCAGCGATCGGGCAACAAGGAGTGTGTGCATGCAACTTGAAATCTTCCAGGTCGATGCGTTTTCCGCCGAGCCGTTCGGGGGCAACCCGGCGGCAGTGATCCCACTGCAAAGCTGGCTGCCGGACGACGTGCTGCAGCGCATTGCCGAAGAGAACAACCTCTCGGAAACCGCCTACTTCGTGCGCAACGGCGAAACCTTCGACCTGCGCTGGTTCACCCCGACCGTGGAAGTCGACCTGTGCGGCCATGCCACCCTGGCCTCGGCCTATGTGCTGTTCGAACAGCTGGGCGAGCAGGCGCAGGTGCTGCGTTTCAACACCCGCAGTGGCGAGCTGCGGGTCAGCCGCAACGCTGACGGGCTGCTGGCCATGGACTTCCCGGCCAAGCAGCCGGTCGCCGTGGACATGCTGCCGGGCCTGTTGCAGGCGCTGGGCCTGGGCCAGGCACAGGCGCTGTACCGCAGTGACGACTATGTGGTGGTGATCGATGACGCCCTGTTGCTCGACACCCTGAAGCCGGATTTCGTTGCGCTGTTGGCCTTCGATGTGCGCGGTATCGCCGTTACCGCGGCAGGCCGTGGCTTTGATTTCGTCACCCGCTGGTTCGGCCCGCGGGTCGGCGTGAACGAAGACCCGGTGACTGGCTCGGCGCACACCTCGCTGGCGCCGATATGGGCCGAGCGTCTGGGTAGGAACGTGCTGAGCTGCGAGCAGGGTGGGGTGCGCAAAGGGCAGCTGCAGTGCGAAGTGCCGGGTAACGGCCGGGTGATCATCAGCGGGCGGGCGGCGTTGTACCTGCGCGGTACGGTGTACATCTGACCTTGGGCAACTGTCTTGTGCTGCCTGTGCCTGCCTCATCGCCGGCAAGCCAGCTCCAACAGGTACTGCACTGGCCTTAGAACGGCGCGGTCGGGGTGGGAGCCGGCTTGCCGGCGATGAGACCGGTACAGGCATCTATACTTGCTGGCCCATCTTCCGCTCAAGGAGCCAGCCATGGCCCTGGAAAAACACGGCACCTGCCTGTGCGGCGCCACCCGGCTCAAGGTCACCGTCGACAATACCCATATCAGCGCCTGCCACTGCAGCATGTGCCGCAAATGGACCGGCGGCCCATTGCTGGTGGTGCATTGCAGCCAGCCACCGGTGATCGAAGGGCGCGCGCCCAGCATCTATGAGTCTTCCGATTGGGCCCAGCGCGGCTTCTGCGGCCAGTGCGGCACGCACCTGTACTACCGGCTCAAGGCCAATGACTTCCACGCCGTGCCGGTCGGCCTGCTCGACGGCGACCAGGAATGGCATTTTGACTTGCAGATCTTCGTCGAACAGAAACCCGCCTGGTATTGCTTCGCCAACCAGACCAAGGAACTGACTGGCCAGGAAGCCTTCGAGCAGCTCGGCTGATTCAGGCGGCGTGCTGTGATCGATGCGCCAGCACGAAACGCCACGCGAACTTGCCAAACCGGTGCATTCCTGAGAAAAGGGCGGCTTTGTTTCCAGCGTTGGAGTATGCCCCGTGAGCCAAGAACTGCAGATCATCGACCTTGTGGAGGGGGATGGCAAAGCCGCCGTCAAAGGCGCCCTGATCACCACCCAGTACACCGGCTGGCTGGCCGACGGCAGCGAGTTCGACTCGTCCTGGTCGCGCGGCAAGCCGTTCCAGTGCGTGATCGGCACTGGTCGGGTAATCAAGGGGTGGGATCAAGGCCTGATGGGTATGCGCGTTGGCGGCAAGCGCAAGTTGCTGGTACCGGCGCACCTGGGCTATGGCGAACGCAGCGTGGGGGCGATTCCGCCGAATTCGGATTTGACCTTCGAGATCGAATTGCTGGAAGTGCTGACACGGGATGATTGAGGAAAAGGACTACACGCGCTGTCGGCCAGTGTCTGATTGAGGTGCCTCCCGGGTACGGCTAACCTTGCAGACTCACTGAGTGAAGAGGGTAGCCTATCCATGAAATCGCATTTTTCCTCACGGGTGGTACGCAAAGCGAACGCGCTGTTGGTGGCATCAGGCGCGCGAATGGAAATCTCGTTACCACGCGAACTGGCGAGTGTGGTTACCAACTCCCGAAAGACCCGTTCGGAACTGAAGGCAGCATTCGAGGCTGCGTATTCCCGCCTGCGCAAAGGGTAAGAGCCATATGGTCGGGTGTGGCACAAAGTCTCGTGGGCTCGATTCTCTTCGTGTTCTTGCTGGGCTTTCTGGTGTTCTTCACCTGGAGTCTGAATCAAGGCCCAAAGCAGGTTATCGAGCAGGTATTTGATGTAACCATTCTCGACTCTGTCTCTATGGAACAAGCAGCTGGGCCACCGTAACGGTAATCAGCGAGAGCAACGAGTAACGAACGGACACATTTCAGCAACACCCATCCTCTAATCTAAGCCTTGCCTAGGGAACGGCATCCACCTCCAGGGAGGAACCAAACGGGTTCAGGGCACTCTCACCCTCACTCGTTGCCAAGGATGGCATTCACTACAAGGATGCCCCGCGGTGCTGTTGGCGGGGTGATGTGGCGGGTCTACCCGATTCTTTCTGCCACATGGGCCTGTTTTGATGAAGTTGCCAACATTCTTCCGCCGTCGTCGTCACTGGTTGCTGAGCCTGACGCTTACAGCCATAGCCGTACCGCTGGCGCTGGAAGCAGTCGAAAGCCGGGCGCAACCGGTGGATGGCACCCAGACCCTTGTGTTCCTGCGCCACGCCGAGAAGCCGGGCGAGGGGCTGGGCCAGTTGAACTGCCAGGGCCTCAACCGTGCGCTGGACCTGGCTACCCTGCTCCCCGAGCGCTTTGGCAAGGCCGACTACGTGTTCGCTGCCAACCCCTCGCGGCATGTCGAGGAAGGCAGCAAGGACCAAAGCTACAGCTACATTCGCCCGCTGATGACCATCAGCCCCAGCGCCATTCGCCTGGGCCTGCCGGTAAACATCGACTATGGCGCCAACGACACCGACGCGCTGGCCGAAGAGCTGCTGCGCGACAAGTACCGTAACGCGACCGTGTACACCGCCTGGTCGCATGGCTACCTCCCTGACCTGATCAATGCCGTGGCTGGCAAGGCCCTCGGTGAAAAGCGGGTGATCACCGAGGACTGGAGCGGCGACGACTTCGACACCCTCTACGTCCTGACCCTGACCTGGCACGACGGCAAGGCCAGCCTGCTCAGCCGCAACGTGCGTCAGGGCCTGAATGACGGTGCGCATAGTTGCCCGACCTGATCCGCTGGTGATGGTTTGCCTGTACCGGCCTCTTCGCGGGCTTGCCCGCTCCCACAGGTACAGCGCAGCCCTTGAGAGCGGTGGGGGCCTGTGGGAGCGGGCAAGCCCGCGAAAGGGCCGGCACAGGCAAATAGAAGGTTAGCGCCCGAACCGCATCGGCCAACCCACCACTTTCTTCACCCGTGGCGTGGCATAGGTACGGACCTTGGAGGTACTCAAGCCCATGCGCACCAGCGATTCGGCCATGGTCACCGCCGCACTCACACCATCCACCACCGGCACGCCGGTGCGCTGGCGGATCTGCTCGTCCAAACCGGCCATGCCGCCGCAACCCAGGCAGATCACCTCGGCCTTGTCGTCACGCACGGCGCGTTCCGCCTGCTCGACAATCGCCTCCACGGCGCGCTGTGGGTCGGCTTCAAGCTCCAGCACCGCCAGCCCGCTGGCCCGCACCGATGCGCAGCGGTCATACAGGCCGGAGAGCTTCAGGCGGTCTTCGATCAGCGGCACGGTGCGGTCCAGGGTGGTCACCACCGAGTAGGCATGGCCCAGGTACATCGCCGTGCTGGCGGCTGCATCGGTGATGTCCACCACCGGCACGTTCAGCAGTTCCTGCAAGCCTTCGCGGCCATGTTCGCCGTAACCCGCCTGTATCACGGCATCATAAGGGCCTTCGTAGGCCAGTACCCGGTCCATCACCGCGATGGCGGCCAGGTAGCTTTCGAAGTTGCCTTCCACCGACTCGGCACCGAACCATGGGGTGAGGCCGATGATTTCCGTGCCGGGCGCTGCCACCGCACGGGCCTGTTCGGCAATGGCTTCGGTGATGGCTTCGGTGGTGTTGACGTTGGCGATCAGAATGCGCATGGGTAGTCCTCCCTGGTCAATGGCTGCTGTGGTCCACGGCGATGCATTCGCCGCTGACGTCCTGGTATTGGTGTTTGCGTGGGGCGATCAGCAGGTAAAGTGCGGCGGCGATGCCGGCACCGATCAGCCAGGAGAATGGCGCCACGCCATGGAAGTTGGGCACCAGGGCCAGGACGATGGCCAGCAGGGCGGCCGGCACGAAGGCGGCCACGGCGCGCAGGTTGATGCCCTTGGTGTAGTGGTAGGCGCCAGCCGGGTCTTCGCTGTACAGCTGCGGCACGTTGATGCAGCCTTTGCGCAGCAACCAGTAGTCGGACATGATCACCCCGTACAGCGGGCCGAGCAGGGCACCCAGGCCGGACAGGAAATACACGATCACCAGTGGGCTGTTGTACAGGTTCCACGGCAGGATCAGCACCGCCAGGGTGGCGCTGATCAGCCCGGCGCGGCGGAAGTTCAGGTGACGCGGTGCCAGGTTGCTGAGGACGAAGGCCGGGGCGACGAAGTTGGCCATGATGTTCACCGCCACCGTCACGATCAGGAAGGCCAGGCAGCCCAGTACCAGGAACGCTGTACTTGGGATGGCCGCGACGATCTGGGTCGGGCTGTCGATGATCTGGCCGTTGATCTGGAACTGCGCGCCGCACAGCACCACGGTGATCACGGCGAACACCAGGATGTTCACCGGCAGGCCCCAGAAGTTGCCGACGCGGATGGTCTTGCGGCATGGCGAGGAGCGGGCGAAGTCACAGAAGTTCAGCACCAGGGTGCCGTAGATCGCCAGCCACAGCGCGCCGCCGGCAAATATGTTGCGCCACATCTCATAGCCGGTCAGCGGTTCGGCAACCGACCAGGCGATGCGGGCGTCGGCCTTGAAGTACATGAACACCGCCAGGGCGGCGACGGTCAGCAGGATCACCGGGCCGGCAAAGGCCTCGTAGCGGCGCACCATCTCCATGCCATAGGCCAGGATCACCAGCTGCACCAGCCATATCGACACGAAACACACCCAGCCCAGGCTCGACAGGCCGAGGATGCTGTCGTGGTCGTAGGCTGCCATTTGCGGCCATACAGCGGTGAGCAGCACGCGCAGCACCACCGAAGCCAGGTAGGTCTGGATGCCGAACCAGGCGATGGCGATGACCGCACGAATCAACGCCGGAATCTGCGCACCATGGATGCCGAAGGCGATGCGGCTGATGACCGGGAATGGTACGCCGGTCTTCTGCCCCATGTAGCCGGACAGGTTCATGAAGAAGTACACCAGCGCCGCGCCGATGGCCAGCGACAGCAGGATCTGCCAGCCACCCAGGCCGAGGGCGAACAAGCCCATGGCGAACGAGTAGTTGGCGATGTTGTGCACATCATTGGTCCACAGCGCAAAGATGCTGTAGCCGCCCCAGCGGCGACCTTCGATGCGCGTCGGCGCGAGGTCGCGGTTATGCAGGCGCGGGCTCAGGGCGAGTTCCGGCTGGCTGCCGGCGAGAGTGGACGCGGGGTGGGTGCTGGCGACGGATAGTTCAGGGGCAAGGTCGAAGCTGGTACTCATTCCGGCGGGCTCCTGATGCACGTGGACTGCGATGAGCGGGCATGCGCACGGGCTCGCCATCTCGTCGGTGCAGCGTTGGCATCTCAGGGTTTGGGGCGCGGCGGCCGATGTTGAGTCGGCGTCGCGGGTTCTTGTGTATTTATGTTTTGCTTGGTTTGTATACAAAACACGAACACACAAAAGCGAGTTCCATGCCAAGGAAAAAGCAAACTTCAGTTGGCCATCATTTTGAACTTACCTTGTTGAGTTGTAAGTTCATGAAATGAAGAGAGTATAAGTTGACCAAATGAACAGATTTAAATTTCCCGAAGGTAATTTTGTTGATCGTTTGGTCAGAATAATTTGTGGGAAGTGTGTAACCTATTGGGGCGCAATCTTGAAAAGTGCACACAAAAACGGCACTTAAGGTGACATTCTTGTGTACAAAAATTGGTCAACTTTTTCCTGTGCTGGCCTCTTCGCGGGTAAACCCGCACACAAGTACCCCGTAGCATTCAGGTCGGTCGAAATCCTGTGGGAGCGGGTTTACCCGCGAAGAGGCCCGCACAGGCAGATTCAATCCATCGGCGGCAACCGCCGCTTGACCGGTGTCTTCTTGATGATCGCCGTATTGGTTTCGGCCACCGTATAGAGGCGGTCGAGCAGGGTGTCCAGTTGCTCCATCGAGCGAACATGCAGGCGGGCAATGAAGCAGTCTTCGCCAATTACCTTGTCGCACTCGGTGAATTCGGGAATGGCGATGATCTGCCGTTCCACCTCCTGCAGCTTCCCGGGTAGCGGGCGGATGCGTACGATGGCCTGCAGTTGGTAGCCAAAGGCGCGTGGGTCGACCTCTACGGTGTAACCGCGCAACACGCCGCGTTCCTCCAGGCGACGCAGGCGTTCGCTGACGCTGGGTGAAGACAGCCCGCTGATCTGCGCCAGGGCCTTGAGCGAGCGGCGCGAGTCTTCCATCAGCGCGTTGATCAGCAGTTGGTCGATGGCATCGGTCATGGTCACCTCAATCAGGTTATTCGCGTTATTTGCCTTGATAGTAAAGGCAAACTGGCCAATCTTCCTTCGTTATGCGCTGGAAGGCTCGCCGACAACCTTTGCATACTGTTGCCATCGTCAACAGGAGGTTTGAGATGGACAGTTCATTGCGTCGTGGCTCGCTGGAAATGGTTGCCGCCATGCTGATTTCCGGGACCATCGGCTGGTTCGTGCTGGTATCTGGCCAGCCGGTGCTGGAGGTGGTGTTCTGGCGTTGCGTGTTCGGTGCCGTGACCTTGCTGGCGATTTGCGCGGGGTTCGGCTTTCTGCGGCCTGGCGCGATAAGCCGTACGGCGTTCCTGTTGGCGATTGCCAGCGGTGTGGCCATTGTCGGCAACTGGGTGTTGCTGTTCGCCTCCTACTCGCGGGCATCGATTGCCATCGGCACGGCGGTGTACAACGTGCAGCCGTTCATGCTGGTGGGGCTGGCGGCGGTGTTCCTGGGCGAGAAGATCACCCTGGCCAAGGTCACCTGGCTGAGCGTGGCGTTCCTCGGCATGCTGGCCATCGTCAGTGCCCATGGCGCGGGGCAGGGTGGCGGCGAGGACTATTTGCTGGGCATTGCGCTGGCGCTGGGGGCGGCCTTCCTGTATGCCATCGCGGCGTTGATCATCAAACGCCTGAGTGGCACGCCACCGCACCTGATCGCGCTGATCCAGGTGGCCACGGGTGCGCTGTTGCTGGCGCCGTGGGTCAAGCTTGGCGGGTTGCCGGGTGAAGTGCCGGCGCTGGCCAGCCTGGTGACCTTGGGCATGGTGCACACCGGCTTGATGTATGTGTTGCTGTACAGCGCCATCCAGCGCTTGCCCACGGCGTTGACCGGGGCGCTGTCGTTCATCTACCCGATTGCGGCGATTCTGGTGGACTGGGTGGCGTTCGGGCACCGGCTGGCACCGTTGCAGTGGCTGGGGGTGGCGTTGATCCTGCTGGCGGCGGCGGGGATGCAGCAGGGGTGGTGGTTCCGGCCCAGGACGATAGCGGTCAAGGGCCATTGAGGCCGCTTTGCGGCCTATCGCCGGCAAGCCAGCTCCCACTTCGACCGCATCGGGCTCAAGCCATGCGCAGTACCTATAGGAGCCTGGCTTGTCGGCGATGAGGCCAGTACAGGCAGTACAAGTTGCTCCCAGGTAATGCACAGTTCTCAAAGCTTGCGCAGGACCTGTGGGAGCTGGCTTGCCGGCGATAGGGCGCGAAGCGCCCTCTGGAGGTAGAATGCCGCTTTTGCCAGCTTGCGACCCATGATGACTTCGCCGATCCAGACTCTGGAGCAACACCTGCTCGCCGCCCTCGACCCTGCCCCGCAGGAAACCCGCCGCCTGTTCCACGGCCGCGGCCGCTGCTGGGCGGGCCTGGAGCAGGTCACCGTGGACTGGCTGCAAGGCGTGCTGTCGGTCGCCCTGTTCCGTGAGCCGCCTGACGGCCAGCTAGCCGAACTGGAATCCATGCTGCTCACGCTCGCCGAGCGTCCACAGTGGACTGGTCAAGCCATCCTTCTCCAGCATCGCTACCTGCCCGACAGCCCGGGCCAGTGGCTGCTGGGCGAACCGTGCCAGCAGCGCGAGGTGGTCGAGGATGGGCTGGCCTACCTGCTGGACCTGGGCGTGCGGCAGAACAATGGCCTGTTCCTCGACATGCGCTATGGTCGGCGCTGGGTTCGCGAGCAGGCGGCGGGCAAGCGCGTGCTGAACCTGTTTGCCTACACCTGCGGTTTCTCGGTGGCGGCGATTGCCGGTGGCGCCCAGCAGGTGGTTAACCTGGACATGGCCAAGTCGGCGTTGTCCCGGGGCCGCGACAACCACCGCCTCAATGGCCACGATGCGTCGCGGGTGGCCTACCTGGGGCACGAGCTGTTCAAGTCGTGGGGCAAGGTGCGCAAGTACGGGCCTTACGACCTGATCATCATCGACCCACCGACCTTCCAGCGCGGCAGTTTTGTGCTGACCCAGGATTACGCGAAGATTCTGCGGCGCTTGCCGGAGTTGTTGAGCGAGGGCGGGACGGTGCTGGCATGCGTGAACGACCCGGGCATCGGGCCAGAGTTTCTGATCGAGGGGATGGCGGAGCAGGCGCCGTCGCTGGCATTTGTCGAGCGGCTGGAGAACCCGCCGGAGTTTCCTGACGTGGACCCGGCGGGGGGCTTGAAGGCTCTGGTATTCCGCCAGGTCTGATGTTGCCTGTACCGGCCCTATCGCCGGCAAGCCAGCTCCCACAGGTACTGCACAGGTCTTGAGTACTGTGGAGTCCCTGTGGGAGCTGGCTTGCCGGCGATAGGGCCGGACCTGCATGCATCAATTACTGATTGTTGGTGTAGATCTGGTCAAACACCCCACCATCATTGAAGTGGGTCTTCTGCACGGTGCGCCAGTCACCAAAGGTCTTCTCCACCGACAGGAAGTCCACTTTCGGGAAGCGGTCGGTGTACTTGGCCAGTACCGTCGCATCACGCGGGCGCAGGTAGTTCTGTGCGGCGATTTCCTGTGCGGCTGGCGACCACAGGTACTTCAGGTATTCCTCGGCCGCTGCCTGGGTGCCTTTCTTCGCCACCACCTTGTCGACCACGCTGACCGGCGGCTCGGCTTCGGCCGACACGCTCGGGTAGACCACTTCGAACTGGTCGCGGCCGAACTCGCGGGCGATCATCTCGGCTTCGTTCTCGAAGGTCACCAGCACGTCGCCGATCTGGTTGGTCATGAAGGTGGTGGTGGCGGCGCGGCCACCGGTGTCCAATACCGGCGCCTGCTTGAACAGCTTGCCGACAAAGTCCTTGGCCTTGTTTTCATCACCGCCTTGCTTGAGCACATAGCCCCAGGCCGACAGGTAGGTGTAGCGGCCGTTACCCGAGGTCTTGGGGTTGGGTACGATCACCTGTACGCCATCCTTGAGCAGGTCGGGCCAGTCTTTCAGCGCCTTGGGGTTACCCTTGCGCACGATGAACACAGTGGCCGAGGTGAACGGCGCGCTGTTGTTCGGCAGGCGGGTTACCCAGTTGTCCGGCACCAGCTTGCCGTTGTCGGCCAGGGCATTGATGTCGGTGGCCATGTTCATGGTGATGACATCGGCCGGCAGGCCATCGATCACCGCTCGCGCCTGCTTGCTCGAGCCGCCGAAGGACATCTGCACGTTGACCTTCTCGTTGTGCTCGGCTTCCCAGTGCTTCTGGAAGGCCGGGTTGTAGTCCTTGTAGAAGTCGCGCATCACGTCGTAGGAAACGTTGAGCAGGGTGGGGGCAGCCTGGGCGAAATTGCCCAGGGCAAGGCCTGCGGCGAGCAGCGAGGCGGTGAAGAGTTTTTTCACGTTGCTTCCTTGTTATCGAGAAGGTGTTGGCAGTTTGCCTGCGACTATAGCGGGTGGGTTTGTGGGGGTTAAAGAACAAAAAACACTTTGGTTATGCTTCTGCCTGTGCCGGCCCTTTCGCGGGTAAACCCGCTCCTACAGAGACAGCGCAGGGTTCGGGCCTGTGGTGATCCTGTGCGGGCGGGCTTGCCGGCGACAGGGCCGGAACAGGCGGAATCATTGTTTGGGAAACAGCACATTCCCGCACCGCGAACAGAACGCCGCGCCATGCTCATGGCTTTTCTTGCTGCAAGTCGGGCAATCATGCTGCAGCTGCTCCCCGCGCATGGCATTGGCCAGCTCGGCGGTAAAGATCCCGGTCGGTACGGCGATGATCGAATAACCGGTAATCATCACCAGCGACGACAGCACCTGCCCCAGCGGGGTCTTCGGCACGATGTCGCCAAAGCCTACCGTGGTCAGGGTAACGATGGCCCAGTAGATACCCTTGGGAATGCTGGTAAAGCCATGCTCAGGCCCTTCGATCACATACATCAAGGTGCCGAACACCGTCACCAGGGTCGATACCGTCACCAGGAACACGATGATCTTCTGCTTGCTGCCGCGCAGCGCCTCCATCAGGTAATGGGCCTGCTTGAGGTACGGGCTGAGCTTGAGCACACGGAAGATCCGCAGCATCCGTATCACGCGGATGATCAGCAGGTACTGGGCGTCGCTGTAGTACAGCGCGATGATCCCCGGCACGATCGCCAGCAGATCGACCAGGCCATAAAAGCTGAATGCGTAGCGCAAAGGCTTGGGCGAGCAGTACAGGCGGGTGAGGTACTCGGCCAGGAAGATCGCGGTAAAGCCCCACTCGACACCCGCCAGCAGGCCGGCGTAACCCTGGTGCACTTCGTCGATGCTGTCGAGGATGACGGTAACCAGGCTGGCCAGGATGATCAGCAGGAGGATCTTGTCGAAGCGCCGGCCGGCTACGGTGTCGGTCTGGAAGACCATTATGTAGAGGCGTTCACGCAGGGATTGTGGGGTGGACATGGGCTCGGGTTCCGCGGGTAAAAAATGCCAAGCCTAGAGGGTCTTGGTAAGTAACGGGAGTGGGGGCACATGGCAGACCTGATAGAACTGATAGTTTTCCTCAGTTACGCCAGTGGGCATCATTGGGCGCAAAATCGATCGAGTATGGAGCGAACACTATGTCCGATGTCCCGCTTTCGCTGCTGAGTCCGGGCAAGACAACTCTGCTGCAGGTTGATGAGGTTGGTAGTATCGTCGCCGAGCGAGGCTCGCGCCAAGGGGAATGGTCTTTTCTGCCCTATGGACAGCTTTCCTCGCAGCAGGCTGTCGGCGCACTGCGGTTCGTGGGGCAGTGGTTCGACCCAGTAGTACAGGGTTACTTCCTGGGCAACGGGCTCAGGTTGTATATCCCGGCCATCATGCGGTTCCTGAGCCCTGACAGCCTGAGCCCATTCGCTGCGGGCGGAATCAATGGCTATGTGTACTGTTCTGGCGATCCCGTTAATTTTCACGACCCTTCTGGCCGTGCCAGGACTGGCCTTACCAAACTGTTGATTAAGTTCGACCTGCCGAAGCCGCAGCTACGGGGCTATCTTAAACCGCTGGGTCGACTCGAGAGTCTCAAGCAGCGACGTTCCGTGTATCGGCTGAAGGACGGCAATTTTGAACACTTCGAGTTCATGGGGGCAGGTAAGAAGATCCTCGGAGCACGACGCACCGAGCGTTCGGCGTTCGAGTCCTACATGAGCTCCGAGTCTTTTTATCGGTCTGGCGAGTTGTATATTCCGCAGTCGACTGTTCCCCAGGAAGCAGTCGACGGGCTCACTAGGGCTGGTTTTACATTAACCCGGTTCGACGTTGACACCTACGTCGACGCCCTGTTCCCAGGAGCAGCGAGCGCCCAACCCGGGGGAATGGCCAATCCCTGCCTGCATCGGCGCAGCAACTTTTACGCCACAGATCCGGTCGCTGAAGTGGCGCGGACCAGAGGTTCGCAGGAGAGCTAAGTAATCTTCAGCTACGTTGCGTCAGGTCTTGATGCGATTGATGTCGTTTCAACCGAGCCAGGGCGACGCCAAGGATCCAGCAGGCGACGACGAAAGGGGCTGTCAGCAGAGGCAGATCCAGGCTCGCGGTAGTCCTTTGCACAGCGATTGCCATCACGATCGCCAACACTGTTACCCACGGCCGCTCTTCTTGCCTGCTGAACGCCAGTGCTGCCAGTGCAGCGTTGAAGCCATACAGGCCCAGCCAGGCGGCTTGCGCCTGGTCGGCGAACAGTGCCACGCCGCCGCCGATGGCCGAGCCGATCACCGCCCACATTGCGGCATAAGGGTTTGCGATGAATATGCCGATGACGATCAGCAGACCGGCCAGCGGCTGGTCGAGCAGGAAGATCTGGCCCACGCCGCGCGCCAACGCGTACAGCGGGTCGGCTTCGACGAAGCCGCTGGGCGAGGGGCTGGCGATCAGCAATACGGCCCAGCCAAGCAGGACGAAGGGTGCGGTGTAGGCGATCAGCAGCTTGCCGCCGCGCTTGCGCCACTGGTGGGTGATGATGCTGGACAGGCCGCCAGCGGCGATGATCAGTGGCGGCAGGATGACCGACCAGGGCAGCACGGCGCTGATCAGGATGCCGATCAGTACGCCGTTGTAGCTGTACAGGCCTGCCTGGCGGTCGGCACGGTCGTAGCCACGAGCCTGGGCGGTGAGCAGGCCGGCCAGGGCGCCGAGCAGGGCGCCACCGACCAGGCCGGGGGCGGTCAGCAGGATGGCCAGCAGGCAGCACAGGCCGCACAGGGGGTTGCGCAGCAGCAGCACCTGGCTGAAGCCGTTGAGTAACGCCGTGGCCCAGTCGGGGCACGGGTTGACGAAATTTTTGGTGTACATCGGGGCAGTCAGTGAGGTTGATGGGGCGCGGTGGGCCTCTTTGGGCCTTGGGTTTTCCGCAGTTGTGGTGTTTCTGTGTACGAGGAGGGCTTTGCCCTCCATTCGCAGCACAAGGCTGCTCCTACAAAGGGACCGCGCAGCGGGAGGTTTTCGCGGTCCCTTTGTAGGAGCAGCCTTGCGCTGCGAATGGGGCGCAAGGCGCCCCCGAAATCTCAGATCAAGGTCTCGATCCGCAGCGTGTTAGTCGACCCTGGTTTGCCGAAAGGCACACCGGCGGTGATCAGCAGCGTGTCGCCACGGCTGGCCATGCCTTGTGCCTGGGCAATCTCCAGTGCGGTGGATACAACCTCGTCCACCTGGCGCAGGCGGTCGTTGACTACCGAGTGCACGCCCCACGCCACGCTCAGGCGACGCGCGGTGGCCAGGTTCGGGGTGAGGTTCAGGATCGGTGCCCGTGGCCGCTCGCGTGCCGCGCGCAGGGTCGAGGCGCCCGACTCGCTGTAGTTGACCAGCACCGCCACCGGCAGAATGCCGCTGATACGGCGGATGGCGCAGCTGATGGCGTCCGATACGGTGGCCTCGGCCTTCGGCCGGCCAACGTCGAGCTGGGCCTGGTAGTCCGGGCCGTTCTCCACCTGGCGGATGATCTTGCTCATCATCTGCACGGCTTCCAGCGGGTACTCACCCGAGGCAGTCTCGGCCGACAGCATCACCGCATCGGCACCTTCGGCCACGGCGTTGGCCACGTCGGTGACTTCGGCGCGGGTCGGCGCTGGCGAGAAGCGCATGGATTCGAGCATCTGGGTGGCCACCACCACCGGTTTGCCCAGTTGGCGGCAGGTGCCGATGATGCGTTTCTGGATTTGCGGCACGCTTTCGGCCGGCACTTCCACGCCCAGGTCGCCACGGGCCACCATGATCGCATCCGCAAGCTCCGCGATGGCTTGCAGCTGTTCGACTGCCGATGGCTTTTCGATCTTCGCCATCAGGTAGGCACGGTCACCGATCAGCTGGCGTGCTTCGGTGATGTCTTCGGGGCGCTGTACGAACGACAGGGCCACCCAGTCCACGCCCAGCTCCAGGCCGAAGGCCAGGTCGCGGCGGTCTTTCTCGGTGAGCGGGGAGAGGTCGAGCACCGCTTGCGGCACGTTGACACCCTTGCGATCGGACAGCTCTCCACCGGCCAGCACTTCGGTGTCGATGGCGTCGCTGTGCTTGGCGGTGACGCGCAGGCGCAGCTTGCCGTCGTCCAGCAGCAGGTCCATGCCCGGCTCGAGGGCGGCGATGATCTCGGGGTGCGGCAGGTTGACCCGGCGGCTGTCGCCCGGGGTGTTGTCCAGGTCCAGGCGCAGGGCCTGGCCGCGTTGCAGCTGCACCTTGCCGTCGGCAAAGCGGCCGACGCGCAGCTTCGGCCCTTGCAGGTCCATGAGGATACCCAGTGGGTAGTTCAGTTGCTGCTCGACTTCGCGGATCCACTGGTAGCGCAGGGCGTGGTCGGCATGCTCGCCGTGGCTGAAGTTGAGGCGGAAGATGTTCACCCCGGCTTCTACCAGTTGGCGGATGTCGTCGATGCCTTTGATCGCAGGGCCGAGGGTGGCGAGGATCTTTACTTTTTTATCAGGCGTCATGATTGGGCAGTCTCGAGGATCAGGATGGCGCGGAAGTCGTTGACGTTGGTGCGGGTCGGCTCGGTGACGATCAGCGCATCCAGGGCGGCGAAATAGCCGTAGCCGTTGTTGTTGTCCAGCTCGTCGCTGGCCGACAGGCCCAAGGCTTCGGCGCGGGCGTAGCTGGCCGGGGTCATGAAGGCGCCGGCGTTTTCTTCCGAGCCATCGATACCGTCGGTGTCACCGGCCAGGGCGTACACGCCCGGCAGGCCTTTCAGGCTTTCGGTGAGGCTGAGCAGGAACTCGGCATTGCGCCCGCCACGGCCATTGCCGCGCACGGTCACGGTGGTTTCGCCGCCGGACAGGATCACGCAGGGTGCCTTGAGCGGCTGGCCGTGCTGGACGATCTGCCGGGCGATACCGGCGTGCACCTTGGCCACTTCGCGTGATTCGCCTTCCAGGTCGCCGAGGATCAGCGGGCTGAACCCGGCCTGGCGGGCTTTGACCGCGGCGGCTTCGAGCGACTGCTGGGGCTTGGCGATCAGCTGGAAGTGGCTGCGGGCCAGGGTCGGGTCGTCGGCCTTGACGGTTTCCGAGGCGGGGTTGTTGAGCCAGTCGATAACGGCCTTGGGCGCTTCGATGTTGTAGCGCTTGAGGATGGCCAGGGCATCGGCCGAGGTGCTCGGGTCGGCCACGGTAGGGCCGGAGGCGATCACCGTGGCGAGGTCGCCCGGGACATCGGAAATGGCATAGGTGTACACCGTGGCCGGCCAGCAGGCCTTGGCCAGGCGGCCGCCCTTGATCGCCGAGAGGTGCTTGCGCACGCAGTTCATCTCGCCGATGGTGGCGCCGGATTTCAGCAGTGCCTTGTTGATCTGCTGCTTGTCGGCCAGGGTCAGGCCTTCGGCGGGCAGGGCCAGCAGTGCTGAGCCACCGCCGGACAGCAGGAAGATGACGCGGTCGTCTTCACTGAGGTTGCTGACCAGTTCCAGCACGCGTTTTGCCACGGCCAGGCCGGCGGCATCGGGGACCGGGTGGGCGGCTTCGACCACCTCGATCTTCTGGCAGTTGGCACCGTGACCGTACCGTGTGACAACAAGCCCGGAGACTTCGCCCTGCCAGCACTTCTCGACCACTTCGGCCATGGCGGCTGCGGCCTTGCCGGCACCGATGACGATGACCCGGCCGCTGCGGTCGGCGGGCAGGTAGGGTTCGAGGACTTGACGGGGGTGGGCGGCGGCGATGGCTGTGTCGAACAGCTCGCGGAGAAGTTTTTGCGGATCGACCGACATGGCAGGCTCCCAATTATTGTTGTTCTGCAGAATCAAAAACGCCCCTGGAACTGCCTCCGTGCAGGCCGAACCAGGGGCGGGTGTTGCTCGGTGCCACCCTTGAAGCTGTGGTCGCAGGTTCAAAGGTGTTGGATCTGAGATTTTGGGGGCGCTTTGCGCCCCTTTCGCGACACAAGGCCGCTCCTACAGGGGACCGCGATCCGTTGTAGGAGCGGCCTTGCGTCGCGAAAGGGCTGCGCAGCAGCCCCCGGATCTAGATCATTTGTCGTCGCGGATCGAGAAGTTGGCCATGTGCTCCAGGCCTTTGATCAGCGCCGAGTGGTCCCAGTTGCCGCCGCCCAGGGCCTGGCAGGTGTTGAACACTTGCTGTGCATTGGAGGTGTTGGGCAGGTTGATGCCCAGTTCCTTGGCGCCTTGCAGGGCCAGGTTCAGGTCCTTCTGGTGCAGGTTGATGCGGAAACCTGGGTCGAAGGTGCCCTTGATCATGCGCTCGGCGTGCACTTCGAGGATCTTCGACGAGGCGAAGCCGCCCATCAGGGCTTCACGTACCTTGGCCGGGTCGGCACCATTCTTGGCGGCGAACAGCAGGGCTTCGGCAACGGCCTGGATGTTCAGGGCAACGATGATCTGGTTGGCCACCTTGGCGGTCTGGCCGTCGCCATTGCCACCGACGCGGGTGATGTTCTTGCCCATGGCTTCGAACAGCGGCAGGGTGCGCTCGAAGGCTTTCGGGCAGCCACCGACCATGATGCTCAGGGTCGCGGCCTTGGCACCGACTTCGCCGCCGGACACCGGGGCATCCAGGTAGGCAGCGCCGGTAGCCTTGATCTTCTCGGCGAAGGCTTTGGTAGCGGTAGGGGAGATCGAGCTCATGTCGATCACGACCTTGTTCGGGCCCACGCCTTCGGCCACGCCGTTGTCACCGAACAGGACGCTCTCGACCTGCGGGGTGTCGGGGACCATGACGATGATGAACTCGGCTTCCTGGGCAACTTCCTTCGGGTTGGCCAGGGCCACGGCACCGGCGGCGATCAGGTCGGCCGGGGCAGCGTCGTGGTGGGTGGAAATGAAGATGCTGTGACCTGCTTTCTGCAGGTTCTGAGCCATGGGCTTGCCCATGATGCCGGTGCCGATGAAACCGATTTTAGCCATGAGAGATTACCTCGTTGTATTTGTTGAATCTCGATGGAGCAGACAACGCGGCCCCGTGTAGGAGCGTGTGGTCCTTAAATAGCGTTATGGGTCTTCAGCCAGCCCAGGCCCGCTTCGGTGGTGGTCAGTGGCTTGTACTCCGCGCCCACCCAGCCCTGGTAGCCGATGCGGTCCAGGTGTTCGAACAGGAAGCGGTAGTTGATCTCGCCGGTGCCTGGCTCGTTGCGGCCGGGGTTGTCGGCCAACTGGATGTGGTTGATCAGTTTCAGGTTGGCTTCCATGGTGCGAGCCAGGTCACCTTCCATGATCTGCATGTGGTAGATGTCGTACTGCAGGAACAGGTTGTCGCTGCCAACCTCGGCCTGGATTTCCAGGGCCTGTTTGGTGGTGTTCAGGTAGAAGCCAGGGATGTCGCGGGTGTTGATCATTTCCATGACCAGGCGGATCCCAGCGGCTTTCAGCTTGTCGGCGGCGTAGCGCAGGTTTTCCACGAAGGTCTTGCGCACGGTGGCGCAGTCCGGGCCTTGTGGGCGAATGCCGGCCAGGGCATTGACCTGGGTGTTGCCCAGCACCTTGGCGTACTCGATGGCCTTGTCGACACCGGCGCGGAACTCCTCGACGCGGTCAGGGTGGCAGGTGATACCGCGCTCACCCTTGGCCCAATCGCCCGCCGGCAGGTTGAACAGCACCTGGGTCAGACCGTTGGCGTCCAGCTGCTGCTTGATCTCGGCAGCGCTGAAATCGTACGGGAAGAGGTACTCTACGCCGCTGAAACCAGCATCGGCGGCAGCCTTGAAGCGGGCCAGGAAGTCCTGTTCGGTGAACAGCATGGACAGGTTGGCAGCGAAGCGAGGCATGTTGTGTCTCCTAGCGATGAAGGCCCCCGGCGCCCTGAGGTAGGGGCCGGCACGGGGGCGTCAGGCGATCAGTCCAGCAGCGAGATGGCGGTTGGCGCGTCGTTGCCGACCAGGGCCAGGTCTTCGAACTCGTTGACCGCGTTGATCTCGGTGCCCATGGAAATGTTGGTCACACGTTCGAGAATCACTTCGACCACCACCGGTACGCGGAACTCTTCGGCCATCTTCTGTGCCCTGAGCAGGGCAGGGGCGATCTCGGCCGGCTCGAATACACGGATGGCCTTGCAGCCCAGGCCTTCGACCACGGCGACATGGTCGACACCGTAGGTGGCGGCGTCGGTCGAGTTGATGTTCTCGAACGCCAGTTGTACACAGTAATCCATGTCGAAGCCACGTTGCGCCTGACGGATCAGGCCCAGGTAGGCGTTGTTCACCAGTACGTGCACGTACGGCAGGTTGAACTGTGCGCCCACCGCCAGTTCTTCGATCATGAACTGGAAGTCGTAGTCACCCGACAGCGCGACCACCTTGCGCTTTGGATCGGCCTTGACCACACCGAGGGCGGCAGGGATGGTCCAGCCCAGCGGGCCGGCCTGGCCGCAGTTGATCCAGTGGCGTGGCTTGTACACGTGCAGGAACTGCGCACCGGCGATCTGCGACAGACCGATGGTGCTGACGTAGCAGGTGTCCTTGCCAAATACCTGGTTCATTTCTTCGTAGACGCGCTGCGGCTTGACCGGCACGTTGTCGAAGTGGGTCTTGCGCTGCAGGGTGGCCTTTCGCTCCTGGCAGTCTTCCAGCCAGGCCTTGCGGCACTTCAGCTTGCCAGCGGCTTTCCACTCGCGGGCCACTTCGAGGAACACGTCCAGTGCCTTGCCAGCGTCGGAAACGATACCCAGGTCCGGGGTGAACACGCGGCCGATCTGGGTCGGCTCGATGTCCACGTGCACGAACTTGCGGCCTTCGGTGTAGACGTCGACGGAACCGGTGTGGCGGTTGGCCCAGCGGTTACCGATACCGAACACCAGGTCGGATTTCAGCAGGGTGGCGTTGCCATAGCGGTGCGAAGTCTGCAGGCCGACCATGCCGACCATCTGTGCGTGGTCGTCCGGGATGGTGCCCCAGCCCATCAGGGTCGGGATTACCGGTACACCGGTCAGTTCGGCGAACTCGACCAGCTTGTCGCTGGCGTCGGCGTTGATGATGCCGCCACCGGCTACCAGCAGCGGGCGCTCGGCGTCATTGAGCAGGGCCAGAGCTTTTTCGGCCTGTACGCGGGTGGCGGACGGCTTGTGCACTGGCAGCGGTTCGTAGGCGTCGATGTCGAATTCGATTTCGGCCATCTGCACGTCGAACGGCAGGTCGATCAGTACCGGGCCTGGGCGGCCGGTGCGCATTTCATAGAAGGCCTTCTGGAAGGCGTAAGGCACCTGGCCCGGCTCCAGAACGGTGGTGGCCCACTTGGTGACCGGCTTGACGATGTTGGTGATGTCGACAGCCTGGAAGTCTTCCTTGTGCAGGCGGGCACGTGGGGCCTGGCCGGTGATGCAGAGGATCGGGATGGAGTCGGCGGAGGCACTGTACAGGCCGGTGACCATGTCGGTGCCGGCTGGGCCGGAGGTGCCGATGCACACGCCGATGTTGCCTGGGTTGGCACGGGTGTAACCCTCGGCCATGTGCGAGGCGCCTTCGACGTGACGAGCGAGGACGTGATCGATGCCACCGACTTTCTTCAGGGCCGAGTACAACGGGTTGATGGCAGCCCCCGGGATGCCGAACGCGGTATCTACACCTTCACGGCGCATGACCAGAACGGCTGCATCGATTGCTCTCATTTTGCTCATGGTTTGTGCCTCATCGATTTTGTAATTGTATACAACTTGCTTTGTGCCAGAGTGTATTCACGGCTGGCCGCTCAGGTCAACGGGTTTTCGTCGGACGAGGCCGCTTTCGTTCAAGCGCCCGTGAAAACGGGCGTTTGCAATCTCGCATACGATCGTTTCAATTTATTGTATACAAAAAAAGATTCAGTTGTGTTCTATTGGCTTATCGGTTTTTCACCTGCCCTCAGGGCTTCTCACAACAAGAAGAGGACCTTTCCATGAACGCTTTGAACCTGAAAGTCGCGGTCAGCCTGGTGAATGCCGCGCTGGCGGCGGGCCGCAAGATCAACGCCGCGCCACTGACCGTGGCGGTGCTCGATGCCGGCGGCCACTTGCTGGCGCTGCAGCGCGAGGATGGCGCCAGCCTGATCCGGCCGGAGGTGGCTACCGGCAAGGCCTGGGGGGCGATTGCCCTGGGCAAGGGGTCGCGCCTGCTGGCGCTGGACGCGCAGCAGCGGCCGGCATTTTTTGCCGCGCTGAACGGGTTGGGCGAGCGACCGGTGGTGCCGGCGCCGGGTGGTGTGCTGGTGCGTGATCAGGACGGCAAGGTGTTGGGTGCGGTAGGGATCAGCGGGGATACGTCGGATATCGACGAGCAGTGCGCGATCAGTGCGATCGAGGAGGTGGGGTTGAAGGCGGATGCCGGGGTAGCGGCGTAAGGCTGAAGATGGCTGGGGCCGCTTTGCGGCCCTTTCGCGACACAAGGCCGCTCCTACAAGGGATCGCAGGTAGTACGCGATCCCTTGTAGGAGCGGCCTTGTGTCGCGAAAGGGCTGCAAGGCAGCCCCACTGGCCCTGTCAGGCTAGCTCAGGCTCACACCCCTTGAGCACCATGCGGATGATGGTCTCCGCCGCCGCGTCATAGTCGCTGTCGGCCAGCTTGGCCTTGCCGGTCACGGCAGAGATCTGCCAGTCGAAATCGGCATAGGTCTGGGTCGCTGCCCAGATGCTGAACATCAGGTGATGCGCATCCACATGGGCGATTTGCCCGCGGTCGATCCAGCGCTGGATGCACTCGATGTTATGTCGCGCCTGCTCGTTCAGCTGCGCTACCTGGTTCGGCGACAGGTGCGGGGCACCGTGCATGATCTCGCTGGCGAACACCTTGGACGCATGCGGCAGGTCGCGCGAAATGCGGATCTTCGAGCGGATGTACGCACTCAGCACTTCCTTCGGGTCACCGTCGGCATTGAACGGGGTCGACGCCTGCATGATCGGCGCGATGATACTTTCCAGGACCTCGCGGTAGAGGTTGTCCTTGGATTTGAAGTAGTAATACACGTTCGGCTTGGGCAGGCCGGCCTTGGCCGCGATATCGCTGGTCTTGGTGGCGGCGAAGCCCTTGTCGGCGAATTCCTCGCTGGCCGCGCGCAGGATCAGTTCCTTGTTGCGCTCGCGAATGGTGCTCATGGTCAGGGATCTTCCTCGTGTCTGGCCACCTCTAAGAGGGATCGGGCATGGTAGCACCGGGCTCGACGGGCGCTCAAGGCAGCGGCTTTGGGCTAGAATCCTGGGCACTCACTCTTCTGGATGCAGGCAAACATGGCAGGAAGCAGTCTACTGGTACTGATCGACGACATCGCCACTGTGCTCGATGACGTCTCGGTGATGACCAAGGTGGCGGCGAAAAAGACCGCAGGCGTGCTGGGCGATGACCTGGCGCTGAATGCCCAGCAGGTCACCGGGGTACGTGCCGAGCGCGAGATCCCTGTGGTGTGGGCAGTAGCCAAGGGCTCGATGGTGAACAAGGCCATCCTGGTGCCGGCGGCGCTGCTGATCAGTGCGTTCATTCCCTGGGCGGTGACGCCGTTGCTGATGCTGGGCGGTGCCTACCTTTGCTTCGAGGGCTTCGAGAAGCTGGCGCACAAGTTCCTGCACAGCAAGGCCGAGACTGACGCCGAGCACGAAGCGCTCAAGGAGGCGGTGGCCGATGCCAATGTCGACCTGGTGGCGTTCGAGAAAGCCAAGATCAAGGGCGCGGTACGTACCGACTTCATCCTATCGGCAGAAATCATCGCCATCACCCTGGGCATCGTTGCCGACTCGCCGTTGACCCAGCAGATCGTCGTGCTGTCGGGTATTGCGGTGGTCATGACCATCGGCGTCTACGGGCTGGTGGGCGGTATCGTCAAGCTCGATGACCTGGGGCTGTGGATGACCCGCAAGGCATCACGCCTGGCCAGGGCGGTGGGTAACGGCATTCTGCGTGCCGCGCCATACATGATGAAGAGCCTGTCGGTGATCGGCACGGCGGCCATGTTCCTGGTTGGTGGCGGGATCCTGGTGCATGGCATCGCACCTCTGCATCATGCGATCGAGGCATTTAGCGAAGGGCGTGGCGGGGCGTTGACCGTGGCACTGCTGAACGGCGGTGTGGGGGTTGTGGCCGGTGCCGTGGTGCTGGCCGTGGTGGGCATTGCGGGGAAATTGTGGCGGGCGGTTCGGCCGGCCACCTGATTTGCATGGCCGGGGCTTTGCCCCGGTTCGCGGACAAGCCCGCTCCCACAGGGAATACACAGTTTCCGAAACCTGTGCCGTACCTGTAGGAGCGGCCTTGTGCCGCGAAGGGCTGTGCAGCAGCCCCTATGCTCCGATCAGAAGTGAACCTTGAGCAGGAAGCTCATGGTGTTCTGGTCGGTGGTGAAGGCATCGGAATCCTTGATGCCGTACTTGTTCTTCCAGTAGTCGTACTCCACACCCACATACAGCTGCTTCTCGCCCAGGTGCAAGGCCTTGCCCAGGTCATACTTGATCTGCGGGTTGAAGTGCAGGTTGGCCTGGTAGGTGCCGCGGCGGTTCTCGTCGTTGTCCACCACCCAGTCCATGAAACCGTCGATCAGCACATCGGACGAACCGACCGGAATGGTGTACGACCACACCGGGGTGATCTGCCACACGTTGTCGCCGGCGCGGCTGCCGTCGGTGGTGCGGTTGTAGAAGTTCAGCTGGAAGTAGTCGAAGCCTGGGATGTCCAGGTCGAAGCCAGGGCCGATCAGGTAAGACTCGGTATCACCTTCACCGAACTCGTAGGTCATCGCCAGCAGTACGTCCTTGACCGGGCCGAACGCCAGCTTCTGGTCGAAGATCTTGCCGAACGACAGGCGCGGGCTGATTTCGCCGTAGTAGGTGTTCGGGCCGTTGCCCTCATCTTTCTGGCCCTGGTAGAAGATCTTGTCGACAAAGATGAAGTTATCGCCGTACTTCCAGCCATCAGCGTGCTCGAAGGTCACGGTTTGCTGGATCGACGGGTTGACCTTGAAGTTCTTGCCCCACAGGTAGGTCAGGCTGTTGTTCTGCCATTGCAGCAGGTCGCCGCCGAAGGTGGTGCCACAGGCCAGCAGGCCGCCGGCGAGGATCAGGCTGTTGATGGTACGCATTGCGAATGTCGCTCCCTTGATTGATCTGTTGTCAGCGCTCGTTATTGGCGCTTTTTGTCTTTTGAGTCAGCTTTTTTCGATAGGCCACAGCTGTTTGGCAAGGGTTGAGCCAACTTTCCTGGGCTGGCAAAACCTTCCTGCTCGACTTCGTTCTGAACGGATGAAAAGGGTCTTTCAGGCTGGCAACACGTTGGCCAACCGCCCGTATTCATTGACTGAGCGGTCAGTAAACGCAGGCAGAATCCGTTCTGCCCTGATCGAGGGGGCGCGCAGATTACTGGCTTGCGCGCCTTGCCTCAAGTGCTCCGTCCTGGAGCAGAGTGGAACAAACTTGTGCGTTTGGTCAGTTTTCTAGAAGTGCACTTTGATCAGCGCACTGGCGACACTCTGGTTGCTTTCCAGATTGCCGCGGCTGTCGATGCCGTACTTGTCCTTCCAGTAGCTGTACTCAAAGCCCACGTACAGCTGCTTGGCGCCCAGGTTCAGCGCTTTGCCCAGGTCGTACTTCACCTGCGGGTTGAAGTGCAGGTTGGCGTGGTAGGTGCCACGGCGGGTCTGGTCATTGTCGGTGACCCAGTCCATGTAGCCGTCGATCAGAATGTCGGACCTGCCCACGGGGATGGTGTAGGACCAGCCGGGGGTGATCTGCCAGACGTTGTCACCCGGGCGGCTGCCCTCGGTGTTGCGCACGTAGAAATTCAGGGTGAAATAGTTGAAGCCGGGGACGTTCAGGTCGAAACCTGGGCCGATCAGGTAGGCCTCGTTGTCGCCTTCGCCGCGCTCGTAGGTCATGGCCAGCAGTACGTCCTTGATCGGGCCGAAGGCCAGCTTCTTGTCAAAGATCTTGCCGAATGACAGGCGTGGGCTGAACTCGCCGTAGTAGGTGGTGACGCCTTTGCTGGCGTCGGCCTTGCCGTTGTAGAAGATCTTGTCGACGAACATGAAGGTGTCGCCGTACTTCCATTTGTTGGCGTGCTCGAACGTGATGGTCTGCTGGATATCAGGGTTGACCTTGAAGTCCTTGCCGTACAGGTAGGTCAGGCTTTCGCCGTGCCATTGCAGCCATTCGCCTGCATGCGAGGGGAGGGTGGCCAGCAGGCTGCTGCCCAGCAACAGGGACGTGGTGATGCGCTTCATGTTGTGATTCCCGGACTTATTGTTTTTGTTGGCGGTTTATTTGGCGCGCAGGCGCCCCGGGCGGCCCATTCCGGCGGGCCGACGGTGTTGCGTTTACTGCCTGTGTGAATGCGGGGCGGCCATGCGCCGCCCCGTCTGGCTCAATGTTGGTGACAGGCTTCGTTGTGCACCGCGCGGTCGGCACCACCAAGGATGTTGAACAGCACGTTCAACACCAGGGCGCTGACCGTGGCCATGGCGATGCCACTGTGGGTGATGGGCTCCATCCACTGGGGCATCTGGGCGAAGAACTCCGGACGTACCACGGGGATCAACCCGAACCCGACGCTCACTGCAACCAGCAGCTGGTTGCGACGGTCGCCGATGTCCGCCTCCTGGAGAATCTTGATCCCGGTGGCGGTGACCATGCCGAACATGGCGATGGACGCGCCGCCCAGTACCGCTGGCGGGATCGAGGCAATCAGGAAGGCCGCCTTGGGCAGCAGGCTGAGCAGGATCAGCAGTGCACCGGCCACGATGGTGACATAGCGGCAGCGCACCCCGGTCATCTGCACCAGGCCGATGTTCTGTGCGAACGAGGAGTGGGTGAAGGTGTTGAAGAAGCCGGCGATGAACGACGCACCGGCATCGCACAGCAGGCCGCGACGCAGCATCCCTGGGGTAACTTCACGATCGGTCACCTTGCCCAGGGCCAGGAACATGCCGGTGGACTCGACGAAGATGATCACCACCACCAGGCACATGGACAGGATCGGCGCCAGGCTGAAGGTCGGCATGCCGAAGTGCAGTGGGGTCACCACTTGCAGCCACGGTGCGTCGTTCAGGCCCGACAGGTCGACCATGCCGATGGAGCCGGCCAGGATGTAGCCCAGGCCCATGCCCACCAGCACCGACACGTTGACCCAGAAACCGCGCATGAAGCGGTTGATCAGCAGGATTACCGCCAGTACCAGGCCGGCCACCAGCAGGTAGATCGGCGAGCCGAAGGTATCTGCCTGTTGGCCACCACCGGCCCAGTTGACTGCCACCGGGAACAGCGACAGGCCAATCGAGGTGATCACCGTGCCGGTAACCAGGGGGGGGAAGAAGCGTACGACCTTGGACATGAACGGCGCGATCAGCATGCCGAAGAACCCGGCGGCAATGGTCGCACCGAAGATCCCCTGCAGGCCCACCCCGGGCATGCCGGCCATGGCCACCATGCTGCCGACGGCAGCGAAACTGGCACCCATCATCACCGGCATGCGGATGCCCACCGGGCCGATACCGAAGGACTGGATGATGGTGGCGACGCCAGCGACCAGCAGGTCGGCGTTGATCAGGAAAGCGACTTCTTCACGGGACAACCCGGCGGCCTGGCCGATGATCAACGGCACGGCGATCGCGCCGCCGTACATCAGCAGAACGTGTTGCAGGCCAACCAGGATCAGTTGGAACAGGGGCAAGGGCTCGCGCGGCGGCGCAACAGGGATGTACGCCTTGCGTGACTCGGACATGCAGCACCTCGAGTTTTGTTTTTATTCTCGGATCCAAGCGCCGGCCTCAGGCGGCAGGCTCGCTGTAAAGAGAGCCTGGGGTTCCCGCCTGACGCTGAACGCTCGATGCTTGCTTGTTGCATATGTCTTGAAACAGAGGCCGGGAGTGCCGGCCTCTTCGCGGGTGAACCCGCTCCCACAGGGGGCGGTGTTATCCCGACAATTGTGTTTCAGTTGACCGGGGCGCCTTTGGCGATCCAGTCACCGACCAGCTTGCGCTCTTCGGTGGTCATCTGGGTGATGTTGCCCAGCGGCATGATCTGGCTGGCGACCGCTTGCGCCTGGATGCGCGCGGCCTGGGCCTGGATCTGCTGCGGGGTGTCGAACATCACGCCGGCAGGGGCGGCGCTGAACAGTGGGCTGGTCGGCTTGGACGAGTGGCACACGGTGCAGCGTTCCTGGATGACATTGTGGATCTTGTCGAAGCTCTCGCCGCCAGCCTGGGCGTTGGCCTGGGCAGGGGCTTCGGCCGGCGCGGCCGGCGCTGCGGCAGCCTTGGCGGCGTCTTCGGCGCGTTGCTCGGCGGCGGTCTTGCCACCTACAGCGGTCGCGGGCAGTGGCTGGTACTCGACCTTCGCCGCGGCTTGCTCAGGGCTGACGGCCATCGGTTTCGGGCCGGTGACATAGGCCAGGCAGATCATCGCCAGTGCGCCGACCGGCAGGGTCCAGGCGTACTTGTTGCTGTCGTGGCGGGTGTTGAAGTAGTGGCGGATCAGGACCGCGGCTACTGCGATACCGGCCAGGATCAGCCAGTTGTACTGGCTACCGTAGGTGCTCGGGAAGTGGTTGCTGATCATGATGAACAGCACCGGCAGGGTGAAGTAGTTGTTGTGGCGCGAGCGCAGGAGGCCCTTGGCCGGCAGTACCGGGTCTGGGGTCTGGTTGTTCTCGATCGCCGCAACCAGCTGGCGCTGGGCCGGCATGATGATGCGGAACACGTTGCCGACCATGATGGTGCCGATGATCGCGCCGGTGTGCAGGTACGCACCACGGCCGCTGAACACCAGGCTGAAGCCCCAGCATGCCGCGATGATCAGCACGAACAGTACTGCACCGAGCAGCGCTGGCTTCTTGCCCAGGGGCGAGTCGCACAGGAAGTCGTAGATGAACCAGCCGGCGATCAGCGAGCCGATACCGATGGCCACGCCTTCGGCACCGCTCAAGGTGCTGCCAGGGGCCAGCAGGTACAGGGTCGGGTTCCAGTAGAACACCACGCACAGCAGGGCAATACCGGACATCCAGGTGAAGTAGGCCTCCCATTTGAACCAGTGCAGGTTCTCGGGCATTTTCGGGGGGGCGAGCTTGTATTTCTCCAGGTGGTAGATACCACCGCCGTGAATTGCCCAGAGATCACCCGACAACCCATCGCGCGGGTTGCTTCGGTTCAGGTGGTTCTCCAGCCAGACGAAGTAGAACGATGCACCGATCCAGGCGACACCGGTGATCATGTGAACCCAGCGAATGCTCAGGTTCAGCCATTCGTGAAGGTGTGCTTCCACAGTATGTACCTCTTGCCGGTCACCCGCTCGGGCAATGCCCTTGAATGACCGACCTTTTCTTATTGGTGGGGATTGAGGACCAGCATCTGTTCCTCGGTGAAGTAATGCTCGTCGCAGTTGTTGCCGGAACCACTGCGATCAACCACCAGGAAGTCATCCCGCTTTTCGATCGTCAGCACCGGGTGGTGCCAGACGCCGCGATGGTAATTAACGCCCTGCCTGCCATTACTGCGGAAGGCTCGGACCAAACCTGATACAGGTGCATCGCCAACTGGCGCGACCACGATCAGAAAGGGGTTGCCGAGCAGCGGGATGAAAGCCTGGCTGCCCAGCGGATGGCGTTCCAGCATGCGCACGGTCAGCGGCATGTCCAGCGCGTCGGCGCGGAAGATGCTGATGATCGCCTTGTCTTCAGGCTCGGCGGTTTCGACCGTGGCGAGCTTGTGGAAGCGCATGGTCGAGCCGTTGTTGATCATGAAGTGGTCGCTGCCGTCGGTTTCGATCACGTCTCCGAAGGGGGCGAAGGCTTCTTTGGTCAGGGGCTCGATCATCAGGGTGCGCATGCGGATATCTCTTCTATGTTCGTTGTTCTGGATAAGGCTCAAGCGTTGCGGCGGCTTTACAGCTGCAGCAGGCGGAACAGGGCGATCAGGTTGATCTGCGCCAGGGCTTCCTTGAATTCGGCATCGGCATCGTTGTGGATGCGTTTTTCGAAGGAGGCGAGGATCTGGTGCCGGTTGCTGCCTTTTACCGCCATGATGAACGGGAACTGGAACTTGGCCTTGTAGGCGTCGTTCAGTTCGGTGAAACGGGCGAACTCTTCGGCGGTGCACTGGTGAATACCGGCGCCGGCCTGCTCGTTGGTGCTCGATTCGGTCAGCTCGCCCTGGATGGCGGCCTTGCCGGCCAGGTCCGGGTGAGCGTTGATCAGCGCCAACTGGTCGGCGTGGTTGGCGCTGAGCAGGATGTCGCTCATGCGCTGGTGCAGCGCCTCGATCTCGTCCAGTTCGCCCAGTTGGCCCAGGTCATAGGCTTTTTCGGCTACCCACGGCGAGTGCTCGTAGATGTCGGCGAAGGCCTTGACGAAGGCGTCGCGGTCCAGGGCGGATGGCTTGAGGGTCTTGAAGGCGGTCATCAGGCGTTCTCTTTCTTGTACGGGTGGGTGGCGTGCCAGTGGCGGGCGATGTCCACGCGACGGGCGAACCAGACCTGGTCATGGCTTTTTGCGTAATCGACGAAGCGCTTCAGTGCGGCCAGGCGCGCCGGGCGGCCGACCAGGCGGCAGTGCAGGCCGATGGACAGCATTTTCGGTGCTTCGGCGCCCTCGGCGTACAGCACATCGAAGGCGTCCTTCAGGTACTGGAAGAACTGCTCGCCGCAGTTGAAGCCCTGTACCTGGGTGAAGCGCATGTCGTTGGTGTCGAGGGTGTAGGGGATCACCAGGTGCGGCTTGCCGGTAGGGTTGTTCGGCTCCCAGTAGGGCAGGTCGTCGTCGTAGGTGTCGCTGTCATACAGGAAGCCGCCTTCCTCCATCACCAGGCGACGGGTGTTCGGGCCGGTGCGGCCGGTGTACCAGCCCAGCGGGCGCTCGCCGGTGATTTCGGTGAGGATGCGGATGGCTTCGAGCATGTGCTCGCGCTCCTGGGCCTCGTCCATGTACTGGTAGTCGATCCAGCGGTAACCGTGGCTGCAGATTTCATGACCGGCCTCGGCCATGGCACGGATCACGTCGGGGTGGCGCTGGGCGGCCATGGCCACGGCGAAGATGGTCAACGGCACGCCGCTGTCCTTGAACAGCTTTAGCAGGCGCCACACGCCGGCACGGCTGCCGTACTCGTACAGCGATTCCATGCTCATGTTGCGCACGCCCTGCAGTGGCTGGGCGGCGACCATTTCCGAGAGGAACGCTTCGGACTCCTTGTCACCGTGCAGGATGTTGCGTTCGCCACCTTCCTCGTAGTTGAGGACGAAAGACAGCGCGATGCGAGCGTTGCCCGGCCATTGCGGGTGAGGAGGGTTGTTGCCGTAACCGATCAGGTCGCGAGGGTAGTCAGCGCTCACTGCAGTCTTCCTTCTTGTGCGTTTGTGCGGGGGTGGGCGGACCGCGTCGGGATGTCGCACCACCGGATGGGCTGATTGTATACAACTTCTGAAATCTTTTGTAAGCCTGTTTTTCCGCATTTCTTCCCTTTTGTCGCCTCGCAGCGACCTGGAAAAACAGTGCAAGAAACCTGCCTGATTGGTCAGCTAATGACGTTGGTGTCGTTACCAGGCCTATCTTTGCGATCGGTGGGTCGCTCAGGGGCAAGAATCGCTGCGGGCGACAGATGGGTTGAAAAAATTGTGTACAATCTTGGCTCGGAATGTCTTAATGACGTCATTCCCGCCTGCCGCAGGCGCTATGCTGGTGCGACGGCTGAGTATTTTTTGCCCACAGATTGAACAAGAGGCGACAAGCAATGGGACGTTTGACCACACACGTACTGGATGCCGCGCATGGCTGCCCGGGCAGCTCGATCAAGGTCGAGCTGTACCGTGTCGAAGGCCAGCAGCTTGAGCTGGTGAACACCGCCCTGACCAACAGCGATGGCCGCGTCGATGCGCCGCTGCTGCAGGGCGACGATTATCGCACTGGCGTCTACCAGCTGCAGTTCAGCGCCGGTGACTACTACCGTGCCCGCGGCGTGCAGTTGCCGGCCCAGGCGTTTCTGGATGTCGTCGTGCTGCGCTTTGGTATCGACGAGCAGCAGGAGCACTACCACGTGCCGCTGCTGATCTCGCCGTACAGCTATTCGACCTATCGTGGAAGCTAGTTGGTCGCTAGAAGAATCTTCGTAGGTCCTTTGGCCCGCTCTCACACTGGCGGGCTTTTTTTCGTCTGCGTTTTTTATATCAGGTCAAATCACTCACATTTCTGCCAGTACTCTCTTTTTGGTTCATCTGGGATGATCAGCTACCAAGTTGAGGAGCCAGCCTGATGGACACAAAAAATGCGTATGCGCCCTATGGCTACCATCTGCCTGATCAGGGTGTACTCGGCTTCAACGGTGAACAACTGGACCCAGTCACCGAGCATTACCACTTGGGTAATGGTTATCGAGCATTCATTCCCTCTTTGATGCGGTTCAACAGCCCGGACAGCTTGAGTCCGTTCGATCAAGGTGGTTTGAACGCGTATGCCTACTGCCAGGGCGACCCAGTGAATTACCAGGATCCAAGCGGTCATAGCCTTTGGAAAAGGCTGATGGGGGTTGCAAAGCCGCCCAAGCGAGTAGAGGTTCTGGCTGCAGTTGCTAACAAGGGGGTATTTACAAAACTGGTAGGCTGGCACGGGACGAGCCGAAAAAATATTCCTTCATTGGCTAAGGGGCTATCGCCAGTGTATTCAGAGCCTCATAGGCAAGCCCAAGGGCAAGGCTTCTATGTCGCGCCAACCCCTGAACACGCCAAAACATACGCTAATGCCTACGACGATGGTGTTGTCCTGCCGGTACTCGTGCGCAAGGATCTTAATCTGGTCCCCGGTGTAGGTTATAAAAAGGATGTATTTGATGTAGTAGCGATCTTGCCGGCGGCATTTGAGGTTGTAAGCGTGCGGGAAACCGTTCCTTCAGGCGTGACGCCAGCTGAACTCCCTCGAACGGGCATCTTCGCGAAAAAACCAGCACCGGCTAAATAAAAGAGAAGGGCGCCGGAGCGCCCTTTTTGGATGTGGAGGGTTCAGAGGAACACGAACTTGGCAATGAAGATTGCGCACAGCACCCACAGGCTGGCGGAGATTTCCTTGTACTTGCCGGTACCTGCCTTCAATGCCACATAGCTGATGAAGCCCAGGGCAATACCATCAGCGACCGAGAAAGTCAGCGGCATCATGATCACCGTGACGATCGCCGGAATGCTGTCGGTGGCCTCGTCCCAGTGGATATGCGCCATGCTGCCCATCATCAGCATTGCCACGTAGATCAGTGCGCCCGCGGTGGCATAGGCCGGAATCATTCCGGCCAATGGCGCGAAGAACATGGCGGCAATGAACAGCAGGCCGACCACCACCGCCGTCAGGCCGGTACGGCCACCAGCGGCCACACCGGCAGCACTTTCCACATAACTGGTCACCGGCGGCACACCGACCACGGCACCGAACACACTCGAAGCGCTGTCAGCCTTCAGCGCCTTCGACAAGTTCTCGATACGCCCGTCCGGTGCCACCAGGTTGGCTCGCTGCGCCACGCCCATTAGCGTGCCGGCGGTGTCGAACATGTGCACGAACAGGAACGCCAGCACCACGCTGATCATGCTGACGTTGAACACGCCAGCCACGTCCATGGCCATCCAGGTCGGCGCCAGGCTCGGCGGCATCGACATCACCCCGCCAAACTTGACCAGCCCTAGACCCCAGCCGGCCAGGGTGACACCGATGATGCTGATCAGGATCGCGCCGAACACCCGCTTGTAGCTGAGGATGGCGATCAGCAGGAAGCACACCGCCGCCAGCAGCGGCCCTGGCTCATGCAGCGAGCCCAGCTTGATCAGCGTGGCGGGGCTGTCGACGATGATGCCTGCCGTCTTCAGGCCGATCAGCCCGAGAAACAATCCGACGCCGGCCCCCATGGCATGGCGCAGGCTGACCGGGATGCTGTTGAGCAACCATTCGCGCACTTTCGACAAGGTCAGGAACATGAACAGCACACCCGAGACGAATACTGCGCCCAGTGCCGTTTCCCAGTTGTAGCCCATGGTGCCGACCACGGTGTAGGTGAAGAAGGCGTTGAGCCCCATGCCCGGCGCCAGGCCCACCGGCCAGTTGGCGTACAGGCCCATCAGCAGGCAGCCCAGCGCGGCGGCGATGCAGGTGGCGACGAAGGCGGCACCGTGGTCGATGCCTGCGTCGGCCATGATGTTGGGGTTGACGAAGATGATGTAGGCCATGGTGATGAAGGTGGTCACGCCGGCGATCATTTCGGTTCTGACGGTGCTGCCGTGTTGCTTGAGTTTGAAAATCCGCTCCAGCCAGCTCGTTTCGAGCGGTGGAGCAAGATCCAGCGTAGGGGCTTCGGATTTGCGGCTTTCCACAGCGAGTACTCCTCAAGTCTTTCTTGTTGTTCTGGAACCATGGGCCTGCGCAATGCACTTGGCGGCTCCGCGAGGGAAGGCAGACGTCTGACCGGTTTGTTGACTTATTGGTCAAGAAGTTGCTCGGTGGATTATGCTTTTGTGTACAAATAAAGCAAATAATGTTTTATCTTTTGTGTGCGAAATACGTCGTACAACGGCTATATAGGTAAAAGGCCACCTGCAGAAACGGCTCAGCCTGTGTACAATGGCGCCATACTTTCCTTCGTGCCTCGAGAGCCCATGAACGAACAGCTGCAACCTCTGAAGAAACCTGCGCGTACCGGCAAGGCTGGCCGCAGTGGTACCCAGGACGACATCGTCTACGCGCATATTTTCGAGGCGATCCTCGAGCAGCGTCTGGCACCGGGTACCAAGTTGAGCGAGGAAGCGCTGGGCGAGATCTTCGGCGTCAGCCGCACCATCATTCGCCGCGCGTTGTCGCGGCTGGCCCATGAAAGCGTGGTGCTGTTGCGGCCGAACCGCGGCGCAGTGGTGGCCAGCCCTACGGTGGAAGAAGCCCGTCAGGTGTTCTTCTCCAGGCGCATGGTCGAACGGGCCATTACCGAACTGGCCGTGCAGCACGCTACCCTCGAGCAGCTCAACGAGCTGCGGCAGATGGTGCGGGAGGAGCGCGACAGCTTCTCGCGTGGTGACCGTGGTGCCGGCATTCGTCTTTCCGGCGAATTCCACCTCAAGCTGGCCGAGGCTGCGGGCAATGCGCCGCTGGTCAGCTTCCAGCGCAGCCTGGTGTCGCAGACTTCGTTGATCATCGCCCAGTACGAAAGCGGCAACCGCTCGCATTGCTCGTATGACGAGCACATGCAGCTGATCGATGCCATCGAGGCGCGCGATGCCGAGCAGGCGGTGAGCCTGATGATGCACCACATGGACCACATCGACAGCAAGCTGAACCTGGACGAGGAGAGTGCCTCGGACGACCTGCACGCGGTGTTCTCGCACTTGCTGAAAAAGCCCAAGGTTTCTGCCAAGGGTTGATCGTTTGCCTGGTTGACTGAAGGGGGCTGCTTTGCAGCCCATTCGCAGCACAAGGCTGCTCCTACAGGCATCGCATAACCCCTGTAGGAGCAGCCTTGTGCTGCAAATGGGGCGCGAAGCGGCCCAGCCATTTCTGGCCATTAGCCTGGTGTCTGCTAAATTCTTGTGAGCAAACCTTCATCAAGCAGTTGGGCTTGCGCATTCGTTGCGTTCAACTTCTTGAGGAATGGACTCATGAGCATGTCCCTCGGTAAACGCATGGGGGCCGAGCTGGTCGGCACCTTCTGGCTGGTGCTTGGCGGCTGCGGCAGTGCGGTACTCGCCGCCAGCTCCCCCATCGGCATCGGTGTACTTGGCGTCGCCTTCGCCTTCGGCCTCACCGTGCTGACCATGGCCTTCGCCATCGGCCATATCTCCGGCTGTCACCTCAACCCCGCGGTGTCGTTCGGGCTGGTGGTGGGCGGGCGCTTTCCGGCCAAAGAGCTGCTGCCCTACGTGATCGCCCAGGTGATCGGCGCCATTCTGGCGGCAGGTGTGATCTACCTCATCGCCAGCGGCAAGTCAGGTTTCGAGCTGTCTGCGGGATTGGCTTCGAACGGCTACGCCGACCACTCGCCTGGCGGCTACACGCTCGGGGCGGGCTTTGTCAGTGAAGTGGTGATGACGGCGATGTTCCTGGTGGTGATCATGGGCGCTACCGACGCCCGGGCGCCGGCGGGGTTTGCGCCGATCGCCATCGGTTTGGCTTTGACCCTGATCCACCTGATCTCGATCCCGGTGACCAATACCTCGGTCAACCCCGCGCGTAGCACGGGGCCGGCCTTGTTCGTCGGTGGCTGGGCCCTGCAACAGCTGTGGCTGTTCTGGGTGGCGCCGCTGATTGGTGCTGCGATCGGCGGCGCACTGTACCGGGGTCTGGCAAAAGAACCTTAGCGCTGGTGCACGCAACGCCCAGCGGCGTAGGTTTCACGCACGGTGCGGTCGTCGCCGAGGGTGGTCAGCACGAACAGGGTTTCCTCGATGCTGTTGGACTGCTGAATGCGGTAGTCCAGCAGTGGCGTGGCCTTGTAGTCCAGTACCACGAAGTCGGCATCGTTGCCCGGGCGCAGGCTGCCGATGCGGTCGTCCAGGCGCAGCGCGCGGGCGCCGCCGAGGGTGGCCAGGTACAGTGACTTGTACGGGTGCAGGCGTGCGCCCTGCAGTTGCATCACCTTGTACGCTTCGTTCAGGGTGTTGAGCAGCGAGAAGCTGGTGCCGGCGCCAACGTCAGTGCCCAGGCCCACATTGACCTTGAAGCGCTCGGCCTGGGGCAGGTTGAACAGGCCGCTGCCGAGGAACAGGTTGGAGGTGGGGCAGAAGGCCACCGCCGAGCCGGTTTCGGCCAGGCGCTGGCATTCGTCATCGCACAGGTGCACGCCATGGGCGAATACCGAGCGTTCGCCCAGCAGCTCGAAGTGGTCGTATACGTCCAGGTAACCCTTCTGCTCGGGGAACAGCGACTTGACCCAATCGATTTCCTTGAGGTTTTCCGACAGGTGCGTGTGCATGTACACGCCCGGGTGTTCCTTGAGCAGTTGGCCCGCCAGCGCCAGCTGTTCAGGCGTACTGGTCGGGGCGAAGCGCGGGGTGACTGCATAATGCAGGCGGCCCTTGCCGTGCCAGCGCTCGATCAGTGCCTTGCTTTCGGTATAGCCGGACTCTGCGGTATCGGTCAGGTAGTCCGGGGCGTTGCGGTCCATCATCACCTTGCCGGCGATCAGGCGCAGGTCCAGGCGTTCGGCTTCTTCGAACAGGGCATTGACCGATTCCGGGTGCACACTGCCGAACACCAGGGCGGTGGTGGTGCCGTTGCGCAGCAGTTCCTTGAGGAAGATCTTGGCCACCTGGTCGGCGTGGCCCTTGTCGGCGAACTGCTTTTCGCAGGGGAAGGTGTAGGTGTTCAGCCAGTCCAGCAGCTGCTCGCCGTAGGAGCCGATCATGCCGGTCTGCGGGAAATGGATATGGGTGTCGATGAAGCCTGGGGTGATCAATGCGTCCTGGTAGTGCTCGACCGGGATATCGGCGTCCAGGGTCGGCAACAGTTCGGCGGCGTGGCCTACGGCGCTGATGCGGCCATTGTCGACCACCAGCAGGCCGTCCTCGAAGTATTCATGGGAAGCCTCCAGGCCCACCTCGGCCGGGTCGGCGATGCTGTGCAGGATGGCGGCACGGTAGGCTTTGCGGGTAACGGTCATAACACACTCGTCAAATGGCTTGGCTGCGCCGGGAGGGCGGCAGCAACTGGGCAATGGGGCCGGCATTGGCGGCAGCGTCGTGCTGGCCGAAGCAGGCGTTGTAGGTGGCGATGATTTCACCGGCGATGGACACGGCGATCTCGATGGGCAGCTTGCCCTTGACCTCGGCCAGGCCCATCGGGCAGCGCATGCGCGCCATCACGGCCTCGTCATAGCCGCGCTCGCGCAGGCGGTGTTCGAACTTGACCCGTTTGGTCTTCGAGCCGATCAGGCCGAACCAGGTGAAGTCGTTGCGCTTGAGAATGGCGGCGGTCAATTCCAGGTCGAGCTGGTGGTTGTGGGTCATGACGATGCAGTAGCAGCCTGGCGGCAGCTCTGCCACTTCGTCGACCGGATCCTCGCTGACCACCTTGGTCACCCCGTCGGGGATCAGGGCGGGGAATTCCTGCTCGCGCGAATCGATCCAGCGCACCCGGCAGGGCAGCGCGGCGAGCAAGGGTACCAGAGCCCGGCCGACATGGCCCGCGCCGAACACCGCGATCTGCGCCTGCACCGCGGCCATGGGCTCGAACAGCAGCACAGTGACGCCGCCGCAGCACTGGCCAAGGCTGGCACCGAGGCTGAAGCGCTCCAGATGCGGGGTGGTGCGGTGCTCTTCGAGCATTTGCCGGGCGATGTGCAGGGCCTTGTATTCCAGGTGGCCGCCGCCGATGGTGTCGAACAGGCCGCTGGCGCTGACGACCATTTTCGAGCCGGCATTGCGCGGGGTCGAGCCGCGCTCCTCGATGATGGTAACCAGCACGCAGGCTTCGCCACGGGACTGATGGTCGGCGAGGGCGTTGATCCATTGGTGCATGATGCAGATCCTCTTCAGGACAACGCGGTCCGCTTTGTGTAGGAGCGGCCTTGTGTCGCGAAAGGGCTGCGCAGCAGCCCCAGAAATCCATGTTGCTGTACAGTTTTTTGGGGCCGCTGCGCGGCCCTTTCGCGACACAAGGCCGCTCCTACAAAAAGCGGGCCGGCGGAGTTACTGGGTGACGGTTTCCAGCTCCGGCTCGGCAGGTTGCGCTGCAGCCACCGCCTTGCGCATCTGCTCGCAACCCCACAGCACCCGCTCCGGCGTCGCCGGTGCATCCACCTGTGGCTGCACGCGGTAGTCGGCGATGCTGGCCACGGCGTCCTTGATCGCGCACCAGGCGGCGATGCCGAGCATGAACGGCGGTTCGCCCACGGCCTTGGAGTGGAACACGGTGTCCTCAGGGTTCTTGCGGTTTTCCACCAGCTTTACCCGCAAATCCAGCGGCATGTCCGCCACTGCCGGGATCTTGTAGCTGGCCGGGCCGTTGGTCATCAGCTTGCCCTTGGCGTTCCACACCAGTTCTTCGGTGGTCAGCCAGCCCATGCCCTGGATGAAGCCGCCTTCCACCTGGCCGATGTCGATGGCCGGGTTCAGCGAATCACCCACATCGTGCAGGATGTCGGCGCGCAGCATCTTGTATTCGCCGGTCAGGGTGTCGACCACCACCTCCACGCAGGCGGCGCCGAAGGCGAAGTAGTAGAACGGCCGGCCACGTGCCTGGCTGCGGTCGTAGTAGATCTTCGGCGTGCGGTAGAAACCGGTGCTGGACAGCGACACTTGGGCAAAATAGGCCTGCTGCACCAGCTGCTCGAAGCTGACGATCTGGTCGCGCACGCGCACATGGCCGTTGCGGAACTCGACGTCTTCCTCGGTCACCTGGTAGTGCCGCGCGGCGAACTCGGTCAGGCGCTTCTTGAGGATCTCCGCAGCGTTCTGCGCTGCCTTGCCGTTCAGGTCGGCACCACTGGAGGCAGCGGTCGGTGAGGTGTTGGGCACCTTGTCAGTATTGGTGGCGGTGATCTGGATACGGCTGAAATCGACCTGGAAGATCTGCGCCACCACCTGTGCCACCTTGGTGTTCAGGCCCTGGCCCATCTCGGTGCCACCGTGGTTCAGGTGGATGCTGCCGTCGGTGTAGATATGGATCAGCGCACCGGCCTGGTTGAGGAAGGTGGCGGTGAACGAAATACCGAACTTGACCGGGGTCAGCGCCAGGCCCTTCTTCAGGATCGGGCTGTTGGCGTTGAAGCGGCGGATCGACTCGCGGCGCTCGGCATAGTCACTGCTGGCTTCCAGTTCGGCGGTCATCTCTTCGAGCATGTTGTGCTCGACGGTCTGGTAGTAGTGGGTGACGTTGCGCTCGGTCTTGCCGTAGTAGTTGGCCTTGCGCACCGCCAGCGGGTCGCGGCCCAGGTGGCGGGCGATGTGGTCCATCACCTGCTCGATGGCGACCATCCCCTGCGGGCCGCCGAAGCCGCGGTAGGCGGTGTTGGAGGCGGTGTTGGTCTTGCAGCGGTGGCCGTGCACGGTGGCATCGCCCAGGTAGTAGGCATTGTCGGAGTGGAACATGGCGCGGTCGACGATCGAACCGGACAGGTCGGGCGAGTAGCCGCAGTTGCCGGCCAGGTCGAAGTTGATGCCGTGCAGGCGCCCGTCGTCGTCGAAGCCCACGTCGTACTCGACGTAGAACGGGTGGCGTTTGCCGGTCATGGTCATGTCTTCGACCCGTGGCAGGCGCATCTTGGTCGGCTGGCCGGTCAGGCGCGCCACCACGGCGCACAGGCACGCCGGGCTGGCGGCCTGGGTTTCCTTGCCACCAAAACCGCCACCCATGCGGCGCATGTCCAGCACCACCTTGTTCATTGGCACGTCGAGTACTTCGGCGACCAGTTTCTGCACTTCGGTGGGGTTTTGCGTGGAGCAGTAGACGATCATGCCGCCGTCTTCGGTGGGCATCACCGAGGAAATCTGCGTTTCCAGGTAGAAGTGCTCCTGGCCACCGATGTGCAGGGTGCCCTGGATGCGGTGCGGTGCACTGGCCAGGGCAGCGGCGGAATCGCCACGCTGGTGGGTGTGGCTGTCGAGCACGAAGTGCTTCTTGCGCAATGCCTCGACCACATCCAGCACCGGTTCCAGGTCTTCATACTCGACGATGGCGGCCATGGCCGCACGGCGTGCGGTGTCGAGGTCGCGGGCGGCCACGGCGAGCACCGGCTGGCCGAAGAACTCGACCTTGTCGATGGCCAGCAGCGGGTCGCCGGCCACCACCGGGCCGATGTCCTTGAGGCCAGGGATGTCTTCGTGGGTGATGGCGATACGCACGCCCTCGAAGGCATAGCACGGCGTGGTGTCGATGCGCAGGATGCGCGCGTGGGCGCGGTCGGCGGTGCGCGCATAGACGTGCAGCTGGTTGGGGAATTCCAGGCGGTCGTCGATATACACCGCCTCGCCGGACACATGCTTGTCGGCGCTGTCATGCTTGACGCTGCGGCCGACCCCGGTGGTCAGGTCTTGGCTGAACAGTTCGGCCATCTCGGCCTGGCTCTTGGCTACGTGATGGTTAGACATAAGCGGTCACCCGGGTTTCGATGTACGGCGTTTGCTGTTCGATGAAGTACTTGCGCAGCAGGTTCTGGGCGGTCAGCAGGCGGTATTCCTTGCTGGCGCGGAAGTCGCTGAGCGGGGTGAAGTCTTCCGCCAGGGCCTGGCAGGCGCGCTCGATGGCAGCCTGGTTCCACGGCTTGCCGCGTAGCGCTGCTTCGCAGGCACGGGCCCGTTTGGGGATTGCCGCCATGCCGCCGAAGGCGATGCGCACACCGCTGACCACGCCGTCTTCGATGCTCAGGTTGAAGGCGCCGCACACGGCAGAAATGTCATCGTCCAGGCGCTTGGACACTTTATAGGCGCGGAACGCCCAATCGCTGGTGGCGCGCGGCACGATGATTTTCTCGATGAACTCGCTGTCCTGGCGGGCGGTGATGCGGTAGTCGATGAAGTAGTCTTCCAGTGGCATCACCCGCTGGCGCTCGCCCTGGCGCAGGACGATCTGCGCATCCAGGGCAATCAGCAGGGGTGGCGAGTCACCGATTGGCGAAGCGTTGCCGATATTGCCGCCCAGGGTGCCCTGGTTGCGGATCTGCAGCGAGGCGAAGCGGTGCAGCAGGGCACCGAAGTCCGGGTATTCCTCGTTCAGCGCACCGTAGCAGTCGGTGAGCGGTGTGGCGGCGCCGATTTCCAGGTGGCTGGCGGTTTTCTCGATGCGCTTGAGCTCGGCCACATGGCCTACGTAGATCATCACCGGCAAGGTCTTGTGAAACTGAGTGACTTCCAGTGCCAGGTCGGTACCGCCGGCCAGCAGCCGCGCTTCGGGGTGCGAGCTGTACAGGTCGGCCAGGTCGGCCACGGTCAGTGGCACCAGGCAGCGCTTGTCGCCACTGTTCAGTTCGCCGGTCTGGGTTGGGGCAATGGCCTTGAGGCGGCTGATGGTCTGTGCCTGCTGGGCATCGAACTGGTCGCGGCAGGGCTGGCGGCAGCTCTGTTCGGCGGCGTCGAGGATCGGCCGGTAGCCGGTGCAGCGGCACAGGTTGCCGGCCAGGGCTTCCTGGGCCTGGTGCAGGTCGGGGCCGCTGCTGTTCTTCTGCAGGGCGAACAGCGACATGACGAAGCCGGGTGTACAGAAGCCGCACTGCGAGCCATGGCAATCGGCCATGGCCTGTTGCACGCTGTGCAGCTGGCCCTGGTGCTTGAGACCCTCGACGCTGATCAGTTGCTTGCCGTGCAGCGACGAGACGAAGGTCAGGCACGAGTTGAGGCTACGGTAGCGGATGCTGTCGTTGCCTTGGTCGTCCTGGGTCAGTTCGCCGACCACCACGGTGCAGGCACCGCAGTCACCACTGGCGCAGCCCTCCTTGGTGCCAGGTTTGCCCAGGTGCTCGCGCAGGTACTGCAGCACCGTCATGTTCGGGTCCAGGGCATGCTCACTACGCAGCTCCTGGTTTACGAGAAACTGGATCACGGGGATGGCCTCGCAATGGTTTTATTGTTGTTGGGCGGACTCTAAGCAAGAGCTGTCCAGCTGGTCAATATTTTTCTGACTCAAAGGTCAAGAAATTGCTCATGTCCAAGCCCGGCCGCACACATTGCCCATATTCCAAGCATAGATCGCGCCGGGCGTGTGGTTGCCTTGCAGGTCAAATAAACCGCCAGGCCCCTCTGCGCGATCAGCGGCCAAGTACGCTACAATCCGCTCCTTGTGCCCAGTTCAATGATTTTGAAGGAAAACCATGACGTTCAAGGCCCCGGACAGCCTCTCCGAGCAGATTGCCGATTACCTGGCCGAACGCATCATCCGTGGCGAGCTGGCGCCAGGCGAGCGTATCCAGGAGCAGAAGGTCACCCAGGCACTCAACGTCAGCCGCGGCTCGGTGCGCGAGGCGCTGCTGATCCTCGAACGCCGCCACCTGGTGGCGATCCTGCCGCGCCGGGGTGCCCATGTGACCAAGCTCGACGAGCGCAGTGTGCGCAGCCTGTGTGCACTGATGGGCGAGTTCTACATCCTGCTGGGTAACGCGGTTGCGCAAAAATGGCGCACCGATGCCGACCTGCGCCCGTTCCTGGAGATCCAGCAGCGCCTGCAGCGAGCCCATGACCAGCTGGACATCAAGGCCTTCGTCGCCGACAGCTTCGCGGTCATGCGGGCGGCCTATCCGTTCGCTGACAACCCTTTCCTGCAGGAAACCGTGGAAAACCTGCAGCCGGCGATGAGCCGTGCCTACTACCTGTCGCTGGACCAGCGCCAGGCCAACATGATCGATTACCTGGACCTGTTCGCCCGCCTGCTCGACGCCGTGATCGCCCGTGACCTGCCGCGCATTCGCGAGGTGCTCACCGCCTATGGCCAGCGCAGCTGCGAACTGGTGCTGGCGGCGTTGGCCCGAGGCTGACCGATGCGCCTGAAGTGCATTCGCCTGGCCGGGTTCAAGTCGTTCGTCGACCCGACCACGGTCAACTTCCCCAGCAACATGGCGGCCGTGGTCGGCCCCAACGGCTGTGGCAAGTCCAACATCATCGATGCCGTGCGCTGGGTGATGGGCGAAAGTTCGGCGAAGAACCTGCGCGGCGAGTCGATGACCGATGTCATCTTCAACGGCTCCAGTGGCCGCAAGCCGGTCAGCCAGGCCAGCATCGAGCTGGTGTTCGACAACAGCGAAACCACCCTGGTCGGCGAATACGCCGCCTACGCCGAGATCTCGATCCGCCGCAAGGTCACCCGCGACGGGCAGAACAGCTACTACCTCAACGGTACCAAGTGCCGCCGGCGCGATATCACCGACATCTTCCTCGGCACCGGCCTGGGGCCTCGCAGCTACTCGATCATCGAGCAAGGCATGATCTCCAAGCTGATCGAGGCCAAGCCCGAGGAGCTGCGCAACTTCATCGAGGAAGCCGCCGGTATTTCCAAGTACAAGGAACGCCGCCGGGAAACCGAGAGCCGCATCCGCCGCACCCAGGAAAACCTGGCGCGCCTGACCGACCTGCGCGAAGAGCTGGAACGCCAGCTGGAGCGCCTGCACCGCCAGGCCCAGGCAGCCGAGAAGTACCGGGAATACAAAGCCCAGGAACGCCAGTTGAAGGCGCGCCTGTCGGCCTTGCGCTGGCGTGATCTGGACGAACGGGTGCGCCAGCGCGAGGCGGTGATCGGCGACCAGGATGTGTCCCATGAGGCGCTGGTGGCCGAGCAGCGCAATGCCGATGCCAGCATCGAGCGCTTGCGCGATGGCCATCACGAATTGTCCGAGCGCTTCAACCAGGTGCAGGGCCGCTTCTACTCGGTGGCCGGTGACATCGCCCGGGTCGAGCAGAGCATCCAGCACGGCCAGCAGCGCCTGCGCCAGTTGCAGGATGACTTCAAGGAAGCCGAGCGCACGCGCCTGGAGACCGAGTCGCACCTCGGGCACGACCGCACCCTGCTGGCTACCTTGGGCGAAGAGCTGGCAATGCTCGAACCCGAGCAGGAAATGACCCTGGCCGCTGCCGAAGAAGCCGCCGCTGCCCTTGAAGAGGCCGAGCTGGGCATGCACGGCTGGCAGGAACAGTGGGACAGCTTCAACAGCCGTTCCGCCGAGCCGCGCCGCCAGGCCGAAGTGCAGCAGGCGCGTCTGCAGCAGCTGGAAGCCAGCCTGGAACGCCAGGCCGAGCGCCAACGCAAGCTGGGCGAGGAGCGCGAGCTGCTGGGCAGCGACCCGCAGGATGCGGCCATGCTCGAACTGGCCGAGCAGCTGGCCAGTAGCGAAATGTTGCTGGAAGAGTTGCAGTTGTCCGAAGAGCAGGTGGTCGAGCGCCTGGAAGGCGCGCGTGAACAACTGCAGCAGGCCACCCAGGCCCAACAGCAGGCGCAGGGCGACCTGCAACGCCTGGGCGGCCGCCTGGCCTCGCTCGAAGCCTTGCAGCAGGCCGCCCTGGAGCCGGGTGCAGGTGCTGCGGACTGGCTGCAGGGCCAAGGCCTGGAGCAACGGCCGCGGCTGGCTGAAGGGTTGCGGGTTGAGCCGGGCTGGGAGCTTGCGGTAGAAACCGTGCTTGGCGCCGACCTGCAGGCTGTACTGGTGGACGACTTCAGTAATCTGGATTTTGCCGGCCTGGAGCAGGGCGAGTTGCGCTTGCTGCTGGCGAGCGGTACCGGCTCGTCGCTGCCCGGCAGCCTGCTGGAAAAGGTCGAAGGCCGTGTCGACCTGTCGCCCTGGTTGGGGCAGGTCAAACCCGTGGAAGACCTTGCCCAGGCGCTGGCACAGCGCGCGTCGCTCGGCGAAGGCCAGAGCCTGGTCAGTCGCGATGGCTACTGGGTTGGTAGACACTTCCTGCGGGTGCGCCGTGGCGGCGAAGCCGAAGGCGGCGTGCTGGCACGCGGCCAGGAGATCGAGCGCCTCGGCCAGGAGCAGCTGGAGCAGGATGCGGCGCTGGAGCAGTTGGAACAGCAACTGCAGGCCCTGCGCGAGCAGCAGCAGGACCTTGAAGAACAGCGTGAACAACTGCGCCGTCGCACCCAGGAAGAAAGCCGCCTGCATGGCGAACTGAAGGCCAACCTGTCGGCTGGCCGCGCACGTGCCGAGCAGGTCGAACTGCGCCGCCGGCGCCTGCAGGAAGAGCTGGCCGAACTGGAAGAACAGCGCGCTCTGGAACATGAGCAACTGGGCGAAGCCCGCCTGCTGCTGCAGGAGGCCCTGGAGCTGATGGCCCAGGACACCGAGCAGCGCGAGCAGTTGATGGCCCGCCGCGACACTTTGCGCGAAAGCCTCGATCGCGTGCGCCAGGAGGCCCGCCAGCACAAGGATCACGCCCACCAGCTGGCTGTCCGCCTGGGCTCGCTGCGTGCCCAGCACGACTCCACCCGGCAGGCACTGGAGCGCCTGGAGCAGCAGGCCGCGCGCCTGATCGAGCGCCAGGAGCAACTGAGCCTGAACCTGGAAGAGGGCGAGGCCCCGCAGGAAGAACTGCGCCTGAAGCTGGAAGAGCTGTTGGAGCGGCGCATGAGCGTCGACGAGGAAATGCGCCAGGCCCGCCTGCACATGGACGAAGCCGACCGCGAACTGCGTGACGCCGAAAAGCGTCGTACCCAGGCCGAGCAGCAGGCCCAATTGCTGCGTGGCCAGCTGGAGCAGCTGCGCCTGGAGTGCCAAGGCCTGGATGTGCGGCGCAAGACCTTGCAGGAGCAGTTGCTGGCCGATGGCTACGACCTGCAAGGTGTGCTCGCCACTCTCGAGGCCGAGGCCAGCGAGCAGGGTACCGAACAGGAGCTGGAGCAGCTCGAGGCGCGTATCCAGCGCCTGGGGGCGATCAACCTGGCGGCCATCGAAGAGTACGAGCAGCAGTCCGAGCGCAAGCGCTACCTGGACGCCCAGGACGCCGACCTGGTCGAAGCCCTGGAGACCCTGGAAAACGTCATTCGCAAGATCGACAAGGAAACCCGCAACCGCTTCAAGGATACCTTTGATCAGATAAATGCCGGATTACAGGCACTTTTCCCAAAAGTTTTCGGTGGTGGCAGCGCTTATCTGGAACTGACGGGCGAAGATCTACTCGATACAGGGGTAACGATCATGGCGCGGCCACCGGGCAAGAAGAACAGCACCATCCATCTGCTGTCCGGCGGCGAGAAGGCACTGACCGCATTGGCGCTGGTGTTTGCCATCTTCAAGTTGAACCCCGCACCGTTCTGCATGCTCGACGAAGTCGACGCGCCGCTGGACGATGCCAACGTCGGGCGCTACGCCCGTCTGGTCAAGGAAATGAGTGAAAGCGTGCAGTTCATTTACATCACCCATAACAAGATTGCCATGGAGATGGCGGATCAGTTGATGGGGGTGACCATGCATGAACCGGGCTGTTCACGTCTGGTTGCCGTCGACGTGGAGGAGGCCATGGCCATGGTCGATGCCTGATGCTCGACGATAAGGGCATATTCCGTAGCGAAATGCCCCCGCCATGTGCGACAGACGGTGTAAAGTTGTCTTTGGTCGTGCTAGCTTAATGTCACTCGTTTTTTGCGTGGGTAAAACGCCTGTCAGAACATAGAGTTGGCGCCACGTGTTAAAGGGCTTTGAACCCTTTGTTTTCAAGCATATTTTTATAGAGGCACGGGATTACATGGAAATCGGTCTGCGCGAGTGGCTGATCGTCATCGGCATCATTGTCATTGCCGGGATTCTTTTCGACGGCTGGCGCCGCATGCGCGGCGGGAAAGGCAAGTTGAAATTCCGTCTGGATCGCAGTTATTCCAACCTGCCGGACGAAGAGGGCAATGCCGAAGTGCTTGGCCCGTCGCGGGTGCTGGATACCCACAAGGAGCCTGAGCTGGACGAAAGCGACCTGCCGTCGCTCAGTGCTTCTGCGCGTGATCGCGAGCGCGAGCCCAAGCCGGCCAAGGCTGCCAAGCGCGGCAAGCGCGCCACCGCTGCTGCGGATGCACAGCAGGGCGACCTGAACCTCAGCGCCGAGCCACGCGAGCCCGACCTGTTTGCCGACAGCGATGACGACTTTGCCGCGGAAAATACCCGCAGCAACGGTGCTGCGCCTGCCAGCAGCAGCGTCAAGGAGCTGCCGCCGGCCGAGGAAGTGCTGGTGATCAGTGTCATCTCCCGCGACGAGGGTGGCTTCAAGGGCCCGGCGCTGCTGCAGAACATTCTGGAAAGCGGCCTGCGCTTCGGCGAAATGGACATCTTCCACCGTCACGAGAGCATGGCCGGTCACGGCGAGGTGCTGTTCTCCATGGCCAACGCCGTCAAGCCCGGCGTGTTCGACCTGGACGACATCGACCACTTCAGCACCCGCGCGGTGAGCTTCTTCCTCGGCCTGCCGGGCCCGCGTCATCCGAAGCAGGCCTTCGACGTGATGGTGGCTGCGGCACGCAAGCTGGCGCACGAACTGAACGGTGAGCTCAAGGACGACCAGCGCAGCGTGCTGACCGCCCAGACCATCGAGCACTATCGCCAGCGCATCGTCGAGTTCGAGCGCCGTGCGCTGACCCAGAAGCGCTGACAGATCCAGACGAAAGAGCAGCCTCAGGGCGTGCTGGTCGGTTCGGGTGTTGTTATCGCCTGTTCCGGCCTCTTCGCGGGTAAACCCGCTCCTACAGGGACACCACAGCCCTTGAGGTTTGTGGTGTCCCTGTAGGAGCGGGTTTACCCGCGAAGAGGCCGACACAGGCAATAAATACCTCAAACCCCCGGCACCACCCCCAGGCTGCTCTTTTGCTTTGCAAGAGAAGACAAATTCCATGACCGCCGAAACCCGTATCCACGAACTGCGTGCCGAGCTCGACCAGCACAACTACCGCTACTACGTGCTCGATGAGCCCAGTGTGCCCGATGCCGAATACGACCGCCTGTTCAACGAGCTCAAGGCGCTTGAAGCCGAATACCCGCACCTGGTAACCCCCGACTCGCCCACCCAGCGCGTCGGTGGCGCAGCCCTGGCCGCGTTCAGCCAGGTCCGCCACGAAGTGCCCATGCTCAGCCTGGGCAACGCTTTCGAAGAAGCCGACCTGCGTGAGTTCGGCCGCCGCGTGGTAGACGGCCTCGACCAGCCCGGTGCGGTCGACTACAGCTGCGAGCCCAAGCTCGACGGCCTGGCCGTGAGCTTGCTGTACCGCGACGGTCTGCTCGTACAGGGCGCCACCCGTGGCGACGGCACCACCGGCGAAGACATCAGTGCCAACGTACGCACCGTGCGCAACATCCCGCTCAGGCTGCAAGGCGAGGGATGGCCTGCGGTGCTGGAGGTGCGCGGCGAGGTGTACATGAGCAAGGCCGGTTTCGACCGGCTCAACGCCGCCCAGGCCGAAGCCGGTGGCAAGACTTTCGCCAACCCGCGCAACGCCGCAGCCGGCAGCCTGCGTCAGCTGGACTCGAAAATCACCGCCAGCCGGCCGTTGGAGTTCTGTTGCTATGGCGTCGGCCAGGTGTCTGCGAGCATTGGCGACAGCCACATCGGCATCCTCGAACAGCTCAAGGCGTGGGGGTTGCCGATCAGCCGCGAACTCAAGCATGCCGCCGGTATCGAAGAATGCCTGGCCTACTACCGCGACATCGGCGAGCGACGCAACAGCCTGCCCTACGAAATCGACGGCGTGGTGTTCAAGGTCAACAGCCTGGCCGCCCAGCGCGAACTGGGCTTCCGTGCTCGTGAGCCGCGCTGGGCGATTGCCCACAAGTTCCCGGCCATGGAGGAGCTGACCGAGGTGCTGGATGTCGAGTTCCAGGTCGGCCGCACCGGCGCGGTAACGCCTGTGGCGCGCCTTAAGCCGGTCAAGGTGGCCGGTGTGACCGTGTCCAACGCCACCCTGCACAACATGGACGAAATCGCCCGCCTGGGCCTGCGCATTGGCGACACGGTGATCATCCGCCGCGCCGGTGACGTGATTCCGCAGGTGATGCAGGTGGTGCTGGAGCGCCGCCCGGAAGATGCGCGCCCGGTGCAGGTGCCGAGTGAGTGCCCGGTATGCGGCTCGCAGGTCGAGCGTACCCAGTTGGTCAAGCGTAGCAAGGGCAAGGAAACCACCAGCGAGGGGGCGGTGTACCGCTGCGTCGGTCGCCTGGCCTGTGGCGCCCAGCTCAAGCAGGCAATCATCCACTACGTGTCACGCCGCGCCATGGACATCGACGGCCTGGGCGAGAAGAGCGTCGAGCAACTGGTGGACGAAGGCCTGATCGGCTCGCCGGCCGACCTGTACAAGCTGGAATTCGACCAGATCGTCGGCCTGGAAGGCTTTGCCGAAGTGTCCAGCAAGAAGCTGCTGGATGCCATCGAAGCCAGCAAGCGCCCGGGCCTGGCGCGCTTCATCTACGCCCTGGGTATCCCGGACGTAGGCGAGGAGACCGCCAAGGTGCTGGCCCGCTCGCTGGGCAGCCTGGCGCGCGTGCAGCAAGCGCTGCCGCAAGTGCTCACCTACCTGCCGGACATCGGCCTGGAGGTTGCGTACGAGATCCACAACTTCTTCGAGGACGAGCACAACCGCAAGGTCATCAAGCAGCTGCTCGACAGCGGCATGCAACTGCAGGACGAAGGCGAGCTGGCTGCCGAATTCGCTGCCAGCACCACCCTGGCCGGGATGATCGCCAAACTCGACATCGCCTCCGTTGGCCCGACCGGTGCCGAGAAGCTGGTGGCCAAGCTAGACAGCCTGGACAAGATCATCGCCGCCGACGGTATCGACCTGCGTCAGGCCCTGGCGGCCAAGCAGGCCGAAGCCGTGCGCGAGTTCTTCAAGGATGAAGCCAACCAGAAGCTGGCCCGGGACATCGAGGCACAGTTGCTGGCGTTCGGCATGCACTGGAGCAGCGAGAAGAAAGTGGCCGAAGGCTTGCCGCTGGCTGGCCAGACCTGGGTGCTGACCGGCACCCTGGAGCGCATGAGCCGCGACATCGCCAAGGAAAAGCTGGAAAGCCTGGGGGCCAAGGTGGCGGGTTCGGTATCCGGCAAGACCCACTGCGTGGTGGCGGGGCCGGGGGCGGGGTCCAAGCTGGCCAAGGCCAGTGAGTTGGGCGTGAAGGTGCTTGATGAAGATGCCTTCGTCACCTTCCTGGGCGAGCAGGGCATCGCTGTCTAGCAGGCCAATGGCAGATGTTGCTGCTTGCACAGTCCTTGTGGGAGCGGGCATGCCCGCGAACACGGGCGAAGCCCGTGCCATCCACCGCGGCGCCTGCTTCGCGGCGGTTCGACGCCTCGGCACGCCCGCTCCCACAAGTCCTGCGCTGGTCTTGCTGTCAGCGCTAACCCTGTAGGAGCGGGTTCACCCGCGAATTGGCAGCTCCAGGCCACCCCGGCCCGGACAAGTCATTGAGAAATGATGACTTTTTCTCCTCCAGAGGTTGTATCTGCCCCCAAGACCGGTACAATGGCGCCACTCGCTGCTCAGCGAGCCTTGTAGTGGTGGCCCCATCGGTCCCCCCGCATTGATTACCCGTTAACCTGGTCAGGCCCGGAAGGGAGCAGCCATAGCGGGAACATCGAGTGCCGGGGTGTGGCTGGTGGGGCCGCCTCCATTTCAGGTCCTTGAATTCTCAAGGATTTCTCGCTTTACCCAACTTCGCTCTGGTTTGGCCGCCAGTCCTGCCGCGACCGCGCCGATGCAGCGGAGTAGGCGTTGTCGTCCTACCCGCATCGAAAGCCGCTATCAGCAGGCGTTCATTACTTCAAAGAAACCTGTCTGGTCTCAAGTTTGAGTTCCTTCAGGCGCTTCAGCAGCGTGTTGATATTTGTGCGTGCCGAACCTTCATTGGCCAGGCGCAGGCGCTTGATCGCGATAACGGAGTCGCCAACGCCAGCGGTAAAGGGCGTCCTGATGATCTCTCGGAAAATTACGGTGTTTGTAGCGGACTCGGTCAACGTATATTCAGCCTCGCAGGTAACTTCGAAGTCCAGGCCAAAAATGGGTTGGTCGACGCGTAGCAGGTTGGCGCGCAGGGTGTAGGCGGCTGGTGCTTCGCCAAGCAGGTCAGCACTGGCAAGTGATTGTTTGAGTGCAGCGCCAAAGTCCGGGCCGTCGATTTCCGAAGTCCAGAGCGGGTTGGTGGCGTCTCCGCCATTTACTTCGGTTACCTGAATATTGCGATGCAGGCGTTGATCGTAAAACTGCGCATCGGTCTGGTCGGATGCCACGGACATTCCGGAGATTTGAGCAGGCGAAGCGCACCCTGTGCAAAGGGCAATAAATACCGAGACCAGAAACACACGGAAGTAGGTCACTTTAATAATCCTTGAGTGAGATGCCGGTAGTGCAAGACGAAAGCCATACATCGTGTATGGCTTCAACTATTGAAAGGCCGAGCGTCGCGCTGTGCGGCAGATGCCTTTACAGGTTGTATTTCTCATCGATTCTGCGTTTGTCGAGCGTGTAGCGCTTGAGGTCGATCGAGTCGGATTCCAGCTTGGCATCGAGTTCGTCCATGTCGTGCTTTTTCAGCGTTGCAACATGGGCTTTGGTGGCTTGGTAGTTGATCATCTCTGCAGCGTCATGCCCACTCACCGGGTCCCACAGAATGGAAAGCGGCCAGAACAGCAGGTTCACCACGCCAAAGCCATATGCACGACCATAGAACGAGCCGCCACCTGGAAGCAGGCCAAGGCCGGCAGCAAGCCCTGGGCTTTTTTCTTCAACCGCGAGGTTTCTGGCGCGATAGCTGGCAAGTTCCGACTCTTGGGCCGAATTGAGGCCGGTAGCACAACCAGTGGTCAGCGCTATCAGTGCGGCAGCGGTCAGATTTCGAATTGTGGACATGCAACATTTCCTGAGTGTGAGTACTGTTCTCGGCGCACGGCTGGGCGCGGAGGCGCGTAACTCTACACTGAGCAATGGCGTTTTGATATCGTATTGCCATTACTCTATTCAGATGATGAAGCATTCAGATGGTGGTTTTATCCTGGGCGCTTAAAGGTAGCTGTTGAACTGCTCTGTTTTTTCCATGCCCAGCCGCCGACAGCTTCATCAGCCGCTGGAATTTCGGGCATTCCAGGTGATCTTCCTCAGGGCACTGCGCCGCATGCCGCAAGCCCTTGCTCATTGCCTGCAAGCGCCTGATCCGTGCATCCAGTTCGTCGGCCTTGGCGATCAGCATCTGCCGGTCGACCTGCAGGTCCACCAGCATCGCCCCCACTTCATCCAGCGAAAACCCCGCAGCCTGGCCCAGGGCGATCAGCGCCAGCCGGTCTGCAACATCGGCTGCGAACTGCCGCCGCTGGCCAGGCCCGGCGAGTGACTTGAGCAGGCCTTTCTTCTCGTAGTAGCGCAGCGTCGAGGCGGGTACGCCTGTGCGCTTGGCGACGTCGGCAATGTCCATTTCGGGCCCTTGACTTGAAGTTGACTTCAACTTCTATGCTGCGCGGCATGGTGATGACCGTCAACTTGGAGGGCTTGTTCAATGACCTTTACTGCGATGTTTTCCGCTGCCTTGCCGATTGGTATCGGTGCCACGATGGTGATGGACTTGTGGGGGCTGCTGCTTAAACGGATGGGTGTCGCCACGCTGAACTTCGCCATGGTCGGGCGTTGGGCGGGGCATTTGCTGCACGGGCGTGTGCGGCACCAGGCGATTGCCAAGGCGGAACCGGTGCGGCATGAGCTGGCGTTGGGGTGGGGGATTCATTACGCCATCGGCGTGCTGTTCGCGATGCTGCTGGTCATGATCGTGGGGGAGGGCTGGTTGCTGGCACCTACATTGTTGCCTGCGCTGGTTGTTGGTGTGGTGACGGTCGTGGCGCCTTTGTGCTTCATGCAGCCGGCGATGGGCGCGGGGTTCTTTGCGTCGAGGACGCCGACGCCTGCGCGCAACTGCTTGAAGAGCCTGGCCACGCATTCTGTGTTTGGCGTTGGGATGTTCTTGAGTGCGGGTTTGGTTGCGGCTGTGTGAGAGCGACATTCCTCAAGACGAGCAATCGGTAGCAGGAATGCGATCTGCTTTCAGGATGCTTCCTACAACGGTCAGGGCAATTTCCCGCTTTTTCTGTAGGAGGTGTCGAAATATCCTACGCACTCTGTCGACTCCCGTCTGATTGTCCCGGGAATCACCGCCCACTAGGCTTTTGCGGTCGCTGTCGGTTCAGCGATCGGGTGTGGAAGCCTGGGGTGTGGTGGCTGTCGTCATGACAGTTGTACGTGGGAGGCCTCCGGCCTGCCGGGCTCACCATACCCCTGGTCTTCCACCCCGCGTACAACTGTCGCCCTACGTGTGGAAGCGAAAGGGTGTTCTCAGCCCGGTATGGTGAACCCATGAAAAAACTAGTCCCCGATCCACCCCACGTTTTCGAGCTTCCCCAAGGTAAATCCCTTTCCCGCGCCATCAGCGAAGGCATCGTGCCGATGGAGTTCGCGTTGATGAATGTCACCCACTACCTGATGTTTGCCTATAGCGACAGCCGGCGTGCGCTGGAGCGTAGCCAGGACGAGGAGACGCGGCAGTTGCTGGAGCACGGGTTGCGGGCCATGCAGATTGCCTGGGGGCAGGCGGATGCTGTGGCACTGGCAGTTGAGCGTAGAAGCCAGTGAAGTCGGCCTTGGAGTAAGTAGAGATAGCAGGGATATCAATTAACCCTGTGGGAGCGGGTTGACCCGCGAAGAACGCGACGCGATGGATGGCACCGGCTTTGCCGGTGTTCGCGGGTGAACCCGCTCCCACAGCGGGTGTGCAATTTTCGGGCGGGTTTGTCTTTCATCAGGTATGCGTGGCTCAGGGGCGAGCCACAGACATGGGTTCTTGGTTGCCCGTCCCCCCATACCGCTGCACAATCCGCTCGATCTCCCCCGACTGCTTCATTCGCACCAGCGCCCGCAGCAGCCCTTGGGTCGGTATCGACGGGTCATTGCGTACCATGCACCCCAGGTCCTGTTCTTCCAGTACTGCCAGCGCCTGCAATTGCTGTTCGGTGGGCAGGCCCTGGTTGAACCACTGCAACGACAGCTGGTTGCTTACCGCATGCCGATAGCGCCCGGCTTGCAGCTTCTGCAGTACCAGCAACTGGCTGCGGCTGTCCTCGCGGTGCAGGCGACCCTGGGCGAGCAGCGGTTGCAAGGTCGAATAGGTGTAGCCAAGCACCGTACCGATGGCCTGGGCAGGCAATTGCTCCGGGGGCAGCGGAGTACTATTGCCAGCGCGTCCTACCAGCAGGTCTCGCTGGTGCAGCAGTGGAATGCTCCAGACAAAATCCCCTGGCCGGTCATTGAACCACTGGGTGCTGACATAGCAGCGCACATCGATATCACCGCTGTTCATCGCCTCCTGCAGGCGCAGGCGGGCCATGACGTGGTATTCAGGGCGGATGCCCACTCCCTTGGCCAAGGCCTGCATCAGGTCGTACAGCATGCCTTCCACCGGCTGGTCGCCTTCGATGCGCACCAGCGGCATGCTCCAGCTCTCGGCGACAGAAAAACGCACCACGGGCTGTTCAGCCTGGTTGTAGGTGCTCCACAGCAGCAACAGGGCCAGCAGTCTTCGCAAAGGCGATCCTCCCTGGATGGCGCGCCAGTTTCAAAGCTTAGACGACTTGCGCAGGGTGCAATTTTGCCCCCGCTCCGCTAGCATTAGCGATCTTCCGCTCGATCAGGCTGCGATGGTTTTTCGATGAGTTATCAGGTTCTTGCACGTAAATGGCGTCCGCGCTCGTTCCGCGAAATGGTCGGCCAGACCCATGTGCTCAAGGCCTTGATCAATGCCTTGGACAACCAGCGCCTGCACCATGCCTATCTGTTCACTGGTACCCGGGGTGTGGGCAAGACGACCATTGCCCGTATCATCGCCAAGTGCCTGAACTGCGAAACCGGCATCACCTCAACGCCCTGCGGTACCTGTTCGGTGTGCCGGGAGATCGACGAAGGCCGTTTCGTCGACCTGATCGAGATCGACGCCGCCAGCCGCACCAAGGTCGAGGACACCCGCGAACTGCTCGATAACGTGCAGTACGCGCCGAGCCGTGGGCGCTTCAAGGTCTACCTGATCGACGAAGTGCACATGCTCTCGACTCACTCGTTCAACGCCTTGCTCAAGACGCTGGAAGAGCCACCGCCCTACGTCAAGTTCATCCTCGCCACCACTGACCCGCAGAAACTGCCGGCCACCATCCTGTCGCGCTGTCTGCAGTTCTCGCTGAAGAACATGAGCCCGGAGCGGGTGGTCGAGCACCTCAGCCATGTTCTGGCCGCCGAGAACGTGCCGTTCGAGCCGGATGCCCTGTGGCTGCTGGGGCGCGCGGCCGATGGTTCGATGCGCGACGCCATGAGCCTGACCGACCAGGCCATCGCCTTTGGCGAAGGCAAGGTACTGGCCGCCGATGTGCGGGCCATGCTCGGCAGCCTTGATCATGGCCAAGTCTACGGGGTGCTGCAGGCGCTGCTCGAAGGCGATGCCCGGGCCTTGCTCGAGGCCGTGCGCAACCTGGCCGAGCAGGGGCCGGACTGGGGTGGCGTGCTGGCCGAGATGCTCAATGTGCTGCACCGCGTGGCCATTGCCCAGGCGCTGCCGGAAGCGGTGGACAACGGCCAGGGCGACCGTGAGCGGGTGCTGGCACTGGCCTCGGCATTGCCAGCCGAGGACGTGCAGTTCTATTACCAGATGGGCCTGATCGGCCGCCGTGACCTGCCACTTGCGCCGGACCCGCGCGGCGGTTTCGAAATGGTCCTGCTGCGCATGCTGGCGTTCCGCCCCGCCGACACCGACGACGCGCCGAAGCCGGTACTAAAGCCAATGGGGATCAGCCAGGCCACAGCTGATCCTGCAACACCGGTGGCAGCGCCGGCGGTTGCCGTGGCGCCGCCGGCCGCTGCTGTCGTGGCGCCGGTTGCACCGGTTGCCGAGCAACAAGTGCAGGCGCCCGCACCGGTCGAACCAGCGCCACAGCCGGTTGTCGAGCCTGTGGTGGCAGCTGAGCCTGCCCCGGTCAGTGAACCTGAGCCAGCACCAGAACCCGTGGCAGAGGTGGTTGACCTGCCATGGGAAGAGCCCGCGCCAACGCCCGCACCGGTAGTGGCCGAGCCTGCGCCGGCTCCTGCACCGGCCGCTGCGCCCACGCCGGCACCTGCCGCCCCGGCGCACGATGACGAGCCACCCTTCGACCCGTCCGCCTATGCCGCCGTGGGCATGGATCGCGACGACGAACCGCCCCTGGACGAGGACTATTACGGCGGCGAAAGCGACCCGGTCGGCTTCAGCTACCTGGACGAACTGGCCGAACACGTCCAGGAAGAAGCACCCAAGCCGGCAGCCGAACCGCTGCCCGCAGCCAAGCCGGCCACCGGCCTGGCCCTGCAATGGCTGGAATTATTCCCACAGTTGCCTGTATCCGGGATGACAGGCAACATCGCGGCAAACTGTACGTTGATTGCCGTCGATGGCGACGACTGGCTGCTGCACCTGGACCCTGGCCAGGGTGCGCTGTTCAACGCCACCCAGCAACGGCGCCTTAACGAAGCGCTCAACCAGCACCTGGGGCGCACGCTGAACCTGCGCATCGAGCTGATCCTGCCCGAGCAGGAAACCCCGGCCCAGGCGGCGGCGCGCAAACGCGCCGAGCGCCAGCAGGACGCAGTCACCTCGATCGAGCAGGATCCGTTGATCCAGCAGATGATCAAGTTGTTCGGCGCCAAGGTGCGGCAGGATACTATTGAGCCTGTAGAAGCCCTGGTTAATCAGGGCCAGTAACGGATAACCATGCGGCCGGCCCGGTGCCGGGCCGCATCACATGACCCAATCGAGGTATACCCCCATGATGAAAGGTGGCATGGCCGGCCTGATGAAGCAGGCCCAGCAGATGCAGGAAAAGATGCAGAAGATGCAGGAAGAGCTGGCCAACGCCGAAGTCACCGGCCAGTCCGGTGGTGGCCTGGTGAGCGTGGTGATGACCGGTCGTCACGACGTCAAGCGTGTCAGCATCGACCAGAGCCTGATGTCGACTGATGAAGACGACAAGGAAGTGCTGGAAGACCTGATCGCCGCGGCACTGAACGACGCGGTGCGCAAGGTCGAGCAGAACAGCCAGGACAAGATGGGCAGCATGACCGCTGGCATGCAGCTGCCGCCGGGCTTCAAGATGCCGTTCTAAGGGTATTTGCGTTACCGAAAACCGCCGCTGATGACAGCGGCGGTTTTTTTGTGCGTTCCTGCAGCCTGCGCGGTCTTTGTAGGAGCGGCCTTGTGTCGCGAAAGGGCTGCGCAGCAGCCCCGGCAATCCATGCTGCGAAGCTGATAACCTGGGGCCGCTTCGCGCCCCATCGCGACACAAGGCCGCTCCTACAGGGACCGCGCAAGCCTTGCGATGTGCGCATGGCTGATTTGACGCCACTGCCCCCGCTGGGTATAAACCGCCTCTTATTGATTTGTCAGGCCTTTCCCATGAGCTTCAGCCCTCTCATCCGCCAACTGATCGATGCCCTGCGTATTCTCCCGGGTGTCGGTCAGAAAACCGCCCAGCGCATGGCCCTGCAATTGCTCGAACGTGACCGCAGCGGCGGCCTGCGCCTGGCACAGGCCTTGACCCAGGCCATGGAAGGGGTTGGGCATTGCCGTCAGTGCCGTACCCTGACCGAGCAGGAGCTGTGCCCGCAATGCGCCGACACGCGCCGTGACGATACCCAGTTGTGTGTAGTCGAAGGGCCGACCGATGTGTATGCAGTGGAGCAGACCGGCTACCGTGGTCGCTACTTCGTGCTCAAGGGCCACTTGTCGCCGCTGGACGGGCTGGGGCCCGAGGCGATCGGGATTCCGCAGCTGATGGCGCGGATCGAGGAGCAGGGCACCTTCACCGAGGTGATCCTGGCGACCAACCCGACGGTGGAAGGGGAGGCGACGGCGCATTACATTGCCCAGTTGCTGAGCGAGAAGGGTCTGGTGGCGTCGCGGATTGCCCATGGTGTACCGCTGGGCGGCGAGCTGGAGCTGGTGGATGGTGGGACCTTGGCCCATGCGTTTGCAGGGCGTCGGCCGATTTCGCTCTGATCGAGAATTGTTGGGGCCGCTTTGCGGCCCATTCGCGGCACAAGGCCGCTCCTACAGGCACCGCGCAATATCCAGGTGTTCGCGGTCCCTGTAGGAGCGGCCTTGTGCCGCGAATGGGCTGCAAAGCAGCCCAAAACCCAACTCAGTACTCGCTGAGCGAAAACTCGGTCAGGCAGAAGGTCGGCACACCCGCAGCCTGCAAGCGGCGCGACCCCTCCAGCTCCGGCAGATCGATGATCGCCGCCGCCTCGAACACCTGCGCACCGGTCCGGCGCACCAGGTTGGCCGCTGCCAGCAGCGTACCGCCCGTAGCAATCAGGTCATCGAAGATCAACACCGAATCCCCTTCGCACAGGCTGTCGGCATGCACTTCCAGGAAGGCTTCGCCGTACTCGGTCTGGTAACCCTCGCTCAGCACATCAGCCGGCAGCTTGCCTTGCTTGCGGAACAGGATCAGCGGCTTGTTCAGTTGGTGTGCGATGATCGAGCCGATCAGGAAGCCCCGGGCATCCATGGCACCGATGTGGCTGAACTCGGCTTCGACGTAGCGCTCGATGAACTGGTCGGCTACATAGCGCAGCCCGCGCGGCGACTGGAACAGCGGGGTGATATCGCGGAAGATCACGCCCGGTTTGGGGAAGTCCACTACCGGGCGGATCAGGGCTTTGAGGTCGAAGGCGTCGCTGTGCATTGTTGCGGGTATCCTGGGAAAACGAATGCCCAAGTATACCCGCTAAACGCCGGCCTCAGGCCTCCATTGCTCCACCGGCCAGCGCGCACAGCTGGATCGGGTCGAGAATGTGCACTTCCTTGCCTTCGGCACGGATCAGGCCATTCTGCTGGAAGCGGGTGAACACCCGTGACACGGTTTCCACCGCCAGGCCCAGGTAGTTGCCGATTTCGTTGCGCGACATGCTCAGGCGGAACTGGTTGGCCGAATAGCCGCGGGCGCGGAAGCGTGCCGACAGGTTGACCAGGAAGGTGGCAATACGCTCGTCGGCGGTCTTTTTCGACAGCAGCAGCATCATCTGCTGGTCGTCGCGGATTTCCCGGCTCATTACCCGCATCAGTTGGCGGCGTAGCTGCGGTAGCTGCACCGACAGCTCGTCGAGGCGTTCGAACGGGATTTCGCACACCGAGGTAGTTTCCTGGGCCTGGGCCGACACCGGGTAGGCTTCGGTGTCCATGCCCGACAGGCCGACCAGCTCGCTGGGCAGGTGGAAGCCGGTGATCTGCTCTTCGCCGCTGTCGCTGAGGCTGAAGGTTTTCAGCGCGCCGGAACGTACCGCGTAGACCGAGCCGAAATTGTCGCCCTGGCGGAACAGAAACTCGCCTTTTTTCAACGGCCGCCCACGTTTGACGATTTCATCCAGTGCATCCATGTCTTCCAGGTTGAGCGACAGAGGCAGGCACAGGGGGGCCAGGCTGCAGTCCTTGCAATGGGCCTGGTTGTGTGGGCGCAGTTTGACTGGCTCGGACATTTTCATTCGATCCTTGTGGGAAAGCACACATAAGACGTAAGGGTAACTCACGGCATAGGTTGTAGGCCAGCGTGCGCTGTTGTGGTGCGAGCTGGCCCGGCCCCGGCGGGTGTGCGCCGGGGCCTTCGCTGTGCCCATGGTGTGCCTGGCAAGGAACTTTGTCCATGCGGTTGAACGACTCGGTTCAGATCACCCGCGAGAAGCGCTGGCGGTTGTGCATCGCCAGGTAGGCGTCGAACACCATGCATACCGAGCGCGCCAGCAGGCGGCCGGCCGGCAGGATGCGGATGCCTTTGTCATCCAGGCGGATCAGGCCGTCGCGCTGCAAGGTCAGCAGTTCTGGCCAGAGGTCGTTGAAGTAGCCGCGAAAATCAATGGTGAATGCCTGTTCGATCGGCTCGAAATCGAGCTCGAAATGGCAGATCAGTTGCTGGATCACTGCACGGCGGATGCGGTCGTCGTGGTTGCACAGCAGGCCGCGCTGGGTGGCCAACTGGGCGTTGGACAGGCTGTCCTGGTAGGTGTTGAGGTCGCTGCTGTTCTGGCAGTACAGGTCGCCGATCTGGCTGATGGCCGACACGCCCAGGCCGATCAGGTCGCAGTGCCCATGGGTGGTGTAGCCCTGGAAGTTGCGCTGCAGGGTGCCTTCTTCCTGGGCGATGGCCAGCTCGTCGTCGGGCAGGGCGAAGTGGTCCATGCCGATGTAGCGGTAGCCGGCGGCGGTCAGCTGGTCGATGGTGGCGTGCAGCATCTCCAGCTTGGCGGCCGCGCTGGGCAGGTCATTGCTGTCGATGCGCCGTTGCGGCATGAAGCGTTCGGGCAGGTGGGCGTAGTTGAACACTGACAGGCGGTCGGGTTGCAGGCGGATCACTTCTTCGACAGTGCGGGCAAAGCCTTCCGGGGTTTGCTTGGGCAGGCCGTAGATCAGGTCGAGGTTGATCGAGCGGAACTGCAGGGTGCGCGCGGCTTCGATCAGGGTGCGGGTCTGCTCCAGGCTCTGCAGGCGGTTGACCGCGCGCTGCACGGCTGGGTCGAGGTCCTGCACGCCCAGGCTGACGCGGTTGAAGCCCAGTTCGCGGAGCAGGCCCATGGTCGACCAGTCGGCTTCGCGCGGGTCGATCTCGATGCCGTAGTCACCGGAGTCGTCGTCCAGCAGGTGGAAGTGCTGGCGCAGGGTGGCCATCAGCTGGCGCAGTTCCACATGGCTGAGGAAGGTTGGCGTGCCGCCGCCGAAGTGCAACTGCTCGACACGCTGCTTGGGATCGAGGTGGCAGGCGATCAGCTGGATTTCCTGCTCCAGGCGCTGCAGGTAGGGCGCAGCGCGGGCGCGGTCCTTGGTGATGACCTTGTTGCAGGCGCAGTAGTAGCAGATGTTGGCGCAGAACGGCACGTGCACGTACAGCGACAGCGGGCGCACGGCCCGACGGCTCTCGCGCAGGGCGTGGAGCAGGTCGAACGAGCCCACTTCGCTGTGCAGTTGCACGGCGGTCGGGTAGGAGGTGTAGCGTGGCCCGGCCAGGTCGTAGCGGCGGATCAGGTCGGTATCCCAACGTAGGTCGTCGAGCATGAGGGTGGTCCCCGGAAAGAGCAGCAGTGCCCCGGAGTCTATGGCCGTCTGTAGGAATCTGTGTTGATTTGTATCAAGAGCATAGGGGCTGCTCTGCAGCCCTTCGCGGGCTTGCCCGCTCCCACAGGGGTACACATGATCCTGTGGGAGCGGGCAAGCCCGCGAAGGGCCGCAAAGCGGCCCCCTCAATGCCCCATCAACCAGTGCTGATGCGGCCCCGGCATGGTCCAGATACCAAACAGCATCACCAGCACCCCGCCAGCCACCCGCACACTGCGCCGTTTCAACAACCTGTTTACTCGCTCAGCCGCCAGCCCCGTGGCCAGTAGCACCGGCCAGGTCCCCACGCCGAACACCAGCATCAGCGCCGCGCTGTACCCGGCATTGCCCTGACTGGCCGCCCACAGCAGGGTGCTGTATACCAGGCCGCATGGTAGCCACCCCCATAGCGCCCCCAGCAACAACGCCCGAGGCACGCTGGACACCGGCAGCAAGCGCGACGCCGCTGGCTGAATATGCCGCCACAGTCCCCGGCCCAGCGCCTCGATGCGGGTCAGCCCGCTCCACCAGCCTGCCAGGTACAGCCCCATGGCGATCAACAGCAGCGCCGCCACCACCCGCAGTGCCAGCGCCGCCGGGCTGCTGGCCACGGCCCAGCCGGCCAGGCCCAGCAGCAGGCCGGCACAGGCATAACTGAGAATGCGGCCAAGGTTGTACGCGAGCAGCAGGCGCATGCGCCGCCCACGTTGTTCAGGCGGGATGGCAAGGGTCAGCGCGCCCATCAGGCCGCCGCACATGCCCAGGCAGTGGCCGCCGCCGAGCAAACCGAGGATCAACGCCGAGCCCAGCAGGGGCAGCAGGTCAGGCACGGGGCGGGTTTTCCTTGTCGGTGTCGGCCTTGCTGTCGTCAGGTTTCACCGCCGCCTGATGGCGCGGGTCCTGGTCGTCGAACAGGATGCTGTGGGCAGGGCTTTCCAGGTCGTCGTACTGGCCGCTGTCCACCGCCCAGAAGAAGATGTACACGGCCACGCCGACCAGCAGCAGGGCCGCCGGGATCATGACATAGAGGGCGGGCATGGCGACTTCCTCCCAGGCAGGGGCGCTTCGGTCGATGGCAAACCCGATGCCGGGGGCAGGCGGGTCAGGCGCAGGGCATTGAGCACCACGATCAGCGAACTGACCGACATGCCGATGGCTGCCCATACCGGGGTGATCCAGCCGAGCGCGGCGAACGGCAGCATCAGGCCATTATACAGGGTCGCCCACAGCAGGTTCTCGAGGATGTTGCGGCGGGTGCGGCGGGATAGCTCGAAGGCCTGTACCAGCGCCTGCAAACGATTGGACAGAAGCACGGCGTCGGCGCTGGTCTTGGCCAGGTCGGTGGCGCTGCCCATGGCGATGCTGATGTCCGCGGCGGCCAGTACCGGCACGTCGTTGACCCCGTCACCCAGCATCAGCACCTTGCGCCCGGCCGCCTGCAGCGCCTTCAGCCGGTCCAGTTTGTCGTCCGGGCGCAGCCCGCCGATGGCCTGGTCGATGCCCAGCTGCGCGGCCACTTCGGCAACCATCGGCGAGCTGTCGCCCGACAGCAGCAGCGTGCGCCAGCCACGGGCCTTGCAGGCCGCCAGCAGGGCAGGGGCATCGTCGCGCAGGCGGTCGTCCAGGCCGAACCAGGCCAGCGGGCCCTGGCGGTCGCCCAGCAGCAGCCACTGGCCGCGCGGCTCTGGCACTCCGGGGATTTCCGCGCCGCTCAGGGCGCAGACGAAGGTGGCCTGGCCAATGCGCAGGCGCTGGCCTTCGACCAACCCTTCCAGGCCCAGGCCCGGTACGGTCTGCACCTCGTCAGCAGGCGTGGCGGTGCGGCCGAAGGCACGGGCGATGGGGTGTTCGGAGCGGTTCTCCAGCGCTGCGGCCAGGGCCAGGCAGCGGTCGGCGGGCAGGCTGCCGAGCGGTCGAATGCTGCGCAAGGTCAGGCGGCCTTCGGTCAGCGTGCCGGTCTTGTCGAAAATCACCGTGTCGATCTGGTTCAGGCCTTCCAGCACATGGCCACGGGTCACCAGCAGGCCGAGCTTGTGCAACGTGCCAGTGGCTGCGGTAAGCGCCGTTGGCGTGGCCAGGGACAGCGCGCAGGGGCAGGTCGCTACCAGCATGGCCAGCACGATCCAGAACGCCCGCGCCGGGTCCAGGTGCCACCACCACAGGCCGATGGCCGCGGCGGCCAGCAGCGAGAACAGCAGGAACCACTGCGAGGCCCGGTCGGCGATTTCGGCCAGGCGTGGTTTTTCGGTCTGGGCGCGTTCCAGCAGGCGGACGATGGCCGACAACCGCGAGTCGTGACCGAGGGCTTCGACTTCCACGTTCAGGGTGCTTTCGACGTTCAGGGTACCGCCGGTGACCCGCTCGCCGACCCGCCGTGGTTGCGGCAGGTATTCACCGGTCAGCAACGATTCATCGACGCTGGAGCGGCCTTCGACGATGCGCCCGTCGGCGGGGATTACCGCGCCTGGCAGCACCTGCACTGTGTCACCGCGCTGCAGTTCGCTGAGCAGGATGCGTTCGCTGCGGCCGACGGCGTCCAGGCGCAGGCACGAGGCCGGCAGCAGGTTGACCAGCTGCGCGGTGGCCGCGGCGGTGCGTTCGCGGGCGCGGCGCTCCAGGTAACGGCCAGTTAGCAGGAACAGCGCGAACATGCCCACGGTGTCGAAATACAGCTCGCCGCTGCCGGTGATGGCGGTCCAGATACCGGCGCCGAACGCCAGGCCAATGGCCAGCGACACCGAAACGTCCATGGTCAGGTGGCGGGTACGCAGGTCGCGTGCCGCGCCTTTGAAGAACGGTGCGCAGCTGTAGAACACGATGGGGATGGTGAGAAACAGCGCCACCCAGCGCAGAATGGTGTGCAGCTCGGGCGACAGGTCGATGTTGAATTCCGGCCAGGTGGCCATGGTTGCCATCATCGCCTGGAACCACAGCAGCCCGGCCACGCCCAGGCGGCGCAGGGCGCTGCGGTTCTCGCGGGCCAGTTGCTCGGCGGCCTGGTCGGGCTGATAGGGGTGGGCGGCGTAGCCGATCTGGCGCAGCTCTGCGAGCAGGCGCGAGAGCGGCAGTTGCTTGTCATCCCAGTTCAGCAGCAGGCGGTGGTTGGACAGGTTCAGGCGCGCCTCGGCGACGCCGGGCAGGTTGCGCAGGTGCTTTTCGATCAGCCAGCCGCAGGCGGCGCAGCTGATGCCTTCGACCAGCAGGGTGGTCTCGGCCAGGTCGCCAGCATGGCGAACGAAGGTTTGCTGAACGTCGCTGCGGTCGTAGAGGGCCAGTTCGTCCTGTAGCTGCCTGGGCAGGGCCTCGGGGTTGGCGCTGTTGTCGCTGCGGTGCTGGTAGTAGTGTTCCAGGCCACCGGCGACGATCGACTCGGCCACTGCCTGGCAGCCGGGGCAGCAGAACTGCCGGGACTCACCGAGGACCACGGCGTTGAAGCGGCTGCCGGCGGGGACGGGCATTGCGCAGTGGTAGCAGGGGGTGGGCTGGGTCATCACATCATTGCCTTACACAAATCGGCCGGCTGGCGCGCATCCCTGTAGGAGCGGCCTTGTGTCGCGAAAGGGCCGCGAAGCGGCCCCGGGACTTCAGCAGCGGTGCATGAATCGCTGGGGCTGCGCTGCAGCCCTTTCGCGACACAAGGCCGCTCCTACAGGTGCTCGGCGCCTTGAATGGCTTCGTCACCCAGTTGCAAAGTGACACCATGCTCCACTTTCTCTTCCTCGAACAAGCGCCAAACCTGGCCACCTTCGCTACCCAGCAGCTCAACGAAGCGCCGCCCGTCAACCTTGTCCTCCAGCTGCCCCACATAGCGCCCAGCCTCGACCCGGCTCAACAGCACCTTGCGGTCTTTCTCCGGCTGGGTTGGCGAGATCAGGTTCAGCTCCAGGCTCTGCGGGTCGCTGTTGCCGGCCAGGCGCACGTCCACTTCGCCGGTCAGCTCGTCCAGGTGCACGCCGGCCTTCAGGCCCAGCGTCTGCGCCAGCAGTTCTCGGTCCAGCGAGCGGTTGATGCCCTTGCCAGCCTCGTAGTAGTTGTCGTTCACCAGGTTGTCCGGGTTGTGCACGGCGATGCTGACCATGGTCAGGCTCAGGCACACCGAGGTGGCGAGAATGCCGATGATGATCCAGGGCCAGAGGTGCTTGTACCAGGGGCTGGCGGCGGTGGCAGGCATTGTGGGTTATCTCTCTTAGCGGATCTGTGGGCCGATGAAGCGGCTCTTGGCTTCAACCTGGGCGTCGCTGTCATCGGCGCTCTTGAGGATGAAGGTAATTTCGTTGGTGGTCGATGGCAGTTTCTCGGGCGCGATCGACAGCTGCACCGGCAGGCTGACGATATCACCAGCGTCCACGCGGATCTCGCGCTGGCCTTCAAGCTTCAGGTCCGGCAGGCCGGTGGCGTCCAGCACGTAGACGTGGTCACGCTGGTCCTTGTTCATCACCTTCAGGCTATACACGTTCTCGATCCGGCCCTGGGCGTTCTCGCGGTACAGCACGCGGTCCTTGCTGACGTCGAAACCGACCAGCGAACGGGTGGCGAAGGCGGTGGCCAGGCCGACCATCATCACCAGCAGTACCACGGCATAGCCGATCAGGCGCGGGCGCAGCATGTGGGTCTTCTGCCCGGACAGGTTGTGCTCGGTGGTGTAGCTGATCAGCCCCCTTGGGTAATTCATCTTGTCCATGATGTTGTCACAGGCATCGATGCACGCGGCGCAGCCGATGCACTCGATCTGCAGGCCGTCACGGATATCGATGCCGGTGGGGCAGACCTGCACGCACATGGTGCAGTCGATGCAGTCGCCCAGGCCGGCGGCCTTGTAGTCCAGGTCCTTTTTGCGCGGGCCGCGGGTTTCGCCACGACGCGGGTCGTAGGAAACGATCAGCGTGTCCTTGTCGAACATCACACTCTGGAAGCGCGCGTAGGGGCACATGTACACGCACACCTGCTCGCGCAGCCAGCCGGCGTTGCCGTAGGTGGCGAGGGTGAAGAAGCCGACCCAGAAGTAGGCCCAGCCGTCGGCCTGGCCGGTAAAGAATTCGATGGCCAGTTCACGGATCGGCGAGAAATAGCCGACGAAGGTCATGCCGGTGACGAAACCGATCAGCAGCCACAGGCTGTGCTTGGCGAACTTGCGCAGGAACTTGTTGCCGCTCATGGGGGCTTTGTCGAGCTTCATGCGCTGGTTGCGGTCGCCCTCGGTGACCTTCTCGCACCACATGAAAATCCATGTCCACACGCTTTGCGGGCAGGTGTAGCCGCACCACACCCGGCCGGCGAACACGGTGATGAAGAACAGGCCGAAGGCGGCAACGATGAGGATGCCCGAGAGCAATATGAAGTCTTGCGGCCAGATGGTGGCGCCGAAGATGTAGAACTTGCGTTCGGGCAGGTTCCACCACACGGCCTGGTGGCCGCCCCAGTTCAACCACACCGTGCCGAAGTACAGCATGAACAGCACAGCCCCGCCGACCATGCGCAGGCGTCGGAACAGGCCGGTGAAAGCGCGGGTGTAGATCTTTTCCCGGGAGGCGTAGAGGTCGACGGAATCCTTCCCTTTGTTGGCAGGCGGGGTGACATCATGTACCGGAATTTGCTTGCTCATCATCAAGTCCCACGGCAGTGGAGAAGTGCCGCAGCCAGTGCATGCCGGCCGCAGTCTCGCGCAATCTGCTAGCGCTCTGCGGCCCATGATACGCCGCTGATGGCAGTATGGGGCTGCACTGCGACCTTTAGTCGCGTTGGGTTCGTGGTATGAATCGTGTTATGGCAGGTGTCAATTGATCCAGGTCATGGGGCCTGCAACAAATGTGTTTTCAGTACCGGCCTCTTCGCGGGTTTACCCGCGAAGAGGCCAGGCCTGCTTACTCGGCCTTGGCCGGTGCCTGGTCCTGCTGCGACAGGCTATACACATAAGCCGCCAGCAAGTGCACCTTGTCATTCCCTTGCAGCTGCTCCTGGGCCGGCATCTGCCCCTGGCGACCGTAGCGGATGGTCTGTTGCAACTGGGCAAAGCTCGAGCCGTAGATGAACGCCTGCGGATGGGTCAGGTTCGGCGCGCCCATGGCTGGCGTGCCCTTGCCCTCGGGCCCGTGGCAGGCCACGCAGTTGGCGGCGAAGATCTTCTGACCGTTTTCGGCATCGGCTTTCACGCCCTCTGGCAGCGTGCGGCCATCGAGCTTGCTGACCACGAACGCAGCCACGTCGGCCACGCCCTGCTCGCCGATCACTTCGGCCCAGGCCGGCATCACGCCGTGGCGGCCGCCCATGATGGTTGCCTTGATGGTGTCCGGCTCGCCGCCCCAGCGCCAGTCGTTGTCGGTAAGATTGGGGAAACCATAGGCACCCTTGGCGTCGGAGCCGTGGCATACCGAGCAGTTGGAGGCGAACAGCCGCGCGCCCATCTTCAGGGCCTGCGGGTCCTTGGCCACCTCGGTGATGGGCATGGCGGCGAACTTGGCGAAGATCGGCCCGAAGCGGGCGTCGGCCTTGGCCATTTCCTTTTCCCACTCGTGCACGCCGGTCCAGCCCGGCTGGCCGTTGGAAAACTCGGTCTGCTTGTCGTTATCCAGGTATGAGTAGCCTGGCAGGACGCCTTTCCAGTTGCCCAGGCCCGGGTACAGCACCAGGTAGCCGAGGGCGAAGATGATGGTGCCGACGAACAGCCAGAACCACCATTTCGGCAGTGGGTTGTCGTACTCCTCGATGCCATCGAAGGCATGCCCGACGGTTTCGTCGGTGACCTCTTCGCGCTGGCCCTTGCGGGTCGACAGCAGCAGCCAGGTCAACGAGAAGATGGTGCCCAGGGTCAGGACGGTAACGTACAGACTCCAGAAGGTTGTCATTGTTTTTTGCTCCCAGAAGCTTTTGCGTGCTCTTGCTCGACGTGGCGGCAGGCCTCGGGGTCATCCGCGAAGGGCAGTTGGGTCGCTTCGTCGAAGTCCTTCTTGCGCCGTGGGTTGAACACCCACAGCGCCAGGCCCACGAAGGCCACCATCACCACGACGGTGCCCAGGCCGCGAATCATCCCGATATCCATCAGCGTCACCGTTTGCTCTTGATGATGGTGCCAAGACCCTGCAGGTACGCGACGATGGCGTCCATTTCGGTCTTGCCCTTGACCGCGTCGCGGGCCCCGGCGATGTCGGCGTCGGTGTATGGCACGCCGAGGGTGCGCAGCACTTCCATCTTCTTCGCGGTGTCCTTGCCGTCGAGCTTGTGCTCGACCAGCCACGGGTACGACGGCATCTTCGATTCCGGTACCACGTTGCGCGGGTTGTACAGGTGCGCACGGTGCCAGTCGTCCGAGTAGCGGCCACCGACCCGGGCCAGGTCCGGCCCGGTACGCTTGGAGCCCCACAGGAACGGGTGGTCCCACACGCTCTCGCCGGCCACCGAGTAATGGCCGTAGCGCTCGGTTTCGGCACGGAACGGGCGGATCATCTGCGAGTGGCAGCCCACGCAGCCTTCGCGGATGTAGATATCGCGGCCTTCAAGCTCCAGCGCGGTGCGCGGCTTCATGCCTTCCACGGGTTTGTTGGTGACGTCCTGGAAAAACAGCGGGACGATCTGGGTCAGGCCACCGACGCTCACGGCGATGACCATGAAGAAGGCCAGCAGGCCTATGTTCTTCTCGACGGCTTCATGCTTCATCAGTGCGCTCCCACGACGACGATCTTGGCGGCTTCCTCAGCCTGTGCCGGGTTGGCGGCACGTACGGTACGGAACACGTTGTAGGCCATCAGCAGCATGCCGGTGGCGAAGAACGCACCGCCCAGGGCGCGGACGATATAGCCAGGGTGGCTGGCCTGCAGTGCTTCGACGAAGGAGTAGGTGAGGGTGCCGTCATCGTTGATGGCGCGCCACATCAGGCCCTGGGTGATGCCGTTTACCCACATCGAGGCGATGTACAGCACGGTACCGATGGTAGCCAGCCAGAAGTGCGCGTTGATCAGGCCGACGCTGTGCATCTGCTCGCGGCCATACAGGCGCGGGATCATGTGGTACACGGCGCCGATCGAGATCATCGCTACCCAGCCGAGGGCGCCGGCGTGAACGTGGCCGATGGTCCAGTCGGTGTAGTGCGACAGCGAGTTCACGGTCTTGATGGCCATCATCGGGCCTTCGAAGGTGGACATGCCGTAGAACGCCAGCGACACCACCAGGAAGCGCAGGATCGGGTCGGTGCGCAGTTTGTGCCAGGCACCGGACAGGGTCATCATGCCGTTGATCATGCCGCCCCAGCTTGGCGCCAGCAAGATGATCGACATCACCATGCCCAGCGACTGCGCCCAGTCAGGCAGGGCGGTGTAGTGCAGGTGGTGCGGGCCGGCCCAGATGTACAGGGTGATCAGTGCCCAGAAGTGCACGATAGACAGGCGATACGAGTAGATCGGGCGTTCGGCCTGCTTCGGTACGAAGTAGTACATCATCCCCAGGAAGCCGGTGGTGAGGAAGAAGCCCACGGCGTTGTGGCCGTACCACCACTGGATCATCGCGTCTGTGGCGCCGGAGTAGGCCGAGTACGACTTGAACAGGCTTACCGGCAGCGAGATGTGGTTGACGATGTGCAGCATCGCGGTAACCACGATGAAGGCGCCGTAGAACCAGTTGCCGACATAGATGTGCTTGGTCTTGCGCTTGACGATGGTGCCGAAGAACACCAACCCGTAGGTGACCCAGACGATGGCCAGCAGGATCGCCAGCGGCCACTCGAGCTCGGCGTACTCCTTGGTGGTGGTGTAGCCCATCGGCAGGGTGATCAGCGCCCCGACGATCACCGCCTGCCAACCCCAGAAGGTGAAGGCGGCCATGCTGTCGGAGATCAGCCGGGTCTGGCAGGTGCGCTGCACCACGTAGTAGCTGGTGCCGAACAGCGCACAGCCCCCGAAGGCGAAGATCACCAGGTTGGTGTGCAGCGGGCGCAGACGGCCGAAGCTGGTCCAGGGCAGGTCCAGGTTCAGTTGCGGCCATACCAGCTGCGAGGCGATGAAGACGCCGAGGCCCATGCCAAGGATCCCCCAGACCACCGTCATGATGGCGAACTGGCGGACGACCTTATAGTTATAAGCAGTCGGACTGATTGCTGTGCTCATTGCTAAGGTTCCACGGTTTTGATGTTCTTGTTGGTCGAAAAATCGGCGCCAGTATTGATAACCACCGGGGTTACTGCAACGCAACTTTGGTACGCCGACCCGTGCCCGAGCCCGTTCACTGATGTCCCGCAGCGATCGGGTCTGGACGATTGTACACAAATAAATATTTGTAATGTGTACCGTTTTTCGCCTTTTTCTGATCGATCGGTCAAGCTTTTTATCGGGACGGCGACAGGCTACGCGCCGCGTCTGCTTCGGTCCTTTCGGAGCGAGGCCCACTGAGGCAACAAGCTTAGTTCTGTTCGGAGGGGGTGCAAGGGAGGGTAGAGCGGGGGCAAGGTGGGAATGGGGCTGCTTTGCAGCCCGTCGCGACACAAGGCCGCTCCTACAGGAAGTACGCAATCCCTTGTAGGAGCGGCCTTGTGTCGCGATAGGGCCGCAAAGCGGCCCCTGGGCGGTATTACTTGGCAGTCACGGTTTCAGCAGCACCATCCTGCGACAGGCTATACACATACGCCGCCAGCAGGTGCACCTTGTCGTTGCCCTGGATCTCCGCCTGCGCCGGCATCTGACCCTGGCGACCATAGCGAATGGTCTGCTGCAGCTGGGCAAAGCTCGAACCGTAGATGAACGCCTGCGGGTGAGTCAGGTCTGGCGCGCCCATGGCCGGGGTGCCTTTGCCTTCAGGTCCGTGGCAGGCCACGCAGTTGCCGGCAAAGATCTCCTTGCCCTTGGCGGCGTCAGCCTTGACCCCTTCCGGCAGGCTGCGGCCATCGAGGTTGGTGAGCACGAACGCGGCCACATCCGCCACGCCCTGCTCGCCGATCACTTCGGCCCAGGCCGGCATCACGCCGTGACGACCGTTCATGATCGACGCCTTGATGGTTTCCGCTTCGCCGCCCCAGCGCCAGTCCTTGTCGGTGAGGTTGGGGAAGCCATAGGCACCCTTGGCGTCCGAGCCGTGGCACACCGAGCAGTTGGAGGCGAACAGGCGGCTGCCCATTTTCAGCGCCTGCGGGTCCTTGGCCACTTCTTCCACGGGCATGGCGGCGTACTTGGCAAAGATCGGGCCGAATTTTGCGTCGGCCTTGTCCATTTCCTTCTGCCATTCGTTGGCGCCGGTCCAGCCATTTTCATAGCCCGGCAGGATGCCCTTCCAGTTGCCCAGGCCCGGGTAGAGGATCAGGTAGCCGACCGAGAACACCAGGGTGCCGACGAACAGCCAGAACCACCACTTGGGCAGCGGGTTGTCGTATTCCTCGATGCCGTCGAAGCTGTGGCCCATGGTCTGGTCGGTGGTGTTGTTGCTCTGGCCCTTGCGGGTGGCGAGCAGCAGCCAGGTCAGGCCAATCAGGCTACCGATGGTCAGTACGCAGATGTACGTACTCCAGAAGGTGGTCATTGCCCGTTACTCCTTTTTGCAGCAGGTTTCTGTCCGGCAGAGGGCAGGCGGTCGTCGACGAAGGGCAGCAGGCGCGCTTCGGCGAAATCACGGTCGCGGCGGCGGTTGAATACCCACAGGGTGAGGCCGATGAAGGCGATCATCACCACCAGGGTGCCCAGGCCGCGGATCATGCCGATGTCCATTCCCATCGCATTCACCTCTTGTTCTTGATCGCGGTGCCGAGCACCTGCAGGTAGGCGACCAGGGCGTCCATCTCGGTCTTGCCCTTGACCGCGTCGCGGGCCCCGGCGATGTCATCGTCGGTGTACGGCACGCCCAGGGTGCGCAGGGTGCGCATCTTGGTGTCGGTATGGCTGTTGTCGACCTGCTGGGCGACCAGCCATGGGTACGACGGCATCTTCGACTCCGGTACCACGTTGCGCGGGTTGTACAGGTGCGCACGGTGCCAGTCGTCCGAGTAGCGGCCACCGACCCGGGCCAGGTCCGGCCCGGTGCGCTTGGAGCCCCACAGGAACGGGTGGTCCCACACGCTTTCACCAGCCACCGAGTAGTGGCCATAGCGCTCGGTTTCGGCACGGAACGGGCGGATCATCTGCGAGTGGCAGCCCACGCAGCCTTCGCGGATGTAGATATCGCGGCCTTCCAGCTGCAGCGCGGTGTAGGGCTTCATGCCTTCCACCGGCTTGTTGGTGACGTCCTGGAAGAACAACGGGACGATCTGGGTCAGGCCGCCGATGCTGACGGCGAACACCATCAGCAGGGCCAGCAGGCCGACGTTTTTCTCGATGACTTCATGTTTCATCAGGCAGGTCTCCTCAAGCCAGCTGGGCGTTCGCAGGGGCGACATCGAGCGCCGGCGAACGCACGGTGCGCCAGGTGTTCCAGGCCATCAGGAACATGCCGCTGAGGAAGATCGCACCGCCGACGAAGCGCACGATGAAGCCTGGGTGGCTGGCCACCAGGGTTTCCACGAACGAGTAGGTGAGCGTGCCGTCGCTGTTGACCGCGCGCCACATCAGGCCTTGGGCGATGCCGTTGACCCACATCGAGGCGATGTACAGCACGGTGCCGATGGTGGCCAGCCAGAAGTGCGCGTTGATCAGGCCGATGCTGTACATGCGCTCCTTGCCGAACACTTTCGGGATGGTGTGGTACAGCGCGCCGATCGAGATCATCGCCACCCAGCCGAGGGCGCCGGCGTGCACGTGGCCGATGGTCCAGTCGGTGTAGTGGGACAGGGCGTTGACCGTCTTGATGGCCATCATCGGGCCTTCGAAGGTGGACATGCCGTAGAACGCCAGCGACACCACCAGGAAACGCAGGATCGGGTCGCTGCGCAGTTTGTGCCAGGCGCCGGACAGGGTCATCATGCCGTTGATCATGCCGCCCCAGCTTGGTGCCAGCAGGATCAGCGACATCACCATGCCCAGCGACTGCGCCCAGTCGGGCAGGGCGGTGTAGTGCAGGTGGTGCGGGCCGGCCCAGATGTACAGGGTGATCAGCGCCCAGAAGTGCACGATCGACAGGCGATAGGAATACACCGGGCGTTCGGCCTGCTTGGGCACGTAGTAGTACATCATCCCCAGGAAGCCTGCGGTCAGGAAGAAGCCCACGGCGTTGTGGCCATACCACCACTGCACCATGGCATCGGTGGCACCGGCATAGACCGAGTAGGACTTGGTCAGGCTGACCGGCAGTTCCAGGTTGTTGACGACGTGCAGCATCGCCACGGTGAGGATGAAGCCGCCGAAGAACCAGTTACCGACGTAGATGTGCTTGGTGTTGCGCTTCATCAGCGTGCCGAAGAACACGATGGCGTAGCTCACCCAGACGATGGTGATCAGGATGTCGATCGGCCATTCCAGTTCGGCGTATTCCTTGGAGCTGGTGTAACCCAGCGGCAGGCTGATGGCCGCCAGCAGGATCACCAGTTGCCAGCCCCAGAAGGTGAACGCGGCCAGGCCCGGTGCGAACAGGGTGGTCTGGCAGGTACGTTGCACCGAATAATAGGAGGTGGCGAACAGCGCACAGCCGCCGAAGGCGAAGATCACCGCATTGGTATGCAGGGGGCGCAGGCGGCCGAAGCTGGTCCAGGGGAGGTCGAAGTTGAGGGAGGGCCAGGCGAGCTGGGCGGCGATGAAGACGCCGAGCCCCATCCCGACGATTCCCCACACCACCGTCATGATGGCGAATTGGCGGACCACCTTGTAGTTATAGGCGGTACTGCTGGTTGTGTTCATGTATGGGTTCCCATCCACGGTTATTTGGCAGGCTTTACAGCGAGGCAAGCATGATTAATGGGCAAAGTGCCGGTATTGACGGGGATCAATGGGCGAAGGTCGGAAATGTCCCAGGCTTGCGCTGCGATCCCCCGCACGTTCGGGGCAAGGACGGCTACAAGGGCTGCCTGATCCTGGCTCATGGCGCAGGTGCGCCGATGGACAGCGGGTTCATGGACGAAATGGCGCAAAGGCTTGCGGCGCTTGGGGTAGCGGTAGTGCGCTTCGAGTTCCCGTACATGGCCGAGCGCAGGGTTGCCGGCGGCAAGCGGCCGCCGAACCCGCAGAGGGTGTTGCTGGAATGCTGGCGCGAGGTGTACCGGCAGGTGCGACCTTTGGTCGCGGGCAAATTGGCAGTGGGTGGCAAATCCATGGGCGGGCGCATGGCCAGCCTGCTGGCCGATGAACTGGAAGCGGATGCACTGGTGTGCCTGGGCTATCCGTTCTATGCGGTGGGCAAACCGGAAAAGCCACGGGTCGAGCACCTGGCCGAATTGAAGACGCCGACGTTGATCGTGCAGGGCGAGCGGGATGCACTGGGTAACCGCGAGGCGGTGGCAGGGTATGCGTTATCGCCGGCGATCGAGGTGAGCTGGCTGGTGGCGGGGGACCATGACCTGAAGCCGCTGAAGGCCTCGGGGTTCAGCCATGAGCAGCACTTGCAGGCGGCGGCTGAGAAGGTTGCGGCATTCCTGTCGCAATAGTGCTGGATTGTTCGCGGGCTTGCCCGCTCCCACAGGTACCGCACAGGCCCGCAAGCTTGTAGTGAACCTGTAGGAGCGGGCATGCCCGCGAAGAGGCCGGACCAGGCTGACGCTTAGTCGCGGTACTCGCACAGGTAGGCGGTATCCACCTTCACCTGCAGCTGGAACTTGCTGTCAGCCGGCACGTTGAACTTGTCGCCCGCCTTGAAGGTTTCCCAGTTGTCGCTACCTGGCAGCTTCACGGTCAGCGCACCCGAAACCACGTGCATGATCTCGCGCTTGGCAGTGCCGAACTCGTATTCGCCCGGGGCCATCACACCGACAGTGGCCGGGCCTTCTTCGCCCGCGAATGCGATCGACTTGACGGTGCCGTTGAAGTACTCGTTGACCTGGAACATGGGCGACTCCTGAAAAGGGGGGATGAAAAAGGGCTGGCCAGTATGCCCAAGCCCACCGGCTCCGTCATCTGCTTTCAGGTAGCGTCTGCCGGCAGGCTCAACGGCAGCAGCCGCGCGGTATTGCGCGCATCTTCCAGGGCCCGGTGCTGCTGCCCGCAAAAGTGCATGCCGGCCAGCTGCAGTGCACCGTTCAGCCCAGCGGGGCGCTGCAGGTGGCGGGCCTTGGCGAAGCGTTGCTTGAGGTTGATGTGCGGCAGGGTCCGCAGCAGGCTGTCCAGCCCATGCTGCTGCCACTCCTGGTGCAACTGCTGGCGGTCGTAGTCGCCCCAGCTGACCCAGGCCTGAAGCTGCCCGCGGTGGTGCCCGAGCCAGCGCTCGAAGCTTGCCCATACCTCGCGGAACGACGCGGCACTGTCCACGCTGGCCTGGCTGATGTGGGTCAGCTCACGGCAGAACGGGGTCAGCTGCGGCCGCCGCCGAGGCTTCACGAAGCGCTGGAAGTGGTCGACCTCGCGGCCATCGCGGGTAACCAGGCTTGCGCCGATTTCAATGACTTCCATCTCTGTGACCGGCCACCCACCATCGTCGGTGGTGGCTTCCAGGTCGATCACCAACCAGTGGCCCATACCAGGCTCCCTTGCAGATCCTGCTAGAGCGTAGCGAAACTCCGGGCATCCGGCATCCCCTGGCAGTTTGCCCGCAGCTTTGGCGCAAAGGGCCACTAACCGGCAGTTGTGTCCGGCCCGGAAAACGCCTAGCTTAGGCGGACCCCGGCATGAACCGTGATGAGTGTCCGTCTTGACTCCAGCGACCGGCCTGAAGGCCCTGTCTTCCCTGATGCTGCTGGCCGTGTTCTGGCTGGCGGTGCCGGCATGGGCGGCAAGTACCGTTGAAGTGAAGATTGGCGCGGCGCATTTTCCGCCCTACACCGTGCGCCCGGAGCAGGGTGCCGACACCGGTCTTCTGCCGCAGTTGGTCGACGCGCTCAACCGCGCGCAGCAGCACTACCGCTTCGTTCTGGTACCCACGTCCATTCAGAGGCGTTTCGGCGACTTCCAGCAAGGCCGTACCGACATGGCCATTTTCGAGAACCCGCAATGGGGCTGGCAGCAGATTCCCCACAAGACCGTGGACATGGGCCTGGAAGACGCCGAGGTGTTCGTCGCTCGCCAAGCCAATGGCGGTGACCCGCATTACTTCGACGACTTGAACGGCAAGCGCCTGGCGTTGTTCAATGGCTATCACTATGCGTTCGCCGGCTTCAACTCCGACCCCGAATACCTGCGCACCGCCTACAACGCGACCCTGACCTACTCCCACGACAGCAACCTGCTGATGGTGCAGGCAGGCCGCGCCGACATCGCCCTGGTCACGCGTTCCTACCTCAGCGATTTCCTGGCACGCAACCCGGCCAGCCGGGAGCGGTTGGTGCCCTCGCAACGCATTGACCAGGTCTACCATCACTACGCCTTGTTGCGCCCGGGGGCGCCCATCGGCGAGCAGTCGTTCGCGGCGCTGCTGCGGGCCCTGCGCGACAGTGGCGAGCTGGCGCGCATCTTCGAGCCCTACCGCATCACGGTAGCGGCCCCGCGCGACTAAATTCCCGTGATGCGGCAACGTTCTCAGCAGTGAGCCTTTCTTTCATTGCCGCGAGTCAAGCCCATGCCGTTCGATGCCGCATCACAGCCCCAGTCAGCGCCACGCTGGCGCAGCCTCAGTGCCGAGGAGGGGGACAGCTGGCTGAGCCTGTCCCTCGAAGGCCGCGCGTTGATCCAGTTGCGCCTGGAGATGGGTGCTACTCTGCATGTCCACCTCGAGCGGCTGTGCCCCGAGCGCCCCTATGTGGCCTTGTGGGCCGCCTGTTATTGGCTGCTGGCCCGCGATGCGGCCTGCCAGCGTCTTGCCTGGCACCTGCCCGAGCCGTTGCCTCAGGCATTGACCAGTGGCCTGCTGCTGGCCGGCGAGCAGCCTGGCCAATACCTGTGCGAGCGGGCGCTGTTCTGGCAGCTGCCACAGCCGTGGCTGGGCGAGTCGGCCAGCGTGGCCTACCCACAGCAGATGCAGATCAGCAACGGCAAGCGCCACCCACGCCGCGCGCCCAAGCCTCGTGGCGAGGTGTACCGGCGCTTCGATACGCGCCTGGGCAGTTGGGTATCGCTGCGTACCTTGGAGATCGAGCATGACCTGGAGCGCTTCAACCGCTGGCAGAACAACCCGCGGGTGGAGGCGTTCTGGCAGGAGGGTGGCACCCTTGCGCAGCATCGCGAATACCTGGGCAAGCTCGAGGCCGATCCGCATGCCCTGACGCTGATCGGTTGCTTCGATGACCAGCCGTTTGCCTACTTCGAGGCGTACTGGGCCAAGGAAGACCGCATTGCGCCGTTCTACCCGGCCGATGACTACGACCGTGGCATCCATATGCTGGTGGGGGAGGAGAGCCACCGCGGGCCGCACAAGGTGGCCAGCTGGCTATCGGCGCTGGTGCACTACCTGTTCCTGGATGACCCGCGCACCCAGCGGGTGGTGGCCGAGCCGCGTGCCGACAACGGCAAGATGATCGGCTACATGCACGACCAGTGCTTCCATTGCGACAAGGAGTTCGACTTCCCGCACAAGCGTGCGGCGTTGATGATTCTGGGGCGGGAACGGTTTTTCGATCGTTGCAAACTGGCTTGATATCGGGGTGGCTTCTTCGCGGGCGTGCCCGCGAAGAAGCAGACTCTGCCTGATCAGGCCTGCCGACTGGCCGTCTTGCGGCAATGCACCAGCGCATCGCGGATCATGAAGTTGACCAGCGTCGGCGACACTCCCAGCTCCTTGGCAATGTCCTTCTGCGGCACGCCATGCAGGCGGTACATCTCGAAGGCATAGCGGGTGCGCTGGGGCAGTTCGTTCAGCGCCTCGGCAATGTCATCCAGCGCGGCAAGGTTGATGTGGGTGGCTTCGGGGGAGGCGTTTTGCACGACTACGTTAAGGCCTTCCTCCTCGCTGCCGGAGTACTTCAACTCCATCGCCTGCTTGCGATAGTGGTCGATGGCCAGGTTGCGCACGATCTGGAACAGGTAGCTCAGCTGCGCCTTGAACGACGATGTGATCTGCGGGGCGGCGCTGAGCCGGAAAAAGGCGTCCTGCACCACATCTTCGGCGCGCGATCGACAGCCGGTAATGCGGGCAGCGATCTTGACCAGAATGCTGCGGTTGTCGACGAAGGCCTGCAGTAATGGTGAATCGCACTTACTTGTGGATAGTTGTTCCGCCATGGAAATCACCTTGTCACAGAGGGGAAAGGACGCACCCAAATTTGGGAAGCTTCCTACGACGGGCGACAAGCTATTCAGAATGATAATGATTGTCAAATGCGAAATGTAATTAGTTTCATGTGATTTCAGTTCTAAGGTGTGAGGGTGGCTAGGTGCATGTCAGGGCATTTTCAGCGCCTGTGAGATCGAGCGCCGCCCGCGCGGCGCTTCGCGGGGCAAGCCCGCTCCCACATTTGTTGCAACGTGCCGAACCTGACAGGCCATGGTTGCCAGCCTTGTTGGGCTGGCTGGATTCCTGAGTTGGCATTGCTGTCGCCCCACTTGTCTCAAGCCTTGTACCAAAGCTGACAACGCCTCTCCCACAGGCATGGCCACGTTGCAACAAATGTGGGGGAGCGGGCTTGTCCCGCGAAGCGCCGCGCGGGCGGCGCTCGATCTCACAGGCGCAGAAAGTGTCAAGGTGAATACTCGCGAAGCGCCGCGCGGGCGGCGCTCGATCTCCCAGGCGCAACATCTCTCAAGGCAAACCCCCGGCAACCCTCACGCCCCCCCCAAAGCCTCACCACCGCTAATTTCTCCCCCCGCCCATCCGTTCCCCTGTGTACACCTCAGGCCGCCACATGCCGCTGCGCCCACGTTCGCGCAGCAGCCGGCCCGACCCAACCAGACACTGGCAGGAACACCCCATGACGGACGCCTTCGAACTCCCGCTCTCGCTGGTCCAGGCCCTGGCGCAACGCGCCGCGCAGACCCCGGACAAAGTCGCCTTGCGCTTTCTGGCCGACGCTCCCGGCGAGCAGGCCGTGCTCAGCTACCGGGACCTCGACCAGCGCGCACGCACCATCGCTGCTGCCTTGCAAAGCCGGGCCGGTTTCGGCGACCGCGCAGTGCTGTTGTTCCCCAGCGGGCCAGACTATGTGGCGGCGTTCTTCGGCTGCTTGTATGCCGGCGTGATTGCGGTGCCGGCCTACCCGCCGGAGTCCGCGCGCCAGCACCACCAGCAGCGCTTGCTGTCGATCATCGACGACGCAGAGCCGCGCCTGCTGCTGACCGTCGCGGCCCTGCGCGACAGCCTGCAGGGCCTGGAGGCCCTGACAGCGGCCAACGCCCCCGAGCTGCTGGCGGTGGATGGCCTGGACCCGGCACTGGCTGCAAACTGGCGCGAACCCGCGCTCAAGGGTGATGACATCGCCTTCCTGCAATACACCTCCGGCTCCACAGCACTGCCCAAGGGCGTGCAGGTCAGCCATGGCAACCTGGTGGCCAACGAACAACTGATCCGCCAAGGCTTTGGCATCGACCTCAACCCAGACGATGTGATCGTCAGCTGGCTGCCGCTGTACCACGACATGGGCCTGATCGGCGGCCTGCTGCAGCCGATCTTCAGCGGCGTGCCCTGTGTGCTGATGTCGCCGGGCTACTTCCTGGCCCGGCCGCTGCGCTGGTTGCAGGCCATCAGCGAATACGGCGGCACCATCAGCGGCGGCCCCGACTTTGCCTACCGGTTGTGCAGCGAGCGGGTCAGCGAGGCCTCCCTGGCCGGGCTCGACCTAAGCCGCTGGCGGGTGGCCTATTCTGGCTCCGAGCCGATCCGCCAGGACAGCCTGGCGGCCTTTGCCGACAAGTTCCAGGCCTGCGGCTTCGACCCGCAGAGCTTCTTCGCCAGCTACGGCCTGGCCGAGGCGACCCTGTTCGTCAGCGGTAGTCGCCGTGGCCAGGGCATCGCCGCGCTGGAGCTGGACGCCGAAGCCTTCGCCGCCAACCGTGCGGAGCCTGGCAAGGGCAGTGTGCTGATGAGCTGTGGCTACCCGCAGCCCGGGCATGCCGTGCGCATTGTCGAACCACAACGCCTGCAGGTGCTGGACGACAACCAGGTGGGCGAGATCTGGGCCGCCGGCCCGAGCATCGCCCTGGGCTACTGGCGCAACCCCGAGGCCAGCGCCCGCACCTTCGTCGACATGGACGGCCAGACCTGGCTGCGTACCGGTGACCTGGGCTTCATGCGCGAAGGCGAAGTGTTCGTCACCGGCCGCCTGAAGGACATGCTCATCGTGCGCGGGCAGAACCTGTACCCGCAGGACCTGGAAAAAACCCTCGAGCGCGAAGTGGATGTGCTGCGAAAAGGCCGGGTGGCAGTGTTCGCCGTCGAGCAGCAAGGCGAGGAGGGCATTGGCGTGGCGGTGGAAATCAGCCGCAACGTGCAGAAGGCGATCAAGCCCCAGGAGCTGATCAAGACCCTGCGCCAGGTGATCGCCGACGCCTGCCGCCAGGCACCGGCCGTGGTCCTGCTGCTGAACCCGGGTGCGCTGCCCAAGACCTCCAGCGGCAAGCTGCAGCGTTCGGCCTGCCGCCTGCGCATGGACGATGGCAGCCTGGACTGCTACGCCCGCTTCCCTGAGGTGAACGAGCCCGTTGCTTCAGTGGGCGCAGGCGATGAACTGCAGGCGCGCATCGCCGATGTGTGGCGCGACATTCTCAAGGTCGAGGCGGTGGCGGCAGACGACCACTTCCTGCTGCTGGGCGGCAACTCGATCGCCGCCACCCACGCCACCGCACGCCTGGCCGATGAACTGGGCATCGAGCTGGGCCTGCGCACCCTGTTCGAAGCGCCGATACTGGCTGACTACGCCAAGGCCGTGGCCGCGATCATCTCCGAAGGCGGTGGCCGGGTCGGTGCCATCGCTACACTGGAACGCACCCAGGCGCTGCCCCAGTCGCTGGCGCAAAACCGCCTGTGGTTGCTGTGGCAGTTGGACCCGCAGTCGGCGGCCTACAACATTCCGGCCGGCCTGCAGTTGCGCGGTGAGCTGGACGAAAACGCCCTGGAAACAGCCTTCCAGGCGCTGGTTGCGCGCCATGAATCGCTGCGCACCCTATTTGCCGAAGAGAACGGCCAGGCCCTGCAGCGCATCCAGGCGCAGCAGCCGTTCGACCTTCGCCGCCTGGACCTCGAAGGCCAGGCCGCCGAACAGGTCGCCGCCCAACGTGAAACCGAAGCTCGCCAGCCGTTCGATCTGACCCGGGGGCCGTTGCTGCGGGTGACCCTGGCGCGCCTGGACGATGAACACCATCAACTATGGGTGACCCTGCACCATATCGTCGCCGACGGCTGGTCGCTGAACATCCTGCTCGACGAATTCGCCAAACTGTACGCCGCCCACTGCCAGGGCCTTGAGGCCAACCTGGCACCGCTGACCCTGGGTTATGCCGACTACGGCACCTGGCAGCGACAGTGGCTGGCCGCAGGCGAAGCCGAGCGTCAGCTGCAGTACTGGCAGGCGCGTCTGGGGGATGATCTGCCGGTGCTCGACCTGTGCACCGACCACCCGCGCACCAGCCAGCGCGGCCACCGCGCCGCCCGCTTCAACCTCAAGGTACCGGCCAGGCTCACCGAAGCGCTCAAGGGCCTGGCCCGCGAACAGCAGGCCAGCCTGTTCATGGTACTGCTGGCCGGCTGGCAGGCGCTGTTGCACCGCTACAGTGGCCAGGCCGATATCCGTGTCGGCGTGCCCAACGCCAACCGCCCGCGCCTGGAAACCCAAGGCATGGTCGGCTTCTTCATCAACACCCAGGTGCTGCGTGCGCAGCTCGACGGCCGCCTGCCGTTCGACCAGTTGCTGGCCCAGGTGCGCCAGGCCACCCTGGATGCCCAGGCCAACCAGGACCTGCCGTTCGAGCAACTGCTCGAAGCCCTGCCCGAGGCTCGCGAGCAAGGCCTGTTCCAGGTCATGTTCAACCACCAGCAACGTGACCTGTCTGCGCTGCGCCGCCTGCCGGGCCTGCTGGCCGAAGAGCTGCCGTGGCACAGTCGCGAAGCCAAGTTCGACTTGCAGCTGCACAGTGAAGAAGACCACCAGGGCCGCCTGAGCCTGGCCTTCGACTATGCCGCCGAATTGTTCGATGCCAGTACCGTCAAGCGCCTGGCCCAGCACCTGTTGGCCCTGCTCGAGCAGGTGTGTGCCGGGCCGCAGCGGGCGCTGGGCGAGGTGCAACTGCTCGACGAGCCTGGCCGCGCGCAACTGCTGAGCTGGGGCGAGGCACCCGCTGCGCCGCCGCAGCGCCTGCTGGTCGAGCAGCTCAATGAACAGGCACGCCTGACCCCGCAGCGCACCGCCCTGGTGTGGGACGGTGGCAGCCTGGATTACGCAGAGTTGCACCAGCAAGCCAACCGTCTGGCCCACTACCTGCGTGACAAAGGCGTGGGCCCAGACACTTGCGTGGCCATCGCCATCGAGCGTTCGCCGCAGCTGCTGGTGGGCCTGCTGGCCATTCTCAAGGCCGGTGGTGCCTATGTGCCGCTGGACATCGATTACCCGGCCGAGCGCCTGGCCTACATGCTCGCCGACTGCAACGCTGGCCTGTTGCTGAGCCACAGCAGCCTGCTGGGCAAGCTGCCACAGGTTGATGGCGTCAGCGCCATCGCCCTCGACCAGCTGCACCTGGACAGCTGGCCAAGCCATGCCCCCGGGTTGCATCTGCATGGCGACAACCTGGCCTATGTGATCTACACCTCCGGCTCCACCGGCCAGCCCAAGGGCGTGGGCAATACCCACGCGGCACTGGCCGAGCGCCTGCAATGGATGCAGGCCAGTTATGTGCTGGACGACAGCGACGTGCTGATGCAGAAGGCGCCGATCAGCTTCGACGTTTCGGTGTGGGAATGCTTCTGGCCACTGGTGACCGGTTGCAAGCTGGTGCTCGCCGGCCCTGGCGAGCACCGCGACCCGCAGCGCATCGCCGCGTTGGTGCAGGCCCATGGCGTGACCACGCTGCACTTCGTGCCGCCGCTGTTGCAGGTGTTCGTCCAGGAGCCGCAGGCGGGTGCCTGCGGCAGCCTGCGCCGGCTGTTCTCCGGTGGCGAAGCGCTGTCCGCGGCACTGCGTGACCGCGTGCTGCAGGTGCTGCCACAGGTGCAGTTGCACAACCGCTATGGCCCGACCGAAACCGCCATCAACGTCACCCACTGGCACTGCCAGGCCACCGATGGCGAACGCTCGCCGATCGGCCGCCCGCTGGGCAATGTGCTGTGCCGTGTGCTGGACGACGAGCTGGAACTGTCCGCCCCCGGTGTGCCGGGCGAGCTGTACCTCGGCGGTGCAGGCCTGGCCCGTGGCTACCTGGGCCGCCCGGGCCTCACCGCCGAGCGCTTCGTGCCCCGGGCCGACGGCAATGGCGAGCGCCTGTACCGCAGTGGCGACCGCGCCCGCTGGCAGGTGCAGACCGCGGCGCTGGAATACCTTGGCCGCCTCGACCAGCAGGTCAAGGTGCGTGGCTTCCGTGTCGAACCCGAGGAAGTCCAGGCCTGCCTGCTGGCGCAAGCGGGGGTCGAACAGGCGCTGGTGCTGATTCACAAGGATGCCGTAGGTGCGCAACTGGTCGGCTACTACAGTGGCAGCGCCCAGCCTGATGCATTGCTGACGGTGCTGGCTGAACAACTACCGGCCTACATGGTGCCGGCACAACTCATCCCGCTGGCGCAGATGCCACTGGGCCCCAGCGGCAAGGTCGACCGCAAGGCATTGCCGGCCCCGGTGTGGCAGCAGCGGCAGCACGTCAAGCCGCAAACCGAGTTGCAGCAGCAGGTCGCCGCCATCTGGCGCGAGGTGCTGAACTTGCCGCGCATCGGCCTGCAGGACGACTTCTTCGCCCTCGGCGGCCATTCGCTGCTGGCCACTCAAATTGTCTCGCGCACGCGCCAGGCCTGCGATGTCGAGCTGCCGCTCAAGGCCCTGTTCGACGCCAGCGAGCTGGGCGCCTTCTGTGCCGAGATCACGCGTATTCGTGCTGCCGGTGAGCGCAACCTGCAAGGTTCAATCGCCCGCGTCGACCGCCGCCAGGCGGTGCCGCTGTCGTACTCGCAGCAGCGCATGTGGTTCCTCTGGCAAATGGAGCCGGGCAGCCCGGCGTACAACGTCGGCGGCATGGCGCGCTTGCGCGGCACCCTGCATGTGGATGCCTTCGAGCGAGCGCTGCAGGCGCTGGTGGTGCGCCACGAAACCCTGCGCACCACCTTCCCCAGCATCGATGGCGTGCCGTATCAGTGCGTGGCCGAAGACAGCAGCCTGCACCTCGACTGGCAGGACTTCAGCGCCTTGCCCGCCGATGCCCGCCAACAACGCCTGCAACAACTGGCCGACGACCAGGCGCACCAGCCGTTCGACCTGGAGCGCGGCCCGCTGCTGCGTGCCTGCCTGGTCAAAGCCGAAGAGCGCGAGCACTTCTTCGTGCTGACCCTGCACCATATCGTCACCGAAGGCTGGGCCATGGACATCTTCGCCCGCGAACTGGGCGAGCTGTACGAGGCCTTCGTCGATGACCGCGAATCGCCGCTGGCGCCGCTGCCGGTGCAGTACCTGGACTACAGCGTGTGGCAACGGCAATGGCTGGAAAGCGGCGAGGGCGCCCGCCAGCTGGCCTACTGGCAGGCCCGCCTGGGCGATGAACACCCGGTACTGGCGCTGCCTGCCGACCGCCCGCGCCCGGCAGTGCAGAGCCACCGTGGCGAGCTGTACCGCTTCGAGCTCGACCCGGCGCTGGTCTCCCGCGTGCATGCCTTCAACAGCCAGCGCGGCCTGACCCTGTTCATGACCATGACTGCCACCCTGGCCGCCTTGCTGCACCGCTACAGCGGCCAGCGTGACTTGCGCATTGGCGCGCCGGTGGCCAACCGCATCCGCCCGGAAAGCGAAGGGCTGATTGGCGCGTTCCTCAACACCCAGGTGCTGCGTTGCGAGCTGGACGGCCAGATGAGCGCCGCACAGTTGCTGGAGCAGGTACGCCAGGTTGCCATCGAAGGCCAGTCGCACCAGGACCTGCCGTTCGATCAGCTGGTGGAAGCCCTGCAGCCACCGCGCAGCAGCGCCTACAACCCGCTGTTCCAGGTGATGTGCAACGTTCAGCGCTGGGCCTTCCAGCAAAGCCGTCAGCTTGCCGGCATGCAGGTGGATTACCTGGTCAACGACGCCAGCGCCACCAAGTTCGACCTGTACTTGGAGGTGACCGACCTCGACGGCCGCCTGGGTTGCTGCCTGACCTACAGCCGTGACCTGTTCGACGAACCACGCATCGCGCGCATGGCCGAGCATTGGCAGCAATTGCTGGTGGGCCTGCTCGACAACCCGCAACAGCGCCTGTGCGAGCTGCCGATGCTGAGCAGCGCCGAGCAGCAGTTGCTGGCTGGCCGGTTGCAGGGCGAGCAGGGTCTCGCTCTCGACCAGACCGTGCACGGCCTGTTCGCCGCCCAGGCTGCGCGTACGCCACACGCTGGCGCGTTGACGTTTGCCGGCCGGCACATGACCTATGCCGAACTCGACCAGCAGGCCAACCGCCTGGCCCGCGCCCTGCGCGAGCGTGGCGTCGGCCCGCAGGTGCGCGTGGGCCTGGCACTGGAGCGTTCGTTGGAAATGGTCATCGGCTTGCTGGCCATCCTCAAGGCCGGTGGCGCCTACGTGCCGCTCGACCCCGAATACCCGCTCGACCGCCTGCGCTACATGATCGAAGACAGCCGCATCGGCCTGCTGCTAAGCCAGCGCGCGCTGCTGCAAACCCTGGGGCAGCTGCCCGAAGGCGTGGCGCACTGGAGCCTGGAGGACGACAGCGCCAGCCTGTCAGCCTACAGCTATGCGCCGCTGGACAACCTCAACCTGCCGCAGCACCAGGCCTACCTGATCTACACCTCCGGTTCCACCGGCAAGCCCAAGGGCGTGGTAGTCAGCCACGGCGAGTTCGCCATGCATTGCCAGGCGGTGATCGACGCGTTCGGTATGCGCGGCGATGACTGCGAGCTGCACTTCTATTCGATCAATTTCGACGCCGCCAGCGAACGCCTGTGGGTGCCGCTGCTGTGTGGCGCCCGCGTGGTACTGCGTGCCCAGGGGCAGTGGGGCGCCGAAGACATCTGCCAGCTGGTGCGTGAGCAGCAGGTGAGCATTCTTGGCTTCACGCCAAGCTACGGCAGCCAGTTGGCGCAGTACCTGGCCGGGCAGGGCGAGCAGTTGCCAGTGCGCCTGGTCATTACCGGTGGTGAAGCGCTGACCGGCGAACACCTGCAGCGCATCCGCCAGTCCTTCGCGCCGCAGCAGTTCTTCAACGCCTACGGGCCGACCGAAACCGTGGTCATGCCGCTGGCCTGCCTGGCACCACAGACGCTGCCGGCGGAGCTGGGCAGCGTACCGATCGGTCGCGTCATCGGTAGCCGCACGGCCTACATCCTCGATGAAGACCTTGCCCTGTTGCCGCAAGGCGGTGTTGGCGAGCTGTATGTCGGCGGTGCCGGCCTGGCCCAGGGTTACCACGACCGCCCGGGCCTAAGCGCCGAGCGCTTCGTCGCCGACCCGTTCGGCAGCGAAGGCGGGCGCCTGTATCGCACCGGTGACCTGGTGCGCCTGGGCAGCGATGGCCTTGTCGAGTACGTCGGTCGCGCCGACCAGCAGGTGAAGATTCGCGGTTTCCGTATCGAGCTGGGCGAAATCGAAAGCCGCCTGCAGGCGCATGCCGATGTCGACGAAGCTGTGGTGCTGGCCCTCGACCTGCCGGGCGGCAAGCAACTGGTGGGTTACCTGGTGTGCAGGCAGGCCGCTGCCGACAGCGAGGTCCAGGGCATGCTGCGCGACGCGGTGAAAGCCGATGCCCGCCAGCACCTGCCGGATTACATGGTGCCGGCGCACCTGGTGCTGCTCGACAGCCTGCCGCTGATGGGCAACGGCAAGCTCGACCGCCGTGCGCTGCCGCTGCCGGACCTGGAACAGGCACGCCAGCAGTACCAGGCGCCTGGCAACGAGGTGGAAGCGCAACTGGCGCAGATCTGGCGCGACGTGCTCAACGTTGCCCGGGTCGGCGTGCAGGACAACTTCTTCGAGCTGGGCGGCGACTCGATCCTGTCGATCCAGGTAGTCAGCCGGGCCCGCCAGGCCGGCTTGCAGTTCACCCCGCGCGACCTGTTCCAGCATCAGACCATCCAGACCCTGGCCGCCATCGTTCAGCGCAGCGAAGCCGCCAGCAGCATCGAACAGGGCCTGCGCCAGGGCCAGGCCGGCCTCACGCCGATCCAGCACTGGTTCTTCGACAGTAAAGTGCCACAGCCGCAGCACTGGAACCAGGCTGTTCTGCTGGAGGCACGCAAGCCGCTGGATGAGGGGGTACTGAAGCGAGCCTTGACCGACCTGGTGCAGCACCACGACAGCCTGCGCCTGCGCTTCAGTCAGGCCCAGGGCCGCTGGCAGGCCGAATATGCTTCGCTTGCCACCGGGCAATTGCTGTGGACAGCCACGGTCGCCGACTTCGCCGATTGCCAACCGCTGTACACCGATTTGCAACGCAGCCTCGACCTGGAACAGGGCCCACTGTTGCGCGCCTTGCTGGTTAATGACGGGCAGGGCGGCCAGCGCCTGTTGCTGGCTATCCATCACCTGGTGGTCGATGGCGTGTCGTGGCGCGTGCTGCTGGAAGACCTTCAGGCGCTGTACCGAGGCCAGCCGCTGCCGGCCAAGACCCACGCCATGGGCGACTGGGCCGCACGCCTGGCCATCTATGCCGGCAGTGATTCGCTGCGCGACGAGCTGGGCTGGTGGCAAGGCCAGTTGGGCGGCGTGCGCCGCGAACTGCCATGCGATCACCCGCAGGGCGGCAACCTGCACTGCCATGCCCGTACCCTGGCCATCGGCCTGGATGTGGAGCAGACCCGGCAGTTGCTGCAGCAGGCCCCGGCGGCCTATCACACCCAGGTCAACGACCTGCTGCTGACCGCGCTGGCGCGTGCCCTGTGCCGCTGGAGCGGCGACGAAGAAGTGCTGGTACAGCTTGAAGGCCATGGCCGTGACGGGCTGTTCGAAGATATGGACCTGACCCGCAGCGTCGGCTGGTTCACCAACGCCTACCCGCTGAGCCTGCGCCCGCTGCCAGGCGAGGACGATGCAGCGCGGGCAGGCTCGATCAAGCGCATCAAGGAGCAACTGCGCCAGGTGCCGCATAAAGGGCTGGGTTATGGCGTGCTGCGCTACCTGGCCGATACGGCAGTGCGTGAGCAGATGGCGGCCCTGCCGCAGGCACGCATCACCTTCAACTACCTGGGCCAGTTCGACCAGCAGTTCGACAGCACAGCCCTGTTCCAGCCGCTGGACGCCGCGGCCGGCCTGGCCCACGACCTCGATGCACCGCTGTCCAACTGGCTGAGTGTCGATGGCCAGGTGTATGGCGGTGCCCTGCAACTGCGCTGGACCTTCAGTGCCGAACGCTACGACGAGCGGACCATCGCCTGCCTGGCCGAGGCCTATCGTCAGGAGCTGCTGGCGCTGGTCGAGCATTGCCTGGCTGATGGCAACGGCAGTTTCACGCCATCGGACTTCCCGCTGGCGCACCTGACCCAGGCGCAGATCGACGCGCTGCCGGTACCGGCAGCGCAGATCGAGGATGTCTATCCCCTGACGCCGATGCAGGAGGGCATGCTGTTGCACACCCTGCTGGAGCCGGGCACCGGCCTTTACTACATGCAGGACCGCTACCGCATCAACAGCGCGCTCGACCCCGAACGCTTCGCCCAGGCGTGGCAGGCGGTGGTGGCACGCCACGAGGCGCTACGCGCATCGTTCAGCTGGAACACCGGCGAGGCGATGCTGCAGATCATCCACAAACCGGGCAACATGCCGGTGGACTATCAGGACTGGCGTGGCCTCGACGACGACGCCCAGGAACAGCGCCTGCAGGCCCTGCACAAGCAGGAACGCGAGGCTGGTTTCGCGCTGCTCAGCGAGGCGCCGTTCCACCTGCGCCTGGTGCGTGTGGCCGACGAGCGCTACTGGTTCATGATGAGCAACCACCACATCCTCATCGATGCCTGGTGCCGTTCGCTGCTGATGAACGATTTCTTCGAGATCTACCAGGCCCTCGGCGAGGGGCGCCAGGCCCGCTTGCCGGTGCCACCGCGCTACCGCGACTACATCGGCTGGCTGCAACGCCAGGGCCTGGACGACGCGCGAGCCTGGTGGCAGGCCAACCTGGCCGGCTTCGAACGCGCTACCACCATCCCCAGCGACCGCCCGCTGCGCCACGACCATGCCGGTAGCGGCATGATCGTCGGCGACTGTTACACCCGCCTGGCGGTGAGCGACGGTGTGCGCCTGCGCGAACTGGCCCAGGCCCACCAGCTCACCGTCAACACCTTCGCCCAGGCGGCCTGGGCACTGGTGCTGGCGCGCTACAGTGGCGACCGCGACGTGGCCTTTGGCGTGACCGTGGCCGGGCGCCCGGTGAGCATGCCGCAGATGCAGCGTACCGTCGGCCTGTTCATCAACAGCGTCGCCCTGCGCGTGCAATTGCCGGTGGCGGGTGAGCGCTGCAGCGTGCGGCAGTGGCTGCAAGGCCTGCTGGAGCACAACATGGAGCTGCGCGAGCATGAGTACCTGCCGCTGGTGGCCATCCAGGAATGCAGCGAACTGCCCAAGGGCCAGCCGCTGTTCGACAGCCTGTTCGTGTTCGAGAACGCGCCGGTGGAAACCGCCGTGCTCGACCACGCCCAGCACCTGAATGCCAGTTCCGACTCGGGTCGTACCCACACCAACTTCCCGCTGACCGCAGTGTGCTACCCGGGCGATGACCTTGGCCTGCACCTGTCGTTCGACCAGCGCTATTTCGACTACCCGACCGTCGAGCGCCTGCTGGCCGAGTTCAAGCGCCTGCTGCTGGCGCTGGTGCAAGGCTTTGAAGGGGAGATGAGCGCACTGCCGTTGCTGGGTGCGGAAGAGCAGCGCTTCCTGCTGGAAGACTGCAACCGCACCGCGCGCGCCTATCCGTTGGAACAGAGTTACATCGCGCAGTTCGAGGCGCAGGTGGCCGCGCATCCGCAACGTACCGTGGCCCGCTGCCTGGACGCATCCTACGACTACGCCGGCTTGAACCTGGCGGCCAACCGTCTGGGCCATGCCTTGATCGCGGCGGGTGTGAACGTGGACCAGCCGGTGGCACTGCTGGCCGAGCGTGGGCTACCGCTGCTGGGCATGATCGTCGGCAGCTTCAAGGCCGGCGCCGGCTACCTGCCACTGGACCCGGGCCTGCCGGCGGCGCGTCTGCAAAGCATCATCCAGCTCAGCCGTACACCCGTGCTGGTGTGCAGCGCGGCCTGTGCCGGGCAAGGGCGGCAGTTGCTGGACCAGCTTGCGTTGGCGGCACGGCCGCAGCTGCTGGTCTGGGAAGACATCCAGGCCAGCCCGGTGGCCAGCCACAACCCCGGCATTCACAGCGGGCCGGATAACCTCGCCTATGTGATCTACACCTCAGGCTCCACCGGCCTGCCGAAGGGGGTGATGGTCGAGCAGCGCGGCATGCTCAACAACCAGTTGAGCAAGGTGCCGTACCTGGCGCTCGGCGAGCAGGACGTGATCGCCCAGACGGCCTCGCAGAGCTTCGACATTTCGGTGTGGCAGTTCCTTGCCGCGCCGCTGTTCGGCGCCAGGGTGGAGATCGTGCCGAATGCCATCGCCCATGACCCGCAGGGCCTGCTGGCGCATGTGCAGGCCACCGGCATCAGCGTGCTGGAGAGCGTGCCGTCGCTGATCCAGGGTATGTTGGCCAACGACCACCAGGCCCTCGATGGCCTGCGCTGGATGCTGCCGACCGGCGAGGCCATGCCTCCGGAGCTGGCGGCGCAGTGGTTGCAGCGCTACCCGCAGATCGGCCTGGTCAACGCCTACGGCCCGGCGGAGTGCTCCGATGACGTGGCGTTCTTCCGCGTCGATGCCGCCTCGACCCGTGGCAGTTACTTGCCGATCGGCACGCCGACCGACAACAACCGCCTGTACCTGTACGGCGAGGACCAGGCACTGGTGCCACTGGGTGCGACAGGTGAGTTGTGCGTGGCCGGCACCGGCGTGGGCCGTGGCTATGTCGGCGACCCGGTGCGCACAGCGCTGGCGTTCATTCCCCATCCTCATGGTGCACCGGGCGAACGCCTGTATCGCACTGGCGACCTGGCGCGGCAGCGCCTGGACGGGGTGCTGGAGTATGTCGGGCGCATCGACCATCAGGTGAAGATTCGCGGCTACCGCATCGAACTGGGCGAAATCGAATCCCGCCTGCACGAACAGCCGGAAATCCGCGACGCTGCCGTTGGCGTGCAGGAGGGCGTCAATGGCAAGCACCTGGTGGGTTACCTGGTGGCGCATCAGGGCGTTGCAGCCGACGCTGCGTTGCTGGAACAGCTCAAGCAGCGCCTGCGTGCCGAGTTGCCGGAGTACATGGTGCCACTGCACTGGGGCTGGTTCGACAGCCTGCCGCACAACGCCAACGGCAAGCTCGACCGCAAGGCCCTGCCAGCCATCGACGTCGGTGGCCAGCACAGCCAGGCCTACCAGGCGCCGCGCAATGAGCTGGAAGAGGTACTGGCCGGTATCTGGGCGGATGTGCTCAAGGCCGAGCGGGTCGGGGTGCACGACAACTTCTTCGAGCTGGGCGGGCATTCGCTGCTGGCCACGCAAATCGCCTCGCGGGTGCAGAAGCAGCTGCAACTGAACGTGCCGCTGCGGGCGATGTTCGAGTGCAGCACGGTGGAGGAACTGGCGGTGTATGTGCGGGGGCTGCAGGGCAGTGTGCTGGATGACGATAAAGTCGACCGGCTCAGTGACCTTATGGCTGAGCTGGAGGGGTTGTGACCTGAGCAGGTGAGGCCTGCACCGCCCCTGGATTGGTGCACAAAAGTTGAAATTGCTGGGGCCGCTATGCGGCCCTTTCGCGACACAAGGCCGCTCCTACAGATACGGCGTTGTTCTCGAGGTTTGGCGCTGCACCTGTGAGCGGGCATGCCCGCGAACACCGGCGCAGCCGGTGCCATACCTGCAACCCCACCTTTCCCATGGTTCTTCGCCGTCATGATGCGGCCCCGATTTTTTCCTGCGACATCGACGCATTGATGAATGCTTCATCATAAGAGTTCGCATGGTAGCGAGCGAGAAACTCATGAGCATTCTCAAATGGCTCGAGGTGTTGATGAGCGAGCATGTAGAAACGATGGCAGTTTGTGGCAATTTCCTCGGTATAGTGAGATGAAATCAAAACACTAGCCCCGTTTTTGCACGCGTTTTTTATACCTAGCCATATGTGGTGTCTGAATTCTGGGTCTACCCCCGCAGTAGGCTCGTCGAGGATGATCAGGTCACTGCCCATGAGCAGTAGCGTCAGTGTGACAAAGCTCCGGACTTCGCCATAGCTGCAAGTAGATGCCTTCTTCTTGTAGATTTCAGCATACCGTTTCGACAGGGAATGTGACCATTCAGAGAGGCGTGAAAGCACCTCGCAGTGATCCGGTGCTGATCTGGAGTTTAACTGTGTAATCAGTTGGTAGACTTCGCTCATCCTGAGCAAGGGCGGTGGTGTCAGTACTTGAGTCAGATAAGCCTGCTGTCTGGATGAATTTATGATTGTGCCGTTGCTTGGTTTTCTGATGTTGCAGATCAGGTCGAAAAGCGTGGTCTTTCCTGCTCCGTTACTGCCCAGTACGCCTACGGCCTCTCCTTTTTTCAACTGTAATGTGATGTTTTGTAAAAGAGGGCTGCTGTTGTATGAGAAGTCCAGGTTTTTGATGGTGAGAAGGTGCATTTTAATAGCGGCTCCATATGGGGTGGATTCTGAATAGCTTTCCTGTTGCATAGAGCCCCGCTGTTGAAATGGCAAAAGCTGTCAGAAAACTAATAGTGAGTGGTATCTCTCCGGTAATTATTCTTGTGCTCAGGTGCAAGGGGTTGATCAACGTTGACCAGTGGGTCAGTTCGTCTTGTGTGGTGCCCAAATAGCCGGAAAGTAACATCAGGAATGAAAGTAGCGAAAATAGCGTCCCGGCTGTGCTGAATTTGATGGGCATCGCTGCAATTGCCAAGCCGATGCAGGCGAATATCAGGTAACTCGTATAGAACGCGGCTGTAAGGTACAGGAATTCTGATGGCGAGTAGGATCCGTATAGAGGCTTGGAGATGAAGTAGAAAAAGCTGGAGTACACGACACTGACCAATGTGTAGCTGACGGCGTGCGATGTGAGGAAAAGTGCAATTGCCTCGCGTTGGTAAATGAATGACCGGACGAAGCCACTTTCTCGTCGTCCGATTAGATAAAAGCCGAGGCCGAAGAAGGCAACGTTTGCAGCGATGTAGGCGTAGAACCACGCAGCAGAGGATATATAGAGAGTGTCTGGTGGCGCTGCAAGGGAACGGCTTTGCCTCAGTAGTATGAACATCAAGCAAGGCGCCGCCGCTGTCCACAGCAACGCAGTGGGTTCTCGCAGGTGTTCCAGGATCAACACCTTGGTGATCATGAGGATCTGTTTTCTTCGCGTTATGGGGTATGGCTTTTTGTTCATTTTTCTCGCCTTTAGTGTCTTCGCGAATGCAGGGGGTAAGGGTTTTATATTCAGGCTGCATGTACGTCAAGTTTGATGGGGCAATGTGTTGGCTGGGGTGTAATCTAGTTGTTTGAATTGCAGTTGGTATTGTGAGATGTATCTGAGGGGTATGTCTGATCGCGATCTGTTCACTGGTCATGGGAGTGAAAAAGACGTCTGTTTTTTGTAAGGCGGATCTGAAATTGTTGTGGGATTGTTATATGTTTTATCGCCGGGCGTTGTTTTCCGATGATCGGTTCGGAAAAGTGTTTGTCGCCTTAGGTGGTATAACTTAGTGTTGCTAAATGTGAACTTGGCCATTGGCTGGCATCTGGGCCGATGTGCTCGAGGACGAGCTGGAGGGGTTGTGACCAGAACAAGTGAGGTCTGCATCGCCCCTTGTAGGAGCGGCCTTGTGTCGCGAAAGGGCTGCACAGCAGCCCCAGCATTTTCAGCTTTTATGCAGCAATTTGGGGGCCGCTATGCGGCCCTTTCGCGACACAAGGCCGCTCCTACAGATACGGCGTTGTTTTCGAGGTTTGGCGCTGTACCTGTGGGAGCGGGCATGCCCGCGAACACCGGCGCAGCCGGTGACATAACACCGCGTTGAGTTCTTCGCGGGCTTGCCCGCTCCCACAGGGCCGCCACAGCCTTGTGCTACGAATGGGCTGCAAGGCAGCCCCGGCGATTTCACATCAGCGCTTGCCGAGAATCTTCCCAAGCAACTCCGGCCGCGGCGCGCCTTGCTGGCTCTGCAGGTTGCCCTGCTCATCCTGATAGAAGATCGCCGGGGTCGCCTGCAAGCCCATTTCTTCCATCAGCGCCATGTTCGCCGCCAGCTTTTGCTGCACCGCCTCCGGCACCTGCTCCAGTGCCTTCAACTTGCTGGCCTTGCCGGCCTTTTCATGTTCCTGTAGTGCCTTGGCCGGGTCTTTCGCCGCCAGCAGCGCCGCCGACTTGCCCGGGCTGTCCTCGCGGATGATGCCGACCATGATATGGCGCAACTGCACCTTGCCCGACTCCACCCATGGCCGCGCCTGTTCCCAGAACATGTTGCAGTACGGGCAGTTGGGGTCGCTGAACAGGTACACCTTGCGCGGTGCATCGTCCTTGCCGTCGGCGATCCAGGAGGTTTTCTCCATCTTCGCCCAGATTTCCTTGCTCATCGGCGCATACACCAGCTTTTTCAGCGGCTCGGCACTGAGGTCGTTGCCCTGTTCGTCGAACAGGCTGCCGACCAGTACATGCTTGCCGTCAGGGGTGAGGTACAGCGCCAGGCCGTTGTTCTGGTACTCGGCGGCATACCCGCGCAGGCCGTTGGGGGCGTCGAAGCTGCCTTTGATCACGGCGCCCTTGGCTTGTAGTTGCGCAATCGCCTTGGGCAGCTCTTCGGCCTGCAGGGTGGGGGCAGCCAGCAGGGCCAGGGACAGGGGCAGCAGTGCAGTCAGTCGCATGTCAGTTTCCTTGTGCGGCAGGGGCGGGCGCGGTGGCCCGGTCGAAAGGCTCCAGGGCGTGGCGCAGGCTGGCCCGGGACAGCTCGCCCAGATGGCTGCCGACCAGGCGCCCGTCGGCGTCGTAGAACAGGGTGGTGGGCAGCGCCATGGAGCCGACGCGCTGGGCCAGCAGACCGGTGCCGTCGAACAGCACGTGGGTCAGGCTCAGGCCGGTGGTGGCGAGGAAGGTGCTGACGTTTTCCGGGGTCTCGCCCTGGTTGACGAACAGGAAGGTCACGTGCGGGTAAGCGCTTTGCGCCTGTTGCAGCACCGGCATTTCGCGTCGGCAGGGTGGGCACCAGGTGGCCCAGATGTTGATGACCAGCGGATTGCCGCGGTAGCTGTGCAACGCCACGGATTGGCCGTTGGCCTTGCGCAGGCTCAAATCGGGCAGTTCGGTGCCCTTGCTGTACAGGTGGCCCCCGAGGCTGGCCAGGCCCCAGAACAGCGCACCGCTGAACAGCGCCCAGCCCAGCGGGCGGCGCAGGCCCGGATGGCGCCAGCCCTGCCACAGGGCGCCGAGCACGATGCCGGCAAGGCCCGACCAGAACAGGAAGCCGCCATCACGGATATCGATGATCTGCAGCAGATCGTCCTGGTACATCGGCCAGTAGGCCAGCACGAAGCCGGCGCGTGCGCACAGCAGGCCGATCAGGAACAGGTTGAACAGTGCCGATTCCGGGCTCTCGCCGCCACGCCGGGCGACCCACCAGCCGACCATGCTGGCGATCACCAGGGCGGTGAGCATCAGCAGGTGGTTGAGGGCCATGGTCAGTGGCCCGAGGGTTACGGTCAGCATCAGCCTTGGCTCCTGGTCTGGGTCCAGTGTTGCAGGAAGGCGGCTGCATCCACCTCACCAGTGATGCGCCGCGCGCGGCGTTCGTCGCCTTCCGGGCCGACCCAGATGATGCTGGGCGGGCCGGGTACCTGGTAGCGCTGCAGCAAGGCCTGGCTGGCCGGGGTGTCGGCGGTCACGTCCAGGCGCAGCAGGTGCACACCGGCCAGGCCGGCCTGCACGTCGCTGCGGGCGAACACCTGTTTTTCCATGACCTTGCACGACACGCACCAATCGGCATAGTAGTCGAGCATCACCCACTGGCCACGGGCCTTAGCCGCATCCAGTTCGCGTTGCAGGTCTTCGGGGCGGCTGACGGTGACGAAGGCGTCCTCGATGTGCTGGCCGGTGGCCGGCGCAGCGCCGCCACCGGCGAACGGGCGCAGCGGCTGCCAGAGGTCGTCGCCACCAGCCGCCGCACCCACCAGCAGCAGGCCGCCCCACAGGGCTCCCAGCAGTGGCAAGGCGCGCAACGCCGGCAACCGCTGCAGGGCCGGCCAGGCAGCCCAGGCCAGGGCAATCAGCAAGGCGCCGCTCAGGGCCAGCAGCAATGCTGCGGGCAGCAGGCTGCGCAAGGTGTATAGCGCCATGCCCAGGAACACGAAGCCGAACACGCCCTTGACCCGGTTCATCCAGGCGCCCGGGCGGGGCAGGTAGCGGTTGCCCAGGGTTACCAGCAACAGCAGCGGCACGCCCATGCCCAGGCCGAGGCTGAACAGCACCAGCGCCCCCTGCAGCACGTCGCCGCTCTGGGCGATGTACAGCAGCGCGCCGGCCAACGGCGCGGTCATGCACGGGCCCATCAGCAGGCCGGACAGCGCGCCGAGTAGCGCCGCGCCATACAGGTTGCCGCCACGGGTGCCTTGCCCGGCGCGGTCGAGGCGGTCACGCACGGCGGCGGGCAGTTGCAGTTCGAAGGCGCCGAACATCGGCAGGGCCAGCAGCACGAACAACCCCGCCAGGCTGCCCAGCAGCCAGGGTTGCTGCAGCCAGGCCTGCAGGCTGGCACCCAGCAGTGCGGCGACCACGCCCAGGGCGGCATACACCAGGGCCATGCTCAGTACATAGACCCCGGCCAGTATCCAGCCGCGCCGGGCGCTGGCGCCATTGCCCAGCACCAGCCCGGCGAGGATCGGCAGCATCGGCAGCGAGCAGGGGGTAAAGGCCAGCAACAGGCCCAGGCCGAAGAACGCGAGCAGGCTCCAGGCCAGGTGGCCTTTTTGCAGGTCGCTGGCCAGGGCCTGGTCACTGGCTTGTTCGACCGCCGGCGCCACACTGCCACCCAGGTCGACCAACGTGGTTTGCGGGGGGTAGCACAGGCCGGCGTCGGCACAGCCCTGCCAGCCCAGGCGCAGCTGGCCCTGGGCATCGGCCGGGAGCAGCAGTTCGAGCTGGTCGCGGTACACCGCACTGTCGCCGAAGAACTCGTCGTGGTGGTTGAGAGCGGCCGGCAGTTGCGGGTGCTGTTCGGCAGGCAGGCCGTCGAACTTCAGGCGTTTCTGATACAGGTAGTAGCCAGGCTGGATCTGGAAGAACAGGCGCACCTGGCCGTCGGCCTGGCGGTCGTGGGTAAGCACGAAGGCCTGGTTGACCGGCAGGAAGTCCGGTTTGACATCGAACGGGTTGGCCTGCAATGGGCCGGCCAGCAGTAGTGTCAGGAAGAGCAGGAGGACGCGCATGTCTTCGCCTTGGCAGTACGTTGAAAGGGGTCATGCTGGCTTGGGTCGATTAACCCAAGGTTAACTCTGGTTTTTGGTCAGGGGGGGCGCATCAGGGCTTGCAGGTGTTTGCCGTGGGATTGTCTGCGCCTGGGAGATCGAGCGCCGCGCGGGCGGCGCTCGGTCTCCCAAGCGCCGAAGATCCTAAGACGAACGCCTACCAGCCCCAGAGCAAATTCCGCCCCAGATCCCAGACATGTCGCGACATATTGTCGGCTTGACTTTGCCTGCGCCAACACAATTGCTGTAAAGTTGACGTACAGGTCAGCTTTTCAGGCTAGTACCAGAATCAAAAAAAGGGCAGACCCCCTGCTGCCCAGAGGATCAAGCATGTCCAACCGTGATATTTCCCGGCGCGCCTTCCTGCAAGGCGGCCTGATCGCTGGTGTCGGCGTGACCATGGCGCCGCTCGGCAGCCAGGCATTCGCCGCGCTGATGGAGGAACGCGTCACCACCTCGCCGCAGAAGTGGATGAACCATGATGGCAAGGCACGTTTCCGTAACGATGCCTTGTCCAAGGTGTGCGGCGACAAGGTGTTCGCTCGCGACATCCGTGCCAAGGACATGCCCGGCTGGCCCGCGCAACAGGGCCATGCGCTGCTGCTCAAGGCGACCAAGGCCGATCGTATCTATGCCGGCCATGACCTCAGCCTTCTTGGCGCCGACCTGCAGCCGGACCGCATCGTCACCGCTGCCGACCTGGAAAAGGACGGCATCGCCTGGCCCGAGGCCCACTCGCCCGACCCGCTGCTGCCGCCCGGCAAGGTGCCTATGTTCATCGGCCACCCGGTGGCGATCCTGATCTGGCACGACTTCGAGCGCTTCCGTCAGGCCAAGCGCAAGCTGCAGTTCAATGACCAGGCGATCCGCTATGGCGCCCAGGCGCCGCTGTACCAGCGCGACCCCTACGGCAGCTTCCGCTTCGTGCGCGTGGGCGGTGCCACACCGTTCGACGACGATGAATTCTCCAGCCTGAAGAATTCCATGCTGTTCCCTACCATCCTCAACCGCAAGCCGGTGTGGTCGAAGCAGCCCAACCAGCATGGCGACCTGACCGAGCAGGGCCTGTTCTACGCCAAGCGCATGGCCGAGCAGCTGGACAACCCACCCGAGGACTGGCTGGTGTTCGACGAGCGCTACAAGACGCCGTCCATCGAGCCGGCCGCCCTGGAGCCGGACAACGGCAACGGCTGGTACGACCCGGCCAGCGGCACGCTGCACTTTGTGGTGGCGACCCAGTGCCCGTTCGAAGTGGCGCAGGAATGCGTGCACATGATCAAGCCGTCGCGCTTCGCCCTGAACACGCTGAACATGCACCCGGGCTATACCGTGGGCTACGGCTCGAAAGACAACAACATCTTCGTCTTCTACGCCGCCGTGGCCGCGCTGTATGGCGCCGGTGTGCCGATCCGCCTGGCCAACGACCGCTACGAGCAGTTTCAGAGCGGTATCAAGCGCCATGCCTTCGATATCCGCTACCAGTTGGCGGTGGACAAGAAGGACAACAGTTTCAAGATCTTCCGCGCCGACATGACTTGCGACGGCGGCGGGCGTATCAACTACAGCCCCTCGGTGGCGGCGGTCGGCGCCACGGCGGCGCAGTCGATCTACTACATGCCGCAGAATGATCTGTCGGTCACTGCCTATCATTCCCGTGGCGTCGAGGCCGGCTCCATGCGTGGCTACGGCACCCTGCAGACCATGGCCGCCACCGAAATGATGGTGGATGAGATCGCCGGGCGCCTGGGCGTCGATGCCATCGACCTGCGCCGCGCCAACGCGCTGAAGTCGGGCATGAAGAACACCCAGGGCGCGGTCCCGGCCGGCGCCCTGCGCCTGTACGAGATTCTCGACAAGGCCGCCGTGCACGACTGGTGGCGCAACCGCGACACGCGCAAGCAGCAGATGGATGCCAAGGACCCGGACCACTGGTATGGCGTGGGCTTTGCCATCTGCCAGAAAGACTTCGGCACCGGCTCCGAAGCCCCCATGGCCAGCATCGAGTTCAGCCGCGACGGGCGCATCAGCCTGCGCCACATCGGCACCGAGCTGGGTACCGGCATGTCCACCTCCCAGGCCCTGGTTGTCAGCGATTTCCTCGGCCGCTCGGCCGACGAGGTGAAGACCGCGGTCACCGAATGGCCGGAGCTGCAGCTGACCACCAGCGGCAACCCCTACCTGATCAGCCAGCCCGAGCAGGACGCCGCGCTGCGCAACCCGCGTTGGGTCGGCAAGCTCGCTTCGCCGTCGTCGGCGACCAACTCGGCCTTCTACTTCAGCCATGCCACCCGCGAAGCGGCACGCGTGCTGTTCAATCACGGTCTGTGGCCGGCGGCCATGGCCATCTGGCGCCAGGGCCCGTACGGCGGCCAAGCCAACCCGCTGGTGGTGCGCCGCGAGAATGCGGTATGGGTCAACGGTGAGCTGACCGGCAACGGCCTGTCACCTATCCCGTTCGCCCAGCTGGCCCAAAAGGCTCATGATATGGGCCTGGTCACCGGCGTCAGCGTGCACGGCTTCAACCGCTGGAGCTGGGCCGAGGCCGACTTCGTCATCGATGGCGTGCGCGAACGCTTCCCGCTCGACGCGGTGGCAGTCAAATACGGCGATGGCGCGGTGAGCGCCAAGAAGGCGCAGATGAGCAGCCACGGCTACCACCTGCTCGACCGGCAGAACGCCGCCTACCCCGACACTCAGCTGAACAACGCCATGGTCACCTACTACAGCCCGGTGGCGACCATTGTCGAAGTCAAGGTGAACAAGGGCACTCACGAAGTGCAGGTACTCAACCATCACAGCTGGGTCGAGTGCGGCCGGGTGCTGGTGCCGGAATTGGTCAAGGGCCAGCTCGAGGGCGGTATCGCCATGGGCATCGGCCATGCCTTGACCGAAGAAATGCCGTTGTACGAGGGCGGGCCCGGGGAGGGCGACTGGAACTTCAACCGCTACCGCCTGCCGCATGCGCGCGACGTGGCGGTCTGGCAGCAGACCAGTGAAATCCTACCGCCGCTGTCACCGACCGACCCGTCCAAGGGCATTGCCGAGGTGGTGATGATCCCGGTCGTGGGGGCCATCGGCAATGCTGTCGCGCATGCCATCGGCAAGCGCGTTCGCGATCTCCCCATCACCCCAGCCCGTATCAAGGAGGCCCTCAATGGCTAACCGTCCACTGCAACTGACCCTCAATGGTCAACCGGTCGGCCCGGTCGAGGTCCCCGACGACCTGGCGATGATCGACTACCTGCACGAACACCAGAACCTCACCGGCTCGCGCCTGGGCTGCGGCCAGGGTATCTGCCACGCCTGCGTGGTGATCGTCGACAACCCCGATGGCACCAGCGAGGAGGTGCGTACCTGCATTACCGGCGCGCATTACTTCGAGGGCAAGAAGGTCCGCACCATCGAGGGCCATGCCAGACAGGACGAGGCCGGCAACCTCACGCTGAACCCGATCCAGCAGAAGTTCGTCGACCTGTTCGCCTTCCAGTGCAGCTACTGCGCGCCGGGCTTCGTCAATGCCGCCACGGTGCTGGTGGAAACCGCCCAGCGCCAACCGCTGAAGAAGAGCGAGGTGGAAGACCGCATCGAGGCGAGCCTGGGCCACCACATCTGCCGTTGCACCGGCTACGTGCGTTACTACGACGCCACCCGTACGGTGCTCAACGACCTCGGCCTGGTCAAGGAGGGTTGAGCATGGGTCTTGTTCGTAGCGCAATGGCGCTGGCTCTCGGGCTTGCCGTTACCTCGCTTGCCCAGGCAGCCGACCAGGCGCAGGTCAAGCGCGGTGAATACCTGGCCCGCGCGGCCGACTGCATGGCCTGCCACACCGCTGAAGGCGGTGCGCCGTATGCTGGCGGCCTGCCGATCCATTCGCCGTTCGGCACCATTTACGGCAGCAACATCACCCCGGACAAGCAGTATGGCATCGGCAACTACAGCGCCGATGAATTCTTCGCCGCGGTAACCGAGGGCAAGCGCAAGGACGGCGCCAACCTCTACCCGGCGATGCCGTACACCTCGTACCACCTGATCAAGCGCGAAGATTCGGACGCGATCCTCGCCTACCTGATGACCGTGCCGCCAATCAACCGCCCGGCACCGCAGACAGCGTTGCGCTTTCCGTTCAACGTGCGCCAGGGGCTGAGCGGCTGGAACATGCTGTACGGTAAAAGCGTGCAGTTGCAGCCGACCGAGGGCAAAAGCCCGGCCTGGCAGCGTGGGCAGTACATGGTCGAAGTCATGGGCCATTGCGGCGAGTGCCATACCCCGCGCAACCCGATCGGTGCGTTGCAGCAGGACCAGCGCCTGAGCGGCGGCCTGCTGGGTGGCTACCTGGCCCCGAGCCTGCTGGCCCAGGACCTGGCCGAGCGCGGCTGGACCCAGCCGGACCTGACCACCTTCCTCAAGCACGGCATCAGTGCTCAGGGCAGCATGTTCAACGAAATGTTCCCGGTGGTGCACCACAGCACCCAGCACCTGGAGGATGCCGACCTGGCGGCCATGGCCACCTACCTGCTGGGCGACCAGCCACCGTCGGCCAAGGCCATTCAGGCGGTGGCACTGGAGCAGATGAGCGACAGCGCCAGGCGCGGCCGCCAGCAGTACCTGAACGTCTGCGCCGGCTGCCATGGGGTGGACGGCGAGGGCAAGCCGCACATCGCCGTGGCCATGCGCGGCAACACGGTGCTACGCCAGGCCGACTCGCGCAACCTGGTCAAGGTGGTCCTCGAAGGCATTCGTGAACAGCAGTTCACCGGCTTCGAGCGCATGCAGCCGATGCCGGGCTTTGCCGACAAGCTCGATGACCAGCAGGTGGCGGATATGGTCAACTACCTGCGCCAGGCCTGGGGTGGATTGCCCGGTGACCTGAGCGTACAGCAGCTCGCCGAGCTGAAGGCGGAGTAAAGGGTGCAGCATCTCGATCTACAGGTGGTCCGCCAGGCGTTGCAGTGGTCGTGCGGCGGCCAGCGGGTGTGGTTGTGCACGGTACTCGCCACCTACGGCTCGGCGCCCCGTGCGCCGGGTTCGCTGCTGGCGGTGAACACCAGCGGGCAGTGGCTGGGTTCGCTGTCCGGTGGTTGCGTCGAGGACGACTTTCTCGAGCGCGTGGGCCGGGGGGAGTTTCCCGAGCCGGTGGCCATCGTGCGTTATGGCGATGGCAGCGACTCGCGTTCGAGTATCCGCCTGCCGTGTGGCGGCGTGCTGGAAGTGCTGGTGGAGAACCTGCCGGCCGAATGCGAGGTACAGGCGCACCTGCGTGAGCTGGAAAGCGCATTGCAGGGCCAGCGCCGTGTGCTGCGTGAAGTGAGCCTGCCCGAGGGCAAGCGCCTGCTTGCCGATGACCACAGCCAGGGGCTGCGTGTGGAGCGTGAAAGTGCCTGTGTACGCTTGCGTGTGGGGGCCGCCCAGCGCCTGCTGCTGGCCGGGTACTCCAGCGTCGCGCATTTCTGTGCCGAGTTCGGCAAGGGCATGGGCTTCGAAGTCATCCTTTGCGAGCCGCGTGACGAAGTGCTCGACGGCGTGCAGCTGGATGGCATCGAGGTGCGCCGTGAGCTGCCATCGGAGTTCATCGCCCATGGCGGTTGCCATGCCGACACTGCGGTGGTGGCGCTGACCCACGACCCGAAGATCGATGACCTGGCCATGCTCGAAGCGGTGCGCACCGAGGCGTTCTATATCGGTGTGATGGGCTCCCGGGTGACCTCCGACAAGCGCCGCGAACGCCTGCGGCGGATCGGTGGCCTGGGCGAGGTCGAACTGGGCCGCATCCACGCCCCGATCGGCCTCAACCTGGGCAGCAAGACCCCGGCCGAGATCGCTTTGGCGGTGCTGGCCGATATCCTTCGCGTGCGCAATGGTATCGAGCGGGTGGCGCTGTGAGTGTGGTTGCACTGATATTGGCTGCTGGCAGCAGCGTGCGTTTCGGGGCTGACAAGCGTCGGGCGCTGTTGGTTGATGGTCGCAGCTTGCTGGTGCACAGCGTGGAGCGGGCCTGTGCAGTGTTCGACGATGTGCGGGTGGTGTTGCGCGAGGGGGAGCGGGGCGTGGATCTGGGGCTGCCTGCGGGGTGCCGGGTCATCTCCAGCCCGGACTTCGCATTGGGCATGGGCCATAGCCTGGCGGCCGGCGCCGCCTCGCTGGCCGACAGTGAGGCGCAGGCAGTAGCGATTCTGTTGGGTGACATGCCCTGGCTGGAGCAGGCAACCCTTGCCCGGCTGGCTTCCAGGGCCAGCGCGTCGACCATCGTGTTGCCTTGCCATGAAGGGCAGCAAGGGCACCCTGTGCTGTTCGGGCGCGATTTCTGGCCGGCGCTTGCGCGCCTGACCGGCGATGAAGGGGCGCGTTCGGTGGTCAAGGCCAACCCGGCGAGTTGTGTCAGGGTAGAAGTGCCGGATACCGGTGTGCTGCTGGATGTCGACAAGCCTGATGCGGTGCACCGGTGAACGCACTTGTCAGGGCCTATTCATCTTGTTCGTCAGCCAGCTCATAGGGTTGAAGCTCGCTCAGTTGGGCGAGCAGTACCAGATGCTCGACTGCTTTGAGCTTTTCAAGCCGCTCGAGGCTGTCTGACCCTCCCAGCATCAAGGCAGGAACAAAGCCATACATTTCGTCTGCGGCCAACGTGCCGAGCCGTTCCCTGGCGGGTTCGAACAGGTCGTCGAAATAGATGCATTCGGTCATCAGCCACATGAGCAGGCCGTGGATCTTGTTGTCCCGCTCTTCGTCGCCTGAGCTGTGGGCGCCATCGAGGTAACGGGAATGGTACGCCGCAATGGTCAGCACCGAGCCGGTGTTCTCACCCCACAGGTACAGGTCGCCAAAAGCGCTACGGGCGATGAGGTGATAAGTGTCGCGTGCTTCGAAGTGCGTGCCTGACAGCCAATACGCTACTACGTCTTCGTAATCCTGAGGGTTTACCAGCCAGAACAGACCACCGCCGTAGCCGCACCAGCCGTGCTCTTGCCAGTAATCCAGGAGACGATTGGGGAGTTTGCCTTGGTAATGATCGAGGGCAGAGGGCGGTACTGGTTGGTGGCCGACGGGGTCGCCGAAGGTTTCGAGGAAGATGCTGAAGATGACGTCCATTTGATTAAGTCCGTTTTAGTGTTTAGAAGTCGGAGAAGCTGTAGGGTACCAGTGCCGAAAGTTGTGAAAGCATAATCAAGTGTTCAATTGTTTTTACTTTTTTAATTCGCTCCAGTCTTGCTTTTCCGCCGAAGACGAGTGCGGGGACGAAACCATACATTTCATCGTGATTGAGTGGGCCTAGATTGTTTCTTGACGGTTCGAATAAATCCTCGAAGTCATTGCTGTCCTTTTTAACCTGTAGAAACAAAGATTGAACGTGCCTGTCAATGTTTGCTATTCGGCGGTTGTTGCCGCAATAGTGTGAGATATGGCTCGCAATGCATAGTGAGAAACCGGTTCTCTCTCCGTATAAGTAGAGGTCGCCAAACGCCCCGCGCGCGATCACATGGTAGGTGTCATGTTCGGCCAGGGACGTACCGTCAATCCAAGATGCAACGACGCCTTCATACTCTTGGGGGTCGACGGTCCAAAAAATACCATCACCATATCCACACCAGCCATGTGTCGTCCAATGTTCCAATAATTTCTTCGGCAGCTTTCTCCTGTAACGCTCGATGGTTGAAGGAGGAACCTCTTGCTTGTGAATAGGTGGTCCAATTGTATCGATAAAGACGGAATAGACGTCATCCATCATTTGGCTCCATATCAATCTAGCACTTGATCAGTTTGATGTTCATGAAGGAGGCATCTCCGCCTGATTTCAATGCTTCTTCGGCAGCTTGCTGTATACCCTTGATCTTGCTTTTCCACTGTGGGCCAATGGTGGAGTTGACTTGTTTGTCACCGAAATCGGCAATGACATCTCTTCCTCCAGCGGTCAGGTCCGGGTTGTGCAATGCCGCGAGCGTTGCCATCGTCTCCTTCGCTAATTTTGCAGCCGTCCTTTGGGCTTCACGTGGGCTCAAATCGTCTGGCAAGTCGTCCAGTATCCGTTGCTCTAACTTGTCTTGCATCTGTTTACGAGCTTTGCGCGCTACAATTGGGTTTCGCTTTACGGGATTGGCAACGTTTTCTAAAAACTCCTCAACCGTCAGCCGATTCAACCCATCCTGCTGCCCCTTCAACTGCCGTTCAAACTCGCCATGCTTGGCGGGTGGCAATTTGTCGGCCTTGAAGCACGCCACGGTATGCAACGGCATGCTACCGGGCTTCCCTGTCGAGGGCTCCTTGTCTTTCCCTGCCGGCCGATCAGGCTGCATCGGTTGCGGCTCACCCACCGCCCCCTTGCGCCGCTCCGGCACCTGCAGGTCCGGCCGTTTCTTCAACCCCTCTTCATGCTTGAGCATCCATTGCCCCAGCCGCGCACCTTTGCGGCTGGCCGCCATCTCCTGCGCGAGCACCCGGGCATCACCGCGGCCGCGGGTGAGGTACGACACGATCGCCCCCAACAACAGCAGCACGACTTCCACGTGGGCTTGGGCAATCTGATGCGTCGCCCGGGATATCGCATAGGGGTCGTCCCGGCAGAGCGGGCCCGTGCCTTCATTGCCGCAGGTGCCTTCCCAGGCGAAGCGAATGCCGTCGACGTAGTACTCGCCGATACGCGGCAAGCCCTCGATGAAGAACTCGGCGATGGAAGCCAGCCCTAGCGCGCCGAGGATCCAGCCACTGACCTTGAGGCCCATGGCCGCGCCCGCGCCGGCAAACGGAATGGTTCCGGCGCCGCCGGCGAATGCGCCAACCCCCGCGCCAAGCAGGCCACCGGTAATGGTGCTGCCGGCGACGATCATCGCCATCTGCCGCGCGACCATCAGCAGTTCGTCGACGATGCTGTTGATGTCGAGGTCGGCGAAGCGCTGGCGCAGCATGTGCGCCGCCTGCCATTCGGCGTGGTAGAAGGCGGTGCGGACGGCTTCTATCCGGCGCAGGTTGAGGCCTAGCGAGGCGACCTCTTCATTGAGGCTGGTGCGGAACTGGCCACCGCTTTGGTAGCCCACCATGGCGATGACACGTGACTCGATCTCGTGCCAGGAGGGCACGAGGTAATCCAGGTACATGAGGTGTCTCCCTGACAGCGTGTGCAGGGGGAAATCCCATCATGGATTCGGATCGGAAGTTTCTGAGCCAGTTGTAGGAAAATGCGACTTCGTTTCCGGCGTGTTCGGCGGAGTTAGGCTGTCGGGGTGGGCCTTGGGTGGGGCTTTAAATGTTTGTCGCTCCCGGGAGCGTGTGGCAGTTGCGCGGTGCTCGTTGCCGCAGGCGCCATACATCCCCAATCCCCCACAAAAGGTCCATAATCCCCCCTTAATCCGCCCAAGGTGCAATGCCAGCTACACCATTCCGGGAGCCCCACCATGCACGTTCTGCTCTGCGAGGACGACGACCTGATCGCCGCCGGCATCTGCGCCGGCCTTACCGCCCAGGGCCTGACCGTGGACCGTGTGGGCAACGCCGCCGATGCACGGGCGATGCTGCAGGCCGCGCAGTTCGACGTGATGATCCTCGACCTTGGCCTGCCCGACGAAGACGGCCTGAAGCTGTTGCGCCGCCTGCGCGAGAAAGGCGAGACGCTGCCAGTGCTGGTGCTCACTGCCCGAGATGCGGTCACCGACCGGGTCGATGGCCTGCAGGCCGGCGCCGACGATTACCTGCTCAAGCCGTTCGACCTGCGCGAGCTGGCTGCTCGCCTGCACACCCTGCTGCGGAGGGTGGCCGGGCGGGCGGTGAATGTGATCGAACACGGCCCGCTGCGCTATGACCCGAGCAGCTGCGAGGCAACCCTGGCCGGCCAGCCGGTCGACCTGTCCCGGCGTGAACAGGCATTGCTCCAGGCGCTGCTGCAGAACCCCGGGCGGGTGCTGTCCAGCGAGCAGCTCAAAGACTGCGTGTACGGCTTCAGCGACGAAGTCGAGAGCAATGCCCTGAACGTGCATATCCACCATCTGCGGCGCAAGCTGGGCAACGGCATCGTCGAGACCGTGCGCGGCCTGGGCTACCGGCTGGGCCCGGCGCAGGCGCCGGAGCAGGCCGCATCATGAGCCTGCGGGTACGCCTGAGCCTGATCCTGGGCAGCGCCTTCGTGATCATCTGGGCGCTGGCCGCCGCGTGGATGCTGCGCGACCTGCGCCAGCAGATGATGTTCTCCCTCGACCAGCGCCTGGTGGCTTCGGCGCGCATGGTCGCCGGGCTGATCGACCAGCTGCCGCAGCCGCTGACTGCCAAGGGTGGGGAGGCGCACTTTTCCGCCGACCAGTTCAGCGTGCCGGACGGCATGGCTTGCCAGGTCAGCTCGCTGCGTGGCGAGATTCTCGCCAGCAACCACAAGCACGATGGCGTCATGGACGATGAACGCAGTGGTTTCCGAGACCAGACTATCGACGACGCGCTGTGGCGCACCTTTACCTACAACCATGGCGATGTGCGCATTACTACCGCCGACCGGCACATGGAGCGCGAGGCACTGAACCAGTCGATCCTGCTGGCGGCCTCGGCGCCGGTGCTGATGGCCCTGCTTGGCAGCCTGGGGTTGTTGTGGATCGGCCTGGGCAAGGGCCTGGAGCCGCTCAACCGCATGCGCGATGCCCTGCGCCGCCGGCGCGCGGACAGCGTCGAGCCGCTGCAGGTGGCGGGCATGCCCAGCGAACTGCAACCGTTGCTGGAAACCCAGAACCAGCTGTTCCTGCGCATTGCCCAGACCATCGAGCGTGAGCGGCGCCTGACCGACGATGCCGCGCATGAACTGCGCAGCCCGCTGACGGCGATCAAGACCCACCTGCAGGTGGCACGGATGACCGATGGCGCCGTGCGCGAGCAGGCGCTGGAGCATGCCGAGCAGGGCGCCGACCGCATGCACCGCACGCTGGAGCAGTTGCTGATGCTGGCGCGGGTGGAAGGCAGCCTGTCGTTCGAGGATGGCGTGCAGTGCAGCGCCGAGCAGGTGGCCCGGCAGGCGGTGCAGGATGCCGGCGGCGGTGACAACCGGCGCATCGTGTTGCGTTTGCCTGACGCCGCTACGCAGATCTACCTGGGCATGCCTGCGCCGTTGGCGGTGGCGGCGCTGCGCAACCTGCTGGACAACGCCTTGCGCCATGGCGGCGACGAGGCGGTGGAGCTTGAGGTGCAGATGGCTGACGGCCAGGTGGGCTTCATGGTGCGGGACCATGGGCCGGGGATTGCCGAGGCGGACCTTGAGCACCTGACCGAGCGCTTCTGGCGTAACGGGCAGAGTGGTGGATGCGGGCTGGGGCTGGCGATCGTACAGGCGATCGTGCAGCGTTGTGCCGGTAGCCTGAAGTTCGACAGCCGCAGTGATGGGTTGCGGGTGTTGTTGCAGGTGCCGGCGCGCTCGGGGAATTGATTTTTATTGCCTGTGCCGGCCTCTTCGCGGGTAAACCCGCTTCCACAGGTACTGCATCAACCCTGAGATCTGTGCCAATCCTGTGGGAGCGGGTTTACCCGCGAAGAGGCCGGGCCTGCTTTCAAAAATCCCACAGCAACCGCTAAATCCTCCCCGCACTCAAGCGTTTTCCAAGCGACGAACACCAGCACTTTCGCTTGCTTGCGAGGATTCACCCATGTCCACCGCTTCCTGCCTTGCCCAGGTCCCGCCGGCCAGCGCGCCGCGTGCCTTGTACGAGTTCACCGATTCACCCTTGCTGCAACGCCAGCAACAACAGGAGTCCAACGCCCGCAGCTACCCGCGGCGCATCCCCCTGGCACTCAAGCGCGCCCGTGGCATCCATGTGGAGGATGTCGAAGGCCGCCAGTTCATCGACTGCCTGGCCGGCGCCGGCACTCTGGCGCTGGGCCACAACCACCCGGTGGTGGTCGAGGCGATCCAGCGGGTACTGGCCGATGAACTGCCACTGCACACCCTGGACCTGACCACGCCGGTCAAGGACCGCTTCGTCCAGGACCTGTTCGGCGTGCTGCCCGAGGCGTTACGCCGTGAAGCCAAGGTCCAGTTCTGCGGCCCGACCGGTACCGATGCGGTGGAAGCAGCGCTGAAGCTGGTGCGCAGCGCCACCGGCCGCAGCACCGTGCTGGCCTTCCAGGGCGCCTACCATGGCATGAGCCAGGGGGCGCTGAGCCTGATGGGCAGCCATGGGCCGAAGCAGCCGTTGGGGGCCTTGCTCGGCAACGGTGTGCAGTTCATGCCGTACCCCTACGACTACCGTTGCCCGTTCGGCTTGGGCGGCGAAGCCGGGGTCAGGGCCAACCTGCATTACCTGGAAACCCTGCTGCTCGACCCGGAAAGCGGCGTGCCGCTGCCAGCGGCGGTGATCCTCGAGGTGGTGCAGGGCGAGGGCGGGGTGATTCCGGCCGATATCGAGTGGCTCAAGGGTGTACGCCGTATCACCGAGCAGGCCGGCGTGGCGTTGATCGTCGATGAGATCCAGAGCGGTTTCGCCCGTACCGGGCGCATGTTCGCCTTCGAGCATGCCGGCATCATCCCGGATGTGGTCACCTTGTCCAAGGCCATTGGCGGCAGCCTGCCGCTGGCGGTGGTGGTGTACCGCGACTGGCTGGACACCTGGAAGCCGGGCGCCCACGCCGGCACTTTCCGTGGTAACCAGATGGCCATGGCGGCGGGCTCGGCAGTGATCGATTACCTGGTCGAGCATCGCCTGGCAGAGCATGCCGAGGCCATGGGCCAGCGCCTGCGCCAGCACCTGCAGCAGTTGCAGCGGGATTATCCGCAGTTGGGTGATATTCGCGGGCGTGGCCTGATGCTTGGGGTGGAACTGGTGGATCCGCAAGGCCACAGGGATGCGCTTGGGCATCCGGCGGCCAACCGTGAGTTGGCGGCGAAGGTGCAGCGCGAGTGCCTCAAGCGCGGGCTGATCCTGGAGCTCGGTGGGCGGCATGGGGCGGTGGTGCGCTTCCTGCCGCCGTTGATCATCAGTGGCGAGCAGATCGATGAGGTCGCGCAGCGCTTTGCCGAGGCGTTGATCGCGGCGGTCTGATCGATTGCCTGGGCCGCTGCGCGGCCCTATCGCCGGCAAGCCGGCTCCCACAGGGACTGCGCCGACCGGAAGGCTTGCGCTGTACCTGTGGGAGCCGGCTTGCCGGCGATAGGGGCGCAAAGCGCCCCCTGGCAATCCCGGCTACCAGCCGCGCCCGGAATTCACCCAGAAGTTCACCGACAGCGAGGTGGTCACAGACTCCACCTGGTGGAACCACCCTTCGGGCAGGAACAACAGGTCACCGGCCTGCAGCACCACGCGCAGGAACGGCACCTCGCGCGCCGCCGGGAAGCGCTGGTAGTCCGGGGCGTCGGGGTTGAAGTCGCAGCCGTCCAGGCCGCCCTTGGGGCTGGTCGACCAGGTACCCAGGGCCGGGCGATGGTGCGGCGCGGCAAGGATGAACGACTTCTGCCCCCATACCTGTGCGAACAGGTTGTCGGTGTCGTCGCGGTGCAGCGGCGTCAGTGTGCCCTTGGGGCCAATCCAGATACGCGGCGCAATGAACTTCTCGCGGGCGAAGTACTGCGGGTAGCGAATCAGCGTCAGCAGCTTTTCCGGCAGGATGTTGTTGCCCATGTAGGCCGGGGTTTCGCCGGGTTTGGCAGGGGTGTCCAGCGAGGCGATGAAGTCGGCCATGGAAGTGGAACGGAAGTCGCGGTCGGTGGAGAAGGTCTTCTTCACGTAGTCGCCGTGCCGGGTGATGCCCTGCAGTTCGGCGAAATGCTCCAGCGAAGCTTCGCGGCCTATGGTGAACAGCGGCCAGTCCTGCAGGGCATCGCTGATGACCACCGGCGTGCCGTGCTCCAGGTAATCGCCCTGGAAGCGCGCCAGCGGCATGTCGGCGCGGGCAATGCGTGCCACCTCGCGCTGCACCGGTTGCGCGGCCGACACCCGTTCGCTGAGGCGTGCCGGTGTCGGGTAGCGTTGGTTCATCGACACCTTGGTCGCCGGCGCGCCGCGCCGGGCGTTGCTGATGATCTGCGGCAGCAGGGTGGCCAGGCCTATGTTGCCGCTGATCTTCAGCCGGGCGCTGGCGAACAACTCTTCGACGTTGGCGGTGCCACCCATGATGCAGATGAAGGCACGCTCGGCCACCTCGATGGTGACGTCCGGGGCGCTGTGCCGGCCGGCACCGGTGCGGCTGCTGTCGCGCACCTCCGACCAGAAGGCCCGGTCCTGGCCGAAGACGAACTGGAAAACGCCTTCGATGCCGACGGCATGGGCGTTGGCGAACAGTTTGCTGAGGATGCTCTGAAGGTCCACGGTATGCCTCTGGCGGTCTTTCGTTGTGCAGGGATAACGAGTGCTTGCACCAACGATTTAGCCGTCTGGGTGGGTAATTTTCCGGGTTGCTGCTACGTCCCGTAGGGAGGCTCGAGTCACATTGTTCACCCAAGGAACCCACATGGCACTGCACCCTGATCTGGCGGCATTTCTGGAACTGGTCGAATTTGGCCGGCTGACGGGCAGGAGCCTGCCCATGTACGCGATGGACGTGGCCCAGGCCCGTGCCGAGTTCGAAGGCAGCTCGCAGGTACTCGACCCGAGCCCGCCCGGCAACGTCAGGGCCAGCGAGTTGCAGATTACCGCGCGCGACGGTGCCCGTCTGGCTGCTCGTCTGTACCGCCAGGGCGATGCTGGTGCTGCCTTGCAGCCAGTGATCCTGTACCTGCATGGCGGCGGCTATGTGGTCGGCAGCCTCGATTCACATGACTCGGTGTGCCGTCGCCTGGCGGCCCTGGGCGAGTTCGCGGTGCTGGCGGCGGACTACCGGCTGGCGCCGGAGCAGCAGTTCCCGAAGGCCCTGCACGATGTACTGGACGCCGCCAACTGGCTCGCTGAGCAGGCGGCCTCGCTGGGCCTGGACAACCGCCGGGTGGTGCTGGCAGGGGACAGCGTGGGTGCCAGCCTGGCGGCGGTGCTGGCCATTACGGCAGTGGAGCAGCCCGAGGCGCTGGCGTTCAAGCCGCTGGCACAGTTGCTGTTCTACCCGGTGACCGATATCTCCTGCTGGCGTGAGTCCCATCGCGAGCATGCCGAGGGTTACCTGCTGGAGACACCTACCCTGGAGTGGTTCTACCAGCACTATGCGCCGCAGCGCGAGCAGCGCCTTGACTGGCGGGTATCGCCGTTGCTGTCGACGCTGCGCGAGCCATTGGCGCCGGCTTGCCTGTTCGTGGCTGAATATGACCCGTTGCATGATGAGGGCGTGGCCTATCGTGACTGGCTGGTGGCGGGTGGGACGGCGGTGACCTTTGCCCGGGTGGAGGGGTTGACCCATGACTTCTTGCGCATGTCGGGGATTGTGGGGCAGGTGGAGGGGATTTACCGGGATGTCGGGGAGTGGTTGAAGCGGGTCGGTGGCCAGTCCTGACTTGAGCTCGCCGGGGGCGCGTTGCGCCCCTATCGCCGGCAAGCCGGCTCCCACAGGCACCGCACATGACTTGAAGTCGGTGCGGTCGGGGTGGGAGCTGGCTTGCCGGCGATAGGGCCGGTACTGGCAACCATCAAGCGCGCAGGTAGCGCTTCAGAATATCCACCAATCGCTCGATCTCCGCCTCGGTATTCAACAGCCCAGGCGCCGTCCGCACCACCGGCCCGACATCCCGGGACACCGCATCGACCACGATGCGCTGGCTGTTGAGATACCGGGCCACCTCGTCAGCATCCTGCCCCGTGACCCGGAAGAAGGTGAACCCCGCCGAATACTGCGTGCTGCGCGGTGTCACCAACTCGACCCCCGGCAGCGCCTCAAGCCGCTGCCTGAGATAGCCATTAAGCCCATGAATCCGCGCCTGCACCGCCGCCTTGCCCAGCTGCAGGTGCAGCTCGAACGCCTTGCCCAAGGCCCAGCGGTGCTCGAACGCGTGGTAACCCCCGGGCGTCATCACCGTGGCAAAGTCCTCGTTCTCGGAAAACGTGGCGATGGTCGGGTTCAGTTGCTTCAGTTCGGTGGACGCCGCGCAGATGATCCCCGTACCTCTCGGCCCGAACATCCACTTGTGCGTGCCGGCGATGAAGTAGTCGCAGTTGAGATCTGCAAAGCGCATGTCTTCGACGCCAAAGCCATGCACACCGTCGATCACGTAGATGATCTGGTCCTGCTCGTCACGCTGGCGATTGACCTCGCGCACCAGCGCGCCGATCTCGCCCACGGGCAGTTTGACGCCACTGCCCGAGTGCACCCAGGTCATGCCCAGTACTCGTGTTTTCGGCCCGATGGCTGCGGCGATGGTGGTCAGTACCTGGTCGCTGTTGACCTTGGCGGGGTCGTCGAACAGGCGCAACCGGTGCACCGGTGTGCCATCGCGCGTGGTGCGAAAGCCTATGGTATGGCGGGCGGCCGAATGCTCGTGCACGGTGGTGAGAATTTCCTGCCCCGGGGCAATCTTCAGCCCGCCATAGATCAGCCCCAGGCCTTCGGTGGTGCTGCCGGTCAGGGCAATTTGCCGGGGCGTCACTTCGAGGTAGCGGGCTGCCCATTCACGCACGGCGGCCTCGTGCTTCCACTCCGATTGGCTGTCCCAGTCGACCATGCGGGCCGGGTGGTGGTCGAAGCGGGCGCGTAGCGCCTCGATGGCTTCGCGCACGGGCCGTGGGTGCGAGGTGATCAGGAAGTTGGCAAAGTGCGCGTACGCCGGGTCCAGTTCGAACAGGTTGCGAAACCCGGCCCAGTCGCTGGCGGTTGCAGGCTGCGCAGCCGCCGCTTGGGCGGCAGGCAGCAGTGGGCCTGTGAGGGGCAGGGCGGCCGCAAGCAGGCCGGCCTGCTTGAGAAAGGTGCGACGATCGTTCATCAAATGGCTCGCAAGGGTCAGGGGGATGAGGTGGCGACAGGATGCGCGGCGCGCTGCACCTGCTCCCACACCCGCAGGAAGTTGCCGCCCCAGAGCTTGGCGATATCTGCTTCGGAGTAGCCGCGGCTGATCAGTTCGGCGGTGACGTTGCGTGCTTCACTGGCGTTTTGCCAACCGTCGATGCCACCGCCTTCGTTGAAGTCCGAGCTCAGGCCGACATGATCGATGCCGATCTTGCGCACGGTGTAGTCGATGGCGTCGCCATAGTCCTTGAGCGTGGCCGGCGGCTCCTCTTCGAGAATGCCGTACAGCGCGTTGGCGTACTGGCCGACCTTCTGCTCGGGCCAGCCGGCGATCACCGGGTCACCTGGCATCAGTGCGTAGTCGAGGTTGGCCAATGGCGGCAGGTCGTAGCGGGCGCGCAGGGCGTTGAGTTTGTCCTGGGTCTTGCTGCTCAAGGGCTTGAGGTAGGTGGAGAAGGCCACCAGCTGGACCACGCCGCCGCTGTCCTTGATCAGTTGCAGCTCCTTGTCGGAAAGGTTGCGCCTGATGTCGACCATCGCCCGTGGCACCGAGTGCGAGGCCACCACCGGCGCGCGGCTGAGGGCAACGGCCTGGGCCAGCGCCTTGCTGGACATTTGCGACACATCGATGATCACGCCCAGGTCGTTCAGCCGCTGCACGGCGCGCTTGCCGACCGGCGACAGGCCGTCCAGGGCATCGGCGGTGTCATTGAAGAACGGCAGCGGACGCGAGGAGTCGGCCCAGCTGTTGTTGCCCACATAGCTGAACCCGAACATGCGCACGCCGCGCGCGGCCCAGCGGTCGAGCTGGTCGATGTCATCGCCCAGCGCATAGGCGTTGAGCATGCTGAGGAACACCGCGAACTTGCCTTCGCCGTGCAGGCGCCGCATGTCTTGCGGGGTATAGGCAATACCCACCTGCTGCGGGAAGTCGCGGACCATGGCGGTGATGGCGTTGTAGCGCACCTCCTGGGTGTGGCGGGCGGCTTCGACGAAACCTGGGGTCGGGCGGTGCGGACCGCCGTCTCCGGTCCAGGACTCTGGCCAGGCGAAGATGGTCAGGGCCGCGCCGGACAAACGCCCGCGTGCGGCCTTGGCCAGGTCGAAGCGGCCATCGCCATCCTTGTCGGCCTCACTGCCTTCGGTGCCGAAGGTCAGCGGCAGGGTGACGTGGCTGTCGAACGAGATGATGCGTTCCTGCAGGTCGTTGGCCTGGCGGGTCACCTCCCTGGAATAGCCAGCGGGTGTGGCGAAGTAGTGCCAGGCGGCAAACCCGGCACCAGCGGCAACCGCCGCGGCCAGGCTGATAAACAGGGCTTTCTTCCAGCGTGGAGTCGTCATCTTGGTCTCAGTAGGTTCACCGTCGAGGGATGGGCACAGAGGCCGCCGCTACCTGTAGTGAACGAGCTTGCACCCGGGAAATTTAGCCGCTATCAGGTCGCTGGCGCAGGGCCCTGTAGGAGCGGCCTTGTGTCGCGATAGGGGTGCGCAGCGCCCCCAGGATCTTCGCACCTCTGCAAAATTGCCGGGGCCGCCTTGCGGCCCTTTCGCGACACAAGGCCGCTCCTACATTGACCGAGTTGCCCTCAGGGGCGGGGGTGGCAAGCCGCTAAATTTCGCCTGCCGTGCAACGTTCTAGCCTTGGACGGGCCGTGCTCCATGGCCGCAATGAATGCACAGGTATGCAATGACGATTTCCCGACGCGGTTTCATCGCCGGTGTGGCACTGACGGGTGTGGTGGTGCCCGGTGCGCTGGGGGCGCTGTATGTGCAGCGCCAGCGTGCCGCCGAGGAATTCCCGGAAACCCCTGGCGAGGCCGTCGTCGAGTTGGCCGATACCCGCCTGCAGCAGTTGGGCGATACCCTGCGCGGCATCTGGCGCTGGACGCTGCTGGGCAAGGATGCGGGGCTGGACGGCCTACCCACGAGTGAACTGGAGCTGTTCCTGGATGTGGCAACCAGCGGACGCGCCCTGCGCGGCTACCTGGATACTCCCGAGCGCCTGCGTGGGCAGGATGAGCCGCGCTACCGCGTGATAGGCGACCTGCTGGCGGACAAACCGGGCACCCTGCGCTGGCGCCTGTTTTCGGCCCAGGCCCGCTATGAATGCCATATCGTGCTCGACGAGGTCTGGGGCCGGTTCGGCAACGCCGGGCCGGCCACCCTCAACGGGCGCATTGCACGCCTGCACCGCGCTCTGACATTGCCCGTGGAGGACAACCAGTTCCTGGCCTTGAAGCGCACCTTCCCCGAGGCGCGCGAGCGTACCCCGCTGAACCCGCAGTTGTTGGCCTGGCTGACCACCCCGGAGCATCGCCTGTTCCACCAGCTGTGGCACTCGTCGCGGGACAAATGGCACAAGCTGGGCAAGGACAAGCAGGGCGCCCTTCGTGGCCTGGGCTGGCAGCCCGGGCCACGTGATCGCGAGCGTGACGCGCGGGGCCGGCACAAGGACCGCAACGGCTCGGGAGAAGACTTTTTATTCATGCACCGGCACATGCTTGGCAGAGCCCGTGCCTTGCAGGACTTACCGTCATGGACGCGCTTCCCGCTGCCGCAGCCGGAACTGGAGCGCGACCGGGCCGGATTCGCCCGCTACTTCGACAACCATGACGGCAATGCCCTGCCGCCCACCTGGCTGGCCAGCGGTGATGCGGAATACACCCAGTGGGTGCGCGACATCAAGACGCCGGATACCTTCCATGGCAACTTCCAGGTCTGGGAGTCGCGCTACACCGATCCGGAGTACCTGAGCACCTTGACCCTGGGCCAGTTCGGTTCGGAAGTGGAACTGGGCCTGCACGACTGGCTGCACATGCGCTGGGCGTCGGTACCGCGCGACCCGTCAAACGGTATGCCGGTGCCGACGGCGCGCACGCCGGATGATTTTGCCGAACGCTGGTTCGCAGAACAGAACGATTTTCTCGGTGACCCGTTTTCATCCCATGTGAACCCGGTGTTCTGGCACTTTCATGGCTGGATCGACGACCGCATCGAGGACTGGTTCCACGCCCATGAGCGGCTGCACCCAGGCGAGGTACGGCGCCTGGAAGTCAATGGCGTACCATGGTTTGCGCCAGGGCGCTGGGTGGAGGTGGCCGACCCGTGGCTGGGGCCGGATACCCATGGTTGCTCGACGGTGCCGGGTTTGCGGCCCGGGCGCAGTGTAGAGATGGACCCGGAGACCATGAAGCTGGCGTTGCGCATCATCTACAGCGATGACGACCTGCTCGACAAGCTGCGGCCCAAGGTACCGCAGCGGCCGTGGTATGCGCGCAACCTGAAGGTGGCGCAGCGCTCGCGTTGAAGCCCCCGAGGCTTGCGCCGCCTTTTTGTAGGAGCGGCCTTGTGTCGCGATGGGCTGCGCAGCAGCCCCCGGATTTCAGCGTTGATGCGGATAATGCCGGGGCCGCCTTGCGGCCCATCGCGACACAAGGCCGCTCCTACAACGGGGCGCGCAGGTGTTCTAGTTGCCAGCCACCCCCCAATGCCTTGTACAACGCCACGCTACCCTGCAACCGGGCCAGGCGCAGTTGTGCCTGCTGGTCCTGCGCCGCATACAAGGTGCGCTGAGTCTCCAGCACGCTCAACAGCGTCTCCGCTCCTGCGCCATAACGCTGCTGCGCCAGGTCGAATGCCAGGCGCGCCTGCGCCACTTCTTCATCCTGCCACTGCCGCTGGCGGTCCACGCCCTGGATCGCATTGAGCGCCTTTTCGACATCGGCAAAACCGGCCAGGATGCTGCTGCGGTAGGTCTCCAGCAACTCTGCCTGTTCAGCCTCGGCAAGTTCACGCGCGGCGCGCAGGCGGCCGTTGTTGAAGACCGGCGCGACCAGGCCGCTGGTGAGGGTGTAGTAGGAGCTGTCGAACAAATGGGCAAAGGTATTGGCGCCAGCTCCCAGGTTGGCCCCGAGGGTGAGCTTGGGCAGCATGGCGGCGCGGGCGACCTGCACATTGGCGCTGGCGGCGGCGAGCCGAGCTTCTGCTGCGGCAATGTCCGGGCGGCGGGTGAGCAGCTCGCTGGGCACGCCGCTGCCAATGGCGGGCCATTGCAGGGTGTTGATCGCGTCCTGACTGGTGGGCAGCGACTGCACCGGGTCGCCGAGCAGGGTTGCCAGGGTGACCCGGCTGTCTTGCCACTTCTGTTCCAGTAACGGCAACTGACGTTGCTGCGCAGCCACCAGACTGCGCTGCTGGGCCAGTTCCAGGCGCGTGGCGGAACCGCTGCGCTGGCGTGCCTCGACCAGGCCCAGCACGTCCTTGGCATTGCGCAGGTTGAGGCGGGCAATGCGCAACTGTTCCTGCAAAGCCAGGCCCTGCAGGTAACTGTCGGCCACCGCGCTGACCAGGGTCAGCTCCACGGTCTGGCGGTCGAAGCGGCTGGCATCCAGGCTGCGCAGGGCGCTGTCACGGGTCGCTCGCAGGCCACCCCAGAAGTCGATTTCGTAGCTGGCGCTGAGCTGCATGTCGAACGAGGTGCTGGTGGGTTCGCCGCGGCTGACATCCAGCTGGTCGTAGCCGTCACCGTGCAGCAGGCGTTGGCGGCTACCATCCAGGCCCAGCTTCAGCTCCGGTAGCAGCGGCGCGCCGGCGATGACTGCGCGGGCCTGGGCCTGGCGTACCCGTGCCGTGGCAGCAGCCAGGTCGTGGGCATTGTGCAGGGCGTGCTGCACCAGGCGGTCGAGTTCGCGGCTGGCGAAGGCTTGCCACCACTGCGTCGTTGGCAGTTGGGCCGAGGGTGACGCGGCCTCGCCTTGCCAGGCAGATGGCGCGGCAATACCGCTGGCGGGTGTTTGCGGCGTGCTGCAGGCGGCGAGGCATACGCACAGGGGCAACAGGCTGATGCGGCTAGGCAGAGTCATGGGTTATTCGCTGGTAAGGGCTTTGACCGGGTCGAGGCGAGCGGCCTTGCGCGCTGGCATGAAGCCGAACACGATGCCGGTGACGACAGCACAGGCGAAGGCGCCGAGCATGGCAGGCAGGGCAAAGGCCACCGCCACTTCGGCCAGCATCAGGCCGCCACCTATGGCCAGGGCCAGGACGATGCCGGCCAGGCCGCCGACCATCGACAGCATCACCGCCTCGCTGAGGAATTGCCGCAGGATGTCGCGCTGGCGCGCGCCGGTGGCCATGCGGATACCGATTTCACGGGTGCGCTCGCGCACGGTCATCAACATGATGTTCATCACGCCGATGCCACCCACCAGCAGCGAGATCGCGGCGATCGCCCCCAGCATCAGCGACAGGCTGTTCTGCGTGCGCGCCTCGGCCTGGATCAGCGCCGCGTCATTGGTCAGCTCGAAGTCCTGGCGGCCGTTGTGGCGCTGGCGCAGCAGCTTGTCGATGGCCGCTTCGGCTTCGTTGACACGCGTGGAGTCCAGGGCGGCAACGGCGATGTAGTCCGGGTCACGCTGGCCGAACAGGCGGATGGCTGCGGCGGAGTAGGGCACCACGATGCGCCCGTCGCTGTCCTGGTCGCCAGAGCTGGCGCCCTTGCCGGCCAGGATACCGACCACCTGGAACGGCACATTGCCGATCAACAGGTACTGCCCCAGCGGGTCGCGCCCAGGGTCGAGCATCTTTTCCCGCACTTTCTGGCCGATCACCGCCACCGCGGCAGCGTTGGCTTCATCGGCATCGCTGTAGAAGCTGCCTTGCACCGCCGGCCAGTTGAAAATTTCGGGGAACCCGGTGTTGTTGCCACCCACATAGAACCGCTGGCTGTTGTTGCCGTGGCGCACCATCATCTTTTCGCCGATCACCGGCATCACGTGCTTGACCTGCGGCAGTTGGCCGATGGCAGCGACATCGTCGAGGGTGATGGTGCCGGCCTGCTCGCCCAGGCTCGCCGGCTTGCCGTTCAGGTAGAGGATGTTCGAGCCGAAGGCTGCCATCTGCGCCATGACCTGGCGCTTGCTGCCTTCGCCCACTGCCAGCATCACCACCACCGAGGCCACGCCGATGACGATCCCCAGCAGGGTCAGGGCGGTGCGGAAGCGGTTGACCCACATCACCCGCCAGGCCGCCTGCAGGGCTTCGAATAATTCACCTTTCCATGCCCCGTGCAAGGTTGCGCCATGGTCCAGGCGCTGGCGCAGCTGGTCGGCCTGTAGCCCGCGACTGTTTTCGACCATGGGCTTGTCGGCGGCCGAATCGCTGATGATCAGGCCGTCGCGAATTTCGATCACGCGCTGCGCCCGCGCCGCGACATTGCGGTCATGGGTGATCAGGATGATCACGTGGCCCTGGCTGGCCAGTTCGTCGAGCAACGCCATCACTTCGGTGCCGCTGTGGCTGTCGAGGGCGCCAGTGGGTTCATCGGCGAGGATGATATGGCCACCGTTCATCAACGCCCGGGCAATCGACACCCGTTGTTGCTGGCCGCCAGACAACTGGTGCGGGCGGTTGCCAGTGCGGTTGGCCAGGCCCAGGCGGCCGAGCAGGGCGCTGGCACGGGCGTGGCGTTCGTTGGCGGCGATGCCGGCATAGATGGCCGGCATTTCGACGTTTTCCTGGGCCGAGCCCGAGGGGATCAGGTGGTAGCCCTGGAACACGAAGCCGAATGCCTCGCGGCGCAGCCAGGCCAGTTCGTCGCTGCCCAGCTCGGCCACATCCTTGCCGGCGAAGCGGTAGCTGCCAGAAGTGGGGCGGTCGAGGCAGCCGAGGATATTCATCAAGGTCGATTTGCCGGAGCCAGAGGCGCCGACGACGGCGACGAACTCGCCGGGATGGATGCGCAAGCTGATGCCATGAAGGATATCGACCTTGGGCGTTTCGATGCCGCCGTAGGATTTACGGATGTCGACCAGCTCGATCAGGGGTGTGCTCATTCAACCTCCGCTGACGCCAGGGGCGCCTATCACCAGGCGTTCGCCTTCGTTGAGGCCGTCCAGCACCTGCACGCGCAGGCGGTCGCTGAGGCCGGTGCGTACCTGGCGCTGTTCCACCTTGCCGTCGCGGGTCAGCACATGCGCCAGGCGCAGGCCATCGCCGTCGTCCAGCGCGGCCAGTGGTACGGTCAGCACCTGGCTGGCTTTGCCGGCGACAAAGAACACCTGCGTGGTCATCTCGGCCATCAGGGCGCCGTCCGGGTTGTCGACATCCAGCAGCACGCTGTACTGCACCACCTGGCTGCCGGCACTGCCATTGCTGACGCTGGCCGGGCTGCCGCCGCCCTGGCTGGCCTGCTCCAGTGGCTTGGGCGGGATCGGCAGCACTTGCCGCACGGTGCTGGTCCAGCGGCGCTTGCCGCCGGCCAGGGTGGTGAAGTAGGCGGTCATGCCCGGGGTGACCTTGCCGATGTCGGCCTCCGACACCTGGGCCCACACGGTCATCGGCGAGAGCTTGGCGATGCGCAGGATCAACGGGGTTTGTTGTTGGGCATTGAGGGTTTGCCCCTCACGGGCGTCCACCGCCACTACCGTGCCGTCCATCGGCGCGTAGATGCGCGTGTAGCCCAGCTCGGCCTCGTCGCTGCGCAGGCTGGCCTGGGCCTGGCGGATCTGCGCTTGGAACATGTCGATGCGCGCCTGGGTGACCTTCAGCTGTGCGGCGGCCGTTTGCACGTCCTCGTCACGGGTGGCACCAGCGGTGGCCAGCTCCCGTTGGCGTTTGAGCTGCTGCCGGGCCAGTTGGAACTGAGCGCGTTGTTCGGCCAGCTGGGCCTTGAGGTTGTCGATCGAGTAGCGGCCGGCATCCAGCCGGGCCTGCTGGGTAGAAGGGTCGATCTCGACCAGCAGCTGGCCTTTGCGCACCGTGTCGCCGACCTCCACATGCAGGGTGTGGATCTGCCCCGATGCCTGGGCACCGACGTCCACGTAGCGCCTTGGTTGCAGGGTGCCCAGTGCGGTAACGCTGCTTTCGATGTCGGCGCGGGTCACGGCAACCGTGCTGATTGGCTGTGCACCGTAGGGCAGGGCCTTCCAGGCCAGCAGGCTGCCCAGGCCTAGCAGGCCCAGGCCGCTGAGCAGGAGCCGGCGACGGGTGTTGGTTAAAGGTCTCATGCAGACATCCAGGCGAGTGGGTGCCAGATAGACGAAAGCGGCAGGAGGGGATTTAGCGAATATTGAGTAGGGGCTGACAGGTGTATGGCGACAGGCGCTAGATCGCCCATGACATACCCTTGTTGCTGAGAATAATTATAATTTGTAAGATCGCACGTTGACATCACTCGGTCCCGCGTTGCTGCCTGAAAGGGCTTTCTGGCATAGGCTGGCAGGACGATCTCAGGTAACGTCGTGGAACATTACTATCGCGAACTGGTGGGTTTCCTTTCTTCGCGCCTGGGCAGTCGTCAGGCCGCCGAAGACGTAGCGCATGATGCCTACCTGCGAGTGCTGGAGCGCACCGACGCCGAGCGCATCGAGCACCCGCGTGCTTTCCTTTACCGCACCGCGCTCAACCTGGTTGTCGACCGCCACCGCCGGCACCAGGTGCGCCAGGCCGAGCCACTGGAGGTGCTGGACAACGACGAGCGCTGGCACACCCCGGCGCCGACCCATGACATGCAGCTCGACCAGCGCCTGGCGCTTATGCAGCGTGCCCTGGATGAGCTGAGCAAGGTCTGCCGCGACTGCTTCCTGCTGCGCAAGCTCGAAGGCTTGTCACACCACCAGATTGCCGAGCACCTGGGTATTTCCCGCAGCCTGGTGGAAAAGCACATCGTCAACGCCATGAAGCACTGTCGTGTGCGCATGCGCGAGTGGGAATCCTGATCGCCGGGTTGAAGGCGGATGAAAATTCCGTCAGTCGATCACTTGATTTCCACGGTTTTCCCGACTTCTATCAAAGAAGACCCTTGCCAGGCGTAGCCTAGGCAGCAGCCGTTACTGGCGCAGTATGGTCATGGAGCCTAACCATTTCCCAACTGCCCAGGTCCCACCATGGCCAACAAGACCCTGCGCATCCTCATCGCCGATGCACACCCCTGCCAGCGCCTGCAACTGGAGCGGCTGCTCAACGGCCTGGGCTACTACCGGATAGCGCCAGTGGAAAGCTTCGAGGAGCTGCAGCGCCTGGTGCTGAGTGCCTTGCAGCCTTTCCACCTGTTATTGGGCAATATCGAGCTGGCCAGCCATGTCGGGGTCGATCTGGCGCGCTTCTGTCGCGTCAGCACGCAGATCCAGCATGCCCTGCTTTATCACTCCAACCAGTTGCAAGTGCCGTTGGTGCCGCAGACCGAGCGCCAGGCCGTCAGCATGAGCTTGCCCCAGGTGCCCGACAACGAGGCACTGGAGGCATTCATGGCGATCATCGATTCGCCGCTGCAGGTCGGCAGGCTACCGCTGCCGGGCGCCATGCCGGCTGCCACGGCGCGGCCACGGCCGAAGGCCAATTTCGTCAATACCATGTTCAACCGCTAAAGCCGCAGCGGGCGGGGCAAGGGGGCAGCTATTTGCTATCCTCTTGCCCTTTGCCGATTTGCGGACCCTGCCATGACTGCCATCGATACCGCTCGCCCGCCACGGTTCAGCCGCGGCGACCACCGGACCCTGGGCCTGGCGGCGTTGGGCGGCGCGCTGGAGATCTACGATTTCATCATCTTCGTATTCTTTGCGCTGACCCTAAGCCAGTTGTTCTTCCCGCCCGAGATGCCCGAGTGGCTGCGCCTGCTGCAAAGCTTCGGAATCTTTGTCACCGGCTACCTGGCGCGGCCGCTGGGCGGCATCCTTATGGCGCACTTCGCCGACCACCTGGGACGCAAGCGGGTCTTCAGCCTGAGCATCCTGATGATGGCCCTGCCGTGCCTGTTGATCGGGGTGATGCCGACCTACGCCGACATCGGCTACGCTGCACCGCTGATCCTGCTGGCACTGCGTATTTTGCAGGGCGCGGCGGTGGGCGGCGAGGTGCCGAGTGCCTGGACCTTCGTCGCCGAGCACGCGCCAGCCGGGCGGCGCGGTTATGCCCTGGGCTTCCTGCAGGCCGGCTTGACCTTTGGCTATCTGCTGGGGGCATTGACCGCGACCTTGCTGGCGCAAGTGTTCACCCCGCAAGAAATCCTCGACTATGCCTGGCGCTACCCGTTCCTGCTCGGCGGGGTATTCGGCGTGATCGGCGTGTGGTTGCGTCGTTGGCTCAGCGAAACACCGGTGTTCCTCGCCCTGCGTGCGCGCCAGGAACAGCCGGTGAGCTTCCCGCTGCGGCGGGTGCTGGGCGAACACCGCCGGGCGTTGATCCCGGCGGCGCTGCTGACCTGCGTGCTGACTTCCGCCGTGGTGGTGCTGGTGGTGATTACCCCGACAGTGATGCAGCAGCGCTTCGGCATGAGTGCCGGGCACACCTTTGCCCTTAGCAGCGTGGGCATCGTCTTCCTCAACATCGGCTGCGTGCTGGCCGGGCTGCTGGTCGACCGTGCAGGCGCCTGGCGCGCACTGATGCTCTACAGCCTGTTGCTGCCGGTGGGCATCGGCGCGTTGTATGCCAGCCTTGTGGGACAGTGGGGCGTGACCTGGCTGGCCTATGCGCTGGCGGGCCTGTCCTGCGGTGTGGTGGGCGTGGTGCCGTCAGTGATGGTCGGGTTGTTCCCGGCCGAGATCCGCGTGTCGGGCATCTCCTTCACCTATAACGTGGCCTACGCGCTTTGGGCCAGCACCACGCCGCTGGCGCTGATTGCGCTGATGCCGTGGAGCCCGTGGGTGTGTGTCGGCTTTTGTCTTGCCATGGGCACGGTGGGGTTGCTGACGGCCTTGTACTTTGGGCGTCGGGAACCATTGGCGTTCGCGGCAGAGCCGATGCCGGTAATGTGTGGTGAAAAATAGTTTTCTGTTGTTTGTTCTGGCCTCATCGCCGGCAAGCCGGCTCCCACAGGGATAGCGCATGGCTCGAGGTCGATGCGGTCGAGGTGGGAGCTGGCTTGCCGGCGATGAGGCCGGTACAGGTAAAACAAAAAGCCCCCGGCTCGTGAGAACCGGGGGCTTTTTGTTAGTGCAGGGCAGGGGCCTTACATGTTCGGGTAGTTCGGCCCGCCAGCGCCTTCAGGGGTGACCCAGGTGATGTTCTGGGCCGGGTCCTTGATGTCGCAGGTCTTGCAATGCACGCAGTTCTGCGCGTTGATCTGGAAGCGCTTGCTGCCGTCTTCCTGGGTGACAACCTCGTACACGCCTGCCGGGCAGTAGCGCTGGGCCGGCTCGTCATACAGCGGCAGGTTGCTGGCGATCGGCACGTTCGGGTCGGTCAGCTTCAGGTGGCAGGGCTGTTCCTCTTCGTGGTTGGTGCTGGAGAGGAATACCGAGCTGAGCTTGTCGAAGCTGAGCTTGCCGTCCGGTTTCGGGTAATCGATCTTCTGCGACTCCGCCGCCAGCTTCAGGCAGGCGTAGTCCGGCTTGGTGTCGTGCAGGGTGAACGGCAGCTTGCCGCCGAACCAGTTCTGGTCCACATAGTTGAATGCCGCGCCCAGCAGCGGGCCGAACTTGTGCATGGCCGGGCCGAAGTTGCGGCTGGCGAACAGCTCCTCGTACAGCCAGCTGGCCTTGAAGGCGCTGACGTAACCGTTGAGCTGGTCACCGCCTTCGCTGCCGGCGATCAGTGCATCAGCCACCGCTTCGGCGGCGAGCATGCCGGACTTCATTGCGGTGTGGCTGCCCTTGATCTTGGCGAAGTTCAGGGTGCCCAGGTCGCAGCCGATCAGCGCGCCGCCGTTGAAGACCATTTTCGGCAGCGAGTTGAAACCGCCCTTGCAGATGGCACGGGCACCGTAGCTGATGCGCTTGCCGCCTTCGAGGTATTGCGCCATCACCGGGTGGTGCTTGAGACGCTGGAACTCGTCGAACGGCGACAGGTACGGGTTGGCGTAGGACAGGTCGACGATCAGGCCGACCACCACCTGGTTGTTTTCCAGGTGATAGAGGAACGAACCACCAGTGTTGTCCTTGGCCATGACGTCCAGCGGCCAGCCAGCGGTGTGCACCACCAGGCCCTGCTCGTGCTTGGCCGGGTCGATTTCCCAGATTTCCTTCAGGCCGATGCCGTAGTGCTGGACGTCGGCTTCGCTATCCAGGTTGAAGCGCTTGATCAGCTGCTTGCCGATGTGGCCACGGCAACCTTCGGCGAACAGGGTGTACTTGCCACGCAGCTCCATGCCAGGGGTGTACATGCCGTCTTTCGGGTTGCCTTCACGGTCCACACCCATGTCGCCGGTGACAATGCCGCGCACCACTCCGTTTTCATCGAACAGCGCTTCCTGGGCGGCGAAGCCCGGGTAGACTTCCACGCCCAGGTTCTCGGCCTGCTGGGCCAGCCAGCGGCACAGGTTGCCCAGGGAGATGATGTAGTTACCCTGGTTGTGCATGGTCTTGGGCACGAACAGGTCAGGCACCTTGGTCGAACTGCCTGCATCCTTGAGTACGTAGATGTCGTCACGCTTCACTTCGGTGTTCAGCGGTGCGCCGAGCTCTTTCCAGTCGGGGAACAGCTCGTTCAGGGCGCGGGGTTCGAACACCGCGCCGGAGAGGATGTGGGCGCCGACTTCAGAGCCTTTTTCCACCACGCAGACGCTGATTTCGCTACCGGCTTCGGCGGCCTTCTGCTTCAGGCGGCAGGCGGCGGACAGGCCCGCCGGGCCGGCGCCGACGATGACCACGTCGAATTCCATGTATTCGCGTTCCACTGGTTCTCTCCTACTCATCAAGGCTCGTGCTGTTGCTTTGTCTTATTGGGTGCGCGGGGCATTCGCAGCGGTTCTACGCAACGGCGGAACTGTAGCTGGGCAAATGACGGACTACACCGTTTTGTCTTGGCCGCGCATTATATCTACACCACTTGGCGGGTCCAATACAAACGTTTGTTTGAATTTGCCGCAGGCCAGTAAAATCACAGGAACGCGGCTGGAGGGTGACCGATTTGCCGTATTGACCGGATTGGGTGTTACGGTCAAGATACGAGCGGTTTTACGTTCGCCGTAGGCTTGCAGCCGGGCGCAGGTACACCTCTAAAGACCAGGTGTGGAGCAGGGTTTTGCGGCCTTTGGCCGGTTTGTAGTGGAGTTTACACGCCACGACAGAAAATGACCCGTGAGTATTTGTCGCAAGAGTCCGGACAAGACTGTTCGGTCACTGTGAAGTTACCGCCTCCCGGTACGTTTTTAGAGGTGCCCTTGTACCCACGCGCATCGCAGGGCTCTGCCCCTGGCGACTATCTATTCACCGGAGAGTAACGAGGAATCCATGAAGGTTCTTGTAGCTGTCAAACGAGTGGTCGACTACAACGTCAAGGTTCGCGTCAAGGCGGACAACTCCGGCGTCGACCTTGCTAACGTCAAGATGTCCATGAACCCCTTCTGCGAAATCGCCGTGGAAGAAGCCGTACGCCTGAAGGAAAAGGGCGTCGCGTCCGAGATCGTCGTCGTTTCCGTCGGCCCGGCCACTGCCCAGGAGCAACTGCGTACTGCCCTGGCCCTGGGTGCCGACCGTGCCATCCTGGTCGAAGCCGCTGACGAACTGAATTCCCTGGCCGTGGCCAAGGCGCTGAAAGCCGTTGTCGACAAAGAGCAGCCGCAGCTGGTCATCCTCGGCAAGCAGGCCATCGACAGTGACAACAACCAGACCGGCCAGATGCTGGCTGCGCTGACCGGCTTCGCCCAGGGCACTTTCGCCTCCAAGGTCGAAGTGGCTGGCGACAAGCTGAACGTCACCCGTGAAATCGACGGCGGCCTGCAGACCGTTGCACTGAACCTGCCAGCCATCGTCACTACCGACCTGCGCCTGAACGAACCGCGCTACGCGTCGCTGCCGAACATCATGAAGGCCAAGAAGAAGCCGCTGGAGACTGTTACTCCAGACGCGCTGGGCGTTTCCCTCGCCTCCACCAACAAGACCCTGAAGGTTGAAGCCCCGGCTGCCCGCAGCGCTGGCATCAAGGTCAAATCGGTGGCCGAACTGGTCGAGAAGCTGAAGAACGAAGCGAAGGTAATCTAAATGACTATCCTGGTTGTCGCTGAATACGAGAACGGTGCCGTAGCCCCGGCCACCCTGAACACTGTTGCTGCTGCCGCCAAGATCGGTGGTGATGTGCACGTGCTGGTCGCTGGCCAGAACGTGGGCGGCGTTGCCGAGTCCGCAGCCAAGATCGCTGGCGTGGCCAAGGTGCTGGTTGCCGATAACGCTGCCTACGCCCACGTCCTGCCAGAAAACGTTGCGCCGCTGATCGTCGAGCTGGCCAAGGGTTACAGCCACGTGCTGGCGCCGGCCACCACCAACGGCAAGAACATCCTGCCGCGCGTTGCCGCGCTGCTGGACGTGGACCAGATCTCCGAGATCATCTCGGTCGAGTCCGCCGACACCTTCAAGCGCCCGATCTATGCTGGTAACGCCATTGCCACCGTGCAATCGAGCGCTGCCATCAAGGTCATCACCGTGCGTACCACCGGCTTCGACGCCGTGGCCGCCGAAGGTGGTTCGGCTGCCATCGAAGCCGTTGGCGCTGCGCACAACGCCGGCATCTCGGCCTTCGTTGGCGAAGAGCTGGCCAAGTCCGACCGCCCAGAGCTGACCGCTGCCAAGATCGTCGTTTCCGGCGGCCGTGGCATGGGCAACGGTGACAACTTCAAGCACCTGTACAGCCTGGCCGACAAGCTCGGCGCTGCCGTCGGTGCTTCGCGCGCCGCGGTCGACGCCGGCTTCGTGCCGAACGACATGCAGGTCGGTCAGACCGGCAAGATCGTCGCGCCGCAGCTGTACATCGCCGTCGGTATCTCCGGCGCGATCCAGCACCTGGCCGGCATGAAGGACTCCAAGGTGATCGTGGCGATCAACAAGGACGAAGAAGCGCCGATCTTCCAGGTAGCCGACTACGGCCTGGTCGCTGACCTGTTCGAAGCGGTTCCGGAGCTGGAAAAGCTGGTCTGATCCGCCTGCTTCACTTATAAAGAACCCGGCCCTTGTACAGGGGCCGGGTTTTTTTTGGTCTGTACAAGGAGTGAGCAATGGTGCTGCGTAAAGCAGGCGGGGTGCTGGCATGCCTGGCGGTGCTGGTTTCGCCGCTGGCCATGGCGGCGGGCAAGTGTGAACGCCTGGTGGCAACCGGCAGCCCTGATTCACCGCCCTATTCATGGCAGGACCCCAACGACCCGAAACACCTGATCGGCGCCAACGTCGACCTGCTGCGCCAGGTGGCTGGCGAGCTGGGTGTGAAAGTGGAGGTGCTGAGCGCCGGCCGTCGTGACCAGGCGCTGGAAGAAGTACGTAGCGGGCGGATAGACCTGCTGCTCGACACCCCCATGCAGGTGGAGCAACTGACCGCGCTGGACTACATCCATCCACCCCTGCAGCTCAACGAATACCTGGTGTGGACGCGCCACGACGCCACACTGACCTTCGAGGGCCCGGCTGACCTGGCCCAGTACCAAGGCAGTTTGTCCGAGCGCGCGCGGCTGACCCCGGCCTTTACCGCTTTCGCCAAGGCCCAGCTGAAGCTGGTGCCGGCACAGAACCTGACCCAGGCATTCCAGAAGCTGGTGCTCGGCCAGGTGGATTATGTGCTCGCTGGCCGCTATTCGGGCATCGCCATGGCCCAGAGCCTGGGCATGAGCAATGACCTGATCACCCGCGGCCTGCCGGTGGATCGGCCGGGCCTGTACCTGGCGCTGTCGCACAATTCGGCCTGCAATGACAGCTGGCTGCGTGGGCAATTGGCGAAAAAACTGACAGAATTGCCGATCTCCGGAGCATCCGAGGCCGTGCTGCAACGTAATGTCGAGCGCTGGAAAGCGCAGCTGCAGGTGCCGTCGGACGCCCCCAAACACTAGGAAGATTGCGTGAGAACCCAACCACTAATCCTTGCCCTGGCCGTGCTCGGCCTGGCTGGCTGCGCCAACGATCCGGCCCCTAACGAGCAGATGCGCATCTCCGAACAGGCACTGGAGCAGGCCAGGGCCGTCGGTGCCACCGAGCAGGTCGATGCGCTCAAGCTGGCTGAAGACAAGCTGGCCCGGGCCAAGACCAACATGCTCACCGAAGACTACCGCGATGCGCGCATGCGTGCCGAGCAGGCCGAGCTGGATGCGCGCCTGGCCGAGGCCCAGGTACTGAACCAGAAGAGCGAAGAGCAACTGCAACTGCTGCAGTCGCGGGTCCAGCGCCTGCGCAAACAGTTGGAGGTGCAGCCATGATCCGTCGCATGCCATTGGCCGCGCTGGCAGTGCTGGCGCTGGCGGCAGGTTTGCAAGGTTGCGCCAGCCAGCGCAGCAGCGCAGCGCTGGATGATGCCACTGCAGCTTTCCAGAAGGTCAAGGATGATTCCAATGTGCTGCGCAGCGCGCCGCGCGACGTGATTCGCGCAGGCGAGTCGCTGGCCCGTGCCGAGCGCCTGTCCAGCTACATCGGCACCGGTGCCGACGTGCGCCATTACGCCTACCTGAGCCAGCGCTACAGCGAAATTGCCAGCGAGCATGCCAAGCTGGCGTTGAACCAGGAGCGCCAGGCCAAGCTCGACCTGGAGCGCCAGCGCCTGCAGCTGGCCCTGCGCGAGGCCAAGCTGGCCAGTGTTCAGCAGCAGGGCAAGTGGGTCGAATCGCAGATCGCCGCGCTGGCCTCGGAGCAGGCCGACCGTGGTCTGGTGATGACCCTGGGGGACGTGCTGTTCGACACCGGCCGCGCCGACCTGAAGAACTCAGCCAGCCGTACCGTGCTCAAGCTGGTGCAGTTCCTCCAGCTCAACCCGCGCCGGGTGGTTCGGATCGAGGGCTATACCGACAGCACCGGCCCGGCCGAGGACAACCTGAAGCTGTCCCGTGACCGGGCGCAAGCCGTGGCCGACATGCTGGTAGACCTGGGTATCGACGAGAAGCGCCTGCAGGTCGAGGGGTATGGCGACCAGTACCCGATCGAGGCCAATGCCTCGGAGCGGGGCAGGGCGCAGAACCGTCGGGTGGAGATCGTGTTCTCCGATGACAAGGGCAAGCTGGCGCCAGCACGCTGAATCATGTGAAAGGGGCCGCTTTGCGGCCCATCGCAGGCAAGCCAGCTCCCACAGGTGATGAACAGGGCTTGAGGTCAATGCATCAAGGTGGGAGCAGGCTTGCCGGCGATGGGCTGCGAAGCAGCCCCGCTTTTCGTCGGGCTACCCGGGCTTGATCGTTTCCATGGCTGTCACGCAACTGTATTGTTGACTATCCTGCGATCTGTCCCAGTACACTTTGCAACTGTTACGGTATCCTCTACCGTCAGACACAAGAACAACGAGCCCGTCCGCGCGTCGAGAGCCAGCCATGACCAACCTGCTGTTGTACCAGCGTATCGCCCAGCAACTGGCCGATGACATCCGTCGTGGTGTCTACCAGCCAGGCGAGCGGGTGCCCTCCGTGCGCAAGATGAGCGCCCAGCTCAATGTCAGCCATGCCACGGTGCTGCAGGCCTATGCCAATCTCGAGGACCAGGGGCTGATTCGTGCGCGGCCGCAGTCCGGCTACTACGTGCACCAGACCCCGGCCCTGACCGCGCAGACCCCGGACATCGCCCGCGTGGAGCGCCCCGGCCTGGTCACCCGCGCCAGTATCATCCAGCAGGTACTGACCGAGGCTCGCCGTGATGGCGTGTTCCCGTTCGGCGCCGCTGTGCCGCATGTCGACTACCTGCCGGTCCGTGCATTGCACCAGCAGATTGCCAAGGTGACGCGCTTCCACAGCCCGCGTGCCTTCAGCTACATGTTCAGCCCCGGCTTCGAGCCGCTGCGCCGGCAGATCGCCATTCGCATGCGTGATGCCGGCGTCCTGGTCGACCCGCGTGAAGTGATCGTGACCCATGGCTGTGTCGATGCGCTGCAGATGTCGCTGCGCGTGCTGACTCGTCCAGGCGACCTGATCGCGGCCGAATCGCCCACCTATTACGGTCTGCTGCAACTGGCCGACCTGCTGGGCCTGAAGGTGATCGAGATCCCCAGCGACCCGTCCACCGGCATCAGCCTCGAGGCGCTGCAACTGGCGGCCAACCAGTGGTCGATCAAGGCCCTGGTCCTGACCGCGCGCCTCAGCAATCCGCTGGGTGGCACTGTGCCGGAAGAGCGGCAGAAACAGTTGCTGCGCCTGGCGTCGGACTTCGATATCCAGATCGTCGAGGATGACATCTATGGCGAGCTGATGTTCGAGCAGGGCAAGACCAAGGCGCTCAAGGCATTCGACCGGCTGGACAGGGTGATCTATTGCTCGAGTTTTTCCAAGACCCTGTCCCCCGGCGTGCGCGTTGGCTGGATGATCGCCGGGCGCTATCAGGACGAGATCCAGCGCCTGCAAACCTTCACCACCCACTCGGCCTGCAGCGTGACGCAGATGGGTGTGGCGGCCTACCTGGAGAATGGCGGCTACGACCGGCACCTGCGTTACATCCGCCAGGAGTACCGCAAGAACCTCAGTGCCTACCAGCTGGCGGTGCAGCAACACTTCCCCGAGGGTACCCAGATGACCCGGCCGACGGGCGGTTTCATCCTTTGGGTGAGCCTGCCGGGGCGGGTCAACACCCAGGAGCTGCATGTGCGTGCGCTGGAGCAGGGCATCAGTATTGCGCCGGGGCTGATCTTCAGTAACACCGAGCAATTCAACCACTGCATCCGCCTTAATTGCGGTATACCGTGGAACAAGGAAGCCGAGCGCGCGGTGATCACCCTCGGTTTGCTGGCCCAGCAATTGTGCCGGGAGCCAGCGGCAGCATTTTTATAGGCTTGCCACGCGCCTGTGGAACAGGGAGCATACGCACTTTTCCTGCCAGTCTGTCCATTTGCCATGAATGCTCTGCGCCGTTTTGCCCTGATCTTGTGCCTTGTACCGCTCTGCAGCCTGGCTGGTGTTGCCCAGGCTGCGCAGCCGGCAGGCCAGGCGCAGGCGGCCAAGCCAGTGCAGAAAGCCAAGCCGGTGCAGAAGGCCGGAGCCAGGCCAGCGCACAAGCAACCAGCAAAAAAAGCCGGTAACAGCAAGGCCAGGCCGGCGCGCAAGCAGGTGAGCAAGGAGGTTGCCAAGCCGCTACCCAAGGCAAAGCTCGACCTCAGCCTGCCGGCCGAGATGGTCGATAACCTTGAGCCAAATGTGGGCAGCCTGTCGCCGATACAGCGTCGCAAACCTCTACTGCCCCCCATGTTCACTGAAAAGCCGGAGACCAGCGACAGCCCGTTCCAGCTCAATGGCCGGTTGATCAGCAATGAAATGCAGCTGCAGCTACGCAATGACAGCCGTCGGGAAGTGGAAGGGGCGGCCATCGATTTCGAGTACCGCCAGTAGCTGGCGAACTGACTGCCGGGTCACAGCAGATTTCATCGTGCCAGCAATTTCAAACGCCTGTTTGAGCGGTTACTATCCAGGGACGTTCGTCCCGTTTTGTTTCAGGGAGTCCTTATTTTGGTGAATAGCCATGAACTGTCGTGAGGGCTGTGGTGCCTGCTGCATCGCCCCGTCCATCACCTCCGCGATGCCGCGCATGCCCAATGGCAAGCCGGCTGGCGAGCGCTGCCTGCACCTGACTGTCGACAACCTCTGCGACTTGTTCGGCAAGCCCGAACGGCCTGCGGTGTGTGGTGGTTTCAAGGCGGATGTCGAGGTGTGTGGCAGTGATCGTGATGAGGCCATAAGGATTCTCGGCTGGTGGGAACAGATAACGGCGGCGTGACAGGCTGGATCTTCGAAAACAAGGATAAACATGATGAGATCGTTCAAGCGTATTGCTCTGCTGTGTGGCATGGGTGTTCTGCTGTCGCCTGCGGCCTGGGCCGAAAACTGGCAGGTGGCCAAGGACGAGGAGGGGATCAAGGTTTCCCTTAGCGAAGTGGCCGGTTCCAAGTACAAGGCCTATCAAGGTGTCACGGTGATCAAGGCGCCGCTGGCCAAAGTGCAGGCGTTGCAGGAGGACGTGGTCGGGGCTTGTGCATGGATTCACGAGTGCAAGTCGCAGAAGCTGCTCAAGCACGAAGGTGACCAAAGCTGGACCTACACCCAGTTCAATACGCCATGGCCGGTGACGCCGCGGGACTCGGTGTTGCATGTGACTACTGTGAAGAAGGCTGATGGCAGCCTGGTGCGCAACCTGAAGGAAGAGCCGACCTATATCCCGGAAGAGAAGGGCTTTGTGCGGGTGGCGAAGGTCGAAGGCTTCTGGAAGCTGGTGCCAAAGGGCGACAGCACGGAAGTGACCTATCAGGTGCACACCGAGCCGGGTGGCAGCGTGCCGGCGATGGTGGCCAACAAGTTCGTGGTGGACGCGCCGTTCAATACTCTGAAAGCGCTGCGTGAGCGGGCGGAGAAGAACTAAGGCTTTGTGTCGCTCGTGCTGGACTCTTCGCGGGTTTGCCTGCGAAGAGGCCAGCACAGGATGAATAAAAAAAGGCTGCCCGAGGGCAGCCTTTTTGCGTTCGGCTAGGGAAGCTTACTTGCGGTCCTGCAGCGCAACGATGTCGCGCTTCTGCTCGCCGGTGTACAGCTGGCGCGGGCGGCCGATCTTGTACGGGCTGGAGAGCATTTCTTTCCAGTGCGAGATCCAGCCCACGGTACGTGCCAGGGCGAAGATCACGGTGAACATGCTGGTCGGAATGCCGATTGCCTTGAGGATGATCCCCGAGTAGAAGTCGACGTTCGGGTACAGCGAGCGCTCGATGAAGTACGGATCGGTCAGGGCGATCTCTTCCAGGCGCATGGCCAGTTCCAGCTGCGGGTCGTTCTTGATGCCCAGCTCGCGCAGGACTTCGTCGCAGGTCTGCTTCATCACGGTGGCGCGCGGGTCGCGGTTTTTGTACACGCGGTGACCGAAGCCCATGAGCTTGAACGGGTCGTTCTTGTCCTTGGCCTTGGCGATGAACTTGTCGATGTTCGAGACATCGCCGATTTCATCGAGCATGGTCAGTACCGCTTCGTTCGCACCGCCATGGGCCGGGCCCCAAAGTGCGGCGATACCGGCGGCGATACAGGCGAACGGGTTGGCACCCGACGAACCGGCCAGACGAACGGTGGAAGTGGAGGCGTTCTGCTCGTGGTCGGCGTGGAGGATGAAGATCCGGTCCATCGCCTTGGCCAGCACCGGGCTGATCGGTTTGATCTCGCACGGGGTGTTGAACATCATGTGCAGGAAGTTTTCCGCGTACGACAGGTCGTTGCGCGGGTACATCATCGGCTGGCCCATGGAGTACTTGTAAACCATCGCGGCCAGGGTCGGCATCTTGGCGACCAGGCGCACCGCGGAAATTTCGCGGTGTTGCGGGTTATTGATGTCCAGGGAGTCGTGATAGAACGCCGACAGGGCGCCGACCACGCCGCACATCACCGCCATCGGGTGGGCGTCGCGGCGGAAGCCGTTGAAGAAGGACTTCAGCTGCTCGTGAACCATGGTGTGGTTCTTCACGGTGCTGACGAACTGAGCCTTCTGCTCGGCATTCGGCAGTTCTCCGTTGAGCAGCAGGTAGCAGGTTTCGAGGTAGTCGGACTTTTCGGCGAGCTGCTCGATCGGGTAGCCGCGGTGCAGCAGGATACCTTTGTCGCCGTCAATGTAGGTGATCTTCGACTCGCACGAGGCAGTCGCCATGAAACCAGGGTCGAAGGTGAAGTGACCAGTGGCCCCCAACCCGCGGACGTCGATTACATCAGGACCAACGGTGCCGGTTAAAATGGGCAGCTCGACGGGGGCAGCGCCCTCGATGACCAACTGCGCTTTTTTGTCAGCCATGTGGCCTCCTATTAATGCTTGAAATCATCAGACAGACCCCCCACGCAGGGCCCGCACCACTATAGAGGGATAAATTCAGATGTCAATTTGCCTAAAGGCTTGTTGAAACAGGCATTGAGGCCTGATTTTTCGCGAAATTCTCGCCCATTTACGCCTTTTGTGCGCTAAAGGCAATGCGCTATTTGGGCTACCCCGTCACGTTGTCATAAGCAGCCTAACTGTCTATACTCGCAACCCGACCGCCAGGGGCTTGCAAGCCCGAACTGCTGGGGGTCGCCGTTCCCTGGGTGGTGGGTACCTGACCAGTACACTTACCAACAACTTTGCCCTGATTCGCTAGGGGCTCTTCAGTGTGAAAAAAGCCGTGAAAAGCCAACGACCTGTAAACCTAGACCTAAGGACCATCAAGCTCCCCGTCACTGCGTACACGTCCATCCTGCATCGTATCTCCGGCGTCATCCTGTTCCTCGGCCTTGCCATCATGCTTTATGCACTGGGCAAGTCGCTGGGTTCCGAGGAAGGCTTTGGTGAGGTGAAGGCGTGTCTGACCAGCCCGCTGGCCAAATTCGTGACCTGGGGCCTGCTGTCCGCCCTGCTTTATCACCTCGTGGCAGGTGTTCGTCACCTGATCATGGACATGGGCATCGGTGAGACGCTGGAAGGCGGCAAGCTGGGCTCGAAAATCGTGATCGTCATCTCCGTGGTGCTGATCGTTCTGGTGGGAGTTTGGGTATGGTAACCAATGTCACGAACCTGTCGCGTTCGGGCCTCTATGACTGGATGGCGCAGCGCGTTTCTGCGGTCGTTCTCGCGGCTTACTTCCTCTTCCTGATCGGCTACGTGGTCGCCCACCCAGGCATCGACTACACCCAGTGGCATGGTCTGTTCTCCAACAACGCGATGCGGATCTTCAGTCTGCTGGCCCTCGTTGCCCTGGGCGCTCACGCCTGGGTCGGCATGTGGACCATTGCGACCGACTACCTGACGCCTATGTCGTTCGGCAAGTCGGCTACTGCGATTCGTTTCCTGTTCCAGGCGGTATGCGGCGTTGCGATGTTCGCTTACTTCGTCTGGGGTGTGCAGATTCTCTGGGGTATCTGATCCATGGCTAGCATTCCAACCATTTCCTTCGACGCCATCATCATCGGTGGCGGCGGCGCCGGCATGCGCGCTGCGCTGCAGCTGGCTCAAGGCGGCCACAAGACTGCCGTAGTCACCAAGGTCTTCCCGACCCGTTCGCACACTGTATCCGCCCAGGGCGGCATCACCTGCGCCATCGCTTCGGCCGACCCGAACGACGACTGGCGCTGGCACATGTACGATACCGTCAAGGGCTCCGACTACATCGGTGACCAGGACGCTATCGAATACATGTGTCAGGAAGGCCCGGCTGCGGTCTTCGAGCTGGACCACATGGGCCTGCCGTTCTCGCGTACCGAAACCGGTCGCATCTACCAGCGTCCGTTCGGTGGCCAGTCCAAGGACTTCGGCAAGGGTGGCCAGGCTGCCCGTACCTGCGCCGCTTCCGACCGTACCGGTCACGCGCTGCTGCACACCCTGTACCAGGGCAACCTGAAAGCCGGCACCACCTTCCTCAACGAGTACTACGCAGTTGACCTGGTGAAGAACCAGGACGGCGCATTCGTTGGCGTGATCGCGATCTGCATCGAAACCGGCGAGACCCTGTACATCAAGTCCAAGGCCACCGTGCTGGCAACTGGCGGTGCCGGCCGTATCTACGCCTCCACCACCAACGCACTGATCAACACCGGTGACGGCGTGGGCATGGCCCTGCGTGCCGGCGTGCCGGTGCAGGACATCGAAATGTGGCAGTTCCACCCGACCGGCATCGCCGGCGCCGGTGTACTGGTTACCGAAGGTTGCCGCGGTGAGGGTGGCTACCTGATCAACGCCCACGGCGAGCGCTTCATGGAGCGTTACGCGCCGAACGCGAAAGACCTGGCCGGCCGCGACGTGGTCGCCCGTTCCATGGTCAAGGAAATCATCGCCGGCAACGGCGTGGGCCCGAACAAGGACCACGTACTGCTGAAGCTGGACCACCTGGGCGAGGAAGTGCTGCACAGCCGCCTGCCAGGTATCTGCGAGCTGTCCAAGACCTTCGCCCACGTCGACCCTGTGGTCGCGCCGGTACCGGTCATCCCGACCTGCCACTACATGATGGGCGGCGTTGCCACCAACATTCATGGCCAGGCCATTACCATGGACGCCGAAGGCAACGATCACATCATCCCGGGCCTGTTCGCCGTAGGTGAAGTGGCGTGCGTATCTGTTCACGGTGCCAACCGCCTGGGCGGCAACTCGCTGCTCGACCTGGTGGTGTTCGGCCGTGCTGCCGGCCTGCACCTGGAGAAGGCGCTGACCGAAGGCGTGGAATACCGCGACGCCAGCGACACCGACGTCGATGTTGCCCTGAACCGCCTGAACAAGCTGAACGAGCGCACCACCGGTGAAGACGTTGCCAGCCTGAAGCGCGAGCTGCAGAGCTGCATGCAGAACTACTTCGGTGTATTCCGTACTGGCGAATACATGCAGAAGGGTATCGAGCAGCTGGCCGGTCTGCGTGACCGTATCGCCAACGTCAAGATCAACGACAAGTCCCAGGCCTTCAACACCGCGCGTATCGAAGCGCTGGAGCTGCAGAACCTGCTGGAAGTCGCCGAAGCTACCGCCATCGCGGCAGAAGCCCGTAAAGAGTCCCGCGGCGCTCACGCCCGTGAAGATTACGAAGACCGTGACGACGAAAACTGGCTGTGCCACACCCTGTACTACCCGGGTGAGAAACGCGTCGCCAAGCGTGGCGTCAACTTTGCGCCGAAGACTGTTCCAGCCTTCGAACCAAAAGTCCGGACTTACTAAGGGTAGCCGCTATGTTGCAAGTCGAAGTTTATCGTTACAACCCGGACACCGATTCGGCGCCGAAAATGCAGACCTTCCAGGTCGATACCGGCGGCAAGGATCTGATGGTTCTGGACGTGCTGGCACTGATCAAGGAACAGGACGAAGGTTTCTCCTATCGTCGCTCGTGCCGTGAAGGCGTTTGCGGTTCCGATGGCATGAACATCAACGGCAAGAACGGCCTGGCCTGCATCACCCCGTTGTCGGCGGTGGTGAAGGGCAACAAGCTGATTCTGCGTCCGCTGCCGGGCCTGCCGGTCATTCGTGACCTGGTCGTCGACATGAGCATCTTCTACAAGCAGTACGAGAAGGTGAAGCCGTTCCTGCAGAACGACACCCCGGCACCGGCCATCGAGCGCCTGCAGTCGCCGGAAGACCGCGACAAGCTGGACGGCCTGTACGAGTGCATCCTGTGCGCTTGCTGCTCGACCTCCTGCCCGTCGTTCTGGTGGAACCCGGACAAGTTCCTGGGCCCCGCCGCACTGCTGCAGGCCTATCGCTTCCTGGCCGACAGCCGTGACACCAAGACCCAGGAGCGCCTGGCGTCCCTGGATGACCCGTTCAGCGTATTCCGCTGCCGCGGGATCATGAACTGCGTCAACGTTTGCCCGAAAGGTCTGAACCCGACCAAGGCAATCGGCCACGTACGTAACATGCTGCTGCAAAGCGGCACCTGATACAAAGAGTTGTACCTGCAGTAAGCCGAGGTGCGGGTGGTGAGCCCGCACTGAGGTAAAACCCGAACAAGGGCCCACAAAGCCTGCGTTCATTACCTATGAAGATATGAGACCAGCAGGGGCTTCCGGGCTGGTACCCGGAAAATCAGCAGGATCCAAGTGGCGTGGTTCAGTCGCTGTATTCGGACTTTTCCAGGTTTGCTGTGGCTCTCGCCGATCAGTCCCCTAACCGAGGGTGACCAAGCATGCAAGAAAGCGTGATGCAGCGCATGTGGGAAAGCGCCCACCTTTCAGGTGGTAACGCTGCATATGTGGAAGAGCTTTATGAGCTCTACCTGCACGACCCTAACGCTGTGCCAGAAGAGTGGCGCACCTACTTCCAGAAGTTGCCCGCCGACGGCAGCACCGCTACCGATGTATCGCACTCGACAATCCGCGACCATTTCGTACTGCTGGCAAAGAACCAGCGCCGCGCCCAACCGGTATCCGCCGGGAGCGTGAGCAGTGAACACGAGAAGAAGCAGGTTGAAGTTCTGCGACTGATCCAGGCCTATCGTATGCGCGGCCATCAGGCTGCCAAGCTCGACCCGTTGGGGTTGTGGCAGCGTCCTGCGCCCGTAGACCTGTCGATCAATCACTACGGCTTGACCAATGCCGATCTTGATACGACCTTCCGTGCCGGCGACCTGTTCATCGGCAAAGAGGAGGCGAGCCTACGCGAGATCTTCGAGGCGCTCCAGAAGACATATTGTCGCACCATTGGCGCCGAGTTCACCCATATCGTCGATTCCGAGCAGCGCAGCTGGTTCCAGCAGCGTCTGGAAAGCGTGCGCGGCCGTCCGGAGTTTTCCGCTGACGTGCAGGCCCACCTGCTCGAGCGCGTGACCGCCGGTGAAGGCCTTGAGAAATATCTGGGCACCAAGTACCCGGGCACCAAGCGTTTCGGCCTCGAGGGCGGCGAAAGCCTGATCCCGATGCTGGACGAGATGATCCAGCGCTCCGGTTCCTACGGCACCAAGGAAGTCGTGATCGGCATGGCCCACCGTGGCCGCCTGAACGTTCTGGTCAACACCTTCGGCAAGAACCCGCGCGAGCTGTTCGACGAGTTCGAAGGCAAGAAGATGAACGAGCTGGGCTCCGGTGACGTCAAGTACCACCAGGGCTTCTCCTCGAACGTGATGACCCCGGGTGGCGAAGTGCACCTGGCCATGGCGTTCAACCCGTCCCACCTGGAAATCGTCTCGCCAGTGGTCGAGGGTTCGGTGCGCGCCCGTCAGGACCGCCGCAACGACACCGTTGGCGACAAGGTACTGCCGATCTCGATCCACGGCGACGCAGCATTCGCCGGCCAGGGCGTGGTCATGGAAACCTTCCAGATGTCGCAGACCCGCGGTTTCAAGACCGGTGGCACCGTGCACATCGTGATCAACAACCAGGTTGGCTTCACCATCAGCAACCCGCTGGACGCGCGCTCCACCGAGTACGCCACCGACGTTGCCAAGATGATCCAGGCACCGATCCTGCACGTGAACGGCGACGACCCGGAAGCCGTGCTGTTCGTGACCCAGCTGGCCATCGACTACCGCATGCAGTTCAAGCGTGACGTGGTCATCGACCTGGTCTGCTACCGCCGCCGCGGCCACAACGAGGCCGACGAGCCGAACGGCACCCAGCCTTTGATGTACCAGCAGATCAGCAAGCAGCGCACCACGCGTGAACTTTACGCTGAGGCACTGATCCAGGCCGGCCGCATCGATGCCGAGCGCGCCCAGGCCAAGATCGACGAGTACCGCAACGCGCTGGACAACGGCCTGCACGTGGTGAAGAGCCTGGTCAAGGAGCCGAACCGCGAGCTGTTCGTCGACTGGCGTCCGTACCTGGGCCATGCCTGGACCGCGCGTCACGACACCCGCTTCGACCTCAAGACCCTGCAGGAACTGTCGGCCAAGCTGCTGGAGATCCCGGAAGGTTTCGTCGTCCAGCGCCAGGTCGCCAAGATCTACGAAGACCGCCAGAAGATGCAGGCCGGTGGCTTGCCGATCAACTGGGGTTATGCAGAGACCATGGCCTACGCCACCCTGCAGTTCGAAGGTCACCCGATCCGCATGACCGGCCAGGACATCGGCCGTGGCACCTTCTCGCACCGTCACGCGGTGCTGCACAACCAGAAGGACGCCAGCACCTACGTACCGCTGAAGAACCTGTTCCCGGGCCAGCCTCAGTTCGAACTGTACGACTCCTTCCTGTCGGAAGAAGCGGTACTGGCCTTCGAATACGGCTACTCGACCACCACGCCGAACGCGCTGGTGATCTGGGAAGCCCAGTTCGGTGACTTCGCCAACGGTGCGCAAGTGGTGATCGACCAGTTCATCACCAGCGGCGAGCACAAGTGGGGCCGTCTGTGCGGCCTGACCATGCTGCTGCCACACGGTTATGAAGGGCAGGGCCCGGAGCACTCCTCCGCGCGCCTGGAGCGTTACCTGCAGCTGTGCGCCGAGCACAACATCCAGGTCTGCGTACCGACCACCCCGGCCCAGATCTACCACCTGCTGCGTCGCCAGGTCATCCGTCCGCTGCGCAAGCCGCTGATCGTGCTGACGCCGAAGTCGCTGCTGCGCCACAAGCTGGCCATCTCGACCTTGGAAGACCTGGCAGAAGGCTCGTTCCAGACCGTTATCCCGGAAATCGACAACCTCGATCCGGCCAAGGTCGAACGCCTGGTCCTGTGCGGCGGCAAGGTTTACTACGACCTGCTGGAAAAACGCCGTGCCGAAGGCCGCGAAGACATCGCCATCGTGCGTATCGAGCAGCTGTATCCGTTCCCTGAGGACGACCTGGTCGAAATCCTGGCGCCTTACACCAACCTCAAGCATGCGGTCTGGTGTCAGGAAGAGCCGATGAACCAGGGCGCCTGGTACAGCAGCCAGCACCACATGCGCCGTATCCTGGGCCGTCACAACAAGGCACTGGTCCTGGAATACGCCGGCCGCGACGCTTCCGCCGCGCCAGCCTGTGGTTACGCATCGAAGCACGCCGAACAGCAGGAAAAACTGCTGCAAGACGCCTTCACTGTTTAATGCCTTCGCGCACCTGAAACCGAATTTAAGGAAACACAGATAATGGCTATCGAGATCAAAGCCCCAACCTTCCCGGAATCGGTTGCCGATGGCACCGTTGCCACCTGGCACAAGCAGCCGGGCGATGCCGTCAAGCGTGACGAGCTGATCGTCGACATCGAGACCGACAAGGTCGTCCTGGAAGTACTGGCCACCGCCGACGGCGTGCTGGGCGCAATCGTCAAGGGCGAGGGCGACACCGTCCTGTCCGACGAAGTACTGGGTTCGATCGTTGAAGGCGGTGCTGCCGCCGCTGCACCAGCTGCCGCCCCGGCCGCTGCTGCCCCGGCTGCCGCTGCTGCCGACGCTGGCGAAGAAGACCCGGTTGCCGCCCCGGCCGCGCGCAAGCTGGCTGAAGAGAACGGCATCGACCTGGCTGCCGTTGCCGGCACCGGCAAAGGTGGTCGCATCACCAAGGAAGACGTCGTCGCTGCCGTCGCCAACAAGAAGTCGGCGCCTGCTGCAGCTGCCAAGCCTGCCGCCGCTGCCGCTGCTGCCCCGGTTGTCGTTGCCGCTGGCGACCGCACCGAGAAGCGCGTGCCAATGACCCGCCTGCGCGCCAAGATCGCCGAGCGTCTGGTCGAAGCCCAGTCGAGCATGGCCATGCTGACCACCTTCAACGAAGTCGACATGACCGAAGTCATGGCCCTGCGTTCGAAGTACAAGGACCTGTTCGAGAAGACCCACAACGGCGTGCGCCTGGGCTTCATGTCGTTCTTCGTCAAGGCTGCCACCGAAGCCCTGAAGCGCTTCCCGGCTGTCAACGCCTCGATCGATGGCAACGACATCGTCTACCACGGCTACGCCGACGTCGGCGTTGCCGTGTCCAGCGACCGTGGCCTGGTGGTACCGGTACTGCGTAACGCCGAGTCGATGAGCCTGGCGGAAATCGAGAACGGCATCGCCACCTTCGGCAAGAAGGCTCGTGATGGCAAGCTGGCCATCGAAGAGATGACTGGCGGCACCTTCACCATCACCAACGGTGGTACCTTCGGTTCGATGATGTCGACCCCGATCGTCAACCCGCCGCAGGCCGCCATTCTCGGCATGCACAACATCATCCAGCGCCCGATGGCCATCAATGGTCAGGTTGTGATTCGCCCGATGATGTACCTGGCGCTGTCGTACGATCACCGCCTGATCGACGGCAAGGAAGCGGTAACCTTCCTGGTCACCATCAAGAACCTGCTGGAAGATCCGTCTCGCCTGCTGCTGGACATCTAACCCTCTGGCTGCGTACCGTGCCGGCCCTGGCTTCGCAGGAAGCCATGCCGCGCGGTCCGCGGCTTGTAGCTTGTAGCTGATAAGGAATCTTTTATGACCCAGAAATTCGACGTAGTGGTGATTGGTGCAGGTCCTGGCGGCTATGTTGCTGCCATCAAGGCCGCACAACTTGGTCTGAAGACTGCCTGTATCGAGAAGTACACCGACGCCGAGGGCAAGCTGGCCCTGGGCGGCACCTGCCTGAACGTAGGTTGCATTCCTTCCAAGGCGCTGCTGGACAGCTCCTGGAAGTACAAGGAAGCCAAAGAGAGCTTCAACGTCCACGGTATCTCCACTGGCGAAGTGAAGATGGACGTCGCCGCGATGGTTGGCCGCAAGGCTGGCATCGTCAAGAACCTGACCGGTGGCGTTGCCACCCTGTTCAAGGCCAATGGCGTTACTTCCATCCAGGGCCACGGCAAGCTGCTGGCCGGCAAGAAAGTCGAAGTCACCAAGGCTGACGGCACCACCGAAGTCATCGAAGCCGAGAACGTGATCCTGGCTTCCGGCTCGCGCCCGATCGACATTCCACCGGCTCCGGTCGACCAGAACGTCATCGTCGACTCCACCGGCGCCCTGGAATTCCAGGCCGTGCCGAAGCGCCTGGGCGTTATCGGAGCTGGCGTGATCGGCCTGGAACTGGGCTCGGTATGGGCTCGCCTGGGTGCTGAAGTCACCGTTCTGGAAGCCTTGGACACCTTCCTGATGGCTGCCGACACCGCCGTGTCGAAAGAAGCCCAGAAGACCCTGACCAAGCAAGGCCTGGACATCAAGCTGGGTGCGCGCGTCACCGGCTCGAAAGTCAACGGCAACGAAGTCGAAGTGACCTACACCGACGCCAACGGCGAGCAGAAGATCACCTTCGACAAGCTGATCGTCGCGGTTGGCCGTCGCCCGGTGACCACCGACCTGCTGGCTGCCGACAGCGGTGTGACCATCGATGAGCGTGGCTACATCTTCGTCGACGACTACTGCGCTACCAGCGTGCCTGGCGTGTACGCCATCGGTGACGTGGTGCGCGGCATGATGCTGGCCCACAAGGCCTCGGAAGAGGGCATCATGGTGGTCGAGCGCATCAAGGGCCACAAGGCCCAGATGAACTACGACCTGATTCCGTCGGTCATCTACACCCACCCGGAAATCGCGTGGGTCGGCAAGACCGAACAGGCCTTGAAGGCCGAGGGCGTTGAGGTTAACGTGGGCACCTTCCCGTTCGCGGCCAGCGGCCGTGCGATGGCTGCCAACGACACCGGTGGTTTCGTCAAGGTCATCGCCGATGCCAAGACCGACCGCGTCCTGGGTGTGCACGTGATTGGCCCATCGGCTGCCGAACTGGTGCAGCAGGGCGCAATCGCAATGGAATTCGGCACCAGTGCCGAGGATCTGGGCATGATGGTCTTCAGCCATCCGACCCTGTCCGAAGCGTTGCATGAAGCAGCGCTGGCAGTGAATGGCGGCGCCATTCACGTGGCCAACCGTAAGAAGCGTTAATTATAAGAAACCACGGCGGGCTGCCCGTCGTGAGTCTTGCGTGCATGACTCACCGCGGAAAGTCCGCCGGACCGGATCACACGGGAAAACCCGGGGTCAACGGTCACAGGTGGTGCGGCGCCAGTGATGGCGCAGCGCCGAAGCGCAGTACCTAACGAAGACGGTAAAAAGCATGAATCTTCACGAGTATCAGGGTAAGCAGCTGTTCGCTGAGTACGGCCTGCCAGTTTCCAAGGGTTTCGCTGTCGATACCCCTGAGCAAGCTGCAGAAGCCTGCGACAAGATCGGCGGGAACGAGTGGGTGGTAAAAGCCCAGGTTCACGCGGGTGGTCGCGGTAAGGCGGGCGGCGTCAAGCTGGTTCGCAGCAAAGAAGACGCCAAGGCGTTCGCTGCACAGTGGTTGGGCAAGAATCTGGTTACCTACCAGACCGATGCCAACGGTCAACCCGTCTCCAAGATTCTGGTCGAATCCTGCACTGACATCGCCAAAGAGCTGTACCTGGGCGCTGTAGTCGATCGTTCGAGCCGCCGTATCGTGTTCATGGCTTCCACCGAAGGTGGCGTGGACATCGAGAAAGTCGCTCACGAAACGCCTGAGAAGATCCTCAAGGCCACCATCGACCCGCTGGTCGGCGCTCAGCCGTTCCAGGGTCGCGAGCTGGCATTCCAGCTGGGCCTGGAAGGCAAGCAAGTTCAACAGTTCGCCAAGATCTTCGTTGGTCTGGCCAAGCTGTTCAAGGATCACGACCTGGCCCTGCTGGAAGTGAACCCGCTGGTGATCAAGGCCGACGGCGACCTGCACTGCCTCGATGCCAAGATCAACATCGACGCCAACGCCATGTACCGTCAGCCGAAGCTGAAAACCTTCCACGACCCGTCGCAGGACGACGCCCGTGAAGCCCACGCTGCCAAGTTCGAACTGAACTACGTTGCCCTCGAAGGCAACATCGGCTGCATGGTCAACGGTGCCGGCCTGGCCATGGGTACCATGGACATCGTCAACCTGCACGGCGGCAAGCCGGCCAACTTCCTCGACGTTGGCGGTGGTGCTACCAAAGAGCGCGTTACCGAAGCGTTCAAGATCATTCTGTCCGACAGCAATGTCGCGGCCGTTCTGGTCAACATCTTCGGAGGCATCGTTCGCTGCGACATGATTGCCGAAGGCATCATCGGTGCAGTGAAAGAAGTCGGCGTGAAAGTTCCGGTTGTCGTTCGCCTTGAAGGCAACAACGCCGAACTGGGCGCTAAAGTACTGGCAGAAAGCGGTTTGAACATCATTGCGGCAACCAGCCTGACCGACGCTGCTCAACAAGTTGTCAAAGCTGCGGAGGGCAAGTAATGAGCGTCCTGATCAATAAAGACACCAAAGTCATCTGCCAGGGCTTCACTGGCTCGCAGGGTACTTTCCACTCCGAACAGGCCATCGCCTACGGCACCAAGATGGTCGGCGGCGTAACCCCAGGCAAGGGTGGCACCACCCACCTGGGCCTGCCAGTGTTCAACACTGTGAAAGAAGCTGTGGAAGCTACCGGCGCCGACGCTTCGGTGATCTACGTTCCGGCTCCTTTCTGCAAGGACTCGATCCTGGAGGCTGCCTTCGGCGGCATCAAGCTGATCGTGTGCATCACCGAAGGCATTCCTACCCTGGACATGCTGGATGCCAAGGTCAAGTGCGACGAGCTGGGCGTGACCCTGATCGGCCCTAACTGCCCAGGTGTCATCACCCCGGGCGAGTGCAAGATCGGCATCATGCCTGGCCACATCCACCTGCCAGGCAAGGTCGGTATCGTTTCGCGTTCCGGCACCCTGACCTACGAAGCTGTGAAGCAGACCACCGACGCCGGCTTCGGCCAGTCGACCTGCGTCGGCATCGGCGGTGACCCGATCCCGGGCTCCAACTTCATCGACATCCTGAAGCTGTTCCAGGAAGACCCGAAGACCGAAGCGATCGTCATGATCGGTGAGATCGGCGGTTCGGCTGAAGAAGAAGCTGCGGCCTACATCAAGGCCAACGTCACCAAGCCTGTCGTTTCCTACATCGCTGGTGTTACCGCACCTGCGGGCAAGCGCATGGGCCACGCTGGCGCCATCATCTCCGGCGGCAAGGGTACTGCGGACGAGAAGTTCGCGGCCCTGCAGGACGCTGGTGTGAAGACCGTGCGTTCCCTGGCTGACATCGGCAAGGCCCTGGCCGAGCTGACTGGCTGGGAAGTCAAGAAGTAATACTGCTACACCCCCCACGCGCACAGAGGCCACCTCGGGTGGCCTTTGTCGTTTCTGGGGCTTGGGTAATCCTGCACTGGCCCTATCGCCGGCAAGCCAGCTCCCACAGGAGATCACCACAGGCCCTGATTGTGAAGGTCTCCTGTGGGAGCTGGCTTGCCGGCGATAGGGCCAGTGCAAACTGCGAAGAACTTTCGATGGGTTTGATAGGGATTTTCACGCAGACAAACTTCCCAATATCGGGATAATTCTCGCTGTCCTCGGTTGCACAGACGACAAACATGTACGCACATCGGACAAGCAGCACTGTGCCAGTGCGTTTGACTGACAAAACAGTTACATTACGCGCTCACTCTGTGCCCGTACCCCAAAAGGGAACGACACGCTAAACGGGTCTGGCCTATCAAGCCGGGCAGCATTTCCCCTCATCCAAAGGGAAATCCCCTCTCGAATCCCGATTTCAGCAGTGTGGTACTACCTTAAATGAAAGTTCTCAAAGGCCAGGATATCCTGGCGCTTGGCTTTATGACGTTTGCGCTTTTCGTGGGCGCTGGCAACATCATCTTCCCGCCTATCGTCGGTCTGCAGTCTGGCCCGCACGTATGGATGGCGGCCCTTGGCTTCCTGGTTACCGCCGTGGGCCTGCCGGTCATCACCGTGGTCGCCCTGGCCAAGGTCGGCGGCGGCATGGATGCCCTGAGCAGCCCGATCGGCAAGTTCTTCGGTGGCCTGCTGGCGGCCGTGTGCTACCTGTCGGTCGGCCCGCTGTTCGCCACCCCGCGCACCGCGACCGTATCGTTCGAAGTGGGCGTTGCGCCGCTGACCGGCGAAAGCCCGCTGGCGCTGTTCATCTACAGCCTGGTGTACTTCCTCGTGGTACTGGCCGTGTCGATGTACCCGGGCAAGCTGCTCGACACCGTGGGCCGCTTCCTGGCGCCGCTGAAGATCATCGCCCTGGCGGTGCTGGGCATCGCCGCCTTCGCGCTGCCTGCCGGCACCATTGGTGAAGCGCAGCCGGCCTATGCCGCCGCAGCGTTCTCCAAGGGCTTCTCCGATGGTTACCTGACCATGGACACCCTGGGTGCCCTGGTGTTCGGTATCGTCATCGTCAACGCCATCCGCTCGCGCGGTGTCGAGTCGCCGAAACTGATCACCCGCTATGCCATCATTGCCGGCCTGATCGCAGGCGTCGGTCTGGCCCTGGTGTATATCAGCCTGTTCCGACTGGGTGCAACCAGCCACGAGATCGCGGCTGACGCTACCAACGGTGCGGCGGTACTGCATGCCTACGTGCAGCATACCTTCGGTTCGCTGGGCAGCGGTTTCCTCGCCGTGCTGATCGCGCTGGCCTGCCTGGTGACCGCCGTTGGCCTGACCTGTGCTTGCGCCGAGTACTTCAGCCAGATCCTTCCGCTGTCGTACCGCGCTCTGGTGGTGATTCTGGCGGGCTTCTCGCTGTTGATCTCCAATCTCGGCCTGACCAAGCTGATCATGTTCTCGATCCCGGTGCTTACGGCGATCTACCCGCCGTGCATCGTGGTGGTCGGGCTGAGCTTCGTGAAGGACCTGTGGAACTCGCCGACCCGCATCCTGGCACCAGTGATGCTGGTATCGCTGCTGTTCGGCATGGTCGATGCGATCAAGGGCAGCAGCATTGCCCACGTGCTGCCGGACTTCATGGCTCACCTGCCGCTGAGCGACCAGGGCCTGGCCTGGCTGGTGCCTTCGGTGGTGACCCTGGTTGGCGCCGTGGCCTGCGACCGCATGCTCGGCAAGCCGCGCGAAGCGCTGGCCTGATAGTCGAAGCCTGAGGGCGGCACCGGCCACAAGCCGAAGGGTGCTCGCCAAGGGTGGAAACTCCAGAGCCCCGTATCCGAAAGGATGCGGGGCTTTTTCTTTGCCTGCACTGGCCTCTTCGCAGCACAAGGCTGCTCCTACAAGTGCAGTGCCGTACCTGTAGGAGCAGCCTTGTGCTGCGAAGAGGCCAGAACAGGCAGTGCGGATTTCTGGGTGGATGTGTGCCTTTTACCGCTTGCCAGCGTCGAAATCCGGTCCCTATCCTTCAGGTATCTGGCCCTCCCGGGAACCGTGCATGAACTTCATCCAAAGCAACTTCAACAATCTTTTGGCCATCATCTGGTTCGCCCTGTGCTGGGGCGGTTACACCCGTTATGCCATCTGGAAGGGCCGCGACACCGCGTGCCTGGCCAGCGTGCTGCACCTGTACCGCGAAGACTGGATGCGCCGCATGCTGCTGCGCGACAACCGCATTGCCGATGCGAGCGTGATCGGCAACCTCGAGCGCAACGCCTCGTTCTTCGCCTCCAGCACCCTGATCATCCTCGCCGGTATCCTCACCGTGCTCGGGGCTTCCGACCGGGCGCTGTCGCTGCTGGCCGATCTGCCGCTGGTGCAGCAGACCTCCCAGGGCATGTCGGAGATCAAGCTGCTGTGCCTGGCCATGGTCTTCGTCTATGCCTTTTTCACCTTCAGCTGGTGCATGCGCCAATACAACTTCGCGGCAGTACTGGTGGGGTCGGCGCCGATGATCGGTGAACGGCTGGTCAATGAGCTTGAACGCAAGGCATTCGCCTCGCGGGCGGCGCGGGTGCTGTCGCTTGCCGCCAACCAGTTCAACCTGGGCCTGCGTTCCTATTACTTCGGCATGGCCATGTTGAGCTGGTTCATCAGCCCATGGTTATTCATGGTCATGAGTGTCGGGGTGGTGCTGATTCTGTACCGCCGCGAGTTCCATTCGGATGTATTGGATGTGATGGTGTTCACACCTACCGAAAGTGTTTCGATCGAACCCGCCAAGGAAAACACCGCTCCTGGTACCTGAAACGTTTAATCCATAAGTTTCAGGCACAAAAAAACCCGACAATGTCGGGTTTTTTTGTTTTAGCCGATTACTGCTTGGCAGGTTCGGCTGGAGCAGCTGGGGTAGCTGGAGCGGCTTCCGGAGCCGGAGTAGCCGGAGCGGCTTCTTCGGCGGCCTTCTGCTCGGCTTCGGCCTGATCTTTGGCGGCTTCGGCGTTTTCCTTGGCAGCCTCGTTCATTTTATCCTGAGCTTCGCCCGCTTTTTCCTGGGCTTGCTCGGCGTGTTGCTGTGCGTCCTGGGCTTTGTCTTCGCTCGCTTTATCGCAAGCGGCCAGGCCCATGGCAGCGGCCAGCATCAGAGCAAAAGCAAAAGGTTTACGCATGGGGGTGTTTCTCCTTGGTGGAATAAGTGACTTGTTCCTTCGAGTGCAACTACACGGAATAAGTTCCGCGAAGATTACACATATATAACGTCCCGTTCTATATAGACTTTTTAACGATTTTATGCCGCTGCGGCAATGCGCAGGGAAACAGCCAATGAGTGATTCAACCTTGATGGCCATGGCCGAGCGTTTTCTCTCGGCCCTGAAACATTGTCAGTTGTTGCAAATGCGTGTGGTGCAAACCAATGCCAATGGCATGACCCTGGTGCTGCCCTGGTCTGCGGCCATTGTCGGCAACCCGCAGACCGGCGCCGTGCATGGCGGCGCGCTGACCACGCTGATGGACACCACTTGCGGCATGGCCACGCTGTGCGTGCTGCCGCGCTTCGAAGTGTGCCCGACACTGGACCTGCGCATCGACTATATGCATCCGGCCAAGGCCGGCAAAGACATCTACGGCCATGCCCAATGCTACCGGGTCACCCGCGATGTGATCTTCACCCGTGGCACGGCCTACCAGGATGACCCCGCTCAGCCTATCTGCCAGGTGGTGGGCACGTTCATGCGCCTGGGCCAGGAGATCAAGGGTGGCATCCGCTTCGGCAACAGCCTGAAGGAGGGCGGAGCATGATTCCGCACAATGTTCGCCAACAGCTCAACGCTGCTCATGCGGTGGGAGACTATCGGCCCTTGCTGGCGCTGATCCCCTATGGCGGCCTGATCGGCATTGAATGCGAGCGTCAGGGCGATGACCTGCTGTTCCGCCTGCCGGCCAACCAGGACAACATCGGCAACCCGCTGCTGCCGGCCATCCACGGCGGGGTGATCGCGGGCTTCATGGAACTGTCGGCAGCGCTGTACCTGCTGATCTTCAGCGAGAGCGCAAGCATTCCGAAGATCATCGACTTTTCCATCGATTACCTGCGCGCCGGGCACTTTCGCGATACCTACGCCCAATGCCAGCTTTGGCGCCAGGGCCGGCGGGTGACCAATGTGGCCATCACCGCCTGGCAGGGGGACAGGCAGTCGCCGATCGCCACGGCTCGGGCCCATTTCAAGATCGAACCGGAAAAGCCCTTGAAATCATCCGGGCAGCCCCCATCTGCATGACATCCGCCGCTAAACGCTGGCCAACCTGGCCGCCAGGCGTCAACTGCCATCAGATCGGAGTTTTGAAGACCATGAGTGTGGAGACTCAAAAAGAAACGCTGGGCTTCCAGACCGAGGTAAAGCAGCTGCTGCACCTCATGATCCATTCCCTGTATTCGAACAAGGAGATCTTCCTGCGTGAATTGATCTCCAACGCCTCCGACGCCGCCGACAAGCTGCGTTTCGAGGCCCTGGCCAAGCCAGAGCTGTTCGAAGGCGACGCCGACCTGAAGATTCGCCTGAGCTTCGACAAGGACGCCGGTACCGTGACCCTCGAGGACAACGGCATCGGCATGAGCCGCGAAGACGTCATCGCCCACCTGGGTACCATCGCCAAGTCCGGCACTGCCGACTTCATGAAGAACCTCACCGGTGACCAGAAGAAGGACTCGCACCTGATCGGTCAGTTCGGTGTGGGCTTCTACTCCGCGTTCATCGTTGCCGACAAGGTCGACGTGTACAGCCGCCGTGCCGGCCAGCCGGCCGCTGAAGGCGTGCACTGGTCGTCGAAGGGCGAAGGTGAGTTTGAAGTCGCCACCATCGACAAGCCACAGCGCGGCACCCGCATCGTCCTGCACCTGAAGAAGGGCGAGCAGGAGTTCGCCGATGGCTGGCGCCTGCGCAATGTGGTCAAGAAGTACTCCGACCACATCGCCATGCCGATCCAGCTGCTGAAAGAGCAAGCTACCGCCGAAGGCGAAGAGCAGCCGGCCGAAGAGTGGGAAACCGTCAACCGTGCCAGCGCCCTGTGGACCCGTCCGCGTACCGAAATCAAGGACGAGGAATATCAGGAGTTCTACAAGCACATCGGCCATGACTTCGAAAACCCGCTGGCCTGGAGCCACAACAAGGTAGAAGGCAAGCTCGAATACAACTCGCTGCTGTACGTGCCCGCCCGCGCGCCGTTCGACCTGTACCAGCGCGAAGCGCCACGCGGCCTGAAGCTGTACGTGCAGCGCGTGTTCATCATGGACCAGGCCGAATCGTTCCTGCCGCTGTACCTGCGCTTCATCAAGGGTGTGGTCGACTCCAACGACCTGTCGCTGAACGTGTCGCGTGAAATCCTGCAGAAAGACCCGATCATCGACTCGATGAAGACCGCGCTGACCAAGCGCGTGCTGGACATGCTGGAGAAGCTGGCGAAGAACGAGCCCGAGCAGTACAAGGGCTTCTGGAAGAACTTCGGTCAGGTGCTGAAGGAAGGCCCGGCCGAAGACTTCGCCAACAAGGAAAAGATCGCCGGCCTGCTGCGCTTCGCTTCCACCCAGGACGACAGCGGCGAGCAGAGCGTCGCCCTGGCCGACTACCTGGCTCGCGTCAAGGAAGGCCAGGACAAGATCTACTACCTCACCGGCGAGTCGTACGCGCAGGTCAAGAACAGCCCGCACCTGGAAGTCTTCCGCAAGAAAGGCATCGAAGTGCTGCTGCTGACCGACCGTATCGACGAGTGGCTGATGAGCTACCTGAACGAGTTCGACGGCAAGGCCTTTGTCGACGTCGCCCGTGGCGACCTGGACCTGGGCAAGCTGGACTCGGAAGAAGACAAGAAGGCCCAGGAAGAAGTCGCCAAGGACAAGGAAGGCCTGGTCGAGCGCCTGAAGGGCGCGCTGGGTGACAGCGTGGCCGAAGTGCGCGTATCGCACCGCCTGACCGACTCGCCGGCGATCCTGGCCATCGGTGAGCAGGACCTGGGCCTGCAGATGCGCCAGATCCTCGAAGCCAGCGGGCAGAAGGTGCCGGAGTCCAAGCCGATCTTCGAGTTCAACCCGACCCACCCGCTGATCGAGAAGCTGGACAACGAGCAGAGCGAAGACCGCTTCGCCGAGCTGTCGCACATCCTGTTCGATCAGGCAGCCCTCGCGGCCGGTGACAGCTTGAAGGACCCGGCGGCTTACGTTCGTCGCCTGAACAAGCTGCTGGTCGAACTGTCTGCTTGAGTTGATGCATAGGAAAGCCCGCTTCGGCGGGCTTTTTTCATGGCGAGCATATTGATGACGAGTGCCAAAGGAGTGCTTGATGAGCAAAGTAATCGTCGAATCGCTGGTCTATCACCTGTCCGGCAAGGCGTATGAAAGCCGCCTGGTATACGAGCCGGGCGCGCTGGGGCGGCCAGGTCTGGTGATGGCGCCGAACTGGATGGGTATAGGCGAAGGTGCCGAGCGCATCGCCAAGGAAGTGGCCGAGAAGGGCTATGTAGTGCTGATTGCCGACCTGTACGGGCAATCGGTGCGTCCGTCCAATGCCGACGAGGCCGGCGCGGCGATGATGCCGTTGAAGAATGACCGAGGCGAGCTGCGCAAGCGCATGCAGGAAGCCCTGGCGCAACTGTTGGGGCAGTCGAAGGCGCTGCTGGAACCGGGCAAGGTCGGCACGTTTGGTTTCTGCTTTGGTGGCTGCTGTGCACTGGAGCTGGCCCGTACTGGCGCCGATTTGCGTGCGGCGGTGTCGTTCCATGGCACCCTGGATACCCCGAACCCGGAAGATGCCAAGCGCATCAAGGGCTCGGTGCTGGTGCTGCACGGCGCTTCCGATCCACTGGTGCCGAAGGAGCAGTTGCCGGCGTTCGAGGAGGAGATGAACGCGGCCAAGGTTGACTGGCAATTGCTGAGCTATGGCGGCGCGGTGCACTCGTTTACCGACCCGAGTGCCAATGTGCCGGGCAAGATGCAGTATGATCGGCGTACCTCGGAGCGGGCGTTCCGCTCGATGCATAACCTGCTGACCGAAGTGTTCCAGCGCTGATGGCGCATTGGGGCCGCTTTGCGACCCTTCGCGGGCTTGCCCGCTCCCACAGGTACGGAACTGCCCGTAAGTGCAACGCCGTCCCAGTGGGAGCGGGCAAGCCCGCGAAGGGTCGCAAAGCGGCCCCAATTACCGCGGCAACTCGATTCTGGAGGTTTCCCCCGGCACCACCGGCCATTCCCCAGCAGCCCACTTGGCCCGGGCCTGTTCGATCAGCTCCACATCACTGGCGACAAAGTTCCAGTTCATCCGCCGCGGCCCATCCAGTGGTGCGCCACCAATCAGCACCAGCTGGCACTCACCCTCCGCATACAGCGTCACCTCTTTACCCTCGGGCAGGACCACCAGGCTGCAGGGTTCCACATCCTCATCGTTCATCACCAGCTCACCATCGAGCAGGTACAGCGCCCGCTGCGCATGCTCGTTCGGCACCAATAGCGTGGTTGCCGGTTGCATCTGTACATGCGCGTACAGGGTAGGGGAGAGCACCGGCACCGGCGATTCCAGGCAGAACCCGCTGCCGGCGATCATGCAGATGCGTACTCCCAGGCTGTCGCTGACCGGCAGGCTCGCCGCCGGGTGATGGCTGTAGCTTGCCGGGCCTTGTTCCTGCTCGCGTGGCGATGCCAGCCATACCTGCAGCCCGTGCAGGCGTGAGCCATGGGCCAGGGCATCTTCAGGAGTACGCTCGACATGGGCCACACCGCTGCCTGCGGTCATCCAGCTGACGTCGCCCGGCAGCACCCGCTGCACCGAGCCGAGGCTGTCCTTGTGCAGGATTGCCCCTTCGAACAGGTAGGTAAGGGTCGACAGGCCGATATGCGGGTGCTGGCGGATGTCCATACCATGCCCCGGGGCATAGTCGGTTTCGAGCATGTGGTCGAAAAACACGAACGGGCCGACGCTGCGACACTGGGCCGATGGCAGCGGGCGCAGGATCGGCTGGCCCTCGACCGATTCGGCACGTGGGCGGATGACCAGGGGGCTGCTCATGGGAAGGCTCCAGGCAAGGTGGAAATGCCCCAAGCATAGCGGTTTGCCCGCCCCGGCTGAACCGTCTCGTAGGCCGGCCGGTCTAGAGATCTGATACCCGGAAAAGGAAGCTTCATCATGATCGTGAGAGCGTTGGCCTGCGTGCTGTTATCCACCTGGCTGTGCCAAGCGGCGCAGGCACGCGACTACCGCTACAGTGATGCCCACCTGCACTACGTCGACTTCTTCCAGGAAAGCGAAGGCATGCCTGCGCTGATCAAGGCCATGGATGCCGCCGGTATCGAGCAGTCGATGATTTCCGGCGTCCCGGTGGCCAAGAAGTGGCATGAAGACGAGCCCAAGCGCCCACGCTATTACGCTGGGGATGACGCCGAAGCCTACTGGTACAGCGCCACCGATACCTACGTGGCGGCGGCGCTACAGCAACTGCCCGACGAGCAGCGCAAGCGCTTTCATCCGTTCCTGGCCGGCTTCAATCCGGTGGACAAGAACGCCGCCAGCCATATCGAGCGCATGCTCGATCTGCATCCGGGGCTGTGGCAGGGCATTGGCGAGGTGTTCACCCGCCACGATGACCTGACTGCTCTGACCAGCGGTGACACGCCGCGCGCCAACAACGAAGCCATGGCGCGTATCTACCACCTGGCGGCCGAGCGCGACCTGCCGGTGCTGCTGCATTCCAACATCACCTCCAAGCGCGAGCGCAACCCGCTGTACCTGGCGGAGATCGAACAGCCGCTGCGCAATCACCCGCACACGCGGTTCATCTGGGCGCATGCAGGCAGCAGCATGGAGATTCACCGGCACCAGACGCAGATGGACTTTCTGCTGCCGGTGCTGACGCGGTTGCTGGAGGATTACCCGAACCTGTATGTCGATTTGTCGTGGAGCGTGCTGAAACCCTATCTGCTGGATGACCGGGGTGTGCCGCGCAAGGCGTGGCTGGCACTGGTCGAGAGGTTCCCGGAACGGTTCATGCTGGGTTCGGATGTGGTGGGGCGGTTTGGCAGCCTTGGGGAGCAGATGCATGGGTTCAGGCCGTTTCTGGACGCATTGCCGGAACAAGTTGCCAACAAGGTGGCCAGGGAGAATTTTCTGGCTGTACTGCCCAGGCGGAAATAAGGGTTTTCCTGTGCCGGCGATAGGGCCGGTACAGGCAATACAAATGAAAACGCCCCGAATCAGTCGGGGCGTTTTCGTTTACCGCAGCAGCGTCTTACTTGCCTTCCCAGCGCTTGAGCACCAGGGTGGCGTTGGTGCCGCCGAAGCCGAAGCTGTTGCTCATGACCGTGTCGATCTTGGCGTTTTCTTCGGTCTTGCGCAGGATCGGCAGGTCGGCGACTTCCGGGTCCAGCTCGTCGATGTTGGCGGAGCCGGCGATGAAGTTGTTTTCCATCATCAGCAGGCAGTAGATCGCCTCGTGTACGCCGGCAGCGCCCAGCGAGTGGCCCGACAGGCTCTTGGTCGAGCTGATCTTCGGCGCCTTGTCGCCGAACACGGCGCGAACGCCCTTGATCTCGGCAACGTCACCGACCGGGGTCGAGGTGCCGTGGGTGTTCAGGTAATCGATCGGAGTGTCGACGGTCGACAGCGCCTGCTGCATGCAGCGGATAGCACCTTCGCCGCTCGGGGCAACCATGTCGTAGCCGTCGGAAGTGGCGCCGTAGCCGACGATTTCCGCGTAGATCTTGGCGCCACGGGCCAGGGCGTGTTCCAGCTCCTCGACCACCACCATGCCGCCACCGCCAGCGATGACGAAGCCATCACGGTCGGCGTCGTAGGCGCGCGAGGCCTGTTCCGGGGTTTCGTTGCGCTTGGTCGACAGGGCGCCCATGGCATCGAACAGGAACGACTGGCTCCAGTGCTCTTCTTCACCGCCACCGGCGAAGACGATGTCCTGCTTGCCCCACTGGATCTGCTCCAGGGCGGTGCCGATGCAGTGTGCCGAAGTGGCGCAGGCCGAGGAGATCGAGTAGTTGATGCCCTTGATCTTGAACGGGGTGGCCAGGCACGCCGAAACGGTGCTGCCCATGGTGCGGGTAACGCGGTACGGGCCGACGCGCTTGACGCCTTTCTCACGCAGGGTGTCCAGCGCTTCCATCTGGTTCAGGGTCGAGGCGCCGCCGGAGCCCGCCACCAGGCCGGTACGCGGGTTGGAAACCTGCTCTTCGGTCAGGCCGGCGTCCTTGATCGCATCCTGCATCGCCAGGTAGGCGTAGGCAGCAGCGTGGCCGACGAAGCGGTAGACCTTGCGGTCGATCAGTTCTTCGAGGTTGAGGTCGATGGACCCGGAAACCTGGCTACGCAGCCCCATTTCCTTGTATTCCGGGTTGTAACGGATACCCGGACGGCTGTTGCGCAGGTTTTCGGTGACGGTAGCTTTGTCATTGCCCAGGCACGATACGATGCCCAGACCAGTGATAACGACGCGGCGCATGCGAATAACCCTTAGAAATTGTCAGTGGAGGTGAACACGCCGACCCGCAGGCCTTCGGCAGTGTAGATCTCGCGGCCGTCGACGCTGACCGAGCCATCGGCGATGGCCATGTTCAGCTTGCCCTTCAGGACGCGCTTGATGTGAATGTTGTAAGTGACTTTCTTGGCTTCCGGCAGTACCTGGCCGAAGAACTTCACCTCGCCCGAACCCAGGGCGCGCCCGCGGCCTGGCAGGCCCTGCCAGCCGAGGAAGAAACCTACCAGCTGCCACATGGCATCAAGCCCCAGGCAGCCCGGCATTACCGGGTCGCCTTCGAAGTGGCAGGCGAAGAACCACAGGTCCGGATTGATATCCAGCTCGGCGACCAATTCACCTTTGCCGTACTTGCCGCCTTCTTCGCTGATATGGGTGATGCGATCGACCATCAGCATGTTCGGCGCGGGCAGTTGCGCATTACCTGGGCCGAACAGCTCACCGCGACTGCAGCGCAGCAGGTCTTCCCGAGTAAAGGCGTGTTGTTTGGTCATGCGAGCTCCTCAATAACCCCCTGCGGCAGGGGATGAATCTTCCCGGCCGGCCCGATACGCATCGCGTTCGGGGCGGCAGCCTACAGGTAGACTATTGCGTTGTGGTGAAAGTCACAGTGCACCCGGTGAAAGAAGTACAGGTGTGCACTGAAACGTCTATTTTCAGGTCCGATGAAGGTCCTGTCCAGTGTTTAAGACTGCCGCACTTTAGCATTTATCGCCAGTCGCGGTTGTCTGACCGGGTAGCCAGCGCTGCAGCACGCGCTGCAGTTCAGTGCGGCGCAAGGGTTTGCTCAGGTAGTCGTCCATGCCGGCCGCCATGCAACGCTCGCGGTCGCCCTGCAAGGCGTTGGCGGTCAGGGCGATGATCGGTAGCCTGGCGCCGTTGGGCAGCTGGCGGATACGCCGGGTGGCTTCATAGCCGTCCAGGTGCGGCAGGCGGCAGTCCATCAGCACGGCGGCAAAACGCTGCTGGCTGACCCGTTCGACCGCCTCCAGGCCGTCCTCGGCCGTGCATACCGCCAGCCCCAGGCTACGCAGCATGGCCTCGATGACACTTTGGTTGACCGGATTGTCCTCTACCAGCAGCACCTGATCATTGTCGGCCACCGCCGGTGGCGCAGCGCTTGGTTGCGTCAGCGAGAGCGGGGCAGGGCTGGCCAGGGCCAGAGGCATCTCCAGGGTAAAGGTCGAGCCCAGGCCCTCACGGCTTTCGCCACGCAGCTTGCCGCCCATGCGTTCGGCCAGGGTGCGGGCGATCGACAGTCCCAGCCCGGTGCCGCCATAGCGGCGGGAAATCGAGCTGTCGGCCTGCTGGAAGGCGACGAACATCATTTCCAGGCGTTCGTTGTCGATGCCGATACCGGTGTCGCGCACACTGCAGGTCAGCCAGATCAGTTGGCGGTCCAGCACCTGCCAGCGCGCCTCGACCTGAACCTGGCCGCGTTCGGTGAATTTCAGCGCGTTGCCGACCAGGTTCAGCAGGATCTGGCGGATGCGCGTGGGGTCGCCGTTCACCTGCAGCTGCTCGATACCCGCCGGCATTTGCAGGTGCAGGGCAAGGCCGCGCTGTTGGGCGCTGTGCTGGAACGACTGGACGCTGCTGGTGATCAGTTCGCCCAGGTTGAAGTCGATGTGTTCCAGTTGCAGCGCGGCGCGTTCGATGCGCGAGAAGTCGAGGATGTCATTGATGACCTTGAGCAGGTGCCCGGTGGATTCGCTGGCCACCGCGGTGTACTCGGCCTGCTCGCTGTTCAGCTGCGTGGTTTCCAGCAACTGCAGCATGCCCAGTACGCCATTCATCGGCGTGCGCAGTTCGTGGCTCATCATCGCCAGGAAATCCGATTTGGTGCGGTTGGCCTGTTCGGCCTCCTCGCGGGCCTGGATAAGCTCGGCAATCGCCTGCTTCTGTTCATTGCTGGCCTGCGCCAGGCCATGGGCCAGGTTATTGATGTGGCGTGCCAGATGGCCCAGTTCGCTGTCATCGACCACCGGCAACAGGGTGTGGTACTCGCCCTGCTGGATGGCCTTGACCGCGTGCCCCATGTCGCTGATCGGCTTGGCGAGGCTAAGGGCCAGGCGGCGCGCCAGCAGGAAAGTGAACAGCAGGGCGAACAGCGCGAGGATACCGGCCTTGATCACGATTTCCTGCTGGCGCTGGCTGAAGGCGTCATCGGACATGCCGACGATGACCCTGCCCAGGTAATCGTCGCCAATGGCCGGGCTGGTGGCCTTGCCCTGTTGCAGGAAGTCGCTGTCCAGGCGGATCTGCTGCAGGCGGATGGGCGCCTGGAACACTTCGACGCGCTGCGCGCGGTTGGCGCTTTCGTCGGACTGCTCCACATAAACCAGTATGTGGTTGCGGCTGTCCTGCACCTCGAGGAAGCGCACGTGGGGGATGCTGAGCGTGGCGCGCATCAGGCCCTCGAGCACTTCGTTGTTGCCCGAGATCACCCCGTATTCCGAGGCTGGCGCCAACTGGTTGGCGATCAGTTGCCCGGTGTGGTTCAGTTCCTGGCGCAGGTCCTGGATACGCACGAAGGTGAAGAAGCTGATCAGCAGCAAGGTCAGCAGCAGGGCAGGGCCGAGGCTGATGATCTGGGTGCGGGTGTGAATGTCCCAGCTCAGGCGCTTGCTCATGGGGTGGGTTCTCCTTCGGCCAGGGCCTTGGCGGCGGCGTTCGGATCGATCGGTTCAAGGCCCAGGGCGCGCGCCACCTGCTGGTTGCCGCTGACGCCGAAGCGTACCGGGTACAGGCTGCGTGGCCAGCGCGCCGGTGGCTGGTCGAGCAACTGGTCGAGCACCGCCAGCCAATCGTCCTGGTCGCTGAAGGTGCTGGCCAGGGCGCCGGCGCGGACGAACCCGGCGTTCGGGCCGATCAGCGCCATCTGCCGGCCATAGCTGCTCAACAGCAGGTTTTTCGCAGTCTTGGAGTTGTACAGGTCGGCATCGTCCAGGCCCAGCAGCACGTCACTGTTGGCCAACAAGTGTTGCAAAGGGCGGCTGTCGCGCGGGTCGGGCCAGTCCTGGGCAATGATCTCCAGGCCCAGCGGGCGGGCGGCGTGGCGCAGCTCTTCGAGCAGAAAGCTGCTGTGCTCACCGTACAGCACACCAATGCGCTGGGCCTGCGGCAGCAGGTAGCGCGCCAGGCGCAACTGCCGGCCCAGCGGCGGATCGCTCCACAGCAGCGTGAGGAACGCGGGCCGCGACTTTCCCAGGCGCTGTTCAGCCTGCACCCGGCTGACCCTCATGGCCAGTGCCGGCGGGCCGGCAGTTTCCCCGAGGCGCCATTCCAGTGCGGCGTTGTCCAGCAGGATCAGGCGCTGGTCAGCCTTGAGCTTGCCCGGGGGTGGCAGGTCGGCGGTGGTCTGGAAATGTACATGGTCGTGCGGCCGGCGGCTTTCCAGCGCGGCGACGAAACTGCGAATGCCAGGCTGGTCTTCCGCGCCTACCAACAGGATTTCGCTGGCGAACAGTGGCCCCATCGGCCACAGGCACAACAGCAACAGGCGCAGCAGCAGGGCCATCAGAACTCCAGCTCCGCGCTGATGCTCAGGCGGTGGCGGCTGTCGTAGCGGTTCTGAATTGCCGTGGTCGGCTCATCGTCCAGGCGCTGTTGCCACAGCGCCGCCAGCTCCAGGTTGCTGCCATGCACCCGGAAACGTTTGGCCAGGCGCAGGTCCAGGCGCTCGTAGCGATACTGGTTGAGTGCATCGTCACCGTAATAGAACAGCGCGCTCGACCAACCGGCACCCCACTCGCGCATCCATCCGGCCGAGCCGCTGTTGCGCGCGCTGAGGCGGCGGTCGGCGGGGTTGCTGGCCCAGGCATCCACGTAGGCGTAGGTCACCCGCAGGCGGTCGCGCAGGGTCGGGCGCCAGTCCAGTTGCGCCTCGCTGCCGCTGAAACGGGCCTTGTTGGCATTGCTGGCGATGTACTGGTTGTTCTTCAGGGGCTCGCTGATCATGCCGGTGATCTCGTCATAGAACAGCTTCACATCCATGTTCAGGTCGATGTCGCTGAAGTAGCCGTTGTAGCCGAGTTCGCGCGAGCGCATGCGTTCCTGGTCGAGGTCGCCCGGGCCGCGGGTCTTGACGAAGTATTCGCCGTTTTGCAGGCCAAAAGCGTTGGGGGTCAGGTTCTTGACCGTGTAGCTCCAGTTGACGTTGTTCTCGAACATGTCTGGCGAGCGCACTGCCTCGGAATACACTGCACGCAGGCCATGGCGCGGGGTGATCAGGTAGTTGACCGCCACGCGTGGGGTCAGCGAGCTGCCGGACAGGCGCGAGTCCTCGAACATGGCACCACCCTGCAGGATCCAGTGTTCGTCGGCGCGCCACTCCAGCTGGCCGAACAGGCGCCAGGTCTGGTCGTCGATGCTGCCATTGAAGTAGGTCTGCGAGTCGGCACGATCATAGCGGTAGTTCATGCCGCTGAGCAGGCGCAGGCTGTCGGTCAGGCTCAGGGTGTCCTGGATTTCCAGGTCGTAGCGGGTTTCGCGGGTGCTCTGGTCGACGTCGCCGCAGACCTGCTGGTTGCCACCGTTCGCCCATTGCTGCTGGACCTTCTCCAGAAGCCCTCTCATGACGGGATCGTTGGTCGAAAGTGGCGCGCCGGTAGCAATGCCGCGTGCCACTTTTTCGGCGAAATCGGGGTTCATTTGCCAGAGCTGGGTCAATTCCGGGCTGAACGACTGCAAAGCGTCACAGGCACGCCACACCTGCTGACGGTCGAAATGTTGGGCAGAGCCTTGGATATACAGGCTGTGCTCAGAACTGAAGTCCTTGGTCCAGCGCAATGAGCCGGCGTAGTCCTTGGCACTGACGTCAGCGTTGTTACCGGCTTCGTATTTGGCGAACACCGGCTGGTAGGTATAAGGCCGCTGGTTGCTGCCTTCCTTCGCAGCAAGTTGCCATTCCAGGGTCTGGTCGTGTGCCAGGCTGTGGCTGGCGTTGATATTGAAGCGGGTCAGCCGGCGGCTGTCGCGGTAGTCCTGGCCGAACTGGTTCTCGTCGAAGCCATCGTCCTGCTGGCCTGACAGCGACAGGCGCATGTCGCCACTCTCCCAACCGAAGCCGTGGCTGGCGTAGAAATCGTTGATGCCGTCCTGGCCGCGGGTCATCTTCAGCCGCGTGCCATGGCTGTCGGCAGGGTTGCGGGTAAGGATGTTGACCACCGCCATCAGCGCGTTGGCGCCATAGCTGACCGTGTTGGGGCCGCGGAACACCTCGATGCGCTCGATATCCTCCATGGCCAGGGGGATGTCGCTCCAGTCCACCGTGGCCAGGCCGGCGCGGTACACCGAACGGCCATCGATCAGCACCTGCATGCGTCGGGCATCGTTGACGTTGCTGCCGTGGTAGTTGACCGTGGGTTGGTTGCCGGCGTTGTAGCCCACCATCATGCCCGGCACCAGGCGCAGCAGCTCGGGGATGTCACGGGCACCGCTGGCCCGGATCAGCTCGCTGTCGAGCACGGTCATGCTGCCCGGTACTGCGGCGGGGGATTGTTTCAGGCGCGTGGCGGTCAGAACCTGCGGCAGGTCCGTGTTGTCGATGAACAGGTCATCGGCCACGGCCGGGCCGCCGAGCAGGGCAGTCAGTATGAGCAGGCGCGGGTACGAGGGCGTGCCAGGGAACACAAAGCGGCCTTGTATCAGGATTGAAACAGGCATGGTAACTGACCGTGGGGGTTTTGCCAGTGATCTGCTTGCCAGTGAAGCCCGATCTAAGGACATGCACGGTACCTGTAGGAGCAGCCTTGCGCTGCGAAAGGGCCGGTACTGACACTGGTTCTGTAGCAGGCGAGCCGTATAATGGCTGGGTCGCCACTTAACTTTTGGCTTTAACGGATTGGATATGACTGAACAGCAACCTGTTGCAGTTCTGGGAGGCGGCAGCTTCGGCACCGCCGTGGCGAACCTGCTGGCAGAAAACGGTGTGCCGGTGCGCCAATGGATGCGCGATCCGGAACAGGCCGAGGCCATGCGGGTCAATCGCGAGAATCCCCGCTACCTCAAGGGCATCCGCTTGCACGACGGCGTCGAGCCGGTCAGCGACCTGCTGGCCACACTGCAGGCCAGCGAGCTGATTTTCGTCGCCCTGCCATCGAGCGCCTTGCGTAGCGTGCTGGCTCCGCATGCCGAGTTGCTGCGCGGCAAGGGCCTGGTCAGCCTGACCAAGGGCATCGAAGCGCAAAGCTTCAAGCTGATGAGCCAGATCCTCGAGGAAATCGCCCCCGAGGCGCGCATCGGCGTGCTGTCCGGCCCCAACCTGGCCCGTGAAATCGCCGAACATGCGCTGACCGCCACGGTGGTCGCCAGCGAGGACGAAAAACTGTGCCAGCAGGTGCAGGCCGTGCTGCATGGGCGTACCTTCCGCGTCTACGCCAGTGCCGACCGCTTTGGCGTCGAGCTGGGCGGGGCGCTGAAGAACGTCTACGCCATCATTGCTGGCATGGCGGTGGCCCTGGGCATGGGCGAGAACACCAAGAGCATGCTGATTACCCGCGCCCTGGCCGAGATGACCCGCTTCGCCGTCAGCCAGGGGGCCAACCCCATGACTTTCCTCGGCCTGGCCGGTGTCGGTGACCTGATCGTCACCTGCTCCTCGCCAAAGAGCCGCAACTACCAGGTCGGCCACGCGCTGGGCCAGGGCCTGAGCCTGGAGCAGGCGGTCAGCCGCCTGGGCGAAGTAGCCGAAGGCGTCAACACCCTCAAGGTGCTCAAGGCCAAGGCGCAGGAAGTGCAGGTATACATGCCGCTGGTGGCAGGCCTGCATGCCATCCTGTTCGAAGGCCGCACGCTGAACCAGGTGATCGAGCACCTGATGCGTGCCGAGCCGAAGACCGATGTCGATTTCATTTCCATCAGCGGTTTCAACTGAGCCTTCAGCGGCTCTGACAACAGCAAGGAGCAACACATGAACGATACGCCCGAACGCGCCCAGCGCGAGTCGATCATCCTGCGGGCCCTGTGGATGCTGGTGTTCCTGGTGGTCTGGCAGCTGGCCGAGCTGCTGCTCGGTGGCCTGGTGCTGGTACAATTGATCTACCGCCTGGTGTACGGCGCCCCCAGCGCCAGCCTGATGAACTTCGGTGACAGCCTGAGCCAGTACCTGGCGCAGATCGGCCGCTTCGGCAGCTTCCACAGCGACCAGAAGCCCTGGCCGTTCGCCGACTGGCCGGCACCGCGTGCCCCGGAAGGCGAGGCGCCGCATGCGGTGGCCCCGGCCCCGCACCCGGTGCGTGACGAGGAGCCCAAACTGTGAAGCTGTGGGTTCTGCGCCACGGCGAAGCGGAGCCGCGCGCCAACAGCGATGCCGAGCGCCGGCTGACCGCCCATGGTCGCGAACAGGTGCTGCATAGCGCCGCCCGCCTGCTGGGCCAGCCGCTGCAGGCGATCATCGCCAGCCCTTACGTACGCGCCCAGCAAACGGCTGCCCTGGTGCATGACACCCTGGGCTTCGCCGAACCGGTGCGCACCGTGCCCTGGCTGACGCCTGACAGTGATGTGCAGCAGGTTATCGGTGAAATCGAGCGCCTGGGCCTGGAGCATGTGCTGCTGGTCAGCCACCAGCCGCTGGTGGGTACCTTGGTAGGGGCGTTGCAGCATGGCCACCAGCAGCAACCAGCGGGCATGAGCACTGCAAGCCTGGCGGAGCTGGAAGGGGACTGGCCGCTGGCTGGGTTGATGACCCTTCGGGCGATCAACTCGCCGGCCTGAGTTCTCAGGCTATCTAGGTTTCCTGTAGGAGCAGCCTTGTGCTGCGAAGAGGCCAGTAGGGCAATAGCTCTTCTCCGGCAGTTATGGCCTCTTCGCAGCACAAGGCTGCTCCTGCAGGCAGTGCCCGCGCCCACAAGCCTGACCTGATAGCCCTCGCCGATGACCTTTCCGGACGTTGCCGAACCGCCCCGCGATACCGACAATGGGCCATCATCTCGCATCCGGACCCGGCGCCATGTCGCAGCAGATCTTCTTCGCCCATGCCAACGGTTTCCCGTCGGCCACCTACGGCAAGCTGTTCGCCGCCCTGGCACCGGACTACCAGGTGCAGCACCTGGCCCAGCACGGCCACGATCCGCGTTTTCCGGTGGACGACAACTGGCAGAGCCTGGTCGATGAACTGCTGCACCACCTGGCTCGGCAAGACCAGCCAGTATGGGGCGTCGGCCATTCGCTGGGCGGCGTGTTGCACCTGCACGCAGCCTTGCGCTGCCCCGAGTATTATCGCGGCGTGGTGATGCTCGACTCTCCGGTGCTCACCCGCGCCGACCAGTGGCTGCTGCGCACCGCCAAGCGCTTCGGCTTCATTGACCGTATCACCCCGGCTGGCCGCACCCTGGGGCGCCGCGAAACCTTCAATGACCGCGACAGTGCCCGGGACTATTTCGCCGGCAAGTCACTGTTCCGCCATTTCGACCCCGACTGCCTCGATGCCTACATAGAGCACGGCCTGCAGGCGATGGAGCAGGGGCTGCAGTTGCGCTTCGACCCGGCCACGGAAATCAGCATCTACCGCAGCATCCCGCATACCAGCCCTGCGCCCGCGCGGCAATTGCAGGTGCCGCTGGCCATGGTCCGCGGCGAGCGCAGCAACGTCATTCGCCGCCACCACACGCTGGCCGTGCGTGGCATGCCCAGGGGCGAATACCACAGCGTGCCGGGTGGGCACATGTTCCCGCTGGAGCGGCCAACCGACACCGCCAGCCTGATCAAGGGCCTGTTCGACCGCTGGAGCCAGGCATGAGCGCGCAGGTCGAGGAAATCCGACTGAGTCTGGGCCATATCGAACTGGCGGCGCACCTGTTCGGCCCGGAGCAGGGGCTGCCGGTGATCGCCCTGCATGGCTGGCTGGATAACGCCAACAGCTTCGCCCGCCTGGCGCCGCAGCTGAAAGGCCTGCGCATCGTCGCCCTGGACCTGGCCGGGCATGGTTACTCCGAGCACCGGCCGCTCGGTGCCGGCTATGCTCTGGCCGACTACGCCCATGACGTGCTGCGGGTGGCCGAGCAGCTGGGTTGGCAACGTTTTGCTCTGCTGGGCCATTCGCTGGGGGCAATCATTTCCGTGCAACTGGCTGGCGCGCTGCCGGATCGGGTCAGCCATCTGGCCCTGATTGACGGCGTCATCCCGCCGACCGGCGCCGAGCAGGATGCCGGTGAGCGGCTGGGCATGGCACTGCAGGCCCAGTTGCGCCTGGATGGCAAGCGCAAGTCGGTATACACCACACTGGAGCAGGGCGTGCAGGCACGCATGAAAGGCATGGTCGCAGTCAGCCGTGAGGCGGCCGAGCTGTTGGCCCAGCGTGGCCTGATGCCGGTGCCCGGCGGTTACAGCTGGCGCAGCGACAGCCGCCTGACCCTGCCTTCGCCAGTGCGCCTGAGCGAGGCCCAGGCCATGGCCTATGTGCACCGGGTGAGTTGCCCGACGCGCCTGGTCGTGGCCGCCGACGGCATGCTGGCGCGCCACACCGGGTTGCTGGAGCAGCTACCCTTTGAGCAGGTGACGCTGCCCGGTGGCCATCACCTGCACCTGAACGATGAGCAGGGCGCGGCCCTTGTCGCAGACTGTTTCAATCGCTTCTTTGGCTTTGCTTGACTTGCATCGGACAAGTGTCGAGGCTTGGCGGGTTGAACAGGGAGACAACCATGCAACTGCCAGACATCCTGGAGCTTCATCTCGGCGCTGAGCGCCGTCTGGTTCGCCAATGAGCGCGCCTGTTGCCATCCGTAATGCCTTCGCGGCCTGCCTGGTGTTCGCCAGCCCCGTTTTGTGGGCCGGCAGCCTGCCGGTACCGGTGGACGCCAAGGTGGTCGACCAGCGCCCGGCCGTGGAGCAGGAGCGCGTCTACCCCATGGGCCCACTGCGCAAGATCAGCGGCCGCCTGAGGGTCGAGGACAAGGTCGAAAGCCGTGGCCAGGTCAGCTCGGTAACCTACGAACTGCCGGTCGAGCGTACTGCTCGCGAAGTCTTCACCAGCGCTCGCGAAGCACTGCAGCGCGACGGCGGCTACCCGCTGTTCTGGTGCCAGGGCCGCGATTGCGGCGAGGCCAGCCTGTGGGCCAATGATGTGTTCGGCAATGCCCGCCTCAACGGCGGCGACGAGCAGCAGGCGTTCATCCTGCTGCGCCGCTCGGCGGAGCAGGCCGACACCCTGGTCGCGCTGTACAGTGTCACCCGCGGCAACCGCCGCGCCTACTTGCACGTGGAAGAGTTCGTCGCCGGCAGCCCGCTGGGCGAACTGCTGCCGACCGCCGCCACGGTGCTGCGCGAAATGCGCGACACCGGCAAGCTCGACTACCCTGACCTGGCCGCGCCGCAAGACGCCTGGGCGAACCTGCTGGCCCGCAGCCTGAACCTCGACAGCACCCTGCGTGCCAGCCTCAGTGGGGCCCAGGCTGAAGCCTGGCGCGAGGCGCTGGTCAAGGCGGGCGTGCGCAATGGCCGCCTCGAAGTCGGTAGTGCACCTACCGACGGCCTGCACCTTGAACTGATCCGTTGAACGGGCACCACCATGGCTAACAATGACCGCTTGCTGGTCCAGATTCTGCTACTGGCGCTGCTGGGTGCCGGCCTGTGGGTAATGGCACCTTTCATTTCAGCGCTGTTGTGGGGAGCCATCCTGGCCTTTGCCAGCTGGCCCTTGATGCGCTTGCTGACGCGAGCGCTGGGCGGGCGCGAAACCCTGGCGGCAAGCCTGCTGACCACTGCCTGGATCCTGATCGTGGCGCTGCCGCTGGTGTGGCTGGGGTTCAACCTGGCCGATCATATTCGCGACGCGACGGCGTTCGTGCGTGACGTGCAGGTGGACGGCCTGCCCGACGCTCCGGCGTGGCTGGGTGGCATCCCGGTGGTTGGCGAGCGCCTGGTCAGCTGGTGGCAATCGCTGGACCAGCAGGGCGCGGCCTTGCTGGCCTCGGTCAAGCCGCACCTGGGGCAGGTGGGCAACTGGTTGCTGGCGCGCAGCGCGCAGATCGGCAGCGGCGTGCTGGAACTGACCCTTAGCCTGGTGTTCGTGTTCTTCTTCTACCGCGATGGCCCGCGCTTGTCGGCGTTCGTCCTGCGCTTGCTGCACCGCCTGATGGGCGACCGTGCCGAGTACTACCTGGAGCTGGTCGCCGGTACGGTGCAGCGGGTGGTCAACGGGGTGATCGGTACGGCCGCAGCGCAGGGCGTGCTGGCGTTGATCGGCTTCCTGATTGCCGGTGTGCCCGGGGCCATTGTGCTGGGCCTGGTGACCTTCATGCTCAGCCTGATCCCCATGGGCCCGCCACTGGCATGGATTCCGGCCACCGGCTGGCTGGTATGGAAAGGCGAATACGGCATGGCGGTGTTCCTGGGAGCCTGGGGCACCTTCATCATCAGTGGCGTGGACAACGTACTCAAACCGTACCTGATCAGCCGTGGCGGCAATCTGCCGTTGGTGATCGTGCTTCTGGGCGTGTTCGGCGGCCTGATCGCCTTTGGCTTCATTGGCCTGTTCATCGGGCCGACCTTGCTGGCGGTCGGCTACAGCCTGCTGCTGGACTGGAGCCGCAACGCCGTCCCGCAGCCGCCTCAGCAGTAAACCTGTACTGGCCTCTTCGCGGGTGAACCCGCTCCCACAAGGATCTCCACAGCCCGGGAGAGCGGTGCGGTCCCTGTAGTAGCGGGTTTACCCGCGAAGAGGCCGGTTCAGGCAACCTCAACTCCCGATCTTTACGCCTTCTTTATCGCCATCCCCACCTCCCAGTCTCGCCCCTTTACGCCCCTCGCTCGGACAATTTCCCCAAAGCGGCCCAAGCCGCACCACGGGGAGAACCACACATGAACATGCTCGACGGGCTGTCACTGCTGCTGGCAGTGGCATTGGCGTTTTATCTGCTGGTGGCGCTGCTGCGCGCCGATCGCAGCTAGGGAGTGGCCATGCACAGTTACGATTTCGCCTTGCTGTTGGCATTTTTCGCCATCGTGCTGCTACCGGCACCCTGGCTCGGGCGGTTCTACTTCAAGGTCATGGAAGGCCAGCGGACCTGGCTGTCGCCCGTGCTGGGCCCGGTCGAGCAAGCCTGCTACCGGCTGGCGGGCGTGCGCGCCAGCCAGGAACAGAACTGGCAGCAGTACACCCTGGCCCTGCTGGCCTTCAACCTGGCCGGGTTCCTGCTGCTGTTCGCCGTGCTGCTGTTGCAGGGCTACCTGCCATTCAACCCGCAGCATCTGCCCGGCCAGGAATGGTCGCTGGCGTTCAACACCGCGGTCAGCTTCGTCACCAACACCAACTGGCAGGCCTACAGTGGTGAAGCGTCGGTCAGCTACCTGAGCCAGATGCTCGGCCTGACCGTGCAGAACTTCGTCAGCGCCGCCACCGGCCTGGCCGTGCTGGTCGCCCTGTGCCGCGGCATCGCACGGCGCAGCGCCACGACGCTGGGCAACTTCTGGGTCGACATGACCCGCGCCACCCTCTACGGCCTGCTGCCGCTGTGCCTGCTGCTGGCGTTGCTGCTGGTATGGCAGGGCGTACCGCAAACCTTGGCCGACTACGCTCATGCGCTCACCCTGCAGGGCACCGAGCAGACCATCCCGCTGGGCCCGGCCGCCAGCCAGATCGCCATCAAGCAATTGGGTACCAACGGCGGTGGCTTCTTCGGAGTCAACTCGGCGCACCCGTTCGAAAACCCCACGGCCTGGAGCAACCTGTTCGAGGTGGCTTCGATCATCCTCATTCCGGTGGCGCTGGTGTTCACCTTTGGCCACTACGTGAAGGACCTGCGCCAGAGCCGCGCCATCCTCGCCTGCATGCTTGCGCTGTTCCTGATCGGCGGCAGCACGGCGTTGTGGTCCGAGTACCAGCCCAACCCGGCCCTCGAGAGCGCGCAGGTACAGCAAAGCGCCCCGATGGAGGGCAAGGAAACCCGCTTCGGCACCACCGGTTCGGTGCTGTGGACAGTGACTACCACCTCTGCCTCCAACGGTTCGGTCAATGCCATGCACGACAGCCTCAACCCGCTGACCGGCATGGTGGCAATGGTCAACATGATGGTCGGTGAGGTGATCTTCGGCGGCGTCGGTGCAGGGCTTTACGGCATGCTGCTGTTCGTGCTGATCGCGGTGTTCCTGGCCGGGCTGATGATCGGCCGCACCCCGGAATACCTGGGCAAGAAACTGCAGGCCCGCGAGGTGCAGTTGCTGGTGGCGACCCTGCTGGTGATGCCGGTCGGCGTGTTGGTGCTCGGCGCCATTGCCGCCAGCCTGCCAGGCCCGGCAGGTGCAGTCAGCAACCCGGGTGCGCATGGCTTCAGCCAGCTGCTGTATGCCTACACCTCGGGCACGGCCAACAACGGCTCGGCCTTTGCCGGCTTTGGTGCCAACACGGTGTACCACAACCTGATGATCGGCCTGGCCATGCTCATCGGCCGCTTCGGCTACATCCTGCCGGTACTGGCGCTGGCTGGCAGCCTGGCGGCGAAGAAAAGCGCGCCCCAGGGGCTTAACAGCTTCCCCACCCATGGCCCGCTGTTCACCAGCCTGCTGCTGGTCACCATCCTGCTGGTCGGTGGCCTGACCTTCCTGCCGACCCTGGCCCTTGGGCCGATCGCCGAACATTTGAGTCTGGGTTTTTGAGGACCGACCATGAACATGCCCATTGCTGAAGTAAAAGCCCGGCAAAGTGCCAAGGATCAGACCCGTTTCGCCGCATTGTGGCGCCCGGCGCTGGTGCAGGCATTCGTCAAGCTCGACCCGCGCCAACTCAAGCGCTCGCCGGTGATGCTGGTGGTCGCCCTGACTGCGGTACTGACCACCGTCCTGTGTTTCGCTCCCGGCAGCGGTGTGAGTACCGGTGTGGCCGTGCAGATCGCCCTGTGGCTGTGGTTCACCGTGCTGTTCGCCAACTTTGCCGAGGCTCTGGCCGAAGGCCGTGGCAAGGCCCGAGCCGACAGCCTCAAGGCTGGCAGCCAAGGGCTTACCGCGCAGCGTCGCAAGCGCGATGGCAGCTACGAAACCGTAGCGGCCAGCGCGCTGCGCAAGGACGATGTGGTGCGCGTGGTAGCTGGTGAAATGATTCCCGGTGACGGCGAGGTGCTTGAAGGTATCGCTGCGGTCAACGAGGCCGCCATTACCGGCGAGTCCGCGCCGGTGATCCGCGAGTCCGGCGGCGATCGCTCAGCGGTGACCGGCAATACCCGGCTGGTCTCAGACTGGTTGTTGATCCGCATCACCAGCAACCCGGGCGAATCGACCCTCGACCGCATGATTGCCCTGGTCGAAGGCGCCAAGCGGCAGAAGACGCCCAACGAGATCGCCCTCGACATCCTGCTGATCGGCCTGACCCTGATCTTCCTGATCGTGGTGGTGACCCTGCAGCCGTTCGCCCACTTTGTCGGTGGCAGCCTGCCGCTGATCTTTCTCGCCGCATTACTGGTAACGCTGATCCCCACCACCATCGGCGGCCTGCTGTCGGCCATCGGCATTGCCGGCATGGACCGGCTGGTGCGGCTGAACGTCATCGCCCGCTCGGGCCGGGCGGTGGAGGCGGCCGGTGACGTGCACACGCTGATGCTCGACAAGACTGGCACCATTACCTTCGGCAACCGCCGCTGCAGTGCGCTGCACGCGGCACCGGGCATCACTGCCCGCGAGCTGGGGGAGTGCGCCTTGCTGGCCTCGCTGGCGGACGACACCGCCGAGGGCAAGTCGATCGTCGAATATCTGCGCCAGCTGCATGATTTTGTCGAACCGTCCGCCGGCCAGTTCGAGGCCGTGGCTTTCAGCGCCGAGACGCGCCTGTCGGGGATCGACTTTCAGCAACACCGCTACCGCAAGGGCGCTGTCGATGCCGTACTGGCGTTCGTCGGCATGCAACGCCTGGAAATGCCACCAGCACTGGCCCGTGAAGTGGAGCGTATTGCCCAGAGCGGCGGTACACCGCTGCTGGTGTGCCTGGACAAGCGCCTGCTTGGCGTGATCCACCTCAAGGATGTGGTCAAACCCGGCATTCGCGAGCGCTTTGCCGAGCTGCGCAAGCTCGGCATTCGCACGGTGATGGTGACCGGCGACAACCCGCTGACCGCCGCCGCCATCGCTGCCGAGGCCGGCGTGGATGACGTGCTGGCCGAGGCCACGCCAGAGAAGAAGCTGGCGCGCATCCGCCAGGAGCAGAACGACGGCCGCCTGGTGGCCATGTGCGGCGATGGCGCCAACGACGCCCCGGCACTGGCCCAGGCTGACGTGGGCATGGCCATGAACGACGGTACCCAGGCCGCGCGCGAGGCGGCCAACATGGTCGACCTGGACAGCGACCCGACCAAGTTGCTGGATGTGGTGCAGGTCGGCAAGGAGCTGCTGGTGACCCGTGGCGCGTTGACCACTTTCTCCATCGCCAACGATGTGGCCAAGTACTTCGCCATCCTGCCGGCGCTGTTCGCCGCCATCTACCCGCAGCTGGGCGTGCTCAACCTGATGCACCTGGCCAGCCCGCAGAGTGCGATTCTGTCGGCCATCGTATTCAACGCGCTGATCATCATCGTGCTGATCCCGCTGGCGCTGCGCGGCGTGCGGGTGCAGGCGGCCAGTGCGGCGCACCTGCTGCGGCGCAACCTGCTGATCTACGGGCTGGGTGGCATTGTCGTGCCGTTTGCCGGGATCAAGCTGATCGACCTGCTGCTCAATGCTCTGCACCTGGTCTGAGGAGGCCACCATGAATGCTTATGTACGCCCGGCATTGAGCCTGGCCCTGTTGATGACCTTGGTGACCGGCGCGCTGTATCCGCTGGCGGTGACCGGTATTGCCCAGGTGATTTTCCCCAGCCAGGCCAATGGCAGCCTGGTGCGCGATGACCAGGGCCAGGTACGTGGCTCGGCGCTGATCGCCCAGGATTTCCAGGGCGATGGCTGGTTCCACGCGCGGCCATCGGCAGGCGCCTACGCCACCGTGGCCAGCAGCGCCAGCAACCTGTCGCCGAGCAACCCGGCGCTGGCCGAGCGGGTCAAGGGCGATGCGGCTGCGTTGTACCAGGCGCAGCAGGGGCCGGTGCCCCAGGCGCTGCTCACCACCTCGGGCAGCGGCCTCGACCCGCACCTGCCTCCGGAGGCCGTGGCCTACCAGATCCCTCGGGTGGCCGCGGCACGGCAGTTGCCGGTGGAGCGCTTGCAAGGCTTGCTGGAAGAGGCCACCCTCCACCCATTGATCGGCCCGCCGGTGGTCAATGTGCTGGCCTTGAACCAGGCACTTGAGCATCTGGGCCACTGATATGGGGGCCGCTTTGCGGCCCTTCGCGGGCTTGCCCGCTCCCACAGGTACAGCGCAGCTTCCGAGTATTGCGATCACCCTGTGGGAGCGGGCAAGCCCGCGAAGGCCTGCGAAGCAGGCCCAAAAGAGGCTGCAGGACGCCGCCACACCAAAGGATGAAAGATGAGTGACTCCGCCCGCGCAGACGCGCTGTTGGCTACCCTCCCGCGAAGCGGCCGGGGGCGGTTGAAGGTGTTCCTTGGCGCCGCCCCCGGCGTCGGCAAGACCTTCGCCATGCTCCAGGCTGCCCACGCCCAGCAACGCCAGGGCGTGCAGGTGCTGGCCGGGGTGGTTGAAACCCATGGCCGTGCCGAAACCGAGGTATTGCTCGCTGGCCTTCAGCAACAGCCCCTGCTGCGCAGCCAGTACCGCGGCGTCACCCTCGAGGAAATGGACCTCGACGGCCTTCTCAAGACCGCGCCGGCCCTGGTGCTGGTCGACGAACTGGCCCACACCAATGCGCCCGGCAGCCGCCACGCCAAACGCTGGCAGGACGTACAGGAACTGCTGGCCGCCGGCATCGATGTGTACACCACGGTCAACGTCCAGCACCTGGAAAGCCTCAACGACAAGGTCCGCGACATTACTGGCGTGCAAGTGCGCGAAACCCTTCCGGACTGGGTGCTGCAGGAAGCCTTCGAGCTGGTGCTGATCGACCTGCCACCCCGCGAGCTGCTCGAACGTCTGCGCGAAGGCAAGGTGTACGTGCCCGAGCAGGCGCGGGCCGCCATTGATGCGTTCTTCTCGCAAACCAACCTTACCGCCCTGCGCGAGCTGGCCATGCAGACCGCTGCCGCCCAGGTGGATGCCGACCTTGCCCACGGCTATCGCCAGCGCGGCCAGGAAGCCCCGGCCCTGCGTGGGCGCTTGCTGGTGGGCGTGGATGGCGACGACCAGGCGGAACGTTTGGTGCGCCATGCCAGCCGCGTGGCGCAACGCCGCCACCTGCCCTGGAGCCTGGTGCACGTGGACAACGGCCGCCTGCGCGACGAAACCGCACGCCAGCGCCTGCAAGCTGCCCAGCAACTGGCCGAACGCCTGGGTGGAGAGGTGGTACTGCTGCGTGCCGGCGAAGTGGTGCGCACACTGATCCAGCATGCCGCCGAACGGCGGGCCAGCCTGGTGCTGGTCGGGCAGTCCCGCGACCGCCTGCGCCGGCGCCTGTTCGGTGCCGGTGTGGCCGCGCGGCTGCTGCGCGAAAGCCACGGCCTGGAAATCAACGTGCTGGACCGCGACGCGCAGCCGCAAGCGCCGCGTTCGGCGGTACGGCGGGTGTGGGTCTGGCGCCATTACCTGCTGGCGCTGCTGGCCACGGTCATGGCCGCAGGCCTGGCCTGGGCGGTGTCGAGTGTGCTGGCGCTGCCCAACATATCGCTGGTGTTCCTGGCCGCGGTGTTGCTGGTGGCAGTGCGCAGCAGCCTGGGGCCTGCGCTGGCCTGCGCGGTGCTGTCGTTCCTGACCTACGACTTCCTGTTCATCCCGCCCAACCTGTCGTTCAGGATCCAGCGCGAAGAAGACGTGCTGACCCTGGTGTTCTTCCTGTTGATGGCCGCGCTCACCGGCAACCTGGCCGCCCGCCAGCGCCGCCAGTTGCAGGCGCTGCGCGAGACCCAGGCGCAGACCAGCCAGTTGCTCGACCTGTCGCGCCGGCTGACCGTGGCCACCGACCGCCAGGCGGTGTTCAACGCCGCCGGCCAGCACCTGGACGGTTGGCAGGACATGCAGGTGTGCCTGCTGGAGCGCAATGTCGAAGGCCAGTTGCAGGTGGTCAGCGGCGAAGCCCATGCTTTCAGCGATAACGAACGCGCCGCTGCAGAATGGGCCTGGCAGCACGGCCAGGCCGCCGGTCATGGCAGCGACACCCTGCCCAATGGCCGCTGGTGGTGGTGGCCACTGGCGGTGGATGAGCAGCCCCTGGCATTGCTTGGTGTGCGCTCACGCTCCGGCCAGCCTCTCAGCGACCCGCGCCGGCGCCTGCTCACCGCCCTTGGCCAACCACTGGCCCAGGCCCTGGCCCGCGCCCGGCTGGCCGAACAACTGGAGGCCGCGCGGCTGCATGGCGAAACCGAGCAGCTGCGCAGCGCCTTGCTGGCGTCCGTTTCCCATGACTTGCGTACCCCGCTGACCGCCATGCGCGGTAGCATCGACAGCCTGCTGGCGCTGGGCGAGGCGATCCCCGCCGCCGACCGCCGCGAACTGCTGGAGGGCACCCGCAACGAGGCCGAACGCCTCGACCGCTACATCCAGAACCTGCTCGACATGACCCGCCTGGGCCACGGCGGCCTCAAGCTGGCCCGCGACTGGGTGGCGCCTGCCGACATCGTCGGCAGTGCACTCAACCGCCTGCGCGCGGTGCTGGCGCCGCTGCGGGTACACACCGACGTGCCGGCCGAGCTGCCGTTGCTGTTCGTGCATGCGGCGTTGATCGAGCAGGCGCTGGTCAACGTGCTGGAAAATGCCGCGCGCTTCTCGCCAGCCAATGGCCGGCTGGAGCTGCAGGTGTCGGTGCAGGACGCCCGGTTGTGCTTTGCCGTCAGCGACCAGGGCCCCGGTATTCCCGTGGAAGACCGCGAGAAGATCTTCGACATGTTCTACACCGCCGCTCGCGGTGACCGCGGCGGGCAGGGCACCGGCCTGGGCCTGGCGATCTGCCAGGGCATGATCGGCGCCCATGGCGGCCAGATCCTCGTGGGCGAAGGCATCGATGGCCAGGGCACCAGCATCACTTTATGCTTGCCGCTGCCCCCTCAACCTGAAACCGAAAGCGAAACCCCATGAGTCAGTCCGCCACCCTCCTGGTCATCGACGATGAACCGCAGATCCGCAAGTTCCTGCGCATCAGCCTGGCCTCGCAAGGCTACAAGGTGCTCGAGGCCGCCACCGGCGCGGAAGGGTTGGCCCAGGCGGCGCTGGGCAAGCCGGACCTGGTGGTACTCGACCTGGGCCTGCCGGACATGGACGGCCAGCAGGTACTGCGTGACCTGCGCGAATGGAGCGCGGTGCCGGTGCTGGTGTTGTCGGTGCGCGCGAGTGAAGTGCAGAAGGTCGATGCGCTGGATGGTGGAGCCAACGACTATGTGACCAAGCCGTTCGGCATCCAGGAGTTTCTGGCGCGGGTGCGTGCCTTGCTGCGCCAGGTGCCGCAGGCCGGTGGCTCGGAAGTGGCGGCCAGCTTTGGGCCGCTGATGGTGGACTTTGCCTTTCGCCGGGTGACCCTGGATGGCGTGGAAGTGGCGCTGACCCGCAAGGAGTATGCGTTGCTGGCGCAACTGGCCGGGCACCCGGGGCGGGTGATTACCCAGCAGCAACTGCTCAAGGATATCTGGGGGCCTACCCATGTGGATGACACCCATTACCTGCGGATAGTGGTCGGGCATCTGCGGCAGAAGTTGGGAGATGACCCCACGGCGCCGCGGTTCATCATCACCGAGCCAGGGGTGGGATACAGGTTGGTGGCGCCCACCATGTAATCCCTGTGGGAGCGGGCGTGCCCGCTCCCACAGGGTCCCTGCTAATTCAATGAGTTATGTGCAGTTCTATGAGAGCTGGCATGCCGGCGATGGGGCCAACGCAAGCAGCGCAACACAGTAAGTTCAGGGGGCGGTTCTCGACTCCAGATCCATTTCCGCTGGCCACTCTACTCGGGGTGCCAGGCGCAGGGCGAACTCACACCAGAGCACATCGTTGTGATCCTTGGGTTCCCCGGGTGGTGGCAGGGCTGAGGGGCCTTCCTGCATGTAGGTGCAGATGTAGGCCCAGGCATGCTGGTCGGCCCCCATCGTAACCAGAGGAAAACGGTCGATGACATTGTTTGTGCCTGGTGCAACGATGGAGAGTGTGACACCCCATTTGAAAATTAACCCACCGTTTGGCAGTGCGCCGGCCTGGGACCAGCGCTCGGCGCGGACTTGGGACCAGTCGTAGCAAACTGTTTCTACTTTCCAGTTCGTGAAGGGGTTCCACCAGCAGTACTTGAAATTGTATGCATACAATTTTTTACGTACTCGGTTGAAGCGAAGGGGTTCATCTCGGGGTGGGGATATGCTTACTCGAAGGCAAAATACGGATGCCCATACTCCGCATGCAAGTATTAATATATCAATTAGCACGGATTCGAAGTCTCTCCGTTCTAAGTTGGAGTTTATGAAACTGAACAGAGGGGTGGTGATGGCGATAGTTGGAAGCGAAAGGAAAGCCATTACTTCTCTTGCCCAACCGAGGGGTCTGGGTACTTCAAGGTAGATAAGATCCTGATGGTTAGGGGATTGATTGCCCAGGCTGGCTTCGATCGCAATGGGAATGTCAGGATGGGGTAGGTCCTCTATCCATCCTGTACATGGCGGGTTAAGGTGCGGGCGGGCCATTAGAATAGACTCCTTAGCGAGGATAGATTGTTTTCTCTCATTGTCACTTTTGCATAACCTGACATGTCATGCTTGTTGGGCCAATAAGTGAGCGTTAGCTCAATAGCTTTTGTACAATGGTTTTCCAGTAGTGGAATTGAAGTGCTGATGTGCAGGGTCTTATCGGTGGTTTTAAAAATTATTCGTTCGCTGACGCTTTCAGGGCTAGCAAAGATTTTTTTGGTTTCTTCGGGCACGTATTCGACTACTTTTGGATGTGAACTATTACCAGAGAGATAAAAAGGCAGTCGATTTTGCCCTGCTGGGTATACAGTCAGTTGCCATTTGTACTGTGCGTCTTCAGTACTGAAATTTGGCAAGCTTATGTACAAATCGAGATAAAAGCCTGCCGCGACAGCAGCGTCATCGCTGATGAAGGCTTTTGTTTGGTCTGGCGTGTGCGTACTGTGAGTTGGTTGAAATCTTGTCTCAATTGAAGCCTGCGCTTGAACTCCCAAGGCTGCCGCGTTCAGTGAGCCAATTGCGGTATCCAGATCTTGTGGATTCATCCAGCGCCGATGTTCCTCTGGTGTTCCCCATCTACTATGTCGGGACCAAAGCTCTAATAGTGAAGATTCTTGATTTTTGGCATCCATCGCCAGCGTATAGGCTGCCAGACCAAGGATGATCGTAAAGCCTAAGGGGCCGAGTAGCGAACTTGCGAATAATGCCGAGTAAATACCAGAGACAGTGGAAACTGTAGCAAGCACGGCCGCGCGAGCGTACTGGTTTGCAGAGGTGCTGTCCCCTTGGTTATTAGTTCTGGCGAGCGCATTCACGTATTGCACTGCATCCATGGCATTGGCGAGTGCAGTGATGGCGCCGCCATACTTGGCTAGGTTCTTTCCTAGTGAAGCTATGGTTACCGTTCCGGGCCACGGTATCTTCGGTCGTACAAGTGTGACAGCAAGGCCTGCCACTTCGACACTCACTCCCAACAACCCAAGCGATGAAGACCAGATCGCCGCAAGCGCCTCTGGATTGTTCTGATGTGTTTCTTGCAACGCCCGATAGTTCTTGCCCAGACTATCCTGCTGGAACCATATGCCCCCCAAGGCAAGCATCAGCTTCACACTTCCACTGCTCGCTGCAGCATCCCGCAGGCTGCGCATCGCATCGCTTGCCACGCTTTGCGCGGCCGTAGAACTGATCTTCAAACCACCCGTAACCTGCGCACGCAGCGTACCCGCACCAATCGCAACATTGCGTACCAGCGCCCCGACGCCGCCGGCTGCACCCTCGCGCAACTGCACCAGCCGCGCCTGCAGGCTCTCGGCGCTTTCGAGCGTCCAGAGCATCACCTCGATCATCTGGCTGCGGTTACCCGCTGTCGCAATATTGATCGCCCCACTCAGCACCATGGCCCGCACCTTGCGGCCCAGTGGGTCACGGAACTGCTTGTCTACCTGCTGCAGAAACGCATCGGTCCGCGCTTCCAGGGCTTCATTGAGCAGGCTCATGTATTCGCCCACTGTCAGCGACACCCGCAGCGGCGTTACCTGCTGCCCGGCGAACAGTGCAAACGCCGAGCGATGCACATGACCGATCAGGGTCTTGGTCCGTTCACCCAGGTGCTGGCTGAGCGCATTCCCTGCGCTGTTGGTCGCGGCCAGCAACTGGCCAACGGCATCCTGTATCGGCTTGATCATCAGCAGTTGGCCATCGGCGGTACCGGCGATGCCCTTGATGATGTCGTACACCTTGCCGAAGTCGTCCCCGGACAGCGCCCTGGCCACCTGCTGCATCAGCTTCTGATTCTTGGCCAGCAGTGCCTGGTACAACAGGCTGCGGTCGTCTTCCAGCAGCTGCTGCCAGATATGCTGGGTGATCCCGAGCGGCTGACCCTCCTGCGGCAAGGTTTCAGTGGGCCCGCCGGCCAGGCAGGCGGCCATCATCTGGATGAAGTACTCCACCGAAACGGGGGAGGTCGCGTCATAGTCGTAGTAGCCGATCTGCTGAAAGCCCGCTTGGCATAGTGCCGCGCATACAGATCGCCAACCTGGTCGATCATCGACTGCCAGTTTTTCAGTTCGCGGTCGTAATCGGCCTGGAACGCGGCGCGGGCGCTTTCGTCGTAACGCTCTTCCAGCCGCTCGCGGGCGTCCTGCTGCTTGCGCGCGGTGTTGCGTTCGGTCTGCGCGTCGATGTCCACCGGCGGCAGATACGCCTTGGCCGCGATCGGGCTGTCGTTCCACTGCTCGATCTGCCGGGCTTCCCGCTGCGCGTCCTCGGCACCTTGCACGGCAGCCATGGCCGCGTGCAATTCGCGGATGCCCAGTAGTGCTTGCGAGGTGAAGTATTCGAAGTGCCGCTGCGGCTGCGCCCGCCATTCCTGCAGGGCCTGCACCCAGCCAGTGCGTTGCGCGTTGAGCTCCATGACCATGCCGACCGGGTCGGGCAGTGTCAGCGCCAGCACGCCATTGGGCAGTTGTTCCTGCTGGATGACATTGCGCACATGCGTGCGGGTTTCATGCCAGCGGCCCAGGCGGCTGTAAAAGCCATGAACGCTGGTAAACCTGGCAGAGGAAAAGGTGGAAAACTCCAGCACCTGTTCCAGGCCGAAGCGGAAGCTATCGGTCATGGCGATGCCGAGGCTGGCAGGGTCGTTGCGTGCGGTGTTCAGGTCCACCTCGACGAAGCGGGCGAGGGTGCCCGGGTCACTGTCGGCGATGCCTTGCCGATAGCGGTCGAGTACCGAACGGGGCCAGGGGTCGTTGGCGAAGGCGATCCAGGCCTTGCGGTAGAGCAGGGTATCGATGTTGATGAACGAGGCAATCACATCGTGGCCTTCGGTGGCGCATACCTTGGGTAACGACCTGGGTGGCCCAAAGGGCATCTGCGACACCGGAAAGCGCTGCAAGGTACCTTCCGCCGCTACTTCGTAGGCCTGCCAGATTTCCTGGTCGAGCAGTACGTAGACATAACCTTGGCGCAGGAGGCGCAATTGGTCGGTGTGCATCGGGTGGAAGATGATTTCGCTGTCGTCTGCCAGGCGATAGGGGCGCCCTGTGTCCGGGCGTGGGGCGTAGGCCTCGCGCAGCAGTAGAATCGGCAGGCCGGAGCGTTCGCAGGCATTGCAGGTGCCGTAGGTGTTGGGGATCTCTTCCTGCATGGCGATGTGGATGGCTTTGCTGATGCTCATGGGTAACTCCTTGCCTTCGGCAGGCCGGCGACGATGTGCGACCAGGTGCAGTCGTCGTAGCTGGCGAAGCGGTCCGCCAGGCGCTGCTCGCCGGCCGCGGCCCTTTCCACCTCGTGCTGGATGGTCGGGTGCTGAAGGAGCAGTGGGTGAATCATGAGCATGTGCAGGCACATGCACTGGATATCGGCACGGTCGCGCAGGCCTTGCCTGAAGGCCTTGAGGATCAGGTTCATGGCATGGGTGGGTGCGTTTTCCGGCAGGCCTGATGAACCTGGGAAGTGCCAGGGTGCATGGGGATGCTGCACGGCACTCAGGCGATGCCAGGCACCGAGCAGTTGAATGATCTGCGGTGCGACGTGCTGGGTCGCCCTTACGGCCTCGGGGACGGCCAGTTCGCCAGCCATGGGTTCTCGCTCGAATACCTCGCAACTGCCAGAACCATCGGGATGTAGCCAGCTGCGAACAGGCCCGAGGACTTCGCCTGCGTTTTTCAGGGTCGCGCGTAGCAGCGCCAGCCGCACGGGTTCGAACCAGGCGGTGATACCGTGCGGTTCTGGTTGGTGCAGCACCTGACACTGTTGGCTGATGTGCTGGGCGATGAGGTCGGCGGGTTGATCGCTGATCAGCCAGCCACACACGTGGTGCCAGGTAGCTGCCGATTCACGAGCGGCGCAGGTCGCGCTTAATAGGGCAAGGGCTGTGGGCGCATCGCCGGGTTCGGCGAGCCGCACCAGAGCTGGCCAGCACTCGGGATCCTGCACCAGGCGGCTGCAGTCGATGCGCGTTACGGCATCACTACCCAGCGCTTCGCTGAGGGCAGCGATGGCCAGCGGGTGCTCAGGCGGGCAGCCGGCGAATGGGTCCAGTAAAAGGTAGAGGGCTTCTTCTGGTTGGCGCTGCTGGTTGGCGAAGTGATCGACCGACTGCACGTAGCCCTGCGTGGACTGGCTCGACATGAGAAGTTCCTTTTCTTCTTGATGGCGAGCAGAAACCTAACGGGGAATCAATGCTGCAGGTAGTTATCGGCTTCCTAACCAGCTGTAGGATTTTTCGCTGTCGGACGAGGCAGTCGTATCGCTCAGGACCTCGGGGATTCTGTTTCAAAGCATTGGCGCATCACGTCAAGGTAACGCCGCGCGCCCAGGCCCAACGGGCGCGACTTGACCCAGATGATGTCCACCCACAAGCGCAATCGGCTGGCCATGTTGTCGAAACGCACCTCCGCCAGCGCGCCCGAAGCAATCAACGGCTCGACCAAAGGCTGCGGCAGGTAGGCCCAACCAAGGCCCGATTGCACCAGGTCCAGCGTGGCCAGGTAGCTGTCGGTCAGCCAGATGCGCCGCGACAGCACCATGCGTGGGTCCGACCCGGTGGCCTTGCCCGACGCCACGATGATCTGCCGCTGTTCGGCGAAAGTCTCTTCCGGCAACGGCGTGCCGCTGTTCTGCCCGGCCGGATGGCGGGGGGAGGCGACGGCCACCAGCAACTGGCTGCCGGCTTCCAGGAATGACTCGCGCTCGTCGATGCCAGGCCTTTCGAAGACCAGTGCCAGTTGCACGCTACCGTCATGCAGCAGGCGGATGGCTTCGGCCTGGGTGGCCGAACGCACCTCGATTTCCAGGCTGGGAAATTCCTGGGCGAGGGTTTCCAGCGGCTGGCTCCAGCGGCCGGTCTGCAGCTCGGGGGCCATGGCGATAGTCAGGCGCTTTTCCAGCCCCTTGTGCAGTTGCAGGGCTTGGGCATCGAGCAGGTTGAGCTGGCAGATCACCTGCCTGGCCTGGGGCTCCAGGGCCAGGGCGGCGCTGGTTGGCAAGGCTTTGCGCGTGGCCCGGTCGAACAGCACCAGGTCCAGCTCCGCCTCCAGCTGGGCGATGGCCATGCTCACGGCCGAAGGCACACGCCCCAGCTTGCGCGCGGCGGCAGAGAACGAGCCTGCCTCCAGCACCGCGAGGAAGATTGCCAGGGAGTCGCTGGTAAAGGCCATTGTCAGTAAACCTGATGACGGGGAATTTCTATGGAAGAAAATTATGGGGCTTTTGTTTGAGAATGCGCCAGGGCGCAGAGTGGTTCGCCGGGGGATTGTCAGCGCCTGTGAGATCGAGCGCCGCCCGCGCGGCGCTTCGCAGCACAAGGCTGCTCCTACATTTGTTTCGGGCCAATAAATCCTGAGGCGAGGGCGCGCGGCCCCTTGGTGTCCACCTCGATATCGTGTCGGGCAAACAAGGCGGTCGCGTGCACTGGTACAGGCGTTACTGGCCCGAAACAAATGTAGGAGCAGCCTTGTGCTGCGAAGCGCCGCGCGGGCGGCGCTCGATCTCACAGGCGCTGAAAAACCAAAGCCAAGCACCTACAGCCCTTCACCCAGCACCCGATCAATGCTGTCGACAAAGTAGTCCACGCTCGCCCGGGTGGTGCACATCGGCGGCTTGATCTTGAGGATGTTCAGGTAATCACCGGTCGGCTGCATGAAGATGCCCAGGTCACGCAGGCGGTTGCACAGGGCCATGGTTTCCTCGGTTGCCGGTTCCAGCGTTGCGCGGTCGCGCACCAGTTCCAGCCCCAGGTAGAAGCCCGAACCATGCGCCGCGCCGGCCAGCGGGTGCTTGTCGACCAGTGCCTGCAGGCGCGCCTTGAAATAGCGCCCGGTATCGCGCGCGTTGTCCCACAGGCCTTCTTCCTGCATCACATCCAGCACCGCCATGCCGATGCGGCAGCTGACCGGGCTGCCGCCGGCCGAGGAGAAGAAGTAGCCCTCGGCCTCCAGCGCTTCGGCGATCTCGCGACGGGTGATGACTACGCCCAGTGGCTGGCCGTTGCCCATGCCCTTGGCCATGGTGATGATGTCGGGCACCACGCCCTGTTCCTCGAAGCCCCAGAAGTACTCGCCCAGGCGGCCATAGCCGACCTGCACCTCGTCGGCGATGCACACACCGCCCCGGGCGCGGACCTTGGCATAGGCCTCGCGCAGGTAACCGGCCGGCAACGAAATACCACCGGCATTGCCGTACACCGGTTCGCAGATGATGCCCGCCAACTGGCGGCCACGGGCGTCGAGGTCGGCCAGCTTGGCGTCGACGTCACGCAGGTAGTGGGTGGCGCTGTCGGCGCCACGGAAGCGGCCGCGGAAGGTGTTCGGCGCCTCGACCGGGTGCACCCAGTCCGGGCGGGTTTCCAGGGCCTGCGGGTTGTCGGCGATGGAAGTGGAGATGGCATCGGTGGCCACCGACCAGCCGTGGTAGGCCTCCAGCACGCTGAGCAGGTCGCGCCCGCCGCTGTAGGCCCAGGCCAGGCGAATCGCCAGGTCGTTGGCTTCGGTACCGCTGTTGACCATGAACACCCGGTCGAAGCCTTCGGGTGCCAACTCCAGCAGGCGTTCGGAGAACTCGGTGATGGCCGCATAGTGGAAGCGCGAGTTGGTGTTCAGCAGCGACCACTGCCGTGCCGACTCGGCGACCATGCGCGGGTGGCCGTGGCCCAGCACTGCGACGTTGTTGAGCATGTCGAGGTACGAGCGGCCCTGCATGTCGATCAGGTAGTTGCGCCAACCGCGTTCGATGTGAGGCGGTTGCGCGTAGTAGTGCTTCTGCGAGCGGGCGAAGCTGGCGTCGCGGCGGGCCAGCAGGGCCTGCGGGTCGGGCAGCGGCTCAGCATTGCAGTCGAAGCCCAGCAACGCAGCTGGCGACGGGCACAGGGCCAGCCAGGCGGTTGCCTGGGATGGGGTGGCGAAGAACGGCGGCTGGATGCCGCTATCCAGGCACAGTTGCACGCTGAGGAAGCCACAACTGCTGCCCAGCGACTGGCCTTTTTCCACGGCCTGGCCATCTGCAGGCGCGTCTTCCAGGCCTTGCAGCCACAACGCCCAGTGCGCGCTGCGCAGGCAGCCACGGCCGTCGCCATGGCGCTGCCAGGTGCCGGCATCTGGCGCTTGCACCAGGCTGCCGTTGGGTACATGCAGCTCGACGCCCAGGGCACAGGTGGCAGGCTCTTCGGGGCGATCGATATGGGTTTGCGACAGGCGATACTGCCCGTGCAGGCTGCAGGCCGGGGCCTGTTGCGTGGTCAGCAGGTGCTGGTCGAAGCCCGGTTGCTCCCAGTTGCCCGCCTCGCAATGCACGCTGAGCACGCCCAGATCGACGCGCGTCACTGCCTGCCGACCCAGTTCAGGGAGCAGAAGGGCGCAGCCGCTCAGGTCCGGCGTGGCTGGCTGCAGGCCCGCAGCTTGCAGGATGGCCGCTTCCATCAACGCGAAAGGTACGGCGGTGGCAGTGTCGAAGATTTCCCATTCATGGGCGATGTTGTCGCGGGTGTACTGGTTGCCGGGGTCGACGGTGAGTTGCTGTTCGCTGCTCAGCACCAGCACGGCAGCGCGGTTGAGCACCAGTGGCCACAGCGCCCGCAGTTCGGCTTCGCTCAGCGGATTGAGCGCCTGGTAGGCACGCACGGCCGGCAGGATGCGCAGCGGGTCGCCCTCGGCGTGGTGCAACAATGCGGCGCAGGTCACCGACAGGTCGGCGATGCGCCATGTGCGCAACAGGTCGCCGAAATCGATCACCCCTTGCAACTGCCACTGGCGCTCGACATCGCGGGCCCAGACGGCATTGTCGTCGGTGATGTCCAGGTGCACGGCCTGGCTTGGCAGCTGGTCGACCAGCGGCGCCAGGTGCTCGGCGGCCAGCTGGGTGGCCCGTTCGATACGGGCGCGTTGCTCGGCGTTGCCCAGCACGGGCAGCAGGTGCTGGATCAGTGCCTGGGCATGTTGCGGGTCCCATTGCAGGGTGCGCGCCAGGCCCGGGTGGTCGAAAGTGGCCAGGGCCTTGTCCAGCCGCGCGCAGAGCCCGCCGAGTTCGGCGATCAGGCGTGGCTCCATGTGCTTGAGGCGGGTCAGTGGCTGGCCTTCGATGTAGTCGAGCAGGCGCATGCGCAGCGGTTGCCCGTCTATTTCCAACGCCAGCAGCATCTGGCCATCGCTAGCCGGGCGCACGGCGGGCACAGGCAAGCCCTGTTCGCGCAGGTAGGCCAGGGCGGCGTGCTGGGCCTCCAGTTCCACCTGGGCGTAGCTGCCGTGGCAGGCCTTGAGCACGAAACGGCCTTGTGGAGCGTCTACTCGGAAGTTCAGGTCCTGTTGGCTGCCCAATGCCGAGAGGTTGCCGGCAATGCCGTAGTGCGTTTGCAGCACGGCATGTGCCTGGGCTTCGCCGAGCGCAGGGCTGGGCAGGCCGGAGCGCTGGATCAGCGTGGTCAGGGCAGGGGAGGCGGGCTGGTGTTGTGGGCTGGACATGGGGCTCTACCGTTGCTGCTGGGGTTGACGGTGGAGAATTTATGTCCGATCTGGCTGATGATGGAAGACGATTGTTGTCAGAAAATTTGATAATTGGATTCGCTGCCCGGAGCAGTGGTTGCCAGCTATCACCTGTCTAGCGGGCGTATGCTTCCACTGTGGGAGCGGTCTTACCAAACACCCTTCAGACCAAGAAAGCGTCTGAGTAGCATGTTCAGAGGAGGAATTTGAATTCTGAAAGCAACTTCACCGACTCGGGAAGCTTTTGCTGAAGCAGTCTGTCGAGATACTGCTGCACGCTGTGAGGTGGGTTTTTCAAGGACATTCGCTGCCGCTGGGCAGCCTCAAGTACTGCTGCCTTGTCCAGGTCCCACAGGTCGGCGATGAAGTCATCCGGGTGTAAGGGCTCGATATCGAAAACGTCGAGAGCCGTTTCGGGGAAATCCTTCAGGTTGAAGGTGACGATGACGGAAGCGTTGCACTTGATTGCAGCAGCGAGGACATGTCGATCATCCTTATCTGGCAAGTCCAGCCCTTCTACCAGCGACTCGTAGTCAGTTACGAGTGCGTCAGGTACAGCAGCGTCCATTCGCCGTGACGTCCGATCTACTTGCTCGAGGGTGAGGTCAGGCCGGTTGAGCAATAAATTGCGTTTCCACTCGTCATGAATCTTCGTTGACCAACGTGCTCGGTAAATACCTGTCAATGCAAGGTTCATCAGGAAATCACGGAGTGGGGCAGGATAAAGAACGTTCGCGTCGTAAATGGCCGTGAAGGGCGAGTGCTTCATTCGTACCCCATCCGTAACTCCTGGGCTTCGGCTGCCAGCGCGTCCATTGCGGCACGGCTTACCTCGTCACGTTTGTCCTTGTAGGCAACCAGGTCGGAGAATTTGACCCGACGATGGCGACCCGTTTTTGTGTGAGGAATCACAGATTCGTCTAGCAGTTTTACCAAGTACGGCCGAGAGACGTTGAGTAGGTCTGCTGCCTCTTGGGTAGTCAATTCGGCGTGGATTGGAACGACTTTGACCGAGTTCCCCAGAGCCAGCTCGCTGAGAATCTCGCCAAACAGACGCAGCGCGAAGGTAGGTACTTCAACAACCTGGCGCTGATTCTCTTCATTGAGCAGCTCAATCCGTTGGGTATCTGATTTTGTCGAGAGGAAGGCTGCTAGCGTTCGGCTCGATTCGACTGCCACGGCAATCTCTTTCTCATCGGGAAGCATCTTGCGAGAGAGGTCGGCGGTGGTCATGGGCATCTCCAGTGGGATATCGATCGTGGCGCTGCTGCGACGGTGCAACAGCCTAACCGAGTTATATTCGAAATATTCGAAAATCGCAATAAACGAAACGATACCTCATGATGGCTGGGTGCCTGGGTAGCGTGACTTTCCTTCGAGGCGTCACAACATTCGGTCCCAGGCATTCCCGGCATCAGCGCATCATGCCCAGCTCGGCGTCATCCATGAGGGCCTTGGCCATCGCACTCAGGTAGTGGGCAGCCCAGATCATCATCGGTTTTTCATCCATCAGGCCGGTGATGGTCAGTTCGCGTACATAGCCCATCAGCTCCGAAGATTGCTCGCGGGCATCGCGACAGGGAATGCCGGGCTCTATGCGGAACAGTGGGTGGGTGCCGTGTTCGCCTTGGTAGAACGTGGTTTTACCGACAGTGAATTGGGTGTCTTCTTTGGTCATTTTTGAATTCCCTCAAAATTCTCGACTGCCCGGACGGGCCCTTTCGCGGGTGAACCCGCTCCCACAGGTACTGCATCTACCTCAAGGCCTGTGGAGATCCTGTGGGAGCGGGTTTACCCGCGAAGAGGCCGGCCCAGACAACGCAACACTAAAGCCTCAGTGCAAAGTCCGAGGCTCAGCGGGCATTTGCACCTGAACCACTGCCGACTCAAGCAAAGTCCGAAGCGCCTCCAGCTCATGCATCGAGGTCATCATCAGGATCGAAGCCGGCGATTTGGGCTGCAGTAGCAAGGCCTGATGCACCACGGTGGCCGCGCATAGCGCGTAGTCGGTGGCCTGGATCAGGGTGTCTTCGAGGGAATGGGTATCGTGGGGTGGATCGGGGACCATCTTCAACATCGCATAGTACCTTTGGTGGGGCTTCCACCTGGCTGCTGTCAAACAGTTGGGTGGCAGCTGTACATGGGTTGACAGACCGGCGGACTATGCAAGTTCCGGCGCACGCGAACGTGCCCCATGTACAGCCGCCAAAACAGGCGAGCCGTGTGCATATACCGTTACGGCCTGTCAAAGCCGTGTCGTTGATGAGCAACGACGTGCTGAGACTAGAGTGCTGCCAGAACAGCCGCAACGGAAAACACGCGGCAGGAGTATGTTTGGGAAATGGCCTACAAGGAAGCGGATAAGTCTGTTTTTTACCTCGCCGAAAGCGGGCCGCTTTGCGGCCCATCGCCGGCAAGCCAGCTCCCACAGGGATAGCGCATGGCTTGAAGCCGGCGCGGTCAAAAGCTAACTAGCCGCATCCACTTTCAAGAACGCCGCCTCCAGCAACTGCCGGGTATACGGATGCTGCGGCGCATGGAAGATCGCCTGTGCATCCCCTTGCTCCACCACATGCCCATGCTTGATCACCATCAACTGGTGGCTCAATGCCTTGACCACCGCCAGGTCATGGCTGATGAACAGGTAGGTCAGGTTGTATTTCTGCTGCAGATTGCGCAGCAACTCCACCACCTGCCGCTGCACCGTGCGGTCCAGCGCCGACGTAGGTTCATCCAGCAGGATCAGCGCCGGCTTCAATACCAACGCCCGGGCAATGGCAATGCGCTGGCGCTGCCCACCGGAAAACTCGTGCGGATAGCGATGCCGTGTGCGTGGGTCCAGCCCCACTTCCTCCAGGGCCGCAATAATCGCTGCTTCCTGTTCCTGCGCCGTGCCGATGCGGTGGATGCGCAACCCTTCGCCGACAATGTCCTCCACGCACATGCGCGGGCTCAGGCTGCCGAACGGGTCCTGGAACACCACCTGCATTTCCCGGCGCAACGGGCGCACGGCCTTCTGGTTCAGCCCTTCCAGATCCTGCCCATGAAAGCGAATGCCGCCCTGGCTGGAGATCAGCCGCAAGATCGCCAAACCCAAAGTCGACTTGCCCGACCCTGACTCGCCGACAATCCCCAGCGTCTGCCCTTGCGGCAAGCTGAAGTTGATCCCGTCCACCGCCTTCACATGGTCGACCGTGCGCCGTAGCAGGCCCTTCTTGATCGGGAACCACACCTTGAGGTCATCCACCTCCAGCAATGGCGCGCCCACCGGGTTGTGCGCCGGCAGCCCGCTGGGTTCGGCATTGATCAGCATCTGCGTGTAGTGGTGCTGCGGTGCGCTGAACAGCCTGGCGCATTCGGCCTGCTCGACAATCTGCCCGTGCTGCATCACGCACACACGGTGGGCGATGCGTCGCACCAGGTTCAGGTCATGGCTGATCAGCAGCAGGGCCATGCCCAGACGCGCCTGCAGTTCCTTGAGCAGTTCGAGAATCTTCAACTGCACAGTCACGTCCAGCGCCGTGGTTGGCTCATCCGCAATCAGCAGTTCCGGCTCGTTGGCCAGGGCCATGGCGATCATCACCCGCTGGCGCTGCCCGCCCGACAGCTCATGGGGCAAGGCCTTCAGGCGCTTGCGTGGCTCGGGAATGCCGACCATCTCCAACAGCTCCAGGGTGCGCGCCGTGGCCTCCTTGCCGGTCAGGCCCTTGTGCAGCAGGAGGATTTCGTTGATCTGCTTCTCGATGCAGTGCAACGGGTTCAGCGAGGTCATCGGCTCCTGGAAGATCATTGCAATGCGGTTGCCGCGAATGCGCTGCATGGTCTTCTCGTTCTGCTGCAGCAGGTCCTTGCCCTCGTAGCGGATGCTGCCGCTGGGGTGGCGGGCCAGGGGGTAGGGCAGCAGGCGCAGGAGCGAGTGCGCGGTGACCGATTTGCCCGAGCCACTCTCGCCCACCAGTGCCAGCGTCTCACCCTTGCGGATGTCGAAGCTGATGCCGTTCACAACGCGGTGGGCCTGGTCACCGGTGACGAACTCCACCGCCAGGTCGCGCACTTCGATCAGGTTCTGTTCACTCATGTCACTTCCTCGGGTCGAAGGCATCGCGGGCGGATTCGCCGATGAATACCAGCAGGCTCAGCATCAGCGCCAGCACGGCGAAGGCGCTGATGCCCAGCCATGGGGCCTGCAGGTTGGACTTGCCCTGGGCCACCAGTTCGCCCAGCGATGGTGCGCCCGGCGGCAGGCCGAAACCGAGGAAGTCCAGGGCGGTGAGGGTGCCGATGGCGCCGGTGAGAATGAATGGCATGAAGGTCATGGTCGAGATCATGGCGTTGGGCAGGATGTGCCGGTACATGATCGCGCCGTTGCGCATCCCCAACGCGCGAGCAGCGCGTACGTATTCCAGGTTGCGCCCGCGCAGGAACTCGGCGCGTACCACATCCACCAGGCTCATCCACGAGAACAGCAGCATGATGCCCAGCAACCACCAGAAGTTGGGTTGCACGAAACTGGCGAGGATGATCAGCAGGTACAGCACCGGCAGGCCCGACCAGACTTCCAGGAAACGTTGCCCGGCCAGGTCGACCCAGCCGCCATAGAAGCCCTGCAAGGCGCCGGCGATCACGCCGACGATGGAGCTGAGCAGGGTCAGCGTCAGGGCGAACAGCACGGAAATGCGGAAGCCGTAGATCACCCGTGCCAGCACGTCGCGGCCCTGGTCATCGGTGCCCAGCCAGTTGTCCGCCGACGGTGGGGCCGGGGCGGGTACGCGCAGGTCGTAGTTGATGCTCTGGTAGCTGAACGGGATCGGTGCCCACAGCACGAAGCTGTCTTTCTTCTCCAGCAGTTCGCGGATGTACGGGCTCTTGTAGTTGGCTTCCAGCGGGAATTCGCCGCCGAAGGTGGTTTCCGGGTAGCGCTTGAATGCAGGGAAGTACCATTCGCCGTCGTAGCGCACGGCAATCGGCTTGTCGTTGGCGATCAGTTCGGCGCCCAGGCTCAGGCCGAACAGGATCAGGAACAGCCACAGCGACCACCAGCCACGGCGGTTGGCCTTGAAGCGCTCGAAGCGCCGGCGGTTGAGGGGGGACAAGGCCATGTCAGTGCTCCCGGCTGGCGAAGTCGATGCGTGGATCGACCAGGGTGTAGGTCAGGTCGCCGATCAGTTTCACCACCAGCCCCAGCAGGGTGAAGATGAACAGGGTGCCGAAGACCACCGGGTAGTCACGGTTGATGGCCGCCTCGAAACTCATCAGGCCGAGGCCGTCGAGGCTGAAGATCACTTCGATCAGCAAGGAACCGGTGAAGAAGATGCCGATGAACGCCGAAGGGAAACCGGCAATCACCAGCAGCATGGCATTACGGAACACATGGCCGTAGAGCACCCGTGGTCGGCTCAGGCCCTTGGCCTTGGCGGTGACCACGTATTGCTTGTTGATCTCGTCGAGGAAGCTGTTCTTGGTCAGCAAGGTCATGGTGGCGAAGTTGCCGATGACCAGCGCGGTGATCGGCAGCACCAGGTGCCAGAAGTAGTCCAGCACCTTGCCGGTGGTGCTCAGCTCGTCGAAGTTGTTGGAGGTGAGGCCGCGCAGCGGGAACCAGTCGAAGTAGCTGCCGCCGGCGAACAGCACGATCAGCAGGATGGCGAACAGGAACGCCGGGATGGCATAGCCGACGATGATCGCCGAACTGGTCCACACGTCGAAATGGCTGCCGTGGCGCACGGCCTTGGCGATGCCCAGCGGGATCGACACCAGGTACATGATCAGCGTGCTCCACAGCCCCAGCGAAATTGACACAGGCATCTTCTCGATGATCAGGTCGATGACCTTGGCATCGCGGAAGAAGCTGTCGCCGAAGTCCAGCCGGGCGTAGTTCTTGATCATGATCCACAGGCGCTCGGGCGGCGACTTGTCGAAGCCGTACATGCGTTCGATCTCGGCGATCAGTGCAGGGTCCAGGCCCTGGGCTCCACGGTAGTTGGAGCCGGCCACGGACACTTCGGCACCGCCACCGGCAATGCGGCTGGTGGCGCCTTCGAAACCTTCGAGCTTGGCGATCATCTGCTCGACCGGGCCGCCGGGGGCGGCCTGGACGATGATGAAGTTGATGATCAGGATGCCGAACAGGGTCGGGATGATCAGCAGCAGGCGGCGCAGGATGTAGGCCAGCATGTTATTCGGCCTCGTCCGCAGTGGTTTCGCTGACGGCCGGGGTTACGCCGGGCTTGATCCACCAGGTGTCGATGCCGATGTCGTACTTGGGCGAGACGTCCGGGTGGCCGATGTGGTTCCAGTAGGCCACGCGCCAGGTCTTGATGTGCCAGTTGGGGATCACGTAGTAGCCCCACAGCAGCACGCGGTCGAGGGCCCGGCAGTGGTCGATCAGGCTCTGCCGCGAATCGGCATTGATCAGCTGTTCCACCAGTTGGTCGATGGCAGGGTCGCGCAAGCCGATGAAGTTGCGGCTGCCGGGGTTGTCGGCGGCGGCACTGGACCAGAACTCGCGCTGCTCGTTACCCGGCGAGTTGGACTGCGGGTAGCCACCGACGATCATGTCGTAGTCGCGCGAGCGCAGGCGGGTGATGTACTGGGACACGTCGACCCGGCGGATGTTCAGGTCGATGCCAAGGTCGGCGAGGTTGCGCTTGAACGGCAGCAGGATGCGTTCGAACTCGGTCTGTGCCAGCAGGAACTCGATGCTCACCGGCTTGCCCTGGGCGTCGACCATCTTGTCGTCGACGATTTTCCAGCCGGCTTCCTGCAGCAGCTTGTAGGCCTGGCGCTGCTGTTCGCGGATCATGCCGCTGCCGTCGCTGACCGGGTTGCGGAAGGCTTCGCTGAATACCTGCTCGGGGACCTTGCCACGTAGCGGTTCGAGGATTTTCAGTTCGCTGGGGCTGGGCAGGCCGCGGGCGGCCATTTCCGAGTTTTCGAAGTAGCTGCCGGTGCGGGTGTAGGCGCCGTTGAACAGCTGCTTGTTGGTCCACTCGTAGTCCAGCAGCAGGCTCAGCGCCTGGCGCACGCGCACGTCCTGGAACACCGGTCGGCGGATGTTGAAGATGAAGCCCTGCATGCCCGTGGGGTTGCCGTTGGGCAACTCTTCCTTGATCAGGCGGCCATCGCGCACGGCGGGTACGTTGTAGGCGGTGGCCCAGTTCTTCGCGCTGACTTCCAGCGCATAGTCGAACGCACCGGCCTTGAGTGCTTCCAGGGCGACAGTGGTGTCGCGGTAGGAGTCGAAGGTCATCACGTCGAAGTTGTAGAAGCCGCGGTTGATCGGCAGGTCCTTGGCCCAGTAGTCCTTGACTCGCTCGTAGCGCACCGAGCGCCCGGCCTTGACCTCGGCAACCTTGTAAGGGCCGCTGCCCAGCGGGATTTCCAGGTTGCCGCGGTTGAACTCGCGGCTTTCGTACCAGTGCTTGGGCAGTACCGGCAGTTGGCCGAGAATCAGCGGCAGCTCGCGGTTGTTCTTGTGCTTGAAGGTGAACAGTACCGTCAGCGGGTCTTCGGCGACTACTTCAGCGACGTCGGCATAGTACTGGCGGTACAGCGGCGCGCCGTCCTTGATCAGGGCATTGAAGGTGAACACCACGTCGTCGGCGCGCATCGGGTGGCCGTCGTGGAAGCGTGCCTCGGGGCGCAGGTAGAAGCGCACCCAGCTGTTGTCCGGGGCTTTTTCGATCTTGCCGGCCACCAGGCCGTACTCGGTGAACGGCTCGTCCTGGCTTTGGCGCATCAGGGTGTCGTAGATGCTGCCGATGTTCTCGGCCGGCACACCCTTGTTGATGAACGGGTTGAGGCTGTCGAAGCCGCCGAAGCTGGACTGGCGGAAGGTGCCACCCTTGGGTGCGTCAGGGTTGACGTAGGCGAAGTGCTTGAAGTCGGCGGGGTATTTTGGGGGCTCGTCGTACAGGGTGAGCGCGTGTTGCGGTGCGGCCAGGGCGGGAAGGCTCAGGCAGGCAAGCAACAGGCTGCCGGCCAACCGGCGCAGTCGGTGCGTTGGCGTCATTGGGCTTTCTCCGAAGTCTTGATCCACCAGCTGTTCAGCCCAAGGGTGTAGGGCGGCGTGGTGACGAAGGCGAACCGGTTGCGGTAGGCCAGGCGATGATTGTCGAGGTACCAGTTGGGGATCATGTAGTACTGCCATGAGAGCACGCGGTCCAGGGCGCGGGCGGCGGCGACCTGGTCATCGCGGGTGCGGGCGGCCAGCAGGGTGTCGAGCAGATGGTCGACCACCGGGTCCTTGACCCCAGCATAGTTCTTGCTGCCCTTGGTGGTTGCCTGGCTGGAGTGGAAGTACAGCCACTGTTCGAGGCCCGGGCTCAGGGTCTGGTTCAGGGTCATCAGAATCATGTCGAAATCGAACTGGTCCAGGCGTTGTTTGTACTGGGCGCGGTCCACGGTACGCAAGCGCGCATCGATGCCGATGCTGGCCAGGTTTTCGACATAAGGTTGCAGGATGCGTTCAAGGTTGGGGTTTACCAGCAGCAGTTCCATGCGCAGCTGCTGGCCCTTGCTGTCGACCAGACGTTGGCCGTTCAGCTTCCAGCCGGCCTCGGCGAGCAGGCCGAGGGCCTGGCGCAGGGTCTGGCGGTTGATGCCACGGCCATCGGTATGGCTGACCTTGTAAGGTTCGCTGAACAGGCTGGCCGGCAACTGGTCACGAAACGGTGCCAGCAACAGCCATTCCTTGCCGGTGGGCAGGCCGGTGGCGGCGAATTCGCTGTTGGGATAGTAGCTGGTCGAGCGGCGGTAGGCGCCGCTGAACAGCGCGCGGTTGGTCCACTCGAAGTCGAGCATCAGCCCCAGCGCCTGGCGTACCCGTGGGTCGCTGAAGGTGGCCCGGCGGCTGTTCATGAACAGGCCCTGGGTTTGCGTGGGGATGCGGTGCGGGATCTGCGCCTTGATCACCTCGCCCCGGCGCACGGCCGGGAAGTTGTAGCCGTTGGCCCAGTTCTTCGCCTGGTGCTCGATATAGATGTCGAACTCGCCGGCCTTGAATGCTTCGAAGGCGACCGTGGCGTCGCGGTAGAACTCGTATTCCACGCGGTTGAAGTTGTACTTGCCACGGTTCACCGCCAGGTCCTTGCCCCAGTAGTTCTTTACCCGTTCGAACACCAACCGGCGCCCAGGCTGGACCTGGGTGATGCGGTAGGGGCCGCTGCCCAGTGGAGGCTCGAAGGTGGTGGCCTTGAAGTCACGCTTTTGCCAGTAGTGCTTGGGCAGCACCGGCATTTCGCCCAGGCGCAGGATCAGCAGCGGGTTGCCGGCGCGCTTGAACACGAAGCGGATGCGCAGCGGGCCAAGGATGTCCACCCGCTGCACTTCCTGCAGGTTGGTGCGGTAGATCGGGTGGCCATCCTTGAGCAGCGTGCGGTAAGAGAAGGCCACGTCTGCCGAGGTGATCGGCTTGCCGTCATGCCAGCGGGCCTCCGGGCGCAGGTTGAACACCACCCAGCTGCGGTCCTCGCTGTACTCCACAGAGCGGGCGATCAGGCCGTAGCTGGAGGTCGGTTCGTCGCCGGACGGGTCGTACTGGCCGGTGCCGACCATCAGCGGCTCGTTCAGCTCGCTGATGCCGTACTGCTGGAAATTGGGCGTGGTAATCGGGCTCGACCCCTTGAAGGTGTAGGGGTTGAGGGTGTCGAAGGTTCCGAAAGCCATCGCCCGCAAGGTGCCGCCCTTGGGCGCTTGCGGGTTGACCCAGTCGAAATGGGTGAATGTGGCTGGGTACTTGAGCGTGCCGAACTGCGCGTATCCGTGGCTTTCGCTCACCATCGCGGCTGCGGGAAAGCTCAAGGCCAGGCTGAGAGACAGCAGGAGGGGACGTATCAAGTCGGCATCCGATCCAGAGGCGTTGGGCTTTGATCGGGGTACAGTAACAGCTTGGTGGGGTTGGAAAAAGAGAGGTTTTGAAGGTGGGGTTGGCGGGCGTGCCTGCTTCTGTCCAATGGGAATGACGCGGTAGCTGTAGGAGCGGCCTTGTGTCGCGATCGGGCTGCGTAGCAGCCCCAGCGATATCGGCATCACCTCCAATAATCTGGGGCTGCTGCGCAGCCCTATCGCGACACAAGGCCGCTCCTACAGCCACCGCGTCAATGCGGTAGGCGGGGATCAATGCGAGAGGTAGACGGTCAGGGTCTGGCCTGGCTTCAGGGCATGGCCGCTGCGCGGGTTCCAGCGCTTGAGGTGTTTCATTTCCACGTTGAAGCGCTTGGCCACCAGGTACAGCGAATCGCCTTTGCGTACCTTGTACTGCGTGGAGCGCTGCCCGGAGGCGGCTACCCGATTGCCAGCAGCGCTCGGCGCGCTGCCGCCGCGCAGGGCCAGGACCTGGCCAGCGCGCACGTTGTTGCCGGAGAGACGGTTCCAGCGCTTGATGTCCTTGACCGAAACGCGGTTGGCCTTGGCGATGGCGCCCAGGTTGTCGCCGCGCTTGACCCGGTAGCTGCGCGCCGCCACTGGGGCCTTGGCTTCGGCCACGGCGCGGGCGAACACGGCCTTGTTCGGCTGCAGGCTGACCAGCTGCTCGGGTTTGAGGTTGGACAGGCTGTCGCTCAGCAGCTGCGCCTTGGCAGTGGGTACCAGCAGCTGCTGCGGGCCGTCCACGGTCATGCGCTTCTTGAATGCCGGGTTGAGCTGGATCAGCTCATCCTCGTCGATGTTGGCGAAGGCCGCTACCCGTGACAGGTCCAGGCGGTCGTTGACGGCCACCGCCTCGAAGTAGGGTTCGTTGGCGATCGGGTTCAGGTTCACGCCATAGGCTTGCGGCGTGAGTACCACCTGCGACAGGGCCAACAGCTTGGGCACGTAGTCGCGGGTTTCCTGCGGCAGCGGCAGGTTCCAGTAGTCGGTGGGCAGGCCGAGCCGCTCGTTGCGCTCGATGGCTCGGCTGACCGTGCCTTCGCCGGCGTTGTAGGCAGCCAGGGCCAGCAACCAGTCGCCGTTGAACATGTCGTGCAGGCGGCTGAGGTAGTCCAGTGCGGCGTTGGTCGAGGCGGTCACGTCGCGACGGCCATCGTAGAAGTTGGTCTGGCGCAGGTTGAAGTGACGACCGGTGGACGGAATGAACTGCCACATGCCCGCGGCATGGGCGCGCGAGTAGGCCATCGGGTTGTAGGCGCTTTCGATGGCTGGCAGCAGGGCCAGCTCCAGCGGCATGTCGCGTTCTTCGAGGCGCTCGACGATGTAGTGCAGGTAGAGGCTGCCACGCTCACCGGCGCTTTCGATGAAGCTTGGATTGCTGGCGAACCACAGGCGCTGCTGCTCGATGCGCGGGTTGACGTCGATGTTGTCCTGCAGGGCGAAGCCCTGGCGCATGCGTTCCCACACGTCCTGTGGTGCCTGTTCGGCCGGCTTTACCAGCAGCGGTGAAGGCTTGTGCTTGATCCGCGCCTGGTAGTTGTGCGCGCGAACGCTATCGGATTCGTCGAGCTGACGGGTGCTCTGGCAGCCCACCAAGGTGGCGGCCAGGGCCAGCGCACTGATTTGGGCCAGGCGCGTCAGGGCGACGGAATGAGAGGTTCTGCGGCTACGTGAAGACATCGGCTGACACAGGTTTCCGGGCGAAAAATTTCGGCGATTCTAGGAACCGCTCCGGGCCTGGTCAACCTTTGACCATCGCTTGCGATATATCTTGAGGTTATCAGAAGGTGTCCTTCCAAGACCTCAAGGCAGCAAAAACAGCGACATGCGAGGGGTTTGAATGTCCCTTCCATTCGTCTGCTTTTTGTTTAACTAATGTTTCAGAGGTGCGCAGGAAGGGGTTGGTCAGGCGCTCCAGACCGATCGTTGATGGCAATGTGATGCGATTTTCGGCACGCAAACGGGTAACGTCCTCGAACCGCTGCTGAACGTGCGGGTTCTCGGGTTCCACCGCCTTGGCGAAACGCAGGTTGCTCATGGTGTATTCGTGGGCGCAGTACACCTCGGTCTGCTCTGGCAGGGCTGCCAGGCGGGCGAGGGCTGGCTGCATCTGTTCGGGAGTGCCTTCGAACATGCGCCCGCAACCGGCGGCGAACAGCGTGTCGCCACTGAACAGCACCGGCGTTGCCGGCTGGTCGCTGAACAAGGCGATGTGCCCCAGGGTATGGCCGGGCACGGCCAGCACCTGGAAGGTCACGTCCAGCACGGTCACCTGGTCACCTTCGTCCAGCGCCAGGTCACGGCAGGGGATGCGCTCGTGGGCCGGGCCACAGACCCGGGCGCCGGTCAGCTGCTTGAGCCTTTCCACGCCGCCGACGTGGTCGTTGTGGTGGTGGGTGACCAGGATGTCACTCAGCACCCAGCCGGGGTTGGCCGACAGCCAGCGTTCCACTGGGCCGGCGTCACCCGGATCGACCACCGCGCAGCGGCGTTTGGCAGTATCCTGTAACAACCAGATGTAGTTGTCGGAGAAAGCGGGGAGAGCATCGATCTGTATCATGGTGCGGATCCGATTCGCCTAGCGTGGCACATGAAGGCATCTTATCCGCGATGGCGCGGTGCGAGAACCTTCGAGGGAGAGCGCAATGACCGACCAAGCCTTTGCCCAGGCCGACCCGGACTGGGTCAAGCTGATCAGCCTGGCCCGTGAGTGGTTCAACGGCCCACTCGGCCAACTGATGCTCAGGGAGGAGGAAAAACTGCTGGAAGAAGAGCTCGGGCGCTTCTTCGGGGGTTACCTTGTGCACTACGGGCCCTGCGCCGAGCCACCGCCCAGCGCGCCCCAGGTGCAGCGCAACGTGCGCCTCGGTGCACCGCTGCCGGGGGTGGAGATTGTTTGCGAGGAGCAGGCCTGGCCGCTGAGCGAGCACGCCGCCGACGTGGTGGTGCTGCAGCATGGCCTGGATTTCTGCCTTTCGCCTCACGGCCTGCTGCGCGAGGCGGCCAGCGCGGTGCGCCCTGGCGGGCACCTGCTGATCGTCGGGATCAACCCCTGGAGCAGCTGGGGCATGCGCCATTTCTTCAGCCACGGCGCCCTGCGCAAGGCCCGTTGCATCTCGCCGTCACGGGTGGGCGACTGGCTCAACCTGCTGGGCTTCGCGCTGGAGAAACGCCGCTTCGGGTGCTATCGTCCGCCGCTTGCCTCACCGGCCTGGCAGCAGCGCCTGGCGGGCTGGGAACGGGTGGCTGGCGGCTGGCAGAGTTCCGGTGGCGGGGTGTACCTGCTGGTAGCGCGCAAGATGGTGGTGGGCCTGCGGCCGTTGCGCCAGGAGCGTCGCGAGCCGATGGGCAAGCTGCTGCCGCTGCCACTTGCCAAGGTCAACCGCACGGCGGCCAACCCGGATACTGAAAAGCACTGAACATGAGTGGTACATGAGCGAAAGCGTCGAGATGTTTACCGATGGTGCCTGCAAGGGCAACCCTGGCCCTGGCGGCTGGGGCGTCCTTATGATCTACAAGGGCGTCGAGAAGGAACTGTGGGGCGGCGAACGCGAAACCACCAACAACCGCATGGAACTGATGGCCGCGATCCAGGGCTTGATGGCGCTGAAGCGCGAATGCGAAGTGGTGCTGACCACCGACTCGCAGTACGTGATGAAGGGCATCAACGAATGGATGACCAACTGGAAGAAGCGCGGCTGGAAAACCGCGGCCAAGGAGCCGGTGAAGAACGCCGACCTGTGGCAGCAGCTGGATGAGCAGGTCAACCGCCACAAGGTGACCTGGAAGTGGGTGCGCGGGCATGTCGGCCACCCCGGAAACGAACGCGCCGACCAGCTGGCCAACCGTGGGGTCGATGAGGTGCGCGCCAAGCGTTGAGCTGGGGTACAATTCCGGCCTTTGTAACTGATGCAAGTTGGAGCGCCCCGCGTGGAGCAGCAGCAAGATAAACGGTTCGTCATTCTCGATACCGAAACCACGGGTATGCCGGTCAGCGAAGGCCACCGGATCATCGAGATCGGCTGTGTCGAGGTCATCGGCCGGCGCCTGACCGGGCGGCACTTCCACGTCTACCTGCAGCCAGACCGCGAGAGTGACGAGGGCGCCATCAACGTCCACGGCATCACCGATGCCTTCCTGATCGGCAAGCCACGCTTTGGCGATGTCGCAGAGGAGTTCTTCGAGTTCATCCAGGGCGCCACGCTGGTCATCCACAACGCGGCGTTCGACGTTGGCTTCATCAACAACGAATTTGCCTTGCTGGGCCAGCAGGACCGCGCGGACATTTCGCAGCACTGCACCATCCTCGACACCCTGCTGCTGGCGCGCGCGCGCCACCCGGGGCAGCGCAACAGCCTGGATGCCCTGTGCAAACGCTACGATATCGACAACTCGGGCCGTGAGCTGCACGGCGCATTGCTCGACTCGGAATTGCTGGCTGACGTCTACCTGGCAATGACCGGTGGCCAGACCAGCCTGTCGCTGGCCGCGCATGGGGCAGAAGCCGAGGATGAAGGGTCGGGTGCTGGTGGCAGCGAGATTCGCCGTATTACCGGGCGTGTGCCAGGGCGAGTGATCATGGCCAGTGCCGAAGAGCTGGAAGCGCATGCCGAGCGCCTGGCGGCCATTGCCAAGTCGGCGGGTGGGCCATCCATGTGGCAGGCTCTGACCGAGACACCTGCTGGCTGATCTTTCGCCTGCTCCGGCCCTTTCGCGGGTGAACCCGCTCCCACAGGTTCATCACAAGTTCCGAAGCCGGTGATGTACCTGTAGGAGCAGCCTTGTGCTGCGAAGAGGCCGGTAGGGCAACAGATCTTCTTCAGCAGAAATGGCCTCTTCGCAGCACAAGGCTGCTCCTACAGATCCTGCGCATGTCTTGAAGGCGATACCGGTCCTGACCACACAGGTTCTACTACCCTGAAATAGACGCCATGTCCTTCGGAGGTAGCCACCTGATGTACAAGGACCTCAAGTTCCCCATCCTCATCGTGCACCGCGCCATCAAGGTTGACAGCGTCGCTGGCGAGCGTGTGCGGGGCATCGCCGAGGAACTGCGCCAGGACGGCTTTGCCGTCCTCGCCGCCGCCGACCATGCCGAGGCCTGCCTGGTCGCTGCCACCCACCATGGCCTGGCCTGCATGCTGATTGCCGCCGAGGGCGTCGGCGAGAATACCCACCTGCTGCAGAACATGGCCGAGCTGATCCGCCTGGCCCGCCTGCGCGCCCCCAGCCTGCCGATTTTCGCCCTGGGCGAACAAGTAACCCTGGAAAACGCCCCCGCCGAAGCCATGAGCGAGCTCAACCAGCTGCGTGGCATCCTGTACTTGTTCGAAGACACCGTGCCGTTTCTTGCGCGCCAGGTGGCGCGTGCCGCACATATCTACCTGGACGGCCTGCTGCCGCCGTTCTTCAAGGCCCTGGTGCAGCACACCGCGCAGTCCAATTATTCCTGGCACACCCCGGGCCACGGCGGCGGCGTGGCCTATCGCAAAAGCCCAGTGGGCCAGGCCTTTCACCAGTTCTTCGGGGAAAACACCCTACGCTCGGACCTGTCCGTTTCCGTGCCGGAGCTGGGCTCGCTGCTCGATCACACCGGCCCCTTGGCCGAAGCCGAAGCCAGGGCTGCGCGCAACTTTGGCGCCGACCACACCTTTTTCGTCATCAACGGCACCTCCACGGCCAACAAGATCGTCTGGCACGCCATGGTCGGCCGCGACGACCTGGTGCTGGTGGACCGCAACTGCCACAAGTCGGTGGTGCATGCGATCATCATGACCGGTGCCATTCCCCTCTATCTGTGCCCCGAGCGCAACGAACTCGGGATCATCGGCCCGATCCCGCTCAGCGAGTTCAGCCCCGAGGCGATCCAGGCGAAGATCCAGGCCAACCCTCTTGCTCGCGATCGCGGGCAGCGCATCAAGCTGGCGGTGGTGACCAACTCCACCTACGACGGCCTGTGCTACCACGCCGGGCTGATCAAGCAGACCCTGGGCGCCAGTGTCGAGGTGCTGCACTTCGACGAGGCCTGGTTCGCCTATGCGGCATTCCACGAGTTCTTTACCGGGCGCTATGCCATGGGCACGGCCTGCGCGGCAGACAGCCCGCTGGTGTTCAGCACCCATTCCACCCACAAGCTGCTGGCCGCGTTCAGCCAGGCCTCGATGATTCATGTGCAGGACGGGGCCAGGCGCCAGCTGGACCGTGACCGCTTCAACGAAGCGTTCATGATGCACATCTCGACCTCGCCGCAGTACAGCATCCTCGCTTCGCTGGACGTGGCCTCGACCATGATGGAAGGGCCGGCCGGGCGTTCGCTGCTGCAAGAAATGTTCGACGAGGCGCTGAGCTTTCGCCGTGCCCTGGCCAACCTGCGCGAGCACATCGCCGCCGACGACTGGTGGTTCAGCATCTGGCAGCCGCCGAGCGCCGAAGGCATCCACCGCCTGGCCGCGCAGGACTGGCTGCTGCAGCCGGGGGCGGAGTGGCATGGCTTTGGCGAAGTGGCGGATGACTATGTGCTGCTCGACCCGCTGAAGGTGACCCTTGTGATGCCGGGCCTGAGCGCGGGCGGTGCACTGGGCGAGCATGGCATCCCGGCGGCAGTGGTCAGCAAGTTTCTCTGGGAGCGGGGGCTGGTGGTGGAGAAAACCGGCCTGTACAGCTTCCTGGTGCTGTTCTCCATGGGCATCACCAAGGGCAAGTGGAGCACCCTGCTCACCGAGTTGCTGGAGTTCAAGCGCCACTATGACGGCAATACCGCCCTGAGCAACTGCCTGCCGAGCGTGGTGGCTGCCGATGCCTCGCGCTATCAGGGCATGGGCCTGCGCGACCTGTGCGACCAGTTGCATGGCTGCTACCGCGCCAATGCCACGGCCAAGCAACTGAAACGGTTGTTCACGCGCTTGCCGGAGGTAGCCGTGAGCCCGGCCCGGGCCTATGACCAGATGGTGCGCGGTGAGGTGGAGGCGGTGCCGATCGAGGCGCTGCTGGGGCGGGTGGCAGCGGTGATGCTGGTGCCGTACCCGCCTGGTATTCCGTTGATCATGCCGGGGGAGCGGTTTACCGAGGCGACCCGCTCGATAGTCGATTACCTGGCCTTCGCCCGGGCGTTCAACCAGGGCTTCCCAGGTTTCGTCGCCGACGTGCACGGCCTGCAGAATGAAAGCGGCCGCTACACGGTGGACTGCATCAAGGAATGCGAATGATCTCGACGCCGCTGCGCGCCAGTTCGAAGCGGTTTTCACCCAGATGGTTGACCTTGTCGCCGATGGCCAGGCGATAGGTGGTGATGGGCGCGCCCAGCGTGCTGCCGTCGGTTTGCAGGGTCGACTCCTGGAACTCGTGCACGGGGTAGATGCGGCCTTCGGCGTCACGGGCGTGGAATTGGTCGACCATTACTGCTGCCATTTGGGTGGAAACCTCTGAATTACGTGGGAAATGTCTGCAGGCATAGACCGTGTAACAGCGTCGGAAGTTTTCGCCCCGTGGAAAAAAAACCAAGGCGCCGAGGAACGGTCATCTATAACTACAACGTCCCTTTACCCAGCAGAGGTTGGAAATTGCCATGAGCCAGGTGTATTCGGTAGCAGTGGTCGTCGGTAGCTTGCGCAAGGACTCCTACAACCGCAAGATCGCCCGCGCACTCTCGGAGCTGGCGCCGTCCAGCCTTGCCCTGAAGATTGTCGAGATTGGCGATTTGCCGTTGTACAACGAGGATGTCGAGGCCGAAGCGCTGCCGGAAGCGTGGAAGCGTTTTCGCGACGAGATCCGCCGCAGTGATGCGGTGCTGTTCGTCACCCCGGAGTACAACCGCTCGGTACCTGGCGGCCTGAAGAATGCCATCGATGTGGGCTCGCGGCCTTACGGGCAAAGCGCCTGGAGTGGCAAGCCGGCGGCAGTGGTCAGTGTGTCGCCTGGTGCCATTGGTGGGTTTGGCGCCAACCATGCCGTGCGCCAGTCGCTGGTGTTTCTGGACATGCCGTGCATGCAGATGCCCGAGGCCTACATTGGCGGCGCGGCTAGCCTGTTCGACGATGCGGGCAAGCTCAGTGACAAGACCCGACCGTTCTTGCAGGCGTTTATCGACAAGTTCGCTTCCTGGGTGAAGTTGAACAGGGCAGTTTGACCTGCCTTGAGCAATCATCGCTGAGCGCACGAACCCTGTAGGAGCGGCCTTGTGTCGCGAAAGGGCTGCGCAGCAGCCCCAGGATTTCAGCTCCGCAACATAAATTGCCGGGGCTGCTGCGCAGCCCTTTCGCGACACAAGGCCGCTCCTACAAAAAGCTGTGCGCAGCGGATTAGCGGAAGCTGTAGGAAACCCCGGCATACACGCCAAAGCCTTCGCCTGGCGTCGAACGGGCCTCATCCTTTCCGGCATCGTTGTAGCCAGGTGTCACCGTCGCCGCATAACGCTTGTTGGTCAGGTTGCGCAGGTCCAGCCAGGTCTGCCAGTCCTGCTTCGGTGAATCCCAGCCCAGGCGTGCGCCGAGCAAGGCATATTCATCGGCGTGGTAACTGTTGGCGTAGTCCACCTGCACCTTCGACGCCATCTGCGTGTTCACCCCGGCGTAGAAACCGCTCGGCCAGTCATAGCGCAACTCGGCCTGGTAGTAGTGCATGGGGATGCCCGGCAGGCGGTTATCGCCGAACTTGTCGTCATCGCGGTAGTGGAAGTCACTGAAGGTGTAGGCCTGGCGCAAACTCAGCCTGCCAGTACCGGCGCGTTCCCACAGGGTACTGTCGAGGCCGGCTTCCACGCCCTGGTGCACGGTGGCGCTGGCGTTGAATTCCTTGGCCGGAGCGCCTTGCACGATCTCCACCGCCAGCAATTCATGGCGAACCTGCGAGTAGTACCACGCCAGGTCCCAATGCCCCAATGCCGATTCGCCGCGTGCACCCAATTCCAGTGTGGTGGCCGTCTGGTTTTGCATCTCGATCGGTTGGTTGGCTGTGGGCGCACTCCAGATCAGGGCCCAGGGATGGGGTGGTTCGACCGAGCGGCTCAGGTTGCCGTACACCTGCAAGTCCGGGCTGATGTCATAGCGCAGCCCCAGGCGTGGTGCATAGTCCCAGTCATGCTGGCTCACTTTGCCGCCCCCGGCAGGGTGGTAAGTGACATCACTTTCACGGCGGGTATAGATCATCGCCAGGCCAGTGGTCAGCCACAGGTTCGGTACCAGCTCCAGGTCATTGCCCACATGCAGCACGGTGTCCGAGCCCTGGTAGGTGAAGTCACGGATGCGCTCACCGAACACGTCGCCATTACGGGTGAACTGTGAAGCACCGCTGTTGGGCAGATGTTTGGTGGTGCGCCAGCCGACGGTGGTCTTGCTCTCGTGGCCGAACAAAGTGTCACGGCGGAAGTAGTTCAAGGTGCCGCTCACATCGGTATAGGCCACCTTCAGGCGCATCGGGCCTTCGCGCAGGTCCATCGGGTAGTCGTGGTAGACCAGGCCAGCTTCCAGGAGCGCATCGTCGTCGAGGTAGAAGGTGGTCTTGTTGCCCACCCAGGTACTGCCCGGTTGCGGGCGGCTGTCGTCGCGGGCCAGGTAGGCCGGGTTCGCGGCGCGGGGGTGGTGCTTGATCTGTTCCTTGGTCAGGCGCCCGGCCAACTCGTTCTCGGTTTCCCGGTAGCGCAGGTAGAAGCGGGTTTCCAGGTTCGGGTTGAAGCGGTAGCCGGCATTGGCCGCCACACCCTTGGCACTGCCGCTGCTGTGCGCCTGGTAGCCTTCATATTCCGAATCGGTCAGGGCCACGTAGTAGTCGAGGTTGCCCAGTACCTGCCCCGAGCTGATGTGCCGATGCTGGTAGCCGCGGCTGCCGACTTCGTAGCGCACCTGCAGCGGCGCGGCGTCGTAGCCGGTGTGGGTGACGTAGTTGATCGCACCGCCCAGGGCGAGGGAACCCTGGTCGAAGCCGTTGGCGCCGCGCAGCACTTCGGCACGGCTAAGCCACAGCGGCTCGAACAGCTCGTAGGGCGTGCCGCCCGGGCCGGTCAGGGGCAGGCCATCGAACATCGTGTACACCCCGGAACCGTGGGCCCCCGGTGCGCGGTTGATGCCCGAACCGCGGATCGACAGTTTGATGCCATCGTTGCCCGCCGATTGGGCGAATACCCCGGGCTGGTAGGCCAGTACATCCTGGTTGCTGGCAACCCGGCCTTGTCCCACGCGCTGCATGTCCACCAGGTTGCTTGCGCCCGGCACTTCGTGCAGGCGTTCGCTGGCTGCAGTCAGGTCGTTCTGCTCCTCATCGGTAATCAGCACCTGGCCCAACTCGACCGGAGGTGCCGCCAGGGCGGGCTGGGAGGCAGCGAAAGCAGCCAGCAGGCCGAGGCAGGATGGTGGGGGCAAAACGCAACGCATTGTACGACTCCAGGCGAAAGGCGAATGGACAACGGCGTTGAGACGAGCGAAATGCCGCTTGGAGCACGAGGAAAGTCGACAAATATCGCGCAACCTTCGTCAGACGGTTTTGTACGAAAGTTCTTTACAAGCCGCAGCGATGGAGCAGGGCGACCTGCGCTTCGTAAGGTGATTGCAGACCGGCAGCGATGCCTCGCTCAATCACCCGTGGAGTTCAAACATGACTGACAACGCACGACACTCGCAGCAACCCCTGGCGGACGCCCCGGTTCGCCTGACGCCACGTGAACGGCAAGTGCTGTTGTGGTGTGCCTACGGAAAGAGCTCGTGGGAGATTGGCCAGATCCTGGAATGCAAGGAATCGACGGTGAACTTCCATGTGTCGAACATCCTGCGCAAGTTCGATGTGCCCACGCGGGTGGCTGCGGTGATCAAGGCCATTCGCTACGGCATGCTGGCCGAGCAGTGAGGGGGTGAAGCATGGGCAACGATCCTCGGTTACGGCGTTTTGCCGATTGCCATGACCCCTTCTGGCCACGGGTGGAACTGGACAGGCTGCGTGAGCGCCTGAACCTGAAGCGGCCTGTCAGTGAGGCTGTGCTGGAAGTGGCCGCACGCTGCGCTGCCATCGACGCGGCACGCGAATTTGCGCGCTGGCGCGCGGTGTTGCGAGAACGGGGCTACAAGCGCCTCGAGGATGTGGCCGGGCATGACCACGGGCGTGCATTGCGGGTGTGCTACATCCGCTTTGTCGAAGCCGCGGTCATGCGTAACCTGGGCTCGACCGCCTACCTGCCCGCCGCACACCGAGGGGCTGCCCATGACTGAAAAATCTGTTGTCGACAGCCTGGCCCCGGCGCTGGTGGAGTTGCTGGGCGTGGATGGCAATGTCCTGTTCGCTGCGCTGCTGGGGGCTTTGCTGGTGAGTGCGGCGCGCGACCGCTTGATCACCAACACGGCCAGGCGCCTGACGCTGGGCAAGAAACTCTTGTTGGTGTTCGTGACCGTGGGGTTGGCCATCTGTTCGAGCCGCTGGTTTCGTCACTGGTGCCCTTGCTGAGCCGTGGCATGGCGGGGTTCGTGGCTGCCGTGGTGGTGATCCCCATCAGCCTCAAGGTGATGGTCTGGCTGGATACGCTGGACCCGCGTGAACTCATCCAGCGCTGGCGCCGCCGGGGCTAGCCGCTGGCGGCATTGGGCGAGCGACTGGTCAGCGCGCTCAATTGCCGCTCCAGCTGCTGGATGCGTTGCTTGTCCTGAACCAGCAGGAGAACGGCTTGGCGATCGGCAAGCGACAGGGTGCGCAGGCGCGCGAGCATGTCCTGTTCCCAGCCTTCGTCGTCCAGGCCTGCGCGATGTCGTTCGGGTTCACCCAGCAGAAGCCAGTCCAGTGAGCATGCATACTGCCTGGCGATGTCTATGCAAAGTGAATAAGGAATGCTGTCGCGCACCTTCCAGCTGCTCAATGTCTGCGGGCTGATCGAGAGCGCTCTGGACAGCTCGGCGTCAGATTCCGTAGCGGTCAGAAGCTTCAGCCTGGTCAGCACCGAAGCAAGTACGTGGGTACTCATAACAAATATCCATGACTGGTTTAATGATATTCCATGGGCTTAAACTACTCGTTATGAATACAGCCCTGCGTTTTAAGGAGCATTCCTGCAATGAGAAGCATCAAACTGAAGAATACACCTATATATGCAGCCAATACTGACAAAACCGGACGACTATTCTCACAGAAGGTAAGCCCGAACAATGCTTGCAGGTACTTGCCGTGAGTACATACAAGCTGGTTTGCCCGCATTGCCACAGCCGGATGCGTATACGCACCAGTGAAGGGCGTCATATTTTCCTGCGGATCGCCTATTTGCAATGCACCAACGAGGCCTGTGGCTGGTCGGTGCGTGCCGAGTTCGAGATGACCCATGAGCTCTCGCCCAGCGGCATGCCCAACCCGGAAGTGTACCTGCCTTCGGCCAACGGTGATTTACGCAAGGCAGCGCTGCCGGGGGCCGTCCAGGACAATCCTGGTGAATAAGCCTTCATGCTCACGGATAAAAGCGTGCAGATAAAAAAACACCCCGCATAAGCGGGGTGTCTTGTTTTGCCGAGGCGATCAGCCGATCAGTTGCAGGCCGGCTTGCTGGACCATTTCCAGCAGCGGTTGCGGGTACACACCCAGCACGAAGGCGAGAATGGCGATGGCCAGCAGCATGACGCCGCCGGTGCGCTGTTCCCACTTCAGCGGGGCGTCGTGGCGACGCAGGTTCGGCTCGACCAGGTACAGGGTGACCATGACGCGCAGGTAGTAGTAGACGCCGATGGCGCTACCGATCACCAGGGCACCGACCAGCCACCACAGGTGCGACTCGACGCCAGTGGCAATGATGTAGAACTTGCCGATGAAGCCGGCGGTCAGCGGGATACCCGCCAGCGACAGCATCATCACGGTCAGTACCGCAGTCAGGTACGGACGGCGCCAGAACAGGCCGCGGTACTCGTACAATGCATCGGCGTCACGGCCGCCGTAAGGCGAGGACATCAGGGTGATGACACCGAAGGCGCCCAGGCTGGTGATCACGTAGGTGACCAGGTACACGCCCATGGCTTCCAGGGCCAGGCCCTTGCTGGCGACCAGGGCGATGACCAGGTAACCGAAGTGGGCGATGGACGAGTAACCGAGCAGGCGCTTGAGGTTGCTCTGGGTAAGTGCCAGCAGGTTGCCGATCAGGATCGAGGCCACGGCAATCACCGCCAGTACGGTGCTCAGCGCGCCGCTGCTGGCAGCAGGGGAGAGCATGAACAGACGCACGACAACGGCGAACACCGCAACCTTGCTGGCGGTTGCCAGGAAGGCGGCGACCGGTGCCGGGGCGCCTTCGTACACGTCCGGGGTCCACAGGTGGAACGGTACCAGCGACAGTTTGAAGGCCAGGCCGACCAGCATCATGCCCAGGCCCAGCTGGGCCACCAGGCTTGGCATGCTGGTGGCGGCCAGGGCCTTGCCGATCTGGTCGAAGCTCAGGCTGCCGGCGTCGGCGTACAGCAAGGCCATGCCGAACAGCAGGAAGGCCGAGCCTGCGGCCGACAGCACCATGTACTTGATGCCGGCTTCCAGCGAGCGCTTGTTGAAGAAGGCATATGCTACCAGGCCATAGACCGGTACTGACAGCAGCTCCAGGCCGATGAACAGGCCGGCCAGGTGGTTGGCGCTGACCAGCACCAGGCCACCGAGGGCCGACATCAGCAGCAGCAGGTACAGTTCTTCACGGTTGCCCGGGAAACCCTTGGAGCCTTCACCGAGGTAGGCGTGGGCAAGGGTGACGCAGGCTAGCGTCGCCACCAGGATGATCGCCATGTACAGGCAGGCGAACTTGTCGATGGTGATCAGCGGGGTGACCGCCAGCGGCGCAACCTTCAGCGCCGGCAGGATCGACAGCAGGGCCAGGTTGAGGCCCACGGTGGACAGCAGGAAGGTCTGCGAGTGGTTGCGCTTCCAGGCGATCGCCAGCATCACCACCACCGTGGTGATGGTGGTGATCAGCATCGGCGCCAATGCGATGAAGTGTTGAGTGGTGAATTCCATAGCGCTCTTACCGGGCCGAAGCGAGTTGAGTGAAAGCGGAACCGAGCCACTGCTGCACACCACTCATGGTGGCGGCAGAGGTGTCGAGGAACGGCTGCGGATACACGCCCAGCAGGATCAGCAGTACCGCCAGACCCAGGACCATGATCAGTTCGCGTCCGTCCATGCCGGCCAGCACGGTGTCGGTCTTGGCCGGGCCGAAGTAGGCGCGGTGGATCATGATCAGCGAGTACACCGAACCGAACACCAGGCCAGTGGTGGCGATCACGGTGATCCAAGGCACGCTGGCGAAGCTGCCGATCAGGATCAGGAACTCGCCGACGAAGTTGCCTGTACCGGGCAGGCCCAGGGAGGCGGCGGCGAAGAACAGGCTGATGGCTGGCAGGTAGGCGATGCGGTGCCACAGGCCACCCATCTGGCGCATGTCACGGGTGTGCAAGCGCTCGTACAGCTGGCCGGCCAGGATGAACAGCGCGGCAGCGGACAGGCCGTGGGCCAGCATCTGGATCACCGCGCCTTGCAGGGCCTGCTGGCTGCCGGAATAGATACCGATCAGCACGAAGCCCATGTGCGAGACGCTGGAGAAGGCGACCAGGCGCTTGATGTCGGTTTGCGCAAAGGCCAGGAAGGCACCGTAGAAGATACCGATCAGGCCCAGGGTCATGGCGATTGGCGCAAACTCGGCCGAAGCGTTCGGGAACAGCGGCAGGGCGAAGCGCAGCAGGCCGTAGGCCGCAGTCTTCAGCAAGATACCGGCCAGGTCCACGGAACCTGCGGTCGGTGCCTGGGCGTGAGCGTCAGGCAGCCAGGAGTGGAACGGCACCACCGGCAGCTTCACCGCGAAGGCGATGAAGAAGCCCAGCATCAGCAGGTATTCGGTACCGGCTGGCAGTTCGGCCTTGAGCAGGTCGCTGTAGTTGAAGGTGATCACGCCGGTGTTGGTGTAGTTGACCAGCACCAGGCCGAGGATCGCCACCAGCATGATCAGGCCGCTGGCCTGGGTGAAGATGAAGAACTTGGTCGCCGCGTAGATCCGGGTCTTCTTGCCGTCCGACGAGCTGTGACCCCAGAGCGCGATGAGGAAGTACATCGGCACCAGCATCATTTCCCAGAAGAAGAAGAACAGGAACAGGTCCAGGGCCAGGAACACACCGACCACGCCGCCAAGGATCCACATCAGGTTGAGGTGGAAGAAGCCGACGTGACGCTGGATCTCTTTCCAGGAACACAGTACCGACAGCACACCGAGCAGGCCGGTGAGCAGGATCATCAGCAGCGACAGGCCGTCGAGGGCCAGGTGGATGCTGATGCCGAAACGCTGGATCCACTGGACTTTGTATTCCAGGGCCCAGGCAGGCTCGGCGCCCGGAGCGGGTGCCAGGGTGTAGTCGCCGTTACCCCACAGCCACAGGCCGATGCCGAGCAGAAGGGACATGGTCAGCAGCGCGATCCAGCGCGGCAGGGTGGCGCCGAAGCGCTCACCCAGCCAGCACAGGAAGCCGCCGATGAAGGGGATCAGGATCAGCCAAGGCAAAATCATGACGGGTTCGTTTCCTTTTGCAGGGTCGCAAGGTTCGCAAGGTTCATGGTCATACCGCGGCCACTACCACAGCGCCGAGTACCAGCACTGCGCCAACGGCGATCGAAGCGGTGTACCAGCGCAGCTGGCCGGTCTCGGTCTTGCTCATGGCGACGTGGCCGCCGCGAGCCAGGCGAGGAATCAGGCCTATGCTGCGGTCAACCGGATCCTTGCGCAGGATGTGGCTGATCAGCAGGTAAGGTTTGACGAACAGCTTGTCGTAGATCCAGTCGAAGCCCCAGGCGGCGAACCACCAGGCCGACAGGACACGACCGATACCGCTGTTGGCGACGGCGCTGACGAAGCGGCGCTTGCCCAGGAACAGCAGGGCCGACAGCAGGATACCGGCGATGGCGATGGCGCCCGAAGTGATCTCCAGCGCGTGCTTGGCTTCGCCACCGGCGTGGCCGGCGCTTTCAGGCAGCACACCTGCCAGCGGCGGGGTGATCCAGGCGCCGACGAAGGTCGACAGCACGATCAGCACGCCCAGCGGCAGCCAGTGGCTGATGCCGTGGCCAGCGTGGGCTTCGGTCTTGGCTTCGCCGTGGAAGGCGATGAAGATCAGGCGGAAGGTGTACAGCGAGGTCATGAACGCACCGACCAGGCCGGCGTACAGCAGGCCGGTGTTGCCGCTGGCGAAGGCTTCCCAGAGGATCTCGTCCTTGGAGTAGAAGCCCACGGTCACGATCGGCAGGGCAGCCAGGGCAGCGCCACCGACCACGAAGCTGGCGTAGGCCAGCGGCAGTTTCTTCCACAGGCCGCCCATCTTGAAGATGTCCTGCTCGTGGTGGCAGGCAACGATCACCGCACCGGAGGCAAGGAACAGCAGGGCCTTGAAGAAGGCGTGGGTCATCAGGTGGAAGATCGCCGCGTCCCAGGCGCCAACGCCCAGGGCCAGGAACATGTAGCCGATCTGGCTCATGGTCGAGTAGGCGAGGATACGCTTGATGTCGGTCTGCACCAGCGCGGCGAAGCCGGCCAGTACCAGGGTCACGCCACCGACCACCCCTACCAGGTGCAGGATGTCCGGCGCCAGCAGGAACAGGCCGTTGGTACGGGCGATCAGGTACACGCCCGCGGTCACCATGGTTGCCGCGTGGATCAGCGCGGAGACCGGAGTAGGGCCGGCCATCGCGTCGGCCAGCCAGGTCTGCAGTGGCAGCTGGGCCGATTTACCGACCGCACCACCCAGCAGCATCAGGGTTGCCAGCACCATCCAGGTGTCGCCAGCCTGGAACTTCTGCGGTGCCAGCACCAGCAGTTCCTGCACGTTCAGGGTACCCAGCTGGACGAACAGGATGAACAGGCCGATGGCCATGAACACGTCGCCGATACGGGTGACGATGAATGCCTTGAGTGCCGCGTTACCGTTGTTGCGGTTGCTGTAGTAGAAACCGATCAACAGGTACGAGCACAGGCCCACGCCTTCCCAGCCGAAGTAGATGAACAGCAGGTTGTCGCCCAGCACCAGGAACAGCATGCTGGCGATGAACAGGTTGGTGTACGCGAAGAAGCGCGAGTAACCGGCTTCGCCACGCATGTACCAGGAAGCGAACAGGTGGATCAGGAAGCCGACACCGGTGACAACGCCGAGCATGGTGACCGACAGGCCGTCCAGGTACAGGGTGAAGTTCGGCGCGAAGCCGTCCACCGACATCCACTGCCACAGCAGCTGGCTGTACGCGCCGCCTTCAGGCGGGGCGACATTGAATTGCCAGATGACGTAGGCGGCGGTGGCGGCCGAAAGGCCTACCGAGCCGACGCCGATCAGGGCGGACAGGTTCTCCGAGAACCGCCCGCGCGAGAACGACAGCAGCAGGAAGCCGACGAGGGGGAAGACGAAAGTCAGGAAGAGAAGGTTCATCCGCGCATCTCACTGGCAGCATCGATGTCGAGAGTGTGGAAGCGGCGATACAGCTGCAGCAGGATGGCCAGGCCAATACTGGCCTCGGCGGCTGCCAGGCTGATCACCAGAATGAACATCACCTGGCCATCGGGCTGGACCCAACGGGCACCGGCGACGACGAACGCCAGGGCAGAGGCGTTCATCATGACTTCCAGGCTCATGAGCACGAAGAGGATGTTGCGGCGGACCATCAGGCCAACCAGACCTAAGCAGAACAGGATGCCGGCGACCGCCAGACCATGCTCGAGAGGGATAGCACCCATGATTTACTCCTTCGCCTCGTTGCGGCCCAGGTGGAAGGCGGTGACGGCCGCGGCCAGCAGCAGCATCGAAGCCAGTTCGACCACCAGCAGGTAAGGGCCGAACAGGCTGATGCCGACTTCTTTCGGGCCCACGGTGGTACCGCTGATGCCGGCGCCGCTCGGGGTGACGAACAGCACGTACAGCAGCTCCAGCAGCAGCAGGGCGGCGAGGATCACCGGCCCGGCCCAGATACCGGGCTTGAGCCAGCCCCGTTCCTGGGCGACCGAAGCCGGCCCGAGGTTGAGCATCATCACCACGAACACGAACAGCACCATGATGGCGCCGGCGTAGGCGATCACTTCCAGGGCGCCGGCGAACGGCGCACCCAGGGCGAAGAAGATCATGGCCACGGAAATCAGCGAAATGATCAGGTAAAGCAAGGCGTGCACGGGGTTGGTGCCGGTCACCACCCGAAGGGTGGAGACCACGGCGATCCCGGATGCGAAGTAGAAAGCGAATTCCATCTTTCTGTCCTTATGGGAGCAAGCTCTTCACGTTGATCGGCTCGGCTTCGTTCTGTGCAGAGCCCTTCGGCTTGCCAGCGATTGCCATGCCGGCAACACGGTAGAAGTTGTAGTCAGGGTTCTTGCCGGGGCCGGAGATCAGCAGATCTTCTTTCTCGTACACCAGGTCCTGACGCTTGAACTCGGCCATTTCGAAATCCGGAGTCAGCTGGATCGCGGTGGTCGGGCACGCTTCTTCACACAGGCCACAGAAGATGCAGCGCGAGAAGTTGATGCGGAAGAACTCCGGATACCAGCGGCCGTCCTCGGTCTCGGCCTTCTGCAGCGAGATGCAGCCGACCGGGCAGGCCACCGCGCAGAGGTTGCACGCTACGCAGCGCTCCTCGCCATCGGGGTCGCGGGTAAGGACGATGCGGCCGCGGTAGCGCGGCGGCAGGTACACGGGTTCTTCGGGGTACTGCAGGGTGTCGCGCTTGCGGAACCCGTGGGAGAACACCATTGCCAGGCTGCGCAGCTGGGTGCCGGTGCCCTTAACGATGTCGCCGATATACTTGAACATGGGTCAAATCCTCACTGGGCCGCGACGGCTGGCGTGTTGTAGAGCACGATCGCAGCGGTCACCAGCAAATTGATCAGGGTCAGCGGCAGGCAGAACTTCCAGCTGAAGTCCATCACCTGGTCATAGCGTGGGCGCGGGATCGATGCGCGCAGCAGGATGAACAGCATGATGAAGAACGCGGTCTTCAGCGCGAACCACAGGAACGACAGTTGCGGCAGGATGCCGAACGGGCCGTGCCAGCCGCCGAAGAACAGGGTTACCAGCAGCGCCGAGATGAGGATGATGCCGATGTACTCACCGACGAAGAACATGCCCCATTTCATGCCGGCATACTCGATGTGGTAGCCGTCGGCCAGTTCCTGTTCCGCTTCGGGTTGGTCGAACGGGTGACGGTGAGTCACGGCGACGCCAGCGATGAAGAAGGTACAGAAGCCGAAGAACTGCGGAATGATGAACCACAGGTTCTGGGCCTGGTATTCAACGATGTCGCGCATGTTGAACGAACCCACCTGCACCACCACGCCCATCAGCGCCAGGCCCAGGAACACTTCGTACGACACGGTCTGTGCCGAGGCGCGCAAGCTGCCCAGCAGGGCGTACTTGTTGTTCGACGACCAGCCGGCGAACAGCACCGCGTAGACCGACAGGCCGGCCATGGCGAAGAAGAACAGCAGGCCGATGTTCAGGTCGGCGACGCCCCAGGTCGGGGTGATCGGGATGACCACGAAGGCGATCAGCAGGGCGCTCATGGCCACTACCGGTGCCAGGGTGAAGATCACGCGGTCGACGAAGGGCGGGTTCCAGTCTTCCTTGAAGAACATCTTCAGCATGTCGGCAGCGATCTGGAACATGCCGAACGGGCCGACGCGGTTCGGACCGTAACGGTCCTGCCACCAGCCCAGCAGGCGGCGCTCGACGAAGCTGAGCAGCGCGCCGCAGACCACCACCGCCAGCAGGACCACGATGGCCCGCAGCACGGTCAGGATCACATCGATCACTTCGGGGGTGAACCAGCTCATTGTGCTGCCTCCTGCAGACCTTCGACGGATGCACCGAAGATGGCAGGCGGAATGCCGGCCAGGCCTTTCGGCAACGCGACCAGGCCAGCGCCCAGCTCTTCATTGATACGCAGCGGCAGGCGCAGAGCCACACCGGCAACGTTCAGGCTCAGCAGGGCACCGTCGTTGACGCCCAGGCGGTCGGCTTCGGACTTGGCCAGGGCCACGTAGGCTGCCGGGATGCGCTCTTGTACCGGTGCGGCGCGCGAGGAGCTTTCTTCGCTGCCGAACAGGTGGAAGAACGGCACGGCAGTCCAGGTACCACGGGCCGGGTTGAAGGCGCCCGGAATGGTATTGAACCAGTGCAGGCGGTCGCCTTGCGGTTCGATCAGGCGTACGCCCGGGTCACCTGCACGCAGGTGGCCACCGACCTCGTCCTGGAACTTGTTCCAGGCTTGCGGCGAGTTCCAGCCCGGCGACCAGGCGAACGGCACTTGCTGACGCGGTTCGGCCGAACCCGAGTAGCCTTCCATGGAGAAGGCGAACGCGGTGTCCTTGTCTTGCGGAGTACGCGGCTCGTGCACGCTGATGTTGGCGCGCATGGCGGTACGGCCGGAGTAGCGCAGCGGCTCACGGGCCAGTTTCATGCCCTTGATGCGGAACGCGGCGCTTGGCGCGGCGTTGACGATACCGGCCAGTTGCGGGGCGGCTTCGGCGCAGGCGCTGGTGACGTGATCCAGCTGGGTCCAGTCGACCGGCTTGTTCAGCAGGGTGGCACGCAGGGCGTGCATCCAGCGCCAGCCTTCGTGGATCTGGATGCTGCTGTCCAGGTATTGCGGGTCGAAGACCTGGAAGAAGCGCTGGGCGCGGCCTTCCTGGCTGACCAGGGTACCGTCGCCTTCGGCGAACGAGGCGGCCGGCAGCACCAGGTGGGCGCGGTCGACAGTCGGGGTTTTCGAGTGGTCGGCAACGATCACTACCTTGGCCGCGGCCAGGGCTGCATCGACCTTGGCGGCCGGTACGCGGGCGTACAGGTCGTTTTCCAGCACGACGATGGCGTCGGCCTTGCCGCTGATGACCGCGTCCAGCGCGGCATCGACCGACTCGCCACCGAGCATGGCCAGGCCGAGGCTGTTGGCTTCAGGCACCACCAGGCTCAGCGAGCCGTTCTTCTCGCGCAGCTTCAGCGCCTTGGCGATGTTGGCGGCGGCTTCGATCAGCGCGGGGTCGGCCAGCGAGGTACCGGCTACGACCAGTGGGCGCTTGGCCGCGACCAGGGCGTCGGCGATGCGCTGGGCCAGGGCTTTCGCTTCGGCGTCCAGGCCTTCGACGGCAGGGGCGCTCGGGTCGATGGCGTGGGCCACGGCGAAACCGATGCGGGCCAGGTCGGCCGGGGCGGCGTGCACGCATTCTTCGGCGACGTCGTCCAGCTTGGTTTCAGCCAGCGAAGCGATGAACAGCGGGTACAGCGCGTGCTGGCCGATATTCTTCACGGCGGCGTCGAGCCACGGCTGCACCTTCATCGCTTCGGCCATGGCCTCGGCCTTGCCCTTGGTGGCCTGGCGCACGGCCAGGGCGACGCGGGCAGCGGTCTGGGTCAGGTCTTCACCGAGCACGAACACGGCGTCGTGGTCTTCGATGTCGCGCAGGGTCGGGACCGGCAGCGGGCTGTTGTTCAGCACGTTCAGGGCCAGGCGTACGCGGGCCAGTTCGCCGGCTTCCATACCCGAGTAGAAGTACTCGGCACCGACCAGCTCACGCAGGCCGTAGTTGCTTTCCAGGCTGGCGCGTGGCGAGCCGATACCGACGATGGTACGTCCGCGCAGCAGGTCGGCGGCCTTGTCCAGGGCGGCGTCCAGGCCAAGCTTGGTGCCGTCGGCCAGGTGTGGCTGGCGTGGGCGATCCTTGCGGTTGACGTAGCCATAGCCGAAGCGGCCACGGTCGCACAGGAAGTACTGGTTTACCGAGCCGTTGAAGCGGTTTTCCACCCGACGCAGTTCGCCGTAGCGCTCGCCCGGGCTGATGTTGCAGCCGCTGGAGCAGCCGTGGCAGATGCTCGGGGCAAACTGCATGTCCCACTTGCGGTTGTAGCGCTCGGAGTGGGTCTTGTCGGTGAACACGCCGGTCGGGCAGACCTCGGTCAGGTTGCCGGAGAATTCGCTTTCCAGCACGCCGTCTTCGACGCGGCCGAAGTACACGTTGTCGTGGGCGCCGTAAACGCCCAGGTCGGTACCACCGGCATAGTCCTTGTAGTAGCGCACGCAGCGGTAGCAGGCGATGCAGCGGTTCATCTCATGGGCGATGAACGGGCCGAGGTCCTGGTTCTGGTGGGTACGCTTGGTGAAACGGTAGCGGCGCTCGTTGTGGCCGGTCATTACCGTCATGTCCTGCAGGTGGCAGTGACCGCCTTCCTCGCACACCGGGCAGTCGTGCGGGTGGTTGGTCATCAGCCATTCGACGACGCTGGCGCGGAACGCCTTGGACTCTTCATCGTCGATGGAGATCCAGGTGCCGTCGGAGGCAGGGGTCATGCAGGACATGACGATACGACCGCGGGTGTCGTTCTCGTCGGTGTACTGCTTGACCGCGCACTGCCGGCAGGCGCCAACGCTACCAAGCGCCGGGTGCCAGCAGAAATAAGGGATGTCGAGGCCGAGCGACAGACAGGCCTGTAACAGGTTGTCTGCACCGTTGACTTCGAGCGCTTTGCCGTCTACGTGGATAGTGGCCATTGTTCAAAGTTCTTCGTTGGCCCGCGTGAGCGGGCGTGGCTAATGGAAATCGGTGAGCTTGCGACACGCCACGATTTCTCGGGCCTGCCGGCAAGCTGGCGAGTGGCACGGACCACCCGCCTAATCATCTTGTTATGCGCCGACCACGATCGGCCCGGCCTGGATTGGCTTGGCCAGGTCGGGGCGCAGGGCATCGCCAGCCGCAGCTGGAGCGACACCGGCCTCGAACTCGGACCGGAAGTATTTGATGGCACTGCCCAGCGGCTCGACGGCACCTGGTGCGTGAGCACAGAAGGTACGGCCAGGGCCGAGGAAGTTGACCAGGCCCAGCAGCGTCTCGATGTCTTCGGCGCGGCCCTGGCCTTTCTCCAGTGCGCGCAGCATCTTCACGCTCCATGGCAGGCCGTCACGGCATGGGGTGCACCAGCCGCACGATTCGCGGGCGAAGAACTCTTCCATGTTGCGCAGCAGCGAAACCATGTTGATGCTGTCGTCCACCGCCATTGCCAGACCGGTACCCATACGGGTGCCGACCTTGGCGATGCCGCCGGCGTACATCTGCGCGTCGAGGTGCTCGGGCAGCAGGAAGCCGGTACCGGCGCCACCTGGCTGCCAGCACTTGAGCTTGAAGCCGTCGCGCATGCCGCCGGCGTAGTCTTCGAACAGTTCGCGGGCGGTGACGCCGAAAGGCAGTTCCCACAGGCCCGGGTTCTTCACCTTGCCGGAGAAGCCCATCAGCTTGGTGCCGTGGTCTTCGCTGCCTTCACGGGCCAGCGACTTGTACCAGTCGTTGCCGTTGGCGACGATGGCCGGGACGTTGCACAGGGTTTCGACGTTGTTCACGCAAGTCGGCTTGCCCCACACGCCCACGGCGGCAGGGAAGGGCGGCTTGGAGCGCGGGTTGGCGCGGCGGCCTTCCAGCGAGTTGATCAGTGCGGTTTCTTCACCGCAGATGTAGCGGCCGGCACCGGTGTGCACGAACAGCTCGAAATCGAAACCGCTGCCGAGGATGTTCTTGCCCAGCAGGCCGGCGGCCTTGGCTTCCTCGATGGCGCGGTTCAGGTTCTTCGCTGCGGTGGTGTATTCGCCACGCAGGAAGATGTAGCCACGGTAGGCCTTCAGGGCGCGGGCGCTGATCAGCATGCCCTCTACCAGCAGATGGGGCTGTTGCTCCATCAGCATGCGGTCTTTCCAGGTGTTCGGCTCCATTTCGTCCGCGTTGCACAGCAGGTAGCGGATGTTCATGGATTCGTCTTTGGGCATCAGGCCCCACTTCACGCCAGTGGGGAAGCCTGCACCACCGCGCCCCTTGAGGCCGGAGTCCTTGACGCTTTGCACGATGTCGTCGGCCGACATCTGCGCCAGCGCCTTGCGGGCGGCAGCGTAGCCGTTCTTCGATTCGTACTCGGCAAGCCAGACCGGCTCGCCGTCGTCACGCAGGCGCCAGGTCAGCGGGTGGGTTTCGGCCGTGCGCGCGATGCGGTTGGCCGGGCCGAAGGAAGTAATGGTCATACGTAACCCTCCAGCAATTTGGAAACACCAGCCGGCTGCACGTCACCGAAGGTGTCGTCGTCGATCATCAGCGCCGGGGCCTTGTCGCAGTTGCCCAGGCAGCATACCGGCAGCAGGGTGAAGCGGCCGTCGGCGGTGGTCTGGCCCAGGCCGATGCCCAGTTCGCTTTGAATCTGGCTGACCACGGATTCATGGCCGCCGATGTAGCAGACCATGCTGTCGCACACGCGGATGATGTGGCGGCCGACCGGCTGACGGAAGATCTGGCTGTAGAAGGTGGCGACACCTTCGACGTCGCTGGCCGGGATGCCCAGTACTTCGCCGATGGCGTGGATGGCGCCGTCCGGCACCCAGCCACGTTCCTTCTGGACGATCTTCAGGGCTTCGATGGACGCCGCGCGCGGGTCCTCGTAGTGATGCATTTCGTGCTCGATGGCCGAGCGCTCGGTTTCGCTCAGGGCGAAACGGTCTGTCTGGATAAGCGTGCTGTTCATGCTTAGCGGTCCACGTCAGCCATAACGAAGTCGATACTGCCCAGGTACGCAATGAGGTCGGCGACCATGCTGCCTTTGATCACCGAAGGGATCTGCTGCAGGTGCGGGTAGCTCGGGGTACGGATCCGGGTGCGGTAGCTCATGGTGCCGCCATCGCTCGTCAGGTAGTAACTGTTGATGCCCTTGGTCGCCTCGATCATCTGGAACGACTCGTTGGCCGGCATGACCGGGCCCCACGAGACTTGCAGGAAGTGCGTGATCAGGGTTTCGATGTGCTGCAGGGTGCGCTCTTTCGGCGGCGGCGTGGTCAGCGGGTGATCCGCCTTGTACGGGCCTTCCGGCATGTTGCGCAGGCACTGGTCGATGATGCGGATACTCTGGCGCATCTCCTCGACACGGACCATGCAGCGATCGTAGGCATCGCCGTTGTGGGCCAGCGGTACTTCGAACTCGAAGTTCTCGTAGCCGGAGTAGGGGCGGGCTTTACGCAGGTCGAAGTCGCAACCGGTGGCACGCAGGCCGGCACCGGTGGTACCCCAGGCCAGGGCTTCCTTGGTGTTGTACGCGGCAACGCCGATGGTACGGCCCTTGAGGATGCTGTTCTGCAGGGCGGCCTTTTCGTACTCGTCGAGGCGCTTGGGCAGCCATTCGACGAAGTCCTTGACCAGCTTGTCCCAGCCGCGCGGCAGGTCGTGGGCAACGCCACCGATGCGGTACCAGGCCGGGTGCAGGCGGAAACCGGTGATCGCTTCGATCACGGTGTACGCGCGCTGGCGGTCGGTGAAGGTGAAGAACACCGGGGTCATGGCGCCGACGTCCTGGATGTAGGTACCCAGGAACAGCAGGTGGCTGGTGATACGGAAGAACTCGGCCAGCATCACGCGGATGGTGTCGACCTTCTGTGGCACCTTGATGCCGGCCAGCTTCTCGACCGCGAGCACGTACGGCAGGTTGTTCATTACCCCGCCGAGGTAGTCGATACGGTCGGTGTAGGGGATGAAGCTGTGCCAGGACTGGCGTTCGGCCATTTTTTCGGCGCCACGGTGGTGGTAGCCAATGTCCGGTACGCAGTCGACGATCTCTTCACCGTCCAGCTGCAGGACGATACGGAAGGCACCGTGCGCGGAAGGGTGGTTGGGGCCGAGGTTGAGGAACATGTAGTCCTCGTTGGCGCCCTGGCGCTTCATGCCCCAGGCTTCAGGGTTGAAGCGTGCCGATTCCTCTTCAAGCTGCTGCTTGGCCAGGGTCAGGCTGTAGGGATCGAACTCGGTAGCGCGGGCCGGGTAGTCCTTGCGCAGCGGGTGGCCTTCCCAGGTGGGCGGCATCATGATGCGGCTGAGGTGCGGGTGGCCGGCAAAGTCGATGCCGAACATGTCCCAGACTTCGCGCTCGTACCAGTTGGCGTTCGGCCAGATACCGGTCACGGTCGGCAGGTTCAGGTCGCCTTCGCTGAGCGACACCTTGATCATCACATCGCTGTTACGCTCGATCGACAGCAGGTGGTAGAACACGCTGAAGTCGGCGGCTGGCAGGCCGCGGCGCTGGGTGCGCAGGCGCTCGTCGACGCCGTGCAGGTCGTACAGCATGCTGTACGGTTTGGCTACGCCGCGCAGGAAGCTCAGCACTTCCTTGAGCTGCTCGCGCTTGACCCACAGCACGGGCATGCCGGTGCGGGTTTCCTGGGCGACGAATGCTTCGGCGCCAAAACGGTTGTGCAGTTCGACGACCACATCCTGGTCGTCAGCCTTGTAGGGCGGAATGAAAATAGCGTTGTCCGCTGTCATGGTCTCGGTCGCTTTGGGTCAACGTTAAGAATGAAGCCAGGCCGCCGGCTCCAGGGGAGCGGGCGGCAGGTCGCTGGATCAGACTTCGTCGGGGCTGCGCAGGTTGGTTACTGCAATGCGCTGCTCACGACGCAGGTCTTTCTGGGCTGGCATCTCGGCACGGTAAATACCTTGATCACCAACAACCCAGGAAAGCGGGCGTCGTTCTTGGCCGATCGACTCCTGCAGCAGCATCAAGCCTTGCAGGAAAGCCTCAGGGCGTGGCGGGCAGCCGGGCACATAGACGTCCACGGGGAGGAACTTGTCGACCCCCTGAACGACCGAGTAGATGTCGTACATGCCGCCGGAGTTGGCGCACGAACCCATGGAAATTACCCATTTCGGCTCGAGCATCTGCTCGTACAGGCGCTGGATGATCGGCGCCATTTTGACGAAGCAGGTACCGGCGATGACCATGAAGTCGGCCTGACGCGGCGATGCCCGGATGACTTCGGCGCCGAAGCGGGCGATGTCGTGGGGTGCCGTGAAGGCCGTGGTCATTTCCACGTAGCAGCAGGACAGGCCGAAGTTGTACGGCCAGAGGGAGTTCTTGCGACCCCAGTTGACCGCGCCACGCAGCACATCTTCAAGCTTGCCCATGAAGATGTTCTTGTGGACCTGGTCCTCCAGCAGTTGATCGGTGACGGTTTCCCGTTCACCGACCGGGTACTGCTCGTTGGGCGCATCCGGATCGATTCTGGTGAGATTGTATTGCATGCCAAAGCCTCATTGTTTCAGCATCGCTTGCCGCTTGCGGCGACCTTCGGGAGCCCAATCAAGTGCCCCGACGCGCCATAGGTAGACAAGACCAGCCAACAGAATTGCTATGAAAACGAGTGCTTCGACGAATCCGGTCCAGCCGCTTTCGCGGACGGACACAGACCATGCAAAGAGAAAGAGGGCTTCGATATCGAAGATCACGAACAGCATCGCGACCAGATAGAATTTGGCGGACAGGCGCAGGCGGGCGCTGCCGACGGGCAGCATGCCGGATTCGAAGGGTTCGTTCTTGGCGCGGCCCCAGGCCTTGCTACCGAGCAGGCTGGAAAGGCCGAGCATGAAGGCGCACAGGCCGACGACACCCAGGAGGAAGATGGCAAAGCCCCAGTTGTGGGCGATGAGTCCTGCCGAATCGGACATGCTAGAGATCCTTATACAGAGACCCAGCTCTGCAGTCTGAAATAAGTGTAGAGCGGCGACCTGGTGTCGCACATGCAGTGACCAAATGTCGCAGCTGAATCAATCGCGCTGATTTTATGGGTAAACCCCGTGCAAGTAAAATTTCTGTAGCAAATTTATTCGTAGGATTAAGTACAAAAGCCGCTTGTAACTGGCTGAAAGCCTTGAGATTCGGGCATTGCGTGCGGTTTTGTTAATTATGTTTCCTGCGAATGGTAACGAATTGCAAGTTTCGAAATGATAATTAATATCATTTGATCTCATGTCTGATATTTCCGTTGTTCTGTGTCTTGTAAAGTTCATCTGGCGATTCCCCCTACTTGCAAATGCAAAAAACGCCTGTTCTAGCAGCTTCTGACGCCGCTTGCCCCGCCCTGGGTCAATACTTTACCGATTGAGCGATGACTGGCTGATGAAGCGATCGCCCATTGGCCGAGCCAGTAGGTGAGGATGATCAGGTACGGCGCGGCGGCGAACGGGCTGACGAAGCGGTCGATACCGATCAGGCTGTCGGAAAGCACGAACAGGCAGGCGCCGAGCGCGGCGAGCCCGCCACAGGCCAGGGCGCGCCAGAGCATGGCGCTGATGGCCAAGGCGTAGAGCACGACCGGGATCAGTAGTGGGCCGAGGCCGCGGCTGGCCAGTACGCCGAGCAGAGTGATGCCGGTGATGCCGCTCAGCAGCAGTGCGGGCAGGGCTGGGCGCAGGGTCTGGCTGCAATAGGCGCGCAGGTAGGCCAGGTGGGCGCAGAGGAAGGCAGCAAGGCCGAACACGAACAGGTCGGCGGGGATGGCCAGCAGGATGTCGCCGAGTACCGAGAGTGCCAGGCCTAGGGTGATCCACTGGCGATAAGGTGTGGCAGGGGTGCTGCGCAGCCAGGCGATCAGGGTCAGTACCGGGATCGGTTTGGCCAGGAGGGCGAGCAAGGTGTTGTCGCTGGCCAGTGCATATATATAGAGGGTGGCGGCGGCCAAGGCGAGAATCATCAGGTGGCTTGGGCGAGGCATGGGCGGTCCTTGCGGCTGGGCTGCCTCAAGCATAGACCTGATCGTGGGTTTTGCCGGTGATGCCTTTGGATTGTGTTGGGGCTGCCATGGGCTTGATGAAAGGAATGTGGCGCCTGTGAGACCGAGCGCCGCGCGGGCGGCGCTCGATCTATGCAACACCGCAAAAACCAAGGCAGGCACCTCGCCGCCCTGACGCAACCGGGCGCAGAACACCTGAGATGTCGGATTTAACCCCTTCCATGTAGGCCATTTCCCAAACATACTCTTGCCGCCTTTTTTCCGTTGCGGCTGCTGTGGCAGCGCTCTAGTCTCGGCGTGCCGTTGCACATCAACGACACGGCTTTGACAGGCCGGAATTGAAAGAAGGTGCACTCGCTTTGCCTCAATGGCGGCTGTGCGTGTGGGCACGCTCGCGTGCGCCGGTCTTTCTTTCTTTCCACCGGTCTGTCAACCCGCGCATAGCTGCCACCCAACCGTTTGACAGCGGGCGGATGGTAGCCAAACAGGAAAGAAAGGAGCGAGTCATGCTGAAAGTTGTCCCCGATCCACCCCACAACCCCCATTCCCTCGAAGACACCCTGATCCAGGCCACCGACTACGCACTGTGCGCGGCGACCGTGGTGCATAAGGCCTTGCTGGTGCAGCCCAAATCACCGGCGTCGATCCTGATGATGACCTCGATGCATGAGCTTGAGGCGCTGCGGGCTTTGCTTGAGTCGGCATTGATCCAGGTGCAGATGCCCGCTGAGCCTCGGACTTTGCACTGAGGCTTGAGTGATGTGTTGTCTGGGCGGGCCTCTTCGCGGGTGAACCCGCTCCCACAGGATCACCACAGTCTTCAAGGCTTGCACAGTCCCTGTGGGAGCGGGTTTACCCGCGAAAGGGCCCGTCCAGGCAGTCGAGAATTTTCAGGGGATTCAAAAATGACCACAGAAGACACCCAATTCACTGTCGGCAAGACCACGTTCTACCAAGGCGAAAACGGCACCCACCCACTGTTCCGCATCGAGTCAGGCATTCCCTGTCGTGACGCCCGCGAGCAGTCTTCGGAATTGATGGGTTACGTGCGCGAACTGACCATCACCGGCCTGATGGATGAGAAACCGATGATGATCTGGGCCGCCCACTATCTGAGCGCGATGGCCAAGGCGCTGATGGATGATGCGGAGCTGGGCATGAAGCACTGAGGTATTGCAGGGCTTCGCGATTGCTTTGTAGGAGCGGCCTTGTGTCGCGAAAGGGCCGCAGAGCGGCCCCAGGATTTAAGCATCGAGGCAAAAAATGCTGGGGCTGCTTTGCAGCCCTTTCGCGACACAAGGCCGCTCCTACAGGTTCCGTGTATTTCTGGGTACAGACCCAAAAGAAAGGCCCGGGGCTTTAACAAGCCTCGGGCCTTTCTTCAACAGCAACCCACTATCAGTGGAACTGCTCTTCCTCGGTCGAACCGGTCAGTGCAGTCACCGACGATGCGCCACCCTGAATCACGGTGGTCATGTCGTCGAAGTAGCCAGTGCCCACTTCCTGCTGGTGCGCCACGAAGGTGTAGCCTTTGTTGGCGTCAGCGAATTCCTGCTCCTGCAGCTTCACGTAGGCGGTCATGTCGTTGCGGGCGTAGTCGTGCGCCAGGTTGAACATGCCGTGCCACATGTTGTGGATGCCGGCCAGGGTGATGAACTGGTGCTTGTAGCCCATTGCCGACAGCTCGCGCTGGAACTTGGCGATGGTCGCGTCGTCCAGGTTCTTCTTCCAGTTGAAGGAAGGCGAGCAGTTGTACGACAGGATCTGGTCCGGATACTCCTTCTTGATCGCTTCGGCGAAGCGGCGGGCTTCGTCCAGGTCCGGCTTGGCGGTTTCGCACCAGATCAGGTCGGCGTACGGCGCGTAGGCCAGGCCGCGGGCGATGGCCTGGTCGAGGCCGGCGCGTACCTTGTAGAAGCCTTCACGGGTGCGCTCGCCAATCACGAACGGCTGGTCGTACGGGTCGCAGTCGCTGGTCAGCAGGTCGGCGGCGTTGGCGTCGGTACGGGCCAAGATGATGGTCGGCACGCCCGATACGTCAGCTGCCAGGCGCGCTGCCACCAGCTTTTGCACGGCTTCCTGGGTCGGTACCAGTACCTTGCCACCCATGTGGCCGCATTTTTTCACCGAGGCCAGCTGGTCTTCGAAGTGCACACCGGCGGCGCCTGCTTCGATCATGTTCTTCATCAGCTCGTAGGCGTTCAGTACGCCACCGAAACCGGCTTCGGCGTCGGCCACGATCGGTGCGAAGTAGTCGATGTAGCCATCGTCACCCGGGTTCTTGCCGGCTTTCCACTGGATCTGGTCGGCGCGGCGGAAGGCGTTGTTGATGCGCTTGACCACGGTCGGTACCGAGTCGACCGGGTACAGCGACTGGTCAGGGTACATGGACTCGGCCGAGTTGTTGTCGGCGGCAACCTGCCAGCCGGACAGATAGATGGCCTGGATGCCGGCCTTGACCTGCTGCACTGCCTGGCCGCCGGTCAGGGCGCCCATGCAGTTGACGAAATCTTTTTCTGGGCGGAAGGACGGGTGGGCACCTTCGGTGACCAACTTCCACAGTTTTTCTGCACCCAGGCGGGCCAGGGTGTGCTCCGGCTGCAGGGAGCCACGCAGGCGAACGACATCAGCGGCGGTGTAGGTACGGGTCACGCCTTTCCAGCGCGGGTTCTCGGCCCAGTCTTTCTCGAGGGCTGCAATTTGCTGTTCGCGTGTCAGTGCCATGGAAATAAACCTCGTCGCATCGATCTTGGGGTAATTGTGCTGATGCTCGGAGCAGATCAGGAGCTGGCGGCTGTCCTGTTCGCAGGAGTGCGGCGGCGAACGCGAAGGCTCGAAGGGGAAGGGTGTGCAGGCCAGGCGAAAGGATGCTCCGGCAGGTTGGCTCGTGGTTGCCTTGCTGCGGTGCTACGCGATTGCCAGTACTGCGGTGATGCGCTTCCGTCCCTCGGGACAACTTCTTCGTTGCAGTCGCAATCCCGTCGAACCGCCTTGTGGGCCGTATAGACACGAGACGCCTCCAGGGGTGGGAGGAGCGCGCCTCGAAGGCCCTTGCCAGGGCCCCTGATTAGCGGGAGCGAGGCCATCATGCCCTTGGGAAAAAGACCCTGTCAAATGTTTTGTAGTGGTTTTTTTCACTTACTACATCTTTGGTCTAATGCGACTTGGCAGTCAGTTTCAAGGCCTTTGGTCGAGGCCTTGAATTGCCTGGGATCAGTCGAGAAGGTCGACTTTGACGCGCAAAGTCATGTTTTCACCCCGTTGGGTGCTGTAACTGTGGCTTGATGCGCTACGGTCGGCTTGGCTCTGCTGGTTGTAGCCCGCCAGGGTGATCCATTCTCCGAGCTTGCCGGTGATGGTCGTGTCGGTGCTTTGTACTTTCACTACATCAGCACGTTCCTGGCTGATACGGTCATTATTGGTGCTTATTTGCAGACGAACCGTATCGCCACTCAAGCTGGGGGTGACGTAGAAACCTTGGGTCACGTTGCGGTATTCGGTATTGCTCTGGATGCGCCCGTAGCCGTCGGTGCTGGTGCTGGTGATCGGGATGCTCTGGCCAATCTGGATCAGCGCCGGCTGGCCTTCGCTGGCCTGAATCTGCTGCATGCCGCCGTCACGGTTGCTGGTGCCATAGTGGATGACGCGCGCGTTGCCACGGTTGTCCTGGAAGTTGCTGTCGTTGTTGTCGACGCTGATCAGCAGGCGCTTGGGTGCGGTATCCAGTTGTTGCAGCAGGGTGCGCAGGTCGTCGATGCGTTCGGGGCTGGCGTTGACGATCAGCTTGTTCTCGAAGGCGCTGACCGTGCCGTCCTTGCCGATGAATGCCTGGGCGGCGGGCAGCAGTTCGGCGCTGCTGCGGTGTTGTAGCGGCAATACCTCGGTGGCGGCCTGGGCAGTGAGGCTGGCGGCCAGCAGCAAGGCGGCGAATAGGGGGCGTAGCGGCATGTCCATGATCTCCGCAGGTGGAATGTTCATGATGGCAAATTTGCCCGGCTTCTGCTGGTTTCACGTTACAAAACCCCTTGAGCGGTGGCCGCTGTCAGACAAATTCCGTAACATCGCGCCCCTTGTTTTTGTACCGTCCGCCCGGACCGCCTCACAGGATGCCCATGAAACCCGCCCGACTTCGCGCCGACGTGCTCGCCGGCCTGACCACCTCGTTCGCCTTGGTGCCCGAGTGCATCGCCTTTGCCCTGGTGGCTCACCTGAACCCGCTGATGGGCCTGTATGGCGCCTTCATCATCTGCACCCTGACGGCGCTTTTCGGTGGTCGACCGGGGATGATTTCCGGTGCCGCCGGCTCGATGGCGGTGGTGATCGTTGCCCTGGTGGTGCAGCACGGTGCGCAGTACCTGCTGGCCACGGTTTTGCTGGGCGGCGTAGTGATGATGCTGTTCGGCTTGTTGCGCCTGGGCAAGCTGGTGCGGTTGGTGCCGTACCCGGTGATGCTCGGCTTCGTCAACGGCCTGGCCATCGTTATCGCCTTGGCCCAACTGGAACACTTCAAGGAGGGCGGGCACTGGCTCAGCGGTACGCCGCTGTACCTGATGATTGGACTGGTGGCGCTGACCATGGCGGTGGTCTACGTGCTGCCGAAGTTGACCCGTACGGTGCCGCCAGCGCTGGTGGCGATCCTTGGCGTTGGTTTGCTGGTGTACCTGCTTGGCCTGCCCACACGCACCCTGGGCGATATGGCGCGCATCGCCGGTGGCCTGCCGCAGCTGGCCCTGCCGGAGGTGCCGTGGAACCTCGAGACCCTCAAGATCATCGCCCCCTATGCGGTGCTGATGGCCATGGTCGGGCTGCTTGAGACCCTGCTTACGCTCAACCTGACCGATGAAATCACCGAGAGCCGTGGCTACCCGGACCGCGAGTGCGTGGCGCTGGGCGCGGCCAACATGGTTTCCGGCCTGTGCGGTGGCATGGGTGGTTGCGCGATGATCGGCCAGACCATGATCAACCTCAGCTCCAATGGCCGTGGTCGGCTATCGGGGGTGGTGGCCGGGGTTATGGTCTTGCTGTTCGTGTTGTTCCTGTCGCCGTTGATCGAGCGTATTCCGCTGGCGGCGCTGGTCGGGGTGATGTTCGTGGTGGCGCAGCAGACCTTTGCCTGGGCGTCTTTGCGGGTGCTGCACAAAGTGCCGCTGAGCGATGTGCTGGCGATCATTGCGGTGACCGTGGTCACGGTGTTCACCGACCTGGCCGTGGCGGTGCTGTTCGGCATCGTCATCGCGGCGGTGAACTTTGCCTGGCAGCATGCGCGGGAGCTGTATGCCGACAGCCATGAGGATGCAGAGGAGGGCAAGCATTACCAGGTGCATGGCACGCTGTTCTTTGCCTCGACTACGGTGTTCCTGAACCAGTTCGACCCGGCTAACGACCCGGACAAGGTGACCCTGGATTGCCAGCATTTGAGCTTTGTCGATTATTCGGCGATTGCGGCGTTGAAGACCTTGCGAGAGCGGTATGCGAGGGCGGGCAAGCAGTTGCGGGTGGTGCATCTGTCCGAGCGCTGCAAGAAGCTGCTGAAGCGGGCTGGGGAGCAGCACTGAGAAGGGTTGTTGCCTGTGCTGGCCTCTTCGCGGTTAAAGCCGCTCCTACAGGGGGTATGCATTCCCTGTGGGAGATTACCCAGCCCTTTTGGGCTGCGCTGTCGCGCAGAGAACAAATATCGCTCGTCTGACGCGGCCTTTGTAGGAGCAGCCTTGTGCTGCGAAGAGGCTGGTACAAGCAACAGACAGGCTTTATCAGTACCGGCCTCTTCGCAGCACAAGGCTGCTCCTACAGAACCTCGCCGAACCAATGAGTCATGTGTTGTTCTATGAGAGCGGCTATAGCCGCGAAGAGGGCAGCACAGGCGAACGAATCACTCCCCGCGGTTCTTCTTGACGATGGCATCGGCAATGCTCGCCGGTGCCTCGGCATAACGGGTGAACTCCATCGAGAAGCTGGCCCGGCCCTGTGTCATGGAGCGCATCGAGGTGGCATAGCCGAACATCTCGCCCAGCGGCACCTCGGCACGGATCACCTTGCCGGCCGGTGTTTCGTCACCGTCCTGGATCATCCCGCGGCGCCGGCTCAGGTCGCCGAGGATGTCACCCTGGTACTCCTCCGGGGTCACCACCTCCACCTTCATCACCGGCTCCAGCAACACCGCCCCACCTTTCTGCGACAGCTGCTTGGTGGCCATCGAGGCGGCAATCTTGTAGGCCATTTCGTTCGAGTCGACATCGTGGTACGAGCCGTCGTACACCGCCGCCTTCAGGTTGATCAGCGGGTAGCCGGCCAGCACGCCGTTCTTCATCTGCTCCTCGATGCCTTTCTGGATAGCCGGGATGTATTCGCGTGGTACCACGCCGCCAACGATCTCGTTGATGAACTCCAGGCCCTCCTTGCCCTCGTCACCGGGGGCGAAGCGGATCCAGCAGTGGCCGTATTGGCCCCGGCCGCCGGACTGGCGGACGAAGCGGCCCTCGATCTCGCAGGTGTTGCGGATTTTCTCTCGGTAGGCCACCTGTGGCTTGCCGATGTTGGCCTCGACGTTGAACTCGCGGCGCATGCGGTCGACGATGATGTCCAGGTGCAACTCGCCCATGCCCGAGATGATGGTCTGGCCGGTCTCCTCGTCGGTGCGCACGCGGAATGACGGGTCCTCCTGGGCGAGCTTGCCGAGGGCGATGCCCATTTTTTCCTGATCGGCCTTGGTCTTTGGTTCCACTGCCACGGAAATTACCGGGTCGGGGAAGTCCATGCGCTCGAGAATGATCGGCTTGTCCATGTCGCACAGGGTGTCGCCGGTGGTCACGTCCTTCATGCCGATGAGCGCGGCGATGTCGCCGGCGCACACATCCTTGATTTCAGCCCGCTGGTTGGCATGCATCTGCACCATGCGGCCGATGCGTTCCTTCTTGCCCTTTACCGAGTTGAGCACCGCGTTGCCGGAGCTGAGCACGCCGGAGTAGACCCGGGCGAAGGTCAGGGTGCCGACGAACGGGTCGGTGGCAATCTTGAATGCCAGGGCCGAGAACGGCTCGCTGTCGTCGGCGTGTCGCTCCAGGTGCTTTTCTTCGTCATCCGGGTCGGTGCCCTTGATGGCCGGGATCTCCGACGGGGCGGGCAGGTAGTCGATGACCGCGTCGAGCATCAGCGGCACGCCCTTGTTCTTGAACGACGAGCCTAGAATGGTCGGCACGATCTCGTTGTTCAAGGTGCGTTTGCGCAGGCCGGCCTTGATCTCTTCGATGCTTAACGCTTCGCCTTCGAGAAACTTGGTGAGCAGTTCGTCATCGGCCTCGGCCGCTGCCTCGACCATGTGCGCGCGCCACTCGTCGGCCAGTGCCTGCAGCTCGGCAGGGATGTCTTCTTCGCGGTAGCTGGTGCCCTGGTCGGCATCGTTCCAGTAGATGGCCTTCATCTTCACCAGGTCGATCTGGCCGATGAAGTTCTCTTCACTGCCGATGGCCAGCTGGATCGGCACCGGGTGGTGGCCCAGGCGCTGGTCGATCTGCTTGACCACGCGCAGGAAGTCGGCGCCCTGGCGGTCCATCTTGTTGATGTAGGCCAGGCGGGGCACGTGGTACTTGTTGGCCTGGCGCCATACGGTCTCGGACTGCGGTTCGACCCCGTCCGCGCCGCTGAACACCACTACCGCGCCATCGAGCACGCGCAGCGAGCGCTCCACCTCGATGGTGAAGTCGACGTGGCCCGGGGTGTCAATGATATTGAAGCGATACTTGTGGGCGAACTGCTTGGTCGAGCCCTGCCAGAAGGCAGTGGTCGCCGCCGAGGTGATGGTGATACCGCGCTCCTGCTCCTGGGCCATCCAGTCCATGGTCGCGGCACCATCGTGCACTTCGCCCATCTTGTGGTTGACCCCGGTGTAGAACAGGATCCGCTCGGTGGTCGTGGTCTTGCCGGCGTCCACGTGGGCGACGATACCGATATTGCGATACAGCTCGATGGGCGTTGTACGGGCCATGGCGGACTACCTGCGGATGAGCGGATTCTCCCACGGTAGCAGAACGGGAGAATCCTGCTTTACCGCCGGGCCGTCAGTCGGCCTGGGCTTGCAGCTGCCACTGGCCATCCACTTCGCGGGCCAGGCCGCTGGCTGGCAGCAGGGCCAGCAGGCGCGTGTGCAGGGCGGCTTCGGTGAAGGTCTTGAGAGTGGCCAGGTCCAGTGCGCCGACCAGGTTGAGATCGGCCTTGGTGTACGAAAGCCAGGCCTTTTTCAGGGCCTGGGCGACGTCGCTGCCGGAGGTGCTGGCAAAGCGGCGGTGCCATTGGCGACCGTCGAAGGTGAAGGTGTGGGCGTGGCTGTAGGTGCCTTGGTCGCCCCCTTCGGTGCAGCGATGGCAACGGCACGGGCCTTCGCCGAAGGCGTTGCGCAGGTAGCTGTTGAAGTCCACCACGGGCTTGAGGGACAGGCGTTTGTCGACTTCGAACAGGTCGGCGATCAGGGGTTCTTCGGCGCTCACTCGGGATCCTCGTGTGGTGTGGCGTGCATCGGCGGGCACCCTAACAGATCGGGGCATTCAGATCACCTTTTGCAGGCCCGGCCTCTTCGCGGGCTCGCCCGCTCCCACAGGTGCTGTGCACGACCTGAGCAACATGCGATCCCTGTGGGAGCGGGCGTGCCCGCGAAGAGGCCAGTAGAGACAATGGAGATCACCTGCCGTACTCTACGCGCCCATACGCCTACACACCCACAGAGGTAACCCGCTTGAGCACCAAGTACCCGTACATCGCCACCATCACCGTCAGCGCCGAAGACCGTGGCGGCGACGCCGAGGCCTCGGAAAACCCCAATATGCGCGTTGGCCTGGAAGCGGTGACCGAAACGCTGAAGAAGGTGCATTTCGTCGGTACGCTCGCAGCCCCCGAAAAGAACGCCACGCACATCTGCGTGACCCTGGAGAACGGCCTGACCTACTACGGCCCGATCGTCAACGGGCACGCCGAACTCGAAGGCGGCTGGATTGCCTTCGAGTCCGACATGCTCACTCCCGCAGAGCTGGGCTTGTAAGTATCAGTTCAGCTCGGCCAGGCACTGCTCGAGGATATCCAGGCCTTCCTCGAGCACTTCGGCCTCGATGGTCAGCGGTGCCAGCAGGCGGATGATGTGCCGCGCCTTGCCGCTGGGCATCAGCAACAGGCCCTTGGCCCGCGCCGCGTCCATCACCTTGGCCAGTTGCGCCGGTGCCGGGCTGCCGTCGGCATTGACGAACTCGATCCCGCGCATGGCGCCGACGCCGGTGAGGCGGCCGATGAACGGGCTCAGGCCCGAGGCCTTCCAATGCTCGAAGCGGCGCACGATTGCCTGCTCCTGGCGCTCACCCCAGGTAGCGATGTTCTCGTCGGTCATCTGCGCCAGGCTGGCCAGGGCTGCCGCACAGGCGATCGGGTTGCCTGAATAGGTGCCACCCAGGCCGCCCTTGGGCAGCGCTGCCATCAACTCCTTGCGCCCGACCACCGCACCCAGCGGCATGCCGCCAGCAATGCTCTTGGCCAACAGCAGCAGGTCGGGCTCGAGCCCTAAGCGCGGGAAGGCGAAGCGCTGGCCTGTGCGGCCGAAACCTGACTGGATCTCGTCGATGATGATCAGGATGCCGTGCTCGTCGCAGAAGCGGCGCAGGGCCTGGGCGAAGGCTGGGTCAAGGGCGAGGAAGCCGCCTTCGCCCTGCACCGGCTCGAAGATGAACGCCGACACGTCTTCCACTGCCAGCTCGACGCTGAACAGGCGGTCCATGGCCTTGAGGGCCTGTTCGCAGGTAACCCCGGTGTCGGCGCTGGGGTAGGGCAGGTGGTACACCGGCCCCGGCAATTCACCGACCCGCTGCTTGTACGGGGCGACCTTGCCGTTGAGGTTCAGGGTGGCCAGGGTGCGACCGTGGAAGCCGCCGTCGAAGGCGATGATGGCGCGTTTGCCGGTGGCAACGCGGGCCACTTTCAGGGCGTTTTCCGCAGCTTCCGCGCCGCTGTTGGTGAGCATGCCGGCCAATGGGTAGCTGACCGGTACGAATTGGCTCAGTTGTTCCATCAGCGCCAGGTATGGGCCGTGGGGGGCTGCGTTGAAGGCGTAGTGGGTCAGGCGAGCGGCCTGGGCCTGGATCGCCTCGACCACGGCCGGGTTGCAGTGGCCCAGGTTGAGTACACCGATACCGCCGACGAAGTCGATGTAACGTTTGCCGTCGGTGTCCCAGACTTCGGCATTGCGGCCATGGGAAAGTGTGATCGGGTGAACGATGGCAATGGATTGGCTGATACTTTCCTGATTCATGGGCACGCGGACCTTTGTTCGAATTTCTTATTATCCAAGCGTGTTGGCAGGTTATTCCGCAAACGAATTATTCGATTGCGGTCATTCCCTGGATTCTTGAACTAGCTGGTTTTTGTATCTGCCATTCCGGCCCTATCGCCGGCAAGCCAGCTCCCACAGGTACGGCACAGGTCTTGATGGCTGTGGAGTACTTGTGGGAGCTGGCTTGCCGGCGATAGGGCCAGTGCAGGAAGTAATCAATCCCCCTCGGCCACCCGCTCCCGAATCCACTGCACGAAGGCCCTGACCTTGGGCACTTCGGCCGCATGCTCGGCATGGGCGATGAAGTGCCGGCCATTGCTCGCCACCGGGTGGTCCCAGGCCACCACCAGCTTGCCCTCGCTCAACTCTTCGGCCACCAGGTAGCGCGGGATCAGGGCGATGCCGCAGCCGGCAATGGCTGCGCGGATGCACAGGTAGAACGTGTCGAAGCGGGGGCCGTGGTAGCTGTTCTGGCTATGCAGCCCCAGCCCCAGGAACCATTCATGCCAGGCCTCCGGGCGCGACACGCACTGCAACAGGCGGTGTTCGGTCAGCGCCTGGGCGCTGTCGAACCGGTGGTTGGCCAGCAGCTGCGGGCTGCACACCGGCACCACTTCCTCGCTGAACAGTTCGATGCAGGTTGCCCCGGGCCAGGTGCCCTGGCCGAAGAAAAACGCAATGTCGGCCTTGGCCTGCACCAGGTCGAACGGCTCCAGCTCATTGCGGATATCCAGGTGAATGCGCGGGTAGCGGTCGCCAAAACCCTTCAGCCGGGGTACCAGCCAGCGCGCGCCGAAGGTGGGCTGGGTGGCGATGCGCAGCACTTCGGTCTCGTCGCCGTAGCTGAGGATGTAGCGGCTGGAAATGTCGATCTGGGTGAGGATCTTGTTCACTTCGGTGAGGTATAGCGCGCCAGCCGGGGTCAGGTGCAGGCGCCGGCGAATGCGCTGGAACAGCGAGTGCGACAGCATGTCCTCAAGCTGCGCCACCTGCTTGCTGACGGCGCTCTGGGTCAGGTGCAGTTCCTGGGCCGCGCGGGTGAAACTCAGGTGGCGGGCGGCCGCTTCGAAGCACTGAAGGGCGGTGGTCGAAGGCATCAGGCGTTTGGACATGACGGGCAAATACCGAGCAAAAAAGGAAGGAGTTCATTCCATAACGGAATCATGTGTTTCGAAAAGGTCGTTTGTTGACCTCGGCCTATAGATTAATACTGACCTGGATCAACGATTACAACCGGTCGTGCGAAGAGGAGGTCAGTACCCGCTTCCGGCATCTGCAAAACAACAAAAACGAACATCAGAAATTTATAAGAATTCTGCTCCAGTCTTCAGCCGCCCCGCTGCGGCCGACCCATTCGAGGGTTCTTCATGGCTTCGCCAAACAACAACAAACAGCGCTCCCTGCAGCACGGCCTGACGTCCCGTCAGGTATCCATGATCTCCATCGCCGGCATCATCGGCGCCGGCCTGTTCATCGGTTCCTCCAACGCCATCGCCACCGCCGGCCCGGCCATCCTCATCTCCTACGCCATGACTGGCCTGCTGGTCTTGCTGGTGATGCGCATGCTGGGTGAAATGGCCATCGCCAACCCCAACAGCGGCTCGTTTTCCACCTATGCCTCCGAAGCCATCGGCCCTTGGGCGGGCTTTACCATCGGCTGGCTGTACTGGTGGTTCTGGGTACTGATCATTCCGGTCGAGGCCATTGCCGGCGCCGACATCCTGCATGCCTACTTCCCTGGCGTGCCGTCGTGGCTGTTCGCCTTCCTGATCATGCTGGTGCTGTCGGGTACCAACCTGATCAGCGTGAAGAACTTCGGTGCCTTCGAGTACTGGTTCGCGCTGGTCAAGGTGGTGGCGATCATCGCCTTCATCGTGGTCTGCAGCCTGGCGGTATTCGGCGTCTGGCCGCTGGCCGAGGTGTCCGGGGTCAGCCGGTTGTGGGACAACGGCGGCTTCATGCCCAACGGTTTCGGCACCGTGCTCGGTGGCGTGCTGATCACCATCTTCTCGTTCTTCGGCGCCGAAATCGTCACCATTGCCGCTGACGAAACCGCCAACCCGAAAGACAAGATCCGCCGCGCTACCAACCTTGTTGTGTACCGCATCGCCATCTTCTACCTGGCGTCGATCTTCCTTGTGGTGTCGCTTGTGGCGTGGAACGACCCGGGCCTCAAAGCGGTAGGTTCGTTCCAGCGCGTGCTGGAAGTGCTGAACGTGCCGGGCGCCAAGCTGCTGGTGGATATCGTGGTGCTGGTGGCCGTGACCAGCTGCATGAACTCGGGCCTGTACACTGCGTCGCGCATGCTCTATTCGCTGGGCGCCCGTGGCCAGGCGCTGAGCGTTACCAAGCGTATCTCCGGCTCGGGCGTACCGACCGTGGCGGTCATCTTCTCGACCCTGGCCGGCTTTGCCGGGTGCTTCGTCAACTATGTGTTCCCGGGCAAGGTATTCGGCTTCCTGCTGTCCACCACCGGCGCCATCGCCTTGCTGGTGTACCTGGTGATTGCCGTTTCGCAGCTGCGCATGCGGGCCCGTGCCGAGCGCGAAGGGCGGCCGCTGGAGCTGAAGATGTGGCTGTTCCCATGGCTGACCTGGCTGGTGATCGGCACCATCGTCATGGTGCTGGGCTACATGCTGTTCAGCGATGCCTACCGCTACGAGACGCTGATGACCGCCGGGGTGACCGCGTTCATCCTGCTGGTTTCGCTGACCCAGCGGCGCGCCAGGGTGGTTGCCCAGACGGCCTGATGTTTCTGTTTTAATGTGGGGGCGTTGCGCGCCCCCCCATATCAATAAGCACAGGAAGCGTATGAACGACCACTCCCTTTCCCTCCAGGCCCTCGCCGCACCCGACGGCACTTGCTACGGCTGCGGTTGTTCCCACCCCAGCGGCCTGCACCTGCAAAGCCATTGGGACGCCGACGGCATCCACCTGGTGTGCCGGCACGCGCCCGACAGCACCTTCATCGGCTGGCCCGGTCTGGTCTATGGCGGGCTGCTGGCGATGCTGGTCGACTGCCACTCCAACTGGACGGCAATGGCTTACCACTACCGCAACGAAGGTCGCGAAGCGGGCAGCCTGCCGCGCATCGACTGTGTCACTGGCAGCCTTGGCCTGAACTACCTCAAGCCCACGCCCATGGGTGTCGAATTGTTGCTCAAGGCGCGTGTGGAAGGTGAGGTAGGGCGCAAGACCCGGGTGCTCTGCGAAGTCTGGGCCGACGATGTGCTGACAGTGACTGCCGACTCGGTGTTCGTTCGCGTCGATACCGAAAAGCTCAAGCTCAAGGCCCACGGCCAGGCCTGAGCCGCTGGTGCTGATGAGTGGTCGGTGATGGTCAGCGGCCGGGGATGTCTCTAGAGTGAGAGGTTCATTCCCCAGGCCAGGTTGATCATGACCGATCTCAGTGCTTTTCCCATTACCCGCAAGTGGCCCGCCAGACACCCCGAGCGCCTGCAGCTGTATTCGTTGCCGACGCCCAACGGCGTCAAGGTGTCGATCATGCTCGAAGAGATCGGCCTGGCCTATGAGCCGCACAAGGTCAGCTTCGACAACGATGACCAGCTGAGCCCCGAGTTCATCTCGCTCAGCGCCAACAACAAGATCCCCGCCATCCTCGACCCCAATGGCCCTGGCGGCCGGCCGCTGCCGCTGTTCGAGTCGGGGGCGATCCTGCAGTACCTGGCAGAGAAGAGCGGCCAGTTGCTCAGCCAGGACCCGGCCCAGCGTTACCAGACCTTGCAGTGGCTGATGTTCCAGATGGGTGGCATCGGGCCGATGTTTGGCCAGGTCGGATTCTTCCATTTCTTTGCTGGCAAGGAATACGAGGACAAGCGCCCGCGGGACCGTTATGTCAACGAGTCCAAGCGCCTGCTCGGTGTTCTGGACCGGCATCTGAAAGGCCGGGAATGGATGGTCGACGAGTACAGCATTGCCGATATCGCGATTTTCCCGTGGGTGCGTAACCTGGTTGAGCGTTACAACGCCAGAGATTTGGTAGGCTTCGATCAGTTCAAGGAAGTGCAGCGGGTGCTGGCGGCGTTCCTCGAGCGGCCGGCCGTGCAACGCGGGCTGAAAATTCCAGGTTGAGGTTGGCTGTAAGGGCCCTATCGCCGGCAAGCCGGCTCCCACAGGTAATGAATGCACAGGGCTTGAGGTCTGTGGTGTTCCTGTGGGAGCTGGCTTGCCGGCGATAGGGCCAGTGAAGGCGAAACTGTTTTCAGGCTCAGAAAATGTGGTGCAGCAGCCAGTACAGGCTGCCGGCCAACAGCATTGCTGCCGGCAAGGTCAGCACCCAGGCCATCAGCAGGTTGACCAGCGTGCGCTTCTGAATCCCCGACCCGTTGGCCACCATGGTCCCGGCCACCCCGGAACTCAGCACATGGGTAGTCGACACCGGCAACCCGAACATGTCCGCCGCACCAATGGTACACATTGCCACCACTTCGGCCGAAGCCCCCTGGGCATAGCTGAGGTGGGTCTTGCCGATCTTCTCGCCTACCGTCACCACGATGCGCCGCCAGCCGACCATGGTGCCCAGCCCCAGTGCGATGGCCACGGCCACTTTCACCCACAGCGGGATGTAGCGGGTGGCATCATCCAGCTGGGTCTTGAACAGCAGCACCTGGCTGCGTGTACCTGCATCGAATACCACCAGCTGGTTCTTCTCGATCAGGCGGATGGCTTCGCTGGTCAGGTACATGTCGTTGCGCACGTTGGCCATGGCTTCGGCCGGTACCCGCTTGAGCGAGCCATAACCTTTGACCTCTTCGCCGATCATGCCGGTCAGCGCCGCCAGCGCCGGTATCAGTTGCGGGTTGGCCCTGGGCTCGGCAATGAACGTGGTCAGCACCTGGCGTGGGTCGGCCGGTGCTGCTTGCGGGGCGCCGCGCACCAGTGCCTGGCGGGTTACCTCGGCGACCGCGGAAAACTGCAGGGCCTGTTCATTGGGCATGGTCTTGTTCAATGCGTAAGCCATCGGCAGGGTGCCAACCAGGATCAGCATGATCAGGCCCATGCCTTTCTGGCCGTCGTTGGAGCCGTGAGCAAAGGACACCCCGGTGCAGGTCAGGATCAGTACGCCGCGGATCCACCACGGTGGCGGTCTCTGGCCTTCCGGCGCCTGGTACAGCGCCTTGCGCTTGACCAGCGCGCGCAGTGCCAGCAGCAAGAGGGCGGCACAGGCAAAGCCGAGCAGTGGCGAGAACAGCAGGGCATAACCGACCTTGCTGGCCTGGGCCCAGTCCACGCCACTGGTGCCGTCGCGCCCATGCATCAGGGCATTGGCCACGCCCACGCCGATGATCGAACCGATCAGGGTGTGCGAGGATGAGGCCGGCAGGCCCAGCCACCAGGTGCCGAGGTTCCAGATGATCGCTGCCAGCAGCAGGGCGAAGACCATGGCGAAACCGGCCGAGGAGCCGACCTGCAGAATCAGCTCCACCGGCAGCAGGGCGATGATGCCGAACGCCACCGCGCCACTGGAAAGCAGCACGCCGAGGAAGTTGCACAGCCCGGACCAGACCACGGCGACGGGGGCAGGCAACGAGTGGGTGTAGATGACGGTGGCCACTGCGTTGGCGGTGTCATGGAAGCCATTGACGAACTCGAAGCCCAGGGCAATCAGCAACGCCAGGCCCAGCAGCAGGAATGGTGTGACTGTGGTGATTACCGTGCCGCTGGCCGTCACATCCTGTTTAAGGCTCCAGGCGGTGTAGGCAATGCCGGCCAGCAACAGGCCGAAGAACAACACCAGGGTGGCACGCCCGGGCTTGTGGGCAAGTTGCGGGCGGGCATCGCGTTCGGCCAGTTGCGGCAGACTGGCCAGTGAAGGGGTTGCCATGATGGCTCCGGTTGGGGTGTGGCAAGGGTGCCGAAGGCCTTGAGCATAGAAACAATTCGTAACCCGGCCGTGACCTCGATCAATGATTTATCTAGGCTCAAGACGGACGGTAGTGGCAGGAGAAACCCATGATTCGCTGCAAGCGTGTCTACGATGCGGTTGAGCAAGACGACGGTCAGCGCGTGCTGGTCGATCGTCTGTGGCCGCGTAACAAGCGCAAGGAAGACCTGCACGGGCAGTGGTTGCGCGAAGTTGCACCCTCGGATGAGTTGCGCAAGGCGTTTCACCAGGGTGAAGTGGATTTCGCGGGCTTCACCCAGCGTTACCAGCAAGAGCTGGCGGCCCACCCCGAGCACTGGTACCCGCTGCTGGACCTGGCCGGAAAGGGCACGCTGACATTGCTTTATGCGGGCAAGGATACCGAGCACAACAATGCCCGGGTGTTGGCTGAATGGCTGGAGGACGAACTGGACCGGCGTGGGCCCGGCAGTTCGCCCGTGTGCTACGCCCAATGATTGGTGTTCGTTGTACTGGCCCTATCGCCGGCAAGCCAGCTCCCACAGGTACTGCGCTGCCTTCAAGGCTATCGCTGTACCTGTGGGAGCTGGCTTGCCGGCGATAGGGCCGGGCCTGGCAAACCGAAGAGTATGAAATGTGATGTCACTGAAACTGACCCCCGCCAACGACACCCACCGCACCTTCGCCCGCGACCTCACGCGCCGCGCCATGCTGCCGTACTACCGCGAATATGACCTGCTGTGGCTAGAGGAAGCCTTCGACGAAGCCTGGGGCTGGCGCGAGCAGTGGCTGGTGACCGAAGGCGACGCGGTACTCGGCTTCTGCAGCCTCAGCCAGGACCGCCAGGCGCTGTTCATCCGCGAGTTGCACCTGTTACCCGAGCACCGTCGGCGTGGAGTCGGCAGCTGGGTGCTGGAGCAGTTGGCACTGTGGGCCCGCCAGCGGCACCTGCCGCTGCTGCGGCTGATGGTGTTTCGCAGCAACCCGGCGCGCGTGCTCTACCAGCGCCACGGCTTCGTCGAAATGGGTGAGGACGAATGCTTTGTGCGCATGCAGCGCACGATCGACTAATAGCTCAATGATGGCTTGTCGCGACTGGTGAGCATCGGCATAGTGAACTCAGGCGTTCACGGCTGCCTGCAGGTGGGTAGGCCGTACATGAGTGTGATCAGGGATAAGGAGCCCCCCATGAATGGAATCGGTCCGCGGCTGCGGGAAGAGCGTGAGCGTCTGGGGATGACCCAGCGCGTGTTTGGCGATATCGGTGGGGTCGAACCCAATGCCCAGGGCAAATACGAGAGTGGTGAACGCTCGCCGCGGGTCGATTACCTGGCGGCATTGGCAACCCGGGGCGTGGATGCACTCTATGTGCTCAGCGGTATCCGCACCCCGGCACCGCTCGAGGGGCTGAGCGCCGATGAGTCCGGTTTGCTGGGGGCTTTCCGGCAGTTGTCGTTCGACGATCAGGCGGCACTCTGGCACTTGTTGCGGCGTTTGACCAACAACGACAAATCCCGGCAGACAGTGAGGCCGCTTACGGTTGAACGTCAGGGGTTTCTTACGGAAGGAATGCGTTAGGTCCGCCGTGAAAAATTTTGTTAAGGTGGCGGGATCCAATCGCCCTGCTGACGAGGTGTGTGCTTGATTAGGGTCTTAGTGGTCGACGATCACGATCTGGTACGAACCGGTATTACACGCATGCTGGCCGACATCGATGGCCTGCAGGTGGTGGGTGAGGGCGATTCGGGCGAGTCGGCACTCAGGCTGGCCCGTGAACTGAAGCCGGATGTGGTGCTGATGGATGTGAAAATGCCCGGCATCGGCGGCCTGGAGGCCACCCGCAAGCTGCTGCGCAGCCACCCGGACATCAAGGTGGTTGCCGTGACCGTGTGCGAGGAAGACCCGTTCCCCACGCGCCTGTTGCAGGCCGGCGCTGCTGGCTACCTGACCAAGGGCGCCGGCCTTGACGAAATGGTCCAGGCCATCCGCCTGGCCTTCGCCGGCCAGCGCTACATCAGCCCGCAGATTGCCCAGCAGATGGCGCTGAAGCCATTCCAGCCACAGGGCTCGCCGTTCGATGCCTTGTCGGAGCGGGAAATCCAGATTGCCCTGATGATCGTCGGCTGCCAGAAAGTGCAGATCATCTCCGACAAGTTGTGCCTCTCGCCCAAGACCGTCAATACTTACCGTTATCGGATCTTTGAAAAACTCTCGGTCACCAGCGACGTCGAACTGACCTTGCTGGCCGTTCGCCACGGCATGGTCGACGCAAGCCTGTAAAACCTCATGTCCCAAGTTTTCGATGCCAGCGCATTCCTGGCTACCTGCAGTGGTCGCCCGGGCGTCTACCGGATGTTCGACGGCGAAGCCCGGCTGCTTTATGTGGGCAAGGCCAAGAACCTCAAGAAGCGCCTGGCCAGCTATTTCCGCAAGACCGGCCTGGCGCCCAAGACCGCCGCGCTGGTGGCCCGCATCGCCCAGGTCGAAACCACCATCACCGCCAACGAAACCGAGGCGCTGCTGCTGGAGCAGAACCTGATCAAGGAGTGGCGGCCGCCGTACAACATCCTGCTGCGCGATGACAAATCCTACCCCTACGTGTTCCTTTCCGACGGCGAGTTTCCGCGGCTGGGCATTCACCGTGGGGCAAAGAAGGCCAAGGGCCGCTACTTTGGCCCGTACCCCAGCGCAGGCGCCATTCGCGAAAGCCTCAGCCTGCTGCAAAAGGCCTTTTCGGTGCGCCAGTGCGAAGACAGCTACTACGCCAACCGCACCCGGCCATGCCTGCAGTACCAGATCAAACGCTGCAAAGGGCCCTGCACGGGCCTGGTGACCGCCGAGGAATATGCCGAGGACGTGCGCCACTCGGTGATGTTCCTCGAAGGGCGTAGCCAGCAACTGGGCAACGAGCTCAATGCCGAGATGGAGAAGGCCGCCATGGCCCTCAATTTCGAGAAGGCCGCCGAGCTGCGCGATCAGATCGCCTTGCTGCGCCGCGTCCAGGACCAGCAGTACATCGAAGGCGGCAGCGGCGACGTCGACGTTATCGCCGCCTTCGTCAACCCCGGTGGCGCCTGCGTGCACCTGATCAGCGTGCGTGGCGGGCGGGTGCTGGGCAGCAAGAACTTCTTCCCGCAGGTGGGCATCGAGGAGGAGGTGGCCGAAGTGATGGCCGCTTTCCTCTCCCAGTATTACCTGGGCAATGCCGAGCGCGAATTGCCGGGCGAACTGATCGTCAACGTGGTGCACGAAGACTTCGCCGCCATCAGCGAAGCCCTGCAGACCCTGCGCGGCCGCGAGTTGACCATCAGCCACCGGGTACGCGGTACCCGCGCCCGCTGGCAGCAGCTGGCGGTGACCAACGCCGAGCAGGCGCTCAATGCGCGCCTGGCCAACCGCCAGCACATGGCCGCACGTTTCGAGGCCCTGGCCGAGGTGCTGGGCCTGGACGAGGTGCCGCAGCGCCTGGAGTGCTACGACATCAGCCATTCCAGCGGCGAAGCCACCGTGGCCAGCTGCGTGGTGTTCGGCCCCGAAGGCCCGCTCAAGTCCGACTACCGCCGCTTCAACATCGAAGGCGTCACCGCTGGTGACGACTACGCCGCCATGCACCAGGCCCTGACCCGCCGATACGGGCGCATCAAGGATGGCGAGGGCAAGCTGCCCGACGTGCTGCTGGTGGACGGCGGCAAAGGCCAGCTGAACATGGCCCGTGACGTGATGCAGGAGCTTGGCTTCAGCGACCTGACCCTGCTTGGCGTGGCCAAGGGCGTGACGCGCAAGGCCGGTTTCGAAACCCTGTACCTGAACGACGTGCACCATGAGTTCACCCTCAAGGGCGACTCACCGGCCTTGCACCTGATCCAGCAGATCCGCGACGAGGCCCACCGTTTCGCCATCACCGGCCACCGCGCCCGCCGCGGCAAGGCCCGCCGGGTGTCCAGCCTGGAGGATGTGGCCGGGGTAGGGCCCAAGCGCCGGCGCGACCTGCTGAAACATTTCGGCGGTCTGCAGGAGCTCAACCGCGCCAGTGTCGATGAAATCGCCAAAGCACCCGGCATCAGTAAAAAGCTTGCCGAGTCGATTTATGCCAGCCTGCATAGCGAGTAGAATGCGGGCTCAACTTGCGGCCAGTCGTACCGATGAATATTCCAAACCTGCTCACCGTTCTACGCGTCCTGCTCATCCCGATCTTCATCCTGCTGTTCTATATGCCCTACCACTGGAGCTACATGGCCGCCAGCAGCGTGTTCGCCGTTGCCGCCGCCACCGACTGGCTGGACGGCTACCTGGCGCGCCGCCTGCAGCAGAGCACGCCGTTCGGTGCCTTCCTCGACCCTGTGGCCGACAAGCTGATGGTGGCGGTGGCCCTGGTGCTGCTGGTGCAGACCCACGCCAACTTCTGGCTGACCCTGCCGGCCGCGGTGATCATCGGCCGCGAGATCGTGGTTTCGGCGCTGCGCGAGTGGATGGCCGAGCTGGGCGCGCGCGCGCATGTGGCGGTGTCCAACCTTGGCAAGTGGAAAACCGCGGCGCAGATGCTGGCGCTGGTGATCCTGCTGGGCAACCCGCCAGCGGTGACCTTCTGGGTAATCCTCGGCTACGCGCTGCTGCTGGTGGCGGCGGGGCTGACACTGTGGTCGATGGTGCACTACCTGCTGGCCGCCTGGCCGCACCTGCGCGAAGGCTCTGAGCAGAAATAAAAGTTTTTTTGAATCAAGGGGTTGACGCTGTTTTAGAAATCGCTAGAATGGCACCCATCACGACGCGGGAATAGCTCAGTTGGTAGAGCACGACCTTGCCAAGGTCGGGGTCGCGAGTTCGAGTCTCGTTTCCCGCTCCAAATATAGATTTACAGGGTTCTTTGGAAGTCTGTAAATCATTGAAAAAAGACGCTTCGGCGTCTGTTTTCGTTTCAGTCAGATCCATCAGGATCCATGGGCATTCGGGCCTTTCCAGGCTTTGTACGAAATCCCAAATAACCCAATCACCGCCCCGAACGCTGAAACTTTGCAGAATTCCCCGGCATCGACGGAAAGGCATTCTGTGATGGCTAAGCGTTACGAATACTCGGACGAGGTGTGGGGTGTGGTCTCCGAGCTCTTCATCAAGCCCTAGCAGCTACCGGCCTAGCCTTAGGATACCCGCCCCAACAGGAGCTAAACTCGTTGTTCTGGCTTTCACGGTCCCAGGGAAAGCTGACCTTTACTCGGCCCCACTCATCGCAATAGATCTCTTCTCCCTTCGGGCCGACCACGGTAGCTATGTGCGGACCGTCAACGCGTAGTTTTGGCAGTGGGGCAGGGCGCCATTCGGTCCGGCCGGGGACCAGCACGGCCGTCTGTTAGTAGCGCGTGCTTACATCTGCGCCGGCGGCTTCTTCCTGCAGGCTGGTGAGTTGTTTGCCTTTGTGTGCAACCGGGTTCACCCGCCAATACGTTGAGGTCGTCACTTGGTAGCCTGTCGCCGCTTTGCTATGAAACCTAGAGTTGACCGTCGCTATCTTCGTAGAACCCTTCGTCGTCATACTCGGTCTCGCTATCGCCGCTTGGCCAAGAATACGACGCAACTGACGACATTGTTTGCGCTGTCGAATCTGTCGATGGCGCGTCGGCAGTTATTGAGCGCTGTAGGGTGAGGTGCGCCTGTGGTACCCGCGAACCAGGGCAAAGCCTTGGCTTTGAGGCAATTGACGTCAGAGAAATCGGCGCTAAGGCGTCAATATATTGCTCATTGAGCGCTCGGGCTAACTTGTTCGGAGTTTTCATAGGGGTGACCAATGTATATGATTTCCGACGACGATCTTCTCGAGATTTTCTACGGTGTTATAAATAAAATCATAATCTAATTGATGATGCCAAGTTGCGGCCATGATCGTGCTTCTATGTATTTTGTCTTGTTTGATTAGGTTTGTTCTAATGCTCCAGTTGTGTGGTGGGTTTATAGTTATATAGTATTGTATGTTTTCTTGGTGAATTATTTTGGTGATAGATGAGAGTCTATCCTTTTTGTGGTCTACTGGAAAGATTTGACAGTTTAATATCAGGTCGTCATATTTGAATCTCACAATTTCGCCAAATTTATCAATATTCTTGTCCAGGCGGCCTATTGATAGGATAGGTTCTCCGGTAGCGTCAAGCCCGTACTTCATTAGGTTCTTTGATCTCAAGTCTGATTTTGTGGGTTTGCTAATTGCTCGAAATTTTGTATTAAGTATGCTGGGGATTATAAGTTCAAACGGTATTAATTCTAGGGATTTGCCAAGTGAGAGTCGCCATTCGGTAACGTGTAGTTTGCATGCTTCAAGTGTAGGTCTGACCATTGTGGTGTATTGATCAAATTCGTCTTTTAGGGTTAATATTTGGCTCTGTAGGAAGGGGGCTGTAATTTTCATTATCCACCGCATGCGTAAAAGTTTTTCCATCGCCCTGTCTCCATGCGTCTTGTGATGTCGCATCAAGATGCGGATAGAGTTGATTCCTTTCTTTTTTGCGTTTCGTAAAATTTGGTATATTTGTTTGTCGTTGTATTTCCCATGTATATGTTTTCCAGCATGGTAATTGCCATCTGTTTCCGCTAGAGTTTTTCCTGGGTTGTCAGGTTGAGCTAGTTTTGTTGGCTGCATTCCCCAAAGTCGTGCGCCATTTTCGGCGATGTCTGGGGTCGCACCGCCTTGAGCCAAAATTCCGCGTGAGCCATTCGCATATACACTATTCGTGTTTAAAAGTTCTCTATGAAGTACTGCCTTGTCCCCGAACTTGCCCGTGTGTGAGATTGCTAGTTGTGCTTGCTATAATGATTGGTAGAGCTTTATTCTCGAGTCATCCAGCGGGAAAAAATCTTCTGATAACTCATAGAGGCGCATGACCCAAAAGTTATTCTCATCAGCCATGGCTCTCCTGTCTATCTCGGAATAAAGCTTTTCAAGTGTGGCGATCTGCTTGTCGGTATCTAATATTTCAATGCTAATTATTCTAGTTATTAGGTTTATAAATAGGTTGTGAAAGGTTATGAAGAGATTTATTGTGGAGTTGCAATATGCAGTGTTGGTCAGCTCGTCGTTTTCAAACATGTATCCGATGGATGAGTCCTCTTTGTTGACAAAGAAACATCCGGTGAAGTCGTGCCCAAAGAAAGCAAAGTGCTTATTCAGTGCTGGGATGTGGTATAGCGTATTATAGAACTCTGTTTTGTTGTTTTTGTAGGGTGGCAATAGACAGGCTTTGCTCCGTACGTCGGAAAGTACGACGGAATTATCAATTGCACCATTTTCCATGTTGGTGTATTGGGCTTGAAATTTCACGAAAGGAAGCTCCATGTTTTTCTCCTACGGGCAAGTGGTTTTCTTTATGCTGTTCAAGGCTTGCTGCAATAGGCTTCTGCCAGAGCTGCTGTATTGGAAGCTGTATGTGTTTTTAGCGGAGTAGCGATTCACAAGAGAATTGCAGCCGGTACAGGGTCGTCTTTCAGAGTATATTTCAATAATTTTCACCTCTTTCCTGTTGGCGTATTTTGAGATGAGTCTTTCTTCTGAGTGGAGTGGTCCGTGATTTCTCATTACTTCTACGTACTCCTTGTCGTTAATAGTGTATCTGATGGCTGCATAATTTGTCTTTGCTGCGGTGTGGTTTCCGTCGATAGCTCTTTGGTTGATTACATTTTGACTTAATCCGCTTCCGTATGGAATTTGCTCTACGGCCAGCCCTAGCGGGTCGATATGGGTTAGTGTGTTAGGGGCGTATATATTAAGATTTATGCCGCCAGCCAAACCTATGGGGTCTACCTGCGTAAACCTGCCTATATCAGGATCATAGAATCTAAAAGTGTTGTAGTGAAGCCCCGTCTCTCGGTCAAGGTATTGCCCTTGGTATCTCAGATTCTGCTCACGCTCTTGTCGTGGACTGTGCCATTCATCCCGTATGGCGCCCGAACCCTGATAGTCACTGCGCCAGAGTGTATGGCCCTGTTCATCCGTCAACTGCTCGGGCAACTCGGCCAAGTTGGTGTGGAAATACTGTATGTCTTCCTGACCCGGTTTCCCGTCTATGCGTACCAACGGCCCATAGCCGTACAAACTCGCATGGACAAAAAGGCTGGGCAGCCCGCTTTGCACCTCCTGCAGTAACCGCAACCCCTGCCAGTGAAACAGCGTATGGCGTACCGGCTCGGCTTCGCCGTGCCTGTACACCGCCTTGCTGATCCGCCGCCCCAGAGGGTCGTAGCCGAACACAATGCGTTCGGTCTCCTCGTATCGCGCTTGCTCCACGCATACCAACCGCTGCTCGGCGTCATACTCGAAGCGCTGCACTAGATGGCTGCCGATTCGTTTTTCACACATACGCCCAAATCGGTCATAGCGGTAGCGCTTGTCCTGATAGACCAGCACACGGTTGTGCTTGATCAGGCCGTGGAGCTTCGGTCCGTCGAATAGGTTGCCAGCCTTGTCGTACTTGAAATCCTCAACCTGTGTCGCTCGCCAGTTGGGGCGAGACTGGTGAGTACTCTGTAGCTGCTCGTTCGGGTCGTAGCCATAACGGTTGCTACCGGTGTAGCTCTTGCCTGTGTTAGGTGAACGATGAAAATGGCCAATAATCTGCTCAAGATGCGCGATGTCATCAGCTGCAATGTCGCCAAAGCTACTACGTTGGGTCTGGGTCAATACCTCAGCAATCAGGTTGTCTCTGTTGTCATAGCGGTAACTCTTCTCCAGCAACGGCAGCACTTCAACCGAAGCATCGCGATAGTGAATGGCCTTGCTGCTCAGTCGCCCGCTCTGGTCATAGCGGGTACGTGTGATCAGGCTTCCCTGGGTGCGCAATACTTCGTCGTGCGCCGCATCGCGCTCGAAGTCACTGATGACCCGGCCGTTCAGGTTGATCTGATGAAGGTGCCCACTGCCGTAGTGCAGGTAGTTCAGTTGACGCTGGTCAGGCAGTGTCAACGTCTGCAGATTGCCCAGTTCGTCATAGCGGTATTGCAGCAGCCCGGCACTGTTGGTTTCGCTGAGCAACTGCCCGTTCGCGTCATAGGTGTAATCAAGCTGCTGTTGCTCACCCTGGTTGTCCGTGAACGTGATGGACAACAGGTTGTCGGCGGTGTCGTAGCTGTAGTCGGTGATGCCATCCTCGGTGCGTTTGCTCAGCAGACGGCCAACGGCATCACGTTGGAAATCATGGCGAATCGAAGTGGCCCGTGTCGGCGGGGCGTTGCCGGAGAGGGGTGGCTGTTCGTATGAAGAGGGGACATGGGTTAGGCTGGTGACACCGTCGAGTGTGTCGTACTCGTATATCCGGCCACTTCCATCCAGATCTTGTTGTGCCACCAGGCGGTCAAGTTTGTCCCAGCCAAACGTGTAGGACTCTTCATTCTCGTTGGTGAGTTGCAGCAGGCGACCATAGGCGTCGTAGCGAAACTTCACGCTGTACCCCATGGCATCGGTGCGTTTTACCAGGCGGCCGCTGCGGTCATAGCGAAACTGCAAGATCTTTTGCGCGGGATCGATGTAGCGCGTCAGCTGGCCGGCGGTATCAACTTCGTAGCGGTCGATACGACCATCGGGTCGTTCGCTTTCTATGAGATAGCCGCGAGCGTCATAGCGGAAGTGGGTCTGCTCTCCGCGGGCATTGATGCTTTCGCTCAGGCGGCCATGCAAGTCGTAGTGGTACAGCGTCTGGTTGTTGCTGCAGTCGCGATAGCTGAGCAACTGGCCACGGGTGTTCCAACCCAGGTGCTTGGTATTTTCGAGGGCATCGGTTACGCGGGTAACACGTCCTTCCGGGTTGTATTGATACTGTGTGCTCCGGCCCAGTGGGTCCTGCTCCCACAGCAAATTGCCATGAGCATCGTAGCCGTAGCGCCGGGTACGTCCTGCTCCGTCTGTGACCTGAACGGGCAAAGCCCAGTGGCGCAGATAGCTTATGCGTTCGCTTCGCCCAAGCGGGTCACGTGTCTCGATCAGACGCCCGATATCGTCATAGCTGTATCCCCACTCGCCGCCCTGTGGATCAGTTCGTTTGACCAACTGGCCGGCGACGATCTCTGCTTGCCAGCAGTTCCCAAGTGCATCGACATGCTTGTAAACGTCGTACAGCGGGCCCCAGAAATAGCGGTCTATACGTCCCAGTCCGTCTGTTACGAGGGTTTCGCCTTCTTCGAGGTTGTACTCGAACTTGTACTCCTCCCCATCGCTACCCCAGTGACGAACCACCCGCCATTCGTGGTCAGGTTGCGGCTCAAGCAAAGGCGGCAGGCGATAGGGTGTTCCGTCCGCCCGTCTTGGTGTAGGACGTTTTTCAGGAATGGTGTAGCGTGCCCATTCGTACTCGCGGACGGCGCCGCTGGCCAGTTGGTGACGCTTCAGATAGCCCTCTTCGGTATAACCGAAGTTACGCACCACCTGGCCCGTTGCATCCAGAACTTCTTGCAACTGCCCACTGTCGGTATAGCCGTAGCTGACCAGCAGCTCGTTCCGCTCGATAGCGGGCTCACCGTTATTTGACAGGAAGAGCCGCGACACCTTGCATACACGCCTTGTATGCGCAGCATCATAGTGAAGCTGGACAACCGTCTGGCCGTACTTGTCATAGAGTGCTTGAAGGCGACCTTGTTTGTCGTAAAGCACATCTATGTAATTGAGATTGCGGTCGCTCAGCCTGATTAGTCTTGAACGACTGGGCTCGTGCGGGTCGACATCAAAAACCTTGTAGCGCCCCTCATGAATGTCCTCGACAACTGTTTGGCCATCCTCCAACTGGAAGAAAGCCAAGCCGTCCACAACACTGACAAAGGCATCGCCGGCGCGCAGGCGCCCGAGTTCCAGGCGATTGCCTTCTTCATCGACGTAAATCCACAACTCGCCGCCTTCAGGATGCGGGACGCGGACCAGTTCAACTTCATAAGGAACACTCCAGCCCTTTCCGAACAGGCCGCCGGTGCGTAAGTCTCTACTGTCGTAACTACGAGCCCATTGGATTCCCAGCAAGCCAGGTAAGTTGAAATCAACATCCTCTGGACCGTCCTGGAACTTGCTACCCGTGGCGACCGCAACGGGGTTGCCCAATTTACAACCTTTGATGCGCCCAAAACGTCGTGAAATGAGTATCCCCGCAATGATCCCGGTAAACATCGCAACCTTGCTCTTGCCATTGCGAATATCCCGAACCGTCGCCGTCCCGCCGCCAATGCGCACATTCGGCGATACCTTCTCATTCACATCGATCGTGGCATCGCAGGTGGTCTTGTCACCCGATCGCGCCGCAGGCTGGCCGTTGATGAAGACTTTGTCCGACCCTTGCGCAATATGGTTTTCGGGCAAAGGCGGGTGGCGGCTGCATGAAATCTTGTCCTGCTCTTTGGGTTCCGCGCCGGGGTCCTTTGGCGTGGTGACGGGCGGGTTGAAGATGTCGCGTATCGCCATGCCCAGCCCCACCACGGGGAACAGGTAGGGCACCGCCGCCATGGCCATGGAACCCACGTTCTCCAGAATCGAAGGCTCTGCTTGCTCTGCGTCGGCCGCCCCCCCTCCTGGCGGCCCTGTAATACCGGCTGCGCGAGCGGCGGGCTTGCTGTTGACGAACACGTTGTGTGACCCGCTTTCGATCTTTCCATAGGGGTCGGGTGCATCCACGCTGTTGCCAAGGCTGTCGCAAAAGCGGGAGATGGCATCGCCGACAGTCTGGTCTTCACCGACCGAAAGGGTGCTCATCGCACCGACCGCAACTCCCGCAACGGCGGCGATGGCGATGCCAGCTGCGCCCCCCGTCGCGACAGTACCGACAACGGCCAGGCTGATAGCGGCAGCCACGGCGGCGGTGGCTGCGGCATAAATGACGGCCTCTGCAACTGCACTGACCATTTCGGCGATCAGGGACGGATGCAATATTTCATCGCCCATGCGGGCGGCGTGAACGATCTGCGCCATGGCTTACAAGCTCCAAAAGTTCTGAATGAGGTTGACCTGGGTGGTGAAGGGGTCAGGTGAACCGGAGCTTTTGTTTGATTGCGCGCCAGTGCTCGATGTCGTCGCTGCTCAAAGGGCTTGGCTTGCTGTAGTTGATCACCAGCAGCCGGTGCTGACCTGGAATCATGCAGGCGGCCTGGAGCTGGAAATTGGGCTTGTCCCCCACCTTGAATTCAATGGCCATTTCGCGGGCTTCGACGGAGTGTTCACCGCCCCCCAAACGCGCGATCTTCGTGGGTGTGATGGTCATTGCCCCGGACTTTTTTCGCAGCATCCGCAGTTGGTCATCGATGGCTTGGTCCAGGGTCTTGTCATTGGCGACGGGGCTGCGCGCCATTACCAACGTGGTGTCTCGGGCACGAAAGCGCAGCATGTTGAGCGTGAGGTCTTCAGGTGCTTCCTCGCCTAGATTGAGGATCAGGTCGTGAGTCAGGTATTCCGTCATTGCGGGAGTCCTTTCAGGAGGTCTTTACGTACGGGCAAGTGCAAGCAGCTACTTGAAATGCCCATCCACATCGGCTTTCAGTGCACTGCTATCGCGTCCATCCGCTGCGGCACCCGCCGCTCCGCCCTCAGGGTTGAGGTCGAGCTTCGCTGCGGGCGTGTTGATCTGTCCGGTCTGTTGCCCGGTGAGGTTGAAGGTCTCGCAGGTGATATTGAGCGTGCCGTTGGCCTGCATCTCGATCAGTGTCTTGCCGCACTTGAGTCGCAGGGTGTTGCCTGCTTCGATCTCGTAGTCGCCGGCGATGAGGTCGTTTTTGCCGCCGCCGACTTTCAGGGTGTCATTGGCTTTCACCACGCGCAGGCGATTGCGGCCGATGGCAACGGACTCGTCCTGGCCAATGCTCTGGGTGCGATCAACACCGACGGTGAGAGACTGGTTGTTGTTGACCTGGGTGTTCTGGTCCTTCTGGGCATGGATGAACACCTCTTCCTTGCCCAGTTCGTCCTCAAAGCGCAGTTCATTGAAACCATCACCCTTGTGGGTCTGGCTCTTGATGGTCATGCGGGTCTTGTGGTCGGGCAGATCGTAGGGCGGGAGCTGATCACCACAGTAGGTACGCCCGGTAATCATCGGCTGGTCGGGGTCACCGTTGACGTACTGGATGATCACGTCCTGGCCGATGCGCGGGATCGCCATCGCGCCCCAGCTGCCACCGGCCCAGCCTTGCGACACACGCACCCAGCAGGAGCTGAACTCGTTGTTCTGGCTTTCACGGTCCCAGGGAAAGCTGACCTTCACCCGGCCCCACTCATCGCAATAGATCTCTTCTCCCTTCGGGCCGACCACGGTCGCCATGTGCGGGCCATCAACGCGTGGTTTTGATAGTGGGGCAGGGCGCCATTCGGTCCGACCGGGGACCAGCACGGCGGTCTGCTCGTAGTGCGTGCTTACATCTGCGCCAGCGGCTTCTTCCTGCAGGCTGGTGAATTGTTTGCCTTTGTGGGTAACCGTGTTCACCCGCCAATGCGCGTTGAGGTCGTCACGTGGGTGACCTGTCAGGGTGAAGCTCAGGCCCGGTTGCAGGCGAACATCGTCACCCTCAACCTCGGCAATACGCACATCGTGGCGCAGCGCAGTGATGCGGTTTTCAGTGAACGGCTTGCCTACCGCATCGCGTTTGTAACGGCCTGGGTAATCGAAGAATTCGTACTCTTTGGACTGATGCTCCAGGAAGGGCCCGGCAGCTCTGTGTTCCTGGCGGTAGGCCGGGTTGGTAAAGGTGTAGTCGCGCTGAACCTGGCGAGCGGTGCGCACCTGTTCGCTGTAGCGCAAGCGGCGGAGGCACGGCATGGCTTGATCGCCACCGCCGGTGGCTTGATACAGCACGCTGTCAGGGTCTACAGGCGCGTCGGCATCAAAGAAGCCCTCGTCGTCATCCTCGGCCTTGATGGTCCCATGGCTGATCAGCCCGAATGATTGCAGCCGATCGGTAATGATCAGCTTGTGCAGCTTTTCACTGTGCGCAAAGCGGTAGACGAAGCCTTCTTCAGCAGCCAGGCGGGCGATGAACGCCAGGTCCGTCTCACCGGCCTGAACGCAGAACTCGCGGACCTGATGGTCCATGCTGGCGCGCAGTTCGTACTGGTTGATGCCCTGGCGCTGGAGCATCAGCTCGAGAATTTGTGGGACAGTCTTTTGCTGGAAGATGCGCCAGTTCGAGCGCAGGTCGGCCCGGGCCAGCTGGGGCTCGACCAGCGCGTGATAGTAGGTGCGGTAGAAGCCACTTTCAGCCTGGCTGAATCGGCTGACCAGGCCGTGCACGTAGCGCACCGGGCGTTCGCCGTCCCAGATGGTAAAAAGTACGGGCTTGTCGAGCAGGTGGCCGAAGTCGATATCGTTTTCGAAGCTGATGAGTTTCAGCTCCAGCTCGAAGGGCATGCTGATCCCCTCTCGGAGTTCGAACGACACCACTTCGAATTCAGCTTTTCCAACTAAGGGCTGGAAGCTGTAACGCAAATCAGATTGGCTAGGCATAAGCAATCCTTGTCCGCCGTCTGAAGTAATACAAAGTCCGGGCAGGTATACCCACCCGGAGCATTCGTAAATATCAGGCAGCGGGTGCGCGCCAGTCGTCAGACCCTTCGGTATTGGCCACATCGTGCGCCCAAGTGATCTTTCGATAGGTCAGCGCAACCTCGATCAGCTGCGTGTAGTTTTCGTTCTCCTTGTCTTGAGCGTGGGGTAACACGGTGTTGATGCTGACGATGGTGGCGTCTTCGAGTTTGGTCGTGAAGAAGTGCTCCTGTTTGCCTTCCATTGAAGTGCGGTACCAGTTGACTTCAACGGTCGGCAGCATTTCGCCAGTGGCCAGTGCTTGATACATCAGAGGCGTGGCCTTGTTCAGCGAACTGGTGAACTTGAGCGGCTTGTGCACGCGCTGACCGGTGGGTTGGCCGTTCTGCGGGTCAGTAGGCGTGGTCACCTGATGCTGGATTTCCTGAACCAGGATTTCATCTTCATGGCCTTCCTGGTAAACATTGCCGACGGATTCAGCGGTGAATGCGCCAGCAGTGATGTTGCCTTGAGTTTGACCAATGATCTTGATGTAAGCGGGTGTTGGCATGGCAGTTTCTCCTGCGTCCATGTGGATATAAACACGCGCACCCAGGGTGGCGTGGCCATCGGGAACGATGGGCTTGTCAACGAAGCAAACGCTTCGCTAATTCCTTGAAATCAGGTGAGCCGTGTGTGGGCTCGCTACTGCTGCAAGATGCCGTTCAGCGACTCCAGCACCTCGGTGGTAATGAGGTGCAGCCGGTAGCTGTAGATGCCGTAGGCCACCGCCATGGCGAGGGCGGAAATGACCAACGGACTCCACCACGGCCATTGCCGGTTCATGCGGAAGTTGCTTGGGGCGACGTTGGTGTATGGGTCGCAGACGGTCTCCGGAGTCGGGCCGCGCAGTTCTCGGATAATCCCGTGGAGTTGGTGTATCAGTGCGTTGAGGGATTCTTCGCCCTTCGGGGCGATGGCGTACTTGCCTTTCAAACCAAGGCACAGCGCGAAGTACATGAACTCCAGCACGTCCTGATAACGTATGGGTTCCTGCATGAGGCGCGACAGTACGGTGAAGACTTTCTCTCCACCCCAAGTTTCGTCGTGGAAAATGCTGAGCAGGGGTTCCTGGCTCCAGCAGCTGGTTTTACCCCAAGGCCTGTCCATGACAGCTTCATCGATGAAAAGGCAAAGACCGTATGAGTACGCCAGCAACTGAGCGGGCTCGTAGCCGTGCTGGCGCATCTCTTCCCGCACGTTTTCGATCTGGTTACGCACTTGCTGATGCACGTCCTTGATGTTGGGCAAGGCATCTAGGGTACGCAGGCGTATCACCAGGCCGAATAGAGGGGCGGCGGCATCCAGCATCAGGTTGTCGTAGCCGCCACGTAGCTGGAAGTCTGGGTCTGCCGGGTAGCCTTCATACACCGGCTCTGCCTTTGGCGTTCGCTCAGGGCCATCAGCCGCTGTTGGTGCGGGTGAGTCGTTGGACAATGACGCCTCGAGCATCGCGTGCAGTTGCTCGCTTTCGACCTGTTCGGCATCAGTTGGGGGGCTGTTTTCTTGTTTCATTTCATTCGCTCCTGATCGCCCAGAACTGCAGTTCCAGCCCCGGGAACTCCCCCGCGACGTGGATACCGAAGCCACTGGATGCCTCCATGCCCGCCCAAGCCGGGGAACGACGGTCCAGCTCGAAGTAGGTGAAGCCTGCATGGAAGGGCAGATCCCGAGGTGCCACGGGCAGCGGCACCAGTGGAATCCCCGGAAGCTGCAGCGGCACTACCTCGTTCAACGACTCCAGCGAGACGACCTTTGCCTTCTGCACGAACATTCGACGCAATGTCTGAGGCGGCATGTGGGCTCGCACTGCCAGAATGAAGTCGGCTTCGTCGATCAGGCGGCGATCCTCCAGCGTGGTTGTCAGCAAGCCGTACTCCAGCGTCTCCAGCGGCAGCGAAACGGCGCGAGGTTGCAGCACCGTGCTCAGTGCCCGGCGTAGCGTGTCCTCCAGCGGCTTGAAGGAGGTGCGTAGCGCGGTATGGTGATAGGCGGGGTATTCCTGCGGCAGCCGGCTCTCGTCGGTAAACGTCACGAACTCGCCACAGGCCTGGCTCATGCACAGGTACAACTGTTCGGGGTGGGTCTGCCCTTGCCTGGCCAGATGCTGGAAGCATGGCCACCAGCGGTTCATGGCCTGCAGCAGGTTGAAGTCACGAATGTCGGCGATGCCGGACTGCCCTGAGGCGCCAATGCGGGCGGCGAGGTTGCGCGCACGTTCGCGCAGGGAGTTGGTGATTTCTTCCAGGTACCGTTGCAGCGCGGGTACGGCGCGCACTGAAACGCTGGTGGGATAGAAGCCTTCATCCAGTTGCAGGCTGCCATCGGGGCGCCGCTCCAGAATGCGCGTCACGGCCAGGCGGGTGTAGGCGCTGCTGTCGTCGGCCTTGCGTTTGAGCTGCAGGTTGGGCACCGCCAGGTCAACCTGCACCAGGTCACCGTCGGCGCTGTGCGTGTCCTTGATTTCCAGGGACTGGGCGCTGTAACGGAAGTTGGCGGGGTTATCGGGCCAGCTCACCTCACGGCCACCTTCGGTGCGCAGCGGCAGGCACAGGTAGATCTCGCTGTCCTTCGCGCCGTCGTCTTCGATTTCCAGCGGTGGCGGTGGTGGCAGGTCTGCAGGGATATCGAACACCGTGCCGTCCGGCATGATGCCCCGTGCACGGGTGATGGCGACCTTGCCCAGGCTCAGATACTCGTCGTTCAACTGCAATTCGCTGAAGCCATAGAAGGCTGCGTTCAGGCTGCCAAGACGTTGATGCAGGGCCGCTTCGGCGGCACGGGCGGCCTGTTGGAAATGCTGCGGTTTGACGAACAGGCCTTCCGGCCACAGGACAGGGTTACGTGAACTCATGAGCGCTCCATGTCAGCGTGAGTAAGCGAGAAGGGCGGGGTTACAGGCGCCATCAGTCTTCCTCCTTGAGCAGGAGCTGCGTGTCGTTGAGCAACACCGACAGGATGATCTGGTGCCCGCGGGGCGGAATGCGCAGCACCTGGCTCCAGGTGGCGTTTTCCTGGTTCCGGTAGTCGGCGATCACCGCGACGAAGCGCGTTTCGGCCTCGATGGGCGCAAAGGGGATGAACTTGAACTGGCCAGGGCGCAGCAGGTAATCGTCATCGCGTATGTAGGTGCTGCGCAGTGCCTGGGCAGGGTCCTTGTCCAGCAGTTCGTAAACGCTGTTGCGCAAGAGAGAGTCGTCGCGCAGTTGCAGGATCTTCACGGCCATGGGCGTAGCGACGGGTTCGGTGGCCACGGTGGTGGTGCGCGGCAAGGTCAGCACCACGGTCGGGTCGTCGTAGCTGCCCGGGGTACTTTCTTCCATGGGGGAGCGCGCCGGATCCTCGCCATCGTCAACTGGCGAATCGACGGGCGACATGGCCGGGAACTGTTCCAGCAGATACTCGAACAAGGCCCCGACTTTCTCGGTCAGCACGTAGGGGTCGCCTGCGCTCAGGCTGACCGCGTAAGGGCTGGGCTCCACAACCGGCCCGGGCTCGGGCGCGACCTCAAGGCTGTTCGGGTTGCCATTGAGCGTTGGGCTGGCGTTGATGCTGAACGCGACCTGGGTGGGGTGTTCCCCGGGCGGTCCGACGGGCAATGACGGGTCCATCACCACCTGGCCAATCTTGCTCAGGGACGTGCAACCCGAGAGCCCGATCAGCGCCGTCAGCAGGCCGGCCACGAATGTCGGACGCATCATGGGCGTTCTCCTGCAATCAGGCGTTCCAGTGGGCTCTGCTGCGCCGGCCCTGCCTCTGTGTCCAGTGCCGCCAAGGGGTCGTTGCCCATGCCCGGTTCGAATGCCGAGCAGATGTCCGCGACAGTCTGGGGGGCGGCTGCAGCGGCATGACAAGCCTCGGGTGGAACATCCAGCAACCAGTGATCAAGGGTTCTCTGTTCAGGGCTGAACAGGTCCTCCAGTGAGCGTGCATCGGCCTGCGCAAGCTGGGCCTGCAGCCGATAGGCGCCAATACGCAACTGGTCACCCTCGAGCAGCCGCCTGGCGGTAAGCGACCCCAGGCTGTGGAGGCTGTCGTTCAGGTAGGTACGCTGACAGCGATCGATGACGCAGAAGCTGCCCTCGATCCAGCGGATCTCGCAATGGATCGGTGCAACGGTCTGCTCACGATCGTTGATCCGCCAGGTGGCCTTCGCGCTGCCGATGGTGCCGCCTGTGCAGTCGAACTGATGTCGGGCAGTGACGTTGTGTTGCAACTGATCCAGGTTGGTGATGCTCAAGGTCAAAGTGCTCATGAGCGCCCCCGGAACCGCACCACAGGGCTGCTCTGGCCGTGACGGTCATCGACGAAGCTGGTCCAGCCCAGGTAGGCACCCAGGCTACGGTGCAGGCAGAAGGGCGGCAGTGCGTTCTGCTTCAGGCGCAGCTCCAGGTCATAGGCCAGGCCATCCCGCAGCAGGAAGTCGATCAGTGCCCGTAACCGGCCGAAGTTGATGCCGCTGGGCAGCAGGTCACGCAATTGCGCTGGGTCGAGTTCGCTGATCACGATGGTGAACTTGCTGCTGCGTGTTCGCGTGCGGCTGCCCACCATGAAGGTGCTGCCCAGCTCGCCGTTGCTGCGGCCAAGGCTGACCAGTTGCTTGGCGGCAGTGGGGACCGAGCGGGTTTCGAACTCGCGGATCTGTACCTGCTTCAAGTCGAAGCAGTGGGCGATGATGCCGGCGACCGTGCCCGGCGCACGGCTGCGGCTGGCAATGACGCCGGCGAAACTGAGCAGCCGGCTCCACGGCAGTGCCGTGTCCCCGCGCAACTGCCTGTCATTCAACCCGAGCAGGGCAAAGATGTACTGGGAGAACCCATCGGTAGCTCCCGGCTGAAAGCGGATGTAGTAGCGATATTTACGCCAGATGCGATGCAGCAGGCTGAGCAGGTAGTGGTTGAAGAAATCGAAGAACGCCGGCCGCACACCGATGCCCTGTGCATGCTCGTATGCCACCTGCTCCAGGTAATAGGTGGGCAACGGCGAGTCGGTGCCATGCAAGCCCATGAAGGTGGTGCACACGCGATAGCGGTCAGCTTCCCCGGGCATGCGTTCGACCTTGTATATGTCGGAAACCGGGAAACTCAGCCGCGGGTCACTGGCAAGCCGCACCCTCAGCCGGGTGGCCTGATCTGGCCAGCGTGGTTCCAGGTCATCCCCGTGCAAGCCGTGCAGGCGTTCCAGCAACTGGAAGTAGTTGTACTGGTGCGCCTCGGCGAACAGCTTGTCGGCTAGATCAGCGGTTGCTTGCCGGTCTGGATTGGCCATGTGTAGTGCTCGTTGTTGGTGGTGTTGATCACTTCCAGTTGGTGGAAGGAATTGATGCTGGCGTACAGGGCGAAGAAGTGCGCGAGCACGCAACCGAACAGGTACAGGTCGCCTTCGCAGAGGAATGCGCTTTGGTCCAGCTTCAGCCGCGTGCGCAAGCCACGAATGGGCTGGCCCTTGATCAGCCAGTCCAGCGGCTCTGTTTGCACATCACGGATGCCATCGAGGCGTTTGCGGGTGGTGCGTGTCTGCTGGATGTCGTGCAAGGCCGCGAAGTCGTAAGCGCGGATGACCGCTTTCAGCGGCTCGGCCGAGAGCAGCGACAGGTAGTTGAGCGACATGTTGGAGATCAGGGCCCACTGCAACTGGCCATCCAGCACCGGCCGGTAGGGGCGGGTGGGGGCACGGATGTTGGTATAGGTGGCCAGCGGCGGCGTGATCTCGGTGAGCACGTTGATGTCATCGATACCCAACGCCAGCGGCAGGTCGCGGTTGGTGCAGGTCAGGTCGATGGACGCTGTTTCCAGTTCGCCAATGTAGGCGTTGGCATCGGCGCGCACGAAAGCGATGCGATGGGTGACGCCATCGCCGCGCAGGGAGTCCTCGAGTGTGTAGCGGTAGTACAGCGCCGTGCGCCCTTGCACATGCTCGATCTCATGGGCGAACGACTCGAAGGGGCGGAAGGTTCTCAGGTGTTCGCCGGTACTTCCGTCTGTCGTGGTGCGGGTGCTGATGACCCGATCGACACTGAAGATTTCATAGGCGTGCCGCTCCTTGCCTCTGGGCACAAGCTCGACCTGGGCGGGCCGGTTGGACAGGTCGATGGGCTCGGCGCTGTGGCTGAGCAGGTTCACTGCCGGGGTGCAGAACAGGCTGAAGTCTGCTTTGCCGACACGCAGCGAATCCGGTAACTGTCGGGTGAAGTGAAACTCGAGGCCTACCCGCTGAGTCGCTTGATCAGGCCAGATTTTCTCCAGGCCGGTGATGCTGACGAAGTGGAAACGCTCGGGAAATACGAAGTACTCCTGCAGGATCCGGTAACCGTCAAAGACGTTCTGTGGGTAAGGCAGCAGCGCTTCGTCCGGGCTGAAGCCTGGGAACACGATGCTGCTGGCCGGCAGCCGGCGTACCCCACCATTGACTGTCACGCAGACATGCTTGAGGTATTGAGCGATCCACAGGTACAGCGTGCGAGCAGTTTGGGTATCGCCGCTCAGGTGAAAGTCGAGGCTGGCGCAACCCAGGGTGTTCAGCGGCCGCTCGACCAAGGTTTGCAGGCCGATGCGAACCACCGAACTGTCGAGTGTCTGGGTTGCATTCACCGACTCGATCTCGAACGGGTGAATGTCCACCGCCGTGCAGGTGCGGAATTCGCAGGGCACCCCATCCACGGGGCTGGAGAACAACCGCGAGCCTTTGGCGATGGGTTGCGACTGGCTGAGCGCTTGCTTGCGCGGCGTGAACTGGATGATCGTGGCGCTCGGCAGGGGCCGCAGGTAGTTGGGCCACAGCAACTGCAGCATGGGGTGCGTCAGTTCGGGCAGGTCGTCCTCCAGCTTGAGCCGCAGTTTGGCCGTGAGGAATGCAAAGGCTTCCATCAGGCGTTCGACATCCGGGTCGCTGCCACCCTTGCCGAGCAGGCGGGCAAGTTGTGGGTTGTCCTGGGCGAAGTCGTTCCCCAGTTCATGGAGGTAACGCAACTCTTCGCTGAATCGGTCCTTGAGTGACATAGGTCACCTCACTCGGGTGTGGCGGTTATGGCCATTGACCAGCAGCTCCAGTTGCAGCTGTTCCGTGTGGTTGTTGACCTGCACGTGGCAGTCCAGCCTGAAATGCAGTTCCAGCGGGGCATGGCAATCGGGGACGGCCTTGAGCGCGCGCACGTGCACACGCGGCTCAAAGCGCTGAATGGTACGGCGGATGTCCGCGCTCACCTGTTTCAGCAGGTCGCCGCTGCTTGCGTCGTGCCCGTTGAAGTCACTCAGGCCCAGCTCAGGGCTGCTTTGCGAGCAACCCTGGCGAGCATTGAGCAGCGTTTCCAGGTGGCGCTTGATGGCGGCGAACTTCTGGGTAGCGTTCTCTTGCCTGGACGGCACCCGGCTTGCGAGTTGATCCGTCACCAAACGGTCGAAAAATCCACTCATTGGGTATCAAGCCGGCCGACCAGGGAGATCTCGAAATTCGCCCCCATGTACTTGAAGTGCGGGCGCACGGCGAGCGAGACCTGATACCAGCCCGGGTCACCGGCAACGTCCGACACCTCGACCCTTGCAGCACGCAACGGGCGGCGGCTGCGCACATCGGCTGACGGGTTCTCCTGGTCGGCCACGTACTGCCTGATCCATTTGTTCAGTTCGGACTCAAGGTCCTTGCGCTCTTTCCAGCTACCGATCTGTTCGCGCTGCAGCACCTTGATGTAGTGGGCCAGCCGGTTGACGATGAACAGGTAGGGCAGCTGGGTGCCGAGCTTGTAGTTGGTTTGCGCTTGCAGGCCTTCCGGGGTCTTGGGGAAGTTCTTCGGCTTCTGTACCGAGTTGGCCGAGAAGAACGCGGCGTTGTCGCTGTCCTTGCGCATGGTCAGGGCGATGAAGCCCTCTTCGGCCAGCTCGAACTCCTTGCGGTCGGAGATCAGGACTTCGGTCGGAATCTTGGCCTGCAGCTGACCCAGTGACTCGTACAGGTGCACCGGCAGGTCCTCGACGGCACCACCCGACTGCGGGCCGATGATGTTCGGGCACCAGCGGTAGCGGGCAAAGCTGTCATTGATGCAGCTGGCCAGCAGGAAGGCGGAGTTGCCCCACAGATAGTTGTCGTGCTGCCCGGCGATGTCCTCGTCGTAGGTGAAGCTCTGGACCGGGTTTTCTTGCGGGTGATAGGCAGAGCGGAGCATGAATCGCGGCCCGGTCAGCCCGGTATGACGGGCATCCTCGCTTTCGCGGAACGCACGCCACTTGGCATGCCGGGGGCCGGCGAAAATGTCCTTGATCTCCTTCAGATTGGGCAGTTCTTCAAAGCTGCTCAGATTGAAGAACTCAGGAGAGGGCGCCGCGAGAAAAGGTGCGTGTGCCATGGCACCGACCGAGGCCATGTAACTCAGCAGTTTTATATCGGGAGAAGAGGGGCCGAAGCTGTAGTTGCCAACCATCGCAGCAACGGGTTCACCACCAAATTGGCCATAACCTGCGGTGTAAACATGCTTGTATATGCCGCTGCAAGTGATGTCGGCGGCATTCTCGAAGTCATCGAGCAAGTCATCTTTGCTGACATGCAAGACTTCAAGCTTGATGTTCTCACGAAAGTCGGTTCGGTCGACCAAAAGTTTGAGGCTGCGCCACGCGGATTCAAGTTGCTGAAACTTGGGTTGATGCAGGATGGCATCCATCTGCTTGCTGAGCACTCGATCCAGTTCAGCGATCATCTGGTCGACACGATGTTTGTTGATGAGTTGATCAGGGTCATGGCTTTTAAGGATCTCGGCAATAAAAGCAGATACACCCTGGCGAGCGACTTGATAGCCCTCTTGAGTAGGTGCCAACTTGGTTTCTGCCATGATCTGGTCGAGCAGGGTGGCGTTGCTCAGTGGTTCGGTTGTTGTTTCAACCGCGACGGTCGTGCTGTTTTGCTTTGGCATGGGGACGCTCCATTGTCTCAGTCTTCTTTTGGCGCCTCGAGCACCAGGTCAAGTTCTTCAGCCAGTTGTTTGCGTGCCTGTTCGTTATTCAGCAGGTGCTGCAGTTGCTTGCGGAACGTGGGCACGTTGCCCAGTGGGCCTTTCAGCGCGACCAATGCCTCGCGAAGCTCCAGCAGCTTGTTCAGCTCCGGTACCTGGCGGGCGATGCTGTCTGGCCCGAAATCGTTGATGGACTTGAACTGCAGGTTGACCGCCAGCTCTGCGTCGGGGGCAGTGCTGAGCATGGATGGCACGGACATGGCGAGGCTGACATCGGCGTCGTTCAACACATTGTTGAAACTGTGTTTGTCGATTCGCATGATCGAACGGTCTTCCAGCGCGCGGGCATCATCCAGGCCGAAATCGCCTAGTACCAACATCTTGTGCGGCAGCTCTACCTCGGCTTGTTCGCCGTCGGTGGCCGGTACGTACTTGATGTTTATGCGTTCTTTGGGTGCAACGGAGCCTGAGCTTTTATTCATGGATGTCAGCCTTCGTGAAGTTTGGATATATGTAGGAAGCGTCCTACAAAGTTATGTTTAAATTTAAACGTAATTGGAGTCTCGCTATGTGCGTGTAAAAAACCATGCACCGAAAAAATATTGTGCGTCGAGTGTGAAAGTGTAAGGAAATATTTGGTTGTGAATATGATTTTTTCTGTACTAGCCTTTGTTTCGTTTCGGTGCTCCACTATTCGGTAGTTGTGTGGATGACTGCTATTAAACCGTGACTGGCCAGTCGGGTGGCACTGTTGCAATATTTTACGAGTGAGTAAAGCCAATATGATTCTTCGCTATGCATATGGCGTTGGCCTTTCGATGTTGCTCTCCCTGGCGCCAAGTTTGGCAAGCCAGACCAGGGACTGCCCGCAGATCGTCTCCAACGTCGAGCGCTTGGCTTGTTTCGATCAGGCCGCTGGCACCCCGGCACATGTGACGAAACTGCAATGGTCCGCGCCGGAGCAGGATTCGCCCACGCTGCGTCGTGTGATGACCCATGAGGCGGGGCGGTCGCCGGAGGAGCTGACGTTTCGCCTCGAAAAAGGGGATGACGGGCTGATGATCTCGGCGCCCGCAATCGCTTCGGTCGCACCGCACCCCTACCTGGTGATCAGTTGTGTGCAGAACATTTCCAGGTTGCAACTGGTTACCGCACAACCCGTCGATGCCGGCCGGGTGATGGTGCGATTGCAGGGGGAGCGTGGCTCCACCCTCGCTACACCCTGGCAGGTGACGGAGAACGGCCAGGTGCTTGACGCTGGCAGGGGCTTGCCGGGCATCGAGCAGATCAAGCCACTGATCGGGGCCCATCGCATTCAGGTCGAGAGCGACAACCCAGCCGTTGATGGGCTGGTTTTCGACGCTCAGGGGCTGGACCCACTCATCGATGAGGCGCGCAAGGCATGTCGCTGGTAGCAGAGGTCACCGCACAGGAAATTGCCCGGTTGCTTGCCCCCATCGACGCGCAGAACCGTGCCGGCCTGTTCGATGTGGAGAACGAAACCTACCAGGCCATTGACCAGGAAATGGTCAAGCTGGGTGGGCTGCAGGAGCCTTCCATCGACTGGGCCTATATCGAAGAAGCGTCCCGCCAGTACCTGGGCCAGGAGTGCAAGCACCTGCGCATTGTCGCGCACCTGGGTGTCGCTTGGCTGCGCAGCCAATGCTGGGAGCGCTGGGGTTTGACCCTCGCACTGCTGGCCGGCATGGTCGAAGCCTATTGGGAAAGCGCATACCCGAAACCGGGCCCCAAAGGGTTCCTCGGCAAGCGCAAGCTGGTTGGCATGATGCTCAACCGTTTGCTCGTGGCGTTGCCGCGCCTGGACCGCTTCACGTTCAGCCCCGCGCACGCCGCGGCGGCTCAGGGCGCGCTGCAACGCCTGCAACAGCAGCGGGAAGCAGCGCAGCTCGATGAAGCGGCCCTTGGCGAACTGGAGCGCCTGCTACGCAAGCACACGGAACTTTCAAACGGCCTTGCCGAGCCCACCACGGACAAGCCCCCTGCAAAGGGCATCAAGTCTGCGCCACTGGCCGAGGTCATTGCCACGCCGACGCCCCGTGTGTCGTTGGGCAACGAGCGCGAATCACGAAGGGCCATGCTGACCATGGCCGAGCTGATCAATCAACAGGACCCTTACGATCCTGCTGGCTACCAGTTGCGTCGGTTCGGCTTGTGGGCGCACATCCAGACGCCGCCTCAAACCAGGCAGGGCAACCGCACGGAGCTGATGGCGGTGCCGCAGGACATTGCCGGGGACTATGAAGATGCCATTGCCGCTACTGCAATCGACGCGGCCCTGCTGCAGCGGATCGAAAAGAGCGTGACGGCTTGCCCCTACTGGATTCGCGGCAGCTTTCTGGCAGCGAGCGCTGCCACGCGGCTGGCGATGGGCGAGGTGGCTGAGGCCATTCGCGCTGCGACCGCGCGGTTTGTGCAGCGCATGCCCGCGCTGCAGCAGTTGTGCTTCAGCGACGGCAAGGTATTTGTCGATGACCAATGTCTGGCGTGGCTCAGGGGGGCGCAAGGGCAATCCGATTCGGACGCAGCCTCTCAGGAATTCGCCACGTTGCGAGAGGAGTTGGCCTGCCAACTGGAAACCAGCGGCGTGGAAGCGGTGTTGCTCAGGCTGCAGGGCATGCAGGCGGACTTCCGCAGCCTGCGTGAGCGCTGCCATACCACGGTGATCGCGGCTGATCTGCTGGCTGCTCGGGGCGTGTCCTGGTTGGCCCAGGACTTGTGCGCAGGCGTTGCCCGAACGATGCAGGAAACCACCGCCAGCGCCTGGGAGCCTGCGGTGTTTCAACGCCTTCAGCAGTACGCGTGCACGGTCCATCAAGGGCTGATTGGAACAAGGAACGGGAGTCAGGATGAATCAACTGTGGAAGCATCTTAAACGTTGGGGCTTGCCCCTGGTGGCCCGTATCGGCCTGGCCATGCCGCTGCTGCTCGGGTTGGGTGCCGCATTGATGCTGGTTGCAATCTGGTGGCTCGGCCCGCAATGGGTCTGGCGCGGGCAGCAGCCGCTGGCTAGCGTGGCGCATCGCGGTTTGGCCAGCCTGGCGCTGGTGTTGGTGCCGCTACTCTGCTGGCTTGTGGTGCTGCGCAGGCGTTTTCGCCGTTTGCAGGCCGAACGCAAGCAGGCGGTGGACGCTGAACTGGACAACGTGTTGCCTTTCGTCCAGGCACAGGAGAAAGCCTTGGACCAAGGGCTGGCACGCTATCTGGACAATGCGGGTGGCAGGCGTGCCTTGTACCGACTGCCGTGGTATCTGGTGGTGGGCGACCAACAGGCCGGCAAGACCAGCTTCATCGACCGTACCGAACAGAGTTTTTCCCTGACCCGCATCGACAAGGCACAAGCGCGAGGCAGGCAAGCGCAGGTGCTGGCTTATCCGATAGGCTGGTGGGTCAGTAACGATGCGGTGATCATCGACCCGCCGGGCGCTTTCGTCCGTCAGGAATCGTTGGCAGGTTCATCAGCCGAGGAGTCAGACACGTCGAAAGCGCCACCCGCCACCTCGGCCAGGTTGTGGGAACACATGCTGGGCTGGCTGGTACGTAACCGAAGCCAGAGAGCACTAAATGGCTTGCTGTTGGTCGTTGACCTGCCTGCGCTACTGCATGGCACGCCTGAGCAACGTGTCGCCTTGGCGCATGTGCTACGCACGCGGCTGTATGAAGTGAGCAGTCAGTCGGGCTCGCGCCTGCCGCTGTATGTGGTACTGGCCAAATTCGATCTGCTGGACGGTTTCGACCAGCTGTACGCTGGGCTTCCTGCCGCCATGCGGGAAAACATGCTGGGCTTCACCTTCAAACTGGATGCGGTCGGCACGTTCGATGCCTGGCTGGATGAATATGGCGATCATTACGATCGGTTGATAAGGCAATTGTTTGAACAGGTAGTGGACCGGCTCGATGTATTGGCCGGTGCGCCGTTGCGAGTTCGCTTGTTTTCGTTGCATGCCCAGTTGATCGGGCTGCGTCCGATACTGTTGGCCTTCCTGAAAGAAACCCTCGCAAGTGACCGTTTCACCACGCCTGCCTTGGTACGTGGCGTGTACTGGTCTTCGGTCTTGCAGCAGGGCGACATGCTCAATGCGTTCGTGCGTGAGGCGGCACAGCCGTACAAGACCGAGTTTCCGCTGCGTGAAGGCAAGGCGCAGGGGCAGGCGCTGGTCTACTTCATTCAGCACGCCTTCCGGCGAGTCATCTACCAGGAGGCCGGCCTTGCCGGGGACAACATCAAGGTAGCGCGCAGCAAACGTCGGTTGCTCTGGGTGGGGTCTGCAGTAGGCGTGCTGGCCTTCAGTGTCGCCATCGCCAGTTGGCAACGCTACTTTGACATCAATGGCGCCAAGGCCGCCAACGTGCTCGCCAAGAGCAGAGAGTACAGTCATCACGAAGTGGACCAGCGTCTGGACCCCACCGGGCGCAACCTGCTGGAACCGCTGGACCAGATACGCGATGCCGTGTCGGTGTTTGGCAACTATCGTGCCGCGTGGCCAGGTGTTTCCGACCTTGGCTTGTATCAGGGGCGCGCCATTGGCCCTCGCGTCGATGAGGCCTACCTGAGCTTGCTCTCCAGGCGCTTCCTGCCAGCCTTGGCCAGCGGTGTGATCGATGCCATGGACGCTGCGCCGCCGGGCAGTGAACAGCAGATGGCTGCGCTTCGGGTTTATCGAATGCTGGAGGACCGCCAGAGCCGCCGCCCCGAATGGGTCGAGGACTGGATGGCCCGCCAGTGGCAACAGAAGTTCCCCGGGCAGGGGCAATTGCAAGGCGACCTCATGCGGCACCTGCAGTATGCCTTGGCCTATGCCGATACCGATCTGCCGCAGTATCGCCAGCGTATTGCAGAGGTGCAGCAGGTCCTGCGCAAGGTACCTTTGCCAGAGCGGGTGTACGCGAGCCTGAAACAGCAGGCTGGAGAGCAGTTGAATGCCGGCCTGGACCTGCGTCATCAGGTGGGGCCAGCGTTCGATGTGGTGTATCACTCCTCACCCGGCTTCAGGCAGGGGGAGGGTGTCCTGATAGCGCCAATGCTCACCGCCAAGGGCTTCAAAGAGTACTTCGAACCACGTAGTCAGCGGTTTGCAGATATGGCCATGATCGACCAGTGGGCACTTGGAGAGCGTGGCCAGCTCGATTACTCGGATGCCGACCGGGAGGCGCTGGGCGAACGGCTGCGTAACTTGTACAGCGCCGATTTCATTGACAGTTGGCGTCGTGCCTTGAATGCCTTTTCGGTGGCTGACTTCCGCGACCTGGATCATGGCGTAGCGATCCTGGGGCAGTTGACCGGGCCAGCAGCGCCCCTGCATCGGTTGCTGGACACAGTGAGGGACAACACTTCGCTTTCATCAGCCGTTGTCGCTGAGGCACCCGGGGAGGTCGAAGCGTTGCGACCGACAAGTGGCAGGCCTGATCAACAACAGGCCTGGGCCATTCAGCGGGCCTTTGCCGGGCTGAGTGCCATGCTGCAGGCAACCGGTGAGAAACCCAGCTACTACGATGAAACTCTTGGTGCCATCGCGGCCGTGCACGACTATGCCAAGGCGGTGCAAGACAGCCCCGACCGAGGCAAGGCCGCGCTGCAGGCCGTGCATCAGCGATTCTCGATGACAGGGCAAGACCCCATCGGCACCCTGCAGCGGGTGGCCACCGGCTTACCGGAACCGATCAACCAACAGGTCAGAAAGATGGCCGATCAAGCAGCACAGGTGCTGAATGTCGAAGCCCTGCGCGAATTGGAGCGACGCTGGGACGCCGAGGTATACAGCTTCTTCCAGCAGCGCCTGGCAGGGCGCTACCCCTTTGTCGTGAAGGCTCCCGACGCCTCGCTGGACGACTTTGAGGCCTTCTTCGGGCCGAAGGGGCGGCTGCAGCAGTTCCATGATCAATACCTGAAGGTCTTCCTGAGGGATAACCTCGAAGCCCTGCAGGCCGGCCAGCAGGGGCAGTCGCTGATCCGCAGTGATGTGCTCGAACAGCTGGAGCGGGCAGACCGTATCCGCGAGACCTTCTTTGATCAGCGCGGCAACCTGAGTGTGCAGTTCAGCATCGAGCCGTTGGGCCTGAGTGCCAACCAGCGTACAAGCTTGCTGGACCTGGACGGCCAATTGATTCCCTACACCCATGGCCCGAGCCAGATCACCGGTATCGTCTGGCCCAATACCTTGGGGCAGCAGGTACGCAGTAACCTGACCTTGCTCCGGCAGAACGGGAACAGCAGCAGCCTTGAGTACCGTGGCCCCTGGTCGATGTTCCGCTTGCTCAGCCGTGGCTCGCTCAATGGGCGCACGGCGACCAGCGTGGACCTGAGCTTCAGGACCGGCGATGGCGTGATGCGCTACAGGCTTAACGCGCAGAAAGCCTTCAACCCTATAACCCAAGAGCCTTTCAAAGGTTTCCAGTTGCCACGAGGGTTGTTGCAGAAGTCGCCCAAGCTGGGGTCGACCACGCAGGCCGGCTTGTGAGGGTTGGCTTGGGAGTACGGTGCGAACCGGTCACCCATTGCGCTGGCGCCCCCAAAGTTGCGCCGACAGCAGTTGAAGGCGCTCGGCCAGCCTGGCGACATGGGCTGCAGTGGTTCGACTCTGGTTGCTGGCGAGCACGCTTTTCTGGGTGGTTTGACTGATATCGGCCAGGTTGCACTGGATGCTGTCACCCACCGCGCTCTGCTCCTCTACGGCGGCAGCGATCTGCACGCTCATGCCGCTTATTTCATCTACGCGCTGGGTGATCCCGTCCAGCGCCCGGGCAGCCAGCAGTGCCTGTTCTACACTGACACCGGCCATGCTGTGACTGCGCTGCATCGCAAGCACGGCATCCCCCGTGGAACGCCGCAGGGTGTCGATGGTGCCCTGGATGTGAGCAGTGGATTGCTGAGTCCGCGAAGCCAACCCGCGCACCTCGTCGGCGACCACCGCAAAACCCCGGCCCGCCTCTCCAGCGCGGGCAGCCTCGATGGCGGCGTTGAGGGCAAGCAGGTTGGTCTGTTCGGCGATGCTTTGAATGACCTCGAGTACGCGGTCAATTTCATTGCCATGCTGTTCCAGTTGATGAATCACCATGCTGGTCTGTTGCACTTCGCTGGCGAGGCTATCAATGTGCTGGCGGGTCTGCTCGACCAGTTGGTGGCCGCGGTCGGATTCCTGGTTGGCCAGGTTCGCGGCGCTGGCGGTGAGCTGAGCGTTGCGCGCCACTTCCTGCACACTGCTGGCCATCTGGGTTATTGCGCTGGCAACCTGGGCAGTTTCCCCCTGCTGGCGGAGGGTCGCGCAATTGTTGTTGTCCACTGCAGACAGAAGCTCTTCGGCTTCCTTGCTCAACTGGCGGGACGAATCGGCAATGCGTCCGACTATTGCCCGGGTCTCGGCTTCGAGCATTTGCAGGGTGAAATCGATCTGGCCAAACTGGTCGCGGCGGCCGCTGTAGAGAATCTGGCTCAGCGGATTGTCGGCGATATTCCTGGCTTTTCGGGCAAGGGCGTCGAGGGGGCGCAGGCTGAAGCGCAACACGCCGCCAAGCAGCAAGCTCGATAGCGTCATGGAGAAAGCGGCATGGCTCCAGGACAACGCACCCAGCAAGCCCAAGGCAGCAAAGCACAGCAGGTTCACGCCAGTGCTGGCAAGTGCCAGACGCATGCCGACGGACAGCCGTGACATACGCAGGCAGTTGGTCTTTTTACCACTACGCAACTGTGCATAGAGATGTTCAGCAGCCTCCACCAGCGCTTTGGCCGGTAGCGTGCGAACCGATTGGTATTCTACTGTTTCGCCATTGCGCTGCATCGGCGTGACGTAGGCGCTGACCCAGTAGTGGTCACCGTTCTTGCAGCGATTTTTTACCAGCCCCATCCACGAGCGCCCATCCTTGAGTGTCTGCCACATATGCGCAAAAGCTTCTGGCGGCATGTCCGGGTGGCGCACGATGTTGTGATTGACGCCGAGCAATTCGGATTCACTGAATCCGCTGATGTTGATGAAGTCGGGATTGACGTAAGTGATGGCGCCCTTTGGGTTGGTTGTTGAAAGAATGTTCGCGTTTGCGCTGAATTCGACGGCACGACCACTGACCGGAAGATTGGTTTTCATTGTTTTTCTCCTGAACTGACAGGTACGCGCCGCGTAACTGCGCTTCCTTCGAAACGGTCTTCTGTGCTGAACAGGTGTTGTATCTGAGCGGCGGGTTGTGGCCGGCTGAACCAGTAGCCTTGGGCGTAGTGGCAGCCTTCACCGACCACGAATTCGAGTTGCGCCGAACTCTCGATGCCTTCGGCCACTACTTCCAGGCCGAGGCTACGGCCGAGAACGATGATCGCCTGGCTGATCGCGCTCTGTTTGTTCTCGTAAGGAACGCCGGTGATGAAGCTCTTGTCGAGCTTGAGGATGTGCAGCGGAAAGCGCGTGAGGTAGCCGAGCGAGGAGTAACCCGTGCCAAAATCGTCCAGCGCCAGCAGAACACCAAGGCTGGTCAGCTCATGCAGACAGGCCAGCGTGTCCATGTCGTCATGCATCAGTTGGCTTTCGGTGATCTCCAGGATCAGGCTGGCGGGAGGCAGGCCGCTTTCTTGCAGGATATCGATCAGCCGGAGGGTGAAGTCGGCTTGTTGCAATTGCGTGCTGGAAATGTTCACCGAGCAGCGCAGGCGCTCATGCCCGGCCAGTTGCCAGGCCCGGGCCTGCTGACAGGCCTGGCGCAGTACCCATTCGCCGACGCGGATGATCTCTCCCGATTCCTCCAGCGCAGGGATGAACTCCAGTGGCGAGATCAGACGTTCGCCATGGCGCCACCGCAACAGCGCTTCGACCCCGGTCACCAGAGGTGTCCCTTGGTCCAGGTGATAGATCGGTTGGTAGTACAGTTCGAATTCATTCTGTTGCAGTGCCTGGCCTAGCGCGGATTCCAGTTCCAGATGCTGCTGCGCGGTATCTTGCAATGTTTCGTCGTAGTGGGCGTACCGCGCCTTGCCGGCAGACTTGGCTCGGTAGAGGGCAAGGTCGGCAGCCTGCAGCACATCCAGGGCTTTGCCATTGTCGTGCAACGGAGCGATGCCGATGCTGGCGCTGACCACCAGGGTTCGACCGTCCATGTGCAGCGGTTGGTGCAGGTTGTCGAGGATGCGTTGGGATATCTGCTCGGCGTCGCGGTCGCAGGTGAGGTCGTGAAGCAAAACGATGAATTCGTCTCCGCCGAAGCGGAACAGTTGGTCAGTGGGGCGCAGCGACTCTTTCAAGCGCCTTGCCACTTCCACCAGCACGCGATCACCGACGTTGTGGCCGAGGCTATCGTTGATCAACTTGAAGCGGTCCAGATCGATGAACAGCAGCGCTTCGTAGTCACCGCCCTTGCGCTGCTTCCTGAAGGTCTTCTGCATTTGCTCGTCAAGCCGGATGCGGTTGGCCAGGCCGGTCAACGGGTCATGCTGGGCGGTATGCTGGAGGCGCTGCTCGGCATCCTTGCGTGCACTGATATCAGACTGCGAGCCAGCCATGCGTAGCTCGCCAGGGTTGGTCATTTCGGCGACCCCCCGCACGAGGACCCAGATGTAGTCGCCGTTGTGCTTGCGGATACGGTACTCGTGGTGAACGGATGATGTCTGCCCTTGAAGATGGGCATCGATGGCATGGCGAAAATCCGGCAGGTCGTCCGGGTGCACGCGACCGAACCAACTGGAACTGCTCTCGCCGATGCTGTCGCGGCTGAGACCGAGCATGCTGGCCCAACGCTCTGAAACGTAAAGCCGGTCCTGATCGACATGCCAGTCCCACAGCCCGTCGTTGGCACCGCGCAGCGCGCGGGCGAAGCGAGCCTCACTATCTTCCAGCGCCTTGTGCTGAGCCGCACTGTAGGTATCGATGGCCAGCGTCATGTCGAAGAACACCGCCTTCAACAGGCTTGAATAGAGCGTGGCATCCGGGCTGTCGCCGAACACGCTTTCAAGCATGTCGTCGAGGTAAAGCCGATAGCTGCCGAGATACCACTTCAGCTCCAGCCCGATCTGCTGATGGATTACACCGATGCGCAGGCGGCCGTTGACGTAGGTTTCATCGTAGGGGCCGCTCCACAAGCGCTGGTAATACTCAGCCTGGCTCTGCTTCAAACGGGCGGTGACTTCCGGCGTGCGAAGCAACGCGGACGGCGTGGAAAATTCCGCCAGGTGACGGTACAGATGGTCGACGAAAGCTTGCTGGGACGGGGCCATGTACTGAGCTGCTACGCCTAGTCGTCTGGCATCTTCGGCGCTCCAGTCGAGAAAGCGAAAGCGTTCGACAATCTCCGCATGGTCGAGACGGATACGCTTGAGTAATTCCTCGAGGTCTTTTGTCACCTTCATTCACATCCCCCGGTGTTGGAGAAGATTCCTTTTTGCTGAACAAAAAAAAGCGCCGTGGCAACAAGTTCTGCTCAAGAACTTGTTGCCACGGCGCTTCGTCTTTCAGGCCTATTATCCTGCTCGGCAAAGCCGGTTCCCGCAGGGCGGAACCTGGTGATGGCACATTCACATCACTGGGGATCTTCCGACAATTTATCCAGCAATGCAACCAGGCGTCGCCGCAGCAGCCCCAGTTCGCGGGATTTGAAGGCGTGTCGGGTCTGTTCGAGAACCTCGGTGGCATCCAGCAAGGCAGCCTGTATCTGCCCAGCCGAGCCCAACTGGGTTTCACCGAGCCAGCGGCAAAGCGGGGCGACGCTGCAATTGCCAGGCGTACTCAGCACCTCGCAATCGGGTGCTACAGGCGCCAACAACTGGCGCAATTGATCGGCCAGTTCAAGATTGTTGCAGATAATTCTGGTTGCCGGGTTGGACTCGCTCATCAAACTGCATTCCCATATGTTTGGTGTGCTGTTTACAACACCGCCTATGGCGTTTGATTGATTCAGGTCAATGCTGAAACCTTTCCACTTACCCTGTGAGCGTGATGTTGCTGTGTGCTGTCATGCACGGCAGGCCTGGTATTCCGGTGTTTGGCGGACTAGTCAACATGGGAACACCACGTTCGTGCGCGATGCCGCGTTGCGGATATGCTCCTGCATTGCACGCTGTGCTCCGGTCTGGTTGCCACGGGCAAGCTGGCGCAGGATCTTGCGGTGTTCCTGCCAGGTCTCCATGGCGCGTTCAGGGCGAATGAAAGGCAGCTTCTGGCTCTCCAGGAAAATGTCCTGGCTGGTGGTGATCACCTGCAGCATGGCGTGGTTGCCACTCGCTTCCAGCAGGCGGCGGTGAAAGGCGAAGTCCAGGCGCGCTGCGGCCTCGAAATTGCCGGCGCGCAGCTCCTGGCGCATCGACTCGACATTGGCTTCGAGCGCATCGATGTCCGCTGCCGTCAGGTACAGCGCCGCCAAGCCGGCGGCGAACCCTTCGAGTGCATAGCGCAGTTGGAAGGTATCGACGGCGGATACCTGTTCGGCATAGGGCCAGGAGAAGCCGGTGGCGGATGGCGGCGCCTGGACGAATACCCCCTTGCCCGGTTGTACGCTCACCAGCCCCAAGGCGCTCAAGGAGGACAGCGCCTCGCGCAGGGAGGCGCGGCTTACACCCAACTGCTCTGCCAGGTCACGTTGGGAGGGCAGGGCATCACCGGGCTGGTAGTCGCCTTCCTGGATCAGTTTGCGGATAGCCTGCAAGGCGATTTCCGGAACTGCGCGGGGGAGTGTGTCGAGCATCTGTTCAGACCAGCTGGCAAGGGGTCTGCGCTTTTTAAAGGCTTTACCGGTTGCCTGGCAAGTATCGCCCCATGCTGACGCAGCGGGGCAGGTGGCTGCACGAAAGGGGGGCGATGGCAGAGGGTAGGCGCTAGCTGTTCAGACCAGTAAGACCGCGCGATGCCAAGGGGCGAAAGCGTATTCCGGGGTTGCCGGGCAACACTGGCACGGCCTGTGCTTTTCGGGCTAGGCAACTTCTTCGCATGCACCCGAGGCATTTTCCATGAAAAACATCCGTTCCTTGCTTCTGGCCGCCCTGGTTTGTGGCGGCGTCATGAGCGTTTCCCACGCCCAGGCCGATGCGCTGGCCGACATCACTGCCCGGGGCGTGCTCAAGGTAGCCGTACCCCAGGACTTCCCTCCCTTCGGCTCGGTGGGGCCGGACCTCAAACCTCGCGGCCTGGACATCGACACCGCGCAGCTACTGGCTGACAGGCTCGGCGTCAAGCTGGCGCTGACCCCGGTCAACAGCACCAACCGCATTCCGTTCCTCACTACCGGCAAGGTCGACCTGGTGATTTCCAGCCTGGGCAAGAACCCGGAGCGGGAAGCGGTGATCGATTTTTCCCGCCCCTACGCACCGTTCTACCTGGCAGTGTTCGGGCCGGCCGAGACGTCGATCGACAATATCGGTGCCGTTGCCGGCAAGACCATCAGTGTCACGCGTGGCTCGATCGAGGACATGGAGTTATCCGCGGTCGCCCCTCAGGGTGCGGTCATCAAGCGCTTCGAGGACAACAACTCGACCATCGCCGCCTACCTGTCGGGCCAGGTCGAGCTGATCGCCAGCGGCAGCGTGGTAATGGCTGTCATTGCCGAGAAGAACCCGAACAAGGTGCCGGTCATGAAGGTCAAGCTCAAGGACTCGCCAGTGTACGTGGGGCTGGCCAAGCAGGAGCCGGCCTTGCTCGAGAAGGTCAACGCCACTCTGAATGCGGCCAAGGCCGACGGCAGCCTCGACCGCAATGCCGAAAAGTGGCTGAAGCAGCCATTGCCGGCCGACCTTTGAACGGCCCTGGAGTCGCCGACCCATGGCCTATCAATTTGACTTTTCCCCGGTGCTGGCCCAAGGCGGCCTGCTGCTCGAAGGGGCTGTGTTCACGCTAGAGCTGACGTTGATCGGCACCCTGTTCGGGGTGGCTATCGGTGTGCTTGGTGCGGTGGTGCGCGCCTGGCGACTACGGCCGTTCGATGCGCTGTTCGGCCTTTACGTGGAACTGATCCGCAACACGCCCTTCATCGTCCAGTTGTTCTTCATCTTCTTCGGCCTGCCCTCGCTTGGCGTTCGGTTGACGGAATGGCAGGCGGCGGTACTGGCCATGGTGATCAACCTTGGGGCCTATTCCACCGAAATCATTCGGGCGGGTATCCAGGCCATTCCCAGAGGGCAACTGGAGGCTGCGGCGGCATTGGCCATGAGTCGTTTCGAGGCTTTTCGCCATGTGGTGCTGCAACCTGCACTGGCCAAGGTCTGGCCGGCCCTGTCGAGCCAGATCGTGATCGTAATGCTCGGGTCGGCGGTGTGCTCGCAGATCGCCACAGAAGAACTGTCGTTCGCCGCCAACTTCATCCAGTCGCGCAACTTCCGGGCTTTCGAGACATACCTGCTGACCACGGCTCTGTACCTGGTCATGGCTATCCTGGTGCGCCAACTGCTGGCATGGATCGGCCGGCGCGCTTTGACGGGGAGACGCTGAATGGATTTCACCTTGTGGGACATCGTGCGCAACCTGCTCGCAGGTTTGCAATGGACCTTGCTGCTGTCGCTGGTGGCGTTCGTCTGCGGTGGTATTGCCGGGCTGTTGCTGCTGTTGGCGCGAATCTCCGATAGCCGGATGCTGCGTGGCGCGGCCAGGAGCTACATCGAGCTGTTCCAGGGGACGCCGCTGCTGATGCAGCTGTTCATGGTGTTTTTCGGCATCGCCCTGTTCGGCATCGATGTTTCGGCCTGGATGGCGGCGGCCATCGCCTTGACGTTGTTCACCAGTGCCTTTCTCGCCGAGATCTGGCGAGGCTGCGTCGAGTCCATACCACATGGCCAGTGGGAGGCCTCCGGCAGCCTGGCCATGAGCCGTCTGGAGCAGTTGCGCCACGTGATCCTGCCCCAGGCCCTGCGCATTGCCGTCGCGCCGACCGTCGGGTTCTCGGTGCAGGTGGTCAAGGGCACGGCGGTGACCTCGATCATCGGTTTCACCGAGCTGACCAAGACCGGCGGCATGTTGGCCAACGCCACTTTCGAACCGTTCCTGATCTACGGTCTGGTGGCCGTGGGTTACTTCGTCCTTTGCTACCCGCTCTCGCTGAGCGCCCGTTACCTGGAGAGGAGGCTGCATGCCCCTGCTTAGAGTGTCCGCATTGCACAAGTACTACGGCGACAATCATGTGCTCAAGGGTGTCGACCTGGCGATCGAGGAGGGCGAGGTGGTCGCCATCATCGGCCGTAGCGGTTCCGGCAAGAGTACCTTCCTGCGTACCCTCAACGGCCTGGAGTCGATCAGCGATGGGGTGATCGAGGTGGATGGCGAATACCTGGATGCCGGCCGCGCCGACTTGCGCTCGCTGCGGCAGAAGGTTGGCATGGTGTTCCAGCAGTTCAACCTCTTCCCTCACCTGACAGTGGGCCAGAACGTGATGCTTGCACCCCAGGTGGTGAAGAAGGCCGGCAAGGCCGAGGCCCGCCAGTTGGCCGAGCAGATGCTCGCCAGGGTTGGACTGGGTGACAAGTTCGACGCCTACCCGGACAGCCTTTCCGGCGGCCAGCAGCAGCGGGTGGCGATTGCCCGGGCGCTTGCCATGTCGCCAAAGGTGTTGCTGTGCGACGAGATCACCTCGGCGCTCGACCCCGAGTTGGTCAACGAAGTGCTCGGTGTGGTGCGCCAACTGGCCAGTGAAGGCATGACCCTGATCATGGTCACCCACGAAATGCGTTTTGCCCGGGAAGTCGGTGACAAGCTGGTCTTCATGCATCAAGGCAAGGTCCACGAGACTGGCCATCCACGCGAGGTTTTTGCGGCGCCCCGAACAGCTGAGCTGGCGAATTTCATCGGTAGCGTGGCAGGAGGTTAGGTAGCGTCTGCAGGTTTCGTCGCCCCAAGAAAAATGCTCCGTATCGAATGTTACGGAGCATTTCTCATCATTGCCTGGATCCCAAGGGCTGCGGTGTGCCTCTGCCATGGGCCAGGTATCCATCACGCTTGCATCCGCCGCGCTTCAGGTTTTACCCACGGCTACGGTCAAAGCCATGCCTTGATCTGCCTCGACACAGCGTCAGTGGAGATCCCGTATCGGTCATGCAAAGTCGGCAGTGCCCCTGCATCAAGAAACGCATCCGGTAGCGCGATCTGGCGGAAGGTTGGTGTGACCCCGTTGCGCAGCAGTACGCCGGCCACAGCTTCCCCCAGGCCCCCTATGATCGAGTGGTTTTCCGCAGTGACCACCAGGCGACCAGGCTTGCGTGCCTCGGCGAGGATGGTCTGCTCATCGAGCGGTTTGATGGTGGGTACATGCAGCACCGATACATCCACACCGTCCTTTTGCAACTGCTCGGCAGCCTCCAGCGCGCGCATGGTCATGAGGCCGCTGGCAATCAATAGCACATCCCGGCCACCGCGCAGCACCTGTGCCTTGCCCAGCTGGAACTGGTAATCGTAGCGATCGAGCACCAAGGGTACGTTGCCGCGCAGCAGCCTCATGTAGACCGGCCCCTGATGGGCGGCGATCGCTGGCACAGCCTGCTCGATCTCCAGCGCATCACAGGGGTCGACGATCATCAGGTTGGGCATCGCCCGGAAGATGGCCAGGTCATCCGTGGCCTGGTGGCTAGGACCATAACCGGTGGTCAGGCCAGGCAGCCCGCAGACGATCTTGACGTTGAGGTTCTCTTCTGCGATTGCCATGCAGATGAAGTCGTAGGCCCGACGGGAAGCGAACACCGCATAGGTGGTGGCAAAGGGGGTCATGCCTTCCCGTGCCATGCCGGCAGCGGCGCTCATCAGCAACTGTTCGGCCATGCCCATTTGGTAGAAGCGCTCGGGGTGGGCTTTGGCGAAGATGTGCAGGTCGGTGTACTTGGACAGGTCGGCACTTAGGCCAACTATATCCTGACGTTGCTCGGCAAGGCTTGCCAGGGCATGGCCGAACGGGGCAGGGCGGGTCGGCTGGCCGTCGGCGGCAATCGAGGCGATCATGGCCGAGGTGGTCAGGCGTTTCTTGGGTGAGTTCACTGTGCTCATGCTTGGCTCCCGGCGTCCAGCGCTTTCAGGGCGAGGTCCCATTCGTTTTCATCGACGCGAATGAAGTGCGTCTTGTCGCGGTTTTCCAGGAAAGGCACGCCTTTGCCCATGCGGGTATCGCAGATGATCACGCGCGGTTGCGCCCCGGCGTGGGCACGAGCCTGGTCGAAGGCGCCGACCAGCGCATCCAGGTCATTGCCGTCCACGCGTTGAACGAACCAGCCAAAGGCTTGCCAGCGGTCGACGATTGGCTCGAAGGCCAGTACTTCGCTGGAATGGCCATCCGCCTGCTGGTTGTTCACATCGATGATGGCGATCAGGTTGTCCAGGCGCCAATGGCTGGCCGACATGGCCGCCTCCCAGGTCGAGCCCTCGTTGAGCTCGCCATCGGACAGCAGGTTGTACACCCAGCTGTCCGACCCCTTGCGTTTGAGCCCGAGGCAGGCGCCGACGGCGATGCCCAAGCCGTGGCCGAGCGAGCCACCGGTGATCTCCATGCCTGGGGTATAGGCAGCCATACCAGACATGGGCAAGCGGCTATCGTCGCTACCGTAGGTTTCAAGCTCATACTCTGGGATTACGCCGGCCTCGATCAGTGCGGCATAGAGGGCAATCGCGTAGTGCCCGATGGACAGGTAGAAACGGTCGCGCTGCTCCCATTCGGGGTTGCCGGGGTCGAGGCGCAGCGCATGGAAATACGCGACCGCCAGCAGGTCGGCGGCGCCCAGCGCCTGGCCGACATAGCCCTGGCCCTGGACTTGCCCCATGCGCAATGCGTGGCGGCGGATATTGCGAGCGCGCACAGCCAGCGGCAGCGCCTCGGTGTAGGTAGGCACAGCAGTCATTGAAGTGACTCCTTTTTATCGAATCAACGATTGACCAGATGGGCCGGTACTCGCGACACCAGGAAGGCGCCAGACATGAGTACCGCCGTGATGAGATACATGCCGATGGCATTGCTGCCCAAGGTGGTAGTGACCCAGCCGATCAGGTAGGGCGAGCAGAAGCCGGCGAGGTTGGCGAAACTGTTCACCGCCGCGATGCCTGCCGCCGCCGATACACCTCCCAACAGCGTGGTGGGCAGCATCCAGAACAGTGAAGAGGCGGATAGCACTCCAGCCGCAGCGAGGCACAGGCTGAGGATCGACAACGTCAGGTTGCTGCCCAGTGCTGCGGCGAGGCTCAGGCCCAGTGCACCGATCAACATGGGGATCGCCAGGTGCCAGCGGCGTTCACGGTGACGGTCGCCGCTGCGCCCGGCCCACAGCATCGCGACGATGGCACACAGGTACGGCAGGCTGGTCAGCAGGCCGATGTGCAAAGGTTCGCTGACGCCGGCATTGCGTACCAGTGTGGGTAGCCAGAACGTGATTGCGTACTGGCCCATCACTACGCAGAAGTAGATGCCCGCCAGCAACCAGAGCCGACGGTCGCGGATGAAGTCGGCCACCGAGCCGTGGTTTACCTTGTGTTGTTCGTCTTCAGCCAGTTCCTTGCGCACCAGGGCTTTTTCTTCGTCGCTCAACCAGTGTGCCTGATCGACGCCATCCTTCAGGTAGCTCAGCACCAGAACGCCCACCAGTACCGTGGGGATGGCTTCGAGCAGGAACATCCACTGCCAGCCCGCCCAGCCGTGAACGCCGGCAAAGCGCTCCATGATCCAACCCGACAAGGGGCCGCCGATCATGCCCGACAGCGGAATCGCGATGAACCACAGCGCGGTCATCTTCGCTCGGCGGTAAGACCGGAACCAATAGGTCAGGTACAGCAGAAGCCCCGGTGCCAGGCCTGCTTCGGCGATCCCCAGCAAAAAGCGCAGGGTATAGAATTGCCAGGCTGTCTCCACCAGGGCGAACATCGCCGAGATGATGCCCCAGGTGATCATGATGCGAGCGATCCAGCGTCGAGCGCCCACTTTGTGCAGAATGATGTTGCTGGGCACCTCGCAGAGAAAGTAGCCAATGAAGAACATGCCGGCGCCCAGCCCATAGACCGCTTCGGAAAGGGCCAGGTCGTCCATCATCTGCAGCTTCGCAAAGCCGACATTGACCCTGTCCAGATAGGCGCACAGGTAGCAGAGCATGAGAAAAGGCATCAGTCGCCAGGCCGTTTTACGGTAGGCACTGCTGCGTGCGGCGGATACCGCATCGAGCGCTAATGTGGTCATTCGTTCTGATCTCTTGTTGTTATCGAACGCGTGACCTGCGCCGGGTCAGGTGCAGGTCACGATGCACCGGGTGCTCAGTGGATCAGCATCCCGCCGTTGACATCCAGGGTAATGCCCGTCAGGTAGCTGGACAGGTCACTGGCCAGGAACAAGGCCGCATTGGCGACATCGCGCGCCTCGCCCAGGCGGCCCAAGGGGATGCCTTCGATGATGGCGTGACGGCGCTCATCCTGCATGAGGCCACCGGTGATGTCAGTGTGAATCAGGCCTGGCGTGATCGAGTTGACGCGAATATTGTCCGGCCCCAGCTCGCGGGCCATCGCCTTGCCCAAGCCAAGCACGCCAGCCTTCGCTGCGCTGTAGTGAGGGCCACCGAAAATGCCGCCACCACGCTGGGCAGAAACCGAAGACATACAGATGATGCTGCCGGCGCGTTGCGCCCGCATGGTTGGGATCACCGCCTGGGACATCAACAATGTGCCACGCAGGTTCACGTTGAGAATCCGGTCATAGTCAGCCCCGGTGATTTCCAGGGTTTTCACCGGCTGGGTGATGCCGGCATTGTTTACCAGCACGTCGATCCGACCGAATTGCGCGAGCACTTGAGCGATGGCATCACGCACTTGTGCTTCATCGGCAACGTTGGCAGCCACGCCGAGGTGGCCTTCGCCCAGGGAAGCGGCAGCCTCGGTCGCGGCGGAGGCGTCCAGGTCCAGGATCGCGACTTTGGCGCCCTGAGCGGCAAACGCCTGGGCTGTTGCGCGGCCGATGCCGCGGGCAGAGGCCGCGCCAGTGATCACGGCAAATTTTCCTGTTAACAGCATCGAAGGTGCTCCAGATGGTTGTTGTTGTGAGCGGCGGTTCCAGGCAGAACCGATAGGCACAGCTTCGTCCCGGACAGCACCCCGAGCAACGCTGCCTCCTTCACCCGGTGCTGAAAAAAATTCAGCCCTCGACTTGTGCCTTGGGCTTACAGGAAGGTAAAAGCCTTGGTATCGCTTCGAATCCTTCAGGAAATGGTCATGAGCCTGGACATCCTCAGAAAATCGCCTCAGATCCCTTCCCTGAAAGCAATTCAGGCCTTCGAGCAAGTCGCTCGCTTCGCCAACGTTGCACGGGCCGCAGAGCAGTTGAACCTCACGCCCTCTGCGGTGAGCCACCAGATCGCTAACCTGGAAGCCTTGATCGGTCGTCCATTGTTCATTCGCGAGGCGCGCGGTGTTGCATTGACCCCGGCCGGAGAGCAGTACCTGCGCGAGGTATCAGGCATATTGCAAAGCCTGGCTACGGCCACCGAGCGCGCCGGCAACTCGGTGGGCTTCGATTGCTTGCGGCTTCATTCCGCGCCCAGCTTCGGCCTGCTCTGGTTGCTGCCGCGCCTGGACCATTTTCGTAACAGTCATCCGCAGATCCAGATCAACCTGTCGTGCTCCTACGAGTCGCTGCACTTCGGCCGCCATCAGATCGATCTGGATATCCGTCATGGCTACCCCAACTGGCCCAGCCTGGAAGTGCGTACCATCCGGCATGAACGTGCAACTGTGCTGGCCTCGCCACAGCTTCTTGAGCGTACGCCTATCAAGCAGCCGGGCGATCTGCTGGGGCAGAACCTGATCCTGTCGGAAGCCGCATTGGTGCAATGGCCCCAATGGTTCGCACAGCAAGGCGTGGCGTTGCCACAAACCCCCTACGCCCTGAGCTTCGATCGCTCCTACATGAGCCTGGAGGCCGCCAGCCATGGGTATGGGTTGGCCTTGGAGAGTTCCCTGCTAGCGCAGGACTATATCGCCCGGGGCGAGTTGGTACCGGTATTTGCGGAAGACTTGGCGACGCCCGTCAGTGCCCACCACCTGGTATTTCCGCGAGGCCATGCTGAAGCTCCCAGGGTTCGCCAGTTCCTTGAATGGGTGCAGGGCCAGCTCGGTCATGACTTCAATTACTGAGAGCAGTTTGCACAACAGATCAACTGCGCTAGGGGCCGGCTATCGAGTCAGCAGAAGGCTGGATAGCACCAGAACTCAACGGTAATAAGCAACAAGGGAAAAGCCCTACAACGCTATCGGAAGTTTCGCTGCCCGGTTCGGGTTGTACATCTTCAGGGTGTCGCTACCATCAGGGCTCGGCGCTTACATGGAGTTTCCAGTGACTACTTCCGGCAATACAAGAAGGCGAGGTTGGTAGCGTGAATCAGCCCTTGGGTTCGCTCAGTAGCTTTCTGCGCTCGGCCTTGCTGATTCTGTTGTGTCTATTGGGCGTATTCCCTCTGGATGTGATCCTGCCATCATTCCCAGCGCTCGCAGGCGAGTTTCACGTCGAGCCACAGCAGATAGCTTACTCGGTGAGCTTCTTTGCGTTTGGTGTCGCCTTGGCGCAAATCGTGATCGGGCCATTGGCGGATGGCATGGGGCGCAAGCGGTTGTTGCTCGCTGGGTTGGGAGTGTCCATTGCAGGGGCAATGGGTTGTGTACTTTCAACCCGCTATGAGACGTTCATGGCGTTCCGTTTGCTGCAGGCCTTGGGTTGCGGGAGTTTCGTGCTGGGCCAGGCGCTCGTGCAGGATCTGTACAGTGGTAGGCAGCGCAATGCCATGCGTATCCTGCTGACCAGCGCAAGTGGGCTGTTCATCTCGTTGTCACCGGTCGCAGGCGCTTTTCTCCAACAATCCTTTGGCTGGAAGGGCAGTTTTACGGTATTCGCTTTCATAGCCGTGACCGTTTCATGCCTGTCATATGCATTGCTGCAGGACACGCCTGCATCGCGAGGCCGTACGTCGGGCATGCGCTGCTACTGGGTCATGCTGCGTGATACGACCTATCTTGCGCACTCCCTGTTGTCCAGCCTGGCGTTTGCCTGTCATTTTTCCTTCATCGTTGTCGCGCCATTGGCGTTGATGGACAGCCTGGGGCTGACGCCATATCAATTCTCGGTGGTATTTATCGCCTATGGGCTTGCGTATATCGTTGGCGGAGTAGCCGCGACCTATTTGAACAACCGCGTAAGCCCGCAGGTTCAGATCAAGACGGGATTCCTGCTCATAGCTGCCGGGGGCATCACGCTGTTTATCTGGGAGCAGGTTGCAGGGTTGACGGTGGCGAGTCTTATGCTGCCGATGATCATCTGCACGACGGGGACAACGCTGGTGCGTCCTGCTGCGACGACCCAAGCCTTGGCGCGTTACCCGCAGCAAGCCGGTGCGGCAGCGTCGCTCAATACGACATTGTTGTTCGCAGGTGGTGGTTTGGCCGGCAGTCTTGTTGCTGGCGTCGAAAGCGAGCTGCCGATGAGCCTGGGGCTTCTGTTCCTGGGTATCAGTTTGTGCGGATGGCTACTGCTTGCATGCCTGACGGAAACGCTGACCAGCACTCGAACTTGATAACGACCGAGCCATCCGCGGTGAAAACGATAACGGTGTAGCGCAGGTGTTGATCAGGCCCAGAAACCAAACAGCACCAACGCCGCCACGCCAAGCCCGACCGCAACCGAACAGCCGCCCAACGACAGCGCCGCCCGACCTTGCCGGTACCAACCATCCTGGCCCAGTTGCCGTGCCGGTGCCAACAGGCTGCGCCAGTGCATTTCCGTGTCATGAAACGCCTGCAAGTTCGCCATGTCCGCATCCAGCCAACGGCGAAAATCGATCCGCTCGCACGCCGTCACCTGTGGGCTCTGCAAGCGCACATACCATTGCCCGGCAACACTCGCCAGCACATCCCGGCGCGAGCGACCGGCCTGCAGTGCCTGGTCCATGTGCCGCTCGATGCTCGCCAATGGCAGATCGAGGCGGGCGGCGATGCTGGCGAAGTCCAGTTGGTCGAGGCGGTTGAGCAGGAATACTTGTTGCACACGCCGTGGCAGGCGTCTCAGGACGTGCAGCAGGGCGTCGTCGGCATGATGTTCGGCAGCAGAGGTTGGGTGTTCAAGGGGCAGCAGCAGACGGCTCATGGACAGCTCCTTGCTCTATGGAGGGGGGAGGGATGGGGGCATCTTCCGTGATGCGTGATCAGCGTAGGTGAAACGAGATTGATTCTCAAGTGCTGATTTCGCAAAGTTTTGTAATGAGCGTTCACGCCCTGAAACACCTTTGCTATCATGCGCGCCATCACGATCTTCATTAGCCTGAAGAGCCAAAAAAAAGACCCAGCAAAAAGCTGGGTCAAAAACCGTGATTAGCCTGATGAGGAGATAATCTGAGAGCGACCTAAGCTCCAGGTTATCCAGCAGATCTCGCGATCAGCTGAGTGCAATAATAATCGTTATCATTTGCCAGTCAAATGAATTTTCGGTAATCCGGTAAAAAAGTTTTACCGGTGCGCTTCCTTGTCCCGGCAATCGGGGCCTTCGCCGTTACCCGGCCATCACGTTCTCTCCCTTCTTTCTTGCTTACAAACCCGATTCCACGGTGCGTTTGTGCTCGAGCAGTGCGCGCGCCATGTCCATCATGTGCATCAGGGCAAAGGTCAGTTCGCGCTGGCTGCCGTGCTGGTGGGTGGCGGTTTCCTGCGCGGTGGCGGCGGCGCAGCGCAGCAGGGCGATAGCGTGTTCCTGGGCCTGGTCGCCGGTTACACCCTCGTGCAGGGTCCAGATCCTGTTGTCCAGGGTGGGGCGCGGCGGGTTGGGGTTGAGGTAGTAGTCGAGGGCGCGGCGGGCGGCTTCGCTGTCGAGATCTGTTTCGTCGTTTTTCGGTGGTTTCATCCTGATACCTGCTAACACCAGTAGGGAAAGGGTTCAGGTCGATACTAATACCTAAAGTATTTTTGTGCTTTCCGATAAATAATACTGAATGTTTATTGAGCGCTAGAAGGCAGTCCGTATCGTGCCAGCGATGAATATGGATAAATGGATTGCCCTCGTCCGTGACCGGATGGAGGAGCTAGGGCTTACTCAAGAGCAGCTTGCCGAGCGCGTTGGCGTGTCTCAAGGCAGCGTGGGGCATTGGGTGAACAAGCGGCGTCAGCCGAAGATCGAGTCGATGAATCGCACATTCGTCGAGATTGGCATGCCCCATTACAACGTCAGCCTACAGTTGCGCATTGTTGGTCAGGTTGGCGAGGAGCGTGGCATTTACGAGGTCGATGACTCCGATGATGACCTGGACCTCATGCAATACATCGTGTGCTTCCGCTACCCGGTGCTGGGCTGGGATGAGCTAGGTATCGCAGATGGGGCGGAGCCAGGTGTGTTCGAGCAGACGGACTATCTGGCCCAAGGCAAGGCGTTCTGGCTGACTGTCGAGAATGATGCGATGAGTGCCGCTAGTGGCCGCAGTGTGCCGCAGGGCATGCGGATGTTGGTGGACCCTGGGGTAGATGCCGAGCCAGGGCGTCTGGTTATCGCTCGTCAGCCGGGCAAACCGGCGATTTTCCGTGAGCTGGCGGAGGAAGGTGGGCAACGGTACCTGAAGGCACTCAACAGCAACTACCCGGCGCTGCTGTGTGAGGATGGTTGCGAGTTTCTGGGGGTGGTCGTGCGAGTGCATGGCTCCTTCTAGATTGCCGGGGCTGCTGCGCAGCCCTTTCGCGACACAAGGCCGCTCCTACAGGGATGGCGCAAGTCTTGGAGCCGCAGTATCCGCTCATGGAAAACTGGATCGCATTTCTCAAGCGCTACAAGCGTGAACACAACCTCAGCCAGCTCAAGCTGGCCACGCCTGGGGATGACACAGGGCGGCGTAGGGCATTGGTTGCGCGGTACACGGCGGCCGACACTGGAGACCATCAACGAAAAGCTCGAGAAGCTTGGGTTGGTGTCTCTTGAGGCCCAAGTCATGGTGGTCGAGCGTGGCATTGCGTCTGAAGCCTCAGGGGGTAGTGCGAGCTATCGTTTCCCCGTGCTGAGCTGGGCCGATTTGCAGGGGCCTTTGCCTGAGGCGAGCAAATCCCATGAACAGACGGACTATATGCCCGCCGGCAATGCCTTCTGGCTGATGGTGGAAAACGACTCGATGAATGCCGCCAATGGCAGGAGCGTGCCTGTGGGTATGCGTGTGCTGGTGGATACTGGCCTTCCGGCAGAGCCCGGTCGGTTGGTGATTGCGCGGCAGCCCGGGCGGCCGGCAGTGTTGCGGCAGTTGGTCGAGGAGGGCGGAGACAGGATGCTCAATCCGCTGAATACGCGCTATCCGACAGTCCTGTGTGAGGAAGGCTGCGAGTTTTTGGGTGTGGTCGTGCGAGTGCATGGCTCCTTCTAGATTGCCGGGGCTGCTGCGCAGCCCTTTCGCGACACAAGGCCGCTCCCACAAGTACCGCACCAACCTCAGGGCATGCACCGTACCTGTAGGAGCGGCCTTGTGTCGCGAAAGGGCCGCAAAGCGGCCCCCCAGGAGTCTTACTCCGCCAGTTCGACCAGCACCGTCCCTTCGCTGACCATATCCCCTTCCTGGCAGAACAACGCCTTCACCGTGCCGCCATGTGGCGCGCGAATGCTGTGCTCCATCTTCATGGCCTCCAGCACTACCAGCGCCGTACCTGCTTCCACCACCTGCCCAGGCTCCACCAGCACCCGCACGATGCTGCCGTTCATGGGCGCGCCCAGGCCGCCTTGGTGGCTGTGGCTGGCCTCGGCCTCGGCGATCGGGTCGAAGGCTTCGATGGCATGCATCTCGCCGTCCCAGTGCAAGTACAGCGTGCCACCGCGGCGTATCGCCAGATGCTGGCGACGCACGCCAGCCTGGTCATGTACCAACTGCTCGCCCAGCAACTGCCAGGTAGACGCAGCGCTGCGCTCCAAGGCAACTGCCTGGTCCTGCCCGCCACTCACCAGATGCAGGCTGCTGCGCGCCGGCAAGCCAAGGCGCAGGCCGTTGCGCTCGGCCCATGGCGAACTGTGGTCGTCCTCCCGCTGATGTGCGGCCTGACCCTGCAGCCAGGCCTCGGCCGCTGCTTCCCAGAAGCCTGCCGGCAGCGCTTGCGGCGCGGGCAGCAAAACTTCCTGGTGACGCGGAATGAAGCCGGTATCCAGTTCCGCTGCAGCAAACGCCGGGTGGGCGAGAATGCGCCGCAGGAAGGCGATGTTGGTCTTCAACCCGCCAATGGCAAACTCGTCGAGCATTGCCAGCAAGCGCAGGCGCGCCTGCTCGCGGTCTTCGCCCCAGGCGATCAGCTTGCCCAGCATCGGGTCGTAGAACGGCGACACTACATCACCTTCGCTGACCCCGCTGTCCACCCGTCGCCCTTCGCCGGCTGCCGACTCGCGGTACAGCGCCAGCTTGCCGGTCGCGGGCAGGAATTCGTTGGCCGGGTCCTCGGCATACAGGCGCACTTCGATGGCATGGCCGATCAGCGGCACCTGTTCCTGGGTGATCGGCAGGGCCTCGCCGCAGGCCACGCGAATCTGCCAGGCCACCAGATCAAGCCCGGTAATGGCCTCGGTGACCGGGTGCTCCACCTGCAGGCGGGTGTTCATCTCCATGAAGAAGAACTCGCCACGGGCATCGAGCAGGAACTCCACGGTGCCGGCACCCACGTAGCCGATGGCCTGGGCCGCGCGTACCGCCGCTTCACCCATGGCCCGGCGCAATTCGGCTGACAGGCCTGGCGCAGGGGCTTCTTCCACCACCTTCTGGTGACGGCGCTGGATCGAGCAGTCACGCTCGTTGAGGTACAGGCAGTTGCCGTGCTGGTCGGCGAATACCTGGATTTCTACGTGGCGTGGCTTGAGCACGTACTTTTCCACCAGCATGCGCGCATCGCCGAACGACGACTGCGCCTCACGCTGGGCCGAGGCCAGGGCGTCGGCCAGCTGGCTTTCTTCTTCGACCACTTTCATGCCCTTGCCACCGCCGCCGGCGCTGGCCTTGAGCAGCACCGGGTAGCCGATGCGTTCGGCTGCGGCGCGGAAGGTGTCCAGGTCCTGGGCTTCGCCGTGGTAGCCCGGCACCAGTGGCACGCCAGCGGCTTCCATCAGTGCCTTGGCCGCCGACTTGCTGCCCATGGCGTCGATGGCGCTGGCCGGTGGGCCGAGGAAGATCAACCCGGCCTCTTCGATGGCACGGGCGAAGCCTGCGTTCTCGGACAGGAAGCCATAGCCCGGGTGGATGGCCTGGGCGCCGCTGGCCTTGGCGGCGGCCAGCAGCTTGTCGACCAGCAGGTAGCTTTCGGCAGCCTTGGTGCCGCCGAGGTCGACGCGGATATCGGCTTCGCGGCTGTGCCGGGCATCACGGTCGGTGGCGCTGTGCACGGCCACGGTGGTCAGGCCCATGGCCTTGGCGGTGCGCATCACCCGGCAGGCGATTTCGCCGCGGTTGGCGACCAGCAGGGTGGTCAAAGCGGGGCGGCTCATGGGCGCGGCTCCTTCTTGTCGTCGGTTTGCCAGGCGGGGCGGCGTTTTTCCAGGAAGGCGCGCAGGCCCTCCTGGCCTTCGGCGCTGACGCGGATGCGGGCGATGGTGTTTTCGCAGTAGCGGCGCAGGGCCGGGCTGAGTTCGCCGTCGTCCACTTCGCGCAGCAGGTCCTTGGTGGCGCGCAGCGCTTGTGGGCTGTTCTGCAGCAGGTTGGCCACCCAAGCTTCGACCTGGGCGTCCAGTTCGCTGGCCGGGTACACCTCGGCCAGCAGGCCCAGCTCGCGGGCCCGCACGCCGCTGAAACGCTCGGCGGTGAGGGCATAGCGGCGCGCGGCACGCTCGCCGATGGCCTTGACCACGAACGGGCTGATCACTGCCGGGGCCAGGCCGATGCGCACTTCCGACAGGCACAGCTGAGCGTCTTCGGCACCGATGGCCATGTCGCAGCAACTGATCAGGCCCAGCGCGCCGCCAAAGGCAGCGCCTTGCACAACAGCCAGGGTCGGCGCCTTGAGGCGGTGCAGGGCATACATCAGCTCGCCCAGCTCGCGGGCATCATCCAGGTTGGTGTTGAAGTCCAGCTGCGCCGACTGCTGCATCCAGGCCAGATCGGCGCCGGCGCTGAAGTGCCGGCCGCGGCCGCGCAGCAGCACGAAGCGCAGGCTGGCGTCCTCGGCCAACTGGTCGAGGGCGACGATCAGCTCGCGGATCATCAAGGCGTTGAAGGCGTTGTTCTTGTCCTCGCGGCTCAGCCACAGGGTGGCGAAGCCGCGCGGGTCGCGGATCACTTCGAGGGTGCTGAAATCGCTCATGGGTCACATCCGGAAAATGCCGAAGCGGCTCTGTTCGATCGGTGCGTTCAGCGCGGCGGACAACGCCAGGCCGAGCACGTCGCGGGTCTGTGCCGGGTCGATGACACCGTCGTCCCACAGGCGGGCGCTGGAGTAGTAGGGGTGGCCCTGGTGCTCGTACTGGTCAAGGATCGGCTGTTTGAGCCTGGCTTCGTCTTCGGCGCTGAACGGGTGGCCACTGCGCTCGCTCTGTTCGCGCTTGACCTGGGCCAGCACGCCGGCGGCCTGTTCGGCCCCCATAACGCCGATCCGCGCATTGGGCCACATCCACAGGAAGCGCGGGTCGTAGGCACGGCCGCACATGCCGTAGTTGCCGGCGCCAAAGCTGCCGCCAATGATCACCGTGAACTTCGGCACCTGGGCGCAGGCCACGGCAGTGACCAGCTTGGCGCCGTGCTTGGCGATGCCGCCTTCTTCGTACTTCTTGCCGACCATGAAGCCGGTGATGTTCTGCAGGAACAGCAGCGGGATGCCGCGCTGGCAGGCCAGTTCGATGAAGTGCGCGCCTTTTTGCGCCGCTTCGGCGAACAGGATGCCGTTGTTGGCGAGGATCGCCATCGGGTAGCCGTGCAGGTGGGCGAAGCCGCACACCAGGGTGGTACCGAACAGCGCCTTGAACTCGTCGAACACCGAGCCGTCGACCAGACGCGCGATAACCTCGCGCACGTCGAACGGTTGCTTGGCATCGGCCGGCACCACGCCATACAGCTCATCGGCGGCGTACAGCGGTGCCACCGGGGCCAGGCGCTGCAGCTTGCCCAGCTTGTGCCAGTTGAGGTTGGCCACGCTGCGTCGGGCCAGGGCCAGGGCATGTTCGTCGTTGTCGGCATAGTGGTCGGCCACGCCGCTGGTACGGCAGTGCACATCGGCGCCGCCGAGGTCTTCGGCGCTCACCACTTCACCGGTGGCCGCCTTCACCAGTGGCGGGCCGGCGAGGAAGATGGTCGCCTGCTGGCGCACCATGATCGCTTCGTCGGCCATCGCGGGCACGTAGGCACCGCCGGCGGTGCACGAACCCATCACCACGGCGATCTGCGGAATGCCCAGTGCGCTCATGTTGGCCTGGTTGAAGAAGATCCGCCCAAAGTGCTCGCGGTCGGGAAACACTTCGTCCTGGCGTGGCAGGTTGGCGCCGCCGGAGTCCACCAGGTAGATGCACGGCAGGCGGTTCTGCAGGGCGATGGTCTGCGCACGCAGGTGCTTCTTCACCGTCAGCGGGTAGTAGGAACCGCCTTTGACCGTGGCGTCGTTGGCCACGATCATGCATTCCACGCCTTCGACGCGGCCGATGCCGGCGATCACGCCCGCAGCGGGCACGTCTTCGCCATACACCTCATGGGCAGCCAGTTGGCCGATTTCGAGGAACGGCGAGCCCGGGTCCAGCAGGCGGTCGATACGCTCGCGTGGCAACAGCTTGCCACGCGAAGTGTGCCGCTCCTGAGCCTTGGGCCCACCGCCCTGGGCCACCTGGGCGAGCAGGCCGCGCAGGGCCTGGACCTGTTCGAGCATGGCCGCGCTGTTGCTGGCGAACTCTGCCGAACGCGGGTTGATCTGGGTGTGCAAGGTAGCCATGTGCGCCCGTCCCTTGTGCTCAGCGGGTTTCGTTGAACAGTTCGCGGCCGATCAGCATCCGGCGGATTTCGCTGGTGCCGGCACCGATCTCGTACAGCTTGGCGTCGCGCAGCAGGCGGCCTGCCGGGAATTCGTTGATATAGCCGTTGCCGCCGAGAATCTGGATCGCCTCCAGGGCCATTTGCGTGGCGCGCTCGGCGGTGTACAGGATCACCCCGGCGGCGTCCTTGCGGGTGGTTTCGCCACGGTCGCAGGCCTGGGCCACGGCATACAGGTAGGCGCGGCTGGCGTTGAGCTGGGTGTACATGTCGGCGATCTTGCCCTGGATCAGCTGAAACTCGCCGATGCTCTGGCCGAACTGCTTGCGGTCGTGAATGTAGGGCACTACCAGGTCCATGCAGCTCTGCATGATGCCGGTCGGGCCGCCGGACAGCACCACGCGCTCGTAGTCCAGGCCGCTCATCAGCACGCGCACGCCACCGTTTAGCTGGCCGAGGATGTTTTCTTCCGGCACTTCGACGCCGTCGAAGAACAGCTCGCAGGTGTTGGAGCCACGCATGCCCAGCTTGTCGAACTTGTTGCTGCGGCTGAAGCCTTTCCAGTCACGCTCGACGATGAACGCGGTGATGCCGTGCGCGCCCTTGTCCAGGTCGGTCTTGGCGTAGATCACGTAGGTGTTGGCGTCCGGGCCGTTGGTGATCCAGGTCTTGCTGCCGTTGAGCACGTAGTGGTCGCCGCGCTTTTCTGCGCGCAGCTTCATCGATACCACGTCGGAACCGGCGTTGGGCTCGCTCATGGCCAGGGCGCCGATGTGCTCGCCGCTGATCAGCTTGGGCAGGTACTTGAGCTTCTGCTCGTGGCTGCCGTTGCGGTTGATCTGGTTGACGCAGAGGTTGGAGTGGGCACCGTAGGACAGGGCCACCGAGGCCGAGCCACGGCTGATTTCTTCCATCGAAACCACGTGGGCCAGGTAGCCCAGGCCGGCACCGCCGTATTCTTCCGGCACGGTGATGCCCAGCAGGCCCATGTCGCCGAACTTGCGCCACATGTCGGCAGGGAACAGGTTGTCGTGGTCGATTTGCGCGGCGCGTGGGGCCAGTTCGGCGGCGACGAAGGTGCGCACCTGGTCGCGGAGCATGTCGATGGTTTCGCCCAGGGCGAAGTTCAGGGTGGGGTAATGCATGCTGGGGCACCTTGTTGTTCTTGAAATATGGGAAACACTCTGGCTCAAGGATCTGGCGCCGGACCCTGTGGGAGCGGGCTTGCCCGCGAATGCGTCAGCAGGACCACCGTCATTGCCTGAGTGATCGCATTCGCGGGCACGCCCGCTCCCACAGGGTTCGGCGTCATGCCTGAGGGGCGGTGTCGTTCATCACCTTTACGTTAACGTAAACCTGCGGAAGGTCACTGTCAATCCATTCATAACCTTTACGTAAACGTAAATCTGCGCCAGAGTATTCCCGCTTGCTTCAGTCGTGCCCAGAACAACCACAAGAAGGGACACCCATGAGTCAACCAAGCTATACCCGCGGTCGTCAGGACCAAGCCTTGCTGACCCAGACCATCGGCCAGGCCTTCGACGCCACCGTGGCCCGTTGTGCCGACGGCGAGGCCCTGGTGTCGCGCCATCAGGGCCTGCGCTACAGCTGGCGGCAGTTGGCCGAGCAGGTCGAGGTGCATGCTCGTGCCCTGATGGCCCTGGGCGTGAACACCGGCGATCGGGTCGGCATCTGGTCGCCCAACTGCGCCCAGTGGTGCATCCTGCAGCTGGCCAGCGCCAAGGTCGGTGCCATCCTGGTCAACATCAACCCGGCCTACCGCGTGGGCGAGCTGGAATACGTGCTGCGCCAGTCCGGTTGCCGCTGGCTGGTGTGTGCCGATGCCTTCAAGACGTCCGACTATCACGCCATGGTCCAGGAGCTGGCACCGGAGCTGGCCAGCGCCGTCCCCGGTGAAATGGCCAGTGAACGCCTGCCGGACCTGCGCGGTGTGGTCAGCCTGGCCGCCAACCCGCCGGCAGGCTTCCTGCCTTGGCAAGCGCTGGCCGAGCGGGCAGGGCAGACCTCGACCGAGGCCTATGCGGCGCGCCAGCAAAGCCTGCAGTTCGACCAGCCGGTGAACATCCAGTACACCTCCGGCACCACCGGCGCACCGAAGGGCGCCACGCTCAGCCACTACAACATCCTCAACAACGGCTTCATGGTCGGCGAAAGCCTGGGCCTGACCGCACGCGACCGCATGGTGATCCCGGTACCGCTGTACCACTGCTTCGGCATGGTCATGGCCAACCTCGGCTGCATCACCCATGGCAGCACCATGATCTACCCCAACGACGCCTTCGACGCCGAGCTCACCCTGCGCGCCGTGGCCGAAGAGCGCGCCAGCATCCTCTATGGCGTGCCGACCATGTTCATCGCCATGCTCGACCACCCCGCGCGCGGGCAAATGGACCTGTCGACCTTGCGCAGCGGCATCATGGCCGGCGCCACCTGCCCGATCGAGGTGATGCGCCGGGTCATCGACCAGATGCACATGGCCGAAGTACAGATCGCCTACGGCATGACCGAAACCAGCCCGGTGTCACTGCAGACCGGCCCGGACGACGACCTGGAGCTACGCGTGACCACCGTCGGCCGCACCCAGCCGCAGCTGGAGAACAAGCTGGTGGACGCCGACGGCTGCATCGTCCCGCGCGGCGAGATCGGCGAGCTGTGCACCCGCGGCTACAGCGTGATGCTCGGCTACTGGGACAACCCCCAGGCCACGGCAGATGCCATCGACCCGGCCGGCTGGATGCATTCTGGCGACCTGGCGGTGATGGACGAGCACGGCTACGTGCGCATTGTCGGGCGCAACAAGGACATGATCATTCGCGGCGGCGAGAACATCTACCCGCGTGAACTGGAAGAGTTCTTCTACACCCACCCGGCGGTGGCCGATGCGCAGGTGATCGGCATCCCGTGTAGCCGTTATGGCGAGGAGATCGTCGCCTGGATCAAGCTGCACCCGGGGCACAGTGCCACGGTCGAAGAGTTACAGGGCTGGTGCAAGGCGCGCATTGCACACTTCAAGGTGCCGCGGCATATCCGCTTTGTCGACGAGTATCCGATGACGGTGACCGGCAAGGTGCAGAAGTTCCGCATGCGGGAGATCAGTGTGGCGGAGATATCGGCTTTAACTGCTGGTTGATGTATTGATGCTGCCGGCCCTTTCGCGGGTAAACCCGCTCCTGCAGGTACAGCGCCGCGTTCGAAATCGGCGCGGTCCCTGTGGGAGATTGCCCAGTCCTTCGGGCTGCGCTTTCGCGCAGAGAACCAATATCGCTCGTCTGACGCGTCCTTTGTAGGAGCAGCCTTGTGCTGCGAAGAGGCCGGTACAGCCAATAGACAGGCTTTATCAGCCCCGGCCTCTTCGCAGCACAAGGCTGCTCCTACAGGACCTCGCCGAACCAGTGAGTCATGTGTTGTTCTATGGGAGCGGGTTCACCCGCGAAAGGGCCGGTCCTGCCTGCGTAGATCCTGGTCTACCCTTAAGCCTTCACCGGTGGTTCCTGGCTCGGCGGGTCGCCCACTGTCGGCGGCACGGTCGGTTTGATCGGCAGCTCGTCCGGCTCTTCCTCCGGCACGGGCGGCGGCAGGCTCGGGTCGTCGATGTTGGGATCGGGAGTCTCCGGTGGAATGGGAATGTTCATGGCCTGACCTCGCTTGGGTAATTGAAGAGGTGCTGCAGGCTTCGACCCCTCGCAGCTGCCGTTCGCTCAATTTTTTTGAACCCCACGCCTGTGCCCGGCTCTGAACCCTTATCGCCACCAGCCTGAGGGAGCAAGGTCCGATGTCACGAAACGAGCCCTTCGAAAGCGTGCCCATGGCCAACGATCACCCGGACCAGGCCATCAGCCTGTCCCAGGCGCTGCTGGCGCCGCGCATCGTGATCGAAGACACCCAACCCGTGCTCGAAGGCGGCACTTTCGCCGCCAAGGCCATCAGTGGCCAGCCGGTGGCGGTCAGCAGCAAGGTCTACAGCGACGGCCACGACCGCCTGGCCGTGATGCTCAACTGGCGCCAGGCCCACAGCCGGCGCTGGCATTGCGTGCCCATGCACTCGCCGGGCAACGACCTGTGGCTGGCCGAATTCACCCCCACTGAACTGGGCCCGCACCTGTTCAGCATCGAGGCCTGGATCGACCCGTTCGCTACCTACTGCCACGACCTGGAGAAGAAGTACCACGCCGGTGTCGAGGTCAGGTTGGAGCTGGAGGAAGGCCGATTGATGCTGGGCAAGGGCATCGAGCTGTGCAACGGTGCCCTGCGCGAGGAGCTCCAGGCGTTGCAGCAGCGCCTGCCCACGCTGAATGCCGACGACCAGGTGGCACTGTTTCTCGACCCCGCTACCGCCCGCCTGATGAGCGACGCCGAGCACCGCAGCTACCTGGCCCGCAGCCGCGAATTCCCCGTTGATGTCGACCGCCCGGCCGCGCAGTTCGCCAGCTGGTACGAGCTGTTCCCGCGTTCGGTCACCGACAGCCCCGAGCGCCACGGCACGTTCAACGATGTGCACGAGCGCCTGCCGATGATCCGCGACATGGGCTTCGACGTACTGTATTTTCCGCCGATCCATCCCATCGGCATGCAGCACCGCAAGGGCCGCAACAACGCCCTCACCGCTGAGCCCGGCGACCCGGGCAGCCCGTATGCCATCGGCAGCGCGGAAGGTGGTCACGAGGCGATTCACCCACAACTGGGCAGTCGCGACGACTTCCGCCGCCTGGTGGCCGCGGCGGCCGAGCATGGCCTGGAAATCGCCCTCGACTTCGCGATCCAGTGCTCCCAGGACCACCCCTGGCTCAAGGAGCACCCCGGCTGGTTCAGCTGGCGACCGGATGGCACCATCCGCTATGCCGAGAACCCGCCGAAGAAATACCAGGACATCGTCAACGTCGATTTTTACGCGCCCGAGGCCGTACCCTCGCTGTGGCTGGCTTTGCGTGACGTAGTGGTCGGCTGGGTCGAGGAGGGTGTCAAGACCTTCCGCGTCGACAACCCGCACACCAAACCACTGCCATTCTGGCAATGGCTGATCGCCAATGTGCGCAGCCGGCACCCGGAGGTCATCTTCCTCGCCGAAGCCTTCACCAAACCGGCGATGATGGCCCGCCTGGGCAAGGTCGGGTACGCGCAGAGCTATACCTACTTCACCTGGCGCAATCACAAACAGGAACTGCGCGAGTACTTCGAGCAGCTCAACCAGCCGCCATGGAGCCAGTGCTACCGGCCCAACTTCTTCGTCAACACGCCCGACATCAACCCGTACTTCCTGCATACCTCCGGCCGTGCCGGCTTCCTCATACGCGCTGCACTGGCCACCATGGGGTCGGGGCTGTGGGGCATGTATTCGGGCTTCGAACTGTGCGAAGGCACACCGCTGCCGGGCAAGGAGGAGTATCTGGATTCGGAGAAGTACGAAATCCGCCCACGCGATTTCAGCCAACCCGGCAACATCATTGCCGAGATCGCCCAGCTCAACCGCATCCGCCGGCAGAACCGCGCCTTGCAGACCCACCTGGGCGTGGCGTTCTTCAACTGCTGGAACGACAACATCCTGTACTTCGCCAAGCGCACGCCCGAGCGCGACAACTACATTCTGGTGGCAATCAGCCTCGACCCGCACAACGCCCAGGAGGCGCATTTCGAGCTGCCGCTGTGGGAGCTGGGGCTGGATGACAACGCCGAAACCCATGGTGAGGACTTGATGACCGGACATCGCTGGTCGTGGTACGGCAAGACCCAATGGATGCGCATCGAACCCTGGCATCTGCCTTTCGGTATCTGGCGCATCGAAAAGGCCCGTTAGCGACGGGATACGCCATCCCCTGTGGGAGCGGGTTTACCCGCGAAGCAGGCGCCGCGGAGCATGGCACCGGCTTCGCCAGTGTTCGCGGGTAAACCCGCTCCCACAGGGATCGTGTCAAGTCAGTTGCTTGTGCATCAGGGCCAGAGCAACCAGAAATTGAAAGGAGTCGCACATGGCCAAGCGTTCCCGCCCGGCAGCCTTCATCGACGACCCGCTGTGGTACAAGGACGCCGTCATCTACCAGCTGCACATCAAATCGTTCTTCGATTCGAACAACGACGGCATCGGCGATTTCGCCGGCCTGATCAGCAAGCTCGACTACATCGCCGAGCTGGGCGTCAACACCCTGTGGCTGCTACCGTTCTATCCCTCGCCACGCCGCGACGACGGCTACGACATCGCCGAATACAAGGCCGTGCACCCCGACTACGGCAACCTGGCCGATGCCCGCCGCTTCATCGCCGAGGCGCACAAACGCGGCCTGCGGGTAATCACCGAGTTGGTCATCAACCACACCAGCGACCAGCACCCCTGGTTCCAGCGCGCCCGCCATGCCAAGCGCGGCAGCAAGGCACGGGACTTCTACGTGTGGTCGGATGATGACCAGAAGTACGACGGCACGCGCATCATCTTCCTCGACACCGAGAAGTCCAACTGGACCTGGGACCCGGTCGCCGGCCAGTACTTCTGGCACCGCTTCTACTCGCACCAGCCCGACCTCAACTTCGACAACCCGCAAGTGCTCAAGGCTGTGATCAAGGTGATGCGCTTCTGGCTCGACCTGGGTGTGGATGGCCTGCGCCTGGACGCCATCCCCTACCTGATCGAGCGCGACGGCACCAACAACGAGAACCTTGCCGAAACCCACGACGTGCTCAAGGCGATCCGCGCCGAAATCGACGCCAACTACCCCGACCGCATGTTGCTTGCCGAGGCCAACCAATGGCCCGAGGACACCCGCCCGTACTTCGGCGAAGGCGAGGGCGACGAATGCCACATGGCCTTCCACTTCCCGTTGATGCCGCGCATGTACATGGCCCTGGCCATGGAAGACCGTTTCCCGATCACCGACATCCTGCGCCAGACTCCGGAAATCCCCGCCAACTGCCAATGGGCGATCTTCCTGCGCAACCACGATGAGCTGACCCTGGAAATGGTTACCGACCGCGAGCGCGACTACTTGTGGAACTACTACGCCGAAGACCGCCGCGCCCGCATCAACCTGGGCATCCGCCGCCGCCTCGCTCCGCTGCTGCAGCGCGACCGCCGGCGCATCGAACTGCTCACCAGCCTGCTGCTGTCGATGCCCGGCACGCCCACCCTGTATTACGGCGACGAACTGGGCATGGGCGACAACATCTACCTGGGCGACCGCGACGGCGTGCGCACGCCCATGCAATGGTCGCCGGACCGCAACGGCGGTTTCTCCCGTGCAGACCCGCAGCGCCTGGTACTGCCGCCGATCATGGACCCGCTGTATGGTTACCAGACCGTCAACGTCGAAGCCCAGGCCAACGACCCGCATTCGCTGCTGAACTGGACCCGGCGCATGCTGGCGGTGCGCAAGCAGCAGAAGGCCTTCGGCCGCGGCAGCCTGCGCACCCTCACGCCGAACAACCGGCGCATCCTCGCCTACTTGCGCGAGTACACCGACGCCGATGGCAACACTGAAGTCATCCTGTGCGTGGCCAACGTTTCCCGCGCCGCCCAGGCAGCTGAACTGGAATTGTCACAATACGCCGACAAAGTACCGGTGGAGATGCTCGGCGGCAGCGCCTTCCCGCCAATCGGGCAACTGCCGTTCCTGCTGACATTGCCACCCTACGCCTTCTACTGGTTCCTGCTGGCCAGCCACGACCGCATGCCCAGCTGGCACATCCAGGCCACCGAGGGGTTACCCGAATTGACCACACTGGTATTGCGCAAGCGCATGGAAGAACTGCTGGAGGCCCCCTCCAGCGATACCCTGCAAAGCGCCATCCTGCCGCAGTACCTGCCCAAGCGGCGCTGGTTCGCCGGCAAGGAAGGGCCGATCGACCAGGTGCGCCTGTGCTACGGCGCGCGTTTCGGCACTACCACCACGCCGGTGCTGCTCGGTGAAATCGAAGTGCTCAGCGAGGGTATGGCTACCCGCTACCAGCTGCCGTTCGGCCTGCTGCCTGAAGAGCAGATCAGTACCGCACTGCCGCAGCAGCTGGCCCTGGCGCGGGTGCGCCGTGCCCATCAGGTTGGCCTGATCACCGATGCCTTCGTCCTCGAGCCATTCATCCGCGCGGTGCTGCGTGCCTGTGAGGGCGGCATGCATCTGCCTTGTGGCAACGGCGAGGGCGAGCTGCGCTTCGAAAGCACGCAGCAGTTGGCGAGCCTGGCGTTGAACGACGAAAGCAGCGTGCGCTACCTCAGCGCCGAGCAGTCCAACAGCTCGGTGGTGATTGGCGACCAGGTGGTGCTCAAGCTGATTCGCCGGGTCAACCCGGGTGTGCACCCCGAGCTGGAAATGAGTGCCTACCTGACCGCCGCAGGCTTTGCCAACATTTCGCCGCTGCTGGCCTGGGTCAGCCGGGTGGACGAGCAGGGCGCGCCACACCTGCTGATGATCGCCCAGGGCTACCTGAGCAACCAGGGTGACGCCTGGGCCTGGACCCAGAACACCCTGGAACGGGCCATCCGCGACCAGATGGAGCCTTCCAGCCTCGACGCCGATGCGCACACCGATGCACTGGCCGAACTCACCGGCTTTGCCGCCTTGCTCGGCCAGCGCCTGGGCGAGATGCACCTGCTGCTGGCCGCACCGACCAACGACGAGGCCTTCCAGCCGCGCCCGAGCGATGCCGACGACAGCGAACGCTGGAGTGCGCAGATCAGCGCCGAACTCACCCATGCCCTCGACCTGCTGGCCCAGTACCGCGACAGCCTCGACAGCGAAAGCCAGGCGCTGGTCGACGACTTGCAGCAACAGCGCGACGGCCTGGCCCAGCACATCGCCAACCTGACCCGCCAGGCCCAGGGCGGCCTGTTGATGCGCGTGCACGGCGACCTGCACCTGGGCCAGGTGCTGGTGGTCCAGGGCGACGCCTACCTCATCGATTTCGAAGGTGAACCGGCCCGGCCGCTGCAAGAGCGTCGGGCAAAACACAGCCCGTACAAGGATGTCAGCGGCGTGCTGCGATCCTTCGACTATGCTGCTGCCATGATCTTGCGCAGCGCGTCTGCGGTCGACCTTTCCGACCCGGCGCGCCAAGCCCGGCAACGGGTTGCCAGGCAGTACCTGCACCAGTCGCGGCATGCCTTTGTCGAAGCCTATGGCCTGGCCACCGCGGCCATGCCTCACGCCTGGCAACAGGCCGAGGGCGAGCGTGCTGCACTGGAGCTGTTCTGCCTGGAAAAAGCCGCCTACGAAATTACATACGAAGCCGAGAACCGTCCGAGCTGGCTGGCCGTGCCTTTGCATGGCCTGCATGGACTGATCAGTACCTGGGGAGAGTCATAGATGAATGCAACCACGCGTGAAAACGGCGGCCTTCGGCAACGGGACCTCGACGCCCTGGCCCGCGCCGAGCACGCCGATCCATTTGCGGTACTCGGCCCCCATGGCGACGGCGCCGGCGGGCAGGTAGTCCGCGCCTTCCTGCCCAACGCCCTGAATGTGCGCATCCTGGCCCGGCATGACGGGCGCATCCTCGCCGAAATGGAGCAGGGCAGCCTGCCAGGGTTGTTCACCGCGCACCTCGATGAGGCACACCCGTACCTGCTGCAGATCGGCTGGGCCGGTGGCGAGCAGGTCACCGAAGACCCCTACAGCTTCGGCCCGCAACTGGGCGACATGGACCTGTACCTGTTCGCCGAAGGCAACCATCGCGACCTGTCCGGGCGCTTCGGCGCCCAACCCATCCAGGTCGATGGCGTCGATGGCGTGTGTTTCTCGGTGTGGGCACCGAACGCCCGGCGGGTGTCGGTGGTGGGTGACTTCAACAACTGGGATGGCCGCCGCCACCCCATGCGCCTGCGCCACAGCGCCGGGGTGTGGGAGCTGTTCGTGCCGCGCCTGGGCGTGGGCGAAACCTACAAGTTCGAGGTGCTTGGCAAGGACGGCATACTGCCCCTGAAGGCCGACCCGCTGGCGCGCGCCACCGAACTGCCGCCGAGCACCGCATCCAAGGTGGCAGGGGCGCTCAGCCACGACTGGCAAGACCACGACTGGATGGCGCAACGCGCGCAACGCCATGCCTACAGCGCGCCGCTGTCGATCTACGAACTGCACCCGGGGTCGTGGCGCTGCGAGCTGGATGAGGCGGGTGAGGTCGGGCGCTATTACAACTGGCGCGAGCTGGCCGAGCGCCTGGTGCCGTACGTTCAGGAGCTGGGCTTCACCCACATCGAACTGCTGCCGATCATGGAGCACCCGTTCGGCGGCTCCTGGGGTTACCAGCCGTTGTCGCTGTTCGCGCCCACATCGCGCTACGGCAGCGCCGAGGACTTCGCCGCCTTCATCGACGCCTGCCATCAAGGGGGCATTGGTGTACTGCTGGACTGGGTACCGGCGCATTTCCCCACCGACGAACACGGCCTGGCGCGTTTCGACGGCACCGCCCTGTACGAATACGACAACCCCCTGGAGGGCTACCACCAGGACTGGAACACGCTGATCTACAACCTTGGCCGCAACGAAGTGCGCGGCTTCATGATGGCTTCGGCGCTGCACTGGCTGAAGCACTTCCACATCGATGGCCTGCGTGTCGATGCAGTGGCCTCGATGCTGTACCGCGACTACTCGCGCAAGGCCGGCGAATGGGTGCCCAACCGCCACGGCGGGCGCGAGAACCTGGAAGCCATCGACTTCATCCGCCACCTCAACGGCGTGGCGGCCCATGAGGCCCCGGGCGCGCTGATCATCGCCGAGGAGTCCACCGCCTGGCCCGGCGTCAGCCAGCCGACCCAGCAGGGCGGCCTGGGCTTTGCCTACAAGTGGAACATGGGCTGGATGCACGACACCTTGCATTACATTCAGAACGACCCGGTGCACCGCACTTATCATCACAACGAGATGAGCTTCGGGCTGATCTATGCCTATTCCGAGCACTTCATCCTGCCCATCTCCCACGACGAAGTGGTGCACGGCAAGCATTCGCTGATCGACAAGATGCCCGGCGACCGCTGGCAGAAGTTCGCCAACCTGCGTGCCTACCTCACCTTCATGTGGGCGCATCCGGGCAAGAAGCTGCTGTTCATGGGCTGCGAGTTCGGCCAGTGGCGTGAGTGGGACCACGATGGCGAGCTGGACTGGTACCTGCTGCAGTACCCTGAGCACCAGGGTGTACAGCGCCTGGTAGGTGACCTCAACCGCCTGTACCGCGAGGTGCCGGCGTTGCACGAGCAGGATTGCCAGCCGCAGGGGTTCCAGTGGCTGATTGGTGACGATGCGCAGAACAGCGTGTATGCCTGGCTGCGCTGGAGCAGCAGTGGCGAGCCAGTGCTGGTGGTGGCCAACTTCACGCCGGTGCCGCGCGAGGGGTATCGCATTGGCGTGCCGTTCGGCGAACGCTGGCAGGAGCTGTTGAACAGTGATGCAGAGCTGTATGCCGGGTCCAATGTCGGCAACCTGGGGGTCGTGCAAAGTGACGAGATAGCCAGCCATGGGCAGCCGCAGTCGCTGGTCCTGAACCTGCCGCCGCTGGGTGTGCTGGTGATGAAGCCGGTCTGATCTTCTGCCTGTACTGGCCTCTTCGCGGGCATGCCCGCTCCCACAGGTACGGCGCCCGCCTCTGGCCCTGTGCTATCCCTGTGGGAGCGGGCGTGCCCGCGAAAGGGCCGACCCTGCCTACCACCGCATCCGCACCCCAAGGCTGCCAATCAACCCGTTCAGATCATTGTCGTCGACGTCACTGCTGTAATCGGCACTGACAAACAGCGCCACCGTGGGTGTCACCCGCGCCACCAGCCCCAACCCCAGTTCCACCGTGGTCGAGTAGCGCGAGCTGGAGATCTTGTCGACCTGGTCCAGCTTCACCTCATCGGCATTGCTGAAGTCATACCACACGTTGGTCCGCACATAGGGTTCGATCGGCATGCCGCGTACTTCATAACGCCCGGACAGCCTGGCACCGACCCGACCGCTCCAGCTCGGCTGGCTGTCGAAGGCCTGCAAGGTCTCTTCCTGCGCCCGGCTGCCGGGGAAGAACTGCTGGTTGATCAACTGCGCCTGCGGCTCGATCACCCAGCCGCCACCCAGGCCGATGGGGATGCCGCCTTCCAGCGAGAAGGTCATCGCGTGGCCGCTGTCGTCCAGTCGCTGGCCGTTCTCGCCACGGCCATTGACGTCGATGCGCGAACCCATGGCCACGGCATCCAGGTGCCAGCCCTGTTCATGGGTCATGCTCCAGTACACCCCCAGGCTTTCACCGCTGAGGTTCACGGCGTTGCGTTGCTTGTCGCCCAACAGCTGGCGCATGCCGTTGAAGTTGGTCTGCAGGTTGTTTTGCCCCACGAAGATCCCCGCGCGGTGCACATTGCCCGCTGCAGTTTCACGCACGAACAGGTCCGGGCCGATCATCAGTTGCTGGCTGGGGGCCTCCAGCTGGTCTGGAGGCTGCGCGCCACTGCGCGCGGTGGTGGGGAAGAACTGCGCCCACTGGCTGGCGACCAGGTCCGGTGCAGGCTGCCCATGGCGTTCGCTCATCTTTTGCGAGAACGCGTTCAAGGTACCGATACTCAAGCCACTGGCGCTGACCGGGTCGAGCGTAAGCTGTGGTACTGCCGGTTGTTGCAGGAAGCCGGGCGAGGTCGGGTCGTCCTGCAGTTCATACGCGATAGTTTCCACCGGGGTTGCCAGAAGCAGCGACGTGGAAACCGCGTAGAAAATGCTTTCGAAGCGCAAGGGGCTCGAGGTGCTTTTCATGGCGGATCTCCTCTGTTTTTGTGTTACAGCCCTAGGACCTGGCCTGTTGTCACGAGCTGTACGGCAAAAACAGTGGGCGACCCAAACCAGCACGCCTGGCTTTCTGCAGCGCGCACGAAGGCGCGAGCTAGAGGCCCTGCGCGAGATCATTACTGCTTGATATGTTCAGCTAAGGAGAAGGCGCCGCTTGCGTCAAGAAAGCGTGAAGGAAGTGTTCAGGTTCCGTGGCTTTGTTCAACTTGTTGAATCACAAGATAATTCGGCTAGGTATAGCCAGGTTCGCTATTTGCCGTGCTGCGGCTATGAAGAATGATTGCTAAGCCTGACTTCGACCGACAACGGCAGGTGGTCCGACAGGTGCGACCAAGGTTTGTGCCCCAGAATTCGCGGCCCATGGCTTTCGGCGTTGCGCAGGTAGACACGGTCCAGGCGCAACAGCGGCAGCCGCGCAGGATAGGTGCGGGCCAGGTGGCCATGGTGGCGTTCGAAGGCCTCGTGCAGGTCACGCTGCAGGCCCAAGGTGCGGTTGCCGTGGGATTTCCAGTCGTTGAAGTCGCCAGCGATGATCACCGGGGCGTCGGCGGGCAAGGATTCGAGCAGCTTGCGCAGCAGTTGCAGCTGCTTCTGGCGGTGGCTTTCCAGTAACGACAGATGCACGCAGATGGCATGCACCTGATGCTGGCCAGGCACGTCGAGGACGCAGTGCAGCAGGCCACGTCGTTCGGGGCCGGTGATCGACACGTCGAGGTTGCGATGTTCGATGATCGGGTATTTGGACAGCAGCGCGTTGCCGTGGTGGCCGTCAGGATAGACCGCGTTGCGCCCGTAGGCGAAGTCGCTCCACATGCTGTCGGCGAGGAACTCGTACTGCGAGGTCTGCGGCCAGCCGGGGTAGCGCGCGGCGTGGCGGTCGTGGCTGCCGAGCACCTCCTGGAGAAAGACGATGTCGGCCTGGGTGCTGCGCACCGCCTCGCGCAGTTCCGGCAGGATGAAGCGCCGGTTGAAGGCGGTGAAGCCCTTGTGGGTATTCACCGTCAGCACCCGCAACCGCTTCACGGCTGGGGCCTGGTTGACACTGGCGAAACCTTTACTGCCGGCTTCGGGGTTCACGGTTACTCCTCGGTCAACGGGTTTGCGCGGATCCTTGTAGGAGCGGCCTTGTGTCGCGATCGGGCCGCGCAGCGGCCCCGTTTGTCAGCACCAAGGCAAGAATAGCTGGGGCCGCTGTGCGGCCCGATCGCGACACAAGGCCGCTCCTACACAAGGGACACATACCAGCGTTTCAGGTTCACTCCTCATCACGCTGCAACACCATCAGCAGCAACGACCGCCCCTTCACCTCGAAGGTGCTGTCGAAGTGCAGATGCTGCCCCTTGCGCAGCTCTGGCCGGTCGGTGTCGACCAGGCAGCTCCAGTAATCCCCCTCGGGCACGGTCGGCAGCTTGAACGGCACGATGTCATGGTGGGCATTGACGATCAGCAGCACGGTGGCCTCGGCGCCTGGCCTGGCAATGCCGCTGACCTGGGCACGGCCATCGATCAGCATGCCCAGGCAACGCCCGTGCGGGTCTTCCCATTGCTCCACGCTCATCTCGTTGCCATCCGGTGCCAGCCAAGTCACATCCTTGACGCCGATCGCTTCATTGTAGTCGCCCACCAGGAAGCGCGAGCGGCGCAGTACCGGGTAGGCCAGGCGCAGGCGGGTCAGGCGCTTGACGAAGGCCAGCAGCTCTTCGCCCTCCTGGTCCAGGTCCCAGTTCACCCAGCCGATTTCGCTGTCCTGGCAATAGGCATTGTTGTTGCCGTGCTGGGTACGGCTGAACTCATCGCCGGCGACGATCATCGGCGTGCCCTGGGCCAGCAGCAGGGTAGCGAAGTAGTTGCGCATCTGGCGCATGCGCAGGGCATTCACGGCCGGGTCGTCGGTTGGCCCCTCGACACCGCAGTTCCATGACAGGTTGTTATCGGTGCCGTCCTGGTTGTTCTCGTCGTTGTCCTCGTTGTGCTTGTGGTTGTACGACACCAGGTCGCGCAAGGTGAAACCATCGTGGGCGGTGACGAAGTTGACCGAGGCATAGGGACGCCGGCCACGGTTGTTGAACATGTCCCCCGAGGCTGTCATGCGCGAGGCAAAGTCGGCCAGTTGGCCTTCGTCGCCTTTCCAGAAGGCGCGCACGGTGTCGCGGAAGCGGTCGTTCCACTCTGCCCAGCCCGGGGCAAAGTTGCCCACCTGGTAGCCGCCCGGGCCGCAGTCCCAGGGCTCGGCAATCAGCTTCACCTGGCTCAGCATCGGGTCCTGGCGGCAGGCGACGAGGAAGCCGTGGCGTTCGCTGTAGCCGTCGTGGTAGCGGCCAAGGATGGTCGCCAGGTCGAAGCGGAAGCCGTCCACGTGCATTTCGCCGGCCCAGTAGCGCAGCGAGTCGGTGACCAGCTGCAGCACGCAGGGGTGGCTCAGGTCCAGGGTGTTGCCGGTGCCGGAATCGTTGATGTAGTAACGCTTGTCGTCCGGCATCAGGCGGTAGTAGGAGGCGTTGTCGATACCGCGCATCGACAGCGTGGGGCCGCGCTCGTTGCCTTCGGCGGTGTGGTTGTAGACCACATCCAGGATCACCTCCAGCCCGGCGTCGTGCAGGTGCGCGACCATTTCCTTGAACTCGGCGATCTTGCCGCTGGCCAGGTAACGCGGGTGGGGCGCGAAGAAGGCGATGCTGTTGTAGCCCCAGTAGTTGTTCAGGCCCTTGTCCAGCAGGTGCTGGTCGTTGACGAAAGCGTGAATCGGTAGCAGCTCGATGCTGGAAACGCCCAGCTCCTTGATGTGCTTGAGCAACTCGTCATTGGCCAGGCCGGCGAAGGTGCCGCGCAGTTTTTCCGGCACCGCCGGGTGGCGCATGCTGATGCCACGGGTGTGGGCCTCATAAATGATCGTACGCTCCCAGGGGATCTGCACGCGCTGGTCGCGGCCCCAGGTGAATGCAGGGTCGATCACCTTGCACTTGGGCACGAAGGGCGCGCTGTCGCGCTCGTCGAACGACAGGTCACCGTCGGGGTGGCCGATGGTGTAGCCGAACAGTGCTTCGGACCATTGCAGGCTGCCGACCAGTTGCTTGGCATACGGGTCGATCAGCAGTTTATTGGGGTTGAAGCGGTGGCCGTTCTCCGGCTCGTAGGGGCCGTGCACGCGGTAGCCGTAGACCAGCCCTGGGTGAGCGTCAGGCAGGTAGCCGTGGTAGATCTCGTCGGTGTATTCGGGGAGCTCGATGCGTTCGATTTCGTGCTCGCCGGTGGAGTCGAACAGGCACAGCTCGACCTTGGTGGCATTGGCCGAGAACAGGGCAAAGTTGACCCCAAGGCCATCCCAGGTGGCGCCGAGGGGGAAAGGCAGGCCTTCGCGGATACGCGACGGGGCGACCGAGCGGGTTTTCTTCGGGGTGCGGGGGCTCATGGCGGTCCTCTGTTGCCGTGGTGGGGGAGGGAGCTGCGTAGGCCTGTACCGGCCTCTTCGCGGGTGAACCCGCTCCCACAGGTACACCGTCATCCTCAGGCCTGGCGCTATCCCTGTAGGAGCGGGTTCACCCGCTAAGAGGCCGGTACAGGCTCAACCGGCAGCCGGCTTTTTCACCGCCCGGGTTTTCTTCACCGCCACGGCCTTCTCGACCGGTTCAGCCGCTACCTTGGGCTTGGCCGGGGCCCGTTTGCGCGGCGCCGCCTTGGGTGCCAGTGCCTCGGCTTCGGCCAGCTTGCGAGCCATGTCCCAATGGCGGTCTTCCTGGCCAACGGGCTTACCCTCGGACTCCCAGATCTGGTAGGCAAATTCGCGGATACGTTTTTCATCAACACTCATCATGACGCTCCTGATGTTCAAGATTGTTGTATCAGCAGGTTGACCGGAAACTCCGCCAGCACGGCGCTCAACATCAGCTCCCTGCAAGAGCTGACCGCAGCACTGGGGAAAAGTCCCGTCGAGTTGGCAGGCGACAAGGCAAACGGCAGGTTTACCCGGGTGTCGTCCCAGTTCTGTGCCGGGATCAGGGGTATCGGTGCACCTGCAAGCAAGGTACTGGCCAGGCGTGGCGCGATGATGACGGCCCGTTCGCCCTCGCCAAGGCGAGCGAACGCGATCACCTTGTCGGCATGCCGACCCTGCACGGTCAGGGGCAGGTAGGCGCCACGTCGGAACAGCTCGGCATGGGCCTGGCGGCAGTCCAGCACCCGGGCGATCAGCGCCTGCTTGAGGCGGCCATCGCGCCAGTGTTCCAGCAGCTCGGCAACCGGCGTTGCATCGTCCAGGGTGCGACGCCGGCACGCGTAGTCCACGGCGCGCCGGTTATCCGGGTCGACCAGGCTGAAATCCCAGTATTCGTTGCCCTGGTACAGGTCCGGTACGCCCGGCGTGGTCATGCGCAGCAGGGCCTGGACCAGGCCGTTGAGGGCACCGGGGCAGGCCAGCAGGTGCGCGGCGTCGGCCAGCGACTTGCGCAGCTGCTGGTTCTCGCCGTCCAGCAGCAGGCCATCGATGTAGCGGGCACAGGCGCTTTCGTAGGCTTCGTTCGGCGCGCTCCAGCTGCTGCGCAGCTTGGCCTCGCGCAGGGCTTTCTGCTGCCACTGGCGAATGCGTTCGGCGTACTGGCCAAGGGTGTTGTCATCGTGCAGGTCGAGGTCCAGCGGCCAGCTGCCCAGCAACGTCTGCAACAGCATCAGCTCGTCGCCGGGGCTGGGCGCCGGGCCGTCATCCAGTTGCGTGCGCAATGGCGTGGCCAGTTCGCGCCAGTGTTCCATGCGGCTGGCCAGCCACGGGCCGCGCTCGCTGAGCACGGCCAGGCGCGCACGGGTGTCTTCGCCGCGCTTGTGGTCATGGGTGGCGCTTGCCAGCAGGTTGTCGGGGAAGTCGCGCAGGCGCCGCTGGGCCTCGTTGTGGAAGTGCTCGAGCGGGGCGCTGAAACGCTCGGCGTCGAAGCCCACATCGTTGCGCGACAGCAGCCGCGCGCTGCGGTAGAAGGCGGTGTCTTCCACGGCCTTGGCGGCGCTGGGCGCGGTCAGTTGCTGGAAGCGCACGCAGGCGTGGCGCAGCTGCTTGCGCGCCCGGCCTGCTGGCAGGCGGCGCCAGGCTTGCCCGCCCAGCCATTGTTGCAAGTGCTCGAGCAGTGGCCAGTCGGCTTCGCCGAGGTCGAGGCGGGCGTTGGCTAGGGCCTGCTGGAAAAACCCTTCGTCTTCTGCCGGGCGCCCGCAGGCATTGAAGTAGGTGCGGTACACCGGGTAATGCGCCACCAGCGCCTGCAAGGCACGGCGGATCGCGCCCAGGGTCAGGTCGCGGGTCATCAGGTCGTTGCGCGCCACCTGCAACAGTGCCTGGGCCACCGACTCGCAGTCGCCGGCCAGGCTGGCATTGAGTACCAGGTGGCGGGCCTGACGCACTTCTTCGGGGAAGTCGGGGCGTTCGCTCACATTGGCCCACAGCTCGGTCAGCGCTGCTTCGCCCGCCGGGTCGTGCTGCAGCAGCGAAACCTGGTTCATGAATTCATAGCCGGTAGTGCCGTCGGTAAGCCAGTCGCGGTGCAGGTGCTCGTTGGCACCGAGGATCTTCTCCACGTAGATCGGGAAATGCCCCAGGGCGGCGTTCAACGGCCGCCGTGCCAGCAGGCCATCTACCCGCCGGCGCAGCTTGCGGCAGTAACCGCGCGGGTCGGCCAGGCCGTCGATATGGTCGATGCGCAGGCCGTCCACCAGGCCGCGCTCGATCAGTTCGAACAGCTTGGCGTGGGTGGCCTCGAACACCACCGCGCGTTCCACCCGCAGGCCGCCCAGCTCGTTGATGTCGAAGAAGCGCCGCCAGTTGATGTCGTCGGCGGCGGTACGCCAGCTGGCCAGGCGGTAGGTCTGGCGTTCCAGCAGCAGGTGCAGGCGCTTGAAGCCATTCTCGCTGCGGCTGTCGAACGCCACCAGAGCCGATTCGAGGTCAGCGCCTTCGCCCGCCAGGCGCGCCAGTTCAGCTTGCAGGGGCAGGGCGTCGGCCAGCGGCGTGGCCGATGCGTTCAACGCGGTGAAGCGTTCGGCCAGGGCCTTGAGCGCCGGCTCCGGGCTGAGCGCGAGAATCCAGCCATAGTCGACCGGGCAGATCGGGAAGCGGTGTTGGTAATGGGCGACCTGCAGCAGCCCATGGTGCTTGTCGAACTCGAGCGGTATCTCGCCATTTTTCAGCGCCACGCCATAGTCGCTGGCGAGGAACGGCAACAGCAACTGGCCGGCCAGCAGTGGGTCGCTGGAGTGCCACTGGATGTCGAAGAACTCTGCATACGGGCTGCGCCGACCCCAGGCCAGCAGGCTCTGCCACCAGGGGTTGTCGGCACCGCCCACGGCCATGTGGTTGGACACCGTGTCGAGGATCAGCCCCATGCCGTGCTGACGCAGGGCGGCGACCAGCCGTTGCAGCGCCGCTTCGCCGCCCAGCTCGGGGTTGACGCAGGTCGGGTCGACCACGTCGTAGCCATGGCGCGAGCCGGCGCGAGCCTTGAGGATGGGCGAGGCATACAGGTGGCTGATGCCCAACTGGGCGAAGTACGGCACCAGCGGCACGGCGTGATCGAGGGTGAAGTCACTGTGAAACTGCAGGCGCAGGGTCGCGGTCAGCGCTTTCATCGGTCACGCTCCCAAGCCTGTTCGCGGGCCTGGGCCAGCAGTTCCAGGCGCCGCGCAGCGTCTTCGTCGTCGAGCAGTTCACGTACCGGCCGGGCAAAGCGTCGGCGCCAGTTGGGGTGGCCGGCGGTGGTGCCCGGCAGGTTGGGTTGCTCGTCGCAACCCAGCAGGTCTTCCAGCGGCACCAGCACCAGCGGTGCGCGGGTGTGGCCAACGTAACGGATGGCAGCGTCGATCAGCGCGTCGTTGTTCGGCAGCGTGCCGTAGTTGGCCTCCAGGGTGCGGCGCAAACCATCGTGCTCCTTCTGCCGCTCGTGGCGCCAGTGCAGTTCGGTGGCAGCATCGATCAGTTGCAGGCGGTGGCTCCAGTCGATGTCGCGGTTTTCCAGCCAGCCGGCCAGCGGCGCTAGGTCATGGGTGCCGGTGGTGGCCAGGGCGTTATCCGGCCAGTCGAGAATCGGCTTGAAATGGCCGGGCTGGGTCTGCTCGAAGGGCAGCACGCGCATGCCCAGCACGGCCTTGGCCGCCAGTTGCTCGCGCAGGCCGTCCGGCACGGTGCCCAGGTCTTCGCCGAGGATGATTGCCTGGTGGCGCACCGACTCCAGGGCCAGCAGGCGTAACAGATCTTCCAGCGGGTAGTTGAGGTAGGCGCCTTCGCTGGGCTTGGCCCCCTGCGGGATCAGCCACAGCCGGCGCAGGCCCATGACATGGTCGATGCGCAGGCCGCCGGCGTGGGCGAGGTTGGCCCGGAGCATTTCGATGAAAGCGCGGTAGCCGTTGCGCTTGAGCCCTTCAGGCGAGAAGGCGCAGATGCCCCAGTCCTGGCCGGCACGGTTGAGGATGTCAGGCGGTGCACCCACCTTCAGGCCTGCCAGCAGCTCGTCCTGGCGGCTCCAGGCCTGGCTGCCGGCACCGTCGGCGCCCACCGCCAGGTCAGCGATCAGGCCGACCGCCATGCCGTTGCCGCGCGCTGCTTCCTGGGCGCGTTGCAGGCCCCGTTCGGTCAGCCATTGGCAGAAGGCATGGAACTCGACCTTGGCCGGGTAGGCGTTGGCGAAGGCCTCCACTTCCGGGTGGTATGGGTCGTGCCAGGCCTTGGGCCAGTGGCGCCAGTCGGCGCCCAGGCCATGCTCCACGGCTTGCGCCTGCAGCACTTCGAAGCGGCAATGGTGTTCCAGCGCCTGGCCACCGGCTTTGCGGAAGCTGTCGAAGTCCTTGCGTAGCGGGTGGTCGCCCTGGCTGAAGCCCTGGTACAGGGCTTCGAGCAGGCGCTGGCGGGCGCTGGCGGCACGCGGCCAGTCTACCAGCGGGCCTTGCTCAAGGTCTTCGAGCTGTTGCTCCAGGCCGCAGGCTTCGATGGCCACGCGCACCTCCCGCTCGCCCAGCAGCGCGGCTGGGCTGGCGTACAGGGTATTGAGCAGCAGGCGGCTGGAGGGCGAGTAGGGGCTGTAGTGCGTCTGGTCGATGGCCGACAGGGCGTGGATCGGGCTGATGGCCAAGGCATCGGCGCCGCGTTCGGCAGCCGCGCGGGCCAGTTGTTCCAGGGCCAGGCAGTCGCCATAGCCGCCATCGCCGGGGCGGCGCAAGCTGTACAGCTGCACCGCCAGGCCCCAGCAGCGCGGTGGCGGCTGTTGCACCCGGTCTTCAAGGCTGTGGCAGCGCAGCGGGGCCACGGCCACGGTGAAGCGGCGGCTGTCGATTTCCACCTGGTGGTAGCCGATGGGTAGCGCGCCGGGCAGGCGGGCCTGGTCGTCAAGGCTGAGGGTGAGGGCGCTGTGGTCCTCCAGGGTGCAGTGCACGACGCTGGCGGCGCTGAAGTAGCGCGCCAGTGCCAATGGCTGGCCTAGGTCGGCGGTCAGCAGCGGCGGCAGGTGCTCACTGTCTTCGGCAGCGTCCACGGCGCGCAGGCTGGCGGCGATGGCGGCGTCATCGTTGGCAGGGTGGCCAAGGCCTTCAAGTATGTTGCGCAGTACCTCGTCGCTGACACGCTGGGGCCGGGCATTGGCGTCGATCCAGTCGCGGCTCAGCCCGACGCGGCTCGCCAGACGGTGCAGGGCGGTTTCGCTCATGGGCGCTCCTGGGCAGGGGGAAGCAGGCTGACCACGCAGCTGTATGCGGCCAGATGGGTATCGGGGTGCCGGGTGTCGCTGCTGTCGAACAGGCGGTTGGCCGGCGCGGGCAACTCGACCACCTGCGGGGTGGCGGCCAGGTTCAGGTCGATGCGCAGGGTGGTGCCATTGCCCAGGCACCAGCGTGCGGTCAGGGCCTTGTCGCCGTGTACTTCGGCACCCAGCGCGCGGCTGCCGGGCAGGTGTGGGATCACATGGCGGCGGCGCAGTTCGAGCAGGTGCTGGTACAGGCCGTGCCAGCCGGCGATCACTTCCTTGCCTTGCGGGCGGGAGGCCTCGAAGGTCTGTTCGGCGTTGGGGTCGGGGATGCGTTGGCGCTGCTCGGGGTCGGCGAAGGCGGCGAAATGGGCGAACTCGCCGCGCCGGCCTTCGCGCACGGCGTCGGCCAGCTGGTCATGGAAGTCGGTGAAGAACAGGAACGGCCGGCAGCTGCCATCGTCGTCGCCCATGAACAGCAGCGGAATCATCGGCGCCAGCAGCAACAGCCCGGTGGCCGCCCGCAGCGCCTGCGGTGGGCACAGACGGGTCAGGCGCTCGCCCAGGGCGCGGTTGCCGACCTGGTCATGGTTCTGCAGGAACAGCACGAAAGCGCTGGGTGGCAGGTGCGCGCTGGGCTCGCCGCGGGGCGTGCCATGGCGGTTGGCCTGGCCCTGGAACACGAAACCTTCGGCAAGGCAGCGGGCCAGCTGGTCGATGGGGCGCTGCTGGTAGTCGGCGTAGTAACCTTCGGTTTCGCCGGTCAGCAGCACATGCAGGGCATTGTGGCCGTCGTCGTTCCACTGGGCATCGAAGCCTTGCTCCAGCAGGAAGGCCTGGTTGTGTTCGTTCTCCAGTACCAGCCATACGTGGCGGCCCGGTTCCACCGCAGCGCGTACCCTTTGCGCCAGCTCGACCAGAAAGTCGGGCTGGTCGATGGCGTGCACGGCATCCAGGCGCAGGCCGTCAAAGCGGTAGTCGCACAGCCACATCAGGGCGTTCTGGATGAAGAACTCGCGCACCTGCGGGCGACGGAAGTCGATGGCTGCGCCCCAGGGGGTCTGCCGGTCTTCGCGGAAGAACGGGCTGGCGTACTGGTGCAGGTAATTGCCGTCAGGGCCGAAGTGGTTGTACACCACATCGACCAGCACCATCAGCCCGTGGCCATGTGCCTGGTCGACCAGCGCACACAGCTGCTCGGGGCTGCCATAGGTGTTTTGCGGCGCATAGGGCAACACGCCGTCGTAACCCCAGTTGCGCTCGCCGGGGAACTGCCCCAGCGGCATCAGTTCGACGGCACTGATGCCCAGTTCGGCCAGGCGCGGCAGTTGCCGGGCGACCCCGGCGTAGCCGTCGAGCAGGCCGACATGCAGCTCCTGTATGACCGCCTCGTGCCAGGGCCGGCCTTGCCAGGGGTGTCGCCAGGCATAGCTGGCCACATTCACCACCTGGCTCGGCCCCTGCACGCCATCGGGCTGATAGCGCGAGGCCGGGTCGGCCACCTTCAGTGCACCGTCGATACGGTAGTGGTAAAGGTCACCGGCCTGGCACGGGGCCACGCCGGTGAACCAGCCATCATCGTCGGGCAACAGCTCGATGGCCGGCTGCTGCTCCAGTTCCACGCTCACGCTGCGCGCATCCGGGGCCCAGAGGGCGAAGCGCGCCGACGTGGCGTCCAGCAGGTGTGCGCCATGCCTGTGCATCTTCAACTCCCCGTTCAGTAGTGGCTGTGCTGCGCCTGCTTGACCAGGTCCTCGTACAGACGTGCATAGGGCTCCACGGCCTGGCACCAGTTGAACGGTTGGGTCATCGACAGGCAGCGCATGGCATTCAGCAGGTCCTTCTTGCCATATACATAGAAGGCGCGGCTGAGTGCCTCGCGATAGCTCTCGACGGTGGACTCGTTGAACAGGAAGCCGGTAACGCCGCACTCGATGGTGTCGGCCAGGCCACCGGTCTTGCGCGCTACCGGCAGCGAGCCGAAGCGCTGTGCGTACATCTGGCTGAGGCCGCATGGCTCGTAGCGAGACGGCATCAGCAGGAAGTCGCTGCCGGCGAACATGCGCCGGGCATCGGTTTCGTTGAAGCCGATGCGCACGCCGATACGGCCCGGGTGGCGTAGCGCCAGTTCGCGCATGGCCTGCTCTTCTTCCGGCTCGCCGCGGCCGATGATCGCGATCTGCCCGCCTTGCTCGACGATGTAGTCGGCCACACCCAGGGTCAGGTCCAGGCCTTTCTGGTAGACCAGGCGCGAAACTACTGCGAACAAGGGCCCTTCGGAGGGCTGCAGTTCGAACAGCGCGCGCACTTCCTGGGCATTGCGCGCCTTGCCTTCCCAGTCGTTGATGCTGAAGTTGTGCTGCAGGTGCTTGTCGGTGGCCGAGTCCCAGCTTTCGTCGATGCCGTTGGGAATGCCGCCGAGCAGGCCTTGCTGGGCCTTGCTGGCGAGGAAACCGTCCAGGCCGCAGCCAAATTCCGGGGTAGTGATTTCCCGGGCATAGGTGGCGCTGACCGTGGTGATGTGGCTGGCGTAGGCCAGGCCCGCCTTGAGGAACGACAGCTTGCCGTAGAACTCCATGCCTTCCTGCTGCATGGCGTGTTCGGGGATTGCCAGTTCCGGGCTGCAGCCGCGGCTGTACACACCTTGGTAGGCCAGGTTGTGGATGGTGAACAGGGTTGGCGTGCTCAGCCCGCGCCAGTGCATGTAGGCCGGTGCCAGGCCGGCGGGCCAGTCGTGGGCGTGCACCACTTCGGGCTTCCAGTGGATCCTGCCTTCGCCGGCGGCGATTTCGGCGGCGGCCAGGCCCAGGCGGGCGAAGCGGATGTGGTTGTCGGGCCAGTCGCGGCCGTTGTTGGCACCATAGGGAGTGCCGTCACGCTGGTACAGCTCGGGGCAGATCAGCACATAGATGACCAGGCCGTCGGCCATGTCCATGCGCCCGATCTTGCACGGCGGCAGTGCGGCGTGGCCACCCAGTTCACCGACGATGTGGATGGGGTTGTCGCTTTCCATCACCTGCCGGTAGCCGGGGATCAGCACCCGCACATCGTGCAGGTGCGCCAGGGCACGGGGCAGGGCTGCGGACACGTCTCCCAGGCCACCGGTTTTCACCAGGTCGGCGATTTCCGAGGTCACGAACAAAATCTTGCGCTTGTTGCGGTTGTGCTGGCGCTGGGCGCCGGGTGCCTTGCCTGTCGTGGCGAAGTCCGGGGTGAGCGGTTCGCGGTTGTCCGGGTTGAATGAATCTACGTGAGGCTCGACAGCGGCACTGATCATACTTCTCTCCGTCCCTATGCTTGGCCGGGTGCTGGCACCCGTGGCGATGTTTCGTGTTGGTTCTCTCTGATTCTGGATTCTGCGTAGTGCGTTCCATGCCCCAGGGTCGTGCACGCAGGCACGGCGCGATCGGCATTCCGGCCGAAGGCGATTGGGCTGGTGGGGTATGTGGGCCGATGCAGGGAAGTCCCTTTGCGTTTGGCCTACTTAGTTCCTGACCTGCCCGCGTTCCGGAAAGTTCGACTTTTTTTCGTCACTCTTCCGTTGAGCAAATGGCGGGCCGAAACCCGAGTGTAGGAGAGAAATAGATGAAAAGGTGACCCGCTGGTCACTATTGTCATGCCGCGGAATAGACGCAAACGTTGGCGTTTGTGACCGGATGTGAAAAGGTGCGGGCGGGGGTATGGGGATGGTGCGCCAAATTGTGGCTTTCAGGTGCTGATGCACCAGAGTGGGGCGCAAGGCAGATGTTGGATTCTTTCGCAGTCTTCGTGGGAGCGGGCGTGCCCGCGAAGAGGCCGGGCCTGGAAAAGAGGAATCAGAGAGAGACAAGCAGGGTGGGAGCCGTTCAGCTCCCACGAGAAGAAGGTACAATCAGAGGCTGACAGCTTTGTCTTCAGCGCGTTGTTGCGCCAGCAGCAGGTTCAGTTGGGCGACCTGCTGGCGCAGCTGGTCACGTTCGTCCTTCAGTTTACGCAGCTCATCACGGCGCACGGAGACATAGAGGGTCTGGGTTGGGGTTGCAGGCATCAAAGTACCCATGGACACACCTCGCGGTTTTGGCTGGTGACAAGTTAAAGCGTAGACGCTTCACGCGGGCGCATTCTGAATTCTTTCGCAGGTCTTGGGAACTTTTTTGTTTATCGTGGTCCCGCCGTTCGTCGCTGAACCCTCGAGCGGTACGCTGGACTAATCTGAAAAGCTGGATTGTGTTGTCATTTATTTCGAAAGGGGAGCATCGGCTCATGCAACTGGGAATCATCGGGCTGGGCCGCATGGGCGGCAATATCGCAAGGCGCCTGATGCGCGCAGGCCACCGTACTGTGGTGCATGACCGCAACCGTGAGGCCATCACCGGTCTGGAGGGCGAGGGCGCCCAGGGTGCGCACGACCTCGGTGCGCTGGTACAGAAGCTGAAAGCGCCGCGCGCGGTGTGGGTCATGTTGCCCGCCGGCGAGCCCACCGAGCAGACCATCGCCCAACTGGCCGAACAGCTGGAGCCGGGCGATGCGATCATCGACGGCGGCAACACCTTCTACAAGGACGACATGCGCCGCGCCGCCGAACTGGCCAAGCGCGGGCTGCATTACCTGGATGTCGGCACCTCGGGCGGTGTGTGGGGCCTGGACCGTGGCTACTGCATGATGATCGGTGGCGAAAAGGAAGTGTTCGAGCGCCTGGAACCGCTGTTCAAGGCGCTGGCCCCGGGCGTGGGTGACATCCCGCGTACCCATGGCCGCAGCGGCGAGCACCAGCGTGCCGAGCACGGCTACATCCATGCCGGCCCACCCGGTGCCGGGCACTACGTGAAAATGGTGCACAACGGCATCGAATACGGCCTGATGCAGGCATACGCCGAAGGCTTCGACCTGCTGCGCAGCAAGGGCGGCAACGAACTGCCGGAAGACCAGCGTTTCGACCTGAACGTGGCCGAAATCGCCGAAGTGTGGCGGCGCGGTAGCGTGGTCACCTCGTGGCTGCTCGACCTCACCGCCGATGCGCTGGTGGCCGACCCGCAGCTGTCGCAATTCAGTGGCTCGGTGTCCGACAGTGGTGAGGGCCGCTGGACCATCGACGCCGCCGTCGAGCAGGCGGTGCCGGTGCCGGTGCTGTCCAGCGCGCTGTTCGCCCGCTTCCGCTCGCGCCAGCAGCAAGGCACCTATGGTGACAAGATTCTCTCGGCCATGCGCCTGGGCTTCGGTGGCCACGTCGAGAAAAAAGCCGAATGACCAAACAGAGCACTCCGGCTGCTCCGCCATGCACCCTGTTCCTGTTCGGCGCCAATGGCGACCTGGTAAAGCGCCTGCTGATGCCGGCGCTTTACAACCTCAGCCGTGACGGTCTGCTGGACCGCAACCTGCGCATTGTTGGCGTCGACCACAACCCGGCCACTGCCGAGGAATTCGCCGAACGCCTGCACGCGTTCATGGTCGAGCGTGACAAAGGCGGCGAGGGCACGGCCAAGTGCCTGGATGAGAAGCTCTGGGCACGCCTGGCCAAGCGCCTGGATTACCAGACCGGCGATTTCCTCGACCCGGCCACCTACCAGGCCCTCGCCAAGCGCATCGACACGACCCGCCATGGCAACGCCATCTTCTACCTGGCGACCTCGCCGCGCTTCTTCCCCGAGGTGGCGCAGCGCCTGGGGCAGGCCGGGCTGCTCGACGAATCGGCCGGCGGCTTTCGCCGGGTCGTGGTGGAAAAGCCCTTTGGCACCGACCTGGCCAGCGCCGAGGCGCTCAACGCCTGCCTGCTGAAGGTGATGGGCGAGCGGCAGATCTACCGCATCGACCATTACCTGGGCAAAGAGACGGTGCAGAACATCCTGGTCAGCCGGTTCTCCAACGGCTTGTTCGAATCGTTCTGGAACAACCACTACATCGACCATGTGCAGATCACCGCCGCGGAAACCGTCGGCGTCGAGACCCGTGGTGCGTTCTATGACAGCACCGGAGCGCTGCGCGACATGGTGCCCAACCACCTGTTCCAGTTGCTGGCGATGGTGGCCATGGAACCCCCGGCCGCGTTCGCCGCCGATGCCGTGCGCAGCGAAAAGGCCAAGGTGGTCGGCGCCATCCGCCCATGGTCGGCGAAGATGGCCCTGAAAAATTCCGTGCGTGGCCAGTACGGCGCCGGCAAACAGGGGCGCAAGCAGTTGCCTGGCTACCGCCACGAGCCCAACGTCGCGGCGGATAGCCAGACCGAGACCTATGTGGCGCTCAAGGTGATGATCGACAACTGGCGCTGGGCCGGCGTGCCGTTCTACCTGCGTACTGGCAAGCGCATGAGCGTGCGTGATACCGAAATCGCCATCTGCTTCAAGCCTGCGCCCTATGCGCAGTTCCGCGAGTCGGAGCTGGAGCGGCCCAAGCCCAATTACCTGAAGATCCAGATCCAGCCCAACGAAGGCATGTGGTTCGACCTGCAGGCCAAGCGCCCCGGGCCGGAGCTGGTGATGGAGAATGTCGAGCTGGGCTTTGCCTACAAGGACTTCTTCAAGATGACCCCGGCGACCGGCTACGAAACGCTGATCTACGATTGCCTGACCGGTGACCAGACCTTGTTCCAGCGGGCTGACAACATCGAGAACGGCTGGCGCGCGGTGCAGCCGTTCCTCGATGCCTGGGCCCAGGGCGGCGAGGTGCATGAGTACCCGGCCGGTGAAGACGGGCCCGAGGCCGGCAATGAATTGCTGACGCGGGACAAGCGCGAGTGGCATCGCTTGGGGTGAGTTTTTTGTAGAGCCTGTGCCGGCCCTTTCGCGGGCACGCCCGCTCCCACAGGTATTGCACCGCCTTCACGGGCTGTGGTGCACCTGTGGGAGCGGGCGTGCCCGCGAAGAGGCCGTCACAGGCAAACACACAAAGGAGCCCCAATGCCTGCCCACATCGAAGACTATGCCCTGCTGGGCAACTGCCGCAGCGCCGCCCTGGTCAGCCGCGATGGCTCGCTCGACTGGCTGTGCCTGCCACGCTTCGACGCCCCCGCGGTATTCGCCGCCCTGCTGGGCAACGAAGAAAACGGCCGCTGGCGCCTGGCCCCCTGCGACCCGGTCGAATACAGTAGCCGCCAATATGTGGACGACACCTTGGTGCTGGAAACCACCTGGGTCACCGCCACCGGCCGCGCCCGTGTGCTCGACTTCATGCCGCTGGGCGAGGTCAACTCGCTGGTGCGTATCGTCGAGGGCCTCGCAGGCGAAACCAACTTCGAGATGGACCTGGTGATGCGCTTCGACTATGGCCGCAGCGTGCCCTGGGTAGAACGGCTAGACCCGCTGACCCTCAGCGCCGTCGCCGGCCCCGACCGGCTGATCCTGTGCAGCACCGTCCCCCCGCATGCCCGTGACCAGCACACGGTCGCCCGCTTTCGCGTTGGCGCGGGCGAACGCCAGGTGTTCAGCCTGCGCCACCAGCCCTCGCACCTGCCGGTGCAGCCCGGCTGTGATATCGACCAAGCGCTGGCGCAGACCATCGACCAATGGCAGGCCTTCGCCGCCCGCTGCCCACAGGTGGGCCCATATTCCGCCCTGGTGCGCCGTTCGCTGCTGACCCTCAAGGCCATGACCTACGCGCCCACCGGCGGCATCGTTGCCGCCGTCACCACCTCGCTGCCCGAGCGCATCGGCCACGAGCGCAACTGGGACTACCGCTTCTGTTGGCTGCGCGACGCGACCATGACCCTGCTGGCCTTCATGAACCTCGGCTACTTCGACGAAGCCCAGGCCTGGCGGGAATGGCTGTTGCGCTCGGTGGCCGGCAACCCCGAGCAGATGCAGATCATGTACGGCCTGGCCGGTGAGCGCGACCTGCAGGAATACACCTTGCCGTGGCTGGCCGGCTACGAGCACTCGCAACCGGTGCGGGTGGGCAACGCAGCGTCAGGGCAGATGCAACTGGACATCTACGGCGAACTCGCCGATGCCATGACCCAGGCAATAAAGGGGGGCTTGCCCCGCCATCCACGTAGCGCCGCCATCTCACGACTGATCCTGCCTTACGTCGAGCGCATCTGGCGCCAGCCGGACGAGGGCATCTGGGAAGTGCGCGGCGGCCGGCAGCAGTTCGTGCACTCCAAGGTCATGGCCTGGGTTGCCTTCGACCGTGCCGCAGGGCTGGCCGACACCACCGAGGAAGGCCGCGAGCGTGGGCAGCACTACCGCCAGGTGGCTGACGAGATTCGTCGTGAAGTATGCGCGCGGGGTCTGGACCCCAGCGGCCGTTTTTTCGTCCAGGCCTATGGCTCGACCGAGATGGACGCCAGTTTGTTGCAGATTGCCCTGACCGGCTTCCTGCCGGCTGATGACCCACGCTTTTTGCGCACGCTTGAACAGGTCGAACAGCGCCTGATGAAAAACGGTCTTCTGCTGCGCTATGACAGCGACAGCTGTAGCGATGGCCTGACTCCAGGGGAGGGCACCTTCCTGGTGTGTTCGTTCTGGCTGGCCGACGTGTATGTATTGCTGGGCCGCCAGGCACAAGCGCAGGCACTGTACGAACGTCTGACCGGCCTGTGCAACGACGTTGGCCTGCTGGCCGAACAGTACGACCCGGCGGGCCAGCGCATGCTTGGCAACTTCCCCCAGGCATTCAGCCATATCGGCATCATCAACACCGCACTGAACCTGCACCGCGCACAGTGCCCGGTGCGTGATCGGGCGAGTTGTGGCTAAGGTGGCGGTCTCGCCGGCAGCCCCGGCAATTCATGCAGTGAGGCTGAAATCCCGGGGGCGCTACGCACCCCTTTCGCGACACAAGGCCGCTCCTACAGGGATTGCGCCGGCTTGGAGTAAGCGGAGTAGACTAGGGCATACCCCTTCGGCACGGAGCACACATGGGCATTCGCGGTACTGATCGGCAGATCGACAACATCGAGTTCAATTTCATCTACCCAGACGGTTATGAGCTGGCGGTGTGGACGGCCCAAGCCTGATGGCCAATCATAAGATCGAAATCCGCCGGCGCAATATCGAGAAGATCCTGCAGGCGGCGGAAAAGGTGTTCGCCGAGAAGGGCTACGGCGCCACGTCGATGGGTGATATCGCCGAGCAGGCCGAGCTGCCGCGTTCCAACCTGCATTATTACTTCAGCACCAAGGACGATCTGTTCCGCGCAGTGCTGCAGGACCTGCTGGATGTGTGGAAGCAGGACGCGCTGTGCTTCGAGAACTTCGACGACCCGCGCGTGGTGCTGACCAGTTACATCCGGGCGAAGATGGGCCACTCGCGCTCGCGGCCGCTGGGCTCGAAGATCTGGGCCGAAGAGATGCTGCATGGGGCGCCGGTGCTGGGGGTGAACCTGGATGAAAGCCTGGTGCCCTGGGCCAAGTTGAAGGAAGCCAAGATCCGCCGCTGGGTGGAGGAGGGGCGCATCCTGCCGGTGGAGCCGTCGGCACTTTTGTACATGATCTGGGCCTCGACCCAGCACTATGCCGACTTTGGTTACCAGGTGACGTTGCTCAATGGCGGGGAGGCGTTGTCGGACATGGCCTTTGAAAATGCCGTGCAGACGGTGACCAGCGTGATCTTGCGGGGGATCGGGCTGGAGCCTTGAGGTCGGTGTACGCTGAGCGATTGGGGCCGCTTTGCGGCCCTTCGCGGGCACGCCCGCTCCCACAGGTGTTTCGCTGCCCTCCCAAGCGGCGCGATCCCTGTGGGAGCGGGCGTGCCCGCGAAGGGCTGCAAGGCAGCCCCAATTGCCTCAACTGGCCTCGCGGTAGGGATTACGCGGGTCCTGCGTCCAGTTCAGGTACGGCTTGCCGGTATCCTGAGCCACCATCTCGATGCAGCTCTCCACCGGGCAGGTGATCTGGCACAGGTTGCAGCCCACGCATTCCTCCTCGATCACGCTGTAGGCATGCGTGCCATCGGCCTTCAGCGTACTGGCAATCGCCTGGTGCGAAGTGTCCTCACAGGCAATGTGGCAGCGCCCGCAGCCAATGCATGCTTGCTGGTCGATGTGCGCCACCGACTTGTAGTTCATGTCCAGGTACTTCCAGTCGGTGGTATGCCCCACCGCCTGGCCGCGGAACGCTTCGATGTTGGGGTGCCCGTGCTGGTCCATCCAGCGCGCCAGGCCGTCCTTCATGTCCTCGACGATGCGGAAGCCGTGCAGCATCGCTGCCGTGCACACCTGTACAGCGCCACTGCCCAGGGCCATGAACTCGGCTGCGTCACGCCAACTGCCTATGCCGCCAATACCACAGATGGGCAAGCCGAGCGTTTGCGGGTCGCGGGCGATTTCCGCGACCATGTTCAGGGCAATCGGCTTCACCGCCGAACCGCAATAACCACCATGGGTGCTCTGGTCGCCAACGATGGGGTGGGCGACCATGCGATCGAGGTCGACGCTGGTGATCGAGTTGATGGTATTGATCAACGACACCGCATCCGCCCCGCCACGGTGCGCGGCGCGGGCCGACTGGCGGATATCGGTGATGTTCGGCGTGAGTTTGACGATCACCGGCAGCGAGCAGTACGTCTTGCACCAGCGGGTGACCATTTCCACGTAATCCGGCACCTGGCCGACCGCCGCGCCCATGCCGCGCTCCGGCATGCCGTGCGGACAGCCGAAATTCAGTTCGATGCCATCGGCCCCGGTGGCTTCCACCAGCGGCAGTATGAACTTCCACGAGTCTTCCACGCAGGGCACCATCAGCGACACGATCAGTGCGCGGTCGGGCCAGTCCTTCTTCACCTGGGTGATTTCGCGCAGGTTGATGTCCAGTGAGCGGTCGGTGATGAGCTCGATGTTGTTGATGCCCTGCACCTGGCGGTTGGGGCCGTAATGCGCCGAGTAGCGCGACGACACGTTGACTGCCGCCGGGTCTTCACCGAGTGTTTTCCACACTACGCCACCCCAGCCGGCCTCGAAGGCGCGGACCACGTTGTAGGCCTTGTCGGTTGGCGGAGCGGAGGCCAGCCAGAAGGGGTTGGGTGCCTTGATGCCGGCAAATTCGATGGACAGGTCGGCCATTTACGCAGCCTCCACGTTGAGCATGAGTTGGGCATGGATGGCTTCGGCGGCCAGCTTGCCGTGTTGCACGGCCTGGACGGTAAGGTCCTGGCCCAGGGCGGTGCAGTCGCCGCCGGCATAGACGCCCGGCAGGCTGGTCTGCATCGTTTCGTCGACGCGGATGCGCTCGCCGTCGCGCGCCAGTTGTGCGGCCACCGGGTCGACGAGGCTGGCGTCGTCGAAGCGTTGGCCGATGGCCTTGAAGATGGCATCGGCAGCCAGTTCGAAGGTTTCGCCGGTGTCGCGCAGGCGGCCGTCTGCCAGCTCGGTGCGGGCAAAGCGCATACCGCGCACCTTGCCGCTGTCGTCCAGCAACACGGCATCGGGGCGGGCCCAGGTATGCAGGCGCACCTGGTTGGCCTTGGCGATATCCTGCTCGTGGCCGGTGGCGCCCATGTCGGCATGGCCACGGCGGTACACCAGGTTGACGTCGCGGGCACCCAAGCGGCTCATCTGCACGGCCATGTCGATGGCGGTGTTACCGGCGCCGATCACCAGGCAGCGGTCGGCGAGGGGCAACTGGCTCAGGTCGTCGGCCTGGCGCAGTTCGCGTATGTATGCGGTGGCGGCGAGCAGGCCGGGGGCTTCTTCATCAGGCAGGCCGAGTTGGCGCACGGCATTCAGGCCCAGGCCGAGGAACACTGCGTCGAATTGGTCGCGCAGCTCGCCCAGGCCAAAGTTGCTGCCCAGGCGCTGGCCATGGCGGATCTCGATGCCGCCGATGCCGAGCAGGAATTCCACTTCACGCTGGGCATAGTCGTCCACCAGCTTGTAGCGGGCGATTCCGTACTCGTTGAGGCCACCGGCCTTGTCGCTGGCCTCGAACACCACCACATCATGCCCGTGCATGGCCAGGCGGTGGGCACACGACAGCCCGGCAGGGCCGGCACCGACCACGGCGATGCGCTTGCCGGTGGCCGGCGAGCGTTGGAACGGGTGCTCGGTGAAGTGGGCGTTGTCCAGAGCATAGCGCTGCAGCTGGCCGATCAGCACCGGTGCGCATTCCTGCGCGTTGTTGCGCACGCAGGCTTGCTGGCAAAGGATTTCGGTGGGGCAGACGCGGGCGCAACTGCCGCCGAGGATGTTGGCCGAGAGGATGCGCTCGGCGGCGCCTTGCAGGTTTTCGTCGCTGATGCGGTGGATGAACGACGGGATGTCGATGTCACTGGGGCAAGCGTTGACGCAGGGGGCGTCATAGCAATACAGGCAGCGTGCGCTTTCGACGGCGGCCTGGCGGGCGGTGAGGGGTGGGGCCAGGTCGCTGAAGCGCTCGGCCAGCTGGTCGGCGCCGGCCCGTGGGCGCGGCAAGTGGTTCAGGGCGTCGATCACGGTTGTAGCCTCTCTATTTTTTATGGATGCAGGCGACAAGCATTGCGGTGGTTTCTGGGGCCGCTGCGCGCCCCATCGCGACACAAGGCCGCTCCTACAAGGAACCGCGCACTCCTGTAGGAGCGGCCTTGTGTCGCGATGGGCTGCGCAGCAGCCCCAATGGCTTCAGCGCTGTACGGGCGTCGGCCGCTGCACTTCGGCCCTGCGCCCCAGCACCTCGTACACCGACGGATACGCCGGCCGTTCCACATACCGCCCCGCGCCTTTTTCCGCACGCAGGTCGCCATCGGCCCAGAGCACCTTGCCCTGGCTGATGGTATGGCTGGGGATGCCGCGCACGGTACGGCCTTCGAAGATGTTGAAGTCCACCTGCTGGTGGTGGGTCTTGGCCGAGATGGTGCGCGTGCCTTGCGGGTCCCACAGCACCAGGTCGGCGTCGGCACCAACACGAATGGCACCCTTGCGAGGGAAGAGGTTGAAGATTTTCGCGGTGTTGGTGGAGGTCAGCGCAACGAACTCATGCATCGACAGGCGCCCGTTGTTGACCCCTGCATCCCACAGCACCGCCAAGCGGTCCTCGATGCCGGCAGTGCCGTTGGGGATACGGCTGAAATCGTCGCGCCCCATGGCTTTCTGCTCGGCGCAGAAGCAGCAGTGGTCGGTGGCGGTGGTGTGCAGGTTGCCCGATTGCAGCCCACGCCACAGCGCCTCCTGGTGTTCACGCGGACGGAACGGGGGACTCATCACGTAGCCTGCGGCGGTGGCCCAGTCAGGGTCACGGTAGACGCTGTCATCCAGCAGCAGATGGCCGGGCAGGACTTCGCCGTAGACCGGCTGGCCCTTGCCTCTGGCATAGGCGATTTCATCCAGCGCTTCGCGGCTGGAAACGTGCACCAGATACAGTGGTGCGCCCAGCGTCTCGGCAATGCGGATGGCTCGGCTGGCCGCTTCACCCTCGACCTGGGATGGGCGTGACAGCGGGTGGGCTTCCGGCCCGGTCAGGCCCTGGGCCAGCAGTTTTTTCTGCAGGTGGTACACCAGCTCGCCGTTCTCGGCATGCACGGTGGGCACTGCACCCAGTTGCAGGCAGCGCTCGAAGCTGGCCACCAGGGTGTCGTCGGCGGCCATGATCGCATTCTTGTAGGCCATGAAGTGCTTGAAGCTGTTCACCCCATGTTTGGCCACCAGTTCGCCCATCTCTTCGGCTACCTGCTCGCTCCACCAGGTAATGGCGACATGGAAGCCGTAGTCGCTGGCGCTTTTCTGCGCCCAGCCGCGCCAGGTGTGGAAGGCCTCAAGCAACGACTGCTGCGGGTTGGGGATGACGAAGTCGATGATCGAAGTGGTGCCACCGGCCAGGCCCGCGGCGGTGCCGCTGAAGAAATCCTCGCTGGCCACCGTGCCCATGAACGGCAGCTGCATGTGGGTGTGCGGGTCGATGCCGCCGGGCATCAGGTACTGGCCACTGCCGTCGAGGATCTGGCAGTCGGTGGGCGGTTCGAGGTTTTGCCCAATGGCACGGATCAGGCCATCGGCACACAGGACATCAGCGGGGTAACTCTCTTCGTGGGTGACCACGGTGGCGCCACGGATCAACAGGGACATGCCGTTTTCCTCGCAGGCTGACCGGTCTGGGCCGGTTCTTGGAGTTTTCTTGATGCAGGGCGGGCAGGGCGGTTAATCCTGTCAGGCCTGACAAGATTCGAGGCTAGATGCTGATCCGGGATTCAGCAAGAAAATTTTCCCATTAATTTTGTGGTTTTTAAGTGATTGAAATTAATGGGTTAATTTAATTATTGGTGCTGACTGCGTAGCTTTCTGATGCTTTGACTTACTTGACAAGATGAAAATCTGGTCGAGATTTTCAAGCACATGAACCGTGAGTACTCCGGCCATCGCATCAGCCCGATGGGCAACAACTAGAAGAAAATCTGGAGAAAGCCCCCCATGCAGCAGAGCAGATCGGAAGTGGTCGAGCGCGATGGCCTGTTCGAGCTGTCCGAAGGTAGCGATGTCCTCGACAGCCCGCGCTACAACCACGACATCGCCCCGACCAAGGTGCACCAGCGCACCTGGAACAAATGGCACATCACCGCCCTGTGGGTGGGCATGTCCATCTGCGTGCCCACCTACACCCTCGGCGGCGTGCTCACTGCCTACTTCGGCCTCAGCGTGGGCGAGGCCTTGCTGGCTATTCTGCTGGCCAACCTGATCGTTCTGATCCCGCTCACCCTCAACGCCTTCCCTGGCACCAAGTATGGCATTCCGTTCCCGGTGCTGCTGCGTTCGTCGTTCGGCATACTCGGCTCAAACGTGCCATGCCTGATCCGGGCGGTGGTCGCCTGTGGCTGGTTCGGCATCCAGACCATGTTCGGTGGCCTGGCTATCCACCTGTTCCTGGGCTCGGTGTTCGACGGCTGGAAGGCCCTGGGCGGCACCGGCGAGGTGATCGGCTTCATGATCTTCTGGTGCCTGAACCTGTGGGTGGTGCTGCGTGGCGCCGAGTCGATCAAGTGGCTCGAAACGCTGTCGGCACCGCTGCTGGTGGCCGTGGGTGTCGGCCTGCTGTTCTGGGCCTTGCCGCACATGTCGATGACCGAATTGCTGGCCCAGCCGCCCAAGCGCCCGGAAGGGGCGAACATGCTCGGCTACTTCTGCGCCGGGCTTACCGCCATGGTCGGTTTCTGGGCCACGCTATCGCTGAACATCCCCGACTTCAGCCGCTATGCCCGCAGCCAGAAGGACCAGATTCTCGGGCAGATCTTCGGCTTGCCGCTGACCATGTTCCTGTTTGCTGCGCTGGGCGTGGTGCTGACCGCAGCCTCGGCATCGCTGGTTGGCGAGACCGTGTCCGACCCGGTCAGCCTGATCGGCAAGATCCACAGCCCGTTCTGGGTGGCCCTGGCCATGGCGCTGATCGTGATCGCCACGCTGTCGACCAACACCGCGGCGAACATCGTGTCGCCGACCAACGACTTCCAGAACATCGCCCCACGCCTGATCGGGCGCAGCCGCGCGGTGTGGCTGACCGGCTTCATCGGCCTGGCGCTGATGGGCCATGAGCTGCTGAAGAAGCTGGGCTGGATCGTTTCCGACCTGAGCCTGGAGAGCGTGTATTCCAACTGGCTGCTGGGCTATTCGAGCCTGCTGGGGCCGATCGCCGGGATCATGGTGGTGGACTACTTCCTGATCCGCCGGCAGGAGCTGGACCTGGCCGGGCTGTACCGTGACGACGTGTACCCGGCATGGAACTGGGCCGGTTTTGCCGCCTTTGCGTTGCCGGTGGCGCTGACCGTCATGGCGATTGGCAACAGCAGTTTCAGCTGGTTCTACGACTACGGTTGGTTCACCGGTTCGCTGCTGGGTGGGGCGCTGTATTACCTCTTGGCCCGTGTGGTCGCGCGCAGCCCGGCGCGGGTGGCCAAGCCCTTGCCGTGAGACCGCGCTGGCTTCTTCGCGGGCTCGCCCGCTCCCACAGGTACTGCACGGTTTTCCAGACCTGTGGTGATCCTGTGGGAGCGGGCATGCCCGCGAAGAGGCGGCACAGACAACAAAAAGCCTGAAGGAGAAACCCGTGACCCCAGTCAAAGAGATCCTGAAGACCACCGCCCACCACATCGACAGCACCCGCCTGTGGCAGTCCCTGATGGACCTGGCCCGCCTCGGTGCCACCGCCAAGGGCGGCGTGTGCCGCCTGGCCCTGACCGACCTCGACCGTCAGGCCCGCGACCTGTTCGTGCAGTGGTGCGAGGCCGCCGGTTGCACGGTCACCATCGACGCCGTCGGCAACATCTTCGCCCGTCGCCCTGGGCGTAACCCCAAGCTGCCCCCGGTGATGACCGGCAGCCATATCGACACCCAGCCCACCGGTGGCAAGTTCGACGGTTGCTTCGGGGTGATGGCCGGGCTGGAGGTAATTCGTACCCTCAACGATCTCGGCGTGGAAACCGAAGCACCGCTGGAAGTGGTGGTGTGGACCAACGAGGAAGGCTCGCGCTTTGCGCCGTGCATGATGGGCTCCGGGGTGTTCGCCGGCAAGTTCACGCTGGAGGAAACCCTGGCCAAGCGCGACGCCCAGGGTGTCAGTGTTGGTGAGGCGTTGAACGCCATCGGCTACGCCGGCCCGCGCGCCGTATCAGGCCACCCGGTGGGTGCCTACTTCGAAGCGCATATCGAGCAGGGCCCGATCCTCGAAGATCAGGCCAAGACCATCGGCGTGGTGCTGGGTGCGCTGGGCCAGAAGTGGTTCGACCTGACCTTGCGCGGTGTCGAGGCCCACGCCGGCCCTACGCCCATGCACCTGCGCAAGGACGCCCTGGTCGGCGCGGCGGCAGTGGTGGAGGCAGTCAACCGCACCGCCCTCGGCCACCAGCCCCATGCCTGTGGGACGGTGGGGTGCCTGCAGGCCTACCCGGGCTCGCGCAACGTGATCCCGGGCGAAGTGCGCATGACCCTGGATTTCCGCCACCTGGAGGGTGAGCAGCTGAATGCGATGATTGCCGATGTGCGTGCGGTGATCGAGGCGACCTGTGCCAGGCATGGCCTGAGCCACGAATTGGTGCCTACGGCTGATTTCCCGGCGTTGTACTTCGACAATGCCTGTGTCGATGCCGTGCGCAAATCGGCGCAGGCGCTGGGCCTGCCGCACATGGACATCGTCAGCGGCGCGGGGCACGACGCGATCTTCCTGGCCGAACTGGGGCCGGCGGGGATGATATTCGTGCCGTGCGAGAACGGTATCAGCCATAACGAGATCGAGAACGCCACGCCCGAGGACCTGGCTGCGGGCTGCGCAGTGTTGCTGCGCGCGATGCTGGCGGCGTCGGAGGCGATTGCCAGTGGGCGGTTGGCGGCCTAGCGCCGTCAGTATCAGGAGTACGCGCTTTTTGTAGGAGCGGCCTTGTGTCGCGATCGGGCTGCGCAGCAGCCCCAGGATCTTGAAGTAGACGCGGGCATCGCCGGGGCCGCTTTGCGGCCCTTTCGCGACACAAGGCCGCTCCTACAGGGGCCGCGCTGCCGGGGCGGGTTGGGTAAGATCTGCCAGACACGCCGCAATCTGCCGTTCACCTCGCAAATGCACCACCGGCACTTGCGGCCCTGTGGCCTGGCGGCTCGCCTCGATCCCCGGCCGATACCCCCGATCGAACGTCCATACGAACTTCAAAAAGGTCAGAAACGCCCGGTCCAGCCGCTCGGTACATCCCGCCGGCAGGTCCGGTCGGGGCTTGTTCAGCACACTGCGCAGGATCACCCGCTTGAGGCAGGTCAGTCTCGGCGTATCCAGCCAGATGACCAGGTCGGCCCGCGGCAGACGCAGGTCGAACGTGCGGCGGGCATAATTGCCCTCGCATACCCAAGCCTCCCCAGCCACCGCATTGCGCACGCGGGTACGGAAGGTCTCGGCATCCGGCTCGACCCAGCCGGTCTCCCAGAACAACGTATCGAGGTGCACCACCGGCACGCCCAAGCGTGCGCCTATCTGCCGGGCCAGGGTCGATTTGCCACTGCCGGCGTTGCCCAGAATCACGATGCGTTGCATGGCCAAGTCCTTTTGGAAAACCGGCCATGCTAAATCATCCGGCCGGTTCGAGACAGCCATCGCGCCCGATGTGATAGCGCTGCAGGTCCTGCGCCAGGGTAAGCTGCCCGCTGTAGTGGGCGAGGGCTTCGTCGCGCACATCGTCGATGCTCGGGCTGCGCCGTGGGTCGTGCTGGTAGCGGGCGCTGAAGTGCGTCAGCACCAGGTTGCGCACGCCCGCCGCTTCGGCAAAGCGCGCCACCGCAGCCGCGGTGCTGTGGCCGAAGGTGACCCCCGTGCGCTCGACCACCGCCTGGGTGAACGTGGCCTCGTGCACCAGCACGTCCGCGCCCCTGGCGGCGTCGGCCAACAGCTCGGGGTTGTCGTTGTCGCCGCACACGATCACCCGCCGCGGCGGGCGCGAAGGGCGCAGGTAATCCTTGCCGTGCAGCCGCCGACCGCCATGCTGCACCGTCAAACCCTTGGCCAGCTCGCCCCACAGCGGGCCGCGGGGGATACCTTCGGCTTCCAGGCGCGGTATGTCCAGGCGCGGTTCGGGGTTGAGCTCGGTGAACACGAAGCCGACGCTCGGCACCCGGTGCGACAAATGCACGCTGGTCACTTCCAGGGCGTCACTGCGCCATTCCACCAGCTCTTCCACGGCCAGCAGGCGCAGTTCGAACGGCAGGAAGGTATCGCTGGCCACCAGCCCCTGGCGCACCCAGTCGTGCAGGGCGGCGGGCAGGACAAGGTCCAGCGGCTGGGTGCGCCCGCTCATGCCGGCGCTGGCCAGCAGGCCCGGCAGGCCGAAGCAATGGTCGCCGTGCACGTGGGTAATGAAGATGGCGCGCAGGTCGCGGATCGACAGCGGTGTGTGCAGCAGCCGGTGCTGGGTGCCTTCGCCACAGTCGACCAGGTACCAGTGGCTGCCACTGGCCTCGATTACTGCGGTACCGCTCACATTGCGTGTCTTGGTCGGCACGCCGGCGGAGGTGCCCAGGAACAGCAGGTCCATGGTCTGGCTCCTTGTTTCAGCCCAGCAGCGACAGGTCGCGCAGCAACGTCTGCAGCCCTTGCGGTACCAGCGCGCCGATGCGCGCCAGGTCGGCGCTGTCGCACCAGCGGGCACGGAATGGGCTGCTGTCGGACTCCTGGCCGTCCAGCCAGGCTTGCTGGTACAGGCTGGCGTCGTCGAAGCGTGCATCGTACACCTGCACAATCTCATGCCCTGGCTTGCCGGCATAGGTGAACAGGCTCTCCAGGGTGCCGAGCAGGCGCACGTCGCTGATCGGCTGGCGCAGTTCTTCGTCGATTTCCCGGGCGATGGCATCGCGGCCCAGTTCACCGAACTCTATGCCGCCACCCAGCGGCCGGCACAGGGTCTGGCCGGTGGCCGGGTCGTTGAACACGTTCACCAGGATCTTGCCTTGGTGATGGAACACGCAGAGGGCGAGAAAACGGATACGGTGTGCTGGCAGCGGCTTGGTACTCAACGGGCTCGTTCCTTCGAGGTGACATGGGGCGCACACCTTAGCCGGATTGCCGCATGTCGTCGATGGCCCCCAGGTCTTGCCTACTCGGCCTGCCGCCAGATGAGCTTGCTGGTGTCATAGCCTTGCTCCCGGGCAATTGTCAGCAGTTGCTCGCGTAGCTGGTCGGTGACCGCGGGCGTGCGCGAAAGCAGCCACAGGTATTCGCGATTCGGGTGGCCGACCAAGGCTACGCGGTAGTCCTGGTCGTGGTACAGCACCCAGTACTCGCCTTTGGTCAGGCCGGGCGCGAGGCGGCTGAACCAGTTGTCGAAGCGCACCCAGAGCTTGTCGGTGCTGCCCGGTTGCTGGGCTTCGGCGATGCCCTTGGCCTGGTTCCACTGGCCGTCCTTTTCCTGGCAGCGGTTGGTCACGTCGAGGCGACCATCCTCTCGCAGGCCATACTGCGCCTCGGACTGCACGCAGTTGCGCTGGAAGAACATCGGCAGCCGGGCGAGTTCGTACCAGGTGCCCTGGTAACGTTGCAGGTCGACCTGCTGGGTACGCGGCGGTGCCGGGTGATCGTTGCCGGCGCAGCCGAGCAGGGCCAAGGTCATGCAGGAAAGCAGCAACGTGGTGCGTAGCGCCATGGTGAACCTCCTTGATACGGACGGGGCTTACTTGGGTTTCGATGCGAGCGAGAGGCAAAAGTTGTACAGGATTATGCCTTTCAGAACGAACCGGTCTGCACTTCACCTGCACGCGCGTAACGGGCGATGAGCACGCCCGTGGGCGAAACCTGCGAATGCTGCAGTGTGAAGGCCGCCGCTGCTGCATCATCGCCGAACAGGCGCTTGCCGTGGCCGAGCAGCAGCGGGTGAATCAGCAGTTGCAGTTCATCGACCAGGCCCGTCGCCAGCAGTTGCTGCACCAGCTCGCTGCTGCCCTGGGTCAGCAGGTTGGCGCCGTCCTGTTGTTTCAGCGCGTGGACCGCTGCGGTGATGTCTGCGCCCAGTGCATGGCTGTTGTGCCAGTCGAGGGTTGCGGGGGTGTGGGTGGCCACGTGCTTGGGCACGTTGTTGAACAGGTTGGCGATGGAGAAGTCTTCCGAGCTGCCTTTTACCTTTGGCCAGTAGTCGGCGAAGATGTCGTAGGTGCGCCGGCCCAACAGCAGTTCGAAAGGCTGGCTGAACAGGGCTTGCATGGCTTGGCCGAAGACTTCCTCGGCGTAAGGTACGATCCAGCCGCCGTAAGTGAAGCCGCCGCTGGTGTCTTCCTGCGGACCACCTGGGGCCTGCATGACACCGTCGAGGCTGATGAAGGCGGCTACGATGAGTTTGCGCATGGGGACTCTCCTGTTGGCAGCCGGGGTGGCTGGGGGCATGGGATAGTCGAATGGCGGCGGACAGAATCGACAACGCAAACCTGTGCCGGCCCTTTCGCGGGCATGCCCGCTCCCACAGGATCACCACAGCTCCAGAAAGCGGTGCAGTGCCTGTAGGAGCAGCCTTGTGCTGCGAAGAGGCCGGTGCAGGCTACCTCAAAGCCAGTAGGTCACCGCCCACCACCCCAGCCCACCCATCACTACGGTATAGGGCAAGGCCATCCACACCATTCGCCCATACGACAGCCGGATCAGCGGCGCAATCGCCGAAGTCAGCAGGAACAGGAACGCCGCCTGCCCATTCGGCGTCGCCACGCTCGGCAGGTTGGTGCCGGTGTTGATCGCCACCGCCAGCGTCTCGAAATGCTCACGGCTCATGCTGCCATTGAGGAACGCCTGCTTCACCTCGGTGATGTAGATGGTGGCAACGAACACGTTGTCGCTGATCGCCGACAGCAGGCCGTTGGCCAGGTACAGCATGCCCGGTTGCTGCTCGGCCGGCAGCGCCAGCACCCAGGCAATCAACGGGCTGAACAGTTGCTGCTGATGAATCACCGCCACCACGGCGAAGAACACCACCAGCAAAGCGGTGAACGGCATGGCGTCCTGGAAGGCGCGGCCCAGGCGGTGTTCGTCGGTAATGCCGGTGAATGCCGTGATCAGCACGATCACCATCAGGCCGATCAGGCCGACCTCGGCAACGTGCAGCCCCAGGCAGAAGATCAGGATCAGTGCAGCGAACCCTTGCACCCACAGCGCGATGCGCTGGGCAGTCGTGCGTGCAGCATCGTCCTCGGCGGCATAGGCGGCCAACACCTGGTGCACTGGCTCGGGCATCAGCGTGCCATAGCCGAACAGACGCAGCTTCTCCAGCAGCACGCAGGTCAGCAGGCCGGCGCCCAGCACCGGCACCGACACCGGTGCCACCTTCAGGAAGAAATCGGCAAAGTGCCAGCCCATTTCGTGGCCGATCAGCAGGTTCTGTGGTTCGCCCACCAGCGTGCACACGCCGCCCAGGGCGGTGCCCACCGCACCATGCATCAGCAGGCTGCGCAGGAATGCGCGGAACTGGTCGAGGTCTTCACGATGCAACTGTGCGACCTGCTGGTCGCTGTCCAGAGCACTGTCTTCGCGCGGATTGGCCCCGGAGGCGACGCGGTGGTACACCGCATAGAAACCGACCGCGGCGCTGATGATCACGGCGGTCACGGTCAGTGCATCGAGAAACGCCGAGAGGAATGCCGACAGCACGCAGAACAGCAACGCCAGGATCGCCTTCGAACGCACCCCCAGCAGGATGCGCGAGAACAGGAACAGCAGCAGTTCCTTCATGAAGTGGATGCCCGCGACCATGAACATCAGCAGCAGGATCACCGGGAAGTTGTGCTGCAGCTCTTCGTACAGGGCTTGCGGGGTGGTCATCTGCAACAGCAGGGCTTCGACCAGCAGCAGGCCGCCAGGCATGAGCGGGTAGCACTTCAGGGCCATGCCCAGGGTGAAGATGAATTCGAGCACCAGTGCCCAGCCGGCAGCGACCGGGCCGACGGCCATCAGCAGCAGTGGGTTGAGCACCAGGAACAGGCAGATGACTGCCTTGTACCAAAGCGGCGATTGGCCCAGAAAGCTGTGGGCGAGGGCGCCGGTCAGGGAGCGCGACATGAATTTGTATCCTTATGATTCGGCGATGGCGCACGGTGCCGGATCAGCGCCTCTTAGGCAAGGCGTATAGTCCCGTTTTTGGCACAAGTGCGGTCATCGGGCTGGGTTAACATCCGTGCCATGAACCCTTTATCCGCAGGAGTGCCGCCCGTGACCGAGTACAGCGCATTCAAGGTCGAACTGACCAACAGCATCGCCCACGTTCAGATCAACCGCCCGGACAAGCGCAATGCGATGAACGCTGCCTTCTGGGAGGAGATCATCGACATCTTCCAGTGGGTCGACGACACCGATGCAGTGCGAGCGGTAGTGATCAGCGGTGCCGGCAAGCATTTTTCCGCCGGCATCGACCTGATGATGCTGGCTTCGCTGGCCGGGCAGATGGGCAAGGACGTGGGCCGTAATGCACGCTTCCTGCGCAGCACCATCCTGCGCCTGCAGGCGTCGTTCAATGCCGTGGACAAATGCCGCAAGCCGGTACTGGCCGCGGTGCAGGGTTACTGCATTGGCGGCGCCATCGACCTCATCTCGGCCTGCGACATGCGCTACTGCAGCAGCGACGCGCAGTTCTCGATCAAGGAAATCGACATGGGCATGGCCGCCGATGTCGGCACACTGCAACGTTTGCCTCGTATCATCGGTGACGGCATGATGCGTGAGCTGGCTTACACGGGGCGCAATGTCGAGGCAGAAGAGGCGCTGCGCATCGGCTTGGTCAACCGGGTTTATGATGATCAGGCTGCGCTGATGGACGGGGTCTTTGCCATCGCTGGCGAGATTGCCGCAAAATCGCCGATCGCCGTGGCCGGCACCAAGGAAATGCTCAGCTACATGCGTGACCATCGCATCGATGATGGCCTGGAGTACATCGCCACCTGGAACGCCGCGATGCTGCAGTCCGAAGACCTGCGCGTGGCGGTGGCGGCGCACATGAGCAAACAGAAACCGACGTTCGCCGACTGATCAGGCCGGGGGACGCGAAGTAAGGGAACCCCCGACATGTCAGCACGCTGGACTACCGCAGTACTCGACCCGCAGATCACCGGGGGGCTGGCCGTGGCCCGCAGCCCGGAAGGGTTCCTGGTGGACGACAACGGCGCGCTGTTCCCTCGCGACTGGCTCAAGCGCCAGGACCTCGACGTACTGTGCGAGCACGGCATCGGCCACTTCGACGGCCAGCCGGTCTTCCTGCTGGAGCTGCGCAGCGCTACCGAGGTGCCCGGCTGCGCCTGGCGCGGCCTGCGTGCATTCATGCTCGAGGGTGATTTCGACACCTACAAAGTGCTGGGCTATGCCGCGCAGATCGGCACCTGGGCCCGCGAGCACCGCTTCTGCGGCAGCTGCGGCCAGGCAATGACGCAGATTCGCTGGGAGCGGGCGATGTACTGCCAGCCTTGCGACCTGCGCAGCTACCCGCGCATTTCACCGAGCATGATCGTACTGGTGACACGTGGCGACGAAATCCTGCTGGCGCGTTCGCCACGCTTCGTCACCGGGGTGTACAGCACCCTGGCAGGCTTCGCCGAGCCGGGCGAGTCGGCCGAGGACTGCCTGGTGCGCGAAGTGCGTGAGGAGGTAGCGGTGGAAGTAAGGAACATCCAGTACGTCGGCAGCCAGTGCTGGCCGTTCCCGCATTCGATGATGCTGGGCTTCCATGCCGAGTATGCCGGCGGCGATATCGTCATGCAGCCGGACGAGATCGAGGATGCCAAGTGGTTCAGCGTCCACGACCTGCCGCCGCTACCGGCCGGGCGGTCGATTGCCCGCTACCTGATCGATCTGTACGTTGCGCGCCGCCTAGGCTTGGCCGAACCAGTGCTGCCACGCTAGGCGCACGGTCAATGCCAGCACCACGGTGATGAACACCGGGCGGATGAACTTGCTGCCGCCACTGATCGCCGTGCGTGCGCCGAAGAAGGCGCCAACCATTACCGACAGGCCCATGCACAGGCCGACGATGTAATCCACCTGCCCGGAAATGATGAACACCGTCAGCGCTGCGATGTTGCTGACGAAATTCATGCTGCGCGCCACGCCGCTGGCACGGACCAGGTCGATGGGGTACAGCAGCAGGGTGCTGACCGTCCAGAACGCCCCGGTGCCCGGGCCGGCCACGCCGTCATAGAAACCCAAGGTAAAGCCTTGCGGCATTTGCCATTTCTTCTTGATGGGTGCATCGGCATCGAGCGGCGCCTTGGGCGTGCCACCGAACAGCAGATAGACGCCACAGGCGAAGACAATCACCGGCAGCATCTTGTTCAGCCATTCGGCCGGCATGTAGTGGGCGATCACTGCACCGAGCAAAGCGCCGACCAAGGTGGCGAACAATGCCGGGCGCCACTGCGCCGGGTGGAACAGTTTGCGCCTGTAGTAGGTGAAGCTGGCGGTGGCCGAGCCGAAGGTAGAGCTGAGCTTGTTGGTGCCCAGTACCAGGTGCGGCGGCATGCCCGCGGTGAGTAACGCCGGGGTGGTGAGCAGGCCGCCACCGCCGGCGATGGCATCGATGAAACCGGCGACGAAGGCGACCAGGGCCAGGATCAGCAGGGTGAGGGGTTCTACGGTGAGTTCGAAGGGCATGGGAGGCTTCAGGCTGGAGGGTCGGTTTGCGGCTAATGGAGAAATAAACGGGCATGATAATCCCACGTCCCCAAGGCTGACAGTGTTTCCGGCCGCTTACTTGTTTCAAACCGACCCTGCAGGGGTATCTAGGTACCACGTATCGCTGATCTGGCAGTTGTAGGGCGTGATGCCTCAGGTGACGCAGGTGACAACTGACTGCTCGAATTCATTGTAGTGGTTTCATGTGACGCCAAGTTGCTCAGTAGGGTTCTGTACTCAAGGATTTTTGCCTCTAGGGCTATGTAATTAAGCTGCTCGTCCATGTATAGGTATTTTTCGTAGTTAAAGTCATGAGTGATGGGGCCTTCAATGTTGCCATGCTTTAAGCGCCAGTTGCGGACTGCTGTATCCTTGAGATCGCTGAGCATGGCATCACCCTTCGGAAGCTTGTAAATCGCCTTGAGGGTTTTTATGGTTACGTTCTCGTCATCAATGACAGCGGAATACTTTTCGAGATTCGGATTCTCGGTAATTGCTTCCCTTGCTTTATTGATGTAATGGATTCTGGGTTTTACAAACTTATCCTTTACGTTATTCCACATTGTCCTGGCGCGACGCAACATATGCCCTGAAGGGTCGTGATGGTTCACGGGGTCTCCCAAGCAATAGGCGTAGGCGTTATGTGTGTGTTTCTTAAACGGGCTGAGGCTGTCCGCTGAGTAAAATCGCGCCAGTCTAGTACTAAAGGCACGATAGCCGTTTCCAAGGAGGTAGCAGTTTGTGACGCTATCGTAGCGTTGTCCGGTGAAGCCCATCATATGAGCTGTGGAGCTGTATCCGTAAGCGGTGTAGGCCAGGTTGTGAATGCCTTCGCGATGAGAACGGTTGATTATGGAACTCTGAGAGTCTGCCGCCAGTAGTAGTGTCTCGGTCGAGCGTTGCGCTAGAGAAAGGTTTGAGATTGAAAAGACTGTGACGGAACGATCGCTGCCGATCTCCAAGGACAGTTGGCCATTCTTGTAGAATAAACGCTGCTTCCAGTTCTGTGCCATGGTCAGCCTGCTGGTGCGAGAAGTACTGAATTTAAATTACCTTCATGCAAAATAGACAGGCGCGCAACTGGCAGTTTTGCCAGTTGCATACACTCATGAAATAAGTATGTTGACAGTGCCGGCCCTTTCGCGGGCTCGCCCGCTCCCACAGGTTATATGTATATCTCAAGATGCAGTACCTGTGGGAGCGGGCGTGCCCGCGAAGAGGCCGGTGCAGGCGACTACATCAGCTACGTATGAACGCCAGCAAATCCGCATTGATCACATCGGCATGGGTGGTCGGCATGCCATGCGGGTAGCCTTTGTAAGTCTTCAACGCGCCATTGGGCAGCAGCTTCGCCGACAGCACTCCGGAGTTCTCATACGGCACGATCTGGTCATCATCGCCGTGCATCACCAGCACAGGTTGCTGGATGCCCTTCAGGTCCTCGGTAAAATCGGTCTGGGAAAATGCCACGATGCCATCGTAATGGGCCTTGGCGCTGCCGATCATGCCCTGGCGCCACCAGTTACCAATGATGCCCTCACTCGCTTCTACACCAGGGCGGTTGTAGCCGTAGAACGGCCCGGCCGGCACATCGCGGTAGAACTGCGCACGGTTGCTGGCGACCTGGGCCTGGAAACCGTCGAACACCGATTTGGGCAGGCCACCGGGGTTACCGGGAGTCTGCACCATCAATGGCGGTACGGCGGCAATCAACACGGCCTTGAGCACCTTGTCTTCAGGGTGCCGGGCCATGTAGCGCACCACTTCACCGCCACCGGTCGAGTGGCCGACATGCACGGCGCCCTGGATGCCCAGGTGAGCGACTACCGCCGCCACATCGTCGGCGTAATGGTCCATGTCGTGGCCGTCCCATACCTGGCTGGAGCGGCCATGGCCGCGGCGGTCGTGGGCGACCACGCGATAACCCTGGGCGAGGAAGAACAACATCTGCGCATCCCAGTCGTCGGCGCTGAGAGGCCAGCCGTGATGGAAGTGGATAACCGGTGCATCGCGCGGGCCCCAGTCCTTGTAGAAGATCTGTACGCCGTCCTTTGTAGTTACATAGCTCATGGTCGGGTCTCCTGTGTGCAGGAAGCGAAGGGAGCTATTGAGAATAGGAGAGATTTCTGCGCAGTAAGCGCCGGCCGTCTTCAGATACGATCGCGCATCCTGTACCAGGCCTTGGCGGCGGCTTCCAGCGGTGCGGCCAGCAGGTCGCCGCCGGGGAAGCGGCCGTTGTCGATGCCTTGGTACAGCGTCAGCAGGTCGTCGTCACCGAGGATGGCGTCGCTCACGGTCCGGGCTGCGGCCAGGGTCGGCAGCACGCCATGGCCGGAGAAGCCCTGCAGCCAGTAGCGCTGGCCCTCGCGGCCGACATCCGGGGTGCGCTGGATGCTGCAGTCGATATGGCCGCCCCAGGCATAGTCGATGACCACCCCGGCCAGCTGCGGGAACACCCGCTCCAGGTAGGGGCGGGTGGCGCTGGCGACATCTTTGGGAATACCGCCCAGGTAGGTGCAGCCGCCGCCGAACAGCAGGCGATGGTCCGGGGTAATGCGGAAATAGTCGGGCACGAACTGGTTGTCGATCACGCAGCTATTGCGCGGCAGCAATGATCGGGCGAAATCGGCGTCGAGCGGCGCGGTGGCGACCTGGTAGGAACCGACCGGCAACAGGCGACGCGACAGGTTACGGTCGAGGCGGTCGATGTAGGCGTTGCAGGCTAGCACTAACACCTGGCAGCGTACTTCGCCGCGGTCGGTACGGGCGACATAGCCGTCGCCAGCTCGCTGGTAGCTGAGCACCTGGCTCTGTTCGTAGATACGCCCACCGGCCGCCTCGATGGTACTGGCCAGGCCCTGGGCCAGCTTCAGCGGGTTGAGGTGGGCGCCTTTGGCGTCGTATAGCGCGGCCTGGTAGCGCGGGCTGTCGATCCATTGAGGCAGCTCGTCGCGGCCGATCAGGCGCAGGGCGTCGTAGCCCCATTTGTGTTCGGCCTCATGCAGGGCTTCTTCCAGCATCTTCACCCGGCGCGGCAGCACGGCGGTCCACAGGCTGCCCAGCCGGTAGTCGATGTCGAAGCCATGGCGCTCGGGCAGTTTGCGCATTTCATCGGCGGCCCAGCACATGCTGGCCCACAGGCGTTGGGTGCGTTCGGTGCCCAAGGCCTTTTCCAGCGGCGGCATGTCGCACGACCAGCCGAGCAGTGCCTGGCCGCCGTTGCGGCCGGACGCGGCCCAGGCCACGCGGCTGGCTTCCAGCAGCGTTACACGCTTGCCGGCCTGGGTCAGGCGCAAGGCGGTGTGCAGGCCGCTGAAGCCGGCGCCAATGATCAGGACTTCGGTGTCGTGGCTGCCTTGCAGGGTAGGGTGCAGGGGAATGCTGGCGGGGTAGGTCTGGGCGTAGTAGCTGGCGACGTGCTGGGCGGATTGTTTGAACATGCAGGGGTCTCATGAAATTTGCTTTAATTATTTTCATGAAAATTTAGCATTAAAAATTCATGGCGCCAGTATGTTGGTCAGGTTTTGTGGTTTGTCTGAATTCTCTGTATTCCTGGCCTGGCCCTATCGCCGGCAAGCCAGCTCCCACAAGTCCTGCGCAGGTTTTGAAAGCTGTGTGGTACCTGTGGGAGCTGGCTTGCCAGCGATAGGGCTGTAATGGCAGTGCAAAAGCCTCAGGTTGAAGCTTTTCTCTTGGGCTGCCGCGGCTTGCTGGCAGCCTTGCTTCCAGCCGCTTTACTCTTCCCACTCCCTCTACGCTTTTTCTTCCACGGCGGCGCAGCCCCGGCTGCCGGCCCGCTGATGGTCATGCGCATGCCGCTGCACCGTTCGACCAGCTTGCCCATCCATGCCGACTGCCGGGCGACGAACTCTTCCAGCGTCATCTCGCCACTCTGCACCATGTCCAGCGCCTGCTCCCAGATAGCTGTGGTACCAGGGTCGGCAATGGCGCGAGGTACGGCGTCGATCAGGCTGAAGGCCGCAGGGGTGGCGGACAGCGCCTTGCCGTTCTTCACCAGGTAGCCGCGGTCAAGCAGGCCCTGGATGATGCTGGCGCGGGTGGCTTCGGTGCCGATACCGGTGGTTTCCTTCAGCTTCTGCTTCAACCGCGGGTCGTCCACCAGCTTGGCCACGTTCTTCATTGCCTTGATCAGGTCGCCTTCGGTAAACGGCTTGGGCGGCTGGGTCCACAGGTCTTTCAGTTGCAGGCCCTGCACCGTGCAGTCCTGGCCTTCGCGCAGCGCCGGCAGCACCTGGGCCGGTGGTGCCTCGCGGCCCTTGGCCGGGGTCAGCGCCTCGGGCAGCGCACGGCGCCAGCCTGGTTCGACGATCTGCTTGCCTACGGCACGCAGGGCATGGCCGGCGCAGTCGAAGTCGGCCTGGGTGCGGTCGTACTCGTGGTTGGGCAGGAACTGCGCCAGGTAGCGGGCGCGGATCAGGGTGTACACCGCCTTGTGCTTGGCTGGCAGGCGCGACGGGTCGCTGGCAGCGGCAGTGGGGATGATGCCGTGGTGGGCGCTGACCTTGGCGTCGTTCCACGCCCGTGAGCGGCGTTGCGGCTCCAGGTAGGGCTGCAGCGGCGCCAGGCTGGCATCGGAACGTTGCAGGGCGGCGAGGATGGCTGGCGCTTCGGCGTGCTGGCTTTGCGGCAGGTAGCCGCAGTCGCTGCGCGGGTAGGTGATCAGCTTGTGGGTTTCGTACAGGGCCTGGGCGATGTCGAGGGTTTCCTGGGCGCCGAGGCCGAACTTTTTCGAGCACAGCTCCTGCAGGGTGCCAAGGTCGAAGGGCAGGGGTGCTGCTTCACGCACGCGTTCGGTGGTCACCTTCACGGCCCGGGCAGTACCCGCATTGCCGATGTCGGCGGCAGCCTGCTGCGCCAGGGCCTGGTTCAGGCAGCGGCCCTGGTCGTCGCAGGCGTCATCGGGGGCGCGCCACTGGGCGTTGAAGCCAAAGCCTGCGTGTTCGAGCTGCACGTCGATGGCCCAGAACGGTACCGGCACGAAGTCGGCGATGCTGCGGTCTCGATCGACCACCAGGCGCAAGGTGGGCGTTTGCACCCGGCCCACCGGCAGCACGCCCTGATAGCCCGACTGGCGGCCCAGCAGGGTGAACAGCCGGCTCATGTTCATGCCGATCAGCCAGTCTGCGCGCGAACGGCCCAACGCCGAGTGGTACAGGTTGAAGGTTTCGTGGCCCGGCAGCAGCCGCGCCAGGGCCTTGCGAATGGAGGCGTCGTCCAGTGCCGACAGCCACAGGCGCTGCACCGGGCCGCGGTAGCGGCAATGCTCGACCAGTTCGCGGGCGATCATTTCGCCTTCGCGGTCGGCGTCGGTGGCGATCACCAGTTCGCGTGCTTCGCCGAGCAGGCGCTTGACTGCCTTGAACTGGCTGGCGGTCTTGGGCTTGACCAGCATTTTCCACTTTTCCGGGATGATCGGCAGGTCGGCCAGGTTCCAGCGCTTGTAGCGTTCGTCGTAGCTGTCGGGCGGGGCGGTTTCCAGCAGGTGGCCGATGCACCAGGTCACGCAGACGTCGGTGCCTTGCCAGCAGCCATCGCCCTTGCGGTTGGCGCCGAGCACTTTGGCGATGTCTTTTGCCTGGGAGGGTTTTTCGCAGAGGAACAGGCGCATGGCCGGAGACGCTTCATCGGGGGTGATGGGCGATAGGATGCGCAAGCGAGGGCGCGGAGGCAAGTTTTATCTGGATGGATGTACAGCTTTTTGTCAGGGGAGATGTATTTTGCTGTGCCGGCCTCTTCGCGGGCAAACCCGCGAAGAGGCCGGTACAGGGATCAGGCGCGCGAGTCGCGCACCATGTCCACGTGCGGGATGCCGGCTTCGAGGAACTCTTCGCTGACTACGCGAAAGCCCAGCCGCTCGTAGAACGGCGTGGCGTGCACCTGGGCGCTGAGCATCTGCTGTTTAAGGTCGCGGTTCTGTGCTTCGACAATCACCGCGTTCATCAGCGCGTCACCCACTTTCAGCCCGCGCCAGTCCTTCAGCACCGAGACCCGGCCGATGGTGCCGTCAGGCAGCAGGCGCGCTGTGCCGATCGGGTAGTCGCCTTCCAGGGCCAGGAAGTGCGCGGCGGTCGGGTCATCCGAATCCCACTCCAGTTCTGGTGGAACGTGCTGTTCGGCAATGAACACCGCTTCGCGGATGCGGCGGATGTCGGCGTTGTCCTTGTGCCAGTCGGCGAGGCGCACACGAATCTTATTCATTGGCGAATCCCAGGCTTCCTTGTTTGACCAGCTGCTGTACCAGCATAAGGCCATCTTCATCCTGCAGCCATTCGCCCAGGTTGTCGATGTGCAGGGCGTCGGCCGCGCAAACCAGCTTCAGCAGCTCGCGCAGTTTGCCCGGCAGCGGGCAGCTGCGGCCGCTGGCGAACAGCAGCAGGTCTTCTTCGAATTCCGACCAGGCCAGACGCGCGCTCGGGTTGCGGATCAGGATGGCGCCTTGTTCCAGGGCATCGATCAGTTCTTCCTCGGACAGCTCTTCACCGACGATCTGCTCGGGGTAGCGCGGCTCGGTCATGAACTGGCCGAACCAGGTCAGCAGCAGGTCCTTGTCGCCCATGTGCTTGTCGAGCAGCGCCTTGAGGCGGTCGAGGGCATCGTGCTGGATCTGGTGCGGGTCACTGACCGGCTGGGCGTCGGCGTCGCTGTAGCGTTCTTCATCGGGCAGGAACTGGCCGAGGAAATCGGTGAAGTGGGTCAGCACTTCGGCGGCGCTTGGCGCGCGGAAACCTACCGAGTAGGTCAGGCAGTCATCCACGGCCACGCCGTAGTGGGCCAGGCGTGGTGGCAGGTAGAGCATGTCGCCGGGCTCCAGGGTCCACTCATCGCTCTGCTCGAAATCGGCGAGGATGCGCAGGTCGGCGTGCTCCAGCAGCGAGCTGTCGCTGCTGCACATCTGGCCGATTTTCCAGTTGCGCTGGCCGTGGCCCTGCAGCAGGAAAACGTCGTAGTTGTCAAAGTGCGGGCCGACGCTGCCACCAGGGGCGGCGAAGCTGATCATCACGTCATCGATGCGCCAGCTGGGCAGGAAGCGGAAGTTTTCCAGCAGTTCGGCTACTTCCGGGACGAACTGGTCCACGGCCTGCACCAGCAGGGTCCAGTCCTTTTCCGGCAGCTCGGCGAAGGTGTCTTCGGTGAACGGGCCGCGGCGCAGCTCCCACGGGTGCGCGCCGTGCTCGAGCACGATACGCGACTCTACTTCCTCTTCCAGGGCCAGGCCGGCCAGCTCGTCGGGGTCGATCGGGCTGATGAAGTCCGGGAATGCCTGGCGCACCAGCAGCGGCTTCTTCTGCCAGTAGTCGCGCATGAATTCGCGGGCCGAGATGCCGCCGAGCAGCTGCAGTGGAGTATCAGGATTCATGTTCAACCTATTGAAAAAATGTAATTTTCGTCCGGGAATAAAAACGCCCGGCCAGGCCGGGCGTTGAACGCGACGGTCAGCTTAGATGCGTTTGGCCTGTGCTGCCGCGTTGCCGATGTAGGTAGCAGGGGTCAGCTGCTTGAGCTCGGCCTTGGCTTCGGCTGGCATGTCCAGGCTGTCGATGAAGGTCAGCAGCGCTTCCGGGGTGATGCCCTTGCCACGGGTCAGCTCCTTGAGCTTCTCGTAGGGGTTTTCGATGTTGAAGCGGCGCATCACGGTCTGGATCGGCTCGGCCAGCACTTCCCAGCAGGCGTCCAGATCGGCGGCAATGCGGGCTTCGTTGACTTCCAGCTTGCCGATGCCTTTCAGGCTGGCTTCGTAGGCGATGACGCTGTGGGCAAAGCCCACGCCCAGGTTGCGCAGCACGGTAGAGTCGGTCAGGTCACGCTGCCAGCGCGAGATCGGCAGCTTGCTGGCCAGGTGCTGGAACAGCGCGTTGGCGATACCCAGGTTGCCTTCGGAGTTTTCGAAGTCGATCGGGTTGACCTTGTGCGGCATGGTCGACGAGCCGATTTCGCCGGCAACGGTCTTCTGCTTGAAGTAGCCCAGCGAGATGTAGCCCCACACATCGCGATCGAAGTCGATCAGGATGGTGTTGAAGCGGGCGATGGCGTCGAACAGCTCGGCGATGTAGTCGTGCGGCTCGATCTGGGTGGTGTACGGGTTGAACTGCAGGCCCAGCTCGTCTTCGATGAAGGCGCGGGCGTTCTGCTCCCAGTCGATCTGCGAGTAGGCCGACAGGTGGGCGTTGTAGTTGCCCACGGCGCCGTTGATCTTGCCCAGCAACGGCACGGCGGCAACCTGGGCGATCTGGCGCTCCAGGCGGTACACGACGTTGGCCAGTTCTTTACCCAGGGTGGTCGGCGAAGCCGGCTGGCCGTGGGTGCGCGACAGCATGGGCACGTCGGCGTGGGCGTGAGCCAGGGCGCGGATGGCGTCGGCGATCTGGCGCATCAGCGGCAGCAGCACTTCGTCACGGCCGGCGCGCAGCATCAGGGCGTGGGACAGGTTGTTGATGTCCTCGCTGGTGCAGGCGAAGTGGATGAACTCGCTGACCTTGGCCAGCTCAGGCAGCTTGGCGGCCTGCTCCTTGAGGAGGTATTCGATCGCCTTGACGTCGTGGTTGGTGGTGCGCTCGATTTCCTTGACGCGTTCGGCGTGCTCGAGCTTGAAGTCGGTGGCCAGGCTGTCCAGCAGGGCGTTGGCTTCGGCGGAGAACGCCGGCACTTCGCCGATCTGCGGGTGGGCGGCCAGGCGCTGCAGCCAGCGCACTTCGACCAGGGCGCGGAAACGGATCAGGCCGAATTCGCTGAAAATGGGGCGCAAGGCCTGGGTTTTGCCGGCATAACGGCCGTCTACAGGGGAAACCGCAGTGAGCGAAGAAAGCTGCATGGGGTGTTCTCGGACAGTCAGGCTTTTGGAAGGGCGCATATCATACATGAATTTCGCGCCCGAGTCGGGTGGCTGACCAAAGGTCGGGCCATAAATCAGCTGTGGCATTGTGCATTGCCTGTTCTGGCCCTATCGCCGGCAAGCCAGCTCCCACAGGTACTGCACCGGTCTTGAGCACAGTGCATATCCTGTGGGAGCTGGCTGGCCGGCGATGAGGCCGGAACTGTCAAACCCCTGTCAGGAGGGGCTGCGCATCATGTCGTACAGTTCGTTCAACAGCTTGCGCCGGCTGAATACCAGCTGCCAGCGGTGCCCGCCCAGCTGGCGCCACAGGCGTGCGGCGCGGATGCCGGCCAGCAACAGGGCGCGGATTTTCGAGGCATTGCTGGCCTGCTGCAGGAAGCGCATGTCGCCATGCACCTGGATGCGCTGGCGCAAGGTGCTCAGGGTGTCCTGGTACAAGGCTCCGCTGGAAGCGATGACGTTTTCATGAACCAGGCCAAAATGCTCGGCCTGGGACTGGATTTGCGGCAGGCGGTTGCCGATGGTGTCGAGCAGGTCGCCGCGCTTGTTCAACTGGCGTTCAAGACCCAGCATCGACAGGGCGTAGCGCAGTGGCTCGCGCTGCAGGCTGCTGGGGTCGCGCTCCAGCGCACCGACCAGCGCGCGATAGCCGTCGCGCAGGTTCAGGTCGTCCCCGCCGAACACCTCCAGGGTGTCCTTGGGGTCACGGACCAGCAGGCTGCCCAGCATGCAGCCGATGTTGGCCTCGCTGGCCTGGCCGGTGCGGGCGATGCGGTCGACCAGTACGGCGGCCTGGAACACACCGCCCAACGCAATCAGCTGCTCCTGCAGGTTGCTCATGCGCGCGGGCTCCACGGCTCGGCGGCTTCGATCACGCCGCCGCCCAGGCACACTTCGCCGTCGTAGAACACCACCGACTGGCCCGGGGTAACGGCGCGTTGCGGTTCGTCGAACACTGCGCGGTAGCCGCTTTCGGTCAGCTCCAGGGTGCACTGCTGGTCGCTCTGGCGGTATCGCACCTTGGCGGTGAGCTGGCGCGGGCTGCTGAGGTCGACCGGGTTGACCCAGAAAATTTCCGAAGCGAGCAGGGCGCGGGAGAACAACCACGGGTGTTCATTGCCCTGGCCGACCACCAGCACGTTGCGGGTCAGGTCCTTGTGCAGCACGTACCACGGCTCGTCACCGGCGTCCTTCAGGCCGCCAATGCCCAGGCCCTGGCGCTGGCCGATGGTGTGGTACATCAGGCCGTGGTGGAGGCCGATCACTTCACCGTCGGTTGTCTCGATGTTGCCCGGCTGGGCCGGCAGGTATTGCTTGAGGAAGTCGCTGAAGCGGCGCTCGCCGATGAAGCAGATGCCGGTGGAATCCTTTTTCTTGGCGGTGGCCAGGCCGTGCTTTTCGGCAATGGCGCGTACTTCGGGCTTTTCCAGCTCGCCAACCGGGAACAGGGTGCGGGCGATTTCCTTGCCGCCGACGGCGTGCAGGAAGTAGCTCTGGTCCTTGTTCGGGTCCAGGCCCTTGAGCAGCTCGGTGAGTTCACCGGTGTCGCGGCGGCGCACGTAGTGGCCGGTGGCGATCAGGTCGGCACCCAGCGACAGGGCGTAGTCGAGGAACGCCTTGAACTTGATTTCGCGGTTGCAGAGGATGTCCGGGTTGGGCGTGCGGCCGGCCTTGTACTCTTCGAGGAAGTGCTCGAACACGTTGTCCCAGTATTCGGCGGCGAAGTTGGCGGTGTGCAGCTTGATGCCGATGCGGTCGCACACGGCCTGGGCGTCGGCCAGGTCTTCACGGGCGGTGCAGTATTCGGTGCCGTCGTCTTCTTCCCAGTTCTTCATGAACAGCCCTTCCACCTGGTAGCCCTGCTCCATGAGCAGAAGGGCGGAGACGGAAGAGTCCACGCCGCCGGACATGCCGACGATGACGCGGGTCTTGGCGGGGTCTTTGAGTGCTGGGCTGGTCATGGGTACCGGTGTGTATCAAAGGGGGAAAAACGCCAATTCTATCAAACCTGCGGCGGCGCGTCAGTCGCGCAGCAGGTCGAGGCTGTGCAAGGGGCCTTTGAGGTAATCGTCGAGGCAGCGTGGCACCAGTTCGCTGCGCCAGCGGGCGGGGTTGGCCAGCAGTTCGTCGCGGGTCAGCCACACGGCGCGGACGATGTCGCTGTCCAGCGCCAGGTCGGCGTGATGGCGCACGGGGCGGGCGGCGAAGCAGATGCGCTGGTAGGTCACGCCGTTGCTTGGGGCGGTGTACAGGTAGATGCCGACCAAGCCGGTGAGCTCGACTTCCCAGGCGGTTTCTTCGAGGGTTTCGCGCAGGGCAGCCTGGGGCAGGGTCTCGTTGGGTTCGAGGTGGCCGGCGGGCTGGTTGAAGACGTGCTGGTTGGCTTTGAACTCTTCGACGAAAAGGAACTTGCCTTCGTGTTCGACGATGGTGGCGACGGTGATGTGGGGTTGCCAGGTCATTTGTATGTCCCTTCAGATTGGTGGGGCCGCTTTGCGGCCCATCGCCGGCAAGCCAGCTCCCACAGGTGCAGTGCAAGCTTGAGGCATTCACAATACCTGTGGGAGCTGGCTTGCCGGCGATGGGTTGCAGAGCAACCCCATTTCCCAGAAAGCACAAACCCCGGTGCGTGGCCGGGGTTTGTGCTGTTACTTCAAGCGAACCTTACAGGGCGGCAATGGCGCTGTTCAGGGTCTGGCTTGGGCGCATCACCTTGGCGGTCAGCTCGGCATCCGGAGCGTAGTAGCCACCGATGTCGGCCGGCTTGCCCTGGACGGCGTTGAGCTCGGCGACGATGGTCTCCTCGTTCTCGGTCAGGGTCTTGGCCAGTGGTGCGAAGCGTGCCTGCAGGGCAGCGTCGTCGTTCTGCGCAGCCAGGGCCTGGGCCCAGTACAGGGTCAGGTAGAAGTGGCTGCCGCGGTTGTCGATACCGCCAACTTTGCGCGAAGGCGACTTGTTGGTGTCGAGGAACTTGCCGGTGGCCTGGTCCAGGGTATTGGCCAGCACTTTGGCGCGCGGGTTGTCGTAGGTGTTGCCCAGGTGCTCCAGGGAAGCGGCCAGGGCCAGGAATTCACCCAGCGAGTCCCAACGCAGGAAGTTCTCTTCCACCAGCTGCTGCACGTGCTTCGGTGCCGAACCGCCGGCGCCGGTTTCGAACAGGCCACCGCCGTTCATCAGTGGCACGATCGACAGCATCTTGGCGCTGGTGCCCAGTTCCATGATCGGGAACAGGTCGGTCAGGTAGTCGCGCAGCACGTTGCCGGTCACCGAGATGGTGTCCTTGCCTTCGCGGATGCGGGCCAAGGAGAACTTGATGGCGTCGACCGGTGCCAGGATGCGGATGTCCAGGCCGGTGGTGTCGTGATCCTTCAGGTACTTCTGCACCTTCTCGATCATCACGCCGTCGTGGGCGCGGGCCGGGTCCAGCCAGAACACTGCAGGGGTGTTGCTCAGGCGGGCACGGTTGACGGCCAGCTTGACCCAGTCCTGGATCGGCGCGTCCTTGACCTGGCACATGCGGAAGATGTCACCGGCTTCGACGTTCTGCTCGAGAACGACCTGGCCTTTGCTGTCGACCACGCGCACGACGCCGTCAGCCTTGATCTGGAAGGTCTTGTCGTGGGAACCGTATTCTTCGGCCTTCTGCGCCATCAGGCCGACGTTCGGTACGCTGCCCATGGTGGTCGGGTCGAAGGCGCCGTTGGCCTTGCAGTCTTCGATGGTGGCCTGGTAGATGCCGGCGTAGCAGCGGTCCGGGATGATCGCCTTGGCATCCTGCAGTTCGCCGGCGGCGTTCCACATCTTGCCCGAGTCACGGATCATGGCCGGCATCGAGGCGTCGACGATGACGTCGCTCGGCACGTGCAGGTTGGTGATGCCTTTGTCGGAGTTGACCATGGCCAGAGCCGGACGCTGGGCGTACAGGGCCTGGATGTCGGCTTCGATCTCGGCCTGCTTCTCGGCTGGCAGGTCCTTGATGCGGGCATACAGGTCGCCGATGCCGTTGTTGGCGTTGAAGCCAACTTCAGCCAGGGCGGCGGCATGCTTGGCCAGCACGTCGTTGTAGAACTCTTCGACGATGACGCCGAACATGATCGGGTCGGAGACCTTCATCATGGTGGCTTTCAGGTGTACCGACAGCAGCACGCCGGAGGCCTTGGCATCGGCGATCTGCTCGGCAATGAAGGCTTTCAGGGCCTTGCGGCTCATGGTGGCGCAGTCGATGACTTCGGCAGCTTTTACCGCAGTCTTTTCTTTCAGTACGGTGGTGTTGCCGTCTTTGCCGACCAGCTCGATGCGCAGGCTGTCGTCAGCTTCGATCAATGCGGCTTTCTCGCTGCCGTAGAAGTCGCCCTGGGTCATGTGGGCAACGTGCGACTTGGAGTCGGCAGCCCAGGCGCCCATCTTGTGTGGGTGCTTGCGGGCGTAGTTCTTGACCGACAGCGGCGCGCGGCGGTCGGAGTTGCCTTCGCGCAGGACCGGGTTCACGGCGGAACCTTTGATGCGGTCGTAGCGGGCGCGGGATTCTTTCTCTTCCGCGGTGGCCGGCTCGTCGGCGTAGTCAGGGATGTTGAAGCCCTTGCCTTGCAGTTCCTTGATCGCGGCTTTCAGCTGCGGTACCGAGGCGCTGATGTTCGGCAGCTTGATGATGTTGGCTTCAGGGGTGGTAGCCAGCTGGCCCAGTTCCGCCAGGTGATCGCCTACTTGCTTCTCTGCGCCCAGTTGCTCCGGGAAGGCGGCGAGGATGCGGCCAGCCAGGGAGATGTCGCGGGTTTCGACGGCGATGTCAGCCGAAGCGGTGAAGGCTTCGATGATTGGCAGCAGCGAGTAAGTGGCGAGGGCGGGGGCTTCGTCGGTGAAGGTATAGATGATCTTGGAACGGGTGGGCATGCGGGTTAACTCTCTGTGTGCTGAGCGTGCTCGAGTCTCGTGGTGCGCAGGGTAGGCGCATCGCCCTGGCAGCGCCATGAGCGGAAAGTCGAGAGGCTGCGAGCGGTGATGGTGGATGCATCAGTCGAGCGTCAAGTGCTGAGCTGCGGTAACAACCCAGGCTTTATGGCCAGGCTTTGTGTCCATTCATGGCCAAGGGCGGTCCGCATTTTTCCAAGGGATCGCCCCGATGACCCTTCGGTCGCGGCGGAGTATACCAAACCATTCGGGCTAATCAGCAAGGCCAAGTGATATCGGCCCATTTATAAGACCAAAGACTAAGCGGCAATGTGGCGGGTTGTCGCATGCCTTGCAGGTCGGCAGATGTGGTTTAGGCTCAGTGGATCGCATGATGTCCAATCACACCCGACAGCGGAGTAGTGCAAGCATGGGATACCAGAAAATCAAGGTTCCGACCGACGGCACCAAGATCACCGTCAATGCCGACCATTCGCTCAACGTTCCTGACAACCCGATCATTCCTTATATCGAGGGCGACGGGATTGGCGTCGATGTCTCGCCGGTAATGATCAAGGTGGTCGACGCCGCCGTGCAGAAGGCCTACGGCGGCAAACGCAAGATCGCCTGGATGGAAGTGTACGCCGGCGAGAAAGCCACCCAGGTGTACGACCAGGACACCTGGCTCCCCCAGGAAACCCTCGATGCCGTACGTGATTACGTGGTGTCGATCAAAGGGCCGCTGACCACCCCGGTGGGCGGTGGCATCCGGTCGCTCAACGTGGCCTTGCGCCAGCAGCTGGACTTGTACGTGTGCCTGCGCCCGGTGCTGTGGTTCCAGGGCGTGCCCAGCCCGGTGAAGAAGCCAGGCGATGTGGACATGGTGATCTTCCGTGAGAACTCCGAGGACATCTATGCCGGCATCGAGTGGAAGGCCGGCTCGCCAGAGGCGAACAAGGTGATCAAGTTCCTCAAGGAGGAAATGGGCGTTACCAAGATCCGCTTCGACCAGGACTGTGGCATTGGCGTCAAGCCGGTGTCTCGCGAGGGCACCAAGCGCTTGGTGCGCAAGGCCCTGCAGTACGTGGTGGATAACGACCGCGAGTCGCTGACCCTGGTGCACAAGGGCAACATCATGAAGTTCACCGAGGGTGCCTTCAAGGACTGGGGTTATGAAGTGGCGCGCGACGAGTTCGGGGCCGAGTTGCTCGATGGTGGCCCGTGGATGAAGTTCAAGAACCCCAAGAGTGGGCGCGAGGTCATCGTCAAGGACGCCATCGCCGACGCCATGCTGCAGCAGATCCTGCTGCGCCCGGCCGAGTACGACGTGATCGCCACCCTCAACCTCAACGGTGACTACCTGTCCGATGCCCTGGCGGCGGAAGTGGGTGGTATCGGCATTGCGCCGGGTGCCAACCTGTCCGACACCGTGGCCATGTTCGAGGCCACCCACGGCACCGCGCCCAAGTATGCCGGGCAGGACAAGGTCAACCCGGGTTCGGTGATCCTGTCGGCGGAGATGATGCTGCGGCACATGGGCTGGACCGAGGCGGCAGACCTGATCATCAAGGGTACCAACGGCGCGATTGCCGCCAAGACCGTGACCTATGACTTCGAGCGCCTGATGGAGGGTGCCACACTGGTGAGCAGTTCAGGCTTTGGCGATGAAATGATCAAGCATATGTAGGGCAATGGAAAACCGGCCGCTTCCAGTCAGGAGGCGGCCGGTTTTTAAGTGTACCGGCAGGCGGCGCGGCAGTTCAGGCGTCGGCAGTGCTGCTGGTTTGCGGAGCCCTGGCGACCGTGGCGGCAGCGGCGCTGCTGATATTCACCGCGTGCAGGCCTTTGGGGCCCTGGACGATGTCGAAGCTCACGGCCTGGCCGGCCTTGAGCGTCTTGTATCCGTCCATCTGGATGGCTGAGTAATGAGCGAACAAGTCTTCATCCTTGCCCTCTTCATTGATGAATCCGTAGCCCTTGGCATTGTTGAACCACTTGACTTTACCGCTTGCCATCCCTATGTCCCTCTGCAAAGGACTCCATCACTGGAGTATCATCCACTCATCCGCATACGAACCATGCGAAAAATCTGGTTGACTGCGCGGATCTTTATCGACCACGGTGGGTTCTTATTGGTTGTAACACCGTTTTGCCGATAGTCAAGGTCGCCCGGCGCCTGCGCTGGCCGTGCCCTTCGCAGTCAACCCACAACCTTAACCTGTCGCTCATGATGAAATTCTTTCCATGCATGCACCTAGTGAGATTCGACTAACATTCAATCAGGATCGCCCGCAATCGAATGAGGACGACGGCTCAGGTCTTGCAGTTCAGGAAGCCAAGCCGATCCTGCAGGCGCCACCTATGTACAAGGTGGTTTTGTTCAACGATGACTACACGCCGATGGATTTCGTCGTCGAAGTGCTCGAGACGTTCTTCAATCTGAACCGCGAGCTGGCGACCAAGATCATGCTGACCGTCCATACCGAAGGGCGGGCAGTGTGCGGATTGTTTACCCGTGACATCGCCGAAACAAAGGCTATGCAGGTCAACCAATACGCCAGGGAAAGCCAGCATCCGCTACTCTGTGAAATCGAGAAGGACGGTTAATCGCCGACCACTTGGGTATGAGGTGAAGCTATGTTAAACCGCGAGCTCGAAGTCACCCTCAATCTTGCCTTCAAGGAGGCTCGTTCGAAGCGTCATGAGTTCATGACCGTCGAACATCTGCTGCTGGCACTCCTTGACAATGAGGCTGCCGCGACCGTTCTGCGCGCCTGTGGCGCCAATCTCGACAAACTCAAGCACGACCTGCAAGAGTTCATCGATTCCACCACACCCCTGATTCCGGTCAACGACGAAGATCGTGAAACCCAGCCGACCCTGGGCTTCCAGCGTGTACTGCAGCGTGCCGTGTTCCACGTGCAAAGCTCCGGCAAGCGTGAAGTCACTGGCGCCAACGTGCTGGTTGCGATCTTCAGCGAACAGGAAAGCCAGGCCGTGTTCCTGCTCAAGCAGCAGAGCGTGGCCCGCATCGACGTGGTCAACTACATCGCCCATGGCATCTCCAAGGTGCCGGGCCATGGTTCGCATTCCGAAAGCGACCAGGAAATGCAGGACGAAGAGGGCGGCGATACCGCCTCTTCGAGCAACCCGCTGGATGCCTATGCCAGCAACCTGAACGAGCTGGCCCGTGCCGGCCGTATCGACCCGCTGGTAGGCCGCGAGCAGGAAGTGGAGCGCGTGGCGCAAATCCTTGCCCGTCGGCGCAAGAACAACCCGCTGCTGGTGGGTGAGGCAGGCGTGGGCAAGACCGCCATCGCCGAAGGCCTGGCCAAGCGCATCGTCGATGGCCAGGTGCCCGACCTGCTGGCGCAGAGCGTGGTGTATTCCCTCGATCTCGGCGCACTGCTGGCTGGTACCAAATACCGGGGCGATTTCGAGAAGCGTTTCAAGGCGCTGCTCGGCGAACTGCGCAAACGCCCGCAGGCGATCCTGTTCATCGATGAAATCCACACCATCATTGGTGCTGGCGCGGCGTCGGGCGGGGTGATGGATGCGTCCAACTTGCTCAAGCCACTGCTGTCGTCGGGTGAAATTCGTTGCATCGGTTCGACCACCTTCCAGGAGTTCCGTGGCATCTTCGAGAAGGACCGTGCCCTGGCACGGCGCTTCCAGAAGGTTGATGTCAGCGAGCCGTCGGTCGAAGACACCGTGGGCATCCTGCGTGGCCTGAAAGGGCGCTTCGAAAGCCACCACAATATCGAGTACAGCGACGAAGCCTTGCGCGCCGCCGCTGAACTGGCCTCGCGCTACATCAATGACCGGCACATGCCGGACAAGGCCATCGACGTGATCGACGAAGCCGGTGCCTACCAGCGCCTGCAGCCGGAGGCCAACCGCGTCAAGCGCATCGACGTGCCGCAGGTCGAAGACATCGTCGCCAAGATTGCGCGCATTCCGCCGAAGCACGTCACCAGTTCCGACAAGGAACTGCTGCGCAACCTCGAGCGTGACCTGAAGTTGACCGTATTTGGTCAGGACCAGGCGATCGATTCGCTGGCCACCGCTATCAAGCTGTCCCGCGCCGGCCTCAAGTCGCCGGACAAGCCTGTCGGTTCGTTCCTGTTCGCCGGCCCGACCGGCGTCGGCAAGACCGAAGCAGCGCGGCAGCTGGCCAAGGCGCTGGGGGTTGAACTGGTGCGCTTCGACATGTCCGAGTACATGGAGCGCCACACCGTGTCGCGCCTGATCGGTGCGCCTCCTGGCTATGTTGGCTTCGATCAGGGTGGTTTGCTGACCGAGGCGATCACCAAGCAACCGCACTGCGTATTGCTGCTCGACGAAATCGAGAAGGCCCACCCGGAAGTCTTCAACCTGCTGCTGCAGGTGATGGACCACGGCACCCTGACCGACAACAACGGGCGCAAGGCCGACTTCCGCAACGTGATCCTGATCATGACCACCAACGCTGGCGCTGAAACCGCCGCGCGGGCCTCGATCGGCTTTACCCATCAGGACCATGCGTCCGATGCCATGGAAGTCATCCGCAAGAGCTTCACGCCGGAGTTCCGCAACCGCCTGGACACCATCATCCAGTTCGGCCGCCTGAGCCACGAGACGATCAAGAGCATCGTCGACAAGTTCCTTATCGAACTGCAGGCGCAGCTGGAAGACAAGCGTGTGTTGCTGGAGGTCAGCGATGATGCGCGCGGTTGGCTGGCGGCCTCGGGTTACGACGTGCAGATGGGTGCGCGGCCGATGGCGCGGTTGATCCAGGACAAGATCAAGCGGCCGCTGGCCGAGGAGATCCTGTTTGGCGAACTGGCCGAGCATGGTGGCGTGGTGCACGTCGACCTGCGCGATGGCGAGCTGGTGTTCGACTTCGAGACCACGGCTGAGGTTGCGTGACAGCGGGGGCCGCGTTGCGGCCCATTCGCAGCACAAGGCTGCTCCTACAGGGAATGCATGCTCCCCTTGTAGGAGCGGCCTTGTGCTGCGAGCGGGCTGCAAAGCAGCCCCCTGCAATCTGACAGGCACAAAAAAGCCCGGCACATGGCCGGGCTTTTTCATGGCTAGAGCTTAGCGCGCACGGTAGGTGATGCGGCCCTTGCTCAGGTCGTAGGGCGTCAGTTCGACGCGGACCTTGTCGCCAGTGAGAATACGGATGTAGTTCTTGCGCATCTTTCCGGAGATGTGCGCGGTTACGACGTGCCCGTTTTCCAACTCCACGCGGAACATGGTGTTGGGCAGGGTGTCGACGACAGTACCTTCCATTTCGAAGCTGTCTTCTTTCGACATGCAGTAGAGCCCTCGGATCCAGTGTTGGCCCGACGCATAACCGCACCGGGCAAAAAAGTGGCGTGGATTATGCCCGAAAACTGTGTGTCAAGCCAATGCCTTTCAGTTGAGGGTGACCCAGCGCTGGTTTATCAGCAATTCGATAGGTCGATACTGTGTCTTGTAGTTCATTTTCTTGCAGTTCTTGATCCAGTAACCCAGGTAAACCGCTTCCAGGTCCTGGCGCAGGGCTTCGGTAATCTGCCAGAGAATGGCAAAGCGGCCCAGGCTCCGGCGCTCTTCGTCCGGCTCGTAGAAGGTGTACACAGCCGACAGGCCGTTGGGCAGCAGGTCGCACACCGCCACCGCCATCAAGCGGCCTTCCAGGCGGAACTCATAGAACCAGCAGAACGGCAGGTCGCGCACCAGGAAGGTGGAGAACTGATCGCGGCTGGGCGGGTACATGTCACCGTCGGCATGGCGCGTTTCGATATAGCGCCGGTACAGCTCGAAGTACTCTTCCTTGAACGCCGGGCGTGCGGCGGTCACGGTCAGGTCGGCGTTGCGCTTGAGGATGCGCCGTTGCTGGCGGTTTGGGATGAAGCGCGCCGCCGGGATGCGTGCCGGCACGCAGGCATTGCAGTTCTGGCAGTGCGGGCGGTACAGGTGGTCGCCACTGCGGCGGAAGCCCATTTCCGACAAATCGGCGTACACGTGCACGTCCATCGGCTGGCTGGGGTCGAGGAACAGCGTGGTTGCCTGTTCGTCGGGCAGGTAGCTGCAGGAGTGGGGTTGAGTGGCATAGAACTTCAACCGCGCCAACTCTGTCATGATCAACCCCCTCGGTGAGACTTTGTTTAAGTGTAAGCCAGCTACGGGAACTCGCCTAGGGAAGCCATGTGGCGCTGTTGGGCTGGTCGAGGTGGCGTGTCAGGTAGTCGGCAAACTCGGCGCGGCTGATGGCGTGGGCTCCCAGGCTGTGCAAATGGTTGGTTGGCATCTGGCAGTCGATGAGGACGAAACCGGCCTGGCGCAGGTGGTTGACCAAAGTCACGAAGCCGACCTTGGAAGCGTTGTCGGCGCGGCTGAACATCGATTCACCGAAGAACAGCTGGCCCATGGCCAAGCCATACAGACCACCGACCAGCTCGCCGTCCTGGCGCACCTCCACCGAATGGGCGATGCCGCGTCGGTGCAGCTCGCAGTAGGCGGCACGCATGGTGTCGGTGATCCAGGTGCCGTCGGCGTAGTCACGTGGCGCGGCGCAGGCGGCGATCACCGCGGGGAAGTCTGTGTCGAAGCTGACCTGGTAACGGCCCTGGCGCATCAGCTTGGCCAGCGAGCGCGACACGTGCAGCTGGTCCGGGAGCAGCACCGTGCGCGGGTCGGGTGACCACCAGAGGATCGGCTGGCCGTCCTGATACCACGGGAAGCAGCCATGGCGATAGGCCTGCACCAGACGCTCGGGGCTCAGGTCGCCGCCGGCAGCGAGCAGGCCGTTGGGATCATGCAGGGCCTTTTCCAGAGGCGGGAAGGTCAGCGAGTCGCGGGTCAGCCAGGTGAGCATGGTCTATCGTGCGGTGGGGGAGGGGAGAGGGCAGCATGGCGCGGGTGAAAAGCAGGGTCAATCTCTTTGGCTTCTTCGCGGGCGCGCCCGCTCCCACAGGCCATGTGCAGGCTCTGAAGCCTGCGGGGTACCTGTGGGGGCGGGCAAGCCCGCGAAGAGGCCGGCACAGGTGATGAAAATAGGCAATTTCCTACACATTCATGAAACCGCAGGCACCATCCGCTACATTTGCTGTCACACCTGTGCAAAAACACAGCATAAGCCTTTGTCACAAAAGAAAATGCATGCTCAAATTGCAGCTATATGAAAGTCGCCCCCGGCCAAACTCCCATCTGGCGTGCCGCCATGGCGGCTGGCGGGCAGTAATGTTAAAAGTAGTGGTTCATTGGCCGCACCGTCGGCCGATCACTATTGGACGCGCAGCACGCGCAGGAATAGACGCGTTTTGAAGAAATCCACCGCAACTCCAGCTCCCTTGCCCGTCCCTCTGTGGCGGCAGCAGCTGCATTATCGCCTCAAGGAAGGTGCGTTGATCGCTGTCGGCGCCCTGTGCCTGTACCTGTGGATGGCGCTGCTGACCTACGATACGTCGGACCCGGGCTTCAGCCACACCAGCAACGTCGACCAGGTGCAGAACGCCGCCGGGCGTGCCGGTGCCTACTTCGCCGACATCCTGTTCATGGTACTGGGGTACTTCGCCTACATCTTCCCGCTGCTGCTGGCGATAAAGACTTGGCAGATCTTCCGCGAACGCCACCAGCCCTGGGACTGGAGCGGCTGGCTGTTCTCCTGGCGGCTGATCGGCCTGGTGTTTCTGGTGCTGTCTGGTGCGGCGCTGGCCCATATCCATTTCCACCCGCCTGCGAGCATGCCGTTCTCCGCCGGTGGTGCATTGGGCGAGAGCCTCGGCGACCTGGCGCGCAACCTGCTGAACGTGCAGGGCAGCACGCTGATGTTCATTGCCCTGTTCCTGTTCGGCCTGACCGTGTTCACCGACCTGTCGTGGTTCAAGGTGATGGACCTGACCGGCAAGATCACCCTCGACCTGTTCGAGCTGGTGCAGGGCGCCGCCAACCGTTGGTGGGAAGCGCGCAACGAGCGCAAGCGCCTGGAGGCGCAGCTGCGTGAGGATGAACCGGTGGTCAAGGCCGCGCCAATGGCCGCCGACAAGCGCGAACCGGCCAAGCCGGCGCTGCGCGAGCGCATTTTCAAGCGTGAAGAAGCACCTGCCCAGCCGGTCGAACCACGTGAGCCAACCCTGTCGCGCGAGCCTGTGGTGCCACGCGAGTCGCCGGCACCTCGTGAGCCGGTAATCTCTCGCGAACCACCTGCCGCGGCCCCGATGATCGTGCCGCCGACACCCGCCAGGGCGCCGGAGCCGAGCAAGCGGGTGATGAAGGAGAAGCAGGCGCCGCTGTTCGTCGACAGCGCGGTGGAAGGCACCTTGCCGTCGATCTCCATCCTCGACCCGGCCGAACAGAAGAAGATCGAGTACTCGCCGGAATCCCTGGCCGGTGTCGGCCAGCTGCTGGAAATCAAACTCAAGGAATTCGGCGTGGAAGTGGCGGTGGACTCGATCCACCCGGGCCCGGTGATTACCCGTTACGAAATCCAGCCGGCCGCCGGTGTGAAGGTCAGCCGTATCGCCAACCTGGCCAAGGACCTGGCGCGTTCGCTGGCAGTGACCAGTGTGCGTGTGGTCGAGGTCATCCCCGGCAAGACCACCGTGGGTATCGAGATCCCCAACGAGAACCGGCAGATGGTGCGTTTCTCCGAAGTGCTGGCCACGCCGCAGTACGACGAGCAGAAATCGCCGGTCACCCTGGCCCTGGGCCACGACATCGGCGGCAAGCCGGTGATCACCGACCTGGCCAAGATGCCGCACTTGCTGGTGGCCGGTACTACCGGTTCCGGTAAGTCGGTGGGTGTGAACGCGATGATCCTGTCGATCCTGTTCAAGTCCAGCCCGGAAGACGCGCGGCTGATCATGATCGACCCGAAAATGCTCGAACTGTCGATCTACGAGGGCATCCCGCACCTGCTGTGCCCGGTGGTCACCGACATGAAGGACGCCGCCAACGCCTTGCGCTGGAGCGTGGCCGAGATGGAGCGGCGCTACAAGCTGATGGCGGCCATGGGCGTGCGTAACCTGGCCGGCTTCAACCGCAAGATCAAGGACGCCCAGGAAGCCGGCGAGATCATCCATGACCCGCTGTACCGCCGCGAGAGCATGGACGACGAGCCGCCTGCGCTGAAAACCCTGCCGACCATCGTGGTGGTGGTCGACGAATTCGCCGACATGATGATGATCGTCGGCAAGAAGGTCGAAGAGCTGATCGCCCGTATCGCCCAGAAGGCGCGGGCCGCCGGTATCCACCTGATCCTCGCCACCCAGCGCCCGTCGGTGGACGTGATTACCGGCCTGATCAAGGCCAACATCCCGACCCGCATGGCGTTCCAGGTGTCGAGCAAGATCGACTCGCGGACCATCATCGACCAGGGTGGTGCCGAGCAGCTGCTGGGCCACGGTGACATGCTGTACATGCCGCCGGGCACCAGCCTGCCGATTCGCGTGCACGGCGCGTTCGTCTCCGACGACGAGGTGCACCGCGTGGTCGAAGCGTGGAAGCTGCGCGGCGCCCCGGACTACAACGACGACATCCTCAACGGCGTCGAGGAGGCCGGCAGCGGCTTCGAAGGCGGCGGTGGTGGTGGCGATGGCGAAGATTCGGAAAGCGACGCCCTGTATGATGAGGCCGTGCAGTTCGTGCTGGAAAGCCGCCGCGCGTCCATCTCGGCCGTGCAGCGCAAACTGAAGATCGGCTACAACCGCGCCGCCCGCATGATCGAAGCCATGGAAATGGCCGGCGTGGTCACCCCCATGAACAGCAACGGCTCGCGGGAAGTGATAGCCCCGGGCGGCCCGCGCGACTGACGAACACCTTGCCGTGCGCCAACGGTGGCGCCCGGCCTTTTCAATGCTCGATGAGGACTCCCATGCGCGCGATTCGCATGCTGTTGGTTTCTGCCCTGGCCGCGGCTTCTGTGTCGGCCACCGTATCGGCTTATGCCGGTGAGCAAGACGTACAACGCCTGACCCAATTGCTGGAAAAGTCGCAGACCATCGAGGCCAACTTTTCCCAGCTGACCCTGGACGCCGGCGGCACCAGCCTGCAGGAAACCTCCGGCGAGATGACCGTCAAGCGCCCTGGCCTGTTCTACTGGCACACCGATGCGCCGCAGGAGCAGGTGGTGGTATCCGACGGCAAGAACGTCACCCTGTGGGACCCGGACCTGGAGCAGGCAACCATCAAGAAACTCGACCAGCGCCTGAACCAGACCCCGGCGCTGCTGCTGTCCGGTGACGTGTCGAAGATCAGCCAGAGCTTCGACATCAGCTCGAAGGAGCAGGGCGAAGTGATGGACTTCACCCTCAAGCCGAAGACCAAGGACACCCTGTTCGACTCGCTGCGCGTGTCGTTCCGCAAGGGCCTGATCAACGACATGCAACTGATCGACAGTGTCGGCCAGCGCACCAACATCCTGTTCAATGGCGTGAAAGCCAACCAGGCGGTGCCGGACAGCAAGTTCAAGTTCGACATCCCCAAAGGCGCGGACGTCATCAAGGAGTAACCAGAGCTCGCCATGGACCTGTTTCGAAGCGAACCCGTCGCCCAGCCCCTGGCTGCTCGTCTGCGCCCGTCCAACCTGGACGAGTACGTCGGCCAGGAGCACCTGCTGGCGCGCGGCAAACCGCTGCGCGAAGCGCTGGAGCAGGGTGCGCTGCACTCGATGATCTTCTGGGGGCCGCCGGGCGTGGGCAAGACCACCCTCGCGCGGCTGCTGGCGCAGTTCTGCGATGCGCACTTCGAAACGGTGTCGGCGGTATTGGCCGGGGTGAAGGAGATTCGCCAGGCGGTCGAGGTGGCCAAGCAGCAGGCTGGCCAGTACGGCCGCCGAACCATCCTGTTCGTCGACGAAGTGCACCGCTTCAACAAGTCGCAGCAGGATGCCTTCCTGCCCTATGTGGAAGACGGCACCCTGCTGTTCATTGGCGCCACCACCGAAAACCCGTCGTTCGAGCTGAACAACGCATTGTTGTCGCGGGCGCGGGTGTATGTGCTCAAGAGCCTGGACGAGGCGGCGCTGCGCAAGCTGGTCAACCGCGCGTTGACTGAAGAGCGCGGCCTGGGCAAGCGCAACCTGCGGGTTGGCGACGACGCCTTCAAGATGCTGATGGCCGCCGCCGACGGCGATGGCCGGCGCATGCTCAACTTCCTGGAAAACGCCTCGGACCTGGCTGAAGACGGCAGCGAGATCGATGTCGAGATGTTGCAGAGCCTGCTCGGCGACAGCCGCCGCCGCTTCGACAAGGGTGGCGAGGCGTTCTACGACCAGATTTCCGCGCTGCACAAGTCAGTGCGTGGCTCCAACCCCGATGGCGCCCTGTACTGGTTCGCGCGCATGCTCGATGGCGGCTGCGATCCGCTGTACATTGCCCGCCGCGTGGTGCGCATGGCCAGCGAAGACATCGGCAACGCCGACCCGCGCGCGCTCAGCCTGTGCCTGGCGGCCTGGGATGTGCAAGAGCGTCTGGGCAGCCCCGAGGGCGAACTGGCGGTAGCCCAGGCCATCACCTACCTTGCCTGTGCGCCGAAGAGCAACGCGGTGTACATGGGCTTCAAGACCGCCCTGCGCGAGGCCGCCGAGCATGGCTCGCTGGAAGTGCCGTTGCACCTGCGCAACGCCCCGACCAAGCTGATGAAGCAACTGGGCTACGGCGACGAGTACCGCTATGCCCACGATGAACCCGACGCTTATGCCGCCGGCGAAGACTACTTCCCCGAGGAACTCGAGCCGCGCCAGTACTACCAGCCGGTGCCCCGTGGCCTGGAACTGAAGATTGGCGAGAAGCTGCGCCACCTGGCCGACCTTGACCGCAACAGCCCCCGCCAGCGGAGAAAGCCGTGATTGCACTGATTGCCGCCGTCAGCGCTGGCGGTATTGCCGGTACCTTGTTGCGCTTTGCCACCACCAACTGGGTGTCTGCCCACTGGCCACGGCACTTCTATCTCGGTACGCTGGCGGTCAACCTGGTTGGCTGCCTGCTGATCGGCCTGCTTTATGGTCTGTTCTTGCACAAGCCGATCGTGCCGGTCGAGCTGCGCGCCGGGCTGATCGTCGGCTTCCTCGGCGGCCTGACGACTTTTTCCTCCTTTTCGCTGGATACCGTACGCCTGCTGGAAAGCGGGCAAGTGCCCCTGGCTTTGGGCTATACCGGTATCAGCGTGGTGGGCGGGCTGCTCGCGACCTGGGCCGGCCTGTCCCTGACCCGATTCTGAACCAACACCTACACATAACGAGAGAACGATATGCTCGATTCCAAACTGTTACGCGGCCAACTTCAGGAAGTGGCGGATCGCCTGGCCTCCCGTGGCTTCAGCCTGGATGTCGCGCGCATCGAATCACTGGAAGAGCGCCGCAAGGCGGTGCAGACCCGCACCGAGCAGCTGCAGGCCGAGCGTAACGCCCGTTCCAAGTCCATCGGCCAGGCCAAGGCCAAGGGCGAAGATATTGCGCCGCTGATGGCTGACGTCGAGCGCATGGCCAACGAACTGGCTGCCGGCAAGACCGAACTGGACGGCATCCAGGCCGAACTGGATGGCATCCTGCTGACCATCCCCAACCTGCCGGACGCCAGCGTACCGGTTGGTGCCAGCGAAGACGACAACGTCGAAGTGCGCCGTTGGGGTACGCCGAAGGCTTTCGACTTCGAAATCAAGGACCATGTCGCCCTCGGCGAAGTCAGCGGTGGCCTGGATTTCGAAGCTGCCGCCAAGCTGTCTGGCGCGCGTTTTGCCGTGCTGCGTGGTCCAGTTGCCCGCCTGCACCGCGCCCTGGCGCAGTTCATGATCAACCTGCACACCGGCGAGCACGGTTACGAGGAGCACTACACCCCGTACCTGGTCCAGGCCCCGGCCCTGCAGGGTACCGGCCAGCTGCCGAAGTTCGAGGAAGACCTGTTCAAGATCAGCCGCGAAGGCGAGGCCGACTTCTACCTGATCCCGACTGCCGAAGTGTCGCTGACCAACCTGGTGGCCGGTGAAATCCTCGATGCCAAGCAGCTGCCACTGAAGCTGGTTGCCCACACCCCGTGCTTCCGCAGCGAAGCCGGTGCTTCCGGCCGTGACACCCGCGGCATGATCCGCCAGCACCAGTTCGACAAGGTCGAGATGGTGCAGGTGGTCGAGCCGTCCAAGTCGATGGAAGCCCTGGAAGGCCTGACTGCCAACGCCGAGCGCGTGCTGCAGCTGCTGGAGCTGCCGTACCGCGTGCTGGCCCTGTGCACCGGCGACATGGGCTTTGGCGCGGTGAAGACCTACGACCTGGAAGTGTGGGTACCAAGCCAGGACAAGTACCGCGAAATCAGCTCGTGTTCCAACTGCGGCGATTTCCAGGCGCGCCGCATGCAGGCCCGCTGGCGCAACCCGGAAACCGGCAAGCCAGAGCTGGTGCATACCCTCAACGGGTCCGGCCTGGCCGTAGGCCGTACCTTGGTTGCCGTACTGGAAAACTACCAGCAGGCCGACGGTTCCATCCGTGTGCCGGAAGTGCTGAAGCCTTACATGGGCGGCGTCGAGGTCATCCGCTAAATGGATTACCTGCCGCTGTTCCACAAGCTGCAGGGCGGCCGCGTGCTGGTCGTTGGCGGCGGTGAGATCGCTTTGCGCAAAGCGCGCCTGCTGGCCGACGCCGGCGCCGCGCTGCGCGTGGTTGCACCGGATGTCGACGGCCAGTTGGCCGCGCTGGCCCGGGAAGGTGGCGGCGAGGTGCTGGTGCGCGGCTATCAGGCAGCCGACCTGGTCGGTTGCCGGCTGGTGATTGCGGCCACCGACGACCCGGGGCTCAATGCCCAGGTGTCGGCGGATGCGCAGGCACTCAGCCTGCCGGTCAACGTGGTGGATGCGCCGGCCCTGTGCACGGTGATCTTCCCGGCGATCGTCGACCGTTCGCCGTTGGTGGTTGCGGTGTCCAGTGGCGGTGATGCTCCGGTGCTGGCGCGTTTGATTCGCGCCAAGCTGGAGGCCTGGATCCCGTCCGCCTACGGCGAACTGGCCGGCCTGGCCGCACGCTTCCGCGACAAGGTCAAGGCCTTGTACCCGGACGTTAACCAGCGCCGTGGCTTCTGGGAAACCGTGTTCCAAGGGCCTATTGCCGAGCGTCAGCTGGCCGGGCAGGGCGCCGAGGCCGAGCGCCTGTTGCAGGCGATGGTCGACGGTGCACCGGTGCAGCAGGGCGGTGAGGTGTACCTGGTGGGGGCTGGCCCGGGCGATCCGGACTTGCTGACCTTCCGCGCCTTGCGCCTGATGCAGCAGGCCGACGTGGTGCTGTACGACCGCCTGGTGGCACCGGCGATTATCGAGATGTGCCGACGTGATGCCGAGCGTATCTACGTGGGCAAGCGTCGCGCCGACCATGCCGTGCCACAGGACCAGATCAACCGCCTTCTGGTCGACCTGGCCCGGCAGGGCAAGCGTGTGTTGCGCCTGAAGGGCGGCGACCCGTTCATCTTCGGCCGGGGCGGCGAAGAGATCGAAGAGCTGGCCGAGCACGGCATCCCGTTCCAGGTGGTGCCGGGCATTACCGCAGCCAGCGGTTGTTCCGCCTATGGCGGGATTCCGCTGACTCACCGCGACTATGCCCAATCGGTGCGTTTCGTGACCGGGCACCTGAAGGATGGCACCAGCAATCTGCCGTGGCATGACCTGGTAGCGCCGGCGCAGACCCTGGTGTTCTACATGGGCTTGGTGGGGTTGCCGACCATCTGTGCCGAGCTGATTCGCCATGGCCGCGCGGCCAGTACCCCTGCGGCGCTGGTGCAGCAGGGGACTACGCGTAATCAGCGGGTGTTCACCGGCACCCTGGCGGACTTGCCGGACCTGGTGGCGCAGCATGAAGTGCATGCGCCGACCCTGGTGATTGTCGGGGAAGTGGTGCAGTTGCGTGACAAGCTGGCCTGGTTCGAAGGTTCGCAGAATAGCTGAAATCGTTGGGGCCGCTTTGCGGCCCATCGCGACACAAGGCCGCTCCTACAGGAGACAGCGATCCCCTGTAGGAGCGGCCTTGTGTCGCGATGGGCTGCAAAGCAGCCCCAGCAATCTCAAGCCTGCCAAATCCCCTTGCCTGCCAACCGCTCCCGATCATGCGGCAGGTTGAAGTCCTGCAGCGGCCCCTTGGGCACGATCCCGTTCGGGTTGATGGTCTTGTGGCTCATGTAGTAGTGCTTCTGGATATGCTCCATGTCCACTGTGCCCGCCACCCCCGGCCACTGGTACAGTTCACGCAGCCAGTTCGACAGGTTGTGATAGTCGCTCAGGCGGCGCAGGTTGCACTTGAAGTGCCCGTGGTACACGGCATCGAAGCGCACCAGGGTGGTGAACAGGCGCACATCGGCCTCGGTCAGGTATTCCCCGGCCAGGTAGCGGTTGCGGCTCAGCAAGTCTTCCAGGTAGTCCAGTTCGTTGAACACTTCGTCAAACGCAGCCTCGTAGGCTTCCTGCGTAGTGGCAAAGCCTGCGCGATATACGCCATTGTTCACCGCCGGGTAGATGCGCTCGTTCAGCGCCTCGATGGTCGGGCGCAGCGGCTCTGGGTACAGGTCCAGTGTATTGCCGGTCAGTTCGTTGAACGCGCTGTTGAAGATGCGGATGATCTCCGACGACTCATTGTTGACGATGCGTTTCTCTTTCTTGTCCCACAGCACCGGTACAGTCACGCGGCCAGTGTAGTGCGGGTCATCCTGGGTGTAGCGCTGGTGCAGGTACTGCAGCGCGTCGAGGTGGTCGCCGCTGGAACCTTGCTGCTGGTCGAAAGTCCAGCCATGGTCCTGCATCAGCCAGCTGACCACCGACACGTCGATCAGTGGCTCCAGGCCCTTGAGGGCACGGAAGATCAGGGTGCGGTGTGCCCATGGGCAGGCCAGCGAGACGTACAGGTGGTAACGGCCAGCTTCGGGAGCGGGCAGCTGATTGCGGCGTTGGGCGTTTTCGCGTTTGAACGTGCCGTCCTTGCCGTTTTCATACCACTGGTCATGCCAGCGGCCGTCGATCAAAAGGCCCATGGTGAGCTCCTCGGAACAAAGTTGTTTGTCGTTGGAGCCCAGTCTAGGGAAAAACGTTCGAATAACTAGCGCAAAGACTGCACTCTTACTATCTAGTTATTAGATTGGTTGCGTGCGCCCCAGTAACCGCGTGCCGTGGCGAAAGCCTGCTCACGGTCTTGGCCCAGGCCGCGCAGGGCAAGGGCGATGGTTGCGACCACGGCCATCTCACCGTAGCTGTCCTCGGTCTCGCCGCGCCAGACCGCCAGCAATTGCTCCGGCTGCAGGCTTGGCGGCTTCACGTGGCGGCGTTCGCTCAGCGCTGGCCATTCCTCGTCCCAGGCTTCGCCGGCGGTGGTGCCGTATAGATGGCTGATGACATCGGGGTTGACCTCAATCTCGCCGCCATCACCCTTGATTACCACGGCATGGTCGCCCAGCAGGCGGCTGGCCTCGCGGTGTACTGCCTGGTAGCCGGGGTGGAAGATGCTCTGCAGGCCACAACGCGCAGCCAGCGGGTTGAGCACCCGGGCCAGCGAATGGATGGGCGAACGCAGGCCCAGGGTGTTGCGCAGGTCGATCATGCGCTGCAACTGCGGCGCCCAGTCCTGCAGCGGGAAGAAGGCCAGGCGTTGCTGGTCCAGGGTCCGGCTGACCGCAGCCCAGTCACGGCACAACGGAATTTCCAGCAAGGACAGCAACTGCTCGGTGTACATGCGCCCGGCGGTATGCGCACCGCCACCGTGCATCAGGATGCGCACGCCATTGTTGGCCAGGCATTTGGCAGCCAGCAGGTACCAGGGTAGGTGGCGCTTCTTGCCGGCGTAGGTGGGCCAGTCCAGGTCCACGGCGATGCGCGGCGACTGCAAGTGGGCGCGCAGGGCCTCGGTGAAGCCGGCCAGTTCTTCGGCGCTTTCTTCCTTGTGCCGCAGCAGCATGAGGAAGGCACCGAGCTGGGCATCTTCGACCTTGCCTTCCAGCAGCAGAGTCATGGCCGTGCGGGCTTCTTCACGGGTCAGGCCACGCGCGCCGCGCTTGCCTTTGCCAAGAATGCGCACGAACTCGGCGAACGGGTGTTCGGCAGGGGTTTCCAGGGTAAGCGGGCGAGGTTCTGTCATATGCAGTTGGTCGGCTTGGGCAGGCCCGCCAGCTTGGCGGCCAGTTTGGCGGGAGTGCCGTTGAACAGGCGGTTGAGGTGCGGGCTGTTGCCCTTGTCCGGGCCCAGTTTGAGGGCCGTGTACTTGATCAGCGGGCGCGTGGCCGGGGACAGCTGGTATTCCTGGTAGAACTGGCGCAGCAGTTCGAGGATTTCCCAGTGGTCCTCCGTCAAAGGGATGCCCTCGCGCGCGGCCAAAGCCTCGGCGGCGGCATGCGACCAGTCTTGCAGGTCGACCAGGAAGCCGTCCTTGTCCAGGGCGATCGCCTGATCGCCAACGTTGAGGGTATTCATAGCCAGCTGTTGACCTTGTCGTAATGCAGCGACAGTTCGACGAACCCGGCGTAGTCCACGGCCTTGGCCAGTTCGTTGGCGATCGCGCGGGCCTGCACGTCTTCTTCCAGGGCGAACAGGCGCTGGGCCAGGCCGGCGTCTTGCAGCCGGCGGTGCGGTTCGCTGCCGGTGCGCAGGGCATATACAGCATCGCCGCACAGCAGCAGGGCGTCGTCGGTGCCGAGCAGGCGCAGGCAGCTGGCCAGGCGCTCGTCGCCAAACGGTGAGTGGGCAATTACATGCAGGGTCGTCATCAGAGCGTTACCACCTGGTCGAAACGGGCGATCAGTGCGGTCAGGGCCGCGTCGTCCAGCACTTGCACCGGCAGCGCCAGATTGTCGGCTGCCAGGCCGCGGCGAGTGAGGCTGTGGCTGCAGGAGAACAGTTCCTCGACGCCGAACATTGGCAGCGCCTGCAAGTTGGCGGTCAGGTTCTTCTGTTGCACGACGGTGGGCTGCTGGTCTGCGGCGAGCTGGAGCACGCCGTCATCGAGGAACAGCATGCCCAGCGGCAGATCGAACGCGCCGCCAGCCAGGGCGATGTCCAGTGCTTCACGGGCCGATGGGCCGTTCCAGGGCGCCTGGCGGCTGATGATCAACAAGGATTTGGCCATTTCAGTCGCCTCCGAAGCAGACAAGGCGATCGGCAACTTGCGCCGCCTCATGAAGCTGGCCAAGCCCCGACAGCTCCCAAGGCTTGGGCAGGTTCACGGCCGGGCGCTGGTAGCGGTTGGCCTCGGCCTCGTCGAGCACGCCACGGCGCAGGGCGGCGGCGATGCACACCACTGCGTCCAGCTGGTTGGCTGTAATGAAGGCGTGCCATTGGCCGGCGACGTCCAGCTCATCCTGGGGGGTGACCACGTTGGCAGAGGCACTGTGTACCCCGTCCTGGTAGAAGAACAGCCGGGCAATCTCATGCCCGCCGGCCAGCACCGCCTCGGCGTAGCGCAGGGCACGCCGCGAGGAGGGCGCATGGGCCGGGGAGAACACCGCGATAGCGAATTTCATGGATAACTCATGCAAAAGGAATGGTGCCATGATAAAGCAAAAAAGCCCGCGCCCGCTTGTGCATGGCGGGGCGGGCTTTCTGTCTTGAACCAATCTGAAGGCCGGCGCTATCCCGGTAGGGGCAACTGCCTTGTGTTGTCTGTACTGGCCTCATCGCTGGCAAGCCAGGCTCCTACAGGGACTGCGCATGGCTTCAGATCAATGCGGTCGAGGTGGGAGCTGGCTTGCCTGCGATGGGCTGCGCAGCAGCCCCATGGCCCTGACAGTCGAACACCAGGCTCAAGCCTGTTCCTTGCTCTCCGGCAAGAACCAGTTCAACACCAGGGCACAGATACCCCCGGTAGCCACGCCCGACTCCAGCACATTGCGAATCGCCGCCGGCATGTGCGCCAGGAACTCCGGCACCTGCGCCACACCCAGGCCCAGGGCCAGGGATACAGCGATGATCAGCAGGGCACGACGGTCCAGGCGAGTGCTGGCCAGGATATTGATCCCCGAAGCCGCAACCGCCCCGAACATGACCATGGCCGCACCGCCCAGCACCGGCTCCGGCACCGCCTGGATCACCCCGGCAACGCTCGGGAACAGCCCCAGCAGCACCAGCATCACGGCAATCCACATGCCGATATGGCGGCTGGCGATCCCTGTCAGCTGAATCACGCCATTGTTCTGGGCAAAGATCGAGCTCGGGAAGGTGTTGAACAAACCGGCCAGCAGCGAGTTGGCCCCGTTCACCAGCACACCGCCCTTGATCCGCTGCATCCACACCGGCCCTTCGACCGGCTGGCGCGACACCTTGCTGGTGGCGGTGACGTCACCGATGGCTTCCAGCGAAGTTACCAGGTAGATCACCAGCATCGGGATGAACAGTGCCCAGGAGAAGCCCAGGCCGAAGTGCAGCGGCGTCGGCACCTGGAACAGCGCGGCTTCGTGCATGCCGGTGAAATCCAGGCGGCCCAGGTAGCCGGCCAGCGCATAACCGACCGCCAGGGCGATAACGATGGCGCAGCTGCGCATCCACACCACCGGGATGCGGTTGAGGATGACGATGATCGCCAGCACCACGCCTGACAGCAGCAGGTTCTCGCCATTGGCGAAGGTGCCATTGGCCATGGCGCCGAAGCCGCCACCCATGCTGATCAGGCCGACCTTGATCAGGGTCAGGCCGATCATCAACACCACGATGCCGGTTACCAGCGGAGTGATCAGGCGTTTGACGAAGGGCAGGATGCGCGACACGCCCATCTCGACGAACGAGCCGGCGATTACTACGCCAAAGATAGCTGCCATGACGCCTTCCACTGGGGTGCCTTGCTTGACCATAAGCGCTCCGCCGGCGATCAGCGGGCCGACGAAGTTGAAGCTGGTGCCCTGGACGATCAGCAGCCCGGCACCGAATGGCCCGAAGCGCTTGCACTGGACGAAAGTGGCGATACCCGAGATTACCAGTGACATGGAGACGATCAGGTTGGTATCTCGTGCCGAAACACCCAGAGCCTGGCAAATCAGCAGGCCAGGAGTGACGATGGGCACGATGATCGCCAATAGGTGCTGCAGTGCTGCCAGCAGGCCGATCAACAGCCGTGGCTTGTCCTCCAGACCAAGCACCAGTTCATTGGCAGGCGCCGCCGCGCCTGGGCTGTGTTCGTGTGAGCTCATTGCGAAAAGCTGCCCCGGAAGAAAAAAGGAGCGCATTCTACGGGGTGATGGCGAATTGGGGTAGAGAAAAGCACGATGGCGGCATGATCGACGACCATTCGCCCGGTTATCTGACTTTATGGTCAATTATTGGGCGCTTTTTCCCAGGAGTCGAACCTGTGGGAGCGGGCGTGCCCGCGAAGAATGCGACTCGGTATATGGCACCGGCTTCGCCGGTGTTCGCGGGCTCGCCCGCTCCCACAAGGCTCCAGCTAAATCGATGAGTTGAGCGCCCATAAAAAAGCCCGCCGAAGCGGGCTTTCTCTTGCCGATATCAATCAGTCATCACGACCCATGATGCCAAACAGCTGCAGCAGGCTGACAAACAGGTTGTAGATCGACACATACAGGCTGATGGTCGCCATGATGTAGTTACGCTCGCCACCGTGAATGATCGCGCTGGTCTGGAACAGGATGCAGACCGACGAGAACAGCACGAAGCCAGCGCTGATCGCCAGTTGCAGGCCGCTGATCTGGAAGAAGAAGCTGGCCACGACAGCACCCAGCAGGACAAAGAAGCCCGCAGTGATGAAGCCGCTGAGGAAGCTCATATCCTTGCGGGTAATCAGCACATAAGCCGACAGGCCGCCGAACACCAGGGCAGTCATGGCAAATGCCGAGCTGACCACCTCGGCGCCACCGGCCATGCCCAGGTAGCGGTTGAGGATAGGGCCGAGGATAAAGCCCATGAAGCCGGTGAGCGCGAAGGTGGATACCAGGCCCCAGGCCGAATCACGCAGTTTGTTGGTAAGGAAGAACAGCCCGTAGAAGCCGATCAGTACCACGAACACGTTCGGGTAGCCGACGCGCATCTGCTGGGCCACGAAGGCCATGACACCGCTGAAGGCGAGCGTGAGCGCCAGCAGGCTGTACGTGTTGCGCAGGACCTTGCTGATCTCCTGCTGCTCGACCTGCTGGCCGTGGTGTACGGCGTAATCCTGTTCGCGCATGGCGACACTCCTTGGTAAACCTGTGGTTTTCAAACGTTCAGATGCTAGGAGTCTATCAGAGCTCCCGCAACCCGCGACACAGAGAGTTTGACAGCTTGTTTCATTACGGTATTATGGCGGCCGCAAAACGAGCTGGAAGCGTGGCCGAGTGGTTTAAGGCAACGGTCTTGAAAACCGTCGATGGGCAACTATCCTAGAGTTCGAATCTCTACGCTTCCGCCATATTCAAAGCCCTGATTATTCAGGGCTTTTTGCGTTTCTGGGGCATAGGAAACCATCCACGGGACCATCCGTGGGAATGGTTTGTTTCGGCGCTTCCGATACTTCTTGCTTGGTCGGTTTCGCCAAGGCTCCAACTTACCTGGCTTCATCCCATTCTTACAGGCACGAAAAAGCCCGCCGAGGCGGGCTCCTCGCTTGCTACTGAGCGCTAGCCGCAGCCTCTCAAGCCAAATTGCATTACTGACAACTGCGCGGAAATCGGATCCGTAGGCTGGACCCAACCTTGCTCCACATCAGTAGCCTGCAGGCGTTTGATGCAGGCGTGGTCATGCCCGCTCCCGCAGGTTTTATTGCAGGGTCACTGGCTTCATGTCATCCGGTAATTGACGAATAGCTGCCTCTATCCGCTCGATCGGTGCCGCAAGTTCGTCCGCCTCCTTGTCCTTGCCCTCCCTTCTCAGGCGGTCACGCTCAAGGCGCAGGTTAAGCAAATTCTTCTGTAGTTTCAGGGCCGAGGTATTGAACGGATCCATGCTTTTCTCATGCTGTAGGCTTCCGTGCCGCTGTAGGAAAACTGGACCGTAGCAGTTCGAATTTGCTGGAGAAACTGATGTTTCATACAGGCAAATCCCACTACATAGATTCTTCCTACATTGCGCGGTAAAAGATCCTACAGTCAGCGTTTCAAATCATGTCTTTCAAACCCTCCTGAGCCCGCATGGTAGGTGGCGATGATAGGTGTTTGGCAATGCAGGCCCTCAAGGCGGATTGATCCAGAGGCTGCAGTGCTTTTCGAAACCTTATGTAGCAATTGCCGCCCCGCGCGCTACAGGTGGTCCGCATCCATCACCGCCTAGGTGAATGTCTGAGGCGCTTCCTGCGGCAAGTTGTTAAGCGGGTCGAAGTCATCCGCCGCTGTAGCGGCTGGCTGGGGCTGCTGTGCTGCAGCCGTGGTGATGTCCGCCGTCAGCAGGCCAGGTGGCAGCAGGGTACAGGCGAGCAGTGTACGGCTGAAACGGTGTGGCAGGGTGGTGGTCGAGTGGCGGGTAGACATCGGGCATCTGCGCCCATCCGCTTCGCCAAGAGCAGGTGTAGATGGTGCGCCCGCTCAATGGCTGGGTCTGGTGTCGCCGCCATGGCAATGACGAGTTGGCTGGTTGCCTGCGCAGAAGCTTCAGCGGTTGACCTGAAGCGAGTCAGCAATCAGAACCTGCTCCGTGCGCAGGATGCGCGCGTAATCCAGAGCCAGGTTGCTCAACGACAGCGCATGTACATCCTCCGCCGGCCAAAGCCGGCCTTGCAGGTCGTGCTGGTCAAAGGTGAAGCAGGCATCTTCCACCACCACCACATCGAAACCGAGATTGCCCGCCGAGCGTGCGGTGGATTCCACGGAGTTGTTGGTAATCACCCCGGCGATGACCAGTGCGTTGATGCTGCGCGCGTGCAGCCATCGCTCCAGGCCGGAGTTGGCGAAGGCATCAGGCACATGTTTGTCGAACACGGTTTCGCTGGCCAGTGGGGTAAATGCAGGCTGGAATTCGCAACCGGACTGGCCCGGCCAGAACACCGAGTCTACCGAGCGGGACAGGTGGCGCACATGGATCACCGGGCGTCCTGACCGACGCCACGCAGCCAGCAGATCGCCTATACGCAGTTCGGCCTCATGGTTGTTGCGCCGGCCCAGGCGCGGGTGGTGGATACCAATCTGAAGGTCGATCAACAACAAGGCAGCGTTGGTCGCGAAAGCGGTCATGAAGGGATGGCACTCCTGGCAGGTTCGAGCGCTTGACCCTAGCACAGCGTGGATGACTGCAAAAATTGCTGTCACGCGTAAGGGCCAGATGCGCCGCTCTTGTGGGAGATGGCCCAGCTCTTTGGGCTGCGCTGTCGCGTAGATAACTGAAATTGCAAGCAATCCGCGTACCCGGTGGGAGCGGCTTTAGCCGCGAAGAATCCAACGCGGTGCATGGCTCCGGCTGCGCCGGTGTTCGCGGCTGAAGCCGCTCCCACAGGGCCCCTGCTAATTCAATGAGTTATGTGCAGTTCTATGGGAGCGGCGCCTTGTGTCGCGAAAGGGGTGCGCAACGGCCTCAGGTTTTCGATGCATCCCTCAAGATTGCCGGGGCCGCCCTGCGGCCCTTTCGCGAAGCAAGGCCGCTCCCACAAAAGAACCGGTGCCTCACATCTGATCCGCTTTTTTTCCATAAAGCTGAATCTGTAACGGTATCAGCCCAAGCCCGACAATATGCCCATTCCCGCATCACACTTGTAGAGGTTCCAATGGGCAAGCTCGCGCTATTCCTGGGTGGTTTTCTGCTGCTGACCATTCTGATCGGTATCCTTGGCACCATTCCGCCAAGCTGACGTTCACCACACCTATCCCTCGCGGCCTGCCTGTCCTTCGGGCGGGCCCATTCCTCTTCATTGTTGGCCGATTCACCCTACCGATTTGTACGATAAGTCATTCTTTGCACTGGGAAAACTGTCCACAAAAAACGTGGGTAGGTCTGTGGATAAAGTTCTGCAAGCCAAGCCCGTGGCGGGCTCTGTCAAATTGAGCAGAAATTGAACAGCCGTTTCAGGGCGTTGTTTCAGTAGGCCAGGCCGGCGCGGCGCAGGGCTGCCAGCAGGTCGCGTACCCGCGCCGGCAGCTCGCCGGCGGGGTACACGGCATGCATCTGCGGGTCCCGGCCGTTGCTGGAGGTCAGGCGGTACTGCGGGCATACCCGCACCAGCCGCCCGGCCTTGACCTGCGCTTCGCCGACCCAGGCGGCCAGGCGGGCGATACCGGCGCCGGCCAAGGTGCTGTGGTACACCGCGTCACCTGAGTCCAGGCGCAGCCTGGGCCTGGGGCGCAGGCTGGTGATCTGGCCGTCGCGGCAGAAGTGCCAGGCCTTGAGGATGCGCGGGGCGGTGTGCAGGATCAGCGCGTGGCCCTCGAGGTCCTCGGGTTGTTGTGGCGTGCCGGCCAGTGCCAGGTATTCAGGGCTTGCATACAGGTGACGCTGGTAATCCCACAGCGGGTAGCCGATCAGCTCGCTCGACTGTGGGAAGGCACCGCGCACCACGAAGTCGAACTTGCCTTGCAGCGGGTCCAAGGCCCCGTCGCTGTACTGCACGTCCAGGGTTACCTGGGGGTGGCAGCGGGAAAACTCGGCAAGCACCTGGGGCAGGACATGTTCGCCCAGTACCTGCGGCACGGCGAAGCGGATCCAGCCTTGTGCACTGCCGCTGAGCGCGGCCAGTTCGTCGGCGGCATCACGTTGCACATCCAGCAAGCGTTCGGCGTGTGGCAGCAGGCGCTCGCCGGCTTCGGTCAGGGTCACGGCATTGGCGTTGCGGTTGAGCAGTTTGCTCCCGGCGTTGTCTTCCAGGGTTTGTACCGCGCGGGTTACCGCGCTGGGGGAGCGCCCCAGGGCGCGGGCGGCGGCGACGAAGCTGCGCTTGTGCGCCACGCTGACGAACGCCTGGATTTCCCGCAGCATGTCCAATGCCATTGCCTGCTCCTCGTTGCAGTTTTCGCAATATGGCATTTCAACACAAGCGCGGCACTTTGATTAGCCTTGCAGGCGTCTTCACTGCCTGGAACCGCGTCATGATGGATATCGCTGTGCTTTCCGTGTTCGCCTTCGCCGCTGGGCTGATCGACGCCGCCGTGGGTGGCGGTGGGCTGATCCAGATTCCGGCCTTGTTCAACGTGCTGCCCACCGCGCAACCGGCGGCATTGCTCGGAAGCAACAAGCTGGCGTCGGTGTGTGGCACGGCCTTCGCTGCGCGTTCGTTCATCCGCAGGGTGACGCTGGACTGGGGGTTGATCGTGCCGGCAGCGCTCAGTGCGTTCGTAATGTCTTTCGCCGGTGCCGCCACGGTGTCGCTGGTGCCGCCCAGCGTGATGCGCCCGGCGGTGCTGGTGCTGATCGTGCTGATGGCCATCTACACCTTCTGCAAGAAGGACTTCGGCACGCTGCACAAACCCACAAGGATCGGCCGCAAGGAGCAGTGCCTGGCGGTGCTGATCGGTGGCGCGATCGGTTTTTACGACGGCCTGTTCGGTCCGGGTACTGGCAGCTTCCTGATCTTCCTGTTCATCCGCTTCTTCGCTTTGGACTTTCTGCACGCCTCGGCGTCGGCCAAGGTGGTGAACATCGCCACCAACCTGGCGGCGCTGGTGTTCTTCGTGCCATCAGGCAATGTGCTGTACGCCATCGCCTTGCCCATGGCGGCTTGCAACATCCTCGGCGCGCTGACCGGTACCTGGCTGGCGGTGCGCAAGGGCGCGGGCTTTGTGCGTGGGTTGTTCCTGGTGCTCTTGTGCGTGCTGATCGCCAAGTTGACGTGGGACCTGCTGGGTGGCTAGTTCACATCGCCTGGCGTTGTGGCTCGGCCTGTTCGACGCGATTGCGGCCATGGGCCTTGGCGCGGTACAGCGCCTGATCGGCGCGTGCCAGCAGTTCATCGAGGGTGGGGGCCGGCATGTCGGCGGCACAACCGGCCAGGCCGATACTGACGGTAATCTGCAGGGACTGGCCGGCCTGCATCACATGCAGGTCCTGCACCGCACGGCGCAGGCGCTCGGCAGTGAACTTGGCCCGATCTGGCGCCAGACCCGGTAGGACCACGACAAATTCCTCGCCGCCCAGGCGAGCGAACAGTTCACCATCGTGCAACTGGTCCTGCAGGGTGCTGGCGAACTGGCGCAGCACCTGGTCACCGACCGCATGGCCATGGACATCATTGATCGACTTGAAGTGGTCGATGTCCAGCATCATCAGGGTCAGCGGCAGCGCCTGGGCGTGTTGCTGGCGGCTTTCCAGCAGCGCGTTGGCGCGGCGGGTGAAGGCGCTGCGGGTGAGCACACCGGTGAGGTGGTCGATGCTGGCCTGATGCGCCAGGCGGGCCATCAGGCTGCGGTTTGCCTGGCTGACGCAGGCCACCACCAGCGGCCCGAGCACCAGCATGGCGATGCCCAGGCGCGCCGACATCAGTGTGGTCACTCCGGGCTCGCTTTGCGGCACGCTGAAATGCATGAGGTTTTGCGCCACCGCCACGATCAGCGTGCTGCCAGCGGTGAGTGTCAGCAGAGAAACCAGGAACGGTGAGTAAGTCCAGGCGCACCACAGCAGCGCGGCAATCGGGAAGGCAATGGCCCCGGGGCCGCCGAAGGCAATGCTGAACGCCAGCGAGGCCAGCAGCACCAGCAACGGCGCCAGGCGGATGGCCTGGGCGCCACCGCGCACCAGCGCTCGTGCCGTAGGGGCTGTCAGCAGCACTGGCAGCACCAGCACGCTGGTCGAGAACTGTTCACTGAACCAGGCCAGCCAGGTGGCGCGCAACGACTGTTCGAACCACGGCGCGGCCACTGCCGCCGCCATGCTGGCAGCCACTATTGCCCCGGCGGCACTGGCGCCGAACACGCTGAGGACGCCGTGGGGAGTACGCATCCGTCGGTGCAGGCGTGGCAAGCGCGAGAGCATCAGCCAGAGGGTGACCACCACGCCCAGGTTGCACAGGTTGAACCACAGGGCAGGCACCCAGGCGCTGCCGCACAGCAGGTCGGCGCCGACCATGGCCAGCCAGACCAGGGTAAACCCCGTCAGCGTGGCTTGGCGGGGGTAGCGCAGTAGCACCCCAGCCAGGACCGCATTGACCGGCCAGAACAGCGACAGGGATTCGATCGGGCGGGCCAGGATGCCGCCCAGGGTCAGGGCGAAGGTCAGGCCGAGTAGAACGACGTAGTGCAACAAGCGCGATTGGGCTGGAAAAACCATGGGCTCGACCGGCAAGGCGGGAACGAAATCCAGGACAACGGCTTGAAGCACCTGGGGCAATTGCGCATAAGTGTGTTTCGTCAGGGGACTTGATGTCAATCTGCCGCGATCGGTCGAGATAATGCCAAATTGCCTTCATTCGTAGCCAAACCCTACAGCCCAAAGAACCACGGCACCATCAACACGGTCACCAGCATCACCAGTATGGTGAACGGCACGCCAACTTTGACAAAGTCAGCGAAGCGGTATTGCCCCGGGCCAAGTACCAGGGTGTTCACCGGCGATGACACCGGCGTCATGAAGGCCGCCGAGGCAGCCAGCGCCACGGTCATGGCAAACGGGTAGGGCGACATGCCCAGCTGCGTGGCGGTGCTGACGGCCACGGGTGCCATCAGTACCGCAGTGGCCGTGTTGGAGATGAACAGGCCGATCACCGCCGTGACCGCGAACAGGCAGGCGAGGATGGCGCTGGGGCCGGCACCGCCCAGCACGCTGACCAGGCCGCCCACTGCCAGGTCGATGCCGCCGGTTTTCTGCAGTGCCTGGGCAAAGGGCAGCATACCGACGATCAGCACCAGGCTTTGCCAGTGGATGGCCCGGTAGGCGCTGTTCATGTCGATGCAGCGGCCTGCGCCCATCAGCAGGCAGCCGATCAGCGCGGCAATGACATTGGGGACCGCGCCGCTGACCATCAGCCCGACCATCACCGCCAGGCTCAGCAACGCCTGTGGTGCGCGGGTGCGGGCGGGCGCGACCAGGTCGATTTCTGCGGGCAGGCTCAGTACCAGGAAGTCCTTGGGCTTGCTTTGCAACTGGCGCACGGCTTTCCACGGGCCGACTACCAGCAGGGTGTCGCCCAGGCGCAGCTTTTCTTCCACCAGCTGTTCTTCGATCGCCACCTGCTCGCGGCGCAAGCCGACAACGTTGAGGTCGAAGCGAGTGCGAAAGGCCAGTTCGAGGATGCTCTTGCCGAGCAGTTTCGAACCTGGTGGCAGCAATACCTCGGCCATACCCAGCTCCTGGGACTGGTCGATGAAGTAGGCGGCCTTGAAGTGCAGCGGCTCCAGCTGCATGGTCTGGCACAGGCTGCGCAGGTCGTCGCGGTTGGCGAACAGGTCGAGCAGCAGCACATCGCCCTGGTGCAGCACGGTGCTGGAGTCGGCGGCGATCACCCGCGTGGTGAACTTGTGCTGGCGCTCGATACCGATCACGTTGGCGCCATGCCGGGTGCGCAGCTCCAGCTCGCCCAGGGTATGACCGATCAGCGGTGAATGGGGGCGGATGCGCAGGCGCCGTTCACGGCCATTGAGCTTGTAGTCCAGCACCAGGTCCAGCAGGGTGCGGCGGCTTTCCACGCGGCCGTCCTTGCGCACTTCGCCATTCAGCCAGTGCCGGGTCAGCAGCATGTAGCCGATGCCCAGCACCAGCACCACCAGGCCGAACGGGGTGAAGCTGAAGAAGCTGAATCCCGCTTCGCCATGGCGTACCAGCTCGCTGTGTACCACCACGTTGGGCGGTGTGGCCACCAGGCTGAGCATGCCGCTGATCAGGCCGGCGAAAGCCAGCGGCATCATCAGGCGGGCGGGCGAAAGCTGCAGGCGTGCAGCGATGCTCAGCACCACCGGAATGAAAATGGCCACCACGCCGGTGGAGCTCATCATCGAACCCAGCCCCGCCACGGCTACCATCAGCAACACCAGCAGGCGTGCCTCGCTGTTGCCGGCCCGCTCGCTCATCCATTCGCCGATACGGTAGGCAATGCCGGTGCGCACCAGGCCTTCACCGATCACGAACAAGGCGGCGATCAACACCACGTTGGGGTCACTGAAACCGGCCAGCGCCTGCTCCACGGTGAGGATGCCCGACAGCGGCAGGGCGAGGATCACCAGTAGCGCGACCACGTCCATGCGTGGGCGGTTGATGACGAACAGGGTGATGACGATGGCCAGCAGGCCGAGGACCCATAGCAGCTCTTGGTTCATGGGGAGGGGGTGTTCCTTCACACGGGGGCACGATAGACAGTAGCAGCCAGTGTGCCGGATTGTGCTGAAGGGGGTGTTGATGTACTGCAGGGTTTGCAAAACAAAAGGGGCCGCATTGCGGCCCCTTTGTCACTGGAATCAGTGACGGTGACGGTGGTGCTTGCCGTTGTTGTCGCCCAGGTGGTTGCCGATGGCACCACCGGCCGCACCACCCAGGCCGGCACCCACGGTGGAGCCGGTCTTGCCGCCCACCGCGCCGCCCAGCAGCGAACCGCCCGCCGAGCCCAGGCCACCGCCAATGGCGGCTTCGGTACGGTTGCCCTTGCGTGCACCTACCGCACTGCCGGCTGCGCCGCCGAGGCCGGCGCCGATGGCCGCCCCCGTTTTGCCGCCGATCTGTTGACCGACAACGTTACCCAGAACACCACCCAGGCCACCGCCAATGGCGGCGGTACCGTCACCGGCGAAAGCGCCCTGGCACAGCAGCAGGCCGAGGGCAAGGGAAGGCAGAGTCAGACGCATGATACGAACCTCAAAGGAATCATCAGGTTAAGGTGCCGCGCAATGGGCGGCGGGCCAGGGTTGAAAAAGACGTTTCAGCGGTAGTAGCGGTCACCACGATATCGACGATAGTCGTCATCATCGTCGTCGCGGTCATGCCGATGGTGGTGGCGATGGTCACGGTCACGGTCACGCCAGCCATCGTCGTCGTCATGGTAGCGATGGCTATGGCACCCGGCAGTCAGCAGGACAACAGCAATCAGCGAAAGGCTTGCAAGACGGGTCATCACGATATAGGTCCTTGATCCGCAATGGTTTACGGCACACCTCCTGAGACTGGAAAGGATCCATTTGGTTTCGCTGGCAGGCAAAAAATTGTCGTGCCAGCGAGAGCGGCGGGAGTGAAGAGTGTTGAATTAGCGGGCTGGCTGGATCGTCAGCACCACACCGTTGGTGATCTGCACCAGCACGTAGCGCCCACCCATGTTTACCCAGTGGCTTTCCTTTTCCGGTGCTGGCAGGCCCTTGGCTTTCCAGTCCTTGATAGCCTGGTCATCGCGTTTGTACTGGTCGGGTGCCTTGTCGCCGACCTTGAGCTCTCGGTTGTGGGTTTCTGGTGTGGTGACGCTTTCTTCGCTGGAGGGGGCTGCGGTGGCAGCCAGGGGCAGGCTGGCAAGGACGGCGAACAGCAGGTGGTGCAGTTTCATGGTTATCTCCTTGTGACGGAATGCCTTATCTGCGACAGCCACCTGAGCGCGACAATTCACTCGCGATGCTTGCCAGTGCTAGAGTCGCCTTCTTTTTTATCCTGAGGATGGAACATGCGTGCGATTCTGCCGATGGCCGCGGCGTTGATGCTGGTCGGTTGTGCTTCTGCGACCATGGAAACGGCCCGAGGCGGCAAGCCGACCGCGCAGCTCGACTCGCACAAGGCGCCAGAGCTGGTGGCCCAGTGCATCCAGTTCAGCTGGCAGGAAGAGAAGGTATTCGGCGACGACGCCAGTGGTTATCTGGAACCACGCAAGCAAGGTGGCTTCACCGTGTATACCCGTGAGGCCGAGGCGTTCGTGGACGTGTACCCGCAGGTGGGTGGGGCGCGGGTGGATTACTACGCGCAGAAGAACGACGGTGTGGCCCTGCAGCGCCGGGCGGCGGCGGCGACCTGCCTGTAACGGCTGGCGACTTCACATGGCTGGTTGACTTGGCAGGGGCTCTGTGGGGTCGGGTGGGAGCGCGCCAGCTTTACAATTTTTAGCAAGGCAGTCCTGTCGCAGGGAGATTGGTGGGGGCTAGCATGAGCCCCCACGAATCAAGGAAGACACCATGGACCGCTCACTGCAACTCAACCGCGCCAGCTGGGATGAACGTGCCCCGCTGCACGCTGCTTCCAACGACTACGAAGTCGAACGGCTCATCCAGCATCCCGAACACCTTTCCGAGACCGTACGCTTCGACCTGCCATTGCTTGGCAATATCGACGGGCTCAACGCCGTCCACCTGCAGTGCCACATCGGTACCGATACCCTCTCGCTGGCGCGCCTTGGTGCCAAGGTCTGTGGCCTGGACTATTCCGCGGCTTCGCTGGCCGAGGCGCGTGCGTTGGCCCAGCGCTGTGCGGCACCCATCGCGTATGTCGAGTCCGACGTCTACGCCGCCGACAAGGTGTTGCCGGCCGGCACGTTCGACCTGGTCTACACCGGCATCGGCGCGCTCTGCTGGCTGCCTCGCATCGAGCCGTGGGCGCGTACTGTCGCGGCCCTGCTGAAGCCGGGTGGTCGGTTGTTCCTGCGCGACGGGCACCCGATGCTGATGGCAGTCAACGAAGACCACCAGGACCGCCTGCAACTCGAATACCCGTATTTCGAACACGAAGAGCCGACGGTGTGGCACAACGACCAAACCTACGTCGAAACCGAGCAGCGCCTTTCCCACACCGAAACCCACGAGTGGAACCACGGCCTGGGCGAGGTGATCAGCGCCTTGCTGGCCCACGGCCTGCAACTGACCGCTCTGGTCGAGCACCAGAGTATCCCCTGGGAGGCGCTGCCGGGGCAGATGGTCAAGGGCGACGACGGTGAATATCGCCTGCGCGAGCAGCCCGCACGCCTGCCCCTGAGCTACACCCTGGTTGCAGTAAAAGCCTGATCAGGACAGGTAGCCACCGTCGACATTGAGTGCGGTACCGGTGGTGTAGCTGGAAGCATCGCTGGCCAGGTATAACACGGCGCCGGCCATTTCCTTGGGGGCGGCCACGCGCTTGAGCGGGATCTGCTGCAGCGCGGCGTTGAGGATGGCGTCGTTCTTCACCAGTGCCGAGGCGAACTTGGTGTCGGTCAGGCCTGGCAGCAGGGCGTTGCAGCGGATCCCGAACTGCGCGCACTCCTTGGCGAAGACCTTGGTCATGTTGATGACTGCCGCCTTGGTCACCGAGTAGATGCCCTGGAACAGGCCGGGTGAAACCCCGTTGATAGACGCCACGTTGATGATGCTGCCGCCACCATGCTCGCGCATCAGCTTGCCGGCCTCGACCGACATGAAGAAGTAGCCCCGGATGTTCACGTCCACGGTCTTCTGGAAAGCACCCGGGTCGGTATCCAGCACGTTGCAGAACTGCGGGTTGGTAGCGGCATTGTTGACCAGGATGTCCAGCCGCCCGAATTGTTCGCGGATGCCGGCAAACACCTGCTGGATCTGCTCCAGTTCACCGATGTGGCAGGCTACCGCCGTTGCCTTGCCACCGGCGGCGATGATGGCGTCAGCCACCTGCTGGCAACCGTCGAGCTTGCGGCTGGACACGATCACATGGGCACCTTGCTGGGCCAACAGGTGGGCGATGGCCTCGCCGATGCCACGGCTGGCGCCGGAAACGAAGGCAATCTTGCCGTCGAGGTCGAACAGGTGGGTCTTGGACATGCTGTTTTCCTTGTTATCCGTCGTCTAGGTCGGGGCTCAGAGGCTGGACTTGGCGATGACCTGCATGGTCATCTGCTCCAGCAAGCGGTTCATGTGGATGAACTGGGCGAAGCGCTTGTCCTGGGTCTGGCCGTGGTAATAGCGGTAGTAGATCTGCTGGACGATGCCGGCCAGGCGGAACAGGCCATAGCAATAGTAGTAATCGAAGTTGTCCAGGCGGATGCCGGCGCGCTCGGCGTAGTAATCGACGAACTGGCGGCGGGTGAGCATGCCCGGCGCGTTGCTCGGCTGGCGGCGCATCAGCTGCACTGGCGCCGGGTCGTCGGCCTCTATCCAGTAGGCCAGGCTGTTGCCCAGGTCCATCAGCGGGTCGCCCAGGGTGGCCATTTCCCAGTCCAGCACACCGATGATGCGCATGGGGTTGTCGGCATCGAGGATCACGTTGTCGAAACGGTAGTCGTTGTGCACGATGCCGGGCCGCGGGTGGTCGGCGGGCATTTTCTCGTGCAGCCAGGCGGTCACCTGTTCCCAGCGCGGGGCGTCAGGGGTCAGGGCCTTTTCATAGCGGCTGGTCCAGCCCTCGATCTGGCGCTGCACATAGCCTTCCGGTTTGCCCAGGTCGGCCAGGCCGCAGGCGTTGTAGTCCACCTGGTGCAGTTCCACCAGGCGGTCGATGAAGCTCTTGCACAGGGCTTCGGTGCGGTTGGCGTCAAGGTCCAGCTCGGCCGGGATGTCCGAGCGCAGGATGATGCCCTTGACCCGTTCCATCACGTAGAACTCGCCGCCGATCAGGCTGCTGTCGGTGCAGTGCACATAGGCCTTGGGGCAGTAGGGGAAGCCGCTGTTGAGCTGGTTGAGGATGCGAAACTCGCGGCCCATGTCGTGGGCCGACTTGGCCTTCTGCCCGAACGGTGGACGGCGCAGCACGAAGTCGCGGCCCGGGTAGCTGACCAGGTAGGTAAGGTTGGAGGCGCCGCCAGGGAACTGGCTGATGCTCGGCAGGCCATCCAGGCCGGGGATGTTGGCTTTGAGGTAAGGGTCGATGACAGCCGCGTCGAGTTCTTCGCCGGGGCGTACCTGGGTGGACTGGTCGGTGAGCGTCATGCGTTTTCCTTATTCTCGATCGCAAGGACTATTGGCTAATCTAATGGTCCGCCGGGGATGGGACAAGCGTGCCAGATGCCATATAGGTGAGGGTGTTGCTGTTTGATCAACTGCCTTGATAGCGCTCACTTGTTTTTGTGGAAGTGCCCACAAGCCAGGCGGCCTTGTGCGGGCTGTTGGGCACGGGCAAAAAAAAACCGAAGCCGGTCAGGCTTCGGTTTTTCGATCATCCGCTATTTCCAGCCCTCAGGACGGGAACAGCTCGCTGAGCTTCATCGACAGCATCATGTCGCCTTCAACGCGCAGCTTGCCGCCCATGAATGCCTGCATGCCGTCGGTTTCGCCGCTGACGATACCCTTCAGGGTTTCGCTATCCATCACCAGGGTGCAGTTGGCATCCGGGTTTTCGCCTTCCTGCAGGTCGCAGGTGCCGTCCTTGACGATCAGCGCGTAGTGCTTGTCTTCGTCGGTGATGTTGAAGCCGAACACCAGGTCCAGGCCGGCGGCAGCGGATGGGTTGAACTTCTCTTGCATCTTTTTGACGGCATCAGCTACGGAGGTCATGGCGCATTCCTTATAGAGTGATTTACACGTCCCCGCAGGGACACAACAAGCCGGGCTCATCGATAGGTGACAAGCTCCGGCGCCCTCAACAGCTGCACATGGGCCTGGCTGTTGAAGGAAGCCAGTGCCACGTCGCGGCCGCGGAACTTCAGCTGGCTGAGCGACGTGTTGATGATCTGCCAGTTCAGCGCGAACGCCTGTCCGGGGGTAATACGGGTAACCAGGTGGAGCAGGGCGGCAATGGTACCGCCCGAGGTGAAGATGGCGATATTGTCGCCGCTACCGGCAGCATCCAGTACGCGCTGCAGGCCGCCTTGCACGCGGGCGGTGAACGCCTGCCAGGTCTCCAGGTCATCGTCGGCATGTTCGCCATCGTGCCAGCGCTGCACCATCAGTGCGAACAGGCGCTGGAACTCGCTGCGGTGCTGCGCGCCATTGCGCAGGATGTGCAGGGCGTCGGGCTCCTGAGGCAGCAGCCCGGGCAACAAGGCGCGGATCACACCATCGGCATCGAACTCATTGAATGCTGTATCGGTCTCAACAGCCGGCACCGGGCAGCCATTGGCGTGCAATGCATCCAGGGCTAGGCGCGCGGTATCCTGCTGGCGGCGCAGGTCGCCTGCCACGCAGCGGTCCAGCCTTACACCGAGCTGGGCCAGGTGCTCACCCAGGGCCTGGCTCTGGCGCACGCCCACGGGCGAGAGGACATCGTAGTCATCGGCGCCGAAGGAGGCTTGGCCATGTCGGATCAGGTAGAGGTTGCCCACGAAAGGTTCCGGCCTGTTGGAGGTTGCTGCGAGGTTAGGATGCGGCACACGGGCTGTCAACGAAAAAACATACAAGCGTTTGAAAAGGTTGTTTGAAAGGTGTTGCCAGCGTTTGCCACGGCTGGCAGCACCTCAGGCGCAACGGTATGCTTGCTACAGTTACGCGCCGTAGTGGCGCAAGTCTTTAAGGAGTCAACGTGGAGTTTCTTGCTGAATACGCAAGCTTTCTCGCCAAAACCGCCACCCTGGTCATCGCCATCCTGATAGTGCTGTCGGCCATCGCCGGGCTGCGCGGCAAGGGGCGGCGCAAATCGGGTGGGCAATTGCAGGTCACCCGCCTGAACGAGTTCTACAAGGACCTGCGCGAGCGCCTGGAATCCGGCCTGCTCGACAAGGCCCAGCTCAAGGCCCTGCGCAAGCAGCAGGCCAAGGCGGAAAAGCGGCAGAAGAAGGGCAAGGCCGAGGAAAAGGGCCGGGTCTTCGTGCTGGATTTCGATGGCGACATCAAAGCTTCTGCCACCGAAAGCCTGCGCAACGAAATCACCGCGCTGCTCACCCTCGCCACCCCGCGCGACGAGGTGGTGCTACGCCTTGAAAGCGGTGGTGGCCTGGTGCACAGCTATGGCCTGGCCGCATCGCAGCTGGCGCGCATTCGCCAGGCCGGCATCCCGTTGACCGTGTGCATCGACAAGGTAGCCGCCAGTGGCGGGTACATGATGGCCTGCATTGGCGAGAAGATCGTCAGCGCACCGTTCGCCGTACTGGGTTCCATTGGCGTGGTGGCGCAGCTGCCAAACGTCAACCGCCTGCTGAAGAAGCACGACATCGATTTCGAAGTGCTGACCGCCGGTGAATACAAGCGCACCCTGACCGTGTTCGGCGAGAACACCGAGAAAGGCCGGGAGAAGTTCCAGGAAGACCTGGACATCACCCACCAGCTGTTCAAGGACTTCGTTTCCCGCTATCGCCCGCAGCTGCACATCGACGAAGTGGCCACCGGCGAAGTCTGGCTGGGCGTCGCGGCACTCAACCGCAAGCTGGTGGACGAGTTGCAGACCAGCGACGAGTACCTCAGCGAACGCGCGCGCAACACCAACCTGTTCCACCTGCACTACGCCGAACGCAAGAGCCTGCAGGAGCGAATCGGCATGGCTGCCAGTGGCACCGTGGAGAAAACAGTGGTGGGCTTGTGGAGTAAACTCGGCCGCCTGCGCTAACACCTTGAACCCGTTGAAATTTTTTTTCGTTCAGGGGGTTGCAAGGTTAAAGGAATGAAGACATAATGGCGCCCATCGAAACGCAGCAAACTTTGAAAAAGGTTCAGCGTTTCAAGGAGATAGCGAAGCGCAAGCTGCTAGATCCGACCTTTGAGGCCGAGTAGCAAAGTGGTTATGCTCCGGATTGCAAATCCGTCTACGCCGGTTCGATTCCGACCTCGGCCTCCACCATTCGAAAGCCCCGCAACCATTGAGGTTGCGGGGCATTTTTTAATGCCTGCGGATTTTGTTGACCCCGGCCATTTGGGACAATCCTGGGGCTCACGGCTGATACCTCTCATCAATCCAGCGCCCAGGCGCCAGAGCGGGTGTAGGTTCGGGTTGGGTTTCGTGCGGGGAAAGCTGGAGCTGGTTGCCGGCCTGCAGCTGGCTGTCGGGGATGCAACTTATGCCGTCGCGCCAGTCGAAACCGAAGGTCCAGCAGGTTGCGCCGCGCTCGTCGTCGTGGAAGACGTCAACACCTTTGGGCAATTCGCCTGCGCTGGCGCCGGTGGCCAGCAGCAGGAGGCAGAGGGCGAGGCGGGTCATTAATAGTCATCCCGGTTCAGTTCTTTGATGAAGTCGCCACCCGAGCACAGTCGCTCGTCTGCAATCGCGTCCACGCCATTGAGATCTTCCAGAGCAGTCTTGGCACGCTCCATGGCGAGCTGGGCATGTCCGAGCTGGTGCCGCTTCCTCACTTTGTAGGAATGAAGGGCCTTCGCTTTATCCGGGTACGCAAACCGGCGCCTATCCCGTCAGTGCTAATCTCGTCGATATAGCGGAAGTGGTCCGGCCAAGCCGGTTGCTGTCTTCAGGCATGACTTCGTCCTTGGCCGCCATATCGCGGCAGTTGGCGAAAAAAGTTTAAGTTCTGGTGACTTTAATCTGTGGCGGGGTGTCCACCGGTCACGAGGAGTGCTTCGCTCCTCATTAGCGGTGGATCACATGAGCTCTATTAGCAAGGATCAACAGTTTCATGCGTACGAACTGCTTCGAAAGCTCGATACCTACACGGCTCAAACGATGAGTCAGGTTGTGTATGGTGTGACGTCCTCCTCCAGCTGGCGATCGGATTGCGACCAGCACCGACGCATTTTTGAAGAATGGATGGCTTTTGCTGCAACGATGCACCTGCCTGAGCCGCCGGACGAAGACTGATCGCCGCTTGTCCGATTCAGTTTTCAGTATCTCCCGCTGCGGTTGATAACCGCTTCGTGTTCGCTATTGTGAAAGTTCACCTATCGCATACAACTAAAGTCGTAGGAGATCGACATGAGGATACGCGGTGAAGTTTTCTGGCAATGGGCTGATCCTTCGCTTCACCACCGCACTCATGACGAGACCCTTGGCGATGGAACGCACATAGATGTACAGGTGCGACTGTCGCGCGCAGGTAACACGCAAATGTTCATTGGAGTCTATGCCTCGACGGGCATGGCCCTTCACGAGGAGGCGTTCGATTCCCGTCCCGGTGAATCAATGACCAGGGCTTTAGCCTGGGGCGTCGGACGGGCTCGCCGCATTGCCACAGAAACTCTCCCAAAATTCGACCAGGTAGCCTGCTCGTGATAGGGGAGAGGGGTTGCTGGTGCGTTTCGCGGTAGCCAGCCAGGAGCAGCAGGTAGTCGCTGTGGGTGCGCTGGTCTTCGAAGCCATTACTGTCCTTGCGCAGTACTTGCTCGCTCAGGCCGAGCGGGTTGAGCCTGATGAACACATCGCGTGGGTCGGTGTTGCTGGATCGGTTTTCTGTGGGCTGGGAAAGCCTCAATTACAAGATGCGCGCCTGTCGCACGGAGGACGCGCAATGTCGGGAACTGATAGCTTTAAGAATCTGTACAAGAAGCTGGATGCCACGTCGAAAACTAGGTTTCATGCCTCTCGGCGCCTGCGCCTGCATGCGAAGCTTTCGACCTATACGGTCGTCATCCTGTCGGGTTGCTCGGCCCAGAGAGCTGCCACGTCCACCTTGATGACGCCGGCGACGTAGGATGGGCATACGCATCGGCGCTGAAGCCCAGCATGGACAGGGCTTTCTTGATGGCGTCGGTCAACGACTTCTTCGGCGCCTCACCATCAGAGGTCATGCCGTACTTGGTCTTGTACTGGTGCCGGGTGCACCCGTACTGCTCGACCTCGCCGCGCTGGCCGTCCTGCATGAACCAGAGCTGGATTTTGACGGTGTGGCCGATCTCCCGGCCCAAGCAGATTCGCTTGTCGCCTTCGCCGGAAAACACCTCGTGACCGTCGTCGAATCGCTCCTCAAGCACCTTCCAGCCCCAACCGATACCGACCGGGCCGAACATTTCGGTCGCCTTCATGACCATCGCGGTGCCGTTCAGGTTGGTGATCTTCTGGCCGCCGACCTCGGCGTTCTTGGTGCAGCGGGTATCGGTGGTCTGCACCTGCTCCCAGATGCGCATGTTGGTTGTGGACATTGGAAAACCTCGCGCCAGGCCGGCGCCGTCAGTTGAAATAGGGGAAATGCCAGGTCAAGCCCTGATGTAGGCCAAGCGGCCTGTGCGTCGGCTATGGTTGTGCGCTATGGCGGGCATTTGCGCCTCACCGGGACGCGAAGAAAAGCGGCGATAAATGCTTGCAGATGCTGCGCTATAGCGGCGGCGGATGGTTTGGTTTACGGATTTCTAAACAAAACTTGCAGGATTTTGCGTTTATTATGTCGGCATTTTTCAGTATCTTGCTCTAATTCCCACGGGTGCTTCAAATTCCCTGTATAGTGACTGCGTAGCCGTTTTCTGCGGCTTCTCACTTAAGAGGTAGCTTTTATGCACCAGGCCATATCCCCAGAGACGCAGCGTGCCCATGAGCGCTTGAATGAACAGACTGACTTGTTCATCAAGCAGGGAGGCCAAATTGAAAGCGTTCCTTCTGGAGTCAGCGGCGTGCTAGCGAGCAAGCCGAAGGTCGTTTGGACGAACCCTCACACGGCCAAGCCGATTCACAAACGATAGCGCGCCCAGATGCACTGCTTGCTCGCTCCATGGTGAACGTGAGGGCACAACCTTGTTTGATGCGCCAAGTGATTCAGATATTGCCGTGCGGATTGGAGTGAGCGAGGCGGATGTAGCTCTTTACCGGGGTGATACATTTCGATTGAAAGATGGTTCGTGGCTCATCCATTTTTCCTTCGCAATGCCCCAAGAGCTACGGCAAAGCCTTACCGGCAGTTTCACCCTCCTTTTCAAAATGAAAGAAACAGGCGACAGGCGTATGAGTGAGCTGGATTGAGCATACGATCTGGATGCCAACTCAGCCCAAGCCCTGTCCCAGTGGTCCGCTTTATCTCTTCTGGAAGAGTGGGAAGCGCATACTCAAATAGCTCAGGACTTCTGAGCATTGAGAGGTGTGTATGTCCAGAGATAGGTATGGCGTAGATAGTGACAGACAGGTCAGTCAGCCAGCCGATAATGAGGGGCGGCTACAGAGATCAGTCGATCAGAGTGAGAGCGCTTTCCAAGAGAACTGTGACGACAATTTCGACAGCCCTCCCTTTCGAAGAGGGCAGAAGCAGGGCCCGCCGGACCCATCGAGGGTATCCCATGCAGAGCGTTATAGTTATCACAAGCGCCCATTGGAATAACGTTCAGCTGTAGATGGGCCTAAATGTAAAAGCCTGGCCCGGTGCCGGGCTCTTTGGGTGTTGATTTCGCGCCAAATGACCAAGTGGCGGGCCCGCTGGTAGGAGTTCACACCCGAACCTCGTAGCCCAAGGTCGACTCTCCGCAGATGCAGGCCCGGCAGTTCCAGGCCTGCGGATTTTCGATACTGGCCAGTTCGGCCTGGTGCATCGCGGCCGCGAAGGTTGGACCCTTGAACAACATCAGCACCCGGTCGCCGGGCATTGCCTGACTCTCGGGCAGTTCAGCGACCTGCTCATCAATGAGCGTGGTGATCAGTGGCGTTGTCATGCAGCCTCCTTGCGCCGAACGGCAATACGCCGAATGCGCTCGCAGTAATGTTTGAACTCGTTGGAGTCGATGACGAGGATCGAGGATGGAGAAGTAGGCGACGACCATCGTCTCCGCCTTCGCATCCTCCACCGGGCCAGACCCGGTAGAAGCATCGTCTCGATTGCTGCCTCGATGGCGCTCACCGCCACGCTGTGGGGATTCATTCCGCGTCCTCGGCCTGGGCCAGCACCGCTTCCTTGGCAAAAGGAGTGAGTAGCTGCCGAGCTATCTCTTCAAGCTGGCCCATCGCGAACTCATCCACCGCTTGGGCGAAGCGCTCGTAGGTCACGCCACGCTGGTGGAAGTTGCGCTGGAAGACTACGTTACGGCGCGCCAACAGCTCCGCGATGCCATCGTCGAACCAGCGCGCCTCAGCTTCCTCAGCCGCGCTCTCGCTCACCGGAGGCGGCAACTGGTTGTCGTACTGCCATTGTGCTGCTCGAAGTGCGCCCATGGCGGTCCTCCTACACAGATGGGGTGGATGGTAGGTTTGTTTGTGGGCGGGGTAAGTCGTGAATAGCGCTCGGATAAAGTCGCGTAGTGCGCTGATGTATGCAATTGCCTTAGAATGCTCGCCTTTCACCCCTCAAAGGAATGAATACGTGGTGAGCAATAACGCAATCTGCTGCCCGCAATGCCAAGGTCAAAACGTCCAGCTTCTGTCTATCATCCATGCTGCTGGCACTTCTCACATACAAGCAACCCACCAAGCGCAGTCCCAATCCGGATTCGGACCAAGCGTGACCGTTGAAACTTCAGGTCGGCATCAGACCAATTTGGCGGCAAGCGTCGGTCCACCTCCAGGTAAGCGCTTGCTTGGCCCGGTCATCCTTACGGGGGTTGGTGCAATCATCTTGTACGATGGCCTCAAGCTTATGAACACCTTCTGGGGCGTTGATTGGTCAAGGTTCTTCATAGGCGCGATATTTATCACCGTCGGTGTAATTGGATTCGTTCGCCACTGGAAATTCAACGTCGCACAGTACGACAAATTGGAAGAGTGGCGCCGCACTTGGATGTGCCACGCTTGTGGCACTCGATTCATTCCGTAAACGGTATTGAGAGGGCACCTGCGGGTGCCTTTTCTTTTGGCAGAGCTGTTCAGTATTGCACTGGAGGAGAGGAACAATGCCGGACGCTATCGTCCCATGGCATCCGTATCAGCGAACCCTTGATCAGCCTAAATCCCCCTCAACGATAAGCAACTCACGACGATAGGCGCGTAATGCCATCGCCTTTGCTTGCGAATAGGCGGGATCGGCATAGCACGCCTGGGCCTGGGCATAACTGTCGAACTCGACCGCCAGCGCCCGTGTGCTGGTATGCGACTCGACCAGCGCTGTCGAATCGAGAGCCTTGAGCCTGGCGCCATAATGCTCGGCGATTGGCGCCCACAACCGGCCATATTCCTGCTGCGCCTGCGTGTCGGTAACAGCAGTCCCCAGAATGATCCAGTAACCTTTCATCAATTACTCCTGTTTGCATGTTCTGTACGAGAAGCCTGCCTCAGGGAGCCAGCCAGCAGGATTGCCACAATCCTTCATGGCGCAGGAAGCGCGCCCGTTGCTGAACGGGTCGTGTGAGATCCAGCCACTCAAGCGCTCGCGGCTCGATGCATAGGATTGCGAAGTGCTCGAAACCGCCCTGGATGCGTTCGTAGGCGACTTCAGGGCTTTCAATCACCTGCCCCGGCACAGCGCCATGACGGAACAATGCCTGTGTCTTGTCACGCGCCGTCGACCAGCAGCGTCGTCGATACTCGATGTCCTCGACCAGGGTGGCAAGCCCCTCCATGCGCACCTGGGTCAGGCCGCAAGGGCTCAGTGCCGTTAGTGCAACGCGTGGATCAACGGCAATCTGCGTGCATTTTGCCGAGCGCCTGTCCGCGTAAAAGTACAGCGCGCCTGCACGGGCGTCGGCATCTCGCAGTACAACTGTCCTGGAGACGGGCCATCCTTGCTCGTCCAGGGTGGACAGTTGCATGAGCCGATAAGGGTTGCGCACCGGGCCGACCGGGATCGCCAGTTGCGCCCATATGCTTTGAAACAGATCGTCCAGCATGAAAAAACCAGGCTCCATGAAACGAGGGCCGCAGCAGTGCTGCGGCCACGGACGTTCAAATGCTGCGTGTTACGCCGCCATCGACCCTGATGTTCTGCCCAGTGATGTAGACCGCGCCTTCGCTAGCAAGGAACGCAATGGTCGCAGCGATTTCTTCGCTGGTGCCGTAGCGCTTGAGCGGCACGCTGTCGCGGCGTTGCTCGGTGCTCGGCAAGCTGTCGATCCAGCCGGGGAGGACATTGTTGATGCGCACGTTATCGCCGGCGAAATTGTCGGCGAAGATCTTGGTGAATGCGGCAAGGCCCGAGCGGAATACCGCCGAAGTCGGGAACAGCTCGCTGGGTTCGAACGCCCAGGCAGTGGAGATGTTGATGATCACTCCGCTCTTCTGACGCTGCATGTAAGGCGTCACCAGGCGAGTCGGGCGAATGACATTGAGCAGGTAAGTATCCATGCCCTTGTGCCAATCCTCGTCGCTGATTTCCAGGATTGGCGCGCGTGGACCATGGCCGGCGCTATTGACCAGCACATCGATACGGCCCCACTTCTCCACGACAGCATCGACCAGGCGTTGCAGGTCTTCAACCGACTGGTTGCTACCGGTTACACCAATACCGCCGAGCTCGGCAGCCAACGCCTCGCCCTTGCCCGAAGAGGAAAGAACCCCAACCTTGAAGCCTTCGGCGGCCAGGCGTCGCGCTGCTGCGGCGCCCATGCCGCTGCCACCTGCCGTGATAATCGCAACTTTTTCTACTGACATGCTGCCTCCAATCTCCCAATGCTGATTTTTCAGGTGCATTCACCTTAGCAGCAGCCCCATTGGTGAGGGAGACAGCTAAACTTCACTATTACGATAGATTAACTATCGGCAGCTTGTTGCTTGAGCCAGCGTTGGACCACGCTCAACGAGTCCGGCTGTTTCATCTTGCGTGGCCAGACCAGATAAAACGACTTGTCGATCCTGAGTTGCTGGGTAAAAACCTGCATCAGCCGGCCTGCGGCAATGTCATCACCGACGAACGCAGGGCTGGCCAGGGCAATGCCCTGACCGCTGATTGCCGCTTCAATGGCCAATGAGGTCTGATTGAAACGCAGGTTTCTGGCTGTGGGCTGCATGTGTTGTGGGAACAGCTCTGCAAGGAACTGAGGCCAGAAATTATGGGCATCGTGCAACATGACGAAATCCTGCAATTGCGCAAAGCTTGCAGGTATTTCGCTGCCTTCGAACAGCTTTGGGCTGGCCACCGCAACGATTAGCTGCTCCATCAGCAGTTCGCTATTCAAGCCCGCTCCGAACTCGGGCTTGCCATAACGGACAGCGATATCCACACCATCGGTGCTGAAGTGCGACAGCCGATCGGTTGCCAGCACACGCAAATCGATGTCTGGATGACTCTGCGCAAAATTGCCGAGCCTGGGAATCAGCCATTTTGAGGCGAAGGTAGGTGTAACGCTGACTGTCAGGTGAGAAGTCTGTGGCCGAAGCAGGCGTGTTGCCTCGTCGATCATGGCCAGTGCACTTCGAATGCTCCCGCTATAGCCCAGGCCTGCATCAGTCAACGCCAAACCGCGGGGTAGGCGTTCAAACAAACGCAGATCCAGGCTCGCTTCCAGCCCGCGTATCTGCTGGGCAACTGCCGCCTGGGTCACACCCAGTTCCTCGGCAGCCACACGGAAGTTCAAGCGACGAGCCACCACTTCAAAAACACGCAACGCGTTCAGTGAGGGCAAATCAGGGAAACCGTCTGGCATGGCAATGAAAATTCTATCGAGTTGTGCAGTTTTTCTGTTTCTCTGATGCCTTCACAAGGTTGATAACCTGATCGGGCTCGAAAGATTCACTGTGCCGAGGCTACTCCCCGAAAATAGCTAAAGAAACCCGTGCCAATCGAAAGCATCGCTTGGCTAGCTTGCTGAAACGTTTCTTCGAGTCTATAAAAGGGAACAACTCCAAGAAAGGCAACCTGCCATGCCCCTCCTCAAACTATTCGTTGCGCTTGGCGCCCTGACTGCGGCTTCCAACACCCTGGCCTGGGATTACGTTTTGCTCGACACCGACAAAGCCGCCCAGAACTGGCAGATCACCAGCCAGCAACTTGGCGTAAAAACCGACAAGCCCTTCAGCGTTACCTTGCGCACCTTGCACGGCGGTCGGCAAGAGGGTGTCAGCATCGTCGACATCGATAACGGTACGATGAAACTTTCGGTCGTGCCGACCCGTGGAATGAACGTCTTGCAGGCGTCGGTCGGCAATGTGCGCATGGGCTGGGATTCGCCGGTCAAGGAAGTGGTCAACCCGTCCTTCATCGACCTCAACGGGCGCAATGGCCTGGGCTGGCTGGAAGGTTTCAATGAACTGGTCACCCGCTGCGGTTACGAATGGGTCGGCCACCCTGGCGTCGACAACGGCGAACTGCTGACCCTGCACGGTCGGGCTGCCAACACTCCTGCGAACCAAGTCACCCTGCACATTGATGAGAAGCCCCCTTACGCCATTACCTTGCGTGGTGTACTGAAAGAGCAGGCATTCAAGAAAGTCGACTTCTCCGTCGTGACCGAACTGGTCACCGAACCCGGCAGCGTGAAGTTCGCCCTCAACGACACCTTGACCAACAGCGGTGACTATCCGACGGAATACCAGGCGCTTTATCACAGTAACTTCAGCACCCCGTTTCTGGAGCAGGGCGCTCGTTTTGCCGCGCCAGTGAAGCAAGTGTCGCCATTCAACGACAAGGCAAGGGCAGATCTGCCCGACTGGCAAACCTACCGAGCGCCGACCAAGGACTATGACGAAACGGTTTACAACGTGGTGCCGTATGCCGATGACCAGGGCAATACGTTGACCGTGTTGCATGACAAGGCTGGCAATCTGGGCGTTTCGGTCGGCTTCAATACTCGGACATTGCCTGTATTTTCCCTGTGGAAAAATACCGATACACAAGGCCAGGGTTATGTGACCGGGCTCGAGCCGGGGACGAGTTTTTCCTACAACCGCCGTTACCAGCGGCCACTGAACCTGGTGCCGACAATCGGGCCGAAGGAACACAGGCAGTTCCACATCAGCTACAGCTTGTTGGCGGACAAGGTGGCAGTGGACAAGGCCTTGAAGCAGGTTGGCGAGATACAAGGTGGGCGCGAAACCGAGGTGCGGCAGAGGCCATTGGTTGATCTGACCAAGGGGTAACGCCGACCAGGGCATGTCGGCCCTGTCGACTAGTCAGATCTATCAAGTTGTTGGGTTCATACCTTTGCTGAAAGGCTGCTTTCGACCCACGGCGGACACTGATCCAAAGCTCTGTAGTCAGTACCGGCCTCATCGCCGGCAAGCCGGCTCCCACAGGAATATCACCAGCCGTCAGGCATGCGCTGTACCTGTGGGAGTCGCGCTTGCCGGCGATGGGCCGCGAAGCGGCCCTGGTTACAGATTTCCGCTATGGGTCGATAGCTGTCTGTCGACTACGGCCCTAGGATCCATCGCCCGCCGCTCCGCCCATTCAAACGCTAGCCTTCAGGCGGGGATATCCCACAAACGAATTCATCCGATCCCAGGCGGTGCGAGCCGAACTCCACAACATAGCCTGCCCCGCGGCGCACCGCCTCGGCCCTGGCGGTCCTCTGGTCGGCAAACACATCGACGAAATGCCAGGGATGCCGGTCTCTCAGTACGCCCCATCCAAGTACCCAGCCGTCATTGTCCGGGTCGGGTGGCAGGTTTTTCGCCAAGCTGCGGATGCCCATACGTTCACTCCGATGTGCTAGCCAGTCTTCTGCTTGCGAACCGACTACAAACCACGACTTGGATAAAATCGTGTATCAAGCATAGCGCTTACCTGAAACCAGGACCTAAGGCGCGCCCATTTCAGGGTAGTGTGCGCTGCACCAACAGCCAGCGCACATGGGTCATCACCCCTCGAACTGAATCACCATCCGCCCTTTGATCTTGCCCTCCAGCATCTCATCGAAGATCTGGTTGATATCCTCGATCGGTCGCAGAGTCACCTTCGGCACCACTTTCCCTTCCGCCGCAAACTGGAAAGCTTCCTGCAGGTCCTGGCGGGTACCGACCAGCGAGCCGATCACTTCGATACCGTCCAGCACCAGGCGAGGGATGTTCAGGTTCATGGCTTCCGACGGCAGGCCGACCGCAACCAGGCGGCCACCCGCACGCAGGGCGTCAACGGCCGAGTTGAAGGCAGCCTTGGCAACGGCGGTAACCACGGCGGCATGGGCGCCACCGGTCTTGGCCTGGATGACCTTGGCGGCATCTTCGGTGCGTGAGTTGATGACCAGGTCAGCGCCCATCTCGCTGGCGAAGCGCAGTTGCTCTTCGTTGACGTCGATGGCGATCACTTTGGCGTTGAAGACGTTCTTGGCATATTGCAGGGCAAGGTTGCCCAGGCCGCCGAGGCCGTAGATGGCGATCCATTGGCCGGGGCGGATGTTGGAGATCTTCACCGCCTTGTAGGTGGTGACGCCGGCGCAGGTAATACTGCTGGCGGCAGCGGAGTCGAGCCCGTCGGGCACTTTGACCGAGTAGTCGGCCTTGACGATGCAGGCTTCGGCCATGCCGCCGTCCACGGTGTAGCCGGAGTTCTTCACTTCGCGGCACAGGGTTTCGTTGCCGCTGTTGCAATACTCGCAATGCCCGCAGCCCTGGTAGAACCAGGCCACGCTGGCGCGGTCGCCCGGTTTGAGCGAGGTGACGCCTGGCCCTACTGCCTGGACCACGCCGATGCCTTCGTGACCTAGCACCACACCGGTCTTGTCACCGAAGTCGCCATTTTTCACATGCAGGTCGGTGTGGCACACACCGCAGCATTGCATCTTCAGCAGCGCTTCACCGTGCTCGAGGGGGCGCAGGGTTTTCTCCACCACTTCCACGCGACGGCCTGGTGCAACAACAGCAGCTTTCATACGAGCCTCCGTATCCTGTTCCGAATGGGCTTGCTTATCGCCGGCTAAGCATAGCCCTGGGCCGATACGGTAAAACTGCCTCAGGTCATGGTCAGAGGCACTGTGCATGCCACAAAAAGAAAAGCCCGCGGCAACGATGCGGCGGGCTGTAAGAACATAGGGAGCAGGGTTAGTGTGCCCAGCGGGATGTCAGCATTTTGTGAAGCTCAGGTGATGGACTTGTCATGCATGGCTCAGCTCGAGTGTGGTCAGCATGGGCCGGGTTCCATGTGATTTCACTGCACTGGACGCAGGGGGAGTGGCAGCAATAAAAAAGCCCGCCGGGTATGGCGGGCAAGCAACGTTTGAAGGGAGAGCCTGCAGCTTGGGTCCGGCCGGTTAACCCAGCATTAAGCGGTAATGCATTGACCTGTGCAGCCGATCCGCCTATACAGGCCTGCCACCAGCCCAGGAGTCAGCATGCGCGACGAAGATGACCTGCACGAACCCGAACATGATCACCTGCTTGATCACGAATTCCTCTACGACGACACTGAGGCAGAAGCCGATGCCCGAGGCGTCGAGGATGACATCGAGGAAGACGAAGAAACGCTGGATGACCTTGATGAAGAAGAGCGTGGTCACCCAGCCTGGTTCGACGACTGCGAAGACGACTGACTCAGCGCCCGTCCACCGAAAAACGCCCGGGGCCGCTTACCGCCAGTAACAACATGCCGCCCATGATGCTGAGGTTTTTCAGGAACTGGGTCATGTTGGCGCTGCGCTCAGGGTCGACCATGTTCCAGAACGGGTGGCCCAGCAGCGCCGTGCCCAGCACGAACAACGCAAACAGGAAGGCCAGCGGCCGGGTGTAGAATCCGAGGATCAGCAGGATGCCAACGGCGAATTCCATGAGCACGGCTACTGCCGCTGCCAGCATGGGGGCAGGAGCGCCCAGTGAAGTCATGTAGCCGACCGTGCCTTCGAACCCGGTCAGCTTGCCCCAGCCAGACAAGACGAACAGGATCATCAGCAGCACACGGGCAATCAGGATAATGATGTCGCGTTGACCATCGAACAGGGAGTAGCGCATGGCGGCGTTCCAGTGGACGGGTACAAGCACCACTCTAGCAGCTGCGCAAAGGATTGCTGGCGGGCAGCAAAAAGGCGCCGCAAGGGCGCCTTCGCAAGGAATTTGGTGCGAGTGGCGGGACTCGAACCCGCAAGGCTCACGCCGACAGATTTTAAGTCTGCTGTGTATACCAATTCCACCACACTCGCACGCTTGAAGGGGCCGTAACGACCAGCTCGCTTCTAAGCAGAAGGGCTTCGCAATCAAGCGCGCTTTATAACCCATTGTTATAGTTGAGTCAACCACAGCGCCTATGATCAACAGAATGAAGGTCGATCGAATGGGCAATTGACACCTTGCTATCATTACGCCACTGTTGCCCTTTTATTGGATCCAAAGAGTGTGCGGTGATGACTCTGTCCGATACTCCCGAGCGTATAGTGCACCCACGGCTATTGTGGCGACTTTTGTTCGTGCTGGTCGTCGTGCTGGCGGCATTTCTCTACCTGAGCCTGATCAGCCTGGGCGGTTATCTGCTGATGCTTGGGTTCGATGCCGAACACTCTCAACCGCAGCGGCTGATGGCCCTGGCCGGTGGAGGGCTTATCCTGCTGGTCGGCTTGTGGCTGCTGAAAGTGGCGATGCCTCGGCGCATCAGCCTTGTGCTGGTTGAGCCTGGGCGTTGAACCTCGCAATATTTTCCCTCCTGCTGTGCCGGTGGAGTTCGCATGGTTTCAGCTGACTGTCTCGATCACCCTGTCATGACTGCCCAACGCTATGAACAGCTGGTTCAGTCGGTGGTGGATTACGCCATTTACATGCTTGATCCTTCCGGCCATGTGGTGTCGTGGAACGCAGGCGCGCAACGTATCAAGGGGTACCGTGCCGATGAAGTGATCGGCCAGCATTTCTCGTTGTTCTTCACCCCGCAGGATTGCACCGAGGGCCGCCCGGAGCGCTTGCTGCGCCAGGCGCTGGAGCAGGGCGAGGCGCAGGATGAGGGCTGGCGCGTACGCAAGGATGGCACGCAGTTCTGGGCGCTGGCCGCCCTGGATGTGATTCGCGATGACCAGGGCCAGATTGTCGGCCTGGCCAAGGTGACCCGGGACATCACCGACCGCCGCGAGTCGGCGCTGCAACTGGACGCGGTGCGCGCCCAGCTGTTCCAGGCACAGAAGCTGGAGGCCCTCGGCCAGTTGACCGGTGGCCTGGCGCATGACTTCAACAACATGCTGACCATCATCATCAGCTCGGCGCGCTTGGCGCTGGCCACCCAGGACCCGGCACGCGCCCAGCGCATGTTGCAGCACATTCTCGATGCCGGGCAGCGGGGCACCGAGCTGACCCAGCAGTTGCTCAGCTTTGCCCGCCACCGCAAGCTTGATGTGGCTTGCGTCGCCCCGGCGAACCTTGTTGCCGCCACCCGTGGTCTACTGGAGCATGCGCTGCCTGGATCGATTGACCTGGAGGTGGTGCTGCAACCGGACCTGCCCCTGATCGAGGTGGATGCCGGGCAATTGCAGATGGTACTGCTCAACCTGTTGTTCAATGCCCGCGATGCCATCACGGGGCAGGGCCGGATCGGCTTGACAGTCGAGGTGGTCGAGCTGACCGGTGAGGTGGAGGGCCTGCACGGCGGGTTTGTGCGTTTCGAGGTCGAAGACAGCGGCGAGGGCATCGCGCCAGCGGTACTGCCGCGGATCTTCGAACCGTTTTTCACTACCAAGCCCTTTGGCAAGGGGACTGGCCTGGGCCTCAGCCAGGTGTATGGTTTTGCCAGGCAGAGCGGTGGTGCCATTTGCGTCGACAGCGAGCCCGGCCGGGGAACTTGCATGCAGCTTTACTTGCCAATCTATCAGCACACGGACAGCCAACTCGACAGGTAGAACACCATGGCACAGGCACTCAGGCGGCTGGTGACGGGGATCGATGGGCTCGATGCGTTGCTCCAGGGTGGCCTGGTGGCTGGCGCGTCCTACATCATTCAGGGCCCGCCGGGGGCGGGCAAGACCATCCTCGCCAATCAGCTGGCCTGCGGGCATGTGCGCGGTGGTGGCCGGGTGCTGGTGGCCACCTTGCTCAGCGAGTCGCACGAGCGGCTGTTCCAGTACCTGGCGACCCTGGAGTTCTTCGACCCGGCGCTGGTAGGTGATCCGATCCAGTTCGTCAGTGCCTTCGATACCCTGGAGCAGGAAGGCCTGGACGCCGTGGTACGGCTGCTGCGCCAGGAAATCGCCCGCCAGCAGGCCAGCCTGCTGATCGTCGATGGCGTGCTAAATGCCCGGGTGCGTGCGGAAACCGCGCTGGATACCAAGAAATTCGTCTCTGAACTACAGGGCCATGCGGCCTTTGCGGGCTGCACCGTGCTGCTGCTGACCAGCGCCCGGCTGGACGAGGGCAGCCCGGAGCACACGATGGTCGACGGGGTGATCGAACTGGGCGAGCAACTGTTTGGCAGCCGCGCCGTGCGTCATATCCAGCTGCGCAAGACGCGGGGCAGTGCGGCGTTGTCGGGGCGCCATGAATGCCTCATCGATGAAACCGGCATGCATGTATACCCGCGCCTGGAGTCACTGTTCAGCCACCCCAGCCAGGCGGGCAGCGCCACCTTGGAGCGCATCCGCAGCGGGGTGGCGACCCTGGATGAAATGCTCGGTGGCGGCCTGGCCACGGGCTCGGTCAGCCTGCTGATCGGGCCCTCGGGTATTGGCAAGACGTCATTGGGCCTGGCATTTCTCGGTGCCAGCAGCCCGCAGGCGCCGGGGCTGCATTTCGGCTTTTACGAAACGCCGGAGCGCCTGCGTATCAAGGCCGCGTCGCTGGGTTACGATTTTGCAGCCATGGAGCAGGCAGGCATCCTGCAGCTTTGCTGGCAGCCGACTACCGAGGGCCTGCTGGACCAGGTCGGGGCGCGCCTGCTCGAGCGGGTCGAAGCGCAAGGCAGCAAGCGCGTGCTGATCGACAGCCTGGGGGCGTTCAGCCGCCTGGCCATCGACCCGGCGCGGCTCAATGCGTTTTTCCGCGCCTTGGTCGGCGAACTGCGCGCGCGCGATGTCAGCGTGATGCTGACCTGGGAAATGCGCGACATTTTCGGCGCGGAAATCAGCGCCCCGGCCCCGGACCTGTCAAGCATCGTCGACAACTTGATGCTGATGCGCTTCGTCGAGCTGGATTCGCAGCTGCGGCGCATGCTGTCGATCCTCAAGGTGCGTGACAGCCACCATGACCCTGCCTTGCACGAGCTGCTGATCGGGCCGCAGGGCATTACCCTGCGCAAGGCGTTCGAAGGCGCTTGCGGTGTGCTTTCGGGAACGCCGGTGCCGCAGGGGAGCGGGTGACGAGGCGGGCGATGAACACCATCCTGATCGTCGATGACGAGTACCTGATTGCCGACATCCTCGGTTTTGCCCTGGAGGACGAGGGTTTTCTGGTGGAAAAGGCGAGCAACGGCTACAAGGCGCTGGAGGCACTGAAGGAAAAGCGCGTTCAGCTGGTCATCACCGACTACATGATGCCACTGCTCAACGGTGAGGAGCTTGTGCGCTCGATGCGTGAAGACCCGGCCTTGAGCGAGTTGCCGGTCATCCTCATGAGTGGCGCGCAGGCCAACCAGGGATGCCCGGAACTGTTCGCCGCGGTGTTCGACAAACCGTTCGACATGGACTGTATGATCGCCAAGGTGCGCGAACTGCTGGGCACCTGAGGCGCGGCGCGATCAAGCGCGTCCGTGCGGCTTGAGGCAGGTCGCTCAGTGCGAGTCGTCGTGCTTTTCCGGGGCCGGGCTGCCGGCCTGAATACGCTTGAAGATCTCTTCTCGATGGACCTGGACGTCTTTCGGTGCATCGATACCGATCCTCACCTGCATCCCTTTGACGCCCAGAATGGTGACTTTGATGTCATCGTTGATGACGATGCTTTCGCCAACCTTGCGGGTGAGTATCAGCATGTAGTTCTCCTTGGTGATGTAAAAGTCCGTCGGGCTAGTTGCCACGGCGGCGGGAGCTTGTCCCTCTTCCTTCTCATTAAAGACGCTTTCGGCGGATAGTAATTCCCCGACAGACAAATTCTGTTGCGTGTCTTCAGTCGCAGGTGCCGAAGCAAACCGCCAGCGGTTTGTCGGCCAAGGTGCTCGGTGGCAAGAATAGGGGGCTTGGCGGCCAATGGGAAATTTCTTCGCATCATGGTGTGAATAGACCGGGTTAATGGTCATCCTGTTCCTCGAGTGCCTGAAGAAATAACAGCAAGGCTACTTCTTCACGGTCCAGGCCTTTGCGCACACGGTTCTTCGGCAAGTTGGCCAGGCGCCCCAGGGCATAGTGTTCAAGTACAGCCGGGTGAATGTAACAGCGCCTGCACACTGCCGGTGTATTGCCCAGGCGTGATGCTACCTGACGGACGATGGCGGCGACCTGGCGCTTGGCTTCGCTCTCGGGCTCCCAGGCCAAGGGCCTCAGCAGGTCCAGGGCGAGGCTGCTACCGGCCCAGGTGCGGTAGTCCTTGGCGGTGAAGTCGGCACCGGTCAGCTGCTGCAGAAACTGGTTGACCTCGCTGGAGCCGACGCTATGGCGCTGGCCGTCGTCGTCCAGGTACTGGAACAACGCTTGGCCGGGCAGTTCCATGCAGCGCTTGAGCAGGTTGGCCAGGCGCCGATCGTTGAGGCTGACGTTGTGCTCGACGCCGCGCTTGCCGCGGAACTGGAAGCGGATGCTGCTGCCCTTCACCTCGACATGGCGGTTGCGCAGTGTGGTCAGTCCATAGGACTGATTGTCACGCAGGTAGCGCTGGTTGCCGATGCGGATCAGGGTGTGGTCCAGCAGGCTGATCACCAGCGCCATCACCTTTTCCCGGTCCAGGCCTGGCCGGGCAAGGTGGTCGTGCAGCTGTGCGCGCAATTTCGGCAGGGCCTGGGCAAACGCCAGCATGCGCCCGTACTTGTGCTGGTCGCGTATTTCGCGCCACTGCGCGTGGTAGCGGTATTGCTTGCGGCCACGGGCATCGCGACCTGTGGCTTGCAGGTGGCCTTGCGGGTCGGCGCAGATCCACACCTCGGTATAGGCCGGTGGGATTGCCAGTGCAGCGATGCGGGCAAGGGTATCGCTGTCGCGCACTCGTTGGCCGTCGGCATCCAGGTAGATGAAGCGCTCTCTCCAGCGCCGCCGGGTCAGGCCCGGCTGGCTGTCGTCGACGTAGTGCAGGGTGCGCGGCAGGGGGCAGTCAAGCATGGTTGGCAGGCCTCGATCAGGTCACTGATCAATGGACACCAGCGACGGGGCCGATGCTCAGCCCAGCAGCGCCACCGACTTGATCTGGGCAAACAGCACCTGGCCCGGGTGCAGGCCGAGCTGGTCTGCCGAGAAGCGGGTGATGCGCGCGAGCAAGGCGTTGCCGCCAGCATCCAGGCTGACCAATACATGGGCCGGGTTGGCGGCCGGGCGGCTTTCGCGCACGCGCACCGGCAAGCGGTTGAGAATGCTCGAAGTGCTGTCAGCTGCCAGGGCCAGGCTGACGTCACGCGCCTGCACCTTGACCCGCAAGGTGCTGCCCATCACCTGGGCAGGGTGGGTGATACGCAACAGCGGCCCGTCGTTGCCGGGCAGGCGCAGGTCGAGCAGGTCGTAGTGCGCGTCATGTGCCACCACCAGGCCTTCAAACACCACGCCGGCATCCTCGCCCTCGGCCAGCGACAGGTCGAGACGGGCCAGGGTTTCGCCGATCGGGCCGCTGGCCACTGTCTGGCCTTGCTCCAGCAACACCAGGTGGTCGGCCAGCCGCGCCACTTCTTCCTGGGCATGGCTGACATACACCAGCGGGATGTCCAGTTCGTCGTGCAGGCGTTCCAGGTAGGGCAGGATTTCGCGTTTGCGCGGCCCGTCGAGGGCAGCCAGTGGCTCGTCCATCAACAGCAGGCGCGGGCTGCTGAGCAGGGCGCGGGCAATGCCCACCCGCTGCGCCTCGCCACCGGACAAGGTCGCCGGCCGGCGTGCCAGCAAGTGGCCGATACCCAGCAGCTGGCAGGCCAGGTCTAGGCTGACCTTGCGCTCGGCAGCGGCCACCCGGCGCCAGCCGAACTCCAGGTTGCCGCGTACCGACAGGTGCGGGAACAGGCTGGCCTCCTGGAACACGTAGCCTACCGGGCGCAGGTGTGGTGCCAGAAAGAATCCGCGGGCGCTGTCTTCCCAGACTTCGCCGTTGACCTCGATGTAGGCGCTGGCGGCCCGTTCCAGCCCCGCCAGGCAACGCAGGCAGCTGGTCTTGCCAGAACCGGAGTGGCCGAACAACGCACTGATGCCGCGGCCGGGCAGGTGCAGGTCTACGTCCAGGGTGAAGTCGTCGCGTGCCAGTTGCAGGCGCGCCACAATCGATGCGCTCATTTCAGCTCCAGCCAGCCTTGCCGCGGCGTCCTGCGTAAAGCAGGAGCAGCACCAGGAACGAGAACACCAGCATGGCACCGGCCAGCCAGTGCGCTTGCGAATAGGCCATGGCCTCGACATGGTCGAAGATCTGCACCGAGACCACGCGTGTCTTGTCGGGGATGTTGCCGCCAATCATCAACACCACGCCGAACTCGCCCACCGTGTGGGCGAAACCGAGGATGCTGGCGGTGATGAAGCCCGGACGGGCCAACGGCAGCACCACGTGGACGAAGGTGTCCCAGGGGCTGGCGCGCAGCGTCGCGGCCACTTCCAGCGGGCGCTGGCCAATGGCGCCGAAGGCATTCTGCAGCGGCTGGACCACGAACGGCATGGAGTAGATCACCGAGCCTATTACCAGGCCGGTAAAACTGAACACCACGCTGCCCAGGCCCAGCGCCTGGGTCGCCTGGCCCAGCCAGCCATGTGGGCCGAGGGCGATCAGCAGGTAGAAACCGATCACTGTGGGTGGCAGTACCAGCGGCAAGGCCACCACCGCGCCCACCGGCCCGCGCAACCACGAGCGCGTGCGCGCCAGCCACCAGGCGATGGGCGTGCCGACGATCAGCAGGATGAGGGTGGTCATGCTGGCCAGTTTCACGGTCAGCCAGATGGCACCCAGGTCACTGGCATCCAGTGGCATCAGATTTCATAACCGTAGGATTTGATCACTGCCGCGGCTTTCGGGCCTTTCAGGTAGTCGACCAGGGCCTTGGCGGCGGGGTTGTCCTTGCCTTTTTCGAGGATTACCGCGTCCTGGCGGATGGGTTCGTGCAGGGACGAGGGAACGATCCAGGCCGAACCGCTTTCGACCTTGCCGTCCTTGTAGATTTGTGAAAGGGCGACAAAGCCCAGCTCGGCGTTGCCGGTGGATACGAACTGGAACGCCTGGGTAATGTTCTGCCCTTCGACCAGCTTGGGCCGGGTGGCTTCGGTCAGCTTCAGCTTGTCCAGCACCTGTGTGGCGGCCAGGCCGTAGGGCGCGGTTTTCGGGTTGGCAATGGACAGGTGCTTGAACTGGTTGTTCTTCAGCACTTCGCCGTTGGCGTCGACATAGCCGGGTTTGGCCGACCACAGCGCCAGGGTGCCGATGGCGTAGGTGAAGCGTGAGCCCGGGGCAATCGCGTTTTCCTGCTCGAGCTTGGCTGGGGTGCTGTCGTCGGCAGCGAGAAATACCTCGAACGGCGCGCCATTCTTGATTTGTGCGTAGAACTGGCCGGTGGCGCCATAGGCAGCGACCAGCTTGTGGCCAGTGTCTTTCTCGAAGTCCTTGGCAATGGCCTGGATAGGGGCTGTGAAGTTCGCTGCGACCGCGACCTGGACTTCATCGGCCCAGGCAGTGTTGAAGGCAAGCAGGCTGGTCAGGGCGGTGGCAGCCAAGTGGGGTGGGCGGATACGCATGAAGACAGCTCCTTGGGGCTTATCGTTATATCCTTAACTATATAGCGGTAGGCCATGGGCCGGGAAGGGGCCAGACCTGCTTATGCAGACGCCTGGCGGCCGATCATGGCCAGCGCCTTTTCGGCAATCTCCCGGGTCAACTCACCCGCCGGCATATGCCTGCCCAGCCGCAACGCCTGCCCCGACCAGAGGTTGCTGAAATCGCTATTGCCCTGCGGATCCGTAATCGCCCGCAAAGGCATCAAGGCCCCGCCGGCCAGCGGGAAGTGCGGGGCCAAATCGCTCATCGGCCCCAGCTCGCGCATGATGCGGTTGTTGATGCCACGCGCCGGTCGGCCGGTGAACAGGTTGGTCAGCGCCGTGTCGCTGGCAGGTGCGCTGTCCAGGGCCTGGCGATGCGCCGGCGACACCTTGGCCTCGGGGCAGAACAGGTACGCAGTTCCGATCTGCACTGCCGAAGCACCCAAGGCCAATGCCGCCAACAGGCCGCGGTGGTCAGCAATGCCGCCAGCGGCAATCACCGGGACGCTGACCGCATCGGCCACCTGCGGCACCAGCGCGAAGGTGCCGATCTGGCTGGTGATATCGTCGCTGAGGAACATGCCGCGATGGCCGCCCGCCTCATAGCCCATGGCAATGATCGCATCACAGCCGTGATGCTCCAGCCACACGGCTTCCTCTACTGTAGTGGCGCTGGACAGCACCTTGGCACCACTGGCCTTTACCCGTTGCAGCAGGCCGGCATGTGGCAGGCCGAAGTGGAAGCTCACCACCTCCGGGCGCAGTTGCTCGACCAGCTGGCAGCTATGTTCGTCGAAAGGCGCCCGGTTGGACACCGGTGTGGGCGCCGTGAAGTCGGCTCCCACTTCGCTGTAATAGGGCTGTAGCGCCTGCTTCCAGCGTGCATCGCGCTCGGCATCGGGCGCTGGCGGCTGGTGGCAGAAGAAGTTCAGGTTCAACGGGCGGCCCGGGCAGCCGGCGCGGAAGGCAGCGATCTCGGTGCGCACCTGGTCGCCCGTGAGCATGGCGCAGGGCAGGGCGCCCAAACCGCCCGCCAGGCCCACGGCAATGGCCATGCCCGAGCCCGTCGCACCGGCCATGGGGGCCTGCAGAATGGGCAACTCGATGCCCAGCAGGTCGAGGATGCGGCGGTCGGGCCAGTGGCTCATGCGATTCTCCTTGCGCGGGCGGGCGGTACGGTGGGGCGGGTATTTACAAGGCTTTGCTGACCTGGATGTCGCTGATCTTCTCGGCGTCTTCGCCGTGAATCTTGCGCAGGGCTTCCAGGGCTTGTTCGAGGGAGGCGTCGGGCATCAGCGCGAAGTCCCAGCGGCGCTGGCCGTCGAGCTTGTACTTGATGACGTACTTGGTGGTCTGGGTCATGGTGGCCTTATCTGAGTTTCGACGATGAACGACGGACGATCTTGATCTTGTGGGTCAAGGTTGGCTTGCGGGTAACCGAGATCGGGCGGGTGGTCACGGTATCGATGGTGATGTTCCAGAAACCGGTGCTTGGCACGGTGATCTTCGCCGGGAACTTGTCGAAATGGCCACCGTGGTAGGTATGACGGCCGCCGTTCTTGAAGCTGCGGAAGTTGGCGTCGTTCATCAGGCGGATATTGCAGCGCTGGGAGCACTCGATGACGACGATATCGTCCTCGTTCAGGTGCTCGCGCTGGTGTACGAATTTCATGTGATGCTCCGCAAGGATTGGTTCTGCAAAGGCGAAAGATACCACGATGTCGGGTTACACTGCCGCGCTGTTCCGCCAGGCATAGATAAATCTGCCAAAGCAGGGAGCAAAACAGCCTGGCTGTGGTCAAAGCGGATTCTTGAAGGCAGAGGTGCTGCAAATGAAGTGGATGGTGGCGGCGTTGGCGATGACGCTGGGTGGCTGTGTGAGTGTTACGGAACTGGAACAGTCGCATGAAACGCTGGATGTAATCTCGGGCAAGTCCCCACGCGCGTATGCCGATTGCGTCAAGCAGAAGCTGGCCGATACCCGGGACCCGCTTGTGGAAGAGCAGCGTGGCGATGGCCTGCGGCTGATCGTGCCGCAAAAAATCAGCTCGGGCGTGGGCCCGGCGGCGCTGGTGGATATCGACAAGCGTGGCAGCGGCAGCAGCATCAAGTTGCACGAGCGGCTGAACAATTTCCCGCTGCGCCTGGGCGACGTGCGCACCGCAGCCACCCAATGCATTTCCGGTAGTTGATCCAGGGCAACTGATCACGCTCCTTTTACTTATATGTTTTAAGCCTAAGCTTATAACAATAGAAAGGGAGATTCGTGATGACACCGTTGAGTCGCGCCTTGGTCGGCAGCCTGCTGATCCTGGCCTGGCCCACGGCGCATGCCGCCGATGGCCAGAAAGTCTTCACCCAGGGTGGGGCCAACCCCGCCGCCATGGCTTGCCTGGGTTGCCATGGCCCGGACGGCAAAGGCATTGCCGCTGCCGGCTTCCCACGCCTGGCCGGGCTGCCGGCCGCTTACCTCAGCAAGCAATTGCATGATTGGCGCAACGGCAGCCGCAAGCAGCCGGTGATGGAGCCGCTTGCCAATGCCCTGAGCGAGGATGAGATCGAGGCGGTCAGCACCTATCTGGCCAGCCTGCCGGCAGACCCTGCAGGCGACCTGCGTCGCCAGCAGATCGCCGATGACCCCACCACCCGCATGGCCCTGTACGGTGACTGGAGCCGGCAGATTCCTGGTTGCGTGCAATGCCATGGCCCGGGCGGTGGCGGGGTTGGCGAACACTTCCCGCCCTTGGCCGGCCAGCCCGCCAGTTACCTGGTGGCGCAGCTCAATGCCTGGCGTGACGGCACGCGCAGCAATGACCCCAACCAGCTGATGGTCGGCGTGGCCAAGGCCATGACCGATGACGAGATCAAGGCCGTTGCCGAGTTCTTCGCCCGCCCCGCCAGCCAGGAGGTCAAGCCATGAAACCGATGATTCCAGCCCTGCTGCTGCTGGCCATGGGCAGCGCACACGCCGCCCAGATTGCCATGGAAGACCAGTCGCAGTTGAAAGTGCCTGGCGTGCAGGCCGCGCCGCAGTTCGTGCCACCAGCGGAAAGCGAGTTGCCTGACAATGCCTTTGGCAAGATGGTACGCGAGGGGCATGCCTTGTTCGTCGACACCCGCAGGTTGATGCCCGAGGCTGTGGGCAACGGCATGAACTGCAGCAACTGCCACCTTGACCAGGGGCGGCTGGCGCATTCCGCGCCGATGTGGGGGGCGTACCCGATGTACCCCGCCTACCGCAAGAAAAATGACAAGGTCAACACCTATGCCGAGCGCATCCAGGGCTGCTTCCAGTTCAGCATGAACGGCAAGCCGCCTGCGGCCGATAGCCCGCAGATGACGGCGCTGGCGGTGTATTCGTACTGGCTGTCGACCAAGGCGCCGACCGGCGTCGAGATTGCCGGGCGCGGGTACCCGGAGGTGCCGCAGCCAAAGGGCGGATACGACTTCAAGCGCGGTCAGCAGGTTTATCGTGAGCAGTGTGCGATTTGTCACGGCGACAATGGCGAAGGGCAGAAGGTGGCGGGCGAGTACGTGATGCCGCCGTTGTGGGGCAAGGACTCCTACAACTGGGGCGCCGGCATGCACCGGATCAATACCGCGGCGTCGTTCATCAAGTACAACATGCCGCTGGGCAAGCCGGGCAGCCTTAGCGATCAGCAGGCCTGGGATGTGGCGGCCTGGGTCAATCGCCATGAACGGCCGCAGGACCCGCGGCTGGTGGAGGGCTCCATCGAGAAAACGCGGGTGAAGTTCCATGCCAATGACGGGGTGAACCTGTATGGGCAGAAGGTCGATGGTGTGCTCATAGGGCAGGGCACCGGTAGCTGATGTATTGCCTGTACTGGCCTCCTCGCGGGCTTGTCCGCGAAGAGGCCAGTACAGGAAACCCCGATTTCCTGTCATCCAACGGGCATGGATGACAGCAATATTTACGATCCCCCGGAACTATCTACACTAGGTTATCTCTATCTTCCCATCGATCGGCCACAGGTAGGGCATTGTAAGGTGACTGCCGCCTGATTAGACTGCGCCGAATTCCACTGGCCTAGCCTTTTGTAAGGACGTATATGATCAAAAAATGCTTGTTCCCGGCAGCCGGTTACGGCACCCGCTTCCTGCCCGCTACCAAAGCCATGCCCAAGGAAATGCTGCCGGTGGTCAACAAGCCACTGATCCAGTATGGCGTTGAAGAGGCACTGGATGCCGGTCTGAACGAGATCTCCATCGTCACCGGGCGCGGCAAGCGTGCTTTGGAAGACCACTTCGACATCAGCTACGAGCTGGAAAACCAGATCAAGGGCACCGACAAGGAAAAATACCTGGTTGGTATCCGTCGCCTGCTCGACGAGTGCTCGTTCTCCTACACCCGCCAGACCGAAATGAAAGGCCTGGGCCACGCCATCCTGACTGGCCGCCCGCTGATCGGCGACGAGCCGTTCGCCGTGGTGCTGGCGGACGACCTGTGCGTGAACCCGGAAGGTGACGGCGTACTGACCCAGATGGTCAAGCTGTACAACCAGTTCCGTTGCTCGATCGTCGCCATCCAGGAAGTCGATCCGCAGGAAACCAACAAGTACGGCGTGATCGCCGGCGACATGATCCGTGACGACATTTTCCGTGTCACCAACATGGTCGAGAAGCCAAAGCCGGAAGACGCCCCGTCGAACCTGGCGATCATTGGTCGCTACATCCTGACCCCGGACATCTTCGACATCATCGCCAACACCGAGCCGGGCAAAGGTGGCGAGATCCAGATCACCGACGCCCTGATGCAACAGGCGCAGAACGGCTGCGTGATCGCCTACAAGTTCAAAGGCAAGCGTTTCGACTGCGGTGGCGCTGAGGGTTACATCGACGCGACCAACTTCTGCTTCGAGAACTACTACAAGACTGGCAAGGCTTACTGATAAGCCGCTACTTGTATCAAAGCTGATAACTGGGGCTGCTTTGCAGCCCTTCGCGGGCACGCCCGCTCCTACAGGTATTGTGCAGGCCTTTAAGGTTGCGCCGGTACTGTGGGAGCGGGCGGGCCCGCGAAGGGTCGCAAAGCGGCCCCAGTGCGTTATGCTGGGCGCCTGCCTAGGAGAGTGAATACATGGCCTACGATTTTGATCTGTTCGTGATTGGTGCCGGGTCCGGCGGTGTGCGCGCGGCGCGGTTTGCCGCCGGCTTCGGGGCAAAGGTGGCAGTGGCAGAGAGCCGCTACCTGGGCGGCACCTGCGTCAACGTCGGCTGCGTGCCGAAAAAGCTGCTGGTGTACGGCGCACACGTCGCCGACGAACTGGAGCAGGCCGCAGGCTTCGGCTGGACCTTGGAAGAAGGGCACTTCGACTGGGGCACCCTGATTGCCAACAAGAACCGGGAAATCGAGCGCCTCAACGGCATCTACCGCAACCTGCTGGTCAACAGCGGGGTTACCTTGCTGCAGGGGCATGCGCGCTTGACCGGTGCCAATGAAGTGGAAGTGGAAGGCCAGCGCTACACCGCCGAGCACATCCTCATCGCCACCGGTGGCTGGCCACAGGTGCCGGACATTCCGGGCAAGGAACTGGCCATCACCTCCAACGAAGCCTTCTACCTCAAGGACCTGCCACGCCGGGTGCTGGTGGTGGGCGGTGGCTACATTGCCGTCGAGTTCGCCGGCATCTTCCAGGGCCTGGGGTCGGCTACCACACTGCTGTACCGTGGCGACCTGTTCCTGCGTGGCTTCGACGGTTCGGTGCGCACGCACCTGAAGGAAGAACTGGAAAAGCGCGGCCTCGACCTGCAGTTCAATGCCGACATCCAGCGCATCGACAAGCTCGAGGACGGCAGCCTCAAGGCCACCCTCAAGGATGGCCGCGAGCTGGTCACCGATTGCGTGTTCTATGCCACCGGCCGGCGCCCGATGCTGGACAACCTGGGCCTGGAAAACACCGGCGTCGAGCTGGATGCACGCGGTTACATTCGCGTTGACCAGCAGTACCAGACGACCGCGCCGTCGATCCTGGCCATTGGCGACGTGATTGGCCGCGTGCAACTGACCCCGGTGGCTCTGGCCGAGGGCATGGCCGTGGCCCGGCGCCTGTTCAAGCCTGAGCAATACCGCCCGGTGGACTACCAGAACATCCCCACCGCAGTCTTCAGCCAGCCTCCCATCGGTACCGTGGGCCTGACCGAGGAGCAGGCGCTGGAGGCCGGGCACAAGGTGCAGGTATTCGAGAGCCGCTTCCGTGCGATGAAACTGACCCTGACCGACATCCAGGAAAAGACCCTGATGAAGCTGGTGGTCGATGCCGAGACCGACAAGGTGCTGGGCTGCCACATGGTTGGCCCCGACGCCGGCGAGATCATCCAGGGCCTGGGCATTGCCCTGAAGGCCGGTGCGACCAAGCAACAGTTCGACGAAACCATCGGCGTGCACCCGACGGCGGCCGAAGAGTTCGTGACCATGCGCACCGCGACGCGCTGACTCAACGGAACGCATACCGTTGTAGGAGCGGCCTTGTGTCGCGATGGGCTGCGAAGCAGCCCCCAGTATTTCTGCAATCGTGAGATACACAGGGGCTGCTTCGCAGCCCATCGCGACACAAGGCCGCTCCTACAGGAGTGACACGACCATGGAGTCAGGGGCATGACCCCGCAATCCTTTGCTCAGCCCATTCCCTTCTATTAGTTACTACCGGTTATAGCCAAAACCAATCAAAAGCATGAGCTTTGCCAATGAGCCTTTATCGGGACCAGCGGTTAGGATTCTCTCCATCAACTGATTCCAACCCCATGAAGGAGCGTCTCTCATGCCAATCATCAACAGCCAGGTCAAACCGTTCAACGCCACCGCCTACCACAAAGGCGAGTTCGTCCAGGTCAGCGAAGCCGACCTGAAAGGCAAGTGGTCTGTCGTGTTCTTCTACCCGGCCGACTTCACCTTCGTCTGCCCGACCGAGCTGGGTGACCTTGCTGACAACTACGCCGAGTTCCAGAAGCTGGGCGTGGAAATCTACGGTGTGTCCACTGACACCCACTTCACCCACAAAGCCTGGCACGACACTTCGGACACCATCGGCAAGATCCAGTACCCACTGATCGGTGACCCGACCCACGTCATCTCGCGCAACTTCGACGTGCTGATCGAAGAAGCCGGCCTGGCCGATCGCGGTACCTTCGTGATCAACCCGGAAGGTCAGATCAAGATCGTCGAACTGAACGACGGTGGTGTAGGTCGCGATGCTGCCGAACTGCTGCGCAAGGTGAAGGCTGCCCAGTACGTTGCCGCTCACCCAGGCGAAGTTTGCCCGGCCAAGTGGAAAGAAGGCGAAGCCACCCTGGCCCCGTCGCTGGACCTCGTCGGCAAGATCTAAGCCGATGTGTATGTCGCGGGCGGTAGCCAGCCGCCAAAGCTGAAGTACCTACCGCCCCGTAAAGCGCCCGGGCGAGTTCGCCTGGGCGTTTTTGTATCCGAGTTTTGAAAAAGGAATCGCCCGTATGTTGGACGCCACGCTTAAATCGCAACTGAAAACCTACCTGGAGCGGGTCACCCAGCCGATCGAGATCGTTGCCTCCCTCGACGACGGCGCGAAATCCCGCGAATTGCACGACCTGCTGGTGGAAATTGCCAGCCTGTCGAACCTTATTACCTTCAGCGCGGACGGCAGCGATACCCGTCGTCCATCGTTCTCGCTGAACCGCCCGGGAGCCGACATAAACCTGCGCTTCGCCGGCATCCCCATGGGCCACGAATTTACCTCGCTGGTGCTGGCACTGCTGCAGGTCGGGGGCCACCCGTCCAAGGCCAGTGCCGAAGTGATCGAACAGATCCAGGCGCTGGAAGGCGAGTTCACCTTCGAAACCTACTTCTCGCTGTCGTGCCAGAACTGCCCGGACGTGGTCCAGGCGCTGAACCTGATGGCGGTCCTCAACCCCAACGTACGCCACGTGGCCATCGATGGCGCGCTGTTCCAGGCGGAAGTGGAATCGCGCAAGATCATGGCGGTGCCGAGCATTTACCTGAACGGCGAAGTGTTTGGCCAGGGCCGCATGGGCCTGGAAGAAATCCTCGGCAAGATCGACACCAACGCAGGCAGCCGTCAGGCCGAAAAGATCAACGCCAAGGACGCCTTCGATGTGCTGGTGGTCGGTGGTGGCCCGGCCGGCGCCTCGGCAGCCATCTATGCCGCGCGTAAAGGCATCCGCACCGGTATTGCGGCCGAGCGTTTCGGCGGCCAGGTGCTCGATACCCTGGCCATCGAGAACTTCATCTCGATACAGGAAACCGAAGGGCCGAAGCTGGCCACGGCGCTGGAAGAGCACGTCAAGCAGTACGACGTGGACATCATGAACCTGCAGCGCGGTGAAGCGCTGATCCCGGCCACCGATGGCGGCCTGCACGAAGTACGTCTGGCCGGCGGTGCCTCGCTCAAGGCCAAGACCGTGATCCTGGCTACCGGTGCCCGCTGGCGTGAGATGAACGTGCCGGGCGAACAGGAATACCGCGCCCGTGGCGTGGCTTACTGCCCGCACTGTGACGGCCCACTGTTCAAGGGCAAGCGCGTGGCGGTGATCGGTGGAGGCAACTCGGGTGTGGAAGCGGCCATCGACCTGGCGGGTATCGTCGCCCAGGTAACGCTGATCGAGTTCGACAGCCAGCTGCGTGCCGATGCGGTACTGCAGCGCAAGTTGCACAGCCTGCCGAACGTGAAGGTGATCACCAGTGCGTTGACCACCGAAGTGCTTGGCAATGGCGAAAAGGTGACTGGCCTGCGCTACAAGGACCGCACCACCGACCAGCAGCATGAAGTGGCGCTGGAGGGCATCTTCGTGCAGATCGGCCTGCTGCCGAACACCGACTGGCTGAAAGGCACCGTCGAGCTGTCGCCACGTGGCGAGATCATCGTCGATGCCAAGGGCCAGACCAGCATCCCTGGTGTGTTTGCGGCGGGTGACGTGACGACTGTGCCGTACAAGCAGATCGTGATTGCGGTAGGTGAGGGGGCCAAGGCATCGCTGGCGGCCTTTGACCACCTGATCCGCACTTCGGTACCGGCATAAGCCTGTACCGGCCCTTTCGCGGGCATGCCCGCTCCCACAGGTTCTGCACAGGTCTTGAGATTTGTGAGGAACCCTGTAGGAGCGGGCATGCCCGCGAATGCGTCAGAACTGACAAAGCTGAATCTGAGGATGTCTATGATTACTGCAGACACCCTCAGGAATCACACCCATGACCCTGATCAGCCGCGAACCCTGGTGGCTAGTCCCCCCGAAGCCCGGGCAGCAAGAGCAGGACCTGCACTGGGGCTACCTGGAAATCTATGCCGACGGCCGCACCGTGTTCGTCGACCAGCGCCCCAGTGACCGGGAGCTGGCCGAGCGCAAGAGCTGCCGCAACTTCCCCGACCCCGAGCCGTGACGGCTCAGCCTTCCAGTTCGGCCAGGCGTGCTTCCAGCGCCGCGATGCGCGCTTCGAGGGCTTCGATGCGTTCTTCCGACACATTGCCGCCGCTGCTGCGTGCCCCACCTTCTTGTTGCCGGGCAGCCAGGATTGCCTCGATTTCGGCCGGGTCGCCCAAAGCATGGGTGTAACGGTCTTCGCGCTGGCCGGCCTGACGCGGCAGGTGCAAGGCCAGGCCGCGCGATATCAGGCGCTCCAGCTGGTGCTGGATCTGCTCGGTGTCGTCGAAGTCGTGCAGGCGGTTGCTGCGGGTCAGCAGTTCGTTGAGGGTTTGCGGCCCGCGCAGGAACATCAGGCCCATCAGCACCAGTTGCGCCGGCACCAGCTCAAGCGCCTTGTCCACCCGTTGTTCCCAACGGTCGGCGCGGCTGCCCATCTGCAGGCGGGTCATGTCCTGCCCTTCGAGGGCGCGCAGGGCTTGGCCGACCTGGCCTTGGGTGAGGTTCATGACCGGCTCGCGACTGGTCTTCTGGTTGCAGGCCAGGACCAGGGCGTTGAGGGTCAGCGGGTAGCTTTCCGGGCTGGTGGCCTGCTTCTCGATCAGCGAGCCGAGAATACGGATCTCGATGCTGTTGAAGCGGCCTTCGCCGGCGGTTTCGTGTTCTGACATGGCCCTGTCTCATTGCTGGGGAAAGGCCACTAGCCTAGGTAAAGCGCCAGGCTTAAGCAATCACTGGGATCATCGCCGGCAAGCCAGCTCCCACAGGTACAGCACAAGCCGTAAGGCCGGCACTATCCCTGTGGGGGCTGGCTTGCCTGCGAAAGGGCCGCAAAGCGGCCCCGGCAAACTCAAGCGTTGCGCCGCTCTTCAGCCTGGCACGCCGCCGCGGTAAACAGCACATCGGTCGAAGAATTCAGCGCCGTCTCGGCCGAATCCTGCAGCACGCCGATGATGAAGCCAACCGCCACCACTTGCATGGCAATTTCGCTAGGGATACCAAACAGGCTGCACGCCAGTGGAATCAGCAGCAGCGAGCCACCGGCCACGCCCGAGGCGCCGCAGGCACAGACCGCCGCCACCACGCTGAGCAGCACGGCGGTCGGCAGGTCCACCATAATACCCAGAGTATGCACCGCCGCCAGGGTCAGCACGGTAATGGTGATGGCGGCGCCGGCCATGTTGATGGTCGCACCCAGCGGGATCGACACCGAATAGGTGTCCTCATGCAGGCCAAGGCGCTCCGACAGGGCCAGGTTGACCGGGATGTTGGCTGCCGAGCTGCGAGTGAAGAACGCGGTGATACCGCTTTCGCGCAGGCAGAGCAGGGTCAGCGGGTAGGGGTTGCGGCGGATTTTCCAATATACGATCAGCGGGTTCATCACCAGCGCCACGAACAGCATGCAGCCGATCAGCACCGCCAGCAGGTGCAGGTAGCCGAGCAGGGCGCCCAGGCCCGACTGGGCCAGCGTGGCGCTGACCAGGCCAAAGATGCCCACCGGGGCGAAGCGGATGACCACGCGTACGATCAGGGTCACGCCATTGGACAGGTCCTCTACCACGGTGCGGGTGGTTTCGCCGGCATGGCGCAGGGCTACGCCCAGGCCGATGGCCCAGGTCAGTACGCCGATGAAGTTGGCGTTGAGCAGGGCGTTGATCGGGTTGTCGACCGCACTCAGCAGCAGGTTCTGCAGCACCTCGGTAATGCCCCCCGGCGCGCTCAGCGCAGCGTCGCTGGTAGTCAGCACCAGGTTGGACGGGAACAGCATGCTGGCGACCACGGCGACTACCGCAGCGCTGAAGGTGCCCAGCAGGTACAGCCAGAGAATCGGGCGAATATGGGTTTCCTGGCCGTGACGGTGGTTGGCGATCGATGCCATGACCAGAATGAACACCAGCACGGGCGCCACCGCCTTGAGGGCGCTGACGAAGACTTTCCCGAGGAAGGCCATGTCGCGGGCGATGGCGGGCGCAAGCAGGGCCAGGGCGATGCCGGCGATCAGGCCGATGACGATCTGCGTCACCAGGCTGGTTCGGTTGAGGAAGCGGAGGACGGGGGTCATGTGCAACGATATCCCAGCATGTTCAAAAAGGGCGCGACTTTACCATAGACCTTCGTCGAGCAGGGCGGCCTGAAGAAGTCAGCGCCCGCGCCGCCGCGACACCCGCGCCTCGATGTTCTTGCGCCCGATCAGCAGTGGCGGCTTCTCCACTACCGGCTCGTCCGCCAGCCATTTGTACATCACCAGGCAGTCCACCAGCCCCAGGCGGGCATGGCGGTAGGCCTTGGGCAAGCGGCCAACGGTTTCGAAGCCCAGCTTGTGCCACAGCGCCACTGCCACCTCGTTGGTGGCCACCACCGAGTTGAACTGCAGGGCCAGAAAGCCCTCCTGGCGTGCCTGTTTCTGTGAGTGCTCGCACATCAAGCGCGCGACGCCGCGGCCGCGTGCCGTTTCACAGACCATGTAGCCGCAATTGCCCACGTGCCCACCGGGCCCGGCGGCATTGGCCTTGAGGTAATACGACCCCAGCATCGCGCCGTCTTCCTCGGCCACGAATGTGCGCATGGGCAGTTCCAGCCACAGCTGGCGGGCCTGTTCAAAGCTGAGGGCCGGGTCGAATGCGTAGGTTTCACGGGCTTGTACGACGGCCTGGAAGGTGGGCCAGAAGCGCTCGAAGTCTTCCGGCGTCATGGGGCGGATGTGGATCATGCGGGTTCCTGCAAGGGCTGGGCCGCCCAGTCTGGGTGGCGCGGCGCCGTCGCGCAAGGGCGGCGACGCCATTTGCGCTCAGCTGTTGGCCTTGCCCACTGCATCCATGGCACGTGCCGAGTAGACCAGCGCGGCGCCGGCATTCATCGCCACGGCCACGCCCAGGGCCTCGGCGATTTCCTCGCGGCTGGCGCCGTGTTTGACGGCCTGCTGTGAATGCACGGCGATGCAGCCATCGCAGCGGGTGGTCACGGCCACGGCAAGGGAGATCAGCTCGCGGGTCTTGGCGTCCAGGTGGTTGGTCTTGGCCCCTGCGCCGCTGGCGGTCATGTAGCCAGCCACGGTGTCAGGGGATAGCTGCTTGAGATCGCCGATGCCGGCCATCAACTGCTTACGGTAGGCGTCCCAGTCCATCATGCTCATCGTCTTCACCTTGGGGAGGTTGCGAGTGGAGCTTTCAGGCTAGTCGAAGAGTGGAAAGTGTGAGGCTTGTACTTTGGTTGTTTGCGCGCAGGCCTTTGGACTGCGCGCAACCATATCGATCAGATATAGATGAACACCAGCACCAACGCCGCGACGAACGCCCACTTCTCCAGATAGTAGCGCGTGCGGTTGCGCTTCTTCAGCGCCTTGCCACGTTCGCGGATCTTGTAGATGCGGGTGAACAGCCGGTTGATGCCACCGGTCTTGTCGCCGGCATCGTTGGGGGCGGCGGCAGCGGCCATGACGTTGCGGCTGAACCAGCGGTTGAACGCGGTTGCCCAGCGGTACTTGAGCGGGCGTTCCACGTCGCAGAACAGGATGATGCGGTTGTGCTCGGTGGTATTGGCCGCGTAGTGGATGTAGGTCTCGTCGAAGACCACGCCCTCGCCATCGCGCCAGGAATATTTCTCACCGTCCACATCGATGTAGCAGCCATCGTCGTTCGGCGTGTCCAGGCCCAGGTGGTAGCGGTACGAGCCGGCATACGGGTCGCGGTGGCGCACCAGCTTGGCGCCCGGTGGCAGGGTGGCGAACATGGCGGCCTTGACCGTGCCGATGCCTTTGAGCAACTCGGTGGTGCGTGGGCACAGGGTCATCGCCGACGGGTGGCTTTCGCCGTACCACTTCAGGTAGAAGCGCTTCCAGCCGGTCTTGAAGAATGAGTTGAAACCGACATCATCGTAATTGTCGGACTTCTTGATTTCGCCCACATGCAGCAGTTGCTGGGCTTCCTGGCGGATTTCCTGCCAATGGTCCTGCAGCGTCTGCAGTTCGGGGAAGGCCTCCACCGGCAGGTACGGCTTTGCAGGGTGCCGGGAAAACAGGTACAGGAAGCTGTTGATCGGCGCCAGGAAGCTGGAGTGGTCGCCCAGCTGACGGGTCAGCTTGTGGCGGACGCGACCGCGCAGGTGAACATAGGCGATCGAGAGGATGAAGATGAGGACTAAGGCGATTTTCATGGGCGGATACGTCAAGTAATGGCCATGCGTGATGGCTAAGCCCGCCAGCATAAACAATCGAGCCGATGCTTTGTAGGAGAATGTTACGCAGCGATGGCAGACCTTGGTACAAGCGTCACCGCTGTACCAAGGTCTGCATGGCGATGCATCAGGCCAGAGTGACCTCGATGCGGCCATCCGTGATGCGATGGTCCCTGCCTTGGTAACTGACTACATAATCAGTAAAGTCGGCGGTCAGGGTCTTTTTATCCACGTTCCACTCATGCTGCAGGCGGCCTCCGCTCAAGAGATAGTGCATACCGCCAATCGAGAAGAACAGGCGTGCATGTTGTTCACTGAACAGCATCATGATGCCTTGGATTGCGTTGTCCACTTGCTGTCTGGCGATGAGTTGGATGCGGCCGTCCTGAAGTATCTTGGATTCGATGGTTTGAGCGTCAAGGTTACCCAGCGAGGGGAAAATGGCGGGGTCGAGGTTGGCGGTGACCCGGCCGGTGCCGTTGGTCCTTGCATCTTTGGCCAGTGACAAGGACAACGAGCCATCCACGATCTCGACCATGCCCATGGTGTGTTCAATGGTGTAGTGGAACGTTGCGGCAAATGCCTTGGAAGCCTCATCCATCTCGGTAATATCGATTGAGCCCCCGGTCGCCCAACCTGAGCGACCAATCGAAGTCGAACCGAAATAGGCGTTGATCTCGGCTTTCTCGCCTGCACCGATCTTGAGGGATGCGCCCGCCACCAGGTAACGTTCCGGGATATTCAGGAATATATAGCTATAAGCGGTATCTGATCCCTCCGTGTACTGAATGGCGAAAAATGAGCGGTTGCCATTACTGACATCTGTATCTATGGCATCAGTCGTGAACTCGCGCTCACGCTGGTTGCCCCACTTCAGTTTCGCTTGCATGGCAGGCTGGGTATTCCGTGTTTGCTGGTGCTGTTTCATGGCCGTATCTATGTGATTGAATTGAGGCCTCAGCGTATGGTTTGGGTGCCTGCCCGCGAAACTGACAGACCTGCGGGTTTCCCAACGCATCAGTACGTGCTTTGCCATCTCGAGGAGCGGCACGATGACACCGGTCAGCGGACGTATCGAAAAACCATTCAAGCGCCTGTTCTTCGCCTTGCCGGTCAGCGATGCCCAGCGCCGCGCCCTGGCCCAGTGGCGACGTGGCCTGAACCTGCGCAGCGGCAAGCCGGTGCCGGCCGCCAACTTCCATGTGACACTGCTGTTTCTCGGCGATGTGGATACCGCCCATGTGCCTGCTATTTGCGCGGTGGTCGACCAGCTGGCGCTACCGGCCACGGCACCACGGTTGTTGCTGGACCTCCTGCAGGTATGGCAGCGGGCCAGTGCACTGGTGCTGGAGGCGCAGCAGACCCCACCGGCCCTGTTGCAACTGGTGTACAGCTTGCAGCAGGCGCTGCTGCCGTTGGGGGTGGAAGCGGCCGACCGCGAGTATCGCCCGCACCTGACGCTGGCCAGGGATTACCGCGGCCAGCCGCCAGAAGCCAGCAGCGCGCCGGATTTCTACCTCGCCGCCCGCCATTTCACACTGTACGAGTCGCGCAAGGGCGCTTACTGGCCATTGGCGCAATGGCCGCTTTCAAGCTGATTCAGGCCATGGCCTCGCAGCCTGCGAACATCTGCTCGCCCAGCGTGCTTGCAGTGTGCAGATGCGCTGCCGGGGCTGCGCCCTCGCTGTCGTCCAGCAGGGTGGAGCTGAGTACTTCGGCGCCGCAGTAGTCGAAAATGCCGTGCTCGATCTGCACATGCATCGCCTTGCCATAGCCGTGACGTTCGAAAGTGCCGCTGTCGGCACCGGCGACGGCGACCAGGTGCACCTTCATGCCGCGCAGCTTCTTGACGGTGATGCCCCCTTCATAATCGAAGGCCCAGCCATTGCTGAACACCCGCTCGACCCAGCCTTTGAGCAAGGCCGGCAGCGACCACCAATAGATGGGGTAGACCAGCACCAGCGCATCGGCGCGTTCGATACGTCCCTGCTCCCTGAGTACATCCGCCGGCGGGGCTGCCAGCCTGCGGTGCACCGCATGGTCGGCCAGGCCGAAACGCGGGTCGAAACCTTCACTGGCCAGGTCGGCGATTTCGCTGCCGTGGCCGGCGTTGGCCAGGCCGGCGGCGATCTGTCGGGCCAGGGCATGGGTGAGGGATTGCGGGTCGTGATGACCGACGACGATCAGGGCATGCATGGTGGGCTCTCCAAGATGGGGATGCAGGGTTACCCGGAGCGCTATATACTCAAGGTAAGTTACGTTTAGTAAGTTACTTTTGGTAGGTAAACGATGTCAAGCGATGATCAAGGCCGCTCGCGCAAGCGCCTGAGCCGCGAAGAGCGCCGTCGACAGTTGCTCGATGTGGCCTGGCAGCTGGTACGGGAGGAGGGCACCGATGCCTTGAGCCTGGGGCGTTTGGCCGAGCAGGCGGGGGTGACCAAGCCGGTGGTCTATGACCATTTCGAGACCCGCACCGGGCTGTTGGTGGCGCTGTACCAGCAATACGATGCACGGCAGTCGCGGATGCTGGAGCAGGCGCTGGCGTGTTGTGACGCTAGCCTGGCCAGTCGCGCCGGGGTGATTGCCGAGGCGTATGTGGACTGTGTGATGAGCCAGGGGCTGGAGATACCCGGAGTGTCGGCGGCATTGGCCGGCTCGCCGGAAATGGAAGCGCTGAAGCGGGCCTATGAGCAGCCGTTTCTGGACAAATGCCGTGAGGCGCTGGCCGGGTTTTCGCCCAGTGGCAACATTGGGGTGGCGGGCATGCGCCTGCTGGTGGGGGCGGCGGATGCCTTGTCGCAGGCGGCTGCCGCAGGGGAGCTGGAGGTGGGGCAGGCCAAGGCCGAATTGCGGGCAGCAATAGTGGCGATGGTCGAGCGGCAATGAAGCCTTGAGAGTGCCGGGGCTGCTCTGCAGCCCATCGCCGGCAAGCCGGCTCCCACATCAACCGCATCGGTTTCAAGCCATGTGCAGTCCCTGTGGGAGCCGGCTTGCCGGCGATGGGGCCAGGGCAGGCGATTACACTGGCAGGCTCTGGTACGGCAATTCATCCCCCGGGCTGCGGTCGAACTGGCGCTTGTACTCGCGGCTGAACTGCGAGGTGCTCTGGTACCCCACCCGGTGCGCGGTCTGCGCCACCCCCAGGCCTTCGCCGATCAGCATCTGCTGCGCCTTCAGCAGCCGCAGGCGCTTGAGGTACTGCATTGGTGCCATGTCGGTGCAGCGCTTGAAGTGCTCGTGGAAGGTCGAAACGCTCATGTTGGCGCGCGCGGCCAGCGCTTCCACGCTCAGCGGCTCGGTGTAGTGTTCGCGCAGGTGGGCAAGGGCGGCGCCGATGCGGGCGAAGTGCCCTTGTTGCTCCACCAGCGCCCGCAATACGCCTGCCTGTGGGCCGCGCAAGGCGGTGTACAGCACCTCGCGTACCCGCGCCGGCCCCAGCACCTTGGCGTCCACTGGGTCCTGCAGGCAGCGCAGCAGCCGTTCCACGCATTCGCGCATCGGCGCATCGAGTGCCGCCGAGGTCATCGACTGCGGGGTTTGCGCCTGCACAGCGGCATCCGGCGCCAGGGCCATGCTTTGCACCAGTTCACCCAGCACGCCGCGGTCGATGTCCACCGCCACGCCCAGCAACGGTGCTTCGGGGGTGGCGAAGGTTTCGCACATGAACGGCACCGACAATGCCTGCACCAGGTAATGCCCGGCGCCGTACTCCAGGGTACGCGGCCCCAGGCGCGCCAGCTTGCTGCCCTGGGCCAGGATCATCAGGCTGGGTTCGTAGATCTGCGGGCTGCTGGCCACATAGTGGTCCCAGCTCAGCACCTGCACCTGGGGCAGGTGCGTGGGCACGAAGCCCGGGCGCGTGGCAAGGCTGCGGATCAGCGTGCAAAGCGGCGCATTGGCGTCGACGTGGCGGGTCAGTTGCATGATGGACCTGGGCAGAGGATCAGACAGTCTGATCATCGCAGAATGAACGCTCGGCGCCAGGTGCTGCAGGGCATCTTCGGAGAATCAGGCATCGATGCCGGAGAATCAGCCGTGGGCGAGGCGGCGCATGGCGCGCAGAATGCGCCGCCTGAATCGTTTCACTTCATAGCGAGGCCCTGCATGTACACCGCCATCGGTTACGCCGCCCAGACCCCCACCAGCCCTCTGGCTCCCATGACCTTCGAGCGTCGCAGCTCGCGCCCTGACGACGTCGCCATCGATATCCTGTACTGCGGCGTGTGCCACTCCGACATTCACCAGGCGCGCAACGAATGGGGCATTGCCGTGTACCCGCTGATGCCGGGCCACGAGATCATCGGCCGCGTCACCGCGGTGGGCGACAAAGTGACCGCGCACAAGGTCGGCGACCTGGTCGGCGTTGGCTGCATGGTCGACTCGTGCCGCCACTGCGAAGCCTGTGCCAAGGACCTGGAGCAATATTGCCTGGAAGGCCCGACCATGACCTACGCCACCCCGGACCGGGTCGACGGTAGCAACACCATGGGCGGTTACTCCAGCAGCATCGTGGTCAGCGAGCACTTCGTGGTGCGCATCCCGGCCGGCATGGACCTGCCCAGTGCCGCGCCAATCCTCTGCGCTGGCATCACCACCTATTCGCCGCTCAAGCACCACGGTGTCGGCCCCGGTCACAAGATCGGCATCCTCGGCATGGGCGGCCTGGGCCACATGGCCATCAAGCTGGCCAAGGCCCTGGGTGCCGAAGTGACCCTGTTCACCCGTTCCCAGGCCAAGGCCGAGGAAGCCCGTCGCCAGGGTGCCGACCATGTGATCGTGTCCACCGATGCCGAGCAGATGCACGCCGCGGCGGGCCGTTTCGACTTCCTGCTCGACACCATCCCGGTGCAGCACGACCTCAACCCGTACCTGGAAACCCTGAAATTCGATGGCGTGCACATCCTGGTCGGGCTGATCGAGCCGATCGACCCGGCGGTGCATGCGGCCAATCTGGTGATGAAGCGCCGGGTGCTGGCGGGGTCGTTGATCGGTGGTATTGCCGAGACCCAGGAAGTGCTGGACTTCTGTGCCGAGCACGCGATTCGTTGTGATATCGAGTTGCTGGATATCCGCAACATCAACCAGGCGTATGAGCGGATGATTGCCGGGGACGTGAAGTACCGGTTCGTGATCGATATGGCTACTTTGCAAGGCTGATTGGTTGCCTGCCCCGGCCTCTTCGCGGGTGAACCCGCTCCCACAGGTATCGTGCAGGTTTCAGGTTCTGTATTGAACCTTCCCACAGAGACTGCGCAGACCTTGGCGCCTGTGATGTCCCTGTGGGAGCGGGTTTACCCGCGAAGAGGCCGGTACAGGCAATGAAAATGCTGGATCTGTTACCAGGCCAATGCCCTGTCCCAGCCTTTCCAGAACAACCACCGCCGTACCTCGCCATGCGCCCCGGTACCGATCTGCCAGGCCGGCCGCCCGTTGTCCAGGGCAATCACCGAAACGAACCCGGCATGGCTCGCCGCGACCAGCGTACGCCCGTCCGCACTGATATCCAGCGCACTGATGGTCGACCCCAGGTAATGCTGCCAATGCTCCATGCCGTCTTCGCCAAATGCCCGCAGGTAACCATAGGCATCCCCCACGATGTACTCGCCGTCGCGCGCCACGCCGGCATACACCCGTGCGCCATCCTGTACCAGCGGGGTACGCGGGTCCTGGCTGTAGTAGTCGGTATCCAGCCCCGGCAAGTCGGCCACCCTGACAGCCAGTGTGGCACCGCTGTAGAAATGGCAGGCGTTGACCACCAACTGGTCACCCGCGCGGTTGAACAGCGCAAAGTGCGGATACTCGCTGGCCGGGCCGATTGCTGCCACGGGCCTGAGCTGGTCGTCCAGCACCAGGTGACGGCTGCCTTGCTCGCCGACCACGATCAACCGGCCATCCGCCGACACCGCACCGTGCTCCATGCTCAGCCCGAGGCTGATGTCGTCGGGGTCGGTGCCTTCGTCCAGCTCGTCGAGCACCCGCGCCTGGTGCGGCAGCAGGCGGGTCGCGCCGTGGCGCGTCAGCAGGAAGATACCCTCGGCACTCACCAGCAGCACCCGCTGGCCATCCGGGAAGGGGATCAGCGCGGTCGGCGTGGGCGGTAGGTCGAACGGCTCGAACGGGTAACCCGGCGGCAACCCCTCCAGCCCCGTGGGCCAGGCCAGGCGCAGCACCTGCGGGCCGCCCCAGCCATCGGTCACGCGTATGCCCTCGGCATTGGCCAGGGCGAAATAGCGGCGGGCCGGGCAGCGGCCGAAGTGATCGACGCCGATCACCGGGGTCACCCCGAGAGGGTCGATGCGCACCACCTGGCCTTTGTCACGCGGCATGCCGATACGTGCCAGCAGGCTGCCATCCTCCAGCAGCAGGACGTTGCCGATACCTTGCCCGTGCTCCTTGATCAGCGGCAGCAAGGGGTGGTGGGCGGGCGGCCAGGCTTCGCGGAAGGCTTGCTGCTCAAAGGCTTCGACGCCGGGCCGGTTGGCTGCTTGCAGGGCCTGCAGCCAGGCATCGAGCAAATGCTCGGTGGCCTGCGGCAGGGGCTCTTCGAGGTCATCCCAGCCTTGCGCGCGGCCCTGCGCGACATAGTCGTTGACGGCCTGGGCATAGGCGGTGACCGCCTGCTGCCACTGTTGCTGCTGGGAGTGCTGCTGGTCCATGAGCGGATCGGGCTCCTTGTTGCATACGCGTTCGCACAAAGCGCGCATGTTACTCCTTCTGCCCGCCTCGCGGTTGTGAGCCCCCGGCTTGACGCGTACCATGCCGGGCATTCCTTCCAATAACAAAGCGTGCGTCGACACCCCGGCAAGTGGGTGGCTGACGTGCGTCCTGTTGCCTTGCCTGCGGAGAAGCGGTTTGTACCCATGAATGGACCCATACCCACCAACATGCCACCCACGGCGGGTAGCGGCAGCTGGCTGAGCGTCATTGCCCTGGCCCTGGCGGCCTTCATCTTCAACACCACCGAGTTCGTCCCGGTGGCGCTGCTCAGCGACATTGGCCGCAGCTTCGACATGAGCACCGCGCAAGTCGGCCTGATGCTGACCATCTACGCCTGGGTAGTGGCGCTGGCCTCGCTGCCGATGATGCTGCTGACGCGCAACATCGAGCGGCGGCGGCTGTTGCTGTTCGTGTTCCTGGTGTTCATCGTCAGCCACTTGCTGTCGTGGATGTCACAGAGCTTTGCCATATTGCTGGTCAGCCGTATCGGTATTGCCCTGGCGCATGCGGTGTTCTGGGCCATCACGGCTTCCCTGGCGGTGCGCGTGGCGCCGCCAGGGCAGCAGGCCAAGGCGCTGGGCCTTTTGGCCACTGGCACCACCCTGGCCATGGTCCTGGGCATCCCGCTGGGCCGCGTGGTGGGCGAAGCGCTGGGCTGGCGCATCACCTTCCTGAGCATTGCCGGGGTGGCGCTGGCGACCATGCTGTGCCTGATGAAGTCGTTGCCGCTGCTGCCCAGCCAGAACTCGGGCTCGCTGCGCAGCCTGCCGATACTGTTCAAGCGCCCGGCGCTGGTGATCACCTATGTGCTGGTGACGCTGGTGATTACCGCGCAGTTCACTGCCTACAGCTACATTGAACCGTTTGCCCTGCACGTGGCGCAGATAGGCGGAGAGCGCACCACGCTATTGCTGCTGCTGTTCGGCGGCGCCGGGGTGTTCGGCTCGGTGCTGTTCAGCCGTTACAGCGACCGCTTCCCGCATGGCTTCCTGGTAGGTTCGATCGGCCTGCTGGCGGCGTGCCTGTTGCTGCTGTTGCCGCTGTCGGGCAACTTCTATGTTTTCGCCGCGTTGAGCATGTTCTGGGGTGTGGCGATCCTCAGCTTCAGCCTGTCGCTGCAATCCAAGACCCTGAAACTGGCGTCCGATGCCACCGATGTGGCCATGGCGCTGTTCTCGGGTATCTACAACATCGGTATTGGCGGTGGCGCGTTGCTGGGCAGTATCGTCAGCAGCCAGCTGGATGTGGCGGATATCGGCCTGGTGGGCGGTAGCGTGGCAGTGGCCGGGTTGCTGCTGGCTGTGGCCAGCACCCGGCAGTTCCGCGAGGCGCTGACGCACTGACCTGGCGCTGGCGCGTTCTTTGTAGGAGCGGCCTTGTGTCGCGATGGGGCGCGCAGCGGCCCCGGATTTCAGCGTCACAGCGAATATCGCCGGGGGCTGCTGCGCAGCCCTATCGCGACACAAGGCCGCTCCTACAGGCTCAAGCCAGTACGGCAGCCCATGCAGAAATCAACAGCAGCCCCGCCAACACCTGGTTGAACACCCGCAACCGCCGCGGTGCCTGCAACCATCGCGCGCTGCCCACCCCCAGCAGCGCCCACGCCGCCATGCATGGCAGGGCAATCAGCCAGAACACCAGCGCCAGCTGCCATACCGGCAACGACGGCGAGGCAAACACCCCGACCACCGCCACGGCCATCAACCACACCTTGGGGTTGACCACTTGCAACGAGGCTGCGCTGAGTGCGCTGAAGCCTTGCGCCGTGGTCGCCTGCAGCGGAGCGGCGGCACTGCGCAGCATCTTCCACGCCAGCCAGCTCAACCACAAAACCCCGGTCCAGCTCATCAACTGCTGGGCCAGCGGGTGGCGCAGCAGCAGTTCACCCAGCCCCAGGCCCACCATCAGCACGATCGCCGCTGCGGCACCGCAGGCCGCAACGACCGGCGCCAGGCTCGCGCACAGGCCAAAGCGGGCCCCATGGGCAAGAATCAACAGGTTGGTCGGCCCGGGGCTGATGCTGGATACCAACGCAAACAGGATGAAGGGCAACAACGACTGCGACATGATCAAGGGCTCCGGATAAACGAAGCACCATGCTCGCTGCCCGCCGCCTTTCAGTCTGGAAGGTTTGAGCAGCGCCTGCGGTAGTCGGCCGGGGTCAGCTGGTAGGCACGGCGGAACCAGCGCCCCAGGTGGCTCTGGTCGGCAAAGCCCAGGGCCATGGCCACTTCGGTGGGAGTCTGGCCCTGGGCGAGCAGGCGCCGCGCCCGGGCCAGGCGCAGCTGGATCAGATAGGCATGCGGCGCCAGGCCGAATGCGGCCTTGAATGCGCGGGTGAGGCGGAAGCGGTCGATGCCACAGGCTTGGGCCAGGTCTTCCAGGCCGATGTCGCGCTCCAGGTTGGCGTGCAGGTAATCCCGCGCGCGCTGCGCGGTCAGCGGCAGGCGCGGGTCCGGGTTCAGGCGCCGGCGCCAGTGCAGGTGGCGGGTCAGGCAGGCCAGCAGGTCGTCCATGGCCGTCTGCCGGACAATGCGCAAGTCCTGGGTATGCACGGCCTGGAAGGCGAGGGCAGTGGCACGCGCCAGGCGCTCATCGTGGCACAAGGTATCGGCGAAGCTGGGCAGGCTGTCGCCCGGCGCGTGTTCGAAAAGTGCCCGCAGTTGGCTGTCCACCCAGGTGGGTTCCAGGTACAGGGTCGAATAGGTGAAGCCGTCCTCGGTGGGCGCATGGCCGTTATGGATTTCACCGGGCTCCAGCAGGAATACGTTCCCCGGCGTGCTGCGATGGCGCACTCGCCGGCAATCGAATTGCTGCACGCCCTGCTCGGTAACGCCAACCAGGAAGCTGTCGTGCCAGTGCGGGTCGTAGGCATGCCCCACGAAATGCGCGCGGACCGACTCGATGCCGGTGTCGGCGTCTTGCTTGAGGTCGATCCAGTTGCTCATGGGGGCGTGCCGTGGCAGAAATCGTTACCTTAGCGCAACGGCCAGGCTCAGTCTGGAACGATTGTGCAACCGTTGGCCAGCGCCCGGTTACGCAAGGCCTCGAAGCGTTCGCGCAGCCACAGATGCAGTTGCGCCACTGCGGGCGTGAGCTGCTTTCGGTGCGGGCACACCAGGGTGACCGGGGCGGGTTCACCAAAGTGCTCGGGCAGGATGATTTCCAGTTCGCCGGCCGCGATGTTGGCGCTTACGTCCAGCCACGACTTGTAGACGATGCCTTCGCCCTGCAAGGCCAGGCGGCGGATCACGTCGGCATCGTCGCTGATCAGCGGCCCACGCACCTGCACGGTGCGGTTGCCCACCCGCCACTTGTCGTAGACCCGGTTGTGCTGCATATACAGCAGGCAGGCATGCTGCTGCAGGGCGTCGGGCGTGAGGGGGCGGCCGTGACGGGCCAGGTAGTCGGGCGCCGCCACCAGCACCCGGCGGTTCCAGTCTGCCAGCGGCAGGGCAATGTAGTTGGCGTCCTGGTTGAGGCCGTAGCGGATCGCCACATCTACCGGGTCGCGGTTGAGGTCGGCAATCTGGTCAGACAGGAAGAAGCGAAGGTGCAGGGCCGGGTGCTCGCGGCGGAAGGCGCTCAGCCACGGCAGCAACATGTTGCGGCCCAGGTCGGACGGTGCCGAAACCTGCAGAGTACCGCGCAGGGTGTTGGCGTTGCCATGCAGGTCTTCACGCCCCTGGCGCAGGCTCTCCAGCACATTCAGGGCAGTCGGCAGGTACAACTCGCCTTCGGCGGTCAGGCGCAGGCTGCGGGTAGTGCGGGCGAACAGGCGCACATCCAGGTCGCGCTCCAGGCGCTTGATCGCGGCGGCCACCTGCCCCGGCAGCAGTTCGGCCTCATGGGCGGCGGCGGTAAAGCTGCCCAGCACGCTGCTGCGGACGAACAGTTCGAGGTCGGCGATGCGCAGCATTTTCACTCCAGGGATGAAAGTGTTGCTGCATTGTGCCGGTTTTTCTTTTCTGCAGGAAAGATAAGATGCCCGGCAAATCCCCTGTTCATTCCCGGAGTTGTTGCATGGATACCGTCTCGCTGGCCAAGCGCCGCTACACCACCAAAGCCTACGATGCCTCGCGCCGCATTCCCCAGGCGACTGTCGATGCCTTGCTCGAACAACTGCGCCATAGCCCTTCCTCGGTCAACTCGCAGCCGTGGCATTTCATCGTTGCCGACAGCGCCGAAGGCAAGGCTCGCCTGGCCAAGAGCACCACAGAGCGCTATGCCTACAATTCGCCGAAGATCCTCGATGCCTCGCATGTGATCGTGTTCTGCACCCGAACCGAGATGACCGAAGCGCACCTGGATGCCGTGCTCCACCAGGAAGGCGCCGATGGCCGCTTCCGCGATGAGCAGGCGCGTGCCGGGCAGAACCAGAGCCGCCGGCATTACGTCGACCTGCACCGCTTCGATCAGAAGGACCTGCAGCACTGGATGGAAAAGCAGACCTACCTGGCGTTGGGTACTGCCTTGCTGGGGGCTGCGGCACATGGGCTGGATGCCACCCCGATCGAAGGCTTCGACAGCAAGATTCTCGATGCCGAGCTGGGCTTGCGTGAGCGTGGGTTCACCAGTGTGGTCATTCTCAGCCTGGGCTATCGCAGCGAGGCGGACTTCAATGCCGGGCTGAACAAGTCGCGGTTGCCGGCTTCGCAGGTGTTCACCTTCCTGTGAGGTTGCCGGGGCCGCTCTGCGGCCCCGTCTTTCCGGTCGGCTTGCAAAATCCGGCATATGCCGCATACTTGTCGGCAAACGCCGGAAAGGAGAGCGCCATGCTTGCCGAAGTGCTTCGCGACAATGGTTACCACGAGTACCGGGCGCGCCTGCATGCACTGCTGGAAATCCCCGAACTCGCCAGTGACTTCGAAATCCACACCCGTATCACCCATGGCTTCGCTGCCACCTGGCTGGTGAAACTGACCGAACTCGGCGTGTTCACCCCTGTGGAGCGTGACCAGATCATTCCCCTGCGCACGCTGAAAACCCGCATCGAACGTGACCAGCCGCTGACCGTGGAAGAAAGCGACCGGCTGTTCCGCTCGGCCCATATCACCGCCATGGCCGAAGCCGTGTTCGGTGAAGCGGGCAAGGCAAAACGCTGGCTGTCCAAGCCCAAGGAGCGCTTCTCGGGGCTGACGCCGATGCAGATGCTCACCACCCAGCAGGGCACCACCCAGGTCGAGGAGATGTTGCTGCAGATCGCCGAGGGCTTCGGCCTGTGATTCTGTGGCGTATCAGCGCCTATGCAGACTTGAGCGGAACGGGCGGCTTGCGTGTCAGCGGCCGCTGGCACCAGGCGGGCCGGCCAGTGGTATATGCCGCCACCAGCCCGGCCGGGGCAATGCTGGAGGTGCTGGTGCACCTGGAGATCGACCCTGAGGATTTCCCCACCACCATGCGGCTGCTGCGTATCGAGTTGCCCGACACCGTTTCGCAAGCGCAGTTGCCTGCCTTGCAGCCTGGCTGGTCGAGCCAGACCGAACTGACCCGGGGCCTGGGCAACCGTTTTCTGGATGAGTGTTCGGCGTTGCTGCTGCCGGTGCCGAGCGCGATCATGCCCAGCACCACCAATTACCTGTTCAACCCGCGCCATCTGCAGGCAAACAGCGCCAGGCTCGAGGTCGAGGACTTCACCCCGGACAGCCGGCTGTTTTAGGGAAGTTTCACCAAAGTGCCGCTGACGCCGCTGTCAGCACCCGGCCAAACACTTCGAGGGCCTTGTCCACTTCGGCCTCGTTGCTGAAACGCCCGATGCTCAGGCGCACGCTGTTACGTGCCTGGCGTTCATCCAGCCCCAACGCGAGCAGCACATGCGAGGCTGCATTGCTCGCCGAATTGCAGGCCGAGGTGGTTGACAACGCCAGCTCGCTGGCCAGCGCCGCGCTGTTGAAGCCCTTGCTGTCGATACACAGGTTCAGCGTATGGGGAATGCGTTGTTTGGCGCAGCCGTTGAGGGTGACGCCGGGCAGGGCCAGCAGGCCTTCACGCAGGCGCCTGGCCAATTGTTCGAGGCGCAGGTGTTCGCTGTCGCCGGGCTGGCCGGCCAGGGCAAAGGCACTGCCCATGCCGGCAATCTGGTGGGTCGCCAGGGTGCCGGAACGCAGGCCTTGCTCATGGCCGCCCCCGTGCATCTGCGCACGCATCAGCGTGCGGGCGCGTGGCCCCACGTAGAGCGCACCGATGCCCTTGGGCCCATACACCTTGTGCGCCGAGAACGACATCAGGTCCACGGCCATGGCGTTCAGGTCGATGGCCAGTTTGCCCACCGCCTGCGCCGCATCCACGTGCAGCAGGGCACCGTGGGCACGTACCTGTTCGCCAATCGCGGCAAAGTCGGTGATCGTGCCCAGTTCATTGTTCACCGCCATCAGCGATACCAGGCGGGTGTCGGCGCGCAACGCTGCCTGCACCGCCGCAGGCTGAATCAGGCCGGCGGCATCCGGTGCCAGGCGGGTAACGGCCCAACCCTGGCGCTCCAGTTCGGCCACCGTATCGAGCACGGCCTTGTGTTCCAGTTGGCTGGTGATCAGGTGCCCGGGCTGGCCGAGGCCCTGGGCAATGCCCTTGAGCGCCAGGTTGTTGGACTCGGTCGCACCTGAGGTCCAGACCAGTGCATCGGCCTGCGCGCCGACGCGTTCGGCCACTTGCTGACGGGCCTGCTCCACGGCGTGGCGGGCTGCCTGGCCGAAGGCATGGCCACTGGACGCCGGGTTGCCGAAGTTGCCCTGGCTGCCAAGGCAGGCGAGCATGGTTTCGATGACCCGGTCGTCGACCGGAGTGGTGGCGGCGTAATCGAAATAGAGCGGGGCGCTGGGCATGAGGGCGGGTCCGTGTCTGTCGCCGTGAAATCGGCAATCGTTGGAGCAAGCGTACCCGCTACTTCGGAGATATTTTTCACTTCCAGCGGCTCTATTCTGGAAATGATCAAGAAAAATTTCTATCTATCAAGTTTTTCTTGGAATTTTTTTCTCCGCATCCCGCCATTCTGTTCAGGCTGGTTCCGAGGCCCTCTCTTCCTCGGCCACCACACGTTCGCACAACTCGGTGATCTGCTCGCGCATCCAGCGGTTGGCCGGGTCCTGATCGGTGCTTTCATGCCAGTACAGGTGCGTTTCCAGCGCAGGCACCTCGACCGGCAGTGGCTGGTAACGCAACTGATGGCGGCGGGCGAAGCGCTCGGGGACGGTCATCGCCATGTCGGTCTGCTGCAACACCTGCGAGGCCATAAGGTAATGCTGCGAGCGCAAGGCAACCTTGCGCTGCACGCCCATCTTGCCCAGGGCCAGGTCGACATAGCCCAGGCCGTTGCGGCGGCTGGAAATATGGATGTGGGTCATGCCCAGGTAGTTGTCGAGGGTCAGCTTGCTGTCGGCCAGCGGGTGGCCCTGGCGCAGGGCGCAGACATAGCGGTCTTGCATCAGTTTGACGTGGCGTACCTGCGGGTCGGTGTTCAACGGTGCGTCGATGGCGAAGTCCAGGCGGCCGGCGGCAAGTTCCTTGGTGGTCTCGCGGCGCTTGCACAAAAAGCTTTCGATCAGCACCGCCGGCGCCAGGCGGCGCAAGCGCTGGAACAGCGGCGGCAGGATGACCGCTTCGGTCAGGTCGGTCATGCTGATGCGGAAAGTCTTGTTGGCCTGTTGCGGGTTGAAGATGCGGCTTTCCTGCACCGAGGTGCGCAGCAGTGCCAGGGCGTTGCGCACCGGGCCGATGATGTTCTGCGCCATGGGCGTGGGCACCATGCCTTGCGCGGTACGCACGAACAGCGGGTCGTTGAAGGTTTCGCGCAGCCGCGAAAGGGCGTTGGACACTGCCGGCTGGGTGATGCCGACGATCTGCCCGGCGCGGGTCAGGTTGGCTTCGGTGTAGATCGCATCGAACACGATGAACAGGTTGAGGTCGACCTTGCTGAGGTTCATGGGCGCCGCTCTTTGTTGGAATTATTGGCCGATCATATATCGGTTATGAATGTTTATACACGCGGAAAATAGGCTAGGTGGATGAGGCCATGCTGCTCTAGGCTCTGGCCCATGTACTCCGAACCGTGAAGGTAGCCCCGATGGATTTCGCCTATTCGCCCAAGGTCCAGGCACTGCGTGAGCGCGTCAGCGCGTTCATGGAGGCCTATGTCTACCCCGCCGAGGCGGTGTTCGAGCGCCAGGTCGCCGAGGGTGACCGCTGGCAGCCCACCGCGATCATGGAAGAACTCAAGGCCAAGGCCCGCGCTGAAGGGCTGTGGAACCTGTTCCTGCCCGAATCGGAATACGGTGCCGGCCTGAGCAACCTGGAATACGCCCCGCTGGCGGAAATCATGGGTCGTTCGTTGCTCGGCCCGGAGCCGTTCAACTGCTCGGCGCCGGACACCGGCAACATGGAAGTGCTGGTGCGCTATGGCAGTGAAGCGCAGAAGCGCCAGTGGCTGGAGCCGCTGCTGCGTGGCGAGATCCGTTCGGCGTTCGCCATGACCGAACCGGACGTGGCCTCCTCGGATGCCACCAACATGGCCGCCACCGCCGTGCGTGACGGTGACCAATGGGTAATCAACGGCCGCAAGTGGTGGACCTCCGGCGCTTGCGACCCGCGCTGCAAGGTAATGATCTTCATGGGCCTGTCCGACCCTGAAGGGCCACGCCACCAGCAGCACTCGATGGTGCTGGTGCCCACCGATGCGCCTGGGGTGAAGATCGTCCGCCCGCTGCCGGTGTTCGGCTATGACGATGCTCCCCATGGCCACGCCGAGGTGCTCTTCGAGAATGTGCGGGTACCGTATGAGAACGTGATCCTGGGTGAAGGCCGTGGCTTCGAAATTGCCCAGGGGCGCCTTGGCCCCGGCCGTATCCACCACTGCATGCGCTCGATCGGCATGGCCGAGCGCGCGCTGGAACTGATGTGCAAGCGCTCGGTGGAGCGTACCGCCTTCGGCCGGCCACTGGCGCGTCTGGGCGGCAACGTCGACAAGATTGCCGACTCGCGCATGGAGATCGACATGGCCCGGCTGCTGACGTTGAAAGCGGCCTACATGATGGACACGGTCGGCAACAAGGTGGCCCGCAGCGAGATTGCGCAAATCAAGGTAGTGGCGCCGAACGTGGCATTGAAGGTGATCGACCGCGCGATCCAGATTCATGGGGGGGCAGGGGTGAGTGGCGATTTCCCGCTGGCTTACATGTACGCCATGCAGCGCACCTTGCGCCTGGCCGACGGGCCAGATGAAGTGCACCGGGCGGCGATTGGCAAGTATGAGATCGGCAAGTACGTGCCGGCGGAGATGATACGTAGCGGACGATGATTTACCGGCTTGTTCCGGCCTCTTCGCGGGCTTGCCCGCTCCCACAGGTACTGTGCCGCCTCCAAGCTGTGCACAATATCTGTAGGAGCGGGCTTGCCCGCGAAGACGCCCTTGAAGGCTCACTGGTTCCTCTGGATGGTCAGACCCGCATCTGCGGGTCTTCCTCCTTCTCGCTGACTGTACGATCGGCATTTGAAGGCTGCTTGGATTGACCATTCTTGATTTCCGGCTTTTCCCCCCGCGTCTTGACCAACGAAACCACCACCCCACCCAGCAACAACCCGAACGTCACCCCCAGCGACAGCAATGCCGGCACCTTGCCCACCATGCCGTGGTAGAAGATCTTGCAGCCAATGAAGATCAGCACCAGCGCGAGCGCGTACTTGAGGTAAACGAACCGGTGCATCAGCGCCGCCAGCGCAAAATACAACGAGCGCAAGCCGAGGATGGCGAAGATGTTGGAGGTGTAGACGATGAACGGGTCCTGGGTGATGGCGAAGATTGCCGGGACGCTGTCGACGGCGAACACCAGGTCGGCCAGTTCGATCAGCACCAGCGCCATGAACAGCGGGGTGGCATGGCGTAGCGCCTTGTGCTGCCCGGGCGGGGTCTGCTGCACGAAGAAGTGCGAGCCGTGAATCTGCTCGGTGACCCGCATGTGCCGGCGCACGAACTTGAGGATCGGGTTGTTGGCCAGGTCGGGGCGGCTATCTTCCTTCGACAGCGCCATCTTCACCCCGGTAAACAGCAGGAAGGCACCGAAGATATACAGTACCCAGGCGAAGTTCTGCACCAGCGCCGCGCCCACGCCGATCATGATCGCCCGCAGGAACACCACCCCGAGGATGCCCCAGAACAGCACGCGGTGCTGGTAGCGGCGGGGGATGGCGAAATAGCTGAAGATCATCGCCATGACGAACACGTTGTCCATCGACAGCGACTGTTCGACCAGGAACCCGGTGTAGAACTCCAGCGCCGACTGCGCGCCCAACTGGTACCAGACACCGACGCCGAACAGCACGCCGACGCTGAAATAGCCCGAATACAGCAGCAGGCTCTCGCGCATTTCGATTTCCCGGTCGTGGCGGTGCAGCACGCCGAGATCGAGTACCAGCAAACCGATGACGATGGCCATGAACACCAGCCACAACCAGGTGCTGGTGCCGAGGAACGGGGTGGTGAGGAATGTGTGTAGAGCTGTCATGAGCCCCTCCTTGAATGTCGACGTTGCATGGCAACAGTGATCCGACATGGCGGCCTGGCAGCCGTCAGAGGGGCCCGGTATCACATGGGCTTGAGCCTAGACCCGTTTGCCGGTGATGCCGAATGGGGAGCTGTTACATTTCTTTGCCAAGCACGGCACACACTTAAGCACGCTTCTTGTAGGAGCAGCCTTGTGCTGCGAAGAGGCCGGTCAACCTTGCACAAATGTGTTGGCCATACTGGCCTCTTCGCAGCACAAGGCTGCTCCTACAGGGATGTGTGCTGCTTTCAGATCAATGCACCCACACTTCCACCCGGCGATTGCGCAGTCGCCCTTGCTCCAGTTCGTTCCCTGCCACTGGCAATTCATCTCCCATCCCGGTCACCTCCAGCACCTCCACGCCATCGCGCGCCAGCTCGCGGCGCACCGCCTGGGCCCTTAGGCGGGACAGTAGGGCGGCGCGACCGGGTGTTTCCTTGGGGTCGCCAAAGCCCACCAGCACCGCCTTGCGCTGCAACTTGCCCGCTTGGCGCAGGTAGTCGGCAACGCGCTGGACATCGCGCAGGGCCTTGTTGTCGAGGCTGGCGCTGCCTTCCTGAAAGCGGAAGTTAACGCTCAACCGCTGTGCCTGCTGGGCCAGGGTGCGATAGCGCGGCGGCATGTCGGCCTGGGGTGCTACAGATTGGGCCTTGATCTGCTGCGAAACGAAACCCTGCTGGGCGACGATCGCCTGGCCCGCCGGGCTCTGAGCGAAATCGGCCAGGGCCTTGGCCTGGGGCTTGGGGTTGGCCGGCAGATAGAAATACAGGCGCCGCGATAGCGGGTAGTCCTCGCTGGCCACCAGTGCACGCTCCGGCAGCATGGCCGGCGCGTCACCTTCGGCCACCGCCAGCACCTTGGCCCCATGCACCGCCGCCAGGCTGCTGAAACCGATGGCCTGGCGGTCGGTGCTCACTCGCGCGGCCAGCTCGTCGCTGGACTCGAAACGTTGGGCCTTGGCTGAAAGTTCGCTTTGCTGGGGTTCCAGCACGAGGGCCTTGAAGGTCTCAAAGGTGCCGGAGCGGTCGTCACGGGCGTACAGGTGGATGGCCCCGCCGGCAACACCCAATTGCTCCCAGCGCTGGATCTGCCCGGCAAAGATCTGTGCCAGTTGCCCCGTGGTGAGCTGTGGCAGCGGGTTGTCGGGGTGAACGATGACCGCGACGCCATCCAGGCCGATGACTTGTTCGGCGGCAGCGGCGCGCAGGTCGCCCAAAGCCTGCAGTTGGCTTGCTTCGTTGTCGTTGATAGGCCGCGACGCGGCGGCCAGGTCGGCCTCGCCATGGCCCAGGGCGACGAAGCCGGTGCTGGAACCGTGTGCGGCGATGTCGATGCGCAAAGGCTGGCCACGCGTATCGCGAGCGGTGATGACAGTCTCGTTGGCCAGCTTGCCCGGGTATTGTTCGATGGCGGTAGCTTGCTGCGCGCGCAATTGCCCTTGCACCAGCGCCGGCAGCAAGGCCGCGCCGATGGTGTTGGAGCCTTGGACGCGCAGGTGAGCGGGCTCGGCCAGGGTCGCCAGCGGTAGCAGGGTGAGCAGCAAGACAAGCAGGCGGGGCATGCCGGAAGGCCTATGGCATAGAGATGGCCGGCAGATTACGACAGTGGCGTGATGATAATGTGACAGTCCATGGGGCAGTGGGCTTTGCCTGATGCTTGTAAGTTCGCGTTAATGGGGCTGCTGTGCAGCCCATCGCCGGCAAGCCAGCTCCCACAGGGGCCGTGCCAATCCTGAAATCTGCGCTGTACCTGTGGGAGCTGGCTTGCCGGCGAAAGGGCCGCAAAGCGGCCCCAGCGGTATCAATGCGCCCCGGCAGACTTGCTCAGGTCACTTTCTGCCCACTCGGTATAGATGCACGCATCCGCCACCGCCCAGCGCACCTTCACGGTATCCCCCGGCTGCATCGGCATGCCCGCCGCCGACAACGCCTTTACCGTCAGCTCGGTACCGCCCGCTGTCACCACATGGCAGGTCTGGCTCTCGCCCAGGAACAGCACTTCACCAACCTTGGCACTGACCTCGTTCCAGCCCGCCGGCAGCGGCTCGCGCGCGGCTTGTTCGGCGGTCAGGGCCAGGGCCTTTTCCGGGCGCACCATGATCAGTGCATCCTGCGAGGCGGCCAGGCCCGGGGTCAGGCGGATGGCCACCGGCTGGCCCTCGAAGCTGCCCGCGCCATTGCTGCTGGCCTTGATCCGCAGGAAGTTGGAGTTGCCCAGGAACGAGGCGACGAAGGCATTCGGCGGGTTCTGGTACAGGTCGTAACCGGTGCCCAGGCCGACGATCTTGCCATGGCTGAAGATGGCGATGCGCTGGGACAGGCGCATGGCTTCTTCCTGGTCGTGGGTGACGTAGACGATGGTGATGCCCAGGCGCCGGTGCAACTGGCGCAGTTCGTCCTGCAGGTCTTCGCGCAGCTTCTTGTCCAGCGCGCCGAGCGGTTCGTCCATCAGCAGGATGCGCGGTTCGTACACCAGCGCCCGGGCGATAGCCACGCGCTGCTGCTGGCCACCGGACATCTGCGACGGCTTGCGGTGGGCGAACTTCTCCAGCTGCACCAGCTTGAGCATGGCATCGACGCGCTTGCTGGTTTCGCTGGCACTAAGCTTGCGAATGGCCAGCGGAAAGCCGATGTTGTCGCGCACGTTCAGGTGCGGGAACAGCGAATAGCGCTGGAACACCATGCCGATGTCACGCTTGTGCGGCGGCACGTTGACCAGTGACTGGCCATCGACCAGGATCTCGCCGCTGCTCGGCGTTTCGAAGCCTGCCAGCATCGACAGGGTGGTGGACTTGCCCGAGCCGCTGGAACCGAGGAAGGTCAGGAACTCGCCGTCCTGGATTTCCAGGTCGAGGTTGTCCACGGCGGTGAAGTCGCCGTAGTGCTTGTTCAGGCCGCGCAGGCTGACCAGGGTCTTGCCGTGCGCGTTGTCTTTGATCACTGCACTCATTGTTGTTTTCTCCGCGCGCTCAGGCGTTGGCTTCGGTGCGCCGGCGCAAGGCGGCGGCAATGAACATGACAAGCAGCGACAGGCCGATCAGCAGGGTCGAGGCCACGGCGATGACCGGGCTGAGGTCCTGGCGCAGGGTGGTCCACATCTTCACCGGCAAGGTCTGCAGGTCGGGGCTGGCCATCATCACGCTCAGCACCACTTCATCCCACGACACCAGGAAGGCGAACAGGCCGCCGGCGATCATCCCCGGGCGAATCGCCGGGAAGGTCACCTTGAAGATCGCCTGCAGGCGCGAGGCGCCGCAGATCACCGCAGCATCCTCGATGGACTGGTCGAACAGCTTCAGCGAATTGATGATCGAGATAATGGTGAAGGGCAGGGCGACGATCACGTGGCTGACCACGAAGGCGAACAGCGTGCCGGTGTAGCCGAGCTTGAGGAACAGCGCGTACACCGCCACGGCAATGATCACCAGTGGCACGATCATCGGCATGGTGAACAGCCCGTACAGCAGCTCGCGGCCCGGGAAGCGGCCACGCACCAGGGCAAACGCGGTGGGCAGGCCGAGCAGCACGGCGGCGATGGTGGTCAGCACGGCCACCTTCAGGCTGGCCAGCGCGGCGTCCATCCACTCCGGGTTGGAGAAGAACTGGCCGTACCACTTGAAGGTCCAGCCCGGCGGCGGGAACACCAGCCACTGCGACGAGCCGAACGACAGCAACACGATGAACACCACCGGCAGCAGCAGGAAGGCCGCGATGACCCCGGTGGTCAGGTACAGGCCCGTACGCAGCGGGCGGCCCATGGCATTGGGAGACAGGAGCATGGCGGTTTACCTCGCGTTGCCAACCGGGGATTCCGGCTGCAGCTTCAGGTACAGGTAGAAGAGCACCAGGGTGATCACCACCAGCAGTGCGGCGGCGGCGCTGGCCAGGCCCCAGTTGAGGAACGACTGCACCTGCTGGATGATGAACTCGGGCAGCATCATGTTCTGTGCACCGCCCAGCAGGGCCGGGGTGACGTAGTAACCGAGCGACATCACGAACACCATCAGTGCCCCGGAGAACAGCCCCGAGCGGCACAGCGGCAGGAACACTTTCCAGAAATTGGTCCACGGGCTGGCGCCACAGATCGAGCCGGCCTGCAGCACCATCGGGTCGATGGCGTGCATGGTCGCCTGCAGCGGCAGCACGATGAACGGGATCATGATGTAGCTCATGCCGATCACCACGCCGGTCAGGTTGTGCACCATTTCCAGCGGGGCATCGATGATACCCATGGCCATCAACGCCTTGTTGATCACCCCCGAGCTCTGCAGCAGCACCAGCCACGAGTAGGTGCGCGCCAGCAGGCTGGTCCACATCGACAGCAGCACGATGTTCAGCAACCAGCGGCCCCAGCCCTTGGGCACCAGGGTAATTGCCCAGGCCAGCGGGAAGCCCAGCAGCACGCTGATCAGGGTGACCACGCCGGCCACCGAGAAGGTGTTGAAAAGCACCCGCGCATAGGCCGAGTTGGCGAACAGCTGCTCGTAGTTGCCCAGGCCCGGCGTCGGCTCCAGCACACCGCGCAGCAACAGGCCGGCGAGCGGGGCGAAGAAGAACAGGCCAAGGAACAGTAGCGCCGGCAGCAGATTGCGGCTGCCTTTCCAGCGCTGGCTCAGGCTGACGCGGCGGGGGGCCGTTCCCGGGGCGCCGGTGCCCGTGGGGGCACCTTGCGCGTTATGCAGGGCGTTGATGGCGACTTTCATTTGACCAACCACTCATTCCAGCGGGCTGCGATGGCCTGGCCGTTCTTGGCCCAGTAGGCGAAGTCGAGGGTGACCTGGTCCTGGGCGTAGGCGGTCGGCAGGTTCTGCGCAAGGTCTTTGTCCAGCTTGGCCACGCTGTCGACGTTCACCGGCGCGTAGGCGGTCTTGTTGGCGAACTCGGCCTGGCCTTCGGCGCTGCTGGCGTTGGCCAGGAACTTCATGGCCGCGTCCTTGTTCTTGGCACCTTTGGGGATGACCAGGAAGTCGGCCATGACCAGGTTCTGCTTCCAGCTCACGCCCACCGGTGCACCGTCTTGCTGCAGGGCATAGACGCGGCCGTTCCAGAACTGGCCGAGCGAGGCTTCACCCGAGGCCAGCAGTTGCTGCGACTGGGCGCCACCGCCCCACCAGACGATGTCTTTCTTGATGGTGTCGAGCTTCTTGAAGGCGCGGTCCAGGTCCAGCGGGTACAGCTTGTCGGGGGCTACGCCGTCAGCCAGCAGGGCCAGTTCCAGTACGCCTGGGCTGGGCCATTTGTACAGGGCGCGCTTGCCGGGGTAGGTCTTGGTATCGAACAGGGCGGTCCAGTCCACCGGTTTGTTGGCACCTAGCTTGCCTTCGTTGTAGCCGAGCACGAAGGAGAAGAAGAACGAGCCGACGCCATGGTCGGAGACGAAGCGCGGGTCGATCTTGTCGCGCTTGATCTGGGTGAAATCGAGGGGTTCGAGCAGGCCTTCGCTGGCGGCACGCAGGGCGAAGTCGGCTTCGACGTCGACCACGTCCCACTGCACGTTGCCGCTTTCGACCATGGCCTTGAGCTTGCCATAGTCGGTGGGGCCGTCCTGGACGACTTTGATGTCGGTGGCTTTGGTGAAAGGTACGGCCCACGCTTCTTTCTGGGCGTCCTGGGTGGTACCGCCCCAGCTGACGAAGTTCAGGCTGTCGGCGGCCTGGGCAGCCTGACATGCCAGGGTCAGCAGGCTGGCGGACAGCACTGCGGTTACACGTTTGCTCAACAGCATGGTTACGCCCTCGTTGCTTTTGTTATTCGAGGCGGGGCTTGTGGTGCGCCCGCCAATAGTGTTCGGGGAGCAGCTAAAACAAAGTGTTTTTTGGCCGTTTTTGATTGTAGGTGCCGGCCTGCAGATTCAAGGTCTACGGGATATCATATTATGGTATTCCAAACTTTTGGCAAGAGGTATGAGGCTACCGGCCATCACTCCGTCCTCTGCAAGTTGCCGCGAACCTTTGTAGGAGCGGCCTTGTGTCGCGAAAGGGCCGCAAAGCGGCCCCCGGATTTCAGCGTCGACACATGAATTGTCGGGGCCGCTTCGCGGCCCTTTCGCGACACAAGGCCGCTCCTACACGGGCCTGTATCAGCTCACCAGTCCGGGCTCGAAGGGGATGCTTTGCACGACCTCCAGCTCATACCCCGCCAGCCCCGCGTATTTCAGCGGCGGGCCCAGGTGGCGCAGCTTGCCCACGCCCAGATCCTGCAGAATCTGCGCGCCTGTACCCACCTCCGAGTACACCTTCGATTGCCCACGCTGGTAAGGCCGCACCGGCTGGGTCAGCTGCGGCACGCGCTCCAGCAGCGCCTGCGAGGACTCATGGTTGGCCAGGATCACCACCACGCCGGCGCCTTCCTCGGCCACCTTCTGCAGCGCCGCCCAAAGCGTCCAGTTGGCGGGGCCGGCGTATTCGGCGCCGACCAGGTCGCGCAGCGGGTCGATCACATGCACTCGCACCAGGGTCGGCTGCTCGCGGCGGATATCGCCCATGACCATGGCCATGTGTACGCCACCTTCGATGCGGTCTTCGTAGGTGACCAGGCGGAAGGTGCCATGCACGGTCGGCAGTTCGCGTTCGCCGATGCGCTTGATGGTCTGCTCGGTGCTCAGGCGGTAGTGGATGAGGTCGGCGATGGTGCCTATCTTGATGCCGTGCCGGGCAGCGAACACCTCCAGGTCCGGGCGGCGGGCCATGGTGCCGTCATCGTTGAGTACTTCGACGATAACCGACGCCGGGGTGAACCCGGCCAGGCGCGCCAGGTCGCAGCCGGCTTCGGTGTGGCCGGCGCGCGTCAGTACACCGCCTTCACGGGCGCGCAGGGGGAAGATGTGGCCGGGTTGCACCAGGTCTTCCGGGCGGGCATTGGGGGCCATCGCCGCTGCCACCGTACGTGCCCGATCAGCAGCGGAAATACCGGTGGTAACGCCCGTGGCAGCCTCGATCGACACGGTGAAGGCGGTGCTGAAAACGCTGCCGTTGGCCGGCACCATCTGCTCCAGGCCCAGACGTTGACAGTGATCGTCGGTCAGCGTCAGGCAGATCAGCCCGCGCGCTTCACGGGCCATGAAGTTGATGGCCTGGGCGTCGCAACGCTCGGCGGCGATCAGCAGATCGCCTTCGTTTTCCCGGTCCTCGTCATCCACCAGCAGGACCATCTTGCCTTGCCGGTAGTCCTCGAGGAGTTCTTCGATGGTGTTGAAAGCCATGTTGCACGCTCACTGTGGTGGGATGATTATTATGGTATACCATCATACACAAATATCGCCGTAACAGGAGAGCAGCGCATGAAGGCCTATTGGATCGCCCATGTGGACGTGAACGATCCCGAGCAATACCAGCAGTACACCCAGCGCGCCCCGGCTGCCTTCAAGGCATTCGGCGGCCGTTTCCTGGCCCGTGGCGGGCGTAGCGAGGCAATGGAAGGGCGGCCTACCCCTCAGCGTAGCGTGGTGATCGAGTTCGATTCGTACGAGCAGGCGCTGGCGTGTTACCGGTCCGAGCTGTACCAGGAGGCTTGCAGCCATCGCCAGGGGGTGGCGAAGGCTGAGGTGATCATCGTCGAAGGGTTCGAGCCCTGAGTGATGGCTGTTGGCCCTATCGCCGGCAAGCCAGCTCCCACAGGTTAAACACTGCCTTGAAGACCTGTGCAGTACCTGTGGGAGCTGGCTTGCCGGCGATAGGGCCATTACTGTCGAAGCAGAAACTCAAGGCATGCCCGGCAATTCATGCGGCCGCAGGTCGAACACCAGCACCTCGGCATCCACCCCGTTGCCCAGCTCCAGCACCTGTTCCTGCCTCATTCGCACCCCATCCCCTTCATTCAGCACTTGCCCATTGAGCTCGATGCTGCCCCGGGCCACATGCACATAGGCATGGCGGTTTTCCGGCAAGTTCAGGGTGGCACGCTCGTCACCGTCGAACAGGCCGGCATACACCCGCGCATTCTGCCTTACCTGCAATGACCCCTCGGCGCCATCCGGCGAGATGATCAGGCGCAGCTTGCCGCGCTTTTCCTCGGCACTGAAATGCTGTTGCTGGTAACGCGGCGTTGCCCCCTGCACGTTCGGTACGATCCAGATCTGCAGGAAGTGCACCGGCTGCACCTGGCTGTGGTTGAACTCGCTGTGGGCCACGCCGTGGCCAGCGCTCATCAGCTGCACATCGCCCGAGCGGATCACCGAGCCGGTGCCCAGCGTGTCCTTGTGCTCCAGCGCGCCTTCCAGCACGTAGGAGAAAATCTCCATGTCGCGGTGCGGGTGCTGGCCAAAGCCCTTGCCGGGGATGACGCGGTCGTCGTTGATCACCAGCAGGTCCGAGAACCCTTGCTCGTCCGGGTTGCGGTAGTGGCCGAAGGAGAAGGTGTGGAACGATTTCAGCCAGCCATGAAAGGCCAGGCCGCGGTCTTTGGCGTTGCGAACGGTGAGCATGACGGACCTCCTGAACCGGCAGGGCACCAGGCCCTGCCGCATGCGTGGATAAGGTTACTGCAGGTGCACTTTCAGCTCGCCGGCGGCCTGGCGCATGGCCGCTTGCACGGCCGGCACCTGATGCAGCGGGTTGAGCAGCCCGTAGTCATGGATCATGCCGTTGTACCGCACCGAGGTCACAGTCACGCCAGCGGCATTCAGCTTGCGAGCATAAGCCTCACCTTCATCGCGCAGCACGTCGAACTCGGCCGTCTGCACCAGTGCCGGCGGCAGGCCCTTGAGCTGTTCACTGCTGGCCCGCAGCGGCGAGGCGTAGATCTGTTCCCGGGCCTTGGCGTCGGTGGTGTAGTTGTTCCAGAACCATTTCATCATCCCGGTGGTCAGGAAGTGCCCCTCGGCAAACTGCTTGTACGACGCAGTTTCGAAGCTGGCATCGGTCACCGGCCACAACAGCAGCTGGAAACGCAGGGCCGGGGTGCCGGCCTCTTTGGCTTTCAAGGCCACTACTGCCGCCATGTTGCCGCCGACGCTGTTGCCGGCCACGGCCAGGCGCTTGCCGTCCACGCCAATTTCCTTGCCGTGCTCGGCCACCCAGCGGGTGGCGGCGTAAGCCTGGTTGATCGCCGTCGGATAGTGCGCTTCCGGCGACGGGGTGTAGTCGACGTAGACCGCCACTGCGCCAGAGCCAACCACCAGGTCGCGGATCAGCCGCTGGTGGGTCGGGAAATCGCCGAGCACCCAGCCGCCACCGTGGAAGAACATGAACACCGGCAGGTCACCCTTCACGTTGGCCGGGCGCACCACTTGCAGTTTGATCGACTCGCCGTTGGCCTGGATGGCGCGTTCCTTCACCTCGATACCCGAGAGATCGACCTTGACCGAGGCCTGGGCACCGGTCAGCACCGCGCGGGCGTCTTTCGGGCTGAGCTGCTCCAGTGGCTTGCCGCCGCCTTGTTCCAGGGCTTCGAGGAAGGCCTGGGTGTGCTGTTCGATACCCGGGCTGCCAGCGGCGAAGGCGCTGGAAACGGACAGGGCCAGAAGGGAAGCGGTAAGGGTTTTGTGGACAATGTTCATGAGCGAATCCTTTTCTGTTGAATGTTGGTAGTGGGCGTCTTGCCTGGCCTTCAGGGCCATCGCTGCGACTTGTGCGTAGATTAGGGAGATGCGTTGATGGGAAAAAGCCGCTATAAAGCGTTTGACTGTCACCAAGAGCGAGACAATGAACCCTTACGAAGACATGCGGATCTTTGCCCAGGTCATGGAAGCTGGCAGTTTCACTGCGGCTGCCGACCGCCTGGGAATGTCCAAACAATCGGTCAGCCGGCGCCTGATGCAGCTTGAGGAGCGCCTGGGCGTGCGCCTGCTCAACCGCTCCACGCGGCGCCTGGATGCCACGCCGCTGGGCCAGCACTACTACCAGTCGGCGCTGCGCCTGCTCGGCGAAGTGCAGCAGGTGGAGCACGACATCAGCGGCCAGGCCCAGGCCTTGCGTGGCACCTTGCGTCTGAGTGCGCCGCTGTCGTTCGCCATGGCGCACCTGGGGTGCCTGCTGACCGAGTTCCTGCAGTTGCACCCGCAGGTGGATGTGGAGGTGGATTTGAGCGACCGCGCAGTGGACCTGATCGGCGAGGGCTATGACCTGGCGCTACGGATTGGTGCGCTGGAGGATTCCAGCCTGATTGCGCGGCGCATTGCCAGTGTCGAGCGGGTGTATTGTGCGAGCCCGGCGTACCTGAAGGCTCGGGGCGTGCCGGCCAGGCCGGAGCAACTGACTGGGCATGATTGCCTGCCGTATGGTCATTCGCGGCAGGTGCAGTGGCAGTTCCGCCAGGGCGGCAAGGTACAGGCGATCCAGGTAGTCGGGCGGATGCGGGCTAACAACGGCGAGCTGCTAAGGGATGCGGCGATTGCCGGGATGGGGGTGACTTATCTGCCAACCTTCATCGTGGGACAGACGCTGGCGGATGGGCGACTGGTGAAAGTGCTGGATGAGTGGCAGCCGCCAGCACTGCAGTTGTCGGCGGTGTACCCCCAGCACCGGCAGGTGGCGCGGCCGGTTCAGGGGTTTGTGAACTTCCTGCGTGAGCGCTTGGTGCAGCTCTGACCTTCGGTACCGAGTGCGCTTCTTCGCGGGCACGCCCGCTCCCACAGGTACTCCAGAGCCCCCAAGCCCAGTGATGACCCTGTGGGAGCGGGCGAGCCCGCGAACACCGGCGCAGCCGGTGCCAGCCACCGCGTTGGCTTCTTCGCGGGCCTGCCCGCTCTCACAGGTACTCCACAGCCCCAAGCCCAGTGATTACCCTGTGGGAGCGGGTTTACCCGCGAAGAGGCCGGTGCAGGTCAACGCATCAGTTCATCTACCCCGACCCACCCACCATCGAACTCATCCATGGCATCCAGCACCGCTTCACGGAAATACGCCAGCGATGCCCGATCAAACAGCAACTGCAGCGCCGGCCTCTCATCGCTCCCCACATTCAGCACGATCACGTTGATCCGCGCCGCCGAGGTCTGCGCCACCGCCCCAACGGGAAACGCCCGGGCGCGCAAGTCCACCCCGCACAACTTGGCCATCACCGCGCTGCAATGCACCCCCGACAGCTGCAGCCAGGCATGGCTATCCTGGCGCGGCAGCAGGTAGTTGCGCCGAGCATCCTGCACCCACCCACCCTCTTCGGCAGCCACCCGTGCACCGCCGTCGGCCAGGCTGCCCAGCAGCAGGTACTCGGTCTGCGACAAGCGCGCTACCCAGCCACCGTCTTCCTGGCGCACGGCCTGGTTGGGTAGCGACGGCAAGCGGTAGCCACGCACCTGCAGGCAAGCGGCACTGTCGCCCCCACGAAACCCGACCCGTGCCAGATCGGTCAGGTCAGTCAACGCGCAGGTATGCAGCAGTTCGGCCCGCGGGCCGGGTGAAATAAAAGCTTTGGCTTGCAAACTGGTCATGGCTCAGAGCTCCTGGCGCAGGTTGTCGGGATCGTGAAACGGCAGTGGCACCACCTTGGCATTGACCATCACACCGCCCTCCACGCGGATCGGGATGTGCATGCCAGGCGTGGCCTGATGGGCACCGGCGTAAGCCAGGCCGATGATCTGCCCCAGGGTTTGCGAGTATTCGCAGGATGTGACGTTGCCGCTGATGTCCGCCCCGTCCAGCACCAGATGCCCCTCCAGCGGCTGCGGGCTGCCCTTGGGCAGGGTGAAGCCGACCAGTTTGCGCTTGAGCGGCTGCGCTTCGAGGATCTCGATCGAGCGTTTGCCGACGAAGAATGGCTTCTTGCGGCCGATGGCCCACTGCATGTCGATCTCCGCCGGGTGGGTCATGCCGTCGGTGTCCTGGCTGATGATCACGTGGCCCTTTTCCAGGCGCAGCAGGCGTTGGGTCTCGACGCCGAACGGGCGAATGCCCAACCCCGCGCCGGCCTGCATCAAGGTATCCCACAGGCGCTCGGCGTGGCGCGCCGGCACGTGCACTTCGTAGCCCAGTTCACCCACAAAGCCCACCCGCAGGATGCGCGCGGCAATGCCGGCCACTGTGCCCTGGCGTACGCCGAGATAAGGGAAGGCCTCGGCCGACAGGTCCACATCGTCACACACCTTGGCCAGCACCTGGCGTGACAGCGGCCCGGCCAGGTTGACCGCGGCCAGGGCGGCGGTGACGTTGGTGACGTCCACATCCAGGCGCCATTGCGCATTCCACTTCAGCATCTGCTGGTAGATGCGGTCGACACCGCTGGTGGTGGCGGTGACGTAGAAGTGCTGCTCGCCCAGCCGGGCGCACACGCCGTCATCGATCACCACGCCATGCTCGTTGGTCATCAGCGCGTAGCGGGTGCGGCCGATGGCCAGCTTGGCGAAGCCGAAGGTGTAAAGGCGCTCCAGCAGTTCGGCGGCGTCGGGGCCGCGCACATCCAGGCCACCGAGGGTGGAAACGTCGATCAGGCCGACCTTCTCGCGCACATGGCGGGCTTCCTCCTGCATGCAGCGTTCGCGGTCCTCGGGCTTGCCATAATAGGCAGGGCGCTGCCAGATGCCGGCCGGCATCATCTTCGCCCCGGCTTCCAGGTGGCGGCGGTGCATTGGCGTTTGCCGGTACGGGTCGAAGGCGCGGCCGGCGACGTGGGCCAGTTTTTCCGCCTGGAACGGTGGACGGGCGGTGGTCACCCCGGTTTCGCTGATGCTGCGCCCGGTGGCGTGGGCCACCAGGCGGGCGGTCGGCAGCGCCGAGTGGCGGCCCTGGGACGGGCCCATGCCGACCGTGGAGAAGCGCTTGACCAGTTGCACATCGCGGTAGCCGCTGCGCGTGGCGTTGACGATGTCGCGCACTTGCAGGTCTTCGTCGAAGTCGACGAAATCCTTGCCCTTGGGGTGGGGGAAGATCGGCCAGGGGAAGTTGACCTTGGCTTCGGCACTGAACACGGGCTGCACCGGCGCTTCCAGGCCCAGCGCTGCCAGCGCATCGGCAGCCCCGCGAGTGGCGTCGGCCAGCACATTGCCCAGTGCGTGACGGCCGTTCACCGAGCCGGCGATGTCCAGCCCGGCCGGCAGGTTGCTGATGGCGAACTCGTCGCGGTTGACGTCGTAGGCCAGCTTGCCGCCAGCCTGGCACGGCAACTGGTACACCGGCATGTAGCCTGCCGACATGCACAGCAGGTCGCAGGCCAGGCGCAGGCCATGCGGGCCGACCTTGCCCTGGCCGGTGATCGGGCGAATATCCACGCCACTCACGTGGCGCATGCCCGCTTCGTGCAGGGCTTCGTACACGGTGCTGCCCAGGTGCACGGGTATATTGCGGCGCTTCAGTTCTGCGGCCAGTGCGGCATCGGCTGGCGCAGCGCGCATGTCGACCACCGCGGCCACGGCCACGCCTTGGTCCTGCAGGTCGAGGGCGGCCAGGTAGCCGTCATCGTGGCCGGTGAGGATTACCGCGCGCTGGCCGGGTTTTACCGCGTACAGCTTCATCAGCCGCTGCACGGCGCTGGTCAGCATGACCCCCGGCAGGTCGTTGTTGCGGAACACAACTGGCTGGTCGAACGAACCGGCCGCCACCAGGCAGCGGCTGGCGCGCACCTTGTACAGGCGCTTGTGCTGGATCACCGGCAGGTAGTTGTCGGTGAACCAGCCGTTGCAGGTGGCGTCCAGCAGCACCTGGATGTTCGGGTGGCCCTCGACGGCAGCCAGCAGTTCCTGGCGCAGGCTGGTAGCGCGGGTGCCTGCAATGTCGAAGCGGGCGTAGGTGAGCGAGCCGCCAAGTACCGGCTGTTGCTCGATCAGCAACACCTTGGCCCCGGCATTGGCCGCGTCCAGTGCCGCACGCAGGCCAGCCGGGCCAGCGCCGATGACGGCCAGATCGACGAACAGATAGGCCTTGTCGTAGTACTGCGGCCTGAAGCCTAGGTCGAGCACGCCCAGGCCGGCCTTCTTGCGGATCAGCGGCTCCCACACCTTCCACATGCCCTTGGGCTTGTAAAAGGAGCGGTAATAGAAGCCCACCGGCATGAAGCGCGAAAACTTGCCCAGGTAGGCGTCGCGATCATGCGTCAGGCTACCGTTGAAGTTCTGCCCTTCGACTACCTGGCCATCGCGGGCGGCTTCCAGGTCGGCCAGCACATTGGGCTCGTCCGGCAGCTGCACCAGGGTGTTGGCATCCTGCCCGGCCATGCTCAGCGGGCCGCGCGGGCGGTGGTACTTGAACGAGCGCGACAGCAGCCAGCGGCCACTGCCGAGCAGGGCGCTGGCGATGCTGTCACCGGCAAAGCCCTGGCAGGCCTGGCCGTCGAACTGGAAGTGCAGGGGCTGCTCGCGGTCGATCAGCAGGCCCATGGGCGCGGGGAGGCGAGTGTGGCTGTTCATCCGGCAATCTCCGGGGTGGCGGCGGGGGTGAAGTCGACGCGGCGGTCGAACAGTTCTTTCGGGTCGAAGGTGCGCAGCACCTGGTCGCTCACCGTGTGGCGTTCGGCCAGGAACCAGTAGCTGGAGGCGTTGTGCAGCCACCATTCGATCACCACGCCGGCAAGGTTGTCGCTGTTGAACACATAGTCGGCCCATTCCGCATCGCTGCAGCTGGCCGGGTCGGGCATATGCCTGAATTCGCCGCCGTAGGTGAACTCGCTGATATTGCGCGGGCCGTTCAAGGGGCAGGTCAGGATCTTCATCGTCGTCGCTCCTTAGTGGCTGGCCGCGGTGGCGCCCATTTCGTTGACTTGCTGGAAGCGGCTGAAGCGCTCCAGGGCAAAGGGTGCGATCAGTTCCGGCACCTTGCCGCCACTGGCGACCAGCTCGGCCATGGTCTTGCCGCAGATCGGCGTGGCCTTGAAACCCCAGGTGCCCCAGCCGGCGTCCAGGTAATAGTTGTGCACCGGCGACAGGCCCATGATCGGGCTGTAGTCCGGGGTCATGTCGGTGATCCCGGCCCACTGGCGCATCAGCTTGGCGTTGGCCATGAACGGGAACATCTCGATGGCGTGTGCCAGCAGGCTCTCCTTGAGGTCGAGGGTGGAGCGGGTGTTGTACAGCGGGTATGGGTCGGAGCCGCCGCCAAAGACGATCTCGCCGCGGCTGGTCTGCTGCACGTAGCAGTGCAGCGCCGAGGAGCTCACCAGTGGGTCGAGAAACGGCTTGAACGGCTGGGTGACCATGGCCTGCAGCGGGTAGGTGTGGATCGGCGCACGAATGCCGGCCTTGGCCATCAGCAGCGAACTGACCCCGGCCACGGCCTGCACCACGCAACCGCACTGCACGGTGCCACGGTTGGTCTTCACCGCCTCGATGCGCCCGTTGCGGATCAGCAAGTCCTGCACTTCGGTCAGCTGGTGGATCTCGACGCCGCGCTTGGCCGCCTGCCTGGCGTAGCCCCAGGCCACTGCGTCGTGGCGCGCGGTGGCGCCGTCGATGTGCCACAGGCCGGCCAGCACCGGCAGGTGGCCTGGGTTCAGGTTCAGGCTTGGCACCAGTTCGTGGATCTGCTGGCGGTCGATCATCTCCGTGCGGCCACCGAAATGCTTGTTGACCTCGGCGCGCTGGCGAAAGGCGCGCACGGTGGCGTCGGTGTGCGCGAGGGTGAGCTGACCGCGTTCGGAATACATGATGTTGAAGTCGAACTCGTTCGACAGGTTCTGGAACATGCGCACCGATTCTGCGTAGAAGCGCACACCCTCACTGGTGAGGTAGTTGGAGCGGATCACCGCTGTGTTGCGCGCAGTATTGCCGCCGCCCAGGTAGGCCTTCTCCAGCACGGCGACATTGGTGATGCCATGGTACTTGGCCAGGTAGTAGGCGATGGCCACGCCGTGGCCGCCGCCGCCGATGATCACCACGTCATAGCGTGGCTTGAGTTCGCACGGTGGTGGCAGGTCGACCTCCACCGGGTAATCGGCGCTCAGGCCGTATTTCAGCAGGGCGAAAGGCATGCGGTGCGCTCCTGGTGGGCGGCCTGTTGTTGCAGGTCGAGGGCGAGCAGGGTGTTTTTCATCAGGTAGGCGATGGTCATCGGGCCGACGCCGCCGGGCACCGGGGTGATGCCGGCCACCTGGGGCAGGGCGGCGGCGAAGTCGACATCGCCGACCAGGCGGCTGTGGCCGCCTTCGTCGATGCGGTTGATACCGACATCGATCACCACCGCGCCGGGCTTTAGCCAGTCGGCACCGATCAGCCGCGGCTTGCCCACTGCGGCCACCAGGATGTCGGCCTGGCGGCACAAGGCCGGCAGGTCGCGGCTGCGCGAGTGCACCACGGTCACCGTGCAGTCGGCCTGCAGCAGCAGGGCGGCCATGGGCTTGCCGACGATGTTCGAGCGGCCGACCACCACCGCATGCTTGCCACGCAGTTCGCCACAGGCATCGCGCAGCAGGCGCATGCAGCCGCTGGGCGTGCACGGGGTGAGCACATCGCGGCCCTGGGCCAGGCCGCCGACGTTCTCGCTGTGGAAGCCGTCCACATCCTTCAGTGGGCTGATCGCCTGGAGAATGCGGTGTTCGTCGATATGGGCCGGCAACGGCAGTTGCACGAGAATGCCGTTGACCTCGGTGTCGCGGTTGAGGCGGTCGATCAGGGTCAGCAGCTCGGCCTGGCTGGTGTCTGCGGGCAGGCGATGCTCCAGCGAGCGGATGCCCACCTCTTCGGCACGCAGCACCTTGTTGCGCACGTACACCTGGCTGGCAGCGTCGGCACCGACCAGCACCACCGCCAGGCCCGGTTGCACGCCGCCCTGGCGCAGCTCCTGCACCTGCTCGCGTACCTCGGCCAGCACCCGCGTCGCGGTAGCCTTGCCGTCGATCAGCTTGATACTGGGAATGGCGTTCATTTGAAGATCACCGTGCGGTCGTGGTTCAGGAACACCCGATGCTCCAGGTGGTATTTCACGGCGCGGGACAGGGCGATGGTCTCGGTGTCGCGGCCGATGGCCACCAGGTCATCCGGTGTGTAGGCATGGTCCACGCGCTGCACTTCCTGCTCGATGATCGGGCCTTCGTCCAGGTCGCTGGTGACGTAGTGGGCGGTGGCACCGATCAGCTTCACCCCGCGCTGGTAGGCCTGGTGATAAGGCTTGGCGCCTTTGAAACCGGGCAGGAACGAATGGTGGATGTTGATCGCCCGGCCTGACAGCTGGCGGCACAGGTCGTCGGAGAGGATCTGCATGTAGCGCGCCAGCACCACCAGTTCGGTGCCGGTGTCCTCGACGATGCGCAGCAGCGCGGCTTCCTGTTCGGCCTTGGTGTCCTTGCTGACCGGCAGGTAGACGAAACGGATGCCCTGGCGCTCGGCCATCGGGCGCAGGTCCAGGTGGTTGGAGACCACGGCGGTGATCTGCATGTCCAGCTCGCCCTTGGCATGGCGGTACAGCAGGTCGGACAGGCAGTGGTCGAACTTGCTCACCATCAGCAGCACGCGCATCGGCCGGGCACTGCTGTGCAGGCTCCACTGCATGTCGAAGCGCTGGGCGACATCGGCGAAGCCGGCTTCCAGCTGCGGTGTGTCACCCGTGACACCGGTGTTGTAGCGGAACACCGCGCGCATGAAAAAGCGCCCGTTGTCCTCGTCGTCGAACTGCGCCATCTCGCTGATGTAGCAACCGTGCTCGGCCAGGTAGGTGGTCACCGCGGCGACGATGCCGGACACGGCCGGGCAACTGACGCGCAGGATGAAGTGATCGGGAGCGGGATGCATGTCGGATAGGCCTCGTGATGGAGTGGGGCAGGTCGGGCACAAGGGCAAAGAGACTTCGCGTGGAGGCGAAGAAATATTTCTTGGTAGGAATATAAATTTCCTTTAGGCGATTTATAGGCGAAGAGGCGGGTGACGGTCTAGAGTTTTGTGAATTTTTTTTGCCTGGCAGGAAAGTTTTAGCCGGAACCTGTAGGAGCGGGTTCACCCGCGAATAGGCCGGTACAGGCTATGATTGCTCCATGAGCACTACACCGCCTCTGCGCCAACCTTGCCCCCCTGGCGCCTGCGACTGCGGCCGCGAACACCTGGTCGATCACCCGCAGGCCGCTCAGCGCATCCTCCTGCTGACCCGCCAGGAAGAGAAACGCCTGCTCGACCGCCTGGAAAACCTCAAGGACCTGGAAGACCTGCAACGCCTGCAGCAGCGGATGTATGAAAACCTCGGCATTCGCGTGCACATTGCCCCCGGTTTCAACGAAGTGCGAACCATGCGCGGCATCGTCATCGAACTGGACGACCAGCCCGGCCTATGCCGCAAGACCCGGCAGTCGATCCCGGCGGCGATCCGCCGTGGGCTGGAGCGCAACCCGCAGGTGGCCTTCCGCTTGCTCGATACCCACGACCTGTTGCGGGATACCTGAAGACCGCGTCAGCCCCACTAATTTTTTCGCCGCACGCCACGTCTACTTGAAAGCCCCCCTGCGCCAGGCGCGCAGCGGCACCCATCACTCAAGGAGACAGGCAATGACTTCCGTTTTCGACCGCGACGATATCCAGTTCCAGGTAGTGGTCAACCACGAAGAGCAATACTCGATCTGGCCCGACTACAAAGCCATCCCCAACGGCTGGCGTGCCGTAGGCAAGAGCGGCCTGAAAAAGGACTGCCTGGCCTACATCGATGAAGTCTGGACCGACATGCGCCCGCTGAGCCTGCGCCAGAAAATGGCCGAAGCCGCCGCCCAGTGACTGCATTGAACCTGCTGTGCCTGCCGTATTCCGGGGCCAGCGCCATGGTCTACAGCCGCTGGCGGCGCAAGCTGCCGACGTGGCTGCAGGTGCGCCCGGTGGAACTGCCCGGGCGTGGTGCGCGCATTGCCGAGCCACTGCACACCGACATGCAGGCCCTGGCCCGGCAACTGGCTGCCGAACAGCGCCTGGCGGCCAGCACCCCCTACGCGCTGCTCGGCCATAGCCTTGGCGCCTTGCTGGCCTTCGAGCTGGCCCATGAGCTGCAAGCGCTGGGCTGCCCGGCGCCACTGGCCCTGTTTGCCTGCGGTACCGCAGCGCCGACCCGCCGCGAGGACTACGATGGCAAGAACTGGCGCGAGCCCAAGAGCGACGCCGAGTTGATCGGCGAGTTGCGCGAGCTTCAGGGCACGCCCGAGGAAGTGCTGGCCAACGCCGAGCTGATGAGCCTGACCTTGCCCACCCTGCGCGCCGACTTCCTGCTGTGTGGTACCTACGCCTACCGCCAGCGGCCGGCGTTGCAGTGCCCACTGTACGTGTTGGGCGGCATGCAGGACCGCGCCAGTGACGAGCAATTGCAGGCCTGGCGCAAGGAAACCCTCGGGGCGTTCTCGCTGCAGATGTTCCCAGGCGGCCACTTCTTCATCCATGAGCATGAAGACCGAGTGCTCGCTGCACTCACCGCGTCGCTGCAACCGCTTCGGCTGTCCGCCTGATTGACGTCACCGCTTGCCTGGGGGAGGCTAGGCCTTTTCCCAGGCAAGAGGCAGACAATGCTGATCGATCCCCACAAGGCCACGCTGCTGGTCGTCGACATCCAGGAAAAACTCATCGGCGCGATGAGCGACCCTGAAGGCACCCGCGCGCGGGCCCGATGGCTGCTGGCAGCGACGAACGAGCTGGAACTGCCGACGGTGATTTCCGAGCAGTACCCCAAGGGCCTGGGCCATACCTTGGCCGAACTGCTGGCCGCAGCGCCGGCCGCCGAGGTGGTGGAGAAAAGCCATTTTTCCTGTGTGGCCGCCGAGTGCCTGCCAGCAAGTCTGATGGCGCGCGAGCAAGTGATTGTCTGTGGCATGGAAACCCACGTCTGTGTGTTGCAGACCGTGCTTGGCCTGCTGGCACTGGGCAAGCAGGTGTTCGTGGTCGAGGATGCCTGTGATAGCCGTACGCCGGCGAGCAAGGCCGCAGGGCTGGCGCGCATGCGGGCCGCGGGGGCGCAGGTGGTGACCCGCGAAATGGTTCTGTTCGAGCTCATGGGCAGTGCCAGCCACCCGCTGTTCCGGCACATCAGCAAGACCTACCTGGTCGGTGAACAGCCCTGAACGGCCGGTTACTGGCTGCCGGGTTGATGGCCCTGGCGCTGCTGCAAGGCTGCGCCGGGCGTCGTGAGGACGCGCCCGAAACGGACCCGGCCAAGGTCCGCGCCCAACTGCTGCGGCTGTTACCCGCCCAGGCCAAGGACCGCGATGGCTGGGCCCGGGACATTCAGGTGGCGTTCGAGGCCCAGCGAATTGCCCCCAGCAAGAGCAACCTGTGCGCGGTGCTGGCGGTGACCGAGCAGGAATCGACCTTCAATGCCGACCCGCAAGTGCCCAACCTGGGGCGTATCGCCCGAGAGGAAATCGACCGCCGCGCTGCGCGCCTGCACATCCCCAAGCTGCTGGTCGACGGTGCACTGAAGGCGCCGTCGGGTAATGGCAAGAGCTACCAGCAACGTTTGCAGGCGGTGCGCAGCGAGAAGCAGCTGAGCGAACTGTACGACGAAGTCATCGCTCGCGTACCGCTGGGCAAGACCTTGCTGGGCGGGCTGAACCCGGTGCATACCGGAGGGCCGATGCAGGTCAGCATCGACTTTGCCGAAAAGCATGCGCGGGATTACCCCTACAGCCACGACGGCAGCATTCGCCAGGAAGTGTTCACCCGGCGCGGCGGCATGTATTTCGGTATCGCCCACTTGCTGGGCTATTCGGCCAACTACGATCGCCAGCTGTACCGCTTTGCCGATTTCAACGCGGGCTGGTACGCAAGCCGCAATGCGGCATTTCAGGCGGCACTGAGCAAGGTGACGGGGGTAACGCTGGCGCTGGATGGCGACCTGGTGGCGCCGGGCTCGATCATGCCCGGGACCACTGAAAAGGCGGCACGCAAACTGGGAGGAAAGCTGGGCCTGCGCAACCCGCAGATTCGCAGCCAGCTGGAGCAGGGCGATAGTCTGGCCTTCGAGGACAGCAAGCTGTACAGCGGGGTGTTCGCCCTTGCTGATGCTGCGGCCGGCAAGCCGGTGCCACGGGCGGTGCTGCCGGGGATCCAGCTGAAAAGCCCGAAGATCACCCGCAAGCTGACCACGGCGTGGTTTGCCGGGCGGGTGGATGAGCGTTATCAGCGGTGCATGAAGCGTTAATGGTGGCCTGGCTGGCGAGCGCGGTCCTGTAGGAGCGGCCTTGTGTCGCGATGGGCTGCGCAGCAGCCCCAAGATTGTGCAGCACCGCTGAACCCTTGGGGCTGCTGCGCAGCCCATCGCGACACAAGGCCGCTCCTACACAGGGACCGTGCAGGCCTGTGGGACTGCGAGGAGAACATCAGCTTTCGCCCAATGCCCCAACCACACGGTCGACGCTGGCTTTCAGCCCCGCAAACGCATCCTCAGGGTCACTTTCCACCACCACCAGCTTCGCCCCGGACGCCTTGATCACCTCGGCCACAGCCGCTTCCGGCTGCCGATGGTCCAGCACCAGCGCCACATCCTGCGCTTTCAGGTTGTCCCCTAGCGCCTTCAGCGCAGTCGCATCCCACTCGGCTGGCAGCGGCTGCTCGACCACGTCCAGGTTCAACCCGCTGGCCAGATAACCCAGCCGTTCCGACAGGCTCACCACCGTCAGGTTGTCGACCTTGGCCAAGCGTGTCTGGCTGCTGGCCGAAAGCTCCAGCAACTGGCGTTTGAGCCCGGCCAGGTTGCCCTGGATCTGCGCCTTGTCGCCCGGCGCCAACCGCTCCAGGTCATTGGCTACCACGTCGGCCATGCGCCCGAAGTTGGTCGGGTTGAGCCAGGGGTAGGCGCCATAGGCCTCGTCGCCGCTCACCGCTATGCCCGGCAGCGCGCCATCCACTGGCCGTGCGGCGTCGATTTCGACGATCCGGATATTGCTACGCCGGGCCATCGGGTACAGCGGGTCGTCACGCCAGATCGAGCGCACGCCGATCACCGCGTCGGCCTGCTGCGCGGCCTTGTGCAGGCTGGCGCCACCGCGACCGCTGAAATAGGAAGGCTGGCGGCTGGCAGGCAGGTTGGCGGGTGCTGCACGCTTGAGCTGCACCTTGGTGCCCTCGAGCAAGGCGCTGGCCAGGCTGTGGGTGACGGGCAGGGTGGTCAGCACTTGGGTGGCGAAAGACAGCGACGGCAGGCCGGCCAGTGCCAGGGCCAAGGTCAGGCGTTTCAGGTTCATGCCGGGTTTCCTTGCAGGCGGGGGACGAGGGCGCGGGCCAGCGCCGCCAGGGCGAAGCAGATGCCGGCGACCAGGATGATCGCGGCGCCGGACGGCACCGGCAGGTCGAAAACGATCGGCAGCAGGATGCCCAGCAGCGTGCTCAGCGTGGCGATCAGCACCGACAGGAAGAAAAAGCCCTTCAGCGACTGGCTGACCAGGCGTGCGGCGGCAGCGGGGATCACCAGCAACGCCCCGACCAGGATCGCCCCGATCACCTTCACCGAGGCCACGGTGACCAGGGTCACCAGCACCACGAACAGGTAGTCCAGGGTTTTCACCGCCACCCCGCGCACGGCTGCCAGCTGTGGGTTGAAACTGGCCAGCATGATGCGGTTGTACAGCGGCACTGCCAATGCCAGCACCAGCACCGCGACGATGCCCAGCACCACCAGGTCCTGGCTGCTGACGGTCAGCACCGAGCCGAACAGCACGTTCTCGAGGATGTGCACGTTGATCTTGCCTGCCAGCATCAGCAGCAGGCTGGCACCCAGCGCCAGCGACACCGACAGGAACACGCCGATCAGCGTGTCCGGCGACAGCCCGGTGCGGTTGCGCAGGAAGTTGAGCAAGATGCCGAACAGCAGGCAGTAGCCGAACAGGCTGCCGAAGGGGCCGGTGTAGGGCTCGCCCAGCAGGATGCCGATGGCCACGCCGGTCAGCGCGGCATGGCCGACCGCCTCGGAGAAGAAGGCAAAGCGCTTGACCACCACCAGGGTGCCCAGGCCGCCCAGCACCGGGCCGATCATCAAACCGGCCAGCAAAGCGTTGACCACGAAGCCGTAGGCCAGCGCCTCGGGCAGGTAGCCGGCAGTGGCCCAGTCCTGGACCGTTTGCCGAAAGATTTCAAAACTCATCAGGCAAGGCTCTCGCTACGCGGGTGAACGGAGAACAGGCCGAGCAGGCGCTCTGGGGTAAGGGCCTGGGCGGGCGGGGCGTCGAACAGTACCTGGCGGCTCAGGCCGGTAACCCGGTCGGCCAGGCGCAGCACGGCTTCCAGGTCGTGTTCGATCCACAGCACGGTGGTGCCGGCCTGGCGCCAGCCCTGCAGCAGTTGTTCGAACACCTGGATGCCGGCTTCATCCAGGGCCGACATCGGCTCGTCCAGCACCAGCAGTTGCGGCTCGGGAATCAGGCCCTGGGCCAGTAGCACGCGTTGGCGTTCGCCACCGGAAAGCGCGCCCATGCGCCGTTTGCGCTTGTCGAGCATGCCGACCCGCGCCAAGGCTGCGTCGATGGCCGGCTGCACACGGCGCGACAGGCCGAGGAAGGCGGGGCGGCGCTGGCACATGGCAGCCATGAAATCGTCCACGGTCATCGGCAGGCCACGGTCGAACTCCAGCGCCTGCGGCACATAGCCGATCACTTCGCGTTCGCCGGGCCAGTGCAGGGTCAGCTGGCCCTGGTGCGGCATCTGCCCGAGCAGGGTCTTGATCAGCGAACTCTTGCCGCCGCCGTTGGGGCCGACGATGGCATGCACGCTGCCGGCGGCGACGTTGAAGCTGACCTGTTCGAGGATGCGGGTGCGGCCCAGGGTCAGGTCGATGCCGGCAAACTCGATGCGCGGCCCGCAGGCTGTCACCAGGTTGGCGGCGGCGGTCATGCGCGGTTCTCCTGGATGGCGCGGACCACGGTGTCGAGGTTGCGCTTCATCTCCACTTCGTACTTGTCCTTGGTGTATTCGCCATAGGAAATGTGCGTCAGCGGGTACAGGCGGACGCCGGATTCACGCTGGATGGTTTCGACATAGGCCGACGGGAAGTCCATTTCCGAGAAGATCACCCGCACGTCCAGCGCCTTGAGCTGGTCGATGGTCTTCTTCAGCTGGGCCGGGCTGGGTTCGATGCCATGGGCTGGCTCGACCACCGCAGTCACCTCCAGGCCGAAGTCACGTACCAGGTAGTCGTAGGCGGCATGGATAGTGGCGACCCGGAAGGTGGCGCTGGGCGCCTCGGTGACCTTGGCCAGTGCTTCGGCGCGCAGTGCGCGCAGGCGCTTGGCATAGGCGCGGGCGTTTTGCGTGTACAGCTTGGCGTTGTCCGGGTCGAGCTTGCCCAGTTCGCGGGCGATGTTGTTGACCTGGGCGATGGTGGTGCTGATCGACAGGAAGGTGTGCGGGTTGACCACCTTGCCGGCGCCGCGGGCGGCAATGCCGGTGGCCGCCAGCAAGGGTACGTTCTGGTTGGCCTCGATGGTGTTTATGTCGGGCTTCTCGCTGGCGGCGATCATGCGGTCGGCGAAATCGTCATGGCCGACGCCGTTCAGTACCACCACGTCCAGGGTACCGATGCGCTTGATGTCCTCGGCCCGTGGCTCGTAGGCATGGGGGTTGAACCCTGCCGGAATCAGCGGCACCACTTCGGCCTTGTCGCCGACGATGTTGCTCACATAGCTGTAGTAGGGGTGCAGGGTAATGCCGATACGCAGGGGCTTGCCGTTATCGGCCAGGGCCTGTGCCGGCAGGGCAATGGCCAGGAGCAGGGCGAGGGCGGAGCGGAGCATGGGGAAGTCCTTGGGTTCAATGACGGTGTTCGCGGGTGACCCCGGCGTCGTAATGGCTGACCACCTGCTGCCAGCCGGCGGCGATCAGGGCGGCCTGGCCAAGGTCGTCCGGGGTCACGGCGGCGCTGTCGCGGCGCAGCCAGACATCGGCCTGGCCGGTGCTGTCGGCCGGCAGGATCAGCAGCAGGCTGCCGGCCACTTCCGGGGCCTGGCTGCGGCCAAGGTAGGCCCCGGTCTCCAGCCACGACCATTGGTGGCTGCCGCGGCTCTGGCTGCCGGCATCGACCACGAACGGTGGCAGGCCTTCCTCGGCAAGTGCCTGTACGCTGGGCGCAGCGGTGTTCTCTTCACGCAGCAGCTGGATTTCGTCGAAGGCCACCCGCAAGTCGGTGTACAGGCCTTGCTCGGCGGCGGTCAGGTCGCGACGGGCGTCTATCTGGTGGCTGGCGATGGCCTGTTCATCCTCGCGTTCGCCGCGCAGCAGCACCACACCGATGGCGAGTACCACGATCAGCAGGCTGACCAGCAGCACGTACAGGGTTTCGTGCCCGGCGCCGGCCGGGCGAATCACTTGGGCGCGGCTCATGGCTGGGCTATATCGGCGTAGTCGACTTCCACCACGTGCCCGGGGCCGGCATCGAACAGCACGTAGAACTCGCCGTCCGGGCGCTTGAAGGTCAGGGTCGAGTCATCACCGAGCTTGCCGCCGACCAGCACCTGTTCGTCGTAGCCGATCACATCCAGGGTAACTCCGGGGGCGCCGCTGCCGTCCGAGAAGCCGCCGGTGCACTTGACCTGGCCGCCGGCCAGCTCTTCACACTCGCACATCGGGTTGTGCGCCAGGGCCGGGCAGGCGGCCAGCACCAGCAAGGGCAGGGCGAGGGTGCGTATCAGGTGTTTCATTTCTTGCCTCCTTGTTTCTCGAGCCAGGCCACGGTGGCTGGCGATGCCTTGGCCAGAGGGACGGACGCCTGGTGCATGCTGCCGTCCCAGCCTTCCAGGGTGATCCAGATCTGCGCGTCGGGCTTGGTGCGTGGCGGGATCGGCAACGAGGTGCCCATCTTGTACGGCGCGCCGAAGAAAATCGTGCCGGCGGCGCGCAGGCTGCGCGGTTTGCCGATGCGCAGGTAGGCCGCCTTGACGCCGTTGACGCAGGCCTTGCACAGCGATGCATTGAAGACCTTGAAGTGGCCGGCCGGGCCATCGGCGCGGGGAGCCTCGTCACGCATCTCGGCCAGGTCCAGGGTATAGGGGCCGACCTGGATGTCGTGGATCACATTGGCGCCGAGCCCTGCTTCGCCGCGAAACAGCTTGGCCTCGGCGAAGTACTTGGGCATGAAGCCCAGCGGGATGAGGATCAGCAGGATGTTCAAGTGAAAACGCCACTTCAGCCACAGTTGCTTCAGCGGGCTGACGGTCACGGCTTGGGCCTGGTTCATGGGCGGATCTCCACTGTGGGTTCATGGCGCGCCATGCGCGGTGCGCGCTCGCTGCGCTTGAGGGCGGCGGCGGTGGCCTGGGCGGTGCGTTTGGTCCAGATCAGCAAACCGCTGAACACCATCAGGGTGAGGACCAGGCCGAAGAAGAACCACACCAGCTTGATCGGCAAGCCGCCGAAATCGCCGGTGTGCAGCGGGCGCATGGATTCGGTGACGAACTCCAGGGCGGAGCGGTCGCTGATCAGGAACTGACTGTCGACATTGCGCGTGTACGGGTTGACCGAGGCGCTTTGGAACATCAGCGGGTACCAGCCTGGTCCGGCCAGGGTGATGTGGCTGTAGGCGGTAGCCGGCAGCGAGATGAAGCTGATCTCCAGCCCCGGGACCGCCAGGCCGGCGATGCGTGCCGCTTCATCCAGGTCGATGCGCGCTGCCGGGCTGCCATTCGGGGTTTGCGGCACGTCCTCACGGGCGATCACCGGCACGATGGGCCGGCTGGAAATGGTGATGTGGTTGTCGGCCAGGATTGCCTGGATCAGGAACCAGGTGCCGGTGATGGAAATGACCGCAATGAACCAGATCGACCAGACCCCGGCCAGGCGGTGCAGGTCGCCCCAGAAAATTCGCGAACCATGGCCGGTGCGCACTGGCTTGAAGAAGCCCCTCCAGAACTTCTTGTACACCACCAGGCCGGTTACCAGCGAAGCCAGCATGGGCAGCCCGAGCAACGACACCAGGTACCAGCCCCAGCTGAAACCGCTGGTGAACGGCACCAGCCACCAGCCGTGCAAGGCGCGGGTGAAGGCTTCGAAGTTGAAGTCCGGGGTCTTGCCCTGGATGGCCCCGGTGTAGGGGTTTACATACAGCGTCGGGCTGGTGCCGTCAGGCAGGGTGACATTGGCCTTGACCGCGAAGTGCGAACCGTCGGGCTGGATCAGCCGCTCCACCACCATGTCCGGCTCGGCCTTGTGCAGGGCGTCCAGTACCTGCTGGAAGCTCAGGCGCTCGGCGTCGGCGTCGGGCTTGTTGGCGCGCACGGCGGGGTCGGCCAGCCAGACGATTTCCTGGCTGACCACCGCGAGCATGCCGGTGAAGCAGACGATCAGGACAAAGAACCAGATCGGCAAGGCGAGCCAGCTGTGGACCAGGAACCACAGCCTGGATTTGGATTTTTTCGGTGATTTGGCCATCTGACGGTCTTCTGCAATGGGGAGTCGAGCGTGTGCCCAGCCAAAGAGGGGCTGTATTGATAAGGACGAATGAGAATCGAAAACCTGCCGTTTTAAATGCAAGCAAATGTTTCGGGCAAAGAAACCTGAAAGCTGGCGCGACCCTATAGGAGCAGCCTTGTGCTGCGAAGAGGCCGGTACTGACAACAGAGATGCACTGTCAGTACCGGCCTCTTCGCAGCACAAGGCTGCTCCTACAGATGCTGTTAAATGCCTAGAGGATCAGGCGCGGGTCAGAGCCACTGCCGGTTGCGGCTTGCCGTACAGCTGCGCCAGGTCCTGGTACAGCGCGCGGCCAATTTCCGCAGCGCGCGCCGGCAGCACCGAGAGCAGGGTGTCACTCAGGCCGTGGCTGTTTTCGCAGAAGCCCTGCAGGTACACCGAGGCCTGCAGGTCGGGGCTGGTCAGCACGCGGTAGTTGCGGTCGACGTTGAAATCGTCCAGGTAGCCGGCCAGGGGCGCCAGCAGGTCACGGTGCGAGCGGCGCTCGTAACCGGTGGCGAGTATCACCGCATCGTAGCGGTGGGTCTGCTGCTGGCCGGTGGCGAGGTCGCGCAGTGTCAGCTCCAGGCCTTCGCGAGTGGCCACCACGGCTTCGACCTGGCGCCGGCACAGCACGTTGTGGCGGTACTGGTGGGCGACCTTCTGCCGGTAGAGGATGCCGTAGATGCGTTCGATCAGGTTGAGGTCGACCACCGAATAGTTGGTGTTGTGGTATTCGCCCAGCAGCTTGCTGCGCTGGTCGGCCGGTTCGTTGTAGACCAGGTCGGTGTAGTCCGGCGAGAAGATCTCGTTGACGAACGGGCTGTCATCGGCGGGTTTGAGCGCCGAACCGCGCAGGATCATGTCGACCTTGACCGACGGATAGCTGTCGTTGAGGTCGATGAACGCCTCGGCGGCGCTCTGGCCCGAGCCGATCACGGCAATGCGCATCGGCTTGTCGGCGGTGCATGGCAGCTTGTTCAGGCTGCTCAGGTACTGGGAGTGGTGGAATACCCGCGGGTCGTCCTTGAAGGCACCGAACTTTTCCGGGATTTTTGGCGTACCGCCGCTGCCGACCACTACCGAACGGGTGCGGCGGCTATATTCGCGGCCTTGGGCGTCGCGCGAGACCAGGCGCAGGTGCTCGACTCGGCCCGCCTGCACGTCCGGCTCGATGCGCAGCACTTCCTCGCCATATACCGCCTGGGTGGCGAAGTGCTCGGCGGCCCAGCGCAGGTAGTCGTTGTACTCGAGGCGGCAGGGGTAGAAGGTGCCGAGGTTGATGAAGTCGGCCAGGCGCTGCTTCTGGTGCAGGTAGTTGACGAAGCTGTAGGGGCTGGTGGGGTTGCGCAGCGACACCAGGTCCTTGAGGAACGAGATCTGCAGCTCGCTCTGGGTGGCCAGGGTTTCGCCATGCCAGCGATAGTCCTGCTGCTTGTCGATGAACAGCGCGTCGAGGGCATGGCCGTGGGACTCGGCGAGTTCTTCCAGGGCGATGGCCAGGGCCAGGTTGGAAGGGCCGAAGCCCACGCCGATCAGGTCCTTGATGGTTTCCGGTTTTGCAGACTGGCTCATGGCTGCGGTTCCATAATGGTCGAATGTTGACGCTCGCCGGGAGAGACCGGCGCCTGCGTTTGTACATTGGGTGGAACGAGCCAAACGATGGGGAATTTACTGGCGGCCGATCGGCCACTTGCAGCAGGGGGCTAAAGGCCTGCGCCTGTCGGCCGATAGGCAGAACAACCCAAGGACCCATTTGCAACGCAGGGAGAAAGACATGACAGGTATTGCAGCAGTCAGCATCAGCACCACGGCCCAGGCGGTGAGCACAACCCAGGTCGCCGACAGCCAGGATGCGCAAAAGACTGAAGAGAGTGGGGCCGGCACTCAGGCCGACACGTCGAAATTGAACGGTGGCGGCCAGGCTCAAGGCGCCCAGGGCAGCAGTGAAAGTTCGGAGCCTGCGCACATCAGGCAATTGCGCGAGATGATCAAGAAGCTGCAGAAGCAATTGGCCGAGGAACAGAAGCAACTGGCCCAGTTGATGGCGCAGAAGATGGACGAAACCACCAAGCTGGCAGTTGTGTCCGCCAAGCAGGCGAGCATCGCCACCATCAATGGTGAAATCCTGCAGGCCACCGCGCAGTTGCTCGAAGCGCTACAGAAAACGGGTGGCAGCAGCGCGGGCGGGATGGTCAGCACCACGGCCTGACAGCGGATACGGTCCCCTGTAGGAGCGGCCTTGTGTCGCGATGGGCTGCGAAGCGGCCCCGGGATGTTGGCATCAATGCACAAATCGTCGGGGCTGCGTTGCAGCCCATCGCGACACAAGGCCGCTCCTACAAGGGCCGGGTAGCATCAGGCGGCGGTCATTCGGCCGCCAGGCGCCCCTTGTTCTGCCGCTCTGCCTTGTACTGCATGGCCACCGCCGGCGCCGGCTTGGCAGCACCGGTTTCCAGCCACTGACGCATGCGGCTGGCATCGGCGAAGTGGGTGTACTTGCCAAAGGCGTCGAGGATCACCATGGCCACCGGGCGGTTGTCCATGCGGGTCAGCAGCACCAGGCAGTGCCCGGCTTCATTGGTGAAGCCGGTCTTGGTCAGCTTGATGTCCCAGTTGCTCTTGTTCACCAGGTGGTCGGTGTTGCGGAAGCCCAGGGTGTAGTTGGGCTTGCGGAAGGCCACGGTCTTCTCGCGGGTGGTCGACAGCTCGCTCAGCATCGGGTACTTGCGCGACGCCATCAGCAGCTTGGCCAGGTCACGGGCCGTGGACACGTTCTGCGTCGACAGGCCCGTTGGCTCGACGTAGCGGGTGTGCGCCATGCCCAGGCTGCGGGCCTTGGCGTTCATCGCCTTGATGAACGCCGGGTAGCCGCCAGGGTAATGGTTGGCCAGGGTGTTGGCCGCACGGTTTTCCGATGACATCAGGGTAATCAGCAAGGTTTCGCGGCGGTCGAGCTGGCTGCCTAGGCGCACACGCGAATACACGCCTTTCATTTCCGGGTTGTTGGCAATGGTCATGGTGAGCATTTCATCCATGGGCTGCTTGGCATCCAGCACTACCATCGCCGTCATCAGTTTGGTCACCGAGGCAATCGGCACCACGCGGTCGGCGTGGCTCGAATACAGCTCCTGGTTGGTGTTCAGGTCTATCAGCAGGGCGCTGCCCGAGGCGAGGTGCAGCTTGGATGGGTCACGTTGAACCTGGGCCGGGGGTTGTGCAGCAGCGGTCGACGGAAGGGTCGCAGTACCTGTGAGCAACAGCAGCAGGCTGAGGATGGACAGGGATGTTTTCACGTTGAGGCTCACTAAAAGTTGGTATGTCGTTGGCTGTGCAAGGGTTTTCCCCCAAAAAACCGCTGCATTCTGGAGTATGGCTGATTTGCTGTCGAATGCCTTATGACTAAAGGGCGCAACGTGAACGAAATTTAATCCTGTACCAATTACGTTTGTCTCCAGTTTCGCCAGTTCGCCATGTCGCAGCAGTGAATTGAGGGGGGAATTCTGGGAGCAAACAGCCAATTGTCGGGTTGGCTTTCAAACCTGTTGGACAGCCTTGATCACCGCTTCGTCTTGGCTATTTTTTGGATTAATGACCATCCACCAAACGGTTGCAGGAGGGCTGTATGCGCGTGCGCGGCGATGTGTACTGGGCCTGGGCTGACCCTACGCTCCACCACCGATCTCACGAGGAAACCCTTGTTGACGGCACTTTTATCGATGTGCGGGTGAGGCTTTCGCGCACCGGCAGCACGCAGGTGTTCATCGGTATCTATGCGCGGTCCGGCATGGCACTCCACGAAGAGGCCTTCGACTCCCGGCCAAATGAGTCTATGGCCCGAGCGCTTGCTTGGGGAGTTGGCCGCGCGCGTCGAGTCGCCGATGAGGTCGCTCCCGCTGCAGACCCTGTCACCGCCTCGAGATAGGGGGCAAAACCTATAAGGAAATGCCCGGCTATATGCTGGGCACTACCAGGAAATGCTGAGAGCTAACCTGGGTTCACAAGAAAATCAAATCAACCCGTCAAGTGTAATAGTGAGGGTAGAGTTGCTTGTCTTGTTCCAGTTTTTCAGCATCAGTCACCCGTTTGCGAACCTCTGCATAAAATTGCTGGCTGTGATTCTGAAACCTTTTATAGTCTTGCGCACTAGCTTTCAGGGCAGCCTTGAGTTCGGATCCGCTTAGGCCTTCAGTATTTTTTTGGGAAATTACATACTTTTGCCAGCTGCTTTCTACTTGCGAGAGACCTTGCGCAAGAGCTTGAGTCTCGATTGTCGCCATGGGTGCATCCTCTTCAAGGCCAAATCTGGCCAGGTGGTATGGATCGCGAGAGCGACGATGTAGATGCATGGTGCCGGGGCCATCGAAAAAGCGCCCGAAGGTGGAGCTTAGCTTGTATGTAGCGCTTGGGGGCGGCTCAACGCCAATCGGCATCCCGATGCAACCTGCGCTGGGATGCAGGGCATCGGGATGTCTTGCCAGTTGCCTGGGCTCAGGCATGGATCAACGATAGGTCGCTGATGATGCAGATCGAGCCGTCATCGGCGGGCGTGGTATCGGTGTAGTCCACCTGGTTGTAGACCCCGCCGTGGAACTCTAATAGCTGTGTAGCCCAGGTGCTGTCGAACTGCAGATCGCCGGACGATCCGGTCATCCCGTTGCACTTGGCTGTAACGGTAACCACGCCTGCCGACGTGGCATGGATGCTCACCTCGAACTTTGCCCCCAGCGGTACCCCCTTGAGCACCGTCGAGTTGATCGGGTCAGTCTGGTTGTAGGTCCGCCGAAAACCCAGGGTGATGTCGCCCTTTTTCCAGAACACCTTCACGGGCGGGCTGTCGTCCCCGTAGACGTGCATCTGCGCGATGACCACCTTCTGCGCCCAGTTGACCTTGGTCAGTGTCATTTCCTGGCGATTCCAGTGATCCAAGGCGCCGCCCAGGGTCCAGTATTCCGGCTCCGACCACTCGCAGCGGGTCCTGCGGGTGCTTTTGCTCGAAGCGCCTTTGGTGGGGGCAGACAACTGGACCGAACCATCGCTGAGCACTTTCACGTAGTTCGGGTACAGGGCAATCGCTTCGCTGCCGGTGAGTTCGACCGCTACGGTGCTGATCGACGATTCGGCCACCGGAACGGCGATGGTGAGGTTGCTGATATCTACGCTCATGGGGGGAACTCCTGAATGGAAATGTCGGTTGGTGCCGCAGCAGCACGGTGGCGGCTGCTGGAGTGAAAATTAGCCTTGCGCTAAATCATCGTCAATAGCTTATGGCTAAAATTATTTCGCCGAGCGACAAATTACCTGTTGGCGAAAATTTTCCGCAGCGGGGCTTTACGCTTGATTTGGCGGTGAGATAAGCTTCCCTTGAATACTGTACGAATATACAGCTATCAGGATAAGAATATGTCTAAGCACTTGAAGTCGACGCCCCATCAGCGCCAGGAAATGACCGGAATGGAGCGGCTGAGCTTGCGCGTGTCAGCAATGATCAACCACCCGCTCGCGCAGACGCAGCGCTGGGTGACGGTGCATCGCCTGGATACCGACGGTGATGCCGAGTGGGAGGAGGTGATGGGCCTGCTGGCCGAGACGCCCGAGTTGGAACTGACCTTCAACGACGACGAGAGCGTGACGGTACGTTGGGAGCGCGGCAGCGTGGAGGAGCGCGACGACTTTATCGTCGAGCAGGACAGCGAGCAGCAGGCCGAGGAGGCGGCACCTTTCTGAACATCGGAAAATGCCCACTTTGCAGGAGCAGCCTTGTGCTGCGAAGAGGCCGGAACAGGCAACAGATATGCATTGTCAGTACTGGCCTCTTCGCAGCACCAGGCTGCTCCTACAGTGCCCTGCCAGATCAATGAGGCTTACACAAGGTGCGCATTCCACACCAGTAGTACCCTGGCCTGGATGTAGGTCTCTTCCCGGCGAATCATGCGGTCCTTGTGTCGCGAGTTGTCGGAAATCATCTCGAAATGCTCTTCGTCGGCAATTTGCAGCCGCTTGATGTAGATGTGGTCGCCCCAGGAGAAGAAGTAGATTCCATCGCCGACGAACTCGCGGATGCTGACGTCCACGATCAGCGGGTCGCGGTGCTTGATGGTCGGCTCCATCGACTGGCCCCAACCGGTCACCATCTTCAGGTGGTGGTGCTCGCTGAACTCCACGCCCAGCTCGCGCAGGTGGCTTGGGCTGACGCGAACATCCTTGAACATCTCGGGGTAGTCGTGGGGGATCTGCCCGCCACCCATGGCTGCGCGGACGTCGTAGTGGGCAATCCACACTTCGTCGCCCACCAGGCCTGGCCGAGCAGGTTCAGCGGCCACCAGTGTCGAATCTGCCGGCTCCTCGGCGGCGGCCAGCAGCCTTTGCCGGGTTTCTTCGGGGATGCCTCTGCCGCTTCTGGCAAGCATCTGCTTGACCAGGTCAGCTGCGGAAAGCTTGCTGTCACCCGCCTCGGCCGGCGCCTGCGTCTGGTCGCCCACTGCCATCGCGTCGAACCACCCCCGCGGCAAGCCTTCGATGCCCTCGATTCGGCGGGCCACGTCATCGCCCAGGTTCTTCGCTGTCTTGTCCGAAAGGATCTGGCTCAGGTGTGCAGGCGCCATCCCCCAGCGCTCCGCGCAGGATCCCTTTCTCTGGTTGCCGATCAGCTTGACCAGGTTGTGCTTGCGAATTTCGTAGATGTCCATGGGGCGAAGCATGCCAGTGTTTAGCTTGCTGCTAAATATGCTCAAGGCTAAATTTCCCTTGTCATGATATTAGCCGTAGGCTAAATTAAATATGCAAGCAAGGAAAGCCACCGAGAAGCTGTTCTCCAGGCTTACGACATCACCATTGGTAATGAGGTTTTCATGGATCCGACTGACCTCGGCCCAGGCACCATCACCTGGCTGGGCGGAACAGGCACCGTGTTGCTGGGTGCATTCCTCTGGCTGCGCAAGTGGCTGTCCAGGGATGCGGCTGACCGTGCCATGGACAACGCTGATATTGGCGTGGTCCGGCGCCTGAACGAGTTGCTCGATATCGAGCGTGATGCCCGAAGGGAAGCGCAGGCCAGGGCCGATCAGTTTGCAAAGGAACGCAATGAACTGGTGATCACTGTAGGGCGCCTGGAAGGCAAGATCGAAGCGCTGACCATTCGGGGCGGCCATCCTCCCCGGCAGGTCACCGTCCAGGGCGAGGGCGTCGCCCGCCTGCGCGGGAAGCAGGGTGAGTGAGGCGGCCCGCAAGACAAATTCTGTTCACGCCCATGCGTATGGGCTTCTTCTGTATGGAGACAACATGGCTCGATTGGATTCTGCCGCTGTCGGCGGTGCGAACGTGCTCGCGTTCCTGGACATGCTGGCCTGGTCCGAAGGTACCTCGACCATCGCTGCCAGCGACGATGGCTACAACGTCCTGGTAGGCGGCCAACTGTTCAATGACTACAGCGGGCACCCGAAGCAGAAGGTGTGGTTGCCCAGCTACGGCATCCACAGTTCTGCGGCTGGGCGGTACCAGATTCTGGCCGGTACCTGGGATGCCATCGTGAGCACCTATGGCTTCAATGGCCGCTTTACCCCTGAGGCCCAGGACCTGGCGGCAATCAAGTTGCTGAGCGAGTGCGGCGCACTGGCACTGATCAAGGCTGGCCGCATTGCCCAGGCGATCGCCAAGGCCGCGCCTATCTGGGCCAGCTTGCCTGGCGCGGGCTACGGTCAGCGTGAGCACCAGTTGGCCGCGTTGTTGGCAATGTTCATAGCCTGCAGTGGGGAGGTGCAGGCGTAACGCCCAGGCAAAAAAAGACCCGCCAGGTAGGCGGGCCAGAAGGGCGTAGGGAGCAACGCACAACAAATACGGGTCAGGCGACCAAAGTGCCTGGTTGCAACTGTTCGACCAGGGCCTGGGCCGAGGCGCGGGTCGGCATCGGGCCGCTTACGGCTTCGCCGTTGCGCACCAGGTACCAGCATGCGAGCAGGCCCTGCTCACGCAGCGAAGCGGGGACGGCACTGCCAACAACGGACATGATCTGGATAGTGGCCATGTGGACCTCCTGTAAACATGGCCCTACCTTACGCAGCAGCCGGTGCGGTTTGAAATTAACTTCCTCGATAGTGGTCATTGGTTCCATCAACATTTACCAGCGCGGCGGGCCGTAATACACCGGTGGCGGGCCGTAGTAGGTGCGGTAGCCCGGGGGCGGTGGTGCTGGCACGTAGTACGGCTGGTAGTACACCGGCGGTGGCGGTGGTTGCATGTACACCGGCGGAGGCCCGTAGTAGACCGGCTGGCGCTCGACGTACACGGTACGGTCACGCCCGCCATAAACCGTCGCCCCGACCACGGCGCCAACCACAGCCGCACCCAGCAGCGGGCCGGGGCCATACCAACCGCCATGGCCATGGCCGCCGTGGGCGACAGCGGGCGCGCTGATGGCCAGGGCACCGACCAGCAGGGCGATTCCGGGAATGTGACGGTTCATGAAGAAACCCTCGCAAGGACACCCCAAGTGTGGGGTCCTATTACTATGACTCCACTCTTCGTCAGCTGAGCACGGGGGAACGGTAAAGGTTGTGTAAGGGACGACCAGCGGTTACCTCTGTTACGCTGAACAAACGTTTCAGTTATGACAAAGGAGCAGGTTATGTCGGCAACTCCAAGCAGAGACACCGTGCTGTGCATCTCCCTGGCCGGCCGCCCCGGCACCTTCGGTGTACGGTTCCACAACCACCTTTACCAGCAGCTGGGCCTGGACTTCTACTACAAGGCCATGCGCACCGATGACCTGCCGGCGGCGGTGGCGGGCATTCGCGCTTTGGGCATCCGCGGTTGCGGGGTATCGATGCCGTACAAGGAGGCCTGCATGGCCCTGGTCGACGAGATCGACCCATCGGCTGCGGCCATCGAGTCGGTCAATACCCTGGTCAATACCAATGGCCACCTGAAGGCCTACAACACCGATTACCTGGCCGTTCGCCAATTGCTGGCGCAGCACAAGGTCGACCCGTCCACGGCGTTTGCCCTGCGCGGCAGTGGCGGCATGGCCAAGGCGGTAGCCAGTGCCTTGCGCGATGCCGGGTTCGCCGAAGGCATCATCGTTGCGCGCAACGAGCAGGCGGGGCGGCAGCTGGCGGATGTGTGTGGTTATCGCTGGGTGGCGGAGCTGGGCGATCTGTGCCCACCCATGCTGGTGAACGTGACGCCGATCGGCATGGCGGGCGGGCCCGAGGCCGAGGAGCTGGCGTTTTCCGAGAACGCCATCGCCGCGGCGGCGCGGGTGTTCGATGTTGTGGCGATGCCGGAGAGCACTCCGTTGATCCGACGGGCGCGGGCGTTGGATAAGCCGGTGATCACCGGGCTGGAGGTGATTGCGCTGCAGGCGCTGGAGCAGTTCGTGCTTTACACCGGGGTGCGACCCACCCTGGCGCAGGTGGAGGCGGCGGTGGCGTACGCCCGGGATATCTGATTACTCCTGTGCCGGCCCTTTCGCGGGCTTGCCCGCTCCCACAGGGACCTCACAGGATCTGAAATCTGTGCAGTACCTGTGGGAGCGGGCAAGCCCGCGAAGAGGCCGGAACAGGCATAAACAAGGTCAAAATACCTTGTGCCCCTCATCCAGCTGCTGGTCGACCAGTGCCCGGCCATGGGCCAGCGATACATGCTGTGCATTCTCGAGGTCGGAGAAGAACTTCATCGGCATCGACATGCGCCTGCTGGTGTGCCCGTCGGGGTCGGTAATCAGGCACCCGGCGGCATAGGGCAGGGGGGAATCGGGGTGGGGCATCACGCTGGCGGTGATGGTGTGCTTGCGATATTCACAGTGAAGAGATTGCATCGTCCTTACCTCGCTGTGGCATGTGAAGCAGTTACCTTCATATACCACAGCAAAGGGCCGGGAGTTCCCGGCCCGACGAGCGAACAGCGATGAATGCTCAGCCTTTGAGTTCGGTCGGCTGGATGACTTCGACCCAGTAACCGTCCGGGTCCTTGACGAAGGCCAGGTGGTTCATGCGCCCGTCCTGCAGGCGTTTCTGGAACGGTACACCCAGTGCCTCGAAGCGTGCGCAGGCGGCGCGTACGTCCGGTACCGAGACGCAGATGTGGCCAAAGCCGCGCGGGTCGGTGTTGCCGTTGTGGTAGGCGAAATTGGCATCGTTTTCGGTGCCGTGGTTGTGGGTCAGTTCCAGCACGCCCGGAATAGACTTCATCCACTGGTGGCGTTCGTTGTCATCGGCCGGGATCTGCGCCGGGTCGACCAGGGCCAGGAAGTACAGGCTGAAGGCAGCTTCGGGGAAGTCGCGCTTGTCCACCAGGCGGAAGCCCAGCACGCGGGTGTAGAAGTCCAGGGACTTCTCGATGTCCTTGACCCGCAGCATGGTGTGGTTGAAGACGAACTGGGCGGTGGCGGCATCCGGTTGGGCGGTGACGCCAGGCAGGGTTTGCAGATCGTGCAGGCTCATGGGAACTCCTGAGACGGGGCCGGGCGCAGGGCACCGGCAAAACAGACAGGCTGGCCATGATACGGCAGTGTGCCGATTGCGCAAATGAAAGCGCCCTGCACAAGGCAGGGCGCTGGAATTAGAGGCCCGCATGTGCGGGCGCGTGATGGGGTCGCTAGTCCTTTAGCTGTCTCGATACTGAGCCAGCCCTTGTGAAAAAAGTGTGAAGTGCGTGTGGACGTTTCATCAGCGTACCCAGCTTTCTACCGTGGCGGCGCCGTATTGTTCTTTCCAGGCCTTGAGCCCACGGTGGTTGCCGCCTTTGGTCTCGATTCGCTCGCCGGTATGCGGATTGGTGTAAACCTTCACCACGCGCGCGCGGCGCTGTTGCTTGGGTGCTGCACTGGAAACCCGGGCCACTGCCTTCGGGTCGAGGATGGCGATGATATCGCGCAGGCTCTTGTCGTAGCTTTTCATCAGGCCGACTAGTTTCTGCTCGAATTCGATTTCGCGTTTGAGGCCGGCATCCTTTTTCAACGCTTCCAGTTGCGCCATCTGTTCCTGGAGCGCTTTTTCGGCAGCACGAAACTCTGCAAGTCTGGACACTGTAATCACTCCTGTACGTCGGTCGTGGCAGGGCGTGACGAACATTGAAGAAGAATAAAAACGCCGGCCACGCGGGTGGGTTCCGCTGTTCGCTGATATCGAGTGTAGTCATTCATGGGTACTGGGTAAACTGCAAACTTTTTGTAAGTAAGCCGGGAACTTTCCTAGTTTTGCGCGCGGTATTGTCCGGTTTTTTCGCGGTTGCCTTGCGGTGCGCTTAGACCATGGTCCAATGGCCCGTGCCAGAGCCTTCGCGCGATAATTTCAGATGATGGCCGGCTATTGTTCGGCCCCCTCGCAGTACCGTGGCCAGCACGTGCCACAGGTTGTTTACTCGCCTTGATTCTGGATGTTTTCTCCCATGTTTGCCCCTTTCCCCCTCGCCCCCGGGCGTCGTGTTGCCGGCTTGTTCCTGTTGTGTGCCGGCGTCAATGCCCAGGCCGCCGGTTTTCTTGAAGACAGCAGTGCAAAGGTCGAAGCACGCAATGTCTATTTCAACCGGGATTTTCGTGACGGCCACAGCAGTTCCAGCCAGGGTGCGTCCAAACGCGAAGAATGGGCACAAGGTTTCATCCTCAATGTGCAGTCGGGTTATACCCAGGGCCCGGTAGGTTTTGGCGTGGATGCGCTGGGCATGTTCGGCTTCAAACTTGACTCCAGCCCGGCGGACAGTAACAGCGGCCTGTTGCCGTCTTCCGGTCACGACCCGCGCCACTCGGCCGACCAGTACGCGAAGATGGGCCTGGCGGCCAAGGTCAAGGTTTCCAGTACCGTGCTTAAATACGGTTCGATGATGCCGGATGTACCGCTGCTCAAGTACAACGATGGCCGCCTGCTGCCGACCATGTTCCATGGCGCCATGCTCACTTCCGAAGAAGTGCGCGACCTGAAGTTCACCCTGGCCCGGCTGGACAAGTACACCGCACGGGATTCCACCGACCGCCAGGACATTCGCGTGCATTGCAAGAACAAGCGCTATGCCTGCGATATCGAGGCTGATCACTTTGACCTGGCTGGTGTCGATTACCGTTTCAACGAACGCTTCAGCGCCCAGTACCAGGTGGCCAAGCTGGAGAACATCTACCGCCAGCACTTCCTCGGCCTGGTGGCCAGCCAGCCATTGGCGGTGGGCAGCCTGTCGGCAGACCTGCGCTTGATCAAGAGTGATGACATCGGCAATGCCCGCGCCGGCGAAATCGACCATCGCGCGTTCAGCGGCATGCTCGGCTACAGCCTGGGTGGCCACAAGCTCAGTGCCGGTTGGCAGCGCATGTATGGCGACAGTGCCATGCCATACCTGGATGGCACCAACCCGTACCTGGTCAACTATGCCCAGGTCAACGACTTCGCCGCCGCCCAGGAGCGTTCCTGGCAGGTGCGTTATGACTATGACTTCAAGGCCCTGGGCGTGCCTGGCCTGACCTTCTTCACCCGTTACATCAACGGTGACAATATCAAGGTGCCGGGCAGTACGGCCGAAGGCAAAGAATGGGAACGCGACACCGAGTTCAAGTACCAGGTGCAAAGTGGCACGTTCAAGGACGTAAGCGTGCGCCTGCGTAATTCCACTTACCGCAGCAATTATGAAAAATGGGCGCGTGACATGGACGAGACACGAGTCATCGTCAGCTACAACTTCTCCATCTTCTGACGGGGCGCTTTGCCAAATACCGGCAGCCACCTGACAATGGCTGCTGGTTCCCGCAAAGGGCAGGGCAATGAAAGACCTGTTGTTGATCGGCATCGGCCCGGGTGACCCGCGCCAGGTCACCTACGAGGCGGTCGATGCACTGCGCCAGGCCAGTGTGTTCTTCGTGCTCGACAAAGGCGGCGACAAGGACGAACTGCTGCGCCTGCGCAAGGCCATCCTGCAACGCTACCGGCCCGAGGGCGGCTACCGCCTGGTGCAGGTGGCCGACCCTGCACGCGATGGCCAGGCCGATGACTACCTGGGCGCGGTGCAGGACTGGCACCGGCAGCGTGCGGCGCTGTATGCCCAACTGATCGAACAGGAGATAGGCATTGGGGAAACCGGCGCCTTTCTGCTGTGGGGCGAGCCGACGCTGTACGACAGCACCCTGCGCATCCTTGGCCTGGTCCGCGAGCGTGGTGTGGCGCTGCGCCTGCAGGTCATTCCGGGCATCAGCAGCGTGCAGGCGTTGGCTGCGCGCCATCAGGTGCCGCTCAACCGCATCGGTGAGCCGTTGACCGTATTGCCAGGGCGGCGCCTGGCCGGGCAGGGGCAGATCGACAATGTGCTGGTGATGCTCGACGGGCAGTGCGCGTTTGCCCGGCTCGATGACCCGGCGTTGATGATCTACTGGGGCGCGTACCTGGGGACTGCGGATGAGGTGCTGATTGCCGGGCCGTTGCAAACGGTGAAGGCACAGATACTGGAGGTGCGTGAGCGGGAGCGGGCGCGCAAGGGGTGGATCATGGATAGCTACCTGTTACGCAGGGAGCTGTAGTCAGCTACAGCCTGTGCCGGCCTCTTCGCGGGCTCGCCCGCTCCCACAGGTATTCCGCGAACCAGGCGACACCGATTTCAAGGGTTACCCAGAATGGCCTGTACCTTGTCGCGCAACTGGTCGATGCTGAACGGCTTGCCGATCAGGTGCATGCCCTCCGGTACATTGACGTTCTCGGCATAACCACTGGCGAACAGCACCGGCAACAGCGGCCGCAGCTCGCGCGCCTTGCCGGCCAGCTCTTCGCCACCCATGTCTGGCAACCCCACGTCGGTCAGCATCAGCGCCAACTCCTGGCCCGGGTCCTCGATAATGCGCAGCGCCGCGCCGGCACTGTCCGCCTCGATGACCGTGTAGCCCAGTTCGTCGAGCACTTCGACCATCAGCATGCGTACGATGTCGTCGTCTTCGACTACCAGAAGGTGCATGGTTCGGATCCTGTGCTAATGAATGTCTTTAATCTGTGCTCCAGATGGCAGCAGAAGTTCCCGAGGATACCGGGCACTGCAATCAGATGGAACGTTTGGCGCACGCTGCCTTCAAATACTGGCTAAATGCCCTGCCAGACCCGGCAAAGCTGGTTAGACTCGCTTAACAGGACGGCGCAGTGGCAGATAATGACAACGACAGATCCGCCACACCTTTCAATGGACTTTTAGCTCGGGCGTTTTCACATGATTCAAGCAGCCTCGATGGACCAGCGAAGCTTCCGCAAGCTGTTGAGCCGCAACGTCGGCCTACCCCTGGGGGTTGGCCTGCTGGGGGCCGTGGCCTTCGTTGCGGTGATCAACTACCTGCTTTCGGCCTTGCAGTGGGTCGAGCACACCGACCGGGTGATCGGCAATGCCAACGAAGCGGTCAAACTGTCGATCGACATGGAAACCGGCATGCGTGGCTTCCTGATCACCGGCGATGAGCGTTTCCTCGACCCCTACGAGGTGGCCAAGCCGCGCATTTTCGGCAGCCTGCAGAGCCTGCGCGGCATGGTCGAGGACAACCCGCAACAGGTCGAACGCATCGACCGGCTGATCGCCCTGCAGCAAGCGTGGAACACCTTCGGCAGCGAGATGATCAACTTGCGCCGCAGCCAGGGTGATTACCGCGCCTTGATCGGCAACGGCCGCGGCAAGCGCCTGACCGACGAGATCCGCAAGGAGTTCGACAACCTCATCGGCAGCGAACAACAATTGCGCATGGCGCGCAACGAGCGGGTCAACAGTGTGACCGTCACGGTCATGTCGTCCTTCGTGCTGTTCATCGTCGGCCTCAGCGCCTTGCTGGCCTACCTCGGGCGGCGCGACCTGCTGGCGCTGTCCGCTACCTATGACGAAAACTTCCAGGCCCAGCAGCGCGCCGCCGAACGCCTGGAGCATCAGGCCTGGCTGCGCAACGGGCAGACGCAACTGTCCGAACAGGTGCTTGGCCAGCTGACCCTGCCCATGCTCGGTGACAACATCCTGCGTTTCTTCGCCAGCTACCTGGGCAGCGTGGTAGGTGCGTTGTACGTGCGTGACGAACATGGCCGCCTGGTGCGTGTTGCCAGCTATGGCCTGGATGCCGAGGAGCAGGCGCGCGAGCAGGTACTGGGTGACCACGAGGGGCTGCTGGCCCAGGCCGTGCGCGAAGCGAGGCTGCTGCGTCTGGACGACTTGCCTGAAGACTATTTCCACCTCAGTTCCGGCCTTGGCAGGGGCCTGCCGCGCAGTGCCATGCTGATGCCCTCGAGCGACGACGGGCAGATCAACGGCGTGCTGGAGCTGGGCTTCCTGCGGCCGTTGCAGGAGCGTGACGAAGAGATGCTGCAGCGGGTCCGTGGCAACGTCGGTATTTCCATCGAAAGCGCCCGTTACCGGCAGCGCCTGCAGGAGGTGCTGGCCGAAACCCAGCAACTGAACGAAGAGCTGCAAGTGCAGCAGGAAGAACTTAAAACCGCCAACGAAGAGCTCGAAGAGCAATCCCGCGTGCTCAAGGAGTCCCAGGCCCACCTGGAAACCCAGCAGGCGGAGCTTGAGCAGACCAACGAGCAGCTGTCGGAGCGCACCGAGGCGCTGGACCGCAAGAACGACGAACTGCTCCAGGCCCAGGACGAGCTGCAGGCGCGCGCCGAGGAACTGCAGCGTTCGAGCAAGTACAAGTCCGAATTCCTCGCCAACATGTCCCACGAGTTGCGCACGCCGCTGAACAGCTCGCTGATCCTGGCCAAGCTGCTGGCGGAAAACGGCGAGGGCAACCTCAGCGACGAGCAGGTCAAGTTCGCCGAATCCATCTATTCGGCCGGCAACGACCTGCTCAACCTGATCAACGACATTCTCGACATCGCCAAGGTGGAAGCAGGCAAGCTCGAAGTGCGCCCCGAAAGCACCCAGTTGGAACGCCTGGTCGAAGGCCTGCGTGGCATGTTCGAGCCGTTGGCCGGGCACAAGGGCCTGGCCTTCGAGGTGACCACCGAGGCGCAGGTGCCGGCCACGCTGTTCACCGACCGCCAGCGCCTGGAGCAGATTCTCAAGAACCTGCTGTCCAACGCCATCAAGTTCACCGAGCGCGGCCAGGTCAGCCTGAACATCGGTTACCAGCCTGGCACCGGCATCGTCTTTGCCGTGCGCGATACCGGCATCGGCATCGCCGCCGACCAGCAGCAGGCGATCTTCGGCGCATTCCACCAGGTGGATGGCACCAGCAACCGCCGTTATGGCGGCACAGGCCTGGGCCTGTCGATTTCCCGCGACCTGGCGCACCTGCTGGGTGGGCAGATCAGCGTCGACAGCAGCCCCGGCCAGGGCAGTGTATTCAGCCTGATCCTGCCGGAGCGCTATGAGCGCGTGGCGCAGGATATCGAGCCGCTCAGCCTGCGCCCTGCGGTCGATAGCCTGCCACCCGCGCAGCAGGCACCAGTGGTGGCAGCACCGAAACGCCCGACACCAGTGTTTGCCGATGACCGTGAGCGCGCGCCGTTCGGCAACCGCTGCATCCTGGTGATCGAAGACGAACCGAACTTCGCCCGCATCCTCTTCGACCTGGCCCACGAGCTGGGTTACAGCTGCCTGGTGGCGCAGGGCGCCGACGAGGGCTTCGAACTGGCCGTGCAGTACATCCCCGATGCCATCCTGCTGGACATGCGCCTGCCCGACCATTCCGGCCTGACCGTGCTGCAACGCCTGAAGGAGCAAGCGAGCACCCGGCACATCCCGGTGCATATCATTTCCGTTGAGGACCGCGTCGAGGCCGCCATGCACATGGGTGCCGTCGGCTACGCGGTCAAGCCCACCAGCCGTGAACAACTCAAGGAAGTTTTCGCCCGGCTGGAGGCCAAGCTGACCCAGAAGCTCAAGCACATCCTGCTGGTGGAAGACGACGACCTGCAGCGCGAGAGCATTGCCCGCCTGATCGGCGACGACGATGTCGAGATCACCGCTGTGGCCTTGGCCCAGGATGCCCTGGCGTTGCTGCGCGAGAATATCTACGACTGCATGATCATCGACCTCAAGCTGCCGGACATGCTCGGCAACGAGTTGCTCAAGCGCATGACCGCCGAAGACATCCGTGCCTTCCCGCCGGTGATCGTGTATACCGGGCGCAACCTTACCCGCGAAGAAGAAGCCGACCTGCTCAAGTATTCGCGCTCGATCATCATCAAGGGCGCCCGCTCGCCGGAGCGCCTGCTCGACGAAGTGACGCTGTTCCTGCACAAGGTCGAGTCGCAGCTGTCCAACGAACGCCAGCGCATGCTCAAGACCGCGCGCAGCCGCGACAAGGTTTTCGAAGGCCGCAAGGTGCTGCTGGTGGACGACGACGTGCGCAACATCTTTGCCCTGACCAGCGCGCTGGAGCACAAGGGCGCGATCGTCGAAATCGGCCGCAACGGCCGCGAGGCCATCGAGCGCCTGGAGCAGCATGACGACATCGACCTGGTGTTGATGGATGTGATGATGCCGGAAATGGACGGCTTCGAGGCTACCCGGCTGATCCGCCAGCAACCACGCTGGCGCAAGCTGCCGATCATTGCCGTGACCGCCAAGGCGATGAAGGATGACCAGCAGCGTTGCCTGCAGGCTGGCGCCAACGATTACCTGGCCAAACCGATCGACCTGGACCGCTTGTTCTCGCTGATCCGTGTGTGGCTGCCACAACTGGAGCGAATTTGACTAGCGAACGTAACACCGATATCGAAATCCGCTTGCTGATCGAGGCCATCTACCTCAAGTACAGCTACGATTTCCGCAACTATTCCGGCGCGTCGATCAAACGCCGGATCCTGCATGCGCTGCGCCAGTTCGACTGCCTGACGGTGTCGGCGCTGCAGGAGCGCGTGCTGCACGACCCTGGCATGTTCATGCAGTTGCTGCAGTACCTGACGATCCCGGTCAGCGAGATGTTCCGCGACCCGGGGCACTACCTGGCGCTGCGCAACGAAGTGGTGCCGCTGCTGCGCACCTGGCCGTCGATCAAGGTGTGGATTGCCGGCTGCAGCACGGGCGAGGAGGTGTATTCAATGGCCATCCTGCTACGCGAGGAGGGCCTGCTGGAGCGCACCATCATCTATGCCACCGACATCAACCCGCATTCGCTGGACAAGGCCAAGCAGGGTATCTACTCGATGCAGAGCATGCGCGAGTACGCCGAAAACTATCGCATCGCCGGTGGCCGACGGGACTTTGCCGAGTACTACACGGCAGCCTACGGTAACGCCATCATGGACAGCACCCTGCGGGACAACGTGACTTTCGCCGACCACAGCCTGGCCACCGACAGCGTGTTTTCCGAAACCCAGCTGGTGTCGTGCCGCAACGTGCTCATCTACTTCAACAAGGAACTGCAGGACCGCGCCCTGGGCCTGTTCCACGAGTCCCTGTGCCACCGCGGCTTCCTGGTGCTGGGCAGCAAGGAATCGGTGGATTTTTCCGCCTACAGCGAGCGCTTCGAACCGCTGGTCAAGCCCGAACGGATCTACCGCAAGTCATGAAAGGCGTACGCGCGATGGTGATCGGCGCCTCGGCCGGCGGCGTTACAGCGCTGTTCAGTGTGCTGGGCGCGTTGCCGGCCGGCTTCGCCATTCCGGTAATTTGCGTGCTGCACCTGCCGGATGACCGCCACAGCCAGCTGGCCGAGGTGCTGCAACGTCGCCTGCGGCGGCCAGTGTGCGAGGCCTGTGACAAACAGCCGCTGCGCCCCGGGCAGATCTACGTGGCCGGGCCAGGTTATCACCTGTCGGTGGAGCGTGACCTGACCCTGTCGCTGAGCCAGGAGCCGCCGGTGCATTTTTCCCGGCCGGCGATCGACTACCTGTTCATGTCGGCGGCCGATGCCTATGGTGCCGGCCTGCTGGGCATGTTGCTCACCGGGGCCAACGAGGATGGCGCAGAAGGCCTTGCCTATATCAAGCGCAACGGGGGCCGGACCGTGGTCCAGGACCCTTGCGACGCACAAGTGGCGTTGATGCCGGAGGCCGCACTGGCCCTGCACCAGCCCGACCATATTCTTTCTCTGAGTGGCATCGAGCGATTGCTCGCCGCCCTGGAACCCAGCGCATGCTAAGCCACACCATCGCCAAACTGCTGATCGTCGACGACCTGCCAGAAAACCTGCTGGCCCTCGACGCCCTGCTCCAGGGCCAAGACCGCGAGGTGCACCAGGCCCAGTCGGCCGAGGCAGCGTTGTCACTGTTGCTCGAGCACGAGTTCGCCCTGGCCATTCTCGACGTGCAGATGCCGGGCATGAACGGTTTCGAGCTGGCCGAGCTGATGCGCGGCACGGAAAAGACCCGCAACATCCCCATCGTGTTCGTCACTGCCGCCGGGCGCGAGATGAACTACGCGTTCAAAGGCTATGAAAGCGGCGCGGTGGACTTTCTGCACAAGCCGCTCGACACCTTGGCGGTGAAGAGCAAGGTGTCGGTGTTCGTCGACCTGTACCGCCAGCGCAAGGTGCTCGACCGCCAATTGCAGGCCCTGGAACGCAGCCGCCAGGAGCAGGAGCTGCTGCTGGCCCAGCTGCAGACGGCGCGGGGTGAACTGGAGCATGCCGTGCGCATGCGCGATGACTTCATGTCGATCGTGTCCCACGAGGTGCGCACCCCGCTCAATGGCCTGATCCTGGAAACCCAGCTGCGCAAGCTGCACCTGGCACGCGGCAACCTTGCCGCCTTCAGCGTCGACAAGCTGCAGGCCATGGTCGAGCGCGACGAGCGGCAGATCAACAGCCTGATCCGCCTGGTCGAAGACATGCTCGATGTATCGCGCATCCGCACCGGCAAACTGTCGCTGCGGCCCAAGGCGTTCGACCTGGGCCTGCTGGTGCGCGGCCTGGTGGAGAACTTTGCCGCCCAGGCCAGCGCACTGGACACCCATATCGAGTTGCAACGCTGCGAGCCGCTGCTGGGCGAGTGGGACGAGTTTCGCATCGAGCAGGTGCTGGCCAACCTGTTGTCCAATGCCTTGCGTTATGGTGAGCGCAAACCGGTACAGGTGCGGGTGTTCGAGCAGGACGGCCAGGCCTGCGTGCAGGTGCAGGACCATGGCATCGGCATCTGCGTGGCCAACCAGCAGCGCATCTTCCAGCAGTTCGAGCGGGTCGCCACCCAGCAGGCCAGTGGTGGGTTGGGCCTGGGGCTGTACATATCGGAGCAGATCGTCCAGGCCCATGGCGGGCGCATATTGGTGGAGAGTGAAGAGGGCAAAGGCGCCACCTTCACCTTGCAATTGCCACTGGCAACCTGCGAACAACAAAACGACCAGGCAAGGGCAACCTCTGCGTGAGCCTGGGGTCTGATGGCCAGTTGTAAGTATTTCAAGGCGTTGACATGAGTGAAGATGCACAAGATGTAGTACTGGTGGTCGAGGACGAACCGGCGATTCGCATGATCCTGCGTGATTACCTGGCAGGCGAGGGCTACCACGTGCTGGTGGCCGAGGATGGCGAGCAGGCGTTCGCGATCCTGGCGAGCAAGCCGCACCTCGACCTGATGGTGACGGACTTCCGCTTGCCAGGCGGGATTTCCGGGGTGGACATTGCCGAGCCGGCGGTGAAGTTGCGGCCGGACCTGAAGGTGATCTTCATCAGCGGCTACCCGGCGGAGATTCTCGAGTCCGGCAGCCCGATCACCCGCAAGGCACCGATCCTGGCCAAGCCGTTCGACCTGGATACCTTGCACGAGCAGATCCAGTCGCTCCTGCGCTGACTGTGTTTGCCTCTTCGCGGGCGCGCCCGCTCCCACAGGTTCTGTGCAAACCTTGAAGCCTGCGGGTTTCCTGTGGGAGCGGGCAAGCCCGCGAAGAGGCCGCAACAGGCTAGCGCAGTGTCCGCTCCAGCCCACCCACCAGCATGCTTTCCATCAACCCCAGCCCCTGTTCTTCGGGCAAGGCCTTCAACAGCCCCGGCAACTGGTTCAGCAGTGTCGCCACCACATGCGCCGTGGCCACAAGGGCCTCCCCCTGCAACTTCGCCTGCGGTGCGATCAACCTCAGCAACCCCGCCTCATAGCGCTTGCGCAACAAGGCCAGGCGCGCCTGCTGGTCGTCGCTCAGGCAACAGAAGTCATGCTCCGCCAGGCGAAACTGCATGGGCCGCTCGGCATGCAGCTGCCAGTGCGCGGCAATCAGGCAGCTCAGCGCCGACGCCCCGCGAGCCATTGCCCGGCGCCCCTGGTCCAGGGTGGCCTGCAATTCCTCGTACAACTCCTCGATCAGGTCGTACAGCAGGTCCTGCTTGCTGGGGAAGTGGTGATATAGCGAGCCTGCGGTAAGCCCCACATGGGCCGCCAGCTCGCGCATGCTGACCTGGCCGAAGCCCTTTTCGGCAAACAGCGCCATGGCCCGGTCACGTCGCTCTTCAAAGTTGGCACAGCGCATCGCGGCATTGACCGGGGGCATGGCGTTCGCTCCTCAGTAGGTGAAGAAACCGCGGCCGCTCTTGCGCCCCAGCCAACCGGCCGCGACCATTTCCTTGAGCAACGGGGCAGGGCGGTACTTGCTGTCATTGAAGCCTTCATGGAAGGCCTCCATGATTGCCAGCAGGGTGTCCAGGCCGATCAGGTCGGCCAGGGCCAGCGGGCCGATCGGTTGGTTGCAGCCCAGGCGCATGCCGGTGTCGATGTCCTCGGCACTGGCCAGGCCTTCCTGGCGCACGAAGATCGCTTCGTTGATCATCGGCACCAGGATGCGGTTGACCACGAACCCTGGGCGGTTGCCGGCGGTGATCGGGGTCTTGCCGACCTTTTCGGTCACCACCAGCGCCTGGGCGTAGGTGCTGTCGCTGGTCTGCAGGCCGCGAATGATCTCGACCAGCGCCATCATCGGCACCGGGTTGAAGAAATGCACGCCGATGAAGCGTTCGGGGTGCTCGATGCCGGCCGCCAGCTGGGTGACCGACAGCGACGAGGTGTTGGTGGCGATCAGGCAGTCGGCGGCGACGTTGGCGGCCACCTGCTGCAGGATGCGCTGCTTGAGCTGCAGGTTCTCGGTGGCGGCTTCGATCACCATTTGCGCGCTGCTGAGCTGGGTGTAGTCGGTGCTGGTGCGAATGCGGGTGCGGGCAGCTGCCGCCTTGTCGGCGTCGAAGGTACCCTTGGCGACCTGGCGCTCGAGGTTCTTGCTCAAGGTGGCCACGCCGCGCTCCAGCGCAGCGTCGGAAACGTCCACCAGCAGCACCTGGTAGCCGGCCACCGCGCACACCTGGGCAATGCCGTTGCCCATGGTGCCTGCGCCGATCACGGCAATCTGTTCAATGCTCATGTGTCAGGCTCCGTCAGACGCGCTCGAAGACCAAGGCGATGCCTTGGCCACCACCGATGCACATGGTGGCCAGGGCATAGCGGCCCTGGATGCGCTGCAGCTCATGGATGGCCTTGGTGGCGATGATCGCGCCGGTGGCGCCCACCGGGTGACCCAGGGAAATGCCCGAACCGTTGGGGTTGACCTTTTCCGGGTCGAAGCCCAGTTCGCGAGCGACGGCGCAAGCCTGGGCAGCGAAGGCTTCGTTGGACTCGATCACGTCCAGGTCCTGCACACTCAGGCCGGTCTTCTCCAGCACCTTGCGGGTGGCCGGGATCGGGCCAAGGCCCATCAGTTCAGGCTCGACGCCGGCATGGGCATAGCCCACCAGGCGGGCCAGGGGCTTCAGGCCCAGGCGGCGCACCGCATCACCAGTGGCCAGTACCAGGCCGCCAGCGCCGTCGTTGATGCCACTGGCGTTGCCGGCGGTAACGGTACCGTCTTTCTTGAACACCGCCTTCATCCCTGCCAGTTGCTCGGCGGTCACCTCGCCACGCACATGCTCGTCAGTGCTGAACTGAACGCTGCCCTTGCGGGTTTTCAGTTCCAGCGGAACGATCTGGCTGGCGAAGCGGCCTTCGGCAATGGCGCGAGCGGCGCGGCGCTGGCTGGTCAGGGCCAGTTCATCCTGCATTTCGCGGGTAATGCCGTGCTTGGCCGCAACGTTCTCGGCGGTGATGCCCATATGGAAGTGTTCGAACGGGTCCTGCAGCACGCCGACGGTGTAGTCGATGCCTTGCAGGTCACCCATGCGAGCACCCCAGCGTGCCTGCGGCAGCAGGTACGGGCCACGGCTCATGGATTCGGCGCCCGCCGCCACGGCCACGTCGGTGTCGCCGAGCAGCAGGCATTGGGCTGCCGAGACGATGGCCTGCAGGCCCGAGCCGCACAGGCGGTTGACGTTGAATGCCGGGGTTTCCTTGGGGATGCCGGCGTTCATTGCTGCTACGCGGGCCAGGTAGGCGTCACGCGGTTCGGTGGGGATCACCGTGCCCATCACCAGGTGGCCGACTTGCTCGGCGGCCACGCCCGAGCGCTCGATGGCGGCGCGGGTGATGGCGCTGGCCAGGTCGGCCAGCGGCAGGTCCTTGAGGGAACCGCCAAAGCCACCAATGGCTGAACGGACGGCACTGACGACGTAGATTTCTGCGCTGCTCATAGGGGCTCCGATTGCGAAGGCATGGCGGGACCGGGCCAGGCTCTGCGAGAATGGCCGACGATCCCGGAGTGGGACCGAGTCTAGGCAAAGGCTCTGTTGCAGCCTATGCCGGAACTGTTCAGACAACCTGGCACTTTTTGCCACTCAGCATAGACAGCGAAAACCGCCATGCGCGATAGCGATTCGGTCGCCGTGTACTTCCTCAATGCCATGCTCCATGCCCTGCGCGACTGCCCCGCCGAACGCGATGCGCAGCTGCGTGCGGTGGGCATCGACCCACAACTGCTCGAGCAGCCCCAGGCGCGCGTACCGGCCAAGGCCTTCGCCCAGCTGTGGCTGGCGCTGATCCAGCGCCTGGACGATGAGTTCTTCCGCCTCGACAGCCACGGCATGCCGCCGGGCAGTTTCGCCCTGATCTGCCGGGGCCTGATCCTGGAGCCGAACCTGGAGAAGGCCTTGCGCCAGTGCATGGGCGGTTTTGGCCTGTTCCTGCGCGATCTGCGCGGCAGCCTGACGGTGCGTGGCGGGCGGGCGCTGATCAGCGTGCAGTCGAGCATCGCCGACCCGCTGACCCGGGTATATGCCGAGGAAACCTACCTGGTGCTGATGATCGGCATGCTGTGCTGGCTGGCCGGGCGGCGGATCGCCATCGACCGCACCGAGCTGGCGGTGTCGCGCCCGGCCCAGGAAGACGACCTGCTGCTGTGGGGGCCGGACCTGCGCCTGGGCAGCGGGCGCACCGAGGTGGAGTTCGACAGCGCCTACCTGCGCCTGCCGGTGGTGCAGGACCTGGCGGCCCTGAAAACCTTCCTGCGCAGTGCGCCGCAGGGGCTGGTGATTCGCTTTCGCAACCAGAACGGGCTGGTGGCCGAAGTGTACCGGCACCTGCGGGCGCGGCGTTATGGGCAGTGGCCGACGCTGGCGGCGCTGGCGCAGCAGCAGGGGGTCAGTGCCAGTACTTTCCGTCGGCAGCTGGAGCGGGAAGGGCGTTCGTACCAGCAGATCAAGGATGAGGTGCGTCGGGCAATGGCCTTCGAGCGGTTGCGCGAAGGGGAGTTGAGCATTGCCGAGATTGCCGAGCAGACCGGGTTCCAGGAGCCCAGTGCGTTTCACCGGGCGTTCAAGAAGTGGACCGGGCAGAGCCCCGGGAGCTACCGGGCGCGGTTGGCCGGGCGGTAGTGTTCACCTGCACCGGCCCTTTCGCGGGCTTGCCCGCTCCCACAGGTGCAGCACAGCTTTCAAGCCCTGTGCGATCCCTGTGGGAGCGGGCAAGCCCGCGAAGAGGCCGGTACAGGCTACCGCTCAATGATCAGGCCGGCACCATGGCAAACCCGACCCCGAAGCGGTTCCAGGCATTGATGGCGGCAATTGCCAGGGTCAGGTTGGCCACCTCGGCCGGCTCGAAGTGTTCCTGCAAGGCTTCATATTCCGCCTGCGGCGCGCCATGCTCGGGCAGCCTGGTCAGGCTCTCCACCCAGGCCAGCGCAGCACGTTCGCGCGGGGTGAAGTAGGCGGTTTCCTGCCAGACGCACAAGGTCTGCAGGCGTGCCTCGGTCTCACCGGCCTTGCGCGCATCGTTGGCGTGCAGGTTGACGCAGTAGGCGCAGCCGTTGATCTGCGAAGCCCGCAGGCGCACCAGTTCCAGCAGGGAATTCTCCAGGCCGCTCTTGGCCAGGGCCTGCTCCAGGCCGACCATGGCTTTGTAGGCCTCGGGGGCGTGCTTGGCCCATTCGATACGGTTGTGCATGGCTGTCTCCAAAGGGTGTGGGGGGGATGGCGCTACTGTAGCGCCGCACGTTGGCCTCCCCGATAGCCAATCACGCGCATAAGCGGGAGGCCAATCGGCCATTTGGGAGGCCACTGACAGGCATCCAATCTCTTCATTTCTGCCAGGCCGCCGAAGCCCGGATAATGATCAGGTCTTGCAACAGGGGAACCGATTCATGTCCGAAGAACGCTACATGCGCGAAGCGCTCGACCTGGCCCGCGCCAACATTCAGGCCGGTGGCCGGCCCTTCGGCGCCGTGCTGGTGTACCAGGGGCAGGTGCTGGCGCGTGCGGTCAACGAGATCCACAGCACCCAGGACCCGACCGCCCACGCCGAGATGCAGGCCATCAGCAAGGCCAGCCATGCCCTGGGTCAGGCACGCCTGGACGGCGCCGAAGTCTACGCCAGCGGCCACCCGTGCCCGATGTGCCTGGCGGCCATGCACCTGTGCGGTATCGAGCGGGCCTGGTTTGCCTACGACAACGCCGAGGGCGAACCCTACGGCTTGTCCACCGCGGCGGTATACGCGCAGATGGCTCGCCCGCCCCAGCAACAGAGCCTGCCGCTGCGCGCCCTGAAGCCCAGCGGCGAAGCCGGTCTTTACCTTGAGTGGAAACAGGCCAACGCACAATGAGAGCGGCATTGAACCTGCTGCTGGTCATCCTGCTGGCACTGAACCTGCGGCCGATCCTGACCAGCATCGGCCCGTTGCTCGAACCCATGCGCGCAAGTACTGGCCTGGGTTACCAGCAGGCGGCCTTGCTGACGGCGTTGCCGGTGCTGTGCATGGGCCTGGTGCCCTTGCTGCAACCCTGGTTGCGGCGCTGGATCAGCGAACATGGCGGCATGCTCGCTGGCCTGTCTGCCATCGCCCTGGCCTGCCTGTGGCGCCTGCAACTGGGCAGCGCCTGGGCGCTGATTGCCAGTGCGGTGGTCGCCGGCCTGGGGGTGGCGGTAGTGCAGGGCATGATGCCGGGGCTGGTCAACCGCTGGTTTCCCGGCCGCCTGGCGGGGGCGATGGGCCTGTATTCGGCAGCGCTGATGAGCGGCGGCGGCCTGGCCGCCGTGCTTGGGCCGCACATCAGTGGCTACTTCGGTCATTGGCAGGTCGGCCTGGGCGTGTGGGCGATCCCGGCTGTGCTGGCGGTGCTGGCCTGGGCCGTGCTGCGGCCGCGCCAGGAGGCGCCGAAACTGGCCGGTGCCGCCGGCGGTCATTGGTTCGGTACGCGTCGGGCCTGGTTGCTGGCGCTGTACTTTGGCTTGATCAACGGTGGCTACACCAGCATGGTGGCCTGGTTGCCGGCCTATCACATCGAGCATGGTGGCAGCGCCCAGGGCGGTGCCGACCTGGTTGGCCTGATGACCATCTTTCAGGTGGCCGGTGCATTGGGCTTGCCGCTGTTGCTGCGGCGCTGGGCAGACCGACGCCCGGGCCTGTGGCTGGCCTTGGCGATCCAGCTGGTGGGTTTTCTCGGCCTGCTGCTGGCACCCACGCTGGCCTCGGGGCTGTGGGTGGCGATGATCGGTTTCGGTCTGGGCGCCTGCTTCAGCCAGAGCCTGACGCTGACCCTGGAGCACCTGAAGACACCTGCCGAGGCTGGCAGCCTGGCGGCGTTCGTGCAGGGCATCGGCTTCATCATCACCGGCATCGTGCCTTACGTCACCGGCTGGTTGCGCGACATGAGCGGTGATTTCCAGGCCTCGTGGACGCTGCTGACCGTGACCGTGGTGGCGATGCTGCTGGTTACCACGTGGTTCAACCCTCGCGGTTATGCCGCGGCGATTGCCCGCCCGGTAGTGGCGGGCAAGGCCGCGCCGGTCAACTGAGGCGCTGCAGGGTGTCGCGCACCCGGTCCAGCGCCGGGTCGATGTCCAGCAGCTCGATGGCGCCGAAGCCCAGCAACAGCCCCGGGCGCACTGGCGCTTCGCTGAAGAACGGCGCGAGCGAATACAGGCCGACCTCCACCTTGCGTGCGAGGTTGGCCAGCAGCTCGACATCGACCCCAGGTTTAGCCAGGGCGCTGAGGTGGAACCCGGCGCTGGCGGGGATGGCGCTGAACCACGGTGCCAAGTCGCCGCCCAGCCGCGCGAGGATGCGTTCGCGACGGGCGCTGTAGACCTCGTGGCAACGGCGGATGTGCTTGTTCAGGTGGCCTTCGCCGAGAAAGCGCGCCAGTGCCCACTGCAACAGGGTCGGGCTGTGCCAGTCGCTGAGGTGCTTGGCCACGCAGGCCGCCTTCAGCACGTCGGGCGGCAGTACGGCGTAGCCCAGGCGCAACTCGGGCAGCAAGGTCTTGGAAAAGGTCCCCACATAGGCCACCAGGCCATGGCGGTCGAGGCGCTGTAGAGCGTCTGCGGCTGGGCCGTGGTAGCGGAACTCGCAGTCGTAGTCGTCTTCGATGATCAACGCACCCAGCTCGGCGGCCCGTGCCAGCAGGGCGTGCCGGCGTGGCTCGCTCATCGGCATGCCCAGCGGGAACTGGTGCGAGGGCGTCACATAGATCAGCCGGGTGCCGTCGGCGATCTGCTCCACGCACAGCCCTTCATCGTCCACCGGTACCGATTGCAGGCGCGCACCCAGGGCCAGGAACAGTTGCCGCGCTGGCGGGTAGCCCGGGTCTTCCATGGCTACCTGGCAACCCGGCTCGACCAGTACCCGTGCGATCAGGTCCAGTGCCTGCTGGGCGCCGTTGCACACCAGCAGGTCAGCGGCGCTGCAGTGCACGCCGCGGGCATAGGCGACATGATGGGCAATGGCCTCGCGCAGCTCCGGCAGGCCCTGGGCAGGGAACTGCCGCTCGGGATGGCGCTGGCTGCGGCGCAGGGCATAGTTCAGGCAACTGCGCCACTGGTCGAACGGGAACTGCGCCTTGCTCGAGGCCCCGCCGATGAAGTCGTAACGCGACGGAGCCTCCAGCTGGCGTCGGCTCAGCACGGTGGCGCGCTGCTGCCAGCGCTCGAGCGACGCGGCACCAGCCAGGGGAATGGCGGGCGATTCGCTGCTGCGCAGCGGCTGGCGCGGGGTGACGAAGGTGCCCCGGCCGACCACGCCGCTCAGCAGGTTGTCGTAGGTCAGCCGGGAATAGGCCTCGGCCACGGTCTTGCGCGACACGCCCAGCTGCTCTGCCAGCAGGCGGCTTGGCGGCAGTTGGGTGCCGGCGGCCAGGTGGCCGCTGTCGATGCCGGCGCGCAATTGCTGGTAAAGCTGGTCGGCCAGGCCTTTGCGGCCTTCCAGGCGAATGTGCAGTTCCATGGAGCGGTCCGGAGCGGGGAAGTGCTCAGGATAGCGGATTGGTCGGGGAAGGGCATGGGGCCGCTTTGCGGCCCATCGCCGGCAAGCCAGCTCTCATAGAACAACACATGACTCATTGGTTCGGCGAGGTTCTGTAGGAGCAGCCTTGTGCTGCGAAGAGGCCGGGGCTGACAAAGCCTGTCTATTGGCTGTACCGGCCTCTTCGCAGCACAAGGCTGCTCCTACACAGGCCGCGTCAAACGAGCGATATTTGTTCTCTGCGCGAAAGCGCAGCCCAAAGGGCTGGGCAATCTCCCACAGGAACTGCACAATGCTTGAGGTCGGTGCAGTCGAGGTGGGAGCTGGCTTGCCGGCGATGGGCCGCAATGCGGCCCCCAGGCAAGCGGTAGGTAATCAGAAGCGTGCCGTACTCACCGTGATGTAGCCCTTGTCTGCCAGCGCGATACGTATCACCGTCTCGTCCGCCGGCGCCTTGCGGTTGCGCTTGATGCGAACGCCTTCCACCGCCGCCGCTTTCATATGCTCGGAGATGGCCCGCCCGTTCGGGTCGAAGAACAACTCGCTGGCCAGCAACTCGATACGCTCGATCAGTTGGCGGGAGCGTTCATCGGTAGCGCAGAAGAACATCACCCCCGACAGGTGCGGGTCGTCATCGGGGTTGTTCATGTCATGGGCCAGCAGTTCGCGCAGGGTGCTGCGCAATTCGGCAGTGGGGCGGGCGTACAGGTGCATGCGGAACCTCCTCTGGATCGCTACCTTGCGTCATCCAGTGCCGATCATGTTTTCAGAGGGCAGAGGCAACAAGTAGGACGCTTCCGAGCGCCGAATAGGAAACTTCTGAAAGTGCCGGAATACCACTTGTTTTCATGCAGTGGGGCCGCATAGCGGCCCCTGTCAGCATCAGCGCCCAACCTCCTGCTTGAAAAGCAAGCGCCAGCCATGCAGTAACGGTTCGGTATAGCCACTGGGCTGCTGCCGCCCCTTGAACACCAGCTCCCTCGCAGCGCGGAAGGCATGCGATGCCTCGAAACCGGCGGCCATCGGCCGGTACGCCGGGTCCCCGGCATTCTGCTGGTCGACCACGCCGGCCATGCGTTGCAAGGTCGCCTCGACCTGCTCGGCATCGACCACCCCGTGGTGCAGCCAGTTGGCAATGTGCTGCGCGGAAATCCGCAGGGTCGCGCGGTCTTCCATCAAGCCCACATCATGGATATCCGGCACCTTGGAACAGCCCACCCCTTGCTCGACCCAGCGCACCACGTAACCGAGGATACCCTGGCAGTTGTTGTCCAGCTCGGCCTGGATTTCGGCTGCGCTCCAGAGCCGCTCGGGGCTGACCGGGACACTGAGCAAGTCATGCAGCAACTCGGCGCGCTGGGCATTCAGGTCAACCTGTTCCAGCGTTTGCTGCACGGCCGCCACATCCACCTGGTGGTAGTGCAGCGCATGCAGTGTCGCGGCTGTGGGCGAGGGCACCCAGGCCGTGTTGGCGCCGGCCCTGGGCTGGGCGACTTTCTGTTCCAGCATGGCCGCCATCAGGTCGGGCATGGCCCACATGCCCTTGCCGATTTGCGCCTTGCCGCGCAGGCCACAGGCCAGCCCCACCAGTACGTTGCTGCGCTCGTAGGCCTGGATCCAGGCACTGCCTTTCATGTCGCCCTTGCGCAGCATGGCGCCGGCTTCCATGGCCGTGTGCATCTCGTCACCGGTGCGGTCGAGGAAGCCGGTATTGATGAACACCACCCGTGACGCGGCGCTGGCGATGCAGGCCTTGAGGTTGACGCTGGTACGCCGCTCCTCGTCCATGATGCCCATCTTCAGCGTGTGTGCGGGCAGGCCCAACAGGGCTTCGACGCGGCCGAACAGCTGGTCGGCAAAGGCCACCTCGGCCGGCCCGTGCATCTTCGGCTTGACGATGTACAGGCTGCCCTCGCGGGAATTGCCACGGCGCTTGAGGTCATGCAGGCCGATCAGGCTGGTGACCACAGCATCGAGGATGCCTTCCGGGATTTCCCGGCCATCGCGGTCGTGGATGGCCGGATTGGTCATCAGGTGGCCGACGTTGCGGATGAACAGCAGCGAGCGGCCTGGCAGAGTCAGGGGCTGGCCGTCTGCGCCGTGGTAGTGGCGGTCTTTGGCCAGGGTGCGTTCGAAGGTCTTGCCGCCCTTGCTGACCTGTTCGCTGAGGTCGCCCTTCATCAGGCCGAGCCAGTTGCGGTAGACGTTGACCTTGTCGTCGGCATCCACGGCGGCTACCGAGTCTTCGCAGTCGATGATGGTGGTGAGCGCGGCCTCCAGCAGGATGTCCTTGACCCCGGCCGGGTCCTGCCGGCCGATGGCGTTGGCCGGGTCGACCTGGATTTCGAAATGCAGCTGGTGATGCTGCAACAGGATCGCTGTTGGCGTGTTCGGCTCACCTTGGTAACCACGCAGTTGCGCGGGGTGCCTGAGGCCGACCTGGCGGCCATCGGCCAGGGTTACCTGCAGCGTGCCCTGGCTGATCGCGTAGGCCTTGGCGTCGTTGTGCGACGCACCGTCGAGGGGGGCCGCGGTGTCGAGGAACTGCCGGCCATAGGCGATCACCTTGGCGCCGCGTTGCGGGTTGTAGCCCTGGCCACGTTCGGTGCCCTCGGTTTCGGCGATGGCATCGGTGCCGTACAGGGCATCGTACAGCGAGCCCCAGCGGGCGTTGGCGGCGTTGAGGGCGTAGCGGGCGTTGCTCAGTGGCACTACCAGTTGCGGGCCGGCCTGCACGGCGATCTCGCGGTCGACGTTGCGGGTGCTGACCTGCACGCTTGCCGGGGGCTCTACAAGGTAGCCGATGCCTTGCAGGAAATGCTGGTAGGCGGCCATGTCACGGATCGGGCCGGGGTGCTGGCGGTGCCAGTTGTCGAGTTCTGTCTGCAGGTGCTCGCGTTCGGCGAGCAGGGCGCGGTTTTGTGGTGCGAGGTCGTGGATCAGGGTGCTGAAGCCTTGCCAGAAGGTGCGGGCTTCGATGCCGGTGCCGGGGAGGACCTCATCTTCGATGAAGCGCTGCAGGGTGGGGGCGATCTGGAGTGGATGGTTTGGCATTGTCTGTTCGCTCGAAGTTCAGGCTTCTGGATAAATGTTGCTTTTGCCGGCCTCTTCGCGGGTAAACCCGCTCCTACAGGTGCTGCACCCGTCTCAGGCCTTGTGAAAGCCCTGTGGGAGCGGGCAAGCCCGCGAAGAGGCCGGCACAGGATTCAGAGGGCAGCCGCCCCGACCTTGGCCACCTGGGCATCCTGCTCGGCCTTGACCCCGGACACGCCAATCGCCCCCACCACCTGGCCATCCACCCGCAGCGGTACGCCACCTTCCAGGCTGGTCAGCAGCGGCGCGGTAACGAAAGCAGTACGGCCACCATTGACCATTTCCTCGTAATCTCGCGTCTCCTTGCGCCCCAGTGCGGCAGTGCGGGCCTTTTCCATCGCGATGTAGGCGCTGGCCGGCGCGCAGCCGTCCAGGCGCTCCAGGGCCAGCGGGTGGCCGCCGTCGTCGACCACGGCAATGGTCACGTTCCATTGTTGTGCCTGGGCTTCCTGGCGGGCGGCGGTCAGCACTTTGGCGACTTCGGCCTGGCCGATAACGGACTTGCTATGCATGGTGGTTCTCCGGGTTCAAGGCTGCTTCGACGATTTCGATCCAGTGCCGCACCGGTGTGCGCCCGGCCCCGTCGAGGTGGGCCTGGCAGCCGATGTTGGCGGTGGCGATGACTTGCGGTTTGCCGCTTTCCAGGGCGTTGAGGCGGTTGTCGCGCAGTTGTAGCGACAGCTCGGGTTGGGTCAGCGAATAGGTGCCGGCCGAGCCGCAGCACAGGTGGCCGTCCGGTACCGGGGTCAAGGTGAAGCCAAGGCGTGTCAGCAATGCCTCCACCGCACCCCCCAGCTTCAGCGCGTGCTGCAGGGTGCATGGGCAATGGAAGGCCAAGCGCTGTTCGACGCACACGCCCAGTTGCTCGACCGGCTCGTCGCGCAGCACCTCCACCAGGTCGCGGGACAGAGCGCTGACCCGTGCGGCCTTGGCGGCGTAGCGCGGGTCCTTTTCCAGCAGGTGGCCGTAATCGCGCACGAACGCGCCGCAGCCGCTGGCGGTTTGCACGATGGCCTCGGCGCCGGCTTCGATGGCAGGCCACCAGGCATCGATATTGCGCCGCGCCCGTTGCAGGCCTTGTTCCTGGGCATTGAGGTGGTAGTCCACCGCGCCACAGCAGCCGGCCTGCCGGATCGGCACCACGCTGATGCCCAGGCGGTCTAGCAGGCGTGCGGCGGCTGCGTTGGTGTTGGGCGACAGGGCCGGTTGCACGCAGCCTTCCAGCATCAGCACCCGCCGCGCATGGCGCGGTGCGGGGCGTTGGCCGGGGGCGGTGACCCGCGCCGGCAGCTTGCGCTTGAGCGTGGCCGGCAGCAGCGGGCGCAGGGCCTGGCCGCTGCGGGTCAGGGCCTTGAACAGCGCCGGGCGTGGCACCACTGCGCGCAGGCCCTGGCGCAGCAGGCGCTGGCCGAGCGGGCGTGGCACCTGCTGTTCGACCACGGCGCGGCCAATGTCCAGCAGGTCGTGGTACTTCACCCCGGACGGGCAGGTGGTTTCACAGTTGCGGCAGGTCAGGCAGCGATCCAGGTGCAATTGGGTACTGGCGGTGATCGGCGCGCCTTCGAGCATCTGCTTGATCAGGTAGATGCGCCCGCGTGGGCCGTCCAGTTCATCGCCCAGCAGCTGGTAGGTGGGGCACGTGGCGGTACAGAAGCCACAGTGCACGCAGGAGCGCAGGATGCTTTCGGCCTCGTCGGCGCGGGCCAGGTGCCGGGCGGTTTCGCTCAGGTTGGTTTGCATGGTCTGGCCTCACAGGTCCGGGTACAGGCGGCCAGGGTTGAACACACCCTGGGGGTCGAGTTGCTGCTTGAGCGCTCGGTGGTAGCGCATCAGCGCGGCAGGCAGCGGTGGGCTGCTGGCAGCGCCAGGGGCATGGCAGGTGGCGTGGCCACCAACCTTGGCGACCTGCTCGCGGATGTGTTGCGCCGGTGCCGTGGACTTGAGCCAGCGCTGCGCGCCACCCCAGTCGATCAGCTGCTGGCCGGGCAAATCCAGCTCGCCGGTGGTGTTGGGCACGGACAAGCGCCACAGCGGCGCGGGGCCGGCAAAGAACGCCAGGCGCTGCTCGCGCAGGTCGCTCCAGAAGCTGCTGTCCAGTGCCTCGCCGCCCAGACGCTGGCGTGCCGACTGCACCGAGCCTTCGCCGCCTTCAAGGCGCAGGTACAGCGCGTCACTGTCATGGCAGGCCGCACTGATCGGCAGCGGCTGCTGGCCCCATTCGGCCAGCTCCGCCAGCGCCTGGTGGCGGCCCATCGGCAGGCGCAGGCTGAGGCACTGGCGCGGGCGGGGCAGCACTTTCAGCGACACCTCGGTCAGCAGCCCGAGGCAGCCGAAGCTGCCCGCCATCAGCCGCGACACGTCGTAGCCGGCAACGTTCTTCATCACTTCGCCACCAAAGCGCAACAGCTTGCCGTAGCCGGTGATTACCCGTGTGCCCAGCACATAGTCGCGCACCGACCCGGCCCACGGCCGCCTGGGACCGGACAGCCCGGCCGCGACCATGCCACCCAGGGTGGCGTCGGGGCCCAGGTGCGGTGGTTCGCAGGGCAGCATCTGGCCAGCCTCGTGCAGCGCTGCCTCGATCTCGCGCAGCGGCGTGCCGGCGCGGGCAGTCAGCACCAGCTCGGTCGGGTCGTAGCTGACGATGCCGCGGTGGCTGCGGGTGTCGAGTACCTCGCCGGCCACCGGGCAGCCGAGCATGGCCTTGCTGTTGCCACCCTGGATACGCAGCGGCGTGGCCTGGTTCAGCGCCTGGTTGACCTGCTCCAGCAGGGCCTGGCTGATGTCGCGGTCCATGCTCATCAGAAACGCTCCAGTTCGGGAAAGGGCAGTTGCCCATGGTGCACGTGCATGGCGCCAAATTCGGCGCAGCGGTGCAGGGTGGGGATGTTCTTGCCGGGGTTGAGCAGGCCTTGCGGGTCGAAGGCGGCCTTGATCGCATGGAACAGGGTGATTTCGTCGCTGTTGAACTGTGCGCACATCTGGTTGATCTTCTCGCGCCCCACGCCGTGTTCGCCGGTGATGCTGCCGCCTACGGCCACGCACAGCTCGAGGATCTTGCCGCCGATGGCTTCGGCACGTTCCAGCTCGCCTGGCAGGTTGGCATCGAACAAGATCAGCGGGTGCATGTTGCCGTCGCCGGCATGGAACACGTTGGCCACGCGCAGGCCGTATTCGGCGGACAGGTCGCTGATGCCCTTGAGCACCCGTGGCAGTTCGCGGCGCGGGATGGTGCCGTCCATGCAGTAGTAGTCCGGGGAGATGCGCCCCACCGCCGGGAAGGCGTTCTTGCGCCCGGCCCAGAAGCGCACGCGCTCGGCCTCGTCGCAGGCCAGCCGCACATCACGCGCACCGGCCTGGGCCAGCACGGCGGCGACCCGTTCGCAGTCATCGTGCACATCGGCTTCGACGCCATCCAGTTCGCACAGCAGGATGGCCGCAGCGTCAACCGGGTAGCCGGCGTGGATGAAGTCCTCCGCAGCGCGGATCGCCAGGTTGTCCATCATCTCCAGGCCGCCGGGGATGATCCCGGCAGCGATGATCTCGGCCACTGCCCGGCCGGCGTCCTCGACGCTGTCGAAGCTGGCCAGCAGCACTCGCGCCACCTGGGGCTTGGGCAGCAGCTTGACGGTGACTTCGGTGACGATGCCGAGCATGCCTTCGGAGCCGGTGAACAGTGCCAGCAGGTCGAAACCGGGGCTGTCCAGGGCATCGCTGCCAAGGGTCAGGCGTTCGCCCTCGACCGTGAGGATTTCCACCTTGAGCAGGTTGTGCACGGTCAGGCCGTACTTGAGGCAGTGCACGCCACCGGCGTTCTCGGCGACATTGCCGCCGATGGAGCAGGCAATCTGCGAGGACGGGTCCGGCGCATAGTACAGGCCGTGGGGCGCGGCCGCCTGGGAGATGGCCAGGTTGCGCACGCCGGGCTGCACACGGGCAAAGCGGCCCTGCGGGTTGACCTCGAGAATGCGGTTGAAACGCGCCATCACCAGCAGGATGCCTTTTGCCAGCGGCAGGGCGCCGCCCGACAGGCCGGTACCGGCGCCTCGTGCCACCACCGGCACACCACGCTGGTGGCAGAGCCTGAGCAGGGCCTGCACCTGCTCCAGGCGCTCGGGCAGCACCACCAGCAGCGGCACCGTGCGATAGGCCGAGAGGCCGTCGCATTCATAGGGCTTGAGGTCTTCCTCGCGGTGCAGGATCTCGAGGTCCGGCAGGGCAGCGCGCAGCGCTTGCAGCAGCGCCGCCCGATCCACGTCGGGCAGCGCGCCATCGACGCGTTCGTCATACAGGATATTCATCGGCTCACTCGGCAACGGTTTTTGTTGTTGTTGGCAAAGCGCTCACCCTTGCAGCCTGCGCGTGGCAGCCGCCGCGGTCGAGCACGGGGTGAACTGGTCCTACCAGTTTTTGCGACGGGTACTGGTTATTGACGGCTTTGCCCGGCTAGATTGAAGCAGATGGTCGAAGTGGTCCTACCAGCAGGAGGGTACGCAGTGGGTACTGAAGGCAAGGCCAAGGTCGCCGACCAGGTGGCCGAACGGGTCGAGCGGCTGATCGTCGAAGGCGTGCTCAAGGTGGGCCAGGCCCTGCCGTCGGAGCGGCGCCTGGTGGACAAGCTGGGCTGCTCGCGCTCGGCGCTGCGTGAGGGCCTGCGCATCCTGCGCGGGCGCGGCATCATCGACACCGAGCAGGGGCGGGGCTCGTTCGTTGCCGACCTGACGGGCCATGCGGGTGCCACGCCGTTGATGCACCTGTTCGGCTCGCAGCCGCGTACGCTGTTCGACCTGCTGGAAGTGCGGGCGTTGCTGGAAGCGGAATCGGCGCGCCTGGCGGCACTGCGCGCCACCGAGGTCGACCGTTTGCTGATCCGCCGGCGCTATGAAGAGATGCTGGCTGCGCACGAAGCCCCCGAAGCGATGGATGCCCGTGAACATGCCCGCCGCGACCATGCCTTTCACCGGGCGATCAGCGAGGCTTCGCACAACCCGGTGCTGGTGCATACCTTGCAATCGCTCAGTGACCTGACCTTGAGCACGGTGTTCGCCTCGGTCAACAACCTGTATTGCCGGCCGGCGCAGAAGCGCCAGATCGACCGCCAGCATGCGCGGTTGTATCACGCGGTGATGGAGCAGTTGCCCGAGCAGGCGCAGCGCGCGGCGCGCGAGCATATCAACGGGATCAGCGACAGTTTGCGGGAGATCGAGCAGGAAGAGCAGCGGCTGGTAAGGGCTACCATGCGCATGGATGGCTGGGGTTGAAGTGTTGCCTGTGTCGGCCCTTTCGCGGGTAAACCCGCTCCTACAGGGGGGCTGCACTGGGTTTCAAGTCGGTGCGGTGCCTGTAGGAGCGGGTTTACCCGCGAAGAGGCCGGTGCAGAATTAGCCCAATCAATGATCGGCTATGCGGTCATCCTGCGAGAGGAGGGCCCGGGCCAGCTCTTCATCATTGGCCTGCAGGCCTGGGTTGTCCTTGCGGGCCTGTTCCAGCGCCGACTCCACATAGGCGCCACGGATTGCACCACCGCTGGCGACGTAGGCCGAAAGCTCGTCACGCGCCGGGATGATCCGTTTGTCGTCCTTGAAGGTCGAGTAAAGCGAAGCGGAAACACCGGCCGAGGTTGCGACGTCGCCTGCGTCGACGTCAGCCAGGGCAGCACCGGCAGGCAGCAGGAGCAGCAGCGCAGGGGCGAGGAGTAGGTGGCGCATGGTGTGTTCTCCAGTAGCGTGAAGCCCAAGTAATTGAACCACTCAGTGATTAAGAAAGCGCAGGTGGGGAGGTAGTTCCCTTCGTATCGGAAACAGGCATTGACCCTGTTGAGCCAGGCGTGATCTGCTCGGGCTGCTGGCCCAATCATTCAATGGATGAAGGTTCTCCCCATGCCCGACTACAAGCTGCATTGTTTCGCCGAATCCGGTAACGCCTACAAGGCCGCCCTGATGCTTGAACTCACAGGCCAGGACTGGCAGCCGGTGTTTGTCGATTTCTTCAATGGCCAGACTCGCGAACAAGCCTGGCGCGACGACGTGAACGAACAGGGCGAGGTGCCGGTGCTGGAACACGCCGGCAAATCCTTTACCCAGTCTGCGCTGATCCTCGACTACCTCGCGGAGAAAACCGGGCAGTTCGGCCCCAGCGACGAAGACGAAAAGCGCGAGATCTGGCGCTGGATGCTGTTCGATAACCATAAGTTCACCAGCTACTACGCGGCGCTGCGTTTTCTTTTCTGCCTGAAGAAAACCGGTGAAACGCATGTGACCCGGTTCCTGCGTGAACGTGCCATGGCGGCCTACCGTATCGTTGACGCGCACCTGGCGAAGACACCGTTCATGGTCGGTGGCCGGCTGACGATCGCTGACCTGTCGCTGGCCGGGTATGTGTTCATGCCGGAGGACACTGGCATTGCGTTGGCGCAGTTCACCCACATCGAGGCATGGAAAGCGCGAATCCAGGCGTTGCCAGGGTGGAAGCACCCGTATGAACTGATGCCTCGCGCGGCATCCTGAGCAATCCGGCTCGCCGGGCCATGGTGCAGTGGGCCTTTGGCGAGCCAGCCATTCTGATGGCCGGTCGGTGACAAGCGCAGCGGCGTGGCTACGCTCAAAAATCAAGAAACATCCCGAAATATTTGGCCGGCAGGCCCTGAAGGATCTCGTTCAACCGCTGCAGATGGAAGGCCGCGCTGGTTAGCAAGTCGCCCCATGGGGGGCCGGAAATCACAGGGTTCATCGTGCAACCCGGTGCTACTCCAAGCGGAGACATCATGATGCTCAGGAAATGCTTGTTGGCTTTGGCTATCGGTGCAGTGTTGTCGGCTTCGGCCGTGTTGGTGCCGGACTCCATTGGCGGTACCTCCAGCGCGTATGCGAAGGATGGTGGCGGCGGCGGTAGTGGTGGTGGCGGTGGCCATGGCGGCGGAGGTGGTGGTAGTGGTGGTGGCCATGGTGGCGGCGGTGGTAGTGGCGGCGGCGGTGGCCATGGCGGTGGAGGTGGCGGTAGCGGCGGTGGTGGCTCGGGTGGTGGCCACGGCGGCAGTGGCAGCGGGCACAGTGGCGATGGTGGTGGGCATGATGGCAGCGGGCGCAATGGTGCAGATGATGGTGCCGACCACGAGGCCAACCACGAAGCCAATCATGAGGCGAATCACGATGTGGGCGAGCCCCACGGTGTAGGGCATGGCGCCGACGATGGGGCTGAGCATGACGTTGGGGACGATCGCGGAGGCGACCGGAACTAGCAATTTGGGTGTCTGTGTCGGCCTCTTCGCGGGCACGCCCGCTCCCACAGGTATCGCGCCGCTTTCAAGGTTGGCGCAGCACCTGTGGGAGCGGGCGTGCCCGCGAAGAGGCCCGAACAGGCCATAGAGCGGCTTCCAGCGGTCTCAAGCATGCGGCACGCTCCGAGGCACTACCCCACCCGCATACTCCGGCTTCAGATGCCCCTGCTCATCCAGCAGATAGGCATCCATCACCTCCCGCACCACCGGCCCTGCCACCCGGCCGCCGGCTTCACCGTTCTCGATCATCACCGCCACCACCACACTCGGGTGATCAGCCGGGGCAAAGCCGACGAACAGGGCATTGTCGCGGTGCCGCTCCAGAGTCTTGTCGCGGTTGTAGCGTTCGCCCTGCTTGATCGCCACCACCTGCGCGGTGCCGCTCTTGCCGGCAATCCGGTATTGCGCACCGGCCGCGGCAGCGCGGGCGATGCCGCGCGGGTCGTGCATGACCATCTGCATGCCCTGGCTGACCTGGTCCCAGGCGTGCCTGTCGTGCAGCACGATATTGGGCATCGGGTTGGGGTCTACCGGCGCATCGCCACCCACGGTCATGGCCAGGTGCGGGCGGTGCCACACGCCCTTGCTCGCCAGCAGGCTGGTGGCCTGGGCCAGCTGCAGCGGGGTGACCTGCATGTAGCCCTGGCCGATGCCCAGGATCAGCGTCTCGCCCGGGAACCAGGCCTGGCGCCGGGTGGCGCGCTTCCACTCGGCCGACGGCATCAGCCCGGACGCCTCCTCGAACATGTCCAGCGACACCTTCTGGCCCAGGCCGAACTCGGCCATGTAGTCGTGCAGGCGGTCGATGCCCAGCTTGTGCGCCAGGTCGTAGAAGTAGGTGTCGTTGGAACGCATGATGGCGGTGTACATATCCACCCAGCCATCGCCGCTGCGGTTCCAGTTGCGGTACTTGTGGTCGTAGTTGGGCAGCTCGTAGTAGCCCGGGTCGAACACCCGGCTGCCCGGGGTGATCACGCCGCTGTCGAGGCCGGCGATGGCCACCTCCGGCTTCACCGTCGAACCGGGGGCATACAGGCCGCGCAGCACGCGGTTGAACAGCGGGCGGTCGATGGAATCGCGCAGGGCGGCGTACTGTTTGAAGCTGATGCCCTTGACGAACAGGTTGGGGTCGAAGCTGGGGTTGCTGACCATCGCCAGCACGTCGCCATTGGCCGGGTCGAGCACCACCACCGAGCCGCGGCGGTCACCCAGGGCCTTTTCCGCGGCCAGTTGCAGGTGGGCGTCCAAGGTCAGGACGATGTCCTGGCCCGGGGTCGGGGCCTTGTGGTTGAGCACACGCATCACCCGGCCCTGGGCGTTGGTCTCGACCTCCTCGTAGCCCACATGACCGTGCAGCTGGCTTTCGTAGAAGTGCTCGATGCCGGTCTTGCCGATCGACTGGGTGCCCCGGTATTCGGTGCTGTCGAGGGTCTTGGCCTCTTTCTCGTTGATGCGCCCCACATAGCCCACCGAGTGGGCGAAATGCTCGGCCAGCGGGTACTCGCGGATGAACTGTGGTTCCACCTCCAGGCCTGGCAGGCGGAACTGGTTCACCGCCACCAGGGCTATCTGCTCTTCGCTCAGGCCGACCATCAGGGTCACCGGTTCGAACGGCTTGCGGCCACGGCGCAGGTCCTTGTCGAACTGCTTGCGATCGTCGTCGGTCAGGCTCAGCACCTGCGCCAGGGTATCGAGCACCTTGGCCGTGTCACCGCCGGCCCGCTCGCGGGTCATGGTCAGGTCGAAGCTGGGCTTGTTGTCGGCCAGCACCACGCCGTTGCGGTCGTAGATCAGCCCGCGCTCGGGGGCGATGGGCAGCACGTGCACGCGGTTGTTTTCCGATACGGCGGTCTGCTGGTCGTGCTGCAGCACCTGCAGCACATAGAGCCGGCCCACCAGGACGGCGACCAGGCTGAAGACCAGGGCGGCGCAGGCCAGAAGCCGGCGGTTGACCAGGTGCTTTTCCTTTTCGTGGTCCTTGAGGGGTATGGGTTGCGGCATCGGGGTTCTGTCTGCTGATGGTGTGGCTGGGTGAGGTGTGAGCGCTGTGGGCACGCGCCTGTGGGAGCGGGCGTGCCCGCGAATGGGCCGCATAGCGGCCCCGGGGGGCGGTGATGCTACGCAAGGTAGTGAGCCCCCTCAAGGTGAAGGCCTGCGGCAGCAGAAGCGAAGAGGGCTGCCACGCCCGCAATCAGGGCGCTCGCCAGCAAAATGAAGATTTGTTCATGGCGGCAGTGCGTTGGTGGGGGTGGCTAAAAGCCGGACGTGATTGAGCGGAGGTATTGGTCAAGCGCTAGAAAGCTTGTGCGTGCCTCTGCGGGAGAAACTGTCGGGCGCAATGTGGGAGATTGCCCAGCCCTTTTGGGCTGCGCTGTCGCGCAGAGAACAAATATCGCTCTTTGTAGGAGCAGCCTTGTGCTGCGAAGAGGCCGGTACTGACAAAGCCTGTCTATTGTCTGTACCGGCCTCTTCGCAGCACAAGGCTGCTCCTACAGTACCTCGCTGAACCAACGAGTCATGTGTTGTTCTACGAGAGCGGGCGATCCCGCGAACACGGGCACAGCCCGTGCCATTAATTTGCAGCATCGAGTGATAAACCTCTATTCGTTCGTTTTCAAACCTTGAGGCGGTACTTGCTGTGAAATCGTTATGCTTCCACTTTCTTGGCGTAATGGTGGGCGCTGAAAAAGCGCAAAAAATAGTTCGTTTATGTACTCTTCTTTGTCATCTACGTCGTCTAAAGGTATTTCGTGCGGTATTAGATCTCGCCAGTAATTTTCGTAGCTCCGCGTAAAGATCACGTGCTCAAGGCAGTCTGAAATATTTTCTGCTGCAATTGGTCCGAATGTTTTCAATAGTGCGCTCATTAGGCGGAAGAGTCTGTATCTATCTTTCCTGTTGTTTATTTCGAATTTGCTAATATCTTCGTCTGTCATCGAGATTAGCGGGTAATATAGGTGGTGAATATAATTTATGTTTGCAATTTTCATTGGGATTTTTGGGTGAGTGTTAGTGGTCGGTTATTTTTACGAGCTATGACGGCTATTGAGAGCTCTTCACGATTGCTGTCGCCCGTGAGGTAATCTTAGGCGGTTACGCAATTAATATTTAGTATGGCGCTGTTGCTTCAGTGGAGTTCGCCTGGGTGACACCAGGTTTTATTGCATTCTGCTGATAAATATTTCTTTGAAAGCGTGCCGATTCTGTCAGTTTTGGTTTTTGATACAAGTTTAATCGAAGTGCGTCAAACCTCTTTTTTTATTATTGCTGGAAAGAGTTTGGCTTGCTTTAGTCTGCGGACTTCTTTTCTGTCTCCATGATTGCGGGCGAAAAGTATCATGGATTCTAATGCGATAAAGATTATATTTTCTATTGCCATGGCATCGTGGCTAGATGCAGCGGCATCAATTCCAGCTTGCGTAATGGGGCTATTGGGAACGTTTTCTGCTCTAAAGTCTACATGGATTGGGAGTTGAGTGGATTGGTTGTTGTAGGCTGAAAATGGAGAGCACACTAAATCACTGCTTGAAAGCAGGTCTATATAGCTTAGCCCGCCATTGATGTAAAAGCTGCAGGTGCCGGAAGCTTTTTGCAAATTGACTATTAAGTAAGCGTCGCCATGTCTCATGAAAAAGGTTTTGTCTCTCCCGCGAAGGCCAAACTTGGCGGCAACTCGCTGAAAGATTTTTTTTGTAGAATCTTTCTTCATGACTTATTTATGACCTCTCGGATGGTTCGCACGCCAGTTTCGGAATCCAATACGTCCAGAACTCCCTCAGTGCTTGAATGGCTCCTTGAACACCTTCGGTATCGACCTATGCAGCCATCATCCGTACTGCGCTCCAGCAGCGCTGGAGAAGGGCCGGCATGTCGCTCCTTAGTTGGTGTCTTAGCTGTTTTTAAATTTATTCTGATTAACCAGAATTATATCAACATGTTTTTTGTGTGAGAAGTTAGAGGATAGATCTTGAAGATGTATATGCTCAGCATCGTTTTCCTCCATTTCATAAGCTGCGGTTATCAAAAATACACCCAAGGTACGAATCATGGCTGGCGTTGTAAGTAATGAAATCTCATCGAGCCTCAAAGTTTCATCGCTACCGACTTCGGTGCCCCATGCTCTCATGTTGTTGAGCTTGATCATAGATTGAATCCTTTTTCTCCAAGAATATCTTTTGCAGTTCCTGTAAGCGCTGTCAGGTTTTTACATGACTTGTGGATCTGAGAATCGCATAAGAAGTGCTGATGCTCGCGGAGGTCGCGCTTTCCCTCTCCTTACCACCGGGCTGGCCGCCATGGCTTTTCACCAGTCGGCCGATAGTGTCGTTTGCTTAAAATATTCAAGATGGTTTTTAAAGAGCAAAATATGTCGGCATGGTTGTCGCTGGATAACTAATGAATATTGCTCGGTTGCATCGCCCTTGTTTTATGTTACCCCTGGTTTTCTTGCTTATCTATCCATTTGTTTGCATCGTTAGTTACACGATCTAAATCGGAAATCTTAATAATTAAGCATGGTTCTTCGGCTCCATCTATTTTATTATGAATTGTGGAGTAGCTTTTGACGGCTTCATGGATTACTACTCTCAGAATGTTCTGAGTGCTTGTGTTGCGAACGGAAAATATCGGGTTGGCCTCCATTAATCGTGTCCCGTCAACGCATGTGGTGTTGTAGTAAGGTGTGCGGTATTTGGCTGGGTTGATTCTTTTGGAGTAAAGGTGTTCATTGAACGCTGAAGTGAAAAATGACTCCAATTTTTGGTATGTGTCTGGGTTGCTAAGGTAATCTTTAAACATCATTTTTCCTTGCGGGTATGGTCGAAAATTATTTCAATGTCTGTGCATTTATGGTTATGGCGTAATATTTCGTTATTGTTTGCTGTTAATTTCTAGGGTTGTTTAGTCCAATTGTCTAGGAAGGCTATAAGTTCTGGGAGGTTTGATACCCCGCCGAATACTATGGTCTCGACTCCATGCTCGGTGTTTTTGTACGCTGTAGAAATTTCGTTTTCGTCCTCGTCTATGATAATTCTAATTATCTTTTTGCGTTTTGCATTTCTGGCTGAGAATATTGGGTTTGCATCACCAAAAGATTGTCCGTTGTTGTATGTGGTTCTGTAAAAAGGTGCGGTGTACTCTTCCTGGTTGTTGTATTCGCTAATGGTTTTTATAAATGCATCCAGAAATAACTGCTCGAGCGCCATGTAGGTGCTTGGATTGGTTAAGTAGTCGTCATGCATTATGTCTACTCCTCGAATGCGCTTCCAGTAATGTTCTCCATGTCAACGCGCTCGCCTGATAGCTGTCCAGTTCGTGCTCGTCGAACTTGAGGCTGAGCAGATCGCCGCTGCAATAGGTGAGCCAGCTGACCCGATGGCCATCAGAACGGGATGGTCGCGATACGCATAATGTAATGAAAATTGTGATCCCCCGTTCTTTATGTCGGTCTAATTCCATAGCATTTCTGAATTAATTCTGATCTGGCAATTATGACCGCGCCTCCCTCCGTGTCATCAAATTCACCTATGGGGGTAATTAGAAAAACTGACTCATTTTCTAAATGGTATAGTATTTTGTCGGGATGTTTTCTCGAGCCATAGCTCCATCCATCGTCAAGTATTTTCTCCACGACAGAATTGCTCTTTGATAATATGAGATGCGTTGAAGAGTGAGTTGAGATTAGTTTGGCGATGTGAAAGAAATTAGGATTTTCCAATTGTATGGCTCCAAAATACTGAATTTCATTCCCGTTCTTTAAGCTATACTCCTTGGTTCTTTGCCCTAGGGGGAGGGTGATCCCACCTTTATCCAGCCCGCCCCAAAGTCGATAGCGCTCGACAATTCTGCTAGATTTAACCATTCCGCCATTGCTTAATAGGAGCCAGCAAGTATATTCAGGTAAATAGGAAATTACTTGATGGTAGAGCTGGTCCATTGCGCTCGCGTGGCAGTTCAAAAGATTCGTTGATCTATATTCCACCAGTGCTGCAGATAAAGCAGTTCTGACTCGCGCAGGCTTGCTGCTGACATTGAATACGTCATTTTGTTCGTAGATATTTTTCGCTATCTCTATTTTGTTGTCAGTAATCATATGGATGGTGGGTTATCTTTGCTGTTTTCATTGGTTTTTGGGCGCGCTGTTAGGAGTTGGTTGCTTTTGCTAGTGCTAGAGAGGGACCTGCCTGCCGGTTCCTTTCGTTGTAGTGTAGCCTCGTCTCCATATTAAAATGCTGCCAAAAAAGTAGTAGATTGCGAGTTCTACTCACTTGGCCTCGTCGCGCCGTGTATCCTCCGCTAAGTAATTCCCGCCTAAGACAATCTCCCCATATTCGTCCTCACCCCCCGCCATCCGGACCCTGTTGCTCTGCTTTAGCGCCATTTAATTAAGTATTCATAGTAGGGAGGGTAGTGGTTGTGAATGTAATCTATTGATGCAAATGTAGAGAGGTCTGCAGAAATAAATCTAATTTCATCGCTTTCGTTTTCGTCAAAATTGAAATTTTTATTTAATTCGCAGTTATCCTTTGCAAGTATTGCTCCGCAATATCTCCAGTCATCATCAATTAGTATGTGGTATTCCTTTTGTTTTAATTTGTTTTCGATGTAATTAAAGAAATCTGCGGTGGATGGAAAGGCTGCACTGGTGAACGAAGACCAGTGTGCTGCCCCGATTGTTTGGATTAGTTTATCGGTTTCTTGTAGGTTAAGTTGTGTGGCGCAATTTTTTGCGTTTGAAATCAAATTCTCTTTTTTTGACTCAAATTTGTTCAGGCGCTTATTTCCCTGTGCTTTTCGGTAAAGTAATTCTTTTTTATAGTGGTCGGCTTTCATTGGCAGCACTCCTTTTCATAAAATGCTTTGCCTTTTCCATTTTGAATTTGCGGGCGTGAGTGTTTGCTCATTCTTGGGTTGCCTTGATCATCAAGTTTAACCGTTCCTGCCTCCCAGTGAGGCTTATCTGGGTGGCTTAGATCCATTGTTTGTTGCTGTACCGATGCCAATCCCTTTCCTCCTCCAGCTTGGGATGTTTCAAAGCGATATTCAAATCCTGACTGGTTTCTCGATTGGCTGACAGGTTGCTGGCTCGTCGGTAAATGTATTTGTCTCATGGCTTCACGTCGCGCTCCTCGGGATGTAGCAAAGGGATTTTTTTCACTGCCTAAAGCAGGTGTTTTTTTTACTAACCCTAGCGGATCTGTAAATTCAATTGGATTCGGAGCAAAGGCATAGAAATTGATCCCACCCCAGAAACCAATTGGGTCCTTACCTATGAACCGCCCGACCTGCGGGTCATAGTACCGATGTCGGTTATAATGCAGCCCCGTCTCAACATCCCAATACTGCCCCTGAAAGCGTAGCGGATTACGAATCTCCGCCCACTTCGCCCCGTCACTCCGCTGCTCCTCCGCCAAACCCCAGGCCTTGTACCTCCCGCTCCAGGCAATCTCCCCATCTTCACCGGTCAACTCCATCGGCGTCCCTAGCTGATCGCACTGGTACCAAGCCATTGCATCAAACGCTTTCGGCATCGGCTTATGCAGCCACACCGGATCCTTGTCGATGTCATACGGGAACACATACACCGGCTGGCGCAACAACTCGACGACATGGTTGGACACCGCCTGTGCCACCGGCACAAAGGTCCCGGGCTCGAAAACATAGTGAGTGGTGTGGCCTTTGCCTTCCCGGTCCCGGCACTCGAATGCCAGCGTGTCGCCTTCCCACACATACCAGGTGTACCCACAACCCAACTCTTCATCCCGCTGCCGCCGGGCATTCTGGTTCCACACCGGGCCGGCCTGTGGTCGGTCGCGGTACTTGGAGCGTGAGTGCTTGTACAACCGCCGCCCGAGCGCGTCGTAGGCATAGGTGACAATCAGTCGGTCATCCTCGTACCGCCGCAGGCGGTTGTAGAGGTCCCAGTCAAAGTGGCCTTTCGTGCTGCCCGTGGTGCGCTCCGCCAGGTTGCCGCGTTCGTCATAGCGGTACTGCGTGCCGCAGTAGCTGCGCAGTACGTTGTCGTTGATCCGGCGGGGTGAGTGTGGGTTGGGGCCGGGCGGGGCTTGTGGGTCGAGCAGGTTGCTCGCCGGGTCGAAGGCGAAGAGCTCTTTCTTGTAGAAATCGCCCGCTTCCAGCAGGCGGCCGACCGGGTCGTAGCGGTAATAGGTGTCACCACGGTTCAGGTCATCCACGCGGGTGAGCTGGCCGCTGAGGTCGTATTGATAGTCGCGCACCGCGATGCGCCGGGTGGCGCCGCGTCGGGCCAGGGTCTGCTGCTGCAACTGGCCATTCGGGGTCCAGGTCTGGCGTTGAACCAGGCCGTTGCCTTGCTCGCGGCCAATTTCCCGATGCAGGTCGTCGCGCTGGTAGCTGAGCAGTTCGTGCTCGTCGAGCTTGAGGCTGAGCAGGTGGCCGCTGCCATAGGTGAGCCAGCTGACCCGATGGCCATCAGGGCGGGTGGTCGCGATACGCAGGTTGAGGGCGTCGTACTCATGCTTGAAGACAGCGACCTTCGCTTCCTTCATGTACTTGAAGTGCTGGTGCTCGCGGGTGTTGTTGCCCGCCAGGTCGTAGAACCACTGCAGCTTGCAGGCCTTGTTCTCGGCAAGTAGCAGGTTGCCGTTGCCGTCGTAGGCGAAGGTTTCGCTTTCCCACTCCTTGCCACCGCGCTGGCCGGCATGGCTTTTCACCAGGCGGCCCATGGCGTCGTATTCGAAGCGGGTGATGCGGTCGCCATCGATGCGGCGGGTGGGCTGGTTGCTGCTTTGATCGTAGAGGTAATCGGTGACCTGCTTGTCGAAGCCGGTCTCCATGATCAATCGCCCGGCCGGGTCGTACTTGAAGCTGGCCTCGCTGTTGTTCTCGTTGCGCAACCGCAGTAACTGGCCGAGCTTGTTCCAGTGGTAGGTGAGGGTGCTGTCGTCGGGGTTGTGGCGTTGGTGAATCAGGCCGGCCTCGTTGTAGGCCCAGGCGGTACGACGGTTCAACGCGTCGGTATAGCTGAGCAGGCGGCCTTCGGCATCGTGTTCGAAGCGGTCCTGGGTCTTGTCGGGGTATACCAGGCGGGCCAGCTGACCGGCCTGGTAGTGATATTCGGTGGTTTCCCCCGCTGCGTTGATCGCTTTGCTCAGTTGCCCGAGCCCGTCGTACTTCCACAGCGTGGTCTTGCCCGAGCAGTCGGTGTAGCTGGCCAGCTGGCCGTCGCGGGTGTAGCCGAGCTTCTTCTCGCCACCGTTGGCGTCGATGATGGCGATGGGCAGGTTATCGCTGTTGTAGGTGTACTGGGTCTTGTTCTCCAGCGGGTCGAGCGTTTCGATGATGTTGCCGCGCTGGTCGTAGTCGTACTTCCACAGGCCGCCCTCGGCGTCGCGGGTCTTGAAGCGCTGGTCGAGGTCGTCGTAGGCGTGGTGCACCGCGGAGCCATCGGGGCGGGTGTGCTGCAGCAAGTTGCTGCGCTCGTCGTAGACATAGCGGTCGATACTGCCGTCGGTATGCACATGCTGGATGACGTTCTTGCCATCGTCGCGGAACAGCCACTCTTCGTTGCCGTCCGGGTAGATGATGCGGTAGGTGTAGCCGAGGTAGTCGTAGTAGTGGCGGGTTTCCTGGCCAAGCGCATCTGTGACGGTGGTCAGGCGGATATGCTTGTTCCATTTCAGGCGCGTGTCGAAACTGCCGTCATCCGCCCATTCGCGCACGGCTTTCGCGTCCGGGCCTTCGCCCTGCCATTCAAGGCTGGTGCCCCGCCCGGTGCGGTCGGTGTAGCGCGTGACCAGGTGGTGCTGGTACTGGTAGGTCCACTGCGCCCCATGTTCATCGCGTGCCGCGCGAAGGTCGCCCTGGTCGTCATGGTCGTAGCTGGCCAGCTGTCGCGTTTGCCGGCCGTCCTGCATCAGCCAGAGTGCCTGTATACGCCCTTGCTCATCGAGCTGGGTATGCACATGCTGGTGCTGGTCTTCATCCTGGTAGGTGACCAGGTCGGAGAGCACTGCCTTGCCGGCGTGCTGGTGCTCGTAATGCAACGCGATGCGCGCGCCGCCGCGCTGGATGATGCCGACCAGGCGGAAGTGATCGCCGACGCGCTGGTAGTGTTCCTGGCGCTGGTGGCCGTGGGCCAGGCTCAGGTGGTTGTCGTCGACCCGGATGAGTACCGTCTTCTCTACCGGGTCGTAATGGGGCTTGCCAACCTTGGGCAGGGCGTAGCTGTGGGTGCGGCCATCGTCGGCGTGGTACAGCACACCCTCGTCAACCACATCGAAGCGCATCGAGAATGGCGTGATCCAGCGGGCACCGAACTCGCTGTCATCGTAGGCGTCCAGGCTGGAACGGTAGGTGCGTGCCCAGGCGACAGGAAACACGCCCGGCAGGTTGAAGTCGACATGCACCAGGGTTTCGGTACCGCGTGCATAGCTGATGCTCTTGCTGGTGCCGGGGCAGGTGCCGTTCAGGTCGCAGCGTGGGTCGTTTTTAGGGCGGGCCTCGTTGCGGGTGGCTTCCACGCGGCTTTCGGTGCCCTTGTCCTTTGCCACACCCGAGCCGTGCGCCGGGGTATTGGCCGACACCCGGCGCGCGGGTTTGCGCTTGCGCAGGCCTGCGTTGAGCTGGGCGAGGAGCCAGGCAATGCTGTTTTGCGTGGCGGGGTCGGCCAGGGCGGTCAGCATCTGCCGGATCAGCTGGGCCAGGCCCCTGAGCACATTGGTGTGTGGCTGGACGAGCTTCAGGACCCAGCCAGTGTTGCTCGCTGCAGCTTTGTACCCCTCGGTCGCGCCGTACTGAACCGCACCAGCGGTGGCGCTGATGACCGCTTCGGCCCGGGTCAGCAGGTCCCAGAGGGACGGCTCTTCGATGGGGGCGTAGATTGCCTGGGCGCTGTTGATGATCGCCTTGCGCTGCTGGGTGGTGTCGATCTCGCCCTTGGCGATGCGCTCGATGGCATCCGCCAGGCTGTTGAGTGTCTGGAAGCCGGTGTTGGCGGCATTGTTCAAGATGCCAGGCAGTTCGGTTTCGGCGCGCTCGACGAAGGTTTCGATTTCGCCCATCAGCGTGGCACTGAGGTGGCCGACCATGATGTTCATGACGGCTTGGGCGAAGTCACCTTTGTTTTTCTTCAGTTGCTGTCGGGCCAGGAACAGCACCGGGCGCAACGTCATCCGTGCGGCGGCCATGGTCGGCGGGACGGGTACTACGCCGATCAGGTTGATGCCCAGGCTGACCCAGTCCAGCGGGTCATTCGAGCCGGTCTTGGCCAGATGGATGATGTCGCCCAAGGCGTCGAACAAGGCGACGATGTTGCCCACCACCGGCACTGCACCGGCCCAGGCCTTGACGGTGGCCAGGTCGATGGTGTTGCCGCTGAGTTCCAGCAGCCAGGCGTTTACCGTGGCTTCACCCTGGCCGATATCCTGGGCGACCAGGTTGTTCAACGGGACCAGTGCGATTTCGCGTTCTTCGATTTCTTTCTTTTCTTGTGGGGTCATCGTTTCAATTCCCTTCCCGGACGAGTGAGGTAGCCAAGGCACTGGCAGTGCCGAGCCGGGAAGGGGGAGGTGCCGAGGGGGCGATGGCGTCGAGCGGGGCCTTGAACGCTTGTGCCGCATGCTTCGCGAGGTTTTCGGTGCCCTGCAGGGCGGCAGGTAGCGTCAGCGCTGCAGCCGGGCCTGAAAAGTCCTTTCTCAGGTTGCCGAAGTAGCTGCCGGCTACCCATGGGTCGGCTGGGTCTTTCTCGAAATCAACGGCTGTGGGGCCCGGGCTTACAGCTGCTACCGCCGCAAATCCTTGTTCGTCCAGCGTGCCTTTGAGCACCTGGCCCAGCGCGTCCTCTACCTGGTACCCGGAGCCTTTCAAGGGGCGGTTGTTGGCGTAGTTGCGGAATAGGTCGAGGTTGCCTTTGTCGGTTTTGGGCGCGTCCGGGAACGTGGCCGTCTGGCTTTGTGCACTTTTGTAGAAGAAGCCGGTCGCGTGCGCGGTGTACTGGCCAGCGGTGGCATGCAGAATCCCGCCTGCGTTGTAGGTGCTGCTGCTACCGCCCCCCTGGATGACCAATTCCTCCTTGGCGCTGATGGTGATGCGTTCGGCGGTGACGCTGACCTTGAGCTTGGCCAGCAGGTTGATGTTGTCCTTGAGCGCCTTCAGGTCGATGTCGCCGGTGGCCGCGACCAGTCGCCAGCCCATGCTCTGGACGAACTGGCGTACCCCTCGGCTGGCACTGATCAGCAGGCGCTTGCCGATGGCCAGGCTGGTGTGGCCACCCGTGCTCAGGCCCAGATGTTCGCCGCTAGCGATGTGGGTGGATTCCGGGGTGGTGGTCGCAATGCCGGTCGGGCTGGCGAGCACCAGCTGCGGGTCGGCCAGTTCCGGAAACCGGTTGGCTTCAGGGTTGCCGCCGTAGCCGCAGATGGCGTCGTGCTGTGCCTTGAGCGCTTCACCGACCTCATCCTGATCGCCACCTTCCTGGGCCAGGTGGTCGCGGGCGACCCTGGCGAAGGTGGTGTGGTACTGCTGTGCGGTCTGCAGGCGTTCGGCGGTTTCGGCCAGGTCGGTGTGGTGCTGGACGGCGCGGGCGCGCAGCTCGGTGGTCAGCAGCAGGCCGCCGCCTGCGCGGATCACCCCGTGGGTATCGGTGCGCAGCTCGAAACCTTGCCCACGGGGCTGGCCACCGAAGTGACGCGGATGGGTCAGGTAACCCAGGTGCAGCGCGGTGTGGTCGTGGTCACTCATCAGCGCCGCGCTGATCTGCCCGGTGGTGTCGTCCAGGCGTAGTTCGTTATGCCGCTTGCCGTGGTGCTCCTTGCTGCGGATCGGGCTCAACGCCTTGAACTCGGGCAGGCGATACGGCGGGCGGTTGACGATGTGGTAGCTACGCCCGGTGATCATCGGTTGGTCAGGGTCGCCATCGAGGAAACTGACCACCACTTCCTGGCCAATGCGGGGTATGGCCATATGGCCCCAGGTGGCACCGGCCCAGGCCTGGGTCACCCGCACCCAGCACGAGCTCTTGTCGTCATCCTGGCCCAGGCGGTCCCAGGGGAACTGCACGCGCACGCGGCCGTGCTCGTCGCAGTAGATTTCCTCGCCGGGCGGGCCGACCACCTTGGCCATCTGCGGGCCGTCGATCACGGGCTTGGGGCACGCAGGGGCATGCCATTCGACCCGGGCTGGAATCAAGGTGGCGGTGAAGGTGTAGGAGGTACCGACTTCGGCTTCGGCAGCATCCTCTTCCAGCGCTGTGAACTGCTGCCCCTTGTGCGTGATCTGCATCGGCCGCCAGAGGATGTTCAGGTCCTCACGGGCATGGCCGGCCAGCTGGAAGGCAATGCCCGGCTGCAGGCGCGCGTCGTCGCCTTTGACCTGGGCCACCCGGGCATCGCCGAACAAGGCGTTGACGCGGGTCTGGGTAAACGGCTTGCCGGCGTTGTCGTGCTTGTAGCGGCCGGGGTAGTCGTAGCGCTCGTACTCGTTGCCCTGGTTGCCCATGTCCCTGGGGTACAGGGTGTGTTCCAGGTTGTAGCGCGGGTGGGTGAAGGTGTAGTCGCGCTGGACCTGGATACTGGTGCGTACCTGCTCGCGATAGCGGAAGTCATGCAGGCAGGGCTGGCGCGCCGTGCCACCCCGGTTGGCCACGTACAGCACCGGGTCGCCTTCCAGGCTGCCGAACTGGCTGATCTGGTCCGCCTGGATGACGCCATGGCTGCCTTGGCTGTGCTCGAAGACCGAGATCAGGCCTTCTTCTGCCGATAGCCGCCAGAAGAAATTCAGGTCCAGATCACCGGCCTGTACGCAGAACTCACGCGTCTGGTGCGGGTTGACCAGGTGCTGGGTCAACGCTCCCCACCGGCGCTCGCGGAACAGTTCCTCGAGCAACTGCGGCACGGGGCGGTGCTGGAAGATGCGCCAGTCCGACTGCAGGCCGGCGCGGGCCAGCTGCGGTTCGACAATGGCGCGGTAGCGGGTGCGGCGATGGCCGGTCTTGCCCTGTTCGAAGCTGCTGATCAGGCCATGCACGTGACGCACCGGTTGCTCCTGCTGCCAGATGGTCAGCAGCGCGGGGTGGTCGAGCAGAGTGGCGAAGTCGGCATCGTCGGCAAAACTCACCAGTTCGACTTCCAGGCGATACAACTGGCTGACGCCTTCGGTCAGCTCGAATGACACGACATCAAACTGAATGGCTTCGTCGGCTGGGGTACTGAAGGTAAAGCGCACATCATTCAGGTTGCTCATGCGTACTCCTGCGGTTCGTCCCATCGGGCAGGTTCATGAAACCGGACGCGTCCTATGACGCGAGGCATTAGTTGTGCTCACGACCGTAATGAGGAATCCGTTCCTGGTCGTGAAAGTTGCTTCCTAAAAATTTGTAGGAAGTTTCGCTAAATGCAGGATCTATCTTGTTTCGGGCAAAGTTTTACTTGCTGCGCCCATCGGCACAGTGACTGTTGCGTCATGTCAGTTCGAGGTTGTCGAGTTCATGGCTGCAGCATCGCCTGCAGTGATGCCAGTACTTGTTGGGTAATGCCGTCAAGTTTGGTGGCGAAGTAGAAATACAGGCCTGTGCAGAACACGCCCATTACGGCCCAGGGCGTCCACCAGGGCAGTTGGCGGTTCATGCGGTAATGCCGGGGCGCGACATTGGCCAGCGGGTCGGTCAGCGGTTGCGATTCGGCTTCGGGGCCATGCAGTTCAACGATCCGGTCATGGACCCGCTTGAGCCAGGCGGCCAGTTGCTCATCGCCATTGGTCTGGTTGGCGTACTTGCCGCGGTAGCCCAGTGCCAGGCACCAGAACAGGAACACAAACAGGTCGTAGCGCTGTTCGGGGGCGTCCAGCAAGCGTTCGAGCACACTGAAGAATTTCTCGCCGCCCCAGGTTTCCTGATGGATGGCGCTGAGCAAGGACTGGGCCTTCCAGGACGAGTCGCGCCCCCAGGAGGTGGTCATCACGGCTTCATCGACCACGCAACACAAGCAGTAGGAAAACACCACGCGGTCGCCTTCGTCGCAGTGTTCAAGCTGGCGTACCTGCTCGACCATGCCGTGGATCATGTTCTTGACGTGGGCATGCAACTGCTCGACGTGGTCATAGTGTTCGGTGCCTTCCAGGCGAATGACCAGGCCGAACAGGGGAGAGGCGATGTCGAAGAGCGGGAATGTGGTGTTCGAGCGGGTGTCGAACCCCAGCGCGTCGACATGAGGGAACAGTTCGCTGAGCGGGGGAGCGGCGCGGGCGTCTACCCGGGTGTTCTCGAAGTCTTTCTCGGGCGCGTTGTTCATGAGCGGACCTCCTGGTCACATCACCGGCTGCCGCCCGGTCCGGGCGGGCCATAGCTGGCGGGTTGCGTTGGCGGTGTTGATGATCTGCAGTTGATGGAATGAGTTGCTGTTGGCGTACAACGTCATGAAGTGGGACAGCACGTTGCCAAACAGCTGCACCTCACCCTCGCATTCGAAGCCGGCAGGGTCGATGTGCAGGGTGGTGCGCATGCCCCGAACCGGCACGCCCTTGACCAGCCAATCGCAGGGCTCGTTGTCCACCTGTCTGATGGCGTCGAGGCGCTGGGTGGTATTGCGCTCCTGCTGCAGGTCATGGGCGGCGACAAAGTCGTAAACCCGCAGTACCGCGGCAAGGGTTGCAGGAGAAGACAGCGACAGGTTGTTCAGCGCAAGGTTGGAGACCAGCGCCCAGTGGCGCTCACCTTGGCCACCGCTCTGCAGCATCGGCGGGTAGCTGCGGGTGGGGCGGGTGAGGTTGCGATAGGTGACGAACGAGGGGGTGTCCTGGGTGGTCACATCGACCTCGCCAACCCTGAGCTGCTGCGCAAGGGGCCCGTTGCTGCAGGTAAGGTCGATGTTCAGTTCTTCGTGCAGGCCAAGGTAGGGCGCAAGGTTGTGATGCACCAGGCTAATCCTGTGTTGCACCTTGTCATTGACGGGTTCCTGCTCGATGTCCAGCTTGTAGTAGCGGGCGGGCGTCGGCTCGGCCAACGGGAAGTCGCGGTCCAGGGCCTCGAAGGGTTTGAAGTCCTGTACGTGATCGCTGGATTTCTGGCGTTGGCTGCTGACCCGATCAATGCTGAAAATTTCACCTTTCTTGCCGCCCTGGCGCCCCATTCGCACGGTTTCACACAGCGCCTGGCCATTCAACGGGATGGGCTCTGCCGTACAACTGAACAGGTTGATGGCAGGGATGCAGTTGAGCAGGATCGTTGTCTGGTCGATCTGTATGTCGGGCGGGAGGGGCGCACTGAAACCGAACTCCAGCTGGATATGAACGGCGGCCTCGTCAGGCCAGTAGCTGCCTAGCCCGTCGATGCGAAACCCATGAAAGCGCTCCGGGAAGCAGAAGAATTCGTGCAGGATGCGGTAGCCATCCATCTGCTCGCCGGGGCTGGGCAGCAGCGCTTCATTTGCCTCGAAACCGACGAAGGCCACTGAGGGGGGGAGCGCAAAGCGGTGCTGGCCGATATGCAGATCAAGCTTGTTCAGGTGCCGCGCCAGCCACTGGTAGAGGGTGAGCGCATTGCGTTTACTGCCAGCCAGATGAAACCGCAGCTGGTCGCACTTCATCTGCCGCAGCGGCTGCTCGGACAAGGCGCCCAGGTCGATGCGCACTACCGGTGCTTCGGCACTGGGTTGCGTGGTGATGCTGCGAATTTCCAGCGGCGCGATAGCCAGGTCCACGCAGGTGCGGAACTCGCAGCTCACGCCGTCAACGGCTCGGGAGAACACAGGGGTGCCCTTGGGCAGCACCTGGGTTTCGCTCAGCGCGTGGTCGACAGGCTGGAACTGCATCAGTGTCATGCTCGGCAGCGGGCGCAGAAAATTGTGGTAGAGCAGCTGCAGCAACGGGTGGGTCAGCTCGGGCAGATGGTCTTCGATCTTCATGACCAGGCGAGCGGTCAGGAAGGCGAAGTGTTCCATCAGGTACTCGCTGGCCGGGTCCGAGGCGGTGCGACCGAGGACAGGCGCCAGACGCGGGTCGTCCTCGACAAAGTCGTCACCCAATTCCCGTAGGGTCTGCTGCTCCTGCATGAACCAGTCTTTGAACTTCATGTTTATCGCGTTGGACGCTCTATCTGGTGGCATGTGCCGGGGTTGATGAAAAGTGTGCATGGCTTATTTGTAGGAAAGTTCCCACAAGTTGATGGGTTTTTAACTTTCCTGGAGCAAGTGCTTTTTTATTTAATAATTCAGGAAAGTCACCGGCGTCTGTAAGAAAAGTGTTAGCTGGTATTTCTTGCTTGATATCATTGAATAGTGTTTTTCAATGCTGCTACTGTTTTTGCCAGTGTGCACTGTGAGGTGCCTTAAATCATTCGGATATGCAGTCGGTAAGGTTTGCCGCTATGAAAGTGAACAAGGACAGTCTGCTGCGCGGTGTATTGCTGGTGCAGCGTCAGGCAATGCCGGTAGTTGTTGGTGTGGTACTGCTCGGCGTTGCTGCCGCAGTGGTCTGGCTATGGTGGTTGGGGCCTGAATGGCGTTGGCGTGAGCAGCAACCGTTGGTTGACCTGCCGGTGCGGATTGCGGCAACCGTGCTGCTGGTGATGCTGCCATTGCTGGCATGGAGCGCGTGGGTGCATCGGCGCAACCGCTCGATCGTACGCGAACAGCAACGGCAGCGGCGCGAGGTGGAAGACCCGTGCCTGGTGTATCTGCAGGCCCAGCAGCGCTCCCTCGACAGCAGCCTGGCCCGCTTGCGCGACAGCCAAGGTGGCCGCGGGCACCGTTACGATGTGCCGTGGTACCTCATCCTTGGCGAACAGAATGCGGGCAAGTCGAGCTTCGTCAGCCGTTCGGATCAGCGTTTTGCACTCGCCCGCACCGATGGCGCCACCCAGCAGGCCAGTACGGATCCGGACCTGGCTTTTGGCATCGACTGGTGGGTAGGTGACGACGCGGTGCTGATCGATCCGCCGGGCGAGTTCATCAGCCAGCCTGAGCGCCCGGCGCGTGTGGTCAAGCCCATCAAGGAGGAGGGGGGCGATAACAACACGCTGCCAGCAGTGCAGGAGGCTGCACTGACGGCGAGAGCACCGGCCGAGCCCACAGGCTTGCCGGCGGGCGTCGAGCGACGCCTGTGGCGGCACATGATTGGCTGGCTTGCCCAGAACCGCAGCCGACGGCCACTCAATGGCGTGGTCTTGCTGGTGGATATGGTCAACCTGTTCGGGCGATCGGCGAAGGCGCGACGTGACCTGGCCTTGATGCTGCGCGCGCGCCTGACGGAGCTGGGCGGTGAGTTGGGTACGCGCTTGCCGCTGTACGTGGTGATGAGCAAGTTCGACTTGCTGGACGGTTTCGAGGAACTGTTCGCCGCGCTCCCGGCCCGTGAGCGGGAAGAGGTGCAGGGCTTTACCTTCACGTTGGGTTCGGTAAAGGACTTCGATGCCTGGCTGCACGAGCTGGAGGGAGCCTATCAGGGCTTTCTGGGGCGCCTCGGCAGGCAACTGATGAGCGCTACCGTGGGCGCGCCTGGCACCACGGGCAAGAGCGCCTGCTCGCTGCTTCGGGAGCTGAGCGGGGCGCAGGAGATGTTGCTGAATTTCCTTGGTGATGTACTGGTCAGTGACCGCTACAGCACCCCACCCCTGGTTCGTGGCCTGTACTTTTCCTCGGTCTACCAGCGAGGCGAAGTGCGCAACCTGCTGGCGGATGCTTCTGCCCGCGCCTTTGCCTTCGCTGCCCCGGCTTTGTCGACCAAGCCGCAAGGCACCTCCGTGGTGTATTTCGCGCAGCGGCTGTTGCAACGCGTGGTCTACCCAGAGGCCGGCCTGGCGGGCGACAACCGCAAGGTCGCCCGGCGCAAGGGCCGCCTGTTGAAGGGCGGCGCCGTGGCGGCGAGTGTGTGCGGGTTGGCCATGGCCGGTGGTTGGGCGTACTTCTACAGCGTCAACCGTGACAAGGCGGAGCAGGTGCTGGAGAAAAGCCTTGCGTTCAGCGACACCAGCACGGACGCCAAGGATGATTTGACCGGGCGCAGCCTGCTGCTGCCCTTGAATGAGATCCGTGATGCCGTGAGCCTGTACGGCGATTATCGCTCTGGTTGGAGCGTGTTCACGGATATGGGGCTGTACCAGGGCAAAGCCATTGGCCCGCAAGTGGACCAGGCGTACCTGAATGCCCTGGCCCAGCGCTTTCTACCGGTGATTGCGGGCGGCGTGGCAGCGTCTGTCAAGCAAGCCGCCCCCGGTAGCGACGAGCAGTTGGCGGCATTGCGCGTGTATCGCATGATCGAGGATCGCGGTAATCGTCGGGCAGAGATGGTCGAGCAATGGATGGCTCGCGAGTGGCAAAGGGCGTATCCGGGCCAGGGCCAGCTGCAGGCCGCGCTGATGCGCCACCTCAGGTACGCTTTGGCCTACGCAGATGTCGAGCTGCCGGAGTATCGGAAAGTCGTTGCCCAAGCGCAGCAGCAGCTGCGCAAGCTGCCGCTGGCCGAGCGTGTCTACATCGGCTTGAGGCAGCAGGCTCGGGAGCAATTGCACGGTGAGCTGGATTTGCGCAACGAGATCGGCCCAGCGTTCGATATCGTCTACAGGCCACTGGCCGAGCGCGATCACCAGGCGGCCGTCGACGGCAATTTGTCCCTGCCACCTTTACTGACGGCGACGGGCTTTCGCGACTATTTCGACCAGCATAGCCAGAACGTGGCCGACCTCGCCCTGGTCGATCAGTGGGTGCTAGGGGAGCGGCGTAGCCTCGACTACTCCGACATGGACCGCCAGGCCCTGGCGGAGCGTCTGCGAGCCCTGTACAGCGCCGACTACATCGACAGTTGGCGGCGTGTGCTGAACCAATTTTCGGTTGCCGAATTCAGCGATCTTGCGCATGCCTTGGGTGTTCTGGAACAAGTCAGCGGCCCGGCAGCGCCGATACGCCGGCTGCTGGAAACCGTGCGCAGCAATACGCTGATCTATCCGCAGGCCGCGGACAGCGAGAAGGATTCGAAAGCCGATCCGCAGGTTCGCATGCAGGCCATGGGCATCTATCGGTCTTTCGCGGGGCTTTCGGGGATGCTCGACGTGCGGGGTGACAAACCGTCCTACCATGACGAAACACTCCAGGCGATCAGCGCTGTACACGACTACCTGAAGGCGGTGCAGGACAGCCCTGACCGGGGCAAGGCCGCCCTGGCGCTAGTGTTGAGCCGTTTTTCGGAAACGGCGCCCGACCCCATTCGCAACCTTCAGCGCATTGCCACGGGCCTGCCGGAACCCCTCAATCGGCATGTTCGCCAGCTGGCGGAGCAGACTTCGCAGGTGCTGATGGTCATGGCGTTGCGGGAGCTGGAGCAGCGTTGGGATGCCGAGGTTTACAGCGTCTACCAGGAACGACTGGCCTCACGCTATCCCATCGACCCGGCCGGGCCGGATGTGTCGCTCAAGGATTTTGAAGCCTTCTTTGGCCCGCAAGGCCAGCTCAAGCGCTTCCAGGACCAGTACCTTGCGGTGTTTCTCGAAGACAACCTCGATGCGCTGTACTCCCGTGCGGATGAAGGTTACCTGGTCCGCCCCGAAGTCATGGTGCAGCTCAAGCAGGCTGAAGCCATACGCAACGCGTTTTTCGACAATCGCGGGGAGCTGAACGTGAGCTTTGGCCTGGAGCCTCTGGCGATCAGCGGTGGCTTGCGCGGCAGCGTCTTCGACCTGGATGGGCAGCTGCATGCGTTTGCGGACCGGGGCAAGGAGCCGATCGGCATGACCTGGCCGGGCCCTGCCGGGGAGAGTGGGCATAGCCGTGTCACCCTGGTGCAGGTTGCGGGTACCACTGTCAGCCTGGGCTATCACGGCCCCTGGTCGCTCTACCGCCTGCTCAGCCGCGGTGGGCTGAATGCCCGTACATCCACCAGTATCGATCTCGGTTTCATGATTGCCGGCGATACGGCGCGCTACAAGGTTCACACCACGGGCGCAAACAACCCCTTCACCCGCCCGCTCTTTGCAGGGTTCGCCCTGCCGCAGCGGTTGTTGCGTGACAGCCCGGCCAGCGAGGTGGCCGGGCGATAGGGCACGGCGCAGGCCACCCAAGAATCCCGATACCAGTGGCCTGGGTCGGGATTCGTTGTCTGTTTGTTCCGGTGCCTGGTCCGGCCTTCACAGGATGCTTTTTTTTTATTGGACGGATCATTTGTCACGGCGGTATTCACTGTCTTGCCTGAGTTCAACGGCGTTGTTCTCGAAGTGAACGTGTACGGTATGGTTGTAACCGCGTGCCTGGATGCGTACTGCATCTTTCCAGCGGCCCTTGGGGTTATCGCCCAGGCGAGCAACGACGGCGATGTAGCGGGTGCGCTCGTTGATTTCTTCGTGTTCGATGAACTTGAACTGGCCAGGGGTCAGACGGTAGTCATCGACGCTGATCAGCGTGGTGCCCAGTGCTTTATCCAGGTCTTCTTCGACTTGCTCATAAGTGGCATCCAGCAACAACGAATCGTCCCGGAGTTGAAGTACCTTGAAAACGATGGATGACGGGGCCTGGTGTTGTGGTTGCAGGTCGAGTTCCTCAGGCAAAGCAGTTTGGGGCGTTGCGTAACTGGCCAATGCCGCAGGCGCCGGCCCGACGATGGCTTGCTCGCCCTCGACAGAAGTGGGGTAGTTGCGGTGCAGCTGCTCCGCCAGTGAGCTCAGCTTGTCAGTCAGCTCGACAGGACTTGTGGCGCTGAGGTTGGCCGCCAGCTGTTCCGGGTGGTCATGCAGCGGTAGGTGTGTGCCTGAATCTGTCGGTTCGAGGCTGACAGGCGCAGGCGGGTCTGCGGCGTAGAGGCTCAGCGCCAGGTGGCTGATGTCATTGTTGGGGCCACCGACTGGCAAAGCCGGATCCATCGCCACCTGGTAGATCTTGCTGATCGAAGTACAACCACTGATCGCCAGGCAGGCCAGTAGCAAACCTACAGGCTTGTTCATTGCACCTCCTTGCCGAAGATTTCGACTATGGCCGGGTCAACCCGGGCTTGTGCGGCCCTGTCCAGATTCGCCAACGGATCAAGCTCATCCACGGGACCAGGCATTGAGGCCTGGAAAAATCCGGCGATATCCGTAATCGGTACGCCAAGTACCTGCAGCGGGCACATCTGCTGATCAACCCCCAGCTCGGAGAGCGGGTCCCTGCGGGTATGCGGCTGCGGCTCTTCCTCGTCCTCGCCCAGGTGTATGGCAATCTGATAGTCACCCATCTGCAGTCTGTCGTTGTGCCTGAGGCGGACAGGCGTACCCGAAAGCAACTGGGTGTCACTGCCATTCATGAAACTCTTGCCGCTGTGGTCAATGATGCAGAAATGGCCTTCATGCCAGCCGATTTCGCAGTGCACCGGCAGGATGCGAACGCCCCGATCATGCAGGCGCCAAGCACCTTGACTGCCGATGGAGCCGCCAGCCCGATCGAAGCGATGCCGCGGTTCGCTGCCGTGCAAGAGTTTTTCCGGGTTGAGGACGGTGAGCGTGACGCTGGGGGAGAGAACATTTGTACTCATGTGCGTACCGTGATGCGAACAGGGGGAGGCGTGGGGTCATTGCGGTTGGCGATGAAGCTTGTCCAACCGAGGTGGGTGCCATGCTCGGCCCGTAGGCTGAAGGGTGGGGCTTGCTTGGCACACATGCGTAACTCCAGGTCATAGGCCCCGACATCACGGAGCAGGAATTCCACCAGCCGCGCCAGCCTCTGGTAGTTGTCACCGCTGGGCAGGAATTCGCGGAACTGCTGCTGATTCAGGCCTGCGATCACAATGGTGAACTTGCTGCTGCGTGACTCGATGCTGTCGCCAACCAGGAAGTTGTTGCCGAGTTGGTAGTTTCTGGCCCCCAGGCAGTTGCGTTGGGAAGTGGGAATCGAGACGGTGCGCTTTTCGAATTCGCGGATGGCAACCTGCTGGAGGTCGAAGCAATGCGCGATCATGCCGGCTACCATGCCGGGGGAGCGGCTGCGGCTGGCGATCATTCCCACGAAACTGAGCAAGCGGCTCCAGGGTAGCGGCGTAGCGCCGCGTAGTGCTGAGTCGTCCAGGCCGATCAGGGCGAAGACATAGCGGGAGAAACCGTCCTTCGCGCCCGCTTGGAAGCGTACGTAGTAGCGGTACTTGCGCCATCCTTGATGGAGCAGGGTATGAAGGCGATGGTTGAAGAAATTGAGGAAAGCCGGGCGTAAACCGATGCCGTGTGCGTTTTCGTAGGCGATCTCGTCAAGGTAGTAAGTGGGCAGTGGCGAGTCTGTGCCATGCAGGCCCAGAAAACTTGCCTGGATGCGGTAGCGGTCGTCCTTCAAGCGATCGGCGCGCAACACGTCGGCAACAGGGAAAGACAGGCTGGGGGACACTTCCAGCCGTAATCGGCGTCTCGTCTCTCGAGCAAGTGGGCGTTGTTCCAGATCGTCGTCGTGTACGTGATACAGCAATTCCAGTAGCTGGAAATAGGCGTACTGGTGGGCGCTTTCCAAAGCGATATCGACCTGGCCAGCGGCGTGCAGAACTACTGGTTTTTCCATGGTTGAGTCTCTTGCCGTAACTAACGGGTGCGAAGTGAATGCTGATCGTAGTCGATGGTTTCTGATTCAGGTCATTGTTTTCTCTTCAGAAAGTGAATATCGGCCAATAAAAAGAACTTTCTGTAGGAAGTGTCTTTTTTTATTGGTGCAAGGCTGTTTATGTTGACTTTTCGGTAAGGCATTCAGGGGCGTGGAATTAATAAGTTCATCGAGGGTTGAAGTTGGAAACCGCTTTTCGAATTGAGCCGGAAATTGCTTTATCGGGGAAAACGACGAGTGTTCGTTCACGCCGCGATGAACCTGCTATTCCTAAGAAGACCCCTGAACTCACCAAGGCCCGTCGATGCTGGTCATCGAGCAACTGCACAAATCATTCCCCACCCCCCTGGGCCCGCTCCCCGTGCTGCTGGGCGTCGACCTGCGCCTGGCGCGCGGCAGCAGCCTGGCGCTGATGGGCGAGTCGGGCAGCGGCAAGAGCACCTTGCTGCACCTGGTGGCCGGCCTGGACCGTGCCGACAGTGGCCGCATCCTGATCGACGATACCCCGCTCGACAGCCGTTCCGAGGCGTCGCTGGCGTTGTGGCGGCGGGAGGGCATAGGCCTGGTGTTCCAGCAGTACAACCTGATCAGCAGCCTGGACGTGGGGGCCAATCTCGCGTTCCAGGCGCGGCTGGCCGGTCGGCATGATCCCGATTGGCTGGCCTATCTGGCGCAGCGCCTGGGTTTGGCGGATTTGCTGGCGCGTTACCCGGAGCAATTGTCTGGTGGCCAGCAACAGCGGGTTGCCATCGGCCGCGCCCTGGCCGGGCGCCCGGCCTGGTTGCTGGCCGACGAACCCACCGGCAGCCTCGATGAAACCAGCAGCGATGAGGTGTTGAGCCTGCTGTTGCAGCTGGTCGCCGAGGCTGGCAGTGGGGTGCTGATGGTGACCCACAGCCCGCGGTTGGCGGCGCGCTTGCAACAGCGTTGTTACCTGCAGGCCGGCCGTGTGCGGCCCGAGCAGGGCGGATGAGGCTTCTATCGCTGGCCCTGCTGGCGCTGCTCAGCCACTGGCGGCGCCATCGCGTGCAGTTTTTCAGCATCTTCACCGGCCTGTGGCTGGCAACGGCGCTGTGGACCGGCGTGCAGGCGCTGAACAGCCAGGCACGCAGCGACTATGCCCGCGCCAGCGCGGTGCTGGCCGGGCCGTTGCAGGCGCAACTGGTGCCGCGCCGTGGCGAGCGCTTCGACCAGGCACTGTACGTGCAGTTGCGCAGACTGGGCTGGGCGGTGACGCCGGTACTGGAAGGGCGCTTGCGTTTTGCTGGTGAGCCGGCGCGCAGCGTGCGGTTGATCGGCATCGAGCCGTTGAGCCTGCCGCCGGCCAGCAGCATCGCCGGTGTGCAGCCCGGGGCGTTCGATCTGCAAGCCTTTATCGGCATGCCCGGGCAAGCCTGGGTCGGGCCGGACACCTTGCGCCAGCTGCATGCCGGCCCCGGGGCCTCAGCACGCGACAGCGAAGGGCAGCTGCTGCCGCCGTTGGTTCTACAGCCAGCGCTGGCCCCAGGGGTGATCGTGGTCGATATCGGCCACGCCCAGGCGTTGCTGCATGCACCCGGGCAGTTGTCGCGCTTGCTGGTGGCTGCCATGCCGGGGCCGCTGCCGGCGGATATCGCGCCTTACCTTGAGCTGCAACCCCGGCAGGACGATGGCGGCTTGCAGCGGCTGACCGACAGTTTCCACCTCAACCTGACCGCCCTTGGCCTGCTGGCGTTCGTCGTCGGCCTGTTCATTGCCCATGCCGCAATCGGTTTGGCACTGGAACAGCGGCGCGGCCTGATTCGCAACCTGCGCGCCTGTGGCATCGGCCTGCAAACCTTGCTGTGCGCCTTGGTGCTGGAGCTGGGGCTGTTCGCGGTGCTGGGCGGTCTTGCCGGCGTGGCCAGTGGTTACGGGCTGGCCGCGTGGTTGCTGCCCGATGTGGCCGCCAGCTTGCGCGGCCTGTATGGCGCCCAGGTCGCCGGGGCGCTGAGCCTGCCCGCAGGGTGGTGGCTGATGGGCGTGCTGGTGAGTGTGCTGGGGGCGCTGCTGGCGGGTTTGGGCAGTGTACTGCGTGCGGCGCGGTTGCCGTTGCTGGCGCTGGCGCAACCTCAGGCATGGCGGTTGGCCCAGGGGCCTTGGTTGCGGCGCCAGGCCCGGGTGGCCGGCCTGTTGCTTTTGCTGGCCCTGGGCTGTGGCGTGCTGGGCGACAGCCTGCCCAGCGCGTTCGGCCTGCTGGCAGGCTTGCTGCTGGCGGCGGCGCTGCTGCTGCCGGCCTTGCTCGACCGGGTGCTGGCCTGGCTGGCGCGGCATTGCCGGCGGCCTTTGGCGCAATGGTTCGTCGCCGACAGCCGCCAGCAATTGCCTGCCCTGAGCCTGGCGTTGATGGCACTGTTGCTGGCGCTGGCGGCCAGTGTCGGGGTGGGCAGCATGACCGAGGGCTTTCGCAAGACCTTTGTCAGCTGGCTTGACCTGCGCCTGTCCGCCGACCTGTATGTCACGCCAAGGGACACCGCCCAGGGCTTGCAGATAGCCGAGTGGCTCGGGCAGCAACCTTCGGTGGAGGTGGTATTGCCCGGCTGGCGTGTGGAAACACAGCTGCAGGGCTGGCCGGTGCAGGTCCAGGGCATCGTCGATCATCCCGTCTATCGCAGACGCTGGCCATTGCTGGCGCAGCAAAAGCAGGCCTGGCAGCAACTGGCCGCCGGGCAGGCCGTGATGCTCAGTGAACAGCTGGCCAGGCGACTGAAGCTGCAGCTGGGCGATCGCCTGAGGCTGCCCGCAGACACTTCGCCAGCCCTGAGCGTTGTGGGCATCTATGCCGATTACGGCAACCCCAAGGGGCACATGCTGGTCAATGCCGGCTGGCTGCGCGGGCATTGGCCACAGGCAACCCTGACCGGGTTGAGTGTCGATCTGGTGGGCGACCAGGTGTCGGCGCTCGAGGCTGCATTGCAGCAGCGCTTCGCCCTGGACGACAGCCGCTTGGTCGAGCAGGCGCGTCTCAAACGTTGGTCGACCGACGTGTTCAACCGCACCTTCGCCGCCACCGCCGCGCTCAACAGCCTCACTCTTGGCGTGGCAGGCGTGGCGCTGTTCATCAACTTGCTGACCCTGGGCCAGACTCGCCTGGGCCAGTTGGCGCCGCTGTGGGCACTGGGTGTGCGGCGCACGCACCTGGTGTGGCTGAGCCTCGGGCAGACACTGTTGCTGAGCAGCCTTACCGTGCTGCTGGCGATTCCGCTGGGCATCCTGCTGGCCTGGTGCCTGGTCGCGGTGGTGAACGTGCAGGCATTCGGCTGGCGTTTGCCGCTCTACGTGTTCCCTGCGCAACTGCTGCACCTGGCGGTGCTGGGCATGCTTACCAGCCTGTTGGCCAGCGCGTGGCCCTTGTGGCAGCTGGCGCGTCGCCAGCCGCGCGAACTGTTGAGGCCGTTTGCCGATGAAGCGTAGCGCCTGGCTGTTGCTGTGTGGGTTGCTGGGCGGCTGTGACCAGCCCGCCGAGCAAAGCTATGCCGGGCTCGGGCAGCAGGCGGGCGAGTTCAGCCAGGTAAGCCGCGGCCATCGCCTGGAATTTCCGCGTGACCACGGGGCCCACGATGGTTTTCGCATCGAATGGTGGTATGTCACCGCCAACCTTCAGGACCTCCAGGGGCGGGACTGGGGCGCGCAGTGGACGCTGTTTCGCTCGGCCCTGCGCCCAGGCCCCGAAGCTGCTGGCTGGAACAGCCCGAACCTGTGGATGGGGCACGCGGCGTTGACCGGCCCCGGGAGGCATCGGTCTGGCGAAACCTTGGCGCGCGGGGGTATCGGCCAGGCTGGCGTGCAGGCCCAGCCGTTCCGGGCGTGGATCAATGACTGGTCGTTGCAGGGCAGCAATGGCATCGAGCATCTGCAAATGGTCGCCGGTGGTGACGGCTTTCGCTATGACCTGCAACTGCACAGCGATCGGCCCTTGGTGCTGCTCGGGGACCAGGGCTACAGCGAGAAGTCCGGCAAGGGGCAGGCTTCGTACTATTACAGTCAGCCGTTCTATCGGGTGAGTGGGGAAGTGCAGCGTGACGGCCAGTGCATTGCCGTCACCGGCCAGGCCTGGCTGGACCGGGAATGGAGCAGCCAGCCGCTGGCTGCCGGGCAGACGGGTTGGGACTGGTTTTCCCTGCACCTGGACAGTGGCGCCAGGCTGATGCTGTTTCAGGTGCGCGAGGTGCAGGGGGAGGCGTATCGCGCCGGGACCTGGGTCGGCCCGCAGGGTGAAGTGGTGGTGCTGCAGGGGGCGCAGATCCAGCTGCAGGCGCTGGCCTGGGCCCGGCAGAAGAACGGCAAGCAGGTGCCGACGCGATGGCGGGTGCAGGTGCCGGAGCATGGCGTGGATGTGCGGGTCGAGGCTGTGGAATCGCAGGCCTGGATGGAGACACGGTTCCCGTACTGGGAGGGGCCGGTGCGCTTGACCGGGAGTGCGGGTGGGCGTGGGTATCTGGAGATGACCGGCTATTAGCAATCCTGGGGTTTCTGAGTTTTTCTGGGGCTGCTTTGCAGCCCTTTCGCGACACAAGGCCGCTCCTACAGGGAATCGCGCCAACTTTTAGAATTTGAGCGAGACAGTTGCTCGCACAGGTACTGCATAAGGCTTGAGGTCGATGCAGTCGAGGTGGGAGCTGGCTTGCCGGCGATGGGCCGCAACGCGGCCCCTGGGTTTCAATCTTTGATCAACCCTCGCAACACCGCTCGCGCTTCTTCAGTGCGCAAGCATTCGATGAACAACCGGGCCTCCCGCGCCACTGTCGCCTCGAGCTCGGCCCGCTGGCCGTCCTTGAGCAGCCGCTTGCTGATGCGCAGCGCCGCCTGCGGGTAACCTTGCAGCTGTCGCGCCAGGCGCCGGGCAGCTGCAAGGCACTGTTCACCGTCTTCATGCAGTTCATTGGCCAGCCCCCAGGCCACCATCCGTTCACCGTCGAGCAACTCGTTTGCCAGCAGCAGGCGAGCCGCCCGGGCATGGCCAAGCAAACGCGGCAGCAGCAGGCTGGAACCAAACTCCGGGCACACGCCCAACGGCGCGAAAGGGATGCGCAACTTGGTCGTACGGCTGACCAGCACCTGGTCGCAATGCAACAGCAAGGTGGCACCGATGCCGATCGCCGCGCCACTGACCGCGGCAATCAGCGGTTTGTCCAGGCCCATCACCACCCGCATCAGGCGGAACACCGGGCTGTCCAGGTCGGCAGGCGGGTTGTCGAGGAAGTCGCGCAAGTCATTGCCGGCGGTAAAGCACTGCGGCCCACCGGTGATGATGATGGCTTCTACATCAGGGTCTTCACCTGCCGCCAGCAGCAGGTCGCCCAGCTGTTGGTACATGGCGGTGTTCAAGGCATTGAGCTTGTCGGGGCGGTTGAAGGCCAGGGTCAGCAGGCCCTGGTCCAGGTCACGTGTGATCAGGTCGTTCATGGCAGCCGCTTTTGTTGTTATGGGCATGGGTGCCAAGGGTTTATCACGCAGTCCGGCTTGTTGTACAGTCGTTCAGTCCAGCCCCTAGCCCGAGAGCCGCCGATGAACCAGGAAGCCCGCTACCACCGCATGCTGCCGGAATTGCGCAAAGCCAACCTGGTCGAGGCGACCTTGGTATGCCTCAAGCGCCATGGCTTTCAGGGTGCGTCGATCCGCAAGATTTCAGCAGAAGCCGGGGTTTCGGTCGGATTGATCAGCCATCACTATGCCGGCAAGGATGAGCTGGTGGCCGAAGCCTACATGGCAGTCACCGGTCGGGTGATGGGCCTGCTGCGCGAGGCCATGGCCCAGGCCGCGCCCAATGCTCGCGAGCGGCTGTCGGCGTTCTTCCGTGCCTCGTTTTGCGCCGAGCTGCTCGACCCGCAGTTGCTCGACGCCTGGCTGGCGTTCTGGGGCGCGGTGAAGACCGCCGATGCGATCAATCAGGTGCATGACCATTCCTATGGCGAATACCGCAATGAGCTGAGCGGGCTGCTGGCCACGCTGGCCGGGGAGGAGGGCTGGCAGGGCTTCGATGCCGACCTGGCGGCCATCAGCCTGAGCGCCTTGCTCGATGGCCTGTGGCTGGAGTCGGGGCTCAACCCCGGTACCTTCACCCCCGAGCAGGGCGTGCTGATCTGCGAGGCCTGGGTCGATGGCCTGCAGGCCGGTGGCCGGCGCCGCTTCAGCCTGCCGGAGGGCTGTTGATCGCCTGTTCAGTAACGAGTAGGCTGCTGTCGCGAGTGTGTAGAACAAACCAATAAAAAAAAGAGACGACACGCAATGACGCCTCGGGTATTGATCGTCGATGACGATCCGCTTATTCGTGACTTGCTGCAGGCCTATCTGTCCCAGGAAGGCTATGACGTGCACTGCGCCGACACCGCGGAAAAGGCCGAAGCACTGCTCGGCAGCCAGGATGTCGACCTGGTGCTGCTGGACATCCGCCTGCCCGGCAAGGACGGCCTCACCCTGACCCGTGAGCTGCGGGTACGTTCGGAGGTCGGCATCATCCTCATCACCGGCCGCAACGACGACATCGACCGTATCGTCGGCCTGGAATGCGGCGCCGACGACTACGTGATCAAGCCGCTCAACCCCCGCGAACTGGTATCCCGCGCCAAGAACCTGATCCGCCGCGTGCGCCATGCCCGCGAGGTGCACCCGACGCCGGCCTGCGCGCAATCGCTGAAGCAGTTCGCCGACTGGGCGCTGGACACCGACCGCCGGCGCCTGATCGACGCCCGTGGCGGGCAAACCCTGCTGACCCATGGCGAGTTCCAGTTGCTCAGCGTGTTCCTGCGCAACAGCGGCCACACCCTCAGCCGCGACCAGTTGATGGACCAGATCCGCAACCGCGAGTGGGTGCCCAACGACCGCTCCATCGACGTGCTGGTCGGCCGCCTGCGGCGCAAGCTGCACGACGACCCGGCCGAGCCCCAACTGATCATCACCATCCACGGCACCGGCTACCTGTTCACCGCCAGCGTGGCGGCATGACACGCAGCGCCTGGGTGCTGGCCTTGGCATTGTTCGCCGTGCAAGCCAGTGCAAAGCAGCCGGTGCGCTATTGCGATTACCCGGTGTACCCGCCGATTTCCTGGAGTGACGGCCACCAGGTGCGTGGCCTGGCCCCCACCGTGGTACGAGAGCTGTTCGCGCGCATGGGCTACGAAGTGCAGACCGTGGTGCTGGGCAACTGGAAGCGCTGCCTGATGGACGCTGCCGCCGGGCGGGTGGACGTGGTGCTGGCCTACAACAGCGACCAGCGTGACCAACGCATGCGCTTTTCCACGGTGCCGGTAGTGCGTGAGGAAGTGGCGGTGTTCTACAACCGCCTGCGGCCAGTGCAGTTCCAACGCCTGGAGGACCTGGCCAGCTACCGTGGCGGCCTGCTGTACGGCGAAAGCTACGGCGCCGATTTCGACCGCTTCGTCGCCCGCCACCAGAACATCGAACGGGTTTCGTCCAGCCAGCAGAACTTCGGCAAGCTGATCCGTGGGCGCATCGACTACGTGATCCAGGAGCGGCGCACCGGCCAGCTGTTCATCGAACACCTGCCCGGGGCGCAGGACATCCGCGTATTGCCCACGGCCCTGAGCGTGGACTACCTGCGCGTCGCGATATCACGGCAATCGCCCTTGAGCCAGCATATGGACGAAATAGACGCGCAGTTGCTGCGCATGAACCAGGCGGGCGAGATCGAGCGCTGGCTGGAGCAGAGCGAAGTTATCTACCGCGACATGGTCAACCTGCCGGCGGACTCCCGATGATCCGCCTGCGCACCGATGGCTTGCTGCGCCGCCTGCTGCTGTTCATCCTGCTGTTCAGCCTGTGCTTTACCGTGCTGGCCAGCTCGGTGCAGCTGTATTTCGAGTACCGCCGCGAGATGCGCGATATCGAGGCGCGCATGGCGCTGATCCGCGCCGGTTACCTGGCCAGCCTGGAGCGCAGCCTGTGGGACCTGGACGAGGCACAGCTGGATACACAACTGCGCGGCCTGGTGGACTTTTCCGATGTCGCTCGGGTGCGTCTGGTCAGTGACGATTTCCAGATGCTGCGCGGCCTCGCCGAACCCAAGGGGCCGCTGCGCATCGAACGCTTCGCCCTTGATTACCAGCCGCCCTCGGGGCCGGCCAGGCACCTGGGCGAGCTGGAAGTGAGCATCGACCTGGGCGCGGTGCACCGGCGGCTGTATGCCACGGGCCTTGCCAGCCTGCTGTGGATGGGCGTGTTCCTGTGTGGCCTGGCGGTGGCGTTGTCGGGGCTGTTCTACCGCCTGGTCACCCGCCACCTGCAAGTGATGGCCGAGTTCGCCCGGCGTATTGGCGCCGGCCAATGGCAGGAACCGTTGCGCCTGGGGCGCCGCCCGTCGACGCGCCCGGACGAAATCGACACCGTGGCCAATGCCCTGGATGACATGCGCCGCGCCATCCTCAGCGACATCGAACGCCGCGAGCGCGACCGCCTGGCGCTGCAGGACAAGCGCGACGAACTGCAGGCCATGGTCGAGCGGCGTACCGCCAGCCTGGCCCGGGCCAAGGACGAGGCCGAAGCCGCCAACCTGGCCAAGTCACGCTTCCTGGCGACCATGAGCCATGAGCTGCGTACACCACTCAACGGCATTCTCGGCATGGCCGAGCTGCTGCGCGGCGGCCGGCTGGAGGCGGCCGACCGCCAGCGCGTCGAGGCCTTGTACAAGGCCGGCGAGGGGTTGCTGGCGATTCTCAACGAGGTGCTGTATTTCGCCCGGCTCGAGGAGGGCGAAAGCCGCGCCGAGCTGGTCGGTTTTTCGCTACGCCAGTTGTGCCAGGAAGTGCTGGCGCTGCTCGAACCCATGGCCCGGGACAATGGCGACACCCTGCAGCTGGATATCGACGAGCAATTGGCCGATTACCAGCACGGTGCCGAACAGTACCTGCGCCAGGTGCTCAGCAACCTGCTGGCCAATGCCATCAAGTTCACCGAACAGGGGCAAGTGCGGCTTGCAGTGCAGGTACTGGCCAGTGACCAGGGCTCGCAGCGCCTGCGGGTGTCGGTCAGCGACAATGGCATCGGCATCGAGCCGGCTGTGCAGGCCAGGGTCTTCGACCGCTTCGTCCAGGCCAGCGAGGCGGTGGCCCGGCGCTACGGCGGCACCGGCCTGGGCCTGGCGATCTGCAAGCACCTGGTGGAAAAACTGGGGGGCTGCATTGGCCTGGACAGCGTGCAAGGGCAGGGCAGTCGCTTCTGGTTCGAACTCGACATGGCTCGCGGGCAGCCGGTGCAGGCCAGTTCACCAGCCCCGTCTCCCATGGCCAGCCTGGATATCCTGGTAGTCGAGGACGTGGCATTGAACCGCGAGGTGGCCGGTGGGTTGCTGCTGCGCGATGGCCACCGGGTGAGTTTTGCCGAGGACGCCGGGCAGGCCCTGCAGGCCTGCGCACAGCGGCGCTTCGACCTGATCCTGCTAGACGTGCATCTGCCCGGCATGAGCGGGGTGGAGCTGTGCCGACAACTGCGTGCCACGCCCGGGCCGAACCGCCATAGCCGGGTCCTGGCACTGACGGCTGGCGTGCAGCCGGGGCAAGTCCCAGGCTACCTGGCTGCCGGCATGCAGGGAGTGCTGGCCAAACCCCTGCGGCTGGACAACCTGCGCCAGGCGCTGGCCGAAGCGGCGCCCGCTGAACTGGCTGGCGTCGACGCGACAATGGACTGGTCGTTGCTGAACACCCATCGCTCTCTGCTGGGTGAACAGAAGCTGCAAGGCCTGTTGAAGGTGCTGCGCCAGTCGCTGGAGCAGCACGCCACCGCGTTGGCCGAGGCGCTGCCGGCCCAGGACTTTACCGAAGTGCTGCACCTGGCCCACCGCCTGGCCGGCAGTTGCGATTCCCTGGGTTTTTCTGGGCTGGCTGCGCTGTTGCGTCGCCTTGAGGACGCTGCCCGGCAGCATGACGAACAGGCATTGAAAGCGCTCGGCGAGCCGCTGGCCACCGAGCTTGCCCAGGCCCGCGCCACCCTGGAACAGCTGATCCAGAGCTGACGTACAAAAAACTTACGACTTTTTACATCTTCGATCCGTTCGTACAACGGCACCTTACATCCGTTTCCAATAATCCAAGGCAACCGTGTTGCACGCGGTCCATGAGGCTTATTGGAGACAAGAATAATGACATGCCGTAGCGCTCAGCCCCTCCTTCCCAACACACCGCGCGGCACCCCCGGGCGGCCTGGCACCGGCCGCAAAGGCGAGGTGCGCCATGACTGACAACCGCGAAAAGATCCAGCTCACCCGCGCGCTGAAAAGCCGGCACATCTTCATGCTGTCGCTGGGCGGGGTGATCGGCACCGGGCTGTTCATGGGCTCGGGCGTAACCATCAACCAGGGTGGCCCGATAGGCGCGATCCTGGCCTACCTGGTCGCGGGTTTGCTGATGTACCTGGTGATGGTCTGCCTGGGCGAGCTGTCGGTGCAGATGCCGGTGTCCGGTTCGTTCCAGGCCCACGCCACCAAGTTCATCGGCCCGGCCACCGGCTTCATGATCGGCTGGGTGTACTGGATGAGCTGGGCCACCACCGTGGGCCTGGAGTTCACCGCCGCCGGCATGCTGATGACCCGCTGGTTCCCGGAGGTGCCGATCTGGTATTGGTCGGCGCTGTTCGTGGTCGTGCTGTTCGGCCTCAACGCCCTGGCCACCCGTGCCTTCGGCGAGGCGGAGTACTGGTTCTCGGGGATCAAGGTGGCGACCATCCTCGGCTTCATCATCATCGGCCTGCTGGTGATCTTCGGCGCCATCCCGCTGAGCAGCGGGGCGCCGGCACCGATGCTGGACAACCTGGTGGGCGAGTCGCTGTTCCCCCATGGCCTGTCGGCGGTGTTCGCGGTGATGATGACCGTGGTCTATGCCTTCCAGGGCTGTGAAATCATGGGGGTGGCAGCCGGCGAGACCGAGCACCCGGAAAAGAGCATCCCGCGGGCCGTGCGCAACGTGGTGTTCCGCGTGCTGATCTTCTACGTGCTGGCGATTGCCGTGCTCTCGGCCATCGTGCCGTTCGAGCAGGCCGGGCTGATGGAAAGCCCGTTCGTGCAGGTGTTCGACATGGTGGGTATTCCCTTTGCCGCCGACCTGATGAACTTCGTCATCCTCACCGCCATCCTCTCGGTGGGCAACTCCGGGCTTTATGCTTCCACGCGCATCCTCTGGGCCATGTCGAAGAGCGGCATGGCGCCGAAAAGCCTGTCGCCGCTGAGCAAGCGTGGCGTGCCGTTGCGGGCGCTGAGCATCACCCTGTGCTTTGCGCTGATCTCGCTGATGACCAGTTTCATTGCCGCCGACACCCTGTTCATGGTGTTGATGGCGGTGAGTGGCATGTCCGGCACCGTGACCTGGATCGTCATCGCCCTGGCGCAATACCGCTTCCGCAAGGCCTACCTGCGAGATGGTGGGCAACTGCAGGACCTGAAGTACAAGGCGCCGCTGTACCCGCTGGTGCCGCTGCTGTGCATCACCCTGTGCAGCTCGCTGTTCGTGTTCCTGGCGCTGGATGAAACCCAGCGGCCGTCGTTGTACTGGGGCTTTGGCTTCATTGCCCTGTGCTACGCGGCGTACTTCTTCGTCAACCGCCGTCGGCAGGGGGCCTTCGAGCCGAGCGTGCCAGGGGTTTGATGCCGTGGGTCGTTGGTTGTAAGTGTTCGTCGAAGCATTTTTATTGCCTGTGAGATCGAGCGCCGCCCGCGCGGCGCTTCGCGGGACAAGCCCGCTCACACATTTGTTGCAACGTGCCGAACCTGACAGGCCATGGTTGTCAGCCTTGTTGCCTTGACGCGGTTTTCCGGCTGGCGCTACCGCCACCTCACCGGCCTCAAACAATACACCAAGGCGGACAACGCCTCTCCCACAGGCATGGCCACGTTGCAACAAATGTGGGAGCGGGCTTGTCCCGCGAAGCGCCGCGCGGGCGGCGCTCGATCTCCCAGGCAACGAAAATGCAATGCCAAAAGAAAACCGCGTAACAGCAAAAACCGAGTTGTGCGAAGTTGTAACAGCCCATCCCGCCTTGTTGAACACTCGTTTAGTATCTCCCTCATCAAGCCCTCTCAAACCATCACAACAACACCGAGGCCCCCCATGACCACCCCGTCGTCGTCACTGTTGAGCAAGGTCGAAGCCGGCGTTGCCTGGATCACCCTCAACCGCCCCGAGCAGCGCAACGCGCTGGACATCCCCACCCTCAAGCAACTGCACGCCCTGCTGGAAACCTGCAACAGCGACCCGGCCGTGCGCGTGGTGGTGCTGACCGGCAGCGGCCGCAGCTTCTGCGCCGGTGCCGACCTGGCCGAATGGGCCGCGGCCGAAGCCCAGGGCACCCTGGAAAGCTACGGCTGGACCGAAACCGCCCACGCCCTGATGTTGCGCCTGCACAGCCTCGACAAGCCCACCATCGCTGCCATCAACGGCACCGCCGTGGGCGGTGGCATGGACCTCAGCCTGTGCTGCGACTTGCGCATCGCCGCGGCATCGGCGCGCTTCAAGGCCGGCTACACCAGCATGGGCTACAGCCCCGACGCAGGTGCCAGCTGGCACCTGCCACGGCTGATCGGCAGCGAGCAGGCCAAGCGCCTGTTGTTCCTCGATGAGCTGTGGGGTGCCGAACGTGCCCTGGCGGCCGGGCTGGTCAGCGAAGTCTGTGCCGACGAGCAACTGCCCGCCGTGGCCGCCGAGCTGGCCGGGCGCCTGGCCAACGGCCCTACCTTCGCCTACGCGCAGACCAAGCGGCTGATCCGCGATGGCGCGCGGCGCACCCTGGCCGAGCAGCTGGAGGCCGAGCGCCAGGCCGGCCTGTTGTGCGGCCGTAGCCAGGACGGTGCCGAGGCACTGCAAGCCTCGGTGGAGCGCCGCGCACCCCGTTTTACCGGCCAGTAACCCGATAACCGACCCTCACCAGGACCTTCGCAGATGAATTTCCAACTGACCCAAGAACAAGAAATGTTGGTGGAAGCGGTACGCAGTTTTGTCGCCAAGGAGCTGCTGCCCCATGAGGAGGCAGTGGACCGTGCCGATGCCGTATCGCCCGAGCTGGCTGCGCAGATCCGCGGCAAGGCCATCGCCGCCGGGTTCTATGCCTTCAACATGCCCGAGGAGGTCGGCGGCGGTGGCCTGGACTATCTGTCCCAGGCGCTTATCGAGCGCGAACTGTCCAAGGTGTCCTGGGCCCTGCACGTGTTCGTCGCGCGGCCATCGAAAATCCTCATGGCCTGCAAGGACGAGCAGATCAACGACTACCTGTTGCCCTGCGTGCAGGGCGAGAAGATCGACTGCTTTGCCCTCACCGAGCCGGGCGCCGGCTCCGATGCCAACGCCATCAAGACCCGTGCCGTGCGCCAGGGTGACGACTTCGTCATCAACGGCAGCAAGCACTTCATCAGCCATGCCGGCCACGCCGATTTCGCCATCGTCTTCGCCGTCACCGACACCTACGAGCACAATGGGCGCAAGCGCAACGCGGTAACGGCCTTCCTGGTCGACCGGGGCACGCCGGGCATGACCATCCGCCGTGGCCCCAAGTGCGTGAGCAATCGTGGCTACCACACCTACGAGCTGTTCTTCGACGACTGCCGGGTGCCGGCCAGCAAGGTGCTGGGCGAGGTCGGCAAGGGCTGGGAGGTGGCCAACGCCTGGCTCACCGCCGGCCGGGTGATGGTCGCCGCCAACTGCGTGGGCCAGGCCCAACGAGCCCTCGACCTGTCGCTGCAATGGGCCGCCGACCGCAAGCAGTTCGGCCAGGCCATCGGCAGCTACCAGGGCGTGTCGTTCAAGCTCGCCGACATGGCCACGCAGATTAGCGCTGCGGAAATGCTCACCCTGCACACCGCCTGGAAGATGGACCAGGGCAGCATGACCGACGGCGAGGCCGGCATGGCCAAGCTGTTCGCCAGCGAGGTGCTGGGCAAGGTTGCCGACGAAGCCGTGCAGATCTTCGGTGGCATGGGCCTGATGGATGAAGGGCCGGTCGAGCGCATCTGGCGCAACGCACGCATCGAGCGCATCTGGGAAGGCACCTCGGAAATCCAGCGGCACATCATCGCCCGCGAACTGCTGCGCCCGCTGCTGCGCTGAGCGCGAGGAGAACACCCATGTCGCATTCGATTCGTGACAACCTCAAGCGCCTGCTGGCCCCCCGGCACCTGGCCTTCGTCGGCGGGCGCAGCATGGCGCGGGCGCTCAAGCGCTGCGCCGAAGGTGGCTTTGGCGGCGAGCTGTGGCTGGTCAACCCGCAGCATGACAGCCTCGAAGGTATCCCCTGTGTGGCGCGTGTGGCCGACTTGCCCCATGCCCCGGACGCGGTGTTCATCGCCACCAACCGCGAACTGACCCTGCAGTGCGTTGCCGAGCTGGCCGCACGCGGTGCCGGTGGCGCCATCTGCTATGCCTCGGGCTTTGCCGAAAGCGGCGAAGAGGGCCGCCAGCTGCAGCAGCGCCTGCTCGCCGCCGCCGGCAACATGGCCTTGCTCGGCCCCAACTGCTACGGCCTGCTCGACTACCTGCACGGCGCTGCCCTGTGGCCGGTGGCCCATGGTGGCCAGCAGGTGGAGAAGGGCGTGGCGATCCTCACCCAGAGCGGCAACTTCGCCTACAACCTGTCGATGAGCGACCGCTCGCTGCCGGTGGCCTACATGGCCTCGGTCGGCAACCAGGCGCAACTGGGCGTGGCCGAGCTGATGGACGTGCTGCTCGACGACCCACGGGTAACCGCCATCGGCCTGCACCTGGAAGGCCTGAAGAACGTGCCGGGCTTCGCCCGTGCTGCCTGCAAGGCATTGCAGCAGGGCACGCCGATCATTGCGCTGAAGACCGGCGTGTCGCAGATTGGCGCCGAACTGGCGCTCAGCCACACCAGCTCGCTGTCCGGCTCCGATGCCTTGTACGACAGCCTGTTCCAGCGCCTGGGCGTGATCCGCGTCAGTGGCCCGGTGAGCTTCGTTGAAACCCTCAAGGCCGCCGCCTGTGGGCGCCTGCCGGTGAATGGCGAGCTGATCGCCCTGGCCTGCTCGGGTGGCGATGCCGGCTTGATCGCCGACTATGCCGAGCGCAACCAGCTGGTCCTGCCGAAGCTCGCACAAGGGCAGGTGACGCAGTTGGCCGAGGTGCTGCCGGCCTATGCCAACCTGGTCAACCCGCTGGACTTCACCACGGCCATCTGGGGTGATGCAGCGGCCCTGCAACGCATGCTCGACAGCACCCTGAGCGGCGCAGCCGACGCGGCCATGCTGGTGCTGGACTACCCGGCGGCGTTCACCGGCGAACGCAAGGAATGCGACCTGCTGCTTGCACTGTACTGCGATGCACTGGAACGCCACGGCAAGATCGGCTTCGTCACCTCGGCATTCCCGGAGCTGTTGCCCGCCTGCGCGCGCGAGCGTTTGCACGCGCGTGGCATCGCCGCCCTGCAGGGCGTGGAGGATGGCCTGGCAGCCTGGGGGCGCATCGTCGCCTACCAGCGCAACCGCCAGCGGCTGCTGGAACAGGGTGAGGCCACGCGGGTGCCGCTGTGCCCGCAGGCCCTTGAGGGCGAGGGCCTGCTGCTGGACGAATGGCAATCCAAGCAAGCCCTGCGTGCCTTCGGCCTGCCGGTACCGGCAGGGGTGCTGAGCACACCCGAGCGTGCCGTGGCAGATGCCGCCCGTGTCGGCTACCCGCTCGTTTTGAAGGCGGTCAGCGCGCAACTGCCGCACAAGACCGAAGCCGGTGCGGTGGCGCTGAACCTGCGCGATGCCGCCGCCCTCGAGGTTGCGCTGGTGCAGATGCGCCAGCGTATCGCCGCCTACGCCCCGCAGGTAGCGTTCGACCAGGTGCTGCTCGAACCGATGGCCGAGCCGCCGCTGGCCGAACTGATCGTTGGCATCAAGCGCGAGCATGACTTCGCCCTGGCTCTGGTGATCGGTGCCGGTGGCGTGCTGGTCGAGCTGCTCAAGGACAGTGTCAGCCTGTTGCTGCCGACCACCGACGATGCCATCCGCAGCGCGCTGCTCGGCCTGCGCAGTGCCAGCCTGCTGCAAGGCTTCCGTGGCCGCCCGGCCGCCGACCTCGACGCACTGGTTGCGGCTATCCGCGCGGTGGTCGACTACGCCTGCGAGAACGCCGGGCAACTGCTGGAGCTGGATGTGAACCCATTGATGGTCGGTGCCCACGGCACCATCGCGGTCGACGCGCTGATCCGCCTCGGCAAGGCGCAAGGAGAACGACATGAATAAGCACACCCCGACCGCCGGCCAGGCGTTGGTGCGCCTGCTGGCCAACTACGGCGTGGAAACGGTATTCGGCATCCCCGGCGTGCACACCCTGGAGCTGTACCGAGGCCTGCCGGGCAGCGGCATCCGCCATGTGCTGACCCGCCACGAGCAGGGCGCCGGCTTCATGGCCGACGGCTATGCACGGGTAAGCGGCAAACCGGGGGTGTGCTTCGTCATCACCGGCCCGGGCGTGACCAATGCCGCCACCGCCATCGGCCAGGCCTATGCCGACTCCATCCCGATGCTGGTGATTTCCAGCGTCAACCATACTGCCAGCCTGGGCAAGGGCTGGGGCTGCCTGCACGAAACCCAGGACCAGCGCGCCATGACCGCGCCGATTACCGCGTTCTCCGCCGTGGCCCTGCGCGGCGACGACCTGCCCGAACTGATCGCCCGTGCATGGGCTGTGTTCGACAGCGAACGGCCGCGCCCGGTGCACATCTCGGTGCCGCTGGACGTACTGGCCGCGCCGGTCAGCCGTGACTGGAGCAATGAGGTGGTGCGCCGCCCCGGGCGCGGCCAGCCTTGCCGCGACATCCTTGACCAGGCCGCCGTGAAGCTGGTCGCCGCCAAGCGGCCGATGATCATTGCCGGCGGTGGGGCACTGCACGCGGCCGAGCAGTTGCAGCAGCTGAGCACCCGACTGGCAGCGCCATTGTTCACCAGCGTGGCCGGCAAGGGCCTGCTGCCAGCGGACGCACCAATGAATGCCGGCGCCAGCCTGTGCGTCGAGCCCGGCTGGCAGCTGATCAGCCAGGCCGACGTGGTGCTGGCAGTGGGTACCGAAATGGCCGACACCGACTTCTGGCGCGAGCGCCTGCCGATCAGCGGCGAGCTGCTGCGCGTGGACATCGACCCGCGCAAGTTCAACGACTTCTACCCCTGTGCCATTGCCCTGCACGGCGATGCCCGGCAAACCCTGGCCGGCCTGCTCGAGCACCTGCCAGCGCTGGACCGTGACCCGGCCCAGGCCAGCGAAGCCGTGGCCAACCTGCGCCAGGCCATTCGCAGCGGGCATGCTCCGCTGCAGGCCGTGCACCAGGCAATCCTCGACCGCATTGCCGCCGTGCTGCCCGACGATGCCTTCGTCAGCAGCGACATGACCCAACTGGCCTATACCGGCAACTACGCCTTCGCCAGCCGGGCGCCGCGCAGCTGGCTGCACCCCACCGGCTACGGCACCCTCGGCTATGGCCTGCCGGCCGGCATCGGCGGCATGTTCGCCAGCGACCACCGGCCAGGCCTGGTGCTGGTGGGCGACGGCGGCTTCCTCTACACCGCCCAGGAACTGGCCACGGCAGTCGAAGAACTGGACCGGCCACTGGTCGTGTTGTTATGGAACAATGACGCCCTTGGCCAGATCCGCGACGACATGCTCGGCCTGGACATCGAGCCGGTCGGCGTACTGCCACGCAACCCGGACTTCGTCGGCCTGGCCCGCGCCTTTGGTTGCACGGTGCGCCAGCCGCGTGATCTGGACGCGCTGCAGGCCGATCTGGCCAGCGGTTTCGCCACCCCCGGCGTCACCTTCATCGAACTCAAACACACCTGCGTCTGCTAAGCGGCAGACACAACGAACAACAAGAGAAATCACCATGCAATTCAGCCGTACCCTCCTGGCTGCATCCCTCGCTCTGCTGATCACTGGCCAGGCCCCGCTGTACGCCGCACCGCCCCTGTCGATGGACAACGGCACCGCCGCCCTGACCGCGCAGAACAGCAACGCCTGGGTCGAAATCAGTGCCGGCGCACTGCAACACAACATCCGTACCTTGCAGGCCGAGCTGGGCGGCAAGTCCAAGCTGTGCGCCGTGCTCAAGGCCGACGCCTATGGCCACGGTATCGGCCTGGTCATGCCGTCGATCATCGCCCAGGGCGTGCCTTGCGTGGCGGTAGCCAGCAACGAGGAGGCCCGCGTGGTCCGCGCCAGCGGCTTCACCGGGCAACTGGTGCGGGTACGCCTGGCCAGCCTCGGCGAAGTGGAAGATGCCTTGCAGTACGACATGGAAGAGCTGGTTGGCAGCGCCGAGTTCGCCCGCCAGCTCGATACCATCGCCGAACGCCACGGCAAGACCCTGCGCATTCACATGGCGCTCAATTCCAGCGGCATGAGCCGCAACGGCGTGGAAATGACCACCTGGTCCGGCCGGGGTGAAGCGCTGCAGATCACTGACCAGAAGCACCTCCAGCTGGTCGCGCTGATGACTCACTTCGCCGTGGAAGACAAGGACGATGTGCGCAAAGGCCTGGCAGCGTTCAACGAACAGACCGACTGGCTGATCAAGCACGCGAAACTTGATCGCAGCAAGCTCACCCTGCATGCCGCCAACTCCTTCGCTACGCTGGAAGTGCCGGAAGCGCACCTGGACATGGTGCGTACCGGTGGCGCGCTGTTCGGCGACACCGTGCCGACGCGCACCGAATACCAACGTGTCATGCAGTTCAAGTCGCACGTGGCGGCGGTGCACAGCTACCCGGCAGGCAACACCGTCGGCTACGACCGCACCTTCACCCTGGCGCGTGATTCGCGCCTGGCCAACATCACCGTGGGTTACTCCGATGGCTACCGCCGGGTGTTCACCAACAAGGGCCATGTGCTGATCAACGGCCACCGAGTGCCCGTGGTGGGCAAGGTGTCGATGAACACCTTGATGGTCGATGTCACCGACTTCCCCGATGTGAAGGGGGGCAACGAAGTGGTGCTGTTCGGCAAACAGGCCGGGGGGGAGATCACCCAGGCCGAGATAGAAGAAATCAACGGCGCGTTGCTCGCCGACCTCTACACCGTATGGGGCAGTTCCAACCCGAAGATTCTCGTCGACTGAACTGCCAATGAAGGGAGATTGCCATGCGCTACGCCAAGCTCACTCAACGCATCGCCGGCGACGGGGCTGCGGCCTGGGACATCCACTATCGCGCCCTGGCGCTGCAGGCCGAGGGTAGGGATATCCTGCTGCTTTCGGTGGGTGACCCGGACTTCGACACCCCCGCGCCGATCGTCGAGGCGGCCATCGACAGCCTGCGTTCGGGCCACACCCATTACGCCGATGTGCGCGGCAAGCTGGCGCTGCGCCAGGCCATCGCCAACCGCCACCGCCAGCGCAGCGGCCAGGCCGTCGATGCCGACCAGGTGACGGTGCTGGCGGGGGCCCAGTGCGCGTTGTACTGCGTGGCCCAGTGCGTGCTCGACCCGGGTGACGAGGTAATTGTCGCCGAGCCCATGTACGTGACCTACGAGGCGGTGTTCGGGGCTTGTGGCGCCAAGGTGGTGCCGGTGCCGGTCAAGCCGGAGAACGGCTTTCGCGTGTGCCCGCGTGACGTGGCCGCGCGCATCACCCCGCGCACCCGCGCCCTGGCCCTGAACAGCCCGCACAACCCCTCGGGGGCGAGCCTGCCGCGCGCCACCTGGGAGGCGCTGGCCGAGCTGTGCATCGCCCACGATCTGTGGTTGATCTCTGACGAGGTGTATAGCGAGCTGTTGTACGACGGCGAGCATGTCAGCCCTGGCAGCCTGCCGGGCATGGCCGAGCGCACCGCCACCCTCAACAGCCTGTCGAAGTCGCATGCCATGACCGGTTGGCGGGTGGGCTGGGTGGTCGGTTCGACCGAACTTGCCACCCATCTGGAAAACCTCGCCCTGTGCATGCTGTACGGTTCGCCGGACTTCATCCAGGACGCCGCCGTGGTGGCACTGGAGCAGCAGCTGCCGGAACTGGATGTCATGCGCGAAGCCTATCGCCAGCGTCGCGACCTGGTGTGCGAGCAGTTGGCCGACTGCCCGGGCATCAAGGTGCTCAAGCCCGATGGCGGCATGTTCGTGATGGTCGACATCCGCGAGACCGGCCTCAGCGCCCAGGCCTTCGCCGATCGCCTGCTCGACAGCCAGGGTGTGTCGGTGCTCGCTGGCGAAGCCTTCGGCCCCAGCGCTGCCGGGCATATCCGCCTGGGCCTGGTATTGGGTGACGAGGCCTTGGCCGACGCTTGCCGGCGCATCGCCCGCTGCGCCGCCGCACTGATGCAGGGGCAGGCCCATGCGTGAATATGCGCGGCTGTACATCGACGGCGCCTGGCAGGTACCGAGCGGGCAGGGCATGGCCGAGGTGATCGACCCGGCCACCGAACAGGCCATCGGCCGGGTGCCGCTGGGCGCCGAGGCCGATGTCGAACGGGCGGTGATGGCTGCGCGGCGGGCCTTCGATGGCTGGTCGCGCACGCCGTCCAGCGTGCGTGCCGGGTTCATAACGGCGCTGGCCGCACAGCTGAAGAGCCGCGCGGCGGAAATGGCCTCGGTCATCACCGACGAGTTGGGCATGCCGGTGCAGTGGTGCCAGGCGGTACAGGTGGAGGGCCCGATTGCCGGGCTGGAGCAGTACGCCGAACTGGCCGGGCTGATGGATGAGGTGCGCGAAGTCGGCAACTCGCTGGTGTACCGCGAAGCCGTTGGCGTGTGCGCGTTCATCAACCCGTGGAACTACCCGCTGCACCAGATGATCGGCAAGCTGGCGCCGGCCCTGGCCGCCGGCTGCACGGTGGTGGTCAAGCCCAGCCAGGAAACACCGCTGCATGCATTCCTGCTGGCCGAGATGATCGAGGCCATCGGCCTGCCGGCCGGGGTGTTCAACCTGGTCAGCGGGCCGGGGGCCAAGGTTGGCGAGGCCCTGGCCCGGCACCCGCAGGTGGACATGGTGTCGTTTACCGGCTCCACCGGCGCCGGGGTGCGCGTGGCCCAGGCGGCCGCGCCGACGGTGAAGCGGGTGTGCCTGGAGCTGGGCGGCAAGTCGCCGCTGCTGATCACCGCCGACGCCGACCTGCACGCGGCGGTGCGCCATGGCGTGCAGGACGTGATGATCAACTCAGGGCAGACCTGCACGGCCCTGACCCGCATGCTGCTGCCGGCCAGCCGCTACGCCGAGGCGCTGGAGATTGCCGAGGCCGAGACCCGTTCGCTGGTCATGGGCGACCCGCGTGACCCGGCCAGCTTCCTCGGGCCGATGTGTTCGGCAGGCCAGCGGCGCACCGTGCTCGACTACATTCGCCTGGGCCAGGAAGAGGGCGCGCGCCTGCTGTGCGGCGGTGATACGCCGGCCGGCTTCGAGCGCGGCTTCTACGTGGCGCCGACCTTGTTCGCCGATGTCGACAACCGCATGCGCATCGCCCAGGAGGAAATCTTCGGCCCGGTGCTGTGCCTGATCCCCTATGCCGACGAGGCCCAGGCGCTGGCCCTGGCCAACGATTCGCCGTTCGGCCTGTCCAGTGCGGTGTGGGCCGGTAGCCGTGAGCACGGCCTGGCCCTGGCGCGGCAGATACGCGCCGGGCAGTGCTTCATCAACGGTGGCGGGTTCAACTACCAGGCACCGTTCGGTGGCTACAAGCAGTCGGGCAACGGGCGTGAGTGGGGTGAGGAGGGCCTTGCGGAGTTCGTCGAGGTGAAAGCGGTGCAGTGCTGAGCCACAGCTGGAAGACAACCTGTTTTGTGTGAGGAGAATGTTTGTGAATGTACTGATCGTCCACGCTCACCCCGAGCCGCAATCGTTCACTGCTGCCCTGCGTGACCAGGCCGTGGAAACCTTCCGCGCCCAGGGCCACCAGGTGCAGGTCAGCGACCTGTACGCCATGGGCTGGAACCCGGTGGCCAGCGCCGATGACTTCAGCCAGCGCGAGAACCCCGAGTACCTGGTGTATGCCCTGGAGCAGCGCCAAGGGGTCAAGCGTGGCGCCATTGCCGCGGATATCCGGCAGGAGCTGGACAAGCTGCTGTGGGCCGACTTGCTGGTGCTGAACTTCCCGATCTTCTGGTTCTCGGCGCCGGCCATGCTCAAGGGCTGGATCGACCGGGTGCTGGTGTCGGGGGTGTGCTATGGCGGCAAGCGCTTCTACGACCAGGGCGGTTTGGCGGGCAAGAAAGCGCTGGTGACCGTGACCCTGGGCGGGCGTGAGCACATGTTTGGCGACCGGGCGATTCATGGGCCGCTGGAAGACATGCTGCGGCCGATCTTGCGCGGCACCCTGGCCTACGTGGGGTTCGAGGTGTTGCCGCCGTTCGTGGCCTGGCATGTGCCGTACATCAGTGACGAGGCGCGGCAGGCGTTCTTGCAGCAGTACCGGCAGCGTCTGGAGCAGCTCTCGGACGACCAGCCACTGGTGTTCCCGCGCCTGGAGCAGTTTGATGAGGCGCTTTACCCGCTGGCGTGATTGACTGTTCTGGCCCAATCGCCGGCAAGCCAGCTCTCATAGAACAACACATGACTCATTGGTTCGGCGAGGTTCTGTAGGAGCAGCCTTGTGCTGCGAAGAGGCCGGGGCTGACAAAGCCTGTCTATTGGCTGTACCGGCCTCTTCGCAGCACAAGGCTGCTCCTACAAAGGACGCGTCAGACGAGCGATATTGGTTCTCTGCGCGAAAGCGCAGCCCAAAGGGCTGGGCAATCTCCCACAGGGAAATCACAGGGCTTCAGGACTGTGGAGGACCTGTGGGAGCTGGCTTGCCGGCGATTGAGCCTGTGGCCTTCATACAAAATTCACCGGCAAAAAAAGCGACCACCCACACATTCGGGGTATGTCCCCCTTCGGCAAATCCCTCGATAGTGCCCCCATCGGCTCGATCCCGAGCACTCACACGATGGAGTTGCCATGCGCAAGGTACTGAAGGTGATTGGCGGTCTGCTGCTGGCGTCTGGCGCCAGCCTGGCCCAGGCGGCAGAGGTGGACAGCGGTAACACGTTGCGGTTGTACAACTGGACCGACTATATCGGCGAAACCACCCTGGCCGACTTCGAGAAGGCCACCGGCATCAAGGTCATCTACGACACCTTCGACGGCTACGAAACGGTGCAGACCAAACTGCTCACCGGCCGCTCCGGCTACGACCTGGTCATGCTCAACGCTTCCCTGGTCCCCCCGCTGATCAGCGCCGGGGTGTTCCAGGCGCTGGACAAGCGGCAACTGCCCAGTTGGCACAACCTCGACCAGCAGGTGGTGAACAACCTGCAAGGCTACGACCCCGGCCTGAAATACTCGGCGCCCTATACCTGGGGCAGCTCGGGGGTGACCTACAACGTCGACAAGATCACCGCGCGCATGCCCGATGCCCCCATCGGCTCGCTGGCCATGCTGTTCGACCCCAGGATCGTCTCGCGCTTCGCCGACTGTGGCGTCACCCTGATGGACGCGCCGACCGAAGTCATCCCGCTGGCCCTGCAGTACCTGGGCAAGGACCCACGCAGCGCATCACCGGCCGACCTCAAGGCGGCCGAACAACTGCTGCTGGGCATTCGCCCGTACATTCGCAAGTTCGATTCGGTCAACTACCTCACCAGCCTGCCCAACGGCGATGTCTGCCTGGCCCTGACCTGGTCCGGCGACTACGCCACCGCCCAGGCCCGCGCGGTGGAAGCGAAGAAGGACATCAAGCTGTCGTTCTTCATCCCCCAGGAAGGCTCGCTGATCTGGTTCGACAACCTGTACATCCCCAAGGATGCGCCGCACGCGGCCAATGCCCACCGCTTCATCGAGTTCCTGCTGCAGCCGCAGACCATGGCCAAGGTCACCGACTACATCCACTACGCCAACAGCAACGCCGCCGCCACGGCGCTGGTGCGCGACGAGATCCGCCAGGACCCGGCCATCTACCCCGACGCGCAAACCCGCGAGCGCCTGTTCGCGCAGAAAACCCAGAGCCCGAAGGACATGCGCGCCATCACCCGGGTCTGGAGCACGGTCAAGACCGGTTTCTGAACACTGCCCAACGATCACTGCCAAGGAGCTGCCCATGGCCACCCCAAGCAAAGCATTCGCCATTGCCCACGACCCGCTGGTGGAAGCCGACAAGGCCCACTACATGCACGGCTACCACGTGTTCGACGAGCACCGCGAGCAAGGCGCGCTGAACATCGTTGCCGGCGAGGGCGCCTACATCCGCGATACCCACGGCAACCGCTTCCTCGATGCAGTCGGCGGCATGTGGTGCACCAACATTGGCCTGGGCCGCGAGGAAATGGCCCTGGCCATCGCCGACCAGGTACGCCAGCTGGCCTATTCCAACCCGTTCTCCGACATGGCCAACGGCGTGGCCATCGAGCTGTGCCAGAAGCTTGCGCAGCTGGCGCCGGGTGACCTGAACCATGTGTTCCTCACCACTGGCGGCTCGACCGCGGTCGACACTGCCTACCGGCTGATCCAGTACTACCAGAACTGCCGTGGCAAGCCGCACAAGAAGCACATCATCGCCCGCTACAACGCCTACCACGGCTCCACCACGCTGACCATGTCGATCGGCAACAAGGCCGCTGACCGGGTGCCGGAGTTCGATTATCACCACGACCTGATCCACCATGTGTCCAACCCCAACCCGTACCGCGCCCCGCACGACATGGACGAGGCCGAGTTCCTCGACTTCCTGGTGGCCGAGTTCGAGGACAAGATCCTTTCGCTGGGGGCCGACAACGTGGCGGCGTTCTTCGCCGAGCCGATCATGGGCTCGGGCGGGGTGATCATTCCGCCCACGGGCTACTTCCAGCGCATGTGGCAGCTGTGCCAGACCTACGACATCCTGTTCGTCGCCGACGAAGTGGTGACCTCGTTCGGGCGCCTGGGCACCTTCTTCGCCAGCGAGGAACTGTTCGGCGTAACCCCCGACATCATCACTACCGCCAAGGGCCTGACCTCGGCCTACCTGCCGCTGGGGGCGTGCATCTTCTCCGAGCGCATCTGGCAGGTGATCGCCGAGCCGGGCAAGGGCCGCTGCTTCACCCACGGCTTCACCTACAGCGGCCACCCGGTGTGCTGCACTGCGGCGCTGAAGAACATCGAGATCATCGAGCGCGAGCATTTGCTGGAGCACGTCAAGGACGTTGGCGGCTACCTGGAACAGCGCCTGCAAAGCCTGCGCGAGCTGCCGCTGGTGGGGGATGTGCGCTGCATGAAGCTGATGGCCTGTGTCGAGTTCGTTGCCGACAAGGCCAGCAAGGCCCTGTTCGCCGACGAGGTGAACATCGGCGAACGCATCCACAGCAAGGCCCAGGCCAAAGGGCTGCTGGTGCGGCCGATCATGCACCTGAACGTGATGTCGCCGCCGTTGATCATTACCCATGCGCAAGTGGACGAGATTGTCGAAACCCTGCGCCAGTGCATCATCGAAACCGCGCGCGAACTCACGGCGCTTGGCCTGTACCACGGCCGATGAACCTGGCGCAAAGGGCTGTGCGCGGGCGTGCCTGGCAGGCTAGACTGCCGGGCATGACCCAGGCCTCTCCCGACACCCCGCTTACCCTTTCACTGGGCGCGCTGCAGCAGTGGCATGCGGCGCTGCAGCGCGCACTGGCCCACAGCGAAACGCCCGAGGCGCTGGCGCATGTGGCGGCCGCCATCGGCCAGTTGGTGCAGGTGGAATCGATGATGATCAGCCTCGAGTGCCAGGGGCGGGCACCGCAATTGCTGTACCAGCAAGGCATCCCCGACCTGCACCGCGCCGCCGTGCTGGAGCGCTACTTCACTGCCGGCTACCTGCTCGACCCGTTCTGCCTGGCCGTGCAGAGCGGCCTGGCCGAGGGCTTCTACCATCTGCAGGAAATCGCCCCGGACAACTTCTTCGACAGCGACTACTACAAGGCCTATTACCTGGGTACCGGTTGCAGTGAAGACAGCTACTACATCGCCGACCTCAGCGCTGGGCGCAAATTGTCACTGAGCCTGTTCCAGGGTTGCAGCGGTACGCGGCTGAGTACGGGGCAGATCGACCTGCTGCGTGCGCTGGAGCCGATGGTACGTGAACTGCTGGGGCGCTACGCCCGGCACCATCTGGAGCCCGGCCCCGCTTCGGCGGAGCGTGGTAGCCTGCAGGCGGCGTTCGACAGTTTCGGCTGCCAGGTGCTGACCGACCGTGAGCGGGAGGTGGCGCACATGATCTTGCGTGGGCATTCGGTGAAGTCCACCGCGCTGGAGCTGGGCATCTCGCCGGAAACCGTGCGCATGCACCGCAAGAACCTGTACCTGAAGCTGGAGATCAACTCGCAGTCGGAGTTGTTTGCGCGGTTTATCGACTGGCTGCGCGGTGATTGCTTGGAAATCTAGAGGCTAACGCGGTCCTCTGTGGGAGCGGGCGTGCCCGCGAACACGGGCGAAGCCCGTGCCATCCCCCGCGTCGCCTGCTTCGCGGGCATGCCCGCTCCCACAGGTAAAGTGGGAACTGAAAGCCAGCTCAGTACCTATGGGAGCTCCAGAAATCCTCAGCCCCTCCCTTTGGCCAGATAGGCCGCAAACTCTGCCTCCGGCACCATGCTGCCACCGGTCCCCCAGACCAAATGCGTGGCCCTTTGCATGCGCCCGGCCGACAGGCCCATGCGCGCCAGGTACTCAGGCGCTTCAAGCACCCTGACCATGCCCGGCATCCCCGCCATCGCCGAAGGCTCCAGCCGCGCATTCTCCTGGTCATGGGCCAATACCAACAGCCGGTACAGCGCCTCGTCGCTGACTGTGTAATAGCCATCGAGCAAACGCTGCATCGCCTTGCCGACAAAGCCGGAAGGGCGGCCCACCGCCAGGCCGTCGGCGGCGGTCAGGTTGTCGATGCCGAAATCCTGCACGCTGGTGGCGTCATGCAAACCGCTATACACCCCCAGGAACATGCACGGTGAGTGGGTGGGCTCGGCGAAGATGCAGTGCACATGGTCGCCCCAGATCAGTTTCAGGCCGAACGCCACGCCACCGGGGCCACCGCCGACCCCACAGGGCAGGTAGACGAACAAGGGGTGCTCGGCATCTACCTTGATGCCCGCGGCTTCGAACTGGGCGGCCAGCCGCTCGGCCGCCACTGCATAGCCGAGGAACAGGTGTGGCGAGTTCTCGTCGTCGACGAAGTAGCAGCCCGGGTCCGCCGCCGCCTGCTGGCGCCCTTGCTCCACCGCCACGCTGTAGTCGCTTTCGTACTCGACCACGTTCACGCCATGGGCGCGCAGCTTGTCCTTCTTCCACTGGCGGGCATCGGCCGACATGTGCACGGTGGCCTGGAAGCCAAGCCTGGCGCTCATGATGCCGATCGACAGGCCGAGGTTGCCGGTCGAGCCGACCGCAACCTTGTACTGGCTGAAGAATTGCCGGGCCTGGTCGCTGGCCAGTTCCCGGTAATCGCTGTCGAGGCTGATCAGGCCGGCTGCCAGGGCAAGGTCTTCGGCATGCTTGAGCACTTCATGAATGCCGCCGCGGGCCTTGATCGAGCCAGAGATCGGCAGCTCGCTGTCGGCCTTGAGCCAAAGTGAACCGCTGGCAGGCAGGCCCGCTGCCTGCAGCAAGGTGGCGTGCAGGGTGGGCAGCGGGCGCAGTGGCGACTCGATGATGCCGCCGGTGGCAGCGGTATCCGGGAACACGCTGGCCAGGTAGGGGGCAAAGCGTGCCAGGCGGGCACTGGCAGCACTGACATCGGCGGCGCTCAAACCGACGTCGGCCAGGGCCTGGGCGGCAGGGGCAATGTGCGGGTTGAACCAACGGGTTTCGCGCAGGGCCACCAGGTCGTCGATCAGGGGGTGGGAGCTGCACCATGCTTGCAGTGTCTTGCCGTGAATCATGCTGTTTTTTCCTGTTGTGCAATCAATGTCAGGCAGCGCTGCACGATCGGGCTCACATCGCCCTTGCGTCGGCTGAGGATGATCGGGCTGACGGCGCCGTTGTCGTGCAGGCTTACATATTCGATATCGGTGCGGTGCTGCTGTTGCACCGACGCCGGCACCAGGGTCACGCCTACGCCGACGGCCACCAGACCGATGGCGGTCTGCAGTTCGTTGGCCCATTGGCTGACGCGGATGCTCATGCCGTGGTGGGCGAACAGTGCCAGCACATGGTCGGCATAGCTGGGCCGCGGGTTGGCCGGGTAGAGGATGAACGCCTCGCCAGCCAGCTGGGCAAGTGTAAGCGGGCTGCTCGCCAGCGGGTGACCCTTGGGCAATACCGCCACCAGCGGGTCCTCGCACAGCACTTGCTGGTGAATGGCCGGGTCATCGATGCGAATGCGCCCGAAGGCGATGTCGATGCGCCCGCTTTTCAGCGCCTCCACCTGCTGCAGCGTGGTCATCTCGTTGAGGCCCAGTTCCAGCTCGCTGTCCTGGCGCAGCTCGCGGATCAGCTCCGGCAGCACCTTGTACAGGGTCGACGGGGCGAAGCCGATCCCCAGCCACTGGCGCTGGCCCTGGCCGATGCGACGGGTGTTGTCGCTGATGTTCTGCAGCTGCTGCAGCACGGTACAGCTCTGTTCGTAGAAGAAGCGACCCGCCTCCGTCAGCCGCAGCGGGCGCTCGCGCACTACCAGCAAGGTACCGAGCTGGTCCTCGAGTTGGCTGATCTGCCGGCTCAGCGGCGGCTGGGCAATGTGCAGAAGCTCAGCGGCGCGAGTGAAGTTCAGGGTTTCGGCCAGGACCTTGAAGTAACGCAAGTGGCGCAGCTCCATCAGACCTCCAGGGTATGGTGGGAGATTCATTCGATATTGGACGGCTATCAGGGTCTCGCGCAATCCTTGAACAAGCAAGTAAATGCACCACTCGGGCCTGCGGCTGGCAGCCCGAAACAACGGGACCTGGCAACAATGACAAGCGTGCTGATTGAACGTATCGAGGCAATTATCGTCGACCTGCCGACCATTCGCCCGCACAAGCTGGCGATGCACACCATGCAGCAGCAGACCCTTGTGGTATTGCGTGTTCGCTGCAGTGATGGCGTGGAAGGCATCGGCGAGGCCACCACCATCGGCGGCCTGGCCTATGGCTACGAAAGCCCGGAGGGCATCAAGGCCAACATCGATGCGCACCTGGCGCCGGCGCTGGTTGGCTTGCCGGCTGACAACATCAACGCCGCCATGCTCAAGCTGGACAAGCTGGCCAAGGGCAATACCTTCGCCAAGTCGGGTATCGAAAGCGCCTTGCTCGATGCCCAGGGCAAACGCCTGGGCCTGCCGGTCAGCGAACTGCTGGGTGGCCGCGTGCGCGACAGCCTGGAAGTGGCCTGGACCTTGGCCAGCGGCGATACCGCCCGCGACATCGCCGAAGCCCAGCACATGCTGGAGATTCGTCGGCATCGGGTGTTCAAGCTGAAGATCGGCGCCAACCCGTTGGCCCAGGACCTCAAGCACGTGGTGGCGATCAAGCGCGAGCTGGGCGACAGCGCCAGCGTGCGGGTCGACGTCAACCAGTACTGGGACGAATCCCAGGCCATCCGTGCCTGCCAGGTGCTTGGCGAAAACGGCATCGACCTGATCGAGCAACCGATTTCGCGTATCAACCGCAGCGGCCAGGTGCGCCTGAACCAGCGCAGCCCGGCACCGATCATGGCCGACGAGTCGATCGAAAGCGTCGAGGACGCCTTCAGCCTGGCTGCCGACGGCGCGGCCAGCATCTTCGCCCTGAAAATAGCCAAGAACGGCGGCCCGCGTGCCGTACTGCGTACCGCGCAAATCGCCGAGGCTGCCGGCATCGTCTTGTATGGCGGGACCATGCTCGAAGGCTCGATCGGCACCCTGGCTTCGGCTCATGCCTTCCTGACCCTGCGCCAGCTCACCTGGGGCACCGAGCTGTTCGGGCCGCTGCTGCTGACCGAAGAAATCGTCAACGAGCCGCCGCAATACCGCGACTTCCAGCTGCACATTCCACGCACCCCAGGCCTGGGCCTGACCCTGGACGAACAGCGCCTGGCGCGTTTCGCCCGTGTTCGCGGGTAAACCCGCTCCCACAGTGTTCGCGCCAAATCAGAGAAAGGAGAAACCAGCATGCTGTTCCACGTGAAGATGACCGTGAAACTGCCGGTCGACATGGACCCGGCCAAGGCCGCCCGGCTCAAGGCCGACGAAAAGGAACTGGCCCAGCGTCTGCAGCGCGAAGGCACCTGGCGCCACCTGTGGCGCATTGCCGGGCACTACGCCAACTACAGCGTGTTCGATGTACCCAGCGTCGAGGCGCTGCACGACACCCTGATGCAGCTGCCGCTGTTCCCGTACATGGACATCGAAGTCGACGGCCTGTGCCGGCACCCCTCGTCGATTCACAGCGACGACCGCTGAGTCGCACCTGTCTACCTGACAAGAACAAGATGAGGCAAGCACGATGACCGTGAAAATTTCCCACACTGCCGATGTTCAGGCGTTCTTCAAGGAAGTGGCCGGCCTGGGCCATGCCGAAGGCAACCCACGATTCAAGCAGATCATCCTGCGTGTGCTGCAGGACACTGCACGCCTGGTTCCATCGTGCCGTCGGGGTACGGTTGCGATCCGCAGGGACCAACCCAGGAATGCCTGGACCTGCTCGGCCGTCACGGCCAGCGCCCGGCGCATGTGCACTTCTTCATCTCTGCGCCCGGGCACCGGCACCTGACCACGCAGATAAACCTGGCCGGCGACAAGTACTTGTGGGATGACTTTGCCTATGCCACCCGTGACGGGCTGGTCGGCGAGCTGCGCTTTGTCGAGGATGCTGCGGCAGCGCGTGCTCGCGGCGTAGAGGGTGAGCGCTTTGCCGAGCTGGCGTTCGACTTCCATCTACAGGCGGCCAAGGCGCCAGACGCCGAGGCACGCAGCCACCGCTCGCGCGCGTTGCAAAACAGTTGAGCCCTGAAGGTATCCCTGTGGGAGCGGGCGTGCCCGCGAAGCAGGCACCGCGGTGTATGGCACCGGCTTTGCCGGTGTTCGCGGGCATGCCCGCTCCCACAGGGGCTCCTACCAATCGATGACTGGTTTTTGCCTGGGCCTTTCCGTGCGGGGAGGGCCTGGGCTTTTTGCTGCCAGGGGCGGTTGATCTAGAATCCGCCTTTTTACCCGAGCCCCTCACCATGCTGCCCATCGAACTGTTGGCAACCACTGCCGACCAGGCCCCGCTGATTCGCAACCTCTATCAGTTCTACGCCTACGAGTCCTCGGACTGGGAGCAGGAAGACGTCGAAGTGGACGGCCGCTTCTATATCCATGACGAGCACCTGCAACGTTACTGGGGGGCCGATGGCTGGGGCGCGTACCTGGTGCTGGCAGACGGTTTCATCGCCGGTTTCGTGCTGGTCGAACGCAGCGAGCTGCCGGGCATCGACGCGTTCGAACTGGCTGACCTGTTCATCCTGAAAAAGTACCGCCGACAGGGCATCGGCCGGGCGGTGGCATTGCAACTGCTGGGCGGCGAGGGCGACTGGCTGATGCGCTGTTACGCACAGGACATGCCTGCCGTGGCCTTCTGCAATGCCGTGCTGGCCGAGCTGTCGCGCCCGGCGCAGCCCATAGCCCTGGATGACGAACCGGGCTTGCTCAATTTTCTGGTCACGGGCGCCCGCCATTGAGGGGGTTGCCAGCCTTCGTTCGCTAATTGAAGGGATCGTGGCTTTTTGTGAGCTACTTCACAAAGTCGTCGTCGAAGGCATAATGCCACCAATCCTTTTCATGCCTTTCGAAGGCCCAGGTAAAGTTCATGTCGCTAGTCGCAAGCCCCGACATCATGTACCGGCTGTTGATCCAGAGCGTGGTGGACTATGCCTTCTACCTGCTCACCCCCGAAGGTATCGTCGCCAACTGGAACCCCGGCGCCCAGCGCGCCAAGGGCTACCTGGCCGAGGAAATCGTCGGCAAGCACTACTCGTTGTTCTACACCGATGCCGAGCGCGCCGCCGGGCTGCCGGCGCTGAACCTTGAGCAGGCCCGCAGCACCGGGCGCTTCGAAGAGATCGGTTCGCGCCTGCGCAAGGACGGCACGGTCTTCCATGCCCATGTGGTGATCGACGCGGTGTACGACGATGCCGGGCAACTGGTGGGTTTTGCCAAGGTAACCCGCGACATTTCCGAGCGTCACCGGCAAGAGCTGGAACTGCTGCAGGCCAAGGAGCTGGCCGAGCAGTACAGCCAGGAAATGGCCAAGCTGTCGCAGTTCCTTGATTCGGTGATTGCCAACATCCCCGCCAGCGTCATTGTCCAGGACCTGGAGAGCCAGCGCATCCTGCTGGCCAACCAGCAGGCCGAACGCCTGTTCGGCGGGCCGCAGCGCAGCATGATCGGGCAGTTGCCCGGCGAGTGCCTGGCACCGGGCGTTGCCGGTTACCTGGAACAGCAACTGGCCCGTGGCGCCCGCAGCACCAAGGGGCATGCTGCCGAAACCCGGGTCGACACGGCCTGTGGCCCGCGCACCCTGCGCAGCCGCACCTTGCTCAGCCAGAACCGTGAAGGCCAGGCCGACTATGTGTTGTTCGTTGCCGAAGATGCCACCGAAGAGCTGGCCGCCCACGCGCAGATCCACCACATGGCGCACCACGATGCGTTGACCGGGCTGCCCAACCGCACCCTGTTCAACGAACGCCTGCGCCAGGCCCTGGTGCGTGACAGCGAGCACGCCAAGCTGACCGCTGCACTGTGCCTGGACCTGGACAACTTCAAGAACATCAACGATTCGCTGGGCCACGCCTTTGGCGACAAGCTGCTGCGCGCGCTGGGCAAGCGCCTGCGCCGCGAACTGCGCGAGCACGACACCCTGGCCCGCCTGGGCGGCGACGAGTTTGCGGTGGTGCTGACCGGCCTGGAAGGCCGGGAGGCCGCATGCAACACTGCGCAGCGCCTGATCAACGCGATCTGCCCACCGTTCCAGATCGAGGGGCACCAGTTCACGGTGGGGGTGAGCATCGGCATTGCCATTGCGCCGGAAGACAGCGACCAGGCCGAGCAACTGCTGGGCTACGCCGACATGGCGCTGTACGAGGCCAAGCGCAACGGTCGCAACCGCTACGAGTGCTTCAGCGTCGAACTGGACGTCGCCGCCCGCCAGCGCCGCCTGGTGGAAACCGACCTGCGCACTGCGCTGCACCTGGGCCAGTTGCAGCTGCACTACCAGCCGGTGGTCGACCAGCAGACCAGCAGCGTTACCGGCTATGAGGCGTTGCTGCGCTGGGAGCACCCGACCCGTGGCATGGTCATGCCCATGGACTTCATCCCCATCGCCGAGGAAACCGGGCTGATCCACGAACTGGGCAACCGGGCGCTGAACCTGGCCTGCCAGGAGGCGGCCAGCTGGGACAGCGAGCAGACGGTGTCGGTCAACCTGTCGGCGGTGCAGTTCAAGAATGCCAACCTGGTGCACACCGTGGCCCTGGCGCTGGCCGACTCCGGCCTGCCGCCACAGCGGTTGGAACTGGAGGTCACCGAGTCGGTGCTGCTGGGCAACAGCGAGGAAAACGTGCGTACCCTGCGTGCACTGAAGGACCTGGGCGTGTCCATTTCGCTGGACGATTTCGGCACCGGGTACTCCTCGCTGGGTTACCTGCGTTCGTTCCCGTTCGACCGGATCAAGATCGACAAGTCGTTCGTGCATGACATGTGTGACAGCCGCGAGGCGATGTCGATCATTCGCGCCATTACCGACCTGTCCAACAGCCTGATGATCAAGACCACGGCCGAGGGGGTTGAGTCGGAGGAGCAGATGCGCCGGTTGGTGGCGGAGGGTTGCTCGCACTTCCAGGGTTACCTGTATGGGCGACCGGCACCGGCGAACGAGCGGTTGAAGCAGGTCGTGACGCTGGCATAGTGCCCGTTGGCCTGCCGCGGTCTCCTGTAGGAGCGGCCTTGTGTCGCGACAGGGCCGCAAAGCGGCCCCGGCGATATCAGCGGCGCAGCTGAAAATGTGGGGCCGCTGCGCGCCCCTTCGCGACACAAGGCCGCTCCTAGAGGTTCCAGTCCGGCGCAAACGGCGGGCTCACCACCCGCTGGTCCTTCGGCAACCCGGCGATCGCCGCGCGGTCCTCGTCATCCAGTTGCACGTTCGACGCCGCCAGGTTGGCCAGCTGGTTCTCGCGGCTGCCGGCCTTGGGGATCACCGCCACGCCGTCCTGGTCCAGCAACCACTTCAGCGCCACCTGGCTGGGCAGTACGCCATGCTTGCGGGCGATCGCCTGGATCACCGGCTGAGCCGCCGCCTGCCCACGGGCCAGCGGGGTGTAGGCGGTGAGCAGCAGGTCGTGGCGGCGGGCGTAGTCCAGCAGCGGTTGCTGGCCGAGCAGCACGTGGTATTCCACCTGGATCGCCGACAATGGCGCGCCCAGGGTTTCCACCACCTGGCGCAGCAGCCCCAGCGGGAAGTTGGCCACGCCGATGCTGCGCGCCTTGCCCTCGTCACGCAGGGCCACCAGGGTTTCGATGCTGTGGGCCAGGTCCCAGTCCTGGCTGGGCCAGTGGATGTGGAACAGGTCGACCTGCTCGGTACCCAGGGCGCGCAGGCTGTCCTCCAGTGACTGGCGCATGGCCTTGGGCGCCAGGCGATCCCACCATACCTTGGTGGTCAGGTGAATCTGCTCGCGCGGTACATCGCTTTCGCGCAGTGCCTGGCCGACGGCGGCTTCGTTGTCATAGGCAGTGGCAGTGTCTATGTGCCGGTAACCCAATTCAAGCGCCTGGCGCACGGCCTGGGTGCACTCGCTGCCGGTCATTGGCCAGGTGCCCAGGCCGATCGCGGGCAGGGCCAGGCCGTTACGGGTGGTGAGCCTTTGCATGTAAATTCCTTGTAGGGTGTGCAGGGTTCGCATTCGATGGTCGACGATCAGCACGGTACGGGCCATGCGCGTGGGGCGGAAAGTGGTCGATCAGCGAACAGAAATTGCAGTCGGCCTTGGCTGGCGGCGATTGAACTTCCTTATTCTTCGGCATCTCTTCTAAAATTCGAGCTGTTGCATCCGCCAGGCAAGGCCTGCGCGGCCTTCACTGGGCGCCGCATCCAGCCGCGCCGTCATCGAGAGTGCCATGAGTTCCAGCACACCGCTGTCCGGAGTCAACCAACCCCTGCGCGGCATCGCCCTGGTGGTGGTGGCGACGTTCCTGTTCGCCAGTCACGATGCCCTGTCCAAGTTCCTGGGCGGCCTGTACCCGATCATCATGGTGGTGTGGGCGCGGTATGTGGTGCACACGCTGCTGATGGCCGGGATCTTCCTCCCCAAGGCCGGCCTCAACGTGCTGCGCACTCGCCGCCCTCTGTTGCAGACGTTACGCGCCCTGAGCCTGCTGAGTACCAGCCTGCTGTTCACCACCGGCCTGCAGTACCTGCCACTGGCCGAGGCCACGGCGGTCAACTTCCTTGCCCCGGTGCTGGTCACTGCGCTGTCGGCGCCACTGCTGAAGGAGCGGGTGACGGTGGGGCAGTGGGTGGCGGTGGTGATGGGCTTCATCGGCGTGCTGGTGGTGGTGCACCCGGGCGGTGCGATGTTTACCCCGGCCATCCTGTATCCGTTTGGATCGGCGCTGGGCTTCTGCTTCTATCAGTTGCTGACGCGCATCCTGGCCGCGCACGACAGCCCGACCACCAGCAATTTCTATGCGGGGTTGTGCAACACCCTGGCGATGAGTGCGTTGGTGCCGTTCTTCTGGGAGATGCCGCGTTGGGACCATGCGCTGCTGATGCTGGCGCTGGGGGGCTTTGGCATGACGGCGCACCTGCTGCTGACTCAGGCCTTCCGCCATGCGGCACCTGCCTTGCTGGCGCCATTCAGCTATTGCCAGATCGTGTTCGCCGGGTTGCTTGGGTTGGTTGTCTACAGCCAGGTGCCGGACACCCTGAGCCTGGTGGGCATCTCGGTGATCTGCCTCAGCGGGCTGGGGGCGGCGTGGATGCAGCGGGGTAAGTAGAAGCTTTACCGCGGTTATTACAGCTACAGCACCGACCTGTAGGAGCAGCCTTGTGCTGCGAAAGGGCCGGTGTGGCAGAAGAAATTCTGTGGCGGTACTGGCCTCTTCGCAGCACAAGGCTGCTCCTACAGGCCGGTGCTGTGCCCGAGCATTTGCGCTATATCAGTGAAGGGGGCCTCAAACGCGACCCTTCAACAGCGCCTGCAACGAATCGTCAAAGTCCCGCAGCGCATCCGCCTGCACCGCCCGCTCATCCTCGACCACCCTCGCCACATCGCCCAGACTCTTGCTTGCCCGTCCCTCAGCGCGGCCGATATAGGTCAGCTGGTCATCGAAAAAGCGCGCTACTACCCTGCTTTCGATATCCGCACTGGCCAAACGGCTTTCGGTGTCCAGCAGCACGATCACGTCCGGGTGGTCGCCCAGCAGTGTGTCCAGGTCGTCATAGAAAGTCACTTCGGCAAACTGCTGCGCCAGTGACCGCGCCAGCCAGTCATACGCCTGGCTTTCGCTGCCCAGGGTCGCAACAGGGACACGTTGGCCATGGGCCGGTGCGCCTGCCTGGGTGCGATGGCTGCCGAGGTATTCGAGGGTCGCTTCGGCATCACGCCCCAGCAGTACCGCCACCCGTTGGCCAGGGGCCAGGGCGACACTGGAAATTGCCGTGGCCGAATAGAAGTGCCCGTAAGGCTGCGTGTCGGTAGCTGCCGGGCTGGCACAACCGCCAAGGGCGGCCAACAAGGCGAGCAGGGCAGCGATCATGCCGGTTTTCATGGGAGCCTCATCAATCGGTGTATGCCGCCATCTTCCGCCCGGGCTGACCGCAGGGGAACTTGATGGCATTCATGGTGGCTATCGATGAGGTCGATGCATCACTGCGTGGCCATGAACTGCAGGATGCGCTCGCGCAGCCAGCGCTCGGCCGGGTCATTGTCCTGGGCACCGCTCCAGACCATCGACAGTTCGGCCTCGGTGATGTCGAACGGCGCCGGGTCGGCGCGCAGGCTGCCGTCGTCGGCCAGGGCGCAGGCGGCATAGTCTGGCACCGTGGCGATCAGCTCGGTGTTGCGCAGCAGGGCGCGCAGGCTGCCGAATTGCGGCACCGCCAGCACCACCTTGCGGCAGCGGCCGATGCGTGCCAGGTCAAGGTCGATATTGCCGCTCATGTCACCGGAGAACGACACCATCACATGCGGGCGGGCGCAGTATTCGTCGAGGGTCAGCGGGCCCGGGCGGTCATCGGCGCGCAGCACCCGCACGCCGATGTTGCGCAGCTTGCGGCGCTTGGCGGTGGCCGGCAGGTCCGTGGTGTAGCTCACGCCCACCGAAATTTCGCCGCTGGCCAGCAGCCCCGGCATCAGCAGGAAGTTGGCCCGGCGCACCACCACACTGATATTCGGGGCCTCTTCGCGCAGCGCCTGCAGCAGGGCCGGGAACAGGCCGAATTCGGCATCGTCCGACAGGCCCAGGCGGAACACGTTGCAGCTGTTGACCGGGTCGAACTCGCGGGCGCGGCTGATGGCGGCGGAAATCACATCCATGGCCGGCCCCAGCTCGGCGAAGATCTGCATGGCCCGTGGCGTGGGCTCCATGGCCCGGCCGTTGCGGATCAGCAGCGGGTCGTCGAACAGCTCACGCAGGCGGGCGAGGGCGGCGCTGACGGTGGACTGGGTAATGAACAGCTTTTCGCCGACCCGGGTCAGGTTGCGTTCGATCATCAGGGCTTCGAACAGTACCAGCAGGTTCATGTCGACGCGGCGCAGGTCGTTGCGATTCATGAGGGTACGGGTTCCGGGTTGGAAGGGTTGGCGTTGTATTGGAGCATGCGGACAGCTTGGTTGCCTTGTATGGATGTGCCGGCCTGTTCGCGGGCACGAACCTGACAGAGCCAAGCTATCGCCCCTCAATAGGCACTCTATTAGAACTCTGCCCAAGCTCGGCTAGTCTTTCCCCTGGCCCCGCGAATTCTGCCAGCGGGCGGCATGTCAGCACCTTTGTGCAAGACCACGCCAACCCCGTCATGACAGCTTCGCAAGCCCCGTGTAGACCTGATGAGGGGTAGCACGAGCCCACGCGCTCGGCTGAAAGAACACCTGGCATAGACCGGAAATCTGGATAACCGACCCAAAGGTACCCGCAGATGTCGAACGAATCGAAATGCCCGTTCCATCAAACCGCAGGTGGCGGCACCACCAACCGTGACTGGTGGCCTGACCAGCTCAACCTGAGAATTCTTCATCAACATTCCTCCAAATCCGACCCGATGGACCCGGATTTCGATTATGCCAAGGCGTTCAAGAGCCTCGACTTCCAGGCGCTGAAGAAAGACCTGACCGCCTTGATGACCGACTCCCAGGACTGGTGGCCCGCCGACTTCGGCCATTATGGCCCGTTGTTCATTCGCATGGCCTGGCACAGCGCTGGTACCTACCGTATTGGCGATGGCCGGGGTGGTGCAGGCTCTGGCCAGCAGCGCTTCGCCCCGCTCAACAGTTGGCCGGACAACGTCAGCCTGGACAAGGCCCGGCGGCTACTGTGGCCGATCAAGCAGAAGTACGGCAACAAGATTTCCTGGGCCGACCTGATCGTGCTCACCGGCAACGTCGCCCTCGAGTCCATGGGCTTCAAGACCTTCGGCTTCTCTGGCGGGCGTGCCGATGTGTGGGAGCCGGACGAAGATGTGTACTGGGGCTCGGAAAAGGTCTGGCTGGGCGGTGACACCCGCTACGGCAAGGCCCAGCCGCCCGGCAAGGGCGACCTGGTGGCGGAGCCGGCCAAGCGCCCCGAGGAGCAGGGCCGTACCCTGGAGGGCGAGCGCAACCTGGAAAACCCGCTGGCCGCCGTGCAGATGGGCCTGATCTATGTGAACCCGGAAGGCCCGGAAGGCAACCCCGACCCGGTAGCCTCGGGCAAGGACATCCGTGACACCTTCGGCCGCATGGCCATGAACGATGAAGAAACCGTGGCGCTGATCGCCGGTGGCCACGCCTTTGGCAAGACCCACGGTGCCGGCCCTGCCGACAACGTCGGCCCCGAGCCGGAAGCAGCAGGCCTGGAGCTGCAGGGGTTGGGCTGGGCCAACAAGTTCGGCAGCGGCAAGGGTGGCGATACCATCACCAGCGGCCTGGAAGTGACCTGGACTTCGACCCCCACCCGATGGAGCAACGAATACCTCAACAATCTGTTCAACTTCGACTGGGAACTGACCAAGAGCCCGGCTGGTGCCCACCAGTGGCGGCCGAAGGAGGGCAAGGGGGCAGGCACCGTGCCGGATGCCCATGACCCGGCCAAGCGCCACGCGCCTTCCATGCTCACCTCCGACCTTGCGCTGCGTTTCGACCCGATCTACGAGCCGATCGCCCGCCGCTTCAAGGATAACCCTGACCAGCTGGCGGACGCCTTCGCCCGCGCCTGGTACAAGTTGATCCACCGCGACATGGGCCCATTGGCGCGCTATCTGGGCCCGGAAATGCCCAACGAAGAGCTGCTGTGGCAAGACCCACTGCCAAAAGTCGATCACCCGCTGGTAGGCGAGCAGGACATTGCCGCGCTCAAGGCCAAGGTGCTGGCGGCGGGCCTGAGCGTTGGCGAGCTGGTGGCCACTGCCTGGGCAGCCGCGTCGACCTTCCGCGGTTCGGACAAGCGTGGCGGGGCCAATGGTGGCCGCCTGCGCCTGGCGCCGCAGAAGGATTGGGCGGCGAACCAGGGCACAGGCAAGGTGCTGGCGGCGCTGGAGAAAATCCAGGCCGAGTTCAATGCCGGTGGCAAGAAAATCTCCCTGGCCGACCTGATCGTTCTGGCCGGTGGCGCCGCAGTGGAAAAGGCTGCCAAGGACGCCGGGCACAACGTCAGCGTGGCGTTCCGCCCTGGGCGTGTCGATGCCTCCCAGGCGCAGACCGACGTCGAGTCGTTCGCCGTGCTGGAACCGCTGGCCGATGGCTTCCGTAACTTCACCAAGGCCCGCTACAGCGTCAAGGCCGAGAAACTGCTGCTGGACAAGGCCCAATTGCTGACCCTGACCGCGCCGGAACTGACCGTGCTGATCGGTGGCCTGCGTGTGCTCGGCGCCAACCATGGCGGCAGCCAACAGGGCGTGTTCACCGACAAGGTCGGTACCCTGAGCAACGACTTCTTCCGCAACTTGCTGGACATGGGCGTTGAGTGGAAGCCGACCTCGGCGGATAACGAAACCTTCGAAGGGCGTGATCGCAAGACCGGCCAGGTGAAGTGGACCGGTAGCCGGGTTGACCTGGTGTTCGGCTCCCATGCCCAGTTGCGGGCATTGAGCGAGGTGTACGGCAGCAGTGATGGCCGGGACAAGTTCGTGCGGGACTTTGTCGCGGCCTGGGAAAAGGTCATGGAGCTGGATCGCTTTGACCTGAAATAGCTTTGTCAGAAATGGGGGCGCTTTGCGCCCCTATCGCGACACAAGGCCGCTCCCACAGGTTCGGCGCCGCATGTGGATTCGGCGCTGGCTTGTAGGAGCGGCCTTGTGTCGCGATAGGGCTGCAAAGCAGCCCCATGCTATCCGGGGGCTGGACCATTTCAAACTTCCTGTGCAAGCTGATGCACGACAGTGATTGCACACAGAAGGTGATCGTTCTTGAACCCCGAATCCATGCTGGCGGCATTGCCAGGCTACGCCATGTCGGCCGAGTCGATCCAGGTGCTGCCCGATGCCAAGGCCTACCGCGCCTGCCTGCTCGAGCGCATCCGCGCCGCAACCCGGCGTATCGTCATCGTTGCGCTGTACCTGCAGGAAGATGAGGCTGGCCAGGAAGTGCTGGATGCCTTGTACCAGGCCAAGGCCGCGCGGCCCGGGCTGGAAATCACCATCGTGGTCGACTGGTTCCGTGCCCGCCGCGGCCTGTTGGGTGCCGGGCGCCAGCCGGGTAACGCCGCCTGGTACCAGGCCCAGCGCCAGCACCATGGGCTGGATATCGTCATCCATGGCGTGCCTGTGCAGACCCGCGAGCTGTTTGGCGTGTTGCACCTGAAGGGCAGCATCATCGACAACTGCGTGATCTACACCGGCGCCAGCCTGAACAATGTGTACCTGCACCGTTTCGACCGTTACCGCCTGGACCGCTACCACCTGTTCCAGTCACCAGAGCTGGCCGACGCCATGGTCGGGTTGGTGCGTCGCCTGCTGCACCACACCGCCACACCGCGCCTCGACCTGCCGGCGCCACCCTCCACCCGCAGCCTGCGCGGCGACATCCGGCGCTTGCGCGCGCGGCTGCGGCGCATGGCCTATGAGGCACCGGCCAGCGGGGCGGGGCAGGGCCTGCGGGTTATCCCGCTGTTGGGTGTGGGCCGTGGCAACCCGCTGAACCGTGCAGTGTGCGCCTTGCTGGCTGCGGCACGCACGCAGGTCATCATCAGCACGCCGTATTTCAACCCTCCCCGGGTGCTGATGCGCGAACTCGACCATGCCCTGGCGCGTGGCGTGCGGGTGGAACTGATCGTTGGTGATCGCACGGCCAACGACTTCTATATCGCCCCCGGCGAGCCGTTCAGTGCCAGCGGTGCGTTGCCCTACCTGTATGAAGACAACCTGCGCGCCTTCACTCGACGTCGCCACGCTGCGATTGCCAGCGGCCAGCTGCAGGTGCGGATCTGGAACGACCCCGGGCATACCTTTCATGCCAAGGGCGTGTGGGTCGACCAACGCTATTCGTTGCTGACCGGTAACAACCTGAATCCGCGCGGCTTCAATCTGGACCTGGAGAACGGCCTGCTGATCGATGACCCGCAAGGGCAATGGCTGGGGCCAAGGGAAGCAGAGCTGGCCGAGCTGCGCCGGCATGCGCCGAAGATCGGCTCGGCAGAGGAATTGGGGGCCAAGGCCGAGCACCCCAAGGATGTGCGCAGGTTCCTGCGGCGGCTGCGCTATAGCCGGCTGGAGCCGCTGATCAAGCGGGTGCTCTAAGGTCATTTGCGCGCTTTTGCGGAAGCGGCCTTGTGTCGTGTGGTGTAAACGGCACGCTGATGTCAATATGACATTTCGCCCGCACGGGTATTGGCCAGGGCTGGGCTATCATTTGCAGGCTGGTGGTGTAAGGCTCCTCTGAAAAGTCATCACGAGCGCATACAATCGGGCCTTTTCCTCGTTAACCAGATAGGCCAATCCGTTTATGGCGCTTGATCCACCCACGATGCTGACTATCTCGATCGCCCTGGCTGCCGCGGCTGCGTTGTACCTGGCGATCGAGTGGCGCAGCGTTCGCGAGCCGTCGCTGCTGTTCTGGAGCGCAGGCTTTGCCACCATCACGATTGGTTCCACCCTGGCCTTGCTGCGCGGTATCGGTTTGTTGCTGATCGGTATCTGGTTCGCCAACGGCTTGCTGGTGGTGGCGCACTGGTTCTTCCTGATGGGCGTGTTGCGCTTCACCCAGGTGCGGCTGTCGCGTATCTGGTTATCGGTGGTGCTGGTGTGGTTCGCCTTGCTGCTGTTGCCTGTGGGGCCGCAGTGGTCGAAGGTGATGCTGATGGTCAACTCGTTGCTGGTGGCGCTGTTGACGCTCAAGGCCAGTTGGCTTTTGCGGCCGCATGGCAAGTCGCTGAGTGTTGGTGCCGTGCAGTTGCGCTACGTTTTGCTGGTTCATGGGTTGTTCTATGTGGCCAAGGCGATCATTGCGATCACACCGGGTACGCTGATTGACCTGGCCACCTTCGGTGGGTTGATCATTCAGGTTTCGTTGGTCGAAGGTGCGATGGCGATCATGCTGATTGCCTTGTCGATGACCGGCACCGTGCGTTACCGCCGAGAGGAGCGGATTGCCCGTCTGGCGGCCCGGGATCCGTTGACGGCGCTGTACAACCGGCGCGCACTGGAGGTTCGGGCGGGGCCTTTCTTCAAGGCAGTGGATTCAACGCAGCCCGGGGCCTTGCTACTGATCGACATCGACAACTTCAAGCTGGTCAACGACCTGCACGGGCATGTTGCAGGGGACCGCTTGCTGATTGCCCTGAGCGAGATGATTCGCACGGTGCTGCCCGAGCGCTCGCTGGCGGCGCGGCTGGGCGGTGATGAGTTCGTCATTCTGCTGTGTGGTACGAGCAGCGAGCGGGTCATGGAGCTGGGTGGACTGCTGCGCGAGCAGTTTCAGCAGTATGCAAGCAAGACGGTGCCTACGCCGCAGCCGGTCACCTTGAGCATCGGCGCCAACCTGTTCGACCAACCGCCGACGAGCCTGGCAGCCTTGATCGAGCAAGGGGATGTCGCCTTGTACCAGTCCAAGCGCGGTGGGCGCGACAGCATCCGCTTCGTCGAACGACCGATGGCCGACCTCAGTTAGTAGCAATTTTGCTTTTGCTTTTGCTTCTAAGCGCGCGATAGTTCAGGCGCCGCCGATTGCGACTTCAGGAGGCCGAGCGAAGGGACTGCGGAGGGAGGTGACGGGCATGGATGCCCGTCAAGCGCTGAGGCCCCATGGATGGGGCCTGCAGCGCGTACTTCCGGGAGCAGGCCCGTAGCGAGGGAACCCCGGAGCGAAGCGTAGGGGCCGGATGATGGGAGCCGACGGTTTTTGGTTCCTTTTTGCCACGACAAAAAGGGACCCGCCGTAAGGGCGGAAAGGTGACTTGGCGCCACCATCGCGAATGAATGTCTACTCGATGCGAATGCCATATCCAAAAAGCCAAAAAGCCAAATAGCTGCAGGCCCCGTCCATGGGGCCTCAGCAAGAATGGCGAATCAGGTCACCACCTGATAGCACGGTACATACGCCGCGCCGCCCGGCAGCTTCATCCGGTGCTGGTCGACGAACGCCTGCAACAGCCGGCCCAGTGGGTCCAGCACGGCGCTGTCGCCACGGATCTGATACGGCCCGTGTTCCTCGATCAGGCGGATGCCCTTGTCCTTCACGTTGCCGGCGACGATGCCGGAAAACGCCCGGCGCAAGTTGGCAGCCAGTTCGTGGGCCGGCAGCTCGCGGCGCAGGTCGAGGTCGGCCATGGCCTGGTGAGTCGGGTCGAACGGGCGCTGGAAGCTCTCCTCGATCTTCAGCAGCCAGTTGAAATGGAAGGCATCGTTGCGCTCGCGGCGGAACTGCTTCACCGCCTTGAGCCCTTCGACCATGTGCCGGGCAACTTCCGCCGGGTCATCGATGATGATCTCGTACAAGCGATGCGCCGCCTCACCCAGCGTGGCGCCGACGAATGCGTGCAGCTGTTGCAGATACGGCTCGGCGCTGCGCGGCCCGGTGAGTACCACCGGGAACGGCAGCTCCTGGTTGTCCGGGTGCATGAGGATGCCCAGCAGGTAGAGGAACTCCTCGGCCGTGCCGGCACCGCCCGGGAAGATGATGATGCCGTGGCCGACACGGACGAAGGCTTCCAGGCGCTTCTCGATGTCCGGCAGGATCACCAGTTCGTTGACGATCGGGTTGGGCGCTTCGGCGGCGATGATGCCGGGCTCGGTCAGGCCCAAGTAGCGGCTGCCGTGCATGCGTTGCTTGGCGTGGGCAATGGTGGCGCCCTTCATCGGGCCTTTCATCACTCCTGGGCCGCAGCCAGTGCACACGTCCAGCTTGCGCAGGCCCAGCTCGTGGCCGACCTTCTTGGTGTACTGGTACTCCTCGCTGCTGATCGAATGGCCACCCCAGCACACCACCATCTTCGGCTCCACGCCCGGCCGCAGGGTGCGAGCGTTGCGCAGCAGGTGGAACACGTAATCAGTGATGCCCTGGGAGCTTTCCAGGTCGATGCGCTGGCTGGCCAGCTCGCTTTCGGTGTAGACGATGTCGCGCAGGGCGCTGAACAGCATTTCACGGGTGCTGGCTATCATTTCGCCATCAACGAAAGCATCGGCCGGGGCATTCAGCAGCTCCAGGCGCACGCCGCGGTCCTGTTGATGAATACGCACCTCGAAGTCCTGATAGGCCTCGAGGATGGTCTTGGCATTGTCGACATGGGCGCCGGTGTTGAGGATGGCCAGGGCGCACTGGCGGAACAGGGTGTAAAGGCTACCGGTACCGACTTCACTCAGTTGCTGCACTTCACGTTGTGACAGCGTCTCCAGGCTGCCTTTGGGGCTGACGGATGCATTGATGACATGGCGTTGAGGCATCTAAGTCTTTCCTGTGCGGGTAAAACATCCTTCTTTGACAACACCATACCGAGAAATTTGGACGGCAACGAGGGGGGAGTGGAAAAAGCTTGAGACCAGTTTGGCTTCTTCGCGGGCTCGCCCGCTCCTACAGGGGCCGCGCCGCTTTCAGGGCTTGCGCTGTACCTGTGTGGGGCATGCCCGCGAAGCAGGCGACTCGCTCTCAAGTCATCCCAACAGCCTCTGCACGGCCAGGGTAATCGCCACACCACCAAACACCAGCCAGAGGTTGAGAATCGCCCCGGTGGCCAGCGCCCGCGGCCCGGCCTGGCGAATCTGGCTGAGGCGTGTCTCCATCCCCAACGCGGTCATGGCCATGGTCAGGGCAAAGGTATCCAGGCTGTTGACCGCCTGCGTCACGCTACCCGGCAACACCTGCAGCGAGTTCACCAGTACCAGCGCGAGGAAGCCGAAGGCGAACCAGGGCATGGCGATGCGCCCGTTGCCCTGTGCCTGGCCCGGCTGGCGCGCGCGGCTGATCCAGAGGCCCACCACCAGCAGCACCGGTACCAGCAGCATCACCCGGGTCATCTTGACGATGGTGGCGATATGCGTGGCCTCTGGGCTGACGTTGCTGGCCGCACCGACCACCTGGGCCACCTCGTGAATGGTGCCACCCAGGAACAACCCGGCGCCCATGGTATCCAGGTGCAGCCAGCCGGCATTGATCGCCAATGGGTAGAGGAACATCGACAGGGTGCCGAACAGCACCACGCTACCAACCGCCATGGCGCTTTTATGCGGTGCGCTGCGCAGGGCCGACTCGAAGGCCAGAACCGCAGCGGCGCCGCAGATGGCGCTACCTGCGGCGGTCAGCAAGGCGGTATCGCGGTCCAGCTTGAACAGCTTCATGCCGCACCACAGGCCGATCAGCAGGGTGCTGGACACCACCAGCAACGACACGATGAGCCCGGACCAGCCGACTTCGGCTATTTCCTGCAGGCTCACCCGCAGGCCGAAGAAGGCCACGGCAATGCGCAGCAGGCCGCGGGCGGAAAAGTTGATACCCGCCGCCCAGCTGGCGGGAACGCCGTCACGCAGTGCATTGCCGTAAAGCGCACCGGCGACGATACCGACGATCAGCGGGCTGATACCCAGGTTGGCGATGGCGGGCAGGGCGGCCAACTGGGTGACCGCAAGCGCGAACAGCGCGACGAACAGAATGCCATTGAGCCGCCCTCGGGTAGAAAGGGTAGGTGCAAAGGCGGGGTTGGACGGAGCCGTGGCCATGTGAGTCCTCCGGAAAGGTGTTTCGACATGGACTACGTTAGTCTGGTTATAAGCTTATAAAAAATCGTAATTTAGGATGGCAAATATCCGTTTAGCTGATATTTTTCCTTCATGACCCCAGAACAACTGATAACGTTCGCCACCGTCGCCGAGCACGGCAACATCAGCCATGCGGCCCAGGCCCTGCACTTGTCGCAGCCGGCGGTGTCTGGCCAGCTCAAACTGCTGCAGGAGGCCTTTGGCGAGCCGCTGTATCAGCGCGCCGGCCGTGGTGTGCGGCTTACAGCAGCTGGCGAGCAATTGCTGGCCCATGCCGAGCGCCTGCGTGAAACCTTCCGTCAGGCCCAGGCACTACGCGAGGCCATGCGCGGGCTGGAGCGCGGTACCTTGCGCATCGGCGCCAGTACCACGCCGGCCAGCTACCTGCTGCCTTACCTGATTGCCGATTTCCATGCCCGCTACCCGGAGGTGTTGGTGAGCACTTCCAATGGCAATACGGCAGAAATCGTCGCTGCGCTGGACAGCGTCGATATCGCCCTGATCGAAGGGCCGCCTGGGCAGGAGCTGCCATTGGGCACGGCGGTGACGGCGTGGCGGGAAGACGAGATCGTGGCCATCGTGCCACGTGGTCATCCGCTGGCCGGCAGTGATCGGCAGACACTGGCGTCGCTGGGGGCTTACCCGTTGGTGCTGCGCGAGAGCGGCTCGGGTGTGCGACAGATCGTCGAGCGGGCATTTGCCCGCAGCGGCGTGGCGATGCGCGTGGCGCTGGAAATTGCTGGCGTGGAAGGGGTGAAGGAGGCAGTGCGAGCCGGGATGGGGATTGGCTTTGTGTCGGCGATGTCGATCCGACATGAGGACGGGGCGTTGCAGCGGTTGCAGGTTGTGCCGCAGGCGTTGGTGCGGCGGTTTTCCATTCTGGTGCCGCATGCAGCCACCCCGTCGCGGGCTGCGGCGCGGTTTCTGGAGTTGTGTGTTGGTCTGCAAGAGGTGGGGTGATTGTGCTGGCCTTTTCGCGGGCTTGCCCGCTCCCACAGGTTTCTCACGGTTCTTGAATGCGGTGCGGTACCTGTGGGAGCGGGCGAGCCCGCGAAGAGGCCTGCACAGGCAACCTCAATCCACCTGAAAGACATGCTTCAGATAGGCCACGAAGTTCTCATCCCGGCACTGTGTCTTGCCTGGGCTGTCGGAAATCTTGGCCACTGGTGCCCCATTGCAGGCCGTCATCTTGATCACGATATTCATCGGCTCCACGCCCGGGATATCGCAGGTCAGCCTGGTACCAATGCCAAAGCTCACATTGATCCGCTCATGCAACGCCCGGTACAACCCCAGCGCCTTTGCAAGGTCCAGCCCGTCGGAAAAGATCAGGGTCTTGCTCTTCGGGTCGATCCCCAGCCGCTCATAGTGGGCAATGGCCTTTTCCGCCCAGGCCAGCGGATCGCCTGAATCGTGCCGCAGGCCATCGAACAGCTTGGCGAAGTACAGGTCGAAGTCGCGCAGGAACGCGTCCATGGTAATGCAGTCGGTCAGGGCGACGCCCAGCAGCCCCCGGTACTCCCGCACCCAGCATTCCAGCGCGGCAGCCTGGCTGTCGACCAGGCGCGGGCCGAGTTGCTGGTGAGCCATGAACCACTCGTGGGCCATGGTGCCGATCGGCTTGAGCTGGTATTCGCGGGCCAGGTGCACGTTGCTGGTACCGACAAAGCGGCCCGGGAAGTCACGCTTCAGAATGTGCACCACCTCTTCTTGCACCCGGTAGGAGAAGCGCCGCCGGGTGCCGAAGTCGGCCAGTTGGAAACCGGCCAGTTCTTCGGCGCTGGCCTCGGCCTTCAGCCAGTCGAGGTTCTGATACAGGCGCTCGCGGACCTGCTCGATCACCACCTCGCGATAACGGTAGCGGTTGCGCACCTCGCTGATGATCGCCAGCAGCGGGATCTCGTAGAGAATCACGTGCAACCACGGCCCGCGCACGCGAATCGCCAGTTGCCCGGCATCATCCAGACCCACCTGCACATAGCGCAGGTTGAAGCGGAACAGGCTGAGAAAACGGATGAAATCCGGTTTGATGAACGGGATCTTCTCCAGGTAGGCGAGCTGGTCATGCGTGACGCTGACATCGGCCAGTTGCTCTACCTGGTAACGGATTTCCGCCAGGTAAGGTGCGAGGTTCTCGCCGTTACGGCAGCGGAATTCCCATTCCACCTCGGCGTTGGGGTAGTTGTGCAGCACCGCCTGCATCATGGTGATCTTGTAGAAGTCGGTGTCCAGCAGGTTCTGGATGATGCGTGGGCCGAAAACGCTGTCGCTCATGGGCGGTCTTCCTTGATCAGAGAGAGCTGGTGGTCGAGCGCGGCTTCGTCGCCGCAGAGGATCACGCCCTCGGCGGCCAAGGCGCCACATGCTTCGATGGCGCCTGCCTGGGTGAGGGCGCGGCAGGCCGGCAGGTACAACAGCACCTGGAAACCGGCCTGGCGCAATTGGCGCGCAGTGGTCCTGACGCAATAGTCCAGGGCCAGGCCACCGACGATCACCGCGCCCACCTGCTGCACCTTGAGGTACTCGATCACCCCGGTGGAGCGGCGTTCGGCCAGGTCGTGGTAGCAGGCGCCGTAGGGGTGCAGGTCGGGCTCGACGCCTTTCCATACGAAATAGTCATAGTCGATGGGGGCCGGCAGGCCGGGCAGCAACTCGAAGCCGGGTGTGCCGGGCACGCAGTGGCTGACCCAGGTCAGGTCGGCGTTGGCCAGCTGCAGGGGCTGCAGCATGTGCGCGGGGTCGGCGACTACCCAGGCGGCGTTGGCCGGGTGGGCGTCCTTGCTGCCCAGGCGCAGGTCGGCGCGCAAGGCCATGGTATTAAGATCTACCGCGATTTCATGGCCTTCGGGAACCGGCAGCTCTTGCGGCACGTTGCTGGTGAAGCCGTTCTGGGCGTCGACATCGAAACTGGCGATCTTCATGGCGGTTCTCCTCGCTGGAATGGATACATAATTCACTTGGTGTATTAAGTGTGTCAAGCAACTTTTGAAACGGGCTTTCTGCTTGCCTTACTTAGATGCTCTGGTGGATTATGGTGAGCTGAACAAGGAGTCGCCCCGTGAGTACAGTCGAAGTCCTGGCCAGCGTCGATATCGTCGCCCTGCGCATGGCCCCCGAAGCTCAGCATCTGCAGGTGCTGTTGCACCGTCGTGAGCGTGAACCGCATGCCGGCCAGTGGGCCTTGCCCGGGGTGATCGTCAATGGCCGCACCCCCGACACCAGCCTGGAAGCTGCTGCCGAGCGTGCACTGCGCGAGAAAACCCAGGTTGTACCGTGCTACATGGAACAGGTAGGTACCGAGGGCAATGCCTTTCGCGACCCGCGTGGATGGTCACTCAGCACCTATTACCTGGCTTTGCTCGAACCCGGGCAGGCCGTCGAGGGCGAGCACCTGGCATTTTTCGACTTGGACAGCGTGTTGGCGCGCAAGGTGCTGTTGCCCTTTGATCACAACCTGTTGGTGGAGCGCGCCCGTGAGCGGCTGGCGGCGAAGACGGTGTACAGCAGCCTGCCGCTGTATCTGCTGGCGGAGAAGTTCACTGTGCTGGATGCGCTAGGCGCGGTGCAGGCGTGCCTGGGGCAGGCGGTGAACAACACCTCACTGCGCAAACGCCTGGAGCGCTTGCGCGAGCTGGGGTGGGTGAGGGACACCGGGGAGAAGAACCAGCCCAGGCTGGGCCGGCCGCAGCAGTTGTATCAGTACACGCCACAGGGGGAGCGGGCGTTCATGTTCGATCGCAGTCTGCTGCCTGAGGGCGCTTAGTCGCCTGCATCAGTGTGCGCAGCGGTTGGCATCCTGTTCTCCGCGGGTGCCTGGCGCGCCGCGTCACTCGTCGCTGTAGTTCATGATCGACAACAGGCGGATGGGCACTTGCACCAACTGCTCGGGGCCGTGCGGGGTCTCGCCGTCAAAGGTCAGGCTGTCACCGGCCTGCATGTGATAGAGCTGGTTGCCGTGCCGGTACACCAGTTCACCCTCCAGCAAGTGGAGGAACTCGGTGCCGGGGTGGGCGAAGGTCGGGAACTCTTCGCTGGCGTCGTCCATGGTCACCATGTACGCCTCGAAATTCTTCTTCGGCCCCCTGGCGTGATTGAGCAAATGGTAGGTGTGGCCTTTCTCGGTACCGCGGCGCACCACCTCCAGCCCTTCACCGGCTTTCACCAACAAGGCATTGCCGTCGGGCTGGTCATATTGGCTGAACAGCTTGGCCATCGGCATGCCCAGCACGTCGCACAGGCGGCTGAGAGTGTCGAGGCTGGTGGACACCTGGGCGTTCTCGATCTTGCTGAGCATGCCTTGGCTGATGCCGGCGATGCGCGCCACGTCGGCGAGCTTGAGGGACTGGGCCTGGCGCTGGCGCTTGATCTGCAGGCCCAGGTACTGCTCCAGGCGAAGGCGCGGTTCGGTTTCGGTTGGCATCGAATGTCCTGCACGGTTTCAGTTCAAGAATAAAGTTTTCGCACTGGGAAAGTGCGAAATGCAGCTACGGTGGCTGCATCTTTCCTCGGGTGAAAACAAGTTTCCCATAAATGGAGCATGGAAATCTGCTTGGGTTTTGTGCTGCCCGTACCGGCCTCTTCGCGGGCACGCCCGCTCCCACAGGGCTCTGCGGCGAACTCTGTGGGAGCGGGCGTGCCCGCGAAGAGGCCCGAACAGGCAACACAAGGTTGCACTCTGAACAAAGTTGGCAAGCCCATTGCATTCCTGTGAGGAAAGTAAGTTTCTCATGCGGAATCATTGCCCCTTGCCCAGGAGTGTTCAACCCATGTTGCCAGCAGAAACCCAGCGCACCCTTGATCAGCACGGCATCAAATACGTGCTGGCACAGTTCGTCGATATCCATGGCTCGGCGAAGACCAAATCGGTGCCGGTCTCGGGCCTGAAGATGGTGGCCGAGGAGGGCGCCGGCTTTGCCGGGTTCGCCATCTGCGGTATGGGCATGGAGCCGCACGGCCCCGACTTCATGGCCCGCGGCGACCTTTCCACCTTGATCCCGGTACCGTGGCAGCCCGGCTACGGCCGGGTGGTGTGCGTAGGCCACGTGAACGGCCAACCCTGGCCCTACGACAGCCGTTATGTGTTGCAGCAGCAGGTGCAGCGCCTGGCCGACAAGGGCTGGACCCTGAACACCGGCCTGGAACCCGAATTCAGCCTGTTCCGCCGCGACGAGGATGGCAAGCTGCAACTGGTGGATGCCTCCGACAACCTCGACAAGCCGTGCTACGACTACAAGGGCCTGTCGCGTTCGCGGCTGTTCCTCGAGCGCCTGACCGAGGCCTTGCAGCCGGTGGGCTTCGACATCTACCAGATCGACCACGAGGACGCCAACGGCCAGTTCGAGATCAACTACACCTACAGCGACGCCATGGAGTCGGCTGACCGCTTCACCTTCTTCCGCATGGCCGCCGGCGAGATCGCCAACGACCTGGGCATGATCTGCTCGTTCATGCCCAAGCCCGACCCCAAGCGCGCTGGCAATGGCATGCACTTCCACCTGTCGCTGGCCAGCAGTACCAACAAGAACCTGTTCCATGACCCGTCCGACAGCAGCGGCATGGGCCTGTCGAAGCTGGCCTACCACTTTGCTGCAGGCCTGCTGGCCCATGGCCCGGCGCTGTGCGCCTTCGCCGCGCCCACGGTCAACTCGTACAAGCGCCTGGTGGTCGGCCGCTCGCTTTCCGGCGCCACCTGGGCCCCGGCGTTTGTCGCCTACGGCGCCAACAACCGCTCGGCGATGGTGCGCATCCCCTATGGTCGCCTGGAGTTCCGCCTGCCGGACGCTGGCTGCAACCCGTACCTGGTCACCGCCGCGATCATCGCCGCCGGCCTCGATGGCATCGACCGCCAACTGGAGCCGGGTGAGATGTGCAACGAGAACCTCTACAACCTGAGCCTGGAAGAGATTGCCGCACGTGGCATCAAGACCTTGCCGCAGTCGTTGAAGGAAGCCGCCGACGCCCTGGAGGCCGACCCGCTGTTCCGCGAAGTGCTGGGCGCCGAGATCGTCGACGAGTTCATCAAGCTCAAGCGCATGGAGTGGGTGGAATACTGCCGCCACGTCTCCGACTGGGAAATCCAGCGTTACACCGAATTCTTCTGAGCGCCCCCAATCCCTTGGGCAGCCAGCACGAAAGCGGTCGCCCACTGCCTAGTAAGGAGCATCATCATGTGTGGAATCGTAGGTCTGTACCTGAAAAAAACCGAGCTGGAAGCCCAGCTCGGCAAGCTCTTCGAACCCATGCTCGAAGCCATGACCGACCGTGGCCCAGACAGCGCCGGCTTTGCCATCTACGGCGACGAAGTGGCCGATGGCTGGGTCAAGCTGACCCTTCAGGCCACTGACGTCAACTACCCCTGGGCGGCCCTGATGGGCCAGCTGGAAGGGCGCCTGGGCTGCTCGCTGGACTGGTTCCAGAACGCCAGCGCTGCCGTGCTCAAGGTACACACCCGCGAGGCGTCGGCCCGCCAGGCCCTGAGCGAACTGGCCCCTGACGTGCGCATCATGAGCGCCGGGCAGAGCATCGAGATCCTCAAGGGCATGGGCCTGCCGGCGGAAATCTCCAGCCGCTTCGGCCTGGCCGGCATGAAAGGCAGCCACATCATCGGCCATACCCGCATGGCCACCGAAAGCGCCGTGACCATGGAGGGCAGCCACCCGTTCTCCACCGGCGCCGACCTGTGCCTGGTGCACAACGGCTCGCTGTCCAACCACTTCCGCCTGCGCCAGGAACTCAAGCGCGAAGGCATCAGCTTCGAGACCGACAACGACACCGAAGTGGCCGCCGGCTACCTGACCTGGCGCCTGCAGCAGGGCGACAGCCTGGCCCAGGCCCTGGATGGCGCCCTGGAAGACCTGGACGGCTTCTTCACCTTCGCCATCGGCACCCGCAATGGCTTTGCCGTGATCCGCGACCCGATCGCCTGCAAGCCCGCCGTGCTGGCCGAGACCGACGACTACGTGGCCATGGCCTCGGAGTACCAGGCACTGGCCAGCCTGCCGGGCATCGAGAACGCCAAGGTCTGGGAACCGGCGCCGGCCACCCTGTACGTCTGGGAACGCGAAAGCGCCTGACCTGCCACCGAACCACTGGAGAACCACATGAATACGATCGACCTTTCCAGCACCTCGGTGCGTGTCCTCAACCAGTCCCTGCACGGTGAGGTGCAGGACCACGAATGGCGGGTGACCCACCCCGACGGCAAGCACAACCTGGCCGTGGGCATCAACGCCGCCGTGGCCGTGGATATCGAAGGCCACGCCGGCTACTACTGCGCCGGCATGAACCAGCAGGCCAGCGTCACCGTGCATGGCAACGTCGGTGTCGGCGTGGCCGAGAACATGATGTCCGGCACGGTGCGGGTCAAGGGCAGCGCCTCCCAGGCCGCCGGCGCCACAGCCCATGGCGGGCTGCTGGTGATCGAGGGTGATGCCGGCGCGCGCTGCGGTATTTCCATGAAGGGCGTGGATATCGTCGTCGGCGGCAGCATCGGCCACATGAGCTGTTTCATGGGCCAGGCCGGGCGTTTGGTGGTGTGTGGCGATGCCGGCGATGCGCTGGGCGATTCGCTGTACGAGGTGCGCATTTACGTCAAGGGTTCGGTGCAGTCACTGGGTTCGGACTGCATCGAGAAAGAGATGCGCGCCGAGCACCTGCAAGAGCTGCAGGAACTGCTGAACAAGGCGGGCCTGGACCACAAGGCTGCCGATTTCAAACGCTACGGCTCGGCTCGCCAGCTGTACAACTTCAAAGTCGACAACGCCAGCGCGTACTGATCCAGGAGCATTCCCATGAGCGAGCAATTCCCCCCGGTACTGCGTGAGTCGGCCACCTTCGACCGCCTGACCATCCAGGAAATCCAGCGTGCCGCCGAAACCGGCATCTACGACATCCGCGGCGGCGGCACCAAGCGCCGCGTGCCGCACTTCGACGACCTGCTGCTGCTCGGTGCCAGCGTGTCGCGCTACCCGCTGGAAGGCTACCGCGAGAAGTGCGGCACCGATGTGCTGCTGGGTACCCGCTTCGCCAAGAAGCCGATCCACCTGAAAATTCCGGTGACCATCGCCGGCATGAGCTTTGGCGCGCTGTCGGCCAACGCCAAAGAGGCCTTGGGCCGTGGTGCGACCATCGCCGGCACCAGCACCACCACTGGCGACGGCGGCATGACCCCGGAGGAACGCGGCCAGTCGCAGCACCTGGTGTACCAGTACCTGCCGTCGCGCTACGGCATGAACCCCGACGACCTGCGCAAGGCCGATGCCATCGAGATCGTCCTCGGCCAGGGTGCCAAGCCGGGCGGTGGCGGCATGCTGCTCGGCATGAAGGTGACCGAGCGGGTGGCGGGCATGCGCACCTTGCCGATCGGCGTCGACCAGCGTAGCGCCTGTCGCCACCCGGACTGGACCGGGCCGGATGACCTGGCGATCAAGATTGCCGAGATCCGCGAGATCACCGACTGGGAAAAACCCATCTACGTGAAGATCGGCGCCAGCCGCCCGTACTACGACGTGAAGCTGGCGGTGAAGGCCGGTGCCGATGTGATCGTGCTCGACGGCATGCAGGGCGGTACCGCCGCGACTCAGGAAGTGTTCATCGAGCACGTCGGCATCCCGATCCTGCCGGCCATCCCCCAGGCAGTGCAGGCGCTGCAGGAAATGGGCATGCACCGCAAGGTGCAGCTGATCGTTTCCGGGGGTATTCGCAATGGCGCCGACGTGGCCAAGGCCATGGCCCTCGGGGCTGATGCGGTGGCCATTGGTACTGCGGCGTTGATCGCGCTGGGTGACAACCACCCGCGGCTGGATGCCGAACTGAAGAAGATCGGTTCTGCGGCCGGTTTCTATGACGACTGGCAGAACGGCCGCGACCCGGCCGGCATTACCACCCAGGACCCGGAGCTGGCCAGGCGCCTGAACCCGGAGGAGGCCGGGCGCCGGCTGGCCAACTACCTGCGGGTGCTTGTGCTGGAGGCGCAGACCATGGCGCGGGCGTGTGGCAAGTCGCACTTGCACAACCTCGACCCGGAGGACCTGGTTGCGTTGACCGTGGAGGCTGCGGCGATGGCACGGGTGCCGTTGGCGGGGACCGCCTGGGTGCCGGGGCAGGCGCAGTACTGAGTTATCGGTAATTGGGGCCGCTTTGCGGCCCATTCGCGGCACAAGGCCGCTCCTACAGGGGACCGCGTCTCTGAGCCTGCGCGGCCCCCTGTAGGAGCGGCCTTGTGTCGCGATGGGCTGCAAGGCAGCCCCAGGGCACCCCCACCATTCACACAGGAGTGACTCCATGAAGCACCTCACCCTCGCTGTAATGTTGTTAGCCCTGACCACCCGGGCCCACGCCGCCGACCCCACCCTGGACACCGGCAACACCGCCTGGATGATCTGCGCCGCGATGTTCGTGCTGATGATGTGCATCCCGGGCCTGGCACTGTTCTACGGTGGCATGGTGCGGGCCAAGAACTTCCTCTCGGTATTCACCCAGCTGTTCGCCGTTGCCGGGGTGATCGGCATTCTCTGGGTGCTGTTCGGCTACAGCCTGGTGGTAGACACCACCGGCATGGTCGAGGGCCAGCTGACCCTCAACAGCTTCATTGGCGGGCTGGGCAAGGCGCTGATGCTGGACATCGGCCATGACAGCCTGGTCGGCACCATCCCCGAAGGCGTGTTCGCAGTGTTCCAGCTGACCTTCGCCATCATTACCCCGGCGTTGATTGCCGGTGGTTTTGCCGAGCGCATGAAGTTCAGTGCTTCGTTGCTGTTCATGGCCGCCTGGTTCGTGCTGGTGTACGCGCCGATCGCGCATATGGTCTGGGGCGGGCCGGGGGCGTTGATGGTCAACTGGGGTGTGCTGGACTTTGCCGGCGGTACCGCCGTGCATATCAACTCCGGCGTGGCAGCGCTGGCTGCGGCGTTGATGCTGGGCAAGCGCAAGGGCTACCCGCAGGTGGCCATGCCGCCGCACAACCTCGGTTTCACCTTGGTGGGCGCCGGGTTGCTGTGGGTGGGCTGGTTCGGCTTCAACGTCGGCTCGGGGCTCGCGGCCAACCAGGCGGCAGGGGTGGTGATGCTGGCGACCATGGTGGCGGCCTGTGCGGGGATTGTCGGCTGGTTGCTGACCGAGAAGGTGGCGCATGGTCGGCCGACGGCCTTGGGTGCGGCTTCAGGGGCTTTGGCAGGGTTGGTCGGGATTACCCCGGCCTGTGCATTTGTCGGGCCGCTGGGCGCGCTGGTGATCGGGTTGTTGACCGGGGCCATCTGCTTCTTTGCCGTGACCCGGTTGAAACAGGCGCTGGGCTATGACGACAGCCTGGATGTGTTCGGCCTGCATGGCGTGGGCGGAATGGTCGGCGCGATCCTTACCGGGGTCTTTGCCGCGCCTGCGTTGGGCGGCTATGTGGAGGGTGCATCACCGGTCGGGCAGGCATTGGTGCAGTTGAAGGGGGTGGCGTTCACCTTCGTGTATTGCTTTGTGGTGAGTTGGGCGATTCTGGGGGCGATCAAGCTGACCATCGGGCTGCGGGCCAGCCGGGAAGAGGAAGAACAGGGGCTGGACCTGGCGGAGCACAATGAGCGGGCCTACAACCTCTGATTGATGTGTTGCCTGTACCGGCCTCTTCGCGGGCTTGCCCGCTCCCACAGGAATGTCACCGGCCTCGAAGGCTGTGGTGTCCCTGTGGGAGCGGGCAAGCCCGCGAAGAGGCCGGCACTGGTTGAATCAGTGCCCCATGGCCACCTTGGCACTCATCTGCCGGCGACGGTAGGCGCTATCACGGCTGGCCAGCCACCAGTAAAGCGGCGAAGTAACCACCAGCCCCACCAGCCACGACAGGTCCGCTCCGTTGATATGCTCGGAAATAGGCCCGACATACAGCGGTGTGTTCATGAACGGGATCTGCACCACGATACCCACGGCATAGGCGATCAGCGCCTGCGGGTTGTAGCGCCCGTAGATACCGCCATCGACCTGGAAGATCGACTGGATATCGTAGTCACCCTTGTGGATGGCATAGAAGTCGATCAGGTTGATCGCTGTCCACGGCACCAGCACCACCAGCAGAACCAGCACCATGTCGACGAAGTGGCCGATGAAGTCCGCCGAGGCGAACACCGCCACCACGCAGCAGGCCGTCAGTACTACCAGCGACAGCACGGCGCGGCTCTTGGCGGTGGGGATCCAGCGGTGGGCGAAGGTTTGCACCAGGGTGATGATCGACAGCACTGCGCCATACAGGTTGAGTGCGTTGTGGCTGATCACGCTGAGCAGGAACAGCACCAGCATGATCGGGCCGAGGGTACCGGTGGCCAGCTTGACTGCATCCATGGTGTCCATGCCGGCCGGGATCGCCAGCACCGCCACGGCGCCGAAGATGAACGACAGGCTTGAACCCAGGGCCGAGCCCAGGTAGGTAGTCCAGAACGTCGAGCTGACCTTCACGTCCGCCGGCAGGTAGCGCGAGTAGTCCGACACGTAGGGCGCAAAGGCGATCTGCCACAGCGCAGCCAGCGACACGGTGGCCAGCCAGCCGGCCAGGTTGAAGCCGCCGCGGGTGAGGAAGTCGTCGCTCTGCACGTGGCTGAAGATGTAGCCGAAGCCGACCACGATGCCGATACCCAGCACCCAGGTGCCGATGCGGTTGAGCACGTGGATGAAGCGGTAGCCGATGATGCCGATGATGCCCGAGCCCAGCGCACCGATGACGATGCCCACCGGTACCGGCACGGCATCGACCACGCCGTGCAGCGACTTGCCGGCGAGGACAATGTTGGAGGCGAAGAAGCCGATGTACATGACCCCGGCGATCACCACCACCAGCAGCGCGCCGAGCGAGCCGAACTGGGCGCGGCTCTGGATCATCTGCGGGATGCCCATCTGCGGGCCCTGGGCCGAGTGCAGCGCCATCAGTACGCCACCGACCAGGTGGCCGACCAGGATGGCGACGATGCCCCATACCAGGTTCAGGTGGAACAGTTGCACGCCCAGCGCGCCTGTGACGATGGGCAGCGGCGCTATGTTGCCGCCGAACCACAGTGTGAACAGATCCCTTACCTTTCCATGGCGGTCTTGCGGGGGCACGTAGCCGATCGTGTGTTTTTCTATGAGGGGTGCCGAATTGGCTGCACTGGTCATGACTGACTCCAAGGCAAGGTAGGGCATCGGGAGCTGCCCGGGGGCGTGCCGGCGAAGGGCGACGCGTTCTTGTTGGAGCGATGATGCGGGGCGCGGGGATAACGAGAAATTAGTAAATATGTGCCCATAAACCTTAAAAAACCTAAGGCTGACAAAAGGTTAAGCGGGCGACGGTAGCAAGGAGGGTGCCAGGGTGCGGGAGGGCTTGGTCTAGAGGGGCTGGCGGGGTGGCAGGTAGTTTGTGGTGGGCGGTGGTGGTGCGGTGTGCGCATTTTCAGGGCAGCTGAATGGTTGCCTGTGCCGGCCCTTTCGCGGGCTCGCCCGCTCCCACAGGTGCACCACAGAACCTGAAAGCTGCGCCGTACCTGTGGGAGCGGGCGGGCCCGCGAAAGGGCCGGCACAGGCAACAACGCTACATCGGCAACAACCGATCCTGAATCACCTCTTTCATCACCAGCGTCGAACTCAACCGCTTCACATTGGGAATGCTGGTCAGCTGCTCGTCATACAGCTTCTGGAACGCCGGCAAATCCTTGGCCACCACATGCAGCAGATAATCCGGGTCGCCAAACAGCCGCTGCGCCTCGACGATCTGCGGGATTTCGGCCAGCGCCGCTTCAAAGTCCGCTACCGGCTGGCGAGTGACTTCGCGCAAGGTCACGAATACCAGCGCGGCAAAGTTCAACCCCAGGGCGCTCGGCGCCAAGCGGGCGTGATAGCCAAGAATCGCCCCCGACTCCTCCAGCGCCTTCAAGCGCCGATGACAGGGCGACAGGCTGAGCCCCACACGGTCGGCCAGTTCGGTCACCGATAGCCGACCATCTTTTTGCAGTTCGGCAAGAATTTTTCGATCGGTCCTGTCCATTGAGAAGGATCTTCCAGTAATTGAAGGTTGTTGAGGAATATACGAAAGAAAATCCCTCGGCGGAATCCGTAATCTTTCGTCATCCCAAAGCAGTGGAAAAAGGAAGATTCAAGTGGCTCTCAGTGTTCTGACGGCGTTCTGGGCCGTGTCGATGCTGTTCGTGATTACCCCGGGCGCGGACTGGGCCTACGCGATTTCGGCCGGCATGCGGGGGCGCTGGGTGATGCCCGCGGTGGCGGGGATGTTGTCGGGGCATTTCCTTGCGACCCTGGTGGTGGCGGCAGGGGTCGGTAGCCTGCTGGCCGGCCACCCGCTGGCGCTGACCTTGCTGACCCTGGCGGGGTGTAGCTACCTGCTGTGGCTGGGTGGCAACCTGCTGCTGAGCCCGGCCTTGCCGGCGGCCGGGCAGGATGGTGCGGGGGAGTCGGGGTCTCGCTGGGCATTGAAAGGGTTTTGCGTCAGTGGCCTGAACCCGAAAGTGTTTTTGCTGTTCCTGGCGTTGTTGCCGCAGTTCACCGACCCGCAGTCGAGCTGGCCGGTGCCGTTGCAGATCTTGCTGCTGGGCCTGGTGCACCTGTGCAGCTCGTTGGTGATCTACTCGCTGGTCGGTTATGGCGCCAAAGCCGTGTTGAGCACCCGGCCGGGGGCGGCGAAGCTGGTCGGGCGGGTGTCGGGGGTGGCGATGATCACGGTGGCCCTGGGCTTGATAGCCGGCCAGATCAGCTGACTCACTGGCGTGCGTTGGCCCTTGTAGGAGCGGCCTTGTGTCGCGATAGGGCTGCAAAGCAGCCCCGGCGATTTGTGCACCTGCGCTGAAATCCTGGGGCTGCTTTGCAGCCCTATCGCGACACAAGGCCGCTCCTACAGGTTGCCGCGTTAACCTGGCAGGCGAGAGCCAAGGGTAAAGACGACATGCATGGCCTCGGATAAACTCGCAGCACTTCAACGCACAACCAGGATGTGCCCCATGCCCGAAACCACGCAACTGCTCACCTTCGCCCTGATCTGCCTCGGCATGGTCCTGACCCCAGGGCCGAACATGATCTACCTGATCTCCCGCTCGATCTGCCAGGGCCGCAAGGCCGGGCTGATTTCGTTGGGTGGTGTGGCCCTGGGCTTCGTCATCTACATGTTCTGCGCCGCGCTGGGCATCACCGCCCTGGTGATGGCCGTGCCTTTTGCCTACGACGCGCTGCGCATCGGTGGCGCGCTGTACCTGTTGTACCTGGCCTGGCAGGCGCTGCGCCCTGGTGGCCGGTCGCCGTTCCAGGTTCGCGACCTGCCTGCCGACAGCCCGCGGCGGCTGTTCACCATGGGCTTTGCCACCAGCCTGCTGAACCCCAAGATCGCCGTCATGTACCTGTCGTTGATGCCGCAGTTCATCGAGCCGGGGCATGGCAGCGTGCTGCTGCAGTCGCTGGTGCTGGGGTCGACGCAGATCGCCATCAGCGTTTCGGTCAATGCACTGATCGCGATCATGGCCGGGTCGATCGCTGTATTCCTCGGCGGTCGCCCGCTATGGCAGCAGGTTCAGCGCTGGCTGATGGGTACGGTGCTGGCGGGCCTGGCCGTGCGCATGCTGGCCGAAGGGCGGCGTTGACCGCTAGGCCTCAGGCGGCGGCTCCTGGGGCAGGTACAAGGTAAAGGTGGTGCCCTGGCCCGGCACACTTTTCACCTGCACATCGCCCCCGGACTGCCTGGCAAAACCGAACACCTGCGACAGCCCGAGCCCGGTGCCTTCACCCGGTGCCTTGGTAGTGAAGAACGGGTCGAAGATACGCTCCAGCAGTTCGGTGGCAATGCCGACACCGCTGTCGCTCACCGAAATCGCCGCGAACGGGCCCGGCTGTGGCGCCTGGCCGCGCAGGGCGGGCAGTGACTGGTCAGCCTGCAGGCGCAGCTGCAAGGTGCCTTCGCCGGCCATGGCGTCGCGGCCGTTGAGCATCAGGTTGATTACCGCGGTTTCCAGTTGATTGAGGTCGGCGCGGATATGGCAAGGCGCCTGTGGCAACTGCAGCTCGACCTGGATCCGCGCACCGGTGGCAGTGTCGAGCATGTCGGCCATGGCCTCCAGCCGTGGCCCGGCCTCGAACACTTGCGGGCTCAAGGCCTGGCGGCGGGCGAAGGCCAGTAACTGGCCGGTCAGCCTGGTGCCGCGGTCGACAGTGTCGGACATGGTCTTGAGATAGCGTTCGCGACGCTGTGCATCGAGGTTGGGGCGCTGCAGAAAATGCAGCGACGAGCGAATGATGGTCAGCAGGTTGTTGAAGTCATGAGCCACGCCACCGGTAAGTAGGCCAATGGCTTCGAGCTTTTGGGTCTGGCGCAGCACGGCTTCTGTGTGCAGCAACTGGCTGGTGCGTTCATCCACGCGCTGTTCGAGGGTGGCATTCAGCGCCTCCAGTGCCGTCATGGCTTCGCGGACCTCGGCGTGGGCCTGTACCCGCTGGATATGCGCCCAGCAGCGCTCGGTGACTTCACTGATCAGCGTCTGTTCATAGTGGGTCCACTCCCGTGGCACCTTGTCGTGGATGGCCATCAGCGCGGTCAGTCGGCCGCCTTTGATCAGGGGCATGCAAATGGTCGCGGTAATGCCGATGGCCTGGAAGGTGGCAGCTTCCTCCGGGGACAGCTCGCTCAGGTTGTCCTGGATGACCAACGGCAGGCCATTGCGCAGGCGGCCGAGCGCCAGCTTGCCAAAATCCTGCAATCGATAGCGGCCCAACAGATGCGGCGAGCCGGGCGCCACGGCGTCACCGCAGATGGTGAAACCGTCTTCGTCTGGCTCCATCACCGCGTAGGCACAACTCGACAGTTGCAGGTGCTCGACCAGCATGCGCGTGGTAGTGGCAAGGATCTGGTTCGGGTCGGTAGCGTCGGCCACGGCACGGCCCAGGTCGTCGAGGAACCTCAGGCGCTGGTTGGCGAGCACGCTGGCGGTGGTTTCGGTGACTGTATCCAGCATGCCCAGGACCTTGCCGTCGTGGTCGCGGATGGGGCTGTAGCAGAAGGTGAAATAGGCCCGTTCGGGGCCGCCGTTGCGGTCGATGACGAGCGGGAAGTCTTCGATGTACACCGCCTCGCCGGCCAGGGCGCGGTTGGCCATGTGGCCGATGTCGGCCCAGGCCTCCTGCCACACGGCGCGGAAGGGGATGCCCAATGCCGAGGGCTTCTGCCCGAGAATCTGTGAGAAAGCGTCGTTGTGCAGGGTGAGCAGGTCAGGGCCCCAGAGCACGGCTTGCGGAAAGCGCGAGGCCAGGCACAGCGCCAGGCTGGTTTTCAGCGGGTCGGGCCAGTACTCCAGCGGGCCCAGCGGGGTGGCGGCCCAATCGTGGTTGCGGATGCGCTCGGCCATCAGACCGCCGCCGTCTAGCCATTTTGCCATGTGCTCTGCTGGTCCTTTTGCGTAAGGCCTGAAGGGTGCATCCAGAATAGACGTTTGGCGAGAATTTTTGGTGGCTGTACCGGCCCTATCGCCGGCAAGCCAGCTCCCACAGGACTGCACATGACTCGAAGTCGATGCGGTCCAGGTGGGAGCTGCCTTGCCGGCGATAGGGCCGGTACAAGCTAGCGAATGAAGTGCACCTTGCCAGTGTCGTCATTGCCCATGTAGATGCCATAAACCCCGGCTTGCCGCTCGAGGATATAGCGCTCGAGAATCTGCCGGATTGCCGGATAGTAGATTTCGTCCCACGGGATCTCGTCGGGCTCGAAGAACCTGTAGGCCAGCGTTTCCGCCCCGTACTGCCCGGTTTCCTCGGTGGCGATGGCGCGGAAGATGATATAGACCTCGCTTATCTTCGGGACGCTGAAGATCGAGTACGGCGAGACGATTTCGGCGCGTACGCCGCTTTCTTCCCAGACCTCGCGCAAGGCCGCCTGCTCGGTGGTCTCGCCGGCCTCCATGAACCCGGCCGGCAAGGTCCAGGTGCCGGGGCGCGGCGGGATGGCGCGCTGGCACAGCAGGTACTTGCCATCACGCTCGATGATGCAGCCGGCGATGATCTTCGGGTTGATGTAGTGGATGTAGCCGCAGCCGGTGCAGTGCAGGCGTTCGTGGGTGTCGCCTGTGGGAACGCCCCGGGCCAGTTCCATGGTGCAGTGCGGGCAGTAGCGCGGGGCGTTGGGCATGATCGGTGGCCTGTGGGTGGCTTATATGCGTGGGTCCTTCAAGGCCAGGGGCTCAACCATCTCGCGCACCTTGACGTTGTCATCCTGCTTCTGGCGCAGGTAGTCCAGGGCCACCTTGGCGGCGGCGCGGACGTGGTCAACCGAGGCCTGGTGGGCAACCAGCGGGTCGCCGCTCTTGATCGCCTCGACGATCTTTTCCATTTCGCGGTTGCTGGCGCCGCGGCGGTTCTCCTGCGACACCGAGGTGGCGCGCAGGTAGCTGATGCGCGCCTGCAACTGGCGCAGCTGCTGGGCGGCCACCTGGTTGCCGGAGCCTTCCAGCAGCACATCGTAGAAACCTTGTACCGAGTCCAGCACCTGTTGCAGTTCGCCTTCCTCGAGGGCTTCGCGGTTGACCTCCAGCGCGCGCTCCAGGGCGCGGATGTCCTTGGCCTTGGCGTTGAGGGTGAACAGCTGCACGATCAGGCCTTCGAGCACGCAGCGCAGCTCGTAGATGTCGCGGGCGTCTTCCAGGGTGATGATGGCCACGCGCGGGCCCTTGGCGTCGGCGAACTCCACCAGGCCTTCGGACTCCAGGTGGCGCAGGGCTTCACGCACCGAGGTGCGGCTGACGCCGAGGCGGTCGCAGAGGTCGCGCTCGACCAGGCGGTCGCCTGGCAGCAGGTGGAAGTTCATGATCGCGGCGCGCAGCTTGTCGAGCACGATTTCGCGCAGGGTAACGGGGTTGCGATTGACCTTGAAGCTGTCGTCGAGTGGCTGGCGTTTCATCAAGTGCGCTCTTAAAGAGGCTGCCCGGCCGCAACCGCAACAGCACCACGAACCTTGGGTGCTCCTTGCGTGGGTTCGAACAGCCCGGTGTTAACGGGTTGACTCCGCATCGGCTTCAGCGAACGCTTCGCGGGCCAGGCGGAAACTGTCCACCGCCGCGGGCACGCCGCAATAAATGCCGACCTGGAGCAGGATCTCGCGAATCTGTTCACGGCTCAGGCCATTACGCAAGGCGCCGCGAATGTGCAGCTTGAGCTCGTGGGGCCGGTTGAGCGCGGAAATCATGGCCAAGTTTATCATGCTGCGCTCTTTGAGCGACAAGCCTTCGCGGCCCCAGACGTGGCCCCAGCAGTATTCGGTGACCAGCTCCTGCAACGGCTTTGTGAAGTCGTCGGCGTTCTGGATCGAGCGGTTGACGTAGTCCTCGCCCAGTACCTGGGTGCGGATCTGCAGGCCTTTTTCGTACTTTTCATTGCTCATGTGCAGTACTCCAGAATAAAACAGGGGACGCAACCGAGGGTGAGACGATGACGCGGCCCCTAAAAACAGGGTCATCGGTGTTGGCTTCTTCGCGGGCTTGCCCGCTCCCACAGGGATTGCACAGGTGCTGAAACCTGCGCAGTACCTGTGGGAGCGGGCGAGCCCGCGAAGAAGCCAACGCGGTCTATCAACCCAAGGGGGGCAGGGCGCCCAGCTTGCCCTTGTGGTAGACCATCGGGGTCACCGGCTCGGCCGGCAGCACCAGGTTCTTCACCGCGCCGACGATGATCGCGTGGTCACCGCCGTCGTACTCGCGCCACAGCTCGCATTCGATGATCGCCGTGGCCTTGGCCAGCAGCGGGTTGCCCAGCTCGCTCAGGTGCCAGTCGATGCCTTTGGCCTTGTCCTTGCCCTTGCCGGCGAAGGCATAGGCCTCGGCGGTCTGGTCGGCGGACAGCAGGTGAATCGCGAACTGCTTGCTGTCACGCAGGATGGGGTAGGTGTCGGAGGCGTAGTTGGGGCAGAACAGCACCAGCGCCGGTTCGATCGACAGCGCGCTGAACGCGCTGGCGGTGATGCCGACGATGCCACCGTCGGCGTCCAGGGTGGTGACCACGGTGACGCCGGACGGGAACGAGCCCATCACGTCTTTGTAGATGCCTGGTTCGATCATCTCGTGCTACCTCTTAGCGCATCACAAACGGGTCGGGCATCGGCGCGGTGGACAGGTTGATCCACACCGTCTTCAGCTCGGTATAGGCCAGCACCGAATCGATGCCGCTCTCACGGCCGTAGCCGCTGTTCTTGAACCCGCCGATCGGCGCCATGGCCGACACGGCACGGTAGGTGTTGACCCAGATGATCCCCGAACGCACGTCGCGGGCCAGGCGGTGGGCACGGCCCAGGTCGCGGGTCCAGATGCCGGCGGCCAGGCCGAACTGCGAGTCGTTGGCGATGGCCAGGGCCTCTTCCTCGGTCTTGAAGCGGATTACCGCGGCAACCGGGCCGAACACCTCTTCCTGCATGATGGTCATCGAGTTGCTGTCGCACTCGAACAGGGTCGGCTCGTAGAACCAGCCGTCACCCTCGACCTCGGCACGCTTGCCGCCCATGTGCAGCTTGGCGCCTTCGGCCTTGGCAGCGGCCACCAGGCCTTCGACCACGGCCAGCTGTTGCGCGGTGGCCATGGGGCCCATTTCGCTGGCGTCGTCCTGCGGGTTGCCGATGCGGATGCGCCTGGCGCGGGCGATCAGGCGTTCGACGAACTCGTCGAAGATCTCGTCCTGCACCAGCAGACGCGAGCCGGCCACGCAGCTTTGCCCGGAGGCGGCATAAATGCCTGCCACGGCGCCGTTGATGGCGCTGTCCAGGTCGGCATCGGCGAAAATGATGTTCGGCGACTTGCCGCCCAGCTCCAGCGACAGCTTGGCGAAGTTCTCGGCGCTGCTGCGCACCACGTGGCGGGCGGTGGCGGCGCCGCCGGTGAAGGCGATCTTGCGCACCAGCGGGTGGCGGGTCAGCGCCGCGCCGGTGCTGGGGCCGTAGCCGGTGACCACGTTGACCACACCAGCCGGGAAGCCGGCCTCGAGGGCCAGGCGGGCCAGCTCGAGGATGGTCGCCGAGGCGTGCTCGGACGGCTTGAGCACGATGGTGTTGCCGGCGGCCAGGGCCGGGGCCAGCTTGATGGCGGTGAGGTACAGCGGGCTGTTCCACGGGATGATCCCGGCCACCACGCCGATCGGCTCGTGCACGGTGTAGGCGAACAGGTCGGGCTTGTCCAGCGGCAGGGTGCCGCCTTCAAGCTTGTCGGCAAGGCCTGCGGTGTAGTGGAAGAACTCTGGCAGGTAGCCGACCTGGCCGCGGGTTTCGCGGATCAGCTTGCCGTTGTCACGGCTTTCCAGCTGGGCCAGGTGTTCCTTGTTTTCGGCAATCAGGTCACCCAGGCGACGCAGCAGCTTGCCGCGCGCGGTGGCGGTGATACTGCGCCACTCCTTGCTGTCGAAGGCGCGCTGGGCGGCCTGCACGGCCAGCTCGACATCGGCCTCGTCGGCGTCGGGCAATTGCGCCCATGCCTGGGCGGTAGCCGGGTTGAGGCTGTCGAAGGTCTTGCCGCTCTGGGCATCGCGCCATTGGCCGTCGATGCACATCTGGAAACGAACGAGGGTCATGCAACAATCCCCTTGGCGGATTCGGTGAGGGTGCGGGCTTGCGCGAGGAAGTCCAGCAGCATCTTGTTGACTTCACGCGGTGCTTCCACCGGCATCATATGCCGTTGTTCGGCGAGGACCACGCTTTGCGCGCCAGGAATGCTGGCAGCGAGCTGGCGGGTCATGGCCGGGGTGGAGCCTGCGTCGAGTTCGCCGGTGGCGATCAGCGTCGGCACCTGGATGCTGCCCAGGTCGCCTGCGCGGTACATGTCCTGGGTGGCGAACAGCGAATAAGTGGTGTGGTAACCCTGCGGGTCATTGCTTGCCAGCACCTGGCGAATGGCGGCGACCTGCGCCGGGTTGGCAGCCTTGTATTCACGACTGAACCAGCGGTCGAGCGCGGCGTCGACGTTGGCGTCGGGGCCAAGCTGCGCAGCCTGGGCGGCGCGGGCGATAACGCCGGCACTCTGCTCGGGGGTGCGGTTGAACACGCTATTGAGCACTACCAGTGCAGCCAGGCGCTGTGGGTATTCGAGGGCGAACGCCCGGGCGACCAGGCCGCCCATGGAAAAGCCGATCACGGTGGCTTGCGCGATCTGCAGGTGGTCGAGCAGTTCGGCCAGTTGTGCAGCATAACCTTCCAGGCCAATGTCGGCGGCTGGCAGCGCGCTCTGGCCGTGGCCGAGCATGTCGTAGGCGATGACGCGGTAGTCGTTGGCCAGGCCAACGAACTGACCGCCCCACATTTCCTTGTTCAGGCCCACGCCGTGGATCAGTACCACGGGTTGGCCCTGGCCGACGGACAGGTAGCTGGTGCCGGCGGGTGTGCGTTCAGCGACAGGCTGAATCATGGAGGGCGCTCCTTGAAGGTCGGGCGCGGCGGGTAAGCACGCCACGCCCCGGCCCGTCTTGGTTGTTGTTATTGAGCGTTGGCTTTTTCGGCAGCCAGTTCTTCCAGGTCGATGTAGCGGTTGCCGATGCGCGGGTGCAGGCGGCCGCCGTCGGAGGCGCCCAGGACCACGACGATTTCATCGGCGCGCGGGGCATCTTCGATCTGCATTTCCAGGGTGATGTAGTGCGAGCGTAGGCCTTCGTCGTCCTTCTGCATCATCGGGATCTGGATCGAGGTGCCCGGGCCGCCGCGCTTGTTGGTGAAGCTCAGGTAGCTCTTGGCCTGTACCGCTTCACGGTAGTGGTTGCCGAAGCGCAGGGTATGGATCACCGCCGAGGCGTGTTCGATTTCCCCGTCGGCACCGACGACTGCGGCCTTGCCGTAGGCTTCGATCTTGTCGGCGCCGCCGATGGCTGCAGTCAGGCGCTCGACCATCAGGGCACCCAGGTCCGAGCAGTTGGCACGGATTTCCGGCTTCAGATCTTCAACGAAACCGCGACCGGCCCATGGGTTCTTGATCACGACGGCCAGGCCGACCATGGTCACCGGCTTGTCGGTGGCCTTGCCGCCTTCGATGCGGGTCTCTTCGGAGTAGGTGACGATCTTGCGGATTTCGAAACTCATGGGTGGCTCCTGGTGAGGGTTATCAGCTCTTGTTGTCTGATGGTATACCATAATATTTGTTGTGCAATAGGTGGCTGGAAATTTCTCTTGCGAGGGGACGAAAGGTGGCCTGATGCCTTGATTCCTGCGGTTTCTGTACTGGCCTTTTCGCGGGCTTGCCCGCTCCCACAGGGATCGCACGGCATTCATGGCCTGTGCTGTCCCTGTGGGAGCGGGCAAGCCCGCGAAGAGGCCGGTGCAGGCTTCAAAAAAAAGCCCGCTCACGCGGGCCGCAGGGCCCACGGGAGCGGGCGCGTCCCGCAATGTTTCAGGTAATGGGAAATCAGGCGAACGCCGGCACCACTTCCTTGATGAACAGCTCCAGCGACTTCTTTTTCTCGGCGTGGGGCAGGCTGTTGTCGCACCAGAAGCTGAACTCGTCGACGCCGAGTTCCTGGTAGTACTTGATACGCGCGATGATCTCTTCCGGCGTGCCGATCATGGTGTTCTTGCGGATGTTCTCCAGCTCGAACGCCGGCACTTCTGCGAACTTCGATTCCGGGCTCGGCTCGAGGAAGCCGTTGACCGGGGTGGTCTTGTTGCCGAACCAGGCATCGAAGGTGCGGTAGAAGCGCGAGATGGCCTGGGCGCCAACTTTCCAGCCTTCCGGCTCGGCCGGGCTGTGCACGTGGGTGTGGCGCAGCACCATCAGTTGCGGGCGTGGCACGCCCGGGTTGTTGTCCAGGGCGGCCTGGAACTTGTTCTTCAGGTCCAGCACTTCCTCGTCACCCTTCATCAGTGGGGTCACCATCACGTTGCAGCCATTGGCCACGGCGAAGTTGTGCGAGTCCGGGTCGCGGGCGGCGATCCACATCGGCGGTACGGCGTTGTAGGGCTTCGGCACGCTGGTGGACGTGGGGAACTTGTACACTTCGCCGTCATGGGCGTAGTCGCCTTCCCACAGCTTGCGCACCACCGGCACCATTTCACGCAGAGCCTTGCCGCCGTCGGTGGCCGGCATGCCACCTGCCATGCGGTCGAATTCGAACTGGTAGGCGCCACGGGCCAGGCCCACTTCCATGCGGCCCTTGCTGATCACGTCGAGCAGGGCGCATTCGCCCGCCACGCGGATCGGGTTCCAGAACGGCGCGATGATGGTGCCGGCGCCCAGGCGGATCTTGTCGGTGCGCGCAGCCAGGTAGGCCAGCAGCGGCATCGGGCTTGGCGAAATGGTGTATTCCATGGCGTGGTGTTCGCCGATCCACACGGTGCTGAAACCGCCGTGCTCGGCCATCAGGGTCAGTTCGGTCAGGTCTTCGAACAGCTGGCGGTGGCTGACCTGTTCATCCCAACGTTCCATGTGCACGAACAACGAAAATTTCATGGGGCTTTCCTCAACGCTTGAAAGGGGCTGGCGCCTGGCAGGGTTGGCACCAGCGGTCTCGATTCAGAATAGGCTTCAGGCAAAGGCCGGCAGGCTGGCCATCTTGCCGCGGCAGTACACCATCGGCCGTGGCGCCTCTTCAGGGACGATCAGGTTGTGCACCTTGCCGACCATGATGGCGTGGTCACCACCTTCGTATTCGCGCCACAGTTCGCATTCGATGACTGCGGTGGCCCCGGCCAGGATCGGGTTGCCCAGTTCGCTCAGGGACCACTCGATACCGCTGGCCTTGTCCTTGCCCTTCTTGGCGAACGCATAGGCTTCGGCCTGCTGTTCACCGGACAACAGATGAATGGCGAAGCGCTTCTGCCTGATCAGCACGGGGTAGGAGTCGGAGGTGTAGTTGGGGCAAAACAGCACCAGCGGCGGGTCCATCGACAGGGAGGAAAAGGCGCTGGCGGTCAGACCGACGACCGAGCCATCGTCGTCCAGGGTGGTGATGACGGTAACGCCGGACGGGAAGGAGCCCAGGACATGCTTGTAGACGGTTGCGTCGATCATCTGGTGTACCTCTATAGGGCTGCGGTGGTCCGCGGTTTTTATCGTTGATGTGTCTGATGGTATACCGTAATACCTATTTTGCAAGCGGAATTTTCAAGCGGGGGTGTTGCGCGATGAACGGCTCAAGCCCGCGTATACCGTGGGCTTGAGCGGTGAGGCGGTTTGCCGCAGGGGTTGCGCGAGCGGATCAGTGGGCGTTTTTTCCTACGGATCAGTGTTGTCAAAAGTTTGGAATACCATAATATGGTCCGCAGCTGAGAGGCCGCCTAGATGCGGTTTCCTTACAAAGATAAAAACGACCTTTCGAGCTGAATCCTATGTCCCAACCGTCGTCGCAACACCAGTTTGTCGAGAATCACACGGTCGATTACGTTCCACCTGCCGAGCGCCACGGGAAGGCGCGCGACCTGTTCACCCTCTGGTTCAGTACCAACATCGCGCCACTGCCCATCGTCACCGGCGCCATGGTGGTCCAGGTATTCCACCTGAACCTGTTATGGGGGCTGGTCGCCATCGTGCTGGGCCATCTGGTCGGGGGCGTGGTCATTGCCCTTGCCTCTGCGCAGGGACCGCAGCTGGGCATTCCGCAGATGGTGCAGAGCCGTGGCCAGTTCGGCCGCTACGGCGCCTTGCTGATCGTGTTCTTCACCGCACTGATCTATGTCGGCTTCTTCATTTCCAACATCGTCCTGGCGGGCAAGACCATCCACGGCATCACTCCGAGCGTGCCGATGCCCGGCGCGATCGTGATCGGTGCGCTGAGTGCCACCGCCATTGGCGTGATCGGCTACCGTTTCATTCACATCCTCAACCGCATCGGTACCTGGGTGATGGGTTCGGCGCTGCTGGCCGGCTTCATCATGATGTTCGCCCAGGAACTGCCGGCCGACTTCTTCAGCCGTGGCGCGTTCAACCTGTCGGGCTTCATCGCCACCGTGTCGCTGGGCACCATCTGGCAGATCAGCTTCTCGCCGTATACCTCCGACTATTCGCGCTACCTGCCGCGTGAAGTGGGCATTGCCAAGCCGTTCTGGGCCACCTACTTCGGCGCTACCCTGGGCACCATCCTGTGCTTCAGCTTTGGTGCGGTGGCGGTGCTTTGCGTGCCGGAAGGCACCGATGCAATGGATGCGGTCAAGCAGGCCACCGGCTGGCTGGGCCCGATCCTGATGGTGCTGTTCCTGCTCAACATCATCAGCCACAACGCCCTCAACCTGTATGGCGCAGTGCTGTCGATCGTCACCGCGATCCAGACCTTCGTCGCCGAGTGGACGCCGAGCATCAAGGTGCGGGTGGTGCTGGCTTCGGTGATTCTGGTGGGCTGCGGCCTGGTAGCGCTGAATGCCTCGGCGGACTTCATCGGCCAGTTCATCGGCCTGATCCTGGCACTGCTGCTGGTGCTGGTGCCGTGGGCGTCGATCAACCTGATCGACTTCTACCTGATCAAGAAGGGCCAGTACGATATCGCCTCGATCTTCAGTGCTGACGGCGGCATCTATGGCCGCTTCAACCACCACGCGATCATTGCCTATGCCTGCGGCATCCTGGTGCAGTTGCCGTTTGCCAACACGTCGCTGTATGTGGGGCCGTATTCCAATATCGTCGAAGGGGCTGATCTGTCGTGGCTGTTCGGCTTGCTGGTGACGGTGCCGCTGTACTACTGCCTGGCGACCCGGGGCAAGGCTGCCGAGAAGGCGGGGCGGGTTGTGAGTGTGAATGACTGACAGATTGGCGTTGCTGTAACAGGGGCTGCGTTGCAGCCCATTCGCAGCGCAAGGCTGCTCCTACAAAGGAATCGCGTTGCATGTAGGAACTGCTTTTCAGAGATTGTGATACCCCTGTGGGAGCGGGTTCACCCGCGAAGAGGCCAGTGCAGGCTAACGCCCTTCATGCTGCCGCCGATACGCCCCCGGCTGCACCCCCACCGCTTTGGCAAACGCCCGGGTAAATGCCGCCACCGACTGATACCCCACCTGTGCCCCCACCTGCTCCACGGTATGCCCCGTGCGCAGCAACTGACTGGCAAGGCGCATCCGCAACGCCAGCAGTACCTGCCCCGGCGACTGCCCCGCCAGTTCATTGAAACGCTTGAAAAACGCCGACCGCGACAACCCGGTACAGGCGGCCATGCTTTCCAGCGTCCACGCTTGCCCCGGTTGCTCGATCAACTGCTCCAGCAAACCGGCAAACGCCGGTTGCCGGGCGAGGGCGACCAGCCCGCCCAGCGATTGCCCGGCATGCACCTGCTGGCGTAGCACATACAGGAACAGCAAGTGCGTCAGCCGCTCCAGCAACGCCTGGGAAGGCCCGGCGGCGCGCCGGCACTCCTCCAGGATCAGCTCGAACAACGCCCCCGCCGCATGCCCGGCCGGTTCATCGGCGCGCAGCAATATCCAGTCGGCCAGGCCGTCGACGATCAGCGCCGACAACCCCGGCCTGAAGTGGAAGAAACCACATACCAGGCCCACGCCATCGACCGCATCAACGTCCATGGCCTGCATCTGCTGGCGTGGCTGGGCGCAGGCACTGGCAGGGTCCTGGTCGCTGGCCAGGCGATAGCCGAGGTCGCGCAGCAGGAACACCGCATCGCCGGCCTCCAGGCGCAGTGCCTCGGGCTGCCCGTCGATGTGCAGCCAGCAATGTCCTTGCACCACCAGGTGGAAGCTGGCCCGGCCCATGCCTTCGGTGCTGGCGTGCCAGCCGCCGCAGTAGCGGCCCACATGGAACAGGCTGGCATCGAGCTCCAGGCCCTCTAATAACCAATCGACAAGGTGGCTGGACGAAATCATCTAATGCAAAGACTCAAGAGCAAGGAAAGGCGACTGATGAATATGGAGGGTAGTTCTTATAACCAACAGACTGTAGTGACACTCATCAAAGGAGACCACTCCATGTCCTCGCGCATTACTTTACACACGCTGCAGAGCGCCCCGGAAGCGGCCCGTCCGTTCCTCGAGAACGCCCAGAAGAATTCCGGCTTCATCCCCAACCTGCTGGGCGTGCTGGCCAATGCCCCGGCGGCGCTGGAAACCTACGTGACCGTTTCGGCACTCAACGGCAAAGCCGAACTGAGCCTGGCCGAGCGTGAAGTGGTGCAACTGATTGCCGCCACCCAGCATGGCTGCGACTTCTGCGTGGCCGGCCACACGGCCGTGGCCCTTAACAAGGCCAAGCTGCCGCAGGAGGTGGTCGATGCCCTGCGTGCCCGTGGCGAGCTGCCCGATGCCCGGTATGAAACCCTGGCCGCGTTCGCCCGCGAAGTAATCGCCACCCGCGGCAATGTCAGCGAGGCCACTTACCAGGCCTTCCGCGCAGCCGGTTTCAGCGAAGGCAACGCCCTGGAGGTGATTCTGGGCGTGAGCCTCGCAACCCTGTGCAACTTTGCTAATGTGTTCGCCCAGACGCCGCTCAATGACGAGCTCGGCAAGTACCGCTGGCAACCTTCTGCATGATCTGCGTGTGACACCGGTCGTACCGCGATCGTTGTAGGAGCGGCCTTGTGCCGCGAATGGGCCGCCAGGCGGCCCCGGCGTTTTCAAAGGAGCAAGACCATGCAAGATTGTGCATTTCGACAATGGCTGGATGCCAATGCCGAGGCCATTGACCGGGGCCAATGCGAGCCGCAGCTGGTGCTGGCGCAAATCGCCGAATCGCAGCTGCTGCGCGTCGGTGTCGACCCGGCCCTGGGCGGCACGGGCGGGCAGGTGAGCGACGCGGTCGAGGCCATCGCCGCGATCGCCAGCCGCTCGCTGGCAGCGGCGTTCGTTTGCTGGGGCCAGCGCGCCTTCATCGAATACCTGTTGCACAGCCCCAACCAGCCCCTGCGCGAGCGCCTGCTGCCGCGCCTGCTGACTGGCGAACTGGCCGGCGCCACCGGGCTGTCCAACGCCATGAAGTTCCTGTCCGGCATCGAAGCGCTGCAGGTGCGTGGCCGCCCGCAAACCGATGGCTGGCAGCTGGAAGGGCGCCTGCACTGGGTGACCAACTTGCGCAAGAGCGGCTTCGTGGTGGCTGCGGCTATCGAAGATGAAGCCGGTGGTGCACCGTTCGTGCTGGCCATCCCGTCCGACGCACAGGGCCTGGAGCGTTCCGACGACCTGCAGCTGATGGGCCTGCAGTCAAGCAACACCGCAGCACTGGCCTTCCACCAGGTGCAATTGCAGCGTGGCTGGTTGCTGCACGAAAATGCCCGCGAGTTCCTGCCCCGGGTACGCCCGGCGTTCCTGGCGCTGCAGTGCGGCATGGCCATTGGCCTGGCGCGGCGGGCGCTGGCGGAAGTGCAGGCACACCTGCATGGCCGTGCCTCGTTCCTCGACGAAGCACGTCAGGTGCTCAGCGAACGCCTGGAAAACACCGTGAACGAGCTCAAGCAGGGCCTGCTCGATGGCCGCTTCCAGCAGCAGCCGGCAGCCTTGTTCAAGCTGCGCATCACCTTGGCCGAAAGCGCTGCCGACGCCGTGCAACTGGAGTTGCAGGCCAGTGGTGGCAAGGCCTACCTAAGCGAGTACGGTGAAGGCTTTGCCCGCCGCTGGCGCGAGTCGGCCTTCGTGCCGATCGTCACGCCCAGCCTGGTGCAGCTGCGCGCCGAACTGCAACGCCAGGCGGGCGCGGCATGAGCCCAGTGTTGCTCGAAGCCCGCGACATCAGCCTGGGCTACCCGCGCGAGGGTGGCTGGCAGGCGGTGCTGGCACAGTTCGACCTGCAGCTGGCACCCGGCGAAGTGGTGACCATCCTCGGCCCCAGCGGGGTCGGCAAGTCCAGCCTGCTGCGTGTGCTGGCCGGCCTGCAGCAGCCCCGCGGTGGCAGCGTGACCCTGCACGGCCAGCCGCTGCAGGGCCCGCACCCACGCCTGGCGGTGGCCTTCCAGGACCCGAGCCTGTTGCCCTGGTTGAACCTGGAGAAGAACGTCGCCTTCGGCCTGGACTTCGCCCGCCAGCCGAAACTTGCCGCCGCCGAACGGCGCGCACGCATCGACCATGCGATTGCCGCCGTGGGCCTGGCCCATGCCCGTGGCCAGTACCCGGCGCAGTTGTCCGGCGGCATGGCCCAGCGCACCGCGCTGGCCCGCTGCCTGGCCCGCCAGCCCGAAGTGCTGTTGCTCGACGAGCCGTTCGGCGCGCTGGATGAAGTGACCCGGGCCGACATGCAGCAACTGCTGCTGCAACTGATCGCCACCCACAACACGGCAGCGGTGCTGATCACCCACGATATCGACGAAGCCCTGCTGCTGTCCGACCGGGTCCTGCTACTGGGCAACCACCCAGCGCACACCCTCGGCCAGTGGCACATCGACCTGCCGCAACCACGGACGCAGCGGGTCGAGGAACTGGGCGCCTTGCGCATCGAAATCCTCAAAACCCTTCGGCGGGCAAGCCGCACAGTCGAACCTACCCCAACCCCGTTGCCCTCGGAGGCTGTCCATGTGCATGGATGACTGCTGTTCCTCTTCTTCGCGTCGCGATTTCCTCAAGCTCGGCGCCATGCTCACGGCCGCCGGAGCACTGCCGTTGCTGTCGAGCCTGCAGGCCCGGGCCGCCGCCGAGCCGGACGCGCCGGTGGGTATTGGCTACCTGCCGATCACCGACGCCACGCCACTGCTGGTGGCGCACAACAACGGCCTGTTCGAGGCCGAAGGCATCAAGGCCGAGCGCCCGGTGCTGCTGCGCAGCTGGGCGCAGGTGATCGAAGCGTTCATCTCCGGCCAGGTCAACGTCATCCACCTGCTGTCGCCGATGACCGTGTGGGCCCGCTACGCCAGCAAGGTGCCGGCCAAGGTGGTGGCCTGGAACCACGTGGGCGGTTCGGGGCTGACCGTGGCCCCGGACATCAGCGACATGAAACAGCTGGGCGGCAAGACCGTGGCCATCCCGTTCTGGTACTCGATCCACAACGTCGTGCTGCAACAGATGCTCGACGACAACGGCCTGACCCCGGTGTCGAAGCCGGCCAATGCGCCACTGGCCGGCAACGAAGTCAACCTGCTGGTGCTGCCGCCGTCCGACATGCCGCCTGCACTGGCCAGCAAGCGCATCGCTGGCTATATCGTCGCCGAGCCCTTCAACGCTCTGGCCGAGAACCTCAAGGTTGGCCGCGTGCAGCGCTTTACCGGCGATGTGTGGCGCAACCACGCCTGCTGCGTGGTGTTCATGCACGAGCATGACCTGAACAACCGCCCGGAGTGGTCGCAGAAGGTGGTCAACGCCATCGTCAAGGCCCAGCACTGGACCCGTGACCACCGCGCCGAGGCCGCTGCATTGTTGTCCAAGGCCGGCCCCAACAAGTACACGCCGCATGAACCAGCGGTGCTCGGCAAAGTGCTGGCCCCGGCCGCCGAGGACCGGGCCGGTTATATTGCCAGTGGCGCCATTCGCCACCAGCAGTGGGACGAAAAGCGCATCGATTTCCAGCCTTACCCGTTCCCCAGCTACACCGAAGAACTGGTCAAGCGCCTGAAAACCACCTTGATCGAGGGCGACAGCGCGTTCCTGGCCGGCCTGGACCCGGCACAGACCGCCCGCGACCTGGTCGACGACCGCTTCGTGCGCAACGCCATTGCTACCGTTGGCGGGCCGTCGGTGTTCGGCATCGCCGATAACTTCGAGCGTAGCGAGGAGTTCGCGGTCTGATGCGCACGCATGTCGTTCATGCCGGCCTGGGGCTGGCCGGGTTGCTGGGTCTGTTGCTGCTGTGGTGGGCCGGTGTCGCGCTGTTCGGCCAGGCCGATGGCCTGTCGGCGCGCTTTTCGCCGGCAGCGACCCTGGCCAGCCTGGTCGAGTTGCTGGGGCAGGGCGAGGTGTACGGGCATATCTGGGTCAGCCTCAAACGTATCCTGGTCGGGCTGCTGCTGGCGCTGCTGATCGGCGTGCCGCTGGGCTTGCTGGTGGGCAGCTACCGGCACCTGGAGGCGGCGACCACGCCGGCGTTCCAGTTCCTGCGCATGATCTCGCCGCTGTCGTGGATGCCGGTGGTGGTGATGCTGATGGGCGTGGGGGACCAGCCTATCTACTTCCTGCTGGCGTTTGCCGCATTGTGGCCGATCTTGTTGAACACGGCGGCCGGGGTAAGGCAGCTGGACCCACGCTGGTTGCAGTTGAGCCGCAGTTTGAGTGCCACGCGCCGGGAGACCTTGTGCAAGGTGATCGTGCCCGGGGTGATCGGCCATGTGCTGACCGGCGTGCGCCTGGCCATCGGCATCCTGTGGATCGTGCTGGTGCCGTGCGAAATGCTCGGGGTGAGTGCGGGGCTGGGGTACTTCATTCTCGATACCCGCGACCGGCTGGCGTATTCCGAGCTGATGGCGATGGTGCTGCTGATCGGGGTGCTGGGGTTTGTGCTGGATGCCCTGGCGCGTGGGCTGCATCGGCGCTGGGTGCATGGCTGAGGGGCCAGTGCGGCTTCTTCGCGGGCTTGCCCGCTCCCACAGTTTGGCCTTGTGACATCCCTGTGGGAGCGGGCAAGCCCGCGAACAGGCCCTTGGATCAATGCACGGTCTTGCGCTGCCGTACACACTCCTGGGCCTGAGCGGTCAGTTCGTCCAGCCGCTCATCCCGCATCTGTTCCGCTTCGATCATCGCATCCTCACCCTGCTGGTTGAGCAGGTAGGTATGGATCTGCATCACTTCCGCCGTCTGGTAGATCGGCGCAATATCCAGTCGCCCGATCAGCGCGCCGCTAGCCCGCCCGGTACTGCTCATCAGCACCTGCGGCCCATTGGCGGCCACCACTTGCATGCCCATCGCCTCGAACCACGGTACCTGGCTGGCAAAGGCATTCAGCTCGACGCAGGCATGGCGTGCCTGCAGGTCGCCCAGCAGGGCGCGGGCGATGCCCTGGCGACGATGGCTGGCGCGCACGGCCAGGAACGCCAGGGCGCAAGCCTGTTCATCGTCCTCGGCCGGCAGCGACAGGGCAAACCCCAGCAATTGGTCCGGCTCTTCGGCATCCAGCGCCAGGGTCAGCGCCACGGCCAGGCCGCGGGTGCCGTCCAGTGCTTGCAGGTACTGGTGCACTTCCATGCCAACGCCGTACTGGTACAGCGGGTACAGCGGGTTGTCGGCGCTGATGGCGACACTGCTCAGTTCGCCGACGTGGTGGATCACCAGTTCGCGGATCTGGTTCTGGAAAGATTCAGGCGGCACGCTGTCGAGGCGGCTCAGGATGAACATCGGGGGGCGGGCTCCGGCGGGTAGATGGACGGCCCGCGCCATGCGGGCGCGGGCTGTACAGTCTAACCGTTTTTGCCGATCAGCCTTGTACCTGCAATGCACCGAGCATCAGGTCGAGGTTCTGCACCGCCGCACCGGAGGCACCTTTGCCGAGGTTGTCGAACACTGCGGTCAGCAGCACCTGACCATGCTCAGGGTTGGCGTAAAGCGCCAGGCGCAGGTCGTTGCTGTCGTTCAACGCCTCGGGGTCGAGGTTCGGCGCCGCGCCGTGCTGGTGCAGGGGCATCAGCTGGACGTGGCGGGCACCCTGGTAGTGCTGCTGCAGGCAGGCCTGCAGCTGTTCGGCACTGACCTGGCCGGGCAGCAGGCGCAACTGCAGCGGGATGCTCAGCACGATGCCCTGGCGGTAGGCACCGTAACCGGGCATGAACATCGGCCGCGCCGACAGTCCGGCGTGCTGCTGGATTTCCGGCACATGCTTGTGCGCCAGTTCCAGGCCGTACAGTTGCAGGGCCGGGGTTTTGCCGGCGGCGGGCTGTTCATGCCGTTCGACTGAGGCGCGGCCACCACCGGAATAGCCGGAGATGGCGTGGATGTTCAGCGGGTAGTCCGCTGGCAGCAGGCCGGCCTTGACCAGTGGGCGCAACAGGGCGATGGCGCCGGTGGGGTAGCAGCCGGGGTTGCTGACGCGCTTGCTCTGCGCGATGCGCTCGGCTTGCTGCTCGTCGAGCTCCGGCAGGCCATAGACCCAGCTTGGGCTGGTGCGGTGCGCGGAGCTTGCGTCGATCACCCGCACCTGCGGGTTGTGGATCGCCGCCACGGCCTCGCGGGCGGCATCGTCGGGCAGGCACAGCAGGGCGATGTCGGCGCTGTTGATTGCCTCGCGGCGGCGTTGCGGGTCTTTGCGTTCGGCTTCGGGCAGGGTCAGCAGGCGCAGATCGCTGCGGCCTTGCAGCCGGGCATGGATCTGCAGGCCGGTGGTGCCTTGGTCACCGTCGATGAAGACAACAGGTGTGTGCATGGTCAAAGTCCGGTCGGGTAGGGATGGCCTATGCTCGCTTGTGGCTCTGGTAAAGAAAATTTGAATATGATGATCGATATATTCATCTTTTCTGAACGAGATTGGCCCATGCGCGAAATCAGCCTCGATCGCCTCCGCACCTTGGTGGTCATCTCCGACCTGGGCTCGTTTGCCGAAGCCGCCCGCCAGCTCAACCTGGCACCGCCCACCATCAGCCTGCACGTGGCCGAGCTGGAAGCGCGCATTGGCGCACCGTTGCTCACCCGCACCCGCGGCCAGGTGCGGCCCACGGTCATCGGCGAAACCCTGCTGGCCCGTGCCCGACGCCTGCTGGCCGACGCCGACCTGGCGCTGGATGAAGTGCGCCGGCAGGTCGAGGGCCTGACCGGCCGAGTGCGCCTGGGCGCCTCCACCGGTGCCATCGCCCACTTGCTGCCGCAGGCGCTGGAGCACCTGCGTACGGTGCACCCAGGGATCGATGTGCAGGTCCAGGTGCTGACCTCCCAGGCCTCGCTGGCGCGCCTGCGCGAGGGCACGCTGGATATCGGCCTGGTGGCCTTGCCACAGGTGGCCGGTAAAGGGCTTGCGGTTACGCCCTGGCGGCGCGACCCGATCCTGGCCTACGTGCCGGCCGACTGGCAGCCACCGGCCAAGGTTACGCCGGCCTGGCTGGCGCAGCGGGCGTTGATCCTCAACGACAGCAGCACCCAGCTTTCGCGGGTGACCGGCGAGTGGTTCGCGGCAGCGGGGTTGTACCCTGAGCCGCGAATCGAGCTGAACTACAACGATGCGATCAAGAGCCTGGTCGGGGCCGGGTATGGAGCGACATTGCTGCCGCAGGAGGGGGAGTCGGCCGAGCTGGACCGGCGCATTGCCCGCCGGCCGCTGCGGCCGGGGTTGTGGCGGCAACTGGGCATTGCCTGCCGGGAAGGGCAGGTGGAGCGGGCCACGGGGTATGTGTTGCAGGCGTTGGAGCGGTTGCGCCAGTGAGGGCCCTGGGGGCTGCTTTGCAGCCCTTTCGCGACACAAGGCCGCTCCTACATGGGAACGCGACCTCTTGTAGGAGCGGCCTTGTGTCGCGAGAGGGCCGCACAGCGGCCCCAAGCTTCAACCCCGCTCTCGGGCCCGCACCGCAGTCACTGTCTCGCCGCCAACCCCCCAGTTATCGGTCGGTACCTCCTCGATCACCACAAAGGTACTGGCCGGCGGCTTGCCCAGCACCCGCTCCAGCATGCAAGTCGTCTGTTCGATCAGTTGGCGCTTGTGCTCAGCACTGACGCCTTCATCGGTCACGCGAATATGGACATAAGGCATGGTTGCTCGCTCCTCTGTTAATGCCAGGTGCCAGCGGTGCTACCGCCATCCACCGGCAGGATCACGCCGCTGACGAAGCGTGAGTCGGCCAGGTACAACACTGCATCCACGACATCCTGTGGCGAGCCGGTGCGGCCGCTGGGTGACAGCGCGCCCATGCCTTGCGTATTGCCGCCATGCAGCGGTGTATCGATGATCCCCGGTGCCACCGCATTCACCTGCACGCCGCTGGCTGCCAGTTCCAGTGCCAGGCCTTTCACCGCCTGGTTCAGGCCACCCTTGACCAGTACCGGCAGCAGGGCCGGCACGCGGGTGTCCGGTTGCAAGGCAATGGAGGCGGTGATGGCGATGATCTGCCCATGCCCTTGTCTGGTCATGATCCGCGCCGCTTCCTGGGCCGGGTAGAAGAAGCCCTTGAGGTTGGTGCCGACCAGGGCGTCGACATCCGCTTCGCTGTACTCGGCAAACGGCTTGGCAATGAAGATGCCGGCGTTGTTGATCAGCAGGTCGACCCCGCCAAAGGCTTGCTCGGCGCTGGCGAACAGGCGCTGGGCCGTGCCCTGCTCGGCGATGTCGCCAGCCACGCCGATGAAGCGCGATGGGTTGCCGAGGCGGGCGGCGGCTTGCTCAAGGCGGGCCTGGCTGCGGGCGTTGCCGACCACGTTGTCGCCGCGTTCGAGGAAGGCCTCGGCCAGGGCGAAACCCAGGCCGCTCGAGGCCCCGGTAATGATGACGGTGCGTGGCGTGTTCATGTGCATGATCTCCAGTGAAGTGAGCTATGGGCTCGGTGTGAAGCCACTGTAGGTTGCAATCAGCACTTGAAAAATGAGGCGCTGGGCATTTCAATCGATACATCATGTAATCAATCGAGCCGACATGACCCGCCATTTCGATGACCTGCAACTGGGCAGCCTGGAACTGTTCTGCCTGGCCGCCGACAGCGGCAGCTTCACCGCTGCGGCCACGGAAGCCGGCGTTACCCCGGCGGCGGTCAGCCGCAGCGTGGCGCGCCTGGAAGAGCGCCTGGGTGTGCGCCTGTTCGTCCGCACCACCCGGCAGATGCGCCTGTCCGCAGCCGGCCAGGCCTACTATCAGCAATGCCGGCAGGCACTGGGGCAGTTGGTGGAGGCCGAGCGCCAGGTCACGGGCGGGCAGGTCGAGCCGAGCGGTCTGCTGCGTATCAGTGCACCCACGCCCTATGCTCATCACCGGCTGTTGCCGCTGCTGCCGCGGTTTCGCCAGCGCTACCCCAAGGTGCAGGTGGATGTGCATGTCAGCAACCGCAACGTCGACTTTGCCGAGGAGCCGTTCGACCTGGCCATTCGTGGCCGCGAGCCGGCCGATTCGCGGCTGGTGGCGCGTCGCCTGGAAGATGCCGAACTGGTGGTGGTGGCCACGCCGGGCTACCTGGCCCGTGCCGGCACGCCACGAACACCGCACGACTTGCTGCAACATGAGTGCATCCAGTTCGAACTGCCCAGCAGTGGCCGCCGCCCGCCGTGGAGCTTCCTTCAGGATGGCCAGCAGGTGGAGATCGAAACCCAGGGTGGGTTCACCTGCCTGGGCGACTTCCTCGCCACCGCCACGCTGGTGCGCCACGGCGGCGGGCTGATGCAGGCTTACCGCTTTACCGTGCAGGACGCACTGGCCAGTGGCGAACTGGTGGAAGTACTCGCCGAGTTTGGCGGCACCTCGCGGCCGTTCATGCTGATCTACCCCCAGGCCCGGCACATGCCGTTGCGGGTGCGGGTGTTCATCGATTTCCTGTTTGCCGAGGGGGCATAGCCCCCGGGCTGAGCCGAGGCGCCGGGGCGTATGGCCGACTATGCTGTTTGCTGCGTCGAGCCAGTGTCATCTCGACGACCCCTCAGGTTTTCCAGGAGAACGCTCCATGAAATCCACTAAATGCATACCTTTGCTGGTGATTGCCTCGGTCCTCAGTTTTGCCGCACACGCAGACCCGGCGAGCAACTGTGCGGCCAAGATCAAGGAGCTTGAGGATTTCGAAAAGGCCAGTGGCCAGGCAATGCATGGCGGCATGGCCCATGACTTCAAAGTCCACTTGCAAAATGCCAAGGATGCTCAGAGCAAGGGCGATATGACTCAGTGTCAGGCCTCGGCGGACCAAGCCAAGACTATTTACAACAAGGCACGTAGCAAGTAAGCCCTTGCTGGCCTCTTCGCGGGTAAACCCGCTCCTACAGTATCTCCAACAGGCTCAAGGCCAGCGTGGTTACTGTGGGAGCGGGTTTACCCGCGAAGAGGCCAGCGCAGGCTGGCGCCGTCTTCAGAACCAGCGATCGTTCTTCCTGCGCCCACGGGTCAGCGACGGCAGGATCAGCCCCGCCAGCAAGCCCGCGCCGGCAATGCTGCCGCCATACACCATGTAGCGCATCATCACCTGCTTGTTCTCGTCCCCCAGGCGTGCCTGGGTATCGCGCAGCTGCGACTGGCTCTGGTCGAGCTGTTCATTCAGCGCCTTGTTGCGTGCTTCCAGTTCGTCGATCAGCTTCTTGCGTGAATCGAGGGTTTCCTGCATGCCCTGTACGCGATTCTTCCAGCTGTCGTCGATGTTCTTCAGCTGCCCGGTCAGGTCCGCGACCTGGGCATCGAGCTGCGGCAGGCGCTCGCCCTGGCCTGGCACCGACTGCAGGTCGTTGCTGAGAATCCACACCACATCGCCGTTCTGCCCGCGCACCTGGCTGTAGTTGCCCTGGCTGCCGATCAGGGTCAGCTTCTGCCCGGACTTGAGCGTACCGACAATGCGGTGGCCATCGGTGGGGCCGCTGCGCACGTATGTGCTCAGGCTGTCGCTGACCCAGCGTGCATCGCTGGCAGGCTCTTCGGCGTGCACCGGTGCGGCAAGGGCCACCAGGGTGGCGATCAGGCCGCCGCGCAGGGCAGTGAGGGCGGAAGCAGTTGGGCGGGAATCGGGCATGTTGGGTCTTCGCTGAAACAGGACAAAAAGTAGGCCCGGTGACTGGGCCGATGAACCGGTCGGTGGGTTGACCGTCAGCGAAAGACCGTTTTTTTGTCAGCAGGTTCACTACCTGATGTCGGAAATGTCTGCAGGATGTTGCAGGACTTCAACCGGCGACTGTGAGACTAGACTCAAAGGCTCAGACCCTTTCTTGGAACAAGACCATGACAGCCAAGAACACAATCTGCCTCTGGTACGACAACGACGCCGAGGAGGCCGCGAACTTTTACGCCAGCGTCTTCCCTGACACGACAGTGATAGCGGTGCATCAGGCACCTGCTGATTATCCATCCGGGAAACAGGGTGACGTGATTACCGTGGAGTTCAGCGTCATGGGTATTCCCTGCGTGGGGCTCAACGGAGGCAAGGCCTTCACGCATTGCGAGGCGTTTTCATTCCAGGTCAGCACCGAGGACCAGGCCGAGACCGACCGCTTGTGGGATGCCATTGTCGGCAACGGCGGGGAGGCCAGTGTCTGCGGCTGGTGCAAGGATAAATGGGGGATTTCGTGGCAGATCACCCCGCGCATCCTCATCGAAGCCATCGGCCACCCCGACCGGGCGGCGGCCAAGCGGGCGTTTGATGCCATGATGCAGATGGGCAAGATCGATGTGGCCAGGATAGAGGCGGCGTTGAAGGGCTGATCACGGCAGTGAGGGCATCTTGATCGGGGGCTGCGCAGCAGCCCCCGATTCCACAAACTTGCCAGGTCAGTTGCCGGTCACTTCGGCTTCTGCCGACGCCGGCTTGGTCGAAGTCTTCTTCTCCTGCACCACGATGTAGAACTCTTCGCCATGCTTCACCGCGCCATACAACACGGCCTTCTCGATCAGTTCGTTGCCGCGCAGGTGGCGCAGCATCATCGGGTCCTTGCGCAGGTCGCGGTACAGCGCAAGGCACAGCAGCACCATCACCACCACGAACGGCAGGGCCACGACGATGGTCAGGTTCTGCAGGCCGGTCAGTGCCTCGCCGGGGTCGCGCGGGTCACCGATTGCCAGCATGATCGCCGCCACCGTACCGGTCAGCGCACCCCAGAAGATCACCGTACGTCGCGATGGCGTGGTGGTGCCGTGTTCCGACAGCGTGCCCATCACCAGCGAGGCCGCGTCGGCACCGGAGACGAAGAAGATACCCACCAGAACCATCACCAGCACTGATGTCGCCGAGGCCAGCGGGTAGCTGTCCAGCAACTGGTACAGCGCGTGGTTGCTGTTGACCGCACCATTGGCCAGCTGGAAGGCGCCTTCACGCAGGGCGTCGATACCCGCGCCGCCAAAGATGGTGAACCACACCAGGCTGACCAGGCTCGGTACCAGCAGCACCCCGGTAACGAACTGGCGGATGGTGCGGCCGCGGCTGATGCGGGCGATGAACATGCCCACGAACGGCGTCCAGGAAATCCACCAGGCCCAGTAGAACACGGTCCAGCCGGCCAGCCAGTTGTTCATCTGTTCACCGCCGCTGGCGTTGGTACGGGCCATCATTTCCGGCAGCATCTTGACGTAGATGCCGATCGAGGTTGGCAGCAGGTTGAGCATCAGCAGGGTCGGGCCGACCATGAACACGAACACCGCCAGCACCAGCGCCAGCACCATGTTGGTGTTGGACAGCCACTGGATGCCCTTGCCGATGCCCGACACCGCCGAGGTAACGAAGGCAATGGTCAGCAGGGTGATGATCGAGATGTAGAACAGCTTGCCGGGGCTTTCGATCCAGCCGTTGTATTCCAGGCCACCGGCAATCTGCAGCGCGCCCAGGCCCAGCGAGGCCGCCGAGCCGAACAGCGTGGCGAAGATCGCCATCATGTCGATCAGGCGGCCGAGCGGGCCGTTGGCATGCTTGCCGATCAACGGCCGGAAGGCGGCGGAAATCAGCTGCGAGCGGCCGCGGCGGAAGGTGCCATAGGCAATCACCAGGCCGACGATGGCGTACATGGCCCAGGGGTGCAGGGTCCAGTGGAACAACGTTGTGGCCATGGCCACCTGCATCGCTTCGCTGGACTGCCCGGTGGCCGTCCCTGGTGGTGGCGATACATAGTGCGACAGCGGTTCGGCAACGCCGAAGAACATCAGGCCAATGCCCATGCCGGCGCTGAACATCATCGCCACCCAGGACACCGTGCGGAATTCTGGCTGTTCGCCATCACGGCCCAGCGGGACCCGACCGTACCGGCTGGCGGCGAGCCACAGCACGAACACCACGAACAGCGTGGAGGTAAGCACGAAGAACCAGCCGAAGTTGAGAATGACCCAGGATTGCGCGCTGGAGGCGCTGCTGGCGAGGCTTGCCTGGTTGAGGAAGCCCCAGAGGACGAAAGCGATGGCCAGGAGGCTGGTGAAACCAAAGACGATCCAGTCGAGCTTGCCCTCGAAACGCCGGTCCTGGCGTGCTTCCGCGGTTTTCGAGGGATCCGTCACGCCAAGGTCGAGCGTTTCGGTGATGTGTTCCTTTGCCATGAATGATGAGGCCCCTTTCTGGCTTACCGGCTGGTGCAGGCTTGTAGTTTTGTGTGGGCTACCGAGTTCGATGACTGCCTCGGCGGGGAGATTGCTGGCGGGATTATCCTGCGCACTAAACGGCGGCTCCTGTCCCGATAACGCCCCGGGACGTCCATTGCGCGACCTGCCAGATACTTTTAGTTCTGGGGGCGATGGCCCTTTCTGCCTCGGGTTCTGGTACCCTGTGGGCATTACCCAGGCCTGCACATCCGGGCATCGTAGAAGCGCTGCCGCTTGTGGGCCTGGCCGTACCAGGAAACGGAGATTCGTCCAGATGGCCACTGACCGTGTGAGCCTGATTCATTTCGATAAATTGAGCATGAGCCCTGCCGCTGCCGATCGGTTCCAGAAAGCCCTCGACGCGCTGGAAGCGCTCAAGCTGCAGGACCGTTACGTGTATCTCATCGCTCCTTATCTGGGTGATATCGCTGACGCCTCCGACCTCGAGCAACTGGCCACCGCCCTGGAACAGGGCTTGCGCGTGGTCGACGAGCTGCTGGCTGCCAGGTCGGTCACCAAGGTCAAGGCCGAAGAAGTACGCCAGGTGTTCCACGCCGCCGCCGAGCGCGCGCAGGCTGAAATGCCCGGCTGAGTGGCGGCATGGCCAAAGACATCGACAACCCCTGCGTCTCGCTGTGCCAGCTCAATAGCGAGCTGTGCGTGAGCTGCGGTCGCAGCCGTGACGAAATTCGCAAATGGCGGGGCATGAAGCGCCCCGAGAAGATGGCCACCGTGCAGCGGGCGGCAACGCGGATGAAGGCTATCGCCAAGAAGGCGGCCAAGCGGCAGAATGGCGACTGAACCTGCGCACCCTGTGCGCAATTTTTCCTGATTGTCTGACGAGCCTGAAAATGGATTCTCACTCGCTGTTTGCCTTTACCCTGGTCGCTGCCATCGCGATCGCCAGCCCCGGCCCTGCCACCCTGATGGCCATCAACAACAGCCTTGCCCATGGCCAGCGCAGCGCGATCTGGTCGTCGCTGGGCAATGGCTCGGGCCTGTTCTGCCTGTCGGCAGCCGCCATGCTGGGGCTGGGCGCGCTGCTGGCCAGTTCCGAAATGCTGTTCAACGCCGTGAAGATCCTGGGGGCGGGCTACCTGTTCTATCTGGGCGCGCGGCAATTGCTGAAAAAGAGCCCGATGCTGGCGCAGGGCGACGCAGAGGGTGTGGCCAAGGTTCGGCCCACGCCGCTGAAGCTATACAAGTCGGCCTTCCTCACGGCAGTGACCAACCCCAAGGCGACCATGTTCTTCACCGCGCTGTTCCCGCAGTTCATCGACCAGGGGGCGGCGCTGTTGCCGCAGTTCCTGATCCTGACCGGGATATTCGTAGCGTTGTCGCTGGTTTCGCTGAGCCTGTATGCCGCACTGGCGGCGCGGGCCAAGGGCGTGCTGACCCGGCCGTCCCTGTCGCGCTGGGTGAGCCGGGTGGTGGGCACCACCTTTATCGGTTTTGGCGCGGCGATCCTGGCGATGCGCCGGCAGGGGGCCTGAAGTACGAGGGGCGCTCCATCTGGCCGATAAAAGGCCAACCTGATGGCCATACATGGTCCAGACTGTCTGCAGCACGCACAGATGGGTGCTGCAGTCGACCACAGGACGTGGCAACCATTGGCCACCGCTCCGGGTCTGCGGATGTCACATGTGCCGAGGGTTGTCGATGATCGAGCGCTGCTTTCGCCACGCCTTGCTGCTGTTGCCGTGCCTGCTGCTGCCGCTGGCGGCGGTAGCGCATGAGGAATGCCGGCGGCTGACTGCCACCGGCAACCCGGAATACCCCCCCTACCTGTGGCGCGACCCGCAAAACCCCCAGCAACTGATCGGTGCCAATGCCGATCTGCTCAAGTACCTGGGCAAGCAACTGGGGCTGGAAATCGAGGTGGTCTACGGCGGGCCGTGGTCGCGCGCCCAGGAAGAAATGCGCACGGGCCGGATCGACCTGATGGCCGGGTACTTTCTGACCAAGACCCGTCAGCAGCAGATGGACTTCATTACCCCGGCATTCCTGTATACCCCAAGTGTTATCTGGGTGCGCCAGGACAATACCTTTGCCTACCAGCAATGGGCCGACCTGAAGGGTCGCAAAGGCGGCACGCTGGTCAACAACAGCCACGGCCAGCAGTTCGACGACTACGCCAGGACCAACCTCACCCTCGAAGCGGTACCCGGTGCCAGGCAGGCATTCGAGAAGTTGATGCACAAGCGCAGCGATTACGTGGTGTACGAGCAGTATCCCGGCTTGGCGCTGGCACGCACCTTGGGGATTGCCGACAATTTACAGGTGCTGGAGCCACCGGTATCCAGCGAAGGGCTGTACCTGGCGCTTTCGCATGACTCGCCCTGCAATCAGCCGAAGCTGCGTGAGGCACTGACAAGGGAGATGGAAAAGATCGTTGCCGGGGCATTGCCGGAGCAACTGCTGCAGCAAAACCTGGAGCGTTGGCAATAGCAGCCTGGTATGCGGTCCCTTGTAGCGGCCTTGTGTCGCGATGGGGCGCGCAGCGGCCCCTGTTTTCAGCTTCGCCGCAGATATCGCCGGGGCCGCTTCGCGCCCCATCGCGACACAAGGCCGCTCCTACAGGGACCGGGCCAGTTGCTCGGCTTCCTTGGCCCGGGTCACGCTGACTGCGCCGGGCAGGGTGACATCGTTCTTCGCCGCGAGGATCTCGGCCATGACGCTGACGGCAATCTCGGCCGGGGTCTTGCTACCGATATAAATGCCGATAGGGCCGTGCAGGCGCCGCAACGACGCTTCGCTTTCGCCAAAGTGTTCGATCAGGCGCTCGCGGCGCAGCTGGCTGTTGCGCCGTGAGCCGATGGCACCGATATAGAACGCCGGGCTGTGCAGCGCTTCGAGCAGTGCCAGGTCGTCCAGCTTGGGGTCGTGGCTGACAGCGACGATGGCGCTGCGCAGGTCCGGGGCAAAGGCGCGGACGACGTCGTCCGGCATGCCGGCAAGGTGGTTGACGCCGGCAACGTTCCAGCCTGCCGTGTACTCGGGGCGCGGGTCGCACAGTGAAACGCTGAAGCCATTGAACAGGGCCATGGTCGCCAGGTATTCGGCCAGCGCGCCGGCACCGATCAACAGCAGGCGGTAGCCGGGGCCGAGGGTGCTGAGCATGTGCTGGCCATCGAAGCTGAACAGCTCGGGCGTGGTGGTGGCGCTGAGGCTGGCTTTGCCGCTGCGCAGGTCGAGCCCACGCCGTACCAGGCTGCCGCCGTCGAGGCCGGCGAGCAATTGTTCGAGGTGTGGCAGCGACGGGGCGAATTCCAGCACCAGTTCGAGGGTGCCGCCACAGGGCAGGCCGAAGCGGTGGGCCTCGTCGGCACTGACGCCATAGCGCACCACCTGGGGCAGGCCGCTGGGCATGCCGGGGCCGGCGTAGGCACTGGTGTAGCGGTGAATGAGGTCGTCCTCGATGCAGCCGCCAGAGACACTGCCAACCACACGGCCGTCGCTGCGCAGGGCCATCATCGAGCCCACCGGGCGGGGGGAGGAACCCCAGGTGCGGGCGACCGTGGCGAGCAGGGTGCGATGGCCGGCGGCGAGCCAGTCTCGGGTGGTGCGAAGGACCAGCAGGTCGATGCTTTCCATGGGGACTCCGGTACAGCCACCAAAATTCAGCGCATGTGCAAAATGATCGGGCTACTGCTGGCCGGGTCGGTATGCCCACGCAACTTGCTCACCGCCTGCGCATTCACCGCGCCACCATTGTTCCCCCAGGCACTGCGCACGAAACCCAGCACATCAGCAATTTCCTGGTCACTCAGTTGCTCACGGAAGGCCGGCATGCGATAGGCATCGGGCAACCCGGCCGTCACCACCCGCTGCGAACCATTGAGGGTGATGTTGATCGCCGAGGCGTCTTCCTTGGCCAGTGCCGAAGTAGCGCCGGCCAAAGGCGGCATCCATTCGGCCTGGCCCTTGCCGTCCATGCCGTGGCACGACGCACAGCGGGTTACATAGGTATGCGCCCCAGGGCTGTCGAGCCGCGCCGCCGTCGTTTCGGCCTGGTATTGCCACGGCGCACCGTCGCGTTGCGGGTCGCCGGGCAGCGACTTCAGGTAGCGGGCGATGGCGGCCAGGTCGTCGTCACTCATGAACTGCGTGGAGTTGTTGAATGCCTCGGTCATCGAGCCGAATACCACCGCATGCCGGTTGCGCCCGGTCTTGAGGAACTGCGCGATCTCGGCTTCGCTCCAGCGCCCCAGCCCGGTGTTGGGGTCGGCACGCAGGCTCGGTGCATACCAGCCATCGAGCAGGGCACCAGCGAGGAACGGCTTGCCGCTGTCATCCAGGGCCTTTTCGTTGAAGGCCAGGCCACGCGGCGTATGGCAGCTGCCACAGTGGCCAGGGCCCTGGACGATGTAGGCGCCGCGGTTCCACTGGGCATCCTGCCCGGCCTGGTTGGTGTAGGGCGTGGTGGCGGCGAACAGGCCGTTCCACAAGGCGATGGGCCAACGCAGGTTCAGCGGCCAGGGAATGTCGCTGGCCAGGTTGGCCTGTTGCACCGGCTGCACGCCTTGCATGAAAAAGGCATACAGCGCCTTTACATCGTCATCGCTGAGCTTGGCGTAGGACGGGTAGGGCATGGCCGGGTACAGCCGTCGGCCACCGGGGGCTACGCCGTGGCGCACGGCACGGTCGAAGTCGGCCAGGCTGTAGCCACCGATGCCGGTGTCGCGGTCGGGGGTGATGTTGGTGGCGTGGATCGCCCCCAGCGGGGTGGCCATTTCCAGCCCGCCGGCGAACGGTTTGCCGTCCGCCAGGCTGTGGCAGGCCACGCAGTCGCTGAGGCGGGCTACGTACTCGCCACGGCTGACCAGCGCCGGGTCCGCGGTGGTGGCCTGCGCATCGGCAAATGGCGAGGCAGGCTCGCGGGTGACGTACCAGGCCAGCAGGCCTGCCGCGACCAGGCACGGCAGCGCCAGCCAGCCAGCGGTTCTTGCGAAACGATGGGTCATGGGGCGTCCTTGTGTGCTCAGCTGAAGGTATGGCGGCTCAATGGCAGGCTGCGCACGCGCTGGCCGGACAGCTGCGCGACTGCGTTGGCTACCGCCGGTGCCACCGCGGGCAACGGTGGCTCGCCGATGCCGCCCATCTTCGCCCCGCTTTCGACAATGCGCACATGCACCCTGGCCATGCGCGATGGCGGCAAGATCGGGTACAGGTCGTAGTTGCGCGCGCGCGGCTTGCCATCCACGTACACCGCTTCTTCCAGCAGTGTCTGCGACAGGCCCAGGGCGACGGCGCCGTTGACCTGATGCTCGATGATCGCCGGGTTGACGATGCTGCCCGGGTCGATGGCCTGCCAGATGTCGTGCACTTTGACCTGGCCGTTCTCGATCGATACCTCGGCAATGACCGCTGCCTCCGAGCCGAACGGCGAGGCCATGGCCACGCCACGCGCCCGCTTGCTGCCGTCCTCGGCGGTGAACGGCCCGCGCTTCCAGCCGCCGGAAAGCTCGGCGACGGCCTGCAACAGGTTGGTCAGGCGCGGGTTGTCGCGCAGCAGGTGCAGGCGCAGTTCGAACGGGTCCTTGCCGCCTTTGTCGGCCAGTTCGTCGAGGAACGACTCATAGAAGAAGTCATTCAGCGAGTTGCCCACCGAGCGCCAGTAGCCGAGCATGGCCGGGCCTTTCACGTAGATCTGCGCGATACGCTTGTTGGCGATGGCGTAGGACTTGCCCGACAGGCCTTCGAGCGCGGTCGGGTCGAGCTTTTCGCCTTGCTTGCCTGCGAGGGCCTCGGTCGGGCCTTCGGTGGCGCTCACGGCTTCGAGGGCCACTGGCAGGCCGTCGGCATCCAGCCCGGCCCGGAATTTCACCACGGCGACCGGGCGCAGCACATCGCGGAGGAATTCTTCCTCGCGGCTCCAGATGAGTTTCACCGGCCGGCCGACCGCCTTGGCCAAGGCAATGGCCTGTGGGTAGGGGTTGGCCGAGTCGTACAGGAAGTGGCGGCCAAAGAAACCGCCCAGCAACGGCGAATGCAAGGTGATCTGTGCCGGGGCCAGGCCGGTGCGCTTGGCAATGTCGTCACGGAACATGTCCGGCGCCTGGTTGGGCAGCCACACCTCCAGGGTGCCGTCCGGGTTGAAGCGCGCCAGTGCCGACGGCGGCTCCAACTGGGCGTGGTTGAGGTACTGGTTATGGTAGGTTGCCTCGACCCGGGTCTTGGCATTGGCCAGCATGCCGGCCACATCGCCCTGGTTTTCGTCGTCGCGCGCCGGGCCCGTGACCGTGGCCAGGTGCTCGCGCCAGCCATCGCTGGAGAAGTCGGCCGGCATCGGCCGTACCGGGCTGTCGGCCGCAGGCTCCTTCCAGTCAACCTGGATGGCCTCGACCGCGCGCTTGGCATGCCACCAGCGTTCGGCTACCACGGCCACGGCGCCCGGCAACTGATGCACCGAATGCACGCCCTTCATGGCCTTGACCTGGTCTTCGTTGCGCAGGCTGCCGACGGTCATACCCAGGCGTGGCGCGTGCTGCACGGCAGCGTGGAGCATGCCGTCGACCTTGATGTCGATGCTGTACACCGCCTTGCCGGTGGACTTGTCGTAGGCATCCAGGCGACGTACCGGCTTGCCGATCCAGCGAAACTGGCTGGGGTCACGCAGCTTGACGCTGGCCGGGTCTGGCACTGGCAGGTCCATGGCCCGCCCGGCCAGTTCTCCGTAGGGGATGGAGCGGCCAGTCGTGGTATGTACCACGTGACCCGGCGTGGTGGAGAGTTCTTCGACCGGCACGCCCAGCTGCTCGGCACCCGCCTGCAGCAGCATGGCCCGGGCGAGGGCGCCCAGGCGGCGCATGGTCGGGTAGCTCATGCGCACCGACATGCTGCCGCCGGTGATGCGCATGCCGTTTTCCATCACTACATAGGCTTCGCCGGGCGGCGCGCTGTCGACCACGAAATTGACCGGGTCGACGTCCAGCTCTTCACCAACGATCTGCGCCATGGCGGTGAAGGGGCCTTGGCCACCTTCCATGAACGGGCTGAGCAGGCGTACTTTGCCGTCCGGGCGGATCTCCAGAAACGCCGGCACCTGGGTACCGCGCTCCGGGGTTGCTGCGGCGGCTGCCTGCACGCGGGCCGAGCCCATGGGCAGGCCGAAACCCAGCACCAGGGCACCGACAGCCGTGCCGGCAAGAAAGCGCCGACGCGACAGGTTGACCGTTTCGCCCAATTGCAGCTTGAGCAGTTCGGCGGGGGTATCGACTGGTGTGTTCATCAGGCCTTCTCCCCTTGGGCCAGCTCATGCACGGCAGCATGGATGGCGTTGTAGGTGCCGCAGCGGCACAGGTTGACCATGGCTGCCTCGATCTGTGCGTCACTGGGCTTGGGCGTGTGCTTGAGCAGCGCCGTTGCCGCCATTACCTGGCCGGACTGGCAGTAGCCGCACTGGGCCACCTGGTGCTCGACCCAGGCCGCGACCACCCGTTTGCCGACGGCATCGGCCTCGATCGCCTCGATGGTGGTCACCTCGCGCCCGACCACGCCGGCCACCGGGGTGACGCAGGCGCGCACCACGTTGCCGTCCACCAGCACCGAACAGGCGCCGCACTGGGCCAGGCCGCAGCCATACTTGGTGCCGGTCAGCCCCAGGTCGTCGCGGATCACCCACAGCAGGGGCGTGTCGGCGTCTGCCTCGACCTGGTAGGTCTTCTGGTTGATGCGTAGTTCCATGGTTCACCTGCCCGTCAACGGTTGCTGTCGCTTGGTTTCTTGTGATCGGGGAATACGGTGCTCCCCAGTGCAGAAACGCTAGCACAGCGGGGTGACCGCCGGTCTGCTGACGGGGGCAGGTTCAGAGGATCAGGCAAGCAATTCGGTGAAATGCGCAAGCGGCGATGTGCGCTATCGCCTGTAGGAGCGGCCTTGTGTCGCGATGGGGCGCGCAGCGGCCCCGGGGTCTTGGCAGCATGCAGTATTGTAAGGGGCCGCTTTGCGGCCCATCGCGACACAAGGCCGCTCCTACAAGAAAGCGCATTTGGAGGTGAGGAGGACTTCCGCAACGAAAACCCGGATAATGCCGGCCAATTTCGTTTTGCACGTTTAAATCACGGTAATCCCGCATGGAAATCAAGGTCAATTTTCTCGACAATCTCCGTCTCGAAGCCAAGTTCGACGACTTCACGGTGATCGCCGACCAACCGATCCGCTACAAGGGTGATGGCTCGGCCCCGGGGCCGTTCGACTATTTCCTGGCGTCTTCGGCCTTGTGCGCGGCTTACTTCGTCAAGCTGTACTGCCAGACCCGCGACATTCCCACCGAAAACATTCGCCTGTCGCAGAACAACATCGTCGACCCGGAAAACCGCTACAACCAGGTCTTCAAGATTCAGGTCGAGCTGCCCGAGGACATTTCCGAGAAGGACCGCCAGGGCATCCTGCGCTCCATCGACCGCTGCACCGTGAAGAAGGTGGTGCAGACCGGCCCCGAGTTCGTGATCGAAGTGGTCGACAACCTCGATGCCGATGCCCAGGGCCTGCTGATGCCGGTGGCGGACACCAGCACCTACATCCCCGGCAAGGACCTGCCGCTGGAACAGACCATCGCCAACATGTCGGGCATCCTCGCCGGGCTGGGGATGAAGATCGAGATCGCCTCGTGGCGCAACATCGTGCCTAACGTGTGGTCGCTGCATGTGCGCGACGCCCAGTCGCCGATGTGCTTCACCAATGGCAAGGGCGCGACCAAGGAGGCTGCGCTGGCCTCGGCGCTGGGCGAGTTCATCGAGCGGCTGAACTGCAACTTCTTCTATAACGACCAGTTCTGGGGCGAGGACCTGGCCAACGCGCCGTTCGTGCACTACCCGAACGAGCAGTGGTTCAAACCCGGCCCGCGCGATGCGCTGCCGGCCGAGATCCTCGACGAGCACTGCCTGGCAATCTACAACCCGGACGGCGAGCTGCGTGGCTCGCACCTGTACGACACCAACTCGGGCAACACCGCGCGCGGCATCTGCTCGTTGCCGTTCGTGCGCCAGTCCGACCAGCAGGTGGTGTACTTCCCGTCCAACCTGATCGAGAACCTGTTCCTCAGCAACGGCATGAGCGCCGGCAACACCCTGGCCGAGGCGCAGGTGCAGTGCCTGTCGGAAATCTTCGAGCGCGCCGTGAAGCGCGAAATCCTCGAAGGCGAGCTGTGCCTGCCGGATGTGCCGCAGGAGGTACTGGCCAAGTACCCGGCCATCGTCGCCGGCATCCAGGGCCTGGAAGAGCAGGGCTTCCCGGTGCTGGTCAAGGATGCGTCGCTGGGCGGCGAGTTCCCGGTGATGTGCGTGACCTTGATGAACCCGCGCACCGGCGGCGTATTCGCTTCGTTCGGCGCCCACCCGAGCCTGGAAGTGGCGCTGGAGCGCAGCCTCACCGAACTGCTGCAGGGCCGCAGCTTCGAAGGCTTGAATGACCTGCCGCAACCGACCTTCGAAAGCCATGCGCTGACCGAGCCGAACAACTTCGTCGAGCACTTCATCGACTCCAGTGGCGTGGTGTCGTGGCGCTTCTTCAGTGCCAAGGCCGACTTCGAGTTCGTCGAGTGGGACTTCTCCGGCCACGGCGAGGATTCCAACGTGCAGGAGGCCGCGACCTTGTTCGGCATCCTCGAGGACCTGGGCAAGGAAGTGTACATGGCGGTGTACGACAACCTTGGCGCCACCGCCTGCCGCATCCTGGTGCCGGGTTATTCGGAGATCTACCCGGTCGAGGACCTGATCTGGGACAACACCAACCGCGCCTTGTCGTTCCGCGCCGACATCCTCAACCTGCACAGCCTGGACAACCGTTCCCTCAAGCTGCTGCTCAAGCGCCTGGACAACTGCGATGTGGATGACTACACCACCATCACCACGCTGATCGGCGTGGAGTTCGACGAGAACACGGTGTGGGGCCAGTTGACCATTCTCGAGCTGAAGCTGCTGATCTGCCTGGCTGTGCAGCGCTTCGAGGATGCCAAGGAACTGGTCGAGGCGTTCCTGCAATTCAACGACAACACCGTCGAGCGCGGCCTGTTCTATCAGGCGCTGAACGTGGTGCTGGAAGTGCTACTGGACGACGAACTTGAAATGGACGACTACGAAGCCAACTTCCGCCGCATGTTCGGTAACCCGCGCATGGACGCGGTGCTGGGTTCGGTGGACGGCAGCGTGCGCTTCCATGGCCTGACCCCGACCAGCATGAAGCTCGAAGGCCTCGATCGCCACCTGCGCCTGATCGAAAGCTACAAGAAGCTGCACGCGGCCCGGGCCAAGTTCGCCTGACTCCTGTAGGAGCGGCCTTGTGTCGCGATGGGCCGCAAAGCGGCCCCGGCAATATCAGCTTCAATGCCAAAACGGGGGCCGCTTTGCGGCCCATCGCGACACAAGGCCGCTCCTACAGCGACGTCGATCGCCTTCATATATCGGTTTCAAATAACCGCTATCCCCAATCTGTCTTGCCGCTTCGCCTGCCAGGCGCGTAGCGTTTTGCTCCCATCCTCTCGATCCATGGCGCGTTGACCGCCAGAAGGACCTCGGCCGCGCACAACAAGAAGGCGCAGACCATGAGCACCCCTTTGGATACCAATGCCCTCAAAGCCCGCCAGCAAGCCGCGTGGGCCAGTGGCGACTACGCGGTAATCGGCACCACCCTGCAACTGGTTGGCGAACGCCTGGCCGAAGCCTGTGACCTGCGCTGGGACGAGCAGGTGCTGGATGTCGCCGCCGGCAACGGCAATGCCACCCTGGCTGCTGCCCGGCGCGGCTGCTGTGTCACCTCCACCGACTATGTGCCCGAGCTGCTCAAGCGCGGTGAAGAACGCGCGCGGGCCGAGCACCTCAATGTGGTGTTCCAGGTCGCCGATGCCGAAGCGCTGCCGTTTGCCGATGGCACCTTCGATGCCGTGCTGTCCACTTTCGGCGTGATGTTCGCGCCCGACCAGGCCCAGGCCGCGCGTGAATTGGGCCGGGTGTGCCGGCCCGGTGGCCGGATCGGCCTGGCCAACTGGACCCCGCAAGGGTTCGTCGGGCAGATGTTCAAGACCCTCGGGCGGCATGTACCGCCACCGGCCGGGGCTCTGCCGCCTTCACGCTGGGGTGATGAAGAACAGTTGCGCGTGATGTTCGAGGAGGCGCTGGGCGAATTGAAGGTCAGCCGCCAGCACTTCAACTTCCGCTATCGCTCGGCGGCGCATTTCATCGAGGTGTTCCGCACCTGGTACGGGCCGGTGCACAAAGCGTTTGCCTCGCTGGAGCCGGAAGCGGCCGGGGCGCTGGAGCGGGATCTGACCCAGTTGCTGAACGAAAGCAATGTGGGCGGCTCGTCGTCGTTGGTGGTGCCGAGTGAGTACCTTGAAGTGGTGATCATTCGAGGTTGAGCCCACGGGCCAAGCGCTCAGTTCTTGCACTTGGCCATCACCACCTGGCAAGTCTTCGGTGTGCCTCCTGACCGGCTTGCATAACGCACGCAGTTGTTCAGCGATTTCTGCCGGGCAATGCTCAGCGTATTGCCCCACGCGAGGCCGCCTTCGCCGGTGGTGGGGACGGCCTTGGCGAAGCAGTTGGAGCCCGTTGCCGGCGTTGCGTACCTGGCCTTGCTGGCTTTGCTGGAGCAGCCGGCGGTGAGTGCCAGGCTGAAGGCGAGCAGGGTGGTCAGCGCCCAGGACGTGGAGGGGCGAATCGGTTTACTGCTCATATGCTCTCCTTACCGAGGTGCAGGACTCTGCGATCGCAAGCAAGGTGCTGCCCCTGTGGGAGTGGGTTTACCGAGGCGTCGAACCGCCGCGAACACTGGCAAGGCCGGTGCCATACACTGCACAGGATATTGCATTCAAGCGAAGCGGTGAACGCTTGCGTTGCATCAGATGCAGCGCAAGGCCTTGCACCATGGCAAGGCCTTGCGCCTGGGGCAGCGATCAGAACCGGTAGTTGAAGCTGGCTTCCAGCGTGCGCGGTGCACCTGGGGTAATCAGGTCAACCGAACCGTGCGCGGAGGCATAGTAGTCGCGGTCGAACACGTTCTTGAGGCGCAGCGCGGCATCCCACTGCGGCACGCTGTACAGCAGCGCGGCGTCGAAGGTGGTGTAGCCCGGCATCACCACCACGTTGTCGAGTGCGGTGTAGCGCTCGTCGACGTAGTTGGCGCCGGCGGCCACGCGCCATTCCGGGGTCAGCGTGCGCACCAGCCAGACGTTGGCGCTGTTACGCGGCGTCAGGGTAGGAGTCTGGCCTTCGTTGGCCACGCCATTGGTCTTGTTGTTGGACTTGGTGATCTCGGCATCCAGGTAGGCGTAGCCGGCGTAGATCTGCCACTTGTCCGTGAGCTGCCCGCTGACGGTGGCTTCGAAACCGTCGGTGCGCTGTTCGCCGGCCAGCACAGTCAGGTTGGGGTTGGCCGGGTCGGCGGTCTTCATGTTGGTGCGCTCGAGGCGGAATACCGCTGCGGTCACCGACAGGCGGCTGTCGAGCAGGTCCCACTTGGCGCCGATTTCGTAGTTGGTGGTTTCTTCCGGCTCCAGATGCTGGTTGGTCGGGCTGACCGCGAACACTTCGCCCGAAGGCTGGTAACTGCGGCTGACCGACACATAGTAGGACTGGATGTTATCCGGCTGGTACACCAGGCCGGCACGTGGGCTCCAGGTCTTGTCGGTACGGTCGAGGTCGACGTTCTGCGCGCGGTCGTCGTCGTACTCCTGGCCGAAGATGTCATAACGCACACCGACCAGGGCCTTCCAGTGCTCGTTCAGCTCGATCATGTCCTGCACATACAGGCCGGCGGTCTGCTGGAAGTTGGTGCCCTTGGACGACAGGTTGGCGGCGTGCTCCGGCACCGGCACCAGGGCGTCGCGGTACACCGGCACCTGGGCCACGTTGTTCTGGCTCAGCACCCGCTGGTGCTTGTCCTGGAAGCCCACTTCAACGCCATACAGCAGGTTGTGCTGCATGCCGGCAAGCTGCGCCTGTTGCTTGAGTTCCGTCTGGTTGAACATGCCGTACTCGTCGCGGGCGACGTTGCCACGGTTGAGCTTGACCAGCAGTTCGCCGTCAGGCGCGGTGACGAAGCGCGTAGGGCTGCTGTCGGCCAAGGTGTTGTTGCGGTCCAGGTCGTAGCGGTAGTACCGGCTGGTGTTGGTCAGGGTGAAGTCGTCGTTGATGCGGTAGTCCAGGCTGGCAGTCAGCGAGAACACTTCGCTGCGGGCGTAGTCCTGGTCGGCATCGCCGGAGCCGAAGCGCTTGTCGCGGTCCACATCTACCGGGCGGTTGCCCAGCGCCGGGATGCCGAAGTCGATCAGGCGCTTGTCGTACAGGTAGGTGGCGCCCAGGTTCAGTTCCAGGTCGTCGGAGAGGCGGAAGTAGGCCGATGGCGCGATGGCCTTGCGGTCGATATAGCCATCGTCGCGGAAGGTGTCGCTGTCTTCGAAGGCGCCGGTCACGCGGTAGGCCTGGTTGCTTTGCGGGTCGGCCCAGCCGGTGTCGAACTGGGTGCGGCGCTTGCCTTCGCTGTCGAAGCTCATGCCGACTTCGCGCTTGGGCGTGAAGCTCGGCTTCTTGCTGATGCTGTTGATCAGGCCGCCCGAAGAGCCGCGGCCATACAGCACGGCGGCAGGGCCCTTGATCACCTCGACCCGCTCGATGTTGGACAGGTCGCGGAAGTACAGCGCGTCGTCGCGCACGCCGTCGATGTACATGTCGCCAATGGCGCTGAAGCCGCGAATGGTCACCTGGTCACGCTGGCCGTCGCCGTTGGACAGGCCGACGCCGGGCACGTTCTTCAGCACGTCTTCCATGGACTGCGCACCCTGGTCCTTGATCACGCTTTCGGGCACGACGTTGACGGTTTGCGGGATGTCGCGCAGCGGGGCGTCGATCTTCATGGCGCTGCGGCTTTCGCTGGCCTTGTAGCTTTGCTGCTCGTAGGCGCTGGTGACCGCAGTGGCGGGCAAGGCGAGGGAACCCTGCGATTCAGATTGGACCGCGTGAACAGCAGGTACAACCAGAATGCCCAGCACGGAAATGGATGCTGGGACAACAGACTTTTTTGCCATTACAGGTGACTCTTTGTTGTATTTGAAGGTCACGAATAGTAATGATTTGCAAATGTAAAGCAAGTGTAAAGAGTTCGTATTTGCTATTGCAAGAATGCAGCTGGCAGAAAAAGCGACAAAACGCGTCGTGAGGGGGAAGGGCCGGCAATGTGTCAGGCAAGGGCTATGCTTGTTGGCGCGTGAACATTTCACGTCCCTACCCGGTCTCGATTACATGGAAGCAGGCCTATGAATCCAATTCGCTCTCTCGCTCGTGCCATTGCCGTTGCCACCCTGGCGTCTGCCTTCAGCTTCACGGTGCAGGCTGCCGGTATTCCCATTGGTAGCGAGGCGCTGGAAAGCCACGTCACCACGCAGGTCACGGCCATCGACCTGGCTAACCGACAGGTCACGGTGAAAGGCCCTGACGCCAAGAAGGATGTGACCTTCCAGCTCACTGAAAAGGCCAAGGCGCTGCCCAACCTCAAGGTGGGTGACCAAGTCGACATCTACGTGACCCGTGCGGTGGCCTATGTGCTCAACCCGGAGGTGGGCGGTGCACCGAAGGCGACTGAAGAGTCCGGTACCATTCGCGCCACGGCAGACAACCCCAACCCGGGCGGCGAGGCGTTCCGCCAGGTCAGGGTGACCTCGCAGATCAAGAAGATCGACCTCAAGACGCATGAAGTGAGCCTGTTGCCGCCGGAGGGCAAGCTGCAGGTGGTCAAGGTAGAGAACCCTGACCTGCAGGCACGCATGAAAAACCTCAAGGTCGGCCAGACGGTCGACGCGATCTACACCGAAGTGCTGCGCGTCGAAACCTCGCGCTGACCATTCATTGGGGCAGGCTACGGGTTGCCCGCGCATGGATCCGCCGTGATGCCTTGCATGACGGCGGATGTCGTTCGAACAGCTGCATCACCCAATCGGGCCGAGTCTTGCTGGCATCGTTGAGCCAATTGGCAACCGAGTCCTGGGCATACTTGTCTGCCTCAGCCAGGCGCGGCACCAACAGTGGCTCGGCCACTTCGGGCGCTTGCTTGAGTGCGGCGATGTGCTCGCACCACACGCCACGTGGGCGCAGCACCTCGATACAGAAGCGTCGTACCAGTGGGTTGCTGTCGCCGGCATGCCGGGCAAGCAGGGCCAGGGCATCATCCAGCGCTTGAGCCAGGCGCGGGCGCAGGGCCATCCAGGCCCATTCGCGCACACCAAAATGTTCATCGCGAGCAAAACGCAGCTGGGCCAGCAATGCGGCTTCGAGATCGACCGTGCGCGACAGGTGCGCCTGGGCGAAGGCCGCCCAGCTGCGCACCGTATCGGAGCTGTGCGCGCTGCACTGCTCCAACACCTGCTGGCGCTGGTGCGCAGGTGCGGGTTCCAGCCACTGCCCAAGGGCAAGGCCGATCCCCGCAATTTTTTTTGACAGGCCCTGCGAGCATGTTTCTTCGGCGCAGGTAGCCAGCTGTTCGATCAGCGTGTCGGGCAACTGGCCTGCCAGTGCACTGACCAAGGTCCTTTGATCCACTGCCAGGCATTCGGCCAGGTTGCGGGTGGGCAACTGCCCATGGTCGATCAGGGTTGTACGTTCATCTGTCATCGAATGTGCTCCATCACATACGGTTTGGTCTGGCCTCAGTCGTGAACCCGCCGGCTCAGGCCGCGGGCGGCGAGGCTGCGCAGCATCCTAGCCCAATTGGCTGGTATCCATGTGACGAATAGCATGAGTGCACACTTTCGATTTCCATGGATAAAGGGAATTTTCCGATCATCGCCTGAACATCTGTCACCAATGAGGACTGCCATGTTCAGCAAGACCTTGTGCCTTCTGGTACTTCCCTTTGCCCTGGCGTTGCTTGCCGGTGCCGTGCTGCCGTTCCAGGCTGCGGGTAATGCCGCCGTCGGCCGGGCGCTGGGGCACTGGTTGTGGGGTGCGTTCACGTCATTGACGGTAAGTTCGCTGGTAGTGATCGCCGCGCTGCTGATCCTCAGGGTGCCGGCGCCGGACATGGGCAAGGCCTTGCAGGGGCCCTGGTGGCTGTGGATTGGTGGTGTGCTGGGGGCGCTGTACGTGGCCGGTGCTGCTGCGCTCACCCCCCGGCTTGGGGCAGCGGGGTTCCTGGTGCTGGTGGTGGCGGGGCAGATCATCACGGCGGTGGTCGCAGACCACTTTGGGGTGATGGGGTTGGGAGGCAAGCCGCTCAGTCTGGCCAGGTTGGCGGGTGTGGTGCTGATCCTCTGCGGCGTTCTGCTGGTGCAGGGCACCTGGGCAGCAGGCTCGCCGGCCAATGCCCCTGCCGTGGAGAAACAGTCGGAAGGCTGATCAGCGCCCCGGCTGGCTGCACGCCCACACGGTTTCTCGCAGCCAGCGATGCCCCGGGTCGTCCTCTTTGCGGCTGTGCCAGGCCTGCTGGTAATCGAACGAAGCAATCGCCAGTGGCGGCTCGAACTGGCGCAATGTCTTGTGCTGGTGCAGCGAGCCCACCGCGCGGCTGGCCACGGTCAGGATCAGGTCGGTGCCGGCCAGCACCTCGACCGCCGCACTCCAATGCGGCAAGGCCAGGGCAATCCGCCGACGCAGGCCTTTCGCGGCGAGAGCGCGTTCGATTTCATCGAAGGCATCCGGGTGCATGGCCATCAGCACATGCGGACGGGCCAGCCAGTCGTCCAGGGCCAGGCCGCCGCTGGCCGGCAGCACCTGGCGGTCGGCAACGCTGATGAAGCTGTCGGTGAACAGCGGCTGCGCAGTGATGGCCTGGGGCAAGTCCGGGAAGATGCCCAGGGCCAGGTCCAGTTCACCATCGAGCAACTGGGCCAGCATGGTTTCGCGGCTGGCCTGGCTGATGGCCAGGTCTACCCCGGGCGCGACCTGGCGCAGGTGGCGCAGCAGGGGTGGCAGGATGATCCGCGAGGAATAGTCGGACAGCGAGAGCCTGAAGCGACGCTGGGCCTTGGCCGGTTCGAACTGTGGGGCGGCCAGCAGGCCGTTGAGGTTGCCCAGGGCGTCGTGCAGCGGTTTGGCCAGCGATTGGGCGCGGGCGGTCAAGGCCATGCGGCCGTTCTGGCGCACCAGCAAGGGGTCGTCGAAGTGCTTGCGCAACTGCGCCAGGGCGTGGCTTACCGCCGGTTGGCTGCGGTGCAGGCGCAAGGCGGCGCGGGTGACGTGCTTTTCGCTCAGCAGGGCGTGCAGGGCGAGCAGCAGGTTGAGGTCGATCTTGCGTAGTTCATCCATGTTGCGAATGGTCTTGGTTGCGTCCGACAGTTTTCATCAGTTTAACAAATGCCCAAGGCCGCTCTCATAGAACAACACATGCCTCATTGGTTTAGTGAAGTTCTGTAGGAGCAGCCTTGTGCTGCGAAGAGGCCGGTACTGACAAAGCTTGTCTATTGCTTGTACCGGCCTCTTCGCAGCACAAGGCTGCTCCTGCAGAGGACGCTTCAAACGAGCGATATTTGTTTTCTGCGCGACAGCGCAGCCCAAAGAGCCAGAGCTTTATCGCCTTGCTACCGCATGTTGCACGCACTGCTCGTAATAGGTCTGCTTGATCGCTGCAGGCTTTAGCCGCGAGCGGCTGTTGTAGGTCTGTTCGGTAATGCCGAAGGCGGTCATGCGCATCCACGGTTTGGGGAATTTGCGCGCCTGCAACTTCTTGCGCGTGGCATACAGGGTTACCCCGGAAAGCTTGGCCTGCTGCGCTTCGGCGGCTATCTGTGCGCCCCAGCCGCAAGTGTGGCGATCGTTCTGGCTCAGCGCCCGTGCCTGGGCGCCGAAAGCGAGCGTGGCTAGCAGGCAGCCGGCCATCGTTGCTAGAAGTACTCGCATGTTGCTGTCCTAAGCATCTGAAGGAAAACGAAGTTTGCCTTCACAAGCAGCTACCGGGGGCCAGCAAATTGCCGTCAGGTTGTTGCCATCCGCAACGGGCTGGCGCGGTGGGTGCGAAGGCTGGTCCAGGCAGGCTGGCGACCCAGATCACCGATACGCCGTAGTTCAGGCGCTGGTACAGGCCGAACCATTGGCCGCTTTGCGCTGCCTTGCCCATGAGTACGACGGTCAGGATCGCCAGCACCACGCAGGCCAGGGAAAACAGCCCCAGTGCCCTGGAGCCGGCAATGCGATTGCCCAACCAGGCCCACAGTGCGCTTGCAAGGGTCAGCGAAAGGAACATCAGCAAGCCGGACAGGTTGTGTAGCTGCTGTGAAGGGGAAGGCTGCGCCGGAGCGCAACCTTGGTCGCAGGGAAACCAGCCGGTACCCAGGCTGCCCAGACCATTCGTTCAGGGCTGCGTGTCGCCTACGGACGCCGGGAAATACCGCACTGCGTGTATGTGATCGTACAACTGCTTGCGCTATGATGAGCGCTGTCTTTCAAGGTGAAATACAGGGCAATGACAGAGCAGCAGGTACAGGCAAAGACCCGGCGCAAGCCGCGCAGTCTGGCTCAGGAACTGGTCACGGTGCTGACCGAGCGCATTCGCAGCGGCCAGCTCAAGCGCGGCGACAAGCTGCCGACCGAATCGCAGATCATGGCCGAAGAGGGTGTCAGCCGCACGGTGGTGCGTGAAGCGATCTCGCGGCTGCAGGCTGCCGGGCAGGTCGAGACCCGCCACGGCATCGGTACCTTCGTGCTGGACGCGCCAGCAACGGGTGGTTTCCGTATCGACCCGGCGACCGTGGTCACCCTTCGCGAAGTGTTGGCGGTGCTGGAATTGCGCATTGCCCTGGAGATCGAATCGGCGGGCCTGGCGGCGCAGCGGCGCAGCGACGAAGAGCTGGCCGGCATGCGTGCGGCGCTGGACGAACTCAACGAAGGGGCTGCCCACGCCACGGATGCGGTGTCGGCGGATTTCCAGTTCCACCTGCGCATTGCCCAGGCCAGCGGCAACCACTACTTCGCCGACATCATCAACCACCTGGGCACCAGCATCATCCCGCGTACCCGGTTGAATTCGGCGCGGCTGGCCCATGATGACCAGGCGCACTACATGAGCCGGCTGATGCATGAGCACGAGGCGATCTACGAAGCCATCGCCCGGCGTGATAGCGAAGGGGCGAAGATGGCCATGCGCATGCACCTGAGCAACAGCCGCGAGCGCTTGCGCCAGGCGCATGAAGAGGCCGAGGCGCAGGGGGCCTGAGGCCTTCGTCGCTTGTACCGGCCTCTTCGCGGGCGCGCCCGCTCCCACAGGGATCACCTTATCTTGAGGGTGCAGCGATACTTGTGGGAGCGGGCGTGCCCGAGAAGAGGTCGGTACAGCCAAAAGAAAAGCCCCGCCATGCGCGGGGCTTTCTGGTTTCAAGGGGCGATCAGATCGCGCCCTCACTCCACTGGCCATTTACCAGCCGGCGCAGCCCCAGCGGGTTGCCGTCGCGCAGTGCCTCAGGCAACAGTGCCTGCGGGTAGTTCTGGTAGCACACCGGGCGCAGGAAGCGGTCGATGGCCAGGGTGCCGACCGACGTGCCGCGCGCATCCGACGTGGCCGGGTAAGGCCCGCCGTGCACCATCGCATCACACACCTCGACACCGGTCGGGTAGCCGTTGACCAGGATCCGCCCGACCTTCTCTTCCAGCACGGGTACCAGCCAGGCGAAGGCCTGCAGGTCTTCCGGCTCGCCAATCAGGGTCGCGGTCAGCTGGCCGCGCAGGCCGAGCAGGGCGGCGCGCAACTGGTCGTTGTCCTGCACTTCCACGGCAACAGTGGTCGGGCCGAACACTTCTTCCTGCAACAGCGGGTCAGACTCCATCAGCAGGCGGGCATCGGCCTTGAACAGCTGGGCGCGCGCCTGGCTGCCTGCCTGCGCCTGGCCGGCCAGGTGCTCGATACCGGCATGGGCGTGTAGGTGCTCCAGGCCACCGACGTAGCTGCGCAGGCCACCTGCGTTGAGCATGGTCTGGCCGGCCTGCTGGCTCAGGTGCTGGCCAAGCTCGGCCAGCAGTTGGCTGTACTGCGGCGACTGCAGGCCGATCACCAGGCCCGGGTTGGTGCAGAACTGGCCTGCGCCCAGGCACACCGAACCGGCCAGTTCTCGGGCGATGGCTTCGCCACGCTTGGCCAGGGCGCCCGGCAGGATGATGACCGGGTTGATACTGGACATCTCGGCGAACACCGGGATCGGCTGCGGGCGCTCGGCGGCCATGCGGCACAGGGCGTCACCGCCTTTCAGCGAGCCGGTGAAGCCGACGGACTGGATGGCCGGGTGTTTGACAAGCCACTCACCGACGCCGCCACCGAACACCATGTTGAACACGCCCTTGGGCATGCCGGTGCGCTCGGCGGCGCGCTGGATGGCACAGCCGACCAGGTCGGCGGTGGCCATGTGGCCGCTGTGGGCCTTGAACACCACCGGGCAACCGGCGGCCAGGGCCGCAGCGGTATCGCCACCGGCGGTGGAGAAGGCCAACGGGAAGTTGCTGGCGCCGAACACGGCGACCGGGCCGACGCCGATGCGCATCTGGCGCAGGTCCACGCGTGGCAGGGGCTGACGCTCGGGCAGGGCCAGGTCGATGCGTGCACCGAGGAAGTCACCACGGCGCAGCACCTGGGCGAACAGGCGCATCTGGCCGCTGGTGCGGCCGCGCTCGCCCTGGATACGGGCGGGGGGCAGGGCGGTTTCACGGCAGACGATGGCGACGAAGGCGTCGTCCAGTTCGTCCAGCTCGGCGGCGATGGCGTCAAGGAATTCGGCGCGCCGCGCCGGGGCCAGCTGGCGGAATTCGGCGAAAGCGGCGGCCGCGGCCTTGGCGGCCTGGTCCACTTCGCTTTCGGTGGCCTGGGCGAAGCTGTAGGGCAGGGCCTCGCCGGTGCTGGCGTCCAGGCTCTGCAGGCGCTGCGGGCCAGCGGCGCTGCGCTGGCCGGCGATGAAGTTGTGGCCGAGGATTTCAGGCATGGGGTGCTCCTGTAGGTTGAGAGAAAATCTGGCAGGTTGTCGCATGACCTGTGGGAGCGGGCGAGCCCGCGAACACCGGCGCAGCCGGTGCCATACACCGGGTTGCCTGCTTCGCGGGCTCGCCCGCTCCCACAGGGATCGCGACACTGTCGAGAAGCCGGGTCATCAGGTAATCGGTGCCGGGTTGAACAGGGTGATGTCGTTGTGCAGGCGATGCTGTTCGGCCCAGGTCTGCTTGCGGCCGCTGGCCACGTCCAGGTAGTAGTGGAACAGCTCCCAGCCCAGCTCCTCGATGGTCGAGCGGCCGCTGGCGATGCGCCCGGCGTCGATGTCGATCAGGTCGGGCCAGCGCTGGGCCAGCTCGCTGCGGGTGCATACCTTGACCACTGGCGCCATGGCCAGGCCGTATGGCGTGCCGCGGCCGGTGGTGAACACATGCAGGTTCATGCCGGCAGCCAGTTGCAGGGTGCCGCAGACAAAGTCGCTGGCCGGGGTGGCGCAGAAGATCAGGCCTTTGCGGTTGACCCGCTCGCCCGGGCCGAGCACGCCCTGGATGGCGCCGCTACCGGACTTGACGATCGACCCCAGGGACTTCTCGACGATATTCGACAGGCCGCCTTTCTTGTTGCCCGGCGTGGTGTTGGCGCTGCGGTCGGCGGCGCCTTGCTGCAGGTAGCGGTCGTACCAGTCCATTTCGCGCACCAGGGCTTCTGCGACCTCCTGGTTTTCCGCCCGCGAGGTGAGCATGTAGATGGCGTCGCGCACTTCGGTCACCTCCGAGAACAGCACGGTGGCGCCGGCGCGTACCAGCAGGTCGGCGGCGTAGCCCAGCGCCGGGTTGGCGGTGATGCCCGAGAAGGCATCGCTGCCCCCGCACTGCATACCCAGGATCAGTTCGCTGGCCGGCACGCTTACGCGGCGGCGCTGGTCGAGTTTCTTCAGGCGGGTCTCGGCCAGTTCCATGATCTGCTCGATCATTTCCACAAAGCCCAGGCTGGCGTCCTGCAGGCGGTACAGCCACGGGGCGCTGAGGTCCACCGACGGGTCGTTGTCGTGCATCACCTGGCCGGCCTGCAGCTTTTCGCAGCCCAGGCTGATGACCAGGGCCTCGCCGCCCAGGTTGGGGTTGCGCGCCAGGTTGCGCACCGTGCGGATCGGGATGTAGGCATCGCGCGCGTTGATCGCCACACCGCAGCCGTAGCTGTGGGTGATCGCCACCACGTCATCGACATTGGGATACTTGGGCAGCAACTCGCTGCGAACGCGCTTTACCGCATGCTCCAGCACGCCGGCCACGCACTGCACGGTGGTGGTGATGCCGAGGATGTTGCGGGTGCCGACGGTGCCGTCGGCGTTGCGGTAGCCTTCGAAGGTGAAGCCTTCGAGCGGCGGCAGCGGCTGCGGGACGGCGTCGCAGCGTGGCAGGCTGTCCAGCTCCGGCGCGGCCGGCATGGCCAGCTGGCTTTCCTGCACCCAGCTGCCTTGGCGCAGGTCTTCCAGCGCGTAGCCGATGATCTGCCCGTAGCGGCGCACCGGTTCGCCCTTGGCGATGGCTACGGTGGCCACCTTGTGGCTCTGTGGCACGCCTTCGACCAGGGTCAGGCCGTCGGCGAAGCGGGCGCCTTCGCCCAGGCCGCCATCATTGACCACCACCACGACATTGTCATCGTCGTGCAGGCGGACGTAGCGGGGCGAGTCGGAATGTTCGATCAACTGCATGTTCGGGCCCTACTTGTCAGGTTCTCAGGCTTTTGTACATCCGCCCGCGGCGGGGTGGCCGACGCGGGCGTGTTCACTCAGTGGCGCGAGCCGGCCAGTTCGCTGCCGGCCGCTGGCTCGGCGTCAGGCTTTGGGCTTTCACGCAGCTCGATGCGCTTGATCGGGCCGACGATCACCAGGTAGCTGAACACCGCCACCAGGGCGTTGGCGCCGACGTACACCAGGGCCCACTTGAACGAACCCGTGGCGCTGATGATGTAGCCGATCACGATTGGCGTGGTGATCGAGGCGATGTTGCCGAAGGTGTTGAACAGCCCGCCCGACAGCCCGGCGATCTGTTTCGGCGAGGTGTCGGCGACCACCGCCCAGCCCAGCGCGCCGATGCCTTTGCCGAAGAACGCCAGGGTCATGAAGCCGACCACCATCCACTCGGCGTCGACGTAGTTGCAGAACACCATGGTGGTCGACAGCAGCAGGCCGCAGACGATCGGCAGCTTGCGCGAGAAGGTCAGCGAGTTGCCGCGGCGCAACAGCCAGTCGGAGATCACCCCGCCCAGCACACCACCGATGAAGCCGCAGACCGCCGGCAGCGAGGCGATGAAGCCGGCCTTGAGGATGGTCATGCCGCGCTCCTGCACCAGGTACACCGGGAACCAGGTGAGGAAGAAGTAGGTGATGGCGTTGATGCAGTACTGGCCCAGGTACACGCCCAGCAGCATGCGGCTGGTCAGCAGTTGCTTGATGTAGCCCCATTTCGGGCCGTCGTTGCCGCGCTTCTGGTCCATGTCCACCAGCCCGCCATTCTGCTCGATGTGCTCGAGTTCACCTGGGCTGATGCGTGGGTGTTGGCGCGGGTTGTAGATGGTCTTCAGCCACACCATGGAGAACACGATGCCCAGTGCGCCCATCACCACGAACACGTGCTCCCAGCCGAAGCTGAACACGATCCAGCCCATGATCGGTGCGAACAGTGCGGTGGCGAAGTACTGCGCCGAGTTGAAGATGGCCGAGGCGGTGCCGCGTTCCTGGGTCGGGAACCAGGCCGCGACGATGCGCGCATTGCCGGGGAACGACGGGGCTTCGGCAAAACCGACCAAAAAGCGCAGGGTGAACAAAGTCACCACCGCCCAGGCTACCGGCAGGCCACCGACAAAGCCCTGCAGCAGGGTGAACAGCGACCAGGTGAAGATGCTGAAGGCGTAGACGTTCTTGGAACCGAAGCGGTCGAGCAGCCAGCCACCAGGAATCTGGCCAGCCACGTATGCCCATCCGAAGGCGGAGAAGATGTAGCCGAGGGTCACGGCATCGATGCCGAGGTCTTTCTGCAGGCTGGAACCCGCGATGGCAATGGTGGCGCGGTCAGCGTAGTTGATCGTGGTCACCAGGAACAGCATGAACAGGATCAGGTAGCGCACATGCGTCTTCTTCGTCGCTTGCATGCTGGTAGTACTCCCACTAGTTATTTTTGTGCGGGCTCACGAATTGTAACCGGAGCGGGGCTGGCCCACTCCGGGCGCGGCATCTGGCAGGCCGCGGGCGGCGCTTACTGCGGGCCCATCTTGTCCATCAGCGCGGCGAGTTTTTCGTACTCGTCGGCGGTGAGGTCGGTAAGCGGAGTACGCACCGGGCCGGCGTCATAACCGGCGATCCTGGCGCCGGCCTTGACGATGCTCACGGCATAGCCGGCCTTGCGGTTGCGGATGTCCAGGTAAGGCAGGAAGAAGTCGTCGATCAGCTTGGCCACGGTGGCGTGGTCGTCACGGGCGATGGCGTTGTAGAAGTCCATGGCGGTCTTCGGCACGAAGTTGAACACGGCGGAGGAGTACACCGGCACGCCCAGGGCCTTGTAGGCAGCAGCATACACCTCGGCGGTCGGCAGGCCGCCCAGGTAGCTGAAGCGGTCGCCCAGGCGGCGACGGATCGACACCATCAGCTCGATGTCACCCAGGCCGTCCTTGTAGCCGATCAGGTTCGGGCAGCGCTCGGCGAGTTTTTCCAGCAGGTCGGCGTTCAGGCGGCAGACGTTGCGGTTGTAGACGACTACGCCGATGTTTACCGATTTGCATACGGCTTCGACGTGGGCGGCGACGCCTTCCTGGCTGGCTTCGGTCAGGTAGTGGGGCAGCAGCAGCAGGCCCTTGGCACCCAGGCGCTCGGCTTCTTGCGCGTATTCGATGGCCTGGCGGGTGGAGCCACCGACGCCGGCGAGGATAGGGACCGACTTGGCGCAGGTGTCGACGGCGGTCTTGATCACCTGGCTGTACTCGCTGGCAGCCAGCGAGAAGAACTCACCGGTGCCACCGGCGGCGAACAGGGCGCTGGCGCCGTACGGGGCCAGCCATTCCAGGCGCTTGACGTAGCCAGCCGGGTTGAAGTCGCCATGGGCGTTGAAGTCGGTGACCGGGAAAGACAGCAGGCCGTGGGAGAGGATGGATTTGAGTTCTTGTGGAGTCATTGTTGTTGGCATCCTGTGGCGCTTGGGTGAAGGGTGATGTTTTGCGTTGGAGGTAAGTTATCGTACAACTTGTACGATGACTAGTCCCTTGGGGAGATTTTTTTGTGGAGGGGCGGAAGGCGTGTTATTGCCTGTGCCGGCCTCTTCGCGGGTAAATCCGCTCCTACAGGGACCGCGTCGCGCTTGTAGGAGCGGGGTTGCCCGCGAAGAGGCCAGAACAGGCGACAACAAGAGATGCATGAGACATAGATGGCAGACTAATCGCGATCAGTCATCGTATCTCTTGAGGGGCAGGAAAAAAGATCGCGGAGACAGGCACAAGCCCGCCGCCCGTTTCCACGGGAAGTGTTCTGGGACCAGCAGAGGGTGACCGGGGAAAACGGGGGCGGCCTTGCGCCGCCCCGCGATCAAAGCAGAGGAAACTGGGGTCAGGCAGCGTGCTGGCGCTTGATCTGCGCCTTGCGTACCTGGGCCCGGCAAGCGTCGCCGAAAGCCTGGAAAATCTTGATCGAATCCGGGTTCTTCGCCGCTTGCCACTCCGGGTGCCACTGCACGGCGAACAGGAATGGCGAGATGCTCGGGGCATGGATCGCCTCGACCAAGCCGTCTTCGGCGTGGGCGATGGCCTCGATGCCGGCACCGAGCTTGTGCAGGCCTTGGCCATGCAGCGAGTTGACGCGAATCTCGTCGGTACCCAGGGTGTCACGCAGCCAGCTGTCCGGCTTGATCTTCACGCCGTGCACCTGGGCGTATTGCACCTCGACCGGGTCTTCCGGGTTTTCCCGGTGGTCGTTGAAGCCAGGCTCGGCGTACACCTTCTGGTAGATGTCGCCACCCAGGGCCACGTTGATTTCCTGCATGCCACGGCAGATGCCGAAGATCGGCAGGCCACGCTTGATCGCGGCCTTGACCAGCGGGATGTCGAACAGGTCGCGGTTCTGGTCCTGGCCTTTGCCGGGGGTCTCGTTTTCCTGGCCGTACAGGGCCGGGTCGATGTTGCTGCCGGCGCCGGTCAGGTACACGCCGTCGGCCATGTCCAGATAGGTCTCGAGGTCTTCGATGCCGCAGCAGGTGGGCACCAGCACCGGGACGCAATCGGAAAACTCGACCAGCGGGGTGATGTATTTGTGGGTCATGACCTGGTAGTCATGGCCTTTGCGCTCTTGGCTGCCCATGGTCATCAGGACGACGGGTTTGCGCAGGGAGGGTTGCTTGTTGCCAATGTTGCTGTTGGACATATGTCACCTTGGGACAGGTTCGGCCTGTCGTTGTTGTGCAGGTGCACGGCGCGGGGCCATGGGTGCAACCTGTAGCCCCGAGCACTGCCGGCTCGTCGGAGGCGACGATTCCGGTCGGGGCTTGTAGATAGCTTGCCAGAGCCGTTCGATATGTCAAACGACGGAGCAGGGCTTGATGGCAGGGAATGCGCCGGTTTTTGGGGGCTGAAACCGATGCGGGCCTGTGGCGGCGTGGGTTTGGCGGGGGTTAAGGTCAATAATATTTAACGATGCAGTTGGGTCTTTGCAGCGGTGCAATGAAGGGCCGGCAGAGTCGCTCACTCCTTCGGCTGACGCGGAACCTGTAGGAGCGGCCTTGTGTCGCGAAAGGGCTGCAAAGCAGCCCCGGCAATTTGTGCACCTGCGCTGAAACCCTGGGGCTGCTGCGCAGCCCTTTCGCGGCACAAGGCCGCTCCTACACAGATATTGCGCCAGCTTTCATCATTTTCAATCAGTGCAGTATCTGCGCCAGGAACCCCTTGGCCCGCTCGGTACGCGGCTGGTTGAAGAACACCTGCGGCGGGCTGTCTTCAATGATCTGCCCGCCCTCGAGGAACAGCACCCGCTCGGCTACCTGGCGGGCAAAGCCCATTTCATGGGTGACGCAAAGCATGGTCATGCCAGTGCCGGCCAGTTGCACCAGCACATCCAGCACCTCGGCGACCATCTCCGGGTCCAGCGCCGAGGTGGGCTCGTCGAACAGCATGATCCGCGGCTTCATGCACAGCGCCCGGGCAATCGCCACGCGCTGCTGCTGGCCGCCGGACAGCTGGCTGGGGTACTTGTGCGCCTGGCTTTCGATGCCGACCTTGCTCAGGTACATGCGCGCCCGCTCCTCGGCGTCCTTGCGCGACAGGCCGCGCACGCTGGTGGGGGCCAGCAGGCAGTTGTCGAGCACGCTCATGTGCGGGAACAGGTTGAAGTGCTGGAACACCATGCCGATGTCGCTGCGCACCTGCGCCGCTTCGCGGGTGGTGGCCGCCAGGTCGATGCCATCCACCTTGATGCTGCCCTGCTGGGCCACTTCCAGGCGGTTGATGCAACGGATCAGGGTCGACTTGCCCGAGCCGGACGGCCCGCACAGCACGATGCGTTCGCCTTCGCGCACCTGCAGGTCGATGTCGCGCAGCACGTGGAACGCGCCGTAGTGCTTGTTCAGGCCTTCGATGCGGATCAGCACCGGGCGCGGGTCGGGTTCGGGGGCAAGGGTGGCAAGGCTCAGTGGTGCGGTCATCTTGTTGTTCTCCCGCAGGGGTTCAGTCGAAACGGGTCGCGCTGTAGGGCGCGGGGTCGGTGAAGGGGCGTTCGCCGGTGACCAGTTCGGCCACCAGCCGGCCGCTGACCGGGCCCAGGGTGAGGCCGTGGTGGGCGTGGCCGAAGTTGAACCACAGCCCTGGGTGGCGCGGCGCCGGGCCGATCACCGGGCGCATGTCGGGCAGGCACGGGCGGCGGCCCAGCCACGGGGTGTCGTCCAGGCGCTCACCCAGGGCCGGGAACAGCTTGCGCGCCAGGGCTTCGCAACGGCCCAGCTGGATCTGGTTGCCCGGCGCGCTGCTGGCGTCGAACTCGATGCCGGTGGTCAGGCGCACGCCGCGGGCCATTGGCGCCAGCACGTAGCCGCCCTGGGTGTCGCAGATGGAATGCTCCAGTTGCGCGCCGTCACGGGTGCTGTAGTGCATGTGGTAGCCACGCTTGATCGCCAGCGGGATCTGGTAGCCAAGGCCGCTGAACAGGTCGGCTGACTGCGGGCCGAGGCAGGCCACCACCTCGTCGGCGGTGATCGGGCCGCGGCGGCTGTCGACCCGCCATTGGCCGTCGACCTGGCGCAGGCTGCGCGCATCGCCATGCAGGAACTGCCCGCCGCGCTGCGTGAACAGGGTGGCGTAGCCGCGGGTGAGGGCGCCGGGGTTGTTCACGGTCTTGGGGTCGAGCCAGTGAATGCCGCCGACCACGCTGGCGTCCAGCTGGTGCTCGCGGGCCTGCAACTGCCCGCATTCGAGGATTTCGAACTGCAGGCCATAACGGCTCAGGCCCTTGGCGTCGGCCTTGGCCTGCTCGAACAGCGCCGGGTCACGGAACACTTCGATCCAGCCTTTGGCCTGCACCAGCCCTTCCAAGCCGGCGGCAGCAATGAATACGTCGTGCTCCTCTACGCAGCGCTGCACCAGCGGCAGCATGTCGGCGGCGGCCCCGGCCAGGCGCCCGGGGGCCGACTGGCGCCAATAGCGCCACAGCCAGGGTGCGGCCTTGGGCAGGTGCAGCAGGCTGTAGCGCACGTCGGGCTGGCGGTTCAGGCCATAGCGCAGCAGTGCGCCCAGTTGCCGCGGGAAGGCATAGGGGATGACGCTGGAGCGCTCGATCAGCCCGGCGTTGCCGTGGCTGGTGCCGCAGCCCGGTTCGTCGCGGTCGATCAGGATCACCTGGCGCCCGCGGGCCTGCAGGTGCAGCGCGGTGCTGACGCCGACGATGCCGGCGCCGAGGACAAGGGTCTGGCAATGCATGGAACGTATCCTTCGGTCAGTTCAGGTGGCGGCCCAGACGGGCTTCCAGGTGTTTCAGCAGGCGCCGCACCAGTTCGACGATCAGCAAGTAGAGCACGGCGGCCCACAGGTAGATCTGGAAGTCGAAACTGCGCGAGAAGGCCAGTTTGGTCACGCCCATCAGGTCGTAGATGGTCACCAGCGAGGCGATCGCACTGGCCTTGATCATCAGGATCAGTTCGTTGCCTAGCGGGCCGATGGCCACCAGCAGCGACTGCGGCAGGATCACCTTGAAAAAGGTGGTCGAGCGCTTCAGGTTCAGCGCCCGCGCCGCCTCATGCTGGCCGGGGGCGACGGCCATCAGGCTGCCGCGGAAGATCTCGGCCTGGTAGGCGGCGGTGTTCAGGGTGAACGCCAGCAGGGTGCAGAACCACGCCTCGCGGAAGAACCACCACAGGCCGACGTCCTGCCAGAAGCCTTTGAGCGAACCCAGGCCGTAATACAGAAGGAACAGCTGGGCCAGCAGCGGCGAGCCGCGGAAGAAGTACACATAGCCGGCGGCCATGCGCTGCAGCAGCAGGCTGCGCGACATGCGCGCCAGGGCCAGCAACAGGCCGAGCACCGCACCCAGGCTGAAGGAAATCGCCACCAGCTTGGCCGTTACCAGCAGGCCATCGAGGAAGCGCGGGCCGTAGCGTTCCAGCAGGTCGGGGTCGAGTATCAGCGCCAGCAGTTGTTCGAAGCTCATGCGCGTGCTCCTTGCAGGTGGCGGTTGCTGCGCCGTTCGATGAAGGCGAACACGCGCCCGGAAATGGCGGCGAACAGCAGGTAGCCCAGGCAGGCGACGCCATAGAAGAACATCGGCTCCTTGGTCACGCTGACGGCCAGGTTGGTCTGGCGCATCAGGTCGACCAGCGAGATGGTGGAGACCAGCGAGGTGTCCTTGAGCAGCGACAGCCAGTTGTTGGAAAGGCCGGGCAGGGCGATGCGGGTCAATTGCGGCAGCAGCACCTTGAAGAAGCCGGTGCGCTTGCTCAGGCCCAACGCCGAGCAGGCTTCCAGCTGGCCCTTGGGCAGGGTCTTGAAGGCTGCCAGCCAGATCTCGCTGGAGAACGCGGCGAACACCAGGCTGAAGGCGATCATCGCGGCGAGGAAGGTATTGATCAGGAACTCACCCTGGTAGCCCATGGCTGCGAGAGTCTTCTGTGCGGCGATCTGGCAGCCGTAATAGATGATCAGCAGCGTCAGCAGTTCGGGCAGGCCACGGAACACGGTGGAGAAGGTGGTGGCCCAGGCTCGCGGCAAGCGCTTGCGCGAGCGTGCTGCAAGGGCGACGACCAGGCCCAGCGGCAGGCCGATGGGCAGGCAGGCCAGGGCCAGGGAAACAGTGACCAGGGCGCCGGCCAGCAACGCCTGGCCCCAGCCTCCACTGGCGAAGGACAGCAAGGATAATTGATCGAGCATGACAAACCCCTAGGATGGGCAATGCGGACTCTTTGTAGGAGCGGCCTTGTGTCGCGAAAGGGCTGCTTAGCAGCCCCAGGATCTATGCCGCAGCAGGGATTGCCGGGGCCGCCTTGCGGCCCTGTCGCGACACAAGGCCGCTCCTACAGAAATTGCGCAGTTTCCTGAAGATCAGTTGTAGATATCGAAAGCGAAGTACTTGCTGGCGATCTTCTGGTAGGTGCCGTTGGCCACGATCTGTTGCAGCGCGGTGTTCAGGCGTTGGCGCAGGGCTTCGTCGTCCTTGCGCACGGCAATGGCGGCATCGGCCTTGGTGTCGGCCACGTCACCGAGGATCTTGCAGCAGTCCCCGCCGTTCTTGGTCATCCACTCATGCAGCGGGAATTTGTCGGCAATCACCCCGTCCAGGCGGCCCGCGGCCAGGTCGGCGTTGGCTTCGTCCATGGTCGGGTACAGTTTCACGTCGGCACCGGCCTTGGCGTAGACGTCTTCGGCGTAGATGGCCTGGGTGGACGACGACTGGGCGCCAACGGTGTAGCCGTCGAAGGTGGTCTGGGCGTCGTTGATCTTGCTGTCCTTGGCCACGGCAACGGTCAGCGGGGTGCGGTAATAGTGGTCGGTGAAGGCGATTTTCTTGCGCCGTTCTTCGGTATTGATCATCGACGCGACCACTGCGTCGTACTTGCGTGCCATCAGCGCCGGGATGATGCCTTCCCAGTCCTGGGCCACCAGCGTGCACTCGACTTTCATCTGCTCGCACAGGGCGTGGGTGATGTCGACGTCGAAGCCGTGCAACTGGTTATTGGCGTCGACATAGTTGAAGGGCGGGTAGGCGCCCTCGGTGGCGAAGCGCAGGGTTTCGGCACTGGCGGCACCCGACAGCAGCAGGGCGCACGCACCCACCAAGGCCATGGTCTTTTTCATCTCGCACCTCATTGCACTCTTGCTATTGTTGTTTTCCCGTCGACCACGAGGTGTAGCCGACGAATTCGTTATGTAGAGCGGCAGTTGCTTCCAAGCGCTTTTCAACATCCGGCCCGAGCTTCTTGCAGACCTCGTTGACCATCAGGTGCACCCACGACAGCATGGTCGAGGTGGACTCCCAGAACAGGTTGAACTCGGTGGGGATGCGGAACACCTCGTCGGCGTTGGCATCGGCCCAGTCACAGAAGGTGTCAGTCACCAGGGTGACCGCTATGCCAGCCTCGCGCGCCTTCTGGCACAACAGCAGGGCATGGCGGGAATAACGGCGGGCTTCGAACACCACCAGGGCGCTGTCTTCGGCGCGGCCCAGCAATACTTCGCCAAAGTGCCCGGCACTCATATCCACCAGCTGCACGCCATCGCGCAGGTACTGCAGCAGGTGGCTCATGCACATGGCGATGCCACGCTCGGTCTGGAAGCCGGCGATGAACACCCGCTGCCTGCTTGCCAGGCGCTGGGCGACGCTGTGCCAGGCGCTGCTCTGGCGATACTCGTGCACGCGCACCAGGGCGGCGATTTCCAGCTCCAGGCTGCCGGCGTTGTCGCTGGCGTCCTGGTTCTGGCGGTAATCTTGCAGGCGGTCGCCGACCAGCCACGGGCCATCGCCCAGGTCGTTCTGCAGGTCTTGCTTCAACGCCTTGAGATGGGCATAACCCAATGAGCGGCAGAAACGGCCGACGCTGGATTCGCTGACGCCCAGCTTGGCGGCAATGCTGGCCGAGGTCTGGAACGGCAGTTCCTGCAGATTGGCGAGCATGTAGGTGGCGATCTTGCGGCCCGAAGCAGCGGCCCCTTCGAGGCTGTTTTCCAAGCGTTGCTTGATCGGTTGGCTCATGCTGCGGCTCCAGGGGTAAGGCTTGCGAAAGAAAATGGCTGTTTTCTGTCATCAAGTCAACATTTGACAGATAGCTGTCACATGCAGGAAAGTTTTTGTCGTTGCAACGCTGTAGCCATTCCAATTCCAACAAGGAGCTTCAGATGTCCGCACCTTCCACCAGCACCGTCGTGCGTGTGCCTTTTACCGAGCTGCAGGGCCTGTTGCAGAGCATTTTCCAGCGCCATGGCTGCAGCGAAAGCGTGGCCCGGGTGCTGGCCCACAACTGCGCCAGCGCCCAGCGCGATGGTGCCCATAGCCATGGGGTGTTCCGCATGCCCGGCTATGTTTCGACATTGGCCAGCGGCTGGGTCGATGGCCAGGCCACGCCGAAGGTCAGCGACGTGGCGCCCGGTTATGTTCGCGTCGATGCCGCAGGCGGCTTCGCCCAGCCGGCGCTGGCGGCGGCCCGTGAACTTCTGGTGGCGAAGGCGCGCAACGCTGGCATCGCCGTGCTGGCGATCCACAACTCGCACCACTTCGCCGCGCTGTGGCCGGATGTGGAGCCTTTCGCCGACGAAGGCCTGGTAGCCCTGAGCGTGGTCAACAGCATGACCTGCGTGGTGCCGCACGGCGCCCGCAAGCCGCTGTTCGGCACCAACCCCATCGCCTTTGCCGCACCTTGCGCCGAACATGACCCGATCGTCTTCGACATGGCCACCAGCGCCATGGCCCATGGCGACGTGCAGATTGCCGCGCGTGCTGGCCAGCAATTGCCGCAGGGCATGGGTGTGGATGCCAATGGCGAGCCGACCACCGACCCCAAGGCGATTCTGGAAGGCGGCGCGTTGCTGCCATTTGGCGGGCACAAGGGCTCGGCCTTGTCGATGATGGTCGAGTTGCTGGCGGCGGCGCTGACCGGCGGGAATTTTTCCTGGGAGTTCGACTGGTCGGGGCACCCGGGGGCGAAGACGCCGTGGACCGGGCAGTTGATCATCGTCATCGACCCGAACAAGGCCGAGGGCGAGCGGTTTGCCCAGCGCAGCCGCGAACTGGTCGAGCAGATGCAGGCGGTAGGGCTGACGCGCATGCCGGGCGAGCGGCGTTACCGCGAGCGCGAGGTGGCCGAGGAGGAGGGGGTGGCGGTGACCGAGCAGGAATTGCAAGGCCTGAACGAGCTGCTTGGCTGACCCGGCCCTATCGCCGGCAAGCCAGCTCCCACAGGTACACCACAAACCTTAAGGCCTGTGGTGTACCTGTGGGAGCTGGCTTGCCGGCGATGAGGCCCTCACTGCCTGCGCCAATCCTCAGCCATGCAATGTTGCATAGACAACCTTGCACAATAGTTGATGTTCCTGAGCCCGCACTCCGGGTATGCTCAGGGCTGCCTTTTCGAACTGTCCTGATCCAAGGAGCTGCACGCTGTGTTCAAACATGTCGATGCCTATGCCGGCGACCCGATCCTCTCGTTGATGGAAACCTTCAAGGCCGACCCGCGCGCCGACAAGGTCAACCTGAGTATCGGCCTGTACTACGATGAGGCCGGCGTGGTGCCGCAACTGGCGGCTGTGGATGCGGTGGAGAAACGCATCGCCGGCCAGGACCACGAAGCCTCTCTGTACCTGCCGATGGAAGGCCTGGCCAGCTACCGCCAGGCGATCCAGGCGCTGCTGTTCGGTGCCGATCACCCGGCTGTTACCGGCGGGCGTGTGGCCACCGTGCAGACCGTAGGCGGTTCCGGCGCCCTCAAAGTTGGCGCCGACTTCCTCAAGCGCTACTTCCCGCAGTCCGAAGTCTGGGTCAGCGACCCGACCTGGGACAACCACCGCGCCATCTTCGAAGGCGCCGGCTTCAAGGTGCACACCTACCCGTACTTCGACCAGGCCACCCGTGGCGTGGACTTCGACGGCATGCTGGCCACCCTGCAGACCCTGCCGGCCAACAGCGTGGTGCTGCTGCACCCGTGCTGCCACAACCCCACCGGCGCCGACCTGGAACAGCACCAGTGGCAACAGGTGGTTGAAGTGGTCAAGGCACGCCAACTGATCCCGTTCCTCGACATCGCCTACCAGGGCTTCGCCGAAGGCCTGGTGGAAGACGCCTACGCCATCCGCGAAATGGCCCGCGCCGGCGTGCCGTGCCTGGTCAGCAACTCGTTCTCGAAGATCTTCTCGCTGTACGGCGAGCGTGTCGGCGGCCTGTCGGTGGTCTGCGACGATGAAGCCACTGCCCAGAGCGTGCTCGGCCAGCTGAAGGCTACCGTGCGCCGCAACTACTCCAGCCCGCCCAACTTCGGCGCCCAGCTGGTTGCTGGCGTGCTCGGCGATGCCGCCCTCAATGCCCAGTGGGCCGAGGAAGTCGAAGTGATGCGCAAACGTATCCTCGACATGCGCCAGGCGCTGGTCGATGCCCTGGCCGTGCTGCTGCCAGGCCAGGACTTCCAGTTCTTCCTGCGCCAGCGCGGCATGTTCAGCTACACCGGCTTCAGCGTCGAGCAGGTGCGCCGCCTGCGTGACGAGTTCGGCGTGTACCTGATCGACAGCGGCCGCGTATGCATGTCCGGCCTGCGTCCGGCCAACCTGCAACGGGTTGCCGAAGCCTTCGCCGCCGTCCAGAAGTAACACCGTACCAGGCCGCTTCTGTGGGGCGCGGCCTTTGTAGGAGCGGCCTTGTGTCGCGAAAGGGGTGCGCAGCGCCCCCAACGTTTGCAACTTCGCCGCGAATATTGCCGGGGCCGCTTTGCGGCCCTTTCGCGACACAAGGCCGCTCCTACACCTGTCAAATCCCTCCTGCAGTCCACGGGCACAACCCGCTTGTAAAGACAAGTGCAACCGCTCCTCGGAAAAGGGCTTCGCAAGTGCAACCTTTCCGTGCACAATCGCGCTCCCTTTTTCGGTTGAGTTGGGCGAAACGTCTATTTCGCCATTCTCAGCCTGTTGCAGTCTTGCGAGTGGAGCTTCACCCGGAATGAATGAGCAGGCCCCAAGCGTTGAACAACGCTTTGCAGAATCGACCCCCGCCACCCTCGGCAGCTGGTCGCGTCACGACACCACCTGGATGCTGGGCCTGTTCGGCACAGCGATCGGCGCCGGAACCCTGTTCCTGCCGATCAACGCCGGCCTTGGCGGCTTCTGGCCGTTGCTGATCCTGGCCATGCTGGCCTTCCCGATGACCTATTTCGCTCACCGCGGGCTGACCCGTTTCGTCCTTTCCGGGCGCAATGACGGCGATATCACCGAAGTGGTCAAGGAGCACTTCGGCATTACCGCCGGCGCCTCGATCACCGTGCTGTACTTCTTCGCGATCTTCCCGATCCTGCTTATCTATAGCGTGGCGCTGACCAACACCGTGTCCAGCTTCATGGAGCACCAGCTACACATGCAGCCGCCGCCACGGGCCATCCTGTCGTTCGTGCTGATCCTCGGCCTGCTGGCCATCGTGCGCTGCGGGGAGCAGGCCACGGTCAAGGTCATGAGCCTGCTGGTCTACCCGTTCATCGTCGCCCTGGCATTGCTGGGCCTGTACCTGGTGCCGCACTGGACCGGTGGCATTCTCGATAGCGCCACCCAGGTACCACCAGCTTCGGCCTTACTGCACACCCTGTGGCTGGCGATTCCGGTGATGGTGTTCTCGTTCAACCACTCGCCGATCATCTCCGCCTTTGCCGTCGACCAGAAGCGCCGCTACGGCGAGCATGCCGATGAGCGTAGCGGCCAGGTCCTGCGCCGTGCCCACCTGCTGATGGTGGTGATGGTGCTGTTCTTCGTGTTCAGCTGCGTGCTCACCCTGAGCAGCGCCCAGCTGGCCGAGGCCAAGGCGCAGAACCTGTCGATCCTGTCGTACCTGGCCAACCATTTCAGCAACCCGACCATCGCGTTCGCTGCACCGCTGATCGCCTTCGTGGCCATTGCCAAGTCGTTCCTCGGCCACTACATCGGCGCCAGCGAAGGCCTGAAGGGCATCATCACCAAGGCTGGTGCACGCCCGGCGGGCAAGACCCTGGACCGGGTGGTTGCCGCGCTGATGCTGGTGGTGTGCTGGATTGTCGCCACCCTCAACCCGAGCATCCTCGGCATGATCGAGTCGCTCGGTGGCCCGATCCTCGCGGTGTTGCTGTTCCTGATGCCGATGTACGCCATTCGCCGCGTGCCATCCATGCGCAAGTACAGCGGTGCTGCCTCCAACGTGTTCGTGGTAGTGGTCGGCTTGGTTGCGCTGACCTCGGTGGTATACGGCCTGCTGGGCTGATACGTCATCCGCAAAAGTAATGCCCGGGGCGCTTGTAGCCACCCGGGCATTTTTTTGTCCACAAGAATTGTCCGGTAATAGAACAATTTCACTGTCCCCATAGGCACCCGGCCGCCTTCATGCTTAACTCAGTGTCCTTTTCAAACCCGCATAAGGATTTCGTCATGGCTCAAGTGACTCTCAAAGGCAACCCGGTTCAGGTCAACGGCGAGCTGCCGAAAACCGGCGCCCAGGCTCCGGCTTTCTCCCTGGTCGGTGAAGGCCTGGCTGACAAGTCGCTGAAAGACTTCGCCGGCAAGCGCAAGGTGCTGAACATCTTCCCGAGCGTCGACACCCCGACCTGCGCTACCTCCGTGCGCAAGTTCAACGCCCAGGCCAACGATGTGGCCAACACAGTGGTGCTGTGCATCTCCGCCGACCTGCCGTTCGCCCAGGCACGCTTCTGCGGCGCCGAAGGCCTGGACAACGTGAAGAACCTGTCGACCCTGCGTGGCCGCGAGTTCCTCGAAAACTACGGCGTGGCCATCGCCGATGGCCCACTGGCCGGCCTGGCTGCCCGTGCCGTGGTGGTGCTGGACGAAAACGACAAGGTGCTGCACAGCGAGCTGGTTGGCGAAATCGCTGATGAGCCGAACTACGACGCAGCTCTGGCTGTGCTGAAGTAAGAGTTGTGTGGGGCAGGGCGGGCGTCGATCGCCTGTGCCGGCCTCTTCGCAGGTAAACCCGCTCCCACCGGTACTGCACAATGCTTCAGGACTGCGCGGTACCTATGTAGGAGCAGCCTTGTGCTGCGAAGAGGCCATTACTGCCACAGAGTCTCTTTTGCCGTGCCGGCCCCTTCGCAGCACAAGGCTGCTCCTACAGGTAGTGCACTGCACCTGTGGGAGCGGGTTTACCCGCGAAGGGGCCGACACAGGCAGCCGAAACCCTTCAGCCCGCCACCCACCGCTCCAGGCAACACCCTGTAAACGGCCCGGAACGCTTTCCGGGCCGTTTTCATTTAAAGTTCAACCCCTTGGCAACGTCAGGCAAAGGTAAACCTCTGGTAAAGGCGCTTTGCTAAAACGATGCCAGTGCTTATCGTTCATTCTCCCCAAGCCGTCATTCCGAACAAGGTTCGTTCAACCCATGCAAGTGTCCAATTCCCGCTCCCCTCGTCGCTGGCTCGTCGGCCTGCTGATCCTGCTGCTGGTGGCTGCACTGGCCTGGTGGCTGTGGCCCGCAGCGACGCCTGCGCATAAAGAAGCCGGTGGCGGGCGCGGTGGCAAGGGCATGGGCATGATGGGCGGTCGCCCGGGCTTCGGCGGCTCCAGCGACCCGGTGCCGGTGCGCGTCGAGCCGGTGCGGGTGGGCGACTTCCCGCTGTACTACAAGGCCCTGGGCACAGTCACCGCCACCAACACCGTCAACGTGCGCAGCCGCGTGGCTGGCGAGCTGGTCAAGATCCACTTCAAGGAAGGCCAGCAGGTCAAGGCCGGCGACCTGCTCGCCGAAATCGACCCGCGCCCGTACCGCATTGCCCTGCAGCAGGCCGAGGGCACCCTGGCGCAGAACCAGGCGCAACTGAAGAACGCCCAGGTCGACCTGGCCCGCTATAAAGGCCTGTACGCCGAAGACAGCATCGCCAAGCAAACCCTCGACACCGCCGAAGCGCAGGTGGCACAGTTCCAGGGGCTGGTGAAGACCAACCAGGCGCAGGTCAATGACGCCCGCCTGAACCTGGACTTCACCCAGATCCGCGCGCCGATCAACGGCCGCGTAGGCCTGCGCCAGCTCGACCTGGGCAACCTGGTGGCGGCCAACGACACCACCGCGCTGGTGGTGATCACGCAGACCGAGCCGATCAGCGTTGCCTTCACCCTGCCGGAAACCGAGTTGAGCACCGTGCTGGAACGCTACCGCAGCGGCGCCAGTCTGCCGGTCGAGGCCTGGGACCGCAGTGACAGCAAGCTGCAGTCCACCGGCGTGCTGGGCAGCATCGACAACCAGATCGACACCACCACCGGCACCCTCAAGTTCAAGGGCCGCTTCGAGAACAAGGACCTGGCCCTGTTCCCCAACCAGTTCGTCAACGTGCGCCTGCTGGCCGACACCCTCAAGCAGGTGACCATGGCCCCGGCGGCGGCCATCCAGTTCGGCAATGACGGCTCCTTCGCCTATGTGGTCAATGACCAGAACACGGTCAACATCCGCAAGCTCAAGGTCGGCGCCAGCGACGGCGAGAACAGCGTCATTCTCGAGGGCCTCAAGGCCGGCGACCGCCTGGTGCTGGAAGGCACCGACCGCCTGCGCGAAGGCACCAAGGTGGAAGTTGTCGAAGACAGCTCGCAGGTGCCGACCACCCCGGGCCAGCACCTGCAAGGCCAGGAAGGCAAGGGTTCGGCAAGCACTGGCGATGTGCAGCCCGGTGAAGCACAGCCTGGTAGCGCAGCAGGCAAGGCGGGCGCATGAACCTCTCGCGTCTGTTCATCCTGCGACCGGTTGCCACCACGCTGAGCATGCTGGCCATCGTCCTGGCCGGCCTGATCGCCTACAAGCTGCTGCCGGTTTCCGCATTGCCGCAGGTGGATTACCCGACCATCCGGGTCATGACCCTGTACCCAGGCGCCAGCCCGCAGGTCATGACCAGCGCGGTTACCGCGCCGCTCGAACGTCAGTTCGGCCAGATGCCAGGCCTGGAGCAGATGGCCTCGACCAGCTCCGGCGGCGCCTCGGTGCTGACCTTGCGCTTCAACCTCGACATGAACATGGACGTTGCAGAGCAACAGGTGCAGGCCGCGATCAACGCCGCCAGCAACCTGCTGCCCAGCGACCTTCCGGCGCCGCCGGTGTACAACAAGGTCAACCCGGCCGACACCCCGGTGCTGACCCTGGCCATCTCCAGCAAGACCATGCCGCTGCCCAAGCTCAACGACCTGGTCGATACCCGTGTGGCACAGAAGCTCGCACAGATCAGCGGTGTGGGCATGGTCAGCATCGCCGGTGGCCAGCGCCAGGCGGTGCGGATCAAGGTCAACGTCGATGCCCTGGCCGCCAACGGCCTGAACCTGGAGGACGTACGCACCCTGATCGGCGCTTCCAACGTCAACCAGCCCAAGGGCAACTTCGACGGCCCGACCCGGGTGTCGATGCTCGACGCCAACGACCAGCTGCGTTCCCCTGAGGAATACGCCAACCTGATCCTGGCCTACAACAATGGCGCGCCTCTGCGTCTGAAGGATGTTGCAGAAATCGTCGACGGCGCCGAAAACGAGCGCCTGGCTGCCTGGGCCAACGAAAACCACGCCGTGCTGCTGAACATCCAGCGCCAGCCGGGCGCCAACGTCATCGAAGTGGTCGACCGCATCAAGGCCCTGCTGCCGTCGATCACCGACAACCTGCCGGCCGGCCTCGATGTGTCGGTGCTCACCGACCGCACCCAGACTATCCGCGCCGCGGTCAAGGACGTGCAGCACGAACTGCTGATCGCCATCGCCCTGGTGGTAATGGTCACGTTCGTCTTCCTGCGCCGTTTCAGCGCCACGCTCATCCCGTCGATCGCCGTACCGTTGTCGCTGATCGGCACCTTCGGCGTGATGTACCTGGCCGGTTTCTCGGTCAACAACCTGACCCTGATGGCCCTGACCATCGCCACCGGTTTCGTGGTCGACGACGCCATCGTCATGCTGGAGAACATCTCCCGGCACATCGAGGAGGGCGAGACGCCCATGCAGGCGGCGCTCAAGGGCGCCCGGCAAATCGGCTTCACCCTGATCTCGCTGACCTTCTCGCTGATTGCGGTACTGATCCCGCTGCTGTTCATGGCCGATGTGGTCGGCCGCCTGTTCCGCGAGTTCGCCATCACCCTGGCGGTGGCCATCCTGATTTCCCTGGTGGTATCGCTGACCCTCACGCCGATGATGTGCGCGCGCCTGCTCAAGCGCGAGCCCAGGGAAGAGGAACAGGGCCGGTTCTACCGCGCCAGTGGCGCCTGGATCGACTGGCTGATCAGGCACTACGGTAGCGCCCTGCAGTGGGTGCTCAAGCGCCAGCCGTTGACGCTGCTGGTGGCCGTGGCCAGCCTGGCGCTCACCGTATTCCTGTACATGGTGGTGCCCAAGGGCTTCTTCCCGGTACAGGACACCGGGGTGATCCAGGGCATTTCCGAAGCGCCGCAGTCCACCTCGTTCGCCGCCATGAGCGAACGCCAGCAGGCGCTGAGCAAGGTGATCCTGCAGGACCCGGCGGTGCAGAGCCTGTCGTCCTACATTGGTGTCGATGGCGACAACGCCACGCTCAACAGCGGCCGCCTGCTGATCAACCTCAAACCCCATGGCGAGCGTGATGTCACTGCCAGCGAGGTGATCAACCGCCTGCAGCCGCAAGTCGATCGGCTGGTGGGCATCCGCCTGTTCATGCAGCCGGTGCAGGACCTGAGCATCGAGGACCGGGTCAGCCGGACCCAGTACCAGTTCAGCCTCTCGTCGCCCGACGCCGACCTGCTGGCGCAGTGGAGCGGCAAGCTGGTGCAGGCGCTGCAGCAGCGCCCGGAACTGGCCGACGTGGCCAGCGACCTGCAGGACAAGGGCCTGCAGGTGTACCTGGTGATCGACCGCGACATGGCCGGCCGCCTGGGCATCAGCGTGTCGCAAATCACCAACGCCCTGTATGACGCCTTCGGCCAGCGTCAGATCTCGACCATCTACACCCAGGCCAGCCAGTACCGCGTGGTGCTGCAGTCGCAGGATGCGGCGGTGATCGGCCCGCAGGCGCTGGAGTCGATCCACGTCAAGGCCACCGATGGCGGCCAGGTGCGCCTGTCGGCGCTGGCACGCATCGAGCAGCGCCAGGCCCAGCTGGCCATTTCCCACATTGGCCAGTTCCCGGCGGTGACCTTGTCGTTCAACCTGGCCCACGGCGCTTCGCTGGGCAAGGCGGTGCAGGTGATCGAGCAGGTGCAGAAGGACATCGGCATGCCGCTGGGCGTGCAGACTCGCTTCCAGGGCGCGGCGGAGGCCTTCCAGGCATCGCTGTCGAGCACCTTGCTGTTGATCCTGGCGGCGGTGGTGACCATGTACATCGTGCTGGGCGTGCTGTACGAGAGCTACATCCACCCGGTGACCATCCTTTCGACCCTGCCGTCGGCAGCGGTCGGCGCCTTGCTGGCCTTGCTCATCAGCGGCAACGACCTGGGCATGATCGCCATCATCGGCATCATCCTGCTGATCGGCATCGTCAAGAAGAACGCGATCATGATGATCGACTTCGCCCTCGAGGCCGAGCGCCAGCAGGGCATGAGCCCGCGCGATGCCATCTACCAGGCGGCGCTGCTGCGCTTCCGGCCGATCCTGATGACTACCCTGGCCGCGCTGTTCGGCGCCGTGCCGCTGATGCTCGCCACCGGTTCCGGTGCCGAGCTGCGCCAGCCGCTGGGCCTGGTGATGGTCGGCGGGTTGCTGGTCAGCCAGGTGCTGACGCTGTTCACCACCCCGGTCATCTACCTGTACTTCGACCGCCTGGCCCGCCGCTGGCGCCCGGCCACTGACGTGAAGCAGGCCGAGGCATGAACCTGTCCGGTCCTTTCATCCGTCGCCCGGTGGCGACCATGCTGTTGAGCCTGGCGATCATGCTGCTGGGCGGGGTCAGCTTCGGTCTGCTGCCGGTGGCTCCGCTGCCACAGATGGACTTCCCGGTAATCGTGGTGTCGGCCAACCTGTCAGGCGCCAGCCCGGAAGTGATGGCCTCCACCGTGGCCACGCCGCTGGAGCGCAAGCTGGGCAGCATTGCCGGCGTGACCACCCTGACCAGCAGCTCCAACCAAGGCTCCACACGGGTGATCATCGGCTTCGAGATGGGCCGCGACATCGACGGTGCGGCGCGCGAGGTGCAGGCGGCGATCAACGCCACCCGCAACCTGTTGCCCAGCGGTATGCGCAGCATGCCCACCTACAAGAAGATCAACCCGTCGCAGGCACCGATCATGGTGCTGTCGCTGACTTCGGACGTGCTGCAGAAGGGCCAGCTGTACGACCTGGCCGACACCATCCTGTCGCAGAGCCTGGCCCAGGTGCCCGGGGTAGGGGAGGTGCAGATCGGTGGCAGTTCGCTGCCGGCGGTGCGCATTGCTGTCGAGCCGCAATTGCTCAACCAGTACGGCCTGTCGCTGGATGAAGTACGTACTGCCGTGTCCAACGCCAACCAGCGCCGGCCGATGGGCTTTGTCGAGGACGCCGAGCGCAACTGGCAGGTGCGCGCCAATGACCAGCTGGAAAGCGCCAAGGACTACGAGCCTGTGGTGATCCGCCAGCAGAACGGCACCATCCTGCGCCTTTCCGACGTGGCGACCATCACCGACGGTGTCGAGAACCGCTACAACAGCGGCTTCTTCAATGACCAGAGCGCGGTGCTGCTGGTGGTCAACCGCCAGACAGGCGCCAACATCATTGAAACGGTCGACCAGATCAAGGCGCAGTTGCCGGCCCTGCAGTCGCTGCTGCCGGCCAGCGTGCAACTGAACGTGGCCATGGACCGTTCGCCAGTGATCAAGGCCACCCTCAAGGAAGCCGAGCACACCCTGCTGATCGCCGTGGTGCTGGTGATCCTGGTGGTCTACCTGTTCCTCGGCAGCCTGCGGGCGTCGCTGATCCCCAGCCTGGCGGTGCCGGTGTCACTGGTGGGCACTTTCGCGGTCATGTACCTGTGCGGGTTCTCGCTCAACAACCTGTCGCTGATGGCGCTGATCCTCGCCACCGGCCTGGTGGTGGACGATGCCATCGTGGTGCTGGAGAACATATCCCGGCACATCGAGGACGGCCAACCACCTATGAAAGCGGCCTTCCTGGGCGCCAAGGAAGTGGGTTTCACCTTGCTGTCGATGAACGTGTCGCTGGTGGCGGTATTCGTTTCCATCCTGTTCATGGGTGGCATCGTGCGCAACCTGTTCCAGGAGTTCTCCATCACCCTGGCGGCGGCGATCATCGTGTCGCTGGTGGTGTCGCTGACCCTCACGCCGATGCTGTGCGCCCGCTGGCTCAAACCGCACCAGGCCGAGCCGACACGTCTGCAGCGCTGGAGCGAACAGTTGCACCAGCGCATGGTCGATGCCTATGACCGCAGCCTGGGCTGGGCCTTGCGCCACAAACGCCTGACGCTGATCAGCCTGCTGGCCACCATCGGCATCAACATCGCCCTGTACGTGGTGGTGCCGAAGACGCTGATGCCGCAGCAGGATACCGGCCAGCTGATAGGCTTCATCCGTGGCGACGATGGCCTGTCGTTCAGCGTCATGCAACCGAAAATGGAAATCTACCGCCGCGCCTTGCTGGCCGACCCGGCAGTGCAGAGCGTTGCCGGCTTCATCGGTGGCAACAGCGGGACCAACAATGCCTTTGTGCTGGTGCGCCTGAAGCCGATCAGCGAGCGCAAGCTCGACGCCCAGAAGGTGATCGAACGCCTGCGCAAGGAAATGCCCAAGGTACCCGGCGGGCGCCTGTTCCTGATGGCCGACCAGGACCTGCAACTGGGCGGTGGTGGCCGTGACCAGACCTCTTCGCAGTACCTGTACTCCCTGCAGAGCGGAGACCTGGCGGCCCTGCGCGAATGGTTCCCGAAAGTGGTGGCGGCGCTGCGTGCACTGCCGCAACTGACTGCCATCGACGCCCGCGACGGTGCTGGCACCCAGCAGGTGACCCTGGTGGTCGACCGTGACCAGGCCAAGCGCCTGGGCATCGACATGGACATGGTCACCTCGGTGCTGAACAACGCCTATAGCCAGCGGCAGATATCCACCATCTACGACAGCCTCAACCAGTACCAGGTAGTGCTCGAGATCAACCCGAAGTACGCCTGGGACCCGAGCACCCTCGAGCAGGTACAGGTGATTACCGCCGACGGTGCCCGCGTACCGCTGTCGACCATCGCCCACTACGAGAACAGCCTGGCCAACGACCGGGTCAGCCACGAAGGCCAGTTCGCCGCCGAAAGCATCGCCTTCGACGTCGCCGAAGGCTACAGCCCCGACCAGGCCATGGCGGCGCTGGAGCGTGCGGTGGCCAAGCTGGGCTTGCCCGAGGAAGTGATTGCCAAGCTTGGTGGTACCGCCGATGCCTTCGCCAAGACCCAGGAAGGCCAGCCGCTGATGATCCTTGGCGCGCTGGTGCTGGTCTACCTGGTGTTGGGCATCCTCTACGAAAGCTACATTCACCCGCTGACCATCCTCTCGACACTGCCCTCGGCCGGCGTGGGTGCCTTGCTGGCGCTGTACGTCACCGGCGGCGAGTTCAGCCTGATCTCGCTGCTGGGGCTGTTCCTGCTGATCGGCGTAGTGAAGAAGAACGCCATCCTGATGATCGACCTGGCCTTGCAGCTGGAGCGCCACCAGGGCCTGACACCGGAAGAGTCGATCCGCCGGGCCTGCCTGCTGCGCCTGCGGCCGATCCTGATGACGACCCTGGCGGCCATTCTCGGTGCCTTGCCGCTGCTGCTGAGCCGCGCCGAAGGCGCGGAAATGCGCCAGCCTCTGGGCCTGACCATCATTGGCGGCCTGGTGTTCAGCCAGGTCCTCACTCTTTACACGACACCGGTGGTCTACCTGTACCTGGACCGCCTGCGTCACCGTTTCAACCGTTGGCGTGGCGTGCGCACCGACGCCGCCCTGGAAACCCCGCTATGACTTTTGCCCAGACCCCACTTCACCGTGCCCTGCAGACGCTGACCCGTGGGCGTGGCTCGCGCCTGCTCGGCGCCGGGTTGTGCGTCGCCTTGCTCAGCGCCTGCACCCTGAGCCCGGACTACCATCGCCCGGAGCTGAGCAGCACGGCGCAGTTCAAGCACGCCGAAGGCTGGACCCAGGCCACGCCGTCCGATGCCATCGCCCGCGGCGCCTGGTGGGAAATCTACGGCGATGCCGGGCTCAATGCACTGGTCGAAGAGCTCAACCGCAGCAACCAGACCGTGGCCCAATCCGAGGCCCAGTATCGCCAGGCCCAGGCGCTGGTGCGCAGCAGCCGGGCGGCGCTGTTCCCCAGCCTGGACCTGAGCGTCGGCAAGACCCGCTCGGCCCAGGGTACCGGCAGCTCCAGCTCGAGCCTGTCCAACAACAGCAGTGGCATTCGCAACACCTACAATGCCCAGCTCGGCGTCAGCTGGGAAATCGACCTGTGGGGCAAGCTGCGCGAGACCTTGAACGCCAACGAAGCCAGTGCCGAAGCCAGCCTGGCCGACCTGGCCTCGATCCGCCTCAGCCAGCAGTCGGAACTGGTGCAGAACTACCTGCAGTTGCGGGTGATCGACGAGCAGAAACGCCTGTTGGAAGCCACCGTGGCAGCGTATGAACGTTCCCTGCGGATGAACGAAAACCAGTATCGCGCTGGCGTCGCCGGCCCGGATGCAGTGGCCCAGGCGCGTACCCAGCTCAAGAGCACCCAGGCCGACCTGATCGACCTGGTCTGGCAGCGCGCACAGTTCGAGAATGCCATTGCCGTGTTGCTGGGCAAGGCCCCGGCGGACTTCGCCCTGGCCGACAGCAAATCCATTCCGGCGCTGCCGCAAATTCCGGTGGCCTTGCCTTCGCAGTTACTGGAGCGACGCCCGGACATCGCTGCGGCCGAGCGCAACGTGATGGCTGCCAACGCCAACATCGGCGTGTCGCGGGCGGCGTATTTCCCGGACCTGAGCCTGAGCTTGAATGGCGGTTACTCCAGCAGCAGCTTCAGCAACTGGATCGAACTGCCCAACCGCTACTGGTCGGTGGGCCCGCAGCTGGCGCTGACCTTGTTCGACGCCGGCAAGCGCAGTGCCGAGGTGGACCGCACGGTGGCGGTGTATGACCAGACCGTGGCGCAGTACCGCCAGACCGTGCTCGACGGGTTCAAGGAAGTGGAAAACCTGCTGGTGCAGTTGAAGGTGTATGGCGATGAGGCGGTGGTGCGCCAGGAGGCGCTGGATGCTGCCCGCGAGTCGCTGCGCCTGACCGAGAACCAGTACCGCGCCGGGCTGATCGGCTACCTGGATGTGGTCAACGTGCAGACCACGGCGCTGAGCAACGAGCGCAGTGTGTTGAACCTGCTGCAAGGGCGCCTGGTGGCCAGCGTGCAGCTGGTTGCTGCCCTGGGTGGTGGTTGGGATGCCGGGCAAGCCTTCGCCGAGCAGGATTGAAGCGACCCGCAGACGCGTACCTCTGTAGGAGCGGCCTTGTGTCGCGATCGGGCCGCAGAGCGGCCCCAGAACTTTGTGTACAAGCACAGATCGCTGGGGCCGCTTCGCAGCCCGATCGCGACACAAGGCCGCTCCTACAGCTACCGCGTATGCGTCCAGGCCCTCGCAGTCTTTGGATCCATTCCCATTCGCAAAAACCCCGTGCGTTTCGCCTGACCTTGAGTACAATCATCAGCTTTTCCGGGCCTCCCGCCCCGCTGGAACTCTCGATGCTGATCGGTAGCTACTCCTCTTCGCTGGTGTTGATTTCGCTGTGCGTGGCGATTCTGGCGTCCTATACCGCCCTTGACCTGACCGGCCGCATCGCCACGGCCAAAGGCCGGGCTGCCTGCCTGTGGATGGGGGGTGGCGCGTTGGCCATGGGCATCGGCGTGTGGTCGATGCACTTCATCGGCATGCTCGCCTTCAGCCTGCCCATCGACCTGGGCTACGACCTTGCCCTGACCGCGTTCTCGCTGCTGATCGCCGTCTTGTCTTCAGGCTTTGCCTTGTGGCTGGTCAGCCAGCCGAGCCTGCCCTGGCTGCAGTTGGGGTTTGGTGCGCTGATCATGGGCGCTGGCATCGCCTGTATGCATTACACCGGTATGGCCGCGCTGCGCATGCTGCCGGGCATCGACTATGACCCCACGCTGTTCGGGGCCTCGCTGCTGATTGCGGTGGGCGCCTCGGCAGCGGCCTTGTGGATCGCCTTCCGCCTCCGCGCGCACACGCCCTATGTGCGGCAGATTCGCGGCCTGGCGGCGGTGGTGATGGGCGTTGCCATCGTCGGCATGCACTACACCGGCATGGCCGCGGCGAACTTCCCCGAAGGCAGCTTCTGCGGTGCGCTGGCAGCGGGAGGCCTGCAAGGCGACGGTCTGGTCTACCTGGTGCTGATCACCACGCTGGCGGTACTCGCGGTGGCCTTGCTCACCTCGGTACTGGATGCCCGGCTGGAGGCGCGTACCGCCGAGCTGGCCCGCTCGCTGACGCTGGCAAATCAGGAACTGACCCAGCTGGCCCTGCACGACACGCTCACCGACCTGCCCAACCGTACGTTGCTGGCCGACCGCATCGAGCAGGCTATTGCCAAGGTAGCGGAGCAGGGCGGCTGCTTTGCCCTGATGTTCATCGACCTGGACGGCTTCAAGCCCGTCAACGATGCCTTCGGCCACCACATCGGCGACTTGCTGCTCAAGGCTGTGGCGGCGCGCCTGCGCGGGCACCTGCACAGCCAGGACACGCTGGCGCGCATCGGCGGCGACGAATTCGTGCTGCTGGTGGAGCTGCGCGAGCCGAACGATGCCATGGATGTGGCGGTCAAGCAGGTCAACCTGGTGTCACGGCCATTCCGCGTGGCCGAGCATGACCTGCAGCTGACAGCGAGCCTGGGCATCGTCCTGTACCCGGGCAATGGCCTGGACCAGCATGAGCTGCTGCGCAATGCCGACGCTGCCATGTACCACGCCAAGAGCGCCGGCAAGAATGGCTACAGCTTCTTCGACGCGTCGATGAACAGCAACGCCCGCCAGCAACTGCAGCTACTGCAGGACCTGCGCCAGGCCCTGGAGCAGCGCCAGTTCCGCCTGCACTACCAGCCCAAGTTCGACGCCCAGAATTGCCAGCCGATCGGTGCCGAGGCCTTGCTGCGCTGGGAGCACCCTCAGCAGGGCCTGTTGCTGCCCGACCGTTTCATCGGCCTGGCAGAAAAGACCGGCCTGATCATCCCCATTGGCGAATGGGTGCTCATTGAGGCCTGCCGCCAGATGCGCCAGTGGCTGGACCAGGGGCACCACGGCTGGCGCATGGCGGTGAACCTGTCGGCTATCCAGTTCTGCCATGCCGGGCTGGTCGAGAGCGTGGCCCGAGCCCTGCAGCAGAACAGCCTGCCGGCCAACTGCCTCACCCTGGAAATTACCGAAACCACCGCCATGCACGACGCCGATGCCAGCCTGACGGTGCTGCAACGGTTGTCCGACATGGGCGTGGACCTGTCCATCGATGACTTTGGCACCGGTTATTCCAGCCTGATGTACCTCAAGCGCCTGCCGGCCAACGAGCTGAAGATCGACCGCGGTTTCGTGCGCGACCTGGAGCAGGACAGCGACGATGCGGCGATCGTTTCGGCTATCGTGGCGCTGGGCCAGGCGCTGGGCCTGCGCATCGTTGCTGAAGGGGTGGAGACTGACAGGCAGCAGGACTTCCTGACCCGCCTGGGCTGCGATTCGCTGCAAGGCTACCTGCTGGGCCAGCCGGTGCCGGCCGAGCAGTTCATGGGCAAGTTGCAGGCCATGCGCCAGGAAAGCACCGCAGCGGGCTAGACCGCGTCGCGCAAGGTGAAGGCGGGCATGAAGGTATCCATCTCCGCCTCGACGGCCTCGATGATGCGCTCTACGTCGGCGGCGGCCATGATTGCCGAGCAGGGAATGCCTGCGATCGCCAGCAGGGTTTCGCCGGTGGCGCGGTCGAACAGCCGCGCGACCATGCTGCGTGGCGCATCCATGCTGGCTTCGAAGCCCAGCGGGTGGAAATGCCAGCGCATCACCTGGCAGGCGTTGGGGAACGTCATCTTGTTCATGCCAGCCTCCTTGTCCGTACCTGGACGTGGTGAGCGGGTGGCCACATCGATGCGGCCGCCGGGAAGGTAACCATAGCACCTGTCACGCACTATTCTCGGCGGGCAATAAGACAAATTCACTGATGCATGACAGAGGTCACAGCTTTGTCTTGGACGGCATTTTGCGCAGGCCCGCAAGGCAAACGTTTTCCTGGCATGTTGACGGCAGATAACCCGCCAGGTGCTGCCAATTTGATCGAATTTGCCGCGCGATGTTTTCGGACGAGCGGTGTGATCAGCCGAGCAACCCGGCAGCGATGTTGATGGTGAATCCCAGGATCGCCGTGTTGAATACGAACCCCACTAGTGAATGTGCCAGCACTACCCGCCGCAACTCCCGCCCGGCGATGCCCACGTCGGAGGTTTGTACCGCCACGCTGATGGTGAACGAGAAGTAGTGGAAGTCCCAGTAATCGGGGTTGCGTTCGCCATCGGCGAAGCGCAGCGGCGGTTCGTGGTTTTGTCCGGTATAGAACAGCCGCGCATAGTGCAGGCTGAAAATGCAGCCGATCAACAGCCAGGAGCCGGCCACGGTCAGGCCGGTGTAGAGGTAGTGCACGACCAGCGCCGTGCCTTGCAGGCCACGGCTGGACACCAGTTGCAGGGTGACGGCGGCGAGGCTGGCGATGGCGGCGATGCACACGGTGAGCAGGACCAGGCCGGCGTTTTCGTCTTCGACGCGGGCGACCTTGCGTACCTTTTCCGCATTGGCGCTCAAGGTCAGGTAGAGCACCAGCAGCAGGTACAGCCATACGCCAAGGTTCCAACCGGCGAGGATGTGCTGCACGCTGTCGCTGGCGGGGATCAGCCAGGCGCCGAGCAGGCCGACCAAAGTGGCGATGCTCAGGCGCGGGTGGGTGTGGGTCAGGCGGTGGAAAGCCATGGGGTCTCTTTTGCAGGGTGCATGGCTTTTACTCTAGACCGTCATGAGGCAGATGAGCGGCATGCGCGGTCCATGTAGGAGCGGCCTTGTGCCGCGAAAGGGCCGCAAAGCGGCCCCGACAATTCCTGGAGGTGCGAAGATCCTGGGGGCGCTTCGCACCCCTATCGCGACACAAGGCCGCTCCTACAAAAAGCGGGCTACGTGGCCTGATGTTTCTTTGCTGCCGCCCATCGCACGGCATTGCAACTCTCAGTACACTGCACGCTCCAACACCAACATCCGTTGAACTCGAGGTTTCTGCATGACGCTCAGTCCTTTGGCAGGCAAGCCGGCTCCGGCCAGCGTGCTGGTCGATATTCCCCGACTGCTCACCGCCTACTACACCGGCCGCCCCGACGCTGCCGTGGCGGCCCAGCGGGTGGCCTTCGGCACCTCTGGGCACCGGGGCACTTCGCTTGAATTGAGTTTCAACGAGTACCACATTCTGGCCATTACCCAGGCCATCTGCCTGTATCGCCAGGAGAAGGGCATCGATGGCCCGTTGTTCATCGGCGCCGACACCCACGCACTGTCGGCACCGGCTACCGCCAGCGCCCTGGAAGTGCTGGCTGCCAATGGCGTGCAGGTAATGCTGTCCAAGGACGACGAATACACGCCAACACCAGCGGTTTCCCATGCCATCCTCTGCCATAACCGTGGCCGCGAGCAGGGCCTGGCCGACGGCATCGTCATCACCCCGTCGCACAACCCGCCGCAAAGCGGTGGCTTCAAATACAACCCGCCCAATGGCGGCCCGGCCGACAGTGACGTGACCAAGTGGATCGAGGCCAAGGCCAACGAACTGCTGGCTGCTGACCTGGCGGGCGTCAAGCGCATGGACCATGCCCAGGCGCTGCAGGCATCCACCACCCAGCGTCACGACTACGTGAGCAACTACGTGGCCGACCTGGAAAACGTCATCGACTTCGACGTCATCCGCGCTGCCAAGCTGCGCCTGGGCGTCGACCCGCTGGGCGGGGCAGGGGTGCGCTACTGGTCGGCGATCGCCAAGCATTACCAGCTCGACCTGGAAGTGGTGAACACCGAGGTCGACCCGACCTTCCGCTTCATGACTGTCGACTGGGACGGCCAGATCCGCATGGACCCGTCTTCGCCCTATGCCATGCAGGGCCTGATCGGCCTGCGCGAACGCTTCGACGTGGCCTTCGCCTGCGACCCGGACCACGATCGCCATGGCATCGTCACCCCCGATGGCCTGCTGCAGCCGAACAACTACCTGGCCGTGGCCATCGACTACCTGTACCGCCACCGCCAGCAATGGCGCAGCGATGCCGCCGTCGGCAAGACCGTGGTGTCCAGTGGCCTGATCGATCGCGTCACCCAGCGCCTGGGCCGTGAACTGTACGAAGTACCGGTGGGCTTCAAGTTCTTCGCCCAGGGCCTGTTCGACGGCACGCTGGGCTTTGGTGGCGAGGAAAGTGCGGGGGCTTCGTTCCTGCGCCGCGATGGCTCGGTCTGGGCCACCGACAAGGACGGGCTGATCCCGGCCTTGCTGGCTGCCGAGATGACCGCCCGCACCGGGCGCAACCCGAGCCAGGCCTACGCCGACCTGACCGAGGCGCTGGGCAAGCCGTTCGCCACCCGTGTCGAAGCCAAGGCCGATGCCCGGCAGAAGGCTTTGCTGAGCAAGCTGGCGCCGGAGCAGGTGAAGTCGACCGAGCTGGCGGGTGAGCCGATCGTGCAGATCCTCAGCCATGCGCCGGGCAACGGCCAGGCGATCGGCGGGCTGAAGGTGATGACCGCCAATGGCTGGTTCGCCGCACGCCCGTCGGGCACCGAGGATATCTACAAGATCTACGCCGAAAGCTTCATCGACGAGGCGCACCTGCAGCGCCTGGTGCAGGAAGCGCAAGTGCTGGTGGATGCGGCGATTGCCTGACTGGTAACAAACCGCTTGGTTCTGTGGTGCGCTGTAAATTAGAATTAATCTTATTTACACCACCGCAGGGCCTTCCCCATGATCGACGCCGCGCCGCCACCGGAGCATAGCCTGCCTGCCCTGTACCGGGAACACCGCGGTTGGCTGGAAACCTGGCTGCGGCGGCGCATGGGCAATGCCTGGGATGCCGCCGACCTCAGCCAGGATACCTTCCTGCGTATCCTGGCCAGCGCCCAGCCGCTGGCAGACATTCGCGAACCGCGTGCCTACCTGCTGACCGTGGGCAAGCGCCTGCTGAGCAACTTCCACCAGCGGCGTAGCCTGGAACAAGCCTACCTCGATGCACTGGCGCAGTTGCCCGAGCAGCATGTGCCCTCGCCAGAGCAGCGTTGGGTACTGCTGGAAACCCTGCAAGCCCTCGACGAGTTGCTCGACGGCCTCAAGGTGCCGGTACGCAAGGCCTTTCTCTGGAGCCAGCTGGAGGGCCTGGGCTATGCCGAGATCGGCAAGCGCCTGGGCGTTTGCGAGCGCTCGGTCAAACGCTACATGGCGCAGGCCTACGAGCATTGCCTGCTGGCCGAACTGCAATGACCAGCCATTCCCCCGAAACCCGCGAGGCACTGCAGGCCGCCGCGCGCTGGCTGGCACTGGTGGACTCTGGCGCTGCCAGCGAGGGTGACCTGCAGCGCCTGGAACAATGGCGCACCAGCAGCACCTTGCACGAACACGCCTGGCAAAAGGCACTGCTGTTGCGCCAGCGCTTTTCCGCGCTACCCGGCGCATTGGCCATGTCCACCCTGGACCGCCCGGATAGCGGCCGCCGGGCGCTGCTCAAGCAGGCCCTGGGCGTGGCTGCATTGTTGCCGGCGGCCTGGCTGGCAAGCCGCGAACTGCCGCTGGAGGCCTGGGCCGCCGACATGCGCACCGCGGTCGGGGAGCGCCGGCAGGTGCTGCTGAGCGATGGCACATTCGTGCAGTTGAACACCGACAGTGCGGTGGATATCGACCTGGGCGCGCGTCGCCTGACATTGCTGCGTGGCGAAGTGGCAGTCAGGTTGCCCGGCAACCTGAGCCTGACGTTGCAGGTGCCCTATGGCCAGGTCGCGCTGGATGCTGGCGAGGTGTGCTTGCGCCTGGTCGATCAGGCTTGCCGGGTATCGGTGCTCAAGGGCGCGGCCAACCTGCAGCCGCGGCAAGGCCCGGCGCTGCTGCTGCAGGCCGGGCAGCAGGCCAGCCTGCAAGTGGCCGGGGTTGGCCCTGTCACCGGCCTGGACGCATGGCTGCTGGGCTGGCGCGAAGGGGTACTGCGGCTGGAGGATCGCCCCTTGGGCGAGCTGCTGCACGAGCTGCGCAGGTACCGCCCCGGCGTGCTGCGCTGGGCGCCCGAACTGGAGGCCCTGCGCGTGACCGGTACGTTCCGCCTCGACGACACCGACCGGGTGCTGGCCTTGCTCGCCGCCAGCCTGCCGTTGCAGGTGCACACGCGCACGCGTTACTGGGTGAGCCTGGCCGCGCGGGAAAATCGCGCATGAGGCTGTCCCCTTTTTTTCGCTCACCGGTCATTACCGGTAGGAGCAAATAAAGGGGAGCCTTGTTCAATGCCTGTTGTCATGTCCAGCCGCCTGCGCCCACTGGCGCGTGCGGCACATCCGTTGTTCGCCATGAGCCTGTTGTTGTGTACACCGGCCTGGGCCGATGAACCTGCCCGGCGCAGCTATCAGGTGCCAGCCGCCAGCCTGGGTGCGGCACTTACCCAGTTTGCCGACCAGGCCGGGGTCAGCCTGTCGCTGGACCCGGCGCTGGTCAACGGCCGGCAGAGCAATGGCCTGTCCGGCAGCTACAGCGTCGACGAAGGCTTCACCCAGCTGCTGCGCGGCAGCGGCCTGCAGTTGCTGCCGGTGGGCGAGGGCGCTTTCACATTGATGCCGGCACCCCAGGCGGGTGGTGCGCTTGAAATCGCCCCGACCAGCATCGTCGGTGGCCTGGCCGCAGGCAACGAAACGCAACCCTATGCCGGTGGCCAGGTGGCCCGTCAGGGTTCACAGGGCCTGCTCGGCACGCGCGACTTCATGGAAACCCCGTTCAGCATCACCAGCTACACCAGCGAACTGGTGAAGAACCAGCAGGCGCGAACCTTGGGCGAGCTGATCGCCAGCGACCCATCGGTACGCGCCACCAACCCGGCGGGTGGGCGCTTCGAGCAGTTCACCATTCGCGGCTTCAGCCTGTTCAACAGTGATGTGGCCTACAACGGCCTGTACGGCATCCTGCCGACCTACTCGATCGACATGGAAATGGCTGACCGGGTCGACATCATCAAAGGCCCCAGCCAGCTGATCAACGGCATTTCGCCGCGAGGCAGTGTCGGCGGCGGCATCAATGTGCAGCCCAAGCGAGCCGGCGACCAGCCGCTCACCGAGTTTACCGGCAGCTATGCCTCGGCCGGCCAGGCAGGCGGTGCGGTGGACGTTGGTCGGCGCTTTGGCGAAGGCCAGCAGTTCGGCGTGCGCTTCAATGGCGTGAAACAGGCGGGCGATACCGAATGGGACCACCAGCGAGTCGAACGTGAAATGGCGGTGTTGGGCCTGGACTTTCGTGGCGAGCGCCTGCGGCTTTCGGCGGACCTTGGCCATACCGAGCGCGATACCGATGCACCGCAGGAGCGGCTGCTGGTCGGTGCCAATGCCAAGGTGCCGGATGCCAACGACGTACGCCACAATTACGCCCAGGCCTGGAGCAAGGCGCGCACCAACGACACCTTCGGTGCGCTGCATGCCGAGTACGATATCAGCGAGTCGCTGCTGGCCTATGGCGCGGTCGGCGCGCGCAAGAGCAACCATGACTTCCTGCGCCACAACGTGTCGATCAGCAACGATGCCGGCGACTTCACCGTGCAGCCGCGCGACTTCACCCGGGATGAAACCGTGCGTACCGCCATGGCCGGCGTGCGCAACTGGTTCCATACCGGGCCGGTCAGCCACGAGCTGAACCTGGCCGCCACCTACTTCTACATGGACTTCACCAACGGCGGCGCCCGCTATGCCTCGGCGCCCAGCAACCTCTACCACCCGGTGGCCACGCCGACACCGGGCACGCCAACCCGCATCGATCCTGAGGTGTACACGGAAAACCGCTTTTCCGGCGTGGCCCTGGCCGACACCCTGGGCTTCTTCGACGACCGCCTGCTGCTGACCCTTGGGGCGCGCTGGCAGCGGGTGCAGGTGGATGACTGGAGCGACGGCATCAAGGGGGATACCGCCTACGATGAAGAGAAGGTGTCGCCCTCGGGCGGCGTGCTGCTCAAGGTTACCGACCAGCTGTCGTTGTATGCCAACTACATGGAGGGCCTGAGCCAGGGCAAGATTGCGCCGTCGACATCGGTCAACGAAGACCAGATCTTCCCGCCGTTCACCAGCCGCCAGGTCGAGGTGGGGGCCAAGTACGACCTGGGCCAGGTCGCCTTTACCGCCAGTGCCTTCCGCATCCGCCAGCCCGCCTATGAAACCAACCCCATATCGCGGGTGTTCGGCCCCAATGGCAAGCGCGACAACCGCGGTATCGAACTGAGCGTGTTCGGCGAGCCCGTGCAAGGCGTGCGTGTGCTGGGCGGGGTGATGTATATCGACAGCGAACTGACCGACACCATCGGTGGCGCCTACGATGGCAACCGCGCGCCGGCCACGCCCGAGTACAACGTCAACCTCGGCGCAGAATGGCATGTGCCTGGGGTGAACGGCCTGACCCTGACGGCGCGGGGCATCCACTCGAGCTCGCAGTACCTGGACCAGAACAACAGCAAGCAGATCGACGGCTGGGAGCGTTATGACGTGGGCGCGCGTTATGCGTTCAAGGTGAATTCCGCCCAGGTTACATTGCGTGCCAGTGTCGAGAACGTGCTGGACGACCGCTACTGGAGTTCGGCCGGGGCCTCGGATGACAGCGAGCCGGGGCTGACGCTGTCTACGCCGCGTACCTACCTGCTGTCGGCGACAGTGGGTTTCTAGCCCATTTTAAAAGTGGGTGCGTTCCGTTGCGCATCAATCCTGGGGCCGCGTTGCGGCCCTTTCGCGACACAAGGCCGCTCCTACAGGTTGAACCGATCGGTCAGACCGAATCAGGCACCACGGCGATCACATCGATCTCCATCAGCCACTCGGCCTGGGCCAACCCGGCCACCACTAGCCCGGTGGAAATCGGGAACACGCCCTTGAGCCACTTGCCTACCTCCTTGTACACCGGCTCGCGGAAGCGCGGGTCGGTGATGTAGGTGGTGGTCTTGACGATGTGCGACAGGTCCGAGCCGGCTTCTTCGAGCAGTTGCTTGACGTTCTTCATTGCCTGTTCGGCCTGCGCCCGTGGGTCACCCAGGCCCACCAGGTTGCCTTCGAAGTCGGTGCCGACCTGGCCGCGCACGTAGATGGTGTTGCCGGCGCGCACCGCCTGGCACAGGTCGTTGTCCAGGGTCTGGTTGGGGTAGGTGGCCTTGGTGTTGAACATGCGGATGCGGGTATGAGTAGGCATCAGTGGGCTCCGAGGGTGCTGACGTTGCTGATCTTGGGTTGCTGCTGCTCATCCGCTGCGCGTTGTTCGCGGTCGCGGTAGGCGGCATAGGTGCGTTGCGTGGCGATGTGGCCGGCGACGTGCTTGGCGTCGTGCCACACGCCCCAGATGAACGACGAGCCACGACGCGACAGCCACGGCAGGCCAAGGAAGTACACACCCGGCTCGCGGGCCACGCCGCGTTGGTGCTGGGGCTTGCCGTTGGCGTCGAAGGTGTCTACCTGCAGCCAGCTGAAGTCGACACCGTAACCGGTGGCCCAGATGATGCTGGTGACGCCGGCCTTGGCCAGGTCCAGTTGCTGCAGCGGGTTGCGCATGCACTCAGGGTCGGCCAGGCGTTTGCGGGCTTCGGGCTCTTCCGGCAGGTCCAGGCCGTTGCGTTCGATGTAGGCATCGGCGGCATCCAGCAGGGCCAGGTAGTTTTCGTCGCCGCGGTTGATGTTCTCGACCAGGTTGTCCTGGAAGCGCGCCACGCCGTTCTCGAACGACTGGGTCAGGCCGACCAGGGTCATGCCCTGGTGGGCGAGGGCGCGGAAGTCCACGGTGTGGCCGCCACGGGCGCCACTGACGGCAATGGTCACGTGCTCGCGGCCAGGCTTGGCGATTTCCGCATCCCACTCACCCAGCACGCCCAGCCACCAGCAGAAGTCGCGGTTGCGGTAAGCGCGTGGCGGGCGATCGTGGGCGCCGACCGAGAGGTACACCTGGCGCCCGGCACGCATCAGTTCTTCGGCGATCTGCACGCCGGAGGAGCCGGCGCCGACCACCAGCACAGCGCCTTCTGGCAACTGCTCGGGGTTGTAATAGGCCGCGGAGTGGATCTGGTGCAGGTTGCTGTCTTTCGGCGCGATGGCCGGGATTACCGGTTTCTGGAACGGGCCGGTGGCGGCGACCACGCGGTTGGCGCGAATCACGCCTTCATTGGTTTCGATGGTAAAACCGGGGCGGTCGCTGTTGCGCAGCACTTTCTTCACTTCGATGCCGGTGCGTACGGGCAGGTTGTACTTGCGTACGTACTGCTCGAAGTAGTCGGCCACCTGGTCCTTGCCGGCGAAGGCGTCGGCGTCGAGGTTGAATTCCAGCCCCGGGAAGCGGTCGTGCCAGACCGGGCCGTTGGCCACCAGCGAGTCCCAGCGACCGGTGCGCCAGGCCTCGGCGATACGCTTGCGCTCCAGCACCAGGTGCGGCACGCCAAGCTTGCTCAGGTGTTCGCTCATGGCCACGCCGGCCTGGCCGGCGCCGACGACGAGGGTGTCGATTTCGAGGTTGTTCAGTGTCATGTCCGAGCCCTTGTTCAGGCGGTTTTTGTCAGGTCGGTTTGGAGGACCGCCGTTGCCTGGGGCCAGACTAGGGATGCTGTGGAAATGGCGAAAATAGTATTTAGCTGGGGCTTGCCGATAAAACGGCGAAGGCCCTGGATTCTGTGGCTTGCGAGTTGGACGCCAAGGGACCGCGCGCGCTGTGCCGACAGGAATAATTGGCCCGAAACAGATGTAGGAGCAGCCTTGTGCTGCGAAGCGCCGCGCGGGCGGCGCTCGATCTCAGCCAGAGCAAAGTTTTTTCCTGCCTAACCCCTCGGAAAAAGGTCGTTTCGCCGGCCGAAAGGTTCAACCCAGAATGCCGTGTATCGCACAGCACAACAGGAACCATGACATGACTTTTTCCATCATCGGTCGTTGCCAGGAAACCGGCCAGGTCGGTATCGCCATCAGCTCTTCGAGCATCGCCGTGGGCGCCCGCTGCCCGTGGGTACGTGCCGGTGTGGGCGCGGTCGCCACCCAGAACATCACCTTGCCAGCGCTGGGCCCGCAGATTCTCGATGCCCTGGAACAGGGCCAGTTGCCGCCTGCCGCTGCGCTGGACCGGGTGCTGAGCGCCAACGGCTGGAGCGAGTATCGCCAGCTCACGGTGATCGACAGCCATGGCCAGGTCGCGCTGTTCACTGGCAAGGAAGCCCTGGGCACCCACCACGCCGTGGCCGGTGAGCAATGTGCGGCGGCAGGCAACCTGTTGGCCTCGACCCAGGTGATCGAGGCGATGGTGCAGGCCTTTGAACAAGCCGGCGGGCATCTGGCCGACCGCCTGCTGGCGGCCATGCACGCGGCGATGGCCGCAGGTGGCGAGGCGGGGCCTGTGCACTCGGCGGCGTTGAAGATTGCCGGCGAACTGACCTGGCCACTGGTGGACCTGCGTGTGGACTGGGCCGAAGCAGACCCGATCGGTGTGCTCGATGGCCTGTGGCAGGCATATCGGCCGCAGATGCAGGACTACGTCACCCGCGCCCTCAACCCGACTGCCGCGCCAAGCTACGGGGTGCCGGGCGATGAGTGAATTTGCCAGTCGCGCGCTGCTGGCCAGGCTGATCGGCTTTGCCACGGTCAGCCGGGATTCCAACCTCGAACTGATCAGCTTCATCCGCGACTACCTGGCCGAGCTGGGGGTGGAAAGCGAACTGTTCCATAACCCGGAAGGTACCAAGGCCAACCTGTTCGCCACCATCGGCCCCCGGGATGTTGGCGGCGTGGTGTTGTCCGGGCATACCGATGTGGTGCCGGTGGACGGCCAGGCCTGGACAGTCGAGCCGTTTGCCCTGAGTGAACGCGACGGGCGCCTGTACGGCCGCGGCACGGCCGACATGAAGGGTTTCATCGCTTCGGTGCTGGCGGCTGTACCCGCGTTTCTCGCCCAGCCGTTGCGCATGCCGGTGCACCTGGCGTTCTCCTACGACGAGGAAGTCGGCTGCCTGGGGGTGCGCTCGATGCTGGCCGCGCTCGAGCAGCGCCCGCACAAGCCACGGTTGTGCCTGATTGGCGAACCCACCGAACTCAAGCCGGTGCTGGGGCACAAGGGCAAGCTGGCGATGCGTTGCCAGGTACATGGCGCGGCCTGCCACTCGGCGTACGCGCCGTATGGGGTAAATGCCATCGAGTATGCGGCGAAGCTGATCGGCAAGCTGGGTGATATCGGTGATGCCCTGGCGTTGCCGGAGCATCACGACGAGCGCTTCGACCCACCGTTCTCCACTGTGCAGACCGGTGTGATCAAAGGGGGCAGGGCGCTGAACATCGTGCCGGCGGAATGCGAATTCGATTTCGAAGTACGGGCTTTGCCGGGGTTCGAGGCGCAGGCAGTGGCCGACCAGCTGCAAACCTATGCCGAGGCCGAACTGCTGCCGCGCATGCGCAAGGTCAATGCCGCCAGCGCCATTCGCCTGCAGCCGTTGAGTGCATATCCGGGGCTGGCCACGCCAGCGGATAGCGAGGCGGCTCGCCTGCTGGCGTTGCTCAGTGGTTCGGATGAGTTCGGTACGGTGGCGTTCGGTACCGAAGGTGGGCTGTTCGACCAGGCGGGCATCCCGACTGTGGTGTGTGGGCCTGGGAGCATGGACCAGGGGCACAAGCCGGATGAGTTCGTCAGTGTCGAGCAGTTGCGGGGGTGTGATGCCATGTTGCTGAGGTTGGTGGATTACCTCAGGCAGGGTTGATTGCGCTGGCCTCTTCGCGGGCACGCCCGCTCCCACAGGTACAGCACCGCCAGGCCAGCCGGTGATATACCTGTGGGAGATTGCCCAGCCCTTTGGGCTGCGCTTTCGCGCAGAGAACCAATATCGCTCGTCTGACGCGTCCTTTGTAGGAGCAGCCTTGTGCTGCGAAGAGGCCGGTACAGCCAATAGACAGGCTTTGTCAGCCCCGGCCTCTTCGCAGCACAAGGCTGCTCCTACAGAACCTCGCCGAACCAATGAGTCATGTGTTGTTCTATGAGCGCGGGCGTGCCCGCGAAGGGCTGCAGAGCAGCCCCAGTCAAGGTTTCAGAAGGTAGCCTTGACCTGCAGGCCAACCACCAGCGCGTTGTCGATGTCCTTCCCGGAGAACGCGCCCGGCTCGATGATGTACTGCACATCCGGGCGCAGATTCAGCCACGGCGTGGCCTGGTAGCCATAGCTCAGCTCGACCAGCTGCTCGGCGCTGTCGATATCGGGGAACTGCTGCCCGGCATCGAACGCGGCATCTTCCAGCACCTCGCGGCTACGCGGGTTGGGTACGGCACGGCCATAGCCCAGGGCCACAGTATCCTTCGCGCGGCCTGCGAACGGCTTGTACAGCACCACGCCGGCGCCATACCACTTGGTGAATGGCGATGCGGCCTTGCTCGACGCCGAGTACTGGCCGAAGGCATGCAGGCTGCGGCCCGGCAAGCCCTGGTCGTTCCACACGGCCTGGTCGACCAGCAGATAGTGGCCGCCGCGGCCGGACACTTCCTCGTCGCTGCCGATGCGCTTCACATCGGAGCTGTCGTAGTAGTAGCCCAGTTTGTACTCGCCAGGCAGCTCGCCCTGCAGCTTGTACACCAGCTCTACCGGTACCACGGTGCCGGTGGTGTGCTTGGGGCCCAGGTGCCAGGCGCGGCTGGAGTTGCCGTTGCTTTCCGGGTCGACGTTGAACGCCGCCACACGCAACTGCCAGGACGGCGACAGGTCGTACTTCACCCGCACGCCCAGGTGGGCATTGGGGTAATTGGTCCAGCCACTGCCGCCAGACATGTTCAGCGGGTGGCCGCAGAAGCCGGCGTTCATGAAGTTGCACAGGATGCCACTGTCCAGGCCGCCGAGGTCGTTGCCCATGGCCATGTAGCCGAGCTTGACGTTGAGCGCCGGGGTGAACAGGGTACGCTCGTAGCTCAGCTCGGTCAGGCGGGTGTACAGGCCACCGAAGTTTTCCTGGATCGGCAGGCGGTTGCCCACCAGGTCTTCCGAGGCGCTGTTGCCGCGGCGGTCGTTGATGGTCAGCTGGACCTTGCCGCCGTTGTCCAGGCCATACAGTTTCGACAGGTCGAACTGCACGCCCAGTTTCAGGTTTTGCGAGTAGCGCGCCGAGCGGTGCAGGCCACCGTGGGCGTTGTAGGCGGTTTCGCCGCTGTAGTCGCCGGTGAACCTGACGCCGTCTTCTTCCAGTTGGTGACGCAGGCCGCCCCAGTCACCGGTCATGGTGCTGCGGGTCATCAGGTCGCCGCCGGCCAGGGCGGTGCTGCTGGCGAGGGCCAGCAGCAGGGTGGGGGTGATGCGAATTGCGGATGGCATTGCTGAATCTCGTATTCTTTTCTGGGGCCTGTTCGCGGGCAAGCCCGCTCCCACAGGATGATCACTGCCCAAGCGGACGGTGCAGTCCCTGTGGGAGCGGGCGTGCCCGCGAAGAAGGCGACGCGGTCTTACGGCAGAGCGTAAGAAATCACGTAGTCGCCACGGTCAGTCGACTGGCGCGCGCCGCCAGCCGTGACCACCACGTACTGCTTGCCGGTTTTCGGCGAAACGTAGGTCATCGGGCCGCCCTGGCTGCCCACTGGCAGGCGAGCCTTCCAGATTTCGTTGCCGTTGCTGCTGTCGTAGGCGCGCAGGTAGAAGTCCTGGGTGCCGGCGATGAACACCAGGCCGCCCTGGGTGGACAGGGTGCCGCCGAGGGTCGGCAGGCCGATCTTGATAGGCAGGTGCATGCGGATGCCGAGCGGGCCGGTGTCCTCGACGGTACCCACAGGTACCTGCCACGCCACCTGGCGGGTCTTCATGTCGATGGCGGTCAGGGTGCCGAATGGCGGCGCTTGGCACGGGATGCCGGCCACCGACAGGAAGCGGTTCTTGTTCACTGCATACGGGGTGCCCTTGAGCGGTACTGCACCCATGCCGGTGTTCAGCGCTTCGCCACCGGAAGCGGCACCGCCCTTGTTCTGCGACGGGATCATCTGGATCCACAGGCCCAGGCGCATGTCGTTGACGAAGATGAACCCATGTACCGGGTCGGTGGAAATGCTGCCCCAGTTCATGCCACCCAGCGAACCCGGGAAGCTCAGCGACAGGTCGGTGCCCGGGGCGGTGTACAGGCCGTCGTAGCGCATTTTCTTGAAGTCGATGCGGCACAGCAGCTGGTCGTACGGGGTTGCGCCCCACATGTCCGATTCGGTCAGGGTCTGCGCGCCGATCTGCGGCATGCCCACCGACTTCGGCTGGGTTGGCGAGTACGGCTCGTTGGGAATGTTGCTTGGCTTGACCGGTACTTCGTCGACCTGGGTCAGTGGCTTGCCGGTGGCGCGGTCGAGCACGTAGATCTGCCCGGCCTTGGTGCCGATTACCACTGCAGGTACCGACTGGCCGTCGTCCTTGGTGAAATCGATCAGGCTCGGCTGCATCGGCAGGTCGAAGTCCCACAGGTCGTTGTGCACGGTCTGGAACACCCACTTCTGGTTGCCGGTGGTGGCGTCCAGCGCCAGTACCGAAGCGCCATAGGTGTGGTCCAGCTTGCTGCGTTCGACACCGTAGATGTCGGTGGACGACGAGCCCATCGGCAGGAACACGGTATTCATCGCCGGGTCGTAGGACATCGGGGCCCAGCTGTTGGGGGTGCTGCGCACATAGGTGCTGTCGCCCTGCGGTGCCTGGCGATCTTCCGGGTTGCCGGGGTCGAAGGCCCAGCGCATTTCACCCGTGATCACGTCGAAACCACGGATCACGCCGCCTGGCATGTCGGTCTGGACGTTGTCGGCGACGCGGCCGCCGACCACCACGGTGGTACCGGCCATCAGTGGGGCCGAGGACAGCTGGTAGTAGGAGTCCGGCACATCGCCCAGGCCGGCCTTGAGGTCGACCTGGCCGTTGTTGCCGAAGCCCTGGCAGAACTCGCCGGTGTCGGCGTCGACGGCAATCAGGCGGCCATCGATGGTGTTGGTCAGCAGGCGACGCTGGCAGTTGGCACCGGCCGGTACGCTGGCCGCGGTGATTGGCGAGCTGTTCGGCTGGGTCGGCTGGGCGATGGCGGCAGTGGCGTCGAAGTAGGCCATGCCACGGCAACGCTGCCAGACCTTGGACTGGGCGTTGATCGCGTTCTTCCACAGCTCTTTGCCGGTGTCGGCATCAAGGGCGATCAGGTTGTTGTGCGGGGTGCAGATGAACACCTTGTTGCCGACCTGCAGCGGGGTCAGCTGGTCTTCGGCGCCGTTGCCGTCGCTGAGCGCCACGTCACCGGTGCGGTAGGTCCAGGCCACTTTCAGCTTGTTGACGTTGTCGCGGTTGATCTGGTCCAGCGCGGCGAAGCGGCTGCCACCTTCGGTGTTGCCGTAGTGAGCCCAGTCCTTCTGCGCCTTGCCGGCCTCGACCGGGGTCATGCCCGGGCCTTTGCCGGTGGGGGCGACGCTTGGGTGGGCGACGAACATGTTGCCGGCGGCGACCACCAGCAGCACGGCCATCACCCCGGCAACGCCATAGGCACCGCGGCCGGCGCTGGTGCCATTGGCACGGGCCAGCAGCGGGTAGACCAGTGCCACCACCATGCCGATTGCGCCGAACATGAACAGGCGCGAGAACAGCGGCCAGAACACCAGGCCTGCGTCGATCAGCGCCCAGATGGCAGTGCCGACCAGGAACGCCGCGTACAGCCAGGCGCCAGCCGGCTTGCGGCGAGCGATGAGAACGCCGGCGATGGCCATGGCCAGGCCGCCGATCAGGAAGTACCAGGAACCGCCCAGGCCGGCCAGCTTGACGCCGCCCGCAGCCAGGAGGAGGCCGAGCAGGGCGATGATCACGCCCAGGCCGACCGGGATGATGTTTGTGGCGCCAGAGGCGCGCGGTGTTTCTTTCATGCCAGGGATCTCAGCAGGTGGAATGCGCGCAGTGTAATCTCTTAGCTTGCTAATTAACAAGTTGGTACATAATTTTGTGGGGCGGATTGTCGCAGGGCTGAACTCTGCAAGGTGTGGCTAAAAGTCTAGATCATGCGATTAAAATTGCATTCTACGAGGTGTTCGTGCTGATTCATGTAGCGGGCACTCAGGCTATGCTTGAGTGTGAAGGTCGGCGGTGTGCTCTGTGTAGGAGCAACCTTGTGCTGCGAAGAGGCCGCTACGAGTGCAGCGGGTGTGTCGGCAGGACTGGCCCCTTCGCAGCACAAGGCTGCTCCTACAGGCGGCCACCGTTTCATGTCGGCCACGGAGTGCCGCTGCTGTAGAACACCGCGAGCCAGATGGTGGCGGTGCCGGGGGCGGTCCATTCCACGCGGTGGCGGTAATGCGGCGGGATGTCCAGGCAATCGCCCGGCGCCAGCAGGCGGGTATGGCTCTCGTGCTCGAAGCGCAGGCCGGCGGCGCCACTGAGCAGCACGATCCATTCGCCCTCGGCCTGGTCGTACCAGAAACCGGGCGGGCTGGCCTGGCCGCTGGAAACGATACGCTCAACACGCACACCTGGGCGGCTGAGCAGTTGGTCGACCCGTTCGGAGCTGGTGGGGTCGCAAGGGGGCAGGGCAGTCAGCAGGTTGGTCGGGATCATGGAAAACCTCGCTTGTAAGGGGGTAGTTCCACTATGGACGCAATTGCCGCGCGCCGCGCTTCTTGACCGGCCCCGCTGTTTGTAAGAACTTTCCGGGATTTGGAAGACGGGCAACAAATGGACAAACTCCTGGCGATGAAAATGTTCGTGGCCACCGTCGATGCCCAAGGCTTTTCTGCCGCCGCACGCCAGCTTGGGCTGGCGACATCGTCGGTGACGCGCCTGGTCGATGCCCTGGAAGCGGCGTTGGGCGCCACCTTGCTCAACCGCTCCACGCGCCAGGTCAGCCTGACCGAGGCCGGCGCCCGCTATTACGAGCGCGCGCGGGGTATTTTCGAGGCCCTGGACGAGGCCGATGCCAGTGTCGCCGACCGGGGTGAAGAACCGGTTGGCGTGCTGCGCCTGTGCTTGCCGGTGGAGTTCGGCAGGCGGGTCATCGCCCCGCACCTGGGGCCGTTCCTGGCGCAACATCCGGCTCTGGAGCTGGACATCGACCTCAGCGACCGCCTGGATGACCTGCTTGACGGGCGCTATGACCTGTCGATCCGCCTGGGCGACCCCTCGCCCAATGACGAGCTGGTATGCCGCCAGCTGGGTCGCTTCCAGCGTTGGCTGGTGGCCAGCCCGGGCTACCTGGCCGGGCGTGACCCGCTGGAGCATCCGCGGCAGCTGCTCGAGCACGCCTGCCTGCGCTTTCGCTACGGGCAGAAAGGCCGCCCCTGGCGCCTGGCCCGTGGGCAGGACAGTCTGGAACTGGACGTGAGCGGGCCGTTGCGCAGCGCCAATGCCGACATGCTGCGCGAAACCGCGCTGGCGGGCAGCGGCATCGCGCTGCTGGCCGACTGGCTGGTGCGTGAGGATGTGGCGGCCGGGCGCCTGCAGCGGCTGTTCCCCGATTGGCAGGCCAGCCCTGGCGCGGCCAATGACAGCATCAACGCCCTGTACCTGCCCAACCATCGTGGTTCGCGGCGGGTGAACGCCTTTATCGACTTTTGCGAAAATTTGCTGCAGCGCAGCACCTAGTGTTGCGCAGTGCGCAAAGCCCTGTTGCGCCAGCGCTGGATTCTCGCCAGGAGTGCGTCTGGGTAAGGTGGCCGGCATATTCCAGCCATCGCCGAGGACACTCGCATGAATCCCTCCCTTGCCGCCGCGCAGCCTGCCGCCACCGGCCTCAGCCGGGCCCTGGTCGCCCTGCTGGCGTTCTGCTGCGGCGCGATCGTCGCCAATATCTACTACGCCCAGCCCATCGTCGGCCTGATCGCCCCGGACCTGGGGCTGTCCACCGAGCATGCCAGCCTCATCGTTTCGCTCACGCAGCTTGGCTATGCCTTGGGCCTGCTGTTGCTGGTACCGCTGGCCGACCTGTTGGAAAACCGCCGCTTGATGGTGGCTACCGCCGTGCTGGCCTGCGTCAGCCTGCTGCTGGCGGGCACCAGCAGCAGCGGCCAGGGCCAGCTGTTCCTCGGCTATGCACTGCTGATCGGTTTCAGTTCCGTGGCGGTGCAGATGCTCATTCCGCTGGCGGCGCACCTGGCGCCGGAGCAGCAGCGTGGGCGGGTGGTCGGCAACATCATGGGCGGCCTGCTGCTGGGTATCCTGCTGGCGCGGCCGTTGTCCAGCCTGGTGGCCGACTACTTCGGCTGGCGTGCGGTGTTCATTGGCGCTGCCGGGGTGATGCTGGCGATCATCCTGCTGCTGGCCCTGACCTTGCCGCGGCGGGTGCCCGAGCACAAGGCCAGCTATGCCGGGCTGATGCTGTCGCTGCTCACGCTGCTGCGCCGTTATCCCTTGCTGCGCCAGCGCTCGCTGTACCAGGCGTTGATGTTCGCGGCGTTCAGCCTGTACTGGACGGCGGCGCCGATGGCCCTGGCAACCGAGCATGGCCTGTCGCAGAGCCAGATCGCGGTATTCGCCCTGGTGGGCGCGGTAGGCGCCGTCGCCGCACCCATGGCCGGCCGCCTGGCCGATGCCGGGCATGCCCGGGCCGGTTCGCTGTTGGCGTTGTTACTGGCACCGGTGGCACTGTTGCTGGGGCTGACCGTGCCGGGCTACAGCGTGATCGGCCTGGGGCTGACTGGCGTGCTGCTGGATTTTGCGGTGCAGATGAACATGGTCATCGGCCAGCGTGAAGTGTACGCGCTGGACCCGGCCAGCCGCGGGCGGCTGAACGCGGTGTACATGACCAGCATCTTCCTGGGTGGGGCGCTGGGTTCGGCGGTGGCCAGTGCGGTGTTCAGCCAGTTCGGCTGGCAGGGTGTGGCGCTGGTGGGGGCGGGGTTGCCGGGCGTGGCCTTGATCATCTTCCTGGCCAAAGCGCGCCGGGGTTGAATGCGAGCCCACAGGTTGTCGCGATCCCTGTAGGAGCGGCCTTGTGTCGCGATGGGGCGCGCAGCGGCCCCGGGATATCGGCTTCGCTGCTGATATTGCCGGGGCTGCGTTGCAGCCCTTTCGCGACACAAGGCCGCTCCTACAGGGATCGCGACAGCCTTTGCGTAGTGCTACCGCCCAAGCGGCAACGCCACACCAATCAAGGCAAACAGGCTGCCGCAGCAGCGGTTGAAGCCCTTGCCGCCCTTGGCCAGCCATGGCCGGATGCGAAACGCCAGGCGTGCCAACAGGTATTCGACCAGGAACTCGACACTGGCAAAGGTCGCCGCCATCACCACGAACTGCAGCAGCAACCCACGCTGCGGGTCGATGAACTGCGGCAGGAAAGCGCCGTAGAACAGCAGCACCTTGGGGTTGGCCATGGCCGACAGCAGGCCCTGGCGGAACAGGCCGGCATTGCCCAGCCGCGCACTTTGCGCGGTCAGTTCCAGGTGCAGGCCCGGGCTGCGCCACAGCTGGATACCCAGCCAGACCAGATAGGCGCCACCCACCCACTTGAGCACGCTCAGCACCGAGGCCGAGGCCTGCAGCAATGCGCTGAGGCCGAACATGGCCAAGGCAATCAGGGCGCTGAAGCCAAACACCCCGCCGATGATGGTGAACAACGTCCGGCGTGCGCCATACAGGGCGCCGTGGGTCAGGGCCAGCAGGCTGTTGGGGCCTGGGGTCAGCGACAGGCCGATGCTCGCCAGCAGGTAGATGAGCCAGGTGTCGAGTGCCATGGTGGGGAATGCCTTGTTGATGGAGAGGGCGCCAGTCTATGGCGCCGATCTTGTCGGGCAAGGGTATGATCCGGACATTGAATGGTCGTTTCTGGACGCGAAGCCAATGCAGCCCGATATCCGCTTGCTGATCTTGCCGTTACCGGATTTTGCCCTGCTGCCGTTCGGTGCCTTTCTCGACAAGTTGCGTTTCAGCGCCGACGACGAGGACTACAGCCAGCAGCGCTACTGCAGCTGGACCGTGGCAGGGCTGACACTCGACCCGGTGCCTTCGAGCAGTGGCGCGGTGGTGCAGGTCGAGGCCGTCGCTGGCCAGCTCGAGCTGGCCAGTTTCGACTACCTGGTGGTGTTCGGCGGGCGCAACGCGATGGCCACTGCCGCGCTGGCGCCTCGCTACCGGGCCTTGCTGAGGCAGGCTGGCAAGGCTGGCGTCAAGCTGGTTGGGGTCGACAATGGCGCCTTCCTGTTGGCCGCCTGCGGGTTGCTGCAGGGGCACAAGGTGGTGGTGCACTGGCGACACGAAGCCGAATTCCGTGCGGCCTTCCCGCATTTGCAGGTGCTGAGTGAGCAGCTGTATTGCATCGACGGTAGCCGCATCACCTGCGCCGGCGGCACCGCGGCCATCGACCTGGCCGTCGCGCTGTTGTCACGCGCCTGCGGGAGGGCCAGGGCGCTGAAGGGCCTGGCCGACATGCTGGTGGATGAAACCCGCGATAGCCGCCATGCCTTGCGCTCGTTGGAGCTGGGGGCCGGGCAGGGGCGGCAGGTGCAGCGTGCGCAGGCGTTGATGCGTCATCACCTGGGTACGCCGTTGACCGCGGAGCAGTTGGCGGCTGAGCTGGGCATCAGCCGGCGCCAGCTGGACCGGCAGTTTCACGCCAGCCATGGCATGAGCGCCAAGGCCTGGTGGCTGGAGATGCGCCTGCAACAGGCGCGCTGGCGTTTGCTCAATTCCAGCCACAGCCTGGCGCAGATTGCCGATGAAGTGGGCCTGGGCGATGCCAGTTACCTGGGCAAGTGCGTGCGGCGACGGTTTGGTTGCACGGCCCAAGCGTTGCGTGACCGCAATATCTCGCCCTGAAGCCCGGCGCGCACTCTGTAGGAGCGGCCTTGTGTCGCGAAAGGGCCGCAAAGCGGCCCCGGCAATTTTGTGGCGATGCCGATATCCTGGGGGCGCTTCGCACCCCTTTCGCGACACAAGGCCGCTCCTACATAAAGCGCGTCAGCCGGGCTTACTGCGGCGTCCCGAACAACCCCGTCCAGTAAATCCCCGCATCACTCTTCGGGTCCACTGCATACGCAGCGCCCAGCTCGCGGAAGTCCGGGTTCATCAGCGTCGCGCAATGCCCCGGGCTATCCAGCCAGCCATCGACCACCTTGCGCGCGGTGTCACGCCCGGCGGCGATGTTTTCGCCGATCTGCTGGTACAGGTAACCGGCCAACTCTGCCCGGTCCCCGGGGGTGCGGCCATCCTTGTCGATGTGGTCGAAGAAATTCTGGTTGGCCATGGCCCGGGTGTGGTTGGCGGCAACCCCGGCCAGCACCGTGCTCCAGCTCAACGCAGGGGCGGCGGCGAAGGGCTGGCCACCGCATTGGCGCGGTACCTTGCGCGCGGCATTGATCTCCTGCAGCACCTTCTGTCCCTCGGCCTGCCAGTCGCCCAGGCGGCCACTGAGCAGCGGCCGGGCCAGCACGATGCGCCAGTCGCGGCCTTCCTGGCTGACGCCGATATCGACGAACTGCGGGTCGAGCACCACCTGGCAGAAGCTCTCTTCGATGGCATGCATGGCAGCGCGCGCATCACGTGGCCCCGACAGGCTGATGGCCTGCACGTTGACCATCGGGTAGGCGGCGCGGGTCATGGCTTGCTGCAGGTCGCGGGTGCCCTCTGGCGACAGTGCCAGGCGGGTATCGCTGTTGAGCGGCGGCAGTTCCAACGACGCTTCGCCACCGCAGGGCTGGGCCTTGCTGCGGTAGGCATTGATCGAATCGATCAGTTGCGCTTCTTCGCCGGTGGCAGCCATGGCCCCGGCCGAGACGACCAGGCCCAGCGACAAGGCGGCAACGGATGACAGGACGCGCATGTGGATCTCCCTATGACTGGCAGCGTCGTGGTTCGCGCTGCTCATCCTACACAAGCCCGGGGCTTTTGGCCCGGGCTCGTGCGAAGCAATGAAAACGCCAACATTCTTTGCTGGCGGCAAAAGAGGGAGTAGACCACTGTTCATCTGAAAAGTGCGAATAGTTGGTAATCATTCCTATCGAACCACGCTGTCTGCCGGTTTGCTGGCGCCCGGCGGCTATCAGCGCGCCACCGCCTGGTTCGGTTTGTAGAACAGAAAATGCCTGGTCTGCGCCGTCCGGCGGTAGGCTTTGGCCCAGTCCGGGCGCACGTTGCGGTCATGGAAGTACAAGGCACCCCCGGTGCGGTCTCTCAATTGCTGGTTGAGCGCCTTGCGCGCGATTTCCTTGGCAATGTCGTAGCGTTGCGCTTCTTCGACCTGGTCCGGGCGCCCGTCGCACCACCAGGAGAACTGGCAGGCCTTGCTTTCTACCCCCTGCTTGACCACGCCGCAGATGGTATCCGGGAAGCCATCGTGGCCCAGGCGGTTGAGCACGACGTTGGCCACGGCGGCCATGTCTTCGGCGTCCGCACCCTTGGCCTCCCAGTAGATGGTGCGGGCCAGGCAGGTGATGCTGTCATCCAGCGGCGCCTGGCCGGCCGGGTCCACTGCCTGTGCTTCGCCCGGTGTGAGGGTTTCGGCCTTTTTCGGGGGTGGTGTGTCATTCACCACTTTTTCCTCGAGCACCTCGGCCTTGTCCTCGGCGACGGCAGCCTTGGCCGGGTCGGCCGCGTGCAAGGGGCCTGCGAGCAGGGCCGAAACCAGGCCGATCACCATCCACGAAAGGCGCATGATGCAAGCTCCCGAACTGTGGGCTGGTTCACAGTCTAGCCAAGCGCAAGCATCAGCACCAAAGGCAGGGTGGCGGCAGCCAACACGGTCTGCAGGGCGATGATGGTGGCCATCAGCGGTGCGTTACCGCCCATTTGCCGGGCCATCACATAGGAAGATGACGCGGTCGGCAGTGCCTGGAACAGCACCGCCACCACCGCTGCCTGGCCACCCAGGCCAAGCAGGCGGCACAAGCCCCAGGTGGTCAACGGCATGACCAGGAACTTGAATGCCGACGCCGCCATCAGCGGGCGCACCTGCTGGCCCAGGCGGGCGCCACCCAGGGCTGCGCCGACGCACAGCAGGCCCAGCGGCAGGGCGGCCTGGCCCAGGGCCTTGACCGTGGGTTCGATACCCGCTGGCAAGCCCAGCCCACTGGCGCGCAGCAGCAATCCGCCGGCGCAACCGACGATCAAGGGGTTGGCGAAGATGGCCCGCAACACCGTGGCCGGTGAGCTATGGCGGGCGCTGAAGCGGGCGAAAACCAGCACACAAAGCAGGTTGACCAGTGGCACGATGGCGGCGTTGGCCACCGCTGCCAGGGCAATGCCGGCGCTGCCGTAGATACCCGCTGCAAGGGTGGCGCCGATGTAGTTGTTGAAGCGGATGCCGCCCTGGAACACCGAGGTGAAGTCGGCACCGTCGTGGTTCATGGCGCCCTGGTACAGCACCAGCAGCACGGCCCCGGCCAGGGTCGAGAGCATCAGCACGCCAACCATGCCCAGCACCGGCACGCCATCGAGGTTGGCGGTGGCCAGGCCATGGAGAAACAGCGACGGCAGCAGTACGTAATAGCTCAGGCGCTCGGCGCCGGGCCAGAAGTTATCGGCGAGAAAGCCGCGCAGGCGCAGGAAAGTGCCCAGGGCAATCAGCAGGATGATCGGCAGCAGGGTAGTCAGCAGCAGGTGGAGCATGATCGACGTTCCGTGGTCGGGTACGGAGCACAGACTACGGGTGCGGATCGATCTGTAAAAACGTTGTTTTCTGCACTGACCATTGAGGAAAAATGCATGGTTGAAGTCGACACTGGCTCTTGTAGGAGCGGCCTTGTGTCGCGAAAGGGGAGCGAAGCGCCCCCAGGATATCGGCATCGCCACAAAATTGCCGGGGCCGCTTTGCGGCCCTTTCGCGACACAAGGCCGCTCCTACAAGGCCCTGCGAACCTTCACGCCTCCAGCGCAGTCTTCAGCACCGCGCTCAAATGCCGCCGCTGGCTCTTCTCATGCTCCAGCAACACCACGCGCCGGGTCAGCTGTGGTTCGCCAAATGGCAGGCAGGTAGCCGGTGGCAAGCGTTGCAGGTCGTCATCGGCCATGGGGATGATTGCCACGCCCAGGCCCATCACCGCCATGCGCGCCAGCGCTTCCTGGCTGTCCAGTTCCATCTGCTCGCTCACCTGCAGATGCTGGCGGCGCAGCTCCTGCTCGATCTGCCGCCCGGCCCAGGCACGCTTGTCGAAGCGCAGGAACGGCTGGCTGGCCAGCAACTGCGGCACGCTTAGCCCGGCCAGGTCGGGGCTGGCGATCGCCCAGAAGCGGTCTTCGAACAACGGCGTGAAGTCCAGGCTTTGCGGGTAGGGGCTGACCGGCTCGGTGGTGATCGCCGCATCGAGCTCGCCGTCTTCCACCCGTCGCGCCAGTTCCGCCGACATGCCGGAGGCCACGCTGACATGCAGCTGCGGATGGTGCGCCTTGATCCACACCAGCGCTTTGGGCAGGCGCCGCGCCAGCACCGTGTGGATCGCCCCCAGGCGCAGGCGGCCGCGCAGGCTCGGGCCGCTGGCCAGGGCGTCGGCCAGTTCGTCATAGCTAGCCAGGATGGTCTCGGCGCGGGCCACCGCCAACTGGCCGGCTTCGGTCAGCGAGACCTGCCTGCGGCTGCGGTCGAACAAGCTCACCTGCAGTTCGTCTTCGAGGGTCTTGATGTGCAGGCTCACCGCCGAAGGGGTAAGGCTGAGCAGGTCGGCGGCACGGGCGAAGGTGCCGTGGCGGGCGATGGTCACCAGAGTGCGCAGGGCTTTGAGGGACATGCGGGTGTGGTCCGGTTTCAAGCTGACAGAGCTGCATTGTCAGGCCCGGCCCTTTCGCAGCACAAGGCTGCTCCTACAGCGAGTCGAGGCTGGTAGAGGCAATATTTCTCAGCGCACACCACGCCCATAGGCCTGGCTGATCCGATCGATCACCATGGCCAAGGCGACGATCGCCAGCCCGGCCTCGACGCCTTGGCCGACATTCAGCGTCTGGATCCCCGACAGCACGTCCTCGCCCAGCCCGCGGGCGCCAATCATCGAAGCCACCACCACCATCGACAGGGCCATCATCACCGACTGGTTGAGCCCGGCCATGATGCTCGGCAGCGCCAGCGGCAGGGCGATGCGCCGCAACCGCTGCCAGCGGCTGGCGCCAAGACCATGGGCGGCTTGCAGCAGCGAAGGGTCGATCTGGCTCAGGCCCAGTTCGGTCAGCCGCACCAGCGGTGGCAGGGCATAGATCAGTGTGGCGAACACGGCGGGCACCTTGCCCAGGCCGAACAGCATCAGCACCGGGATCAGGTAAACGAAGGCCGGCAATGTCTGCATCACATCCAGTACCGGCAACAGCAAGCGCTTCGCCAGCGGCCGGGCAGCCAGCAGGATGCCCAGCGGCACGCCCACCAGCACGCAGAGGCCGGTACTGACCAGCACCAACGCCATGGTCTGCAGCAGTTTGTCCCACAACCCGAGCATGCCGATCAGGGCCAGCAGCGCCACCAGTACCGCGCTGCGCAGCACGCTGCGGCTGGCATGCCAGGCAAGCAGGCCGATCAGCAACAGCAGCAGCCACCACGGCAGCAGGCGCAGCAGGGTTTCCAGGCCGACCAGCAGTTGCAGCAACTGGTCCGAGACGCTGCGCAGGTGATCGCCGTAATGCAGTACCAGCCAGTCGACCAGGCGGTTGACGCTGTCGGCAAAGGAGAATTGCAGGGCCTCGGGGAAGCCGCCGCTCACAGGCTGGCCTCGACCTTGGTGGCAATGTCCGCAGGCAACCAGGCTTTCCACACCTCGCGGTTATCGCGCAGGAAGGTGAGGGCCGCGTCGCGGGGCGGCGTTCGCTTTTCGCTCATGTCGGCCAGTGCCTTGTTCAGTCGGTCGATGGGCAGATCGACCCGCTCGAACACGCTCACCAGCTCCGGGTAGCCCTCGCGAAAGGCCTTGGATACGCCAATCGACAACTTGGCCGGCAGCGAGCTGCTGCCCTTGGGCTCGGGGTTGCCGGCATCGGTGAGGGTGGCCCAGGCCTGGGCATCGAACGGCGGCTCTTGCAGGCGTATGAGCTTGTAACGCCCCATCAAAGGGGTCGGGTTCCAGTAGTAGAACAGCACCGGCTGGCCACGGCGGATGGCCGAGCCGATTTCGGCATCCATTGCAGCCCCGGAGCCACTGCGGAAGTTGGTATAGAGATCATTCAGCCCGTAGGCCTTGAGTTTCTGGCTGTTGACGGTTTCGGATGTCCACCCGCTGGGGCTATTCAGAAAGCGCCCTTTACCGGGGGACTCGGGGTCGCGGAACACCTGCGGGTAACGTTTCAGGTCCTCGACGCTGCGCAATTGCGGCGCCACGGCTTTCAGCTTGCGCGCGTCATCGCCCTCGATCACGTAGGCCGGTACCCACCAGCCTTCTTCGGCGTTCTTGACCGTGTCGCCCAAGGCGAACACCTGGCCGGCCTGTTCTGCCTTGACCCAGGCAGGGCTGCGCCCGGCCCATTCCTCGGCGATTACTTGCAGGTCGTTGCGTGCGAGCGCCACTTCCATGCTGACCGTACTGCCGGGCAGGGTGTCGGTGGGGTAGCCATAACCGCGCTCGACGATCAGGCGCAGGATCTCGGTGGTGAGTGCGCCGCTTTCCCAGCCGATGGCACCAAAGCGGATGGGCGTGGTGCGTTCTGCGGAGGCGGCGCTGTCGGTGCTGGCCAGGCCGACGGCGAGCAGCAGGCCGGCCAGCAGCGTCGGAATCTTTTTCATGGGGCCTCTTGGAGTGACGCTACTGAGTTGCCGCAAGTGTAGACGACCGGCTCCAGGCCCGGCAGGAAGGCCGCTGCACGCGATTGGCAGCGGCCTGCAAGCGACTCAGACGCGGAACTGGTCCATCAGCGCCTGTTGCTGGTTGGCCAGGCTGTTCAGCGACTGGCTTACCCGCGCCGACTCGTTGGCCTGCCCCGACAGCGATTCGGTGACATCACGGATGGTCGCCACGTTGCTGTTGATCTCCTCGGCCACTGCGCTCTGCTCCTCGGCGGCCGAGGCGATCTGCAGGTTCATGTCGGTGATCACCGTCACTGCCTGGCCGATGCGCTGCAGCGCGGTGACTGCCTGGCCAACCTGCTGCACGCCGCTCTGGGCCTGGCGGTGGCTGTTGTCCATGGCCCCGACCACTTCGCGGGTGCCGTTCTGCAAGGCCTCGATCACCTGGCGGGTTTCTTCCACCGATTCCTGGGTACGCTGGGCCAGGTTGCGCACCTCGTCCGCGACCACGGCAAAGCCACGGCCGGCTTCACCGGCGCGGGCCGCCTCGATGGCGGCGTTGAGCGCCAGCAAGTTGGTCTGTTCGGCGATCGAGCGGATCACCTCCAGCACCGAACCGATCTTCTCGCTGTTCTGCGCCAGGCCCTCCACTTCGCTCATGGCGTTGCTCATGTCGGCGGCCAGGGCATCGATGCTGTGGGTGGTGCGGTCGATCACCGCCAGGCCTTCGCGGGTGGCCTGGTCGGCATCGCGGGCGGCCTGCGCGGCCTGGGCGGCGCTGCGGGCGACGTCCTGGGCGGTGGCACTCATTTCGTGCGAGGCAGTGGCAACCTGGTCGACCTGGCGGTACTGCTGCTCCATGCCGGCGCTGGTCTGGGTGGCAATTGCCGAAGACTGGTCGGCGGTGCCACGGGCGGCCTGCACCGAGCGTTTGACCTCGGCGATGGTCGGCTGCAGCTTGTCGAGGAAGCGGTTGAACCAGCCGGCCAGTTCGCCCAGTTCGTCCTGCTTCTGGTAGGTCAGGCGGCGGGTCAGGTCACCTTCGCCGCTGGCAATGTCCTTGAGCATGCTTGCCACGCCGAGGATCGGCCGGGTAACGCCGCGGGCCATCAGCCACACCATCAGCAGGCCGGCGATCGCCGCCGCCAGGCCCAGGCCAAGTTCCAGCAGGGTGCCGCTGGTGTTCAGCGCGTCCAGTTCCTGTTTCAGCGCTTCGGCCGGCCCGGTCAGGGCGTTTTCCGGCACATCCAGCAGCACGCCCCAGGGCTGGGCATCCGGAATCGGCTGGAAGGCGGCCAGCACCTTCAGGCGCTGCTGGTCGTGCACGATGGTCATCTTGCCGTCGGCCAGCTTGCGCACCAGTTCGGCACCCTTGGCGGTGTCGACCTGGTCGAAGCGCTGGGCCAGCTTGCTGGCATCGGCGCTGTAGCCGGCCAGCAGGCCGACCGGGCTGAGGATGCCGACCGTGGTGCGGCCTTCGTACAGGCTGCGGCTGGCCTCCTGGCTCAGGGCCTGCAGGCTGTTGAGGTTGATGTCGATGGACAGGGTGGCGATCACCTTGCCGTCGACTGCCAGCGGGAAGACGATGCTGGTCATCAGCACTTGCTGGCCATCGATGTCGTAGAAGTAGGGCTCCACCACGCACACCTTGCCGGATGTGCGCGGGCACACCCACCAGGTATTGGCTGGCTGGCCGCTGGGGCCGATCTCGGTGTTGGCCATGTCATGTTCGGGCAGGGCCATGGCCGTCAGCTGGCCGACACGCGGCTGCGACCAGTACAGGGCGAAGCGCCCGGTTTCGTTGCTGCCCAGTTCTGCCTTGCCGGCGAACAGGCTGTCCTTGTTGTCCAGGGCGTTGGGCTCGAATACCAGCGACAGGCCGAGCAGTTCAGGGTTGGCCTGCAGGGCGGCGCGCACCTGGCGGGTCATGTCCTCGCGCAGGTCGAAGGCATCGAGAAAGCGCTTTTCCGCCTGCTCGCGCAGGAACAGCACCTGGCGGGCGAAACCGGCGCCGTACTGGTAGGCGTCCATGAACTGGCGGCGGATGTTCAGCGCCTGCACCTCGCCCTGCGACTCGATGCGCGACTGGGCCGATTCGGTCAGCATCTGCATGCTGCTGGCCTTGACCAGGTCCGAGCTGTGGTCCATGCGATACAGCGACAGGCCGACGAGCAGGGTGACGATGCCGGCCAGGCAGAGACCGGCGAGCAGGGTGATCTTCCACTGGATGGAAAGTTGTCGCAAAGGCATGGGGGTGGGTCCCTTGTAATAAGAGTGTGGCTGACGAATGTGTCGGCTGGCGCGGGCTTTTCTTTATTCAAACGTTCAATTTAATCCGCAGGCCGCGCGAGGCGTTGGTAATCCGCCGCAACATGGCGCTTTTGACATCTGCTGCCCACTGCTTCACAGTGCGCGCTTTTTTTCTGTCGCAATGAGGTAAGCCAACCATGAATGCAGTGATCGCCGCGGTCGGCATCATGCTGATACTCAGCCTGTCCCGCGTGCACGTGGTCATCGCCCTGATTGTCGGGGCCCTGGCCGGTGGGCTGGTGGGGGGGCTGGGCATCGAAGGTACGCTCAAGGCCTTCAACGGCGGCCTCGGCGGCGGGGCCACGGTAGCCCTGTCCTATGCACTGCTGGGCGCCTTTGCCGTGGCCATCGCCAAGTCCGGCCTGGCCCATGCCCTGGCCGACCGCGCCCTGGCCATGATCGACCGCCAGGGCCATGCCAGTGGCGGCAAGGTCAAATGGTTGCTGGTGGGCCTGATGCTGGTGGTGGCAGTGTCGTCGCAGAACATCCTGCCTATCCACATCGCCTTCATCCCCTTGCTGGTGCCACCGCTGCTGTACGTGCTGACCCGCCTGCGCATCGACCGCCGGCTGATCGCCTGCGTGATCACCTTTGGCCTGATAACCCCGTACATGTTCCTGCCGGTGGGCTTTGGCAACATCTTCCTCAATGAAATCCTGCTGGCCAACGTCGCCCGCGCGGGTGTCGACGTGAGTGGCGTGAATGTCACCCACGCCATGGCCATCCCGGCCGCTGGCATGCTGGCTGGCCTGTTGCTGGCGGTATTCGTCAGCTACCGCAAGAAGCGTGACTACGACCTGGCGCGCATCGAGCAGGTGGAGCAGGTGAGCGTGCAGTACAACCCGCTGACCCTGCTGGTGGCCGGGCTGGCGATTGCCTCGGCGTTCATCGTCCAGTTGTGGCTGGACTCGATGATCATCGGCGCCATGGTCGGCTTCCTGATTTTCTCGCTGTCGGGCATCGTGCGCTGGAAGGACACTGACGACCTGTTCACCGAAGGCATGAAGATGATGGCCATGATCGGCTTCATCATGATTGCCGCCTCAGGCTTTGCCGACGTGATGAAGGCCACCGGTGAGGTGAACAGCCTGGTGGAAACCTCGGCGCAGTGGATCGACCACAGCAAGGGCGTCGGTGCCTTGCTGATGCTGCTGGTGGGCCTGCTGGTGACCATGGGCATCGGCTCGTCGTTCTCCACCGTGCCGATCCTGGCCGCGATCTTCGTGCCGCTGTGCGTGCAGCTGGGCTTCGACCCGCTGGCCACCGTTTGCATCGTGGGTACCGCCGGTGCCCTGGGCGACGCGGGCTCGCCTGCCTCGGACTCGACCCTGGGCCCGACCTCGGGGTTGAACGTGGATGGCCAGCACCACCATATCTGGGACACCGTGGTGCCTACCTTCATCCACTACAACCTGCCATTGCTGGCGTTCGGCTGGTTGGCGGCGATGACGCTGTAAGACGGGGAGGGCGTCAGCCCTTGTCGGGCGGCGGCGAGATGCGGTTGAGCACGGTGCTGCCGTCCTTGCTGCGGGTCAGGTAGACCGGCAGCACCTTGGGCAGGTTGTTGACCAGGCGCCCCACCTCACGGGTGTTGTAGATACCGCTGATGCGGATGCGGCCAGTGCTGGCGTCGGCCAGCAGCAGCGGTGCGTCGAGGTAGCGGTTGATTATCGGCAGGGCCTGTTCCAGGCTCAGGTTGTCGAGCACCAGCTTGCCGTCGCGCCAGGCCAGGCTGTTGCCGTAGTCCTCGCTTTGCTCCAGTTGCGGCTCGAAGTCGCCCTTGTGATAGCTGGCCTGCATACCAGGGCCCAGGCGGTAGCCACCGGTGCTGCCGTCGCTGGATACCAGTACCGAACCTTCCACCAGGGTGACCTTGACCTGGTCCTGGTACTTCCACACGTTGAACTGGGTGCCGGTGACGCGGGCCTGGCCACGACCGGCATGCACGATGAACGGGTGGCTGCTGTCGTGCTGCACCTTGAAGAACGCCTCGCCACGTTTGAGCGTGACCTGGCGCTGGTCCTTGTAGTTGAGGTAGGTGAGCTCGGTGTTGAGGTTGAGCTGCACCATGCTGCCGTCGCTCAGCTGCACGGTCTGCATGTGCGCGCCAGCTTCGAAGTGCTGGTAGCGATTGGGCAGCCAGCCTTGTTCCCAGCCCACCCAGCCGGCCAGCGGCAGCACTGCCAGGGCGATCGCGGCGGCGGATGCCAGCGGCCGCCAGTTGCGCTGGCGCGCGGCCTTTTGCAGCGGCGGGTTGAAGTCGATGACGGTGGCATTGCGCGGCAGCAGGTCTGCGGTTTGCCAGATTTCCAGCATTGCCTGGTATTCCTCGGCATGCCGCGGGTCGGCCGCCAGCCAGCGGGCGAACGCCTCGCGCTCGGCCACCGAGCAATCTTCGGCGTGCAGGCGCATGCACCAGTGCGCGGCGGCGTCGGTGATGGCATCGTCTGGGCTGGGATTGAGGCGGTCGTGGTTCATTGCGGCTCCGGGTTTTGCGCATTCTACCCTTGCTGGAGGGCTCCCGAGAACCGAGGTAATGGCGAATGACTATCAGTTGTGCCGGTTTTCGTCGGATTGGTGATGGTTTTTCAGCGTTTGAGAACCCTTCGCGCAGGTAAATTCAGGCTGAAATCGTTGGGGCTGCCTTGCAGCCCATCGCGACACAAGGCCGCTCCTACATGGAATCGCGTTCCCCTGTAGGAGCGGCCTTGTGTCGCGATGGGGCGCAAAGCGCCCCCATGGTCTCTCAGAACTGCGCCGCCTCCAAACCATAAAGGCTGCCACTACCCGCCTGGATACTGGCCTCCAGCCCCAACCCGCGCGGCAAGACCCGCTGGAAGAAGAACTCCGCACACGCAAGCTTGGCCCCATGAAACGCGGCATCCTCGTCACGCCTGGCCAACGCCACCGCCGCCATCCGCGCCCACATGTAGGCATACGCAGTCAGCCCGAACAGCTGCAGGTATTCCACCGCCACCGCGCTGACCAGGTTGGCATCCTCGCCGGCACGCGCCCGCAGCCAGGCGCTGGTCGCCTCCAGCCGCGCCAGGCTCGCTTGCAGGGCTTCACGGTGCAGTGGCGCATCCACGCTGAAGGCCCGCACCTCGGCGGCAAAGCCGGCCAGCGCCTGGCCACCGTCGGCCAGCACCTTGCGCCCGAGCAGGTCGAGGGCCTGTATGCCGTTGGTGCCTTCATAGATCTGCGCGATGCGCACATCGCGCACCCGCTGCTCCTGGCCCCATTCGCGAATGTAGCCATGGCCGCCATACACCTGCTGGCCGAGCACACAGCTTTCCAGGCCGTTGTCGGTGAAGAACGCCTTGGCCACTGGCGTCAGCAGCGCCACCAGGCGCTGCGCATGTTCGCGCTCGCCGGCGTCTTCGGCGTAGCGCGCCAGGTCCAGCTGCTGGCCGACGTAGGCGGCAAACGCCCGGCCACCTTCGGTGAGGGTGCGCATGGTCAGCAACATGCGCCGCACATCGCCATGGTGGATGATCGGGTCGGCAACCTTGTCCTGTGCCTGCGGGCCGCTGGCGGCGCGGCTTTGCAGGCGCTCGTTGGCGTAGCGGGCGGCGCTCTGGTAGGACGCCTCGGCACAGCCGATGCCCTGGATGCCGATGGACAGGCGCTCGTAGTTCATCATGGTGAACATCGCCGCCAGGCCCTTGTTCGGCTCGCCGACCAGGTAGCCGACGGCACCATCGAAGTTCATCACACAGGTGGCCGAGGCCTTGATGCCCATCTTGTGTTCGATCGAGCCGCAATGGGCGGCGTTGCGCGCCCCCAGGCGGCCATCGGCCTCGACCAGGTACTTGGGCACCAGGAACAGCGAGATGCCCTTGGCGCCGGTGGGCGCATCCGGCAGTTTGGCCAGCACCAGGTGGACGATGTTCTCGGTCAGGTCCTGTTCGCCGCCGGTGATGAAGATCTTGCTGCCGCTGATGCGATAGCTGCCGTCGGCCTGGGGCTCGGCGCGGCTGCGGATCAGCCCAAGGTCGGTGCCGGCATGGGGTTCGGTGAGGCACATGGTGCCAGCCCAGCGGCCTTCGTACAGGGGCGGCAGGTAGGTGGCCTTGAGTGTTTCGCTGGCGTGGGCATCGATCGCCAGGCAGCTGCCGGCGCTCAATGCCGAATACAGGCTGAAGCTGCAGTCGGCGGCGTAGAGCATTTCTTCGAACAGCACACCGAGCATTTTCGGCATGCCCATGCCGCCATGTTCAGGATTGCCGCCCAGGCCGACCCAACCGCCTTCACGGTAGGTGTGCCAGGCCTCGCGGAAGCCGTCGGGTGTAGTGACTTCACCAGCGGTGAAGCGCACGCCTTGCTCGTCACCGTTGCGGCTGAGCGGGGCAATCAGCTGGCCGGTGACTTTGGCTGCTTCCTCGAGGATGGCATCGGCGGTATCGGCGTCGATGCGCTCGGCCAGGGCGGGCAGGCGGGCCCACAGGGCCGGGGCGTTGAACACGTCATGCAGGACGAAGCGCATGTCGCGCAGGGGGGCGGAGTAGGTAGTCATCGGGGGCTCTTGGAATAATGGAAACATGGGCTGGCCTCTTCGCGGGCATGCCCGCTCCCACAGGTAAAGCACAGGGTGCGAGGCCGGTGCGGTCCCTGTGGGAGCGGGCATGCCCGCGAAGAGGCCACCACTGGATCAGAGGGCTTTGGCCCGGTCGCGCAGCACGTACTTCTGGATCTTGCCGGTGGAGGTCTTGGGCAGTTCGCCGAACACCACGGTCTTCGGCACCTTGAACCCGGCCAGGTGCTCGCGGCACCAGCTGGTGATGTCGGCTTCGCGGGTGTCTTCGCGGCCCGGCTTGAGGGCAATGAATGCGCACGGGGTTTCCCCCCACTTTTCATCCGGGCGCGCCACCACCGCGGCTTCCAGTACCGCCGGGTGCTTGTACAGGGCGTCCTCGACCTCGATGGTGGAAATGTTCTCGCCACCGGAAATGATGATGTCCTTGAGCCGGTCCTTGATCTCGACATAGCCGTCGGTATGCCACACGGCCAGGTCACCGGTATGGAACCAGCCGCCCCGGAAGGCTTCGGCGGTAGCCTCGGGGTTCTTCAGGTAGCCCTTCATCACCGTGTTGCCCCGCATGAAGATCTCGCCCAGGGTGTTGCCGTCGCGCGGTACCGGCTCGAGGGTTTGCGGGTCGGCGACCATCAGGCCGTCGAGGGTCGGGTAGCGCACGCCCTGGCGGGACTTGATCCGTGCCCGCTCTTCCAGCGACAGTTCATCCCATTCGTCATGCCAGGCACACACGGTCACCGGGCCGTAGACTTCGGTCAGGCCGTAGGTGTGGGTGACCTGGATGCCCATCTCTTCCACTGCGCCGATGACCTTTGCAGGTGGCGCGGCGCCGGCGACCATGGCCTGCACCGGGTGCTCGATGGCCGCCTTGGCTGCCTCGGGCATGTTGACCAGGGCGTTGAGCACGATCGGCGCGCCGCACAGGTGGCTGACCCGGTGCTCGCGGATCAGGGTCAGGATCTTCTGCGGGTCGACCCGGCGCAGGAACACATGGGTGCCGGCCAGCGCGGTGATGGTCCATGGGTAGCACCAGCCATTGCAGTGGAACATCGGCAGGGTCCACAGGTACACCGGGCGATGGCCCATGCCCCAGACCATCTGGTTGCCCAGGGCGTTCAGGTAAGCGCCACGGTGGTGGTAGACCACGCCCTTGGGGTTGCCGGTGGTGCCGGAGGTGTAGTTGAGCGAGATCGCCTGCCACTCGTCATCGGGCCATTCCCAGGCAAAGTCCGGGTCGCCTTCGGCGAGGAACGCTTCATAATCCAGTTCGCTGGCCGCACGGCCTTCGCCGTACTCCGGGTCATCCACATCCACCACCAATGGCGGGTGCTCGAGCAAGGCCAGGGCAGCCTCGATGACCGTGTGGAACTCGCGGTCGGTGATCAGTACCTTGGCCTCGCCATGCTGCAGCATGAAGGCGATGGCCTCGGCGTCCAGGCGTACGTTCAGGGTATTGAGCACGGCGCCGGTCATGGGCACGCCAAAATGGGCTTCGAGCATGGCCGGAATGTTGGGCAACATCACCGCTACGGTGTCGCCACGGCCGATACCCCGGCCCACCAGGGCGCTGGCCAGGCGCCGACAGCGTTGGTAGGTCTGCTGCCAGTTACGGCGGATGGCACCGTGGATCACCGCCGGATAATCGCCATATACGGCAGCGGTGCGTTCGATGAAACTCAGCGGGGTGAGGGCGACATGGTTGACGGCAGCGGGCATCAGGCCCTGGGCATAGATCGACATGCGGTAATCCTGTAGAGGAGGCAGGCACAACCTGTGCGCTTGACCCCCGGTGGCTGATTGTTAGCTCTGTTCAGGGTGCAGGGAGGCGGACGGTGGGCCGCTCCCCTTGTCGCAGTTTTACGCGAGTCGCTATGGTATTAGGAATATCGACTATAGCAATATAGTAAAACTACTATAACAACGAGCCGCCTACCGTGGACAACACTGCCTATCCCTTGCTCGCCAAGGACCCGCAACCCAGCCTGATGCTGGCCGGCGACGCCAGGCCGCTGGCACTCAACCCGGCGCTGCAGGCCTGGGTCGATGAAGGCCCGGCACTGGCCAGCTGGCTGCCGGGCAACTGCGCCGCCCTGGTGCGCGCCTGCCTGCGCCAGCGCCGGGCGATCGCCGATGTCGAGGTGCAGGTCGGTGAACGCATCGTGCTGTGGAGCTTCATCCCTGACGACCAGGGCCAGCAGGTGCTGGCGCGTGGCCGCGACGCCAGCGACGAGCGTCATGGCGCACGCGAGGCCAGCCGCGCCCGGCGCCTGTACCGGCTGATCATCGAGAACACCACCGACCTGATCTCCCGGCATAGCCCCGATGGCCGTTTTCTCGATGCTTCGCCGGCAGCATTCCGCCTGCTTGGCCTGTGGCCCGAGCAACTGCGCGGCATGGCCGTACATACCCTGCTGCACCCGCGCGAGCGCCGCCAGGTGCTGCGCCAGGCCGCCGCCGCCCTGGACCAGGACGGCTACCACACCATGACCTGTCGAGTGCGCCAGGCCGCAGGCGGCTACCGCTGGTTCGAGATCGCCAGCCGGGCCATCCGCGAAACCTACACCGGCGCGGTGGTGGAGGTGGTCAGCGTGTCTCGCGACATCACCCTGCGCATCGAGGCCCAGGAAAGCCTGGCGCACAGTGCCCGGCTGGCCACCTTGGGCGAGCTGGCTTCGGGCATTGCCCACGAGATCAACCAGCCGTTGGCCGCGGTGGTCAACTATGCCAACGCCAGCCAGCGTTACCTGCTGGGCCTGGAGCGCGACCCGCAGGCCCGAGAGCGGGTAGGGCAGGGCCTGCAGCGCATCAGCGAACAGGCCACCCATGCCGCCGAAGTGATCCGCCGCCTGCGCGCCTTCCTGCGCAAGGGGCCGCGCCGCCTGCAGGCTCTGGACGTGGCCGAGGTGGCCGGCGAAGCCATGCGCCTGTGCGCCTGGGAAGCCGCGCGTGACCAGGTGGTGGTCGAGTTGCGCATGAGCGCGCAGCTGCCCTTGGTGTATGCCGACCGGGTACTGCTGGAGCAGGTGCTGTTGAACCTGTTGCGCAACGCCATCGATGCCAACCGCGAGCAGCATGGCGAGCGGCCGTCACGTATCCTGCTGGGCGCTGCGCGCGATGGTGATGGCGTGCTGGTCGAGGTGGCGGACCAGGGCCCGGGCGTGGCGCCCGAGCGCCTGGATGAAATCTTCACGCCGTTCACCACCAGCAAGGCCGACGGCCTGGGCCTGGGCTTGAGCATGAGCCGTAGCCTGATCGAAGGTTTTGGCGGCAGCCTGTGGGCGCGAGCCGGTGACAATGGCGGACTGGTACTGTGCTGCCGCCTGGCGGTCAGCAGGGGGTAAGGGGAGATGGCGGTGCAAGCGAAGGTGTATGTGGTCGATGACGACCAGGGTATGCGGGACTCGACGGTGTGGTTGTTGCAGTCGGTGGGTTTGCAGGCCTTGCCGTTCGCCGGCGGGCAGGCGTTTCTCGACGCCTGCGTCGACGATGGGCCGGCCTGTGTGCTGCTGGATGTGCGCATGCCGGGGCTGGGCGGGTTGGCGGTGCAGCAGGCGATGCGCGAGCGTGGCCTGGGTTTGCCGGTGATATTCGTCAGCGGGCATGCCGATGTGCCGATCGTGGTGCGGGCATTCAAGGCCGGCGCCTGCGACTTCATCGAGAAACCCTACAACGACCAGTTGCTGCTCGACAGCGTGCAGGCCGCGTTGGAAAGCGCCGGGCGGGCACGCCAGGACGACCAGGCGCTGGCCCGGGTGCAGGCGCGCATCGATGGCCTGACCCCGCGCGAGCGCGACGTGTTCGTGCCGTTGGCCCAAGGGTTGAACAACCGCGAGATTGCCGAACGGCTGGGCGTCAGCGTGAAGACGGTGGACCTGTACCGGGGGCGGGTGATGAAGCGGTTGCAGGCCGATAGCCTGGCGGAGTTGGTGGGCATGGCCATTGCCTGCGGGGCGGTGGAGGCACTGGGCCTGCGAACACCGTAGCAGGCCTTGACGCATGGCCCTGTAGGAGCGGCCTTGTGTCGCGATGGGGCGCGAAGCGGCCCCAGGTTTTGTGCCCCAGCAGAAATTGCGGGGCCGCTTCGCGCCCCATCGCGACACAAGGCCGCTCCTACAGGGGGGCGCAAGGGGCAGAAATCATGAAATTTTTCATAGCAACCTAATCAAAGCTTTGACATTCACTGCCTAGGCAGTAATATTTCCACACAATTACCCGAGCAGTCTCCGATGGCCCATTTCTCTCCCGAAAACTTCCAGACCTGCGCCATCGGCATGCTGCTTGGCCGGGCGGCGATCCTGAAGGACCGCATTCTCGACTGGCACCTCGAATCCGAAGGCGTCACCGCCGCGCAGTTCAAGGTGCTGATCATCGTCACCCAGTACCAGGTGGACACCCCGGCCGAGCTGTGCCGGTACCTGGGCCTGGACAGCGGATCGATGACCCGCATGCTCGACCGCCTCGAGCAGAAGGAACTGATCGTGCGCAACCGTTGCGCCGACGACCGTCGCCAGGTGCGCCTGGCGCTTACCGCCGATGGCCAGCGCCTGGCTGACCGCCTGCCGGAAATCGGCGCGGCGGCCATGAACGAGCTGTGCGGCGCGCTGGCACCCGAAGAGCTCGAGACCCTGGAAGGCCTGCTGGCCAAGGTCCTGCTCGCTGCCGGCGACCCGTTGACGATCCGCCGCTTCGGCGATCGTTGATCCCTGTCACGAATTATCCAAGGTATTGCCATGGCCACTCCCGCAGACACCCCGACTCCCTCCGCCGCGCCCGAACCGTCGCGCAAGCGCAAGGCCTGGCTGCTTGGCCTGGTGTTGCTGCTGATTCTTGCCGGCGTCGGAGCCTGGGCCTGGTACAGCCTGGTCGGGCGCTGGCACGAAAGCACCGACGATGCCTACGTCAACGGCAACGTGGTAGAGATCACCCCGCTGGTCACCGGCACTGTCACCAGCATCGGTGCCGATGACGGCGACCTGGTCCACGCCGGCCAGGTATTGCTGCAATTCGACCCGGCCGACAGCCAGGTGGCCTTGCAGGCCGCCGAAGCCAGGCTGGCGCGCAGCGTGCGCCAGGTGCGCGGGTTGTACAGCAACGTCGACGCGCTCAAGGCCCAGCTGGAAACCCGCCAGGCCGAGCTGCGCAAGGCCCGCCAGGACTTCAACCGGCGCAAGGTACTGGCCGACAGCGGCGCGATAGCTGCGGAAGAATTGTCCCATGCCCGCGACGACCTGAGCGTGGCCGAGGCCGCCGTCAACAGTGCACGCCAGCAGCTCAGCACCAGCAGCGCACTGGTCGACGACACCGTGGTGTCCTCGCACCCCGAGGTGATGGCCGCCGCCGCCGACCTGCGCCAGGCCTACCTCGACCATGCCCGCACCACCCTGGTGGCACCGGTAACCGGCTACGTTGCCAAGCGTACCGTGCAGCTGGGCCAGCGCCTGCAACCGGGTACCGCGACCATGGCGGTGATCCCGCTGGACCAGGTGTGGATCGATGCCAACTTCAAGGAAACCCAGCTGCGCGACATGCGTATCGGCCAACCGGTGCAGATCAGCGCCGACCTGTACGGCAGCGAGGTCAAGTACAGCGGCACGGTCGACAGCCTTGGCGCTGGTACCGGCAGCGCCTTCGCCCTGTTGCCGGCGCAGAATGCCACCGGTAACTGGATCAAGATCGTCCAGCGCGTGCCGGTACGCATCCACCTCAGCCCCGACCAGCTCAAGGACCACCCGCTGCGTATCGGGCTGTCCACCGTGGTCGAGGTCGACCTGCACGACCAGAGCGGCCCGACCTTGGCCCTGCAGCCACCGCAGCAGGCCAGCTATACCACCCAGGTGTATGACCGCCAGCTGGTCGAAGCCGACAACCTGATCGCCCGGCTGATCCACGAAAACAGCGCAACCGGCAAGACGGCCCAGCGATGAGCAACAACGCTGCTGCCCAGTTCACGCCGCCGAGCCTGCTGCTGACCACCATCGGCCTGTCGCTGGCGACGTTCATGCAGGTGCTCGACACCACCATCGCCAACGTGGCCTTGCCGACCATTTCCGGCAACCTGGGGGTGAGCTACGAGCAGGGCACCTGGGTCATCACCTCGTTCGCGGTGAGCAACGCCATTGCCTTGCCGCTCACCGGCTGGCTCAGCCGACGGTTTGGCGAGGTGAAGCTGTTCATCTGGGCCACGCTGCTGTTCGTGCTGGCCTCGTTCCTGTGCGGTATTGCCCAGTCGATGCCGGAGCTGGTCGGTTTTCGCGTGTTGCAGGGTGTGGTGGCCGGGCCGTTGTACCCGATGACCCAGACTTTGCTGATCGCCGTCTATCCCCCGGCCAAGCGCGGCATGGCCCTGGCGCTGCTGGCGATGGTCACGGTGGTGGCGCCGATTGCCGGACCGATTCTCGGCGGCTGGATAACCGACAGCTACAGCTGGCCGTGGATCTTCTTCATCAACGTGCCCATCGGCCTGTTCGCCGCCGCCGTGGTCCGCCAGCAGATGCGCACCCGGCCGGTGGTCACCAGTCGCCAGCCGATGGACTACATCGGCCTGCTGACGCTGATCATCGGCGTTGGCGCCTTGCAGGTGGTGCTGGACAAAGGCAACGATCTGGACTGGTTCGAATCGTCGTTCATCATTGCCGGAAGCCTGGTCTCGCTGGTGTTCCTGGCGGTGTTCGTGATCTGGGAACTGACCGACCGTCACCCGGTGGTCAACCTGCGCCTGTTCGCGCACCGCAACTTCCGCGTGGGCACCATCGTGCTGGTAGGGGGCTATGCCGGGTTCTTCGGCATCAACCTGATCCTGCCGCAGTGGCTACAGACGCAGATGGGCTATACCGCTACCTGGGCCGGCCTGGCGGTGGCGCCGATCGGCCTGTTGCCGGTGCTGATGTCGCCGTTCGTGGGCAAGTACGCGCACCGCTTCGACCTGCGTGTGCTGGCCGGGCTGGCGTTCCTGGCGATCGGCAGCAGCTGCTACATGCGTGCCGGGTTCACCAGCGAGGTGGACTTCCAGCATGTGGCGCTGGTGCAGTTGTTCATGGGTATTGGCGTTGCGCTGTTCTTCATGCCGACCTTGAGCATCCTGCTGTCCGACCTGCCACCGCAGCAGATCGCCGATGGCTCGGGCCTGGCGACCTTCCTGCGTACCTTGGGCGGCAGTTTCGCGGCGTCGCTGACCACCTGGATCTGGATTCGCCGGGCGGACCAGCACCATGCCTACCTGAGCGAGCACATCAGCCAGTTCGACCCGGCCACGCGGCATACCCTGGAGCAGCTGGGCGGGGCCAGCCCGCAGAGCTATGCGCAGCTGGAGCAGATACTCAACGGGCAGGCGTACATGATGTCGACGGTGGACTACTTCACCCTGATGACCTGGGTGTTTGCCGGGTTGATCCTGCTGGTGTGGTTCGCCAAACCGCCCTTTACCGCCAAGGCGGGGCCGGCGTCGGCAGGGCACTGAGCCGGGCCAGAACAAGGCCCAGGCTCTTTGCCAAATGCCATGTCAGGCACTCGCTGCTGCGTACCAGGGCCGCTGCATGCGCAGCACCAACCGGTCGATTTGCGGCACCAGCAGGTTGCCGGCCAGCACGGCGAAGCAGAGGCCATCGGCGTAAAGGCCGAACTCGCGAATCAGCTCGGTCAGCGTGCCGACGGTCACGCCGAAGAGGATGCGACCGGCGCGGGTATCGGGGCTGGTGACCGGATCGGTGGCGATGAAGAAGGCGGTGAAGAGATAGCCGCCGAGGCTGAGGTTGTAAACGGCTTCCTGCAGGCTGTGGCCGGCAGCCATGCACAGCAATACTGTGCTCGCGATCATCGCCAGCGGAATCTCGATACGGATCACCCGCAGCGAAGCCAGCAGCAAACCGCCGGCAATGTAGCCGAACCCCGAAAGATTGTGGGTGATATGGGTGAACTCGTTCTGCGCCAGTTGAGTGGCGCCGGCGAACGCATCGAGCTCCAGGCGTGGCACCAACTGTAGCTGTTGCAGCAGAACCGCCTTGGCGTCCAGGGTTGCGGTCCAGGGGGCATGGTTCGATGGCGCGGGGTACAACTGCTGATAGAAGCAGATGGCAACCACCCCCAGGCCAACCATGGCAGGGTTGAGACGGTTGCGACCAAGGCCTCCACTGGCGTGCTTGCACAGTGCCAGAGCAGCAAAACTGGCCAGGGCGATCATCCACAACGGCACCATCAGCGGCAATGCCCGAGCCAGTATCAGGCCCAGCACCAGCCAGCTGAGGTCGCTCAAACCCTTGCGTACGTCATGCCCGCGCAGGCGCAGCAGGGCGGCTTCGAAGCCCAGGGCGAACAGCACGCACCAGAACACCTGCAACCAGACCACGACGCCGAATTGCCAGGCATACAGGGCGGTGCCCGGCAGCAGGCACAGGACGACCAGCAGCATCACCGTGCGCAGCCGTTGCGGGATGGGGTGGCGTATCAGGCTCATGCGCGGACCTCCGTCTTGCTTTGGCGGAAGCGTTCGCGCAGCGGGATATTGCTTGGACAGATGCTGCTGCAGCTGCCGCATTCGATGCAGGCGTCCAGGCGCAGTTCCTGCAGGCTGGCCTTGTCCAGGCGCTCGGCGGCAGCGTAGAGGTCCAGCGGCCGCAGCGACATCGGGCAGACATCCACACAGCGCGTGCAGCGAATGCAACTGCTGGCGGGGCGAGCAGCCGGCAGGTAGCGCTCGGCGCCGAAAATCAGGCAACTGCTGGTCTTGCTGACGAAGGCGTTGGCGTCCGGTAGCGGCTGCCCCATCATCGGGCCACCGACCTGGGTCAACTGCCCTGTGGGGGACGCGCCAGCAATCGCGCGCAGTTCGCTGACCGGGTAACCCACCGGCACCCGCACATTGCCGGGGCGCTCGCAGTCACCGGTCAGTGTCAGCACGCGGCTGGTCAGTGGTTCGTCCTGGAAGACGGCCCGGCCCAGCGCGTAGAGCGTTGCGACATTCAGGGCGAGGACGCCGATATCGGCGGGGCGGCTCCCCGGGGCCAGGTTGCGGCCACTGAGGCTCTTGATCATCAACGGCTGCCCACCTGCTGGGTAACGCTCCGGAAGTGGACAAATCTCGACCCGGGTGCGCGCCTGGCGTGCGGCGGCACGTAACGTGGCCATCGCCTCCGGTTTGTTGGTTTCGATGCCGAAACGGGTTGCCGTTATTCCCAGCAGCGCGGCGACATAGTCGGCAGCCTCGATCAACGCTTCGGCATTTTCACGCATGAGGCGGTCATCGCAGGTAAGGAAGGGCTCGCATTCGGCACCGTTGATCAGCAGCAGGTCGGGCTGCTGTGCGCCGGCCAGCTTGAGGGCCGTGGGGAAACCCGCACCACCAAGGCCGACTATGCCCATCTGCAATGCGTGCTCGACCAGCGCCTCTGGCGTTTGCGGCAGGCCCGGTGCCGGGCGTTCGAGCCACTCGTCCAGGCCATCTGCGTTCAGGATGACGGCCATGACTGGTTCGGCCGAGTCGGCCGCGAAGACGTGATCGATCCGGTCCACGATGCCGGAGGTACTGGCATGCACCCAAGCGGTGGTGTTGTCGCCAATACCGATCACTTCGCCCTTGCGCACATGCTGCCCCGGCTGCACGCAAGGCTGGACAAACCGCCGACCCCGCCCGAGCGGAATCGCCAGCTGGATTTTACCGACCACGACCGGGGCAACCGTCGTGGCGTTGGATAGTTCCTTGTATCCCCTGAGCTCGATCCCTCCGTGCCAACTACGCTGAGAGGATGAGGCGATGGCCAGCAGACGGCGCCAGAAAGGTTTCTGTTGCGGCTGACGCTGGGCGCGGATGCGGCTCTGCAGGCGTTCGACGCTCTGCAACGAATGGCTAGACATGTAATGTCCTCCAATTTTTGGGCAAAGAACGCCCCTGTGCGCTTATGCACATGGTTGTTTTATTGCTTCCGGGACGTTAAGCGGAAAGGGAGGGGGATGAATGATCACCCGCGCAGATCAGAGTGTTCGAAGAGGAGTTTGTTCGGTTTTTGACCAGGTTTGCTGATGAACGGTAGGCCAATTGCCATCTCGCAACTCTGGTGAAATAGCCTGCGCCGCGAACGGGCGGCCAGAGTCTGCGAGGTGTCCAATGATGCGCGCAAGCCTGCTGGTGATGCTGGTGACGTTGCTGTATGGCTGCGGCGACAGGATTGAACGCTTTGGCGGGCCGACCATGGGGAGTACGTATTCGATCCAGTACGTACCCACTGCACAGACGCCCGATTCGCGGCAGGTAAAGGCCGAAGTCGAGCTTGTTCTCCAGGCCCTCGACAAGCAGTTCTCCAACTGGCGCGGCGATTCCGTGGTTTCCCGCTTCAACAACCTGCCGGCCGGCGCCTGTCAGGCAGTGCCGCAAGAGATGCAGCAATTGCTGGCGTACGGTGTTTCTCTGTTCCGCCAGAGTGGCGGGGCTTTCGACCTGACGGTTTTGCCCTTGATGAACCTCTGGGGCTTCGGCCCACAGTCACGCGGCAGACAGGTGCCGGATGCCAGCACGCTGGCGCGGGAGCAGGCACGGGTAGGCCTGCAGCACTTGCACCTGGATGGAGAAAAGCTGTGCAAGGATGTGGCGGCGCAGCTGGATTTCGACAGCATGCTCGCCGGTTATGCAGTGGATCGGGTGGGTGACAGGCTTGCGGCCCTGGGTATCCAGGCCTATCTGGTCGAGATCACCGGCGAACTGAAGGGGGTTGGCCGCAAACCGGATGGCTCGCCCTGGCGCATCGCCCTCGAGGTACCGAGTGGTGGGGGCGAACAGCAAGTGGAGCGCGCCATCGCCCTGGATGGCTACGGCGTTGCCACCGCCGGCGATTACCGCAACTATTTCGAGGAAGGTGGCCAGCGTTATTCGCACACCTTCGATCCCCGTGTCGGCAGGCCGGTCAAGCACGCGCTGGCGGCAGTGTCGGTGGTCGACCCTTCGGTGTTGCGTGCCGATGCCCTGGACACACTGTTGATGGTGCTGGGCCCGGAGGAAGGCTATGCCTTCGCCGAGCGGAATGAAATCGCTGCCTACTTCATCATGCACCAGGGGCTGGGGTTCGTTGCGCGGGCGACGCCGCGGTTCGAGACGTTGTTTCCCGGGCAAGGCAAACCCACGCAGTAGCAGAAGGAAAGGTCATTCCCACGCGCTGCCTTTTCCCCTATTGTCGATGCTCCCTTTCCAAACGATTGGCAGACCCATGGAGCAAGTCATAGTCATCACCGGTGCCAGCCGCGGCATCGGCGCCGCCACGGCGCTGCTGGCCGCCCGTCAGGGCTACCGCATCTGCATCAACTACCACGCCGACGACCAGGCCGCCGAGGACATCCTCGGCCAGGTCCGAGCCCTGGGCGCCAAGGCCATCACCGTGCGCGCCGACGCCAGTGTCGAGGATGAGGTCATCCAGCTGTTCCAGCGCGTTGACGAAGAACTCGGCCCGGTCACCGCGCTGGTCAACAACGCAGGCACCATTGGCCAGCAAAGCCGGGTCGAGGACATGTCCGAGTTCCGCCTGCTCAAGGTCATGAAGACCAACGTCGTCGGCCCCATGCTCTGCGCCAAGCACGCACTGAAGCGCATGGCACGCCGGCACGGCGGGCCGGGCGGGGCCATCGTCAACGTGTCGTCGGTGGCCGCCCGCCTGGGCTCGCCCAACGAATACGTGGACTATGCCGCTTCCAAGGGCGCCCTCGACACCTTCACCATTGGCCTGGCAAAGGAAGTGGCAGGCGAGGGCGTGCGGGTAAATGGTGTGCGGCCAGGCTACATCCATACCGGGTTCCACGCGCTGTCGGGCGACCCCGACCGGGTCAGCAAGCTCGAGCCCGGCTTGCCCATGGGCCGCGGCGGGCGCCCGGAGGAAGTGGCCGAGGCCATCCTCTGGCTGCTCTCGGACAAAGCCTCGTACTCCACCGGCAGCTTCATCGACCTGGGCGGCGGGCGCTGAACGCGCCGGTCAATCCTCCAACAGCGTGCGTACCCGTTCGGCCAGCACTGCCAGCTCGAACGGCTTGGTCAGCACCTCAGTGCCTTGCAACAACTGGCCGTCACTGAGCGCCGCGCTTTCGTCGTAGCCGGTGATGAACAGTACCTTGAGGTCGGGGTGGCGCTCGCGGCAACGTTCAGCCAACTGGCGGCCATTCAGGCCGCCGGGCAGGCCGATATCGCTCAACAGCAGGTCTGGCCGCTCGCCAGCTTGCAGGTGGGCGAGGGCGGCTGGGCCGTTCTCGAATGCATCGACCCGATAACCCAGTTCTTCCAGCACCTCGCAGACGACCACGCGCAAGGCGGCCTGGTCTTCAACCAGCAGGATACGCTGCGTGGCGCTGCTGCTTTTTTCCAGCAGTGTGCGCGGTGGCCTGGGTGCCGGGGCTTCGGGGTGCTGGTGGTGGCGGGGAAGCAGCAGCTCGATGCGGGTGCCTTCGCCCAGTGTCGACAACACCCGTAGCTGCCCGCCCGACTGGCGCACGAAACCATAGGTCATCGACAAGCCCAGCCCAGTGCCCTGGCCCATGGGCTTGGTGGTGAAGAACGGGTCGACGGCGCGCTCGGCCACCTCCGCCGACATGCCCTTGCCGTTGTCGCTGATGCTCAGCCGTACGTATTCGCCAGCTGGCAGTTCCAGTGCACGGGCTTGCTGGTCGTCGAGCAGGAGGTTGTCACCGAGGATATCGATCACGCCGCCGGCAGGCATGGCATCGCGGGCATTGATGCACACGTTGAGCAGGGCGCTTTCCAGTTGCGGCGGGTCGATGAAGGTCGGCCACAGCTGGCAGGGGAATCGGCTGGTCAGGGTGATGGAGGGGCCGATGGTGCGGCGCAGCAGCTCTTCCATGCCGCCCACCAGCGTGGCTACCTGCGTGGAGCAGGGCTGCAGGGTCTGCTGACGGGAAAATGCCAGCAGCCGGTGTACCAGCGAAGAGGCCCGCTGCGCCGAGCCGTTGGACAGCTTCAGCAATGGCTCCAGGGCGTCGAAACGGGATTGCTCCAGGCGCTGGCGCATCAGCTCCTGGGCACTGAGGATGCCGCCCAGCAGGTTGTTGAAGTCGTGGGCGATGCCGCCACTGAGCTGGCCGACCGCTTCCATCTTCTGTGCCTGGCGCAGGGCTTCCTCGGCCTTGGCCTGTTCTGCCAGTGCCGCATTCACCCGTTGTTCCAGTTCCTCGTTCAGGCGCTGCAGGGCCTGCTCTGCCCGTCGGCGTGCAGTGACGTCCTTGAACAGTACCGCCACCTGGCGCTTTTCGGCAGGCTCTACGCGGAAGGTGGTCACCGACAACACATGGCCGGTGGCGACCAGTTCCTGCTCGAAATGCAGCGGCTCGCCCGTGCGCAGCACCGCGCCATAACGGGCGACCCAATCGTCGGCCTCATCGGGCACCATCTCGCGCAGTTTCTGCCCGACCACGTTGGGGATGCCGGCATGCTTGGCATAGGCCGCATTGGCCAGCACATGCACATAGTCGCTCAGTGGGCCGTGCGGGCCGTCGAAGAACTCGATGATGCAGAAGCCTTCGTCCATGGTGTCGAAGAGCGAGCGGTAGAAGTCCTGATCGTGTTGCTGATGGCTTGCCAGGCGGGCTTCCAGCAGCGCGTTCTGTTGCTGCAGGGCTTCGACTTGTTGGCGCAGTGAAAGCAGGTCGCGGGAGGGCATGCCGACGTCCGACAGTGGATGAAGCCCAGACTTTAGCGTGTTCGGCAACAGGCGAATAGCCAGTCAACGCGGGTGTGACGCAATGCCCAACAGGCGCTCGATCCGTTCGCCGAGGGTGTTCAGGTCGAGGGGTTTGTGCAGCAGTTCGGTGCGCCTGCCGGGCCGGGCACAGTGCACCGTTTCGGCAGTTTCGTAGCCGGTAATCAGCAATACCGGGGCATCCGCCACAAGGTCCTGGCAGGCCTCTGCAAGCTGGTAACCGTCGAGTCGCCCAGGCAGGCCGACATCGGTGATCAGCAGGTCCGGTGGCGGCCCTTTCTGCAACGATTCCAGAGCCCGGTGGCCACTCTCGAAAGCCTGCACCTGATAGCCCAGTTCCGTCAGCACTTCGACCAGTACCAGGCGCAGGGCCGGTTGGTCCGCCACCAGCATGATCCGGTGCATCCGCGGCTGCAACGTCGCGGTGGCGGATGTGGCTGGCTCGCCGTGGCCGGTTGCGCAAGCGCTCTGGTCACGGGGCAGGTACAGGTGAACGCAAGTGCCTTGCCCGGTGACGCTGTCGATCAGCAACTGCCCCCCGGACTGGCGAACAAAACCATAGGCCATGGACAATCCCAAGCCAGTGCCCTGGCCCAGCGGCTTGGTGGTGAAGAAGGGCTCGAAAGCGTGTTGCAGCACCTCACTGGGCATGCCCACGCCGGTGTCCTCGACACGAATGTGCAGATAGTGCCCCGTCGGCAGGTCCAGGCGCTTGGCCTCGGCCGCTGCGAGATCGGCGTTTTCACAACCGATGCGCAAGGTGCCGCCCAGCGGCATGGCGTCACGGGCATTGATGCACAGGTTGAGCAGAGCGTTCTCCAGCTGCTGCGGATCGATGCGGATCGACCATTGCGCGGCCAGCGTGCGGTCCTGGAAGTCAATGTGCGGGCCGGTCGAGCTGCGGATCAGGTCATGCATGTCGGCGACCAGGCGGTGCACATCCACCGCTTGTGGCATCAGCGTCTGTTGGCGCGAAAAGGCCAGCAACCGCTGCACCAGGGCTGCGGCGCGCATTGCGTTGCTGCGGCCGAGCCCGAGCATGCGGGCGGTGTCGGCAAGGCGTTGCTCGCCCAGGCGCTGCTCTGCAAGCTCCAGCGCGCCAAGCAGGCTACCCAGCAAGTTGTTGAAGTCGTGGGCGATGCCGCCGGTCAACTGGCCGACCGCCTCCATTTTCTGCGACTGGCGCAGGGCCTCTTCGGCCTGGCGCAGGCGTTCCTGCTCGGCCATGCGCTCGGTGATGTCATAGGCGAACAGGTACCCGCCCTGGACTTGCTGTTGTGCATCGAGCAATGCGTGATAGCGGATTTCGTAATGGCGGGGGGCATCGGAGGGGCCGAGTGAGATAGTGTCGATGAAGGCTTCGCCGGCCAGCACGCGTGGCCACACCGGTGCCAGGCGGCCCATGATGTCAGGGTGGTTGAGCAGAATTTGTGGCACGTAATCGCCGATCTGCGGCACGAAGCCCCGGTAATGCTCGAAGGTTTCCCGGGCCGTGCGGTTGATCGCGACCAGGCGCATCTCGCTGTCGGCGGCAAACACGTTGGCCCGGCTGTTGTCGAGCAGTTCGCCCAGTAGCTGGATGTGGGCCTGTGCAGTGTCGTCGCGCTCTGCCAGGCGAGCTTCCAGTTCTGCGACACGCGCTTGCAGTTGTGCCAATGACGGGAGCGAGTCTGCTTGCATGGCGAGGGACCGGTGAGCGGATCAAGCAACTATAGCCGCCTGCCGGGGCGCCAGTCATCAGAACGAGCGGATGATCCGCCCCAGGGTTTCCATGGCCCGTTCGGCATCCTCATGCCAGGGGCTGCCGTAGTTCAGGCGGATGCAGTTGCCGAAGCGCCGGGTGGGCGAGAAGATCGGGCCGGGGGCGATGCTGATGCCTTGGGCCAAGGCCATGTGGAACAGCTTGAGGGCGTCCATCTGTTCGGGCAGCTCCAGCCACAGGAAGTAGCCGCCGGACGGTTGGCTGACCCGCGTCTGCGCCGGAAAGTGCCGGGCGATGGCCGCCAGCATGTTGGCCTGCTGGCCTTCCAGGGCATAGCGCAGCTTGCGCAGGTGGCGGTCGTAGCCGCCGTGCTGCAGGTAGTCGGCGATGGCCGCCTGGGCCGGCATCGAGGCGCACAGCGAGGTCATCAGCTTGAGCCGCTCGATCTTCTGTGCAAAGCGCCCGGCTGCCACCCAGCCGATGCGGTAGCCAGGCGCCAGGCTCTTGGCGAACGAGCCGCAGTGCATCACCAGCCCCTGGGTGTCGAACGCCTTGGCCGGTTTGGGTGCCTGTTGCGCGTAGTACAGTTCGGCGTACACGTCGTCTTCGATCAATGGCACCTGATGACGCGCCAGCAGCTCCACCAGTGCCTGCTTTTTCGCCTCCGGCATGCTGGCGCCCACCGGGTTCTGGAAGTTGGTCATGCACCACACGGCCTTGACCGGGTGTTTCTCCAGCGTTTGCGCCAGCACGCCCAGGTCCATGCCTTCGCGCGGGTGCACAGGAATTTCCACGGCCTTTAGCTTGAGACGCTCCAGTACCTGCAGGCAGGCATAGAACGCGGGGGCTTCGATGGCCACCAGGTCACCGGGCTGGGTGACGGCCTGCAGGCACAGGTTCAGGGCTTCCAGCGCGCCGTTGGTGATCAGCAGCTCCTCCATCGGCAGCATCAGCCCGCCAACCATGTAGCGCAGGGCAATCTGCCGGCGCAGCTGCGGGTTGCCGGGTGACAGGTCGGTCACCACCATGCGCGGGTCCATGCTGCGGCTGGCGCTGGCCAGCGAGCGCGACAGGCGTTGCAGCGGAAACAGCTCGGGGCTGGGGAAGGCCGAGCCGAACGGCACGGTGTTGGGGTCCTTGATCGAGTCGAGGATCGAGAACACCAGCGCGCTGACGTCTACGTCGGTGGATTCGCTTACCGGCTGCAATGCCTGCGGCTCGCTGAACTGGCGCGGGGCGTGGGCGTTGACGAAATAGCCCGAGCGCGGCCGGGCACGGATCAGCCCGCGCCGCTCCAGCAGGTAGTAGGCCTGGAACACGGTGGACGGGCTGACCCCGTGGGTCTGGCTGGCATAGCGCACCGAGGGTACGCGCTGGCCGGGGCCCAGCACCCCGGAGCGGATCAGTTCGGCGATGTCGTCGGCAAAGCGTTCGTAGCGTTTCATTCTGGCCTTCTGTCGAAGCCTGGCAGGCAAGCTGGACTCAGTGTAAGGGATCAACGGTTCATCGGCGCGACGAAGCGGCTGTGGGCCACGCTGCGGATGGCGGGGTCGTCGCGCTCGCTGATTTCGAAGCTCAGCGTCTGCGAGCTGCTGGCCGGGCGCTCGGCGAGCATCGCCACCGACACCGGCAGTTCACTCATTTCACCGGCCGGGATCACGAAGGAGGTCTTGCCCTGCAAGCTGAAGCCGTCGGCGTCCAGCAGGCGCAGCTCATAGTGCCGGGTGCTTTCGGTCTTGTTGATGACCTTGAGCAGGTAGATGTTCTCGATCTGGCCCTGGGCATTCTCGCGGAACAGGCCGCGGTCCTTGATCACGTCCAGCGACACCATCGGGCGCAGCTGCAAGGCCACCACCAGTGCCGCGATCATCACCCCAAGCGCGGCGGCGTAGCCCAGCAGGCGCGGTCGCAGCCAATGGGGGGTGCCACCTTGCAGGCTGCGTTCGGACTTGTAGCCGATCAGGCCACGGGCGTAGCCCATCTTGTCCATTACCCCGTCACAGGCATCGATGCACGCCGCACAACCGATGCACGCCATTTGCAGGCCGTCGCGGATATCGATGCCGGTGGGGCACACCTGCACGCACAAGGTGCAGTCGATGCAGTCGCCCAGGCCCTGGGCGCGGAGGTCACTGCCTTTCTTGCGCGGGCCACGGGCTTCGCCGCGACGCGGGTCATAGGCGACCGCCAGGGTGTCCTTGTCGAACATCACGCTCTGGAAGCGTGCATAGGGGCACATGTGCAGGCACACCGCTTCGCGCAGCAGGCCGGCATTGATGTAGGTGGCGGCGGTAAAGAACAGCACCCAGAACAGCGCCACGCCGCCCAGTTGCAAGGTGAACAGTTCCGCGGCCAGTGGGCGGATCGGGGTGAAGTAGCCGACGAAGGTCAGCCCGGTGAGCACGCCAATGGCCAGCCACAGGCTGTGCTTCAGCATGCGCCGGGCCAGTTTGTTCAGGCTCCAGGGCGCGGCGGCCAGCTTGATGCGCTGGTTGCGGTCGCCCTCGGTGACCTTTTCGCACCACATGAACAGCCAGGTCCAGGTGCTTTGCGGGCAGCTGTAGCCGCACCACACGCGGCCGGCATACACGGTGATGGCGAACAGGCCGAAGGCGCAGATGATCAGCAGCGCCGACAGCAGGATGAAGTCCTGCGGCCAGAAGGTGGCGCCGAAGATGTGGAATTTGCTGTTGCTCAGGTCCCACAGCACGGCCTGGCGGCCGTTCCAGTTCAGCCAGGCGGTGCCGAAGAACAGCACGAACAGGGCGCCGGCGAAGCCGATGCGCAGGTTGCGGTACAGCCCGGTGAAGCTGCGGGTATGGATGCCATTGTCGGCGCGGCGTGGCTGGGGGCTGGCTGGGGCGGTGGCGATCTCTGTGAAAGGGATTCTATCGTTCATGGCTCGGTGCTCATCAGGCCTCGATCAGGCATGAGCACTATGGCCCTGAGACTGTTATCAGCACAGGCTCAGATTTTGCGATAAAAACCGTATCAGATTTCCCGGCAGGCCCCGCCAGGCCTCAGATTACCGAGCCTGGCGTGCTGGCCTTCAGATGCCTGCGGCTATCCACCGCACCCGCCACGGTCAGTGCATCGGCCTCGGCTTCGGTGATGGGCACACGCTGGCCGGCGAGCAGGGCCACGGACATGCGCAGTTGTTCGTCGGTGACGATTTCGATGGACGGGCCATCACCCTCGATGCGCAGGTCTTCGGCGATCAGGGTGCAGCGGCGGGTGGTTTCGTCGATTTCAATGGGCATGGAGTAGTCCTCCTGGGGGTGGTTACAGGGTGGACCGTGCTGAGGGGAAGGTTGCTGCATCAGCAGGCTGAACGGCACTTTGTCATTTGTTCGGGGGTCAACCCTTGCAGATGGCAGGCCTGGCCTCTTCGCGGGCACGCCCGCTCCCACAGGTGTTTCTCAGATCCCTGTGGGAGCGGGCGTGCCCGCGAACGGGCCGGGCCTGACAACACAATGCTCCACATGGGAAGAAAGCAATGGACCTCATCTGGCAAGCAATCCAGGCCGAATTCGCCGATATCACCGACGAGCGCGAGGTCACGCAAATCCTCGTACGCCTGCTGATGGCAGCCCTGCTTGGCGCTGTGCTGGGCTTCGAGCGCGAGCACAAGGGCAAGGCCGCCGGGGTGCGTACGCATATGCTGGTTTCGCTGGGCGCCGCGCTGTTCGTGCTGACACCGAGCATGGCCGGGGCCGACGAGCAAGCGCTGAGCCGGGTGATCCAGGGCATTGTCGCCGGTATCGGTTTTCTGGGTGCGGGCACCATTCTCAAGGGCAACGGCCAGGACGCCAGCCATGTGAAGGGCCTGACCACTGCTGCCGGGTTGTGGATGACCGCCGCCATCGGTACGGCAGCCGGCATGGGCCGCGAAGCCACGGCGTTGATCAGCACGATACTGGCCCTGCTGGTGCTGGGCACGATGCCGTTGCTGGTGGACAAGCTCGAAGGGCAGGATGAGGGAAAGCAGGAGGAGGAAGAGGGCAGGAAGCACTGAGGGGAGCCGAAGCTCCCCTCAAAGCGTTGTTGCCTGCTCTTTTTTTATTATTGGGACCGGCCTGTTTTTGTTTTTGTCAGCCTGTCCTGGTGTTGCGGGCGACCCCCATGCGGGGTCAAGAGCAAACGTATTTTTTTGAGCGCTGACCTGCTTTCATCATTGCTGATCCGAACCTGGCTGCCGCTACCTGGAGGTAGTTTTATTGTTCTGTGCCAGACCGCGGGGCGTACCCCTGAAAAGCGTGTCGACTCCAAAAAAATCTGCTTGCTACGCCTCTGCCGTGTTGTTCTTGTTATGTCAGAGCCGTTACCTGTTGTTTTTATTGGGTGTCACATTTTTTTTGTTGTTGTACCAGAGATATAGCAGGGTGCGTGCCAACTTTTGAAAGCCCTTTAAAATCAAGCACTTGGCGATTTCAGTCGAAATCGACTGGCCTGAAATTCTGCCGATTTGTTTCCCTGTTACCCGATTTTTTGCTGCAAAACGTGGGGGCGGTAACACTTCACCCACACCAATGTGACACCCGTATGACTTATTGCGCGCTGCGCGCCCGTGCTACCCGCGACCCGTTGTCGCGGCCCAGCACGCTGCTGATGCGGCGGCCGGCGGCGATCAGTCGGTCCAGGTCGATGCCGGTTTCAATGCCCAGCCCCTGCAGCAGGTACACCACGTCTTCACTGGCGATATTGCCGGTAGCGCCTTTGGCATAGGGGCAGCCGCCCAGCCCGGCCACCGAGCTGTCGAACACGCTGATGCCTTCGAGCAGGCTGGCATACACGTTGGCCAGGGCCTGGCCATAGGTATCGTGGAAGTGCCCGGCCAGTTGCTCGCGCGGTACCTGTGCCGCGACCACCTCGAACAGGCGCCGGGTCTCGCCGGCGGTACCGGTGCCGATGGTGTCACCCAGCGATACCTCGTAGCAGCCCATGTCGTGCAGGGCACGGGCCACCGGGGCGACCTGCTCGGCGCTGACCTTGCCTTCATAGGGGCAGCCGAGCACGCACGACACATAGCCGCGCACGCGCACACCGTGGTTGCGCGCGGCTTCCATGATCGGCTCGAAGCGCTTGAGGCTGTCGCTGATCGAGCAATTGATGTTGCGTTGCGAGAAGGCTTCGGAGGCGGCGGCGAACACCGCCACTTCCTTCACGCCGGCGGCCAGGGCGTCCTCGAAACCGCGCAGGTTGGGGGCAAGCGCCGCATAGGTGACACCCGGGCGCTGGTGGATGCCGGCGAACACTTCGGCGGAGCCCGCCATTTGCGGCACCCACTTGGGCGAGACGAAACTGCCCACTTCGATATAGGCCAGGCCCGCTTCGGTGAGGTCGTCCACCAGGCGCACCTTGTCGGCGACGCTGATGGGCTGGGCTTCGTTCTGCAGGCCGTCGCGGGGGCCTACTTCGACCAGGCGGACGTGTTTGGGCAAGGACATGGCGGGTTTCCTGTGGCGTTCAGCGGTTGTCTTTGTTGTTCAGGGTGGCGGCCAGGGCTTGTTCGCAGCGCTCCTGGGCGGTGTCCAGCTCCAGCTGCATCTGGTGGATGTCGAGCATCTGCTGTTCCAGCTGGGCGCGGCGCTCGGCGATTTTCGCCAGCATGCTGTTGAGCTGCTTTAGGTTGCCGCTGGAGGGGTCGTACAGTTCGATCAGCTCGCGGCATTCGGCCAGCGAAAAGCCGATGCGCTTGCCGCGCAGGATGAGTTTCAAACTGACTTTGTCACGCGCCGAATAGATACGCTCCAGGCCACGGCGCTCGGGGCTCAGCAGGCCCTGTTCCTCATAGAAGCGGATGGCGCGGGTGGTGATGTCCAGTTCGCGGGACAGGTCGGAAATGCTGTAGGTCTGGGTGCTCATGCTGGGGCTCGGCGTGGGGTATGCGGGTATCCTGAGGGCAGGTTGACGTATACGTCAAGCAGGGGCGCGGAATGTGTGTTGCCTGTACCGGCCTCTTCGCGGGCTTGCCCGCTCCCACAGGGACAGCGGTGCCCTCTAGGTCAATGCAATACCTGTGGGAGCGGGCAAGCCCGCGAAGAGGCCTGCACAGGCGAAAAATTTACTCAGACAACCCCGACCTGCGATACCCATTCGGCGTCTGCCCAGTCAACCGCTTGAACCACCGGGCAAAATACGTCGGGTCGGTAAACCCCAGGCTATCCGACAACTGCCCGATGCTCATCCGCGTATAGATCAGGTTGCGCCGAGCCTCCAGCAGCAACCGCTGGTGCACCACCTGCAGCGCGGTCTGCCCACTCAGTGCCCGGCACAGCTGGTTCAACTGCAGACTCGGAATATTCAACCGCGCGGCAAAATCCTCCACCGACAGGTGCTCACGGTAATGCGCCTCGACCAGGCGCAGGTACTGCCCCAGCAAGTGGCGGTCACGTTCATCGCGGTTGCGCGGTGCCTGCACCAGCTGCTGGCGGCGGCTGATCCACACCATCAGCGCCGTCACCAGTGCTTCGAGCAAGGCCGCCCGCGCCGGGGCGTTGCCCTGGTACTCCTGCTGCAGGGTGTCGATCAGGCTGCGCAGATGCACCCGGTCCCGGCCCAGCGGGTAACACGCCGCCTTCGCCAGTACCGCCAGCGGCGCGCCCAGGCGCTGCTCCAGGTTGGCCACCAGTGCCGTGCCAAAGGTTAGCACATGCCCCTGGATATCGGCGCTGAAGCGAAACCCGTGCACGGTCATCGGCGGTACCACCTGGATTGCCGCTTCGCTGATGGCGCTGCGCACCCCCTCGATCTCCACTTCGGCCCGGCCGCGTTGCACATACAGCAACTGGAACAGCTCGGCGTGCTGGTGCGGTTTGATTTCCCAGTGATGCAAACGGCTACGCGCCGGGATCGACTCGCAGTGCAGCAGGTCGGTGCCGGGCCAGGCCTGGTTTTCGCCGTACAACTTGAACAAGGGGACACCGGGGAGGGTGGATTTCATGCGTGCAGGCCTGTCCGTTAATCGAACGTTTTTTGTAAAAGTGCAGGTTATGCATGGGATAGCACACTTCAATGGCTGTTTTTGCCAGTAAAAATGCAAGGGCAAACCCTAACAGCAGATGCCGCCCCACTGCCAGTCCAGGGCCGGCATCGTCCGCACAGAGACAACAACAATGAAAACTCAGGTCGCAATTATTGGTGCAGGTCCGTCTGGCCTGCTGCTGGGCCAACTGCTGCACAAGGCCGGTATCGATACCGTCATCGTCGAACGCCAGACGCCCGAATACGTGCTTGGCCGCATCCGTGCCGGGGTGCTGGAGCAAGGCACGGTCGACCTGCTGCGTGAAGCCGGTGTGGCCGAGCGCATGGACCGTGAAGGCCTGGTACACGAGGGTGTCGAACTGCTGGTCGGCGGGCGCCGCCAACGCCTGGACCTCAAGGCCCTGACCGGTGGCAAGACGGTGATGGTATACGGCCAGACCGAAGTCACCCGTGACCTGATGCAGGCACGTGAAGCCAGCGGTGCGCCGATCATCTATTCGGCAGGCAATGTCCAGCCGCACGAACTCAAGGGCGAACGGCCCTACCTGACCTACGAAAAAGACGGCCAGATGCACCGCGTGGACTGCGACTACATTGCCGGCTGTGACGGCTTCCACGGTGTCTCGCGTCAGAGCATCCCCGAGGGCATCCTCAAGCAGTACGAGCGGGTCTACCCGTTTGGCTGGCTGGGCATGCTGTCAGACACGCCACCGGTCAACCACGAACTGATCTACGCCCACCACGAACGCGGTTTCGTGCTGTGCAGCCAGCGTTCGCACACCCGTAGCCGCTACTACCTGCAGGTGCCGCTGGACGAGCAGGTGGAGGCGTGGCCCGACGAGCGCTTCTGGGAGGAGCTGAAGGCACGCTTGCCCGAAGATGTGGCTGCGCGCCTTGTCACCGGCCCGGCCCTGGAGAAGAGCATCGCGCCGCTGCGCAGCCTGGTGGTCGAGCCGATGCAGTATGGCCACCTGTTCCTGGTCGGGGATGCTGCGCATATCGTCCCGCCGACCGGCGCCAAGGGCCTGAACCTGGCGGCATCGGATGTCAACTACCTGTACCGGATCCTGGTCAAGGTGTACCGCGAAGGGCGCACCGACCTGTTGCAGCAGTATTCTCCGCTGGCCCTGCGCCGGGTGTGGAAAGGCGAGCGCTTCAGCTGGTTCATGACCCAGCTCCTGCATGACTTCGGCAGCCACAAGGACGCCTGGGACCAGAAGATGCAGGAAGCCGACCGCGAGTACTTCCTGACCTCGCCGGCGGGGCTGGTGAACATTGCCGAGAACTATGTAGGGCTGCCGTTCGAAGAAGTAGCCTGAGGTCCTGTGCTGCTTGTCCTGGCCTCATCGCCGGCAAGCCAGCTCCCACAGGGACCGCGTATGGCTTGGAGTCGATGCGGTCCTGGTGGGAGCTGGCTTGCCGGCGATCACGGGCGAAGCCCGTGCCATGCAACCTTGCCTAGCGGGCCAGTAACGCCTCCATCTCCCGATACCCCCGCTGCCGCGCATGCTCCAGCGCGGTCACCCCATCTTTGTCGGCAATCTGCCGATCCGCCCCGGCCGCCAGTAGCCGGCGCACGATCTCCACATGCCGCGGCCCGCCGTCACCGAGGATCACCGCCTCCAGCAGCGCAGTCCAGTGCAGGCGGTTGAGATGGTTCACGTCCACCCCGGCATCGATCAGCAACTGCACGGTCTCGACATGCCCGCGTTCGGCGGCGGGTATCAGCGCAGTGCCTCCATACCGGTTGGTGCTCTTGAGGTCGGCACCGTGGCTCAAGGTCAGCCTCAGGATGTCGTTCAGGCCACGAGCCCCGGCATACAGGTACGGGCTGTCGTCGATGTTGTCCTTGGCATTCACATTGGCACCGGCCTCGATCAGCGCTTTCGCGGCCGCAATGTGGTTGCCGTGGGTGGCCACCAGCAGGGCAGTGCGCCCTTGCTCGTCACGGCTCTCCAGCTGCGCACCTTGTGCCAGCAGTTGTTGCAGGGTGCGCACATCATCGTGACGGGCAGCGTTGTGCAGGCGGTTGTCCATGGCAGTGCTCTCGGCGTGGGCGGCAAAGCTGGTGCACAGGGCGAACAGCATCGCAGCAAGTAGTGAACGCATGGGGCAGGCTCCTCGATGACCTGCCCGCATCCTAGAAAAAACACGCCAGGGCTTGAAGTTAAGTTTGCGCATGAAAGACAGTGCCGTGCTGAATAGGTAATGGCAGGAAGCACAACGATGAAATTCTCCACCCCTCTGATGGGCGCCTTGTGCCTGGTAGCTGCCAGTGGCTGGGCCTGTGCCGACCAGGTGCTGCCCGCGCCACCGGAACTGGCCTCTGGCTACCGCACTGGCCTGCAGCCGGTGCATGCCAGCCGGCACATGGCCGCAGCTGCCAACCCGCTGGCCAGCGAAGCGGGGCGGGCGATGCTGCGTGCCGGTGGCAGCGCCATCGACGCGGCCATCGCCATGCAGATGGTGCTGACCCTGGTCGAACCGCAATCCAGTGGCATTGGCGGCGGGGCGTTCATCCTCTACTGGGACGGCCAGCGCGTGCAGGCCTTCGATGGCCGCGAGGCAGCCCCGGCGACGGTAACGGAAAACCTGTTCCTGCAAGCCGATGGTTCACCGATGCCATTCAGGGCAGCGCAGATAGGCGGGCGTTCGGTGGGCGTACCAGGGGTTCTGCGTGCCCTGAAGCTGGCCCATGAGCAGCACGGCAAGCTGCCCTGGCGCGACCTGTTTGCCCCTGCCATCGCGCTGGCACGCAACGGTTTCGCGGTTTCCGAACGCCTTCACACCCTGGTGGCGGGCGACCCGTTCATTGCCCGTTCACCCGCCATGGCCCGCTACTTCCTGGATGAACAGGGCAAGCCACTGGCGGTGGGGACTACCTTGCGCAACCCCGAGCTTGCGCAAACCTTCGAGCAGATTGCCGAGCAGGGCCCCGAGGTGTTCTACAGCGGCGAGATCGCCGAAGCCATCGTCGCCAAGGTGCGCAGCCATGCCAATGCCGGCTACCTGTCGCTGCAGGATATGCAGCAGTACCGAGCCAAAGTGCGCGAGCCGCTGTGTGGCCCTTACAAGGCCTGGCGCATCTGTGGCATGCCACCGCCATCGTCGGGCGGGGTGACGGTGCTGCAGACCCTGGGCATCTTGGAGGCACTGCAGCGGGCTTCGCCACAGCGCGACCTTGCCGCCATGCGGCCGCTGCGCACTTCGACCGTTGCCGGGCTGGAAGCCCCGCCGCTGGCCGTGCACCTGGTTGCCGAGGCCGAGCGCCTGGCTTATGCCGACCGCGCCCAGTACCTGGCCGACAGCGATTACGTGCCGGTGCCGCTCAAGGGCCTGACCGACTCCACATACCTGGCCAGCCGCGCCGCGCAGGTCGGCGAGTACAGCATGAAACGCGCCCGCCCGGGCCAGCCGCAGGGGGCCGACCTGGCCCTGGCGCCTGACCGTTCGCCGCTGCGCATTTCCACCTCGCACCTCAGCGCGGTGGATGACCGCGGCCAGGCCCTGGCCATGACCACTTCGGTGGAAGCAGCGTTCGGCTCGCACCTGATGGTCAAGGGCTTCTTGCTCAACAACCACCTGACCGACTTCTCGTTCATCCCCCGGGAACAAGGCAAGCCCGTGGCCAACCGGGTGCAACCGGGCAAGCGGCCGCTGTCGGCCATGGCGCCGACCCTGGTGTTCTCGCAAGCTTCCGGCGAACTGGTGGCCAGCCTGGGCTCGCCCGGCGGCTCGCAGATCATCGGCTACGTGAACAAGGCGCTGATCGGCCTGCTGGATTGGCAGCTCGACCCGCAGCAGGCCGCCGGCCTGCCCAACTTCGGCAGCCGCAATGCCGGCACCGAAGTAGAGGCGGGTTTGGCCAGCCCGGCACTGATCCGGCAGTTGGCAGCCTGGGGGCATGAGGTGACGCCGATGATCATGACCAGTGGCATGCAGATCATCCAGCGCAGTGGCGAGGGTTGGTCGGGTGGTGCCGACCCTCGGCGCGAAGGCGTGGCAGTCGGCGACTAGCAGTGTGCGTTGCGGTGCGGCAGGTGGCGTGATAGAAGCTAGTCTTGCCATTCAAAAGTTGAATACCAAGATGTCCATCAGCGTGAAATCGAATAGGGCCCTGTTCGACCTCGACCTGCTGCGTGCCATTGTCGTGGTGGCCGATTGCGGCAGCTTCACCACGGCTGCTGCGCGCCTGCACTCCACCCAATCGACCATCAGCCAGAAGGTGCGCCGCCTGGAGGATATGGTTGGCCACCGTCTGCTGGTGCGTGGCAATCGCGACGTGCTGCCGACCGACGCCGGGCAGACCCTGCTCGGCTATGCCCGGCACATGCTGGCCCTCAACGACCAGATGCTCGAAGCCTTGGCCGGGGCGATGGTTGGCATGACCGTGCGCCTTGGCGTGCCCGAGGACTTCGTGGGCGGGCGTACCACCAATGCGCTGTCGGCGTTCAGCCGGCTGCACCCGCAGGTGAAGCTGGAAGTGACCAGCGGCCTGTGCCGCGACCTCAGCCAGGCCTACGACAACGGTGAGCTCGACCTGGTGTTGCTCAAGCAGCGGCGCAACAGCCGCGAAGGCGTGGCCTGCTGGCCCGAGCGCCTGCAGTGGATCGACAGCGCGCGCACGCCCGCCTTCGAACTGGACCCGATCCCGCTGGTGACCTTCCCGCCCCGCGGCCTGTACCGCGACGACATGATTACCGCCATCGAAGGCATGGGCCGGCGTTGGCGCATCAGCTTCACCAGTTCCAGCCTCAGCGGCATCCAGGCAGCGGTCGCCGATGGCATGGGCATCAGCCTGCTGCCGCCACGGGCGGCGACCGGCGAGCATCGGGTGCTCGGTGCGGAGCAGGGGCTACCTGAGGTCGACAGCTATGAAATCGTCATCGTCCACCGGCCGACGGCGGATGTGATGGTCAAGGCGCTGGCCGAGGTGATGACGCAATTGCTTGCGGGTGGCGGGATCTGACAGGGTTGGGGCCGCTTTGCGGCCCATCGCCGGCAAGCCAGCTCCCACAGTGTTTGCGTATGGCTTGAGGCCAATGCGGTCGAGGTGGGAGCTGGCTTGCCGGCGATGAGGCCGGTGCAGGTTTTCAATACCCTCTAGGGCTGGCGCTCGGCCACCGCTCGCAGGGTCCGCAACGTCACCACTGGCGCATCCACCACAAACCGGTTGGCCAGCCACCCCGGCACATCCCCGGCAGGGTCGGCCTGCAGTTGGTAGGTCACCTCGGTCCTGCGCTCACCCAGCGGTTTCATCCGCCACTCGCCGTTGAGCTGCTGCACACGGATCAGCCCATCTACCTTGGGGATCCTGTCTGGCTCGGCGCTCAGGTGGCGCAGCAACGTGCCGTCGTCCAGGCGTTCGGTGGTGACCTTCAGCACGATGTCCCGCGGCATCGTCGGCCACGGCAGGTTGGTGGTCAGGTACACCCAGGTGTTTTCGCCTTGCACATCCAGCAAGCGCATCTCGGCGCAGGCGTACAGCCACTTGCAGGCCACCCGCAGGTTCTCCTGCAGGTCGGTGAGCGTGCGAACGCTGGCTTTCATGGTGCTGACACCACGGAATTGCTGGTAGGGCGAGTCGGGGGCGGCGTTCAGGTAAACGCGGATGCCTTCGCGGTCGTAGGCCAGGTTCCAGTCGTCGGCGGCTGGGGCGGGGGTGCAGAACAGCAGGGCGGTGAGCAGCAGGCAGCGGTTCATGGCTGGTACCGCGCGGGGGCAGGATTTTCAGTATGCGGCTACTGGGGCTGCCTTGCAGCCCTTTCGCGACACAAGGCCGCTCCCACAGGGTTCGGGGTACACCGTACTTTTGTGGGAGCGGCCTTGTGTCGCGAAAGGGGCGCAGAGCGCCCCCAATGCATCAACGCTTAGGGTTGAGCGTCAGGTGCACGTGACGGTTCACGTCCTTGTACAGCAGGTAGCTGAACTTGCCTGGGCCACCGGCGTAGCAGGCTTGCGGGCAGAAGGCGCGCAGCCACATGAAGTCGCCGGCTTCCACTTCGACCCAGTCCTGGTTCAGGCGGTACACCGCCTTGCCTTCCAGCACGTACAGGCCGTGTTCCATTACGTGGGTCTCGGCGAACGGGATCACGCCGCCCGGCTGGAAGGTGACGATGTTCACGTGCATGTCGTGGCGCATGTCGGCCATGTCGACGAAGCGGGTGGTGACCCAGCGGCCTTCGGTGCCCGGCATCTCGATGACGGTGGCGTTGTCACGGTGGGTGACGAACGACTCGGGAACGTCCAGGCCTTCGACCTTCTGGTAGTGCTTGCGCAGCCAGTGGAAGGTCACGTTGGACTTGCTGTTGTTGCGCAGGCTCCACTCGGCGCCCGGGGCCAGGAAGGCGTAGCCGCCCGGTACCAGGGTGTGGTGCTTGCCTTCGACGGTGATGTCCAGTTCGCCTTCGACGATGAACACCACGGCTTCGGCGTTCGGGTCCAGCTCAGGGCGTTCGCTGCCGCCTTCCGGGGCCACTTCGACGATGTACTGGGAGAAGGTTTCGGCAAAACCGGTCAGCGGGCGGGCGATGACCCACATGCGCATCTTGTCCCAGAACGGCAGGTGGCTGGTGACGATGTCACGCATCACGCCCTTGGGGATGACGGCATAGGCTTCGGTGAACATGGCACGGTCAGTCAGCAGCTCGGTCTGAGCCGGGTGCCCACCGTGGGGGGCGAAGTACGAATGGTTCGACATGGACGATCTCGACTTGTTGTTCTCTCCCCATGCCGTGAACCGCACCGGCCGGTGCGGCGCAGGGGATGTGGCGACAGAATAGGGTCGAGTGCGTGCCATCCACAAATTAAATGTTGGAATACCCGGTATTTGCCGGCTGAATGCGAACCTGCCGGCCAGCGTGCCCTTCCGGCAAGCGGTCGCCCTGGCCGAACAGCTTGTGGCGCAAGGTGCCTTCGGCATAACTCAGCGGGTAGCGGCCACGGCGTTGCAACTCCGGCACCAGCAGCTCGACCACATTTGCAAGGTCGTCTGGTTGCACTGCGTAGGTCAGGTTGAAGCCATCGATGCCGGTCTGGTCCAGCCAGCTTTCCAGCTGGTCGGCCACCTCGCTGGCAGCCCCCACCAGCACCGGGCCACGGCCGCCCAGGCCGACGAACTCGGCAGCCTCGCGCACGGTCCAGCGGCGGTTCGGGTCGGCGGCGGTGAAGGCGGCCAGGGCTGCGCGGCCGGCATCGTTCTCGACGTATTCGATGGGCGCATCGGGGTCGAGGCCGGCAAAGTCGATGCCGGTCCAGCCCGACAGCAGTGCCAGGGCGGCGTCCAGGTCGACATAACGGCGGTATTCGGCGAAGCGCGCTTCGGCCTCCTCCCGCGTGGGGGCGACGATCAACAGCGCCTGGGCGTAGATCAGCACCTCGTCCCGGCCACGCCCGGCCACCTCGCTGGCCTGGCGGATGCCGTCGGCGTAGCGGCGCAGTACCGTGGGCGTCGGCCCGCTGATGAACACGCATTCGGCGTGCCGCGCCGCGAACTGCTGGCCGCGTGCCGAAGCACCGGCCTGGAACAGCACCGGCGTGCGTTGCGGCGAAGGTTGGCACAGGTGCATGCCCGGCACCTGGAAGTGCTCGCCCACATGGTTGATGGGGTGCACCCGGGCGGGTTCGATATAGCGCCCGCTGTCACGCTCCAGCAGCACCGCATCGTCGTCCCAGCTTTTCTCCCATAGCTTGTACAGCACCTGCAGGTATTCCTCGGCCAGGTCGTAGCGCTGGTCGTGGCCCAACTGGCGCGCCAGGCCCAGGTTACGCGCGGCGCTGTCGAGGTAGCCGGTGACGATGTTCCAGCCGACCCGGCCATTGCTCAGGTGGTCGAGCGTCGACATGCGCCGGGCGAACGGGTAGGGGTGTTCGTAGGTGAGCGAGAAGGTGACGCCGAAGCCCAGGTGCTCGGTAACCCCGGCCATGGCCGGCACCAGCAGCAGCGGGTCGTTGACCGGCACCTGCACGCCACCGCGCAGGGCGGCTTCGGGGCCGCCCTGGTAGACGTCGTAGATGCCCAGCACATCGGCGATGAACAGGGCATCGAACAAGCCGCGTTCGAGCAGGCGGGCCAGGTCGGTCCAGTAGCCCAGGCAATTGAAGGCCACGCTGGTGTTGCGCGGGTGGCGCCACAGGCCGGGGGACTGGTGGCTGGCGGCATTCATGCTGAAGGCGTTGAAGCGAATCGGGCGGGGCATGGTGGGCGCGCTCCGCTCAAGGCAACACGGAAGCCGGGTAGACCGCGTCGGCCACCTGCAGCTTGCGTGGAATCAGGCCCAGGCCCTGGAATGTGTCGGCCAGCTTTTGTTGCTCGGCAACGATCTCTGGGGTGATGGCCACGGCATTGTAGTTGCGCCGCTCGCTGGCCGCTTGCAGCACGTTGGCGTTGATCCCGAGTTGTGGGGCCAGCAGTGCGGCGACTTCCGCAGGCTTGGCGTTGGCCCATTGGCTGACCTTGGCCAGCTCGGCGAAGAAGGTCTTCAGCAATGCGCGATGCTGGTCGGCGAAGCTGGCGGTGGACAGGTAGAAGGTGCGGTTGTTGGACAGGCCGCTGCCGTCGCGCAGGTTCTTCAGGCCCGGCTGGCTTTCTGCCGCGGCGAGGAACGGGTCCCACAGGGTCACGGCCTGGACACTGCCCGATTGCAGGGCAGCCACGGCATCGGCGGCGTTGTTGACGTAGGCCGGGGTGATGTCCTGGTAGCTGAGGCCGGCCTGTTCCAGGGCAACGGCCAGCAGATACTGGGCGTTCCAGCCGCGGCCGGTGGCCACGCGCTTGCCCTTGAGGTCTTGCACGCTGGCCAGGTGGTCCTGCTCACGTACCACCAGGCCGATGCCACGTGGGTAGGGCTGCTCGGCGGCCAGGTACACCACCGGCTTGCCTGCGGCCTGGGCGAACACCGAGGGGGCGTCGGCGGCATGGCCGAGGTCGATGGCGCCGGTGCTCAAGGCTTCGAGCAACTGCGGGCCGGCGGCGAACTCGTGCCAGCTGACTTTCACGCCTTGCGGCGCCAGGGCCTTCTCCAGGGCACCGCTGCCCTTGAGGATGTTGATGCTGTTGAACTTCTGGTAACCGATACGCAGGGTCCTGGCCTCGTCGGCCAGGGCTTGGGACCAGGGCAACAGGGTACTGGCGACACTGGCCAGCAAGCCGCCGATCAACAGGCGGCGCAGGGGGGAAAAGGCACGGGCGGGCATGGGCATTGCTCCTTGAACGGGGAGGGAAGCGATGCGCCCAGACTAGGGAGGTGGCGTTTGGCATTCAATTTTTATATCTCTTTTTGTTAGATTGTTTTGTTATTTTTATATCCTTTTGTTTTGTGACGTCTGGTCCATTTCACATTCACTTGCCAGGCTCCCGGCAGGCCATTCGATGACGAGAGCGTGCAGGGCCTTCGCACTCCGAGGTGCCTGTTCTGCGACCAGCGTGGCCCTTGGCCAGTGCAGGCAGCGTTTGCGGGTAGGCAGCAGCCGTGGGGTGGTGGCTACCCGACCAACAGCGCGCTTCCCTGCATGGCCGCGCTCGCGGATAATCCCCCTCATTCCAATAAACAGCCTGTGAGTGGGTATGAGTGATTCCGTAGTCAGCCTCGGCCAGCCTGAAACCGAAGGGGGGCGCAAGACGCGCAAGAACAACCCCGAGAAAACCCGCGAGGACATCCTCCAGGCCGCCATCAACGAGTTCGTCCAGCAAGGGCTGGCTGGTGCCCGCGTCGACGCCATCGCCGAGCGCACCGCCACCTCCAAGCGCATGATCTACTACTACTTCGGCAGCAAGGAGCAGCTGTACTGCGAGTGCCTGATCAAGCTGTACGGCGACATCCGCAAGACCGAACAAAGCCTGGACCTTGAGTCGCTGCCGGCCGAGCAGGCGATCCGCCGGCTGGTGGAGTTCACCTTCGATCACCACGACCGCAACGTCGATTTCGTGCGGATCATCTGCACCGAAAACATCCACTATGGCGAGTACGTCAAGCAGTCGCCGGCGATTCGCGAAATGAGCAGCCTGGTGCTCGAGGCTCTGGGCAATACCTTGCGCCGTGGGGTGCAGGAAGGTGTGTTCCGCACCGGCATCGAGGTCATCGACCTGCACATGCTGATGAGCTCGTTCTGCTTCTACCGGGTTTCGAACCGCCACACCTTTGGCGAGATCTTCCAGATCGACCTGTCCGATGAGCAGGTCAAGCTGCGTCACAAGGCCATGATCTGTGATGCTGTGTTGCGGTATATCCAGACCGAGCACCGCCCCTGAAAATTCTCCAGTGGCTGGGCCGGCTCCTTTGCCGGCAAGCCAGCCCACGGGTGCAAGAACTGGCTTGCCGGCGATGGACTGCGTAGCAGCCCCCGGCGATCAGCTCAATTCCAGCCAGATCGGCGCATGGTCCGACGGCTTTTCCATCCCGCGCAGTTCGTAGTCCACACCTGCATCCTTGATCCGCGGCACCAGGTGCTGGGAGGCCATGATCAGGTCGATGCGCAGGCCGCGTTTGGGCTCGTCCTCGAAACCGCGGCTGCGGTAGTCGAACCAGCTGAAGCGGTCGGCCACTTCCGGGTAAAGGTGGCGGAAACTGTCCACCAGGCCCCAGCCCTTCAAGCGCTCCATCCACTCGCGCTCTTCCGGCAGGAAACTGCACTTGCCAGTCTTGAGCCAGCGCTTGGCATTGTCCGGGCCGATGCCGATGTCGCAGTCCTGCGGCGAGATATTCATGTCGCCCATCACCAGCAGTGGCTGGTCGTTGCGGAACTGGCCCTCCAGCAACGCCTGCAGGTCGCTGTAGAAGCGCTGCTTGGCCGGGAACTTGGTGGGGTGGTCGCGGCTTTCACCCTGAGGGAAATAGCCGTTCATGATGGTGATCGGGTTGCCATCGGCATCGGCGAAGGTGCCCCAGATGAAGCGGCGCTGAGCGTCTTCCTCATCGCTGGCAAAACCCTTGTGAAGGCTCAGCGGTGCCTGGCGGGACAGCAGGGCCACGCCATAGTGGCCTTTCTGGCCGTGGTAATGCACGTGGTAGCCCAGCGCCTGCACGTCGGCCAGCGGGAACTGATCGTCGCTGACCTTGGTTTCCTGCAGGCCGATCACGTCCGGCTGGTGCTTTTCGATCAGCGCCGCCAGCTGGTGCGGGCGGGCCCGCAGGCCGTTGATGTTGAAACAGACGATCTTCATGGAAAGATGATCCCGGTAAAAGGCGCGATGCTAGCCGACATCGCTTGCCATCACCAGCATGGCGGCTTCGGCAGCCTGCTGCTAACGTCCTTTCCAAGGCACCCATGAGCCCATTCCAGGAGGACTGCCCGCAATGCCCGAAACCACTGCCGCTCCGGCCCGTGTCTGCCTGCTCGATGACGGCTACAGTCGTGAGGCGCGTTCGCTTCTGTATAACGCCTACCGTCACGAACCTACCTTCGCCTATATCTTCGAGGCCCAGCGCCCAGGCTACGAGCGGCGTCTGCGGGTGATGGTGCGCGAGTGGGTACGCCAGCACTTCTACCTGCAACTGCCCGCCATCGGCCTGCTGGTGGAAGACCGCCTGATCGCCATGGCCCTGATCGTGCCGCCGATGCGCCGGCTGGGCGTAGCCGACAGCTGGGCCTGGCGCCTGCGCATGATAATGGGCACCGGCCTGCGCTGTACGCGCCGCTACATGGACTACCAGGCCGCCCTGGCCACCTGCCTGCCCACCGACGAGGTGCATGTGCTGCCGCTGCTGGGCGTGCACCCGCAGTTCCAGGGCAAGCACTACGGCGAGCAATTGTTACAAGCTGTGCATGACTGGTGTGCAGACGACCCTGGTACGCAGGGAGTGGTGCTGGACACCGGCAACGAGCACTACCTGGCCTTTTACCAGCGCCAGGGCTATGAGGAAATTGGCGAGGTGGCTGTAGGACCAATCCGTGAGAGGGTGTTCTTCCATCCCAACCCGGTCTCTTCCAATTCTGCTTTTGCCTGAGCGAACCGCGCGACGGCTCCCTTGAGCGCCCGGCTCTGGTAGCATGCGCCGCATGACGTATTCAGGAAGATTGACCTGGGGCCTGGTTATCTGGGTCGCCAGTTTCGCAGCATGGGGCCAGAGTGAGTTGCTGGTGAAGGTCAAACCGGCCAACAAGGCGCTCAAGGCCAATGTCGAAGGCTATATCGGTAACCTTGGCGACCGCGATGAAGAAGCGCTGCTGCGCTTCAGTCGCGGCGCCCAGGAGCAGGCGCGCAAAGCCGCGCAGGCACTTGGCTACTACCAGGCGCAGATCGACACAGAGGTCAAGCCCGCCAGCGAGGCTGACCGTTCCCCGCAACTGATCATCACCATCGACCCTGGCGAGCCGATTCGCCTGCGCAACGTGACCATACGCATCGAAGGCCCCGCCAGTGAGATGAAGGCTTTCCGCGTGCCCGACAGCAAGGCCCTGCGCGCGGGTGAACAACTCAACCACGGCCATTACGAAGATGCCAAGCGGCTGATCCAGAACCAGGCGTCGCGCTACGGCTTCTTCAGTGGGCGCTTCAGCCGCCAGCGCCTGGCGGTAGACCCCCAGGCCGGTGTGGCCGATATCGAACTGGTCTACCAGAGCGGCCCGCGCTATCGCCTGGGCGCGGTCACCTTCGGTGGCGACACACCGCTGGACGACGATCTGCTGCAGCGTATGGTCTCGTTCAAGCCGGGTACACCTTACGACTCGGAACTGATCGCCGAGCTGAACAATGACCTGCAATCGAGCGGCTACTTCGAAGGCGTGCGCGTGGATGCGGCGCCCACCGCCGCCGTGGGCGAAGAAATCCCCGTGGATGTCCGCCTGCAAACCCGCAAACCGCGCACCATGGGCCTGGGCCTGGGCTTCTCGACCGACGTCGGACCCCGCGGCAAGGCCAACTGGACCCGCCACTGGGTCAACCCGCAAGGCCATAGCTACGGCTGGGAAACCGAACTGTCGGCACCCCGGCAGAACGTCGGCCTTTGGTACGACATCCCCCTCGACCCGCCGCTGACCGACAAGTTGCGCTTTGCCGGCGGCTACCAGAACGAAGAGATTGCCGGCACCGACACCCTCAGCAAACTGCTGACGGTGGGCCCCGAGTGGCACAGCAAGCTGCCAAGCGGCTGGCAGCGGGTGATTTCTCTCAAGTACCAGCGCGAGGAGTACCGTCTGGGTGATGACTCCGGGCTGAGCAACCTGTTGATGCCGGGGGTGAGTTACTCCTTCCTGCGCAGTGACAACCGCATCGACCCGCATAACGGCTACCGCCTGCAGTTCGATGTACAGGTAGCCAAGGAAGGGCTGGTCTCGGACACCAACCTGCTGCATGGCAACGTGCTGCTCAAGGGCCTGACCACGCTTGGCCATGACCATCGCTTGCTCGGCCGGGTGCAGTTCGGTGGCAGCGCGACCAATGGCTTCAAGAACAACATCCCGCCGTCGCTGCGCTTCTTCGCCGGTGGCGACCAGAGCGTGCGTGGCTATGACTACCAGACCTTGTCGCCGAAGAACAGCGACGGCGACCGCATTGGTGGGCGCTACCTGGTCGCCGGCAGCGTCGAGTACCAGTATTCACTGACCGAGAAGTGGCGGCTGGCAACCTTCGTCGACCAGGGCAACTCGTTCAACGACCTGGAACTGCCAAGCCTCAAGACCGGTGTCGGTTTTGGCGTGCGCTGGGTGTCGCCGGTCGGGCCGCTGCGCCTGGACCTGGCCAAGGCGCTGGATGATGAAGGGGGAATTCGCCTGCACTTTTCCATGGGGCCTGAGCTGTGAAACGCGTGATCAAGTACATTCTGGCGGGCCTGCTGGGGGTAACCGCAAGCCTGGGCCTGGTACTCGGCCTGTTGCTGGGGACCGAAGCCGGCAGCCGCTGGGTGCTGGGCAAGGTGCCCGGGCTTGAGGTGGCTGATTTCCAGGGCCGCCTGGCCGGTAGCTGGCAAGCCAGCCGGCTTATCTGGGCCGATGCCGGCAGCACGGTAGATTTGCAGGCACCGCTGCTGGCCTGGTCGCCGGCATGCCTGCTGCGCTCTACCTTGTGCATTGACCAGTTGCAGGCGCAACGTATCGACATGGCCTTTGCGCCCAGCGCCGAATCGGCCGACAGTGGCCCGCTGCAGTTGCCGGCCCTGCGTTTGCCGCTGGCCATCGAACTGGGTGAGGTCAAGGTTGGCCAGTTGCGGCTGGATGGCAATGACCTGCTTGGCGACTTGCAACTGGCGGCGCACTGGACCAATGCCGGGCTGCGCGTCGACAGCCTGCAGCTGAAGCGTGACGACCTGCAATTGAACCTGCAAGGCAATCTGCAGCCCGAAGCTGACTGGCCGGTACAACTCCAGGCGCAGCTGCAACTGCCAACGGTAGACGGCAAACCCTGGCAGTTGGCGCTGACTGCCACCGGCGAGTTGCAGAAAACCCTGAAACTCGCCGGCACCAGCAGCGGTTACCTCGACGCCACGCTGAACGGGCAATTGCAGGCGTTGGCCGAGCACCTGCCGGCGACTTTGCAGATCCGCTCCGAGGCATTCAAGCCGGCCGCCTCGTTGCCCGACACCGTGCAGTTCAACCAGCTCAAGCTCGACGCCCGCGGCGACCTGCTCAAGGGCTATCAACTGTCGGGGTCGGCCAGCCTGCCAGCCGAGCAGTCGCCGATCGCCTTGCTGTTGTCCGGGCTGGTCGACAGCAAAGGCGCCAGGCTTGATGCCCTGGACCTGAGCGCCAGCGATACCCAGCGGGTCAAGATGCAAGCCACGGCTGACTGGCAGCAAGGCCTGGTCGCCGACGCCCAGTTGGACTGGCAGGACTTTCCGTGGCTGCGCCTGTATCCGCTGGAGACGCCCCCTGAGGTCACCCTCAAGCGGCTCATGGCCCAGGTGCATTATCGCGATGGCAACTACCAGGGCACCTTCAATGGCGACCTGGATGGCCCGGCTGGCGCGTTCAGCCTGGCCAGCCCCTTCGAAGGTGACCTGAGCCAGGTGAAGCTGCCGCAGTTGGCGCTGACCGCCGGTCAAGGCAAGGCTGCCGGCAGTGTCGCCGTGCGCTTTGCCGACACCTTGGCATGGGATGTCGACCTGCAGTTGTCGGCGCTCGACCCAGCCTATTGGCTGGCCGAGCTGCCGGGTACCCTGGCGGGGCCGCTGCGCAGCAAAGGCGAGATGAAAGGCGACGCCTTGAGCCTCGATGCCCAGCTAGACCTGAAAGGCCGCCTGCGCGGCCAGCCGGCAGTGCTCAAGGTCGAGGCCCAGGGGGCAGGGCAGAGCTGGACCTTGGGTACCCTGGCAGTCCAGCTGGGGGATAACCGCATCAATGGCAGTGGCAGCCTGCAGCAACGCCTGGCCGGGCGGCTCGACCTCGACCTGCCGCGCCTGGGCCAGTTGTGGCCAAGGTTGCAGGGCCAGGTCAAGGGCCGGCTTGACGTCGCCGGCACCTTGCAGGCCCCGCAAGGTACGCTGGCCCTGCAGGGCCAGCGGCTGGCCCAGGCGGAAAACCGCGTGCAGCAGCTGGACTTGGACGCCCGCCTGGACAACGCCCAGCGTGGCGTGATCGAACTGAAGGCCAGCGGCATTCACCTGGGTGACACGGCATTGGGCACCTTGCAGGCCAACGGCAAAGGCGACATTCGCCAGCAAGCCTTGACCCTGGCGCTGGACGGCCCGCAGCTCAAACTCGACCTCGGCCTGGATGGCCAGTTGAACAAGGGTGACTGGCGCGGGCGCCTGGCCAGTGGGCGGATCCAGGCCGGCGGCCAGGACTGGCGGCTGCAGGCACCGGCGCGCCTGCAGCGGCTGGCCAGCGGCCAGCTGGACTTTGCTGCGCACTGCTGGCGCTCCGGCCAGGCCAGCTTGTGCGGCGACGACCAGCGTCTGGCCCCCGAGCCACGCTTGCGCTACCACCTCAAGCAGTTCCCGCTGGACAGCCTGGCCCAGTGGCTGCCGAAGGACTTCGCCTGGCAGGGCCTGCTCAATGCCGACATCAATCTGGACATCCCGGCCAGCGGCCCCAAGGGCAACATCGTCGTCGACGCCAGTGGCGGTACCCTGCGCGTGCGCGACAAGGACCGCTGGGTCGACTTCCCGTACCAGGCCCTGCGCCTGGACAGCACGCTGGCGCCAAGGCGCATCGATACCCGCCTGGCGTTCCGCGGCGAGCGCCTGGGCGAGCTGAACGTCAACACCCGCCTGGATCCACTGGGCAGCAACAAACCGCTGTCGGGTGATTTCCAGCTGGCAGGCCTCGACCTTTCGGTGGCGCGCCCGTTCGTGCCGATGGTCGAGCGTCTGGCCGGGCAGCTCAATGGCAGTGGCAGGTTGTCGGGCACCTTGCTGGCGCCGCAGGTCAACGGCAACCTGATGCTCAGTGGCGGCGAAGTCAGTGGTGCCGAGCTGCCGGTCAGCCTCGAGGACCTGTCATTGCAGGCGTTGATTGCCGGCGAGCAGGTACAGCTCAACGGCGGCTGGCGCAGTGGCGAGGCGGGGCGTGGCCAGCTCAATGGCAACCTGACCTGGGGCCAGGCACTGGGCATGGACCTGCGTCTGCAGGGCCAGCAACTGCCCGTCACGGTCGAGCCCTATGCGACGCTGGAGGTCGCCCCAGACCTGACCTTGCGCCTGATCGACGACAAGCTGGCGGTGACCGGCAAGGTACAGGTGCCCAAGGGTGCGATCACTGTGCGCGAGCTGCCACCGTCCACCGTCAAGGTCTCGGATGACACGGTGATCGTCGGCCACCAGACCGAAGAGGGCAAACCGCCCATGGCGATGGCCATGGACATCGATGTCGAAGTGGGCCGCGACAAGCTTTCGTTCAGCGGCTTTGGTCTCACGGCCAACCTGCTCGGCCATGTGCACATCGGCGACAACCTCGACACCCGTGGCGAGCTGAACCTGGCCGATGGCCGCTACCGCGCCTACGGCCAGCGCCTGACCATCCGCCGTGCGCGGTTGTTGTTCGCAGGCCCGATCGACCAGCCATACCTGGACATTGAAGCGATCCGCAAGGTCGACGATGTGATTGCCGGTATCCGCCTGAGCGGCAGTGCCGAGCAGCCCACAAGCAAGGTGTTCTCGGAACCGGCCATGAGCCAGGAGCAGGCGCTGTCGTACCTGGTACTGGGGCGGCCGCTGGGCACGTCCGGTGAAGACAACAACATGCTCGCCGAGGCTGCCTTGGGCCTGGGCCTGGCGGGTAGCGCCGGCATCACCGGCAGCCTGGCCTCGAGCCTGGGCATCGACGACTTCCAGCTGGACACCGAAGGTTCGGGCAATACCACCAGCGTGGTCGCCAGCGGCAACCTCACCGAGAAACTGAGCCTGCGCTACGGGGTGGGGGTGTTCGAGCCCGCCAACACCATTGCATTGCGCTACAAGCTGAGCAAGAAGGTGTACCTCGAAGCTGCCAGCGGGCTGGCCAGTTCACTGGACATCTTCTACAAGCGCGACTTCTGAGCTGGCGCAGGGCGGCCGTCAACGGACAGTGGCCGCTTCGATGAACTCATTGGTATCGGGCGATGGCGGCGGGCTGGGGGCGCGTACCGGGATGATCAGGCTGGTGTATTCCTCGATCAACCGGTTGAGGGCTTCCGGCGGTTCGCTGGCCTGGAACTGCATGCGGATCTGCACTTCATCGGGGTCACGGCTGTCGCCCTGACGGCTTTGGCCGCCGATGGTGACCTTGAAGCTGGCCGCCTTGTTTTCACCTGCAGTCAGCAGTGCCTGCTGTGCTTCGGTGCCTTTGACCCTTACCGAAAGGTCGACCTGCATGCGCTCGAGGGCCAGGCCTTTTGGCGACACCAGCGCGAACAGCGGTACGCGCATGATGTGCTGGCCGTCCATGGCCACTTCGACCATTTTGGCTTTCATGGGCGCGCCCAACGCTTCGGTGTCGCATTCGAAGAACTGGTCGAACAGGTTGATGTACTGCTGCGCGATCAGGCTGTTGGTAGCACTGGCGGCTTCCTGCAGGCCACGGGTGATTTCGCGCAGGTCGATGGAAGTCATGGGGGCGGGGGATTTATCCAATGCTTCGACTCCTCAGGCCAGGTGGTGCCCCCCTGTTGCTGGTCAGGGGGGCTGTTCGGGGCAGGGAGGTGCGTCTCAAGAGGTGGCGGCGGCGAGGGCCGAAGCGCCGTCGGCGGCAGGGTTCTTCAAGGTATCGGCCTGGGAAATCAAGTCCTGGCTTTCCAGTGTGGCGGTTTTGACCACGGTCGGCTTTGTCGCGGCGTCGGCCAGGAAGTCGATCACCCGCATCATCGCTTCAGGCGGGTCCTGGCGCTTCAAGGTCGTGTTGAAGGCGTAGCGGGCGCGGGTGTCAGTCTTGCGGGTTTGCGTGGACTTGTGGCTGACGCTGCCTTTCACGTTGAGCCTGAACGGCCCCCAACCCAGCGAACCGCTTGCCTCGGCGCTCATGTCCTTGCTGGAAACGTCTTCCGACATCTGGTTGATGACCAGCTCGAACTCGACGTTGCCTTCTTCGATGGAGATGTTCGGGTGGGTGATGGCTGCCACCAGCGGCACTTTCATGGTCTTGCTGACCACGCCCTTGTACTCGCCTTGTTCGTCGACGATGGTTTCGTCGTAGTCGAACTGGATGGCCACGGCCTTGCCGTCCTGGACGCACACCTGCATCAGGAAGTCGGCGTAGGATTTGCTGGCGGTGACCTGGGCCTGGACCATGGCCTGCAGGGGGCCTGCGATCATGCGGTCCATCGGCAAGGCATTGATTACGGAACCGATGAGGCTGTTATCTATCGACATTGCTGGGTTCTCTTCTGGTTAGGTTCAAAACGTGGCCGTCAATGGTGGTGACGATGCCGGGGCTTCAGCGCGCGCAAGGTTCTTGCCGGCGGATGTTGCCAATCTGGCGCAGGCTCAGGCCGTACTTGTCAGCGAGCAGGCTGCGTGACAGGCCGCTGGCGCTTTCCTTCTGGATCTGCAGGTTGCGCAACTGGCGCATGAAATGGTCAGCCTTGGGGATTTCCAGGGCGACACCGGCAAAGCGCTTGATCAGCGCGTCGAGCGCTTCGGGCGGCAGCACGTCGGCAAGCTTGGTGCGCTCGCGGTGCTTGGGGATGTACTTGGGCCTGCCGCCGTAGGCGCAGGTCAGCTGGTAGGCGTTGTCGATGCCGATGCAGTCGATCAGGGCCTGCAGCGAGTGGGGCAGTTGGCTGATATCGATGTGGCTCAAGTCTGGCATTTGCATATGGCGCTCCTTCGGGACGGATGGGCTGTGCTACCCGATCACCAGCGGCGTTATGTCGAAGGTGTGACTGGATTTTCTGTGACAGCCGAGGCATGTCGCTAGGCGGCATATGGGTTGGGGGTTGTAGCTTCCGCGAACAGGTTTTGCAGGCAGCGATATCCGGCGTTGTAGGACATGGCTTCAACATCTGGCTGTAGCGGGTGATTTCCCATCAGCTCACTCCTTGTGTTGCGCGCAGGGTGTGATAACCATCAATCACACGGATAGCTGCTCAACAGGCTGGCGCTGCGCAGGTAGGCCTGAGGGGAGTCGCGCATGCCTTGTGGCAGCGTGCGCCAATCGACCAGCAGGCACAGGGCATGCAGCGGCTGCCCGTCACGCTGGCCGATGACCTGGTCGGCAAAGCGGCGGCGATACAGTGCCTGGGTCTGCTGTTGCGCTTGTACCCGGTCGGCCTGGGCCAGGGTTTGCCGGGCCAGCTCTGGCAGTTGCGCCTGGGGGGCAGTGAAATGCACCGACGCACCTTTTGCCTGCAGGTAACCGGCCTGGCGCACGCGCTGCCACAGTTGTTGCCATTGGCTGGCGCCAGCTTGGGCAGCCAGTTCGCGGCCCAGTTCGAGCAGTTGCTCGGCCGAGGTCTGGCGGGTGTCCAGCGCATGAAGGGAAAAGGGGGTCAGCAATAGCGACGCGAACAGAAGGGGTTTGTACATGGTGCCTCCGGCGTGGGTGCTTGGGAGCCCCATGCTTTCAGGCAGGCGCCGACCCACCCAGCAGGAAATGCAGCGCCGGGGCCGGTGGCCGTTGTATCATTGCCGCGGCTCGTTGCGAGCCATTTGCCCCTGATGTTGCAAGGAACCTTCGATGACACACGTGCAGCGCCTCAAATACTCCCTTCTGATCATCCTGGTGGTACTGGGCCTGATGCTGGGCCTGTCCCACCTGCAGAAGCAGGGCACGATCAGTGAGCAGACCTTCCAGATGCTGGCCATCGCCATCGCCGTGGTGGTCGTGGTGATCAACGGCATCCTGCGGCGCAAGGTCAAACCCTGACTTTGGCTGGCCGGCCAGGTATGGCCGGCCATGCGCTCAGCGCAAAGGCGTTCGTTCCAGCACGGCGCGCGCCTGGGGGGCGAGGCTGTAGCATTTGTCGCTGCCCAGCTGGATGACGCCCTCGCTGCACAGCCGCTTGAGCACTTCGCGCACGCTGAGGAACGACAGCGGGATATCCAGCTGTTCCAGCTGCGCGTGCACGCCGCGCACGCCAATGCTGCGGCCATTGCGGTCGGCGGCGTGCAAGGCATCGATGACCTTGAGGCGGATCAGACTGGTACGCAGGCCGAAACTGCGCAACAGCTCGCGGATCTGTTCGTTGCCGATGCGTTCGTCAGCAAAAACGTCCTGTTCCCTGGGCGCTTTGCCTGGGACGCGCCCAGCCTGGATCGAGGGTTGCGGGTTGTACATGTGAATGCTCCTTTTCGTGGACGAACCCGAAATTTGGGTGCCTCACTTACTAGGACGAATGAGAACGGAAAAACTGCAGCCCACTCGCAAAAAAAATCTGGTTCTGTTCAAGACGTTCCATTGCCTTGTAATACGTAAAATTTTCATTTGGCCATTCGTCTGATCGGGATGATCCCCGAAGCCGAGGAGTGCCTGTGTTTCCACTTTCCCGTCCCATGACTTGCGCTGGCCTGGCCGCCGCCCTGGTAGCCTTCAGCGTTGGCGCAGTGCCGGTGCAGTCCGCCGCAGCCGATACCAGTGCGCAGATTCGCCGAACCACTTACGGTGTGCCGCACATCGTGGCCAAGGACGAGCGCGGCCTGGGTTATGGCATCGGCTACGCCTACGCCCAGGACAACTTGTGCCTGCTGGCCAATGAAGTGCTGACCGTGAGTGGCGAGCGCTCACGCTACTTCGGTGCCAAGGGCAAGACCCTTGAGCAGCGTGACAACCTGGCCAGCGACGTATTCTTCACCTGGCTCAACACTCCGGCGGCAGTCGATGCGTTCTTGCAGGCGCAGCCGGCGCCGGTACGGGCGCTGCTGGCAGGTTATGCCAGCGGGTTCAACCGGGCGCTGGCCGAGCGCCGCAGCCAGGGGTTGCCCGCCGAATGTGGCACTGGCGAGTGGCTGCGGCCGATCAGCAGCGAGGACCTGGTCAGGCTGACCCGTCGGCTGCTCGCCGAAGGCGGTGTCGGGCAGTTCGTCGAAGCGCTGGCCGGGGCGCAACCGCCAACGCAGGCCAGCCAGCCGGCGCCGGCAGGGTTTGCCGCGGCGCTGGCCAGGCAGCAGCGTTTTGCCACGGAGCGCGGTAGCAATGCGGTGGCTGTCGGGGCCCGGCGTTCGGCCAATGGCCGCGGTCTGTTGCTGGCCAACCCGCACTTCCCGTGGATGGGCGGCATGCGTTTCTACCAGATGCAACTGACCATTCCCGGCCAGCTCGATGTCATGGGGGCGGCATTGCCGGGCCTGCCGGTGGTCAACATCGGCTTCAACCAGCATCTGGCCTGGACGCACACCGTCGATACGTCGAATCACTTCACCCTGTACCGCCTGCAACTCGACCCCAAGGACCCGACCCGCTACCTGCTCGATGGCAAGTCGCTGCCGTTGGCCCGGCAAACCGTCAGTGTTGCGGTAAAGGCCGAGGATGGCAGCCTGAGCCAGGTGCAGCGCCAGGTCTACAGCTCGCAATTCGGCCCGGTGGTGCAATGGCCGGGGCGCCTGGACTGGGATGCACATGCTGCCTACAGCCTGCGCGACGCCAACCTCGAGAACACCCGGGTGTTGCAGCAGTGGTACCAGATCAACCGTGCCGACAGCCTGGCTACGTTGAAAGGCTCGATCGAACAGCTGCAGGGTATTCCCTGGGTCAACACGCTGGCGGTAGACCCGGCAGGCAAGGCCTTGTACCTGAACCAGTCAGTGGTGCCTTATGTGGATCAGCAACTGCTGAGTGCGTGCAGCAACCCGCAGGCGCAGGGGCGCCTGGTGGTACTGGATGGCTCACGCAGCGCGTGCCAGTGGAAGGTCGATGCGCAGGCCGCACAGCCGGGGATTTTCCCTGCGCGGCTGCTGCCGAGCCTGGAACGCGAGGATTTCGTGCAGAACTCCAACGACCCGGCCTGGATGGCCAACCCGGCGCAGCCGCTGACCGGTTATTCGCCGCTGGTCAGCCGCAGTGACCAGCCGCTGGGCATGCGTGGCCGCTTTGCCCTGCAACGCCTGCAGGGTACGGCCCGCCTGGGCGCTGACGACCTGCAGCGCATGGTGACCGATGACGAGGTCTACCTGGCCAGCCTGCTGCTGCCTGACCTGCTGCAGTGGTGCAAGGGCGCCGAGGCGGATGTGCGGGCCGTATGCAGCAGCCTGGCGGCCTGGAATGGCAAGGCTGACCTGGACAGTGGCATTGGGCTGATACATTTCCAGAACCTGTACGATGCCCTGGCCGAGCACCCGCAAAGCTGGCGGGTGGCCTTTGACCCTGCCGATCCGCAGCACACCCCGCGCGGGTTGGCGGTCGAGCAGGCGGCCGTGCGCAAGCTGTTGCATCAGGCCGCATTGGCGTCGCTCGAGCAGGTGCGTGACAGCGGTATGGCAGGGGAGGTGCGTTGGGGGCAGGTGCAACAGGCGGGCGATGGTACGCCGGTGCCGGGTGGCCCGCAGGCGTTGGGCGTGTACAACGCGATCTACAGTGTGCCGCATGGGCAGGGCAAGCGGTTGGTGGTCAGTGGTACCAGCTACCTGCAACTGGTCAGTTTTACCGACCAGGGGCCAGAGGCCCGTGGGCTGCTGGCGTTTTCCCAGTCCAGTGAAGCGGCTTCGGTGCATGCCAGTGACCAGACCAAGGCGTTTGCAGCCGGGCAACTGGCGGTGATTCCATTTACCGAGGCGCAGATCAAGGCTGACCCGGAGTACCGGGAAGTGGTGATCAGTGAGGGGGACAAGGGGGCGGTGGTCCAGCAGTAGGGCATACCGGCCTCATCGCGGGCTCGCCCGCTCCCACAGGTACCGCACCGCTTGTAGCCCTGGTGCAGTACCTGTGGGAGCGGGCATGCCCGCGAAGAAGGTGCCTCGGTCGGTCAGGAAAACTCGAACGGCGCCAGCTGAAAGCCTTGCTCGTCAACCTGCAAGGCCCAGCCTCGGCGGTCCCAGTCGCCCAGCACGATACGCCGTGCCGGTTGCCCGTCGACCACCAGCTTGTGTATCGCCGGCCGATGGGTATGCCCATGCACCAAGGTACGTACACCATGCGCCGCCATTACCTTCGGCACTTCCTCTGGCGTGACATCGACGATCTCGGTGGACTTCATCCGCGTTTGCGAGCGGCTTTCGCTGCGTAGCTTGCGTGCCAGCTTGTAGCGGGCCGACAGCGGCAGGTGCCGCAACACCCACAGGCTCAGCGGGTTGCGCAGCAAGCGGCGCATTTTCATGTAGGCCAGGTCGCGGGTGCACAAGGTATCGCCATGCATCAGCAGCACCTGCTCGCCACCCAGCTCGATCACGCTGGGGTCGTGCAGCAACGTGCAGCCCGCAGCGTCGCAGAAGGCTTGGCCGATCAGGAAATCACGGTTGCCATGCATCAGGTAGATGGCCGTGCCGCTGTCGCTCAGCCGACGCATGGCCTGGCAGACCGACTGCTGGAAGGGCGTCATGGCATCGTCGCCGATCCAGGCTTCGAAAAAGTCGCCAAGGATGTACAACGCCTTGGCGTGGCGGGCACGGCCATCGAGCAGATCAAGAAACGCCCGGGTAATGTCCGGGCGTTCTTCTTGCAAGTGCAGATCGGAGATCAGCAGGATCACTCAACGATCTCGGCTTTCTCGATGATCACGTCGTCCTTCGGCACGTCCTGGTGGCCAGCCTTGGAACCGGTGGCGACCTTTTCGATGGCGTCGACGATTTCACGGCCTTCGATCACTTCGCCGAATACCGCGTAGCCCCAGCCCTGAACGTTCTTGCCGCTGTGGTTGAGGAAGTCGTTGTCGGACGAGTTGATGAAGAACTGCGCCGAGGCGGAGTGCGGCTCCATGGTACGGGCCATGGCGATGCTGTACTTCTTGTTCTTCAGGCCGTTGTCGGCTTCGTTCTGGATGCTGGCGCGGGTCTTCTTCTGGCTCATGCCAGGCTCGAAGCCGCCGCCCTGGATCATGAAGCCCTTGATCACGCGGTGGAACACGGTGCCATTGTAGTGGCCGTCCTTGACGTACTGAACGAAGTTTTCGGTAGTCAGCGGCGCTTTCTCGGCGTCCAGTTGCAGGACGATGTCGCCGTGGTTGGTGCTCAGTTTGACTTTGGACATGCTGAAACTCGCTCTTTCAAGGCAATCGGAATTAGGGTGCGCAGGGCGCGGGTCATCACCTGACGCAGGATCAGGCGATTGCGACACATGGCGCGCACTGGCCATTTTGCCAGGCTGCGGCAAAAAGCCGTGATAAATCACGCCAGTTTGTCCGGGCCCGACTGTCAGCAGCTTGACTGCTTCGGCTATGATAGGCCCTTTGATTCAATCGGCCTACCCAGGCCGGACACGTGCATTCAAGGATCCTATGAGCAAGCCCACTGCCGACAACGCGCCCAACGCCGCTGCCAAAGGCGCCCCCGCTGTCCCTGCGAATTTCCTGCGGCCGATCATCCAGGCCGACCTGGACTCGGGCAAGCACAGCAGCATCGTCACCCGTTTCCCGCCGGAGCCCAATGGCTACCTGCACATCGGTCACGCCAAGTCGATCTGCGTCAACTTCGGCCTGGCCAAGGAATTCGGGGGCGTCTGCCACCTGCGTTTCGACGATACCAACCCGGCCAAGGAAGACCAGGAGTACATCGACGCCATCCAGAGCGATGTCAAGTGGCTGGGCTTCGACTGGGCCGGCGATGTGCGCTACGCCTCCGACTACTTTGACCAGCTGCACGACTGGGCGGTCGAGCTGATCAAGCGTGGCAAGGCCTACGTCTGCGACCTTACCCCCGAGCAAGCCAAGGAATACCGTGGCAACCTCAAGGAGCCGGGCAAGAACAGCCCGTTCCGCGAGCGCAGCGTTGACGAGAACCTCGACCTGTTCGCGCGCATGAAGGCCGGCGAGTTCAAGGATGGCGAGCGCGTGCTGCGGGCCAAGATCGACATGGCCTCGCCGAACATGAACCTGCGTGACCCGATCCTGTACCGTATCCGCCATGCCCACCACCACCAGACCGGTGACAAGTGGTGCATCTACCCGAACTACGACTTCACCCACGGCCAGTCGGACGCCATCGAGGGCATCACCCATTCGATCTGCACCCTGGAGTTCGAAGGCCATCGTCCGCTGTACGACTGGTTCCTCGACAACCTGCCGGTGCCGGCGCACCCGCGCCAGTACGAGTTCAGCCGCCTGAACCTGAACTACACCATCACGTCCAAGCGCAAGCTCAAGCAGCTGGTCGACGAAAAGCACGTCGAAGGCTGGGACGACCCACGCATGTCGACCCTGTCCGGCTTCCGTCGCCGTGGCTACACCCCGGCTTCGATCCGCAACTTCTGCGAAATGATCGGCACCAACCGTTCCGACGGCGTGGTCGACATGTCGATGCTCGAGTTCAGCATTCGTGACGACCTGGACCGCACCGCACCGCGCGCCATGTGCGTGCTGCGCCCGCTGAAGGTGGTCATAACCAACTATCCGGAAGGCCAGGTCGAGCAGCTCGAACTGCCGCGCCACCCGAAGGAAGACATGGGCGTGCGCGTGCTGCCGTTCTCCCGTGAACTGTACATCGACCGCGACGACTTCATGGAAGAGCCGCCGAAGGGCTACAAGCGCCTGGAACCGGCCGGTGAAGTGCGCCTGCGCGGCAGCTACGTGATCCGCGCCGACGAGGCGATCAAGGATGCCGACGGCAACATCGTCGAGCTGCGCTGCTCGTACGACCCGGACACCCTGGGCAAGAACCCGGAAGGCCGCAAGGTCAAGGGCGTGATCCACTGGGTACCGGCCGAGGGCAGCATCGAGTGCGAAGTGCGCCTGTACGACCGCCTGTTCCGCTCGCCGAACCCGGAAAAGACCGAGGAGGGCGGCAGCTTCCTGGACAACATCAACCCAGGCTCGCTGCAGGTGCTCAGCGGCTGCCGCGTCGAGCCGTCGCTGGCCCAGGCGCAGCCCGAGGACCGTTTCCAGTTCGAACGCGAAGGCTACTTCTGCGCCGACCTGAAGGACAGCCAGCCGGGCCGCCCGGTGTTCAACCGCACTGTCACCCTGCGTGACTCCTGGGGCAGCTGAGGAACCGCCGTGCTTACCATCTACAACACGCTGAGCAAAACGAAGGAAACCTTCAAGCCGCTGGATGGCAACAAGGTGCGCATGTACGTGTGCGGCATGACCGTGTACGACTACTGCCACCTGGGCCATGGCCGCAGCATGGTGGCCTTCGACCTGGTCACCCGCTGGCTGCGCAAGAGCGGCTACGAGCTGACCTACGTGCGCAACATCACCGACATCGATGACAAGATCATCAACCGGGCCAACGAGAACGGCGAAAGCTTCGATGCCCTGACCGCCCGCATGATCGACGCGATGCACGAAGACGAGCGCCGCCTGAACATCCTGCCGCCGGACCAGGAGCCGCGTGCCACCGACCATATCGCCGGCATGCACGCGATGATCCAGACCCTGATCGACAAGGGTTATGCCTATGCCCCGGGCAATGGTGACGTGTACTACCGCGTCGGCAAGTTCGTCGGCTACGGCAAGCTGTCGCGCAAGAAGATCGAAGACCTGCGCATCGGTGCCCGTATCGAGGTCGACGAAGCCAAGCAGGACCCGCTGGACTTCGTGCTGTGGAAGGGCGTCAAGCCGGGCGAGCCGAGCTGGGAGTCGCCATGGGGCCCGGGGCGTCCGGGCTGGCACATCGAGTGCTCGGTGATGTCCACCTGCTGCCTGGGTGAAAGCTTCGACATCCACGGCGGCGGTAGCGACCTGGAGTTCCCGCACCACGAGAACGAGATCGCCCAGAGCGAGGCGGCCACCGGCAAGCAGTACGCAAACGCCTGGATGCACTGCGGCATGATTCGTATCAATGGCGAGAAGATGTCCAAGTCGTTGAACAACTTCTTCACCATTCGCGACGTGCTCGAGAAGTATCACCCGGAAGTGGTGCGCTACCTGCTGGTGGCCAGCCACTACCGCAGCGCGATCAACTACTCGGAAGACAGCCTGCGCGACGCCAAGGGCGCGCTGGAGCGCTTCTACCACGCCCTGCGTGGCTTGCCACGGGTGGCGGCCAAGGGTGGCGAAGAGTTTGTCGAGCGCTTCAGCGTGGCCATGAACGACGACTTCGGCACCCCCGAAGCCTGCGCCGTGCTGTTCGACCTGGTGCGCGAGATCAACCGCCTGCGCGAAAGCGACGTGGAGGCTGCTGCCGGCCTGGCAGGTCGCCTGCGCGAGCTGGGTGACGTGCTGGGTGTGCTGCAGCTGGAAGCCGATGACTTCCTGCGTGCAGGGGCCGAAGGCAAGGTGGATGCCGCTGAGGTCGAGGGCTTGATCCAGGCGCGCCTGCAGGCGCGTGCGGACAAGAACTGGGCCGAGTCCGACCGCATTCGCGACCAGCTGACCGCCATGGGTGTGGTGCTGGAAGACGGCAAGGGTGGGACTACCTGGCGTCTGGCCGACTGATCGATGTCATTGGGGCTGCTGCGCAGCCCATCGCCGGCAAGCCAGCTCCCACAGGAACCGCGCAATACTGAAGAACTGCGCAGTCCCTGTGGGAGCTGGCTTGCCGGCGATGGGCCGCATAGCGGCCCCAGCTTCTATTTGGCTAGCCCGGCGAGCGGGCAGTGCAGTACCAGCCTCGCCCCACCCAGCTCGCTTTCCCCCACTTCCAGCCCGAACCCATGCAGGTCGACGATCGCCGCAACGATCGACAACCCCAGCCCGAACCCCGCATGGCGGTGGCCTTCATCGCTACGGTAGAAGCGCTTCAGCACTGCCGCACGTTCCTCTTCCGGAATACCCGGCCCGCTGTCCTCGATGGCCAGGTGCAGCCCTTTGTCGTCCTGCGTCGCCGCTATCCGCACCAGCCCACCCTCGGGCGTGAACTTGATGCCGTTGCCCACCAGGTTGGCCAGTGCCTCGAACAGCAGTTCGCGGTCACCATGCAATGCCGGCAGTTCGGCCGGCTGCTGCAGTTCCAGGCGGATGCCGCCATCTTCTGCCAACGGCAGGTAGAAGTCGTGCAGCTCGACCAGCAACTCGTGCGGGTCAAGCTGGACGAAACCGGCCCGCCGCTGGCGGTCTTCCAGTTCGCTGATGCGCAACAACCCGCGAAAACGCGCCATCAGGGTGTCGGTTTCGCTAATGGCCTGGTCCAGTGCCTCGGCCTGGGTGGAGTCAGCGTCACTTTGCTGGCGAATGCGGTACAGCTGGGCGCGCAGGCGCGTGAGCGGGGTGCGCAGGTCGTGGGCGATGTTGTCACACACGCCCTTGACCTCGTGCATCAGCCGCTCGATGCGGTCGAGCATGGCGTTGACGATGGCTGCCAACATGTCCAGCTCGTCGCGCCGGGCCGACAGCGGCAGGCGGTGGGTAAGGTCACCGGCGACGATCAGTTCGGCCTGGGCCTGGATCGCGCGGATACGCTTGAGTGGGCGGCGCCTCAGCAGGTACCAGCCGGCAAAGCCCGGGATCAGGGTCAGCGAGATCCCCCAAAGCAGGGCATGCAGGATGATCCGGGTGACCACGAACAGCGAGCCGTTGTCGCGCACCAGCACCAGCCAGCGGCCATCTTGCACCTTGATCGCCACCGCGTCGCAGCTGTCACGCGGCATGTGCGGGTCGTCGGCGTCCAGGCAGCGCTTGAGTTCGTGAACCTTGCCGTCCAGCCCCAGCTCTGGCGGGATGGCGCGAATGCGCCCGCCGATCGGGTTGAGTTGGTTGTCGAACAGGCCGTAGGCGTCGAAGCTGCGCTCCTCGAAGGCCTGGCTGGCGACCAGGGCGTCGTCCAGCTGTTTGCCGCTCATGTGCGCGAACAGGTGCTGGCGCTGCAGCATCGAATGGCGGGTGAGTTTGTTCAGGTAGCTGGACACCTCGAAGTACAGCACCCCCATGAGGATGCTGCTCCAGGCCACGAACAGAAAGCTGTACAGCGCCAGCAGGCGGCTGGTCGAGGAGCTCCAGCCCTTAGACGGGTTCAGCAATGGCATAGCCGGAGCCCCGTACCGTACGGATCAGCGGCGACTGGCCGGGCGAGTCGATTTTCTTGCGCAGGCGACCGATGTGTACGTCGATCAGGTTGGTGCCCGGGTCGAAGTGGTAGCCCCAGACTTCCTCGAAAATCATCATCCGCGTGATCACCTGGCCGCTATGGCGCATCAGGTACTCCAGCAGCTTGTATTCGGTGGGCAGCAGGTTGAGGGTCTGTTCGCCACGGCGGGCTTCGTGGCTGATCAGGTCCAGTTGCAGGTCGGCGACCTGAAGGCGGGTCTGGGTCATGGGTACGCTGTTGCGGCGCAGCAGCACTTCGACCCGCGCGGCCATCTCGTCGGAGGCGAACGGTTTGGTCAGGTAGTCGTCACCCCCGGCACGCAGGCCGCGCACCCGCTCGTCGACGTCGGAGAGGGCGCTGATCATCAGGATCGGCGTGGCAATCTTGAGGTTGCGCAGCGTGGTGACGATGGTCAGGCCATCGACCTCGGGCAGCATGCGGTCCAGGGTGATCAGGTCGTAGCCGCCGGCAATGGCCTTGGCCAGGCCTTCACGGCCATTGTCGGCCCAATCCACCTCAAGGCCGTGGCTGGTAAGTTCGGCGACGATTTCCTGGCCGGTGACGGCGTCGTCTTCGATAGTCAGTACGCGAGGCATGCTGGTTCCCGGGCATCTATTGGAGACTTGATTGTGCCAAAGAATAGCCAAACGGCGATTTAAGAAAAATTCATCTGGCGCGTTTTGCCTGCCCTGGCCCTATCGCCGGCAAGCCAGCTCCCACAGAGACCCCACAGGCCCCGAAGGCAGCGCAGTACCTGTGGGAGCTGGCTTGCCGGCGATAGGGCCCTGAGGGATACAAAGCAACCCTCTAGCGTGCGCCGATACCCTCGGCATGCATGATCTGCGCAATGATCGGCACCGGAGTCATCAGGTGCGAGCGCATCATGGCACTGGCGCGCTTGGCGTCCCGGGCCAGAATCACTTCCACCAGAGCCGCATGCTCCTGGCGCTTGAGCTCCAGGGCCTGTTCGGAAAACACCGTCTGGGTCAGCCACAGGTGCCGGTAGCGCTCGGCCTGGTCGAACAGGTAAGTGCGCGCCTGCAGCAGGTGCTTGGAGCCGCAGCCCGAGGCAATGGCCGTGTGGAATGCCTTGTGCCGTTCGTCCCACACATCCAGGCGCTGCTCGCGGGTCTTCACTTCCACCACCTTGGCCAGGGTATGCGAGTGGGCCAGTACCGACGCCTCCCAGGCGTCGTCGCCACGCTCGATGGCCAGGGTGATGATCATCGCCTCCAGGTTGGCGCGGGCATCGTAGATGTCGTTCATCTCGTCCAGCGACATGGGCGCCACACGGTAGCCCTTCTGGCTGATCGCGTTGACCAGGTGCTCGGCCACCAACTGCGACAGTGCTTCGCGCAGCGGGCCCACGCCCAGGTCGTAGCGCTCCTTCAGGGTGCTCATCAGCAGCTTTTCGCCGGGTTTGAACACGCCGCGGATGATGTCCTTCTTGAGCCTCTCATACCCGCTGAATGCTGAGTTTTGTCGGGGGGCGAGCGCTTCCAAGGTCCTGTTCCTCAAACGGTTTTGACGATCATACCGAAAGCGTTCGCCGGCGAAAAACAATGGACAAAAATACATTCTGTCTTTGAAAAATAAAAATGTAGACATTTTGCGTTTATGGCGATAATTTTAGCTCGCCCGCACTGATCCAGGTCATGCCCGGACGGCGCTACTCATTTTTTCTGCCAGGACACTGCCATGAACGCTTTTACGCAGATCGACGAACTTGTGATGCCACTGCCGCTCGAGCCGCGTGGTTACACCATCGCCCCTTCGAAACAGTCGCCGCGCCTGCTTGAGCTCACCTTTGCCCGCGAAACGGTCGAAGCGTTCGTCCAGGCTGTTGCCCAGTGGCCGGTGCAGGCGCTGGAGTACAAGTCGTTCCTGCGCTTCCGGGTTGGCGAGATCCTCGACGAGCTGTGCCAGGGCACCCTGCGGCCGGTGCTGCTCAATACCATCCTCAACCGCGCCAGCGGCGGCATGCTGATCACCCCGGTCGGCCTGGATGACGTGAGCCAGGCCGAGGACATGGTCAAGTTCACCACCGCCTGCGCACACCTGATCGGCCGCTCCAACTACGACGCCATGAGCGGCCAGTTCTATGCCCGCTTCGTGGTGGTCAACACCGACAACTCCGACAGCTACCTGCGCCAGCCGCACCGGGTCATGGAGCTGCACAACGACGGCACCTTCGTCAACCAGATCACCGACTACGTGCTGATGCTGAAGATTGACGAAAAGAACATGGAAGGCGGCAACTCGCTGCTGCTGCACCTGGACGACTGGGAGCAGTGCGACGAATTCTTCCGCCACCCGCTGGCCCGTCGCCAAATGCGCTGGACCGCACCGCCGAGCAAGAAGGTGTCCGAAGATGTGTTCCACTCGGTATTCGACACCGATGCCGAAGGCCGCCCGACCATGCGCTACATCGACCAGTTCGTGCAGCCGGAAAACTACGAGGAGGGCATCTGGCTGAACGCCTTGTCCGAATCGCTGGAAGGCAGCGAGAAGAAGCTTTCGGTACCGGTCGGTGTGGGTAGCTTCCTGCTGATCAACAACCTGTTCTGGCTGCATGGCCGCGACCGCTTCACGCCGCATGAAGGCCTGCGCCGCGAGCTGATGCGCCAGCGCGGTTACGTGGCCTTCCCCAAACCGCTGTACCAGCGCGGGCAATAATGACAGGGCGCGGGGCGGGCGCCCGCCCTCGCGTCTTTGCACAAAACGATGCCACCAGGGCCCGCGCGGGCCTTGGTGAGCCAGTCAGGCAATGCCTGCGTGTGAGGTAAGGCTGTGTACGATTTCATCATCATTGGCGGTGGCATTGTGGGCATGTCCACGGCCATGCACCTGATCAAGGTCTACCCGGATGCGAAGATTCTCCTGCTGGAGAAAGAGTCCGGCCCGGCCCGCCACCAGACCGGCCACAACAGCGGCGTGATCCACGCCGGCGTGTATTACACCCCCGGCAGCCTCAAGGCGCGCTTCTGCCTGGAAGGCAACAAGGCCACCAAGGCTTTCTGCACCCAGCACGGTATCCGCTTCGATGAATGCGGCAAGCTGCTGGTGGCTACCAACGACCTGGAAATGCAGCGCATGAAGGCGCTGTGGGAGCGCACCGCGGCCAATGGCCTGGAGCGCTACTGGCTGTCGGCGGCCGAACTGCGCGAGCGCGAGCCCAATATCGTTGGCATGGGCGGCATCTTCGTGCCCTCCAGCGGTATCGTCAATTACGCTGAAGTGACTGCGGCCATGGGCGCCGAGTTCCAGCGCGCCGGCGGTGAGATCCGCTATGGCGCCGAGGTGGTTGGCCTGCAGGAGCTGGCCAGCGAAGTGGTCGTGCGCACGCGTGGCGACCATCATGACGATGAGTTGCGCAGCCGTTTCCTGGTGACCTGCTCGGGCCTGATGGCCGACCGCGTGGTGAGCATGCTGGGCCTGCGGACCGAGTTCGTCATCTGCCCGTTCCGTGGCGAGTACTACCTGCTGCCCAAGCAGCACAACCAGATCGTCAACCACCTGATCTACCCGATTCCCGACCCGTCCATGCCGTTCCTGGGGGTGCACCTGACTCGCATGATCGACGGCACCGTGACCGTTGGCCCCAACGCCGTGCTGGCAATGAAGCGCGAGGGTTACCGCAAGCGTGATGTCAGCCCAGCCGACCTGTTCCAGACCCTGACCACCCCCGGCATCCTCAAGGTGCTGGCGAAGAACTTCCGCCCAGGCCTGATCGAGATGAAGAACTCGCTGTTCAAGGGTGGCTACCTCAAGCAGGTCCAGAAATACTGCCCGAGCATCACCAAGGCCGACCTCACGCCTTATCCGGCCGGCGTGCGTGCCCAGGCCGTATCGCGTGACGGCAAGCTGATCGACGACTTCCTGTTCGTCAACACCGCTCGCAGCGTCAACGTGTGCAACGCACCGTCGCCGGCCGCTACCTCCGCCATCCCGATCGGCGCGTACATCGTCGACAAGGTATGCGAGCAGGTTGGCCGCCAGGGCGGCAGTTTCCCCAAGGCCGACCTGGCGCCTCGTCAGCGGGCTGCCGGCTGACCTACCCGTAATACGCCCTGCGGTTTCGTTTTCCTCAACCCGTACTGCCCTACTCACCATCTGGGGCAGGGCGGGCTTTTTCGCGCCTGCGTCGGTGACGTGCAAGCCGGCGGCCCCAGCGTGGGCATGACAAAAACAACAAGGTAGCGCCATGCAAACCCACAAGAACAATTTGAGTCATGGATTGAAATCCCGGCATGTCACCATGCTGTCCATTGCCGGCGTGATCGGTGCCGGCCTGTTCGTCGGCTCCGGCCGTGCGATTGCCGAGGCAGGGCCCGCCACCATCCTGGCCTATATCCTGGCCGGCGCGCTGGTGGTGCTGGTGATGCGCATGCTGGCCGAAATGGCCGTTGCTTCACCGGACACCGGTTCGTTCTCTACCTATGCCGACCTCGCCATCGGCAAATGGGCCGGCTACACAATCGGCTGGCTGTATTGGTGGTTCTGGGTACTGATCATCCCCATCGAAGCCAATATCGCCGCCACCATCATCAATTCCTGGGTCCCGCAGCTGGAGATCTGGGTCTTGTCGTTGGTGATTACCCTGTTGCTGACCGCCACCAACCTGTTCAGCGTGAAGAACTACGGTGAGTTCGAGTTCTGGCTGGCGTTGGTCAAGGTGGTGGCCATTGTCGGCTTCATCGCGCTGGGGGTATGCGCCATCTTCGGCCTGCTGCCAGGCTCCGGTGTCAGCGGCGTGTCGCGCCTGTGGGACAGTGGCGGCTTCATGCCCAACGGTTTTGGTGCGGTGCTGAGCGCCATGCTGATTACCATGTTCTCGTTCCTCGGCGCCGAAGTGGTGACCATTGCCGCAGCCGAATCGGATGAAGCGGGCAAGCATATTTCCAAGGCCACCAACTCGGTGATCTGGCGGATCACGCTGTTCTATATCCTGTCGATCTTCATCGTCATCGCGCTGGTGCCGTGGACTGACCCGCGCCTGGCCACCGAAGGGTCCTATGTCACGGTGCTGGACACCCTGGGCGTGCCGAATGCCAAGGCCATCATCGACTTCGTGGTGCTGACGTCGGTGACCAGTTGCCTCAACTCGTCGCTGTATACCGCTTCGCGCATGGTCTACTCGCTGAGCCGCCGCGGTGATGCGCCGGCCTGTGCCCAGGTGACCAGCCGCAGCGGCACCCCTGTGGTGGCTGTGCTGCTGTCCACAGGCGCAGCTTTCCTGGCGGTGATTGCCAATTACCTGGTCCCGGCCAAGGTGTTCGGCTTCCTCATGGCAAGCTCCGGCGCCATTGCCCTGCTGGTGTATCTGGTGATCGCCGTTTCCCAGCTGCGCCTGCGTCAGCGCCTGACTGCACAGGGCAAGACGTTGGGCTACCGCATGTGGCTGTTCCCATGGCTGACCTGGGGCGTGATCCTGTTCATCAGCGGCGTGCTGGTACTGATGCTGTTCCGCCCGGATCACCGTCTGGAAGTAGTATCGACCATGGTGCTGGCGGTACTGGTGGTGTGTTCGGGCCTTCTGGTCACACGGCGCCGGGCGCGCGAGGCGGTGGTTGGCAGCGTAGGGCAGGGCGCTTGAGTCGCTCGGCCTGAAGACAGACGAGCAAGTCGCATCAGGCTGTGAGAGGATGTCCGCCATCACAGCCAGGACCCCGAACGCAGCCTGATGAAGACACCCAAAAGAATCGAACCCCTGATCGAAGACGGCCTGGTCGACGAAGTACTGCGGCCGTTGATGAGTGGCAAGGAAGCCGCCGTGTATGTGGTGCGCTGTGGCAGCCAGGTGCGCTGCGCCAAGGTTTATAAAGAAGCCAACAAGCGCAGTTTCCGCCAGGCTGCCGAGTACCAGGAGGGCCGCAAGGTTCGCAACAGCCGTCAGGCCCGGGCCATGGCCAAGGGCAGCAAGTACGGCCGCAAGGAAGCCGAAGACGCCTGGCAGAACGCCGAAGTGGCGGCGCTGTTCCGCCTGGCCGGCGCTGGTGTGAGGGTTCCCAGGCCCTACGATTTCCAGGACGGCGTGCTGTTGATGGAGCTGGTGACCGATGCCGACGGTGACGCGGCCCCGCGCCTGAACGACGTACACCTCGAAGCCGAGGAAGCCCGGGCGTACCATGCCTTTGTCATTCGCCAGATCGTGCTGATGCTGTGTGCCGGGCTGGTGCACGGCGACCTGTCGGAGTTCAACGTGCTGCTAGGCCCGGACGGGCCGGTGATCATCGACTTGCCGCAAGCGGTGGATGCAGCGGCCAACAACCATGCCTTCAGCATGCTGCAGCGCGATGTGGCCAACATGGCCCATTATTTCGGGCGCTTTGCGCCGGAGCTGAAAAGTACCCGGTATGCGCAGGAAATGTGGGCCTTGTACGAGGCGGGCGAACTGCGCCCGGACAGCCCACTGACGGGGTTGTTCGAGGATGACGAGCAGGCGGCTGACGTGGCCGGGGTGATGCGCGAGATCGATGCGGCCCGGCTGGATGATGCGCGCCGGCGCGCCGCGCGGGCCGAGGCTGAGCATGGGGCGGCCAGGGCAGAGGAGCCTGCGCCGCCCTGGCTTCAGTAAAATGTTGCCTTGAGGGCTGCACAGTTCTCTGTAGGAGCAGCCTTGTGCTGCGAAGAGGCCTGCAAGGTAACTCATCACCTTCGGCTTTAATGGCCCCTTCGCAGCACAAGGCTGCTCCTACAGGACCTGCGCATGCCTTGAAGGCAAGGCCAGGGCTTGCCAGCGATAGGGCCATTGCAGGCTTGTTGCTGTTGACGCAAGACAATATCTCGTCATCTGGCCTTTTCACTGGCGCGCGACAGGCATAAGGTATACGCCGTTCAAATTCCCTGGAGCTGTCATGTCCAACCAATTCCCGTCCGTTCGTCCACGCCGCCTGCGCCAGAACGAGTCCCTGCGCACGATCTTCCAGGAAACCGAGTTCCGCCTTGAAGACCTGATCCTGCCGATCTTCGTCGAAGAGGGCATCGATGACTTCGTGCCGATCACCAGCATGCCGGGCGTCAACCGCATCCCCGAGAAGCTGCTGGCCCAGGAAATCGAGCGCTATGCCCGCGCTGGTATCAAGTCGGTGATGACCTTTGGCGTTTCGCACAACCTGGACGCCGTCGGCAGCGACACCTGGAACGAAAACGGCCTGGTCGCGCGCATGTCACGCATCTGCAAGGACACCGTGCCGGAAATGGTGGTGATGTCCGACACCTGCTTCTGCGAATACACCAGCCATGGCCACTGCGGCGTGCTGCACGACCACGGCGTGGACAACGACGCCACCCTGGCCAACCTGGGCAAGCAGGCGGTCATCGCCGCTGCTGCCGGTGCCGACTTCATTGCCCCGTCGGCGGCGATGGACGGCCAGGTCCAGGCCATCCGCAGCGCGCTGGATGGTGCCGGCTTCCACGACACCGCGATCATGGCCTATTCCACCAAGTTCGCCTCGTCGCTGTATGGCCCGTTCCGTGAAGCCGGTGGTACCGCGCTGAAGGGCGACCGCAAGAGCTACCAGATGAACCCGATGAACCGCCGCGAAGCCGTGCGCGAGTCGCTGCTCGACGAGCAGGAAGGCGCCGATGTACTGATGGTCAAGCCGGCCGGTGCCTACCTCGACGTGATCGCCGATATCCGTGCCGCCTCGCGCCTGCCGCTGGCGGCGTACCAGGTGAGCGGCGAGTACGCGATGATCAAGTTCGGTGGCCTGGCTGGCGCCATCGATGAAGGCCGGGTGGTGCGTGAAAGCATTGGCGCGATCAAGCGTGCCGGTGCCGACCTGATCCTCACCTACTTCGCCATGGACCTGGCCCGCGAAGGCATCTGACCGCGAGCCGTTGCCCATGCAAGCCGCTGCCATCGCAGCGGCTTTTCTTTACCTGCGCCGCAACCGGTGAGGAAAAACACAAAAAAACCGTAAGCGCTGAATTATTTAGTGTCCCGTTGTATCTCATCCCTTAGAGCATTCATCGACAGGGATACGGACATGAAACCTCGCAAGAAAAGCATCCAGCCAATCGGCCTGAAGGACATCACCATCGTCGACGACGGCAAGATGCGCAAGGCAATCACCGCGGCGGCACTGGGCAATGCCATGGAGTGGTTCGACTTCGGCGTCTACGGCTTCGTCGCCTACGCCCTGGGCAAGGTTTTCTTCCCCAATGCCGACCCAAGCGTGCAGATGATCGCGGCGTTGGCCACGTTCTCGGTGCCGTTTCTGATCAGGCCTCTGGGCGGGCTGTTCTTCGGTGCCTTGGGCGACCGGTTCGGGCGGCAGAAAATCCTCGCTGCGACCATCGTGATCATGTCGCTCAGCACCTTTGCCATCGGCCTGATACCGTCCTATGCCAGCATCGGTATCTGGGCGCCGATCCTGTTGCTGCTGGCCAAGATGGCCCAGGGCTTCTCGGTGGGGGGCGAGTACACCGGCGCGTCGATCTTCGTCGCCGAATATGCCCCGGACCGAAAACGGGGGTTTCTCGGCAGTTGGCTGGACTTCGGCTCGATTGCCGGGTTCGTGCTGGGTGCCGGTGTGGTGGTGTTGATCTCTACGGTGCTGGGTGAGGACAAGTTCCTCGAATGGGGTTGGCGCCTGCCGTTCTTCCTCGCCTTGCCGCTGGGCATCATCGGCCTGTACCTGCGCCATGCCCTGGAGGAAACGCCGGCTTTCCAGCAGCATGTCGACAAACTGGAGCAGGGCGACCGCGAAGGCCTGGCGTCCGGGCCCAAGGTGTCCTTCAAGGAGGTCGCCACCCAACACTGGCGCAGCCTGGTGACCTGTATCGGTGTGGTAATCGCCACCAACGTCACCTACTACATGCTGCTCACGTACATGCCCAGCTACCTGTCGCACAACCTGCACTACAGCGAAGACCATGGCGTGCTGATCATCATCGCGATCATGGTCGGCATGCTGTTCGTGCAGCCGATGATCGGGCTGCTCAGCGACAAGTTCGGCCGCCGACCGTTCATCATCGTCGGCAGCGTCGGCCTGTTCGCGCTGGCTATTCCGGCATTCATGCTCATCAACAGCGGCGTACTGGGGGTGATCTTTGCCGGGCTGCTGATCATTGCCGTGCTGCTGAACTTCTTCATCGGCGTGATGGCCTCGACGCTACCGGCAATGTTCCCCACGCATATCCGCTACAGCGCCCTCGCCAGCGCCTTCAACATCTCGGTGCTGATCGCCGGCCTCACCCCGACCATCGCCGCCTGGCTGGTGGAGAGTACTGGCAACCTGTACATGCCGGCCTATTACCTGATGGTGATCGCCGCCGTGGGGCTGGTCACCGGCCTGACCATGAAGGAAACCGCCAACAAGCCGCTGCGCGGCGCGGCACCGGCAGCATCGGATATCGAGGAAGCGCGTGAGCTGCTGCAGGAGCACCACGACAACATCGAACAAAGGATAGAGGACATCGATGCGCAGATTGCCGAACTGGAGGCCAAGCGCAAGTTGCTGGTGCAGCAGCACCCGCGCATCGAGTGATCAGTGTGGCATGTAGCCACGCTGCCATGTTCGTGGAATGAACCGCGAGACCAGGGCCAGCACGCAGGCCAGCGAGCAGCTGCCGGCTAGCGCCTGCAGGCCCAGGTGGTGCTGCAGCCAGGCACCCAGCGCGGCGCCCAGCAGCATGCCGGCCCAAGGCACCAGTTGCACCCGCCAGCCATTGCGCCGCTCGCCCAGCAGCCAGCGCCCCAGCCCACGACCGAAGCGTGACAGGGCGCCGGTGACGTAGGTCAGGCCGATGGGCAGGCCGTTCACCTGTTCGACCACGGCGTTGATCATGCCCATGGCCAGTGTGGCGGCGAGCAGCGCGGGCAAGGTCGCTGCCAAGGGCCATGCGGCTGCAAAGCCCAGCAGGGCGGCGACCACCAGCAGCACCGGCCAGGCCCGACGACGGAACGCGCGCGCCAGCAGCACGCCCAGGGCGTTGCCGATGACGAAGCTCAGCACTGCAGCACTCAGGCGCAGCACCAGGGCCAGGTCCGCATCGCTGATGGCGACGGCCAGACGCGTGGTGTTGCCACTCATGAATGACACGAAGTCGCCCAGCGCCAGCAGGCCGATGGCATCGGTCATGCCGGCCAGTACGGACAGGCCGGCGACCAGGCCGAGGCCGACACGACCACGCAGAATCTGCAGGCGCAGCCGCTTGGCAGTGCGCGCGGGGAGGGTGTTGGGCAGCATCCTCGGGAACTCAGCGAGGCATTTCGCGGGCCAGGGTGCTCTTGATCGTGCGCTCCACCACATCGACCAGCACCATTGTCTGGTGGTCCACTTCGATGTTGAGCAGTTCGCCGGCCTTGTAGCTGGGGAAGGTGGTCTGGCGCAGGGTTTCCGGGATCAGGTTGATGGTGATCACGTTGTCCTCGGCATCGGCTACGGTCAGGCTGCAGCCGTTGACCCCGATGAAGCCGCGCGGGAACACGTACTTGCCCCATTCCGCTGGCATGCGGAACTTGATGAAGGCGCCGGTTTCCTTGATCGACAGCTCGACGATTTCGGCGGTGGTGGCGATGTGGCCGGCCATCAGGTGGCCGCCGACTTCGGCGTTCATCTTCGCCGAGCGTTCGATGTTGACGCCCTGGCCGGCCTTGAAGTTGCGCAGGTTGGTGCGCTCGAGGGTGGCGGTCATGGCGTCGAACCTGACCTGGGTGCCGTTGATTTCGGTGACCGACAGGCAGGTGCCTTCGACACTGACGCTGGCGCCGATCTTCAGCTCGTCGAGCAATTCCGGGGTGAGGTCTATGGTGAACTGGTTGTGGCCCGGGTAGGTGGTCACATCAAGCAGAGGGCGGACGGCCTGGACGATGCCGGTGTACATGGAGTTGCTCCTGGGCACGGAAAAGAAAACTTCCGAACGCTATGCCCGTGGAGCGGTAAAAGCAAGCCAGCCATTGGTCAGGATACTGGAAACCCACAGGAGTCGCGTGGCTGCCGTTCAGAGCTTCACCGGCGAAGGCAATGGGGCAAATCCAACTCAGACATGCCCACTGCTGTTGACGATCCGCAGGCACAGCGCCTCATACGGGTCCAGGTTCACCATCAGCCGCCCATCCTCGGTCAAATCCCCTTCGACCGTTTCATTGATCATGTCCACCACCGGCCCCGGCGTGAACCCGGTCAGTTGCAGCTCCTCGGCAATCACTTCCTGGCCAAAGTTCAGCGCAGTGATCTGGATGCCACGCCCGGCCGGCAGCTCATGCACCATCACCAGCAAGCCGGGGCTGCTGACTTCGGGCACCAGCACCTGGCGGCTGGTGGCAATGCCATAGGCCTGGCGCACCGCCAGCAGCTTCTTCACCTTGCAGGCAAACGAATCGCCGTTCTCCAGCTGGCTGTCCAGGCTGCCATACAGCGCCCGGGCTCGGGGCATGCCACGCACAGACGTCTGGGCCTGCGGCTCCAGCCCGGTCAGGTCGTAGCCGCCGCGGTGAATCCAGCGGGTATCGCCATCCAGCATCCGCTGGGCGACCGCTTCGGCTGGCAAGGGCAGGGCGCCTACCAGGTCCCAGCCGGACAGCGCCACCACACCCGGCTGCATGGCGTTGTACATGACCAGCAGCAGGTGCACCTTCTGGATCAGCTCGATTTCTGCCACCCCGATCTGCCCAAGGTCGCGGATACCCAGCGCGGCAGCGATCAGGCTGGCCGTGGTACAGGCTATGCCATTGGTGACGAAGCGCAGGTTGTATGGTGCATGCTCGCCCGACAGCCGTTCGTAGATCTCTTCGCGGATGTGCTCGCGCAGGATGCCGCCGGGCAAGGTCTGGCCTTTGTACAGGTACATGTCGTGGGCATGCAGGGTCCAGAAATGCACCAGCTCCACGGTCAGCTCGTCGTGGTTCTGCAAGGCATGGATCAGCGAGGCCGGGTCGATGCCGAAAGCATGCATCTCCTTGAGCATCAGGCGCAGGAACTCGGTGTCGCCAGTCAGCAGCGCATGCTGGTAGGCCGGCCGGGTAATGAAATCGTAGGACAGGTCGGCACCGCCCCTGGACATCTGCGCGATGTCGTCGAGGGTCAGGTTCAGTTCCTGGAAGCTGAAACCGCCGGCCTTGCGGATCATGCCGCCGATCAGTTGGTTGCCGACGATCGACAGCGGGTGGCTTTCCGACCAGGCAGTGCCGCTGGCGCGGGTCTCCACACCGAGAAAACCGTTGGCATCCAGGCGCAGGCCACGTGCACCCAGGCAGTCCAGGGCGTGCAGGGCATCGCCAATGATCATCTGCTGGGCGGCGAAGGTCGGGTCCAGCCAGTTCAGCGATGGCTGGCCTTCCTTGAAGTAGTGCAGGTACACCCAGCGCCGGGTCTTGCCATCTACACCGGTCACCGGCGGCGTGGCGCTCCAGTCGGTTTCCTTCACACCTGGTTCGAAGAAGATAACCCGTTGCAGCTGGCCGACGATGTAATGGCGGGCCTTGAGCTCGTCGCACTGGGCCGGCAGCAGGTTGACCGCGTCGCGCCCGGCAGGCACTTCGGGCAGCAGCGGCCAGTCTTCCTCGCGGATTTCGACCATGTGGTACAGCCCCGGATAGGGACCGTAGGCCAGCTCGGCCAGGCGAAAGTCGGCGCCCTTGCCCGTGTGCGAGGGGATCAGGTCGTCGATGGTCACGGCGTTGTGCGCGGCGGCCATGCGGCTCATCTGGATCAGCTCCTGCTCGCTGCCGTACAGCGGATCGATGTCGAAACTGATGCGGTCGAAGTTGCCGTCCACGCTGGGGGTGAGTTCACGGCCACGAATGCCGCCGGATAACTTGATCGGGCCGGTGTGCAGGCCCTGAATGCCGATCTCCGACAAACGCTTCCACAGCGCCTCGTGGCCCAAGGCGCCAAGCACCGAACAACCTTCGGGGGCGATGATGGCATCGGGGTAGACGGTCAGCCAGACCGAAGCGATTTCAGTGGCGCGGCGGGGCTGCGCTTCGGCGTAGGGCTGTTGCCACAGGCGCGACTGGCCCGAGTACAGGTGGGTGCGTTGCTGGGAGGCCTTGAGCATGGCGCGGTCTTCGAGCCATTTGACGTATGACGGGTCGGGTTGGGTCATTTCGCGTCCTCTTTGCGTGTCGGCAGCGGCTCAGGTTATGACGGCTGTGGCGGCTGATCGTTCGGCTTGAGATTGCTTTTGGCTGTTTCGCGGGCGCGCCCGCTCCCGCCGGATCTCTATACACTTCGAGAACTGTGCAATACCTGTGGGAGCGGGCATGCCCGCGAAGAAACTGCCACTGATCAAGGTTTGCGAATACGCAACTACCGTATGGGCCTGCTGATTTGTTTGCCAGCCTGAGAGGCGACCTCCAGTGCTTGGCCGTCCCGTTGCTTGCCTTGCCGAGCCAGGCCTTCGAGCTGCGGAATCAGCATGCCCTCCGGCAAATGGCGCCAGAACCGCCCGGGCATGTGCAAGCGCAAGGCGTCGGGGTTGAGGCGGGCGGGGTTGAAGGTATGACGATAGTAGGTGCGCCATAATTCGGCACCAGGGTCTTCGGCGTTGCGGGCCCATTGGCGCCAGGGTTCGGGGCACTGTCGCTGGTAGTCGAATGCCTGGCCGTCGAAGCGTATGCCGTCGTGCGCCGTGGCAATCATCCAGCGCAAACGCCCCAGGCGGTCGGCGAAATGCGCACTGGCGCTTTCCAGAATGTCATGCGCCGGCTCGTGATAGGCCACCAGGTCGAGTTGCAGCTGTTCAGCCAATACTTCGGGTAGTGGCACGAAGCGCACAAACGCATGCAGGTGGTGCGCTTCGCGATTGACCTGCTTGATCCGTCTATGCAGCTCACTGCCCAATCGGTCACCCGGCAGCATTGCAGTGCGGTCGCCATGGGCCACCCGCCACAGTACCTCGTAAAGCAGGTTCCAGCGGTGCTCGCCACGGTAGCGGGCCGCCTGTTCCAGCTGGCCGAGCAGCGCCGCAGGCACTTTGGCGCGAAAGGGACCGGAGCCTTCCGGCAGCGCTGTCGGTACGGCCAGCAAATCAGCCACCGGCCCTTGCGCCCAGGTGACCTCCGACGGGTCGATGCCATGCCCCAACAACACCCGGGCCTGGTCACGCCAGGTGGCGAACAGGCCGTCGCAATCGAGCGCGATCATCCCCACAAACCCATCTGCACCGGGGCCTGCGGCTCACGCAAGCGCGCCCTCAGCAGGCCGCTGCGCAGTTCGGCCTGGGGCGGGCGGTAGTCGCTGGTGACAATGAATGGCCGCGCCTTGTCCAGCACGCAGCGCAACTGGATCAGGTCATCGTACCGAATGCGCCGTTCGCGTCGCAGGGCTACCAGGCGCTGCACGCTGCGCAGGCCGATGCCGGGGATGCGCGCCAGTAGCGCCGGCTCGGCACGGTTCACATCCAGCGGGAACACGTCGCGGTTGGCCAGCGCCCAGGCCAGCTTGGGGTCGATGTCCAGTGCCAGGTTGCCGCTCTGGCCCAGCAGCTCGCCGGCCTTGTAGCCATAGCCACGCAACAGGAAGTCAGCCTGGTACAGACGGTGCTCGCGCAGCAGCGGTGGTGCGGCCAGGGGGACGCTGCCGGGGCTGTCAGGGATGGGGCTGAAGGCGGAGTAGTACACACGCTTGAGGCCGTAGCCTTGGTACAGCGATTCGGCATTGCGCAGCAGTGTGCTGTCGTCGGTGCTGTCGGCCCCGACGATCACCTGGGTGCTTTGCCCGGCCGGGGTAAAGCGCGGCGCCTTGGGTTCGTGGGCCACAGCTTGCTGGCCCTGGTGGATCACGCCCATGGCCTGGCGAATCGTGTGCGCCTGTTTTTCCGGTGCCAGGCGTTTCAGGCTGGCGTCGGTCGGCAGCTCGATGTTGACGCTGAGCCGGTCTGCCAGGCGCCCTGCCTCCTCGATCAGCAACGGGTCGGCATCGGGGATGGTCTTGAGGTGGATGTAGCCACGGAAGTCGTGCTCTTCGCGCAACAGCCGCGCCACACGGACCAGCTGCTCCATGGTGTAGTCCGCCGAACGGATGATGCCGGAGCTGAGGAACAGGCCGCTTATGCAGTTGCGCCGGTAGAAGTCCAGGGTCAGCCGGACCACTTCCTCGGGGCTGAAGCGTGCGCGTGGCACGTTGCTGGATCGGCGGTTGACGCAGTACTGGCAGTCGTAGAGGCAAAAGTTGGTCAGCAGCACCTTGAGCAGCGATACGCAGCGCCCATCAGGGGTGTAGCTGTGACAGATGCCCATGCCATTGGTAGCACCCAGCCCATCAGCCCCGCGCGAGTTGCGTTTGGGCGCGCCGCTGCTGGCGCAGGATGCGTCGTACTTGGCAGCATCGGCAAGGATGCCGAGTTTGGCGATGAGTTGCATGGGTCTGACCTGTGATACTGAATATTCATACAGTATTTTGAGACGTGACGGATTGCAAGTGATTGTGCACTAGCCACGCCCGACCAAATCCGTCATCTAAGCTTGTGGCTGACTTACGGATAGCAACGAGGCAAGGGGGAGGTTATGAGGATCACCATCAAGCCGGTACTGGCGCTGACCGGGCTGGCCTTGGCATTCGGCATGCTCGATGCCCAGGCCGCGGAAACCAGAAGGGTCGATGTCATGCTGGTGGGCGGCGGCATCATGAGTTCAACCCTGGCCGTCTGGCTCAATGAGCTGGAGCCGGGTTGGTCGATGGAAATGGTCGAGCGCCTGGACAAGGTCGCCGAAGAAAGCTCCAACGGCTGGAACAACGCTGGTACCGGCCACTCGGCCCTGGCCGAACTGAACTACACCCCGGAGAAGGACGGCAAGGTCGATATCAGCAAGGCGGTGGAGATCAACGAGTCGTTCCAGGTCACCCGTCAGTTCCTCGCCTGGCAGGTCAAGCAGGGCGTGCTGAAGAACCCGCATTCCTTCATCAACACTACCCCGCACATGAGCTTCGTCTGGGGCGACGACAACATTCGCTTCCTGAAGAAGCGCTACGAGGCGCTGCAGGCCAGTCCGTTGTTCAAGCCCATGCAGTACTCCGAGGACCACGAGCAGATCCGCAAGTGGGTACCGTTGATGATGGAGGGCCGCGACCCCAACCAGAAACTGGCCGTGACCTGGACCCCGATCGGCACCGACGTCAACTTTGGCGAGATCACCCGGCAATACGTGGGCTATCTGCAGACCCGGCCGAACTTCGACCTCAAGCTGTCGACCGAAGTGCAGGCGATCACCCGCAACGACGACGGCTCCTGGCATGTCGAATACAAGAACCTCAAGGACGGCAGCAATGCGGCCACCGACGCCAGGTTCCTGTTCATCGGCGCAGGTGGTGCAGCGCTGCCACTGCTGCAGAAGTCGGGTATCGAGGAGGCCAAGGACTATGCCGGTTTCCCGGTCGGTGGTTCGTTCCTGGTCACCGACAACCCGGCCATCGCCCAGCGTCACATGGCCAAGGCCTACGGTATCGCCGCCACCGGCGCACCACCGATGTCGGTGCCGCACCTGGACACCCGTGTGCTCGATGGCAAGCGCATGATCCTGTTCGGGCCGTTCGCCACCTTCTCGACCAAGTTCCTCAAGCAGGGCTCGCTGCTTGACCTGTTCGCCAGCGCCAGTGTGCACAATGCCTGGCCGATGGTAAGGGTTGGGGTGCGCGAGTTCGACCTGGTGCAGTACCTGATCGGCCAGGTGCTGCAATCTGACGATGACCGTTTCGAAGCGTTGCGCACCTACTTCCCCGAGGCGAAGAAGGAGGACTGGCGGCTGTGGCAGGCGGGCCAGCGGGTGCAGATCATCAAGAAGGACGAAGCATTGGGTGGTGTGCTCAAGCTCGGCACTGAAGTGGTGACGTCCAAGGATGGCAGCATTGCAGGATTGCTGGGTGCTTCGCCTGGCGCCTCGACCGCGCCGCCGATCATGCTCGATGTGCTGAGCAAGGTGTTCAAGGACAAGATGGCATCGCCGCAGTGGCAGGCGAAGATCAGGCAGATCATCCCGTCCTACGGCATCCGCCTTAACGACCACCCGGACCAGGTGCAGAAGGAGTGGGCATACACCAACGAGGTGTTGCAACTGAATCCTCCCGAGGGCGCCGTTACGCCGTAGCAAAGTACCATGCGGCGACCACCTCGATGCCTGCTTCGCACAGGCGCCGTGCAATGTGGTCGCCGGTGAAGCCGGCCACGCCGGTAATCAGTTCGGGCATGCTGGCTGCACCTGGCCGCGACCGATGCCGTAGTAAGTCAGGCCGGCGGCGGCCATGTGCTCGGGTTCGAACAGGTTGCGCCCGTCGAACACCACCCGGTCGGCCAGTTGTTGCGGCACCTTGTCCAGGTTGAGCACGCGGTACTCCTGCCATTCGGTGACGATCACCAGGGCATCGGCGCCGCGCAGCGCGTCGTCCTTGCACGGTACCAGTTGCAGGTCGGCGCGGCAGCCATAGTGCCGCTGGATTTCCTCCATGGCCTGCGGGTCATGGGCCTGCACCCGCGCGCCGGCGGCCCAAAGCGCTTCCAGCAAGACTCGGCTGGAGGCCTCGCGAATGTCGTTGGTATTGGGCTTGAACGACAACCCCCACACGGCGAAGACCTTGCCTCGCAGGCCGCGTGGGTAGTGGCGTTGGATCTTGCCGAACAGCCGGTTCTTTTGCTGCTCGTTGACCGATTCCACCGCACGCAGCAACTGTGGTTCGAAGCCCTCGGCCTCGGCGCTGCGGCGCAGGGCTTGCAGGTCCTTGGGGAAGCATGAGCCGCCAAAGCCGCAGCCGGCATAGATGAAGTCGTAGCCGATGCGCGGGTCCGAGCCGATGCCGCGGCGCACCAGTTCGATGTCGGCGCCCAGATGCTCGGCCAGGTTGGCGATTTCGTTGATGAACGAGATCTTGGTCGCCAGCATGCAGTTGGCCGCGTACTTGGTCAGCTCGGCGCTGCGCGCGTCCATCACCATCAGTTTTTCGCGGTTGCGGCTGAACGGCAGGTACAGCTCGCGCAGCAGCTCTACTTCGGCGGGTTCCGCGCCACCGATGATGATGCGCTCCGGGCGCATGCAGTCATCGACCGCCGAGCCCTCCTTGAGGAACTCGGGGTTGCTGACGACGCGCAAGCGGCTGGTATCGGCCACGGCCTGGGCGATGCGCGCCTTGATGCGGTGCACCGTACCAACCGGCGCGGTGGATTTGTTGACGATCAACTTGGGGCCATCGGCATGTTCGAGGATGCTGTCGACCACGGCGAACACGTGCTTCAGGTCGGCGCTGCCATCGGCCTGAGGCGGGGTGCCGACGGCAATGAACTGCACCCTTGCGTAGTTGGCCGCTTCGCTGGCGTCGGTGGTGAAACGAAGGCGACCGCAGGCCAGGTTCTTCTCCAGCATCGGCGCAAGGCCGGGCTCGAAGATCGGGCAATGGCCTGCATTGAGGCTGGCGACCCGCTCGGCGTCGACATCCATGCACAACACCGAATGGCCCACCTGGGCCAGGCACACTGCCTGGGTGAGGCCGACATAGCCGGTACCGAAAACCGTGACCTTCATCTGACAGCTCCTTGGCGAGAAAGCTGAAAAAAAATGTCACATCGTTGTTTAGAAATTGTTACTCGCGCAGGCGGTTGCCTCTTGGGCGACGTTCCACAGCTGTTGGCGAAACCAGCGGCGCAAGGGGTCGGCGTGGGTGCGTTCGTGCCAGATCTGCATCACCTCGATCGCTGGCAATGTCAGCGGCAGCGGGTACATGAGCAGGTCGTCGTCACGTTCGACGGCTTCGGTGGCCAGCGAGCGCAGGCAGGTGAGCAGCAGATCGGTGCCGCGCAGCAGGCGCATGGGGGCCAGGAAACTCGACAGGCCAGCCACGACCCGCCGTTGCATGCCCTGGCTGCGCAAGGCGCGGTCGACCAGGCCATCGAGGTCGCCGGTGAGGGTGGTAAGCAGGTGGTCGCTGGCAAGGAAGGTATCGAGGTCCAGGCCGTTTTCCAGGCCTGGATGGCTGCGCGAGGCCAGCACTACCAAGGGTTCACTGAGCAGGCGCTGTTGGTGGAAGGTTTCCGGCAGGTCGGTGTAGAACCCGGCAACGGCCAGGTCACAGGTGCCTTTCTCCAGTTCTTCGCGAGGCAGCAGACCGCGGGTGTTGCAGGTGACCAGCGTCAGGTTCGGTGCCTGGCTACGCAGGATCGGCAGCAGCCTGGGCAACAGGGTCTGCTCCACATAATCGGTGCTGTACAGGTGCAGTCGGGCAGGGCGGGCGAGGAAGTCCTGCCCTTCGCAGCGCTCATAAAAACCTTCCAGGCCCACGACCAGGCGTTCTACCTCAGGCGCCAGTTCGTGGGCGCGTGGCGTCGGGGTCAGGCCCCTGGGCGCGCGCACGAACAGCGGGTCGCCAAACTGATGGCGCAGCTTGTTGAGTTTGTGGCTTAGGGCCGGCTGGCTCAGCGCCATGCGCTGGGCGGCGAAGGTGGCGTTGCGTTCCTGGTACAGCACATGGAACAGGTACAGCAGGTTGAAGTCCTTGCTGGAGATATTCATTTTCTGGATCACAGGCATGAGAGCTTTCGAATTATCGAATCATAGCCTTGCCGTTAGCATGAACGCATCCCCGCCAACATGAGCGGACAGCTCTATTTGCCTGATCAGGAGATTGTTGCATGACCAAGATGTCCCGGCTTGCCCTGGCTGTTGCCAGCACCCTGCTTGCCACCGGCGCCCACGCTGCGGCAAAGGGAGAGGTGCTGGTGCTGTTGTCCAGCGAGCACCAGTTGCCCCTGCAGGACGGCAAGCGCTACGCCACCGGCTACTACCTGAACGAATTCGGCGTGCCTGCCGACCAGTTACTCAAGGCTGGCTACAAGCTGGTGCTGGTTACCCCCAAGGGTAATGCCCCGAGTGTCGACCAGCGTTCGATCGACCCGAGCTACTTTGCCGGCGATGCGGTGGAGATGCGCCGGATCGAGAAGGTCGTGCAAGGCTTGCCGGGCATTGACGATACCCTGTCGGTGAAAGAAGTACTGGCAGGTGACCTGGGCCGCTATGCCGGGCTGTTCATCCCCGGCGGCCATGCGCCGTTGATCGACCTGGCCAACAACCCGGACGTGGGCGCCTTGCTGCGGCATTTCCATCAAGCCGGCAAGCCTACAGCCGCGATCTGCCACGGCCCCATCGCCTTGCTCTCGGCCCAGCAGGACCCGGCCAGCTACCAGTCGGCGCTGGCGCGTGGTGAAAAGCCGGCAGCCATCGACTGGTTGTACAAGGGTTACAAGATGACCATTTTCTCCGACCCGGAGGAGCAGGTATTCGAAGGTTCGCTCAAGGACCAGCGGCTGCTGTTCTACCCGGCCAACGCCATGGCAATGGCAGGGGGCGACATGGGCTACGCCAAGGCCTGGCAACCCAATGTGGTGGTGGACCGCGAACTCATCACCGGGCAGAACCCGTTCTCGGACAAGGCGCTGGCCAAGGTATTGCTGGAAAAGCTGGCTCAGCAGGCAAAGGCCTCTGGCCAGGGCATCTAGACTTACACGTGGCCTGCAAAAGCAGAGGGGGCGCCTTGATGGCGCCCCCTCTGCTTTGCTGCTTAGGCTTCAGCGTCCCAAGGACGATCGCCTTTTTCATCCTTGACGCGGGTCGGCAGGCCCATGACGTCCAGTGCCTTGAGGAACGGCTCGGCTGGCAGCTCCTCGACGTTGACCATGCGCTTGGCATCCCACTCGCCACGGGCGACCAGCAGGGCGGCAGCCACTGGCGGTACACCGGCGGTGTAGGAAATACCCTGGCTGTCGGTCTCGGCGTAGGCTTCTTCGTGGTCGGCCACGTTGTAGATGAACACTTCGCGCGGCTGGCCATCCTTGGTGCCCTTGACCAGGTCACCGATGCAGGTCTTGCCGGTGTAGCCCGGGGCCAGAGAGGCTGGGTCCGGCAGCACGGCCTTGACCACTTTCAGCGGTACCACTTCCAGGCCTTCGGCGGTTTTCACCGGTTGCTCGGAGAGCAGGCCCAGGTTCTTCAGCACGGTGAACACGTTGATGTAGTGCTCGCCGAAGCTCATCCAGAAACGCACGTTCGGCACGTTGAGGTTCTTCGAAATCGAGTGAACCTCATCGTGGCCGGTCAGGTACAGGTTCTGCGAACCCACCACCGGCAGGTCGTCGGTACGCTTGACCTCGAACATGGTGTTGCTGGTCCACTGGCTGTTCTGCCAGCTCCACACTTGCCCGGTGAATTCACGGAAGTTGATTTCCGGGTCGAAGTTGGTGGCGAAGTACTTGCCATGCGAACCGGCATTGACGTCGAGGATGTCGATCGAGTCAATGCTGTCGAAATACTGTTGCTGCGCCAGCTTGGCGTAGCTGTTCACCACACCCGGGTCGAAACCGACGCCGAGAATGGCGGTAATGTTCTTTGCCTGGCACTCTTCGAGGTGTTTCCACTCGTAGTTGCCGTACCACGGCGGGGTCTCGCAGATCTTGCCCGGCTCTTCGTGGATGGCGGTGTCCAGGTAGGCGACACCGGTATCGATGCAGGCACGCAGCACCGACATGTTGAGGAAGGCGGAACCAACGTTGATCACGATCTGCGATTCGGTCTCGCGGATCAGCGCCTTGGTAGCCTCGACATCGAGGGCATTGAGCGAGAAGGCCTGGATGTCGGCGGGTACCTTGAGGCTACCCTTGGCCTTGACGCTGTCGATGATGGCCTGGCATTTGGAGATGTTCCGTGACGCGATAGCGATACGACCCAGTTCGTCGTTATGCTGCGCGCACTTGTGGGCCACCACCTTGGCGACACCTCCTGCACCAATGATAAGAACGTTCTTCTTCAATTTATCCCTTGCTCCTTACTGAAAGCCGGTCTTACGACAGGCTGGAAACGTAGTCTTCGAAACCGAACTCGCGCACCACTTCGACGCTGCCGTCGAGTTGCTTGACCACGATGGATGGCATTTTCAGACCGTTGAACCAGTTTTTCTTGACCATGGTGTAACCCGCCGCGTCGACGAACGACAGGCGATCACCGATGGCCAGCGGACGATCGAATTGGTATTCGCCGAAGATGTCACCGGCCAGGCACGACTTGCCGCAGACCATGTAGGTGTGCGCGCCGTCGTTGGGGGCCATCTTGGCGTTGAGGCGGTAGATCAGCAGGTCGAGCATGTGCGCTTCGATCGAGCTGTCGACTACGGCCAGGTGCTTGCCGTTGTACAGGGTGTCGAGCACGGTCACTTCCAGCGAGGCGCTGTTGGTGATGGCCGCTTCGCCCGGCTCCAGGTACACCTGCACGCCGTACTTTTCCGAGAAGGCTTTCAGGCGCGCGCAGAAGGCGTCCAGCGCGTAGTCTTCACCGGTGAAATGGATGCCGCCACCGAGGCTGACCCACTCGACCTTGTGCAGCAGGTGGCCGAAGCGCTCTTCGATGTGCGTGAGCATCTTGTCGAACAGGCCGAAGTCGCCGTTCTCGCAGTTGTTGTGGAACATGAAGCCGGAAATCTGCTCGATCACCTGTTCGACCTTGGCCGGGTCCCATTCGCCCAGGCGGCTGAACGGGCGGGCAGGGTCTGCCAGCAGGTAGTCGGAGCTGCTGACCTGCGGGTTGACGCGCAGGCCACGGACCTTGCCTTCGGACTGTTCGGCGAAGCGCTGTAGCTGGCCGATCGAGTTGAAGATGATCTTGTCGCAGTTCTCGAGCATTTCCTCGACCTCGTCGTCGGCCCAGGCCACGCTGTAGGCGTGGGTTTCGCCGGCGAACTTCTGGCGGCCGAGCTTGAGCTCGTACAGCGACGAAGAGGTGGTGCCGTCCATGTACTGTTGCATCAGGTCGAAGACTGACCAGGTGGCAAAGCACTTGAGGGCGAGCAGTGCCTTGGCGCCGGAGTGTTCGCGCACGTAGGCGATCTTCTCCATGTTGCCCAGCAGCTTGGTTTTATCGATGAGGTAGTACGGCGTCTTGATCATTTAAAGGCCCCCGGCCAGGCCGGCCAAAAAAAGGACACGCATTGTGCCTTCACTTGCCGCAGACCGAAAGGGTGGGTTACGCATTTCGTCGTGGTTGACGCTGTTGCGAGAGGATTTTTCCGGTTGCGGCGGGCTCAGTAGAACAGCGGCATGTGACTATCGTAATCAGCAACCGGGTGCCGCAAGGAGAATCCGATGAGTGTTGTATTGGATGGCACCGGCTCCGCCGGTGTTCGCGGGTGAACCCGCTCCCACAGGTTTAGCGCGAGGCTCAGAAAATGCGCGGTTCCTGTGGGAGCGGGCAAGCCCGCGAAGAGGCCGGTACAGGCAACCTCAATCAACCTGCTGCAACCATGCCTGGATCTGCTCCAGCGTGGCGGTAGCCCCGCCACAAACCACCACCAGCACATTCTGGTACTGCGCCAGGGCGCCCGGTGCATAGGCCAACGCCAAAGCCGCCCCACATGCAGGCTCCACCAGCACGCGATGGTCCAGCAGGAACCGCTCGCACGCCTCCAGCGCAGCGCGGTCAGTGACCAGGTGGCTGTGCACCGGATGCTGCTGCACGCACACCAGCGCCTGGTCAGCCACACGCTTGGCCCCCAGCGAGGTCGCCACCGAGGCAATATGTTCCAGCTCCACCGAATGCCCCGCCTGCATGGCCGCATGCAGCGATGCCGCGCCCTCGGTTTCCACCGCCAGCACCGGCACATCGCCCCAGCCGTTACGCTGTAGCCCCTCGACCACACCACTGAGCAAACCACCACCGCCTACCGACAACACCACGGCATCCGGTTTCACGCCGGCCTCGGCGACTTCATCCACCAGGCTGGCATGCCCGGCCCACAGCAGCGGGTCGTCGAATGGGTGGATGAAGGCGTCATCCGGGCCGACCAAGGTCTGCGCCAGGGCGTTGGCCTCTTGCCAGGAGCTGCCATGCACCACCACCTTGGCGCCCTCCAGGCGCAGCAGGTCTTTGGCCCGCTCGGTGGTGGTCTCGGGCACTACCACGGTCACCGGCACGCCCAGCTTGCGCCCGGCATAGGCCACTGCCAGGCCCGCGTTGCCGCCCGAGGAAGACACGAAGTGCCGCGCGCCACGGGCATGGTGCACCTCGCAGGCGTGGCCCACGCCGCGCAGCTTGAACGAGCCGCAGGGCTGCAGGGCATCGAGCTTGAGCCAGACGTTGCTTTCCGCGGCCAGCGACAGCGGGCGGGATTCGATCAGGGGGGTATGGATATGCAAGGTCATTGGCTGGCTCCGCGCAGTTGCTCGAGATAGTTGTAAACGGTGTAGCGGGTCACACCCAGGGCGCTGGCGGCCTTTTCCACGCCGCCCTTGACGATGAACAGGCCACGCTCCTGCATCACGCGCACGGCCTCGACCTTGGCCTGCTTGTTCATCCGCCCTTGGCCGCTGCGCTGCAGGGATGCCTGGATTATCTCGCTCATCAGCAGTTCCATGTCGGCGGGTTCACTGACGGCAGGTGCGGCCCCCAGCGGCTGGAACTGCTGAAGAAAGTTCATGGCGGCGTCCAGGCCGGTGACGTCGGTGTTGACGCAAAGGCTGGCGAAGGGGTGGCCGCTGCTGTCACGGAAGATGGCCGTGGCGCTGCGCAGTGTGCGGCCCTTCAGCGTGGTGGGGTAGTCGGGCAGCACCACCGGCTCGCAGCCGTGCTGATCGGCCGAGGCCTGCATCAGCGCCTTGAAACCCTGGTCCTGTTCCGGGGCGGCGAGGATTGGGCTACCGACGCTGCGCCCGGAAAGATGGCCGTTGACGATCGCCACCACGGAGTGTTCCGGGTGGTCGAGGTCGTGCAGGAGGATTTCCATGTTGCGCGCGGCAACGCTGCCCAGGGCCTGGATGGCGGCCTTGAGGACGGTGAGGGTGAGCTGGCGTTCTTCGCTTGGGGTGATAGGCATGGCAGATCGCAAAATCAACGTTTTGTGTATTTTTACACATAAAGTTGAATTTTGCGATCTGTTGTGGACTGCACAGCCCTGTAGGAGCGGCCTTGTGTCGCGATAGGGCTGCGAAGCAGCCCCAGGTTTTCAGCGTACATGCACAGATTGTTGGGGCTGCTTCGCAGCCCTATCGCGACACAAGGCCGCTCCTACAGGAATTGCGCACGGATCGAGGTAGATAGGCGGCGATGCAGCCCCAGTACTCAGCCCAGGGGCGGGGTACGCGGCGGGATCATTCGACGCGACCCGGTCGCCTCGAAGGCTGCACCAAAGCTGAGCAGCGCATTGTCGCTGTAAGCCCGGCCAGCAAAGGTCAGCCCCACCGGCATGCCGATATCGGCCATCACGCCCATTGGCACGGTCACGGTAGGCACGCCCAGGTGACGGATTGCCAGGTTGCCGTTGGCCACCCAGATACCGTTGCTCCAGGCGATGTCCGCCGACGCCGGGTTGACGTCGGCATCCGCCGGGCCCACGTCGGCCACGGTGGGGAACAGCACCGCGTCCAGGCCCAGGTTGTCCATCCAGTCTTCCAGGTCGATCTTGCGGGTCTGCTCCAGGCCGCGCAGGCCGTCGGGCAGGGTCTCGATCTGGTCCCAGGTCTTCAGGCCACGCTTGGCCATGTTGACGTACTCGTCCATGCCAGCGGCCAGGTCGTCCTCACGGTTGGGCAGGGTGCCCGGGTCGTGGGGGAAGATCTGCGGCCCGTCGACATCGGCCAGGCGGTTGAGCCTGGGGTCATCGTTGGCGCGCAGGAAGTCGTCGAAGGCCCAGCCCGACAGCTCCCACAGCTCGTCATGCAGGAATTCCTTGCTAACGATGCCGCGGTTGTACACAGTCGGTGCCCCCGGGCGGTCGCCTTCGCAGTTGGACACCAGCGGGAAGTCCACTTCCAGTACTTCGGCACCAGCCGCCTCCAGTGCCTGGCGGGCCTGCTGCCACAGGTCGATCACCGTGGCGCGGGTGTGGATGCGCTGGCCAGTCGGGCCGCCGATGCCTGGCTTCTCGGAAGTACCGGCTTCGGCATCGGCATTGATGTACATGCGTGGCACGCCAAAGCGCTTGCCCTTGAGCGCGCTGGCATCCACGGCCAGGTCCAGATACGAAGCCGGGCGCACCGTAGAAGCGGCCGGGATTGGCACCCAGGGTTGCAGGCGCCACAGGTCGCCGCGCTTGTCAGCGTCGTCGGCTACGACTACGTCGAGGATTTCCAGCAGGTCGGCCATGGTACGGGCATAGGGAACCACCACGTCCATGGTCGGTGTGAGCGGCCAGTTGCCACGCACCGAAATCACCCCACGCGACGGGGTATAGGCGCACAGGCCATTGTTGGATGCCGGGCCACGGCCGCTGGACCAGGTTTCTTCGGCCAGGCCGAAGGCACTGAAACTGGCGGCAGTGGCGGTGCCGGCACCGTTGGACGAGCCCGAGGCGAACGGTGCGGTCAGGTAGTTGGCGTTGTACGGGCTTTCGGCGCGGCCATACACGCCGCGCTGCATGCCGCCGTTGGCCATGGGCGGCATGTTGGTCTTGCCCAGGCACACGGCGCCGGCGGCGCGCAGGCGTTCGATGGTGAAGGCGTCGCGCTGGGCCACCAGATCCTTGAAGGCAGGGCTGCCGGAGGCAGCGGTCAGGCCTTTGACCAGGTAGCTGTCCTTGGCGGTGTAGGGGATGCCGTCCAGCGGACTCAGGACCTGGCCTTTGGCGCGACGGGCGTCGGAGGCTGCGGCCTCATTCAGCGCCTCGGGGTTGCGTACCACAACGGCGTTCAGGGCGGTGGCGGTGTCGGCGCCATCGTAGGCGTCGATGCGCGCCAGGTAGGCCTGGACCAGCTCGACCGCCGTCGTGCGGCCCGACTCGAGCGCATCGCGCAGCTCGGCAATGGAAACCTCGGTTACCTCGATCATGCGTTCACCAAAAAAATGTGCAGGTGGGGGCTAATGCGAGGAGTGTACAAGAAGGGCTTGGCGGGCGCAGGTTTGCGCGGGGGCAAACGGTTTTTTGCAGGCGAGCATTGTCGGGTCTTCCCGAGTCGTCCCACCACCCCTTCGAGTATCATCATGCAGGCGGCTTCAGCCGCAAAAAGGCCCTTGCAGGCCACCGATCAATGCGGCCCGCGCGGAATGGTCTTCAGCAAGTCTTCCGGGCTGATGTGCCCAACCACCTGGGCCACCGCGCTGCCCGGGGTCGGCAGGTCGATGATGTGGCTTTTCATCTTGCCGATCACGTGCATTTCGCACGGCTTGCAGTCGAACTTCAGGGTCAGCACTTCATCACCCTGGATCAGCTGCATCGGCGCCACCTTGGTGCGCACGCCGGTCACGCCCTTGGCCTGCTTGGGGCACAGGTTGAAGGAGAAGCGCAGGCAGTGCTTGGTAATCATCACCGGAACTTCGCCGTGCTCTTCATGGGCCTCGTAGGCTGCGTCGATCAGCTGCACGCCGTGGCGGTGGTAGAAGTCGCGGGCCTTCTGGTTGTACACGTTGGCCAGGAACGACAGGTGCGACTCTGGGTAAACCGGCGGTGGCGTGGTCTCGGCCTTGCGCCCGCCACGCGGGTGCGCCTGCACCCGTGCTGCAGTCAGCGCCTCGATGGCTTCGCGGCGCAGGGCCTTGAGCTGCGAGTTGGGGATGAAGTAAGCCTGCGGGGCGTCCAGCTCGATGCTGTCGGCGTGGTACATGGTGGTGCCCAGCTGGCCGAGCAGGTCGTGCAGCTGGTCCAGCGCCTGCTGCGGCTTGTTGGCCGGGCCGAACGGGCCTTCCAGTGCCACTTGCGTGCTCACGCCTTCCTCGCTGGTGACTGTCAACACCAGGCGTTGCTCGCGCAGTACCGCGTGCCATTGCACGCCGACGCGGCGCTCGGCCGAGGTGCGTTGCAGGGCCTGCTGCCAGTTGTGGTCGAGGTTGCGCGACAGCGGGTGGTTGGGCCGCAGCTTGTGCAGGCCTTCAGGCATTTCGTTGGGCTCGACGCGGTAGCGGTAGCGCTTCTCGCCGTCTTCCTCGAATTCGCCACGCGGTTCGGCGATGTTGGCACGGAAGCCCACCACCTCACGCTTCACCAGCACATTGAGGCCGTCACCGTTGGTCAGCGGCACCTCGGTGACCACCTGCATGTCACGCTTGCCGACCTTTTCCACCACGCCCACCGGCAGGCCGGTGAAGGTTGGCGAGTCGAAGGCGCCGATGTCGACCTTGCGGTCGGTGACGAAGTAGTCGGTGCTGCCGCGGTGGAAGGTCTTGTCCGGGTCGGGCACGAAGAAGTGCTGGGTGCGGCCGCTGGAGGCACGGGCCAGCTCAGGGCGGCCTTCGAGGATGGCGTCGAGTTCCTTGCGGTAGTGGGCGGTGATGTTCTTCACATAGGCCACGTCCTTGTAGCGGCCTTCGATCTTGAACGAGCGCACGCCGGCGTCGACCAGGTCAGCCAGGTTGGCGGTCTGGTTGTTGTCCTTCATCGACAGCAGGTGCTTCTCGAACGCGACCACGCGGCCCTGGTCATCCTTCAGGGTGTAGGGCAGGCGGCAGGCTTGCGAGCAGTCGCCGCGGTTGGCGCTGCGGCCGGTCTGCGCATGGGAGATGTTGCACTGGCCGGAGAAGGCCACGCACAGCGCACCGTGGATGAAGAATTCGATGGCGGCGTCGGTTTCGGCGGCGATGGCGCGGATCTGCTGCAGGTTCAGCTCACGCGCCAGCACCAGCTGGGAGAAGCCGGCCTGGTCGAGGAACCTGGCCCGTTCCAGGGTGCGGATGTCGGTCTGGGTGCTGGCGTGCAGCTCGATCGGCGGGATGTCCAGCTCCATCACCCCGAGGTCCTGCACGATCAGTGCGTCGACACCAGCGTCGTACAGCTGGTGGATCAGCTTGCGCGCGGGCTCCAGCTCGTTGTCGTGGAGGATGGTGTTGATGGTGGTGAACACGCGTGCATGGTAGCGATGGGCGAACTCGACCAGTTCGGCGATATCGCTGACTTCGTTGCAGGCGTTATGGCGCGCGCCGAAGCTAGGGCCACCGATGTAGATGGCGTCTGCGCCGTGCAGGATCGCTTCGCGGGCGATGGCCACGTCACGGGCAGGGCTGAGCAGTTCCAGGTGATTCTTTGGAAGGGACATGTCGTTATAGGTTCGGGCTGTCACGGTTTAGGCGGGCATTGTAGCGGCGAAACGGGCTGGCGGCATCATCGGGGTGCTTGTAGGAGCGGCCTTGTGTCGCGAAGGGCCGCAACGCGGCCCCGGCAATATATGCTGCGGAGCTGAGAATCTGGGGGTGCTTTGCACCCCATCGCGACACAAGGCCGCTCCTACAAGGATCGTGCCTCAGGCAAAAGTCAGCGCTTGGCAGCCATTGCGGTCACTTCCACGCGCATGCCTTCGAACGCCAGTGCAGCCACGCCCACGGCGGCGCGTACCGGCCAGGGCTTGCTGAAGAAGCGCTGGTACACCTCGTTGAATGCCGCGCGGTCGGCCATGTCGGTGAGGTAGATGGTCAGGTGCAGCACGCGGTCCATGCCGCTGCCGGCCTTCTCCAGCGCCACCTTCAGTGCCTGCAGGGTGCACTCGCTCTGCTCGACGATGCCGCCGAGCTCCAGGCTGCCATCAGCGTGGGTCGGGATCTGCGTGGTGACCAGCACGCCGTTGTATTCGGCAACGTCGGAAGAAATCGACTCGGCGTCCGGGTCCGGGGTGTAGATGATGTCTGCTTGTGCCATGGTGTGTTTTGCCTTGCTACGGAAGGAAAGCGGCAAGCCTACGCGAGCGCGCCGGCCCGGTCGAGGGCGCCCCGGTGTTTGAAATGCGTGGCGTTCGCCGTCAGAATCGCGGCCGATTGCAAAGCAGGGGTTTACGTTGAACGAACAGACATTGTCCAGGCGCCTGGAGCGCGTGGCTGCACAAGTACCGCAAGGCGCGCGCCTGGCCGACATCGGCTCGGACCATGGTTACCTGCCGGTGGCCCTGATGCTGCGCGGCATACTGGACGCGGCGGTAGCGGGCGAGGTGGCGCAGACGCCGTTCGCCTCGGCCCAGCGCAACGTGCGCAGGAACGGCCTGGAAGGGCGGGTCTGCGTGCGCCTGGCCGATGGCCTGGCAGCGGTCGAGCCGGAAGATCGCATCTCGGTGATCAGCATCTGCGGCATGGGTGGCGACACCATGTGCGAGATCCTCGAGGCCGGCAAGCAGCGCCTGGGTGGCGTCACGCGCCTGGTGCTGCAGCCCAATGGCGCCGAGCGCGAACTGCGCCAGTGGCTGATGGGCAATGGTTACCGGATCGTCAGCGAAGAACTGCTGCGGGAGAACCGCTTCGACTACGAGATCATCGTCGCCGAGCCAGGCGGGGCGGCGTACACCGCTGAACAGCTGTACTTCGGCCCGGTGCTGGTGCAGGAGAAAAGCGAGGCGTTTCTGGTCAAGTGGCGGCGCATGCTGCGGCAGAAGCAGCAGACCCTGGCAAACTTCGAGCGGGCCCGCGGTGCGGTGCCTCAGGCGAAAATCGACGACTTCAGGCAACAGGTCGGCTGGATCACCGAGGTGCTGGCCTGACTCACTGCTGCGAGCAGTTGCCCATTTCCCGGTAGTCGATTTCGCGCTTCTGGCCCTGGTGGTCTACATACACCATGTGCGCGGTACCAACCTGGCAGTCGGCGGCGTTGCTGGGCGGGGTGATGGAGATGACCTTGGCCACGTCCAGCGGCATGCCGTATTCGTAATTGCTGCTGCTGACCGGCTGGTTGCTGCCGGTGTCGGCAAGGGCACCGAACGAGGCGAGGGCAGCGGTAACGGCAAGGACAGCGATCGAACGTTTCATGGCAGGCTCCTTTTTTCAATGTATGACTAATGATCCATTCATTGGCCATCCACAATAAATGGGCTAACCCGTGATAGATTCCTGCCTGTAACGCAAGAATAAGACCGAACAAGGAGCACCTTCATGGACATGCTGCATGCCATGCGTACCTTCGCCCGTGTGGTGGAATGCGGCAGCTTCGCTGCGGCCGCCAATGCCCTGGATATTTCCGCGGCGCAGGTTTCGCGTATCGTTGCCGAGCTGGAAAACCAGCTGCAGACCCGCCTGCTGCACCGCACCACGCGGCGTTTGCGCATGAGCGAGGCGGGCGAGCGGTTTCTCGAGCGCGCGCGGCAGATCATGTTGCTGACCGAAGAGGCGGTGGGTGAAGCCCGTGGCGCGCACCTCACGCCCCGCGGCCGCCTGCGCTTGCACTGCCCGCACGGGATGGGCCTGTTGCTGATGCCGCTGGTGGCCGGCTACAACGCATTGTGCCCGGAGGTGGTGATCGAACTGACCCTGTCCCAGCGCAACCCCGACCCGCTGGCCGAAGGGCATGACGTGGTGATTACCGTGGACGGTGCGTTGCCGGATTCGCAGCTGATCGCTGTGCCGCTGGGCAACATTTTCAGCATCCCCTGCGCGGCGCCGAGCTACCTGTTGGCCCACGGCGTGCCAGAGCGCCCGGAAGACCTGCACCAGCACCGTTGCCTGCGCATGGCTTATCCGATGTACGAAGGTGACTGGGTGTTCCCGCAAGGGGTGGACCAGTGCGTGATCGCGCCGAACGACAGTTTTTCCACCAACGTCGCCGACGCCATGCTGGTGGCCAGCGAGCTGGGCATGGGCATTGGCCTGCTGCCGTTCTACACCGCCAGCCAGGCGATCGAGCAGGGGCGGTTGTGCCGCTTGCTGGCGCCGTATCGCCTGCGCGAGAGCGCGCTTTATGCGATTTACCCGTCACGGCATTACCTGGATGCCAAGGTGCGCACCTGGATCGACTACCTCAAGGAGCAGTTGCCGGCACTGTTCGAGGGGCATGCCAGGGTGGTGGATGATTCGCGGTATTGGCGATAGCCGAGTGCGGGGCGGTTAACGCTGGCCCTTGTAGGAGCGGCCTTGTGTCGCGATAGGGCCGCAAAGCGGCCCCAGGATGTCAGCTTCGATGCACAAATTGCTGGGGCCGCCATGCGGCCCTATCGCGACACAAGGCCGCTCCTACAGGGATCGCGCAAGGTTTTAAAGCGGGTAGTGCTTCAACTCCCGCGCAATCAGCATCCGCTGGATCTCGCTAGACCCTTCATAGATCTGCGTGATCCGCGCATCGCGGTAGTAGCGCTCGACCGGGTAATCCTCCAGGTAGCCATACCCGCCATGCACCTGGATCGCCATCGAACACACCCGCTCGGCCATCTCCGAGGCGAACAGCTTGGCCTGCGAAGCTTCCGACAGGCACGGCTTGCCGGCGCTGCGCAGGCGCGCGGCATGCAGGATCAGCAAGCGCGCGGCATTCACCTGCACCTGCATGTCGGCCAGCAGGTTGGCGATGCTCTGGTGTTCGTTGATCGGCTTGCCGAACTGCACCCGATCACGCGAGTAGGCCAACGCCGCCTCGAATGCGGCGCGGGCAATGCCCAGTGCCTGGGCAGCAATGCCGATACGGCCACCCTCGAGGTTGGACAGGGCGATGGCCAGGCCCTTGCCACGCTCACCGAGGATGTTGGCGGCAGGGATGCGGCAGTTGTCGAAGGTGACCGCGCAGGTGTCGGAAGCGCGGATGCCCATCTTGTGCTCGCTGCGATCGACCTTGAAGCCCGGGTTGTCGGTGGGCACCAGGAACGCCGACAGGCCCTTTTTGCCCAGCTCCGGGTCGGTCACCGCGAAGACGATGGCCAGGCCGGCGCGGCGAGCGTTGCTGACGAACTGCTTGGCACCGTTGATCACCCACTGGCCATCCACCAGTTCGGCGCGGGTGCGCAGGTTGTGCGCCTCGGAACCGGCCTGTGGCTCGGTCAGACAGAAGCAGCCGATCACCTCGCCGGTGGCCAGGCGTGGCAGCCACTGCTGTTGCTGTTCGGCCGTGCCATAGGCCAGCAGCGGGCCGCAGCCCACCGAGTTGTGGATGCTCATCATCGCTCCGGTGGCGCCGCAGCCGGCGGCGATCTCTTCCACCGCCAGGGCATAGGCGACATAGTCGGTGTAGCTGCCGCCGAAGTCTTCCGGCACCACCATGCCCAGCAGGCCCAGTTCGCCCATCTTGCGTACCACGCCATCGTCGATCCAGCCGGCCTTTTCCCAGGCCTGGGCATGCGGGGCGATCTCGCCACGGGCAAAGTCCCGGGCCATGTCGCGGATCATGATCTGTTCTTCGCTCAGTTCCAGGTCTTGCATCTGTGTACTCCCGGGCTCACAGGCCTTCGAAGAATTGGTCGACCCGCTGGCGGTGCAGTGCGGCCAGGGTCGGAGGGTTCCAGCGTGGCTGCTTGTCCTTGTCGATGATCAGCGCGCGCACGCCTTCGATGATGTCGCCGTGCTGGAACCACTGGCGGTCCAGGTGCAGCTCCATGGCAAAGCAGTCGTCAAGGCTCAGGTGGCGACCCCGGCGCAGCATCTCCAGAGTAACCGCCATGGCCAGCGGCGAGCGGCTTTCCAGCTGGTCGGCGGTGGCTACCGCCCAGGCGTGGCTGTCGCCAATGCTCACGGCACGCAGTTGCTCGACCATGGCAGGCACGTCGGGCAGGGCGAAGAAGTGGTCGATGACCGGGCGCAGTTTTTCCAGCGGCGCATCGTCGAGCACCTGGGTGCCGAGCTTGGCCAGCAGGTTCTGCAGGTCCTTGAGTGGCTGGTCGCCGAAGTGCAGCTGGTCCAGGCCCTGGTCGAGGGCTGCCAGCTGGTCGCTGGCCAGGTACCAATCGGCCAGGCCGCAGTACAGTGCATCGGCGGCCTGGATCTGGCTGCCGCTGACGCCCAGGTAGATGCCCAGTTCACCGGGGAGGCGCGACAGGAAGTAGCTGCCACCCACATCCGGGAAGTAGCCGATTGCCACTTCGGGCATGCCCAGGCGGCTGCGTTCGGTGACCACGCGCAGGTCGCAGCCCTGGGCCAGGCCCATGCCGCCACCGAGGGTGAAGCCGTCCATCAGCACCAGCACCGGCTTGCGGTAGCGGTGGATGGCCAGGTCGAGGGCGTATTCCTCGACGAAGAAGGTTTCATGCAGCGTTTCGCCGGCCTTGAAACTGTCGTGCAGCGAGCGGATATCGCCACCGGCGCAGAACCCTTTCGGGCCTTCGCCACGCAGTACCACGGCGTGCACGTGCGGGTCTTCGGCCCACTGGTCGAGGTGCTGGCGCAGGCTGCGGACCATGTCCAGGGTCAGGGCATTGAGGCCGGCGGGGCGGTTCAGGGTCAGATGGCCGATCTGGTTGCGGACCTCGGCCAGCACATGGTCGGTTGCCGAGGTATGAGCGTGCGCAGTCATTGCGTTCTCCCTGCTTTGTTATTGATTTTCCAAGTGAAGTCTGGAGTTCGCTGGAGGATCGCAGGATCCTGTCATGCGAATTTGCCTTGCACAATCGACAAATCTGCAGGGGGATTCTGCATTTTTGTCTTGTGTGGCGATAACGCCACTCTAGCAAGGTTTCAGGTTGGCCGGGCTGGCCCTATCGCCGGCAAGCCAGCTCCCACAGGTACCGCACAACTTTCAAGGCCTGCGCTGTACCTGTGGGAGCTGGCTTGCCGGCGATAGGGCCATGAGCGACAGCGCATATGCTAAATCGTTACCCTGACCGTAACGATCAGTGCCTGAGCTTGATTGATGCGCAACCACCCCAGCCCTAAGGTGACCCCCACGACAGCGAACCCGTGGAGTCACCATGACAACAACCAAGAATCCACCGCCGCAATGGTCGCGGCGGCGCGCCGAAAAGCAGCGCCGCCTTGACCGGGTCCGCCACCTCGCCGACGGCGTGGTGCTGCCCACCGAGCGTATCGTCGAAGCCCTGGAACTGCTGCTGGCCCCCGGCGACCGGGTAGTGCTCGAAGGCAACAACCAGAAGCAGGCCGACTTCCTTTCCCGCGCGCTGGCCAAGGTCGACCCTGGCCGCCTGCACGACCTGCACATGATCATGCCCAGCGTCAGCCGGGCCGAGCACCTGGACCTGTTCGAGCGTGGCATCGCCCGCAAGCTCGACTTCTCGTTCGCCGGCCCGCAGAGCCTGCGCATTGGCCAACTGCTGGAAGACGGCCTGCTCGAAGTCGGTGCCATCCACACCTATATCGAGCTGTACTCGCGGCTGCTGGTCGACCTGATCCCCAACGTCACCCTGGTGGCTGGCTTCATGGCCGATCGCGACGGCAACCTGTTCACCGGCCCCAGCACCGAAGACACCCCGGCCTTGGTGGAGCCGGCTGCGTTCAGCGACGGCATCGTCATTGCCCAGGTCAACCAGCTGGTGGACCGCGTGGATGACCTGCCACGGGTCGATATCCCGGCATCCTGGGTCGATTTCGTGGTGGTTGCCGACCAGCCTTTCTATATAGAGCCGCTGTTCACCCGCGACCCGCGCCATATCAAGCCGGTGCATGTGCTGATGGCGATGATGGCCATTCGCGGCATCTACGAAAAGCACCAGGTGCAGTCGCTGAACCATGGCATTGGCTTCAACACCGCCGCCATCGAGCTGATCCTGCCCACCTATGGCGAATCCCTGGGCCTGAAGGGCAAGATCTGCCGCAACTGGACACTCAACCCGCACCCGACACTGATCCCGGCCATCGAGACCGGCTGGGTGGAAAGCGTGCACTGCTTCGGCACCGAGCTGGGCATGGAGGACTACATCGCCCAGCGCCCGGACGTATTCTTCACCGGTCGTGATGGTTCGCTGCGTTCCAACCGCATGATGTGCCAGCTGGCCGGGCAGTACGCCGTCGACCTGTTCATTGGCGCCACCCTGCAGGTGGATGGCGATGGCCATTCCTCGACCGTGACCCGCGGCCGCCTGGCCGGCTTCGGCGGTGCCCCGAACATGGGCCACGACCCCCGTGGCCGGCGCCATGCGACCCCGGCCTGGCTCGACATGACCGTGCCGGAAACAATGCTCGAACGCGGTCGCAAGCTGGTGGTGCAGATGGTCGAGACCTACCAGGAAGGCGGCAAGCCCACCTTCGTGGAAACCCTCGATGCCGTGGAAGTGGCCAGGAAAGCCGGCATGCCGCTGGCGCCGGTGATGATCTACGGCGACGACGTTACCCACCTGCTGACCGAGGAGGGCATTGCCTACATGTACAAGGCCCGCAGCCTGGAAGAGCGCCAGCAGATGATCGCCGCCGTGGCCGGGGTTACCGCCATCGGCCTGCGGCACGACCCCAAGGACACTCAGCGCCTGCGCCAGCAAGGCCTGGTCGCCTTGCCCGAAGACCTCGGCATCCGCCGCACCGACGCCAGCCGCGAACTGCTGGCCGCGCGCAGCATCGCCGACCTGGTCGAATGGTCCGGCGGCCTCTACAACCCGCCTGCACGGTTCAGGAGCTGGTGATGAAAGCACTCGACTTGCAACCGCGTGGGATTCTTCGCGAGCACAGGAATAGTGATCCATTTGAAGATTGCGCGGTCCCTGTGGGAGCGGGCGTGCCCGCGAAGAGGCCAGCACAGGCAACCGAATTACCCCTGGCCGACCACCTGGCCGACCTGGCCGTGGAAGCCCTGATCGACGAAGCCGACCTGTCCCCCAAACCCGGCCTGGTCGACCGCCGTGGCAATGGCGCCCACCACGACATGACCCTGGCCCTGATGCATGCCTCGGCCCTGGCCCTGTGGCCTTGCTTGCGCAACATGGCCGAAGCCGCCCAGGCCATCGGCACCCTCGGCCAGCCCCTGCGCGCCACCTTGGGCCAGCTCGGCCGCGAAGGCGAGGCGGCGATGCTGGCCGCGACCGGTGGGGTCAACACCCACCGCGGCGCAATCTGGGCCCTCGGCCTGCTGGTAGCATCCAAGGCCCTCGACACCCAGGCCGATACCAACACCCTGGCTGCCCGTGCCGGGCGCATCGCACTGTTCGACGACCCCGCCATGACCACCCAGGACAGCCATGGCCTGCAGGTACGCCGCCGCTATGGCACTGGCGGCGCCCGCGAACAGGCGCAACAAGGCTTCCCGGCGGTTATCGGTCACGGCCTGCCACAGCTGCAGCGCAGCCGCGCCGCAGGTGCCAGCGAGCCCCACGCCCGGCTCGACGCGCTGCTGGCGATCATGGCCGTGCTCAACGATACCTGCGTGCTCTGGCGCAGCGGCCCGACCGGGCTGGCTGCCGTCCAGCACGGCGCCCGTACCGTGCTGAGCGAAGGCGGCAGCGCCACGCTGGCCGGGCGGCGGCAGCTGCGCCGGCTGGACCAGCACCTGCTTCAGCTGAATGCCTCACCGGGCGGCGCCGCCGATCTGCTGGCCGCCTGCCTGTTCCTCGACAAAGCCGGGAGCCTGTGACATGGAAACCCTGACCTTTCAATTCCCCGCCGCCGCCCCTGGGCGTGGCCGCACGCTGGTGGGCTGCGTCAGCTCCGGCGACCTTGAAGTGCTGATCGAGCCCGGCACCGCCGGCAGCCTGCAAATCAAGGTGGTGACTTCGGTCAACGGCAGCGCTGCCCGCTGGGCGCAGCTGTTCCAGCGCCTGTTCGAAGGCCGCACCTGGCCGGCCGTCAACATCGACATCCATGATTTTGGTGCCACCCCAGGCGTGGTGCGCTTGCGCCTGGAGCAAGGCTTCGAGGAGATCGCCCATGACTGATATCGCACGCCTGCTGCACAGCCGCAGCTTTGTCGAACTGGGTGCCCGCCAGCGCGCCCGCGCCGTGCTCGACCCGGGCAGCTTCCGTGAGCTGCTGGGCCCGTTCGACCGGTTGATGTCACCGTGGCTGCCGCGCCAGGGCATCGTGCCGCAGGCCGATGATGGCGTGGTCATCGCCAAGGGCCTGCTGAACGGGCGAAACGCTGTGGTCGCTGCCATCGAAGGCAGTTTCCAGGGCGGCAGCATGGGCGAGGTGGGTGGTGCCAAGATCGCCGGTGCGCTGGAGCTGGCCATCGAAGACAACCGCAACGGCATCCCCACCTGCGCCGTGCTGCTGCTGGAAACCGGCGGAGTACGCCTGCAGGAAGCCAACTTGGGTCTGGCGGCGATTGCCGAAATACAGGCGGCGATTGTCGAGCTGTGCGCCTGGCAGCCGGTGGTCGGCCTGGTCGCAGGTTCGGTCGGCTGTTTCGGCGGCATGTCCATCGCCGCCGGCCTGTGCAGCCACTTGCTGGTCACCCGCGAAGCCCGCGTGGGCCTCAACGGCCCGCAGGTAATCGAGCAGGAAGCGGGCATCGGTGAATACGATGCCAAGGACCGTCCCTTCATCTGGAGCTTGACCGGCGGCGAGCAGCGCCACGCCAGCGGCCTGGTCGATGCCTGTGTGGCCGATGACATCGAGACTTTGCGCGAACGCTTGCTGCAATTGCTCGACGAGCCTTCAAGGGATCGCGCCGGTCAACACGCCTGGTTCCTCGAACGCCTGGCCCGGCTGGGCGATGACTGCACGCAACTGGATGCCGCTGCCGTGCGTGACCTGTACCAAGGAGAAGCCAAATGAACCGTGCCTTGAACTGGCTGCCGGGCCTCGCCGGCGGGCAAGCCGTGCCCGGCTACCCCGCGTCGTTGCGGGTAATCGATGGCGAACTGGACAACCGCCTGGCGCGTTTCATCGCCGTGGTGCCGGACGCCGACAACCCGTTCCCCCGGGCGCGCTCTGGCGAAGTCGGCCTGCTGGAAGGCTGGGGGCTGGCCAAGGCCGTGAGCGAAGCGGTCGAGGCTGACCGCCATGGCCAGAAGCGCGCCATCGTCGCGGTGATCGACGTGCCCAGCCAGGCCTATGGCCGCCGTGAGGAGGCGTTGGGTATTCACCAGGCTTTGGCCGCTGCGGTACAGGCCTATGCCCAGGCGCGGCTGGCCGGGCACCCGGTGATCGGCCTGCTGGTCGGCAAGGCCATGTCTGGTGCCTTCCTGGCCCACGGTTACCAGGCCCAGCGCCTGATAGCCCTGGACGATGCCGGGGTCATGGTGCACGCCATGGGCAAGGCGGCGGCGGCGCGCATCACCCTGCGCAGCGTCGAGCAACTGGAAGCCCTGGCCGCCGAGGTGCCGCCGATGGCCTATGACCTGGCCAGCTACGCCTCGCTGGGCCTGCTGTGGCGCCGCCTGACGGTGGGCAGCGCCGAGACTCCGAGCAGTGCCGACATCGCCCAGGTACGTGCCTGCCTGGCAGATGCAGTGCGCGACATCGGCAGCTCGAGCGACCTGTCGTCGCGGCTGGGGGGCGAAAACCGCAGCGCCTCGCGCCAGGTGCGCGAACATCTGCGCCGCCAGTGGCAGGGCGCTTGAGATGAACGCGCCAAGGCCGCACGACCTGCTCTGGGGCATGCCCGTATCGTGCCTGCCTGCTGATGCGCCGCGGTGGGCGCAGGATGTGCTGCTGAGCGGCCAGCCGGTGGTGGTGCGCCGTGCCACTTGTGCGGACGGCTGGGTGGCGGTGGGGCTGCGTGGCCAGGGCAGGGCGCAGCGGTCGGGTGTACTGATGCGGCTGGCCGATATCCAGTGTCAGCAAGGCCCCGAAGCGCTGCGCTGGCAAGCTGAAAGCCCTTGGCCTGCATTGCAGGCCCTGGCCTCGGTCGCCCCGGTACTGGATGCCAGCGGCCTGGCCTGGGGGCCGACAGGTGGGGTGGGGTACCAGATCGCGACCGGTATGGAGGTGGTACACGCCGACAGCGACCTGGACTTGCTGCTGCGTACGCCACAACCGCTGGGCAGGGCGCAGGCGCGTGAGCTGCTGGATATCCTCGATTGCGCGCCTTGTCGTATCGACCTGCAGCTGGAAACCCCGGCGGGTGCTGTCGCTCTGCGTGAGTGGGCCGGCTTCGCCCGCCGCGTGCTGCTCAAGTCGGCCCATGGCCCACGCCTGGTCAGCGACTCATGGGCAGCGATGGAGCGTGCAGCATGAGCAGCCTGTTCGCCTTCCCCGGCCAGGGCGCCCAGCAGGTGGGCATGCTGCAGCGCCTGCCTGAGGGTGCCGGGCAATTGCTGGAAGAGGCCAGTGACACCCTCGGCGAGCAGGCCCTGGCGCTGGACAGCCAGCAGGCCCTGCAGACGACCCGTGCCGTGCAGCTGTGCCTGCTGCTGGCTGGCGTGGCCTGGGCGCGCTGGCTGATGCAGCGCAGCCCCGCGCCGGATTACGTGGCGGGCTTGTCGATTGGCGCCTACCCGGCGGCGGTCACGGCGGGCGCCCTGGGCTTTGCCGATGCCGTGCGCCTGGTTGCCCTGCGTGGCGAACTGATGCAGCGCGCCTATCCGCAAGGCTACGGCATGACCGCACTCAGCGGCCTGGACCTGGCCTGTGTCGAACGCTTGCTGAGCGATGCGGGCGGCGAGGTGTATGTCGCCAACCTCAACAGCGACAACCAGATCGTCATCGCCGGTAGCGATGGCGCGATGGCTGCGGTTGCCGCCAAGGCACGCCGGCTGGGCCAGGGCGTGGCCCGGCGCCTGGCGGTCAGCGTGCCGTCGCATTGCCCGTTGCTGGATGGCCCGGCGGCCGAACTGGCCAGTGCCTTCGCCACGGTCGAGCTGCAGCGACCGCGTATCACCTACCTCAGCGGCAGCAGCGCTCGGCCGATATTCGACCCACAGCGTCTGCGCGACGACCTGGCCGGCAACATGGCGCGGGTGATCGACTGGCGTGCTACGTTGCGCAACGCCTATGAGCGTGGTGTGCGCCTGCACCTGGAATCGCCGCCCGGCAACGTGCTCGGCGGGCTGGCCCGGCCGGTGTTCGAACAGGGCAGGGTGGTTGCTGTTGAAGGCACCCGCTGGGACACCCTGGATGCGCTACTGCGCCAGGAGGTGGCCGACGAACGATGATGGCAACACCGCGGAGGATGGTGATCCCAGTGGGAGCGGGCGTGCCCGCGAAGCAGGCACCTCGGTGAATGGCACGGGCTTTGCCCGTGTTCGCGGGCACGCCCGCTCCCACAATGACCGCGAAAGCTGCACAAAAGTGTGTTTACGAAGAACAACAACAAGCAACTTCGACACTACCTGAGGACAACAACAATGATCATCTATGGTGTGGCACTGCTGGCGGTCTGCACGCTTGCCGGCGTCATCGTCGGCGACTTCCTGGGCGTGCTGCTGGGCGTCAAATCCAATGTGGGCGGGGTCGGCATCGCCATGATCCTGCTGATCTGCGCACGCCTGTACATGCACCGCAACGGCGGCATGAGCAAGGAATGCGAGTTCGGCGTGGGCTTCTGGGGCGCCATGTATATCCCCGTGGTGGTGGCCATGGCCGCCCAGCAGAACGTGGTCACCGCCCTGCACGGCGGGCCGGTGGCGCTGCTGGCGGCAGTGGGTGCGGTACTGGTGTGCGGTGCGACCATTGCCCTGATCAGCCGCAGCCACCGCGGCGAACCCCTGCCGGCAGTGGAGGCCGGCCCCGAAAGCAATGTGCAGGCCGCCCCTGCAGGAGGGCGTTGATCATGTGGCCGATCATTGACAATGCCCTGGAACATAACGGTTTGATCACTGCCTTTGCGGTGGTGGGCGCGATCATGTGGTTGTCGGTGGTGCTGTCGAAGTACCTGACCTTCGGCCGCGTGCACGGCTCGGCCATCGCCATCGTCATCGGCCTGGTGCTGGCCTGGGTCGGCGGCACCATTACCGGTGGCCAGAAAGGCCTGGCCGACATGGCGCTGTTCTCCGGCATCGGCCTGATGGGCGGGGCCATGCTACGCGACTTCGCCATTGTCGCCACGGCCTTCGAAGTGCAGGCCACCGAGGCGCGCAGGGCCGGGATGATCGGCGCGGTGGCGCTGCTGCTCGGCACGGTGCTGCCGTTCATTGTCGGCGCTGCGGTGGCCTACGCCTTCGGTTACCGTGATGCGGTGAGCATGACCACCATCGGTGCGGGTGCGGTGACCTATATCGTCGGGCCGGTGACCGGGGCGGCGCTGGGGGCCAGCTCGGACGTGATGGCGCTGTCGATTGCTACCGGGCTGATCAAGGCGATCCTGGTGATGGTGTTTACCCCGGTATCAGCGCGCCTGCTGGCGCTGGACAACCCACGTTCGGCGATGGTGTTCGGCGGGTTGGCGGGGACGGTGTCGGGGGTGACGGCCGGGCTGGCGGCGACCGACCGGCGCCTGGTGCCGTACGGGGCACTGACAGCCACCTTCCATACCGGGTTGGGCTGCCTGATGGGCCCGTCGATCCTGTACTTCTGCGTACGCGCCCTGGTTGGGTGACATCAATCCCCTGGACTGCGCAGACCCCTTGTAGGAGCGGCCTTGTGTCGCGATCGGGCCGCAACGCGGCCCCAGCGATATCCGCATCGCAGCCAAGATCCTGGGGCCGCTGCGCGCCCCATCGCGACACAAGGCCGCTCCTACACCGACCGCATCGGTTTCAAGCCATGCGCAGTACTTGGGAGCAACTGTCTTGCTCAAATTCCAAAAGGTGGCGCGATCTGTGTGGGAGCGGCCTTGTGTCGCGAAAGGGCTGCAAAGCAGCCCCAGCAATTTTAACTGTTGCGCATCAACCCTGGGGCCGCGTTGCGGCCCTTTCGCGACACAAGGCCGCTCCCACAGGTACAGCGATAACCTCGAAAGCAATGCTGTACCTGTGGGAGCTGGCTTGCCGGCGATGAGGCCAGCACAGGCAGAACCCTGAGCTTTAGCGCAAGGTATTCTTGGTCAGCTCAACTTCGTTCATCTCACGGATTGAAGGTGGCAGCCATACGTGGGGTGAGAAACCGAGGAGAATTGGTAAAGACTCGGCCAGGCAAAAGCCTGCCCACGTACGGCCACCATGACGGTGTTACCAAATCTACCCGTCGGGTTCTCACACCCGGTCGCCGGAGCGACCCGAAAACGTTATCCGTGAGGTGTTTCCCCGACAACAGCGATAGTTCGGCAGCGCGCGTAGGATAATTCCCAAGCGGGTCGTTTCTGGAGTATTTGGTTTCATGTTCAGAAATGTCTTACAGCCGCTAAAAACCTCGTGATGAACACCCGCAACCCACCCCCCGTTTCGGGGAAAGCCGCTGGGGAATCCTCCCCAATCTGTTTCGTTTGCCGCTGCAACCAACTGAAAATTAAAGCAATCCGCTCCTGGCATACACCTTGCTCCAGCTCCACGCAGAGATCTTGTGTCCCGGAGGTGCAGCATGTCCATGCCACTCAAAGGCCCCATCCTGTCATCACTCGTTCTGGCCTTGCTCGGCTGGGAGTCGACCAGCGAAGCCGCCGTGCAGTGCCAGCGCACCCTGGTCGCCAACGTTGTGGCGCTGGACCAGCCACTGATGTTCAACCGCCTTGGCGCGCAAAACGCCAACGGCATGATGTTCGCCCTGCGCGAGGATGTGGTGGACGACAAGATGGTCCCCCTCAGCAGCGGCGGGGCGGCGGTACCGGGCAAGGTCACCCTGCGCCCGGACAAGCGCCCGCGGCCCATCGTGCTGCGGGTGGCCGCCGGTGAATGCCTTACCGTCAACCTGACCAACCTGCTCGACTACAAGGCCAACCCCAACAAGGACGGCATCGAGGCCGAAGAGCCTGAGGGCGAAGAGGAGGGGCCGGAGCTCGAAAATGAAGCCGCCGAAGGCTTCGTCGCCGATGAACAAGTGGCCGAACGCATGGTCGGCTTCCAGGTCAACGGCATGCAGGCGGTCAACAGCATCGCCGACATTTCGGCCTACACCGGGCGTAACGGCAACTTCTTCGTCAGCCCCGGCAGCACCCGCAGCTATACCTTGTACGCCGAACGCGAAGGCGCTTTCGCCGCCACCAGCAAAGCCGCCACCTTCGGCGGCGAGGGCACTGCGGGCAACGTTGCCAACGGCCTGTTCGGCCAGGTAGTGGTAGTGCCCAAACTCGGCCGCGCCTACCGCAATACCCTCACCGAAGAAGAAATGCGCCTGGCCGCCACCGGCCGTACCGCCACCGGCCAGCCGGTGATCGACTACGAAGCCCGCTACCCGCAAATGCAACCCTGGATCGCCGAAGGCAAGGCCGGCAAGCCGATCATTGCCATGGTCGACGGCAACCAGATCATCAACAGCGAAACCGATGCCATCGTCATGGGCCCCAACCCCGATGGCAGCTTCCCCAAATCCACCTACCCGCTGGAAAGCCTGGGCAAGCGCAACCCGGCGTTGCCCAACCGCCTGGAGGCGTTCCGTGACTTCGCCTCGCAGTTCGCCGACGAGGTCGCCGGCACCCAGGCGTTCCCTGGCTACTGGGCCGACCCGGTGATGGGCCATGTACTGGAACCCACCCGCGACTCGTTCATGATCAACTACGGTTCCGGTGGCATGGGCGCGGAAGTGGTGGCCAACCGCCTGGGCGTGGGGCCGATGCACGACTGCCTGTCGTGCGCCTATGAGGAGTTCTTCCTCAGTGCGCACACTGTCGGTGACGTCGGTACCCTGGTGGACGTGCCGGCCAACGTCGGCCTGGAGCACATTCGCCCTGGCGAGGTGCCACCGGCCAGCGCCGTCGGGGTCAAGGCCAGCATGGCCCTGTTCCCGGCGGAACCGGCCAACGTGCACCACAGCTACATTGGTGACTTCACCAAGTTCCGCAACACCCACAACGGCCATGAACAGCACATCTTCCACCTGCACGGCCACCAGTGGCTGTTCAACCCCAATGACGACAATTCCGACTACATCGATGCCCAGGGCATCGGCGCGGGGGTCGGCTACACCTACGAAATCGCCAACGGCGGTGCGGGCAACCGCAACCGGGTGGCGGGCGATGCCATTTACCATTGCCACTTCTACCCGCACTTCGCCCAGGGCATGTGGGCCATGTGGCGGGTGCACGACGTGTTCGAGGAAGGCACCCGCCTGGAAGTGAGCGGGCAGGGCGAGAACGGCTTCCACAGCACCCCGTTCGCCCTGCGCAGCGGCAAGCCGGCGGTTGGCGCGCGGGCCTTGCCCGATGGCGAGATCGTTGCGGGTACGCCGATCCCGGCCATCGTGCCGCTGCCCGGCAAGGCCATGGCGCCGATGCCAGGCAAGGTGGTGGTGGTACCGAAGCTGTCCGAAGAGCTGGTTGCCGCCAATGACGACGACGAGCCCGAAGAAGAAGAGGATGAAGAACCAGCCAACCGGGAGCCGGTTCGCAAGGCCATCGGCTCGCTGGCGCTGGTCGACCGCAGTGACGCCAACCGCAACGCCGACGGCACCTTGAAAAACCCTGGCTATCCGTTCTGGATCGGCGGCATGGAAAGCAGCGTGGGCAACCGCCCACCAACCCCGCCACTGGACATGCTCGACCCGGCCATGGCACGCCAGCTCAAGGAAAGCGGCAAGGCGCTGTGGGCCAACCTTGACCCGAACCAGGTCGATGGCTGGGATGGCGGCCTGGGGCGCCACGCGCTGGACGGCGTATCTGCCGGCGGCGAGGCCGAAACCACCACCACCAAGCTCGATTTCACCAAGGTGGTACACAAGGCCAAGCCCATCTACCTGCCGGAAGAGGGTACCGATGTCGAGCAGGCGGCCATGCAGTTCCATGCCCAGGCCGAACACCAAAGCTTTGCCCTGATCCCCGGCAGCCAGCCGGTGGCCAAGGCGTTCCGCACCAATGGCGCCTTGCCGACTGCCGGCGCGCCGTTCTACGAGCCGTGCATGGATGACCGGGGCAAACGCCTGACCCAATCTTCCGGGGTAGGCGAGTACTTCAGCGGCGAAAGCCTTTCGGGCCTGAACTTCCGGGGCTCCTCGGCCTTCACCGCCGACCACCCACGCATCTACAAGGGCGCCAACATCCAGTTCGACGCGGTGTACAACAAGGTCGGCTACCACTTCCCGCAGGCCCGCATCATCGCCCTGTGGGAGGACGCCTGGCCGGTGATTACCAAGCAGCGCCCGCCAGAGCCACTGGTGATGCGCATGAACACCTTCGACTGCACCATGTACCAGCACACCAACCTGATCCCGAACATCTACGAGATGGACGATTACCAGGTGCGCACCCCGACCGACGTGATCGGCCAGCACATCCACCTGCCCAAGTGGGACCTGACCGCCGCCGACGGCTCGGCCAACGGCTGGAACTACGAAGACGGCATCCTCTCGCCCGGCAGCGTGGTCGAGCGGGTGCAGGCCATTCGCGCCTACAACGGCTGCACCCAAGGCGATAGCCGCGACGGCACCGCCGCCTGCCCGCAAGCCCGGCAGCACCCATACTTCGGCCGCTTCGGCCGGGCCGACTGGCTGGGCGCACGCACGGCCATGCAGCGCTGGTTCGCCGACCCGCTGGTGAACGTGTACAACGTCGACCGTGGCCTGGGCACCATCTTCACCCACGACCACCTCGGCCCATCGACCCACCAGCAGCTTGGGCTGTATGCCACCGTACTGGCCGAACCGGCCAACTCCACCTGGTACCACGCCGAAACCGGCGAGAAGCTGTACAACCCGGCCACGCGCCAGGACGGTGGCCCGACCTCGTGGCAGGCGGTGATCCAGACCGGTGACCACGATGGCGACGGCAAGAACGACAGCTACCGCGAGTTCTTCCTGGAATACAGCGACTTCCAGCACGCCTACGAGGCCGGTGTGTACGTCGGCGCCGGGCCGGACGGCATCCCCAATGCCCAGTCGTACCCGGCCACCGCCGACAGCTTCCGCTACGCCATCAACCCGCCGGTGCGCGGCAAGGCGTCGAACCTGCTGGAGGCCATCGTCGAGGAACGCGGCGGCATCAACCCGGGCTGCCCAAGCCGGCCCTGCCCGCAGGCAATCTCGGTGGATGACCCGGGCATGTTCGTCGTCAACTACCGCAACGAGCCCCTGGCCCTGCGTGTGTACGACCCGAACAAGGTCGGCCCGGACGGCAAGCGTGGCATGCAGGCCGACGGCCTGGCCGGCGACCTCAGCTATGCCTTGCAAACCCGTACCGACCGGGCGATTCCGGCCATGAACCTGGCTCCGTCGGCGATTACTTCGGCCGTGGGCCCCACCGGCGGCACCACGCTGTTCCCGCCGCACATCAACGCGGCCGGCAGCGAACCGGGCGACCCGTTCACCCCGATGCTGCGCACCTACTCCGGTGACAACGTACGCCTGCGCATGCACGCCGGTGGCCATGAAGAGGAGCACAACGTCACCTTGCATGGCGTGAAGTGGCTGCAGAACGGCACCGGCTACGGCAACAGCTCCAACTCGGGCTGGAAGTCATCGCAGATGATCGGTATTTCCGAGCAATTGGGCTTCATGGCGCCGGTGTCGATGATCTCCAGTTCGGCGGCCACCAACGGTGACTACCTGTATTCCCTGGATGCGGCCCTGGAGGGCTACTGGAACGGCATCTGGGGCATCATGCGCAACTACACCGCGCAGCGTGCCGACCTGTTCCCGCTGCCCAACAACCCGCAGCCGGTGGCCATGCGCAACACCGTCAACTTCGACGGCATCTGCCCGAAAACCACGGCCAACCCCAATGGCATCGGCAGCCGTCCCACGGTCAAGCGCAGCTACGAAATCGTCGCGGCACTGGCCAACGACATTCTCGAGAACCGCAACGGCGTCAGCATCAATGACCCGGCCGGTGTCGGCCAGCATGTCGGCGGCCCGCTCAAGGCCAATGGCGGCACCCTGGTGTTCAACAGCCGCAAGACCACCATTCCGCTGGTCAGTGGGGTAGACCCCGAAGATGGGGAACCCTTCACCATCGGTGGCCACAGCGCGCCGCTGCACGACCCGACCGCGATCCTGTACGTGCGCAAGGCCGACCTGGACGCCACCACCGGCAAGCTCAAGGCGGGCGTGCCCGTGGAGCCACTGGTGCTGCGCGCCAATGCCGGCGAGTGCATCAGCATCACCCTGGAAAACCGCCTGCCGCTGGTGATGCCGGACCTGCCCAGCACTGCGGTGATGCACAACGTGGTCAAGCGTGACCGCTTCGACAGCGAGGGTGCCACCGCCTTTGCCAACAACCTGATGCGGCCGTCCAGCCACGTGGGCCTGCATGCCCAGCTGCTGGCCTACGACATCACCAAGTCCGATGGCGCCAACGTCGGCCTCAACCCGGTGCAGACCGTAGCCCCGCGTGCCGGCACCAGTGGCGCCTGGCCGACCCGTACCTACCAGTACTATGCCGGCCACCTGGAGCGTGAAGGCAAGCCGGTGTCGCAGCTGGGCCGCACGGTGGACAACATCAACACCACGGCCATCGAGTTCGGCGGCCTCAACCTGACCCCGTCAGACTTCATCAAGCAGCCGCAGAAAGGCCTGGTGGGTGCCATGAGCATCCTGCCACAGACAGCCACCTGGACCGAGGACACCGCAACACGGGCCCAGGCCACGGTCAAGGTCACCGGCCAGCCCGACTACCGCGACTTCGTCACGGTCTGGCAGCGTGCGCTGAACATGCGCTGGGCCGACGGCCGCCCGGTGGAGGGCATCAATACCGAAGGCAACGGCGCCGCCGGCGACCCGCAGGACAACGGCAACATGGCGGTCAACTACAAGACCGAACCCCTGTGGCTGCGCTTCGGCATGGCCCCCGACTCACCCTTCGGCCGCGCCGGTGGCCTGGGCTTTGGCGATGTGCCCAATGCCCACATGGCCTACGCCAACGCCCTGGTCGGCGGCGACCCGCAAACCCCGGTGCTGTACGCCAAGCCCGGCCAGCCAGTGCGCAACCATATCGTGATGCCCAGTGGCGGCAGCCGCGGCATGGTCTACCAGCTGGATGGCCACTTGTGGCCGCTGCACAACTACCAGGCCGAGAAGAGCGACGAGTACGGCTACCCGATGTGGCAGCCCGGCATCGGCTCGGTGCGCTTCGGCTACAACCCGATGGCCATGTACATCGGTGCCCAGGAAAGCGTGCTGCCGGCTGCGCACTTCAGCTTCATGCTGCCCAGTGCCGGCGGCGCCAACGCGGTGGCGGGTGACTACCTGTTCCGCGACTACGCCGCCTACGGCAACCTCTCGGGGCTGTGGGGGATCTTGCGGGTGACCAATGAAGCGCCGCCGGCAACGGCACCGGCGCAGTGACGGTAAATGGGGGCGCGAAAATGAACAAGAAGACCCGCCTTGCATGCATGGGGGTAGCACTGGGGGCAGCGCTGATCGGTCTGGGCGTGGCCTATGAAAGCCTGTGGTGCGATCCGCGCGAGTATTTGCAGGGCTCTGCCGACCCGCAGGCCCCGCACCGGCTCAGCCGCGACGGTGTGACCGTGGAGTTCGAGGCCCGGCCGCTGGCGGGGGATCAGCTGCAGGAGGGCAGCTTCGCCAACATCCGTTTCAAGGTCAGCGACCAGGCCAGTGGCCAACCGCTGTCGGGCATGGCCCCGGGGGCGTGGCTCGACCCGACGCAGTCGGCCCCGGAGGGCGACCGCGACCAGAGCTGCAAGGCCCGTGTCGCGCTGTTCCTCAAAAGCAGCATTGGCGCGCGGCCTTTGCTCGACCTGAACAGTTACTTCCTGTTGATGATGAACAAGGACGCCAGCCTGACGGTGATCGACCCGACCGTATCGGTGGGCGGCGTGACCAGCACCATGGCCCGCATCGACCTGCCTGGGCGGCCCATGGACTGGGTAGCCACCGCTGACGACAGGCAGGTGTTCGTGTCCATTCCCGAGCGCGGCAAGGTCTCGGTGATCGACACCGAGACCTTCACCCGCGTGGCCGACCTGGACGCTGGCGACCAACCGCTGCGCGTGGCCCTGCAACCGGACCAGCACCGGCTTTGGGTAGGCAACAACAGCAGCGACCCGGCCAAGGGCGGGGTAACGGTGATAGACGTACCGGGGCGCAACACCCTGAAAACCTTCAACACCGGCGGCGGCCACCACGAAATCGCCTTCAGTGGTGACTCCCGCTACGCCTATGTCAGCAACCGCGACAGCGGCACCCTGAGCGTGATCGACATCCCGGAAATGCGCCTGGCCAAGACCATCAAGGTTGGCCCGCACCCGCTGTCGGTCAGCTATTCGGCGTTGTCCCAGGCGGTGTACGTGGTCGATGGCGAGGAGGGCAGCGTGCGCGTGTTTGATGCCCGCAACCACCAGCTACGCCACACGGTCCAGGCCGAGCAGGGCCTGGGGCCAATGCGTTTCAGCAGCGATGGCCGCTATGGCATCGTGCTCAACACCCTGGAGAACCAGGCCCTGGTGATCGACGCCAGTACCGACAAGCTGATCCACCGGATCCCGGTGGCGGCCGAACCGTATCAGCTGACTTTCACCAAGGGCTATGCCTACGTGCGCGGCCTGGCTTCACCGAAGGTGAGCATGATCAACCTGGCCAGCCTGGGCGAAGGGCGTTCGCCGATCATCCAGGGCTTCGAGGCCGGCCCGGCGGCGCCACGCCAGGCTGGCGACCTGCCGCTGGCTCAGGGGCTGTCGGTGTCGCGCGATGACAATTCGGTGTTCGTGGTCAACCCGGTGGACAACACCACCTACTTCTACGCCGAAGGCATGAACGCACCGATGTCCGGCTACAACAACCGTGGCCACCAGGCCCGTGCCGCCATCGTCGTCGACCGCAGCCTGCGCGAACTGGCGCCGGGCGTGTATGGCTCGACGGTGAAGATGCCCGCCGCTGGCAAGTTCGACGTGGCCTTTTTGCTCAACCAGCCGCAGATCATCCACTGCTTCAGCACCGATGTGGTCGCAGCGCCGAATGCCGGCAAGCGCAAGGGTGCGCATGCCGAGTTCATCGGCCTGGACCGGCCGTTGTCGCAGCACAGCGCTGTGACCGCACGGGTGCGCATCGTCGGCGACGACGGCCTGCCGCGCCTGGGCCTGAGCGACCTGAGCCTGCGCTACTTCCTGGCGCCTTCGTCGATGCCACGCAACCTGCAGCTGGAGGAGGTGGGCGAGGGCATCTATCAGGCAGCGCTGAGCCTGCCCGAAGCTGGTGCCTGGTACCTGCACGTGCAGTCGCCGTCGCTGGGGCGCAAGTTCGCCGAAGAAAACTACACCAGCCTGCGCGTGCTGCCGGCCGCAACGTCCACCGTTTCCGATAATGACGTGAGGAATCTGCGATGAACGCCAAGCATGCTTGCACATTGTTGGCCCTGAGCCTGGCTTTTGCCGGCAACCTGGCCCTGGCCCATGGCGGCCACGACCACAACGGCCACGCCGAACAGCCGCCGGCGGCGCGCCAGGAAAAGGCCAGTGTGCGCTTTGCCGATGTCTCGCTGCTGAACCAGGACGGCATGCCGGTACGCCTGGAAAAAGACCTGGTTGGCGACCACCTGGTGGTCATGGGCTTTATCTACACCAGCTGCACCACGGTGTGCCCGGTGGTGTCGTCGATCATGGGCAAGGTCCAGCAGCAACTGGGTGGCCGGGTAGGGCAAGACATTCACCTGGTATCGATCAGCGTCGACCCGCAACGTGACGACGCCAAGCGCCTGCAGGATTACGCCAAGGCTTTCCAGAAGGGGCCGGGCTGGAGCTGGCTGACCGGCACGCCATATGCCATCAGCGAAACCCTCAAGGGCCTGGGCAGCTTCAGCGCCGACCTCAGCCAGCACCCGCCACTGATCCTGGTGGGGGACGGGCGCACCGGCCACTGGACGCGCTACTACGGCTTCACCGACCCGGCAGTGCTGATCGACGAAATCAACCGCCTCGGCGCCCGCCGGGTGCATGCCAAGAGCACGGCGATTGCCGACCATCACGAGGTGCAACCATGAGCCTGGTAAGCTCCCGCCGCGCAGGCATGCGCGGTTTTGACTGGCTGATGCTGGGTGGCTGCCTGTGGATCCTCGCCTCGGTGGCGTTCGCCCATGAAGGCCATGCCCCGCAGGCGCCAGCACCGCAGCCGGCACCGCAGGCGATGACCAGTGGCGGCGGTACCCGCGATGCCCAGGCCTGGTTCACCGACACTGTGCTCAAGGACCAGAATGGCCGCGAGCTGCGCTTCTACAGCGATGTGCTCAAGGACAAGGTGGTGATGCTCAACGTGATCTTCACCCATTGCACCGACGCCTGCCCGCTGATTACCCGCAAGTTGCGCGAAGTGCGCGAGACCATGGGGCCGCAGCTGGCCAGCCAGGTGACCTTCGTGTCGATCAGCAGCGACCCGCTCAATGACACCCCCGAAGTGCTCAAGGCGTTTGCCGGGAAGCAGGGCGTGGATGGGCCCAACTGGTTGTTCCTGACCGGTGACAAGGCCAATGTCGATTTGGTGCTCGGCCGCATCGGCCAGTTCCTGCCCAGCCCCGAGCAGCATTCGACACAGCTGATTGCCGGCGATGTGGCCGGCAAGCGCTGGAGCAAGATCCGCCCGGATGCACCGCCGGCGGCGATTGCCCAGCGCATGCAGCTGCTGGCACTGCCTTTGGCAGGGCGGTGAGTATCATGCGCAGTACTTCGCCAATGCCCACGCCAAATTTGGCGCGAATCCCGGCGCGAATCCCTGTAGGAGCGGCCTTGTGTCGCGATCGGGCGCGCAGCGGCCGTAAAACCGGCATACCCGGAGTACCTGATGAAACACATTCGCCGGTCCTGCGGCCGCTGCGCGCCCGATCGCGACACAAGGCCGCTCCTACAGGGATTCGCGTCCGTATTGAAGCAGTGCTGCGCTATCTGGCATTCGCATTAGGCATTGCCATGTGCAGCGGTGCACTCGCCCTGGACCTGACCGAACATGAACAAGCCGGCAAACACCTCTACCGCCAGGGCGTCTCCAGCAGCAACGCACAGCTGCAAGCCCGTGTCGGCGCCAGCGACATGACTGTCCCCGCCAGCGTGCTGCCCTGCGCCAGCTGCCACGGCAACGATGGCCGCGGCCGTGCCGAAGGGGGCGTACGCCCGCCCAGCCTCGACTGGCAGCGCCTGGCGCAAGGCCAGGGCGAACGCGAGGTCAACGGCCGCCGCTATCCGGCCTACACCGACAGCAGCCTGGCCCGGGCGATTCGGCACGGCGTCGACCCGGCAGGCAATCGCCTGGACCCGGCCATGCCGCGCTTCGAACTCACCTTGGCCGACCAGCGCAACCTCACGGCCTACCTCAAGCGCCTGGCCCAGGAGCGCGACCCCGGCGTGGAGGAGGGCGTGCTGCGCCTGGGGACCTTGCTGCCGGCATCCGGCCCGCTGACCGAGGCCGGGCAGGTGGTGCGTGCGGTGCTGGAAGACGGCCTGACGCAACTCAACCAGCAGGGTGGCATCCACGGGCGACGCCTGGAGCTGGTGGTGCTCGACCCGGGATCCGACCCGGCCAGCGCCGAACGGGCGCTGAAGCAGTTGCTGGAGCAGGAGCAGGTGTTCGCCCTGATCGCGCCATTGGCACCCATGCTCGACCAGCGCCTGGCAACCTTGCTGGCGCCCCACAATGTACCGCTGATCGGCAGCACCCCACGCAGCGGCGGCAGCCCACAGATTTTCGACCCGTTGCCCGGCTTGCCCGCGCAATTGCTGAGCCTGGCCGGCCACGCCCGCGCGGCACTGGGGCTGGCTGCCAACGACCTGCGTGTGGTGTATGCCGGCAATGAACAAGCGGCGTTGGCCGAACAGGTGCGCGAACGCCTTCAGCAGCAGGGCTGGTCACCACCTGCGGCCCAGGCCTTTGCTGGCCAGGCCGTGGACGGGCAGGGCATTGTCTTCCTCGGCCGTGCCCAGGCCTTTGCCGAACTGGCTTCGGCGCTGCAGTCAGCCGGCCGCCAGCCATACCTGTTTGCCGCCTCCAGCCAGGTGACCGGCGCCGTGGCGCGCTTGCCCGAGTTTTGGTCGCAACGGGTGTTCCTGGCTTATCCCTACGTGCCTGGGGACTGGACCGAACAGGGCCAGGCGATTCTGGCCGGCCTGCAGCAGCGTCAGGGCCTCGACCCTCGCCAGGCGTCGTTGCAGGTCAACACCCTGTGCGCGCTGCGCCTGCTGAGTGAAGCGTTGAAGCAGACAGGCCGCGACACCAGCCGCGAGCAGCTGATTGCCGCGCTGGAAGGCCTGCATGATGTGTCCACCGGCCTGACCCCGGCCCTGGGCTTCGGCCCCGGTCGCCGCCAGGGCATGGCCGGTGCCCATGTGGTGGCGGTGGCCCTGCCCGGGCCGCGCTTCACCGCGGTCACCCCATACCGGCCACTGCCGGACAGCCCTTGAGCGGAGGTTGCCATGCGCGTTCTGTTGTTGTGCCTGTTGCAGGTGTTGGCCAAGGCAAGCTGGGCCGATATGCCGGCGGCGCGGGTCAATGGTGTGGAGATCGAAACGATGCGCCTGGAGCGCTATTTCAGCGAATACCTGGATGCCCAGGGCCGCGCGGTGGCCAGCATCCGCAACCCGAACCTGTACCAGCGCCTGCGCGACCAGGCACTGAATGAACTGATCGACAAGGAGTTGTTGTGGCAGGAGGCCCAGCGCCGCGGCATAGCCATCAGCGACGAGCAGGTGTCGGCGCATGTGGGCGAGGTCGAGGCCGCGCTTGGCAGCCCGGCAATCTTTGAACGGCGGCTGGCGGAAGCGGGCTTCGATAGGGCACAGTACAATGAGTACACCCGGCGCGAGCTGGCCGCGCAGCAGGTGTATGCCCAGCTCAGCGCTGTCGCCGCGCCCAGCCAGGCCGAAGTGGAGGCATTCTACGATGCCAGCCTGGAAACCCTGCAAGGAGTGCAGAAACAAAATGACGAACCTTCGGTCATACGCGAACAGGGACTGGTTCAAGCCAGGGCCACGCTCATCGGGCAGCGGGAGGCGCAGGCGCGCCAGTCCGTGCGCCAACGTTTGCGTGCGTCCGCTATCGTGGAGATTGCCGACTGAGGTGACTGATGGCGTTTCCCCAATCATGGGGAATAACGATCTGGCAGTGTGCCATCAGTTTCCCCGCATGTGGGGAACCAGGCCGGTGCGCCTGCCCGCTGCGTTACGGATGTTGATCGGTACCCCCTGGCGAATCAATGACTTACAGTGGTGCAGCATGATTTTTCACGCCTGGCACGAAGCCTGCTCAAGCCTGTACAGGGGCGCACTTCGCAGACCGGGTTACCGGGCAGTTCTTGGGAGTCGACCTTGGTGAACAGAGTATTGGTAGTCGATGACGAACAGACTCTTGCGCAGAACCTGCAAGCGTACCTGCAGGCGCAAGGCCTGGAAGTTCATGTTGCCCACGACGGTGCCAGTGGTATCGAGCAGGCTGCAAGCCTGGCACCGCAAGTGATCGTGCTGGATTACCGCTTGCCCGACATGGAGGGTTTTCAGGTTCTGGAGACCGTACGCAGGAACAGGCAGTGCCACTTCGTGCTGATTACCGCCCACCCCACCGTCGAGGTGCGTGAGCGGGCCGCCGAACTGGGTGTGAGCCATGTCCTGTTCAAGCCGTTCCCGTTGGTGGAACTGGCCCGTGCAGTCTTCGACCTGATGGGCATCGAGCGCCGGCGCAGGGCCACGGACAACCCGGCTGAAGGGTTTGTCGAACGACGCCAGAACAGGAACGAATCGTTCCCCCTGCAGTTGTACGATGGAAGCTGGGTATTGGCCGACCGCCGCCGCAACGGCGCCAAGCCCCCGGGGCCCGACGACGATCAACTGCTCACAGGGGAATAGCGGCGCCCGCACCCCTGGCCGAGCCAGCCTGCGACGCGCCCCTGAGCGGAGTCGCAGGCCATGCCAGAAGCATTCGATGCAACCGTTACGGCCTTATCGCCGGCAAGCCAGCTCCCACAGGATTCGCGTTGCCTTCAGGATTGCGCTGTGCCTGTGGGAGCGGGCATGCCCGCGAAGAATCCAGCACCATTCTCAGCCTACCCCCGCGACCTGCTGGCCCAGGCCCGCCTGCAAACCAGCGACGAACGCCTGCTCACCCGCCTGGAACAGCTGGCCTGCGACACCCCCGACACCTTCACCCAGCGCCTGGGCCTGACCCTGCATTACCCGGTGCTGGACAGCCACACCCTGCTGGCCAGCACCCCACGCTTCGACAAGGTCAGCCTGGCGATGTGCCTGAAGCGTGAATTCGTCCTGATCGAGCAGGGCGGCCAACTGCTGGGCGTGTTCGCCGACCCCTTCGACCACGCCCGCCTGGCCTGGATCGACGATGTGCTGCAAGGCGCACCGCTGTACCTGGCCCATGCCGCCGACCTTGCCACCTTCCTGGCCCGCCACGAAGAAAGCTTCCACGCCGTGGACGCCCTTGACCACGACGCCGAAACCAGCAGCGAAAGCGACCCGCTGCAGCGCCTGTCGCTGGCCAGCATCAGCGAAGACCAGAGCCGCGTGGTCAAGCTGGTCAACTCCACGCTGTACGACGCCCTCAAGCTGCACGCCAGCGACATCCACCTGGGCATGACCGGCCAGGGCCTGACCATAAAGTACCGCATCGACGGCGTGCTCAACGGCGCCGGCAAGGCCAGCGGCAGCGCCTTCGCCGACCAGGTGATCTCGCGCATCAAGGTGATGGCCGAGCTGGACATTGGCGAAAAGCGCGTGCCCCAGGACGGCCGTTTCAAGGTTGCCGTGGGCGACCGGCAGATCGACTTCCGGGTATCGATCATGCCCAGCATCTTCGGCGAAGACGCCGTGCTGCGGGTGCTCGACAAGCAGGACCTGTCCGACCGGGTCAGCGGCGTGCAGCTGCAGGCCCTGGGCTTTGCCGAGGAAACCCTGCGCGCCCTGCGCCGCCTGGCCGCCGAACCCTACGGCATGATCCTGGTCACCGGCCCCACCGGCAGCGGCAAGACCACCACCCTGTACGCCATGATCAGCGAGATCAACCACGGCGTGGACAAGATCATCACCATCGAGGACCCGGTCGAATACCAGCTGCCTGGCGTGTTGCAGATCCCGGTCAACGAGAAGAAGGGCCTGACGTTCGCCCGCGGCCTGCGCTCGATCCTGCGCCACGACCCGGACAAGATCCTGGTCGGTGAAATCCGCGATCCGGACACCGCGCAAATCGCAGTGCAGTCGGCGCTCACCGGCCACCTGGTGTTCACCACCATCCACGCCAACAACGTGTTCGATGTGATCGGCCGTTTCAGCCAGATGCAGGTCGACCCCTACAGCTTCGTCTCCGCGCTCAATGCGGTGCTGGCCCAGCGCCTGATCCGCCTGGCCTGCCCGCACTGCGCGACGCCGTGCGAAGTCGACGACGACACCCTGTACGGCGCGGGCCTGACCCGCGAGGGCGTGGCCGGCTGGAAATTCGTCCGCGCCCAGGGCTGCGGCCAGTGCCGTGGCAGTGGCTACCGCGGCCGCAGCGCCATCGCCGAACTGCTGCACCTGGACGACGACCTGCGGCAGATGATCGTCGAGCGTCGCCCTCTGTCGCAAATCAAGAACCTCGCCTGCCAGCGTGGCCTGCGCCTGCTGCGGGCCTCGGCCCTGGACCTGGTCCGGGATGGCCGTACCACACTCGAGGAGATCAACCGTGTCACATTCATTTGATCGTGGCGCTTACAGATACAGTGCCGTACTCGGTGCCGAAGGTGTGGGCCTGGGTAGCTGGCACGCCAATCACCACCAATGGCTGGGCAGCCGCGACTTTACCTGCGATGCCGCCCAGCCGGCCTGGGAGGCCGCCGTCGACGCCCTGGCCACGCTGCTGGCCGAGCATGCCGTGCGCGGTGCCCAGTTGCGGGTACTGCTGTCGGCCCGGTACAGCCGCTTCTGCCTGGTGCCCTGGAGTGATGCCATCAGCCACCCGCGCGAGCTGGACGCCTACGCCCGGGCCTGTTTCGAAAACCTCTACGGGCAGCCGCTGGACGACTGGCGCATCGTGCTGTCGCCCGAGCCGGCCGGTGCCGCGCGCATCGCCACGGCGTTGCCCGAAGCCCTGCTGCAGCGGCTGCAGGCGCTGGGCCGGGAAAGCCACCTGAGCCTGCGCTCGGTACAGCCGTACCTGATGGCCGCCTACAACCGCTGCTCGGCGCAGCTGGGGCAGGGCGACTTCCTGTTCGTCCTGGCCGAACCGCGCCGCAGCGTGCTGCTGCTGGCTGCCGGCGGGGCCTGGCAGCAAGTGCTGACGCAAGGCTGTGCCGACAGTGACCTGGCCCTGCAAGCACTGATCGAGCGTACCTGCGAGCTGTACGGCGAGCACCTGCCACGGGTCTACCTGCATGCCCCGGGCCGGGGTGACGTGCCGCAACTGGCGGCGGTGCAGCTGTGCCAGCCAGCCAGCGATGCCGACCCACTGTGCGCCATGTGGCGGGCGGTGGCCTGACATGCGCCGCCTCGACCTGGAATTCCAGCCCCGGCGCAACGGCCCGTTGGCCTGGTCGCTGCTGGCCGTGGCGAGCGCCACCGTTGCCGGCCTGGTGCTGCTGCAACAAAGCTTGCAGGCCGAGCAGGTCGAACGGGAGGCCAGCGTGCACAGCCTGGAGCAGCAACTGGGCCGTCGCCCGGCCACTGTCGCGCCGCTGAGCAGCGCCGCCAGCCGCGAACAGGCCGAGCGCCTGGCGCAGATGCAAAGCGTCTCGCAGCAACTGCAACGGCCTTGGCAGCAGCTGTTCGCCATGCTCGAAGCGCAGCCCCAGGACGACGTGGCGCTGCTAAGCCTGGCCCCCGACGCGCGCAAAGGCCAACTGCGCATCACCGCCGAGGCGCGCAACCTGGAAGCGATGCTGCAGTACCACCAGCGCCTGGAGGCCAGTGCCGAGCTCAGCGATGTGTCGTTGCTTAACCACGAAGTGCTGGCCGCGCAGCCCGAACACCCGGTGCGCTTCACCCTCACCGCTACCTGGGAGACTGGCCATGGGCGCCCGTGAATCGCTGAACAGCCTGATCCTCCAGGAGCGCCTGCGTCGCGTCGGCCCGGTCGGCCTGGCTGCGGTTGCGGTGGGCCTGCTGGCCGTGGGCGTGCTGTGCGCCGGGGTGTTGCCGCAATGGCAGAACCTGCGCGAGCTGCGCGCCACCGAAGCGGACGCCAGCGTGCAGGTCGAGCGGGTCAGGCGTGGCGAGCTGAAGATTGCCATCAAACCCGAGCAGCAGGCCCTCGACAGCCTGCGCCAGCAACTGCCGGGGCAGCCCCGGGCCAGTGAGCTGATCGAGCGCCTGTACCACCTGGCCAGCGCCGAGCATATCAGCCTGGCGCGTGGCGAATATGCCCTGGGCATCGACCCCAAGACGCAACTGGCGCGCTACCAGATCGTGCTGCCGGTACGCGGCAGCTACCCGCAGATTCGCGGTTTCCTCAAGGGCCTGCTCAAGCAGTTGCCGACCCTGGTGCTGGAAGACCTGGAGCTGCAACGCAAACGCATTGGCGACAGCGAGCTCAACGCCCGCCTGCGCATGACCCTTTACCTGTCGAGGTCATGATGAACACACAACGTGCTGTCATCTGGGTTGGCTTCCTCGGCGTGAGTGCGGCGCTGGCCTGGGCGCCGGGTCATTGGTTCGGCGAGGAAGACAGTGTTGCCCCCTTCGCGGGCGCGCCCGCTCCCACAAAATCGGCGGTATCCACGGTCCCTGTGGGAGCGGGTTTACCCGCGAAAGGGCCGGAACAAGCCTCCAGGGATCTCTTCCCAACCCAGCAATGGACCAAACCCAAGGCTCTGGCCACTGTCACCGAACAACCCGTGGTCACCGCACCCGCCGTAGTCGCAGCCCCGACTGCACCGGCCCTGCCATTCCAGTTCATTGGCCGCATCGGCGACCGCGACGACCTGCAGATCTTCCTGCAGAGCGGCGAAAAACTCTACGTCGTCCGCCAAGGCGACGTGATCGAAGACACCTACCGCCTCGAGCGGGTATCGGCCAGCGAGCTGCATCTGGTCTACCTGCCTTTGCATCAGTCGCAGACTTTGTCTGTAGGGAGCGCACCATGAAGTCGTCAAAGCTGTGCAAACCGGCTCCGTTCCTGCTAGTGGCGCTGTGCGTGGCCATTGCCGGCTGCGGCTCCAGTGCGGTACGCAAGGACAGCGAACAGCTGATGAAGGAGGGCCAGTACGAAGCCGGCATCGCCAGCCTGGAAGAAGCCCTGCGCGAGGACCCGCGTGACACCGAGCTGAACATCGCCCTGGCCCACAGCCGCCAGGCCGCGGTCGAGGCGCTGCTGACCCAGGCCGACGCCGACCGCATCCGCCACGACTTCGCCATCGCCCGCATGGGCTATGGCCGGGTGCTGACCCTGGAGCCGAACAACCGCCGCGCCCAGGAAGGCATCCGCCAGCTGGAGCTGATCCGCACCCTCGACGAGCGCGTGGCGCTGGGCCAGGCGGCGCTGCGCCAGGGCGACCTGTTCGGTGCCGAGCGCTACATGCGCGAAGTGCTGCGCCTGGACCCGCAGAACCAGAAGGGCATTGCCCTGCGCAGCGACATCGAGAACGTGCAGGCGCGCACCGCGCAACCGTTCCCGCAACTGCGCAGCAAGCTGGAGCGGCCGGTGACCCTGGAGTTTCGCGATGCCAACCTGAAGACCATCTTCGAGGTGCTGTCCCAGGTCGCCGGCATCAACTTCATCTTCGACAAGGACATGCGCCCGGACATGAAGGCCACCATCTTCGTGCGCGAGTTGCGCATCGAGGACGCCGTGGCGCTGCTGCTGGAACAGAACCAGCTGCGGCAGAAGATCGTCAACGAGAACACCCTGATGATCTACCCCGACTCGCCGCAGAAGACCAAGGACTACCAGGAACTGGTCATGCGCACCTTCTACCTGACCAGCATCGACTCCAACACCGCGCTGAACATGGTCAAGACCATGCTCAAGACCCGCGACGTGTTCGTCGATGAGCGCCTCAACACCCTGACCATGCGCGACACCCCCGATGCCGTGCGCATGGCCGAAAAGCTGCTGCAGTCGCAGGACCAGTCCAACCCCGAGGTGGTGCTGGAAGTGGAGGTGATGGAAGTGGCCACTTCGCGCATCCTCGACCTCGGCCTGCAATGGCCCAACACCTTCGGCGTGCTGAGCTCCGACGGCCAGCCGGTAAGCGTGCTCGACCAGCTCAAGGGCATCGACTCCAGCCGCATCAGCATCGCGCCGGCACCGCAGGCCAAGATCAACGCGCAGGACAAGGACATCAACACCCTGGCCAGCCCGGTGATCCGCGTCAGCAACCGCGAGCAGGCGCGCATCCACATCGGCCAGCGGGTACCGATCATCAGCGCCACCTCGGTGCCGTCCACCCAGGGCCCGGTGATCACCGAAAGCGTCACCTACCTGGACGTGGGCCTGAAGCTTGAGGTGCAGCCCACCGTGCACCTGAACAACGAAGTGGCGATCAAGGTAGCCCTGGAGGTGAGTAACGCCACCCCGCTGGAAGCCACCCGCCAGGGCACCATTCCGGTCCAGGTCGACACCCGCAACGCCCAGACCACCCTGCGCCTGCACGATGGCGAAACCCAGGTGCTGGCCGGCCTGGTGCGCAACGACCATAACGCCAGCGGCAACAAGATCCCGGGCCTTGGCGACATCCCTGGCCTGGGCCGGCTGTTCGGCAGCAACAAGGACGACATGAGCAAGTCGGAGCTGGTGCTGGCGATCACCCCGCGCATCGTGCGCAACCTGCCGTACCAGAGCCCGTCGGACATGGAGTTCGCCACCGGCACCGAGTCGGCCATGCAGGTGCGGCAGATGGCGCCGTTGCCGCCAGCGGATGTGCCTGGCAATGCCCCGGCCACCGATGCCCCGGTGGTGGAAAGCCAGATGGCGATCGCCCCGCCCAAAGGGAGCCCGCGGCCATGATCGCGCAGCGCCGCATGCAGGGCTTCAGCCTGATCGAGGTGGTGCTGACCCTGGCACTGCTCGGGCTGCTTGCCAGCATGGCCGCGCCGCTGACCGAAACCGTGGTGCGCCGCGGCAAGGAACAGCAGCTGCGCGAGGCGCTGTACCAGATTCGCGACGCCATCGACGCCTACAAGCGCGCGTTCGATGCCGGCTACATCGAGAAGCGCCTGGACGCCAGTGGCTACCCGCCGAACCTGCAGGTGCTGGTCGACGGCGTGCGCGATGTGCGCAGCGCCAAGGGCGCCAAGTTCTACTTCCTGCGGCGCATCCCGCACGACCCGCTGGTGGCGGCCAAGGGTGAGGACGAAGGCGGGTGGGGGCTGCGCGCCTATGACAGCAGCCCCGACAACCCGCGCGAAGGTGAAGACGTGTTCGACGTGTATTCCAAGGCCCGCGGCAAAGGCCTGAACAACATCCCCTACGGGCAATGGTGACAGCGATGAAACGCAGCCGGGGCTTCACCCTGATCGAACTGCTGGTGGTGCTGGCGATCATCGCCACGTTGATGACCATTGCCATGCCGCGCTACTTCAACAGCCTGGAAAGCTCCCGCGAAGCCACCCTGCGCCAGAGCCTGGCGGTGCTGCGCGAGGCGCTGGACCACTACTACGGCGACACCGGCCACTACCCGGACTCGCTGGAGCAATTGGTGGAACAGCGTTACCTGCGCAACACCCCGATAGACCCGATCACCGAGCGCAGCGATGCCTGGCAGCTGGTGCCACCGCCCGAAGGCGTGGCTGGCGGCGTGGCCGATATCAAGAGCGGTGCCACAGGGAGGGCGCGCGATGGCAGCCTGTTCGCGGAATGGTAAGGCCGACGCCGGCTTCACCTACCTGGGCGTATTGCTGCTGATTGCGGTCAGCAGCGTGGCCCTGGCCGCCACCGGCACGCTCTGGGCCAGTGCTGCCCAGCGTGACCGCGAACGCCAGCTGTTGTGGGTAGGCAGCCAGTATGCCCAGGCCCTGCGCAGCTACTACCGCGCCTCGCCGGGGCTGGCCCAGTATCCGCAGGAACTGGCCGACCTGCTGCAGGACAACCGCTTCCCGCAGGCCAGGCGGCACATTCGCCGGTTGTACCCCGACCCCATCACCAACAGTGACGATTGGGGCCTGCTGCGCTCGATCGATGGCCGCATCACCGGCGTGCACAGCCGCTCGGACGCCACCCCGTTCAAGCGCAGTGGCTTCAGCGCCGAATGGAGCGGTTTCGATGGGCTGGAACATTACAGCGACTGGCAGTTCGTCGCCGAACAGGCCTTTACCGAAAGTGCCGGTGGCGTGCAGACCCATGCCGGCCCGGGAGACACGCCATGAGCCGCCTGGCCGCGCTGTGCCTGGGCCTGCTGCTGGTGGCAGTGCTGGCCACCTCGGCCAGGGCCGGGGACGAGGACGAGATGCAAGGCTTCATCGTCGACAACACCATCTCGCACATCGGCCACGACTTTTACTACTACTTCGCCGACCGCCTGCGCGCCACCAGCCGGTTGGATTTCAACCTGGTGGTGCGCGAACGCCCGGATGCCCGCTGGGGCAGCCTGGTCACCGTGGAGTTCGAGCGTGAGGTGGTGTACCGCCGCTTCCTGCCGCCGAACACCACCGAGCTCAAGGACGAGGCCGTTGCAGCAGCCGACCTGGTCAAGCAGCAAATCATCCAACGCAAGTTGCAACGCCTGCTGCAGGACACCACCGATCTGGAGAGGGACGAGCTATGAAGCACCACATACCCCGTTGCATCGCCGCCTGCCTGTTGGCCAGCGCGTGTGCCGCCCAGGCCACCGAGCTGGTGTACACCCCGGTCAACCCGGCCTTTGGCGGCAACCCGCTCAATGGCACCTGGTTGCTGAACAATGCGCAGGCGCAGAACGACTACGACGACCCCGACCTCAAGGACCGTTCCTCGGCCTTTGCCGGCACCACGGCCCTGGAGCGCTTCAGCAACCAGCTGGAGTCGCGGATGTTGTCGCAGTTGCTGGACAACATCAGTAACGGCAACACCGGCAGCATGGCGACCGATGCGTTTCTCATCGACGTCATTGACGATTCCGGGGCCCTGAGCATCAAGGTCACCGATCGCGCCACAGGAGAAATTTCGATCATTGAGGTCAGCGGCCTGAACCCTTGAGGGGGCAAGGCTATTTGTTTGGGGAGAGAACACCATGAAACGTTTGCTGAGCACGCTGCTGATCCTCACCGCCCTGGGTCTGCACGGTTGTGGCCTGCGCGAACCGATGCCCGCCGAACAGGATTCGGAAACCCCGACCCTGACCCCCCGTGCCTCGACCTACTACGACCTGATCAACATGCCACGGCCCAAGGGTCGGTTGATGGCGGTGGTGTACGGCTTCCGCGACCAGACCGGGCAGTACAAGCCGACCCCGGCCAGCTCGTTCTCCACCAGCGTCACCCAAGGCGCGGCAAGCATGCTGATGGACGCCCTGAACGCCAGCGGCTGGTTCGTGGTGCTGGAGCGTGAAGGCCTGCAGAACCTGCTGACCGAGCGCAAGATCATCCGTGCTTCGCAGAAAAAGCCCGACGTGCCGGAAAACATCATGGGCGAGCTGCCACCGCTGCAGGCCGCCAACCTGATGCTGGAGGGCGGGATCATCGCCTACGACACCAACGTGCGCAGCGGCGGCGAAGGTGCCCGCTACCTGGGGATAGACATCTCCCGCGAGTACCGCGTCGACCAGGTGACCGTGAACCTGCGCGCGGTGGACGTGCGCACCGGGCAGGTCCTGGCCAATGTGATGACCAGCAAGACCATCTATTCGGTTGGGCGCAGTGCGGGGGTGTTCAAGTTCATCGAGTTCAAGAAGCTGCTCGAGGCCGAGGTGGGGTACACCACCAATGAACCGGCGCAGCTGTGCGTGCTGTCGGCGATCGAGGCGGCGGTGGGGCACTTGCTGGCGCAGGGGATTGAACGGCGGCTGTGGCAGGTGGCGGGGGATGCGGGGGAGGGGCAGGCTACGGTGGACAAGTATTTGAGCCAGAATCAGCAGCCGTGATTGGCTACGGGGGCCTCTTCGCGGGTGAACCCGCTCCCACAGGTACAGCGTCAACTCGAAGCCCGCGCCGTCCCTGTGGGAGCGGGCGCGCCCGCGAAGCAGACGACGCGGTGGATGGCACCGGCTTTGCCGGTGTTCGCGGGCATGCCCGCTCCCACAGGTATCGCGTGATCTCAAGCGCGACGCCGTCCCTGTGGAGGCGGCAACGGAAGTGTTACTGCACATTCCCTTCGCTTGAAACGCTTCCCCGACACCGGTAGTCTTTGCCCGCTGCTGTAAGTCCAGCAGCCGGGTTTGGTAGCCCACGATCAATCAAGGCGCACAAGCGCCCGCTCTGCGATACAGTTGGCGCTTTTTTGTGCCCGGCTGTTTCGTTTTATGGCGGCTGTGCGTAGGGCGCCTCCGTGCGCGCCGGTTTCCTTGATTCCCGGTCTACCAACCTGCGTACAGCCGTCACCATCTCGTTTGGTAGCGATTTGTGGCGGCTCCAGTGAATCAAGGAGCGACACAATGACAAAAGGCTTACCCGATCCTCCCGTACGCGCCACCACGGCGTCCTCCAGTTTCTCCACGTGCGAATGCAGCCATCCGCCGTTGTTTGCCGTGCGTTCGGGGGTGGACTACGAAGATGCGCTGGTGCATCTGTCCACGCTGCTCAAAGGCGCGTTTGCGACCAATCTCAAGGCACTGGAGCTGGGCCAAGGGGACCTGTCGTGATCTGTTGTTGAGCAACGACCATGGGCTGGATTCGGCCAAGGCGGTGGTGGAGGCGTTGCTGGATGGGGTGGAGAGACAGCAACTGGTTGGGCGGAAGACGGTACCGGGTGTCTGACGGGCGCTTGGGCTTTGTTGGACTCTAGCGGTAGCCGTGATTGACCTCGAGGGCCTCTTCGCGGGTGAACCTGCTCTCATACAACACGTGACTCATTGGTTCGGCGAGGTTCTGTAGGAGCAGCCTTGTGATCGCCGACAAGCCACACAAGGATTGCGCTAATTTTATGGAATATAACCCAGCCTTACCCCAATCCATACACTACTAGATGCCGTTCAGCCAATTCTATCGCGCGACTCGACCTCCTATCCTGATCAACTTGCCTCAGCCCAAGAGATGTACGGCTTCCGCGACCAGACCGGGCAATACAAGCCGACCCCGGCCAGTTCGTTCTCCACCACCGTCACCCAGGGTGCAGCAAGCATGCTGATCGGTTGGGCGCAGTGCGGGGGTGTTCAAGTTCATCGAGTTCAAGAAGCTGCTCGAGGCCGAGGTGGGGTACACCACTAACGAACCGGCGCAGCTGTGCGTGCTGTCGGCAATCGAGGCGTCAGCATGCAACCTGGTATTTTTGCTAGTGGTGGATTTAGTCTTGTTTGTGATATTCAAATAACGCACAAATTCAGCGGAATCCAATAATGGCACTCATTTCGGCAAACAGTTTTGACGGCCTTTCATCAGGTTCCGAAGTTCACTCAGTTGAGCGGAAGGCTCATAGGATTTACAGGTTCTACTGTAAAGAACGTATGGTTAATGAAGTGCAAGGCTTGTTGTATACTTCCCTCATGCAGAATGCGGATCAATTATTAGCTCAGCAGCAGCGTAAAGGTGATGCATGCGTTAACACATTGCTAGCAGTGGATCAGCATCGAACGGTGGTCAATACCGAACGTGTACGGCAGGCCTTGAACTATTCACCTTATGGATTTTGTTCGGAAATTCTGGTGGCGCTTGGCTTCAATGGTGAGCGACCAGATCAAATTACGCGAAATTATCCGTTGGGTAATGGCTATCGAGAGTTTAGTCCGGTTTTGATGCGTTTCAATACTCCTGATAGCATGAGTCCGTTTATGCTTGGTGGTTTAAATCCATATGCGTATTGCCTAGGGGACCCTATAAATTCGGAAGATTCAAGTGGGCATTTCTCAGTGCGAGGATTTTTTGGGAGGTTGTACGGGATATATGCGAGAAATGCCACAGGCGTTTATGGGTTTATGCAAAGGGGGCGAAAGGTGCTCGAAACGATCGTGCCTCTTGGGAGAGTATCCCGTAAGAATATACCAGAAGGTCATATGCTCGTAGGGTATCACGGCAGTAATGAAATCTATACCGGTAGCTTGGAGGCAGGAGTCACGAGTCAAATAGGGGGGCACGACAGGTGTGGGGTAGGATTTTACATCTCACAAAATTATAATGTCGCCTCAGGGTATGCGGAAATCCCCTCAAATCGTCGCCGCGGACATGTCTTTGGAGTGTATTCAAAAAATATAAACGAATTAAGAAAGGGCATTGATTTTGACTATATAGATTCCGGGGATGAAAGTATGGTAATTCGTCCGGGTGCATTTGATAAAATAGTTGTTCGTGCAGAGGTAAGAGGCCCGCTCGTTCGTAGGGATTCATATTATGAAAAAAGTCCGAATGCGCATTTTTATCGCTGAACTGGTTTTGGCGCCCAGAAACTGTTGATACGACTTTGATCATGGCTAACTCGCCACCGATATCTCGCTGCGGCGCACGAGCCCAGTACCGCGTCGACCAGGTGACCGTGAACCTGCGCGCGGTGGACGTGCGCACCGGGCAGGTGCTGGCCAACGTGATGACCAGCAAGACCATCTATTCGGTTGGGCGCAGTGCGGGGGTGTTCAAGTTCATCGAGTTCAAGAAGCTACTCGAGGCCGAGGTGGGGTACACCACCAACGAACCGGCGCAGCTGTGCGTGCTGTCGGCGATCGAGGCGGCGGTGGGGCACTTGCTGGCGCAAGGGATCGAACGGCGGCTGTGGCAGGTGGCGGGGGATGCGGGGGAAGGGCAGGCTACGGTGGACAAGTACCTGAGCCAGAATCAGCAGCCGTGATTGGCTACGAGGGCCTCTTCGCGGGTGAACCCGCTCTCATACAACACGTGACTCATTGGTTCGGCGAGGTTCTGTAGGAGCAGCCTTGTGCTGCGAAGAGGCCAGTACTGACAAAGCCTGTCTGTTGCTTGTACCGGCCTCTTCGCAGCACAAGGCTGCTCCTACAAAGGACGCGTCAGACGAGCGATATTTGTTCTTTGCAATTTCCCACATATACAGCGCCAACTCGAAGCCAGCGCAGTACCTGTCAAAGCGGGCGCGCCCGTGAAACAGACAACGCGTGCGCTGTTCAAATCGTGCAAGCCTGCGAAGAGGTCGATGCATGAAACCACGATCTTCAGGTCGTTCAGCCCTCTTTGGCATAAGGTCCCGAACAGGTAGATGAAACCTTGCACCCACAAGCAAGCTCTGCCGGCTCGAACACCAACGAAATACCGTTGAACAAGACACTACCGTCACCGCCAGAGACCAACGCAAATGTCCCTCCATGAAGCGCGCATGGCGCACGATCTCCGAGGACGCATTGCTGCCGCCCGTTGACAAGAACTCCGCTTCCTTCCCCCATCCGACCACCCCCGCTGTGGGGATCGCCTTTTCGAATCGCACCTTGTCGGGACATCGCTCAATCCTTTGCGCTGTTTTGCAAGATTGCTTCGTAAAGGCCGGCCGGCACGGCATCAGGATCGTGTTTGCAGGCGGCAGCCAGGAAGCGCATCAGCAGTTCATCCGGCTCGAAGCGCATGCCAGGCGGGCAGGTCAGGCTGGCGTAGGGTGTTTTCATCAATGGGTGGTCAATGGAAGGATTCGGCAGGCCCAGCGAACGGCGCAGGTTGAGAATGGCCAGGATCTCGGCGGGGTAGACGGCCTCGAAGGGGGAGCCGAATTCGAAATTGCCGGAGTCAATTTCGCGGGATGTCAGGGCGATGCGTTGGACATGGGTATCGCAGGCCGCCACCAGAATAGGCGCCAGTTTATCGGGATCAGGTTCGCGCCAATGGGCGACCAATTGACCCCAGGCAGGGTCGCGAGGCAGGGCGTGCTTGTCGAGGTCAAGCGGTTTGCCGAGCCAGTCGCCGATGATGGTCAGACCGAAGGCGGCGTAGCGAAGGGTGGTGCCTATCGGCAGGTTGTGGCCATCGCTGACACCGTAACCATTGGTAAAACCCGACAACACAGCACTGTGGCAAGGCGTTATTAGGGCAAATTGTCCGGTGGCCAGGGCACACAGCATTACGTGAGTGATGCCATCCAGATCATCAAGGCCAAACCGTGTGGTGCCCTTTAAATTTTCGACGATTACGCTGTTGGCTACGAGGAGTTTCAATATGCCTATGGCAATTGTACGAGGTGCTTCCAAGTAAGGGTTCTCAGAGGCTTGGAGCAGACTTTTTCCTATGTCATTTATGCCAAGTCTGAATATTTCGTCGGCGGCAATAGCGATGCTGTCGTTTCCGTTTATGTAATCAATGATTCTATGTTTTTCTAGCGAAGCATCAGCTGACGCCCAGTTTTTAATGCTTTTGAGGCTACGGGTTAGCCGAGAACTATTGGTAGATATCATGTCGTCACCACGTGTTTATCTGAATTCCGGTTGAGCTGCCTGCGAGCGTACTTAACTGTCCATCAGATGAAAAAAACACTTGAGCGTGCAGGTGTGAGATCTTTCCACTACTCATTGCATTGCGCAGGTGTGCTGCTTTGGCGGCTATATCAGGGGTTACTGTTTTTAGGTCGTCGATATTCCAGCCGCCCTTTTTTCGCGCAATCAGTTTCTGTATTCGCTCGACATTCGCATTGCCGCCAGCCATTTGTGTCTTCAAAAAACCAGGCGTCTTGCTCTTCCCCAACGTCGTCTTCACTTCAATCACCAACAACGTCCCAGCCTCGAACTTCAACTCTTCCACGGGTGCCGTCCCTTTCAGCCCGTCGATGTGATGCCGCATTTCCAGAGTCGTCGGATTACGCACCGTCATCGAGGGCGGTGGTGGCACGTACACCAGCATGTCGATCCCCTGGTCGCTCTTGTTCTTCAAACCGAACTGGCTGGGCCGGGAAGGGTGGGTGCTCAGGCCGAGGATGTTCTCCGGCTTGACCTTCCAGTGGCTGACCAGGGCCGCCGCCAGGGCTTCTTCGCCGGCATCGGCGACGACCCGGGTCAGGCTGCCGCCCATGCGCACCGGCCCGATGCTGTGTTGAATCATGGCCACCAGCCGGTCGCGCAGGGTGGTGGCCATGTAGGCGTAGTCGGCCTTGCCGCCGACCACATCGAGCGCGACCTGGCTGGCATTGCGCTCCACCGAGTGCAGTTCATGCGCTGTGACCGGCAGCTCACCCTCGCGGCTGCGTCGCTGGATGCGGGTTTCCAGTACGGTGACTTCGCCGGCGCTGCGGTTGCCAAGGCGCCGGACTTCCTCTTGCGACAGCGCGGCGTTGTCGAGGCGTACGGTGGTCATGCTGCCGGGCTGCAACTTGTGCATCAGCCAACGGGCGCCGCCGATGGCGGCCGGCAGCAGCAGGGCCAGGTTGATGGCCATGAATACCTGCTTGCCACGTGCCTCGGCAGTGTCGGGATTGGCCAGGCGCGCCAGGTCGGTGAAGAACTGCTCGCCGATACTCAGGCCTTCGCCAGTGATCATGCGGCTGCTGCCGTCGACCATGGCATCGGCGGCCAGCGCGGCTTCCAGGGCGACGAAGGCATAGCGGCCGAGCGATACGGTGCCCTTGATGCCGCGCACCACCGGTATGAATGCCAGCACGCCGAGGGCGAATTCGCCCGCGCCAATGACGCCTTGCCAGAAGCGAGCCCGGGCCTTGGCTTCGGCGTAGTGCCGGGCCAGCTGTTCAAAGGCCTGTTCGATCGGGTACAGGCCACTGGGCGTGTGCCAGGTGTAGGGCGGGCTGATACGCTGGGTGCCGTGCTCGTCGACGTACTCTTCCCGTTGCGCCTCGGCCCACTGCACATGAGTGAAGGTGGCGAAATAGATCTTGTGGTCGGTGAACAAGAAATTGCTGTGCAGGGCAAAGGCATAACCGTGCTGGCTGCGCTCGCCCATGTGGTCGAGTACGGGTGGGGGCAGTTCGTCGAGGCGGATCTCGTCGTCGATGCACACCAACTGCAGCTTTTCGCTGGCGGCAAAGGCATGAAACTCAGCCAGCCAGGCATTGCCCAGCGTGTCGCCGGCATGCTCCAGCACCTGCTGGAGGAAGGTATCGCGGTGGTTGCGCGCCTGGTCGCGGATCCAGGGGTTGTTACGAAACCAGGCAGGGCCGACGCCGTTCTGGGAGGGGATGCCTAGCAACTGGTCGCAGCCGTCGCCGCCGTCGAGGGAGAACAGCGCGCCGGGCAGGGAGCAGGGCACGCAAATGTCGACGGGGATGGGCAGTGCGCCATTGCGGGTATTTTCGAGCAGCGCCTGCAAGCCGGCCATGATCAATTGGCCGAGTTTGTTTGTAGAACGGCTTCATAAAGGCCGTCTGGCATTGCAGCCGGGTCGTGTTTGCATACGGCGGCCAAGAACTGCACCAACAGCTCATCAGGTTCGAAACGCATGCCAGGCGGGCAGGTCAGCCTTGCATAGGGCGTTTGCATCAACGGGTGTTCGATGGGCGAGGGGTTGGTTAGCCCCAACGACCGACGCAGGTTGAGAATGGCCAGGATCTCGGCGGGGTAGACGGCTTCGAAGGGGGAGCCGAATTCGAAATTGCCGGAGTCGAGTTCGCGGGACGTCAGCGCGATGCGTTCGACATGGGTATCGCAGGCCGCCACCAAAATAGGCGCCAGTTTGTCGGGATCAGGTTCGCGCCAATGAGCGACCAATTGACCCCAGGCTGGGTCGCGGGGCAGGGCATGTTTGTCGAGGTCGAGCGGTTTGCCCAGCCAGTCGCCGATGATGGTCAGGCCGAAGGCGGCGTATCGTAGGGTGGTGCCAAGGGGGGCATTGCGACCGTCGCGAACGCCATAGTCATTCTCTAAACCAGCGAAAACGGTAGCGTGAAATGGTTTTATCGAGCCAAAGTGGCCAACGGCCATGGCGCAGAGCATGATTTGAGTTATCCCATCTAGTGTGTCACTGGACCACCTTTGAGTGCCTTTCTTTGTTTGAATTAATAGGCAATCTGCTACGAGCATTTTCACAATCCCGCAACGGATAAGCTCGTTAGCGTAGTACTTCGGTTTGTGTAGCTCCTGCAATAGCCCTTCACTGATTTCGTTTATGCCTGTTCTGAAAATCTGCTTGCACGCTGCTCCAATGGACTCACCATGGTTGATATATGAATTCAGCATTCCATGGTCGACGGAAAGGTCATGTTTAGCCCATTCAGGCAGGGCGTGCAGACTACGGTCGAGTCGTTTTTTTTGTTGCTTATTCATTTATGGTTCCATAGATTTAACTGGATTCCGGTTTGAATTCCCGTCAGGCTACTTAACTGTCCGGTTGGGCTGAAGAAGATTTGAACATGAAGGAATGAAATTTTCCCAGATTCCACGGCCTTAGTTATAGCTTTCACTTTATCGGGGAAATTTTGGTCAAAACTTTCTAGTAGCTTTTCGTTCCAGCCTTGTAGCTTTCGGTCTGATAAATATTGTATGCGCTCTAAGTTGGCTGCTCCGCCACTGGCTTGTGTCTTCAAAAAACCAGGAGTCTTGCTCTTCCCCAACGTCGTCTTCACTTCAATCACCAACAACGTCCCAGCCTCGAACTTCAACTCTTCCACGGGTGCCGTCCCTTTCAGCCCGTCGATGTGATGCCGCATTTCCAGCGTCGTCGGGTTACGCACCGTCATCGAGGGCGGTGGTGGCACGTACACCAGCATGTCGATCCCCTGGTCGCTCTTGTTTTTCAAACCGAACTGGCTGGGCCGGGAAGGGTGGGTGCTCAGGCCGAGGATGTTCTCCGGCTTGACCTTCCAGTGGCTGACCAGGGCCGCCGCCAGGGCTTCTTCGCCGGCATCGGCGACGACCCGGGTCAGGCTGCCGCCCATGCGCACCGGCCCGATGCTGTGCTGAATCATGGCCACCAGCCTGTCGCGCAGGGTGGTGGCCATGTAGGCATAGTCGGCCTTGCCGCCAGCCACATCGAGCGCGACCAGGCTGGCATTGCGCTCCACCGAGTGCAGTTCACGGGCAGTGACCGGCAGCTCACCCTCACGGGGGCGTCGCTGGATGCGGGTTTCCAGTACGGTGACTTCGCCGGCGCTGCGGTTGCCAAGGCGCCGGACTTCCTCTTGCGACAGCGCGGCGTTGTCGAGGCGTACGGTGGTCATGCTGCCGGGCTGCAACTTGTGCATCAGCCAACGGGCGCCGCCGATGGCGGCCGGCAGCAGCAGGGCCAGGTTGATGGCCATGAATACCTGCTTGCCACGTGCCTCGGCAGTGTCGGGATTGGCCAGGCGCGCCAGGTCGGTGAAGAACTGCTCGCCGATACTCAGGCCTTCGCCAGTGATCATGCGGCTGCTGCCGTCGACCATGGCATCGGCGGCCAGCGCGGCTTCCAGGGCGACGAAGGCATAGCGGCCGAGCGATACGGTGCCCTTGATGCCGCGCACCACCGGTATGAATGCCAGCACTCCGAGGGCGAATTCGCCCGCGCCAATGACGCCTTGCCAGAAGCGAGCCCGGGCCTTGGCTTCGGCGTAGTGCCGGGCCAGCTGTTCACAGGCCTGTTCGACCGGGTACAGGCCACTGGGCGTGTGCCAGGTGTAGGGCGGGCTGATACGCTGGGTGCCGTGCTCGTCGACGTACTCTTCCCGTTGCGCCTCGGCCCACTGCACATGGGTGAAGGTGGCGAAATAGATCTTGTGGTCGGTGAACAAGAAATTGCTGTGCAGGGCAAAGGCATAACCGTGCTGGCTGCGCTCGCCCATGTGGTCGAGTACGGGTGGGGGCAGTTCGTCGAGGCGGATCTCGTCGTCGATGCAAACCAACTGCAGCTTTTCGCTGGCGGCAAAGGCATGAAACTCAGCCAGCCAGGCATTGCCCAGCGTGTCGCCGGCATGCTCCAGCACCTGCTGGAGGAAGGTATCGCGGTGGTTGCGCGCCTGGTCGCGGATCCAGGGGTTGTTGCGAAACCAGGCAGGGCCGACGCCGTTCTGGGAGGGGATGCCCAGCAACTGGTCGCAACCGTCGCCGCCGTCGAGGGAGAACAGCGCGCCGGGAAGGGAGCAGGGTACGCAAATGTCGGGTGGAACAGGCAGCGCCCCGTTGAGTGCGGCTTGCCCCAGCGTTTGTAAAGCAGATGCTTCAACCATGCGGGCTCGGCTCCTTGAGTGCTTGTTGGTGGGCTGCCAATTGACTTGCCAACACCCGGCAGCGCTCTCGGGGAGAGTCGGTGGCTTCAAGCAACTTCACCCAAGGGGTGAACAATGGGTTGAGGTAAAAGTGTCGACCGAACGCGATCGCCAGGAGCACATGCATCAGCACTTGGCTGCGGGGCAACGGGGGCAGCTTGTACAGGTCATCGGACGGCTGAGGTAGCCGTTTTCCGTAATAGCGGTGGGCGAGGATCTCGTTCCCGTTCAGCTCCTTGTGAGTGATGGCGGGCAGCGCATAGCGGCGGCTGGCATCCGACTCATAGCAGCAGTAACAAGACTGCTGCGCGTCAGCCGGTATGCCGCGCAGGGTCATCAGTTGCTCCAGTGATCGCCACTGCCGGTCGTGGTCGCAATCGTCATCGGGCAAGCGCAAAATCTGCCGTGTAACGTCATGCATAAGGGTGAGTTGACCCTCCCACTGCATACGGTGGGCTACTGCCCGCACGGTCAGCATGTCGAGTCGCTCATCCTGGGTAAGGCCGGGAACCTGGTGGATTGACCACACCGATACGCTTGCGGGGTCGTTCCACCAGCCCAGACCCAGCAAGAAATGGCTCAGCACCAGCAAGCTGTATTCCTTGCCGCAGGTGTAGCCCCTGTTGCTGACCAGAGCCCCCGCATTGGCTACCAGCAGGGGAACATCCTCGGGACGGGTATGAAAGCGCGCAATCGAACCGTCCAACGTCCCCAGCAGGAAGCGGGACAGTCGACGGTTGGTGGTCCGTAGCGAGGCAGCTTGCAGCGCACCCAGATTCAGTTTCGGCAGGCTCATGCAGGGACCTCGTGGCGCAATGGCAGCCAGGCCAGGCAGCCTTCCCGTTCGATGCTGCTTTCTGTTTGCTCGAACAGCGGCTGTGCGCCAAGTGCAAGCCCGGTTCGTGAATCGTGAAAGTAGAGTCTGCGTATGCGTCCGTGATCGAACAGCCGGGCCAGGGTGTCTGGCTGGTGCGTCAGTGAGCCGACATAGAAGCTTAGCGACCGAGGATCACCAAGCCTCATGAAGTACCGACGTCGGCCTTCCTGGACTTTGCCAAAGCGGCGCAGGTGCCTCGCGAGGGCTTCGAGGGGCAGAGTGGTCTCGGCGACAGTACAGGCGAAGGCCCCGTCCAGGCCGCCAAGCCAGGCATCCAGTTCGCTGCCTGCTGTCAGCTGGAACAGTAATGGCGCATGCTTCTCCAGCCCGGTGTGATGGTCCAGGTGCCATAGGCATTGGTGTCGGGTGGAATGAAACTCGAGCCTGCCCAGCAGGCCCGGATTGGCCGACGCTTCGGCAAGCACGAACAGGCTTGCACTGACGACACCCGTGTACAGGCTGCCTTCGCTTAATTGCTGGTGCAGGCTCATGCGTCGTCCTTCCCGGCAAAGGGGCATTCTTCAATCAGCGGTGAGCCTTCTCGAATGGCGGCCTCGATGGCTTCGACCTGGGCCTGCACAGGTGTCTGGTAGGTGACATTGCCTTTGAAGTGGATGTTGGGAGCCTCGATAGTGATGCCGTTGGTATCGAGGATGATCTTGCCGCTCGGGCCACGGATGTGGATGCGTTCCGTGCCCTGAAGCATGTAATACCGGGTCAGCAGGCGTTGTGCAGTACGGGCTTCAATGGCGCGCGTACCTTCGATGACGAGCGACTGATTGCCGCCGATACTCAGGCTGTGGTCGGCGGCAATGGTGATGCGGCTTGTGTTGCCAATGGTGTGGATATCGTTGCGGTCGATGCTGGTGAATCGGTCCTGGTGAACATGATCGCGGCGATCACGTCCGGTATCGATAGTCTCGTCACGCGCAATGCTGGTGTTTTGGTCCCGGCCTGTCGCAGTGGCGCGATCATTGCCGACGTTCAGGGTCTGGTCGTGTTTGACCTTGGTATTCATGTTCCTTTCGGCATGCACGTACACTTCCTGCCGACCCAGTTCATCTTCGAAACGCAGTTCGTTGAAGCCATTACCCTTGTGGGTCTGACTCTTGATGGTCATGCGCGTCTTGTGTTCCGGCAGCTCGTAGGGCGGCAGTTGATCGCCGCAGTAGGTGCGCCCGGTGATCATTGGCTGGTCGGGGTCGGCGTTGACGTACTGGATGATCACGTCCTGGCCGATGCGTGGGATAGCCATCGAGCCCCAGCTGCCGCCTGCCCAACCTTGTGATACGCGCACCCAGCAGGAGCTGAACTCGTTGTTTCTGCTCTCGCGATCCCAGGGGAAGCTGACCTTGACCCGTCCCCATTCGTCACAATAGATCTCCTCGCCGGGTGGACCGACGACGGTGGCCATGTGCGGGCCATCGATGCGCGGTTTGTCCAGCGGCGCAGGTCGCCATTCGATCCGGCCGGGCACCAGCACGGCTTCCTGCGAGTAGCGCGTTCCCTGTTCGGCTCCGGCTGCTTCTTCTTGCAGGCTGGTGAATTGGCTCCCCTCGTGATGCACGCGCATCACGCGCCAGTGTGTGTTGAGGTCTTTGCGGGGGTGTTCGATGAGGGTGAAGCTCAGGCCTGGTTGCAGCCGCACATCGTCGCCCTCTACCTCGGCAATACGGGCGTCATGGCGCAGGGCCGTGAGTCGCGTGGCGGTGAAGGGGACGCCGACCACATCGCGCTTGTAACGGCCGGGGTAGTCGAAGCGCTCATAATCCCGGGACTGATGGGCGATGCCACTGTCATCTGCGCGGTGTTCCTGCCGGTACTGCGGGTTGGTGAAGGTGTAGTCCCGCTGTACCTGTCGTGCGGTGCGTACCTGCTCGCTGTAGCGCAGGCGGCGCAGGCAAGGCCTGGCCTGATCACCACCGCTGTTGGCGCGGTACAGCACCTGGTCGGGGCCGACGTCGTCCTCTTCAGGAAGCCCTTCATCGTCGTCTTCGGTCTTGATCGCGCCTCGGCTGATCTGCCCCAGCGCCAGCAGTCGGTCGGTGATGACCAGCAGGTGTTGTTTTGGCGTGTGCTCGAAGCGATAGATGAAACCCTCTTCACCCGCCAGGCGGGCGATGAAGTCGAGGTCTGTTTCACCGGCCTGTACGCAAAACTCGCGCACCTGATGGTCGCCAAAAGTGTGCAACTCGAAATGAAGGATGCACTGGCGCTTGAGCATGATTTCGAGAATCTGCGGCACGGTTTTCTGCTGGAAGATTCGCCAGTTCGAACGCAACCCGCCGCGGGCCAGGAGGGGCTCGACCAAGGCATGGTAACGGGTGCGATAAAAGCCCGTTTCACCTTGGCTGAAGCTGCTTGTCACGCCGTGCACGTAGCGCAGTGGGCGTTCGTGCTGCCAGATCGTGAACAGTACCGGCTTGTCGAGCAACTGACCGAAGTCGACTTCATCTTCGTGACTGATCAGCTCCAGCTTCAACTGGAATGGTGCGCTGATGGCTTCGTCGAGTTCGAATGAAATCACCTCGAATTGAATGTCGCCAGCCAAGGGTTGAAAGCTGAAGCGCAGATCAGATTGTCGGTACATGGCGTGTTTTCCCTTGTTAGGAATTGCTCCGGTATCAGCCGTAGGCCCGGTGAAGATTGGGCCTGGGGTAAGGTTGATGGCGAGGGCGGACTTGCAGGGTAGGCGGGCTGCGGCGGGATTTAAATAAACAGGGTGTTGTTGTTTTGGGTTATAAGTAGGGACTTTCTGAAACTTGTAACTTAGTGTTTTTTTCTTGGTTGTTGGGTTGGCTTTAAGTTGTCTTCGCGGCCATTAGTTGAGAACAAGTTGTGCGCTGTTTCTGCAGGAGCGGCTTTGTGCCCGGTTGTTTCGTTTTATGGTGGCTAAGCCAGCGCAGTACCTGTGGGATCTCAAGTGCGACGCCGTCCCTGTGGAAGTGGATTTACCCGCGAATGGGGCGGTGCCGGGTGACTGATGGGCGCCAGGGCTTCGTTGAAATCAAGCGGTAGCCGTGATTGAGCTTGAGGGCCTCTTCGCGGGTGAACCCGCTCCCACAGGTTCAGCGCCAACTCGAAGCCAGCGCAGTACCTGTGGGAGCGGGCGCGCCCGCGAAGCAGGCAACGCGGTGGATGGCACCGGCTTTGCCGGTGTTCGCGGGCATGCCCGCTCCCACAAGTACCGCGTGATCTCAAGTGCGACGCCGTCCCTGTGTGCGGGTTTACCCGCGAATGGGCCGGTGCCAGGTGTCTGGCGGGCACCTGGGCTTTGTTGAAATCAAGCGGCAGCCGTGATCGACCTCGAGGAACCCGCTCCCACAAAGCTTGCGCAAGCTTCCAGATCTTGAGCAAGGCGGCGCTCCTGCGTGTCCCTTTACGTAAACGTCACCATATGCCACCTTCTACCTCAGCCTGATGACGGCCAGGGATTTCTCCCGCACACTGCGGAAAATTCCCAAGCCCGTTCCCCGCCACCTTGCGGGGCACAGCCGGAGTAGAAAATGGCGCGACAACTAATAACAAACGCCCACGACCCGCTGCACGAATCCCGCCAGGCCCGCCTGAAGCTGGCCAGCGAAGGCGAGCTGCCACTGGGCATGCTGCGCGACGAGATCGATGCCTCCTGGCGCCGCAGCCTGGGCCATGGCCTGGACTGTCTGCAGGGCGAGCAGGTGGGCCTGGGCCTGGAGCAGGGCCACGACCTGCGCATGCTGCTGGAGCGCAACCGTCTGCTGGTCGACGCCGTTACCCCGGAACTGGACTACCTGGTCGCGCGTCAGGGCAAGGCCGGCATCGTCATCCTCGGCGACGCCCAGGCCAACGTGCTGGCCATCGAAGGGCAAAAGCACGTGCTGCAGCGCGAGGGCCTGCGCGACCTGCACCCGGGCAGTTGCTGGAGCGAGTCGCTGCGTGGCACCAACGCGATCGGCACGGCAGTGGTGGAAGGCCGGCCGACGCTGATCAACTGCGGCGAACATTACCTCGACCGCCTCAGCCCGTTCTCCTGCACTTCGGTACCCCTGCGCGACCCGCGCGGCGAGGTGATCGGCGTGCTCGACATCACCCGTGAAGGGGTGATGGCGCAACCACAGGACAGCCTGTCGACGCTGATGCTGGCGGCCGGCAACATCGAAAGCCGCATGTTCGGCCTGTGCCACCCGGAGCAATTGGTGCTGGCTTTTCACAGCCGCCCGCAATACCTCAACAGCGCCTGGCATGGCCTGCTGGCGCTGAGCCTGGACGGTGAAGTGCTGGCTGCCAACGACAGTGCCTGCCAGCTGTTGCAGGTGCCGCGCCATGAGCTGTTGGGCCGGCGCAGCAGCGACCTGCTGGGTGAACGGTCACCGGCCTTCATCGCCCGCCTGTGGCAGGGCGGGGTGAGCAGTGTGCAAACGGCCAAGGGCGAGTTCTACTTCCGCGCCCTGCAGCTGCCGCGCCATGGCCGGGTCAACGGCAGCACGCCGGTGAGCAAGCCGGCGCCGGGCAAGCAGTCACCCGCCCTCGACGCCCTGGCCGGTGGCGACCCGCGCCTGGCGCGCAACCTGCGCATGGCCCGCCAGGGGCTGGGCAATGGTCTGCCGGTGCTGTTGCTGGGTGAGACCGGTACTGGCAAGGAAGTCGTCGCCCGGGCCCTGCACCAGGCCAGCCCGCGTGCCGACAAACCGTTCGTGGCCGTCAACTGCGCGGCCATCCCCGAAGGGCTGATCGAGTCCGAACTGTTCGGCTATCGTGAAGGTGCGTTCACCGGCTCGCGCCGGGGCGGCATGGTCGGCCGGCTGATGCAGGCCCACGGCGGTACGCTGTTCCTCGACGAAATCGGCGACATGCCGCTAGCGCTGCAGGCGCGCTTGTTGCGGGTACTGCAGGAACGGCGAGTGGCACCGCTGGGGGCGGGCGACGAGCAGGACATCGATGTGGCATTGATCTGTGCCACGCACCGCGACCTCAAGCGCCTGGTGCAGGAGCAGCACTTCCGCGAAGACCTTTACTACCGGGTCAACGGCGTGTCGCTGCGCCTGCCGGCACTGCGCGAGCGTGATGACCTGACTGCGATCATCCAGGGGCTGCTGGAAAAGTCCGATGCCCGGGGCGTGACCTTGGACCCGGCCCTGACCGCGTTGCTCGAAGGCTTCGACTGGCCGGGCAACATCCGCCAGCTGGAAATGGTCGTGCGCACCGCGCTGGCCATGCGCGAGGACGGCGAGCAGGTGCTGACCCTGGACCACCTCACCGACTGCCTGCTGGACGAACTGGCCAGTGGCACGGCGCCTTCCGGCAGCCTCAAGGACAACGAACTGGAACTGATACGTGGCGCCTTGGCGCGCCATCAGGGCAATGTGTCCGCGGCGGCCGAGGCGCTGGGTATCAGCCGGGCGACGCTGTACCGCAAGCTCAAACAGTTGCGCGGCTGACGTGGGCGGCCTGTTCGCCCGGCTGGTGGAGTCCAGCGACCCTGTGCTCATGCGCCAGGCGTTGGCCTGGCTGTATGGTTTCGTGCGCCCCCATCGACGCGCCATAGGCCTGTTGCTCGGCTTGTCGCTGGGTGCCTCATTGCTGGCGCTGGCGCAACCTTGGCTGGTCAAGACGCTGATCGACGAGGGGCTGCTGGCCAAGGACTACCAGACCCTCTGGCACATGGCCGCGATCATGATCGGCGCGGGCCTGCTGGGTACCGTGCTGGCCGGGGTCAACCGCTACCTGCACACGCGCTTGTCGGGGCGCATCCTGTTTGCCCTGCGCGATGACCTTTACCGCCACCTGCAGCAGCTGTCGCCGACGTTCTACGGGCGGCGGCGCATCGGCGACATCCTTTCGCGGCTGGATGGCGATGTGGCGGAAATCCAGCGCTTTGCCGTGGACTCGCTGTTTTCGGCGGTGTCGGCGGTGATCGGCCTGGTGGGCGCGGTGGTGTTGATGCTGATGCTGTCGTGGCAACTGTCTTTGCTGCTGGCGCTGCTGGTACCGATAGAAGTGCTGTGGCTGCGCTGGATGCGGCGCAAGGTGGAGCGCGAAGTACGCAACCTGCGCGAACGCTCGGCAGATGTGTCGTCGTTCCTGGTCGAAACCCTGCCGGCAATGAAGTTCATCCAGGCCGCCGGCCAGCAAGGCCGCGAGGCGGGGCGCCTGGACCAACTGGGGCAGGGCTACATGCGCCAGCTGCTCAAGGTGCAGGTGACCGAATTCTTCACCCAGGCAATCCCTGGCACGCTGACCTCCTGGTGTCGCGCCTGCGCGTTCCTGGTCGGCGGCTGGTGGGTGATCCAGGGTACTTGGCAGTTGGGGGCGCTGATCGCCTTTTCCACCTACATGGGCATGGCGGTAGGGCCGGTGCAGAGCCTGCTGGGCCTGTACGTGGCGGTGCAGCGCATGGCGGTGAGCCTGGGGCGGGTGATGGAGCTGAAGCAGGAGGCCGTGGCCGTGCGCCCGGCAGCCAACCCGCAGCCGGTGCCCGACGGGCCGGGCGAATTGCGCCTCGAGGGGGTGAGTTTTGCCCATGAAGGGCGCCAGGGCGCGGTGCTGAACGACGTGCAGGTGTGCGTGCCGGGTGGCCTGAAGGTCGCCATTAGCGGTGCATCGGGGGTGGGCAAGTCGACCTTGATCGACCTGCTGCAGCGCTTCTACGACCCGGACGCCGGGCGCATCCTGCTGGATGGCATCGACTTGCGTGAGCTGGACCTGGCCGCGCTGCGCCGGCGTATTGCGGTGGTCAGCCAGGATATCGTGCTGTTCCGCGGCACCCTTGCACAGAACCTGGCCTACGGCGTGCCCGAGGCCAGCCGTGAGGAACTGGAGCGGGTGGTGCGCCTGGCGCGGCTGGACAGCCTGGTCGACAGCCTGCCGCTGGGCCTGGACGGCCTGCTCGGTGAGCGTGGCCAGCAGTTGTCCGGCGGGCAGAAACAACGCATAGCTATCGCCCGCGCGGTGCTTCAGGCGCCGGCGATCCTGGTGCTGGACGAGGCCACCTCGGCGGTGGACGAAGCCACCGAGCGCGAAGTGATCGCGGCCATCGACCAGCTGTTCGCCGGCCGCACGCGCATCCTGATCAGTCACCGTGCTTCGACCCTGGCCGATGCCGACCTGCACCTGCAGTTGCACGCTGGCCAGTTGCAGGTGCTGCCCGAGGAGGTGATCAAGCATGGGCACTGACGTGCGTGTTGGCGTGATCGACAGTGGTTGCACGCCGGAGCAGGCCAGCGCCTTGCTGGGCGCGCGCCGCTTCTGGCTGGAGGACGGCCAGTTGCGCGAAGGTGACATGCTGCCCGACCAGCTTGGGCACGGTAGCGCGGTGCTCGCCGGCTTGCAGCGGGAGGCCGGGCCGGTGCCTGTGCTGCTGGCCCAGGTTTTCGGCGCCCAGGCCAGCACCAGTGCCTTGCAGGTGGCGGCCGCGCTGCTGTGGCTAGTGGAGGCGGGGGTTACGCTGGTCAACCTCAGCCTTGGCCTGCAGCAGGACCGGCCTGTGCTGCACCAGGCCTGCGCCGAGGCTTTGGCCGCGGGTGTGCTGTTGTGCGCCTCCAGCCCGGCGCAGGGCGGGCCGGTGTATCCGGCCAGCTACTCCGGGGTGATCCGGGTTACCGGCGATGCCCGCTGTGCGCCTGGCCAGTGGTCCTGGCTGGGTACCCGGCAGGCGGACTTTGGCGGTTATGTGGGGGCGGGCGGCAGGGCGGGCGCGAGCCTGGGCTGTGCGGCCCTGAGTGGCAGGATCGCTGCGTTGCTGTGTGACGAGCCGGGCATGGGCCAGCAGCAGGTTCATGACTGGTTGCGCCACCACGCGGCGTTTACCGGCCCCGAGCGACGAGGTGTCGGCCATGGCTGAACCGCGTATTGTGGTGTTGGGGGCAGGCCCTGCGGGTGCGGCCACGGCCATTGGCCTGCGGCGGCTGGGTTATGCGGTAACGGTGGTGTCCGAGTGGCGCCGGTTCGCGGCGGTCGAAGGGGTTTCGCAGCGGGTGCTGGACGGGCTGCGCCATGCCGGCCTTGGTGGGGCGTTGCGCCAGGCGGCGATGCCGGCGACTCGGCAAGTGCACTGGAACGGCCAGCAGCTGCACCTGAACCAGGAGTTTCTGCTCGATCGGCAAATGTTTGACCGGGCGCTGCGCGACGACCTTCAGTGCGCGGGTGTGAGCGTGGTCGAGGGGCGGGTGCGTGAGGTGGTTCGCGAAGTCGGTCATGGCATTCGCCTGGACGACGGGCAGGTACTGCAGGCCGATTTCCTGGTCGAAGCCCGAGGCCGCCAGGCCCCATTGGCCGCCGACCGCCTGCGCGGGCCGGAGACGGTCAGCTTGCTGAATGTCTGGCAGGCCGCCCCCGGGGCGCCAGCGTCGGCGGTGGAGAGCCTGGCAGATGGCTGGGCGTGGATGGCGCGCCTGGAAGACGGCCGCTGCTACTGGCAAGTCACCCTGGACGCCGCCGGGCTGCCGGGCAAGGCCGGATTGGCGGATTACTGTGCGGCGCGGCGAGCTGGCAGCGTGCTGGTGGCCGAGCTGTTCGATGCCAGGGCCTTGGCGCCGGCAGAGGTGCATGCGCGCAGCAGTACCGCGATTCTGGCCGGTGAGTGCGTCGGGCAGGACTGGATACGCGTGGGCGATGCCGCGATGGCCGTTGACCCGCTATCAGGTAACGGGATCTTCCAGTCGCTGTCTTCGGCGCTGCAGGCGCCGGTGGTGATCAATACCTTGCTGCGCAGGCCCGAGCGGGCCGGGTTGGCGCGGCAGTTTCACCAGCAGCGGATCGAACAGCTGTTTTTGCGTTTTGCCCGGATCGGGCGGGATTTCTATGGGCAAGAGCAGGGTCGGGTGGGGCAGCCGTTCTGGGCGCGGCGGCAGGGTTGGCCGGACATGCAGGCATTGCACGTGGCGGCGGACTGGAGCGCGGTGAGGGTCGAGCGGCGGCCGGTGTTGCGTGACGGGCTGGTGGATGAGGCCGAGGTGGTGGTGACGGCGGATCAGCCGTTGGGGGTGTGGCATTTGCAGGGGGTGGAGTTGGCGCCGGTGGTGCGCGGGCTGCGTAGCGGCCGACCTCTCGAGGCAGTGTTGTCAGGCCTGCCAGGGGAGCAGCAGAGGATGGTGCGGCGGTGGTTGTTGGAGCAGGGCTTGGTTTGAGATTGCCGGGGCCGCTTTGCGGCCCTTTCGCGACACAAGGCCGCTCCTACAGGTTCGGTGATGCCCATGATGCTTGTGCGGTACCTGTAGGAGCGGCCTTGTGTCGCGATGGGCTGCGTAGCAGCCCCAGGATTTCGAATCAGAAGAAAGTCCCGACGATCAGCTGCATATAGGTCCCGGTATCCCGCCCACCCAGCTGCGTCCCGCCATTGGCCGCGCTGCGTTCCGGTTTGTAGAACCCTACCAGCGGGCTGATCAGCAGGTGGTCGTTGACCATCCATTCCACATACAGGTCCAGCTCCCGCCCGCCCAGGTTGCCCTGGTCGGTGTCCAGCGTATCGAAGTCGAAGTACAGCGCGCCGACGGTCAGGTTGTCCCGTGGTTTGCCCTTCAGCGCCACGTGGTGCACCTGGCTGTTGCTGTTGAACGGCCCGGCATAATTGGCTGCCACCTCACCCTGGAACCAGGTGCCATAGCCACGGCTCAGGCCATAGAACAGCGGGTCGAAGTCTTCGGAAAAGCGGCTGTAGCGGTAGGTGGCGGTGGGGGACCAGGGCAGTTCGGAGAAGGTCCAGTTGCCTTCCAGGTACCAGGCGTTCTCCCGCCCGCCGGTTTTGTCCTGGGTCACGTACTCGGCGGCCAGCTCCAGGTCTTTCACCCCCAGGTTGCCACGCCCGCGCAGGCTGGCGGTGTCCATGCCGTCGCGGTGTTCCAGGCCCATGATCTGCGCGTAGCGCTGGTCCACGTCGAGGCCGCGGATCCAGCTCAGGCCGACGGTGCCGGCTTCGGCGACGTGCTCCAGGTTGGCCACCGCCAGCGAGGTGTCGGCCTGGTAGTGGTTGTCGGACTTCAGCCACATCAGGTCGCTGCGCCAGCCTTGCTTGCCGCCAAGGCGCAGCACGGCGGTGCTGTCGAAGGCCTTGCGTGCGGCCAGGTAGTAGGCGCCACCGCGGTCGAAGTTGGCGCCCAGGTCGACCTTGCCCAGGTTCACTGGGTCGCCCTGGATCAGGAAGCCGTCGCCCAGGGTCACCACCTGGCGGCCGCCGGAAATGTTCACGCCGTCTTCGCCCAGGGCCGGGAACAGGTTGGCCGAGCGCCAGCCCAGGTACAGGTCTTCGATGGCGGTGCGGCGCTCGTCCCCCAGGGTCAGGCCGGCGGCATCGCCGTCGCCCCAGGTGGCGGAGCTGAGCAGGTTGAAGGCACCGTAGAGCGCGCCGCTGTCGGCCAGGGCCTGGCTGCCGCTGAGGCCATACTTGACGTAGCCTTCCTGCCAGGCGGTACTACCAGGCTTGCGGTTGCCGGCGAGGTTGAAGCTTTCGTCGCTGTGGAAAGCGCCGAACAGGGCTTCGATGTCGGCGTTGAGGGTGGTGCCGTCGTGGTTGTACAGCTCGTAGGCCTGGGTGACCGGGGCGGCGAACAGCAGGGCCAATGTGCAGGCGAGTTTGTGCCTCATGGTGTGCTCCATGTTTTTGTTGTTGTTCTCGGGTTGCCTGTGCCGGCGTCTTCGCAGCACAAGGCTGCTCCTACAAGGACCGCGCTACCTTTGTAGGAGCAGCCTTGTGCTGCGAAGAGGCCGGTACAGGAAAATGATCAGAGCTTGATCAACACCGATTTCAGCTCGGTGTAGTGGTCGATGGCAGCCGCCCCCATCTCACGACCGACGCCGGACATCTTGTAGCCGCCAAACGGCAAGGCAGGGTCGAGGGCGCTGTGGCAGTTGACCCACACCGACCCCGACTTGATGCGCGGGATCATCCGGTGTACGGCGGCCAGGTCGTTGGACCAGATGCTCGCACCCAGCCCATAGGGGTTGTCGTTGGCCATGCCGATCACTTCGTCGATGTCATCGAACGGCAGCGCCACCAGCACCGGCCCGAAGATCTCTTCCTGTACCAGGCGGTGGCGCTGGTCGACATCGACGATCACCGTCGGCTTGACGAAGTAGCCAGGCCCGAAGCCTTCGCCACCACAGGCGATGGTCGCGCCCAGCTCGCGGCCAAGCTCGATGTAGCCGGTGACGCGGTCCTGCTGCTTGGCCGAGATCAGCGGGCCCATCTGCACCGCAGGGTCCAGGCCGCTGCCCAGCTTCATGCCGTTGGCGATGCCGGCGATGTCGGCCACCACGTTGTCGAAGTGCTTGCGGTGCACGTACAGGCGGGACCCGGCGCAGCACACCTGGCCCTGGTTGAAGAAGATCGCCGTGGCGGCGCCGGCGGCGGCTTCCTGCAGGTTGGCGTCGGGCATGACGATGGTCGGCGACTTGCCGCCGAGCTCCAGGGTGACACGGGTCATGTTGTCCATGGCTGCCTTGCCGATCAGCTTGCCGACCTCGGTGGAGCCAGTGAAGGTCAGCTTGTCCACGCCGGGGTGGCGGCTGAGTGCGGCGCCGGCGTTCAGGCCGGTGCCGGTGACCACGTTGAACACGCCAGCCGGGTAGCCGGCTTCGTCCACCAGCTCAGCCAGCTTGAGCACGCTCAGCGGTGTTTCGTCCGCGGGCTTGAGCACTACGGTGCAACCGGTAGCCAGGGCCGGGCCGAGCTTCCAGCAGGCCAGCAGCAACGGGAAGTTCCAGGCGACGATGGCGCCGACCACGCCCACTGCCTCGCGCCGCACGAAACCATGGAACTGGTCGTTGGGCATCAACGGCATCGAGGCTTCGACGGTGCTACCCTCGATCTTGGTGGCCCAGCCGGCCATGTAGCGCAGGAAGTCGATGGCCAGTTGCACGTCCATCACCTGGGCAACGGCGGCGCTCTTGCCGTTGTTCAGGCATTCCAGTTCGGCCAGCTGGCGGGCGTCGCGCTCCATCAGGTCGGCCAGGCGCCACAGCAGGTTCTGCCGCTCGCGTGGGCGCAGGCGGCTCCACGGCGAATCGTCGAAGGCCTGGCGAGCGGCGCGCACGGCGCGGTCGACATCTTCGGCCTCGGCGGCGGGCACTTCACCCAGTACCTCGCCAGTGGCCGGGTTGCGGAACGCCAGGGTGCGACCGCTGGCGGCGTCCTGCCAGTCGGCGCCGATGCGCATCTTCAGCTTGCGTTCGAGAAAGGCGCGGGTGGCGGGCAGGATGGGCAGTTCGGAAAGCATGGGACGGTGCCTCTTGTCATTGGATGTGACAGGCATAGGCGCAATGGGCGTGCCAAGGTCGGTAGATGGCTGCAAACCGTTGAACGGGTTGGGTTTTTTCCTGCTGCAAGGTTGGGATTGCAGGGTTGCGCTGTTGCACATTGAGACGGTGTGAGACGGTGGTGAAACAGTGGCTGTTCCGGCCTCTTCGCGGGCACGCCCGCTCCCACAGGGAATGCACAATGCCTGGAGCCGGTGCGATACCTGTAGGAGCGGGCATGCCCGCGAAGGCCTGCGCAGCAGGCCCTTGTCTCAGGATGAAACACCCTGTCGCGAAATGGCACGCTGCAATTGGCCATACCTGCTGCTGGCCAAGGCCGGAAAACCGGCTAAAAGGTTGAAAGAAAACACTTTTACATCACCTGGCACAGTTCCTGTATCACAACCGTCACATGCACACCTGCTGTACCAAAGCGTGCGAAAACGATAAGAACAACAACCGTGGAGGTCTGACCTTGAAGACGACTCGACTCCGGCGGCATGCGGGCAAACTGGCGCTGGTCGCCGCCGCGCTGCTGAGCACCCAGGCCATGGCGGCCGAGCAGGGCCCGAGCCTGTTGCAGAACAAGTGCATGGGGTGCCATATCCCCGAAGGCAACGACACCTACAGCCGCATCAGCCACCAGCGCAAGACGCCGGAAGGCTGGCTGATGAGCATCGCCCGCATGCAGGTGATGCACGGCCTGCAGATCAGCGACGACGACCGCCGCACCCTGGTCAAGTACCTGGCCGACAAGCAGGGCCTGGCGCCCAGCGAAACCGATGGCGTGCGGTATGCCATGGAGCGCCGGCTGAACACCGTCGAGCAGTTCGACACCCAGCTCAGCGAAACCTGTGGCCGTTGCCACTCCGGTGCCCGTGTCGCCTTGCAGCGGCGCCCGGCCAAGGAGTGGGAGCACCTGGTCAACTTCCATCTCGGCCAGTGGCCGTCCCTCGAATACCAGGCCCAGGCGCGTGACCGCGACTGGCTGCCGATCGCCCTGCAACAAGTGGTGCCGGACCTGGCCAAGCGCTACCCGCTGGAAAGCGCGGCGTGGGCCGAATGGCAGAAAGCCAGGCCCAAGGCCGATACGCTGCCGGGCCAGTGGACATTCAGCGGCCACATGCTGGCCAAGGGCGATGTGCGCGGGGTGATGAGCGTCACGCCTGACCAGGGTGACACCTTCAAGGTCGAGGTCAAGGGCGCTTATGCCGACGGCACGCCGTTCAATGGCAGCGGGTCGGCGATCCTCTACAACGGCTATGAATGGCGTGGCAACGTCAAGGTCGGCGACGCCAACCTGCGCCAGGTGTTCGCCGCGCTGGATGGCGAAATGAAGGGCCGCATGTTCGAGGCCGAGCACGACGAGCGTGGCCTGGACTTCACCGCAGTGAAGGAGGGCAAGGCGCGCCTGCTGGCGGTACAACCGGCATTCATCAAGGCCGGTGGCGAAAGCGAGATCACCCTGGTCGGCAGCGGCCTGGCCGGCAAACCGGACCTGGGCGCTGGCGTGGAAGTGACCGAGGTACTGGAGCAGACCCCAACCCTGGTACGGGTGAAGGCCCGCGCCGCGGCCGATGCCAGGCCTGGCCAGCGCGAAGTCGCCGTAGGGGCGCTCAAGGGCGTCAACCTGGCGGTGTACGACAAGGTCGAGGAAGTGAAAGTGGTGCCGGCGTTCTCCATCGCCCGCATCGGTGAAAACGGCGCCTCGGTGCCCAAGGTGCAGGGCCGCTTCGAGGCCGAAGCCTGGGGCAAGGACGCCAATGGCCAGCCGCTGCGCATCGGCTACTTGCCGGCCAGCTGGAAGGTCGAGCCGTTCAACGAGCGTGCGGTCGAGGACGAAGACGTCAAGTTCGCCGGGAAGATGCAGGCCGATGGCGTGTTCGTGCCAGGCGGCGCTGGCCCCAACCCGGAGCGCAAGATGATGACCAACAACGCCGGCAACCTGAAGGTCATCGCCACCCTGGCCGACGGTGGCCAGACTGGCGAGGGGCACATGATCGTCACCGTACAGCGCTGGAACAACCCGCCGCTGCCGTAACGGCAGGGGGCTTACGGTTTTCCAACGGATCGATTATCGGGAGGTCGCCATGGGCGCGCTACTGAATCTGGTCGAACGCAACCTGCATGAAGTGCAGGTCGACGCCGACCGCATGCTGTTCCATATCCCCAGCAGTTCGCTGTTCACCGCCGACGCGGTGACCGGCGGCATCATCGACACCCTGCGCCAGCAAGGCTGCTCGGCCGAGGAGCTGATGCAGCGCCTTGGCCAGCGGTTTGCCGGCAGCGATATCCAGGACACCCTGCGCGAGCTGATCGCGCTGGAACTGGTCAGCGACGGCTCGCCGCTGACCCCGGAAATCGCCCTCAAGCAGGTCGAGCGCACGGCGCTGAACACCGTGGTGCTCAACGTCAACACCGGCTGCAACCTCAGCTGCACCTACTGCTACAAGGAAGACCTGGACAAACCGTCCGCGGGCAAGAAGATGAGTACTGCCACCGCCGAGGCTTCGGTGGAGATGCTGCTCAAGGAGTCGCCCGACGAGCAGCGCTACAGCGTGGTGTTCTTCGGTGGCGAGCCGCTGTCCAACCGGCCACTGATCGAGCACATGGTCGCCTACTGCGAGCGGCGCTTCGCCGAGGCGGGCAAGCAGGTGGAGTTCATCATGACCACCAATGCCACCTTGCTCAACGAAGAGATCGTCGACTGGCTCAATGCCCATCGCTTCGGCCTGTCGATCAGCATCGACGGCCCCAAGACCGTGCACGACCGCAACCGCATCACCGTGGGCGGGCAGGGCACCTATGACGTGGTGCGGCGCAAGGTCGACATGCTGCTGTCGCGCTACCACAGCCGCCCGGTGGGCGCGCGGGTCACGCTGACCCGTGGCATCACCGATGTCGAGACCATCTGGAACCACCTGTTCAACGAACTGGGCTTCGCTGAAGTCGGCTTTGCCCCGGTCACCTCCGGCGACATGGCCAACTTCAACCTCACGGGCGAAGAGCTGGTGCAGGTGTTCGCCAACATGAAGGCGCTGGGCCGGCGTTACCTGGAGGCTGCGCTGGAGCACCGCAACATCGGCTTCTCCAACCTGCACCAGCTGATCACCGACATCCACGAAGGCCACAAGAAGGCCCTGCCGTGCGGCGCCGGGCTGAAGATGCTGGCCGTGGACCATGAGGGCGAGTTGAACCTGTGCCACCGCTTCACCGGCTCCAGCCTGCCGACCTTCGGCAATGTGCACCAGGGCGTGAAGCAGGCGCAGCTCAACGACTTCCTGTCGCAGCGCCTGGACCGCAGCAACACCGGCTGCGACAGCTGCCGCATCCGCAACCTGTGCTCCGGCGGCTGCTACCACGAAAGCTATGCCCGCTATGGCGACCCGCAGCACCCGACCTACCACTATTGCGAACTGATGCGCGACTGGGTCGACTTCGGCATCGAAGTCTACAGCCGCATCATGGCCGCCAACCCGGCCTTCATCGATCGCTACATCACCCCGCGGAAGGCGCACTGACATGAAGCACTTGAAGCCCCTGAACAACAAGGCGCGCATCCTCGAGCAGGCCGCCGCCGAAGACCGCGTCGAAGAAGTCATGGCCATGAGCGCAGTGGCGGGCTGCACCGCCACCACCGACCCGGGCTGGGAAGTGGACGCCTTTGGTGGCGTGAGCTCGCTGTGCCAGCCGATGGAGGCCGACCTGTATGGCTGCTCCGACCCTTGCTGGTGGCCGGCCCAGGTGCCGGACATGATGAGCACCTACCAGGACTGGAACGCCCAGGCGAGCAACTCGGCGGAAGACTGGCGCAACCTCGGCACCGTGTTCCCGAAAGACAAGTGACCGGCCCAACAAGAATGACAAGGGGAAACCGCATGAAAGCTGGACGCTGCGCGTCACTCGCGCTCACCATCGCCGCCACGGCCTGTGCCGGGCTGGTACAGGCCGCCGACACCGGGCCGGCGCTGAAGGCTGGCCACGAATACATGATCGTGACCAACTACCCGAACAACCTGCACGTGGTCGATGTGGCCAGTGACACGGTGTACAAGAGCTGCGTGATGCCCGACAAGTTCGGCCCCGGCACCGCGATGATGGCGCCGGACAACCGCACCGCCTACGTGCTCAACAACCACTACGGCGACATCTACGGCATCGACCTGGACACCTGCAAGAACACCTTCCACGCCAACCTGTCCAGTGTGCCGGGTGAGGTGGGCCGGTCGATGTACTCGTTCGCCATCAGCCCGGACGGCAAGGAAGTGTACGCCACGGTCAACCCGACCCAGCGCCTGAACGACCACTACGTGGTCAAGCCACCGCGGCTGGAGGTGTTCAGCACCGCCGATGGCCTGGAGGCCAAGCCGGTGCGCACCTTCCCGATGCCGCGCCAGGTGTACCTGATGCGTGCGGCGGACGATGGCAGCCTGTACGTCGCCGGGCCGGACATCTACAAGATGGACGTGAAGACCGGCAAGTACACGGTGGCCTTGCCGCTACGCAACTGGAACCGCAAAGGCTACAGCGCCCCGGACGTGCTGTACTTCTGGCCGCACCAGAGCCCGCGCCACGAGTTTTCGATGCTGTACACCATTGCCAGGTTCAAGGATGACAAGCAGGACCCGGCCACCGCCGATCTGCTGTATGGCTACCTGAGCGTCGACCTGAAGACCGGCAAGACCCACACCCAGGAATTTGCCGACCTGACCGAGCTGTACTTCACCGGGCTGCGTTCGCCAAAAGACCCGAACCAGATCTACGGCGTGCTCAACCGCCTGGCCAAGTACGACCTCAAACAGCGCAAGCTGATCAAGGCGGCGAATCTGGACCACACTTACTACTGCGTGGCCTTCGACAAGAAAGGCGACAAGTTGTACCTGGGCGGCACCTTCAATGACCTGGCGGTGTTCAACCCGGATACGCTGGAGAAAGTGAAGAACATCAAGTTGCCGGGTGGGGACATGTCCACCACCACGCCGCAGGTGTTCATCCGTTAGCTCCAGGATGGCTTCACTGGCCTCTTCGCAGCACAAGGCTGCTCCTACAGGCTACTGCGCTCCAATGTAGGAGCAGCCTTGTGCTGCGAAGAGGCCCGCTCAATCAACACAAGAACAACAAGAGACCGCCCATGCCCCAGCCAAGCTACTCCCAGGGCAACCAGGACAAACCCCTGCTTACCCAGTGCATCGGCGACGCCTTCGACACCACCGTCGCCCGCTTCCCCGACCGTGACGCCCTGGTCGTCCGCCACCAGGCCCTGCGCTACACCTGGCAGCAGCTGGCCGACGCGGTCGACCAGCACGCCCGTGCGCTGATGGCCCTGGGCGTGCAGCCCGGTGACCGCCTCGGTATCTGGGCACCCAACTGCGCAGAGTGGTGCATCACCCAGTTCGCCAGCGCCAAGGTGGGCGCGATCCTGGTCAACATCAACCCGGCCTACCGCTCCAGCGAACTGGACTACGCCCTCGGCCAGTCCGGCTGCCGCTGGGTGATCTGCGCCGACGCGTTCAAGACATCCGACTACCACGCCATGTTGCTGGGCCTGGTTCCGGGCCTGGCCAGCAGCCAGCCGGGCGCCCTGATCTGCGAACGCTTCCCCGAACTGCGCGGTGTGGTCAGCCTGGCCGCTGCGCCACCGGCGGGCTTTCTCGCCTGGCACGACCTGCAGGCCCGTGCCGCGGCCGTCAGCCGCGAAGCCCTTGCCGAGCGCCAGGCGCAGCTGCGCTGCGACGACCCGATCAATATCCAGTACACCTCGGGCACCACCGGTTTCCCGAAAGGCGCCACCCTCAGCCACAGCAACATCCTCAACAACGGCTACATGGTCGGTGAAAGCCTGGGCCTGACCGAGCATGACCGGCTGGTGGTGCCGGTGCCGCTGTACCACTGCTTTGGCATGGTCATGGCCAACCTCGGCTGCATGACCCACGGCAGCACCCTGATCTACCCCAACGACGCCTTCGACCCATTGGCCACCCTGCGTGCGGTGGCGGAAGAAAAGGCCACTGCCTTGTACGGTGTGCCGACCATGTTCATTGCCGAACTGGACCACCCGCAGCGTGACGAGTTCGACCTGTCCAGCCTGCGCACCGGGATCATGGCCGGCGCCACCTGCCCGATCGAAGTGATGCGCCGGGTTATCGGCGAGATGCACATGGCCGAGGTGCAGATTGCCTACGGTATGACCGAAACCAGCCCGGTGTCGCTGCAGACCGGCGCCAGCGACGACCTGGAGCGCCGCGTGACCAGCGTCGGGCGCACCCAGCCAAGGCTGGAGAACAAGGTGATTGATGCCGATGGCAACACGCTGCCGCGGGGCGAGATCGGCGAATTGTGCACGCGGGGTTACAGCGTGATGCTGGGCTATTGGAACAACCCCAAGGCCACGGCCGAAAGCATCGATGAGGAAGGCTGGATGCACACCGGCGACCTGGCGGTGATGGACGAGCAGGGCTATGTGCGTATTGTCGGGCGCAGCAAGGACATGATCATTCGCGGCGGCGAGAACATCTACCCGCGCGAGCTGGAGGAGTTCTTCTTCACCCACCCGGCGGTGGCCGATGTGCAGGTGATTGGCGTGCCGTGCAGCAAGTACGGTGAAGAGATCGTGGCCTGGGTGCGGCTTCATCCGGGGCATACGGCCAGCGCGGAGGAACTGCGCGATTGGGCGAAGGCGCGGATCGCACACTTCAAGGTGCCCCGGTACTTCCGCTTTGTCGATGAGTTCCCGATGACGGTGACCGGCAAGGTGCAGAAGTTCCGCATGCGCGAGATCAGTGTCGAGGAGCTGTTTGCCGGGTAAATCACCCATTGAAAAGGAAGTGGGCCCCTGTAGGAGCGGCCTTGTGTCGCGAAAGGGCTGCAGAGCAGCCCCGGCAATTTGTGCATCTGCGCCGAAATCCCGGGGCCGCTTTGCGGCCCTTTCGCGACACAAGGCCGCTCCTACAAGGACCGCGCAGGCCTGATGGTCAGGCAGCAGATGACCTCAGCCCTGCAGCAACTCCGGGCTGTTGAAGTTGCTCAACCTGCGATCATCGTCGGCACATTCCAGCCCCTGCACCGCTTCACGCAGCAAGGCCTTCTGCAAACTCCGCTCGCCCGTCGCCCAGGCCTGCTCCAGCACCGGTAACACCCGGCGTGGCAGCACGCTGAACATCGGCTGCCAGTACCCACCCTGGCGCACCATGGCCGCACTGTCACCCGCCACCGCCAGGTGCAGCAGGTCCTCGATCAACCCCCGGTCAACCAGCGGTGCATCACAGGCCAGCAGCACCACCCATTCATGCCGCGCCACCTTGAGCCCGGCAATCACCCCCGCCAACGGCCCGGGGTAGTCCGCCTCGGCATCGCCGACCAACTGGTCGGCATACGCCCGGTAGGCCTGCTGGTTACGGTTGCAGGAAATCACCAGGTCATCGCTGAGCGGCCGTACCACGCGCTGCACATGCGCCACCAGCGGTTCGCCCTGCCAGTCGACCAGGCCCTTGTCGCGGCCGCCCATGCGCTGGCCGCGGCCACCGGCGAGAATGAGGATGGAGCAGGGGGGCAGGGCATCAGGCATGAAAAAGGGTTCCGGGCAGTCAATGCCGGGAACCCTCCCATTTCACGCGGGGCTTGTCCAGTCAGCTGTCGCTGGTCACGGCCTGCGTGTCGGCATTACCCGCCTGGCGTCGCCCGGCAAGGCGCATCACCACCACGAAGAACACCGGCACGAACACCACGGCCAGGGTGGCGCTGAGCATGCCGCCGATCACCCCGGTACCGATCGCCTTCTGGCTGGCCGAGCTGGCGCCGCTGGCAATGGCCAGTGGCACCACGCCCAGGATGAACGCCAGCGAGGTCATCACGATCGGGCGCAGGCGCAGGCGCGCGGCCTGCACGGCGGCGTCGGCAGCATCCACGCCCTGGTCGACCAGGCTCTTGGCAAACTCGATGATCAGGATGGCGTTCTTCGCCGACAGGCCGATCAGCGTGATCAGGCCGACCTTGAAGAACACGTCGTTGGGCATGCCGCGCAGGGTCACCGCCAGCACCGCACCGAGCACGCCCAGCGGTACTACCAGCAGAACTGCGGTGGGGATCGACCAGCTTTCGTACAGCGCTGCCAGGCACAGGAACACCACCAGCAACGACAGCGCCATCAGCATCGGTGCCTGGCTGCCGGACAGCCGCTCCTGCAGCGACAGGCCAGTCCATTCCAGGCCGGCACCGGCCGGCAGCTGGGCCACCAGGCGCTCGATCTCGGCCATGGCTTCGCCCGAACTGTAGCCGGCTGCCGGTTCGCCGGAAATCGACACCGCCGGGTAGCCGTTGTAGCGGGTCAGCTGCACCGGGCCGCTGACCCACCTGGCCTGGACGAAGGCGCCCAGTGGCACCATCTTGCCGCTGTCGTTGCGCACGTGGATCTTCAGCAGGTCTTCGACCTGGCTGCGCTGGTCGCCTTCGGCCTGCACCACCACCCGCTGCATGCGGCCCTGGTTGGGGAAGTCGTTGACGTAGCTGGAACCCACGGCCACGTCCAGCACCGAACCGATATCGGCAAACGATACGCCCAGGGCGTTGGCCTGGCGGCGGTCGATTTCCAGTTGTACCTGCGGGCTTTCCGCCAGCGAGGCTTCGCGCACGTTGGTCAGCACCTTGCTTTTGCCGGCATTTGCCAGCAGTTCGTCGCGGGCGGCCATCAGCTCGGCGTGGCCCATGCCGCCGCGGTCCTGCAGGCGGAACTCGAAGCCGGTCGACTCGCCAAGGCCGTCGATTGGCGGTGGCAGCACGGAATAGGCCACGGCGTCCTTGAGCTGGGTAAAGGCCATGGTCGCGCGGTCGGCGATCGACTGGGCGCTGTCGTCGGCACCGCGCTCGGACCAGTCCTTGAGCGTGGTGAAGGCCAGCGCTGCGTTCTGCCCGCTGCCCGAGAAGCTGAAACCCAGGATCAAGGTGGTGTTACCCACGCCGGGCTCTTCGGCGTTGTGCGCCTCGATCTGTGCCGCCACCTGCTCGGTGCGCATGCGGCTGGCGCCCGGCGGCAGCTGGATATCGGTGATGGTGTAGCCCTGGTCTTCGGTGGGCAGGAACGCCGTGGGCAGCTGGCTGAAGCCATAACCCAGCACCGCCAGCAGCAACGCGTATACCAGCAGGTAGCGGCCGCTGCGCTTGAGCGCCTGCACCACCCAGCGCTGGTAACCGTTGCTCATGCCCTCGAAGCGCCGGTTGAACCAGCCGAAGAAGCCCTTGCGTTCGTGGTGCTCGCCCTTGGCCACCGGCTTGAGCAGGGTGGCACACAGCGCCGGGGTCAGGCTGAGGGCGAGGAACGCCGAGAACAGGATCGACACTGCCATCGACAGCGAGAACTGCTGGTAGATCACCCCCACAGAGCCTTGCATGAAGGCCATCGGCAGGAACACCGCCACCAGCACCAGGGTAATGCCGACGATCGCGCCGCTGATCTGGCCCATCGCCTTGCGCGTAGCCTCCTTGGGCGGCAGGCCTTCCTCAGCCATGATCCGCTCGACGTTTTCCACCACCACGATGGCATCGTCGACCAGGATGCCGATGGCCAGCACCATGCCGAACAGGGTCAGCACGTTGACCGAGAAGCCCATGGCCAGCATCACGGCGAAGGTGCCCATCAGGGCCACCGGCACCACCAGGGTCGGGATCAGGGTGTAGCGCAGGTTCTGCAGGAACAGGAACATCACCGCGAACACCAGCAGCATGGCTTCGAACAGGGTGTTGATGACCTGCTCGATCGACACCTTGACGAATGGCGAGGTGTCGTAGGGGATGTCGTACTTGACGCCTTCCGGGAAGTAGCGCGCCAGGTCCTGCATCTTCGCCCGCACCAGGGTGGCGGTTTCCATGGCGTTGGCGCCCGGCGACAGCTGCACGCTGAAGGCGGTGGCCGGCTTGCCGTTCAGGCGCGTGCCGTACTGGTATTCCTGGGCACCGATCTCGACCCGGGCGACATCGCCGATGGTCACCGTGGAACCGTCCGGGTTGGCACGCAGGACAATCCCGGCGAACTCCTCGGGGGTGCTCAGCTGGCCCTTGACCACCACGTTGGCGGTGATTTCCTGAGTGCCACGGGTGGGCAGGTCACCAATGCTGCCGGGGGCCACCTGGGCGTTCTGCGCGGCGATGGCCTCGGCCACGTCGTTGGGCGTGAGGTTGAAGCCGATCAGCTTGCGTGGGTCGATCCAGATGCGCATGGCGCGTTCCGAACCGTACAGCTGGGCCTTGCCGACGCCCTTGAGGCGGCGGATCTCGTCCATCACGTTGCGCGCAAGGATATCCGACAGGGCGGTTTCGTCGAGCTTGCCGTCTTCGGAGGTGAGGGTGGCCAGCAGCAGGAAGCCGGTGGAGACCTTTTCCACCTGCAGGCCTTGCTGGGTCACCGGGCGCGGCAGGCGCGACTCGACCACCTTCAGGCGGTTCTGCACGTCGACCTGGGCCAGGTCCGGGTTGGTGCCCGGGGCGAAGGTGGCGGTGATGGTGGCGCTGCCCAGGCTGCTCTGCGACTCGAAGTACAGCAGGTTGTCGGCGCCGTTAAGCTCCTGCTCGATCAGGCTGACCACGCTCTCGTCCATGGTCGCCGCCGAGGCGCCCGGGTACACGGCGTAGATTTCCACCTGCGGCGGGGCCACGTTGGGGTACTGGGCCACCGGCAGCTGCGGGATGGCCAGGGCACCGGCCAGCAGGATGAACAGGGCGACCACCCAGGCGAATACCGGGCGGTCGATGAAGAATTGCGGCATGAATCAGGCCCTCACTGGCCAGTGTGCTGTGCGATGGGCGATGCCCCTGATGCGTTGTCGACCTGCACCTGGTCACCGGCCTTGACGTGTTGCAGGCCCTCGACCACCACCCGTTCGCCGGGGGCCAGGCCTTCGCTGACGATCCAGCGGTCGCCCTGGGCGCTGCCCAGTACTACCTGGCGGTCGCTGACCCGGGCCTGCGGGTCGACCACCAGCACCTTGGGCACGCCAGCGCTGTCGCGCAGGATGGCGCGCTGCGGCACGCTCAGGCCCTTGGGCTGCACGGCCTGCTCGAGGCGCACGCGCACGTAGCTGCCTGGCAGCAGGTCGAGGTCCGGGTTGGGGAACTCACTGCGCAGGGTGATCTGGTTGGTGCTGGGGTCGACGCTGATGTCGGAGAACAGCAGTTTGCCCGGCAACGGGTAGGTGCTGCCATCGTCCTGGATCAGCGTGGCCCGGGCCTGGCCGTCGCCCACCTGCTGCAGCTCGCCGGCACGCATGGCGCGGCGCAGGGCGTTGAGCTCGCGGGTCGACTGGGTGACATCGGCGTGGATCGGGTCCAGCTGCTGGATGGTCGCCAGGGGCGTGGTCTCGTTCTGCCCGACCAGCGCACCTTCGGTGACCTGTGCGCGCCCGATACGGCCGGAAATCGGAGCCGTCACGGTGGCGTAGCCGAGGTTCAGGCGGGCGCGTTCCAGGGCGGCCCTGGCCTCGGCCACTGCGGCATCGGCCTGCAGGTAGCTGGCCTTGGCGTTGTCGTATTCCTGGCGGCTGACGGCCTTGTCGTCGACCAGTTCGCGGTAGCGCTGCTCCTGCAGGCGTGCCTGGTACAGGGTGGCCTCGGCCTTGGCCAGGGTGGCGCGGGCGCTGTCGTGGTCGGCCTTGAACGGTGCCGGGTCGATCAGGAACAGCACATCGCCCTGCTTGACGTCGCTGCCTTCGCGATACACCCGCTTGAGCACAACGCCCGCGACACGTGCTCGCACTTCGGCGGTGCGCGGCGCGAGGATGCGGCCGCTGAGCTCACTGCTGATGGCCAGTGGCTGCAGTTGCAGGGTTTCCACCCGCACTTGCGGGGTGGGGGCCTGTTCTTCCTGTTCGGCGCTGTCGTCGCAGCCGGCCAGGGACAGGCTCAGGAGCGCCAGAAGCGCCAACGGGCGCAAGCGTGGGGGGAGGGTAGTAGACATACGGATCTTCCGATGATGACCGCCGGTATGCTACGGCAGGCGTTCCTTGCGTGGCTGTTAATACCTGTAGGACGAGTGTGAAAAAGTGTGAAGAACAATCCTGTCTGCCTGTAGTGTTCTATATCCTGAGTATTCCTGTACCGGCCTCTTCGCGGGCTTGCCCGCTCCCACAGGGACTGCACAGCTTTCAAGTGCTGTTGGGTCCCTGTGGGAGCGGGCAAGCCCGCGAAGAGGCCGGTGAGGTCTTACCCCAACCCAGATTCTCAAGCGCCTATGCCGAATATTTTCCTGGTCGAAGACGACAGCGCCCTGTCCGAACTGATCGCCAGCTACCTGCAACGCAATGACTTCCATGTCCAGGTGATCGCCCGTGGCGATCATGTGCTTGACGAGTACCGCCGGCAAAAGCCCGACCTGGTCATCCTCGACCTGATGCTGCCGGGCATCGACGGCCTGCAGCTGTGCCGCCTGCTGCGCCAGGAGTCGCAGGGCCTGCCGATCCTGATGCTGACCGCCCGCGACGACAGCCACGACCAGGTCCTGGGCCTGGAAATGGGCGCCGACGACTACGTGACCAAACCCTGCGAACCGCGTGTACTGCTGGCCCGCGTGCGTACCCTGCTGCGTCGCAGCAGCGTCAACGAGCCGCGCCTGGACAACGACCTGATCCTGATCGGTGGCCTGCGCATCGACCTGGCCGAGCGCACCGTGAGCTGGCGTGGCGAAGAGGTGGAGCTGTCCAGCGGCGAGTACAACCTGCTGGTGGTACTGGCGCGCAATGCCGGCGAAGTGCTGAACCGCGACCGCATCCTGCAGCAACTGCGGGGTATCGAGTTCAACGGCACCGACCGCTCGGTGGACGTGGCCATCTCCAAGCTGCGGCGCAAGTTCGACGATAACGCCGGCGAAGCGCGCAAGATCAAGACCGTGTGGGGCAAGGGCTATCTGTTCAGCCGTGTCGAGTGGGAGTGCTGACCACCCATGCTGAAGATTCTGGTGCGGCTGTACCTGGTGATCATCGTTGCCTATGCCGGTGCACTGTTGTTCATCCCCGACACCATCGTCGGCCTGTTCCAGGACCGCTTCATGGCCTACAACCTGGACCAGGCCAAGGGCGTGCAGTCGCTGATCGTGCGCCAGTTCCGTCAGGCCCCGCGTGAGCAGTGGCCGGCGGTGGAGCAAGAGCTGGCCAGTGATTTCGCGCCGCTGGAACTGCAACTGCTGCGCATGGACCAGGCTGACCTGAGCGAGGACGAGCAGGCGCGCCTGGAGCACGGCCTGTACGCCGTGCGCATTGCCGAATGGGGCTACTACGAGACGGTGTTGGCGCCGCTGGACAAGGAATGGCTGGTGCGCCTGCACTCACCGCCAGACCCGCTGGATATCAACGTGCTGTCGTGGGGTGTGACCGTCCTGATCGGTGCAGCGATGCTCGGTTGCCTGTTGCTGTGGGTATGGCCGCACTGGCGCGACCTGGAGCGCCTCAAGGAAACCGCCCGGCGCCTGGGCCAGGGGCAGATGGCCGAGCGTACGCACATCTCGCCGCACTCCAACATCGGTGAGCTGGCTGGGGTGTTCGACACCATGGCCAGTGACCTGGAACGCCACGTGAACCAGCAGCGCGAGCTGCTCAATGCGGTGTCGCACGAGTTGCGCACGCCGTTGACCCGGCTGGATTTCGGCCTGGTGCTGCTGTTCGACGAAGTGCCGCCGGCCAGCCGCAAGCGCCTGCTGGAGCTGGTGGGGCATGTGCGTGAGCTGGATGAGCTGGTGCTGGAGCTGTTGTCCTACAGCCGGCTGTACAACGCCGACCAGGCCCGCGAGCGGGTCGAGGTGTCGTTGCTGGAACTGGTCGACAGTGTACTCGGCGGCTTTGCCGAGGAACTCGATGGCCGGGGTATCCAGTGGGAGGTGCGGGCCGAGGGGGATCTGCCGCGTTTTGTGCTGGACCCACGGCTGACGGCACGGGCGGTGCAGAACCTGGTGCGCAATGCCATGCGTTACTGCGACGAGAGCCTGTTGCTGCGTTTGCGCCTGGAAGACGATGGCGCCTGCCTGGTGACGGTGGAGGATGACGGGATTGGTATTCCGGTGGAGGAGCGCGAGCGGATTTTCCAGCCGTTCTACCGCCTGGACCGTAGCCGTGACCGCAATACCGGCGGGTTTGGCCTGGGCTTGGCGATCAGCCGGCGGGCGATCGAGGGGCAGGGTGGCACCTTGACCGTGGCGCAGTCGGCGCTGGGTGGCGCGCAGTTCCGGATTCGCTTGCCTGCCGGGTGATTGGGTGCCTGTGCCGGCCCTTTCGCGGGTGAACCCGCTCCTACAAGAGCCGTACAGATTTCAAACACTGTGGAGCACCTGTGGGAGCGGGTTTACCCGCGAAAGGGCCGGGCCTGCTAATCACTTTCTGCCAGCCGGGCAGACCACAGCACAAACCGGTCCTTGCCACTGTGCTTGGCCTCGTACAGCGCCTGGTCGGCGCGCACCAGCGCCGTGGTCAGGCTGTCGCCCTGGTCCACCCGGGTGAGGCCAATGCTGATGGTTACCGGGTGTTCGCCAACATCTTCACGTACTCGTTGGCACAGCGCCGCCACTCGTTGCTCGGCGCCTTGCTGGTCCAGCCCCTGGAAAAAGATCGCGAATTCCTCACCACCCAGTCGGGCAAACTCGTAACCGGCCATGCTCGCCTTGATATGCAGGGCCACGCGCTTGAGTACTTCATCGCCCACGTCATGGCCAAAACGGTCATTCACCCGCTTGAAGTTGTCGATGTCGATCATCGCCAGGTACTGCTCGGCCGTGGCCAGGCGCAGCTGGTGGCCGGCCTGGGCCATGAACGAGCGGCGATTGGGGATTTCGGTCAGGGCATCGACATAGGCCTGGTCCAGCAGCACCTTGGACAGGTAGAAGTTGTGCAGCTTGGCCTTGCGCATCTGCAGGTAGCTGTAGATGACCAGGCCGCTGAGGAACACCGCGTAGCTGATCAGCATGGCGCCTTCGAGTTCGTCCGGCCCGATACGGGTGTGGTAGAACGGGTTGAGCACCACCCAGGTGATGGCCATGGCGCAGAAGAACGACCAGCGCCGCACCGGTAGCACCGAAACGGCATACAGCACGGTGGACACCCCGAGCACCAGCCATACCGGGCGCTGGGCCACCGGGATGCCTTCGATCACCAGGCGCATGCCCAGGGTGATGGCGGCGATGAACAGCAGGTTGAGTACATCGAAGTGATGGCTGCGACGGGTGAACCGCAGTACCACGGTGAGGCTGCCGAGCAGGGTGATGAACAGATAGGACAGCCAGGTGAAACCCTGGCCGCCGAGGAAGCTGACGATCAGGTCGAAAACCAGCCAGATCAGAATGCTGACGCAGAATACCAGCAGGCAGAACGGGCGCATGAGCTCGAATTCGTGCTGGCGGAATTCGGCGCGCAGGGCGGCGGGGGCGACCTGTTTGCGAACGTGGGCTTCGATGGTCTTGAACATTCGGGCTCCTGAGAGTACTACCATGCCGGTCCCGGCCCTTTCGCAGCACAAGGCTGCTCCTACAGGTGACGCATTTCTCCTGTAGGAGCAGCCTTGTGCTGCGAAGAGGCCAGGCCTGGGGACTCAATTGGTGGGCAGAACACCCCGGGCCCATGGCCGGTAACGCAGGTCGAACACCGCCTCGGCATGGCACCCGGCGCCCAGCTTCGGCTGGGCAGGCTCAGCCCGAAACGCCTGGCCTGGCGCGCTCACCTGGCGGAACGCCTCGCGCACCACGCCAACCCGGCACGGCAAAGCCTGCTCGTAACCCTGGCGCACCAACGCGGGCAAGCGCCCGGTCCCGGCGCCATCCTGCCACCACACAGTCAAGCCCAACCCGGCCAGTTGATCCAGCCATGCGGCATTGACTCGCGGTGAGAGTTTGCCGGCGCTGAAAGCACTGATGTGCAAAGGCTTGTCCAGTTGCCGGTTGAAGGCCTGCAACTGGCTGCGCAGGGCATCCCGGCGCTCGGCCTCGCGAAAGTGATGGTCGTCCAGCTCCATGGGCAGGTACCAGCCGTCCACCGGCAACTGCCACGCCTGGCGCAGTTGCTGATACTGGCTGAGCGAGCGCCCCAGCTGCGCCTTCCAGTAGCTGTTCAGGCCTTCACCGTCCAGCTCGTCGATGCGCTGGTAATAGGCCGGGTCCATGTACAGCCCCAGCACCAGTTGCAGGCCCTGGGCACGCGCGCTGCGCAGGCTGTCGGCCAGCCAGCCCTGGGCACCGCCGAAATCGCTGTCGCCATAGGCGCTCCACTGCACGATCAGGGTTTTGCCGCCCTGGGCCACGGTGGCGTGCCACAGTTGCTGCCACTGGGCGGGGGTGACATTGGCGTCGCGGTTGAGGGGTTGGTAGAACAGGCGCTGGTCGGCGCTGGCTGGCAGGCACAGGGCAACCAGGCAGAGGGCCAGGAACGTACGCATCAGAAGGTCATCTCCGCACCGACCAGCACGCCATTGGCGCGCTCGTATAGATTGCCGCCCAGCGATTGCTGGTATTCGGCACGCACTTTCAGCGAACCGCGGTAGGCATTGTAGCGGTCGTCATCGAACCACCATTGCCAGCGCACGCCCACCCCGGCCCGAGCGTCCTGGCGCCAGTCGTTGCTCGGGTCCTGGCTGGAAAACTCGACAAAACCATAGGGCATGATGGTTTGCGGTGAGCTGCCCGGCAGCTTCCAGGCGTGGCCTTGCTGGTAGCGCGACAGCCAGGCGTGGTCGCCGGCACGGGTCCACCAGGCGGCGTCGAGGTAGAGGAAGCGTTCGTTCCAGTCGTCTTCATCGACCCGCCAGTCGTTGCGCCAGTCGCCCTGGTCGAGGAAAGAAGCGGTGGCCCGCAACAGCAGGTCGTTGCTCGATTCGGCGTGGTGACGCAGGTCGCCCCAGTTGCCGCCGACCTTGGCGGGGCTAAGCAGTTGGCCCAGGCTCAGCCCGCGGTAGTGTTCCTCGTCGATCTGACGCTGGTGGTACAGCTCGGCATACAGGTTGAGGTTGGCCTGGCCGAATGGTTTGTAGCGCAGGCCGACACCGGTACCCATGCTTTGCGCGTAGTCGGTGCGGCTTTGCCCACCGAACAGCACGCGGCCATACACAGACAGGGTGCTGCCGTTGCGGCTGGGCTCTTCGCCCAGGGCGTGGTCCCACATGGCCAGTTGCACGTTCTGCGATTGCGCGCGGCGCGAAGTGCCGCTGCGCTGGCCATTGTCGAGGAACTTGTCGTTGGTCGAGGTGCCGGCCGGCGACCAGGTGCTGGCCAGGGTGATGGTGTCGCGCCGTGACAGGCTTTCGTGGGCGCGGCGCTGGCGGTACTTGCGCGCTTCCAGGCTGCCGTATTCGTCGTCGCCGTCGACCAGGTCCTGCTCCACATCGAGGATGCGGCGCAGTTCGCGGCGCGCCGAAGCGCTGTCTTCGGCTTCGTCGTAGCGCAAGGCCAGCGTCTCGCCAAGGCGGTAGTCCTCGGGGAAGTCGTGGGTGGCGCGTTCCAGGTAGGGGATCGACTGGCGGCGCTGGGCCTTGTCCGTCGAGCCGGCCAGGCGCATGCCGTAGTCGGCGCGGTAGCGTGGCTGGTCGGGAGCCAGGCGCACGGCTTCTGCCAGCCAGGCGCTGCTCTGGGCACTGTCGCCAGCCAGTTGCGCGGTGCTGGAGGCCGCGTAGTAGTGGTCGGCCCGCGGGTTGTGTGCCAGGGCCTGGCGCTGGAAGCCCAGCGCCGCCTGGTAATCGCCTTGGCGCTGGGCGATGGCGGCACCCAGGGCCCAATCGTCGGCGCTATCGTGTGCGGCGGCGTCCCAATAGCGCCGGGCCGCTTGTGCGTCGCCGGCGTTCAACGCGCCGCGAGCGGCAGTGAGGCGGGCGTTGTCGGTCCAGGCGCTGTCCGGCTGGGTGCGCCAGATGGGCAGGGCCGCTTCGGAGTCGCCAGCGGCTTCCAGGGCATAGGCCAGGGGCAGGCGGCTCCCGCTGTCGCCCAGGCGCTCGGCGGCCTGGTAGTAGACCACCGCTTCGCCTGGCTGGTCGGGCATGGCGCAGCGGCCCAGGGCGCGGTACTGGCCAGGTTCGCTCGGGGTGGCCGGTACTGCCTGGCGCACGGCATCGCACTGGCCAGCCTCGGCAAGGCGGCCGAGCAACTGGGCCCGGGTACTGGCGTCGACCCGAGGGACCAGGCCGAGCATGCGGCGGGTGTCCAGCGGCCCGTCGTTACGTGCATACAGGTTGCCAAGGCGTTGCAGCAGCGACGGTGCAAGGCGGCCTTGGTGGCGGTCGTAGGCCTGCTCCAGCAATTGCCGGGCGTGTTCGTCATGGCCTTGCTGCATCAGCAGGAAGGTAGCTTGCTCCAGTGCGGCCATATCGCCGCTCTGCCGATAGCGTTGCTCCCACTCGGCGGCGGTACGTGGTTGCGGGGGCTGGGGCGGGTCGCCGTACAGGCGTTGCTTGAGCACGGCGTAGGCCTTTGGGTCAGTGCTGGCTGTGCAGCCCTTGAACTGCTCGCGCGCCAGCTGCGGGTCGCGGCGCGACAGCCAGTCGACGGTTTCCAGGCAGGGGCGTTGCAGTTCGTTGCTCAGGCGCTGCACCAGCGGCGCGTCGTCGCCTGCGCGGGCCAGCTCCCACAGTTGCTGGCGCTGCTCGGGCTGGTTCAACTGCTCGGCGGGCAGTGCCTGCAGCCAATGCCGGGCCTGCTGGTTCTGGCCGACGGCGATGGCGCGGTTGGCCATGGCCAGGCGGGCCTGGTTGGCTGCTTCGGGGGAAGGGGCGCTGGGCAACAGCGCGTTCAACCCTTTTTCATCCACCTGCTGGATATACGCATTGGCCAGGCGCTGCCAGTCCTGCGCAGGCAATTGGCCTTGCTCGGCCAGCGGCTGTAACTGCTCGATGGTTTCCTTCCAGTTGCGCAGTTGTTCGGCGAAGTTGGCTCGGGCCAGGCGCAGCACTTGGCCGTCGCCCTGTGGCGGCAGATGGTTGAGCCAGTCCAGCGCCCTGGCAGCACCCCCGAATCTGGCCAGGCTCAGGCTGTAGGCCTGCCACAGGCGAACCCGTTGAGCGCCGTCGCTGCTGGCCAGCCATTGTTCCACCTGGCTGGCCGGCGGTGGGTCCTGTTCGATCCAGGTCAAGCGTAGTTCCAGCAGGGCGTTGGCGTGTTCGGGGCTGTCACCCAGTTGTTCGGCAAGGGCTTCGGCCTCCTTGTAGCGGCGCTGATGAGCCAGTGCCTCCACCAGCAGTGCACGCGCTTCGTCGTTGTTCGGCACCCGGCCCAGCACGTGGCGGGTCAGGCGTTCGACCTCGGCCCAGTTGTCCTTCTTCGCTTCGCGGTAGCTGCGCTCCATGAACGGGTAACTGGTGAACCGCTGAAAGTCGGTCATCGGCGCCGAAGCGGCGCAGGGCAGGGCGGCGGAACACAGCAACAAGCCAGTGAAGGTGAGGGAAAAGCGCGGCTTCATGCCACCTCCCGGGTCAGGTCAAAGGCGGCCTGCTGTTCGCTGGCCTGTTCGATCAGCGCCTGCTGCAGCACCTGCTCGGTGATGATGCCGCGGGCGATCAGGTGCTCGCCGAGGCTCTGGTGTTCCGGGTCGAAGTCGATCAGCGCCTGGTTGAACAAAGTGACCGGGACCATGCCGCGCACCTGCAGCAGGGCGCCGAGCATTACCTGGTGATGGCTGACCTGTTCCAGCAGCACTTCGTCGTCCTGGTGACGCTCGAGGATGGCCAGCATGTCGCGGGTTTCCGGCTTCTGCCAGGGGCTTGGGTAGTGGTAGCGCAGGCCCAGGGTCACCCGGCCCTGGGGCGCCAGGCGGGCGCTGACCGGGCGCTTCAGGTGGCGGCTGATTACCCCCAGCGACACCTGGCTCACCGGGCTTTCGCTGGCCAGTACCAGCGTGTCGCCGTCTTCGGCCACCGGCAGCACGCCATAGTGCGTCGCCAGCTTGCGCGGCAGTTTGGCGATCAGCTGCGGGTCGAGCTTGAACGGGTTCAGCGGCGCCCAGGGCAGGTCCATCTGCTCAGCCAGGGTGGCGACCAGCTGTTCGCTATTCAGCCAGCCGCGCAGCAGCAGCTCGCGGCCCAGGCGCCGGCGTACCGGGCTGGTGATCGCCTGTTGCAGTTGTTCGTCGCTGATCAGGCCCTTGGCCACCAGGCGCTGACCCAGCGGCGTGCGGGCGGGGGCAGCGATGGCGGGGAATTCGTGGGTGGTCTTGTCCCAGGCCACGCGCCGCGAGTCACCCATTTCCATCACCTGGCGCAGGGCACGCAGGTTGGCGAAGAAGTTGACGAAGTTGCTCCACATCATCCGCGGTGCCGACAGCAGCCCTTCGCCGATGCCATAGAAGCGGGTGACGAACCAGGCGCGCTGGAACAAGCGGTTGAACAGCATCAGCCCGTTCAGCCACAGCAAGGTGGTCAGCAGCCAGCTGTCGCTGAGGATCGACATGAAGCGCCACGACTCCGGCGCAATCACCGTGACCAGCCACATGGCCAGCAACACCAGCAGCAACAGGTTGACCAGGAAACTCAGCAGGTAGGCGAACAGGCCGCGGCGGTCGCGCCAGAGGAAGTAGTTGAGCGCGCCCTTGCGACTCCAGCCGAGGTTGCTGGTGCCCTGGAACACGATGCCGACGATCCACCGCGACTTTTGTCGGATGGCATGCTGCCAGTCGCGCGGGAAGTGCTCGCGCACGCAGATCACCTGGGAAAATTCGCGGCTCATGCCCGGGCGCCATTCCTGCTTCAGGGTCAGCGCCGGGTCGGTGATGGAGTAGCGGGCGAAAATGCACTTCATGCCCTTCTGCTTCAGGCGGAAGCCGATGTCGTAGTCTTCGGTGAGGCTCTGTACGTCGAAGGCGATGCCGTCGCCGTCCTCGAGCAGCGCGCTGATGGCGCGGCGGCTGAAGCAGGTGCCGACCCCGGCGCTGGGCACCTGGCCGGTCAGGGCCTCGCGCACGATCACGTCCTTGCCGTGGTTTTCGGCGAACTCGTCGACATAGTGGCCGGCGGTGAAGCCTTTCCATTCCGGTGCGTAGGGGTACACCGGGATCTGGATCATGTCCTTGTTCGGCAGCAGGTAGTTGAACAGGCGCAGCTCCATGGGCGAGATCACGTCCTCGGCGTCGTGCAGGATGAAACCGGCAAACTCGATGCCGGCGTCCTGCTGGAAGCGCAGCAGCGCGTCGATGATGTTGTTCAGGCAGTCGGCCTTGCTGGTGGGGCCGGGGCGGGCGCAGACCACCTTGTGCACGTTGGGGTAGTGCAGGCACACGGCGTCGACATCGGCCTGGGTTTGCGGGTCGTTGGGGTAGGTGCCGACGAAGATCTGGTAGTTCTCGTAGTCGATGGTCGAGGCAGCCAGGCGCGCCATCTCGCCCACCACGCCCACTTCGTTCCAGGCCGGGACCATGATGGCCAGCGGTTTCTCCGGTACCTCGAACAGGCGTTTTTCGTCGGCTTTCTCGTACTTGTCGTAGATGCGAAAGCGCCGGATCAGCTTGCGGCCCCAGTAGCACAGGTCGATGAACAGATCATCCAGACCCAGCAGGAACATCAGCGAGGCCAGGATGATCGCGAGGATCTTCAGGCCGAACAGCACGTAGGTGAGGAAGTCGATGAATACCAGGCTCATTTGCCGGTCACCGACAGGAAGGGGTGGGCCATCGTCTTTATCCTCGTTCGATTCCCTGGACGAAGTTGTACGACTTGCTGCCGTTTGTACTGGATAGATACAAGCAGCCGAACGCGGGGTTGTCCAAATTTCAGGCTTTTTCTTGTGGGCCACTTCTTGTAGTTTTACAGGTCGTTTACCCAGGGAGCTGAACATGCAAGGCAAGGCACGCAAGATCGTCCAGGCCATCCTTTACGAGGCCATCGCCGTCGCCTGCGTGGCGCCCGCGCTGGAGCTGGCGTTCGGTGCCGGCATGGCGCAGTCGACCGTGCTGTCGGTGCTGATGTCGGGCATCGCGATGAGCTGGAACATGGCCTACAACTGGGTGTTCGAACGCTGGGAAGCGCGCCAGCACCGGCGTGAGCGCACTTTCCTGCGGCGTCTGCTGCATGCGCTGGGCTTCGAGGGCGGGCTGGTGCTGATCCTGCTGCCGCTGGTGGCGTACTGGCTGGATGTCAGCCTGTGGGCGGCGTTGCTGACCAACCTGGCGTTGTTCGTGTTTTTCTTCGTTTATGCGTTTGTCTTCCAGTGGGGCTTCGACAAGGTGTTCGATGTGCCGCTTTCGGCGCAGCAGGCCAAGTGTTGACTTTGTGCTGCGCTACCGGCTAAGTTCCTACCCCATGAAAACTTTCCAGCACGTCAACGCCATTATTATTACCGCCATTATCAGTTTGGCGGGCTAGCGCGTACGTGCACCGAACCCGCCCTGGAGGCGGGTTTCTTCTCTCTGACTCCTGGGCAACGTGAACACAGCCAAGGAGTCATCGATGACCAGCTTCGTCAGCCCTCGTTCTACCGTCACCCCCCAGCAACTGCTGTCGGAGCAGGTGCGGCGCATTCTTGCCGCCCCGGTGTACGACCTGGCCATCGAAACGCCTTTGCAAGTTGCGCCTGCGTTGTCTGCCAGCCTGGGCAACCAGGTATTGCTGAAGCGGGAAGACCTGCAGCCTACCTTTTCGTTCAAGATCCGCGGTGCGTATACCCGCCTGTCACGGCTGAGTACCCTGCAGCGCGAGCGCGGGGTGATCACCGCCTCTGCGGGCAACCATGCCCAGGGCGTGGCCCTGGCGGCATCGCACCTGGGCATGAAGGCCACCATCGTCATGCCTACCACCACGCCGTCGCTGAAGGTGGAAGGGGTACGTTCGCGAGGTGGCCATGTTGTGCTGCACGGCGAGAGCTTCCCCCATGCCTTGGCCCATGCGCTGAAACTGGCCGACAGCGAAGGCGCCACCTTCGTGCCACCGTTCGACGACCCGGATGTGATCGCCGGGCAGGGCACCGTGGCCATGGAAATCCTGCGCCAGCGCCCGGGTGCGCTGGACGCCATCTTCGTGCCAGTGGGCGGTGGTGGTCTGATCGCGGGTATTGCCGCTTATGTGAAGTACCTGCGCCCGGAGGTGAAGGTGATCGGCGTCGAGCCGGAGGACTCCAACTGCCTGCAGGCTGCCATGGCGGCCGGTGAGCGGGTGATCCTGCCGCAGGTCGGCACCTTCGCAGATGGCGTGGCGGTAGCGCAGATCGGCGCCCATTGCTTCGAGTTGTGCCGGCACTTCGTTGATGAAGTGGTGACCGTGAGCAGCGACGAGCTGTGCGCGGCGATCAAGGACATCTACGACGATACCCGCTCGATCACCGAGCCGTCAGGCGCCCTGGCCGTGGCGGGGATCAAGAAATATGTGGCGCGCGACGGCGTGCAGGGGCAGACCCTGGTGGCCATCGACTCCGGGGCCAACGTCAATTTCGACCGCCTGCGCCATGTGGCCGAGCGTGCCGAACTGGGCGAGCAGCGCGAGGCGATCATCGCTGTCACCATTCCGGAGCAGCCGGGCAGCTTCCGCGCCTTCTGCCAGGCCCTGGGCAAGCGGCAGATCACCGAGTTCAACTACCGCTATTACCCTGGCAAGGAGGCGCGGCTGTTCGTTGGGGTGCAGACACACCCACTACACGACCCGCGTGAGCAGTTGCTGGCCAGCCTGCGTGAGCAGGGCTACAGCGTGCTGGACCTGACCGACAACGAACTGGCCAAGCTGCATGTGCGCCATACCGTTGGCGGCCATGCCGCGCCCGGGGCTGACGAGCGGGTGCTGCGCTTCGAATTCCCCGAGCGCCCGGGTGCTTTGCTGGGCTTTCTGGAACGGCTTGGCAAGCGCTGGAATATCAGCTTGTTCCATTACCGCAACCATGGCGCGGCAGAAGCACGGGTATTTGCGGCGCTGGAAGTACCGGGGGATGAGTTGGCGGGGTTGCCGCTGGCGCTGGATGAGATGGGGTACCGGTACTGGGATGAGACCGACAACCCGGCTTACAAGCTGTTCCTGGGTTGATACGCAAACCTCATGCAGCCTGTATGGGCCTCTTCGCGGGCACGCCCGCTCCCACAGGGACGGCGCATGGCTTGAGGTTGGTGCGGTCCAGGTGGGAGCTGGCTTGCCGGCGATGGGCCGCGAAGCGGCCCCTGGGTTTCAGCACTAGTGCATGAATGGCAGGGGCTGCTTTGCAGCCCATCGCGACACAAGGCCGCTCCTACAAGGTTTTGTGTGTGCCGGTAGAGGGGGCTCAGCGCTCACGCATGAAGAAGCCGGCGACGAATTTGCGGAAGGTTTCCAGGCTCTTGAAGTCGGCGTAGCGCTTGAAGTTCTCGGTATCCGGTTCGGGGCCGATTGGCTGCTCCAGCAACGATACCGACAACACCCGGTCCTGGTCCGAGGTCATTACCAGTTCGTCCATCACCTGGCCGCCGATCACCGGCCGGCGCATCTGCACTTTCACGCCTTTGCCGGCCATCCAGTCGACCAGCGACACCAGGGCCTTGAGCGGCTCGCGTTCTTCATCGCGGTAAACCGGGAACAGATGAGCACGCGATAGCACCGGCACGCTGGCCACATGGATCAGTTCGTAGTAATGGCTGCCGGCACTGGTCGGTGAATAGAGCATCAGCGCCAGCAATGGCCCGCTGGTGCGGTTGCCGCCCCAGTAGAGGTGGTGCCCCTGGAAGTCGAAGCCGTCTTCACTTCGGTTATTGAACAGCTTGCGCCCTTTGATCTGGTCCACGCAATCCAGCAGCAGGCCGTGGCGGCGGTGGTTGCCGAACACCGTGGCTTCACGCAGGCGGGACTTGAGCATCATCATGTGCTTCATGTCCAGGCGGGTTTCCAGGTAGTTGCTTGCGGGCACCCGTTCCAGCAGCGGATAGCGGCTGGCAACGCTGCGCAACTCGGCAAACTGCCCGGTCAGGTCCTTTTTCAGGTGCGTGGCATACAGGTTCAGGCCGCTGGTCTCGATCCAGGTCAGCAACAGTGACAGCAGGCGCTGTTGTTCACGCCGTTCGCTGCCGTCGCCACCACTGCTGGTGGTGCTGCTGCGGAAATCACCAATCAGGCGCAACGGTGTGTCGGGCGGTAGCCAGGCAGCAGGTGGCGCGGGGTCGTTCTCGCGCTCGGTCGCTTCGCGCTCGTCCTTGGTGAACGGGCAGCCAGGCGCGTGTTCGGCAGTTCCCGGGTTGTTCTTGAGAAACAGCGTACCGGTGCTGCCGTTGAGGGTGACATTCAGCACCGGCAAGGCATCGTTGCGGCAATCGCAGGCCAGCCACTGGTTGGCGTTGCGCACCTTCATCAGCAACTGGTTGGCCTGCAGCAGGCGCGGGCCGGTGAGGCTGCCGGTGGCAAAGCCGACCAGCAGCTCTTCTTCTGCAGGGGTCAGGCTACGGACCTGTGCGGCGGTTTTGTCGATGATTCGCATGAAGCAGCTCCCAGCTACGAGCCCCAAGCTTCAAGCAAAGTGGCGCCGCTTTCAACTTACTGCGCAGTGCCAGCGAACATCTTCGCAGCACGGGCGCGAATTTCATCGGGGGTCAGGTCCTCCTTGTGGGTGGAAACGAACCAGATGTTGCCGAAGGGGTCTTTCAGGGTGCCGCTGCGGTCGCCGTAGAACTGGTCCGTCACTGCACGCAGCTGGGTGGCGCCGGCCGTCAGGGCCTGGGCATAGACCTTGTCGCAGTTCTCGACATACAGGTGCAGGCCTACGCTGGCGCCGCTGAGCTTCTGGCTGGCGGTGAGGCCGCCTTCCATGTCGCAGGGGTCGCCCAGCATCAGCGACGAATCGCCGATTTTCAGCTCGGCATGGCCAACGCGGCCGCCAGGGGCATCGAGGCGGAACATTTCCACCGCGCCAAAGGCCTTCTTGTAGAACTCGATAGCCTGGGCGGCGTCGTTGATGGCCAGGTAGGGCGTAATGCTGTGCTGGCCTTCGGGAATGGGTTTGGCTGCCATGTTCGACTCTCCTTGGAAGTGGGCGCCGGTTGGCGCCCTTTTGCTTAGAGTCGTTTGCGCAGATGGAAAATCGACAGGGGTGATAGATCGATTCTCTATAAGCGTGGCGGTCAGAAGATGTAGTCGGTGGTCAGGAAGGTCGACTGCCGGTTGCGAATGATCTCGCTGATCAGTTCCTTGTTGGCCTCCTGGAAGCGCGTCGCGACCAGCGTGCGGATAGAGAACACTCGCAGGGCGTCGTGTACCGACAGGGTGCCTTCGGCGCTGTTCTTGCGGCCGTTGAACGGGTAGGTGTCGGGGCCGCGCTGACATTGCGCATTGATGTTGATGCGCCCGACCTGGTTGGCAAAGATGTCGACCAGGCTGCCGATGGTCGCCGGGTCATTGCCGAACAGGCTCAGTTGCTGGCCGTAGTCGGAGTCCAGCACATAGTCGATCACTGTCTGCAGGTCGCGGTAGGGCACTATCGGCACCAGCGGGCCGAACTGCTCCTCGTGGTACACGCGCATGTCGCTCTTCACCGGGTACAGCACGGCGGGGTAGAAGAACGAGCCACGGCTGTGCCCGCCGCGTTCGTTGAGCACGCGGGCGCCCTTGGCGGTGGCATCGGCGACCAGGCCATCGAGGTAGTCGACCTTGCCGGGCTCGGGCAGCGGTGTCAGCGCCACGCCAGGCTCCCAAGGCATGCCAGGCTTGAGCGCGGCCAGCTTGCGCTGGAACTTGTCGAGGAACGCATCGACCACATCCTCGTGCACGAACAGGATCTTCAGCGCCGTGCAGCGTTGGCCATTGAACGACAGCGCACCAGTGACGGCCTCTTCGACGGCGTTGTCGAGGTCCACCTGGGGCAGCACGATGCCCGGGTTCTTGGCATCCAGCCCCAGCGCGGCGCGCAACCGGTGCGGGCGCGGGTGCAGTTTCTTCAGGTCGCTGGCGGCCTTGTGCGTGCCGATGAAGGCGAACACATCGACCTTGCCGCTGGCCATCAGCGCACTCACCGTTTCCCGGCCACGGCCGTAGATGACGTTGATCACCCCCGGCGGGAAGCTGTCGCGGAAGGCTTCGAGCAACGGCCGAATCAGCAGCACGCCGAACTTGGCCGGCTTGAACACCACGGTGTTGCCCATGATCAGCGCCGGGATCAGCGTGGTGAAGGTCTCGTTCAGCGGGTAGTTGTATGGGCCCATGCACAGGGCCACGCCCAGCGGTGCTCGGCGGATCTGGCCGAGCGTGCCCTGTTCCAGCTCGAAGCGGCTGGAACGGCGGTCGAGGTCCTTGAGGGCGTTGATGGTATCGACGATGTAGTCGCAGGTGCGGTCGAATTCCTTTTCCGAGTCCTTGAGGTTCTTGCCGATTTCCCACATCAGCAGCTTGACCACGGCCTGGCGCTGCTCGCGCATGCGCGCCAGGAAGGTTTCGACATGCTGGATTCGCTCGGCCACGCGCATGTTCGGCCAGGCGCCACGGCCTTTGTCGTACGCCTGCACGGCGGCATCGAGGGCGGTGAGCGCGGTGTCGGCATCGAGCAGTGGAGCGCTGCCCAACACCACCTGGTGCTCATCGTCGCCTTCCTTGAGCCAGACCGGGCTGCGCACTGTGGCCAGTGGGCCGTCCCACCGCCTGAGCTCACCGTTCACCAGGTAGTCGCGTTGTTCCAGGGGGGCTTCCAGGCGCCAGGTTTCCGGGATGTCCTCGGCGCTGGGGAAGAGTGAATCGAGCAGACGGTCCATGGGTACTGCACCTCACATTGCTGGGTGGGTTTCGAGCTGGGTGAAACGCTTCAGCAGCGAGCATGCACCGCTCGCCGGAAAAACACCAGTCTGGCCTAACATGACCACCCGCGCCTGCCTGTTGGACAGGCAGGCATCGGTATCCCTGTCAAAGCGGGAGGTTGAACAGGTCATAGGGTGGGTGCGTCAACCATTGCTGGCGCAGGGCCGGGTCTGCGTCGATCAGGGCCAGGCGCCGCCAGAACTCTGCACGGGCTTGCCGTGGGCGGGACACGAACGGTTCAAGTTCAAGCAAGGGCCTGAGGTCGCGCCGATACTGCAGCGGCAATCGCTGCCACAGGGCCATTTCGGCCGGGCCGGTCTGTTCGAAGAATTCCAGGTAGTCGCCTTCGCACACCAGCAGGTCCACTTGGTGCATCGCGTTGTAGGCCTCGATCTGCGCAAGCACTGGTGAACCCAGCCATTCGCTTTCCAGACGCAGGGCGTTTGCGACTGGCCGTGGTACGTTGAAACCGTCAGGCAGCCGCAGCAGCTGGTTGTCGCCAATGTCCAGGATGATGGGCTCGATCATCTGATCCAGGCCTTGCGGCAATTCGCTGAGCGCACAGTGGTTCAGGAACAGCGTCCTCAGGTAGGCCAGCCCGCGCAGGTCCGGGGCCTGCAGCAGTGGGTTGCCCGAAAGGTCCAGTACTACAAGCCCGGAGCAGCGGTTCAGTGCCTGCTGGGCTTGGCTACTCCAGGTAATGCGGTTGCCTTCCAGATCCACCCAGGCGAGGTGCTCAGTGTTACCCAGGCGGGGCACGGTGTCGAACCGGCAGTCGGCCAGCAGCAGGCGATTGAGGTTGGGGAAGCGCTCGTAGAACCCGGTTGGCAACTGGCTGAGCGAACGGTTGTAGCTGAGTGACAGGTGCTGCACATGGGTGAAGTCGTCTGGCAAGGCCAGGCTGGCCAAGTCCTGGTTGTCCAGCTCCAGGCCGGACAGGTCCAGGCTGTGCAGGCTGCCACCCCCTTCAAGCGCTACGGTCGACAGCCGCCGCCAGGCGTTGAGGATGGGGCGGATGGCCAGGTGCCGCTGGTGAGGGCGCTGCGGATCGGGCCGGGCCCATTCATGCAGGTCGCGGCGCAAAGTATCCAGACGCTGCTGCAGGTCGTGCAGCCGCTGTGTGGGTGAGCGAATGTCATCGACGTACGGGTTGTCCTCGTCGTTGCCGAGCCAGTTTTCGAATTCCCAGTCGGTGGCGTCGGGGAACAAGCGCCGATAGGCCCCGGCCAGCGAGCCTGCCAGGCGCGGCTGAGGCGGTTCGGGGTCAAGCGGCCGACCGCCGCGCAAGCTGCCCATGGGCTTGCGCAGCAGCGCGCGATGACCCCAGAGGCGTTGGGCCAGTGTCTGCCTGTGCAGGTCGACCCAACCCAGTACGCGCTGGCGTAGCGAGCTGCCATCGGCCGTCGGGAAACCCAGCGTATCGCGATGCGAGCGTGGCAGTGCCTGCTCTATGGCACGGCAGAGGTCCGGATCACGCGGTCCAGGTGCAGGGCGCTCGCCCCGGTCGACCTCATAGCCTTCGGTCGTTTTGATCACACGGCGCAGTGTGCTGGCCTGGTCGCTGCCGACATGCTCCAGCAAAGGGCCTTGGGGGCTTGCGCCATGCAGCTCCAGGCGCAGGTCCGCAGGCCAGTCGGGCATGGCATCCAGGGCGCTGAACAGCAGGCGTTCGCTGTCGCTGCTGGCTCGGGCCGGCTGAAGCACACCCTCCAGGGCGCGTACCAGGGGCAGCTCGCTGTGCACCTGTTCCAGTGCCTGGCGAACCTGAATGGGTAGCTGACCCTGCTGTTGCCAGGCGAGCGATTCAGCCTCGCCCAGCGGTGTCAGCAAACACGTGGCCAGGGCAGGGGAAAGCCGCGGATAGGCAGCGAGCAGTTTCTGCGTTGACGGGGTGGTGGGCGCGCTGCCGTTGTAGAGGCGCTCGAACAGGCCCGGCGTGGCCTTGTCGGCCAACGCCTCGACCTCGGCCTGTGCCGCCATGCGTTGCAGGGCATCGAGCAACAGCGGGGGCGTTGGTTGGCCTTCCAGGTGCACCCGGCGCAAGCGCGCGGTGTCGATGCCGCAGAGGCGCCCTGCCTTAGCCAGCTGTTCTGGTGTGAACGCGGCATACGCCTCGCCAAGACGGCGCGCCAGCTTCGCGAATGGCCACTGGCCGGGTTGTTCATGCTGGCCGCGCCAGGCACCTTGGGCATTGTGCGCCAGCGGTGGCTGCCAGGCATCGGGCGTGTCGGGGTGAATGGCCCGCCATTGCTGCAGGTTGTGGTCAAAGCGTTGTTCGAAGAGCTGGCCGTCCATGCGGATGAAATACCGGCCCTGGTACAGGTACTGGCCAAGTGCATTGGGCTGCAGGGTTTGCGGCAGTGTCACGGCACTGCGGTAGGGGGTGAGGTCTTCATTCCAGAGCCGGTAGCGCCCGTCGCTGCCGCGTACCTGCTGCAGGCTTTCCATCAACGGGCTGTTGAACAGCTTGGGTACCACCTTGCCCGCCGCCACGAAGCCGCCGATCAGGGCCAGGTTCAGGCCAACCGCCTCCAGGTGGCGCAGCGCCAGGTGACGGTCGCCTTCATGCCAGGCCTGGTAGCCTTCGAAGGCCTCGCCGAGCAGTTGGCAGGCCGTGACGGCCAGCATCAGGGTGCCTGCACCTGGGATGAAGAACGCGGCAATATTCAGTGCATCCAGGCCAAGGTTTTCCCACTCATCCAGGCGCCTGGCCCGCGCGTTGGCATCGGCCATCGCGGTGGGGACCGCCAGCAGGCTGGCTTCGTGCTTGAGGCGGGCCAGGTGCAGGTCCTGGTAGTGGCCGAAAGGCTCGGCCGTGATGGCCACGCGTGTGGGACGCAGGTCCGCTTGCGCTGCGCGCTGCCAAGGGCGGTCATAGGCAGTATTGCCTGTGGCGTCGAGGTTCTGCTGCAACAGGTCGAGAAAGTGCGTGCGCTGGTCCTGCCTGATGTAGGCCGTGAAGGCTTGGCGGGCATCGGGCTCCAGCAGCAAGGTCGCCAGCGTGTCGTGTACCGCGTCCAGGTTGCTGCATTGGCGCAGGGCCGGGTCATGGCCGGGCAGATACAGCGCCAGCCCCGCACCGCCGGCATCGATCAGCATGACCTCGTGCAGGGGCGTGCCGAACAGCGCCAGTTGCCAGCACGGTACGGTGCCACCCTGCAACAGCCGTTCGATCTGGTCAAGGGTGCTGCCATCAAGCAGGTGCCGCATATAGGCAAGGTCGGCCGCCAGGCGCAGGCGGTCTTTCTGCACCCTGATGGCCAAGCCCCGTATGGCGGGTTGGGCGAGGTGCTGTTCCAGGTGGGCCTGGTAAGCCTTGCCCAGGTCCAGGTCACGGCACAGGGTGGCGAAAGCGGCCGGTGCGAGTGGCAGCCGTTCCACCTGGTAGTGCTCCGACTGCAATGGAAAGTGGGCGATGGGCACTTGCATGCCAACAGGGACGGCGCCTTGTATCTGAATCGGCGTGACGTGAATGTTATCGCCCAGGGCAATGGCACTTTCAGCAGTGAACACCTCGTCGCTGGCGAAGTTCTGCAGCGCGGCCTGCAGCAAGTTGTCGCGTCGATGGCTGAATAGATAGCGCAGGGCGGCCCAGTGCCAGTTGCGCTCGACCCGCAATAGCTGGCTATTGCGCAGCTGCGCGTGGAAGCCGTGTTCGGCAAGACGCCGTTGCAGCAATGGCTCGGCAAATTCTGTGATTTGTTTCAGGCCTTTGAGTGAGTTGGCCAAGGCTGCTTGCGCCTGCATCAGGCGCGCCTGGCTGGCACACGCTGCTTCACGCAGGTCGGGGGCAGCATTGGCGAACCAGTCCTGCCTCTTCCACGGGGCGACCTGGGTTCGCTTCAACGCGGCCCACTGATTGGGCGTTACCTGGCGAGCCCAGTGCGGCAGCTGCGCCTGAAGCAGGGGTTGATGGGGATTGATGGCTGGCATGTCGACGCTCCTTTCAGGCAAAGGGGGCATCAAACGTCAATTCCAGACAGGCGAGTGGTAATGGGATAACGCGGCTTGGATATATGGATGGAAATTCGCTGTCTGAATCGGCCATTCATGCAGGAAATTTGACGTCATGAAACTTTACATGGCGTGAGGAAGCTTTAAGGAAATGCAATCAAAGTGCCACTTGATAAAGTGTTTGGGCGCACCTTAAATTGTTAATTGATATGGGGGTTTCTGGATAATTTCCGAATATCAACATGATACGTGCTTTTTACTGAATTGCTGTCCTTTTCCGATTGACCATGCTGTGTCTCAAAGGACGTCGAAGAAGAAATGAAAGCGACCTTGACGGCAGCGGCGAGGAAACTCGTCTCGCCCTCCATACGCTACGAAATCAGACACCTGGCCAGCAAGGTGTCTGAAGCGATGGCGCGTGCCTGTTTCTGGCGCTGGGAAATCGCCAGGTTCAGGTTGCAGCAGGAAAGCCCCTACGAAATCATCTATATCGGCCGGAAGCAGCAACGGGAAATGGCCAAGCTGCTGATTGCCGGCAAGGGTTCGGGCAATGCTGCAATTGTTGACAGCGCAAGCGCGACGGTAGCAGCCAACCACGTGGTGGTGGTCAGCGAAATGCCGACGTCGGGGGCATTGTCGGTACCGCATTACCTGAGCGCCGTGGTGCCGCTGGGGCGCTCGCTGGAGGATATCACCGCGCGCTACGACAGCGAGTTGCGGCGCAGCATCCGCAAGAACCGGCCGCTGTACCAGATGCGCCAGGCCCGGTCGGATGACGAGATCGCCATGGCCGACCGCTACCTGCTGCGCCCTTATGCCAGCGCCAGGCAAGGTATCCATGCCGCGCAGTTTCCCACTGAAGAAGTGTTCCGCATTGCCAGGGGCGTCGGTCGGCTCGACTTGATCACCTTGGGCGATGAAGTGATCGGCTGCCACCTGGGCTGTGAAGTGGTGCGTGGTGGCAAGCGTTATTGGAGCACCCTGCGTTTCGGCTATTGCGAGGCGGTGTTCACCGATGCACGGAAGTTGCGCGAGGTAAATTCGATCACCACCTTCATGGCCCTGGAGTGGGCACTGGAGCAGGGCTTCGACTATTACGATATCGGCCTTTGCCTGGCGCGCCCGGATGACGGTTTGTTGAAGTGGAAGCGCCGCCGCGGTGGCGATATCGACTCGCTGGGTAACCATGCCTACCTGTTTGTCCGCTTGCCCAGAACCGGCACGGCGAAGTTCCTCTGGGACACACCGATGTTCGCGGTCGAAGGCGACAAGCTCACGCTGCACCTGGGGTTGCCCGAGGGCGCGAGTGACGAGGAAGTTGCCAGCCGCTATCAGGAAATGGTGTTTGGCGGCCTGCACAAGATCTACTTCTATGGGGGCAACGGTACGGGCGAAACGTTCGTGGAAAGCCTGCGTCACCGTTACGCCAACCTGCGGTCACCACCCACCATGGAAAGGGTCACGTGCAGCTGAGCGGTTGCCAGGAGGCGTTGATCTGGCGCCTTGCGCCAGGCTTTTGACCTTGTCATCAAGGGAGGACGCTTCATGGGGAGCGACATCTCGAAGTTCAGTGCATCGCCTGCGGCCAGGCAGCACACCTGGACCCTGGCCGCCTACCGCTACATGGCGCGCAAACGGCTAGGCAGGAACAGCGGCATCGACCTCAAGAGCGTGGCGGACAAAAGTTGGGACATTGCCCCGGGGGAAGTCACGGTTTCGCCCCCGGCCGTTTTCCTGCCAGGCCAGCTGGAGCGAGTAACGGGGTGGGAAGGCAAGCGTTTCTATCCCTACGTGCACCCTGCGCGTACCATGGAAGGCGGCATCAGCACACTGCAAGGGCCAACCCGCGGCTACCTGATCAAGGACGTATGGCTGGTCGACGGGGCGTTGTACAAGGGCAAGGCCAGCCATTGGCTGTCGTTGAAGCCGGGCCCCTTTCCGAGCATCGTCGTGGAAAACGAAATCGACCGCGCGGCCATCTATTGCACGCAAAACGGCAACACGTGGTTCGGTACCTGGCTGATGGAGGATTGTCCGACCTATGCGCTGGCCTGTAACGAAGGCATACCGGTAACCACCGCGCCCTCGGCCAGATACCCGCTGTTTGCCCAGGCCCCGGCCTATGAAGACTGGCTGGAAATGAACCCGCTGCGCCTGCGCAGTGCGTTTTTCCGTGAGCTGGTGCTGTTCGATGACCAGGCCAACAACCGCAGCCGGCATGCCCGCTACCGGGCCATGGGCGACAAGTTGCTGTCGCATGTGCCGCATGCGCCACATCCGGGGGTGTTCCTGCTGCGTGGTGGCGATGGTGACCTGCGCCTGCTGCGCAATGAGCTGGCGCTGGCGGAGCATTTGCGCGCCACCCGCGGTTTTCGCATCGTCAACCCGCTGAAGTCCGATGTGCCGAGTATCGTCGCGGCCTGCGCCGGGGCGAGGGTGGTAATCGGTGTGGAAGGTAGCCAGTTGGTGCATGGGGTCAACGTACTGCAGGCCGGTGGTTGCCTGCTGACGTTGCAGCCGCCCAATCGGTTTGTCAGCTACTACAAGTACCTGACGGACCGAGACCACCAGCATTTCGGCTTTGTGGTCGGGATACCGGACGGCGATGGTTTCACGATCGATGTCGGCGAAGTTGAGCGGACGCTGGACCTGTTTCCGCGATAGGCGTGTAGTATTCAGGCGCATGGCAGCGGCGAGCGGGGTGAGGGATGATCGAGGTATCACGGTTCTGGCGCGACCCGGCGTTGCCCTTCGTCGAGGCCCGGCGGGTAGGGGACGGGCGCCAGGTGTGCTACGCCGCGCATTCCCATGAGAGCTTTTCCATCGGAGTGATAACGGGGGGGCGCAGCTCCTATCTGTACGGTGACCAGTGCATAGAGGTGGCTGCTGGTACCACGGTGCTGATGAACCCAGGTGTGGTGCATGCCTGCAACCCCATCGACGGGGAACACTGGTCCTACCTGATGATGTTCGTCGATATGCCTTGGTTGCAGGCACTGGGGTTCACCTTGCCGGCCCGGCCCTGGAGTAGCTCGCCGGTGTTGTACCGGAGCCTGTTGCAGGCCTTTGCCGACCTGTTCGACGCCGGCGTGCCAGACCGGGAAGGGCGCCTGGCGGCGCTGTTTGGCGCACTTCCAGGTTTGCTTGGCGGCGATGCCAGCGTCAACGACGAGGGCAACCCACGACTGGACACGGCGGCAGCGTTCATTCGCGCCCATCGTGGCGACCCGCTGAGCCTGGACGACATCTGCGCGGCGTGCGGCCTGTCGCGTTCCTACCTGATTCGCGCGTTCCGCCAACGCTTCGGCCTGACGCCGCATGGTTACCTGCTCGACCAGCGCGTGCAGCTGGCCAGGGCGCAATTGCGTCAGGGCCGGGCTATTGCCGAGGTTGCGCAGGAGGCCGGGTTTGCCGACCAGGCGCACCTGCAGCGGGCCTTCAAGCAGCACCTGGCGGCGACACCGGGGCATTACCGCAATGCATTCGGCTGAATTGCCATTTTTGGCGGTGGTGGCCCTATCGCCGGCAACCCAGCTCCCACAGGTACTGCGCAGGTCTTGAGGGCAGCGATAGGGTCGGTGCAGCCAGGCTCAAATGACCAGGTAGACCGCACTGCCCACGAGCAGCAGCGCCAAGCCCCGATTCAGCAGGCGCATGTGCCGTGGGTTGCCCAGATACTGGCGAACCACGCTCCCGGCCCACGCCCAGCTGGCCACTGAAATGAAGCAGATCGGCCCGTAGATCCAGGCAAACAGCCACAGCAGCTGCTGCTCACCGGCGGTATAGGCACCAACCCCGGCCACCGCTGCCAGCCATGCCTTGGGATTGAGCCATTGCATCGCCGCGCCGTGCCAGGCCGAGGGAGCCTGGGTGGGATGGGCACTGCCCAGTTGCCCATCGTCGCTGGCCAGCTTCCATGCCATGTACAGCAGGAACGCCACGCCGCCCCAGTGCAAAAGCAGGCCCAGCAAAGGCCAGCGCAGCAACAATTGATGCAGGCCCAGCCCGACCAGCACCAGCAGCAGGCAGAAGCCCAGCGTGGCGCCAGCCACATGTGCCAGGCTGGCACGCAGGCCATGGCGGGCACCGCTGCCCAGCGCAACGATGTTGACCGGGCCGGGGGAGATCGAGGCCGCCAGTGCGAAAGCGGCCATGGACAGGGACAGACTCATGAGGGGGATCCGTTTGGTTGAGGTGGGCCTTCATGCTCGGGCATTGACAGCCTGCGGTATTGAAGAAAAGTACCTCACGCACGGCCAGCGCATTTTTGTGTAGGAGCGGCCTTGTGTCGCGATCGGGCCGCAGAGCGGCCCCAGCTGTTAATGCAGCGCTCCTGAACCCCGGGGGGCGCTGTGCGGCCCGATCGCGACACAAGGCCGCTCCTACAAGGTTGTTACAGGTTTTGTAATAGTTTTGCGCTATTACGGAAAGCTGCTGAGCTTGTAGGATCATTTTCCCAATTTGCTAACAAGGTCTATATGAGCACCTTCGCGGAGCCCCCCAGTCCCCGGTCTTCCCGGCCTTCTTTCACCCGTCCTCGTGACGCTGCCCTCGTGAGTACCCGCTAATGGAATGGCTAGCCGACCCCACGGCCTGGCTGGGCCTGTTGACGCTTATCGTCCTCGAGCTGGTGCTGGGTATCGACAACCTGGTGTTCATCGCCATCCTCGCCGACAAACTGCCGCCGCATCAGCGCGACCGCGCACGGGTCATTGGCCTGAGCCTGGCGTTGATCATGCGCCTTGGCCTGTTGGCCAGTATCTCGTGGATGGTCACCCTGACCGCGCCGTTGTTCGAGTTGTTCGAAAAGAGCTTCTCGGGCCGCGACCTGATCATGCTGTTCGGTGGCGTGTTCCTGCTGTTCAAGGCCACCATGGAGCTGCACGAACGCCTGGAAGGCCACGTGGCCCAGGCCAGCGGCACGGTACGCCACGCTGCGTTCTGGCCGATCGTCGCGCAGATCGTGGTGCTTGATGCGGTGTTCTCGCTGGACGCGGTGATCACCGCGGTTGGCATGGTCGAGCAGTTGTCGGTGATGATGATCGCGGTGATCTTCTCGATCGGCATCATGATCGTTGCCAGCAAGCCGCTGACCCGCTTCGTCAACGCCCACCCCACGGTGATCATGCTGTGCCTGGGCTTCCTGATGATGATCGGCTTCAGCCTCACCGCCGAAGGCCTGGGCTTCCATATCCCCAAAGGCTACCTGTACGCGGCCATCGGCTTCTCGATCCTGATCGAGCTGTTCAACCAGCTGGCCCGTGCCCGCCGCAAGCGCAGCCTGCAGCAGCACCGGCCGCTGCGTGAGCGCACCGCGCATGCCGTGCTGCGCCTGCTGGGTGGCCGCCGGGTCGAGGCTGACGAGGTGGGCGAGGAAATCGCTGACCTGGTCGAAGGCGGTGAGGAGCAGGTGCTGTTCGACCGCCGTGAGCGGGTGATGATCAGTGGCGTGCTGAACCTGGCCGAGCGGCCTATCCGCACGGTGATGACCGCCCGCGCCGAGGTCGATGTGATCGACCTGGCGCAGCCGGCCGACGCCATTGCCCAGGCCCTGGCCAATTCGCCGTACTCGCGCCTGCCGCTGATCCGCGATGGCCGCGTGGACGAGCCACTGGGCTTCGTGCACAAGAAGGAACTGCTCAAGGAGCTGCTGTCGGGCAACCAGCCCGATCTGGAAGGCATGGCCCGAGTACCGCTGAACCTGCTGGAGAGCTTCAGTATCCTCAATGCCCTGGAGCAGATGCGAGGCCAGTCGACGCACATTGCTTTCGTCGTCAACGAGTTCGGTGACTTTACCGGCCTGCTGACCATGACCGATATCCTGGAGTCGATTGCCGGCGAGTTGCCGGATGCCAGCGAGGTCGAAGGCCCGGGCATCGTTCAGGAAGGTGAAGGCTTTGTGGTCAGCGGCGCGTTGAACCTGAGGCAGGTGCAGGCACGTACCGGCTTCTGCGCCCGAGCCACCGAGGACTACCAGACCCTCGCGGGCCTGGTGATGAGCCTGCTCGACCGCCTGCCTATGGTTGGTGACCGCCTGGCCTGGAATGGCTGGACGCTGACCGTGGAGGCGGTCGAGGAGCGGCGGGTGCGTCAGGTTCGGCTTACACCGAACGGCGACGTTGACGCAGCAGGTGCTTGAAACCCTCGATCACCAGTACCAGCACCGCGGCCCAGATCGGAAGGTAGGTCAGCCACTGATCCGGGCCGATGGTTTCGCCCAGCAACAGCGCAACGCCTACCAGCAGCACTGGCTCGACGTAGCTGAGCAGGCCGAACAGGCTGAAAGGCAGCAGGCGGCTGGCCAGCACGTAGGCGATCAGGGCCGAGGCGCTGATCGCCCCGAGGATCGGGATCAACGCATACAGCCCAGGGTGTGCCTGCAGATCCGCAGGGGAAAGCGGGCCCTGGATCACGAAATACAGCGCCCAGGGCAACAGCAGGCACATGTCGCACCACAAACCTCCCAAATGGTCGGTGCGGCAGCGCTTGCGCAACACGAAATAGATCGGGTAGCCGATCGTCACCACCAGGGTTTCCCAGGCGAAACTGCCATGCTGATACAGCTCGTGGCCCACGCCGAGAGCAGCGCAGGCCACGGCCACCTTCTGCAGGCGTGACAGGCGCTCGCCATACACAAGTCGCCCGGTCAGGACCATGGCCAGCGGCAGCAGGAAATAGCCCATCGACACTTCCAGGCTGCGCCCGTGCAGGGGCGCCCAGAGGAACAGCCACAGCTGCACGCCCATCAGCCACGATGTGCCGACCATGCCCAGCAACAGCAGCGGCGTGTGTTTTACCCGGGCGAGCAGTTCGCCCACCCGTTTCCAGTCTTTCGAGACAAGCATGAACAGGGTCAGGCAGGGCAGCGTCAACAGGGTGCGCCAGCCAAAGATCTCCTCGCCATCGAGCGGCGTGAGCAGAGAGGTGTAGAAGTACATCACGGCGAACAGACAGGACGCCATGACCGACGAAAGAATGCCTTTTGACACGAATGCCTCGAATAGGGAATTGAGCAGGTGGATCAGCCGCGCATGATCTCAGGGGGCGCGGCTTGCGGCAACCGCGACGCAGCCGGGCGTGCGGCCAGCGCTTCGAGGAACTGGGCAGCCGGCATGGGCCTGGCGAACAGGTAGCCTTGCTGGAAGTCCACCTCGTGACGGGCCAGGTAGTCGCGCTGGGCTTCTGTTTCCACGCCCTCGGCAACGATGCCCAGGCCCAGCTTGGCCGATAGCTCGATGATGGTCTCGAGGATGTGCACCGACAGCGCATCGCCACCGATCATGGCCACGAAGCTCTGGTCTATCTTCAGGTAATCGACCTTGAACTGGCGCAGGTAGTTGAGGCTTGACTGGCCGGTGCCGAAGTCGTCCAGGGCGATCTTCACACCCATGACGTCGAGCTTCTCGAACAGCTCCAGGGCCACCGGCGTGGGCTCGATCAGCTTGCGCTCGGTCAGCTCCAGGGTCAGCACCACCCGGCCTGGCGGGAAGTGCTGGAGGAAGGTCCGGCAATCGTCCAGCAGGCTGAAGTCGCGGCAGTGGTCGGCGGTGATGTTGATGCCGATATGGAAACCGTCCTCCAGCAGCCCGGCAAAGGGAGCCAGGCTCTGCGCGGTGTGCATCATCAGCGCACGGGTCATGGCGACGATCTGCCCGCTGTGTTCGGCGTAGGGGATGAACAGGTCGGGGCGCACCAGGCCTTCGCGCGGGTGGTTCCAGCGCATCAGCACTTCGGCGCCGGCCCAGCGGTAGTCGCCCTTGCGCACTACCGGCTGGAAGTACGGCAGGAACTCGTCGGCCTCCAGGGCCCGGCGCAGTTCGGCACGGGGCGAGGTGGCGCGGCGAACCTGCCAGCGGCACACCAGGCCGGCCACCGCGCCCAGTATCAGCAGCAGACCGAACAGGGCGGGATAGTGGCTGAGCCACAGCTGGCCCTGCTTGTCGGCGCCGTAGCCGCCATGCACGCTGAACGGGTAACGGGTCGAGCCCAGCTGCACATTCGCGCTGGCCGCGGCAGGGGGCACGCCCTTGTGCACGATGCCATCCTTGCCCAGCCAGGCATCGCCCACGCGGATCTGCAGCTCTTCATCGGGGCCGATCAGGCGCAGCGCCGTCAGCAGGTGTTCACCATCGACCGTACTGATCGCGCCGCGGTCGCCATCGCTGGCCCGATACACCAGCAGCGGGTGGCCAGGGGTGACCGAGTTGCCGTCCATCAGCCACAGCTTGCCGTCGATGTAGTCGCCGGGGTTGACCGGCTCGTCGAATGCGCCGAACAGCGAGGTGCAATAAAGGGCGTTGTGCCGGAACAGGTTGGTCGAGCGCACGAAGGCGTTGCGCGTGACCTGGGCGCGCAGCATGAGCTGGACCTCGTCGCACGGGCTGTCGACAAGCGGCAGCAGAGCATGGGCAGCGCTGGACAGATTGTCGAGAATGCGCTCGACGTGCTCCACCACCTGGCGGGTGGTAGCCTGGCTGCTGGCGTGCATTTCACGCTCGATCTGCCAGTTCATCACGGCCAGGCCGCATGCCACGGGCAGCACGCCGACGACCCAGGGCAACAGGGTGCGCCAGCCGAGGCCGGCGCGGCGTTTGACGGTAAGGGGCATGCTGACCCTGATCTGTATAAAGGATTACGAGAGGATAGCCGCTTGTCGGGACCGGTGAGCAACTAAAGGGCGACAAACCATTTTACGCAATGTAGAATCCATTTACGAATACAACAATAAGGTCCTTCGATGCCGAAGGATCAAGCCCGCCGAGAATGGGTCCATATGACATACCATGGGTTCAAGCTGATAATAGGTGATTTCCTCGCCCGCAGCGTGCGGGGTATCCCGTGCTCCCCGCCGTTTCCGTTCCACATCCCACGCAATCAATAATCTTTCGCTGCAGATGAGGACACGAACATGGCTGATATCTTCGACAATCCGATGGGCCTGATGGGCTTTGAATTCATCGAACTGGCTTCGCCGACCCCTGGCGTGCTCGAGCCGGTATTCCAGATGCTGGGCTTCACCAAGGTCGCTACCCACCGTTCCAAGGATGTGCACCTGTATCGCCAGGGTGACATCAACCTGATCCTGAACAACGAACCCAAGAGCATCGCCTCGTACTTCGCTGCCGAACACGGCCCGTCGGTATGCGGCATGGCGTTCCGCGTGCGCAATGCCCATGAGGCCTATGCCCGCGCCCTGGAACTGGGCGCCCAGCCGGTGGAAATCGAAACCGGCCCGATGGAACTGCGCCTGCCGGCGATCAAGGGCATCGGCGGTGCGCCGTTGTATCTGATCGACCGTTTCGAGGAAGGCAGCTCGATCTACGATATCGACTTCAAGTTCATCGAGGGTGTGGACCGCAACCCGGTGGGTGCCGGCCTGAAGATCATCGACCACCTCACCCACAACGTTTATCGCGGGCGCATGTCGTACTGGGCTGGCTTCTACGAGAAGCTGTTCAACTTCCGCGAAATCCGCTATTTCGACATCAAGGGTGAGTACACCGGCCTGACTTCGCGTGCCATGACTGCACCGGATGGCATGATCCGCATCCCGCTGAACGAAGAATCGTCCAAGGGCTCCGGGCAGATCGAAGAGTTCCTGATGCAGTTCAACGGCGAAGGCATCCAGCACGTCGCCTTCCTGACCGATGACCTGCTCAAGACCTGGGACGCCCTCAAGGGCTTCGGCATGCGCTTCATGACTGCACCGCCGCAAACCTACTACGAGATGCTCGAAGAGCGCCTGCCAGGTCACGGCGAGCCGGTCGACCAGTTGAAAGCACGCGGTATCCTCCTCGATGGTGCCTCCCAGCCTGACGACAAGCGCCTGCTGCTGCAGATCTTCTCCGAGACCCTGCTCGGCCCGGTGTTCTTCGAGTTCATCCAGCGCAAGGGGGATGACGGCTTTGGCGAAGGCAACTTCAAGGCACTGTTCGAATCCATCGAGCGCGACCAGGTACGTCGTGGTGTGCTGAGCACCGAGTAACCCCAGGGTACCGCCGTCACGATTCGATGGCGGCGGTATCAACCCTTCTCTTGCCCGAAATGGTCAGGCCCAGGTACATGATGAACATGCTGGCGACCCCGACCAGTACCAGCGAGGGCAGTACCTGATGCAGGGATAGGCGAAACTCCTGGGTGGCGTATCCTTTGGGGTAACCGCCGATCACCACGTAACTATATTTCTGGGAAACCGATCGCTCGGTGAATTCGACCTGGGAGGGCCGTTGTGCGTCGCGGCTGTCTCCCTCGCTCCAGATATACAGGTCGCTAAATTCCAGAAGCAATGTCAGGCCGTCCTGGAAAGCACGCAGTTCGTCACGCAGCTGCCGACCGTACGCTGTTGCGATTATCCCAGGGTCGCTGTTCGGTCTCTGGACTTTGATGATCGCCGCGTTAGGCGACGATGGAGCGTCGAATGCCAGCTCTGTCTGCCGTCCGGACAGGGCAAAAGCCGAGTTATACGCCAAAGGGTCCATGTCCGTCGCACAATACGCTTGTTGGTCGCGGGTGAGTATCAGTGAACGAAGGTGCGGGCTGTTGGCGACTCTCTGCTCCAGCGTACCAAGTACTTCGTCACAGGGCTTGCCTGCCAATGGCAGGATCAGGTCCAGATCGCCTTCCATGCGGCCCAGTGCCTGGTCGATGCTGAAAATCGCCTCTTGAACAGAAACCTTGGCATTCTCCTCAAGTTTTCTATCCAGTTGATAGTTCATCATCAGTAACCCGGACAGTACCGGTATTGCGCCGATGGACAATATCAACAGTAACTTCCGCCAGTTGATGCCGAGACTCGGTATTGCTGCCATAGGACCGCCGCTCCGTTGAACCTTGCTGTTCGGGTTGAACAGGTCAGCGCTGATCCTATGTGCTTGATGATGCTCCGGCTGTAGGCCAAAAGTGTTGCGGTTTTACAGAAAAGCAGAACTTCGTTGTCAGCCTCGCTTCAGCCTGGCGAGCACTTTTTCGGCCAACTGGGCCGTAGAGGCCGGGTTCTGCCCGGTGATCAGCCGATCATCGGCCACCACGAACGGCTGCCACGGGTCTTCATGCTTGCTGTAGGTACCACCTCGGGCGCCCAGCTCGGTTTCCGTCAGGAAGGGGACCACCTTGTCCAGTTCGACGAGCTTCTCCTCGGTATTGGAGAAGCCGGTCACCTGACGGTCCTTGAGCAACAGGCTGTTGTCGCTGAGCTTGATGTTCAGCAGGCCGACAACGCCATGGCAAACCGCCGCGACAATGCCCTTGTGCTCGTACACCCGGCGGGCCAGCTCTTGCAGCGGCTGGTTGTCGGGAAAGTCATACATCACTCCGTGCCCGCCGGTGTAGTAGATGACGCTGTACTCTTCTGCCTTCACCTGGCCAGGGCTCAAGGTGTTGCCCAGGCGGGTCATGAAGCGCTTGTCGTCATACCACAGCCAGTCCAGGTCGGGGGCCATCTGCAGGCTATGCGGGTCGACAGGGACGTAGCCGCCCAGCGGGCTGACATAATCGACCTCGTAACCGGCTTTTTCGACTTTTTCGACAAAGTGCACCGCTTCCCCCAGCCACAAGCCGGTCGCCCGCTTGAGGGTCGGATACTTGGCTGTATTGGTCAGCACCACCAGCATTTTCTTGCTCATGACCACGCTCCCGTCGGCAACCTGAATGGGCCGTTGCTCCCCCGGCCCGAGGGAAAACCTAATGAGCATAGCTCTCAGGTGCCAGTACGCCATATTGGGTGGCGTGTGTTGTGCTAACGTGAACCACATTCACGCAGCGCCTGTACTTTTTCTGAATCATGCTGGAGTCACGACAGTGGTCACAAATGGTACGCCGCGCGAGCCTGCGTCGATGGTCATCCTGCAGCCGTCTGTGCTGGCACCGGTTGACCTCATGGGCGAACGGATTGCACGGTTCGACTGGGGGCGTACACCGCTCGGGCCGCTGCCGCGCTGGCCGGCTTCGTTGCGCATTGCCGTCGACATGATGCAATTGTCACCGTTTCCGTGTGCCGTGGTCTGGGGACCAGACCTCAGCGTGGTCCACAATGAAGGCTATCGGGCATTGCGGCGGGTTGCCCCGAATGCATTGGGCATGCCCTTCGACGCGCTGTGGAGCGATGAATGGCCGGCGATGGGGCCGTGGGTGTTCAAGGCGCTCGAGGGGCGCTCGAGCTTTGTCGAGGACCCACCACTGCATATTGGCCGCGGCCAAGGCGGGGAGCCGTTGTGGTGTGCGTTCGGCTACACACCGTTGCACGATGAACTGGGCAACGTGGCAGGGTTTCTGCACGCGGTGATCGAAACCACGGCCAGCGTCGAGGCGCATCGCCACTGGCGGGAGCAGGCGCAAGAATTCCAGCGGCAGGTCGAGCGACACCTGGTGGAGCGCGAGCAGTTCTGGCAGCTGTCGCGTGATGCGATGATGACGGTCACTCCCGAGATGAAGGTGTGTGCCGCCAACCCCGCCTGGTATCGCATCCTGGGCTGGTCCGAAGAGCAGGTACTGGGCACTCCGGTGCTGGATCTGGTACATCCGGCAGATCGCGCTGAGGTTGAGGTGGCCGTTTCCGGGTGCCTGCAGTACCGGGATACCGAGCAGATAGAGACGCGCCTGCGCCACCGCGATGGCCATTACCACTGTTTTCGCTGGAGTGCACGGTTCGATGGCAGCCTGCTGACTGCCGTTGGCCGGGATATCACCGGGGAACGTGAGGAGGCTGCTCGTCAATCCGAAGCGCTGATGCGCAACAACGAGCGTCTGGAGGTGGTCGGGCAGTTGGCCGGGGGCATGGGCCATGAACTGAACAACTTGTTGTCCGGCATCGGTGGCAGCCTCGAACTGCTTCAGCGGCGCCTGCAGGAAGGACGGCTGGAGCGGGTGGAGGCGTATGTCGAGGTCGCGCGAGATTCGGTGCAGCGTGCCATGGAGCTGACCCATCGCCTGCTGGCGTTTTCCCGTCATCAACCTTTGGCGCCCAGGCCGCTGGATTTCAACCGGCAATTGCGCTTGAGCGAACCACTGCTGCGGAGCACGCTGGGCGCCGAGATGCGCTTGCACTGGCAGCTGGATGTCACGCCGTGGGCGGTGAACCTTGATATTTCCCAGCTGGAAAATGCCTTGATCAATCTTTGCACCAACGCCCGCGAAGCGTGCCTTGATCGCGGCAATGTCACGCTGCGCAGCATCAACCAGCGGCTGACAAGGTGTTTCCCGGATGAGAGCGGCCTGCCACCAGGCGACTACGTTGCGTTGTATGTGGAGGATGATGGCCATGGCATGCCGGCCGTGGACATTGCCAGGGCCTTTGAACCATTCTTCACCACCAAGCCGGTCGGGCGTGGCTCAGGCCTTGGTTTGTCGATGGTGTATGGGTTTGTCGGCCAGTCGGGGGGCTACGCCTGGATCGAGTCGGCGCCGAACCAGGGCACCAAGGTCTGCATGCTTTTTCCAAGGTGGCATGACCCGGTACCCGAGGCGCCTGCGGTTGTGCACCGGACGCAGCGCATGGCCGGGAGGCAGCGCCTGTTGCTGGTCGATGACGAGCTCGGTTTGCGTGCTGTGATGTGCGAGTACCTGACCGAACGTGGTTTCGAAGTCATTGATGTGGGCGACGCCAATAGCGCACTGGAGCGCTTCCGCCATGACGGCCCGTTCGACCTGGTGATCACCGACATCGGCTTGCCGGGTGGTTTCAGTGGCCGCCAGGTGGCCAAGGCCATGCGCATGCAGCTGCCGTTGCAGAAGATCCTGTTCATTACCGGCTATGCAGGTCAGCCGATCGAAGCGCAGTTGCTCGAGCAGCCGGGCACGGCATTGATGAACAAACCGTTCCCGCTGGCGGACCTGGTGGATGAAGCGCTACGCATGCTCGAGGAGTGAAGCGGTTCAGGGCTTGCCCAGTATCTGGGTCACCTGGGCCTGCAGCTGCTTCAGCTCGAAGGGCTTGCTGATCAGGTGCATCCCCGCCTCCAGGAAGCCCTCGCGGGCCATGGCGGTTTCTGCATAGCCGGTGATGAACAGTACTGGCAAGCGTGGGCGCAGGTTGCGGGCAATCTCGGCCAACTGGCGGCCATTCATGCCGGGCAAGCCGACATCGCTGATCAGCAGATCCACCGGTTGTGTCGAACGCAGTACCTTAAGGCCCTCATTGGCGTCGGCGGCACTGTGGCAGGCGAAGCCATCCTCGCGCAGGGCCTGGCAGAGCAATTGGCGTACATGGGGGTCGTCCTCGACTACCAGCACGTGATGGCCCTGGTAACCTCGCACGGGTTGTACGGGTTTGACCGGTGCCTGGCCCTGGTCGACGTGGCGCGGCAGATAAAGGTCCACCCGGGTCCCTTGGCCGATCTGGCTGTGCAGGGTGACATGTCCTTGGGATTGCTTGCTGAAGCCGTAAACCATCGACAGGCCAAGGCCGATGCCCTGGCCGATCGCCTTGGTGCTGAAGAACGGCTCGAAGGCATGCTCCAGCGTGCTTTGCGCCATGCCCTGGCCGTCATCGATGACTCGCAGGCGTACATAGTCGCCGGCGCACAGGGCACCGCCAGCGAATTGCCCGGCGCCGATGTGCTGGTTACTTGCCTCGATGCGCAGCTGACCGCCATTGGGCATGGCTTCGCAGGCATTGATCAACAGGTTGTCGAGGGCCTCCTGCAACTGTTGGTCATCGGCTTCGACCGACCACAGGTTCTTGGCGATTTGCACCTGCAGGGTCACGGTCGGGGTCACGCAAGCCTTCAGGCGTTTTGCCTGGAGCAGGTCGTGCAGGTCGACCTGCTGGGTGTGCAGCGATTGCCGAGAAGAGAAGGCCAGCAGGCGGTGGGTCAGGCGCGCGGCGCGTGACACCGCCTCGCGGCCCATGCGCAGCACGTTGTCCAGGCCATCGCTGCGACCCTGGCGCAAGCGCCGGTCAATCAGCTCGAAGCTGCCACCAATGCTGGTGAGCAGGTTGTTGAAGTCGTGGGCGACCCCCCCGGCCAGTTGGCCGATGGCCTCCATCTTGCGCGTCTGGTGGCGTACGAACTCGCTGCGTTGCTGCTCTTCGCCGGGAGGTGCGGCCTTGGCGTCAAGGCGTTGCTGCAGGTCTTGCAACTGGTCGCGTGCCAGATACTGCCGACGCCGGTTGCGCAGGGCGGACTGGGTCATGCGCAGCAGCTGGGCGTTTTCGAATGGTGCGACCAGCAGGACCAGGTTGCCCACCGGGAGGTTGGTCGAGCCCTTGGCCGCTTGGCTCCCTTGACCGAGCAGCACGATGGGCAGGTCCGACCAGCACGGTTGCTGGTCGATGAATTCTTGCAGCAATGCACTTGGGCCCTGTTTGAACGCTTGCTCGGCAATGATCGCCAGGCCTGCGCCTTCGGCCAGGCAGGCTTGCAGGTTGGCCAGGTCGACCGCGCACAGGCTGTCGATGCCCGCAGAAGCGAGCAGGCGAGCAGTATCTGCGGCTATTGGCGGGGGCGCCAGGATCAATGCACGTTCGTCCAGCGCCAACGAACTGGCCAAAACGACTCTCCTGCAGGGTGGTCTGATATCCACTGGACCTTGGGCACAGCCCCAGGGTTCAACAAATTTTCGGACGTTGCCTACAGGCCCTGTTGCAGCACGGGGTCGTCCGGGTTCTGCCGCTCCAGTTCGGCCAGCAGTACCTGCACGTTCTGCAACTGGCCGGTTTCCTTCCAGTACTTAATCAGCAACACCCGTGCCCGGCGATTGGCCGGCTGGCGGCTGAGCACGGTTTCCAGTTGCTTTTGCGCGGCGTCGAGTTGTTCCAGTTCATGCAGGGTGACTGCCAGTGTATAGCGGTAGTCGGCGTTGTCCGGGTCCAGCTCGACCGCGCGGGACAAGGCCAGCAAGGCGTATTCGCGCTGCTCGTGGCGGTTCAGCCAGAGCCCCAGTTCGTACTGCAGAAAGGCCGAATCGGGGCTTAGCGCCAGGGCTTTGCCCAGTATCTGACGCGAGGCGTCGTGATGGCCCTGGCGCTCCAGCAGGCGTACCTGGGTCGCCAGTGCGTCGAGGTTGCCTGGCGCTACCGCCAGGGCTCGCTGCAGGGCGGTGTCGGCCAGGGTGTAGTCGTTTTCGTGCAGGTAGAGGCGCGCCAGGTGGACTTGGGCGTCGGCGTCTTCGGGTTGTTGCTCGAGTGCCTGCTGGTATTGCTCCAGGGCGACCTGTAGCGGGCCGAAATAAAGGCCGATGTCATCCGGAGCAAGGCCGAGCAGGGCATCTACCGCGGCAAAGCGCACGCTTTGCTCGTCGTCGTCCAGCAGTGGGCCGAGTACCAGGCTGCGCTGCGCCGCCGGCAGCAGGCGGCGAATACCGGCAATGGCTGCACGGCGCACCTGCGGGTCGGCATGCTCGAGGTCCTGACGGGCGAGTTTCAATGCCTGGGGCGAAGGGTAGTTTGGCAGTTCGGCATACAAGGCGGCACGGCGAATGGGTGGCAGGTCGGTGCGCTGCAGTTGCTGGTACAGCACCCGTGCTGCGCCGGGTTGGCCCTCATGGGCCTGGCGCAGGGCCTTGGCGTAGCTGTGCGCAGGCAGGGTAGGCGGGGCTGGCGGAGCGTCGCGCCACAGGTAGCCGAACAGGGCCGATACCAGGATCAACAGCAGCAGGGCGATCAGGTAGCGGTTGCGTCTGGGCATCGGACGATCCGGGGCGGCGGGAAGGGCAGAGCTTGGGCTAGCCGGGGGGTAAATGCAACCGAGTGAGGGTTGCGTGGTGCCTGCCTCGGGTTCTGCGGTGGGGCATAAATCGAGCGCCGCGCGGGCGGCGCTCGATCTCGACGACAACGATGATGTCGTGGCGAGCCCCCCAAACCCCCCCCAAAAAAACATAAAAAAGCCCCGCGGACCAAGGCCTGCGGGGCAAACGGTTGGGGGAGGGGCCAACCAAAGGAGTCGTTGAAACGGGTGTATCAGCGCGCGCTGGCTACGGTCTCCGGTTGCCAACCGCCGCCCAGGGCCTTGTAGATGGAGACGATGCCCCGGTACAGCTCGACTTCACCCTGGGCCTGCGCATCTTCAGCGCTCAGCCGCTCACGCTCGGCATCGAGCAGCACCAGGTAATCCACCGTACCCTCGCGATAGCGAATCGAGGCCAGTTCCGCCGCCTTGCGGCTGGCGTCGCTCTGGCGCATCAGCGACAACAGCCGCTGTTGGGTCTTGTCGTAGTCGCTGAAGGCGTTGGCCGATTCTTCCAGGGCCAGCAACACCTGCTGTTCATAGTTGGCCAGTGCCCCTTCGGCATCGGCCTTGGCACCGCGCAGTCGGGCGCGCACGCTGCCCAGGTCGAAGGCGGCCCACGTTATGCTCGGGCCCAGCGCCCAGGCATTGGCTGCCGAGGAGCCTATCTGCGAACCACGTGCAGCAGTAAAGCCGAGGAAGCCACTGAGGCTGACGCGTGGGAACAAATCGGCCGTGGCCACGCCAACGTTGGCGGTGGCAGCCGCCAGCTGGCGTTCGGCGCTGCGGATGTCCGGGCGGCGGCGCAGCAGTTCTCCCGGGTCACCCACCGGTAGCGCCTTGGCGATGGCCGGCAGGGCCTTGGGCGACAGGTCGACGCTGAGCGCCTCGGGGCGCTGACCGAGCAGGGTGGCGATGCGATGCCGGGCCCGTGCCTGTTCCGCCTGCAGTTGCGGCACGGTGGCTTCGACCCCGGCCAGGCGCGCGTCGGCCCGCACCACATCAAGGTCGTTGCCCACGCCGGCATCGCGCAGGGTTTCGGTGATGGCCCGCGATTCCTGCTGGGTCTTGAGGTTGGCCAGGGCGATCTTCTCGCGCAACTGCGCGCCACGCAGATGGCCGTAAGCATCCACCAGTTCGGCGATCAGGCTGACCTGCAGCTGCTGCAGGTCGGCCGCGGCTACTGCTTCCTGGGCTTCGCTGGCTTCGATCTGGCGCTGGATGCGGCCGAACAGGTCAAGCTCCCAGGCCATGTCCAGGCCCAGGTCGTAGCGCTCACTGTTTACCCGCTGCGTGGTCTGGCCGGGGATCTGGCCCTTGCCGATGTCGCTGCTGGCGCGGCTGGTGACCACCGGAAACTGATCGTTTTCCGCGTCTTCACGGATCGAACGGGCCGACTTCAGGCGGGCGAAGGCCACGCGCAGGTCACGGTTGCCATCCAGCGAAGCCTGCACCAGCTGGTTCAGCACCGGGTCGTCGAACTGCTTCCACCACAGGCTTTCGAAACGGCTACGGTCGTAGGCCTTGGCCTGTATGTCGCTGGCCAGCTGCGCGGGCTCGGTGGCCGGTGCCTGGTAGTCCGGGCCTACTGCACAGGCCGCCAGGGCGAGCGCCAGCAAGCTCGGGGTCAAGGGTTTGAGCAGGTTCATGCATGGCTCTCCAGCGATTGGGCGCGTTCGGCCTTGCGGGCCTGGCGACGCTCGACGAAACGGCGAATCAGGAAGAAGAACACCGGGGTCAGGAACAGGCCGAACACGGTAACCCCGATCATTCCCGAGAACACCGCCACACCCATGGCATGGCGCATTTCAGAACCTGCACCGGAGCTGAACACCAGTGGAACCACACCCATGATGAAGGCGATCGAGGTCATCAGGATCGGCCGCAGGCGCAGGCGGCAGGCTTCCAGTACCGCAGCCAGCGGGTCGAGCCCCTTGGCCTGTTCGTCCTTGGCGAACTCGACGATCAGGATCGCGTTCTTGCACGCCAGGCCCACCAGTACGATCAGGCCGATCTGGGTGAAGATGTTGTTGTCACCCCCCGACACGATCACCCCGGTGATGGCCGACAACAGGGTCATCGGCACGATCAGGATCACTGCCAGCGGCAGGCTCCAGCTTTCGTACTGGGCGGCAAGCACCAGGAAGGCCAGCAGCACGCACAGCGGGAACACGAACAGCGCGGTATTGCCCGAAAGGATCTGCTGGTAGGTCAGGTCGGTCCACTCGAAGGTCATGCCGTTGGGCAGTTCCTCCTTCAGCAGCTTCTCGATGGCAGCTTCAGCCTGGCCGGAGCTGTAGCCCGGTGCCGCGGCGCCGTTGATCTCGGCGGTGATGAAACCGTTGTAGTGCATCACCCGGTCAGGCCCGGAGGTGTCGCTGACCTTGAGGAAGGTCGCCAGCGGGATCATCTCGCCGAGGTTGTTGCGCACTTTCAGCTGGCCGATCTGCTCGGCATCGAGGCGGAACTGCTGCTCGGCCTGGACGTTGACCTGATAGGTACGGCCAAAGCGGTTGAAGTCGTTGGTGTACAGCGAGCCCAGGTAGACCTGCAGGGTGTCGAAGATGTCGGTGATCGCCACGCCGTGGGTCTTGGCCTTTTCCCGGTCGATGGCGGCATCGACCTGGGGCACGTTGACCTGGTAGCTGGTGAACAGGCCCGCCAGTTCCGGCACGTTGTGGCTCTTGGCGATGATGTTCTGGGTTTCCTTGTACAGCGCCTCGTAGCCCAGGTTGCCACGGTCTTCGATCTGCAGACGGAAGCCGCCGATGGTGCCCAGGCCTTGTACCGGCGGTGGCGGGAAGATCGCGATGTAGGCGTCCTGGATGTCGGCGAACTGGGCATTCAGCGCAGCCGCGATGGCCGCCGCCGACTGGCTCGGGTCCTTGCGCTCGTCGAAGGGCTTGAGCGGGGTGAACACGATGCCGCTGTTCGGGCTATTGGTGAAGCCGTTGATCGACAGGCCTGGGAAGGCTACCGAGTCGGCGACGCCTGGCTGCTTCAGGGCGATTTCGCTCATGCGCTTGATCACCGCTTCGGTGCGATCGAGGCTGGCCGCGTCAGGCAGCTGGGCGAACGCCACCAGGTACTGCTTGTCCTGGGCCGGCACGAAACCGGTCGGGGTGGACGAGAAGCCGAGGTAGGTCAGGCCCATAAGGCCGGCATAGACGAACAGGGCGATGCCGCTGGAGCGGATGACTCGACGCACGCCGCCGACGTAGCGGCTGGAAGCGCGGTCGAAGAAGCGGTTGAACGGGGCGAACAGCCAGCTGCCCAACAGTTTTTCCAGGAACCGCGAGAAACGGTCCTTGGGTGCATGGTGGTCCTTCAGCAGCACGGCAGCCAGGGCCGGCGACAGGGTCAGCGAGTTGAACGCCGAGATCACGGTCGAGATCGCGATGGTCAGGGCGAACTGCTTGTAGAACTGCCCGGTGAGGCCGGAAATGAACGCAGCAGGTACGAACACCGCGCACAGCACCAGGGCGGTGGCGATGATCGGGCCGGTCACTTCGCCCATGGCCTTTTGCGTGGCTTCCAGCGGTTTCAGGCCCAGGCCGATGTTGCGCTCGACGTTTTCCACCACGACGATGGCGTCGTCCACCACGATACCGATGGCCAGGACCAGGCCGAACAATGACAGCGCGTTGAGCGAGAAGCCGAACAGGTGCATCACGGCGAAGGTACCGATCAGCGATACCGGCACGGCCATCAGCGGGATGATCGAGGCACGCCAGGTCTGCAGGAACAGGATGACGACCAGTACGACCAGCACCAGCGCTTCGAACAGGGTATGCACCACGGCCTCGATGGAGCCGCGAACGAACACGGTCGGGTCATAGACGATGCTGTAGTCCATGCCCTCGGGGAAGTCCTTCTTCAGCTCGGCCATTTTCGCCCGCACTTCGTCGGAGATCTCGATGGCGTTGGAGCCTGGGCGCTGGAAGATCGGGATGGCCACCGCCGGCTGGTTGTTCAGCAGCGAACGCAGGGCGTACTGGCTGGAGCCGAGTTCGACCCGGGCGATGTCCTTCAGGCGGGTGATTTCGCCATCGGCACCGGCGCGGATGATGATGTTCTCGAACTCTTCCTCATTGACCAGGCGACCCTGGGTGTTGATCGACAGCTGGAAGCTGGTCGAACCGGGGGCGGGTGGGGCGCCCAGCTGGCCGGCGGCCACCTGGCGGTTCTGCTCGCGGATTGCAGCCACCACATCACTGGCGGTGAGGTTGCGCGAAGCGGTCTTGTTCGGGTCCAGCCACACGCGCAGCGAGTAGTCGCCCATGCCGAACAGCTGCACATCGCCCACACCGCCCAGGCGCGCCAGCTCGTCCTTGATGTTGAGGATGGCGTAGTTGGACAGGTAGAGCATGTCGTAGCGGTTGTCCGGCGAGGTCAGGTGCACGACCATGGTCAGGTCGGGCGAGGCCTTGTCGACCGTGATACCAATGCGGGTCACTTCCTCGGGCAGCTTGGGCTGGGTACGGGTGACGCGGTTCTGCACCTGCACCTGGGCGTTGTCCAGGTCGGTGCCCAGAGCGAAGGTGATGGTCAGCGTCAGCTTGCCGTCAGCGGTGGACTGGGAAGACATGTACAGCATGTTCTCCACGCCGGTAATCGCCTGCTCCAGTGGCGCGGCGACGGTTTCGCCGATGACCTTGGGGTTGGCGCCTGGGAAGTTGGCGCGCACCACCACGGTGGGCGGCACCACTTCGGGGTATTCGCTGATCGGCAGCTGGAACAGCGAGATCGAACCCGCGATCAGCAGCACCAGCGACAGCACCGCGGCGAAGATTGGCCGGGTAATGAAGAATTTCGAGAAGTTCATCGGTGTGGTCCCTTAACCGCGTGGCGCCTGGGCGCTGGCGACTTTCACGTTGTTGCCCGCCACCTTCGGCGCCGGGTTGCTGGCCTCCAGGGCCTGGCGCTGCTGGGCGAGGGCGGCGAGGGTCTGTTCGCTGGCCATCGGTGTCTCTTCCGGGGTGACCGGTGAGCCAGGGCGCACACGCTGCAGGCCCTTGACCACGATGCGGTCGTCCTTGCCCAGGCCGCTGCGCACGATGCGCAGGCCTTCCAGCTTCGGCCCCAGCTCCACGGCGCGGTAGGCGGCCTTGTTGTCCTTGTCCATGACCAGCACGAACTTCTTGCCAAGGTCGGTGCCCACGGCTTCGTCGTTGATCAGCACGGCCTGGTACTGGGCGCTGCCCACCAGCTTCAGGCGTGCATACAGGCCTGGGGTGAACTGGCCGTCGCTGTTGTCGAACACCGCACGGCCACGGATGGTGCCGGTGCGCGGGTTGACCTGGTTGTCGACGAAGTTCATCTGGCCCAGGTGCGGGTTGCCGGTTTCGTTGGTCAGGCCCAGGTACACCGGCGTGCTCTGGCCGCGCTGGCCTTCGCGGGCCAGCTGGGTGTACTTGAGGTACACGCGCTCGTCGGCGTCGAAGTAGGCGTAGACCTTGTCGGTGGAGACCACGCTGGTCAGCGGGGTGACATCGGCGGTGACGATGTTGCCGGCGGTGAACTGGGCGCGGCTGACACGGCCGCTGATGGGCGCGGTGACACGGGTGAAGCTGAGGTTCAGGCGTGCCAGGTCGAGCTGGGCCTGGATCGCGTCGACCCCGGCGCGGGCTTCGGCGGCGGCGCTGCTACGCGATTCGGCCAGTTCTGCGGAAATGGCGTTGCTGTCACGCAGGCGTTCGCCACGGCGGGCTTCGTTGGCGCTGCGAATGGCGGTGGCCTTGGCCTGCTGCAGTTGGGCTTCGAGGCGGCGGACCTCTGCCTGGAACGGGCGTGGGTCGATCTGGAACAGCAGGTCGCCTTTCTTGACCTGGGCGCCTTCGGTGAAGGCCACCAGGTCGATCTGGCCGGACACCCGTGGGCGTACCTCGACGGTTTCCGGGGCTTCGAGGCGGCCGGTGAACTCGTCCCATTCATTGATCGGTTGCTCGATCACCTTGGCCACGCTGACCTTCGGCGCGGTGGGAGCCTGCACTGCGTCTGGGGTTCGGCCACAAGCGCTGATCACCACCACTGCCAAGGCAGCGAGGGGGAAGCGCAAGGGTTTGAATGATTGTTCCATGGAGAACTCCGCCAATGTATTAGTAGTGGGCGGAGTGTGAGTGTCTTGCGCGTGAGGCACGAATCGAACGGGACGAAGGTTATTATCACGATGAATGATATGAGCAGATCATTCATCGATTGCAGACATGGCCAGCTCGGTCGTGGGCTTTCATCCTGGGCCTGGGATTTCAGTGAATGCTCGAGGCCAGTTCGAAGATCGGCATGTACATCAGGATCACGATCAGGCCGATCAGCAGGCCGATGAAGGTCATCAGCAGCGGTTCGAACAGCTTGACGAACCATTCCACCCAGCGGCCGATTTCCTGGTCATGGAAGTCGGCGCAGCGCTCCAGCATCTCGCCCAGGTTGCCGGACTGCTCGCCGGCGCGCAGCAGGCGCAACGATACCGGCGTCACCAGTTGCCCGGCCTCCAGTGCATCGGACAGCGGCAACCCTTCGGCGACCCGCTGGCTGGCGTGCTCCAGGCCCTCGGCCGCCGCGCTGCCGAGCAGGCCGCGGGCCATGCCCATGGCGGTGAGGATGGGGATACCGCCTTGCAGCAGGATGCCCAATGAGCGATAGAAGCGCGCCAGTTCGTACATCATCAGGCGTTGGTGAAGTGCCGGCAGGCGCCGCAGCTGGCAGGCTGCCCAGCGCCGTACCCATGGCTGGCGGCGCAGCAGCCACAGCGCAGTGGCCGCACCGAGGGCGCCCAATGCCAGCGGTAGTTGCTGGGCATGCAGGAACAGCCCGATCTGCATCAGCAGCCGAGACAGCCAGGGCAACTCGGTGCCCATGCCCTCGAACACCTGGCTGAAACGCGGCACCACGTAGCCAAGCAGGAACAGCACCACGCCACCGCCCACCAGCAATAGCAGCATCGGGTAGACCGAGGCACCCACCAGCTTCTGCCGGACCAGGTCCAGGCGCTGGCGGTAGCTTATGTAGCGGGCGAGGGCGTCGCCGAGCGCGCCGGTACGCTCGCTGGACTGCACCAGCGCCACGTATAACGGCGGGAACACCCGTGGCTGTTGGCCCAGGGCCTGGGACAGCGAGCGGCCTTCGTACAGTTGGCGGACCAGTTCGGCGAGCACTTTGCGCGCTGCGGCTGCGGGGGCCTTTTCCGCCAGGCTTTCCAGCGCGTCGATCAGCGGCAGGCCGGCGTTGAGCAGGGTCGAAAGTTCCTGGCTGAACAGCACCAGGTCAAAGCTTGCTTCGCGGCGCCAGGCCATGCCGCGCAAGGCGCTGCCGTGGCCACGCAGGCTGAGCACGCGCAAGCCCTGGTCCTCGACCTGGCGGCGGGCCTGGTCGGCGTCCTCGGCGTCGATCTGCAACTGCACCACACCCTGCCTGCCCAGGGCCTTGAGGCTGTAGCGCATGGCCGTTCTCCCTACTGCCAACTGGTGATTTCGGCGTTTTCCCCGTCGCCACCGGGCTGGCCGTCCTTGCCCATCGACAGCAGGTCGTACTCGCCGCCGTTCTCGCCGGGTTGCCGGTAGATGTATGCGCGGCCCCACGGGTCTTGCGGCACGGCCTTCTGCAGGTACGGGCCGGTCCAGCGCGCTTCGCCATTGGGGGCGACCACCAGGGCCTGCAGGCCCTGCTCACTGCTGGGGTAGTGGCCGACTTCCAGGCGGTACAGGTCCAGGGCCTTGCTCAGCCCCTCTATCTGCGCCCGCGCCACCTTGGCTTCGGAGCGGCCGAGCTGGCTGAAGTACTTGGGCGCGACGATACCGGCCAACAGGCCGAGCACCACCAGCACCACCAAAAGTTCGAGCAGGGTGAAGCCACGTTGAGGGTTGGATCTGCGCTGCATGGTGAAGCCCTCCGCTGCATGGGGACAAGCTTTTGCAGGCTCCATGCAACAGCCGTGCACGCCTGCGCTGGCGCCTTGCACCATGCGGCACGCGAAGCGGCACAGTGCTTGCGTCGTGGTCATCGACCCCGGGTTTTCCGGGGTATATCCCCCAACATCGGGGGAGACCACGAAGAGGCGACCGACATGCGTGGACTCATTCTCGGTTTGATCTGGCTGGTGGCAGGTGCTGCCCAGGCCGATGTGTACATTTCCATCGACGCCAAAGGCAGCTACATACTGACCAACGTCCATCGACCCGGGCGCCTCTATGAAACGGTGATCAGCGAGCCTAAGGCCCAGGCCGGCCCGGCCAACGCGCAGCTCATCACCGGCCGCCCCTACGCCAAGCTGGTCGCCGCCGCGGCGCGCACCCACGACGTTCCCCCGGCGTTGCTGCATGCGGTGATCAAGGCCGAGTCCGGTTACAACCCCAAGGCGCGTTCGCCAGCGGGCGCGGTGGGGCTGATGCAATTGATGCCGGATACTGCCCGCGAGATGGGCGTGGAAAACCGCCTGGACCCGGAAGACAACGTGCAGGGAGGGGCCCGCTACCTCAAGCGCATGCTCAATTTGTTCGACAATGACATCACCCTGGCCGTGGCGGCGTACAACGCCGGCCCCGAAGCAGTGTTGCGCCGTGGTGCGGTACCGCCGTTCGCCGAGACCCGACGCTATGTGCCCAACGTGCTGCGGGAGTACCGCCGCTTGCAGGGGTTGACGGGTGAGTAGCCTTTGCAACTTTCATTGTGGGAGATTGCCCATCCCTTTTGGGCTGCGCTGTAGCGCAGAGAACAAATATCGCTCGTCTGACGCGTCCTTTGTAGGAGCAGCCTTGTGCTGCGAAGAGGCCGGTACAAGCAATAGACAGGCTTTGTCAGTACCGGCCTCTTCGCAGCACAAGGCTGCTCCTACAGAACCTCGCCGAACCAATGAGTCATGTATTGTTCTATGAGAGCCGGCATCTGCAGGCGCCCCTCGGCAAGGACAGAAACAATACCCTTCGGCGGATGCCACCAAGCTGACCCGATGGTTTCCCCAACTCTGGGCTATAACCTTCTGAAGGTGCCCAGTTGTGGAGTCCGCCATGGACATCGCCCCTTGTTCCGACGTTATTGAAGGACCCGCCGGTAACGAACTGGCCACCCGACGCAAGCCGTTCAATCTGCTGCGCTGGTACGCCTGGGTCAGCCTGGCCATCATCCTCTCGGTAGCGGTCGGGCTGGGGTTGATTTCCAGCCGCTTCATCGTCGACGAGAGCATCGAGCGCGATGCCTTGCTCACCGCGCAGTTCATCACCTCCATCGCCGATGCCGAAGTGCGCCATGTGTCGATCCCTAATGTGCGCACCATGGGTGAACTGCTTGACCCGCGCATCGACCGCGCCAACCTGCTCGATGTCGACCCGGACGCCCGGCGCAGGGCGCGTGGCGAGTTCCTGGACCACATTGCGCACCTGCCCGACATGCTGCTGGCCAACATCTATGCCCCGGACCGTACGGTGATCTGGTCCAGCAACCCGGCCCTGGTCGGCAAGCTGATCGAAGGCGACGAGGACCTGGAGCAGGCTTTCGAGTACAAGATGCGAGTCTCGGCCAGTTACCACAACTTCGACCAGGCCCGCGTCGAGCAGAAGTTCGTCATCCCACCCGAGCAGTTGTTCATCGAAAACTATATTCCGCTGTTCGATGCCGATGGCGAGCAGGTCACGGCGATGGTCGAGATCTACAAGGAGCCCCATGACCTGATCGTGCGCATCGAGCATGGGCTGATCCTGATCTGGCTGGCGATCACCATCGGTGCCGCGCTGGTCTACGTAGGCCTGTACGGCATCATGCACCGCGCCGCGCGCCTGCTGGCGGTGCAGCAGAAGCGGCTGATCAGCAACGAAACCTACGTGGCGCTGGGCGAGGTGTCCTCGGCGGTGGCCCATAGCCTGCGCAACCCGCTGGCCAGCATCCGTTCCAGTGCCGAGTTGGCCCAGGCGTTCGACGATGGCCCGGCGCAGCGCAACGTCAACGACATCATCAGCCAGGTCGACCGCATGTCGCAGTGGATCCGCCAGATGTTGCAGTCCTTGCGCCCGCTCAACGATGAGGCCGTGGCGGTGGATTTGCCGCTGGCATTGCAGGAAAGCCTGCAGACCTACGCAGTGCCGCTGGCGCGCGGCGGAGTGAGCCTTGACCTGCAACCGATACCGGCAGTGCAGGTGCTGGGGCATCCGGTGTTACTGCGGCAGATCTTCAGCAGCCTGATCGCCAACGCGCTGGAGTCGATGGAGCAGGGTGGGCGGTTGCGTGTCGAGGTGGTGCGTCATGACCGGCGTAACCTGACCCTGCGCCTGTCCGACAACGGCAAAGGCATGACCGAACAGCAGCAGCGCATGGCCTTCCGGCCTTTCTTCACCACCAAGCAGGGTGGGTTGGGCGTGGGCATGGTGTTGGTGAAACGCATCATGGAACGCTTCGGGGGCAGTGTCCGCCTCAGCAGCAGTGAAGGCCATGGCACCCGGGTTTCGCTGAGTTTCCGACTGGTCAAGGGCTCCTGACTTACATTAATAAATGCTCGTATCTCATTGTTTATAAAGGATTTAAAGTTTTTTGGGTGAATACCCCCAAACGTGGGGGATAGACCTCCAAGTTAATTTAAGATGTGTATGCAAGCTATTGATAATCAAGGATAAAGTTAATCGGCATGGTGGCTGGCTGGGTTCTTGCAATGTGACAGGCAGAGCGCAACACACGACAAATGGCGGCTGCGGCTGCACGGGTGGAGTGCTATCAATTGGCTACTATTTGTCGCCTTGATGCATTTCTGAATGGACGCCCTGGGCGGGAAGCACGCGATGCAGATGCTGGATAAAGAAGTTCCTGACAAGGCCAGTACTACCGCCAACGGTGTGGCCGTGCCATTGCGCGAATTCAACCTGCTGCGCTGGTTTTCGGTCATAAGCCTGCTGATCATCGCCTCGGTGGCGGGCGGGCTGGGTTATGTGTCGACGCGTTTCGTGGTGCGCGACAGCGTCGAGCGCGATGCCATGCTCACCGCCCAGTTCATCCAGGCCATGGCCCAGGCCGAAGTACGTCATTCGCAGTTGCCGCCGGGCACCACCATGGGCGAGTTGCTTGACCCGCGCCTGGACCAGCAGCACTTGCAGTTCAACCCGGAGCTGGCCGAATCGACCCGGGTCGAGTTCCTCGACCATGTGGAGCACCTGCCGGACACCTTGCTGGCCAACGTCTATGCCCGCGACCGCACCATTGTCTGGTCGACCAACCGGGAGCTGATCGGCAAGCGAATCGAGGCCGATGGTGACCTGGACCGCGCCTTCCGCTCGCGCAAGACGGTATCGGCCAGCTACCACCAGGCCGAGGATGACCGCGAAGAGCAGAAGTTCCAGCGTGAACCGCGCTTCCTGTTCATCGAGAACTACATCCCGCTGTTCGACAGCCAGGGCGAACAGGTGCTGGCCATGGTGGAAGTCTACAAGGAGCCGCAGGACCTGGTGTGGCGCATCCAGCGCGGTTATGTGCTGATCTGGGCTTCTACCCTGGTGGGCGGGGCGCTGGTCTACTTCGGCCTGTTCTGGATCGTGCGCCGCGCCGCGCAGCTGCTGCACCTGCAGCAGGACCGGCTGGTGGCCAGTGAAACCTATGTGGCCCTGGGCGAGATGTCTTCGGCCGTGGCGCATAGCTTGCGCAACCCGCTGGCCAACATTCGCTCCAGCGCCGAACTGGCTCAGGAAATCGCCAACCCCGCGTCGCAGAAGAACATCACCGACATCATCAGCCAGGTCGACCGCATGTCGCGCTGGGTGCGTGACCTGCTGGTGTCGCTGCGCCCGACCAGTGACGATGCCGAGGCCGTGGACCTGGTGACGGCCATCGAGGACACCCACCTGGCCTTCGCCCAGCAGATCGAACGCAACGGTGTGCACTTCTGCTACGAAGGCCCCCGGTCACAATGGGTGGCCAGCCAGCCGCTACAGCTCACGCAGATTCTCAACACCCTGTTCTCCAATGCCCTGGAAGCCATGCCTGAAGGTGGCATGCTGTGCGCCCAGGTCAATGTGCAGGATGGGCAGCGTGCAGAGTTCGTCCTTAGCGACACCGGCAAGGGCATGAGCCAACAGCAGGAGCGGATGGTGTTCAAGCCGTTCTACACCACCAAGCAGGGCGGCCTGGGTGTTGGCCTGGCCCTGGTCAAACGCATCATGGAGCGTTTTGGCGGCTCGGTCAGCCTGAGCAGCCGCGAAGAGGAAGGAACCCGCGTCAGCCTCACATTCAATATCGCAGCGGGAGGGGACCATGGAGCACAGCATCCTGGTAGTCGAGGATGATGAAATTCTCGCCGACAATATTCGCACCTACCTCGGCCTCAAGGGCTTCGAGGTCACCGTGTGCCACAGCGCGGAGCTGGCGCTGGAGCAGATAAAGCGGGGCCAGCCCGATGCGGTGCTGACCGACAACTCGCTGCCGGGCATGAGCGGGCACGACCTGCTGCGTACCTTGGTGGCGCAGGTGCCGGACCTGAAAGTGATCATGATGACCGGCTATGGCAACGTGGAAGATGCCGTGCAGGCAATGAAGGAGGGCGCCTTCCATTACCTGACCAAGCCCGTGGTGCTGGCCGAGCTCAAGCTGACCCTGGATAAGGCGCTGGCTGCCGAGCGCATGGAGCGCACGTTGTCGTTCTACCAGGAGCGCGAGGCGCAGAAGTCCGGGTTGCAGGCATTGATCGGTGAATCACCGGCGATGCTCACCCTCAAGCACACCCTGCGCCAAGTGCTGGATGCAGAACGGCGCATGGCCAGCGACGACCTGCCACCGGTGCTGATCGAAGGCGAGACCGGTACCGGCAAGGAGCTGGTGGCCCGCGCCCTGCATTTCGATGGTTCGCGCAGCAAGGGGCCGTTCATCGAGTTCAACTGCGCCTCGATCCCGGCCAACCTGCTGGAGGCCGAGCTGTTTGGCCACGAGAAGGGCGCCTTTACCGATGCCAAGGAGCGCAGGGTGGGCCTGGTGGAGGCTGCCGATGGGGGCACCTTGTTCCTCGACGAGATTGGCGAGATGGACCTGGTGCTCCAGGCCAAGCTGCTGAAGTTGCTGGAAGACCGCAGTATCCGCCGGATCGGCGCGGTGAAGGAGCGCAAGGTCGACCTGCGGGTGATCAGCGCTACCAACTGCAACCTGGAGCAGATGGTGCAGCAGGGCAAGTTCCGCCGCGACCTGTTCTTCCGCCTGCGTATCATTGCCCTGAAGGTGCCGCGCTTGTATGCCCGCGGGCAGGACGTGCTGCTGCTGGCGCGGCATTTCCTGGCCCATCATGGCCGGCGTTATGGCAAGCCGAACCTGCGTTTTTCCGCCGAGGCGGAAAGCCTGATGCTCGGTTACAGCTGGCCAGGCAACGTGCGCGAACTGCGCAACATGCTGGAGCAGACCGTGCTGCTGGCGCCGAACGAGGTGGTGCAGGCGCACCAGCTCAACCTGTGCATGACATTGATCGACGAGCCGCTGGTGCAGCAGGCGGCGCCTGCGGTGTTCGAAATGCCTCGGCACGAACCGGAGCCCGGCACCAGCCTGCCGGACATGGAACGTGACCTGGTATGCAAGACCCTGGACCGCACCGACTGGAACGTGACCAAGTCGGCGCGCATGCTCGGGCTGTCGCGGGACATGCTGCGGTACCGGATCGAGAAGCTGGGGCTGACCAGGCCGGACAAGCGCCAGTGGTGAGCAAGGGGCTTGCGGGAGCGGTATTGCCTCGAGGTTGTCGCTGTACCTGTAGGAGCGGCCTTGTGTCGCGAAAGGGCTGCAAAGCAGCCCCAGCAATTTCAACTGTTGCGCATCAATCCTGGGGCCGCGTTGCGGCCCTTTCGCGACACAAGGCCGCTCCTACAGGGATTGCGGCAACTTTTGGAATTTGAGCAAAACAGTTGCATTCAGGGGCATTGATCAACGCTGATTATCGGCTGCTCCCTGCCGCCCGGTACCTTCCGAGCCACTGCCATCCATCCCTGGCAAATCCCGGTTGTCATTCTGTTCAGCAGGCGGGCTGTCCGGGTCGTTGCCCTTTATGCGTGGGTCTGTGTCCCGCGGCAAGGGCTTTTCGATCGGGTTGAGGGTGCTGTCCGCGCCCGGCTTGGGCGCCGGGTTGTGCGGGTCGTCGGGGTAGGTGGGGCCGGTGCCGGCAGCAATGGCCAACGGCGCGGCGAGCAGGGCAATCAGCAGGATGCTTGAGCGGGGCATGGCAGGCTCCTTTGCTTCTGGTAGGGCTGATACTTCCCTTCGGCCCTACCCGAAGCTTCAAGGTGCCATTACCCCGATCAACGGTTACACCACCAGCGACAGCAACATGATGAAGATGATGCCGACGATCGACAGGATGGTCTCCATCATGCTCCAGGTCTTGAAGGTTTCCGCCACGGTCATGTTGAAGTACTGCTTCACCAGCCAGAAGCCGGCGTCGTTGACGTGGGACAAGATCAACGAGCCAGCGCCGGTGGCCAGCACCAGCAGCTCACGGTTGACCCCCGGCACCAGGTCGATCACCGGTGCAACGATGCCCGCACCGGTGATGGTGGCGACCGTGGCGGAACCGGTGGCGATACGGATTACCGCTGCTACCAGCCAGGCCAGCATGATGGGCGAAATCTCCGCCTGTACGGCCATTTGCCCGATCACGTTGCCCACGCCGGTGTCTACCAGCATCTGCTTGAAGCCACCACCTGCACCCACGATCAGCACGATCGCCGCAGTCGGTGCCAGGCTCTGGTCGAGCATCTTCATGATCTGCTGGCGGTTGAAGCCACGGGCCGAGCCAAAGGTATAGAAGGCCAGCAGCAGGGCAGCGAGCAGGGCGGTGATGGGGTGGCCGATCAGGTCCATCCACTGGCGCACGATGTGCTCGGCAGGCAGCACCACGTCGGCGAAGGTCTTCAGCAGCATCAGCACCACCGGCAGCAGCACGGTGACCAGGGTGATGGTGAAGCTCGGCAGATTGCCCTGGTCGGACTCCTTGGCGATTTGGTCCATCAGCTCCTGGGACGGGGTGCCCGGGATGTAGCGGGAAATGAAATTACCGAACAGCGGGCCGGCGATGATGGCGGTAGGCAGCGCCACGATCAGGCCATAGAAAATGGTCTTGCCGATGTCGGCATGGAAGATGCCGATCGCCAGCAGCGGGCCCGGGTGCGGGGGCACCAGGCCGTGCACCACCGACAGGCCGGCCAGCAGCGGAATGCCGATCTTGATCAGCGATACGCCGGATCGCCGGGCAACGATGAACACCAGCGGGATCAGCAGCACGAAGCCGATCTCGAAGAACAGCGGGATACCCACCAGGAAGGCGGCGAACATCATCGCCCAGTGCACGTTCTTCTTGCCGAAGGCGCGGATGAGGGTTTGCGCGATCTGATCGGCCCCCCCGGAGTCGGCCATCAGCTTGCCAAGCATGGTGCCCAGGGCGAGCACGATGCCGACGAAGCCCAGAACACCGCCAAAACCGTCCTGGAACGATTTCATGACCTTGGCCACAGGCATGCCGGAGGTGAGGCCAAGGAAGCCGGCCGCGATGGTCAGTGCGACGAAGGGATGGACTTTGAAGTGGGTGATCAGCAGGATCAGCCCGACGATGGTAACCAGCGCGTCGAGCAGCAGGAAGGTATCAGTAGCCAGTCCGAACATGGTTTGAAGGCCTCGGTCTTATCGTTGTTTTGGCGTAGCTTTTTTGCAAATTTGCTTGCGCTTGAGGGGCAGGGTAGCGCTGTCTTGGGTGAGCCGGGAAAACCGCCAGGGTCAGGCGGTTTGTGCCAGGCCCGGCTCACTGCGGCCCTTTAGCCAGCTGTCGACCGCTTCGGCAAGCGCTTCGATGGGCTGGGTGGCGTCGAGCGCAAGGGTCAGGGGTTCGCCGTGTGGCGGCTCCAGGGCAGCGAATTGGCTATCGATGAGGCTCGCCGGCATGAAATGCCCGGGGCGGGCCAGCACGCGTTTCTCCGCCTCGGCGGGTGACAGCTCGAGGAACACGAACACCAGTCCGGGCATGGCGTCGCGCAGGGAGTCGCGATAGCGGCGCTTGAGGGCCGAACAGGTCAGGATCGGACGTTCCCCGGCCTGGGTCGTGGCTTGCAGCTCCTGACCAAGACGCACCAGCCAACCGGCACGGTCGCTGTCGTCCAGGGGGATGCCAGCGCTCATCTTGCGGATGTTTTCGGCAGGGTGGAAAGCGTCACCTTCGATCAGGCGGCCGCCGCTTCTGGCAGCGATGGCAGCGCCGATGCAGCTTTTGCCGCAACCGGCCACGCCCATCACCACGATGGCGGACAGGGGAGAATTCATCAGTACCTCCTGCGGGTGAGATAGCGCTGTCTCGTTGTCGACGAACAGCCACCTCCCCGGTGTTATTGGTCTTGTCCCTACGCAGTATGGACGCTTGGCGGCGGGCGCGCGTTGGCCGCTACCAAAGATTACATTGCCTGCGTCCTGAGACAGCGCTACCTTAGTGGCCGTTCCCTTTCCTTGCAAGTAGTAAAATTACAACATCCATGTCCCGCACCGGCTCCCGTACCACAGGTCGTCCCACCCTGGCAGAAGTTGCCAGGCTTTCCGGGGTTTCCCCGATTACCGCGTCGCGCGCCCTGCGCGGGGTCAGCACGGTTGCGCCGGAGCTGGTGGAAAAGGTCGTTGCTGCCGCGGCGAGCCTCGGTTATGTCGCCAACCCGGCGGCCCGTGCCCTGGCATCGGCGCGCAGCCAGTCGGTGGTGGTGTTGATCCCGTCGCTGTCCAACCAGCTGTTCATCGACACGCTGGAAGCCATTCATGAGGTCATGCGCCCGCGCGGGCTCGAGGTGCTGATCGGCAACTATCACTACGATCTTGCCGAAGAGGAGAACCTCATCCGCAACTACCTGGCCTATCAGCCCTGCGGCATGCTGCTGACCGGTTTCGAGCGCAGCGAGGCATCGCGGCAGATGCTGGCGGCCAGTGGCGTGCCCTGTGTGCACATGATGGAACTGAATGGCGAGGCCGGGGCATTGTCGGTCGGCTTCTCGCAGCAGCAGGCCGGGCGCGCCGCGGCCCGCCACCTGATCGAGCGCGGGCGCAAGCGCCTGGGGTTCATTGCCGCACAGCTGGACCCACGAGTGATGCAGCGTGCCGAAGGGTTCCGCCAGGCGTTGGCCGAGGCCGGCTTGCAGGCGGCCGAGTTGGAAGTGCTGACGCCGGAGCCTTCTTCCATTGCCCTGGGCAGCGCGTTGTTCAGCCAGTTGCTCCAGCAGGCGCCGGATGTCGACGGTATCTTCTTCTGCAACGACGACCTGGCCCAGGGCGCGGTGCTGCAGGCATTGCGCCAAGGGGTGGAGGTGCCGCGGCAGGTGGCGATGGTCGGTTTCAACGACCTGCCGGCTTCGGCGCACATGGTGCCGCGGCTGACCTCGATTCGCACGCCTCGCGCCGCTGTGGGGCGCGGCGCAGCGCAGGCGCTGCTGGCGCTGCTCGATGGCAAGCGGGTGCCGAATGCGCAGCAGGACCTGGGCTTCGAGTTGATGGTGCGGGAGAGTTCCTGAGTTTGTCTTGAGTGGTGTGGTGGGTTCGAGACCGAGCGCCGCCCGCGCGGCGCTCGATCTCACAGGCGCCACAAAAGCCACGACCTACGCCAGACGATCTATGCTCAGGACACCGCGCATACAGGAGCCCGGCGTCATGTTCGATTTCCACCGCAAGTCCGATCTGGTCGAAATCCAGCGCAGTCATCAGGCATTGGCCAGCTTGCAGGCCAAGCTGGCGGCGATCAGCCGCTCCATGGCAATGATCGAGTTCACCCCCGACGGCACGATCCTCGATGCCAATGAGCGCTTCTGCCAAGCCATGGGCTACAGCGCCGAGGAGTTGCGCGGCAAGCATCATCGGCTGTTCTGTGACCCTGGTTACGCGAAAAGCGCCGAATACCAGCAATTGTGGCGTGAACTGGGGCAGGGCAAGGCCATCAGCGGTACCTTCGAGCGCATCGACAAGGCCGGACGCGAAGTCTGGCTGGAAGCCAGCTACATGCCGGTACTGGACGAGCAGCGCCAGGTCACCAGCGTTATCAAGGTGGCATCCGACATCAGCCAGCGAGTGATGGAGGAGCACGAGAGCGAAAGCCTGCTCAAGGCCATCAGCCGCTCCATGGCGGTAATCGAATTCACCCCGCAAGGCCGGGTGATCAAGGCCAACCAGAACTTCCTCGACACCATGGGCTATCGCCTGGACGAGGTGGTCGGTCGCCATCACGGGCTGTTCTGCCTGGCGCACGAGCGCGAATCGGCCGAGTACCGCGAGTTCTGGGCATCGCTCAACCGCGGCGAGTACCACTCGCACCGTTTCGAGCGTGTCGACAAACATGGCCAGACGGTCTATCTGGAGGCCTCCTACAACCCGATCTTCGACAGCAAGGGCCGCTTGTACAAGGTGGTGAAGTTCGCCAGCGACATCACCCGCCAGGTCAGCACCCAGCAAAGCGCGGCCGATGCTGCCCATGCCAGTTCGGTACAGACCGATGCCTGCGCGCGCAAGGGCACCGAAGTAGTACAGCAGGCGGTACAGGTGATCGAGCAGATTTCCCATGAACTCAACGACGCGGCACGCAGTATCGATGCGGTGAGCAAGCAGTCGGATGTGATCGGGCAGATAGTGCTGACCATCCGTGGCATTGCCGACCAGACCAACCTGTTGGCTTTGAACGCAGCCATCGAGGCGGCCCGCGCCGGCGAGCACGGGCGCGGTTTTGCCGTGGTGGCCGACGAGGTGCGCAGCCTGGCGGCGCGCACCAGCAAGGCTACCCTGGAAATCGTCGACGTGGTGCGGCAGAACCACGACCTGTCGCTGTTGGCCGTGGCCAGCATGCAGTCGAGCCTGAAGCGTACCGGCCATGGTGTGGCACTGGCCAACGAAGCCGGTACGGTGATCATGGAAATCCAGCAGGGTTCACGGCACGTGGTAAACGCTATCAGCCAGATCAGTTCGACGCTGCAATTGCACTGAGCACATCGCCCAGCTCGTCCAGCAGGGTCTCCAGGCTGGCCTGTAGTTGCAGGCGAAGGTCAATCGTCGGCAGGCCTTGGTCGTGGGCCTGCTCGATGGCTTCGCAATCCTTGACCAGCGTGCGTACCTTGAGCATCTTCGCCCCACCTTTGATCCGGTGAGCCAAGGCGCGCAAAGTTTCGCCGGGGGCCTCTGCTGGCAACGCCCGCAAGGTGGCCAGGTCTTCGCTGACGCTTTGTGACAACTGCTGCAGCAAGTTCCGCGTCAGTTGTTCGTCGTCCTGGGTCAGGTGGCGCAGTTCGCCAAGGTTGAACCCGCTGGTGCGCCGTGCTGTCGGCTGCTGCCGGGGGTGGGCGTGGGGCAGGTGGGTCTTGAGCGTACGCAGGCCGATGGGTTTGAACAGGCATTCGTCCATGCCGCTGGCCAGGCAGCGGGCACGCTCCTCGGCTTGGGCGTTGGCGGTGACGCCGAGAATGCGGCATGCCGCCAGGCCGCGTTCGCCCTCGAGGCTGCGGATGCGGCGGGTCAGTTCGTGGCCGTCCATGACCGGCATGCTGCAGTCGGTGATTACCAGGTCAAAGCGCGCAGCCTGCCAGCGTGCCAGCGCGATTTCCCCGTTTTCCGCCAGCGTGACCCGATGCCCCAGGGTATGCAGTTGCCGCTCCAGCAGCAGCAGGTTGGCGGGGTAGTCGTCGACCACCAGTATGTTCAAAGGGCCGCTGCTTGTTTCCAGCACAGGGTCGTGCTGGTCGGCCTGCACCGGTGCAGCGCAGGCGGGCAACTGCAGGCTGACCTGCACCTTGGTGCCAAGGCCTTCGACGCTCTGCAAGTTCAAGGTACCGCCCATCAACTCGGCCAGCGTGCGGCTGATGACCAGTCCCAGGCCGGCGCCCTGGCGTGCCCGGGGGCCGTCGGCCTGGACGAAGGTATTGAACAACCGGGCCTGGTCGGCAGGGCTGATGCCGATGCCGGTGTCTCGCACACTCAGCTCTACTGCCAGGCTGTCAGTGTCGGTGGGCGAGGGCAGTAGCAGGCTGGCCTGGACTTCACCGCTGTCGGTGAACTTGATGGCGTTGCTGATAAGGTTGGACAAGACCTGCTTGAGGCGCAGCGGATCAGCCAGCACCCACACCGGCGCAGCGGGCAGTTCGCTGTGCAGGTGCAGGCCTTTGGCCCTTGCATTGCCTTCGAATACCCGCACGGTGGCGCGTACCAGTTCTACCAGGTTGGTGGGCACTGGCTGCAGGGTGACATGGCCGGATTCGATACGGGAAATGTCGAGAATATCGCCGATCAGCTCAAGCAGGCCAATGGCCGAATCGTGGGCGGTCTGCAGGGTCTGGGTGTCGCAGCGGCCGCCGCGGCTGTCTTCCAGGGCCAACTCCAGCAGGCCGATCACGGCATTCATCGGGGTACGGATTTCATGGCTCATGGTGGCCAGGAAGGTGCTTTTGGTCTGGCTGGCCTGTTCGGCGTCGTCCTTGGCCTGGCGCAGCTGTTCAAGCAGGCCGCGGCTAAGCGCCAGTTGCGCTTGCAGGGCATGCTGGGCCTCGGTGCGCTGGTTGATCAGCTTGCGCAGGTAGCTGTTCCAGAACACCACCCCGGCCAGCAGCAAGGCCGACAGCACCAGCACTTGCAAGGCCAGCGTGCGGTAGTCGCGCCAAGGGCTGTCACTGACCAGGGTGGTGGTGCGCCAGCGGTTGATCAGCTGGTCCAGCTCTTCGGGTGGAATGCTCAGCAGCGCCTTGTCGAGGATTGCCTGCAGCTGTGGCTGGTCCGCGGCCACGGCGAAGGCGGCGATGGCCGGGTCATCGTCGAGCACGCTGGCAATGCGCAGGCGGTCCTTGAACACATGGCTGATGTAGTAGGCGGCATTGATATGGCTGCTCAGGGCGACGTCGGCGGCACCGTTGGCCACGGCCTCCATCAGGCCGAGCGGGTTGTCCACCTCGACCATCCTGGCCTGCGGATAGCGTTGTTGCAGCACGGCCCGTTGCGGCGAACCGCGTACCAGGGCGATGCGCATGCCATCCAGCGCCATGGCCTGCGGCGGTAATGCATTGTCGCCACGGGTGACCAGCACCCGTGGGCTGACCAGGTAGGGACGGGTATAACGCAGTTGCTTCGAACGGTCTGTGCTGTAACCCAATGCGCCGATCATCTGCGCATCCCCGCGCGCCAGGCGCTCGATCATTGCTTGCGCCGACGGGCTTTCGACCGGCTTGAAATGCAGCCCCGTGCGCAGCGAGATCTGCTTGAGCAGCTCGAGGGTGATGCCGCTGGGGCGATGCTTGGTGTCGTTGAAGGTCAGTGGCGCCAGCGAAGTGTTGACCAGCACGCTGACGTTGGGGTTGGCAGCTATCCAGGCTTCTTCTTCGGCGGTCAGGGCGGTGAGGTGGCGCTGCAGCAGCAGGCTGGTGTTGCCACTGCTCCAGCGGCGCAGGATATTCAGGCGTTCGCTTTCGCTGATACGCGCCAGCGCCTTGTTGACCAACTGTTGCAGGCGCGGGTTGTCACTGGCCATGGCAAAGGCAAACGCGCCAGGGGCAACCTGACAGAAGTGGTCGATCTTCAGTGTGCCCTGGTAACTCTTGCCAATCGCGAAGTCGGTACTGATGGCATCGCCCAGATAGGCGTCGGCCTCGCCCAGTTCGACGGCGGCCAACCCGGCCAGGGTCGAGCGATACAGGCTCAATTGCGCCTTGGGGTACAGGCGGCGGACGCTGCTGGCCGGCAGGTAATGATCGACCATGGCCAGGCGCAGGCCGGCGAGGTCGGGGGTGTTCTTCAGGCTGCGCCCCTCGCGTGTGACGATGACTGGCAGATCGTCGGCGTAGCTTGAACTGAGGCTGAGCTGGGCATCCGCTGCCTCGAAGGCGTTGGAGCTGCCCAGCAGGTCGATACGGCCGTCGCGCAGCGCAGCGATGGCTTCGTGGCGGCTGTCGAAGCGTCGTACTTCGATGGTTGTACCCAGCTGTTCTGCGATGATGCCAGCGTAATCGGCGCTGAGGCCTTCGTAGTCGTGCTGGCTGACATTGATCTCCAGCGGTGGGTAGTCGGGGCGCGAACTGCCAAGTACCAGGTGCTGGCGTCGCTGTAGCCAATGCCGCTCTTCGCTGGACAGCGCAAGCGGGGCCGCGGCGCTGACCGAGCGTGCCAGCAACTGGCGAGGTTCGCTGTTTGCCAGCAGCGCGCCGGAACCGGCCAGGCCGATGACCAGTAGGGCGCTTGCCAGCAGGCGCTTCATTGTCATCGAGCGCTCAGTAGACGCTGTTGCGCTTGGCCAGGTCGACCATTTCAACCAGTGATTCGGTCTTGAGCTTTTCCATGATGCGGCCCCGGTAGGTGCTTATGGTCTTGGCGCTGAGGTTCATGCAGGTGCCGATATTCTTGTTGTTCTCGCCGCGCGCCAGGCGCCGCAGCACCTCCATTTCCCGGTTGGACAGGCTGGACAGGCGCACTGGCTCGCTTTCCAGCGAGTTGCTGTTGACCGACATCTGCGGGAAGGTCGAGTAGCCCTTGACCAGCGCTTTCAGGGCAAACAGCAACGCCTCGTGGTCTTCTTCCTTGGTGACAAAAGCGCCGATGCCAGCATCCAGGCAGCGCCGCACATACAGGTCGGTGGCCTGGCCGGTCAGCACCATGATCTTGGGCGCCGGCTCCAGGCATTGCAGGCGCTTTATCACTTCCATGCCATCCAGGCCGGGCAGGCCGATGTCGAGAATTACCACATCCGGTCGCAGGTCGCGGGCCACCTGCGCCACCTCGCTGCCATTGCCGACCTCGCCGACAACACGGAAGCGCTCGCGTTCGAGCAACATGCGCAAGGACAGCCGGACGATGGGGTGGTCGTCGACGATCAGCACGGTAGTCATGAAGAAAACTCCTGTCAGGATGTGGTCCGCTTCCTGGATCACTCAGGAATACGTCTGCAAGTGGGGTTATCGGAAGCGCTGCACGATACGACCATTCCCGAAATTTGGTAATGCCGAGTATAGAAGTGTTGAAAGTCCACGTGCTTGTTGTTGAAAAGTCCTACAAAAAGTGGGAAAGACATCACCCTGGCAAAGCGGCGATGCCTGTTTTTGTAGTCGTCATGCGCAGGCGGAGTGTGATTTGCTCACGCGCTGGGTTGAGGCGGGGTTGTTGGCCAGTGCCTGGCCGACCCGTGTCGGGCGTGCCACCAACTGGCCGGTGCAGTTCGGGCAGCGGCCCTGGAAACGGGTTTCGGCGCAGGTGCGGCAGAAGGTGCATTCGAAGGAGCAGATCAGCGCATCGGGGCTGTCACCCGGCAGATCGGTATCGCAGCACTCGCAGTTTGGGCGTAGGTCCAGCATGGGCATGACTCCTGTTTGCAGGCGGGAAACCGGAGTCTGCTACGCCTGCGGCGAACCTGGCAATGCTCAGTCGCCAGGGCGATACAGGTGGGCGTGCCCGGCGCGATACAAGGCCGATTCGGCAAACGGTGTGTCGCCCAGCACATGGCCCACAAGGATAAGCGCCGTGCGCCGGAAATCCTTGGCCGCGACGCGTTCCACGATATCGCCGAGGGTACCGCGCACCCAGTCCTGGTCCGGCCAGGTGGCACGATGCACCACCGCCACCGGGCAGTGCGTGCCGTAGTGCGGCAGCAGTTCTTCGACGATACGCGACAGGTGCTTGACCCCCAGGTGAATCGCCAGGGTGCTGCCATGGCGCGCCAGGTCGCCCAGCTGCTCGCCGGGCGGCATCGGCGAGCTGTCACCATAGCGTGTGAGGATAACGGTCTGCGCTACCTGGGGCAGGGTCAGTTCGCAGCCGAGCAGGGCGGCGCTGGCCGCTGTAGCGGTGACCCCGGGGATGATCTGGTAATCGATGCCCAGCGTTTGCAGATGGCGGATCTGCTCGCCGATGGCGCCGTACAGGCTGGGGTCGCCACTGTGTACCCGAGCCACATCCTGGCCTTGCTCATGCGCACTGCGCATGGCGGCGATGATCTGCTCCAGGTGCAGTTCGGCACTGTTGATCACGGTCTCGGCCTGGTGGCCCTCGAGCACGGCGGCCGGCACCAGCGAGCCGGCATAGATGATCACCGGGCACTGGCGGATGAGCCGTTGGCCCTTGACCGTGATCAGTTCCGGGTCGCCGGGGCCGGCGCCGATGAAGTAGACCGTCATGGTAAGTCCTTGCAGGAAAGAGGGGTGAAACGTTCAACAGGCCAGGGCGAGAGTAGCCGGGCCCAGTACCTGGCGCGTCAGCAGCAACCTGGCCGTGCCGAGCCGCTGGCTGGCCAGGGCCAGTGCCGCACTCTCCGCCACGCCCCAGCAGCCACAGTGGGCATGGGCAGCGGCGGAGCGGTGGCTGAGCTGGAGTTCGTAGGGTTGCAACTGCGCGGTATCGTACAACACCAAAGGCAGGCCGAGACGTTCGGCCAGTTGCTGCAAGCCGGGCTCGTCGGCCTTCAGGCTGATGCTGGCGATGCCTTGCAGGTCGGCCAACGCCAGGCCCTGGGTGGCCAGGGCCTGGCGCAGCAAGATTTCCAGCGTATCCGCCGGGCAACCCCGACGACAGCCGAAGCCGGCGTAGAAGGCAGGCATCAGGCCTGGCTGGAGCGCCGGAACAGCCAGGCGCTGAGCAGGCCCAGGGCCAGCCAGAATGCGGCGTTGGTCAGCCAGGAGGCCACTTTGAACTGGGTTTCCAAGGCGGCGGGGGCCAGGCTCTCGTGCACCTCGGGTTGCGGCGCACCGATCACATGGGGAATGACCAGCAGCACAGCGCCCAGCGCCTTCAGCAACCAGTGGCGAGCGAACACCAACAGGGCCAGGCCCAGCGCGGTGGCACTGGCGGTGCCGATCCACCAGGCCTGGCGTTGCCCCAGGTCGGCTGCGGCAGTACCTGGCAGTTCCGGCGGCAGGCCCAGGGTCGGGGCCAGGCAGAACACGGCGAAGCCGGCCAGGCCCCAGAGTGCGCCGGTGCCGGCTCGCTTGGGTTCACGCAGGCTGTACAGGGCGGTGAGAATCAGGGCGAAGCCGACCGCGACCACCAGGTTGCCGCCGGTGGTGGACAGCACTCGCTGCCAGCCGTCTTCAGGTGCCCAGGCCTCGGCGCTGTGTTCATGCGCTGCCACTTCGCCGGCATGCTCGTGCTCGGCGACGGGGGCCGAGGATTCGTAGGTTTCTGCCTCGAGAATCAGCGGGGCGACCCAAAAGCTCTGCAGCAAGGTCAGCAGCAAGGCCGCCAGCAACCCGCTGAAGCCCGCGGTACGGGCAATGCGTGTGATCATCGGGTTGTACTCAGTGGCAGGGGAATGCGGCGCTGTGGCGGGTGTCGTGGGCGGCGTTGTGCACGGCCTCGATGTGCGAAAAGCCGGCGAAGTACACCAGGCACAGGCCCAGCAGGCTGGCGCCGATGGCGATGACGACACGCTGGCTGAGGGTGACGGGGGTGGTAATGCTGTGTTGCTTGGCGCTGGTGACGGGCATGACGCGTTCCTCTGCTTTTTGTGGGCAACGGGCAAGCGCGGCAGCCCCGAGCGTGGCAGCCCAGGGGAATGCAACAGCGCCCGCCCACCGCGGGGTGTTCATGAACGCCAGGCCGGTCTCCGGGCTTGCGAGGAGGAGCCAGGCTCCTGGAAAGCGTCACCTTCCCATGCCGGGGATCAGGCACAGTGGTACAGACGCTTCGCTCGCTTACCGTTGCGGGGGCAGCACCGGCCTTGTCCGGCCCTGCTGGAGGGCCTGTGACGCACCGGTTTCCCGTTTCACCCCCATCGGGGGCACCTGAACGCGAGGCATAAGGAGACCATGGGGCGGGGCTGGCGTCAATTGCCCTGATGGTAGGGCTTTGGTTTTGCAGTGCCTGGGAGATCGAGCGCCGCCCGCGCGGCGCTCGATCTCACAGGCGCTGAAAAGCTCAAGGCATGCGCACTCAAGCCCTCATGTAAGCCGGTTCGGCCTGTAGTGGTCTATGCCGTGAGCATCCACCCGGTCAGCCCCGGGCAAACGCCGCCAGCTTCTCGCCATCCAGCCGGTAGCGCACCCACTCATCCTGCGCTTCGGCCCCCAGCTTCTGATAGAAGCCGATAGCCGGCTCGTTCCAGTCCAGTACGCTCCATTCAAGCCGTCCGCAATTCTTCGCCACCGCCTCGCGGGCGATGTGCCGCAGCAATTGCCGCCCGGCACCGTCGCCGCGCTGCTCGGGCGTTATGTACAGGTCTTCCAGGTAGATGCCGTTGCGCCCGAGCCAGGTCGAGTAGCTATAGAAATACACGGCAAAGCCGATTGCCCGGCCATTGCGCTCGCACATCAGGCTATGCACGGTGCTGCCCTCGCCAAAAAGGCTGTGCTCGATATCGGCAACGCTCGCGATCACCTCGTGGCGGGCGCGTTCGTACTCTGCCAGCTCGGTGATGAAGGCAAGTATCTGCTCGGCGTCGGCGCGAACGGCAGGACGGATGGTGAGGCTCATGGGACGGCTTCCTTGATCTGAGGGTAGCGGTACAGCGATGTGTATCTACACAATTTCGTTAAACTGTACCGGTCGCAGAGGAGGGCGACTCCGTTAGTGTGACAGCACCCATAAAAAAGTGGATTGCCTGCCATGCTTGCCTCTGCCGACCTGCTGACCGCCTTCGTGCTGTTCGCCTTCGTGTCTTCCATCACTCCTGGCCCCAACAACACCATGCTGCTTGCCTCCGGGGTGAATTTCGGTGTGCGTCGCTCGATCCCGCACGCCCTGGGCATCAGTGTCGGTTTCATGGTGATGGTGCTGGCTGTCGGCCTGGGCCTGGGCGAGGTGTTCAAGGCCTGGCCGGCGCTGTATACGGTATTGCGTTACACCGGTGCCGCCTACCTGCTGTACCTGGCCTGGAAGATCGCCACCTCCGGGCCGGTCGGCACAGCTTCGTCCAGTGCCCGCAAACCGCTGGGCTTCTGGGGAGCGGCGGCATTCCAGTGGGTCAACCCCAAGGCCTGGGTGATGGCAGTCGGGGCAATCACCACCTACACGCCGGCGCAGGGCTATGTGACCAACGTCATTGTCATTGCTGCCTTGTTCGCCCTGGTCAACCTGCCGAGCGTCGGGGTGTGGGTGATGTTCGGCAGCGCCCTGCGCAACTTGTTGCAGAACCCGCGCTGGCTGATGCTGTTCAATGTCCTGATGGCCTTGTTGCTGGTGATTTCACTGTACCCGCTGCTGTTTGTAGAATCAGCGTTTTCCTGACCCCGCGAGTACGGTAAGCCGATGCAGTTGATCCCCTGGTCTCACGAATGCGCCGAAGGCTTCACCCTGCGGGGCTGGCGAACCCCGGCCAGTGGCAAGCCGTTACTGCATTTTCTGCACGGCAACGGCTTCTGTTGCCTGGCCTACCAGCCATTGCTGATGCGCCTGGGCGAACATTTCGACCTGTGGCTCAGCGATGTGCAGGGCCATGGTGACAGCGACCATGGCGGGGTGTTCCGTGGCTGGAACCGGACCGCTGCGCTGGCGGTGGAGGCTTTTGCAGCCGGGCGAGGCGAGTATGGTGACGTACCGCGCTTTGCCGTCGGGCACAGTTTCGGTGGCGTGCTCACCGGCCTGATCCTGGCCAGTGAACCGCAACTGTTCACGCGTGCCGTGCTGCTCGACCCGGTACTGTTCAGCCGGCGCATGCTGGGTGTGATGGGGATGGCAGCCCTGGTCGGCTTGCACCAGCGCCATGCCCTGGCGCGCAAGGCTGCCAGCCGTCGCAGCCACTGGCCCGACCGCGAGGCAGCCCTGGCTTCGCTGCATGGGCGGGGTATCTTCAAGGGGTGGACCGATGCGGCGCTGCGGGCTTACGTGGAGCATGCCATTGGCGACTGTGGCGAAGCGGTGGTGCTCAAGTGCCGGCCTAGCCGCGAAGTGGAAATATTCAGTTCGTTCCCCAAGCGCATGTGGGCGAGCCTGGCGGCAATCCGAACGCCCACGCGGGTGCTGTACGGCGAGCACACCTACCCCTTCGTACCGCATTCGGTAAATCGCCTGGTGGCGCTCAACCCTAAGGTCAGCGGCAGGCAGGTTGCAGGTGGGCACTGCTTCATGCAGGAGCATCCTGAGGCGTGTGCCGAAGAAGTGCAGGCCTTCCTGCTGCAGGGACCGGCGGGATAGTTTTTCCAGACAGCTGGCTGTGGATTGTCCTTTAAATGAGACGATGCATGCCATTTTAGTCGGCTATTGCCTGATTGGTCTCACTGGTAAGGTTATCTCAACCAAGAGAGGAGCCTTCTCATGAAAACGATTCTGGGTATTCACCGCAGTCCCCACGCCCACTGGGTAGGTGATGGTTTCCCGGTGCGCAGCCTGTTCACCTACGACAACCTGGCCAGCAAGATCAGCCCGTTCCTGCTGCTGGACTATGCCGGCCCTCATGACTTCACCCCGACCAGTGCGCGGCGTGGCGTTGGCCAGCACCCGCACCGCGGCTTCGAGACCGTGACCATCGTCTACCAGGGCGAACTGGAACACCGTGACTCCACCGGCGCTGGCGGCTTGATCGGCCCTGGCGACGTGCAGTGGATGACTGCTGCCAATGGCATCATCCACGAAGAGTTCCATTCCCCAGGTTTCGCCCGTTCTGGCGGTACGCTGGAGATGGTTCAGCTGTGGGTCAACCTGCCGGCGCGGGACAAGCGCGCAGCAGCCGGCTACCAGACGCTGCTGGCCAAGGACATCCCGGTGGTGACGCTGGACGACGAGGGCGGCAGCCTGCGAGTGATTGCCGGTGACTATCGTGGGCATTCGGGGCCGGCGCGGACCTTCACTGCGATGGATGTCTGGGACCTGCGCCTGAATGCCGGTGCAGCCTTGCAACTGCCGGTCGCCGCTGGGCGCAATGCGGCGCTGGTGGTGTTGCGTGGCAAAGTGCGGATCAACGGCGAGCGAGAAGCCGGCCCATCCAGCCTGGTGCTGTTTGACCGGGGCGGCGAGGATGTCGCTATCGAAGCGCTGGAAGGTGCCAGCTTGCTGCTGCTAAGCGGTGAACCGATCGATGAGCCGATCGTGGGCTATGGCCCGTTCGTGATGAACAGCCAGGCGGAAATTGCCGAGTCGTTCGACGACTTCCATGCCGGGCGGTTCGGGCAGATGCAGGAAGCGCGGGACGGTGCGGCGCATTGATCCTAGTTGATTGAATGGCTTGTCCGGCCCTATCGCCGGCAAGCCAGCTCCCACAGGTACAGCGACAATCTCGAGAGCAACGCTGTACCTGTGGGAGCTGGCTTGCCGGCGATAGGGCCGGTACAGGTTTTACTTTTGCTGGCATGATGCAGCCATGCCAAAGCTCACCCCCCTGCACGCCGTACGCCGATCATTGCCCACCCCCAGCCACCACACCTTGTGGCTGCGCTACCGTGCCCCTTACCACTGGCCCTCGACCCTGGCCTTCCTCGCTGCCCGCTGCATCCCCGGCATCGAGACCTGCCTCGACGGCACCTACCGCCGTACCCTGGTAATTGCCGGCCGCCACGCCGTCGTGCACGCCACACCTTCGGGCAGCCAGTACCTGCGGGTCCGCCTTGAAGGCGTCCCGGCCCACGCGCTACCCGGCCTGACCGCCAGACTGAGGCGATTTTTCGACCTCGACGCCGATCCCGTGCGCATCAATGCCGAACTGTCCCGCGATCCACTGATGGCGCGCCTGCTACGGGAGCGTCCAGGCTTGCGGGTGCCACAAGGCTGGGACGCCTGCGAACAGGCAATGCGCACTGTGCTGGGCCAGCAAGTCAGTGTGGCCGGGGCCATGACTTTGGCCGGCCGCCTGGTGCAACGCCACGGCGTGCCCTTGCGCTGGCCCGCACCCGGCCTGAGCCACGTATTCCCGGCGTTGCCGGTATTGGCAGCTGCGAAATTCGATGGCATGGGCATGCCGCGAGCGCGCGCCGCCACCCTGGGCACGCTGGCCAATGCATTGCTCGCCGAGCCCAGGTTGCTGCGCCGCGGGCAGGTGCTGGATGAACTGCTGCGCAACCTGTGCCAGCTCAAGGGTATCGGCCCCTGGAGTGCGCACTACCTGGCATTGCGCCAGGCCGGCGCGGCCGATGCCTTGCCGCTGGGCGATGTGGCGCTGATTAAGGCGTTGCGCCTGCTCGAAGGCGAGGATGCCCAACTTGCGCAACGAGCCCTGGCGTGGCGACCGTGGCGAGCCTATGCGGCACAGCATCTTTGGGCATCGCTGGGGCCTGCCGGGACCGCTCGTCGCTAAGTCTGCCATTGCGTTCGAACGCCCAGCCCGCGCAGGCAATCTTCCACTAAGGTGCTAGAGGATTCCCTGCATGATCATTGCCCAGGCGCATGAGCGCCTGCCCCGGCATGCGCAATATCAATTGGCACCTCGCCCGACAAAGGCGTACTCACACAACAGGCCATCCCAAAGAGAGGGTCGTACCATGTCGTTGATAGGAGTTTCGATGCTAGAAATGCGGCAGATGATCGAGCAGGCCTGCCTGCCCGACCGTTGCGAAGTCAGCTGCACGGATGGCGCCAACCTGACCATACGCCTGGGTCAGGGCCAGAGCCTTGACGAGGGCGTGACCCTGAGCGGGGTCCCCCTGCAAAGCCTCAACAGTTGCCGTGACCTGGTCAACCTGGTGGGACAGCTGCACGCGCTGCGTGCCAGCCACCCGGCGACACTCAAGGCGATTGCCTGAGGCGCCTGCCGCGCCCCGGTCAGCCCACGCTGGCCGGGCGCACATATTCCGGCATCAGGCCGTTGAACCAGAACAGGATCATCGCCACCAGGATGGTGACCAGCAGCAGTAACCCCACCCCCCACACGCAGGTCGCGAACAGCATGGCCTGTTCCTTCTTCAGCCGCAGGAAGGTCTGCAATCCGCCATACAGCAACACGCTGGCATACGCCGAGGCAGCCAGCAGTGCCGCCAGCGCCAGCCAGCGGATCGGTAGCAGGCCGACCACCCCGGCAAAGAACCATGGTGTTGCGCAGTAGGCGGCAAAGCCGATGCACTGGTTGAGGCTGGGCTGTGCATCGAAACCGCGCGACATCCAGCGGATCATCGTGCCCATCAACATTACTCCGACGACCGTAGTGGCGTAGAGCAAGCCCGCCAGTTGGGCGGCGCTGGTCATGCTCAGGCGCACCCGTTCCTCGGCCGCCAGGCTCCAGCCGAAGGTGGTCGTGCCGACGAACAGGCACACAGCGGGGATCAGTGCCAGGGCCAACAGGCGCGGCAGATATTGCTGCGGGTGGTCTTCCTCGGCCCGGCGGATTTCCAGCCAGGCGTCGGCGGGGTGAGTGAAGAGCTTGAGCAACGGACTGTTCATTGACGTTCTCCGCGTTCTTCGGCAGGCATGGGCCCTTTTGCTATGGAGACGTGACGCGCCCGGTGGGTTCAGCCGGGTTGATCGCCGTTGATCGTCTTACAGCAGCTCCAGCAGCAGGTTCAGGCCGCCATCACCGCACTTGCCCTGGTCGCGGACCACTCCGTGGTAACTGCGCCCGTCCCAGACGAAGGCCACGCTGTGGGCGCGGTCGACCTTGTCGGGCAGGGGCGGGCAGATGTGCAGGCGCAGGCCGGGGCGGCCTTGCAGGTCGAGGGCGGCGAGTTGGCACTGGCACTCCACGCTTTGCGCCACCGGGCCGAACAGGGTGTCGCGTACGTAATCGAGCTGTAGTGAGGCATTGGGCGCGCGGCAGGGCATTTTCATGGGCGCGCGGCTCCGCTTTGAGAGGGCGGGGAACAGGGCTGGTAGGGCATGGCGGGCTCCAGGCTGAACAGGGCATGGCATATCGTTTGAAGCTTGCCAGGCCAAGATGTTCAACCTGTTTCATGCGCGTTCATCCTGTTTGCGCCGGTTACGGGCCGTTGGCCGCTTCAGCCACCGGCCTTGCGCAAGGTCAGGTTGATCCGCCGTTCACCCAGGCGCGGATGCACGCCAGGCTTGATCGGGAGCACGCCGTGAAAGCGCAGGCGGTCCTCGCCACCCCAGACCAGCACATCGCCATGGCTCAGCGGGATGCGCTGGGTCTTGTCGGTGCGCTGCAGGCCACCGAACAGGAACACCGCCGGCAAGCCCAGCGACACCGACACGATCGGCTGGCCGAAGTCCTGCTCGTCGCGGTCCTGGTGCAGGCTCAGGCGGGTGCCCGGCAGGTAATGGTTGACCAGGCAGGCATCCGGCACGAAACCGTCGAACCCGGCCATGGTCGCAGCGCGGGCGGCCAGTTCGAGCAACACGGGGGGCAGGGCGGGCCAAGGTTTGCCGCTGAGCGGGTCGCAGGGGGTGTAGCGGTAGCCGTGTTCGTCACTGACCCAACCCAGCGTGCCGCAGTTGGTCAGCCCTACCGCCATGCGCAGGCCGGCCGGGGTGTGCATGTGCCGGAACGGCGCGGCACGCAGCACCGGGCGCAGGGCATCGAGCAGGGCCTCGATCTCGGCCAGGGCGAAGCCGGGCAGCAGCACGGTATGGCTGGCCAGGCGTTGCGGCTGGGGGCCGAACAGGTCGAGGTCGGACTGGATCATGGGGCAGGCATCGGTTGGGGTGTGGACTATTGTAATGCGCTTGGCAGGCTTGGCCTATTCGCGGACATGCCCGCGAACAGGCCGGCAAGAAAAGAAGTTCTGACAGGAATAAAAAGGAACCGCGGCACCAGGGAGAGGAGCACCGCGGTTCAAGGGGGGAGCGATCTACTGCTGGGTCACAGTGGCCACGTTCGCACTGCCCAGTTGGCTGATGGTCGCGGTCTGCGTCACACCGCTCTGGTCGACATACGCCTTGTTGCCCTGGCCTCCCTGGGTCACGTAGGCAATGTTGTAACTGTCAACCTGCTTGATGTTGGCTTCGTTGCCGCTACCGTACAGCTGGTTGGTGTAGCTCTGGTTGCTGTAGCCGGACTGGTCCAGGTTGATGACGTTGCCGTTGCCCTGGCTGTTGCCGTAGGCATAGTTGTCGGTGCCACGCTGGTCGGCGATCAGGATGTTGTCGGTGCCGTTCTGTTCGAAGTACAGCTCGTTGTTCATGTCGGCCTGCTTGGTCTCCATTTGGTTGCCGGTGCCTTTCTGGGTCAGCGTGGCCAGCTGGTTGTCACCGTTCTGGGTCAGGTTGACGCCGTTGCCATTGCCATTCTGGTTGATGGTGGCAGTCTGGTTGGTACCGAACTGGCCGCCCATCTTGGCGCCTTTCCAGTTGCTGGCGGTGACGCTGTTGCCAGTGCCCTTGGTGTTGATGGTCAGGTTGAGGTTTTCACCGTTCTGGTAGGTGAAATGCACGTTGTTGCTACCAGTCTGGGTGATGGTGGTGGTCGAGTTGCTGGTCTCGAACTGGTCCGACCAGCTGGCGTTGGCCGTGCCCTGTTGCGACAGGCTGACCTTGTTGTTCATGCCGAAGCTCTGGTCGATATAGCCTTCGTTCATCTGGCCGGACTGGGTCACTGATGCCTGGCTGGCGGTCTGGTTGTCCTGCCACACTTCCACCGAGTTGCCGCCACCGTACTGGCCAATGCCGATGGTGCCGCCGGTGCCGTCGCGCTGGTCGCCATACGCCCAGTTGCCCGTGCCATCCTGGTAGACCTGGATATCACCATCGACGTAGCTCAGGTGCTCGGCGGCGGCGTAGTTTTCCTGGCCGGTCTGGTTGATGCTGCTGCGGTTGTTGCTGCCACCAAAGATCTGCTCGATGAAAGCTTCGTTGCGCTGGCCGGATTGCCAGGAGGTGGCCTTGCTGCCTTCCTGGCTTTCCTGCCATACGGTCGAGGCGTTTTGCGCGCCTTGCTGGGTTTGCAGCGACTGGTTGCCCAAGCCCAGTGACTGGCTGGCGAAGGCATCGTTGTAGCTGCCGCTTGCGTGCTGGGTGACCTGGCTGCCGTTCTCGAACAGCTGGTCGGCGTAGCCTGCGTTGTATTGGCCGTTGGCGCTCTGCTGGATATCGCTGGTGCTATCCGATTGCACCGCCAGGTGGTTGTTGCCCTTGCCGGTCTGGGTCTGGGTAGCCGAAGCGAATGGCGCCAGGGACTGGCTGACTTCAGCGATGTTTTCCTTGCCATCCTGGGTCTGGGACGAGGTGCTGTCAGCAGCCATGGCCTGACCTGCGAGGGCCAGGACGATAGCGGCACTTAACGGAGCGAGCTTGTACATGGGGGGGCCTCCAGGTCTATCGGTATTGGGTTATCTGCACGTGCTGGCCATTGCCGGCCTGGGTCACGGAGCTGTTCAGGCCTGTGCCGGACTGCACGATGCTGGCGCTGTTGTCGTTGCCGATCTGCTCGATGGCCGCACTGTTGCTGCTGCCGGTCTGGCGGATCGACGCGCTGTTGCCATTCCCCTGTTGGCTGATGAGGGCCATCAGGTCACTGCCTTCCTGCAAGATGTACGCTTCCTGCGCGCCACCGGCCTGGACGATGCGGCCCAGCAGGGCCTGGCCGTTCTGGTCGAGGGCGGCGCGGTTGCCCGCGCCTTGCTGCTCGATCACCGCAGCCTGGCCGGCGCTGGCCGGCAGCAGGCGGATGATCACCGGTTCGCCGAGGTCGTTGCCGGGTGCGAGGTCGGCATTGTCCAGCAGGTCCTCGGCCCAGCAGGCCTGGCCCACCACGGCCAGGCCGAGCAGCAGGGAGTACAGGCGTCTCATTGCAACCTCCGGCCTTTACTGCACGGTTACGTTGACGGTGCGTGTGGTGCCCTGGCTGGTGGTGATCGTCGCCGTCGGTGCCGCAGTCGGGATGATCGTGGTGCTATTGCTCACCGCCAGGCGCCAGCGGCCGGTCAGCGCCACCGTGGCGGTGCCAAGGGTCTGCACGCCGGTAGTGGTGGTTACCCGCACGGTGACGGTATTGCCGGTGGTGACCGACGAGGTACCGCTGAGGTCCCAGTTGTAACGGTTGTTGGAGCGTGCCGTGACCGTGGCGGTCGTGACCGTGAAGGTTTCGGCGGCGGGCCGTGGCGATACGTTGACGGTGACGGTGCCGGCGTTGGACAGGGCCCCCAGCGAGTCACGAGCCTGGTAGGTGAAGGTAGTGGTGAAGGCCGTGGTCACCGTGGCCGGTGGGGTGTAGGTCACCGTGGTGCCGTCGGTACTGACGGTGCCCCGGCCGGCAGCCGGCTGGGTGACGGCAGCAACGCTCAGCGGTACGTTGCCTTCCGGATCGGTGTCGTTGGCCAGCACGTTGATGGTCAAAGGCACGCCCAGGGTGGCGACCGTTTCCGGGTTGGCGGTCGGGGCCTGGTTGGGCGCCACATTGATGGTGACCGTGGCCGGTTCCGACTTCAGGCCCTTGGCGTCCACCGCCCGGTAGCTGAAAGTGGCCACCACGGGTTGCGTGGCCCCGGCTGGCGGGGTGTAGGTGACCGAGGTGGTGCCGTTCATCACCACGCCGCCAAGACCGGTACCGGGCTGGGTGAGGTCGCTGATGGTAAGCGGTACGTTGCCATCCGGGTCGCTGTCGTTCTGCAGCAGGTTGAGGGTGATCGGGATGCCCACGCTGGTACTGCCGGTATCGGCCTGGGCCAGCGGCGGCTGGTTGGCCGCCTCGACCGGCGCGTTGCCGACCACGACTACCGGTTCGACATCGCTGCCGCCGCGTGCCGACTTCACCGTGATGGTGGCTGGTGGCTGCGGCACGTCGTTGACGGTCAGGCTCTGCAGCGTGCCCGCCTTGGACAGGCGACCGTAGCCTTGGGCGATCAGGTCCGGGACCGCCACTTCGTCACTGGAACTGGCCTCGATCAACAGGCGCTTGTTGGCCCAGTCGTAGCGTGCGGTGCCGACCTTGACCACGTCGGTGAGCTTGCTCGACAGCGCGGTTGGCTGGGTACCGCCGGCGCTGTCGCTGGCGGTGACCACCACCACTGCAGGCGGTGCTTCCTGGCCGAACTGCTGGTGGAAGAACAGCCCGTTGTTGTCGGCGGTGAGGGTGTACTGGCACGGCGAGGGCGGGGTGCCGACCAGGGCAATGCCATTGCGCATGCACAGGCTGGCTGCGCTGGGCGCCTTGGCGAACACTTCCGTACGAGTGCCGGTGGCATTGCGCGAATAGGTGGCGCGTTCCAGGCTGACCGGGGTCTGGGCCCGTTGGTCGAGTACCTTGCCTGAAACAGTGAAGGTGTTGGTCTGGATGGTGCCAGCGGGGCCTTGAATGCGCACGAAATTGGTATTGAAGGGGCTACCGGTCACCGCCTCGGTGATATTGGGGTCGCCGATGTAGGTTTCGATGGCGCCGGTATCGGGGTTGACCTCGGTGTAAGGCCCGCCAACACCCTTCAGCCAAGGGCCGATCGCCCCCGCCAGCGCTCCCCGGAAGTTGCCTGGTGCGCCAATGCCAATGTCCCGGGTGATGTTGATCGCACGACGCCCCGCCGTGGTGACGTTGACCGTCTCCACCCCGTAGGGATGGGTGATGGTGTAGGTACCGGTACTTGGAACCGAAGCACGGATGCGGATCCGCGCGAAGCTTTGCTGGTCACCATCGACAGGGTTTTCGGCGGCGAAGGCAGCCTCCACCCCGGCTACATAAACCTCCAGTTCATAGCCGCTGTTGCCGACCTGCGGAATGGCGGTTTCCGCCAGGAACCAGAACATCTCGGGCGGCCAGTTGTCCGGGAACACCAGCGGCAGGGCATCGTCATAGATGCCAGGCTCGGGCAACAAGGTACACATGTAGGCCGGTGCCCCCGGCGCGCCTGGCGCACGCGTACTGGTAGCACGGGACTGGCACAGCTCCAGGGACTGGTCGAGGCTGTCCTTGTACCACATCGGATAGCCACCGGTGGCGAAGGTGTAGGGCCCCGGGTCGACATCGGACAGCGCGGCAAACGCGGCGCTGGTAACGGTAAGGGAGAAACCGGCGGCCAACAGCGCACGGCGCGACCAAGTGTTCATGCTGCCTCCTTGAAGGCTGAGCCTTTGTCTGTTCATGGCACCAGCACCACGTCTTCGGTGTCGCTACCGCCGTTGGTACTGGTGACCTGCACCTTGGCCGGCGGGATGGGCGACAGGCTGGTGCTCAGCGTCTTCACGGCACCTGTGCCGCTCAGGTTGCCGATCAGCGCGCCGTTGCCGGTGTGTGCGGTGAGCACTGGCGGCGTGGTTTCGTCGCTGGTGCTGGCCACCAAGGTCAGCTCGCCGGTGGACAGACGGAACTGGGCCTGGGTGATAACGACCAGGTCGGTCAGCGGTACATTGGCGGTGGTCGGGCTGCTGGCAGGGATCGCCACGCTGTTGTCGGCGGTCAGCGTCAGGATCGTCCCGGCGGCCGGGTCGAGCACCGACTGGGCGTACCAGGCACCGGTACCGTTGGCCTCGGTGAGGTTCAGGTTGGGTGTCTGGCTGGTCAGGGTGACGCTGGCCGGTGGCGGCGGGGCCATCACGAAGATGTCCTGCTGGGCGCGCAGGTCGCCGTTCTCGGTATGCCGCGAGTAGGTACTGCGTTGCGGCATCAGCGGGGTTGGCAGGGTCACTTCGGAAAGCTTGCCCGAAACCGCGAACAGCTCGGTGCGCAGGTCGATGCCGCCGGGGCCTTCGATGCGCACGTAGTTGGTATTGAAGGGGCTGCCGGTCACCCGTTCTTCCAGGTTCGGGTCGCCGATGAAGCGCTCGCTGCCTTCGGTGTAGGGGCCGTTGACACTGCGCAGGAACGGCCCGACATCGCCTTTCAGGGCGCCGGTGAAGTCGCCTGCGCCGGCAATGCCGATGTCGCGGGTCATGTTGATCGCCCGGCGCCCGGGCGCAGGTACGTCGAACACTTCGACGCCATAGGGGTGAGTGACCACGTAGGTGCCGGCGGTTGGCACGTCGACCCGGATACGCACCCGGGCGAAGCTGACCTGGTCGCCGTCGACCGGTTCTTCGGCGGCAAATGCCGCTTCGATCGCGGTGCCGTAGCTGAGGTCGATGCCGCGAGTGGCGTCTACGATGGCGGCGTCGGCGGTGAACCAGAACGCCTCGTCAGGGAAGTTGGTGGGGAAGACGATGGGTTGGGTATCGTCGAACACGCCGGGGGTGGGCAGCAGCGTGCACATGTACGAAGGTGCGCCGGGTGCGCCAGGCACACGCGAGCTGACCGCCTTCGTCAGGCACAGGTCGAGGGTACGACCGTGACTGTCCTGGTACCAGGCTGGGAAGCCACCGTTGGCGGGAACATAGGCGCCTGGATCGACAGCGTTCAAGGCAGCCTGCGCCGGGAGCTGGAGCATGCCGGCGAAAATCGCCACTGCCAGCGGGTGGGGTATCGGTCGGTGCATGAGTCATTTCCTCCTGCAAACGGGCCCATGGACTTGGGGCGTCTGGCAGGAGATCGGCAATAGGCGTGCCAAGCCGGAAAAAATGTGCTGCAGCCCTTGCAGGGCAAGGGATCCATTTCTCTTGCAAGGGCGATTGCAGGGGGTTGCCGTTGGGCACCGTGTCCCCAAGGTTGGGGACTGGGGCAGGTGGTACCGACCCATTCGTAGCATCAGCTACCCGGTCGGTGCACCTTCGATCTCGACGTACGTAATTTGCGTGGCTTTTTCTCTGAGCGCTTGCCGGGTTTGAGTTGCCAGCGATCGGCATTGGCGAGCAGGCGTTTCTGGATCTCTGGTGGGTAGTCGCTCAGCGCTGTCACCGCTGGGACGGGCTTACCGGGCATGCCAGCTTCGCGGATAACCTTCGGCCAGCGCGGTCGCCAGCACAACAGCAAGCTCAGCCAATGGCCGGTGCCGATAATGACGAAGGCGGGCCAAACCAAGAGCAGGACGACTTTGAACAGCCAACTGCTTTTCCGGTAGAAACGACCCAATCCTTCGAACTGGGCGCTGAATGCCTGGACGGGCGAGGGGAGTTGGGTGCTCAGACGGGGGCGGGGGACGGCATGTGGGCCATCTTCCATATAGCGGCGAATGAACTCCCACTCGTCCCGAAGTTCGCTACCACCTTGGCCTTGCTTGCCGAGTAGGGCCATTTCCATGTGAGGGAGGCCAGTGCGGCTGGGGTGCCAGACCAAGCACAGCCTCATGCCCGCGCTGAGGGAGTCGCCTTCAGGGTTGACGCCGGTGCTTCCGGTTGTTCTCCAGGGGAATGTTGCTATACCGCCGCAGTAGCTTGGTCTATGGAGGTGAACTTGCTGGGTTTTTCGATTGAAGCGAATGAGCAAATGGCGGCTGGTAAGCATTTCAAGTCGAGTAAAACGAAATCCGTATTTGGCATATAAGTAATAAATGGCTCCGCCAATTGATAGCATGTACGCGCTGAATAGGACCGAGAACGCAGAAAAGAAATCGGGTTGAGTCGCATTGATATAGATGGAGCCAAACGTTATGTGCAGCCATGCGTAAGTCATTGGGCCTAAACTGCCAAGCGTCATCATCGTGATGATGCCGCGTTTTTCTTCTGACCCGCCGCAGCGCATTTCCATATATGTATCGTTGAAAGAAAATATGGGGCCGCGTGCATTTGGTTTTTCGCTGACACTGTTGAAGTGTATGTCTTTATTCAAGTCATCTTCATGGAAATCCTTGTCAGCGCGCTCTACAGTCGAGCTCCTTTGCACGTCGAATTTCTTGCGCTTAGCCTCGGATTCAATCGCCATCTGCCACAGCCCCCGCTCGATAAGATACATTAAAGGACCTCGCTGAAAGCTGAATGCAGGGCTGCTAACTCTTCTCGTTCATCGTAAGGTTTAGAGTTCTTTTCCAAGCGAAAGCTGCTCCGCTTGCACCACTTTTCTAGCGCATCGTCCTCAAGCAAGAAAATAATGGCGGTTAGTAGCAGGCCTACCCAGAACGCTCCTAAAATTAATTTGGTTAACAGCAAACGAGCCGCCTGCGTACCCAGTCTGGTAGCCAGGCTACCTAATGATCGCCCTACAAGACGTATGAGTTTGCTCTGATTGTTGATCGTAAGGCGATCGAAGAAGGGCTTAGCTATTCCTATAGCAGTTCCCAATTCTCCGATAGATAAAGCAAGTGTAGCCAGTGCGCGCGTAAAGTAGGCCCCACTCAATGTCCAAGATTTCGTTGAGACATTATGTTGAGTGTGATTTTTTACCCCGTCGGCGAAGTCCCACCAAGCCAGTACGAACCCTCCCGTCCCCGCTAATCCGGCTCCCCAGAGTTTCAACCTCCCCAAGGTCGCAACCGCACCTCTGCCGGACACGCTATTTGCGCCGTAACGCGTCACCACCTGCTCCACATAGCTGGCCCCAATCTCGAAACCCGCCGCAGCCGTGGTCATGGCGGCTGCCATGAGTTCGGTCTTAATCCGTACATCACTGTCGGGCAGTTCGCGGGCCTTGAACGCCATCAGCATCCCTTCCAGCAGGCATACAAGACCGGAGACACGCACTTTGTAAAAGTCGCTCTTATTGGCTTGCATCAATCCTTCGGCCCAGGCCTGGTCCAAGTATCGTTTTGCCTGGCCAGCGCTGCGCTGCGGATTCAATGGCTGCCCGCTACGAGCCGCTTCACTCAGGCGAATGTCGACAGCTGTCTCATGTACCGAAGCAAACAGAGTCAGGCGCAGGCCATGGTGCAGGGCACGGTCCACACTGTTGGGGGCTCCGGTACGAAGCACTTGTCGGCCCAGCGCCACGTACCAGGCGTATAGGCCGATGCTGGCGTGGCTGTTTCTGTTCTGCAGTTCTTCATATAAAGCGTTGGCGCGCCCGAAAGCATTCGCCGCAATGTGCGCTTGTCGGACAAGTGACTCACGCAGCACGAACCATGATTCCGACGGAGGTTTGGCCATGGCCGCTTCCCGTAGCGCCGCGAGCGCATCACGAATGTCATCCTGGTTGTACGTAATACCCCGTATCGCCAGGTTGCTCCGATCAGCAACATCACTACGCCACCAGTGGTCCAGCACAGTCGTTCCCCATTCACTGAGCTCCATGCCGATAACGCATTGGCCGGTCTGCTCGGCAAAGGCCAGGCCATTGATCAGGTCAGCATTGTCGTAACGGTCCAGGGCCTTTAGTAGGCGTTCACTGATCAACCAGCGGGCATGATCCTTGGCCCGATCCTCTGACTCCTGTTGGGCCTGTTGCATGGCTTGCTCGAAACTTTCCAGCTGATCGTGCATCGCCTGACGGTCGACCAGATGGCCGTATTTCTGGTCGAACTTCTTGCTGAATTCACCGGTATCCTGACGGTTCTGGACCTTGGCACGCACGCCGCGCTCGAACTTCTCAAGGTGTGGTCTCATCCTCTCATCATGCGCATCGGCCTGTTGTCTGGCCCGATCGGAAAATGCATAGAACTCCACCGGCGTGGCCGGCTGGTTGCGAATGGTCTCGGCCATGACTTCGCGTTTGACGATCCGGTCGGCCATCATCTGCGGGTAGAGCTTCTCGATCTCCAGGAACGATTGCGCGACCAGCAGCCTGCGCTCGTTATCCACGCCTGGTTCTACGCCGCGCCGCAGCCACTTGGTCTTTACGTCGTCGACGGCAGCATTGCGCCAGGCATTGAGCTCTTGGGTGATACCGATGGCGTCTTCGATGACGATTGCGGCGCCGCGGGGTTTGGTTTGATTAACCGGCGGTGCCAGGGCTTGTCGTGACGCATGCGGCGAGACGATCTGGTCGTTGTTGAACGGCTGCAGGTCCAGCAGCGCTTTCAGGTCGGAATCCTCCAGGGCTTTGAAATCGGCGACCCAGCCAAGTTGATCGTGCTTGAGTACATGGGCTTGCGGCGGTGCATTGGAGGGCTGGGTTAATCGGGCGATATCGATGGGCGGCAGACTACTGCGATATTCGTCCTCAAGTAGGCGATAGTTATCGAGCATACGTGGGGTCAGTGGGGAGGGGCTGAACAAAGGGCGCAGTTCCTGGATGTCATCCAGATCGTAAAGAGTGATAGTCCAGCCAAAGCCGCGAATGGTCTCCTCCAGGTTAGCGGCGTTGGGAGCGGATTCCCAAGGCGCGTCTGCGCTGATGTAAAGCAGCGAGCCGTTGGGGGCAACGCGGTACTGGCTATGCCATTGATAGGCCGATTCGCTGTGGCGCTTGATCAGCAGATAGAGGAAGCCTTCGCGCAAAGGGCGGATAGCATAGCCAGAATGGGTCAGCTCGCCGACATCCTGAAAGGGGCTGAGGTAGTCCGGCAATTTGGGCAGGCGGGTTCGTTGTGCCGGATTGCCACCGACGGCGGCATAGCGCAGGGGCAGCAGTTCGAAACGGCGGGTGCAGTCGGCGACAGGGCTGTTGCGCAGGGCAGGGCGGTAGCCAGTGGTGATGCGTCTGCAAAGTTCGAGGGTTTCGGTGACCGAGTCCATGGCTGTGTACCTCAATTCTTGGCGCGCAGGCATCGCTGCACGTTGTCCATCAGGGATGTTTGCTGTTCGCGTGTTGCGACAATCGCGTCCTGCCAGGCTTGCGAGCTACTGAGTTGTTCGCCGTGGCGAGCTAGTATGAGCACATAGCTGATGAGGTCTTCCTCACGGTCCAAGCCTTGCTCGCGCGCCTGATCCAGGTAGTGTTGGATCAAACCAACCCTTGTTCCGTGGCAAGCAGTGGCCAAAGCCGCACAGGACGGCTCGTCCTTGATCAATTCGGCAAGTTGATAGCTCAGCGGGTCTCCCGCCAATTCAGCCCAACAGTCTTCGTTTAGCGTGATTTGTGGGAGGTGCAGGGGCGGAGGCTGATCAGCACCGGATACTTGTAGCCACAACCGCTTGTTCGGGTGCGCTACAGGCGACCACCAGTGATGGATGGGAGCTAGCCATTCGCTTATCCCTGGCAGCTCACGATATGTATCCAGCACTCGCAAAGCTGCAGCGTTGTGGAAACGCAGGAGGTACAAATGGCCGTCTGCTCCCGTCACGATGTTGGCGTGGCTAAGATGCCGGGCAAGTTGGGCAGTTGGTAACGCACTGACGATCCAGCCGCAAACCGCGCCCGAAGCAAGCTGTTCGAGTTGCCATTGAAAATCGTACTGGGCCGACACATCGGCGCCTAGCCGCGACCCGAACAGCCAAGGGCCTGCTGTTCGCAGATTGTGGAATTGGGTTTGTTGCAATAGTGGCCAGCAGCGATCCTCATAGTGCCGGGTCAACTTTTCCTGCACGCTGGGTGTCAGCTTGGCCATTTCCACGATCGCGCTCAGACGATAGCGGTCGGAGGTACGCAGCACCTCCACCATAGTTCTGATAAATGGGCTTGGCATCAGCTTGCTCCTTCCATGCGAATCATGTTGTGGCCATCCGCGATCGCTTTCAGCAAGCAGCTGAGGCAAATGGGCTCGCCGGGCTCTGGTACGCCGAAGGTCGATGTCATGTGCTGGCTGCATTTGGCCTGCTGACTCACAGGACCTTTGAAGGCCAGTGCCAGTCCGTCCAACGTGATACCGGCACGATCTATGCGCAGCAACCCGGCCGGACTCCTGATAGTCAGGCTTTCGCTGACCTGGATGTCATAGACCTTGGTTGTGTGGCGGATGGCTTCCCCGGTCTGCAAGGTGTTGTGACCGGCCACGCTCTGTTCCAGGTGACCGCCAATTTCTACCGTGTGATTGGCTGTGGTGACGTCCTGGCGGTGGTTGCCGACCTGTTCGATCCGGTCCAGGCCGGTGATGATGGTATGAGTCCGGCCAATGGTCAGGGTGTCGTCGTTGCCTATTTGGTGGGTCCGGTCCTGGCCGATATTGACGGACTCGTCCCGGGCAATCTCTTCCCGGCGGTCCTGGCCAATCGAAAGGGTCTCATCCCTTTCGACACGCTCGGTGCGGTCGTTCCCGACTTGCGTGGTTTCATCATGTTTGACGATGTTGTTCTGGTCTCTTTCTGCGTGGATGAAGACTTCCTGTCGTCCCAGTTCGTCCTCGAAGCGCAGCTCGTTGAAACCATCGCCTTTGTGGGTCTGGCTCTTGATGGTCATCCGGGTCTTGTGTTCGGGCAGGTCATACGGCGGCAGTTGGTCGCCGCAATAGGTACGCCCGGTGATCATCGGCTGGTCGGGGTCGGCGTTGACGTACTGGACGATCACGTCCTGGCCGATGCGCGGGATAGCCATCGAACCCCAGCTACCACCGGCCCAGCCTTGCGACACGCGCACCCAGCAGGAGCTGAACTCGTTGTTCTCGCTCTCCCGGTCCCAGGGGAAGCTCACCTTGACCCGGCCCCACTCGTCGCAGTAGATCTCTTCCCCGGGCGGCCCGACGACCGTGGCCATGTGCGGGCCGTCGATGCGTGGCTTGGGCAACGGCGCCGGGCGCCATTCGATTCGGCCGGGCACCAGCACGGCTTCCTGCGAGTAGCGCGTTCCTTGTTCGGCCCCGGCAGCTTCTTCTTGCAGGCTGGTGAACTGGCTGCCCTCGTGATGTACACGCATCACACGCCAATGGGCGTTGAGGTCTTTGCGCGGGTGTTCGATGAGGGTAAAGCTCAGCCCCGGTTGCAGCCGCACATCGTCACCCTCGACTTCGGCAATACGGGCGTCATGGCGCAGAGCCGTCAAGCGCGTGGCGGTGAAGGGTACTCCGACCGCATCACGCTTGTAACGGCCGGGGTAGTCGAAGCGCTCGTAGTCCCGGGACTGATGGGTGATGCCACTGTCACCTGCGCGGTGTTCCTGCCGGTACTGCGGGTTGGTGAAGGTGTAGTCCCGCTGCACCTGACGTGCAGTGCGCACCTGTTCGCTGTAACGCAGGCGGCGCAGGCAAGGCCTGGCCTGGTCGCCACCGCTGTTGGCACGGTACAGCACCTGGTCGGGGCCGATGTCGTCTTCGTCGAAGAAGTCTTCATCCTCGTCGTCGGCCTTGATCGCGCTCCTGCTGATCTGTCCCAGCGCCAGCAATCGGTCGGTGATGACCAGTTGGTGATGTTTCGGCGTGTGCTCGAAGCGATAGACGAAACCCTCTTCCCCCGCCAGGCGGGCGATGAAATCGAGGTCCGTTTCACCGGCCTGTACGCAGAACTCGCGCACCTGATGCTCGCCCATGCTGTTGATTTCGAAACGGGCAATGCCCTGGCGCCTGAGCATCAATTCGAGAATCTGCGGCACGGTTTCTGCTGGAAGATGCGCCAGTTCGAACGCAAGCCGGCACGGGCCAGCACGGGTTCGACCAAGGCGCGGTAACGGGTGCGATAGAACCCCGTTTCACCCTGGCTGAAACTGCTGACCAGGCCGTGCACATAGCGCAGGGGGCGCTCACCGCGCCAGATCGTGAAAAGCACTGGCTGGTCGAGCAACTGGCCGAAGTCGACCTCGTCTTCAAAACTGATCAGTTCCAGTTTCAGCTGGAACGGTGAGCTGATCATTTCGTCGAGTTCGAACGAAACCACTTCGAAGTCAATCTGGCCAGCCAGCGGCTGGAAGGTGAAGCGCAAGTCGGATTGGCTAGGCATGCGGATCCCCTTTGCTACTGCTGCAAAATGCCGTTGAGCGACTCCAGCACCTCGGCGGTGATCAAGCTCAGGCGGTAGCTGTAGTAGCAGTAGGCGCAGACCATGGCGATGGCGGAGATCACCAACGGGCTCCACCAGGGCCATTCCCGACGCCGCATACGGTGGGGGCGAGGGACCACGTTGGTATAGGGATCGCCCGGGAATTCCGGCGTGGGGCCGCGCAGTTCACGAATGACCTTGTGCATCCGCGAAATCAGGGCGTTGATGATTTCATCGCACTTCGGGTCCAGGGCGTACTTGCCCTTCAGGCCCAGGCAAAAGCAGAAGTACAGGAACTCCAGCACATCCTGGAACTCCTCCGGAGACTGCATCAACCGCTCCAGCAACACGAAGATCTTCTCGCCACCCTGGGTTTCGCCATGGAAGATGCTGAGCAGCGGTTCGTGGCTCCAGCACGAATTGTTCCCCCAGGGGCGACTCATCACGGCCTCGTCCAGGTAAAGGCACAAGGCATAGGAATAGGCTTCGAGGTGCACAGAGGAATAACCGTGCTGCTGTATTTCCTCGCGGATTGTGCTGACCTGAATCTGCAGGGTCTTGTGCACATGTTCGATGTTGGGCAGGTCATCCAGCGTACGCAGGCGTATGACCAGGCCGAACAGCGGGTTGGCCGCGTCGAGCATCAGGTTGGCGAAGCCGCCGCGTAGCTGGAAGTCCGGGTCGGCTGAGTAGCCAGGAAGATCCATGGCTTGCCCAGATTCGGTGCTGGAGCGAGGTAGCGGGTTCCCTTGGATATCCTCCAGCAGGACCGGCTTTTTCTTCCTGTGTAGTGTTTTCACAGTTACATCGGGCTCATCGGACATCCTTAATCCTCGTTTGTCGGCGCGCCATCGCTGCATGGTGGCATGGAGTATCCACGCGGCTAGTCGCAGGCATTTGGCTGAAGCCCGAACGTAAACCAGGAATCAATCTATCGGGAATCCCGAAACGTCCGATGCGATCGTAGGAAGATTCTTCCTTTGTGCATTTCAGAATCTGAAGATGCAGCTCAAAGCGTCCTTAGTGTGAAAAATACCCTTGGCTGGATGCATAGGCTTAGGAGCATCTTTCATGGCAGGCAAGCACGGCATGAAACCGGTTTCAAAACATTTCTGAACGCGCTAGATTATCCGGCTGTTTTCTTGATGGCCCATCAAGACCACCCCCCATATTGAAAATCAGATGGCGCTTTTCAAGGCCGCACACAGCCGATGAGGATTCGCAATGCCTGAGCATGCCCCCGACAACCCGCGCAGGGACTTTCTGCGCAAGACCTTGACCTTGATCCCCGTGGTCACCGTGGCCAGCACGGGGCTTGGCGTGGGTGCCAGTCAGCTGCTTGCGGCCCCGCAACACGAGCCCAAAGTGCCGGCCACGCCGCCAGCGGGCAACTACCAGCCGACGTTCTTCACTGCCGAGGAGTGGGCCTTCGTGCAGGCGGCCGTCTCGCGCATCATCCCGGCCGACGAGCTTGGTCCCGGTGCACTTGAAGCAGGCGCTGCCGAATTCATCGACCGGCAGATGAACACCCCCTACGCAACCGGCGCGCAGTGGTACATGCAGGGCCCGTTCAAGGCCGACGCCGCGCCCGAACTGGGTTACCAGCTGCAACTCAGCCCGCAACAGATCTACCGCCTGGGCATCGCCGCCGTGGACGGCTGGTGCAAGGCCAATTCCGGGCAAGTTTTTGCTGCGCAAGATAGCGCTACCCGAGACCGCATTCTCAGCAAGGTCGAGGCTGGAGAGCTGGTTTTCGACACCGTGCCGGCCAAGGTGTTCTTCAGCTTGCTGGTGCAGAACACCCGTGAAGGGTTCTTCTGCGACCCGATCCATGGCGGCAACAAAGGCATGGTCGGCTGGACCCAGATCGGCTTCCCCGGCGCCCGCGCCGATTTCATGGATTGGGTCGAGCGCAACGAGCCTTACCCGTTCCCCGCTGTTTCGATCCGTGGCGAGAGGGCCTGAGGCATGACGACCGTGATGAAGAAAGTGGACGCGGTGATCGTGGGCTTCGGCTGGGCCGGCGCGATCATGGCCAAGGAACTGACCGAGGCGGGGCTGCAAGTGCTGGCCCTGGAGCGGGGGCCGATGCAGGACACCTACCCGGAAGGCAGCTACCCGCAGGTGATCGACGAGCTGACCTACAGCGTGCGCAAGAAGCTGTTCGTCGATGTGTCGAAAGAGACCGTCACCATCCGCCATGGCATAAACGACGTGGCGCTGCCCAATCGCCAGCTCGGTGCCTTCCTGCCGGGCAAAGGTGTAGGTGGCGCAGGCCTGCACTGGTCGGGCGTGCACTTCCGGGTAGACCCGATGGAGCTGCGCATGCGCAGCCACTACGAAGAACGCTACGGGCGCAAGTTCATCCCCGAAGACATGACGATCCAGGACTTCGGGGTCAGCTACGAAGAACTGGAACCGCACTTCGACTTTGCCGAAAAGGTATTCGGTACCTCTGGCCAGGCCTGGACCGTCAACGGCCAGGTCGTTGGTGAAGGGAAGGGCGGCAACCCCTATGCGCCGGACCGTTCCAGCCCGTTCCCGCTGCCTTCGCAGAAAAACGTGGTGTCGGCCAGGCTGTTCGAAAAGGCGGCGGCCAGCCTGGGCTACAAGCCCTACAACCTGCCCTCTGCCAACACCTCTGGCTCGTACACCAACCCGTACGGGGCGCAGATGGGGCCATGCAACTTCTGCGGTTTCTGCAGCGGCTACGTGTGCTACATGTACTCCAAGGCCTCGCCCAACGTGAACATCCTGCCGGCGCTGCGCCAGGTGCCGAACTTCGAATTGCGGCCCAACGCCCATGTGCTGCGGGTGAACCTGGACGACAGCAAGCGCAAGGCCACCGGCGTCACCTACATCGACGCCCAGGGGCGGGAAGTGGAGCAGCCGGCGGACCTGGTGATCCTGGCGGCGTTCCAGTTCAACAACGTACGCCTGATGCTGCTGTCCGGCATCGGCAAACCGTACGACCCCATCAGGAACGAAGGCGTGGTCGGGCGTAACTTCGCCTACCAGAACATGGGCACGGTCAAGGCGTTCTTCGACAAGGACACCTACACCAACAACTTCATCGGCGCCGGTGGCAACGGCATCGCCATCGATGACTTCAACGCCGACAACTTCGACCATGGCCCGCACGGCTTCGTCGGTGGCTCGCCGATGTGGGTGAACCAGGCCGGCACACGGCCGATTGCCGGCGGCGCCACCCCGCCTGGCACACCGGCCTGGGGCAGCGCCTGGAAGAAGGCCACCGCCGATTACTACACCCACCAGGTGTCGATGGACGCCCACGGCGCCCACCAGTCCTACCGTGGCAACTACCTGGACCTCGACCCGACCTACCGCGACGCCTACGGCCAGCCACTGCTGCGCATGACCTTCGACTGGCAGGAAAACGACATCAGGATGAACCAGTTCATGGTCGACAAGCTGAGCAAGATCGCCCAGGCGATGAACCCCAAGACCATTGCCGTGCTGGGCAAGAAGGTCAAGGACCACTTCAACACCGCCAGCTACCAGACCACCCACCTGAACGGCGGCGCGATCATGGGCACCGACCCGAAAACCAGTGCGTTGAACCGCTACCTGCAGAGCTGGGACGTGCACAACGTGTTCGTTCCGGGGGCTTCGGCGTTCCCCCAAGGGCTGGGCTACAACCCGACCGGGCTGGTGGCTGCGCTGACCTACTGGTCGGCCCGCGCCATCCGCGAGCAGTACCTGAAAAACCCTGGCCCGCTGGTTCAGGCTTGAGGAGCGATGCGCATGAAGACAATGTTGATCGCAACCCTGCTGGGTGCCAGCGTGGCTGCACAGGCTGCGCCGAATGACGATGCGCAGGTGCGCCAGGGCGAGTACCTGGCCCGCGCCGGCGACTGCGTCGCCTGCCATACCGCCAAGGGCGGCAAGCCGTTCGCCGGTGGGCTGCCGATGGAGACACCGATCGGCACGGTGTACTCCACCAACATCACCCCGGCGGCCAGTGGTATCGGCCAGTACAGCTTCGAAGACTTCGACCGGGCGGTGCGCAAGGGTATCGGCAAGGACGGCAGCACCCTGTATCCCGCCATGCCATATCCGTCTTATGCACGCGTCAGCGAGCAGGACATGCAAGCGCTGTATGCCTACTTCATGAAGGGCGTGGAACCGGTCGAGCAGCCGAACAAGGCCACCGATATCCCTTGGCCGCTGAGCATGCGCTGGCCGCTGGCGGTCTGGCGCGGGTTGTTCGCGCCAGAGGCCAAGCCCTGGCAGGCATCGGCGGCAGCCGACCCGGTGGTCAACCGCGGTGCCTACCTGGTCGAGGGCCTGGGGCACTGTGGTGCGTGCCATACACCGCGGGCGCTGACCATGCAGGAAAAGGCACTGAGCCCACAGGATGGCGAGCAGTTCCTGGCCGGCAGTGCACCGCTGGAAGGCTGGATTGCCAAGAACCTGCGTGGCGACCACAAGGACGGCCTGGGTAGCTGGAGCGAAGAGCAGCTGGTGCAGTTTCTCAAGACTGGCCGTAGCGACCGCAGCGCCGTGTTCGGTGGCATGAGCGACGTGGTCGAGCACAGCATGCAACACATGAGCGACGCCGACCTGACCGCCATCGCCCGCTACCTGAAGACGCTGCCACCGAGCAACCCTGACGACCAGCCGCACGTGTACGACAAACAGGTGGCGGATGCGCTATGGAAGGGTGACGACAGCAAGCCCGGGGCGGCGGTGTACATCGACAATTGCGCGGCCTGCCACCGTACCGATGGCCAGGGCTATACCCGCGTGTTCCCGGCCCTGGCCGGCAACCCGGTGGTGCAGACGGCGGATGCCACATCGCTGATCCACGTGGTATTGGCGGGGGGCACGGTGCCAGCGACGCACGCGGCACCGTCGAACTTCACCATGCCGGCGTTCGGCTGGCGCCTGAGTGACCAGGAGGTTGCCGAGGTGGTGAACTTCATTCGCACCAGTTGGGGTAACCAGGGCAGTGCCGTCACTGCCAGTGACGTGAAATCCCTCCGTTAACTGCATCCCTCTGTCTGCACCCCCAATCCACTGTGGGAGCGGGTCTACCCGCGAATGCGTCGGCACATTCAAAATCGCATTCGCGGGTGAACCCGCTCCCACAGAGTTTTGCATTTACTTTTCTATATTTATCAGTTAGTTAAAGAGCATTCTTATTGCATTTACTATGCATGGATATCGCACTCCCGACCAACGGCATGTTGACGAGCGCGTGCGATTTTGCTGTATTGAAACCGGTTTCATCGCTATCACAACAATCATAAGGACAGCCCATGACCGACGCGCCTGCCCATGCCCGCGAACGGGTCACCATCAGCGAAGTAGCGCGTGTCGCTGGCGTTTCCAAGGCCACCGTCTCCCGTTACATCGGCGGTGACCGCCAGTTGCTCGCCGAAGCCACCGCCAAGCGCCTGGAAGGGGTCATCGAGCGCCTCGGTTACCGCCCCAACCAGATGGCCCGTGGCCTGAAGCGCGGCCAGACGCGCCTGATCGGCATGCTGGTGGCCGATATCCTCAACCCCTATTCAGTGGCCGTGATGCATGGCGTGGAAACAGCCTGCCGCCAGCACGGCTACAGCCTGGTGGTGTGCAACACCAACCGCGACGACGAGCAGGAGCGTCACCATCTTGTGGCCCTGCAGTCCTACAACGTCGAAGGGCTGATCGTGAACACGCTTGGCCATCACCCCGGCGAATTGCTCAACCTGCAGCGCGACATCCCCATGGTGCTGGTCGACCGCCAGTTGCCCGAACTGAATGTCGACCTGGTGGGCCTGGACAATGCCGACGCTGTCGAGCAGGCCCTCGACCACCTGCAAGCTCAAGGCTACCGCGACATCCTGGCGGTAACCGAACCCCTCGATGGCACCAGCTCGCGCCTGGAGCGAGTACAGGCGTTCGGATCCTCGGTCAGCCGTCGGCCCGGCATGCGCCAACAGGTGCTGGAGACCGGCACCGGGCTTGATGAGCAGTTGGCTGCGTTCCTCGCCGGCAACGGCCATGGCCCGCAGGCCATCTTCACCTTCAACGGTGTCGCCACCCTGGCCGTGACCCGGGCCCTGCACGAAGCAGGGCGCAATCTGTTCGTGGACGTCGGGCTGATCGCCCTCGACGACCTCGACTGGTACCCCTTGGTCGGCAGCGGCATCACTGCACTGGCCCAGCCCACCGAGCGAATCGGCGTGGCGGCATTCGAGAGCCTGCTTGGCCGCCTGCGCGGCGACAGCGGGGCAGCCCGGCGCATCGACTTCAAGGCCGAGCTGATCATCCGAGGTTCAACCCAGCCACAGTAATCACAGGCAGGCACCTGCGCGCCTGCTGTCATCAAAAAATGAAACCGGTTTCATAAGGACAAAAACAATGCACTCGAACCCCGTTTCCATCAGCCTCTCCAGCTACGGTGCCGACTTTGTCCGGCAACGTGGCCAGCAGCAGTTCCTTGACCTGCTGGCTGCCGCCGGCGTTACCCGCGTGGAGCTGCGCGAAGAACTGTTCACTCGTGCGCCGGACACTGCAGCGCTGGCTGCAGCCATTGCCGCGCTACGCCTGGAGTGCCTGTACTCCACACCCCTGGAACTGTGGACCGCACAAGGCGAACTTGACCCGCAATTGGCGCAAAAGCTGGAAACTGCCCGCGCCCTTGGCGCGGTCGCGCTCAAGGTTTCCCTGGGCCACTACCATGCGGGCTGTGACGTCGCGGCCTTGGCGACGCTGTTGCCGGCGCACGGGCCATTGCTGCTGGTGGAGAACGACCAGACCGCGCAAGGTGGACGGATCGAACCCCTGCAGCAGTTTTTCCAGCGCGCCGACGAGCTCGGGCTGACCCTGGGCATGACCTTCGACATCGGTAACTGGCAGTGGCAGGGCGAGCCTGCCCGGCATGCCGCACGCCAGCTGGGCCGCTGGGTGCGCTATGTGCACTGCAAGGCCGTGCAGCGCCGGGCCGATGGGCGCCTGGTTGCCGTACCGCCAGAGGCATCGGACCTGCAGGAGTGGGCCGAGCTGATGGCCGAGTTCACCCCTGGCGTGGTACGCGCTGTCGAGTACCCTCTGGTGAGCGACGATCTGCTGGCGCTGACCCGTGCCCAGGTGCGCGACCTGGCGGCGCTGGGGCAGTGCGTATCGAGTGAGGAGCTGAGCCATGCATGAGCATGACGTGTTGTGTTTCGGCGAGACCATGGCCATGTTCGTCGCCGAGCAGGCCGGCGACCTGGCCAGTGTCGGCCAGTTCGGCAAGCGCATTGCCGGCGCCGACAGCAACGTGGCCATCGGCCTGGCGCGGCTGGGCTTCAAGGTCCGCTGGCTGAGCCGGGTGGGTGACGATTCGCTGGGCCGTTTCGTGCTCGACAGCCTGCGCCGCGAAGGGCTGGACTGCTCCGGCGTCGAAGTGGATGCCAGCTACCCCACCGGCTTCCAGCTCAAGGCCCGCTGCGATGACGGCAGCGATCCGGCGGTGGAGTACTTTCGCCGTGGTTCGGCAGCCAGCCGGCTGTCGCCGGCGCTGCTGCGCCCGGGTTCTCTGCAGGCCCGCCACTTGCACGCCACCGGCATCCCGTCGGCGCTGTCGGAGGGCTGCCGGGCGCTATCGCATGCGTTGATGGACGCCATGCGTGCCGCCGGGCGCAGCATCTCGTTCGACCCCAACCTGCGCCCCTCGCTGTGGCCTGACCAAAGCAGCATGGTGCGCGAAGTCAATGCCCTGGCGACCAAGGCCGACTGGGTGCTGCCAGGCCTGGAAGAGGGCCGCCTGCTGACCGGGCAGCACACCCCGGCAGACATCGCCGCTTTCTACCTCGACCAAGGGGTGGAACTGGTGGTGATCAAGCTGGGCGACGCCGGTGCCTACTTCCGCAGCGCCAAGGGCGAAGGCCAGGTGGCGCCAGTGCCGGTCAGCCAGGTGGTAGACACCGTTGGCGCCGGCGATGCCTTTGCCGTCGGCGTGCTCAGTGCGCTGCTGGACGGCCACCCGGTAGCCGAGGCAGTGGCGCGTGGCAACTGGTGCGGCAGCCGCGCCGTGCAGTCGCGTGGCGACATGGAAGGGCTGCCGCTGCGCCATGAGCTGCAAGCCCACGAGCTGCGCAGAAGCGCCTGAACACTTGACCCCGAAACACCTGTTGCAACAAAAACAACAAGCTCAGGAGAAACGAACCATGCAAAGCCAAAGCCTGGCACCTCGCCGCTGGTGGTACATCATCCCGATCGTGTTCTTCACCTATAGCCTGGCGTACCTGGACCGCGCCAACTACGGGTTCGCCGCCGCTTCCGGCATGGCTGAAGACCTGCATATCACCCCCGCACTGTCTTCGCTGCTGGGGGCACTGTTCTTCCTTGGTTACTTCTTCTTCCAGGTGCCCGGTGCCATCTATGCCGAAAAGCGCAGTGTGAAGAAGCTGATCTTTGTCTGCCTGATACTCTGGGGCGGCCTTGCCACGCTCACCGGCGTGGTCAGCAACGTCTACATGCTGATCGGCATCCGCTTCCTGCTCGGGGTGGTGGAGGCGGCGGTGATGCCGGCCATGCTGGTGTACCTGTGCCACTGGTTCACCCGCGCCGAGCGTTCGCGCGCCAATACCTTCCTGATCCTCGGCAACCCGGTGACCATCCTGTGGATGTCGGTGGTGTCGGGCTACCTGGTCAAGCATTACGACTGGCGCTGGATGTTCATCATCGAAGGCCTGCCCGCCGTCATCTGGGCGTTCTTCTGGTGGCGTCTGGTGGATGACCGCCCGGCCCAGGTGAACTGGCTGAGCGAGCAGGAAAAGGCCGCCCTGGAGCAGGCGCTGGCTGCCGAGCAGCAAGGTATCAAGCCGGTGAAGAACTACCGCGAGGCGTTCCGCTCGCCGCAGGTGATCATCCTTTCGCTGCAGTACTTCTGCTGGAGCATCGGTGTGTATGGCTTCGTGCTGTGGTTGCCGTCGATCCTCAAGCAGGCGGCCAACCTCGACATCGTGCAGGCCGGCTGGCTGTCGTCGGTACCTTACCTGGCGGCGGTGCTGGGCATGGTGGGTGTGTCGTGGGCGTCCGACCGCCTGCAGAAGCGCAAGCGTTTCGTCTGGCCGCCACTGCTGATCGCCGCCGTTGCGTTCTATGGCTCCTACGCCCTGGGCAGCGAGCACTTCTGGCTGTCGTACGCGTTGCTGGTGGTCGCCGGCGCCTGCATGTACGCACCCTATGGCCCGTTCTTCGCAATCGTGCCCGAGATCCTGCCGGCCAACGTCGCCGGTGGTGCCATGGCACTGATCAACAGCATGGGCGCGCTGGGCTCGTTCGGTGGCTCGTGGCTGGTGGGTTACCTCAATGGCGTCACCGGCGGGCCTGGTGCCTCCTACCTGTTCATGTGCGGTGCGCTGCTGGCCGCAGTGGCGCTTACCGCCGCGCTCAATACTTCCCAGACATCTGGCCGGGCCAAGCGCGGCAACTCGCGTCTGGCTATGAACCATTAGGAACCTGTGCAATGAAGAAGCGAATCGTCCTGTACAAACGCCTGTCCGACGACTTGATGGCACGCCTGCAAGAGCGCGTCGAGGTGACCTGGGTGGATACCTCCCAGCGCGATGGCCTGGCCCGTCTGCGCGATGCCTTGCCGGGTGCGCACGGGCTGCTGGGGGCCAGCCTGCGCCTGGACGCCAGCCTGCTCGACCTGGCGCCACAGCTTGAAGTGGTGTCCAGCGTTTCGGTCGGTGTCGACAACTACGACATCGCCGAACTCAGCCGGCGTGGCGTGATGTTGACCAACACGCCCGACGTGCTGACCGAAACCACCGCCGACACGGGCTTCGCCTTGATCCTGGCCACCGCCAGGCGGGTGGTGGAGCTGGCGAACTGGGTGCGAGACGGGAACTGGCAGGCCAACCTCGGCCCGGCGCATTTCGGCAGTGATGTGCACGGCAAGACGCTGGGCATCGTCGGCATGGGCCGCATCGGCGAGGCCCTGGCCCGGCGCGCCGCGGCCGGCTTTGGCATGCGTGTGCTGTATCACAGTCAGCGTGCAAAGCCAGAGGTGGAGGCGCGCCATGCTGCGCGTCAATGCAGCCTGGACGAGCTGTTGCAGCAGGCGGATTTCGTTTGCCTGACCGTGCCGCTGAGTGCCAGCACCGAAGGCCTGATCGGCGCGCGGGAGCTGGCGCTGATGAAGCCCCAGGCAATCCTGGTGAACATTTCCCGCGGGCGCGTGGTGGATGAGCAAGCGCTTATCGAAGCGTTGCGTGCCCGGCGCATACGCGGCGCCGGCCTGGACGTGTTCGTGCAGGAGCCGCTGTCGGCGCAGTCGCCGTTGTTGCAGCTGGACAACGTGGTGGCGACCCCGCATATCGGCTCGGCGACCGAGGAAACCCGCCAGGCCATGGCGCGCTGTGCGGTGGACAACCTGCTCAGTGCCCTGGCTGGTGAGCGCCCGGCCAACCTGGTGAATGGCTAAAGCCAGATCCACAAACCTGCGCGGCCCCTGTGGGAGCGGCCTTGTGTTGCGAAAGGGCTGCAAGGCAGCCCCGGAGTCAATGCGATTCTGAACGCTGCGCCTGCGCTGGCGCAGCACTCTCCACCGGCTCCAGCGGTGGGTGCTCCTGCGCCGCGTGCATCAGATCTTCGGTCACCCGCAGCTCGGCACCGGTCGGCGAGAAGGTGGTCGAAGCTGTAAACGGAGCCGGGTGTTCTGCCGCCGGGCGCTTGCCTCGGCGCCACATGAAGAAGCACACCATGGCCAGGTTGACCACGGCAAAGGCCCAGAACAATCCGGCCTCGCCAAACTCGGTCATCATCGGCGAAATCGCCACCGGCGCCATGGCCGAACCCAGCGAGTTGATCAGCAGCAGGCCCTGGATCATCGGCACCAGTGCATCCGATGGCGCGCGGTCGGCCGCATGGCTGACCGCCACCGGGTACAGGGTGAACACGCCACCACCCAGCAGGAACAGCATCGCCGGCAGCAGGATCGAGTCAGGCGGCAGGAACACCGTCACCAGCGACAGCAGCACGCACAGCCCGGCCAGGGCGATCAGCACATCCTGGCGGTCCTTGCGGTCAGACCAGCGCCCGACCGGGTATTGCAGCAGCATGGCACCCAGAATTACCCAGGCCATCATGTTGCCGACCTCGCCCACATCCAGGCCGATGCGCTGCAGGTACAGCGGCAGCAGGGCATAGATGCCGGCAATGGCCACACCCGAACCGAAGCAGCCGACCAGGCCCGACGGCGCAACGCCCAGCAACTGGCGCGGCTTGAGCGGTTCGACCTGGTCCAGCAGTGGCGACACCCGCGGCAGGATCACGATGGGCAGTACCGACAGGGCGGCGAGCACGCCGGCCAGCATGAACGGTGCGGTGTCACCCATCTGGGTGATTTCGCCAAGGCCGGCCTGGGCGATGACCCCGGCGCCGTAGAAGGCGATCATGTACAGCGCCAGCAGGCGGCCGCGGATCTTGGCGTCACCGGCCAGCAGCAGCCAGCTTTCGATCACCAGGAACACGCCCACTGCCGCCCAGCCGTTGATCAGGCGCAGCACCGACCACCAGGTGACGTCGTAGAACAGGCCTTGCAGCAGGATGGTTACGGCGATCAGCGAGGCGAAGCTGGTATAGGCGCGGATATGGCCGATGCGCAGGATCAGCCGGTCGTTGAAGATGGCACCCAGGGTCAGGCCGATGAAGTAGGTCGAGGAGACCACACCGATGGTGGTGGCTGATTCGCCGGCAGCGCCCAGGCGCAGGGTGGTAAGGGAAGACATGAAGCCGTTGCCCAGGGCAATGATGAACAGCCCGAGCAGGGGCGCCAGCGCCATGGCCAGCAAACGCGGAGACATAGGTACCTCTAGTTGGATGAGCGGAATGAGCGCCTTTTCGGACGCGCACACCGGCTCGACCCGAACGGGGCCGAGTGGCTGCACGGATGTGCCTGGGCTGGATGCGACGTTGCCGGTTGCCACCGTTCAAGGCGACGGGCGAAAAGGAAGCGCGATTCTACGGGCTTGCGCGGTTTTGCCCAAGGGGCTTGGGTGTGCGACGAGACGCCGCAGTCTGTGGGCGACACGAATGCGTCTTGGGCGGACATCCCGGGGCCGCTTTGCGGCCCAATCGCCGGCAAGCCAGCTCCCACCTCGACTGCATCGCCCTCAAGCATTGTGCAGTACCTATGGGGGCCGGCTTGCCGGCGATGAGGCCAGAACAGGCAACACAAGACAGCTACTCCCGCATGGTGGTGATACCTCAAGGCTTGGCGCTGTACCTGTGGGAGCCGGCTTGCCGGCGATTGGGCTGCAAAGCAGCCCCGGCAATCCCGAAGACTGCGGCATAATGCGGGGCCCACCCCCAAGGAAGGCCCCCATGTTCGCTTCGCTGTTCGCCGTCCTGGCCCCGGTTTTCATCGTCGCCGGCATCGGCTATGCCTGGGCCCGCAAGGGCCTGGACTACCCCACCGAATTCATCGCCCGGGTGGTGATGACCGTCGGCACCCCGTCGCTGGTGCTCTCCACGCTCAGCCGCACCGAGCTGGACCCGAACGCCTTCACCAGCATGGCCATGGCCTGCCTGCTGTGCACCTTGGGCATGGCCCTGGCCGGCTTGCTGGTGTGCCGCGCTTCGGGCATGCACTGGCGTGTGCTGTTGCCGGCGTTCATGTTCCCCAACACCGGCAACATGGGCCTGCCGATCAGCCTTTATGCCTTTGGCGAACACGGGCTGGCCTTGGCCGTGGCGTTCTTCCTGACCCTGTCGATCGTGCAGTTCACCCTCGGCATGGCCATTTCCGGTACTGCGGCTTCGTTCAAGGCACTGCTGCGCAACCCTATCGTGATCAGCCTGGCCGGCGCCATGCCGATCATCTTTCTCGATTTCGAGTTGCCGCGCTGGCTGGCCAATACCGCAGACCTGCTGGGCGGCATGACCATCCCGCTGATGTTGCTGACACTGGGCGTGTCGCTGGCCAGCATTCGCCTGCGCCATGTGGGCAGCGGCATGCTGCTGGGCGGCTTGCGCATTGGCCTGGGGGCTGCCGTGGGCTGGGCGGTAGGTGCGGCGCTGGGCATGGGCAACCTGGAGCGTGCGGTGCTGGTGGTGCAGTCGGCGATGCCGGTGGCGGTGTTCAATTACCTGATGGCGGTGCGCGCCAACCGCGAGCCGGAGCAGGTAGCGAACCTGGTGATGTGTTCCACGGTGCTGTCGTTTGCCTGGTTGCCGGTGGTGCTGGCCTGGTGGATGTAAGCCGCTTGTACCGGCCTCTTCGCGGGCATGCCCGCTCCCACAGGTACAGCGCAGCTCTCAAAACCAGTGGTGCACCTGTGGGAGCGGGCGAGCCCGCGAAGAGGCCGGTAAAGCACACGGCTATTTCTCCTGCAACCGCCACCCCTGGCTGGTCAGCACCATCGCCCGGGTTTCCTTGAGCGGTGCGTCATTGCTGGCCACCGCCTTGCCCAGTTCGGCAATGCTGGCCTTGACCCCGTCATCCCCGGCCCAAGCCGGTAACCCGGTGATCTTGTAGGCATAGGTCACATTCGACATCTTCTGCCCAGTCACCTCGCTCGGCTCACTGAACTGCTCGATCGCGGTGACCTGAGCCTTGCCGAAGCACAGCCCGTTATCCGCCTTGTAATACTTGCGGCCTTCGTCGGTGAGGTCATAGGCGTAGTAGATGTCCGTGCGTGCCGCTTGCCACAGGCGGGCGGGCACCTCGGTGCGCGAGATCTCCTTTTCGCTGACCACACCTACCTGGGCCAGGGCATGCAACGCCTTGTTGGTGCCATGGAGGTCGAAGTCCTGGGTCTTGGTCGGGAATGAACTGATGACGAAGCAGTGTGGGTACTGGGTATCGAGGTAGGCCTGGGCGGCCTTCTGGAAACTGGCCTCGCTGGTTTCCTCGCTGTTCGAGCAACCGGCCAGCGTTGCCAACAGCGCCAGCGGCACGATCTTCCTGTACATGGTGACACTTCCTTGAGTGACAAAGGCAAACGGGTCGTGCGCGATTAGAACCTACGGGCTAGAGCGGCGCAATCATGGCAAGACGGCATCTCTGTGTGGGCTGCTGTGGCCCAATCGCCGGCAAGCCAGCTCTCATAGAACAACACATGACTCATTGGTTCGGCGAGGTTCTATAGGAGCAGCCTTGTGCTGCGAAGAGGCCGGTACTGACAAAGCCTGTCTATTGGCTGTACCGGCCTCTTCGCAGCACAAGGCTGCTCCTACAAAGGACGCGTCAGACGAGCGATATTGGTTCTGTGCGCGAAAGCGCAGCCCAAAGGGCTGGGCAATCTCCCACAGGTACACCACAGGCCTTGAGAGCTGCACCGTAACTGTGGGAGCTGGCTTGCCGGCGATTGGGCCGGTAAAGGCAACATCACTGTTCGCCACGGGTATCGATACTGACCACCACCGACATCCCCGGCCGCAAGCGCCGAGCCTCCGGCTGGTCGGCATCCACGGTAATCCGCACCGGTATGCGCTGGGCAATCTTGACGAAGTTGCCGGTGGCATTGTCCGCCTGCAGCAAGGCGAACTCCGAGCCAGTGGCCGGTGAGATCTGCTGCACATGCCCATGCAGCTTCAGATGGTTCAGCGCATCCACGGTGAAACTCACCGGCTGGCCAATGCGCACATTGGCCATCTGGGTTTCCTTCATGTTTGCGATCACCCACAAGGTGTCGGGCACCAGCGCCATCAACTGCGCACCGGAATTGACATAGGCCCCCAGTCGCGTGCCGATCTGCCCCAGCTGGCCGTCGCGCGGGGCGGTGACGCGGGTGTTGTCGAGGTCGATGCGGGCCAGTTCCACGGCGGCCTTGGCGTTTTCCACCGAGGCCTCCAGCGCGGCCCGGTTGACCACCACCGTTTCGCGGTCCTGGCGGGCGATCTCCAGTGCTGCCTTGGCCTGGGCCAGGCTGGCGACCGCTGCAGCTTCGCTGGCTCGGGCCAGGTCCAGGTCGCGCCGCGACACCGAGCCATCGCTGACCAACGCCTGGTTGCGGCCGAGGTCGGCCCTGGCTTTGGTTGCCTGGGCGGCGGCATCGCCGATGGCGGCCTGGCGCTGGGCAATGGTGGCTTCGGCACTGTTACGTTGCTGCAGGTTGTTGGCCAGGGCCGCCTGTTGTTGCTGCAGCTGGGCGATGGCCTGGGCCAGGCGTTGCTTGTAGATGCGGTCGTCCAGTTGCACCAGCAGGTCGCCGGCCTTGACGAACTGGAAGTCATGCACCGGCACATCGACGATATAGCCGCTCAACTGCGGCCCGATGATGGTTACCTGGCCGCGCACCAGGGCGTTCTCGGTGCTTTCGATGGCGCTGCTGAATGGCGGCAGGCGCCAGGCATACAGCACCAGCAGAATGCCGGCCAGGGCCACACAGGCGAAGCTGATCGACGACAGGATACGCACCCGCCGCGAACGCACCGGGCTGGTCGGCTCGCTGGGCGGCGTGGCGCCTTCCGGGGTTTCGGCGATGGCGGTGGTGGTCGTGGTGCGGGTGTTGTCGGTCATCGGGTGGGCGCGCCGGGGGTGGAGTCAGGGGAAAGGGCCCGGCGTTTGGTGTGCCAGAGCCAGGTGCTACGGATACAGATCCAGATCATGGTCAGGATAGCGATGCTGCCGATCAGCACGAACACATCGTTGTAGGCCATGATGTTCGCCTCGCGGGTGGCGGCACTGGCCAGCAGGCGCATGCCGGCTTCGCTGCGCAGGGCCGGGTCGGCAATGATGCCGCCGTAGCCGGCACCGCCACTTTGCACGCGGGCCGTAACCAACGGTTCCAGGTAGCTGAGGCGGTCCATCAGGTGGCTGGAATGGAATTTCTCCCGCCAGGTCTGGAAGGTTCCCAGCAGCGCCGCGCCAATCAGGCCGCCGAGGTTGTTGCAGATGCCGAACAGCACCGAGAAACTCACCAGGTTGCGCGGGTTGGCGCGCACATGGCTGATGCCAAGGGCCATGGATGGGCCGAGGAAGAAGGTGCTGCCGAATGCCAGCAGGAACTGGCTGAGGTACATCTGTGCCGGGCGGGTGAGGTTGCTCGAGCTGCTGTCCATGAAGGCGCCGGTGGCCATGGCCAGCAGCGAGATGAACAGCGGGATCACCAGGTGGTTGGGGTTGATGGTGAGGGCACTGCTGGCCAGGCCTGCCACCGCGCCCAGCAGCATGACCGCGTATAGCGTGCGCATCTGCTCGCTGCCCAGGTTCAGCGCCTGCAGGAAGCCGACCGCCCCGGTGGACTGCTCCGAGGTGACCATGCGGATCAGCACCACGCACAGGGCCAGGCGAATGATTGCGCCGCTGCCCAGCCAGCGGGTCATCAGCAGCGGGTTCTGGCGGTTGTGCTCGATGGCCAGGCCGCTGAAGATCAGCGCGATCGAGGCCGCCAGGCCCATGCCGATCCAGGGAGCCTCCAGCCACCAGTCGATACGCCCGAGTGACAGTACGGCGCAAAGCAGGGCGGTGCCGCTGGCCATCAGCGAGAAGGTGAGAAAGTCCAGCGGCTCGAAGGTCTTGAAGCGGTCACCGGGGGGCAGCTTGAGCATCAGCACGCAGCCCAGCGCGGCCAGCGCCAGGCCCAGCTCGAACAGGTACAGGCCGCGCCATTCGGCGATCTGCAGCAGGTCTTCGGAAAATATCCGCGCCAGCGGCAACGCCAGCTGCGAGGCGCCCAGGCCCAGCACCATAGCCTTCAACCGCCATTGCGCCGGGAACGCCTGGATCATGTAGTACAGCCCCAGCGAGCTGAGCGCGGCACCGACCATGCCATGGGCCGCCCGCACGGCGATGGCCGAGTTGAGGTCGTTGACCAGCAGATGGGCGAAGGTGACCAAGGCATAGAGCACCAGGAACACCTCGGTGAACGCGCGCAGGCCGAACTGCTGGCGAAACTTCACCAGCAGCAGGTTGATGGACACGTTGGTCATTACGTAGGCGGCCGGCAGCCAGGCCATCTCCGCCGTGGTTGCGCCCAGCGCACCCTGCAGGAATACCAGGTTGGCGGTGACCAGCGCGTTGCCCAGGCCACCAGTGATCGCCACCAGCAGCCCGACCACGCCGTAGGCCAGGCGTTTGGCGGGTGTGTGCAGGGGCGTGGAGGGGGAGCCCGGCAGGCTGGGTTTTTCGTGGGGGAGCCACTGGCGTGGGGCGTATTTGTCCATGGGGCAGACTGTACTGGAGCGGCCGTTGCAAAAAAACAGTCTACAGCGTGCACCGACCTCTTCGCGGGTAAACCCGCTCCCACAGGGTCACCACAGATCTTGCAAGCTGTGTAAGTACCTGTAGGAGCGGGTTTACCCGCGAAGAGGCCGGTGCAGGCGCTACAAGGCCTTGGCCAGAAACGCCGCAGTGCGGCTTTCAGCACACCCGGCCACCACCTGTGGCGTGCCGCTGACCACCACCTGGCCCCCGGCATCCCCGGCCCCAGGCCCGATGTCGATCACCCAGTCGCTCTGCGCGACCACCCGCATGTCATGCTCGACCACCACCACGCTGTGCCCGCCATCGACCAGGCGGTTGAGCTGCACCAGCAGCCGGTCGATGTCCTGCGGGTGCAAACCGTTGGTAGGTTCGTCCAGTACATACAGCGTCGCCCCGCGGGCCATGCGCTGCAGCTCGGTGGCCAGCTTGATGCGCTGCGCCTCGCCGCCGGACAGTTCGGTGGCCGGCTGCCCCAGGCGCAGATAGCCCAGGCCGATGTCCTGCAGCACCTGCAGGCAGCGGCGCGCCGCTGGCTGCTCGGCGAACACTTGCAGGGCCTGGTCGACGGTCAATTGCAGCACCTGCGCGATGTTCATGCCTTGCCAGCTCACCGCCAGGGTTTCCGGGTTGTAGCGAGCGCCATGGCAGGTTGGGCAGGGCGCGTAGACGCTGGGCATGAACAGCAACTCGACACTGACGAAGCCTTCGCCCTCGCAGTTCTCGCAGCGCCCCTTGGCAACGTTGAAGGAGAAACGCCCGGCATCGAAGCCTTGTGCCTTGGCCTGTTCGGTGGCAGCGAACAGCTTGCGTACATGGTCGAACAGGCCGGTGTAGGTGGCCAGGTTGGAACGAGGCGTGCGGCCGATCGGTTTCTGGTCGACCTGCACCAGGCGCTTGATGCTGCCAAGGCCGGCGCTGACAAACCCGCCGCTGGCCTGTTCGGGTTCATCTTCCAGGCTCTGCTCCTCAGGCTCGCTGCGCAGGTCGGCATGGCCCAGGTGCGCCCCCACCAGCTCCAGCAGAGCCTGGCTGACCAGGCTCGACTTGCCCGAGCCGGAAATACCGGTGACGGCGGTAAAGCAACCCAGCGGGAATGCGGCACTGAGGTCGTGCAGGTTATTGCGGCTGATGCCTTCGAGCTTCAGCCAGTCGCGGGCCTGGCGAGGTGTGCGCGTGGCCTGGGCCAATGTACTGAACAGGTAGGCCCGGGTGCATGACTGCTCGACCCGGGCCAGGCCGGCGGGCGGCCCGCTGTAGAGAATGGTGCCGCCATGCTCGCCAGCGGCAGGCCCTACATCCACCAGCCAGTCGGCGCGACGCATGGTATCCAGGTCGTGCTCCACCACATACACCGAATTGCCAGCCTGCTTCAGGCGCTGCAGCGCTTCGAACAGGGCTTCGCTGTCGGCCGGGTGCAAGCCGGCCGACGGCTCGTCCAGCACGTAGATCACGCCGAACAATTGCGAGTTCAGCTGGGTGGCCAGGCGCAGGCGTTGCAGCTCCCCAGAGGACAGGGTAGGGGTGCTGCGCTCCAGGGCCAGGTAGCCCAGGCCCAGGTCGAGCAGGGGACCGATGCGTTCGAGCAGTTCGTTGGCGATGCGTTGCGCGGCGAGGCGTTTTTCCAGGGTCAGGTTGCCGTCGTGCTGCTCCAGATAGCCTGGCGCAGCAACCTGACGGAACACCTCGGCCAGCGCCTGCAACGACAACCGCGACAGCTCGCCTATGTCGCAGCCGGCGAAGGTTACGTCCAGCGCCTCACGCTTGAGGCGCTTGCCCTGGCACTGCGGGCATGGGCTGGGGCGCATGTACTGCGACACACGCTTGCGCATCTGCGCGCTCTGCGAGTGCATGAAGGTGTGCAGCACGTAGCGCCGGGCACCGCTGAAGGTGCCCTGGTAACTCGGCTCGAGCTTGCGCTTGAGCGCAGCGCGGGTCTGCGCCGGGGTCAGGCCGGCATACACCGGCACCGTGGGTGTTTCTTCGGTGTAGAGAATCCAGTCGCGTTGCTGCTGGGGCAGGTCGCGCCAGGGGGTATCGACGTCATAGCCCAGGGTCACCAGAATGTCCCGCAGGTTCTGCCCCTGCCAGGCCATCGGCCAGGCCGCTACGGCCCGTTCGCGGATGGTCAGCGACGGGTCGGGGACCATGGTCGCTTCACTCACTTCATAGACCCGCCCCAGCCCATGGCACTCCGGGCAGGCACCTTGCGGGGTGTTGGGCGAGAAGTCCTCGGCATGCAACATCGGTTGCCCGGCCGGGTAGCTGCCGGCGCGGGAGTAGAGCATGCGGATCGAACTGGACAGTGTAGTCACGCTGCCCACCGAGGAACGTGCACTCGGCGTGCCGCGTTGCTGCTGCAGGGCCACGGCCGGCGGCAGGCCTTCGATGGCGTCGACGTCCGGCACGCCGACCTGATCGATCAGGCGCCGGGCATAGGGCGCCACCGATTCGAAGTAGCGGCGCTGGGCTTCGGCGTAGAGGGTGGAGAAGGCCAGCGAGGACTTGCCCGAGCCGGACACCCCCGTGAATACCACCAGCGCGTCGCGAGGGATATCCACATCGATGTTCTTCAGGTTGTGCTCGCGGGCGCCACGAACGCGAATGAAGCCGGTGGGGGCGGGTGAACGTGGCGGCATCTGAGCGGTCCTTGGCGGTTGAGAGCACTCACGTTAGCAGTATTTGTGGTGCCTGTACCGGCCTCTTCGCGGGTAGCCGATACAGCATCAGGATCTTGGCTCGCGGGTGCCCAGCACGTCGCGAATGTTGTCCACCACGTTGCTGTCCTTGATCACATCGCTCAGCCAGCCTTCCAGCGGCATGTTGCCCCACTTGATGGCGCGTTCGATCAGGTAAGGCACCGGGCTTTGCGGTTCGCTCTGCTTGAAGAACTGGGCGATACCCGCAAGCATGGTGAAGGCTTCGTCGCGGGTCAGTGGCGTCGTGCGCATCGGCGCAGGCGTGGTGGCCTGGACGGGTGTGTTCATCGGTTCACCTGCTTCGCTGGTGGGGGCAACAGTGGCTTCGGGTTCTGCCGCTGCCACAGTGGCGGGGTGCAGTTCGACACCGCGGTCCTTGAGCAGTTTTTCAGCCAGCTGGCTGGCGCGCGACAGCATGTCGGCAAGGCTGGCAAAGCTGGGCGCCTCATGGCCGAACAGGCGGTCGGCACTGGCTTGCAGGGCGTTGCAGGCCTCCAGGCTGGCGGCGATCTGCAGGGCCTTGGTGCGCAGGTGTTCGGTGTCGCTAAGCGCCACCGAGCGCTGGAAGATTTCGGCGTTGATCTTGCCTTCGTTCAGCGCGGTCTGCATTGCCTTGGGGTTCTGCAAGGCAAGGTTTTCTACGTAGCGTGATTCGTCATAGCGCAACACGCCAAAATTCTGCCCTTGGGTAATGGGCAAGCCACCGGCAATGTCGGTGAGCGTGGTCTTCAGCCAGGACAGCCGCGCAGCGCGTTCGTCCAGGCCATCTTCGAGTGTTGGGTACAGCGTGTCCCAGAATGCTTCCAGTACCTGTTCGGTCAGCCGAAGGCCAAAGGTGATGCCTTCGAAATGTTCACGCTGGGCCAACCCTTCGCTGAGCCAGGCTACCAGCATCAGGTCCTTGCTTTGCTGCGCCAGCCCTTGGGCCGACAGGTTGACCACCTGCTCCCAGTCGGCGGTCTTCAGGTCGGTTTGCCAGTCGCCCTGGGTCAGGTAGTCAGGGTCTGCCCGGCGCGCCTCCTTGATCTGGTCGAACAAGGCAGAGAAGCTCAAGTCTTCGCCACTGCCACCCTCGATGGGTGCGGTCAGCGTTGCCAGCGAAAGGTCATTGAGGATTTCAGGCATAAAACACTCTGGTCATGGCAGATGAACAGCGTGCCAGGTCACCTGGCACGCTGTGGGATGTGGGCCGCCGTAGCGGCCCCCGGGTACGCAGGTTATCAGGCAAACACTTTGTTCGCGGTGCGGTCCCAGCCGCCGACGATGTTGCCGCCAGCCTGGCCGTCGGTGCGGTTCTGCTGGGTGTAGGTAGTTTTGATGCGGGCGAAGTTGAAGCTGATTTCTTCGACCGGCAGGTCGCTCACAGCCTTGTCTTCACCGTTCTGGTTGCCACCGGCGATGAAGCGCACCGAGGAGACCACGACTTCTTCCATGTCGATGGTCAGGTAGGTGACCTTGTCACCACCGGCGCGGTTCACGTTCAGCTTCAGCTTGGCGATGTGCTTGCCGGTGCAGCAGTGTTCGAACAGCTTGGCCGAAGCCTTGTCGACCGCCTTGCGGATCTTGAAGTCGCTCAGGGCAACACGCTCGGACGACGCACCGCCCGAGGAGCTGGCGGTAGCCGAGGTGGCCTGGGTGGCGCCGTACTCGTAGCCCAGCACTTCGATCCAGTCCTTGTGCTTTGCATCCAGTACTTCGCCCGGGATGCCGTCGATTTGGATATACGCGTCAAATGCCATTGTGAAACTCTCCATTAACAACATTTAAAGGGTTGCTCATGCGCCCCTTGGTTTTGACCTCGCCGAACCTGTCGGCAGAGGTAGCTTTCCGCTACCCGGGCCTCCTCCTGTGAGGCCCGGGTAGCCGGTTCTTGCAGCGGGCTTCAGTTGAGCCCGCGTACTTCGATTTCCACCCGGCGGTTGGGCTCCAGGCACTTGATCAGTTGCGCCCGCGGTTGCTGCAGGTCGCAGTTGACCAGCGGCTTGCGGCTGCCTTCGCCCTGGGCGACCACCAGTTCGGCAGGTACGCCCTTGCCGACCAGGTAGGTGCGAATGGTCTGCGCCCGCTGTTTCGAAACCTGCAGGTTGCCTTGGCTGTCGCCGAGCTGGTCGGCGTGGCCGGAAATGATGATCTTGCCGATGTTGGGCGTGTTCAGCAGTTTGCTGGCGATCGCGCTCAGCTGGCTCTGGCCTTCGCTCTTCAGGCTCTGGAAGTCTGCGCGGCCGAAGGCGAACAGGGTGTCGGACTCCAGCGTGATGGTCTCGATCGAACGCAGCGACTGGGCGCGCAGGCTGTCGATGTAATTGCGCGAACTGGACATCAGGAAGGCGTTGTCGAGGATACGCGGCACATCCGGCTCACGAATCTGGTCGCTGTAGAAGGTGATCTGGCGGCTGGCGTACAGGTAGTCCTGGTTGCCGCCGGCCTCGCTGGCGGCCGCGGCCATGCTCTTGCCGGTATGGCGAGCGATGGCCGGGTACCAGTAGTCGGGCAGGTGCGCCTTGAGAAACGCCGGGTCGGCGTTTTCGCGTCGGGCCGGCGAGAGCATCACGTAGGTATCCAGCGCCGCCTTGCCGAAGTCGGCGATCGACTGCGCGCGGTTGTCATGTGGCAGCGCCTCGGCCTCGACGCTGTCCACGCCGCTCACAGGCTGCAGTTCGCGGGTGTTGCGCTGGTACACCTTGATCGTGGTCAGCAGGTACAGGGTGCGGGTCAGGTTGTCTGCCGTGGGCTTGAGCATCACGTTCTGCAGCGTGGCGAAGTAACGGCTGCGCAGCAGCGGCTCGACCTCATGGCCCTGGTACAGGCCTAGGCGCATGCCCAGCGGCACGCCCTGTTCGCGGTGCTGCTGATAGTAGTGCTCGGCCCAGAAGCGCAAGCGGTCAAGGCTATGCCAGGCGGCGTACTGGCCGCGGGCAGCCTGGTCGTCGGCCTTGGCCTGGGCCAGTTCGTCGGCGATGCTGGCCAGGGTGGCGCGGTTGTTCAGGTACGACCAGCCCCACAGGCTGCACAGCACCAGGGCTGCCAGGCCGGTGGCGGCAACCCAGCCCGCCTTGCGCCGGCGCTCCCGCGTGTTGCTGGTGTACAGCGCCACCAGGTGCTGGTCAGGGATGATCACCTTGCGGAACAGGCTGTTGATGAACAGCGGCGCCGGCTGGCTGACGGCAGTGGCGGTGCCTTCGGCATGTTCGAGGGCGAAGCGTTCGGCCACATGCTGGCCGTGGCTGCCCCACAGGGCTTCGTCGGCCTGCAGTGCGGCAGTGAAATAGAACCCGCGCAGCATTTCGGCATTCTGGTACGGGTTGGCACGCAACAGGCTGTCGACGAACTGCTGCAGGCGCGGCTTGAGCGCGGCCAGCTCCAGCGGGAAGCGGTAGGCAGCGTTGTTCTGCCGGGTGACCTGAATGTCCTGCTGCACCAGGTGCTGGCTCGCCACCTGCTGCCAGTAACCGGTCAGTTCGTCCATCGCCTTGCCGAAGCGCTGGCCCCAGTCGGCCTGCGCGTAACCCTTGTGCGAGAAGGTCTTGCCCATCACTTCACCACGCGCAGCGTCATCCAGCTGGCGGTAGAACGGGGTGAAGCCGGGGATCAGGTCACACTTGGTAAACACCAGGTAGATCGGCAGGCGCACTTCCAGCAGCGCGCAGCTTTCCTGGATCCGTTCACGCAGGCGCTTGGCCACGCGGTCCTGGTCCTCGGCCGAGCCATGCAGGATGTCGGCGATGCTGACGCTGACGATCAAGCCGTTGAGAGGGCGGCGTTGGCGATGCTGGCGCAACAGCTGCAGGAAGCCGCGCCACTTGCCGGCTTCTTCGGGGCTGTTCATGTAGCGCCCGGCGGTATCCAGCAGCACGGCTTCGGAGCTGAAGAACCAGTCGCAGTTGCGCGTGCCGCCAAGCCCCGCAACCCGTGCGCCTTCGCGTTCGGCATAGGGGAAGTTCAGGCCCGACTGCAGGATCATCGTGCTCTTGCCGGCGGCCGGCTGACCGATCACCAGGTACCAGGGCAGGGCGTACAGCGCGTCCTTGGCCGAGGTGCCACGAGGTGTGTTGCTGCGCAGGCGCTCGATGCTCTGCAGCAGGCGTTCGCGCAGCAGGCTTACTTCTTCGCGGTCGGCGGGGGTGGCGTTGAGTACCGCCTGGTCGGCATCGTCGCGCAGTAACCCTTCGAGGTTGTGGTGCTGGCCGGCGCCGCGATAAAGCAGCAGTACATAGCCTGCCGACAGCATCAGGAACACGCCGATCCCGGCCAGCAGGCTATGCAGCGAGGCGAAGCCCAGGGCGCAACCGATGGCCCAGACCAGGAAGATCGCCAGGAAGAACGCCACTCCCAGCAGGTAGGGTTGGTAGCGCAGGCAGTAGTACTTGATCTTGTTCATACAGGTGTCGCATCCAGCGCATCGACGAACTGGTCGATGACATGTTCAAGAGATCGGTCGTAATCGTGCAGCCGTGGCGCTACCGTCAGCGGGTCGAGCGGCTCCAGATGCTGACCTGCTTCGGCGCAACCACTGAGCAGGCGGTAGGCACAGTTGGCGTGGCGCGACGGCAGGCAGTACAGCCGTGGTTTCATGAAGTCGTCGGCCAGCAGGCTCACCGCCGGCACGCCGGGCTGCCGGCTCATGCGGGTCAGCCAGGTCAGCCAGAGGTCGGCGGTAGGGTTTTTCAGGCCGCGTTCGGCCGGCAAGGGCAGCTCGATGCCACCGGCGAAATCGTTGTGCAGCACGGCTCGGCTTGCCTGCAGCAGCGCAAGCGCCTTGTCACTTTTGAAGTCCGGCCAGGAGCGCAGCAGGGCGCGGGCGACATCGGCCAAGCTGAAATCCTTGAGGAATTTGGCGTGCACCTGGCGAAACAGGTCGAGGTCCTGGGCCTGCAGCGGCCGCAGGGCCTTGATGCGTTCGAACAGGCTGGCGCAGTCAGCGCCCTGCACCGCCTGGTGCAGCATCGGCTTGATCTGCGCGCTGAACAGCTCGCCGAGGGTGAACGGGTTCACCAGCATCGTGGCTCCCTCGCCCTTGAGCAACTGGAAGATGAAGAACGGGTAGCGTCGCTGGCTGGCATCCCGCGAGCTGAGCAGGCCACCCAGCAGCCAGTTGCCGTTGCTCGCGCGGTAATTGAAGAAGCACATCGGCAGTGCGTCGAACAATGCCTGCCAGTCTTCGCGGTGGCGCATGGCCGCCAGCGCAGACTGCAGCCAGGCGTCGAACTCGCAGACTTCTTCCGCCGCGCCATGCAGGCTGACGAAGTCTGCGCTCGACGGCAGCTTGCCGAAGCAACCGATCATTGGGCGCCCCTGTCGTTGAGGGCGCTCAGCGCCTTGACATCACCCAGGTCGGTCAGTTTCACCCCACCGAAGTTGCGCACTACAAGGCTCACGCGGCCGCTGGCGGTGTTCCAGCTGAAGCGTTGCTGAATGCCGTCCAGGTCTTCGACCCGGGCGCTTTCGTTCATGCGCAGCAGGCCCCAGCGCCCGGGGAAGTCGAACACGGTGACCCGCGCGCCACTGAGGGTGACCACATCCAGGCGGGCACCCGGAGCGTTGCTGGTGCCCGGCCAGGCGAAGCGGTTCCAGCTACTGCGGCCGTTGCGGTAGTGCTGTTCCTGGCCATCGAGGGTGAACACGATGTCGGTGAAGTTGGCAGAAGGTTCCAGCATGATTTCGAAGCCGTTGTCACGGTCCGACAGGCTGGCGATCACCTGGCCCACGGAGCTGGCCTTGTCGATGCTGTTGAGCATGCCTGGGTTGACCAGCGCCGGTGCCTTGCCGTCGCCCACACCCAGGCCTTCACCCCCGGCCAGGTTGCCGATTTCGTTGCGCTTGAAGGCCGGCAGCAGGCCGCTGTCGGGGTCGACGAAGCGCTGCAGGTCCTTTACCGACGCCTCGTTGCGGCTGCTGCCGGCAATCGGGTAGCGGTGCGCCATGACCTGTTCCCAAGGCTTGGCGATCTGCTGCGCCCAGGCCTTGGCGATCTGCTGGCCGGCCGGGTCGCGCAGGGTCGCCCAGGCATACTGGATAGGCAGGCTGAACAGCCCCTGCAGCGAGCGCGACAGGCCGTCCTGGCTGGTGTCGACGCTGCTCTCCACGTAGTTGCGCACGGTGGTGATCTCGCTCGGCTGGCCTTCCAGGGTCTCGCTGATCAGCTGCTTGCTGCTCTTGCCCACATCCTGCGAGCGCTGGATGTTGTTCATGCGCACCTTGAGCTTGCGCAAGGCGGCCAGGTAGCGGTCCATGATGGTGCTGTCGGCGCCTTCGGCGTTGTTTTCGGCAAATACCCGCGCCACCGGTTCGAAGCGCTTGGCCAGGCTGCCGTCGTCCACCGCCGGCAGGGCCGGGGCGACGTTGGCGGGCAGGGCGTCCTTGGTGTCGAGCAGGCCGGAGACCTTGCTCCAGAAGCCGTCTTCGCGGGTACTACCGGGGGCCGGGATGGCGTGCTTGACCGGCAGGTCCCACTGGGTGTTGTCATTGACCGCCGCCAGCAGGTTCTTTACCGGCGAGTTCTGCACGTCGCTGAGCAGCCCCAGCTGCTGGGTGGCCGAGGCCAGGTCGGCGAAGTGGCGTACCCCCACGCTGCTGACCATCTTGTACCAGGCCTGGGTGTAGTCGCGCTTGTAGCGGGTCATGAACTCGCGCACGAAGTTGGCCTTCTGCACGATGGCATCGCCGCCTTCACCGTCCAGCACCCAGTCCGACTCGTTGCGCAGGTTGCCCGACACCAGCTTGATCAGTTCCGGCTTGACGAAGGTGTCCCAGCCCTGGCGGGTATAGATTGCCGGTACGCCAGCGGAGCCATACAGCAACGCGCGGCCCGGTTGCGGCACCAGGTCGTTAAGGCTCAGGGCCGGGAACTGGCGGCTCGACTCGAGTTGCAGGCGCAGGTACTCGCGATCGACCAGCGAGCTGGAGATCATGAATGACTTGAGGTTTTGCCGGGTTTCGTTGATCAGCTGTTCGTTACGCGGCAACGACGGCGCCTGGCCTTGTTCCAGCAACTGTACGTAAAGCGGGGCATTTTCTGCGATCACGGCTGCGTCGGCCGGAGTGCCTTCGGTGGCGGCGCTGGCCCAGGCCTGGGGCAGGTTGGCAGCGACGAAGGCCGGGTCCGGATGGCCTTGGGGCTCGGTCAGCAACAGGTACAGCTTGAGGGTGTTGTAGGCATCGATGATCGAGGCCACCTGCTGTTCGTCGAGGCGCCCGAGCATTTCTTCGGACAGTGACAGGCCACCGGTGGTGGCAGACAGCTCGGCGGCATCGCTGGCGGTGGCCAGGTTGACCTTGGCGGCATAGGCACCGGCGCGGCTGTTGCCCAGCGCAGCCTGGGCCTTGGCTGCAATGGCCGGGGCCAGCGGCTTGCCATTGCGTTTTTTCGGTGTCGGGGCCGGGGTGAATTCCAGCTCCTGGTTGATACCGTTGGCGAAGGTGTTGAAGGCCCGCATCTGCACTTGCAGGCTGCGTGCGATCGGCTCCAGCGCCTGGCTGCGCAGTTGCGCCAGGTAGGCGGTGCGAGTCACCTGGTGGATGGCTTCGCCATGGTACAGGCCACCCCCCAACTGCAGTGGTACACCCTGCAGGCGATGGTTTTCGACGCGGGCCATCTGTTCGCGCAGCACTTCCAGGCCCTTGCCAGCGGCCAGCTGCTGCTCGCGGTCTTCTGCCTGCTCGATCTGCGCCAGCTGCACGCGCAGGCTGTCCAGCCATTGGCGGTTATTGGTGAACGACAGTGCCTGCCAACCGATGAACAGCAACCCGGTGGCGGCGGCCAGGCCCAGCAGCAGCGGGCTGAACGCAGCCTGGCGGCCCAGGCGCGACTGGTACAGGGTCAGGTCGCGATCGGGGAAGATCACCTGGCGGAAGGTGTCGGTGATGAAGTAGCTGCGGTTGCCCGCGGCCTTGCCGACGTTCTCGGTGTGCTCATCGTAGGCGGCTTGCAGGGCGAATTCGTCGGCGATGACGTCTTCGTATACCTGCCCCAGCTGCTGCCCGGTCTGCAGGGCGCTGGTGAAGTACAGGCCGCGCAGCAGCAGCGGGGCACCGCCGCGATGGCCGCGGGTGAAGTGCTCCAGGAACTGCTCGAGGACACCGCTGAGTGCGGCGAAGTATTGCGGGAAGTTCAGCAGGGTGCTGTCGGCTTCGGCACCGAGGGCGATCACCTGTGCGTCGACATGCTGGCGAATGTGGTTCTGCAGGTTGCCCAGGCGCGTCTGCAGCACGGCGTGCAGGCCGTTGTTGCGGATTTCCGACAGGCCGAAGGTCATGCCCAGCGGTTGCTGGCGTTCATGCAGGTCAAGGCCGTCGAACGCCTGGCTGAAGCCCGGCAACTGGTCGGTCTTGCTCAGCATCAGGTACACCGGCGGGTTGGCGTCGAGGCACTCGGCGTATTCTTCCACCCGCGCCACCAGCTGGGCCGCCAGGGCATTGCGTTCGTCGCTGTTGGCTGCCAGCAGCTCGGGCAGGCTGACCACCATTACCAGGCCATTGATCGCCGCCTTGCCGCGCTGCTTGCGCAGCATGCGCAGGAAGGCCGAGAACTCGCTGGCCGACTGGTCATCACGCAAATAGCGGCCGGCGGTGTCGATCATTACCGCGTCGGGGCTGAAGTACCAGTCGCAGTGCTGGGTGCCGCTTTCGCTGTCGTTGGCCGTGGCAATGCTGGCCGACAGGCCGGAATGGGTCAGCAGCGAGGTCTTGCCGGCTGCCGACATGCCAACCACCAGGTACCAGGGCAAGTCGGACAGTGCCGCCTTGCCACCGCCTCCAGCGGAGCGGTCGGTGCGCAACATGGCAATGGCATGCTTGAGGCGTTCGCGCAGCACCTGCTGGTCACGGAACTCGCCAGTGGCATTCCACGAGCGATCAACCTCGATCTGCAGCAGGTTCTCCAGGTTGTGCTCGGCGCGAATGCGCTGGTATTGGCGCAGCACGATCACCAGCAGGAAGCAGGCGCTGATGATTGCCAGTGCTTCGGGCAGGTGCTGTTGCAGCCATGGCAGCAACGGGGCGACCAACCAGCAGGTCAACAGGCTCGCCAGCCACAGCAGCAGCAGGAGAAACCAGAAATTCTTCAAAAGGCGCAGTAATGTTTTCATGTCTTCCTGACTCGGCTACCTGACGTTTGCTCAGGCACTGAACAGCTGGCGGATTTGTTCGGAAAGGGCGGCGACGTCCTTGTCCAGCAACCAGTCCAGCGTCAGGTACACGGCGACGCAGACCAGCGCGATCAGCGCCAGGTAAACCCACAGCGGCACCTCGTGGCGCAGCATCTGCGACACCTGGTCGGGCAGTGCCCAGTCCGGTGACAGTGCTTTGGGCGCCTTGCGGTAGCGGGCAATATCCTGGCCCAGGGTATTGGCCAGGTAGCGCAGCTGGTCTTTCTGGCCGAGGCTGAACTTGCCCTCGAAGCCCAAGGCCAGGCACAGGTGGTAGACCTCGAGCACATCGATGTTCTGCTTGACGTCGGCACGCAGCGCATCGACCTTCTCGAAGAAGCCTTCACCCGCCAGGTGCACGCCGAAGTAGCGGAACTGCAGCGGCTGCAGCTCGAAGTGCTGGCGCAGCTGGTTGTCGCTCGCGCGCAGCACGCTCTCGTCGAGGAAGGCACACAGCGCGTACTGGGTGTCCTTGACCTGTTCGGCGCTGTAGTTGGCAGCGCGGGCTTCGCGTTCCAGGTTGGCGAAGAAGCGTTCCACGCTGGCTTCGAAGGCCGGCACCGAGGTGACCTGACGACCACGCCGCACGATCAGGGCCATGCTGATGAAGTCCTGGACCAGGTCCTTGAGCGTCGGTTTGTCGTTGGCGGCCGCGACGGCGCCCTGTTGCAATACGGCTTCGGTCATTTGAGCACCGCCATCAGTTCAAGCTTGAGGTTGGTAAAGGCGCTGGGCGCGTAGAAGCAGATGGTCTGGGCATTCATCATTCGCTCGTAGACATGGCCATGCGGCTCGATGGCGAAGTACTGGTTGTCCAGGCGCACCGGTATTGCGTTGGGCAGCCGTGCGGCATGGTTGAGCGTGACGCCGGGCATCGCGCTGTTGACCACCACCTCGATGTCTTCCGGCGAGCCGACCTTGAATGCCCGCGGTACCAGCTCCAGCAGGCTGGCACCAGGCATGTCGGCATGGACCGAGATATAGAAGTCGGCCTCGGTCAGGCGTGGATCGTGCAACTGGCCCTGCCAGTACGACGGCTTGGTCTGGTTGAGGTTGATGACGATGCACTGGTTGGGCACCACGTTGTCGAGCATCACCCGGATCATCTCGTCGAGCTTGACCAGCGACGCGGCCGGGTCGTGATGGTCGTATTCGGGGATGTCGCTGAGCTGGGTGTCCAGGGTGAACGTCAGCAGGCCACCCGCCAGGTCGGCGAGGAACAGGTACAGGCGCTCGGGGTGCAGGCGCGGGTGCGCCAGCAGATGGGCCAGCTGCGGGTGGGCGCGGTTGACGGTGTTCAGCAGCCAGAACAGGGTTACGTCGCTGGAGCCGAACTCGGCGATCTGGTCGGCGCGTTCGCGGCGTCGGCCGGACAGGGCCTTGCTCTTGGCCTGCAGGGCGCCGAGCAGGCGCTTGCCGATGCCGGCCAGGGTCTCGTGGCTGCCCAGATGCAGAGTGGGGTGGACGAAATGCGGGTCGAGATTGAAACCGCCCATGCTGTTGCGGGTCAGCCTGGCCAGCGGGCAGTGGCTGTAGCCGTCCAGGCTGTCACCGTCCACCAGCAGCACCACGTTCAGGCGCAGGCTGGTGATTTCGTTTTCCAGCTCGCCTTCATTGAGGTCGGGCAGGGTATCGAACTGCTTGCGGAAACGCCGCGCGGCCTTGTGTTCCTGGCCGTCCTCGACATAGTTCAGGCCGAATGGCTCGGGCAGTTTCAAGGCAGCATGGACCTTGAGGTCGTTGGCCTTGAGCAGGTCCTTGAGGTCGCGGGCAGCCGGCAGCGGGTCATGCTGCGGCGCGTCGTACAGGCTGCCATCGGGGAACACCAGCTTGAGGCGCTTGAGCTGCAGCGAACCGTTGGCCAGGGCGTCCTCATCCACCTGCAGTACCTGCACACCCCAATGGAATGGGGTGGTGCGCAGGGTCGCCTCGGCCAGCTGGTGCTGGTGGAACTCATCCTGGTACTGGAAGTGCTGGGGCAGCAGGAACATGCCTTCCGACCACATCACCCGGCTCTGCTTGCTCATTTGACGCTATCCACTAAAGAGTTGAAGGTTGAATCCATGGTGTTCTGTGCCGATTTGCTGGCGGCATCGCTGGCCTTGTCGAGCACGGCGTCCTGCACCTTGTCGGTGAGCGTCGGTGCGTTGTCCCGGGCCTTCTGCGCGGCTGCCAGCTGGTCGGCAGTCGGCGGTTTGTTCAGTACGTCGACGCCACGCATGGCGCTGATTTCGGTGTTGTCCACCAGCACCCGCAGGCCGTCGGAAGAGAACCAGATACCGTCCTTGCGCAGCGAGTTGGCGTCGAAGGCGACCTTCCAGCGCGCGTCCTGTTCGTTGCGGAAGAAAGCTGCCACGCCGACGTAGCGAGCGCTTTTGGCCAGTGGCCATTGGTCGATCTGGCCGATGCCCGGCAGCAGGGTGATTTCGCGGGCTTCCACCAGGGTGTTGCCCAAGGCCTTTTCCGGGGTGTCCCACAGGGTCTCGGCATCGGTCGCGGCGAAGCGTTCGAGGTCGGTCAGCTGGTACACGCGCATCACCACCGACAGCGGCTTGCCCTCGGCATCGGGGTTGAGCTGGTTGCCGCCGTCGGAGGTCAGGATGACCTTTTCGCTGTCGGCCAGCATGTCGGCCGCCCAGCTGTCTTCCATGCGCTTGCCGATACGGTCGGTGACCCCGCAGCCGGCCAGCGCCACCAGCAAGGCAGCTGTGGTCAGGCGTTTGAGGGCGGTGTGCTTGTGTTGCATGACGGCAAAACCTCCGTGTACTGGTCAGGCCACGCGATAGGCGAAATCGCCATCGCTGCCCAGCTCGATCGCAAGACGCTGGATCGGCGTGTCCTGGGCCATGCGCTCGAGCACGCGCTGGGCGAGCTCGGGCATCAGGGTCTGGGACAGGATGTTGTCGATGTTGCGGGCACCGCTGTCGACCTCGGTGCAGCGCGCGGCGATGGCCTTGACCAACGCCTGGTCGTAGCTGAGCTCGGCCTGGTGGTTGCGGGCGAAGCGCTTGGCGATGCGTTCGAGCTTGAGGGCGACGATGCGCTCGAGGATCTGGTCCTGCACCGGGTAGAACGGCACGATGCTCAGGCGGCCGAGGAAGGCCGGCTTGAACACATGGTTGAGCTGGTCACGCAGGTCTTCGACGATCGCTGCGGGCGTCGGCAGCTCGGTGGCGTTCAGGCAGGTCTGCATGATGCGCTCGGTACCGGTATTGGAAGTGAGGATGATCACCGTGTTGCGGAAATTGATCTCGCGGCCTTCGCCATCGTCCAGCACGCCCTTGTCGAACACCTGGAAGAACAGTTCGAGCACGTCGGGGTGGGCTTTTTCCACCTCGTCGAGCAACACCACGCTGTACGGCTTGCGACGCACCGCCTCGGTCAGCACGCCGCCTTCGCCGTAGCCGACATAGCCGGGAGGCGAGCCCTTGAGGCTCGAAACGGTGTGGGCTTCCTGGTACTCGGACATGTTGATGGTGATGAGGTTGCGTTCACCGCCGTACAGGGTATCGGCCAGGGCCAGGGCGGTTTCGGTCTTGCCGACGCCGCTGGGGCCGAGCAGCAGGAACACACCGATCGGTTTGTTCGGGTCTTCCATGCGTGCGCGGGAAATCTTGATGCGCTTGCCGATTTCGTGCAGGGCGTGGTCCTGGCCCAGCACGCGCTCACCAAGCAGGGCCGGCAGGCGCTGCACGGTGTCGATCTCGTCACGCAGCATCTTGCCCAGCGGGATACCGGTCCAGCCGCTGATGACCTGGGCGATGGCGCCGCTGTCGACCAGGGCATGGACCAGAGGCTGGTCGCCTTGCACGCGGGCCAGTTCGGCACGCAGGGCGTTGAGCTGCTTGGCATCGGCCTCGCTGGCGGCGTCCAGCGCCTTGAGCTGTTCGACCAGTTCCAGCTCCTGTTGCCACTGCGTGTTCAACTGCTGCTCCCGCTGCTGCTCGGCCTGCAGGGCAGCCTGCAGCTCGCCCAGGCGGCGAGTGTGGTCGTGGCCTTTGCCGGCTTCGTGGCCGAGCACGGCGATTTCGGCCTGCAGGTTGTCAATCTGGCGGCGGCAGTCTTCCAGGGCACCAGGTTGCGACGATTGCGCCAGGGCAATGCGCGCGCAGGCGGTATCGAGCACGCTGACCGCCTTGTCGGGCAGCTGGCGGCCGGTGATGTAGCGGTTGGACAGGCGCACGGCCTGCACCAGCGCTTCGTCCATCACCGCTACCTTGTGGTGTTCGCGCATCTTGCCGAGCAGGCCGCGCAGCATGTGGATGGCCTTGTCTTCGTCGGGTTCTTCCACCTTGACCACCTGGAAGCGGCGGGCGAGGGCGGCGTCCTTCTCGAAGTACTTCTTGTATTCGGCCCAGGTAGTGGCGGCGATGGTGCGCAGCTCGCCACGGGCAAGGGCCGGTTTGAGCAGGTTGGCGGCGTCGTTCTGCCCGGCTTGGCCACCGGAACCGATCAAAGTGTGGGCTTCGTCGATGAACAGGATGATCGGGTGCAGGCTGCGTTTGACCTCTTCGATCACTGCCTTGAGGCGGTTCTCGAACTCGCCCTTGACCCCGGCGCCGGCCTGCAGCAGGCCCAGGTCGAGGGTGTGCAGGGCCACATCCTTGAGCACCGCCGGCACGTCACCTTGGGCGATGCGCAGGGCCAGGCCTTCGACCACGGCGGTTTTGCCGACCCCGGCCTCGCCCGTGAGGATCGGGTTGTTCTGGCGGCGACGGGTAAGGATATCGACCATCTGCCTTACTTCGAACTCGCGGCCCAGCACCGGGTCGATGCGGCCTTCGCGGGCGCTCTGGGTGAGGTTGACCGTGTACTGGTCCAGCGCCGGGGTCTTGCCGCCGGCCTTGCTCGCACTGTTTACTGGCGCTGCCGGGCTGGCCAGCGGGCTGGCCTGCCGGGACTCGGCGCTGCCTTCCACCAGCGCGGCAAGGTTCAGGCGCAGGTCATCGGCGTTGATTTTCTCCAGCTCCGGCGCCGAGGCGATCACCACGCGACGCAGTTCGGCATCGTCGAGCAGGGCCTGCAGCAGGTGAGCGCTGCGCACCTGGCCGACGCCGTATTCGATCGACGCCAGCAACCAGGCCTGTTCGATCATGCGGGTGATGTGCGGCGACAGCGCCGGGGTGCGGGTATTACCTTTCTTGAAGGTGCCCAGGGCCGTGACCAGCTGCGCCTGCAAGCGCTCGGCGACTACTTCGTAGTGGCGCAGGATCGGCGCCAGGTCGCTGTCGCTGTTATCGAGCAACTGCAGCAGCAGATGCTCCACCTCCACGTCGTAATGGTGCTCCGACAGGCACAGGGCCGCCGCGCTTTCCGTGGCCGTGCGGCTGGTTTCGTTGAGCTTGGCGAACAGAGACTTCAGGTTCACAAGGCGACCCCATCGTAAGGAATGTGGAAGACGGCGCAACGCGAAGGCTCCGCGTCACGACCAGGGCGTTTGAGCCAGCCCAGCCAGCCCAGGGCGACATTGCCACTGCGGCCCAGCTGGGCGCGTGGCACCGCCTCGCGCTTGAGGCGCGGGGCAATTTCGAAATCCAGTTCGGCGCCTATATAGAAGCGCACCAGCTCGACCAGCTTGCGGTAGCACGCGGTGCCCGGCTGGAAGCGCTGGTAATCGGCCAGGCTCAGCGGCCCCAGCTCGATGCGGATGCACGACTGGTAGTCCCAGACCCGGTTGCCGGCTACGGCGCTGTGGCCGAGCTGGGCATTGCGGCGGCCGAGCTGGGTGCATTGTTCGGGCTGCAGGTGCAGCCAGCGCCCGGCGAACTGGCGGACCTTGATCGGCAGCGAGAAATAGAAGCCGAGCATGCGTTCGAGGTTCAGCGCGTTGCGCGGCTTCTGGCTGAGCAGGCCGGCAAAGTAGCTGAACAGCTCGCGGCGCAGCGCGGTTGGTTGCTGCTCGAACTTGAGTTGCTGCGCGCGCGGGCCGAGGCCGACCAGGTTGAGCAGGTAGCCATCGAAGCCCGAAGTGCCATTGCGCTCGTGCTCGATATGAAATTTGTACTTCTGCCAGGCCTCGTAGAACAGCGTGGTCATGCGGTGCGAGAAGATGTCGAGAAACGCGTGGGCGGCATCGTCGCGATACTGCACGTGGCGCTCCAGCAGCAGCTCGGTATACGGGCGCGGCAGTACGCCTGACGGCCCGACCAGGCCCATGAAGGTGACCTGCACTTCCGACAGCGGCAAGCCGGCCGGCGACACCTTGCCTTCGCGCTCGAAGTGCAGGTCGCTGACCTCGCTGGCCGGGAACGCCAGCGACAGCTGGGTACGAAAACGCAGCGGGTCTTCGTGCGGCCGGGTTGCCAGGTCCATGCGCCCGGTACGGCTGTAGTGCAGGCGGAGCAGGCGCACCAATTGAAAGAATTCGAATCGGTGCGGCTCGGCTCGGGCCTGATCGATCAGACCAGGGGCTGATCGCCGGTGCGTGCTGGCCATTGGACGACTCTCTTTTCTCGTTGTTGGGTGCGCAGGGTCAGTTGGGTGAAGCTGTTCATCGAGCAGTACTGGCCGAAGAAGTGGTCCAGCACCATGCCGAACAGGTACACGCCACTGCCGATGAACTGGCTTTCATCCAGGGTCAGCGTGATGCCGACGCCACGTACGAAGTTCGGCCGCGGGTGGCCGATGCGTGCGACCACCGGCTCGCTGCTGATCGCCTTGATGCCGTTGATCTGTTTGCGAATGGCGGAAACATTGCGGTAGTTGTACAGCGACAACAGCTCCAGCAGCACTTCGCGGCCCTGGCTGACCAGCGACATATGGTTCAGCGACAGGTGGGCGATCAACCGCCAGATCAGGCCCTTGCCCAGGGGCACACGCACCGTGGAGGTGGGCTTGCGCAGGCAGCGGATATCCTTGATCACCGAGTTGGCGGGAATGTTGAAGTCACCACGTTCGCCCCCGAACGGCAGCATCAGCGGTACATCGCGGTTGCTGCAGGTAAGGCCGATGCTGAGGGTGTCGCTGCTGGCGTCGATCAGCTCCAGGTCGCGGTCGACCACGCGGATGCTCATGGCGGTGGCGTCACCCTGGATGCGCCGGCGCGCCACCCAGAAGCTGCTGTGCGGGTCCTGCTCGCCACGGGGTTCGAAAAACGGGTGGCAGGTGGCGACCTGGTCGATGCCGCCGAGTTTGCGCACCCGCCGTACGCGGTCGATCGAGACGACTTCGGCAGCGTTGTGCAGCCGTGTATCGGGAGTGACCGGGTATTCGTGCTGGGTGTGGGTCAGCTTGATCGGCTCGGCTTGCTGGCGGAACAGGTTGATGATCGGTGTGCAGTTGAGCTTGAAGTTGTTGCGCCCGATGTTCTGTGTCAGCCGCGCCAGGCGCTCGCTGAGGTCGTAGTCGGAGAAATAGAAGTTGATCTCGACCTGCTCGATGGCCTTGCCCTGCAGGATGCGGGCAAAGCCGTTCAGGTCGAAGAACATGAACTTGTCGGGGAAGGTGAAGTACTCGTGCAGCAGGCGGTAGCCCAGGAACGAGCGCTCGGAGTAGTCCACCAGGCCTTCGTCACGGGCGTAGCCCACGGCTTTCAGGGCATCGGCCGGCAAGGCCACTTCGCGGCTGCGGCCCTGGTCCTGGAAGCTCAGGGTGGCCTTGGCCAGGTTGTTGAACAGCAGCTCGTACAGCTGCAGCATCAGGGTCGCCTCGCCGTCGAGGAAGAACCGCAGGCGGTCCAGTTCCATCTGCCCGAACAGGGCATCGCCGGTGGCTGCCAGGCGGATGCGCAGGCGTGCGACCAGGTCGGCGCTGTGGCCGTTGAAGGCCGAACGCTCCAGTTCGGCGAACGAGGCCTGCTGCACGGCAATCGGCCACAGCTCTACCGGGTAGCAGGTGCGGAACTTGCACACCACACCTTCCACGGCATTGGCATGCATCTCGGTATGGCGCGCCACCCGGTAGGCTTCGGTGACTTTCTCGTGCTTGCCCAGGCTCAGCTCGGCAATCGACATCGATGGGGTAGGGCGCAGGTAGTGTGGGTACAGCACCTCGAGGAAGGATTCGACGATTTCCGGAAACTCGTCATCGAGCTTCTTGTGCACCCGCGCAGACAGGAACGAGAACGCTTCGATCAGGCGCTCGGTGTGCGGGTCTTCGCAGTTGTCACCCTCGATCAACAGCCGCGAAGCGATTTTCGGGTACTGCGCGGCAAACTCCTGGCCGAGGAAGCGCAGGTGCGACAGTTCCTTTTCGTAGTAGGGCAGCAGTTCGTCGAGCATCAGTTGAGGTTCTGCACTTTGTATTCCTGGGTGTTGACCTGCAGCACGGCGTCGAATGACACCTGGCGGCTGATGTCCTGCAGACGCAACACGGCGTCCACGCGGAAGGTCAACATGCGGTGGCCGTTCTGCTGGGCCAGCAGCTGCACGCGGACACGGCGAAAGCGCCGGTCCCCTGTGCTGATCGCCCGCTCCAGTTGCTGCTGGATCAGGCGCCGATCATGCGGGTCGAGCACGCTGCGGCTGATGAAGTCGGGCATGCCGTATTCGAGGATGGAGCCACCGAGCTGGCTGTAGCCCTCCAGCTCTTCGGCGACCAGGCTCTGGCGAGTGTTCACCAGTACCTCCAGGTCACGGACGATGCTGGCCTTGTACTCGCTCAACGAGCAGGTGCGTTGCACGGCTGGCTCGGCCGACTGGTACGGACGGTCGTCCAGCAGTCGGTCGAGCAGCGAGGGCAGCAGGCGGGCCTGGTTACTCATGTGTCATCCCTGTACACACCGGCCTGTCAGCCGCGCGCGCCCTGTGGCAGCTCGGCAACCAGGCGCAGCGAAGCGGTCAGCTCATCCAGCTGGTAGTGCGGGCGCAGGTAGGTCACGGCCTTGTACACACCTGGCTTGCCCGGCACTTCGAACACCTCGGCGCGGGCTTCGCGCAGCGGGAACTTGGCCTTGGCTTCCTGGCTGGCGGTGTCGTCGAGCAGCACGTAGCTGGCCAGCCACTGGTTGAGGAAGCGCTCCACATCCATGCGCGAGGCGAAGCTACCGATCTTGTCGCGCATGATGGCCTTCATGTAGTGGGCGATGCGCGAAGTGGCGAAGATGTACTGCAGTTGGGCCGACAGGCGCGCGTTGGCGTTGGCGATGTCGGTGTTGTACTGCTTCTGCTTCTGCGCCGACTGGGTGCCGAAGAACGCGGCATAGTCGGTGCCCTTGCAGTGCACCAGGGGAATGAAGCCCAGGTCCGACAGCTCTTTTTCGCGGCGGTCGGTGATGGCGATTTCGGTCGGGCACTTGAGGGCGATTTCGCCGTCGTCGGTCTTGAAGGTGTGGGTTGGCAAACCTTCGACCAGGCCGCCACCTTCCACGCCGCGGATGGCCACGCACCAGCCGTAGCGGGCGAAGGCATCGGTAACGCGGGTGCCGAGGGCATAGGCAGCGTTCATCCACAGGTACTTGTTGTGGTCGCGGCCATCGACGCTTTCGACGAAGTTGAATTCTTCCACCGGGGTGGTATCGGGGCCATACGGCAGGCGACCGAGCACGTGCGGCAGGGTAAGGCCGACGTAGCGCGAGTCTTCCGAAGCGCGGAACGACTTCCACTTGGCGTATTCGACGGTGTCGAAGATCTTTGCCAGGTCACGCGGGCCGGACATCTCGGTGAAGGAGTCCCAGCCGAACAGCTCGGGGGAGGCGGCCGAAATGAACGGGGCATGGGCTGCTGCGGCGACGTGCGAGATCTCCTCCAGCAGGTACATGTCTTCGGGGTTGCGGTTGAACTCGTAGTCACCGATCAGCATGCCGAAAGGCGCGCCGCCGAAGGTGCCGTACTCTTCTTCGTAGACTTTCTTGAACAGCGCACTCTGGTCGAATTCGCTGGCGGCCTTAAGGTCGCGCACCAGGTCTTTCTTCGAGGCATTGAGCAGGTGGATCTTCAGCGTGGTGCTGGTCTCGGTCTGGTCTACCTGGTATTTCAGGCCGCGCCAGGAGGCTTCCAGCTGCTGGAACTCACGGGCGTGCATGATTTCGTTCATCTGCTCGGAAAGCATCGAATCGATCTCCGCGATACGCGAATCGAGCACGGCGATCAGGTCCTTGCTCGGGGTCATCTCGCCCTCGAGCACCTGGTTCACCAGTTCGCCAATCAGGTCGCGGGTGCGGTTGCGCTCGGTGTCGGAGCGGGCCACGCGGCTTTGCGAAATGATGCTGTCGAGCAACGATGCCTGTGGCGCGAAGTTTTCCACTTCGACCAGGTCGCCGGCCTGTTGCGGTGCGGTTTGCTTGTCGGTCATGTTCGGGCTCCTGCTCAGGCGCGATCGCTGCTGGATGGGTCTTTCACTTCGGCTTCACGGCCGAATTCCTTGCCCAGGGTCTTGAGCTTCTCGGTGTTCTGCAGCACGTCCATCAGCAGCTCTTCGAGCTTGTCGTTGCCGCCCATCTTGTTGCGCAGGTCGGCCAGCTTGTTGCGCACTTCCAGCAGCTTGCGCAGCGGCTCCACCTGCTTGACCACGTTCTGTGGCTCGAAGTCTTCGAGGCTGTTGAAGTTCAGCTCCACGCCCAGCTGGGTGCCGTTCTTGGCCAGGGTGTTGTCGACGCGGTAGGTCAGGCGTGGCTTGATGCCCTTGAGCACGCCGTTGAAGTTGTCGCGGTCGATGAACACGAACTTGCGGTCCTTGAGCTTGGGCAGGGGCTCCAGCGGGTTGCCGGAGAAGTCGCCCAGTACGCCGACGACGAAGGGCAGCTCCTTTTTCTCGATGGCATCGCCGATGTCCACGTCGTAGGTGATATGGACCCGAGGCGCGCGAACGCGGTCGAGTTTGTGCTGAGTGCTTTCCTTCTTCGCCATCGTGTTCTCCAGTGCGAGCAATTCGCTGCGAATCATTGCGCGGCCCGTTGCCGGGCGCTGCGCGTTACAGTCCTTCGATCGTCAGCAGCAGGCGCTGACGGATTTCGTCGTTCATTTCCAGGATGTTGTCGCGGCCCACCAGCTCTTCGAAGCTGGTGTTGCCGGCAATCTGCGTGCTGCTGCGGATGACCGAGTCGTCGGGCAGTTCAGAGCGCACCGGCGAGCTGATGACGCAGAACGGCAGGTCGCCAAAGCCCTTGAGGCGCTCGAAGCTGAGGTTGTAGCGCAGGCCCTCGAACAGCCGGCCAAGGCCAGGCGACTTGCTCAGGCAGTAGAACAGCACCAGGTAGTGCACCACGAAGCGGTACAGCTCGGCGCTGCTGCGGTTGGGGTCTTTGATGACGTTGCGAAACCGCGCCAGGTCGAAGGCGTGGAAGCCCACCACCCAGCGGGTCGGGCTGGTGATGCGGATGACCTGGCCGCTGTGCTCCAGGGCCTTGTCGTATTCCAGCGGGAACAGTTCGGGGGTGGTGCTGATCAGGTTCAGCGGTACTTCCAGCTCGGTGACCAGCTGGAACGGCGCGGCCGAGCCGATACGTTCGTAGAGTTCGACCAGGGCCTGGAAGTGGCCCTGGGTTTCGCGCCCGCTGCTGCGCTGGGCGCCTTGCAGGTATTCGCCAAACAGGGTTTGCGGACGGATCAGCGGTGCCACGGTGGCGAGGTAATCCGCCGCCTGCGCCTTCAGCGCATCGGAGATCGCCCGCGTCTGGCTACGCAGCTTGATCAGTGCTTCGACATCGAATGTCTGTGTCATCGGTGCATCGTCCATGTGCCTGCTTGATCGTCCTGAAACGCCAATGGCGTGGACCTGAAATTGCGCCTCTCGACGGCGGCAAACTTGAGTGCTGGCACATGAATATCGTGTTGCCAGCAATGCCGAGTAGGGCACCTCGCTGCGGAAGAAGTTCCCGCGAGGGGGGCGATTTTTTCCCTGTTTTGTGATGTGACGCAATGATGGCGCCATGCCATTGGTGAAGGGTTTCGAGTACGGGAAATGGGACTTTGGCCCCTAAAGTCAGGGGGCGGAAGTACTAAAAGGTCGGTAAAAATTGGCGTAAAAAGTTTTTTTCAAAAAGTGAAGCGGGTCTCATTTTTTGGCGTCGAGGTGATGGCATTCGACTGTCATCGCGACACGTTTCAATGATGGCAATGCGACGGAATATGCCGCGTTAAAGCGGTTTGGCATGGGTTGCTACAGCGGCTTTGCAGCGGCCATGCGACCCTCGATTCCCCAGTCCCGCAACCACCCGAGCAAGGCGTGTAATTCATCGGTGGCCTCGATCAAAAGCGAGCCGTTTTCATACAGGACGGCATCGCTGAGCGTGCCCATGCCGTAGGGCATTTCGAAAACGCTCAAACGGACCTGCTCGGGGTCGCTGTGCACCCGTGAGTGGTAGCCTAGGAGCGTGTTGGCCCAGCTTGAGTAACCACCATCGCGCAGCAGCAAGGTTGCTGCTCGTGCCAGTACCGCCGAGATTTCGGTCAGATCCCAGGTGCAGGGGGCAGCCGTGCCTCGCTGGGTGCCAGGTTGCATCATCAAGAGGTGGTCCAGTTCGCGGCGGCGGCATCGGACGACCATGGGCAGTGCAGCCGATGGATCCTGTAGCCATGCCGTGTATCGGGCCTTGTCGATACAGTAATACTCTTCGTAATCGGCCAGTGCGTTGCTGACCGGGATCGACAGGTAGCACTGCTGTGAAGTCAGTTCTATCCCTAGCGAAAAGCGGTGCTCGCGGCTGGTGTAGGTGTCGTTGAATTTCATGCTGGGAAGCGCCTTCGAGGTAAGCAGCTAGCGGCCATCCACCTGGACGCAGATGTTCTGCTTGCCCACGATCTTGCATGGCCAGTTATCGTTGATGTAGCTGTCTGGCGTGAAGCACACGCGCTCATCGTTAACCCAGAACATTTGCCATCCAGAACCCGAGATGCGCAGCTTGGGGCACGACCAGTAGCCTTTGGCGGAGAGTGTGGCAGTGGTCAGCGCGATCATGACAGGCGCTACGACCATGAGTGCAACCGTCAATTGCATCGAGCGTAGTTGGAACGCGTAGAGCCAGGACTTTTTGGGCGGGTCGAATTTCTGACCGGTCCAGGCGGCGATCAAGCATCCCGCCACCATTATCGGCGTGAACGGCAATGCCGCGATCGAGAAGAATGACATCAGGGGCGTTTCCACGACCGGTGCATGCCTCCAGATACGACCGTAAAGCGGGACGATTTCAGTCCAGAGCACGTAGACGCCAAGTGCCCCTACGGCCAGTAGGCAAAGGGCCAGGCCAATGCCCGCCAGTTTGAAAAGGAACGGGGATCGTACATGGAGTTCGGCATGATTCTTCACGGTAGCCTCTGCGTTCCTTTCTGCATCGGTCTAGTCTCTGCTGCTGCCTGCACGGGGCGTTGTCAGTGAGCAACCGGTTCAGCAGCAGGCTTTTTGCTGTCAGAGCGAACGGCGAGTGAGGAGTATTAGCGCTGCGCTGATGGATTGAGAAAAACACGAAGCCTGAATGCTTTTGGCGGTCCGCGTCCCCTCGGTAGTTATTTTTCTCCAGGCAGGCGAATCTTCAGGCCGTTGGCGGATTGCTTTGCAATGTAATAAACATGAAGCAATGCCTCGGCGAGGGCTTCGTCCGTGGGTTCAAATTCTTTAGCCGCGATAGAACCAATCGTCAGTCTGTGCAGCTTCGATTTATCCTTCTCCGTACCGTCGAACACGGCCCTGATGTACTTCAGTTGATCGATGACGGTGGCGTAGACAGTAAAGCCAGGGGGGCGATTTTGGCGGTCAATGGCGAGTGCGAGCGCTTTGTCTACATACTCGAGTGGTGTAGTAGGTTTCATGTTAATCACCTGGGCTTACCAACTTGAATGTAGTGATCCGGCTTGAAGCACACCCGGTCATCATTGACCGCGTCCCGCAAGTGCCATTACGGCCGCGTTCGCGATGGCCATTTGCCGGAATTGGCCAGTGGCGAAAAATTTGAACCAATCCACGTTATGAAACATTTTTCTCCGCCAGTGGAGCTGATGCGTCAGGTAGCGAGACAGTTCGAGTTGGAGCTGTCAGGCATGGGCTCTGATCGACACCTCAAGGACCTTCTGCGACGGGCCGTTCGGCGATAGGCGGGGCGCTTCCGGGCGCCAGTGAGGAATATCAAAGATGGCGATATGACATTGCCTTGCAGGGCGGTATTGCCCGGTTTTCTAGGCCTGTAGTGAGTTGACAGGGCAGCTTTTGCCGGTGTTTCCTTTGGGCCTTTCTGCCTGCCTGGCATTCGGGAATGTGAACCATGTCGCATTAATTTCAATGCATGATGGCACTTTCCTTTCTGCAGGCAGTCGCATGATTCCGCAGAGCACGCGCGTTATGCGCGCATGCAGAATACGCCCGCAAGATCAGGGTTGCAGCTGAGCATCGCAAGCGCGTGCTGGCCGTGTTTTCAAGGAGATTTCGCATGATCATGGACCTGGCCTCCGCGCTGCTGTCGCCGCAGAACCGCCGCCTGTTCAAGTTTCACAACCTGGCCAACCCCGAGCAGGAACTGCTGCTGGAAACCTTCAAGGGCACCGAAGCCCTGTCGCGGGCGTTCAACTACGAACTGCTGCTGGTCTGCGAAGACTCCGGCGTGCCGCTCAAATCCATGATGGGCCAGCATGTCAGCATCGAGATCGAACTGGCCGAAGGCGGCCCGCGCTACATAACCGGCTACCTCACGCGCTTTGCCAGCATCGGCAGCGACGGCGGCATGGCGCGCTATACCGCAACCCTCAACCCGTGGTTCTCGATGCTGAAGAACCGCTTCGACACGCGGATCTTCCAGGGCAACACGGTCGAGGAAGTGGTTACCGAAGTGTTCGCCCTGTGCCCGGCGTTCTCTCGTCACGAGTTCCGCCTGACCCGTCCGCAGAAGCGCTACACCTACATCACCCAGTACCGTGAAACCGACTTCAACTTCGTCCAGCGCCTGCTGGAGGAAGAGGGGATGTTCTACTACTTCGAGCACACCGCCGAAGGCCACACCATGATCATCTGCGATGACTCCAGCACGCTGGTGGACATCCCCGAGCAACCGCAAATCCGCTTCCACAGCGCCTCGGTCACCGAGACTGCCGACTCCATCACCCAGTGGAGCGGCAACCGCCAGTTGCAGTCCGGCAAGATGGCCACGCAGACCTTCGACTACCGCCAGCCCAACAACCGCCTGCCGGTGGCGCTGAACAGCGTGAACAAGCAGGGCGATGTCGAGAACTTCGAGATCTACGACTTCCCCGGCCAGTACACCCACGGCACCTACGACGAGGGCGAAACCCTGCTGCGCCTGCGCATCGAGGCGCTGGAGCTGCGCGGCAAGAAGTTCGAAGGTGCCAGTAACTGTCGGGCCATGAAGCCGGGCTACACCTTCGAGCTGCTGCAGCACTACATCCACGACCAGGGCCCGGTAGAAGACCGCCAGTTCCTGCTGATGAGCGTGGAAAGCGAAGGCCACAACAACTACCTTACCGGCCAGCAGGCCAGCTACTTCAACACCTTCAGTTGCGTGCGCAAGAAGATCCCGTTCCGCCCGCAGCTGAGCACGCCCAAGCCGACCATCGCCGGCCCGCAGACCGCGATCATCGTCGGCCCACCGGGTGAGGAGATCTTCACCGACGAACTGGGCCGGGTGAAGATCCAGTTCCACTGGGACCGTAATGGCAAGTACAACGACCACAGCTCGTGCTGGGTACGCGTCGCCCAGTCCGGTGCCAGCGGTGGCTTCGGCAGCATCCAGATCCCACGTGTAGGCGACGAAGTGGTGGTGGTGTTCCTCGACGGCAACCCCGACCGCCCGCTGATCATGGGCAGCCTGTACAACAGCACCAACACCCCGCCATGGTCGCTGCCGGCAAACAAGACCCAGAGTGGCTTCCTGACCCGGTCGATGAAGGGCGACGGCGGTACCGCCAACTTCTTCCGCTTCGAGGACAAGGCCGGCGCCGAGCAGATCATCATGCATGCCGAGCGCAACATGGATACCGAGATCGAGCTGGATGAGACCCATGATGTGGGGAACAACCGGACGATTACAGTAGGTGGCACGCACACGGAAATTATCAAGAAAGATACGGTGGTGAACGTCAAGGAGGGGGCTTACACCTTGCAGGTGGATAACAAGTTCATCCAGGTGAGCGCCAAAGAGAGCATCCTGCTGCAAGTCGGCACTAGCAAGATAACCCTCAAACCGGATGGCATCACTATCGAAGCAGACAGCATCGACATTCTGGGCAAGAACACCTTTGTCAAAGGTGACCGGGTCGACATCAACGAGTAGGGCGAAGCGTGATGATCAGGGGAAATATCTACGACAGACTTTCGCAGAGGCGAGAGGCCGCGGAGGCGCTTGCCCGGCAACAGGCTGAGGAAGCACGCATTGCAGTGCAAGCTACGCTAGAGGTTGCACCGCCGCCGCCGCAACTACCAATGGATGTAGAGCAGAACGCACTGCGTATTGCCGGCTTGAATTTGTTGATGCCTCAAGGTTTCGCTTTTCGTGATATTGAGACAACGCTGGAGTTTGCCGGTTGCTATGTACAATTCAGCGCCCGCCGCCGCCCTGCCCCAGAGGGGCTTGAAATTGATAATGCGGTCGAGTTGTTTATTAAAAAGCTGCGTGAGCGCCATGCAGAATTGACCTTGGTGCGTCAAGCCGAAGCCTTGTTGGCTGGCCACCCGGCAATCAGTCTCGACTACCAGTTCAACGCAGGCCAGGAGCGCCGTCACGGCCGTGCCGTGTGCATGATTATCGCTTCGGCGGACGGCAACAAACGGCAATGGCTAAATGTGTCTACGGTAATCAACCCGGACCAATCGCAACTGGCCGATTGGCTGATCGCATTCGACGCCATGCTGGCCGGAGTGACCGCTCAGTAAGGCTCATATCTTTTTCACGTTTTCATGGAACACTCAGACAATGGACTATCAGCTGCAGGAAGGATCTATCACGTTGCCGGAAGGCTTCCAGGATCGCACGGTCAATATGTTTATCCTGGGGGACAGTATCCCAGCCCCGCTGAATATTACGCTCTCGCGTGACAACCTGATGCCTGGCGAGGACCTCAAAGCCTATATCGAGCGACAGGTGAAGTTGATCGCATCCAAATTGCGCGGCTACACCATCCTCGGCAAGAAGCCAGCCAGCCTGTCTTCAAGCCAGCCCCAGGCAGGTATTCAGGTCGATGGCTACTACCTCAAGGATGGCAGGCCGGTCTATCAACGGCAGGCGGCTTTCGAGGTCGCGCCTGGGCGCATTCTGGTTTTCTCCACGACCAGTCAGGCCGACTTCAATGGCAAGCAGAACGACAGTTGGCTTGGGCTGTTGAACAGCTTCGAACCACGCCAACCAAGCTCCCCAGAAAACACCACGCAGGGTTGAACCTATGTTCGAGGCTGCGCGGCTGCACGACGAGATTGAACACACCAGTGCCCTGGCAGGTTTTCTTGCTGGCGCAGTGATTGGCCTGGCAATCGCTACGGCTGCTGCCTTCACTATCTGCACCGCCGGCCTCGGCGGCTTCTTGCTGGGGGCATTGATCGGCATTGGTGCCGGCATGCTGCCGATGTTGGGGGAGAAGATAGGCTCGATGTTCAGTTCGCCCGCTGGACAGATAGAGCTACCCGGTTGTTCGACAGACGTATTCATCAACAATCGCAATGCGGCCCACGCCACTTTGAGTACCGCCAAATGTGACAAGCATCCGGCGCCGGTACTGGTTGCAGAAGGCTCCACCAACGTATTCATCAATGGCGTTGCAGCGGCCCGCAAAGGTGACAAGCTGACGTGTGGCGCAAAGATTTCGGGCGGTTCGAACAACGTCTACATTGGTGGCGGTACTCAGCGGTACTTGCCCGTCGATGATGAGGTACCGGAATGGCTGCGCGTCACGGTCGATGTGTTGATGATCGTTGCCTCGATGGGGCGATCGGTACTGGCAGTCGGTCGCCTGGGGCTTCAGGCCGGCCTCAAGGCCGCTGGCCCGTGTGCACTTCAGACTGGCGCTACCATTGCAGCAAGCTACCTCGCCGGGCGCTTCATCATCGGCCCGGCTGTAGGGCGAGCGATCGAAGGCTTTACCGGTAACCCGGTGGACATGACCACCGGCCGCAAGCTGCTGGTCAATGAAACAGACTTTGTACTGCCTGGCCTGATGCCAATCGAGTGGTCGCGTTTTTATGCCAGCGACCTTACCGCCGAAAGTGCTCTCGGCCAGGGCTGGATACTGCCTTGGGAGCAAAGCCTGCGTCGTAGTGGTGGGTTCGTCTATCTGACTGACAACCAGGGCCGAAGCGTCCCATTCGTCGATCTGGAGCCTGGCGAAAGTATCTACAACCCCAACGAGCGTATCTACCTCGTGCGTACCGAGGGCGGCCACTACCTTCTGCAAACGCTCGACAACCAGTTCTTCTACTTTGGTGAAGTGCCGGATGGCAATACCCATGTGCCTTTGCAGCGTCTGGAAAATGCGCTGGGCCATTACCTGCACTTTACCTACAGTGCCGAAGGGCGGCTCACGGACATCACCGCGCCAGGAGCCGTGCGTGTCCACCTGCACTATGACAACCCGCTCGGGCGTTTGACGGACGTCAAGCGCGTGGTCGATGACACCGCTGTCGAAACGCTGGTGCGTTACCGCTATGACGATAACGGCCAGCTCACTGAAGTGATCAACCGCAATGGCGATTCTGTTCGTCATTTCAGCTACGCAGATCACCTAATGACCCGGCACAGCAATGCCTTGGGCCTGATCTGCGAGTACCGTTGGGAATCCCAGAATGGCAAGCCGCGCGTGGTCGAGCACTGGACCAGCGACGGCGAGCATTACCACTTCCGTTACGACCCTGCCAAACGCACCAGTTGGGCAACCGACGTGCTGGGCCGTGAACTGGAGATCCAGTACAACGAGGACAACCGCGTCATCGCCAGCTGCGACTTCGGTGGTGAGCGCTACGGTATGGATTTCGACGCCACTGGAAATCTGATCGGCATCGATCTTCCCGATGGCAATCACTTGGCGCTCAAGTACGACGAATTCTCCCGGCTGATCGAGGAAACCGACCCACTGGGCCGCAAGATCAGCTACAAGTATCACCTCGCCACGCCACTGGTCACCGAAACCCGCTTCCCCGACGGCAGCGTCTGGCAGTCTCGTTACGACGACAAAGGCAACCTGATCACCGAGATCGACCCGCTGGGCCACAAGACCCAGTACTTCAACAGTGACGATGGCCTGCCGCACACGATCATCGATGCCAACTTTAAGTCCAAGTATCTGTGGTGGAATGCCTATGCCCAGATCGAACGTTTCCAGGACTGCTCCGGCAAAAGCACTTACTACCGTTATGACGAGCGTCAGCACCTCATTGCAGTGACCGATGCACTGAACCAGACCACCACGCTGGAACGTAAACCGGATGGCGAAGTGCTACGCATCGACCACCCGGACGGCACTGCGGAGACCTTTACTTACAATACCCTCGGCCAGGTGTTGACCCACACCGATGGCAAAGGCCAGACCACACGCCTGCAACGCACTTCACGTGGCCTGCCGAGCAGCCGTCAGGATGCCAAGGGCGAGTGGGTTCGCTATGAATACGACAAGGCGCTGCGTCTGACTGCACTGGTCAACGAAAACAGCGCGGCGTACCGCTTCGCCTACGACGCATCGGACCGCTTGAGCGAAGAAGTGCGGGTCGACAATTTGACCCGACGCTTCAGCTACGACGCGGGCGGGCATCTGGTCCGGCTGGACGAAATCGGCTACGGCGAAAGCGGTGAGCGCCCCGAGCGCAGCACGCTGTTCGAGCGCGACGCAATTGGCCGTTTACTGGCCAAGGTCAACCGCGATGCGCGGCAAGACTTCGCCTACGACGATGCTGACCGCTTGCTGAGCATTCAGCGCCAGCCGACAGCTACTGGCAAACAGTTGGGCATCACCGATGAAAAGCTCTGCTACAGATATGACCTGCTGGGGCGACTGACACAGGAACTGAGCCCGAGCGGCGCGCTGGACTATGAGTACGATGCTCTCAGCAACCTGACCACACTGACCCTGCCGGATGGCCGCAAGCTCAACCACCTGTACTACGGCAGCGGCCATTTGCACCAGTTGAACCTGGACGGCCAGGTGATCAGCGACATGGAGCGTGACGACCTGCACCGTGAGGTCTACCGCACCCAGGGCAAGCTCACCAGTTGTTTTGGCTACGACGCCATGGGGCGCAAGGCCTGGCAGTTTGCCTCGACCTTACCCGCCGACAAGCTCTCGCAGGTGCACAACACTGGCGTGAATACATCGCTGCTGGTGGAACATGCCTACAACCCGATTCACCGACGCTACCAATACGACCCGGCGGGTGAACTGGTACGCACGCTGGACAAGCTGCGTGGTGAGATCAAGTATGAGTACGAAGCCAACGGCCAATTGCGCAGCCGTGATACCGGCTCGCTGGTAGGTAGCGAAGAATTCCGCTACGACGCGGCGGCCAACCGGCTGGACTTCAATGCGCGGCAGTTTGCCAAGGTCAAGGACAATCGGATCAAGCAGTGGCGGGACCAGGAGTACCGCTACGATCCGTGGGGCAACCTGATTGAGAAACGCTCGGGGCACAGCAAGCTGCAGACCTTTGCTTATGACTGCGAGAACCGCCTGGTACGGGCCGAGACACTGGTCAATGGCAAGCTGGAAAGCCGGGGTGAGTATCGCTACGACAGCCTGGGGCGGCGGGTGGCCAAGCAGGCGGAGATCAATGGCCAGGTCGAACAGAAGCGCTTCCTTTGGCAAGGGCTGAGGATGCTGCGGGAAGAGACGCCTGGGCAGAGCATCTTGTATGTGTATGAGCCGGGTAGCTATGCGCCGTTGGCACGGGTTGACCAGACAGAGGGAGAAGAGCAGAAACTCTACTACTTCCATACGGATCAGATTGGTACGCCGCTAGAGCTGACGGACAGTGATGGGAAGATCGTTTGGCAGGCGACGTATCGTTCGTGGGGATCTGTAGAGCAGGTAGCCGTTAGTGAAGTCGATCAGAGTTTACGCTTTCAGGGGCAATATTTCGATTCTGAAACAGGGCTTCATTATAATACATACCGTTATTATGCGCCTGATGTTGGTCGCTTTATGTCGCCCGATCCGATAGGGCTTCGAGGTGGATTTAACCTATTTAGGTATAATCTCAATCCGATTATGTGGATTGATCCTGCCGGCCTCGCGCCATGCCCGGTACGGGTGGTTAATAACACAAAAATTCATGGGCGTGGTCAAGTAGATGGCACACCGGGTCATGATCAGTTTTCTGAAGCAATTGCAAATAAGCTGGCAATGAGTGGAAAATTTACAGATGTTTACCTAAATAGGTCTTATAGTTTCGCTAGCGGTCGCGGCATTTCTGCAAGAAGGCCCGATGTTATGGCTGTTGATGTCAATGGCAAGGTTCACGCGATAGAGTTGGCATCGAAGACGGACATGGGGAAAAAACTACCCACCCTGACCTCTCGAAATAATTCTGCCATGAACAATCTACCGAGCAGTAAACGAGGGGAGGTTGTGGTTCTTGAACACCCGTATAGTGCATCTGACATGAAAGCTATACTGGACGATTTTATTTCGGGTATATAGGTGCTTTATGTGCTTGGCAATGGCTTTATACGGTACTGAAAATATTTCGCCTGAGTTGGCTTTGAAGCTGGGAATGGCATATTTCTCACTTATTAATTTGCCGATCACGGGCGCTGCGTACTACGAGTACCTTTCTGATGGTGACCACCTTGGTGATCATGACTTAGTCGAGGTGTCGCTGGGAGATCTAGCTGAAAAAATTGCTGCCGGCTCCGCGTCTTCTTTCAGGCTTTACAATGAGAGTAATGGTGTAGTTCCGTGGTATGCGTCTTATGGTTATAATACCGACAGCTTCTCAAATTTTCCTCATATAGATGCTCAATCAAGCAGTGAGCGATCCTCGCTTGATTTCTATGTCGATTTTCTCAAGGAGATTGTTCGGGAGTCGCCTGAGTCTTCGTTCTATGGTATTGCTTACCAGTGCGCGAGTGTAAGCAAGGGTTTTAATTATGCCGCGGGAGAGAATTTTATCTCGATTTATCCGTTTGAGAACTCCGGGGTATTCAAAAAAGAGGTGCCTGGTCGACATGGTGGTCAGGAGAGATATAAGGGGCGGCTTCTTCGCATGGTTTATGAAGTCAATCTTCTCAATGCTTCTCATATCGAGCTGGATGTGTCAGGAGTGAAATTGGGGGACTGGATTCTTCAAGATCGAAATAACGGTGTGCTAGAGAGAGTTTCCGAATCGATATTTGTCTGGGTGGTTCAGGCGGAGAGCCTTAATGCCATTAATGAGAAGTTTGGGAAATTAGGTTTGTTATTGTCTTGGAAAGCAACTGCTACGAAGGTGTCGGCAAAAAAGATTCCTTAATTTGCCATCTGTGTAACAGGACTGGGCCACTCTGCTGGCCAGCTTCACGCCGCGAGCCCCGTCCGTAACCAGCGCCGAGTCCGGCGAACAGGAGTAATCCCTCATGTTCGAAGCGGCCAGGTTCGGCGACGAGATATCGCACAGCAGCGCGCTGGGGGGCTTCCTGATCGGGGCCGCCCTGGGCATCGCACTGGTGGCGACGGTGGCCATCGCCACCTTCACCTGTGGGTTCGGCGTGGCCTTGCTGGCCGGCCTCGCTATCTGCCAGTGGATGACGAGATCCCGGAGTGGCTGCGCACCACCGTGGATGTGCTGATGGCCATCGCCGGTGCCGCGGGTGGTATCGCGCAGTTGATCAAGGCGGGTACCCAGGCCGGCATGAAAGCCGTCATGCCTTGCGCCCTGAAGTTCACCGCCGGCTTCGTCGCTGGCGAGGTAGCCAGCCGCTACGTGGTCGAACCCGTCGCCCGCAGGGCCATCGGCGGCCTGGTCGGCAACCCGGTCGACCTCACCACCGGCCGCAAACTGATCCCCGACGAAATCGACTTCAGCCTGCCTGGCCTGATGCCGATCGAGTGGTCACGCTTCTACGCCAGCGACCTGACTGTCGATAGCGTGCTCGGTCGCGGCTGGGTGCTGCCTTGGGAGCAGAGCCTGCGCCGCCAGGGCTCGTTCATCTACCTCACCGACAACCAGGGCCGCGAAATCCCGTTCGTGACCCTGCAACCGGGCCAGCGCATCTACAACCCGCACGAACAGGTGTACCTGGTATGCACCGAGGGCGGCCACTACATCCTGCAAACCCTCGACAACCTGTTCTTCTACTTCGGCGAAGTGCCAGACACCAACAGCGAAGTGCCACTGCAACGCATCGAAAACGCCCTCGGCCACTTCCTGCATTTCACCCGCACGGCCGACGGTACGCTGACCGACATCAGCGCCACCGGCGGCACCCGCGTGCACCTGCACTACGACAACCCGCTGGGTCGCCTGACCGACATCAAGCGCGTGGTGAACAACGAAGCGGTGGAAACGCTCACCCAGTACCGCTACGACGAACACGGCCAACTGAGCGCGGTGATCAACCGCAACGGCGACACGGTGCGCAGCTTCAGCTACGCCGAAGGCCTGATGGTGACCCACAGCAACGCGCTGGGCCTGGGCTGTCACTACCGTTGGGAAACCCTCGGCGACAAGCCGCGCGTGGTCGAGCACTGGACCAGCGATGGCGAGCACTACCACTTCCGCTACGACCTCGACGCCCGCACCAGCTGGGCCACCGACGTGCTTGGCCGCGAGCTGGAAGTGCAGTACAACGCCGATCATCGCGTGGTCGCCAGCCGTGACTACGGTGGTGAACGCTACGCCATCGAGCTGGACGAACAGGGCAACATGACCGGCCTGGACTTGCCGGACGGCAACCGGCTCGCCTTCAAGTACGATGAATACGCCCGCCTGCTGGAAGAAACCGACCCGCTGGGCCGCAAGACCACCTACGAATATCACCACCTGACCACGCTGGTGACCCAGGTCAGCTATCCGGACGGCAGCACCTGGCGAGCGCGCTACGACGACAAGGGCAACCTGCTCGCCGAATACGATGCCCTCGGCCAGATGACCGAGTACCTGAACAGCGATGACGGCCTGCCGCATACGATCATCGACGCGACCTACAAGTCCAAGTACCTGTGGTGGAACACCCTGGCCCAGGTCGAGCGTTATCAGGACTGCTCGGGCAAGAGCACCTGGTACCGCTACGACGAGCGTCAGCACCTGGTGGCGGTGACCGATGCGCTGAACCAGACCACCACGCTGGAGCGCAAGCCCGACGGTGAGGTGCTGCGCATCAGCCATCCGGACGGTACTGCGGAAACCTTCACCTACAACGTCTACGGCCAGGTGCTCAGCCACACCGACGGCAAGGGCCAGACCACACGCCTGATGCGTACGGCGCGTGGCCTGCCGAGCAGCCGCCAGGATGCCAAGGGCCAGCGGGTACGCTACGAGTACGACAAGGCCGTGCGCCTGATCGCGCTGGTCAATGAGAACAATGCCACGTACAGCTTTGCCTACGACGCTTCGGACCGGCTGACTGAAGAAGTGCGGGTGGATAACCTGACCCGGCGTTTCAGCTACAACGTCGGAGGCCATCTCACGCGACTGGATGAGATTGGCTACGGTGAAAACGCCGAACGCCCGGAACGTCATACGCTGTTCGAGCGCGATGCCATTGGCCGGTTGGTCGCCAAGATCAATCGCGATGCGAGCCAGACCTTTGCGTACGACGACGGCGACCGGTTGCTGAGCATCGAGCGGCAACCGACCGGGATCGGCAAGCAGCTTGGGATCACGGAAGAGAAGCTGGAGTACGCCTACGATCTGCTGGGGCGGCTGACCAAAGAAATCACCCCCGACGGCACGCTCGGCTACGAGTACGATCCGCTCGGCAACCTGACCACATTGACCCTGCCGGATGGTCGCAAGGTCAACCACCTGTACTACGGCAGCGGGCACCTGCACCAGCTGAACCTGGACGGTCAGGTGATCAGCGACATGGAGCGCGACGACCTGCACCGCGAGGTGTACCGGACTCAGGGCAAGCTCACCAGCTGCTTCGGTTATGACGCGATGGGGCGCAAGGCCTGGCAGTTTGCCTCGACCTTGCCGGCCGACAAGCTCTCGCAGGTGCACAACACCGGTATCAATACCTCGTTGCTGGTGGAGCATGCGTATAACCCGATCCACCGTCGCTATCAGTACGACCCGGCGGGTGAACTGGTGCGCACGCTGGACAAGCTGCGGGGTGAGATCAAGTACGAGTACGAAGCCAACGGGCAGTTGCGCAGCCGCGATACCGGCTCGCTGGTGGGCAGCGAGGAATTCCGCTACGACGCGGCGGCCAACCGGCTGGACTTCAATGCGCGGCAGTTCGACAAGGTCAAGGACAACCGGATCAAACAGTGGCGGGATCAGGAGTACCGTTACGATCCGTGGGGCAACCTGATCGAGAAGCGCTCGGGGCACAGCAAGCTGCAGAGCTTTAGCTATGACTGCGAGAACCGGCTGGTGCGGGCGGAGACATTGGTCAATGGCAAGCTGGAGAGCCGAGGCGAGTATCGCTATGACAGCCTGGGGCGGCGAATAGCCAAGCAGGCGGAAATCAACGGCGAAGTCGAACAGAAGCGCTTCCTCTGGCAAGGCTTGCGGATGCTGCGTGAGGAGACGCCGGGGCAGAGCATTCTGTACCTGTATGAGCCGGGTAGCTATGCGCCGTTGGTGCGGGTTGATCAGGCAGAAGGGGAAGAGCAGCAGGTCTACTACTTCCATACTGACCAGATTGGTACGCCGCTGGAGCTGACGGACAGTGATGGCACGATTGTTTGGCAGGCGACGTATCGCTCGTGGGGGACAATTGAAAGGCTGGTAATCGATCAGGTCGAGCAGAATCTGCGCTTCCAGGGGCAGTACTTCGATTCTGAAACAGGGCTGCACTACAATACGTTCCGTTTCTACGACGCAGAGGTAGGACGGTTCCTTTTGCAAGATCCGATAGGACTTGCAGGTGGAATTAATATTTATTTGTACGCTGCAAAGCCTACCTTAGAAATTGATCCGCTGGGGTGGTGTTCTACTAAGCTAGGTCAAAATATGGGGCATAGAACAGGTGGTGGGATGGCTAATCACCATCTCATACCTGAGCAATTGATGAATAAGCCTATATTTGGATCTATGTTTAAGCGTTTAAAGGGTTTGGGTTTTGATGGTGACGGCGCATCAAACGGAATTTTTTTGCCAGACAAGAAAAACGTTCAGTATATTGATTTGCCTGGGCATTGGACGAATCATGATGCGTATACAACGGCAGTGGGTAAAAAGCTACTTGAGCTTAACAAACTGGCTCCTCAATTGAGCGATGCGCAACTAATTTTGGGTATAAAAAATATTCAGGATTGGGCAAGGTCAGGTCTCCAGAATGGTCTATTTAAAGTCGATCCTGTTTCGGGTAGGTTGTTGTGAGGTGTTATGAAAGAATTTTATATGATTAATGCTGATGAAGGTCATGGGGTTCCGCTTTTTTTTGATATTGAATGGACTCCTAAACTGCCGGAGTTTAATCAGGTTTCAGAGAATCCCAGTAGAGATATGTTTGGAGATGCATATCAAGCTAAAATTGATCTGGATGTATTTTATGGCGATGCGTTCTTTGAACAATACATCGTGTCTTTAGATTTTGTGAGTCTTTGTGATTTGTATAATTGCAAATATTTTAGTGTGCCTTTGGCGATTGAGTTGCGCAAAGGGCGTGAGGCAAGTAAGGGTTATAGTCTGTTTTTTGTCCAGAGCAGATGTTCAATTCTAGATGTGGGCAAATCCAAATTTGCTCTCATGGATGAGGGGCTGTTGAGGCCTGAGAGCGAGCCTCAAGGCATGCCTGTGGTTTATGATAGGATCGAGAAGTTTGTTATAAGGGGGGGTGTTGATGAGGATCTTTTTTATTGTGTGGAGATAAAACAAATGGTCTGCTCTTCAGAATTCAAACGCGGTTACTTGGAGAGAAATCTTGCAGGGCTAGAGTTCACGAAAATTGATGGCGATTTCATTTATGCCCCTTGGGGCTGATTCTTGGTTGGGTTGTATTTTGCTTCTTGCGGTTTTTAGTGCTTGGCCAAAAAACTATTCAATAGCATAAGGTTCTTTAACATTTCGGTTTGTGATGGCTGCCTGCTGTACCTCAGTCGTCTCATTTCCAATTGATCGAACTGGGCAATCGTAAGCAGCCGTCAGGATGCCAAGGGCGAGTGGAGCTGTACAAGAAGGGGAATATATCTGTTGATCCGGCGTTTCGTTCCGCCATGATGGATAAGGCCGCTAAATTGGAGCCGGAATTACAGCAATATATCAATGGTTTGCTTTTGGGGTATTGAGGTGATATGAAAATGGATTGGTCTGATTCATTAAAGCTGCGTATTGCAAGCGAGCTAAAGGGTTATGATGTGTATTTTTCAGCTGACGATGTTCCTCTTGAAGTCGACTTTCCCGAGCAGTGGCTTGGGTTTGGTTTTTTAGATAGTGGAAAAAATCATATTCCTGTGGAATGGGCTGATTTTTCTGAGTTTTTGCCTTGGGTAAGCGCGTGGCTCGACAAATGTGTGTTAGGAACTGTTTTGGCAGTGAGTGATAGGCCGTATCTCATGTATGTATATGGCGAGGGTGGTGATTTGTATTTCTATATGGGGGGGCTCCGCTAGGCGTTGAAGGGTCAGATCTCGATGGTTATCCCAGCCTTCCTGCGAGCTTCAGGCAGTTCTATTCAAGATTGCATAATGGCTTTGGGTTTTATATTGGTTGTACTATGGGGCCATCAAGGTTGCAAGATTTTGTTCCAATCAAGGATTTGTGCGATGAAGATTATCCGGCGCTTCCTGATATGCTAGGAGTTTTTTCTAGCGGGGCTGGTGATTATTTGGCTTTGGGTGATGGCTCATTCAAAGGCGAGGCTTTTATCTGGTGGCATGAAAAGCCAGAAAGTCCCACAGAAGGAATCGATTTATGGAATGTGATGGACTCATGGATGTCAATTTTTTTGGAGAGCTCTGACTCTAACGAGTATTGTCAGGTATGAATTTTTGCGAGAAGATTGAATACATGCAGTGCATGCCGTAAGCCAGCGAGCCCAGGGGAAGTGGCTTTGCGCGAAGCTTTCAGGCTAGATGATGATTCGAAGACTATTTCTCGGCTAGCAATTTTCGGTCGATTTCGCTTTCGCGACCTGATCGCCATAGGGCATGAGGGCGAGACGATGAATGAGGTTGGTATGTTCTCTAAAGATGACTTATTGCAGTCCTTTGCTTGCGTGGATGAATACGCTGGTTGCTATTTTTTTCAGCACAAGCTTCCAAAAGTGGTTTATGAATATTGTTTGAAAAGTACAGATAGGAAAGATTTGCTGGTTATATCTGAGGGCGTAAGTGACAGGGCGTTTTCTGTGGAGGTTGTTGAGCGGGCGCCTGACTCTTTGAGCCAAGATAAGACTACAATATTCGATATTGCTCCGAATAAGTATGGCTTTACTCATGTGTTGGTTGTGCCCAATACTTATCACGGAAGCTTGAAAGGACGACTGGACGGTAAGCGAGAGAACTTGTATCTTTGTATTCCTATACATCGGTGTGAGTTTTCGGGAAGCGAATCTGAGGGTGAATTTAAAGAAATTATTCAGCGTATGATTCCTATCTTTCATTGGAGTAGGAGCGTTTGTCCTAAAATTAAAGTGTATTTTGATAATCCGGGGACTGAAGCCGGCACTGATGAGGCTGGCGTGTTGATGAAGTATCCTACACTCCTATCGGAGATAGAGAATCTCAATGGTGTAGTTAGTGGGTTTGTTGAGGTTACAAACTATAAGGGCCAGGTGGTAGAAGTCCTTTCTCCAAAAAAAGATGTGTTTACTCTAGTTCGCAACCGGAAAGATGAAGAAGTGCTCACGCATTCTAAATTGGTCGAGGCTTTGAATGGTTTTGTTCTTGCTGGATGATGGAGTTTACTAGGCAGAAGGTTCTGAGCTTGGCGGTCATTAAAATGAAAATTCTAGGTGACGACCGCTGGCTTTGAGGCGGTCGTATGTATTGCTTTCTATTTTGACACTGGCCCTGGCGAGATTGCCGATACGATTACGAAATACAGATCTTAGGCCAAAAGGCACCCGCTTGACATGCTAGGAAGAAAGATGAACTATTATTCAATGTGTCATGAAGTGGTGAAAGGTGGGTATACAGATGGAGATGTAGTGTTCTACCCAACCCTATCTGATTATTATCAGGTAGGGATGAGTCTCTCCTTGATTGGCGTGTCGGTTTCTGTGATTTTGGATAAAACGGTTCGTGCTCTTAAGTCTGATTTTTTCTTGACAACTTCCGGTGCTTTTTTTGTGTCCCAAGATTTTAAGGATGTTCTTGGGGGTCTAAATACTAGCCTGCAATTTTCCCCTGCGGATGTAAAACACTTTAATGGAAGGCCTGCGGTCAAAAAGTATTATTTTATTCACGTTAATGACAGGTGCGCATGCTTTGACTACGGGCTTTCGGAGTACTCTGGTAAGTCTTTGGTTATGAGTAAGATTCAGGCCGGTGAGCTGACTGCTGATTACAAGGTCCGAGGCGTAAAGAAGATGTGTATTGATGAGGCAAAAACTGGTTCGCTGGACCTTTTCTTTGTGGCAGGTGTGATCTGGATCGACCCTATTGTCTCAGAGGTATTGGTGCGCAAGGTTGAAAGCAATAAATTGCTGGTCAGGTTCAGTGCTATTGGGTGATTGAAAGCTGATAGGTTACTTGTGCGTGATTTTTTATATGAGTCGTTTTTAGTTGGGTGGGATAACATACAACTCGGGGTGACTGAGTAGACGCCGGAGTACGCCTGCGACCTGCTGGGGCGGCTGGCCAAGATCGTCTGGCAGGCGAGGTATCGCTCATGGGGCGATTCAGCCGGCTGCGCGGTTGCCAGGATGAAGGGGTATCGATTGAAGGACCTGATAACATTCACACATCTGATTTATGGCAAGGGTTTATTTGAAGCCCTTGCTGCGAGCGTCGAAAATTGGGAGGAGCTCCTCGATAGCCGAGAGCGACCATCTTTTGACAATGCTTGGATAAGCAATTTTAAAACGCTGCAAGGGATTAGCTATCAGGAACCAAATAGCGAAGCTAATGTAACCGTGCTTAGAGAGTTTGCCTTCAAGGAGATGTTTCGTCTCACTGCGGATGCCGAAATTGCAGGTTACATATCTGACGATATCGGCTTGCTTGCTGAGGCGCTGGCAAAAGGTCACCTGACGACATGGTGTGAAAAGTTGCTTGCCAGTTACCAATCTGGGCATTTCCCGTGCTAGCCGAGGTTTTCTGAAGCGATATTCGGCTTATCGAGTAGAGCTCACGCGTGCGTGCTGAATGGTAAGTACCGTGGTGGATGGCACAGGCTTCGCCTGTGTTCGCGGGTAAACCCGCTCCTACAGGGATTGCCCATGCCTTGGGGGTTCAAAAGTGGCGCGGCGCTTCAGCTGGAACACTGGCGGCCTTCTCGTGCGTCTGGATGAGATGGTTACGGCCAGCAGGTAGGGCCGCCAAAGTGACTGCCTCCCCGGCAAGCCACGTTTCGGTTCCACCGTGCGAAACCAGATTCGATTGTGCTTCATCGCTCCTCGCGCTTATCTGTCAGCCAAGCACGACCTGCCTCACCCGTCGTGACCTCAAGGCGAACAACAAGAACGGGAAACCACCCGCGCGAGGAGACTCTACATGTCCCGACATCAGCACATCCTGGCCTGGCTGAACGATGTGGCCAGCGACCTGCACGCAATCCGTCACGATATCCACGCTCACCCGGAACTGGGTTTCGAAGAAAGCCGCACTTCGGCGCTGGTCGCCCGTCTGCTCGAAGAATGGGGCTATGAAGTGCACACCGGTATCGGCAAGACCGGCGTGGTCGGCGTACTGCGCAATGGCAGCAGCCCACGCCGCCTGGGCCTGCGCGCCGACATGGACGCGTTGCCCATCCACGAGGCCACCGGCGCCGCGTACAGCAGCCAGCACCAGGGCTGCATGCACGCCTGCGGCCATGACGGGCATACCACCATGCTGCTTGGCGCCGCACGCTACCTGGCGGCGACCCGGCAGTTCGACGGGACGCTGACGCTGATCTTCCAGCCGGCCGAGGAGGGCCAGGGTGGCGCCGAGGCGATGCTTGCCGACGGCCTGCTGGAGCGCTTCCCTTGCGATGCACTGTTCGGCATGCACAACATGCCCGGGCTGCCGGCCGGGCACCTGGGCTTTCGCGAGGGGCCGATGATGGCCTCGCAAGACCTGCTCACGGTGACCCTCGACGGGGTTGGCGGCCATGGCTCGATGCCGCACCTGACCGTCGACCCGCTGGTGGCGGCGGCCAGTGTGGTGATGGCCCTGCAAACCGTGGTGGCGCGCAATATCGATGCACAGGAGGCGGCGGTGGTTACCGTCGGCGCCTTGCAGGCCGGCGAAGCGGCCAACGTGATCCCGCAGCAGGCACTGCTGCGCCTGAGCCTGCGCGCGCTGAACGCCGAGGTGCGGGCGCAGACCCTGGAGCGGGTGCGGGCGATAATTGTCAGCCAGGCCGAGAGCTTCGGCTGCCGCGCCACCATCGAACACCGCCCGGCCTACCCGGTGTTGGTCAACCACGCCGCGGAAAACGCCTTCGCCCGGCAGGTGGGGGTAGAACTGCTCGGTGCCGAGGCTGTGGATGGCAACACCCGCAAGCTGATGGGCAGCGAAGACTTCGCCTGGATGCTGCAACGCTGCCCGGGCGCCTACCTGTTCATCGGCAATGGCGTATCGCGGCCGATGGTGCACAACCCGGCCTACGACTTCAACGACGAGATCCTGCTGACCGGTGCCGCCTACTGGGGCGCGCTGGCAGAGCGCTGGCTCGCGCCCGCCTGACCTGTCCTTTTGACGACTGCCGCTGGAACCCGGGCGCGACCGCGCCTGGGCGATCACCCAATCATTGTGTGGAGTGTTTCCTATGCAGACTTCGAGCACCGGCGTGTCGCGTACCCGGCAAGTGGTCGCCGCCGTCATCGGCAACGCCCTGGAGTGGTATGACTTTATCGTGTACGGCTTTCTGGCCAGCATCATCGCCCGGCAGTTCTTCCCCTCCGACGACGAATACGCCTCGCTGCTGATGGCCCTGGCCACCTTCGGCGTCGGCTTTTTCATGCGCCCGGTGGGCGGTGTGCTGCTGGGCATGTATTCCGACCGCAAGGGCCGCAAGGCGGCGATGCAGATGATCATCCGGCTGATGACCGTGTCCATTGCCATGATCGCCTTTGCCCCCGACTACCTGGCCATCGGCATGGCCGCGCCGATGCTGATCGTGGTGGCGCGCATGCTGCAGGGTTTTGCTACCGGCGGCGAGTACGCCAGCGCCACGGCCTTTCTGGTGGAGAGCGCGCCGGCCCACCGCAAGGGCCTGTATGGCTCGTGGCAGCTGGTGGGGCAGTGCCTGGCAGTGTTCTCCGGGGCGGCGATGGTGGCCCTGGTCACCCACTTGTGCACGCCTGCGGCGCTGGACAGCTGGGGCTGGCGTATCCCGTTCGTGCTTGGCCTGCTGATCGGCCCGGTGGGGCTGTGGATTCGCAAGCACATGGAGGAGCCCGAGGAATTCATCGAGGCGCGCCGCCAGGCCAAGGGCCAGTCGCCCAGCCTGTGGCAGGTGCTGCGTGAGCATCGGCGCAGCCTGTTGGTATCGATGGGCCTGGCCTGTGGCGCGACGGTGTCGTTCTACGTGGTGCTGGTGAACATGCCGACCTTCGCCCACAAGAACCTCGGCCTGCCGCTGGACCAGGTGCTGCTGGTGCAGATGCTTGCGGTTGGGCTGATGACCGTGGTGATCCCGCTGTCCGGGGCGTTGTCTGACCGGCTGGGGCGGCGCCCGGTGCTGATGGCCTTCACCCTGGCGTTCTTCGTCATGGTCTACCCGTTGTATGTGTGGGTGGCTGCCGCGCCGTCGCTGGAGCGCCTGCTGGTGATGCAACTGCTGCTGTGCACCGCCATCGGTGGCTTCTTCGGGCCGGCGCCCACGGCCCTGGCCGAGCAGTTCCCGGTCGAGGTGCGTTCTACCGGTGTGTCGGTGGCCTATAACGTGGCGGTGATGGTGTTCGGCGGCTTCGCCCCGTTGATCGTCACCTGGCTGAGCAAGGTGCTCGGTACCCCGGTGGCGCCGTCGTTCTACGTGCTGTTCGCCTGCCTGCTGACACTGCTGGGCACCTATTGCCTGAAAGAAGCCCCACGCGCGGGCAAGCCTGCCGCTTTCAACCTTGGAGTGAAACCGTGATGCCGCTAGCCATCGACCCCATCGTTGCCCTCGATGCCGAGGCATTGTCCCGGGCCATCCATGCCCGCCAGATATCGTGCCGGGAGGTGATGCAGGCTTATCTGGCGCACATCGAACGCTTCAACCCGCAGGTCAACGCGCTGGTGTCGCTGCGCCCGGCCGAGGCACTGCTGGCCGAGGCCGATGAGCGTGACCGCGAGCTGGGCCGTGGCCATTCGCGCGGCTGGATGCATGGCATGCCCCAGGCGATCAAGGACCTGGCCGCCACAGCCGGGCTGCGCACCACGTTGGGCTCGCCGCTGTTCGCCGAGCAGGTGCCCGAGCAGGACGCGATCAGTGTGGCGCGGGTGCGGGCCAGTGGTGCGCTGATCGTGGGCAAGAGCAATGTGCCGGAATTCGGCCTTGGTTCGCAGACCTACAACACCCTGTTCGGCACCACCACCAACGCCTACGACCCGGGCAAGGTGGCCGGGGGCAGCAGCGGTGGGGCGGCGGCGGCGCTGGCCATGCGCCTGCTGCCGGTCGCCGACGGCAGCGACATGATGGGCTCGCTGCGCAACCCGGCGGCGTTCAACAACGTGTATGGCCTGCGCCCGTCGCAGGGCCGCGTACCCCACGGGCCGGCGCCGGAACTGTTCGTGCAGCAGCTGGCCACCGAGGGGCCGATGGGCCGCAGCGTGGTGGATGTGGCGCGGTTGTTGTCGACCCAGGCGGGCTTCGATGTGCGGGCGCCGTTGTCGCTGGGCGATGGCCGGCGCGATTTTGCCGCCGGGTTGCAGCGCGATTTCCGCGGCGTGCGGGTTGGCTGGCTGGGCGACTACGACGGCTACCTGGCGATGGATGACGGGGTGCTGAGCCTGTGCGAAGCGGCCCTGGCAGACTTCGCCGAACTGGGCTGCCGGGTCGAGGCCTGCCAGCCGGCGTTCGACATGGCGCGTTTGTGGCAGTGCTGGCTGACCCATCGCCACTTCCTGGTGCACGGCAACCTCGCTGCGGCCTATGCCGACCCGGGCAAGCGCGCGCTGCTCAAGCCCGAGGCGCAGTGGGAGGTGGAGGGTGGCCTGCAACTGAGCGCGGCGGCGGTGTACCAGGCTTCGGTGGCCCGCAGCGACTGGTACCGCGTGCTGGGCAAGCTGTTCGAGCGTTACGATTACCTGCTGTTGCCATCGGCCCAGGTGTTCCCATTCGATGCACGGCAACCGTGGCCAACGGTGGTCGGAGGGCGGGCGATGGACACCTATCACCGCTGGATGGAAGTGGTGATTGGGCCGACCCTGGCCGGCTTGCCGAGCATCAGCGTACCGGTCGGTTTCAACGCTGCTGGGTTGCCCATGGGCCTGCAGATCATCGGCCCGGCCCAGGCCGACCATGCGGTGTTGCAGCTGGCCCATGCCCATGAACAGCTCACCCGTTGGGTAGCGCGGCGCCCACCCCGGAGCCTGCAAGCGCCATGAAACCGCTGGGCAGGCGCGGATCTTGCTGGCTATCCTGACCATCCAGTTACAGGGAGGTCACACTCATGGGCATCACGGCAGACAGTGGCGGCGTGCGTTCGGTGGAACGGGCGCTGGCCATCGTCGACCTGCTTGGCGAACACCAGGCGCTGGGCCTGGAAGAACTGCATTACCTGACGGCGCTGCCCAAGGCCACGGTATCGCGCATGCTCGCCACCTTGCAGGAGCAAGGCTGGGTTTACCGCGGCCTCAGCGACAGGCGTTACCGGCTGTGCGCGCGGCGCCTGTTCGGTGACCGCCAGCTGCGTTTCAAGCGGCGCCTGGTGGAACACGCCGCGCCCATGCTGCTGGAATTGAGCGAGCGCACCGGGCTGGTGGCCGACCTGTCGTGTTTCGACGGCGAGCGGCTGGAGGTGATGGAAAGCGCTGTGCCCCAGGTATTGCGCAAGCGTTACCCGCACACCTGCCAGATCGTCGGCCATCATGCCAGCCTGTTCCACTCGGCGATGGGGCGGGCATGCCTGGGTGAGTTGGCGGTCGATGAAGTGCAGCGCCTGGCGGCCCATGAGCGGGTGGGCGACGAGACGGTGCTGCGCGACATCGAGGAGGAAGCGAACAAGGGGTTCGGCCAGCGCACCGAAGGGCACTGGGAGTACCCGGTGCGCTTGCCGTTCCTGATCCGCGCCATTGCCCTGCCGGTGCATGCCGAAGGGCGCCTGGCCGGGAGCATTGCCTTGCACTGGCCGCTGGACCAGGCGCCGGTGGAGCGGGTGTTGAACCTGCACCTGAACAGCCTGGCTACAACGGTGGGGGAGGTGCAGCGGGCCCTGATTGTTTGAGTCAGCCTGTACCGGCCTCTTCGCGGGTAAACCCGCTCCCACAGGGAAAGTGCATTGCCCGAGGCTTGCTCGGTACCTGTGGGAGATTACCCAGCCCTTTTGGGCTGCGCTGTCGCGCAGAGAACAAATATCGCTCGTCTGACGCGGCCTTTGTAGAAGCAGCCTTGTGCTGCGAAGAGGCCGGTACAAGCAACAGACAGGCTTTGTCAGTACCGGCCTCTTCGCAGCACAAGGCTGCTCCTACAGAACCTCGCCGAACCAATGAGTCATGTGTTGTTCTATGAGAGCGGGTTTACCCGCGAAGAGGCCAGTGCAGCAAACAACAAAAGAAGCTGTGTCCGCAGCCCTTCAACGTTCCAGGCTGTACATCCGGCACTCCGCCAGCAACGCCAGCAGGTTCGGCTCCCGCTCCCGCGCCTTGAGGAACACCACGCCAATATGCTGCTGCAAGCGATATTGCGGCTTCAGGGCAATCAGCCTGACCCGGTTTTCGTACACCGCTGCGATCCGCCCAGGCAGCAAGGCAAAGCCCACGCCCGAGCTGACCATGCTCAGCAGGGTGAAGATATCGTTCACCTGCATGGCCACCTTGGGTTCGAAGCCAGCCTGCTGGAACACCCGGGCACCATCGCGGTGGGTGGCAAAGCCCTGGGTCAGGGTGATGAAGGTGGAGTCGGCCAGGTCGGCCAGGTCCACCTCGGCCTGCTCGGCGAAGGGTGAATCGATGGGCACGGCAAGGAAGATGTCGTCGGAGAACAGCGGCAACTGCTCGCAGGCCGGGTCGCTGACGCTTTCGTCGAGCGACACGAGGATGGCCTCCAGCTCGTGGTTCTTCAGGCGCTGCAGCAGGTCGACGTTGGAGCCCAGGGTCAGGTCGATGTTGAGTTCGCTGCGGCGCAGCTTGAGGCCCATGACCAGCTTGGGCACGGTTTTCACCGTCAGCGAGTAGAGCGCGCCCAGGCGGAAGCGCTCGGCGTAGAAGCCGGCGGCCTCGCGGGTAAGGCGGACCATCTGCTCGGCGTCCTGGATCAGCTGGCGGGCTTTCTTTTCCAGCACGTAGGCGCTTTCCAGCGGGATCAGCTGGCGGCCTTCGTGCTTGAACAGCGGGCAGCGCAGTGCGCTTTCCAGCGAGTGGATGGCGCGGTGCACGCTGACGGCGCTGGTGGCCAACTCGGCGGCGGCGCGGCCGAGGTTGCCGGTGCGCATGAAGGCGAGGAAGGTTTCCAGCTTCTTGAGGGTCAGTTCTTCGTCGATCAGCATGGGTTGACCTGGGTGTGCACAATGGCTGGGGCATGCATATTGCCTTGAAATTTTGGGGCCGCTTCGCAGCCCATCGCCGGCAAGCCAGCTCCCACAGGGACAGCGCACGGCTTGAGGCCGATGCGGTCGAGGTGGGAGCTGGCTTGCCGGCGATGGGGCGCGAAGCGGCCCCGTATGCTCATTGCATGGATCCGATCAAGGTCCACAACGCTGGGTCGTTGAAGTCACGGACAACCAGCTTCGCCCCCGCCGCCAGCAACCGCTCCGGCGTCTGCGTAGTGGCCACGCCCACGGTAAAGATCCCCGCGCCACTCGCGGCCGCCACCCCCGGCAGCGAATCCTCGAAGGCCAGTGCCTGCCCGGCCTCGGCACCCAGCCGCTGCAACCCGGTCAGGTAAGGCAGCGGGTCCGGCTTGGGCCGTGCCAGTTCCTCGGCCACCAGCACGTGCGCGAAGCGCTGGCCCAGGCCCATGGCGTTCAACATGTGTTCGGCGTTCAGCCGCGGTGCATTGGTCACCACGCACATGCCGATGTCACGAGCCTGGGCATGTTCCAGCAGGCGCACTAGGCCCGGCATCGGCTCAAGAGCCGGCGACATGTCGCGGAACAGCGCCTCCTTGCGGTCGGCCAGCACCTGGCACTGCTCGGCACTGGCGCCGGCAAACAGCTCGGCGAACAGCTCGCCGTTGGCGCGGCCGCTGACCTGGGCATCGAACTGCGCCTGGCTCAGCTCGCGGCCGTCATGCTCGCGCAACAGTTGGCGAAAGGCCTGCAGATGCAAGGTGTCAGTGTCGGTGAGGGTTCCGTCGAGGTCGAACAGCAGGGCAGTCAGCATTGGGTATCCAGGTGCAAAATCATGGGCGGGCCAGAAGGGAGATTCTTTGCCTTTGGAGTCACGTCAACTACGCGACTTCCTGAGTGTACTGGAGTACGGCAGCCTTGGCAGAGCTGTGCTCGAACGCGAGGTTGACGCCTGCGCGTCGAGTCAGCAACTGCCAAGGCTGGAAAGCCAACCCGAGAAACCGGCCGTTGGCACGCTCCGGCTTTCGAAGCTTTGTCATCAGTTCTGGTTGGCGGAGGTGGCTGGGCGCAGGTAGCTGATCTTCTGCACCTTGCCGTCGCTGTCACGGTAGGTGAGGGTGGCGGTGTCGGCGTGGTCGGTGGCGTGGCCCGAGGCCTCCACCGCGATCACTTGGGCGATGTCCAGGTTCATGCCGTACTGGTACGGGGAGGCGGTCTGGGCGAAGGCGCCGACGCTGCTGCCGAAGGTCAGGGTGGTGATGGCGATTGCTTTGATGAAGGTCATGATCATGCTCCGTTAGCTTGGGTAGTGGGATCAGCGACTGCTTGCTGTCTGGGCTGAATATTGCGCGATAATATTTAGTGCGCAAAATATATTTCCACTATCTGGTCTATTGGAGCGCTGCATCGCCGGAAAGATTGTGTGGGTCGCGGCGAGGGCTGATATGTTTCCCGCGTACCGGTTTGCATCTGATCGACGCTGACCTATCAAGGAAGAAAAACAATGAAAACAGTGCTCGGCTTGTTGCTTTTTATCTGTCTGGACATACCTGTATTCGCTGGCTACAAGACCATTGGCTTCAAGACCTCGACATTATCGGACAGGCAAACTGACCGTCCGCTGGAGCTGGTCGTCTGGTACCCGAGTACGACCACTGCGCCACCACAGTTGATCGCTGATACCCCGGTTTTCAGCGGTGACCTCGCTGTGCGCGATGCACCTCCAACTGCAGGCACGTATCCATTGGTGGTGTTTTCCCACGGCTTTCGCGGCAATTGGGGAAACCAGTCGTGGCTGGCCAGTGCACTGGCTCACCAAGGCTACATCGTGGCGGCGGTCAACCACCCCGGCACTACTACCCGCGATCGCAACCCTGAAGCCGCGGCACAGTTGTGGCGGCGTCCCATTGACTTGCAGCGGGCCATCAATGCGGTCATGGCCCAGGCGGATCAGTTCGGGCGGGTGGCGAAGGGCCAAGTTGCAGTGGTCGGCCACTCACTGGGCGGCTGGACCGCGCTGGAAATTGCCGGCGCCCGCTTTGATCCCAAGCGTTTTGCCCAGGACTGTTCCATCCATCCGCAGCTGTCGAGTTGCAGCGTCTACAAGCAGATCAATGCCGACAGCGCCCCGGCATCGAAAGCTCGACTGGGTGGCGATTTGCGCGACAGTCGTGTTACCGCCATCGTTACCCTGGATCTTGGCCTGTCACGTGGCCTGACCGATGAAAGCCTTGCGGCTTTGCCAGTGCCGACGTTGGTGATTGCGGCCGGCGCGCCTTCTGAAGACCTTCCCGCGCAGCTGGAATCTGCTGACCTTGCCAAGCGTCTGCCTTCGGCGACGAGTCGTTATGTCGAGATCGAGGACGCCAGCCATTTCAGCTTCTTGTCGACGTGCAAACCAGGCGCGATGGCGTTGCTCGAAGACGATGCTCCAGGGGATGGTGTCATTTGCCGGGACGGCGATAACGCCCGGTCTCGGGGGGCGATCCAGTTGCAGATCGCCTCGCTGGTGACTGAGTTTCTGGAGCAGCATTTTGGTCGTTGGTCTATGTAACGACGCAGCGATGGGGCGTGAACGGTCTGCTCCGACTGGCTGTTACCGACCCACAGCGGGCATCTGTAACCGGGGCCGCTTCGCGCCCCATCGCCGGCAAGCGCGGCTCCCACAGTGTCCCTGCTGATTCAATTCGCCATGTGCAGTCAGGTTTGGGACCAGCCATATAGCCTTCAGCATCATTGCGGTAGTTTCGCGGATCGCAGCCGCCAAGCCGTCGACGAAGGGGGCTGTTCAGCGTGCTCCGAAAAGAGTACAAATGTGCTCCATGGACAATCTTACCCCAAAACGCCGCGCCATCTTCGAGTTCATCCGTGAGCGCATCGCCGACCACGGCCAGCCGCCGAGCCTGGCCGATATCGCCACGCGCTTCGGTTTTGCCTCGCGCAGCGTGGCGCGCAAGCACATCACCGCCCTGTGCCAGGCCGGCTACATCGACGTCACGCCGAACCAGGCGCGGGGCATACGCCTGGCCGAACGGCTGCGCCGCCCGGAAATCCTCGAAGTGCCGGTGCTGGGCCAGGTGGCGGCAGGCGCCCCCATCGGCCCGGACCTCGACATTCACGAGCAACTGCTGCTCGACCCCAGCCTGTTCCGCCGTACCCCCGACTACCTTCTGAAGGTGCGTGGCGATTCGATGATCGACGACGGCATTTTCGACGGCGACCTGGTCGGCATCCTCCAGCAGGCCGACGCCCGCGATGGCCAGATCGTGGTCGCCCGCCTGGACGGCGAGGTGACCATCAAGCGCCTGCAGCGCCAGGGTGGCAATTACCGGCTGTTGCCACGCAACCCGGCCTATGCGCCCATCGATGTGCGGCCTGAACAGGAGTTCTTCATCGAAGGCGTGTTCTGCGGCTTGCTGAGGCGTGACTGATGGGCGCGGTGGTCGACCTCGACAGGTTGCTCGACCAGCGCCGGGTATGGCGCGGCCGGCAGGCCCAGGCGCGGCCGCTCGGCCTGCAGCCCACGGGCCATGTCGCCCTTGACCAATGCCTGCCGGAAGGTGGCTGGCCGGCGGCTGCGCTCAGCGAACTGTTGCTGGCCAGCCCCGGCTGCGGCGAATTGCAACTGCTGTGGCCGACCCTGGCCCGCTTGAGCGCTGAAGCCAGCCGAATCGTGCTGGTGGCACCGCCATTCATTCCTTACGCCCCGGCCTGGCAGGCCGCGGGGGTGGACCTGCGCTGGCTGGTACAGGTGGACGCCGAACCTGCCGATGCCCTGTGGGCCGCCGAGCAGTGCCTGCGCTCCGGCAGTTGCGCGGCGGTGCTGTGCTGGCCGGAACGTGCCGATGACCGCGCCCTGCGGCGCTTGCAGGTGGCTGCCGAAACCGGCCAGGCGCTGGCCTTCGCCTGCCGGCCGCAACAGGCGGCGCACAACCCTTCGCCCGCAGCGCTGCGCATTGCCGTCGACACCCGCCCGGCACAATGGCGCGTGCTGAAAAGCCGTGGCGGCATGCCCCCGGCGCTGCCCATCGCCTGCCCGGGGCGGGGCTGATGCAACATGCTCTGGGCCTGCATCCTGCTTCCGCAGCTGGCGCTGGACACGGTCCTGCGTGAGCGTGACGACCCCGATACCCCCCTGGTGCTGCTTGGCGGGCCGACCCAGCGACGTGTGCTGCAGGCGGTCAACCCGGCGGCGGCGGCGCTCGGCCTGCGGGCCGGGCAAACCCTGACGGCGGCGCGTGCGCTGGCCGATGGCTTCAGCTGCGTCGAGGCCGACCCCAAGCGCATCGACCAGGTGCAGCAGTTGCTGGCAGCCTGGGCCTACCGCTTCAGTGCCCAGGTCAGCCTGCACTACCCACGGGCGCTGTTGCTGGAGGTGGGCTCCAGCCTGCAGCTGTTCGGCCCCTGGCCGCTGTTCGAGGCCCGCCTGCGCCAGGAGCTGGCGGAACTGGGCTTGCGCCAACGCATCGTCCTGGCCAGCAACCCGGTGGCGGCGCGCATGCTCGCCAATGCTCACGATGGCCTGGCCGTGATGGATGCCGATGCCACCCGTGCGGCGCTGCTGGGCATGCCCATCGAGCGTATCGGCCTGCCTGCGCAGGCTGCCGAGGCCTTTGCCCGCATGGGCCTGCGCCAGTTGAGCCAGGTGCTGGCCTTGCCCCGCGACAGCCTGGCCAGGCGCTTTCCGGCCCAGGTGCAGCTGCACCTTGATCAGCTGCTCGGCCTGCGCAACCTGGGGCTGGGCTTCTACCAGCCCCCGGACCGTTTCGAGACCCGGCTGGAGCTGAACTTCGACGTCGAATCGCACCAGGCCCTGCTGTTTCCGCTGCGGCGCATGCTCAACGACCTTGCCGCGTTCCTCGCCGGGCGTGACTGTGGCGTGCAGCGTTTCTGCCTGCACCTGGAGCATGCCGAAGGGCCGGATACCTTGCTGAAGGTAGGCCTGCTGGCCGCCGAACGCGATGCCGCGATGCTGTTCGAACTGGCGCGCGGGCGCCTGGAGCCGCTACGCATTCCCGCACCGGTGCGCAACCTGCGGCTGGTTGCCGAGGACCTGCCACCCTTCGTGCCGCAACACCAGGCATTGTTCGACCCGCGTGCGCAACAGGCGCAACCTTGGGAACAATTGCGCGAACGGCTACGCGCCCGCCTGGGGGATGAGGCGGTCAAGGGCCTGAGCGCGGCAGCCGATCATCGCCCCGAATGCGCCTGGCAAGCGGTAGAGCAGGGTGCCCAGGGCAGCATGCCGGTCGTTCCTGGCAGCCGCCCTGGCTGGCTGCTGTCGGCCCCCATGGCGCTGGACGAAGGCGGCTATCGCCTGCAAGGCCATGCCGAGCGCATCGAATCGGGCTGGTGGGATGGCGGCGATGTGCGCCGCGACTATTACCGTATCGAAACCCGCGACGGCCTGCGCGGCTGGGCCTACCGCGACCTGGGCAAGGCCGGCCCGTTGTGGCTGCAGGGCTGGTTCGCATGAACACCCCGGGTTATGCCGAGCTGCACTGCCTGTCCAACTTCAGCTTCCAGCGCGGCGCGTCGAGCGCCGACGAACTGTTCCGGCGCGCGCGTGAACAGGGCTACCAGGCGCTGGCGATCACCGACGAATGCACCCTGGCCGGCATCGTCCGTGCCTGGCAGGCGGCCAAGGAACACCAGCTGCGGCTGATCGTGGGCAGTGAAGTGCAGTTGCAGGACGGCCCCAGGCTGGTGCTGCTGGTGCAGGACCTGGCCGGCTACCAGAACCTGTGCGCGCTGATCACCCGGGCCCGGCGGCGGGCGCAGAAGGGCGAGTACCAACTGTTTCGCGATGACCTGCAGCAGCACCATCAGGGCCTGCTGGCATTATGGGTAGCCGATGACAGCGGCGATGCCACCCCCGGGCAGTGGCTGCACGGCGTGTTCGGTGAGCGCCTGTGGCTGGCCGTGCACCTGCACCGCGGCAGTGACGATACCTTGCGCCTTGAACGCTTGCGCGGCCTGGCGGCCAGGGTCGGCATCCGCGCCGTGGCCTGTGGCGACGTGCACATGCACGTGCGCGGTCGCCGCGCCCTGCAAGATTGCATGACCGCCATTCGCCAGCATTGCCTGGTGGCCGAGGCCGGGCGCTTCCTGTTTGCCAATGGCGAGCGGCACCTGCGCAGCCAGGCGCAACTGGGCGAACTCTATCCCGCCGACCTGCTGGCCGAGACCCTGGCGATCGCTGCGCGCTGCCAGTTCGAACTGAGCGAATTGAAATACCAGTACCCACGCGAACTGGTGCCCCAGGGGCATAGCCCGGCGAGCTGGTTGCGCGAATTGTGCCAGCAGGGTTTGCCGTCGCGCTGGCCAAACGGGCCGAGCAGCAAGGTGCGGGATGTGCTGGCCAAGGAGCTGGCGCTGATCGAGGAGCTGGGCTACGAAAGCTACTTCCTGACTGTGCACGACATCGTCGCCTTCGCCCGCAGCCAGCGCATTCTGTGCCAGGGGCGGGGCTCGGCTGCCAACTCGGTGGTGTGCTTCGTGCTGGGCATCACCGAGCTCGACCCCATGCAACACCACCTGTTGTTCGAGCGCTTCCTGTCGCGCGAGCGCAACGAGCCGCCGGACATCGACGTGGACTTCGAGCACGACCGGCGCGAGGAGGTGATCCAGTATGTGTTCCGCCGCTACGGCCGACACCGGGCGGCGCTCACTGCGGTGGTCAACACCTACCATGCCGCCGGTGCGGTGCGGGATGTGGCGCGGGTGCTGGGGCTGCCCGCCGACCAGGTGGACGCCCTGGCCAAATGCTGTGGCCGCTGGAGCGATCGCATACCCGACGACCAGCGCCTGGCCGAGGCCGGCTTCGAGGCGGGCAGCCCTTCGCTGCGCCGGGTACTGGTGCTGGCCGGCGAACTGATCGGCTTCCCTCGGCACCTGTCACAGCACCCGGGCGGCTTCGTCATCTCGCAGCAACCTTTGGACGAACTGGTGCCGGTGGAGAATGCCGCGATGCCGGAGCGCACGGTGATCCAGTGGGACAAGGACGACCTGGACATGGTCGGCCTGCTCAAGGTCGACGTGCTGGCGCTGGGCATGCTCAGCGCCTTGCGCCGTTGCTTCGACCTGCTGCAACGCCACCGTAGCCGGCACCTGACCCTGGCTTCCATCCCCGCCGAAGACCCGGCTACCTACGCGATGATCAGCCGTGCCGAGACCATGGGCGTATTCCAGATCGAGTCGCGCGCGCAAATGGCCATGTTGCCGCGGCTTCGGCCGGAAAAGTTCTACGACCTGGTCATCGAGGTGGCCATCGTCCGCCCCGGGCCGATCCAGGGCGACATGGTCCACCCTTACCTGCGCCGGCGCCTGAAGCAGGAACCGGTGACCTATCCCTCGCCGCAACTGAAGGCAGTGTTCGAGCGCACCCTGGGTGTGCCGCTGTTCCAGGAGCAGGTGATGGAGCTGGCGATGGTCGCGGCCGACTACACCCCGGGCGAGGCCGACCAGTTGCGCCGCAGCATGGCCGCCTGGAAGCGTCACGGCGGTCTGGAACCGCACCGCGAGCGGCTGGTGCAGGGCATGTTGCGCAATGGTTATGACCTGGCGTTTGCCGAGCGCATCTTCGAGCAGATCAAGGGCTTTGGCAGTTATGGCTTTCCGGAATCGCACGCGGCCAGTTTTGCCTTGTTGTGCTACGCCAGCAGCTGGCTCAAGTGCCATGAACCGGCGATTTTCACCTGCGCGCTGGTCAACAGCTGGCCCATGGGTTTCTACAGCCCCGACCAGTTGCTGCAAGAGGCCCGACGCCAGGGTATCGAGGTCAGGCCGGTCGATGTGTGCCACAGTGACTGGGACTGCACGCTCGAGCCTGAGCCTGGAGAGGTGCTGGCCATTCGCATGGGCTTGCGCCTGGTACGCGGCCTTGCCGAGGGCGATGCCAGGCGCCTGGAGCAGGCGAGGGCACAGCGGCCATGGCGCGATGTCGAAGACCTGTGCCTGCGTGCCGGGCTCGATTCGCGTGCCCGCGCCCACCTGGCCGATGCCGGCGCGTTGCGCGCCTTGGCCAGCGACCGGCACCAGGCGCGCTGGCAGGTGGCGGCGGTGCAGCCGCAGCTGCCTTTGTTCGCCGATATCGAAGCCTTGCCGGAACGTACCGTCGAACTGCCCGTCCCCAGTGTGGCAGAGGACCTGATGGCCGATTACCAGACCCTGGGTACCACGCTTGGGCCGCATCCCCTGACCTTGTTGCGCTCACGCCTGCGGGCCCTGGGCTGTCGCAGTTCGCGCGAGCTGCAAGATGTCGGGCATGGTGACAACATTGCCATGGCAGGGCTGGTGGTGGGCCGCCAGCGGCCACAGACCGCCAGCGGCGTGACCTTCGTCACCCTGGAGGACGAGCACGGCATGGTCAATGTGGTGGTGTGGCGGGATCTTGCCGAACGGCAGCGGCGGGCACTGGTGGGGGCGCAGTTGCTCAAGGTCAGCGGGCGGCTGGAGCAGGAGAATGGCGTGCGCCACCTGATAGCACGGCGGCTGGAGGATGTGAGCCCGCTGTTGCAAGGGCTGGATGTACGCAGCCGGGACTTTCACTGAAGCCCCATCTTTGCGCGGGTACTTGTGGGAGCGGGCAAGCCCGCGAAGCAGCCCCCGCGGTGGATGGCACCGGCTTTGCCGGTGTTCGCGGGCACGCCCGCTCCCACAAAAAACGATTTCGTGCCAGTCGCTACACCATCGCCAACCGCTGCTTGCGCATCGGTGCCGGGAACGCCCGGTCGATCGCCCGCAGGTCTTCGCCGGTCAGGGTCAGCGCACCCGCAGCGGCATTCAACCGCACATGCTCGGGTGTCACGGCCTTGGGGATGGCTATCACCCCGTCATTGCGTGTCACCCACGCCAGGCTGACCTGGGCCACCGTGGCCCCATGGCGCTCGGCGATTTCCGCCAGCACCGGGTGCTGCAGCAGGCGCCCGGCCTGGGCCAGCGGGCAGTAGGCCATGGTCGGCAGCGCACGCTTTTCGCACCACGGCAACAGGTCGAACTCGATGCCACGCTGGGCCGGGTTGTACAGCACCTGGTTGGTGGCGCAATCGGGGTTGTGCAGTTCGCGCAGGTCGTCGACATCGAAATTGGAAACACCCCAGCGCTTGATCTTGCCTTGCTCGCGCAAGCGCTCGAACGCTTCGACGGTTTCCTCCAACGGATGCTGGCCGCGCCAGTGCAGCAGGTACAGGTCGATGCAGTCGGTGCCCAGGCGGGTGAGGCTGCGCTCGCAGGCGGCGGCCATGGCGCGCAGGCTGGCATTGTGCGGATACACCTTGCTGACCAGGAACACCTGGTCGCGGCGCCCGGCAATGGCCTGGCCAACCACTTCTTCCGCGCCACCTTCGGCATACATCTCGGCGGTATCGATCAGGCTCAGCCCAAGTTCGATACCCTGTTGCAGGGCCGCCACCTCGGCCGCCTTGCGAGCCGGATCTTCACCCATGTACCAGGTGCCCTGGCCGATGGCCGGAACGCTCGAACCTGCCAGTTTCACGTAACGCATGTCACCTCCGGGATGCGGGTATTGGAAAGCAGTACCTCGAGCAGCGCTTGCGCTGCCGTGGAAAGCTTGTGTTCGCTAAGAGCAATCACACCGATGCGGCGCTCGACCGTGGGCTCGACCAAGGGCACGCAGCGGGCGCCAAGCTCCTGCATCTGATTGATGCAAAGTGCCGGCACGGCACTGACCCCCAGCCCACTGGCGACCATGCGCCCGACGGTAGACAACTGATGGCTCTCGAAAGCCACCGCCAGTTTGCCGTGGCGGGCGGCCACGTTCTGCTCCATCAGCAGGCGCACCGCCGAAGGGCGTTGCAGGGCCACGAAGTCTTCGGCCAGCAATTGTGCCCAGCTGACCTGGGGCAGCTGCGCCAAGGGCGAATCGGCGGGCACCACGGCGACGAAACGGTCCATGTACAACGGGTGGAAATCCAGGCCATCGTTGTTGTCCGGTTCGAAGCCGATGCCCAGTTCGACGCGGCGATGGCGCACCAGTTCCTGCACCTGTTCGTTGATCACATCGTGCACCGTGACGTTGACCTTCGGGTAACGCTGGCGAAATACCTTCAGCGAGTGGGGCAGCAGGTTGCCGGCAAAGGCCGGCATGGCCGCCACCGAAACCCGGCCCAGTTGCAGGGTGAAACGCTGGCGCAGCATTTCTTCGGTGTCGTCCCAGTCGGCCAGCAGGCGCCGTGCCAGCGGCAGCAGCACCTCGCCCTCGGCAGTCAGGCTGACGCTGCGCGTGGTGCGGCTGAGCAGGGCGCCGCCAAGGTTTTCTTCCAGGGCCTTGATGGTCAGGCTCAGTGCCGGTTGCGAGACATGCAGGTGTTCACCGGCCTGGGCGAAGCTCTGGTATTTGGCCACAGCGACAAAGGCGCGCAGTTGCTTGACGTTCATGACAGGCCTGTTGGTTGTTTTGCAAAAGTTATCAATCGATGATGAAAACAAAATTAACAAATCAGTCGCTTGCGGTGAAGATGTCCCCACACGCTCACCGACAGCCTCGTCGGTTCAACAACTACAAAAGGCGGATCAGCATGGCCGGACTGGACAAGCGCGTTGCAACCTATGAACAGGCCCTCGAAGGCCTGACCGACAACATGACGGTACTGGCTGGTGGTTTCGGCCTGTGCGGTATCCCTGAAAACCTTATCAGCGAAATCAAGCGCCGTGGCGTCAAGGGCCTGACCGTGGTCTCCAACAACTGCGGTGTCGACGGCTTTGGCCTGGGCGTGCTGCTGGAAGACCGGCAGATCCGCAAGATGGTCGCTTCCTACGTGGGCGAGAACGCCGAGTTCGAACGCCAGCTGCTGAGCGGCGAGCTGGAAGTGGAACTGACCCCGCAAGGCACCCTCGCCGAGAAAATGCGCGCCGGTGGCGCCGGCATCCCGGCCTTCTACACGGCCACCGGCTACGGCACCCCGGTTGCCGACGGCAAGGAAGTGCGCGAATTCAACGGCCGCAAGTACATCCTCGAAGAATCCATCACCGGCGACTTCGCCATCGTCAAGGGCTGGAAGGCCGACCACTACGGCAACGTGGTGTACCGCAACACCGCGCAAAACTTCAACCCGCTGGCGGCCACCGCCGGCAAGATCACCGTGGTCGAAGTGGAAGAGATCGTCGAACCTGGCGTGCTGCTGCCCAGCGAGATCCACACCCCGGGCATCTACGTGGACCGCGTCATCGTCGGCACCTTCGAAAAGCGTATCGAAAAGCGCACCGTCAAGGCCTGAGCGCCATCCACCAGAACAACAAAGAGATCCTGACCATGGCACTGACCCGCGAACAGATGGCGCAACGCGTCGCCCGTGAACTGAAGGACGGCTACTACGTAAACCTGGGCATCGGCATTCCGACCCTGGTGGCCAACTACGTACCCGCCGACATGGATGTGATGCTGCAATCGGAAAACGGCCTGCTCGGCATGGGCGAATTCCCCACCGAAGGCACCATCGATGCCGACATGATCAACGCCGGCAAGCAGACCGTCACCGCCCGCCGCGGTGCCTCGATCTTCGATTCGGCGCAGTCGTTCGCCATGATCCGTGGCGGCCACGTCGACCTGACCGTGCTCGGCGCTTTCGAAGTGGATGTGCAAGGCAACATCGCTTCGTGGATGATCCCGGGCAAGCTGGTGAAGGGCATGGGCGGCGCCATGGACCTGGTGGCCGGTGCCGAGAACATCATCGTCACCATGACCCACGCTTCCAAGGACGGCGAGTCCAAGCTGCTGCCGCAGTGCAGCCTGCCATTGACCGGTGCTGGCTGCATTCGCAAGGTGCTGACCGACCTGGCCTACCTGGAAATCGAAGACGGCGCCTTCATCCTGCGCGAGACCGCGCCTGGGGTGAGCATCGAGGAAATCATCGAGAAAACCGCCGGCAAGCTGATCGTGCCGGATGATGTGAAGGAAATGACCTTCTAAGATCGCTAGCGTCACGCCCCTGTAGGAGCAGCCTTGTGCTGCGAAGCGGCCAGCGCAGGCATGCACGAGATGTGTTGTCTGTACTGGCCGCTTCGCAGCACAAGGCTGCTCCTACAGGGGTTTTGCGTTTTTGCTGATGTATCCGATAAAACCAATAAAAGGAATTGAACTGTGGCCGCTGAAATCCAAGACAGCCGTTCCGCGCGCTTTGCCTTGCGCTGCTCCAACTGGGCCGAACGCTGGTTCCCCGATTCCTGGGTGTTTGCCGCCCTGGCAGTGCTGCTGGTGTGCATCGGCGCCCTGGCCATGGGCGCCAAGCCGACCGACACCGCCAAGGCCTTTGGCGATGGCTTCTGGAGCCTGATCCCCTTCACCATGCAGATGGCCTTCGTGGTCATCGGCGGCTATGTGGTGGCCAGCTCGCCGCCCGCGGCGCGGCTGATCGACCGCCTGGCGCGCATCCCCGGCAATGGCCGTTCGGCAGTGTGCTGGGTGGCGCTGATCTCGATGCTGGCATCGCTGCTCAACTGGGGCCTGTCGCTGGTGTTCGGCGGCCTGCTGGTGCGCGCCCTGGCGCGGCGCACCGAACTGAAGATGGACTACCGCGCCGCCGGTGCCGCCGCCTACCTGGGCCTGGGCGCCGTATGGGCGCTGGGCCTGTCTTCGTCGGCGGCGCAATTGCAGGCCAACCCGGCCAGCCTGCCACCGTCGATCCTGTCGATTACCGGGGTGATCCCGTTCACCGAAACCATCTTCCTTTGGCAGTCCGGCGTGATGCTGGCGGCATTGGTGGTGGTCTCGCTGGTGATCGCCTACGCCACGGCGCCGGGCCCGAAAAGCGCGCGCAGCGCCCAGGACTGCGGGGTCGACCCCAGCTTCACCGCGCCACCGGCACCCCAGCGCACCCGCCCGGGCGAGTGGCTGGAACACAGCCCCATCCTGATCCTGTTGCTGGTGGCCCTGGCCGCCGGCTGGCTGTACCAGGAGTTCGCCACCAAACCGGCGATTACCGCCATTTCCGGGCTTAACACCTACAACCTGTTGTTCATCATGCTCGGTGCCTTGCTGCACTGGCGCCCGCGCAGCTTCCTCGATGCGGTGGCGCGCGCGGTGCCGACCACCACCGGGGTGCTGATCCAGTTCCCGCTGTATGGTTCGATCGCTGCCATTCTCACCCAGGTGAAGGGCGTCGACGAGCAGACTTTGGCCCACCACATTTCACTGTTCTTCACCCAGATCGCCACTCATGACACCTATGCCGTGCTGATGGGCGTGTATTCGGCGGTGCTGGGCTTCTTCATCCCATCGGGTGGTGGCAAGTGGATCATCGAGGCCCCGTACGTGATGCTGGTGGCCAATGACCTGCAGTACCACCTGGGCTGGGCAGTGCAGATCTACAACGCCGCAGAAGCCTTGCCGAACCTGATCAACCCGTTCTACATGCTGCCGCTGCTGGGGGTACTGGGGCTCAAGGCACGCGACCTGATCGGCTTCTCGTTCGTGCAGTTGCTGGTGCACGTGCCGCTGGTGCTGGTGTTGCTGTGGGCATTGGGTACGACATTGCAGTACCTGCCGCCGGTGATGCCGTAACCCTGGGCCTGCGCTGGCTTTTTGTAGGAGCGGCCTTGTGTCGCGATAGGGCCGCAAAGCGGCCCCAGGGTTTCAGCAATAGTGCACAAATTGCCGGGGCTGCTCTGCAGCCCTATCGCGACACAAGGCCGCTCCTACAAGACTCAGCGCAGCAGCCCCAGCATTTCCTGAGCAGTCCACGTATCATTACCAGGCTGCCTTCGCCTGGGAAATCCGCGTCACATGTCTATCCGATTGAAACTGCTGCGAAAGAAACTGGGGATGACCCTGGAGTTGCTGGCCGACAAGACCGGCATGACCAAGAGCTACCTGTCCAAGGTCGAACGTGGCCTGAACACCCCCTCGATCGCCGCCGCGCTCAAGCTGGCGCGGGCACTGAATGTCAATGTCGAAGAACTGTTCGCCGAAGAGCAGACCGGCCAGAACCGCTACAGCCTGGTACGCCATGGCGAGCGCCAGGCATTGGTGGGTGACGGGGCAGGGCCGGGGTACTCGGCCCTCACCAGCCAGGTCGGGCAGCGCAGCCTGCTGCCGTTCCTGATCCAGCCGCCGACCGAGTTCAGCGACCCTACGTTCAAGGAGCACCTGGGCGAAGAATTCCTGTTCGTCCACGCCGGCCAGGTGGAAGTGGACTTCATGAGCGAGCGGGTACTGCTGGAGCAAGGCGATGCCCTGCATTTCAATGCCCAGACACCACACCGGCTAAGGTCGGTCGGGCCGCTGCCGGCGCAGTTGCTGGTCGTGGTGCATCATGCAGACGAATAACATGCCAAACCGCCCCACGGCCTTGCCTTTCTCAGCGATGAAACTATGGCGCCACCCATGCAGCGCCCTATGCTCAATTTGCGCGTCGATATTTTGACTGTATTGTCCCGCGCCCATTGAATTTTATTATAGTGTCGAATCGTTGACGCAATGTCATTGTGTTCATAAGCTCATCTCAACGGTGAAACAACTCCCGAACACCTCGCCAACAAACAGTTGATTTTCCTCTTCAGGAGGGGCGTATGCGCACGGCTCTGATTATCAAATCGATGTCTTTGCTGGCGCTGTTAAGTGGCGCAGCGCGTGCGGCGGATATGTATATCAATCAGAGCAGTATCGTCCCTGTATCAACGGCAGGGTGGTTCTTTGCATTTGCTGTCGTTGGCTTTGTAGCTGTCGCCAACAGGAGAAAGATCTGAATCCGCCAGCCTGGGTTCTACCCTTGACGCCAGCGGCCCGGGGCCTCGCTTGTCAATTCCCCAGCCGTTGCTATATTGCCAGTAGCCCGTGCAGGTCCACGGTTGCAGGCAGCAAAGCCCAGGCTGCACAGCGTCAAGGCAAGGCCTCGTAAAGATCGAGGTCATCGCGGTTGGCGTATGCCGCGAAGCGGAGCGAGAGTTGGTGTGCTGTTCTCATTCAGTGCTCTTTGTCGGGCCTTTTCGGCCGGAGGGACCCTCATGGTGCGTTCAATGTTTGCCGCGTTCTGCATGCTGATGGTGTGGTCTGGTGCCGGTAAGGCCGACCCGAGCAGTGCTACCTACCTGCTCAGCCCCGGCGATGTGGTGATGGTTTCGGTGTGGCAGGAAGATAGCCTGCGCCAGGAAGCCACCGTACTTCCCGATGGCAGTATCACGTTCCCCCTGGCAGGTCGCATCGATGTTGCCGGGCTGGATGTGACGACCGTTGAAAAACAAGTGGCTGCCAAACTCGAGAAATTCCTCCCCGACCCGAACGTCAGCGTTGTCGTCAAGAGCATCGCCGGCAACCTGGTCTATGTACAAGGCAAAGTGATCAAGCCCGGGCCGGTACAGATGGCGGGCCCTACCGCAGTGTTGCAGGCCCTGAGCATGTCCGGCGGCCTGGACAAGTTTGCAGATGAAAGCGAAATCAAAGTGGTGCGCGGCACTGGCGCTTCCCAAAAAATCCTGCCCGTGCGATATAGAGACCTGGTGTCTGGCCGGGATATGTCCACCAACATCCAACTTCAGGCTGGCGATACGCTGGTCGTCCCTTGATCTTGCCTTTAATAAGAACACTTAATGCCTCTTCTCAGAACAACTAGTATTGCAACGGCAATCTTGGTGTTGCCGTTTACGAACACGGTCTTGGCAGCAAATTGGCAGTCTACGGTAGTGGTACCGACATCCGTCGAACATGACAGCAACCCCTTGCTGCTGTCTTCGGGTGAAAAGGGAATAACGCGCACGATCATCGCGCCGGATTACACCCTGATCGGTACCTTCGACCGTGACGAACTGAGGTTGGGGCTTGGCTTGAATGTATTGCGCTCGTCCGACACGGCGGTGGTCGACAACCGTGAGGACCCTGATGTGAGCCTGGGCTGGCAGCGTCAGACCGAGCGCGGGCGGTTTGGCCTGCTGGCGCGTTACAACGAAAGTTCGACGCTGTCGGGAACGGTGCTGGATACCGGTGTGGTCACCACCGATGGCACGCAAAAGCTGTATACGCTGACCGGCAACTGGAGCCAGGCGGTTACCGAGCGTAGCACCTTGAGCAACGAAACCACGTACAACCGTGCCCGTTATGACATCAGTACGCTGACGGGTTACGAAGAACTGGGCAACGTGTTCACCTGGACCTACGCCTGGAGCGAGCGGGCTGATCTGTACAGCCGCTTTGGTGCCCGGCGTTATGAGCCCGAGGAGGACCAGACGGCGACGGCGTCCAACAGCTACAGCCCCGCGGTCGGGGTCAAGTACCAGTTTTCCGAAAGCCTCAGCGCCGATGCGCATGTGGGTGTCACCGAGGTTTCCGGTGACGAAGGTGGCCGACGCGGGGAGGGTGGGGTTGCGCTGCTGTACACCGGTGCGCGCGCCGTCGCCAGCTTCACCGCCGAACGCAGCACGGTAGCCAGCGCCGAAGGCGGCTTCGCCGAGCTGGACCAGGTGCGCGGTGTGTGGAGTTACGCCGTCAGCGAACTGACACGGGTGGGTACGGACGCTGCCTGGCAAGACAGCAAAGGGCAGACCCCCAACACCCTGCAGACTTACAGCGTGTGGGCCAGCCGCGAGTTTTCGCCGTACTGGGACCTGCGCCTGTCGCTGATGTACAAGGAACGGCAGCAGGATAACGAAGCCGATGCGAACGCTACGATCGTGGGTTTGACGTTGACGTACAGGTACCCCGACATCTGAACTTCAGGCAGGTGGCCCCATGAAGTCTGACTACGAGCTCTCCCTCAGAGATTACATTGCCATAATCAAGGACAGGGCCCTGTTATTGGGGGTGAGCATCGTAGTCATCCTGGCCGCGACCGTCGCAGTCGCGGTGATGGTGCCGCCGATCTACCAATCGACCGGCACCATCCTGGTGGAGTCGCAGCAGATTTCCCCTGAGCTGGTGTCGACCAACAACACCAGCTTTGCCGATGAACGCATCGAAGTGATTCGCCAGCGGGTGATGACTCGCGAGAACCTGCTGCGCATCATCGACAAGTACAACTTGTTTCCCGACAAGCGTTTCAGCGATAGCGACAAGATCGACCACATGCGCAGCGCCATCGTCGTCGAAACCCTTACCACATACGTGCGCGGGCGGGGTGAAGCGACCGTGGCGTTCAATGTGTCCTTCGAGCACAAGCAGCCCGAGGTGGCCAAGGACGTCGCCGACGAGTTGGTGACGCTGTTCCTCAACGAGAACCTCAAGCAGCGTACCGAGCGGGCCAACGAAACCACCGAGTTCCTCACCCAGGAGGCGAACAAGCTGGGTGCCGAGCTGGCCAAACTGGAAAACCAGCTGGCGGATTTCAAGCAGGCCCACGCCAACGCCTTGCCCGAGCACCAGACCTTGCGCATGAATATGCTGTCACGATCGGAGCTGGAGTTCCGCGAGGTCGACCGTGATTACAAGGCCGCCCAGGAAGAACTGCGTTACCTTGAGCTGGAACTGTCCGCGGCCAATGCCGGGCTGGCAACCAAGGCCGGCGAAGGCCCCAGGGTGGCCGGTGCCGAGCAGCCCCAGGACCTGCCCAGCCTGAAGGCCGAATATGCCCGGCTGCTGAGCCGCTACAAGGAAGCCCACCCCGATGTGGTGGCGGTCAAGCGCAGGATCCAGGCGCTCGAAGCCAGTGGCAATCGCACGGCGGCGGCCTCCACGGTCGGCCTCGATGTCGCCCGCGTGCGCGCCAAGATGAGCGCGGCACAGGAACGCATTGCTTCGCTGGCCGAGCAGAAGCGCGAGTTGACCCGCAAGATGGAAGGCTACGAGGCCGAGATCCTCGAGGCGCCGCAGGTCGAGCGTGGCCTGGTGACCTTGATGCGTGACCACGACAACGCGCGCAAGAAGTACGAGGAAATCCGCGCCAAGGAAATGGGCGCGAAGATTACCGAAAGCCTGGAGCAGGAAAACAAGGCCGAGCGCTTTGTACTGCTTGAGCCACCACTGATGCCCGAGAAACCGATCAAGCCCAACCGCAAGAAGATCGCTGCGCTGGGCCTGGTGCTGGCACCGGCAGGTGGCGGTGCGCTGGTGATGCTGCTGGAGATGTTCAACCAGCGCATTCGCGGCGTCGGTGCACTGGAGAACCTGCTGGGCAGGCGGGTGCTGGTGGCGCTGCCATACATCGATACCAAGGCCGATGTGGCCAGGCGCAAGCGTTGGCGCAACTGGCTGATCGTGGCGGCACTGGCGCTGGCGGCTATCATGGTAGTGCTGGTGCACGTGTTCTACATGCCACTGGATGTGCTGTTGTTCAAAGTCATGTCTCGGTTTGCATAGGGAAGCAGTGATGGACAGGACCAAGCCGGCTGTTGGCAATAATCTTCACCAGGTTACCCCGGGTACCCCGCAGGCCTTGTCACCCGCCCCTGGTACGGGACTGGCGGAAGTGCCTGGCCAGTTCGATTACGTGAACACCAAGGTGGTGCCGCTGCGCGCGGAGCACCTGGAGCGTCACCGTATCGTCGCCTACAACAAGAACTCCAACATGAACGGGCCGATCGACCTGCTGCGCACGCAAGTGCTCAGGACCATGGACGAGAATGGCTGGCGAACCCTGGCCATCACCTCGCCAACCCCTGAAGCGGGCAAGACGGTGCTGGCGATCAACCTGGCCATGAGCATCGCCCACCACACCACCAAGACCGCTTTGCTGGTGGACTTCGACCTGCGTCGACCCAAGGTTGGCAGCAGCCTGGGCCTGCCCATGGACCAGTCGTTGAACGAGTTTCTGACGGACAAGGCCGAGTTGCAGGACTGCCTGGTCAACCCGACCTTGCCTCGGTTCGTGGTACTGCCCACGCGAGTGCCGGTGCCGTTGTCCACCGAAATGCTGTCGTCGCCCAAAGTGAGCAACCTGATCAGCGAACTACGCAACCGATACGAGTCGCGCATCTGCATTTTCGATTTGCCGCCATTGCTCAGTTCTGACGATGCGATCACCGTGATACCCAAGTTCGACTGTGTGCTGCTGGTGGTGGCCAACGGTATGAACAACAGGAAGGAGATCGAGGATTGCCTGCATCACCTGGCAAGGGTGAACCTGGTGGGAACGGTATTGAACAAAGCTGACGAGCAGCCTCGAACCTATTATTGAGTCTCGGTATTGTTGGGCTGCTTCGCAGCCCATCGCGACACAAGGCCGCTCCTACAGGTACAGCGCATTCCTTCAGCTGGTGGGGTCTCTGTGGGAGCGGGCATGCCCGCGAAGCAGGCGACGCGGTGGATGGCACCGGCTGCGCCGGTGTTCGCGGGCGCGCCCGCTCCCACAGGTATGGCGCACTCTTTTCAGCTTGTGGGGTAGCGAGCCCAGGGGTACTGCAACTCCCACTGCCACGCATGCCGCACAATCGACTCCAGCGTGGCAAACTCCGGCCGCCAGCCCAGCATGTGCATGGCCTTGCCAGCATCCGCCACCAATCGGGGCGGGTCGCCGGGGCGGCGGGGGGCGTCGAGGGTGCGGATCTGCCGGCCAGTCACCGCCCGGGCCGTATCGATCACCTGCTGCACCGAAAAGCCCAGCCCGTTGCCCAGGTTGAACGCAGTTCGCTCGCCACCCGCCAGCAGGTAATCCACCGCCAGTGCATGAGCCGCCGCCAGGTCGGCCACATGCACATAGTCGCGTATGCAGGTGCCATCCGGCGTGTCGTAGTCGCGGCCAAACACCGTTACTGCATCACGCCGGCCCGAAGCGGCCTGCAGGATCAGCGGGATCAGGTGGGTTTCGGGTTCATGACGCTCTCCCAGCTGGCCCTCCGGGTCTGCGCCCGCTGCGTTGAAGTAACGCAGGCATACCGACTTCAAGCCATAGGCCCGGTCGAAGTCCTCGAGAATCTGCTCGACCATCCATTTGCTCAACCCATACGGGTTGATCGGCCCCTTGGCATGCGCTTCGTCGATCGGCACGTACTGCGGGTTGCCGTAGACGGCTGCGCTGGAAGAAAACACCAGGTGCCTGATACCGGCATTCACCATGGCCTGCAGGAGGGAAAGGGTGGCCGCGACATTGTTCTGGTAGTACTTGCCGGGCACGCTGACCGACTCGCCCACCTGGATGAACGAGGCAAAGTGGAACACGGCATCGAAGCGGCAAACACCGAACAGCACATCCAGGGCGGGTTCGTCGGCGATGTCCAGTTTCGCCCACTGGACGCCGGGGCCGGGCGAGACGAGGTCCGCCACCACCACCTCATGGCCTGTACCGAGCAGGTGCTTGACCATGTGCGAGCCAATGTAGCCTGCGCCACCGACAACCAGAAACTTCATCCATGCCTCCTGGACTCTGCTGTTGTACAGCTGCGCTTTTCAGCTACAGGACTGTTGTGAGGGTAGATGGCCATATGCCCTATTTCAAGAACAGCCAGTTGGACATGTACTTGCCGTCGAACGTGATGCTGTAGCGTCCATCCTGGTAAGCCATCGGCAAGGGTTTCAACTGGGCCTGTGCATCCCGGGCGAACAGCTTCAGGCCAGCAGGCGCCTTGATGCTCAAGGTGCCGGCAAGCGGCTCTACGTTGAACGGTGTCTTGCCATCGGCCTTGGGCACGGCCCGGGTACCCAGCGACAGCAGCAGTTCGCGCGACTGGCCCAGGGGGTTGCCGTCCAGGCTTTGCACCACGACGCTGGCGTACGGCGTTCGTGCTTGCACCTGGATGGCGCCCAGGCTGATCAAGCGACCTCCCAGCCATCCGGTGGCGGCCTGGGTCAGCGGTGTATCGATGGTATAGATGCCCTGTTGCCAGTTGCGCTTGAGTTCGCCCGTATCGCTGACCGCTTCCGTGGCGTCGGCCGGTAGCAAGGACTGCTCCGGGTCCTGCAGTACCTGCGCACCGGCAGGGATGGCGGCGGGTTTCAGCCAGGGCAACTCCGGCGTCTGTGGCAGGGCGATCTGCAGTTGGCCCTTTTCCATGGCCGTGCGCAGCAGTGGCGAGTTGCGCGGAGTGATCTCCTGGTTGTACAGGGTGGCGGGCGTCGGCGCGAACACGTATCGGGTAGTGGCCGGCTTCACATCCGCACGGCGATAGAGCAGGGCGGCAGCGGGCAGGGTGGCGATCATCGCCGGGTCGTTGTACGCGTGCCAGTTATCCGCCGTGCGCCAGCCAGGGTTGAAGGCCTGCTGGCTGTAAGCGTACTGCATCATGGCGTCCCAGCCCTGGTGGGCAGCGGTGCCGGCCACGTACAGCGGCAGCGAGTGGCGGTCGGGCAGCGGGAAGGGTTCGGCGTTCCACTCGGTGACGGTCAGCGGCTTGCCGACTACCTGGGCGGCAGCGAGCCAGTCGATCACGCCGTCGCTGGTCAACGGGTTCTTCTCCAATTGGCCATTGGCACCGTAGCCATGGGCATCGATGACATCGCCTGTGGTCAGTGCCGGCAGCGCGCTCAGGCCATTGCCGCCCCAGGTACTGGTGGTGGCGATCGGCACTTTCACGCCGAGGCCGCGCAGGTGAGTGATCATGTCGGTGTTGAAGCGCTGTTCCAGGTCGTTGAGAAACAGCTTCGAAGGGCCATGCTCCCAGGCGCGCCAGGTGAGGTCGGTGGGCAGGTCATATTGTTTGGCGAAGGCTTTGGCCGCTTCCATGTAGCGCTCGCTATGGCGCGGCACGTCCTTGTTCGGCATCAGGGCGTTACCATAATGCTGGGTGAGGTCGTTCTCATTGGTGAGCAGCACGGCAGCGATGGCGGGGTCGTCCTTGTAAGCCAGGCCGGTGTATTCATTCACATGAGTCAGGTACTGCTCGGCAAAGCGTTTCATCGCCTGTTGGATGCTTCGGTTCACATAGGCGTAACCCTTCAGGTCGACCTGGCTCTCACCCTTGGCCAGTTCCTTGAAGTCATCGATATTGTCATTGGCAGTAAGCGCCCGCTGCACGTGCAGGTCCAGCCAGATATAGATGCCCTCGTCCTTGAGCGCCTTGATCCACAAATCGAGCTTGCGCAGCGATTCGGCACTGAGCTGCTGGGTATCGCGCACCAGGGTGCCGTCGCCGAACACGTTCGGGCTGACCCAGGGCGAGTCGTGGTGATGCAAACGCACCAGGTTGAACCCCAGTGCCGACAGGCGCTTGGCCTGTTGGCGGATTTCTTCGTCGGGGCTCTTGAACAGCGAATAGGCGGACAGGTTGGTGCCCCAGAAGCGCACTGGGGTGTTGTTTTCGAACATCAGCTGCTCGCCGACGGCCTTGACGAAGCCATGCTTGCCGGCAGGCTTTTCCGGGGCGTTGAGGAATGACAGGTCCACGGGCGAGGTGCGCCAGTCCAGTTGGTCGTCGGGCCAACCGGCGGGGTCGGCCAGGCCGAAGCGTTCGCTGGGCGTGGGACCCAGGTCGATGTCGCCGGTGATGTTCAGCACCGCCTTGATCTGCTGCCGACCAGCGTTGATCGGGTCGCTGTAAATGAACGCACGCAGTTCGGACGGGTTGCCGCGCTCGAAATACACCTTGGCCAGCGGCGGGTCGAAGCGCATTTCGATGCGTCGGCCCTGGTCAGCCTTGCCCCATGACCAGCCACGGTTGCCGGGCAGCAGCTGCGGTGCACCCATGCCCCCGGCAATTTGCCCAGGGTCGAACTCGAACACCATGCCACCGCCCATTACTCCGGCCTGGCGGCTGTGGGCCTCGAGGTCGAAGGCCCAGCCCAGGGTTTGCGCCTGCTCCTTGCGGATATCCGCCGCCAGATCGAAGTCCAGTTCCTTGTTCTTGCCCAGCAGCGTGTAGTGGCCGGGGCCAACTACCTTGAACGTGGTGGAAAAACCGGTCCAGCTCCAGTTGGCCGCCCAGAAGTCGAACTTGGCTTTCATCACTGGCCCACCACCGCGGGTCACCAAGGGCAGGCCGTTCTGTTCATCGACACTGACTTGCCACGCTGAGGCCCAGCCGGTGAGCGGCAGTGAGGTCAGGCCGGCGATGGCCGAAACCCGCAGCAGGGTTTGAAAACCCCAGCGGCGCAGGGGGAGCAGGTTCATAGGCGTCACCTGGGTTGAAGGGCGGGGTCGGCCAGCGCGATGGCCTGGCTGTTGTGCAGCTTGCGAACCATCTGGACATAGGCCACGCCCAGTCCGGCGACAGTCCAGTACACCACCGGGATGAAGGTGATGCTGCTGACGGTGAAGATGATCACCAGGATGCCGATCAGTGTCGCCAGCAATGCCCGGCCGAGCTGGCGTCGCTCGTCGTCCTTGTCGGGGAAACTGCGCATGGCCTTGCGGATACCGTGCAGTACGGCAGCGAAGAACGCCACGAACAGGCCCAGCCCGACCAGCCCGACCCGCAGTGCCAGGTTTATATAGGTGTTGACGATGTCGATGATGCCGTCACCCTGGATCATCGATTGCATTTCCGGGGTGTTGCGGAAGTCGAACGAGCCGAACAACGGGTTGCGCTGGATGACGATCCACGAGTTGTCCATCAGCCGTTCGCGGTAAGTGATGTTCTCTTTCTCGAGGTTGCCGATGAACGGCAGCATGTCCAGTACCTTGTCGCCACCGGGCACGATGGTCAGCAAGGGCAGGGCCAGCATGCCGGCCGCAGCGAGCAGCGCCAGGCGCCTGACCGCACCTTTGCCCAGGGCGATGAACACCACCACGATGACCACGGCACCGATCCACGGGCCGCGTGACAGTGGCGCGAACAGCCCTGCGGCCAGCAGCAGGGCGCCCAGGGCCCGCTGCAGGGGGCGGCGCACGTAACCCTGGACGAAAAGGAACAGGCCGATGGCCACGCTCATCACATAACCCAGGGCAATCGCCTGCCCGGTGGTAACGCTGGCGCGCAGCGAACCGCCACGGCTCAGGTAGCCGGACATGCTCCACGGCACGCCCATGGCGTCGACCAGGGCACTGTACAGCAGCCAGTGGCGCACGTACTCGGCCACGCCGATCAGGGCCAGAACGAATGAGGCAAGCACGAAGGCCAGCAGGGTGTCCTTGAAGTCGCTGATCTGGCGCAGGCCACGGCTGGCCACGTAATACGGCAGTAACACGTCGACAAACAGGTACAGCGTCTGGCGCAGGGTGTCGGTCAGGGTGGTCTCGCGCAGGTACAGCACGCTCATCAGCAGCAGGCCGGCCGCCAACAACCTGTCGGGCCAGGTGCGGCCGAAGCGCAGGGTGTCGCCTTGCCGGCGCAGGGCCAGCGCCGCCGGCAACAGCACGCACAAGGCCAGCAGGCGGATATGGTTGAGGTCGACCAGGTAATTGACCACGCCAAACCCGGGCACCTGCACCGAAGCCGGCGGGATCAGGAACAGCAGCATGTAGAACAGCGCCATGGGGTTGTGTTCGCGGCGCCCGGCGATGTACAGGATGACGGCGCCAGCACCCAGGTACAGCCAGAAGCTGTGCGAGAAGAAGGCCAGCAGGGTAAGCAGGAACCACAGGTTGCGTCGGCGCTTGAAGTCGCTCAGCGGAATCAGGTCGGTGGCAGGCCGCCGCGCCAGCAGGAAGACCACGCTCGCCAGAAAAAGGATGACGATCAACGCACGAAAATGTTCAGGCATTGGCTATGTGCACCTTTGCATCGGTGGGCAACGGCTAGCGTCGTGGCTGATTGAAACTATAGTGACCTTTTAGCCAGTCAGTCAGAGATTGCTCTCATGCCGTCGATTGATGTGTCTGCCACCGCGAGCCTGCGCAAGCGGGCCCTGAGGGCCGGGTCATGGAACCTGGTTGCACAAGTGGCGTCACAGGTGATGCGCCTTGGCGGCAACCTGATCATGGCCCGCTTGCTGCTGCCGGAAATGTTCGGGGTGATGGTCATCGCCACCACCGTTTCGGTACTCCTGCATCTACTGTCCGATGTCGGCCTGCGGCAGAACATCATCCAGAGCCATCGCGGTGACGACCCGGATTTTCTCAATACTGCATGGACCGTGCAGATCATCCGCGGCTTCGTGCTGTTCGCCCTGACCTTGCTGCTGGCCTTGGGGGCCTGGTTCGCTCAGCTCGCCGAGCTGTGGCCGGCGGACTCCACCTATGCCGCACCGGTGTTGCCGATGGTGCTGGCGGCAACCGGGCTGTCGGCGGTGATCTGGGGCTTCCAGTCCACCAAGATAGATGTCGCGGTACGGACTTTCCAACAGAAGCGCGTGGTACTGGTGGACCTGGCCTCGCAGGCGGTCGGCCTGGTGGTGATGCTGGTGCTGGGCTACCTGACCCATTCGGTGTGGGCACTGGTGATCGCTGGCCTGGTGTCTGCCGTGGCCTGGACCCTGCTCGGTCACACCGCCCTGGAGGGGCATGACAACCGCCTGCAGTGGGACCGCAGCGCGCTGACCGAACTGATCGTGTTCGGCCGCTGGATCTTGCTGTCGTCGATGGTTGGCGTGTTGGCCATGTACGGTGACCGCATGTGGTTTGGCGCCAGCATGACGGCGGCACAACTGGGTGTGTATTCGATTGCCGTGTTGATCCTGGGTGCCGTGCAGACCGCGCTGATGAAGGTTTTCGGCGCGGTGGCGCTGCCCGCCTTCAGCGAAGCGGCACGGGCCGATGACAAGGAGCGCCTCAAGGCCCTGTATTACCGCTTCCGCCTGCTGGTCGACCTGCTGGTGCTGTTCATCTGTGGTGGCTTCCTGACCGCCAGCCCGTTGCTGATCGGTTGGCTGTACGACGATCGCTACCGTGAAGCTGGCCCGATGATGGCCATTCTTTCGCTGTCGTTCCTCACATTGCGCTATACCTTGGCTCATCAGGTGTGGATTGCCCTGGGCCTGACCAAGTACCAGGCCATGGATAACATCATCCGCCTGGTCTCGTTGTGGGGGTTGTTGCCACTGTTGCTGGCGATCGGTGGCGTTGACTGGGCGATCTGGGGGGTTGCCCTGCATACCGTGCCAACCCTTGTGTTGATCGTGTACGTGAATCGCAAGCTGGATATGTTCAGCCTGAGGCGTGAGCTGGTGGTACTGCCGATGCTGCTGGTCGGGGCGCTTTGCGGGGCGCTGCTGACAGCCTTTTTCAACTGGCTGTAATTCGGCTTGTCGGGTGAAACTTTCTAAGGTGCAGGTCATTGGATCATGGGGAAACTTACGTTTTGTACTGCGCAATTGGGTCGTAGGGGGTTTCTCCAAAGTTGTGTCTTGCTTGGTGTAGGTGGTGTGGTGTTCGCTGCTACGCCAGCCGTCGCCAGCCAACCTGCTGGCAGGCCTGGGTTCGTGGTGATCAACGGCTGGGTACTGCCGTCCCGTTACTTCCGGAACGAGCACGCATGATCAGGGACTATCAGCAGCAGAAGGCGCTGCGCGACAGTTACGATGTCTGCATCATCGGCGCCGGCCCGGCCGGTATCACCCTGGGCCTGCGCCTGGCCGCCGCCGGCTGGAGCGTCCTGCTTGCCGAAGGTGGCGGGCGCGAGTACTCGGCGAACTCGCAAGCCTTGTACGCCTGTGCATCCACTGGCCTGGAACTGTATGCCGGGGAAGCTCGCCTGCGTTACCTGGGCGGCACATCCAACCATTGGGCCGGCCGTTGCCGGCCGTTCAGCCCCTCGGACTTCGCAGTCCCTCCCATTGGCGACTTGCCTGGCTGGCCCATTCCTTATTCGGAGATCGCAGGCTACCTGCCTGCTGCCATGGATATCGTCGACCTGCCGCCAGGGGCGGACTTTCGCGCGTTGAATGATGGCCTCGACGGCGGTGACTTCGAACCGGACCGCTTTCTGCTCAGCCCGCCAACGCGCTTTGCGCAGAAGTACGCCACGGCCCTGGAGCAGACCCAGGGCCTGGACGTATTCATCAACTGCAATTGCGTGAACCTGGAGTTCGACCAGGCTTCCGGTCACTTGGCTGCAGTCGTGCTTTCCGATTACGAGTGCAATCGCCAGCGCCTGGTTGCAAGAAACTTCGTACTCGCTACAGGTGCCATCGAGAATGCCCGGCAACTGCTCAACAGCGAGTCGTTGGCGGCGGCGGGGATCGTGAGCAAGGACGGGCTGGTCGGCGGGTGCTTCATGGAGCATCTGAACATTGATCTTGGCACCTTTATCCTCAATTCGAGGCTGGCCCCTGAACCGCGCGAGTACTACACCACCGATGCTTTCGTTGAGGAGTACAAGGCAGGCAAGGGCAACGTCAGGGCCGCCTTGCTGGCTGATGTGCAAACCTATGGTCGTACTGCCGAGGTGAAGCATTTTCTGGAGAACCTGGCCTGCGACATGGGAGTAGCCAGCAAGATCGCCTTCGTGGCCAAGTTCAACTGCCCCGGTGATGGCGTCATCAGCACCATGATCGAGCAGTTTCCCAACCTGCACAGCCGTATTTCGCTGCTGGAGGAGAAGGACGCACTGGGCGTGGCCAAGGTCAATGTCAACTGGGCCCTGACCGCTGATGACCGGCACACCATCAAGTGCATCGGAAGCGAGCTGGCCAAGCAGTGGGCTGCCATGGACCTGGGCTACATCAGGCTCAATGACTTCGTTTACGACACCTCGATACCGTTGAAGTTGTCGCCACATGCCCATCACATGGGTACCACGCGCATGGCGTCTTCGGCGCAGTTTGGTGTTGTCGATACCAACTGCAAGGTGTTCGGTACCGAAAATCTTTATGTCGCCGGCAGCAGCATCTTTGCCACGGGCGGCGCTTGCAATCCGACCATGCCGCTGCTGCAGTTTGCGGTACGCCTGGCCGACCACCTCGATGCCAGGCTGAGCGCGGCCAGCGACGCCGTGGGGTGATGCATGTTGTAAACGGGTTGAGTGCGCGACGGTCAGCACCCACAAGAACGAGACCGGATGCGCCTCAGGGACAGTCCAGATGGCTTTGATTGCGAGGCTGGCAGAATGAAGGGATGGATACGCAAGGCAGTGGCGCACTATGTCCATGCAACGGGGCGAGGAAGCTCCTTCTACAGGAGGTTCTGCAAGCCGTCAGGGCTTGAGTGGGGGGCCTACCTTGCCCGCTGGGGCAACTTCCACTCGGTAGGCAGCAACTTCTATGTCAATACAGGCTGCAAGTTCCTCGACCCTTCGCTGGTTCGCATCGGCAACAGTGTGGGGCTGTCCGATTGCACCCTGATCGGTCATGACGGGGTGGTATTGCTGATCGAACATCGCTTCGGCAAGCACCTGGATTCGGTCGGTTTCATCGACATCAAGGACAACTGCTTCATCGGCCACGGTGCAATCGTCATGCCCCGCGTCACCATCGGGCCTGAGTCGATCGTGGCCGCCGGTGCCGTGGTGACCAAGGATGTGCCGCCGGGCACGGTGTTCGGTGGCAACCCTGCAGAGTTCATATGCACCACCGAGGCGTTGATCAAGCGGGTTGAGGCACGTTGCGAGGCCTACCCATGGATCGACCTGGTCAAGCAGCGCAATGGTGCCTACGACCCGCAACTGGAGCCGCAGCTGATGGCGCAAAGGCGCCAGTATTTCTTCGGGGACGGCAACAATGGCTAGCAAACCTGTGGACGTCATGGTGGTCAACTTCAACACGGCCGGGCTGCTGCAGCCGATGTTCGATGCACTGCGTCGGGCCGACAGCGAACGGCTGGCCAGCTACCTGGTGGTGGACAATGCCTCCGCCGATGACTCGCTGCAGCGCATGGCCGAGGTATGCCCGCAGGCGCTGCTGCTGAGCAACAAGCAGAACGTGGGGTTCGGCCGGGCTAACAACCAGTTGCTGGCGCACCTGAAGGGCAAGTACGCCTTGCTGCTGAACACCGACGCCTTTGTCGCCACCGATTCACTGCAGAAAACCCTCGACTACATGGAAGCCCACCCGGAGTGCGGTGTGCTGGGGGTCCGCCTGGAGGGACGCGACGGCGCCCTGCAGCCCAGTTGCCGCTACTTCCCCACACCGTTCAACGTGTTCGTCGGGCGTACCGGGCTGGGGCGCTTTTTCCCGGGCTTGAAAATGGTCGACGAAATGGATTGGGACCACGCTTCGGTCCGCGAGTGCGACTGGCTGCCTGGCTGCTTCTACCTGGTGCGCCGCGAAGTGCTCGACCAGGTGGGCCTGTTCGACCCGCGCTACTTTCTTTATTACGAGGAGGTCGACCACTGCAAGCGGGTGAAGGCTGCAGGCTGGAAGGTGGTGTTCTACCCGCATACCACGGTGGTGCACATCGGAGGGGAAAGCTCCAGATCGGTGGCCGAACTGGAGGCGGCCAGCCGACAGATCTCGTCATACCAGATCGAAAGCGAGCTGCTGTACTTCCGCAAGCATCACGGGCTGGCGGGCCTTGCCCTGCACATGCTGCTGGTCACCTTGGGCGACCTGGTACTGGCACTCAAGGCGCTGTTGAAACGACGCGGTCTGGGCGCAATACAGGCCTGCTGGCGTCACTGCCGGGCGACCTGGTCTCTGTTGTTCAAGACCCGGTACGCCAGCCAACCGACAAGGTAGGTGGAGCCATGTTCGAGAATATACGTGCCGACCTGCGTGCCCATGGGGGCGACTGGGGCGCCCAGGGCTTCTGGGTATTGCTGGTGTACCGCTTCGGCCGCTGGCGCTATGGGGTGCGCCCGGCACTGCTGCGAAAACTGTTTTCGCTCATCTACAAGGTCCTGTTCAAGTTCGTGCAGATCATCACAGGTGTGGAGCTGCCGTGCGAGGTGGTGATCGGCCGCAACTTCGTCATCGACCATTTTGGCGGCATCGTAGTCAGCGGCTATGCCCGGTTTGGCGATGACTGCCGCATCCGCAACGGGGTAGTGGTGGGCCTGAAGAACGTCGATGAGCCGATTGCACCAGTGTTCGGCAACAACGTCGATATCGGCACCGGGGCCAAGGTGCTGGGTAGCATCCGTATCGGCAACGACGTGATCATCGGTGCCAACGCCGTGGTGCTGGTGGATGTGCCGGACAATTCGCTGGCGGTGGGGGTGCCGGCCATCATCAAGGCCAGGCAACCGGCCGCCACGGCGCCCGTCGAGTGAGGCCCATGGCGAGCGGCATCGGAGTGGTGGTGATTGGCCGCAACGAAGGCCTGCGCCTGGAGCGTTGCCTGCGTTCGCTGCTACAGGGTACGGACAAGATCATGTACGTCGACTCCGGCTCTACCGATGGTTCACCGCACCTGGCCCGCAGCCTGGGGGTAGAGGTATTGGCGCTGGACATGGACACCCCGTTCACTGCCGCACGCGCGCGCAACGAAGGCTTTTTCGCCCTGCAACGGCGGTTGCCGTCGCTGCAACGGGTGCAGTTCGTCGATGGCGATTGCGAGGTGGATGGCGGCTGGCTGGCCGCGGCGCAGGCGTTTCTCGACGACCACCCCGACGTGGCCGTGGTGTGTGGCCGCCGACGCGAGCGCTTCCCCCAGCGGTCGGTGTACAACCTGTTGTGTGACCTGGAGTGGGACACCCCCATTGGCGAGGCCAAGGCGTGTGGTGGCGATGCCCTGATGCGAGCAGATGCCTTTGCCGCCGTCGGCGGCTTTCGCCCCGAGCTGATTGCCGGAGAGGAGCCCGAGCTGTGCGTGCGCCTGCGGGCAAAGGGCTGGAAAGTCTGGCGCCTGGACGCCGAGATGACCCTGCACGACGCCGCCATGACCCGTTTCAGCCAGTGGTGGCGGCGTAGCCTGCGCGCTGGCCACGCCTATGCCGAAGGGGCTTACCTGCATGGTCAGCCACCCGAGCGGCACTGGTTGCGCGAATCGCGCCGGGCTTGGCTGTGGGGTCTGGGCATCCCCGTGGTAATCGTGCTGGCCTGCCTGCTGCTGGGCGGCTGGGGCCTGCTGTTGCTGGCGGTCTACCCGCTGCAGGCCGTACGCCTGGCACGCCGTGGTGGCAAGTCGGTGCGGGAGAACTGGCTACAGGCAGTGTTTCTGGTATTGGGCAAGTTCCCGGAAATGCTCGGGCAACTGAAGTTCCTGCGCCACCGCATCGCGGCCGGCAAATCGACGTTGATCGAGTACAAGTGAGAGAGGCCCATGATGCTCGGCACGATCGTCAAAAGCGTGTTTACCTTGCAACCGGGCTACTCGTTGCGGGCGCTGAACAACAAGTGCAGGTTGGCGCTGCAGATTGCCAGGCAATGGCCTGAACTGAACGCCTTCCTGCAGCGCATGACGGCGGCGCTGGGCCAGCAAGGCTTGCAGCGGCTAGGGGTGGATTGCATCGGTGTCGTGCAGTGGCCTTACCTCAGCAAATGCTGGGAAGCCCCGCAGCGCCTGGAGGTGGTGGCTTCGCACTTCGAAGTGCTGGCCGGGCAGTTTCCGGCGCTGTTGCTGCTGGGGCGGGACGAAAGCCTGACGCTGTGCGAGCTGTCCAGCCATTCGCCGGGTTGTCGTCTGGTTTTGGACCGGCCGATCTGGTTCAAGCGCGAAGGCGAGTTGGTATTGAACCTGTTTCAGAGCGACCTGCGCGTGGCATCCCTGGCATTCAGCCTGTGCCGCAGCCAGGGCGAACTGTGCCTGTTCATTGGTGCCGTGCAGGGCATCCACAAGGGTATCGACAGCGAAACCTCACTGGCCATCTACCGCGACCTGACCAAGGACTTCGAAGGGCTGCGCCCGCGCAGCCTGTTGCTCGAGGCATTGAAGTGCCTGGCCAGGACCCTTGGCGTGGCGCACCTGTATGCCGTCCGTGATGCCTGCCGCCACCATCGGCACGCGTATTTTGGCAGCGACAAAGGCCACGACCTGGCGGCCAATTATGATGTGATCTGGCTGGAACACGGTGCTACTGCATCGAGCCATGCTGACTTCTTCGCCCTTCCGCTGGCTGCGGTACAGCGGGCGGAACAGGATATTCCGGCGAAGAAACGGGCAATGTACCGCCGCCGCCAGGTGCTGCTCGACGATGTTTTCGCCCGCTTGCAGGCCGTGTTGCCAGGCAGCGGTCACAACCTTGGACTACAAGGGGAACAGGGGGATGTATCTGACGAGATGGCATCGGCGGGGCCCCGGCCGCCGGTAGTCGACAGCCTGAAGTAATCGCCAGCCCTGCCGCGGCAGGTCTGAATGTTCACTACGCGGGTCTTGATCTGGATTTCTATGCGCATTGCTTACTTCATAAACCAGTACCCGAAGGTCAGCCACAGTTTCATCCGCCGCGAGATCCTGGCGCTGGAGCGCCAGGGGGTAGAGGTGCAGCGTATTGCCCTGCGCGGGTGGGACGCCGAGTTGCAGGATGCCGACGACGCGAGCGAACGGGCCAAGACCCGCTATGTGCTGCAGCGTGGCATCAAGGGGTTGCTGGCACCGGCCTGGCAAGTGCTGCGGGCACAGCCGCGCCGGTTCTTCCGGGCACTGCAGTTGGCCATGCGCGTTGGCTTGCGGGCCGACCGCGCCTGGCCCTACCACCTGGTCTACCTGGCCGAGGCCTGCCAGGTACTGCAATGGTTGCAGGCTGGCGAGGCAAGACATGTGCATGCACATTTCGGCACCAATTCCACCGAGGTGGTGATGCTGGCCAATGTGCTGGGCGGGCCGGCCTACAGCTTTACCGTGCACGGGCCGGAGGAGTTCGACAAGCCGCAGTTTCTGCACATGGGCGAGAAGGTGCGGCGTGCCGCATTTGTTGCGGCGGTCAGCTCGTACGGGCGCAGCCAGTTGTTTCGCTGGGTGGCACACGAACACTGGGCCAAGGTGAAGGTGGTGCATTGCGGGCTCGAGCGCAGTTTCCATGAGGTGGCGCCAGTTGGCGTGCCCACGGCGCCGCGCCTGGTGTGCGTCGGCCGCCTGTGCGAACAGAAAGGCCAGCTGCTGCTGCTCGAGGCCGCGCGAGTACTGGCCGCCCGGTCGATCGCCTTCGAACTGGTGCTGGCCGGCGACGGTGAAATGCGTGGCCAGGTCGAGGCGTTGATTGCACGGCATGGCTTGCAGCAGCAGGTGCGCATCACCGGCTGGATCAGCAGCGCACAGGTGCGCGAGGAAATCCTGGCGGCGCGTGCGCTGGTGCTGCCAAGCTTTGCCGAGGGTTTGCCGGTGGTGATCATGGAGGCGATGGCCTTGCGCAGGCCAGTGCTGACCACCTATGTGGCAGGCATTCCCGAGCTGGTGCGGCCGGGCGAAAACGGCTGGTTGTTCCCTGCCGGCGCCGTGGACGAGCTGGCAGCGGCCATTGCCGATTGCCTGGCACAACCTGCCGAAGTGCTGCAGCGCATGGGCGACGCGGCACGCCAGCGTGTCCTGCAACGGCATGACATCGATACCGAGGCGGCCAGGCTGGCCAGCTATTTCAAGGCATCCGCATGATGAGTGTATTGGCTTGGCTACTGGGTATGCTGGCGGCCATCGTCCTGTTGCCGGTGCTGCTGCTGGTGGTGCAGGTGCTGATGGCCTGCCTGCCTGCACGCGCGCAGCCGATGGGCAACACCGCCCGTCCGCAGGTGGCAGTGCTGGTGCCAGCTCACGACGAGGCTTCGATAATTGGTGCCACGCTGGCGAGCATTGCTCCGCAGTTGCGGCCTGGCGACCGCTTGCTGGTGGTGGCGGACAACTGCACTGACGACACCGCGCAACTGGCGCGTGAGGCGGGTGCCGAAGTGGTGGAGCGCCACGATGCACGGTTGCGCGGCAAGGGCTACGCCTTGGACTTCGGCGTGCGCCACCTGACCAACCAGCCGCCCGAGGTGGTGATCGTGGTGGATGCCGACTGCCAGGTGGGCGAGGGGGCAATCGAGCGCCTGGCGCGGCGCTACCGAGAAGTCGCTCGCCCGGTGCAGGCGCTGTACCTGATGTACGCACCGGCAGGGGCTGGGCTGACAGTGCAGGTTGCCGAGTTCGCCTGGCGGGTCAAGAACCTGGTGCGCCCGCGTGGTTGGGCGCGGCTGGGCCTGCCATGCCAGTTGATGGGCGCCGGCATGGCATTCGGCTGGCGTGACCTGGCCTTGATCGACCTGGCCAACGGGCACCTGGTAGAGGATGTGAAGCTGGGCCTGGACCTGTGCCAGCAGGGCAAGCCGCCAGTGTTCTGCCCCGAGGCCGTGGTCAGCAGCCGGTTCCCTGCCAGCCAGCAAGGCCTGGGCAGCCAGCGCACCCGCTGGGAACATGGGCACCTGAGCCTGATGCTGGCCGATGTGCCCAAGCGTGCGCTGGCGGCAATCACCCAGCGTAACGGCAGCTTGCTGGCCATGACCCTGGACCTGCTGGTGCCGCCGCTGGCGTTGCTGGTGCTGGCCTTGCTCGGGCTTAACCTGGTGGCCTGGCTGGCGTACCTGCTGTTCGGCCTGGCGGCACCTGCGTGGATCGCCCTTTGCGCGCTGGCCTTGCTCGGCCTTGCTGTCGCAGTGGCCTGGGCGAGTTTCTGTCGCGAACTGATCCCGTTCTCCGTGCTGCTGTACGCGCCGTTCTACGCTGTAAGGAAGCTCCCCTTGTATCTGCGGTTCCTGATCAAGCGACAGGTTGAATGGGTACGTTCGAAACGGGATGAAGACTGATGGCTCATTGGCAGGAACGCTGGAACACCCTTGTCGGCAAGCTCGAAGTGGTGCCGGATGCCACTGCCGCGCAGCGCCTGCTGGACAGGCTCAGCGCCCCGAAAGCCGCGACCGTGCTGGGCTTCGTCAATGCCCATGCAATGAACCTGGTGGTTCGTGATGGCGCCTGCCACCAGGCATTGTCAGCGGCCGACGTACTGCTGCGCGATGGTTCCGGCCTGGCGATCCTGTATCGCCGGCTGGGGCTTGAGCCAGGGCTCAACATGAATGGCACCGACTTCATTCCAAGGCTTCTGGCTGCCTACCGTGGGCGGCGGGTTGCGTTCTGGGGCACCCGACAGCCGTACCTGGACCAGGCCGTGCAACGAAGCACAGCCACGTTCGGGGTGGTACCGGTGTCGGTCCACGATGGCTTTGCCAGCGTCGATACCTACCTGCAACTGGCCAGGGATTTGCAACCTGAGCTGATCGTGCTGGGCATGGGAATGCCCAGGCAGGAGATTGTGGCCGCAAGGCTGGCGGCAGCTGGGGGGCCGTGCCTGATCGTGTGTGGCGGCGCGATCCTGGATTTTCTCGGCGGCAAGGTCAGCCGGGCGCCCGAGTGGTTGCGGCGGTTGGGTGGGGAGTGGCTATACCGGCTGTTGCGCGAGCCGAAGCGTTTGTTCATTCGTTATGTTGTGGGCAACCCGTTGTTCCTGGTGCGTACCCTGCTGTTCCGCTGCGACGGGGGACGGCCAGGCACACCGTATGAGCGTCAGAATCCGCCCGAGCGGTGATTCCGGGTACGCTGATGGCGGATGGCTGCTACAGTTTGATCAATGGCTTGCGGCTGCAGGATTTTGCTCCACGGGCTTTGCATGAGCCGTTGTCAAGGCTTGCTTGTTGGTGGAAGGCATTTGCTGCACGCAAATTGATGAGGTCTGAAATGGTCTTAGAGCCCAGAAGCAGTCGTTCCTTACTGCAGAGAAGAAGCAGCGTAAGTAACGCCATTCAGGCCGGCCTCGATGGAATTGCAGTCATCGGTATTGCCTGGTACCTGATCTACGACCAGTTCGGCTACATCACTTCCGATTACGTGATCATGCTGCTGTTGCTGGTTGGCGCACTGGCAGTCATCTACGATCACTATGCGATCTACCGTACCAACGTCGGGCTTTCCATCAAGGCTTTCCGGCTGTTCAAGGCCTGGTCGGCAACCTTTTGCTTCCTGGTGGTCATGGCCTTCCTGGCCAAACAGAGCGAAACCTATTCGCGACTGCTGGTCGTGCAGTTGTTCATCATTGGCTACATCGCTCAGTTGTTCCTGCACTTTGCCGTGCGCGAATTGCAAAAGCGCTTCACCGCCCATGCACGCCTGGACAACGCCCTGATCATTGGTGCCGGTGATCTGGCCAACTTCCTGTATCAGAAAATCAGCAACAACCCCTGGTTCGGCGAACGCGTGCTGGGTTGCGTGCTGATCGACAATGCCGATGAACCGGGGCGCGAAAGTGCCGAAGGAAAGCAGCGCATGCCGGTGCTCGGGCATGTTGCCGAGCTCGACGATATCGTGGCCCGCCATGGCATTCGCACAGTGTACCTGGTGACCCCGCTGGGCGGTTCCGAGGTCATCAACGATGTGTATTTCAAGTTGCTCGACAAGTGCATCGCGGTGAACTGGGTACCGGATATCTTCTCGTTGCGCCTGATCAATCACAGTGTGCGGGAAATTGCCGGCATACCTGTGCTGACCTTGTCGGAAACACCGCTGACGGGCATGAGCCTGTTCTTGAAGAACCTCGAGGACAGGGTGTTGGCGGCGCTGATCCTGCTGCTGGCATCGCCGGTGTTGCTGGCCGTTGCGCTGGCCATCAAGCTCGATAGCCGCGGCCCGGTTTTCTTCCGTCAGGAGCGCACCGGCTGGACGGGGGAGGCGTTCCGTATCTGGAAGTTCAGGAGCATGCATGTCCACCAGCCGGAAGATGGCGTGGTGAAGCAGGCGCAGAGGGATGACCCACGGCTGACCCGGGTCGGCGCCTTTATCCGCCGCACCAGCCTCGATGAACTGCCGCAGTTGTTCAATGTGCTGACCGGGGAGATGTCGCTGGTAGGGCCGCGGCCGCATGCGTTGCAGCATGACACGCTGTATTCGCAGGACATCGTCGACTACTTCGCTCGCCACAATATCAAGCCTGGCATGACCGGCCTGGCGCAGGTGCGTGGGTTCAGGGGCGAAACCAGGGATATCGAACAGATGATCCAGCGGGTGGACTCGGACATCGAGTACATCAACAACTGGTCGCTGTGGCTGGATTTCGTGATTCTGGTGCGCACACTTAGCGCCTTTACCGGCAAGCAGGCTTATTGAGACCTCCCCAGGTGTGGCTGCGCTGTCGCCGGAGAACAAATATCGCTCGCTTGGCGCGTCCTTTGTAGGAGCAGCCTTGTGCTGCGAAGAGGCCGATACAGTCAATAGACAGGCTTTGTCAGCCCCGGCCTCTTCGCAGCACAAGGCTGCTCCTACAGAACCCCGCCGAACCAATGAGTCATGTGTTGTTCTATGAGAGCGATTTCGTGCAGCCGCAATTGGTTGGCCTAGTCCTTGTTCAGCGGGTGCAACTCCCTGAAACCCCGCGCTTCCTCCACTAGCCAGTCATGCACCGCCCGCGCCCCCGGCTGGTTCAGCCCGCCCGGTGGGTAATGCACTACATAGCGCTTGTGATTGGCGATAGGCACCCCGAACGGCACGATCAGTGCGCCGCGCTCCAGTTCGTCGTTGAGCAGCGTGCGTCGGGCGATCGCCACGCCAATGCCGGCAATCGCCGCCTCGATGGTCAGGTGGTTGCGGTTGAAGGTATGCCCGCGCCGCACATCCAGGCCGGCGGCGCCGATGCCCTCCAGGTAGAACTCCCATTCGGCATATTCCGAACTGCCGCGCCAGGCCGTAATGTCGTGCAGCAGCGGGTAGTGCACAAGATCCGCCGGCCCGTGCAGCGGCGGGCGCCCGCGCAGCAAGGTGGGGGAGCATACGGGGAAGATCTGCTCGTCCAGCAGTGGTGTCGAGAGCATGCCGGGGTAGCTGCCATCGTTCAGGTCGATGGCCAGGTCGAAATCGCCCGGGGTCAACGCCTGGGCACTGTCTTCGGCCACCAGACGCAACTCGATGTCCGGGTAGCGTTGTTGAAAACGCGGAAGACGAGGCGTGAGCCATTTGGCCAGGAACGACGGGATCGAGCGCAGGCGCAAGGTGCCGCGGATCTCACCTGCATCCAGGCGCAGCAGTTCGGCTTCGATGCTGCCGTAGGCTTCGGTCACCGTCTGTGCCAAGCGTTGCCCTTCGGCGCTCAGTTCCACACCACGTGCCCGACGCAGGAACAGCTGGTAGCCCAGGCGTTCCTCCAACTGGCGCATCTGTTGGCTGACGGCGCCCGGGGTAATGTGCAGCTCTTCGGCACAGCGGGTGAAGGACAAGTGCCGGGCCGCACAGGCGAACACGTGTAGCCAGACGAACGTCTGGCCATTGAGTTGTCGTCGCATCGTTTAGTACCACTAAAGCCTTGCTTAGGAAGTTTCGTTGGTCATCCGTGAACCAGCGCGGCAGTATCGCGCAAAATCGCAATATCGCTCAATTTCTCCAGATAACCGCGCTGCGGCTTCATACCCGGGCACGGTCAGGCATTAGCATGGCTATCAGTGTTTTCGACCTTTTCAAAATCGGCATCGGGCCGTCCAGTTCCCACACCGTCGGCCCGATGCGGGCGGCGGCTACCTTTGCCCAGGCCCTGCGCGAACAGGGGCTGCTGGCCCGGGCAAGCCGTGTCGAGGTGCGGTTGTACGGGTCGCTGTCGGCCACCGGGGTTGGCCATGCCACCGATCGCGCCTGCCTGCTCGGCCTGATGGGCCAGTGGCCGGACCGCATCGATCCGGCCACCATCGAGTCGCGCATCGGCCAGGTGATGCAGGAGCACTGCCTGATGCTCGATGGCAGCCACCCACTGGCGTTCGAGTACAGCCGCGACATGCTGCTGCTTGACGAGAACCTGCCGTATCACCCCAATGCCATGAGCCTGGAAGCCATGGACGGGCAGGGCAGCCTGTTGCGCCAGACCTACTATTCGGTAGGCGGAGGCTTTATCGTCGAGCAAGCCGAGATCGATGCGCCAGCGGTCGAAGCGAACGCGGTGGTGCTGCCGTACGAGTTCGACAGCGCTGCGCAATTGCTGGCTTTGTGCAAGGGCCATGGCTTGAGTGTGGCGCAGCTGATGATGGCCAACGAATGCGCCTGGCGCTCGGAGGCCGAGGTACGCGAGGGCCTGCTGCGGATCTGGGGTGCCATGCGTGAATGCGTCGACAATGGCCTGCGCAATGAAGGCATCCTGCCGGGCGGGTTGCACGTCAAGCGCCGTGCGGCGCGGCTGCATCGCAGCCTGCAGGAGCTGGGCAAGCCCAACGTGATCGGCTCCACCCTCAGCGCCATGGAATGGGTCAACCTGTTCGCCCTTGCGGTGAATGAAGAGAATGCCGCCGGCGGGCGCATGGTCACAGCACCTACCAATGGTGCTGCCGGCATCATCCCGGCGGTGCTGCATTACTACATGAAGTTCAACCCGGGGGCGTGTGACGCGGACGTGGTGGACTTCCTGCTGGCGGCAGCGGCGGTTGGCATCCTGTGCAAGAAGAACGCATCGATTTCCGGGGCCGAGGTTGGTTGCCAGGGCGAGGTAGGTTCGGCCTGTTCGATGGCCGCTGCCGGCCTTGCCCAGGTGCTGGGCGCTACGCCGCCGCAATTGGAAAATGCCGCCGAGATTGCCCTGGAACACAACCTTGGGCTGACCTGCGACCCTGTCGGCGGCCTGGTGCAGGTGCCGTGTATCGAGCGCAACGCGATTGCTGCGGTGAAAGCGATCAACGCCGTGCAGATGGCGTTGCGAGGGGATGGCGAGCACTTCATCTCGCTCGACCGGGTGATCCGCACCATGCGTGATACCGGGGCGGACATGCATGCCAACTACAAGGAGACCTCGCGTGGCGGCCTTGCCGTTGCCTTCGTAGAGTGCTGACGCGGTCAACTGTAGGAGCGGCCTTGTGTCGCGAAAGGGCTGCGAAGCAGCCCCAGCGATTTCAGCTTGAATATGTGGATCTGGGGCCGCTCCGCGCCCCATCGCGACACAAGGCCGCTCCTACATGGACCAGTGAGGCTTTAGCGGGCTTTCTGCTTCGCTTCCAGGAAACTCGCACGCATGTCCTTGGCCCAGCCATCCAGCACCGGCTTGACGTCATTCAGGGTCAGCTGCGTGGTCTTGTTCTCCAGCTCCTGCCCCGTGCCCTTGCGCACGACCTGGGCCAGCACTTTCTGACTGGCACCATCGAGGAACGCAGCTTCCACGCCGACATCCACCTCTTGGTCACGGCCGCCCATGGCGGTGTTCACACCGGCTGAAATCAGCGCGATAGGGATGACCTCATAGGGCTTGAGGCCCTCGTTGCTGGTGGACACCGCAGTGATGGCCGGGCGCACCACGATCACGCCCGGGCCGGGGCCCTTGGCCAGTGGTACCACGCTGCCCATTTCACGGCGCAGCGCTTCGTTGAAGTAGCGGGTGATTTCCTGCAGCGTCTGCGCCGAGATGACCGGCGTCGGCTGCGGCTTGGGGTAGAACTGGCTGGGCTCGATGAACACCTGGCTGTACTGGTTGACGTTGACCTTGGGGTCGATCCAGCGCATCACCGGGTCACCCGACGGGCTCTTGGTTTCCTCCAGACGGCTGTAATCCTTGAGGAAGCCGGAGTAGTCCTTTGGGTCCACGCGATTGCTGGAGCAGGCGGCCATGGTAAGCAGTGCGGCGCACAACAGGGTAATGCGGGGCAATGATTTCATGATGAAGATGCATCCATGATAGGTCGGCCAGAACAACGCTAGCAGGTGCGGGGCAGTTGGCCAGTGGGCTGGTTCAATCTGTAGTGGGAAGTGGCTACGGTCACGTTCCCAAGCGCGCAAATTCCAACGGTGTCTTGGGACTTCGCTGGCTTTTCAGTTTCTGCCGCCCTTGGAAAACTATGCCCGTTAAGGAGCAGAAGTGCTGCGATTCGCGGGCAAAGTCTTTCTGGGTTTGCTCTGCCGGGCGTTGCAGGCGGGTGGAGGTATGTTGTGAGCAGCAAACTGATTGAATCGTTACGCGAGGACCTTGTCGCCCTGCACGAGGCCGGAGCGATCGGCAAGGTCACGCTTCGGGATTACGAAGCGCTATGCCCTGCACCGGTACGAGATTTCAGCGCACTGGACATACGCCGTTTGCGTGAGGCACTCAACTTCAGCCAGCCGGTCTTTGCGATGCATTTGCACACGAGCGCATCGACAGTGCGCAAATGGGAGCAGGGCGAGACGCGTCCATCGGGACCGGCTTTGAAGCTGCTGAATATCATTAAAAACAAATGGTTACAGGCTCTTCTTTGAGTCCTTTATCTTTGTTCTTTGAAAGCCCTTTAAAATCAGTGAATTACGGAATTTTTTGAAAAATTTCCTTTAACTTCCGATTCGCAGGCAAGCCTGCTGCCACGTCAACCCAGCACCTCCCGCAGTCGATACCACAACATCCCCAGCGCCAGCAGCGGTGAGCGTAGTGCCTTGCCACCGGGGAAGGTCAGGTGCGGCACGGCGCTGAACACGTCCAGCCCCTGGCTGTGGCCGAGGGCGATGCTTTCGGCCAGCAGTTTCGCCGTCCAGTGCGTCACGTTCAGCCCATGCCCGGAATAGCCCTGGGCGTAGTAAACATTGGGGTGCTGGCTGAGGCGCCCGACTTGGGGGAAGCGGTTGGCGGTGATGCCGATCATGCCTCCCCACTGGTATTCGATACGCACGTTGGCCAGTTGCGGAAACACCTTCAGCACCTTGGGCCGCATGTAGGCGCCGATGTCCTTGGGGTCGCGGCCGGAATAGTGGCAGGCGCCGCCGAACAGCAGGCGCCGGTCTGCCGTGAGGCGGTAGTAGTCCAGGCCGACTTTCTGGTCGCACAGCGCCATGTTCTGCGGGATCAGGCTGTTGGCCAGCGCTTCGGGCAATGGCTCGGTGGCCACCACGTAGCTGCCGGCCGGCAGCACCTTGCCGCTCAGGCGTGGTTCCAGTTCATCGAGGTGGGCGTTGCAGCCCAGCACCAGGCTGCTTGCCCGCACCTTGCCACGGGCTGTGTGCAGTGTCACGCGGGGGCCGTGCTCGATGCGCAGCACCGGGCTCTGCTCGAAGATGCGTACGCCCAGGCCGTGGGCGGCGCGGGCTTCGCCCTGGACCAGGTCAAGCGGGTGCAGGTGGCCCGAGCCCATGTCCACCAGGCCGCCGGCGTACTGGTCGCTGGCGACGATTTCATGCAGCTGGTCGGCACTGACCAAGCGGGTTTCAGGGCGATAACCGAGTGCGGCCAGGTCGTCCTGTTCGTCCTTGAAGGCGGCGAACTGCGCAGGGGTGTTGGCCAGTTCGCAGAAGCCCCAGCGCAGGTCGCAGGCAATGCCGTACCGGGCGATACGGCTGGCCACCAGCGCTACCGAATCGATGCCGGCCTGTTTCAGGTAGTGCACACCGTCCTGGCCGACATGCCGGGCAAAGCCGCTGACGTCATGGCCGATGCCGCGAATCAGCTGGCCGCCATTGCGGCCGCTGGCACCCCAGCCGATGCGTCGGCCCTCCAGCAGCACCACCGAGAGGCCGCGCTCGGCCAGTTCCAGGGCGGTATTGACCCCGGTCAGCCCGCCGCCGACCACGCACACATCGGCGCTCAGCTCGCCGTCCAGGCTGGGGTAGGGCGCCGCATCGCGTGCCGTGGCGGCATAGTACGAAGCGGTGTGTTGGGTAGTGAAAGACATGGGCGTTCTCGGCTCAGCGGTTGGACTTGATCTTGCTCCAGGAGCGAGTCATGACACGCATGATTTTCGGGCTCGGCGTGCTGGAGATGTACAGCTTGTCCAGCACGTCCTGGGGTGGGTAGATCTCAGGGTTGTTTACCAGCGATGCGTCCATGTAGGCCTGGGCATCGGGGTTTGCATTGGCATATCCGACCGTGGCGCTGACCTTGGCGATCACCTTGGGGTCGAGCAGGTAGTTGATGAACGCCAGGGCTTGTTCGGGGTTGTTGGCGTCCTTGGGGATGGCCAGCAGGTCGAACCACAGGTTGCTGCCTTCCTTGGGAATGCTGTAGGCGATCTTTAACCCGTTCTTCGCTTCCACGGCGCGGTTGGCGGCCTGGAACACGTCGCCGGAGTAGCCGAAGGCCACGCAGACATTGCCATTGGCCAGGTCGGAAACGTACTTGGAGGAGTGGAAGTAGGTGATGTAGGGGCGCAGTTCGAGCAGGCGGGCTTCCGCCTTGGCGTAGTCGGCCGGTTTCTCGCTGCGCGGGTCCATGCCCAGGTAGTTGAGCACGGCCGGGAACAGTTCATCGGGCGAGTCCATGAACGCCACGCCGCATTGCTTGAGCTTTTTCAGGTTCTCGGGCTCGAACAGCACCGCCCATGAATCGATATGGTCGACGCCCAGGGCCGCCTTGACCTTGTCGATGTTGTAGCCGATGCCGTTGGTACCCCACAGGTAGGGTACGGCGTACTGGTTGCCTGGGTCGTTCTGTTCAAGTTGCTTGAGCAGCTTGGGGTCCAGGTGCTGCCAGTTCGGCAGCTTGCTGCGGTCCAGCGGCAGGAAGGCACCCGCCTGTGCCTGGCGTGCGAGGAAGTGGTTGGATGGCACCACTACGTCATAGCCGGTGCGCCCGGCCAGCAGCTTGCCTTCCAGTGTTTCGTTGGAGTCGAACACGTCATAGACCACCTTGATCCCGCTGCTGGCCTGGAAGTCGGCCACGGTGGTGTCACCGATGTAGTCGGTCCAGTTGTACACGCTGACCGAGGGAGTGGCCTGGGTAGTGGTGGCGAACAGCAGGGTGAATGCGGCGGGTATCAGGGCTTGCAGATGACGCATGGGGACACCTCGTTGGTATTGTTCTTGGCGTTCGGTTTATGGCGGCCGCTCCCACAGGTGACTCATCACCTTGTAGGAGCAGCCTTGTGCTGCGAACAGGCCGGTAGGGCAAAGGATCAGCTGTGGCGGCACTGGCCCCTTCGCAGCACAAGGCTGCTCCTGCAGGTCCAGTGCATGCCCTGGAAGGTGATTACACGCTCAGCATCAGGAATTCACGCTCCCAGGAGCTGATCACGCGCTTGTAGTTCTCGTGCTCGGCACGCTTGACCGCCACATAACCCTGGACGAATTGCTTGCCCAGGTACTGCTGCACGGTCTCGCAGTCTTCCATGTGCTGCAGCGCGTCCTCGATGGTGATCGGCAGGCGCAGGTTGCGCCGCTCGTAGGCACGGCCCTGCACAGGTGCGCTGGGCTCGATGCGCTCGACCATGCCCAGGTAGCCGCACAGAAGGCTGGCGGCGATTGCCAGGTACGGGTTGGCGTCGGCGCCCGGCAGGCGGTTTTCCACGCGCATTGCCTCGGGGCTTGAGGTGGGTACGCGCAGCCCGGCGGTACGGTTTTCCTCACCCCACTCGACGTTCACCGGTGCCGAGGTGTCCGGCAGGAAGCGGCGGAACGAGTTGACGTTGGGCGCGAACATCGGCAGCAGCTTGGGGATGTACTTCTGCAAACCGCCGATGTGGTACAGGAACAGCTGGCTCATGCTGCCGTCTTCATTGGCGAAGATCGGCTTGCCGGTGGCGATGTCGACCACGCTCTGGTGCAGGTGCATGGCGCTGCCGGGCTCGTCGGTGATCGGCTTGGCCATGAAGGTGGCGGCTACGTTGTGCTTGAGCGCGGCTTCACGCATGGTGCGCTTGAACACGGTGATCTGGTCGGCCAGGTCCAGGGCGTCGCCGTGGCGGAAGTTGATCTCCATCTGCGCCGGGCCGTCTTCATGGATCAGCGTGTCCAGGTCCAGGCCCTGGATCTCGCACCAGTCGTAGACGTCTTCGAACAGCGGATCGAACTCGTTGGCGGCATCGATCGAGAACGACTGGCGGCCGCTTTCGGCACGGCCGGAACGCCCCAGCGGCACTTGCAGCGGCAAGTCCGGGTCTTCGCAGCGCTGGGTCAGGTAGAACTCCATCTCCGGTGCCACGATTGGCTGCCAGCCTTTGTCTGCATAAAGCTTGAGCACTTTCTTCAGCACGTTGCGCGGCGACAGTTCGATGGGGTTGCCTTGCTTGTCGAAGGTGTCGTGGATAACGATCGCGGTCGGCTCGATCGCCCACGGGATCTGGTACACGGCACTCGGGTCTGGGCGGCAGACCATGTCGATGTCGGCGGCATCGAGCAGGTTGTAGTAGATGTCATCGTCGACATAGTCGCCGGTGACCGTCTGCAGCAACACGCTCTCGGGCAGGCGCATGCCACGCTCGTGGAGAAACTTGGCGGTGGGTGCGATCTTGCCGCGGGCGATGCCGGTCAGGTCGCTGATCACGCATTCGACTTCGGTGATACGGTGTTCTTTCAGCCAGGCGGACAGCTGATCGAAGGGGGCGTTCATACAGACCTCTTGGTTGGGTTTTGGTGTGGGAGCAAGCGTGCCAGCGTAAACCGTTCCAGGGTTTCGAAGGCGTCCCGCTTCCCAGGTGACGCGCTGGAGACTATCTTGGTCGCAGCCCGCAAGGCTGATCTATCCACTTTCTCCGGCAATGAATGCACCAAAAGAGTGCAACTAGGACCGAGCGTGACAACCGCCAATGCCCTGCAAGTCCAGGCTTACCACACCACCGACGTAACCGAACAAGTACGTGCCACCCCTGGCTGGCAGCAGCAGTACCGGCAGATGTCGCCCGGGCATTTCAGCGGTGAGCTGCGTTGCCTGGGGCTGGACGGGGTGGAGGTGTACGAGGAGCGGCTGAACACCCGGGTGGAGCAGTTTTTCCGCGCGCCGAGCGGTTCGCTGGCGTTCTGCTTCGACCGCAGCGAGAACAGCCTGTACCTGCTGAACGAGCAGAGCCGGAACATCTGGATCACGCCAGAGAACTACCAGGAAGTGGCGGTCGTGTTCGACCAGGCCTTCCTGGCGCGCCATGGGCTTGACCCGCAGCGCCTGGAAGGGTTGTTCATGGTGCCGCTGGGCAGCGGGCAGAATGCGCTGTTCGGCAGTTGGCTGAGTGCGACACTGACCCGCCTGGGCCAGGCGGATTGCCCTCTGCAGGGGCAGGCCCTGGCGGAGCAATTGCTGGAGGACTGCCTGTTCATCCTCGACAACGCCTGCCAACGCCTGCAGGGCGTGGCGTTGGGCCGGCGTGACGAGGAACGGGCGATCATGCGGCGGGTGAGCGAGTGGGCGGCCGACTGCCCGGAGGAAACGCTGAATCTGGTGGAGCTGGCGGATGTTGCCGGGGTTTCCTTGCGTCAGTTGCAGCAAGCCTTCAAGGCGTTTACCGGGATGCCGCCGGCGCACTGGTTGCGCCTGCGCCGGCTGAACGGTGCGCGGCGCGATCTGCTGCATGGCGGTGAAGTGACCGTGGCCGAGGTGGCGATGCGTTGGTCGTTCTGGCATTTGGGAAGGTTTTCAGAGAGTTACCGGCAGTTGTTCAAGGAGTTTCCCAGCGAGACCTTGAAGCGGGGCAGGGGCTGAATCTGGTGGTGTAGCTTGGTGGTATAGCTGCTCTTACAGGATTACCTCAGTGCCAGGCATTGTGAGGTCCCTGTGGGAGCGGGTTCACCCGCGAAGAGGCCGGGCCAGGCAATACACAACCCAGCATTCCACAGCAAAAATTGCTATCGTGCCGCCCTGATTTCACCCGAGGTGCCGATGTTCTACCTGCCTTTGCCCAGCGACCAGGCCGACCGCCTCGCCAGCGAGCCCACCACCGACTTCTTCACCACCGCCAGCGTGCTCGACGCCGCCGTCGTGCTGTTCGTGCAGAACCTGCCGCGCCAGCCCGCCACCGCCTCGGCGGATGCGCAGGAACGCCGCTTTGCCGAAATCGTGCGCATTGCCAACGAGGTCGAAAGCGCCGCGCCGGGGCGCTTCCAGGGGCAGGTAGCACAGCACTTCGATCGCGAAGCCTTCGCCATGGGCCTGGGCATGCTGGGCGAAAACGGGATCGCACTGCTGTCGACCGAGGTGGAGTACCAGGCCGAGGAGTTGCTGGACGCCGAGGGCCAGTGGAATTTCCAGTTCGCCGACAGCTACCGCCAGCGGGCAACCCCGCTGCACCCGGTGTTCCTGCCTTCCCTGGCCAGCGACCTGATGCTCAGCGACCAACAGAACCGCCTGCTGCGCGAATTCCTCAGTGGTATCGATGAGTCGGTGGCGGTGCAGGGCTTTGCCGGCACCGGCAAGACCTTCCTGATTCACCAGTTCGCCCGCCTGCTCGAGCCCCAGCGCACGCTGTTGCTGGCCTTGACCGAAGGCCAGCTGCGCGCCCTGCAGGCGCGGGTCAAGGACGCCGCCGCCTACACCGCGCTGACCTTCGGCCAGCTGGCCGACGAACTGCTCAACCGCGACCTCACCAGCAATGGCTGGCGCCTGCGCGACCCGTATCGCACCAAGCTGTCGTGGCGCCCGCAGGATGCGCAGGTGGTACGTTGGCTGGCCATCCCCGACATCGGCCCGCTCGCCGCGCGCGATGTGGTTGCCTTGTGCATCCGCGCGGTACGCACGTTCTGCCACAGCGCCGACACCCAGCTGCAGTTGCACCACCTGCCGTGGGCCGGGCCGGGCACCACGCCGCTGGACCAGGAAGTGTTGCTGGAAAAGGCACGCCTGTACTGGCAGGAGCTGATTCGCCCGTCGGCACGGGAAATCCAGTTGCCGGTGCGCGATTACCATCGGGTCAAACTGCTTTCGCTGACCGGTCATGTGATCGACAGCCGCTACACCCATGTCATCGTCGACGAGGCCCACGAGCTGTCGGCACCGATGCTTGCCGTGCTCGACCGCAGCCCGCAGTCGATCATTGCCCTGGGTGACGAGCTGCAGAACCTCAACGGCCTCAGCGCGCACCATGGCGGCTTTATCCGCCAGCGTTATATCGACCACTCACTGCGGGCCGGGCCGGCGATGGACAACGTGCTGAACCCGCTGATCAATGCCCACCCGGCGGCGATCCAGGCGGCCTTCAGTGGCAGCGCCGAGCACTACACCCGGGTCAGCTTTTTCGATGCGGTAACGGTGCCGGAACAGCCTACGGCGCTGATCGTCGACGATGAATGGGGCCTGTTTGGCTGGTTCCAGCGCCTGACCCACCAGGGCGTGCCGTTCGTGCTGCTGAAAAGCGCGCGCAAGGACTTCGAGCTGTTCGTCGAAGACTGCATCGAGTTGTATCGCCATGGCACCCGGCCGCGTCACCCGATGCTGTTCCGCTATGCCAGCTGGCAGGCGCTGGAGCAGGACAAGGGTGATGACAAGGCGTTCGTCGCCGTGGCCAACATGCTGCGCAAGGGCTACACGCCAGAGCACTTTGCCAGGGCCAAGAGCCGTTACCGTTGGGACAAGGCGCCCAAGCTGTTCCTGGGGCGGGTGCGCGATGTGAAGAACATGGAATTCGCCCGGGTGATGGTGTCGCCGGAGCTGATGGTAGCGCCGCAGGTAGCGGGGAACCGCAATGAACGGGCGCGGATGCTGGCGGGGTTGTATACCGCCTGTTCGCGGGCGCGGCATGAACTGATCGTGCCGGGGGGGATGCTGGACTGGGTCAAGGACCAGGTTCGGGATTGATATTGTTGGGGCTGCTTTGCAGCCCATCGCGACACAAGGCCGCTCCTACAAGGGACCGCGATACAGGCCGACCCCACAGGATCGCACCGTGATCGTCTGTAGGAGCGGCCTTGTGTCGCGATGGGCCGCAAAGCGGCCCCTGTTACGCTGGATCAGTTACGGTCCAGCCACACAGTCTGGGCATTGGTGAACTCACGCACACCAAAGTGCGACAGTTCACGCCCGAAGCCGCTCTTCTTCACCCCGCCAAACGCTACGCGGGGGTCGGAAGCGCAATAGCCGTTGATGAACACGCCGCCGGTATCCAGCGCCGCGGTCATGCGTTCGGCCAGCGCGTAGTCGGCGGTGTAGATGGTTGAGGCCAGGCCGAATTCGCTGTCGTTGGCCAGCTCCACCGCATGCTCCGCATCACGTGCGCTGATGATCGCCGCCACCGGCCCGAACAGCTCCTGCTTGAACGCAGTCATCTGCGGGGTGACGTTGGCGAACACGGTCGGCGCGTAGAAGTTGGCCACGCCATCGACCTTGTGGCCGCCCAGCAGCAGGGTGGCGCCTTCGGCGATGGTCGCCTGGACCTGGCCATCCAGCTCGTCGCGCAGGTCGTAACGGGCCATCGGGCCAATGTAGGTACTTTCTTCCAGCGGGTTGCCGACCTTCAGCTCGCGAGTAGCCTCGACGAACTTGCGGGTGAATTCGTCAACGATGCTTTCCTCGACGATCAGGCGCTTGGCCGCAGCGCAGACCTGGCCGGTGTTCTGATAACGGCCGATCACGGCAGCTTTCACGGCGGCATCCAGGTCGGCGTCGGCCAGCACGATGAACGGGTCGGAACCGCCCAGCTCCAGCACGCACTTCTTCAGCGCCGCGCCGGCTTGCGCACCAATCGCCATGCCGGCACGCACGCTGCCGGTCAGGGTCACCGCGGCGATGCGTGGGTCGTTGATGGCGCGAGTGACACCGTCCGGCGTCACGTTGAGCACTTCGAACACGCCTTCCGGCAGGCCGGCATCCTTGAACAGCTCGCCCAGCAGGTAGGCGCTGCCCATTACGTTCGGCGCGTGCTTGAGTACGTAGGTATTACCGGCCAGGATTGCCGGCACGGCGCCACGCAGAACTTGCCAGACCGGGAAGTTCCATGGCATCACGGCCAGGATCGGGCCCAGCGGGCGGTATTCGATGCGGGCTTTCTCGACCTGGGTCGGCTCGGGGGCGAGCATGGCCGGGCCATGTTCGGCGTACCAGCGGCACAGGCCGACGCACTTGCTGACTTCACCACGGGCCTGGGCGACAGGCTTGCCGATTTCGCGGCTGATCATTTGCGCGAAGGCTTCGGCCTTGGTTTCGAGGGTGCTGGCCAGGGCAAGCAGGTACTCGCTGCGCTGACCCAGCGACACCTGGCGCCACTGGCGGTAGCCAACCTTGGCGCGTTGCAGCGCCGCTTCCAGTGCGGCGTCGGTGTCGAACGGGTAGGCGCCGATCTGCTCGCCGCTGTACGGGTCGAGGGAGATGGCGTGGGTCAGGCTGCTGATCGCGCTCATGGCGGGACACTCTCGTTGTTGTTGAACCGTGACGCCAGACTAGTGGGCTATGGCTTTAATGAAAACTGAATAATAATGAGCGAAACATTCACGTTTGGAGAATGGCTGTGGACCTGGTGCAACTCGAGATCTTCAAGGCCGTGGCTGAGCAGGGCAGCATCAGTGCCGCTGCGCAGCATATCCACCGGGTGCCGTCGAACCTGACCACGCGTATCAAGCAACTGGAGGAGGACCTGGGCGTGGAGCTTTTCATACGTGAAAAGAGCCGCCTGCGCCTTTCCCCCGCAGGCTGGAACTTCCTCGAGTACACCCGGCGCATCCTTGACCTGGTGCATGAGGCGCGGTTGACCGTGGCCGGTGAAGACCCGCAGGGCACCTTCGCCCTGGGGTCGCTGGAAAGCACGGCCGCGGTGCGCATCCCGGCCTTGCTGGCGGCCTATAACCAGCGTTACCCCAAGGTCGACCTGGACCTGTCCACCGGGCCTTCCGGGACCATGCTCGAAGGCGTGCTGTCGGGGCGCCTGGTAGCGGCGTTCGTAGACGGCCCGGTGCTGCACCCGACGCTGGAGGGCATGCCGGTGTTCGAGGAAGAAATGATGGTCATCGCGCCGCTCAACCACGCCCCGGTAACCCGCGCCCAGGACGTCAACGGCGAAAGCATCTACGCCTTCCGCGCCAACTGCTCATACCGGCATCACTTCGAGAACTGGTTCGTGCAGGACCAGGCGGTACCGGGCAAGATCCACGAAATGGAGTCGTACCACGGCATGCTGGCTTGCGTTAGCGCCGGCGCCGGCCTGGCCATGATGCCGCGCAGCATGCTCGACAACATGCCCGGTTGCAGCACCGTCAGTGCCTGGCCGATGTCGGAGGATTTCCGTTACCTGAAAACCTGGCTGGTGTGGCGCCGGGGCACGGTATCGCGCAGTTTGAGCATGTTCGTGAAACTGCTCGAGGAAGGGCGCGCAACCTGATGTTCCAGCGCAATATCCACACCATTGATGCGAATTTCATCAAGACGACCATGCATCAGCACGAACGCCGTTACGCCCGAAGGATCAGATAATAGGTAAGCCATCCTCGAAAGGAGGGTCGTACCATGCGTAACCATCACTATGCCCTCGGCGCGGCGCTGCTGATCGCCCTGGCGCTGCCATGGACCCTGGCGGCCGCCGCCGACCTCAATGCCCCTATCGACATGCAGGCTGTGCAACTGCAACAGCAGGAGCAGAACGGCGTCCGCTACCTGCAAGGCGGCATCGGCCAGGATGAAGCCAATGCCCTGCGCAAGACCCCGGGCTATGACCTGCACGTAGAACTCTCCACCGGCCCGGAAGGCAAGTTCCAGAGCGGTGCCACCGTCGACATCCAGAATGCACAGGGCCAGCCCGTGCTCAGTCTTACGGATGCCGGGCCGCTGCTGTATGTGCAGTTGCCTCCCGGCAAATACAAAGTGACTGGCAACGCCCAGGGTGAGACGGTGCAGCAATTGGTGACCGTGAATGGCAAGACCCCCACCACCGTGAACCTGAACTGGCGTTGATGGAAAAACGGGCAGGAGTACGGATGTGCTCCTGCCTGAAAGGAGCACATCGCCATGAGCCTGGATCTTCAGCTGGAGATGTTGGACGAGCGGGGCTATGTGTTGCTCCCCGGTGTGCTCGAGCCCTTGCGTATCGCCTTGCTGCGCTGCGCCATCGATGACCTGCAGCCCATCCACTGGGATTACCAGGGGCTGCTGGAACACTACAAGTGCGTATTCAACCGAAACCCGTTGTGGTTACCCTTTCTCGACCTGCCGCCGCTGATTGCCCTGGCCGAAGCGGCACTGGGCGCCGACTGCCATGTGATCGGCCAGACCGCCTGGCGCAGCCACCCGGGCTACCCCGGCATGGCCCTGCACCTGGACCATCTGCCCATGCAGTTGCCCGACTGGCTCAGCGAGCGTGGCGACTTCACCCAGCCCCCGCAAATCCTGACTGCGCAGCTGTACCTCAGCGATATCGACCATCACATCGGGCCGACCTGGATTGTGCCCGGCAGCCACCGCGCGGCACGGCCACCGCAGGCTGGCGAGCAACACTGGCAGGGCCGTGAGGCCCAGCCGGTGCTGTGCAATGCCGGGGACGCGCTGGTGTTTCGCAGCGATGTCTGGCATAGCGGCGGGGCCAACTGCACCCAATCAAGCCAGCGCGACATGCTGCAAGTGCACTATGGCCGGCGCATGGTCGCGCAGAAGTTTTCGCCATACCTGAACTGGCGTTTCAACCCGCAGGTGCTGGAGGAAGCCACACCCAGGCAAAGGCGCCTGCTGGGCGAACACGAAGAGGCGGAATACGACTGACTGCTGCTGTTCGGCATGGCAGATGCTGGCGCAGGGTATTAGCCAATGGTGGCAATTCACTTTCAACTTTCTGTTTATCTGGTCGATAATCAGAAAACTATTACTTCGTGTGACCGGTCGGGATGCATCCGGTCACCACATAAGATCGAGGGGCCCAAGCCCCCACTTGTCGTATAGACCATCAGGAGAAGTCATTGATGAAAACCCGTCTAGCAGCTTCGCTGGCTGCTGCAGTGCTGGCCTTTGCCGGGGCGAATCTGGCCCAGGCAGCGCAGGTGAGCGGTGCCGTTGGCGCCACTGGCCAAGGTGACATGACCTACCGTATCGGCCTGTCGTTCGACTGGGACAAGAAATGGCTGGAAAGCAGCACCGGTCATCTGACCGGGTACTGGGATGCGGCCTACACCTATTGGGAAGGCGGTGAGGCCAGTGGCGCGCACTCGCTGTCGTTCAGCCCGGTGTTCACCTACGAGTTCAGCGGTTTCACCTATACCCCGTACATCGAGGCCGGCATTGGCCTGGCGGCGTTTTCCAAGACCGACGTGGGCGACCAGCGCCTGGGCTCGTCGGTCAACTTCGAAGACCGCATCGGCTTCGGTCTGAAACTGCCGGGGGAGCAGAAGGTGGGGATCCGCGCGATGCACTACTCCAACGCGGGGCTCAAGCAGCCTAACGACGGCATCGAGTCGTACTCGCTGTTCTATAGCAAAGGGTTCTGAGACCGGGGGCCGCTTTGCGGCCCATCGCCGGCAAGCCAGCTCCCACAGGGACCGCGCAGTTCTTTGGATCTGCGCTGGCCCCTAAAGGGACTGCGTATGGCTGGGACGATGCGGTCGAGGTGGGAGCTGGCTTGCCGGCGATGGGCTGCAAAGCAGCCCCAGGAACTGTCAGAAGGTATACGAAACCCCAGCTTGCACTGTCCTTGGCGCACCCGGGTAGACGTAGTTGTTGAACGCGCCCTCGTCATAGCCCTTGTTGAACACGTTCTTCACATCCAGGTTCAACCGCACGTGTTCGTTGACCTTGTAGAAGCTCAGCAGGTCCACCACGCTGTAGCGCTCCATGGTGTAGGTCGTGGCTGCCGTCTGGCCGGCGCGATCATCCACGTACTTCACCCCAACCCCCAACCCCAGCCCCTTGGCCAGGCCATCCTGGAACTCGTAGGTGTTCAGCAGGCTGAAACTGTTGCGCGGGATGTTGGCCAGGCGCGTGCCCTTGGGCAGGGTCGTATCCTGGGTGACTTCGGCGTCCACGTAGGCATAGCCACCGATCACGCGCCACTCTGGCGTCAGGTTGCCGGCGATGTTGATGTCCAGGCCACGGCTGCGCACTTCGCCGGCCGCAATACTGTAGGTACCGGTTGAGTCGTTCGGGTCGCGCGCCAGGACGTTCTCTTTGACGATGTGATAGATCGCCGCGTCGATGCTCAGCTGGCGGTCGAGTGCCTCCCATTTCACACCCAGTTCGTAGGACTTGCCTTTCTCCGGGTCGAAGCCTCCGCCTCCGCTTGGCGTGCCGGTGTTGGGCTTGAACGAGCGCGCGGTGTTGGCATAGACCGCAACCGTATCGGTCAGGTCGTAGATCAGGCCGAAGCGTGGGGTGACGCCGTTTTCGCCCTTGCTGAAGTCGCGGTTGGTCGGCAGCTTGTCATCGTAATCGTGCTCGAAGCGCTCGAAGCGCACACCCGCCAGCGCCTTCAGTCGCTCGGTCAGGGCCACCTGGTCCTGGATGAATGCCGCCCAGGTCTTCAGGTTTTCCTTGTCATGGGTGGTGGTGCGGGTCAGGGCAGGGCGTGGCTGGCCCAGTACCGGGTCGAAGATGTCAATCGGGTACTTATCGGCACCGCTGGCCGAGCGCTGGATGATCGAGTTGTAGTCGTAGTCTTCGTACTCGATGCCCGTCAGCAGTGTATGAGCGTAGCCGCCGGTGTCGAAGTGGCCGGTGAGGTTGAGCTGGTAGTCGCGGTCGGTCCACTCCAGTTTGCGGTGGTTGAAGTTGCGCCCCAGCGTGCGACCGTCAGCCTGCAATGCGTTGGCCTCCACGACGTTGCCCTTGAGCGAGCCGTCGAGCCACTGCATGCCACCGCCCAGCGTCCAGTTGTCGTTGAGCAGGTGCTCGAAACGCAACTGGGCCATGTTGTTGTCGTTGTGCAGCAGGTTGTCGCTGCCTTTTTCCCAGATGTTGGTGTCGCGCGAAGCTGTGCCGAGCTGGCCGGGCAGGCGGGTCAGGCCACGGTCCAGCGGATGGTTGTTGCGCATGAAGTCGCCCTCGAAGACGATCTTCGTACTATCGTTGACCTGCCAGCTGAGCACCGGCGCCACGTCATAGCGCTCGCTTTCCACATCGTCACGGAAGCTTTCGCCGCCTTCACCCAGCAGGTTCAGGCGGTAGGCCAGCGAGCCGTCCTGGTTCAGCGGCCCGGTGGCGTCCAGGGTAGCGCGGTGCATGCCCTGGTCATCGAACTGGCTGCCCAGGGTGACTTTCGACTCTGGCAGCGGCTGCTTGCTGACCACGTTGAAGGTGCCGCCTGGGTCGCCACGGCCGTACAGGCTGCTGGCCGGGCCACGGATCACTTCCAGGCGTTCGACGGTGTTGGCGTCGGGGGCGTTGGGGTAGCCGCGGTTGATCGGGAAACCGTTGCGGTAGAACTCGCCGGTGGTGAAGCCACGCACGGTGAAGGTGGTCAGGCCCTGGCCGCCGAAGTTGTTGGCGCGGCCGACGCCGCCGGCGTAGTCCAGGCCGTCCTGCAGACGCGTGGCGCCGGTGTCTTCCAGTACATCCTTGGGCACCACGCTGACCGATTGCGGGGTTTCGTGCAGGGCAGTGTCGGTGCGAGTGGCGCTGGCCGAGCGGGTAGCCTTGTAACCCTCGACCGGGCCATCGGCACGTTCGCTGTCGGCGCTGCTGGTGATGTTCAGGGCCTGGAGTTCGATCTGGGTGGGTTCGCTGAGCGGTTCAGGCTCGGCAAAGGCCAGCGGAGAGACAGCATGAAGCACACAAAGCGAAACGAACGTGCGACGCATCGACGGTACGATCCTGGAGTGGGGCGCTGAGGGTAGGGTGGGCAAGCGCCGAGAAACTACTACGAATCATTATCAAATGCATTATTTTTATGTGGCACTGGTGTACCAGATGCCAAGGGTAGAATCCGTGTTGGCTTCTTCGCGGGTAAACCCACTCCCACAGGGGGTTCACCAAGCCTGAGGTCAGTGGAATTCCTGTGGGAGATTGCCCAGCCCTTTGGGCTGCGCTTTCGCGCAGAGAACCAATATCGCTCGTCTGACGCGTCCTTTGTAGGAGCAGCCTTGTGCTGCGAAGAGGCCGGTACAGCCAATAGACAGGCTTTGTCAGCCCCGGCCTCTTCGCAGCACAAGGCTGCTCCTACAGAACCTCGCCGAACCAATGAGTCATGTGTTGTTCAATGAGAGCGGGTTCACCCGCGAAGAAGCCGGTGCAGGTATACCAGTACTCACCGAACCCCCTTGATCGCCAGCACATTGCACAGCGGATGCTCCAGCACATGCGCCGTGGTCCCGCCCAGGAACGTCTGCATGGCATCATGCCGGTGGCTGCCCATCACGATCACATCCGCCCGGCTGTGCCCGACGAACTGGGCAATCGCCTTGATCGCGGCCCCTTCCAGAAAGTGCCTGCGTTCCAGCGGGATCTGGTGGTGGTCGCCCAGCCGGTTGAACGCCGCCCGCTGCGCGGTGCGCACGCTGACATCGAAGCCGGGCATGGTCACCGTGCCAGCGCCGAAGTCGGCAATGTGCGTCTTGGCCGCGTCGCACACATGCAGCAGGTGCAACTCGGCATTGCACTGCAGGGCCAGGGCATGGGCGCAGCGGATCACCTGCTCATCCAGATGCTCGCCTGCGCCATGGCTGTTCAGGTCCACCGCGGCGGCAATCTGCCGGGGCAGGGGCAGGCGGATATCGCTGACCAGGTGCACGGCGACCGGGCTGTCCTTCAGCAACTGCCAGTCCAGTGGCGTTACCAGCAGGCGCTTGAGCACCGGTTCGTGCTGCACATCCTTGATCAGCAGGTCGCAGCCCAGGCGCTCGACCCGTTCCAGCACACTGCTCAACGGGTCGCGGGTCAGCAGCAGTTCGGTAGATACATCCAGGCCGGCGTTGGCCAGTTGCTCGGCTTCGTCCGCCAGCCATTGGCGGTTGTCACTGAGCAGCCGTTCCCGCTCGCGGCTATCGCTCATCAAACCGAAGGTATCGACATCGTCGACGAACACGTTGATATCCAGCAAGGCACCGCTGGATTCCGCCAGCGCCGCAGCGCGTTGCAGCGCTGGCGTGTGGCGCATCTGCGGGCCGAGCATGACGAACAGACGCTTGAACTGGCTCATCTCACACCTCCACGTGTGGCAGCCCCCCGGTGATCTGGTCTTGTTCAGTCTAGACCGCGCAGGGCGCATGAGCAGCCTGGCGGAGGCTGGCGCGGAACGGCGTGTCGGGTATGATGCGGGCCCCATCATTTTCACGAGGCCCGCCCCATGTCCCTGAGTGCTGAACAGATCGGCGAATTCCGCGCCTTTGCCGAGCAGCTGGCCGATGCCGCTGCCGTGGCGATCAAGCCATACTTTCGCGCCAGCCTGGACGTCGAGGACAAGGGTGGGCGCCTGTACGACCCGGTGACCGTGGCCGACAAGGCAGCCGAGGACGCCATGCGCGAGCTGATCCAGGCCCGCTATCCCGACCACGGCATCCTCGGTGAAGAAGCCGGCGTGGCAGTCGGCAGCAGCCCGCTGACCTGGGTGCTCGACCCGATCGACGGCACCCGCGCCTTCATCACCGGCCTGCCGCTGTGGGGCACGCTGATTGCCCTGAACGACGGCACGCACCCGGTGGTCGGGGTGATGAACCAGCCGTTCACCGGCGAACGCTTTGTCGGAACGCCGGAAGGCGCCTGGCGCAGCGGTGCGCCGTTGAAGACCCGCGCCTGTGCCGACCTGGCCTCGGCCACGTTGATGTGCACCACGCCGGACATGTTCGATACCGCCGCGCGCAAGGCTGCGTTCGAGGCCGTTGCCGGCAAGGCGCGCCTGATGCGTTACGGTGGCGATTGCTATGCCTATTGCATGCTGGCTTCCGGGTTCGTCGACGTGATCGTCGAGGCGAGCCTGCAGCCATATGACGTGCAGGCGCTGATGCCGATCATCGAAGGGGCGGGCGGGGTGATCACGGCGTGGGATGGTAGCAGTGCGCAGAATGGCGGGTGCGTGGTGGCCTGTGGTGACCCGGCGCTGCATGCGCAGGTGGTGGAGATGTTGCGTCACGCCATGTAATTCATGTAATGCCTGCGCCGGCCTCTTCGCGGGTAAACCCGCTCCTACAGGTTCTGCGCAGTTTTCAAGATTTGTGGTGATCCTGTGGGCGCGGGTTTACCCGCGAAGCGGCCGGCACAGGTATGCAAAACCCCCGATCACCGCACTTTTTCCAATTTCCGGGCTCTATGCATGGCCAGGCCACACTGATCCACGGTGCGGCCGCCGAATATCGACCCGGTGCCGATGGTTGCAAGCAAGCCAAAATTCTTCCCCCGCCTGCTAATGGCAGGCGCCCTCACATGCCTGTGCGCCTGCACCCAGCAGCAGGGCCGCGACGTGCTCGACCAGTTCGGCAACGGCAAACCCAGCGAGCTGTTCCAGACCAGCGTCGATCGCCTGGCCACGCTGTCCATGCGCGATAACCTGCAGAGCTTGTACCTGCTGATGAACAAGCTGTACCTGCGCAACCCCAATCAGTGGAAGCTGTCCGGCTACGTGGATGCTGCAACTGCCGAGGGGCAGATCCGTATCGCCATCGAGCAACGCCAGCCCTTGCCACAACTAGGCAACCGTCGCGACCTGGCAGCCTTGAGCTACGCCCTGAGCCCCGAGTTTCGCGGTGACCGGGTCGGTGCGTTCATCTACGCCATCGGCAGCATGCTGATTACCGCGCACGGCGGCCGTACAGAGTTCTACATGACCGATACCATCGACCCGCTGTTCGTCAACAACGCGGCACGCAATATCGAGAAGGCCACCTGGATGTTGAGCCAGCGGCAGGATGCCAATGGTGTGCTGCTGTTGTTCTCCAACGAAATCTCGGAAGAGGGCAGCAACCTGAGTTTTGCCGTGGAGTTCGGCAAGATCGTGGCACGGCTGGATTTGCTGGCGGAGTTGCTGGATGAGCGGTATAGGAGGATTGGGTTGAATTATGCGCAAAGCCTGTTGTTGATGAACTTCCTGCCGGTGCAGTGAAGTGAGCGTTGCCGGGTTGCCTGAGCCGTTCGATAAACGAACACTGACCTGTCCTTACTGTTCGCTATCCGCCCATCCATTCCCAAGGTCGCATTGCCCAACCCCCGCCTTTTTGCTTAAGTGTGCCCATCCACCGGTTGTCGCCTGCCCCCGCGACCCGCAACCGGCTCGGTAGAATGACCGTGACGACCGCAACCACAGCCCGCCGGGCCGTAGGATGCGGCAACCAGAACAATAACGATCCGGGTAACCTTGCCTATGGAAAGCCGCCTGCTGAGCGAGCGCAGTAGCGTGTTTCATCACGCCGACCCTTATGCTGTGTCCGATTATGTCAACCAGCACGTAGGCCAGCATTGCATCGGTTTGTCTCGCACCACTCATCCGCAAGCCAGCCTCAGCCACCGCAAGTTCGCTGAGCTGGACCTTTGCCGCATCAGCTACGGCGGCAGCGTGCGCGTTACCTCGCCGGCACTGGAAACCATCTACCACCTGCAGGTGCTGCTCAATGGCAACTGCCTGTGGCGCGGGCACAAGCGCGAGCACCACCTGGTGCCGGGCGAACTATTGTTGATCAACCCCGACGACCCGGTTGACCTGACCTACTCGGAAGACTGCGAGAAGTTCATCCTCAAGGTGCCGACCCGGCTACTGGATTCGATCTGCGACGAACAGCGCTGGCACCGCCCTGATGGCGGGGTGCGGTTCTTGCGCAACCATTACCGGCTGGACGAGCTGGACGGGTTCGTCAACCTGCTGGGCATGGTCTGCCAGGAAGCAGAGGTGAGCGATTCGCTGCCCAGGGTGCAGGGCCACTACAGCCAGATCGTCGCCAGCAAGCTGCTGACCTTGATGAGCACCAATATCCGTCGCGAATGCCTGAGCGCACCGCAAGCGGGGCTTGAGCGCATTCTTGAGTACATTGAGCGCAACCTGAAGCTGGAGCTGTCGGCTGAAGTTCTGGCGGAGCAGGCATGCATGAGTTTACGTTCGTTGTATGCGCTGTTTGACCAGCATTTGGGTACCACACCCAAGCATTACGTACGCCAGCGCAAGCTGGAGCGGGTGCATGCGTGCCTGAGCGACTCGACTTGTGGGGTTCGCAGCGTGACAGAGCTTGCTCTGGATTACGGATTTCTGCATTTGGGGCGGTTTTCCGAGGTGTATCGGCAGCAGTTTGGTGAGCTGCCTTCGCAGACGTTCAAGCGACGAGGATGAGGCCAGCTAGCTCGGCCACCTGATATTTTTGCTAGTTGTTCGCATTTAATGCTCGACCCACCATTTGCTTTATTTCGGGTAAAAGGTGGCAACCATGTCGACGTTACAGAAGGATCTCTATTTCTATTCCCCCGAAGGCCTCGCGCTGGTCAAACATACCGGCGCAGGGGCTTCGGCTTTGCTGCGGGGCGCTGGCCGGGCACTGGCACAGCGCAATGGTGGGCAGGCGGCGTTCTACGCCATGGACGAGCATGGATCTATCTTGCAGTTTCCCCCTTGTTCGCTGCAGTACACAGTTTATGGATTTGATGGAAACGAGCAATGCGCAACTGTACTTCGCTACAGCGGGCAGAAAAAAGAGTCTGTAACAGGGCACTACTTGTTGGGGGAGGGATATCGTGCGCTCAACCCGGGTTTGATGCGGTTCAACAGCCCGGACAGCTTGAGCCCAATGGGTGCTGGAGGAACAAACTGTTACGCCTATTGTGGTGGTGATCCAGTTAATAATACTGACCCCAGCGGTCATATAGTTGTTCCAAAAGTAAAACTCCCAAGCATCCGGCCTAAGGCTGGAAGCACCAAAAGCGGGTATAGCATCAATCCAGATTTCAACGGAGGCAAGTCTGCCCCCCGTGTAGTAGGCCAGCATGTTGTAAAGGCGGTTGATGCACTGGGTCGTGGTTATGGGAATCAAATAGAACCAATCATGAACGCGGCTATATGGTCTGATGGGCAGAAGTTGCTGGTGGAGGGTAGCGTCTTAACGTTGTCAACTCGTATTGCGAAAAAAGGGTGGCTGATTGATAGAACGCCAGTTAACTGGAGCAGTGGCCGCAATTGGCTTATAGCGGAGCGGGAACAGAATCTTGAAGCATTCGTGGTTCTTGACGCGCTCCATAGTCGCATGAAAGCAGCTGAGGAGATACCTCAAGTAAACAGCTGGCTCCATGACCCCAAACGGCTGAGTCAACAAGTGCGAGACCCCGGCAAAGCTGGATAACACTCTGCACAATCCGGATAGTCCCCCGCCAGCCGTCTCCCTAACCTGACCAGGTCTAAACAATAACAAGGGAGACCCTGGCCATGTCCCTGGGATTCGACTACCTCAATGCCTTGCTCGAGGACGACCGTGAAAAGGGCATCTACCGCTGCAAGCGCGAGATGTTCACCGACCCACGCCTGTTCGACCTGGAGATGAAACACATCTTCGAGGGCAACTGGATCTACCTGGCCCATGAAAGCCAGATCCCCGAGAAAAACGACTTCCTCACCCTGACCATGGGGCGCCAGCCGATCTTCATCGCGCGCAACAAGGACGGTGAGCTCAACGCCTTCCTCAATGCCTGCAGCCACCGCGGCGCCATGCTCTGCCGGCACAAGCGCGGCAACCGCGCCAGCTACACCTGCCCGTTCCACGGCTGGACCTTCAACAACAGCGGCAAGCTGCTCAAGGTCAAAGACCCAAGCAACGCCGGCTACCCCGACAGCTTCAACTGCGACGGCTCCCACGACCTGACCAAGGTGGCACGCTTCGAGTCGTACCGTGGCTTCCTGTTCGGCAGCCTGAAGGCCGACGTCAAGCCGTTGGTCGAGCACCTGGGCGAGTCGGCCAAGATCATCGACATGATCGTCGACCAGTCGCCGGAAGGCCTGGAAGTGCTGCGTGGCGCCAGTTCGTACATCTACGAAGGCAACTGGAAGCTAACCGCCGAGAACGGCGCCGACGGCTACCACGTCAGCTCCGTGCACTGGAACTATGCCGCCACCCAGAACCAGCGCAAGCAGCGCGAGGCGGGTGACGAGATCAAGACCATGAGCGCCGGTGCCTGGGCCAAGCAGGGCGGTGGCTTCTACTCCTTCGACCACGGCCACCTGCTGCTGTGGACCCGCTGGGCCAACCCCGAGGACCGCCCGGCCTACGAGCGCCGCAACCAACTGGCCGCCGACTTCGGCCAGGCCCGTGCCGACTGGATGATCGAGAACTCGCGCAACCTGTGCCTGTACCCGAACGTGTACCTGATGGACCAGTTCAGCTCGCAGATCCGCATCGCCCGGCCGATTTCGGTGAACAAGACCGAAATCACCATCTACTGCATCGCGCCGAAAGGCGAGAGCGCCGATGCCCGCGCCAAGCGCATTCGCCAGTACGAAGACTTCTTCAACGTCAGCGGCATGGCCACCCCCGACGACCTGGAAGAGTTTCGCTCGTGCCAGACCGGCTACGGCGGCGGTACCGGCTGGAACGACATGTCCCGCGGCGCTGAACACTGGGTGGAAGGCGCCGACGAGGCGGCCCGGGAAATCGAGCTCAAGCCGCTGCTGTCGGGCGTACGCACCGAGGACGAAGGCCTGTTCGTGCTGCAGCACAAGTACTGGCAGGAAACCATGATCCAGGCCTTGAAGGATGAACAGCAACTGATCCCCGTGGAGGCCGTGCAATGAGCCTGTATGCAACCGTGCGCGACTTCCTTTTCCGCGAAGCGCGTTACCTGGATGACGCCCAGTGGGATCAGTGGCTGGAAATGTACGCCAGTGATTGCACCTTCTGGATGCCGAGCTGGGACGATGACGACACCCTTACCGAAGACCCACAAAGCGAAATCTCGCTGATCTGGTACGGCAACCGAGGCGGCCTGGAAGACCGGGTGTTCCGCATCAAGACCGAGCGCTCCAGTGCAACCGTGCCCGACACCCGCACCTCGCACAACATCAGCAACATCGAGATCGTCGAGCAGGGCGAGGGCAGCTGCCAGGTGCGCTTCAACTGGCACACCCTGAGCTTCCGCTACAAGACCACCGACAGTTACTTCGGCACCAGCTTCTACAACCTCGACCTGCGCGGCGAGCAGCCGCTGATCAAGGCCAAGAAGGTGGTGCTGAAGAACGACTACGTTCGCCAGGTCATCGACATCTACCACATCTGATCCAGGGTTTTTGCGAGCGCTGCCCGGAGCGTCCTGCGACGTGCCGTGGCCAGGCTCGCCCGCGAGGTGCAACATGAGCTACCAGATCGCACTGAATTTCGAAGACGGGGTTACCCGCTTCATCGAGGCCGCCGGCCATGAAACCGTGGCCGACGCCGCCTACCGCCAGGGCATCAACATCCCGCTGGACTGCCGCGACGGCGCCTGCGGTACCTGCAAGTGCAAGGCCGAGTCCGGCCGCTACGACCTGGGCGACAACCTCATCGAAGATGCCCTGAGCGAAGATGAAATCTCCGAAGGTTACGTACTGACCTGCCAGATGCGCGCCGAGAGCGACTGCGTCATCCGCATCCCGGCCTCGTCGCAGCTGTGCAAGACCGAACAGGCCAGTTTCGAGGCCGCCATCAGTGATGTCCGCCAATTGTCGGCCAGCACCATTGCCCTGTCGATCAAGGGTGAATCCCTCAGCCGCCTGGCCTTCCTGCCGGGGCAATATGTCAACCTCAAGGTGCCGGGCAGCGAGCAGAGCCGAGCCTATTCGTTCAGCTCGCTGCAGAAGGACGGCGAGGTCAGCTTCCTGATCCGCAACGTGCCGGGTGGGTTGATGAGCAGTTTCCTGACCAACCTGGCCAAGGCCGGCGACAGCATGACCCTGGCCGGGCCGCTGGGCAGCTTCTACCTGCGGCCGATCCAGCGCCCGCTGTTGCTGCTGGCCGGTGGTACGGGCCTGGCGCCGTTCACGGCGATGCTGGAGAAGATCGCCGAGCAGGGTAGCGAGCACCCGCTGCACCTGATCTACGGCGTGACCAACGACTTCGACCTGGTCGAACTCGACCGCCTGCAGGCGCTGGCGGCGCGCATCCCCAACTTCACCTTCAGTGCCTGCGTGGCCAACCCGGACAGCCAGTACCCGCAGAAGGGCTACGTGACCCAGCACATCGAACCGCGCCACCTCAACGATGGTGATGTGGATGTGTACCTGTGCGGCCCGCCACCGATGGTCGAGGCGGTCAGCCAGTACGTGCGCGAGCAGGGCATTACCCCGGTGAACTTCTACTACGAGAAGTTCGCGGCGGCGGCCTGATTCCTTTTATTCCAAGTAATACGCCGACCCTGTGGGAGCGGGCGTGCCCGCGAAGAGGCCAGCAGGTTCAACAACTTTGTCTGGTCGGACGCATTCGCGGGCATGCCCGCTCCCACAGGAACCGTGGCGAACCGGAGAGATGGATATGAACAACCGATTCCAAGGCAAGGTCGCCCTGGTCACCGGTGCCGCCCAGGGCATCGGCCGTGGCGTGTGCTGGCGGCTTAAGGCCGAAGGCGCGCAAGTGATAGCGGTAGACCGCTCCGAACTGGTTCACGAACTGGCCAGCGAGGGCATGCTCACCCTCACCGCCGACCTGGAACAATATGGTGACTGCGCCAGGGTAATGGCCAACGCGGTTGAAGCGTTCGGCCGCCTCGACATCCTGGTCAACAACGTTGGCGGCACCATCTGGGCCAAGCCCTTCGAACACTACGAAGTGGACCAGATCGAAGCCGAAGTACGCCGTTCGCTGTTCCCCACCCTGTGGTGCTGCCATGCCGCACTGCCATACATGCTCGAGCGTGGCAGCGGCGCCATCGTCAACGTCTCGTCCATCGCCACCCGTGGCGTCAACCGCGTGCCCTACGGCGCAGCCAAGGGTGGCGTCAACGCGCTGACTGCGTGCCTGGCCTTTGAAACCGCCGGCCGTGGCATCCGGGTCAACGCCACTGCTCCCGGCGGCACCGAAGCGCCACCCCGGCGCGTACCGCGCAACAGTGCCGAGCAGACCGAACAGGAAAAGCACTGGTACCAGCAGATCGTCGACCAGACCCTCGACAGCAGCCTGATGCACCGCTACGGCAGCATCGACGAGCAGGTCGGCGCGATCCTGTTCCTCGCTTCCGACGAAGCCTCGTACATCACCGGCGTGACCTTGCCGGTAGGGGGCGGCGACCTCGGCTGAGCGACACCCCTAGGCAAAAAGCTTTCTTTCACAACAAAAACAAGAGCGACAGATGCCATGCGAACCCTTGACGTACACCCGATCATCGATAATGCGCGCTTTACCCCCTTCCACTGGATGGTCATGGCCTGGTGCGGCCTGCTGCTGATCTTCGACGGCTATGACTTGTTCATCTACGGCGTGGTACTGCCGGTCATCATGAAAGAGTGGGGCCTGACCCCGTTGCAGGCCGGTGCACTGGGCAGCTATGCGCTGTTCGGCATGATGTTCGGCGCCCTGGCGTTCGGCAGCCTGGCCGATCGCATCGGGCGCAAGAAGGGCATCGCCATCTGTTTTGCCTTGTTCTCCGGGGCGACCATCCTCAACGGGTTTGCCAGCAGCCCGAGCGAGTTCGGCATCTACCGCTTCATTGCCGGCCTGGGCTGTGGCGGCCTGATGCCCAACGCCGTGGCACTGATGAACGAGTACGCGCCCAAGCGACTGCGCAGTACGTTGGTAGCGATCATGTTCAGTGGCTACTCGCTGGGCGGCATGCTCTCGGCGGGTGTCGGCATCTTCATGCTGCCGCGTTTCGGCTGGGAATCGATGTTCTTCGCCGCAGCGGTGCCACTGCTGTTGTTGCCGGTAATCCTGTACTACCTCCCTGAATCGATCGGTTTCCTGGTACGCCAGGGCCGTACCGACGAGGCCCGCAAGCTGCTCAAGCGGCTGGACCCGGATTGCGACGTGAAGGCGGACGATGCGCTGCAGGCGGCCGACCGCAAAGGCAGCGGGGCGTCGGTGCTGGAACTGTTTCGCAACGGCCTGGCCATTCGCACCCTGGCGCTGTGGCTGGCGTTCTTCTGCTGCCTGCTGATGGTCTACGCGCTCAGCTCCTGGCTGCCGAAGCTGATGGCCAACGCCGGCTACAGCCTGGGCTCGAGCCTGTCGTTCCTGCTGGCGCTGAACTTCGGTGGCATGGCCGGGGCGATTCTCGGTGGCTGGCTGGGCGACCGTTACAGCCTGGTCAAAGTCAAAGTGGCGTTCTTCATCGCCGCCGCGCTGTCGATCAGCCTGCTGGGCGTCAACAGCCCGATGCCGGTGCTGTACCTGCTGATCTTCATTGCCGGCGCCACCACCATCGGCACGCAGATCCTGCTGTATGCCGGCGCCGCTCAACTCTACGGGCTATCGGTGCGCTCCACCGGGCTGGGCTGGGCCTCGGGCATCGGCCGCAACGGTGCCATCGTCGGCCCGCTGCTGGGTGGTGCGCTGATGGGCATCAACCTGCCCCTGCAGCTCAATTTCATTGCTTTCGCCATCCCTGGCGCAATTGCCGCGCTGGCCATGGCCGTGCACCTGGCCAGCGGCCGTCGGCACGCCCAGGCGGTTGCGGCACAGGCGTAACTCCAGAAAAACAACATGAGGTAAACCACCATGACCGTGAAAATTTCCCACACTGCCGAGGTACAGCAGTTCTTCGAAGAGGCCGCAGGCTTCGGCAACGATGCCGGCAGCCCGCGCCTTAAGCGCATCGTGCAACGCGTGCTGCAGGACACCGCGCGGCTGATCGAAGACCTGGACATCAGCGAAGACGAGTTCTGGCATGCCGTCGACTACCTCAACCGCCTTGGTGGCCGCGGGGAGGCCGGGTTGCTGGTGGCTGGGTTGGGCATCGAGCACTTCCTCGACCTGCTGCAGGATGCCAAGGACCAGCAAGCAGGCCTTGTCGGCGGCACTCCACGCACCATCGAAGGCCCGCTGTACGTGGCCGGCGCGCCGATCGCCGAAGGTGAAGTACGCATGGATGACGGTAGCGAGGAGGGCGTGGCCACGCCGATGTACCTCGAGGGCCAGGTGCTCGACCCACAAGGGCGGCCGTTGCCTGGGGCCACGGTCGACCTGTGGCATGCCAATACCCGTGGCACCTATTCGTTCTTCGACCAGAGCCAGTCCGAGTACAACCTGCGCCGACGCATCATCACCGATGGCGAAGGCCGCTACCGCGCGCGCTCCATCGTGCCGTCCGGGTATGGCTGCGATCCACAGGGGCCGACCCAGGAGTGCCTGGACCTGCTCGGCCGTCACGGCCAGCGTCCGGCGCATGTGCACTTCTTTATCTCGGCACCGGGGTACCGACACCTGACCACGCAGATCAACCTGGCCGGAGACAAGTACCTGTGGGATGACTTTGCCTATGCCACGCGGGATGGGCTGGTGGGCGAGGTGGTGTTCGTCGAGGGCGAGGCGGGGCGACATGCCGAGTTGAAATTCGACTTCCAGTTGCAGCAGGCCCGGGGCGGTGCCAATGAGCAGCGCAGTGGGCGGCCGCGGGCTTTGCAAGAGGCCTGAGGCCTTATCGCCGGCAAGCCAGCTCCCACAGGATCACCACAGGGCTGAAACCAGTGGGATCCCTGTGGGAGCTGGCTTGCCGGCGATCAAGGGCGCAGCCCTTGCCATACATCACCGATGCGAGAGGTGCCATGAAAACCCTGATCAAGGACAGTTCACTGTCCGCCATCGTCGCCGGCTGCATCGCCACGATGATCTCCTACGCAGGCCCCTTGGTGATCATCTTCCACGCCGCAGAAGCTGCCGGCCTGTCCCATCGGCAACTGTCCTCCTGGGTCTGGGCAGTGTCCATGGGCAGTGCCGTACTCGGCGCGCTGCTCAGCCTGCGCTACCGGGTGCCGGTGGTGATCGCCTGGTCGATCCCTGGCTCGGCGCTGCTGGTCACCGCCTTGCCGCAACTGGGCCTGGAACAGGCCGTTGGCGCCTACCTGGTAGCCAACCTGTTCCTGCTGCTGATCGGCATCAGCGGGGCCTTCGACCGCATCATCGCGCGCCTGCCGGGCTCCATCGCCGCCGGCATGCAGGCCGGCATCCTGTTCAGCTTCGGCATCGAGGTGTTCCGCGCCTTGCCGGTGCAACCGCTGCTGGTACTGGTGATGTTCGTCACCTACGTGCTGATGCGCCGGGTGCAGCCGCGCTACGCCGTGGCGGCGGTGCTGTGCGTGGGCACGCTGGTGACCGTGGCCAGCGGTGCGTTTCGCAGCGAGGCATTGGTGCTGGAGCTGGCGTCGCCGCAGTGGGTCACCCCGCAGTTCAGCCTGGCAGCGGTATTCAGCCTGGCACTGCCGCTGGTGCTGGTGGCCCTTACCGGGCAGTTCATGCCGGGCATGGCAGTACTGCGCAACGCCGGCTACCCCACGCCGGCCAGCCCGATCATTAGTGCCAGCGCGCTGGCCGGTGCCGCGCTGGCGCCGTTCGGTTGCCACGGGCTGAACCTGGCGGCGGTCACTGCCAGCCTGTGCACTGGCCATGAAGCCCATGAAAACCCACGGCGGCGCTATGTCGCGGCGGTGGCTGGCAGTGCGCTGTACCTGCTGCTGGGGATCGCCGGGGCCACGCTGATGTCGCTGTTTGCAGCATTCCCCGCCGCCCTGATCGCCGCCCTGGCCGGGCTGGCCCTGTATGGCGCCATCAGCGAAGCCCTGGCCCGCAGCCTGGCGGAACCAACCGAGCGCGATGCCGGGCTGTTCACCTTCCTGGTCACCGCTTCGGGGGTGGCCTTCCTGGGCCTGTCGGCAGCGTTCTGGGGCTTGCTGTTCGGCCTGCTGAGCCATGGGTTGCTCAGGCTGCGCCAGCCACGTGCCCGGGAGGTGCTGCGCCGTACCCCATGAACCGCCGTGCTTCCAACGCTTTACCCATAAAAACAAGATCAAGAGAGCTTCGGAATGAACCACACCCCTTGCGTCGCCCTGGGCCTGACTTTGCTCAGCCAACCGTTGCTGGCCGCCGAAGGCGGCTTCTTCGAAGATTCGAAGGCCACCCTGAGTGCCCGTAACTACTACTTCAGCCGCGACTTCTCCGACATCGTCGGGGCAAACCGGCAATCCAAGGCCGAGGAGTGGGCCCAGGGCTTCATCCTCGACTTCAAGTCGGGCTACACCCCGGGCACGGTCGGCTTTGGCATTGATGCCCTGGGCCTGCTGGGCATCAAGCTCGACAGCAGCCCAGACCGCACCAATACCGGGTTGCTGCCGGTGCACGGCGACGGCCGCGCCGCCGACGAATACAGCCGCCTGGCGCCCACCTTCAAGGCCCGGCTGTCCAAAACCGAATTGCGCGTCGGCGAACTGCAACCCAACCTGCCGGTGCTGACCTTCAGCGACATCCGCCTGTTGCCACCGACCTACCAGGGCGCCAGCCTGAGCTCGGCGGAAATCGACGGCCTGACCGTGCAGGCCGGGCACCTGAAAAGCACCCACCTGCGCAACGAAGGCGGCGACGGCAAGATGAATGCCATGCTCGGCCATGTGCCGATCCGCCAGGTAGAAAGCGACGCCTTCAACTACCTGGGCGGTGACTATGCGTTCAATGCCAACCAGAGCAGCGTCAGCCTGTGGTATGGGCAGCTTGAGGACATTTACGAACAGGGCTTTGTCGGCCTCAAGCACAGCAAGCCCCTGGGCAACTGGGTGCTCAGTGCCAACCTGGGGTATTTCACCGCGCGCGAGGACGGCGATGCGTTGCTCGGCAACATCGACAACCAGGCGTTCTTCTCGATGTTCACTGCCCGGCATGGCGGGCACAGCTTCCATGCCGGCTACCAGGGCATTTATGGCGACAGCCCGTTCCCACGGGTGTTCGCCAACATCTCGCCGCTGGGTAACGAAGTACCGACCTATGAGTTCGCCTACACCGACGAACGCTCGTACCAGGTGCGCTACGACTACAACTTCGCGGCCATGGGCGTGCCGGGGCTGACCGCGACCGTGCGCTACATAACCGGTAACAATGTCGATACCGGGCTGGGTTACGAAGGGCGCGACCGCGAGCGCGACCTGGACATCGGTTATGCGGTGCAGGGCGGTGTGCTGAAGGGGCTGGGGATCCGGGTGCGCAATGCCATGGCCCGGTCCAACTACCGCAGCGACATCGACGAGAACCGCTTGACGCTGGTGTACACCTGGCAGTTGTTCTGAATCATCCATAGAGGCATGTGCAAACCCGGTGGGAGCAGCTGTCTTATGTTGCCTGCACTGACCTCATCGCCGGCAAGCCAGCTCCCACAGGGATAGCGCATACCTTGAGCTCAACGCGGTCGGGGTGGGAGCTGGCTTGCCGGCGATGAGGCCAGTGCAGGCAGCCCGTTACAGATGCACCTTCAAGAGGAATTGCGCATTGGGCCCGGATGAAGTTAGCTTCCGGAAACCTCCCTTTCAGGAATGCCACCCTTGGACTCCATCACCCAGGCCGTACTCGGCGCGGCCTTGCAAGGTACCGTGCTTGGCCGCATCCAGGGCCGCCGCTCACTGTTGTATGGTGCGGCGCTGGGCACGCTTCCCGACCTGGACGTGATCATCCGCTACGCCGACCCGGTGTCGCAGATGACCTACCACCGCGGCTTTTCTCATTCCTTGTTCGTGCTCACCGGGCTGGCCTTGCTGCTGGCCTGGCTGGTCAACAAATGCTGGCCAGGCAAAGGCTATACCTTGCCCAGGCTGTTCCTGGCGTTCTGGCTGGTGCTGGTCACCCACCCGTTGCTCGACGCCTTCACGGTCTACGGCACGCAGTTGTTCTGGCCCTTGCAGGCCACCCCGGAAAGCTGGGCGGCGGTGTTCATCATCGACCCGGTCTACACCGTGCCGCTGCTGGCCGCGGTGATCTACGCAAGCATCAAGGGGCTGACAAGCAAGGCGGTGCAGCTAATGACCTTGGCCTTGCTCTTCAGCGCAGCCTACCTGGGGTTCGGCCTGGCCGGACGCATGGCGGCCGAGCAGCGGTTCCAGGCTGCCCTCGACCGCCAAGGCATCGCCGTCAGCCAGGTGCGTGCCGTGCCGATAGCGTTCAACAGCCTGGTCTGGCGGGTGCTGGCCAAGACCCCGGATGGCGATTACTACGAGGGCATCAGCAGCGGGTTCGACCAGCACCCGCCAGAAATGCAACGTTTGCCGCGTAATCTTCAACTGGCGCAAGCGCTGGCCGGGCACCCGTTGCACCAGCGCCTGCGCTGGTTCACCGATGACTGGCTGCGCTACGACCAGATCGGCGATGCGCTGGTGGTCAGCGACCTGCGCATGGGTATCCCGGGTAACTACACGTTCCGCTTCAACATGGCCCACCGAGACAGCCAGGGGCACTGGATTGCCGATGTGCCGTCGCTGTGGGAGGGTGCCGGGCCAGGGGCGGCGTTCAATGGCGACGACCTGGTGCTGATCTGGCGACGGATCGTCGAGCAGCAGCCACCTTTGCCGCTGGCCGCGTGGACCGATCGCTACCTGGGGCCTGCCACAGTCGAGCGCGGGCGCTGAGGCGTGCGTTCAGCCGGGCTGGACCTGGTCAAGTGGACGGCGATGCTGACCATGGTCGCCGACCACCTGCGTTTTCTGTGGCCTGATGCCGATGGCTTGTTCGTGGTTGGCCGGTTGGCGTTTCCACTGTTTTGCCTGGCGATTGCGGTGAATGTGGCGCGCACCAGCTGCGGGACGCTCTATACCCGCGGCAACCTGCGTTATCTGGGGCTGATGCTGGTGTTCGCGGTGCTGTCGGAACCTGCGTACCGTTGGCTGGACAGTGGTTCGTCAACGTTCAGTGTGATGCCGACCCTGGTGTTGGGGTTGCTGGTTGCCTGGGGTGTGCATCATCCGTTGATTTCGGCGCGCGTGCTTGGCTTTGCCGGTCTGCTTGCAGGGTGGCTGTTCAGCGAACAGCTGATGTACGGGCTGCCCGGGGTAATGCTGCCGGGCGCCTGGTTGATGGCCCGGCGCAAGGAAGGGGGGGCCTGGTTGTTGCCCTGCCTGTTGGCCATGGGGGGGAACCTGACCAACAGCTGGTTGCAGGAGCATCTGTTGGCGCCGTTTACCGTGCTGACGCTGATGGCCGCGGCCTTGGCGATTCCGCTCGGGTGGTCGTTGCTGCGTCAGGAGGGTTGGCGGGTGCCTGCGGTGGGGCGTTGGGGTTACCTGTTCTATCCGGTGCATTTAGTGGTGATCAAGGTCTTCGCTTGATCGCTCTCGACAGTCCTGCTTGCATTTCACAAATCCATACCTATCTAAACCAGCCGCACCAGACTCAGGAACCACCCATGGAACCCAACCGCTTCGGCGACATCACCGCCTTCGTCAGCGCCGCGAAGGCTGGCAGTTTTACCGCCGCCGCCGCCACCTTGGGCCTGACGCGCTCGGCGGTGGGCAAGAGCATCGCTCGCCTGGAGGCGCGCATGGCCGTGCGCTTGCTCAACCGCACCACGCGCAAGCTGAGCCTGACCGACGAGGGCCTGGTGGCCTATGAACGCTGGCGGCAGATTCTGGACGACCTGGACGAGGTGGAAAGCACCATGGCCCAGCGCCGTGGCAAGCCCACCGGCACCCTGCGCCTGACAGCACCCCTGTCGTTCGGCCAGCGCCATGTGCTGCCGATTCTCGACCGCTACCTGAACCAGTGGCCCGAGCTGCGCGCGGATATACGCTTCACCGACCGTTTCGTCGACCTGGTCGAGGAGGGTATCGACGTTGCGGTGCGTATCGGTGTACCGAAGGAAGACTCGCAACTCTTGACCCGTACGGTGGCCTGGCAGCAGTTCGTCACCTGCGCCTCTCCCGCATACCTGGACGCACGCGGCGTACCACAGGTGCCCGGCGACCTCTACGGCCATGACAAGATCGCCTTCCTGGCCGGCGAAAAGGTCATGCCGTGGCGCTTTCATACCGAAGCGGGGCTGCACCTGTGCGAAGACCCCGGGCGGCTGAACATCGACAGCTCCGAGGCGATGCTCGCTGGCGCCCGGGCGGGTTTCGGGCTGGTTCACCTGCCCACCTACATCACCGGCGACGACCTGCGCGCCGGCACCCTGGTGGAGGTGCTGCAAGCCTATCGGCCACCGGCGGACCCGATTCGCATCGTCTACCCAAGCAAGCGCCACCTGTCGCCGCGGGTACGCGGCTTTATCGACCTGCTGGTAGCCAGCTGGGAACCGGGCGTGCCCTGGGAAGACTGATTGGGGAATGGCAGGCCCCTATGCCGGGCCTGAAGCCGGGTTTATCACTGGCTGCGCAGCAGGGAAACTGGCAGTCACTGATAATCCCTGTGGAGACCCCATGACTGCACTGTCCGTACTGGACCTGGTCATGATCGGCGAAGGCAAGACCTTCGCCGACGCGATCGAAGAGTCCCGCCAACTGGCGCGCCATGTCGAGCAACAGCACTACAGCCGCTACTGGATCGCCGAGCACCACGACATGCCGGGCATCGGCTCGGCCGCCACGTCACTGGTCATCAACGAAATCGCCAACGCCACCCGGCATATCCGCGTTGGCGCCGGTGGCATCATGCTGCCCAACCACGCGCCGCTTGTTGTGGCCGAGCAGTTCGGTACGCTAGACACCCTGCACCCTGGCCGCATCGACCTGGGCCTCGGCCGTGCGCCGGGCAGCTCCGGGCCTACCGTGCGCGCCTTGCGTGGTGCTGCGCCAGAGCGCGACTTCAGCCAGGACATAGCCGAACTGCGCGACTACCTGGCTGACAATGGCAAACGGCGGGTGCGCGGCGTGCCTGGCAAGCATGACATACCGGTGTGGATTCTCGGCTCCAGCCTGTTCGGTGCCGACCTGGCAGCGAAACTGGGCCTGCCCTATGCCTTCGCCTCGCACTTTGCCCCGCGCTACCTGCTGCAGGCCATTGCCCATTACCGGGCCAACTTCCAGCCTTCGGCACAACTGGCCAAGCCGTATGTGATGGTGGGCATGAACCTGTTCGCCGCCGACAGCGATGCCGAGGCGGATTACCTGGCCAGCTCCCATCGCAAGTGGATGCTGGACTTGCACGTCGGGCGCGTCGGCCTGTTGCCCAAGCCGCAGGAGGGCTATGTCGAGAGCCTGCCGGACCATGAACGCGAGGTACTTGAGCAGGTGATGGCCTGCACCGTGGCCGGCGGGCCGGACCGGGTAAGGGAAGGGTTGCGCACGTTGATCGAGCAGACCGGTGCGGATGAACTGATGATCGACTGCCGCATCCACGACCCGCTGGCACGGCAGCGTTCGCATGCCTATGCCGCGCAGGCCCTGGCGCAGCTGGGTTAAAGCTACCGGCCTCTTCGCGGGTAAACCCGCTCCCACAGCGGTTGCACAGGCTCTGGAGTCATGGGCAATCCTGTAGGAGCGGGTTTACCCGCGAAGAGGCCAGAACAGGAGAACGATCAGCTACGGGCCAACCGCCCACTCACATAATGCGCCACATCATTGAACCCCGGCGTCGATGCATGCCCCGGCGTGACCAGCGAATCAATGAACGCTTCATCCTCCGCGGTAATCTTCACCGCCAGCGCCCCGCCATAGGTATCCCACTGTTCTTCGGTCCGCGGCCCGACAATCGCCGAACTGACCAGCCGATTGTTCAGTACCCAGGCAATCGCGAACTCGACGATACCCACGCCCTTGGCTTCCACATAGGCCTGGATCTGCCGGGCAATGGTCAGCGACTCCTGGCGCCATTCCACCTCCATGATGCGCTTGTCCTGGCGCCCGGCACGGCTACCGGCATCCGGCACCGCCCCCGGCGCATATTTGCCGCTGAGCACGCCCCGCGCGAGCGGGCTGAATGGCACCACGCCCAGGCCATGGGCGGCCGCAGCGGTAAGCTGCTCCGGTTCGGCCTGGCGATTGACGATGTTGTACAGCGGCTGGCTCACCACCGGCCTGGGCACGCCCAGGCGCTCGGCAATGTGGCACGCCTCGGCGATGCGCCAGCCGCGGAAGTTGGACACGCCCCAGTAGCGGATCTTGCCTTGGCGCAGCAGGTCGCCGATGGCCTGCACGGTTTCCTCCAGCGGCACCTTGTGGTCTTCGCGGTGCAGGTAGTAGATATCCAGGTAGTCCATGTCCATGCGCGTCAGCGTGGCATCGAGGGCATTGAAGATGTGCTTGCGCGACAGGCCGCTGCGGTTGGGAAGGCCATCGGCCGGGCCAAAGCCGACCTTGCTGGCCACGATCCAGTCATGGCGATGGCGGGCCACCGCTTCGCCGACGATTTCCTCCGCACGTCCGGCGTTGTACACGTCTGCAGTGTCGATGAAGTTGATGCCCTGGTCCCAGGCCTTGTCGATGATGCGCAGGGCGTCCTCGGTGCTGGTCTGCTCGCCGAACATCATGCTGCCCAGGGTAAGGGCGGAAACCTGCAGGCCACTGTGGCCGAGGGGGCGGTAGATCATGCGCTTGGGTCCTTGTGCGGTCGGCTGATCTACCCGTTTTACACACAACCGGGGCGCAATGAAAGGCAGCCTCAACCGATCAGCGCCAAGGCCTCCTGCAAGGTCAACGGTCGCTTCAGGCGTTGCGACAGCGTCGCCATGGCATCGGAATAGCCCTTGGCGACAACTGCCTCGACCCGCTCATCCACGCATTGCAAGGCAATGAAGTCGCCTTTTTCCGGCTCGCCGACGAACTCGATACGGTTCCAGTCCCGCGCGTGGCCCAGTACTTCGTAGGTGCGGCCGTGCTGGTAGGTCCAGAAGAACTGTACGTCGGCGTAGCGGCGCTGCTCGCCGAGCATGTTGGCGGCGGCGATCACTCCATGTTGCTGGGCCAGCCGCCAGTGCTCGATACGCACCGGGCGCCCGCTGAGGGGGAAGGTGGCGATATCCCCCGCGGCCCACAGGCCATCTGCGGCGCGCATTTCGGCGTCCACTTGCACTGACTTGTCCTCGGTCAGCAGCACGCCCTGAATGAACGCGGTCGCAGGCCTTACCCCGGTGCCCAGCAGCACCAATGGCGTCTGTAGCCGCTCACCGTTGGCCAGCAGCACGGCCTCGACCTTGTCCTGGCCCTCGATCCGTACGACCTCGGTAGGGCCGTGGAAGGTGACCCCCTTGCGTTCGTGCAACTCGCGGATGCTACGGCCAATGCGCTCGCCCAGTTGCCGGGCCAGGGGGACCTCATGGCGGGTGATCAGGTGCACCTGCACGCCGTACTTGCGCAAGGCCGACGCGGCTTCCAGGCCGATGAAGCCATCGCCGACGATCACTGCCGGCTGGCCGGGCTCGGCAGCATCCAGCAGGTGCGCGGCATCCTCCCGTGAACGCAGGGTAAATACCCCAGGCAGGTCGACGCCCGGGATATCGGGCCGCAGCGCCTTGCCGCCGGTGGCCAGCAGGCAGGCGTCATAGTCGATCTGCTGGCCGTCGGCCAGGGTGATCTGGCGCTTCTGCGTGTTCAGGGTGCGCACCTTGCCATGCTTGCGCTCCAGCTGGCCCTTGCGCAGGGCGTCGGCGTCGAGCAGGGCCGGCACCTCATCGGGCGGCATCTGCCCGGCGATCACGAATTTGCTCAGGGAAGTACGATCGTAGGCTGGTTGGCGCTCCTGATCGATCCAGACCAGGCGGCCGGCAAAGCCATGGGCCAGCAGGGTGGAAACTGCGGCACTGCCCGCGGCACCAGCGCCGACCACCACGAAACAGCGGGCGTCGCTGTGGCGGGGCGGCTCGGTTCTGGGCAGGGGTTGGTCGTCGACCCAGACCTCGTCGCCCTTGACCCAGGTTTTGTAGCGGCGCAGGTCGGCCAGGGCCGGCGGTTCGCAGACCGCGCCCTCGTCCACAGCGAACGCGGCCTTGTGCCAGGGGCACACCAGCAGGCCGCCGCACACCACGCCTTCATTGAGTGGCGCGCCTTCGTGGGGGCAGTTGCCCTGGTAGGCGTGCACCTGGTCGCCCTGGCGGATGAGGATGATCTCCTCGCTGCCGGCCTGGACGCGCAGGGGGCGGTGTTCGTCGAGTTGAGCCAGTCGGGCCACGGCGTGCTGGGTCATGGGGGTTCTCCAAAGGGACCTTTGGAACCATTTGACGCCTGGGCTGGGGATGGGATGCGTTGAGCTGACGATCGGTGGAGGGTGTGGATTTTATGTGGCCTGGGCTGGCCTCTTCGCGGGCTTGCCCGCTCCCACAGGGATACCACAGCGTTCGAGCTTGTGGTGATCCTGTGGGAGCGGGCGAGCCCGCGAATGGGTTCAACTGGCGCTTGCAGTACTCAGCGCACCAGCCCGGGTAACCCGCAAGGCCACCAGGCTACCCAGCACGATCAACGCCGCCAGCGAATATAGCGCAGCATCGGTCGAGCCGGTCTGGTCCTTGATGAAACCGACCAGGTACGGGCTGAGGAAACCGGCCATCTGGCCCACCGAGTTGATGATCGCAAGGCCCGCGACAGCCGCGCCGGCGCTGAGCAGCGCGGTGGGCATAGGCCAGAACATCGGCAGGCCGGTGAGCGCGCCCATGGTGGCGATCGACAGGCCGAGGATGGCAATGGTCGGGTTGCCGGCGAAGTTCACCGCGATCAGCAGGCCGATGGCGCCCATCAGCATCGGCACCACAAGATGCCAGCGGCGCTCGTTGCGCAGGTCGGCAGAACGCCCGCAGAGGATCATGAACACGCCGGCCAGCAGGTACGGGATGGCGCTGAGCCAGCCGATCAGCAGCGGGTTGTCGAAGCCCATGTTCTTGATGATCGACGGCAGCCAGAAGTTGATCGCATACACACCGCTCTGGATGCAGAAGTAGACAAAGCCGAAGGTCCAGATCAGCGGGTTGGTCAGCACGGCGAGCACGCCGTCGCCGGTGGTGCTCGGCTTGCTGGCGGCATCGGCGTCCAGGTCGGCGGCGATCAGCTGACGTTCGGACGGGCTCAGCCAGGCGGCTTTCTGGTAGCCGTCACTGAGCAGGAACACCGCCAGTACACCCAGGGCAACGGTCGGCAGGCCCTGGATCAGGAACATCCATTGCCAGCCGGCCAGGCCGTGCTGGCCGGCGGCGAAGTGTTGGAGGATCCAGCCGGAGAACGGCCCGCCGAGCAGGCCCGATACCGGGATCGCCGACATGAACAGCGCCATGATGCGGCCGCGGCGGGCCGCCGGGAACCAGCGCGAAAGGTACAGCACCACGCCCGGGAAGAAGCCGGCTTCGGCGGCGCCGGTCAACAGGCGCAAGGCGTAGAACTCGGTGGGCGTGGTGACGAACAGCAGGCAGGTGGAGAGGCTGCCCCAGGCGATCATCATCAGCGCGATCCAGCGCCGCGGGCCGAAGCGGTTGAGCGCCAGGTTGCTCGGCAGGCCGCAGAGCACATAGCCGATGAAGAAGATGCCGGCGCCAAGGCCGTACACCGTTTCGCTGAACTTCAGGGCGTCGAGCATCTGCAGCTTGGCAAAGCCGACGTTGACGCGGTCCAGGTAGTTGAACAGGTAGCAGATGAAAATGAACGGAATCAGCCGCAGGGTGATGCGCCGGTACAGCGCGTTGCGGGTGGTGTCCGTGCCTTGGTCAGGGGCGGGGCTGTATGCCATGATCGGGTTCTCTGTTGTTATGGTTGTCGCCGCGTCGCCTGTTCCGGCGCTCGCCCTGACGAGTCTCGGGGACTGCGGCGTGCCTGTCTTTGTGCTTTTGCACAGCACTTGCACCGGGCTGCTGTGCCCGAGCCCAAATCCCTGACACCCAAAGGACCGCTCAATGTTCGAACTCGACCATGACCTGGCGCAGGATATCGTTGACCGCGCGATGGCCATTCTGCCATGCAACGTCAATGTCATGGACAGCCAGGGGTTGATCCTCGGCAGTGGCGAACCTGAGCGTATCAACACCCGCCACGAGGGTGCGCAACTGGTGCTGGCCAACGGCCGCATCGTCGAGCTGGATACGGACGCTGCCAAGTGCCTGAAGGGCGTGCAGCCCGGGGTGAACCTGCCGCTGATGCTGGATGGCCGATTGATGGGCGTACTCGGCTTGACCGGTGACCCGCAGCAAGTGCGCACCTATGGCGAGCTGGTGCGCATGACCGCCGAGATGCTGCTGGCCCAGCGCCATTTGCAGGCCGACCAGCAATGGCGACGCCAGCGCTGTGACGATTTGCTGGCCCTGTTGCTGGGCGGCAGCGGCGATTCTCCCCGGTTGCTCGACGAGGCCCGGCAACTGGGCCTCAAGCCCCAGCTGCCGCGGGTACCGTGCCTTTTCGAGCTGGCCTCGGGGCCAGCCGCCGAAACCCTGGCGGCATGGTTGATGAGCCGCTACCCGGACAGTTGGTGCGTAAGCCCGGCCCGCCAGTCGTTGTTGTGGTGTCGCCCGGCAGGTGTGGCGCTGGACGAAACTCGCCTGCTGGAACGCCTGCAGCGCCATGGCTGGGACGTGGAGCGGCTGGCCCTGGGCAGTGTCGCGCAAAGCCTGGAGCAACTGCGCCGGGGTTATCGCCGGGTGCGCGACCTGTTGGCCTATGGGCGCGAGGTACTGCCCGGCGAGCGCTTGCTCAGCCTGCAGCGCTACCGGTTGCCGGCATTGCTGTGGCGGCACCGCAACGATGATGCGCTGGATGAATTGCTGGAACCGTTGCAACGTATTCGCAGCAAGGACAGCAGCGGGCAGTTGCTCACCACCCTGCGCGCCTGGTGTGCCCATGACGGCCAGAGCCAGGCCTGTGCCGATGCCCTGGGCATCCACCGCAACAGCCTGCGCTACCGCCTGGAGCGGATTGCCGAGCTGGGCGAGGTCGACCCGCTGCGCATGGAAGGGATGCTTAGCCTGTACCTGGGGTTGCAGCTGCTGCCTGCCGACTGAAGGGCCGCCTGCCCCGGCCCTATCGCCGGCAAGCCAGCTCCCACTGGATGCATGCTGCTCTCAGGCCTGTGTTGAACCTGTGGGAGCTGGCTTGCCGGCGATAGGGCCGGGGCAGGTGAAAGGCATCTGCCCAAACAACCCGCCCGGCATTTTGTGCATTTGACCGAGGCCACCTTTGCAGCCACCTGTCAGCATGCCGCTCATCAGGACAGGAGAAACCCCATGAAGATCGTCATTGCCCCCGACTCGTTCAAGGACAGCCTCGACGCCGCCGGTGTCGCCCGCGCCATCGCGGCGGGCATGGGCGAGGCCTGGCCGGAGGCCGAGCTGGTCGAGTGCCCGATGGCCGACGGTGGCGAAGGCACCATGGATGCGATTCTTGCCGCCAGCCACGGCGAGCTGCGTCGTCAGACGGTACGCGGGCCGTTGGGGCAAAGCGTGGAGGCGGGCTGGGGCTGGCTGCCGCAAAGCCGCACGGCGATCATCGAAATGGCCCAGGCCAGTGGCCTGCAACTGGTGCCGACTGGCCAGCGCGATGCCTGCCGCAGCAGCACCTGGGGTACCGGCGAGCTGATTGCCGCCGCTCTGGCCGCTGGCGCGCAAAGGGTAGTGCTGGCCATTGGCGGCAGCGCCACCAACGACGCGGGCAGCGGCATGTTGCGGGCGCTGGGCCTGCGCCTGCTGGACGCCCACGGGCAAGCGCTGGAAGAGGGCGGCCTGGCCTTGGCCAAGCTGGCCCGCATCGATGCCAGCGACCTCGACCCGCGCCTGGCCGAGGTGCAGTTCGAAGTCGCGGCAGATGTCGACAACCCGCTGTGTGGCGCCAATGGCGCCTCGGCGATCTTCGGCCCGCAGAAGGGCGCCAACCCACAGCAGGTGCAGGCGCTGGACCAGGCCCTGGGGCATTTTGCCGACCATTGTGCGCAACTGCTGGGTGAGGATGTGCGGGACTACCCAGGCTGTGGCGCTGCTGGTGGCATGGGGTTCGCAGCCCGGGCCTTCATGGGGGCTCAGTTCCGCCCTGGGGTGGAAGTGGTGGCCGAACTGGCCGGCCTGGATGCCTTGGTGCAAGGTGCAGACCTGGTAGTGACCGGCGAAGGGCGCTTCGACGCCCAGACCTTGCGTGGCAAGACGCCGATGGGGGTGGCTCGGGTTGCCAAGCGCCATGGGGTGCCGGTGGTGGTGCTGGCCGGCACCTTGGGTGAAGGCTACCAGCAACTGTATGCCCATGGCGTCGATGCTGCCTTTGCCTTGGCCAGCGGGCCGATGAGCCTGGAGCAGGCTTGTGCCAATGCTGCTGAGCTGCTGCGGGCGCGGGCTTGTGATATCGGGCGGCTGTGGCGCTGCGCAACGCGAACTTGATCGACCGCTGCAGTCTGCCGCACCCCGCGCTTGGTCATTGATTTTTTTGTTGTTATCGTAGAAAGGAGAATCGAAGGTAGCCAGCAAATGCCCGTCACAGAGCCTTTCCACGATAACGTTGCGGTGTTTACCGATGCCGCACAGGGCCTGGGACTGGCCTGTTCCATGACGCTGGCGGAGGTGGGCGAGTTGCGCAACCGCCTCAAGGCATGCCGCTACGTGCCAGTCAACGTCGCCAGCACCCGCGCCGACCTGGGCGAAAGCCTGGTCTGGGATGAAGGCAGCGGCGCGTTGTACTTCGTCGATATCTCTGGCGGGCGGATCAACCGCCTGACGCCTGATGGCCAGGCCGAGTGCCTGTACGAATCCGCGGCACGCATTGGCGCGCTGGCGCTGACCGACCAGGGCAACCTGATTTTCACCGAAGACGCCAGCGTGGCCATCTTCGACGTGTCGCTGCGCAAGGTGCGCCGGAATTCGGTGTCGGTTCACCCGCGGTCGACCTACCGTTTCAACGACGGCGCCTGCGACCCGCAGGGCCGATTCGTGACCGGGCTGATGGACGATGCCCTGAGCGGCAACACCGGGGCACTGTTCCGCTTTGACGGGCAGTTGAACGATCAGGTGATCCACGACGACATGGCGTTGCCCACCGGCCTGGCCTGGTCGCAGGACGGCCACACGGTGTACTTCGTGGACTCGGCGGCGCGCTCGATCTACCGCGCCAGTTACCTGGCCGAAGGCCGGCTTGGCGCGGTCACTCTGTTTGCCGAAACCCCTGCCGAACTGGGGCGGCCGGACGGCCTTGCGCTGGACCGTGACGGCGGCCTGTGGGTGTGCCAGTACCATGGCAGTTGCCTGTTACGCTATGACCGCCATGGTCACCTCACCGACCAGGTACTGATGCCAGTGCCGTGCCCTACCAGTTGCTGCTTCGGTGGGGAGGGGATGAATACCTTGTTCATCAGCACCGCGCGCTTGGGCATGAGTGCCGAAGACTTGCAGCATTACCCCGACGCTGGCGACCTGTATGCCATCAACCCGGAAATTGGCGGCATCGCCCGTCACACCTTCAAGGAATAAGCTTTTGCGCCTGGCTGGCCGGTAGCACGGCCAGTTCGCCAAAGCGCTGCGCCGCGTCGATGTAGCGCAACGCCGACTTCGCGTCTTTCCAGCCCACATAGCTCATCAGCGCCTTCAGCTCCCAACCGTTGGCCGTGGCCCAGGTGGCAAAACCTCGGCGCAGCGAGTGCCCGGTATACAGCGCCGCCGGTACCCCGGCGCGCTCCAGCATGCGCCGCAGCAGGCCGACCAGGCTGTTGCTGTTGAGCGCGGTGTCGCCGAGGTTGCCCCAGCGGTCGAGCTTGCGGAACACCGGCCCATGGGCGATGCCGGCGACTTCCAGCCATTGCAGGTAGGCCGTGACCGGGCACAAGGCCTTGAGGGCCGGGGTGCGATGCTGTACGCCCAGGGCTTCGCGGTCGCCCTTGCTGCGCGGCAGGAACAGGGTGATGCCGACGCCGGCCTCGGCCTGGATGTGCTCCACGCGCAGGCGTGCCAGTTCATCACCCCGAAAACCGCGCCAGAAGCCCAGCAACAGCAGCGCAGCGTCGCGACGCGCCCGGCGCAGGGTGGCCAGGTCATGCTGTTCCCGGGCATGGCGGGCTTCTTCTTCGAAACATTCCACTGCGCTTTGCAGGTGCTGCAGCAACAGCGGCGCCGCCTGCCTGGGCGGTGTCGGGTGCAAGGTGCGGATGCCGCGCAGCACCTGGCGCACCAGCGGCGCCTTGGTCGGGTCGGGGAAACCTTGGGCGACGTGCCATTGGCTGAGCGCCGCCAGGCGCTGGCGCAGGGTACTGACGGCATGCTGGTCGGCGTGGTCGGCCAGGTAGCGGGCGATGCTCTCGGCCGTGGCCGGGAGAAAACCGCCCCAGTGGGTTTCGAAATGCTCGATGGCGGCCTGGTAGCTGCGCCGGGTGTTGTCACGGGTGGCGGCGCGGAGGTAGCGCTCGATGTCGGTCATGGTGCGGGTGCAAGTGGATGATGGGCACACGATAAACCGAAATGGGTTCCTAATACATGCTCGGTCCCTGTAGGAGCGGCCTTGTGTCGCGATCGGGCCGTGAAGCGGCCCCTCTGATTTTAGTGTTTACGCGAATACTGCTGGGGCCGCTTTGCGGCCCGATCGCGACACAAGGCCGCTCCTACAGACGTGGCGCGTCAGGTATGATCGATTCATCCTGGCGGATTCGCCAGGGCCTCCATTACACGCAGGCCTTGTCCTCGACACCGTTGAAGAGCGGGTAGTCACGCAGCTGCGCCGGTGACAGCGGCCGGCTGAAGTGGTAGCCCTGGGCGATATCGCAGCCGGCAAGCTTCAGGCACACCACTTGTTCGCGGGTTTCCACGCCTTCGGCCACCACTTCCAGGCCCAGGCGTTTGGCAAGGATGATGGTGGACGATACGATCGGGCTGTCGTCGTGGCTGTTGGACAGAGGCGCAATCAGCGAGCGGTCGATCTTCAGCTTGCTCAGTGGCAGCGAATGCAGGTGGGCAAAACCGGCGTAGCCGCGGCCGAAATCGTCCAGGCTGATGCCCAGCCCGGCGTCGCGCAGGGTGTGCAGGTGCGCCACCGCCGTGCCTTCGGGGTCGAGGATGGTGGTTTCGGTGATTTCCAGCTCCAGCCGCTGCGGGGCGATGGCGTACTGCTGCAGTTCGCTCAGTAGCCGTGCAGCGAAGTCTGCCTGGCGTAGCTGCAGCGCAGATACATTGACCGCCAGCCGCGTCTTCCGGCCTTGGGCGTCCCAACCCGACAGGGCCTCGCAGGCCAGGCGCAACACCTCCCAGCCCAGCTCGACAATGAAGCCGCTGCGTTCGGCCAGGTCAATGAACCGGTCAGGGTACAGCAGGCCGAACTCGGGGTGGTCCCAACGCACCAGCGCTTCGTAGCCCAGCACCTGCTGGGTGTCGAGGCGGATCTGTGGCTGGTAGTGCAGCACGAACTGGCGCTCGGCCAGGGCGCTGCCGAAGGCCTGTTCGAGGGTGAAGGCGTGGATGTCGGCCAGGTTCAGCGACGGGTCGAAGAAACGGTACTGCGCGCGCCCGGCCTGCTTGGCCGAGTACATTGCGGCATCGGCACTGCGGATCAGGCTGTCGATGTCCTGGCCGTCGCGCGGGCAGATACTCACGCCCACGCTGGGGCTGGTGTTGACCTCCTGGCCGTCCAGCGCATAGGTGGCCGACAGCTTCTGCACCAGTACGCGGACCCAGGCATTGATCTGCTCCTCGCTGCGCTCGCCGGCCAGCAGCACCACGAACTCGTCGCCACCAAAGCGCGAAGCCTCGTCGCCGGGCTCCAGCAGGCGCTGGATACGCCCGGCAACGGCCTGCAGCAGCAGGTCGCCGATCTTGTGCCCGAGCGAGTCGTTGATCGACTTGAAGCGGTCCATGTCGATGAACAGGATCGCCATCAGCCGGCGCTTGCCGCGTTGCCGGGTCAGCACCTGGCCGGCCACCTCGACGAACTGGCGGCGGTTGTGCAGGCCGCTGAGGTGGTCGGTGGCCGCGGCATGGCTGCTGCGCCGGTGTTCGTCCTCGAGGCGGTCGATCAACTGCTGGTTGACCTGCTGTGCCTGTTCCAGCGCGCTGAAGGCCTCCTGGCGCTTGCGCAACAGGCGCAAGGTCCACAGCAGGCTGGCGAGGATCATCAGGGTCATGCTCAGGTTCAACCAGAACTGCCGGGAATAGGCAAGCGTCGAGGGCGCGAGGATTTCGTCCTGGCGCTGGCTGACCACCACGCTGAAACCCCGCTCGGGCAGGCGCCGGTACAGGCTCTGGTAGGGGGCGCCGGCCGCGTACTGGGTCAGCATGCCTGCTTCACTGCCGCTGTCCGGCAGCCCGGGCAGCAGTGCGTCACCGGCCACCACGCCGCTGCTATCGATGCGCACCCGCTCCAGGCCGTCATCCTGCAGCAGGCGCACCAGCCCGCTGCCGCCCAGGTCGATGTGCTGCAGCAGCACCGCCAGGTAGCCGATGTCCAGCTGCACCACCAGGATATTGTCGATTTCGCGACCCGGCAGGTTGGTCAGCGGTAGCAGGAAGGGCAGGTGCCGGTTGGGCACGGTGGTCGCTTGCCCGGGGGGCTGCACGCTGGGCAGGAACGGTTTGAAACCGTAGCGGGCAACGTGCCGCTGCAGCTGGCGCAGCCAGTCTTCGGGTAGCTCGGCGGCCTCGTCGGCATGGCTGGCCGACAACAGCCGGCCTTGCCGGTCGTACAGGCTCATGCGCTTGAATACCGGGTCTTCGGCAAGCATGCGCGCCAGGCTGACGCTGCCCTGGCTCAGCATCTTCATGTCGTCCTGGGCGACCCGGCCCACGGCCTGGGCGCGATCCACCAACTGGCGCAGGCTTTCGCCAACGATACTGGCCAGGTTCAGGTGCTCGGCGGCCTTGGCCGACAGCGCGTCCTGGCGGGCGGCAACCTTCTGCGAAACATGCAGTCCCCAGACAAAGGCCAGGGTGGCTGCACAGAGCATCAGGATCAGCAGCCGCAGAAGGCTGGCGGATGAAAGCGAACGGCGAATCACTGCTGATAGTTCCCGACCCTGGGTGATGGTCGAAAAATACGACAGTAAGATGACAGCCTAATGACTGGTGGCCAATTGCCTTTAAGGATTTCCCTTATCGGCCAGCGGCGTCTGCAGGCGCGCAGTTTCTTCCTCCATGTAACTCATCAGCGCGCTGACTTCGGTATCGCCCAGGCGCATGTTGGGCATGGCCACGCGGTTGTATTGTTCGTACAGCAGCATGGCCAGGGGGTCTTTCTGGGCCAGCATCTGGTCGGGCTCCTTCAGCCAGCGGGTCAGCCAGTTGGCATCACGCTGGCGGGTCACGCCGAGCAGGTCGGGGCCGATGCCGGGTTGTCCTGGCTCGGCATTGCCCAGGGTGTGGCAGGACGAGCAGCGGGTACGGAAGAGTTGCTCGCCACTGCTGGGTGCGCGCACCTCGGGAGCCTGGGCGTAGTCATTGGCCATGGCACTGGCCTGTTTCCAGTTGTGCAGGCTGTTGCCCAGGCGGTCGGCGAGAATGTACGGGTTTTCGAAGGGCGAGGCCTTCATCCAGCGGCCGGTGGCCTGGTTGCCGATGATCAGGCTCAGGTTGTGGTCCTTGGAGCGGCCGTTTTCCAGGCCATCGATGTACAGACCCAGGCTGCGGCGCAATTGTTCGATATCGGCCGGCTCGCCGGTGAGCAGCGTCCAGCCGGGGCCGATACCAAACTTTTCGGCGTAGCGCTTGAGTGTGGCGGGGGTGTCGTTGTAGGGGTCGATGCTGATGGAGTAGAGGAAGATGTCCTTGCCGACCCGGTCACTGAGGATTTTCTGCACCTGGCGCAGGCGCGCGGTTTCCACCGGGCAGGAGTCGGAGCAGCCGGTGAAGATGAAGTTGATGGCGACCACCTTGTCCTTGATCAGGTCGTCGAAGAAATGCACTTTCTCACCGTCCTGGGTGAGCAGCGGGATGTTGGGGAAGTAATCGGCGCCCCAGGGAGTTTCAGCTTCCTCGGCCACGGGTTGCTGTGGTTGCAACGGCCAGAACGGGATACTGGCGGCGAACAGCGAGAGCACCAGCAGGAAACGCCATGAACCGGACATGATGCGGTCCTCGTCGATAACGGTATTGGGGCTGCCCTGCAGCCCTATCGCCGGCAAGCCAGCTCCCACAGGTACTGCACAAGGCTTGGAGCCGACGCGGTCGAGGTGGGAGCTGGCTTGCCAGCGATGGGCCGCACAGCGGCCCCCGCTTTTCGATTACCTGATGCTGACTGGCGCCGTCACGCTCTGCCCCAGCGCCGATTTCACGGTCACGGTCGCCGGTGTGGCCGGGCCGCTGCCGGTGGTTGTGGTTGACAAGCGCCAACGGGCGCCGCTGGTAGTGGTACTCAGCGTGGCCGTACCCAGCAGCAGCGGGCCACTGGTGGTTGCCGCAGTCACGGTGATGCTGTTGCCGGTGGCCACCGTGGTGGTGCCCGAAATATCCCAGGTAAAGCGGTTGCCGCTGCGCACCTGCACCGTGGCACTGGTGACCTGGATCTGGTCGACCGCCGCTGCCGGGCTCACCGCAATGCTGACCGTGGCCGGGGCCACCGATTCGGCGCCCTTGGCGTCACGAGCCGTGTAGTTGAAGCTGGCGGTGAACGCTGTGGTTACCGTGGCCGGTGGGACGTAGGTGACCGTGCTGCCGTCGGTACTGGTAGTGCCCTGGCCGGAGTCCGGCTGGCTGAGGCCGACTACGGTCAACGGCAGGTTGTTTTCCGGGTCGGTGTCGTTGGCCAGCACGTTCAAGGTGATCTGCTTGCCGGCCGTGGTAGCCGCGCTGTCGTTGGCCGCAACCGGCGGTTTGTTGGTCGGGTCGTCGTTATCATGGTCTTCGGTGCGGAAGGTCGGCAGCCCAACCGAAGCCACGTACTCCACGCCATCCCAACCCGGTAGTGGGGTCGGCATCACCTGGAACTGGCCTGGGTGTTCCAGGTCCCAGCGCAGCAGCATCGACGAGTCTTCATGCTGGGTGTTGTGGCAATGTTCCATGTAGGTACCGGCGAATTCGCGGAAGCGGATGGCCATTTCCACCTCTTTGGACGAGTCGGTATCCGGCCCTATGCGATACACGTCCTTGCGCGCCCATTTTTCCCATTCTGGCGGGGCCTTGCCGTCGCGACTGAGGATCACGCCTTCCTCGAAGTGCACATGCACCGGGTGGCTCCAGCCATTGCCGCCATTGATGATCTTCCACACTTCCAATGTGCCGTCGCCGCTGAAACCGCCGTCGGTAGACTGCTGGGCCAACTGTGGCGCCGCGTTGATGCGACGTGGGTCCATGGAGTAGCCAAAGCTGCCATCTGTCTTGATGGTCCAGGGCTGGGTGTCGGTACCGTCCGAGCGGCCGAAGATAAACTCGCGATGGCGGGCATCCTTGAGCTTGGCCTGGTCGGTGGCCGAATTACGGTCTATCGGCAGCGGCAGCATTTTCAGGCCTTCGGCCTTGCCCGGTTTGGCCGGCTCATAGGCAACCGGGTCCATGCTCAGGTCCTGGCCGCTGTAGGGCTGAACCACGAACTGCATGAACTTGCCGATCGCCGGGTCGCCGTTGTCCCACTCAGGCCCATTGCTGGTCTGCTTGATTACCGCCTTGTATTTTTCCGACAGCACATCGGCCAGGGCAATGGTACCCTCCGGGCCCTTGCCGCTCTGATGTTCCTCCAGGTTGACCAGGTACAGCTTGTCGCCGACCTTGATGCCGTGTTTGGCGAAGTTGATGATGATGTCGTAGCGTTCGGCGATACCCTGCAGCGGCAGGACGCCGTTGTTGTCCTGCAGGTTGCCGTCACCGTTGAGGTCCATGGTGCCGTCGAACGGCACGGTGTGTTCCATGATGTTGCCGTCGTTGGCGATCATGTGGAACGGTACCCGCGCGTATGAAAGGTTGGAGCCGGTAGGGCCTTTGAACTCGCCGCTGTTGCCGGCGATCTCCCGCACGACGGCAAGCTTCAGGTAGCGCGACACCGAGCCATTGAGGATACGGAAGCGGTAGCTGCGCGCGCGTACCTTGAGCGTTGGCCGGTACTGCCAGTTGACCAGGATCTGGTCGCCGAGGAAGCCATCGGTGTTGAACGGGTTGAACCACAGCTGGCCGTTGGCATCCCAGGCCTTGTCGGCGATCACCAGGTTGACGTCGTAGTCGCGGTTACCCCACGGCATGCCCGAGCCACTGGGGAAACGCAGGTTGACGCCATCCTGCAGGGCCTCGTTGCCGCGGTCCAGGGCGCTGTAGTAGTTCATCATCACGGCGTTGCCCTTGTAGACGTTCTGCGCCGTGAAATCCATCATGTGGTCGTGGAACCAGTGGGTGCTCATGGTTTCGCGCCAGTCACCACGAATCTTGATGCTGCCGTTCTGGCAGGTTTTCAGGCCGGGGTTGGCATCGTTGACGAACAAGGTTTCGCCCGCCGAGCAAGGGAACGCAGCGCGTGGGTCTTCGGCACGGGTGTTGATGGTGTCATACCCAGCCAGTTGCAGCGGCCAGCGGTAATCGTAGTACTGCCCCGGGAAGAAGTAGGCGTTTGCATAGCCATCGCTCTCGGCCGGGGAGTGGCCGTTGTGCTCATGGGTCGAAAGGGTGTGCAGGCCAAACCCGGCGTTGGCCGAGGGGTCGATCGGCAACGCGTTGTAATGGCGCATCAGGATCGGTTGGCCATAGCGCACCATCAGCAGCTTGGGCGGAAAGGTGCCGTCGAAGGTCCATAGCGACTTGTGGTTTTGCAGCGGCATCTTCGGGTGGAAGCGGGTGTCGATGCCCTTGGTGGTGCCCAGTGTGTTCGGGATATCGGAAGTCTGGTAGTACAGGCCGCCCGGGGCGAACTCGCCAACTGCATAGTTGTGCAGCTGCTTGCGGTCACGCAGGCCGAGGTTGATGCGCGCACCGGCCTGGGCGGTCTTGAACCCCGCCTGCGGGTAGAACTCGTTCCAGCGCTGGTGCGACCAGCCTTTTCCTGGTGGCCGGCCTTCCGCAGGCGAACCGACCGGTTGGCGGTTGAGGAACATCTCGATCTGCGCCTTCCATGGGTTGCGGTCGAGCACGTTGGAATACTGGGTCGGGAAGGGGTACAGGCCCGGCTGTTTGAGGAAGGCTTCCAGGGCTGTACCGCTGGGGCCGCTGCGGGCCACCACGTTGGGGTCCTGCGCTGGTGCCGCGCCCAGGGTCGGCACCGGGAAGGTCAGAGTGGGCGGCGGCAGCGTGGGGTCGAGCCTTTCCGTGCCGAATTCCTCGAACAGCAGTAACTGCTGGGTAAACGGCAACGCGCCGAACAGCGGGCTTGGCTTGCCATTGGTGGGGTATTTTTCCCCGGTTTGCAGGGCCGGTGGCAACACGTTGTTTGCGCTTACCGTGTTGCGGTCACCGTAAACGCCATCGGTCAGTTCGAGTGAGCCTTGATTCGCCTCTGGCATGCTATAGAGGTCCAGCAAGGGCTGGGTCGGGTCAGTCGGCTGGTCAGTGTAGGCCGACGGGTCGGTCGGCGGGGGCATGCTGTTGTCGTCCATGGGCGCCGCTGTCGCCGTGACCAGCCCAAAGCCGAGCATCAGCGTAGCGACGGTGGACAGCTGGAATGCATGCCTTGCAGGGTGGATAACGGCAGGTGTTTTCATAGCCTTGCGCCTCGTTTGCGCCGTCATGGCTTTTTGCCCGTTTCTGGGGCTGGAGCAATGGGTGTGCCAACCCAAATACGAGGAATATGTTTCTAAACAAATCCTTGTGGCGCCTGATGCGCGCTAAATGCCACGGCGTCAAAAATGGGTGAGAGCCCCCATTAGTGGGTCACCCATTGCCCACAGATTGGGTGGTGACAGCCGCGGCGCCCTGGGGTATACCTGAGCGCCACCAAGGGGAGCCCGGCAACGGGCTGAGAAACCGCTGGATGCTGTAGCGTGGTGACCCTTCGAACCTGATCCGGATCATGCCGGCGAAGGGATGGGACTTTGAAACCTGCCTTTTTGCCGGCCTCACTGCGAGGCCCGTCCATGCCAATCACCGCGGTCTCGCTGTCACCCCCATCAAGGACAGCAACATGACCGAACGCTTCAGCCAGTCCCTGCGCCGCCGCAGCGAGCCGACCTGGTCGGCGGCCGTTGGCCACCGCTTCGTCACCCAATTGTGCGACGGCAGCCTGCCGGACCCGATCATGGTCGACTACCTGGTGCAGGACCACCGCTTCCTTGACAGCTTCCTGACCCTGCTGGGCGCGGCCATCGCCACCGCCGACACCTTCGAGGCGCGCCTGCGCTTCGGGCGCTTTGCCGGGATGATCTCCAGTGACGAGAACACTTACTTCCTGCGCGCCTTCGAGGCCTTGGGGGTAAGCGCCGCACAACGCAGCGAACCAGCCGACACCGTCCCGACCGCAGGCTTCAAGGCGATCATGCGCGAAGCGGCGGCCACCCGGTCCTATGCGGCCGCGCTGGCGGTGCTCAACGTCGCCGAAGGCCTGTACCTGGACTGGGCGTTGAAGGCGCCAAAGCCGATGCCGGACAACTTCGTCCACGCTGAATGGATCACCCTGCACGACAACCCGGCATTCCAGGACTTCGTTGCCTTCCTGCAAGCCGAACTCGACCGCGTCGGCCCGCAGGACGCCGTGCTGGCGGGTGACTTCTACCAGCGCACCGTGGCGCTGGAGCTGGCCTTCTTCGATGCTGTCTACCCGGAGGATAAATGAGCATGGATATCTTCGACCGCCTCAAGGCTGCCGCCACGCCGCAGTGGAACAGCTACGTCGACCACGAATTCGTGCGCCAGATGGGCGAGGGTACGTTGAGCGAAGCCGCCTTCCGCACCTACCTGGTACAGGATTACCTGTTCCTCATCCAGTTCGCCCGCGCCTGGGCACTGGCTGCCTACAAGAGCCGTCGACCGGCCGACATCCGCGCCGCGCAGGCCGGGCTGGCGGCGATTCTGGATGAAACCGAGCTGCACTTGCGCCTGTGCGCGCGCTGGGGCCTGACCCAGGCTGATATCGAGGCCGCGCCCGAACACCAGGCCACGGTTGCCTATACCCGCTATGTGCTGGACTGCGGTGCCGCGGGTGACCTGCTGGAGTTGCATGTGGCGCTGGCGCCTTGCGTGATCGGTTATGCCGAGATTGGCCGGGCGTTGTCCGAGCGGATTGGCGATCTGAGCAATCACCCGTACCGCGAGTGGATCGCCGAGTATGCCGGCGAGGGCTACCAGGGTGTCGCCACAGCGGCGCGCAAGCATCTGGACGAGCTGGCAGCGCGGAGCATGACCGAGCAACGGTTTGCCGAGCTGGCGGGAATTTTCGGCCAGGCGTCCAGCCTGGAGGCGGACTTCTGGCAGATGGGGTTGGACGGAGCCTGATTTGCTGCCTGCGCCGGCCCTATCGCCGGCAAGCCAGCTCCCACAGGTACTGCACAGACTTCAGGGCTGTGGTTTACCTGTGGGAGCTGGCTTGCCGGCGATTGGGCCAGTAGCAAATACCACAAGGCTTGGGCCACTATGCTGGTAGGGCCACCCGCAAAGCCCAGGGAGAAGCATCATGAACATCATCAACGCACGCCTGCGCGGCAAGCCTGGCCTGTTCCGCATCGAACTCAGCGGCGAACGCATCGCCGCCATCGTGCCCCAGGCCGAAGGGGTGGCGGCGCGCGCTGCCGATGACCTGGATGCCGGGCAGAACCTGGTGGTGGCGCCCTTTATCGAACCGCACATCCACCTGGACGCCACGCTGACCGCCGGCGAGCCGCAGTGGAACATGAGCGGGACCCTGTTCGAAGGCATCGAGCGCTGGGCCGAGCGCAAGGCAATCACCACCCACGACGACATCAAGAACCGCGCAAAGAAGACCATCGGCATGCTGGTGGATCATGGCATCCAGCATGTGCGTACCCATGTCGATGTCACCGACCCCACCCTGACTGCGCTAAAGGCCATGGTCGAAGTGCGTGACGAAGTGCGCCACCTGCTCGACCTGCAGATCGTCGCCTTCCCCCAGGAGGGTATCGAGTCGTACGCCAACGGCCGGGCGCTGATGACCGAAGCGGTGGCCATCGGTGCCGACGTGGTCGGCGGCATTCCACACTTCGAGAACACCCGCGACCAGGGCGTGTCTTCGGTCAAGTTCCTGATGGACCTGGCCGAACGTACCGGCTGCCTGGTGGATGTGCATTGCGACGAGACCGACGACCCGCAGTCGCGCTTTCTCGAAGTGCTGGCCGAGGAGGCGCGGGTGCGCGACATGGGCGCCCGGGTGACAGCCAGCCATACCGTGGCCATGGGCTCGTACGACAATGCCTACTGCTACAAGCTGTTCCGCCTGCTCAAGCAGTCGGGTATCAATTTCGTATCTTGCCCGACCGAGAGCATTCACCTGCAAGGGCGTTTCGACAACTACCCGAAACGCCGCGGCGTCACCCGCGTGGCCGAACTCGACCGGGCCGGGATGAACGTGTGCTTTGGCCAGGATTCCATCGTCGACCCTTGGTACCCGCTGGGCAATGGCAACATCCTGCGTATTCTCGAGGCCGGCCTGCACATCTGCCACATGCTTGGCTACGAAGACCTGCAGCGCTGCCTGGACCTGATCACCGACAACAGCGCCCGCACCCTGAACCTGGGCGAGCGTTACGGCATCGAAGTGGGGCGGCCGGCCAACCTGTTGCTGCTGTCTGCGCCGGACGATTACGAAATGGTGCGCAGCCAGGGGCATGCGCTGGTGTCGGTACGCAACGGCAAGGTGCTCATGCGTAGAACACCTGCCAGGGTTGAACACTACAGCTGACGCTCCCTGCTTCAGCATTCTGCAGCGCCCCGCCGGCTTGAAGCCGAGCGGGGCGCTTTGCTGTCTGGCGTACTGGTTTATCCCCGCGCACAGCTCCCAGGAACCATTAACATGCGATAAGCCGTGATTATTCCACCATAGGAAATGTTTGCACGGGCAATGGCTTGTCTCCATAATCGGTATGTAATTACATGGTACATAACACGGTACAAAATCGTAGGAGCAAGCATGGCCCGGGGCGGTATAAACAAGGTTGTAGTGCAGCAGGCACGTCAGGCGCTGATTGCCCGGGGCGAGAACCCCAGCATCGATGCGATACGTATCGAGCTGGGCAACACCGGCTCCAAGACCACGATTCACCGCTACCTGAAAGAGTTGAACGGCCAGCAACCCGTGGCTTCCGAGGGCGGCATTGCGCTGAGTGACGTGCTGAGCCGAATGGTCGGGCAACTGGCAACCCAGCTGCAGGACGAGGCCGACCTGAAGATCGAGCAGGCCGAAAGCGCCTTCACTCGACAGCGCGAACAGCTGGAGGCACAACTGGCCATTGCCCAGCAGGCACTGGCTGCAGCGCACCAACAGCATCAGATCGATGTGGCCGCACTGGCCGCCGAATCGGAAAAACTGCTTTCCACCCAAAGCACCCTGCAGGCCGAACAGCTGCGCAGTGCCAGCCTCAACCAGTCGCTGGGCGAGCTGCAGGTGCGCCTGGCCGACAAGGACGAGCAGGTAAAATCACTGGAAGACAAGCACCGTCATGCCCGCGATGCGCTGGAACACTATCGCAACGCCAGCCGCGAACAGCGTGAACAGGAGCAGCGCCGCCACGAAGCGCAGCTGCAACAGTTGCAGGTGGAGGTGCGTCAACTGCAGCAAGGCATGATCGTCAAGCAAGACGAGCTAACCCGCCTGCACCGCGACAACGAGCGCTTGCTGGGTGAGCATCGCCAGGCCGCCAGCGCCTGCAGGGCTCAGGACGAATTGCTGGAGCAGCGTGATGCGCAGATCCAGGGCTTGCGCACGATCCTGGCCCAGGCGCAGGGTGCTAGCGAGGAAATGCGTCGGCAGCTGGATGTGCAGGCACAGAGCCTGGAGGCCAGGCGCGACTTGTGCACGGAACAGGCTCGCCAGTTGCGGCAGCTTGAAGAGCAACTCAAGGCACGAGACGAAGCGCTGCACCAGTGTCAGTCGCAGTTGACTGCCGCCAACGCGGCGCAGTAGCTGCGAAGAGGGCCTGTGGGAGCGGGCGTGTCGAGGCGTCGAACCGCCGCGAACACCGGCGGAGCCGGTGCCATACACCGCGTTGGGCCCTTCGCGGGCACGCCCGCTCCCACTCAGTCTTCGGCTTGTCTGGCTGCCTCCACACCTGCCGCCGATAGCTTGATGGGGTAGTTCACGCTGATCTGGTGGTCGCTGCTCACCGCCACGCTACCATCCAGGATCAAACCGGCCTCCTGCAGCGTCTTGAGCATGCCGGCCACGGCTTTCTCGCCCCGGTAGTTGTCCAGCACTTCCTTGCCCAGCCCCTGGGGGTGAGCGTGCAACAGGCGAGTCAGCACTTCGGCTTTCAATGCATCGTTACTCATGGCGGGCCTCACTTGCCGTGTTTGGCCTGAAGCGCCTTGGCATGCTCCAGATGCTGTTCGAGCTTGGGCAGGGTTTCGCTGGCAAAGGCCTTCAATTCAGCCTTGTCGGAAGATGCGGCTTCCTTCTTGAACAACTCCACCGCCTTTTCGTGAGCGTCGACCTGGTTGTTGACGTAAGACTTGTCAAACGACTCCTCTCGCCATTCCAGGATCATTTTCTTGACCTTGTCGGTTATTGCCGCCTCATCGGGTACGGAGATGTCGAGCTTGCGAGCGATGTCGCCGAGTTTCTGATTGGCCTTGGTGTGGTCGCTGACCATCTGCTGGGCAAAGGTCTTGATTTCGGCATTCTGAGTTTTTTCCAGAGCCAGCTTGCCGGTGACCACTTCGGCAATACCGGCCTCGGTGGCCGCTTCGACGAAGTCATCGGAACTCGCCGCCATTGCCTGCACCGATGCCAAGCCCAACACCATGGAAAAACCGACACGCTTGATGAAGAGACTGCTCATGCTTCACTCCTTAAACCGTGGCGCGACCTCAGTGTCGCGTACGGTTGAGGGTGAATGGGGAGCAAAGGTTTAATCTTTTTCCTGGTCGGCTGCGCCCAGGTGATGCTGAACTATAGTGAAACGCGGCGAACGCGGTAAGGCTAGGGATTTCAATGTGCGCAGCCAGGAAGCAGGATGAGGACGGGCTCTTCGCGATAACCGGCGAGGGCCGGGCCGTGGCGCTGTTCCGCCTGGTACTCGCGTTCATGCTGGTGGTGATGCTCGCCTTTGTCGTGGTGGAAGGTTGGCGCATCTGGCGCGACTACCGGCACGCCTTCACCAATGCCGAGAACATGGTCTCCAACCTGGCCCGGGCCACGGCGCAGCATGCCGAAGATGCCATCCGCCAGGTCGACGCAATTACCGCGGCGCTGGCCGAGCGCCTGGAAGGCGACGGCTTCGAGCACATCGACCGGCCGCGCCTGCATACCTTGCTGGTCCAGCAGAAAAGCATCATGCCGCAGTTGCACGGGTTGTTCGTGTATGGCCCGGATGGCAGCTGGATCGTTACCGACCAGGCGGTAGTCCCGCCCAATGCCAACAATGCCGACCGCGACTACTTCATCTACCACCGCGAGCATACCGACCGCGGGGTTCACATTGGCTCGGTGGTGCGCAGCCGTTCTACTGGCGACCTGATCATCCCCATTTCACGGCGCCTGCAATACGCCGATGGCAGCTTCGCCGGGGTGTTGCTGGGCACCATCAAGGTGGATTGGTTCGTACGCTACTACGGCGACTTCAAGATCGACGAACGCGGTGCGCTGGTACTGGCCAAGCGCGACGGCACTATCCTGGTACGGCGGCCGTTCGTCGAACAGGTGATTGGCCGCAGCCTTAGCAGCAGCGAGATCTTCCGCAAGCACCTGCCGCATGCAAGCGAAGGGGTGGCTGAGGCGGTCGCCGTGGTGGACGGTACGCCACGGCTGTATGGCTATCGGGCGCTGGCCAGCTACCCGTTGGTGGTGGAGGCCGGCTTGTCGCGGGAATCGATCGTCGCGCCCTGGCGGCACGATGCGATCAAGTCGGTGGCAGTGTTGCTGCTGTTGCTGGTGGGGCTGGCAGCGTTTGGTGGTGTGGTGTTGCGCCAGTTACGCGAGCGTATTGTCATCGAGCGGGCGCTGCACCAGGCACACCAGACCCTCAAGGCCCTGGCACTGACCGACAGCCTGACCGGCCTGGGTAACCGCAGGCGGCTGGACGCAGTGTTCGAGCCGGAGCTGCGTCGGGCACGACGCCAGGGCTACTCGCTGGCGCTGGTGATGCTCGACCTGGATTACTTCAAGGCCTACAACGACCGTTACGGGCACCCAGCGGGCGACCAGTGCCTGCGGCGCTTTGCCGAGGTGCTGCAGCAGGCACTGAAGCGGCCGGCCGACCTGGCTGTGCGCTATGGGGGCGAGGAGTTCACACTGCTGCTGCCTGATACCGATGTTCGCGGGGCGGAGCTGCTGGTGCAGGAAGTGCAACAGCTGTTGCGGCGTCAGATGCTGGAGCATGCAGGTAGCCCACTGGGCCGGGTGTCGTGCAGTGCGGGGATTGCCGTGGGTGACCTGGCGCGGGAGGGGTGTACGGCCGAGCGCCTGATGGCGGCAGCGGATGCGGCGCTGTACCAGGCCAAGCGCCGGGGGCGGGACGGGTATTGCCTGGCAGAACGTGCAGTGGTGGGCGTAGATGAATAAACGCCCTTGGTTGCCTGTACCGGCCTCATCGCCGGCAAGCCAGCTCCCACGGGAACAGCGTTGATCTCTAGGCTGTCGCTGTACCTGTGGGAGCTGGCTTGCCGGCGATGGGCTGCAAAGCAGCCCCGGGGTCTAGTTATCCACGCCAAGGCGCATCGCACAGCGGCCCTCAAGCCCATGGGCAAGCTCATCGGCCAGAATCTGCTGCAAGCGTGCATCCAGCAGCCCCTCACCGATCACCTCGAACCCCAACTGCGCATAGAACGGCGCATTCCATGGCACATCGGCAAAGGTGGTCAAGGTCAGCTCCCGCGCCCCCGTATGGCGCGCCGCATCGACCACCTGCTGCAACAGCTTGCGCCCGACACCTTGCCCCTGGGCCTCCCGGCGCACCGAAATTTCATGAAGATGCAGCGCCTGATCCTCGAGCCGGGCACAGGCAAACCCCAGAATCCGTCCATCCAGGTCCTCGACCACCCAGCTACCGCCTGCGTCGACGAATTCCCGATGTGCCTCGCAATCCATCACATCCCCTTGCGCCAGCCATGCCAGCGCCGGCCGGGCGGCAAAAGCCTGGGCCGCCGAGCGCTCGACGTCCGGGAGCCATTGAATATCGCGCTCAAGGGTAGGGCGGATGCGCATCAATCAGTCCTTTTCAAGTTGTACGTCCTGGTCTGCCGCCAGCACCTGCGGCTGCAATGGCAGCGCACCGAGCTTACACCTTTCGTCAACCGGTCACGCCTGCATGGAAAAAAACGCGGCCAATCGGTACCCTTGCGCCTTCCCTTGCCATCCCCCGGACCGTTCCATGCTGTTCAATCTCGCCGTACTGTTCGGCACCCTGGTGGCCATGGAGGGCGTTGGCACGCTGGCTCACAAGTACATCATGCATGGCTGGGGCTGGTGGCTGCACCGCTCGCACCATGAGCCGCAACTGGGCATGCTCGAAACCAATGACCTGTACCTGGTGGCCCTGGGGCTGATCGCCACGCTGCTGGTGGCCCTGGGCAAGGGTGGTTTTGCGCCCTTGCAGTGGGTGGGTGGCGGCGTGGCGGGGTACGGCGTGCTGTATGTCGTGGCCCACGACGGGTTCTTTCATCGGCATTGGCCACGCAAGCCACGGCCGGTCAACCGCTACCTCAAGCGCCTGCACCGCGCACACCGGTTGCATCATGCGGTGAAGGGGAGAACGGGGAGTGTGTCGTTCGGGTTCTTCTATGCACCGCCGTTGAAGGTGTTGAAGCAGCAGTTGCGGCACAAGCGCAGCCAGTTGTGACAGGGACTGGCGCCCGCTCCCACAGGGAACTTGCCTCAGTTCACTGTTTCACCCTTGGGCTGCGCCGCCACATGCCCGCGGCTCACCCACCAGCCAAACGCCGCCGCGGTGAAGAACATGATCAGGCTGTAAAGCGCCGCCGGCACTGCCATGGTGGCGTTGTTCAGCAGCGAAGGGCTCAATGCCAGGGCAATCGCCAAGGTGCCGTTATGGATGCCGATCTCCATGCCGATCGCAATCGCCTGGCGCTTGGGAATGTTCAGCAGGCGCGGTACCCAGTAGCCCACGCTCAGGCTCAGCAGGTTGAACAGCAGCGCGGCCAGGCCCACCACCGGCGCGTAGGCAACCACGGTCTGCCAGTCCTTGGCCAGCGCCAGGACGATGGTGAACGCCAGGAACAACGCAGCCACCAGCTTCATCGGCTTCTCCATGCGCGCGGCGAAGGCGGGTGCAAAGCGGCGAACCAGCATGCCCAGCGCCACCGGCAGCAGGACGATGGCAAACACCTGCATCACCTTGGCAAACTGCAGCGGTATGGCCTGGTCCGATGCCATGAACCAGCTCAGCGACAGGTTCACCAGCAGTGGCATGGTCAGGATCGCGATCAGCGAGTTGACTGCCGTCAGGGTGATATTCAATGCCACATCGCCATGGGCCAGGTGGCTGAACAGGTTGGCCGTGGTGCCGCCCGGCGAGGCGGCCAGCAACATCAGCCCCACCGCCAGCGCCGACTCCAGGCCAAACCCGTTGGCGATCAGGAAGCACACCAGCGGCAGCAGCAGGATCTGGCAAACCAGGCCTACCACCACCGGCTTGGGGTACTTCACTATGCGGGCAAAGTCGGCCAGGGTCAGCGATAACCCGAGACCGAGCATGATGATGCCCAGGGCCAGCGGCAGAAAAGCGGTGAGCAAAGGTGAGGCGGTCATGGGCGGTCTCTCGGGCGAAGGATCCGGTGGAGTGTAGGTCGGCCCTGATTGATAGCTAATCGCAAAACGCCAGCCCTTGGTAACCGTTTGTTACCGAGCGCAGCGCCCAGCGAGGCTGTATGCCGCGTTGCAGCAGGCCTGCAGGCGCAGTAGCATTCCTGTTTTTACCGAGGATTAGCCTGTCATGCCGTTCCAGCAAGGTCTGCTTGCCACCCCGGTGCCGGCCCACGCCCGTCACCTGTTCTTCTCCCTGCAGTCGCCCGAGGCCCTGCCTGCCGCCCTGGATGCCTTGCTGCCGCAGGTCGATGGCGAACAGTTGATCCTGGGTGTCGGCGCCCCGCTGGCCAAGGCCCTGGGCCGTGACGTACCTGGCTTGCGCGCCTTCCCCCAGCTGGATGCTGCCGTGGAGAACCCCAGCACCCAACACGCCCTGTGGCTGTGGCTGCGTGGCGACGAGCGCGGTGACCTGCTGCTGCGGGCCCAGGCCCTTGAGCTGGCATTGGCTCCAGCCCTGCGCCTGGCCGACAGCGTCGATGGCTTCCTGCACCGTGGCGGCCATGACCTGACCGGCTATGAGGACGGCACCGAAAACCCCGTGGACGAAGAGGCCGTGCAGGCGGCAATTGGCGCCGATGGCTCCAGCTTTGCCGCGTTCCAGCTGTGGAAGCACGACCTGGAGTACTTCAAGTCGCTGCCCCAGGCTGACCAGGACAACATCATCGGCCGGCGCCTTAGCGACAACGAAGAGCTCGACGACGCCCCCGAGTCCGCCCACGTCAAGCGCACGGCCCAGGAAAGTTTCGAACCAGAAGCGTTCATGGTCCGTCGTTCGGTGGCCTGGGCAGACCAACGGGGCGCTGGCCTGGCCTTCGTGGCCCTGGGCCACAGCTTCGATGCGTTCGAGGTGCAGCTGCGGCGCATGAGCGGTCTGGAGGACGGCATCATCGACGGCCTGTACCGCTTCAGCCGGCCACTGACCGGTGGATACTACTGGTGTCCGCCGATGAGCGAGACGGGTGTCGACCTGAGCCTGTTGCTGCAAGCCTGATCGCTAAACATCCAGATACAGAAACACCGGACGCAGCCGGGGGCAGCGGCTAGCCTTGAAAGTTTCCGCTTCATGACGGGAGCTTTTCCATGTACGCACGTCGTGATGTCCTACGTGCGGGTGCCACCTTGGGCTTGCTGGCCGCCAGCCCCTGGTTGCACGCCGCTGCCCCGGCGGGTTTGCTGACCCGCCAAGTGCCGAGCACCGGTGAAGCGCTGCCGGTGATCGGTGCTGGTACCTCCGGCAGTTTCGAAGTGCAAGCCGGTTCTGCCCAGTACCAGCAGCTGAAAGTTGTACTGCAGGCCTTCTTCGAAGGCGGTGGCCGGGTTATCGACACCTCGCCCAACTACGGCGGCGCCGACAGCATTCTCGGCCAGCTGCTGGAAGAGGGCGGCTGGCACCGGCAATGCTTCATTGCCACCAAGATCGCCGCCGACAGCCGGGCAGACGCCGAAGCGCAATGGGCCGGCAGCCTCGCGAGCCTGCGCACCGACAAGGTCGACTTGCTGCAGATCCACAACCTGCGCGACTGGCAGACCCAGCTGCCTTATGCCCGCGAATTGAAGCAGCAGGGCAAGACCCGCTATGTCGGCATCACCCATTACCTGAACAGTGGCCAGGACGAGGTAGCCCGCATCGTGCGCAGCGAGCCGCTGGATTTCATCCAGATCAACTACTCGGTCAATGCCCCCGACGCCGCCCGCGAACTGCTGCCGCTGTGCCAGGACAAGGGCGTCGCCGTGCTGGTCAACCGGGCGTTCGACGATGGCCGCCTGTTCGCCCGGGTGAAGGACCAGGCCTTGCCCGGCTGGGCCGCAGAGGCGGGTGTCGGCAGCTGGGCGCAGCTGTTTCTCAAGTTCGCCATCAGTCACCCGGCGGTGACCACGGTCATCCCCGCGACCAGCCGACCCGAGCGCCAACTCGACCAGCTCAAGGCCGGGCACGGGCCGTTGCTGACCCAGGCGCAGCAACAGGCGCTGATCAAGCAGTTTGCCTGACACCATGGCAGCCTGGCGGCGGCGCCTGGACCAGGGGCTGAACATCCAGCCCGGCGAAGGGCCAGCGGTGATCGCCGGTTTGCTGCTGTTCTACCTGTTGTTCACTGGCTATTTCATGCTGCGCCCGGTACGCGAAACCATGGGCGTCGCCGGTGGCGTGGACAACCTGCAATGGCTGTTCACCGGCACTTTCATCGCCACCCTGGCGTGCCTGCCGCTGTTTGGCTGGCTGGCCTCCAAGGTGCAGCGCCGACACATCCTGCCCTGGACCTACGGCTTTTTCGCCAGCAACCTGCTGCTGTTCGCCGTGCTGTTTGCCCGCAATCCGGAAGCTTCATGGGCGGCGCGGGCCTTTTACATCTGGCTGTCGGTGTTCAACCTGCTGAGCATATCGCTGGCCTGGAGCGTGCTCGCCGACCTGTTTTCCACCGCACAAGGCAAGCGCCTGTTCGGCCTGCTGGCGGCCGGGGCCAGCCTGGGTGGGCTCAGCGGCCCCATCCTGGGCACGCTGCTGGTAGCGCCGCTGGGCCATGCCGGCTTGCTGGTGCTGGCCGCAGCGCTTCTTTTGGGCAGCATTGGCGCTACGTTGTACCTGCAACGCTGGCGAAAGCTCAACCCTCTACCGGCGCAAGCCGAGCGGGCGGACTCCCGGCCACTGGGCGGCAACCCGTTTGCCGGTGCCACTGCCGTACTGCGCTCGCCCTACCTGCTGGGCATTGCCCTGTTCGTGGTGTTGCTCGCCAGTGTCAGTACCTTCCTGTATTTCGAGCAGGCACGCATCGTCAGCGAAACCTTCACCGACCGTACCCGGCAAACCCAGGTGTTCGGGCTGATCGACAGCGTGGTACAGGCCCTGGCCATCCTCACCCAGGTGTTCCTCACCGGTCGCCTGGCCCGCCGGCTGGGGGTGGGTGTGCTGCTGGTGGCGGTGCCGCTGGTGATGGCTGCGGGCTTCCTGTGGCTGGCACTGGCCCCGGTGTTCGCCGTGTTCGTGGTGGTGATGGTGGTGCGCCGGGCCGGTGAGTACGCGCTGGTGCGGCCGGGGCGGGAGATGCTGTTCACCGTGCTGCCCGCCGAGGACAAGTACAAGGCCAAGAACTTCATCGACACCGTGGTCTACCGCGGCGGTGACGCGCTCAGTGGCTGGGTCAAGCGGGGGCTGGATGTGATGGGCGAGTACCCGCAACTGGCGATGTTGATCGGTACGCTGATGGCTTTGGGCTGGGCGATGACCGGAGGTTTGCTGGGAAAGCGACAGGCACGCCTGGATAGCACATCGCGCGACTGACAGGCGCGCCAAATATGCCGATGCCGCTTATTTAATGCCGCTGGTCAGAACGCTTCGCATTAAACCGAATCCACCGAAATGACCGAACTCCCAACAGGTGTACGGCGGGTAATGCCGTGCATTCCCAAGTCATACGAGGTTTAAGACCATGGCCAACAAAGAGAACAGCCGCACCGGCAACCAGCAAGGCAGCCAGGGTGGCAACAAGAACCCGGGCAACTTTGCCAATGACCGCGAAAAAGCCTCCGAAGCTGGGCGCAAGGGCGGCCAGCAATCCGGTGGTGGCCGTACCAGCGAATCGGACCGCAAGGGCGGCCGTTCGTAAGTGAGCCTGCGCAGTGCCCGGGTGATCGGGCACTGCGATTCTGCACATGAGGAGAACCCCATGCGATTGATCCCTCTGATAGCGCTGGTGGGCACGCTTGGCTTGCTGGGTGGTTGTTTCGACCGGGATGACGACCACCCGGCAAAGGATGCCGACCAAAGCAAACCTTCACTGCAGATGCAGCAACCCGGCGACAAACCCGCTACCCAGCCGGCGTCGGCCCCTGAACCGATGCCCGGGCAGAAACCCAGCCAATAAAACGCGGACAAGGACTACGGCATGACGGTAATGACCCGCAAGACCAGCGCGGTGATACCGGCTTCGGCAAATGGGCCAAGCCTGAAGGAGCGTTACCACAAGCTGCTCGTGAGCCACGACACCACGAGTACAGCCTGGCTGAGCGAACAATTGGCACGCGCGCAGCGTTTGCCGGATGACCTGCCTGCCGATCCTGCTCAGCTGGAAGCCTGGAGCGCTGGCCATGCAAGCCAGGTGGCCGAAGCCTATGCCAGTTACCTCGAACAACGCCGCCAAGGCGCACCTCGGCGCTACTTTGCCAACCGCGCCCAGGCGTTGTGGTTCCTGCAACAAGTGGCGCCCACGAAGGCAGTGGACGGGGCATGGCTGCACAGCACCTTGCGCCACTGGGGCGATCCGCGCTATCACGGCCTGATTCGCACCTACCTGGAAGAACTGGGTGGCGGTGATCCGCGCTGCAACCATGTGCTGATCTACCAACGGCTGTTGAGCCGGCTGGGTTGCCTGGGCCTGACTGAACTGGACGACCAGCGTTACCTGCAAGGTGCCTTGCAGTTGGCGTTGGGGCGCCATGGCGATGATTTTCTTCCCGAGCTGATCGGCTACAACCTGGGCTATGAACAACCACCGTTGCATTTGCTGATTACCACTTATGAACTGGCGGAAGTGGGCATCGATGGCCATTATTTCCAGCTTCATGTGACCATCGACAACGCGGCCAGCGGGCATGCGCATCTGTCCATCCAGGCGCTACGCCAACTCTGCCCGGTCGACGACGCTGGCCAGTTCTACCAGCGGGTGCGCAGCGGGTACCGCTTGAATGACCTGGGGCTTGATACACCCAGCCTGATCAGCAGCTTCGATCTTGAATCCGAGCTGCTGTCGGCATTGGAGCGCAAGCGCAATTTTGGCCAATTCATGCATTCCGACCATTGCCGCTTGCAAAAACGCACGGTCAACCAATGGCTGGCCGAGCCCGGTGCCATGCCCGCGTTTCTGCAAGCCTTGCAGGCACAGGGCTGGATCCGCCGTGGTGAAGCACCCGCCAACAGCCGCTGGTGGGGACTCATCGATGGCCCCTCGGCACCGATGTATGGCGTGTTCACGGCGTATGAAAAACAGCTATGGCACGACTGGATCGCTGCAGGCTTGCAAGCCCGCGGGCGTCGCGTGCTGCCTGGCAGCTGGGAGGTGCAGGTGGAATCGGATGATACGCTCGCGACTCCTGCCCCGGACGCCGATATCCAGACGTTGATCGACACGATGTCCGGTAACCGTCATGCGACACCGGAAGGGTTGCTGGCCACCCGGCGCTACTTGCGTGCTACCGGCCTGAATCAGGAGGTAACCCGCTGATGCTGCTCGATCCACAACAAATCCAGGCTGACCAGGCAATGCTGCAATTGGGCAGGCGCCTGCGCGCCGACGGCTACCGCTTCACCTGCGTCACCCCGGCAACCCATGCTCGCGTGAATGCGCGCCCGCAAGCCGGGCAAGCCAGGACAGTGCGCGATGTGTTCGGCTGGAACCGTCCGTTCCGTTCGTCATTGGTTTCTGCCGATGAGCTGGACCAGATGCGGCGGGCTCAGGTGCTCAAGCAGCACGGAGAACTGCTGATCAGCACCGTGCGCTGGTCCACGATCGACGACCTGCTGCTGCTGCACTCTGCTTACCCCACCGAGGAAACCGACGCAGTGTTTCTCGGCCCCGACAGTTACCGTTTCGCCCAAGTGATTCACGATCACCTGCAACGCACCCCCAAGCGTGTCGAGCATGCCGTGGATATCGGGTGCGGCACGGGTGTCGGCGCCTTGCTGATCGCCCGCGCGGCGCCCCATGCCCATGTCAGCGCCGTGGATATCAACCCGCTCGCGCTGCGTTACACCGCGATCAACGCGGCATTGGCGGGCTTGAGCAATGTTTCCGTGGAACCCAGTGACCTGCTCGACGGCATTACCGGGCTGTTCGACCTAATCGTTGCCAACCCGCCGTACATGCTGGATGCCTGCCAACGTACCTATCGGCATGGCGGTGGTTCGCTCGGCGCGCAGCTTTCGCTGCGTATCGTCGAGCAAGCTTGCGAGCGGCTCGGCTCGGGGGGCTCGCTATTGTTGTATACCGGCGTGGCGATAGTCGAAGGCCGTGATGCCTTGCTCGAAGCCATTCGCCTGCGCCTGGCGGGCCCGGAATGGTCCTGGGTGTATCGGGAAATCGACCCGGACGTGTTTGGCGAGCAACTGAACGAACCCGGTTACGAGCAGGTCGAGCGCATCGCCGCGGTGGTGCTCACAGTCACCCGCAACAGCTGAGGCAGCATGGCCCGACCCTGCACGTTCGGCATTGAGGAAGAATACCTGCTGGTGAACCTGGACACGGGGCAGGTGCCAGCCACACCTTTGCCAGCTGTGCTCGGGCGTTGTCGCAAGGCGCTGGGCCAGCATTTTGCCCAGGAAATGTTCCGCAGCCAGATCGAGGTGGCCTCGCCGGTGTTCGCCAACCTGTTCGAGGCACGCGAGTTCTTCCAGCACAGCCGCCAGCGGCTGAACACAGCGCTGACCGAAGAGGGCATGGGCCTGTACGGCGCGGCAAGCCACCCCAATGCCGCCTGGCTGCGTCAGAAACCTGCTACCCCTGCGCATTACCAGCAACTGTTCGCTGACTACCGGCATGTGGCGCGGCGTAGCCTGCTCAACGGCCTGCATGTTCACGTGGGCGTACCGCCAGGTTGCGACCGCATCCAATTGATCAACCGTGTACTGGGCTGGCTGCCTCTGTTGCTGGTGCTGAGCACGTCATCCCCGCTGTGGGCAGGCCAGTGCACCGGCTACATGAGCTACCGGCGGGTAATTTGCGGGGAGTGGCCGCACATGGGTTTGCCCGAGCCTTTGCCGGACTGGGCAGCCTACGAGCGCTACCGTGCATTGCTGCAACGCACAGGGTCGCTGGCCGCGGATGGCGACTTCTGGTGGGCGATCCGGCCTTCACGGCGCTTCCCGACGGTCGAACTGCGCATCTGCGATGGCTGCCCGCGGCTGGAGGACGCGCTGTGCATCGCCGCGCTATTTCGTCACCTGGTCGAGCACAGCATCGTGTACCGGCACGACTCGTCCGCCTGCAACCGCGAGCAGCGCTGGATCACCCAGGAAAACTACTGGCGCGCCATGCGCCATGGGCGCCAGGGCGAGTTCATTGGCCTGCATGAGCAGCAGCCGGTCACGGCCGCAGGTTGGTTGGCCCAGTTGCAGGAACAGTTGCCGATCGACACTGTAGACGCCGAACGCGCCTTCCTGCATGCACAACGCCTGCTGCGCGATGGCACCCATGCCGACCAGCAGCTGCAATGCCTGGCCCAGGCCAGCGCTGCAGGCTTGGGCAGGGCGCAGGCATTACGAGCCGTGGTGGCCGCCGGGGCTTGCAATTAGCCGGGGTTGACCGAAAATGGCCGCGCCTTTCGCAGCCACCCGGAACCACCTGCGCCATGATGCTGATCAAGCAATTCCCCGACATTTCCCTGGACGACACGTTGTTTGTCTTCGCCCTCGAAGCCGAGGCCGGCGATGTATTCGCTGACGTCAATACCGTGTTTACCGGCATCGGCAAGGTCAATGCCGCCATCGCCCTGACCAAGGCCATTGCCGCGCGCCGGCCCAGGCTGATCGTCAACCTCGGCTCGGCCGGCAGCCAGCGCCATGGCAAGGGCGAGGTGGTGTGCTGCACCCGCTTCGTGCAGCGCGACATGGATGTGACCCCACTGGGCTTCGCCCGTTACCAGACACCTTTGTCGGACATCCCGGTGGTGCTGGAGCATGGGGCGCAAATCCCCGGCCTGGCCCTGGAAACCTGCGGCAGTGGCGACAGCTTCGAGATCAACCATGGCGATGCACCCTATGACGTGGTCGACATGGAAGCCTACGTGCTGGCGCTGATCGCACGCAGCGAAGGCATCCCGTTCGTGTGCCTGAAGTACATTTCCGATGATGCCGGCAGTGATGCGGCGCAGGACTGGGCGGTACAGGTGCACCTGGCTGCCGAGGCCTTCAGGCGGGTGCTGTTTAGCCCGGTGTGACCGCTGGTCGGTGTTTGGGCCAGTCGAAAAAAACCATCGATGAAGGCTCTCCTCGAAAACGGTAGGACGGCCTTCGCGGGCAAGCCCGCGAATGGGCCAACACCGGTACACCAGAGGAGAGGCCCCCATGCCTAACAAACCCCACGACCAGTTCAGCATGCAGAACCCGCTGACCCAGTACCCGCATCCACCATTCCCGGCCCAAGGCCAACCAGCACCGGGGCTGGATGCCAACATGCAGCCCGAGCCAGACCACGGCGAAACCACCTACAAGGGTTTTGGCCGCCTGGCAGGGCGCAAGGCGCTGATCACCGGTGCGGATTCGGGCATCGGCCGTGCAGTGGCCATCGCCTTTGCCCGTGAGGGTGCCGACATTGCCCTCAACTACATGCCCATCGAGCAACCCGATGCCCGCGAAGTCATCAAGCTGATTGAAGCCGAAGGCCGCAAGGTGGTGGCAATTGCCGGTGACCTGAAGGATGAGCAGTTCTGCAAGGAGCTGGTCGACCAGGCCCATGAGCAACTTGGCGGGCTGGACATCCTGGTCAACGTCGCCGGCAAGCAGGAAGCGCGCAAGGACATCAGCCAGATCAGCCACGAGCAGTTCGACCACACCCTGAAAACCAACGTCTACGCGCTGTTCTGGCTGTGCCAGGCGGCCGTGCCGCTGATGCCGGCGGGGGCGACCATCATCAACACCGCCTCGATCCAGTCCTACCAGCCTTCGGCCACCTTGCTCGACTATGCCACCACCAAGGCCGCGATCGTCGCCTTCACCAAGGCCTTGGCCAAGCAGGTGATCGAGCGCGGCATCAGGGTCAATGCCGTGGCCCCGGGGCCCATCTGGACCGTGTTGCAGCCCAGTGGCGGCCAACCGCCGGAGAAAATCCCCGAGTTCGGCGCACAAACGCCGATGAAGCGACCGGGGCAACCCGCCGAGTGTGCGCCGGTGTATGTGTTGCTGGCCAGCCAGGAGTCCAGCTACATCACCGGCGAGGTGTTCGGCGTGACCGGCGGCAACCCGCTGCCGTAGGGCGGGGCGGCTAAACCTTCGCCGCCGGTTGCAGTCGATTCAGGTATTGGCAGGCAACCCTGGGAGCACCTTCAATGGCTAGGGCAATCTGGAAAGGCGCCATCAGTTTCGGTCTCGTGCATATCCCCGTGGCCCTCAATACCGCGGTGCGCACCGAGCGGGTCGATTTCGACTGGCTCGACAAGCGCAGCATGGAGCCGGTCGGCTACAAGCGGGTGAACAAGGTCACTGGCAAGGAAATCGACAAGGACAACATCGTCAAGGGCGTCGAGTTCGAGAAGGGCCGCTATGTGGTGATCAGCGAGGAGGAAATCCGCAAGGCCCGGCCCGAGGCGACCCAGACGATCGATATCTTCTCCTTCGTGGAGGCTGGCGAGATCCCGCTGCAGCACTTCGACACGCCGTATTACCTTACCCCCGACCGCCGTGGCGGCAAGGTATACGCCTTGCTGCGCGAAACCCTGGCGAAGACCGGCAAGGTGGCGCTGGCCACGGTAGTGCTGCACACCCGCCAGCACCTGGCGTTGTTGCGGCCGCTGGATGATGCGCTGGTGATGATCACCTTGCGCTGGCCCGAAGAAGTGCGCGGGCTGGAAACGCTGGAGCTGGACAGCAGCGTCACCGAGGCCAAGGTGGACAAGCGCGAACTGGACATGGCCAAGCGGTTGGTCGAAGACATGAGCGGGCAGTGGAAGCCTGCGGATTACCACGATGCCTTCCGCCAGACCATCATGGACCTGGTGGAAGAAAAGGCCAGCAAGGGCAAGATCGAGACCGTGGAGAAGGGCGAGGCGACGGAAGCAGGGAAAGGCGCAGACATCCTCGACCTCACCGAACTGCTCAAGCGCAGCCTCGGTGGCAAGAAGCCGGCGAAGAAGACACGCAAGGCGTCGTGATTCCGTTGCGCTTGCACTGGGTGGGAAATTGCCCAGCCCTTTGGGGCCGCGCTGTCGCGCGGAGAACAAATATCGCTCGTTTGAAGCGTCCTTTGTAGGAGCAGCCTTGTGCTGCGAAGAGGCCGGTACAAGCAATAGAAAGGCTTTGTCAGGACCGGCCTCTTCGCAGCACAAGGCTGCTCCTACAGAAACTGCTGAACCAAGAGTCAAACACAAGCCTCATCAAACCTGTGTCTGCAACCCCGCCAGATAATCACCAAACCCTTCGCGGGCGCGGCTGTCGCGCCGGCTGCTGGTGGCCACGCTGTGCCTGGCGGTCCATACGATCTGCGCACCACTGGCCTGCAGGTCGCTGACCAGTTGCACATCCTCATGCGCCGCCAGTGGCTGGAAGCCGCCCACACGATCATAGGCGTCGGCACACACACCCAGATTGGCCCCATGCACATGCCGATGCCCCTCATGTGCCTGGTAACGGCTGTGGTACAGCTTGCGCAAGGCCGCTGTCTGCCAGGGTTGCCAGTGCTCGACATGCACCGTGCCGCATACGACCTCGGCATCACAGGCCAGTTGCGAAAGCAGCCAATGTTCCGGCACACGGCTGTCGGCATCGGTGAACGCCAGCCATTTCGCGCCGCGCTCGACCATGTGTGCCGCGCCCACCCGGCGGGCCAAGCCTACATTGCCGGCATCCACCGACAGCATCTGCACACCGTAGCGCCTTGCCACAGCGGCACTGCCATCACTGCAGCGGTCCAGTACCACCAGTACCTCGACCCGTTGCCCGGACTGCCGAGCCTGAAGGGCAGCAGCCTGCATTGCGCGCAGGCACCGCCCCAGGTGTCGCGCCTCGTTGTGCGCCGGAATGACCACGCCAATCATGGGCAGGTCTCGTCCAGGTCGACCACGCTGGGCTGAGAGGACCAGTACTCCAGCAAGAAGTCCGCCTCGTCATGCTGGAACTGCAGATACAGCGGAAGGTGCCGGGCTAGCATGCGGTGCACTTCACGCCCGTCCTGCGGGCAGCCGGCGATGGGATGCTTCCAGTGGCAGGCCAGCAGCCCGCCGTCGTAGGTCAGGCTGGCCACTGACTGTTCGATCACCTGCAACCAGTCGGTCGGGTCGAGGTAGTAACCCACCTCGCTCAGCACGATCAGGTCGAAACGCCCACCTGGCCAGTCCGCCGGCAGCCGCGCCAGCTCCACCGAGACATTGCGCAGCCCAGCCAAGCGTTCACCGGCCAGCGCTACCGCAGTAGGGTCCAGGTCCTGACACACCAGGTTGGCACAACGCTCGGCCAGCAAGGCGCTGAGCTCGCCATTGGCGCAAGCGGGCTCGAACACGCGCTGGTAGCACTGGCGCGGCAGGCAGGCCATGACCAGCTCGCGCTTGCGCTTTTCGTACCAGCGGGTGCGAAAGGCCCAAGGGTCTTCACTGGTGGCGTATAGGTCGGCGAAATACTGTGGGTCGAGGCTCATGACAACTCCATTTACAGGAACACCAGTTCGAAAGGTTGCAGCAGACAATCCAGCAAGTTCGGCGGCAGTACGGACGGGCGCTGGCCGTCCGGTTCGAGTTGGCTGACATGGGCGGCCAGGGCCTTGCGCTTGAGGGCCAGGCGGGCCTCGTCCAGCTGAATGCGGTGGGCACGCGGCCACGGCAGACGCGGGTCGTCCGGTCGTGCCCAGTGCCACGCCCACACAGGTACCTCCAGGCATTGCACCTTGCGCATCCGGGCCGCCTGCGCGGCAGCCCGGCCTACTGCTTCGTGGTCACAGTGGCCATCGCCGCTCCAGGTAGCCATCAGCAGGTCGTCAGGCCTGAGCAACTGGCTCAGGTGGTTGAGCAGAAACGCCTCGTCACGTGGCAACGCGCCGTCCTTGAGGTGGAGCCGCCGCCAGTCCAGGCGGCCGAGGTCGAGGTCAAGCTGTTGCAGGGCATGGCGGCTCTCCAGTGGCCTTTGCCGGCGCAGGCGGTGTTCGCTCCAGTGGGTAGAGCCGGGGTGACTGGCTTCACCATCGGTGGCGGAAATCAGCACCAGGTCGTCTTCCCGGCCGTGGAAGCCCGCCAGCAGCCCACCGGCCATGAGAATCTCGTCATCGGGGTGCGGTGCCAGCAGCACCAGGCGGCGGCCCGGCGGGCACAATTGCTGAGGGGTGATCCAGGTGGCCCTGGCCAGGTGCGCGGCCTGCTGCCAGTCCGCCCACGGTGTACCGCTGTTCGCCCGGATCAGGTTCTCGCTCATAGTTGCCAGACTCCCGCCGGCTGTTTTGCCAACTGTTCCCCGAGCGCCGCCAAGTCGCGCTCGGCATGGCTCTGGCGCAGGAACACCGGCAAGTCGGCACTCAGCCGGGCAAAGTGGTTGTCACGGCAGAAAGGAGTGGCGCCCAGCGCACGGCCAACGTGGTGGATCACCTGTTCAACGGCCTGTTCGACCTGGGCGCGGGTGCGGCGCACTTCGAAGCTGGCGTCTGCGCCTGGCTGGCGGTCGATCCATGCCGCGCATTCGCGCAGTGCCGCCCTGGCGCCGTACAAGGCGGCATCGACCGCGCCCAGGTGAGCATCGGCATGTGGGTCGGGGCGGGGGTTGCGGCAGTGTTCGCGCAGGTAATCGGCCAATGCCTCGGCGGCGCCGTACCAGCAGGCTGCAATGCCAGCACCGCCATGCCAGAAGCCGGGGCGTGACAGGTATTGCCCGGGGCGGCCGATGGCGATGCCAGGGGTGTGGTTGAACTCGACTTCGACACTGGCGGTGGTGGCCATGCCGATGGCCTGCCAGCGGTCTATGGCAAGGTCCTGGCTGGGATGGGACAGTTCGATGGCCACCAGCTGGGGCTGGCCGTGCTGGTCCCAGGCCGTGACCAGCGCCCGGTCGATCTGCAGTGCGCCCGAACACCAGGCCTTGCGACCCTCCAGGCGGACCTGGTCGCCATCACGGGCGACAATGCAGGCGCGGGCATCCGGCGGTTCGGCGGCCCACACGCCCCATATACCCTCGGCAGCGTGGTGTGCAGCCGCGCATTCGGCAAGGATCGCCAACGCGTCGGTGTGGCCCTCGTACAGCTTGGCCAAGGCCAGGTCACAGCCTGCCACCCGGGCCAGGGTTTGCCAGCGCCGTAGCGTATTGCCCTGGCCGGGCAGGGGCAGCAGGTCGAGGTGGTCGGCTTGCAGTGCCTGAATCAGCTGCGGCAACTGGGTATCGAGGTTGAGCGGTTGCTGCCGCTCGCCGAAGGCTCGCAACAGGCGATCGAGGTTGGTCAGGTCAAAATCCTGGACAATGCTCATGGGCTCGGCTCCTTGGTGAGGCATTGCGGGCGTAGCGCTGAAGGCAAGTCGTCATCAGGCCAGCCCCAGCTGCTTGCGCATGCCCACGGTGATCGATTGCCTGGTCTTGCCATAATCGGCCCAGGGGTCGTCCACGTCGGCCAGTCGTTCAAGCACGTTGCCGATGTTCCACTGGTTGGCGCCCTTGAGTTGCGGCAGTTCCTCGCGCCAGATCGGCACGGATACCGGCAGGCCTTCGCGGGCGCGCAGGGTATACGCGCAGGCGGTGGTAGCCCCCTTGCCGTTGCGCAGGTAGTCGATGAAGATGCGCCCGATGCGATTTTTGGGCCCGGACACGGCACTGAGCCTGTCGGGGAACAACCTGGCCAGGTAATCGACGATGCCGTGGCTGAATGCCTTGACCTCATCCCAGCTGGCACGCCGGGTCATGGGCACTACCAGGTGCATGCCTTTGCCGCCACTGGTCTTGAGAAACACCTTCAGGCCCAGTTCATCCAGCAAGGTGAGGGCCAGTTGGGTGGCTTCCAGCATGGCCTTCCACGGCAGCGCCGGGTCCGGGTCAAGGTCGAGGACGAAGCGGTCGGGCTTGTCGAAGTCCTTGTCGGTGGCGTTCCAGGTGTGCAGTTCGAGCATGTTCATCTGCACTGCGCCGATCAAGGTGTCGGCGCGATTGATGACCATCGCCGCCTGGCCGGCCTCGGCCTTGTCATAGCTGAGCACGTTGGGCAGATGCAACTGGCCGGCGTTCTTCTGGAAGAACAGCTCCCCGGCCAGCCCGTCCGGTGCACGTACCAGCGCCACCGGGCGATTCTTGAGCTGGGGCAGTATCCATTGGCTGACTGCGGCGTAGTACTCGGCGACCTCGCGCTTGGTAACGCCGCTGGTGGCGTCGACCACCCGCTCGGGGTGGGTCAGGCGCAGCTCGCCCAAAGCCTCGGGGGCCTTGGCCTGCTTGCGCTTGGGCAGGGTCTTGGCGGGCATGCTGCGCTCCAGGTCGATGGCGGTAGCCGGTTTGTCATCGCGCAGGCCGTGGAACACCGAGTGGCGCACGATGCCGTCACGGGTCATCTGGGCATAGGCGACTTCGGCCAGCAGTTGCGGTTTCAGCCAGTGCACGCCCCGGGCTTCGGCCCCGGTGGGCGGGTTGGGCAGGGCCGGCTTGGCGGTTTCCAATGGTTTGAGCCGGGCATGGATGCTGGCCAGCGTGGTTGCACTGAAGCCGGTGCCGACCTTGCCGGCATAGCGCAACTCGCCGCTGTCGTTGTCGTGCAAGGCCAGCAGCAGGGCACCAAAGCCGCTGCGGCTGCCTTTGGGGTCGGTGTAGCCGACGATCACGAACTCCTGGCGCTGCTTGCACTTGAGCTTGATCCAGTCGGGGCTGCGGCGGCCGCTGTAGGGGCTGTCGACGCGCTTGCCGATCAGGCCCTCGAGTTGCAGCCGGCAGGCGCTGTCGAGCAGGGATTCGACCGGCTGGTCAAAGTCGGCGGAGTACTTGAGTACGTCCGATTCGTTGTGTTCCAGCAAGCGCTGCAAGGTGTCGCGCCGGTCCTGCAGCGGTAATTGGCGCAGGTCCTGGCCGCCCAGGAAGGGCAAGTCGAACAGGTAATAGGTGATGTGCTCGTCATGCTCGGTGTCGAAAGCGTTCTGCAGCGCCTGGAAGTCCGCCGCGCCGTTTTCGCCAGCCACCACCACCTCGCCATCGAGCCAGGCCGAATCGAGGCCCAGCGCACGCAAAGCGGCAACCTGCCTGGGCATCTTGCCGCTCCAGTCATGGCCATTGCGGGTGAACAGGCGCACGTCATCACCGTCGATGCGGGCAAGGATGCGGTAACCGTCGAACTTGACCTCGTAGCGCCAGTCGCCACTGGGCGGGGAGTCGACCAAGGTCGCCAGTTGTGGCTGCAGCTGCGCCGGCAACGGCACCTTCCGGCCTTTGCTGGCGGCTTTGCGACGTGGCGCGGCGGCCTTTTTTGCTGTCGGCTTGCGCGGCACCAGCGTGCGGTCGCTGAGCACGCTGTCGGGCTGGGCGTCGACGATGCTGTAGTCGGCTTCGCTGCGCGCCAGGCCGTCGTGCGACTTGACCAGCATCCACTGCTCCTTCTTGCCGGCCAGGTGGGTGCGGAACAGGTTCCATACACCGCCGAGCTTTTCGCCTTGCAGGCGGAAACGCAGTTTGCCCTTGGCATAGGCCTCATGCGCATCACCTTCGGGCTCCCAGATGCCCCGGTCCCAGACGATCACGTCGCCCGCGCCGTAATGCCCTTCGGGGATATGGCCTTCGAAGTCGGCGTAGTCCAGCGGGTGGTCCTCCACGTGCACGGCCAGGCGGCGCACCTTGGGGTCCAGCGACGGCCCTTTGGGGATGGCCCAGCTTTTCAGCGTGCCATCGAGTTCCAGGCGGAAGTCGTAGTGCAGGTGGCTGGCATCGTGCTTCTGGATGCAGAACTGCAGCGCGTGAGCCCGTTTGCCACGGCTGCGCTTGCCGCTGGGCTCGGGCGTGGCATTGAAGTCGCGCTTGCGCGCATATTCCTGCAGGGGCTTGGCCATGGCGGGCTCCGGGCGGTTCGCAGTCTCTAATCTCGGAGGCAGCGGCCCGGGCGGTAGTTCAAAAAAACTCTGAATCTTCCAGCAGCAGGTGCAGTCGACCGAATGAAGCCACCTGACGGAGAACGCACATGGCCCGAACAGATGAACCGAAGCCCTATACCCCCACTGAAATCGACGATACCGAAGACCGCATGGGCAGCGTGCATGAACTGGACTTCGACGAGCGCCTGGACGAGCGCGAGGGGCGTGCGGGTGACGAGCGACCGGCCGCGGACGTGGCCCGCGAGTTCCCACCGCGGCGCGTTGCCGAAAGCGGCATGACTGGCGGCGAGGCGTTGAGCGACAGCCTGCACGAGGACAACGTCACCTACGACGACCTTAGCCCGGACACTTTGCTGGACGAGACCGGCGCCCGTGACCCGCACGAACCCGGTGGCAGCGGTGGCCCTGCAGACAAGACCCTTAGGCGGGTAGAGGCCAATGAGATTGGCGGCGGCATAGGCCTGGACGAAGCCGAACTGGCCCGCTCCGCACCGCTTGATGGCGAACCGTGGACCGATGATGTGATCGATGACGAGGAGAGCAAGCCATGAACGAGTTGCGTTGTGCCTGTGCAGATTGTTCCTGCACCGTGGATGCCAATGCCTTGCAGCTCGAAGGCAAGGTGTATTGCTGCGAGGCCTGTGCCAGCGGGCATCGCAATGGCGAACCGTGCCGGATGCCGGATTGCCACTGTGGGGGAAAAACCAAGGAAAGCGCCGTGGACAATGCGCTGGACGAGACTTTTCCGGCGAGTGACCCGATTTCGCCCTGAAACATCGCCGTCCCATAGCTTCTGCATAGGTCTATGGGGCTGTGATGATCCTGTAGGAGCGGCCTTGTGTCGCGAACGGGCCGCGAGGCGGCCCCAGAATTTCAGCTTCGCACGGAAAATTGCCGGGGCCGCTTTGCGGCCCTTTCGCGACACAAGGCCGCTCCTACACAAAGCAGCGCGCAGGCCCGCAGAATCAGTGAGTCTGCCAGATACCATTGCTACGCTCGCAATCGGTGCGGGCCTGGCCCAGGCTGGGGGTGTCGTAGTAGTAGGTGATCACCCGTGCATCCTTGGGCAACGCCGGCTTGTCACCGCCAGTTGCCTTTGGGTTGGCCAATGCTTCCTGGGTCAACGGTGCGATGCAACTACCAACGCTGCCATCCGCACAGCGCGCGACCTTGTGCTTTTCGCTGTTGAGCATGTCCTTGCTCTCATTGCTGCACGACCAGTTGATCGCTTCGGCGGGCAGGTTGCTGTAGCTGTAGCAGCTGTGTCGCTCCACCGGCGTTACCGCCTCGCTGGAGGAACGGGTGAGCACGTTGCAGGCTTCGGCCAGGGCCTGGCCGCTGAGCAGGCTGGCCATCATCAGTATCAACATCGGCTTCAAGACAGCGCCACGCATTTGCCACCTCCCGGGCCAATGGCCCTTGTCAGGTCTGGGCAGGCTTCTCGCGCCGGCGCATGGCCTTGGCGCGTTTCTCGAGGATCAGGTAGACAAGCACCGCCAGCAACAGCGGCACCAGGTAGTACAACGTGCGGTAGCCCAGCAGGGCCGCCACCAGCGTGCCCTGGGCAAGCTGCCCATGCAGCAGGGCCAGGAACACCGTTTCCAGCACACCCAGCCCGGCCGGGATATGCGCAACCACACCAGCAACGCAGCTGATCAGCAGGATGCCAAGAATCGACGGGTAGAAGGCTTCGCCAGGCAGCAACCAGAAGATCAGCAGCGCCATCAGCGCCCAGTTGCTGGCACCCAGTACAACCTGGCACAGCGCCAGGCGCAGCGACGGCAGCGTTACCTCATGGTCGCGCCAGCGCCAGGTGCGCTTTTTGGCGAAGCCACAGGCCAGCAGGTAGCCAGCGGCAATCGCCAGCAACACCACGCCGATCAGTTGCAGGCCGCTGGCACCGACCGCCCAGTTGGCGGGCAGCTCGACCAGGCGCAAGGCGAACACGGTGCCAGCCAGCAGCATGTAGCCCATCCAGTTGGTCAGCAGGCCCAGGGTGAGGATGCGGGTGATGGTAGCCGTGTCCAGGCCCAGGCGGCTGTAAAGCCGGTAGCGCAAGGCAACCCCACCCACCCAGGTGGTGAAATTCAGGTTGAAGGCATAGCACACGAAGGCCACTGGCAAAACCTGGCGTGCCGGCAGGTGGTGGCCGGTGTAGTCCCGGGCCAGCAGGTCGTAGCTGGCGAACGTCAGGTAGCTGCACCCGGCCAGCGCCAGGCCTATGGCCAGGGTGCCGGGCTTGTAGGCCAGCAACGACTGGCGCACCTCGTTCCAGTCCAGGTTGCGCGCCAGCAGGTACAACAGCGCAGGGATCAGGATCAGGAATGCCAGGGTGAACAGCCGCTTGCCCCAGGTTTGCCAGTGTTTACGCGCCATCAGGTTTGGCCCTCGTGGTAGTCACCCTGTGCCTCGGCCTCCGGCTGCACCGAGCGCAGGTGCTGGCGGTGCGCCGGGAACCAGCCGGCAATCCGCGGGAAATGGCGGATCACGTGGAAGCACACGAAAATCAGCGGCGCCCGCCACCAGTAGCCGCGAACCATGCGTTCCAGGGTGACCGGCTTGCATTGTTCGCGGGCCAGCTGCTGCAGGTGCTGGTTGAGCTGCTGGTTGAAGGCGCGATCACGGATGAACAGGTTGGCTTCCAGGTTGAACGACAGGCTGAGCGGGTCCAGGTTGCTGGAGCCGACCGTGGCCCACTCATCGTCCACCAGCGCCACCTTGCCGTGCAGCGGCCGCTGGCAATACTCGTGAATGGCCACACCATCGCGCAGCAGGTAGTTGTACAACAGCCGCGACAGCGCCCGCACCCAGCGCATGTCTGGCTGGCCCTGCAGGATCAGCCGCACCTCCACGCCACGCCGGGACGCATTGCGCAGTTCACGCATCAACCGGTAGCCCGGGAAGAAATACGCGTTGGCCACCACGATACGCTGCCGGGCGCTGCGAAACGCCTGCAGGTAGTGGGCCTCGATATCGGTGCTGCGCACCCCGTTGTCGCGCTCGACCAGCACGGCGCTGCAGGTACCGGCAGGCTCGGTCAGCGGCCGTACCGCGCTGGGCGGCTGCAGCACCGGCGACATCAGGCGCTTGCTGGCGGCATGCACCTGCGCCACCACCGGGCCGGCGACTTCCACGGCATAGTCCTGCTTGGCCATGGCACCAAAATCGCCTAGGTGGTCGGCGCTATAGTTGATGCCGCCAATGAAGGCCCGCTCGCCATCGACCACCACGATCTTGCGGTGCAGGCGCCGGAACAGGTTAGTGCGCATGCCCACCAGCCGCGGCTGCGGGTCGAAGGCATGGAAACTGACCCCGGCATCGGTCATGGCCGCAATGAAGGAGTCGGGCAGGTCGGCCGTGCCGTAGCCATCCACGGCCACTTCGACACGCACGCCGCGGTGGGCGGCATCTATCAGTACCTGCTGCAATTGCTGGCCAACCTTGTCATCGAAGATGATGAAGGTCTCCAGCAGGATTTCCTCCCGTGCCTGGGCCATGGCCTCGAACACGCGGGGGTAGTATTGCTCGCCATTGATCAGCAACTGCACGCTGTTGCCGTCTACCCAGGGTCGGTTCACAGTTTGATCTCCGCAGCCAGAGGGGCGTGGTCGGAAAGGTGCGACCACGGGTACTTCGACAGCACCTGGGCAGTGCCGGGCATGGCATTGCGCAGGTAGATGCGGTCCAGGCGCAACAGCGGCAGACGCGCCGGAAAACTGCGCGCCGGGGTGCCGAAATGCTCGCCGAAGGCCTCTACCAGGTGTTCGCACAGCACGGCATCGGCCTTCAGCCGCCAATCGTTGAAATCGCCGGCGATGATTACCGGCGCCTTGGGCGGCAGGCTGTCGAGCAGGTCCAGCAGCAGCTTTACCTGGCGTTGCCGGTGGGCCTCGCGCAGGCCGAGGTGCACGCACACCGCATGTACCTGGTCATGGCCCGGCACCTCCAGCTGGCAGTGCAGCAGCCCGCGCTGCTCGTTGCCCTGCACCGAGACGTCCAGGTTGTCGAAGCGGCTGATGGGGAATTTCGACAGCAGCGCGTTGCCGTGGTCCCCATGGGGGTACACCGCATTGCGGCCGTAGGCGAACTGCGGCCACATGCTGTCGGCCAGGAACTCGTACTGTGGCGTATCCGGCCAGGCCGGGTGGCGCAGGGCATGTTGCTGGTGGCTGCCGTGCACCTCCTGCAGGAACACCAGGTCGGCGCCGGTGGCGCGCACGGCTTCGCGCAACTCGGGCAGGATGAAGCGCCGATTGAAGAAGGTGAAGCCCTTGTGCACGTTCAACGTCAGCACATTCAGCCGACGCACGGCGGTGATCTTGTCGATGATGCCGTGCGGGGCAGGCAGGGTCCTGTTCACAGGGTCACCTCCGGCACCACGCCAGGCTCGGTCATCAGTTCATGGTCCAGCGACAGCTTCTGCAACAGGCGCCGGGCGTCATAAGGCGCATGGACTTTCTGGTCGTTGTCGAAATAGCAGTAGACGTCACGGGCGGCGCGCCGCGGTGGCGGCCCAGGCACCACCAGCTGGGCATCGTCGGCCTGGCGGCCCTGGCTCCAGTGCTGGATGCGCTGCTTCCAGCGCCGCAGCGCCTGGGCGGTATAGCCACTGCTGTACAGCTCGACATCGCCATGCAGGCGCATGTACACGAAGTCGGCGGTAAGGTCCTCGACATAGGGCCATTTACCGGCACTGTCGGCCACTACCAGCGCTACCTGGTGCTTGCGCAGCAACTTGATGAAGGCTTCGCACAAAAAGCTTTCGTTGCGGATTTCCACCGCGTGGCGCAGCCGTGCGTTGCCCCTGATATCGGTGCTGCCGTTGTCCTTCAGGCGCTGCGCACACCCCTGTGCGCATTCGCGGGCCTCCTTGCGGCTGTGCGGTAGCAGTTCGAGAAAACGGGCGAAGCGGCCCTCGTCGAACTTCATGTTCGGCGGAAACTGCCACAGGAACGGGCCCAGCTTCTTGCCGAGCAGCAGCGGCCCGGATGCGAAGAAATTGGCCACGGCTTCTTCGATGTCCTTGAGCCGCCGTACATGGGTGATGTAGCGCGGGGCTTTTACCGCGAACACGAAGCCGGGCGGCGTCTGGTCATGCCAGCCCTGGTAGCGTTCGGGTGTTTGCAGGCTGTAGAACGAGCCGTTGATTTCAATGCTGTTGACCGCCCGCGAAGCGAACGCCAGTTCGTCGTCCTGGGGTAGGCCCTTCGGGTAGAAATCCTTGCGCCACGGGCCGTAGCGCCAACCGGAGATGCCGATGCGGATATCGCTCACGCTGCCTTCCTCATTGCCAGTCCTTGTTCGGTCACTCTGAAGGTGCGACTGGTGAACAGCGGCCAGGGTTCAGCACGGTTGACCAACGGAAAAGGCTGATGCCGCGTGGAACTTTGCGGCCTGCGGCGTTTCCACCGCATACCTGCTACGAGGAAGGGCGCCAGGATGAAATTCGACCGTTTCGCCCAATGGCTGGCCAATTGGGCCGGCCGCCCGCTGACTTTTGGCATCGCCTGCCTGCTGATCCTGATCTGGGCAGTGACCGGGCCGCTGTTCGGCTTCAACGACACCTGGCAACTGGTGATCAACACCTCGACCACCATCATCACGTTTCTCATGGTGTTCCTGATCCAGAACACCCAGAACCGCGACAACGACGAACTGCACATCAAGATCGATGAGCTGTTGCGCACCACCCAACAGGCGCACAAGGCGCTGCTGGACCTTGAAGACATGGATCCGGCCGAGCTGCATGCCCTGCGCAAGCAATACCGGCAGATGGCCGGGCAGGGTGACGATGCGCATTCAACCAAGGAATGACCTGCCAACCTTGGAGGCAAGCATGGCCAGACATATCGTCCACTTCACCGGGCCTATCAATTCATCCACCTGCGGCAACCTGATCAACACCTGTTCGCGGGCGTTGCAGCAGGGCGCCGACGCCCTGCAACTGAACATCGCCACCATGGGCGGTGAATGCAGCTACGGGTTTACTTTGTACAACTTTCTGCGGGCGTTACCGGTCGAGGTGCATACCCACAACCTGGGTACGGTGGAATCCATGGGCAACATCATCTTCCTGGCCGGGGAACGGCGCACGGCATGCAGTTACAGCAAGTTCCTGTTTCATCCTTTCCACTGGACCTTGCATGGCTCGGTCGACCACTCACGCATGGCTGAATATGCGATGAGCCTGGATTATGACCTGCGGTTATACGCGCAAATCGTCGCCGAGCGGACCGAAGGGGCGGACGAGGTGCTGGATGTACCGCGGTATCTGATGGCCTACCCGCGGATACTCGGGCCCCGGGAGGCATTGGCGAACGGGATGATCCATGCCATAGACGAGATGCCGATCGAGGTGGAGGCTTGTCAGTGGAGTGTGCATGCCTAGCTGATACCTGTGCCGGCCTCGTCGCGGGCATGCCCGCTCCCACAGGTTCAGCACATGCTTCAGAAGCGGTGAAGTACTTGTGGGAGCGGGCAAGCCCGCGAAAGGGCCGGCACAGGAGAAAAAGGTCTACCTCACTGACGCTGCCATTGCCCGGTCACACGCCAGCAACGAGCGGATCAGCAGCTTGATCTCGTCCTTGAGCATGGGCACCTGGTCCAGGTGGGCGAACCGGCAATCAGCAATTTCACGCAGGGCCTTGGGATGTGGGGCGTCGGCGAACTCCGCTTCGAACACATAATGCATGCGCTCTGCCGCTTCGTGGCGCATCAGCAGGGTCAGCGATTCTGCCTGCAACCCGGTTTCCTCAAGCAATTCACGCTCCGCTGCCTGTACTGGCGTCTCGCCGGGCTCGATCCTGCCGCCGGGCAGGGTCCAGGCGGCGTTGGGCTTTCTCACCCACAGCCATTTATGGGTTTGTTTGCCATGCCGGCAGATGATCGTTGCGCGATGCTTGACTGGTTTCATTCAGGCTCCCGGGCGAATCCCTCATTCCATGTAGATTCGGCCCCCGGCGGCAATGAACGTTGCGTTGAAAGCGACCAACGGTCAGTAAGGCACCGAACCGCTGAGGGCCTCGATGGCCTCGACCAGCTCGTCATAGCCCACCGGTTTGTTCAGGTGCCGGTCAAAGCCGGACTGGCGTGACTTGTACTGGTCGGCGCTGGCGCCATAGCCGGTCAGGGCGATGGCCGGGGTATGGCGAAGGTGCACGTAGCCACGCAGGGCCTTGATCAGCGCATGGCCGTCCATCACCGGCATGCCGATATCGGACAGGATGATGTCGTATTCCTCACCCGCAGCGGCGTCCAGGGCCTCACGTGGCTTGCTGAAGGCATTGACAGTGGCGCTCTCCATTTCCAGCAGCTCCTGCATTACCGCCAGCACTTCTACGGAATCGTCCACCAGCAACACGCGAATTCCATTAAGGCGGCCCTCGCTCAGTGGCTCCGAGCCTTGCTCACGCTGCGGGAGTTGCGTATCGCAAAGTGGCAGGGTGACCTCAAAGGTGCAGCCCAGGCCCAGCCCCGGTGACTTGGCGCGTACGCTACCGCCATGGGCCTCGACCAGTTGCCGTACCAGCGACAGGCCGATGCCCAGGCCCTCGCGGCTGTGGCTGGCCTGTTGCGGCGTAGCCTGGCTGAACAGGTCGAAGATGTGCTCGAGGCTGTCGTGGCTCAGGCCTACGCCATGGTCGATCACCTGCAACCGCGCGTGGTTTTCGTCGTGGCTCAGCACCAGGCGTATCTCATTGCCCGCCGAGCTGAACTTCAGCGCGTTGTTGAGCAGGTTCCAGATGATCTGCTCCAGGCGGGTAACGTCACCTTCGATCATCACCGGCAGGGTGTCGGCGGGCAGCTCCAGGCGAACCGGGCAGGGGTGTTGCTCGCTCACCACCACATCATGGATGCCCTGCAGGAGGGCGAGCAGATCCACAGGTTGGGTCTTGAGCTTAAGCTTGCCGGTCCGAATGCGCGCCACATCCAGCAGGTCGTCGATGATCCGCGCCTGGCTGGTTACCGCGTCGCAAATGGTACCCACGGCCTTGCTCGCTGCACTGATGTTGCGCAGCGACGGCAGGCGGCGCAGGATTTCGGCATTGAGCTGGATCAGGTTCAGCGGGTGCTTGAGCTCATGGGACATGACGGCGAAGAACTCGTCCTTCATGTGGTTGGTACTCTGCGTCTCGGCCAACTGCTTGCTCAGGCGCTCTTCGCCCAGGCGCACGCGCTCTTCGGCGGCATGGCTGCTGCTGATGTCGATGAAGGTCAGCACCGTGCCGTCGATTTTCTGCTCGCTGGAGCGGTAGGGCAGCAGGCGCGCCAGGTACCAGTGATCGCTTTGGCCGCCGATTTCACGCTCGATGACGGCCTCGCCCTGGGCCACGGCGCGGGCATCGTCGGCCAGCGCCGGGTAATCCAGGCAGTGGGTGATGTCGAGCAGGGAACGGCCGGTATCGACTGGCAGGATATTGAAGAGGTCGGTGGCGCGGGGCGTGAACCAGCGAATATGCAGGTTGCGGTCGACGAACACCGTGGCGATCTCGGTGCAGGCGATCAGGTTGCTGAGGTAGTCGTTGACCTTGTCGGTTTCCTCGACCTTGTTCTTCAGCTCGTAGTTGACCGTGAGCAGTTCCTCGTTGATCGACTGCAGCTCTTCCTTGCTGGTTTCCAGTTCTTCGCTGGCCGACCGCAACTCCTCGTTGATGGCCTGCATCTCTTCGTTGGAAGCCGTCAGCTCCTCGCTGGAGACCTCTGACTGCTCGATGGTTTCCTGCAGTTGCAGGCGAGTGCGCTGCAGTTCGCGTTCGAGGTTGTGCAGCACCATGCTGTCGGTCTGGCGGATGACGCCGGGTAACGGCAGGGACGGGTCGGGCGCGCGTTCCTCGAACACCACCAGCAGGCAATCGCTGGCGCTGAGGTCGTCCTTGTACGGCTGCACGGTGATTTCCACCTGCAGCTTGCCCATGGTTTCCGCCAGGTCGACAGGGCGCGAGGTGACCGCCTCGGTCCCCTGGCGCGCCTGGAACAAGGTGCTGCGCAGGGCCAGGCGCAGGGGCGGCAGCACCAGGTTGAGCAAGCTGCGGCTCGGTTCGCCACCGGCCAGTTGCAGGAAACGCCCTACGCCTTCGCTCATGTGCAGGATATTGCCATCGATATCGACGATCAGGCTGGGCGGCATGCGACGCGCCAGGGCGCGGTAGTGAAGGTCGGCGAACGATGGCTTGCGCCCCGGCTTGGCCTTGGCCAGCGTTTCCAGTGGCATGCTGGCGGCAGATGTGCCGGCCAGCTGACGGCCGGAACGGCGGCCGGTATTGCTGGCATCGAGTGCGCGGAAAATGCGGTTGCGTTTGTCCACCGGGGCGAACAGTTCACTGGCCATGTCGGCCGACTCGGACGACCCGAGGAAAAGGTAGCCACCCGGGCGCAGAGCGAAGTGGAACATCTGCAGGATGTCACGCTGCACCTCGCGGTCCAGGTAGATCAGCAGGTTGCGGCAGACAATCAGGTCGATCTGCGAGAACGGTGGGTCCGACAGCAGGTTGTGCCGGGCGAACAGCACCTTTTCGCGAACCTCTTTGCGCACCCGGTAATGCTGGTCTTCCTTGAGGAAGAACTGGCGCAGCCGGCTGGGCGGCACGTCGGTGACAATCGCCTCGGGGTATGAGCCACTGCGGGCGATGCCGATGGCGCGTTCGTCCAGGTCGGTGGCGAACACCTGTACCTTGTGCGAGCGCTGCTCCAGTGCCAGCTGCTCGCAAACCAGCATGGCGAGGCTGTACGCCTCTTCGCCGGTGGAGCAGCCGGCCGACCACACGCGTATCTCGTCCGCGCCCTCGGCCGGGTCGCGTTCGCAGACCAGCTGTGGCAACACATGGCGCTCCAGGGCTTCGAACGCTTCGCGGTCGCGGAAGAAATTGGTCACGCCGATCAGCATGTCGGCCAGCAAGGCCCTGGATTCCGCGGGGTACTGTTCCAGGTAATGCAGGTAGGCCGCCAGGTCTGCCTGGCCGGTCACATGCAGGCGGCGCTCGATGCGTCGCAGTACCGTGGCGCGCTTGTAGTGCTGAAAGTCGTGGCCAGTATTGCTGCGCAACTGCAGCAGGATCTCTTCGAGCATCGGCTCGCTGGCCTGGGCATCGCCGACTCGGGTGCCCAAGGCCGGAGGCAGGGTATCGTCTTCGATTTCCGGGAGCCTGACCTGGCGGGCATTGCGCCACAGCTCCAGCAGCTTCTGCGGCATTTCTGCCGCCGGCAGCACCAGGTCGACCATGCCGGTCTCGATTGCGGCACGGGGCATGCTGTCGTACTGGGCGTCGTCCGGTGTCTGCGCCAGGGTCACACCGCCTTGCTCCTTGATCCGCGACAGGCCCACGGCGCCATCGGCACCGGTACCGGACAACACCACGCAGAAGGCGTGGTCCTTGTGCACGTCAGCCAGGTCACGGAAGAACAGGTCGATGGCCACGTGGTCGCCACGGCGCCGGTTGGCCGGGGTCACCCGCAGGTAGCCGTCGTTGGTGGACAGGCGATTGGCCGGTGAAATCACGTAGATATGGTTGCGCTCGATGGGCACCGGCTCAGTCACCTGGCGCACCGGCATTTGCGTGGTGTCCTGGATGATGCGGTCGGCGACGCTCTGGTGGTCGGGGGACAGGTGCAGGACCACGACGAAGGCCATGCCGCAATCGCTGGGCATTTGCCGGAACAGCGTACAGATCGCTTCCAGGCCGCCTGCCGATGCACCGATGCCCACCACCGGAAAATCCAGGTGGCTGGGGCTGAGTGCCGGGTTCTGGGGCGAGGCAGGTTGCTTGGGGGACGACTTCATGGACGGAGCCTTGTGCAGACCGGAACGTTCCGCCCTTAGCAGCATCATCGGGCGTGTGTGTGGCGGGATTATAGGCCGTCGCCATGCTATTGAGACCTCTGCTTGCGAAGGAAAGTGCGACCCGCCTGCATCCGCCGCCCAAACCTTTTGCCGACACACGTTTGGTGCCGTTGGTCAGTTGCTGGCAAAACCATTGAGCAAAGTCTGTGATCGGCGGCTCGGAACCAAGGCATGGCAAACATCCATGCGAGCAGCCAATCCATCGCAAGGAGATACCACATGGCGCAGGATCAAGAGCGAACCAGCCAGCGCGGCGGCACCAAGGAAACCAACCCTGGCAATTTTGCCAATGACCGGGAACGGGCCTCCCGCGCGGGGCACAAGGGTGGGCAGGCGTCTGGCGGCAACTTCGCCAACGACCGCCAACGGGCATCGGAGGCCGGTCGCAAGGGCGGCCAGAACAGCCACGGCGGGGGCCGCCAACAGTGAGTTGAGTGCTTCTGGGCACCCGATACCCGCAGTGCCGGGTGCCGGCTACCTCCTGTGTACCGGGGCTGCAATGGCCTTTGGTACCTGTTGCTCGACATTTTTTTGAATCTTCTGGCCGTACCCCGATCAATCAGGGTGTCATCCATGGAGAAGAGGAGGCCCCTGCGATGCCTGGCCCACAGCTATACATCATCGATTACCAACTGCATGGCAAGCCGCGCAGTTTCATCATCCGTCTGGAGACGCTGGACAACGCCGAGGCCTGGCATTGGGCAAGTTGTGATGCGGGCATCGGCATCATTCCGAAGTTCGGGCGCGAAAAAATCAGGAAAGTCAGCAGGCCGATGGCCGAGCGCTACGGGATTACCGCGGTGAGCTGGCGGGTATCCGGCAGCAAGCCGAACCAGTCGGTGGGGGGGCCAGCGGCGACAATGTGATCCCTAGCCCAAAGCACTGTGTCGCCTGCTTCGCGGGCATGCCCGCTCTCATAGAACAACACATGACTCATTGGTTCGGCGAGGTCCTGTAGGAGCAGCCTTGTGCTGCGAAGAGGGGCTGACGAAGCCTGTCTATTGGCTGTACCGGCCTCTTCGCAGCACAAGGCTGCTCCTACAAAGGACGCGTCAGACGAGCGATATTGGTTCTCTGCGCGACAGCGCAGCCCAAAGGGCTGGGCAATCTCCCACAGGGACATCACCAGTTCAAGGAGTGCGCCCTACCTGCGGGAGCGGGCGCGCCCGCGAACACCGGCGCAGCCGGTGCCATGCACCGCGTTGGATTCTTCGCGGCTAAAGCCGCTTCTACAGGTACGCGCAGGCCGTCTAGGCACCGGACTCGGGGTCGCTGGCCGGCACGCCCGGGCGGTTTTCTTCGTCATCAGTCACATTGGGGTCGGCATCCGGGTCATCTGCCCGGTCATTGCGCCGGTCCGGCTCGAGCTCTGGCCAGTCATCCTGTGCGCTGCCGCCACCCATCGCAGTAAACTCTTTCATCTCGCAACCCTCGCTCTCGATGAAAAAAAGGCCCGCGATCAGGCGGGCCCAATACAGGAGTGAGAGGCGAAGCCATTGACCACCCCTCATTGAATGAGAGCGGCAACAGCCAGGGGCGGTCGGTTGGATGTCCACCACCCCTGACCAACGGTACTGTCAGGGCTTCTTCAGCACGAGGGTGAGAATGTCGTAGCTGGCGACCAGCTCACCCAGCTGGTTGGTCACCTCCACATCCCACGCCACCACGCCCTGGGGCTGGCCCAGCGGGCTGGTCTTGCCCTGGTCGATCTTGCGTTTGCAGGTCAGGCGTGCCTGGATGGTGTCGCCGATGCCCACCGGGTTGATGAAGCGCAGGGTATCCAGGCCGTAGTTGGCCAGTACCGGGCCTTCACCTGGCGAGACGAACAGCCCGGCCGCTGCCGACAACACGAAGTAGCCGTGGGCGATGCGCTTGCCGAACTGCGATTGCTTGGCGGCGATCTCGTCGAAGTGCATGTAGAAATGGTCGCCCGACAGGCAGCCGAAGTTGACCAGGTCGGCTTCGGTCACGGTGCGCCGGTGGGTGAGCAGCGACTCGCCGATGCGCAACTGCTCGAAATAGCGGCGGAACGGGTGTACTTCGGTTTCGATCACTTCGCCACCGCGCACGTATTCGCCGGTTATCGCCGTCAGCATGCTCGGCGAACCCTGTACTGCGGCACGCTGCAGGTAATGCTTGACGGCACGCAGGCCACCCAGCTCTTCACCACCACCAGCGCGGCCCGGGCCGCCGTGCTTGAGTTGCGGCAATGGCGAGCCATGCCCGGTGGATTCCTTGGCCGCCTCGCTGTCGAGTACCAGCAAGCGGCCGTGCCAGGCGGCAGCCACTGGAATGGCCATGGCTGCCACGCTGCGGTCGGCGGTGACCAGGGTCGCCACCAGGCTGCCTTTGCCCCGCGCGGCCAGCGCCAGGGCTTCATCGAGGTCGTCATAGGCCATCAGCGTGCTGACCGGGCCGAACGCTTCGATATCGTGGGCACCGCCTTCGGCATGCGGGTCACGGGCCTGCAGCAAGGTCGGAGCAAAGAACGCGCCCTCGGCTACGCCCTCGCCACGCGGCGCAAAGCCATCGCTGGCGCCGAACAGCTGCTCGCAGCTCTGCAGCAGGCTGCGCACGCGCTCGGCCACATCGTGCTGCTGGTCGTGGGAGGCCAGGGCGCCCATGCGCACACCTTCCAGCGACGGGTCACCGACAACCACCTTGTCCAGCCGCTCGCGCAGGCGCGTGGCAACCGCGTCGATGTGCCTGGCCGGTACGATGGCGCGGCGGATGGCGGTGCATTTCTGGCCGGCCTTGGTGGTCATTTCGCGGACCACCTCCTTGATATACAGGTCGAACTCTTCGCTGTCCGGGGTAACGTCCGGGCCGAGGATGGCGCAGTTGAGCGAATCGGCTTCGGCGGTGAACGGCACCGAGTTGCGCACCAGGTTCGGCGTGACGCGCAACTTGGCGGCGGTGTCAGCGGAGCCGGTGAAGGTCACCACGTCCTGGCCTTGCAGGCGGTCGAGCAGGTCGCCGGTGCTGCCGATCACCAGTTGCAGGCTGCCTTCGGGCAACAGCCCGGATGCATTCATCAGGCGCACCACGGCCTCGGTCAGGTAGCTGGTCGAGGTCGCCGGCTTGACGATGCACGGCATACCGGCCAGGAAGGTCGGGGCGAACTTCTCCAGCATGCCCCAGATGGGGAAGTTGAAGGCGTTGATGTGCACCGCCACGCCGGCGCGCGGCACCAGGATGTGGCTGCCGGCGAAATGGCCTTGCTTGCCCAGCGGGATGGCCGGGCCTTCGTGTACCAGGTTGCCCGACGGCAGTTCACGGCTGCCGATGCCCGCATAGGAGAACAGCGTGGCGTTGCCGCCTTCGATGTCGATCCAGCTGTCGGCACGGGTGGCACCGCTGTGGTGGGACAGGGCGTAAAGCTGCTCCTTGCGCTCGGCCAGGTACAGCGCCAGTGCCTTCAGGCGGGCAGCGCGTTGCTGGAAGTCCATGGCCATCAGCGTGGCCAGGCCACGGGCGCGGGCAAAGTCCACGGCCTCGGCGAAATCCGGGCGCTCTTCGTGGCTGTAGGCCAAAACGTGGCCATCCAGGGCGCTACGCAGGGCCTGGGCGCCGTGCTGGCCAAGCCAGCGGCCGGCGATGAAGCTTTGCAGGGTAGGGGCGGCAGACATGCTGTTCTCCAATGTAGAGGGGGCGCTGTTACCACAGCGCCACGGTGTAGCCGATGATCAGGCGGTTTTCGTCCACGGCGTTGGTCAGGCCATTGCCGGAACGGAAGGTGACGTTGCGCCAGCGCAGGCTGACGTCCTTGAACGGGCCGCTCTGGATGACATAGGTGATGTCGGTGTCGCGCTCACGCTCACGGCCGTTGCTGACAGTGGCGGTTTCGGCGTGGCGGCCATCGGTGTAGCGGGTCATGAAGCTCAGGCCGGGGATGCCCATGGCGACGAAGTCGTAGTCGTAGCGCACCTGCCACGAGTCCAGCCCGGCGCGGGTGAAGGTGTTGTAGGTGACCAGGTTGACGGTGAACGGGTCGCCGCCGTTCACGAACGGGAAGGCACTGTCGCCGGACATCTGCTGCCAGGCGGCGGTGAACTTGTGGGCCCGTACGCCGAGGGTGAACATGGCGTTGAAGTTGCGGTTGTCGATGTTGCCGGCACGCTCGGCGCCGTCGTTGCGGCTGTCGAAGTAGCGCAGGTCGGTGCGCAGGCTCAGGCCTTCGCCCAGCGGGCGGGTATCGATCAGGCCGACGAACTGCTGGCGGTAGATGTCTTCGAGCTTGGCGTAGTAGTAGCTGACGCTGGTTTGCGGGGTGATGGCGTAGCTGCCGCCGCCGAAGTCCAGGTGGTCGCTGCTGGCGGCGCCGTAGCCTATGTCGTCGCGGCCCGAGGAATCACGCAGGTTGGCCTTGGTCAGGCGGCCGGCGTTGAAGGTCAGGCCGGCCAAGTCCTGGCTGGTGAGCAGGCCCCCCTGGAAGGTGGAGGCCAGCAGGCGGGTGTCGTTGTACACCACCACCGGCAGGATCGGTTGCAAGGTCCCCAGGCGCAGGGTGCTCTTGGCCACCCGCACCTTGCCGGTCAGGCCCAGTTCGCTGTAGTCGTCGACCGGTTCATGGCTGTTCGGGCCGAAAGGCAGCAGGCCGGTATTGCGCCGGTCGCGGCTGGAGTCGAGCTTGATGCCCAGTTGGCCCATGGCGTCGACACCAAAGCCGACCGGGCCTTCGGTGAAGCCCGACTCCAGCTTGGCGGTAAAGCCCTGGCCCCATTCCTCGGCCTTGGCCTGTGGTGCATTGCTTTGGCGGAAATCGCGGTTGAGGTAATGGTTGCGCAGCTCCAACCGGGCGTGGCTGTCGCCGAGGAAGTCTGCCATCGCCGGCATCGGCAGGGCGAGGGTCGCCAGCCAGGCGGCCGAAATGAAGTGCGTGCGGTTCATTGTTGTTGTTTTACCCGACATGGTTGTTCTTCCCTGAGAGTCAGTGCTTGCTGGCGCCGGCGGCGCCGATTCCGGTCATGGAACGGATGAACTGGGCCAGGTAGCGGCCACGTTCCTGGCTGGCGCGTTCGGAGCTGTCAGTGACCGAGAACACCCAGGCGCCGAGGAAGGCCAGGCTCATGGAGAACAGCGCCGGGTTGCTGTAGGGGAACAGCGCCTTTTCGTGATGCAGCACGTTGACCCACACCGCCGGGCCCAGCACCACCAGCAGCACCGCCGAAACCAGGCCGGCCATGCTGCCGCACACCGCGCCGCGGGTGGTCAGGCCTTTCCAGAACATCGAAAGCAGCAGCACCGGGAAGTTGACCGAGGCGGCCACCGCCAGCACCAGGCCGGAGAGGAAGGCGATGTTCTGCGACTCGAACATCAGGCCAAGGATGACCGCCAGCAGGCCGATCAGCAGGGTGGCGATACGCGACACGCGCATTTCCTCCTGCTCGCTGGCCTTGCCCTGGCGCACCACGCAGGCATACAGGTCGTGGGAAACGGCCGATGCACCGGACAGCGCCAGGCCGGCGACCACCGCCAGGATGGTGGCGAAGGCCACGGCGGAGATGAAACCGAGGAACAGATTGCCACCCACGGCCTGGGCCAGGTGCACGGCGACCATGTTGCCGCCGCCGATAATGGCGCCGGTGGCATCACGGTAGGACGGTTCGGTGCCGACCATGACGATCGCACCAAAGCCGATAACGATCAGCAGCAGGTAGAAGTAACCGATGAACCCGGTGGCATAGAACACGCTCTTGCGCGCTTCCTTGGCATCGCTGACGGTGAAGAAGCGCATCAGGATATGCGGCAGGCCGGCGGTACCGAACATCATGCCCAGGCCCAGGGAAATGGCGTCCACCGGGTTGGACAGCAAGCCGCCCGGGGCCATGATCGCCTGGCCCTTGGCATGCACGGCCACGGCGCTGGCGAACATCGCTTCGGTGCTGAAGCCGAAATGCTTGAGCACCATGAAGGCCATGAAGCTGGTGCCCGAAAGCAGCATCACTGCCTTGATGATCTGCACCCAGGTGGTGGCGAGCATGCCGCCGAAGGTGACGTAGGCGACCATCAGCACACCGACCAGCATCACCGCGTACAGATAGCTGATGCCGAACAGCAGTTCGATCAGCTTGCCGGCACCGACCATCTGCGCCACCAGGTACATCAGCGCCACCACCAGGGTGCCGAAGGCCGAGGTCAGGCGCACCGGGGTTTGTGCCAGGCGGTAGCTGACCACGTCGGCGAAGGTGTACTTGCCCAGGTTGCGCAGGCGTTCGGCGATCAGGAACAGGATGATCGGCCAGCCGGCCAGTACGCCCAGGGCATACAGCAGGCCGTCGTAGCCGTTCATGAACATCATTGCCGAAATGCCCAGGAACGACGCGGCGCTGATCATGTCGCCGGCGATCGCCAGGCCATTCTGCATGCCGGTCAGGCCCCCGCCGGCGGTGTAGAAATCGCTGGCCGAGCGGGTGCGCATGGCAGCCCAGCGGGTGACCAGCAGGGTGAAGCAGACGAACACCATGAACATCGAGATGGCGGTCCAGTTCATTGTGCGCACTCCTGCTTGACCTTGTCGTTGAGCGGGTCGAGCACGTTGTTGGCGCGGTGCACGTAGATGCCGGTCAAGGCGAAGGACAGCAGTACCATCAGCACGCCCACCAGCATGCCAACGGTGGTCACGCCACCGCTGAGGGACTGGCCGAGGGTGCTGGGGGAAAACGCCACCAGCAGGACGAAGCCGTAGTAGATCACCAGCATGGCCAGGGTCAGGCTGCCGTTGAGGCGGCGTTTGCGCTGCACCAGGTGCTGGAAGTCGGGGTGGTTGGCGATGCTTTCGATGCGTTCGGGTGTCATGGGTTGCGATCTCTGGGTGTTGTAATTGTTTTGTTGAGGTCACGCGGGTGTTGCATTGCAATGCTGTTGGTGCGGCCTTTGTAGGAGCGGCCTTGTGTCGCGAAAGGGCTGCGCAGCAGCCCCGGCAATCCATGATCAGGGCCAGGATCCTGGGGCCGCGTTGCGACCCTTTCGCGACACAAGGCCGCTCCTACAGAGACCGCGTCAGTCCGAGAGGGGCTTGGGCCTACAGCTGGTCGAAATCGAGCACCACCTTGTCGCTCACCGGGTAGGTCTGGCACGACAGCACATACCCGGCCGCCACTTCGTAATCCTCCAGGGCATGGTTGCTGTCCATCTCCACTTCGCCCTCGATTACCCGGCACTTGCAGGTCGAGCACACGCCGGCCTTGCACGAGTACGGCAGCTCGGCGCCGATGGCGTTGCCGGCGTCCAGCACGTTCTGGGTGTTGCGTGGCAGGTCGAAGGTAAGGGCGCGGCCGTCGCTGATCACGGTGATGTGGCTGAGCGCCGAGTCCACTTGGCGCGCCGCCTCGCGGGCTTCACGACGGGCTTCGCTGCCGGCGGCTGCGAACAGCTCGAAATGGATACGGTCCTTGGCCAGGCCATTGGCCTGCAGGCTGTCGCGCACCGTCTCGGTCATCGCCTGTGGGCCGCAGATGAACGCAGCGTCCAGATTGGCAACGTCCATCCAGCGCGAGAACAACTGGCCGCACTTGTCGGCATCGATGCGGCCGTTGTACAGGTCGACATCCTGCTGCTCGCGGCTGAACACGAAAATCAGGTTCAGGCGGTCGAGGTAACGGTTCTTCAGGTCTTCCAGCTTGTCGCGGAACAGTGCGCCAGAGCTGGAGCGGTTGCCGTACAGCAGGGTGAAGCGGCTGTGCGGCTCGCTGGCCAGGGTAGTGGCGATGATCGACAGGATCGGCGTGATGCCGCTGCCGGCAGCCACGCCCAGGTAGTTGCCCTGGCGGGCCGGTTCCAGTGGCACGAAGAAGCTGCCCGACGGCGGCATCACTTCCAGTTGCTGGCCTGCCTTGAGCACGTCGTTGGCAAATGCCGAGAAGCGCCCGCCTGGCACGCGCTTCACCGCCACACGCAGTTCGCCATCCTGCACGGCGCTGCAGATGGAATAGGAACGGCGGACTTCTTCGTTATCCAGTTGGGTGCGCATGACCAGGTACTGGCCCTGGGTGAAACGGAACTGCGCCTGCAGGTGCTCGGGCACGTCGAAGGCAATCGACACCGCATCGCGGGTCTCGTTGCGCACTTGTTTGATGGTCAGGCTGTGAAACTGGCTCATGGCGTTCTCCACGGCTCAAATGCATTTGAAATAGTCGAACGGCTCCAGGCACTCGCGGCAGCGGTAAAGCGCCTTGCAAGCCGTGGAGCCGAACTGGCTGAGCAATTCGGTATGGGCGCTTCCGCACTGCGGGCAGCACACCTGCGGCGCCTCGCCGAGCAGGCTGCGTTTGCTGGCGCTGCCCTGTGGCGGGGCGATGCCGTAGGCGCGCAGGCGCTCGCGGCCCAGTTCGCTGATCCAGTCGGTGCTCCAGGCCGGGGTCAGCCGGCGCTCGAGCAGCGGCGCGGGGAAGCCGGCCTGCTCCAGCGCCTGGCGGATATCCCCTTCGATCACCTCGGTGGCAGGGCAGCCGGAGTAGGTCGGCGTGACGACCAGGTGCAGGTGCCCGGCGCGCCAGCCGAGGTCGCGCACGATGCCCAGGTCGACCACGCTGACCACGGGCACTTCCGGGTCCATGACCTCGGCCAGTACCGCCCAGGCCCGGGCCAGGTCATCGCCGCGTGGCGCGCGGGCGCCACGGTCGCCGGCAATCAGCTCACCAGGTTGCATCGGGGTACGCCCTTGGCAGGAACTGCATCTCGGCCAGCAGCAGGCCCAGGTGCTCGGTGTGCAGGCCTTTGCGGCCGTCCAGGTAGAAGTGGCTGGCGGCCTTGGGCAACGGCAGTTCGACCGAAGCGAAGGTCTCGCCAACCTGCTTGAGCCAGGCCGCGCCGACGGCAGCGGGGTCGGCGGCGATACCCGCTTGCGCCAGGTGCACTTCATTGTCGCTACCGGCGGCCAGTTCGACGGTGAAGCGCCACAGTGCCGGGATGGCCGCGAGCATGCGTTGGCGGCTTTCTTCGGTGCCACCGCCCAGGCGTTGCACCCACTCGCTGGAGCGGCGCAGGTGGTAGGTGACTTCCTTCAGGGCCTTGGCGGCGATACCGGCGATACGCTCGTCGTTCGAGCCGACCAGACCCTGAAGCACGGCGAAATGCCAGGCGTCATAGAAGAACTGCTTGGTCATGGTCACGGCGAAATCGCCGTTGGGCTGCTCGACCAGCAACAGGTTGCGATAGGCGCGCTCGTCACGGCGGAAGGCCAGGGCGTCGGCGTCACGGCCATCATCGAGCAGCTCGGCGGCGTATTCCAGCCAGTTGCGCGCCTGGCCTACCAGGTCGAGGCCGACGTTCATCAGGGCCAGTTCTTCTTCGATGGCCGGGGCGCGGCCACACCATTCGCAGAGGCGCTGGCCCTGCACCAGGGCACTGTCGCCGAGCAGCAGCAGGTAAGGGACAAGGGTTTCGTTGTGCATGGCCAACCTCACATGTGTCCGACTTCGTCGGGCAGTTCGTAGAAGCTGGCATGGCGGTAGACCTTGTCGTCCGCAGGGGCGAACAGCGGGTCTTTCTCGTCCGGGGAAGAGGCGGTGATCAGTGCCGAGGGCACCACCCACAGGCTGACGCCTTCGCTGCGGCGGGTGTACAGCTCGCGGGCGTTTTCGATGGCCATGGCGGCATCGGCGGCGTGCACGCTGCCGACATGCTTGTGGTTAAGGCCGTGCTTGCTGCGCACGAACACTTCGTAGAGGGTCCAGACAGACATTTTCGATCTCCGCATCAATCGCCGCTCAGGCGGCGTTCTTGTTCTGTTGCTTGCGCGCGTAGGCCACGGCGGCCTCGCGTACCCAGGCGCCGTCCTCGATGGCCTTGCGCCGGGTGGCGACACGTTCCTGGTTGCACGGGCCATTGCCCTTGATCACTTCGTAGAACTCGTCCCACTGGATTTCGCCGAAGTCGTAGTGACCGCGCTCGGCATTCCACTTCAGCTCGGGGTCGGGGGCGGTGCAGCCGAGCAGCTCGAGCTGCGGCACGGTCTGGTCGATGAAGCGCTGGCGCAGTTCATCGTTGGTCTGGCGCTTGATCTTCCAGGCCATGGACTGGGCGCTGTTGGGGGAGTGCTCGTCGCTGGGGCCGAACATCATCAGTGCCGGCCACCACAGGCGGTTGATCGCGTCCTGGACCATGTCGCGCTGGGCCTGGGTACCGTGACGCATCATGGTCAGAAGGATTTCGTAGCCTTGGCGCTGGTGGAAGCTCTCTTCCTTGCAGATGCGGATCATCGCGCGCGAATACGGGCCGTAGGAGGTGCGCTGCAGCACCACCTGGTTGACGATGGCGGCGCCGTCCACCAGCCAGCCCACTGCGCCCATATCGGCCCAGCTGAGGGTGGGGTAGTTGAAGATGCTCGAGTACTTGGCCTTGCCGCTGTGCAGCTTGGCGATTTCTTCGTCACGGTCGGCGCCCAGGGTTTCCATGGCGCTGTACAGGTACAGGCCGTGGCCGGCTTCGTCCTGGATCTTGGCCATCAGCTGCAGCTTGCGCTTGAGGCTGGGGGCACGGGTGACCCAGTTGCCTTCGGGCAGCATGCCGACGATTTCCGAGTGGGCGTGCTGGGAGATCTGCCGGATCAGGGTCTGGCGGTAGGCCTCGGGCATCCAGTTCTTGGCTTCGATCTTGATTTCGGCGTCGATCTTTTCCTGGAAGTTGCGCTCCTCGGGCGACATCTCTTCCAGCGACTTGACGCGCTTGACTCCGGTTTCCACTAGCTGTGCGTACATGTGTTCCGACTCCTGCTAAGGCATGAGTCATTTGTAAGCGATACAAAACATAACGTCAAACAGTTTTATGTGTATCGAATAAGATTTGTGTATCACTTTGCGGGCCAAGAGGGCTGCTGTGCAGCCCTTTCGCCGGCAAGCCAGCTCCCACAGGAGAGCGGTTGCCCTGGAGATGGACGCTGCCCCTGTGGGAGCTGGCTTGCCGGCGAAAGGGGCGCAAAGCGCCCCCAGCAATCTCCCAGGCAAAAAAAAGCCCCGGACGATGCCGGGGCCGAAAAGGCAGCCGAATGAATCAGCTGGCCAACCGTTTGTCGAACACGTGGCAGGCCTTGCCCTCGGAACGCTTGAGCGTGCCGCAGGGCTGCAGGCGCACCTGGGTGCTGATGCCGATATAGGTCTTGATCTGCTTGGTCAACTCCCCGGTCAACAGCTTGCGCTGGCCTTCATCAAGGTGCTGGCACTCCGCACGCAGTTCCACATGCACCTCGACACTGTCGAGGTTGCCATTGCGATACAGATGAATCTCATAAAGCTCGGAAAGCTGTTTTATTTTTAGCACCTGTTCCTCGATCTGGGTCGGGAACACGTTGACCCCGCGAATGATCAGCATGTCATCGCTGCGGCCGGTGATCTTGCCAATCCGCCGCATGGGCCTGGCGGTACCGGGCAGCAGGCGAGTGAGGTCGCGGGTGCGGTAGCGCACCATGGGCAGCGCTTCCTTGCTCAGCGAGGTGAACACCAGTTCGCCCAGTTGGCCGTCCGGTAGCACCGCACCGGTGACCGGGTCGATGATCTCGGGGTAGAAATGGTCCTCCCAGATGGTCGGGCCATCCTTGGTTTCGAGGCACTCCATCGCCACACCAGGTCCCATGATTTCCGACAGGCCATAAATGTCGAGGGCATCGATGCCCAGCCTTTGCTCGATCGAGCGGCGCAGCTCGTCGGTCCACGGCTCGGCGCCGAATATGCCCAGGCGCAGCTTGAGGTCTTGCGGGTCGATGCCCTGGCGCTCGATCTCGTCGGCCAGGTTGAGCATGTAGGAGGGGGTGACCATGATGATGTCGGGCTGGAAGTCGCGAATCAGCTGCACCTGCTTCTCGGTCTGGCCACCGGACATGGGGATCACCGTGCAGCCCAGGCGCTCGGCACCGTAATGCGCGCCAAGCCCGCCGGTGAACAGGCCGTAGCCGTAGGAGACATGCACCTTGTCCCCCTTGCGCCCACCCGCGGCACGGATCGAGCGGGCGACCACATTGGCCCAGGTGTCGATGTCGTTCTGGGTGTAGCCCACCACCGTCGGCTTGCCGGTGGTGCCACTGGAGGCGTGCAGGCGCACCACCTCTTGCTGGGGCACGGCGAACATGCCGTAGGGGTAGTTGTCGCGCAGGTCGTTCTTGCCGGTGAAGGGGAACTTCGCCAGGTCTTCCAGGCACTTGAGGTCGTCGGGGTGAGCGCCGCACTCGGCAAAGCGCTGGCGGTACAGCGGTACGTTGTCGTAGGCGTGCTGCAGGCTCCAGCGCAGGCGCTCCAGCTGGTGCTGGCGCAGGGCGTCGACACTGGCGGTTTCCATCGGGTCCAGCAGGGCACGATCGGCATCATGGTACATGTTCATGGCTTCACTCGAATTGTTCTTGTACGCCGCGCGGTACCGGTTGCAGGCCGCGTGGTGAGTGTCATGGAAGCAGCATATACGGCTGCGTTCGGTTCGGTAACAAGCCGATGGTCTGAGCCGCTCAGAGGCGTTCGATGACCATCGCGATGCCTTGGCCAACGCCGATGCACATGGTGCACAGGGCGTAGCGTCCGGCGGTTTCTTCCAGCTCGTGCAACGCGGTGGTGACCAGGCGTGCACCGCTCATGCCCAACGGGTGGCCCAGGGCGATGGCACCGCCGTTGCGGTTGACCCGCGCGTCGTCGTCGGCCAGGCCGAGCTCGCGCAGTACCGCGAGGCCCTGGGCGGCAAAGGCCTCGTTGAGCTCGATGACGTCCATGTCTGCCAGCGACAACCCGGTAAGCTCCAGTACCTTGCGGGTCGCCGGTACCGGGCCGATGCCCATCAGCCGTGGTTCGACCCCGGCCACCGCCATGCCGACGATGCGGCCGCGAGCCTTCAGGCCATGGCGGCGGGCGGCGGCGCTGCTGGCGAGCAGCAGGGCGCAGGCACCATCGTTGACCCCGGAGGCATTGCCGGCGGTGACGCTGCCGCCGTCACGGAACGGGGTACCCAGCCTGGCCAGTTGCTCCAGGGTGGTGTCGCCGCGGGGATGTTCGTCGTGCTCGACCACTTTGGCCGGGCCTTTGCGCTGCGGGATCTCGACCGGCACGATTTCCCGTGCCAGGCGCCCGCGTGCCTGTGCAGCGGCGGCCTTGTGCTGGCTACGCAGGGCAAAGGCGTCCTGGTCGGCGCGGGAAATACCAAACTGCTGCGCAACGTTCTCGGCCGTTTCCGGCATCGAGTCGGTGCCGAAGGCCGCCTTCATCAGCGGGTTGACGAAACGCCAGCCGATGGTGGTGTCGAACAGTTCGGCCGCACGGCCGAACGCCTGCTCCGACTTGCCCATGACGAACGGCGCGCGTGACATCGACTCCACGCCGCCGGCCAGCATCAGCCCGGCTTCGCCGCAGCGCAGGGCGCGGGCCGCATTGCCGATGGCGTCCAGGCCGGAGCCACACAGGCGGTTGATGGTGGTGCCCGGCACTTCGATCGGCAGCCCGGCCAGCAAGCTGGCCATGTGCGCGACGTTGCGGTTGTCCTCGCCAGCCTGGTTAGCGCAGCCGAGGATGACGTCGTCGATGGCTTTCCAGTCCAGTTCGGGGTGGCGCTGGATCAGGGCCTTGAGCGGGATGGCAGCCAGGTCATCGGCGCGCACGCCGCTCAAGGCGCCGGCATATCGGCCGATGGGAGTGCGCACGGCGTCGATGATCAAGGCATCGGCTTGAGTGTGTTCAGTCATCTTGCGTCTCCTGCGCCAGCACGGTGCCGCGCACTTTGTAGGATTTGCCATGGAACATCGCCACCAGCTCACCGCGCTGGTTCTCGATGCGGACGTGGTACAGGCCGGTGCGGCCCTTGCGGCTGACCTCGCTGGCGCGAGCGGTAAGCACGTCATCGCGCAGCGCCGGGGCCAGATAGTCGATGCTGCAGCCCAGGGCGACGGTGGCCTGGTCGTGACTGTTGCAGGCGAAGGCAAATGCCGAGTCGGCCAGGGCGAACAGGAAGCCGCCATGGCAGGTGCCATGCCCCTGGATCATGTCGGCGCGTACCGGCATGCGCAGGCATGCCTGGCCAGGGCCGGCTTCCAGCAAGCGGATGCCCAGGCCCTGGGTGGCCTGGTCGCGGGCGTACATGGCCTGGGCACAGGCTTGTGCCAGTTCGACTTCAGTCATGCAGGGTGCCTCCTTTGGCTTCGCAGCGGCGTAACAGCAGGGAAGGGCGGTAGCGGCTCTCGCCGTAGCTGCGCTGCAGGTTGTCGAGCACGCGCAGGGTGTGGGGGATGCCGAGGTTCGCGGCCCAGGCCAGCGGGCCGCAGGGGTAGTTGACGCCGGCGCGCATGGCCAGATCGATGTCGGCGGCGCTGCCGACACCTTGCAGCACGGCATCGGCGGCCTCGTTGGCGAGCATCGCCACGGTACGCAGCACCACCAGGCCGGGCAGGTCGGCGACCGCCGTTACCTTCAGACCGGCACGCCGCAGCAAGGCCACCGCCTGGTCGCGAGCGTTGTCGCTGGTGTCGGCCGACCAGCTGATGGCGAGGCGGGTGGCGGTGGTGTAGTCCAGGGCCAGGTCGACCAGTACCAGGTTGCGCAGGCCGTCTTCCCGGGCGCGCTGGCTGGCCAGGCGGCCATCGGACAGCGCCAGGGTGGCATCGCCCACCTGGATCAGACCGCTGCCGGCGCGTTGGGTCACGGCGACGCCGCTTTGGCGCAGGCGTTCGGCCAGAGGCTGCATCACCCCCAGGTCGCCTTCGACGACGCAGGCATCGACTATGGCGGGGCTATGCAGTTCGGCTGGCTGCGGGCGTTCGGCGCCTTCGGCATAGCTATAGAAGCCTTGGCCGGTCTTGCGCCCGAGGCGGCCCGCGTCCACCAGTTCTTTTTGCACCAGCGAAGGCTGGAAGCGGAAGTCGCCATAGAACGCATCGAAGACCGAACAGGTAACGGCGTAATTGACATCGTGGCCGATCAGGTCGGTGAGTTCGAATGCGCCCATGCGGAAACCACCGGCATCACGCAGCAGCGCATCGAGGCTGGCGCAATCGGCTGCGCCTTCCTGCAGCAGGCGCAGGCTTTCGGCGTAGAACGGCCGCGCCACGCGGTTGACGATGAAGCCCGGCGTGGAGCGCGTGTGCACCGGCTGCTTGCCCCAGGCCTGGGCGGTGGCATGAATGCACGCGGCAACAGCCGGGGCGGTGGCCAGGCCCGAGACCACTTCGACCAGGGCCATCAGCGGCGCCGGGTTGAAGAAGTGCATGCCAACCACCTGGTGCGGGCGTTGCAGCCCGGCGGCGAGGCTGGTGATGGACAGCGACGAAGTGTTGCTGGCGAGGATGCAGTCGGTGGCGCACAAGGCTTCCAGCTGGCTGAACAGCGCCTGCTTGACCTGCAGGTTCTCGACAATGGCCTCGATCACCAGGCGAGCATCGGCCAGGGCTTCGAGGGCGTCTACCGGGCACAGCCGGGCGCTTATGGCTTCCCGTTCGGTAGCCTGCATCTTGCCTTTTTCCACCAGGCGGGCAAGTTGCCGGTCTATGCCGGCCACCGCCTGGGCGGCAGCGCCCGGGCGGTTGTCGTAGAGCTTTACAGGGTGGCCGGCCTGGGCCGCAACCTGGGCGATGCCTGCGCCCATGGCGCCTGCACCGATCACCGCCACTTTGGCAATGCTTGCGAGTGCGCTCATGATCAACGCCCCTTGAATGCCGGCGTGCGCTTGTTCATGAAGGCACTCACGCCTTCGCGATAGTCCTCGCTGCGCCCGGCCAGGCGCTGCAGGTCGCGCTCCAGCTCCAGCTGTTCATCGAAACCGTTGTCGAAACTGGCGTTCAGGCTGCGCTTGATCAGGGCCAGGCCGTAAGTGGGCTGGGTGGCGAGCTGGCGGGCGAGGGTGAGGGCTTCGTCGCGCAGCGCGGCATCGTCCACCACGCGGTGGATCAGCCCCCATTGCTGGGCCTGTTCAGCGCCCAGGCGCTCGCCCAGCATGGCCAGAGCCTTGGCCCGTGCCATGCCGACCAGGCGCGGCAGCAGCCAGGTGCCGCCGGAGTCGGGTACCAGGCCGATCTTGCAGAAGGCCTGGATGAAGCTGGCCGAGCGCGCCGCCAGCACCAGGTCGCAGGCCAGCGGGATGTTGGCACCGGCGCCGGCTGCCACGCCGTTCACCGCACAGATCACCGGCAGCGGCAGGTCGCGCAGGGTGCGCACCAGCGGGTTGTAGAACTTGTCGATCGATTCGCCCAGGTCCGGCATCTCGGCGCCCGGGGCGACGTTGCGATCGGACAGGTCCTGGCCGGCGCAGAAACCCCGGCCTTCGGCAGTCAGCAACAACACCCGGGCTTCGCTGCTCTGGCGTACTTGCTTGAGCGCCTCGCGCACTTCCAGGTGCATGGCGGTATTGAAGCTGTTCAGCTGCTCGGGGCGATTCAACGAGAGGAGGGCGACGCCGTCCTCGATGGAAAACAGGATGTGCTGGAAAGTCATGACAGACTCGCTCCGTCAGTCGAGGGAAAGATGATCAGCGGCCCTGGAAGCGGGCCTGGCGTTTTTCCTGGAAGGCACGGATACCTTCGTCGCGGTCGGCGGTGCCGGCCAGCAAGGTGAAGGCATGGCGTTCGAAGCGCAGGCCGCTGGCCAGGTCGGTATCGCCGGCCTTGAGCAACGCTTCCTTGGCCAGGCGCACTGCCAGCGGGGCCTTGGCGGCGATGCTGCGGGCGATGTGCAGGGCGCGTTCTACGGTGAGTTCCGGCTGGGTGATTTCGCTGACCAATCCGGCCTGCAAGGCATGACGGGCGGTGATGGCTTCGCCTGTCAGGACCATTTGCATGGCCAGCGGCTTGCCTACTGCCCGTAGCAGGCGCTGGGTGCCACCGGCGCCGGGGATGATGCCGAGGTTGATTTCCGGCTGGCCGAAACGGGCGTCGCTGCCGGCGATGACGATGTCGGCACACATCACCAGTTCGCAGCCGCCACCCAGGGCGTAGCCGTTGACGGCGGCGATCAGTGGCTTGGCGAAGGCGGCGATGCTTTGCCAGTGGGCCACCCGGGGGTCGTTGAGGATGCCGACCAGGTCGCGCTCGGCCATCTCGCGGATATCGGCGCCTGCGGCGAATGCCTTGCGGCTGCCGGTGAGCACCACCGCGCGGATCTGTTCGTCTTGCCCGGCCGCTTCCAGCGCAGCGGCCAGCTCTGCCAGTAGCTCGGTGCACAGGGCGTTGAGCGCCTCGGGCCGTTGCAGGGTAATGAGCTGGACGCCGTGTTCAGGCGCCGGCACATCGAGATATCGCGGCATGTCGGGTTCCTCTGGCTGCACGCACGGCACATCGTGGGGCCGGCATTTCTTGGAATTGTTTGCAGAGGCGTGATGCGGGGATCACGTCCAGGTGGAACCAGTATATGCATTATGCGATACAATAATGCAACATCCAAAATTGTTTCATGTATCTCTTTTTGTGGGAGTGACACCTGCCTCAGCAAAGGGTTTTATGATGTTGAATCGCTTCATCACCTTATAATTAACGATTAACGCTGAATTTAATGGAGCTCAATGACCCCAGCAAAAGTGATACACGACCATGGCGATTGACGCACCACAAGATTGTGATACAAGATCAAGGCGCATTTGAAATCATTTCAGGAGCTTTGCCATGCCTTGCTATCGACTGGACGGCCTGACGCCCGTGGTTCATCCGACAGCCTACGTGCACCCCAGCGCCGTGCTGATTGGTGATGTCATCGTCGGCCCTCGTTGCTACGTCGGCCCACTGGCGTCACTAAGGGGGGATTTCGGCCGTATCGTGCTGGAGGAGGGTGCCAACCTGCAGGACACCTGCGTGATGCATGGTTTCCCGGGTGGCGATACGGTGGTCGAACGCAACGGGCATGTCGGGCATGGCGCCGTGCTGCACGGCTGTCGCGTGGGCGAAGACGCCCTGATCGGCATGAACGCGGTGGTCATGGATGGTGCCCATGTGGCACCGCGCTGCATCGTCGCGGCCACGGCATTCGTCAAGGCGGGTTTCGAATGTGCGGCACAAAGCCTGGTGATGGGCTCGCCAGCTCAGGTCAAGCGCCCACTGACCGAACAGGAACTGGCCTGGAAGCAACGTGGCACGGCGGAGTATCAGCACCTGGCGCAACGCTGCATGAACAGCATGGTCGAATGCCCACCACTGACCGAGGTCGAGCCCGAGCGCCCACGCATGGAAGACACTGGCGTCAGGCCCAAAGGCCAGGCATCGGCATGAGCCTGGCAGCGTCACGCAATGGTCAGGCGGCCCGCCGCGCAGGTATAGTCGGTGCTTTAACCGCGCACAGTTCGCCCATGAGCAATCTCGCCCCACTGAACAACCTGATCACCCGCTTCCAGGAACAGACGCCGATCCGCGCCAGTTCCCTGATCATCACTTTGTACGGCGACGCCATCGAGCCCCACGGCGGAACCGTCTGGCTGGGTAGCCTGATCAACCTGCTGGAGCCGATCGGCATCAACGAGCGCCTGATCCGCACATCGATCTTCCGCCTTACCAAGGAAGGCTGGCTCACTGCCGAAAAGGTTGGCCGCCGCAGCTACTACAGCCTGACAGGTACCGGCCGCCGGCGTTTCGAGAAGGCCTTCAAGCGGGTCTACAGCCCCAGCCAGCCAGCCTGGGACGGTGCCTGGACACTGGTTTTGCTCTCGCAACTGGAGGCCGGCAAGCGCAAGGCTTTGCGTGAAGAATTGGAGTGGCAGGGCTTCGGGACCATGGCGCCGAACCTGCTGGGCTGCCCACGGGCAGACCGCGCCGACCTGGCCGCCACCTTGCGTGACCTGGAGGCGAGCGACGACAGCATCGTCTTCGAAACCCACACCCAGGAAGTGCTGGCATCCAAGGCCATGCGTGCCCAGGTGCGGGAAAGCTGGCGTATCGACGAACTGGGGCAGCAGTACAGCGAGTTCATCCAGCTGTTCAGGCCGCTATGGCAAGGTTTGAAAGAGCAGCAACAACTTGATGCGCAGGATTGCTTCCTGGCGCGTACGCTGCTGATTCACGAATACCGCCGGCTGCTGCTGCGCGACCCGCAACTGCCGGACGAGCTGCTGCCTGGGGATTGGGAGGGAAGGGCCGCGCGACAGTTGTGCCGTAACCTCTATCGGCTGGTGTTTGCCAAGGCGGAAGAATGGCTGAACGCAGCGCTGGAGACGGCTGATGGGCCTTTGCCGGATGTGAATGAAGGCTTTTACAGGCGTTTTGGCGGGCTTGTTTGAGGATTGGGTGCAGAGGCGGGTTATTTATAACTACGCTAAATGATTATTTAGTTGAGTAAATTGCTTGGCTTTGTCACTGAGCACCATGCGGAGGCGAGCAAGCCACAGACCAGTGTGATGCGATAAGGCTGAGGTACACTTGATAATTTTAATGCATAGAAATGCTAACGGTTCATCACCCTAACCGGCACCCCTGACAGGCTGCTCGTAGTCGTCGTGCGCCCACGGATTGCCCACCAGACGTAGCATGTTCACGACGCCAGTACCGAACACCCCAACATGGTTGTTTCTATGTTGACACGCATCGCTAGCCTCAAATATAAGCGGATCAGTGCAGTTTTGACTGGTCTGGGCTAAACACTATCTGAACGCTCGCAAGCGACTGATTTGGTGAAAATATCACTGAATGACTTTTATAGCGCGACCCTCACCGGGCGATAATCACTCATGGTCAAAATTAGCAGAGCGTCACAACCGGGCGATAATCACTTTTAAGATCCGATCATATTTTCCTGACACAGCGAGAAGGATTGATCATTTCTAGCTGCAGGCGTCGACACTCACCAAAATTGAGTTTCTGCGTAGTAATCGGGCCATTTCTGGCGACCATAGCTGTCAATGATCAAAATATCTCTCATAATTCTGAGCGGATTTTTCGTTAACCCCATAGCCTAACCGGCTGATTCAAAAGGAAAATCCCTGAATCTTCTCGTCATTCGATCATGGTCAAAATTAGCAGAGCGTCACACTGGGCTAAACACTATCTGAACGCTCGCAAGCGACTGATTTGGTGAAAATATCACTGAATGACTTTTATAGCGCGACCCTCACCGGGCGATAATCACTCATGGTCAAAATTAGCAGAGCGTCACAACCGGGCGATAATCACTTTTAAGATCCGATCATATTTTCCTGACACAGCGAGAAGGATTGATCATTTCTAGCTGCAGGCGTCGACACTCACCAAAATTGAGTTTCTGCGTAGTAATCGGGCCATTTCTGGCGACCATAGCTGTCAATGATCAAAATATCTCTCATAATTCTGAGCGGATTTTTCGTTAACCCCATAGCCTAACCGGCTGATTCAAAAGGAAAATCCCTGAATCTTCTCGTCATTCGATCATGGTCAAAATTAGCAGAGCGTCACACCTGGTCCCAAAGTGCCTCACTCGTGGTCTGGTGACCAAATATAGACTAGCGCATAATGAGTATTATGTTAAATGACGTATTTGGAAGTGCCCGTCCGTATTCTGTCCCCATTCGTCTATCAAGCCCCACGCTTCCACAAGCTCGCAAAACCACGCCGCCAGGGTCTCACTGGCTTGAGACATCGCATTTTGTGCAGAACTTAGAACTCCACCTTGCCCCGACCCGCCTTGACAGTGCTGCGCCTGGCTTTTCCTTCGAGGCGACGGGTCTTCGAGCCGAGGGTCGGCTTGGTGGGACGGCGTTTCTTCTCGATCTTGCCGGCAGTGATGATCAACTCGGCAAGACGCGCCAGTGCGTCAGCGCGGTTCTGCTCCTGTGTGCGGTATTGTTGTGCCTTGATGATCAACACGCCGTCGCTGGTAATGCGACTGTCACGCAGCGCCAACAGCCGCTCCTTGTAATACTCGGGCAGCGACGAGGCGCGAATGTCGAAGCGCAGGTGCACGGCGCTGGACACCTTGTTGACATTCTGCCCACCTGCGCCTTGCGCGCGGATGTATGTCAGTTCGATGTCGGCATCTGGCAGATGCACGTTATTAGAGATGGTCAGCATGGCATAGCCCTTGTGATTCCCCTCCATTATCCAGGGTCGCTAAGCAATCCGGGAAGTCTGTTCGATCGAGAGATCGAGGCTCTTGGCAGCGCTGGGATGCTGGGATGCTGGGATGCTGGGAGCAAAACAAGGAGCTATTGACTGAAGCCGTTTTGAAGAGCGATCACCCTGCCCTTCAATTCGAGCCTGGACGGGTCTTCGACATCCTGCTCTTCATGCAGCAAGATCCGAACCGGAAGCTCATCGCCGTTTGAGCGTATGCCTACATCCGGGGCGGACGTAAGACATACACTGATGTGAAGGCGGCCGCGTTTCGCGTACCGCCACGGGTGGAGTGAACTCAGCGCATCATACCCAGTTCGGCATCGTCCATAAGCGCCTTGGCCAATGCGCTCAGGTAATGCGCAGCCCAGATCATCATCGGCTTTTCATCCATCAACCCGACAATCGTCAGTTCCCGCACGTACCCCATCAATTCCGAAGACTGCTCCCGAGCGCTCTTGCAAGGAATGCCGGCTTCGATGCGAAACAACGGATGGGTCTGGTTTTCACCTTGGTAGAACGTGGTCTTGCCAACGGTGGTTTTCTCGTTCGATTCGTCAGTAGTCAATTGCTTATTACCTTTATGAGTGCGCCACCTGACTGCTGTCAAACAGAAGGGTGGCAGCTGTACGTAGGTTGACAGACCGGCGGAATAAGCAAGTTCCGGCGCACGCAAGCGTGCCCCACGCACAGCCACCATAAAGGGAAAGCCGAATGCTTAAACCGTTACGGCCTGTCAAAGCCGTGTCACTGATGAGCAGCGACAGGCCCAGACTAGAGCCGTGCCAGAGCACCCGCAACGGAAAATAGGCGGCAACAGTATCTTTGGGAAATGCCCTACAAGAAAGCGAAAAAATCTGATTTTTCGAGGCTAGTTGTAATCAATGAACTATGAACGATTCACCATCACATCAGGCAATAGAACTCCGTAACCTCTGCCACAATCTCTCCCTTCGCATCATAAAGTCTCGCCTCTGGCGTCATGGCCATGGAGCGGGCCTCGAGCACGTAGCGCTGCCCAGCCTTGAAATGCTCGTAGTCGATGGTCAGGTAGCATTGCCTTACCGTGGTACCTCCCATCAGGCTGATGCCACCGCCACCATTTACCTCGTAGTCGAACCTGACGACCAATTCATGACTGCCGGGGTTGACCTCAAAGAAGCGCCCATCACGCAGGCGTTGTTTATCCTGGCGTTCGGCCAACAGCACACGGTCATTCGGGAATGGCGTCGAGAGATCGACCCAAGCCATCTGTGGGTTGGCAGTTGGCATCGGCGCCTGGCAACCCGCAAATGCAGCGATCGCCAACAACAGTGTCAACTTGCGCATGAGTAATTCCCCAAAGACTCTCGGCTCAACAGACAGGATAACGCCGACAAGTGTTGAGTGTGCATGAAGGGACGACCGAAGCCCCCTCCTTCGCCTTCATGCTGATACTTGGTTCACGCAGCCCCTTCTCGTATGATCGTTGCAATCTGATCTGGAACGGATTTCGTGAAGTCGTTACCTGGAAATGTCCCAATTACCCCAGTTGCCCCCAAGGACGTGAAATGGAACGTGGGCGAGGCTGCCAACCAGCTCTCCTGGGACGACCTGCGGATCATCAAAACGCTCAGTGAGTGTGGCAATCGCGCTGCCACAGCCAAGAAGCTCGGCATCAACGTGTCCACCGTCTCCCGCAGGGTCTCCCAGGTTGAAAAAACACTTGGCGTAGCCTTGTTCGATCACCGCAAATCAGGCTATCTGCTCACCATCGAGGGCGCGGAATTACGTGCCCTCGCCGAGCGCGTGGAGCTGGACATTGTCAGCGTGACGCGGCGTGTCTCACGTGCCGGCCAGGGGCCACTCGGAAAGCTTCGTATCACCACCAGCGACTCACTGCTTCTTTACTTCCTCACCCCCATCATCGCGGACTTCAAGGCCCTCAATGAAGGCATCACGATTGAGGTGCTGGTGGGCAACGAATCACTGAGCCTTGCGCGAGACGAATCGGATATAGCGGTTCGGGCGACCAGGAAACCCGCCGAAAGCCTGGTGGGCCGCAAACTGGCCACAATCGCCTGGGCTCCCTACGGCAGCAGCAACCACACATCGCCTACTCCTCTGTTCACTGAAGGCCAGGCATGGGTTTCCTATTCCGCAGCGCTACGCGGGCTCAAGGCAACGAGCTATGTCGAAGACAGGGTCGCAGCCGAGTGCATCTCGTACCGCACCGATTCGGTTGCGGCGGCAAGTGCTGCAATCGCGGCAGGCCTGGGGGTGGGTTTTTTGCCCTGCATGTTGGGTGATATCACGCCTGGGCTAGAACGCGTCGGCCCGGTGGTGCCGGAGCTGCAGGATGAGCTGTGGCTGCTGACGCACCAGGACATCCGCAAATCGTGGCGGGTCAAAGCATTCATGACGTTCTGTGCAGCTGCCGTTGCCAACCAGAAGCCGTTGATCGAGGGCCAACTGGTACTCCCGGTCACGTAGAGCGAAACCGGGAGTGCGGGTCACTCAGCGTGTGAGCCAAGTACCGCTTTGCAGGCGATTTCGATCAGCTGTGGGCGCTGGGCAAGCCTCGATACGCCGATGATGTTGCTGGCGCATTGAGGCCGTTCCGTGCCGTAGGCGGCCTTGCGCACCTTGCCGACCACGGCAAAGGCCGCGTCCATGTCCAGTACGTAGAGCGTCTCTTCCACGACATCTTCAAGCGTCGCCCCGTATAGCGCGAGCAGCTTGGCAATATTGTCGTAGGCGGCGCGCATCTGATCCCCCATCGAAGAGAAATCACAGGGCCTGCCGTCACGATCCAAGGGTGCTGGCGCGACCAGGTTCCCTTCTTCGTCATGATTGAACTGGCCCGATACGTAGATCTCGTCCCCTACCCGCCGTGCCTGCGGATACCCGTAGGAATTCTCCCACGGAACGCCCCAATAGGCGGTTTGTTTATTGAGTGGTTGTGAAGCTGCCATCGCTTTCTCCTGGCGTAAACCGGATCAGGTAGATCCGCGTTTGCGTGCGAATACTAGCAACAGGATGAACAAACGAAGGGCGCATTAGTGCGCCTTTGAGAGCGCAAAAGTGCGCCACCGCTTCGCTCTGCGATTGGCTATCTTGTGCTCGGACTCAAGCAACGGGCATCACTGAGGACGTCATCCAGTGCCTCAGCACAGCCTGCGAAAAGCAGGCGCCGTGACTTGTGCGATGACCATCATCCAGCTGACAGGGAACACAAATGAACAATCCGAAAACTGAAGTACTGACCCCGTTCAACAGCCAGCTGATCTTCATCGATCAGCAGCCACAGATGGCCTTCGGCGTCCAGAGCATCGACCGCCAGACGCTGAAGAACAACACCGTGGGCCTGGCCAAGGCAGCCAGGATTTTCAATGTGCCCACCACCATCACGACGGTCGAGACTGAAAGCTTCTCTGGGCACACCTACCCCGAGCTGCTCGCCGTCTTCCCCGACGCTCCGCTGCTGGAGCGAACCTCCATGAACTCCTGGGATGACCAGAAGGTGCGTGACGCGCTGAAGAAAAACGGGCGCAACAAGATCATCGTTTCCGGCCTGTGGACGGAGGTGTGCAACACCACCTTCGCGCTGTCGGCGATGAACGATGCCGGCTATGAAATCTACATGGTTGCCGACGCCTCCGGTGGCACCACCAAGGAAGCCCACGATTACGCCATGCAGCGCATGATTCAGGCAGGCGTGGTTCCGGTGACCTGGCAACAGGTGCTGCTGGAGTGGCAACGCGACTGGAAAAACCGCGACACCTACGATGCCGTCATGGCACTGGTGAAAGAACACTCCGGCGCCTACGGCATGGGTGTCGACTATGCCTACACCATGGTGCACAAAGCACCAGAGCGCGTTCAGCACGGCCCAACCCTGGCCCCGGTTGCTGCCGCTGTCTGACCATTGCCAGCCCCTGCATCCAGGGGCTGTTCATTGACCCGCTGATGGGTACGCCGGCTGGCTGAGCCAGGCCATCGAATCGAGCGTTATCGTCTGTAGCCCGCCCGAGGCTGCAGTGGCCTGCCCTGCCCACTCGAAACTTGCGTGCCCACTTCATTGATTAATGGATTTGTATGAACAGCGATCACTGCACTGTGCTGGCGACTGTCGCTCTGAAAACGACCGGGCTCCTCAAGCCCTGGCAGGTCACGACTGCCAAGAGGTTAATGCTGGAGAACCTGGACACCGGCATAACGGTTACGGAGCTCGCCCAAGCCTGCTCGCTGTCGCGTAGCCATTTCACACGAATGTTCAGGGATACCATGCACGTGCCCCCGCAGCAGTGGATGCGTGAACAACGCTTGCGCAAAAGCAAGGAACTACTGGGGGGCTCGGGAATGATGCTCGCTGAGATCGCACTGGAGTGCGGTTTCTGCGATCAGTCCCACTTTTGCCGCACATTCGTGAAGGCCGAGGGAATGTCGCCGCAGGCTTGGCAGCGACAAGCGTCCATTCAAACTGAGCCTTTGCTCAATCAAGGAGCACATCTGTACTCTTTCGACACTACGGCAGCAATCTACCTTTGAATAAATGCTGAGTATCACGAGCGGTTCAAGGTACCGCGCTAGCTTTGTCAGGCATCGACAGCCTGCTGCAGCCCTCCTCCCAGCGGCAATTCATACGATTTCTTCACCGTACGCACCACCAGCGTCGAGGAATAAGTGCGAATCGGAATATCCCGGTAAGTGTCGAGAAACCGGTAGATATAGTCGGTGTACTCGGTGGCATCGCGAAACTTGGCAACCATCACGAAATCGAACTCGCCCGTCATCAGGTAACAGTCCTGAATCTCCGGGTGGCTGGCCAGGATGTGCTGCATCTTGCGGTCAATGTCGTTGCTGTCGCGGTCCAGCTTCACCAGAAAGAAGGCAGTCACCTGAATGCCAAGCTTGCGCTCGTCCAGTATCGCGACCTTGGCCTTGATGATGCCTGCGCTCTCCAGGCGCCTGATACGCCGGTAGCAACTGGTGGAAGACAGCCCAACGCTGTAGCTGAGCAACTCCAGATTCTGGCTGCAATCCTTTTGCAGCTTTCCCAGAATCTTCAGATCCATGGCGTCTGTCATTTTTCACGTGTCTTCCCTGAAAAACTGCAATGAATCCGCCGCAAGGACGCGCCAATTTGCACGATTCCCTACGCGCCAGCTCTTTACCATCAACTGAGCTTAGCAGCCCGGCCGAATATGGCCTGCGGGGCGCATGAGAGGGACCTTATGATCATCGCGAAACCGACATGGACCGCGGACATCCACGGCCTTTTTACCGCTCCCTACTGGATTCCCGCTGCGCAGCGCGCGGCCGTGGCAGCCTCCTGGACCGGGTGCATGAACGCCTATTTCGTCTACCTGGACGACCCGGAGTCGGTCAAAACCTGGTCAGAAACCATCTACCAGCACCTGGCCTCGCGCAACATGCCGCTGACCCTCGACCAGCAACAGTTCTGGCCGATCGATGCGCTGGAAACCTTCAGGTTGTGGGTCAACCAGGGCTGGCGCCTGGACGCCGATTCTCCCTTCGATCTGGCCGAACGCATCCCGCCACCAGACCTGCCCCAATCGGTCAGGCGGGTGAGAAAGGACATCCGCGCCCTGACCTTTGAGGAGCTGAACCTGTACCGCGCCCGCCTGGACGATGTGATGCAGGTGGGCGACCCCGACAGTGGTTCGCCCTGGCAACGTTACGCCTACATCCACACCAACTGGTGCCTGCATTATCAGGAGGCGTTTGCCCTCTGGCACCGGGCCTACCTGTTGTACCTGGAACAACTGATCGACTGTGCCATTCCCTATTGGGACTGGATGGCCGAAGACGCCAGCGTCGACGGCAGCCCACAGGCCGGCCTGCCCCAGGCTTTTCTCGATGAAACCTATGTGCACCCCCACACCGGCGAAACCCGGCCCAACCCCCTGCGCTACGCGGCCGCCAAGGATGGTTGTTCGAAAGTGTGCGCCAGCGGTGCGGTCAAAGGGGTGGACTGCCGGTATGTGCAACGCGACCGGTTGTTCTACACCCACGGTGACGACTCGCGTTCGGAGCGCACCCGTTTGTTCGGCATGAGCCGGATTTTCCAGCAACAGGTGGTAGATGCCCTGAAGTTCACCACCTTCAGCCAACCACAGGGTGTGCCCGGTTATCCGTGGGCCAACATCCCGGTGTTCGACCCGCCCCAGAAGGACAGCCTGTACCCCAATCGTGCCCTCAACTTCGACGGCCTGTACGAGCAACCCCACGACAACTATCACGGCTGGATCGGCGGTGACATGGCCGACAACGCCTACACCGCCTTCGACCCAGTGTTCTGCTCCTACCACGCCAATATCGACCGCATGCTCGAGGTATGGATCAGGGCCAACCCCGGGGCGCAATTCACCACGCAGTGCCTGCTCCAGCCGTTCTCCGGCCACGACGCCACGCAGCTCACCTTCACCAGCGCCGACGCCTGGCGCTACACCACCATCGGCGACATGGCCCAGGACAGCCGGCACATCGGCTACGACTACGGCGTGCCGGTGGCCCCACAATTCGGCGCGCCCAAGGCGGCCACCGGCGCCTGCTGCAAGCACAGCGCAAAAGCCGGGCCTGCCGCGGGCAACGCCGCAGGGCCCGGGCCGTGGGTGGTGTTCGATCATGTGCGCTGCACCCATGACACCTATCTGATCGATGTCTTTCTCGACCAGCCCGACGCTGCCACGCAGCACATCAGCGCCGACAACCCCCATTACGTGGGGCGCTTCAGCCGTATCGGCATGGGGCTGGTGGACGACAAGGGCCGGTGCATCACCCACGGCGTGTCCCGTGCACTGAATGCGGCCCGCAACGCTGCTGCGCTGGGCCTTGGCCGCGGCGACGCGGTGCAGTTGTCGCTGGTGGTGACCCACCTCGACAGCGGCCGCGTGCTGACGCCTGACGAATACATGACCTTGCCCGGTTTCATCGCCCAACTGGTGTGGGACGACCCGCGCCAGACCCTCGCCGGCCCGCCCCCGGTCGCCGGCTGCTGCTCTGCTTCCACCTCACGCACATCAGGAGAACCGACATGAGCACGCCCTTCAAGCAGTTCACCTCTCCCGCCGGCCAAGCCCCCAAGGACTACAACAAGCTGGGCCTGGAAGACCAGTTGCCGCAGTTTGAAACCGACTGGAACAACAACCTCACCGGCTGGACCGAATCGTCGATCATCGGCAACCCCTGGTCGGGCCTGAACGACGCCCCCCGCTCGGGTTACTACAACCCGCTGGTGGAAGGTTTCGGCGACGTGACCGCCCCGGCGATCACCTGGGCGCCCTTCCCCAACCGGCTCTGGACGTTCTTCTACAACAACGGTGCAGCGGTCATTCCCCAGCTGGGTGGCAAGGCCATGACCCTGGACCAGGTGATGGAGTTGACCGACCACGGCCAGATCACCCTCGACAACACCCTCTACATGCTCTACGACCCCAACAAGCAAGGTACCGTGTTGCAACTGCCGGCCAAGCGCTGCCCGAGCATCGACTGGAACGGCAAATACACGGCGTTCTCGCCTTCCGGCCCACGGGGCTGGCTCGACGAGTACTGCGAGTGGTCGATCGTACGCGATGCCAACGGCAACATGCGCAAGATCACCTTCACCTGCGAAAACCCCGCGTACTTCCTGACCATGTGGCGCATCGACCCGAACGCAGTACTGGGGCTTTACCGCGACTACATCGACCCGAACGTGCAACTCGAAGACCTGTACCTGCGCTACACCGTCGACTGCCCGACCGGCAAGGCCGGCGACCCGGTCATCGACCCCACCACCGGCAAGCCGGCCTATGACACCGTCAACAAATGGAACGCCGGAACGGCCTGTGTGCCCGGCCAGTATGGCGGTGCGATGCACCTGACCTCCGGCCCCAATACCCTCAGCGCCGAGGTGTACCTGGCCGCCGCCGCCACCATCCTGCGCCCGGTGAGCAGCAGCCAGAACGCCCAGTCGTTGATCTGCTGCGCGCAGTACGGGCAAAACTATCGCAACTCTGATCCGCACATCGGTTTCATGGCCAATACCACGGCGGTGAACAACCGACTGTCGCTGACCAACCCCATTGGCCTGTACTTGCAACAGCCCACCGATTTCAGCGCCTGGAAGGGCCCACAAGGCCAGGACGTGAGCCAGTACTGGCGCATCACGCGCGGTACGGCCAAGTCGGCTGCCAACGGTTCCGACCAGATCCTGCAGGCGGTGTTCGAGGTGCCGGAAAGCGCTGGTTTCTCGATCAATGACATCACCATCAACAACCAGAAGGTCAACTATGTGTGGGTCATCGCCCAACAACTGTTGGTCGGCCTGAGCGTCACCGTCAAGCCGCTCAGCGCCACGCCCCAAGCATTCCCATGCGTGCAGGACCGGGTAGCCGGCCTGCAACCCTGGCCAGTGCAACTGCTGCCGCTGGACCTGTTCTACGGGCAATCCCCCACCGACCTGCCCGCCTGGCTTGCACCGGGTAGCAGCAACCAGTTCGTGCTGGTGGTGCAAGGTGCCGACCCGACTACCACGGCGCAGAATGCCAGGGTGCAATTCTCCAACCCCGGGGTGACGGCGCAGGTAACCCAGTACCTGCCCGACGCGTCGGCCATTCCCGGCCAGACCAACTCGGGCGGCACCCAGGCCTACATTCTGACCATCACGGTCAGCCCCTCCGCAGCACCCGGCCTGGTGGCATTGCGTGCCCTCAACCCGGGTGAAGATGTGAACGTGAGCGCGACAGACCACCCTTGGGAATCTGGCCTGGCGCTGGTGCCTGGCGCCTGAGCCACGCCACTTACGCCCTTCTACCGCCGCACCTTCGGGTGCGGCTTCACAGCTTGCAAGGAGCGCAATGATGTCCAGGTCACGCTTGAGTCTTCTGTCGCTGCTGTGCGGCATTCTACTGTGCCTGTCGACCCCGCAACCCGCCACGGCGGCCACGCTGTCGGACGCCGATACCTGTGTACAGCAGCAATTGGTGTTCAACCCGGCCAGCGGGGGATTCCTGCCGGTCAACAACTTCAATGCCACCAGCCAGGCGTTCATGAACTGCTTTGGCTGGCAGTTGTTCATTGCCTTGAACTGGCCGGTGAACCCCGGTTGGCCGGCCACCGCCAGCCTGGCGGGCGAACCCGACATGCAAAGCACGCTGGCGCAGTTCGGGGTCCCCTCCACACCGGGTCAACCCATGAGCGTGGCCCCGGTATGGGCCAGCTACAAGGACGCCAACGACATCTTCCTGCCCGGCGCCCCCACGCCCACCGGCTGGGGCGTGCAAACCCTGGTACCGTCCGACTGCAGCACCCAAGGTAGCCTCAAGACACTCAAGGTGGGCGCGCGCAAGTTCATGAACGCCACCTCCGAAGGCGCGATCAATGCCTTGCACGGTTTCCACCTGTCGACCGGGACACTTGCCTCCATTCCCGACCCGGTCATGGAAGCGTCCGGCGGCTGGCTGACGGACCAGGCGGGCAAACCGGTGTTTTTTGAACGCAAGGTGGGCAAGGCCGAGTTCGACTACATCGTCGACAAGGGGCTCTACGACGCCGCCAACCAATTGAAGGTCGCGCGAAACCTCGACGGCCAGACACCGGAGGGTCTGTCACTGCCCATCGGCGAACCGATGCGCTCACTGCCTACCTCCCCAGTGCCACAGGAGCAACTGGGCGCGATCGAGCTCAAGGCCGCCTGGCGGGTACTGACTGGCAAACCCGAGCTGTTCGGGCGCTACCTGACTACCGTCGCCTGGCTCAAACGTCCCGACACGCTGGAGTGCACCCAGGAGGTGGTGGGGCTGGTGGGCCTGCATATCATCAACAAGACCCAGGCTTCGCCCAACTTCATCTGGACCACCTTCGAGCAGGTGGACAACGTGCCCGAACCGGCCCAGGTTCCGCCGCAACAAACCCCGCCAAACGGGTTTGCCTTCAACAACCCTGACTGTGGCAACGGCCCCGAGTGCACACCAAACCAAGCCCGTATCCAGTGCAAGCAAACGCATCCCGACAAGGACTGCACCGATCTCTTCCCGCGCGACCAGCCGGTACAGACCACCCGCGAACACCCCGTGCCCGGCGACCTGCAAGCCCTCAACAGCGCGGTACAAGCCAACTTCGCGCAGCACAGCCAAGGCAAGTCGGTGTTCCAGTACTACAAGCTGGTCAACGTACTCTGGACCCTCGCTCCCAACCCGCCCAGCCCGGAACCGGGCGCCAACGCGCAAGTGCCGCTGTCGTACGGGCCGTTCATCAGCCAGGGGAACGTGCCGGTGGCCAACACCACCATGGAGACCTACGTGCAGGGTGATAACTGCAATCAGTGCCATCAGTACGCGACGATTGCCGGCAGCCCGTCATTGGCCTCGGATTTCTCTTTTCTGTTCAACAGTGCCGGCTCCGCCAGCAACAAAAGTCTGATCAAAAGCGTCAAAGCCTTCGAAACCCTCAAGGACCGCCCCTGAACCGCAAAAGGGGCGATCTCCGATCGCCCCGAACAGGGTTTCGCAGATGGCGCTGCCCTTCAGGCACCTTCCTGCCCACACACCAAAATCTCGTACCCCTGAAATTCATGCGTTTAGTCAGCTAGCCAAATATTCCTTGAATACCGCGCGAACGGGCCTCGGTCATAACAGTACACACAGACCTTCCTGTGTTTGACCCGAGGTAAGCGATCATGGCAAACAATCAAGACAAAGGTGGCAACCAGGGCAATGCCGACACCGGCATGGGCAACAATACTGCCGGAGCTGGCCAGCAAGGCGGCCAAGGTTCGGGGGGGCGGATGCCCGGTCAGCAGCAAGGTGGCAGCCAATCCGGCCAAAAACCTGAGGACAAGATGAACAAGGACTGGGAACGTTCCCGTGATACGGGTAGCCAGGGCGGCCAGGGCGGCCAGGGTACGACCGACAAGCAGAGCCAGAACCTGCAAGACAAGGACCGCATGGGTGGTCAGCAAAACCAGGCAGATGATCAGCAGCAGTGGGATAAAGAGCGCTGATAATCAGCAGCGGGCATCAGGGTGATTGCTGCCCTGATGCCACCTCCATGGTACGGGAGGGCATGATGAACAACGCCACAGAACGACACTCGACTGTCATTTGCCTGCAAGCAGGACGTATCCTTTTCGTGCGCAAGCAAGGCGCTGAATGGGCGTTGCCAGGCGGGAAGATTGACCCAGGCGAGCATCACCTGGATACAGCGCAGCGCGAGCTGATGGAGGAAACTTGCCTACCCTTCAATGGTGCTCGATTCCTCAACCATTACGTGCTCGCGGGTGAGGAGCACTACCTCTATCAGTTGCCTGTTGAAACGGGAGCAAAGCCTGCTGCAGATCACGAGATCGTGGAGTGCCGCTGGTTCACTGCCCCAGAGCTTCACGAAGTTCGGGTGAAGCCGTCCAACATCGAGTTGCTTGAACGAGAGCACCTGCTTCCTGTGTAGTGGATCAGAGCCAGAAAGCGCACATCCATCGGGCTGGGTCCGTTGTCATTCAACCAATATGACCCGCCGGGCATCTCTTCGCACGGCTTGAGGCGGGACACCAAATCCACGAATGAACACCTCCCGCATGTGCCGACGGTCCCTGAACCCGGTTTCCTTCGCCACCACATCCAGGCTGTGGCGACTCTGCTCGATCATCAGGCGGGCAGCCTCAAGACGCAGGCTTTCCACAGCCTTGGCAGGTGATTGACCTGTCTCGGCAGTGAATACGCGGGTAAATTGTCGGGGGCTCAAATGCACGGACTCGGCGAGCTCTTCGACACTCAATGGACGGCTCAAATGCTTGCGTGCGTAATCCAGGGCGTTTTGTATCCGATCAGACTTCGGCGAAAGCGCCAGCAACTCGGAATGCTGCGATTGCCCACCGGAGCGGCGCTGATGCATCACCAGCTTGCGTGCCACTGACCTGGCCATCTCAGTTCCCAGGTCTTTTTCCACCATACCCAGTGCCATGTCCAGGGCGGCGGTCATCCCGGCGGACGTCCAGATCTGCCCGTCCACAATGAAGATTCGGTCTTCTTCCACTTCGATCTTCGGGTGCAGTTCACGCAACTTTTTCGCATAGGCCCAATGTGTCGTGGCCCGCCGGTTGTCCAGCACGCCTGCCTGGGCCAACACGAAACAGCCGGTGCACAGACCGGCAGTGCGTCGAGCGCCATCGACAAAGCCTCTGACGCTGGCCAGCACTTCCTCGCCTGGCGGAGTCAGCGGCGTCAGGGTTCCCGTGATCATCCAGGTATCAGCCAGACCAGGAGCGCCCAACGGCAGCGTGTCCATGTACATGCCCAGGGAAGAACGCACCGTGCCGCCGCCGATGGAAAAATTCTGGATCTTGTAAACCGTTTCGCCCGCGACAATGTTCGCGAACTCGAACACGGCCTGCGTCGCCAGCGACATGATCTGGAAACCTTCGGTGATGAGATAGCCGACCCGGTGCATGGTTGGAGCTCCACATTGGATGTCCTGAAAACGTACCATATGTGTCGTTTAAGACAAAGGCGACCTTCTGCATCATGGGCTCCACATCCAACAACGGAGCATGACCATGAAGCAGCAATTCAAAGGCACTGCCCTCATCACTGGCGCCTCTACCGGCATCGGTTCGATCTACGCAGAACGCTTGGCGCGTCGGGGTTACGACCTGGTGCTGGTGGCCCGCAACCGGGAGCGCCTCAATACGTTGGCCAGCCGGCTGACTACGGAAACCCGGCAGAACGTGGAGGTGTTTCCGGCAGACCTGGCAAACACGGATGACCTGGCCAAGGTAGAACGCAAATTGCGCGAGGACGCCAGTATCAGCCTGCTGGTGAACAACGCAGGCATAGGCACCCACACTAGCCTGCTGGAAAGTGATGTCGAGCGCATGGCTGAAATGATCACCCTCAACGTCACCGCCCTCACCCGCCTCACCTACGCGGCCATCCCCGGATTTGTCGCCCGTGCGCAAGGCGCCGTGATCAACATCTCGTCCGTTGTCAGCCTGGCGCCGGAGCTGCTCAATGGTGTGTACGGTGGCAGCAAGGCGTATGTCACCGCCTTTACCCAGTCCCTGCACAAGGAGCTTGCGGACAAGGGCATAAGGATCCAGGCAGTGCTGCCAGGAGCCACCGCCACCGACTTCTGGCAGATCGGCGGCTTGCCGGTCGAAAACCTTGATCCGGGTATCGTGATGTCGGCCCAGGACCTGGTGGACGGTGCCCTGCAGGACTTTGACGACGAGGTACTGATCTCTATCCCCTCGATGCATGACCTGAAGTCCTTCGAACGCTACGAGGCCAGCCGGCAAGCCCTGTTCGGCCAGCTGTCCAGCAATCAGCTTGCCCCTCGCTACAACGCCAACTGAACAATGCAAGGAGACGGATCATGAAACTTAGCGCAAACACCATTTTCATTACCGGCGGTACCTCAGGCATCGGCCGCGCTCTGGCCGAGGCATTCCACCAACGTGGCAATAAAGTGATCGTTGCGGGGCGCCGTCAGGCACTGTTGGATGAAATCGCCCAGGCCAACCCGGGGATCGATACAGTGCGCCTGGACATCAATGATCCGCAGCAGATCAAGGAGGTGGCCCAGGATGTGATCCGCCGCCATCCTGCATTGAACGTGATCATCAACAATGCCGGCGTCATGCCGTTCGACAATCCGGCTTCCGGGGACCTCGACGACGAACAAGCAGTGAGCTTGCTGCAGACCAACCTGCTCGGCCCGGTGCGCGTCAGCGCAGCCTTCGTCGAGCACCTCAAGCGCCAACCGGATGCTTGCATCATCAACAACAGTTCGGTTCTGGCCTACCTGCCGCTGGCGGCCACCGCTTTGTATTCGGCGACCAAGGCCGCCATCCACTCCTACTCACTGTCGCAGCGGTTCAGCCTGCGTGACACCAGCGTCAAGGTACTGGAAATTGCGCCACCTTGGGTGGACACCGATCTGATTCACAAGAGCGGTGATGAGCGTGCCATGCCGCTGGATGATTTTATCCAGGAAACCTTGGTCAAGCTCGAATCCGCAACCACGGAAGTCCTGGTGGATCGTGTCGTCCCGCTGCGAGCCAACCAGGGCCTGAACGAACACGAACTGATTCACCAGTTCAACCTGGCGCTGGTTGAGAACCCGATCCCTGTTGCCTGAACCCAATTCCCGAATCCCGACAACGTTGCGCAGTCTGTTGGCAACGTTCCACCACAAGGCTGCCGATTGCTGCCGCCCGGTCCAAGGGAGCCCTTTCAACCCGGGCGGCAGCTAGCCGATTTTCAGCGAAACGCGGAAAGTGTTCCGGCAATAGCCCGGTTTTTCAGGGGGGCCGACACGATTAGCCTGTTACCACTGTTTACCTGAAAGGTCACATCCCAATGAAAGCAATCGTCTACGACACCCCCGGCCTCCCGATCCAGGATTCCCGATCGTTGTACGAGCACGAACTGCCCAAACCCACGCCCGGCGCCAGGGACCTGTTGGTGGAAGTCAAAGCTATCGCAGTAAACCCGGTCGATACCAAGGTCAGAGCCAGCCGCGGCGGCGCCCATCCCCAGGTGTTGGGATGGGATGCCGTGGGCGTCGTTCGCGAGGTCGGCGCCGAGGTGTCGTTGTTCCAGCCTGGCGACGAAGTGTTCTACGCCGGCGCGATCGACCGCCCGGGCACTTACAGCGAGTTTCACCTGGTCGACGAACGCATCGTCGGGCACAAGCCTCGTACTCTGGACAATGCCAGTGCCGCAGCCTTGCCGCTGACGTCCATCACCGCCTGGGAGCTGCTGTTCGACCGCCTGGGTGTTGAGGAAAATGGCGGCGCTGGCAAGAGCCTGCTGATCATCGGTGCCGGCGGCGGGGTTGGTTCGATCCTGGTACAGCTTGCACGCAAGCGTACCCAGCTCAAGGTGATCGGTACCGCGTCACGGCCTGAAACCCAGGCCTGGGTCAGCGAACTCGGGGCACATCACGTCATCGACCATTCGGCATCCTTTGCCCTGCAACTGGAGCAACTCCAGCTCAACCCAGTGGATTACGTGATCAGCCTGACTCACACCGATGCGTACCTTGCGCAGATCGTCGAAGTCCTGCGCCCACAGGGCAAGCTCGCGCTGATCGATGACCCTGAGCATCTTGATGTCGTGCCGTTCAAGCGCAAATCACTGTCGGTGCACTGGGAGCTGATGTTCACCCGCTCGCTGTACCAGACCGAGGACATGATCAAGCAGCACCATCTGCTGGAAAAAGTCTCGACGCTGGTCGACGAAGGGGTCATCAAGACCACCGTTGGCGAGCACTTCGGCAGCATCAATGCCAGCAACCTCAAACGCGCCCATGCCCTGATCGAAAGCGGCAAGGCAAAAGGCAAGATTGTCCTGGAAGGCTTCTGAGCATTCATCCAGTCAAGGTAACCAAGGCGGGGCCATGAGCCCCGTCAGCTTATCCATCAGCAGCGATGAGCTGCTCGAAACGCTCCGCCAGAAACGCTCTGAGCACCTGCACGGCAGGTGTGAGCGAGGTTCGATGAGCGCACACCAGTTGCAACGGCGCAGGTTGGCCGTAACCCCAAGGAAACAACTCGACCAGCCGCCCAGCGCGTATGTCCGCCAGAACGTCCAGCCTGGATTTGTAAACGATCCCCAATCCTTCAACGCCCCAGCGCCGAACGACATCGGCGTCATCGCTCAAGCGGTCGCCTGTAACCTGGACGGTCTTGATTCCACCGGGCAAATGGAAACTCCATCGCTCGTAAGTCTGCTCGCCCATCACATAGCGCAGGCAATTATGCCTGCCCAGGTCTTCCAGAGCGTCTGGCGCCCCATGTCGTGCCAAGTATCGAGGTGAGGCGCAGACCGTTCTGCGATTCCCTGGGGCGAGCATCAGTGAAACGAGGCTGGAGTCTGCCAGTTGCCCATACCTGATACTCGCATCCAGTTGCTGGCCGACAAGGTCGGCCACCTGATCGCTGACCCGCAGTTGCAGCGTCACCTTGGGGTTCAACCGCTGGAAATCGTCGAGCCAGGGCAGCAACAGATTCCTGCCAATATCCGAAGGGATGGACAGGCGAAGTGTACCCGCGATCTCATCTCGCCCTTCGGTCAGCGCCACCTCACCGGCGTCCAGTGCGTCCAAGGCCTGACGGGCATGGGGCAGATATCGCTCGCCATCATCCGAGAGCCGCAAACGCCTCGTGGAGCGCACGAACAACCTGGCACCCAGGCTGCTTTCCAGTCGCTGGACAGCCCCGCTGGCCAAGGCCGGTGAAATATCCAACAACCTGGCCGCTGCCGAGAAGCTGCCGGCAAAGGCTGTTGTGACGAAGACCTGAAGATCATCAAACCGAACTGTTTTCTTCACTGTGGCGAATTCTTGACCTGGCGCGTGGGCCAAAGCGTAGCGACATTGCGCAGCCATTCCCAGCCTGGGCCTACAACCTTCGTGATGAGCCGCCAGCCCTCTGCGCAGGCAGAGGGGCCGGCGACGCACATCCCACGGGATCAGGAATTGAAGCCCAACCCTGAGGAAAGGTCGGAGTTTCCGGGCTTGCGCTCTGCCTGTGTAGACGCTTTACCACCCACCTGATCGAACGACTCTTCGACCGACGCCTTCACCTCGCGGCCCTTGGCCTTGAGTGTGTCGGTCAAACGATCACTGCTGGCGCCCATCAGCTGGTCTTCCTTGCGGGTAGTGGGTAATGCGGCCCCCAATGCCGCACCCAGTGCTATGCCCAAAGCGGCCAATACCAGAGGTTGCTCCTGAAGCAGGTGATCGAACTGGCCCTTCAGTGCCGTGGCCTGATCTGCGGCCTTGTGTGCCGAATGGCGCAGGGTATCCGCGGAAGCCCCCACGGAGTCGCGGGCGCCGCTGCCAAGGTCGCTGGCCCGATCGCGCATGTCATGGGCTTTCATGCGCACCTTCTGGCTGGCGTCGTGCACTGCCTCCCCCGCCTGCGCGAAAGCGCCCTTCACCGTGTCCACCGCGTCGCCGAGCTTTTCGCCCAACCCAGGCCCATGGTGCGCAGGCCCGGGGTTGAAGGGGCGGTTCTGGTTCAGGCCCAGCCAGGCCAGGCCCAATACCGTCAGGGTTGCGGGTACGGGGTTGTTCTTGAGGGTGGTGCCAAGGTTCTCGAAGAACTCGCCGCCATTGCCCTTGGCATAGGCCAGGACCCGGTCGACCATCTGGCCCGGGCTCAGGCGCTGTTCGAGGGCGTCCACCAGATCGCTGATGTGCTCGCGCTTGGCGTTGATTTCCTGCTCGAGCAAGTCCGGGTCCTTGTGCGCTTCATGTTCGAAGGAAGTGGTCATGGCAGTTTCCTCTTCAGCGTGTCCTTGTCCTGCTGCATGGCATGCAAGGTGCGGTCAGGGGCCAGATGCGTGGGTTCGAACCGTTTCTTGCCCGACTGCAACATGATGAACCCGATTACCAAGGTGACCGCGCCCACGATCAGGGCTGCCAGCCAGGGTTCGAGCACCATCGCCAAGGCGTAGACTGCCGCCAGCAACAGGATGACGAAGCCCGCCAGCATCACGATCGCACCCGCTGCCACCGCAGCCGTGCCGGCTTTGAGGGTGGCGAGGTTCTGCTGCAGCTCTGCCTTGGCCAGCGCCAGCTCCTTGGTGAACAGGTCCGGTACTTCCCGCATCAGCTGGCGCAACAAACCGCCAACACCGACGGCGTCGTCTTCCGCCGTGTGCAAGCTCGGGGTGGTATGCAAGGGTTCTTTGTTCATCATTCACCTCCTTTGAGAGGATCGCGTTCGAACGGGCTGCCACTGACCGGCGTGCCTGCACCAGGGCCGACTGGGTCGACTGGGGTGAAAGGTTCACGGGTGGATACGTCGCTACCACGATCAGGCACTGGCTGCGCGGGGCGGGACTGTTGCCAATCACCGGACGACGCAGGGGTGGTGGACTCATGGCTGGTGCTGGCTCGCATGAAACGCGATACGGCAAACCCGATCGCGACGCTACCGGCCAGGAATAGCGCCGGGTTGCTCCTGGCCAACTGAGCACCACGCTGCAGCAGGCTTTCGGCACTTTCATGGCGTACCTGTTCGGCGAACTCACCCACGCACTCTGCTGCCTGGTTCAGGTACTGCGACAGCCCGAGACTGTCCTTGCCTTGCAGCGCAGCTGCCGCCGAACGCGCACCTTCCTCGAGCGAATCAAGCTGATCGGCTGCGTTATCGCGGTAGTGTTCGAACTGCTCGCTGCCTTTGTGCCTGGCCTCGCCAAGCAGCGCACCGGCGTCATCGATCAAGGCATGTTCCTGGGTGCTACCGGGTGGAGACGTCGAGCTTTGATTAGTCTTGTCCATCGTTTCGCCCTCGAAGCTGATTGTTGGGTGGATGCCGTCTTTACTGGGGCATTCATTCGAGGGACGCAGGTGGGGCGGCAGGAGTTCAGCGTTTGTGATCTATGACACTTGTCTGGAGACCCAAAGAAAATGGCGCAATCAAACCTGGTTATTGGTACCGGAGCAAAGGCTTTGAAGGTGGCGGTAATCAGCGTCGACAACGATTGGAGTACCGCTTTGTCTCGGGGTGCAGCCGCGCCGCTCACGCCAGCTGGATGAAGACCGCGTAAATACCGAGAATCATCCAGAAGACCAGGAATATCCAAGGCGTACGCAGCGAAAATAACAACGACTTGCGGTGCCCGGCCAGGGAGGTTTCCGCCTCGCTGAACAGTGGCGATTCGTCATATGCCAGGCCCATCAATGGCTCGCTGCGCAGAAGGTGGCTCTGTTTCAATTGCCAGTGCTCGATGATCTTGTAGGCCGCGCGAATGCCCGGCCAGGCATTGAGTGAACTCAACACGCCCAGCAATGCGAGAAACGGGGGAACCACCAGCGTGAACATCTCGCCCCAGCTCTGGTTGAGGTTACTCATTGACGACACGAAGGCGATCACCAGAAACGACTGGGCAGCTAGATAGGCGTCAGTGCGGTTGGCAAGGATGCTGGTCTCGTACTGGATTTCACGGCGGTAGAAATCCAGGCGTTCCTTTGGCGAGCCGAACATGCGGGCGTTCCGCTCGCTGATCTCGTGTTCAGGGGTGCCTGGAGTGATGATTTGCGGCACGTACTGGCTCCTGAAAGTGAGAGTGATGGTGCCTCGAAACTTGGGAAGCGAACCCATGAGCGCAAGCCTGCCTGAAGACTTCAGGCAGGCCTTGCGCACAACAAGCTTCAGGTATTGCCGGTACCGCTATTGGAAAACTTCTTCACATCAATGGTCGGTGCGACGAACTCCGGCCCGTCGCCCGATACCCGCCAGCGCACATTGCCGATGCCGTAGCGCTCAGCCATTGGCCGGCTGACCTTCTTGATCTTGTGCTGGCCGAACCGTGGAATGATACCCACGCCGGCATCGCAACTTGCCCAGTGCCAGGCTTCGGCGTTGTCCATACGCTCGAGCCGGATGATGAAGGTGCGAAATTCCCCATGAAGCTCGTACTCGATCACATACAACTGCTGTCCAGCCATTGCACTCTCCTTCACCAATTCAGACTAATGGAGCGAGCGACGTGTAAAAAGATTCATTAATTTTGACTGATTGGTCATCGCTCTTTTCCATCGCCATGCTTCCATCACTTCCTCAGCGCAAATGCCGCTCCAAAGCCAGTGCATTGGCTATCGCAGCGCCGGAGGCGGTGTTGTCGAAAATGCACCAGGTGGGCACTCCGGCGGCAAGGCTGTGCTGCAAGCGTTCAGCCAGACGCTGCAGATATTCGTCGGGATACTCGCTGTGGTAGATCCTCGGTTCGCCATGCAGGCGCCAGTAGACCAGCCCCGGCCAACCTCCCGGTTGCGCATCGGTAACGAAGCGCGACGGGCTCGCGGCAACCTGGGCGATGCGCAAATCGACCAGCATCGGCTGCGCCGATTGCCAGCTGGCGTGCCTGGGCTCCAGCGCTACCGGCCCGTCATACCGTTGCCGCAGGCTTTCGAAGAAACGTCGCGCATGCTGGGGGTCATGGCCAAGCGATGGCGGCAGTTGTACCAGCAGGCAACCCAGGCGGTCGCCCAACTGACCGCATTGAGCAAGAAACCTGTCCAGCGCGTCCTCGCACCCGCAGAGCCGCTGCTCATGGCTGATGGCCTTGGGCACCTTCACCGCAAAGCGGAAATGCTCAGGTACGGACGCAGCCCAACGGGCATAGGTTTCCGGGCGATGGGGCCGGTAGAAGGAACTGTTGATTTCCACTGCATTGAAGCGGGTGGCGTAGCGTTGCAGGTGGCTGCCGGGCTGCGCAAATGCCTCGGCGTAACGGCTCGACAGGCTCCAGCCAGCGCAACCGAGATAAATCATCAGCTACCTGCCGGTTCGCCACGCAACGCCTCGCCCTCACCCGCGACGCGTCGGGCATATCCCACACCCCACAGCAACGCACGCCTCATGGTTTCCCCCGCGCGTTGGTCGTAGATCCGTTCGCACAGCACCGAACCGTCGGTGCGATAGACACCAATGAACAACTGCGTGGCGCCTGTGCGTGACAAGCGCGTCTGCACTTCCAGGCAAGTGCCGGTTCCGAGCGTTTCCTCATGGGTTTGATGGTGCAGGATCGGGTCGCACCACTTTCTATAGGTTTCACCTCTTCTTTTCATCTGCCAGCCCTCACCTTTTCATGGTTGCTGATAATGCCCCGGTGACGTGCCTGGCTCATGGTCGTGCTCCAGACGTTGCACCTGCACGTCAGTGAAAGATGACGCTTCGTTGCGGTGCAGGCCTTGGAGGTAATCGCGCGCTGCTTCGCGGCTCAGGTCCTCCTGGTCGCTGCGCAATTCGCAGGTGCCGGGTTGGTTGTCGAGGATGTAGCTGATCAGGTACAGGTACTGGGCCATCGCTGTAACTCCTGCTGGCTGAATGAAATCGGGCGACTCAGCTCGATTGATCCTGGCTTGAGTGCAGCCGTTCAGCAGCGACGACGACCGGCTCAGGTCATCGTGCAGACGGCCAGGCAGGTTCTCGGTTCGGTATTGCCGGGCAAGAAATGAGAGGTGGGCGGCACTGGCAGCACCCAGCCCCGCCGGCACCCGGCCAACTACACTCAGTCGACACACGTCTGTGCAGAGACAGCAATCATGCCTACGCAAACCGCAATCGTGTTCGCTGGCGGCGGCAGTCTGGGTGCGGTCCAGGTGGGGATGCTGCGGGCCCTGGTCGAAGCCGAAGTCCAGTTCGACATGGTGGTTGGCGCCTCGGTAGGCGCCATCAACGGTGCCTACTTTGCAGCAAGGCCCAACGCTCAGGGTGTCGAGACTCTCGCCGAATTCTGGCGAGGCCTGAGCAGAACCGACATCTTTCCGTTGTCCTGGCTCGATACCTGCCGAGGCCTGCTCAAACGGCGTGGTTTCCTGCTGCAACCAGCGGCCTTGCACCGATTGCTTGGCAAGGCGCTGCCGATCCATCGCATCGAGGATGCGAAACTGCCCCTGCATATCGTCACCACCGACCTGCTCAGTGGTGCCGAGACAGTGCTGTGCAATGGCGAACTCGAGCAGGCGCTACTGGCCAGCGCCGCGATACCGCTGGTGTTCCCTTGCGTGCAGATCGGCGGCCAGTTCCTGGTGGATGGCGGTGTGGCAAGCAACACGCCTATTTCGACTGCCGTAGCGCTGGGCGCCAGCAATGTCGTGGTAATTCCCACCGGGCTCAGCTGCGCCTTGACTCAACCGCCCCGCGGCCTTGTCGCCTTGGCCCTGCACACTGTCAACCTGATGAGCATGCGCCAGCTTGTGAGTGACATCGAACACTTCCGCACGCTCACCAGCCTGCATATCGTTCCGCCCTTGTGCCCGGTCGATGTCTCGGTATTCAACTTCGACCAGACCGAGTCGTTGCTGGAGCGGGCCTATGAGCAGACGCTGCGGTGGCTGGACCACGGCGGGCTCGAACGGACCAAGGTGCCGGGTGCCCTGACCGTTCACTCGCATGCCCATGAGCATTGAATGATGTGGACAGTTCGGGGCCTTATGCATCTGCCCGGCGAAACACCAATACCCTTGAAACCGTGGTTTGGCATACGGCATCGTCCTGATTCAGCGTGATGCTCTCAAGGACAGCGAAGCCCCGGTCAGGCTTGGACTTCGACGCGGCAAGCTCCCTTATGGTTGTGGTCACTCGCAACAGGTCACCTGGACGCACGGCCCTTGGCCAGCTGATTTCGCTGCCGGCACCGATGAGCCCTCCAGCCACTGGAACACTCTCTACCAACAACCGCATCGTGACTGCGGATGTATGCCAGCCGCTAGCAGCCAGCCCAGCAAAAAAGGTTTCTTGGGCAGCATCGGGGTCCGTATGGAATGGCTGGGGGTCGAACTCCGAGGCGAAACTCAGGATGCGTTCCTGGGTCATTTCATACGAGCCACTCATGAAGGACTCACCTACTTGCAAGTCCTCGAAAAAGAGCCTTTCAGGTGCAGAAGCCATGAGTTACCTCCGGGGTATGCAGGCAGCGGCGGCAAAGCGAACGTCTGGAACTGGCGCCAGTTTAGCCCTTCCCTACCTGCCTCCAGAAGACACGTTGTCCTGGTGGCGTGAGGCGCAACACATGAACCTTTGATTTAGCAGGGTCCAGTAGGAGCAGCCTTGTGCTGCGAAGAGGCCGGTATAGGCAACAGATATGCAATGCCAGTACGGGCCTCTTCGCAGCACAAGGCTGCTCCTACAAAGAACGCGTCAAGCGAGCGATATTTGTTTTCTGCGTGATAGCGCATCCCAAAGGGCTAAGCTATCTCCCACATGAACTGTGTATGCCTTCAGAGCTTACAAACAGCCAACATGCTCGCAGCATCGCTGCACTCGAACTTGCCGGGTGCTTCGACCGCGATGTGCCTTACCACCAAGTCGTCGACCAGCATGGCATAGCGTTGCGAGCGCCGGCCCATGCCGCGCGCCGAGAGGTCCTGGATCAGGCCCAGCGCCTCGCTGAATTCACCGTTGCCATCGCCGATCATCATGACCTCATCGCCCACCTGCAGGCTTACACCCCAGGCATTCATGACGAACGCATCATTGACCGAAACACAGAGAATTTCGGCAACCCCGGTAGCGAACAGGTCCTTGGCCGCGGCCACGTAGCCCGGTACATGCCGCTGCGAACAGGTAGGCGTGAAGGCACCAGGCAAGCCGAAGATAACCACTTTTTTCTGCTTGCAGCGCTCGTGCAGGGAAAACGCGTTCGGGCCGATTGCACAGCCGCCCTCGCCGTTGCTGTACTGGTAAAGCGTTACGTCGGGCAGTGTATCGCCGGTCTTGATCATCGTTTTCTCCGTGGGGCGGTAAATGGCCAGGCATGATGCAGCATCCACCAAGGTGCGTACATACAGCGGCCTGCTCTGGAAAGCTGGATGTCAGCTACCACGACGCGCCTCAAGCCACTGGAACAACCCCATGCCAACCAGCATCGCAGCGACGAACAGCCAGGCCTGCCAGTACCCTGCAGGCAGCAGCACCAGGGCCGGCCCCGGGCAGATGCCCGCAAGCCCCCAGCCAATGCCGAATACCAGGCTGCCGCCGATAAGGCGGCGGTCCACATCACGTCGGCCAGGCAATTGCATCGCTCCACCCAGCAGGGCCGTTGGATGACCGCTCGCCCAGCGCATCGGTATCCATGCTGCGGCAATCGCCCCGATCATCACCAGCGCCAGCGAAGGGTCCCATTGCCCTGCGATGTCGAGAAAACCGAGCACCTTGGCGGGGTCGGCCATGCCTGCCAGCAACAACCCCACGCCGAACAGCAGCCCGGCGATGAAACCACTGAACACCGGCATTTCAGGCCCCTTGTACGAGATGGCGGACCACATACACCGTGGCAAAACCGGTAGCCATGAAGCACAGCGTTGCCACCGCCGAACGGGGTGACAGGCGCGACAGGCCACAGACGCCGTGGCCGCTGGTACAACCGCTGCCGTAGCGCGTCCCCAGCCCTACCAGAAGGCCCGCCGCGATGAGTGTCCAGGAAGCCGTGGTGAAACGGGCTGACGGCAGCGTGGCAAATATCCCCCAAAGCAACGGGGCTGCCAGCAGCCCCAAAAGAAAGGCAAGCTTTTCTCTGCGCCCTTCCCCGCCTCGCTGCAGCATCGAACCGAGCAAACCACTGATTCCTGCAATACGGCCATTCACCACCGCGAACAGCCCAGCCCCCAGCCCGATCAACACACCACCAGCCAGCGCGGACCATGGTGTAAAGGCCAGCCAATCAATTGCCATCGTATTTCTCCCGGAACAGGAACAAGAGAACAATTAACGGTTCAGTAAGAAAGTTGAAGAATACCACGCCCCCTATGCCGACAATTTCAATGAGATTAGCCAGCCTATTAAAAGTGCATGAAGCTGCACTTGTTTGATGCAGGTCAAATTCGCGACCAGATGGCCGCCTAGACTGCAATCATCCAGGCATACCAAGGCCTTGAGGCACGTCGTATATATCCATAAAAGTGGAGTTCGCCATGCAAACGCAATTGAAGTTGGTTCTTGCTGTTGTTCTGGCCGGTAGTGCATTCATGGCGCATGCCGAAGACAAAAATCAGGCTGGCGACGCCTCCACCAGCGCCCCAGCCGCCAGTACAACTTCCGAGTCGCCCATGCACAAGGCGATGAGCGAGCAAATGCACAAGATGCAGGTTGCTCATGACAAAGCCGCAGCCGCGAAGACCCCTGCCGAGCGCCAGGCCGCCATGCGCGAGGGCATGAAGACAATGAAGGAGAGCATGGCCATGCTGCACCAGCAACATGCTGCGGGCTGCATGGGTTCGGGCATGGGAATGTCGGGAGCCAAGGGTGGCATGGGTATGGGCGACGGAATGATGGACATGATGATGAAGATGATGGATCAGCAGTCGTCGATGATGGATATGCCCATGAAGCAGTAACCAGTACTTGCTGTTGTTTCAGCACTGATCGCACTGCGGTCGATGACGTGGTCGAAGCACGCCATCGATCTCGGCCACTATCTGCCGCGTTGCATCCTCGATGGCCCCTTCATTACGGCACAATACCCAGCCGTGTTCCGCAACCGCACGCTCGAACGCCTCGGTACAGGCAACCTGCTCGACCAGGCTATGGATCACCGTACTGCCCAGCCCGCGCGTCCTTGCCGCGGCTCTTGCCCACGAAGTATCGGGGGCCGTGACAACGCCGACATGCAAATCGGGCACCTGTACATTTCGCTCGAGGTTCAGGCGCAGAATCTCGTCGAACGCCACGCTGCGGCGAAATGCGGCATCAGACGGGTACCAGCGATCGATCAGGATGATGCTGCCCGCTGGCTGCCTGGGCAGCACGTCTCGGGAAATCCAGGCACGGCTTTCGGCGAAGCGCTCGCATACCCTCAACTCCAGGTCCCGGGAGGGGTTTCTGACCAGTTGATTGACAAGGGCCATGGTTTCCCCCCGGTAGGGGTCGCTTTTTTTCTCGCAAAGCCGGATCACTTTCTTGTTGTCAGCCCGCAAGGCCTTGGTAACCGCCTCCAGAAGCGTGGTCTTGCCAGTGCCCTTGGGCCCATCGATGGAAACAAACAGCGGGCGGGTCATTTTTAATTACCAGTCGAATCTGAAGATGCAGCGCAGGCCTGGGTGCGACAGTATTCATCACAAGCCAGTGGAGCCATGCAGCTAGCCTGAATCAACCCAGCTGGGCCTGAAGAAACAGCGAAAAAAGCTCCGACTGCGATTTGATACCCAACTTGCTGTACATATGCTTGCGGTGCACTTTCACTGTCTCCACCGAGATTTCAAGCTTGCGCGCAATTTCTTTGCTGGAACACCCGCTGAGCATCAGCCGGCCCACCTCCAGCTCACGCCCGGTCAGCGGCGACGCCATCTGCTCGACCCTGTCCTCCATGCGGCTTTGCCAGTGCGGCGCAGGCTTGGTGGCCTCTTCCAGCAACTCCCGCTCGAACGTCATCCGCTGGCGCATCAGCGCAGTGACCCACGGCCGCAACAGTTCCAGCAGGGTGACCTGTTCGATGCTGAACCGGCGCTTGCTACCCAACGACAGGCACAGCGTGCGCTGCGCATCCAGCTGCACGTTGAACTGAATTTCATCGGCAACCACGTTAAGCCGGAAATAGCGCTGGTAGTAGTCCGTCTGCTCGAAACACTCAGGGGCCACATCCGCCAGGCGCACCAGGCCGGACACCGCAGCCTCTCGGCTGGCCACGTAGAAAGGGTCCAGCAGGTACAAGCCCTTCAGGTAATCCTGAAACAGCGGGTCAGGGTTGCCGTCTGCACTGGGGCACTCGGCGAACACCTGCGGGCGCCCTGCGGAAAACAGCAGCGCAACCCAGCTGTCGCAGGCAACGTACTCGTTCAGTAACCGCACCAAGGCTGTCCAGAAGTGGTCCTTGTCGAGGGTTTCGATCAATTGGCCTACCGATCGGTGCCAGGCGATGTCGTGCAGCGTAAAATTCATCCTCTACCCCTGTTGGGTTACCACGTGGGCGTAATACCCCCCGCCATGATGACCACCCCATAATCCGGGCTAGCTTACGCTGAGCGAACCTGTACCGGGATCGTTTTTTACACCCCATGTCGCCACGGCGTGGCGGTCGAAGCTGTTAGTCGAGGATTGGAAATGAAGGTAGAGCTTGTCCAACTGGCCGGTCGCGATGGCGATACCGCGTACAACCTGCAGCGCACCATCAAGGCGATCGGCAACTGCGGCGCCGATACCGATCTGCTGGTCTTTCCGGAAACCCAGCTGATGGGCTTCCCAACCGAAGAAAACATCGGCCGCATCGCCGAGCCACTGGATGGCCCGAGCATCACGGCAGTCCAACAGGCAGCACAAGCGCAGAATGTTGCCGTGGTCGTCGGGATGGCCGAAGCCGCAAACGACGGTCGTTTCTACAACACCACTGTGCTGGTCACGCCTGAAGGCGTAGCGCTCACCTACCGCAAGACCCACCTTTGGGCATCGGACTGCGGGGTTTTCACCCCAGGCGACCGTTTTGCGACAGCCCTGTTCAAAGGCATCCGTGTCGGCCTGCTGATCTGCTTTGACATCGAATTCCCCGAAACCGCCCGTGCCCTGGGGCAGCTGGGAGCAGAACTGATCATCGTCACCAACGGCAACATGGACCCGTACGGGCCCACCCACAGAACCGCCATCACCGCGCGCGCCATGGAAAACCAGGCCTTTGCAGTCATGGTCAACCGCGTGGGCGATGGTGATGGCGGCCTGGTCTTCGCTGGCGGCAGTGCCGTCGTCGACCCGTACGGCCAATTGCTGTGCGAAGCCGGCCGTGGCGAGTGCCGCATGACCGTCGAGCTGGCCATGGAGCAACTGCAGCGGTCACGGCGCGACTACAGCTACATTGCCCAGCGCCGCATCCATCTGCCGGGTGAACAGGTCGAGCACGCCAACGGCCTTCGCGAACTGATCATCGCCTCCTGAACATTCCACCCTTCCAGGCTCTATTACTGGAATGCAATGCCGCCAGGGACGGCAGCGTGTTCGACTCTGAATAACAATCACAAGCTGGAGCAAGCAGTAATGGCCACACTCAAGCGAACGCTTTCGCTGGGCTCGGTGGTGCTTTTCGGCATCGCCTACATGACCCCCATCATTGTCCTGGGCACATTCGGTATCCTGGCCGAGACCACGGGAGGGAGGGTACCCGCAGCCTACCTCGCTGCAGCCATCGCCATGCTCTTTACCGCCTTGAGCTACGGCCACATGGCGCGCGCCTTCCCGGTCGCCGGGTCCGCCTATACCTACGTGCGCAAATCGATCAGCCCGCAGCTGGGCTTCATCACCGGTTGGGCGGTGTTGCTCGACTACCTGTTCCTGCCCATGGCGATCTGGCTCATTGGCGCGGCCTATCTGCACTCGGCGTTCCCGGGCGTGCCACAAGCCATTTGGGTGTTGGCATTCATCGGCATCACCACAACGATCAATGTGATCGGCCTGCGGTTGGCCAAGACCGTCAATGGCCTGTTGATGTTCATCCAGCTGCTGGTGCTGGCGGCGTTCGTTGTGCTCGCGGTGCACTATGTCTGGGGCGACCCGACGGTACCGCTGTGGACGCTAGAGCCGTTCTACAAGGAAGGTACCCAGTTGCCGCTGATCATGAGCGGTGCGGCGATTGCCTGCTATTCATTCCTGGGCTTCGACGCGGTCAGTACCCTGACTGAAGAAACCAGAGAACCACGCAAGAACATCCCGAAAGCCATCCTGCTGATCACCCTGATTGGCGGCGCGCTGTTCATCGCCTGCAGCTACTTCGTCCAGCTCGCTCACCCGTCCACCGACTTTGCCAACGCCGACGCGGCGGCTTATGAAATAGCCCAGAACATCGGTGGCGACATCTTCGTCAGCATCTTCCTGCTGGGCCTGATCGTCGGCCAGTTCACTTCTGGCCTGTCGGCGCAGGCCAGCGCCTCCCGGCTGCTGTATGCGATGGGGCGTGACGGAGTGCTGCCCAGGTCATTCTTTGGAAGGTTGAGCGAACGCTTCAGCACGCCGGTGCCCAGCATCATCCTGTGCGGGGTGGTCGCCCTGCTTGCCTTGCGCATGGACGTGACGACCTCCACCTCGTTCATCAACTTCGGTGCATTTCTCGCCTTCAGCCTGGTCAACCTGGCGGTGATCTTCCACTACTGGGTCGCCATGCAGCAGCGTGGTGCGAACGCGCTACTGATGTACCTCGCATTCCCCCTGGTGGGCTTCGCCTCCACGTTGTGGCTGATGGCAAGCCTGGATCACCTGGCGATCTACCTGGGGGCAGGCTGGCTCTGCCTCGGCGTGCTCTACCTGACGGTGATTACCCGTGGTTTCAAGCGCAAGCCCCCGGAGATGCACTTCGAGGAAGCCTGAGCTGTCCACTCAGGTCGATACGGCGCTTTGAGCGATGCTCTGGATGGCACCGGCGGCGCCGGTGTTTGCGGTGGCGGATTCTGAGGCAGGTAGCTAGCCGTGTAGTAGCGGCCTAGCGTCGCGATGGGCTGCATGGCAGCCCCGGCGATTGTTGCGTTGATGCTGAAATCCGGGGGGCCGCTTTGCGGCCCATCGCGACACAAGGCCGCTCCTACACAGGTTCGGCGCCAGCCTTGAGGTGGCGCCGATCCTGTCAGGCCTTACACGGCGAGCGCGCGCTCACGCAGCTCGCTGTTGAGGATGCGGTCGTTCTCGCTGTAATCGACCGGGCAGTCGATCACGTGCACGCCCGGGGTCTTGATGCAGTGCTCCAGCAGCGGCAGCAGGCCTTCGGCGCTTTCCACGCGGTGGCCGTTGGCACCGTAGGCTTCGGCGTACTTGACGAAGTCCGGGTTGCCATAGTCCAGGCCGAAATCGGTGAAGCCCATGTTCGCCTGCTTCCAGCGGATCATGCCGTAGCCGTCGTCACGCAGGATCACCACGGTGATGTGCATGCCCAGGCGTACCGCAGTTTCCAGCTCCTGGCTGTTCATCATGAAGCCGCCGTCGCCACAAACCGAGATTACCGGGCGGTCCGGGTGCACCAGGTGCGCGGCCATGGCCGATGGCAGGCCCGCGCCCATGGTCGCCAGGGCGTTGTCCAGCAGTACGGTGTTCGGCTTGTGCGCCTTGTAGTTGCGGGCGAACCAGATCTTGTAGATGCCGTTGTCCAGGGCAACGATGCCTTCGGACGGCAGCACGCGACGGATGTCGGCGACCATGCGCTGCGGGTAGACCGGGAAGCGGTTGTCGTCGGCACCTTCGGCGATCTGTGCTTCGTTGGCTTCACGGATCGCCATCAGGCGGGTGAAGTCCCAGTGCGACGTGTCGTTCAGCGCTTCGCTGATCTGCCATACGGCGTTGGCGATGTCGCCGATCACTTCCACCTGCGGGAAGTACACGGCATCGACCTCGGCGGAGCGGAAGTTGATGTGGATGACTTCGGTGCCGCCACGGACCATGAAGAACGGCGGCTTCTCGATCACGTCGTGGCCGATGTTGACGATCAGGTCGGCGGCTTCGACGGCGCGGTGCACGAAGTCACCCGACGACAGCGCGGCGTTGCCCAGGAAGCGTGGATGGCGCTCGTCGACCACACCTTTGCCCATCTGGGTGGTGATGAACGGGATACCGGTCTTGTCGATCAGCTGCTTGAGGACCTTGGCGGTCATCTTGCGGTTGGCGCCGGCGCCGATCACCAGGATCGGGTTGCGGGCGTTCAGCAGCTTTTGTACGGCTGCGTCGATCGCCACGTGCTCGGCCAACGGGCGGCGGTGCAGGCTTGGCGGGATCGGCAGTGCGTCGGTCTGCTCGGCGGCGATGTCTTCCGGCAGCTCCAGGTGCACGGCACCCGGCTTTTCTTCTTCAGCCAGGCGGAAGGCTTCACGCATGCGCGAAGGGATGTTGTCGGCGGAAGCGAACTGGTGGGTGTACTTGGTGATGGGGTCCATCATGCCGCACACGTCGATGATCTGGAAACGGCCCTGCTTGGACTTCTTGATCGGCTTCTGGCCGGTGATCATCATCATCGGCATGCCGCCCAGGTAGGCGTAGGCGCTGGCGGTGACCAGGTTGGTGGCGCCAGGGCCGAGGGTCGACAGGCTGACGCCGGTCTTGCCGGTCAGGCGACCATAGGTGGCAGCCATGAAACCTGCGGACTGCTCGTGACGGGTAAGTACCAGCTTGATCTTCGACTTGCGCAGGGATTCGAGCAGGTCGAGGTTTTCCTCACCAGGAATGCCGAACACATACTCGACACCTTCGTTTTCCAGGCATTGCACAACGACATCGGCGGCCTTGGCCATTTGGGGTACTACCTCAAAATCTTTGTGGGATTGCAGATTTATTAAGCTGCGTGACTGAGATGTTGCAGGATGTCTCAGTGGCGCGCATCGTAGGCCCTCTGGTTAATAATAATAAATATATTGTTATGATGCTTGGCATCACAGTTTGTTATGAACGGTAACCCCCCCTCAATGAACCTCAAGGCATTGCGCTGCTGCGTCGAGATCCTGCGCCAAGGCAGCTTCACCAAAGCCGCGCAGCACCTGCATATCGCCCAGCCGGCACTTAGCATGGCCGTTACCCGCCTGGAAGAAGAACTGGGCGTCACCCTGTTCAACCGCACCACGCGCAAAGTCATCCTTACAGCCGAGGGCGAACGCTTCCTGCCACGTATCGCAGCGGCCCTGCGCGAAATGGATGTGGCGCGGCAAGAACTGCGTGACATGGCCGACCTGAAGCGCGGCGAAGTGCGCCTGGGAATCCCGCCGATGTTCGGCCTGCACTATGTACCCGGCCTGATGAACGCCTTCCGCCAGCTGTACCCGGGTATTGCCATGACCGTGTTCGAAGGCAGTGCAGAGGACATTGGTCATCGCCTGGAACAACGGGAGATCGACCTGGCGCTGCTGGAGTCCCGGCGCGTGCCGCCCGACAAGGAATCGATCCTCTTGGGCAGCGATGAGATGCTGGCGTGCATGCACCCTGACCATCCCTATGCTGGCAAGGCCTTCCTCACAGCCGAGGACCTGCGCAATACCGACATGGTGGTGTTCGACCGCACCTTCGTGCAGCGCCACCTGCTGGATGCGTTCTTCGCCGAACATGGCATCACGTACCAGGTAGCGCTGCAGAGCAACTTCGTATCGCTGGTGGTACAAGCCGCGCTGGACAACATGGGCGTGGCGACCCTGCTGCGCTCGGTGCAACAGCGCACACCGGGCATCGTCGGCGTACCGTTCCAGCCAGCGCAGCAGATGAGCTTCCGCTTGTGCTGGCGCTCGGGGGAATACCTGTCGCTGGCCAGCAAGCGCTTCATCGATTTTGCCGCGCAGACCCATTACCTGGAACGTTGACTCCACCCTGCTCGACGTCACTATCGCGAGTTGACTATGATCCCACCTTGAACGTTTCAGCATGTTTCACAAGGATCCAGATGTCAGTTCAGGAATTACCCCCTCTCTCTAGCAAAAGTACCGTCGCGAAGATGGAAGCTGCCATGGCACTGGGCAGCTTTGCCATTGGCACCGGCGAGTTCGCCATCATGGGGCTGATGCCCGATATCGCCAGCAATCTGCAATTGAGCGAGCCCCAGGTGGGCCATGCCATCAGCGCCTATGCGCTGGGGGTGATGGTTGGCGCCCCGACACTGGCGATCATCGGTGCCAGGCTGTTGCGCAAGCACATGCTGCTGTTGTTGATGGCGCTGTATGCCCTTGGCAACCTGGCTACCGCCTTCGCCCCCTCGTTCGGTGGCCTGGTCGCCTTCCGCTTCATCAGCGGCCTGCCCCACGGTGCCTACTTCGGCATCGCGGCGGTAGTGGCATCGAGCATGGTGGCCAAGGACCAGCGGGCGGGGGCCGTGGCCCGGGTGATGATGGGGCTGACCGTGGCCATGTTGCTCGGCAACCCGGTTGCCACCTTGCTGGGCCAGTACTTCGGCTGGCGCTCGGCGTTCGTGCTGGTCGGCGTGATCGCCCTGTGCACCATCGCCCTGGTTTGGCGCTTCGTGCCCCAGCGCCACGATGAAGTGCGCAGCGACCCGCGCAAGGAACTGCAAGCCTTCACCCTGCCGCAAGTGTGGATGGCGCTGGGCATCGCCTCGATCGGCTTTGCCGGCATGTTCTGTGTGTTCAGCTACCTGGCGCCGACCATGTTGCAGGTGACCCAGGTGTCGCCGCAGTGGATTCCATTCGGCCTGGCGGCATTCGGCGTCGGCGGCATCGTCGGCAACATCGCCGGTGGCAAGCTGTTCGACCGCCTGCAGTTCCGCGCCGTCGGGCTGGTGCTGGTGTGGTCGATTGCCGTGCTGCTGTTCTTCAGCTTTGCCGCACAGGCGCTGTGGAGCCTGCTGCTGGGCATTGGCCTGGTCGGCACCATGATTGCCCTGGCGGCGCCGTTGCAGATCCGCCTGATGGACATTGCCCATGAAGCGCCAAGCCTGGCGGCGGCGTCCAACCATGCGGCGTTCAACCTGGCCAATGCGCTGGGGCCGTGGCTGGGTGGCATGGCGATTACCGCAGGTATGGGCTGGACCAGCACCGGGTACATTGGCGCGGCTACGGCGCTGGTCGGGCTGGGGATCTACCTGGTGGCACGGCGGATGAAGGGTGGGCACTAAGGTTGAGGCCTGACAGATAGCGTGAACGGGGCTGCCATGCAGCCCATCGCCGGCAAGCCAGCTCCCACAGAGACCGCACAATGCCTGAAATTTGTGCGGTCCCGGCGGCACCGCTTAAGAAGCCGGATGGGGCAGAAACCCAGATCTTCCAGTTCTCGCTGGGACAGACCTTCTGATGCCTGACTCCGTGTAGGAGCAGCCTTGTGCTGCGAAGAGGCCAGCACGGCCGACGGAAATGTAGAGGCATGATTGGCCTCTTCGCAGCACAAGGCTGCTCCTACAGAGACCGCACCGAGCTGGCGTTGAGCATTACCCGCTTTTACCCCTTTGACAGTGACCTTGCTTAAGCTCCCTAGGACTCGTACCCCCGCCTAGCAGGACATGCCCATGCCACCCTTCACACCATGCTTCCCCACTTCACTGCGCCCCGACGAAGTCCCGGTCGCGCTACTCGACCTGGTCCAGGAGCGCCTGGCCGGGCAGCTTAGCCCTCGCTTCACCGTGGTACTGGGCGCCGTCGGTACCGGCTTCATCGAGCGCCTGCTGCGCATGGCCACCCAGCTCAAGGCGATGCACGACTCGGCCACGTTCAGCAGCATGGGCAGCGACGACCCGCGCCGCCCACTGGTGTGGATCGGCGAGCTGGCCAGCCCCAGGGAAATGATTACAATGCATGCCCCAACCTGAAATATGTTTTTCCCATGAAATCACTGCTTTACGCCGTATCCTTACTGTTTTCCTTCACCCTCCCTGCCCTGGCCAGCCCGCCGGCGACCTTCACCGAGGCCAAGGTGGTGGCCAAGCAGAAGGTGTACATGGACCAGGCCAGCAGTGCCATGGGCGACCTGTACTGCGGTTGCAAATGGGCCTGGGTGGGCAAGTCTGGCGGGCGTATCGATGCCGCCTCGTGCGGCTACCAGACCCGCAAGCAGCAGAACCGCGCCGAACGCACCGAATGGGAACACATCGTGCCGGCCTACACCTTCGGCAACCAGCGCCAGTGCTGGAAGAATGGCGGCCGCGAACATTGCGTGGATGACGACCCGGTGTTCCGCGCCATGGAGGCCGACCTGTTCAACCTGTACCCGGCAGTGGGCGAGGTAAACGGTGATCGCAGCAATTTCAACTACGGCATGGTTGCTGGCAATGCAGGGCAATACGGGCAGTGCACCACCAAGGTGGACTTCGTGCAGCGTGCTGCCGAACCACGCGACGAAGTGAAAGGCCTGGTCGCCCGCACCACCTTCTACATGTACGACCGTTACAAGCTGAGCATGTCGCGCCAACAGCAGCAGTTGCTGATGGCCTGGGACAAACAGCACCCAGTGTCGGCCTGGGAGAAAGAGCGTGACCGGCGCATTGCCGCGATCATGGGGCATGCCAACCCCTTCGTGACCGGGGAACGCAAATGGACCGCCAACTACAAGCCAGTCGGCAGTGGCGTGGTGCAAGCGGTGCCGGCGAAGGCTGCCAAGCCAGAGGCAAAGCCGAGCCTGGCCAGTGCCGGGTCGGTGGGGGCGGTGCTTGGCAACCGCAACAGCCATGTCTATCACCTTTCCGTCGGCTGCCCAGGCTATACCCAGGTTACCGCGAAGAACCAGGTCACCTTCGCCACAGAGGGTGAGGCGCAGGCGGCGGGTTATCGCAAGGCGGGCAACTGCCGCTGATCGCCTTCCTCGGGGCCTGCGCGGCCCCTTGCAATCGAGCGGGCTGCACAGCAGCCCGCAACAATGACCATCCGTCGCCCAGACGGCACCTCACTCCCCGCCCCCAGCCCAACGAATGACAGATCATCCGTAAAGGAGAGGTTCCATGATCCGCATTCGCCCACTTTCACTGTGCCTTGCCCTCGCCCTGGTCAGCGTCACTGGCACCAGCTTCGCCGCCACCGACACAGACACCGACAGCCGCCCGCAAACCGACCAGTACGGTGGCAAGACCGCCGGTGAAGACAGCAGCGTCAACAGCCCAGGCAGCAGCGAAACCAATGACAGCAGCGACACCGGCAGCAACAGCGATGCCGCCGACGGCGCCGCTGGCGGCTCGAACAGCACCGGCGAAGCAACCGGCTCCGGCGCCGGGCACACCGGTGGCACCGCCGAGGACCAGGACAGCCATTGAGGCCGGCCTGGGCTACACTGCGCCGGAACGCCCTGCCAAGGATTCACCATGAACCTCAAACCCTGGCTGCTCGCCGCCCTGCTGCCGTGCAGCGCCTTGGCCGTCGCTGGCAGCCAGGGCGCGCTGTCGATCAGCTCATCGTCGTTCACCGATGGCGGCGTGATCGCCTTGCAGCAGGTTGGCCCGGACCCGGCCTGTGGTGCTGGCGAAGAGCGCACCCCGCAACTGAGCTGGGACAACCTCCCCGCAGGCACTCAGTCGCTGGCACTGATCATGTTCGATCCGGACGGCGGCAAGGGTATTGGCGTGGTCCACTGGATCGCCTACAACATCGACCCGGCCCAGGATGGGCTGAAGGAAGGCGTCGCCGGGCTGACCGGGCAAGGCGTGACCGTAGGGCGCAACTCTCGGGGCACGCTCAGCTACCGCGGCCCCTGCCCACCCGCCGGCGACAACCCGCACCACTACGCGCTGACGCTGATCGCCACCGACCTGCCACTGGGTACCCTGCCCGAAGGCCTGGACCGCAGCGGCCTGCTGCAACTGCTGCAAGGCCACGCGCTGGGGGCGCAGAGCCTGGTCGGGCGCTATGGCCACTGAGCCTGGCCGTACCGGAACAATTAAACACCCCCATAGCATTTATCCATTGAATGGCCCAGCCGAACTGAAGTAAGCTCGGGCTCATTCACTGGAGAGCAACATGCCGAAACACACCCGCAACCACGCCAACCACACCGGCCGCACCCTGCGCCCTGTGCTGGCCGTTGCCGGCTGCGTGGCACCTGCCAGCTATTACTTTGGGTATTGGTTTAGCCACTAGGCGCCGATACCCACACGGCGCCCACCTTCGAGGGGCCGCCGAACATGAGAATACTCAAACCCCCGGTCGGCTCCCCGACCGGGGGTTTTGCTTTTCAGGCCTTTGAACAACACCGATTCACATTGAGGACAGATTCATGAACTACGCCACTTATTACTACGCAAACACCTACGCCTGGCGATTTAGCCAATCCCGTTCGGGCCAGCCTGCCGCCTCCGTTCGGTCTTCCACAGGTGGCAATGCAGCAGCCAATACGAATTCAACGATTTGTCGAACACCTCGATAGGGCCGACGACGCGGGCCAGAACCCGCCGTCCGCCCAGGGAAAAAACGCCATGCACGCCTCCAGCCTCGCCCTGACCCAGCCGCAAGCAGCCAACACCACCGTCAGCCAGCGCCTGCCCAGCCCGCACCTGCTCAAGCAGCAAATGCCGCTGTCCAGCGAACTTACCCAGCAAGTCCATGCCCACCGCCAGGCCATTCGCGACATCCTCGAAGGCCGCGACCAGCGCCTGCTGGTGATCGTTGGCCCGTGCTCGATCCACGACCCGCGCTCGGCCCTGGAATACGCCGACCGCCTGGCAGCCCTCAGCCGCGAAGTCGACGACAAGCTGCTGCTGGTGATGCGCGCCTACGTCGAAAAACCCCGCACCACGGTCGGCTGGAAAGGCCTGGCCTACGACCCGCACCTCGATGGCAGCGACGACATGCACGCCGGCATCGCGCTGTCCCGCGGGCTGATGCTGAACATGATCGAACGCGGCCTGCCGGTCGCCACCGAACTGCTGCAGCCAATGGCCGCCGGCTACTTCGATGACCTTCTGGCCTGGGCCGCGATTGGCGCGCGCACCACCGAGTCGCAGATCCACCGCGAAATGGTCAGTGGCTTGGAGCTGCCGGTCGGCTTCAAGAACGGCACCGACGGCGGCATCGCCATCGCCAGCGACGCCATGCGCAGTGCCGCCCACCCGCACCGCCACTTCGGCATGGATGCGCAGGGCTACCCGGCCATCATCGAGACCTTGGGCAACCCGGACACCCACCTGGTGCTGCGCGGCGGCCACAAGGGCCCGAACTTCGACGCCAACAGCATCGCCATGGCCCGCCAGGCGCTGGCCAAGGCCGGGCTGCAGGCGCGGATCATGGTCGATTGCAGCCATGCCAACAGCGGCAAGGACCCGGCGCGTCAGCCGGCGGTTTTCAACGATGTGCTGGCGCAGCGCCTGGCCGGCGACCGCTCGATCGTCGGCGTGATGATCGAAGGGCACCTGTTCGACGGCTGCCAGGCGCTGGGCAAGGGCGCGCTGAAATACGGCGTGTCGATCACCGACGGTTGCCTGGGTTGGGCCTCGACCGAAACCCTGTTGCGCGAGGCGGCACAAAAACTCCAGGCAGCGGGACGCAAGCCTGGCGAGACATACCCTGGACAAGTACGCTAGGCTTGCCTTTTTTACCCCAAGGAGCAGTACCCATGGCCCGTGCAACCGCCCGCCACATCCTGGTCAGCAGCATCGATAAATGCAACGAACTGAAAGCCCAGATCGAAGCAGGCGCCGACTTCGCTGAAATCGCCAAAGCCAACTCCACCTGCCCGTCCAGCCGCCAGGGCGGTGACCTGGGCTCGTTCGGCCCGGGCCAGATGGTCAAGGAGTTCGACACCGTGGTGTTCAGCGCCCCGATCAATACCGTGCAAGGCCCGGTGAAGACCCAGTTCGGCTACCACCTGCTGGAAGTGACCAGCCGCCAGGACTGATTCACCTGTTCAGGTGATGAGATCCCCTGTGGGAGCGGGCGTGCCCGCGAATGCGTCCGAGCATGCAGCCTCGTTGCCTGAGCTGACGCATTCGCGGGCACGCCCGCTCCTACAGAGATTGTGGTGCCTGTTCCTGCTTTGCCTGGCTTTCAACGCCCACGCCGGCTCCACCCACGCCCTCACCGTCTACGGCGAAGCCCCGCGCTACAACGCCAGCTTCCAGCATTTCGACTACGTCAACCCGACGCCCCCAAAGGCGGCATCCTGCGCCGCTCGGCCATCGAGATCGGCCAGTTCGACCATATCCTGCCGTACATCGACAAAGGCATCGGTGTCAGCGAGGTCGATGGCCTGCTGTACGCGCCACTGGCCGTGCGCTCGTTCGATGAACCCTACACCGTCTACGGCCTGATCGCCCGGCGCATGGAGCGCGGCCCGGAGGATGCCTGGCTGCGTTTCGAGATCGACCCGCGCGCCACCTTCGCCGATGGCAAGCCGGTGCGCGCCGAAGACGTACGCTTTACCTTCGAGCTGCTGATGAGCAAGGGCAGCCTGAGGTATCGCACCCAGTTCGCCGATGTTGCGGCCGTCGTGGTGGAAAGCCCACACAGCGTGCGCTTCGACTTCAAGCCTGACCACGGCCGCACCCTGCCACTCGACCTCGCCAGCTTGCCGGTACTACCCGAACACGACTGGCAGCAGCGCGATTTTGCCAACGGCGCCGGCTTCGACAAGCCGGTCGGCAGCGGGCCGTACCGTATCGGGAGCATCGACAACGGCCGCAGCATCACCTTCCAGCGCGACGCCAACTGGTGGGCGCGCGATCTGCCGGTCAGCCGTGGCCGCTACAATTTCGACAAGCTGCGCATCGAGTACTTCGGTGATACCGAAGTGGCGCGGCAGGTGCTCAAAGGCGGCGGCTACGACTACAACCGCGAGTTCTCCGCCACCGCCTACACCCTGGGCTACAACGGCGCGCAACTGGACGACGGCCGCCTGCAGCGCGCCCACCTGGGCCCGGCCAAACCGCAGGTGGCCCAAGGCTTCGTGTTCAACCTCGACCGGCCGCAGTTCAAGGACCGTCGCGTGCGCCAGGCGCTGGGCATGCTGTGGGACTACGAGTGGAGCAACCGGCAGATGATGCGCAACATGTACATCCGCCAGCAGAGCGTGTTCTCCAATACCCCGCTGGCCGCCCGCCAACTGCCGGATGCCGGCGAGTTGAAACTGCTCGAACCGTTGCGCGGCAAGGTGCCGGACGAAGTCTTCAGCACCGTGTTCACCGCCCCGGTCACCGATGGTTCGGGGATAATCCGCAAGCAGCAGCTGCAGGCACTGGCGCTGCTCGAACAAGCCGGCTGGCGCCCCGAAGGCGACCGCCTGGTGAACAGCCAGGGCACGCCGCTGGCGTTTACCTTCCTCAACGGCCAGGCAGGCATGGAGCGCCTGCTGCTGCCTTGGAAGCGCAACCTGGCCCAGATTGGCGTGACCCTGGACATCCGCAACGTCGATTCGGCCCAGTACGTCAACCGCCTGATGGCACGTGACTACGACATGATCGTCACCGGCTACCCGGTCACCCTGTCGCCTGGCGCCGAGCTGTACAACTATTTCGGCTCGGCAGCAGCCCACGACCCTGGGTCGAACAACCTGATGGTGCTGCAGGACCCTGCCGTGGACCGCCTGATCGACGGCCTGGTGCGCGCCGACACCCAGGCCGACATGCTGTACCACGCCCATGCCCTGGACCGGGTGCTGCAATGGAACTACTACTGGATCCCCAACTACTACCCACCGGGCAGCTCCACTGTCTGGTGGAACCGCTTCGGCCTGCCCAAGGTCCAGGCTGCCTATGACGAAGGCCTGGACACCTGGTGGGAAGTCAGCCCTGCCGCGCTGACCAACGCGCAAATGGCCGAACGCCGGAAATCCTCGCCATGACCACCTACATACTGCGCCGCCTGCTGCTGATCGTCCCGACCCTGCTGGCGATCCTGCTGGTCAACTTCCTGATCGTCCAGGCCGCACCGGGAGGCCCGGTGGAGCAGGCAGTGGCACGCCTGCAAGGTATCGGCGGTGGCGCTCCCGGTGCCCGGGCCGAGGTGGTGCACGGCGAGTCACGTGCCACCCGTGGCCTGGACCCGAAACTGATCGAGGAGATCAAACGCCAGTACGGCTTCGACAAGTCCGCCCCCGAGCGCCTGTGGCTGATGCTGGGCCAGTACGCCCGGCTGGACTTCGGCAACAGCTTCTTCCGCGGCGCCAAGGTCACCGACCTGATCCTCGACAAGTTGCCGGTAACCCTGTCGCTGGGCTTCTGGGCCACGCTGATCACCTACCTGGTGTCGATCCCGCTGGGCATCCGCAAGGCGGTGCGCCATGGCAGCCGCTTCGATGCCTGGAGCAGTGCACTGATCGTGGTCGGCTATGCCCTGCCCTCGTTCCTGTTCGCCCTGTTGCTGATCGTGCTGTTCGCCGGCGGCACCTCGCTGAGCTGGTTCCCGGTGCGTGGCCTGGTCTCGGACAACTTCGACGAGCTCAGCCTGCTTGGCAAGGTCGCCGACTACTTCTGGCACCTGGTGCTGCCGGTCGGCGCCCTGGTGATCGGCGGCTTCGCCACCCTGACGCTGCTGACCAAGAACGCCTTCCTCGACGAGATTTCCCGGCAATACGTGGTTACCGCCCGCGCCAAGGGCCTGAGCGAACGCCGGGTGCTGTATGGCCACGTGCTGCGCAATGCCATGCTGTTGGTGGTGGCGGGGTTGCCGCAGGCGTTGATCACGGTGTTTTTCGCCGGCTCGTTGCTGATCGAGGTGATCTTCTCGCTCGATGGCCTTGGCCGCATGAGTTACGAAGCGGCCGTGTCGCGCGATTACCCGGTGGTGTTCGGCACGCTGTTCATCTTCACCCTGGCGGGCCTGCTGATCCGCCTGATCGGTGACCTGTCTTACACCCTGCTCGACCCGCGTATCGACTTCGACGCGAGGGCATACTGATGCTTTCACCGATCTCGCGTCGTCGCCTGCAACGCTTTCGCCGCAACCGCCTCGGCTGGGTTTCGCTGTGGCTGTTCACCGCACTTCTGCTGCTGAGCTTGTGCGCCGAGCTGGTGGCCAACGACAAACCGCTGCTGCTGGGCTACAAGGGCGACCTGTACGTGCCGGCGCTCAAGCGTTACACCGAGCAGCAGTTCGGCGGCCAGCTGCCGTTCCAGCCAGACTACCGCAGCGCCTATGTACGCCAGTTGATCGAGCAGCAAGGTGGCTGGATGCTGTTCGCCCCCATCCCGTTCAGCGCCGATACCCCCAACTACGACCTGCAGGTGCCCACCCCCAGCCCGCCGAGCGCAAGCAACTGGCTGGGTACCGACGACCAGGGCCGCGACGTGCTGGCCCGGGTGCTGTATGGCACGCGGGTATCCTTGCTGTTCGCCTTCGCCCTGACCGTGGTCAGCGTGCTGATCGGGGTGGCGGCCGGAGCCCTGCAGGGCTACCACGGTGGTTGGATCGACCTGGTCGGCCAGCGCCTGCTGGAGGTGTGGTCGGGGTTGCCGGTGCTGTACCTGCTGATCATCCTCAGCGGGTTCGTCGAGCCGGACTTCTGGTGGCTGCTGGGGATCATGGCGCTGTTCTCCTGGCTGACGCTGGTCGACGTGGTGCGCGCAGAGTTCCTGCGCGGTCGCAACCTGGAGTACGTCAAGGCCGCAAGGGCGCTGGGGTTACCAGACAACCAGGTGATGCTGCGGCACATCCTGCCCAATGCCATGAACGCGACGCTGACCTATGTGCCGTTCATGCTGACCGGGGCGATCACCACCCTGACTGCACTGGATTTTCTCGGGTTCGGCATGCCGGCCGGGAGCGCTTCGCTGGGAGAGCTGGTGACCCAGGGCAAACAGCACCTGGAGGCGCCGTGGCTGGGCTTTACCGCGTTCTTTGCCCTGGCGGTGATTCTGTCGCTGCTGGTTTGTATTGGGGATGCCTTGCGGGAGGCCTTTGACCCCCGGACCTGATCAACGCCTGACTGGCACTTACAGCTTGTGCCAAAGGAATAAGGTCTTGATCCGGCCCAGCCCCCACAAATGCTGTTAGGAAGGCCTTTCGATCCTCCAGCAGACTAATTTGATGTGCATACGAAAATTTTCTTTGCTGCCAATAAAACGGCTCAACAACAATATCCGTAATGATGCCACGATAATCAGAGCCACGCCATGAGATGCCAAAGGCAGTCGAACCGAGCGCTAATACTTCATTTGAGAGCTCATTAAAAGCACGGCGATCCTCACTGAGTTTTCGCAGCGATGCTTTTTGCTGCTCTGAGCCACCCACCAGCGCTTTCGTAACAGCCGCGACGCCCTTGCTCACTTGACGATCGCTGACTCGCACACGTTTTCTGAATGGCCACCTGAAGAGATTAGAAAATTTTAGCCGGCCAATCCTGAACTGTCCGGACGGGTCCACATAGTTTAAAGGGTCGCCTTGGCAATAAGTGTAAGCGTTAATACCTCCGGCCCCAAAGGGGCTTAATGCGTCTGGCGATTCGAAACCCATGCGTTGTGGCTTGAATACGCGATGACCATTCCCTAACAGATACCCGCCTGAAGCTGAACACAACCATTCTCCATTATATCCAGGCCTCAACGGATGGATAAGCGCCTGGGCAGAATACCCGAATGGTAAATACGTATGAATATCAAGCGTGCGATTACACAGAAACGCCAATCCCGTGTGCTTCGCATCACTAACTACCATCGTACACTTCTTGCCGGACAACGTTGCCAAGCATGCAGCCTTCACCTGAAATAGCGAGACTGATTCTCCCGCTACTAAAACGGTAATCATTTTATCAATTTTGTAAAATCGGCGAGTATGCATTTCCTTCACTTGATATCTGGCCGCACTACCCCAACATATATTTTTTACGCGACAATTAAAACTGGCAGTTTTACTAGTGCCACGCACCATTCTAATGACAAGGGGAACAAGGCATACTCCCTTGTTACTCAAAGGGGAGCCCCATGCACGACAGCGACAGCCTCAAGGATTACCCCCAGGTACGACAACTGGCGATCCGCTCGCTGTTCGAAATCATCGAACAGTCCAGCGAAGGCACGGTAATCGTCGACCGCCAGGCGCGCATCGTCTGGATGAACGAACGCTACGCCCGGCGTTTTGGCCTGGCCGACGCGGCAAGCGCTATTGGCCAACCCTGCGAGGCGGTGATCCCGGGCAGCCTGATGCGCGAGGTGGTGAATAATGGCCGGCCAATCCTGCTGGACATGCTCGACACCCCGAACGAGCCGCTGGTGGTTATGCGCCTGCCCATCCACGACGACCAGGGCGCGCTAATCGGTGCCATCGGCTTTGCCCTGTTCGACGAGTTGCGCAGCCTGTCGCCGCTGCTCAAACGCTATTCCAGCATGCAGCAGGAACTGGCCTCGACCCGCTCGCAGTTGCGCGCTCGCCAGGCCAAGTACAGCTTCGCCCAGTTCGTCGGCAGCAGCGCCGCCAGCCTGGAGGCCAAGCGCCGCGCCCGGCGTGGCGCAAGCAGTGATTCGCCGGTGTTGCTGCTGGGCGAAACCGGCACCGGCAAGGAACTGCTGGCCCATGCCATCCATGCGGCGTCGGCGCGGGCGCACAAGGCGTTTGTCAGCATCAACAGTGCGGCGATCCCCGAGACGCTGCTGGAAGCCGAATTCTTCGGTACCGCCCCCGGCGCCTTTACCGGCGCCGACCGCAAGGGCCGCAGCGGCAAGCTGCAACTGGCCGAAGGCGGCACGCTGTTCCTCGACGAGATCGGCGACATGCCGCTGGCCCTGCAGAGCAAGCTGCTGCGGGTGTTGCAGGAGAAGGAGTACGAGCCGGTAGGCTCGAATCAGATGCTGCGCAGTGATGTGCGCATCATTGCCGCCACTTCCATCGACCTGCAGGCCGCCATCGCCCGCGGGGCATTCCGCGCCGATCTGTATTACCGGCTGAATGTGCTGCCGATCGAGGTGCCACCACTGCGGCAACGGCTGGAGGACCTGCCGGCGCTGTGCGAGGCCATCCTGGGCGAACTGGGCAGCCAGTATGAGCTCGAGGCCGAAGCGCAGCAGCTACTGGCGCGGCATGCATGGCCGGGGAACATTCGCGAGCTGCGCAATGTGCTGGAGCGGGCCACGCTGCTGGCGGATCAGCCGCGGCTGGGGGTGGCGGATCTTCGGGCGGCATTGGGGCCGTTGAGCCCGGTGGCGGGTGAACCTATGCGGCAGACTTACCGTGAGGCCTGTGAGGCATTTGAGCGCGAGCTGATTGTCGGGGCACTGGCCGAACATGGGGGAAATGTGCCGGAAGCTGCGTCGGCGTTAGGACTGGGGCGGTCAACGCTGTATAAGAAGATGGTAGCGCTCGGTCTCTGACTGGAGACTTTTGTTTCCATTTCGAGACTGTCGCGAGGGCTTTGCCCTCGATCGCGACACAAGGCCGCTCCTACAGGAGATTGCGGTGCACATGTAGGAGCGGCCTTGTGTCGCGATGGGCCGCAAAGCGGCCCCAAAATCTCAAGACAGAGACAAAAATTCAGAAGAAAACAAAATACCCATATAAATCAATGAGTTAAAAACTGGCACGATTCCCGCTATCTCCTGCTCACCGATAAAAACAAGACTCACCCAGGAGACCCACCCCGATGACCGTGCTCATCGCCCTAGCCGCTCTGGCCCTGCTGATGCTGGCTGCCTACCGCGGCTACAGCGTAATCCTCTTCGCCCCCATCGCCGCCCTCGGTGCGGTACTGCTCACCGACCCGTCCGCCGTGGCCCCCGCATTCACCGGGGTATTCATGGAGAAAATGGTCGGTTTCATCAAGCTCTACTTCCCGGTGTTCCTGCTGGGCGCCGTGTTCGGCAAGCTGATCGAGCTGTCCGGTTTCTCGCGCTCGATCGTCGCCGCCGCCATCCGCGTGCTCGGCACCCGCCAGGCGATGCTGGTGATCGTGCTGGTCTGCGCGCTGCTCACCTATGGCGGCGTGTCGCTGTTCGTGGTGGTGTTCGCGGTGTACCCGTTCGCCGCCGAGATGTTCCGCCAGAGCAATATCCCCAAGCGCCTGATCCCGGCAACCATCGCCCTGGGCGCGTTCTCGTTCACCATGGATGCCCTGCCCGGCACCCCGCAGATCCAGAACATCATCCCCAGCACCTTCTTCAACACCACCGCCTGGGCAGCGCCATGGCTGGGCCTGATCGGCACATTGTTCGTGTTCTGCGCCGGCATGGCCTACCTGCAGCGCCAGCGCAACAAGGCCCAGCGCGCCGGTGAAGGCTATGGCAGCGACTTGCGCAACGAACCGGAGACCGCTGCCGACCTGGCACTGCCCAACCCCTGGCTGGCTCTGTCACCGCTGCTGCTGGTGGGGGTGATGAACCTGCTGTTCACCCACTGGATCCCGCAGTGGTACGGCCCCAGTCACAGCCTGCAACTGCCCGGCATGAGCGCACCGGTGCAAAGCGATGTGGCCAAGCTCACTGCCATCTGGGCGGTGCAGGCAGCGTTGCTGGTGGGCATCCTGATGGTGCTGGTGTGTGCCTTCGGCGCCATCCGTGCCCGCCTGGCCGAAGGCACCAAAAGCGCCGTGGGCGGTGCCTTGCTGGCGGCCATGAACACCGCCTCGGAATACGGCTTTGGCGCGGTGATCGCCTCGCTGCCGGGCTTCCTGGTATTGGCCGACGCCCTGCGCGGTATCCCCAACCCACTGGTCAACGAAGCGATTACCGTGACCTTGCTGGCCGGCATCACCGGCTCTGCCTCGGGCGGCATGAGCATCGCCCTGGCGGCCATGGGCGACACCTTCATCGCCGCCGCCAATGCCGCCAACATCCCGCTCGAAGTACTGCACCGCGTGGCCGCCATGGCCAGCGGTGGCATGGACACCCTGCCGCACAACGGTGCGGTCATCACCCTGCTGGCCGTGACCGGGCTGACCCACCGTGAGGCCTACAAGGACATTTTCGGTATTACCCTGATCAAGACCCTGGCGGTGTTCGTGGTCATCGCCACGTTCTACGCCACCGGCATCGTCTAAGGAGCTTTGCATGACCCTCAAAGGCAAGACCGCACTCGTCACCGGTTCCACCAGCGGCATCGGCCTGGGCATTGCCCAGGTGCTGGCCCGCGCAGGCGCCAACATCGTGCTCAACGGCTTCGGCGACCCTGCCCCGGCGCTGGCCGAGATCGCCCGGCACGGGGTAAAGGCAGTCCATCACCCGGCCGACCTCTCGGACGTGGCCCAGATCGAAGCGCTGTTCGCCCTGGCCGCGCGCGAGTTCGGCGACGTCGACATCCTGGTCAACAACGCCGGTATCCAGCACGTGGCGCCAGTGGAACAGTTCCCGCTGGAAAGCTGGGACAAGATCATCGCCCTCAACCTGTCGGCCGTGTTCCACGCTACGCGACTGGCCCTGCCCGGCATGCGCACGCGCAATTGGGGGCGCATCATCAACATCGCTTCCGTGCACGGCCTGGTCGGCTCTACCGGCAAGGCGGCCTATGTGGCGGCCAAGCACGGCGTGGTCGGCCTGACCAAGGTGGTGGGCCTGGAAACCGCCACCAGCAACGTCACCTGCAACGCCATTTGCCCTGGCTGGGTGTTGACCCCGCTGGTGCAAAAGCAGATCGACGATCGTGCCGCCAACGGTGGCGATCCGCTGCAAGCGCAGCACGATCTGCTGGCAGAAAAACAGCCATCGCTGGCCTTCGTCACCCCCGAGCACCTGGGTGAGCTGGTACTATTCCTGTGCAGCGAGGCCGGTAGCCAGGTTCGCGGTGCCGCCTGGAACGTCGATGGTGGCTGGTTGGCCCAGTGACGGGCGGCCTGGGCCTGGCGGCGGTCTTGCATTCGTTTATCTGCAAGGAGGCCCTATGCGCCCAACCCCGATGACCGCGATTCTGGCCCTGACCCTGGCTGCCGTCGCACCCGCGATGGCAGCCAGCCTGAAGGACGTCGCGCCCTACCCCGAGGCGGAAAAAGGCTTCACCCGGCAGGTCATCCACCTGCCGGCCCAGGCTGATGAGTCGGCCTATCAACTGGAAATCCTCGCCGGCAAGACCCTGAAGGTGGATTGCAATCGCCAGCGCCTGGGCGGCAGCCTGGAGGAACGTACCCTGGAAGGCTGGGGCTACAGCTACTACCGCCTGGACAAGGTCAGCGGCCCGGCCAGCACGCTGATGGCCTGCCCCGATGGCAAGAAGACCGAGGCCTTCGTGCCTGTGGTCGGTGAAGGCTTCATGCTGCGCTACAACAGCAAGCTGCCGGTGGTGGTGTATGTGCCCAAGGACGTCGAAGTGCGCTACCGCGTGTGGACCGCGTCGCAGGACGTGCAAAAGGCTAAAGTAGAGTAAAACGCAAGCCTTTGGCCTTGATGGTGCCTTCATCGCCGGCAAGCCGGCTCCCACAGGTTGGTCACTGCACTCAAAACCTGTGAGGTTCCTGTGGGAGCTGGCTTGCCGGCGATGGGGCCCTTGCAGGCAACAGGAGGTTCGGCATGAACGATGTGCTCTGGCGCCCCTCCACGGCGCAGATCGAGGCCAGCCGGATGGATGCCTTCCGCCGCCGGGTCAACCTGCGTTACAACCTGCAACTCGACGACTACCACGCGCTGCACCGCTGGAGCATCGAGCAGCGCCCTGCCTTCTGGCAAACCATTGCCGACTACTTCCACATTCACTGGCATACCCCGCCAAGCCAGGTGCTCAGCGAAGGGCCGCAGATGCCCGATGCCCAGTGGTTCGCCAACGCCACCCTCAACTTCGCCGAACACCTGCTGCGCCGCCGTGACGACCGCCCCGCCCTGGTCGCCGTGCGCGAAGACGGCCAGCGTCAGCTGTTCACCCATGCCCAGCTGGCCGCCCAGGTGGCCGGCCTGCAAACAGCCTTGAAGGCCACCGGCATCGCCCCCGGCGACCGCGTAGCCGCCATCATGCCCAATACCTGGCAGACCCTTGTCGCCATGCTTGCCTGCACAAGCCTCGGTGCGGTCTGGTCCAGCTCCTCGCCCGAGTTTGGCGTGCACGGCATCATCGACCGCTTCGGCCAGATCGAGCCCAAGCTGCTGATCGCCTGCGCCGGGTACCAGTACGCCGGCAAAGCCATCGACCAGGTGGACAAGGTCAACCAGGTGTGTGCGCAGCTGCCCGGGCTGGAACAGTTGATCGTGGTACCCCACACCCGCAGCGGAACGCGTGTCGACGAATTCCAGGCCGCCAATGTCAGCCTGTGGGACGAGTTCTATCAGCCCGGCGGCGAGCCCCGCTTCACCCCGCTGCCCTTCGATCACCCGCTGTACATCCTGTATTCCAGCGGCACCACCGGCGTACCCAAGTGCATCGTCCACCGCGCCGGCGGCGTGTTGTTGCAGCACTTGAAGGAACATGGCCTGCACAATGACCTGAAAGCCGATGACGTACTGTTCTACTACACCACCTGCGGCTGGATGATGTGGAACTGGCTGGTCAGCGGCCTGGCGGTGGGCGCCACGCTGGTGCTGTATGACGGCTCGCCCTTCCATCCCGGCCCCGAGCGGCTGCTAGACCTGATCGACGCCGAGGATATCCAGGCCTTCGGTACCAGCGCCAAGTACCTGGCGGCACTGGAGCAGGCGGGCCTGGAGCCTGCGGCAAGCCACCGCCTGGCGCGCTTGCGCCTGCTACTGTCCACCGGCTCGCCACTGTCGCCACACAGCTACGACTACGTGTACCGCAAGATCAAGGCCGACCTGTGCCTGGCGTCGATGTCCGGCGGTACCGATATCGTCTCCTGCTTCGTGCTGGGCAACCCGACCCTTCCAGTGCGCCGTGGCGAGATCCAGTGCAAGGGCTTGGGCATGGCGGTGGAAGTATGGAACGAGCATGGCCAGCCGGTGCTGGGCGAAAAAGGCGAGCTGGTGTGCACGCGCAACTTCCCGTCCATGCCGCTGGGGTTCTGGAAGGACACGGACGGCAGCCGCTATCACGACGCCTACTTCAGCCAGTTCCCGGGAGTGTGGGCCCAGGGCGACTACGCCGAACAGCGTGCCGACGGCGGGCTGGTGATTCATGGCCGCTCCGATGCCGTGCTCAACCCCGGTGGCGTGCGCATTGGCACGGCGGAGATCTACCGCCAGGTGGAAAAGGTCGAGCAGGTGCTGGAAAGCGTGGCCATCGGCCAGGACTGGCAAGGCGACGTGCGGGTGGTGCTGTTCGTTCGCCTGCGCGACGGCCTGCAGCTGGATGAGGCCCTGCGCCAGCACATCCGTCAGGTGATCCGCCAGTACACCACGCCCCGCCATGTACCGGCGGTGATCGCCCAGGTCGATGACATCCCGCGTACCATCAGCGGCAAGCTGGTGGAGTTGGCGATTCGCAATGTGGTGCATGGCTTGCCGGTGAAGAACACCGACGCCCTGGCCAACCCCGAGGCACTGGAGCAGTTCCGGGATCGCGAGGAGTTGCAAACCTGACCCTTGTCACCGTCCCTGTAGGAGCGGCCTTGTGTCGCGATGGGGCGCGAAGCGGCCCCAGGTTTTCAGCTTCGCAGCACAGGTTGCCGGGGCACTTCGCGCCCCATCGCGACACAAGGCCGCTCCTACAAGGGACGCGTAATCGCCTCAGCACAAAACTATGAGGCATAATGCCCACTTTTTCCGCCCCAGAAGCACAGGTACCCCATGAAAGCCCAAGCCCGCCACATCCTGGTCAAGACCGCTGACGAAGCCGAAAAGCTCAAGCAGCGCATCGCCAATGGCGAGGCTTTCGACGTGCTCGCAAAAAAGTTCTCCACCTGCCCTTCGGGCAAACGTGGCGGCGACCTGGGTGAAATCCGCCCCGGGCAGATGGTCGGCGCCATCGACCAGGTGATCTTCAAGAAACCCCTGCGCGTGGTGCACGGGCCGATCAAGAGCAAGTTCGGCTATCACCTGGTGCAGACGTTCTACCGCGATTAAGCGCGCCGCGCAGCCAGCAGCCCGAGACCCGCGCAGCCCAGCAATGAGGCGCTGACCCGGTTGAACAGCCGGCGTGGGCCGGGCTGGCTGAACCAGCGTTGCATGTACGCCCCCAGGCCGGCGTAGATGGCGATGGCGGCCCATTCCAGCAACAGGAACAACGCACCCAACCAAAGGAACTGCTCGCTCACCGGAGTGGTACTGCCGACCGAAACGAACTGCGGCAGGAACGCGGTGAAGATCAGGATAGCCTTCGGATTACCAGCAGCCATCCAGAACTCCTGGCGTATCAGACGCCAAGTGCCGTGCGGCTGATCACCTGCAACCGCGGCCTCGCCCACCGGTGCCCGCCACAGTTGCCAGGCGATATAGAACAGGTAGGCCGCCCCCGCCAACTTGATGGCCAGGAACAGGTATTCGCTGGTGTGCAGCACCACTGCCAGGCCCATCGCCGCCAGGGCGATCATGCCGCTGAAGGCGACGATGCGCCCGCCACCGGCCACGCAGGCCGTACGCAGGCCGTAACGGCTGGCATTGTGCAGCGACAGCAGGTTGTTCGGCCCCGGCGCCATGTTCAGGGCGAAACAGGCGGGGATGAAAAGCAGCAGGCTTGAAAGGTCCATTATCGTTTTCCTTTGGCAACAGGCGCCTATTTCGGCGCGTAGCTGGCCTGGTGGTCAAGTTACAGCCAGTGGAAAAAACTGTATGGGTGCGCAGCGCCTGATAAGCTGCCTGGCATATCGAGGACCCTGTGATGCCCCGTTCCCATGCCGCGCTGTGGCGCGACCCGGCCCTGCCGCATGTCGAAAGCCGCCGCGCCTGCCATAGCCGCGCCTGCTACAAGGCCCACAGCCACCCAACGTTTTCCATCGGTGTGGTGGATGCCGGCCACAGTCATTTCACCGGTGCCGGCAACGGCCAGCAACGCCTGACGCCTGGCACTCTGGTGCTGGTCCCGGCCCGCCGGGTACATGCCTGCAACCCCGAGCCCGGGCAGGCGTGGAGCTACCAGATGCTGCACGTGGATGCCGACTGGCTGGCTCAGCTGCACCTGGAGTCCGGGCTGGATGGTGCCGGGCCCGGCGAGCCGGCACGTATCTGCCAGGAGCCGGAGGTATATCGGCAGTTCTGCGAACTGAACAGTTTGCTGTTTTCCAGCGCCAGCAACGGAGAGAAAGATGCGGCGCTGATTGCCTTTCTGGGTGATCTCGACTTTGCCAGGCACGCGCCGCTGGCGCCGGCGCCGGCTTTGGGGAAGAGCGAACTGAGTGGGCTGATCGCGCACATCGAAGGCCAGGACCCGTCGCAGTTGAGCCTGGCGTTACTGGCCCGGCAGGCCGGGCTTGGGCGCTACCAGCTGATTCGCGCATTTCGCGCGGCCACCGGGTTTACGCCGCATGCCTACCTGCTAAATGCCCGGGTCAACCGTGGGCGCGAATTGTTGGGTGAAGGGCAGGCCCTGGCGGAGGTGGCCTATCGGCTCGGGTTTGCTGACCAAAGCCATTTCCAGCGGGTGTTCAAGGCCCATGTGGGGGTGACACCAGGGCAGTATCGGGGAGACTGAAGGCCCGCGCGGTCTCTGTAGGAGCGGCCTTGTGTCGCGATGGGGCGCGAAGCGGCCCCAGGTTTTCAGCTCCGCCGCACAGATTGCCGGGGCTGCTGCGCAGCCCTTTCGCGACACAAGGCCGCTCCTACAGGGGCCTGCAATATTGTTCAATACGGCATTTGCGCTGAGGGGCAGAGTCAGGCTTTCCTCCAGAGCAGCCTCACCCCAATGCAACAGTTCCTGATCATCGCCCTCGCCCACTTCCTCGCCCTGCTCTCTCCCGGCCCGGACTTCTTCCTGGTCGCACGCACTTCGGTCAACGCTGGCTGGCGCGTCGCGAGCGCCGCCTGCCTGGGTATCGCCCTGGCCAATGGCGTGTTCATCGCCATGGCTTTCACCGGTTTGTCGGTGCTGCAGGAAGGCAGCCTGCTGTTCACCGCCCTGCAACTGGCCGGCGCCGGCTACCTGCTGTACATCGGCACCCTGTTCCTGCGCCATGCCGGGCAAACCAGCCTGAGCACAGTCGCTGGCAAACAGACCGCCCAAGGGTGGTGGCGTGGATTGGGCATGGGGTTCCTGTCCGGCATCCTCAACCCCAAGAATGCGCTGTTCTATGCCAGCCTGGTAAGCATGGTCGCCAGCGCCAGCTTTGCCTGGAAGGCAACCTGTGCCCTGTGGATGTTCAGCATCGTGCTGCTGTGGGACTTGCTGATTGCCGTGGCCATCGGCAACCCGCTGGTGCTGCGGCGCTTCGCCCGCAGCCTGCCCTGGCTGGAACGGGCCTCCGGGGCCATGCTGGTGCTATTGGCTACGGCACTGTTGTTTCACCTGGCCTGGGGCTGACCAGTTGCAGGGTCCGCATGTCCATCAAGGTGAAATGGCCACTGGCCCAGCCCCCGGTGTCCAGGTGCCAGACGTTGCCCAGCAGCTTGGCTTCCAGTACCGGCGTGTGGCCCACCAACAAGGCACGCAGGCCCTGCACGGGCTCGGTATCACCTACCTTCAACCGCCGCCGCGACCATTGGCACACTTCCCGTACTTGCGGGTCGTCATCCAGTTCCAGCCAGGTCCTCAACACCGTCCAGTCGGCATATGGGCTGTCGGCATGCAGCAGCCCTACCAAGCCCGCCGCACTTTCAACCTCTATCGCAATCGGCAGCTGCTCGAATCGCTCCACGAAACGCAACTGCCGAGCCTTCGGCAGGTCCAGAAACCAGCCACCCCCGGCGGCGCGGTACATGTCCAGATCGAGCCGCCCGCCGCGTACGCGGGTGATTGCCAGGGCCTCGTGATTACCCTGCACGGCATGGAACCAGGGCTGCGCCAGCCATTCCAGCGCCGCCTCGCTGTCCGGGCCACGGTCGACCAGGTCCCCCACGCTGAACAGGCGGTCCACGGCCGGATCGAACCCCACCCCATCCAGGCATTGCTGCAGGCGCTGGAAGTGACCATGGATATCGCCCACCGCCAGGTCACGCCCCCGCAGGTTGGCAATCAGACGCCGAAACCGTGCCATTACAATCTTCCTCTGCTGGCGCCGCCATGCCAGGGGTAAAATGGACGCACACGCAGTCTGCCCCGGAGGTGCATCATGCGTACCGCCCTCGTGTGTGCCGTGCTCATGGCGCTGTCACTGGACAGCATGGCACAAGGCGCCCCGGCCGCGCAGGTCGAGGTACGTTTCGACCATCCGGAAAAATTCCGCGATGCCAGCCTCGACAGCCACGGGTACGAGCGTGGTGCCGACGCCTATGTGATGAAAACCTTGACCCAGTACCTTCAGAAGCTTGGCCAGCGCTACCTGCAACCTGGCCAGCAACTGGTCATCGACATCCGCGACATCGACCTGGCCGGGCGTTTCGAGCCCTGGCACAGCCAGGCCTACGATGTACGCTTCATGCGCGAAATCACCTGGCCGACCATCGACCTCAGCTACACCCTCAGCCAACCGGGCAAACCCGACCAGCAGGCGCAGGAACGGGTCAGCGACAAGATGTACCTCAGCCGCCCGGGCCGGGTCACGAGCAGCAGCGACCGCCTGTATGCCGAAAAGGCCATGCTCGACGACTGGTTCCGCCAGCGTTTCGCCGTCCACCCGGCATCCTGAAAATCCCTTCACTGGTACAGGCGTTGGTGCCGGTAGTATGCTCGGCCCTTCAACCTGTACCAGGGAAGGGTTTTTCATGAAGTTGTGCGCCGTGCAACTGGCATCGCTCAAGGGCGATGTGCAAGCCAACCTCGAACGCCACCTGGCCTGCATCGAACAGGCCGCGGCCCTTGGTGCCGAACTGGTGGTATTTCCCGAACTGTCGCTGACCGGCTATGAGCCAACCCTCGCGCGCCAGGCCGCCCTGCCAGTCAGTTCGGCACGGCTGGACCCGCTGCAGGCAGCCTGCGACCGGTTTGGTATCACTGTCGCAGCGGGCCTGCCACTGCCGACCCCTGATGGCATTCGTATCGGCATGCCAATCCTCAGCCCCGGTGTGGCGCGCCAGGCCTATGCCAAGCGGCGCCTGCATGATGATGAACTGCCCTGGTTCACCCCAGGCGATCAAGCCTTGCTGCTGCAGGTGGGCGCGCACCGGGTAGCGCCTGCGATCTGCTACGAATCGATGTTCATGGCGCATGCGGCAGCCGCGCGGGAACACGGCGCCGACCTGTACCTGGTCAGTGTGGCTAAAACTGCCAAAGGCATTCGCGAGGGTTACCTGCACTACTCCGAGGTGGCTCTAGAGCTGGGCATGGCAGTGTTGCTGGCCAACTGCGTGGGGCCGGCCGACACCTTCATCGGCGCTGGCGGCTCGGCGGCCTGGGACAGCCAGGGGCGCTTGCTGGCCAGCCTGGACGACCACAGCGAAGGTCTGATCGTGCTGGACACCGCCAACGCCAGTGCCATGGCAGTGCCCCTGAACCCACACCCGGCATGATCTATCTGTTTCTGGCGTTGCTGAGCTATGCCTGTACCTACTACCTGACGGGTCTGCTCATCCAGGGGCAACTGGCCGATGTGGCCGAGGGTTTGCGCCACCGGCCCGACGCGCCGACACCTGGCGAGTACCTGCGCGCAGTCAAGCCCCATGCGCGCCGGGCCCATCGGCAGTACACCCTGATGGCCGGCTCGGCGTTGGCCGTGCTGGTCTGCCTGGTCGCCAGCTGGTTCTACTGACGCCTTACAGGTCCAGTGCCAGGCTTTGCCGGCCCTCCAGCGCCAGCAGGTACTGCTTGGCCGCCAGGCCACCGGCAAAGCCGGTGAGGCTGCCCGAAGCACCGATCACCCGATGACACGGGGCGATGATCGAGATCGGGTTGCGGCCATTGGCGGCGCCTACCGCACGCACCGCGCTGGGGTTGCCGATCTGCCGGGCGATGTCGCTGTAGCTGCGGGTTTCACCGAACGGTATCGCCAACAGCGCGGCCCACACCTGTCGCTGGAATTCGGTGCCGGCAAAATCCAGCGCCAGTTCGAAGCACTGGCGTTTGCCGGCAAAGTACTCGCCGAGCTGGCGGGCGGTTTCCAGCAGTACCGGGCACTGGTCATCGCGGTGCAGGGCGCCAAGGCGCACGCGGTTTTCCCGCTCCTCTTCCCAGAGTACGGCTGCCAGGCACTCGCCACGGGCTACCAGGGTCAAGGTGCCGACGGGCGACTGCATGAAGGTGAATGCGCTGGACATAAGCAGGCTCCTGCCAGGTTGCGATCAACCTACTGTACGCATCCCCAGTTCTGCCTGCATCCGCTTTCTTGCTCAGGCAATCACGCAAGCGGAACATCGGCGTCGGCATATTGCCCGGACCAGAGTGCCCTCCACCGCGTCGCCTGCTTCGCGGGCATGCCCGCTCCCACAGGGCCCCCATCAGCCGGGCCCTGCCAGCATTCAGAGAAATGCCTGGCGAATCCGCTTCTTGTCGATTTTGCCAACGCTGGTCTTTGGGATCTCGTCCACGCAACGCAACTGCCGCGGTATCGCCCATTTGTTCAGGTGCCCGCTGTCGACAAACGGCTGCAGATGCCCTGCCAATGCCGCCTGGTCGAATTGCATGCCGTCACAACGGACCACCAAGGCCAAGGGTTGCTCACCCCACTGCGGGTCCGGGATGCCGATCACCGCCACCGAAGCGACAGCCGGGTGCTGGCTGATCAGGTTTTCCAGCGCCACCGAGCTGACCCACTCGCCTCCGGTCTTGATCACATCCTTGATCCGGTCACGAATACGCACCACACCCGCAGGGTCGATGCAGGCCAGGTCGCCAGTATGCATCCAGCCCCCCAGCCACAACGCGGCACCCTGCTCCGGTTCATGCAGATAGCCCTGGGTCAGCCACGGGGCACGCACCACGATTTCACCCAGGCTCTCGCCGTCGCGGGGCACATCAATGCCTTCAGCGTCGACGATGCGCAGGTCCACCAGGGCAATCGGCACGCCGGCATCGATACGCAGCGGCAGCTGTTGCGCCATGGGCAGTGCCAGCAGCTCGGCGCTCAGGTGGGTGATGCTGAGCAGCGGGCAGCTTTCCGACATGCCGTAACCACAATGCACGCTGATGCCGCGCTCACTGGCACGCTGCGCCAGGCCCAGGGTAAGGGCGCTGCCGCCCAGCAGCATCTTCCAGCCGCTCAGGTCGGCGCGGCGCCCTTCGTCGCTGTCGAGCATCATCTGCAGCACCGTGGGCACGCAATGGGAGAACGTCACGCCCTCGTCGCGGTACAAGCGCACCAGGCGGTTGGGCTCGTAGCGCCCCGGGTAGACCTGCTTGATGCCCAGTGCCGTGGCCACATAGGGCACGCCCCAGGCGTGCACATGGAACATCGGCGTAATGGGCATGTACACGTCGCCGCTGCGCAGCAGCGGTACCTCGCCGCAGGCAGCCAGGGTGCCCTTCTCGACCAGGGTATGCAGCACCAGTTGCCGGTGGCTGAAGTACACGCCCTTGGGGTTGCCGGTGGTACCGCTGGTATAGAACAGCGTGGCCAGCGACTGCTCGTCGAAATCGGCGAAGTCGAACTGTGGCTCGGCAGCCGCCAGCAGCGCTTCGTACTCACCCAACAACGGCACATCTTGCGTTGCCGGGCCGCCTTCGCCGAGGCGAATGAAACCCTCGACCGTCGGCAAGTCATCGCGCAGTTGCGCCATCAACGGCAGGAAGTCGTCATGCACCAGTACCAGGCGGTCCTCGGCATGGTTCATGGTGTAGCGCACCTGATCGGTGGACAGCCGTACGTTCACCGTGTGCAGCACCGCACCCAGCATCGGTACGGCGAAGAAGCATTCAAGGGCCCGATGGCTGTCCCAGTCGAGCAAGGCCACGGTGTCGCCAGGCTTGACCCCCGCGGCGGTCAGCACATTGGCCAGCCGCTGAATGCGTTCAAGCAGCGTAGTGTAGGTGTAGCGCAGCTTGTCGGCGTAGACGATTTCCTGGTTGGGCTGGTAGCGCACGCCCGACAGCAGCAGGCGCTTGATCAGCAGCGGATAGGCGTAGGCCTGCTCGGCCGCAGGCATGATGCGAGTGGTGATCATGTCGGCGGCCTTCACAGTTGCCCGGCCTCGAGCAGGTACAGGCTGTCGCTACCGGCCCTGACGCTGGCGCTCAGCGAATGAATACGTGGCAGCAGGCGGGCAAAGTAGAAACGCGCGGTGCCCAGCTTGCTCAGGTGAAACGGCTCGGGAGCTGCATGACACTGGCAAACCACGGCCATGCGTGCCCACAGGTAGGCGTAGAAGGTGTAGCCAAACACCTGCAGGTACTCCACCGCCGCCGCGCCCAGCTCACGCGGGTTGCCCTGGGCCCGATCGAGCAACCAGGCGGTCAGCTCGTCGAGGTTGCGCACGGCAGCCAGCAGCGGCGCGCCGAACTCCGCGCACGCCGCGGGCAGCGTCTCGACAAAGGCAGTAATTTCGTCGGACACGCTGCGATAGGCCTGGCCGCCATCGGCAAACAGTTTACGCCCCACCAGGTCGAGGGCCTGGATGCCATTGGTGCCTTCGTAGATCTGGGTGATGCGGCAGTCGCGGATCAACTGCTCCTGGCCCCATTCGCGGATATAGCCATGACCGCCCAGCACCTGCTGGCCGTGCACGGTGGTTTCCAGCCCCATGTCGGTGAGGAAGGCCTTGGCCACTGGCGTGAGCATTGCCACCTTGGCCTCGGCCTGGGCGCGTGCGACCGGAGCCTCGCTGTATTTGGCCAGGTCCAGCTGCAGTGCCACATAGGTGGAGAAGGCCCGCCCGCCTTCGTTCAGCGCTTTCATGGTCAGCAGCATGCGCCGCACATCCGGGTGGACGACGATCGGGTCAGCGGCTTGCCCCGGCGCTTCGGCACCCGTCGGCGCACGGCCCTGCTGGCGATCACGGGCATAGGCAATGGCGCCCTGGTAGGAGCGTTCGCCCAGGGCCAGGCCCTGGATTCCTACACCAAGGCGCTCGTAGTTCATCATGGTGAACATCGCGTTGAGGCCCTTGTTCGGCTCGCCGACCAGATAGCCGACTGCGCCGTCGAAGTTCATCACACAGGTGGCTGAGGCCTTGATGCCCATCTTGTGCTCGATCGAGCCGCAACTCACCGCATTGGCCTCGCCCAGCACGCCGTCGGCGTCAACCAGCACCTTGGGCACCAGGAACAGCGAGATGCCCTTGGGCCCGGCGGGCGCATCCGGCAGCCGCGCCAGCACCAGGTGGATGATGTTCTCGGTCAGGTCCTGCTCACCGCCAGTGATGAAGATCTTGGTCCCGCTGATGCGGTAGCGGCCATCGGCAACCGGCTCGGCGCGGGTGCGAATCAGGCCCAGGTCGGTGCCAGCGTGCGGCTCGGTCAGGCACATCGAACCGGTCCAGCGCCCTTGGTACATGGGCGGCAGGTACAGCGCCTTCAACGGCTCGCTGGCATGGTTGAGCAGCGCCAGGCAGGCCCCGGCGGTGAGCATCGGGTACAGGCCGAACGACAGGTTGGCGGCATTGAGCATTTCTTCGAGCTGGGCACCGATCACTTTCGGCATGCCCATGCCCCCATATTCCGGGGCACCGGCCACACCCACCCAGCCATCCGCGGCAAATGCCCGGTAGGCATCTGCGAAGCCATCGGGGGTGTGTACCTGGCCCGCCTCCCAGCGGCAACCCTGCTCGTCGCCACTGCGGTTGAGCGGCGCTACCACCTCGGCAATCAGCCTGCCGGCCTGTTCGAGCACGGCCCGGGCTGTGTCGCCATCGACCTGCTCGGCCAGCGCGGGCGTTTGCGCCCACCAGGCCGGGATGTCGAACACTTCGTTGAACAGAAAATCCATGTCGCGCAGTGGCGGAAGGTAATCAGACATGAGGCGAACACTCGGTTTCTTGGGTTTGCGGAAGCGACGTGGCCGGGGCCTCGGCAGGCGCCGGGGCGGCCTGGCCACGCAGGAGGAAATGCGACAACGCGGGGATCAACACCAGCGCACCGAGCATGTTCCACAGGAACATGAAGGTCAGCAGCAGGCCCATGTCGGCCTGGAACTTGATCGGCGACCAGGCCCAGCCGACCACACCGGCCGCCAGGGTAATGCCGACCAGCCCGACCACCCGGCCGGTGAAGGCCACGGCTTTCTGGTAGGCCTGGGCCAGGCTCAACCCGGCGCGCTGGTAGTGCAATTGCACGCTGAGCAGGTACAGCGCGTAGTCCACGCCAATACCTACGCCCAGGGCGATCACCGGCAAGGTGGCGACCTTGACGCCAATGCCCATGGCTACCATCAGCGCTTCGCACAGCACCGAGGTGAGCATCAGCGGCAGGATCGCCACCAGCGTCGCGCGCCAGCTACGGAAGGTGAACAGACAGAACAGCGTGACCGCCAGGTACACCAGCAACAGCATGTGGTGGTTGGCCTCGCGGACCACCACGTTGGTGGCAGCCTCGATGCCGGCGCTGCCGGCGGCCAGCAGGAACTGCTGTTCGGCGCTGCTGTTGGCCTGGGCAAAACGCTCGGCCACGGCGGCAACCTGGGCCAAGGTATCGGCACGATGGTCCTTGAGGTAGGCGATTACCGGCATCAGCGAGCAGTCGTTGTTGAACAACTCGGGGGCGTTGACCGAGGCCTGCTGGGCGGCGTAGTTGAGCACGTCCTGGTTGCGCTGCAGGCTGTTCAGGCGCGGGTTGCCTTCATAGGTGCCAGCGGTGATCTGGCGCACGGCATTGGCCAGCGACACGGTGGTCTGCACACCCGGCAATTGCTGCAGCTCCCAGGCCAGGCGGTCGGCAAGCACCAGCGTCTGGTATTGCAGGCAGCCTTCCGGCGCGGTCTTGACCATGACCGCGAAGGTGTCGCTGGACAGCGCGTAGTGCTGGGTGATGTAGGCGTTGTCGAGGTTGTAGCGGGAGTCGGCGCGCAGTTCGGGGGCACCGCTGTCGAGGTCGCCGATTTTCAGTTGCAGGCTGCCCCAGATGCCAAGGGCGCCCAGGGCCAGCGCCACCAGCACTGCGACGCTGGCCCATTTGCGTTCGGTGAAGCGGTCGAGCAGGTCCCACAGCCGGCCGAAACCTCGGTGCTGGGCTGCGCGGGCGTCGATATGCAGGGCCCGCTCGGCAGCCTTGCGGCCAACACCAACATAAGACAGCGCCACCGGCATCAGCAGCAGCGAGGTGAAGATAAGCACCGCCACGCCGATGCTGGCGGTGATCGCCAGGTCCTGGATCACCGGGATGTCGATCAGCATCAGCACGGCAAAGCCCACCGCATCCGCCAGCAACGCAGTCACCCCGGCCACGAACAGGCGGCGGAAGGTATAGCGCGCTGCCACCTGGCGGTGAGTGCCACGGCCGATGTCCTGAAGGATGCCGTTCATCTTCTGCGCCGCGTGGGATACGCCGATGGCAAAGATCAGGAATGGCACCAGGATCGAATACGGATCGATGGCGTAGCCCAGCCAGGCGACGATGCCCAGCTGCCACACCACCGCAGTCAGCGAACACAGCACCACCAGCAGGGTGCTGCGCACGCAACGGGTGTAGCAGTAGATGATCAGCAGGCTGGTCAGCACCGCCAGGGCGAAGAACGCCATCACCTGGATCAGCCCGTCGATCAGGTCGCCCATCAGCTTGGCGAAGCCGATCACATGGATGCGGTACTGGCCGCTGGCCTGGTACTGGCTGCGCAGTTGTTCGAGCTTCTGCGAGAAGGCGTGGTAGTCGAGGCCTTTGCCGGTAGCCGAATCCTGGTCGAGCAGCGGCACGACCAGCATGCTCGACTTGAAGTCGCGCGCCACCAGGCTGCCGACAATGTTGGCGCGCTCGATGTTCTGCCGCAGCTGCTCGATGTCACCCGCAGCGCCCTGGTAGCCGTCGGGCATCACCGGGCCACCCTGGAAGCCCTCCTCGGTCACCTCGGTCCAGCGCACTGCCGGGCTCCACAGCGATTTCACCCAGGCCCGGTCCACGCCCTGGCTGAGGAACAGCTCGTCGTTGATGTGGCGCAGGGTCTGCAGGTAGCCCGGGTCGAAGATGTCGCCCTGGGTGTTCTCCACCACCACCCGCACCGCGTTGCCCAGACCACGCAGTGATGGGCGGTTTTCCAGGTAGTTCTGGATGTAGGGGTGGCTCTGCGGCAGCATCTTGTCGAAACTGGGGCGCAGCTCCAGGCGGGTCAGCGCCATGTAGCCCAGCACCAGGGTCGCCAATAGCATGCACAGCAGGAACGGCAGGCGATGGTTGAACACCAGGCGCTCCAGGCAATTGCCCGAGCGTGGGTCGAAATCGTCGAGGTTGCGGATTACCGGCAGGGTGTCTTGGCGGGTAGCGGCCATCAGGGTCTTCTCTTGTTATGGGTGCAGCGTGGGGTTACCGGGCTGGTTGCGCACGCCCCGCTCGCCCACCAGTACCAGGCCGTTGCCGGTATCGGTGGCGAGCGCGGTCACCGGGCCACGGGCGCTTTGCGGCACCGGGCTGAAGCTGGCGCCATCATCCCGGCTGAGCAGCAGGTCGCCAGCCTGGCTGGCCAGCCATAGCTGGCCGTCACGGTCGACACCGGCGGCGGTGAGGCTGGTGTTCACACCCGTGCTGACCGGTTGCCACTGCCGGCCGCCATCGGTGCTGCGGTAGGCATGCCCACGCAGGCCGTAGACCAGCAGTACGCCAGGCTTGCCGACAGCACCGAACAGTGTGCCGGCGTAGGGTGTCTCGACACGGCTGAAGCGCTCACCGTCCTGCTTCAGCAGCAGGCCTTGCTCGCCGGTGATGTACAGCTCGTCACCCACCGCGGCCAGGCTGGTCAGGTGCAGGCCTTGCGGGTTGTCGCTGTGGTCGAGCCAGGGCTGCCAGTGCTCGCCGCCGTCAACGGTGCGCAACAGCAAGTTGAACACGCCGACCGCATAGCCATTGCGGGCATCGCCGAACCAAACGTCGAGCAAGGCATTGTCGCTACCTGTGCCCGGCAGTTGTTCGGCCAGCGCCCGGCCATCCAGCTGCTTCTGCCAGTGCGCGCCGCCATCGCGGCTGTGCAGCACCACGCCATCGTGGCCAACCGCCCAGCCCAGCTCGGGCGTGGCGAAGCTCACGGCATTAAGGTCGGCGCTGACCGGTACCTGGGCCTGCTGCCAGTGCGCGCCGTGGTCATCGGAGTACAGGATGTGCCCGCGCGGGCCCACCGCGACCAGGCGCTGGCCGGCCAGGGTTACATCGCGCAAGGCGCTGCTGGCGACCAGGGCGCTGGGCATGGCGGGCAGGTCCAGCACATCGGTGAAGGGCGCAGCCTGGGCCGCGCCCTGCAGCGCGGCCAAAGCCAGAACTACCGCGCTGCATCGTTTGAAGACAGACATTGCCACCTCTGCTCCGTGCGTTCAGCGAATGCCGTTGCCGGCCAACGACTCAGGCGACCACTGGGTTTTCGACAGCGGGTCGATGTAGCGGATGCCGCCGTAGGCACCGACCACGCCATTGAGGTTGTAGGTGCCGCCGATCAGGTCGTAGATCATGAACGGCGTGGCGTCCGGGGTCTGCTTGTCGTAGCTCTGGGTGAGGAAGGCGAACGAGCCGCGGTACAGCTGACCACGGGCGTCGTACTGGTCCGAGGCCAGGGCGATCCAGCTGTCTTCGTCGAGGTAGAAGCGGCGCTTGTGGTAGATATGGCGCGCACCGTCCTTGAGCTTGCCTTCCACCACCCACACCCGGTGCTTCTCCCAGCGCACGAACTGCGGCGCCAGGTGATTGGGGGTGATCACCTGCTTGACGTCGGTGTTGTAGGTCAGCTGGTAGGTGTTGTACGGCACGTACATTTCCTGCTTGCCGACCAAGGTCCAGTCGTAGCGGTCCAGCGCACCGTTGAAGACGAACACGTCATCGTAGGTACCCGAACCGGAGGTGCCCGGGTTGGGCGTGTCGTAGGCCAGGTTCGGCGCCAGCTTGACCCGGCGCTGGCCCGGCAGGTACTGCCAGGCACTGCGTGGCTGCACCAGCGGGTTGGCGGCATCGCGCAGCATCATCGCTTCGCCGGCACGGCGTGCGGGCCCGGTGTACACCAGTTTCATCTGGTAGTAGGTGTCCTTGGCACCGATCAGCTTGGTCATGTCTTCGTAGATCGGGTAGCTGATATTGGCCTGGCCGGTGGTCGACAGCGATGGCTTGCCAGCAGCGTCGACGTTCCACGAGTCGTACTTGGCAGTCATGCTCACGCCCTGATAGCGCAGCAGGAAGTTCCACATGGCCTCGGCGCCGTTCTGCGGAATGGGGAACGGGATGCCCGGCAGCACGTTGTCCACCGCCGTACCGCCCTCCTTGCTGTTGGCGGCAGTGGCGTTCTTGCGGGTGTTGTCGAGTACCGCTTGCGGCAGCGCCACGCTACGGTGGGTCGGGTACACATCGACGCGGTAGCTGGGGTAGCGCTTGAGCAGTTCCAGGGTGGTGGCGGTCAGTTGGTCCTTGTACTGCTCGGCGTTCTTGCCATCGATCACCAGCAGCGGCTTGTCGCTGGCGAACGGGTCGGGGCGCATGCTGGCGCCGCTCTGGTAGCTGGCTGGCGGCGTCAGCAGGCCGCCCTGGTAGGCCGGGATGGAGCCATCGGCATTGCCGGCCTTTTCCGCGCCGATGGCGGTCAGGCTGGTGCCCAGGCGCGCGGCCTGGTCAGTGGAAACGGCGGCCTGGGCAGCATTCAGGGCGGCCAGCGACAGGCACGAGGCCAGCAGGGTACGTACGAAATTCATGATGGTTGTCTTCCTGTGTAGGCTGTAGGAAACATGACTCAGAAGGTCGTCTTGACGGTCAGGTACAGGGCGCCACGGTCCTCGGTGGTGGCACCACCGCCGGAGAAGGAGGCGTAGCCGCCGCCGTAGCAGGTGTAATCCTGTTCGCCGTCCAGGGCGTTGGGGGTGCTGCCGTCGGTCTGGCCGTCCTTGCAGGCCTTGGTCTCACCGAAACTGTCGACGTACTTGAGGTCGACGAAGTACTGGTTGTAGATCGCGGCGCTCACACCCACCGCATAGTTGCCAGTGTTCTCGGCGCCGCCGCCTTGCACCGGCGACACGCCGTCGAGGCCGACGTTGACCGACAGCGGCATGCTCAGGTCCATGCCCGGCAGCACCTGGTACCAGGTAGGGGTGAAGTTGACGGCGATGCCCCAGTTGTCGCGGGTGGCCTTGTCGATGCCGCGGTAGCTGCTCTTGCCCTTGTACAAGGCCTCGTTGTGGCTATCGAGTTTCAGCAGGTTGCTGTAGAACAGCTCGCCAAGCAGGGTTGCCGAATCGAACAGCGGCGTATCGCCAATGGTCATCAGACCGTTCAAGGTCCAGTGCAAGGTGTCGCCGGTGGCGCTCAGGCCGTCGCCATCCTTGGGTACGTCGTAGATCACCCCGCTGCTGGGCAGGCGTGTCGGAAGCAGGCCGAAGCCGCCGCCCAGGCCACCCTGGCCGGGGGCACTGACGATTGCCGGGATGCTCGCCAGCGGCATGTTGTGGCGGATGTTCAGGTCGCTGCCGACACTGATGCCACCCACATCCTTGGACAGGCTCAGGCCATAGATGTCGATGTCGTCGGAATAGGCGAACTGGTAGGTAGTGCTTTGCAGCGAGTTGTACAGGTTGCCGACTGCACCTTGGCGGCTGCCCGGCGGGTTGCCGAACGGGCCGTTGGCGACGGTCATGCCGCGCGCGTCGAGCCAGGCCTGCGGGAGGATCTCGGAGGTCTTGCGGTAGTAGAAACCGAGGGTGCCGCCCAGCCACTCCGGCGACCACTTGGCCATGATGCCCCAGTCGCCGCTCTTGCCCGGTTTGAGGTCATGGCCACGGCGGATGGTGGTCAGCGCGCCGCGCACCGGGATCAGCCCCGGGGTGCCGGTGTGGCCGAGCAGGAAGCTTTGGGCGCCCTCGCCTACCACATCCGAGCCGCCATAGTAGGTACCGGCTTCGGGCAGGCGGGCGGCGTCCCAGTCGAAGAAGTACTGGGCCCCCAGGGTCAGTTCGGAGTTGACCAGGAACGAGGTCGACAGCTGGTTGCGCGGCACGAACAGCTCCTTGGCCTCGGTGCCCGGCGAGGCGGCCAGCTTGGCCAGGTCGAGGCCCGACTGGCCGTAGCTCAACGAGTGCACCGGGTTGAGCAGGGTTTCACCCCAGAACAGGTTGTGCTGGCCCAGCTTGGCGCTGACCTGCGAGGCCTCGCCAACTTCACGGCTGAAGAACACGAAGGCATCCAGCACTTCACCGGACGGGCCGCTGTAGTAACGCTGGGCGTAGTTGCTCAGGTGCGGGCTGCCCAGCGGCACACCAGTGCCAGGCAGGCCATTGAGGCTGGGGTTGATGCCGGACTGGTCACCGTTGCCGTTGACGAACGGGTTGCTGTTGGAGCCGGTGTTGTCATAGGCCTTGTCGTACCAGCTGGCGGTGCTGACGCGGAAGCCGGTGTTGCCTTGGTAGACCACATCCAGTTCGGTCAGCAGGTCGACCCGGTTGGTGATGTTGGTGCCGGCCTTGCGGAAGTTGTAGTCACCGTCGTTGCTGTTGGGCGTGCCCAGCATGCGCTTGTCGGCGCTTTCGGTGCGTACGCCGTAGTTGTACTTGACGGTGTTGTCGAAGCGCACGGCCCAGTTTTCATTACCGGTATCGACTTCGAACGCCTGGGCGGCGGGCAGCGTGAGCAGGCCGATGGCGCAGGCAAGCAGGCAGCGCTGTGGTTTCACAGCGCGGTAAATGCGGTGTTCTGGCATTACGATGGCTCCACGTATTGTTATTGTTTTTTCGCCGCCCGTCTTTTGCGAGCGTGGCTGGGGCGTCCATGCGCTATTGCAGGTTGGGCTGGTCCAGTCGCTGGATGAAGGCCTCGGCCTGCGGCCAGGGGCCGAAGCCGGAGGCCGGGTTGAGGTGGCCGACGGCCCCCAGTGCGACCAGTTCGCTACCCCAGCCATGGGCCAGGGCGCTGGCTGCGGCAAAGCTGGCCAGGTGGTCGTTGCTGCTGGCCGCGACAATGCTGGGGAACGGCAGCAACTGCTGGGGCAATGGCGACCAGCCATGCTCGGCCAGGCTGGCCGGGCTCGGGTAGTGGGCCGGCCATTGCGCGTTCAGGTCGGGCGGCGCCGCCAGCAATGCACCCTTGATCGGCCGCCGGTAGCGCGCCGCCCAGTGGGCGACCATCAGCACGCCAGCGCTGTGCGCCACCAGAATCACTTCACCATGGATCTGGTCCAGCTCGCGCTGGATCGCCTCGACCCGGGCTGTGCAGCTCAGGCCGTCGACCTGCAGCGGCGGCACGCTGCGCACCTTGGCCAGGCGGCCTGCGAGCAGGGTCTGCCAGTGTTCGGCAACATGGTCGCGCAGGCCGGGGACGATCAGCACGGTGGCGGTGGTTTGCAGTTTTTCCACGGTGAACCTCGTGTGCGGTGTAGCTCTTGAGGTTCACAGTAAACAGCCCACCCACCGGGTGCTTCACATTGGGCGTCAGGGGCTTTTCATTTGATGACAATGGCCATGACGGGGCTTTGCTTTTCAATTCATGACACGCAGGCTATAAAACCAATCAGCCGCTCACTTTTTGTAGGAGCAGCCTTGTGCTGCGAAGAGGCCGGTACGACGAACATCACTGTTATGGCCTTTACGGCCTCTTCGCAGCACAAGGCTGCTCCTACAAAAAAAGCAGCAGTTAGCCTGGAAAACATGGATAACAACAAAAAATGCCTGCCCTAGTCCGTGCCGCCAGCTTGACCAATTACCTTGAGGTGTCCCGCCACCTGGGCCTCAATCCCCATGCGCTGTTGGCACAGGTTGGCCTCAGCGCCGCGTTGCTCGAAGACCCCAATCGGCGTATTCCGGTTGCCAGCGTCATCGCTTTGCTGGAAGCATCCGCCAGCGCCACCCGCTGCGAAAGCTTCGGCCTGCGCATGGCCGAGTTGCGGCAATTGTCGGACTTCGGCGAGATAAGCCTGTTGCTCAGCCACCAACGCACCCTGCGTGATGCACTGCAGGTGATCGTGCAGTACCGTCACCTGCTCAATGACGCCCTGGCCATTCATATCGAGGAAGCCGGCAAGACCGTGGTCATCCGTGAGGAGGTGATCAACGAACGCGCGCCCTGCAGCCGCCAGGCCACCGAGCTGGCCATCGGCGTGATGATGCGCCTGTGCGCCGCGCTGCTGGGTGCGCACTGGCACCCGATCAGCGCCAACTTCACCCACGCGCCTCCCGCCGACCTGGCCACCCACCGGCGCATTTTCGGCTGCACGCTGGTGTTCGGCAGCGAATTCAACGGTATTGTCTGCCCGGCCGCCGACCTCGACAGCGCCAGCCCGCAGGCCAACGAGGCCATGGCGCGCCTGGCGCAGCGCTATCTGGACAGCCTGCCGGCGGGCGGCACGCCGTCCCTGGAGCTGGAGTTGCGCAAGACCATCTACCTGCTGCTGCCCATGGGCCGCGCCACCATCGAACAGGTGGCACAGACCCAGGGCATGAACGTACGCACCCTGCAGCGTCGCCTGGAGGAAAGCGGGTTGACCTTCAAGGACCTGATCAACAGCGTGCGCCGTGACCTGGTGATGCGCTACCTGGAGAACCCCGGCTATTCGCTGGGGCGTATCGCCGACATGCTGGGTTATTCGATGCCCAGTTCGTTCACCCGCTGGTTCATCGCCCAGTTCGGCATGCCGCCGGCCAGTTGGCGGGCACAGCGGGCTGGCCCATTGGGGCTGCCATGCAGCCCATCGCCGGCAAGCCAGCTCCCACCTCGACCGTATTGACCTCACGCCATGCGCTATCCCTGTGGGAGCTGGCTTGCCGGCGATGAGGCCAGAACAGGTATGGTACAAACCCTCGACCCAGCGCGGGCCCTGTGGGAGCGGGCCTGCCCGCGAAGCAGGCGCCGCGGAGTGTTGTCACCCACGGTCACTTTCTAAAGGCCCCAGTGCATCAACGCCAGCACCAAAAGCACAAGAAACACGCTCTCCCCCACCATCAGCGCAATGGGTTTCACCCCGACCGAGGCCAGCGCCTTGAGTTGGGTTTTCATGCCCAGGGCACTGATCGCCACCACCAGGCAGCCGCGCGACAGGTCGTTGATACCGCCCTGCACCGCGGCGGGTACCCAGCCTGTGCTGTTGACGCACGCCAGCAGCAGGAAGCCGACCGCGAACCAAGGCAGCAAGGGCGGCCGCTGGCCACCGGCCTCGAGGCCCTGGCGCCGGGTGATCATGGCCGCGCAGACAATGACCGGCAACAGCATGGCCACTCGCATAAGCTTGACCACGGTGGCAATGTCGCCGGTCTCGGTAGACATGCTGTAGCCCGCGCCCACCACCTGCGCCACGTCGTGGATGGTCGCACCGAGGAACACCCCGGCCTGCGCTGGGGACAGGTGCAGCCACTGGGCAATCATTGGGTACAGGATCATCGCCAGGGTCGACAGCGCCGACACGCCGATCACGGTGAACAGCGTTGCATGCTCCTTGCGCGGGTGCTGGGGCAAGGCAGCTGCCAGCGCCAGCGCCGCCGAGGCACCGCAAATGGCCGTGGCACCGCCGGTGAGCATGCCGAACAGCCGTGAAAACCCCAGCGCCTTGGCCACCACCACCGAAACCAGGATGGTCACCACCACCAGGGTCACGACCAGGGCCACGGGCTTCCAGCCCAGGCTGGCAATCTGGTCCAGGGTGATGCGCATGCCAAGTAACGCCACGCCCAGGCGCAGTACCGTGCGGGCGGTAAATTCGATACCGGCTTTGCAGGGGCCATCGACCGCGAGAAAGTTCAGCGCCATCCCCAGTAACAAGGCAAACAGCATGACCGGCGCTGCGTAATGCTCACTGAGGAAACTGGCGGCCGCACCGACGATAAGGCTGACCACCACCCCAGGGGCGAGGGTGCGGATACGCTGATGGGTAGCGCCAAGTGCCAGTGTATTCATTGCCCCGCTTCCTCACAGTCAAACACGATGTAAACCTGCCCGCCCTGCTGCTCGACCGGGTAGCTGGCAACCTTCAAGGCCCTGGAATTGACCAGGTAGCCGCTGGCCAGGTCAAAGCGCAGGCCATGCGCGCAGCACTGGATGACACGGCCTTCCAGCCGGCCGCCACACAACGACGCGCCCTGGTGCGGGCAGCTGTCTTCGATGGCATAGAGCGAGTCGGCAACATTGAACAGTGCCACGCTGCGCCCTTCACAGGCCAACAGCACACGGCCGTCACGTTCCGGCACCTGATGGGGGGCCAATGCGATGCGCCGGGTCATGCCCTTTCAACCTCTTGCAGCGCTTCGGTCATGGCCGCATACAGCACCTCGGCAGGCTGCGCACCCGCAACGAGCGGCCCGTGATTGAAACGGAAACGCGGCACGGCACTGCCAGCGCGCCCGGCCCCATCGAGGAAGGGGCTGCCGTCGTCACGCAGGCAGTCGACCACCTGCGCGGCATCCAGCCCGCAACATTGGGCGATGTCGAGCAAGGTGCGACTATCCCCCAGGTCGCGGCCCTGGTGGAAATAGGCGATGAACAGCTGTGCCAGCAAGGCTTCCAGCTGCGTTGCCTGGAGCAACTGAGCAGCCCGTTGCAGCAACCGATGGGCATTGCCGGTGTTGGGCATGCGGCGAATACGCGAGAAGTCGATGTCCTCGCCCACCACGCGGGCAGCGGCGCGCACCTGGGCCTGGCGCTCGCGTACCGCCTCCTCGCTGCCCAGGCGTTGCAGATAAAAGGCATGGAACGGCACGCCACTGGCTGGCAAGCCAGGCAACAACTGCACACCTCGCCATTGCAGTTGTACCTGCACTTGCGGTTGTTCACGCTGCAAGTGCAAGAGCGCGGCCTGCAGGTGTCGCTGGCCAATCAGGCACCAGGGGCAGACGAAATCGAAGAACACTTCGACGGACAACAGCTGTTTCACGGTTTCAACTCCCGGGGTGCGGCAGCGTCGCCTGCCGGTGCATGCAGACGCTCCATGTCGCGGTGGTAATGACGTTTGGCAAGGAAAAACACTGCCGCCGCGCCGATGCTCATCAGCGGTACCAGCTGGAAGGCGGCATGCAAGCCGATCAGGTCGGAAACGCGCCCGGTGATCAGCGGCCCGGTCGCCAGGCCCAACAGGTTGTTGGCCAGGGTCAGGGTGGCAAACGCTGTGCCGTGCACCGAGGCGTGGGTGAGGTTGGCGACCATGGCACTGGACGGGCCGTTGGTGCCGGCGGCGATCATCATGCCCAGGCAGATCAGTACCAGTTGGGCGGTGCCGGCCGGTAGTGCGAAGGCGATGGACAACAGCGCGCAACTGCCCAGGCAGTAGGCGATGGCAAGGCTGATCTTGCGGTCCGGGCGCTGCCGCCCGAGGCGGTCGCAGAGCATGGCGCAGAGGATCATGCCGATACCGCTGCACAGCACGATGACTGCGGCAATTGCCCCGGCGCGGTCGGTGCCCATGGCGTAATAGCGGTTCAGGTAGCTGGGCATCCAGACGATCACGGTGCCGCCGACGAACAGCTGCAGCCCGCTGCCGACGTAGGCCGCGATGACCGAACGGCTGCTGTACAGAGTGCGCAGCGGACGAACGGCCCTGCCTTGCGACTGCTGCGCGCACCGAGGCGCAATACGTGCCTCCTTGACGATCAGCGGGTACAGCATCGCCAGCACCAGGCCGAACAGCGCCATGCCGGCGAATGCCCAGCGCCAGCCCAGGTGCTGGGCCAGTACACCGCCCAGGGCCATGCCCAGCACCGAGCCGAACATGCCACCGGCCATGAACGCCCCGGCCAGGGTCGAGCGCATGTCGCGGGGGAACACGGCGACCACCACGGCGATGCCGACACTGCCGTAGGCAGCCTCGCCTACCCCGACCAGAAACCGCGCGACGAACATTTGCGGATAGTTTTCCGCCAGGGCGCAGCCGAGGGTGGCCAGGCTCCACAGTACTGCCATCAGCACCAGGCTGCGCACCCGGCCGAAGCGGTCGGCCAGCAGCGACAGCGGGAAGGTCAGCAGGCCGACCATCAGCGCGACGATACCGCTGAGCAGGCCGAGCTGGCTGTCGCTCAATGCCCATTCGCCCTTGAGCAGCGGGAAAACCGCATTGAGCACCTGGCGCGACATGTAGTCGGAGATCAACAGCCCAAAGGTCAGGGCGAAGACCACCCAGGCATAGCGCCGGGGGACGCTGTGGGCGGTGTCGGTGCCGGAATCTTCGGCACTGGCGAGATAGGTGGCCATGTTGCCTCCTTGGGGTGATGTGGGTTTTTCTTGTTCTTATGTATTGGCACGCCCCCTGTAGGAGCGGCCTTGTGTCGCGATGGGCCGCAAAGCGGCCCCCGATTGAAGCGTCAACTCAACTATTGCCGGGGCTGCTGTGCAGCCCTGTCGCGACACAAGGCCGCTCCTACAAAGGCCGGCGCAGGCCAGTGAAGTCAGCGCTGCGGCACGCCCTTCACACCCGGCTGGCGATTCGGCGCCATGCCGTTGGCCTCGAGGGTCTGCTCGATGCTGTCGTACTGCTGCCCGATGCGGTAGATGGCGCGTGCTTCCTTGCCGCTGGCAATCTCGCGGCCCAGCTCATGGGCCACACGCACGGTCTGCTGGATCTGCTGCACCGAGGTGAAGCGCTTGCCATGCTGGTCGATGATGGTGTCTTCGTTACCGCAGCGTGGGTGCAAGCCCATGGCCAGGGCCATGGTGTTGAACGGCAGCACGTTCTTCAGCAACGATTCGGCGGTCAGGGTGCAGCCGTCCGGCGCGCGGTGGATGAAGTTGAAGAAGTTGAACGGGTTGGGGCCGTCGAAACCGCCGCCAATGCCGATCCAGGTCAGGTTCAGCGGGCCCATGTAGTCACCACGGCGGACGATGCGCTCGAGCGTCTCCAGGGCATGCATGCCGGTCAGCTGGAAATGCGGCTGGATGTTGCTGGCCTGCAGGCGGCGCAGGTGCTCGCGGACCCAGGCCGGGCCGGCCGGCACGGTCATTTCGCTGTAGGCGGCATGAATCGCCGGGCTGGCCAGCGAGGTGCCTTCCAGGTACTCGGGGTACAGCAACTCCATGATGTTCATCTGCGTGGTGTTGATGGCCACGGTCACCTGGTCGGGGCGCGGCGTCAGCTCGGCGAGCATGTGCCGGGTGTCGTCCGACAGCCACTTGGCCGCCTCGCCCTCGCTTTCCGGGGCGAAGGAAATCGATCCGCCAACCTGGATGATCATGTCCGGCACCGCTTCGCGCACCCCGGCGATCAGCTCGTTGAACTTGGACAGGCGCTTGGAGCCTTTGCCGTCCAGCTCGCGCACGTGCAGGTGCAGTACGGTGGCACCTGCCTCGTAGCAGTCGACAGCCTTCTGCACCTGCTCGTCCATGGTCAGGGGAATGTCTTCAGGGAAGTCTTCGGGCATCCACTCCGGCCCATAGGGGGCCACGGTGATCACCACCTTTTCCATGTTTTCCGGGTGCAACGAATCGTCGAAGAATTGCATGCTGTAGTCCTCGCTATTGTTATTGTGCGGTTGCCGCCAGCGACGGCGACGAACTCAGAACGTGGGGCTGCCCTTGATCCCGGCGCGCTCCATCTTGCGATGGCACGGCGGGTAGTCCATGACGGCGTAATGCTGTGTGCTGCGGTTGTCCCAGATCGCCACGCTGTTGGGCTTCCAGCGCCAGCGCACCTGGTACTCCGGCAGGTAGGCCTGGCTGATGAGGTAGCGCAGCAGGTCGCTGGCGCCGGGGTTGGCGTCCTGGCCGAAGCGCACCCGCTGCGGGGTGTGGTAGTTGCTGAAATGGGTGGTGAAGGCGTTGACGAACAGCACCTGCTCGCCGGTTTCCGGGTGGGTGCGCACAACCGGGTGCTCGGCATCGGGGAACTGCGCCTTCAGCGCCAGGCGCTTTTCCAGCGGCATGGCGGCGCCAAAGCTCGCCTCGATGCTGTGGCGGGCGCGCAGGCCTTCGATCTTGGCCTTCACATCGCCTGGCAGGTTTTCATAGGCCAGCACCATGTTCGCCCACATCGTGTCGCCGCCCACGGGCGGGCATTCGATGCAGCGCAGCACACAGCCCATCGGCGGGGCCTCGCGCCAGGTGGCGTCGGTGTGCCAGGCATTTTCATAGCGGTCGTTGGGCTGGTCCGGGCGCTTGTAGATCTGTACCAGGCCCGGATGCTCCGGGTCGCTGCCGGCCACCGGGTGGTCCTCCAGGTCGCCGAAGCGGCGGGCGAACGCCACGTGTTCGGCGCGGCTGAAGTGCTGGTCGCGCAGGAACAGCACACGGTGCCGGAGCAACTGCGCGCGAAGCTGGGCGAACAGGTCGTCGTCGTGGATCGCGTCGGCCAGGTTGACCCCACTTACCTCGGCACCGATCGCGCAGGTCAGTTGTTCGATGTGCATGCTGTTGCCCTCTTCAGATGACGAAGATCGACGAGCCGGTGGTCTTGCGCGCTTCCAGGTCACGGTGGGCCTGGACGGCATCCTGCAGTGCGTAGTGCTGATTGATCTCGATACGGATGCGCCCGCTGCCGACGTGATCGAACAGCTCACCGGCCAGGTCGGCCTTTTCCGCCGGGTCGGCGATGAAGTCGGCCAGTGCCGGGCGGGTGAGCTGCAGCGAGCCCTTGATCGCCAGCAACTGCGGGTCGAACGGCGGGATCGTGCCTGACGCCGTGCCGACGCACACCATCAGGCCGCGGCGCTTGAGCGAATCGAGCGAGCCCATGAAGGTGTTCTTGCCAACGCTGTCGAACACCACGTTCACCCCTACCCCGTCGGTCAGCTCACGCACGCGCGTGGCAACGTCCTCGACGCTGTAGTTGATGACGTGGTTGCAGCCATGGGCGCGCGCCACTTCGGCCTTGGCCTCGGTGGACACCGTGCCGATCACGTTAAGCCCCAGCAGCTGCGCCCACTGCGCGACGATCAGGCCGACCCCGCCAGCAGCGGCATGCAGCAGCACGCTGTCGCCGGGTTTGAAGTCATGCAGCCGACGCAGCAGATAGGCCGAGGTCAGGCCGCGCATGGTCATCGCGGCGGCGGTTTCGAAGGCGATGGTATCCGGCAGCTTGATCAGCGCGGCAGCAGGGATCAGGCGCTCGGTGCAATAGGCGCCCAGGGTGTTGAGGAAGCCGGTGTAGGTGACCCGGTCACCGACTGCCACCTGGGTCACGCCCTCGCCCACCGCCTCGACCACGCCGGCCGCTTCCACGCCAATGCCGTTGGGCAGCGGAATCGGGTAGGTGCCGTTGCGGAAATAGGTATCGGCGTAGTTCAGGCCCACCGCCACCTGGCGCAAGCGCACCTGCCCCGGGCCGGGCTCGCCGACCTCGGCGTCCTCGTAGCGCAGCACCTCGGGGCCACCGGTCTGATGGAAACGTACGACTTTGGACATGCTTGTCTCTCCAATCATCGATCTGGACGCATGGCGTCAGTTCTGGGTGATTGGACTGTATGCCCTTGATGTGCGGGGTGCTTCGCATCGGACGACAGCGGGTTTTCATTTGATGACAGGACGGGCGTCGACCTGCCGTTCAACAAAACGAGGTTTTATTCATGAGTATCCTTGATGGTTATCCATGGCCAGACTAATACTTAAGTCTCTGCCTGGGGAGGCACGAAAAATGCAACCAAGATTCGTTATCGTTCCCGCTGTGCCGATCGAAAAGGAGTCGTTCCGCGTGGGTAGCCGCTATTACGCCGCTACCGTTTGTGGGGGGTTCGACATTTACGACAACCAAGCGAAGGAGCGGCTCAAGCCCAGCTATCCAAGCAGGTCGGATGCGCAGGTGCAGTGCGAGCAGCTGAACAAGCGCGGTGATGTAGGCTGATCGCGAGCGCAACTGTCTTACCCAGAATCCAGACGCCTGTGCGATCCCTGTAGGAGCGGCCTTGTGTCGCGATGGGCTGCGCAGCAGCCCCCGGCTCTTGCGTTGATGCACAGATTGCCGGGGCTGCTACGCAGCCCATCGCGACACAAGGCCGCTCCTACAGGGGTCCCGTGTTCGTGGCCTCGCCCTGCTGCCAACCGGCAATCAGGCGCTGGGCATTCTCCTCGCAATCCATCCCCTGCGGCTTGTCTTCCATGCCTGCAATAACCGCCAGCAACTGCGCGCGGTTGTGCGCCAGCCGCTGCTGCATCGCTTCGATCTCCGCCACCTTGCGCTTGAGGCTGCCCAGCAATAAATCATGCCCACCCGCCGCAGCCCCGGAGGCATCGGTGAGTTTGCGCATTTCTTCCAGGCTGAACCCGGCCTGCTGGCCGCAGGTGATGATCTCCAGCGCCCGCACCACCTGCTCCGGGTAATCGCGGTAACCATTGCCCAGGCGCCGCGCAGCAATCAGTCCGCTGGCTTCGTAAAAGCGGATACGCGATGCACTAAGCCCCGTGCGTCGCGCCAGTTCACCAATTTTCATTGCGGCAGCATTCCCCTCTTGACCTTAAAGCTGACTTTAACCTTAGCCTTTTCCCGAACCTAGCCCACGTGCGCAAAAACCGATGCGTGGCAACCCTTTCCGGAGATCGCCATGACGCCGTTCCAGCCCCTGCACCTGCCCAATGGCAGTGTCATCCCCAACCGCATCGCCAAGGCGGCGATGGAGGAAAACCTGGCCAACCCGGACCAGACCCCTTCCGACCAGCTGCTGCGCCTTTACCAGGCTTGGGCCAAGGGCGGTGCCGGGCTGTTGCTGACCGGTAACGTGATGGTCGACCCTGGCGCCATGACCGGCCCAGGTGGCGTGATGCTCGATGCCAGCCAGCCACTGCAACGTTTTCGCGACTGGGCGCGCATCGGCCGCGCCCACGGCGCGCAGTTCTGGATGCAGATCAACCACCCGGGCCGGCAGATGCAGGCCAACCTCGGCCAGCCCACCGTAGCGCCTTCGGCCATTGCCCTGGACATGGGCGATTTGTCAAAGCTGTTCCCCCTGCCCAAGGCACTGGACGAAGCCGAGATCGGCGCGTTGATCCAGCGCTTCGCCCGCACTGCGGCGCTGGCTGAAGAAGCTGGTTTCAGTGGCGTACAGATCCACGCTGCCCACGGTTACCTGCTGAGCCAGTTTCTTTCGCCACTGAGCAACCAGCGCCAGGATCGCTGGGGTGGCAGCCTGGAAAATCGCGCGCGGTTGCTGCTGGAAGTGGTCAAGGCCGTGCGCGAGGTGGTTTCGCCCGGTTTCGCCGTGGCAGTGAAACTGAATTCGGCGGATTTCCAGCGCGGCGGTTTCGAACCGGCGGATGCGCGCCAGGTAGTGCTGTGGCTGAATGAATTGTCGGTGGACCTGGTGGAGCTGTCGGGCGGCAGCTATGAGGCACCGGCGATGCAGGGTGATGCCCGCGATGGGCGCACCCTGGCTCGCGAGGCCTACTTCCTGGAGTTTGCCCGGGAAATCGCCGCTATCGCGAAGATGCCGGTGATGGTCACCGGCGGTATCCGGCGGTTGCCGGTGGTCGAGCAGGTGCTGGCCAGCGGTGTGGCCATGGCTGGGATTGCCACGGCGTTGGCAGTCGAGCCTGCCCTGCCCCGGCGCTGGCAGAACGGCGAGCCGACGGCAACCGCCGAACTGGAGCCCATTCGCTGGAAGCGCAAGGCCTTTGCCGCACTGGCCTACATGGCCCTGGTGAAATTGCAGATGCGCCGCCTGGCGGCCGGCAGCCGGCCCAAGGCGCATGCGTCGCCCTTGCGCGCCTTGTTGCTGGAGCAAGGCTGCACGTTACTGCGGGTGCGGCAGTACAGGCGTATGATGAAAAGCCGAGCGGATTGATGGTGTGATCGCAGAGCCAGGCGTCGCACATTCGCGCTGGGAGCACTGCCTTCATCGGCATCCTCTACCGGAGCACTGCCATGAACAAACCCTTTCACGCGCTGATCCTTGCACTGGCAGCGCTTTCTGCCTGCTCGTCCAACTCCGCGCTGTACCACGACCAGCCGCTGGTGGCGAAAGTCACCAACGGCATGAGCAGAGACCAGGTCATGCAGGTAGGCGGCAAGCCCGCTGCGGAGACCGAACGCACCGTGGTGCCCGGCACCTGTTTCGACTACATGCTGACCAAGGCCGACAACCGGCAGCCCTACAGCGTAAGTTTCGACGGCACAGGCAAAGTGGACAATACCGCGTTCATGACCTGCGCCGAGTGGAGCAATGCTCAGCGCAGGGCCCGCCTGCCCAGCATGGGCGGCTCTAGCGGATCGGGTTACTGAGTCAGTCCAGGCATTCCCTGGCTGCCTGGCGCAATTTGTCGCCAGACAGGAAGCTGCCCTTGTAGAAAGTCGCGCGGCTGCCCTCGTGGGAATCGACTACGTCCAGCACATCATCGGATGCCACGGGGCTGGGTGCCGTCAGCCGATAGCCGTGGGCGATCGATTTCTGCGTGGCTTGAGGCGCCAGTGCTTGCCATTTGGGTAGTACGCAAGCGGCGTATTGCTGTGGCGATTTGTGAGTCAGTTTGCTGGCAGTGGGTTTGCCTGGGGTTGCGCAGCCGGCAACACCGGTGACCACCACAGCGAAGAGAAAGATACGAAACATAGACATTTGCAATTAGCCATCAAGGATACGCTGCATTCTAACGGGGGTTGTATTGGCTTACCAATCAACCAAAGTCTCGCAGCACAGGCCCACCTGATATTTCTGCCAGTAGCCTGGGTGCGTGAAGGCTGGGAAAGTGAACCCTGCCAATAGCCTTCGGAGCACGCACCATGCAAAAGAACACCAACCGCACGCACTTCTTTTATCAGAATGGAAAACTCATCACCTTGAGTGTTGGTGAACAAGGTCGCAGCATTTTTCGTAATGCAGATATGCCACTGGCCGAACTACAAACAGAGGGCACGCACTCGAGCGAATTGCTGGTGACGGACGACAAAGGCTCAGTACTTAACGTTCTGGAAAATAGTAGCGGCAAGGATCGACAAAGATGAAGGCGCTGGCTGACACCAGCGCCAGGCTTCAATCCAGTGCGCCGTTCAACACCTCGTAGATGATCCCCGTAGCGACTGCCACCAGGATCAGGTCCGCCCCCGCCTGCATCCACTCATAGCCATCATAATGAGGGAGTTGCCCCAGCAGCCTGCCATCCAGCTTCTTGGCGATACCTGGCGGTAGAGGTTTGCCACGGGCCAGGTTCTTCTGAATGCCGGGGGGCAGCGCCGGCCCTGCGCTCCAGTAGCCACGGTGCCCGTCAAGAATGCCAAGCACATCGCCATGGTTTATCGACGGGCCACCATACGAGCCCCCGTGACCTTGACCATGCTGGCCCTTGTCCTTGCCGTGGCCCTGCCCTTTACCATTACCCGGGTCGGCATAAGTGAGCGCCGGCCCCACTGCCAGCGCGATCGAGGTAGCGATAACTGCCCATCGACGCTTTGCCATAGCTGTTTCCTTACACCAGAGACGTCCCAGCACTGTAGACCAAAACCCGGTTCAGGGTGGAAGTCCCCAAACCCGGGTCAGGGCTTGGCACTCCGATAGAGCATGATGGCTGCCACATCAAGGGCCAGCACGCCAATGGCGAAGAGAAACATGAAATAAAGATTTTCTGGAAGCATGGCCGTATCCCCGAATGGGCAGGTTTTCAGGGATGCAGCAATTCCCGTTCCAAACACCTCGCTGAACGAGCCTGCCCATCTGCTATCGAGATGATTGCTCCGTAACCACGACATCAGCCGGTAATGTTCCAGCGCGGCTTTCCCATTTTGCAATCACGATCGGCGCCAGCGCATTGCCGAGCACATTCAGTGCCGTAACGGGCATGTCCATCAATCGATATACCCCTGCAATCAAGGCCACGCCTTCCAAAGGCAAACCTGCCGCCGTCAGGGTTGCAGTGAGAATCACAAACATAAACCCGGGCACTCCGGCAGCGCCTTTGGACGTCAATACCATGATGAATACCAGCATTACCTGGTCTGCCAAGGCCAGTTCAATATTGTAAGCCTGCGCGATAAACAGCGTACCCAGGCCCGCAAACAGCGACGCGCCATCCAGATTGAATGAATAACCCAACGGGATCACCAGCGACGTGATAGCTCGCGGCACACCCCGTGCTTCGGTCTTGGCCATCAATTGCGGCATGACGGTGGCGGAACTCGCGCTGCTGAAGGCCAGTATCAGTTCATCCTTGAAGGCCTTGATGATCTCGAAGATATTTTCGCCAACAGCCCTGGCAACAAGGCCCAGCACGGCAATCGCGAAGAACAGTACCGCCACATAAGTAATGGCTATCAGTTTTGCCAGCGGCATCAGTGAATCAATCCCGAAGGTCGACACGGTAACAGCTATCAGGGCAAAGATGCCGATCGGTGAGTAGGCCATGACCATATGAGTGACCTTGAACATGGTCTCCACCACCGTCTGCAGCACGGCAACCAACGGCTGTTTCCTGGGTTCATCCAGCGTAGACAGTGCCACCCCGAACAAGATGGCGAAGAACAGTACCGACAACAGCTTCGCCTCTGCCATTGCCGCCACTACATTGTCAGGAATGATGCCCAACAGTACCTTGCCGAGCCCTGCCGAACCATTTTGCACCGGTGGCACTGCTTCACTCGCCGATGAAACGGCGAAGCCCGCACCAGCGCCTGGCTGGAGCACGTTACCGACCAGCAGGCCGAAAATGATTGCGACCCCGGTCACGGCAAAGAAATAGACAAGGCTCTTTGTTCCCAACCGCCCCAGGGCGCGCTTGCCGGAGCCGGCTATGCCTACCACCATGCAGGAAAACACCAGCGGCACGATGATCATTTTCATCAGTTTTATGAACGCATCGCCCGCCGGCTGTAGCACTTGCTCGGTCCACCAACCCTTGTAATCGGGAAAATGATTCAATAGCAGGCCAACGCATATACCGACAGCCAGACCAATTGCAATTTGCGTGATTAAATTTATTTTTATTCTCACAGGACTGATCTCTGCTTTTATAAAATACTAGGAGGCAAAGATTGCACTCAAGTTCTTGAACCCCTTGATTTCGATCGGATTACCACTTGGGTCCAGGAAAAACATTGTCCTCTGCTCGCCAGGCTCACCCTCGAAACGTACAACCGGTGGAATTTCGAACTGCACACCCAGAACTTCAAGGCGTTCAGCCAAGGCTTGCCAGCGATCCAGAGGCAATATCACCCCGATATGAGGCATCAGTACAAGGTGCGGGCCGACCTTGCCAGTGCGGCTGGTTTGAAAGGGCTTGCCCACATGCAGAGATATCTGGTGACCAAAGAACTCGAAGTCTACCCACGTATCAGTGCTACGCCCCTCGACACAGCCAAGAACCTCTTTATAGAATTTTCTTGCTTCATCCAGATCTTTGACATGATAAGCAACATGAAAGGGTGTCAACATGATGGTACTCCTCGAACGGAGCCACTATCCTCACACCGCCCGGCATTCATGTACACCAACTGACACTTGGTCTGAGCATAAGCATTACTTATGGACATTCAAAATCTGGAAAGCCTCATATCTGTTGTTGAATGCGGCTCCATTGCGGGTGCGGCAAAGAAAGCAAATGTTTCAGCCGCTGCAATAAGTTTGCGCATTCGAAATCTGGAGAAACACTTGGGCTGCACTCTCTTCAATAGAGAAGCACACGCGATAAGGCCGACAGAAAAGCTGCTGGCATTGATTCCACGCATACGTTGCATCGTCGAGCATGCCAATCAGCTCAGGAACGACCTCAACGCCGACACGCTGACCGGGGAACTGCGCATTGGCGCCATATCAACCGCCCTCACCGGCCTTGTACCGCCAGCACTCGAGCATTTGTCATCCTCCGCGCCCGACCTCAAGCTCACCATCACACCCGGTGACTCGAAACTGCTTCATGACAAGCTGATCAATCAGGAGCTGGATGCGGCAATTCTGGTGGCGCCACCCTTCAAGACAGCAAAATCGTTGAGAACGCTCACATTGCGCAGCGAACCGCTGTACTTGTTGGCACCTGCCGCGGCCTCCCGGGCTGAAGCGCAGGCAATGCTGGCCACCGGGCCCTATATCCGATATGCCGTCGATTCCTGGGGAGGCCTGATAACCCAGCGCTATCTGGACGATCTGGGTCTCGCGCCAAGCGTGGCTTGCGACCTGGATGCGCTCGAAGCCATCAGCCTGCTGGTGTCGCTGGGGCAAGGCGTTTCCTTGGTACCGCAATGGCCGTCATTGCTGGAGCAATCGCCAAACGCCCGGATTCTGAGCGAAGAACCAAGGTACTGCCGCGACATAGTGCTGGCCTACAGTGCCGGCCATCACCGCACGTCGGCAATCAAGCTGCTGGCATCCGTACTGATGCCCTGACGCTCCAGCTCAGTACAGACGGGCCTTGATCAGCGGGCGCAGCAAATAATTGAGCACGCTGCGCTTGCCGCTGAGGATATCCACCTCGGCAACCATGCCGGGGATGATCGGCAGCACCTCCTCGCCGCGCTTGAGCTGGCTGCCGTCAGTGCGGATCAGCACCTGGTAGTACGACTCCTTGCCATGGGGCGTGTCCTCCTCAATGGTGTCGGCACTGATCTGCTCCAGGGTGCCCTTGAGGTCACCATAGATGCTGAAGTCGTAGGCAGTGATCTTCACCTTGGCCGGCATGCCCGGTACCAGGAAGGCCACGTCGCGCGGCTTGATCCTGGCCTCGACCAGCAGGCGGTCCTCCACCGGGATCACTTCCATGATCGCTTCGCCGGGCTGGATCACCCCGCCACGGGTGTTGATCAGCACGGTGTTCACCCGCCCACGCACCGGCGAAACGATCCCGGTACGGCGCAGTTGGTCCTGGCGCTGCTGGACGATCGGCTCCAGGGCACTGAGGTCGGCCTTGCGCTGTGAGCGTTCGGTATAGGCATCCTGGAAGTAGCTACTCTTCAGCTCGGTCAGCTTACCGTTGAGGGTAGCGATGTCCTGGCTCAGCCGCAGCGCCTCCATCTGGCTCACCGCACGCTTGGCCACCAGCGGGCGGACCAGGTCGAGCTGGCTCTGGGCCAGGCTGATCTGCCTCTGGATCGCCTGGCTGCCTTCGAGCAGCTTGTCCCGCCGCGACTTGAACAGCTCGCGCTCGGAACGCGCCAGCGGCCCTTGCGGGTCGATGTCCGGCGGGAACTCTATCGCCGCCTTGCCCAGCACCTCGGCGTCCAGCCGGGCGATGGCCGCGCGCAGCACGCCGGCCTGGTTGGCCGACTCCTGGAAGTTGGTGAGAAAGCGCGTCTCGTCCAGGCGCAGCAGCGGCTGGCCGACCTCCACCAGGTCGCCCTCCTGCACCAGCAGGCGGTCGAGAATGCCCCCTTCCAGGCTCTGGATCTTCTGGATGCGGCTGAACGGCACCACACGCCCATCGCCGCGCGTCACTTCATCGAGCTCCGCCCAGGCAGCCCAGGCAACGAACAGCAAGACGCTGCCGAGCAGGGTCCAGAGCAGCGGGCGATAGACCGGGTGAGTGGTCGCCAGCAAGGGGTCGGCCAGTTGCCGGCGCAGCACTACAGAACTTTTTTCAGCTGCCATGGCCGACTCCTTCGGCGACCTGCGGCGCCTGCACCTGGTTGCCCAGCACCACCTGGTTCAGCGGGCCGTCCATGATCACCTGGCCGTTGCGCAGCACCACTGCACGGTCCACCAGCGCCAATACGCTTTTCTTGTGGGTGGTGATGATCAGGGTGCGCCGGCCCAGCCATTTCTGCAGGTAGTCGATGACCTGTTTCTCGCTGTTCTGGTCGAAGGCCGCGGTCGGCTCGTCAAGCAGCAGGATCGGCGGGTCCTGCAACAGTACGCGGGCCAACCCCACCGCCTGGCGCTGGCCGCCGGAGAGGCTGGCATTGCCCTGGATCGGCATGTCCAGGCCCAACGGGTGGGCGCGCACGAAAGTACCCAGCCCTACGCCATCGAGGGCTTCCAGCAATTCCTCGTCGCCCAGCGCGGCGTTGGCCAGGTTGAGGTTTTCCCGCAGGCTGCCGTGGAACAGCGCCACATCCTGCGGCAAGTAGCCGATGCCGCGCTGGCGGTCGGCCGGGTCGAGCTGGCTCAGGGCGATGTCGTCCAGCAGCAGCCGGCCGGATTGCGCGTTGAGCAGGCCGCTGAGCAGCCGCAGCAGGGTCGACTTGCCGGCGCCGTTGCCACCGAGCAGCGCTACCCGCTCGCCGGCCTGGATGTTCAGCGCCTGCACGTCGACCACCGGTGGGCTGTCGCCGTGGGCCAGGCGCAGCGCCTCCAGGCGGTAATGCCCGTGGAGCCGGTCGCGGTGCACGAAGCGCTTGCCGGCGGGCCTCTCCTGCTCGGCGGACATCAGCTGGTCGAGCCCCTCCAGCGCCACCTTGGTATGTTGCCAGCGGCCAAGGATGGCGGCAGCCTGGGACAGTGGTGCGATGGCCCGCGAGGCCAGGATCGAACAGGCCACCAGGGCACCGACGGTCATCGCGCCGTCGCTTATCCGGTAGACGCCGAACACCACCACCCCGACATAGCACAGCTGCTGAACGATACTCGCCGAATAGCTGAGGGTCGAGGCCAACGCATGGGTCTTCATTGCAGTACCGGCCAGTTCCCCGGTGAGCGTCTCCCACTGCTGTTGGCAGCGGCCTTCGGCACGCGCGGCCTTGACCGTCTCCAGGTGTTCGAAGGCTTCCAGCAGCACGCTGTTCTTCAGCGCCCCCTCGCGCAGGTTCTGCCGCGACAGGTGCCCCAGCAGGCGCTGGGTCAGCAGCCCTGGCAGCAGCATCAGCACACAAGCCACCAGCGGCACCCAGACCACATGGCCGCCGATCACGGCAATGATCAACAGGAAGATCGCCACGAACGGCAGGTCGCTGATCAGTGCGGCGCTGGACGAAGTGAAGAACTCGCGGACCGACTCGAACTCACGCACCTGGGTGCTGAACGCGCCCATCGACGCCGGTTTGGCGGCGATCCGGGTACTCAGCACGCGCGCGAACAGCAGGCTCGACAACTGCAGGTCCAGGCGCTTGCCGAGAACGTTCAGCAGGTGCCCGCGAAGGATCCGCAATACCCCGTCGACGATGATCGCCAAGGCCACGCCGCTGGCGAGTATCCACAGGGTATCGAAGGCTGCGTTGGGCACCACGCGGTCGTAAACCTGCATGGCGAACAGCGCCGAGGCGACGGCCAGGACGTTGGCCACCAGGGCCGCCGCCGTGACTTCCGCATAAGAGCGCCAGAGCCGCTTGAGCGGCCCGAAGAACCAGTGCTCCGGCAGGCCGCTGGCGTAGTCGCCCACCCGCCCATCGGGGCGGTAGCGGCACTTGGCGAACACCGCCGTGCCGCTGTAAAGCGCCTCCAGAGCGGGCCGCGCCATGCACTCACGGCCGCCGTCGCTCTGCGGCACCAGCACCTCGTACTGCTCACCCTCGATGCCAACCAGCAGCAGGCTGCGGCCATCGTCGAGCAACAGCAGGGCCGGCAGCAGGTAGGCGTCCATCTGCCGCAACGGCAGCTCCGCGACCCTGGCAGTTATGTCGGCGCGACGCAGGGCGCGGGCTACCAGGCGCAGCGGCAGGCGTCCGTGCTCCAGTGCCAGGCCGTCGACCAGTTCGGCGTCGCCCAACGGCCGGCCCAGTTGCCGGCACAGCAGCAGCAGGCCCTGGCGCAGCGGGTCGTCGTGGTTCAGGGTCACGACATTATCCGGGGATTGTTCAACTTCCATGATTCAACCGATTCTCCAGTAATGCCCCCAACAACCCGACCTGCGCGGCCGCTCGATACTCGATACGCTTGCGCTCTATGTGCAGATTGATCAACTGCCGCTCGGCCTCGAAGCGTTCGCGCTGCACGTTGAGCAAGTCGATCACGTCGCGTCGGCCGACCTCGAATTGCTCGCGGTACAGCTCGCCAACCTGCTCCGACTCCGTCACCTGCTGGCTCAGGGTTCCCGCCACCGTAGCGTGTCACCGTTGTCGAACAGCGTCTGCAACTGCCGGCGGATGTCACGCTGCATCGCATCGGCCGTCCATTGCGCCGACTCCAGACGCTGTTGCGCAGCAGTCGGCCGACGGAAGTTGGAAAGCCCCTGGAAGGTATCCATGCGAAAGCGCAGCGACATCACCGAGTCGCTTTCCGGACGACCGCCGATCTCCCGGCGCAACGCTGAGGCCTCCAGGTTCAACTGCGGCAGCAACGAAGCCTTGGCCTCGCGCACTTGCGCCTCGGCGACATTGGCGTCCTCCAGCGCCTTGCGCTGCAACGGCGACTCACGGATCACCCGCGCCACGTCGCTGGCAGCCAGGTAGCGCTGCAGCGACATCGGCTCTGGCTCCACCAGCTCGGAGGGGTCCTGGCCAACCAGGATCGCGTACTGGTTGCGCGCGTCCTGCAGGTTGCCCTTCTCCAGCGACAGCTGTTCCTGGGCACGCGACAGTTCGAGGTTGGCGCGGTCCAGTTCGCTGCGGTCGGCGTAACCATCGCTGCCGCGCGCCTGGGTCATCTCGCGGATGCCGTCCAGACGCTGGATGTGCTGGCGCACCGTTTCCACCCGGCGCTCCGAGGCAAGCACGTCGAGGTAGGTCTCGACGATATCCAGCGCAGCATCGTCGCGCGCCACCAGCACCGCCTCGGACAGTTTGCGCCGGGTGGCGCTGGCGCTGTCGACCTTGCTCGTCACCCTTCCCCAGTCATACAGCATCTGCGATACGGTGACGTCGTAGACGACCTCGCCAACGTCGAACTCCTGCGGCCCCCCGGACATGGTGACGGAGGGGTAGTAACCACCCTTGGCGATCTCTACCTCGGTACCCGCACGGTCCGCTTCGGCCATCGCCGAACGCACCTGCGGGTGGATCGCCAACCCCGCCCGCACCGCTTGGTCGAGAGGAATGGCCGGCGCGGACAGCGGCAGCCCGAAGCACAGGAGCCAAAGGGCTCCCGCGCCACGGCGCTTTCCCTTGAGCACGGACAGGCCGCGCATCAGACCACGACCTGTACCGTGTTGTCCTCGATCAGCAGGGTACTGCTGCCAAAGTTGTAGACATCGTAGGTAATGCCGTTGACCTGCTGGGTGGTTCCTGTGTTCACGGCACCCACCACGTTGAGGGTGTCGTTGCTCTCGCCAGTGATCTGCAGGATGTTGTTGCCATCGGTGATGGCGTCGACCTCCGCCGCAGTCAATGTCAGCACGCTCCCCGAGTCGCCCTTGCCGAGGTCGATACGCTCGATGTTCGAGAGCGTGCCGACGCCGACGGCGTTGTAGTCGAGGTCGATGCCGTCGGCCAGGATCAGGGTGTCGAAGCCCGCACCGCCGTCGATGCTGGTGAAGTCGGTCGCGGTGATCTGGATGGCGTCGTTGCCATCGCCTGCCACTACCTGATCGCCGGTCCCCACGTTGAAGATCAGGTCGCTGCCATCGCCTCCATTGATGTGCTCCGAACTGCCGTCCGCCCCGGACATGACATCGTCCCCCGAGGTGCCGTTGACGTCGATCTGGCCGATATTCAGCGACAGCCCGTTAGGGGCCAGGGTGATGCCGTAGGCCGAGCTGTCGTTGCCGTTGGTGTCGGTGGCGACGATGTTGAACGAGATCTGCGAACCGAGGTTGAGGATATCGGTGATGTTCAACCCCAACTGGGTGAGGACGGTCGGGCTCAGCAGGTTCAGCGAGAAGTTGCCGGAACTGTCCGCCTGGATCGGCAGCAGCTCGACGTTCAGCGCCGGGGTGATGACACGGATCACCACGCTGGAGTCCGGCTCGGTGGTGCCGCTGAAACCGAACCGCGGGTTCAGTGGGTTGAGGCTGACATCGACGCCGAAGTTACCGATGGTCACTGGCTGCTCGATGCTGCTGCCGACGCCGATGGTCGCCACATTGCTCGGGTTGCCGGCAGGGTCCTCACCGGTCACGGAGACTTGGGCATTGAGCAGTTGGTCCAGGGTAAGGTCTATGTCCAGGTCGGTGAGCAGGTTCAGCGAAGCCAGCCCGCTGTTGTCGGCAGTTACCGTGGCGGTGGCAGTGACCCCGCCGACGTCCACGGTGACCGTCAGTTCGGTGCCCGGATCGGTGGAGATGGTCAGGATGCTGCCCACCAGCGACAGCACCGGTGTTGAAGGCGGAATGGTGTCGACGGTGAACGGCACCGGGTTCGACGCGATACCGCCATTGATATCGGCGGTGACGGTCGAGGCGCCCTCCGGGAACGGCCCCATGCCATCGCCAGGGGGTATGGTCACGGTGACGCTGCCGGCCAGGATGTCGCCGGCAGTGATGGTGTGCGTTACCTGCGTCTCATAACCGTTCTGCCCGGCGAACGCGACGGTGATCACCTGGCCGACCTGCATGGTCGGGCGGATCGTCACGTCGACCTGGATGCCGTCGCTGATCTCGGCAGCGTTGATCCAGGTATCGGCTGCCTCCGGTACGCTGATGGTCGGCGGAGCCAGGTCCGGCGCGTTGATCGTTGCCGGGCCGCTGAGGTTGCCGGCAGCGTCGGCGGTGACCCCGCTGATCAGCTCGCCGGTGATCAGCGGTGGTGCCAACGGCAGGCTGAAGTTACCGGCGCCGTCGACATTCACCGTGATCGGGTTGGCGGTATCGCCGTCGATCACGAGGCGCACCTGGCTGTTCGGCTCGGCGGTACCGGTCAGCAGCGCACCGTCGGCACTGATGCTCAGCAGCGGCGCCGACGGCGCCACCGTGTCGACCGTGGTACTGGCCGGGCCACTGCTGTTGCCGGCGGCGTCCTGGGCCACCGCGGTGACCACCGTGCCATTGGCCAGCGGCGTGGTTGGGGTGAAGCTCCAGTCGCCACTGCCGTCGGCGGTCGTCTCGACGATCGGGTTGCCGCCACCATCGGTGAGGATGACGGTGGCGCCGGGCTCAGCGGTACCCGTGAGGACCACACCATTGCTCGGCTCGATGGTCGGCGCGCCCGGGGCGATAGCGTCAACGGTGACGCTGCTCGGCCCGCTGGCATTGCCGGCCGGGTCCTGGGCCACGGCGTTGACCACTGTGCCGTTGGCCAGCGGGGTTGCAGGCGTAAAGGTCCAGTTGCCACTGCCGTCGGCGGTCGTCTCGCCGATCGGGTTGCCGTTGCCGTCGGTGAGGATCACCTTGGCTCCGGCTTCGGCGGTACCACTGATCTCGGTGCCATTGCTCGGCTCGATCGTCGGCTGGCCTGGGGCTACGGCATCAACCGTGGTGCTGACCTGTGGGGTGCTGGTGTTGCCGGCGGCGTCCTGAGCCACGGCGTTGATCACCGTGCCGTTGGCCAGAGGCGCACCAGGCGTAAAGGTCCAGTTGCCACTGCCATCGGCGGTCGTCTCGCCGATCGGGTTGCCGTTGCCGTCGGTGAGGATCACCTTGGCCCCGGCCTCAGCACTACCAGTGATCACGGCCCCGTTGCTCGGGTCGATCGTCGGCTGGCCAGGTGCGACTGAATCCACCGTGGTGGTGCCCTGCAGGCTGGTATTGCCGGCCACGTCCTGGGCAACGGCGATGATCACTGTACCGTTGGCCAGCGGAGTCGCAGGCGTGAAGGTCCAATTGCCACTGCCGTCGGCGGTCGTCTCGCCGATCGGATTACCGCTACCGTCAGTGAGAATCACCTTGACCCCTACTTCGGCGGTACCAGTGATCACCACCCCGTTGCTTGGATTGACGATCGGCGCGGCCGGGGCAATTGCGTCAACGGTGACGCTGGCCGGCCCGCTGGTATTGCCGGCCGGGTCCTGGGCCACGGCGTTGATCACCGTGCCGTTGGCCAGCGGTGTGCCGGGTGTGAACGACCAGTTGCCGCTACCATCGGCGGTCGTCTCGCCGATCGGGTTGCCGTTGCCATCGGTGAGGATCACCTTGGCTCCGGCTTCGGCGGTACCACTGATCTCGGTGCCATTGCTCGGCTCGATCGTCGGCTGGCCTGGGGCTACGGCATCAACCGTGGTGCTGACCTGTGGAGTGCTGGTGTTGCCGGCGGCATCCTGAGCCACGGCATTGATCACCGTGCCGTTGGCAAGCGGAGTTGCAGGTGTGAAAGTCCAGTTACCGCTGCCATCGGCGGTAGTCTGGCCGATGGGGTTGTCGCTGCCGTCGGTGAGGATCACCTTGGCCCCGGCTTCAGCGGTACCAGTGATCACTACCCCGTTGCTCGGGTTGATGATCGGTGCGGCCGGGGCGATGGCATCAACGGTGGCGCTGGTCGGCCCGCTGGTATTGCCGGACGGGTCCTGGGTCACGGCATTGATCACCGTGCCGTTCGCCAGCGGAACTGTAGGCGTGAAGGCCCAGTTGCCACTGCCGTCGGCCGTCGTCTCGCCAATCGGGTTGCCGCTACCGTCAGTGAGAATCACCTTGGCCCCTATTTCGGCGGTACCACTGATCACCACCCCGTTGCTCGGGTTGATGATCGGTGCAGCCGGGGCGATTGCGTCAACGGTGACGCTGGCCGGCCCGCTGGTATTGCCGGCCGGGTCTTGGGCCACGGCGTTGATCACCGTGCCGTTGGCCAGCGGCGTGCCAGGTGTGAACGACCAGTTACCACTGCCATCGGCGGTAGTCTCGCCGATCGGGTTGCCGCTGCCGTCGGTGAGGATCACCTTGGCCCCGGCTTCGGCGGTACCGCTGATTTCCGTGCCGTTGCTCGGTTCGACCACCGGTGCGGCCGGCGCAACGCCGTCCACGGTAATGACCGCTGGCGCACTATCGGTCCCACCGGGGTTACGTGCCACAGCGTTGACCACAGTGCCATCCGGCAGCGGTATACCGGGCGTGAACGACCAGTTGCCGCTGCCGTCGGCGGTGACCTGGCCGATCGGGTTGCCGTTGCCGTCGGTGAGGGTAATGGTGTTACCCGCATCCGCGGTACCGCTGATCACCGAGCCGTTGCTCGGATCGACCTGCGGAATCGACGGCAGCGACGAGTCCACGGTAGTGCTACCGGGGGCACCAGTATTACCGGCGGCATCAGTCGCCGTAGCGTTGACCACGGTGCCGTTGGGCAGTTGCGTGCTGGGTATGAACGTCCAGTTACCGCTACCGTCAGCGGTGACCTCGCCAATGGGATTACCGTTGCCGTCGGTGAGGGTCACGGTGCTGTTCGGCTCGGCAGTACCGTTGATCACGTTGCCGTTGCTCGGATTGACCACCGGCGCGGCAGGTGCGATCGAATCCACGGTGGTGGTGCCCTGTGGGCCGGTGTTCCCAGCCGGGTCGGTCGCCGTGGCGTTGACCACTGTGCCGTTGGCCAGCGGCGTACCAGGGCTGTAGCTCCAGTTGCCGCTGCCGTCGGCGGTGGTTTGGCCGATGGGGTTGCCGCTACCATCGGTCAGGGTGATGGTACTGCCCGGCTCGGCGGTGCCGCTGATTTCGCTGCCGTTGCTGGGCTCGACCACTGGAGCCGCCGGGGCTACCGAGTCCACCGTGGTGGCGGCCTGCGGACCGGTGTTGCCGGTCGGGTCGGTTGCCGTGGCGATGATTACGGTGCCGTTGGCCAGCGGCGAGCCAGGGGTGAAGCTCCAGTTGCCGCTGCCGTCAGCGGTGACCTGGCCGATCGGGTTGCCGCTGCCATTGGTGAGTGTGACGGTAGCACCCGCTTCGGCAGTACCGCTGATGGTCGTCCCGTTACTAGGATCGATTACCGGTGCAGCCGGCGCGCTGGAGTCGACCGTGACCGTCGCTGCCGGGCTGGTGTTGCCAGCCGGGTCGCTCGCCGTCGCATTGACCACGGTGCCATTGGGCAGTGGTGTGGCTGGGGTGAACGTCCAGTTGCCGCTACCGTCGGCAGTGGCTTCGCCAATCGGGTTACCACTGCCGTCAGTGAGGGTCACGGTGCTGTTCGGCTCGGCGGTACCGCTGAGGCTGCTGCCGTTGCTGAGATTGATGGTGGGTGTACCCGGCACCACGCCGTCTACGGTGGTGCTGCCCTGCCCGCTGGTATTGCCAGCCGGGTCGGTCGCCGTGGCGTTGACCACGGTACCGTCGGCCAGCGGCGTACCAGGGCTGTAGCTCCAGTTGCCGCTGCCGTCGGCGGTGGTTTGGCCGATGGGGTTGCCGCTGCCATCGGTCAGGGTGATGGTACTGCCCGGTTCGGCGGTGCCGCTGATTTCGCTGCCGTTGCTCGGTTCGACCACTGGAGCCGCCGGGGCTACCGAGTCCACCGTGGTGGAGGCCTGCGGACCGGTGTTGCCGGTCGGGTCGGTTGCCGTGGCGATGATCACGGTGCCGTTGGCCAGCGGCGAGCCGGGGGTGAAGCTCCAGTTGCCGCTGCCGTCAGCGGTGACCTGGCCGATCGGGTTGCCGCTGCCATTGGTGAGTGTGACGGTAGCACCCGCTTCGGCAGTCCCGCTGATGGTCGTCCCGTTACTAGGATCGATTACCGGTGCAGCCGGCGCGCTGGAGTCGACCGTGACCGTCGCTGCCGGGCTGGTGTTGCCAGCCGGGTCGCTCGCCGTCGCATTGACCACGGTGCCATTGGGCAGTGGTGTGGCTGGGGTGAACGTCCAGTTGCCGCTACCGTCGGCAGTGGCTTCGCCAATCGGGTTACCACTGCCGTCAGTGAGGGTCACGGTGCTGTTCGGCTCGGCAGTACCGCTGAGGCTGCTGCCGTTGCTGAGATTGATGGTGGGTGTACCCGGCGCCACGCCGTCTACGGTGGTGCTGCCCTGCCCGCTGGTATTGCCAGCCGGGTCGGTCGCCGTGGCGTTGACCACGGTACCGTCGGCCAGCGGCGTACCAGGGCTGTAGCTCCAGTTGCCGCTGCCGTCGGCGGTGGTTTGGCCGATGGGGTTGCCGCTGCCATCGGTCAGGGTGATGGTACTGCCCGGCTCGGCGGTGCCGCTGATTTCGCTGCCGTTGCTCGGTTCGACCACTGGAGCCGCCGGGGCTACCGAGTCCACCGTGGTGGCGGCCTGCGGACCGGTGTTGCCGGTCGGGTCGGTTGCCGTGGCGATGATCACGGTGCCGTTGGCCAGCGGCGAGCCGGGGGTGAAGCTCCAGTTGCCGCTGCCGTCAGCGGTGACCTGGCCGATCGGGTTGCCGCCGCCATTGGTGAGTGTGACGGTAGCACCCGCTTCGGCAGTACCGCTGATAGTCGTCCCGTTACTAGGATCGATTACCGGTGCAGCCGGCGCGCTGGAGTCGACCGTGACCGTCGCTGCCGGGCTGGTGTTGCCAGCCGGGTCGCTCGCCGTCGCATTGACCACGGTGCCATTGGGCAGTGGTGTGGCTGGGGTGAACGTCCAGTTGCCGCTACCGTCGGCAGTGGCTTCGCCAATCGGGTTACCACTGCCGTCAGTGAGGGTCACGGTGCTGTTCGGCTCGGCAGTACCGCTGAGGCTGCTGCCGTTGCTGAGATTGATGGTGGGTGTACCCGGCGCCACGCCGTCTACGGTGGTGCTGCCCTGCCCGCTGGTATTGCCAGCCGGGTCGGTCGCCGTGGCGTTGACCACGGTACCGTCGGCCAGCGGCGTACCAGGGCTGTAGCTCCAGTTGCCGCTGCCGTCGGCGGTGGTTTGGCCGATGGGGTTGCCGCTGCCATCGGTCAGGGTGATGGTACTGCCCGGCTCGGCGGTGCCGCTGATTTCGCTGCCGTTGCTGGGCTCGACCACTGGAGCCGCCGGGGCTACCGAATCCACTGTGGTGGTCGATGGAGCACTGGTGTTGCCGGCTGCGTCCCGCGCCACCACGTTGACCACAGTGCCGTTTGCCAGCGGCGTGGTCGGGACATAGCTCCAGTTGCCACTGCCATCGGCTACTACCTGGCCGATCGGATTACCGCTGCCGTCGGTGAGGGTCACGGTGCTGTTCGGCTCGGCAGTACCGTTGATCACGGTGCCGTTGCTCGGATTGATCGTGGGTGCCGAAGGTGCCACGCCATCGATCACGGTGCTGGCGGGCGGGCTGCTGTTGCCGGCGGCATCCGTGACCACCGCATTAACCACTGTTCCATCAGGCAGTTGGGTATCCGTGGGATATGACCAGTTGCCATTGCCATCGGCTGTAGCGTGGCCGATTGGGTTGCCGTTGCCGTCGGTGAGGACCACGGTACTGCCTGGCTCGGCTGTACCGCTGAGGCTGCTACCGTCGCTCAGGTTGATGGTGGGCGCACCCGGCGCCACGCTATCCACGGTGGTGCTGCCCTGCCCGCTGGTATTACCGGCCGCATCGGTCGCGGTGGCGTTCACCACGGTACCGTCTGGCAGCGGTGTCGCCGGGGTGTAGCTCCAGTTGCCGTTGCCATCGGCAGTCACCTGGCCGATCGGGTTACCGCTGCCATCGGTGATGGTCACGGCGCTGTTCGGCTCGGCGGTACCGCTAAGCTCGGTACCGTTGCTCGGATTGATCACGGGTGCCGCTGGCGCCACACCATCAATAATGGTGCTGGCGGGCGGGCCGCTGTTACCGGCGGCATCCACGACCACCGCTTTGACCACCGTGCCATCGGGCAGTGGGCTATCGGGTGTGTACGACCAGTTGCCGTTGCCGTCGGCGGTAGTCTGGCCGATGGGGTTGCCGTTGCCGTCGGTAAGCAGCACGGTGCTGCCCGGCTCGGCGGTACCGCTGAGGCTGGAGCCGTTGCTCGGGTTGATGTGCGGCGCATCAGGGAAGTCAGGGGCCTGCACGGTAGCGGGCGGGCTGCTATTGCCGGACGGATCGGTCACCACCACGGAAACCGTTTCGCCGTTGGTCAGTGGCGGATTCAGCGGAATCTGGAATTTGCCGTCGGGGCCGACGACCACGCTGACGTCGGTTTCTCCATCGCCATTGCTGTCGATGCCCACGGTGGCGCCCGGCTCGGCCGTGCCGCTGATGCTGCTGCCATCCGGGGCAATTTGCAACCCGCTGGCCGGCGCCGGGGCCGAAGTATCGGGCGGCACACTGCTGTCACCGCCACCACCACCGCCACCACCGCCATTGCTGTTGGCGATCGCGACGCCGCCACCAATGATCGCAGCGCCAGCCAGAAGTGCAGCACCGGGGCTGAGCCCGCCAATGGTGCTGTCGGCGCCAGTGAGTGACTCGAACCCGGCCGGCGTTTCCTGGGGTACATAACCCGCCACCAGCGGCCCATCGGCAGCGACCGGCGGCAGGTCGACGGCCAGCAGCTTGTCCCGGTCTACCAGGTACAACTGGCTTGCAGGCTGCCCCTCGACATAGAAGTTGGCAATGCGCAGGCTTTCGCCACTCTTCAGCTGTACGATCAGATCGGCACCGCTCTTCGTGTAGCCCGACACACCTTCCGGAGCAATGTCCAGAACAATGTTACTGCTCTGGGTAAGAGTCAGGATTCCGTTGTTGGGGATTGCGATGGGGGCGGCAGAAGTAACACTTTGAGCGAGGGGAGATACCTTGGCCTGAATCGACATACCTGACAGTCCTTTTGTCTACAGCACGACTGAGCGGTCGCGCTCATATCTCCAGAAATAGCACGCTGCTCATAAAACGCCAGCCGGTTTATTACAAATAACTCGCGAGCCCTCCCAACTTTGACGAGAACGCCAGTCGCAATTGATTTCTTGATCGAAAGTAGAAGCTTGTTTGGATTAATACGAATGGAGAGTAACCCCCCATTTTGATAGATGCGATTGGATGACACTCCACTGCCGCCCCATCCAATTGAACATGGGCATGTAAACTCGCCGGCAATGGAGATGAGGAAATCGCGATGAACGACTTGGAAACCGAGCCGCCCCGAGACGAGATACCGGCATGCACCACTCATCGAGCGGCTTGTTCAGTATTTGCTCTAGTTGAACTTGAGCTTGGCCACCTTGCTCAGTGCCCACCCACTGAACACGTAGAACGCATCCAGGTAGAAGCGCCCTTCGTAGTTGGGCAGCGGCTCACGATTCAACAACAGTTCGGGCATGTCGGGCGAAGGGGGAAACAGCGCATAGAAACCGTTGGGCAACACCGCCAACGCAATGAGCAGCAGGTAGGTCACGGCCCGCAGCATGCTGGCGTGGCTATCGGACTGTTCGGCCCATTTCAGGCCGAACCAGGCGATCAGCCCGGCAACGGGCAACACCCAGAAATGCGTGGGCATCCCAATGAACATCTCAGCAACAACGCTTCTGGTTTCCAACTTGGTGTTCTCCGTTCAAATGAGCGGATTATTGCGGCTGGGGGCGGCAAATGCAAAAAGCCCGCTCTCGAGGGCGGGCCTTTTGCATCAAGGGTCAGATGATCATGCTTTCGAACACATCAGCGCGGCGTCCAGCAGCCTGCCATGGTCGTACCAGGCATCACGTTGATAGGCCGCGAACTGGCGCCGGGCTCCCGTGCCCCGCACCTCGACCAGGCCACCCGCCGTGTCGGGGTCGGTGCTATCGACAAACAGCCTGACCGAGTTATCGCCATCGACCTGGTAGGTTTTCACATTCCCTTGAAGCTCGCTTTTGACGCACCCCAGGTACGCCGGCGTACTTCTTTCCGTGGCCCCGGCTGCATACCCATGGCCTTGACGCACATCGGGGTCATGCGCACAGCCTGTCATGAACAGTGTGGCGAAGGTGGACATCAATATTGCACCTGCTACCGATCTTGAACTTTTCACGCGACACGCTCCTGCCACCCCATCGAGTAACTTGGGAAGTGTTGCCGAACTGCATGCCCCTTTTTTTGTTTTAGTTTGACCATGTTACTGCTCAATTTTAGCCGGGCAATATGCCTGTTTGCTATATCGGCTCCAGGGCGGGCTTTACCCGCGAAGTTAAACTTCGTTCATGGATCAGCGGGCAAGTTGCAGGCAAGCCAGCCTGGGCGAGCATGCGTTGTCTTGCAGTGTGTTCGCACAGGCGTGGCCGCAAGCGGAAGGGATTACTGGGTGCATCAATAGCGGCGGTAGTCCTGACCACCATGGTAGCCGTCGTTGAAATGCCGGTGATGGCCGCCGCCGTGATGCCCACCGTGGTGCCAATATGGCCAGCAACCACCGAGCAGCAGCAACCCTGACAACACTACGACCCATACAGTCTTGCGTTTCATGTGCGTACCTCCGGCCAGGTGAAACCAGGCCTTGCTTACGTTGGACCGCACAAAGGTGGGATGTTCAGGCAGAGGTACGCCGCTGGTGATCTTGCGGGCAAGAGTTCAGCTGGCGGTCGACTCAAAGGACGTGCAGCGCCATGTGGCCATGAACCAGACAGTGGGCGGACAAAATTTGTCCCAAAACCGGGTAGTCTCTGCAGATGACCCCGATTTCGGGTACAACCAGGCCCACAAATGGGGGTCAGGCGATGGCCTTGAGAAACACAAATGTCGCCGCCAGATCCAGGACCAGCACAGCAACCACAACGAAGATCATGTAGTAGCGGTCATTCTGAGTCATTTCTGCGTACTCCGCATGATCGATGCCCCAGGGTCGCAGCAATTTGCATTCCACTTCCCTGGTGCTCTCAGGCCAACCGGGCCTGATGGATGGGCAGTTCGACCCTGAATGTCGTACCGACTCCCACCTCGCTGTCTACGCGGATCTCGCCACCATGACGCTTGATGATTCCGTACGAAAGTGACAATCCCAGCCCGGTGCCCTGGCCGATGGGCTTCGTCGTGTAGAACGGATCGAAGATCTTTTGCAGGCTTTCGCCAGGAATGCCACAACCATTGTCTGCGACTTCGATCCATACCCACTTGTCACTGGCACCGGTTCGCAGGGTAATTCTGCCACGCTCGGCCCCCATCGCCTGGGTGGCATTGACCAGCAGATTCATGATTACCTGATTGATCTGTGAAGGCAGGCATTCGACCGGCGGCAATGGGCTGTAATCCTTGACAAGGTCCGCCTTGTGCCTGAGTTCGCTGGCAACGATGTTCAGCGTTGACTCTATGCCTTGATGCAAGTCTGACACTTGCCAGTCATGGCTGGTCTCTACTCGCGAAAAGTCCTTGAGGTCCTTGACGATCCGCGCAACGCGGCTGATACCGTCCTTGGATTCGCGGATCAGCGCCGGAATATCCTCCAGCAAGTAATCCAGCTCGATTTCCGTGCGCAACTTCGCCAGCTCCGCGCCGAGCGCGTTCGGAACCAGGGTATTTTCCGCGTCAGCATATGCCTTCAGCATGTCCTGCAAACGGCCGAAATAGTCGTCCAGTGCACCGAGGTTGGAAGAGACAAACCCAATCGGGTTGTTGACTTCATGGGCTACGCCGGCTGCCAGTTGACCGAGCGAGGCGAGCTTTTCGGACTGGACCAACTGGTTCTCGAGCAATCGGCGTTCATCCACCTCGCGCTGCAGTGCTGCGCTGGCTTGGGTAAGTGCCTGGGTACGCCGTTCGACCCGCTGTTCCAATTCGTCGTTGGCACTCACCAGCGCTCGGTTTACACGGTTTTATTTCGGCGTAGCTACGCATCAGCCACATCCCCATGTACAGCAATAGCAATACCAGCAGGGTGGAAAACACCAACAGGTAGAAATGGTATCGCTGAGCCGTCAGCGCTGCTGCTTGCTCGTCACGGTCCAGCATCAGCGCAATGGCGTCCAGACTCTCGGCGATCGGAACCGCCTCGATCGCTTCAAGTAGTTGATCGACCTTGGGTTGCTCACGAAGAATCAACTCAATGTGTTTGCTGATGGTATCGATGGGCACCTGAAAATTGACAGGCAAGCGCTCCTTGTTGACCGAAAGGTTGTTCAGTCCGACAAGGATGTCGGCAGCTTTTTCATCTGTTGTGGCATGGGCAAACTCAAGGCTGCTCAGCATCAGGTCGTAGGTATCGCTGGTGATTCTGCGCAGACGCACTGTATCGGCATCAACCAATCGACGAAGGTGCACCTGTATCACATCGGCCGCAGCCGGGAGAAAAGCCAGGGAATTTCGCAGGATCGCATTGTGCGTCTTGAAGCGCGAGACCAGCAGGACCTTGTCGTCAAAGGCCTGTTGGTAATCGCGAAAAGCCTTTTGCCAAGCGAGCATTTCTGTTTTTTGATGACGCCCTTCCAGCGTGCCGAACTCCCGCCATAGGCGCTTCATTTCAATCAACGGCAGCACCAGCGGGTCGTAGTTGTAATTGGTGGTGGTGCGCGCCTTGAGCACTGCCCCCTCCCACTGTGCATCGTACTGCTTGATCTGGCGAATCAGATCGCGCGCCTGGGCGTAGTTGCCACTCTCATCGGACCTGGACATCCAGTACAGGTAGACCAGCACGGAAGCCAGCGACATGGCGCACGCAGCCAACAGCAGCAGACTGCGCCGAGCGTTCAACCTCATAGCGGTTTACCCTCCCATTGGCCGGTGAGGGTCTGGAGAAACTTGATGATCAGCGCTTTATCATCGTCGCTCGGCGTACGTCCCAACTGATAATGAAACATGGCATCGACGGCTGCTTCCAAGGTGGGCGCCGAACCATCATGAAAGTAAGGGGCAGTCACCTCCACGTTTCGCAGGCTTGGAACTTTGAACAGGTGGAGATCGTCCGGATCACCTGTCACGTTGTAGAGCCCCTGATCTGCCAAGGTAACACTGCCACGGTTGGTGAAATAATCATCGAAAACACCGAACTTCTGCAGCATGTTGCCGCCGATATTCACACCCTGGTGGCAGGCTATACAACCGTACTCCTGGAAGCGCTGATAGCCATGCTTCTCTTCCAGGCTGAGGCTGCTGGTATCTCCTTTCAGATAGCGATCGAAGCGTGAATCGGGTGTCAGCAGGGTACGCTGGTACGTAACCAGGGCATCTTTGACATCGATGGCGGTCACTGGTTTGCCATAGGCTTCGGCGAACCCCGTCTGGTAAGCCGGATCGTCAGCAATTCGTTGGACCACGGTAGCCCAGCCATCTTCTTTGCCGTCCGTATTACCGGTTGCCAGGTGCACCAGGCCGTCAAACGATTGCGCGCGCCCATCCCAGAACTGCAGGAAGTTCAGGCTGGCGTTGAAGACGCTGGGTGTGTGAACTGGCAAGGGTTTGCCATCTGCACCAGGCGAGCGCGCCTGCCCGTCCGCGCCACCACGATCCAGGCGATGGCAATCAGCACAGGACTGGCTGTTATCGAGGGACAATCGCGAGTCATTGAACAGTTTGCGCCCCAGTTCCACCCGGGCAGGGTCAAGCTCAGGCACCGCCGGCAATGGCGTGAGCGGCCCACCAATGCTCTGGGCCAGCACCCATGCCGGCAAAACCACAAGCATCGAGACAACGATGCGAACCTGCAGACAAGTCGGCACAGCACAACCCTCCCTGGCGAGATGCACCTGCCTCCGAGCATAGTGAGGCCAACAGACAAAAGCTAACGGCGGGGGCAAATATCATCTAGGCTGTGGCCAGGGAGTAGTCTGGCCGAGACCGGCAGGGAGGGACCCATGGAGCTACCCGTTACCGATGGCGCAGCAGACAAGCCGGTGATACTTCTGGTTGACGACGAGCCCTCGATTCTCAGCAGCCTTCGTCGTCTACTTCGCAACCAACCCTACGAACTCCTCCTTGCCGAAAGCGGTGCCGACGCCCTGCAACTGCTCCAACAACGCCCGATCAATCTGGTGATGAGTGATGCGCGCATGCCAAACATGGACGGGGCAACACTGTTGGCCCACGTACATGAGCGTTTTCCCGACACGTTGCGCATTCTGCTTACGGGGTACGCTGACACGGACACCATCGCAAAAGCCATCAATGATGGGCACATCTATCGTTACATCAGCAAACCCTGGAATGATGAAGAGCTGTTGGTCACCTTGCGCCAGGCATTGGCCCACCAACATTCGGAAAGCGAGCGAAAACGCCTGGAACAGCTGACTCAGGTTCAGATCACGCAACTCAAGGCGCTTAACGAAAGCCTTGAACAGCGTGTAGCGGCGCGCACCGCCGAACTGCAGCAAACTGCCGACATGCTTGACCTTGCCTATGAAGAACTCAAGCGCAGTTACGTGACCACCACCGAGTTCTTTTCGCAGTTGGGCAACATGCGTCTGCCCAAGGCCAAGCAGACCAACCGGCAAGTCATAGAATTGATACGGGTGTATTGCACCAGCCATGGACTGGACGAAGGTACCTGTCGCAACCTGACCATGGCTGCAGCCCTCTACAACATCGGCAAGATGAGCTGGACCGACAACATGCTCACCTGCCCCGCCGATCTCATACCTTCACAAGAGCGCGAACTGTACCGGTCGTACCCGAAACAGAGCGAAGCGCTGGTCATGACCCTGGAGCCAATAAAAGAAGCCGCACAACTCATACTTCACCACCAGGAGCGCTGGGATGGCAGCGGTTTTCCGGATCACCTGAAGGGAGTGGCAATTCCACTGGGCGCCCGCTGGTTGAAAATGGCTGTGGATTTCATCGAATTGCAGCGCGGACTGGTTCTGGATCGCCAGCTCAATAGCGATGAGGCACTGCTCTACATACGCAAGCATGCTGGAAAGCTGTATGACCCAGATCTGGTGGAAGACTTCGTCAATGTCTGTGCCGCGTACATGCGCGACATTACCTTGACCGACCCGGCGATCAAGGTGTTGAGCACGCACGAACTGGCAGAGGGCATGATACTGGCCCGCAACCTAAATGCCGACAATGGCATGCTGCTATTGAATACCGGCAAGGTACTGAGCGGTCCGCTGGTGAAAAAACTGATTGCCTTCGAAGAAATGGAAGGTGGCAGATACAGCGTGTTCGTCAGGGTTCCCGAGCAGGCAGGCAGCCTGCAGCCATCGCCCGCAACGGCAGGCTGACCCCGTTGCGGGCAGGTGCTGAAATCCGTTCGTCATGCATCGTGGCAAGCGGGGTGCCTGGCCGTCCCCGTATGACTGCCGGCACTACTACCAGCCAACGGCTATCCTTCAGGTTTCGGTAGGAGGGCGTATGTGCGGAAGGCTCAGCCAGTACCGTGGCATACATGACTTCGTTGAAACCCTGAGCCTGCCAGAGGCCTGGCGGAACAACGTCGGCGACCAGCCGCTTGGCCGGTACAACATCGCGCCGACCACGCCGGTGGCAGTACTGCGGATGGATGATGCAGGCCCACGAGCGGACCTGGTGAAGTGGGGATGGCGGCCGCACTGGGCGAATGATCGCGCTGCGCCGATCAACGCCCGCGTCGAGAAGGTGGCGCATGGTCCATTCTTCCGGGAGATCTGGCCACACCGGGCCATCACCCCAATCGACGGCTGGTACGAATGGGTTGATGAAGGTGGGCCGAAGAAGCAGCCGTACTACATCCGCCGCCAGGATGGGCGCCCTGCCCTTTGTGCCTCGATCGGCCAGTTCACCGGCACAGAGCGCGACGGGTTCGTCATCATCACCGCCGACGCTCAGGGCGGAATGGTCGACGTTCACGACCGCCGGCCTGTCGTGTTGTCGCCAGAACTGGCGTACGAGTGGATCGCGGCAGCAATGCCGAGCGAGCGCGCAGAACAACTGGTGCTCAACCTGGGTGAGCCGGCCGAAGCCTTCGACTGGTACCGGGTGGGTATCGCCGTGGGGAATGTGCGTAACCAAGGTGCCGAGCTGATAAACCCGCTTCAATGAATGGAGGCAAATCCTTTCCGCGCGCTTTGGTATCAGAAATCGACCTGTACGGAACCCGTTTGAACAGCTTGGACAGAAACCACGGGCCAATCACCACTTTCGGGCGACTGCTCATTCCCCCATCACCAACGTCAATCCCGCTCGGCTCTTTGGCTGGCCTCCGGAGGGGAGTACGCCATGCGATACTCGCCAAGTCGACGAAAAGGTGACTGCTTTATCCAGGGCTGAGCCTTGTGCAGAATAAACAGCTGTAAAGCCCAGAAGCCAAGGCAGAAGGTTGTTCTTCCGCCATTCTCCAACGGCATTTCATAAGACAGTGCCACGCCAGCGAACATGATGCTGACAAAGAAGAAACCGCTGGCCAGGGCATTCGCCAGAAAATTGAGCCTGGGCCATTGTTCTGGCAGCAGCTCCAGCGGCCCCAGCGCGATCAGAGCAATGCCGAAAGGCACCGAATACATGATAAATGACGCGGATGGGTCCCCGTATCGCAGGATCGCTATCCACATCGCCAGGCAAACGAACGCTGCCGTCGGAGATCTAGTCGGCTTTATTCGTAAGCCAAACGTCCTGAACCTTCGCAACAAACCCATTACCAATCTCCCTGTTTGGTAAGCGGAGGAAGCATATCACCCCCTTTCAACCAATGACTCCTCCCCGATCAGGCCAACACCTGGAGCATCCATGACGATTGAGTGGACCGCGCGCCAAACGGCGTGCTCAAGGCAAAGCGCATTTCGCCGAATCGCCATTGGTCATCCCGCCCGGGAAGAACGGTGAGCACGTAAAACCAGCACCATCAGTAGCGCCCGATCGTCAAGGGTCCGGGGATCAGATACCGCCCCCGTATAACTGCCGTCGCACCTATGCGACAATGTGCTCAATGTCTGGTCTCAATCCCGCATTCATCGCCCATCAGCTCGGGCATAGCGTGCAGATGCTCTTATCGACTCATGCGCGCTGGATTAACTCGTCCAACGACTGGCAGCAGCTGGAAAAGCTCCTGATTGGTCCGAAATGGGTCCGACGCTGCGAAGTAGTCACGTAAGTTATTGATAGGTAAGCCTCTTGATCTCCACCGCTAACATCACCATGCAGTTCGGCTCCAAGCCGCTGTTCGAAAACGTTTCCGTCAAATTCAACAACGGCAACCGCTACGGCCTGATCGGCGCCAACGGTTGCGGCAAGTCGACCTTCATGAAGATCCTCGGCGGTGACCTCGAACCGTCGGGCGGCCAGGTCATGCTCGAGCCGAACACGCGCCTGGGCAAGCTGCGCCAGGACCAGTTCGCCTACGAGGAATTCACCGTGATCGACACGGTGATCATGGGCCACGGCCAGCTGTGGAAGGTCAAGGCCGAGCGCGATCGCATCTACTCGCTGCCGGAAATGACCGAGGAAGACGGCATGGCCGTCGCCGAGCTGGAAACCGAATTCGCCGAGATGGACGGCTACACCGCCGAATCCCGTGCCGGTGAACTGTTGCTGGGCCTGGGTATTCCGCTGGAACAGCACTTCGGCCCGATGAGCGAGGTGGCTCCGGGCTGGAAGCTGCGTGTCCTGCTGGCCCAGGCGCTGTTCTCGGACCCGGACGTACTGCTGCTCGACGAGCCGACCAACCACCTGGACATCAACACCATCCGCTGGCTGGAAAACATCCTCACCGCGCGCAATAGCACCATGGTGATCATTTCCCACGACCGACACTTCCTCAACAGTGTCTGCACCCACATGGCCGACCTGGACTACGGCGAGCTGCGCGTGTTCCCGGGCAACTACGACGAGTACATGACCGCTGCCACCCAGGCCCGCGAGCAGCTGCTGTCGGACAACGCCAAGAAGAAAGCCCAGATCGCCGAACTGCAGACCTTCGTCAGCCGCTTCTCGGCCAACGCCTCGAAGGCCAAGCAGGCCACCTCGCGGGCCAAGCAGATCGACAAGATCCAGCTGGCCGAGGTCAAGCCGTCGAGCCGGGTGAGCCCGTTCATCCGCTTCGAACAGACCAAGAAGCTGCACCGCCAGGCCGTCACCGTCGAAAAAATGGCCAAGGCCTTCGACGACAAAGTGCTGTTCAAGGACCTGGGCTTCACCATCGAGGCTGGCGAGCGCGTGGCGATCATCGGCCCCAACGGTATCGGCAAGACCACCCTGCTGCGCACCCTGGTCGGTGAAATGACCCCGGACAAGGGTGAAGTGAAGTGGACCGACAGCGCCGAGGTGGGCTACTACGCCCAGGACCACGCTCACGACTTCGAAGACGACATGACCCTGTTCGACTGGATGGGCCAGTGGACCTCCGGCGAGCAGGTGATCCGCGGCACCCTCGGGCGCATGCTGTTCTCCAACGACGAGATCCTCAAGTCGGTGAAGGTGATTTCCGGTGGTGAGCAAGGCCGCATGCTGTTCGGCAAGCTGATCCTGCAGAAGCCGAACGTGCTGGTGATGGACGAGCCGACCAACCACCTGGACATGGAATCGATCGAAGCGCTGAACCTGGCGCTGGAGAACTACCCGGGCACCCTGCTGTTCGTCAGCCATGACCGTGAGTTCGTGTCTTCGCTGGCCACGCGCATCATCGAGCTGTCGGCTGATGGCGTGGTGGACTTCAGCGGTACCTACGACGATTACCTGCGTAGCCAGGGTGTGCTGGTCTGATTGATGCGGCGGCCTGGCCATCTTGTATGGCTGGGCCGGCCTCTTCGCGGGCACGCCCGCTCCCACAGGGACTGCACAGGCCTTGAATTCTGTGCAGTCCCTGTGGGAGCGGGCGAGCCCGCGAAGAATTCACCGCCGATCCCACGGGCTGGCACTGCCCGACGAATAATTCGTTAGCCTGCTTTCATTTCCTTCGCGCAACGGCCATGATGGGGCCACGCCCAACCGCCCGCCCGCGAACGTGCCCATGACCGCGCAACAACCCGCCCCCGCCAGTAACACGCTGCAAATCACCCTGCAGATCCTGTCGATCGTTTTCTACACCTTCATCGCCTTCCTCTGCATCGGCCTGCCGATCGCCGTGCTGCCCAGCCATGTGCATGACCAACTGGGGTTTGGCGCGGTGGTCGCCGGGCTGACCATTGGCCTGCAATACCTGGCCACGCTACTCAGCCGCCCGTTTGCCGGGCGCGTGGCCGATACCCTGGGGGGCAAGCAGGCCATTCGCTTCGGCTTGCTGGGGATTGCCGGCTGCGGGGTGTTGACCCTGCTCTCGGCCTGGACCCTGACGCTTCCGCTGCTGAGCCTGGCGCTGTTGCTCGGCGGGCGCCTGCTGCTGGGCATCGCCCAAGGGCTGATCGGCGTAGCCACGCTGAGCTGGGGCATCGGCCAGGTCGGGCCCGAACACACCGCCAGGGTGATTTCGTGGAACGGTATCGCCTCCTATGGCGCCATCGCCATTGGTGCCCCCTTGGGTGTACTGGCCGTCGACGGGCTGGACTTCAGCGTGCTGGGGCCGGCATTGCTGGTGCTGGCGGTATCTGCCCTGCTGGTACTGCGCAAGCGGCCGGACGTGGTGGTGGTGCGCGGCGAGCGCCTGCCCTTCTGGTCGGCCTTCGGCCGGGTCGCACCGTGCGGTCTGGGCCTGACCCTTGCCTCTATCGGCTACGGTACCCTGACCACCTTCGTCACCCTGTATTACCTGGAGCGCGGCTGGGTGGGCGCAGCCTGGTGCCTGAGTGCCTTTGGCGTGTGCTTCATCATTTCCCGGCTGCTGTTCGTCAATGCGGTCAACCGCTTTGGTGGCTACAACGTGGCGGTCGCGTGCATGGCCACCGAAGTGCTCGGCCTGAGCCTGCTGTGGCTGGCACCGTCGCCGCCGTGGGCGCTGATCGGTGCCGGGCTTACCGGTTTCGGGCTGTCGCTGGTCTACCCGGCGCTGGGGGTTGAAGCGATCAAGCAGGTACCCAGCAGCAGCCGTGGTGCAGGGCTGGGGGCCTACGCCGTGTTCTTCGACATGGCCCTGGCCATCGCCGGGCCGGTGATGGGCGCAGTGGCCGCACATCTGGGCTATGCCTCGATCTTCTGTGTGGCCGCGTTGCTCGCCCTGGCCGGTGTCGGTCTAACGCTGTTGCTGGCGCGGCGCGCCACTCGCGGCTGAACGCTCGGCCGGCTCCGGCGCGCCCAACGCCTGGCTGAAGAACACCGCGGCTTCCTGCTGCAGGGAATGGTGGATGTGCCGACGATCCACACCTGCGGCGTCCTTGCACAGCGCCGGCATCCGCACGGACTGCTCGGCATCGCAATGGGCCATGAACACGAAGTGCCCGGCGCCGGCCAGCAGGCGATAGTCCGGTGTCACCGGCAACTTGCGGGCCAGGGCTTCGGCGTTGCGGTCCACCGCCACCAGCTGGTCGCTGTCGCCACTGTAGATCAGCGCCGGCACCTGCACCCCGGCCAGGGCATGGCGCCCGAACAGCAGGCTGAGCGGTGCCATGAGCATCACGGCCCCCACCCGCTGGTCGGCCTCTGGCACCAGCTCGCTGCGGTCGGCAATCAGTACACCGTGGGTCTTGCAGGCGTCGGCGTCGTCAGGGCGCTCCAGGCAGTACTTGCGCAGGCGGTCCAGGTCTGGGCGCGCGCCTGAGAGGATCAAGGCAGTTTCACCACCGGCCGAGTAGCCGATCACCCCAACCTTGCCACCGTTCAGATAAGGCCCCAGCAAGGCATCATCGCGGGCGGCCGTAATTGCGGCACTCACTTGCAGCGGCCGGCCGTACAGGTTGCTCAGGGTGCCCAGGCGGCTGTGGTCGCGGGCGTTGTCGCCGGGGTGCACCACCGCCACCACGATAAAACCCTGGCGCGCCAGCGACGTCGCCAGGTAGTGCAAGGCCAGCGGGCTGCCGGTATTGCCGTGGGACAGCACCAGCAATGGGAACTGGCCCAATGCTACCGGCGCCTCTTCACTCACGTCGACCGGGTAGCCGTCTATCCGGCTGCTGCGGGTCTTGCCAATGGCCGGGTAGAACGCCAGCGCCTGCATGGGCCGGGCATCGACCGGGTCGGCCAGAGTCATGTGGTGCAGGCCGACAACCCAGGGTGCGGCCTCGGCATGGGCCAGAAGGCTACCGAGCAGGGCCAGCGCCAGCATGCAGCGAGAAAGAGTCATCGGCCGGCGGTTCCTTGCAGGGCGAAGAGATAGCCCAGCATAGAACCGCCCTGGGCTGCACAGGATGAAACCTGAATGAAACCGAAGTCATGCACTTCACGCCCGCGCCCTATGCATTTGCGCTTTTCGTCGAACCCGTGGCATAGATGCAGGTCCACGTTTCTACGTGACCGTTTCGCGCCATTTAAGGAGATTCACGCATGAGCAAGCCCGCCTACGTGCCACCCAAGGTCTGGCGCAACGACGCCGCGTCCGGTGGCCAGTTCGCCAGCATCAACCGCCCGGTTGCCGGCCCGACTCACGACAAGGACCTGCCGCAGGGCAAGCACCCGCTGCAGCTGTACTCCCTGGCCACGCCCAATGGCGTGAAGGTCACCATCGCCCTCGAAGAGCTGCTTGCCCTGGGCCACCTTGGGGCCGAGTACGATGCCTGGTTGATCCGCATTGGCGAGGGTGACCAATTCTCCAGCGGCTTTGTCCAGGTAAACCCCAACTCGAAGATCCCTGCCCTGCTCGACCGCAGCGTCGAGCCGCCGGTGCGGGTGTTCGAGTCGGGTTCGATCCTGCTGTACCTGGCGGAAAAGTTCGGTGCCTTGCTGCCGAAAGCGCCAGCTGCTCGCACCGAAAGCCTGAACTGGCTGTTCTGGCAAATGGGCGCGGCGCCATACCTGGGCGGCGGCTTTGGCCACTTCTATGTGTATGCGCCAGAAAAGTTCGAGTACGCGATCAACCGCTTCACCATGGAAGCCAAGCGTCAGCTGGATGTGCTCGACCGGCGCCTGGCCGAAAGCCGCTACCTGGGCGGCGAGGAATACAGCATCGCCGACATTGCCGTGTGGCCTTGGTATGGCCAGCTGGTACGCGGCAACCTGTATGGCGCGGCGGAGTTCCTGGCGGTGGACGAGTACAAGCATGTGCAGCGCTGGGCCGAGGAGATTGCCTTGCGCCCGGCGGTGCAGCGTGGCGCACGGGTGAACCGGACCTGGGGGGATGAGGCCAGCCAGGTGCCGGAGCGGCATGCAGCGGCAGACCTGGACGAATAACACGGCCTCTTGTGGGAGCGGGTTTACCCGCGAATACCGGCGTAGCCCGGTGCCATCCACCGTAGCGCCTGCTTCGCGGGCATGCCTGCTCCCAAAGGCTCGAGCACAGCCGAGGGCTGCTGCTCAGCGAATCTGGTGCTTGTGCAGCAACCGATAGAAAGTCGGCCGCGATATACCTAGCACCTTGGCCGCCACACTCATGTTGTCACTGTGCCGGCTGAGTACATCGCACAGCGCCTGACGCTCGGCTCGGTGCTTGTACTCTTCCAAGGTGCCCAGCGGTTGCTGTACCTGGTCCAGGGGCTGCAACCCAAGGTCCTGTGCCTCGATTTGCCGGCCTTCTGCGAGCACCAGCCCGCGCCTTACCCGGTTGGCCAACTCGCGGACATTGCCCGGCCAGTCATGCCGGCCCATGGCCGCCAGGGCATGCTCGCTGAACGAGCGCGGTCGACGCCCGGTTTCAAGACTGTAGAAATGGGCAAAATGACTGGCCAGCATCGACAGGTCGCCATGCCGGTCTCGCAGTGGTGCGGTCACTACCTGCAACACGTTCAGGCGGTAATACAGGTCTTCGCGAAAGCGCCCTTGCTCGATGGCCCTTTCCAGGTCCACGTGGGTAGCCGCCAGCACCCTGACATCCACCGGGATCGGCTGGCTGCCCCCCACGCGCTCGATGTGCTTTTCCTGCAGAAAGCGCAGCAGGTTGGCCTGCAACTCCAGCGGCAAATCGCCAATTTCGTCGAGAAACAGCGTGCCACCATGAGCCGCTTCGATGCGCCCGGCCTTGCGCTGATGAGCACCCGTGAAAGCGCCCTTTTCATGGCCGAACAGTTCCGACTGGATCAGGTGCTCGGGGATTGCCCCGCAGTTGATGGCAATGAACGGTTGCTCGCTGCGTTGCGACTGGCGGTGCAGGGTGCGGGCCACCAGTTCCTTGCCGGTGCCGCTTTCTCCACAGATCAGCACCGGCGATTCAGTGGGCGCCAGCTTGCCCAGCAGCTTGCGCAGTTCACGGATCGGGCGGCTATCACCGAGCAGTTCGTGGCTCGTTTCATCCACCCTCGCCATCCCTTTGCCGCGCAGGCGCGCCATACCGAAGGCCCGGCCCAGCGTGACCTGAACGCGGGAAACGTCGAACGGCAAGGTGTGGAAGTCAAAGAACCATTCACAAACAAAATCGCCGACGGCCGGCATGCGCAGTTGTTCGGCGCTGAGCACGGCAATCCATTCGGTGTTGCTGCGTTTGATCAAGTCCTTGACCCCGTCCGGGCGCCTCAGGTGCGACGCCTGCAAGCGCAACAGGCCCACATCGCAGGGATAATCCAACGCGGCGTCGAGCATGCAGCTGTGCACATCCCAGCCTGCGCTGCGCAATCCGGGTAACAAACGATGGCAGTCATCGCAGGGGTCGACGATGAGCAAACGGCGTTGGGCGGCAGGCTGCTGCATGACCAATCCTTGGCGCCAGTTTTCAGTTTTTTGAAATAAAACAGTAAGTTGTGGCGCCCGATTAACAGTAGCAACTAAGTTGACGGTTCCCAGTACCGTCTGTCTGCCGAATCATTTTTTTACAATGCGTGACGGGAATTTTCGCACTTTATCGACATCACATGGCGGCATGGGCAAGAACGGATTCGACCTTGGCAAATTTTTTTACAACCAATATGTGACTCGCCCCCGGACAACGAGCATCAGTACACATAACCCCGCGCTGCACTTCGATAACCGAGGCGACTTCGAAGCAACGCGGACTTTAACTGGATGTTTGGGACCATAGAGAGACCGAACCATGAATGCCCCGCTCCGTGTCAACGAAGCACTGCTGATTGCCGACCACGCCTTCGAACCTTTCCAGTGCGTAGCCTGGGATGCACCCAACGGTACTGGTGAACTGAGCCTGGCAGTGATCGACCGGACCAGCACCCGCATCGGCAGCAAGCAAGTGTCTTCGCGCATCTATTCCGACCCGGCCCAGTGGGCCAGCCTGATCGAGGAAGTGCGCGCCGAACTGTGCGAAAAAGGTTACGACCTGCAGCCGTGGTCAATGCCGAAATAATATCGGCCAGCAAACCAAGTGCGTGCGTCGCCACGCACTTGTACAACTTCCGGGTTGCTGTTCTGGCAACTTTTTCTTATTGCGGCATAGTGTCGCACCGGTGCTTTTTCAATCCACCAATCTGAACTGTTGCAGGTGCTGGTAATCCGCCTGAAGTTGCTGCGCCAGGCGCTGCGCACGGCCCAGGCGCACCGGCGCCAGTTCCATGTCCACCAACAGAGTGGCGCACGGCATCGGCTGCACGGTATTCCAGTGTTGCAGGCGACCATCGGTGAACACCAGGCAGCGTAACCCTTCTTCGGGGTGGGCCCGTTGCCGATCCTGCAACCAGTGCCGAGCCTGCTCCAGTGCAGCGATCAACGGCGTGCCACCACCAGCTCCCAAGGCTTGCAGCCACGGTTGCAAGGCGGCCGAGGCCTTCAGGCCGTGGCGCTGCCACTGCGGTGAGCGCCCGCTGGCGGTAAGCAGGGCCAACCGGGCACGTTGGCGGTAGGCTTGGTCGAACAGCGCCGCCAGCAGCCCTTTGGTTTGCGCCAACGCCTGGTGGCGACGGGTCGAGGCCGAAGCATCGACGATTACCAGCCACAGTTCTGCGGGCCTGGCCTGGCGTTGCTGCCAGCACAGGTCCTGGCGCTGGCGTGGCCGGCCCTTGAGCAGGGTCGGCAGCCAGGCCACCCGACCGGCCGCAGCACTGCGCGCCCGGCCTCGGCTGGCACCGTATTGCTTACCTGCGCCTGCTTTGGCATCCGCCCCTTTGGCAGGTGACTGGGGGATGCTCAGGGCTTTTTTGCCCAGTTCGGCACCTCGCGGCGCGCGCCGCTGGCCACAGGCTGCGCCGGCATTGCGCCCCAGTCGCCCTGCCCGCCCTGTTCGCCAGGGTTGCCCGCGCCTTGCCGACCGGGCTGCTGTTCAGGCTGCTGCGGCGCCGCAGGCGGGTTGGCCTGGGGCGAAACGCGGCGGCGATGGCGCAAGGCGAACTCGGCCACTGCATCGACATCGGCCTCCTCGATGGCCTCGCAACCGCGCCAGGCACAGTGGGCGCGTGCGGCGCGCAGCCAGACCAGGTCGGCGCGCAGGCCGTCGACCCCAGCGGCATAGCAGCGTTCGGTGATCCAGGCCAGCGCCTGGTCGTCCAGGGCAATGCCGGCCAGGGCCTGACGCGCCGCCTGGCAGCGCTCGCGCAATTGCGCCTGGGCCTCGGCCCATTGCGCGCAAAAGGCCTGCGGGTCGCTGTCGAAGGCCAGGCGGCGGCGAATGATCTGTTGGCGCGCCTCAGGTTCGGGCAAGCCTTCCAGAGCCACGTTGAGGCCAAAGCGGTCGAGCAACTGCGGGCGCAGTTCGCCCTCCTCAGGGTTCATGGTGCCGATCAGTACGAAGCGAGCACTGTGCCGGTGCGAGATGCCGTCGCGCTCGATGCGGTTGGTGCCGCTGGCTGCCACATCGAGCAGCAGGTCGACCAGGGTGTCGGGCAGCAGGTTCACCTCATCGACATACAGCACGCCACCATCGGCCTGGGCCAGTACCCCTGGGGAGAACTGCGCCTTGCCCTGCCCCAGTGCGGCATCCAGGTCGAGGGTGCCGACCAACCGCTCTTCGCTGGCGCCCAGTGGCAGGGTCACGAACGGCCCCTCACCGAGCAGGTCGGCCAAGCCACGGGCCAGGGTACTCTTGGCCATGCCACGTGGCCCCTCGATCAACACGCCGCCGATCTTCGGGTCGATTGCGGTCAGGCACAGCGCCAGTTTCAGGTCATCGGCACCGACCACGGCCGCCAGTGGAAATTGCACGGGTTCACTCATTTCAAGCCTGTTCCTCGCCGTCGAGCAGTTGTTCCTCGAGGGCTTCACGGTAGTCGCCCGGTGCCTGCCACAGACCGCGCTGCTGGGCCTCCAGCAAACGCTCGGTAAGGTCGCGCAGGGCCTCGGGGTTGTGCTCGCGCATGAAGTCGCGGGTCGCCGGGTCGAGCACGTAGGCATCGGCCAGCGCCTGGTAATGATGGTCGTCGATCAGTTGCGTGGTGGCGTCGAAGGCGAACAGGTTGTCGACCGTCGCCGCCATCTCGAAGGCGCCCTTGTAGCCGTGGCGCTTGGCCCCGTCGATCCATTTCGGGTTCAGCGCCCGGGCGCGGATAACCCGGTTCAGCTCTTCCTTGAGGGTACGGATGCGCGGCCGGTCGGCCTGGCTATGGTCGCCGTGATAACTGGCAACTGCCGCACCGGACAAGGTTTCCGACGCCGCCAGCATGCCACCCTGGAACTGGTAATAGTCGTTGGAATCGAGCAGGTCGTGTTCGTGGTTGTCCTGGTTCTGCAGCACCGCCTGCACCTTGGCCAGGCGCTGGGCGAACTGGGCTCGGGCCGGGGTTCCGTCGTCGCTGGCGCCGTAGGCATAGCCGCCGTGGTTGAGGTAAACCTCGGCCAGGTCGTCGCGGCTGTGCCACAGGCGCCCGTCGATGGCGTTCTGCACCCCGGCGCCATAGGCCCCGGGCTTGGCACCGAACACCCTCCAGCCAGCCTGGCGCGCGGCCTGCTCGGCGTCCACGCCCTGCGCCTGCAGCGCGGCACGCTCGCTACGCACGCGGGCGGCCAGGGGGTTGAGATCGTCGGGCTCATCCAGCGCGGCCACGGCCTGCACTGCGGCATCGAACAGGCGGATGAGGTTGCCGAAGGCATCACGGAAAAAGCCGGAAACGCGCAAGGTCACGTCCACCCGCGGGCGGTCGAGCAGGCTGAGCGGCAGGATCTCGAAATCGTCGACCCGCTGGCTACCGGTGGCCCACACCGGTCTCACGCCCATCAGCGCCATGGCCTGGGCGATATCATCACCGCCGGTACGCATGGTTGCCGTGCCCCACACCGAAAGGCCGAGTTGGCGCAGGTGATCGCCGTGGTCCTGCAGATGGCGCTCCAGGATCAGGTTGGCGGAGGCGAAGCCCAGGCGCCAGGCGGTGGTGGTGGGCAGGTTGCGCACGTCCACGGTATAGAAGTTGCGACCGGTGGGCAGCACGTCCAGGCGACCACGACTGGGTGCGCCACTGGGGCCGGCGGGCACGAAACGCCCGGCCAGCGCCGCCAGCAGGCCATCCATTTCGGCGCTGCCGCAAGCGTCCAGGCTGGGTGCCACCGATTCTCGCAGCGTCCGTACCACATCGTGCACAGGCTGCCATTCGCTCTGGGCAGGTAAATGCACGGTGCCGCACAGCGCCTGGTCGATCAACTGCAGCGCCAACAGTTCGAGGCGTTCGCGGGTATCGCCACAGGTGCGCCAAGGCTCGCTGCTCATGGCCTGCAGTTGTTCCGGGCGTGGCCCTTGCCACGGCTGGCCAAGTTCGCAATCGAGCGGATCGAAGCCTGGCACCAGCGCCTTGGCCAGGGCCCGCAACAGGCTGGCATTGCCACCGCGACCGTCGCCACGCTCGACCCTTAACAGCGCCAGCAAGGTATCCAGCCGCAGCCGGCCTTCCGGGGACTGGCCGAACACATGCAGGCCATCGCGAATCTGCGATTCCTTCAGGTCGCACAGGTAGGTATCCAGGCGTGGCAGCCACACGGCGGCATCGTCCAGCTGGCCTTCCAGCTGCAGTTCACGGTCAATGTGATTGGCCTTGACCAGTTCGAGAATGTCGCGCTGCAACTCGCGAGCGCGCCGCGGGTCGAGCAGCTGCGCTTCGTAGAACTCGTCGGCCAATTGCTCCAGGTGGCGCAACGGGCCGTAGGTTTCGGCACGGGTCAGCGGCGGCATCAGGTGGTCGATGATCACCGCCTGGGTGCGGCGCTTGGCCTGGGCACCCTCGCCCGGGTCGTTGACGATGAACGGGTAGATGTTCGGCAACGGGCCGAGCAAGGCGTCCGGCCAGCACTGCGCCGACAACCCGACGCCCTTGCCGGGCAGCCATTCGAGGTTGCCGTGCTTGCCGACATGGATCACCGCGTCGGCGGCAAAGGCATGGCGCAGCCAGAAGTGAAATGCCAGGTAGCCGTGGGGTGGTACCAGGTCCGGGTCGTGGTACACCGCGCTGGGGTCCACCTGGTAACCGCGCGCCGGCTGGATGCCGACAAAGGTCAAGCCAAAGCGCAGGCCGGCCACCATCAGCCGGCCACTGCGGTACATCGGGTCCTGCTGCGGCGGCCCCCAGCGTTCCAGCACGGCCTGGCGGTTTGCCTCTGGCAGGCGCTCGAAGGCGGCCTGGTAGTCGGCCAGGCTCAGGCTCTGCGCGCAGGGGCGCAGGTCCAGCTGGTCGAGGTCGTTGGTCACGCCACCGAGCAACTGATGGATCAGCTGCGTGCCGCTGCCCGGCAAGTCGGCCAGCGGATAGCCTTCGGCCTGCAGGGCCTTGAGTATGTTCAGCGCGGCCGCTGGCGTGTCCAGGCCAACGCCATTGCCAATACGGCCGTCCCGAGTCGGATAGTTGGCCAGCACCAGGGCTACGCGCTTCTGCGCATTCGGCAGGCGCGCCAGCTCGACCCAGCGGCGGGCCAGTTCGGCGACAAAGTCCATGCGCTCGGGGTGGGCGCGGTAGCAGACCACATCGGACTGGCTGCGTTCGCTGCGCCAGGCCATGTCTTTGAAACTGACCGGGCGGGTGATGATGCGCCCGTCCAGTTCGGGCAGGGCAATGTGCATGGCCAGGTCACGCGCCCCCAGGCCCTGCTCGCTGGCTTCCCAGCCGGGCTGGTTGTCTTGCGCGCAGATGGCCTGCAGCACCGGGATGTCGCGACGGAACGGGCGCAGGTTGGGGCGCTCGGGGCTGGACAGGGCAAAGCCGGTGGTGTTGACCAGCACTTCGGCCCCCACCTCGTCCAGCCAGGCTTCGACCTGCTCCAGGCAGGCGCTTTCCTTGAGGCTGGCCACGGCGATCGGCAACGGGTTGAGCCCGGCGGCCTGCAGGTGCTGGCAGAACACATCGATGAACGCGGTGTTGGCCGCCTGCAGGTGCGAGCGGTAGAACAACAGTGGCGCCACCGGCTGCTCGGGGTGCCACTGCGGGTACCAATCCTCCAGCGTGGCGCTGCCCTTGGCCGGGTGATACACGGCAGTGCGCGGCAGCGGCTGCGGCTCGTCCCAGGCATAGTCGCGGCCCAGCCACTGGCTGGCCAGGCAGTTGAACAGGTTGATGGCGTTGGCCTTGCCGCCCTGGCGCAAGTAGTGCCAAAGGCGTTCGGCCTGCTCGCCGCTGACACTGCCCAGGCTGGTCAGCTCCGGGTCGGGGCGGTCGTCACCCGGCACCAGGATCAGCTGCACGCCACGGCCGGCCAACTCGACCAACTGCTCGACGCCATAGCGCCAGTAGCCGACACCACCGTGCAGCGACACCAGGATGACCTTGGCATGGCGCAGCACCTGGTCGACGTACAGGTCGACCGAGGCATGGTTCTGTACCTGCATCGGGTTGGCCAGGCGCAGGCTGGGGTAATCCTCGGGCAATTGCTCGGCGGTATCGGCGAGCAATGCCAGGTGCGAATCGCCGCTGCAGAGAATCACCAGCTCGGCGGGCGTCTGGCCGAGGTCGGCAATGCTGTCATCCGGCACGAAGCCGCCGGGCTGGGTCCGCAGCAGGTGCATGGGTCAGGCGCCCAGTGCCTGGCGTAGGCGCGCTTCCAGCTGGGCGGCGTCAAGGTCCTGGCCAATCAGCACCAGGCGGGTGATGCGCGGCTCGTCGGCGCGCCAGGCGCGGTCGAAGTGCTTGTCGAAACGGGTACCCACGCCTTGCACCAGCAGGCGCATCGGTTTGCCCGGGATGGCAGCGAAGCCTTTGGCGCGCAGGATGCCGAACTCCACCACCAGCTGGGTCAGGGCATCGAGCAGCAGGCTTTCGTCGGCTTCGGGCAGGTCGATGGAGATGGAGTCGAAGGCGTCGTGGTCATGATCGTCATGGTCATCACCGTCATGGTGGGAATCATGGTGGGTACGGCGACCATCGATGTGCGCCTCGGACTCGGCGCCCACACCCAGCAGCACCTCCAGCGGCAGCTTGCCGCTGCTGGCCTCGACAACCTTGACCGCCGGAGGCAGTTCTTCGGCCACCTCGGTGCGGACCTTGGCCAGGCCTGCAGCGTCGATCAGGTCGGCCTTGTTCAGCACCACCAGGTCGGCGCTGGCCAACTGGTCGGCGAACAGTTCGTGCAGTGGCGACTCGTGGTCCAGGTTGGGGTCGAGCTTGCGCTGGGCATCGACCTGGTCCGGGTAGGCGGCGAAGGTGCCGGCGGCCACCGCAGGGCTGTCGACCACCGTGATCACCGCGTCGACGGTGCAGGCATTGCGGATTTCTGGCCACTGGAAGGCTTGCACCAGCGGTTTGGGCAGGGCCAGGCCGCTGGTTTCGATGAGGATATGGTCCAGGTCGCCACGGCGTGCCACCAACTCGCGCATCACCGGGAAGAACTCTTCCTGCACGGTGCAGCACAGGCAGCCGTTGGCCAGCTCGTAGACGCGGCCGGTGGCTTCTTCTTCGGTGCAACCGATGCTGCACTGCTTGAGGATTTCGCCGTCGATGCCCAGCTCGCCGAACTCGTTGACGATTACCGCAATGCGGCGGCCCTGGGCGTTGTCGAGCATGTGGCGCAGCAAGGTAGTCTTGCCCGAGCCGAGGAAGCCGGTGACGATGGTGACGGGGAGCTTGGCCAGTGTTTTCATGTCGCATTGCCCTTGGCAGATTGGCGCGGGCATGCAGGACGACAGCCGCAGGCCAGGCCGGCCGGGCTTGTTCGCCACCGGATCACCCCGCCCGGTTGAAAGTCGAAAACGTGACGAGGCAGGTCTCCTGGCTCGCACCGTTCCATGTGCCCGCTGGTGCAGCAGGCTGGCGGGATGACGCCTTCCCGCGCGCGAGCGCAGTGGCTGTGTCGATCCGTTGTCGGTGCTTACAGTTGCGGGGGCAGCCGCGGCTTGTACCGCGTTCCCGTCTTAGCTTCGGCCTGGCCGAAGAACCTCGAAGTGGCAAGGCTACGCAGTGGCTGGCGGGTGGTCAACCATTGGCTCGCCTCGATTCTTTTAGCGCCTGTGAGATCGAGCGCCGCGCGGGCGGCGCTCGATCTCACAGGCCCTGAAAATGTTGTGGCGAGCACCTCGCAGCCCCACTGCAATACCTGCGCCGTGCCGCAATAAATGCATTGCAGGCTATCAATTCGTGACTGGCCGTTCCCGATCTGCCACGGATGTATTATGGTGGCGTGGTGCGCATATAACAGCAGCCCGAGCAATCGGGCACTTGCAAGACAATGAGGGTGTCATGAGCAACGAAAGCATTAATTGGGACAAGCTGGGTTTCGACTACATCAAGACCGACAAACGCTACCTGTCCGTATGGCGCAATGGCGAGTGGGACAAGGGCACCCTGACCGAAGACAACGTACTGCACATCAGTGAAGGCTCCACTGCCCTGCACTACGGCCAGCAGTGCTTCGAGGGCCTCAAGGCCTACCGTTGCAAGGACGGTTCGATCAACCTGTTCCGCCCGGACCAGAACGCCGCCCGCATGCAGCGCAGCTGCGCCCGCCTGCTGATGCCGCAGGTGCCGACCGATGTGTTCATCGAGGCGTGCAAGCAAGTGGTCAAGGCCAACGAGAAGTTCGTGCCACCGCATGGTAAAGGCGCCCTCTACCTGCGCCCGTTCGTGATCGGCACCGGTGACAACATTGGCGTGCGCACCGCCCCCGAGTTCATCTTCTCGATCTTCGCCATCCCGGTTGGCTCGTACTTCAAGGGCGGCATGAAGCCGCACAACTTCCAGATCTCCAGCTTCGACCGCGCAGCCCCGCAAGGCACTGGCGCGGCCAAGGTCGGTGGCAATTACGCCGCCAGCCTGCAGCCGGGTGCAGAAGCGAAGAAAGCCAACTTCGCCGACGCCATCTACCTCGACCCGCTGACCCACACCAAGATCGAGGAAGTCGGTTCGGCCAACTTCTTCGGCATCACCGCCAACAACGAGTTCGTCACCCCGAAATCGGCTTCGGTGCTGCCGGGCATCACCCGCTTGTCGCTGATGGAACTGGCGCAATCGCGCCTGGGCCTGACCGTGATCGAAGGCGATGTGGAAATCAACAAGCTGGACCGCTTCATCGAAGCCGGCGCCTGCGGTACCGCTGCTGTGATCACCCCGATCGGCGGCATCGAGTACAACGGCAAGCTGCACGTGTTCCACGACCTGGAAAAGGTCGGCCCGGTTACCCAGAAGCTCTACAACGAGCTGACCGGTATCCAGAGCGGTGACGTGGAAGCACCGGCTGGCTGGATCGTCAAGGTTGCCTGAGGCGCTTTAACGGTTTGAAAAACGGGGCATGCCAGCGATGGCATGCCCCTTTTTATTGGGTGCACCGGCTGCACCGGTGTTCGCGGCTAAAGCCGCTCCCACAGGTACAGCGCAAGCCTGAAGCCTGCGCCATCCCTGTAGGAGCGGCCTTGTGTCGCGAAAGGGCTGCGAAGCAGCCCCAGGATATCCGCGCAATGCACAAATCGAGGCGCAGCGCAGGCTGGTGGTTTTCATGCAAGGCGACGCTGCATCAGCAGGTGCCGGGCTTTGTCGAAGGCCCAGTTGTACAGCACGGTGTAGGGCAGGATGATCACGAAGAAGCCCAACTCCACCATGAACGCCTGCAGCAACGAAATCTCCAGCATCCACGCCGCCACCGGCAGGCACCACACCACCAGCCCAGCTTCGAAGCCCAGGCCGTGTGCAAAGCGTGCGCTGGCCTTCCAGTGGATACGCTCGGCCTGCACGTAGCGGTCGACCAGCGCGTTGTAGACCATGTTCCACAGCATGGCGATCACCGAGAGGGTCACCGCCAGCGCCCCCGCCGTCGCCAGCGACTTGCCCATGATCCAGGACAACAGCGGCGCACACAGCAGCACGGCGAACACTTCATAGCCGACGGCGTGAACCAGGCGTTCGCTGAAAGAGACATTTTTCATTGCAGATTCCATCCAGTGCGTGAGTCGTGCTTCCTATTTTCTTTGATAGAACTGATACTCACGACATAGCTACCATCGGTTTTATCAATACCATGCGCTACTCACCCGAAGCTCTGGTCGCCTTTGTCGAAGCCGCATCGCTGGGTTCGTTCTCCGCTGCGGCGCGCAAGTTGCGCAAAAGCCAGTCCACCATCAGCATTGCCATCGCCAATTTCGAGGCCGATGTGGGTTGCCCGTTGTTCGAGCGTGGCGGTCGCCACCCTACACTGAACGAGGCTGGGCGGCAGGTGCTGAGCCATGTGGAGGCGATTCTCGATGCCAGCGCCCAGCTCGATGCCCTGGCGGTGCGGCTGGCGGAAAACATCGAGGCACTGGTCTCGGTGGTGATGTCGGACAGCTACAGCGTGACCTTCCAGGGCGCGGTGATGGCCCGCTTCGCCCAGCACTACCCGCATACCGAGCTGCGCTGCGGCCCGTCGGAAGATGCCGATGTGATCGAGCTGATCCAGCAGGGCCTGGCACACGTCGGCATTCTTGCCACCCAGCCCAGCTACCCCGCTGACGTTGCCGTGGCACGCTTGCCCGAGCAGGCAGAGTTTGGGGTGTACGTGACCAGCGGGCATCCGTTGGCGGCTTTGCCCCAGGTGCAGACGCAGCACCTGGAGAACGTCCGGCAGCTGTATATCAAGACCTATGCTCCCAGCCTGCACCACGGTCGTGGCCAAGCCTGGTCGGCACCGGACTACCTCACCTTGCTGGAGTTCGCCGTGCGCGGGTTCGGCTGGGCCGAACTGCCCAGGGCGCTGGTGGCACGGTTTGGCAGTGGGCTGGCGGAGTTGCAGGTGGCCGGGTATCCACGACGGGTTGACATGGACGTGGCCTGGTCGAGCCGACGCGCGCTCGGGCCGGCGGGGCAGTGGCTGGTGCGGCAGATGTTGGGGCAATAGACTTTTATTGCCGGCAAGATCCTGGGGCTGCTGCGCAGCCCGTCGCGACACAAGGCCGCTCCTACAGGGGGACTAAAGCGAAAAATCCTACAACGTTTTAGGAAGCCCATTGCTCCCCCGCGAAAGCGTTCCTCGCTAGTGTTTTGGCCGTTGCGTCAAATCACTGGAAAGGAACTCCTGATGAGCATCAGCAAAGCCATCCACATCGCCATGCAGGAAGAGATCCCCAACACCTACGGCACCTGCAATGCCTGCGAACGCTCCGGCCTGCCGATTCTACTGCTGCGCGAGGCCTACGCCCCACGCCCGGACACAGGGCGCCCCTATCGCCTGGCAGACGACAGCGAAATCATCTTCCACCCGATGCACACCGACCAATTGCGCCTCCTGCGCCAAGGTTATGTCTACGTACTGCTCGACCAGGAAATCTGGCAGGCCTACGAAGTAGCGGCGGAAGGTACCTTGCAGCGCTTTCCGGTGTCGCAGATGCCCTTTGGGCCACCCAGGTCGTTACCCAAGGTATGCGCCACCGAAGGCCACGATGTGATTGCCTCGTTCATCAACATCGATACCCTGCTCTACCGCAAGGCCTGGATCGCCTTCGCCAACGACCCCTGGCCCCGTTCGGTACTCGACCGCTATCGGCAAGGCATCGCCGACAGTGACCCGGGCACCCTCGCCCGCTTCGTCGAGGTGGACCTGAACACCGCACGCAACGACCCTGCCAGCCTCGGCATCGCCATGACCGATAGCTTCCGCTTCGGCCTGGAACAGGTGCTGGAGTTTTCCACCTTTTCCTCTGCCAGGTTTACCAGCGTTCATGGCTTTTACAGCCGCCTGGGCCGCTGGCATGAAACCCGCACGCATGTGCGCAATGTCATCCAGCAGGAACAACTGCCCAATGGCGTGCTGGCGCTGACACTGCCCGACCCGGTCGGCATGGTCATGGAGCTCAACGCGCAACGCACTGGCTGGGTGCAGGCCCTGCAGGAATGGCGGGCGCAGCCGCAGCGGCACTTCGAATACTTCACCTCGCAAGCACTACTGGGCATCCGCGAATTGCACGCGGCCATGGCTGCCGTGCAAGGTGCCGAGGACGCGCAGCGGGAAGCCCGGCAGATCGAGCAGTGGAACGACAGCCCGATCGCGGCCAAGGCGTATCTGCCGCCGGTGGACATCGACGCGCAGACCGAACGCAACACCGCGCGCAAGCAGCAGGACGCCCGCGAGCGGCTGGAAGAGCGTTACGACGAAAGCGCCCGCGCCGCGTTCCAGGCCGATTACGACCGCGAACTGAAAAACTGGCAGTCGATGATCGACCAGGTTGGCGATCTGTATGCGCGGCACTATGCCAAGCGGGCTTTTCAGCAGATCGGCTACTACGACTATGACGCGACCTCCCCCGTTTCGGTGGAGTACTTCATCCAGATGATGGCCGCCTGCCTGGCCGGCGGGCCCACTGAAACCTTGCCGCAGGAGGGTCAGCCGCTCGGGATCACCCAGCATATCTGGCAGCAGCTGCTGGAAGACGACCGCAGCCTGTTGTACCAGGCACTGCTGGCCAAGAATCAGAAGCTGATGCAGCAGGTGGCCAGGGCGCTGTCCGGGGACGACTTCGGCAAGGTGTACGACATCATCAAGGGCATCGCCGGTACCGCCGATGGCCAACTGCTGATGATCAAGCCGATACAGGATGCCGTTGGCCAGTTGCTGGCCGCGACCAACAGCGCAGGGAATGCGCTCAGCCAGCACCTGGGTGAACGGACCAAGACCCTGATCGGTCATGTGCATCGCTCGGCGTTTGCACTGTTCGCCGGGCAGCAGGTAACGCCGCTGCGGGTGTCGCTGACAGTGGGCGAATACATGAGCCTGCTCAATGAAGCCCTGGAAGCGCGGACCGATGCGTTTCTGCAGCAGGTAGACAAGCAGTTCCGTGATCCCCTGGGCCGCAAGGTGCGGGCCATGGTGCTGAGTGGGGCGATCAATATTGCGACAGCGGGTAACCGCAGCCAGATGATCGAGGTGATGCTCTGGACGCTCGAAAGCGCCGAGAGCCTGCAGGCGCGGCTGGTGCAGTTGCGCGAGGGTGCAGCCGGCGGCGTCGGGGCGCTGGTACGCAATGTTGCGATTGGTGCGGGTACGCTGCGTGCGCAGGTTACGGGTGGTTTGAAGATCAGTTCTACGGCCGCGCAAAGCGTGGCAAGCGATGCGATGCGCAGCCTGCGGGATGCTGCAGCGAGTAGCGGAAGTGCCGGGCTGCTATTTGCCTTGGGCAGCATGTGGTTCCATCAGGACAGCCTGGGCAAGAACTATCGAGCGTTGCAAGAGACGCATCAGGACAACCCGGAGGCGCTTGCGGCGATCTGGTCTTCCTCCCTGGGTTTGTTGGGGGCGAGTGTGGAGGCGGCAGGACTGGCTGTTGCGCTTGTGCGTCCGAAGATACCGTGGCCGGGGACGGTGACAACGATCTCATTGGGGACCGGTATTGCCAGATTCGGCGCGGGGATTTCTGCGCTTGCTGGTGTCATGGATGCGGCTCAGTACAGGTATGCAAACCTTAGATCCGAGAGAGTGGGAGATGGCTCTGCAGCTCGCCTCTACCGGTTCGCAAGTGCCACTTCATTCGGGGCCGCAGCATTTGGCGTCTGGGCCGCATTTGGCTCCAGCGCTTTACTTGGCCCGATAGGCATAAGCATCACCTTGGGCATAGCAGCCTACCTGCTTGCAACTTCAGCCAAGCACAAAGAATCATCAGCAACGCAGATTTGGGCCAGAAATACCAAGTGGGGGTTACCGGAATCACATCGCCAATGGGTGACCAACACCGATATGGACGCGGCCATTGCCGCTCTCAATGCATCCCTCCTCGGTTTGGAGGCGGAGGTCTCGATTCAAATCCAATTCGAAATCAATCACTCCATCCACAAAGAAAATGCGTCAACGATATTTACCAGTGATGGTAATGCGATCCCGGCAAGCGTCAGCCTGATTTTCTTTATTCGCATTCCAAACTTCAATCAGCACCTGTCGCATTACGAGTGGAGCTTAAGCCTGTACCACGGACCTAGAGGTAGTGAATTAGCTGTACTGTCCGCAGACAGTTCGTCGCCGTTGAAACTGCAAGCTCAAGACAGAGCGACCAATAAGCTCTTCTCAAGACCACCCGATATGCAGCCATTCACAAAGGTCGACCCAATGACTAAAGCCCTCACCATTCAAGGAGCGCTGCCATTGTCCGACCACCACACCATCCAGGCAATAGAATTCACCCTAAACTTCTGGCCTAACAAAGACGACAAAACAACAATCGCTCAGATTGTATTAATAGAGAATGAGATACGCACCAACAAGAGCAAAAATCAATGAGCCGCCCAAGACTGATCCCACCCTGCACTGGCTGGCAAGAAGACTTGCCATCGCCCTTCGATGCACCGATTCTAGAACCTGGCTTGGCTCCCCATACGCCGAACTTTCAAGATGATATTTACCTCGAGATTTGTCGCTCAGCAATGGCGTATCGTGGGATCGTTTCGATATTGGCACTTATCTTTCTGATTTCGATCCTGGTTGACCTTCCTTGGGTTATCAGGCATACGGACCCAACGGACATCGAGAGTGTTCTTCAGGAAATTATCATGCTCTCATTGTCAGCATGGTGCACCGTTGTCCTGTTCCGGGCAGACCTCTCAGCGCCCCGAGACCTGCCCATTCGATTCAACCGGGCCCGTAATAAAATCTACGCCTACAACTTCAAGCATCAATGGTGGAACCCATTCGACAAGGGCAAGGTCGTACCGGTCAGTTATGACTGGCCACAAGTCCGCGCCGAGCGCTGGTCCCAGACCGGCGCACTGCCAAACGGTGGGTTAATTTTCAAATGGGGTGTCACACTCTCCATCGTTGCACCAGGCACAAACAATGTCATCGACCGTTTTCCTCTGGTCACGATGGGCGCCAATGAGCATGCCTGGGCCTACATCTGCACCTACATGCAGGAAGGCCCCTCAGCCCTGCCACCACCAGGCGAACCCAAAGACCACAACGATGTGCTCTGGTGTGAGTTCGCCCTGCGTTTGGCACCGAAGGTAAACTGGCCGTCAGAGATGGATCTGGAATCGAGAACAGCGCCCTGAAAGGGGGTGCGTGATACGAGCGGCTCAATCCCCCGTCGGCACATCCACCACCTTCCAACTGTCATCCGGATCGAAGCGTTTCATCTCCTTGGCTAGCTTGTCGCCGTGCGGCCCGAGGTCTTTCTCGAACACCTCGCCGTCATGGCTGATCATGAAGCTCATCACCCCGGTGTCATCGTACCTGGCCGGCCACGCGACCATGGCGAAGCCACGGCTCATCTGGTTGCCGATCAGGTAACTGTAGGCACCACCAGGGGCGGATGGGCCCTGTGCATCGAGGATACGAAAGTGGTAGCCATACCAGTCGTCGCCAACCCGGTCCTGGCCGAACAGCGGGCCCAGCGGACTGACCTGGCCATCGCCGTCGTCGTCCCAGTACAGCCCGTCATGCTTGCCGGGCTCGCTGAATATCTTCTGCGCGTATTCCAGCGCACCGTTGCCGTTGTGGTCCTGGGTGGCGTACTCCATTTGCGCATCGTGATAGGCCAGCATCGACTGCATGGCACCCAGCTCGTTGCGGCCAATACGCCGCGCGCGGATTTCGGCGCTGCCGGCCTTGAGGTCGAAACGCCAACCCTGGTCGCCTTTGGTCAACGGAATAGGCAACGTCCAGTGATCACTGCCCACCGCGAGGATGGCCTTGTTTGCCCCCGACAGGTTGATGCTGTGCTGCGCGCGATATTGCGCAAGGAACGTGTCCACATCACTGCGTTGCACACCGCCGCGCGGTATGTAGGTACGCCAGTCATCGCCCAGCAACCGGGCCAGGCGGGCTTCATCAGGTTTCTCCTCGCCCAGCGCCGCAACAAAGGATTCCACGGCCTTCTCCGGTGTCGGGAAGGCTTCCTGCGCAGCGGCCAGGGATGACCATGTCATACCGGCTGCGATTACCAGTGCCGCTATCGTTTGACGTTTCATCGACGGCCACCTCCCCCGCGGCGTGCGGGCGCACTGGGCCGGGAAATCTGATGCCCGGCGGCACGCGATGCGTTCGGGCGCTGGGCGAACGACTGGCTGGTGCGGCCACGGCTGGCCTGCGCGCTGGTGCGCGAGGGTGAACGCACGCCGTCGAAGGCATTGTTACGCGCGCGGCCAGCGGTATTGGAAGGCCGATTTTGTGCCAGCTGCCGCCCCTGGCCTTCGCCCTGCCTGCGCTGGTTCACCTGGCTGTTCTGCTGGCGAGCCTGGGTGTTGCGGGTTTCCTGTCGACGGTCGGTTGCCCTGGGGTTGTCGCTACGAGGCTGCATGCGATTGCCGACCGAATTGCCTGCCTGCGCCTCGCGCATCTGCTGGCGTGCCTGGCGGTTGCTGGTGGCCGGACGTTCGATGCCGGCCCGGTCCATCGACGCCCGGGCCTTGTCCCGCGCCTGGGCGCGTTGGGCGTCGTCACCGCGGAAGGCAGTACGCTGGGTGGCACCGTCCAGCTGGCGACCGTACTGCTGGCGGCTGCGAGAGTCGCGGTATGGCACGCCGTCGCGGTTGGCGGCGTTGTGCTGCCATTTGTTCTGGTTGTTGGTGATGCGGTTGTTGGCGTTGATGTTGTTGTAGCGGTTGACGTCGATGTCGATGTCGTTGTTGCCCCAGTCACAGTCGCCCCACAGCGAGGCTACGATCGCCACGCCGGTCCCGAAGGCCAGGCCCGCCACCAGTGCAGAACCAGGGTAATACATGGGCGGTGGCGGGTAATACACCGGCGGCGAGGCCGGGTAGGCCCAGGTGCCGTAGCTGGTGGTCGGGTTGTAGCTGGGCACGTACACCACTTGCGGGTCGGCTGGCTCGATGATGATGGTGGTGGGCGGGCTACTGGCCGTAACCACCTGAGTACTGCTACCACTGGAGGCCGGTGCCGGGGCGGTCTGCACGGTCACGTTCTGGTACTGGTTGCTCTGCAGGTTGCCGGCGGCCTGGGCCTGATGGCGCAGGCGCTGCACGCCGCCCATGACATCGTCGGGCTGCGCAAGGAAGGCGTCACCCAGGCGCTGTACCCAGACCGGGTCTTGCCCCAGGGTCGCCAGTACCTGCGGGAAGGCCACCAGCGCCTGTACGCTCGGGTCCCAGGGCTGGTTCGCCACCTTCTTGACAGCATCGTCGCCGGTGGCCTTGGGGTTGGCCTTGGACCAGGTCACCGCTTCGCTCACCTGCCCCGGGTAAGTGGAGGCCATCAATACCTGGGCCAGCAGCGCATCGGGGTACAACGCGATGGGCGCGAGCATCTGATCCAGTTGCTCCTGGGTGAACATCGGGTCCTTGGCCGCGACCGTGTCGGTTTGTGGTGCCGGGTCGGGGGCCGGTACATCCTCTGCCAGCACCAGGCCGGGCGTGGCACTCAGATACAGGATCACCGACAGGACCGCTGACAATGGCATGCGCATCGCATCTCTCCGTGAGATCAGGCCGCGTGGGTTAAGGGTAGCAATGGCGCTGCTTTTGGCCAGATACGGGGGCGCGAACTTTTCGCGCTCTAAGGGTGCGGTGGTTACTGCTTTTGAATCTATATCAGGGCTGGGCTGAGAACTGTAATTGACTGTACCGGCCCTTTCGCGGGCACGCCCGCGGCGGTGCTCAACCGCCCAGGGCGATGATCGCCACGATCAGCGACGCTCCAACTACTGCCAGAACCACGCCGGTCAACAGGGTGCGGCCACCGGAATAGCGTGCCAGCAACCAGCCCGCAAGGAAGAGCATGGCCAGGGCAACCAGGTTCGACACTCGGATAGCCGTACCGGTGGTCTCGATCAGCAGGAACGGAATGACCATCGGGAAAGTTGCCAGTACCACCAGCAGGAAAGTGGCCAGGGCAGCCTTGAAATCATCCAGCCCCAGGCGTGCCGGCAGCGGGCGGCCAGCATCACGCAGCATGCGCCCGCGCAGCATCTCCAGCCCGTCTTCATCCAGTGCCAGGCCGATGCGCTCTGGCAACGTATCGGCAATCAGCCTGCGCCCCTGGTTGATATCACCGGCTTGCAGGCGGGCCAGCAAGGTCCGGCTGCGGGTGCGTTCGGTCCAGGTACGCAGCAGGTAGATGACGGCATCGGCCAGGCCCCAGGCCAGGTTGCAGCCGAGCGCGGCAATCAGCATCAGCCGCGCGTCTTCGCGCCCTGCCGTGGCCACGCTCAGCGAGCCGATGAAGGTCATCGCCATCAACAGGCCGAAGATGACTCCGGTGATCCGGTCGATCGGTTCCAGCACGCCCCATTTTCGCGGTTGCTCGTCTTGCCCCATCGCACCCTCCCAGGAACCATCGATAGTCACTATCGAGAATGGCAATTTCTGCCGAACGACATGGCCGAATAACCTAGCTCCATCGACTCGCCGCCCACCACCCCGGCCCCTGGAGCTACCTGATGAACACCTTGGCCCGCCTGCTGTCCGCCACCCTTGCCGTCATTGCCATCGCCATCACCAGCGGCTGTGCCAGCCACCCCGAACTGCGTCCCTACACCGCCGAAGAAACCCGTCAACTGCAACTGGAAGCCTTGCAACGCCGTGGCCTGTCGCTGGACGACTACGAGCAGCAACGGCGGGTAATCCAGCGTGCCGGCAACCTGCCCGTAGTGACCGAAGCTGCAGACGCCGACCGTTCGACCAAAGGCTGAATGGGCTAGCCGGCGGTTCCCTCACGTTACCTGCACAGGTATGCTTTACCGCTCAACCGCAAGCCTTCCAGGACGGAGACCATGACCAGGCCCCTTCTGTTGCTGAGTGCTGCACTGCTGTTCAGCCCCATGCTGCTGGCCCAACAGATCAAACGCGAACTGGGCGACTTCGACTTTACACTCGGCACCACCCCCTCACGCAGTATGGCCCAGGGGCTGATATCGCCCAGCGCCATCGGTGCGTTCCACGGTGGCCTCGACTTCAGCCACCCCAGCGGCTGGTACCTTGGCCAGTACGCCCCGAGCATGGGCGTGACGCCCGACTCCACCCTGCGGCTGGACAGTTACCTGGGCTACAAGCACCGGTTCGACACTAGCCTGGGCTACGAGGTGGGGTTGATCCATTATAGTCAGCCAAACATTGCGGGCCCCGACAGCTATGCCCTGTACGGCGGTGTTTCGGTGCTGGGCAGCCGTTTCGGTGGAGCGCTGCGCGACAATCCCGACAACCGCACCGCCACGCTATTCGCCGACTTCGGCCAACTGCCGCTGTTTGATGTCGACCTGAGCGTCAAGCTCGCCCATCACCGCCTGGGTACGCCATTCACCATTGGTGATGGCAGCGAGGTGAATGCCTTTTCCGATTGGTCGCTGGAACTATCCCGGCCTTGGCTCGGCATCGACCTGAACCTGGTCTACAGCAACTCAAACCTCAGTGGTGGCGGGTGTGATGCGTATTCGGGCATCAACACCTATTGCGACAGCATGGTCACGCTCAAGGCGCAACGCCGTTTCTTTTAACGGCGCGGCGCCAGCGCCAGGGCGATACCGCCCAGCACCACCACGCAGGCCACCAGCAAGCGCAACGACAATGGCTCGCCAATCAGGCCAACCCCGCCCAACGCCGCGATCACCGGGACGCTGAGCTGCATGGTCGCCGCCTGCTGCGCGCTGACTTGCCTGACCACGCCGTACCACACGGCATAGCCAGCACCGGACGCCAGCACACCAGAACCCAGCGCATACAGCACGCCGAGCGGGCTCAGGTGCAAGTCGGCGCCCAGCAACAGCATCGGCGCCAGCAGCACCAGGCACGGCAGGCTCCGGGTGAAATTGCCGGCAGTGTCGGCCAGCGGCCTGGGTGAACCTTTGCCCAGCAGCGTGTAAACGCCCCAGGCCACGCCAGACAGGGCCATCAGCAAGGCACTGGCAAAAGGTGGCGCCGCAATACCGGGCAGCAGCAGCACCAGCAGGCCGACGAAGGCGATCAGCATGCCCAGCAGCATTCGCGCAGTGATTTGTTCGCCTTTGTACCAGGCGAAGCCGAACATGGTGATCTGCACCGCGCCAAACAGCAGCAACGCACCCGCGCCTGCGCCCAGTTGCAGATATGCCGCAGAAAACAGGAATGCGTAGAGGAACAGGGCCAAGCCGCCGCGCCAGCTCCCCCCCATGGCAAGCGCGGGTTTGCGCAGGCGGATCAACAGCAGCAGGAACAGTGCACCACTGGCCAGGCGCACCACGGTGAAGGATGCCGGGTCGATGGCCCCATCCTTCAGCGCGAGCCGGCAGAACACCGAGTTGGCAGCGAAGGCCACCAGGCTGAAAAGTGCCGGCCAGACCCAGGCCCGGGCCTTGGGGTCGGTAAGCGTGGTGGTGCCGGTGCTCATGGTGTGGTCACCTTTGAGGTCAATTGTTGTTATAGCGGCCATGCTTGTTGGGCCAGCACCGATATACAACATAGTGTTTATCTGCCGCCACCACCGAATCGCCCGGACCTATACAGCCGCCACTGCCTCGATCTCCACCAGCATGCCGTCCAGCGCCAACCGGGGTACCGGTATCAGCGTGCAGGTCGGTTTCATGCTACGGCCCCAGGCCCTGTCAGCCTCGGCTACCCATTCATGCAGTCGCGTTTCGGAATGCTCGACGATCAGCAGGGTCAGCTTGAACACCTGGGCCAGGCTGGCGCCTTTCGACGCCAGGGCAATCTCAAGGTTGGCCAGTGCCTGGCGCGCCTGCTCGGCGAACAGCGGCGACAGCTGCCCGTTGCGGTCCTCCCCGCCCTGGCCGGCGATGAACAACAGGCGGCTGTCGGCATGAACCTCGGCGACATGAGAGTAGGCATTGCCGCTGGGGTCGTACAGGCCTTCGGGGTTGCTCAGCTGGAACGCGGTTGAATGGCTCACGGTAAACCCTCGATCAGTTGGAAGAGGGACGGAGTATCGAACCTTGAGTTAACTCGAGGTCAAGCATGCATCGTAAAACGGGCTTGTCTGCGTAGGACGTTTCGCACAGCGCACTGGCTTGCGTGAACCACGCGTTTGTATGCGCGGTGGCTGCCAGGCGCTAGATTGCGAGGCCCGGCATGGAGGCCTGCACGTACCAAGGATAAAGCGATGAGCAAATATGATTTTCAGCTGGCTTATACCATCAAGCCCAAAACCGCACGAGATGAAGACGATGCGGCAAAGGCGCGCCTGCACCTGCGCGAAAAAATTGGCCTGGACACCGTCGAACACATTGAAACCACCTTGCTCGGGGTGATCACTCTCAGCAGCACCACGCTCGCAGACCGCAGGCGCGATGCCGAAAAGCTGCTTCACGATTATATCCATGAAGCGCTCAAGCATCTGTGTGTGCTGTCGACCGTGAAGTTCTATGGTTGCCTGATGGTGGACGGGCTGGGGTCAGCCATTCGCTTCGATATCCTGCCCAAGTGAACATCGACGGCCTCAGGCGTCCCCGCGCCTGAGGCCGTTCGCCATCATTTTTCCTGCAGTACCGCCCTGCCCTTCACTGCCCGAGGCCCGCGCCAGGCCCAGAACAGCAAACCGGGGAACGGTGCGTAGACCACGAAGACGATCCACAGCATCTTGCGCTCGGCGCGCCGGTCACTGCCGATGATGTGCCAGATGGCCCAGATTTCCAGCAGGATCACAAAGGCCGCGACGATGATCCAGATCGTTCCGATTTCCATGAGCGCTCTCCCATTTGGCATGTAATGGGTTGGGTTGCAGAGGCTGCCGAGGGTTCAGATTGATTTGGCTGGCGGCATGGCACCACGGCCCTTTGTAGGAGCGGCCTTGTGTCGCGATGGGCTGCAAAGCAGCCCCCTGCGGTCTTTCGTAGGGCAAAAATCCTGGGGCTGCTGCGCAGCCCATCGCGACACAAGGCCGCTCCTACAGGGAGTAGTGACGGCCCTCAATGCCGTGGTGCAGTCTCCAACGCCGCCTTCAACGCCGGCGCATCGGCAAATGCCCGCTGGCTCACCAGCTTGCCCTGCTCCAGTTGCAACCACTGCACCTGGCCATCCTGCCCTGGATAACGGCTGGCCACGCGCCCGTCGCGGTCGAGCAGCACGCGGTAGTTGTAATCGCGCATGGCGGGGATGGCGAACAGCTTGCTGATCAGCGCCGGCATGCGCTGGATGTCGGCAACGAACACCGCATCGCGCGCCTCCAGGTAACCCTTGGGCTGTTCGGCCAACGCCGCCTTCACCAGCTTTGCACCATCCATGTCGCGCGCCACCAGCAGGATGTGCGTGCCGGCGGCGAGACTATAGGCCTGGTCGTACTGGTCGAGCAGCGTCCACGGGGCGAGCTTGTCGCCCTGCTCCAGGGCATTGGCCAGCAATGGCATCAGGCAAAGCAACAGGGCAGCGGCGTACTTCATCAAGGTATCCTCAGTGACAGGAGCATCAGCATAGCGGCAACGGGCCAAGCCAGACAGGTTGCCTGAACACGACCTGGAATACGACACGGCCACCCGGGAGATTGTCTTTCCCCCGGCCACCCGCCACACTCTCAAGGCCAGCCAGGAAGCGGAGTCCAGAGTGCCCACGCCACGCCAGTTCAGCAAGAAGACCAGTACCAGCAACATGCTGCGGCTGAAGTCCACCAGCGCCAATGCCCAAGCCCCCTATCGGGTCGATTTCGTATTGCTCGAACACTTCTCCATGGCCAGCTTCACCGTGGCCATGGACGTGCTGGTCACGGCCAACCTGCTGCGCGCCGACAGCTTTCGATTCACCCCACTGTCGCTTGCAGGCGACCGCGTGCTCAGCGACCTGGGGTTGGAGTTGGTGGCTACCGAGTTATCCGCCGAGGCCCTGAAGGAGTTGGACCTGCTGGTGATCTGTGGCGGCCTGCGCACGCCATTGAAGTACCCCGAGCTTGACCGCCTGCTGGGCGATTGTGCGGCCCACGGCATGGCCTTGGGCGGGTTGTGGAACGGCGCGTGGTTCCTCGGCCGCGCCGGGGTGCTGGACGACTATGGCTGCAGTATCCACCCTGAGCAGCGCGCCAGCCTGTCCGAGCGCAGCCCGCAGACGCGGATCACCCCGGCCAGCTTCACTCTCGACCGCGACCGCCTCAGCGCTGCCAGCCCCAATGGTGCCATGGAGCTGATGCTCGGCCTGGTGCGCCGGCTGTATGGCGACGGCCTGGCCGAAGGCGTCGAGGAGATCCTGTCGTTCTCCGGTGCCCGCTATCGTCAGGTCGGCCCGGGCGCGAAGAAGTCCATGAGTTTGCACCTGCGCACCATCGTCGAGCTGATGGAGAACAACCTCGAGGAAACCCTCAGCCTCGACCAGTTGGCCGCCTACAGCGGGCGCTCGCGCCGACAGATCGACCGCCTGTTCCAGGCCCAGTTGGGCACTTCGCCGCGGCGTTACTACATGGAGTTGCGCGTCACCAAAAGCCGCCGCCTACTGCAGTATTCCGACCTGTCGGTGATGGAGGTGGCAGTGGCCTGCGGGTTTGTTTCGGTGTCGCACTTCAGCAAATGCTATGCGGCTTACTTTGGCTACCCGCCGTCGCGTGAGCAGCGGTTGGGCGAGTGAACAGGGAAAAGTGGCAGGAATGTGTGGCCTGGCGAGGCCTCTTCGCGGGCGCGCCCGCTCTCATAGAACAACACATGACTCATTGGTTCGGCGAGGTCCTGTAGGAGCAGCCTTGTGCTGCGAAGAGGCCGGGGCTGACAAAGCCTGTCTATTGGCTGTACCGGCCTCTTCGCAGCACAAGGCTGCTCCTACAAAGGACGCGTCAGACGAGCGATATTGGTTCTCTGCGCGACAGCGCAGCCCAAAGGGCTGGGCAATCTCCCACAGGATCACCAAAGCATCCACGTGCGATCCCGGCGAGAGCGGGCTCACAAACCCAAGCGCAACGCCTCCCCCACCCCCGCCCCACGCAAATCGTCCACCGCGCTGACCAGAGCAAAGTTGTAGGCCCCATGCGACCAGTACCGCGCCTCCAGCTGCCCGTCCACGCGCTGCCCGTCCGGCATGCGCCGATAATGATCACCTGGTGAGCGCAGGAACAGGCTGATGCGCTGGCCCTTGCCATCCTCGAACACCAGCAACGCCGCCGGCCCCTGCTCATTGCTTAGCAGGCGCGCGCCCACCGGTTTGAAGCCGTAGCCCGCCAGGTCCGGCAGGTGGCCAACGCGGCTGAAGTGGCGCCCCAGCCAGTCGCGCAACTGGCCTGGGTCGCTGGCCTGGATATCCAGCGCCTGGCTACCGGCAAACAAGCGGTGTGCCTGGACAGCATCGGCCATCGGCAGGTCGGCACGCGCCAAGGTCGCGTCGCGCACCTGCCAACCGCCCAGGCCACCCACGCCCAATGCCAGCAGCAACACCGCCGCCGTGGCCCAGCGGCGCTGGCGGCGTTGGCGCAATTGCCGGCGCAACTGCCCCAGGTCCAGCTGCGCCGCCCCGGGCACTTCGCCAAACCCGGCCAGTGCCGTACGCAGGCGGCGGGCGTCGGCACGCCAACCCTCGACCTTGGCCGCGGCCTGCGGGTTGGCCGCCAGCCAGGCCTGCACCTCGGCCCGGCGCGCAGGCTCCAGGCGCTCGTCGACATAAGCGTGCAGTTCGTCTTCGCTGGGGATCAGGCGCGTCATTTCAGTCTCCGCAAGGCCGGGGGCTGGGGGCTGCCCTCGGTCAGTTCGCGCAAGGCATTGCGGGCGCGCGACAGGCGCGACATCACAGTGCCGATAGGGATGCCCAGGGCCTGGGCGGCCTCCTTGTAGCTCAAACCTTCAATGCTGACCAGCAGCAACAACGCACGCTGTTCTGCCGTGAGCCGGGCGAAAGCCTGCAGGTCGGCCTGGGCCAGGACAATGGCCTCGAGGTTGCCACCAACCGGCTCGTCATCGCGCTCGCCGCGGCCGAACCAGGACAGCCATCGCGCGTGCAGGCGCTCGCGGCGCTTTCCATCGAGGAACAGCCGATAAAGGATGGTGAACAGCCAGGCCCGCAGGGCATCGGCATCACGTTGCTGGTCGCGCCGGCTCAAGGCCCGCTCGACCGTTGCCTGTACCAGGTCGTCGGCGCTGCCCGGCTCGCGGGTCAGCCACACGGCAAAGCGGCGCAGGCGGGCCAGCAGCTCGCGCCACTGGTGGTCGTCCAGATCATGCATGGCAAGGTCCCGGCCTCTGGGGTTGTCAGTGTAAGAGGCAGACGCCTGTGAGGAAAATCTATTCCCGGCAAGGGAATAAGTTTTTCTCTGCGCCGTCGTACCGGCACCTTCACTGAACCGGACAATGACCATGAACTCACCCCTGCACGGCCCGGCCAAGGCCCTGCGCCTGGCCGCCATCGGCGTCGTGATGCTGGGCGCGGGCGCCGCCTTTGCCTATGCCGCCGGCTGGGTTGGCGATACCCGCCTGACCCCACAACGCATCATCGACACCTTCGAAGCCCAGGCCGGGCATTACCCGGGTTACCGTAAGAACCACGCCAAGGGCCTGTGCGTCAGCGGCTACTTCCAGCCCAGCGGGCAGGCCGTCAGCCTGTCCACGGCGCGGGCGTTCAGCCAGCCGCGGGTGCCAGTGATCGGCCGCTTCGCCATCGGCGGCGCCAACCCGTTCGCGCCGGATACCGGCATACCGGTGCGCAGCCTGGCCATCGAGTTGAGCACCGACGACGGGCAAGTCTGGCGTACCGGCATGAACAACCCGCCGGTGCTGGCGGTAAGCACGCCACAAGCCTTCTATGAACAGGTACTGGCGGGGGCACCCGACCCGGCCACCGGCAAACCGGACCCGGGCAAACTGCAGGCGTTTTTCGCCGCCCACCCGGAAAGCGCGGCGTTTCGCCAATGGGCGGCGGGGTACAAGCCCAGCAACAGCTTCGCCAGCACGCAGTACCACAGCATCAACGCCTTCCGCCTGATCGACGCAAGCGGCGCGTCCCACCCCGTGCGTTGGCAACTGGAGCCGCAGACAGCGTTTGCCGCCCTGCCTGCCCAAGTCGATGACAAACAGTTCCTGCAGCACGACCTGCAGCAACGGCTGGCCCAGGGCCCGCTGCGCTGGACGCTGCGCCTGGTACTGGCGGAACCCGGCGATGCAGTGGACGACCCTGCCAGCCCGTGGCCTGCCGACCGGCGCAGCGTGGACGCCGGCACGCTGGTACTGGAACAGGTCGACGGCCCCGAGCAAGGGGCCTGCCGCGACATCAACTTCGACCCGCTGATTCTACCCCGGGGCATCCAGGCCTCTGCCGACCCGATCCTCGCCGCCCGTTCGGCCGCCTACTCGGAATCCTTCAACCGCCGCAGCCGCGAGTCGCTCGACACCGGAGCCCACCCATGAAAACCGACGCCTTCCACCCCCTCGCCCGCCTGTTGCACTGGCTGATGGCCGTGCTGATCCTGGCCATGTTGTTCATCGGTGTGAGCATGGTCGCCGACCTGTCGCCGCGCCACCCCGTGCTGATCGGGTTGCACAAGGCAACCGGCCTGGCCCTGCTGGTGCTGGTGCTGCTGCGCATCGCCGTTCGCCTGGCCCTGCCCCACCCAGCCCTGCCGCGCGACCTGCCTGCACTGCAACGCTGGGCCGCCGGGGCTTCGCACCTGGTGCTCTACGGACTGATGCTTGCCATGCCGCTGCTGGGCTGGGCCATGCTGTCGGCCGGTGGCTACCCCCGCCCCTTGGGCTTGCCGGCCATTGCCCCCCATGACCTGCAACTGTATGCAGTGCTGCGCCAGGCCCATGGCTGGGCTGGCTACTTGCTGTTCGCCACGGTGCTGGTGCATGTGGGTGCGGCCTTGATGCACGCGTGGGTGCGCCGCGATGGCGTGTTGCGTAGCATGTGGCCTGGCCCGCTGCGCCGCAGCCAATGACGCTCGGCAGGCCGGGGGCTCGACACCGATAACGATTCCCAACAAGATCGGCTTTCTATTTGCCGTACCGCCCTGGACTGCCCTATGAATGTCGCAAAGGATCCTGCCACACTCGCACCCGCCAGTACCCTGGACTTGCGCCCCCTGCTGCTGGCCAACATGGCCTGCACCATGTCGATGATGGCCTTCGTCGCCCTGATCGGCCCGATCGCCCGCCAGCTCGGCATGGCCACCTGGCAAGCCGGTGCCGCCGTGACCGTGGCGGGCGTGGTCTGGGTGCTGCTGGCCCGGCCTTGGGGGCGCGCCGCAGACCGTCTGGGCCGTCGGCGCATCCTGCTGCTGGGCAGCGCCGGCTTCACCCTGGCCTACTGGCTGCTGTGCCTGTTCGTAGAAGGTGCGCTGCGCTGGCTACCGGGAGCGACCCTGGCCTTCATCGGCCTGATGGTCGCGCGCGGCTGTATCGGCGCCTTCTATGCTGCCATCCCGGTGGGCTGCAATGCGCTGATCGCCGACCATGTCGAACCGCAACGCCGGGCCCGGGCCATGGCCTCGCTGGGGGCGGCCAACGCCGTCGGCCTGGTGGTGGGGCCGGCGCTGGCAGCGCTGCTGGCGCGGCATAGCCTGAGCCTGCCGTTCCATATCATGTCGCTGCTGCCGGCCAGTGCCTTTCTGGTCCTGCTGTTCACCCTGAAGCCGCAGGCGCTGCCGCACAGCCATGCTCCCAGCCCGGTGCGCCTGAACGACCCACGCCTGCGCCGGCCTTTGCTGGTGGCGTTCAGCGCCATGCTCAGCGTCACGGTATCGCAGATCATCGTCGGCTTCTTTGCCCTCGACCGCCTGCACCTGGGCCCTGCCGAGGCTGCCCAGGCTGCCGGCATCGCCCTGACCACGGTAGGCGTTGCACTGATCCTGGCGCAGGTGCTGCTGCGCCAGCTGGAATGGCCGCCGTTGAAGATGATCCGGGTCGGCGCCACGGTTTCGGCCCTGGGCTTTGCCTGCGGCTCGCTGGCCACCACGGCTCCATGGCTGTGGGCTTGCTACTTTGTCGCGGCGGCTGGCATGGGCTTTGTCTTCCCGGCCTTTTCGGCGCTGGCGGCCAATGCCATGCACGCCTCCGAGCAAGGCGCGACGGCCGGGTCCATCGGTGCTGCGCAGGGCATGGGTGCAGTGATCGGGCCGCTGGCCGGCACCTTGGTTTATGCCGTCGATCCACGCTTGCCATTCCTGGCGGTGGCGGCGCTGTTGCTGCTGGTGGGGTCATGGCCAATGCCCCGCGATCAGCGGGCCTGACAAGCACAGCGCGCAAGCGCGCAGAGTGTGTTTTAATGCGCATCGCTCATTATTATTGACACCTCTGATTACAAGGCGGCTATGGACACGGGGACGCGACTCAAACTGGTGCGTGAACGCAACAACCTCTCCCAACGGGAACTGGCCCGCCGCAGCGGGCTGACCAATTCGACGATCTCGCAGATCGAGCAGAATCGCGTCAGTCCTTCGGTCAGCTCCCTGAAAAAACTGCTCGAAGGCATTCCGATGAGCCTGGCGGAGTTCTTCAGTTTCGACGAGCCGGTGCGCGAAGAGCGCTACGTGTTCCGTGGCGGCGAGCAGCCAGATCTGGGCCGCAACGGCCTGCGCATGCTGCTGGTTGGCGCCAGTGTCGAAGGCCGGCAGATGCGCATGCTGCGTGAACTGTATGCACCGGGTGCCGATTCGGGCGAGCCGATCGTGCATGCCGAGGGTGAGGAGTGTGGCCTGGTCACACGCGGCACCGTCGAGTTGTGGGTCGATGGCCAGGTGAGCGTGCTCAACTCGGGCGACGGTTACTACATCCCCACTACCCTGCCGCACAGTTTCAAGAACATCGGCCCGGACGAGGCCGAAATCATCAGCGCCAACACCCCGGCGAACTTCTGACTGCTTTATGCATGGAGATGGCACCGGCTTTGCCGGTGTTCGCGGCTGAAGCCGCTCCCACAGGAAACGCGCCAACCCTGTGGGAGAGGCGCCTTCAGGTAAGGCTGTCGCCCCCCTGACGCAGGGCCTCTTCGACAAAGTCCAGGCGGTCCTGCCCGAAGAACATCTCGTCACCGACAAAACAGGTCGGCGCGCCGAACACCCCGCGCTCCACTGCAGCTTCGGTCGCATGCCTGAGCGCGGCCTTCACCTCGTCATCACCCGCCAGCGCGCGAAATGCCTGCGGGTCGAAGCCGCCTTGGCTCAGCGTGTCGTCGAGGACGGCGTTATCGCCCAGGTTGCGGCGCTGCGCAAACAGCCCATTGAACAGCACCGCCAGCAACGCCTCGAACCGCTCCGGCGAACGCAGCTGGGTGCCCATTGCCCCGCGCATCAGGGTCAAGGTATTGACCGGGAACCCCGGCGGCAACCCGAACGGTACCCCGTAGCGCTCGGCGAAGCGCGCCAGGTCGGTGAACATGTAACGGCCCTTGGCCGGGATCATCACCGGCGAAGCATTACCGGTAGCCTGGAAAACCCCGCCCAGCAGCATCGGCCGGTAACGCAGCGTGGCACCCTGGCGGGCACACAGCCCAGGCAGTTGAGTCCAGGCCAGATAGCTGGCCGGGCTGCCCAGGTCAAAAAAGAAATCGACAGTCTTGTGCATGGTTACGGTCCTTGCTCGGTGAAAGGGGGTTACCAACGTTCCATCCAGGGGCGCAGGTCCAGCTCGAATGTCCAGGCGTCGCGGGGCTGGGCATGCAGGAACCAGTAGCTGTCGGCGATGTGGGCCGGGTCGAGGATGCCATCCTGGCCCTTGAGGGCGTAGCGCTCGGGGAATGTGTCACGGATGAAGGCGGTGTCGATGGCCCCGTCAACCACCACGTGGGCGACATGGATGTTCCGCGGCCCCAGCTCGCGCGCCATGCTCTGGGCCAGGGCGCGCAAGGCATGCTTGGCCCCGGCGAATGCCGCAAAGCCCGCCGCGCCACGAGTGCCAGCGGTGGCGCCGGTGAACAGAATGGTGCCACGCTCGCGCTGGACCATGCGCCGGGCCACCGCCTGGGCGGTAAGGAAACCGGCAAAACAGGCCATCTCCCAGATCTTGAAGTATTTGCGCGGGGTTTCCTCAAGAATGCTACAGGGCACATTGGCACCGATATTGAACACAAACGCTTCGATCGGGCCGATATCACGCTCGATGGTTTCGACCAGCGCCGCCACCTCCTCCTCCTTGCGCGCATCGGAGCCAAACCCGTGGGCCTGGCCGCCGGCAGCGCGGATTTCGTCCAGCAGCGGCTGCAACTTGTCAGCCTGGCGCCGGGTAACACAGGCAATGTAGCCCTCGCGGGCAAAGCGCTTGGCGATCTCGCCGCCGGTAGCATCCCCCGCGCCAATCACGAGCACCACTTTTTGTTGTTCTGTCATGCCTGCCTCCATTGGTGAATGATCGTTTAGTAAACGAACGCTATGTTATGATCGCCGCCACCGTCAAGCCCGCCTGCAGAGGCAACTGAATGCGCTACACCAACGAACACAAGCAGCAAACCCGCGAGCGGCTGCTGGCCAGCAGCGGCGCGCTGGCCAAACGCGGGGGCTTTTCCAGCACCGGCGTAGCCGGGCTGATGAAGGCGATCGGCCTGACCGGCGGAGCCTTCTACAACCACTTCCCGTCCAAGGACGACCTGTTCACCGAGGTAGTGCGGCAGGAATTGTGCAACAGCCCGCTGGCGCGCCTGGCAAACCAGGGCGCCAGTCGCGAACGCCTGGGCCGTTGCCTGCAGCAGTACCTGAGCCTGGCCCACCTGCACAATGCCGAAGGTGGCTGCCCGCTGCCGCCATTGGGGGTGGAGATTGCCCGGGCCGAAGCACCCGTGCGCGCCGTGGCCGAGCATTGGCTGGTGGAGCTGCACCAGGCCTGGAGCGCGACCCTGGAAGACAGCGAATTGGCCTGGGTGCTGATCAGCCAGTGCGTCGGTGCCTTGCTGGTCGGGCGCATGCTGGCCACGGAAAGCGTGCAGTCGCAGGTACTGGACGCCAGCCGCCACTTTGTCGAGAAGGCCCTGCATGAAGCGGATTAGTCTACTGCTGGGGCTACTGATGAGCTTGCCTGCACTCGCCGAACAGGCCTGCCCGCCAGGGCAATACCAGGTGTGCCTGATGGGATGTTTCTGTGCGCCCATCGACCCCGGCCAGGCCGGGCAGATTTTCAAGGACGTGGAAGTACTGGCTTCGTCCAGCCTGACCTACGCCTTGCAGCAGGCCCGCGACGAAGCCACCGCCAGCGGCGTCGAGCCGATCCCGTTGCATATCCGTGCGCAACTCGAACCTTGGTACGACTTTGCCGTGCTCGACGCGGCGCGCTTCCGGGTGGGTGACGAACAGCAGATGAGCGCGGCCAATGCGCTGCTGCAGAACCCCGATGTGAACGCCGTGACGCTGATCGACACGATCATCTTCCGCCGCCCCGCCGACGCCGAGGACAACGTGGCGTTGTGGGCACATGAGCTCAAGCATGTGCAGCAGTATCAGCAGCTGGGTGTAGAAGAGTTCGCCCGGCGCTACACGCGCAACTACGACGACCTGGAAGCGCCGGCCTACAAGATCGAGGCCGAGGTAGGCAAGGCGCTGCGCGAGCGTGGTTCAGGGCAGGCCAGATAATTTCTGGTCATTTCGCGGTCGCCGTGTAGGAGCGGCCTTGTGTCGCGAAAGGGCTGCGCAGCAGCCCCTCGATTTCAGCTTGGAGCAGATATTGCCGGGGCCGCTTTGCGGCCCTTTCGCGACACAGAGCCGCTCCTACATGGCGACCGCATCAGTGGCCAAACCAGGTGTCAGGACGCCGCCGAAGCTTCTTCAGCCACCTGCTCACGGCTGGCATAACGCTGCGCCAGCACTGCACAGACCATCAGCTGAATCTGGTGGAACAGCATCAGCGGCAGGATCATCGCGCCAATGCCACTGCCGACGAACAGCACCTGCGCCATTGGCACCCCGGTAGCCAGGCTCTTCTTCGAACCGGCGAACAGGATGGTAATGCGGTCCTCCAGGTCAAAGCCCAGCAGCTTGCCGAGCAGCCGGGTACCGTACAACACCACCGCCAACAAGATTCCGCACACGGCAAACAACCCGGCCAGGTGCTGCGGCGATACCGTGTGCCACAGCCCGGTGACCACCGCCTCGCTGAACGCGGTGTAGACCACCAGCAGGATCGAACCCTGGTCCACCACCTTGAGCCAGCGCGCATTGCGCTTGACCCAGGCACCGATCCAGCGCCGGGCGACCTGCCCGGCCACGAACGGCACCAGCAGCTGCAGGGTGATCTTCAGCACCGCATCCAGACCAGAACCGGTATCACCGCTGGCCCCCAGCAACATCATTACCAGCAACGGCGTGAGGAAGATACCCAGCAGGCTGGATGCCGCCGCACTGCAAATGGCCGCCGGCACGTTACCACGCGCCAGCGAAGTGAAGGCGATGGCCGACTGCACGGTAGCCGGCAAGGCACACAGGTAGAGCACGCCCAGGTAAAGTTCGTTGCCCACCAGCGGCACGAACAGTGGCTTGAACGCCAGGCCCAGCAGCGGGAACAGCACGAAGGTGCAGGAGAACACCAGCAAGTGCAGGCGCCAGTGCCCCGCTCCGGCAATGATCGCCTCGCGCGACAGCTTGGCGCCGTGCAGAAAGAACAGCAGGCCGATGGCCAGGTTGGTCAGCCAACCAAAATACACTGCGCCGTCGCCCGAGCAAGGCAGCACGGTGGCAATCAGCACCACCCCGAGCAAGGCCAGGGTGAAATTGTCGAATAACATGCGCAAATACTTCATCACAGTTTCCGTCTTGTCATTGTGCAAGGGCAGACGATAAGGTCTTCGGCTTTTCGCCGCTAACGCCGGAACCCCCACCGGTGTCGCTCAACGGACACGCTCCAGCACAGGACTCGCTCATGCCCCTCTCCCGCCTGGCTGCACTTGCAGCCGCCATCACTCTCACCCTGGGCTACAGTGCCGCCCAGGCCGACGACCAGTTGCAGGCCAAGGTCGACCAGATCATCCGCCCGCTGATGCAAGAGCAAGGCATCACCGGCATGGCCGTGGCTGTCTATGCTCGCAACCACGCGTACTACTTCAGCTATGGCGTGGCCAGCAAGGCCGACAATGTGCCGGTCAGCCGCGACACGCTGTTCGAGATCGGTTCGCTGAGCAAGACCTACACCGCCACCCTGGCCGCACTGGCCAGTGCCGAAGGCAAGCTGGACCTCGATGCCCCGGCCAAGCGCTATCACCCGGCCCTTGCCGGCGCCCCCATCGGCGACGCAAGCGTGCTGGAGCTGGGCGCCTATAGTGCCGACTGCCTGCCGTTGCAGTTCCCGGATGCGGTGCAGACGGCGCAGCAGGTGGTCGATTTCTTCCGTCACTGGCAACCCCGCGCCAAACCCGGCACCCAGCGCTGCTACTCGAACCCCAGCCTGGGCTTGTTCGGTGACCTGGCCGCCCGAGCGCAGCATCAGCCATTTTCCACGCTGATGAGCGAGGGCCTGCTGAAACAGATGGGCCTGGAAAACACCTATCTGCAGGTCCCGGCCAGCGCCCAGGGGTTGTATGCCCAGGGCTACGACAGTGCCGACAAGCCGGTGCGTGTCGGCCCCGGCCCTTACGCCGACGAAGCCTACGGCATCAAGACCAGCGCCAGCGACCTGCTGCGCTATGTGCGCCTGCACATGCAGCCGGAGCGGCTGCCACCGGCGCTGGCACAAGCCACGGCCATCACCCAGCGGGGCTACTTCCAGGTCGGCGCCATGACCCAGAGCCTGGGCTGGGAGCGTTACCCCTACCCGGTCACGCTGGCCACACTGATCGATGGCAACGGCCCGCAGCTAATCCGTGAACCGCAGGCAACCACACGCTTGCAACCAGCCCTGCCGCCGCTGCCGGCAGCCTGGTACAACAAGACCGGCTCGACCAATGGCTTCGGCGCCTACGCCGCGTTCGTGCCCGCCGAACAACTGGCCGTGGTGTTGCTGGCCAACCGAAACTACCCGAACGAAGCCCGGGTGCGCGCAGCCTTCGACATTCTCTCCGGGCTGTAGTGCGGGCAGCGATTGTCGAACAAAACGACACAATGTAGTGAGCAAAAATATTCACTACAAAATGGTTGACGCCGTTCATCGCCCTTGGGCATGATGAAGCCGTCTCCCTGATCGGGAGCGGTGGCAAGGGTGTTCCAGACGGCCTGCGCGGTAACGCAGGCCGTCCGTGGAGAGGGAAACTGTCCAAAAGGCAGCGTGAGAAAGCCCCTGTTGCGATGCTGCTGTAGCAGCCTTGGTAGTGCGCTACACCGTGGTAGCGCCAACTGTGAAAAATCACCTACGAATGGGTAATGGGGGCTTTATGATGAACTTGAACAACAATCCGACTATCGACCAATTGGCCCAGCTGTTCGCCGTACGCAAGGACAGCCTTGACGACCATCTGCTGTGGGTAAGCCAGACCGGTGAAGTGCGCCTCGACCGCCTGCCACCGAACACCGTCGAAGATGAATTCGAAGAGCACCTGCCCAGCATGCGTGCCCGCTTCAAGGTCTACCGCCGTGGCCAAGGCTACGTCGGCAAGAAGGCCGCCGCCGATACCGAGTTCGTCGGCCGCGTCCTGCAGACCCTGCAACAAGAATGGCCCGCTGCCCGTGAGCAGCAGGCAGTCAAGGTGATCGAACCGCTCAACTGAGGGTTCCCACCTTTATCTGAGCCCGGCCCGCACAGGCCGGGCTTTTTCATGCCTGGCGCCGCTGGCTGCGGGGCTCCGGCAGCGGCAAGGCGCCGGTTGCCATCGCCCGGGCGCGGTCTACACCCCACACCAGGGCGCGAGTCATGGTCTCGCCTGGGCGTGCGGGGTAATACTCCTCCAGCAACGCTCGCCCATCACCGGCGTACAACCCCAAAAACAGTTGGGTCGCCCCCAGGCGCGACAGGCGCACCTGCACGTCCAGCGTGGTGCCGTCACTGAGTGCTTCGTCGTGGCAGCGGCTGTGCAGCTGTGCGTCGGCCCATTGCCAATAGGTCTCTTCCCTGACTCGCATGAGCATTCAATCCTCCGTTGCTGGAATGCCGCGCAAGAAAACCACAGCCTTGGCCATCCTGCGAGTGCTACCCGGCAATGCCATGAGGCGGATCAAGAAATGGCAATAAAAACCCCGCCATTCGGCGGGGTTGTGCTGGAGCGGGATCACTTCTTGAGCGGAACCCGCGGCATGAAGCGGCCTTTTTTGCTGCGCTGCAGATGTGCAGGCTGGAGCTGTTCGGAATCATCCAGCGTCATGTGGGCGAAGCCCAGGCGAAATGCCGCTTGGCCGCAACGCACCTGGCTGTTGATCGGGAACGCGTCGTTCAGGTCTTCGAAAAAGGATTCGCTCATGCCCTGTCTCCCTCCAGTGGCGGACGCGTCGGCAACCAGAACAGTTGCTCTACCAAACGCGACCTGTGAAAGTGAGACTAGCTGGTCATTTGCGGACCGCCCAGACCGAAGCCTTGGACCCGACCAGCGGCAGACGCTCTACTTCAGGCGCACCGCTGTACCGGTAGCAAATACCACGACCATGCCGCCCTGTACCGACGGCATGCTGATCTCGAAATCCACACCCACTACCGCATCGGCCTGCAACTGGCGTGCCCGCGCCTTCAGTTCTTCGGTGGCCTGCTCCCGGGCTTGGCGCAGTGCGCTTTCCAGGGTTTGCGAACGCCCGCCGAAGAAGTCGCGAAAACGTGCAAAGAAATCGCGCACGAAATTGATGCCCTGCACCGATTCGGAGCTGACCACACCCAGGTATTCAGCAATCGGGCGGCCTTCGAGCTGGCTGGTGGTTGAAATGATCATGGGTGCGCTCCATTGGCCTGGCAAAAGAGGCCGATTCTAACAGAGCGCCCTGTTTGCAACGCGCATTTGTGGGAGCGGCCCTTTCGCGACGCAAGTCCGCTCCCACAGAGTCAGCTACGCGCTGACAGCCCTTAACCGGCGCCCAAGCCTTGCGCCAAACACGTTCACCAGCAACCCTGCCATCACCAGCAATGCGCCCCAGCCCTGGGTCGCAGTCAGACGCTCGCCCAGCAACAACGCCGAGGAACTCAGGCCAATCACAGGCACCAGCAGCGAGAACGGCGCCACCTTGCCGGCCGGGTGGCGCGACAGCAGCTTGCTCCACAGGCTGTAGCCGAGCATGGTGGCGACAAACGCCAGGTAAGCCAGGGCCAATACCGAACTCCAGCTGATATTGGCAATGGCGTGGCCGATGCGCTCCGGCCCCTCCAGCCACCAGGACAACGCAAGGAACGGCAGTGGCGGGATCAGCCCGCCCCAGATAACCAGCGCCACCAGGTCAACCGAGCCAAAGCGCCGGGTGATGATGTTGCCCATGCCCCACATGGCGCCGGCACACAGGGTCAGCACCAGCGCCAACATCGGTACATGGCCGCCGTCTTCGCTGCCGATAAGCGCCAGGCCGCTGGCGGCCACCAGCAGCCCCAGCACGCTGGCCAGGCGCAGCCGCTCGCCGAGGAACAACGCGGCGAAGCCGAGGGTGAAGAACGCCTGCGATTGCAGGATCAGCGAGGCCAGCCCTGGCGGCATGCCGCTGTACATGGCCTGGAACAGGAAAGCGAACTGGCCCAGCGAAATGGTCGCGCCGTAGGCGATCAGCCAGCGCCAGGGCAACTTCGGCCGCTTGACCAGCAAGATCGCCGGGAATGCCACCAGCAAGAAGCGCAATGCCCCCAGCAACATCGGCGGCAACCCATCGAGGCCAACCTTGATGACCACGAAGTTGACTCCCCAGGCGACAATCACCACCAGGGCGATGAGCAGATCCTTGAGTGGCATTGCGACATCCTTCTTCAAGCTTTCTAGACATATTTCGTTACAGCATAAGGCTATTCCTTTGACAGGGACCAGCACAGTTGCGGCCCAGAGGTGCGCAACAGTGACTGTTATCGTGCAAGGGTTGCCGAGGTGGCGGAGCGTCAGCTCCGGTATCCAGGTGCGACCTTTTCCAGCATCCGCAACAGTGCCGCCCATGCCAGCTGCAACGCATCCGGATCCGCCAGTTCGCCCTGTTTCAACCCTCGTCCAGGCTCATTGAACTGCCGCTCGGTATGCGCGCACACTTCGGCCGGCGGCAAAATCACCTGCCCGGCACTCTGTGCCGCCAACTGGATCTCGCACGCCTTCTCCAGGTAGTACATGCGCAGGAATGCTTCGGCCACGCTGCGCCCAGTGGTCAGCAGGCCATGGTTGCGCAGGATCATCACCGGCTTGTCGCCTAGGTCGGCTACCAGCCTTCGCTGCTCATCCATGTCCAGCGCAATCCCTTCATAGGCGTGGTATGCCACCTTGCCATAAAACTCCATGGACATCTGGTTGAGCGGTAGCAGCCCACATTCCAGCGCCGCCACCGCACAACCTGCCCGGGTGTGGGTGTGCAACACACAGCGGGCATCCTCGCGGGCAGCATGGATGGCGCTGTGGATGACGAAACCGGCCGGGTTGACCGGGTGCGGCGTCGCTTCAACCGGCCGGCCCTGCAGGTCGATCTTCACCAGGCTGGAGGCCGTGATCTCATCGAACAGCAAGCCGTACGGATTGATCAGGAAGTGGTGCTCCGGCCCCGGCAGGCGCAGGGAAATATGGGTGAAGATCAGGTCGCTCATGCGGAAATGGGCGATCAGCCGATAGCAGGCGGCCAGCTCCTGGCGCAGGCTTTGTTCCGTTGTGGTCATCATCGTTATACCTTTGCAGTACGCTATTTGCTGGCCCACGCATTGAAGCGCTGTTCCAGCTCTTCGCCATGGTCGACCCAGAATTCCACATTCATCGCCAACGCCCCCTGCAGGTTCTGCGGCGAAGTAGGCACCCAGCTGGCCAGGGACGGGTCTAGCTTCGCCGCCGCCTGGGTGTTGGTCGGCCCATAGGGAATCTGCTGCACATAACGCACCTGGGTGTCCGGCTGGTTGGCGTAGGCAATCAGCCGCTTGGCCTGGTCGACATGCCGCGAGCCTTTGATGATCGCCCAGTAATCCATGCCATACAGGCTGCCAGGCCAGACCACCGCCAGCGGGCTGCCCTGCTGGGCCGCCACGGCGATGCGCCCGCTATAGGTCGAGGTCATCACCACGTCTCCCGCCGCCAGCCACTGGGCAGGTTGGGCGCCGGCGTCCCACCACTGGATATACGGCTTGAGCTCGCTGAGCTTGGCAAAGGCACGCTCGACCCCTGCCGGGGTGGCCAGGACCTGGTACACATCCTCGACCTTCACCCCATCTGCCATCAGGGCGAACTCCAGGTTGTACACCGCACGCTTGCGCAGGCCGCGCTTGCCCGGGTACTTGCTCACGTCCCAGAAGTCGGCCCACGACGCAGGCGCCTGTGCCAGCTTGTTGCGGTCATAGGCAATGGCCACGCTCCATACCAGCGCGGCCGAGCCGCAGGCCTGTGCGGCGTCGGCAATCAGTTCATCCGCATGGCCCATGCGCTGCCAGTCCAACTGCTCGTAGACGCCCTCGTCGCAGCCGCGCATCAGGTCAGGCCCTTCTATCTGCACCACGTCCCAGTCGACATTGCCGGTCTCGGCCATTACCTGGATCCGTGCCATCTCGCCGTTGTACTCACTCTGGATCAGCTTGCTGCCATCCTGGGCACTGAACGGTTTGAAGATCGCCTCGTCCTGAGCTTTCTGGCCGGCACCACCATAGCCGACCACGACCATCTGCGGTGCCGCTTGCGCACTGCCCAGGCCCATGGCCAGCAACGCTGCGCAAAGGCTGCTTACACGTGGGAATACCTGCATCGTAGTTGCCTCCTGCCGGTGCCCGAGGGGCCCGTTTTCTTGTTGTTGTGAGGTCACGCCCTCGCCACGAGGGTGAGAAAAACCTAGTCGCCGACTAGTAAAAAAACAAGTTGATTTTTTACTGGTGCTACACTTTTATAAAAAAACAAGAACAACATCGCACCGGAGCCGCCTGTATGCAGACCGCCTTCCCTCATCTGTTCGAAGCCTTGCAGATCCGCGGCAAACGCTTGAAGAACCGCATCATGTCCACCGGCCACGACACCTGCCTGCCTACCGACAACCTGGTCAACGACAAGCTCATCGCCTACCAGCGCGCCCGCGCCGCCGGTGGCGTGGGCCTGATCGTGCTGCAGGTGGCCGGGGTGCATGACAGCGCTCGCTACACCTCGCATGTGCTGATGGCCACCGACGATGCCTGCATCGACGGCTACCGCCAGCTTGCCGAGGCCTGCCATGAGCATGGCACCGTGGTGCTGTCACAACTGTTCCACCCCGGGCGGGAGATCATGGAGTCGGCGGACGGTTTGCTGGCGGTGGCCTACTCGGCGTCCGCGGTACCCAATGAACGCTTCCGGGTGATGCCGCGCGCACTGGACCAAGCGATGATCGACGAGATCGTCCAGGGCTATGCCAGCGCTGCCCGCCGCCTGCACCAGGCCGGGCTGGATGGCGTTGAAGTGGTGGCCAGCCATGGCTACCTGCCTGCGCAGTTCCTCAACCCGCGGGTAAACCAGCGCTCGGATGGCTACAACGGTGAGCTGGAGCAGCGCCTGCGGTTCCTGCGCGAAGTGCTGGCCGCCGTACGCGCGGCTACCGACGAACAGTTCATCATCGGCCTGCGCATCAGTGCCGACGAGCGCGACAGCCAAGGGCTGAGCGAGGATGAATCGCTGGCCGCAGCGGTTGCCTTGCAAGGCCAGCTCGACTACCTGCACATCGTTGCCGGGACGTCGGCGTCCCTCGGCGGCGCCGTGCATATCGTGCCGCCGATGGCTATTCAACCGGCCTACCTGGCCCGTGAGGCCGGCACCTTCAAACAACACCTGAGCATCCCGCTGTTCGTCACCGGGCGTATCAACCAGCCCCAGGAAGCCGAACTGATCCTGGCCCGTGGCCAGGCCGACGTCTGCGGCATGACCCGCGCGCTTATATGCGACCCGCAGATGCCCAACAAGACCGAGCATGGCCAGGTCGAGGACGTACGTGCCTGTATCGCCTGCAACCAGGCCTGCATCGGCCATTTCCACCGCGGCCTGCCCATTTCCTGCATCCAGCGACCAGAGACTGGCCGCGAGTTGCAGTACGAGCAACTGCCACCCACCACCCGCCCCAAGCGCATCCTCGTGGCCGGTGGCGGGCCCGCCGGCATGAAAGCCGCCGCCGTGGCCGCTGCGCGCGGGCATCAGGTCACGCTGTACGAGGCTGGCCCGCAGCTCGGTGGCCAGGTGCTGCTGGCCCAGTTGCTGCCACGGCGCAGCGAGTTCGGTGGCGCCAGCACCAACTTGCAACGGGAAATGGCCCTGGCGGGCGTGGAAGTGGTGCGCAACACCCGGGTCGACCGCGCACTGGTCGAACGGGAACGCCCCGACCTGGTGATCGCCGCCACCGGTGCCACCCCCTACTGGCCGGCCTTCGAGCGCACCGGTGATCTACAGGTGGTGGATGCCTGGCAAATACTGCGCAGTGAAGCAAAACCGGGCCGCTCGGTACTGGTGATCGACTGGCGCTGCGACTGGATCGGCCCCGGCATCGCCGAACGCCTGGTACGCGACGGCCACCAGGTGCAGCTGGCGGTCAATGGCACCCATTGCGGCGAAAGCCTGCCGCTGTACGTGCGCGACCAACTGGCCGGCGAGCTGCATCGCCTGGGTATTCCCATCACACCGTATGCCCGCCTGTATGGCTGCGACGACAACACGGTGTACCTGCAGCACACCGCCAGCGGCGAACCGATGATCTTCGAAGGCATCGACACCCTGGTACTGTGCCAGGGCCATCAACCGGAAGACCGCCTGGCAACGGAGCTGGCTGGCTTGGTCGAGGTGCGCCGCATTGGCGACTGCCTGGCGCCGCGTACCGCCGAAGAAGCGATTCACGATGGCCTGACGGTTGCCTGGGCGCTCTGAGGCTGTACATACTGCGGCTTTTACGATGGACCGACGTGCATGAGCCAACTCCCCCAGCCCCCCGCCAGCGAAGCCGGGGGCGCCGCGCCGCAGTTTCTCGGCAGCCGCATTCGCGGCCTGCGCAAGCGCCGTGGCATGACCCTGGCGGAGCTGGCCGCGCACAGTGAGCTGACCGCCGGCTACATCAGCCAGCTGGAGCGCAACCTCTCCTATCCATCGATTCCGGCGCTGTTCAACATCGCCCGCAGCCTGGGGGTGACCATCCAGTGGTTCTTCGCCAGCGAAGCCATCACTGCGCCCGAAGACCAGGGCTATGTGGTACGACGCAACAGCCGCCTGAGCGTGCATTACGAAGACGGTATCGTCGATCAACTGCTCACGCCCCAGCCCAACCGTCAGCTGGAAATCCTGCATTCGCGCTTCCCTCCGGGCAGCTACAGCCAACAGAGCTACAGCCACGACGGTGAAGAGGCCGGCTACATCCTTAGCGGCAGCTTCGAGCTGTGGGTGGGCGAGCGGCATTTCCAGCTGGGTGAAGGAGACAGTTTCAGCTTCTCGAGCCAGGAACCGCACCGCTACGGCAACCCCGGTGAAGTCGATGCCGTGGTGATCTGGGTGATCACGCCGCCAACATTCTGAAGCATGCTCGCTCCCCAATATCCAGCAACAGGGTCTACCTTGTTAACCGAACTTTAGAGGAGCACAACCATGAAGCAGATCCTGATCATAGGCGCGGGCTTTGCCGGCCTGTGGAGCGCGCTCAGCGCCGCCCGCCAGCTTGACCTCCATGGCCGCAAGGATGTCGAGGTCACCTTGCTTGCACCCCAGGCCGAGCTGCATGTGCGCCCGCGCTTCTACGAACCCGACGTACATACCATGGCCGCGCCGTTGCAGGAGCTGTTCGATGCCGCCAACGTCCGCTTCGTGCAGGGCACGGCCTTTCATATAGATGAAGCGGCCCGCCGTGTGGGCTATCGCACCCGCAGCGGAACCCAATGCACCCTGCCCTACGACCGCCTGATCATGGCCTGCGGCAGCGTGCTCAACCGGCCCGACATGGTCGGCATCGAGCATGTGTTCGATGTCGACAAGCTCGACAGCGCCGCGCGCCTGGAAACCCACCTGAAGTCACTGGCCAACCTGCCCGACACACCGGCGCGCAATACCGTGGTGGTGGCCGGTGGAGGTTTTACCGGCATCGAGACCGGCACCGAACTGCCGGCCCGCCTGCGCGAAATCCTCGGCGAGGACGCAGCGTTGCGCGTGGTGGTGGTCGACCGTGGGGCGAGGATTGGCGCGGCCCTGGGTGACGGCATCCGCCCCGCCATCGAGCAGGCCTCCGAGGCCCTGGGCGTGGAGTGGATCTGTGGCGCCACGGTAGCCTCGGTCGACCCTGCCGGCGTGGTGCTGGACAACGGCCAGCGCATCGACGCCAGCACGGTGATCTGGACCGTGGGCTTCAAGGCCAACCCGCTCACCGAACAGATCAGTGGCGAGCGCGACCGCCAGGGCCGCTTGCATGTCGATGGCAATCTCAAGGTGAAAGGCAATGATGCCGTGTACGCGGCGGGTGATGTGGCCTACGCCGCCTGCGACGAGGCTGGCAATCATGCGGTGATGTCCTGCCAGCATGCGATTCCGCTGGGGCGTCATGCGGGCAACAATGCGGCGGCCGAGCTGATTGGCGTGGCACCGAAGACCTACAGCCAGCCCAAGTACGTGACCTGCCTGGACCTTGGGGCCTGGGGGGCGGTGTATACCGAAGGGTGGGAACGCACGGTGTCGCCACCGGAGGACAAGGCCGAAGCCAAGGTTTTGAAGGCGCAGATCAATACCGTGTGGATCTATCCACCGGCGGCCGAACGTGCTGCGGCGCTGGCAGCGGCTGACCCGGCTATTCCAGTGGCCTGACACCAGGCCGACGCGATCACTGTAGGAGCGGCCTTGTGTCGCGATGGGCCGCAAAGCGGCCCCAGAATTCTCGGCGTCAACGCTGAAACCCTGGGGCCGCTTCGCGGCCCATCGCGACACAAGGCCGCTCCTACATTCGATCGCGTACCTTCGATCAGGCAGCAGCAAACAGCTCGTTGGCAATCTGCGCCTGGGCAGCATCGATCGCCTGGCTGCGGTGCTCAGGGCCATAGGCCAGGCCATGGGCGCGGACGATTTCCAGGTCGGTGATGCCGATGAAACCCAGGAATACCTTGAGGAAGTCCTCATGCCCGGCGCCAGTCGGCTGGCCAGCGTGCAGGCCACCGGCGGTGGACACCAGCACTACCTTCTTGTTGCCGCACAGGCCTTCCGGACCGGCTTCGGTGTAACGGAAAGTCTTACCGGCGACGGCAACGCGGTCGATCCAGGCCTTGAGCTGGGTCGGCACGGTGAAGTTGTACATCGGCGCACCAATCACCACGGCATCGGCAGCCAGGAACTCTTCCAGGGTTTCCGCGCTCAGCTTGGCTTCGAAGGCCTGGGCTGCGTCACGCATGTCTTCCGGGGTGCCAGCCGCTACCAGGGTTGCCGCGGAGAAGTGGGCGATGGCGTCAGCGGCCAGGTCGCGGTACACCACTTCCACGCTCGGGTCGGCGGCTTTCCAGGCTTCGACCACTTCACGGCTCAGTTGGCGGGAGGCGGAATTGTCGCCCAGGATGCTGGAATCGATGTGCAACAGTTTCATGGGATTCTCCTGTGAATGAAGACCGCGACATTGGGCGATCACGATGGGGAGAATCCTACCGACATCAACAATGGCTGATAAGGCAGCAAAAATGCGTTAGTTTGTCCTACTGGTGGAACAGTGAGACATTCCCATGCAAGACCTCAACGACCTTTTCTACTTCGCCCGCGTGGTCGAAGCCGGCGGTTTCGCCGCAGCGGGCCGCCAGCTGGGCATCCCCAAATCGCGCCTTTCGCGGCGTATCGCCGAGCTGGAAGAACGCCTGGGCACGCGCCTGCTGCAACGCACTACACGGCAACTGAAGCTCACCGCGGTGGGCGAGCGCTACCTGCACCACTGCCAGGCCATGCTGCTGGAAGCCGAAGCCGCCGACGAAGCCGTGGCCAGCATGAGCAGCGAACCGCGCGGGCGCTTGCGGGTGTCGTGCCCGGTGGCATTGGCCCACGCCTTTCTGCCGGATGTGATCAGCCGCTTTCTTGCGCAGTACCCGCTGGTGCAACTGGACATGGTGCTGCTCAACCGCCGGGTAGACCTCATTTCCGAAGGTATCGACGTGGCCCTGCGCGTACGCGACCTGGGCGATGAAGACCCGGCCCTGGTCACCCGCCGCCTGCGCCAGGCGCAGATGCAACTGGTTGCAGCGCCCGGTTTCGCCGACCACATCCGCGAACCGGGCCAACTGGCATCATTGCCGGTGCTGGGCGCTGCCGAGGCGGACCGGCTGGTACACTTCCGGCTGTTCGGCCCCCACGGCAAACAGCAGGAAATCGCCCTGGAACCGCGCCTTGCCATCGATGATTTCGTAGTACGTAATGCTGCTGTACGGGCAGGCCTCGGGTTTACCGCGCTGCCCAGCATGTTCTGTGAAGAAGAACTGGAGCGTGGCGAACTGGTGCGCCTGCTGCCGGACTGGTCGCTGCCGGGTGGCTACCTGCAGGCGGTGTACCCGCACCGGCGCGGCTTGCTGCCTGCGGTACGGGTATGGATCGACCACCTGGCGGCGTCGTTCGAGGCCTGTGGAGAAAAGTATGTCTGAGCGGAACATGAGCGAAGCCCAGGTGGCAGCGTTCTGCCTGAGCCTGCCGGGTGCGCGGGAAGACTACAAATGGGGCGGCATCCGGGTGTTCTCCGTAGCAGGCAACAAGATGTTCGCGGTGCTCGACCTGGCGGGTGCGGGGTTGTCGTTCAAAGTGGCCGACGAACTGTTTCTCGGCTATTGCGATCGCCCGGGGGTGCGGCCTGCGCCGTATCTGGCACGGGCGCGGTGGATCAGCATGGCATCGCCCTACCCCATGGGGCGTGAGGAGCTGTGTGATCTGTTGCAGCGCTCGCACCAGCTGGTGGTGCGGCGGTTGCCGAAGCGGTTGCAGGTGGGGTTGGTAATCTAGCTAGCCTGTGCCGGCCTCTTCGCGGGCTTGCCCGCTCCTACAGGTACTCCACAGGCCTTGAGGGCAGTGAAAATCCTGTGGGAGCGGGCAAGCCCGCGAAGAGCCCGGCACAATCACATATCAACTGAAGGGCAGATACCGCCCGCCAAGAAACAGCCAGTCCGCCCAGAACACCTGGTGCACCAGCACAATCCCCCAGAACACCAGCTGGTACGAAACCTTGCGAGTCTTGTGTCGATACAGCTGCTGCGCCAGCAGTGCCCCCGGCCAGCCGCCCAGCAGCTCACTGGCATGCAGCACCTTCTCGGGCGTACGCCAGGCCTGGGTACGCGCCTGCTGTTTATCCTGCCAATACAGCAGCAGGCTGATCAGGCTCATTGCCGGGTACAACGCCAGCGGCCACCAGGCCTGGTCGACCCAGGCCATGCGCGCCGCGCCCAGGGCGGGCAGCAGGCACAGCAGGCCCAACAGCAGCAGCTTCAGGCGCACATTACGTACGCCCTCCACCCTTTGTCCCCGTGACGCCTCAGCCATGGGCCGTCGCCCAGTCAACCCAGCCGAACTGCCAGGTCGCCAGAATCAGCAGGCCAAAGGCAATGCGATACCAGGCGAACGCCGCGTAGCTGTGGTTGGCAATGAACTTGAGCAGGCCACGCACGGCGATCATGGCAAAGATGAACGAAGTCACGAAGCCAATGGCAAATACCGGCAGGTCACCAGGCTGGAACAGGTCGCGGTACTTGTAGCCCGAATACACTGCCGCACCGACCATGGTCGGCATCGCCAGGAAGAACGAGAACTCGGTCGCTGCCTTGCGCGACAGGCCGAACAGCAGGCCACCGATGATGGTCGAGCCGGAGCGCGAAGTGCCCGGGATCATCGCCAGGCACTGGATGAAGCCGATCTTCAGCGCGTGGCTCCAGCGCATGTCGTCCACGTGGTCTACCTCCACACGGTGCTCGCGGCGCTCGGCCCAGAGCATGATCACCCCGCCCACCACCAGCGCAGCCGCCACGGTGATCGGGTTGAACAGATATTCGTGGATCAGGTCGGCGAACAGCACGCCCAGCACCACTGCCGGCAGGAAAGCCAGCAAAAGGTTACCGGTGAAACGCCGCGCCGTGGGCTGGCTGGTCAGGCCGAAGACCACGTCGAAGATCTTGCCGCGAAACTCCCACACCACCGCCAGAATCGCCGCCAGCTGAATGATGATGTTGAAAGCCATGGCCCGTTCGCCACCAAACCCGATCAGGTCGGCGACGATGATCTGGTGGCCGGTACTGGAGATCGGCAGAAACTCCGTCAGCCCTTCGACCACGCCTAAGATGATTGCCTGGAAGGCAGTCCAAAAATCCATCGTTCCCCCGATGGAGCACTGCTCGTTGCAGGCCCCTTGTTCTTGATTTGCTTGAAATTGCCGCGCGCGGCCCGGCTGTTTTACAGCGACTGTTGGGCGTAATGCCAGTAGAAAAGTTCACGCCGCCTAAAGGTTTCATCTTGCGCGGCCGAAATCCTAGCAGAGCGCCTTCGCAATCACCTTGTACAAACTGCTGCAGACTATTGAATGGATAGCACTTAGCCATTAGTCGTGTGGGGGCCTCGCGCAAAGCATGCTTGGATGTGCCTGAATAAAAAGAACAATGCGGGAGCTGTGGTATGAAAACCCTGAGATCGATGTCTATCAGCCGCCGTCTGTGGCTGATCCTTTTGGTGGCGGTGGCCATGCTGGTGGTATTGGGCCTGCTGATGCTGCGCCAGATCCACGGTGACCTGTACCAGGCCAAAGCGGAGAAAACCCGCCACGTGGTGCAGACCGCAGCCGGTGTGCTGGCCTATTACCAAGAGCTGGAGGCAGCCGGCACGCTCAGCCGTGAAGCGGCCCAGCAACAGGCGCTGCAAGTGGTGCGGGCGCTGCGCTACGACCACGATGACTACTTCTGGATCAACGACCTGGGGCCGAAGATGATCATGCATCCGGCCAACCCCAAGCTCGACGGCCAGGACCTGTCGGCCATCCGCGACCCCGACGGCTTTGCCGTGTTCAACGAGATGGTCGCCCTGGCTCGGCAGCAGGACGCCGGGCCGGTCAACTACCGCTGGCCCAAGCCTGGCGCCAGCGAGCCGGTGGCCAAGACGTCCTACATCCAGCTGTTCAAGCCCTGGGGCTGGATCATTGGCTCAGGCGTGTACGTCGATGACGTGCAGGCCGAATTCACCCGCCAGTTGCGCGACGCCTCGCTGGTGGGCGTGGCCATCGCCCTGCTGATGGCGCTGGTGGTCATGCTGATTGCGCGCAGCATCGCCCGCCCGTTGCAGGAAGCAGTGCAGGCCATGGGCAACATCGCCAGCGGCGAAAGCGACCTGACTCGACGCCTGGACACTCACGGCCGTGACGAAATCACCCACCTGGGCGAGCACTTCAACCGCTTCAATGGCAAGCTGCAAGGCGTGGTCGGCCAGCTACAAGGCGCGGCCCATGCCCTGGCCCGGTCCGCCGGGCATGTCGGCGACAACGCCGGTGCCGCGCAGCAGCACAGCGCCCAACAGTCGCTGCAGATGGACCAGGTGGCCACTGCGGTCAACGAAGTGACTTACGCCGTGCAAGACGTGGCCAAGACCGCCGAGCAGGCCGCTGGTGAAATGCGCACCGCGCAACAGCAGGTGGCACACGGCCAGGAGGCCATTCACGGCAGCCTGGCGCAGATCGACCGGCTGTCGCTGACCATCGACCAGGCCGTGCAGGTGATCCGTGAACTGGCCGGGCACAGCACGCGCATCGGTGGTGTACTGGATGTGATCCGCTCCATCGCCGAACAGACCAACCTGCTGGCGCTGAACGCGGCCATCGAGGCGGCGCGGGCCGGCGAGCAGGGCCGTGGCTTTGCCGTGGTCGCCGACGAGGTGCGCCTGCTGGCCCAGCGCACGGCGCAGTCGACGGCCGAGATCCATACCATGATCGAGCACCTGCAAAGCCAGTCGGACGCTGCGGTCAAAGCCATCGACACTAGCAGCGAGGCCTCGCGCCAGACGGTCGAGCAGGCCCGCGAGGCCGGTGCCAGCCTGGATGCCATCAACCAATCACTGAACAACCTCACGGCGTTGAATGCCTCCATCGCCAGCGCCACCTTGCAGCAGTCGCACGTGGTAGAAGAAATCAACCGCAACGTGCTGGATACTGCCGGGTTGTCTCAGCAGACCGCCGATGCAGCGCGCCAATCCAGCGATGCCGGGATGGCGCTGGGGCAGCTGAGCGAAGAGCTGGAGCAGTTGTTGCGGCAGTTCCGGGTATAAGGTTGAGAATGCCGGGGGCGCTTTGCGCCCTTTCGCGACACAAGGCCGCTCCTACAGACGATCGCGTCCCCCTGTAGGAGCGGCCTTGTGTCGCGATGGGCTGCAAAGCAGCCCCAAAGACCCCAACGCCCTACACCTTCCCCGGCCGACCCGCTACAATCGCGCCCTTCCCCCGCAGTCTCCAAGGATCGCCGATGTCCGGCCTTGAACTCATCGCCGCCGTCCTCGGCGTCACCGCTGTCTGGCTCACGGTCAAGCAGAATGCCTGGTGCTGGCCCATCGGTCTGGTCATGGTGCTGATCTATGGCTGGCTGTTCTACGAGGTGAAGCTGTACTCCGGCATGTTGCTGCAACTGGCCTATGCCATCCTGCAGGTCTACGGCTGGTGGCAATGGAAGCGCCCGGGCCATGCTGAAGACGCCCGCCAGGTCACCCGCCTGCAGCGCCCGGCATTGCTCGTCGGTTTGGCCGGCGGGGTGCTGTTGAGCGCCACCTTGGGCGCGGCGATGGCCACCTGGACCGACGCCGTCCTGCCCTGGCTGGACGCTACCCTGACCGGCTTCAGCCTGGTGGCACAACTGTGGATGGCGCAGAAGCGCCTGCAGTGCTGGCCGCTGTGGGTAGTGGTAGATATCGTCTACGTGGGCCAGTACCTGCACCAGCAGTTGTACTTCACCGCCGGTTTCTTCGCCGTGCTCACCCTGATTGCCGTGCGCGGCTGGCTGGAATGGCGCCGTGACCCGGCGTTGGTGCAGCCATGAGCGCGGCACAATCCATGAAAGTACTGGTGCTGTGCGGCCCGGAATCCAGTGGCAAGAGCTGGCTCAGCGGTGTGATCCAGGCGCATTTCGGCGGCGTGGTGGTGGCCGAATACGTGCGCCACTTCATCGATCAGGAACGCCGCGACACCTGCTATGCCGATATCCCTGCCATCGCTCGTGGTCAGCTGGCCTGGGAAGACCAGGCCCGTGAGCAGGCACCGTCGCTACTGATTCTCGACACTCACCTGCTCAGCAACATGCTCTGGAGCCACGCCCTGTTCGGCGACTGCCCGGCCTGGCTGGAACAGGCGTTGCTGGCGCGGCATTACCACCTGCACCTGCTGCTGAGCCCGCAAGGTGTGGATTGGGTTGCCGATGGCCAGCGCAGCCAGCCCGAACTGCGCGACCGCCAGCGCTTTTTCGACGACAGCCTGCACTGGCTGCAACGGCATGAGCAGGCGTACAAAATAATTGAGGGCAATTGGCCACAACGCCAGTTGCTGGCACTGCAAACAGTAGCTAAGCTCATTGATAGCAATACGCCATCCTACCCCACCGAGTGTTAACCCACTGACACACCCTTGTAGGGCGAAGCCCCTGAAAACATGAGGTCTTGCGGGGCATCGAAAGTAATGTCAAGGCGCTGAAACACTCCTGCAAAAACCCTTCCAATCAAGGCCAACACTGGCTCTGCCTGCACCACTCGCGGCTGCCTGTTTCAGCCCTGAGACAGAATATGCCGCAGCTTGTCATGGTGCCTACCTTAACCTTTTGATCTGAAACCGCTTCTCGAAAGCGGCACACCTTCTGCTCCCTCGTTCACATCGCTGAACAGGGCCAGCGCTCATTGAAGGAGTTGCCGTCGTGAGGAAAACTGACAAACGCCTTTATCACCTGCTGCTGATGGGCTATGTGCTGGGTTCGTTGAGCCTGACGGCCCAGGCCGACAACGGCATCATCGTGATAACCCGTGATGTGCAGACACGCAACGCTGTGGTCCCGCCGTTAAGACCCGACCCCAACCCCACCACCGTCAATGCCAATCCTTCCGCTCACATCCTCAAGCAAACCAACGAACTGAGTGATGGCGACTTCGCCAACATCAGCAGCGGTGCGGGCATCAGCACCCTGATTACCCAGCAGACCAACAACCTGGGCGGCAACCTCAATAACCAATCCCAACTGCCCAACCTGGCCGGTGGCCGCGGTACAGGCTCGGGAAATGGCATCTCGAACATGGTCAACTCGAGTGTGCAGCGCGGCCTGGCGCCGCTGCAGATCCTGACCGGAGGCAAGTGAGATGAAGCACACGCTGCTGATCCTGGTCACGCTGTGCAGTACATCGGCCTTCGCGCAATCCCCGGTCCCCGTGATCAACAATGCCGACATCGACAGCTCGGGCAGCCGTTACCAGGGCAACCTGTCGGTCAACCAGGCAGCCGGCGACCAACAGCAACAGGCCAACGCGCGCGCCTTCGCCTCAGGGCCCGAGGCTGGCGCCACCACGCAAATCCGCCAACGGCTGAACGCCCCCGCAACTTCCGCGATGGACGCGCGCGCGACCATACAGGGCGACGCCTTCAGCAACGGTAGCGGCGCCCTGGGGGTCAACCAGAGCGCCGGCGCCAACACCCAGCAAGCGAACGCACTGAGCATCAGCCTCGGTGCCCAGCCGCAAAGCATCGACGACAGCGTCCTCATGCAACAGAACGTGGCGCTGCTCAACAACTCCGGTCCGATTGACACTTCAACTGGCCATCGCCAGGTCACCACCAGTGACCAGGCATTCACCGGTAGCCGTGGAGTGATTCAGTTGAACCAGAGTGCCGGGGTGGGAAACCGAATGGCCAACACCTTGAGCATCCGGGTCGCGGATTGACCCATCCAGTTAAGAACAACACTTAACCTAAAAGTACGGAGAATCACCATGAAACCCTCGATGGCAATCAAGCCTCTGGTTTTCGCAATTGCTGCGGTCATGGCTGTTGCTGTACAAGCTGATCAGAACGACCGGCGTGGCGGGCACCACAATGGTCACCACAATAACGGGCATCACACCCCTCCTCCCACCCGGATCCCTGTGTATGCCACAGCCAACGCCATGGACAGCCAACGCAGCACGGGTAATACCATCACCAACCAAGGCACCATCAACGAAGCCGAAATGAGCAGCTCGGCCACGGGTGCAAGCGGCAACGTGGGTGTCAACGTGGCAGCCGGTAACGGCAACCAGCAGGACAATGCTGCGGCTATTGCCAATGCATCGTCCGAGTCCAGCCTGGACAACAGCTTCGTGTTCGGCACCGCCGAAGCCACCGCTGACGTTCGCCAGTTCAGCAACAACAACCGTGTCGACAACTGGTCCACCCAGAACTCGGCAGTCATGACCGGCTCGGCCGATGGTGCCGAGGGTAACGTCGGCATCAACATCGCTGGCGGCGACCTGAACCAGCAGAAGAACACCATGGCCATCGCCAACACCGGTGCCCCGCTGGGCAATGCCACTGCCACCGCCTCTGCCGACCAGAACGGCCCAGGCCTGACGGTGAACAACGGCGCCGACCGCACCTACCGGGTGGATACGCTGACCATCACCACCACCAAGAGCGGTTCCAGCTCGCGTGAGGGCACGTTCAATTCGACCGACGACCGCAGCTCGTCATCGAGCTTCAGCGTGGCCGGCTCGCGAAGTGCCAGCTCCAGTGGCTCCAGTGGCTGGAACTCCAGCGGTTCGAGCAGCATGAACGCCAGTGGTTCGCACAGTTCCACTGCCAGCGGCTCCAACAGCTGGAATGCCAGTGGTTCGATGTCCGGCAACGCCAGTTCGTCCAGCAGTGCCAGCCTGAGCGCCTCCCTGGCTGCGGCAGCCGATGCGACCCGCACCACGAGCACCGATTACGGCCGTCACGAGCGCACTCGCACCGACAGCTTCGATGCCTCGCTCAATGCATCGCTCAATGTGGATGTCGACCACTCGCGGGAAAGCTCTTACGACAAGTCGTTCGAGAAGGCATTCGACTCGTCGTATGACAAGGCTCGCCAATCGAGCTACGAGAAGTCTCGCGACTCCTCGTATGAGAAGGCTCACGAGTCGTCCTATGCCAATGCATCGGAATCGGCGTTTGAAAAGTCTGGCGAGAAATCGTCTCAATCGTCGAACGACGTGTCGAAGAGCTACAGCGAAAGCAGTGCCTACGACTTGAGCAATACCGTGTCCTTCCAAGTGCTGACCCCGACCGGATGGGCAAACCCTGTTACCAACACTGCAACCCTTAGTGGTTCGGTGAATGGCGGCAGTGGCAACCTGGGCGTGAACGTGGCAGCCGGTGTGGGCAACCAGCAGAGCAACTCGCTGGCCATCTCCAACACCTCGTTCTGATCGCTGTGCTTGAGGCCCCTTTCGGGGGGCCTTTCTTCAACAGAACCGGAAGGCATCCGATCATGCGCATCATTGCCCTGGCGTTTTTGCTGTGCCTGGCCAGCATGAGCGAAGCTGCACAAATGCCGCTGTCCGTCCTGCCGGGCGGCGCCGTGGTGTTCAAGCCCATCCAGAGCGTACGCGAGCGCAAGTTCGCTGACCTGGTGCAACAGAAAACCGACTTCAGCTGCGGCGCCGCCGCGCTGGCCACCATCCTGCGCCAGGCCTACTGGCTGGATGTGGACGAGCAACAGATCATCGAAGGTATGCTGGCCCACGCCGACCAGGACCTGGTGCGCACGCAAGGCTTCTCGATGCTCGACATGAAACGCTACGTGGAAAGCCTGGGGATGCGTGCCCGCGGCTACCGGGTGGCACCCGAGACCCTGCACAGCGTGCGCATCCCGGTCGTGGTGCTGATGGACGTGCGCGGCTACAAGCACTTCGTGGTCATGCAGAAGGTCGACAAGGGTTGGGTGTATATCGGTGACCCGGTACTGGGCCACAAGCGTTACAAGGTCGATGATTTTCTCAAGGGCTGGAACGGCATCATCTTCGCCGTCATCGGCCAAGGCTACGACAAGCACAACATCCTGCTCGACCCGCCCCTGCCGCTGACCGCCAAGGGCCGGGTGAACAACTTCACCCCGGTGCAGGATGCAGAGCTGCTGGACTTCGGTTTCATCAAAAGCGACTTCTTCTAACGACTCTTGCAACGACAAGGAGCACGAGGCTCCGGGGAGCACCCCAATGAAGAACCCATTCTGGCTCGCGATCGCATGCCTGGCCGTCAGCCTTCCCACCCATGCCGAAACGTTCAAGCCCATCGAGCTGAAGGACCATGAGTTGGCGACCCTGCGTGGCCGCTACGTGATGCCGGGGCGGATCGTGAGTTTCGGTATTGTCATGTCCAGCACCTGGCAGAATGCCAAAGGGGACGTGATCGGTGCCACGAGCACGATGCAGATTCAGCAGTCAACCATCAAACCGCAATTCTATGTGTCGTTGATCGACGAAAGCGGCACCGGCACAACGTCAGCTGGATCCACCGCACCAGGTACCGGTACCGTCACGGGCGGTGCCGGCCTCAACACCACAGAGGGTGTTACCCAGGTGGTACGCGCCGCTGGCGACAACAACACCGCCTACAACGATGTCGCCATCAATGTCTCCAAGGCCAACCAGGCGCCCGCCATGCAGCCGCAGGGCCAAGCACTGGCCAACGGCCAGACGCTGACGGGCGAAAACGGCGCGGGTGCGCTGAGTGTGTCTGCCAGCGGCGTAGGGGTGCAGTTCAATATCAATGCCAGTAACAACCAGGGCAGCAGCGTGCAGCGTCTGGCGCAGGGTGGCCTGATGCAGAACTCGACGCTGCTGGGCAATGGCAACAGGGTGAACAACGTCACCACGCTCAATGTGGTGATGCGTGAAAGCGTGCCAACAGCCGCTTCGCTGAACGGTAGCCTCGATCAGCTCAAAGGACTTCGCACATTCGGATACTGATCTACGCTCAGTCTCATCAAAAGAAGTCGGCAGGGACGGCAATTCCATGCACCGATCTTTATCGCTCAAAGTTTTTGTGTGTTTGACCACCTTGGCCCCGGCCACATTGCTCTACGCCGCCTCCGACCCGCAGGTTGAGGCTCTCAAGCAGGAACTGATGGAGCTGAAACGTCGCTACGAAGCCCAGCAGCAAGCGCTGATGGTGCTGGAGCAGCGCGTACGCCAGGTCGAGGAAACCCCGGCAGCACCACCGCCCAAACGCCTGGTCAGGTCCCCGGCCGAAGGGGTCAAGGGCGCACAGACGGTGGCATCGGGTGCACCGGGCACCACCGGCAGCTCCTATGGTCAGGCGCTGACCGCCGACGCCGAACCGGCACAGAGCGTGTCCAACCTGTATAACGAGGCCAGCGGCTTCTTCGGCGGCGGCAAGTTCAGCTTCGAGACCGGTGTCACCTATACCCACTACGATACTCGGGCGCTGGTGCTCAACGGCTTCCTGGCACTGGACTCGATCTTCCTCGGCAGTATCAACCTTGACCGGGTGAAGGCAGATAACTGGACCCTGGACATGACTGCCCGCTACAACCTCGCCCAGCGTTGGCAGTTCGACATCAACGTCCCGGTGGTGTACCGCGAATCCACCTACTCTTCCGGCGGTGCGGGGGGAGCCGGGGCGAGCACCTCGGACGAAACCGTAACCCGCGACCCGGAAATTGGCGACGTCAACGTCGGCGTCGCCTACAAGTTCCTCGACGAAGACGAGACCTGGCCTGACGCCGTCGCTACCTTGCGCATAAAGGCACCGACCGGCAAAGACCCCTATGGCATCAAATTGCGCCAGGTCGAGGGCAACGACAACCTGTCGGTACCGGAAAGCCTGCCGACCGGCAACGGCGTCTGGTCGATCACGCCGGGCATCTCGCTGGTCAAGACGTTCGACCCGGCCGTGCTCTTCGGCAGCCTGTCCTATACCTACAACATGGAAGACTCGTTCAGCGACATCAGCCCACAGGTCAACAGCAAGGTACCCGGCGACGTGAAGCTGGGCGACTCCTGGCAGATCGGCGGCGGTATCGCCTTTGCCCTGAACGAGAAGATGAGCATGTCGTTCTCGGTGTCCGACCAGTTCGCCCGCAAGAGCAAGATAAAGCCGGATGGTGGTGACTGGCAGTCGATCTCCAACAGCGACTACAACGCAGCCAACTTCAACATCGGCATGACCTTCGCCGCCACCGACAACCTGACCATCGTGCCCAACCTGTCCATTGGTCTGACCGATGACGCACCGGACTTTTCCTTCAGCCTGAAATTCCCCTACTACTTCTGATACTTGCCATCGGCCGGGCCCGCGCTAAAGGGCCCGGTTTTGGTTACCAGCTTTGTCCCGGACCGCCTTCCATGCCACGGCCTGTTATCATCAAGCACAGTTGCATGACGATTTAATGGCAAAAGGGATGTTTTCGTGAAGAACCTGTCAGACCACCCACGTACCCGGCTTGTCGCCCTGGCGACCCTGGTACTGGTGATCCCACTGGGTACGCGCGCCATGCTGGGTTGGTCCAACCCGCTCGGTTACCTGTCCGACCTCGCACTCGGCAGCCTGCTGGTCTTGCTGCTGCACCGTCGGCCGTGGTGGTTGGCGCTCCCCGTATTGCTGGCCTGGGCGGCCCTCTGGGTGGCTTCGGCCGAACTGGTCAGCGCGGTTGGCCGTTTGCCCACCAGCGCTGACCTGACATACCTGCTCGACCCGCAGTTCATGGAAAACTCGACCGGTGGTGGCCTGGCCCATGCCTGGCTGCCCTTGATCATGGGCACCGGCCTGCTGGGCTGGCTGGCCATCGCCTGGCGCAGCCGTAGCCAACGCAGCCAGCCGGTGCCACGCAAGGCCTGGGCCATTCCGCTGCTGCTGTTTGGCGCCCATTGGGGCAGCCAGCAACTGGTACCTTCCGACGCCGACCAATGGCGGCAATACAACCTCACCCACCAGTTGCTGTCGGCCGGGGCCGGCAACCTGCAGCGCCAGGTCGAAGGCTGGATGGGCCGCACACATACCTTCACCCCTCTGGCCAGTACCGGCCTGACCCAGTCCGACCTGCATGGCCAGCGGCTGCTCGCCGGGCCAGGCAACGCCCGCAACCTGCTGATCATCACCGTGGAAGGCATCCCCGGGGCCTACCTGCGGCCCAACCGCCAGGTCCTGCACAGCCGCTTCGACGAAGAGCTGATGCCAAAGCTCAGCCAGTGGGCCGAGCGCGGCATGAACACCCCGGACTACGTGCTGCATACCCACCAGACCATCCGTGGCCTGTACGCGATGCTCTGCGGTGACTATGACAAGCTGGCCAACGGCACGCCCAAGGGCATGGAGCTGCTGACCCAGAACGATCGCAACCAGGCCTGCCTGCCAGCGCAGTTGCGCCAGGCCGGTTTCACTACCCACTACCTGCAGGGTGCCGACCTGCGCTTCATGGCCAAGGACCGCATCATGCCGCACATCGGCTTTGACTCGGTGCACGGCCAGGAGTGGTTCCGCAACAAGAACTACCTAGACTTCCCCTGGGGCAAGGATGATCGCTCCTTCTTCGAGGGGGCGCTGAACTACGTCGGCCAGCTGCAAAAGCAGGACAAGCCATGGATGTTGACCCTGCTCACCGTGGGCACCCACCAGCCCTACTCGGCGCCGTTCGAGTACATGGAGCGCTACGACACGCCGAAACAGGCGGCAGTCGCCTACCTGGACGATGCGCTCGGTGCATTCCTCGACAACCTCGAACGCCAGGGCGTACTCAAGGACACCCTGGTGGTGGTGACTTCCGACGAGTCCCACGGCATCGACGGTGTGCGCCTGGCCTCGTCCTGGGGCTTCAACCTCACCCTGGCGCCGGAGCAGGCGCAGTTGCCACGGATCAAGCGGGGCACCTACGGCCATATCGACCTGGCCACCTCGCTGCTCGACTACTTTGCGCTGCCCATCCCCATGGCGCTCGGCGGTCGCTCGCTGTACCGCGATTACGACAGCGGTCGTGAAATGATCTCCTACACCAACGGCATGCTGCGCTATCACGACGGCCGGGGTGTGTTCACCGAATGCGACTTCCAGCAGCGCTGCCGGCGTTACGCCAGCGAGGGCTTCATCGCCGACCAGGCACGTTACCTTGGCCTGGGCGACAGCCTGCTGGGCCAGCAGATCGGTGCCCTCGCCGGGGTGCTCGACCAGTCCCTGCTGCAGACACCGCTCAACCTGCGTTACCAGTTCGGCGGCCCATCGCCGATCCAGCTGCGCAAGCGCATCAAAGATGACTGGGCCGACAACCTGATCGGCGCCCAGTACCTGGAAATGCCCGAGGGTTCGCATACCCGCGTACGGGTCAAGGTACGTTCGCTGGACCCCAAGCGCGCAGCCTATATCCAGCTCAAGGCCAAACAGCTGGAGCAGGACGTACCGCTGGGCTTGCCTTACGAAGTGAAAGTGACCGCCGAAGAGCCGCTGGAAATGGAGTTCAGCTTCGACAACCCGACCGCGCGCAAAGCGTTTTCCTTCCATTTGCTGGGCTATGGTGGTGGTCAGGTGGAAATCAGCGACTTCAGTGTGATAACCGCGCTGCCAGGGGAAGATGAAGCAGCGGATGAGCTGACCGAAGGGCATATCGCCCATTCGGGCTGAACGGTACCACTCATCGCTGGGCCGCCGCGACCTGTCGATTTAACCCGCCCGTGCTCGACTAGTGTGTGAATCACCCAATGTGGAGATAACACCATGAGCACGAGCGAAAGCAGGCACCCGGTGGTTTCCCGCAGCCAGTGGCTGGCGGCCCGCCGGCAGCTGTGGCTGCACGAAAAGGCCTTCACCCGCCACCGCGACGCGCTGTCCGCAGCCCGTCGCGCCCTGCCCTGGGTCAAGGTGGAGCACGAGTATCGCTTCCAGGGGCCGGACGGCGAACTGAGCCTGGCCGACCTGTTCGCAGGCCGCAGCCAACTGCTGGTTTACCACTTCATGTTCGCCGAAGGCTGGAGCGAAGGTTGCCACGGCTGCTCATTCCTGGCCGACCACTTTGACGGCGCCAACCTGCACCTGGCCCATCACGACGTGTCGCTGGTGGCGGTGTCGCGTGCGCCGTATGCCGAGTTCCAGGCATTCCGCCGGCGCATGGGCTGGCAGTTTCCCTGGTATTCGTCACATGGCAGCGGCTTCAACGAGGACTTTGGCGTCAGCGTCGGCAGCGAGGGCCAGCGGCAGTACAACTATGAGCCATATGAGGGCGATGAAAGCGAGCTTCCCGGGCTGAGTGCGTTCTACCGCGAGCCGGACGGCAGCGTGTACCACACCTACTCGACCTATGCCCGCGGGCTGGACATCCTGGTCAACACCTACAACTTCCTCGACATCGCGCCACTGGGGCGCAACGAGGCCGGGACCATGGACTGGGTGCGGCACCACGACCGTTATGAAGGGCAGCCGGACAAGCCCAACTGCTGCCACAAATAACGAGAGGCAATACATATCGCTTATCACTCGCTTGGCACGTCCTTTGTAGGAGCAGCCTTGTGCTGCGAAGAGGCCGGTACAGGCAACAGATCTGCATAGCCAGTACGGGCCTCTTCGCAGCACAAGGCTGCTCCTACAAGGGGCCGCGCAGCGGCCAAGCATCCTCAAGTGCAGCACATAGTCTTCAGCCGCGCACACCCAACATCCCGCGCTCGACGATGAAGTCGATCACCGCCTGCAGCCCCTCGCCCTTCTTCAGGTTGCTGAAGGTCCATGGCCGCTGCGGGCGCATGCGCTGGGTATCGCGCTCCATCACTTCCAGCGAAGCCCCCACATAGGGCGCCAGGTCGGTCTTGTTGATCACCAGGAAATCCGACTTGGTAATCCCCGGCCCACCCTTGCGCGGGATCTTCTCGCCTTCGGCCACGTCGATCACGTAGATGGTCAGGTCGGCCAGCTCCGGACTGAAAGTGGCACTCAGGTTGTCACCGCCGCTTTCGACGAAGATCACCTCGAGGTTGCCAAACTTGCGCGCCAGGGCTTCGACCGCCGCCAGGTTCATCGAGGCATCTTCACGTATCGCCGTGTGCGGGCAGCCGCCGGTTTCCACACCGACGATGCGCTCCGGCTCGAGGGCCCCGGCTTCGGTGAGGATACGCTGGTCCTCCTTGGTGTAAATGTCGTTGGTGACCACTGCGATCTGGTAATGGTCGCGCATGGCCTTGCACAGGGCTTCGAGCAGCGCCGTCTTGCCGGAGCCGACCGGGCCGCCGACACCGACGCGCAGTGGTTGTTGATAGCTTTGCATGCAGGCAGTCCTCAGGAACGGAACAAACGGGTGTATTGGGTTTCGTGTCGCGATGAGGCAATGGCCAGCAACGGCAGGCCGCCGCCAAGCTGGTCATCGCCCAGGCCCAGTGCCTGGTCGAGGGCCGCGGGCAGCCCTGCCCCCAGGTCGCGCAGCAAGGTCTGGGCGGCCTGCTGGCCGAACGGCACCAGCTTGACCCCGGCCATTACCGCGCCCTCCAGCCAGGCAAAACCATGGCCCAGGGCCAACTGGCGCAGTGGGATCGCCCAGTGCGCAGCCAGCCAGGCCATACCGCCCAGCTGGGTGAGTTCTAGGCTGGCCCGCCAGGCTGGCGCCTGGCCCAGTTGCCAGCCGTCCAGCAGCCGTGCCAGCGCCGCGCCGCGCTGCTGTTCTTCCAGACGCAGCTCGGCGGTTTCACGGTTGGCCAGCAGAAAGCGGCTCCAGTGGCCGAAGGCTTCGGCGTCCTCGGCCTGGCAGGCGTGGTACAAGCGCGCCAGCACCGGCCAGTCGAGGCAGGCCAGGGTGTCGTCGATCTGCTCGCGCTGCCAGGCAGCGAAACCGTCCACGTCCCGTACCCAGCCCGCCTCGACCGCCCACTCCAGGCCTTGCGAGTAGGTGAAGCCACCCACCGGCAAGCCAGGGCTGGCCAGCTGCAGCAGGCGCAACAGCGCCAGGTCGCTGCCCATCAACCAGCCAGTACCAGCGCGGCGCCGGCCAGCAGGCCGCCGCCAAAGGCCTTCTGCAGGCCGCTATGCCTGCGCAACAGGCAACCGACCGCAAAGCCGGCCGCCAGCAACAGGCCGCTGACCGTGACGAAGCCGGCGCTGAACTGCCAGAACGCGCTTGGCGTGGCTTCCACGCCATGGGCCCAGCCATGGAACAGGGCGAACACCGGCATGGCCATTGCCAGCAGCAGCTGGCGGCTGGGCAGCAGCACGGCACCGGCAGCCACCAGCAGCGACAGGGCGATCAGGGTTTCCATGCCCAGCACATCGCCGAACAGGTGGCCGCATACCGCGCCGCCGAACATCGCCGCCAGGGTTGCCAGGGGTAGCGTCAGGCTGCGCCGGGTCAGCGCGGCGAGCACACCGGTGCCCAGCAGCATCAGCAGGTGGTCAAGACCGGTCAGCGGGTGCAGCAGGCCGTCCTGCAGCGGGTTGGCGTCGTGCCCGGGGTGGGCGAAGGCAGGCAGAGCCAGCATCAGCAGAAACAGGGCGAAAGTCTTTTTCATTGGTTGCTCCAGGCAGTTCAGGAATGGGCAGGCAGGCGCACGAACGGGTGATCGTGGCCGTGGGCATGGCTATGGCTGTGGCTGTGCGGTGCGCTCTGGTAGGCGCCCGCTTCAGGCTCGAACGGCGCCTGTTCGGCCTCTACCGTCAGGCCCAGGCCACGCAACATGTCGTCCAGCACGTGGTCGTGCTGGAAGCGCAGCAGGCCGGGTTCGATCTGCAGCGGTACATGGCGGTTGCCCAGGTGATAGGCCGCGCGGGCCAGCAGGTGCGGGTCGGCGCAGCGCACCGTGGACACCGCCTCGGGCGCCGCCAGCACACGGATCAGCTGGGTGCCCTCGGCATCGGCCAGCAGTTCGCCTCCGCGCAGCAGGTGGCCGCGTTCGAGCATCAGCCCGGCCTCGCGACCATCATCCAGGGTCACCCGCAGGCGGCTCTTTATGCGGCTGTCCACGTCCAGGGTAACGGTGCCGGTTTCGCCCAGCTGGCCGGGCTCGGTGATACGGCGGGTCAAGACAATCATCGGTGCTCCTTCAGAACAGGAAGTAACGCTGGGCCAGCGGCAGTTCGCGGGCCGGTTCGCAGACCAGCAGTTCACCGTCGGCACGCACCTGGTAGGTCTGCGCATCGACCTCGATCAGCGGCTGCAAAGTGTTGTGGACCATGTCGGGCTTGCGCACCCGGCGGCAGCCGTGGGCCACGCCGATCAGGCTGCGCAGGTTCAACTCCTCGGCCAGGCCACGGTCCATCGCCGCCTGGGGCAGGAAGGTCATGCGCGTGGCATGCCGCGCCGCGCCCAGGGCGCCGAACATCGGGCGGTAATGCACCGGTTGCGGCGTGGGGATGGAACCGTTGATGTCACCCATGGGCGCGGTGACGATCATCCCGCCCTTGATGACCAGGGCCGGCTTGACCGCAAAGAACGCCGGCGCCCACAGCACCAGGTCGGCCAGTTTGCCGACTTCCACCGAGCCCACTTCGTGGCCGATGCCGTGGGTCAGGGCCGGGTTGATGGTGTACTTGGCGATGTAGCGCTTGACCCGGAAGTTGTCGCTGTAGCTGGTGTCCGGCGCCAGTGGCCCGCGGCGCAGCTTCATCTGGTGGGCCACCTGCCAGGTGCGCAGCACCACCTCGCCAACCCGGCCCATGGCCTGGGAGTCGGACGAAGTCATGGCAAAGGCGCCCATGTCGTGGAGAATGTCCTCGGCGGCGATGGTTTCGCGGCGGATGCGCGACTCGGCAAAGGCCACGTCTTCGGCGATGCTCGGGTCCAGGTGGTGGCAGACCATGAGCATGTCCAGGTGCTCGTCCACGGTGTTGACCGTGTACGGCAGGGTCGGGTTGGTCGAGGACGGCAACACGTTGGCCTGCCCTGCCGCGCGGATGATGTCCGGGGCGTGACCGCCACCAGCACCCTCGGTGTGGAAGGTGTGGATGGTGCGGTCGCCGATCGCCGACAGGGTGTCTTCGATGCAGCCGGACTCGTTGAGGGTGTCGGTGTGGATCGCCACCTGGATGTCCATTTCCTCGGCCACGCCCAGGCAGCAGTCGATGGCTGCTGGTGTCGAACCCCAGTCTTCGTGCAGCTTGAGGCCCACGGCGCCGGCTGCGATCTGCTCGCGCAGCGCTTCCGGCCGCGAGGCGTTGCCCTTGCCCAGCAAGCCGATGTTGATTGGCAGGCTGTCGGCAGCCTGGAGCATGCGTGCCAGGTACCAGGGGCCGGGCGTGCAGGTGGTGGCGTTGGTGCCGGTGGCTGGCCCGGTACCGCCGCCGATGAAGGTGGTGACACCGCTGTTCAGCGCCTCGTCCACCTGTTGCGGGCAGATGAAATGGATGTGCGAGTCGACACCACCGGCGGTGACGATCTTGCCCTCGGCCGCGATCACCTCGGTGCCGGGGCCCACTGGCACGTTCACGCCCGGCTGCACATCGGGGTTGCCAGCCTTGCCGATCACCGCGATACGCCCGTGCTTGATACCGATATCGGCCTTGACGATGCCCCAGTGGTCGATGATCAGGGCATTGGTCAGTACCAGGTCCATGGCTTCGGCAGCCAGCATCTGGCCCTGCCCCATGCCATCGCGGATGACCTTGCCGCCACCGAACTTCACCTCTTCGCCATAGATGGTGAAGTCGTGCTCCACCTCGACCCACAGCGCGGTGTCGGCCAAGCGCACGCGGTCGCCCACGGTGGGGCCGAACATGTCGGCATAGGCCTGGCGGGAAATGCGGCTCATGCCCTGCCCTCCAGCGCGCCCATCACCTTGCCCTGGAAGCCGTAGACCTCGCGCTTGCCGGCGTATGCCACCAGTTGCACGGTACGCGCCTGGCCAGGCTCGAAGCGCACGGCGGTACCCGCGGGGATGTCCAGCCGAAAGCCCAGCGTAGGCGCGCGCTCGAACACCAGCGCCTCGTTGACTTCGTAAAAGTGGTAGTGCGAGCCGACCTGCACCGGCCGGTCGCCATGGTTGGCCACGCTGACGCTGACTGTCGCGCGGCCGCTGTTCAGCTCGATGTCGCCGGCGGCGACCTGGATTTCACCTGGGATCATGCGGGGCTCCTGGGCAATTTCAGACGATAGGGTCATGCACGGTCACCAGCTTGGTGCCATCCGGGAAGGTCGCTTCGACCTGCACGTCGTGGAGCATTTCGGCAATGCCAGGCATTACCTGCTCGCGGCTCAATACTTCACGCCCCAGGCTCATCAGCTCGGCGACGGTGCGGCCATCACGGGCGCCTTCGAGCACGGCGGCAGTGATCAACGCCACCGCTTCCGGGTAGTTGAGTTTCAGGCCACGGGCCAGGCGCCGCTCCGCCAGCAGCGCGGCGGTGAACAGCAGCAGTTTGTCTTTCTCTCTCGGGGTCAGCTCCATGGCGCTCTCTCAGGTGGCCCAGATACGCGGTGGGCAGGCCGGCAGGCCGAGGACGGCCGGGCGCAGCACATGCCACAGGCGTTGCAGGGTGCGTTGCAGGTGTTGGTTGTCATGGTCGAGCACGCGGATCACCAGCAACGACCCGAGCAGGGTCGCGCCGGCCGGGTTGGCCATCTCGTCGAGCAGCGGGCGCACCAGATCCAGCACAGCCTGGTCGGCGGGTGCGGCGCAGAAGGTGGCCAGCAGCGGATGCCCGCCAAGCTTGCTCAGGCGCCCGCCTTCGACGCGCAGGCGCTCGTGCAGGCCCACTTCGTCGGGCAGTTCGATGTGCAGGCGGCTGTCGAGGGCACCCTGCTCGAAACGCTCGTTCATCACCGGGCGCCCCAGGCACAGGGTTTCCCAGGCCAGCAGGCGCGCGCCCGGTTCGAGGGTGAAACGGCTGTCGAGGCTGGCGCGGGCACCGGAGAAGAAGATGCTGTCCTGCGGCAGCCACTCCAGGGTGCTGTCGGCGGCCAGGTGAAAACGCTGGACCAGCCGCGCGGTCGGGCCGATGCTGCGGTAGAACTTGCTGGCGCCCGGCATGGTCAGCAGCGCGTGGCTGCCCGGCTCCACCTGGATATCCAGCTCCAGACGGTCGCCAGCGACGATCCCACCAGGAGGGTGCAGCACGTAGACATGGCACGGTGCACCTTCGGGATAGAATGGCCGCTGCACCAAAAGAGGTCCGAAATGCCGCCACGCACCAAGGCGGGTCACCTTGTCGCGTCTGACGAAGCGCAACTGCAGGTGAGCGCTCCAGCCGGCATCGTCGTGTTGTTGTTCGATCTGCTCCGCGAGCGACATCCTGCGGCCCCTGAAATCCGTGGCCTGCTGGCCGTTTAGAGTGGCAGGCACGCACGGCTATGGCGTGCGCGCCCTGACCACTCGATCAAATTCGCAGGCTGGATATAGCAGGTTGCGGGCCAACTCCGCAGGTGAACGAAAATGAAGTTTTTGCCATGGCCGCTCTGGCATCGGGCATAGAGGGAGATGGCGCACAAGGCAGGGGCGTGCTTCGGCCCTGTTTCGGTGCCGAAGCAAGGTGAAAATGGGGCTGCGTTGCAGCCCTTCGCGGGCGCGCCCGCTCCCACAGGTACCTGGAGGACTTTGCTGGTACCTGTGGGAGATTGCCCAGCCCTTTTGGGCTGCGCAGTCGCGCAGAGAACAAATTTCGCTCGTTTGAAGCGTCCTTTGTAGGAGCAGCCTTGTGCTGCGAAGAGGCCGGTACAGACAATAGACAGGCTTTGTCAGTACCGGCCTCTTCGCAGCACAAGGCTGCTCCTACAGTACCTCGCCGAACCAATGAGTCATGTGCCGTTCTATGAGAGCAAGGTGCAAAGCGGCCCCAACTATCAAAACTCAGTAATCGAAGCGGTCCACCGCACGCCGGCGTTCGTTGTCGTCACGCCGGTCATAGATGGCGGTGGTCTGGATATTGGCGTGATGCGCCAGCTTCTGCGCAATGGACAGGTCGTGCTCTTCGATCACCCGGGTGATGAACGCGCGACGGAAGTCGTGCGGCATGATCTTCACGCCCACCTGCGCACCACGCTGGCGGGCGATGTAGTAAATGGCATGCTTGGTGATGCGCGCTCGGGTTATATGGCTGCCACGGCGGATGCGGTTGAACAGGAATGGGTCGTCTTCGGCCCCTGCGGGCAAGTCCTGGCGGCGCAGGTCCAGCCACGCCTGCAACTTCTCGAACGCCCATGGCGGGGCGTACTTGATCAACTGGCGGTTGCCCTTGCCCAGCACCTGCAGGCTGCGCGCCTCGAAGTCGACCTGGTCCAGGTCGATGTCCACCGATTCCGACTTGCGCATGCCAGTGCCGTACAGCAAGGCGATGATCGCCGCGTCACGCACACCCTGCGGCCGTGGGTCGGCCGCGCACACATCCATCAGCTCGCGAATCAGGCTGCGGCGCAGGTTGCGCCCCGGCGGCAGGCGGCTGCCGGTGGCCGGCTTGACTTCGCGAATGCGCAGCAACTGCTCGTGATCGATCAGGCCCTGGCGCCAGGCTTCGTTCATCACACCGCGAATGGCGTTGACGTACAGCGACGAGCTGTTGGGGGCGTAACCGTCCGCACGCAGCGCCGCCACCAGGGCGATCACATGGCCGGGCTCGAGCCGATGCCAGGGCACATCGACGATATTGCAGTCGACAAAACCCAGCCGATCGGCGGCGTCCTGAAGGATGTAGCGCATGGTTTGCTGGCTGGATGGGGCCAGGCGGGCCATGTACTGCAGCAGCGGATTTTTCGAGAGATCGGACAAAACGTGAATCCTGTAGCGAAGCGTTGGCCAGCGGCGAACCGGCCAGACCCTGAAGCAAGTCAATACGACATACAAGCAGGTCCAAATAACAGCGGAATACACATGTCATTCGGACCCGGAGAAGTGCCATCACCTTGATATACAAGGGGTTCGGAGCTGGCACGGATCGTGATCTTACCCCAATTGAGCCCACTGAACGAACGAAGGTCAGCCCATGCTTGTGCAGCCGATCGATTCACGCCCACGCCAGGCCGTCTGGGGCCTGGGTTTCCGCCCATTCTTCCTGGGTGGCAGTTTGTTTGCGCTGCTCGCCTTGCTGTTGTGGGGCGGCGTACTGGCCGGTGCGCTGGAGCCCACGCCCCCCGGCGGCATGCTCGCCTGGCACCGCCACGAAATGCTCTATGGCTTTGCTGCTGCCATCATCGCGGGTTTCCTGCTGACCGCCGTGCAGAACTGGAGCGGCATCCCAGGCTTGAACGGGCGCGCGCTACAGGGTTTGTTCCTGCTTTGGCTGCTGGGCCGGGTGAGCTGGTTCCTGCCACTACCGGACAGCTTGCTGGTAGTGATCGAGGGCAGCTTCCTGCCGCTGGTGGCACTAGCCCTGGCACGGCCGATCGTGCAACGGCGCTTGCGTAACAACTACCCGATCGTCGGCCTGGTGCTGTTGATCGCCGCCTGCCAGTGGCTGACCCTGGTCGGCTGGCTGCGCCAGGACGAACTGTGGCAGCGCCGCGGGCTGTTTGCCGGGTTGTGGTTGGTGGCCACGATGATGACCGTGCTTGGCGGGCGGGTGATCCCGTTCTTCACCCGGCGCGGCCTGGGCAACATGGCACCGGCCCCTGCCCGCCCCTGGCTGGACCGGGCCTGCCTGCTGCTGAGCGTGGCGGTACCGCTGGCCTTTGCCGCGGGTTTGGCCGACACGCCGCGTATCGGCCTGGCCGTGCTGTTCGGCGCCTTGTTCGCTCTGCATACGGCCCGCCTGGCCTTGTGGCATGACCACGGCCTGTGGCGTGTGCCCCTGCTGTGGTCGCTGCATCTGGCCTATGCCTGGATTGCCATTGCCTGCCTGGGCATGGCGCTGTGGCATGCCGGGGTGGCGCTGAGCCCGAGCCTGGTGACTCACGCCCTGACCGTGGGAGCCATGAGCGGCCTGATCCTGGCGATGATGGCACGGGTCAGCCTGGGCCACACCGGCAGGCCGCTGCAGGTGCCGACCAGCATTGCCTGGGCCTTTGCCTTGATCCAACTGGCGACGCTGGCGCGGGTGGTGCTGCCGCTGTTAACGCCGCTGGGGGTGAGCCTTTCAGTAATGTGCTGGAGCCTGGCGCTGCTGCTGTTCCTGCGCCACTACCTGCCCATCCTGCTGCGGCCACGGGCTGACGGTATGCCGGGCTAGCCTTGATGCCTAGATTGGGGCCGCTTTGCGGCCCATCGCCGGCAAGCCAACTCCCACACCGACCGCGCCGACCTCAAGGCCTGCGCTGTACCTGTGGGAGCTGGCTTGCCGGCGATGGGCTGCGAAGCAGCCCCAAGGTTTCAGCACAGATGCACAAATTGCCGGGGCCGCGTTAACCTCCCGGCGCCGGCCACCACCCCGGGAACATCTGCTGCACCCGGGGTTCGGCGAAGCGCTCGTCGATCAAGACCAGAACGCCACGGTCCTGGTCGCCCCGGATGACCCGGCCTGCCGCCTGGATAACCTTGCGCACGCCCGGGTAGAGATAGGCGTAATCGAACCCCGCACCAAACTGCCGCCCCAGGCGCTGCTTGAACTGCTCGTTGACCGGGTTGACCTGGGGTAGCCCGAGGGTGGCGACAAACGCGCCGATCAGCCGGGTACCCGGCAAATCCACCCCTTCCCCGAATGCACCGCCCAGCACCGCAAAGCCCACCCCGCGGCCATCCGCCACAAAACGGTCGAGAAAGCCCTGCCGGGCCGCCTCGTCCATGCCTGGTTCCTGGGCCCACATGGGTATCTGGGCATGCCGCTCGGCCAGCAGCCCGGCCACCTGTTGCAGGTACTCGAAACTGCTGAAGAACGCCAGGTAGTTGCCCGGCATGCGCTCGTACTGCCGGGCAATCAGCTCGACGATCGGCGCCAGCGAAGCCTGGCGTTGCTGGTAGCGGGTGGATACCTGGCTGGCGATGCGCACTTCCAGCTGTTCGGCGCGAAACGGCGCGGCCACTTCCAGCCAGGCGGTATCGGCCGGCATACCCAGCAGGTCGCTGTAGAAATGCCGTGGGCTCAGGGTTGCGGAGAACAGCGTCACGCAGCGCGCCGCCTGCATGCGTGGGCCCAACAGGCGCGCCGGGGTGACATTGCGCAGGCACAGGGTGGCCAGCCGCCGCTTGCGTGGCCCCTGGCGCTGGCTGATGTCGAAGAGGAAGTGCTCGTCGAACAGCTCGGCAACCCGGCTGAACTGCAACGCCTGGTAGAAGAACTGCAGCACCTGCGGGTCCATTTGCGCGGGTGCCTGGTTCATCTGTTCCTGGATCAGCCCGATGCATTGCTGCAGGGCGCGCAGCAAAGCGTCCGGCAGCGACTCGCTGGCCTGGTACGGCGCGCGCTGCTCCTTGTAGAGGGCGTTCCACTGCCGATTCAGCCGGTCCAGCGCACTGACCAGCCCGGGCGGTTTGCTCTGGCGCAGGGCCTGCAACTGCCCCTGGTCGAGGCTGGCGCTGTACATGCCGCGGCCGCGCTCGACCAGGTTGTGCGCCTCGTCCACCAGCACCGCGACCCGCCACTGGTTGGCCTGGGTCAGGCCAAACAACAAGGCATGGGCATCGAAGTAGTAGTTGTAATCCGCCACCAGCACGTCTACCCAGCGCGCCATCTCCTGGCCCAGGTAATACGGGCACACCTGGTGCGCCAAGGCCACTTCGCGCAGCTGGGCGCGGTCAAGCATGGGCAACGCTGCCGCCGCAGCGCGCGCGGCCGGCAGGCGGTCGTAGAAGCCTGCGGCCAAGGGGCAGGATTCGCCATGGCAGGCCTTGTCGGGGTGCTCGCAGGCTTTGTCGCGGGCGATCAGCTCCAGCGTGCGCAAGGCCGGCTGCGGCGTGGCATCGGTGATCTGGCGCATGGCATCCAGGGCCAGGGCCCGGCCCGGGGTCTTGGCCGTGAGAAAGAACAGCTTGTCCAGTTGCTGCGGCACCATGGCCTTGAGCAGGGGGAACAAGGTACCGAGGGTCTTGCCAATTCCGGTACTGGCCTGGGCCATCAGGCAACGGCCGGTACTGACCGCCTTGTACAGGGTTTCTGCCAGTTGTCGCTGGCCTTGGCGGAACGCCGGATAGGGAAAGCCCAGCGCTTGCAGGCCCTGGTTACGCTCGGCCAGGCGCTGCTCCTGCCCTTGTGCCCAAGCCAGAAAGCGTTGGCACTGGGTTTCGAAGAAGGCCTGCAGTTCGGCTGCCGTGCAGTGTTCACTGATCAGCGTCTGGCCATCGCTGTCCACGTCCAGGTACACCAGCGCCACCTCGATGTCCGGCAGTTGCCGTGCCTGGCACATCAACCAGCCATAGACCTTGGCCTGCGCCCAGTGCAACTGGCGATGGTTGGCCGGCTGGCGCGCCAGGTCGCCACGGTGGGTCTTGATCTCTTCCAGGCGTTTGCAGGTGGGGTCGTAACCGTCGGCGCGGCCACGCACTTTCAGGGTTTCGAACTGACCTTCGAGGGTAATTTCCGACTCATAGCCCGCAGCGCGTCGCGCCACCACCCGACGGTGCCCCTCGATCCCCTCCTGAGCGGTGGGTGATGGGGTGAAGCGCAGGTCCAGGTCGCCGACCTTGGCGCTGAACTCGCACAAAGCCCGTACCGCCACGCTATAGCTCAAGGCGTTTCGCTCCAGCGTACATGGCACACCGCGACAGGCAAACCGTGCGCCCGGCAGAACTCCAGCCAGCGCAACTGGTTGTCCTGCAGGCGGTCGCCAGGGCCCTTGACCTCGACCATGCGGTAGCGGCCTTGCTCGGGCCAGAACTGGATCAGGTCGGGCATGCCGGCGCGGTTGTTGCGGATGTCCTGCAGCAGGCGCAGGAAGCACTGTTTCAAATGGGCCGCCGGCAGGCAGGCCAAGGCTTGCTCAAGTAATTCTTCACTGAGCACGGACCAGAACACGAACGGAGACTGCAGCCCTTGCTTGGCGGCGTAGCAATCCAGAATCGCCCGGTGATGGCTGCCATCGTCGAGCCGCCCCAGGCAACGTTCGAACAGAGCACTGCGGCGTTGCTGGAAGTCGCCGTCGTGCAGGTCCTGCGGGGCGGCCTGGAACGGGTTGAAGAACGCGCCAGGCACCGGGGCGAAGATCGCCTCCCAGCACAGCAGGCCGAACAGGCTGTTGAACAGCGTGTTCTCCAAGTAATGCACCGGCCCGTCGGCTTCGGCCAGGTGCTGGCGTACCGCCTCTTCCACGCCCAGCGCTGCCCGTTCCCGGGGCAGCTTCAGCTCGATCAGCTCCAGGGGCGCGACACGCTGGCGCCGCTGTGGCGGGCCACCGAGCTTGCGTGCCAGGCGTGGCAACATGCGCTCCAGCGCCTGCACTTCCAGGTCGTTGGCCGGTGCCGCGGCCAGTTGCAGCGCCAGTGCATGGGCCTGGGGCCACTGCTCGCTGCGCTCCAGCACCCGCACCTGGCGGATGCGCGCCTGGGCATGGCTGCACTGCGTGTACACAGCCATGGCCTGCGCCCAGTCGCCCAGACGCTCGCATTGCTGGCCCAAGGCGAATTGCAGGCGCGCATGGCGCCGGGCCAGCCATGGGTTGTCGCTGTGCAGGCCCTGCATGGCTGCCAGGATCGCCTGCGGGTCGTCGCCTTGCTCAAGGCGCTCGGCGCAACGGTGCAAGGCCATGGCCAGGTCGACTTCGGCACGTTGTTGCAGGGCACGCGAATCGGGGCTGAACGGTACCTGCTCGTAGCGCAACAAGCCAAGGTCGGCGAGGACGAAGTCCGACCAGTCCTGGTACAGGTTGCCGAAGAACAGCAGGCGCATGCGGTCGCACAAGGGTTGCAGGCACCAATGGAGGATGCGCATGCCGCTGTCCGGGAACCACTCGGCCAGTGAACGGGCTTGCAGGCCCAGAGGTTGCAGCTGTGCAAGCAGGTCATGCTTGGCGGCGCGAGGGCGGCTCAGCTGTGGGGCAAAACAACGGGCAAATTCGTCCTTGCGCAACAGGGCGAACAGTTGCTCCAGTTCCAGTTGCGCGGGCTCCCGTACCCAGCCGAGGGCCAGCAACGGCTGCAGGGCCTGCCCGGAATCGCCAATTTCGGCATAGTCGAGGCGGTCGCTGCGAAACAGCTCGCCCTTGCGCATGACCATGCGCACCATCAGGGCCTGCGCCGGGGCGTCCAGTTGGCTGAAGGTGTGGATGAAAGCGAGTTCCTGATCGTCGAGCAGGTCTTCGTAGCGCTGTTCTACCCACAGCAGCACCTGGCGGAAATTGTGCAGGTAGTAGAACGGGTCGTCGACGGAATGGGCGATCACGGGCTGGGGTCAGGCGGCTGGAATGGATACTGGTTATACATACAGACCAGTAAGCCTGGCAAGTGCCGTGGGTCAGTTCGGTGGCGCTGTCTGTGGAGCGGCCTTGTTTCGCGTTGGGCTGCGCAGCAGCCCCGGCGAACTGGCCCGCACTGCGGCGGTGTCGGCCTGTGCGAATACGTGCAGAACATTGCCCTGTTCGACTACATCGCGGTGTCGGCCTCATCGCAGCACAAGGCTGCTCCTACAAAGGATGCGTCAGGCGAGCGATATCTGTTATTTGCGCACAGCACAGCCCGACATCCCCCGACGGCTCAAGGTGTAACCCCGGCGGGCCGGCCACAGCGCAGTTCCAGCACCTGGGCCAGGCGCTCTACCGCCTGTTGCAGCTCACCCGGGTGATCACCCAGCCACGCCATCGCCAGGCACTGCTGGTAGCGCCCCTGCAGGCTGAACTGCTCGCCCGGCATTGCATGCAGCGCTGAACCCGCCAACGACGCGGCAATATCCGCCCATGGCAGCGGCTGGCGAAAGCGCACCCACAGGGTCCGACCGCCCTCCGGCGTTTCCAATGCCACCCGCTGGCCGAACTGCAGCTGCAGCTCACGCGCCAGGCATTGCATACGCTTTTGCAGGTCCGTGCGTAGCCGCACCAGTTGCGTCTCGATCTCGCCTTTGCCCAACATGTGCGCCAGCGCTTGCAGGCGAAGCGGTGCAAGCCGAAACGCACGCTCCGCAAAAGCCTTGGCCAGCCCGGCATCATGGCCCAGCAAGTAGGCAAAGGGCGCCTCGCTCCCCACTGTAGCATCGAACGCCCCCATCACCAATAGCCAGCGGGGGTCGACCCAATCGCGCAGGCGCATATTCGGCGGCCCGCTGTAACAGTGCTCACTGTCCAGGTCGTTTTCCAGCACCCATACAGAGTGCTGCCCAAGCATCTGGCCAAGCTGCTGCTGATAGTGCGGTGATACCAGCCGCCCCTGCGGCATGCCAAGGCACGACGGCATCACGAGCATGCACACCGGCTCGCTATCCAGTAGCCAGGCCAGGGCGCGCAGGTCCGGGTTGCCGCAGGTATCCAGTGGTACCTCCAACACTCGCATGCCGGCGCGGGCCAACGCGCGCAGTACCTGCCAGCAACAGGGCGAGTGCACCACCACGGTTCCTCCTTGCACGGCCAACGCCGCCAGCAAGGTCTCCAGCAACGCCTGCACATCCGGAGCCAACTGAACGTCCTCGGCACGCCAGTACCGGTTGGAGGAACGGGTATAGCGTTCTGCGACGGCATTGCGCAGGCGGGCGCTGCCGGGCGCGTCCCAAGGGGCACCATTGTGCGTGCGCTGACGTGCCAGGCGCCGTTCGTGGCTGAGCAGGGTTCGCTCCAGCATCGGCTGTGCCGGCAGGGGTGCCTGCAGAGGCATGGCCGCGGCAGCATCCTTGGCAGCGCCCTGTACGTAATAGCCCGACCTGGGCAGGCATTGCACGCGGCCCTCTTCTTCCAGCAGGCTGTAGGCACTCTGTACGGTGGCCAATGACACCCGCAACCGCCGGGCCAACTCGCGCAACGACGGCAAACGGCAGGGGCCACTACGTGGAGCCTGGTCGATCAGGGCTTCCAGGTAGCGATAGACCTTGCGATAGGCGAACTCTCCGGCGCCCGATTGCTCCATCAAGGCGGCCCCGCATGACCACGCCGCCGCCCCGCTGACCGCCGTGGCAGCAATCTCAGCTGTACATCGCGACGGGCCAGATGGCTCATCAGGCGCCAGGAGGCCAGCGGCAGGCCCCCGCCATAGATCAACCTGAGTTGCCCCAGCGGCAGGCCGCTGGTGTTCACCAGCCAGTTTTTCACCGCTTCAGGGCAGGGTTTACCCTGCAATGCCCGATGCAGGTATGGCAGCGCCACCAGCATGTCGGCATGCCAGCACTGCAGAAAACGCTCCAGGTTCTTCCCCTGCCTGGCAAACGGGCTGAACAACAGGCACACCTGTTGGATCTGGTTGATGCCGTATGCCCTGCCGAACTGCAGTTGATGCACATCGCGCCGCTTGTTGGCGCCCGGCTGGCCAGCCAGCCGCAATGCCGGGCGACTTGCCTGCGGTTCGAGACTGCGCGCGTGCAGTTCCTGCAACTGCGCCGGGGCCAACGGCTCGACGAACGCGGCCAATGGCCGGGCGTCCAGGCCCCCCTCGAAGCGGCAACCGAGCATGAGGTCAAGCTGCTGTTCTTCGAGCAACGGCGGCAGCAGGTCGTCAATGGCAATCAACCGCACCGGCGTGTTCTGCGGCGCCGCCCCCACGGCCGGTTCCGCCAGGGCGCTCGATGGGCCCCCGATGCCGCCATGCAGGCGACTGAGCCCCTGTGCCAGCGTTGCCAGGCACTGGTGCACCGCATACGAACCCCGCTCCCCTGCCAGGCGCAAGCTGCGGCGTGCCCAGGCAAGGTACCGGCGGCGCTGGCACGCCGGGATGGCGGTGATCAATACATCCGCAGGGGTATGGGCCTGCAGCGCAAAGCCCACCGCGGCCGCCAACTCCAGGTGCAGGCGACTCCCTAGCAGCGCTTCGGGGCTGGCGTCGACCAGGTGACCGAACATCAGCATGGCGTCCCTCGCCAACAGCCAGCTCTCGGGCGCGGCAGGGGCATGCCGGCTGAACGGCACTACTTCACGCCCCTTGATCATCTGCAGTTGCACCCGCGGGTCATCCTGCAAGAACAGCGCATTGAAGCCGCGCTCATGGCATTCGAGCGTGGCACTGTCAGCCACGGGCAGGCTCACTACCAGCACCCGCAGCTGGAAGGTTACCGGCGCACGCAGGGCGATACTCAGTTGTGCGGCACGCAGCATCGCCAGCAGCCGGGCGCTGCGCTGATCGTTGCCTTGCAGCACCAGCAAGCGGTAGGTGCCGATGTATTCTGGCCCGCCTGCAGCAACCAGCAGCCGTTGTATCAACAACTGCAAGGAAGCACGCTGCGCCTGTGACATATGACTGAGCAAGCGCTCGAGTACTTGCTGGTAGATATAGTGCATTGCCTGGTCGTGAATAGCAGTCACGAAATCACCTCATCAACTTCATGCAGCCAGCGCAGGTTGATCAGAGAACCTGAACATCAACATGCCCTGAACTTTTCCAGAAGAAATTTCCTACAACTAATTGGAAGTAATGACGTAACCAGTCACTGTCGCCAAGACATCGAGAAAAACGCATCGTAGCGACGCCCCGCCGCTGCCATAGACCGCCCTGGCCTGGGCATAGCCATGCTCATTCCACGCTCCTTGCGCAAACTATCATTGAGCCATTATCGAGGGATGCAAGGCGAATAGAAGATACAGATCAGGGTAAAAAAACCATTCAGAAGAAGTGAGAAAACACATTGACCGCGAGGGAATAACAATTCAAGACAAAAAGCTTGGCGGAATATTTCGACGAACCTCTGAGCGATCGTTTAAATATAATCCGCGTCTCCTTTTATTGTAGGAAAATTCTTTTTTAAACATCAATCATTCTGTACCGGGCACAAAAAACCCGGGACTCTGCCCGGGCTTCCTGATGACGCAGACCGCTGTCAGTGTTGCCCCATGTCCAGCACCACGCGCCCGCCGCATGGGCATTGGTCCATGTAGCGATGCGCCTCGACCACCTGCTCGAACGGGTAAACCTTGATGATCTGCGGTGTCAGCAACTGGTCGGCAGTGAACTGGTTGATATCGCGCAAGGCGCGCTGCAGCGCCACCTGGTCCTGGCTGATACCCAGCTCCGGCTTGCCGGTGAAGTTGCCGATGCAGTGCACATAGAACTGGATGTTCTTCTGGAACGCCGCGCAAGCCGGGAATGGCGTCTGATTGCCGCCTTGCAGGCCATACAGCACCAGGCTGCCGCGCGGTGCCAGCACATCGCCGAGCAGCGACATCTGCGGCCCACCCATGCCATCCAGGACCATGTCCACACCACGGCCATCGGTGTACTTGCCAACCTGCAGCAGCAGGTCCTGCTCTTCGGTGACAATAACCTTGTCGGCGCCCAGGCCCAGCAGGTACTCACGCTGTTCCGGCTCCTTGGTGGCGGCGAACACCTTCAGCCCCAGGGCCTTGCCCAGTTGCACGAAGGCAGGGCCCGCGCAATGGCTGGCATCGGTGACCAGCGCCGTCTGCCCGGCTTTCGCCCGGGCCAGGTCGACGTAGGCGAAATAGGCGATCAGCAGCGGCGTGTAGTGCACGCTGGCCTCGATCGGGGTAAGCACATCCGGATAACGGGTAATGGCCGAACGCGGCAGCACGATGACATCGCCATACACTGGGTGGTCGTTGGCACTGGTGGCCGGGAAGCTGGCAACCCGGTCACCCACCGCAATATCCTCGACCCCTTCACCGACCGCGGTCACCACCCCGGCCATCTCGTGGCCGATCCCCGCCGGCAGGCGCGCCTGGGACGGTGCCAGGTTCTGGCGCCAGAGCACGTCATACCAGCTGACGCCAACCGCCTCGACGCGGATTTGCACCTCGTCGGCAGCAGGTGACGGTTCGGCCTGCTCCTCGCAACGGAGCACATCGGCAGCGCCGAACTTGTGGAAACGGATCATGCGGGACATCGCATACCTCGCCTTTGTGAACCTCTAATTACCACGGACTTTATCCGGGCTTTGCCGGTTAGACCATCAGTGGTCATTAATAGTCGACATGCCTGTCATCGATTGGGCACCTGACTTTCCCTGCGATTGGTTCCCCTAAACCCGTGCAGGGTACCAGCCTTTGGCCTTAAGATTCACCTCTGCCCCACTTCAGGCGAAGCTCACCGATGAATCGAAACGACCTGCGTCGCGTAGACCTCAACCTGCTGATCGTGTTCGAAACGCTGATGCACGAACGCAGCGTGACCCGTGCCGCGGAAAAACTGTTCCTCGGCCAGCCCGCCATCAGCGCGGCGCTGTCGCGCCTGCGCAACCTGTTCGACGACCCGCTGTTCGTGCGTACCGGCCGCAGCATGGAGCCCTCGGCCCGGGCCCACGAGATCTTCGCCCTGCTGTCCCCGGCGCTGGACTCGATTTCCACCGCCGTCAGCCGCGCCGCCGAATTCGACCCGGCCACCAGCAATGCGGTGTTCCGCATCGGCCTGTCGGACGACGCCGAATTCGCCCTGCTGCCGCAGCTGCTCAAGCGCATACGCGCCGAAGCGCCGGGTATCGTGCTGGTGGTGCGCCGGGTCAATTACCTGCTGATGCCGACGCTGCTGGCTTCGGGCGAGATCTCGGTGGGGGTCAGCTACACCAGCGAGCTGCCAGCCAACGCCAAGCGCAAGGTGCTGCGCCGCAGCATGCCGAAACTGCTGCGCGCCGACAGCGTGCCCGGCGCCATCACCCTGGACGACTTCTGCGCGCGGCCGCATGCGCTGGTGTCGTTTGCCGGGGACCTGTCGGGGTTCATCGACGAGGCGCTGGAAGAGATTGGCCGCAAGCGCCATGTGGTGCTGGCGGTGCCGCAGTTCAACGGGCTGGGGAGCTTGCTGGCGGGCACCGATATTGTCGCTACGGTGCCGGACTACACGGCGGATGCGTTGACCGCGGCGGGTGGGTTGCGGGCCGAGGATCTGCCGCTGGATGTGCGCAGTTTCGAACTGCACATGGCCTGGCGCGGGGCGCAGGACAATGACCCGGCAGAGCGGTGGTTGCGGTCGCGGATTCAGATGTTCTTCGGGGATCCCGATAGTCTTTGACTGAGTTCCACTGAGCACCACAAAACCTTTAAATACATAGAGTTAGCAAGATTTTTCGTCCATAACCGCCCGTCAGAATCCACTCAATTCCAGCTTGACTGGGGGTATCTTTGGGGTACATCAAGCCCAGATTAAAAAAGATACCCCCACACCATGCCCGCCGAAAAACCGCCACCCTTCCGCCAAAAGCTCAGCGATGCCTTCATACGTTCGCTAACCACATCAGGCAAGTACGCCGATGGCGACGTACCGGGTCTGTATCTACAGGTGCGTGCCTCACTTAAACCTGGCAAATCAGCCTCACGGTACTGGCGACTGAAATACCGTCTTCGCGGCAAGGAAAACGTGTTCGTGATCGGCAGGTATCCGGATGTGGGCTTGAAAGAAGCCCGTGAACTCGCCCGGGCAGCGCGCAATAGCGTGGCCAATCACATCGATCCACTCAAAGCAAAAAAGGCCAAGATCGAGGCGCAATGGCTCAACGAGGAACGTACATTCGCTTACGTGGCTGAAGAGTGGATGAATTTCAAATCTCCGGATTTGGTCAACAAGTCCATTGCAGGGTTTCGCGGTGCGCTGCGCAATCACATCTTGCCGGCCATCGGCGAAAAACCTGTCACAGAAATCAGACTTGAACACCTCACCTCGATCATCAGTACGCTGCGCCGTGCCCGCACGATGGCCATGGCCAAACGCGTGCGCACCATCATTCGCGCCGTGCTCGGCTTCGCTGAAGGCCGCGGCTGGGTAGAACGCAACGTGGCGCTGAGCAACATCGAGGAACTCAAAATCCGCCACGTGGTCACCAGCAATCCCGCGATCGAACGACCGGCCGACTTGGGTCAGTTCCTGTTGCGTCTGGATGAACTCGACGCGAGCAGCGTGACCACCGCAATGCGCCTGCTGGTGATGCTGCCGGTGCGCCCGGGCGAACTGGTGAAAATGCGCTGGGAGGATGTTGATCTGATCAGCGCCGACTGGCGTTACGTTGTCAGTAAAACTCGGTATCTGGACAAGAGCAAACACATCGTACCGCTGCCAGAGCAGGCACTCGTGCTGCTACGTGAACTGTACAAATGCCGGGTGGTGGATGAGGCCGGCAACGGCTGGGTGTTCGTCTCGCCGATCTATCCTGGCCGCCCAATCGACGCCACCTCTTTGGCCAAGTCCTACCAGCGGATCTGGCCGGAGTACGCCATTACTGCCCACGGCTTTCGCGCCACCTACCGCACCATAGCCCACGAGCATTTAGGGATCGATCCGATCGTGCTCGAGTTGTCACTTTCCCATCGCATGCCAGGAACGTTGGGCGCGGTATATGCGCGCGCACAGCTGCTGCCGCAGCGTCGGGAGGCCGCGCAGCAATGGACGGATTATTTGGATCGGTTACGTAAGAATGCAGCGCTGGCGATGCAGACTGACTGAATCAAACAAAGGAAGTGCTAACTTGTAAATCTAGGAAATAGAATCTGTGCTGTATGAACACACCAGGGTTTGTAACTACAACCTCCAGAACTCTTATTACAAGCAATCTAATTAACGACCAATAAGCCCAAAAAACCCTTAACCCCCCACAATTGCTAGAACCTGATAGTTAAATCTTATCCGACCTCACAAGATTAAACTCGAACTTATAATACGCTAAACGTAATAAATAATACAGTTTCATTTATACACCTCGCGAAGCGCCGTTTGCGCTCAGTTTTCTTGCGCAAAACACACCTGCCATCGCAGACCGCCTATTTATCTGCCTGGCTGCAACTGCGCTATGGTCCTGCGCTCAGTAAAGGCGTTCTAACGCCAAGAGTTGCCGTGCAGTTCATTGTCGAGCATTAGGCCCGCCCCAACGGCGCTGGCGGGTGAGCCATTCACTGCCAATTGAGGTTGATACCGCCCTGGTCGCCGCTGGCTACAAAGGCAAACCTGGTCAGCCATCGCCTCGCCGTCCTCGCCAAGTGGCATCGAATAGGTGGGCACCATCGCCCTTAATACAGGGACCAGGTAGATACCTTGCGGAACGCTTACCGATCCCCATCGGGATCGAGCGCTTGCGCGCCCGAGCGGCCAGAAAGTCCGCCACGTGATGACCAGCAACCCAACGATTGAACGCACCGCCGACTTCGGTCGGCTTCTGGAACCTGGACGACTGTCGCTTGGGCAGCGTGCCCGCCGCCATGCGCCAGCAAGCCCTCGTGCTGCTGTGCAAATTGCGCAAGAGCCACATCGTCGATGATAGCGGCGGCGGCAGGCTGTTCGTGTCGTCGGCATACCGGCCGACCGATCCACCCCGCTTCCAAATTCAAGTCCCTCCAGCGGATTTGACTGGAGTACAACATCACCGCTCACGGCTTTCACGCCACATACCGGACTATTACCACGAACACTTGGCCATCGACCCAATAGTCATTGAGCTGTCCTTGTCGCATTGCATTCCCGACCCCCTGAGCGTCCTGCCACCGCGACCAGAACGTCTGCGCGATAAGGAGAACTCTCACGGGATAGGTAGGCCTGCGCCGAGCAAAAGTCCTCTAATCAACCCGCAAACTCCCGAGGCGCTCGACCAATCGTCACCTCAATATTCTGCTTGCATGCCTGAAGCGCCTGCTGGAATTCCGCCACCCTAGTGGTTGCTCGTGAATTGGGGGCCACAATGGATACCGAGTAATGCCCAAGATATGTGTCCAATAGCACGGAGTAGGAGCACAGCCCTTCGATGTATTCGTCATGGTCGTCCGCCACACCACCGGACTTGATCGTCTTCAATTGTTCAAGCAAGGCCTCCCGCGCCACGCTTCTGGGCGTACACACAGGTAGAGGATCGGGCAACAAAGCTTGTTGCGCTTCTTCCGACAATTCGGCCAGTAATACCTTGCCGCCGGAAACGGCGGTCGCCGGGACATGAATACCAATGGGAAAGACGACGCGTAGTTCTCGTTCAGCAACAACACGATCCAGCACATAAATTTTTTCGCCAGACAGAGACAACAGGCAAGTCGACTCATACACCTGCTCCGAAAGCGCAATCAGGTGAGGCCTGACCAGGGAGATGATGTCCGTCTGCGCCTGAGTGATGAGCCGCCCGAATGCCGGCCCAAGACGAAACCCTCCACTGGGCCCCAGAGCCTCCACAAGGTGCTCCGCGCCCAACGCATTGATAATGCGTTGTACCGTCGAGCGCGGCAGATCGACGACCTGAGCGATGGCCGCAAGACTCAAGCCCTGCGGATGACTTCCCAAAGCCCGCATGATCGATGCAGCCCGCGCGATGACCTGTATACCGCCATGCCTGGCGCTGCTTTCTTCCGAATCGCTCATACCGTTTCCTTCTGATCCAGGCCACCGTGCCTGCTCATGATTGGCCACCACTCTAATGGCAAGTGAACGATCAGGCCAGCCGAGCGACTGATCTCTCTTGTCTCTGCATTTTCTGGGTGCAGGTCAGTCACGCATGGCATGAACGGCTGTTTCGCAAAAACCACATAGTGATACACTATTCTGCAATGCGGGCCATGCATTGTGATTCCCAAAAGATCAGTTCTACAACCAGGAGACGAACGGTGAGACTCGAGCGAGCTTTGCGTGCGAGACAGTTAATTCCGCTAGCAGCCATCTGGTTGCTGGTGGGTTGCGGTAAGCAGGAAACGGTGGAAAGCACTGCGGTGCCTCCCGAAGTTGGGGTCTATACCGTGAAGGCCCAAGCACTGACCCTGACCACGGACCTGCCCGGACGCACCTCGGCCTACCGAGTCTCCGAAGTGCGTCCTCAGGCCTCCGGCATTCTGCAGAAACGCATGTTCGTAGAGGGCGCAGAGGTGAAGCAGGGTGAGCAGTTGTACCAGATCGACCCGCGCACCTACGAGGCGCTGTTGGCCCGTGCCGAGGCGAGCCTGTTGACCGCGCAGAATCTCGCCCGCCGTTATGAGCGCCTGCTCGACACCAACGCGATCAGCCAGCAGCAGTACGACGACGCAATGGCCACCTGGAAGCAGGCGCAGGCCGAGGCCCAGATGGCGCGTATCAACATGCAGTACACCAAGGTGCTGGCACCGATTACCGGCCGCATCGGGCGTTCGGCCGTCACTGAAGGCGCACTGGTGACCAATGGGCAAGCGCAGGAGTTGGCCACCGTTACCCAACTCGATCCGATCTATGTTGACGTCAATCAGCCTATCACCAGGCTGCTGGGCCTCAAACGTGCCTTGGAGTCAGGACGCCTGCAGCGCGTTGGGGATAATCAGGCTCAAGTCAGCCTTACCCTCGATGACGGCACACCCTACCCGCTCAAAGGAGTACTCAAGTTCTCCGAGGTTAGCGTCGCCCCCTCCACCGGCTCGGTCACCCTGCGTGCCGAGTTCCCCAATCCTGATCACAAACTGCTACCGGGCATGTTCGTCCATGCACTGCTCAATGAGGGCGAGCAACAGGCAGCCATTCTGGTTCCCCATCAGGCCGTGGGCCGTGATGCGCGGGGAGTGCCTACCGTATGGGTGGTTAAGCCAGATAACACCGTGGAATCGCGTGAAGTGCAAACCTTGCAGACCGTAGGCAACGCCTGGTTACTAGGTGCGGGTATCAATGATGGCGAGCGGGTGATTACCGAGGGCGTCCAGCTGGCCCGCTCAGGTATCACGGTTAAGCCTGTTGCCGCCAAGAACGTCAAGCTGATGAGCGAATTCGGCTCACAGGTGCAAGCCCAGGCCCATTGAGGAGTTATTGATTCATGTCTCGCTTCTTCATTGACCGGCCAATATTCGCCTGGGTCTTAGCGATCATCGCAATGCTCGCCGGGGCACTGTCGCTGACCAAGATGCCGATCAGCCAGTATCCCAACATTGCTGCCCCCGCGGTTTCGATCCAGGTCGTCTACCCTGGGGCCTCGGCCAAGACCGTACAGGATACGGTGGTCCAGGTTATCGAGCAGCAACTCAACGGACTTGATGGTTTCCGTTACATGGCTGCGGAAAGTGCGTCCGATGGCAGCATGAATATCATCGTGACCTTCGAGCAAGGCACGAACCCAGATATTGCGCAGGTCCAGGTGCAGAACAAGCTGCAACTGGCCACTCCTCGTCTGCCCGAAGAGGTACAGCGCCAGGGACTGCGGGTGGTCAAGTACCAGATGAACTTCTTCATGGTCGTCGGTCTGGTGGACAAAACCGGCAAGATGACCAACTTCGACCTTGGCAACCTGATTGCCTCGCAGTTGCAGGATCCCATCTCACGGATCAACGGTGTGGGCGACTTCCTCTTGTTTGGCTCGCCCTACGCCATGCGTATCTGGCTTGATCCCGGCAAACTCAATAGTTATCAGCTGACCCCTGGTGATGTGGCCCAAGCTATCCGCGAGCAAAACGTGCAGGTCTCCTCTGGCCAGCTCGGCGGCCTGCCGACCCGCTCGGGTGTACAGCTAAACGCCACAGTAGTGGGCAAGACGCGCATGACCACCCCTGCCGAATTTGAGGAAATTCTCGTAAAGGTCAAGGCGGATGGTTCACAGGTGCGCGTCAAGGATCTTGGCCGCGTCGTCCTGGCTTCTGAAAACTTCGCGATTTCCGCCAAATACCGAGGTCAGGATTCAGCGGGCCTGGGCCTGCGTCTGGCCAGCGGTGGCAACCTGCTGGAGACGGTGAAAGCGGTCAAGGCAGAGCTTGAGAAACAGAAGGCCTACCTGCCAGAAGGCGTTGAAGTCATCTATCCATACGATACCTCGCCGGTAGTGGAAGCCTCGATCGACTCCGTGGTGCACACCATCCTAGAAGCCGTGGTCCTAGTGTTCCTGGTGATGTTCCTGTTCCTGCAGAGCCTACGTGCCACCATCATTCCAACCTTGGCAGTGCCGGTGGTCTTGCTGGCGGCGTTTGCATTGCTGCCGTACTTTGGTATCAGCATCAACGTACTGACCATGTATGCCATGGTGCTCGCGATCGGCCTGCTGGTGGATGATGCGATCGTAGTCGTGGAGAACGTCGAACGCCTGATGCATGACGAGGGGCTATCGCCTCTGGAGGCGACCCGCAAGTCGATGGGGCAGATCTCCGGGGCATTGGTCGGCATCGGTATGGTGCTCTCGGCAGTATTTGTGCCGATGGCATTCTTCGGCGGTTCCGCGGGCATCATCTACAAACAGTTCGCTGTCACCATCGTTATCTGCATGTCGCTGTCAGTATTGGTGGCGCTGATTTTCACGCCAGCGCTGTGCGCGACCATTCTCAAGGCACCAGAAAATGATGCTCACCACGAGAAGAAAGGCTTCTTCGGCTGGTTCAACCGTAGCTTTGACCGCAACAGCGCACGCTTCGAGCGGGGTGTGGGCGGCATACTCAAGCATCGCGGGCGCTACCTGCTGATCTTCGCACTGATCACCGCCGGTACTGGTTACCTGTTCACCCAAATTCCCAAGGCTTTCCTGCCAAGCGAAGACCAGGGGTTGATGATGACAGAGGTGCGCATGCCACTGAACGCATCCGCCGAGCGCACCGAGGTTGTTCTACAGGAGGTCAAGGACTACCTGCTCAAGGAGGAAGGGCAACTCGTCGACCACGTCATGACCGTCAACGGCTTCAACTTCGCCGGACGCGGACAGAACTCGGGCCTGGTGCTGGTGGTGCTCAAGGACTGGGCCGCCCGCCAGGCTGCCGGAGAGGACGTGCTCAGCGTGGCCGAGCGGGCCAACGCTCGCTTTGCCAGGATCAAGGACGCTACGGTTATGGCCTTCGTGCCACCCGCGGTCCTGGAAATGGGTAATGCGATGGGCTTCGACCTTTACTTGCAGGACAATTTGGGGCTTGGTCACGAATCACTCATGGCAGCGCGGAACCAGTTCCTGGAACTGGCTGCCGAGAACCCCAGTCTGCGTGCAGTACGCCCCAACGGCAAGGACGATGAACCGCAGTTTCAAGTCAAGATCGACGACGAGAAAGCGCGTGCGCTGCAAGTCAGCATCGCTTCGATCAACGACACCATGAGCGCTGCCTGGGGCTCGATGTATGTCAATGACTTCATTGACCTGGGTCGGGTCAAGCGTGTGTACATTCAGGGGGTGGACAGCTCGCGGATCGCTCCGGAAGATTTCGACAAATGGTACGTGCGCAATGCCTTGGGCGAGATGGTGCCGTTCTCCGCCTTCGCCACTGGCGAATGGATCCATGGCTCGCCAAAGCTTGAACGTTACGGCGGTATCTCGGCCGTGAATATCCTCGGTGAGCCTGCTCCTGGCTTCAGCACTGGCGACGCCATGATCGCGATCGCACAAATCATGCAGCAGCTACCATCCGGTATCGGCCTGAGCTACAACGGCCTGTCCTACGAGGAGATCCGAACAGGTGACCAGGCGCCAATGCTCTATGCCTTGACCGTCCTGATCGTGTTCCTGTGCCTAGCGGCGCTCTACGAAAGCTGGTCGGTACCGATGTCGGTGATACTCGTGGTCCCACTCGGTATCTTTGGTGCGGTGCTCGCCACCTTGTGGCGCGGCCTGGAAGCCGATGTGTACTTCCAGGTGGGCCTGATGACCACTGTCGGGTTGTCAGCGAAAAACGCGATCCTGATCATCGAGTTCGCCAAGGAACTGTACGAGAAAGAAGGCGTACCGCTGGTCAAGGCTGCCATCGAAGCGGCCAGGCTGCGTCTGCGTCCGATCATAATGACCTCTCTCGCTTTCACCTTTGGCGTACTGCCAATGGCCCGTGCCACCGGCGCAGGTGCAGGCAGTCAGCACTCGATTGCCACCGGCGTGGTAGGCGGCATGATCACCGCCACGGTACTTGCCGTGTTCTTCGTACCTTTGTTCTATGTAGTGGTTGTGAAAGTGTTCGAACGCAACAAGAAACCAGCTGCGCTCGCGGAAGAAGAATTGGCATGAAGACTCACTATCTTTCGATCGCACTGAGCGTAGCGCTAAGCGGCTGTAGTCTCATCCCTGACTACCAGCGCCCGCCTGCCCCCATCCAAGCCGGCTGGCCCCAGGGCGAAGCCTACGCCAAGCTCAAGGCAGGTACTCATCGTCCCTCTCAGACGCGCGATGCAGAGCTGAATTGGCAAGTATTCTTTCGCGATCCAGTCATGCGCGAACTGATCGCCACAGCCCTGAACAACAACCGTGACCTGCGCCAGACCGCACTCAACGTCGAGGCCTACCGCGCCCTGCACAGGATCGAGCGGTCTGCTCTGCTCCCGAGGGCCAATACCGGTGTTGGCGCTACGCGCCAGCGCTTGCCCGCCGATCTATCCCCCACAGGTGAGGCCGGTATCCAGAGTCAGTACGATACGACGCTGAGCATGTCCTACGAGCTGGATATGTTCGGTCGCCTGCGCAGCCTTGAACGTGCGGCATTGCAAGAATACCTAGCCGCCGCCGAAACCCAGCGCAGCATGCAGATCGCGTTGATCGCAGATGTCGCCATCGCCTATCTGAGCTGGCGCAGCGACCAGGCTCAACTCGATCTGGCGCGCTCGACGCTCGCCAGCTACGAGAACAGCCTGAACCTGATCAAGTCGAGTCGCGAGGTCGGTACTGCCTCGGCACTCGATGTACGCCAGGCACGCAGCCTTGTGGAAACCGCACGCGTGCAACAGACGCTGTATACCCGCCAGGTCGCGCAGGACATGAATGCCCTGCAATTGCTGCTCGGTACCAAGCTGCCGGCCGACTTGCCAATCAGCGACGTCCTCGACCAACCGCTGGCCGCACTCTCCACCGGCCTTCCGGCCGATCTGCTGTTGCACCGTCCAGACATCCGCGCTGCCGAACACCGACTGCTAGCCGCCAACGCCAATATCGGCGCGGCGCGGGCGGCCTTTTTCCCTAGCATCACGCTGACCGCAGCGGCTGGCACGGCCAGCCATGAATTGGATGGTTTGTTCGAGGGAGGCTCGGGGCTGTGGGCCTTCATGCCGCGGATCAATCTGCCGATCTTCACCGCAGGGCGCCTGCGCGGCAACCTCGACTACCGCAATGTCATCAAGGACATCAACGTAGCCGAGTACGAGAAAAGCATCCAGACCGCCTTCCGCGAGGTAGCCGATGGCCTGGCAGCGCGCGGCACTTTTGGCGAACAACTGCAGGCCCAGCGCGACTTGGTCGATAACAACCAAGCTTACTACAAATTGGCCTATCAACGCTACGACGAGGGCGTGGACAATTATCTGGCGGTGCTCGATGCACAGCGTGAGCTGTTCGCCGCACAACAACAGTTCCTTTCGGACCGCCTCAATCAGCTCAGCAGCGAGGTGAGACTGTTCAAGGCCCTGGGTGGTGGCTGGGATAACATTTCCTCCCAGCCACTTACCGCTCAGAACTGAGCAAAACAGGCCGCGTCTCTAGGACGCGGCCCTTCATCGCAACAGTGGAAACCACAGTCAGACCATAAGGAATGCTTTTTTGGAGACCCGTATTATCCGGGTCTCCGTCCACGGCAATTTCGGCGATCTGCTCAATTACCAGAATATCAAGAAATCGATCATGGAGGCCAAGTTCATGTCGCCGGGCCACATGCTATACACCACCAAGCAAGCGTTCGACGCCATCCACGACAACTTCCGCAAAAAGGATTTTTGAGCCTGAACGTGAAGGAGATAAGCAATCCAACATTTGGTTGACCACGAAACCATGCCAGAGTAGCCACTCTGGCATGGTATTGGCCTATTCTTCATGGCATGCTTTTCACATGCCATGAAGAACTACGACTATTCCAGGCTATCCTTGAGCCGCTCAGTTACTCGAACCAGATCCTGGATTGAAGATACTTTCATTTTCCTCATGATATTATGGCGGTGCACTTTCACTGTTGCTTCCGATATATCAAGCTCTAGAGCCGTCTGCTTGTTTAGATATCCTCGCAAGACGAACTTAAGCACCTGTTGCTCGCGTTTGCTGAGGCTTTCGTAATTCTCTTTAAGCTCGCTGACTCGGGGAGCGTTTGATCTCTGCTGGGGCGCCAACTTCAGCGCGGCGCGAATAGCGCCAAGCAGCTCCTCTTCTCGAAAAGGTTTAGTGAAGAAGTCTACCGCACCCGCCTTGATCGCTTTGACTGCCATCGGAATATCACCGTGGCCGCTGATAAAAATAATGGGGATTTGCTCGCCAAGCTCTTTCAGTTGTCGTTGCACATCCAACCCGCTCATCTCGGGCATACGGACATCCAAAATTAGACAGCCACAGGCAGAGCGATTGACATCGTTCAGGAATACGCTAGCGGATGAAAAACACTCGACACTCAGGCCGATTGAACGCACCAAGCTGCTCAGTGCTTCCAGTACTGCATTGTCGTCATCGAGGATATAGATAACAGATGCCCGATCACTCATGTGCCGGAGCCCTGTCTGGCAGGGATACTTACCAGGAAACAAGCACCCCCAGCGGGCGGGCACTCAACCCATATTTTACCGTTATGCACTTCCGTGATTGTAAGACAGATTGCCAATCCCATACCAAGCCCTTCTTTTTTTGTGGTGTAGAATGCGTTGAACAACTGCGCCATCTGCCTCTCTGAAATACCTGGACCTGTATCTTTCACTGAGATAACAAGCGCATCACCTGTATCATTGCCTGAGAATGACAGGGTTAGCTGCCTGGTTTCACAGTCGGCTTGGCTGATCGCTTCAATAGCGTTCATAGCCAGATTTATTATCAACTGCTGGATCTGTACACCATCCCCCCATATCTCAGGGAGTTCATCATCCGCAACAACATCCAAATTGACACTGTTATTCTGACTAGGGGCCTTAAGTATCAGGCTTGTATCAGTTACCAGTGCTTTTAGATCAATCGGTTTCAGCACCGTTTCTTGACGCTTCAGGAAGGAGCGTACCATACGGATAATTTCTGCAGCGCGGTCGGAATCTCGGATAATGCGAGCCAGTGCCTCTTTAGCCTCTGGGATGTTAGATGGCTCATTACCTAACCAACGTGTGCCAGCATTGGCATTGGTCATGATCGCCGAGAGCGGTTGGTTTATCTCGTGTGCAATATAGGCTGCAAATTCACCCATCGTAGCTGATCGGGAAACGTACACAAGTTGTTGCTGCAATTGGTTAAGATTTTCCTGTGCTTGTTTCTTCTCAGTGATGTCATCGATGATCTGCAGTATAACTGGAGATTCACCGACACGTTGAGGCATCAGCGAGACACTCGCATTGGCCCAAATCGTAGAACCATTTTTGCATAGATAGGAGCGCTCCACACTGTATTCCGCTCCCCCACCCTGAAGCAAATTGGCCAGACGCTGCTTTATCTGTGGGCTTTCGTCAGATGGAGTCAATTGCTCCATGGAAAGTCCCTCCAAATCCTTTTCCCCATATCCGGTAATGCGTTGAAATGCAGGATTGGCGTTGAGTATTCGGTTTTCCGGGTCGGTCAGTACAATACCGGCCGCAGAGTTTTCATACACTGCTTTCCAACGCGCTTCCGAGGCGGATAATGCGATGTTACTCTGCTGAAGACGATGGCGACTTTTGATCAGACGGTGAGTAAGTATCGCAATATCATCCCCCTGATCGGAAAGCTCCTTACGCAACGCATCGCCTGCCACCTTCATGGATACCAGATTGCTTACACGCGCTCGTAGCTCATGAGCAGAAAATGGCTTAAGAAGAAAGTCCTGCACCGACTCGGAGAGCAATTTCACACGCAGTTCTGCGTCTGACTTGGCCGACAGCACCATGATCGGGATATGTGAAAGTTCATTTTTCTTACGCACTTGGTGAACCAGCATATCGCCGCTCATAACAGGCATCATCAGGTCTGTAATCAACAGGTCTGGCGGCATGTTTGACATCAACTCCAATGCCTTTGCACCGTCGGGTGCAACATAAACTTGATAGTCGCTACTGAGACAGTCCTTTATAAAACCACGCATATCAGGGTTATCTTCAACGATTAGCACCCGAGGCTGGTCGGATTGAAATGGAAGCACCTCGGCTTCATTTTCCGCATTGGGCGCCAGCAAAAGGTACTCATCCGTATCCACGACCTGAGGATTATCTCTTCGCGGCGCGGTGTTACTCGCAACATAAGCACCTTCAGGAGCATTCAGCGGCAGCTTTACCTGAAAAAGCGCCCCCCCGCCCGGGGCATCACTTACAGAAATTGTTCCACGGTGCAATTCAACGAATTCTTTCACAATGGAAAGCCCCAAGCCTGTACCCCGCGTAGCTTGTTGACCTTCCTGGCTTAGCTGGTGGAAACGTTCAAATATTTCTTTACGCAGTGCAGGAGGAATACCCGGCCCGCTATCAGATACAGTAACCAAGGCATAATTTGGTCGACTCAAACTAAGACAGCAACGGATAAGCCCCCCGTCAGGGGTGAATTTAAACGCATTGGAAAGCAAGTTAAGGATAATGCGTTCGTATTTCTCACAATCCACCTCAGCGACCATCTGTACAGGCAGTTTTGTATCGAACGTTATTGATTTTTGCTGGGCTATTCCTTCAAAATTCGAGCTAATAGTACGGGTGAGCTGACTAAGATTGGCTCGCCGATAGGAAAGCCCCATCTGCCGGGCGTCCATTTTCGCCAAGTCAAGCAGCGTGTTAACCTGTTTCAACAGGGTCATTGCATTACGCTGAATGACCTCAAACTGCTTCCAATACGGCGATTCACGCCCAGCCTCTGCCGCCATAACGGCTTCCAGTGGCCCTAGAATCAAAGACAGCGGAGTGCGCAACTCATGGCTCACCTTGGCAAAGAAATCACTCTTCGCATTATCGAGTTTTCGGATACACTCAACCGACTGCTCCAATTCCTGGTTCTTCAACGCCAGCATGGCCTCGGCTTTCTTCTTATCGGTAATATTGCGCCCTTCCGCAAGAAGGTAAACAATGCTCCCTTCTTCATTGCAAATTGGCAGCAATGAAAAATCGACGGCTATTACCTCTCTTCCACCTGATTTTCCAAGAATCTCAACATCACAGCGAACAAATTCACCGGATGATGCAGTTTCAACAAGTCGCTTTTGGGTCGCCTCGGTTTTTTTTGAAATTTGCCACCAACGCGCCTTCCAGAATGGCTTCCCTCGTATTTCTTCCAGAGTAATCCCGCCCCCCTCCAATGCGACCTGGTTCACTTCAAGCACATTTCCATGAGCATCAAGAAGGCCCACAAACTCGTAGAGCCCATCAAATATGATGCGTGCATGTTCTTCACACGTCAGCTCTTCAGATCCTTTCTCCTTGAGGCAGATATTATAATAATTATTTTTCGATCTATTTTGAGGCTTTTTTCTATCCAAGGAGCTCATCTTTAATGACTCACAAGATTCTGACGGATTCATTATAGATCATACGCCCTCGTATCATCCTGAGAATACTTTTTTGATGAGCAACTACGGACGACCTGAAATAGTACTGGGCTCGTTTCTCGAGGGGGCGGTGAACGCGAAATAGGCAAGCCAATGGAGCTACGCTACATTGGCTTCGGGCTGATGCGTATCAATAGTGATGTGATGCTCCGTTCAGTTCGCCTCGCTGGATACCGGCTCGGAACGGATACGCTCGTGCTCCTGCTGCTTGAGCAGATCGAGTGCCACGTCAATGATCATGTCTTCCTGGCCGCCAACCATCCGCCGACGTCCGAGTTCGACAAGAATATCCACCGTCTTGAGCCCATATTTACTGGCCGCCATCTCGCTATGGCGCAGGAAGCTGCTGTAAACGCCCGCATACCCCAGGGCCAGCGTCTCGCGGTCCACGCGCACAGGGCGGTCCTGCAGCGGGCGCACCAAGTCGTCGGCCGCGTCCATTAGCTTGTACAGGTCGGTGCCGTGGTTCCATCCCATGCGCTCGGCCGCGGCAATGAACACCTCCAACGGTGCGTTGCCAGCGCCAGCGCCCATGCCGGCGAGGCTCGCGTCCACGCGGTCGCAGCCGTTCTCTACAGCAACGATGCTGTTGGCCACACCCAGGCTCAGGTTGTGGTGAGCATGCATTCCTGTTTGCGTCTCGGGCTTGAGCACGTCCTTGAAGGCGCGGAAGCGGTCACGCACGTCGTTCATGCTCAGCGCGCCACCGGAATCGACCACGTAACAGACAGTAGCACCGTAGCTTTCCATCAGCTTGGCCTGCTGGGCCAGGTGCTGCGGTGTAGTCATGTGGCTCATCATCAGGAAGCCTACGGCCTCCATGCCCAAATGGCGCGCGTACTCGATGTGTTGCCTGGAGATGTCGGCCTCGGTGCAGTGCGTAGCGACACGCACCACGCGCACGCCGGCCTCATAGACTGCCTTGAGGTCATGCACAGTACCGATGCCGGGCAAAAGCAGCGTGGCGATCTTCGCATGCTTGACCACGCTCGCGGCTGCTTCAATCCACTCCAGATCCGTATGCGCGCCAAAGCCGTAGTTGAAGCTGCCTCCCTGCAGGCCATCGCCGTGGGCAACCTCGATGGAGTCGACCTTGGCGTCATCTAGCGCCCGGGCAATCTGCTTTACCTGCTCCACCGTGTACTGGTGGCGGATCGCGTGGCTGCCGTCGCGCAGCGTCACATCAGAGATGTAGAGTTTCTGTTGAGTCATGGCTATGTCCTCAGGCGACCAGGGAGGCGAGCAAACGCTCAGCCAACTTCTCGGCGGTGCGCAGCGCGGCACTGGTCATGATGTCCAGGTTGCCGGCATAAGCTGGCAGGTAGTGTGCAGCGCCCTCGACTTCCAGGAAGATCGAAGTCTTGAGCCCGTTCATGCGGTCTCCGACGCCAGGAATGCGGATCGGACAATCGGCCTCGATGCGGTCGAACTGCACGCGCTGCTTCAGGCGATAGCCGGGTACGTATGCCTGCACTGCGTCGGCCATGCGCTGCACCGACTCTTCGATCTGGTCGATGTCAGCGAAGTCGCTCAGCGTGTAAACCGTATCTCGCATCATCAGCGGCGGCTCGGCCGGGTTCAGGACGATGATCGCCTTGCCCTTCGCCGCCCCGCCAACCACCTCGATGGCCTTGGACGTGGTCTCGGTGAACTCATCGATGTTGGCGCGCGTGCCGGGGCCGGCGCTCTTGCTGGAGATGCTGGCGATGATTTCGGCGTAATGCACCTTGGCTACGCGCGATACCGCAGCCACCATGGGGATGGTGGCCTGGCCGCCACAGGTGACCATATTGACGTTCGTCGCATCCAGGTGGTCGTCACCATTGACCACCGGGATGCAATAGGGGCCGATCGCGGCGGGTGTCAGGTCGATCATGCGCAGTCCTGGCTTGCGCTCACGCAGTAGGGCCTCGTTCTTCACATGCGCACCAGCACTAGTAGCGTCGAACACGACGTCGATCTCATTGAACACCGGCAGGCGCGTCAGCCCCTCGACACCTTCATGAGTGATAGCCACCCCCATGCGTTGGGCGCGTGCCAGACCGTCAGAAGCGGGGTCGATGCCGACCATCGCTCCCATTTCAATGTGTTGACCATGCCTGAGTATCTTGATCATCAGGTCGGTGCCGATATTACCGCTACCAATGATGGCAGCCTTGACTTTGCGGGTCATGGTGATACTCCTTGAATCAGTAGGCCATCGCGTCCGGTTGCATAACCGGCAGCTGTTCACGCAAGGCCCGGAAGGTTGCGACAGTGGATGGGATCGTTTTTACGGGCTTATGCCTTTGCAAAAGCGGCGGTCACCGATCCAAGCCCGGCTATCCGCACATCGAATACATCTCCTCCTGCCACTGGCACCATGGGGCCCAGCGCACCGGAAAGCACCGTGTCGCCAGTGCGCAACGGACGGCCCGCTCGAGCCATGACCCTGGCCAACCAAAGGACTGCGTTGAGAGGCGCTCCAAGGCAGGCGGCCCCTACCCCGGAAGACACCGGTATGCCTTGCCGCTCCATCACCATGCCTGCCTGGCGCGAGTCAAAATCGCACAAGCGCTTCGGCGTGGAGCCCAGCACATACAGGCCAGACGAAGCATTGTCAGCAATGGTGTCCGTGATACGGATATCCCAATTGGTTATCCGCGAACCCACGATCTCGATCGCCGGAACGGCGAACTCGATGGCGCGAAAGAGGTCGGCCACCGTCAATTGATCGCCATCGAGGTCACGTCCCAGGACAAAGGCGATCTCGGCTTCGACTTTAGGTTGGAGCACGTCATCAAGGGCGATTTCCTCCCCCTCGGTACGCGCCATGTCTGCGAACAACATGCCATAGTCGGGCTGTTCCACTCCGAGCTGCTTCTGTACAGCGACAGAGGTCAGCCCAATCTTGCGTCCAACCAGGCGCCGCCCGGCAACCAATGCTCTCTGTGTATTAACCTCCTGTACTGCATAGGCTGCCTCCAAATCCGTCTCGCCGATCAGATTGCGCACCGGCACCACGGCCACACCGGACCGGGTGGCTTCGTACAGCAGGTCGGCAGCTTTACGCACGGCACCTGTCCGCGCGGTATCTAGTTCGCTCATGCTGATATCTCTCCTCGATTAACACCTTCCAGGATTTTTGCGTGTGCTGCCCTGCCGTCCAGCACGTTCTGGCATATGGGCATGCAGGTAGAAGCAGGACTAGCACCGCCAGGCTGGCCGGTCAGGCGGGCGCCTGGAACTTGTGTCCCCAGATGCTGATACGGTCGTAGCGCACCACCGACCAGTGGCGGGTCACCTCACGTGCGCCCCAGCCGTACTCGACCGCGAAGCCCGAGGGCGTGGCACCGTAGAACGAAATCATGTGGTCGTTCGTGTGTCGACCAAGTGACATAACGACCGCACGCTCCGCATCAAATTTGTCGTATGCCAGGCCCACGTCATCCATGCCATTAGCTTGCAGCATGAAGTGATGGAGCCGCTTCGATCCCGGCAACTTGGCAAAGGCGAAGGAGTGGTGACGGCCATTGCAGTACAGGAAGTAGAGGGTCACGGATAACCCGTCACCAATGGTCCAGTCGATGACATCGGCAAGCTGAAAGCCCAATGCCTTGGTATAGAAGGCGAGCGCTGCGTCCACATCTGCGACGCTCAACACATAGTGACCTAAGCCCTGGTCTCCAGTTTGAAATCCAGAAACACCGGTGGGCGAAGCGAATGGTCGCTCGAACAGTTCGGTGGCACCGTAGTAGATCTCGACGCGATTGCCGAACGGATCGGTGCATGAAATCAACCCAAGCACACCGCGTTTGGCAATCAGCTCCCCTCCTTCGACCTTGACGGTAACGCCGTGGGCCTGCAGGCTTTCCTTGACCTCCTGTAGCCCCTGTTCACTATCCACCTCGAAACCGGCAAACAGGTAGTCGTCTGCGGGGCCTCTGCTGACCGACAGTCGCCAGGCACGTGAGTCGATTCGAAACGTCGCCTCCGTCTCGCTGGCTGAGGCTTCCATCATCCCCAGCCTGGTAGTGGCGAAGGTACGCCATGAACGCACATCTGCGACTTCGAAGCCGAGGTAGCCCAATCTTTGAATGCTCATGACACTTCTCCTGTCTCAACCGAAGTGCTTGTCGAGCTGTGCGCCTAGGCTGGCTTCGAACAAGCCACGCACGCCCATGCCGCCATCGAAGTTCAACACGCTACCGGTGAGCGGAACCGTGTCGCCGCGCGTCGCGAAGAAGACATAGGCGCCGGCGTATTCCTCGGCAGTGGCGGCCCGCCCGGTCGGAAGAACGGATTTCAGCATGTCGTCCAATGGAAAGGTCGAAATGCTCTTGTCTTGTAAATCAAGGCTCTTCAGCCCGCGCAGATCGCTCCCCAAAATGCCACCGGGGGCGATGCCGTTGACGCGGATACGCGGCCCCCATTCGTGCGCGAGCTGCTTGATCAATCCAATCACGGCATGTTTGCCAGCTGTATACAGAACACCGCCACCGCCCGGGTAGAAACCGGCATTCGACACAGTGAATATCGCGCTGCCTTTGCTCTGATAAAGCGCAGGTAGCGCAGCCTTTGCCGCCAGGATGTAGCCCTTGACATTGACCTCGAACATTTCCTCGAATGCCTCCGATATGAGGTCGTCGGGAATATCCACCAGTTGGGTCAGGTAGTCCCAAACGCCAGCATTGCCAACCAGGCAGTCCAGCTTGCCGAACGCTTCGACGCAGCGGGCCACAGCCTCACGATGGCTGTCGAGCGAGCGAACATCCCCCTCCACGCCCACGATTGCATCGCCATGGAGTTTCCTGAGCGCTTCCAGGCCTGCCGCGGATTTATCCAGCACCGCGACACGCGCACCTTCCGCGACATAACGATCCACGATCGCTCTGCCCAGGCCTGCGCCACCGCCTGTCACCAAGGCCACTTCGCCTTCAAGTCTCACGTTAGGTCTCCTTCATTCGCACGAACAAAATCGCGCATACTGTTTGAAAGATCTGCCAGCCGTGCTGGCTCGATTGCCGCGCGGGCTTCTACCAATCGGGTTGCAAGCGCGAAGTCACGGGGTGCATCGACCGCGACGACCGCCTGAATCCTTCGCTCCTGCAGGCGGAACAACAGGGCAGCGCCACTACCGGGCATGCCGCGCGAGACGAAATCACCAGGTCCTTCGATATCGCCCGCCATCTGCATGCGATGCCCAGCGATCTCCGTCCAGGACACGGGCAGTTGCGGTGCCGATACGTTTTTCCCCAGAATGGCCGCAGCCACCGCGGCGGCTTGGCGCTGCGCGTTCATATAGGTTTCGAGCGAACGCCGGCCGCCGGCGCGCAGCGGCCAACTGGCCACATCTCCGACGGCGAATACGCCTTTGGCAAGCGTCGCACCGCAGTGATCGACAATGACGCCGCGGTCACATGCCAAGCCCGCTTGACGCGCAAGTTGATCCGCGGGCTCCGCGCCGACGCAAATGAGTGCGCTATCGGCTACGAAGCTGCGCCCATCGCTGGCCATGACTTGTTCGAGCTGGCCCTCACCAGAAAAACCTACGACACCCGTTCCCAACTCGACCTGCACACCAAGTTCTGTCAGCAGGCCGCGCAGCCAGGCACCGATACGCCGCCCAAGTACTCGGACCAGCAGTTCATCACCTGCCTCCAGGATCGTGACCGACAGGCCGAGCTTGCGCGCCGTCGTCGCGACCTCGCAGCCGATCAATCCGCCACCCACAATCAGCAGCCGCGTCGCGGAAGTCCAACTATCGCGCAATACCTGCACGTCACCGTAGGTGCGCAGCGTTACGACGCCGGGCAGTTGGCTGCCGGGCAACGCCATCGTCCGCGCTCGACTGCCCGTCGCGATGACGATGGCGTCCGCAGAGAGCGTGGTGCCATCATCCAGACTGATCGTCCTTGTCTGCACATCAAGGGCAGTGACTTCCGGGCCGGTCAGCATGTCGATGCGGGCCTCGCCGTACCAATCGGCCTCGGCCAGTATGGGCGGCCGCTCAAGGCTGCCGTCGAGAACCGCCTTGGACAAGGATGGTCGGTCATAGGGGAGATGCGGTTCGTCCCCAATCAGCGAGATTCTCCCCTCGAAGCCCTCGGCACGTAGGGCCTGCGCGGTCGTGAAGCCACCCACGCCATTGCCGATGATCGCCACATGGGTAGCCATCACTTCAACTCCCCGTTGTCGAGATCGACGTGCACTTCATCGCCTTCGACCTTGATTGGGAATACCTTGATAGGTTTGCAAGCAGGCAGCGCCTTCACCTTCCCGGTCCGCACGCAGAACTTGCCGAAATGCAACGTGCATTCGACAATATCACCGTCCAGGTAACCATCCGACAACGCCCAGTCCCCATGCGTGCAGGTATCCTGCACCGCGAAGAACTCGCCATCGACGTTGCAGACCATCACAGGTTCCGGGCCGCCTTCGTAGCGCTGCATTTCACCGGGTGGCAGGTCACCCTGCCGCAATATGTATGTCCAAGTCATGACATCACCTAGAAGAAGAAACTGAGGTTATTGGCCAGGATGGTGCTCTGGTCGATCAGGATGGTCCGATTGACGATCTCGAACCCGGCCTCGCTCGTGTTACGGCGCAACGTATCGCGACGCTCACCGGCAAAGATGTCGAGCTGCCGCTCCAGACGATTGCGGTACACAATGAAGGCGCTTGAGATTTCGTACTCCCCTTCTGCCTCTGCGCCGACGATCATCACGTTGCTCACGAGATGCCGGGTCCGCGATGCGGGGTTCTCGGACCAGCTCACGTCGGACGTGATCTTGCGCAAGCGTCCCTTCATCATCGTGGCGTCGTCATCGAAGTGCGCGTACTCTCGGGAGCCTGAGTATTCAAGGCGCGAGTCCCGCATGATCCGCGTGGTGCGAATGGGCATGAAGTAGTGAATGTCTTCCGCGAGCAGCGCGAACCACTCCTCGAAGCGGCGATCGTTGAGAAGCTTGGCCTCCCAATAGTAGAACTGCTCGACTTCGTGCTGCAGTTCGGGCGCTACGGGTGCCGGCTTGCGGAGAAAGACGTCGGCTCTGTTGGCTGAATCAATCATGGTCGTTCCTTGTAGATTTCAAATGGACAAGGTCCACCGCATCCAACCTGGGTCGAAGTCAAATGCGGCCTCTGGCCGGCGCCACTGCGTGGCGCAAGCTGTCTCTGGATTCAGCGTGTCGCCTTCAGCGCGTCCCAGTCGGGGGATGTCATCATCCGCAGCCAATGGGCATAGAGCCCGCGGGCAGCTTCCTCGCTGTAGACGTTGTTGCTGATCCGCCCGGGGTAAACCGGGTCGTTGTCGACGGTCTGGTCCATGCTCATCTCGGCATTGAAAGGGCGGCTCCGCGCCTTGTGGCCTCGCAGGATGTGCTGGATCTCGACCCAGTTCTCCCCGTCGTCCTGCTCGAACACGCCACCGGCAGAGAAGGTGCGCAGCGTCTGGCGCCGGAACTCTTCCTTGATATCGTCAGGAGCATCAGCATCGACCACCGTAAACGCCCATACCTCGACCTCGTTCGGCCCGCGCGGATGCCATGTCCGGACCGTATTGATACCTGGGAGGAAGGAACACGTGGGGAAGACGGTCATGTGCTCGACCATGAGTTTCGAGCCGCGCTCCACGCTACCCAGACGTTCGGCCGCCTTTTCCGACGCGGGGCCTTCGGTCCAGTAGCTGGTGACCTTTGGCCCCATGATGGCAAGCATCAGATTGGGGTCGCCGACATAGAAGCCACTTCCATGTCCGCCCCATGACGCACGGTACTGCTTGCCAACTGTCGGCGGAGCAAGGTCGGCCATTTCAAGGTCTTCTGGCAGGCCTGCCAGGATGCCAGACAGATGCGAGGTCGTCCCGGCATGGTACATGTCGCTGCAAAACTGCTCTGCGGCGAATTTCCAGTTACAGGGAATGACCCACTTCTGCACGCCCGGGATCGCTTCGGTGCCGGCCTCGGTGCGGTCGAGCATGTGGTCCATGTAGAACTTCGCCTCGCCCAGATACGTGTCGAGGTCTACAGCGTTCTCATCCCAGTTGGCGAAAATCAGGCCCTTGTAGGTTTCTACCCGGGCCTTCAGCGGGCTCCATTCCTTCTTGTTCAGGCACGCGAAGGATTCGGCCTCGTAAGGCACATTGACAAGATTGCCGGCGGTGTCGTAAGCCCACCCGTGGTAGCTGCAAGTGAACGCCTTCGCGTTTCCGGCATCCGCGCGGCAGATGCGCATGCCACGGTGGCGGCACTGGTTCAGGAACACGGCAATGCTGGCGTCTTTCTGCCGGACGACCACGACAGGGTCTTCACCCATGTAGGTCGTGATGTAATCGCCCGGCTTGCGAATCTGGGTTTCATGCCCCAACAGCAGCCAGGACCGGGCGAAGACACGCTCCAGTTCGAGTTGGTACAGATCCTCATCGGTATAAATGCGCGGATCGATACGTCCGGCATGCTCGTCAAAGAGCGCTTCTATCTCGCTGGTGTTCCAGCTCCTGCGCAGCCTGATAGGTGATGTGTCGGTCTGATTCATTGTCTTCTCACTTTTCAAGGTAGTGGATGGCGGGTACTTGGCAGGCAATTGCCGATGACGTGCTTTCAGAACGGATGGTCATTCCCGTTTTTGCGATCAGTCCTCCGCGGCAAGAAAATCGTTGACCAAGCGGATAAAGCCCCGGTTTTGCTCGATCTGCACCCAATGGCCACACCTGCCAAAGACATGTAACTGGGAGGGTTCGATCAGCTGGTTCAGCCGCAACGAGGTTTCGAGGGGAATCACGCGATCGTCGCGGCCATGCAGGATCAGCGTTTCATGCCGGATGTCCCGGATGTCCTGATCGGAACTGGCCAGCGCATCTACCCAGCGCTGCCGCGGAGCAGGGAACATGGAAGCGAAGGCCTCCTGAAAACCGGGCCGGGTGCTCGCCTTGTAGCGCAGTTCCGCCAGTTCGTCGGAAACGAGACTTCGGTCGTAGGCGAAGTAGTCCATGACCTTGCGCATGTTCGGCACGGACGGCTCATAACCCCAAACTGCATCCAGTCCATCCGTGAGCTCGAAGCTCACGCCAACGGCACCCATCAGCACCAGGCGGCGAACCCGATGCGGAAATCGGATAGCAAAGGCCAGAGACAAGGCACCGCCGAACGAATTCCCCACGAGATCGACACGGTCGAGTTCCAGGGCATCAAGGATCCCAGCCAGATGTGCAACCCAGGACTCGACGCCGTAGTGAATCCCGTGCGGCCGCTGTGTGAAACCGAAGCCCACCATGTCCGGCGCAATGACGCGGCGATGCCTGGATAACTCAGGCATGACCGTCCTCCAGTTCGCCCAGGCGGTCACACCTGGGCCTGAACCATGAACGAGTACCACAGGGTTGCCGGCGCCAACATCATGGAGATTGGTCTCGATTCCACCAGCCAGCACCATGCGGCCGATCTCTGCGTTTACATTCGTCATCACTTACGCTCCGTGCCCTTGGGATTTAAAAATTTTTGCTATAGGAAACCACTGCATTTATTTGACTGTGGCTTTGCCGCAACATCTCGGTGCCTGCCAAGTACGATGGCGTCTGCACGCGCTCTCTCAGGCCAAAAGAAATTGCCAAATTGATCCTGGAGTCCTTGTCAAAGTCATACTCGCCACCGAAAGTAACGTGCCGCTTCAAATAAGCAGGAATCACTGGCAATATCAGTTCGCTGTCTAGCGCCTGTTGTGCATAGCTATATCCAGCACGAAGCGTTAAATCATTGTTATATTTGTAAGCAGTGCCGATTGAGGCCACCGTTATATCCTGATAGCGGTGTGGCAATGCGACATCGATCCCGCCCAACTGCGAGATGAAAGCCACATTCATGCTATCCATTACATCACCCCAGTAGGCACGCTTGATATCAGCAGCAACTACCCAACGCTCATTGAACTGATGAGCGAGGCCAAGCGTCAGACTGGCGGGCATCTCAAAGTTTTTTACACGGATATCGCCATCCAATGGAAGCACCGCTCCATCACCACTGATAGCAGAAAGTGTCGCCTTCCCCTCGAGATCGCCCACCGAAGTCTTGAAGTTGTACATCGCACCTAGGACAGTGTTATCCGTGAGTTTGTAGGTAAGTCCCAAGCGCCCGCCCCAACCGACCGCATCCACGGCGCCACCAGCGGTACTGTTGCGACTTAGACTGAAATGGGCGGCACCACCTGTCCCGACGAATCCAGCCAGCGAGGGAACTAAACCGCCTGAAAGATTCCCCTGCGCAGTCAGGGCTCCCACCTGAGATGATGGAAGTAGAAGTTCAAGGTTGAGTGAAGTCCAGACCAGATCGACACTAGCGCCGAAGGTGAGCTTTGATGTGGCTTGATAACTAAAGCCAATAGGAGCGCGCAATACGATCAGACGGCTGGAATTATCAAAGCTGGTCTGGATTCCGTTTTCTGTCTGTGATAGAAAACTTTTACTTCCATACTCTGTACCCAACCCGCTACTGACAAACAATCCAGCACCGAAACGCCAGTCATCCAACTGAGCAACATAGCTCAATTGTGGACCCACATAGGGGCCTCGATTATTGGATCTCGTGCTGCTTTTTGCCTCTGCTCCGTGGCTGTCGTGAACCTTGATATCGGTAGTCACCACGTCCAGCCCGAGCTCAAACTGATTTCCGTCCGGAGCAAAACTCAATGTAGCGGGATTACTAATCAGCGCAGCATTACCGGTATAATACGATGAACTGGTGCCACCCATGGCACGAGAGATCGCTCCATAACCTTCCAGGTCGAAAACCTGTGTAGCATGCACACTGAAAGCATATCCACTCAAAGGCAGTGCGAGCACGCTGGCAATCTTCATAATTACAATCCTTCCACATCTTATTTTTTTTATAAAGTGAAGTAGGCAAACACCGCCTTACAGCACGCACAGTATTACAATCACGCCCTGGGAAATATTGTTTTTTGGCTTATGGGTTTATATGGCTATCGCAACTTAGAAAACCAAAGTTTAACTGTGATAAACGATGGTTTATGCCGCTTCTGATGGATATGCACCCAAACCTAAGCACTTTGCGGCTTTCGAACAGGCTGGTCGTATAGCGGGGGCTTACGCGCAAGCCCCGTCGCCGCCACGGCAGTTTCCCTCAGGTCCACGAGCAGGTTGATAACCTGATGTCGATGAAAACCTCAGACCTGAACATGCTGGTGGCGCTCAATGCGTTGATCGAGGAGCGTTCTGTCACGGGAGCCACGCGGCGCCTGCACCTGAGCTCCCCGGTGATGAGCCGGCCCCTCGCGCGCCTGCGCGAAACCCTGGACGACCCGATTCTGGTCCGTGCCTATCGGAGCATGGTGCCGACGCCAAAGGCCCTGCAGATGCAGGAGCAGGTGCGCGGCATCGTCGAGCTGGCCGAGGGCTACTTTGCCCAGCGCCAGGGCTTCGACCTTGACCGCCTAAGCAGGACGTTCAAATGATCTGTTCGTGGGTGCGTATGGCGTGAGGCTCGCCGAGATCCTGAAGAAGCATTCGCCGGATTCCGTACTGCGGTTCGTCCCGGAAAGCGACATCGACCTGAACGCCATGGCGGCAGGGCCGAAAACTCGCCCCTTCACCCTACCTGTCGCAACTGACGATGTAAGGCCTGGCACCTGCGGGGCGACCATGACGAGGCCCATCGCTGGCTCAGGCGGGTGTTGAAAGAGTTGACGTCGAACGCATGACTGCTAGAGCACGCCGTTGAGCGCTCCGCGGCACAGGCTGTCGACGCTGTTGCCCAAGGCGTCCCGGGCTTGCAGGTCAGCACCTGCCGCAGTTCGCCACACTTGAACAGCCCGCGTACATGGCCACGATCTGGCTGCTGGCGTTGCGTTATTCGGGGTTGTAGCGGACACCGGGCAATGCGCCGTCGCCCTTGAGGATCGCCTCCATCAGCACCGTACGTGTTACCACGCTGGTCCTGAGCGCAGAGATCCCCCACCGCCGCAAGCAACTGCTCCACCGTCTGGTCCTGGTCATGCTAAGCGGTAAGGATCAGGCCAGTGTAGCCCTTGGCGTCCTGCACGTTGAGGTCAAAGCCGGCCTGGATGAATTGTGCGAGCATGGCCTGATCGCCCTGGCGTGCCGCTTCGAAATACTAATCGCTCAGGCGTTGCTCGACCGGCAGTTCGTCCTCAGCGTGAGCCGTTATGGCCAACAGGCCCAGCACGGCCGCGAGCATCAATCTGTACATGACAGCCTCATAGAGAAAAATGACCAGACTGTGGAAGCCAGTCCTAGACACCGCGGTGCCTGGTACCGGCAAGGCCGGCTGCTACCGGGCTAATCCTGCCGCTTCGCCGCCAGCTGCTGGACGCGCTTCAGATCGGCCTTGGCCAAGAGCTCACAGCAGATACTCATCTGCCCTCCCAGGCGCGCGATGCAACACTGAGATGGCAAGTATTCTTTCGTAATCCAGACTGATCGCCACGGCCCTGAGCAGCAAGCGCGACCTGAGCTAGACGGCACTCAACATTCGAGACCTGCTGTGCCCTGCACAGAATCAAGCGGCCTGCCCTGTTCCCGAAGGTCGATGCAGGTATCGGCGTTAAGCGTCAACACTTACCTGCCGATCTACCTTCCACAGGATTCGCGCCTAAAATCGGAACAACACACCAGTATTGAAGCGGACTAAGGAATACCGAAGAGTCGGCTCTTCATGTAGCTGGCTGGAAACCATCAAAGAACTCATTCACGCGATTAGTATCCAACTGTTCCAAAGTCGGCGGATTCCAGCGTGGCGTCTTATCCTTGTCGATGAGGAGGGCACGCACGCCTTCTATGAGATCGCCTTTGGCGAACCACTGCCGCTCAAGGTGGAGCTCTAACTCGAAGCAGTTGGCCAGGGACAAAGTGCGGCCTAGACGTAGGAGTTTCAGGGTCGCACTCATGGCGAGCGGCGAGCGATTATTGAGCAACTCGACGGTCTGCTCTGCCCAATCTTGATATTCGGGGCGCCTTTCTGCCTGCAGTGAGGCGCGGATGGCCGACAAGTCGGGTTGCGTGAAATGTTCATCAATGGCGGGATGCAGGCTCTTGAGCTCCGCCCCCAGCAGCCGATTGCTGGCCAGGCTGGAAAGTAGGCCGGCTAGAATTTCGCGCGGCGCATAGCCCCAACTAATCTGGTCCAAGCGTCGATCGAACTCCGAGATCCTTTCGCTGGGTAAACACCAATCTGCTAGGCGTGCATATAAGGCGTCGGCAGCACGGATCTGGATACCGGTAATTCCGAGGTAGAGGCCCAGTTCACCTGGCAGACGAGGAAGGAAATAGCTACCACCGACATCCGGGAAATAGCCAATGCTGGTTTCAGGCATACCCATCTTCACGCGCTCAGTGACAACTCGCAGCGCTGTACCTTGAACCAGGCCCATGCCGCCACCGAGGACGAAGCCGTCCATCAGTGCAACGATAGGTTTTGGATAGCCGTGGATGTACTGATCGAGGGAATACTTCTCCTCAAGGAAGACGTGGTGTAGGTCGTCACCTGCCTGGTAACTGTCGTACAGTGAACGGATGTCACCACCGGCGCAGAATGCCTTTTCGCCATTGGCGCGCAGCACCACGGCGACGATCTCTGGATCACTCTCCCAAGCATGCAACTGTCGCCAAGTGATGCGAATCATTTGCAGTGTTAGCGCGTTAAGCCCGACCGGACGATTCAGTGCCAAGTGACCCACACGGTTGCGTACTTCGGCCAATACAGGTACTTCGGTATCACTCATGCTAAGACCTCTTACTTGCGATAGACGCAAGTGATTTAAAACGGAAATTTTTATCCGCCTTTTGGGCGCTACATAGGAGGCGACTGTAATAAAGGAAAACTGGAAATGACCATCAAAATTTAAAGGGCTATATGCTACCCCTTAGCGATATTGGGATCGCGCCTGCTTACTTCCATTGCAACGCAGATACAGTGCACATTTGTGGAGTGCTTGCACTAGACCGGGCGCATGATAAGCGCTCACCACAGAATAATTACAGAACCTAGCCACACTACCCAGTGCTTTCACCCCCACTAAACCCACACGAGAGACACATAAGCTCTTTGGTAATTAAGTCAGGTGCCTCGAAGAAGTATCCGCGAAGCACCAAACATCGAGAACGGCAATCGACCTAGTGGGAGATCACGTCACGCATAGTTCCCTGTGGTTTTCTAGACATCATATCCAGTGCAACATCCACGATCATGTCTTCCTGACCGCCGACCATGCGACGCCTACCCAGCTCAACCAGAATCTCGAAAGCATCCAAGCCATACTTATGTGCCGCCGCCTCGGTATGGCGGAGGAAGCTCGAATAGACCCCAGCATAACCCAGCGCAAGTGTTTCCCTGTCTACACGAACTGGCCGCTCCTGCAGGGGGCGCACAATTTCCTCGGCAGCATCGATCAATTTGCGCACATCACAACCGTGCTTCAGCCCCATACGGTCTACCGCGGCAATGAAGACCTCCAGAGGTGCGTTCCCTGCTCCCGCTCCCATACCCGTCAAACTGGCATCAATACGGTCGCAACCATACTCCAGGGCAACGATCGAGTTGGCTACGCCCAGACTCAGGTTATGGTGCGCGTGCATACCAGTTTGAGTCGAGGGATCCAGCACATCCTTGAGTGCTTTGAAGCGGTCAGCGATGTCGTACATGTTCATCGCACCACCGGAGTCGACCACATAGATGCACTGAGCGCCGTAGCTCTCCATCTTCTTTGCCTCGACAGCCAGTGCCGTCGGAGTTGTCATGTGGCTCATCATCAAAAAGCCCACCGTATCCATACCCAGCTTGCGGGCATACTCGATGTGCTGCTGGGAAATGTCGGCCTCGGTGCAATGCGTGGCTACGCGCACAACACTTGCCCCGGCCGCATTCGCGTTCTTCAGGTCATGGACAGTACCGATTCCAGGGAGCAATAGCGTGGCGATCTTCGCCCGCCTCACTGTAGCGGCAACGCGCTCAATCCATTCAAGATCAGTGTGTGCACCGAACCCATAGTTGAACGACGACCCTTGCAGCCCATCGCCATGAGCGACCTCAATGCTGTCCACGCCTGCCTCATCCAGCGCCCTGGCGATGCGTTCGGCATCGGCCAGGCTGTACTGATGGCGGACGGCATGCATGCCGTCACGTAGGGTCACGTCTGAGACATATATTTTCTTTCTGGTGTCGAACATATCGTTTCCTCCTTACGCAGCCACCGGCTGACGGGCAGCGATGCGCTCGGCCGTCGCCAGCGCAGCGCTGGTCATGATGTCCAGATTCCCGGCATAGCTCGGCAGGTAATGTCCGGCGCCCTCGACTTCGAGGAACACTGAGACCTTGAGACGGGGTGCTTGTGCGCTTCCAGTTTCCTGCGGCATGCGGCCCTTGAACTCATCGAACTGCACGGTCTGCTTGAGCCGATATCCAGGCACGTATGCCGCCACTGCGGAAGCCATACGCTCGACCGACTCGACGATCGCTTGCCGATCCGCATGGCCCGGCACCAGGCAGTAGACGGTGTCGCGCATGATCAGCGGAGGCTCTGCCGGATTGAGGATGATGATTGCCTTGCCACGCTGGGCCCCACCTACGCGAACGATGGCGTTGGAGGTGGTCTCGGTGAACTCGTCAATGTTCGCCCGCGTGCCCGGTCCGGCCGAACGACTGGAAATGGAAGCGACAATCTCGGCGTACTCGACTGGCACGACGCGCGAAACAGCAGCAACCATAGGAATCGTCGCCTGGCCACCACAGGTCACCATGTTGACGTTCGGCGCATCCAGATGCTGTTCGATATTCACTGCGGGCACCACGAACGGCCCGATCGCCGCCGGTGTCAGATCGATCACGCGTACGCCGTGCGGCCGCAGCAGTTGCTCGTGACGTGCATGCGCGCCGGCACTGGTGGCATCGAATACGAAGCCGATGGAGCCGAAATCGGGGTGGGACAATAATCCTTCGATGCCGGTGCTCACCGTGGGCACGCCCATCCGTTCGGCGCGCTTGAGACCATCGGACTCCGGATCGATGCCGACGAAGGCCCCCATTCTCAGGTGTTTGCCATGGCGAAGGATTTTCACCATTAGATCGGTGCCGATGTTGCCCGAACCGATAATGGCCACTGCGGTCTTACCATCATGTGTTTGCATGAGAGGAACTCCTTCAGGAGAAAATTGCTCGTACCGGGGCGAAGCCATCGATCCATGCCGTATAGGTGTGACCGGACTCGACCGCGACCATTGGCCCCAGAGCGCCGGTCAGAACCACATCGCCGGCACGCAATGGCGTGCCCACTTGGACCAACGTGTCAGCAAGCCAACGCGCTGCGTTCAACGGGTTGCCAAGGCAGGCAGCTCCAGCCCCTTGCGATACAAGCTCTTCGCCACGCGCCATGCGCATCGACATACCGGCCAGATCAAGCTTCGACAGGCCAACAGGCTGAGTACCGAGTACGAACAAGCCCGATGAGGCGTTGTCTGCCACGGTGTCAACAAAGCGGATGTTCCAACCGGTGATACGGCTATCCACCACCTCGATTGCAGCAAGTGCATACGCTGTCGCGTCGATCAGGTCGGCGACTGTATGACGCTCCCGATCGAGGTCACGCTCGAGTACCAGGGCGATCTCAGCTTCGACCTTGGGCTGCAGAAGACGCGCAGTGTTGATCGGCTCGCCATCGACGATCGCCATGTCGTCCAGCAACGTGCCGAAGTCCGGCCGATCTACACCCAATTGCTTCTGCACTGCCGGAGAGGTAAGGCCGATCTTGCGACCGACGATACGTCGGCCGCCCTCCACCTGGCGCTGAACATTCACCTGCTGTACGGCATAGGCCAATAGCGCCTGGTCAACCTCGCTCTTCCCCTCGAAATATTCCCGCACCGGTGCACAGGGCAGCTTTTGCCGCTGCGCATCCCATAACAGGTTCGCAATCACGTTGGCTTCATTCATGAGGTGCTCCTCACTCCACCTGGCCGGACTTGAAGAACCGCAGCGCCAGAGTGTTGAACTCGTCGATCGACTCGTACTGCGGCCAATGCGCCGATTCGCCCTTGACGAAGTAGAGACTGCTGCCCGGCACCCTGGCCTGCGCCGCCTTGACCGACTCGGTGTCATGGATTGGGTTGTCATGCGTCCACAGGAACAGCGTGCCGGCCGGAAGCTTTTCCAGCGGGATCAGGTAGTCATCGTGATGCACAAGGATTTCGTTCAGCTTCGGCAGCATCGCTCGACTCTCCGGCTGCAAGTAGATGCGCAGACGCAGATTGATGAGCTCATCGTTCACCAGATGACGATTGTTGGGATGAATCAGCCATTGCAAGCGTGCCTGCACCGATTCATAAGTTGGAGTGTTGTCGATGTTGCGCCTGTTCAACGCGATGAAGTGCTCCAGGTCCGCTCGCCCCTTTTCGGTCACGATCGGGATACCAGCAGAAGTATTCAGCATTAGCCGCCCCACGCGCTGCGGGTACCTGGCGGCGAAATGACCGGAGACCCAACCACCCAGCGACTCGCCCGACAGGTGCGCTTTCTCGATACCGAGCGCATCCATCAGCTCGCCGAGTTGCTCGGCCAGCATGAGCGGGTCGTAGTCACGAACGGGTTTGCTGGACAGACCGTGCCCCACATAGTCGTACGCAATGACATGGAAATCCTTCGACAGCGGAATCAGGTTCTTTGCGTAGGCCTCCAGGTGGCCGTTGATGCCATGCAGGAAAATGATAGTTTCGGGGTTCCCCTTGCCCGCCTCGGCAATCCGGATCGTGCCGAAGCTTTTGGTGTCGACGAAACGGATTTCCGCGCCAAGCAGATCAAGCCAAAGACTCATAAATACCTCTCTATAGAAATTAAACGCACGACGACACAGCCACTGCTGACGGCGCAGCAGCGGTGTGAATGGCTGTTGAGATGGAGTGCCGGCGTAGCCGGAAGGAGGGTGTAGCCGTTAACGTTTGAGGGAGTGCTGGTTCATGAACGCACGCGCTATCTTCGACCACTGCTCGAATGTAAAGCTCGCGTATTCCGGATCGTTGCGCAAGAAGCGCCGGGTGGTCATGCCGCGATAGACACTCTGAGTGATGCTCAACACTGTGCGTGCAGGCTCTTCGTCCAGACCGGAGCGAGTCAACGCATCCAGCCATGCCTTCTCGATGGGCAGGCGGTACTTGCGGGCCATGATGCGCACCTTCTTCCGCAGCTCGGGATTGCTGTCGCCCAAGTTCAAGAGTGACATGGCAATAGTAAAGTTCGGCCCCAGATAGAACTTGGCCGACTCCTGCATCAGCGCATCCAGCACATCCTCCGAAGCCAGGTTGTCGATGACCTTCATGCTGACCTCCGTCGAGGCCTGGTACAGCGTCTCCAGTGCCGCAAGGACGAGGCTTTCCTTGGTCGGAAAATGATGCGATTGAGCCCCGCGCGACACCTTGGCGGCAATCGCCACCTTGTCGACACGGATTCCTGCGTAGCCGTTGTGCAACAGCTCGCTGATGGCGGCTTCGATTATCCGGGAGCGTGTTTCTTCGCGTCTCTCGGCCTGGGTTCTGCGTTGCGCGGGATATTTTGCCATCGAAGCTCGAGATATCCAGGGAGATTGATGGAGTCACGATTCGCTCACCCTTAATTGCGCGGCAAGCACGAGTCTCCGCTCCAGTCCTCGCCATGATTGCGTAACAGCGCATACCGAAAGTCATGGCCGTCCCCACTGTGGAACTGGGAATGCGGCCCCGCTGCCCAGGCTCTCCGGGTCATCCGCCGTCAGGTAATCCCACAGTCGCTCGAAGACCGCGCCCGAACTGACTTGTCTCGCATCGATCTCTTCAGCAGTCAGGCAAGCATCATCACGCTCGGCCACATCGACCATGGAGCGCACCAGCGTTTCGATGCGGGCGGCATCCTCCAGGCACCAAGCGAACCCGGTGGCCAGTTCGATGTTAGGCCCAACGGTCACCGCGCCATTGGCGCGCATGACCAGGGATGGGGCTTGTCCAAGGTGCGCCGCCAGCTCCGCCGCCAAAGCGTCGTCCCGCAATAAACGCGGATCGTCCCAGAAGCGGCACGCCGCATTGAATGCACCTACACCATGACGCGGCTTCGGCACGCTGCGCAGTGTGGAGAGTGCTACGACATGTGGCGGCATGAAGCGACAAATACCGCCCACGTCCGGACGTCGCCGGTAGATTTGCTGGTGGATGCGAACCTCGCCCAGCACACCGGGCGGTAGCGCCCCTTCGATCGGCACTATCGTCCCCGGCTCACCGACTTCGATACGGCCCATGGGGCGGGCCGCGCAGACCACGAAGGACTCTGCATCGATCCGGGCGCTGCAGTGCCCCCAGGCCTGAACCAGGCCATGTCGGCCCAACGCGCGCGCAGCCACGCGCACGCGCTGTTCAAGAGTGGAAATATCGACGCCGCTCATACAGGGTGCGCCCCCACATCGACGAAGATCTGCCCACCCTCGACTGTGACCGGCCAGCTTCGCAACGGGTGCTCACATGGCATCGCGCAGGCATGCCCTGTACGAATGTCGAAACGTCCGAAGTGCCAACTGCACTCGACCTCGTAGCCATCGAGCGAACCATCCTCCGACAAGGATGCCTCGCCGTGGGAGCAGATGTCGTCGGTGGCGAAGAACTCCCCGTTGACGCAGTAGATTGCCAGAGCGTGACCGGATGGCAGCTTGACGCGAAGAATCTCACCCTCAGCTACGTCATCGGTCGCGCACAGGCCCACGAGGTCAGTCAGGTCAACTGTCTCGATGATGTTAGTCATATCACTGTCCTCACAGCATTGTGCTGCCGCCGTTGACGCTGATTACCTGACCGGTGACGAAGGCCGCCTCCGGCTGAGCCAGGTAGCCAACCATCGACGCAACCTCTTCGATCTCGCCCACCCGGCCCATCGGAATGACATCCAGAAATCGCTGGGCGAGCTCGGGGTTGGCGTTCTTGATTCTGACCCACACTTCGGTGTTCACCGCGCACGGCGCAACCGTGTTCACCGTAACGCCCTGGCGGGCGAACTCGCGCGCCAGGCCGGTGGTCAGTCCGTGCATACCGCCCTTGGCTGCGTTGTAGGCCGCATGGTCCGGCAGACCGTTGCGTACCGAGTCGGCGCCGATGTTGATGATCCGACCGTACTGCCGAGCAAGCATGTCCGGCAGGAATACCCGGCTGCACCACAACGCAGTCCACAGGTTACGATCGATGGTGGCCTTCAAGGTCTCGGGTGTATGCTCCAGGAAAGGCCGGATCACACCGCCCCCCGCGCAGTTCACCAGTATCTGTACCGAACCGAAGCGCTCGACCGCAGCCCGGTGCAGTCCCTGGGCACCTTGCTCTTCAGAGAGATCGGCGGCATGCACCGCTATAGCGTCCGCATGCTTGGCGGCCAGACGCTCGCAAAGCAACGAGAGGCCCGACTCATCGATATCCGAGGCGGTGACCCGGGCCCCCAACCCCAGCAGCCGCTCGACGATCCCCAGACCGATACCGTGGGCTCCGCCCGTAACTACTGCGACCTGTCCCTCCAAGGGCAAGGCGTTTCTGCTCAGCGTGCTCATGCCAGTACCCCCTTTGCATGGGGTGTGGGCATCCGCTCGCGTTCGATCGGTCCGCTGCGACCGAACTGGCCGTCCGGCACTGCTCCCCATGCATCCAGCGACTCGGGCACAGGTTCCATGTAGCGCGGCGGACGAGCGCCGTGCTCAGCGAACTCCTCCATGCCGAAGCTGTACTCCACGGTGATGCCGTCGGGGTCGAGGAAGTAGAAAAAGACGCTGTCCGACGGCGGATGCCGACCGGGACCGAAGACCACCTTGATATCGTGCTGCTTGATGCGATACAGCGCCTTGCCGATATCGTCGATGTCCGTGACCATGAAATTGACATGATGGAAATGACTGCTGCTCGCTGGACCAACTGCGAACGTGTGGTGGAACGGATTGGGATGGCAACGCATGAAGACGATGCGGTCTTCGATCAGGTCCGAAACCCGAAAGCCGAAGTCATCAACCAGGGAATCGCGAGATCCTTCGAAGTTCTCGCTGCCAATCACCACATGGCCGATACGCGCGATCTTGGCCACTGTCGGAACGAACGGATTGCTGAGGTGCATGTTCCCGACAAACAGTTCGAACAGCAGTCCGCTGTGGCGTTCACGCACGCGGAAACCTAGTCCCTGCCTAAGCTGCTTGGCCTCCTCCGCCGATACCCAAGTGGGTTGCATGCCGCGCTGGTCGAAATGCTCGAAGGCGGCGCGCACGTCACTCTCTTGCTCCAGCTCGAAGCCCACACGCTTGAGACCGTGTCCGGGCGCCTGGTAGAGAACAATGTTGTGGTGGTCGCGACTGCAGCGAAAATAGGCGATGTCGCCATCCTGCTTCACAAGGTCGAGCCCGACGATGTCACGATAGAACGGCACTGACCTGGACAGATCGGTCACGTTGATCGCGGCATAGGCCAACTTCTTGTAGCGGAAGGGAAGTGTGATATCCATCGTTGTGCTCCGTTACAGAATGATGCTGACCCGGCCATGCGGGCGCAGCGCTTCGAGGTCCAGGAAACAGCGCTTCTCAACGATGCGCAGTTGCCCATCGATTCGACGCAACCGATAGTGCGTGCTACCGACATAGGCATCACTGTTGCCGAGCTTCATGCGGTAGGTCACGAAGGCGGAGGCCACCTGAATCTCTTCGGCATTGGCAGCCAGAATGCGGATATTGCTGACCAAGTGGCGCGTCCGTGAGCGCGGGTACTCGGCGTGAGCCGTCTTCTTCATCAGCCGAATCACCCGCTCGCGCAAGCGCACGGCGTCATCGGCGATATAAAACAGGCTGTCGTCGGCGCTGGCGGTGCGCGGCAGGTCGGTCGACGGCACGAAGTAGCTGCAGTCCTCGGTGAACAGGGCCAGCCAGTCGTGCAAATGCCAGGTATCCAGCAGTTCAGCCTCGTGATAAAGCAGGTCCTCCACTTCGCTGCGGGTGACGAAGGCGGCGAAGTCCTGGGACGATGGGATACGCAGAGGTTCTTTTTCTAGGGCAACGGCACTCATCGGCTTATCCTCAGGCCAAAGCGATGGTAGGTATGTATTGAACGCCGGAGTCGGGCGTGGGCGCGCCACCGATGAATTGGTTCCATCGCGTCCAGAAAGCACGCATCTGCAGCTCATCGTCGTAGTTGGCCGTTTCCTTGCCCATTCCCTTGGAAATGTCGCTCCACGGCACCAGTCGGTAGTTGCTGAAGCCGTTCTGGCAGGACTCCAGCGCTTCGACATCGTCCGGCGTTGCGAAACCGCCTGGGCCAAGGAACTCCAGGAAGTTGCTGAGGCGGTACTTGCGCGCCCAGTCGGACTCCTCGTTCGGCGCCAATGACCAACCGTTGACATGCATGTAGTTCGGCGCCTGCGGATAGAAGGTCCGCACCGTAATTGCCATGATGTCGTTGATGATGAGATTCGGGAAAATCAGCAGGTTGCGGTTCTTGTACGCCATGCGGTCGGCCATCTCCGCACCATGCAGTTCGACCAACCGTGCATAGATCTGGTCGATCTCTTGCTTGCCCTCCTCCCCCCAGATCGGAACCCAGGAGGCAATCGGCCGTCCCCAAGGAGCACTGAATTCAATTACCGCATGACCATTACCGAGGTCAGTGCTCTTGCCTTCGAGCTTGGCGCCCGAAAAGCCATCATTGATGTTTTTCAGGTAGTCGAGATAACTCGCGTGGGTGCTGACAGCGTGATAGCCGTCAATACTGTTCTCAACGAGCAATTTCCAGTTTGCACGGATGGCGTATTCCTGGGTGCCGGTGGTGATACCCATGCCGCTCTCGGAATACTTGGAAACCAGTTCGAGGTACTCCTTGGCTCCTGCCAAATAGTCGGGCAGTGGTTCCACCTCGGCATTGAAGCTGACGAAGCAAAAGCCGGCGTAGATGTCGAAGCGCGGCACCGGCACTAGGTTGCCCGCGCCGCCAGTAATGAAGTCAGCGCAATAGCGCTCCTTGCCAGGCTGACTCTTCAGGTTGCCATCGCAACCGAATACCCAGCCATGGTAGAAGCACTGGAAGTTCTTGGAGTTGCCTGATCGCTCACGGCAAACAGTGGCGCCACGGTGCGGGCAGGTATTGAAGAAAGCATTGATCGTCCGATCCGTTCCCATTGTCACCAGCAGGTTGCGGCGCGCGACAGTGCGAGTGACGAAATCGCCAGGCTTTTTGAACTCGGATGTGTGGCCAACATAAAGCCAGCAGCGGTCGAAGATCTTCTCGTACTCCTCGGCCAGGACCTCTTCGCTCACGAACGACTCGCGAGCCACACGGAACAAGAGGTTTTCATCGTCGATCTCTACCAGATTCTTGTCATTATTCATGGTGGTTTCCTCGTAGTTCAGACTGCATGCATTCAGACGGCACAGTCGCGTAATGGGATGGTTGGGTCAGCCAGCCGTTGCGGATCGACGCTACTGCGTTGCTTCACCCAACGACGTGCCACAGCCATGTCTTTTGGTGAGTTGACCGTCGCGCAACCGATGACCTGCTGATTGGCGTCGAGTCGAAAAACGCTGAAGACGTCTCCATGCTCATCCCCGCGGACAATCCGCCGGCCATTAGCCGCGTCCCCAACGACCTGCAAGTTGATCGGTCCTTGGTCAGACCAGAACCACACCGGGGCTTCGTAGGGCACCGCTTCGCCCATCAGGTTCTTGACCAGATTCAGTGCATGGTCCTGGGCGTTGGCCCAGGTCTCGATGCGCCCGAAACCTCCGCCATTGGGCTGTGAGGCGATATCGCCGGTGGCAAAGATGCCGGGAACGACAGTCTGGCTGTACGCATCGACCCGCACCCCAGTGGCATCGGTGATATCCAGGTGTTCAAAGCCCTCGATGTTCGGCGTTACACCGATACCGACCAGCACAGCCTCTGCGGGCACGGTGCCGCCGTCGGAAAGCCTGAGACGCCCATCGTCCAGCAACTCGGTGGCCGCCACGCCGTAGCGAATGTCCACCCCGTTTCGCCGGTGCGCCCGATCCAGATAAGCGGAAACCACCTCGTCCACGCTGCGCGACATGAGCCGGTCAGCAGCTTCGATCAGGGTCACCGGACAGTTCAGCGCACGCGCTGCAGCGGCAACCTCGAGTCCAATCACGCCTCCGCCAACGATCGCTAGTGACTTCCCTGCTTCAAGGTCGGCGCGCAAGCGCGCTGCATCTTCGAGCGTGCGCAGGTAGTGGACCCGATGTGCACCCTGAAATGCCGAGGACAGTCGGCGTGGCTGCACACCCGTGGCGATCACCAGCCGGTCAAAGGCAAGCTGGCGACCGTCATCCAAGACGATGCTGTGCGCCTGAGCGTCAGCACGGACCACTTTGCAACCGAGCTCCAAGAGAATGCTCTGCTCCTCGTAGTCAGCCCGTGTCTTGATCGACTTGTGAGCGCTTGCCTCTGGCCGCAGCATTTCCTTGGATAGCTGCGGCCTTTCATACGGCAAGTGGCTCTCCTCTCCCACTAGGGTGATTTCACCGGCGAATCCGTTGCGGCGCAGGCCGAAGGCCACCGTCGCCCCGGCCTGACCGGCACCGATAATCACGATCTTGCTGATGTCTTCGCCCATCGGATTGACCATCCTCTCTCGCTTGTATCGCACCCACGTACGTGGGTGTTTTTACTTATAATACAAACAGACCAGATTGTCTGTTTGTTTTCAAAAAAAATCATCCGCCTCGAATTCACCTGTCAAGTTGCTAGGGCCTTCTTGCCGCTTGACGGCGATTTACAACCGGATCCCTCACTAATTTCGAGCTAGCAGAGCCGTACCTCTCAGTTCCCCGCGTCCGGTCCACGTCTCAGGGCATGGCGAATCTCATCGAGTGCACTAGGGTCGTCAAGGGTGGACAAGTCCCCTGGATCCGCCTGCAGCGCCAGGGCTTGCAATGACCGACGAAGTAATTTGCCTGAACGCGTTTTCGGCAGGAGATTGACGATATACACCCGAGCAGGTCGCGCCACCGCCCCCAGACGGCTCTCTACCGCCTGGCGTATCTCTGCCGCAGCCTCTCGGCGCTGGAGTTCATCGGAAGCAGTCTTACGGAGCGTGACAAAGGCAACTGGTACCTGCCCCTTGATCTCGTCGGGGACACCGATAACTGCCGCCTCGGCAACGCGGGAAGCTTCCGCAGCGGACTCCTCGATTTCGCGAGTCCCCAGACGATGCCCAGCAACGTTGATGACATCATCGGTACGCCCAAGAATGTAGGTGTAACCGTCCTCATCCTGGACCGCCCAATCAAGCGAGCTGTAGACCTGCTCCTTGAAGTGCCCAAAGTAGCTACTACAGAAGCGATCATCATCACGCCAGATCGTCGTCATGAAGCCCGGTGGTAACGGCGGCTCAACGACAAGCATGCCTTTTTGATGCGCCGCGACAGGCGCCCCGCTGAGCTCATCAATCACCTTGATCCTGTAGCCCAAATTCGGCAGGCCAGCCGAGCCTAACTTCACAGGTTTCATTTCCAAGCCAGGATGAAGGGTAATCGCCGGCCAGCCAGTCTCGGTCTGCCAGTAGTTGTCGATGACTGGCTTGCCGAGTGCCCGACTGATCCAGTTAGCTGTCGGCTCGTCCAGGGGTTCCCCGGCCAGGAAGAGGTAGCGCAAGGCATTCAAGTCGTGCCGAGCAATGGCGTCGGTATTGAACCTCTTCAACACACGGACGGCCGTCGGTGAGGAAAACATGGTACGCACGGCATACCTTTCACATAGCGACCACCAGATGCCGGCATCCGGATGGGTAGGCAAGCCCTCATACAACAACGAAGTCGCACCGACGATTAGCGGCCCATAGACATTGTAAGAATGCCCGACCGCCCAACCGACATCCGAGGTCGAGAACATCACCTGCCCAGGAGCAACGTCAAAAACCGTCTCCATTGACAGCGCCAGGGCAACCGCATAGCCACCGACATCGCGTTGTACCCCCTTGGGTTTTCCGGTAGTGCCCGATGTGTAAAGCAGGTAGCTGGGATCGTTCGACTCCAGCCACTCCACTGACACCTGCGCATCACCAACAGCGGCGCGCAAAGTCGCGTAGTCTTCGTCACGCCCCGGTACCCAGGTCAGCTCTGGCTGCAAACCACGAGACACTATCAGCACCTTGGGTGGCGGTGACTCCGACTCCGCACAGGCTTGGTCCACCAGTGGTTTGTACGGAATGACCCGGCCACCGCGCATCCCTGCATCGGCAGTAATCAGCAACTTAGGCTGCGAGTCGTCGATGCGCGCCGATAAGTTACGCGCAGCGAAGCCGCCAAAGACTACGGAGTGGATCGCCCCGATCCTCGCACAAGCAAGCATGGCGAAAACTGCCTCAGCCATGTTCGGCATGTAGATGACGACTCGGTCACCCTTTTCTACGTTGAGTCGCTTGAGTACTGCGGCGAAGGTATTAACTTCCCGATACAGCTGCGCATAGGTGATCTCCTGGGTAACTCCTGTTTCCGAGGAAACAGCTACCAACGCCAACTGTTCGGCACGCTCTGGCAAGTGGCGATCGAGGGCGTTGAAGCAGAGGTTGGTCTGACCACCAACAAACCATTGTCGGAAGGGTGGGTTCGACGCCTCAAGGATTCTCTGCGGCTGAACGTGCCAATGGATGCGCTGCGCTTGTTCGGCCCAGAAACTCTCAGGATCGTCCACGGAATGACGATAGAGATTAAGATAGCGATCCTCCTTCTTTGCTCCGTCCGGACGGATCAATCCACTCGAATAGCTCATATTCTTCTTTCCTTCACATGAATGAAGAGAGTTTCTATGGCTACGACCTAGAAACTCTTGGTATAGGAAATCGATGTAACTATCTGCGAATGCGATACTTCGATGGGCTTGTCGGTGATCGGCAGGCTGTCATTGGATACTTTCTTCTTGAATCCGTAGGCCAGAGAAAAATCGACTACATCCTCAGGGCTGAAGGCATATGAAAAGCCTCCCGAGAGACTGGTAGTCGGTGTCGAAGGAATGATTGGCATTGTACCACTTGAAGGGTTGGCCAGTTGGGCATAGTGCACGCCCGCTCGAAACACCCAGTTCGCACCGTAGCGGTATTGCGCTCCCAACGAATACACGTTGGTGTCCCGATAATTGAAAGGCAGTTTCAGATTGATAGTGTCGCCCGTGGCTTTCTGCTTGAAGTTGACTTCTATGTCATCCATGACATCGCTCCAGTAGACACGCTTGTAGTCGAACGCAACAGCAAACTGATCACTGAATTCGTGACTGATGCCCGCAACGAGAGATGCTGGCATCTCGAAGTTATGTAGCTTGAGTTCACCCGAGAGAGGGATATTACCCGCGACAGCGCTTACTGCCGTCAAATCGGCATTGCCAGACAGGTCTCCAACATGGGTCTTGAAGTTGTATACAATCCCCACCCGTGTTTTTGGGGTCAACTGATAGGTCAGACCAAGCCGGCCACCTATGCCCCAGGAGTCCACGCCACCACCGCTGGCACGGTGATTGTCCGCGGATAGATAACCTGCCGACAGCTCCGGCACGCTCAGCAACGCTGGCATCAATGAGCCGGACACCTGGCCTTGTCCAACCAATGTACCAATCTGTGTGGTATCCAGTAGGAGTCCCAAGTTCACCGACGTCCACACAGCATCCAACGATGCCCCGACGGACAACTTCTCGTTCACCTGGTAAGCCGCAGAGAACGGTATCCGCAAAACTATCAGACGGGAGTAGTTTTCCAGCCCTGTATTAAGATTATTGGTCGTGGTACGCGAGAGAAAGCTGGTGTCTCCAAACTGGGTTCCAACCCCATCGGAAGCAAAAGCACCGACTCCCAGCGCATATCGCTCACCACGCCACACCAAAGAAAGCTCAGGCGCCACGTAAGGCCCGTTGTTGCGCCCACGACTATGGGAGTCGGCTTTTTCGCCGGTAGCGGTATTCTTGACTTCCAATTCCGCAGTAATGATGTCCATTCCCAGCCCCAGATGCATACCTTCTTGCATCTGAGTAAGCGTTGCCGGGTTCAGCATCATACCTTGTGCCCCGATATTGAAGGCTGCACCAATCCCCCCCATACCTTGGGAAACCGGTCCAACCCCGACGAGGTTGAAAGCATCTGTTGCAGACGCAATACCACAGTACAAGCACGTCAAAATGCCGCAGGCACTTAAGCTGTATATTGTTTTTTTCATCAGCTAGTCCTTATTTTATTATATTGCAATTAGCCTTTAGGAGTTCCGGCCGTCCGTAAACTTGTCATAAAAGACTCTTTCCAACGGTATGCCTTGCTCCGCAAGACGAGAGATGGCGGCATCTATCATCGGTGGAGGTCCACAGAGATAACCCTCTGCCCCCTCGCAGAAATCAGCAGCAATATGCTCGGTCACAAGGCCACGTGCGCCGGTCCAGTTACTGCATTCCTGTTCATGCGAAAGCACCGGAATAAAACGAAAATCACCTTGCCAGTTGGCAGCGATATTGCTGATTATATCGAGTTGATATAGATCATCCTGAGTGCGTGCGCCAAACAACAACGTACAGTCTCGCTTGATACGATTTGCTCGCGCGTGCTGTAGGATACTTATCAGTGGTGCCAAACCACTGCCTCCAGCGATACACACCATCGGCGCATCACCGCCATGCAAGTGGAAGGTACCTTGGGGAGCCTCCATTTCCAGTGGCCGACCATCCAACTCGCCACGGAACAAGGCTTCGGTGAATTCGCCTCCTGGCACCTTGCGGATATAGAACTCAAGGGTGCTCTGCCCCTTGCGTTGCGGTGCATTGGCGAATGAATAAGAGCGGAAGCGAGAGGAACCCGGGACACGCAAGTTCGCATACTGGCCGGCCAGATAGTGCACTGGTCGATCCGACTGGATCACTACCTTGAGAATGTCGTGAGTGAGCGGCTCCGTCGCTACAATAGTGGCAGCGAACTGCTCGGTTGCCGGCTGATCGGCCGACGGCGGGTCAATCTCAACTACGGTGAGTTCATCACGCGGAAACGCTTGGCAGGCCAGAATGTAGCCCGCATCCAGCTCAGCCTTTGACAAGGTGTAACCAAACGGAGTTGCCTCTCGAACACGCCCCTGCTTCAGGCGCGTCTTGCAAGAGGCGCAGGTACCAACCGTACAGTCGTGAGGATAGGCAATACCATTGGCCAACACAGCCTCCAGCAGCGTTTGCCCCGGATTAAGCGAGATCGTTATGTCCTGAGGCAGGATTCGCAGTTGTTTCTGCACTGCCTTGCCGAAGATGGATTGAAAGAAACTTCTCATTGAAACCTCGCGAGAGAGACATCAGTCAAATTGGGCGGAAGAAGGTGTGCCTATACAGCCCCCATGAGGCTGCCAAGGCCGGTGCCACGCCGATTAACGATGCCAGGTTGGCGCCCTTTGGGCGCTTTCCGCCAAGATCAGTGCTCGACTCGGTGCAAACTGCACAACCGCGCAGCGCCAAGTGTTCACTCAACCGATCCCGATAACTCATCTACCTCGGAGACTGACACTCCAGGAGTCAGCCTCCAAGACCAACAGAGATGGGACATCAGACAGTCGACGGGCTGTGGCCAATCACTCATTTCTGGATTTTCCAGCGTGGGACAACACTTACTCCATGTGATCAGCCGCGAGCCAAGGAAGGACCATCAGGCTGACTGCCACGCCCTCCCTGATCATTGAACCAATCATCCCATCCCGCCTCACGATTCTGCTCCTGCGCAAGGCGCCGCTCGGCCGGTGATGCATATTCGTTGTCCCAGCGTTTGAGCGCAGGTTTGATGATCGCTCGATACCAAAGGGGTGGAATGAAGCCCGACAGGAAGCATGCGATGATGCTTGGTATGATGATCGCCTCACGATCCGGCACCAGCTTGTAATATGGGATGTAGGAGTTGAGATGGTGGTCTGCGTGGTTGGTGATTTCAAACGCATACAAGCGTGAGAGCGTTCCAAAGTGATTCCAGACGTGCCGCTTTTCGATGGGCATGCCGACCAAACGGACTTGGCCGTAATGCTGGTAGTAGTTGAATGCCTCAACCCAAAAACGAGCGATGATCATCGAGATCGAACAAAGACCCACCGCCATCCCACCGCCAATGGCATAGATGCACCCCAGGAACACTACAATGGCCAGCAGCGCGCGCCAGACCGAGTGACGGATCGAATAGCGACCGTAACCGCGTTTCTCCAGATTGTCTGCATCCAGCTTCAGCTCCCAGCGGACGGACTCCACCACTGCACGAACGACGAATCTGTACAGATTCATACCGCGTGCCGCAGTATCAATGTCCTCAGCCGTCCCCACGTCGCGGTGGTGGCCGACTACGTGCACTTCCATGCGCATGACATCGAGAAATACGATCTGGCCATAGCGCCCAACAAAGCGAGCCAACCGCCCGCGCGAGTGATACAACTCGTGGGTTGCAGGAACGCCAGGCACAACCGAAAGCCATGCCAACCCCAGCACACCGGCTGCCATTTGCAATCCGGTCAGATCGTTATTTGCTACCGACCACGCGAAGCCGAAGTACATGAACGGCAATAACAGCGTCGAAGCCCAGATCGGCAAGTAAGCCCAGAAATGGTTCTTCATTCGGCGCTCAGATAGATCGAGCGGCAGCAGCATGTCAAGGATGGCAATGGCCGGAAAAGCCCCAATTGCAATCCAAGTGTAATGACCACCCCAATAGAACCCCAGAATCGCAAAGACTTGTACCAGGGGTGCGAAGTAGTACTTGATGTATTCCCACATGATCGGTCTCCTTAAGCGGACGTGACGTCCTCGCACGCGAGGGCAGGATTTCGTTCAGTCATCGAGTAGTGCGCAGACCGTCTTAGTCTCTGTATAGGCAGACAGCCCTTCCTCCGAGACCTCGCGCCCCCAGCCTGACTGCTTGAATCCTCCAAATGGTGCAGCTGGATCGATCACACCGTGACAGTTGATCCACACCGAACCCGCCTGCAAGCGGTGCGCGACCCGGTGGGCCTTCTTGATGTCCCGCGTCCAAATATTGGCGGCCAAGCCATAAGCTGTGTCGTTGGCCATCCGGATCGCCTCGGCTTCATCTTTAAATCGGATGACACTGACTACAGGCCCGAAAATCTCTTCTTGAGCGATCCGCATTGATGGGGCTGCGTCGGCAAAAACAGTGGGCTGGAGGAAATAGCCTTTCTCTCCGACTGACTTCCCGCCACAGACCAGCCTTGCGCCCTGCTCTATCCCAGACTGCACATAGCCCATCACCCGCTCTTGCTGTTTGCGAGACACCAACGGCCCCAACAGAGTGTCCGGATCCAAGCCATTGCCGACCTTGAACTGTGCCGCCGCCGCCGCCACAGCTTCGACCACTTGGTCATACACGCTGTCCTGGACGAACAGCCGACTGGCGGCGAAACAGATCTGTCCCGAGTTGAAGAAGACTGCGAGTGCAGCCCCCAGACCGACTTGGTCCAGATCCGCGTCGGCAAATACGATGCTCGGCGATTTGCCGCCAAGCTCAAGGGTGACACGCTTCATATTGCCCAGCGCGTACTCGACAATCTTCTTGCCAACTACTGTCGAGCCTGTGAAGGTGATCTTGTCGACCCCCGGATGACGCGCCAACGCTTCGCCCGCTTCGTGCCCATGACCATTGACGATGTTGAGCGCGCCTTCTGGCAGCCCCGCCTCAAGGCACAGCTCTGCAAGCCGGAGAGTGCTCAGAGGCGTGAGTTCTGTGGGCTTCAGCACCATGGTGCAGCCGGCAGCCAGCGCCGAAGCGATCTTCCACGAGCCCAGCGCAAGCGGGTAGTTCCAAGGCGTAATGGCACCAACTACACCAATCGGCTCACGTCGGGTATAGGTGTGGTATTCACGCCCATCGAATGAAATTGGAGGGGTCGTCCCTCCAAGTTTGGAACACCAACCACCCATATAGCGGAAGACGTCGATTGTCGAAGGCAGGTCGATGGCCTTGGCGAACGTCAAGGCCTTGCCGGTATCCAGTGACTCCAGATACGCCAATTCGTCAGCATGCTCTTCAATCTTGCGTGCGACGTTCTCCAGGATCCGACCACGATCGATCGGACGAATTTTCCGCCAGGCTGGCGACTCGAATGTAGCGCGCGCGACCCGTACCGCTTCGTCGATATCTTCGTGTCGGCCCTGCGGAATATGGGCGATGATTTCCTCGGTAGCGGGATTTTCGACAGTAATGGTCTCGCCGGAAATCGAGCCCTTCCACTGCCCGCCGATAAGATTACGATTGCGGAACCCGGCCGGATCCACATTGAATTTCGAGCTAGCGCTCATAAGCTGACTCCCAAATCACAACTAAGGATGAATGTCGTGGCGAATGACGCTCAGAGGCTCATGTAAATGCCGCCATCCACCACAATGTTCTGCCCGTTTACGTAGGAGGCTTCGTCGCTAGCCAACCAAAGCGCCACTCCCGCAATATCTGCCGGCACTTGCGGTCGATCGATTGCCCGCATGGACGCAGAAACGCCCTCGAACTGCTCATGCTGCTGAGCGTTTGCGAGCGCATTTTCCGAATGGGTGTAGCCGGGAGAGATGGAGTTGACGCTGATCCCTGCCTTGGTCGTCGCAAATTCGCGCGCCATGGCACGTGTCATCGCCGCAACAGCGCCCTTGCTGGAAACGTAGTGCAACATGAAGGGCGCTCCGATGTGAGCGATTACTGAGGCGATGTTGATGATCTTGCCACCACCACCCTCGCGCATCGCGGCCGACACCGCACTGGCGCACAGCCAGGGCCCCTTGACATTGACACTGTAGAGCTTGTCCCAATCCGCAACCGAGATCGATTCCATCGGGACATAGTTGAGACCGGTGAAGATACCGGCATTGTTGACGAGCACGTCGATCTTGCCGAAGCGATCCAGTGCTGCCTTTGCCATCTGCTTGGTGCTATCAGGATCCGAAACGTCGGCAAAGACACCCAACGCTAGGTCTTCACCCAGTTCCGCCGCGGCTGCCTCAGCACCTTTCACATCAGCAATGACCACCTTCGCACCCTCAGCAAGGTAAGAGCGCACGATAGCGTTGCCAATCCCGGTTGCCGCACCAGTCACGATTGCGACTTTGTCTTTCAGTCTCATGGCAGTCTCCTTTGATTGTTTTTGTACCCTGCTGTGGAGATAATACAGACAGGTTGGTTTGTTTCTTTCTTGTCGCGATCATCCGGCTGAAAAACTCCTGAGTCAATGATTTTTTTTGGAGGACGGAGGTACCGTCCCTGCGAGGCACGAGACCCACTCCGTGTGCTAGGTAGTAGACAACCGGAAGGTAGAGCAACCCGGACGATGAACCGCCGCGATGGTCTGCGATTCATCAACGAAACCGTAATAGTCAAGAGAGCGAGGTTCCGATGAGTCACTGGATTACGATGGTAACTCCCCACGGCCCCATGAATGGATGGTCTGCCGAGCCTGACGACAAGCCCGTAGGTGGCGTGGTTCTGGTCCACGAATTCTTCGGCGTCAACGGCGACATGCGTCAAATTGCCGAACGATATGCCGAGGATGGCTACCTGACGGTGGTGCCCGCACTTTTCGATAAAATCCAACGTGAGGTCGAACTCGGCTACGCCCCAGAGGACATCCTGCTAGGCAGCAGGTTGGCAACTGAGATCGGTCTGGAGACAGCCGCAGAACTGGTTGCGACTACCGTCGACGCGATAGCTCACGCTGGAAATGTGGCGATCGTGGGCTACGGCTGGGGCGGAGCTGTAGCTCTGCGAGCAGCACAAACGCTATCAGCACCCTGTATCGTTTATGGCGGTGTACACGACGTCTTTTGGCCCTGCGAGCAATCGAGCATTCCGATACTCGTCCATTCCAGTAACGATGCCCTTGGTAGAGAGTCCCTTCTCCGCGAAAAAGTGCTGAATCTGAATGTGCTGACCTACCCTGTGGAGAGTGGTTTCTACCGAGTAAGCGATGCGCAGCGCCATCAATCCGAATGCGCAGATTTGGCGTTACGGAAATCACTGGAGTTTCTACGAGCCCACATCCGTGGAAAAGCACACTGATCGGCTGATCTGGAGTATCCGCCGGGGTAATGGCTCGCTGCCCAGCGATTGCTCCAAGGGGCCTCATCTGGCCGGGGCTCCAGCACGGAACTGAAATGGAGCTGGGCGCCGAGCAACCTCAGGCTTTGTACTGGGTCTCCCCTGTCAACGCGTGGATTCAGGTAGCGCGATCACAGTGCTGTAGCACCTGCAATTAGCCCATCGATGCGTCGCCTTTGCTTGCCCACCCAGGCACAATTACCAGCATGACTGCCTCGCCCTACCCCCGACCAGATGACTCCTGACCAAGTGCGGACACTAGCCGCGCTGTTGATGTCGCAAGGGCCAGCAGGTCGATACGATGGGCAAGAAGATCCAGCGCATCGAAGCGGTCAACGAACAGCTGCCACACGAGATCGCGCTGCTCAAGCGTCACAAGTTTGCCAAGCGCAGCAAACAGCTGAGCCTTGCCCTAGGCCGCTTGCTGAAAGACCTGATCGACACCAACATCGCCGCCATTGAAGCCGAGCTGAGGGCGTTCAACCCGCCGACAGCCCCGGCTGAGCTCTCAGGAGAAGAGATCAGTTGGGCGCCTTTGCGGAACGCACCATGTTCTCTTTAGACCATAGCGATAGCCAAAAAGAACATCAGGATTTGCATGCCCGCCTCGATCACGTGCGCTGACCGGAGAAAGAGGCCAGTCTCGGGCTGCTTCCAGAGAGTGCCACTCGTCTGCATGACACGTATCAAACAGGCCACTCATCCGCTTCATCAGCGAGCGGATTACCCGCTGGCACGAATAGTCTGAGATGATACTAAGCAGTGCTTCCACTGGGTGATATCGGCTCCGTGCATGGCAATCGAGAGTTCTCGTTAGCTGGAACTGATATCGTAAACCTCGCGCTGCCACACTAGACATTTCAACAAAGCTGCTAGCGCTTGAATTTCGCGTACCGCTCTCGCGCAATTTCGAGTGTCGAGTTCCTGACACGCTCAAAGCGTTCTTTGTCCTTCTGCCATAGGCTACGAACAGCAAGCCCACGCACCGAATTGAATATCAACCAAAGGATATCTTCTGCATCATCACGCGAAAGACCACGGCTCACCAGAACACCAAGCCACATATCCTCGACGACAAACCGATTCCTCTCTACCGTGCGCTGAATACCCTCGCGTAACGCTGGATCCCGGTCGGCAGCCACAATCAAATCAAGGCTGATAGAGAAGTCATCGTCGAGGAAAAATTCGGCGGCGTCGTCCAGCATTTGCTGGATGACGTCATCCTCTGGCTTCAATTTCGCTAATCGAGCCCGACTGCGTTCGGTGATCTGTTCGTAAAGCCATTCAAAAGTGGCAAGCAGAAGCTCAAGCTTTGTCGGGAAATGATGGCTCTGCGCTCCTCTCGAGACACCTGCAGCACCGGGCACATCTGCGATCCGGAATCCCGCGTAACCTTTTTCCCGTAAAACCCCCAGGGCCGCTGCAATCAACTTGCCCTGGGTCTCCATTGCGCGCTCTGCCTGTGTTCTTCTCTTTGGACTCATGATCACCATCTTTCTGTACTAATCGTCGTCGAGATTGAAGTCTGCTTGACACCCTCGACCTGAAAGCCCTCTGCCAAGCAAGGCACTACAATACTGCACTGGCTCAATTTATGCTCAAGACCTGCTCGTTGATAATGAGGATGCCGATCAGGTCACATCGATAACATGCTTCGCGAACGGCAGATCAATTTCCTGTTCCCCGCTCAAGTGCAGCGGTCTGGACAGGACAGCAGCATACCAATTCCGCACTAAGCCGCTGGCATTGCGTTGGCCAGGGTTGCAGTAGGCATCGAGCAAGCGCCGGGCAATGCGCAGCTCGCCCTTGAAGTTCTACCCCATTAGCGCAGTATTGCCCCGCTGGTCCTGAGCGCAGGGATCGGCGCCCGCCGTAAGCAGTTGCTCCACCGCCTAGCCCTGGCCATGATAGGCGGCAAGGATCAGGCTAACCCACATCAATTCCTATTCGATGTACTCAGGGCGTTTTCACACAGCCAGGGTCGATAGCGGCCGTTACAAATTCTCGATCTGCTCAAGTCTTGGCTCTAGCGACCTATAATGCGTCATCAACTGATCGGAGCATCGTGGTTGTAAAACGCACCTTCATTGGATTGGTCGAGGCTGGCGAGCCGCTGAGAGAGCTGAGGCTTCTGGTTTGCCCGAGCATGAAGTAGAACGTCTTCACCTATTGGCGGACTCGCTTTACCAAGCCGTCATTGACTTCCAGCTTGTCAAAGCCGGCAAGCCACCGTCGACCATTCACTGAGGCGCCGTCACTAAATGACGCACAAAACGGCAGTCCTTTACCCTGACCACCCATGTATACCGAGGCTGTGGACGCGTTGAAGCGGTACCACGAGGCGCAGGCTTCTGACTGTCCCGCCGAAGAGATCGAGCATCTGCCTCAAATTGCAGAATCACGGTTTCAAGCTGTGAACGAAATCAGCTCAACGCCCTGGGTTGCCATTCTCGAAGGCCCCATTGATGAACTCGGCAGACGGGTTTTCCCGAGGAGCCATCCGTTCATCTGAACCAATCACTGATCGAACAATGCGCCAGCGCGCTAATGATTGTCCGTCCCTGTTCCAAGCAGATCCGCTAACCGCCGACTGATCATCGCGCCCTGACACTGAGGGTGCCCCGCGAACTCGTCCGTTTCAGGAGGGCTTACCGTCACGGCCTGCCCTACACTACATTAGGTCAGATAAGCCACAGGTTATCCGACCCTATGATCGAACTGCATTGAGCGCGATGGTTGCAACAACGTTGCTGCAAATCCTCACTGATCTCTCAGACTTCCTCGCCCCCAGACACATCTGAATACATTTTATTGCGGAATGTTATTATTCCAGATTTCTCAGCGGCAAAACCTGTCGCGCCCAAAACAACCGCACTGAACATACCGAATGGTTGCAGGTCATCACCATTGGATCGTAAAACGATCCAATGAAATCAGGCTCGCTCGACAGGGCCCCCCAAACAGCAGCCCTCGCCAGCGATTCCAGGACGAACGCAGCAGGAGGCTGTGTGCCATGATCTCGATAAGAAGCTCTTACCATCCCATTGACGCCGCGATACTGTGGTGTGGCCTTTCCGAGCACGAAAACGAAATTCTTCAGATAGACCTCTCCCAGCCAGGCAGCCTGCGAAAGCATTTTCCGCAGTGGCCAAATCTACACGACCACGTCGAGTGCATCTGCGATGCCATTCTCAGCGGCGAATTGCCTGCGACTTACTTAGGACATCCGATTACGTCAGATAGCCACGTAAATCGAGTTTACTACTCCATTCGGCGAGCCGATCTCCTGGTCTGGTTCGTACGCAACCACCCCGATCAGAAGCCAGCCTTTTTGTTTTCGCAAAACGTGGATCACTCAGAATGCGTCAGCCTGGATGCGCATTTGGCCAAGCAAGCCGAGCTCGACTTTGCCATGCATACGCTTGAGCAACTGCAGCAAACCTATGCTGTCGCCGCTGATGAAATGGCTGCCCTCTCCACGCTCAACGACAAGCTGAAAGCGCGACTCGACTCACTTGGCATTCCGTCCGAGACTTCTGAAGCCATGCACGACAAGTTGATCGGCGCAATGCTCGCGACCACGCTCGGAAAAGACCAGTACGGCAAGATGCAATCGATCTATCCCAGCCAGGCTGCTCTGGTCCAAGCCATTCTGCTGCGATTTCCTGGGGTGGATGGCCTGAGCAAAAGTACCATTGATCGGCGATTTGCCGACGCACGCCGTCTTATAGCCCTGGTAGAACGGGGCTGACGCCGCATTGTCAGGCAATGCCCGGCATTGCCTGACAATGTTTTTCACCCTCTCTCGACCTTCACTAACTGTCACATCCCACCACGCGCCACTCGGCGCTACGGAGTGACATCATGCAAGCAACCACCGCTACCCCTCTGCCCACCGACCGCCACATCATGCGCCGCGATGAAGTGGAGCAGAAAACCGGCTTCAAGCGCTCGCACATCTACAACCTGATGAAAGCCGGCCAGTTCCCACAATGCCGACGCATCGGCACACGCGCCGTTGGCTGGGATTCACTGGAGATTGAACAGTGGGTCCAGGACCGACTGTCCACGGGGGACTAAGTCATGGACGTCCTCTCGTTGATTTCGACCAAGGGCGGCGCGGGCAAGACTACCGTCGCCGCCAATCTGGGCGGTGTGCTCGCCGATGCCGGCCTTCGCGTCCTGTTGCTGGACCTGGACAGCCAACCGACGCTGTCCAGCTATTACGCCTTGTGCGAGTCCCGTGAGGCCGGCAGCTATGAACTGATCGCGCATCGGCTCACGGAGCCCGAGCAGGTGGTCTCTACAACCGTCATCCAGCACCTCGATCTGATCGTCTCCAACGACCGCGCCGGGCACATCAGCACCCTGCTGCTGCACGCCGCCGATGGCCGTCTGCGCCTGCGCAACCTGCTGCCCGCCTTCGAGGATCACTACGATGTGCTGATCATCGACACCCAGGGCGCACGCAGCGTGGTCGTGGAGATGGTCATCCTCGCCTCCGCTTGCGCGCTGTGCCCGGTGCCGCCGGAAATGCTCGTCGCGCGCGAGCTGCGCCGGGGCACGTTGAGCCTGTTCGAAGAGCTGGAACCCTATCGCTACCTAGGCGTAGCCCTGCCATCGGTGAAGCTGCTGCTTAACCAGGTCAACACCAATCGCCGCGATACGCGCCTGATCATGCAAAGCCTGCAAGCCTCTTTTCAGTCTGATCCGCATGTCAGTGTCTGCAACACGGTAATCCCCGACCGTGTGGCGTATCCCAATGCCGCCTCGCTCGGCCTGCCTGTGCACCGCGTGGAGGCAACCTCTCCGCCCGGCAGTCGCAGCCCTTGCGCCGCTGAGGTCATGTGCGGCTTGGCCATAGAGCTGTTACCACAATGGGCCGAGCAGCTTGGTGCTCTCCCCACGCCTACGTCTCGGCTCTCGGGTGCTGCCGAACACCAACTAATTCGTCGCGGCTGAGCGGAGGGAGAGTGATGAAGCCGCCAACCTCCGAAGACATCACGCGTCGACTGCAGCAGGCGCACTTTCCGCAGAAACATGGCCGCGACCTCGCAGCAGCCCCCGCCGGCGACACACCGATGGTGGTCAGCCTTGAGCAACTGCGGCCCTACGAGCTTAACCCGCGAGTGGTGCGCAACCCGCTGTATGGCGACATAAAGGCCTCGATCCGCGAGCGCGGTCTGGATCAGCCGCCCGCCATCACCCGCAGGCCCGATGAATCGCATTTCATCATCCGTAACGGCGGTAACACCCGTCTGAGCATCCTCGGTGAGCTGTGGCAGGAAACGCGCGAAGAGCGGTTCTTCCGTATCCATTGCCTGTTCCGCCCTTGGCAGTCGGAGTCACATGCCTTGCTCGGGCATTTGGCCGAGAGTGATTTGCATGGCCAGTTGACGTTTATCGAGCGGGCTCTGGCCGTGGCGAAACTCCAGGAAATGTTCCAGTACGCGCATACCCATCTCACCCAGCGCGAGCTCGCGACGCGCTTGAGTGAGGGTGGCTATCCCATCTCGCAGTCACACATCAGCCGCATGTTCGACACGCTCGAGCACCTGCTTCCTGCCATCCCGCAGATGCTGTACGCCGGGCTGGGCAAATCTGCCATCGTGCGTCTCATTAGTCTGCGGCGGCGGGCGGAGTCGATTTGGAACCGGTACTTCGGTGCTCCCGAGCAGTTCCCGCTGTTGTGGTTCGAGGTTCTGTCAGCGTTCGACGGTGAAAAAGCGGATCTGGATTCGAGTGAGCTGCAGGACGAATTGATTGCCAAAATGGCGGTGAGCCTGAGGCAAACACCTCGTCTGTTGACGCTGGAGCTGCACCAGGAGCAACGTCCCTCATTGCCTCCAGCGGACAGTATGCATGCTCCTTCAAACAATCCAGCTGCCGAGCCTCCTGTACCTTCGTCATTACCGGAACATCCACCTGAGACGTCGACCGGGGTGTCCAACCCCGAGCCCGAGCACGCTGATGGAACGCTCCTGCCACCGCAAGCTCCACGCTTGCCCGATATACGCCAGGCGCTGGGTAACGAACCATTGCCAGATAAGCCCGTGGAAAAGCTCGAGGATGCTCCGAGCCCGGTCGGCGCGCCACCCTCACGCCCCGAGTTACTGGACGATATCAGCGACTTGCGCGCGAGCTGCGCCGCGCTGGCTGCCGACCTCGCCGCTTACGCAGACGCCAGCGGCATGATCAACCCGCTCGCAGACGACTTGGGTTTCACGCTTACACCGGATCATGGCGAGCACATTAGCCCGCGGCACACCGGTATCCAGCTACTGCTCTCCGCCGTTCTGCGCCTGCAGGACGACGTGAGCTGGAAGGAACGCCAGCAGTTGCCGGCTGCCCTGTTTGGTCAGCTGCTGATCGGCGTCTACGACCTGCCCTTCACCGACCGCCCAGCCCTGACGGTGGGCCTTGAACGCCTTCCTGATGCCCAGCTGGAGCAGCTGTTCACGCTGATCCGCCACGCCCGTCAGTTGATCGAACTGACGCTGTCGTCCACTCGATAACGTGAGGAACCACCTCATGAGCACGACTTTCAATCTGTTGAACCATGCCATGTTGAACCAGGTGCTGCATGAGCTGCGCCATGGCAGGTTACAGCGCTGCAAAGCCTTGGGCCTGGCCGATGAAGACATTGAGGTGCTGCAGTCGCTGCCGCCGACCACCTTGTCTCACCTGGCGCACTCTTCGATCGCCTGGGTCGAAGTGAAGGTCGACATCACCGTGTTGCGCCGTCTGATCGTTCAGGCCGAGCGCGACGAACAGAACGAGCGGTTGATCAACCGGGCGCTCAAGTTGGGCGCGAGCTCCAACATCATGTACCGCTGCTTCGGCCTGGACCATTCGGAGACAGCGTTGCGCCGCCGTGTGCTGAAGATCGAGACGCACCGCGGTCGGCCGGTCCAACTCAGTGAAGCGCAGGAGCATGCCGTGTGGAATCGCTGGAGCCAGCTGCGCACAGAGGATCCGGACAACGATCCGCTGGACACCATGATGATGCTGGCCGAGGAGCAACACATCAGTCTGACCCTGGTCTGGCAACAGGTCGAACTGTACGGAGGCACACCATGCTGAGCTTTTACGAGGTCGACTGGCAGGACGTGGTGCGTCAGTGCTACGACGCCCTTCGGCGCCGAAATGAGTGGTACGCGGCGAACGGCAAACTGGTTGTCCCCACCCAGGAGCCCGCGGTGCGGACGATCTACTACGGCGACAACAACCCGCTGCCGCAGACCTTGCTGCTGGATCGCCGGCTGACGCCACTGGAACGCAACACTTGGCAAGTGCTGCGCTGGCTGATCACCGAACGTAAGGTCAAGACGCCACGCTACCAGGACCTGCAGCCCTACCTGGCGACCAGTCCCTGCGGTAGCCAGGCCTCGCGGGAAACCATCGCCCGGGCGCTCAATGTCCTGCGCACCACCCGCTGGCTCAGTTTGGTGGAGCGCTCACGCGATGCCAACGGCTGCCTGCGTGGTTGCGTCTATGTGCTGCACGGCGATCCGTTGACCGCAGCCGAGCAGTTGGAACTGGACAGCGGCTACGCGGCGCTGCTGCAACAAAACCTCTCCCATGCCACCAAAGGCGTCCGTGACGTGGCGCAGCATGTGATCGCCGAGATCCAGGCCGACCCGCAGGTGGCCCAGCTCGACAAGGACAGGCTCGGCTCGCTGCCGCCAGCCCAACAGCAAACGCTGCCGCTGATGGGCGCAGAAGCAGACCCACAGAATTCCGAACCTGGCGCAGTCGACCTCGTTCGGAATTCTCCGGCTGGCGCAACAGATCCCGAACCCTGCGGCAATGCACCGGATTTGCCTGTGGTTCGGAATACCGACGCTGGCCGTACAGTACAGAAAGACAAAAGCAAAAAAAGTACGGTACTGGGTCAGGTGGAGTTTGGTCGAGCACGGTGGCCTGAGGATTTACCGCTGAACCCGAACGAGCGGCGCATGGCCTCCCAGGCGATGCGTCAGCTCGAGCCGGAACAGCAACAAGCGGTGATCAATGAAGCGGCGGTTCGCTGCGCCCGCGGTGAGATCCGAAAACCCGTCGCGTATTTGATGGGATTGATCAAGCGCGCCTGCCAGGGCGAGTTCACCCTCTGGGCCGCGCGTACCGAGGATGAAAAATCTTCAACCCATCCTTCACGCACAGCCAAGCCTGCGTCGGAAGATCCGCCCCGCGAGCGATCCAAGCGCAGCGGTCAGCGCACCGCGTCGCCACTTGCCCTCTCCTGCCTGGAGGAATTGAAACAACGCTGCCGAGGGATCACTACGGCTACATAGGGCTGGAACTCGGTGGATCTAATGTCGATGCCATCGTTTCCAGGGGGATCCACTCTCGGGAAAATGCGAGCAATCCATCTTCAGGTAGATCCGCATCGCCAGCCAAGGATCGGCCCATCGTCGGCGTCATTCCGACGGCGAGGTACTGGCGATGGTCGATCACTACCAACTCAACCTGGGCTCCCTGCGCAGCAGCATCACCCTAACCCTGCACACCCACCATGCGGCACGGCTGTGGCAGGGGCGCAGCGGTCGCGACGGTGTGCACCCGATCCTGGGCATGCCCGGTTACATCAGCGTCACCAACCTGCTCAAGCACGCCAGCAGCCAGGGTGATCCATATGCGGACTGGTTCATGCTGCAACTGGAGGAAAAGCTGCTGCAGGCCAGGTTAGATATGGCCACGCTGACGCAGCAAATGAGCCGAGTGGAACGGGCTCTGCCCACGCAAGTCGATGTCGGCGACAACCTGAACATCCACCCCGTCACCCTGCCGCTGTTCATCGGCAGCCAGCTGGGCTTTCTCGCGATCTACCTACTCACCGACTACGACACCCTGGTCAGGCGGGTGCTGCTTGCCCACCATACGGCGCTGATCGGCCGGGGCGACATGGAGTCCTGGATCGATGGCGGCGCGCATCTGCTGCGCAGCCTGTTTGGCCTGGCGCAGCGTTACCGCCTGGCCGGGGTGAGCCGCGACGACATGGCCGCCAACAACGCCCGTGCCCGCGAAGCCATCGACAAGTTCGGCACCCTGCCGCAGGACATTCTCGAAGGTACGCGCCGCTCCCAGTTCGCCCCGCCAATCGCCCGCAGTAACGCGCACGCCGAGATCGAAGGCCCGAATCCGGCCGAAGCCGAGGAACAGCCCACGGCTGACACCTCGAACGACGGGGGTGAGGCATGACCCTGGCCGAAGCCATTGCCCGGCGTTTGTCAGCCGATGCCTATCGCGAGTTCGCACAAGGTGCCTCCCTAAAAGGCCTTTTAAAGCCTTTTAAGGGTAAGGGGGAGCTGCAGCAGTTCGCCGAGACGATCCTGCGCCTGCGTGCACAGGTCGCCGAGTTGATGGCGGTGATGCTGGCGATCATGGCCCAGCCACCCTTCTCGTTGCTGGACCTGCGACTGGTCGTCCAGCACAGCGCGACGGGCACTGATTTCCTGCGCTGGCGCAGCCCGGACTTTCAGCGCATGGGCGTGCAGGTGTGGCAGGAGGCGGTGATTCAGCCGCGGCTGCACCCGGAGCTGCGGCAGGCGTTGTATCAGCTGGAGACCAACCGCGTGGTGCTGAACCTGCAGATGAGCAGCCTGCAGTCGCTGTATCGCCAGGCCATCACCGGTGCCAGCAAGCTCGAGGCCGCCGAGCTCGCCCTAACCCGTTCCCCCACCGAGGAGTAACCCGCATGAGTACTTTGTTTGTTGGTGAAGGCAACATCGGCAGCGTTCCGGAGTATCAGGAGTTCAACACCAACCCGGATGAGCCGCGGCGCCTGCTGCGGCTGAATGTCTACTTCGACAACCCGGTACCACGGGAAGGCGGCTACGAAGATCGCGGCGGCTACTGGGCGCCCGTCGAGCTCTGGAACCGCGACGCCGAACACTGGGCCACGCTGTACCAGAAAGGCATGCGCGTCCTGGTCGAGGGGCGCACGGTCAAGGAGGAATGGGAGGACAGCGAGGACAACGCGCGCGTGACGTTCAAGGTGGAGGCGCGGCGCATCGGTATTCTGCCGCACCGCCTGGCCTCGGTGACCATGCGCGAGAAAGCCAGCGACAACGCCAGCTCATCGCGCAAGGGGGGAGGCAAGAAAGCGCCACGCAAGTCCGGGTAAGTGGGTGGTACTCAGTGGAATTGCCGCCCGCAGCGCGATATCACTGGAACCATAAAGTCAGCTCAGCGGGCAACATTGGCTACTGTCGTTTGATTTACTCTCGCCGGGCGCTCTTACGCCGCTCACTTTCCAGCATTTGCTTCACTTCCGCCAAGTACTGGTCCAGGGCAAGGAATGCCCGCCAGTGCAGCGGACTCTCCTGAACCCAGGCAATCAGCCGGGCGCGAGCCTGCTCCTTGTCCGGTTCCAGATGGGTGGCCATGAACAGCTCATAGGCCTTGATCGCTAACGCATCTACCTCACTCTGGTGGGTTCCGTGCAAGTTTGTTGCCTCCGTGGTGACGGTCGAGTCATCCATCTTATTCTCGGTGATACGCCTCGTAAGTTTGTTAGTCAACCTTCTGAGTCGTTCATATCTTTGAGGTGCTGTTCGACCATATAGGTCGAATTGGAGAGCGCACCCATTGCCCGTGAAAGAGCCTAGCCCACATCACATTGGTCGCCAGTTGGCGAAGTATCGCCTTGCCCGGCACTTGACCCAGACACAGGTCGGCGAGCATCTGCAGATTTCTGGCGAAGCGGTGTCGCGCCTGGAGCGAGGCTTCGTTGAACTCTCGGTTTCCAAGCTGCTGCAATTGGCCGACTTGTACGGCTGCCCCGCCGATGAACTGCTGCTCGCGATCAGTCCTCGGCCGCAGGACTTAGGCGTGCAGATCAACTCCATTATCAAGGAGCTCGATGAGGCGGATAAGCAGTTCGCCCTGGAGTCGTTGAAAACGCTGGCGAACCACCTCGCACAGCGCAAGTAACACCCGCCCGCCGATATGAACCCGGCACCTTCGGATTTACCCTGGCGCCTCGCGACCATACCCCCACCCTGTCGGTACCCACCGAGAGGGCACGTTTATGCGCCTGTTCATCTGCGAGAAACCATCCCAAGCCCGCGATATCGCCCGGGTGCTGCAGGCCAGCCACCGCGCTGATGGCTGTCTGAAGGGGCAGAACGTCACCATCACCTGGTGCGTCGGCCATCTGCTGGAGACCGCTCCGCCTGAAACCTATGGCGACTACAAGCGCTGGTCGCTGGACGATCTGCCGATCATTCCCAGTCAATGGAAATTGGTGGCCAAGCCCAAGGTCGCTGGCCAGCTCAAGGTGATCAGTCAACTGCTGCGCACCTGCAGCGAGGTGGTCATCGCTACCGATGCCGACCGCGAAGGCGAGATGATCGCCAGGGAGATTCTCGAGCGCTGCCAGTATCAGGGGCCTATTTTGCGCCTGTGGCTCTCCGCGCTGGACGAGGCGTCGATCCGCCGAGCCCTGGGCGCCTTGCGTCCAGGGGAGGAAACCTTGCCGCTGTATCACTGTGCGCTGGCCCGCTCCCGTGCCGACTGGCTGGTCGGCATCAACCTGAGCCGGCTGTTCACGCTGCTCGGCCGCCGCTCCGGTTTCGATGGACTGCTGCCGGTGGGACGCGTACAGACGCCCACCCTGCGCTTGGTGGTCGAGCGCGACCGGGCGATCGCCAGCTTTGTGCCGCTACCGTTCTGGACCGTCGATGTGCACCTGGAGCAGGACGGGATCCGCTTTCAAGCGCGCTGGCAGGCCCCGACCGCGGTCAGCGATGCGGTTGGACGCTGTATTGACGAAACCGCCGCACAGCAGGCGCAGAGACGCTTCATTCAAGCCGGCACCGCCGAGATCGATAATGCCGAAGTCGAGCACGTGCGCGAAGGCCCGCCGCTACCGTTCGACCTGGGCACGTTGCAGGAAATCTGCTCGGCCAAGCTCGGATTGGGTGCACAGGAAACCTTGGCCACCGCCCAGGCCCTGTATGAAACCCACAAGGCGACGACGTACCCGCGGACCGATTGCGGCTATTTGCCGGAGAGTATGCTCGATGAGGTGCCTCGCGTGCTTCACGCCCTGGCCGCTGCACCATCGCTGGGGGCAGTGCTCAAGGAAGTCGACCCCAGCCGCCGCTCCCGTGCCTGGAACAGCAGCAAGATCACCGCGCACCACGGCATCATCCCCACCGCCGTCACGCTGGATCTGGCGCAGCTCTCCGAACGCGAGCGGGCGGTTTACACGCTGATCCGCGCACGCTACCTCGCGCAGTTCATGCCCGAGCACGAATACCTCAAAACCCAGGCGCTGCTGCACAGCCAGGCAGATCAACTGGTGGCGCGCGGCAAACAGATCCTGGTCCGCGGCTGGAAGGCAGTGATCAACGAGGCCGACGGTAACGAGCCGGCCGAACAGGCGCAGCGACTACCCACGTTGCGTGAATCCGCGACGGTGGCGCTGATCGACGCCACGCTCAATGCACAGCGCACACAACCGCCCAAGGCCTACACCGAAGGCACGCTGGTCAAAGCCATGAAAACCATCGCCAACCAGGTGGCCGATCCGCGGCTGAAGCAGAAGCTCAAGGACAGTTGCGGGCTCGGTACCGAGGCCACCCGCGCGGCCATCATCCAGGGCCTGATCGATCACGGTTACCTGACCAAGAAGAAACGCAGCCTGGCTGCCTCAGCGGCGGCGCATACCTTGATCGAAGCGGTGCCACCAGAGGTGGCCGACCCGGTCATGACTGCGCTGTGGGAGCAGGCGCTGGATCGCATCGAATCGGGCCAGCTGAGTGTCGATACCTTTCTCGCCAAGCAGGCAGAGTGGCTGACCCGCTTGGTGCGCAGTAACGCCACGCTCACCCTGCGCCCGCCCCCCAGCAAGGGGCCCTTCTGCCCGGTGTGCCGCAGCACCATGCGCCAGCGTAAAGGTCGCACCGGCAGCTTCTGGTCGTGCATCCGCTACCCCGAGTGCAAGGGCACCAAACCGGTGGCGAAAGCCAAGCGGGCGAAAAACGCATGACTTGACGGCACACCACAGCGCTGGTGTAGTGAGCTGGCCCCTCGCCGCTTGGCGACCAAGACCGATTCGCTCCGGGTAGCTCGGTCAGACTCCTAGAGTTCGGAGCCACACTTCAGCACATCTGCGGATGACTTCTCAGCGTTCCAAGTCTCCTAGGTGGATGACCCGTGCGGCTTGTACCAGGCCGTAGGGGTCATCCGCTTCGGCGACGATGCTCAGCTCCGGTGCCCGCCGGCGAAACACTGGGCACCTTTTGTGCGCGGATGCGTGCCAGTTGATTCCGACCCAGGCCACGACAAGGGTCGGTTGATCCAGGTGGATCGGCAGTGGAGCTCTGCGACGGACTCCGGTGCCACATCGCCGGGTCAAGGGTGGTCCAACTCCTCCTAGCCTGATGACCGTCGGGCTATTTTTTCGCCAACGACAATCCACCGAAAGCCACCCGATTCCGCGCGTTCAGACCGCCTGAAGACCATGGTTGACGGGCCTTTCGCGGCGTTCTATAGATGAGCTGCACACCGCTGTCGTTGACAGCACCCAGGTAGCCAGGACCTTCAAGGCTACGCCCGTTTCGGGTGGTTCTCCCCCAAAGTGCGACTCGCGCTCGGCAGCTCGCACGGTCACCGTCCCATCGGTGATGAGCGCCTTCTCGACCGATCAGGTGTTTGCACCTCCCCTTGCGGAACTCACCAGCCGCCAGGGCCGGTGGATGTCCGCGTTCTGCTGAACAGGAGCTCCATCATGACTACTGCAAGCAATAACGCCCCCACCACCTACTTCAACCTGCACACCCAAGGCATCGGTTACCTGAACCGTGTTCGCGAAGTCCCGGTTCGCCGCGGCCAAGCGTTCATGGCCTGTGACATCGCTGCCTTGCACGGTGCCTCGGACGACGTCGAGTACACCCGCTTCGACTGCAAGGTCGCCAGCGGTGAAGCCGACCGGCTGATCCGTGAACACCTGGAAGACGTCCGCGCGGAACGCAAGGTCCTTATCGCGTTTCGCATCGGCGACCTCTGGGTCGATCCGTTCATGTACGAGAAAGGCGAACGCAAGGGGCAACCCGGCGCCAGCCTCAAAGGCCGACTGATCTTCATCGAGTGGATCAAGGTCGACGGTCAGTTCAGCTACCGTGCGCCGGCTCGCACCGACGCTGCCGCCGCCCCTGAGGGTGCTGAAGCAGCAGAGCCGGAACAGGCGGACGATGACGCTGACCAAGGCCAGCCAACCCCACCCGCTGCACGTGAATCCACCGCCGCACGTCAATCTGCCTAAGCCAGTTTGGCCGCTCGCAGCAGGCGCTCTTAGGAGCGCCTGTTGTTCATTCACGTCGGAGGTTGCCATGGAAAGCTTCTGGCTCTGTGAGGACTGCCTGCAGGCGGTCGCCTACGACGACTTCAGTGCACTGTCGCTGTACTACAGCGAGGCTGAAGTCGAGCAACGCATCACCCACATGCGCGCCCAACTGCAGGCCCTGCTACCCCTGAGCGCCGACTTCGATCCGCAGACCGGCGTCGGTATCGAGGCCTTTTCCACGCAACCATGCGAGGGCTGCCAAAGCCCGCTGCACGGCACTCGACATCGCTTCACGCGCCTTTGATCACACACTTAAACCAGCCTGGGGCACGCCCTCAGGGGGCGCTCCATCTCTCACGAGGAATTGCCCATGAACACCGCCTTGAACCTGGTCGACCCGCTCGACTCCGTACTGGCCCAGCGCGCCCGTGAGGATGCGCTGATCTCCGAGGCCCTGCAGCTGCTGGACCAGCGTCACTTCCAGCGCGGCGAGGCGCTGATAACCCCCGCCGATGCCGCAGCCTACTTGAAACTGCAACTCGCCCCCTACCACCACGAAGTGTTTGCCCTGCTCTGCCTCGACTCGCGCCACCGTGTGCTGAGCTTCGACATCCTGTTCACCGGTAGCATTGACGGTGCCTCCGTGTATCCCCGCCAGGTGGTCATCAAGGCCCTCGAACACAATGCCGCCGCCGTGATCTTCAGCCACAACCACCCCTCAGGCTGCTCGGAACCGAGCGGCGCCGATCGGGTGCTCACCAACCGCCTGACCGAGGCTTTGGCCTTGGTCGAGGTATGCGTCCTGGACCACATCATCGTCGGCGAAGGCACTCCGCTTTCGTTGGCCGAGTACGGCTGGATCTAACAGCCCACCTTGCCCTGGAGGTCACCGCCCGTTCGGGGTGGCCTCGGCGTTTTCGGAGAACCACCATGCGCCCTTCTCTTACCAATCCGTTTCTTCGCGGCTTCCAAGGCCTGCGCTACGAGCGTGTCCTGCAAATCAGCTATGCCGACGATTGCCCACCGTGCTACCGCGCGCTGCACCCAGCTCAGAACGAGCTGTCCGATGAGGTCATTAGCCTGCAACCGTGCCTGTTCGATGACGACGTCGCGGTGATCACCGACGGTGTGTGCGTACCCGAGTTTCTGCGCATGCGCTGCCCGGCCAACGGCTTCGTGAACACGGTGCTCTACCAGATCATGGGCGATCAGCTCGGACGCCCGATGCATATCGGCGACCTCGGCAACGTCGAGGCTGCGCGTCACCTGATCGAGCAGTTGTCGTTTGCCACCGGACACTACAGCCGCAGTTGGGAGATCAGCAGCGCGCACCTGCCCGCAGACGAGTTCGAGTTCCTGCAGGTGTTCACCTGGTGCAACTCGCCAGCGGGCTTCTTCGAGTGCTTCGAGCTCAACAGCAACCATGCTGTGGGGTGCAAGCTGTACTCGACACCCTGGGTAGCGGCACATGAAGCCAGCAGGATCGGCTGGAGCGCCAGCGAAGTCTGTGCGCGCATGCGCGATGACCATGTCACGCCGGTGCTGCTCCAGCTGCTGATGCTGGCAGGCCAGGCAGGCACCCGCTTGCTGATCTTTGACCCTGACGCCGCACCACTGGCGGAGCTACCGCTGTTTACCGAAGACTGACCAAAGCGCCCTCCCGGGCGCCTTTTTTGTGGTAGCCGACTGAAAAGCTGGCTGGCCAGATTCGGTTTTCCAGTGGGGACTTGCCTCGCGCCTTCGCCATGGTATCGGCAACATTTGTCGAGACACGGTCATGCACACACCCACACTCTCCACCCTCGGACTGATGATCGCCCTGGCGGGCTGTAGCACGCCGCCACCGGCTCCGGCCCCGGCTCCCGCAGCGCCACCCGCGTTGCCGGCGGCATTGCCCAAGCCGAAAGCCCAGCTGCCGGCCTGGGTGCGCCAGGACCGTTACACCCTGGTCACGACCCGGCCCACGCTGGAGCAGCGCCAGCCGCTGTATCAATTGGTCAACGTACAAATTGCGCCAGCCCTGCATGCCACCGTCGGTGAAGCCCTGCGTCACCTGCTGCAACGCTCAGGCTACGCGTTGTGTGCCGATAGCGCAGCGGTGGATCGCTTGTTCCGTCGCCCTCTGCCTGCAGTACAGCACCAATTCGGCCCCATCTCACTGCTGGACGCCCTGACCATCATCGCCGGCCCGGCTTGGCGACTCGAGATCGATCCAGTTGATCGGACCGTGTGCTATGCCCTGCGCGTGCCGTCGCCTGCACCTCCTTTCTCGACACTGGAGATTGCGCCATGAAGGTTCTCCATTTTCAGGCCTTGGTGGTCGGTGCCCTGTGCCTGGGCGCCGCCGTGCTCGCCGCCGAAACGCACAACCATCATCAGCAACTGGCCGAACTTCAGGCTGCGGCCCGCAACGCCCCGGCCGACCCAGCGCCGGCCCTGCGCCGCGATATCGATGCATTGGCCGCCCGGCTCACGACGCCGCAGCCGCAGGTCGTGGCGTTGGACGAGGCACAAGGTAGACACACTGCGGCGCTGGCCGCCCTCGGCCAGCAGCAGGATGAGCTGGCCGTCTCGCTCAAGGCGCTCCAGGCAGCACCGCCAGGACCAAGCAGCAACGATCTGACGGCTTTGGGACAACGGTTGGCCACGGCAGAGGCCACGCTCGAGAAACTGTCGACCCGCCCTTCTGCGCCTGCAACCGCCAATACGCAACCGCAGGCCTCCAGCGGTGAGAAAGCCAAGGCCAAGCCTCTGGCCCCACCCTTCACCCTGCTGGGTATCGAGACCCGAGGAGACATCAGGTTCGTGGCTGCCCTGCCCGCCGGCGCCCATTCGCTCACGACCGTGCACCTGCTACAGCCTGGCGACAGCTTGAACAGCTGGCAGCTGCGCGCAATCCGCGCGGACCAGGTGGTGTTCCATGTCCCGGGGCATGGCGACTGCACACTGCCCCTGCCTTGACGAGGTGCTTATGGCTCGGTTCTCTATCCTCTCGCTTGTCCTGGTTCCCGGCTGCCTGTCCGCAGGAGTGGCGTGGACCGCGCCAAAACTGGTCGACTCGGCCCCGCAGTTCAGCGAACAGACACCGCTGGAATGGCAGGCATCCGATGCGACTCGGGCCAAGGCCTGGGGGCTGACGGAGGATGAGTGGGTTAAGTTCGAGCACCTGCAGGCTGGGCCCCGCCACTATTGGTCGCCGCAGCTCGACCCACTCACCACCCTCGGGGTGGAAGCCGACTCGGACCAGGAACGGCAACGCTACGCCGAGCTGCAGGTCCGTCTCGAGGCCAAGCGCGCCGAGCGCGAACTGGCCTACCAGAAGGCCTACACCTCCGCCTGGGCGCGGCTGTTCCCGGAAATGCTGCCCGTGCAGGGCATGGCCGATGATCCAGCAGCCACCCCTGCTAGCCGCTTTGCCCTGTTTGTGGAAGAACGCTGCCCGCGCTGCGTCATCAACACTCAGCAATGGCTGCATGGTGGCGCGCGCCTCGATGTGTACTTGGTCGGCAGCCAGGGTGACGATGGGCGTCTCCGCCAGTGGGCACAGGGCGCGGGCATTACCCCCACCCAGATCAGCAGTGGCCAAGTCACTCTCAACCATGACCGTGGCCGCTGGTTCGCTCTGGGCGCCAGCCGCCCCTTACCGGCGCGCTACCAGCAGATGGACGGCAAATGGCAGCGCATCGACTGATCCTCGCGCTGGCCTTGGCCTGCGCCACGGCCGTTCACGCCGACGCGCTGCCGCCTCCGGCGTATCAACTGGCCGCCGCACGCGCCGGCATCCCTGCCTCCGTGCTGTTCGCCATCGCCCTCCAAGAGAGCGGCACGCCGCTGCGAGGTCACCTCATGCCCTGGCCTTGGACCTTGAATGTTGCTGGTACGCCGCAGCGTTTCGCCCGCCGTGATGAAGCGTGTGCCGCACTCAAACAGGCCTTGATCCGTCACGATCCCAAGCGTATCGACGTCGGGCTGGGCCAGACCAACCTCGGCTACCACCCTGATCGGTACCGCAGCGCCTGCGAAGCTCTGGATCCGCGCGCCAACTTGGCTGTGACTGCCGAGCTGCTACGCGCCCACTATGCCGACAGCGGTGACTGGGTCGTGGCGGCGGGCCGCTATCATCGCCCTGCCGGCGGGAAGCCTGCAGCGCAGTACCGCCGCCAGTTCAGCCAGCACTGGCAGCGTGTCCAAGCGCTCGTGGCATCTCCGAGAGGGCCGCAGCCATGAACCGTCGGTGCTGGGTAACGCTGTGTATTTGTCTGTGGTGGACGGTTGGCACGCCCGCGCCCCCCAGCCAGCGGCCCGATCCCCGCGCGCTGACCTGGGCCCTGCCCGTACACAGCACACGCCTTTCACCCGGTGCCGTGTCGCCAAGGGCATTGAGCCTGCCAGGGTTCACGCCACTGTTCCTGGTCGGGCACGACGTCGCCTCTCTGGAATGGTTGGCCCAGCATGCACAGAGGCTGCAGGACCTGGGCGCCAGCGGCCTGGCGGTTGAAGTGGCCGACGCCCCGGCGTTGCGCCGCATCCAGGCGGCAGCCCCTGGAGTGGACATCTGGCCGGTGAGCGGCGACGACATCGCCGAGCGCCTGGAACTGCAGCACTACCCGGTGCTGATCACGCCCACCGGCCTGGAACAGTGAGGGTGCATCATGGGCGAACATGCGATGGAGTCCCTGCTGCGCCCTGCGGTGGAGCTGTACACCGTGGGCATCTGCGCCGGTGCCGGCGCCCTGTGTCTGCACTCACCTTGGGCGGTGGCGCTATCGCCAGAGGTGGGGGCAGGCATGGCCCTGGCCTATACCGCATTCGGCCTGAAGCGGCTCAACGAGGCACGGATCGTCCTGCGCTATCGGCGCAATATCCGCCGCCTGCCGCGCTACTCGCTGACCAGCCGACAGATTCCGGTGAGCGGCAAGCGCCTGTTCATGGGCCGTGGCTTTCGCTGGACCCGCCTGCACACCCAGCGTCTGCTCGAGGCGCAGGACCCGGCGTTGGCCCGCTACGTCAATCAGTCGGCCGCCCACCAGTGGGCGCGACGGATGGAACATCTGCTGGAGAAGGCCCCGCCAGGGTTGTCGCTGTTGCCCCGCCTGACCGCCTGGGACAGCCCATTTAACCCGGTACGGCCCCTGCCGCCGGTGGGCGGCTCGCCACTGCTGCACGGCGTCGAACCAAAGGAACAGGAAGCCAGCTTGCCGCTGGGCGAGCGCGTCGGCCACACCCTGGTGCTGGGCACCACGCGAGTCGGCAAGACACGCTTGGCCGAGGTGTACATCACCCAGGACATACACCGACCCAGCCAGGAAGTGGTGATCGTCTTCGACCCCAAGGGCGATGCCGACCTGCTCAAGCGTATGTACGTGGAAGCGCGGCGCGCCGGCCGTGAGCATGAATTCTATGTGTTCCACCTGGGCTGGCCGGAGATCTCCGCGCGCTACAACGCCATCGGCCGCTTCGGCCGCATCTCCGAAGTCGCCTCCCGCATCGCTGGCCAACTGAGCGGCGAAGGCAATTCGGCCGCATTTCGCGAGTTCGCTTGGCGCTTTGTCAACATCATCGCCCGGGCCCTGATCGAGCTCGGCCGGCGCCCCGACTACCTGCAAATCCAGCGGCATGTGGTGAACATCGATGCGCTGTTCATCGAGTACGCCCAGCACTTCTTCGCCCGCCATGATCCTCAGGCCTGGGAAGCGATCGTGCAAATCGAAGGCCGGCTGAACGAGAAGAACATCCCGCGCCACATGGTTGGCCGGGAAAAGCGCGTGGTCGCCATCGAGCAGTACCTGAGCGCCAAGCGCATCTTCGATCCGGTGATGGACGGCCTTCGCTCAGCCGTACGCTACGACCGTACCTACTTCGACAAGATCGTGGCTTCACTGCTGCCACTCCTGGAAAAACTCACCAGCGGCAAGACCGCACAACTGCTCGCCCCCAACTACACCGACCTCGACGATCCACGGCCGATCTTCGACTGGCTGCAGGTCATCCGCAAACGCGGCATCGTCTACGTCGGCCTGGATGCGCTGTGCGATGCTGAGGTCGCCGCCGCTGTCGGTAACTCGATGTTTGCCGACCTGGTCTCCGTCGCTGGCCATATCTACAAACACGGTATCGATCATGGCCTGCCAGGCTCCTCCAGCGCCGCGGACAAGGTGCCGATCAACCTGCACGCCGACGAGTTCAACGAACTGATGGGCGACGAGTTCATTCCACTGATCAACAAGGGTGGTGGCGCCGGTATCCAGGTCACCGCCTACACCCAGACCTTGAGCGACATTGAAGCGCGTATCGGCAACCGGGCCAAGGCCGGCCAGGTCATCGGCAACTTCAACACCCTGCAGATGCTACGGGTACGGGAGACCGCCACCGCCGAACTGCTGACCAACCAACTGCCCAAGGTCAACGTACAGACCCGCACCCTGGTCTCTGGCGCGACGGACACCGCCGATCCGGATGCCCGAACCGACTTCACCTCCTCCTCGCAGGATCGGGTTACCACCACTTCGGTACCGCTGATCGAGCCGGCGCACATTATCGCCTTGCCCAAGGGACAGATGTTCTCGTTCCAGGAAGGCGGACAATTGTGGAAGGTGCGCATGCCGCTACCGAAGCCGGCCAGCGACGACGCAATGCCGGCAGACCTGCAGACCCTAGCAGAGCGCATGCGCGATTCCTACAACGCCAATGCGGGGAGTTGGTGGAGCACCACCGGCGGCGCTCCGACGGTCGATTTCGATCCAGAGCAGCCTCCACCCGGGCGCAGACACACACCGTAAGCGCGCCGTCAGCAACCGAGTATGTGGAGCCCGTATGCCTACGACCCCAGCCAGCCCACCACCTCCACAACGAAGTTCGGGGCTCATCTTCGGCACGCTCGAGCTGTGTCTGCGGCTACTCGGCCTGCTGCTCGCTTCGCTGATTTTCTCAATCGCCCTGGAATTCGTGGGCATGCTGTGGTTCTGGCCCGAGCAGGGCTGGCATCACAGCCATGCGATGTGGCTGAGTGAGCTCGGCTGGCTCAGTAATCACTTCAAGAACTCTTTGCTCGTGCAAGAGCCGGCGCAAGCGACCGCCAAGATACTCGAACACTTGAACGACTGGGCCGCAGTGCGCTCTGGATGGGCGCAATCTGACACCCAGCTGAAACTGCTCAGTCGAGAAGCGTCATTCCAGGGGAAGTTCGCGCAGGTCTATGTTGTGATACAGGACTACCTGCTGGCGGCTCTGTTCACGGTCTTTACTTTCGTAGTGCGGCTGGCCGTTCTCACACTGGCGATGCCGTTGTTCCTGCTTGCGGTGGTCACCGGCGCCGTCGACGGCTTGATGCGTCGTGACCTCCGCAAGTTCGGGGCGGGTCGGGAGAGCAGCTTTGTCTACCATCGAGCGAAGCGGACGTTGCTGCCGCTGATGGTAAGCCCTTGGGTGATCTACCTCTCCCTTCCCTTAACGGTGAATCCCATTTGGGTCCTACTGCCATGCGCTGCAGTGCTTGGATGGATGGTTGCAGTCACGGCTGCGACTTTCAAAAAATACCTTTGACTGTACGCTGTCGACCCAAAGCGGACGAAGTCAGCCCTGACAATTTGCCGTTCGACAAGCCACACATTCACTCATGAAAGAGCAAACTCATTTACCCTAGCGCTGCGGCGAATGCTTCTGGCGTTGGGCCCTCCTGCCATTGCGCAATAGTCCTCGGCAGCACCAGCCATGGCTGCTTGCGCCGTGTCCAGATATGCGCAACCGGCTCGAAACGCTCAGCGCCTTCCAGGATGCCGGCCCGTACCACTCGCATTCCAGGCGCTGCCGTGGTCTCGTTGAACATCCGGGTATGACATTTACCGCAGGCATGTTGGGTAGACGTTTGACCTTGGTATTCATGGTCGAAGATGGCCGTTTCGCCACATACCTGAACAGCTGACGCCGCGCTCAGCATGTGCAGACCAAACGCACTGCCACTCCAGCGCTGGCAGTTCAAACAGTGGCAGGCATACAGCGGCGGCAATTGCTGCGCCACGATCTCGAGGGTGACTTGGCCACATCGGCACTGACCGGTGATTCTCATGCGTTGGTTCCTTACAATGACGCCCGGAAAAATGTGGGCGTATGATCGCCTTTCACGGGTTCGGGCAGAAGATCAAATTAGGAGCAACTGTTGGCCAAGAATGTATGAGCGGCATTGAATGGGAAAGCCAGCGTGTATTTCTCGCGGTGCTGCGCTCTGGCAGCCTAAGCGGCGCGGCGAAATTGCTAGGTATCGCTCAGGCCACTGCGCGCCGGCGCCTCGACCATCTTGAGCACGCTCTCGGTGTAAATCTGTTCACCCGCACACATCAAGGACTGACGCCTACTGCCGGAGCGCAGCGCCTGATCGAACATGTGGAGGTAATGGATCTGGCCGCGCAAACCTTCACTCGCATGGCCAGCTCTGAAGCGTCGATAGATCACGGTACAGTCCGGCTGACCTGTGGCGAGTTGCTTGGCGTCGAAGTATTGCCCGACCTGCTGCGCCCTTTCCATTACGAACACGCCGGGCTCAAACTTGAGTTGAGCATAAGCGATGACCTTGAAGACATCGCCAGGCTGCAATCGGATATTGCGGTGCGGCTGATGCGGCCCAATGAAGCGGATATCACCGTGCGGCGTGTCGGCAGTTTGCGGATTGGCATCCATGCCAGTGCCGGGTGCCTGGAGCGCTACGGTAACCCAGCCTCCCTGCTGTCGCTGCGCAATGGGCCGCTGATCGGGCCGGACAGACGCTCAGCGGATTTGCGTCGGTTTGTCGACGCCGGTCTGTGCAATGCCGATCAGCACTTCGCCATTGCCTCTGATCATCACCTCGCTCAGCTGGCCGCGCTGAAAGCGGGCTTGGGCTTCGGACTTTGCCCGACGCAAATCGCAAAATCGCACGGCCTGGTACATGTACTACCACACCATTTTGGCTTTGAGGTAGACGTGTGGATCGCAATGCACAATGACCTGCGCAAAATAAACAGGATCGCTCAAGTGTTCGAGGTTCTTGGAGAGCAGTTGCATCAATATCTATGCTTGGCCGATCAGTGAGCAGCGTAGGCCGTGGCATGAAGTGTTTGGGGAAAGCCATTCTCCTCCAATAGTCTTCACAGCTTTTTCACATGCAGCGTGGGAAAGTTAAACAATCCCTACGTGTGATAGATCTTGCCCGCCTAGCAGCGGCCTTTCTTTTGCCCGCAATTACCGTCACTGCAGGACATTCCAAGACTGCGTGATCGCTGGCATCTGAGCACAGCGACCACCAAAATGCTGATTTTGACGTCTATGCCACCCGCTGCACGGTAAGCCGCTGATCGGTCGCGAGGCGTCTTGCACATCCTACACCCCAAGCCAATGCCCTAGTCATTGACTCACCTGGTCGAGAATCGAAAGCTTCTTCGTGAAGGGCCATGCCACAGCCCGCGTACACGCCGATGAACATTTGCGTCTGACCGGTGCGCGAGAGCCTGACCTGAACATCGATGGTCGTGCCGTCATCGAGCTCCTCGTCATGGGTACGATGATGAAGCACTGGATCCGCCCAATTCCAAAAAACGTCACCTCGAATACGCATGCCGCCCTCCTACGACTTTAGTCTTATACGGAAACCTAACCATAGCAAAGCGAAGCGGCAGTTCAATGACAGCATGATGATCGCCCTGGAATATCAGACAGCTGGCTTTAATAGCGATACAGAACAGTTTTTTATATGAGCTTGAGGCCGAAATCGGTGTGTAACGAAGCTGAATCGCTTAGTTACCGGGAGTGGGATATGAAGCGTGGTGCGGATCGCCGATCACCTCTGAGTCTTACAGGCTATGCTGATTTCGGCTCAATGCCGGTGCTCGTCCAACGGAAAGGATTATGGTCTCGCGCATTCGAACCCACATGCTGTTGCTCGCCTGCTTTGCAGTGTTGTTCAACCTGCTGATGATGCCGCTCGAACGTGTTTTGCGTAACGCTCCAGTTGAAGAGTCTCTGATCCTCGGAAGCTTTTGCAGCGTTCATGGCCTGCAGAGCTTGCCGAAATCCTTCTTGGCGCAGAACAAGGCCGATCAGTCAGATGTAACCGGTCATGCGCTCGGCGGCGCCAGGCTAGGCCGGACGCTAAGCGATCAAGGCTGGCAGCTGAGTCGCTATCAAGCCTGCTGCCGTGGCCTTGAGAATGGAAGGGGTCAGCTTGTCGCGCGGCAACCATTTACAGGCCGCGATCTCATTGCAGGCTACGACCTTGTCGCCGTCGTGAAAGTGGGTGATGAAAATGTGGTGGATGGTTGATTCCACGGTGATGGTGGACAAGTAAAGTAAGCCATGGCCGTTGATGCTCGTTTCTTCCCGAAGCTCTCGCGCCGCAGCGGCAAGTGGAGTTTCGCCCGCCTCGATCGCCCCGCCTGGGAAATTCCACTTTCCCCCTTTCTTGCGCACCAGCAGCACCTTGCCGCTGTGCAGACAGATGATTGTGGCTCTCGCTTTTAACTTTCTTATGTTCCTGTCTGGCATCCGCAGGCTCAACTGTTCACATCAGGGTTTAGCCGACTCGCTGGGAAATTGAGAAGGCGTTCTTCCCAAGAGACTTATGGGTAAGACGACTCGTTCAACGAAATGGGCACAGGAGAGCCAGTTCGTAGCCGACCAATAGAGAGCTGCATCAGGCACACGACACATTCGCTATTGCCTCAGGTTTAAACCGAGGGCTCGCAGATCCCTTTAATCCATGTCAAAAACTGCCTGAGTCCTCAGGGTGGATGCCAGATACCCGTCTGGATTTCACCATGAACGCTTCTTTCGCCCTGTTACTTTCCTGTGTGGTGTCGCTCGGTGCCGTCGCCCAAGACGCGCCGGAGCGCTCAGATCTCGGCCTAGTGCAGCGGCAGCTCAAAGCCATCGAACTGTTGGCCGACCGCGCAAGCAGCGGCTCAGTCGATTCCGCAGGGGCCCGCTTTCGCTTCGATTATTCGAGGTTCGCTGCGGACCTCAAGCTTATGCGTCAAGGCATCCAACAATACCTGTCACCTTCGCGTGCGCAGCCAGCCGATCTGGTCGAGCTGACCGGTAATTACCGTGCTGAAGCGCCTCACTCGAGCCCAAACGATGAGCATGACTGACGCCCAACTCACCGCGTTTTCGGCCGTGGCCGGATTTACCCCGCAGCTCAGTTCGGTGCTGTGGCGGTCATTGGTGCTGGTGCTCGCTTTGCTCTGGTGTACCTGGGTCCTGTGGACCGGCTATCGCGGCTGGGCGGCCGGCAACCTCAATTTCGGTGCGCTCGGCGGCAGCACGCTGCGCCTGGCCCTCGCCGTGATCGTGTTGATGTTTTTCATGCTGTCGTAATCAGGAGAGCTTGCCATGAACCTTTCCCGTCGTTGCCATCGCCCGCTCGGTCTGTTGCGGGAGTCCTGTTCCCGAGGCCTGTTCGGTGGCCAGGTGCTGCTGAGCTCGACACTGGCCTGGGCTGACCTGCCGACCATGGAAGCGCCCTCCCGCGGTGAAGGTTCGGGGCTGATCGACACCATCAAGAACTATGCCTACGACGGCGGCATCCTGCTCGGCCTGCTGATCGCCACCCTCGCCTTCCTCGGCGTGGCCTGGCATTCGCTGACCGTCTACGCCGACGTGCAGAACCAGCGCAAGACCTGGAAGGACCTCGGCGCCGTGGTCGGCGTCGGCGCGCTGCTGGTGGTAGTGATCCTGTGGTTTCTCACCAAAGCCGCGACGATCCTGTGAGGTCACCATGTCCGACGCCCCTGCCACCCTGCCTGACGGCACGCTGACCTTTCTTCCTGAGCGCCTCAACCGTGACCCGGCCGTTCTTCGTGGGCTCACCAACGACGAGATGTGGGTCGCGCTGATCATCGGCGCAGGGCTAGGTGTGATTCTCGGCGCGCCGCTGGCCGTGGCCACCGTCTCCATCGCGACCCTCCCCACCTGCATGTTCATCTGCATGGCGCTGGTGCTGCTCGGTGGCGGCAAGCTACTGCGCCGAGCCAAGCGCGCCCGCCCCGAAACCTGGCTTTATCGGCGCCTGCAATGGCATCTGGCAGTGCACTGGAGTGTCGGCACTCACCAGTTGATCCTGCACTCGGGGCCTTGGACAGTGCGCCGCACGCGTCGACATGCGAGGGCGACGCCATGAGCCGCTTTCGCAACAAGGTGGATGCGCAGCAGGCGCATATCTTCAGTCTGCGTCTGGCCGTTTCGATCCTGGCACTGCTGTCCTGCGGGCTTTGGTACGGCTGGCAGTCCGCGCCTTCCGAGCTGACCATTCACGTGCCGCCCGATCTGCGCTCTGGCAGTACGCGCAAGTGGTGGGATGTACCCCCGGAAAACATCTACGCCTTCGCGCTGTACATCTTCGGCCAGCTCAACCGCTGGCCCACCGACGGCGAGGTCGACTACCACCGCGCCATCTTTGCCCTTCAACCCTACCTGACCCCGGCGTGCAAGACCTTCTTCGACGGAGACTTCGAGTACCGCAAGGCCGCCGGCGAACTGCGCGGTCGGGTGCGCGGCGTATACGAGGTGCTGGGCCGCGGCTACAGCGACGACCCCGACCTGCGGGTGAAGCAGCTGGATAGGCACAGCTGGCTGGTGAAGCTCGACCTCAACGCCGACGAGTACTACGCCGCTGAGCCGGTGAAGCGCGTGGTGGTGCGCTATCCGCTACGGGTGGTGCGCTTCGACGTCGATCCCGAGCACAACAAGTGGGGCTTGGCCCTGGACTGCTACGAAGGCACGCCGCAGAAGCTGACGCTGCCAGGAGGTGCGGGATGATGCGAGTCTTGATCATGATGCTGGCGGTAGCCGCAGGCTGGTGTTCTGCAGTCGGTGCGGTCGAGGTCAAATACTGGGATCGCCTGCCGCTGGCCGTTCCACTCACGGTGGGCCAAGAGCGCATCCTGATGCTGGATGAGGATGTTCGCGTGGGGGTACCGGGCACGATCGCCGGCAAGCTGCGTGTGCAGTCCGTCGGCGGCACCGTGTATCTGCGCGCCGCGGAAGCCCTTCCCCCTACCCGGCTGCAACTGCAGTCGGTGAAGTCAGGCGACATCATCCTGATCGACATCGAAGCGCTTGAGGGCAGTGAGGCCCTGGAGCCGGTCAAGATCGTGGCCCAGGCTTCGGCACCGGACGTGGAAGCGGCGAAAGATGCAGCACCTGCCGCGACGCCGGTACCGGTGGTGCTCACCCGCTATGCGGCGCAGAACCTCTATGCGCCCCTGCGCACCGTGGGACCGCTGCCCGGTGTGCGACGGGTGCCGCTGAGCGACGCCGTTGCGTTCAGTTCGTTGCTGCCCACCGAGCGGGTCTCGATCAAGGCACTCGCCGCCTGGCGGCTGGGCGACTACTGGGTGACCGCGGTGAAGATCGTGAACCGTGGCCCCGGCAAGATCACGCTTGACCCGCGTCACCTGCAGGCCACGCTGTACGCCGCAACCTTCCAGCACGCGGACCTCGGCCTTGCCGGTACGCCTGAAGACACCACCGTGGCCTATCTCGTCACCCGCGGCGGCGACCTGAGGCATGCGCTGCTGTTGCCCCCGCCAAAGCCGGAGGCTGACGCTCATGAAAGCTAACGGCCTGCTGAAATGGTTGGTGCCTGCGGTCCTGCTGGGCATCGTGCTGATCATCATCAAGTCCTGGGTGACCGCCCCGGATGGCCAGCCAACTCACGATCCGGAGAATGCCACGCTCAGCGCGGAACAGGCCAAAGCCTTGGGCATCGCCGGCGACACCCCGCGCGACACCGTGGCCACGCTGATCGGCCAGGTAAAAGCGATGCGCAGCGAAATGCAGACGTTGAAGAAAGGCAACGATACGCTGCAGACCGAAAACAACCGGCTGCGCACGCGCGAAGGAAACACCGACACGCGCATCCAGAGCACGCTGAGCAGCGTCACCCAACAGGTCACCGAGCAGCGCCAGCAGGCCAACGATGCTCGGCAGAAAGCTGAGCAGCAACACCGCGAGACCCAGGGACTGCTCTCCAGGCTCAAGGACCAGCTCACCGGCAAGCCAGCCGCGAAGTCAGATGTTCCCGCAGGCTTCGGTCTTGAACAAGGCGACGAGCAGCAATTGGCAGGGGCTCAAGCGCCGGCAGATGCGGTGCAGTGGATCGAACCGTCGAATGCACGCGCTGGGCAAGAGGATACCGACAAAGCTGATGGTCCCCTGTCGTCGTTGACCTCTAAGTTCAAGGACCTGCACGCCCTGGATAACAACGCCATTGATCGTGGCCAGGACCGCCTGCGTGCCGTCGCCAAAGGCGAGCGTGATCTGGAGAACGCCCAGGACCGTACCGAAGGTGCCCGTCCCGTCTACACCATCCCCGAGAATTCGACGCTGATGGGCTCGATCGCCATGACCGCGCTCATTGGCCGGGTGCCGGTGGACGGCACAGTGAACGATCCCTATCCGTTCAAGGTGCTGGTGGGGCCAGACAACCTCACTGCCAACGGCATCGACCTGCCGGACGTGGTCGGCGCGGTCATGAGCGGGACTGCCGCCGGTGACTGGACGTTGTCCTGCGTGCGCGGCCAGGTCGAGTCGATCACCTTCGTCTTCAGCGACGGTACCGTCCGCACGGTGCCGCAGCCGCAGAAGGTCGTCAGCCGCAATCGCAGTAGTAATCAAACCTCGGACACCGAGAAGATCCGCGGCGGCCTGGGCTACATCTCCGACCCGTACGGCATTCCGTGCATTTCCGGCGAGCGCCGCTCCAACGCCCAGCAGTACCTGGGCAGCCAGAGCCTGATCACCGCAGCCGGCGCCGGCTTTGCCGCGGCCTTGGGCAGCGAGCAGACCAACACCTCATTCATCAATTCGGCCAGCGGCAGCCTGGGCCTGTCCCAGAACAGCGGCAACAGCGCGCTCAACTCAGTGATCAGCGGGGGCATTGGCGACATTCGTGAGTGGATCAACAAGCTCTACGGTGAAGCCTTCGCCGCCATCTACGTGCCACCCGGGGCCAAGGTGGCTTTGCACCTGGACCACGAAATCAGCATCGACTACGAACCTAAAGGCCGGAGAGTGAACCATGAAAGCCCATCCGTCTCGGTACTGGATCTGGATTAGCCTGCTGCTCGGCCTGCACCTGGCCGGCTGCTCCACCAGCAAGGAAGAAATGCTGCCCCACGGCGATCACACCATGCTGGATATCTGGAACGGCGGTGGCTCGGTCGGTACGCAGCAACAGCTGTTGGAGGCGCGTGGCGAACTGCGTCGCCCGGTGCAGGACCCCGAGCGCCTGATCAACGCCCAGAGCGCCTACACTCGCACCGCCGCGAACGAGATCCGTGCCCAGTTCCCACGCCTGCCCAATCCAGACCTGGTCATGTACGTCTACCCGCATCTGGCAGGTACCCAACAAACGCCGGTGCCTGGCTACTCGACCGTGTTCCCGTTGTACGAGAAGGTCCAGTACGCCCTGCCCGGCGAGCGCCTGGACGATCTGTGATGGCTGATGACGCGAGTCGCGATCCGTCCCGCTGGAAGCCCTGGCGCGCGGCACAGCGCCGGCGCGCCACCCTGGCCGACGAAACCGCCCAGTACGCGCACAACCCCAGCTTCACCGACCACCTGCCCTGGGTCGAGTATCTGGAAGAGGGACAGTGCTTTCTGCTTGATGACAACCGTTCTGTGGGTGCCGTATTCGAGCTGCAACCGATCGGCACGGAGGGTCGCGAGCCCGAATGGTTGATGGCCGCACGCGACGCCCTGGAAGATGCGCTGCAGGACAGCTTCGACGAGCTCGATCAGGCGCCCTGGGTGGTGCAGTTCTTCTGCCAGGACGACAGTGATTTTGCCCCGTACCTTGAACGCCTGGAGCGCTACATCGCGCCGCGCGCGCGAGGTAGGCCGTTCACCGAGGCCTTCCTCGCCTCGATGCGCCGCCATCTTGAAGCCGTCGGCAAACCGGGTGGGCTGTTCGACGACCATGTGGTGTCTCACCTTCCGTGGCGCGGTAGCAATCGGCGTATTCGCCTGGTGGTCTACCGCTGGCTCGGGGAGCAGGCTGACGAGGATGGGCAGAGCCCGGTCCAGCTGTTGAACCGCACCTGCGACCGCTTGGTGGCCTCGCTGCAGGCCTGCGGGGTCAGCCCTCGGCGGCTGACCGGGCGCGACTTTTACGCCTGGTTGTTGCCTTGGTTCAACCCGGCACCAGCCCTCACTGGCGAATCCCCCGCCGCGTTCTATCGACGTGTGCCCTACCCGGAAGTGGATGACGGTGAGGAGCTGCCGCTGCCGTTCGACCACGATTTCGCCGAGCGGCTGTTCTTTCAGGAACCACGCTCAAATAGCGAGCAAGGTCTGTGGTACTTCGATCAGCAACCGCACGCCGTGATGGTGGTCGACAAGCTGCGCAGGCCGCCGCATATCGGCCAGCTGACCGGTGAAACGCGCAAAGGCGAAGCGTTGAACGCCTTGTTCGATCAGTTGCCCGAGCAGTCGGTCATGAGCCTGACCTTGGTGATCACGCCCCAGGATGTGCTCGAGGAGCAGCTCAATCGCCTGGCGCGCAAAGCCATCGGCGAGAACCTCGCCTCGACCCAGACCCGCCAGGACGTGGAGGAGGCCCGCGCGCTGATTGGCCGCCAACACAAACTGTACCGCGGCACGTTGGCGCTGTACCTGCGCGGTGCCGATGAGCAGCAGCTGCGCCAACGTTCGGTCCAGGCAGCTAACGTCCTGCTCGGCGCCGGCCTGCAGCCGGTGCGCGAGGGCGATGAAGTGGCCGCGTGCAACAGCTATCTGCGCTGGTTGCCGATGGTCTACAACCCGGCGCGGGACACACGCAACTGGTACACCCGGCTGCTGTTTGCTCAGCACGTCGCCAATCTGCTGCCCCTCTGGGGGCGCAGCATCGGTACCGGCAACCCGGGTATTACCTTCTTCAACCGCGGTGGTGCGCCGCTGTCATTCGACCCGCTGTCGCGCTTCGACCGCTCCATGAACGGCCACCTGCTGCTATTTGGCCCTACCGGCGCCGGCAAGTCGGCCACCCTGGTTTCAATCCTGATGCAGGTCATGGCCGTGTACCGACCGCGGCTGTTCATCGTCGAAGCGGGCAACTCCTTTGGCCTGCAGGGCGACTACTTCGCCACGCTCGGGCTAACCGTCAACAAGGTTCAGCTCAAACCAGGCAGCGATGTGAGCCTGGCGCCGTTCGCCCATGCCCGGCGCCTGATAGAGCATCCGGACCAGGTCGCCAGTCTGTCAACCGAAGAACTGGATGAGGCCGCGCCGGACAGTGGCGAGCAGCGCGATGTACTGGGCGAGCTGGAGATCACCGCGCGGCTGATGATCACCGGCGGCGAAGCCAAGGAAGAGGCGCGCCTGACTCGCGCAGACCGCAGTCTGATCCGCGAGTGCATCCTCGACGCCGCCCGGCACTGCGCGACGACTGAGCAGCAGGTGCTGACCCGCCATGTCCGCGATGCCCTGCGTAAGGTCGCCAGCGACACCCACCTGCCTGACAAACGCCGCGAGCGTGCGCAGGAGATGGCCGAGTCGATCGACCTGTTCTGCCAGGGCTTTGAAGGTGCCTTGTTCGACCGCGCCGGCACACCCTGGCCGGAGAGCGACGTGACGATCGTCGACCTCGCCACGTACGCCCGTGAGGGTTACGAGGCGCAGATGTCGATCAGCTACATCAGCCTGATGAACACCGTGAACAACATTGCCGAGCGCGACCAGTACCTCGGCCGCCCGATCATCATGGTCACCGACGAAGGCCACATCATCACCAAGAACCCGCTGCTGGCCCCCTTTGTGGTCAAGGGCACGAAGATGTGGCGCAAGCTCGGCGCCTGGTTCTGGCTGGCAACGCAGAACATGGCCGACTTGCCTGATGCCGCGCAGACCATGCTCAACATGATTGAGTGGTGGATCTGCTTGAACATGCCGCCAGCGGAAATCGAGGAGATCGCCCGCTTCAAGAAACTCACGCCGGCGCAGAAGGTACTGCTGCTCTCCGCGAGCAAGGCCTCGGGCAAGTACACCGAGGGCGTGGTCCTGTCGAAGAACCTGGAGACGCTGTTCCGCGCAGTGCCGCCGAGCCTGTACCTCGCTTTGGCCATGACCGAGCCCGAGGAGAAAGCCCAGCGCTGGCGATTGATGGAAGAGCACCAGCAGCCTGAGCTGGAAGCCGCCCTGCAGGTCGCGGCGGAGATTGATCGCCTGCGTGGCATGTCATAATTACTTCCGCACCACCAGTAAGATGATGGCCTGCGCCATGCATCTGAGTGCGAGTTCCACGCGCTGATATGAGCGCCCTCCTACCTTAATGCTGACTGCCACCTCCACTCTCCCCAGGCCGTCCCGAGCCAATCTTCCTAATCCTCGAGCAATGCCCACTCCCTGCCTGCGTCCGCAAGCTCGAGCATCTCCGTCAAATCCTCATCGCTGATCTCCTGCCGCCGATGGGCGGCATACGCCATCTCGTTCAGCACCAACGCACGGCCGTACGGATCAGCTTGAAGTTCCGTCTGATCATTCAGTTCGGCCAGCCACGCCGCAGGAAGGTTCAGCATTTGACCGTCCACAACTGATCGATCCTGGTCGTAAAGGATTGGCTCATCATTTCCCTTCTCATCCCCCACTCTGGCGCCACCGGTACACTACCGGCGCGCATCGTTCCCCTTCCCCAGCGCTCGTTGATGTCGTCCATCACCTGCATCAACCGGTCACATGCAACTGACTGCTTGAGCGCAAACAAATCCTCTGAAAACTCGCCGGGCTGCCGCAGATCCATCAGCAGGACCTCTGCTTTGCTGTACCGGAACCCTTGCCGAAAGACCCGCGCGACTGCGTCGGTGGCCAATCTGGTCATCAATAGCGTGTCGCAGGTTGGGTACGGCAGCTCCACCAGAGCGCCCTGGGCGTGGTGGGCCTCGTCCGGATTGAACATCCCCGTGCGGATGCTCACGCGCATGCGCTTGCATACCGAACCTTGGGAGCGGAGCTTCTCCGCCGCTCGCCCGACGTAGGTGGCCACGGCTTGCTTAATTGGCGCCAGCTCGGTTAGCCGCTTGCCAAACATCCGGCTGCAGCAGATCTCTTGTTTAGGCGGTTCGACCTCATCAAGTTCAAGGCAGGGCGTGCCGGCCAGCTCGCGGGCAGTCTTTTCCACCACGACGCTGAACTTCTGCCGAAGTGTCCAAGCGTCGGCCTTGGCCAAGTCCATGGCCGTCCGGATGCCCATCGCCTCGAGGTGAGCCGTCATCCGCCGGCCAATGCCCCACACCTCTTTCACCTCGGTATTGCGCAGCACCCAATCGCGCTTGAACGGAACAGTGATGTCCACCACTCCGCCGGTCTGCGCCTGGAGGCGTTTAGCCGTATGGTTAGCCAGCTTGGCGAGCGTCTTTGTGCTGGCGATACCTACACCGACCGGGATGCCCGTGCACTGGAAAATTCTCGATCGAACCTTGCGCCCGAACTCGGTTAGGTTTTCAGGAATGCCGGAGAGGTCAGCGAAGCATTCATCAACGTAAAGGAAAGAAGAACAGCCATGGACATGACTTCAGCTCAGACATTCCGCTACTCAATCTCTGATGTCGGATGTCCATAGAAAGAACCTCTTTTCCAGGAAATTGGGGCTTGAAGTCCATACCTGCGCAATTGCACCCATTTGACCAGTCAATTGCATTGGTACTGACCACCGCGTGCATCCGACTTGGCCAGTGGGCAGCAGAGACGCAACAGGCAGAAACCGGCCAGAAGCAGTCAGTCAATCATGCGTTACAGTGATTTTTTGCAGCTCTTTATAGAGCCGTTAGCTGCTGCCACCAATAATCCATAGGCCTGCCAGTCGTCAGACAGTCTTATTCTCGATCAGACGATTGCCCCGTCGATGACCAGTAGCTCACCGGTGATGGAGCCAGAGTCCGGTCTTCGGATGCAGGACTCCTGGCTTTGCTCACTCAGCGCCGATCCCGGCCATCGGTTCAGTTTGGCCCCAGCCACCGCCCAGAGACCTGAACAGGTCAACCAGCGCAATCTGCCGTTCCGTGCTGATTTGAATTAGTGTGGTCTGGTTGCTAAAGGTGCTGCGCTGGGCGTCAAGATAACGCAGGTAGTCGTCCACGCCGCCCTCGTAACGCGCCTTAGCCAGGGCCATCGCAGCCTCGCTGGAACCGGCCAGAGCCTGGCGGGCAGCCTCCTCGCGGCGCAGGGTGTCGGTGGCGGCCAGGGCATCGGCCACTTCGCGGAAGGCGGTCTGGATGGTGCCTTCGTAGTCGGCCACCGCCGCGTCCTGGCGCACTTCGGCGAGGTCCAGGTTGGCGCGGTTGCGGCCACCGGCGAAGATCGGCAGCGACAGCGTCGGGGCAAAGCTCCAGGCCCGCGAGCCGCCATCGAACAATCCGGACAACTCGGCACTGGAGCTGCCCACCGAACCGGTCAGGCTGATCCGGGGAAAGAACGCGGCGCGAGCTGCACCGATATCGGCATTGCGCGCCTTGAGGCGGTGCTCGCTGGCGAGAATGTCCGGGCGCCGTTCGATCAGTTCCGAGCTGGTGCCGGGGGCGATGTCCTGCAGCACCATCAGGTCGTCGCGGGGCGTCGCGGGCAGCAGGCGAGCGGCATCTGGCGTGCCGAGCAACAGGACCAGGGCGTTGTCCGCCTGGCGTAACTGGCGTTCGGTGCTCTCGCGCTCGGCCCTAGCCTGTTCGGCAAGGCCGACCGCTTCCTGGTAATCCAGGGCGGTGGCGGCCCCCGCTGCACGGCGCTGGCTGACCAGCTCCAGCGAGGCCATGCGGCTGTCCAGGGTTTGTTCGACCAGGGCCATGCGGCGTAGCGCACCATCGCGGGTCAGGTAGGCCTGGATGACCTCGGCAACCAGGCTGATCTGCGTGGCACGGGTCGCCTCCTCGGTCGCCAGGTAGGTCTCCAGCGCGGCCTCGGAGAGGTTGCGCACGCGGCCGAACAGGTCGACTTCGTACTCCGCGAGGCCGAGGCCGACCTGATAGTTGCTGGTCACTTCCGAGCGCCCGGTCTGCGACAGATCGGCAGGCAGGCGCTGGCGGTTGCCGCTGGCATTGGCGTTGATCGAAGGCAGGCGATCAGCACGCTGGATGCGGTACTGGGCACGCGCAGCTTCGATATCCAGCAGCGCCTGGCGCAGGCTGCGGTTGTTGCTCAGCGCCGTATCCACCGCGCGGCGCAAGTCGGCATCGACGATGAAGGTCTGCCAGTCCAGCGCCTGGGCACGGGCGCCCTCCGCGTCGGCGGCTTGCCAGTGCGACGCGACCGGTGCCTGCGGGCGCTCGTAGGTCGGGGCCAGCGAACACCCCGCCAGGGCGGCGATGGCCAGGGGCAGCAGAGCGCGACGGAGCATGAAGTGAGAGGTCATCGCATTACTCCGCTTTATGGAGGGGATGGTTGTCGGTTTGCTGAGGTTTGGTGCGCAGCAGCGACAGCACCCAGACGAAGAAGATCGGCACGAAGATCACCCCGAGCATGGTCGCGCTGAGCATCCCGCCCAGCACCCCGGTGCCCAGTGCGCGCTGGCTCGCAGCGCCGGCGCCAGTGGCGATGGCCAGCGGCACCACGCCGAGCATGAACGCCATGGAGGTCATGATGATCGGGCGGAAACGCAGGCGCGCGGCTTCGACAGCGGCATCGCGCAGCGAGTAGCCGTCTTCCCACAGGTCCTTGGCGAACTCGACGATGAGAATGGCGTTCTTCGCCGCCAGGCCGATCACGGTGATCAGGCCGACCTTGAAGTACACGTCGTTGGGCAGGCCGATGGCAGTCACCGCCAGTACCGCGCCGAGTGCGCCGACCGGCACGATCAGCATCACCGTCAGCGGGATCGCCCAGCTCTCGTAGAGCGCCACCAGCAGCAGGAACACCACGGTGATGGCCAGCGCGAACAGCATCGTCGCCTGGCCGCTGGCGACCCGCTCCTGATACGAAAGCCCGGTCCACTCGTAGCCGATACCTTCGGGCAGCTCGGCAGCGATGCGCTCCAGTTCGAGCATCGCCTCGCCAGTGCTCACGCCGGGCGCGGCGTCACCGGCAATGCGGATCGACGGGTAACCGTTGTAACGCGCGACCTGCACCGGGCCTTCCTCCCAGCTCGTGGTGACGAAAGCACTCAGCGGTACCAGGCTGCCGCTGTCGTTGGGCACATGCAGGCGCAGGACGCTTTCCGGCGTCATGCGCTCGGCCTGTTCGGCCTGTACCACCACGCGCTGCTGGCGGCCGGCGTTGGCGAAGTCGTTGATCACCGACGAGCCGAACGCAGTGGACAGCGCGCTGCTGATCGCTTCGAAGCTGACACCCAGCGTGCGGGCCTGCTCACGGTCGATCACCAGGCGCAGCTGCGGCGCCTCGGCCAGACCTTCCATCATGGCGTAGAGGAACTTCGGATTGCCGTTGACCTTGCCCAGCACTTCATCGCGCGCTGCCAACAGGGCATCGCGGCCAAGGCCGGCGCGGTCCTGCAGGCGCAGGGCGAAACCACCCGAGTTGCCCAGGCCTTCGACCGGCGGTGGCGGCACCGCCATGATCGCGCCGTCATCGAGGTTGGCGAAGTGCTGGTTGACCGCAGCCGACTCGGCTTCCGGCGACTGCGAAGAATCTCGCTCGGACCAGTCCTTGAGCAGCGGGAAGGCAATGGCCGCGTTCTCACCCATGCCGGAGAAGCTGAAGCCGAGGACCAGAAAGGACGTCTGCACGGCCTCGCGGGCCATCAGAAACTCTTCCAGCTCCTCACCCGTGGCCGAGGTGCGCTCACGGGTAGCGCCTGGCGGCAACTGGATGTCGACGATCATGTAGCCCTGGTCTTCCACCGGCACGAAGGATTCCGGCAGGCGCAGGTAGAAGAAACCCATCAGCACCACCACGCCCAGGTAGATGAACATCACCCGCCCGGCGCGCGGCACCAGCTTGCCGTTGAGTTTGGTGTAGCGGCCGGTCAGGGCGGTGAACTTGCGGTTGAACCAGCCGAAGAAACCGGTCTTCTCGTGATGGCCCTCGGGGATCGGTTTGAGCAGCGTGGCACACAGCGCCGGGGTGAAGGTCAGCGCAAGAAAGCCCGAGAACAGGATCGACACCGCCAGCGACAGCGAGAACTGCTGGTAGATCACCCCCACCGAGCCGGCCATGAAGGCCAGCGGCAGGAACACCGCCGACAGCACCAGGGTGATACCGATGATCGCCCCGGACACCTGCCCCATCGCCTTGATGGTCGCCGGCACCGGCGCCAGGCCTTCCTCGGCCATGATCCGCTCGACGTTCTCCACCACCACGATGGCGTCGTCCACCAGGATGCCGATGGCCAGCACCATGCCGAACATGGTCATCATGTTCACCGAGAAGCCAAGCAGGTACATGAAGGTCAGCGTACCGAGCAGACACACCGGCACGACGATGGACGGGATCAGGGTGTAGCGCACGTTCTGCAGGAACAGGAACATCACCAGGAACACCAGCACCATGGCCTCGATGAGGGTCATGATGACCTTGTCGATCGCCACGTCGACGAAGCGCGAGGTGTCGTACGGCACGGAGAACTCGACGTTGTCCGGGAAGTTGGCCGACAGCTCGGTCAGACGCTGCTTGACCGCCTCGGCGGTCTGGATCGCGTTGGCACCGGGCGACAGCTGCACGGCGGCGGCAACGGCGGGCTTGCCGTCCTGGCGCGAGCCGAAGTTGTAGTCCTGGCTGCCGACCTCGATGCGCGCCACGTCGCCCAGGGTCAGGCGCGAGCCGTCCTGGTTGGCACGCAGCACGATGGCGGCGAATTCCTGCGGGTTGTCCAGGGTACCCTTGACCGCCAGGGTCGCCGTCAGCTCCTGCTCGCTGGAACCCGGCGTGCTGCCGAAGGCACCGGCCGGCACCTGCACGTTCTGCGCGCGGATCGCGTTGTTCACGTCATCGATGGACAGGCCGTAGCCGACCAGCTTCTGCGGATCGATCCACACGCGCATGGCCGCCTCGGAGGCGAAGAACTGCAGCTTGCCGACGCCGTTCACGCGACGGATTTCGTTGTTGATGTTGCGCGCGGCGTAATCGGCCAGCGCCGTGACGTTGGCGTCCTTGTCGCCATCGGTGTAGCTCAGCGTATAGATCAGCAGGAAGCCGGCGGTGGCCTGCTCGGTCTGGATGCCGAGCGTCAGCACGGCCTGCGGCATGCGTGCCTCGGCCTTCTTCAGACGGTTCTGCACGTCAACCTGGGCCAGTTCGGGGTCGGTCCCTGGCTGGAAGGTGACGGTGATCTCGGCGATGCCGTTGGCGTTGCTGGTGGACTCGAAGTACAGCAGGTTCTTGGCGCCGTTGAGTTCTTCCTCGATGACGCTGGTCACCGAGTCGGTGAGCACCTGCGCCGAAGCGCCGGGATAGGTGGCGGTCACGGTGATCTGCGGCGGCGCCACGTTGGGGTACTGCGCCACCGGCAGGAACGGGATGGCCAGCAGGCCACCCAGCGAGATGAACAGGGCGACTACCCAGGCGAAATTGGGGCGCCGGATGAAAAACAGGGACATGAGAGGTTCTCCGGCTTACTGCGCCTGGGACTGTGGAGCGGCTTCGGCGGCATCTTGCTCGCGGGGGATGACCTTGGCGCCCGGACGGATAGCCGCCAGCGAGCTGGTGATCACCTTGTCGCCGACCTGCAGGCCCTCGCTGATCTGCCAGCGCGAGCCCTGCATGGCACCGGTGGTGACCTGGCGCGCCTCGACGGTATCGCCCTGCCCCAGCAGCATCACGCTGGCCTGACCGTCAGCCGAACGCTGCACGGCACGTTGCGGCACCAGGATGGCGTTCTGGTTGAGCCCCTGCGGCGTGCGCACACGCACGTACATACCCGGCAGCAACACGCCCTCGGGGTTGTCGAACTGCCCTCGCAGGGCGATTTGCCCGGTGCTGCGATCCACCGAGATATCAGTGAACAGCAGCGTGCCCTTGCTCTCGATATCGGTACCATCGACGCGCAGCGACAACGGCTGGTCGCTAGCGCCGGCAACCTTGCCCTCGGCGATGGCCGCGCGCAGGCGCAGGGCGTCGGCAGCCGGCTGGGTGAAGTCGGCGTACACCGGATCAAGTTGCTGGATACGCGCTAGCAGAGTCGCCTCACCCTGGCCTACCAGCGCCCCTTCGGTGACCTGGGCTCGGCCGATGCGTCCGGCAATGGGTGCGCGAACCTCGGCATAGCCCAGGTCCAGGCGGGCGGTTTCGACATTGGCCTGGGCCGATCGCTTGTCGGCCTGGGCACTCTGCAGAGCGGCCTTGGCGTTGTCGAAATCCTGCTGGCTGACGGCGTTGATCTTCACCAGCGGCTCGTATCGGCGAACCATCGCCTGGGCCTGGAACAACTGCGCCTCGGCGCGGGCCAGTTCACCCTGCGCCCGCGACAGGGCCGCTTTGAACGGCGCAGGGTCGATCTGGAACAGCACGTCGCCGGCCTTCACGTCGGCCCCTTCCTCAAAGGTGCGCTTGAGCACGATCCCCGCCACCCGCGCGCGCACCTCGGCGACACGCACCGGCTCGATGCGTCCTGGTAGCTCGGCAACCACGGTGAAGGGCTCGGTCTGCACGCTGAGCACATCGACTTCACGCGCCGGCGCCTCCTCCCCTTGCTCTTCGGGCTTGTCGCAGCCAACCAGGGTCACGGCGACCAAACAGGAGATCACGGAAAAAGTGATCCACTCGCGAAATTTGTTCATATCTCACCCAAGCACGAAGCCAGTACGTAGTCGAAGCCGCGCATGATCCACACCAAAATCAAATGAGTCAATATTGACTCATTTGATTTTGGTGTGAACAAAGCTAGTATCCTCTTTGAGAAAAATGAGTGTTCTAGGCAAAATACCCGCATCTGCCTGCGATAGATAAAGAGTGACCGATGGATTTAACTGCTGCCGATGAGAAATTGCTGAAGGCCCTGGCGATCGCCATCGTTGACCACCCGCGAGCCACGTTCAAAGAAATAGCCCAGGCAGCGGGAGTCAGCAAGGCGACGCTAAACAGGTTTTGCGGCACCCGCGACAACCTGATCGAGATGCTTCTGGATCATGGTTCGGTGGTTATTTATCGGGTCATTGCCGATACCGATCTTGAGTCGGCGCCCTTGGACGCATTGCATCGCCTGATCGAAGGCCATTTGACTCACAGGGAGTTGTTGGTTTTCCTCTCATTTCAGTGGCGCCCGGACACGTTTGATTTAGATGCAGGCGGCTGCCGATGGCTGCCTTACTCAGAAACGCTGGACGAGTTCTTTCTACGCGGGCAAAAACTGGGCGTATTCCGTATCGATATCGGTGCCCCGGCGCTTACCGAAATCTTCTCCTCCTTGATCTTCGGCCTGGTAGACGCCGAGCGCCGCGGCCGTATCGCACGCGCAGGTATGGCGGCGTTGATCGAGCAATTCTTCCTGAACGGGGCTTGCAACTACCAAACTTAACGGAAAGCAACGCTCAGTTTTTTTCCAACGGGTTGGCGGTGTCCGTTTTTGGCCGATTCTGTTGAAAAAGTCGGCATTGGTCAGAGGCACCGGTTCATGCCCTTAAAATCGGCCGAATTGCGCGTTGCTACGCGAAATATGGAGTAGTTCAGAGGCGGTATTTGCTCAGATTTCAAAGTCGGCCGCGCAGTTTCCTGGGCAGAAATTGCAGAGGGACTTTTTCAACAGAATCGGCCGTTCTCTGACGGTCGTGACAGTGACACGCCCTGGTCAAGTTGAACGCAATCCGTGGTCAACGCCAACCCAAATTGGTGGTCAAGAGGAGTGCAATTTCGCACATACCTGAGGACTGCTCACCACATCGCTTGCGTCGGTAGTAGCTTCCGCACTTTCCCCGTCTCTCACCGCTAAACAGCGCTTTCCGGTAGCGGACTTTAGAGCGGCTTGATACTGGCCAGCATGCAGAAATTCTGCCCGTGTAGCGTCACGACCGGACAAGCCACTAGGGTGGCGGTCAGGAAGGCAGGCAAACGGAACACGGCGAAGCACCTCGAAGGCGCTGGCCACTTGCCATCCAACTGGGCGCGGCCTTTAATCGGCGGATCTGGAAAGGAGACGGATATGCCATTGTTGGACGAGATTATTGGGTGGGCCGGCGGACTCAGACCCTGGCAGCAGGAAGCACTGCGCCGGATATTTGCCCGGGCCGAACTAACCCAAGATGACATCGAGACCATTCTGCGAATGGTTCGCGAGCAAGAACGGGAAGACGCAACCACGGGGGGAGCACGGCCATTCACGCTGGACGACGTACCAGGCGCCGGAAGTGGCGCAACCGTGCGGTTGGTGGGTGTCTCGGGGCTAGACCAGGTAAACGGCTTCCCGTCCGGTCGTGCCTTTGACCTCGCACCGGAGGGCATGACCATTTTCTTTGGTCATAACGGCGCCGGCAAATCCGGCTACGCCCGCGTCTTCAAGAATGCCTGCAACGCTCGGCATCGGGTGGAGGTCCTGCCCGACGCTTTTGGGGCGGCAACCCCAGCTAGACTGCCATCAGCAGATTTCGCCATTTTGGTGGATGGCACTCCGGAAACCGCACGTTGGGTCCAGAACGGGCCGGCCCATTTGCATTTGAGTTCGGTCTCGGTCTACGACGCGGCCTGTGCCAATGACTACATCGACGCGGAAGGGACCCCTGCATTTCAGCCCTACGGACTCACTCATCTGACGCGCCTGGTCCTACTTCAGCGTGATTTACAGGCACGGATTGGGACCGAACGCAATGCCTTGGCTCTGGATACCCGGCAATTCGAACCGCTGAAGGGTGACACCGAAGTCGGCCGCTACATCGCCAAATTAGGTGGGGACTCGGACCGCGCCGTGCTTGCTCGATTAGGGACGGTCGGTGACGATGAACTCCGGCGACTGGAGTTTCTGAAGCGGACATTACTGGAAAGCGATCCTGTGCCGCAGGCGCTGGCCTTGGAACGTTTGGCGACACGCTTGGACCAGGCGCAGCGTCGAGCCGAGGAAGTCCAGCGCTGGGTGAATGATCGTGCCATAGCACGGGCAAAGGAACTGATTACAACGGAAAAAACCGCGCATCTCGCCATGCAACTGGCGCAAGCGCGTCTTCAGGATCGAGACACACTGAACGCCATGGAGTTGCCGGTAACGTCCTCACCCACCGCCACGCTGCTGGAAGGCACAGGAGCTGAACTCTGGCAAACGATGTACCGAGCCGCTGAGGCTTTCTCTCAGCAGACGGCATACCCTGAACATCCCTTCCCGCACCTGGAACCGGACGCTTACTGCGTACTCTGCCAGCAACCTTATTCAACGGATGCCTCGGAGCGCATGCGGCGTTTCGCGGCATTTGTCGCCGACAGCGCCACGGCGGATGCGCAAGCCGCCACGCTTGCGCGCATGAACGCTCTAGGGAAGGTGCAGGCTGTCGATCTAAACGTTCTGGATGTGCCAACACGGGCTGACGTGGAGGAGCGACTGCCCGACCTACACGCTGCCATCACCGCAGCGGCATCGGTCTGGACCGCCCGGCATACTTGGGTTAGCCAAGCCCTGCAAACTGGAAACTGGTCCCCCGAGTCAGAACCGCTTCCTATCGAAGCAAACCTCGATAGTCTCTTCGCCGCCAAAGCTGCTTCGCTCCGAGTCGACGCCAATACCCTGCGGACCTCTGCCGATCCCGCTCTACGCTTGGCGCTGACCCAAGAACTGGCAGAGCTAGAAGCCCGACAACGCCTCGCCAACCAGCTTGGCGCGGTGGAGCGCTTTGTTCAGGACAGTCAGGTCCATGCCACATTGAGCCGCTGCCATGCCGCCCTCAACCCAGCGGCAGTGTCACGCAAACTGACGTCCCTGGCGGCGACGCATGTGACCGAGGCTCTGGCCGCTTCTATGAATGCTGAGTTGAAAGCCCTGGGCTATAAGCGACGGGTGCAACCCGACCTGAGCGGGCGCACAGAGCTGGGGGTGACCAAGGTCACGCTGCGCCTGCAGGAAATCACGGCGAAAGCCTCCAAGGTGCTGTCAGAGGGCGAGCAGCGCGCGTTGGGGATGGCTATGTTCCTCGCCGAGCTCGAATCCCTGCCACATACTTCGACCGTTATTTTCGACGATCCGTCTACGTCGCTGGATCACGTATATCGTCGGGCCATAGCTCGGCGTTTGGTAGCGCTGGCTGAGACCCGCCAAGTGCTGGTGTTCACCCATGATGCGGTGTTCCTGACCGAGCTCGCGATGGCGCTTCAGCGTGCTGATCGCTCGGCCAGCTACAAGACCATCGGTTGGGACGAGTCGCCGGGACTAGTGAGCGAGGGGCTGACGTGGGCGACGATGGACACCAAGGCCCGCCTGGCTGATCTCGAAAGTCGTGCGAAAGCGCTGAACGTTCCGGTCGGCAGCGACCCGGATGATGAGCTTGAGCGGCAAATTGCATCGGGATACTCAAGCCTCCGAGGCACTGTCGAGCGCGCAATCCGCGAGGTTTTTTTGAACAATACCGTCCAGCCGTTCAGTGATGTGGTGAGCGTAGAAGCATTTGGTGCTGTCATTGGCTACCCCGCAGAGGAGTGGGAGCAGTTGCTGGCAGTGTATGCGCGGGCCTGCGAAGCTACCGAGGCCCACGACACCCCAGGCGAGCGCCAACTACCGCTTCCCGCGCGCGAGGAGTTGCTCGGCGATATCGCCCAGGTCCTGGAATTAATCAAAAACGCGACTAAACGCCGAACTGCCTACGAGAATCTACGCCGGGAGCGGACCGCGCAACGCAAGAAGCTCTTCGGCGGCTAGCCCGACGTTTCATGCCGGGCTGGTCGGGCATGGCTGTGTTTCTTTCGAATATTGCGAGCTCTCCGTTTCAAAGTTTTTTGTGGCCTCGCGGATTAAGAGGAAGCACATTGGAGGCCGGCAGTTGGCGCTCCAAGTCCGCAATACGGTCGTACAGCTCAAGAATGGTGGCGTCGGCCTCACCGAGTAGGCTGGCTAGGTGGTCACGCTGCTGCGTGATTTCCTCGATCCGTTCTCGAAGTCCACGATTTTTTCTGCGGGCTAATAAGTTGACTTGGCGCACTGATGGCGGACGTTGCTCAGCGTGTCCTTCCACGTACTTTTGGATCTCAGCGATCAGTAGGGGGAAACGAGCTTTTTTCAGTGCAGAGGGGTCGCTGCCGGCTTCCTTGGCAACGTTGTTCTGACTTACAGGCGTCCCCTTCGGCAGTCGTTCGGGCTTGTTGCTCTTCAGCCGCTCGAACGCTGCGCGATACTGCTCGCCGGCACTCATTCGCTTAGCCGAGTCAGCGGATTCAGGTTTGCCGGATGACATGGCGATAATTCTCCACACTACGTTTCTGGGCTTCCAACGAAGTCCTTAGCGGACTATCTACCTCGGCAGCGGCCAGGCGCTCATCCAATACCGCCTCCAACACTTCGACTTCGTCGAGTTGCTCGGGGTCATAGAGAACGTCCGCACATGGTTTGGTTTCTCCGGGGGAATCGCCCCCTCCGCAGCGAGCGATATTGTCGATGCCCCCATAGGGACAGGGGGTACGGCTCGTGCAGATGCCCAGCAAAATCGGTCGATGAGTGACCGTCCCCTTCTTAGCCAGATTGATCGCTTTCTTAGCATCAGAGGCTGAGATCAGGCGGACAATCTCAGATTTTCGCTTCTCGCCGTGGGGGCTGACGAATCGGTTGCTCGTCAGCTGTTGCAGCTGCCTACCCAAAGTTTCGTACATGGTGCGGACGTAGTAGGTATGGGCCTTCTCTTCCAGCCGTACCCTGGAATGGTTTTGCCCGTAGTAGAGACTCATCGCTCTGGCGACGTGCTTTAGCTGAAACTGCAATGAAGCGTCGCTGACCAGCCCGGATGCCTGCATATTCACTGCGCCGGTTCGTCGGAGTTGATGCCAGGCCAACGGCCAGATTTTGCCGACCGCAAACTCGTCGGTCAGCGTCGGCGTCACCAACCGAGCCAATTCGAAATCTTCCGGCGTAATGCGCAATTGCTCACGGTCGAACAGCTTGTCGAACCACTGAAGCACATGGGCATAGCTCGGAATCGATGGCCGAATCGTGCGGTTGATCTTGGTGAACTTCGTTCCCCACGGTTCAAGGCAATAATCAAGCAGATAGCGCTTGGCCGGATCATCCGGCACCGAGGCCTCGCCGGGGGGAGAGTCGCATTCTGCGCGGAGGTCTGCGACCACACGCATGGCTTCAACTGCCACCTGAGCTGACGGGGACGTCACCCAAAGTGCCTCAGAATCCGACATCGTCTTGGTCGTTCGTCCGCACAATACATGGATGTCGCCAAACTGCGGATCACGTTCTATGTGCAAGCAATCGGCGCGCAGGTTCCAAGCCTCTTCGACTCGCATGAGGCTGAAGTTCAGCAGATAGCACAGTCCAGATCGACTCACGAGGTTGAGGTAGCGACTCAGAGTTTGAATGCGAATTTCGTCGTCGCTCACTCCCAGCCAGCGACGAAATAGTTCCACCATGCCAAACCGATGCGCGGTGTCGATGAATGGGCCGTAGTACTGCCGCCCAGTCCACTTTCCGTTTGATCCATCCGACGGCCACTGAAACGGATAGAACGATTGTGGCCTGCGTTGTCCTTGGAGACTGGCAGAGTTGTGCCGATAGGCAGCCAGACAGAAGCGGAAGCACTCCTCGACTTGGCCTCGATGCGCCAAAAAGTCATCCAGGCATTCGCGCAAGCGTGTGATTTGATAGTGCCAAATGCGGGGCGGGATATAGGGGGTCTGGAGCTTCTGGTGGTCGGGCATGGCCGCTGCGAGGCGTGCCAACCCTGCGCGATCCAACAAGGTGAACCCCAGCGCATCCCGCCGCTCGTACAGTTCGTGCAGCAATGCCAAGAACTCACCGGACCGGGAAGCCTGGAGCACCTCCGGGAGACGGTCGGCAACGCGCGGAAAATGACTCAGTTCGGATGCGAGAATGCCTTCTTGAGTGCACAAGACGAACAGCCGACGCATCTGGTCGAAGCGCGTTTTCAGGCCTCGGTATCCACGGGCTCCATTGGGGCCGTATAGCCACCAGCCGATTACGGTCCGCAATAAATCGGCGTTCGCAGGATCGATCGCGGCGACATATTTCTTAGCTGGGCCATCGCCGAAATTGAGAGTGAGCCGTTTTCCCGCCCATGGGTCGAGCCGCCAAATGGCATCGCCCCAACGGCTCACCACCTGGCCAGCGGCATCTATGATGACCGGCCAATCACGCTGCGGTGGCCAGCACGGCGGACGGTAGTTCGGCGCATCAGGAATCGCTAGGGGCGAGTCGATGCCGAGGCCAAGTTCGGAAAGAATATTTTTCGTCATGCTGATCTTTGTCGCAGTTCTGCCAATCGGATGAAGCCATCCCAGGCCGGGTGGTAGTCACCTTCACTTATGCGCGCTCTGGCTTCTTCGACCCAAAGCCTGCGGACCTCGCTACTTTCTTCGAAGAAGCGCAGTTTGGCCGTCAGCCGATCGATCACCAGCAGGGCCGGATGCTCTGTCGTCAGGTGCTTACCCGAACTGGATGGGCGGTAGCGTGCCAGTTCAAGCGATTTGAGGTGGCGCAAGCTACCGAGAGACCACACATGATCCTCACTTTCGATATCCCGGTGCTGGGTACAGAACAGGCAACCGGCAGCATTGATGCAGTCGGGTCGCGGACCATTCTTCGGCATCGTGCCCACTGGTTCAGGTGTGGCCGATACACATCTACCAGGAGCAGGAGGTGAAAGGGACGGATCGGTTTGCTGATGGAAGCGCGTAATTTCCACCATAGCGATCTGCGGATGGGGGTCGGCATATACGCGTATCAGCGTTTGCACCGTATGCTGGGCCAACTCCGCAACCTGTTGGGGATTCTGGGACTCCCGAAGCAACCAGTTGATGCGCGTCCCGCGCAGTTTTCGCGGTCTCACTATCGGTATGCCAAGCTCGCGGCAGATGCGCGTAACGTTCGTGAACTGCGTCGCCTCTTCTAGGATTCGTCCCCCGCTACGTATAAGCGGAAAGAGCAAACCATCCGGCTCATTGGGAAACCATTCGGAACGCCATTCGAGATAGCGCTCGAACCACTCTCGATAACTGGCAAAGATCTCGAATAGCACTTCTCCTTCCCGTCGATTTTTGTAGGTACGTACCTGGTAGCCGTCTATGTGGCTGGTGTAATGAAACTGCTCAACCCGCAGGGTATGTGCTTGCTGGAGGTTCAGACCGGTCTGGGCGATGAACATCAGCAATTCACTCTCGATCCGTAAATTGACGATGGGGAAACGGGTCCGCAGTGTCCGATCTGCATCGTGGGCGGCACGCGCCGCCAGGGATGCTTCGATTTGCGCTTGGTTTTGCGGCCTGGTACGGCGGGCCGCTACTTTCTCGGGGCTCTGCAATCCCGACCATAGTTCCAGCACTTGGCCGGTGCGTAACGAAATACAAACTGGGAGGGGGGCCATTGTCCCCCTCCAGGTCAATGCCTCGCATACGTCAGCTAGAAGGTGTCCGAATGCGAAGGTGTTTTGCAGATTCTGCTTGTCCGCTTTGCTCGTATGTACCTTGCCTTTGCCGCGCGGCTTGCGAATACGTGTGCTCTTGCTCAGGCTTGCTTGGCGGTCCAATGCTCGGTCCAGCATCGTCGCCGTGAGCCTGGTGAGATCGTACAGGGACCCATCGCTGAAATTGCGTTCGACTCGATGACGCTGGAGCAAGTGATCGGTCCAACGAATGAACGTGTCGGCCGCCGTCTCGAGACTGAGATTCACGTTTTCTGAATCGATCCAGGCAAAGAATCGGCGCAATGCACTGATCTTGTTCTGCACCGAGAAGCGACTTCCGCCACCAGCAAGGTCGTCAGTCATGTGCTCATGCAGCTGCGTCACCAGCTCGAAACGTTCCGGCAAGGGGCTGCCGAGTTCGCCCTGCGCGATCTGGCGGCCCACATGCTTCACCTTTGCTGCTGCACCTCCGCGAAACAGCAGCGGCCGGAGGTCCCAGGGCGTTTCAGTGGCCCCATACTCAAGCATCGGGAAAGTGAGGTCGAATTCGGAACTATCCATCGTGCCGCGCCCCAGCGCCGATCCCGCTAAATGCCGCCATGAAGCTATTTGAGAGGGCTTGTTTGATCGGCAGTGCCTGTACGAATCGGATGTATTTGAAGGTGGTGGCTTCAGAGTTAGGCCCATGGAGCAACGCGTCGCTGACCGTCGCAATTACAATAGCGACATCGGCACAAGCCGATAGCGCCAGACGTGCCAATTCGGTACCGAAGGTGCAGCGCGACTGATGGAAGCGGAATTTACGGAGCACCTGTAGTTCTGCTTTGACGCCCCGTTTTCGAAACTCGGACATCTCAACATTCACAGCAGATGACTGATCGGTGCCGCGCCTGCCATAGGCGTTACCAAAGCGGGTCAAGAACAGCAAATCACGATTCTCGGGCGAGGCTTTCGCCTCTCGTTCCATCCTCCGCCAGCCTTTGGCATATTCCAGCAATTCATCACGCAACGCTTCGGGTATCCAGACCTGGCCAGTCACACCGAATTTCGTGTGCACTGGCGGAGCTGCGCCTGGACCAACTGCAAGGCGTAGAAGCCCTTCAGCGGAAGGGTCGGGGGCGGCGCGCTCCAGAGACTGAATCTTGAGATCACAGATGCTGCCGAGCCGCATCCCGGTAAAAAATCCAAGGGCCAACATGAGGTAGAGCTCGGGCGTGGCGTTCTCTGCGGCGAAATCCAGAATTGCATCGCGATCGGTCTCCGAGACTGGCAACAGCCCATCTTCAAGCGTTTGGCCTGGGCGCTTACGGTTCGGGATGCTGAGGTCGGTGGTGGTTCCGCTGATCGTTCGCTCGAACCCCACCCGGTCGAAGTATTTAACGACGTAGGGTTTTTCCCGCCACAGCTGGACGTGTGGAGAAAGAAGCTCCCTATGCCTTACCCACCGATAGAACATGATGCAATTGCGCATGTACTCAGACGCCGTGGATGGGCCGATCTGGCCGGCATCGCGCATCTTGATCAACGCCCCTCGGTATAGCACCAGGCAGCGGTCAGCTTTGCGAGCGGGAAACTCGAACCACTGCAAATCACGAGATTCAAGAAATTTAGCGTAATTGAGAAGGCCATTCATGTTACTGGCAACGGTCTTAAGAGAAGCGTCACCAGTCGTTGCTCGCTCCACTGCCCACAGGTTTGCCTCCCTCCAAGGTGCATAGTCTGCCCAAAAGATTTGGGGCAAGCCCTCAATGGATGGCCGGCTGCTACTGGGGGAGTATGCGACGGCGTTCTCTCTGCGCACGAGGTAATGGGGCACGAAATGAATGCGCTCTAGCGTCGCCATTCAACGCCCCTGGGACGCTTAACAATGTCCATAGATAGAACTCAATAGCTTAGGCGTCCGCACTATACAACTTACTCTTATCGATGCTATAGACCTCAGTCGCCGGCACCATTGATTCGATCAGCGTCATAACCCGTTCGCTCATGTCGCCGTACAAGGCGTAGTTGCTGCTGAACGCCACGACGCCATGCCGACTGAGCTTGTCCTTCGCCTGAAAATAAGGCTCCCCCATCTTCACGTAGGGCTTAGCGTCGTAAGACCTGGCGATCACACAGCCGTCGTTGTTGCTCAGTACGACAATCGGCGTTTTGGCCAGATCCGGCCGGAACACGCGCTCACAGCTTGCGTAAAAGCTGTTGCAATCAATGAGCGCGAACACCGGGTCACTGCGCATGATCACGGACGCTGTACCGGACCACACCCCAAACGACCAGGTCGTCACCTTCCATGATGTAGCGTGGGGGATACGCTGTGTTTTCCGACTTGAGGATTACCACCCCGTCACGACGGTGAAGCCGTTTGCATACCGGTTCGCTGTTGACGGCCGCAATGACGATATCGCCGTGCTCCGCTTCTCGCCCCCGGTCTACGATGACGATATCCCCGGAATAGATACCGGCGCCCTGCATGCTATCGCCCTCCACTTTCACCAGATACACATGCGGCGCGCGGAGGTCGAATAGCTCATCGAGGGAAATATGGCTTTCCAGGTGATCCGCTGCAGGCGACGGGAAGCCGGCAGGGACGTGAAACGAATACAGGGGTAAGGGTTCAGTGCCGCCGGTGGGCACGCCCAAGAATGTGATGGTCATGATGGAAGGTCCAATGCAAACTGTATGCATATACAGTAGATATGGCATTGGGTGCCCGGTCAATCCTGGGCGGTGAAAATTCTGACAAGCGAGAGGCGGGTTATGTGCGGACGGTACTCGATGTATGAGTCGATGGATCACTACCTGCGCCAGCTATCGCTGGACCTGGTGGTGATCAATGGATATGACCACGAGCCACTCAGCCGCTTCAACGTGGCGCCTTCGACGCGTGTCGAAATCATTCGCCAGATCGGAGAAGGCCTGAGTGTGGAACGCGTCAAATGGGGATGGTCGCCATTTTGGGCGAAGGGGAAGCGTCCCGACCCGATCAATGCTCGAGCAGAAACGGTGATGACGGGGAGGTTTTTCAAGGGGTTGTGGCCAGACGGCAGAGCGCTAGCCCCTGCAAATGGCTGGTTCGAGTGGATCCCGGACCCAGCAGACCCCAAGCGAAAGCAGCCGTACTACATCACGAGCGCCGACGGCGGCCCGCTTTTCTTCGGCGCACTTGCGCAGGTGCACCAGGGAATCGAACCGGACGACCGCGATGGATTCGTGGTTATCACTGCAGCTGCAGATCAAGGCTTGGTCGACATCCACGACAGAAAACCTCTGGTGCTTGCACCTGATGTGGCAAGGGAATGGTTGGACCCAGGCACATCGCCCGAACGCGCTGCGGCGATCATAGAGACGGGATGCCGCCCGGCAGAGAATTTTCGATGGTACCCGGTCGGCAAGGCTGTCGGTAACGTGCGCAATCAAGGGCCAGAGCTGATTGAGCCGGTTAGTGAGCAGGACCGCCACGGCCGCCAAGGCGACCTAGAGCTTTGAGTTGGTATTCATTTACAGCCTGATACTGCGACTCGGCGATCTGGCGGAGCCGTTCGACCTCAAGGGGCGGTTCGCCAGCGGCCAGGGCCTCGTGATAGTTCTTCAGCGCTTCTGCCGCATCGGTATACATTGGATGGTCTGGATACAGAATCGGCGGTCTATTCCCCATCACAAAGCATCCTCAGTTTTGGCTGTTCAATGAACGGTATGGACGGCTTGGCCTGACTTGATCAGCTGAAAGTCCACAGCTGCATGATAGAGGGTATCAGCCAATAATCGCTGCCGGACAACTTCCTCCTCAGATGCCGGGCCTACCTCAGCGGCGCGGAACTCTCGCCAAACGTCAACTGCCTGCGGGGTGAGCGCTCCACCGGCGTCTAGCATCCCCAAAGAGTGCGCTCGTCCATACCCTGCTCCTATTACTAACGCCAAACGACCACCTCGGCCCCATCGCGCACAACATTCGATAGCGCGACACATGAGTACATTTGTACTCCTGCCATACTGCCTTATCAGCCCCCTTTAGCCGGCTACCTCCTAAAACGATCGTCCTGGCCGCAGTTTGTCCGCCCACCAACTGCCTCGGATACGGGATGCTGAAACTTGGCGCATGGATGCACACCGCTGCCACCTGCCGAGCGTTGCCCATGAACGTCACCGTCTTCACTCGAAGCAAAGCGCCGAAATCCAGAAAGGCTCGCCGTGGCCGTGCCTTCACCGCCACTGCTCTGCTGGTGGCCGCCGAGCAGTGCCTAGCATTGACCACTCCTACCGTCATCGCCTCCGTCACTTCGCTGCAGTGCCTGGAGTACCGGGTCGTCGGCATCTGCTATTGGCTGCTGTGCACACCGTTCGGCTGCACGGTGCGAACCTCACCGAAGATCCGTCACTTCATTCCCGAGCTGGTGGTATCGAGCTATGCCGACACCGGCGCCAATCCCTGGAGCGAGATGTCGGCGCTGTCGACGCCGACGCCGGCGTCACAAGGGGGGGGCAACCTGATTACGCCTTCGCCGCAGCGCGATAACCTGCCCAGGTTCAAGAATGTCGACGGCATTGGCCATCCCGGCGGTGCAGCCCTCACAGCTCTCGCGCATACATTAGGTTATGCGTGCCCAAGCGGAGCCGTACCGTTTGCGCCCTACTACCTCAGCACGCTCGACCCGTTGGCGTGGCGCCAGGCGATCCCCGAGTCCGTCTACCCACAGGCACTGGTCCCGGGGATGCGCGAGATCGGCAACCAGGCACTCGGAGACATGTGGGGCAGCGTGTATCCGCGACACGGCTTTCTGGTGCAGCCCGATGATTTCAAGGCGGCTGCCGTGATGGCCCAGCGCGCCAGCGACTTCATTACCCGTGTCGGCCAGCCGCACGTTTATCTACCGCTGCAGCCGATGCCGGCTCCCGGCTACTGGCCGCCGCAGCCGGTGATGGAGAACAACGTCAACAACCACCGCTGGCAGTTGCTGGTCCCGGTAATCCAGAACACCTGCGCCATCTTCCCCAGCCCAACGATCCAGAGCGCCGACGGCGCCTATGCCTGGTCGCTGTGGCGGCCCTACCGCTGCTGCCAGCGCATGGGTCAGACGTTTCTGTTCAGCATTGACTTTGATGGAGGCCAGTGATGAAAAACCTCGCGCTCGGGTTGGTGTGCTTCCTTGTGTCTACCGCAGGCCATGCCGCAGAGAACGGCTACCACCTCGGTGACCAAGCCCAGGTCCTGGATGACCGCGTGATGTACACCATCGGCGGCGGCTCCGCGGCAGGAGCGCCCTCCTCGCTTTACCGTCCAAACGGCCTCGGCGTCGGCATGTCCTGGCGGGCCAACATGATGTGCGGAAACATGAACCTCTCGAACACCCTGCAGAACCAGCTCAATGGTGCCACCCAGGGCTTCCAGCAGATCATGGGCAACGTCATCCAGAACGCCACACAAGCGGTGATGTCGCTGCCGGCGATGATCATCCAGCGCGCCAACCCTGGGCTGTATGAGCTGCTGAGTAATGGCGTGCTGCAGGGACGCATCGACTTCGATCGTTCCAAGCTCACCTGCCAGGCGATGGCGGCAAAAATGGCCGACAAGGTCGACCAGGCCGGATGGGGTGCGCTGGCCCAGAACCAGGAGATGCAGCACAACCTTGAGCAGTCCGGCGGCGATGCCGTAATGGCGGTGAAGGATACCGAGTCGAACAACGGCAACAACGGCGTCAGCTGGGTCGGTGGGCAGAAAGCCGGGGGTAATGGACAGCAACCCATCCGGGTGACTTCGGATGTGGTAAAGGCCGGCTACAACCTGCTGCACAACCGATCCGTCGAGGACACCTCGGCCGTTGGTTCGGGCTGCCAGAATGGCGCCATCTGCCAAGCCTGGTCGAGCCCCGAGGAGGCCTCGGAATGGGCGACACGGGTGCTCGGTGAAACTGAGGTGGAGACCTGTGACGACTGCGAGACGCTGCGTGTAACCGCCGGTACGGGCCTGTCGCCGCTGATCCAGGAAACCTACACGGAACACCTGGAAGGCCTGCAGCACATGGTCTCGCGCGCCGACCAGCCTACCCCAGAGAACCTCAGCAAGGTCTCCAGCCCCTTGTTGCAGGTCTCCCGCGGCGTCATCGAGGGGCTGCGCGATGACCCCGACCAGAACTTGCTGGCCCGGCGCCTGGCCAGTGAGACCGCGCTGTCCAGCGTGATCTACAAGGCGATGCTGCTACAGCGCACGCTGTTCGCCGGCAGCCACGAACCGAACGTGGCATCGGCGCAGCCCGCCACTACCGCCCTCAACAGCAACGTCGAAACCCTGGAACGGGAGATCCGCTTGCTGCAAACCGAGCTGCAGGTACGCCAGTCGCTGGCCACTAATACCGCCAGCCTGGTCCTCGATCGCCACGCCGGTGGTGCCGACGCCTCGCGCAGCATCGATCAGCGCGACCCGATGCCGGACCGACTGCGCCGGGCTGAACAGGAGAGGAGCACGCCATGATCACGTCATCTATGAGATCACTGATCGTCCACATGCTGCTGATCATCGGCGCCATGCTGATCATGTTGCTGATTGCCTGGATGGCACTACAACTGCCCGCCGCCCAACTGGATTGGCTCGCACCAACCCGGGCAACTGCCGCCTACTTCGCGTGGTGGCGCGCCCTGCTGTACACCCTGATCTTCACCGGTTGGGCCGCAGCGTTGCGTATGCGAGCTACGCCTGTGGACCAGCAACGGCTAAAGCGTCTGGGGTTGATCGGCTTCAGTTCGATCATCCTGGTCGAGCTGTCTCGCCTGTGAGGTGCAGCCATGAACATGAGCACCAACAGCTACCTTGAGTACTACCTGTCGCTGCTGGCCTGGATCATCAACAACGGCATCTGGAATACGCTGGTGGATACCGGGCTGTTCGCCGCTCCCTTCGGTGCGGTCATCCTGCAGGAATGGCTGTCGGCCCGCCAACAGGGTGCTGACGAAGGCAACAAGGGCCTACTGTCGATCCCTCGCGTCGAGAACCGGCTGTGGATGAGCTACGTGGTCATTATGTTCGGCTGCATGCCGTTCTTCCCGCTGAACCTGTCCTCCGTGACGTTTGACGATGCCGCGAGCCAGCGCTGTGGGGTCACAATGGCCAGGCCCGCCGACACGGCCTGGGCCACGACTTTCAACACCATCGGCGAGAAGTCAGCGAACGTGCCGGTGTGGTGGTTCCTAGTGCATGCCATGAGCAAAGGCATCACCGCCGCTGCCACCGCGGCGATTCCCTGCGCGCCCGACATCCGGGCGATGCGCATGGAGATCGATAGTTCGCGGATCAACGACCAGGTGCTGCTACAGGAAGTCGCCGACTTCACCCGGGACTGCTACGGTTTTTCGCGCTCGCGGCTGTTCACCAATCGCCCCGAGCTGGACGAGTCGCAGAGCTACGACGCGTCCTGGATTGGCTCGACTTACCTACTCAACACACCGGGCTACTACGATACCGATCGCTCGCGAATGCCCAGAGTCGATTGGCCGTACGACGAGACCCGGGACACCTCTCTGCCTCAGCTCGACAGCGGCGCCGGCTACCCCACCTGCAAACAGTGGTGGAGCGACGGCACGATCGGACTGCGCGACCGCTTGGTGGCCGCTGTTGATCCTTCATTGCTATCGCAGCTGCGGGGCTGGCTCACCGGGCGCACCTCTACGGAGGTCGAAGACGCCACCTTGCGCGAGCTGGTGAGCCCACGGCAGCAATCATTGAGCATGGCACCTGGGCAGGTGTTCCAGGACTATGGCAGTAGCGCGAGGGGCGGATCGCTGACGCAAGGGCTAAACAACCTGGCCACCAATACCGGTTTGGCCCTAGGCTCGTTCAGTAACTTCCCGGCGATGAATGCGCTGCGCGCGGCCTTGCCGATGATCCAAGCCTTTCTGATCATGGGCACGATCATCAGTCTGCCACTGGTGCTGCTGATCAGCACCTACCAGCTCAAGGCGCTCATGACGATCACATTCGCGCTGTTCACCCTGCACATGCTCACCTTCTGGTGGGAGCTCGCACGCTGGATCGACTCAAGCATGCTGGAAACGCTGTACAATCAGGTATCGGTCTCAGACCAGGCGCTGTTGTCGTTGCCGACAGCAGGCTTCATGGACGGAACGGTCACCGCGCAGGTGATCGAGTACGTCATGGGCGCAATGTTTGTTTTGCTACCCATGATCTTTATCGGTGCAATGAGTTGGGCGGGATACAACGTGGGAAGTGCTATCCAGACCCTTCTTACTCGTGGAACAGAGGCCGCTCAGACACAAGCAGGAAGAGGCTCATCACAGCTAATGACAGGTGTCCAGAAACTCAAATAAGACTCTACTTGAGCGACCCGTACTCGTCATACAGCTCTGGATACTTGTGTTGATGTTGAGGGTGACTGACCTGATGCACGCCAGGTTCCTCATCATCGGACGTCGTAATGGGCAGTGCCGCCATAGCCCAGAGAGCGACCATTCCGATCGCAAGGAAAAGTGCAACTGACGCAACCGCAAGGACGAGGAGCAACTTGATAACCTGCAAGCCAAATCGCCGATACTCGCAAGGTACTGAAACCAATATGCGAGACTGCAGCACTTTCGTTTCGAGTCGTTGCATCATTCGACCAGCACCAACCGCAGTGCGAATGAGAAACCTGCCGAGACCGGTCCGGCCGGAATTGGCAGAAGCTGGAGTCGACATTTGATTACCTCCCTTACCCATCACCGCGCTTGCGGCCAAACCACTATCGTTAATTTGGATCCAAGCTTTAGCTTACTCCTCTGTCGCTGAATTCCATGACCGTTGATCACTTGGACAAACTGGATTATCGCCGGTGGTGCTCATTGGATAGGGAACATTGCCTCCACTGAAAAGCGCCATTGACGCAATATCGGTTCGCTTGGTAAACCACTTGTGCAATCGCTGGTTTTTCCGGCATCCCAGGTAGCCATAACCTTTGAGGCTACGTCACGCATGTGATGGTTACCCCGAAATGCGATTCGCGTTCGGCAGCTCGCATGGTCACCGTTCCCCGGTGATGAACGCTCTTTAATCCCCCAGGTTCACTGAACCTGCGTCTTCGTTGCACCCTACTCACATCCATTCCAGTGCTGGGAACTCTCCCACACGGGTGGCGTTCCTCCGCACCCTCTGGAGGATCTCATCATGCTGCGTTTCACAGGCACTGAACTTCACGCCGTGTTAGCCGAGGCCGGTATCAATGGTTGCAGACTGATACTGGTCAAGGACCACGGTGTTTACCTCATGTCCGAGATCGGCGAAAGCAAACCGGACGGTGGCGGCCGCAAACGCGTGGCCTATGCCACTGGCTGCAACCCCAACGTCGACGACTTCGACACCTGGTGGAATCGGGCCCACGAAGAATTCGGCGGCGATGATTTTGCCGAGTACTTCGACATCGATGATCCTGTCCTCGCCAGCCTTCGCGGCACTGCAGGATCGTTGGTGGTAGAGGCCACCTCCACCCACCTGTACCTCGCCGCCGAGGTTGATCCCGCAGGCAAATCTTGAACGCAGAGGCGAGTTCCACGCGGACCCAGGGCGGCACCTTAACCGGGCCTCTCTGGGCGCCCTTCGCATCATTCTTCAGTCGGTTGAAGATCACCGTTTGTCAGGAACACAAGGTCGGATGTCTTCGCTGGAACACCCTGGATAGAGAGCTCCATTGGAGGCACGGCCGGAAATTGACCTCACGTCCAAACGCGGTTTAATACATGGACACCCTGCTCAATGTCTTGTTCGGATTGAGCCAATCCATGCACAAACCTCACATGAGGTGGCGCGGGATCAGTTACGCGGAGGTCCCAATGTCCAGGATGAAGCACTTTTCCGATGCGGTGGTACTGAGCCCAGGCGTTTGGCAGCAGTTCATTGAACCTGCCACAGGGGAGGAACCGATTGGACAGTCAGGCCTGCGCCTGGCAGACCTGCTCAACAGCGTGCTGACTTCAGCACCGCGTGCTTCACACTGCCCCATCGAGCTGCAACTCGACCGCTTGCAGCACAACGGCACTTCAGTATCTGCTCACCTGCCGCAGTTTCAGCTGGCTCGCATCACGCCACACAGGGGCCCGGCTTTTCTGCTCATCCGGCTACCCGGTGAGATCGTAGTAGATATCGCAGCCCTCTAACCCTGTAGCACCGCTACTGCCTGACTACCCCACCGGGAACCCTTCCCGGCTGGGCAGCGTTCCCCCTACACGCCAGGAGAACGCCATGTCAGATGTCTATCTGGATGTCACCAACAAGATCGTCAGCGCCTTGAGCCAAGGCGTGATTCCCTGGATCAAACCCTGGACCACCACCGGTTCCAGTGCTGACTCCCCTTTTCCCATCAACGCCATCACCCGGCGGCCCTACGCCGGGATCAACATTCCACTGCTGTGGGCCGAGGCGCGCCTGCGAGGTTTCACCCAGGATCGCTGGCTGACCTTCAACCAGGCACGCAAAGCTGGTGGCCATGTACGCAAGGGGGAGCAATCCACCCTCGCGGTGCTGTACAAACCGATGAGCAAGGAGGCGCACGACGAGGACGGTCAGGTCGTTCGCGATGACCAGGGCAATATCAAGATGGTGCAATTCGCCCTCTTGCGCACGCACTGCCTGTTCAACATCGAGCAGACCGAAGGTCTGCCTGACGAGGAGCCAGGCCTCACTGAACACACCGAGCCGCTCGCATTTATCGACCATGCCCCAGCCGAGCAGTTGCTGCTAGCCAGTGGCGCACAGATCGAACATTGCTACGGCGACAGCGCATTCTATCAACCCCTGCGTGATCGCATCCAGCTGCCAACCAAGGCCCAGTTCGAAGACGTCGGCAGCTACTATGCGACGGCCCTGCATGAGCTGACTCACTGGTCGGGTCATCGATCGCGCCTGAACCGCGATGGCATCACCGGCGGGCACGCGTTTGGCTCCGCAGCCTATGCCTTCGAGGAACTGGTTGCAGAGATGGGGGCAGCGTTTCTCTGCGCGCTGACCGCCACCCAGGGAGAGTTACGCCACGAGGAGTACCTGGCCTCCTGGCTGAAGATCCTCAAGGAAGACAAGCGTGCGATCTTCCGCGCCAGTGGCCAGGCCCGTGAGGCCTCGGAGTTCCTGCTGGCACTGCAGGCCGAGCGCACCACAGAAGCGCCGGAGCGACTCACGGCGTAATTTCCATCAACTAGCAAAAAGGCCCCGATTTGGGGCCTTTGTTTTTCGGCAGCGCCGTGTATCGGCCGTTGCAAATGCGCAGTCGATTACTGCAGCCAGCTCTCGACGGTATCCGAGCCGTGTTCCTGCTTCCACTGCTTGAGGATCTTGTGATTGCCACCCTTGGTTTCCACGACCTCGCCGCTGTGCGGGTTCTTGTAGCGCTTGACCTCGCGTGGCTTGCGCTGAGCGCCACTCGACGCGCTTGCGGCGCTCACGCTTACGCCTTTGGACGGATCCAGAATGGTGATCACCTGACGCAGGCTCATGCCGTATTCTTCCAGCAAAGCCTTCAGCTTCTGTTCAAACTCAATTTCCTGCTTCAGGCCAGAATCGTTTTTCATCGCATCCAGCTGTTGAAGTTGCGCGGCCAGTTGCGCTTCCAGTGCTTTAAATTCGGCAAGTTTGGACATGAGAAATCTTTCCTAGGTATGAGACACGTGAAGGCATACTAACTGAGACACACTCAATATCCGAGTACTAATTCCCAATCTAAGAGTCACTTCAAGCTTATCAATTGCAAAACTCTGTGACAGATCAGTCAGCCAAGTTCTGGCAGAGATGCGCCACCACTTCGCGAGGCGCCGCGCTGTTGCCAACCTTGAACAAGATGTCGCGCTGGCTGCGCGGCAACTTTTTCGCACAGCGCTTGGCAGCAGACCGAATGGCAGCATCAGTGCCATGAATCCGGTCCGCCAGCAGCACGATCAATACAGCATCACTCAGCGTCATCAGCGCCACAGCTCAGAAAAATGATGCTGGGCAGTCTACCCCCACTCTAAAGTGGTCGGCCACGCCGATCGGCCGGCTAACCCGACGCGCCAGACTTCGGATTATCGCACTCGCGAAAAAGGCCAAGGCGGTAAAGGGTAATGGTGTCAATGGAAGGGGGCGCAAGGGTAAGAGGCTTATCCGAAAAGGCAAAAGGACCTTTTGAACGCAAGACAGGTACTGCGATGAAACGCTGGTGGTTCAAACCGCAAAAAGGCCTTCCCGAAGAGTCCACCCCCGCCGCCGTGGGCTTTCATCAACCACTGTCGGCGGAATCACTGCTCGCTGCCAGCCATCGAAAAAAGCTGCTTGCTCGCATCTGGCAGTACACGGCCCTCTCCCCGCCACAGTTCGAACAACTCTACCTCGAACCGATTCGTCGCTACGCCACCTATGTACAGCAACTACCGGCCAGTGAGAGCCATCACCATGCCTACCCAGGTGGCATGCTCGACCACGGCTTGGAGCTGGTGGCATGCAGCCTGAAGTTGCGCCAGTCCTACCTGCTCCCCGGTGGTGCCGCTCCGGAAGACCAGGCTGCGCAGGCTGATGCCTGGAGCGCCGCCATTGCCTATGGCGCCCTGCTCCATGACGTGGGTAAAATCGCCGTCGATCTCCAGGTGGAGTACCAGAATGGTGACCGCTGGCACCCCTGGCACGGCCCTTTGAATCAGCCCTACCGCTTCCGCTACGTCCCCGACCGGGATTACCAACTGCACGGTGCCGCCGCTGGGCTGCTGTATACGCAGATCTTGACGCCCACGCTGCTTGACTGGCTCAGCAGCTACCCAGAATTGTGGAGACAATTGCTGTCCTTGCTGGCCGACCACTACGAGCAGGCCGGCACACTCGGGGAGTTGGTGCTGCAAGCAGACCGGGTATCCACGGCACAGAACATTGGGGCCAACCCCACCAAAGCACTGCAGGCACCTAAACATTCGCTGCAGCATCACCTGCTCATGGGGCTACGCCACCTGGTCAAAAACGAGTTCAAGCTCAACCAGCCCGGTGCTGCCGGCTGGCTCACTGTTGACCACCTGTGGTTGGTCAGCAAAACCGCGACCGACAGGCTGCGTGCCTACCTGTTGGCCCAATCGGTGGACGGTATTCCCTCCTCCAACATCGCCATGTTCGATGAACTGCAATCACATGGATTGGTGGATGAGACAGATAAAGGGAAAGCGGTGTGGAGCGCCGCCGTCACAGACGGGGACTGGCAGCATCGCTTTACCTTTCTCCGCCTGAAACCGAGCCTGATTTGGGCCGATGAACCTCGGCCAGACTGCTTCAACGGAACGATTGAGTCGATGATGGGCGATTCCCTGCCACCTCATGAAGCCCGCGAGTCAGCCCCAGATCGGCCGCACGTAGCCCCGAAACCAAAACAGCACGACCCCGAGCTTTTGAATCAGGATTTCGACTACCTCGACGATTTGATGGAAATGTTGCAAGTGCCAGGCGAGCTCGAAACTGGATCAAGCACGGGAAGCCTGCAATCAACCGCTGCGCCACCTCAGAATTCCGTGGGCCTTGCCTTTCTCGAGTGGCTGCGCGACGGAATCCACACACATCGCTTACTGGTCAACGACAGCAAAGCAAAGGTCCACACCGTGGATGGCACTTTTTTCCTGGTCACTCCGGGCATTTTCCAGCGTTACGCAGCCGAGCATCTAGAGCAGCCTGACGGCGCGGCTCAGAAAGAACCTTGGCGACGTATTCAACGCGAATTTGAAAAGCTGGATGCTCATCTGAGAAAGCCCAATAGCCAGAACATTTGGACTTGCACTGTACGAGGCCCGCGGAAAACCACATCCCTTAATGGCTACATCCTGCAAAATGTCAATCTCGTTGGTCTGACGCCACCTCCAGACAACCCCTTCCTAAAGTTACAGTTTTGAAGATTGAGAGCGTGGCTAGGGCAAACCTACTCTATGACGAGGAAATCCTAAAGGTCACCACGCTTCATCGGCTTGGATCCGCTAAGGCTACTCCCTCAAGCTCTCGGTTTGACCGGGGTTATTTGGCACCGCCGCATTGCCCTGAACTGTCATTTTAACTCCGGTGCGGGGGTTCCCCTCCAAATGAATCATGTTCAACAGGTGCCGGTCGGTGATGCTCGAAAACTTCTGAGCCATGTGCCGGGCCAGCGAATCACTGGCAGTGGTCAAGATCAAGTTCATATCCGGCATCGAGGTGGCCACCAGCCGGAAAATGTCCAGCATTGCCACGCGATTCAGGTCATCCAAATGCGCGATTGGCTCATCGAGGAAGAAGCTTCCCCCGGTATTCCGAGCCCTGGCTAGGTATAGCGACAATGCCAGATCCTGGCGCTGGCCTTGGCTAAGCTTCCCTTCTGCGTCCAATGCAGGCTCATGGCCCTCGGCGAAGACTGTCCATTTCAATGCGTCTTCGCCTTCTGAAACGCCCAGCCCCTTGTAGACCTCGTTGGCATGCATCCTGGAAAACAGCTCAGCTGCAGGACTCAACAGGGGCTTCAGGCTAGAGGCAGTGAAGTCCTTTACATGCAAGGCATACTGCTCAATCGCCAGGTCTGCATCAGCAATATAGCCTGTGCCGATTCTGAGCTTGCTGGTCAATTGAACCAGTTCCTGCTCCAGCTTTTTCAACTTCGCCGAGTCGGCATCAACGCTCACCACAGCTTTGCATTGATCAAGCATGCTGGTGTATGTCGTTGCATCAATTCCTCGCTGACCCAGCTGCTGACGCATGATGTCGTAGGACTCTACTGACACGGGTTGATCACCAAAAAGCTCACGCCAATGGGAATCGAAGCTGCTGGAGATCTCTACCGCCGCAGCGATGTTCGCGTTGAGACCAGCGATCTCGCCTGCCTTGGACTGAACGGCCTGTAAAAGTCCTTGTACAGCCAGAACGAGGCGAGCTCTCGCCGGCTCGTATTGGTCGAATTGATCCTGAAAATGTTTCTTGTAGCTTCCCAAGCTTGCGACGGCGCTCGATACCCGTGTTGCCGCACCGCTCGCCGGAGTAATGGCGAAAAACTTCTCTACTTCGGAAAGCTTTTCAAAAATTCCGCTGATTTGAATTGCAGAGGTTACCCTGCGATTCATATTAGCAAGGCCGTCCATGTTCATTCCGGAGAAGTCTTGAACATTCATCGTTTCGAAGTACGTACTCCTGATTGCAAACGACTGCAGCTCTTGATACACGGAATTAGATCGAGCCAAATAAGTTTCATACGCCGATTTCTGCGACGTAGCTAACTCCAGGGCTTTAATGGCGTCCTGCTCATCTTTACGAGCCAACGTCAGTGCACTTGAGGCAGCTTCAAGAGCCGGTGCAAGCACTTCCATATTCGAGGATATTTCTTCCCGAAGCCTAGCAGTGGTGGGCCAATTATAATTACAGAGCGGACAGTGAGGGTCATCATGAGCATGAGCGAACTCACTGCCCATAACCTTTAACTTACCCAAAACGTTAGTATATGCGTCAAAGTCTGCTTCTGCTCGAATGCGTATATTCTTTGCCGCATCAGCCAGGCGTGCCTTTTCGTCGAAGTCGATAGCAGGCGCTACAGGATTCGCCTTCAGGTCACTTTTCTGACGCTCAAGCTCCATAATTTTTTGGAAGTTAGCGGACAGAAGAGCAATTGCCTTTTTCCACTCCGTTTGCCGATCAGAACTCCATCCCAGCTCTACAAAACCCGCCGCCTCAAGTTCCGCTTGGCTTCGGTCAATCTGCTCAAAATACCCTCCCACACCCTGAGCGCTAGTAGCTGTTTGCCACCCATGGAAGGTTAGCAGGCTGTCATCAGCCCATTTTAATGACCGCTGAGCGTCAGACACTTTCTGTTGGGCGTCGGACAATTCTGATGCTCGAACACTGTGATCTTCGCTCGCCTTTTTCTGCTCCTGCGTCAGGGCATCAACTGACTGACGAAGAGTTTCAATTTGCTGCAAAGAACCGTGGTACGGCGTCCACTGCTGATACACGGTGTTCAGCACTGCCATTTCTCGCTGTTGCTTCTGGCTGAACGAGTTAACACGCAGCTGAGCTGCCTCTAGCCGCTCAGGAATGGTTCCCTCGACTGCTGGTGGAAACGCCGTAAAAATAGCTTCAAGGTTGTCTAGCGCGGCCTCCTTGGCCGGAGAACTAAGGGCCAAGGAGGCTTTGAGCGTTTCAATTTCAGCCTTCACGCCCGAAACTTTGTCCGCTAGCCCTTTCGTATTGGGAAGTGCCTTCCTGTAATCGCGCAGATCTCGCAAGGTACTGGTGAGATGACCAAAACCAAGTATGTCAGCGAAGATTTGCTGACGCTCGTCGGCCTTATTATTATCAATCAACAATGCTAGCGAGTTCGAGTAAAGCCACCGACTATTGCGCAACCATCCACGCTTGGCCTTTCGCAATGCGATGGTACTTTTCCCCGAAACCGACGTAGGCGTGAGCATCCCCAGAAGAAACTCATCGTTAATTTTTTTCTTTTTCTCGCCGTCGGGGGTTATCCACAGGGAGGTATTGGTTCGGGTAAGTACGTGAAGCTTTCCGTCAATCAAACAGTTTGCCGAGACTGTAGTAGCACCCTTACCCCATTGACATTCCAGTGCTGCCCCGTTCAGATCATCGACCTTACCGGTAACCAACCACTCCAAGGCATAACAAATGGTGCTTTTACCTGTGCCGTTGGCCGCATGGATGACGGTTAAAGGTGCATCCAACGGCACCACCAACTCATCCGGAATGCCCCGAAAATTCTGGATGGTAACGGCAAGGAATTTGATGGGCAGGTTATTCATTGAGATTCCATTCTTTACCATGAATTTGGGCAAGCTCTTGACTGTCCACCTCCGCCAGTAACTCTACAAGCTGAAGATAGTCGGTATTCTCGGAAGAAAAGACTACCGCACCCCCTTGATCTTCAATACGCTCCAGGCCTAACGGAGTGATTCGCTCATAGCGTTCCCAACCTTCATCACCCCGGGTAACAACATGCTTTCTGACAAATCTGATATCTCTCTCGATATCAAGGATGAACGCCTTGAACTGATCATTCACCTCGGTAGCGGCGATCACCAGGTAGCCGTCAATAACGAGACCTGAGCGCTCGCGCTGGACAATCGCGGCATCCAAGAACGTCTCTGCAATCTTGGCCTGGCGCATCGCATCGACACCGGTCTCAGTGGTGATGTTGACCAATAAAATAGAGGCGAAGGACGACTCCCAATACCCGAGTTCATTCCCTATCGCACCATCCTGCCAGTTCTGATTACTGCCCGATAAGTACTGCTGAGTGGAGGCTCTGGAGAAGCCGGCATCCTCAGCTCGACGCCCTATGATTTCAGTCAATTCATTGAGCATCTAACTTCCCCTTCCGAACAAAAATATCTTGCATGAACTGATTGGGTGAAGGAGCTGACGGGTCGTCATACACCGATTCAATGTCGCCCAAACTGAACATATAAACGTTTCTTGCAATCGCGGGTTCAGTGATTGATCCCTTGGGGGCAGGCGGACTGGTGTAATCGTAACGCCCATCGCTGGGCTTTTTGTCCGCGACGTTCCCCCTACCCTGCGCGAAGACGATGAGGCTCGGATGCACAATCGGCTGTCGAGCCCAGTCGAACAGGTCACCTTCCATTTGTCTGACGGGATAGTTCCTGTTTGCCCAAGCCATAAGGTTGACCTCGCCATGCACAGGGTCGTCATGCCGGATATGTCCCTGCAGGTCGGGCGAGCAGACCCATTGGCTGGCGGGTGGTACATTGAGATAGCTCAGTGCCTGGACGGTTCTCATAACGCTTTCACCAGATGCGCAGAGCGCCTCCAGTGGAAAATCCTCCCCCGCTTTGACACCAAACCAAGTTCTGTAGGTGAAACCCGAGTAGTCAGGCAGGCCTGCGCCTTGCACCAACGTATCGAGCAGATCCAGCTCTGCTTTCACTGCAGGCAGGTAGCCTGGGTATGGGGGATACCGATTGAAGAGCTCATGAAATTCAAGCGACATCGGATGCATATCGTCTGTAACTATCCCCGCAACCAAGCGATGCGCCTTTACTGCAGCCAGGGTCACATCTGCATTCCAGTCGAGAGTGAATGTAAGAGCACCACTGGTGCTCCGACGCATAACACGTCCAGAGGGGTTAACGGTTGCAGGGGTTGGTCGGGTCGCGAACTCGACGTCGATCGCTGGAAAGATGCCAGTGGCACTGTACAGCTCTGTAGGACACGCTTCGACACGGTTACTGTTGGCAATCGCCGTGGCAATTGTCGAGTGTATGCGCTGGCCATAGTGATCTGAGGCCGAGGTCAATACTTTTTCGAGGCTGGTGACGCTAATGGATGCGAGGACAAGATTAGGCCGCTTCGAACTGTCCTCATTTTGGCTAGCCATTATCCGACGCAACTGAGACCTGGCATTGGATATCGGGTTCGTAAAATCGTTACCCAAGGTCGGCCAGACGACAACGTCGTCAAATGCTAGACGGAGCGACACTTTACCGTGCCCGTACTCAGCCAGGCCTGTCTCGTTTTCCACGAGCACATAGCAGTTGAAAATACCCTGTGTAGGATCTTTGACCCAACACCAACCGGCCCTGTAGTTCTGGAGCGGAGCCGGATCCCACTCTGGATCAATCCAAATCATGTCATCTGAATTTTTCCAGGCAGCAAGCTGAGCCCCAGTCACGCCACCGCAACCTACGAATACCACCGCTTGGCTATCGTATGTTTCGACAAGCTGGTGAAGTTCTGCCCAGTCGCCCGGATCTGCCGCCTCGGCTCCGCCGGTAAAAATCACGGGAAGCGAGCCAAAGTTATTGAACAGCGTGCCTGCCTTGGGCAAGAGCATGGTTCGCATGAAAGGCAGAAGCTCTACGCCTTGCAACAGCCCCAGATTGAAACGCTGATTGCGACCCAGCTTTAACTTGATGTATTCAGTCCGGATTCCGGAAATGAGCTCCTCGTCCTCCTGACTCACCATCAGATTCCGTGATTGGAGGAACGCTTTCAGCTCACCAACGACCTGTGCCGAATCGGACTCAAGCTTGAAATAGGTCGACTTGATGCGAGGATAGGCGCCTACCAACCGTGAAAGGTCATCTTTCTTGTGCAGGGTGGTTTGCAGGTTGTCGATCCTGGCCCAGACCAAATCACACAGCTGCTCCTGTGTCAGATCTTTCAGGTCAGGATGCTTTCTAAGGGTGGCGGATCCTTTGCGAGCGGCTAGCGCCTTCTCTTCGAATTCTGCTCTAAGGTCTACGAAACGTTGCCTGCCGCTCCCTTGCAGGAATTCGAAAAGCTTACCAGCTGCCCGATCAGATACTGCAACGTAATAGCGAAATGGCTCACCTGGAGCGGAGGCGATGCCAGGCTTAATGGTCGCATAAAGGAAGAATTTGCAAATTTCCTGAATGACCATGGGAAGAGAGACGATGCCGTTGTAGCGCTTGCACTGAATGACGCCAACCGGACGGCCATCCTCGAGCAGGATGACATCGCGCCCCTGATCGGCCCCGTCATTTAGGCGGCGGGCAGTGTCATACCAGTCCTCTGAACCATCGTCTGCTCGTGCAGCGTAGAGGTCTGCCAGGAGAAGCTCAAAATGGGCGTCCCCCATTCGCTCGAAAGGCAGCTGGCCGCAGTCAAACGCGAAGAGTTCAGGGGTACTTGGGTTTTCTTCCCGCAGCTTGCGGTCCTCTTCATCGCTATGAAATTGCACATCAATAGTCGTCAAACTCTTGCTCCTAGGAATGACTCGACCACACGGAAGCAGATGCCGGAGAGACGTAGCGATGCTTTCGCAAGCAACTCATTAGCGAATGGTAAGCCCGTTTCCTATAGGGCTAGGGCTGGCTAATCGCTTCTCCACGAAATCCTGCGGCGCAGGTATGCTTAAAGCGTGACCTCCTGCGATAGCGCAACCGGGCACATCTCACTGATAGCAAAAAAACATCATTTTAAAGGGACCACCTGTTCGCTGCCAACCACTAAAGTCCATGCGATCTGCGGAAAGCCACTAAGCACCACGCCTTCGCCAGCGTTATGTGCAAGAGGATGGCAAGTACGTATGGCGCCGCCTACAACATCCCTGGCTAGCTAATGATCAACCAAGCGCGATTTTCGGGCGGGCGTTCAACGGCTGCCAAGTAGGCAGCGTGACTTCAAGTAGGCCTATGCCGACTCGGCTCATAGGAAGATTGTGCCGCCCCCCGCTGTATGAGTTCAGCAGGACAACTGCACAGTAGACCTATGGGGGCCCATTAAGAGCAGAAGCAAATGGACCTCAGATAGCAACAGCACTACGCGTGAATTGGAATACTGCTCCCAACCTACGGATCTCATGAGCCCAGTAGCCTGAAACGTGCGGCTAAATCCACTGGATAAAGAAGACCGAGGACTAAATTTTCGCAAAAAACCAGCGCCCCTTATGTGGTCGGTTTTGCGATTTTTTGAAAGGACTGCATGATCGCACCCCCCCCCCTCCTGCACCTGATTCCAAAGCTTAGCCCTTGATGTTCGCCGGCTCATTTCCCCGGGAAGGGAAATGCACGGCGCAGCAGGTTCTTAACCGTTGGGCAGAAAATTCCGAGGAAGCCCAATGAAAGCCAGCGCCCAAAGTATGGGCTAGGGTATGGGCTAAAACCGATCAGACACAAAAAAGCCCTGAATAATCAGGGCTTTAATGAGGAATAATGGCGGAAGCGTAGGGATTCGAACTATCAAGTCGCTCCCCCGCTGTCGGCTAGAGGCCATTCTGCATGAGTAGGTGCGAGTGCCTAATTTTCTGCCGACTCAGAATCTTCGAAAAAGGGGCAACTGAAATTCGGTGGGGCAAAAAGTGGGGCAAAATTGCTAACCACAAAAAACGAACAGCCATAAAAAAATCCAGTCACCGCTAAGTGACTGGATTTTCTGGAGTATTTTGGTCGGGACGGAGTGATTCGAACATTCGACCCCTTGCACCCCATGCAAGGGGCGGTCCCTGAGAATAGAGTTCGACGCATTTTTCGATCAGCTGGTACAACGAGTCCGAAGGCTGCACACCAAAGCGCTGTCGAGCTGCACGGCCGACAGTCCAGCCAGCTTCAGCTTGTGCAAAGCAGGCATCAGGCTTTCCCGGGCGACCAATTTAATAGATAGAGCGGCCCGCGAAGGACGGACGCAGCTAAATCTCACGAGGCCCTTGGCGCACTGCCCAGGCAACCAATCATCCAGGCAACCTCCTAGTGAGTCGGGTCTGACGTACACTAAAAGCCGCCGACGACCATCCTGATCCGTGTCAGAAATCGCCATTCTCGATCGCGTATCCAGCTGGGGTATCGAGGGTATTTTTGGGGGTACATTTCTTCTTTTTCCACCCGCAAAACCCGCGCTAGAGCCCTATCCAAATGTTCTTTGGCGACTCTGAGAGTCTTTAGTGGCTTCGCGCATGCTTGTTAGGGAATCTCCGAACAAGCCTTCAGTTATGCGAGAATCCCCGCAACACCTGATCCGAGCCGCCCATGAGCCAGATGAGCTTTTCCGACTTTGAGTACGCCGGCAAGCGCAAGCAAACCCGCCGAGAGCGCTTCCTCGCCGAAATGGATCAGGTGGTGCCCTGGGCAGGCCTGCTGGAGCTGATCGAACCGTTCTACCCCAAGGCCGGCGGCGGTAGAAAACCCTATCCTCTGGAAACCATGCTGCGCATCCATCTGTTGCAGAACTGGTTCTCCCTGAGCGACCCGGCCATGGAGGAAGCGCTCTACGAAATCACGCCCATGCGCCAGTTCGCACGCCTGACGCTGAGCGCGCCAATCCCCGAAGACACCACGATCATGAACTTCCGGCACTTGCTGGAGAAGCATCAGCTCGCACCGGCAATCCTTGCGGTCATCAATGGTTATCTGCAGGAAAAAGGCCTGTCGCTGCGCCAAGGCACCATCGTCGATGCCACCATTATTCATGCCCCCAGCTCGACCAAAAATAAAGAAGGCAAGCGTGATCCCGAGATGCACCAGACCAAGAAAGGCGGTCAGTATTTCTTCGGGATGAAGGCGCACATCGGTGCCGATGTCGAGTCCGGCCTGGTGCATCACGTCCATGGCACCGCTGCCAATGTGGCCGATGTCACGCAGGTGGCTGAACTGCTGCATGGCGAAGAAAACGCCGTGTATGCAGATGCCGGTTACACCGGTGTCGAAAGGCGCGAAGAGCATGAAAATCGGGGGGTGATCTGGCAGATTGCAGCGCGTCGCAGCACCTATTCCAAGCTGAACCAGCGCAGCGTACTGTACAAAGCCAAGCGCAAGATCGAGTTCTGCAAGGCTCAGACACGGGCCAAGGTCGAGCATCCGTTTCGCGTGATCAAGCGGCAGTTTGGTTACGTGAAAATACGTTTTCGTGGGCTGATGAAAAACACGGCTCAGTTGACCACGCTGTTCGCCCTGGCAAACCTGTGGAGGGTTCGAAAACAGCTCATGGGTATGGGTGAGGTTCGCGTTTAACACGGAGAACCGGTCGAAAAAGCTCTCCGTACATGATTTTTCGGTCACTTTTCGTCCAATGACGCTGTAGGTGCCTGGAAAATTGCAACTTGCCGCGGCTGCACGACAAGTTGATCGGAGCATCCCTAGCGGATCATTTTTGCGTTTTTCCAGCCTCAAATTGCCATTTACTTCCAGCTAATTGTTACATTTGGGGCATATTTGAGGGCATGCTTTTGGTGGTTTGAAAAGGATGCCCCCAACCGAAGATGCCCAGCGCTTTCGGGGATCCCGATAGCTTGTGACTGCGGGAAGACAGTCGCGAACTCAGGCTGACATCGTTGGCAACTTCGTGCTCCACCTAGCTTCCCGCCGCAGCACTGCTCCCCACTGCAATTTGAAGTACCTTTCGATGGTCCCGTGCTAGCACTTAGGAGATAGCAGGTCGCCCATCAGGGTCCGCTATTGACCCTAAGATATCTTTCGTGGAAAAGCAGCCAATCTCAGAGCTGACGTTCAACACTGATAGCTGTTGCAATCACCCGATCGTTCTTCCCCGAGTGTGTTGGGCCCGCCCCTTGAGTAAGGCATTTTGTTGCCCATTCATCTGCTCGAGCGCACCGCGATGAATTAGGTAGTTTCCAAAGAGTACGGCCCGGAAAAACTGGACTCTATCGGAGAGGTCCCTATGTCTATTGACTCGAGTTTTCAAGATCAACCGCAAGGCTCAGATCCATCGATGCCTGGTCCTGATGTGAATAATCCTACCCTGAACCCCGATGACCCTAAGAAGTACGATCCGCTAAGGAAGCCAAGCCTGGATCGTCCAGAGGATTGGGAGGACCAAGAACGGTTGCCTCCGGAAGCGGATGAACAGACGCCACTTTCTGATGACCGCCGTTGAGCTGAAAAGCCCGGCTTCGGCCGGGCTGCAACACCACCCTTCTAATCCAGGCACTACTGATGCCTCGCATGTTTACGGTGGTAGGTTGCATGCTGCTGGCCATGGAGCGAATCGGCACCGACCTGCAAGCACCCTTCGGGCGTAGCCAATACAGCATTCGTACCGATGACCTCTGCCGAAATATCGACTCTCTCAAAGCGGGTTATGCCGCCTGGACGCATAAAGCCGTGGATCGCTGAACGGAAACTGCAACCCACGGTTTCCAGCGATGTTTTAAGCAATCCGTTGTTTAGGCTGGTGACGCTCGGTTGCGAGGCACCTCGCACGGCAAACGCCCCAGGCCAAGGCACGCGTCATCGATTCTCCGGGGCGCGTGTCGAAGGCTTCTTCGTGCAGTGCCATACCGGTGCCGGCATACACGCCTATGAACATCTGCGTGTCACCTGTGCGAGAAAGGCGCACTTGGATATCCATCATGGTGCCGTCATCCAGGGTCTCATCGTGCGTCCTGTGATGTAGCGCCGGGTCTGCCCATTTCCAGAAAATATCACCGCGTATCCGCATGCCGCCCTCCTACGACTTTAGTCTTATATATGGGTCTCTGCACCTTAGCGCAGCGAAGCAGAAGAGACAGCCCCGCCGAGCGGATTATGGACACTTACTGTGACGGGATGTGACGTGGGAGGTCTTCCAAATGCGTCAACGGAATTCAGGATGTCCCAGGATTCTAAAGGCCCTTTGAAGATTGCTTCTCAGCGCTGATCTGCACCAGCGGCCCATGGTCATGAATGCACAATGAGATTGAAGGCGAGCCCGATCCAGCACGACTTGCCGTCCGCGCTTCCTCATCACAACTCTCCAATCGGCGCCCGGATCTGCGATAGCTACCCTGTCGCTCGGAAGCTGGAACTCCAGCACTCCCACTTGACTGTGCACTGAGATGTGCCGAGAGCGAAGTGCTTCAAAGGCACAACGCAGTAAATGTCGTATAACATTGCGATCATTCGCTGAGCCTGCATCATTTTCGATGGCCAGGCAGGCCGCAGCGAGCACCTCAGCCACCAACTGCTCGGCTTGATCCTTGTTTTGATTTGGCATCTCGTCCTCGACCTGACCGACAAAAAATACCTTGCGTGGCTGGAATCAGCGTAGCGAGGGTCCCACGCCCGCAATCAGCGGGGAGGTTGGCTTCCCGGAATTTCCAGGCATGCTACGCCCCTGATTCAGGGTCGCTCGCCGGAACTCCAGGGGAACGCTGGCTTTCCTTGTCATTGCCAAGACCCGGGTTGGTACCCGGATCATCAGGTATGGGAGCCCCTTCCTTTAGTTGACTATCCCGGCGCACATCCCGCCGACTACTCGCACCGCTAGGGTTTGGGTGTTCACTGGATACTGAGTTCTTTGCATCCACATCATCCATCTCTTCTTCTACGGGTGACTCATCCTCAGGCGGCAATGGGACCTCAACCTCTTTGGTCCCGTGACGCTGCGATGTTTCATCACCGTGTTTATCGCAGATGACCTGCTGCGATACCTCACCGGGAGCATTGTCATCAATGACCATGTCCTTTCTCCGTTCAGAGGCAGATGGTATCTGCACCTAAACTTGAGAAGCGGGCGATGCTTGAGAGTGCCTGCAGCTAGACGAGTGGCGTAGCAGCCTGTCGAAGCCGGACCTTCGGTTGAACGCCTTTCCTCAGAAAAGGGCGTCGGTTCATCCACTTCGACAGGTAAGCGCTCTTGATCCTCCCAATGCCCTCGATCGCGATCGGCCAGACCGTGACAGCCGGCCTTTTTGCATCAAAACCTTCCGTCGCTCTGCGGGCACCCTTCGGTAAACAGCAGGCCGAACACAGGGTGAACAACCAGAGAGGGAGTTTCACCATGAAAGCAGAGAAACCGTGCGCGTTGCTGCTCGCAATGTGCTTGGGTTGCGCGGCGCCACTTGCCCTGGCCGCCACAGACCTGAACGATCAGCGCGCCCCGGGCACGCAACCTCACAGCAATGGGTCCATGAACGGCCAAGGCGATGCGACAGGCTCTGGAACACCAGCCGATGGAATGGGTACGGGTAATGGCGGTACCCATGACAATGGAACGGACAACACGGGAGGTGATGGCACCGATACTGACTCGGGCTCCGGCGATAATGGGGGGGATGGTAGCGGTGCAGGTCCGGCGAATGGTAGTGGTGGCTCAACCGGTAGTGGATCAGGTTCAGGATCGGGCAGCTAGGTGGAATGGCCAAATGGCGGAGGATCTCCCGTCCATGGCCCAGCGCTTCAGTTTCGCCATTGTTCAAGAAACACACTCAGGAGTGAATGCCATGCCACGCGGTGACAAGGACACATATACGGACAAGCAGAAACGCAAGGCCGAGCACATCGAGCAATCGTACGAGGACAAGGGCGTGGGCAAGGACGAAGCCGAAGCGCGCGCCTGGGCCACCGTGAACAAACAATCCGGTGGCGGTGAAAAGCCGGGGGGATCGGGCAGCAGAACGCCATCGCGCGAGAAGAAGACCGCACGCACTGATTCAGCCAAACGCGCCGCTGAGTCTCGCAAGGGGCATTCACGCACTTCGCACACGTCGCTGGAATCGCAAAGCAAGGAAAGCCTTATGAAGGAGGCGCGCAGCAAAGACATCAAGGGGCGCTCGAGCATGAACAAAGCTCAGTTGGTCGAAGCCCTGCAAAAACAGGGGTGATCGGAGAAGGTCGGCGCAGCGTAAGGCTCACTAACTCACACTCAACGCCATTGCGTCATCAACATGCCCCGAATACCGCAGACCGGGTCTTGTTCAGGGCATGGCACCTGGGCGATGCGCGCGAGATTGCGCGGGTGCGCTGCTCTGTCGGGCCGCTGAATGTCGTAGTCTTCCTGCCCATGAGGATAGGCGCCGACCACCAGGAAGTTATCGCTGCACTCGATGCAGCGATGGCCCGTGCCCGCTGGCAGCACCAGCACATCACCCCGCTCCACGCTCACGCTCTGCCCGTATTCACCGCCAAGCGTCAATCGCGCCCGCCCACAGGCAATGCCGAGCGCCTCGTGAGCGTTAGGGTGAAAGTGGTGATAGTCGAAGATCCCTGAGCGCCAGAGCGGGGTCCATTGGTGAGCCGCAAACATCGCTTCGAATGCGCTGGCATTGTCCCCCGACAGATCAAGCTTCAACCGGTAGAGCAGTACGGGAAAACGGCTGTTCGGCGTCGCGCCATCGTCTTCGAAATACAAGGCCCGCACGCTGGCATCTTGTGTATTCATGCGCGTCATGATGCGCTCCCTGAGGGGTTATCGGTTCAACTTCGAACCCGTCGGCTGTTGTCAGGTTCCAGCCGGCAGACGGGTGCACAGACTGTTGAAACTTTCCTGACACGTGCCAAGTCCAGAACCCTATCGATAACAGAACGGGAGCAGGCAATGACCGGCACGGTAGGCGACTTTCTGGTGGAGCGTTTGTATCAATGGGGCGTACGGCGCATTTTCGGTTACCCCGGCGACGGCATCAATGGCGTGTTCGGCGCGCTGAGCCGGGCCAACGGCAAGATTGAATTCATCCAGGCCCGCCATGAGGAAATGGCCGCCTTCATGGCCAGCGCCCATGCCAAGTTCACCGGCGAGCTCGGTGTTTGCATCGCGACCTCCGGCCCGGGCGCTTCGCACTTGCTGACCGGGCTGTACGATGCACGCATGGACCATCAGCCAGTGCTGGCCATCGTCGGTCAACAGGCCCGTGCAGCACTGGGCGGCCACTACCAGCAGGAGTTGGACCTGCTGTCGATGTTCAAGGATGTCGCCGGCGCGTTCGTCCAGCAGGCCTCTACGCCGGAGCAGGTGCGCCACCTGCTCGATCGTGCGGTGCGTACGGCCGTGGGCGAACGCCGGGTCACCGCTGTTATTCTGCCCAACGACTTGCAGGACCTGCCCTACAACGCCCCCCCGAGGGCTCACGGTACGGTGCATTCAGGCATCGGCTACAGCAAGCCGAGGGTGTTGCCGTTCGACGAAGACCTGCAGCGCGCCGCCGCTGTACTCAACGCCGGGCGCAAAGTGGCGATACTGGTGGGTGCCGGCGCCCTGCAGGCGACTGAGCAGGTAATGGCGGTCGCCGAACAACTCGGCGCTGGCGTGGCCAAAGCGTTGCTGGGCAAGGCTGTGCTACCGGATGATCTGCCGTGGGTCACCGGGTCGATCGGCCTGCTCGGCACCGAACCCAGTTATCAGCTGATGACCGAATGCGACACCTTGCTGATGATCGGCTCCGGCTTCCCCTATTCCGAGTTTCTGCCCAAGGAAGGCCAGGCACGGGGCGTGCAGATCGACCTGCAACCCGACATGCTCAGCCTGCGCTACCCGATGGAGGTCAACCTGGTCGGCGATGCCAGCGAAACATTGCGCGCACTGTTGCCGTTGCTTGAGCACAAGACCGACCGGCGCTGGCGCGACAAGGTAGAGACCTGGCGTGCGCAGTGGGACAAGACCGTGGCCAAGCGCGCGCTGGTCAAGGCCGACCCGATCAACCCGCAACGCGTGGTCCATGAGCTGTCCCCTCGCCTGCCCGACCACGCCATCATCACCAGCGACTCTGGCTCCTGTGCCAACTGGTTTGCCCGCGACCTGCAAATTCGCCAGGGTATGCAGTGTTCGCTGTCCGGTGGCCTGGCTTGCATGGGCGCAGCTGTGCCCTATGCGATTGCAGCCAAATTCGCCCATCCGCAACGGGCTGTGGTTGCCTTGGTGGGCGATGGGGCGATGCAGATGAACAACCTCGCCGAACTGATCACCGTGGCCAAATACTGGCAGCAGTGGGACAACCCACAATGGATCTGTGCCGTGTTCAACAATGAGGACCTTAACCAGGTAACGTGGGAGCAACGGGTGATGGAGGGTGACCCCAAGTTCGAAGCTTCGCAGTCGATCCCTGACGTGCCCTACCACCTGTTCGCCATTTCCATTGGCCTGCAAGGTATCTACGTAGATCGCGAAGAGGACGTTGCCGCTGCGTGGGAGCGCGCGCTGGCTGCTGATCGGCCAGTACTGATCGAGTTCAAGACCGACCCGAACGTGCCGCCTCTGCCACCCCACATCAAGCTGGAGCAGGCGAAGAAGTTTGCCAGTACCTTGCTAAAGGGCGACCCCGACCAAGCGGGCATCATCGTGCAGACAGCCAAGCAGGTGCTCAGCTCGGTGCTGCCTGGCAAGAAGTGATCGGCACCTCGGCGAGCCGGCTGAACGTTTGATCAGCCGGCCCGGTCGCACAACAGAGACGCAGCAGACTGCGCGAACCCTGACCGTGAGGACCTACCATGAGCGCGATCGCTTCCAACGGGGCTGCAGAGCACCCCATCTGTCTGACCCTCAATGGTCAGCCCCGCACACTGCAGGTGCATCCTTGGGTGACTTTGCTCGACCTGCTGCGTGAGCAATTGGACCTGGTCGGTACCAAGAACGGTTGCGACCATGGCCAGTGTGGCGCCTGCACGGTGCTGCGCGATGGTAAGCGCGTCAATGCCTGCCTGACCTTGGCCATCATGTGCGACGGGGCCGACTTGGTGACCATCGAAGGGCTGGCCAGCGGCGACGTTTTGCATCCCATGCAGCGCGCCTTCATAACCCACGATGCGTTCCAGTGCGGCTACTGCACCCCGGGGCAGATCTGCTCTGCGGTCGGGCTTGCTCACGAGGGACGTGCAGACACCCGGGAGGCTATTCGCGAGCAGATGAGCGGTAATCTTTGCCGCTGCGGTGCCTACGGCAACATCGTCGCAGCGGTGGAAGAAGCCTTACCGTTGATGACGGACGGGGCCCAGCCACAACGAGGGAAGAATCCATGACGCCCTTCAGCTACCACAAGCCCGCCTCAGTCAGCGAAGCGGTGAACCTAGCTGACGCCTGCTCGCACTTCATCGCCGGGGGCACCAACCTGGTCGACCTGATGAAGGAAAATGTGGTGCGCCCCCAGCGCCTGATCGACATCTCCGGCCTGGGGCTGAACGGTATTCACTCCACCCGGAACGGCGGCGTACTGATCGGTGCACGGGTGAGCAATGCCGACCTGGCCTGGCACCCGATGATCGAGCAGCATTATCCACTGCTGTCAGACGCGATCCTGGCGGGGGCATCGCCGCAGTTGAGGAATATGGCCAGTACCGGTGGCAACTTGCTGCAACGTACCCGCTGCTACTACTTCTACGACACAGGCACCCCGTGCAACAAGCGTGAACCGGGCAGCGGATGCCCTGCGCGTACAGGCATGAACCGCATCCATGCCATTCTCGGTGGCAGCGATGCCTGTGTCGCGACCCATCCCTCGGACATGTGCGTGGCATTGGCAGCGCTCGAAGCGGTGGTGCATCTAGAAGGGCCGTCGGGTAAACGGCAGATACCATTTGCGGATTTCCATCGCCTGCCCGGGGACACCCCCGAGCGCGACAATCAACTGGCAGTCGCTGAGCTGGTAACTGGCATCGAGCTGCCGCCCCCGGTGTTCGAACACCATTACCGATATCTGAAAATACGCGACCGCGCCTCCTATGCGTTCGCACTGGTGTCGGTCGCTGCCGCCTTGAACTTCGATGGCGAGGTGATCCAACAAGCGCGCTTGGCGCTGGGCGGCGTTGCCCACAAACCCTGGCGGGACCCGGTTGTGGAGCGCATGCTGGCCGGCCAGGTGCCTTGCGAAGCGCTCTTCACCCGCGCCGCGCAAACATTGCTGCAAGGTGCACAACCTCTGAGCCATAACGGTTTCAAGGTAACGCTCGCCCAGCGCGCAATCGTGCGTGCATTGGATGACGCGGCGCGCGGCGCCGCTGACAGAGGGCCGCGACCATGACCAACAGCACACCGGTAGTCGGCACACCCCTGGACCGCGTGGACGGTGTGGCGAAAGTCACCGGGCAGGCGCGCTATGCGGGCGAATACCCCCAGACGGGCCTGCTGCACGGCAGCGTCGTGTCCAGTACCATCGCCCGCGGTCGGGTTCTCGACATCGACAGCACGCAGGCCATGCGCGTGCCCGGGGTAATCGCCGTGCTCGACCATGGCCATCGTCCGCCTATCTCCAGTTATGACGACGACTACAGCGATGCCGACTCTGCCGAGGGCTCGCCGTTTCGGCCCTTGTTCAATGATCGAGTGCTCTACAGCGGGCAACCGTTGGCGCTGGTGATCGCCGAAACCCTGGAACTGGCCCGCTATGCAGGCTCGCTGATCAAAATCGACTATGCCGAGGAGGTTCACCAGACAGACCTGGGCGCATCCCAAAAATCGCATGCCGCCCCCGCCGAAACACCGGCGCCGCGTGGCGACTTCGCCGGGCAGTTTGCCGGGGCGCCTCTGCAGGTGGATGCCACCTACCTGACGGCCAACGAGCACCACAACCCGATGGAACCTCATGCGTCGACGGTGCACTACAAGGCCGACGGAACCCTGGAAATCCACGACAAGACCCAAGGCACGCAGAACTGCCAGGACTACCTGCACAAGGTGTTCGGCCTGCCCAAGGCAAACATTCGTGTGCACGCGGCGTTCGTCGGCGGTGCCTTCGGCTCGGCCTTGCGCCCGCAGTACCAGTTGCCGCTGGCAGTGATGGCGGCGTTGCACCTGAAGCGCTCGGTCCGCGTCACCCTGACCCGCCAGCAGATGTTCACCTTTGGCTACCGGCCCCGCACCGAGCAACGCTTGCGCCTGGGCGCAGACGCAGATGGGCGCTTGCTAGCGATCGCTCACGATGCGCTTGGCCAGACCTCCCGCTTCGAGGACTTCACCGAGCACCTGGTGGAATGGAGCGGCATGCTTTACCAGTGCGATAACGTTGCGCTCAGTTATCGCCTGGCCTCGCTCGATGTGTACACCCCGCTGGATATGCGGGCGCCTGGGGCCGCGTCCGGGATGATTGCACTGGAATGCGCCATGGATGAGCTCGCCTGTGCAGCGCAGGTCGACCCGGTAGACCTGCGCCTGCGCAACTTCGCCGCCCACAACGCCAACGAGGGCAAGCCCTACTCCAGCAAGGAGTTACTGGCGTGCTATCAGCAAGGTGCCGAACGCTTTGGCTGGCATGGCCGTAATCCGCAACCGCGCAGCATGCGCAGTGGCCACCGGTTAATCGGCTGGGGGATGGCTGGCGGCGTCTGGGAAGCCATGCAGATGAAGGCCAGCGCCAAAGCGCGCATCGATGGCCGGGGCCACCTTACCGTCAGCAGTGCCACCACCGATATCGGGACCGGCACCTATACCGTCATGACTCAGATCGCCGCCGACGCAGCTGGCGTCAAGGTGCAGGATGTCACCTTCATGCTGGGTGACTCCTCACTGCCCACCGCCCCGCTTCAGGGCGGATCGTTCACGGTGTCGTCGGTGGGCTCGGCCGTGCGCCAAGCCTGCCATGTCCTGCGCACCCAGGTGCTGGAACATGCGCGCACCCTGTACCCCCAGTTGGCCAACACACCCCGGCAGCAGATCGTTTTCACCGATGGCTACCTGCACGCAGGCAGCCATCGCTGGGCCTTGGCGGACATCGTGGCGAGCGCCCCCGACGGTAAGTTCGAAGTGCAGATCGACGCCGAGCCCGGCGCCAGGCGCCAACCGTTCTCCACCGCCACCCATTCGGCGGTATTCGTAGAAGTCCACGTCGACGAGGACCTTGGCACGATCAATGTAACCCGGGTGCTCAGCGCTGTGGCGGCAGGACGTGTGATCAACCCGAAAACCGCACGCAGTCAGATTCTGGGAGGCGTGGTCTGGGGGGTTGGCATGGCCCTGCACGAAGCGGCGTTGACCGACCACCGGCTGGGCCGCATCGTCAATCACAACCTTGCGGAGTACCACATCCCGGTCAATGCAGATTGTGGGGATATCGAGGTGATCTTCGTTGACGAGCACGATGACATTGTCAACGAACTGGGGTCCAAGGGTGTGGGTGAAATCGGCGTCGTCGGGGTGGCCGCGGCGGTGGCCAACGCGGTCTACCATGCCACGGGCAAGCGTGTAAGGGAGTTTCCGATCACGCTCGACAAAGTGCTCTGATCGGGCGGGGACCAATTCCCCACCCGCTTTGCGCTAACGACGACGCGCTCGGACCTTGCCGGCGAACACCCGGAAGCCCCAGGTGTTATAAGCCAGCGTCAGCGGCACCACGGCTGCAAAGCCGATCAGCATGAACAGCTGGGTGGCTCTTGAGGCGCTGGCCTCGACAAGGGTCAGTGCCGGCGGAACTGCCAAGGGGAAGAGCGCGATCAGCATGAGCGTGAACGCGAAGCAGATGACGCCCAGGGCAAACGACAACGGCAACCAATCCCGCGTCCTGCCCCAGGCCAGGGAGAATCCCGCGAGTAGCACTGCCAAGGCCGCCCCGGCCGTCAGCACAACCCAGCCCTGGCTCAGCCGCTGCCAGTAGAGTGCATCCAGCGCCATGGTCAGGAGCAGCACAGCGACCAGCATCAGTACGGCAACCCCGCATAACAGCCGAGCCTGGTGCTTTGCGCGCACTTGCAGTGTTCCATCAGTTCGCCAGTACAGCCAGCAAGCGCCCAGCCACAGATAGCCGACAACCAGCGCCAACGCGCAAAACAAAGGAAAAGGCGCCAGCCATTCTTTGCCGTCGCCACTGTATTGGCCCTGATAGTGTGGGACACCCTGAATCAACGTGCCCAACACCAGCCCCTGGCACAGCGTGGCAAGCAGCGAGCCACCCAGCGTTGCGGCATCCGACCAGCGTTTGTGGGTCAAGTGCTCACGAAACTCAAGGCCTGCCGCACGCAGGATCAAGCCCATGAACATCAACAGCAACGGCACATAAAGCGCTGGCAGCAACACCGCGTAGGCTGTCGGGAATAGCGCCAGCAGCCCTCCACCGCCCAATACCAGCCAAGTCTCATTGGCATCCCAGATCGGCAGAATCGTCAGCACCAGCACCTCGCGCTCTTCGGCGCGACGATGAGCAGCCATGAGCATGCCCACACCCAGATCGGTACCATCGAGCAACACATAGACAAGGACCGAGAACGCCAGCGCTGCGGCGCTCAACAGGGTCAGCAGGTCGACACCCAGGATGCTCATGATTGTTCCCCGACTCGCGGCTCAGGGCCCGCCTCGTCCAGCGCGGGCGCCCGGCGCAGCACATGCAACAACAACCACAACCCGATACCGAAGGTGATCACGTAGAACGCCAGGATCGCCACCGTGGCAGCCAAAACGGTCGAGGTGGCCACCGGCGACACGCTGTCGGCCGTGCGCAACAGGCCATAAACGGTAAACGGTTGACGGCCGACTTCGGTCACTACCCAGCCACTGAGCATGGCGACAAATCCCGCAGGCGCCAACCCTACACTGACGCGTTGCAGCCACCGTGCACTCGTTAGCCGCCCGCGCCAGCGCACCACCAAGCCAGCAATGCCCTGCATGACCATCAGCAACCCCAAGCCAACCATGATGCGAAAGGCAAAGAACACTACCGGGACCGGTGGCAGGTCTTCGCGTGCAAATTCATCGAGCGCCGCGATGGTGCCAACCAGGTCGTGAGTCAGGTACAGCGACCCCGCCCGCGGGATCGACACTTCAAGGCGGTTTTGTTGCAACGCCATGTCAGGCACGGCGAAGAGCCTCATCGGCTCACCGGCACCTTTCGCCGGACGGTGCCAAGAGCCCTCGATGGCCGCGACCTTGATCGGTTGCGTCTCGAGCGTGTGCTGTCCATGCAGGTCGCCAATCGCCACCTGCAAGGGCGCCAGCACTGCAATGGCCCACAGCGCCATCGAATACTGCTGCCGTGCGCGCAGGTTTGAAGGCGCGCGCAGCAGTTGCCAACCGCCCGCTCCCGCAACCATTGTGGCGGTACCCAGCAACGCGGCCACCAGCATATGCGCCAGACGGTAAGGAAATGACGGATTGAAAATGATCGCCCACCAGTCTTCGGCGACGAAGCGCCCGTGGGCATCGATCGAGTAGCCTGCGGGGGTCTGCATCCATGAGTTGGCACTGAGGATCCAGAAAGCGCTGACCAATGCCCCGACAGCCACTGCGCAGGTGGCCATGAAGTGCAGCCTCGGCCCGACCTTGTTGAGGCCGAACAGCATGACCCCAAGGAATCCCGCTTCCAGGAAAAACGCTACCAGTACTTCATAGAACATCAAGGGCCCGATCACCTCCCCGGCCGCCAAGGACAACCCCGACCAGTTGAGCCCGAACTGATACTCCATCACCAGCCCCGATGCGGTACCGACAGCCACCGTCAGCGCAAACACCTTCAGCCAGAAACCGTAGATGGCCATCAGCTGCTGATCACGACGGTACAACCATAGCGCTTCAAGCACCATCAGCCACTGGGCCAGCCCAATGCTGAACGCCGCCAGGACGATATGAAAGCTGATGGTGATGGCGAACTGAAGCCGCGCAGCCAGAAGCGCCGTCGTCGCATCGCCGAAGTCAACCAAGCTGACCTTCCGTCTGCACTTTACTGTGCGCGTCAGGGTGCAAGGACGGTCTCCACGGGTTGCATTGCAGGTAGCACGCCGCCGGGCAGCCTTCGGGGAGGATATCAATGTGCGGCATCTTCAAAAGCATAGCGTGGGCTGATCAGGCGCAGCGTTTCAGGATGGTCTTGATCGGGCGCCTTACTCGGCGCTTCGACACATCCCTCGCCTTGATCCAACGGCAAGCCTCGATCTCGTTTCGAGGGTGTGGCTTGTCGTCTGCCTTTCGGGCTTCGAACAGATAATGGATGACCTTGTCCTCCCGGTACATCGTGAGGTAACGAAGCTCGTCGAATGCGAGGCCAGTTTCCTCGGCCATCTCCCGCATAGCCGCCTCAAGCGGCGTTTCGTGCCGCTCGACACGTCCACCCGGCAGGTTCCACTTGGCGTTGCGCTTGCGAACGAACAAAACCTCACCAGCCTTGCGGTAGATGATGGTGGCGCGCAGCTTGATGCCTTTGCGTTTCGCTGTTGCAGTGTCCATTGCCTTCATGTGTTGCCCTTGAAGTTGGCTGGCCAGGATCCGGCAGGTTCCTTGCCGAGCGTAAATCGTCCGTGCATTTGTCAGATGACCGGCATAACGGTGGCAACGTTCAAGTTAAATCCCGATAAACACCTCCGAGGCTCCGGTTTGGGGCTGCAGCAAATCAGTACCGCCTGACATGTTGGTCTGAACTTTGCCATCTGTCCTGGCTTCCCCTGCATACCTATCACGGAAAAACGCCTGCAGGAGCTGACCTTATGCGAGCACTGACCTACCACGGAGCACACGACGTCAGGGTCGATAACGTCCCCGATCCCATTATTGAGCAGGAAGACGACATTATCCTCAGGGTCACCGCCACAGCCATCTGCGGCTCTGACCTGCACCTTTACCGAGGCAAAATTCCACAAACCGAAGCGGGCGATATCTTCGGCCATGAGTTCATGGGCATCGTCGAAGATACTGGCAGTGCCGTCACCAACCTGCAGATCGGCGACCGCGTAGTGATTCCCTTCGTGATCGCTTGCGGCAGCTGTTTCTTCTGCCAGCACGACCTGTTCGCTGCCTGTGAAACCACCAACACAGGTCGGGGTGCGATCATCAACAAGAAGGGTATTCCCCCAGGCGCCGCGCTGTTTGGATATAGCCATCTCTATGGCGGTATCCCTGGCGGCCAGGCGGATTACGTGAGGGTACCCAAGGGCAACGTCGGACCGTTCAAAGTGCCCACCGAGCTGGCCGATGACAAGGTACTGTTTCTCTCGGACATCCTGCCGACCGCTTGGCAGGCGGTCATCAATGCCGAAATAGGCCAGGGGTCATCTGTGGCGATCTACGGCGCCGGGCCGGTCGGCTTGCTGAGTGCCGCTTGTGCGCGAATGCTCGGCGCCCAGACCATTTTCATGGTTGATGACAACGACCACCGCCTGGCCTACGCAAAAGAGGCCTACGGCGCCGTAGCCATCAATTTTGAGCAGGACGACGACCCCGCTGATAGCATCATCCGCCAGTCACCAGGCATGCGCGGGGTCGATGCAGTGATCGATGCAGTCGGCTTTGAAGCCAAAGGCAGCACTGCCGAAACGGTGATGACGGCGCTGAAGATAGAAGGCAGCAGTGGCAAGGCACTGCGCCAGAGTATTGCTGCGGTGCGTCGCGGAGGCGTTGTCAGTGTCCCCGGTGTGTACGCCGGCTTCATCCATGCCTTCATGTTTGGCGATGCCTTCGACAAGGGCCTTACCTTCAAGATGGGCCAGACCCATGTGCAGAAATACCTGCCGGAACTCCTTGAGCACATCGAAGCAGGACGCCTGCAACCGGAACTGATCGTCACTCACCGCCTCGCCCTCGAGGAAGCGGCCATGGGCTACGAGATGTTCGATCAGAAGCAGGATAACTGCCGCAAGGTCATCCTCGTGCCAGGCGCTGCACCCGGCACCCTGGGCCCTGACTACGTATAAAGGAAGTAAAGTCATGAACGGGCTCGCCAGCTATTTCTGGATTGCCGTGGCGGCAATCCTTTTACTCATCGATCTGTGGGCCATCGTCAGCGTCTTCAGAAGCGACAAGTCAGATGCAGTCAAAGCGGCCTGGGCCCTGCTGATCGTCGCGCTACCGCTGGTTGGCCTCGGTATCTGGGGCGTTGCTGGCCCACGCGGCATCAAGCGAGGTACCGGGCCCACTTCCGACGAGCACAGCAAAGGCTGACATTTCCCAGCTCCACTTACAGAGGTTTCAACATGATCGATCAAGCGACAGGCATGAAATCAGGCGAACGCTATCGCGTGGAAAACGTGGAGCGCGCTCATCAGTTTCCAGGCTTCTTTCAAGACGGGAAATATTACCTGGGCCCTGAGCTTCTCACCGCCGTGGGCTGGCTCGAAGGTACGCGCTTCATCTACGACAGCCTGGATGCCGAAGGTGAGCCCGTATTTCCAAACCGAGCGGCAGGCACGGTCGAAGGGCTGACGTTGACCCTGGTCGATGGCACCTCCCTTGAGCTCTCGCGGATCGAGGCCTGCGACCCCATTGCACCCCTTGACCCCAGCGCCTCAGCTGCGAAACGAGAAGCGCCTGACCGTGGCGCTCCGCTGAAAGGGCCTCTGCGCGGCAAGGTCGTGGTCATCACCGGCGCATCCAGCGGCATAGGCCGAGCCGCCGCGCATGCCTTTGCGTGCAAAGGTGCTCGCCTGGTACTCGCCGCACGCGACGAAGAGGCGTTGTTCGACGTCCTGGATGAATGCACCGATTGCGGTACGGATGCCATAGCGATCACCACCGACGTCACCCACCGCGACCAGGTTCAAGCCCTGGCGGCGCAGGCCGCCGAATTTGGCCATGGCCGAATCGATGTTTGGGTCAACAACGCCGGAGTTGGCGCGGTCGGCCACTTCGAAGACACTCCACTGGAGGCACACGAACAGGTCATCCAGACCGACCTGATCGGTTACCTGCGGGGGGCCTACGTTGCCCTTCCCTTCTTCAAGGCACAGGGCAGCGGCATTCTGATCAACACGCTGTCGCTGGGCAGCTGGGTGGCCCAGCCCTACGCCGCCGCTTATTCGGCGAGCAAATTCGGCTTGCGTGGACTGACCGAGGCATTGCGGGGCGAATTGACTGAGTTTCCCAACATCCATGTTTGCGATATATATCCAGCAGTCATGGACACACCAGGCTTCCGAGACGGCGGCAACTATACCGGGCACGCGCTGACGCCGCCAGGCCCCGTATACGATCCCGAAATAGTGGCGAAGGCTATGGTGGCCTGCGCAATCTCGCCTCGTGCTCACACCACGGTTGGCGCTGCGGCGCGCCTCGCGCATTTGGCCAGCTACCTGATACCAGGGCTGCCTCTGTTGTCAGGAAGGCTGTCGCGCTGGGGGATAAATTGCAGCCCCATAGCCGAAACATCGTCAGGCAACCTCTTTGAGCCTCCGAGTGGCAGGAGGGGTATCGACGGAGGTTGGAGGAAGCCAAAAGATAAAACGCCCCTGCTGATCGGCGCAGCGGCGCTGGGAATCCTTTTGGGTTTTAGCCTCACACATTCACGACGCAGGGATAGATAGAGAAGGTCTGCTTACAGAGGAATGACCGTGGTTTCATTGCGAGATCACGTTCAATCCCTACTTGGCTAACGAGCTTGTGGGATTAACATGGCGATAGTCCTCCCCTGCTACCGCTCTCAGGTAAGCAGCGTCAGCCTCCAGACGAAGATCGCGCCACTCCTGCCAGCAGATAATCCCTCGACGATCCATCTCATCGGCCTGGCGAAGCAGTTCCTCGTGATAGTCGTCAGGCGAGTCCATGCGCAATGCCCTGTCTTCAAGCACCCGATACCAAACCGCCAAACAAGTAAGCTTCAGCAATTGGGCGGCAGACAGGTTTTTCTCGAGCGTTCGCATCAGGAGGCCTCATACGCTGATGGAGGGTTGAGTCACCCTTGCTCCCAGAGGTTCAGCAGAGCGGTGTCAGCGGCATGGATACGTCCCGAGGATCGCCCCCGCTAGGGATCCGCTCACGGATGCGAATTAATGGCACTGACTCAAGTTGGAGTGAATTTCTTGAACGCTGGCAATGTCGTAGTGATGGCGCGCTGCTACGGCTTGCTGGAAGAAAGCAAGCAGACCTGGATGTCCCTCCCTTCCTGCAGCCGCATGTCCGAGTACCCGTATGAAAGAGCTGCTTTCCGCTGCGAAGATAATTCGCCCAACTGTTCTCATCGTTGAGGACGAACCCATGATTCGAGAGCTTTTGACCCTGTACCTGGAAGAATGGGGGGCCATGGTGACAGCAGTGGCGACTGCCGATGGCGGCAATGAGGCGTTGAGGAAGCAAGATTGGACGCTGCTGATAACGGATGTACAAACGCCTGGTTTACTCAATGGGGTTGATCTTGCCTGGATGGCAAGCCAGCAAAAACCTCAGACGCGCATCATTGTCATGAGCGGATACTACGAATTTGCAGGGAGAGTGTTGCCGCCAGGTGCGGAGTTCCTTCCTAGCCGTGGCCAATAACCCAGCTCCAGGAACTGCTCTACGCTCAGCTTAACCACGCCGACGGTGCTGGAAGGTGTGGCCAGGGTGCGTGGCACTCTGGCCACTTGTGAGAAAATGACAAAGCGGTCTTAAGTAGACAGCGAAATGGGCAACAAGGGCTTGTGCCTCTAGCTCGAACACGACCACCGACGAACACCAGCGCCAATGATGCTGCCGCTAACAATAGGCTCACCCCTAGCATCTGGCGGTGAGGTTATGAAACCCTAAAGCCGCAGCGCCGATCATGGCCAACATTCCTGAAAGCCCAGCGTAGCCTACAGCAGTCATAAGCCATCCCAAGGTTCGCATCCCCGACTCCTCAAGTTTGATTTTCGAGATCAATTCGACTTGATACGAGACCATACCCATTTGGCAAAGTGCCATCGGCGCGTAGACGCGCCCCTCTCGCGTCTAGAGCTTAAAGCGGACATGGATGCAGCTTTTACTATCTTGGCGATCAACCACTACTGCCGCGCTGCCGTAACCGGAATAGCTTTTGACCAATCGCATTCCAAGCCCCGTTCCTGTCGGCTTAGGGTAATGATCAGGAAAGCCGTCGCCCTCATCCCTGACGGTGAGCTGAGCATGATCGCCGGCATGCTTGACGATCACGTCTATAGAGCCTTTGCCGTACTTAAGGGCGTTGGTGATCAACTCGGAGATCACTAATCCCAAAGGCGCCATTCTTTCAGGTGGTAGGACGAAGTCGTCAGCCTCCAACAGAATTTGTCGGTCGGCCAACGCCTTGCCTAGATCACCCAACAGGGCACTCAGATAATCGCGAGCGCGTACCTCTTGGTCTTCGGCGGCCTGGTATAGTCTCTCGTGAACACTGGCAATGGTCACCACTCGCCCTGCGGCAGTTTCGAGCTGCAACTTAACAGCCGCATCTGGCGTGAGATTGGCTTGAAGTAACAGCAGGGTGTTTACAAGGTGGAGGCTATTTTTGACGCGATGATGGATTTCTTCGAGATAAAGGTCGCTTCGATTTTGCCTGCTGTTCTGTGCCTCAATGAGAGAGAGCAGCTGAGCTTCGTAATGGTGCCGTTCAGTGATATCCCGTGATACCGCTATGATCCGTTCGACCTGGCCATCCGTGGCTATGATTGGCGCCACAGTCACGTCCCACCATTTGGGTTCGTCGGGAGCGATTGGGCAGTACGATTCGAACCTCATGGTTTCGCCAGCGCTAACTTTAGCTACCGCCTCCCAAACAAGTGATCGCGACTCCTCAGGCCACAAGTCATACCATCGCTGACCTTTAACACTGGTCAGTTGGGTATTTAGGAATGTCAGCCCGGCTTCATTCATGAACTCGATCTCGCCGCTCGGGGCCAGGATATCCACCCAGTCAGGGCTTGCGTTCAGGATAGTCTCGGAATAAGGGTCGGGAACTGGAACATCCACGCCTGCAGATATTCTTTCGACAGCCATGGAAATGACGTTCGAGATGCCTTCTAGAAATACCAGATCGCTCTCTACAAAATCGTCCCCGTTGCTGCTGTCGGCTTCCAGTACACCAAACGGGCTGAGCACACCCCGGATCGGGACATTGATGGCCCGCTCGATTCCATATTTTTTCAGCAGTTCCGGCGTTCGAAAGCGATTTTCCATACCCAAATGATTCGAGAGTACGGGCCTGTAGGTGGCCAATGCATAGCCAGCCGGACTAGCCACATCGCCGCCCACGGTTGCCCGCCCGATGTCAGAAGCATCCCAGCCAACGCCGTGGGTCAGAACAAACCCTTCCCCGTCCTCCGCTGGCTGGAGCACCTTGGAAAAACGAGTGCTCATCCCTTCAGCGACTACTTCACATGCACGGGTCAGCAACAGATCCAAGTCCGCAGCCTTCAGGGACATTACGCCAAACTCGACCACGAGCTCATGTTGGCGATGCAAGCGCGCATGAGTCTTCTTCAAGGCCGCTCGGATTGTTTCATCGACTGGTAGCTGCTGCATAGTCTTCCCTTCCGGATTAACGGGAAACGCCCAGAATCCTTTCAGGGCGTACAGGCGGTTCGCTTACCGCTTTCCTACCATAGCCGCTAATCCATGACGGCGCCTAGCGCACCACTCATCGCCCAGGAGCAACGGCGTAGAGGCCCAGAGCCCTAATACATATGACCCGCGAGCAACCCTACATGCCGAAAACCATCCTCATTGTGGAAGACGACGACCTCCTAAGAGACCTAACTGCCGAGAGCCTCTCGTCACTCTACGCCGTTGCTGTGACGTGCTGCGCAAATGCTGACGAGGCGTTGCATTACCTTTGCAATAAGGAAGTCCCTAGCTTGGTGATGACCGATATCCATATGCCTGGAAGCATGGACGGTTTAGGCCTTGCACACGAGATTTGGCGTCGATGGCCTACTCTGCCAGTGATTCTGACTTCGGGCGACGCAGTAATCGACACCGGTTTGCTGCCTGCTCGGACAGCATTTCTCCCCAAACCTTGGGAGATTTCTGATCTCGCCTCGCTGATCAACAAATTAGTAACGCTCCCGCCGCAAGTAGAAGCTTGATCCAAAGAACACTGCCTACCCCTTCCATGCTTCATATTTGGCTAGCAGCGGTTGAACGCTCAATCCATGTAGCAGAATGCTCAACGCCACCACCGACAGAACCAGGCTGATGCTCTGCGCGGCCAAGGCGGGAAGCAGCCCATGATTGAGGGCATAGAACAGGTAGTAGAAGCTGCCGATACCTCGGATGCCAAACCAACCCAAAAGCCCTCGCTGCCGGACATTAAGCATTCCCCGAACCGGAAACAGGAAGACACTCAAGGGTCGCATCAGCAGGAACAGCGCTCCGGCGACCGGCAATGCCCGCCAGTCCCAATGCTCAATCAGCACTACCCCTAGCATGGTGACGAGGAAAACTTCCATTGCCCGTTCGATCAAGCTGCCGAATGCCAACATGTCACCCAACATGATCCCCGCTGCCACCTGCGAGTCATCGAGCCCTTCCACATCACCTCTGACAGCCTGCTCCGGCGCGACATGCTGGTGTCCTACCACGGGCTGTACCAGATGTTCTGCAGCTGGATCCTCGGGGCTATTTGAGGTCTGAACCTCGGCCTGGCGCAAACCGAGGCCCGCAGCGAAAACCGCGAGAAACCCATAGGCCTGAATAGTCTCGGCGCTTACATAAGCCAGCGCGATTAGGGCAAGGGCGAGATAGTCGTTGGGCGACACGGTGCTGTCATCGTTGCGCAAACGCAAGAAAAGCGTGAGTTTGCCCAAGCCACGCCCCATCCAATAGCCCAGCAGCAGACCTGCAGTGACTGCCCACAGCATGTCCTTGGGGAGCCAGCTAGAGAACCAAGCTTGCCCGGTATCCTGTTGCAGGAACAGGCCGAGGATGACGAAGGGAAAAGCCACTCCATCGTTAAGCCCTGCCTCACCGGACAGGCTGAAACGTACAGGATCATCGTCCTGGGCATCAACCACCTGTACCAGGGTTGCCAGCACCGGGTCTGTGGGTGCCAGGATAGCTCCAATCAGAACGGACACTCCCCACCCCAGGCTGAGGCCGTAATGCAGCACCAGCGTTACCCCACCGATGCAGAGCAACATCACCGGCCCCGCCAGATAGAAAGCGCTCAACCAGCTGCGGTTGCGCAAGGGCAAGCGCAACTTCAGGCCACTGAAGAACAGCGAAAACAACACCGCGACTTCGGTGAGGTGCTCCATCCAGCCACTCGACTTGCTCAAGTCGAGCTGTAGGAAACCCAGGCCCGATGTTCCCAGAGCCATACCTAACCCAAGGCACACAACGGACGTTGTAACTGGAATCCAGCGCAGGTACGAGGATGAAAGCGAGAGCAGCAGGAGCACTGCACCCAGCATGGCGAACCAGACGATGAAGGTCATCTGCGCAGAAGCCTTGGGAGAATTTTCGATTACTTTTTGACTTTCTGGCTAAACACGTCGTTCCGCTGCACTTACTGCGTTCGTCCATCATCACGGCGAAATGTAAAAAAAGATTTCAGCGCTCCTCTGCTGTCAAAACCGATAGGTCGCATTGGAGTTATCGTCATGAAATTCGCCCACTTCTGCCAATTGCTCGCTGACCACGCCGGTAAACCGAGTACCTTCTTGATCGCCGTGGTACTGATTGCCACATGGGCTGCATCCGGGCCCTGGTTTCACTACAACGACACCTGGCAACTCATCGTTAATACGTCGACCACCATCATCACATTCCTGATGGTCTTCCTGATCCAGAATACCCAGAACCGGGACAACGACATCATCCACGTGAAGCTCGACGAGCTTATCCGTGCTACGAAATCCGCAGAGCAGTCGGTGCTCGATCTTGAAGCACTCGACAATCGAGAAATCCATAAACTTCGCAAGGAATATCAGGCGATGGGCAGCCACTGCGAGACGCCCCATCAAATGTCTAGCGAGCAGCGGGCGGACGATGCAGCTCGAGACAACCTGCAGCGCTAAAGAGCGTTACGGTCGGACGATGCGGGCAGAGCTGGCGGAACACTTGCAGAGCTGAGCGCTTGGTTAATAGCTTCAGCGAGCTCGTCAATTGACCATGGTTTGAACAGGTAAGTGACAGGTGGGGTGACCTGCGATGGATCAAGCTGGTAACCAGAGGTCAGGATGGCGGGCAGCCCAGGCCACCTTTCGTGGGCCATGGAGATGAACTCCATGCCTTTGATACTTCCAGGAACACCGTGATCGACAACGATCAACGAACAGTCGCTCTTGAGCGCCATCAAGTGAATCAAGGCGTCTTCGGCGTTATCGAACGCATCGCATACAGCGCCCAACTCGATCAGGATATCCACCAGCAGGGTTTGAAGCGTTGGATCATCTTCCACGACAACTACTGTCTTCCCTGACAGCGACAAACCCTCGATGTCGAGCTTCATCACCCTCTCCAGTCCATAATTGATTTTTCGAGTGTTCCACTCATCTGGACGCGTGTCGACGGAGGCTAATGGCCATTATTTGCTCAATGGCTGCCAGACACAGACAAATAGACAAGTGCCTCTCGCATGAAAATCTCCACCGTCTTAGGGCCTATACCCTCGAAGCTTAGCAGCCAGCGCTTGAAGCCCTCACAACCTGGATCGTCCCGCAGCGCCTCAAGTTGAACATCCAATTCCGCGTCGGCCTTCTTACCAAGGGAATGCAATCGTCGGGCAGTGGATTCATCGTATCGCGCATACCCAGCCTGCCCGAGCAGCCTGACAAGGGTCGCATGTGTAGCCTGCGAAAGCTTATACGGCGTATCTAGTCCCTGCTCATTGGCAAGTATCCGGTACGCCCTCAGGGCGACTGTAGATCGGATGCGCTTGCCCATGAGAAAGCTGGCCAGCAACCACCTAAACACTCCCCCGACATCCGTCACTTCGATGCCGAGGTCAGAGGCAGTTACGGTCTTCAACCTTCACTACGGCGCGGGTCAGCAGATCGGGGGTAAGTGCGCTCCTCTTCGATAGTGCCATCCGCCTTATGGATCTTCACCGATGCCGTCTTGCCATCAAAGAAATCTGCGAGGGCGCTGACCAATTCATGCTTAGTCGCTGCTCGCTTGGAGGCGGGTTCAGCACCGGCTTTCTTCAATTCCCATCCATTTGCTGTAGGGCTGAGCTGGTAGTTGTCCATCGTGTGCTCCTCCTAGCTTAAAGGGATTGGCCGTCATCCTCGATGTCTTCCTCTGCCTCGGCTGCCTCAGTGGCATCAGCGTCATTCAAAGGAGGCGACGTGGGCTTTTCCGGATCATTAATGAAAGGTAAGTCGCTTGGGCCTTTCTCTTCAGAGCCTTCGGTTTTAGGCTGCATGGCAACACCTCCAGGCACGTTGACGGAATGCAGGTCTCAGGCCCCTTAGGTAGCACCTGAGAATTTGCCGACATCGATAGGTTGCGGAACGAATTCGGGGCCCTCGCCAGCCAGCCTCCACTTCACCTTGGCAACGCCATAACGCTCAGCCATCGGGCGACTGACCAGCTTGATGTTCTGCTGACTGAATCGCGGGATGATGCCAACACCGGCATCGCAACTGGCCCAGTGCCACGCGACGCCGTTGTCCATCTTCTCCAGACGGATGATGAATGTCCGAGGCTCACCGTGAAGCTCGTACTCAATGACATAGAGTTGCTGTCCGACCACCAGAATTCCCTCCCTAGCTCATGCGTTATTGAGCAAGCACGGGAGAAAAAAATTCCATCGAAATCGCTCGTGGGTAAGGGATGCTTGCGATTCGGGCTATGTGTCTTGTGTACCTGTAAGGAATTCGAACAAGGTCTCAGCGCAGGCCGTAATCCCCTCCAGGAGCACCATCTCGAAGCCATGGGTATTTTCGGTCGGGATCGCAATGCAACCGGCCAGGGCATCGATCCCCGCACTCAATACCGCACTTGCATCCGACGCAAAATCGACGAGCAATGCCGACTGGGGCTTAAAACCGGCCTTTAGGCCAGCGGCGATCAGGCCCTGCACCACGGTGCGGCTGTAGTATCCCTTCTGGTCGCCGGTATTGATGATCGGGTTGGCCGAAAGCTCCGTGCCATACTCCTCAAGTACAGGGCCGACCTCGACCGCGATTGTGGTGTCGCCGGGCAGCCGGGAAGCTGCGTACATGGCGCCGGCATTCGACTCTTCCTCCAGCGTCGTAAGCACGAACCAAACGTCCTGCTTCAGTTTTTCTCGACGTTCACTCAGCAGCTTCGCACAGAGAATGACAGCGCTCAGCGGAGCTCGGTCGTCGAGGAAGTGAGCGGCAATACAGTCATGTACCTTGAAGGGCTTACGCCAGTGCTGACTGAGCACGACTCGAGTACCAGGCCGAACTCCAAGTTTCTGGAGCTCTGACTTGCTCTTGCGCGTGACGATATAGACATCTTTCCACTGAACATTTCCTGCCAGCACGTCTCTTCCCTTCGAAGTTCGACCGCTGTTGTGCATTGAACCGTAGGACAAAACACCCGGCAGGATGTGTTCATCACCCAGGATATCGACAGGGCAGACGCCGAAGCTTATCGGTTGCGAACCCCCTAGAGCGAGCACCTCCAGGGTGCCGTTCTCCAGCACATTTTTGACGATCATCGCGATCTCATCGAGGTGGGCCATAACGCGTATGGCTGCCTCTGGGCTACCAGTGCGGCCCCCACGAATCACCCCCACCACATTGCCAGCAGGGTCGGTGTGCGTGTCATCACAGAACAGGCGCAGCTCGCGCAGACAAATGGCCCGTACTTCATCTTCTTGTCCGCCCGGCCCTCGGGCGTTGAGGAGCTCGGTCAGTAATGCCTCAGTCTTCAAAATGTTACCTCCCTGTTTGCACGCAAACGTGTTCAGGCCAGCTGGATGTACACCGAGTAGCTACCCAATAGCACCCAGAACACCAGAAAGATCCACGGCGTCCGTAGCGAAAACAGCAATGACTTTCGATGCCCTGCACGCGAGGTTTCCGCCTCACAAAACAGCGGCGACTCGTCGTAAGCCAACCCCATCAACGGCTCGCTGCGCAGCAGGTGGCTCTGCTTGAGCTGCCAGTGATCGATGATGTTGTATGCCGCCCGGATGCCAGGCCAGGCGTTGAGCGAGCTCAGCACCCCGAGCAAGGCGAGGAACGCTGGCACGATCAGGGTGAACATCTCGCCCCATCCTTGATTGAGGTTGCCCATGGAGGAGACGAAGGCAATGACCAGGAATGACTGAGCCGCCAGGTAGGCGTCCGTGCGGTTCGCGAGGATGCTGGTTTCGTACTGGATCTCACGCCGGTAAAAATCCAGACGCTCCTTGGGAGAGCCAAACATCCTGGCATTGTGCTCGCTGATCTCATGCTCAGGGGTCGCAGGGGTAATGATTCGAGGCACTCGCTACTCCGGGAATTGGGCTCCGAGCGAAGAGATGAGACTGGAGCTGAATCCGGTAGAACAGGCGATGGGGCATGGAATTCAATTGGATTGATATCCCGCACCGCTCGTCGTACCAACCGCAGATTGAAACCAACACGAGGAGGCAGGGCCTTTCGAACCGGTATGAACGTTCTCAACTGCAGGAGTTTCTACCATGCGAGACTTCCCTACCCCGCCCTTCCCTTCGCAGCCTCAAAATGTCCCTGGCTCACAGCGCAAGATGGAGCCCTACCCGGATTGTGGTGAGCAGTCGTATACCGGCCACAATCGCCTCGAAGGCAAGGTTGCACTCATCACCGGAGCAGACAGCGGCATCGGGCGGGCAGTTGCGATTGCCTATGCCCGTGAAGGCGCCGACGTCGCCATCGCTTATCTGAATGAGCATGAGGACGCGCAGGAAACCGCGCGCTGGGTCGAGGCCGCAGGCCGCCAATGCCTGCTGTTGCCCGGAGACCTGGCGCAGAAACAGCACTGCTACGACATTGTCGAAAAGACCGTTAGCCAGTTCGGGCGTATCGACATCCTGGTCAACAACGCGGCGTTCCAGATGTCCCACGAGACCCTGGAAGAAATCGACGATGACGAATGGGTGAAGACTTTCGATACCAACATCACCGCGATCTTCCGGATTTGCCAGGCGGCGCTGCCTTCTATGCCCAAGGGCAGTTCGATTATCAATACGAGCTCGGTCAATTCCGACGATCCATCCCCCAGCCTGCTGGCCTATGCCACGACCAAGGGGGCCATTGCCAACTTCACTGCTGGCTTGGCTCAGTTGCTAGCCAAGAAAGGCATCAGGGTCAACAGCGTCGCGCCAGGCCCTATCTGGACGCCTTTGATTCCGGCAACCATGCCGGACGAGGCCGTCAAGAACTTTGGTTCCAGCTACCCGATGGGGCGCCCGGGGCAACCGGTCGAGGTCGCGCCAATCTACGTGCTGCTGGGCTCCGACGAAGCCAGTTACATCAGTGGCTCACGTTACGCAGTGACTGGCGGCAAACCGATCCTTTAGCGAAAAGAGGCTCGCCGAGTTGGCGAGCCTCAAACCCTTTTCGTGGGCAGTTTCAGCGTTTTTGCTGGTCGTAATCACGGGCTGTTTTTTGCGCCGTGGAGTCGTGGTCTGTCCCCGTTGATCCATCCGGACGATGAGCATCGTTATCTCGCTCCTCTTCCCCCTGCGGCCTCGTCTGCGCACCTGCCTTTTGCCTATCGCTCTCTTTCTTCATCTTGCTCTCCTACCCTTGCCTTTGAATAAAAGAAGCTAATGTACGAGGCAAAGTTCAGGTCAGGTTCACTCCTCGAGATAGCCGGGCGTTAGGTGCGATGAACCAAATACCCCAGCATCGCGTCCACCGCAAAACAAGCGAGTCGACTCTGAAATGGAAAACGACCCTGTACTGGCCGCCCTCGGCTACCTCAAAAACAACAAACTGATTTTGAGCACAGCAGAATCGTGCACTGCAGGCTGCCTTGTGGCTTTATTGGCGGCGGTACCGGGTACCGGAGAGGTGCTGGAAAGCGGCTATGTCGTCTACTCGCCCAGCGCCAAGAAGCGGCTGCTGGGGGTCAGCGCCGAAACCATCGAACGATACGGCCTGACCAGCGAAGCAGTAGCCTGGGAAATGGCCTTGGGTGCATTGAGAGACAGCGATGCGAGTGTGGTGATCGCCACCACCGGGGTAGCCGGGCCGGCGCCCGAATCAGGGATACCACCGGGGACGATGTGCTTTGCGTGGGCTTTCGCCGGCGAGCCAATTGCCGTTTTCACGCGCACTCAACGTTTCTTCGGCGAGCGGTCTGAAGTTATGCGCCAAGGCGCCCTGTTCGGGTTGACCCGGCTTTCCCACTATCACCAGCGCTGGTTACGCGGTGAGCGCGCCTGAGGGGTGTGATCATGTCGGAAGATGAACTGCTATCCAGGCGTCATCCTGTTCAAGAAGACATGCCGATGCAGCAGCGTGTTTGGCGCTTCGAGCGCGTGGGGTGGTACGTGCTTGTGGCCATCGTATTGCTTGCCTTGGCAGGCCTGTTCGGTAATGGCCCATTGAGCGATGCGGAGGTGGTGAGCCAGGATGGACGGGTACGGGTTGAGTACCAGCGTCTCAGCCGAAGCGGCACGACAGACAGCCTTTTCATCACCATTCAGGGTATCCCTGGTCGGCCGGTGGAGGTGCAACTCGAGGGATCATTGCTCCGTGACGCCAGTATCGAGACGTTACAGCCGCAGCCGCAACGGTCGATGTCGCATGGCCAGGCCATGCTGTTCCAATTGGGTACTGGGCAAGATGGCTTGGCCACCTTGTACTTGACCCTTCGAAGTGAGCACGTGGGGACTCTGAAGGGCAGCGTCAAGGCTGGCCCTGAAAGCGCCGTTCACTTCTCCACATTCCTTTACCCCTAGGAGTGCGTCATGGATTCGATCCTCCGCGCAGCCGGAATGTATGTCGCCCTCATGCTGCTGTTTCGCGTGGCCGGGCGGCGCTCGCTGGCCGATTTGACGACCTTCGACTTCGTGTTGTTGCTGATCATAGGGGAAGCCACCCAGCAGGCGCTTCTGGGTGACGATTTTTCATTCACCAACGCCATGTTGGTAATCGCCACGCTGATCGTACTGGACGTCGGCCTTTCACTCGCGAAGCTGAACTCCAAGCCCTTGGCCCGACTTCTGGACGGGCACGCTACCCTGGTTGTCGAGAATGGGCGCTTTCTGCACCACCGCATGCGTCGGGCACGACTCACGGAGGCCGATATCCTTGAATCAGCGCGGGACAGCCAAGGCATAGAGAGCATTGAGCAGGTGAAATTCGCTATCGTCGAACGCAATGGAAAGATTTCGATCATTCCTACCGAGTAAGGCACGGCGCTTCTCACCGTGGAGCCAAGGCCCGCTTAACGTGCCAATCTCGCCTGGCTATGGTCGATGGTAGGGAGAGGCATCAGTTCTTTTGCGCAGCGCTCACATAAGACGAACCAGACGCCAGATAGCCATGTCGGAATCAGAACACGTGATCTCGAAGGCATATCAATGGAAAGAGAACCGGTAGAAGCTCAACGGGGTGCACCTCAGCGAGATGAGGGTGGATGGTTGCCCCTGGAGCAGTATGGTGCGCTCGGCGATGGGCGCTCTGTGGCACTGATTGGTTTGGACGGTTCCATCGACTGGTGGTGTGTGCCGCACATGGATTCACCTCCCCTATTCGACAAGCTGCTGGCCCCTCAGACTGGAGGCTTCTTTTCCATTACCCCTAGCGAGCCATTCGTTGCTGAGCGCCGCTACCTGCCAGGCAGCAACATCCTTGAGACAATTTTCATCACCCGTCAGGGTCGTGCCCGGCTGACGGAATCCTTGAACAGTGGCCCTGCCGGGCGCCTGCCTTGGGCCGAACTTGGCAGACGCATCGAAGGTATCGAGGGTAAGGTCAATTTCGAGATTGCCATCGACTTCGGAACCCAAGCCGACACGGTAAGCCCCTACGTGGCGCCGAATGACAATGCCTGTGTTTTTCATGCGGGCCGAATTCTCGGCATGTTCCTGCACGACCATCATGTGCACATCGAACGCAAAGACGACATGGGCGTCCGTGCTGTCCTTAGCCTTGCAGCAGGACAACGCTCAGTGGTCGCAATCATCGCAGGGCGTGATGAGCCCCTGGTGGCACCGCCATTGGCCCTGATCGACGAACGCATCGACGGCTCGCACCGGGAGTGGTGCCAGTGGTCGAAAGGGCTCGTCTACGATGGCCCACACCAGACCCAGGTATTGCGCAATGCGCTGGCCCTCAAGCTACTGCTGTCCTCTCTAAGTGGCTCGATCATGGCGGCAGCGACCTCATCCCTGCCCGAACGGATTGGCGGCAGTAAGAACTACGACTACCGCTTCGCCTGGATACGCGATGCCGGCTACATCATCGAGGCGTTTCTGGGCATCGGCGCTCAGCCAGAGGCCAAGGCTGCATTTACCTGGCTACTGCGCCGGTTGGATGAATATGGGCCACGGGTGTTTTATACCCTGGACGGTGCAATCGGTGATTGCGTGCGCCCGGTCGATCTGCCTGGCTATAAGAACTCCCCTCCAGTCGTCGGCAATGATGCCCGCGACCAACTCCAACACGGGGTGTTCGGCGATATCTTCGAAACAGCGCGCTGCTTCATCGACAGCGGCAACATTCTTGATTCCCCGAGCGCCATGCTCCTCTCAGGCCTTGCCGACCAGTGCGCCGACTGTTGGCGCCAGCAAGATGCCGGTATCTGGGAGTTGCCGGAAAAACAGCACTACACGATGTCCAAGATCAGTTGCTGGCAAGCCTTGAGCCGAGCCATCGAACTGGCAGATGGTGGCCATCTTCCCACCACCTGCCGGGAACGCTGGGATCGCGAGCGGCAGCGCATCCAGGCATGGATCGAGGGGCACTGCTGGAGCGAGGAGCGCCAGGCCTACCTGTTCTATCCAGACAGCGACCGACTGGACGCTTCACTGACATTGGCCGTCAGGTTCGGCTACCCAAGCAAGAAACGTCTACGCAGCACGCTGGAAGCCATTGACCATGATCTGGGAGCCGGCGCTTTCCATTATCGCTACACCGATGCACAGGAAGAGGAAGGTTGCTTCTTAGCCTGCACATTCTGGTTAATCGAAGCCTGGGCCATTCTGGATAACCAGGATCGCGCCGAAGCCGCCTATGCAGATGCTTTGGAAGGGCTGTCACACGGTGTAGGCATCTACTCGGAGATGATCGATCCGCAAACGGGACACTATCTGGGCAACCTTCCGCAGGGCCTGACTCACCTGGCAGCCCTCAAAGCCGCGATGGCCATCGGGGGCTGCCATCCTGAACGATGAGGCCAGTCATCATCTGCGTTGAACCGTCTCGCTTGGCGGCTACTCAACCACAGGCAAGTTCTCCATTCTTTCAATCCGTGATGAGGTAACGCCATGAACGCTATCGACTTGCTGATTCAAGACCACAAGCTGGTAAAGAAGCTGCTTGAGGAGCTATCTACCACCACCGAAAGGGCTGTGAAAAAACGCGCTGAACTGCTGTACCGCATCGAGCAAGAGCTGCAGATACACACCGCGCTCGAAGAAGAAATTCTCTACCCGGCCATCAAGGAAGCGGGAGGCAAGGAAGAAGCGAAGATGTACTACGAGGCCAAGGAAGAACACCGGACTGTTGACGCCCTCGTCCTACCCGACCTTCTGCATACCGAAACTGGCACCGTCGAATTCGCCGGGCGGGTCAAGGTCATGAAAGAGTTGTTGGAGCATCACATCGAGGAAGAAGAAGGCGAGCTGTTCCCCACGGCGAAGAAGCTGCTCAGCAAGGACACCCTCGAGGAGCTGGGGCGAACGATGGAAGTGCAGAAAAAGATGCTCAAGGGCGAGCAGCGAGCGGCTTAGTCGAGCGATCACCTGCCAGCGCTCAGGACGCTTGCAGGTGATCAGCTTCAAATACCCCATCATCAGTTGGAAGGTTTCATGGAATATTGGATTGGATTACTTGAATGGCCCGCCATGGTGATGACCGTACTGGCAGCCTGGTGCATTGGTTCGCGCCGTCCGGGTAGAAGGAAGATAGGATTCTGCTGCTTCATCGCAAGCAACGTGCTGTGGGCTGTGTGGGGCTGGCAAGCACATGCCTGGGCTCTGATCATCCTGCAGTTCTGCCTCTGCGCCATGAATCTGCGAGGGTGGCGCAAGAACACGCAACTGGAAATTACCGGGTGATAACGCACTGACAAGCCGGTAAAGGTTGCTTCTAAAACATACAGGTTGCACTCTTCACCAAGCTTCCGTCCCTGGAAGCAGTGAGAGCGGATCAGGCCGCAGGCTTGAGCACCACTTTCGTCCAGCCATCATCCCGCGCATCAAAGTGCTTGTAGGCATCTGGGCCTTCGGCCAGTTTCAAACGATGGGAAATGATCTGCGAGGGCTTGGCGCGCCCATGATGGATAAGCTCTGCCAGGCGGCGATTGTAGGCTTTAACATTCGCTTGGCCTGTCCGGATCTGTTGGCCCTTGAACCAGAACGCACCGAAGTCGAAGGCCATCTTACCCTCCTTCGCCAGTTCGTTTTTCGCTCCAGGATCTTCTGGAACGAACACCCCAACCACGCCTATGCCGCCTGTGGCCTTGGTGGAAGCGACAAGGTTGTTCATGGTGAGGTAGTTCGCTTCATGGCCATGCTTGTCGCAACACTGGTAACCCACGCACTCACAGCCCCGGTCAGTACCTTTGCCATGGGTCAGGTTCATGATCTCTTCCACGGCCTTCTGCTCGACTGCATTGATAGGGGTTGCGCCAAGCTGCGCGGCGAGTTGCAGGCGATCCGGTTGGTTGTCGATGACAAACACCTGGGACGCGCCTTTGATGATTGCCGAATGGGCCGCCATCAGGCCGACAGGCCCTGCGCCGTAAATCGCAATGCTTTCACCCGGCAGCAAACCGGCAAGCTCTGTTGCATGCCAGCCTGTAGGGAAGATATCCGAGAGCATGACATAGTCATCCTCACGCTCCTGGGCATCTTCCGGCAGTACCAGGCAGTTGAAATCCGCATAGGGCACACGCAGCAGCTCGGCCTGCCCGCCCTGATACGGGCCCATCTCGGCAAAACCGTAAGCAGCGCCCGCAGCACCAGGATTCGCTGTAAGGCAGAATCCAGTGAGGCCTTTCTCACAGTTCTCACAGAACCCGCAGCCGATATTGAAAGGTAGACAGACTCGGTCACCGACTTTGACCCGGTCGACCCCTGCCCCTACCTCGATTACCTCACCGAGATTTTCGTGACCAAAAACTCTCCCGGCTTCGAACGAGGTTCGGCCCTCGTACATGTGCAAATCAGAACCGCAGATGTTGGTCGTAGTAATGCGTACCAGCACGTCCGTAGGCTTTTCAATTTTTGCGTCCGGTACATCCTTCACCGCGACGTCACGTGGGCCGTTGTACACGATTGCTTTCATGCTGAACTCCCGATAGTCAGGGGCGATTGAAATGCGCCCTACTCTGTTCAGGCGAACGCAGCGTCCGTACGTTCAGCGTGTTAACTGTAGAGGCAGACCGGTGGCGCTAATTGCTGTCGCTCCCACCGGAACAGGGATCGTGAGCCATGAGGTTGGAAGCGAGGGATTGCGCCCTGACAGCTAGCGTTGCTGTCGGCGCCCGCCCAACTGGATCCAGACCGGCGCATGATCACTGGCCTTGGCTTCGTTGCGCACCCAGGCATCCACGCCCGCCCCCTTCAGATAAGGGCTGAGACCCGGGTTGAGCAGCAGGTGATCGATACGAAGCCCGGCATTACGCGCCCAGTGATTGCGAAAATAGTCCCAGAACGTGTAAATGCGCTGCTCGGGATACAGGTGACGAACAGCATCCACCCAGCCCTGGGCCATCAACACTTCAAAACACGACCGCGACTCAGGCTGCAGCAGCGCGTCCTTGAGCCATGAGCGCGGGCTATAGATGTCCAGATCGGTCGGCACAACATTGAAATCCCCTGCTAACACCGTAGGATGGCTGCTGACATGAAGTGTTTGGGCGTGCTTGATCAGGCACTCGAACCAGCGCAGTTTGTAATCGAACTTCGGGCCGGGTTGCGGGTTGCCATTGGGCAAGTACAAACAGCCCACCAGCACGCCGTGCACCGCAGCTTCCAGATAGCGGCTTTGCTGATCGTCCTGCATGCCAGGCAGCCCACGACGTACCTCCAGCGGCTCGCTATCACGCGCCAGGATCGCCACGCCGTTCCATGAGGGTTGCCCCTGGTAAAGGCAACCATAACCTGCCGCTTCGATGGCCTCGCGAGGAAACCGCTGGTTGGCCGCCTTCAGTTCCTGCAAGCAGGCAATGTCCGGCTGCTCCCGTTCCAGCCAGGCCAACAGTGCGGGCAGCCGGCTGCGGATACCATTGATATTGAAGGTGGCGATCTTCAGCGCTTTCATGCGTCAGGGTCATTCACGTGGGCCTGCACGGCATCTTCCAGTGCCCAGATATGTGCTTGGTCGGCCAGTGACTTCAGCGCCAGCCAGTCATCCCAGTCAATGGCACCATCGTCCCTGAGCGCCTCAGCCGTGCGCACCAGCTCATGGTGGTAGGCGTCCGGCGCTTCACTCCGGTAACTGATGTCGTCGTACTGCGCGTACCAGGCTTCAAGTTGAGGAATGCTGCGTTCGATGCTCATGACGGCCGCCTCGTTCTATTCCTGCAAGTGAGAACCCAACCGCCTTGGAATGTTCAACCGCAATGGTCAGCCGGTCAGCACCCCTACCGCTGAAGTATTGCATTGGAACTTCCAACCCCGTCCGGGACGTCCCACATCCACACCTGACGAAAACGGAGATTGAACGATGAGTGCAAAATTGAGTGGTAAGCGGGTAGCCTTTCTGGTCACCGATGGCTTCGAACAATTCGAGTTGACGGGGCCTCGTGAAGCCTTGCAGAAAAACGGGGCCGTGGTCGACATCCTGAGTGACAAGGAAGGCACTGTCCGCGGCTGGAACCATGACAAGCCGGCCGACGAATTTGCGGTAGACGCGACGTTCGACAGCGCCCTCCTCGATCTTTACGATGCCATCGTGCTACCGGGCGGGGTACAAAATTCCGACACTATTCGCCTGATACCTGGCGCCCAGAAACTGGTGAAAAGCCACAACTCGGCCAGCAAGCCACTGGCGGTAATCTGCCACGGCGCCTGGCTGCTGGTATCGAGTGGATTGGCCAAGGGCAAACGCATGACCAGCTTCAAGACGTTGCAGGATGATATCCGCAATGCAGGTGGCCACTGGGTAGATGAAGAGGTGGTGGTGGACGGCAATCTGATCACCAGCCGCAAGCCGGATGATATCCCCGCCTTCAACGAGCAGTTGATCAGAGCCCTTGCTGGTTAATTTGCTGACCGTGGGCGAGCAAACACCTCAACCTCCTGTTCTGCTCAGGCAGGGTTCACGGTAGGCAAGCTCACGGTTTCTTCTCCACGTCCTTGGGCGCTTTCGCCGGGCCTTGTGGGTCCACCTGAGGATCGCTCAGGTCTGGAGAGTCCGGGTCGAACCCCAAGTCCTGATCAGTCGTTGCATGATCGGAAGAATGGGGGCCTTTCTGCTGCTGATCGTCGGGTTTGTTCATGTTTTGGTCTCCGAAGTGTGATGTATTCACCGTCACGGTCTGGCCGCTATCTGAATAGGCTGTTCATAAAATACCTCGGTAGAATGTTGGCGTCCGGTGGAGAATTGCAACACCGGTAAAGTTGCTTTTTTGCATGCCATCCACTCGTCAATCCTGCACTGACGCAGGAGACACTGACCAACCGTGACCTGAACCAGATGAGTGACGGGTGAGCTTGCACATGATCTCAACGACGTCCTGTCTCCCCCCGTCTTACATCTCAAAGCAACGGGCCTCACGGCGAAATCGGATCACTGGCCGGGAACGTTTCATCCAACGCATTACCGACGCTGCTCTCCTTCGGCTGACTCAACTGGCCGCATTTGCAGTCGTTCATACGACAAGGCTCCCCATTGCGGTGCCCCGTCGCACACGCTTCGCAGCAATAAGCCTTGCCATCCTGGAGCACAGCATTGGCATCCACGGTGCATGAACAGTGGTTGCAGGAACAGCGTTGCTCGCTCATCACGGTCTCTCCTGTCATCTTCTTCGGGCACCACTTCGTCACTCCACGGCTCACCGGCCAGTGACGCTAGATGGGTCCCTGACCCTCTGGGGTATCCGGGGCCGTACTGAAACTGACTGCGCAGGGCCGCGAAGGTTTATCCGGATTTTCCGGTCGGGCCATCAGGGCAGCGGCTTGCCACCGGCCCTAACGATGGTCGTTCATCACCTGCCCGGCCACTGCGCGCAACGCCTGGCGGTTATCCAGGCCCTGTTCACGGGCCAGCGCGAAGGCTTGGCGCTGGCGATCGGCACTGCTGCCCTCGCGCAGGATGTGCCGGGCCTGAATGAATGAACGCTCGGCATCAACGGTGTCAGCCGGGCACTGCTGCTGCAGCTGCGTCAACCAGCCCTCGGCGCTGACCGGCTGTTGACCGTGGACACCGATGAAGGTGGCCAGGCGCCCCTGACGCAGGGCGCGCCAGTAGTTTTCCTGGGTGACCCAGCGCAACTCGCGGCTGGCGGGGTCATCGTGGCGGGCCAGCGCCTGCTCGACCAGGTGGCGAAACAGGCCTGCGACAGCCAGGGCATCCTCCAGCCGCGGGCAGCCGTCGCAGATACGCAGCTCGACCGTTGGAAACCGCCGCGAGGGCCTGATCGCCCACCAGAAGTCGCCGTTCTCGGCCAGGCTGCCGGTGCGTTGCAGCAATGCCCGGTATCGCTGGTACGCGCTCCAGTCCGGCAACGGCTCTGGCAGCCCCATGTGCGGCCATTCCCCGCACACTGCGCGGCGATAGCTCATGTAGCCGGTATCCTCACCGCCCCAATACGCAGACGAGGTACTGAGCGCCAACAACAAAGGCAACCAGTACAACACCCGATTGATCACCCGCATGCGATCAATGCCCACCGGTACTCCGACGTGCACGTGCAGGCCATTCAACAGGCTGCGCCGCGCCACCAGTTGGTAATCGTTGAACAACTGGCGATAGTGCGGGGTGCCACGTGGGCGCTGGCGCAGCCACTGGGCGCTTGGGTGGCTCGCCGCGCCGTACAGGCCGGCGCCCTCGTCGGCCAGCGCCCGGGCCAGGCGCTGACGCCGCTCGCCAAAGAAATCACGCGCTTGGTGCAGTGCGTCGAATACGGGCGAAGCGATCTCTATCTGGCTGTGGAACATTTCCTCGGCGAACCACGGGCCCGCCGCGTCCCAACAACAGCGGGCCACGGCTGCTGACGGAACAGCCATGACCTGCCCGGTGGCCAGCTTCACCAGCAGGTATTCTTCCTCGATGCCAAACGTGCAATGCCGCGTCACGACGCTATCAGCCGCGACGGGTGACGGTCAGGGCCACGGCGGCAATGCGCTCGACCTGCTCGTAACCGGGGTCAAGCAATTGCTCGCCGAATACGTCCGGGTCCAGCTCGCGATAGAACCAACTGAACCCAGGCCCCGCCAGGCGCAACCGCATGGCTTCGAGCAGCGCGTCGCGCCCCTCGACGATGGCGACACCGGTGTACAGCAGCAACGTCCCCCCGGGCGACAGGCGCTCACGGGCTTGCTCGACGATGTGCAGCGACAGCTCGGCACCCAGTGCGCCGCCGCCATGGCGGTAGGCGCGCTGGCCGGCGTCGAGCATGTACGGCGGGTTGGCGACGATCAGGTCGAATGTACCCGCGATATCATCGAGCAGGTCACTGCGCTCTACCGAAACATTCGCCACACCGGCCAAGGCAGCATTGATGGCAGTATGGCGCAAGGCCATGGGGTTGATGTCCACCGCGCAGACCTGCGCATGCTGCACGGCGCGCGCGATCAGCAATGCCCCGACACCACTGCCGCAGCCTATGTCGACGGCATGCTGCACGCGCTCGGGCGTGCTGCTGAGGTGATCGTGGATCAACTGGGCGAACCGGTAACTGTCCGGGCCAAAGAACACGGCATCGCGGCTGTTCGTAGGCCAGGCGGAATGCAGCAGCAGCAGATCGTCCAGGCTGGACCAGCGCACGTTGCTGCGCCACAGCGCCCCTTGAGCCTCCAGCACGCCAGCGAGGCTAAGTTGCTCCAGTTCGTCGGGGCTGAGCAGTGAAGCGGCGAACGGCCTACTCCAGCCGAACACATCACGCAAGGTACGCGCCTGCTGCGCCTCGGCTCGGGCATTGACCGTGGCGTGGGTCGCCGGCGTCACGCAGGTGAAACGATAGCCGTCGGCACGCAAGCGGTTCCCCAATTGCAGCAAGGCCTCATCGGCGCGAATCTGGTCTTGGTCGAGCAGCATCAATGAAGCCCTCCGTGCATCAAACCGGTGGTCTGGATGAACGCACGCGTGGCGTGCAGGCCCTGAGGGGTGGCGTGCCGATTGCCGGCCATTGCATCGATCAGGGTCGGTATGTCCGATACCTGGGACGCGATGGAGACATCATTGTCCAGTTGCAAGGCGTGCTCCCACTGCCCTGGCGGCACCCGACGAATTCCCGCGCCTTGCCAGGAGCCGGCGATCCAGTCATGCCAAAGCTGCTTTTCATAGGCATCGAACACACCGAACATGGCAGCGACCGGGCCCTCGATCAGCGACCAGAAGCGGCTTTGCTTAGGATCGCTGTCACGCTTGATCCAGCCTTGGGCCTGTAATGCTTCAAGAAACCCGGGCATTGCGCCGGGCTCAGCTAGCCACTGGTTGATGGTGCGTCCTTGCAGGCGACAGCGGTCCGAATGCATGCACTGCCCGTAGATGCGCTTGCGTTCCAAGGTACCTAGCAACTCGGCCTGCAAGTCGAACGAAGCAATCAATGAGGGCGTGTCGCCCCCCAGGTCATTGAGCCGGTAACCGTGCCTCACGCGCTCATAGAACGCCGGCCCCTGATCGCGCACTAGCTCGGTGACGCTTTCCACAGCGCGTCGCGCATGGCCGCTGGCGGCATTGTCGATGGTCACATGCAGCTGGAAGTAATAGGCATCGATACCCAGCTCGGCCAGCTCATGGGTGGTGATCAGCAGGTGCAAAGGCGGTTGCTCGTAACCCAGGTTGTAACCGATTACTTCCGGCAAGAATCGCTGGCAGTGCTGCCCCAGAGCCAGTTGCAGCGTGCCCTGCAGGTAACGAGCGGGGTCAAGCGGCCGCTCCTGCGAGCAACCCAGACGGCTGAGCAAGCGCTGGTAGATCAACACGTGATTGCAGCGTGGGTCGCCGTCCCCGAGCTCTTCCAGGAAGGTGCGGATCAGCCCGTGGAATCGCGGGTCCTGCCAGTGCCACAGGGCCCCGTGAAGCCAGGCGCCGTCAACCGCCTTGGTCGGCGCGACTTGCTGTAGGAACCACAAGGCGTGGGAACGGTTGGCAAAATAACGACGCGCCCCGCCCTGACGCCGGTGCTCCAGATAGGCCGCATGCGCTTTGGCGACACAACCTGCATGGGCATCGGCCCATTGAGGGAGTAGCCTCGGGTCATCTGGCAGATCATCGCAAAGCAGACGGGCATGGCGCAATTGCTCCGTCAACCAGCCCTCACTGGTCGGCTCAGGGCCCTCAAGTAGCGCCCGATAGCGATGTTCCAGTCCTGCGTTGGTCTTTTGGGTCGCGGTACCTGCCTGTGTCATTGCCACCATGCCTTGTACCTCGCTCAGGGATTCTGCGGTTTGGTCTCAGGTGATGGGGTAGTTGCGGGAGGAATGGGTTGCTGCATCTGAAGCGAGGGTTTACTTGGGTCAGCATCCTTCGCCGGGTGATCCTTGTCGCGGTCGAAGCAACCTCCGAGCAGCGAGAAACTGGCAGTCAACAGCAGCACGACAAACTGGTTGTTTTTCATCTGATGGGCTCTCGTTTTCGTCAAGACCTACATCAACGAGTCCGACCGGTTGCCGTGAATTCGTTCTGATTCCGACATAGCGGATGAGCGGTGACCGAAACGCCGGTTTGCTCTCCATGAATGATCGAATTTCTGAGCATTTTGGACCTGCCCAAGCGCTGGTTGGGCCGGCCAGTAGCTTATGGTTCGTGATCGCCGCCTATCAAGGTCTGCGCGCTAACGCATTCACCCGCTGAGCCTCAGGCCCACTAACAACTAGCGGCACTTGGGCCAGCGAGGGCTGTCTACCTTTAACCCTGCTCGTCGTCTGAAGGATGTCGGGCCTATAATCGCTGGCTAAGCTCACTCCCGGTTCGCACAAGGCTCGTGCCCATGAAATCGTCCAGCAAGACTTCCCTCGCCTCGCCGCACAACCCTTCGCTCAGCCCCAGCCATCTGGACTTTCCAGTGGTGGGCATCGGGGCATCGGCCGGCGGGCTGGAGGCGGTGCAGGCGTTTTTCCAGCACGCCCCCGAAAACTGCGGCATGGCGTTCGTCGTGGTGCTGCACTTGTCGCCGGACCACCAGAGCCAGGCCGACCGCTTGATCCAGCGCGTCACGCGCATGCCGGTGCGCCAGGTAAGCGAGCCAGTACCGATCGAGCGTGACCACGTTTATGTCATTTCGCCGGCCAACCGCCTGTCCACCAATGACGGTTACCTGCGGGTCAGTCCGGCCAGACGCAGCCGCGGCGACCACGTCGCCATCGACCTGTTCTTCCGCGACCTTGCTGATGTGCACAAGGACCATGCGTTCTGCGTGATACTTTCGGGCAGCGGTAGCGATGGCGCAGTGGGCCTGTCGCGCATCAAGGAACAAGGTGGCGTGACCCTCGTGCAGTCGCCCGATGACGCCCAGTACCTCGACATGCCCAAGGCCGCCATCGCCACTGGCATGGTCGACCTGATCCTGCCGGTAACCGAGATCCCGGGCAAGCTGCTGGAACTGTGGCGCTCGGCAAAGAAGGTGAAACTTCCGGAAATAGAGGATGACAGCCTGCCCCCGCCCCTGGGCGAACGTTCAGGCGACCCAGCCCAATCCGACCCCCTGCTCGACGACATCCTCACCCGCCTGCATGCCGGTACCGGCCACGATTTCCAGCACTACAAGCGCGCGACGATCCTGCGCCGACTTGAACGGCGCCTGCATGTCACCGCACAGACCGACCTGGCCGGTTACCGCGATTACCTTGAGCGGCATCCTGAGGAATGCCGTGCATTGCTGGCTGACATGTTGATAGGGGTCACCAATTTCTTCCGGGACCGCGAAGCTTTCGAAGCATTGCAGCAGCATGTGATGCCGGGTCTTGCCAACGACGACAGCGAAGATCTTCAGCGCGAAGTACGCATCTGGTCGGCAGGTTGTTCATCCGGCGAGGAAGCCTACAGCCTGGCGATGATGGCGACCGAACAATTGGCAATGGAGCAGCGCAGTGCCAAAGTCCAAGTGTTCGCCACAGACCTCGACGAACGCGCGATCAATGTCGGCCGGCTAGGCGTCTATCCCGATGCCATCGCCACCGATGTGCCCACGGCCAGGTTGCGTCAGTTTTTCATCAAGGAAGACCAGCATTACCGGGTACGCAAGGACATTCGCGAAAAAGTCCTGTTCGCCCGACATAACCTGTTGTCCGATCCTCCGTTCTCACAGTTGGACCTGGTGGTCTGCCGTAATCTGCTCATCTACCTGGATCGGGAAGTGCAACGGGAAATATTGCGCCTGTTCCACTTCGCCCTGCGCAAAGGGGGTTATTTGTTCCTGGGCAGTTCGGAATCGGCGGACGTGGCTGCCGACCTGTTTATTGCCGTAGACAAGCACCATCGCATCTTCCGGGCTCGGGAAGTGGAGCCGGCACGCCGCCCGGGGCGGCTTCATACGCCCGACGCGCAAGCCATACGCGCTAAACCCAAACCCCTGCGCAAGCTGTCCTATGCTGAAATCCATCACCGTGCATTGTCCAGACGCACACCGCCCAGCCTGATCGTCGATGGTGATGGCAACATTTTGCACATGAGTGATAGCGTCGGCCGATTCCTACGCCACGCCGGTGGCGAAGTCAGCCCCAGCCTGCTGAACCTGGTACTCACACCGCTGCGCCCTGCCCTGCGCAGTAGCTTGTTGCAGGCTCATAACACCGGCCAGCCGGTCAGCTCGGGCGCCGTGATCACCACCATCGACGATCAGCGCGTCGAAGTCCAGGTACAGGTCCTGCCCCACCAGGACGAACCCAGTGGCAGCGAATGCCTGCTGGTGACGTTCCAGGTTCGCGAAGCTGATCCCCAGAGCCTGCCTGCTATCCAGCAAACCGAAGGCATGGTGTTGAACACCTTGGAGCGGGAACTGCAGCGGACCCGTCAGCAGTTACAGGAAACCATCGAGCAGTCGGATATCTCCAGCCAGGAGCTGATGGCCTCGAACGAAGAAATGCAAGCGATCAACGAGGAATTGCGCCTGGCCAGCGAAGAGCTGGAAACCAGCAAGGAAGAGCTGCAATCCATCAACGAAGAACTGCTGACGGTCAACTACGAGCTCAAGACCAAGGTTGATGAAACCGACAAGATAAACGACTACCTGAGCAATCTGATCGCCTCCACCCAGATCGCCACCGTGTTCGTCGACCGCAACTTGCACATTCGCTGGTTCACGCCCGGGGCCACCGCCATTTTCAGCATACTGCCGGTCGACACCGGCCGCTCACTGCTCGACATCACCCATCGCCTGGAGTATCCGGGGCTGGCAGACGATGCGCGCGCGGTGATCGAGCGCGAAACCACGATCGAGCGTGAAGTCATCGGGCAGGACCAACATTGGTACTTGGCACGTCTACTACCGTACCGGGCCAGTGAGCAGAACGTTGACGGCACGGTGCTAACGTTCATCGACATCACCGAGAGTCGTGCGGCCGAGGAACGCTTGCGCCAGGGTGAAGAGCGCATGCGCCTGGTTGCCGAGAGTACCCATGACTTCGCCATCATCCTGCTTGACGAACAAGGCCTGATCATCGACTGGAACACCGGCGCTGCGCTGGTATTCGGCTACGCCAAGGATGAAGTCATCGGCCAGCATTATGCGCTGATCTTCACCGAGCAAGACCGCGAAAATGACGAGCCGGCGCGCGAGCTGCGCGCTGCCCGTCTGCATGGCCGTGGCCAGGACGAACGCTGGCATGTGCGCAAGGACGGCAGCCGCTTCTATTGCAGTGGCGAAGTCTCGCGCCTCAAGGGCAGCAGCTTGCGGGGTTACGTGAAGATCGCCCGTGACCTGACCGGCCACAAGCGCTTGCAGGACGAACAAAGCAAGCGCCTGGCCGAGTCGCAAAGCTCCAGCCACATGAAGGACGAGTTCTTCGCGGTGATGTCCCACGAGCTCAAGCACCCGCTGAACCTGATCCAGCTCAATGCCGATATCTTGCGACGCATACCATCGGTCACAAGCACCGGCATGGCGAGCAAAGCGGTCAACGTCATTCGCGAAGCAGTCACCAGCCAGGCACGCATCATCGATGACTTGCTTGATGTGGCGCGCATCCGCACGGGCAAGCTCAAGCTGAAGACCCAACCCGTCGATTTGTGTGCCGTGCTGCAAGGTATCTACGCTGTAGCCTGCAATGAACAGCGCGGCCGCAGTGTTCGGCTGACGCTGCCGGCCGATGGCGAACCGGTCTATGTGGAGGCCGACAGCACCCGTGTCGAGCAGATCATCTGGAACCTGCTGAACAACGCACTGAAGTTCAGCCCTGCCGATGGCGAGATTCTGTTGAGACTTGCTCGCCAGGATGAGCAGGCGCGACTTGAAGTCATTGATCAGGGCATAGGCCTCGCCAAAAACTCCCTGGAAGATATTTTTGAGCTGTTCAACCAGGCTGCACCCACCGGCCATGGGCGAGAGGGGCTAGGTATTGGCCTTTCCCTGGTTCGTCAATTGGTAGAAGCCCATGGCGGAGCGGTCAGCGTAGAGTCTCCCGGCATAGGCCAGGGCTGTACGTTCATCATCACCCTGCCTTTGTGCGCGTACGCCCAGCAACCCCAGGTGCAGGGCGAAGTCCTGCTATCAGAAGGTCGGCTGAAAGGGGTTCGCATCCTGCTGGTGGATGACTCGGTCGATGTGCTGGAAGTGATGGAACAATTGCTGTTGATGGAAGATGCCGACGTCGATGCCTACAGCGACCCGAAACTGGCGCTGCAGTCGGCGGCAGATGCGCGTTACGACGTGATCATTTCCGACATCGGCATGCCTGGCATGGATGGCCATGCTCTGATCCGGGCGCTGCGCGGCCTGGAGCATCTGCGCTACATCCCTGCCATCGCGTTGACTGGCTATGGGGCAAGCGCGGACCAATACAAGTCTCGCCAGTCCGGTTTTGACCGCCACTTGAACAAGCCGGTGGGTTATGACGACTTGATTGACGCGATCGAGCGCCTGAATGGCTCAGCGTCGGTTTGAATAGAGGAGGTAGGCTTTGCGGGGCGACCCACGCCCCTCAGTGCTTCCTGCCCTCCTCCTTCTGTTTTTCTTCGTCCTGCCCTTCAACCTTGTCCATCAGCAAAGGCATCGTGCCCAGCACCAACAGCGCCAGCACCGTGCTGACCAGCGCCGTGGCTTCGCGTCCCATCCCCGCTGCCGTACCGATGGCAGCCGTCATCCATAACCCGGCAGCTGTGGTCAGACCTTTGACATGACTGGTGTCCTGGCCATTTCCTTTGAGAATGGTGCCCGCGCCCAGAAATCCGATACCGGCAACGATGCCCTGAATCACCCGGCTGAGCGCCTGCGCATCGGCACCTGCCATGCTCGGTGCCAGCACGAACAGCGCCGCGCCCAACGAAACCAGCATGTGCGTGCGCACCCCGGCGGACTTGCCCTTGTGCTCTCGCTCGAAGCCTAGAACAGCGCCCAGTACGGCAGCCATCACCAGCCGTACGAGGATTCGCACGATCTCGCGCTCATCGCCAATATCGGCGAATTCGGCCTGGATTGTTTGCCAGATCAGATCCATGGAGGGGGCCCGGGCCGTTTACACGTTCGGCCTCTGCTGGCGCGTACGCGGATAGGCGTTTTTATGATCTCGATGGGCATGGCCGGGACCTCCGGAGGCAGTTACAGTGTATGACTGCGAGCACTGCACGTTTGCTGCATCGCACGCTCAAGTGGTCGCCTCTGCAATTGACAGTCAGCATCAAATTTTCGCCGTAGATGCTCTCGGCGCTTGCTGTGTTGTCGGTAAGGCGTCCAGACCCAATTGACGGCCATCCGCAGCCGCTTCAGTCGACTCCATGTCCCGCCGCTGGTCGCAAATAGCGAACGGCTGGTTATGCTGACCACTCTCCTATTCTGAGCGCCGCAGAACACATCCAGGCTGTCGTAGCTTAGTGTCCTATTCCGTCGCTCGCTGTACCGCCCGTTTCTCGTACGAGCCTTGCTGAATGCTCGAGGGATATCGCGCGGTTAAAAAACGTCTGATTACGCCGACATTCCCGCCGGCGTCGCCCGAGCAGCCTTGAACCAATAGTCGAGATGCTCTACTGCCTGTGGCCTCTTGCCAGGAGCGTACTATGAACTTCGAAGAACGCGACAAGTACGGTATGTACAAGGGACGGACCGATTTCACTGCCGAGGGAGACCGCGGCCCGGGGCCGCGGCTGATGGGCGCGGATACCCTCATCGGCAACGACGTGTATAACACGCAAAACGAAGACTTGGGTGACATCAAGGAAATCATGCTGGACACCGCCAGCGGCAAGGTGGCCTACGCTGTACTGTCGTTCGGCGGTTTCCTGGGGATGGGTGAAAAATTGTTCGCCGTGCCGTGGGCTGCTTTGCGCCTGGATACGGTGAACAAGCGCTTCGTCCTTGATGCCGACAAGGACCGCCTGAAGAACGCCCCAGGCTTCGATAAGGACAACTGGCCAAACATGAGCGATCCGACTTGGGGCAGAGGTATCCACGACTACTATGGCACCACGTGGGAAAGCGATCCCCGGCTGTGATGTGCCAACCTGCTTGGCCGGGCTCCCGGCCAAGCCTATCCTGAGCAAGAGGGTCGTGACAGGCGGCTTTGGGTCGGTAGGTGCCCTTCGCGAGTGACCGCTTTCGACCCATAGCGGCCTGTCGGCATGACGTAAGACCCAGAAGGGAATTCTGGTCTATGGCGCATGCTCGGCGGTTACTCCAAACGGCTCCATACGAAGTGGCACATTACCGCTTGGGCACTTGGTGTCTTCTGAAGAGCATTGAGCATTTGGGCGGGGTCGTGTTGCTCAGCGACCAGTAGGGCATGACGTCGTCGGATCATGGCTTCAAGGTGACCAGGCGTGAACTCCGGATGATACTGGGTGGAGATCGCGTGGCGGCCATATCGGATGATCTGGTGAGGATCATGAGTCGAGCGGGCCAACGCGACAGCGCCTTCAGGGAGCGTGATAACTGTCTGTTCATGCGTGAGATGGGCCGGGAACTGAGCAGGCCACTGCTTCAGCATTTCATCGGCTATGGCCGCAGGTAGCAGTTGGATCATCTCGCAGCCCACTTCACGCCCGGCAGGGTGGTAGTCGACAACCCCACCTAGCGCGTGAGCCATGAGCTGATGCCCATAGCACACGCCGAACAGTGGCATCTCGATCCTCATGGCTTCACGAATCCACTGCGCTACGTACTCGCTCCAGGGCTCGCGGTCGGTAACCATTGCCCATGAACCAGTAATGATGGCAACAAGATCCTTGGACGGATCAGGCAGCAGTTCTCCCCCGAAAGCTCGTACAACGGTCATCTCACTGGGTGAAAGCTCCAAGGCCGCTGCAAACCATGACGGCAGGTCCCCAAGTTGATCGCGAATGTCTGCCGGTGGCGTACCTACCTGAACGATGAGGAGCGTGGGTGAGTTCAATGACGTGTATCGCTATTTCAAAGGAACATGGCTGGGACGACTGTGGAGCGATCAGCTACCCAGCGCAAAATTGATTCCAGCCTCGATATGAATCGCGGTTGAATCGAAACCAGGTAGAGCAAGCTTGTCACTCTCCAGGATCAGGCAGATTTCCGTACAACCAAAAATGACAGAGTCCGCGCCTTCGGCTTTGGCCTGCTCGATCAGAGATAAAAGCACTGCCCGCGATTCGTCGCGTACGATCCCCAGGCTGAGTTCGTTGAAAATGATGTCGTGTATCTGACTCCGACCCGCACTGTCGGGAACGAGCACATCAATACCATGATTCTGCATGCGGGCTGGGTAGAAGCCATTCTCCATGGTGTATCGGGTCGCGATCAGCAACGGTTTCTTGTGCCCGACGAGCTTGAGGCGATCCGCTACGACATCAACGATGTGGATGAAGGGGAGCGAGGTGGCTGCCATGACAGCATCCGCTACCAGATGCATGGTCACAGCACAGATCATCACGCAGTCAGCGCCTGCGTTTTCCAAGCTCTGAGCCACTTCAGCAAGTTGGCTCCCGACCTGCGCCCATTCGCCAGCTTTCTGCTTGTCGACAATGGTCTGAAAATCTACCGAGTGCAGCAGTATCTGAGCCGAGTGCAGACCGCCCAGGCGTTGGTTGATACCTCGATTCAGCTCCCGGTAGTACACCGCAGAGCCCTCGTAGCTCATTCCACCGATAAGACCAATCTTGCGCACATTACACCTCTCAGGAAGCTGCTCTCGACGACCAGATGGCAGGCACTGCCCGCTCGGATCATCTGGAGTGTATGCTGCGTGCAAATTCTTCAATAATGAATAATCAGCATAGTTGAATCTCAAAATGAGAAACATGGACCTCGATTCACTGCAAATATTCAAAGCCGTGGTGGACTACGGCAGCATCACGAACGCGGCAGCCCAGCTTCATCGCGTGCAATCGAATATCACCACCAGGGTAAAGAACCTAGAGGAGCGCTTGGGTGTGGCGCTCTTCCATCGCCAGGGTGGGAAGCTGACGCCTTCCGATGAAGGGCTACTGCTGTATCAATATGCTGAGAAGTTGCTTCGCCTTTCCATAGAAGCAGAAACCGCTCTCAAGCGCGGCACCCTGCAAGGCGTGCTTCGGATCGGTACGCTTGAAAGTACCGCTGCCGCCAGGCTTGCTCCGCTGCTGTCCAGCTATCACGAACGCTTTCCGGATGTTCAAATCGAGTTGATATCCGGCTCAACGGACGCACTGATTGCACAGGTTCATCGCGGTGATATCGAGGCTGCATTTATCTCGGACCCATTCACCGTTGCCGGGCTAGATTGCCAAGAGGTCTTCGTTGAGGAACTGGCACTCGTCGTGGCCAAGAACAGCCCCATCGCTAATGCGCGTGCACTCCAAGGAGCGACCATCATCGCGTTTTCCAGGGGCTGTTCGTTCAGGCGCATTCTGGAAAGCTGGCTTCAGACCTGCGAAATCGTGCCCACCAGGGTGCTGGAACTTGCGTCCTATCATGCGATAGCAGTCTGCGTTGCAGCCGGAACTGGGGTGGCAATCATGCCGCAGTCCGTGCTCAAGGCTGTAAACGTGGAAAGCTTGGTCAGATCGCTCCCCTTGCCCCCAAAGGTTGCTCGGGTTCGCACTCACCTGGTCTGGCGCAACGGGCATGAATCGCGCGTATTGCAGTCTGTTCGGGATGAGTTGGCCAGGCACCGCAGGGCCTCATAGCAGGAAACCGTTTCACTCCGGTCGAATGCCCTTCGATCAGTGTCAGCTTTGGGTCGATAGCGGCCATCCAGGATCCACAATTCGCAAAGCAGTTGGATGCGGACATCTGGCGATTAGTCAGCCGCTTGACGAGCAGTAGTGCGAACCTGGCCTAATTCGGACGCGGTGAAGTCCTACCACGCGCTTGGCGCCGTGCACTAGGCAACCAATCATCAGGCATGCTCCGAAAAAGCCGAGACTGGCGTACACTGAGGGCCGCTGAAGATCACCCTGGTCCGTGTCAGAAATCGCCAGTCGCGATCGCCTACGCTCCCGCTGAGACTGGGGGCAAAATTGGGGGCATAGCTTTAAAATCCCATCCTGTAACTACCGTCCTAGGGAATCTCCGAACAAGCCTTCAGTTATGCGAGAATCCCCGCAACACCTGATCCGAGCCGCCCATGAGCCAGATGAGCTTTTCCGACTTTGAGTACGCCGGCAAGCGCAAGCAGACCCGCCGAGAGCGCTTCCTCGCCGAAATGGATCAGGTGGTGCCCTGGGCAGGCCTGCTGGAGCTGATCGAACCGTTCTACCCCAAGGCCGGCGGCGGTAGAAAACCCTATCCTCTGGAAACCATGCTGCGCATCCATCTGTTGCAGAACTGGTTCTCCCTGAGCGACCCGGCCATGGAAGAAGCGCTCTACGAAATCACGCCCATGCGCCAGTTCGCACTCCTGACGCTGAGCGCGCCAATCCCCGAAGACACCACGATCATGAACTTCCGGCACTTGCTGGAGAAGCATCAGCTCGCACCGGCAATCCTTGCGGTCATCAATGGTTATCTGCAGGAAAAAGGCCTGTCGCTGCGCCAAGGCACCATCGTCGATGCCACCATTATTCATGCCCCCAGCTCGACCAAAAATAAAGAAGGCAAGCGTGATCCCGAGATGCACCAGACCAAGAAAGGCGGTCAGTATTTCTTCGGGATGAAGGCGCACATCGGTGCCGATGTCGAGTCCGGCCTGGTGCATCACGTCCATGGCACCGCTGCCAATGTGGCCGATGTCACGCAGGTGGCTGAACTGCTGCATGGCGAAGAAAACGCCGTGTATGCAGATGCCGGTTACACCGGTGTCGAAAGGCGCGAAGAGCATGAAAATCGGGGGGTGATCTGGCAGATTGCAGCGCGTCGCAGCACCTATTCCAAGCTGAACCAGCGCAGCGTACTGTACAAAGCCAAGCGCAAGATCGAGTTCTGCAAGGCTCAGACACGGGCCAAGGTCGAGCATCCGTTTCGCGTGATCAAGCGGCAGTTTGGTTACGTGAAAGTACGTTTTCGTGGGCTGATGAAAAACACGGCTCAGTTGACCACGCTGTTCGCCCTGGCAAACCTGTGGAGGGTTCGAAAACAGCTCATGGGTATGGGTGAGGTTCGCGTTTAACACGGAGAACCGGTCGAAAAAGCTCTCCGTACATGATTTTTCGGTCACTTTTCGTCCAATGACGCTGTAGGTGCCTGGAAAATTGCAACTTGCCGCGGCTGCACGACAAGTTGATCGGAGCATCCCTAGAGCCTAGTCAAAATGTTTTTCGGCGACCCTGAGAGTCTTTAGGGGCTTCGCGCATGCTTGTTAGCTGATCATTTCTGCGTTTTTCTAGCCTCGAATAGCCATTTACCTCCAGCGAATTGCTACATTTTGGGCATATTTGCGGATTTCACGGTCATCTGGCCACCCATTCCATGAGCATCTGACCACCGATTCCACGGTGATCCGGCCACCCATTCCACGCGCATCCGGCCACTGATTCCACGGCCATCCGGCCACCCAACCGGGTAGGCAGCTACGCAGGATTTCTTCACTACCATCGACCTCTTTTTCGAAGCAGAGAGGTCGTCGTGGAGCGTTTATCCATGCGTAAGATTCGCGAAGTACTACGTCTCAAGTTCGAGGTCGGACTATCGGCTCGCCAGATTGCGGTCAGCGTGCAGGTCGGTCGTGTCACCGTCGGCGACTACCTCAATCGTTTTGCCGCCAGCGGCCTCACCTGGCCCTGTTCGCTGTCCGATGCCGAGTTGGAGCAGCAACTGTTCCCGCCGGCCCCGGCGGTTGCCAGTGAGAAGCGGCCTTTACCCGATTGGGCATGGGTGCATGCCGAACTGCGCCGCCCCGGCGTAACCCTGGCGCTGCTCTGGCAGGAGTACCGTCTGAGCCAGCCGCAGGGCTTTCAGTACAGCTGGTTCTGTGAGCACTACCGAGCCTGGCAGGGCAAGCTGGACGTGGTGATGCGCCAGGAACATCGCGTTGGCGAGAAGTTGTTCGTCGACTACGCCGGGCAGACGGTGCCGGTGATCGACCGCTATAGCGGCGAGATCCGCCAGGCGCAGGTGTTCGTCGCGGTACTCGGCGCCTCCAGCTACACCTTCGCCGAAGCGACCTGGTCGCAGCAGTTGCCGGACTGGCTGGGCTCCCATGTCCGCTGCTTCGCCTTCCTCGGCGGCGTGCCGGAGATCGTGGTGCCGGACAACCTGCGCAGCGCGGTGAGTAAGAGTCATCGCTACGAGCCGGACATCAACCCGAGCTACCGCGATCTGGCCGAGCACTATGGCGTGGCGGTGGTGCCGGCGCGGGCGCGTAAGCCGCGCGACAAGGCTAAGGCCGAGGTCGGCGTGCAGGTGGTCGAGCGCTGGATCCTCGCCGCGCTGAGGAACCGCCAGTTCTTCTCCCTGGATGAACTCAACAGCGCCATCGCCTTATTGCTGGAGCGGCTCAACCGACGACCGTTTCGCAAGCTGCCGGGCTCCCGGCAGTCGGCCTTCGAAGCCCTGGATCGTCCAGCGCTGCGCCCCCTGCCGGAGCAACCCTACGTCTACGCCGAGTGGAAGAAGGCGCGGGTGCACATCGACTACCACGTCGAGGTCGATGGGCATTACTACTCGGTGCCGTACCAACTGGTGAAGAAGCAACTGGAAGTACGGCTGACGGCGCGCACCGTCGAGTGTTTCCACGCCAACCAGCGAGTGGCCAGCCACCTGCGCTCAATGCACAAGGGCAGGCACAGCACGCAGACCGAGCACATGCCCAAGAGCCATCGCGAGCACGCCGAGTGGACGCCACAACGGCTGATCCGCTGGGCTGAGCAGACCGGGCCGAACACCGCCGGCGTGATCAGCCACATCCTCGAACGGCGCATCCACCCGACTCACGGCTACCGGGCCTGCCTGGGCATCCTGCGCCTGGGCAAGACCCATGGCGAAGTGCGCTTGGAGCTGGCCTGCCGACGCGCCCTCAGCCTCGGCGCGTGCAGCTACAAGAGCCTCGAATCGATCCTGCGCCAGGGGCTGGAAAACCTGCCACTGGCTCAAGCCAACCTGCCTCTACTGCCAGACGACCACGCCAAACCTGCGCGGCCCCGGCTACTACCACTGACCCCAAGGAATCCCACCATGCTGCCCCATCCGACCCTGGACAAGCTCCAGACCCTGCGCCTGACCGGCATGCTCAAGGCACTCGCCGAGCAACTGAAAACCCCGGACATCGACAGCCTGAGCTTCGAGGAACGCCTCGGCCTGCTGGTCGACCGCGAGCTGACTGAACGCGACGACAAGCGCCTGAGCAGCCGTCTGCGCCAGGCCCGGCTCAAGCACAACGCCTGCCTCGAAGACATCGACTACCGCAGCCCGCGCGGACTTGATAAGGCGCTGATCTTGCAACTGAGCAGTGGCCAGTGGCTGAGCGACGGCCTCAACCTGATCATCGGCGGCCCCACCGGTGTCGGTAAAACCTGGCTGGCCTGTGCCCTGGCCCACCAGGCCTGCCGAGAGGGCTACAGCGTGCGCTATCTGCGCCTGCCACGTTTGCTGGAAGAACTGGGTCTGGCCCATGGCGACGGCCGCTTCGCCAAGCTGATGAGCAGCTACGCCAAGACCGACCTGCTGATCCTCGACGACTGGGGCCTGGCCCCGTTCACCGGCGAGCAACGGCGCGACATGCTGGAGCTACTGGACGACCGTTACGGCCAGCGCTCGACCATCGTCACCAGCCAGATGCCGGTGGACAACTGGCACGAACTGATCGGCGATCCGACCCTGGCCGATGCCATCCTCGACCGCCTGGTGCACAACGCTTATCGGATCAATCTGAAGGGTGAATCAATGCGCAAACGGACGCAGAAATTGACGACGCCAGCCAACCCGGACTAACAATGCCACCCCTGCGTCGCTGCGCTCCGACTGCCCGGCCGGATGGCCGTGGAACAGGTGGCCAGATGGCCGTGGAATGCCTGGCCAGATGAGCGTGGACTGGGTGGCCGGATGGCGTGGAATCCGCACATATTTGAGGGCATGCTTTGGATGGTTTGAAAATGATGCCCCCAATCGAAGATGCTCAGCGCTTTCGGTAATCTGCCGACCTTGGATACTGCAAGATGTTGGGTGTGTGACTTTATTCGTTGCTACAACCACGAACGTCGATGCAGCCGAATACGTTTCGGTAACCCGGCAGAACGCCATCGAGGTCAGGATAGACAAATCCTTGCCCTGCGCCATAAGCTGCATGTACAGGCTCGGAACAGAAATCCAGAGCGATGGTCAGGACGCACTCCTACGTTCTGTACGAAAAGTCTTGAGACGCAGGTCAGGCAAGGCGAAAACAGCCGAGGAAGCGGAGTGTGCTGGAGTACATGAGCATTCCGAGGCTGTTTTCAACGCAGCATGAACAAGTATCAAGGCTTTTCGTACAGAGCCTAACTCGGTGCCAAGTGGTACGGTGCTGTTGAGCCCTAATCGGGATCAGCAGCACGCGAAGCAAGGGATGGCTTGATGCGGCAACTACGTTGAAAAACGCCGCTAATACTCAAACCACCTTCCGCGACGGTTGGCCTCAAAAGACTCAGAGCCCATCACCGCTTGGTCGTAAACCTCATAAAGTCTCCGAGCTTCGACGACAGCTATGTTGTTTTGGGTCAGATGAGCAATATGGTTCAGAAGCGGATACAGCAAGCCACAGCGGTCAGCGAAGTGAATCAGCGTTGCCGTCCAGCGATCCGAATCAAGTTTAAGTGATCTCTCGAAGGACTCTCTTTTCAACTCGAGCGGCCATACCGGGACATAGCTTTCCGCCTCACGGACAAATGTTAGCAAAGCAAAATCAGCGCCGCGTATGGCGCCGCGTATGTGTGGATACAGCTCCGGATAAAGCGGTCGAAAGGTCTCTTTGAACCCAGACCTACCCATGGAGCGGCGGTGCAATTCCACATATCCAACCGATGACACCTTGCGTTGAAAATTTGCTAGCTTCGGCTCTCCACCGCCCCGAATATCGGTCAAAAGATGGCTCAAATTTGGGTCATGGACCTTGAACTCCGACAATTCACCTTCCACACAACGTATGAAATCCGGAGTCAGGTCGCACAGAAGGCCCGTTGCAATAGGAGCAGGATAACCCAAGTAACTTTCCGAATCCCGTTGCAAGGAAATGAGCAACGCCTTGAGCTCGTCGTTACTGTGAGTGCGCTGTCTCGTTCGCTGCGCGCGCTTGTAACCGTGCAGATGGAGTTCCTTGTTACCGCACAGGGTCGCCAACATGCGCACCGCTGTTGCCACGTCAAGCCCGATGCTTTGGTCATCTCGAATGGGGCGCTGCCACTCGATGAATTGAGTAGCGGAGATGCGGTCTCGGATCACGGTATACAGTTCGCCCGACTCACCGGTGTACAAGGCCGCCAAAGCCACCCGCCAGATCGGGGTTTCGCAAAAATCTACTGCATAGGCTTTCGACGTCCGACCCACAGCAATCATTTGAAAAAAGTCGTCTACAACATTATGCCGTTTTCTATTGATAATTCTCAGATTCGCAGTACTAAAATTCAACGCGATGAAACTTGGTAAGTCACTGGCCAGCGGTTCGGGCCGCAGTTCTAGGTCACCTGTTAATTGGCCGTAGTCGGTAGCAGGGATCGTAGTCCCCCCGCTCTTCAGCGTTTGGGAAATCTGCTCACTCTGATAGTCGACACGACCGTCGGTGGAAAGGCTGTTCAACTCCTCCTCATTTAGTTCGTACTTCACCTGTCTCTTCAGCCAGGCCCTCCGTTGCAGCGGCACGTATTCCAACTCTTCTCCCAGCGACGCCACCAACCGTGAAGGGTTACTGAGCAGCGCAAAAAGACCCAAATCCATCTCAGAAATGAACAAACGATGGTAATCCGCCTCAAGGTCTTGCTCGGCTTTGGTCAGGTAAGGATCAGCACCCACCGTGTAATACACGTGCGCCCGAAGGTGTATGCCCTGTGCTACTGCAAGGTTTTCCGACTCCATCAATCCCAGCATAACCTGACGCAAATCTCGTCGATGCCGCACCACCTCGCTGCGTTCCGTTTCCTCTACCAGCCACACCTGGCGAGCCAACGTCTTGAACAGTTGGTCCGCCCGCTCACTATCAAATACGGGAAGTTTGCATGGCTCTGCCAGAACTTCGTTGATCAACTTGGCGTTGACCCGGCGCAAGATCAGGCCCATGTGCGCGAGTGTGCGTAAATCCGGATCATCAGTACGCAGGCGGTTGAGGATGCGCTGATAGGTAAATCCGCGAACCAGAGCGTGAGGCACCCCGTTGAACTGCCCACTAACGAGTAACTCGGCAGCTTCCTGCACAGCGCTCTTTTCACTCAGGAAACGGGCCAGTAGCCGAATAAACAATGGGCTGCTGCCCCACTGTTCAATCATCCCGCGGCACAGATCCTCCTTCGCATCAATCCCTGCAGCGAGCAATAGCTGATGAAGCATTGCGTAGGCCGATTCCGGACTTAAATCGTCTAGGGCAATATGTTGGAATTTCCATTCCTGATGTTTGAGGTCACTGGGAAGTACTCGACCGCTGATAATTGGCCGCAGACCTAACAGTGCGCCCTCTTCCTGCACGCTCTTTAGCCAGTTGCGCAGGCGCCGGTGTTCGTTCGCACCGCGCAACAACACCTCTTCGAAGGTGTCCAGCACCAGCCCAATTGGCTCAAGTATCGGCAGGTGCCCGGCCATCTCCTGGTGCCATATCGACCACACACTGCTTGTTGAGTAGGCGCTACTTTCATAGCTTTCGGAACTATAGTGCTGGCCCACCACCTCGCGAGCCTGTTCACGAAACCTGGCCAACGGTTCCATTAGTGACGGCAGAAACAGGCCAAGCTGGCGACTGAACTCCAGTGTCATCAGGTTGGTATCGGCCTGGGAAAAGGCCGCCCGGTCAAAATCGAACCAGACGACCGGGACTTTCTCATCCAACAAACGACGGGCATATGCTGCCAGCAGCGCGGACTTTCCTGTCCCACCGAGCCCAGTCAAATACAACGGCCCGGCCTCATCCACGTCATCGGAGTTTTGGCCGCCGAGCAGGTAATTGTGTAACCGGGTGAGTTCATCCTCACGACCGAACAAGCCTGTAGGTAACGCTATGTCGAGCGAAGCTTTAAATTCACGCAGGGCAAATACCCTATTTACGTGGGTACTTAAAATACGCCCTTCAGGAAGGTGCTCTAAAAACTGTTGAGCGGTATACAGATAGCTCAAGTCATAGGTTGAAACCGCTTCGATATTGAATGCTTTGCCACTGGCAATTTTAATCAGGTATGCCCCTAGCGTGTCCCCGGGCTCGGCCTTTGAGCGTCGGGCTAGTTTGCGCAGTCGCTTAAGGTCGGATAACTCGCGTAACGTCGCGCGTCGACTATCGGGTGTCAGTTGCCAACGAATACCTTTCTCCGAGGGAACCTCGTCGCAGATGCGGGCCAGACCGCGCAATAGATCCCGGGTGATCTCCGGCTTTTGCTGCAAATCCACGATGGCTTTGGGTTCGAAAGATCCGACCAATGCGAGGTTGGCCCGAATCTCAGCCAGACGCTGAACAATGAGATCCTTTGCACTATCGATAGAGGGACTCATGCAGACTCCATCGCAGGATAAACATAATGCTGAATGTAATAGGACAGTCCCTTGAGCGTCGTCATAGACAGCAGGCTCGCACTCTTCTCGATAAGTCTCGCCTGGCGCCTAACCTCACCCTCAGTCAACTCGAGACGTTTGCCGATAGAGTAGAGCTGAAGGTATTCGATGATGTCCTGCTGACTGACCGGCTGAATAACTTCAACGCACAACTTATCGGGCCGGGCTCCCGGAACGAAGCTTTTGGCGCCCAACAACAACACCCGAAGCTTTGGAATATCAGCGATTTCTTGATAAAGCTGTTCCAGAAAATGCTGAAGAGGACCTTGGGCCAAGGGGTTCGCGTCCAGCTCATCAATCACCAACCAGAGTTGGCGGACTTCCGTGACGGCGTTCACTTGCTTGGCAAAAGCTGGAAACAAAATGCCTTTGATCCAGGCATCGACAGCCGTATCTCCGTCCTCGGCCAAGGGTAAAGGTTCATATACCGAGTCTCTTGGTCCGGAACGACGGATCACCTCTTCGGCGAACGCCCTTGGCCCACGCACCAATTCTGCCGCTCTGAACATAACGATTGAATGCTCCGCATTGTTCTTCAGCACCGTGCGCAGTATTTCCAGGCTGAAGCTCTTACCGCTTTCCTTCTGCCCGACCACGGCAATTATTTGCCTTGTCCCCACCATGCAATCCTGTATAGCCTGTTGAAAACCTTTGCGTCCGAGGATCGGCTCATTGCGATGATCAGTACGCCAAACAGGATCTAGTCCCAATACGCCCTCCAGCACGCCTGCGCTTCTAGCCGCGATACAAGCAGTCGGAATTGCACCATTTATTAATTCGCCGTTGCTTTCAATACCACATTGATGCAGCGCGACCGGCTTAAAGTTCACGTCCAGCAGCAACCCGCCTGAAGAGCCCGGCATGGCATTGACGGTATGGCGCAGACGTGTCTGATGCTCAGCGGGCCAAAGCGCAGTACCGTAGCCATAGGCGACACGCATCTGTTTGCCGCCCGGGTGTTGATACAGTGTCATCTGCGATCCGGGCTTTCTTATTTGTGGTTTGTGTAACCGGTCGAGTTTGTAGAACCCGCGGAGTCGTCCCACAGTAGTACTCAAACGAATACCGGCGTAATCCAGATATTGGTCGAACCCGTCGGAAGATTGCGCAACGAAATCAATCGACAGCTGGTGGGGACTCTCTGACTGGTGATAGGCACTGGAGGACACCAGCCATTGCGGGGCAACCGAGACGTGCAATTGCTCATAAACAACACCGACATGATCGAACTCAATCTTTATTTTCTTGTCACTACCCTCTAATGGAACGCCATCATCTCCCAACAGCGGCTCGATGACATGCCACGCAGTCAGGATCGCCTGGGGGCCAACTAGAAATCCTGTGCCGTAACTGATATCCCCCCCACTGTTTTCGACCACCACTCGGCACACCCGTCGCACCGCCTCTAATCCTGCACGGGTCATTGCGCTGGCATCCAGAAAACCCAACTCGGGTTCAATGACCTTGTGTAATTTAACTTTCAGACTCTCGGCATTCGGCTCATTGCTCGCTTTCAGACCGTCCACAGTCGTCAATTGCAAGCACAGTTCGCCCAACCACTTTCCCTTTTTGGCTTCGATAAAAGCGGCATAAAAAGGGTTATCGTCCTGACCAGACAAGGCCTTCAACACCATGAAAGAATCAGCGTCATGAAGACTGGCAAGAATGTCGTAGATCGCACAGAAACCATCGTCGGACAGCACGACACTTTCAGCCAACAACACCAATTGCGGATCAATCATTTCCGGCATTGTCACACCCAATTGAGCTTCGCGCGGCTGATCGGGTTTTCACTTGCCGCCACTGCGCCAATACCATGCGCATAGTTCTCACGCAGCCAGCTACCGCCGAAATGCAGCCCTACGACACCTTGCGGCGAATTGAAGTTGATTAGCGGCGAGCCCGAACATCCGCCGAGGGTTGTAGCGTCATGAGTGAGGACACTGCGTTCAGTGTCGCGAGGCAATGTGCCTACACCTCGCATGATGAGGCCTGGCGACAGATATTTGGTGCCGTAATCCGCCCCGAACAGTTCGTTGAGTCGGGTCGCGATTTGCGCATCGATTGCCCCCGTAGCGGTGCGTGGCAACTCACCAGGGCGGCCAGGATAACCCGCAAGAAATACCTGACTGTTTACATCCGCCTTTGACGGGTCTTTCACCAAGGTCATAGGTGTTGGCAGGCTCCGCTGGGCGTTTGAGCTTTCCACCTGCAACAACGCTGCATCGAGGCAGGAGAAGTCAGCCATGTTGTCAGGAATCTGCTGCGCGCCCGCGCCAATAACCTCGGTAATGCGAAAGCGCGTCGCTGTCGTCAACGAACTAGGTTCGTCGGCAAAATCGATGGTCACGTCATTACTGAACATGATCCAGTCTTTCGGATTATTCCGTTGCGGAATCGGGGCGGCGAAGGCTTGTAGAACATGACGGTTGGTCAACAGTACGCCGTCGCCAATCAGGAAGCCCGTGCCTACATGGATACCACCGACATCGATGCGACCGATGCGGCACAAACGGTCTTGAAGGCTTTGGTCGTTCCTCATCAGATACAGTGTGTCGGACCACGCGGCAGCTTCCGGATGATCGGAATCCACGTCGTTATTGCGTACTCGTAGGGTTGGTCGGCCGGTCATACGGACCAGCGCCTCCAACCCCACTGTTGTTGTCGAACCTGCATTTCTTCCTTTTACATAACCATCGAGATCCTGCTCCACCGTTTCGACCAACTTCTCGCGAGTTTCCCGAGTGATTCCCGACCGAGCGTCGAGCAAGCGGGTAAAACGGTCAAGCTGTTCGTGTTTACCGGCGCCCCGCAAGTAATCTCGTGCGCGTTCGGAACTGAACCCTTGTGCGCTCTCCAAACCCAGCGCCTTCGTCGGCAAAGCTAGGCTTATGCGTCTGTCCTGGAACGACAGAGGCCCGGTACTAGGCAAGCGTGCCAGGCTAGTTTTGCCGGGTACTTCGGCAAAACGCCGCAGGCGCGGGTCAGTTGACTGCTGTATGTACTCATTTAACTCGGTCGACGGCCGGGTCGAGAACCATTTCGACTCGGTGTTCAAACCTGACGCAACACCCGTGGCGCGGGCCTGAGCCAGTGCGATGGTAGCGATTTCGGTTTCGTACTTGGCTAGGCGCAGGGCCGGGTCAATGACTGCACAACCGTATTCCTGGTTGAGCAAGGTCTGAACGTCACGCTCGGGACCACCCAGCGACTCGACATTCACGACGGGTATGTCACTCAACGCCAGTTTCAATAACTCATCAGCCGCCACCAACCCACGGCCATAGTTTTCGGCATCCCATACCGCTGGCTGGCGTGAGGTGGCGAGCAGTGCGGCCTTGAACAGTTGCTGAACGGTGACGCCCTGTTGCGTTGCATAGTCGATCACCTTGTCGCGACCGTGATGGGCCAGCCATAGTGCGGCTGCACCCGCAGTGATCGCTGTGGCAAACGACGTTCCCTGCCCGGGCGCCACGACGTCCGTGGGCTCGCTCGAAGTGTGGCGTTGTGCTCGCCAGACTAGTTCGGCCGGTGCAGTGATATCGACAGCCTCTCCTCGGCAACTGCCAATCCAGGTGCCGTCTTCAACGTTCGAGCCACCAACGGCAATGACCTCGTCATAGCGGGCCGGCCAGACCACGATGCGCGCGCAGTTGCCGGCTGCAGCAATAACGATCAGGTTCGCGCTCACCGCTTCACGCACTGCAGCGTGCAGGACGCGGCTTGGCACTCCACCGAGGCTCATGGAAATGACATGACAGCCGACCTGTGTCGCGTGGGCAATTGCTTTTGCCACGGGTGCTGCGTTGAAGATTTTGACGTTTTCGATGCAACGGATCGGCGCGATCTTTGCGGAGGGCGCGGCGCCGCACATCTGCGCGGTATCGCGGCCGGCGAGGACACTGGCAGTCGCCGTGCCATGTCCGGGATTGCCCATTTTTGGCGAAAGTGGATCGGTGGGATTCGGGTCGTTATCGATAAAGTCGTAGGCCCGGGTTTTGTCGAGCATTTCGTCACCGAGCTGCGCGTGCTCAGTGATCCCGGTATCGGCTTGCGCAATGATGATGCCGGCGCCGCGACTCAATGCCCAGGCATCCACCACGCCCGCCGACTTCAAGGCCCAACGGCGATCCGGCGGCGGTGCTTTCTTGACGATACAGGTCGCCTCCAACCACTCAAGCGCCTCGGTGGCGGCTTCTTCACCCGGTTCGACCGGTTCGGTATAAAAGCCCGTCCCAAGATCAGGCTCGGCGGATAGCAGATCCAGCGCATTGGTGAGGGCATAGCCCATGGAAAACAATTCGCGGGACGGCAGCGTGCGTTCGACGCCCAAGCAATGCAGCACCAAAAATGATTTCAGCAGCGTATCGAGCGGCTGCAAACTCAGGTTCGTCGAGCCCAGCAACGCCGCAATGCGCCCCCGCTCGATTGCAATATCAGGAGGTTTTTTGTACTCAAGGACGAACCGCAGTTCGTCTGGCGGGAAACCGTCGGTGGTCGCCGCTACGGTCTGTGCCTGGTTCACAAGCTTGCGCAATATGGCCAAGTAGTCCATCACTTCCCCTTCTATCCTTGTAAACAGCACTAACAATCTTCGCCATACTGAGGCCGGCCGGGCACTCAGCGCAATACCAATATGCCACCACTGACTCTTTCCGCCTAAAGGCCAATTGTGCGAGGAGCGTTTTCCAAAATTTGTTTCACGCGTTACATCAATCGACCTCTGGGCCTCCGTCGAGAGGTTGAGCTCAAGCTTAGGGGACCACAACCTAGGTGTTCAGCTCCACGACGCCGCGAATCCGATCCAATTCCACGCTTTGAAAGAGTCGGATCGAAAGCTCTCCAACCGCTACGGACCGAACATTCAGACTGTCGCCAAGCGGTAATCACAAACCACGACGCAAGATGCTCGGATGGGGCCTTAAGCCACGTAGAGTCAGTCTCACAGCCGCTGCCGAGCCATCCGGCAGTGTTCTGTCCCGGAGCTGGTGTAACTCTTCCTGCGGCACTAACGGGCGTCCACCTCGTGCATGCTTGATCAGCAGAAAACCAAGATTGACCACGTAAGGATTATTCCTTACCACCCACTCAGCATATCCGGGAGAACGCTCATGCCTGCCATCCACGAAATCGCCACACTGACCTCGAAGGGACAGGTCACACTGCCCAAATCCGTTCGCCAGCTACTGGGCATTGACACCGGTGGCAAGATTGCATTCGACGTACGCGGCGGTGAAATCGTGGTCAGCCGCGTAGAAACCACCCACGAAGACCCTGCATCGGTGCGTTCCTGGGTTTGCTGGAGGCTGATATCAGAGGCGGCCGCAACCTCACCACCCTGTCGGAAGACTTGGCGCAAACCCTGCTCGCCAACGCAAACCTCTCGTTAAACCTGGACGAAGAGATCGATGGTGAGTTCGCGATCTGGTGCTGCGACATGGCTGGACACTGTTGTTCTATGAAGGTGTGACTTTACAGCTACGCAAGTTGCAAGAAGCCGCCGCCCGGGCCGAGCAGAACGATCCGCAAGGTTTTGAGAGCAACGCCAACGTCAAGCCGTTTCGGGCATTGAGCCATCTGATCATGGAGGCTGTGCCTGCCGACCCGGGCCGTGACGAGTTCCGCCAAGGCAACACGCTGGGCACAGCCTACCGACATTGGCGCCGCGCAAAAATCGGCAGGCGCTTTTGGCTGTTCTTTCGCTACGACTCAAAGTCCAAGGTTATCGTCGATGCATGGGTCAACGACGAAAACACCCTACGGTCCGCAGGCAGCAAATCCGACTCCTACGCGGTATTCGAGAAGATGCTGGGCCGCGGCAACCCTCCTGATGATTGGGATGCGCTGACTGCTGCGACGCGTAGCGATTGGGACGAGCCCAAAGCATAAATTGCGCGAGTGGGTGAGGGTTTGCACCTTTGAAACCGATCCCTCCTCGTTGCGTCCACTGGAATCCACTCGTAGCTCCTGTTGAAAGGGGTACATCTGGGGGTACAAATCCAATTTCCCGTTCATAACCTTTTGATTTATATGGATGGCCAAATGTTCTTCGGCGACCCTGATAGTCTTTAGGGAAATCCGAACAAGTCACCCGACACCCGACAATGGCTGACTTCCGGGCTCAGAAAAGCTCGATTTGCAGGCGCGGATTATTGAAAACCAGGGCAGCCCCTTGGTTTTCTGGCCTTACAGGCGCACCTCTCCGGCAGCAGCCAGTAAATGCCGGCGCACCCTCCATGATCCGGGCTTGATCTGGCGCGATCTGCCGGCCCCCTGGGCGCAACGCATATTGCGGATCTGCGCCCGCTCATTCGACGGTTTGCCGGGTTACACCCGAGCGCTGCTGGACTGTTTGTCTCCACCGGTAACCGGCAAGGCTTGACTCTACCGTTAGGGGCAGACTTTACCCTTGGCACTTCATTATCTGGAGTTCGTCATGAAGAGCAAACGCATGCTCGTAATCCTCGGCCACCCTTCGAACGCCAGCTTTTGCGGCGCCGTGACCGACCGTTATGTCGAGGCGGCCACGCAAGCAGGCCATGAGGTGCGTCTGCTGCGCCTGGACACCCTGGATTTCGATCCGGTCCTGCACGATGGCTATAACCAGGTCCAGTTGCTTGAGCCCGATTTGATCGCCGCACAGAACGACATTACCTGGGCCGAACACCTGACATTTGTGTACCCGATCTGGTGGGGCGGCATTCCGGCGTTGCTCAAGGGGTTCTTCGACCGCGTGTTTCTGCCCGGTTTTGCCTTCAAGTACCGCAAGGGCTCGCCCTTCCCGGATAAGCTGCTCAAGGGTCGCACGGCTCACCTTTTGGTGACCATGGACACGCCGCCGTGGTACTACCGATGGGTGTATCGCATGCCGGGCCTGCACCAAATGCGCAAGACCACCCTGGAATTCTGCGGCATAAAGCCCCTGAAAACCCTGACCTTCGGTCCGGTATTGGGCTCCAAGCCGGAACAGCGTGAAGCCTGGCTCAAACAAGTCCAGGCAGTCGCCAGCCGCTGATCGGCCCCGGTCGTGCCGTGCCCCTGCACTGCCCAGCCGAGCCTACCTGCTGCGACACCTTGTCCAAACTGGCTTCCAACCCCCTGACGCTTGTGCAAAGATGTCGCGCGCCTGTGCGAGCGCGCGACATCTTTTCGCTTCTGATGCGTCAAAAAGGGATTTTCATGTACATCGGCAAAGCCGCCCAGCTGTCGGGCACCACCGTCAAAAGCATTCGACATTACGAAGAAATCGGCCTGTTGCCCCCCCCGCAACGCGAAGGCAAGTACCGCATCTACAGCCAGCAAAGCGTAGAGCTGCTGACCTTCATCAAATGCGCTCAGCAACTCGGTTTCAAGCTCAAGGAAATGCAGGCCATTCTGCAGGATCATCGCGGCCAGGAGCTGCCCTGGGATCTGGCCATGCAGGCCATCGATAACAAAAAGCAGGAATTGATGGGGCAGATCCAGGCGTTGCAGAAAGTGCATGACGGCTTGGTCGAGTTTGAGCTGAGCCTCAAAGATGCTCAGATGCAATGCCAGTTCGAACACCTGGAAAAAGCCCGCTGAATCCGCACCGCCGCCGCTGAACGGCCATGGCGCCCCGTGCCGTTTTCAACACGCAGGCGCCCCGGCGATTTAGCCTGGCACAGCCTCACCCCGCGGCTGCTCGCCCTCTTGCACTGCTGGCTGCGGCACAATCGAGGCAAAGAACCACGGCGAAATCAGCGTGACCAACAAAATGGTCATGAAGCCACTGGATGACAGCGCCAGTATCACCAGTACACCCAGGTCAATGACGGGTTTGTAGGCGGAGAACAGCAGCGCGACAAAGCCCATCGAGAAGATCACGACATTGACCACCGTCGAACGCCCGACGCCCTGCATGGCCGCCAGGATGGCCTCGTCGATCTCGGCGCCCTTCTGCACCAGCATCTTGATCCGTGACAGCAGGTGAACGGCGTAATCCACGACGCCCACCACCAGGAACGTCACCAGTGTGGTACCGATGTTCAACTCGATATCCAACAGGTACATGCTGCCGTACACCGTCACCGACGTGGTCAGCAACGTCAGCATGCCGAGGATGCCCAGGCGTACTGACTTGAGCCAGAACATCATCATCAAGGTCACGGCCAGCAACGCCAGCGAGAAGCTCAGCACCTGACCCTGGGTGATTTCCTGCAACACCCCGGTCCATATGTACGGCGTACCGGCATGGGTGACTTGCAGGTTGGCCGGTTTGTTGATCGCCAGCCAGGCGTCCAGTTTATCGAGCATCGCCTGGTAATCGCCCGCCACAGAGGAGGTCATGGTGAACAGCGTCACCGCCTTCGAGTAATCGGCATTGAGCACGTTCTGCAAGTCGGTGCCGCCACCGTTCTCGAACATCATGATGTGTTGTTCGATGAGCGAGTTGCCATCGACTTCGAAGGTCTCCGGTTTCCCGTCATCATCGACCACCGTCACCTGCTCCACCGCCTGCGGCACCCGCAGGAAAGCAGGGTTCATGTCATTGAGCACGAGGTTCATGCGCTTGATGTAGGTCGCCACCGAATAGGTGTAACTCACGTTCGGCTGGGCCCTGATGAACTGGTCCAGACGTTCCAGGAACTGCACGGTTTCAGTGGTCAGCGCGCCACGCGGAGTCTTGGTGTCGAAAGCGATCCAGCCCGGCGACGTACCCGCGACTCCGGCCCGGTTGATGAACTCGTCGGACATCCGCACCGGGCTGTCCTTCTTGAAGTAGGCAATACCCGAGTCTTCGATATCCACCTTGAACGTGAACACCGTCATCATCGCCAACAACGGCAGGGTCACCAGCAATACCGGCTTGCGCCAGCGAATCAGCCAGGCACAGAACACTACCAGATAGTGGGAGATCAGCGACTCTTTGAGTTGCACTTTGCGCGGGACGGCATCTTTGCCCCAGATCGAAATCCACGCCGGGATCAGTAGCAACGAAATGATCAGCGCCGCCGTCAGGCCGATGGACATGAACACGCCAAAGTTGCGGATGCTGACAATGTTGTTGGTGGTGGAAATCAAGAACGTCGCAATAGTCGTGACCGTTGTCAGAACGACGGGCGTGACCATCAGGCGCTGGGTTTCTCGGTTGGCTTCGCGGAAAGACTTGCCCGAATTGAGCTGTTCGTAATACTCGGCCATGACGTGGATCGCGTCGGCACAACAGATGGTGAACAGGAACACCGGCAACACACTGGTGAGCAAGTCCATCGGTACACGCAGCAGCGCCATCAGGCCAAGGGTCCAGATGGTGCAGAACAGGATATTGAACAGCGGCAGCACCACGCCAAGTGGTTTGCGAAAGAAGAAAACCAGCAGAGAAGTCACCAACAGGAACACGATCGGGAACAGCATCGCCAGGTCGTGATCGATGATCTCCTGCTGGGCCGCAATGAAGATCGGCATGCCGGCGATGAATACCTCATCGGTGAACTCCGGGTGAGCGGCCTGGTACTTCGCGATGATCTCGCGGACCTAGTGATAGGCACGCAACTGGGCCTGAGCGTCGTCCTGTTTGGTGCCCAGTTCGGCGACGACCATGGCGACTTTCTTGTCCGCCGAGACGACGCCACCAACCATCTGCTCGTTGCCCATGATCTGCGCTTCGACCTTGCTCGGGTCCATATCCAGGGCGTGCAGGGTCTTGTGGATCCACAACTCGCCATCGGCACTCAAGCTGATGTTTTCCAGGTCAGCCATCGAGGCCATTTCCTGGATCGGGTTGAGCCGCTCGGCAAGAAAGCTCAGGAACTGCAGGTCGTGGCTGTCCCAGTGCCGGGCAATCCCATGGTCGCGCAGCGCTTTGGCGGCAGCGTAATCGTTCTGCGAAAAACCTTCGGCGAGGATCTGCACCAGCAAGGCCTGGGCATCGGGATCGCCACTGTGGAGGCCAACGATGCGCTGCAGTTCGACACGGTCCTCATCGTTCGCCAGCATCAGCCGGCGTATGGCCTGGGACAACTCGAACTGCGCGTTCAGCGACGTGGTGTTGAAGACACTCTCGGGGTTGCTCAGCGCCACCATGACCGAGTCATATGTGCCGGTGAACTCGCGCTGCAAATCAATGATCGTCTTGCGCGCCGGGTGAGTGTCCTTGAGCAGATACGGATTGGTGTCCGACATCAGCGCGCCGAGGGTGTAGGTGAAGTAGGCGGTGATCGCCACCAGCACGAACACAATTGCCCGCGCATAGCGCTCGACGAAGTTCAGGTATCTTTCCATGAATGAGGGTTCCAGATGAATCGAGAGCGGCGCTTAGCGGGCAGACACGGCGTATTCCGGCAAGTCGCCGGCTTTCAGCCCACGCTTGATCGCGGTCTGCGTGAACAGGCGGTCGTCCAGCGCGACGTTGTACTGCAACTGGTTGAAGCGCAGCTGAGAGCGCGTACCGGCGATGAAGTCTTCGGTTTCGCTGAAGGTAATGCTGTCGATCTGGTCGATGGTTTCAGTCTTCAGAGTGCGCATCTGCTTGAACATCACACCTTTTACATCGAAGAAATCCTGGCGCAGCACCAGTGAGTTTTTCTTGTCAACCCAGACCTTGAGCTTGTTGTAGCCGGTCTTGGCCAGCACGGCAGGCGTCGCCGGCTCACGCTCGATCACGTAGCAATCGCGGCCCTGCAACTGCTCTTCGCCAACCAGCGTTTGGCGATAGTCTTCGGCGCGAATCTTGTCGAGGTCGGCATAGGAGTAGTCGCTACCCATGAACGCCCCGCGTTTGTCGGTGGTGGAAATCCTTCGGGTCTGTCGGCTGACCGGCAAATACATCCATTGGCTGTCTTCGAGGCCCAGGGCCTCGCGCGGGTTTTCGATGTGGAAGGCGACGTCACGCACATCACTCGGCGCGGAGAAATACATGGTGAATTTGTCGCTGTCCGGGTAATCCTTTTGCAGGTAGCTGAACTCGCGGATGCGGCTGTTACCTTGCTTGTCGATCAGAATCAGGGACACCTGGGACATGAAGCTCTTGCCGTCATCGCGGTCCCGGGCCTGGCGAATGATGTCGTCGGCCGTGCGTGTTTCAGCTGCCATGGCGGCAGCGGTGCTCAGCAACAGTGCGCTTACAGTCAGGGTCTTGAAGATGGGCATCATTGCGATTTCCTTTTCATTGTTTGAGTGGTTCGCACACCGGCACCGGTGTGGTCAGAACAGATAACCCGCGGACAAGCGCACCTGATCGCGGTTGGCGTAAGCACCGAACTGGCGGTCGGGCTTGCCGAAGAACACATCGACTTCGAGCCCCAACTTGAGCCAGTCCACCGGTTTGTAGGTGAAGATCCCCTGAACGAAGCTATCGTCCTGCGCTGGCGGCGACATGCCGAAAACCAGACGAGTCTTGAGGCGATCCTGGAACTGCGAGCCCTCGGCAGACACGGTGAACAGGTCGTCGCGTTTGTCCTGGACCATGCCGGGCTGCCAGTCGAGCAGCCGCTGATGTTGCCACTGCGTCGAGATCAGCCAGTCCCGCAACAGGTAATCGACGCCCAGCAGCGACTTGGTCATCGCCGTCTGGTCGCTGCCGTAAGCGCGGTAAGGATTGGTGACGCGCCAATTGTCGAAGTAGGCGACTTCACTGCGTACCACGATGCTGTGGCCGGCATCGATGGCCACACTGGCGCCGCCCATGGAATAGCGCGGGAATTGCCGTTCGAGGCGAATCAGGCCCTCTTCGGTCTGGCCTTCGACGGCGTAAACCGGGTCCTGCTGGCGGGCGTTGAGGACAACGAAGCTGACATCCACCGTGCCGACCCGGCCGTTGGCACTGGCGCCATAACCGAAGCCACTGTGACCGTCATAACCGGGCCGCGAATCGACCACAAACATCTGCGGATCGGGTGTGGCAAAGATCGGTGCATCGAACTCGCTGCCGACGGCCGGCGCCTGGTTTTTCACGAAATCAGTGATCACCAGCGCTTCGAGCTCCCACTCGGCGACCGGCTGCACCAGGCGAATCATCGGCACCGCGATGCGGCTGTCTTCCAACAGACCGATCACACCCTCGCGATAGTCCAGCGGATTGATCTGGTCGAGCACTCGTAATTCATCTGCACGCCCCCACACCACCTGCTGCCAGCCCACCGTCAGCTCGCCGTCGCCAACGTAGAGCCCCCAGTAAAGGTGCCGCCAATCGGCGGTCGCCCGGTAATCGTCCCGGGCTTGCGCACTGTAGGGATTGTTGCCGTCGTAACGGAAGTCATAACGGGCTCGGCCCTTGGCCTTGTAGTAGCCGCTGTCCCAGGCATCCTCCAGGCTGAACTTGAGGTACACGGCCTTTTGCGTGACCTGGTCGTCACCGTGCAGACGCACGGCCGTGGCTACGCCGATCTCCGCTTCATGATGCTCCGGCAACCACTCGGCGATCGCCACCGGCGAGCCGAGGCTGACCAGCGCGGCCAAAAGGCCGCGGTTCAATCCCAGTCGAGCCATGGCTACATTCCCAACCCGGCACCGCCGTCGATCATCAGGCTTTGCGCTGTGACACCACTCGCCTGCGGGCTCGCCAGATAACGGACCATGGCCGCCACTTCGTCGCCCTGAATGAAGCGCCGCAGGGGCAACTTCTTCTTGGCATTGCGCAGGATTTGCTCATGGGTGATTCCGGCGATGCGCGCCTGAGCCGCCAATTCGCCTTGCAGCATCGGGGTATCGATCCAGGCGGGCAGGATGGCATTGACGGTGATTCGCCGTGGCGCCAGGTCCAGCGCCAAGGCCTTGGTCATGCCGATGATGCCGTGCTTGGAGGCGCAGTAAGCGGTGTTGCGGACCTTGCCCGCTCGGCCGAGGATCGACGACATGTTGACGATCCGCCCACCATCCGCCATCAGTGGCAGGCACAACGAGGTGACGTAAAAAGTGCCGTTGAGGTTGATCGAAATCACCTTGTGCCAGTTGTCCAGGTCTTCGGGCTCGTTCTCGTCGCAGACACCGGCGCTGTTGACCAGCACATCGACAAAGCCGACCCGGTTGGCCAGGCCCTTGAACAGAAGTTGCAGGCTGGCCAGATCGGCGATGTCCGCTTGATGGGTTTCGATGCGAGCGGCAAATTCGCCCTCGGTGACCCACCGCTGCAAGGTTGCCAGATCCCGATCAAGCAAGATCAAAAGGTGCTCGGCCTGCGCTGCAAAACTTTCCGCGACGGCGCGGCCAATACCATTGGCCGCGCCGGTAATCACAATCGTGCGTGCCTGGCTCATAGCATTTTCAATCCGCCGTTGACGGGCAAGACTTCGCCCGTGACGTACAGGCCGCGCTCGGCCAGATACAGCACCGCGTCGGCAATTTCTTCAGGCCGGGCGAACCGTTTGATCAACAGCCGCGACTGGATTTCCTGCTCATGGGCGCCGACCAGGGCTTCGCTCATGTCGGTGCTGACGATGCCGGGCGCCACCGCGTTGACCCGGATGTTGCGCGGCGCCAACTCCACCGCCAGTGCGCGCGTCAATGCTTCTACACCGCCTTTGGCCGCGGCATAGTTGCTCTGGCCCTTGCCGGGCTTTTGCGCGGCCACCGAACTGAGGTTGACGATGCACCCGCTGCGTTGGCGCATCATGCAGGGCAGCACCTGCTGACAGCACAACAACGTGCCGATCAGGTTGGTCTGGATGACCTCGGTGATGTCGCTCAACGACTGCGTGGCGAGCAAACCGTCACGGGTAATACCGGCGTTGTTGACCAACAAGTCGATACGCTCGAAACGCTGCTCGACCCGTTCAAAAAACGCCTGAATGCTCTGCGCATCCTTGACATCACACTGCACAGCCAGGCACTCCCGGCCGAGCCCTTCGACCTGTGCCTGCAAGGCAGCAGCTGACGCCTCGTCACGGACATAACTGAAGGCAACCTGATAACCCGCGCCGGCCAGGGCCAGCACGACGGACTTGCCAATGCCGCGACTGCCGCCGGTCACGACAGCTATTTTCTGAGTCATGACCGCTCCTTAAAGCGAGTTTTGAGTTTTGAATTGCGCGAGGGTGAAGCCGTGGGTCGCGGCCAGTGCGCGGACCTGCTGAACTTGCTCACGGCTGATATCGCCGTAGGAGCCGTGCTGGCTCATGCCAGACAAGCCCATCAACACCGACTCGGCCATGCACGCATACAGCTGACCTTTTTTCAGGTAGGCCCGCACGTTGGGCGCCAGGCCGTCGTCGAACGGCGTCTGGACGATGCCGCCGTGCATGTAGAGCACGTCCTCGCGTTGGCTCGGCATGTCTTGATGAACGTTCAGCGGCACGGCGATATCGCAAATCACGCTGCGCTCGGAGAAATGTTCGGCGCCGAGGAATGGCTGAGGCGCGTTGGCCGCGCACAGGACAACCCGTGCGCCCTTGAGGGCGTCGAGATCGTTGGTGACCGTGATGAAAGCGTTCGCGCCAAGGCGCTCATCCACCAGACGGGCGATGTGCAAACCGAGGTCGGCTTTTTGTCCATGTGAGCGCAACAAGTCACAAAAACCATCAAGGCTCAGCAGTCGCTGCGCCAACCGGTCGTTTTCGGCTGTGCCCTTGAGGATCGAACGGGCCGCGTCGGCGTAAATCAGTTGGGCAGTTTTCTCCAGGCGCCGAACCGAGCCGTCACGACCGCTGCCAATCAGAATCAGGTGATCGACGGTGGCGGACAGCACCGAGGCATAGGTCGAGGCAACGTTACCGGCGGCACCAACAACGGCAGCGGTTTGCTCGCGCAGTGCCAGGCCTTGCTGAACACAGCCTTGCTCGATGGCTTCGAGCCCCATGCCGATGGTCAGGGCATTGCCGGACGTCAGCGCCATGTCGGCAATCTTCAGCGCCTGACAATTGTTGGTGACGATCGAGGTGTACATCCCGAGACCGGCGATGCTGCAGCCGTCGGCGCGGGCATCGGTGACACGCCTGCCGACTTCTTCGCGAATGCTGTCCAGGTCACCGCTGAGGATGTACTCGGCCATGGCATCCGAATCCATGCACAGCGGGTACAACGTGAACTCCACCGCCATGCCGAGGCGCGACCGAATGATCACCGGGCCGACTGGCGCAGCGCGGCGTTCAGGCTTGGTGCGGTTGATGAACGTGCGTTTCTGTTCCGGGCTCAGGGCTGCCAGCGAGGGATCGACGTCACCGAGGATATCGGCATCGATCAGGTGGTTGATGAACGCTACCCGAGCGACGACTTCGACCTTGGCATCGATGTTTTCAACGGGCTCGGCCATCCGAAAATCGTCCTGACGGGCTGGCACAGCGGGAATCGAGTCCGCGCAGATACCCGCCGCCAACGGCAACGCATCGCCACGGCGCAGCATGTCACAGACCCGTTGCAAGGCACCGATCAGCCCGTCGATTTCGCCCAGGGTGATACAGGCTGGAGGCTCCAGGCGAATCACGTTGGAGTTGCTGCCCGACGGTGCTACCCGCAACGCTTCGAATTGCAACAGGTAGCCGGCGATCAAGTAACCCAAGGCATCGTTGTACTGGGCCGACGCCTGTACCAGCGAGCTGCTGACACTCAGGTCGTGCAATTCCAAACCCACCAGCAAGCCGCGCCCGCGCACATCGGCGATCACATCCGGATAGGCCATCTTCAGTTCATTGAGCGAGGCTTTGAGGTAGGCGCCCTTGGTGCGTATGTCTTTGAGCATCGCGTCGTCATTGGCGAACAACCGGCGCAATGCCGACAGCGCGATATGGCAGGACGGATCGTCCTCGGCGAAGGTCGAGCTATGGATGTAGCTGAACTCGCCTTCGTAGTGGCTGCTGCGGATCACCGTCGCGGCGATTTTCATCAAGCCGCCGCCGAGGGCCTTGGACAGGCAGTAATAGTCGCCTTGCAGGTTGAACTGGCTGCTGGCAAGAAACGTCCCGGCGCGACCAAAACCTGACTGCACTTCATCGATCACCAGCGGGCACTGTTGCTCGTTACACAGCTTGCGCAGCCCCAGGTAGAACTCGGCCGCGAACTCGTTGATACCGCCTTCGCCCTGAATCGGCTCCATCAACACGGCGGTAATCGCGCTGAACGGCAGTTTCAGCACGTTCAGGTGTTCGCCGTCCCATTGCAGGCTCAGCCAATGGTGCGTGTGCCGGGCCGGCAATTCCTGCAACTGATGGGGCTGCTGGGGGTCGATGAACTCGACGTTCAGACCAAAACGGGCAAACGGCGCGCGGTACTGACGGCCATAGGTCAGTTGCACGGTATTGACCAATTTGCCGTGGAAGCTGCCGCGCAGGGCGATGAATACCGGTTCGATGTGCAACTGCGCCAGGTTGTGTTGGCGAACGGCTTCAACCACCTGACGCAAGGTCACGCTGTTCAGAGTGGCTGGCAGGACACCTGCAGGCAGGTCGAGGTCGGCCACATCCAGCTCGCGATAAGCGCGTTCGCTGGCGGTCAGGCTGGCCAGGGTGAAATCGATGTCGTCGAACTGCTTTTGCAGGCTCTTCTGGCGACGGAACTCCGCGTGCTTGACGGCGATTTCCACCGCCTCCGCCCCACTGTTGGAGAATGTCGAAATGTAACGTTCGGTGTTCTTCAGTTCGCGATTGAAGGCGTCACTGAGCTCTCGCCCCAATTGCCCGGCCGCACCGCGGATCGACATTTGTGCGTTGAACGGCACGTCGCTGCGCAGCAGCGCACAGAGCTGATCGACAAACTGTGGGTCGTTGTGGCCGAACAGTGCCGCACCGTAACCGCCGAGAAAGTCGGTGACCGTGACCATGTCGCCCTTGGGGTTGCGGTAGAACAACTGGCTACCGAGGGCGCGCTGAAACTCACACTCCAGGCCCAGTGCCTGGAGCAGGCCGACGAATTTGGGCCGAACGAAATCGCGATAATCCATGACTGTCATATCCCTGAAAGTAAAAAATAGGCGGTAGTCAGCGTCAGTCCTGAGTGACCTTTGCGCTGTAGAGCACTTGATAGGCGGCGCTGAATCCGTTGTCGTCGCGGTTCAGCACCAGGCAATGCTCAAGGCTCGCGGCGTGGGGCGCGCCCTGAATAAACGGCAGGTTTGCCACTGGCTGCTGCAAACCGGCAATCGGCGGCACGCTTTGGGCCTGCAATGCGCAACGCGCAAGCATCAGATCCACCAGGCTCGGCGCTGCGCTGAGAATGCCGTTTATCGCCAACCCGCTGGTGATGTGCGAGGCGCGCGCAAGGGCCAGCGTCTGGCACAACACGCGGTCTTTGTGCGCATCGCCGGTGCCGCTGCACACCAATAGATCGGTTGGGCTGTCGGGCAGGCTCAAGCGACCGAGGGTGGCATGGGCCGTCATGTCGGCTAGGCACGCCTGAGGGCCGGCCGGCAGGTCTTCGCGCCGGCGCAGCACCAATGCTGCCGCGCCCTCCCCGGCAATGCCACCGGTGCCCCGAAGGTCAAACGGCAGCAGAGTGTTCGAGCCGTTGGCGCTGATGACCCCCGCCTGGACCAACCCGGACAGCGCCAGGGCATCCAGTTCGCTGCCCGCACCGACAACGATTGCCGCGTCGATTCGGCCATCCTGCAAAGCGGCCGTAGCCTCACGCAAGGCTGCCAGGTTGCCGGCGACACCTTGCATATAGGCGTTGCACTCACCCACCAGTTTCAGCGCCAGGCTGGTGACACCCAGCAAGCAGTTGCTCAAGCCTTTGAGCACCAGAAAAGGGTCCTGGGCACGGTCTTGCAGGATCCGTTTGGCGAACGCCGCCATGTCGGCGACGCCGTCCTGCCGACAGCCGAGCAACAACTCGGCATAGGATTCCAGAGACGGATGGGTGTAGCCGCCCTGACAGCAATACAAACCGAAACGGACATCCGGCTGCTCATCGGCCAGGCCTGCTTCTGCCAACGCCTGACGTACCGCGCTGACGCCCCAGATCACTGCCGGCGTGCAGTAACGCTGAAGGTTTTGCGCAAGGTCTTGTCGGCTGCGTTGGTGGTCCTGATCCTGAATTTGCCCGAACGCTACCACGCGTTCGCTGCTGAACCTTCGGGCGTTCAGCGCCGTAATTGCACTGCGCCCTTCGGTCGCAGCCGCCCAGAAAGACTCGACACCCCAGCCGCTGGGCAACACGCAGCCCGCACCGGCAATCGCGACCGCCTGTTTCATCGCGGCGCCTCCCGGTACTTGCCCAGCGCCAGTGAAGTGTTGAGGCCGCCGAAACCGAAGGAGTTGCTCAGGGCAACGTCGACCTTGCGCTTGACCGCTTGATGGGCGCAGTAGTCGAGGTCGCATTGTTCATCGGCATCATGCAGGTTCAGGGTCGGCGTGACCCGATCATCCCGGCAGGCCAGGGCCGTGAGCATGAACTCCGGTGCTCCGGCGGCCGCAATCAGGTGGCCGAACTGGGATTTGTTGGCCGTCACCAGCAACCGCCGATAATGTTCGCGCTCGGCGAACAGGGTCTTGATCGCCAGGGTTTCGGCGGCATCGTTGAGGGGTGTCGACGTACCGTGGGCATTGATCAGATCGACCTGTTGCGGCTCCAGCCCGGCATCTGTCAGGGCCGCCTGCATCGCCAGCACCGCTCCCCGGCCCTGCGGGTCGGGTGCGGTGATTTTGTAGGCATCCAGGCTGCTGCCGAAACCCAGCACTTCGGCGTACGGCGTTGCCCCTCGGGCGAGCGCCCGTTCGAGGGTTTCGAGCACGACAAAACCACCGCCCTCACCCGCAATCAAGCCACTGCGATGGCGGTCGAACGGCCGACACAGTTCGGTGCCCCAACGCTGCTCGCTGCTGGCGGCGCCGAGCAGATACAGCGCGGTCATGGTGTCCAGGCTCAGCACCGAATCGGCGCCCCCGGCAATGGCCAGCTCGACCTCGCCGCGACGGATCATCTGGAATGCATTGCCGATGGCCTGGGATGCTCCCGCGCAAGCGCTGCTGATATTGATCACCGGGCCTTCACTGCCGATGCCATCGGCAATCACCCGCGCAAGGCGGTCGTTGCTCTGACACAGTGAACTGTCAGGATCGACCTGCGCCTGTCGCGCCATCAACTGAGCCCAGGACGGTGCCTGCGCCGGGTTATCCGCCAGGCTGAGCAGCATGTCCTGCAAACGATGAGCAGGTGCGCCGGACGCTGACAATACCGCCGCGCCACGCAACTGTTCGGGGCTCAGGCCACCGTCGGAAATGGCTTGGGTGGCCGCGACCCAACCAAAGCGGGTGCGTTTTTCCAGCGACAACCCCCAGGCCGGATGGTCTTTCAAGTGTGCCGGCATCAAGCCCATATCCACGGGCGCTGCGTAACGCACAGGGAACGCACCCGCCTCGACGCCTTCCGGTTGCCATGGCCGAATGCAATGCTCGCCGGCCAACATTCTTTGCCACATGGACTGCCACTCGAAACCGAAGCCGGTGACGGCGCCCATGCCCGTGATCACGATCCGTCTGGGGCTCATGGGTAACTCTCCATTGTCTCTGTGTCCGACGACGTTCTGGCCAGCAGCACCGCGCCCCAATGCCCACCTCGGCTATGTTCGAGCAACAGCGTGTAACGGCTGCAATCCAGTGCCCAGGTCACAGCGATTTCGCTGAGCAAGGCGCTGGCGCCCAAGTCACCTACCAACGCCTTGGAGTGTTCGAGGGTGTGCCCCGATAGGGTGAACAATGCGGCAATCTGCGGGTCCTGTGCATCGGCGACGACCTGCCCGACATCGCTGAGGCATAGTTTTTCGTTGCTCAAAGCACGCTCGATGACGTCGCGACCAACCGCCAGCCCACGCTCGGGTTGCGCGCTGTAACCACGGGCAAACCCGGCAATGCGCAACGCAGATTGAGCACCACGACCCGGCTTGGTCGTCAGCAACAGTGCCGCAGCACCTTCGCCGAAAACCCACGGGCCGGGGTTCACAGGTGGGTGTGTAGCGTCACGCAGGTACAACGCCGGGGTGATGTTCGGGCTGCTACTGACGACGACGGCAGCATCGGCACGGCCTTCGCTCAGATGGGCGGCGGCCTCCATCAAAGCATCCAGTCCTGCATTGCCCTGGGAGCAAAAACCGCCCATGGGGCCCTTGCAATGCAAGGCCTCAGCCGCGTGGGCCATAACGCTGCTGTTGAGCATCATCAGCGCATGCAGCGGCGGTGTGTGGGCAAAGAATTGCGCCAACAGATCCGCCGGTTGTGCGCCAATGGCCTGCACGGCATCCCAGCACGAGCTGGGGCCATCCACTTCCGGAATGGCAGCGGTCAATGCGATCCGCTCATCGGGCAGTTCCAGCTCACGCAAGGCCTCGGCGAGGCGGCCGGCGCAATACAGCAGGCGCGCGCCCTGAGGCTCGAGGCTGCGGGACAATTTGCGGTCATACACACCAGCCGGCAAGGCGGGCGCTGCGACGCAACGGGCCAGGCGTGCCGGGTCGAAATCCAGCGGTTGCGCGGCCTGAGGTTGACTGTCACGAGGCGCACATTCAGTACCGGCGGCGTTGAGTACCGACGCTGCAGTGATATAAACAGCAGTTGAATTGGATCTGGTCATGTCATGCCCTGCCCAGCACCAACGAACTGTTCACGCCACCAAACCCGAAGGAGTTTGAGAGCACGACATTGATCGGTTGCTGCAACGGTTCGCAAAGGAATTTCAACTCCGGAAATTCGGATTTTTCCGGCTGAAAATTGAGGGTCGGCAAGGCCACGCCCGACTGAATGCTCATCAACGACAGCACCGCCTCAATGGCACCACTGCCGGCCAACGAGTGCCCAACGGCAGATTTGTTGGCGGTGAACGTCATCTGCTCCAGGGTTTCGCCGAACACCTGCGCCAGGCCCAGGGCCTCGCAACGGTCATTGGCCTGTGTCGACGTACCGTGAACATTCACATGGTCCACAGCCGCATTGGGCAGTTCGGCATCGGCCAGGGCCGCGGTCATGCAGGCGGCGTACTTGCTGCCATCGCGGCTGCTGGAGGTGATTTTCTCTGCCTCGCACAGATTCACGTAACCCAGCACCCGGCCCAGCGAGCGGGCCTGACGACGCTCGGCATGCTCGCGGGATTCCAGCACCAACAGCGCCGCCCCCTCACTCAGCACAAAACCGCAGCGGTCTGGCATGAACGGTCGGCTCTGTTCTTGTGGGGAAAAGTCCACTCGCTGGCAGAGTGCGCCCAGCCCATCAAAGCTGTAGTAAGACAATTCATGGGCCATCAACTCCACCGCGCCACACAACGCCAGGTCGATCTCGCCACGGGCGATCGCTCGATAGGCGCTGCCGATGGCCATGGTGCCAGCGGCACAGGCATCGGAATGTGTGGAGATATGGTCACGTACACCCAGCCATTCGGCGAGATGGCGGGTTTGCTGATCAACCCGCCGGGCGAACGCCCCACCGCTGAGGGTGTGGTTATCCAGGTACTGGTCAAGATCGACCCGCCCCTGATCGTCCATGTAACGGCTGGCGTCCCGCAAATCACCGCTCATGCAGTATTTATTGGCCCCGACGAAAATACCGCTGGCGACTCGGGCAAATGCGCCGTCGGCCAACCCGGCATGGGCCAACGCCTGACGGGCCACGTAATGCGCCAGCCATTCCTGGCGGGAGGTGGTCTGCAGATCGCCCGGAAAGGCCGCAGCGATCACCTGCCATTGTTGCTCATCGATAAATCCGGCCGCCGGGTTCGCAAACCCCAATTCGACAAACGCCGGGTGCTGGCGAATGCAGGAACGGTTTTCGCTGATCGTCGTGAACAGCGAGGCTGCATCCAGTGCCGTGGGAGCCACCAGGCCATAGCCGGTGACCAGAACCTCTCGGGCCTGCATCAAGGCAACCCCTACACCGAAGCCTTCAACTGGTTGGCCGCGTACTGCTCAACCAACAGACGCGAGATCGAGTCACCGTCCAGAGGGGTCAGACGAGCACTGCAACCGCCACACACCACTTGTTTGCGTTCATTGAGTTGGGCATGTACCGCCCCACACTCAGGGCAGGTCTCGGGGAGGTAGTTGAAAACGTTATGGCATTGCTGCGCCCAGTTACGCACGGTGGTGGCCGAGAAGACTTCGCCCGGCTGCATGCCCGCGTGCAACTGGCCCGGCGCATAAGCGCTGAGGCTCTGTTCCAGCAAGGCCACGCCGTCCTGCGTGATTCGGCCTTTTTCGACAAACCGGGTGGCGTCGCCGAACACCGCTACCGCGTGATCCAGCACGCTGGTTTTCGGCAAGGTGCAACCGTACTGACGGCCCAGCTGGAAGCTCAGGTCGACGATATCCAGCGAGTCGGCGCCGAGGTCGTCAACGATACTGCTGTGCTCTGCCACGTCGGCCCGGTCCAACACCAGCAACTGCGCAAGAATCTCCTGTGTACTGCTGATAACGCTGTCCAATTCCAAGGGATTGTTCATTGATTGTTTCCCTACAAAAGCCGCATTGAATGAATAAATTCATCGGGCCAAAAAATGCTGTTTTCAGGCCAGATATATCGAGGGCCGGGAGTCTAAAGTCTCCCCCTAAGGGGAGAGTCAACGTGCCATCATCGCTTTTTGCGAGAAATCCCGACGCGCCCTGGAACCTTTGATTTATGCAGTTCAATGGTGCTTGGAGAGGGATCGTAAAATGACAAAATCGATTGCTTGAAACAGCACGATAGTTCCAAAAGTGGGATATAACCGTGCCCGCAAGCACCAGAGGCATCATGCGCAACGACCTGCTGTTTGCGGTATTCGTCGCTATCGTCATCAACCTGGCGATCTGGATCGTCGGCGCGGAAATCCTGCAGCCCAACGGCATCGAGGTGAAAACGCTCGGCGACCCGGGCAAGGCGTTGGAACTGTTCTTCGGCCCGATCGGCTGGTACATTTTCTTCGTAGGCGTATTCGCCACTTTGTTCGCCAGCATGAAATACCGCAAAGCGCGGCAAGAGTTGATAGCCAGGGCCAGCGCGCATTGGGGACTACCTGTACAGAGCAGACCGCGCGCGAAATCGACCTGGGTATTCGAGGCCTGCTGAAAGACGCTTACGCCCGTGCCCGGACCTTGCTCGAGCAACGACGCGCCGACCTGGACACTGGGGCACGCCTGTTGTTGGCCAGGGAAACCATCACCCCGGAAGAATTCCCGGCGCTGCTGCCGGTGGCCAAGGAGCCTGCCACCTATAATCTGGTCGATGCGGCCAAATGACACTCCGATCCAGTCCGAGTACCGACCATGCTCACCGTCACATTGATCAACATGCTGGTGGTGATCCTGGTGGTGATCATCCACTACGAATGCCTGCTGCGCCTGAACGACTGGCTACCGCGGTTGAAACTGTGGAACCGATTCCGGATCGTCGCAGGCGTATTCGGCGCGCTGCTGGCTCATGCGCTGGAGGTCTGGTGTTTCGCCCTGGTGTATTACCTGATGATTCACGCCGAAGGCTGGGGCACGCTCAGTGGCAACTTCGACGGCAGCTTCCTGGATTGCGTGTACTTTTCCTTCACCACCTACACCACGATAGGCTTTGGCGACATAGCGCCTAACGGCCATCTGAAGTACCTCACCGGCCTGCAAGCGTTGACAGGCCTGGTGCTGATCACCTGGACCGCGTCGTTCCTGTTCCTCGAAATGCAGAAATACTGGAAAGCCAAATAGCGCCTGTTCAGGCGTCTGGGTGTGGCGTCCAGTGCCACAAACAGACGGCTTGCGAAGGTCACCTGGGGCAGTTGGTTGGAGCACCGTTGCGCTGTAACACGAGAAGGGAGCGTCCATGCTCCTGAACGCGGCCGGGTCGCTCATTTGGTGATGGGAATCACTTTTTCAGGGTGAATCGCTTCGGCGCGTTTGGGCAAGTGCACCAGCAGCACGCCCTTGGCAAACTGGGCAGTGATCTTTTCAGCGTCGACTTCACGGGGCAACTGGAAGACCCGCTCGAAGCTGCCGTAGTGACGCTCTGACAGGTGGTACTCCTTGCGTTTTTCGTCAACCTCTTCCTGCTTCTCGACGCGGATCACAACGTTGCCATTGACCAGCTTGATCTCGATGTCCTTGTCGTCCACTCCAGGCAGTTCGGCGCTGATGCGAAACTCATCGGCCAGTTCGCTGATATCCATCGCCGGCATGCCATGGCTGAACAGTTCACGGCGCCAGAATGGCTCGACATCGAACGGGGTATGGCTGAACGGCATGCGCAATGGCCGGCGACCGAAATCGTCGAACAGGCTGTCGATCTGACGCCGCAACTGCTGGAATGGGCGCCACAGGTCCGATGCCTCGGTACTTGGTGGCGTAGCCTTGGCAGGTTGGGTGGTTGCGGAAGTGACAGGTACTTTCTTCGCTGTTTCGGACATGGCGACCTCCTCTAATAAGTAATGCCTCCCTGGGAGACGCCTCGATATTGCGCTGGCAGGCAAGCCCCCGTTTGACCTTTATCAATCAGGATGCGGCCACCATCCTCTGTCGGTTTGATCCTGATCAAAGTGTTGCCATCGCAGGGGCTTAGCTTATATGGAACGTGGCCCGCCCAAACCTGTTCGAGGCGCATATGGACCAGGATGACAGTGAGTGTGTCCGTTTGCTGGAAACATTGCCGGGGCCCGGCATACAGTACCTTCGCCTGATGCTGTGCAACCCGCAACGCAGCGAGGCGATGCCAGGCCAGTATTGCCAACTGGCGAATCAAACCCAGCGCTGGACCTGCAACTACATCAGCATGCCTGGCGCAGCAGGTCAGTTCATGGTCGCCACCCGCAGCGTCCTGGCATTGAAGGTCGGAGATCTGCTGGAGTACTCAGGCCCTCTGGGCAGCGCCTGGCCGGTGCCCTTGCAGAGTGTGCGACTGCTGGCTATCACTCACGGCGAGGGGGTTTTGGCGCTACTTTGCACACTGGATGAGGTTCGCTGTTGGCTACCTTGGGTAGAGGTGAGGCTGTTGCACGAAAGCTTTGAGCAGGAGCAACTGCCCGCTGAATGTAAGCCATGGATCTCAGCGTTTACCTCGGTGCCGCGCAACAGCAGAAGCGTTTGGAGTCAACTGACTGAACAGCTGGAGGATTTCAAGCCGGACACTGTCTACTGCTGCGCGCCATCCTTGGTGGCAAGGCATGCCGCGCGCATCTGTTGGCAAAAAGGGGTCCCGATACAGCGTATCTGGTTGCGGGCAGACCATGTGTCGCGTCCATCCTGGAATTGTCAATTTCCTCTGAATGGGCCTGTGCAACGTTATGACAGGATTCTCGAGGCCCTCAATTCGGCTCCTCCATCCGACTGAGCTTGAGCAGGCCCTGTTGATCGATGAGTCGGACTTCCCGGCCAACGCATTGCAGGAGCCCAGCCTGATTGAACCGGCTGAAAAGCCGGGAGACAGTTTCCAGGGTAAGGTCCAGGTAGTTTGCGATATCTCCTCGCGACATGGGCAGATTAAGGACGTCTGCACGCAAACCTCTTTCTTGATAACGCGCCGCCATGCCCAACAGGAAAAGCGAAAGGCGCTGCTCGGCTCGTCCGTGGCAACAGCGCAGGTGTTCGTCCTTGCCTTGAATACCCAGGCTGAGCATGTGCAACAGTTGATAGCGCAATCCGGGTATCTGCCCCGACAGATCAACCAACTGGTCCAGCCGGATCGAGCAGACCAGCGAAACGTCCAGCGCCAACGCATAGCTCCGATAATGACTTGCCCCGATAGCGTCCAGCCCCAAGATTTCGCCCGGCAGAACGAAGCCGGTGACCCGCTCGTTGCCCTCGGTATCAATCAGAAAATTCTTGATGACTCCTGAGCGCAGGGCAAACACATGCTCCATGGGCTCATCGGCCTTGAACAGATACTCGCCCCTCTTCAAAGGGCGGTTACGGCGAATGATACGCTCCAGCTTTTCCACTTCATCGACGCTTAGGCTGGCGGGCAGGCAAAGTCGGCTCAAAGAGCACGCAAGGCACTTTACCTGGGGCTTTATACCCATATCTTCAGGGCCTGACATGACGATGTCTCCGCTTTTTCTTGCGGGCTCTATAAACGCTAGCCGCTTCGCCCGAAGTTTCTGAGGCAACTGACCAAGGGTCATGGCTGTGCCCTAAAGCTTGATCAAGATCAAGTCAGGCCAGTGCGCTGCCCTCATGCTCGACTTAGACAGCCTTCAACCCGTGTTCCTGTCTGAAGGCCCCTGGGCCTTATAAATCTGCATTGTCTGGTAACGTGTAGAGGATGTGTCATGAATACCTTACTGAACGAACTTCACGCCTATCACCATGACATGGCCAATAAGATAAGCCAGATCAGGAAGTTGCTGAAAAAGCTAAAGCATGAACCCGATGCCACTGATGACTGTAAGCTTTTGTTCGAAATGTTGGAGGCCTTGCACAGCAATGCAGAGCGGCACCACCATGAGAATGAAGAAATCATTCGGCGAGCCTTGCTGGCCACGGAGGCGCCGATCCACCCGCGGATCCTGGATATCGAGCGAGATCACCAGGCATTTGCGCGCATTGCTGGGCAATTGAAAACATTAGCGGCTACGACAAAAGACACGAAAGTAATCGCTGACACTGTCGATGACTATATCGAAAAATATTACGACCACATGGAGTCGGAGGAAAACATATTCTTTCCAGCTGCAGACAAATGGCTTTCAAACAGTCAATGGCTGGAAATAAAACATCAATGGAATTAACTGGAGTGCAAATTCAAGCGCCCAACCGCCCCATCTCAATCACACGAGGATACTGCCATGGCTTCTGCTGATACTTCCCGTCAACATACCGCGCCCTCGTTTCCCAAGCCTGTGGGCGAGCATTGGATCGAAGCCCTCGACAATGGCACCCATGTACTGATCAGGCCGCTACAAGCCAAGGACCGGGAGCGCGAGAGGGCCTTCATCGAACGGCTGTCACCGCAGTCGCGGCATTTTCGCTTCCTGTGCCAGATCAAAGAGCCCGGTGAGGCGATGCTCGACCAGTTGATGGCGGTCGACCAGGACCGACAAGCGGCTTATGTCGCCCTCGCCCATGTGGACGGCGAGCTGCAGGAGGTGGGCATATCGCGTTATGCCGCCATTGCCGGCAAGGATGAATGCGAATGCGCCGTGACAGTACTCGACAGCTGGCAGCACCATGGCCTGGGCCGCCTGCTGCTCAAGCACCTGACCGATCATGCCCGGGCAAAGGGCCTGCGGCAGATGTACTCGATCGACTCAGCCGCCAACCTGGCGATGCGCGACCTGGCCAAGGCGGCAGGATTCACCACCACTACCGATCCGGATGATCCGGCCCAGGTCATCCATCGCCTCAACCTGACCTGAAGCGCCGCTGCGCCAGCGCCTGGGGCAGCCACCGTGCTGCCCCGCCCGCTGCAAGCCCCACGACCTCCGGCCCTATCCGCACGAGGAGGTATCCGTGAACAAAGAGCAAGATCATGCGACATGGAAACCTCCCGCGCCGCGACGGGCGCCTGTCGTTTCAGCTACTGGCAAGCACTACATAACATTCAAGGCAGCGTCGCCCGGGCCTCTTCAGGCAGCAGGTCGAACTGCTCGAGGCAGCGCTGTTCATCGTCTGCCGTCAACGCCTTGTATGCGCTCACTTCCCGCATCGGCGTTTCGAACAAGGCCAGGCGTATCACCCCATTACGGTCGAGAAACGTCTGCGCCAGGCAGGTACACACCGGCTTGCCGACCAATGCCGTGAGCTTTTCATCCTCAGGGGTGTTCACCCGGGCCTGCAGGCTGTCTGTGCAATTTTCCACGATTCGGTCCACCGAGCGCCCCGCCAGCCAAACCGTGCCGCCAGCGAGCAACGCCAGGAACAGCAACATGCCCAAGAGCACGTTCGACTCCTGGGTGACCGAGCGCAGGAAGGCAAGCCGAGCCTGCCAGCCCGTGGCCTGGCCGTTGAATATGGTCTTGCCTACCGTGCGTTTCACGCCACGCTGCACCACCCACCCCAACGCCACGCACAAGGCGAGCAACGCCAGCAGCATAAGTGGATGTTGCATCGGCAGGCGCCAGTTCGGGTTCAACGACCGGTAGGCAGCGACCACGACGAGCAGTGCGAAGATTGCCACGATAAACCCCAGGCTACCCCGTGGCCGATGCATCCAGGCCCGGAGTTTCGCCCTTGCTTGTGTATCCATGACAGCCTCCCGGCCCAGGCTAGCGCACTGGGTCAATAGCAACCGTTTCGTGGTACTCGGGTACGTACACCTGCCAACCGAGCTCGATGCTGATCCGCCGCCGCAACGTGTCGGCGGCGTGCGGCTCACCATGGATGACATAGGTCTGGCGTGGCGGGCGGGCGAAACCGCGCAACCACTCCATGATCTCGTCGGCATCGACGTGCGCAGAGAGATTATCCATCGCATGCACCTGGGCCCGGATAGGCACGTCTTCACCGTGCAGGCGGACACTGCGCGCACCGGCGACGATGTCGGCGCCGCGCGTACCGCCGGCCTGGAAACCAGAGAACAGAATGCTGTTGCGTGGGTTGGGGGCCAGCGCCTTGAGATGGTGCAAGACTCGTCCACCGGTCGCCATGCCACTGGCGGCGATAATGACCGCGGGCTCACGCAGCTGATCCAGATGCCGGGATTCATCGACGGTACGGATGATATGCGTGTCCCTGCACATGTCGGCGCATTCCGCCAACGTCAGGCGATGCTCGCTCCGGAACTGCTGGTAAAGGGTGGTTGCGTCTGTGGCCATCGGGCTGTTGAGGTAGACCGGAATGTCGGGTATCAGGCCATCGCGCTTGAGCTTGTACAGGTAATACATCAGCAACTGGGCCCGGCCAACCGCGAATGAGGGCACCAAGGTGATGCCGTGGCGCAGGAGGGTCTGGTTGATGACCTGGGTCAGAAACTGTTCGGTCGATTCGCTTGGATGCTGGCGATCGCCATAGGTGGACTCCACCAGCAGCACGTCTGCCGTCCTGATCAGTTCCGGCGCGCGCATGATCGGGTCTTGTGGCCGACCCAGGTCGCCAGAGAAGACCAAGGTCTGGCCGTCGACCTTGATCTGTACCGTCGCCGCGCCGAGTATGTGCCCAGCCGTGCGCAACAACAGCTCCATCCCCGGCGCAATCATGGTCGGGTGATGCAACTCCACAGGGCGCAACAATGCCAATGCACGCTTTGCATCCTGTTCGGTGTAAAGCGGGCGTGCCGGCGAATGCTTCGAGTAGCCGTGCCGGTTGGCATGCTCTGCCTGCTCTTCTTGCAGCCGGGCACTGTCGAGCAACAGGATTTCGGCCAAGGCACAGGTGGCCGGTGTTGCGTAGATCGGCCCGGTATAGCCTTCCTTCGCGAGCACCGGAAGATAACCGCTGTGGTCGAGGTGGGCGTGGGTCAGCACCACGGCATCAAGCGCGCGCAGCGCCGCCGATAGCGGTTCCCAGTTGCGCAGGCGCAGTTGCTTGTAGCCTTGGAACAGCCCGCAGTCGATCAGCACGCGGCTGCTCTCGTGGGTCAACAGGAACTTGCTGCCCGTCACGGTCCCGGTACCACCGAGGAATGTCAGTTGCATGGCTAGGGCTCCAAGGTTTCGGCCGCTTGAGGGTGAACCGCAAGGACGCTGCACGGCGGGCGGCTGACGATGCGTTCTGTGGTGTCGCCGAGCAGTTTGTCCAGGCCCTTTGGCTGCACGACGCCCATGACCACCGCGTCGATATCCAGCACAGCGACTTGCTCGCGAATCACCTGAACCGGGCCACCTTCCAGGAAGTGGCGGCAATCGGCCGGGACCCCCTCGGCGTCCGCCAAGGTGTCGAACGGCTCCTTCAAGGCATTGCGCATCTCATCGATCCACGCCTGGGTAACGTTCATGTCCGAGGCGAACACGCCCGCCAGGTTGTAGGCCGAGAGCAGGTGCAGCTGTGCATCGCATTGCAGTGCCAGCGCCTGCGCTGCACGAATCAGCCTGCGGTTGAAGGACGCCTGGTCCTCGGGGGTTTCGCTGAAGGAGGTGTCCACGGCGACCAGCACGCGCCGGGGCAGCGACACCGCCGCCTCCGGTACGAAGTGCGTGATGCCCTTCAAGCCCCGCATCAACGCGCAATCCAGGGGCGTGCTGAACAGGCGCATCATGGTTGGCGTCACTTCGCTGTCCTTGATGACCATATCGGGGTGCAGTTCGCTGATGTAGTCGATGGCCTGGCTGCGGATGTCATCTGCCTGCAAGGTGTCGACCGTCAAAGCGATGCCGCTGCCACGGTGACGCTCGACCAACCCCGCCAGCCGCAAACCGTAGTGGTCGAACTGACGCTGGATATCGGCCTCGTTCAATCGCTCTTCGCGCAGCAGGTGCTCCTGCGTCGGTTCGAACAAGCCCAGTACATGCACACTGGCACCACTGACATGCGCCAGGGCCAGGGCCCGGCGCAGCGCGGCCGAATGCGGATCGAGCTCGGTGAGCAGCACCAGCAGTTGACGATATTGACCCATGGCGAACCTCCGGGCTTGCGCGGCTGGCGTGATGATGGAGGCGATTGTCCGAAAGCAGGCCTGTTCGCGCTTGATGCAGATCAGAAAACCACCATCCGAGCCGGAACTTGACGATTGTCAGAACCGGCGCCGCCCAGCACGGTACAACAGCTCTGGCAAGCATCGACCAGGTGACCGGGAGGCGACATGAACAGGCAACAGACTGAAAAGCCAGACGCGTGCGAGCATTGGATCGACAAGCTTTCTGATGGCTCTGCCGTACTGATCCGCCCCCTGCGCGAGGAAGACCGCGAAAGGGACCGCCGCTTTCTCAGCACGATCGCCTTCGAGGCCCGGCGTTTCCGCTTCATCGCCGGGCTCAGTGGCGGTGTGCCGAGCCTGGATGCGCAGCATATGCCGGTGGATCATCACCAGTGCGAAGCCTACGTTGCCCTGGTCCATGCAGATGGCCAGTTGCGCCAGATCGGGGTCAGCCGGTATGCCAGTGTTCCCGGCAGCCTCCAGTGCGAATGCGCGGTAGCCGTAAATGAAGAATGGCAACGCAAGGGGCTGGGCCGGCTGCTGATGCAGCACCTGATCGCGGCCGCGAAGCGCAATGGCTTCCACTGCATGATCTCCAGGGACCTGGCGAACAACTACGCCATGCACCGGCTGACCAAGACCCTGGGGTTCACCTCCCGCTACCTGGGTGGCGATGTCAGCGAAATCCTTCACGAGCTCGATCTTCACGCCTGAAAGCAAGGCCCTTTCGGGCCTTGTCTCTCAGCCTTGGGAATGCTCTGGTGATATCACCAGCACGCTGCTGGACAACCGATGCAATACCCGCTCCGCAGTGCTACCGATGAACCAGCCAATGCCGCGATGGTGGTAACTGCCCATGACCAGCACATCGATATCATTGTTCTCCATGAACAGCGCCAGCACCTTGGCCGGGTCTCCCAGCCGCAGGTGGCGGTGTTCGGCGGCGATACCGTTACGTTCGGCCAGTGCCTGGAATGCCTCGCTTTGCGCCTCGTGCAGTGTCTGGGCGAGGTTGGAGTCGAACAGAAACGAATGCTCGCGGCTGCCGCCTGAGTCCAGGTACATGGACCCCAGGTCGTAGGCATATAGCAGTTCGATCTGGGCGTTGCACTGTAATGCCAGTTTCAGCGCTTCACTGATGATCTGGTCATTGAACCCCTCAAACTGGTCCTCGGGGCGGGACAGGTCCACGGCAGCCAGAATCTTGCGCGGCAGCGCGTGGCTGGCCTGATGCACCAGGTGCAGGGGGATGCGGGTTTCCCGCAGCAACTGAATGTCGAGCGAGGTGAACATCGCCCGCGCCCACCAGGGTTCATGCTCGAAGGCTTTGATCAGCATGGCGAACGGCTGCTCGCGCAGGTGGACGAGGATCTCGTCCAGCGGATGCTGCACCCATACCACTTCGGTGGTGACCGTGACCCCGTTACGGCGCATCGAAAGCGCTTGGGTTTCCAGCCATTCACGGTGTTGCTGTACATAACCTTCACGCATCACAGCCAGTGTCTGGTCGTTGACCAGGCCCGCCGTGGCAAGGCCTTCGAGATAGTCGAAAGCAACGATATGCAGGGCCATGCCCTTGGCCTTGGCCAGCGCAGCCGCACGGTCGTAGACCGGGGTGCGCCGCATCAGGGGCGAGGCGATCAGCAAGAGTCTTTGCGGGTTGTCCATGGCGCACCTCAGCGGTTGGGAAGTGTTCCTGGATCATCCATCACCCGCACCTGGCGGATTTGATGTTTATCAACTGAACCACTGGGCGGACAAACGGCAACGCCCGCGGCGCGGAAATTTGATACTGGTCAAAGCTCTTGGCCGTTAACGGCGCAATCTGACCCTACACCAACAACAATCATCGAATGCCCCGGAGGCGTGCCATGGCGCTCATGAAAACCATCGAACGTCGCCTATGGTCGTTCGCCAACCAGCGCGATAGCGCGATGAAAATGGCAATCACGCCCTGAACACCCCTGTTGCCGGCAGGGATGCCTTCGTTTTCGCATGGATTTGCAGTTGGTTTGCTCATGCATGCTTTTGGAGGCTTCCATGAACATCTACGTCGAAAATAGCCCTCAGCAGAACCGCTGGTGGGTCCGCATGGACGACTGCCGGGTGAGCTTCGTTACGTCCACCGAAGCGCAAGCCTTTGTCGACCGGTTGAATGCGCGCCTCAACGCGCCCCACTCGCGGGACATGCTCGCCGACTGGTCACCACGCCCAGGTATGGGCAGCGTTGGCAAAGCCAATGCAGGGATGGCAGCCCAGGCAGGTCTCCGATGCGCGAAGGAGGCCTGAAAATGACTGGCCTACTGAAAGTGACCTTGCTCGACCAACCTGCAGCGTCGAGCCCGGCAACCCCGATTCACCTGAAACCGCTGACGACCCTGTGCACAGAGTGCCGTGTCAGCGGGCTGTGCCTGCCCACCGGTCTGCCCGTGCATGACAACAGTTGCCTGGGCGCACTGATCGGCCCGCGCATGCGTATTCGCAAAGGCGCCGCGCTGTTCAACGCCAACGCTCCGCTGACGACGCTTTATGCCGTGCGCTGTGGCAGCTTCAAGACCAGCCTGAACAGCGCCGAAGGCCAGGGCGTGGTGATCAATTTCTGGATGCCGGGCGATGTACTTGGGCTCGACGCCATCGCCACCGAACATCACGTATGCGATGCCATTGCCCTGGAAGACAGCGAGGTGTGCCCTGTCCCCTATCGCCGGCTGCAGGCATTGGCGCGTGACTTTCCCGTCCTGCAGCAAAGCCTGAACCGTTTGATGAGCCGAGAAATCGTGCGTGAGCATGAGCGGGTGCTGATGCTGTGCAACCTCACCGCCGAACAGCGCCTGGCAAGCTTCCTGGTTGGGTTGTCACAGCGCTTCTTCAGCCGCGGCTACTCTGCCCACGGCTTCATGCTGCGCATGTCCCGGGAAGACATGGCTTCGTACCTGGGCCTGCGCCTGGAAACCGTGTGTCGCTCAGTCGCCCGCATGCGCGCGCTGGGCATCGTCAGCATGCGTGGCAGGCTTGTCGAGATACTCGATCTGCCAGCCTTGATAGCCCTTGAGCAAGGCGGCGCGGAAGTCAGCCCCAAGGACACCCCGAAGGCGCCATGCTCGACGCGGTAAATGTCAGCCACGGTGCCGTCGCGCTGGGCATCGGCATGTTGGTGGGGCTTGAGCGCGAGCGCAAGAAAGGCCGCAATGAAGATCATGCCGCTGCCGGCCTTAGGACCTTCGCCATCACCGCCCTGCTGGGCTACGTCAGCATGTTGCTGGCCGGGCCGGTACTGGTCGGGGTCGCCAGCCTGAGCCTGGTTCTGATGCTGTGCATGCATTACCGCAAACACGCCGACAAAGACCCCGAAGTAACCAGCGAAATCGCCCTGCTACTGGTGCTGACGCTGGGCGCACTGAGCCTTGACGAGCCAGAACTTGCCACGGCGGTCGGCGTGGTGCTGACCGTGCTGCTGGCACTGCGCCGCGAGCTGCACCATTTCGTGCTCCAGCAGCTGAGCGAGGAAGAACTGCGCGATGGTTTGATGCTGCTGACGGTAGCGCTGGTGGTGCTACCGTTGACACCGGACAGGTTCATGGGGCCGTATGGCGCACTCAACCCTCGCACCATCTGTACGCTGGTCGTCCTGCTGATGACCGTCGGTGCACTGGGGCATATCGCAATGCGTCTGGTGGGCCCACGCTACGGCTTGCCCCTGAGCGCGATCGCCTCAGGTTTCGCCTCCGGCACGGCAACCATTGCGCTGCTTGCCCATGAGGCACGTCGGCAAGTCACAGCCGTGAGGCCCTTGGCCGCCGCTGCCGTACTGTCGAACCTCGCCAGCATCGCGCAATTCGCCCTGGTGCTAGGCATCGTCGACCGTTATGACGCTATTCCCCCGGCTGGCCAACCTCAGGTTTCCGCGCAGGTGCCGTGAACCAGCGCTCGTGCGGCACCCACTTTTCCTGCGCGGGGTCGCCCAGGTAATGCGGCGACATGATCTGCACCCCGTACTCGTTGAACACATCCTGAATGTTGCCGTGCAACAGGCTCAGCAGTTCTGCCCGTGGCCGAGGCTCACTCGGCACCGCCTGCGCCACCAGGCGATACTCGGGGTAGAAATCCGAAAGCCCGGTCTGAAACACCTGCGGCCTGGGTTTTTCCAGTATGCCGTCGGTACGCTTGGCCGCCTCCACCAGCATCGCCTCCACTTGGCGCCACGGCGTGTCGTAACCGATGGTGACCACAGTATCGACGATGTAGCCCTGCCCCTGTACAACACGTGAAAAATTGCGTGTCACCGAGCCGGTGATCATCGAATTGGGCAAGGTCAACACTTCGCCCAGTCCAGTGCGGATCGTGGTGTTGAACATGCCGACTTCGGTCACCGTGCCCTCGTGGTCACCTACCCGCACATACTCGCCAGCCTTCAAGGTGCGTGAATAGGTCAGGATCAGGCCCGCTGCCGCCTGCCCGACAATGCTGGAGGCGCCGAGAGAAATCATCAGCCCGAGCAGCACCGACAGCCCCTTGAAGGCGTCGGTGCCGGAACCCGGCAGGTACGGGTACGCCATCACCAGGGCGAACAGCCAGATGGCAAGTGAGGTCAGGCGTGTGGTTGGCTGCAGGGTTTCCTCGGTCAGCCACTTGAGGGTGCCCGGCCGAGCCATGCGCTCCAGCAGGCGCCGACTGAAGCCACTGATACCGCGGGCGATGAAAAAAATGATGATAGCCACGGCGATGCCGGGAATTGCCTGCAAAATGCCGTCGAGCAGATAACGTAACAGGTCGATCAAGTGGACGTTGAGGCTTTCCCCCCAAGGCCGGGTGTAGGGGAATTGCGACAGCACGAAGCTCAGCCACTGGTAGCTCAGCAACAGTACTACGCCCCAGTGCAGCAGCCGCAACAGGCGTTCGATCACGGTGTAGACCAGCTGCATGTCCAACAGCGGCATCTGCCCGAGCCGTATCTGCCGGGCGCGCTCGCGCATCAGCTGCGGCAACAGGCCTTGGAGCTTGCGCCGAGCCAGGTTGGTGCCCTTGATGAGCACCACGTAGATCAACGTGGCCAGCGCCGAGTAGCCTGCTGCCTTGAGCAGAAAGCGCAGGCTGCGGGCCTGACCGGTCTCGTCGACCACCAGGCGCAGCATAGCGGCTGCCTGCTCGGCGGCTTCGCGAGTGTCGCCACCGGCCAGGCCCAGGTCCTGCGGCGCAATGATGAAGGCACGCCGCCCTCCCAATAGCACCAGGTGGCTATTCAGGATGGGGTCGACGCTGACCTTCAGCTCATCAGTCCCGCGCAAGGCCTCTTCGATCACGGCTGTGGCCCGTTGCACCCGCGCCGCCGGCGTTTCCCCCAGCAAGGTGGCGTGGAAGATGAAGATGCTGCGATTGGCGATGGTCAGCTCGGCCGGCTCACCGGGCACGCCATCTGTGGCACTGCCTGCAACCTCGATACCGTGCCCGGCCATGGGCTGCAGGGTGAAAAGAATCAACAGCAGGCAATAAAGGCGCTTCATCATGAGATCCCCGGGCCCCTATGGCGAAAACCATGCAGGTAGTGATAGCACAGCGTTTACTGCCCAGGGCTGAGGAACCAGCGGAAATACGGGCGCGGCGGTTCAGGACATCATCCTGTGACACACGGATGCAGCGAAGCACCGTTTGGTACCACCGGACTTGTTGGTCTGAACTTTGCGGTCCGCCCTGGCTTCCCCTGCATATCCAACACGCAAAGATGCGCCTGCCGGGGCAGGTGCCAACGAGCGCTTTGGTATCCGGAGCGTTGCTGGCCCGCGCAGCGTCAAGCGCACCGGGCCTGCTTCTGACTAGCACAGCAAAGGCTGGCATTTCCGAGGTCCAACTACAGGGGTTCGCAAAATGATCGATCAAGCGACAGGTATGAAACCAGGTGAACGCTATCGCGTGGAAAACGTGGAGCGGGCTCATCAGTTCCCTGGCTTCTTTCAAGACGGGAAGTATTATCTCGGCCCTGAGCTTTTGACCGCCGTGGGGTGGATCGAAGGCACGCGCTTCATCTACGACAGCGTGGATGCCGAGGGTGAACCCGTGTTTCCGAACCGGGAGGCTGGCACGATTGAAGGGCTGAGGTTGACCCTGGTCGATGGCACCGCTCTTGAGCTTTCTCGGATCGAGGCCAGCGAAACGATCGCGCCACTTGACGACCACAAGAAATCTGGCACAGAACAGGAAGCGCCCCGCGGGGGCGTTCCGAGCAGAGGGCCACTGCGCGGCAAAGTCGTGGTGATCACTGGCGCTTCCAGCGGTATCGGCCGTGCCGCCGCGCACGCATTTGCCTGCAAGGGCGCTCGCCTGGTGCTCGCTGCGCGCGACGAAGAGGCGTTGTTCGACGTGCTGGATGAATGCACCGACTGCGGTACCGATGCCATCGCGATCACGACCGACGTCACCCGCAACGACCAGGTGCAAGCGCTGGCCGCACAGGCAGCAGAATTCGGCCACGGGCGAATCGATATCTGGATCAACAACGCCGGCGTCGGGGCGGTCGGCAATTTCGAGGAAACACCGCTGGAGGCCCACGAGCAGGTCATTCAGACCGACCTGATGGGTTACCTGCGCGGTGCGTTCGTAGCCCTCCCCCTCTTCAAAGCCCAGGGCAGCGGCATCCTGATCAATACACTGTCACTGGGCAGCTGGGTGGCCCAACCCTATGCAGCCGCGTACTCTGCGAGCAAGTTCGGCTTGCGCGGCCTGACCGAGGCGCTGCGGGGGGAATTGACGGAGTTTCCCGATATCCACGTGTGCGATATCTATCCGGCCGTCATGGACACACCGGGCTTCCGAGACGGCGGCAACTACACAGGCCATGCGCTGACGCCTCCGGGCCCTGTATATGATCCCGAACTTGTGGCGAAGGCCATGGTGGCCTGCGCAATCTCACCACGCGCTCACACCACGGTCGGTGCCACGGCCCGCCTGGCGCATCTGGCCAGCTACCTGGTACCGGGCCTGCCTCTGTTATCGGGGTGGCTGACGCGTCGGGGGATAAACCGCAGCCCGAAAGCCGAAACATCATCAGGCAACCTCTTTGAGCCGCCGAGTGGCAGGAGGAGTATCGACGGGGGTTGGAGGAAGTCAAAAGACAAGACGCCTCTACTGATAGGCACAGCGGCGCTTGGAATGATCGTGGGTTTTGCAATCACCCATTCACGACGCAGGAGCTGAACGACCGTGCCGTCAAAGCCGATGCAAGCCAGATCCTTCCCAAAGGTTGGCGAACAAAGCTCTGCTGCACCACCGGCGCCCGCACGGGTTCTTTCGCGCAACCCGTCGGGCCGAGCAAAATGCAGTAGAGCAAACGCCCCTCTGCCTGACGTCCGAGTTGAACACAGACTTTCCTGTGTGACGACATGAGGTGATGAACGCGACTCTGAGGCTGGACGTAAAGGCGGACAGGACAGCCACGGCGGCGGTCGTGGTAGCGAAAATCGCTAACTTGAAATGAGCTCGGCCAGGGTGCATGGCACCCTGGCCTTTTTTCTGAATATTGGTCGTTCACAATCAAGGGGGCATTTGCCCCCCGATTGCACAGGTCTTGCGCCTCAGGAGCCGAAGCCATGAGCGGCCCTTGCATCGCTCATAACAGCTCGGGGAATGCAGCGCCAAGCAGGCCCGGATCCTTCAGGATCGATGCGCTGCTGGCGATATCCGGGGCCAGCCAACGGTCCTGGGCATACGCCGGGACCCGTTCGCGCAACAACCGCCAGGCAACGCTGGTACCCGCGCCAAAGCGCTGCTCCTTGAGGAACTCGAATGCCTGGGCCGCCAGCAGGTATTCGATGGCGAGGATCTGCGTGCAGTTCTCCAGGGCGCGGTGCAGCTTCAACCCGGCATTGGTGCCCATGCTCAGATGGTCCTCCTGCAGGCCGGAAGTGACGTAGTTGTCGACGACTGCCGGTTGTGCCAGCTGACGGTTTTCTGCACACAGTGAAGCAGCCACGTACTGGACAATCATCATCCCCGAATTAACTCCCGGCTGGCTGACCAGGAAAGCCGGCAATCCGCTGACCAACGGGTTGATCAGGCGATCGAGACGACGCTCGGCAATCGCCCCGATCTCGGCCACCGCGATGGCCAGCAAGTCAGCCGCCATGGCCACCGACTGGCCGTGCGGATTCGCCTGGGAAACCACCCGATACGACTCGGGCGTACCCAGCAGCATCGGGTTGTCCGTGGTGGAGTTGAGTTCGGTTTCGATCTGCCGCGCAGCGTGGTCCAGCTGATCGCGGGCGGCGCCATGAACCTGCGGAATCGAGCGAATGCTCAAGGCGTCCTGGGTGCGTATGCCTTGGCTGCTGGCAATGATTTCGCTGCCGTCGAGCAGGCGTCGCAGGTTACTGCCCACGCGCTGCATGCCGGGGTGCGGTTTCATCGCGATGATTTCAGGGTCGAAGGCATCGAGCTGGCCGCGCAGGGCCTCGAAGCTCATGGCACTGATGACATCCGCCCATTGGCTCAACCGAGTGGCGTCGTCCAGGGACAGGCAGCTAAGGCCGGTCATGCAAGGGGTACCGTTGACCAGGCACAGGCCATCCTTGGCACCCAGTTTGACCGGCGCCAGGCCGACCTCGGCCAAGGCCTGCTGCGCCGGCATGATCTGGCCGCGATAGCTGACCTGGCCGACGCCCAGCAAGGTGATGCTGATATGCGCCATGTGGGTCAGGTACCCCACCGACCCCTGCTTCGGCACCTGCGGCGTGATGTGCTGGTTGAGCAAGGTCAGCAGCGCCTCGACCACCTTGCGCTGCAGGCCGGAACGGCCCTGGCAGAAATTGATGATCGCCGCGCACATGATCGCCCGGGTCTGTTCGTCCGACAGCGCCGTACCCACGCCACAGGCATGGCTGAGCAAGGTGTTGTGCGACAGCTGGCTGAGTTGTTCATCCTGCAACGAGACATTGCACAAGGCGCCAAGCCCGGTGTTGACGCCATAGGCGCGGTCACCGCTGGAAACGATGCGCTGGACAATCGCCTGGGCGTTCTCGATCCGGGCCCAGGCCGATGGGGCCAGCTCAAGCTTCGCGCCATGCCGGGCCACTGCCACCACGTCCTGCCAACGCACTGGCGCGTCGGCGATGATGATTCTTTCGGCAAACGACATATACCCGGTTCCTTAAAGCGAAGCTACGCGACGCTGCACGAAACGATCTACATATTCGTCCGCAGGTTGGTAGAGGATTTCTTTCGGCGTACCGACCTGGACCAGGCGACCGTCCTTGAGAATGGCAATCCGGTTACCGATACGCACCGCTTCGTCCAGGTCGTGGGTGATGAAGACGATGGTCTTGTGCAGTGTCTTCTGCAGCTCCAGCAACTGGTCCTGCATTTCGGCGCGAATCAGCGGGTCGAGCGCACTGAAGGCTTCGTCCATCAGGATGATGTCGGTGTCGGCTGCCAGGGCGCGGGCCAGGCCGACGCGCTGACGCATGCCGCCCGACAACTGGTGCGGGTACGACTTTTCGTAACCCTTGAGGCCCACGGTGTTGATCCAGTGCAGGGCACGCTCTGCGCACCTGGCCTTGCTCTCGCCACGGACTTTCAGGCCGTAGGCGACGTTGTCCAGCACGGTGCGGTGCGGCAACAGGCCGAAGCTCTGGAATACCATGCTGATCTTGTGCCGGCGGAATTCGCGCAGGGCGTCCATGTCGTACTGCAGAATGTCTTCGCCATCGACCAGGATCTGGCCGCTGGTCGGGTCGATCAGGCGGTTGAAGTGGCGCACCAGGGTCGACTTGCCCGAGCCCGACAGCCCCATGATCACGAAGATCTCGCCGCTGCCGATGGACAACGAGAGATCGTTGACCCCAACCACGCAGCCGGTTTCGGCCAGGACCTGATCCTTGGCTTTTTGCTGGCGGATCAGTTTCAGGGCATCTTCGACGCGAGCACCGAATATCTTGAAGACATTCTTGACTTCGATCTTGTTCATTGTCTGTTTGGCGCTCATTTGCCCACCCCATGCCGTGGTCGGCCATAGGCCTGGGTAATACGGTCGATCACGACCGCCAGAATCACGATGGCCAGGCCCGCTTCGAGGCCGCGGCCCACATTCAGGGTCTGGATGCCGACCAGGACGTCTTCACCCAGGCCGCGGGCACCGATCATTGAGGCGATGACCACCATCGACAGGGCCATCATGGTGGTCTGGTTGATACCGGCCATGATGCTCGGCAACGCCAGTGGCAGCTGCACACCGAACAGTTGTTGCATGCGATTGGCACCGAAAGCGTTGATCGCCTCCATGACCTCGCCATCCACCTGGCGAATGCCCAGGTCGGTCAGGCGAATCAGCGGCGGCGCGGCATAGATGACGGTGGCAAAGATCGCCGGCACCTTGCCCAGGCCGAACAGCATCAGCACCGGTATCAGGTACACGAAGCTGGGCATGGTCTGCATGATGTCGAGCAGCGGCATCAACACCGCCCGAAGGCGATCGTTGCGCGCCGACAGCACACCCAGCGGAATGCCGACCAGGACCGATATCAGCGTTGCGACCAGCATCAGCGCCAGGGTCTGCATCAGCTTGTCCCAGAGGCCGACCGCGCCGACCAAAAAGAGCAAGCCGACGATCACGGCAGTGGTCACGACTTTGCGGGTGGCGTGCCAGGCGATACCAGCAACAATGGCCAGCATCAGCCACCAGGGTACTGCGCGCAGCAGGCCTTCGAGGTTGACGATGGCCCACAGCAGGGTGTCGGAGATGTGCCGGAACACGTCACCGTAGTTGGTTACAAGCGCATCGACCCAGCCATTGACCCAGTCGGCAATGGAAAACGTGAAGTTCTTGGGAAACATGGAATTCTCTCGAGCAAGTGCATGAAACGGACTGTCGCGTGCCTTGTCCGGCAGGAGCCGGACAAGCCCATACGCTCAGAGTGCCGCGTCCACCTTTTTGGCTGCGTCTTCGCTGACCCAGCTGTGCCAGACCTCGGGGTGCTCCTTGAGGAACAACTTGGCCAGTTCCGGCGACTCGATGCGATCTTTGCTCATGCGCGCCAGGTTCTGGTTCAGCAGGTCGATCGGCAGATTGACCTTTTCCAGCACTGCCACCAGTTCCGGCGCCTGCTCGTGGAAGGCCTTCGACAGGCCCACCTTGATGGTCAGGGATTTATCCACGCCTGGCTTCTCGTCCAGCTTGACCAGGTCGACCAGGCCCATCAGCGGCGTCGGCGACCAGTAGTAGAACAGGATCGGCTCGCCACGCTTGTAGCTCGACAGCACGGCGGCATCCAGTGCCGGGCCGGTGCCCGGGCGGAAGTTGGTGTAGCTGCTTTCCAGGCCGTAGTGCTTGAGCATCTCGCTGTTGTCCAGCTCGCAGGTCCAGCCGGCCGGGCAATTGTAGAAGCGCCCCTTGTCCGGTTCTTCCGGGTCTTTGAATACCTGGGCGTATTGCCCAAGATCGGCGATGGTCTTGAGGTTCGGTGCCTTGGCTTCGAGTTTGCGCTTGGGGTCGCCTTCGATCACGTAACGCGGCACATACCAGCCTTCGACCGCGCCAACGACCGGCGCGCCGACGCCAACGACCTTGCCGGCGGCCGCCGCCTTGTTCCAGACCTCGCTGCGCCCCACCCACTCTTCGGCAAACACCTGAATGTCGTTGCTGCTCAGGGCGTTTTCCATGGAGATGGAGTTGCCCGGCAGGCTGTCGGTTTCACAGCCATAACCATTTTTCAGCACGAACTGCATCACGTCCGTGAGCAGCATCCCGCTTTCCCAGTTCAATCCGGCGAATTTCACCGGTTTGCCAGACTCGCACCAGCCGGCCGCCTGGCTGGCACCAGCGGCCGCCAGCAGCCCGAAAGATAGTGTGGTGGTCAGCAGAGCCTTTGTAATTTTCATTGTGACGCTCCCAAACAAGAACATGGATTGCAGTAGTCGAGGGCATCCGGCCCAAAGAGGGTCGCCAAACTGGCTGATCAGCCTTGCAATCGGCATCGGCGTGGCACCTGTGATCGGTGGCCACTGCACAGAGGAAATATTTCACAACCTCAAAAAAGGATAAAATAATATGTCCTGATGTATCACAACGGAAAAACCTATGAAGTTCACACTGCGACAACTGCGCTACGCGCTCGCAGCGGCCAAGCACGGGAACCTGACGACTGCCGCCATGGAGCTTCATGTTTCACAGCCCTCCATTTCGGCGGCCATCAGCGAATTGGAAGAGGTGCTGGGCCAATCGATTTTCGTGCGCCAACGTGGCCTCGGCATATCGCTGACCCCGTTCGGGCGTACCGTCATGGTCCAGGCCCGCCGCGTTCTGAGCGAAGCTCGGACCTTTGCCGAGATCAATGCCAATGCAGGAGAGTGTGTCGGAGAGTTGGTGGTCGGATGTTTTGAAGACCTGGCGCCCTATTGCCTGCCACAAATTGTGCGACGGATGCAGGAGTCCTGCCCGAGGGTCACGGTCGATATGCGCGAAGGCAGCTTCGATTATGTTGGCAAGCGGCTGAGTGAGGGTGCGATAGAGCTGGCGATCACCTACGATCTGGGTCTGCCGCCGAACACTCAATGCACCCAGTTGTGCCAGCTGACCGCTCAGGTACTGCTGGCTGCCGATCACCCGTTGGCCAAGGAATCGCGCGTCAGCCTCAAAGCGCTATCCGAATACACACTGGTAGTCACCGATCAGGTCCACAGCTGGCAGCATGTGCTGGACCTGTTCAGCTTCTACGATCTTTCGCCCGCCGCTGTGCACCGCGTGCGCACCTTCGAGATGCAGCGTAGCCTGGTCGCCAACGGGTTTGGCGTGGCACTGATCTACACCCGGCCATTTGGTGACCGCAGCTATGATGGCCAAGCGCTGGTGTGTCGGCCGACCGAGGAGAAATTGCCAACGCACAGCATCGTGCTGGCGCATGATCAGCGCTATCCGCTGACGCCTTCGGCTGAGGCGTTCAAGGACCTGGCGGTGGCATGGTTCGCGGAGCGGCCGTCGTTTGCATCCGAATGAAACTGCCCTCCTCTGCGAGGCGTCATTGCGCTAACGATACCTGGTCTTTCATCATCCCCATCAGTACCTCGTTTTCCAGCGGTTTGCTGAGCAAAAAGCCTTGTACTTCATGGCATTGGTCATCGCTGAGCAAGGCCAGTTGCTCGGCGGTCTCGACACCTTCGGCAGTCACCGTCATGCCCATTGCATTGCCAAGGTTGATGATGGCCTGGACCACGCTACGGTCGCTGCCACTCTTTCCCAGGTGCTGCACGAAGCGCTTGTCGATCTTGATGCTGTCGAACGGGTAGGTACGCAGGTAACCCAACGAGGAGTAACCGGTCCCGAAGTCGTCCATGTTCAGGCGCACGCCCAGCTCTTTCAGTGCAAGCATGGTGTGCAGTGCGCCTTCGACATCGTTGAGCATGACGTTCTCGGTAATTTCCAGCTCCAGGCGGTGGGCTGGCAGCCCGGTGGCGCGCAACGCGTTGCCGACGTCGCGGACCACATCGCTGCGGCTGAACTGGGCCGGCGACATGTTGACCGAGACCATCACCGCCTGCGGCCAGCCCCGCGCCTTGGTACAGGCTTCCTGCAGCACCCAGTTGCCAAGCAGCACGATCAGGTCGGACTCTTCGGCAAGCGGGATGAAACGATCCGGGCGGAGCAGGCCCAGGCGCGGGTGTTGCCAGCGCACCAGGGCCTCGGCCGATGCGATCGAGACCCCATCGACCTTGAAGCGCGGCTGAAAATGCAGCACCAGCTCGCCACGCGGTATGCCCTCGCGCAGCTCGCTTTCCAGCACACGCTTCTCCATCAAAGCGGCGTTCATCTGTGCCGAAAAGAAGCGCCAGGTGTTCTTGCCCGCCTGCTTGGCGCTGTAAAGGGCCACGTCGGCGTGTCGGATCAGGTCGCTCGGCGTACCAGGGTACTCGGCCGACAGCACTACACCCAGGCTTACCCCCACTTGCACGACATGCCCTTCGACCTGAATGGGGCGTTTGATCGCCTCGATCACGCGCATGCAGAATCGGTCCATGTCCTGGTGATCGCCTGGCCGGGTCAGTACGACGATGAACTCATCGCCTCCCAGACGGGCGACCAGATCACTGTCACGGGTAACTTGACCGAGGCGGCTCGCTACCTCGAGCAGCACCGCGTCGCCGGCCGGATGCCCAAGGCTGTCGTTGATTGGCTTGAAGTTGTCCAGATCGAGCATCAACAGCGCCACCTTGGGTAGCTCAGCGCCAGGGGCTGATTGTTCGAGGAAACGGAACAGCTTGTTGCGATTCGGCAGGCCGGTCAGGGCGTCGTGCAAGGAGAGGTGCTGAATCTGGGCATGGGCGGCCACTTCGTCGGTGATGTCGCTGCACGTGCCACGAAAGCCGGTACACACGCCCTCGGCCACGATCGCGCGCGAAGCGATCCTGCAGATACGCTGCTGGCCTAGATGGTCCTGGTATTGGCAGCGCAGCGTGCCGGAGGAGCCTGTCGCGGCCAGGCTGTGCAGCGAGGTCCGGAGGTTGCTGGTATCACACGACAGCAACTCGGTAATCGGGCGCTGTCGCCACGCTTCGACGGGGTGCCCGGTGAGTTCGGTGAACCGGTCCGAAAGGTAGGTCAGGCGAAGGAGCACATCCGTTTCCCAAATCCAGTCCGAGGCAGCTTCGGCCACTGCCTTGAAGCGCTCTTCACTTGATTGCAGGGCAACCCTGGAAGTCACCAGAGCACGGTGGCTGCGATCGATCCTGCTGCTGGCGCGGATCGCGTAGCGTGCAAACAATGCCATGCTCAGTGCGATGAATAGAACGGCGATAGCCAAGGGCGCGATTACCGTGTGGATCAGTTCGGTGCCGGGCTGCGGTATATCCCATGTCAAGGTGTGGCCGCTGCCTTCAAGTGGCAGGGCACCGCGCCCTTGGCGCTGATCGGCCGAATCGCCCACGGCCAGGCCTAACAGCCCCGCCGCCTGGCCCAGCGGCAAGAGCACCTGTGGCGATAGAACCCGAATGAACACCAAAACCGCAGTTGGTCCCGGCGGGCGGGCCGGCTGGGTCTGCGGGCGGATCAGTGCAGCGACGTACACCGCCGGCTGGCCACGAAAGACCAGATAGCCTGAAGACGCCTGATCGTGCTGCGCTGCTTGCCGAGCCTCCTGCAGGATCTTGCCGGCACTGACGGTATGCTGCTCCAGGCCCAGCTGGCTGAGCTTACCGTCCAGTATTGCGTACCGCGTACCGTCGTCATCGAGCACATATACGCCTTCGTACCCATCGGAGGTATAGAGCGTGGCGCCGACATTGTCCTCGTCGTATGCCCAATGTGCATCGACCTGCCCGCCCAAGTGATCATAGGCGGCCTGCCAGTTGGCATGGGTCAGCAGGAACGTCCTGTCGTTCTTCTGCAGCTGGGCCATGGCGGATTCAGCATAGAAGCGGCTCTGCTCCACTTCTCGGGCGTCCAGCGCCCCGGCGAGGCGGTAGAGGGAGAACAGCCCCAGCAACAAGGCCAACAGCAGAATCAGGGAAAACGCCACGATCAGTTGCCCGACCACATCACTGCGGGTCGACATTTCATTGTCAGCAAAGACGTCCATTGGTTCACCATCGCGGCCTAGGGTCTCCCGGTTGACCGGGCGGCGGGCTTGGAGGTCGATGGAGCTGACGATCGGTGGTTGGCGAAAGGCAACCTAGAGCCTGATACGGGGCTATGGTCAGTACAGCGCGGGGGCCTGCCAGCGGTGAACGACTGCCAGTTTGGATAACGGTTCTGGTGCGTTCCGCGGATAACGACCCATAGCTGTCGTTTTGCCCAACGGCGATCATTGTGGGAGCGGGTTTACCCGCGAACACCGGCACAGCCGGTGCCATCCACCGCGGCGCCTGCTTCGCGGGTAAACCCGCTCCCACAGGGCCGGCGTCGCACTTGAGATCCCACGGTACCTGTGGGAGCGGGCATGCCCGCGAACACCGGCACAGCCGGTGCCATCCACCGCGGCGCCTGCTTCGCGGGTAAACCCGCTCCCACAGGGCCGGCGTCGCACTTGAGATCCCACGGTACCTGTGGGAGCGGGCATGCCCGCGAACACCGGCAAAGCCGGTGCCATTCACCGCGGCGCCTGCTTCGCGGGTAAACCCGCTCCCACAGGGCCGGCGTCGCACTTGAGATCACACGGTGCCTGTGGGAGCGGGCATGCCCGCGAACACCGGCAAAGCCGGTGCCATTCACCGCGGCGCCTGCTTCGCGGGCGCGCCCGCTCCCACAGGTACTGCGCGGGCTTCGAGTTGGCGCTGTACCTGTGGGAGCGGGTTCACCCGCGAAGAGGCCCTCAAGGTCAATCACGGCTGCCGCTTGAATCAAACAAAGCCCAAGCGCCCGTCAGACACCCGGCACCGTCTTCCGCCCAACCAGTTGCTGCCTCTCCACCCCATCCAGCAACGCCTCCACCACCGCCTTGGCCGAATCCAGCCCATGGTCATTGCTCAACAACAGATCACGACAGGTTCCCTTGGCCAGCTCCAGTGCCTTGAGATTGGTCGCAAACGCGCCTTTGAGCAGCGTGGACAGATGCACCAGCGCATCTTCGTAGTCCACCCCAGAACGCACGGCAAACAACGGTGGGTGGCTGCATTCGCACGTGGAGAAACTGGAGGACGCCGTGGTGGCGCGTACGGGAGGATCGGGTAAGCCTTTTGTCATTGTGTCGCTCCTTGATTCACTGGAGCCGCCACACAACGTGACCAAACGAATGGGTGGCGACTGTACGCGGGTTGGTCAACCGGGAATCAAGGAAACCGGCGCGCACGGAGGCGCCCCACGCACAGCCGCCATAAAACGAAACAGCGGGCACAAAAAAGCGCCAACTGTATCGCAGAGCGGGCGCTTGTGCGCCTTGATGATTGCGGGTGACCAAACCCGGCCGCTGGACTTACAGCAGCGGGCAAAGACTACCGGTGTCAGGGAAGCGTTTCAAGCGAAGGGAATGTGCAGTAACACTTCCGTTGGCGCCTCTCACTCATCACCTGCTGGCCAATCAGCAGTGATCACCATGTTGTGTCGCCTGCACCGGCCTCTTCGCGGGTAAACCCGCTCACAAAGGGACGGCGTCGCGCTTACGAAACCAGTTATCCTTTAGCGTCCGCCTTGGCCAAAAGCGATCGACCGCGAATGGCGGCTAACGACCCACGGCGGACACTGATCCAAAGCTCTGTAGTCAGTACCGGCCTCATCGCCGGCAAGCCGGCTCCCACAGGAATATCACCAGCCTTCAGGCATGCGCTGTACCTGTGGGAGCCGCGCTTGCCGGCGATGGGCCGCGAAGCGGCCCCGGTCACAGATGTCCGCTTTGGGTCGTTTGTAGCCATTCGCGACTGGGCACTATCTACCCAAAACGGACGCTGCGCCGGACATCAAAGCCGGACGGATGACTTATCGGGTATCGCTCGCTACCCTGAAATCCCGTCGCCTGACGGTTCCCGGGTCAAATCCCGTTTCACCCAGACGAGCATGTCATGAAATCCCCCACAGGTTTGCTGCTGTCGGCTATCGAACTGGACCGTGCCAGTGCCATACCTCTGTACCGTCAGCTGTATCTGCAAATTCGCAAACAGATACTCAACGGCAGAATTCAGGGGGGCGTGCGCCTGCCGTCGACGCGGACCTTGAGCATCGAGTTGGGGCTGTCGCGGATCACCATCCTCAATGCTTTCGATCAGTTGATTGCCGAAGGTTTTCTGGCCTCGCGCACGGGTGCAGGTACGTATGTCGGTACTGAGTGGGAAAACCGGAGTATCGAGGACGAGCAACCGCGCCAGCCACCGCGCCTGTCCGAACTGAGCCAGTCGATGCTGTCGCTGCGCAGCGATCATTTTCGCGGGGTGTCCTATGCCGACTGGGATCCGGCGACGCCGACCTCCTTCCTGCCTAGTCACAGCACCTATGAAGGGTTTCCGCAAGCAATCTGGCGGCGCCTGATGAACCGTCATTTGCTAAAGCCAACCAAGGCGATCCTGGATTATGGCGAGTTGCAAGGCTTGCAGGCGTTTCGCACAGCGATTGCCGAGTATGTCTTCGATGCGCGAGGTATCGACTGCAATGCCGGGCAAGTGGTGATCGTTTCCGGCGCGCAGCAAGCATTCAACCTGCTGGGCATGCTGCTGCTCAATCCGCAGGACAGTGTCTGGATGGAAGACCCTGGGCACATCGCCGCGCGAATTGCGTTGCAAGCCCAGGGGGCCCAGATCATTCCGTTGCGTATTGATGAACAGGGGATCGATGTCCAGCAAGGCCTTGCCGAGTGCCCTGATGCGCGCCTGGTATTCTGTACGCCTTCGCGTCAGCATCCTTTGGGTGTCACCCTGAGTTATGTGCGGCGCCAGGCACTCATCGACTGGGCTGCGAAGCATCAGAGCTGGATCATCGAGGACGATTGCGACAGCGAGTTTCGCTACAGTGGTCGACTTCTTCCGGCACTGTATGCCATGGACCAGATGGCCCGAGTGATCTATGTCGGCACATTCAGCAAAGTGCTCTTCCCGTCACTGAGACTGGGTTACGTGATTCTGCCGCAGGCTCTGGTCGAGCCCTTCTGCACCCTGCGCGCGGTCATGGATCGCAGCCCGCCCACACTGCTTCAGGCTACAACGGCCGACTTCATGAGCGAAGGCCACTTCCTGGGGCACATCCGCCGCATGCGTGCACTGTACAAGGCGCGCCAGCAGGCGTTGATCGAACAACTTGAAAAGCAGATCGGCAGCTTTTTCAGGATCACTCCGACGGATGCCGGCATGCACCTGATCGCCTGGCTGCCCCCCGAACTCAGTGACACTGAAATCGCCCGGCAACTGGCCCGACACAACATCCACACCTACGCCTTGAGCGACTACCGCATCAAGCATGACCTGCCGCCTGCCCTGTTGATCGGCTTTGCCGGCACGCCTGAAAAGCAGGCCCGGGAGCGTGTCGAGGAGCTGGCCCAGGCTTTGCGCACGCTGGGTTATCTTCCGCCGACCACTTGATGCGTGGAAAGTGGCCTTATCAATTAGTTGATAATGGATCTATCGAGAGTTCCTGGCTGGCGCGATAAAGGCTGCGCCGGTAGACCGGTGCCTGAACCAGGAACAACTCTAATGAACAACAAGATCCAGGAACGATTCAACGCCTTGCTGAGCCACAAGGTGGTCGAACACGTGGCTGCTCCAGTGCTGACAGAGGCACTGGCCCAGCGGCTGCTTGAGCGTCTCGGGCAATTGCGCCTGTTTGCCCACGCCTACCCGCTACTGACCAACCTCACCCACGGTCGTGTCACACCCGCGGACATGCTGGACTTCGCCTATCGCCACGAGCTGCAAGGCCTGAGCCTGCACTTGCTCGACGGCGAGGAAAACAGCCTGAGCCAGATGTCGCCAGAGCAGCTCCAGGTGTTTGCCAGCAAGGCCAAGGCGCTGGGGCTGGATGTGCATCTGGAAATCAGCAGCACGCTGAAAAAGGATGTCGACCAGGTGATCGCCATCGCCAAGGCACTGGGGGTGCGCAACATCCGTGTCTACTCACGTTACGAGGGTCCGCTGTCGCGGGTCATGGACGTGATCGAGACCGACCTGCACTACCTCGCACAACAGGCCGATGCCAACGATCTGTACTTTGACTTCGAGCAGCATGAAGAACTCAAGAGCAGCGAAATCGCGCAGCTGCTCAACCGTGTCAACCACCCTCGCCTGCATGCCCTGTTCGACTTCGGCAACATGATCAATGCCTGCGAACAGCCCCTGCAGGCCCTGCACAACCTGGCGCCGCACATCCGCCAGGCTCACCTCAAGGGCGTACGCATCGTCCCCGAACAAAACGGCTTCGGCCATTACGGCGTGTTGCAAGGCAGCGACGAAGACGATCTGCCCAGCGCCCGCATGCTGTTCGAACTGTTGATGCTGGGCGAAGCAACCCCGCAAGTGATCGCGTTCATTCTCGAGCAGGAAAATCACTACGTGGCCCCGGCCTTCCGGCAGAGCCTCGAAGCAGCCGATCCATTCATTGCTTACCGGGAGATGAGCGAAACGCCGCTCCCGAAAGGCTACTCGCTCGAGCGCATGCTGGCCGACGAACACCGCTGGGCGAACAATCAGGTGGCCTATGTCCGAGGTTTGCTGGGCGAACTGCGCACCTTGGCTGAACTGACCCTGGCCGCTCCTTCCAACGCCTGAACCTGACGACCCGATTACGCCCGGAGAACAATAATGACAACTCAAAACAAGGCCAAATGGCTCAGATTCCTGATTCTCATCCTTGGTGGCGGCACCATTTACAAGCTGGCGAACCTCAAGGACGCCTTCTATGTCCCCATGCAGGAATTCATGGGCCTGAGCCACACTGAAATCGGCATGCTGTTGAGTGCCAACGCGATCATCGCGACTGCACTGTTCGTGGTTGGTGGCCTGCTCGCCGATCGCTACGACACGCGCAAACTGATCCCCCTCGGCCTGATCGGGACCGGGAGCCTGGGGTTGTACCTGGCGACCTTTCCGCCCTTCAGCAGTTTGCTGATCGTGTTCAGTCTGTTGGCCGTCTGTGCCGACTGCCTGTTCTGGCCATCGTTGCTCAAGGCCATCCGCAATCTGGGTGACGATCAGGAGCAAGGCCGGTTGTTCGGCCTGCTGGAAGGCGGGCGTGGCGTGGTTGATACGCTGGTGGCCTTTTCCGCACTGGGCGTGTTCGTCGCCATGGGCTCGGGGGAAGCCGGCCTGAAATCGGCGATCCTGTTCTACTCGGTCATCGACATTCTGGCTGGCACCCTGACCTGGGTCCTGCTCAAGGGCGGTAATGCGCAATCGGCCACCAAGCCGAAAAACGGTCTGGCAAACCTGATGGAGGCTATCAAGGTACCCGGTATCTGGTTGGTCAGCCTCAATGTGTTCATGGTCTACATCGTCTACTGCGGCCTGACCTATTTCATCCCCTACCTCAAGGAAATGTACGGGTTGCCAGTAGCGTTGGTAGGCGCCTACGGCATCATCAATCAATACTTCCTGAAAATCCTCGGCGGGCCTGCCGGCGGTTTCATTGCCGACAAGCAGTTCAAGAGTACCAGCCGTTACCTGAAGTGGGCATTTCTGGCGCTATTGCCGCTGATGGCCGTGATCATGCTGATTCCTAAAAGCCCGGGCTTCATCTATGCGGGGATGGCGGCCACCCTATCCTTCGCCCTGATTGTTTTCTCGATGCGCGGCGTGTTCTGGGCCCCCATGGGCGAAGTCGGCATTCCCCAGCACATCACCGGCTCGGCCTTCGGCATCGGTTGCCTGATCGGCTATGCCCCCGGCATGTTTGCCTACGTCATCTATGGCGCGATCCTCGACCACTTCCCTGGTCAACAGGGCTACAACTATGTGTTCATTCTGATGAGCATGCTGGCCATTGCAGGCTTCATGGTGTCCAGCCTTCTCTATCAAGCGGTACGCAAAAAATCCGTGCTCTCTGGCGGGGCCGACGCGGTACAAGCCTGATCGTCGCCATGGGCTTCAGGAGGAGGGTTCGTCCATCATGCCGAGCCCTCCTCCGCCCACAACGCCGGTGTTCGCGGCTAAAACCCCACAGGTACAGCGTTGCTCTCGAGGTTGTGGCTGTACCTGTAGGAGCGGCCTTGTGTCGCGAAAGGGCCGCATCGCGGCCCCAGGATTGATGCGCAACAGTTGAAATTGCCGGGGCCGCTGCGCGCCCCATCGCGACACAAGGCCGCTCCTACATGGGCCCTGCTGATTCAATGAGTTATGTGCAGTTCCATGAGAGATGACAAAAGCTGAGTTGCTTGCCAAGGTCGATCGTTAGCCATTGGATCTTGTTTCGTCTGGCGGGCCAGGCGTTGAACCAAGCCATTGCAAGCAGGCCTGAAGAGGCCATAGGCTGCCTTCTCATGAATCGGCCACTTACGTTGGATAAACGATGATCGAGCTACAAGGATGTGGAGCGTCTTCAGGCCTGGAGTGTCGGCCAGTCGGGCCCGCTGACGCAGCAATGATCTGCTCGCATCGCCAGGAGATGTTTCTTGAGGCAGGTGGCGACCCTGAAAAACTGCAAGTCATGACTCAGCACTTTCGCCCATGGCTGGAAGAGCGGCTCGGTGACGGTCGGTATTACGGTTTCAAGCTCCTGGATGGCGACCAACCGGTTGCAGCCATCGGCCTGATGAGCATTGACTGGCCTCCCCATCCATCGCACCCAACCCTGGACAAACGTGGGTACGTGCTGAATGTGTTCGTCCAGCCGGCCTACCGCCGCCGCGGCCTGGCTTCGGCCTTGATGCAGGCTGCTGACGCCGAGTTCGCTCGCCGAGGTATCACCTTCGCTGTCCTGCATGCCACCGAGACGGGTAAACCGGTCTATGAGCAGACCGGCTGGATGGAACGTCGGAAATGGCCAAATCCATTGAATGATAGTGACCGTTTTCGATCTGCAAGCGACGCCCAGAGCATTCTGCGTCGGTGACTGCGTCATAACCTGACACTTGGAACGAAACGCACTACTCCTTGCTTGCGCGGCCGGAGTGCCGCCTCGCCATGGACTCGCTCCAATTCGGAGCAAAAGCTGCAGCTCGGTGCATAGCGCGCCTTTTTTCGAGGCGCGCCTGCTCCCCCCTCCCGACGTTCCCGCACGGCTGCATGCGGCGCAGTCAGCGAATTCAGCAATAAAACCCAAGAGTTTCAAGGTGTTACCGCCAGCCCGTTGCCACTCCAGAACTGTGCCTGGCTTTCGGCACCTTCATTGCAATGGCCTCTTGCGTGCATAACGCACAGCAATTGATCGGATTCGAGGCTCACCGCAGACAAAACACCCACCGACCCGCAAGGCCGCACCCTGAAACACGTAGATGAACCGCAATGAAGCTGCCGGCAACGGTGGCAAGGAGTGGGTATGTCCCGGGCATTTTTCAATGAAATGTATGATACGAACGGAAGTTGCCGCCCGCATTACCAGGAGTTCGCCCGCTGGTTGGCAAACACCCCGCTGGAGTTGCTGGAGCAACGCCGACGCGAAGCTGACCTGCTGTTTCACCGCGCCGGTATCACCTTCACCTTGTACGGTGACAAAGAGGACACCGAGCGCCTGATCCCCTTTGACATCATCCCGCGCAGCATTCGCGCCAGCGAATGGCGCATGGTCGAGCGCGGCTGTATCCAGCGGGTTCAGGCGTTGAACCTGTTCCTGCAGGACATCTACCACGACCAGCGCATCCTAAAGGCCGGCATCATCCCGCCGGAACAAGTGCTGGCCAACGAAGGCTACCAGATCGCCATGCAGGGCCTGGGCCTACACCGTGGGCTCTATGCCCATATCGCTGGCGTCGACCTGGTCCGTGACGGGGATGGCAGCTACTTCGTGCTGGAGGACAACCTGCGCACCCCCAGCGGGGTCAGCTACATGCTCGAAGACCGCAAGATGATGATGCGGCTGTTCCCCGAGCTGTTCGCCGCACAGCGTATCGCGCCCATCGACCACTACCCCAACCTGCTGCTGGACACGCTCAAGAGCGCCAGCCCACTGGACAACCCCACTGCCGTGTTGCTCACCCCTGGCCGCTTCAACAGTGCCTATTTCGAGCACGCCTTCCTGGCCCGGGAAATGGGCATCGAACTGGTCGAGGGTGCGGACCTGTTCATCCGTGACGAGCACGTCTACATGCGTACTACCGCTGGTCCAAAACAGGTGGATGTGATCTATCGCCGTCTGGACGACGACTACCTCGACCCGCTGTCGTTCAACCCTGACTCGATGCTGGGCGTGCCGGGGCTGATTTCGGTGTACCGCGCTGGCAACGTGGTGCTGGCCAATGCGGTAGGCACCGGGGTGGCAGACGACAAGTCGATCTACCCCTATGTCGACGACATGATCCGCTTCTATCTGAGCGAAGAGCCGGTCCTGAACAATGTCCCTACCTGGCAGTGCCGCAGGCCTGCAGAGCTTTCCCATGTCCTGGCCCACCTGCCCGAGCTGGTGGTCAAGGAAACCCAGGGGTCCGGTGGCTACGGCATGTTGGTCGGGCCTGCGGCGACCAGCGCACAGATCGAGGACTTCCGCGCCCGCATCAAGGCCCGCCCGCACGCCTACATCGCTCAACCTACCCTGTGCCTTTCCACATGCCCGACCTTCGTCGACAGCGGCATCGCGCCGCGCCACATCGACCTGCGCCCGTTCGTGCTGTCCGGCAGTGAAACCCGACTGGTGCCAGGCGGCCTTACCCGCGTGGCCCTTCAGGAAGGTTCGCTGGTGGTCAACTCGTCGCAAGGCGGCGGTACCAAGGACACCTGGGTGGTGGAGGACTGAACCATGCTTTCGAGAACTGCTTCCGACCTTTACTGGATGTCGCGCTACCTGGAGCGTGCAGAGAACCTTGCGCGCATGCTCGAGGTCAGTTATTCGCTATCGCTGATGCCCCAGGCTGGCCGCAGCGACGGCCATGCCGAGCTGGCCATGTCACTGCTGGCATCCGGAACGCTGGACGACTACCGCCGCCGGCACACCGAGCTGGACACCGAGCGCATGCTGCACTTCTTCGCCCTCGATGCGACCAACCCCGGCAGCATCTATTGCTGCCTGCAGGCGGCCAGGACCAATGCCCACGCAGTGCGTGGCCGCATCACTGCCGACATGTGGGAGAACATCAACGCTACCTGGATCGAGATGCGCAACATTGCCAGCAATGGTCTCGGCCGTTATGGCATCAGCCAGTTCTGCGACTGGGTCAAGGAACGCTCGCACCTGTTCCGCGGTGCTACTTCAGGCACCATCATGCGCAACGACGCTTACAGCTTCATCCGCCTGGGGACCTTCCTGGAGCGGGCTGACAACACCCTGCGCCTGCTCGATGCACGCTATGAAATGTTCGGGGAGGCCTCCGAGGAAGTCAGCGATGATTCTGCCCGCGGCTATTACCAATGGAGCGCCTTGCTGCGCGCGCTGACCTCCTACGAAGCCTTCAACGAACTGTATCGCGCCGCACCCAGTGCACGACCGGTGTCCGAGTTGCTATTGCTGCGGGTCGATGTGCCCCGCTCGCTGCATGCCTGCATCGAGGAGCTGGACCAGATCCTTGCCAGCCTGCCGGGCAGCACCGGGCGCGCCGCCCAGCGCATGGCCGCCGAACTCAACGCTCGCCTGCGCTACACCGCGATCGACGAAATACTCGAAGCAGGGTTGCACCCGTGGTTGAGCGACTTCATTGGGCGCATCAATCAACTGGGCCAGGCGGTCCACCACTCCTATCTGGAGGTCGTATGAAACTGTCCATTCGCCACGACACTACCTACAGCTATGCAAGCGATGTGTGCAACAGCATCCAGTTCCTGCGCCTGACGCCACGCAGCAGCGAGCGCCAGCGCATCACTGAATGGCAACTCGACCTGCCCTGCAAGGTCAAGGGCCAGATCGACCCGTATGGCAACATCCTGCATGTACTGACCTTGGACAAACCCCATGGCCACCTGGCACTGACCGCCAGCGGCCAGGTAGAAATCGACCCGGATCGCGAGCAGGAGGCCGGCGAACATTCACCCCTGCCCTTCCTGCGCGGCAGCCACCTGACCCAGGCCGATGACACACTCAAGGCCTTCGCCAGCCGACATTGTGGCGAGCACCGCGACCGGGCGGCGCTGATCGGGCTGATGCAAGGCCTGGCCGAGCACATGCCATACAGCCCCGGTGCCACATCGGTGGGCACCACTGCCATCGAAGCGTTCAGCGGCGCTGCCGGGGTGTGCCAGGACCATACCCATGCGTTCCTCGCCTGCGCGCGCAGCCTGGGTATTCCGGCACGCTATGTGTCCGGTTACCTATGTACCGAAGACGAGCAGCACCTGGCCAGCCATGCCTGGGCGGAAGCCTGGGTCGATGACGCCTGGTACAGCTTCGACATCACCAACCGCCTGACCCGGCCAGAACGCCACCTGAAGCTGGCAGTGGGCCTGGACTACCTCGATGCCTGCCCGGTCAGGGGCGTGCGCCGCGGGGGCGGCGCCGAATCGATGCAGGCCAGCGTACACGTGCACCGCCAATGACAGGTGCGGCATCCGTTCATGAAAAAAACAAGGGAAACAGCATGACCTATTGTGTCGCCATGCACCTGGCGGACGGGCTTGTCTTCATCAGCGACTCACGCACCAATGCGGGCATCGACCAGATCGCCAGCTTTGCCAAGCTGTTCGTGTTCGGCGTGCCGGGGGAGCGCCTGATCGTCCTGCAGACCGCTGGCAACCTGGCGACCTCGCAATCGGTGGTGAACCTGCTCCAGCAACGTACGAAGGGCCCCGGCCCCCACCTGTTGAACGTTGCGACGCTCTACGATGCAACGGTACTGGTCGCCGACACCTTGCGCGAGGTGGTCAGCCGTGATCGCAGCAAGCTGTCGGCCGGAATCGACCTGAGCAGTTCGTTCATCGTCGGCGGCCAGATTGCCGGCGGCCCCATGGGCATATACAACGTCTATGCGCAGGGCAATTTCTTCCAGGCCACGCCGGACACCCCGTTCCTGCAACTGGGCGAAAGCAAGTACGGGCGGCCGATTCTGGACCGTAACCTCGGCTACCATATGCCACTCGATGAAGCGTTGCGCTGTGGCCTGATCTCGTTCGACTCAACCATTCGCAGCAACCTGTCGGTGGGCATGCCGTTGGACTTGCTGGTGTATCAGAAGGACAGCCTGGAAACACCGAAACGCCAGCGTATCGCCAGCGACGATGTGTATTACGAGCAGATACGCAGGCAGTGGAGCGACGGGCTCAAAAGACTGTTGGCCGAACTGCCAGCGCCGCCGTACTGATTGGCAGGGCCACTGTGGAAACGGGCATGCCCGTTCCTACAGTGGCCTTGGTCCTACTCCAGCGGAATAGTCAGGCGATCGATGACGGCGCGGGTTTCTGGCCGTACCCCGCGCCACCAGGCGAAAGCCTCCGCCGCCTGCTCGACCAACATGCCGACACCGTCGGCCAGGCGCACCACCCCCTGCGCCTGGGCCATGCGCAGGAACGGCGTAAGGCCTTTGCCATACGCCAGCTCGTAAGCCAGCTGCGTCGCGCCCAGCACGCCTTCAGGCAGTGGCGGCAGCTCGCCGGTGAGGCTGGCAGAGGTGGCGTTGACCACGATGTCGAAGGACTGTCCCTCCAGCTCCTCATAACGGCTGATGCGCAGCCTTGGATGATCCAGTTCGTTGCGCAGGGCGAGCGCCTTGGCCATGTCACGGTTGGCAAGCACCAGCTCGCTCGGCCCCGCCTGCAGGAACGGCAGCAATGCACCGCGTACCGCGCCACCGGCGCCGAGCAACAGTACCCGTCGATTGGCCAGCGGCTCACCGAGGTTTTCCTCGATATCCCGCAGCAAGCCGATGCCGTCGAAATTTTCGGCAAAGATACGGCCATCCTCGAACTTCAACGCATTGGCCGCCCGCGCCAACTGGGCGCGCTCGCTGCGCTGGTCGGCCAGCTCGAAGGCTCGCAGCTTGAACGGCGCGGTGATGTTCATGCCCAACCCGCCATCACTGCGAAACTGCAGTACCTGAGCCTCGAAGCCCTCGAGCTCGCCCTCCAGCGCGCCATACTCCAGGCACTGGCCGGCGACCTGGGCGAACAGGCCATGAATCAACGGGGACTTGGTGTGGTTGATCGGCCGACCGATCACTGCATAGCGGTCGCTCATCGTGCATCTCCGTGGGTGAACAGCACACCGTCTGCCTGCATGGCGGTGATTTCTTCAGGGGTGAAACCTAGGCCGGCGGCCACTTCGGCATTGTGCTGACCGAGGTCCGGGGCCACCTGGTGGATCGTGGTGTCACAGTCGGAAAAGCGAAACGGCAGGTTGGGCAGGCGCAAGGTACCGTAGCGCGGGTGCTGCTGCTCGATGACCATGTCGCGCGCCTTAATCTGCGGGTCGGCCACCACCTCGTCGATGCGCTGCACCTTGGCGCTGGGGATGTCGATGTCATCGAGCAACTGCAGGATATCCGCCACCAGGCGCGCGCCGACCCAGTCGCGAACCACGGCCAGAATCGCCTGGCGATGGGCGTTGCGGCCATTGAGGCTGTGGTAGCGGCTGTCGCTGCCGAACCCGGCCGGGCCACCGTTGGCTTCCAGCATCGCGGCAAAGCGCTTCCAGGCATCGTCGACCTGGGCGGCGATTACCAAGTCGCCATCGGCCGCGCGAAACACGCCGTACAGGGTGGAGGTGGGCATGTCATGGCCGGTCTGCTCGGGCAGGACGGTGCCGTCGGACAAGGTGTAGCACTGCACCGCATATTCATGCATCGACACCAGCGTGTCGTACAGGGCCATGTCGATGTGCTGGCCGCGTCCACTGTTCACCCGGCCCAGCAATGCCGCATTGATCGCCGCCACGGCATGAATGCCGGTGTACATGTCGCCAAGGGAAATGCGCAGCAACGGCGGCGCTTCGCCCGGCACGCCGACCATCTGCATGATCCCGCTCTTGGCCTCGGCGATCAGCCCGAAACCGGCGCGGTGGGCATCCGGCCCGGTATGGCCATAGGCGGAGATGGAGCAGTACACCAGACGCGGGTTGCGCGCCGACAGCTCGGCATAGCCCAGGCCCAGCTTGTCCAGGGCGCCGGGGCGATAGTTTTCGATGAACACATCGGCCGAGTCGGTCAGGCGCTGCATGAACGCTTTGCCACGCGGGTCCTTCATGTTCACGCTGACGCCCTGCTTGCCCATGTTCAGCTGCAGGAAGTAACCGCTCTGCTGCTCATCAAGGGTAAATGCATGCTGGCGCCCGGCATCGCCGCTGCCCGGCCGTTCGACCTTGATCACCTCGGCGCCGAGTGCTGCCAGGCAGCGGCCCACATAGGGCCCGGCGAGGAAGTGGCTGTAGTCGATGACGCGGATACCTGCCAATGGCAATGCCTGGCTCATGCCTGCACCCTCCGGGGCACCATCAGCCGGTGCTCGCCACGCTGCACGACTTCGCCGTGCTGGTTGATCAGCTCCGACGGCAAGACCACGATGCCCCAGCCCGGTCGACTGTTGCTCGGGCGCATCGCCCCCACGCGCATGCGCACGTGCAGCACATCGTCGACCTTGATCGGCAGCACGAAGTCCCAGGTCCAGCCCAGCGACATGCCCGGTACAAAGCGGTATTCGCACTGGGTCTTCAGGCCGTCGGCGATCGACAGGCCGAACAGGCCGTGGGCAACCAGGCAGCCGAAATGACTGGCGTTGGCGTAGGCCTCGTCGACATGCACCGGGGTGTGGTCGCCGGTGAGGTCTGCGTAGGCCAGGATACGTTCGCGGGTCACCGTGTAGGTGGGGCTGATGCATTCATCGCCTTCGCGGGCATCGTCCCAGTATCTTTCCACTACGCTCATGCCACCACCTCTGCACGTGGGTCGATGGCCAGTGCCTGGGCGACGCATTTCGCCGGCGATGCCTGAATGAACTCGACCGCAAGGCCGTCAGGCAGGCGCAGCCAGTTGCGGCCCTGGGGCATTTCGCTCACGCCGAAACGCTGTGCGGCGGCCAGGGTAGCTTCGAGGTCCTCGCACATGATGCCCAGGTGCGCCATGCGCCCTTCCGGGCCGGCAAAGTCCGGTTGGTGGATGAACTGCAGGCCACCAAGGGTCCAGTACTGTGCAGGCTGCTCGACGTCACCCTGTATTTCACGCATGGTCATGCCACACACCTCGCTGAAAAAGCGGATGTGCCACTGGATGTCGCGCACCCAGAACGCCACGTGTTCAAGGTAGGCTTTCGGCTGGCTCATGGATTACTCCCCTTCTGCTGATCGGCCATGGCGCGTTCGATGCCCTTGATGCAGGCCACCAGGGTCGCGTTGACCGGCGTGGCCACGCCATGGCGCTGGCCCCAGCGCACGACGGAGCCATTGATGAAATCGATCTCGGTGACCGAACCCTTTTCCAGGCTCTGCAGCATCGAGGTACGGAAGCTTGCCGGCAGGCCTTCGGCGGCCAGCCGCCATGCAGAATCCGGGCTGGTGAGGCTCAGGCGGATGCCTGCTCGTTCAGCGACGGCAATGGCTTCAGCCACCGCTGCCTTGGCGGTGCTTTCCAGCAGCGGCTCGCTGTACAACTGGCCATAACCGAGCCTGGTGATGCCGCTGAGCGCGCCTGTCGCGACGTTGACCAGCAGCTTGTCCCACATGGTGCCGAGAATGTTGTCACTGACCGTGGTGGCGAGCCCGGCGCCATTGAAGACCTCGGCGATGGCCTGCACACGCAGCGTCCTTTGGCCGTCGAGCTCGCCGATGAAAGTCTGCTTGCCCGCAACACCGGCGCGAATCGAACCCGGCGCCAGCAGCACGCCACCGACGTAGGTCTTGCCAGCCAGCACCCGCTCACGGCCCACGGCCTCGGCCAGGATGTCTTCATGGCCAAGACCGTTCTGCAGTGACAGCACAAGCGTCTGCGGCCCGATCAGCGCCTTGGCCCCGGCAATCGCCTCGCCGGTGTGGAATGACTTGACCAGCACCACCACCAGGTCGGCCACGCCCACGGTTGCCGCGGCGCAGGCTGCCTTCACCGGGACCTGCCGCTCGCCGCGTTCGTCCTGCACCCGCAGCCCGTGCAGGTTCATCGCCTCGACATGTGCATGGCCACGGTTCAACAGCCAGGTTTCGTGCCCCGCTTCGCTCAAGGCCGCACCGATGGCACAACCCAGGGCGCCGGCGCCCAGAATGCAGATTTTCAAATCGCTGACCTCCTGTGGTTTGCGACTACCTTATGCAGCGAGCCTTATTTCGGCTATACAATGGACTCAATACACTTATTGGATTTCGCAATAATGAGTGCGCTCGACGCTTTGCCCGACCCCAAGCTGCTGCAACTGTTCGATGTGCTGTATCAATGCCGCAGCGTCACTCGCAGTGCTGAACAGCTCGGCCAGAGCCAACCTACCGTGAGCATCTGGTTGGGGCGCTTGCGTGAAGAGTTGAACGACCCACTGTTCGTGCGTACGCCAGGCGGCATGGCGCCAACCCCGCGGGCAGACCAGCTGATCGGGCCATGCCGCGAGGTGCTGGAATCGCTGCGGCGCCTGACTACCTGGGAGCCGCAGTTCGTTCCGGCCACGGCGCAGCGGCGCTTTCGCCTGTGCGTCAGTGATGCCAGCCATATCACCCTGCTGCCCAGCATCCTCAACCACCTGCGCACCCACGCGCCGGGTATTCGCCTGGAAGCTGCACGCATCGATGGCAATACCGAGAGCGCGCTGGAGTCGGGCGAGGCGGACCTGGCCATCGGCTTCGTGCCCTGGCTGGGTGCGGGGATGTATCAGCAAGTGTTGTTCGAGCAGGACTGGGTCTGCCTGAGCAACCCGCTACACCCTCGATTGAGCAACGGCATGAGCGTGGCGGGTTACCAGGCCGAGGGGCATGTACAAATCAGTGCCGGGACCGGGCAGAAGTTACTGGAGGCTGGCCTGGCGCGGGCCGGCATCGAACGCAGGATCATGCTGGAGCTGCCGGCGTTTCTGGGGTTGGGGATGATTGTCGGGTCGACCGACCTGGTGGCTACGTTGCCACGGCACATCGGCCAGACACTCGCCGACATGCATGGTTTGCACGTGCACGATTGCCCGTTTGCAGTGGAAGGTTTCACGGTCAAGCAGCACTGGCACGCACGGTACCAGCAAGACAGCGGGAATCGCTGGATCAGGGAGGTGGTGCGGGGCTTGTTTCAAACAGGGGCCGGTTAGCACACACGGCGAAACCTTCGCTCGCCTCATCGCTCCATGGATCTGGGCTGACCCGCCGTTCAACGGGCATAGCGTGCCGCCTATTTGCCGACCGCGCCGGGCGCGGGTCGAAGGCGACGGGGCCGCGAAGCGGCCGGTCTCTGGGCCGACAGCAATTGTCCACGAACGGCGACTAACGACCCATTACGGCCCTTGGCGCAAGGCCCCTAACGGCCATTTGAAGTCATTAAGAACAGCAGCCTGGGTCGTAGACGGCGCTTCAAATGGTCAACCGCTTCTCCATCGGTTGGTAGATCAGCCCGGCAAGCTCGCCCACTTCCCCTGCCAACGCAAAACCGTAACGTTCATAAGCGGCCACTGAAGATAGCGACGCTCTAACTGTTACTACATTGGCCCTGGCCTGCTCCAGAGCCGCATTCATCAAGCGCCTCCCAACGCCGTGGCGCTGCCAGGCCGGCGCAACGAACAGCATCGCCACATGGCGCCCTTCCTTCAGCTCGATCAGCCCGACCAGGGTTCCCTCCGCGACACAAACCAGCATCAGGTTGTCACTTACCATTCGTTCGGCAAACGCCTTCTGAGCAACCACCTTTGCGAAGGTTTCCACGCCCTGGGCAGACAGCGATGGCGCAACCGCTAGCATGAACGCATCCAAGCACAGGGCGTTGGCGCTTGGCAGGTCTTCCTGAGTCATCTTGCGTATCTGCATGGTCGTCGTCCGTGACTTGGGCAGGGGTATTTTTATACCAGAACATCCGACTTAGAGATATGCAACAACGCCTCTGCTAACAGACACCTCCATGCGCGAGAGGTAACGTTACAGGCCGGCAGCTTCGGGTCCAGGCTGTGAAAAAAACCTGCGATTATCTAACCTTCTGATCGTCGAGATCGTGGCGGGGACGATCATGAAGCGGTTCATTGAGGGTGAGGCCCGGACGCAAGTCACGCTGCTGCCGGAGTGCCTGGATGATTACATCACCGAAGAAAACCCTGTTCGGGTGGTTGACGTTTTCGTCGATGAACTCGACCTCGGAGCGCTCGGATTCGAGGGTGTCGATCCGGCTGCTACGGGTCGTCCGGCCTACCATCCAGCAGTCCTGCTGAAAATCTACATCTATGGCTACCTCAACCGGATTCAGTCCAGCCGCCGGCTTGAGCGCGAGGCAGAGCGCAACGTCGAGCTGATGTGGTTAACGGGCCGGTTGGCTCCTGACTTCAAAACGATTGCTGACTTTCGGCGAGACAACGGTAAAGCTATTCGCGGCGTGTGCCGGCAATTCGTAGTGCTGTGCCGCAACCTCAATCTTTTCTCCCAGTCGATCATTGCCATCGACGGCAGCAAATTCAAAGCCGTAAATAACCGCGACCGCAACTTCACCCAGGGCAAGATCAAGGCGCGCATGCAGCAGATCGAGCAGAGCATTGACCGCTATCTTGCGGCGCTGGATTCGGCGGATCGGGCGGCGCCCGAGGTCGCCGAGGCCAAGGCTGAACGGCTGAGCGAAAAAATAGAAAAGCTGAAACAGCAGATGACAAAGCTAAAGGACATTGAAGCGCAGCTTCACGCCAGCCCAGATCAGCAAATCTCTCTTACCGATCCTGATGCACGCTCAATGGCCACGAGTGGCCGAGGTACTGGCACGGTTGGCTACAACGTACAAACAGCAGTCGATGACAAATACCATCTGATCATTGCGCATGAAGTCACTAATGTTGGCAATGACCGAACGCAGCTGAGCAATATGGCGAACCAGGCACGCGAAGAGATCGGCGCTGAGTCGCTGACAGTGGTCGCCGACCGAGGCAATTACAAAGGTCCGGAGATCCTTGCTTGCGAGCAGGCAGGGATCACCACTTTTGTCCCGAAGCCGCTGACATCAAGCAGCAAAGCGGAAGGCCGATTCGGCAAGCAGGACTTCATCTACATCGCTGCATCGGATGAATACCGATGCCCTGCGGATCAACTACTGACCCGCAGGCATTCTTCGGTGGAAGACGGTATGTTGCTGCACTCCTACTGGTTCTCTGGCTGCCAAAGTTGCTCCATGCAGAAGCAGTGTACGACGGGTAAGGAACGCCGATTGAAGCGCTGGGAGCATGAAACGGTAGTCGAAGCCGTGCAGATCCGATTGGAGCATGACCCAGGAAAGATGAAGGTTCGTCGGCAGACGGTGGAGCATCCCTTCGGAACGCTCAAATACTGGATGGGAAGCACTCACTTCCTGACCAAAACCCTACCGAGGGTAAGCACCGAAATGAGCCTTCACGTGCTTGCCTACAATCTCAAACGAATGATGAGCATCTTTGGCATTGCTGGGCTGATTGAAGCGATCAGGACTTGAGGCCACGCATTTTTTGCGTCCGTATACGGCTATTCGGGCTGCTGCCGCGGCCCAAATAGCGCAGGCCGCGTCCGGGCCCGACTGAGGTAGATCAGCACTCAGATCTGCTGAATTGACAGGGTGCCCCAGCTTCTTTCGCTACTCGACGTACTTATTAGCGTTTTCACACAGCCTGGCCCCATTGCGGACATTCAACAGAGGCTAGCGAGATAACACTATCTGTGGGAAGGCTCATCAATGCAGAGAGAGCTGCTCATCGATATTCGGAAAAACTTTCCGATGCTCGCATGTGCTCGATCAGGCCGGGTACGTCCTCGGGTGATGCCGCTCGAACTGTGCCCTCTCGACTCAACATGCACATGAAACGCCGTTACCCTGTGCAGCAACGTCCGCACCCTCCAACGAAAACCCTTCGTCAAGCCAGCCGGTAACCCCGCCAATCATTTCTTTCACCGGAAAACCCAGCTCAGCCAAACGAACCGCCGCCCGATGTACGCCATTGCAATGCGGCCCCGCGCAATAAACAACGAAAAGCGTCTGGCGCGCATAGTCAGCCATGCGTTCTGCGCTGATGGTGCGGCCAGGAATATTGATCGCGCCCGGCACATGGCCTTGCGCAAACGCCTCGCTGCTCCTTACATCTACCAGCACTTAGTCGACATCACCCGACCGCTGGCTACGTTCAACATCCGAACAATCCGTCTCGAACGCCAGACGGCGGCTGAAATGAAGCAGGGCTTCGGATGGGCTTGCGGCAGGATATTCGCTGACCAGGCTTGGCATGGATTTCACTCCTCGGTTGAAGGTGCGCCCATTGTAGGAAGCCCGCCTGTACCGCTACAGTGGCGCACTCGACAGTCACCGGTAGTTTTCCGCCAATGCTCACGAACCCTGGTTTGGTCGCCGTGCTTGCCTATGACGGGCTGTGCACCTTCGAGTTCGGCATTGCCGTGGAGATCTTCGGGCTGCCACGCCCGGAGTTCGAATTCGCCTGGTACACGCATCGCATCGTCGCCGTCGATCCCGCACCAATGCACGCGGCAGGTGGCATGCAGGTCATTGCCGAGTTCGGCTTGGAGTCGCTCGTTGATGCCCATACCATCATCATTCCGGGCTGGCGTAGCCGCGATGAGCGCCCGCCGCAGGTGCTGCTGGACGCCTTGCGCGCCGCGTATCAACGCGGGGCACGGTTGCTTTCCATCTGTTCGGGGGTGTTCGTGCTCGCGGCTGCGGGCCTTCTGGACGGCAAGCGTGCCACCACCCACTGGCGCTATACGGACGAACTCGCGGCACGCTATCCACTCATTGAAGTAGACCCAGGCGTGCTTTACGTACACTGCGGCCAGCTGATTACCTCGGCAGGCAGCGCTGCCGGTATAGATGCCTGCCTGCACCTGGTGAGTCGAGACTTTGGTACCCAGGTTGCCAACACCGTTGCCCGTCGCCTGGTTATGGCACCCCAGCGTTCCGGAGGGCAAACACAGTTCTTCCCCGCACCCGTTGCCCAGAAGCCTCGCGATGATCTTGCCGCGGTGCTGGAGTGGGCGACCTTGCATGTGGGCAGGCCGCTTACGGTCAAGCAGCTGGCAGCGAAGGCGCTGATGAGCGAACGTACCTTCCTGCGACGCTTCATCGAAGCGACAGGCATCACACCGAAAACCTGGCTGCTTCAGGTACGCATGAACGTGGCGCGTGAGTTGCTGGAAAGCAGCCCATTGAGCAATGAGCAAATCGCCGAACGCTGCGGGTTCGCCTCGGCGGAAAGTTTCCGGGCAGCATTTCGCAAGATCGTGGGGTTGGCGCCCATGAGGTATCGTGCGCAGTTTGGCAACCACTGACCGTTCAGCGGTACCTTTGGTACACCGTTTCTGCCAAGGAAGCAGAAACACGTGCATGTCGATTCTGTCGCGCCCTGGTACGCGTCAGCTGCTATCCGGACTCAGGGCGACTGACCGTTGTGGCGTCAGAAGCGCTCATCCCCGATCGCGGGCAAGATCAACTCCCGTACGAATGAAGCCCCTGACAGGCGCAACAACGCATCGACCATGGTGACCACATCATGTACCGGTACCCAACGCCGCTCACCTCGCGCAGCAGCCTGCACCAATGGCGTGGACAGGGCGTCATCGGTATTCAGGTAACCCAGCTGAAGCACGGTCACCGCCAGGTTGTCATCCCTGAAGCCTTCGCGTAGCGCATCAGCCATGCCGTTGAGGGCGAACTTGGAGGCACCGAACGCTACCTCCGGGCGCCCGCTCTGGCGAAGAGCCGAAGTCGAGCCGGTGAGGATCAACTGCGGCCGGGGAGCACCGAGCAACCTGGGTATCAGGCGTTTGAGAAGAAGCAGCGTGGCGGTGACGTTCACCTCGACCAGCCGGGTGATCGATTCGTCGCTGTCTTCGGAGAATGCATAGTGCTCGCTGAAGGCATGCTCTTCCCAGATGCCGACGTTGTATATCAGTACGTCCAGATCGGCAGGTGTTCGGTCCGCGATCCGTGCTACAGCCGCCACTGGCTCGGAAAGGTCGGCATCGATCCAGTACAGGTCGATGCCCGGCGCAAGGGCCAGATCTTTCGGCTGTTTGCGTGATACGCCAATCAGCGTGTCCCCGGGCTTGCCGAGGCCTTCGAGCAAAGCCCGCCCCAGGCCTCTGCTGGCGCCTACGATCATCGTCTTCACATGCTGTTCCTCTTTCCCTGATCTGCTCCAGGCCTCACTGGATCGGTCATCGCCTTCGACAGGCCCAAGGCGATGAAGCCGATAATCTGGAAAACCAGCAGTGAAGTCGGAGTGTCCATTTCTGGTGCTTGCGAGTTCGTTTGCGCAAGCAGCGAGTGTGCCGCCACGCCACTCTAAAACCTTGAGTTAACTCGAGGTCAATAGCGGTTCAGGGTTACAAGGCTGGCATTTCACCTTTTCCGCCGTGGCCGCAGCAGCATTGGTCACCACACCGCCGAGCAGCGCCAGCCAGTATCCCTCAAGCCGTGGCGACCGTGCTTTTCACTGTATCGAGCAGCCCCAGGCGCGTGGCCCGGCAGACAGCACTCACCACAGCCTTGAGTGATGCCTGGAGTGTGCTGCCGTCCCTGCCCACGCCAAACAGCAACTGGTTCTTGACACGTATTTCGATGTAGGCAATGGCTTCGGCCTCAGCACCATCACGCACGGCGTGCTCGTGGTAATCGGCAATATCGAAGACCAGCCCCTGCTGGGCGAACGCATGGACCAGTGCGGCCACTGGGCCATTGCCCTTGCCAGCGAACGCCAGGCGTTCACCCTCGACCAGCAGTTGAGCGTCAAGGTAAGTGCAGGCTTCGTCAGTGGTGACCATGGGGTGCAGCAAGGCGTAGGGATTACCCTGCTCCAGGTAGTTTCTGGTGAAGCACGACAAGATCATTTCGCTGGTGATCTCCCTCCCTTCACTATCGGCGACCTGCTGCACCAGGCCGCTGAACTCCATCTGTAACCGACGCGGCAGGACGATACCCTGCTGCTCCAGGAGATAGGCCACACCACCCTTGCCTGACTGGCTGTTGACCCGGATGACTGCCTCATAGCTGCGCCCCATGTCGGCCGGGTCGATCGGCAGGTACGGCACCTCCCAGAAACCGTCGGGGTTTTTCCGCCGTTGGGCGAAGCCCTTCTTGATGGCGTCCTGGTGAGAGCCGGAAAATGCCGTGAACACCAGCTCTCCCGCATAGGGATGGCGTGGATGGGTCGGCAACTGGTTGCAGAACTCGACCTCACGCTGGACATGGATGATGTCAGAGAAATCCAGCTCCGGGCTGATGCCACTGGTGTAGAGGTTCATGGCCAAGGTCAGGATATCGACATTACCGGTGCGCTCACCATTGCCGAACAAGGTGCCCTCGACCCGCTCGGCGCCTGCCAGGCAGGCCTGCTCGGCGGTAGACACACCTGTGCCACGGTCATTGTGCGGGTGGATACTGATGATCACGCTGTCGCGCTTGCGTACGTGGCGGCAGAACCATTCGATCTGGTCGGCGAACACGTTGGCGGTCGAAACTTCCACGGTGGTAGGCAGGTTCAGGATCATCTTGTTGGTGGGAGACGGTTCGAATACGTCTATCACCGCTTCGCAAATTTCCAGGCCAAAATCGAGCTCGGTGAAGCAGAAGGTTTCTGGTGAATACTGGTAAGTCCACTGCGTCTGCGGATTGGCCTGCATCAGCGCCTTGATCTCCCGGGTAGCCTGCGTGGCGATGCCGATGCAACCTGCGCGATCCACGCCGAACACCACATCACGAAATACGGGAGCCGTTGCGTTGTACACATGAACGATGGCACGTGGCGCCCCCTTGAGCGCTTCGAAGGTACGCTCGATCAAGTGTGTACGGGCCTGTGTCATGACCTGGATAGTCACATCTTCGGGGATCCGACCGCTCTCGATCAATTCACGCACATAGTCGAAATCGGTTTGCGATGCTGCCGGGAAGCCAACCTCGATCTGCTTGAAACCAACCTTCACCAAAAGGTCGAAGAATCGACGCTTGCGTTCGGCGTTCATCGGCTCGATCAGTGCCTGGTTACCGTCTCGCATGTCGACGCTGCACCAGGTGGGAGCGACCTTCTGGACCTGATTGGGCCACTGGCGGTCTGGCAGGTCGACTGTGGCGAAATGGCGATATTTGATTGATGGATCCTTAAGCATCATGGCGGCTTTCTCCTGGGCCTGTGTAACACCTTGTACTTGCCCGTGATGGACAAGCCAAAATATTGGATCCAATTTACACAGAACCTGGCTTACCTCGATTGCGTTATTCAGCATCAATTCGGTAACTTGCGAACATTTATTGTTATAAACAATGAAAAAATGGATTTTTATATCGAAAAATGAAAATAGGCAGCCACAGACTGCCTTCAGCACCATCCCGTCGGAAGCTACAGCCCCAAAATCCGGCAAAGGCGAATGCGCCTTCATGAAAAAGCGCTTATTGGCTTGCTTCCGTCTCCTCTTGCTTGAAGATACGGAACCCTCGCGCCTGATAATTTCGACGCGCGGCAGGATGGTCGAAGGTGCAGGTATGTACCCACACCCGCTCTGTACCGCTCCATCCCCACGCAGATCGGACAGCATGGCTCAGGAGCGCTCCGCCGAAGCCACACCCCAGGAATTGAGGTGCCAGCCCGAAGTAGCGTATCTCTGCGTTACTGCCATCGGGGCGATAGAGCTCGTAATAGCCAGCTATCGCACCACGGTAATAGGCAACCCAGGTACGGTGGCAATCCTGTTCGACGAGTGCCTGCCAGTCAGAAATCCCCCAGGTGTCAAGATCGCCCCACTCCCAAGGTGTGCCTACCAGCTTGTACAGAAACCGATTGAATTCCGCCTGAGGCACTTCACATTCAATGATCTGGAGTTCGTGAGGCTGTGGTTTTTCCTTCAGCTCGGATGCCGAGACCATTTCCAGATAATAAGTGGTGCAAGACCGTTCCATCGTAGACTCCCTACCCTACAAGCCAGCTATTGGTGTGAAACATGACAATGACCACCGGGGCCGACATCGAGCCCGGTGGTTTTTCACTACCTTACCAATTGTGCGTGTAACTGGCAGTCAATACCGTGCCGGGTGCCGGCAAGTGGCTGGTGTTGTTGTTATTGCGCAGCAACTGGCTGTAGAGCGGGTAGTAGTCGCGGTTGAACAGGTTCTGGATGCCGACGCTCACCTTGTCGTCTGCGGTGATCTGGTACTGGCTGACCAGGTCGACTGTCGTATAACTGCTAACCTGATGTCGACCAAAGCTGTCCAACCCATCGAGCCTGTAGTCCTTGGCATCGAAGAACGTGGCTTGCAAGCGGTTGCTCCAATCCAGGGTCGGCTTGTATTGCACGTAGGCGGTCAGCTTCAGCGGCGGAACGCGATAGCCGGTCATGTCTTGCCAGTCTTTACCGTCCGGTTTTTCTCGTCCGCGCATCCAGGTCGCACTCCCCCCTGCGCCCCACACCGCATCGTCCGACAGCCAATCGGCACTGGCTTCAGCACCGTAGATACGCTCCTTGGTGCGGGTCAGAATCAGGCCGTTGTTGAAACTTTGTACATCCCCCAGTTTGGAGGTGGTGTAGAACAGCGCCAGGGTGCCGAGTGTGTTGCTGCCCAGGTCTCCTCGCCAGCCAAGCTCATAGTTGTTGGTCTTGACCGGTTCCAGGTTCGATGCGCCGATGTCGAAGCCACGGCGCGCATTGCGCAGTTGGATGCCCACGTCGGGCAACTGGAAGCCCTGGCTGAAGGAGGCGTAGATTTCCTGGCCGAGTACCGGCGAGTAGACGATGCCCAGGTTCGACAGCACCGCATCGTAATGAATGTCGCCACCCTTCACCGCCACCGGGGAGGCAGACGTGGATTCGGACAACGGAACGAAGTCATCGAATTCGGCGGTGGAGTATTCGTAGCGCAGGCCGCCGTCGACCGACCAATGCTCATCGAAGCGATGCTGCAGCTGGGCGAAGGCGCCAGCGCTTCGCGTCCTCAGCGGGGGCATGTAGGTGAGCTTGCCGGTCTTGTCGAAAACCAGGCCGCCACTGGCGTCATAAGCCGCCGGGTCGAAGACATCGAGCGGCATGTCGCTGCGCTCCTGGTTATAGTCACCACCCCACACCAGTTCGGTACTGCCGCTGTCGCCAATTGGCGTGCGCAGCGTCAGGCGGCTTCCGAAGACTTCGCTGTTTTGCATGATCTGGTCAACATTGCCGCCGCGGGTGGCAACGGCACGGGCATCGAACGGGGTGAAGCGTGTGAAGTAGTCCCGGTAGTACATCTGGGCAGAAAGCCGGCTCCCGAGGATGTCGAGATTTTCATACTCCAGGTTCACCAGCGTGTTGCGAATGCGGTTCTGCTCGTCAAGATCCAGGCCCTTGATCGCATTGGCCGGCACAGAGCCAGCAGGGAGTTTCGCGACGCTTGGGTCGGTAGCGTAATCGGTGTCCTGGCGGGCATCGTAGTGGCTGACTGCAAGCTGCACTCGCTGGTTCTCGTCAATGTGCAGCCCCAGCTTGCCGCCAATGTTGTAGATGTTCGAATCGAACAGGTCGCCTTGGCTTGGCTCCGGGGCGATCCGGTCACCGTGCGCATCATACGAGGCACCGATATGGCGGGTACCGAAGTCGAACGAGTAGTCCACCGCCCCCTGAGAGCCCGCGAAATATTGCTGGAACTGCCCCCCCAGGCCATCGCTGCCAAGGCGGGTCAGCGGCGAGGTCGCGCTCAGGCTGGTTTCGGCGCGGTTTTCACCACCCGTGGGCCGTGTGGTAATGGAGATGATGCCCCCCGTGGCGCCGCTGCCGTAGATGGCGCTGCTGCCACGAATGACTTCGACCCGTTCGATCAGTGCCGGGTCGATGTTGGCCAGGTTGCGCGAGGAGTCGCGGTTGGTATTGAGCGGCACCCCGTCGACCATGACCAGCATGCTGCGCCCGCGCAGGGTCTGGCCATACTCGGTGACGGTGCGGCTGGAGTCGGACATGCCGGGAACCGCCTTGGCCAGTACCGTAGCCAGGCTCTCTGACCCCTGGCGCAGCTCCTGCAGTTGTTCATGCTCGAGAATGGTGGATTGCCGCGTCGCGGAAACCAGGCTGCTGCTGGTGCGCGAGGCGGTGATTTCCGTCTGGGCCATTTCCACGGGTCCGCTCTGGATTCCAGCACTTGATGCAGGGCCCCCCTGCGCGACGATGACGAACGTGCGCTCATCCTTGGCCTGTACCTGCAAGCCAGTATCCTTGAGCAGCGTTTGAAGTGCTTCCTCGGGTGTGAACCGCCCCTTCACCGCAGGCGCGTTTCGGCCTGCACCAAGATCGCTGGCGAAGATGATCTGTACCGAAGACTGCTGTGCGAGCGCGTTGATGGCCTCGCCCAGCGGTGCAGCGGGGAGATCCACGTTCACCTTTTCCCGGCCCTGGGCCGACATTGCGATGAGCAGGCTACTGGCAAGCAATGACAGGCGTAGCTGGCGACTGCGGAGGGGAAAATGCACTTCTCGAGTTCCTTTTTGTGGTTGGGCTTTTTCAGTAGCCGCCATGGGGATCGAGAAACCCTACCTGCGCCTGAGAATTATTTTCTTGTCGGTTTGCGTTGAATCCGGACGCTGCCGTCCCCTACCTGCAGCACGGCGACAGGCAGGATGCTGGGCAGCAGATCCAGTAGCAGGTCGACATTGCGCGCTTCGAACACCCCCGTCACCTTGAGTGCGGCCAGGCTTGGGTCGCTCAGCTCGATGGGGGCCTTGCGATAGTGGCGCAACAACGACACCGCTTCATCCAGCGGCGTCTGCTCGAACACGATGCGATCATCTTTCCATGCCATCGCCTTGGAGGCGTCAGCCTTTGCAACCGGCATCAGTTGCCCGCCAATCGAGTCGACCTGTTGCCCTGGCCTCAGGGTGACAGGCGCCTGTGCTGCAGTTGCAGCGGTGACGTCCACGCGCCCACGGGCCAGGGTCACACGCACCGCGTCGTTATCCAGCCGGCGGACATTGAACAGCGTACCGAGCACCTCGACTTTCGCCATGCCAGCGGACACTACGAAGGGGCGGTACACGGCCGAGGACACATCGAAAAGCGCCTGCCCTGCGCGCAGGTCGACTTCGCGGCTGAGCAGACGCCAACTGATATCGACATGCGTGCCACTGTCGAGCAGCAGCTTGCTTCCATCGCTCAGCAGCACAGCGCGCCGCTCACCAATGGCGGTAGCGAAACGCTCGCTCTTGTAGGCAGGGTTCAGCCACGCCAGGGCCGCAAAGGCGATCGCAACCGCTAGTGTAATGCCGGCCGACTTCACCGCTTTGGAGGGCGCTGGCCTGAACGGCGGCATGGGGAACAGCTGCTTGAGCTCTTCACGATGTCGCCCCAGTGCCTCGTCCAATGGCGCCTGTTCGGGCAGCTTGGTCATGGATGCACCTCATCGCGCCCAAGCCGTTGCCTGCACGCCGCCAACCCCAGGCGCAGATGCTTTTCCACAGTCTTGAGGGAAATACCGAGGCGCGCAGCGACTTCTGCCTGGGGGATTTCGTGAATCTTGTGCATGACGAAAACAGCCTGGCAGCGTGGTGGGAGGTCTGCGATAGCGTCGACGAGCAGTTGAAACTCGCGCGCGCTGTCATACCTGGTCACCGGGGTGGCTGCCGGGCAGGCCACCTCTGGCAGCTCGGAAATTGCCTCTACCCAGGCGCCTCGGCGGCGATCGCTACGATAGCGGCTCACGGCGGTGTCGTGGGAGATTTTTCGTAGCAGGGCCAGTGGGGTTCTGACGTCTTCTTTCTCACCGCGCTCAAGCAACTGCACACACACGTCATGCACTACATCGCGCGCCACGCTTCTGTCGCCGAAGCGCCGGCGAATGTGGTCTACCAGCTCGTCATAGTGACGGACCAATGTAGACAGCAGCGACGGTTTGGCGGGATCGAACGACACGATGCATCCTGGATAAGAGGTAGGCCTCGAAAACAAGACACAAGTGTAAATGAGAAATAATTGCGAATAAACAAGCTACAGCATCGAGCCATGCTAAACCGAGAGAGGGCGAGGAATGGTCAGACCGTTGGCAATGGCACTGGCTTCCAGCTTTGCACGCTCCGCATCCAGAAAGACATAGGCGGCTTGCAGCGTGTTGATCTTCGCTTGAATTTCGGCCATCTTGCCGGATACCAACATCGCGCCTTGGGCGCAATCGATCGTGTTACCGCGCTTGGCCGCAAGGATTTCGCCAATCTCGGCGAGCGAAAAACCGCCGCTCTGGGCACTTTGAATAAAGGCCAGATCGACAACGGTCTGGTCGCTGTAGCTGCGGTAATTGTTGGCTTGGCGATGGGCCACGATAAGCCCGAGTTGCTCGTAATAACGCAATGTATGGCGGCCCACCCCACTCCGGCGCTCCAACTCTCCGACATTCACGATAAAAATTCCTTGACTGTAGAGTAGGCTCTACACCTTAGCCTGCGCCGATCATCCAGACAAGGATTCAGATATGAGCGTGGAATGCTTCGTCACTGGCGGCAGTGGGTTTGTGGGTCAACATCTGCTGGCCCATCTTACCGCGACAGGGCACAAGACCTGGGTGCTCATGCGCAACCCTGCAAACATCGAACGCCTCAAAGAGCAGGTAGGCCAACTGGGAGGTAATCCCGCGTATTTAAACGCAGTTGAAGGAGACATCAGCAGGGATGGGCTTGGACTCAGCGAAGCAGACAGGCAATGCGTAACTTCGGCCGCCGTGGTCTTTCACCTCGCGGCGCAGTTTACCTGGGGCCTTACAATGGAACAGGCCCGCGCAGTCAACGTACAAGGGGCGCTGAGGGCCGCCAGGCTTGCGGCGAGCCAGCGTATCCGCTTGCTGATGGCTGGCGGTTATATGCTGCAGAACCTTACTCATCTTGCAAGTATCGGGGTTGATACCGCGCACCCTGAAAACACCAATTGGCCTGCAGTATACGGCCGTGTCGGGGGCTACGAAGGCAGCAAGCTGGAGTCCCATTTCGCAGTCATCCGTTACATGCAGGAGGTAGGCGCAGATTACTCGATCGTTCATCCTGCTACGGTATGTGGTCACAGCGAGAGTGGGCATATCCCTGAAGGTCAACCTCTGGTGGACCTCATCAGAAACCTGGCACTGGGCTGGTTCAAGGCTGTCCCCGGTTCCGCCAGGCACTGGTTGCCGCTGGTCAGCGTTGATTACCTGGTAAAGATGATGACCTGCGTGGCGTTCGACCCATCAATGGTCAACCGGCAGGTCCTGGCGCTGTATGAGCACACGCCGAACCTGCAGGGTATGCTTGAGCAAATGGCACAAACGCTGGATATAGAGCCCCCCCGCCGCCATGTACCCATAGGGTTGCTGAAGTGGCTGTTGGCGATTCCAGGACTGGCCAACCGATTATCGATCAGCGCGGAGTCACTGAACTTCATCCAGACGCAGCGGTTCGACATGAACGACAGCCAGCAACTGGAACGAAAGTATCAGTTGGCCCATCCCGACATGACGCGAACTTTGGAAAAGACGGTGCGCTACGTTGAGGGTTACTTGCCCAATCGTCATGTTCATACTTCTGCATACCCTGCCGGAAGATAACGAACGGGTTCTGACAGAACGCGTAATTCTGTCGAACATTCCGGTAACTTCGGTGTTATATTGTTGCACATGAACCGATTGGTTACTTCCTGACCGTCTGGTTAGTTAAAGCGTGTCGACGCTCAACTTGGTCTTTAGGGAAAAAGGCGTGTGAATTGACGTGAAGCGTGACATCCACCTCGTTGTGCTACTGCTATCGGTCATCGGTTGCTCTCTCGCCTCGCTAACGCTGTGGAAGGTCATGGCTTCTCGCGAGCGTGCCCTGGAAGACGTCAATGTCCATGGCCTTAACCTGACCCAGGCATTGTCCACCTATTCGGAAGGTATTGTCCGTCAGAGCTCAATGCTACTGCTCGGGCTGGTCGAGCGCCTGGAAACCGAAGGCTCCGGACCTGCGCAGATCGAGCGGCTGGATCAACTGGTCAAGCGCCAGCAACCATTGATGCCGCCAATGAGCGGCATCATGATCTACGCCAGGGACGGACGCTGGCTGATGTCGTCCAACCAGCCGACCCCCGTCGGTGCCAACAGCAGCGACCGCGCCATTTTCATACACCATCGTGACGACCCGTCCCGCGACCCTTTCATCGGCCTGCCAATCCGTAGCCGCGTCAACCAGGAATGGGTGATCACCATCAGCCGACGGTTCAACGATGACCATGGCGAATTCGCCGGCGTTGTCGCCATGACGCTTGGCGTGGAGAACTTCCTGCAGCTATTCGGCAAACTCGATGTCGGCCATGAGGGTGCCATCGGGCTGGCCTATACCGACGGTTCCATGCTGGTGCGCTACCCGTTTCGGGAACAGGACATGGGTCGCAACTTTTCGAAGTCGCCCATCTTTACCAAGTATCTCGTCGACCAGTCAGCAGGCACTGCATCGTTCACCTCCAGCCTGGACGGCGTGGAGCGCCTCTATGCGTTTCGCAAGAGCGACAAGCTACCTTTGGTGACAACGGTCGCGCTGGGCAAGCAGGAGGCACTCTCGGCCTGGCGGCTCGAGGCGCTGCTGTCAACGCTGGTGGTCGCTGTGCTGCTGGCACTGACCGGGGCCATTGGCTGGCTGTTGATTCGCGCCATGAGCCGGCGAAATGCGATCGAAAGCGAGCTTCGACTGACCCAGCAACGGCTACTCGACAGCAACCAGCAGCTCGAGAGCCTGGCGATGCACGATGCGCTCACGGGGCTTGCCAACCGGCGCTGCTTTGACGAAGCGCTGACTCAGGAAATCCGCACGGCCCATCGCAATGGCACCACGCTGGCTTTGCTGATGATCGACATCGATCATTTCAAACCCTACAACGACACCTACGGGCATCCGGCGGGCGATGCCTGCCTGCAGCAGATAGCCTCCCTGCTCTCCTCCTGCATTCGCCGCCCTCGCGACCTGCTGGCACGCTACGGGGGTGAGGAAATGGCGGTAATCCTGCCCGATACCGACAACGATGGAGCGGCCGTCGTCGCCAGGCTGATGCTCGAGCGCCTGGCCTTGCAAGCCATCCCTCACAAAGGCAGCCCATTCGGACACATAACCGCCAGTATCGGCATCGCCTGCTCCAAAGGTACGGCCCTGGACAGCGCGCCATCACTGATTGAGCGCGCCGACCGGGCGCTCTATATCGCCAAGCAGGCCGGCCGCAATCGCCTCCATGTCGACCGGTCGAAGACATAAAGCCAAATAACAAGGAATGTATAAATGCAATCTCAATTCAGCAAAGGCTTGCTCTTTGCACTCTGCGCCGCTGCACTGAATGCAACGATCGGTGTACTCAGCAAGGTATTGATGAACAGTGGATTCAGTTCCAGCAGCATCGCCCTGATAAAAACAGTCCTCGGCTGCCTGTTGCTGTCAGCACTGCTACTGATCCTCAAGCGGCCACTGCATACGGCCAAATGGTTCCATGCCGCCGTTTGCGCCTTTCTCGGCATTTTTGTGCTGTTCCACTTTGAGACTTCGGCCTATAGCCATTACGCCGCGGCAGGCGTCGTGGTGATCCTGATGGCAAGCGCGTCCATTTCTTCGATATTACTGGGACGGATAGTCCTCAAGGATCCAATCACCGCCAATGCGACAGTAGGCGCCGGTTTGACCATAGCCGGTATTGCCGTGATTTTTGGAGCCGACCTGGACCAAGGCTTCACGCTGCAAGGTGCAATGCTCGCTGCGACTGGGGGCTGCGGCTACGGTGCATTTTCAGTTGCCATGAAGCGCATGGGCGTTTCCGGGGGGCTGCATTTTACTCGGCAACTATTGTTTTTCGGCAGTCTCTACCTGCTGATGCCAGCTGCAACCGATGGGTTCATCATTGGTGAACTGTCGCTGGGAGCGGTCCTGGCATTGCTGGCGCTGGCTGCGTTGCCGACTATCCTCGGCTTCTTCTGTACCACCAAGGCCATCGAATATTTGAAGCCATCACAAGTCCAGGCACTGGAGCTGACTGAACCGCTGTTTGCCGCGCTTCTAGCGTTCGTGATCCTCAATGAAGTGCCACGAGACACCTTGTACCCGGGGGCCGGGCTGATCCTCTGCGGATTATGTTTCTCCAACGAGCTGATCCGGTTAGGCAAAAAAGCACCACAGCCGTCCGGCGCATAATTCATTTTCAATCAGCACCCGGCGAGCACGCGCTCCTTGAGGCGCATGCTCGCACTGCCGCATTACCAGACCGCAATATCGTAGGTGAGATAAATCCGGTTGCTGTCACGACCTCGGGCAAAGTCAGAGCGGTATACATAGTTGCGCAGTTTCACGCCGAGCCCTTTGACTGGCCCGGACTGCACCACGTAGGCAAGCTCCACATCACGCTCCCACTCGCTGAGCCCGGCTTCACCGGAACGACCGTTGTCCCCGCTCAGGTAACGCGCCATGAAGGTCAGCCCGGGCACACCGGCCGCTGCAAAGTTGTAGGCGTAGCTCGCCATCCAGGTTTTCTCTTCCTCCTCGATGAACTTGCCTATGCCAACGTTACTGAACGAGTAAACCGTCGCGCCGCTGATGTACGGCAGCCCTGCCTCGCCGTCGAGCACCTGGTAACCGGCACCGACAGTGTGCCCGGAGTGGGTATAGGACAACTGCCCGCTGAACATGTCATTGTCGATCTGGCCGCCATGAGCGGCTCCGCTGTCGCGGCTCTTGAAATAGCGCAAGTCGGTGGTGAACACCCCTCCACCCAACGGCAGGTCGTGTACCAGGCCGGCATAGTCCTGGCGATAGAAGTGTTCGAGCTGGCCGTGGAAATAGCTCAGGCGCAGCTGCTTGCTGACGGCATAGTCGGCACCGGCAAAGTTGAAATCGCCAGACTCGCCGCCACCATAACCATCCAGGAACAGACCGGTGCTGTCCGAGGAGTCCCGCTGCTTGAAGCGGTCCAGGTGGCCGGCGGTCAGGGTCAGGCCATCGACATCGGTACTGGTCAGCTGCGTACCCTGGTAGGTCTGAGGCAACAATCGTGCATCGTTGTACACCAGCACCGGTGTCTTGGGCAGCAAGGTGCCATGCTTGACGATGGTCTGCCCCAGTCGCGCCTTGGCGGTTACCCCGGCACTGGCGAACTCGTCCGCGGCACGGCCATCGTCATGCACCGGCAGCAAGCCGGTACCGCTGCGGCCGCGGCCCGAATCGAGACGGACGCCTACAAGCCCCAAGGCATCGAGCCCCAGGCCCAGCGGGCCTTGGGTGAACCCTGATTGGTAGTCGAGCAGAAAACCCTGCGCCCATTCCACCCGCTCGCTCTTTGCAGTTGCAGCAGCGCGGGCGCTCATGCCTTGTTCGTCGCGGAAGTTTTCGTTGAAGTAAACGTTGCGCAGCTGCAGCTTGAGCTTGCCGTCGTCGATGAATCCGGCAGCGCCGGCCACAGGCAGCCAGCCGCAAAGCAGGCCACAGGTGGCCCGGCGGAAAACAGTTCGGGACATTTTCGATACTCTGTTGTTGTTCTTGGATGAGGTGGGCGCCAGCGGCGCCCGAAGCAGATCAGACGAAGAAGGACAAGGCACCCGTGACCAAGGCCAGTGCGGTGATGACCAGTGATGTCAGCACCGCCCATTTCACGGTGGCCTTCTGGAAGTCGCCGATGTCGCGATCGACCATGCCCACCAGCAGCAAGGTCGAGGCCACCAGCGGGCTCATCAGGTGCACTGGCTGCCCCAGCACCGAGGCGCGGGCGATTTCAACCGGGTCGATGCCGTAGGCGGCCGCAGCGTTGGCAAGGATCGGCACCACGCCAAAGTAGTAAGCGTCGTTGGACAGTACGAAGGTCAGCGGCATGCTGGTCAGCGCCACCACCAGCGGGAACCAGTGGCTCCACGCCTCGGGAATCCAGTCGACCAGGGTCTGAGCCAGCGCATCGACCATCTTGGTACCCGAGAAGATCCCCGCGAAGATGCCTGCGGCGAATACCAGCAGTACCACTGTCATGGCATTGCCAGAATGGGCGAGGATGCGCTCTTTCTGCAGATCCAGCTGCGGGTAGTTGATCATCAGCGCCGCGACGAAACCGATCATGAACAACAGTGCGGAATGCATCACGCCCATCACCAGCGCTGCCATGACGGCAATCACCAGCACCAGGTTCACATACGCCAGGCGTGGGCGCTTATGTGGGCTCTCGCCGAGGATCTCCTTGATGTAGCAGTTGCCGCCACCCGACTCCAGGGCGATGTTGCCGATGCGTCGGCGCTCGGCGCGGCCCAGCAGGAACGCGGTGAACACCACCCAGGCCGCACCGCCGATCACGGTGGGCAGCATCGGGATGAAATACTCGGTCGCATCCAGCCCGAGCGCGGCAATGGCCCGGGTGGCCGGCCCACCCCAAGGGCTCATGCCACTCATGATGCTCAGCGACAGCATGGATACCGTGGCCAGGATCATCGGGTTCATGCCGATGCGCTTGTACAGCGGCAGCATGGCCGCACAGGTAATCATGTAGGTGGTGGTGCCATCACCGTCGAGCGCCACCAACAGCGAGAGCAGCGCGGTACCGATGGCGATCTTGACCGGGTCGCCATTGACGCGCTTGAGGATCTTGCGGATCAGCGGGTCGAACAGGCCGGCATCGATCATCAGGCCGAAGAACAGGATGGCGAACAACAACAGGGCCGCCGAGGGCGCCACCATTTTCAAGCCATCGAGCATCATCTTGCCCAGCTCGGGGGCGAAGCCGCCGATCACTGCAAAGACAATGGGTACCACGGTGAGCGCAACGATTGGCGACAGGCGTTTGCTCATGATCAGGTAGGTGAAGGTCACCACCATGATCAGGCCCAGGAGTGCGAGCATGGTCTTTTCTCTTGTTTTTATTCTATTGCGGCCATCGGCAAGGCAGACGGCCCCCTACCCCACTCGGCATCGCTGGGATGCTGAGTGGGATTCTAAGTCAACTAGGGAAGGTGAAGAGGCTTTTCAGCCGTGATGCCGGGGCTCGGCAGACCAGTCGGCCTGCGCAATATCCGCCTCGTCCGGTGCAGCCGGAATGCCGTTCAGGCGGCGCAGCAAGGTTTCCCGCTCACAGGCATTCTCCGACAGCGAGATGACCACCGTGGCCACGGCATTGCTGGCCAGGCTGGTCAGGGCACGCGCCTCGGACATGAAGCGATCGATGCCGATCAGCAAGGCAAGCCCTGCCAACGGGATGTCGTGAATGACGGTCAAGGTCGAAGCCAGCGCAACGAAACCACTACCGGTCACACCCGCCGCGCCTTTTGACGACAACAGCATGATCGCCAGCATCGTCACCGTCTGGCCAAGGCTCAGGTCGATGTTGCAAGCTTGAGCGATGAAGACCGCCGCCAACGACAGGTAGATGGCAGTACCGTCGAGGTTGAAGGAGTAACCGGTTGGCAGTACCAGCCCGACCACACCTTTCTTGCAGCCCAGTTTCTCCAGCTTTTCCAGCATGCGCGGCAGTACAGGCTCGGTGGACGAGGTGCCGAGCACCACCAGAAACTCCTCGCGGAAATAGCGCAGCAGCTTCCACAAGCTGAAGCCATGGGCACGGCAGATGCCGCCAAGCACCACCAGCACGAAAAACGCACAGGCGATGTAGAGCGTACCTACCAGCTTGGCCAGTGCACCCAGGGACGTCACACCATACTGCCCGACGGTGAAGGCCAGGGCACCGAAGGCGCCGACCGGTGCGAAACGCATCAGGTAGCCAAAGATGCGAAACACCATGGTCGAGGCAGACTCCAGCACATCGAGTACCGGCTTGCCCTTCTCGCCCATCGAAGACAAGGCGAAGCCGCTGAGCACCGCGATGAACAGCACCGGCAACACTTCACCCTTGTTGAACGCCCCGATGAACGTGTCGGGAATGATATGCATGAAGAAGTCGACCACGCTGAGCTTCGCCGCAGATGCGGCGTACTGGCCGAGCCCCGCAGTGCTGAGAGTGGCAGGGTCGATGTTCATGCCGACACCAGGACGGAACAGGTATACCGCTGCCAGGCCGATCATCAGGCTGATAACAGTCAATACCAGGAACAGCAGCAAGGTCTTGCTCATTAAACGCCCGAGGGAGCGCTTGTCGGTCATCCCGGCGATACCGGTGACGATGGTGCAGAAGACCACCGGCGCGATCATCATCTTGATCAGCTTGATGAACGCATCACCCAGGGGCTTGAGCGCAACGGCCTGTTGCGCCCAGAAGTGACCGACCACCACGCCCAGCAGGACGACGCAGAGGATCTGGAAGTACAGCGATTTGGCGAGTCTCATGAGGCATCACCCATTGTTGAAATTGTGCGGATGCGCTTGTTGCGAATGTACAGGTCTGGACTACCGCCTGGGCCTACCCCGCCAACCTGCGGAATGTAGGCGCGTAAACGAAGCCTGAGAACAGCCGCCGGGCGGTTCGCACCACAGAGGCCTGAATCGTCTTGCCATCTGCGCCACTGCGCGACAGCGCGACATCGATACCGCCGCTTGGATGTTCCAGACGCACTTCGGTCAACTGCACGGCGCCCTCGCCCAGCAGATCGCCGATCACCGTACCTGGGCTGACGCAGGCAGTCGCCAGCCCTATCGCTCCGGTGATGGCCAAGGCGCGGTGGCAGTTGTGTGGCATGAAGTAGCGAACCTGCAACGTGCCGTCATAACGGGGCTTGGACACCAGCACAGGCTTGGGGATGACCATGCCGCTGACATCACCCAGGCCCATGGCCTTGCCGGCCTTCAGGCGCAACGCCTCGAGGCGCTCGAGCAGTTCGCCGTTGGCGTCGAGTTCGGCCGGGGATTCCGAGCCGGTGACGCCCAGCTGGCTGGCCTCCACCACCATCATCGGCATGGCCATGTCGATGCAGGTGACTGCAACGCCGTCGATCACATCCTTGGCCTTGCCAGTCGGGAACAGTTTGCCGGTCTTGCTGCCGACCGCATCGAGGAAGGTCAGGTGTACCGGGGCGGCAGTGCCCGGTACGCCATCGATCGCCGTGCGGCCTTCATAGCGCACGATGCCGCCGGGGGTTTCCACCAGCGAATTGACGAAAGTGCCGGTGTTCAGGTTGCGAATACGCACCAGCGTCTTGCCGTCCTGGCCTTTGACAAGACCTTGCTCGATGGCGAACGGGCCAACGGCGCACAGCATGTTGCCGCAGTTGGGCGCCGTATCAACCCGGCGCTGGGCGACCATGACCTGCACGAACAGGTAGTCGACGTCGGCGTCGGCATGCAGCGAGGGGCTGACAATCGCTACCTTGCTGGTCTGCGGGCTACCGCCACCGATGCCGTCGATTTCCAGTTCATGCCCGGAACCCATCAGGTTGATCAGCAATTCGTCGCGTTCGACCACATTGGCAGGAAGGTCCCATGCATGGAAAAAGGGGCCCTTGGAGGTGCCACCGCGCATGAGTACGCAAGGAATTCGTTGCATGATTTCGCACTCTTGTTGATCAATGGACATCATTGATGCTGTGGACAAAAGATTGACAGGGATGGATAAATCAATCCAATGCAAATATCGTAGTTATTGTTCCGATTTGAGCATCAATACCGAACCCAATGCCAAGAGCGATCCGAGATGGAATATGAGCTGCAAGACATACGATCTTTCGTGAAAATCGCCGAACTCGGCAGCTTCCACGAAGCCGCAGAAGCGCTGCACCTGTCCCAGCCCGCCTTGAGCCGACGGATCAAGAAGCTCGAGGAAGGCTTGGGCACTTCGTTGCTGGAACGCACTACTCGTCGCGTCAGTCTGACCAGCGTCGGGCGTGACTTCCTGCCCAAGGCCAGGCGCCTGCTGGATGACTTCGAAGACTCGATCCTGAGCATTCGCGAACTCGCAGAACGACAGACCGGCCAGGTAACCCTCGCCTGTATTCCGACCGCAGCGTTTTATTTCCTGCCATCGGTGATCCGCGACTACAACGAGCAATACCCCAAGATCCGCATTCGTCTGCTGGACCTCAGTGCCAACGACGGGCTCGAAGCCGTGCTGCGGGGTGAAGCCGATTTCGGCATCAACATGATGAGTGGCCAGCACCCGGACATCGAGTTCGTCTCCCTGGTACAGGAGCACTTCGTGCTGGCCTGCCGCAGGGACCACAAGCTGGCGAACCGTGAGGCCGTCACCTGGACAGAACTGGCCGACTACCGCCTGATCGGCGTAGGCCGGCTTAGCGGTAACCGGATGCTGCTTGACCATGCCCTGTCCGGGCTCAACCTGCGGCCCAAGTGGTTCTATGAGGTTCAGCACCTGTCGACCTCGCTGGGCATGGTCGAGGCCGGGCTGGGCGTGTCGGCCATGCCCAGCCTGGCCATGCCCAGCGCCGACCACCCGACGCTGGTCAGCGTGCCGCTGATCGAGCCCCAGGTAACCCGCACCCTGGGGTTGGTCTACCGCAGAGGGGCGTCGCTGTCGCCGGCAGCGGAGAAGTTCGTGTCGATCCTGCTGGACAAGTGGCCCAACCGTTGAACGAAATGCCTTGCTTCCGGCTCGGCACGGCGCAGGGGAAATACGGGCTGAGTTCATGGTTCACTCCCCGCCCAGGCCCAGCTTGTTGGGCCGGCGCTTCTCGATTGCAAACTTGAGCAGTGCCGCGCTGCGGAACAGGCCATGGGCAAACTTGCCATAGGGCAGCGTGATGAACAGCGCCATCACCGTCCCCAGGTGAAGCGCCAGCACGATCGCCATCGCTGCGGTATCACGCAGGCCCAGCAAGGCGAGGCCTGTGGCGCTGACCAACAGCAGAAGCAGAATGAAGGCCCGGTCCATGGGGCGCTGGGCCACATCGCCCTGCTCCGGCGCCCTGCGCAGGTTCAGCGCCAGCAACCCGGCCGGCCCGACAATCAAGCCAATTCCGCCCAGGGTTCCGAGCAACACCGGTGCACTCAGCAGTGGGTACGGTGCCTGCTGGCCCAGCAGGTAGTGATAACCGGTGGCGACCACCGTGGCGGCAAAGCACAGCATGAAGCCGTAGAAGGTGAAGTGGTGGAAGCGACGTCGCCAGAGCGTGTAGCGATCATCGGCATTGTTGCAACCTTGGCCGTGCCCACCGTCGAGGTATTTCAGGGTCAACACCGCGCTTGATGCCTCGAACACCGCCCCTTTGGCCGGTTGCGCCAGCGCCTCGGCAGGCGAGACCGAGCGCCAGAAGCGACGTACCGCCACCGCCAGGGCCAGCGCTGCAGCGGCAAAGACGCTACCGAACATCAGTGCCAGGGTGTTGTGCGGGAAGACCGCATAGAAATTCCCAGCCAACCGCCCGGGCAGCAGCGTGCCGTTGACGAACAAGGTCAGCAGCAGGAACAGCGACAAGGCTACGGCCAATGCACTGGCGACATAGGTGCCGTTGTGCCTGTACAGCCGCCCGAAGAGGGCCGGCCAGGCGTACTCGGCGTATGTCTGCCCCCGCACCTTGGCCATCGCCTGGGGCACGTTCACCGCGAATTCGTGGGGCTGCGCGTACTGGCAGGCATGCAGGCAGGCGCCGCAGTTGTGGCACAGGTTGGCCAGGTAATGGATATCGGCCTTGCCGAACTCCAGCCTGCGGGTCATCGCCGGGAAGACCGCGCAAAAGCCCTCGCAGTAACGGCAGGCATTGCAGATCCGCATTTGCCGGTCCACTTCCTGCTCCTCGACGTTCAACACCGGGATCAGTTCGAGGGCCGGCCCGGCGGTGTCAGGCTGGCGTGGCTCAGGCAGTTGCGCAGTCATGGCTCTTCTCTTTTTCTGGATGTTCGTAACCCGCCGCCGCAGCAGCGCTGGTTCCGGCGATACGGCCGAAGGCGGTGCCGATGGACATGCCGACGCCTGCGGTGTAGCCCTTGCCCAGTACATTGCCCGCCATCATTTCGCCGGCAACGAACAGGTTCGGGCTGGGACGCCCGTCGAAATGGACGGCGGCGGTTTCATCGGTGCGCAGCCCCAGGTAGGTGAAAGTCACGCCAGGGCGCAGCGGGTAGCCGTAATAAGGCGGCGTATCGATCGGGCGCGCCCAGTGGCTTTTCGCCGGTTCCAGGCCTGCGGTGTGGCAGTCGTCCAGCCGGGTGTGGTCGAAAGTGCCCACCTGGCAGGCTCGGTTGTAGGCATGCACGGTTTCGAGGAAGGCCTGCACAGGCAAACCGAGCAGGCCGGCCAACGCCTCCAGGCTATCGGCAGTGGCACCCGGAAAAACCGGTGGCATGAAGCGCCCGAGAGCTTTCTGGTCGATGATAGAGAACCCCACCTGCCCAGGCTGATGCGCCACCAGGCGCCCCCAGATGGCATAGCGCTTGGGCCAGAAATCCTCGCCTTCATCGTAGAAGCGCTGGCCATCGCGGTTGACCACCACGCCCAGCGAAACACAATCGATGCGCGTGCAAATGCCGCCGTCGTACAACGGCGCACGAGCATCGATCGCCACCATGTGCGCCTGGGTCGGGTCGCCAATCGTGTCGGCGCCCTGTTCGATCATGCGGCGCAACAGCACCCCGTCATTGAAGCGCGTGCCACGGATCAGGAAATTGTCCGAAGGCCACTCCCCTCGCTCGTTCTGCCCCCACGCCTCGCGCAACCACTCACGGTTGGACTCGAAGCCGCCGGCGGCAAGCACACAGGTACGCGCCTCGATGCGCTCGGCAGGCAGGTGTCGCCCCTGAACCTCACGCGCCGGCACATGGGCCGCGACGAAGCGTCCGCCCTGCAGTTCGATGTCGGCTACTGGCGTGTCGTAGCGTATCTGTACGCCAAGGTTTTCGGCGCTGCGAAAGTAGGCATTGACCAGTGCCTTGCCGCCGCCCATGAAGAAGGCGTTGGTCCTTGCTGTGTGCAGCGCACCCGACAATGAGGGCTGAAAATGCACGCCATGGCGGCGCATCCACCCGCGACAACTGGAGGACGCGCGAATCACCAGCCGCGCAAGCTTTTCGTCGGTCTGGCCACCGGTAACCTTCAGCAGGTCCTGCCAGAATTCTTCTTCCGGGTACGCCTCGACCAGCACATCCTGCGGTCCATCATGCATGCACCTCAGGTTGCGCGTGTGTTGTGAGTTGCCACCACGCCAGGCGCGGGGTGCGGCCTCGAGCAGCAGCACGCTGGCTCCGGCCTCTCGCGCCATCAGCGCGGCACAGAGGGCGGCATTGCCCCCTCCGATGACTAGCACATCGATCATTTCGCCTCCAGATCACGAAGAGCCGAATGTTCGGCTGCTCCTCGTGACCGGGGACTTTAATGAGCGCCCGCAGACCGCGAAACGCGATGGTCGGGGGGAGGCATTCAGTTTTTCTAAAGGGTCGGAACAAGCGCCCCCGTCGCCTGGGTCAAAGCAGCCGTGCGCCTGGCCATCGGCCCTGCTCCACCAGCTCCCGGGCAACGTCCTGCAGTACGATCCGCGTAGCCAGCGCCGCCGGTGAGAGCTCGTCATCAGTCAGGCTGACAATCACATTGCGACGCTGCGCCAGGGCTTCGTCGACAGCAAACACGCGCAAGCCCGCCTGATGCGCCCGGGCCACCGTCGCGCCGGGCTGGATGGTGGCGGCATGGCCCGCACACACGCAATCCATCAACAGCGACAGGCCATCGACTTCCATGACGATGCTGGCCTCCAGCCCTGCCCGCTCGAAAATCGAGCGCAACGTCGTGCGCAATCCATGCTGGTTGCTGGGCATCACCAACGGCAACGTCGCGATCTGTTGCAATGTGAGCGACTCGCCCCAGCCGTCCTTGACCAGCGGTGCGGGAACCAGCACGAACAGCCGCTCCGTCAGCAGCCCCCGCACCTCCAGGCGCGGCCCCGTCTCTGCCTGGAACAGCACCGCCAGGTCAAGGTGCCTGGCATTGAGCTGGTTCATCAGATAACCAGACAGCATTTCCACCAGGTGCAGCCGGATGTCGGGATAGCGTTCGCGCATCCTGTCGATCAAGGCAAGGCCAAGAATCGAAGCCGTGGTCGGAGCCAGCCCCACGCTGGCATAGCCGCTCATGCGGCCACTTTGAGCTGCCAGCACAGCATGTTCCGCCTGACGAAGCGCAAGACGCGCATGGTATTCGAAGGCCAGTCCGGCCGCGGTCGGCGCTACGCCGGTGCTCGAACGCGTCAAAAGCCGGGTACTCACCTCGCTCTCCAGCTTCGACAACTGCTGGCTCAAAGCCGAGGCGCCAACCCCTAGCTCGAGCGCAGCCCTGCCAAGGCTGCCGTACTCCAGAACACTCAGGAAATAGCGAAGCTGACGTAACTCCATACAGATCTCTTCAACGATGGGGGCAGGCCTGGAGCATGTTAAACGTATTTGCACAGCGTGGGCGGTCAAGCCTTGATCGACAGGACGCTACGGTGGAACGGACTGGCCCGCCCTCATGGAACTGCATATAGCTGGATGATTGAGCAGGGCCTCTGTGGGAGCGGGCGTGTCGAGGCGTCGAACCGCCGCGAACACCGGCGCAGCCGGTGCCAACCACCGCGTTGAATTTTTCGCGGGCACGCCCGCTCCCACAGAGGCCGCGTCGCGCTTGCGAATTGAGTTCTCTGCGCGACAGCGCAGCCCAAAGGGCTGGGCGATCTCCTGCAAGGCCTTCTTTTCGTCTGCAGGAATCAATCTGGCAGGCCTTGCAATACATGCGAAAAATCGTATATTTGAAAAACCATATATATCAAGCATGAAAAGCAAACACCGAGAACTGCCATGACTGACTCGCTGACCCCGACCCAGGTCTTCAAATGCCTCGCCGACGAGAACCGCATTCGGATGATGCTGCTAATCGCTCGCGAGGAAGAGCTGTGCGTCTGTGAACTGATCTGCGCCCTGGAAGAAAGCCAACCCAAGGTTTCTCGCCACCTCGCACAACTGCGCTCCTGCGGCCTGCTTGAAGACCGCAGGCAGGGCCAATGGGTTTACTACCGCCTGCATCCAGAACTGCCCGCCTGGGTACGCGATGTCCTGGTAACCACGCTGGAAGCCAATCGCGAATGGTTGAGCACCAGCGCCAAACGACTGGACACCATGGGTGACCGCCCTCAGCGCGTCGCTGCCTGCTGCTGATCATTGCGAGGAAATACGCTGAAAGCCCTGTTCCTCTGCACCGCCAATCGCTGCCGCAGCATCCTGTCCCATGCCAATTTCAATCACCAGGCACCGGTCGAGATGAAGGCCTTCAGTGGCGGCAGCCAGCTATAGAGCGAAGTGCGCCACGATCCATCACTACCCTGCAGAGTGAAACCATGACCGAACACCACATTCCCAACATCGACAACGACCTGGTCGATCTGCCGACAGCCGAGAAACTGGCAATCGCGCAACAGTCCACCCACAAGCCTCGCATCCTGCTGCTGTACGGATCGACCCGCGAACGCTCCTTCAGCCGCCTGCTGACCGAAGAAGCCGCCCGCCTGCTGGAGCATTTCGGTGCCGAGACGCGCATCTTCAACCCGTCCGGCCTGCCACTGGCGGATGACGTGCCCGATGACCACCCCATGGTCAAGGAACTGCGCGATCTGGTGTTGTGGTCCGAAGGCATGGTCTGGTGCTCGCCGGAACGCCACGGTGCAATGACCGGCGTGTTCAAGTCGCAGATCGACTGGATCCCCCTGAGCATGGGCGCCGTACGGCCGACCCAGGGAAAGACCCTTGCGGTCATGCAGGTATGCGGTGGTTCGCAGTCGTTCAACGTGGTCAACCAGTTGCGCGTGCTTGGCCGCTGGATGCGCATGTTCACCATCCCTAACCAGTCGTCCGTGCCCAAGGCCTACCTGGAGTTCGACGAAACGGGCCGCATGAAACCGTCCCCGTACTACGACCGTGTCGTGGATGTCATGGAAGAGCTGGTGAAGTTCACCCTGCTGTTACGCGACCGCGCCGACTACCTAGTCGACCGCTACTCCGAGCGCAAGGAGTCGGCCGAGGAATTGTCCAGGCGTGTCAATCAACGATCCATCTGAAGTCACAACTCGAGAACAAGACCATGGCAATCAAAGTAGGCATCAATGGGTTTGGCCGTATCGGTCGCCTGGCGCTGCGCGCGTCCTGGGGCTGGCCGGAATTCGAATTCGTCCAGATCAATGACCCGGCCGGCGACGCCGAGACCCACGCCCACCTGATCAACTTCGATTCGGTCCACGGCCGCTGGCAGCGTGAAGCCGGGGCAGAAGGCGACTCGGTGGTGATCGAGGGCAAGCGCATCAAGGTCACTGCGAACAAGGCGATCGCCGACACCGACTGGTCGGGCTGTGACCTGGTCATCGAAGCCAGCGGCAAGATGAAGTCGGTAGCCGTGCTCCAGGCCTACCTGGACCAGGGCGTCAAACGCGTGGTGGTCTGCGCGCCAGTGAAGGAGAAAGGCGCGCTGAACGTGGTGATGGGCGTCAACCAGCACCTGTTCGACCCGGCGCAGCACCGTATCGTCACCGCCGCTTCCTGCACCACCAACTGCCTGGCCCCAGTGGTCAAGGTGATTCACGAGAACCTGGGCATCCGCCACGGCTCGATCACCACCATCCACGACCTGACCAATACCCAGAGCATCCTCGATACACCGCACAAGGACCTGCGTCGCGCCCGCGCCTCGGGCATGAGCCTGATCCCGACCACCACGGGCTCGGCTACCGCAATCGCCGAGATCTTTCCTGAACTGCGCGGCAAGCTGAATGGGCACGCCGTACGTGTACCGCTGGCCAACGCCTCGCTGACCGACTGCGTGTTCGAAGTGGCACGCGAGACCACTGCCGAAGAGGTAAATGCGTTGTTGAAGGCGGCTGCCGAAGGCCCGTTGAAGGGTATCCTGGGCTACGAACAGCGACCGCTGGTGTCCATCGACTACCGCACCGACCCGCGGTCCTCCATCATTGATGCGCTATCGACCCTGGTGGTCAATGGTACCCAGGTGAAGATCTACGCCTGGTACGACAACGAGTGGGGCTACGCCAACCGTGCAGCGGAACTGGCCCGAATGGTCGGCACGGCGGAGTAACCGGCAATCATGAAGGCGTTGTCAGCCCTGCCTACACACGTGCGTCAGTACCTGCTGGTTACCGGCAACTACTGGGCCTTCACCCTCACCGACGGTGCGTTGCGCATGTTGGTGGTACTGCACTTCCATACGCTGGGCTACACGCCGCTGCAGATCGCGGCGCTGTTCCTGTTCTATGAAGTGTTCGGCGTGATCACCAACCTGGTGGGCGGCTACCTCGGCGCCCGCCTGGGGCTGAATCGCACCATGAACATAGGCTTGGGCCTGCAGGTTCTGGCCCTGCTGATGCTCACGGTGCCGGCAGCCTGGCTGACAGTGCCCTGGGTGATGGCGGCACAGGCGCTGTCCGGCATCGCCAAGGACCTGAACAAGATGAGTGCCAAGAGCTCCATCAAGCTGCTGGTGCCAGGCAGCCAGCAAGGCACCCTGTACAAGTGGGTGGCCATCCTGACGGGCTCGAAAAACGCGCTCAAGGGCGTGGGTTTCTTCCTTGGTGGCGCCCTGCTCGCCCTGCTCGGCTTCACCCTGGCGGTGCTGGCCATGGCGACGGTACTGGCATTGATCTGGGTCGGCAGCCTGATCCTGCTGAAGAAGGACCTGGGCAAGGCCAAGGCCAAGCCGAAGTTCCGCGACATGCTGTCCAAGAGCCGGGCCATCAACATTCTTTCGGCCGCACGGCTGTTTCTCTTTGGCGCCCGTGACGTCTGGTTCGTCGTGGCTTTGCCGGTGTACCTGAGCACGGCTTTTGGCTGGGACTTCTGGCTGGTCGGCGGCTTCCTGGCTGCATGGATAATCGGCTACGGCATCGTCCAGTCGCTTGCCCCCCACATCACTGGCAAGAAACGCGGCCAGGTGCCCGACGGTCGCGCGGCTTTCATCTGGGCGATCGCCCTTGCCGGGCTGCCGGCGCTCATCGCCGTGGGCCTGTCGGCAGGCTGGTCGGCCCAGGGGATGGTGCTTGGCGGGCTGATGCTGTTCGGCGTGCTGTTCGCCGTGAATTCGTCGCTGCATAGCTACCTGATCGTCAGCTATGCCAAGGAAGACGGGGTATCGCTGGATGTGGGCTTCTACTACATGTCCAACGCGCTAGGGCGGCTGGTCGGTACGCTGCTTTCCGGCTGGGTATTCCAGGCTTACGGGTTGGAGGCCTGCCTGTGGATCTCCACAGTATTTGTTCTGCTGGCAGCATTGATATCGAGTGCATTGCCAAGGCATGCCAGCGATTGCAATTGACCCACTCAGCGTGTGCCATAGAATCGCGTCTCCCGAAATCTGCTCTCCAGCACGACAAAGTCAGGGGGCCGCTCGGTAAAGCGGCCCCCATCGGCGGATACCTTGGCGTTCAACGTTCTCGATTCTATTCGCTCAACAACTGGATGATTGTCTTGCCCTTGGCGCGGCCTTCTGCGACCTGGCGGAAGGCGTCGTTTACCTCGTCCAGTGCGAACCGTTGCCGGTCCACCCGTATCGTCAGTTGCCCCGCATCTGCCAGCTCGGCCGCCTCGCGCAGGATTGCGCCATGGTGTTCGCGGCCCTGGCCCGTGAGCAACGGGGCCAGGGTGAACACCCCCGAATAAGTGGCGCTTCTGAACGAGAGCGGCGCAAGACGGTGCGGTTTGGGCATCTCCCTCTCGCCACAATGGCTTTTCAAAGCAGACGTTGAACGCGGCAGCGTGCTAAGCGTGCTTGACGATTACAAAGCCACGGCACTGCCCGTCAGCGCGGTGTTCAGCCGCGAGCGGCGACATTCGGCACGGGCGATGGCCTTCATCGACTTTCTGCGCGAGCACCTGCACGGTCTTGCGCAAGAGCCGTAGGCCTGCGTCAGTCGAGTACACAGGCGTGGGGCAACATCAACAAACAATCTGGACCTGCTCATTCGGACCGGCTTCGCAGTGATGAGAAACGCAGCCGTCTCAGCGCTTGAAATGTTCCCGGATAATGTCCGCGAGGCCAGAAACGGAACGACTGGCATCCTCGACCGTCTGCAACCGCACGGCGAACGCGGGCAGTGTCGGTAACCCACATTCGGCTGCAGCCAGGCTGATATCTTCAGGAACGAGACTTCGCAGCCATGGCGTAACCGCCAGCCCGTTGCGAACCATGGTCAACGTGGTATCGACCGACGCATTTTCAAATACCACCTTTGCCACGATACCTGCTTCGCCAAGACACCGGAAAACGGTGTCGCGAAAGGCGCAATTCGCCGTCAGGAAGCACAGAGCCAATGGGCGCCGTGCCGATGCGGTCTCGTTGCCCAGCCACACCAGCTGATCAACAGCCAGGCGTTCGCCCAACTCGACATCAACCGGGCCTTGGCTGAGCACCAGATCGAGTTCGCCCGTGGCGAACACCTGGTCGAGGTCCACGGACGAAGCACTGAAGATCTTTACCTCGGCCTTGGGGAAGGCATCACCGAACGCCTTCAGCACGGGAGCAAGCGGCGCGCCGGCCATATCGAACGGGAGCCCGAGACGCACCGGGGCGTCTGATTCCCTGGCCCCGACACTGGCGCAAAATGCATCATGCATCCGCAGCAGGCGACGAGCGTCAGGCAACAACGACCTCCCCTGCCAGGTCAGGCTACTGCCTTGAGTGTCACGCATCAGCAATGGGCAGCCGAGGAATGCCTCCAGCCGCTTTATTCGCTGGCTGACAGCCCCTTGTGTCAGGTGCAGCCCTACCGATGCAACACTCATGCTTCCGGTATCCGCCACTTCGACAAAGGCCCTGAGCAGCGCCAGATCAAGGGTGTGGTTCTTGTTCATGCCAGGCCATTAGCAGTGTTAATACCGGTATTGTAATTCGTCGCTACGCAAAAGCCACGCGCCGCTCTAGATTGCAAGCCTCAGACTGACTTGCAGAAGGGAGTACGCGCATGATCAACACGGTGGACAGCATCAACCTGCAACATGAACTGGATACGCTGACCGGATACTGGAAGCCCAAGGTCATCGGCCGCGTCAACAACCATTTCATCAAGATTGCGAAATTGAAAGGCGCGTTCGTCTGGCATGCCCATGAACATGAAGACGAAATGTTTACGGTGGTCTCTGGCACGCTTCGCATCGAGCTCGAAAGCCGCACCATTGTCCTGAACGCAGGAGAATTCTGCGTGATTCCAAAGCAAATGCGACACCGGCCGATTGCCGAGGAAGAATGTGCAGTCATGCTGATCGAAACGGATACCACCCTCCACACCGGCGCAGAGACTTCATCACTCACGGTTTCGATAGAGGAGCAGTTATATCCGGCGTAATTCAGTCAACCGCGGTTCACGCCTTCAGGCGCACCGCGCAAATCGCCGGTGCAGGGAGAAAGCCGCACAGGTTGACTGTGCGGCGGGTTCAGTCACTTTTTGATGATGTTGTGTTCCGGGCCGTACGGGAACTTGGTGATGTTTTCACTGCCGTGCTCATTGACGATCAGGATGTCGTGTTCACGGTATCCGCCAGCTCCCGGCAGGCCTTCGGGCAGCATGATCATCGGCTCGATCGACACCACCATACCCGGCTCGAGTACGGTGTCGATGTCCTCACGCAACTCCAGGCCTGCCTCGCGACCATAGTAATGGCTCAGCGTACCGAACGAGTGGCCGTAACCGAACGTACGGTATTGCAGCAGATCGTGCTCCAGGAAGATCTCGTTCAGCTGCAGGGCGATGTCGCTGCAACGCATGCCGGGCTTGACCAGTTCAAGGCCAGCCTCATGCACCTTGACGTTGACCTCCCACAGGCGCAGGTGCTCATCGGAACAGTGGTCCAGGAAAAGCGTACGCTCCAGTGCGGTGTAATAACCAGCGATCATCGGGAAGCAGTTGAGGCTGAGGATGTCGCCCTTGTTGACCTTGCGCGAGGTCACCGGGTTGTGGGCGCCGTCGGTATTGATGCCCGACTGGAACCAGGTCCAGGTATCCATCAGCTCGGAGTCCGGGTAGGTGCGGGCGATCTCACGCACCATCGCCTGGGTAGCGTGCAATGCCACTTCGTACTCAGGTACCTGGTCACGCAGGGCCTCGACCACCGCAGCGCCACCGATGTCGGCTACCCGGGCGCCCTGGCGGATGATCGCGTGTTCTTCAGCCGACTTGATCATGCGCATGCGCATGCACGGCGCGGCGATGTCCACCAGCTCGGCCTGCGGGTAACGGCAGGCCAGTTTGTCCCGGTTCATCAGGTTCAGGTGGTCGAACTCGATGCCGATGCGCCCGGCCTTCGGCAGTGCCTGCTGAATCGCGACAAAATAGTTATCACGCTGCCAGTCGGTGTAGATGATGTTGTCGGTACCGACCGTACGGCGCCATGGCTGGCCACCATCGATGTTGGCACTGATCGACACGACGGCTTCCTGAGTGACAACCAGTGCATAGGGGCGGCCAAACGAGCAGTACAGGAAGTCGCTGTAGTAGTTGATATTGTGGTAGGAGGTAAAGACCGCAGCATCGATATTGTTTTGTGCCAGGTAAGTGCGCAACTTGGACTGACGGTTGGCATATTCCTGTTGCGAGAACGTCGGTTTGACTTTTTCGCCGTTCTTGATCTGAATGGTTTTTGGCATTTGCATGTTTTTTATTCCTTGTAGTTAACAGCGGAGAAACTTGTTTATCGGTGCCACTGGTGACCATTCGACCAGATAAGCCGAATGGTTTTTTGCGCGAATCCGACCCGTAAATGACCAGATCCGTCGCCCTGCAAACGAGGCCAAACACTGCAAAGGCGACGCAGAATCCGAGGCGCCAGCGCAATCAACCGATAGTGAGGATTCAGTGGGGTCGGTGCGCGAACAAGCGCTCGAGAAGTTGCCGCGAAACGCCGATCAGCGTTGCCAGTTCGCTGACTCCAAGCAGGTGGGATGTAGACGGCGGGAACAAAGCCAGGGTCTTCTTGACTTGTTCCGAAACACTGGCCGGTGCATGCACACATTTGATCTGGCCGACAGGCAGGTCTGCGTGATCGTCAACGGTGGGCAACCACCACGTCATCTGTTTTGCCGCACAGCGCACCTTCGGCCCCGATACACGGTGGCGCAGGTGCGGGGTGCCTGTGCGTGAACGCATTTCATCACCCGGGCAGACAATGAGTATATCCAGCGGTTTTGCCTGGCTCAGTTCCACGGTGGCCGTGGAAATGCCGTTGCTGGCCTTCAACGGCCGGCCGCCAAGGCTGATGATCTGCCACTGGCATACTTCGCACCGGGCAACTTCATTGGCGATGCGCAACGGCTCCAATGCGGCGGCTAATGCATAGAAATCAAACCCTTCACTCAACAGGAAACCAATGCGCACTGTGCTTGCCAATGGCTGGCCCACTTCGGTCAATTGCTGCATGTACTACCTCCAACTTTACCCACGCAGCGTCTACTGCGAACAGTAATATTGTCCCGGTAGTTGCTTGGCCAGATATGTCAGATTTCGACCCCTAATTGCCAGACAGAATGGGCAAGCAAATCAGTTCGTCCGACATGAACGTTTTCGCCGCCCCTGAACTCGTGAATCAACGCATGCCGTGACCTACGGGATAGAGCCACGGCAGCTTTTGTCAATTTCAGGTCGGAAACTGACAATTCCAGCCGATGGCGATCTGATCAAATTGGGACATCTGCTACTGCTGCAAACCGGACGAGCTTTTGCAATTACAAGAACATAGAGAGACCACCCGATGAACGATAGCGTTGTAATTGGCGAACTCACCTGGCCCGAGTACGCCCGGCGTGTTGCATCCGGCAGCACGATATTCTTGCCTGTAGGCGCCCTGGAGCAACACGGCCACCACATGTGCATGGAAGTGGATGTACTGCTACCGACCGCGCTGTGCAAGGCCGTAGCGCGCAATGTCGACGGCCTGGTGCTCCCCGCATTGGCCTACGGCTACAAGTCGCAGCAAAAATCGGGCGGCGGAAACCACTTTCCCGGCACCACCAGCCTGGATGGCGCAACACTGACACATACCATCCAGGACATCATCAGGGAGCTGGCCCGGCACGGCGCGCGTCAGCTGGTGATGATGAACGGGCACTACGAGAACTCCATGTTCATCGTGGAAGGCATCGACCTGGCGCTGCGCGAACTCCGTTATGCCGGCATCACCGATTTCAAGGTCGTGGTCCTGTCCTACTGGGACTTCGTCAACGCGCCTGAGGTCATCCAGGAACTCTACCCTGACGGATTCCTCGGCTGGGACATTGAACACGGTGGCGTCTTCGAGACTTCGTTGATGCTGGCCCTGCACCCCGAGAAAGTCGACCTGGCCCGTGCCATCGATCATCCGCCAGCCACCTTCCCCCCCTACGATGTGTTCCCGATCATTGCCGAGCGCACGCCGGCGTGTGGAACCTTGTCATCGCCAAAAGGCGCCAGCCGCGAGAAAGGCGAACTGATTCTGCGTGTCTGCACCGAAGGCATCAGCAACGCTGTCCGCGAGGCATTCAGTTAAGCGCCGCAACACCGCATTGATCTACCAGAGCACGATTCGCATTAGCTGTTAACCCGCCATCTATAACAACAAGGGTAATGATAATGTCCAGCCATTCAACTCTGGCCCCCGGCCTCAAGCAGCGCCACGTCACCATGCTCTCGATAGCCGGCGCTATCGGTGCCGGCCTTTTCATCGGATCGGGGCATGCAATTGCAGCGGCCGGCCCAGCGGCCATCCTGGCCTACATCATGTCCGGCACACTGGTTGTGCTGGTCATGCGCATGCTCGGTGAAATGGCAGTTGCTTCCCCTGATACCGGTTCGTTTTCCACCTATGCCGAACGCGCAATGGGTCGTTCGGCCGGTTTTACCATTGGATGGTTGTACTGGTGGTTCTGGGTGCTGGTCATTCCCATCGAGGCAATTGCCGCAGCGGCAATCCTGCATGCCTGGTTCCCCGCGATCGAAACCTGGGAATTCGCACTGGCCGTTACTGCCCTGCTCACCTTGACCAACTTGTTCAGCGTTGCGCGCTACGGGGAGTTCGAGTTCTGGTTCGCCATGCTCAAGGTCATCGCCGTACTGGCCTTCATCGCCCTGGGTGCGCTGGCCCTGACCGGCGTGGTGCCAAACCTCAGCGTCAGTGGCGTGGCCAAGCTGAGCAACGACTTCGGCGGTTTCATGCCCAACGGCATGGCAGCGGTGATTGGCGCCATGCTGACCACGGTGTTCAGTTTCATGGGCACCGAAATCGTCACCATCGCCGCCGCAGAATCCAAGGACCCCTCCAGACAGATCACCCGCGCTACCAACTCGGTCGTGTGGCGCATGGGCATCTTCTACATCGTCTCGGTGTTCCTGATCGTCTCGATCGTGCCCTGGAACGACCCCATGCTGGTGCAGGTCGGCTCCTATCAGAGGGCCCTTGAGCTGATGAACATCCCTCACGCCAAGATGATCGTGGATGTCGTCGTGCTGATTGCCGTGGCCAGCTGCCTCAACTCGGCAATCTACACCGCATCGCGCATGGTCTACTCGCTGAGCAGACGTGGCGACGGCCCTGCCGTTCTCCAGCGCACCTCATCGGCCGGTGTGCCATTCGTCGCGGTCATGGCCAGCACCGCTGTAGGCTTCCTTACCACCGCGTTGAACTACTTTGCGCCGGACGAGGTGTTCTCCTTCCTGCTGGCGAGTTCCGGTGCCGTGGCACTGCTGGTCTACCTGGCCATCGCGGTATCGCAACTGATCCTGCGCAAGCAGATGGCTCGTCGAGGTGAGGTCATGGCCTTCAAGATGTGGTTGTTCCCCTGGCTGAGCTACTTGGTCGTCGCCTCCATCATCGGGATTCTGGCAATGATGCTGATCATGCCCGGCCACCGCATGGAAGTAATGACAACCGGCGCGCTGGCAATTGCCATCGTGTGCATGAGTTCGATCTTCTCGCCCAGGAAGCGCCCACTGCCCCGTGTCGCAACCAAATCGGCCTGAGGCTGGCTCAGCCGCTTCGCCCTGCGAAGGCTATGCGTTCGCAGGGTGTCGCCTTTTTGCGTCAAACTGAAAACAGGGGGCGAATATCGGCCAGTGCGCACCCTGTAGCCTGATTGCTGCGTGTAGTATGCCGCCGCAGGCTTGGAGCCCTTTTACACAAAAAATTGCCTGTATCGGGAGACAGGCGCTGAACACGTCATCTTGCATTGTAGGAGTCGTATTGATGGCTACGCCGAGATCCTCCCCGCTGGCCACGGGTTACCCTGTCGATGCCCCCACACCCAAGATCGTCGGGTTTCTGGTGATCCCCAATTTCACCACCATCGGGTTCGCCTCTGCGGTGGAGACCTTGCGCATGGCTAACCTTGCTGCGCGCAGGGCCATGTTCCAGACACTGATCATCGCCGCCGACATGGAGCCGGTGAGCGCCAGCAACGGCATGCGCATCCTGCCTGAATACACCATCAAGGATGCGCCCAAGCTGGACATGCTGTTTGTGGTAGGGCCAAACCCCATCGTCTCCGACCACAATACCCGCGCCATCCTGAACTGGCTGCGCAAGCTCGCCCATGACCAAGTGGCATTGGGTGGCATTTGCACGGGTAGCCATTTGTTGGCGCGTGCCAATCTGCTCACGGGTTACCGTTGCACCATCCACTGGGAAGATATCGAAGCGCTGAAAGAGCGCTTTCCCGGGATCATCATTTCCAGCCAGTTGTTTGAACTTGACCGTGACCGGTACACCAGCTCGGGTGGGGTGGCATCAATGGACATGTGCCTGCAACTGATCGCACGCGAACCCGGCGGGCGAGAGATTGCCGAACATGCGGCCGAATTGCTGTTGTGCGACCGCGTTCGCAGTTCGCAGGAACGCCAGCGCGTGCCCCTGCGACAGCGGCTAGGGACGTCCCAACCCAAGCTCAGCCAGGTAGTCAGCATCATGGAGGCCAATCTCGAAGACCCTGTGACCCTGGAGGAACTGGCGCAGTTGAACGACATCTCAGTTCGGCAGTTGGAGCGCCTGTTCCACAAGCACCTGCAAAGTACCCCTAGCCAGTACTACCTTGAATTACGCCTGTCGCGCGCCCGACAACTGTTACTGCACAGCGAATCGCAAGTACGGGATATCGCCCTTGCCTGTGGTTTCGTTTCGCCGGCGCATTTCTCCAAATGCTACAGCCGTTTCTTCGGCGTCTCTCCCATGGGTGAACGCAAGCAGGTTGCTGCGGCTCAGTGCTGATCATCGACGAGTGCAACGAAGCGTCGGTGAAACAGGGATCGCAAGTGACCGCTTTGAACCGTTAGCTGCCCTTGCCAAGGGCGGCTAACGGCCAAAGGCAAATATCGCTGAATCAGCCCTTCAGGCACTGAGCAGTGCTTCGAGCTCGCCCTTTTGATCGAGGCGTTTCAGATCATCAAAACCTCCCACATGGACACTCCCCACAAAGACCTGCGGCACGGTCCTGCGCCTGGATCGCAGCAGCATCTCGGCCAGATGGTTCGGCGAAGCCTCGATATCGATTTCCACGGCACTGACCCCCTTGTGCGCCAGCAGTCGCTTGGCGCTCACGCAGTAAGGGCAGTGTTGGGTGGTATAGATTGTCACCTGGTTCATGTCGGTTGCCCTCCTAGTGTGCCAACGGCGGGAAGTCGATATCGGTGGTGGCGATGTTGTTCAGGTAGTTGGTCAGGGTCAACAGCGTGACCTGTGCCACCACCTCCACGATCTTGCCATCGCTGAGACCAGCCTCGCGTGCTGCGGCGACCTGATCGTCATTCAATTGGCCGCGGCTTTCGGTGATCTGATGCGCCAGCGCGGCGACCGCGCTGAGCGTGCCACTACGCGCCTGGCTAATGGCCTCATCGCTCAAGCCGGCTTTGGCACCAAAAAAGCTGTGTGCGGCCAGGCAATAGTCGCAACCATTGATTTCCGAGGTGGCAAGCGCAACCACTTCACGCTCCGCGGCGCTCAGTGAGCTCTTGCCCAGAGCCTGGGCGAGGCCCAGGTATCCATTGAGAGCGGCTGGGGAGTGAGCCAGGGTCTTGAAGGCGTTGGGTATGAAACCAAGGCCTTTCTGAATGCCTTCAAGGGCAGTGCGCGAGCCAGCAGGGGCCTGGTCCAGCGAGAGAGCAGCGATACGAGTCATGGTAGTTTCTCCAGTAGGGTGATTAACCAGCTTGTCGATCAAGCCTGGAGTCAATACTAGGGAAGACGACTATCCTTTCGGCTTCAGATCGTCGAATCTATGCAACCGATCGTCCAAACCTGAGCGCCCCATGGACCGACTATCGACACTGCTCAAGCACTTCAACCTGCATGCGTCTACCTTCCACCACGGTGGTTTTTGTGGAACGACCCGCTTTCATGGGCAGCAAAGTTCCGGCCACGCGCACCTGCTTCGTTCGGGTCGCCTGACCTTCAGTGACAAACGTGGTCAGCTCATGGAGCTGGCGGAGCCAAGCCTGATACTTGCGGTACGTCCGCAGGAGCATCAGTTGCTGGCGATCGAAGCAGACGAAGCGGAGTTGGTGTGCGCCACCTTGCAGTTCGATGGTGGCGCCAACAATCCGCTGACCCAGGCCTTGCCGGACTTCATCATCAAGCCGTTGCGCGAATTGCAGGGCCTCGATGGCACCCTCGAATGGCTGTTCGAAGAAGCCTTCGGCGACGAGTGTGGACGGGATGTCATTCTCAATCGGCTGTTCGAGTTGATGGTGATTCAGCTACTTCGCCATCTGATCGCCAGCCGCAGCATTGCTTCGGGGATGATGGCCGGGCTGGCCAATGCACAGCTGTCCCGTGCGCTCGTGGGTATCCATAACGAGCCACAGCACAATTGGACCGTGGCAGAGTTGGCTGACCGCTCAGGCATGTCGCGCGCGAGCTTTGCTGCGCACTTTCGCGAGACCGTGGGCATCACCCCTGCCGATTACCTGGCGAACTGGCGAATCAGCCTTGCCCAGAAACGGCTGCGCGAAGGCCGCCCCATCGCCCTGATTGCCGATGAGGTCGGCTACGAAAGCCCGTCTGCGTTGGCCCGCACCTTTCGCCGCAAGGTGGGTGCAAGCCCGAGGGAGTGGCTACAGCAGAGCACGCATGATACCTAGCCGAGAGACAGCTGCGTCCAGCCCCCGGCGATGGGCCTGTAACGCGGGGATCAATCGTCGTAGCGATGTTTGTTGCGCCAGCCATAATGATGGCCACGGTCGTGGCGGTGACGGCGCCAGCCCCGGTCGTCGTCATCGTCGTCATAATCACGGTAGCGATGCCCGCTCTCGTCATCGTATTCCCGGCCCATGTGGTTGCCCAAGGCACCACCCACACCGCCACCGGCTGCTGCGCCGATCATGCTGCCAATGGTGCCGCCCATCTTGCGACCCACCACGTTGCCGCCAGCTGCACCCAGTGCGCCGCCAATGGCCGCCTCGCCACGGCTGTGCTTGTCGGCACCCACCGCACCACCGGCCGCACCACCCAGGCCGGCGCCGATTGCCGAGCCGGTGCTGCCGCCGATCGACTGGCCGACTACCGAGCCCAATACTCCACCCAATGCGCCACCTATACCTGCTTCGGTATTGCCGCCTGCCGACGCAACGCCGCTCAGCAGGCCAAGTGACAACAACAGAATCGAGGAGTACTTCATTTGTGAAAGCCTCAGAGGGATACGGAGGCGATCCTGAGGCTCTGGACAGGGGCTTACAATGGAAATCCGATGAGTGACACGACTTGGAAAAATTCTCCAAGTTATTGTTTTCCCGATGGAAACTTAAGGGATTTTCGATAGTCACAGGCTGATTGCGAGAGGCCTTTCCAGTGATGGAGAGACCTTTTGAAGTTCTGATCGCGCTGGATGCTACCTGGAGCGGCCTTGTGTCGCGAAAGGGCTGCGGAAGCAGCCCCAGCAACTTATGCGTCTACGCAGAAACCCTGGGGCTGCTTCGCAGCCCTTTCGCGACACAAGGCCGCTCCTACACAGCGATAAGTCCTGCCCCTTCAGCCGTGCCTGTCCTCCAGACACACTACCTTTGTGCCCCAAAGCTTGCGTGACCCAAGCCACTGGATGAACAAGGTGACAAGTGCACCGAGCAAAGCCAGGGCCATGTCCTTTTGTGCATCCCAAGGGTCTTGCTGGGTCGCGACAAAGGCTTGTGCCTGGTCATCACCCAGGTATTGGCCACCTATCCACTCCAGCAGCTCGTACAGCGCCGATGTGGCGAGGACGAAGGAAACAGTACACAACGCCAACCAGCCGCCTCGCAACAGGGCCTGGCGCTGGAGCAGCTCCCTGATCGGCAGGACGAACAAAAGGCCGTAACTCAGATGCACCAGACGATCGAACTGGTTGCGCTGCCAGCCCATCCAGGCATTCAGAGAGTGGTCGGTAAGCGCACGCAGCCAAGCGTCATAGGGGACTTTGGCATAGGTAAAATGCGCTCCTAGTTCGTGAATCGCCAGCATCACCACGATTGCCAGGTAAGCATGCCGAGAAAAGCGCCAATAATGGCTGGTCGCAGCCAAGGTGAGCAGGAGTGCCAGCGGCAAAACGTTTTCGAGCCACCAATCCGCACGATCAACCGGCGCAACCCCCGAGGCAAGCATCAGCAACGTGGCCGATTTCAGCAAGCCCGCAGCTTGGCGTGGCGTGGCCGAAGGGGCAAAGCTTGTTTGCAATGCTGGATTCTTGTTCATGGTTTTACGCTCGGCTTGAGCACGGTTGAGCCTGGCAGGGCAACTAAAGTTTCCTCCGGTCGCCGGTTTCACCTGATGCCATGTCCCCCCAACGACAGTTCTTCATGATGTTGGTGGGGCCAGTAGCACTGAAAATTACCGATGGATGATTCCACCTGAACTTTACCTCCCTCCTTGGCTTCCCCTGCATAGACCATCCGGCCCCGCCTCTGCAGGAGATGAAACAATGAGAGCATTGACTTACCACGGAACCCAGGACGTCAGGGTCGACAATGTCCCCGACCCACTCATCCAGGACGAGGACGATATAATCCTCCGGGTCACCGCTGCCGCCATCTGCGGCTCCGACCTGCACCTCTACCATGGCAAGATTCCACAGACCGAGCCGGGAGATATCTTCGGCCACGAGTTCATGGGGATCGTCGAGGAAACCGGCCGCGGGGTGACCAACCTGCAGGTCGGTGACCGCGTGGTGATTCCCTTCGTGATCGCCTGCGGCAACTGTTTCTTCTGCCAACTCGATCAGTTTGCCGCTTGCGAAACGACCAACACCGGCCGGGGTGCAATCATCAACAAGAAAGGCATCCCGCCAGGAGCGGCGCTATTCGGCTATAGCCATCTGTATGGCGGCATACCCGGTGGCCAGGCGGATTTCGTGCGGGTGCCCAAGGCCAACGTCGGCCCGTTCAAGGTGCCTACCGACCTTCCGGACGACAAGGTGCTGTTCCTCTCGGATATCCTGCCCACAGCCTGGCAGGCCGTCACCAATGCGCAGGTCGGCCCAGGCTCGACAGTGGCCATCTACGGCGCCGGGCCGGTCGGCCTGCTGAGCGCAGCCTGCGCGCGCATGCTGGGCGCCCAGACGATCTTCATGGTCGACGACAATGACTACCGCCTGGCGTTTGCCCGCGATGCCTACGGCGTGGTGCCGATCAACTTCGAGCAGGATGACGACCCGGCCGACAGCATCATCCGCCTGACCCCCGGCATGCGCGGCGTGGACGCCGTCATCGATGCGGTCGGTTTCGAGGCCAAGGGCAGTACCACCGAAACGGTACTGACCACTCTGAAGATAGAGGGCAGCAGCGGCAAGGCGCTACGCCAGAGTATCGCCGCGGTGCGCCGGGGCGGCGTGGTCAGCGTGCCTGGGGTCTATGCGGGCTTTATCCACGCCTTCATGTTTGGTGATGCCTTCGACAAGGGCCTGACGTTCAAGATGGGCCAGACCCACGTGCAGAAGTTCCTTCCTGAACTGCTCGAACATATCGAGGCCGGGCGCCTGGAGCCGGAACTCATCGTCACCCATCGCCTGGCCCTGGAAGAAGCGGCTTTGGGTTACAGGCTGTTCGACCAGAAACAGGACGACTGCCGCAAGGTCATCCTCGTGCCGGGCGCTGCTGCCGGTACATTGGGACCTGACCATTAGCAGGGACCTGTGGGAGTGGCTTTAGCCGCGAACACCGGCGCAGCCGGTGCCATGCACCGCGTCGGATTCTTCGCGCCTAAAGCCGCTCCCACAGGTTACGCGGACCGCTTGCGAATTCAGTTCTTCCAGCCGACCCGATCAACGCTTGCGTTGCGTTTCCTCACGAGCTGTTTTCTGCGCAGTGGAATCATGGGACGTGCCAGTCGAACCATCAGGACGCTGCGCATCATTGTCCCGTTCCTCTTCACCTTGGGTTCCGCTGCGAGGTGCCTCCGATCCTTTCTTCATGTCCCCTCCTACCCCTTGCTGTGTTCAGGCGACGACGGCCCGGTACCGCGTTTGATCCCACGCGGCCCGAAAACGCCCCAGATAGCCAGGCCGACAACGGGCAGCACCAACAGCAACAGTGCCCACATCGCCTTCGTCATGTCGCTCTTGTCACTGCGGAAGACACTGACGATGGCCCACAGATCGAGCAACACGATGATCGCCGCAACAGCGATCCAGAAATACGTCACAGGCTCGGTCATGATCGCTTCTCCTCTGTTGTTCCGGCAGCAGCGCGAGGTCCGCACCGCCGCCCTCCTACCCAGAGGAAGCCGGCAAACGGAACAAAGTTCAGGAAGCTTTCCCCAGCATTGATGGGTGGCACCCAAGCAATGAACCAATCCCACAGGAAACACGTCCACAAGAAAACAACGCACGAGTGACCGGCCATGACGACCGACCCCGTACTCGAGGCCCTTGATTACCTCAAAGCCCACAAGCTGGTACTGACCACCGCAGAATCCTGCACGGCCGGTGCCATGGTTGCGCTGTTGGCAGCAGTGCCGGGGACCGGCGAGGTTCTGGAAAGCGGCTACGTGGTGTACTCGCCAAGCGCCAAGAAACGCCTGCTCGGCGTCAGCCCACAGACTATCGAACGCTACGGCCTGACCAGCGAGGCGGTAGCCTGGGAGATGGCCCTCGGCGCATTGAAAGACAGCGACGCCACCGTCGCCATCGCCAGCACGGGAGTCGCCGGGCCACAGCCGCAGGATGGCATCGCCCCGGGCACTGTGTGCTTTGCCTGGGCCTTTGCCGGCGAGCCTTTGGCGGTATTCACACGCAGCCAGCGCTTTTTTGGCGAGCGCGCGGATGTAATCCGCCAGGGCGCGCTGTACGGGTTGTCGCACCTGGCCCATTACCACCAACGCTGGCTGCGCGGTGAGCGCGCCTGAGGGGCAACGTAAGGGGCTGCGTGAGAGGCTGCGAGCATGGACGAAGACGAGCTGGCTTCAAGGCATTACCCCGTCGAGGATGACATGCGCATGCAGCAGCGGGTCTGGCGATTCGAACGGGTCGGATGGTACGCGCTGGTGCTGGTGGTGCTGCTGGGCCTGGCCGGGCTGTTCGGCAACGGTCCGCTCATACCTGACCCTGCGCAGCGAACATGTCGGCACTCTCGAAGGTGTTGTCAGCGCCGGCCCAGGCAGCGCAGTGCATTTTCATTCCGCAGGAGTGACCCTGCCTGGCCGGCGCAACCTGCACGGATTCCGGTGAGAGCCGCCTTTCGCGACAGCAGTACGCTGATCATCCGCTTTGAACCTTGGCGCGCGGCCCCTACTCCATCGAAGGCAATCGTGAATTTTTCAGCCCCGAAGAGGTGTCGCATGAACGCTATCGATTTGCTGATCCAGGACCATGAGCTGGTGAAGAAGCTGCTGGAGGAACTCTCCTCCACCACTGAGCGCGCGGTGAAAAAGCGCGCCGAGTTGCTCGAACGCATCAAGCAGGAGGTAAGCATCCATACCGCCCTGGAAGAAGAAATCCTGTACCCGGCCATCAAGCAGGCCGGCGGCAAGGAAGAAGCGAAGATGTACTACGAAGCCAAGGAGGAACACCGCACCGTGGACTCCCTGGTGCTGCCGGACCTGCTGCAAACCGAAACCGGCACCGTCGAGTTCGCCGGGCGGGTCAAAGTGATGAAGGAACTGCTGGAACACCATATCGAGGAAGAAGAAAGCGAGCTGTTTCCGACCGCCCGCAAGTTGCTGGGCAAGCAGCAACTGGATGAGCTCGGCCAGGCCATGGAAGCGCAGAAAAAACTGCTCAAGGGCGAACAGCGTGCTGCGTGATGGAAGCCTGGATCGACTTTCTTGAATGGCCTGCCATGGCCCTGACGGTACTTGCTGCGTGGTGCATCGGCTCACGGCGCCCAGGCCGGCGCAAGCTGGGTTTCTGCTGCTTCATTGCCAGCAACGTGCTGTGGGCCGCCTGGGGGTGGCAGGCGCAAGCCTGGGCGCTGATCATCCTGCCGGGTTGCCTGTGCGCCATGAACCTGCGGGGCTGGAAGAAAAACACTGCCGTGGAGTCGGGCTGAACGCCCGGACACATGCCTGAAAGCCCAACGGCGAGGAGCCAGACCATGATCGACCCCAACCAACCCGACCCGTACGTGGACGAAGTACCCCACAACCCGGGCGAGCCTGTGCCTGAACAGGAACAGGAACAGGAACAGGAACAGGAACAGGAACAGGAACAGGAACAGGAGAAGGAAGCACCCGACTGGCCCGAAGGCCAGGTGCCGCCAGAGGAGCAGTCCGACGGCTGAGGCTCACCTGGCGAGCGGCATTGCCTGCTTCGCCGGCAATGCCGCTCCACCAGTCACCCAATCCTATGGAAGGAGGCAAGTGTCTCATGAGTGATCGCATCATCGCCTTGTTCACCGATACCACACTGTTCGGAGTTTCCGTTCTTAATTTATTGCTGGCACTGACGGTAGCGCTGCTGACATTCGTCGTGGCGCGGGCGGCCATCAGTTTCATGCTGCATCGGGTCAGGCGCTGGTCCGAGCATGACGGCGCGCTATGCCAGGTGCTGGCCAAGGTGCTCGCCGGGACCAGCAATTTTCTGCTGTTCCTCGCCTCGCTGCTGGTGGGCCTGAGCATGCTCGACCTGCCCGAGCGCTGGCTGACCCGGGTCGGTAGCCTGTGGTTCGTGGTCGCGGCATTGCAGATCGGGCTGTGGGCCAACCGCGCCATCGGCCTGGGCCTGAGTCGCTACTTCGCCCGGCATCGCACCGACGGCTTGAACCAGGGCAGCGCGCTGGCCACGCTGTCGGCATGGGGTGCGCGGGTACTGTTGTGGTCAGTGGTGCTGCTGGCGATGCTGTCCAACCTGGGCGTGAACATCACCGCCTTCGTCGCCAGCCTGGGGGTAGGCGGTATCGCTGTTGCACTGGCCGTGCAGAACATCCTCGGCGACCTGTTCGCCTCGTTGTCCATCGCCGTCGACAAGCCGTTCGAGGTGGGCGATTTCATCGTCATCGGCCCGCTGGCCGGCACGGTGGAGCACGTGGGGCTGAAGACCACACGCATCCGCAGCCTGGGCGGCGAGCAGATCGTCATGGCCAATGCCAGCATGATCAGCAGCACCATCCAGAACTACAAGCGCCTGCAGGAACGACGGATCGTGTTCGAGTTCGGCCTGTCGTACGACACGCCAACCGAGGCCGTGAAAAAGGCACCCGCCATCGTCGAGGAAGCGATCAAGGCACAACAGCAGGTGCGCTTCGACCGTGCCCACCTGCGCGGCTTCGGCAAGGAGGCGCTGGAATTCGAGTGCGTGTATATCGTCAAGGACCCGGGCTACAACCTGTACATGGACATCCAGCAAGCGATCAATTTCCACCTGCTCGAGCGCTTCTCGAAGGTAGGTGCAAAATTCGCCGTACCGGTACGCGCGATCAAGGTCACGGCCTTGCCAGAAGAATCGAAGCGCGGGCCTCAAAGTATTCACGTGGGGTAACCCGCCCCCGTGCATGTCAGCGCTCCATGCATTCCGTCGATTTCACGGCACGCCCGTGGGTGATGCAGGCCGAACAGAAGGTGACCAACCCGCAACGGAGTATCGCCATGAAGATCATGAAGCCTCATTCGTTACTGCTCGTGCTGTGCCTGGGGCTCAGCGCACCTGTGGTGCTGGCAGCCACCGACCTGAACGATCAGCGTGCTCCTGGCACGCAGCCGCATGACAGTGGGCACATGAGCAACCAAGGCGGAGCGACCGGCTCCGGCACGCCTGCGGATGCCATGGGGACAGGTTCCGGCGGAACCGATGGCAATGACACTGACAATACCGGTGGCGATGGCACCACCGACCGATCCGGTAGTGACCGCAGTGGATCGGAACGCGGCACCGGGACGGGTAGCGGGACCGGAGGCTCTGGTGGTTCGGGCTCCAGCGGTGGTTCCGGTAGTTGAAGGTTCGCTCGAACTGCCCTATGGCCGGCGACGCGTGCCCAGCTCGATCCAGACGGGCGCATGGTCGCTGGCCTTGGGTTCGTTACGCACCCAGGCATCGACACCAGCCCGCTTCAGGTAGGGCGCGAGCTCGGGGTTGAGCAGCAGGTGGTCGATACGTAAACCGGCGTTGCGTGCCCAGTGGTTGCGGAAATAATCCCAGAAGGTGTAAATGCGCTCGTCCGGATACAGATGGCGAATGGCGTCGACCCAGCCTTGATTCAGCAGTTTCTGGTAGCACGCACGTGATTCGGGCTGCAGCAGCGCGTCCTTCATCCAGGAGCGCGTGTCGTAGATATCCATATCGGTTGGCACCACATTGAAATCGCCCGCCAGCACCGCGGGATGGCCACCGTCATGCAGCCCTTTGACATGCTCGATCAGGCCCTCGAACCAGCGGAGCTTGTAATCGAATTTCGGCCCCGGTTGCGGGTTGCCGTTCGGCAGGTACAGGCAAGCCACCAGCACCCCGTGCACCGCGGCTTCGAGGTAGCGGCTCTGGTTGTCGTCCTCCATGCCAGGCAGGCCACGCCGTACTTCCAGTGGTTCGCTGCCTCGCGACAGAATGGCCACACCGTTCCACGAAGGCTGCCCTTGATAGAGGCTGCCGTACCCCGCCGCTTCCAGCGCCTGGTGAGGAAACTGCTGATCCGCCGCCTTGAGCTCCTGCAGGCAGGCAATGTCAGGCCTTTCCCGCTCCAGCCAGGCCAGCAGTGCCGGCAGTCGGCTACGAATGCCGTTGATGTTGAACGTGGCAATCTTAAGCGCTTTCATGCGTCGGGGTCGCTCACATGGGCCTGCACGGCATCTTCCAGGGCGCGCACATGGGCGTCATCGGCCAATGCCTTGAGTGCCAGCCAGTCGTCCCAGTCGATGGCACCATCGTCACGCAGCGCCTCGGCCGTGCGTAGCAGTTCATGGTGGTAGGCATCCGGCGACTCACGGCGGTAACTGATGTCGTCGTATTGGGCGTACCAGGCTTCGAGCTCGGGGATGCTGCGTTCAATGCTCATGATGGAGCCCTCACGGTGTCCTTTGCATTAAGAGCCCCACCATTGGGCGACGTTCAAATTCAATGCCGCCAGTCGAACCGCCCAGAGGCTGCGCATGAAACGAGCTCGCCGCGAACCAGGTTTCCCGGTTCGCGGCGCAACCGAAGCGTTACTCAGGCAATCAGGTAGGAATGCCTGCCAGTCGCCAGACAGGCGCTGGAGCTGGTTCGGCCTGGCTGCGTTTGCGTGCCCACTGGGTCAGGGCAGCCATCATGGCAAAGCCCAGCAGGATCAGTACCGGATAGGCCAGCAGCAACTCGGTCAGCGAGTATTTCCAGGCCAGTGGGCGGCCAACACCCAGCATCGCCGCATACAGCCAGGACACACCCGACAGTGCGCCGGAGAACAGTGCGAACATCCGCACGCCAAAATTAAGGTCCAGCAAGTTGCCTGCTTTGAGCAGGGCAGGCAATACATAACGATGCAACAGCATGCCATTGAAGGTCAGCAACATGACAATAATGACCTTCGCTTGAAGTTTAGGATTGGCAAAATAGTTCATACCTTTATCAAGGTAGTCAATTCCAATCACTGCGGCACCCGTGAGCCACAAGAATATCAGGGCATTGGCCACGGACTTCTGCAAGCTCGTCATATGCTTACTGTCATGCCCAGTTTCTTTATGACCCTTCAACAAGTTCCTGACCATCTCGGCGTCACTGGCGAATACCATGCCGATGGCAATGCAACAGGCCAATAAATGGACGTAAATAACAGACAACCGCACCAGCCCCATGGATTCTTTCTGCCCGAACAGGCTAATAATTGTATTAATCTCCACGACATTTTCTCCACGCAATGCGTTAGCGCTAGATGGCTTTGAAATAGGTGTGCGAACGATTTAATCGCAACGACAGAGCCAAATTCTAATCGTTAAATGAAAAAGCAGATTGTCACTCAATATACGCGGTGGCTCACCCGAAGAGCCTCGGTTGGGCATGGCAATACTCCACTATTCAGGAATAAAAAAGCCCCATGAGCATCCCTGCAATGCCGATGAGGTTGATCGTCCATAAGTTCTGGGGAAAGGCGCGAGGTGCAATCACATTGAACGCACCTGCTGGCAAATAGGAGTCAGTGTCATCCAAATCGTTCATTTCTCGAGCAAAACGACCGACAGGCGGCACACTAAATCAAGTTAGTTAGTTTGCTAAGTTGTTGTAATTTGACCGAATGGAAAGTTTTACCAACAACTGGATCCAAACTTAGCAAGTGTCTTTGGACGCTCTATCCTGCTGTTTCGCAGTTATCGCTTTGCAGGTGACCGTGCCTGAAGTGCCATCAGTCAGGCCCGGCAAGCTACATTCCGATCATCACGGGCGGTCGGAAGGAAGCGTGCGAGACATCGTGAATCTGGACCCGCACAACGCCTTCACATTTGAGGGTGCAGATGCCGCGCCTGCCCTGCTCCGCCTCGTTCAGCTCGATCAGTTCGTTCAGAGGCACAACAGGCCCATGGCATGCTAAATACTATGTGCATGCACCTTATCAAGGAGCCTGCAATGATCGCGGTTCGCGAAGCCTGGAACGCCGGCCTGTTCAAGCGTGAACACTGGATGCGCAACCTTGTCTCCGGCCTCATCGTCGGGGTTGTTGCGCTGCCCCTCGCCATGGCCTTCGCCATCGCTTCCGGGGTCAAGCCGGAGCAAGGCATCTACACGGCGATCATAGGCGGGCTGCTGGTTTCCTTGCTGGGCGGCAGTCGATTGCAGATCGCCGGACCGACCGGGGCCTTCATCGTGATCCTCGCAGGGGTGACGGCGAAGTACGGAGTGGAAGGCCTTCAACTGGCCACGATGATGGCTGGCGCCATACTGCTGGTGCTTGGCATTACCCGCCTGGGTGCAGTCATCAAGTTCATTCCCGACCCGGTGATCGTAGGTTTCACCGCCGGCATCGGCATCATCATCTGGGTTGGGCAATGGCGTGACTTCTTCGGCCTGCCCGTAATCGAAGGTGGGCACTTCCACGAAAAACTGTGGCATCTGTTGCTAGCCCTGCCGGACCTCCACATTGCCACGACGCTGCTCGCGACATGCAGCCTTGCTTTGCTGATCCTGGCACCAAGGCTGCCCGTGCTGAAACGCCTGCCCGGGCCACTGGTAGCCATGGTGTTCGCGACGCTCGTCCAATCCCTGTTCCATTTTGACGGTGTGGCTACCATCGGCACCGCCTTCGGGGCGATCCCACAAGGTTTGCCGTCACTGACCTGGCCCGAAGTCTCCCTGGCGCGGGTGATCGAACTGATCGGGCCAGCATTTGCGATCGCCATGCTGGGGGCCATCGAATCATTGCTCTCGGCTGTCGTCGCCGACGGCATGGCAGGGACCAGGCACGACTCGAACCAGGAATTGATCGGCCAAGGGGTCGCCAACCTGGTAGTGCCGCTGTTCGGGGGCTTTGCCGCCACAGGTGCCATTGCCCGGACAGCGACCAACATCCGCAATGGTGCTACCGGGCCGTTGGCCGGCATCATCCATGCGCTGACACTGGTACTGATCATTCTGTTCCTGGCGCCACTGGCGTCGAACATTCCACTCTGCGCACTGGCAGCGATCCTGTTCGTCGTCGCCTACAACATGAGCGAGCTGAAGCATTTCAAGCGCATGCTGCAGCGCGCACCGCGAGCCGACATCGCCATCCTGCTCGTCACCTTCACCTTGACGGTGTTCAGCGACCTGGTGATCGCCGTGAATATCGGCGTCATCCTCGCCATGCTTCAGTTCATGCGCCGCATGGCATCGTCCGTCGAAGTCCAGCAGGTGGTCGAAGAGGAACTGGCCAATGAACTGCACAGCAACGGCCAGAAATCGCTGCCCCCCGGCGTGCTGGTGTACACCATCGAAGGCCCGCTGTTCTTTGGCGCCGCTGAAACCTTCGAGCGCGCCCTGTCACAAACGCATACCGACCCTGAACTGCTGGTAATTTGCCTGAAGCGGGTGCCCTTCATGGATATCACCGGGCTGCAGACCCTGGAGGAAGTGATCCAGCAACTGCATGAACGCCAGATCGTGGTGAAACTGTGCGAAGCCAACGGCAAGGTGCTTGGCAAGCTCGAAAAGGCCGGAATCTTGCGCCTGCTTGGCCCCGGGCACTATCACCAAATGCTCGGTACCGCCCTGCTGGAGGCAAAGGCACCAGCGGCACACAACTGACTTGTGATCCACCAGCAGTACAGCGGCGTTATTCTTGTCCAGTCGCTTGTATTGAAAGGCCATACAGAGTCCCATTTCAGGAACAGCCACCTGGCACTGCGCGGCCCCCCCCTGTAGGAGCAGCCTTGTGCTGCGAAGAGGCCGGTACAAGCAACAGATATGCATAATCAGTACGGGCCTCTTCGCAGCACAAGGCTGCTCCTACAGAGGTACGCGCAAGGCCATGGGGTTGAGGCTTCAGCCCAGCAACTGGCTCAACACCGCACGCAACTTCCCCGGTTTGACGGGCTTGTTCAGCAACGGCGCACCGAGCTTGTTCAAGGAGCGTCGGCACTGATCGCTGCGGTCGGCAGTGATGATCACCGCGGGAATGGCGGCGCCGAAATGTTCACGCAAATGCCTGACCACCTCGCAGCCGACGACACCGTGGTCCAGGTGAAAATCCGCCAGGATCAATTCCGGTGCCCGCCCCTGCAAGGCCAGCAAGGCCCCGGCCTGGTCGGTCGCGGTAACCACTTCGCAGCCCCACTGCCCGAGCAGCGCGCCCATGCTCTCGAGGATGCTCACTTCGTTGTCCAGTACCAGCAGGCGGCGGCCCGGCAACGGGTTGCCGGCGCCAGGCTGCGGCGCGGCCTGGTGGATAGGCAACGGCATGGCTTCGCCGATCGGCACGTCGATGCTGAACATCGAGCCACGCCCCGGCCACGAACGCACCTCGATGCGGTAGCCGAGAATCTTGGCGATCCGCTCGACGATCGCCAGCCCCAGCCCCACACCCTTGCGATCGGCGGCACGGCCTACGTCAAGTTGGTTGAACTCGAGGAAAATGGCCTGCAGCCGATCGGCCGCGATGCCCCGCCCGGTATCCCACACCTCCAGGCGCAAGTGATCGCCGCGGCGCCTGGCGCCCAGCAGAATCCTGCCCTCATCGGTATAACGACAGGCGTTGCTGAGAAAGTTGCGCAGGATACGCGTCATCAGCCGCAGGTCGGTGCTGATGGCGTAGTCGGCAATGCGCGCACGCAACTTCAGGCCTGCCGCATCGGCCACCGTGCGGAACTCCGAGACCAGTGGCCCGAACAGCTCGTCGAGGCGGTACAGCGCCACGTCCGGCTTGACCGCCGCCTGGTCGAGCCGGGAAATGTCCAGCAGGTCGGTCAACAGGTCTTCAGCGCCCTCCAGCGCCTGATGGGTACGCTCCACCAGCACTTTTTCCGCTTCTGGCAGCGGTCTTTCGCGCAAGGTCGAGATCAGCAGCCGCGCGGCATTCAGCGGTTGCAGCAGATCATGGCTGGCGGCAGCGAGGTACTTGTCCTTGCTGCGGTTGGCGGTTTCCGCGGCGTCGCGGGCATCGCGCAGGGCGCGGGCGATCTGTTTGCGCTCGGCGATCTGCTGTTGCAGGTTGCGGTTGGCCTCCAGCAGCTCATCGGTACGGGCAGCCACCCGTTGCTCGAGCTCGTCATTCAGTTGCTGCAGGCGCTGCTGGGCCAGCTTGCGTTCGGTGATGTCGGCGACAAACCCTTCCACCAGCCCTTCCTGACCTGGCTTGAGCAACAGGTTCATCAACACATCGAGGTGGCTGCCGTCCTTGCGCCGCAAGCGGGTTTCATAACCGTGCAGGCTGCGTTCACGGGCGAGGGTCGCGGTGATGGCGTGCAACTCTTCGGCCCCGCCAACAAACAGGTTGGCGGCAAGGTCCGTCAGCGGAAACAGCAACGCTTGCGGGTTGTCGTAACCCAGCATGCGTGCCAACGCCGGGTTGGCGGCACGCATGCCGTCTTGCAGGCTGGCCTGGAAAATCCCGTGCACGGCGTTTTCGAACAGCCACTTGTAGCGGTTGCGTTCGGCCTCCAGTTCGTCCAGGCGCGCAGCCAGCTCCGGGTAATGGCTCTTGCGCGCCGAGTGGTCACCCAGCCCCAGCAGCCCGGCCAGCGCCCGTTGCTGCTCGTCAGAGGGCCTCGCCATAGACCACCTCGACATCACGCTGGCTCGACGCACGCGGGTTGGTGAGGATGCACGGGTCGTCCATCGCATGTTGCGACAGGAACGGGATATCGGCCGTGCGCACGCCGTGCAGGCCCAGGGTTTCATGGAAGCCGATGGCACGCTTGAGCGCGATCAGGTGCTCCACCAGGCGTGCGCAGATCTGCCGGTGGTTGAGGCCGCGGCAGTCGATACCCAGCACTTCGGCAATCACCTTGAAACGCTCCGGTGCCGAGCTGTAGTTGAACGCCACCACGTGTTCCACCAGCACCGCATTGCACAGGCCATGCGGCAGGTCGAGGAACCCGCCCAGGCTGTGCGACATGGCGTGGACCGCACCCAGAATCGCATTGGAAAACGCCAGCCCTGCCTGCATGCTGCCCAGCATGATCTTCTCGCGCAGGGCGATATCGGTGGGGTTGGCGATCATCTCCACCAGGTTGCCATTGATCAGGCGCATGGCTTCCAGCGCATGGGGGTCGGTCAGCGGGCCGTGGCCGGTGGAAACGAAGGCTTCGATGGCATGCACCAGCGCATCGATACCGGTGCAGGCCGACAGGAACGGGTCCATGCTCAGGGTGGTTTGCGGGTCGATCAGCGACACGTCCGGCACCACCGCCTTGCTGACGATGGAGAACTTCATGCGCTCCTGCTGGTTGGAAATGATCACGAACTGCGACACGTCCGCCGAGGTGCCGGCCGTGGTCGGGATCAGGATCAGCGGCGGGCTGGGCACACGGATCATGTCCACGCCTTCGAATTCGAGGATGCTGCGCCCGTGGGCGACCACGATGCCGATGGCCTTGCCGCAATCCATCGGGCTGCCGCCGCCGACCGCGACGATCACATCACAGTGGTTCTGCCGGTAGATCTCGGCGCCAAGCATCACCTCTTCCACACGCGGGTTGGGCGATACGGCGCTGTACAGGCAGTAGTCGATGCCCTGGGCCTGCAGGCTGGCCTCCACGTCCGCCACCCAACCGGCGGCAATCACACCGGGGTCGCTGACCACCAGCACCTTGCGCGCACCGAAGGTCTTGGCGTAATTGGCGACATTATGCCGGCAGCCGGCACCAAAGATGATCTCGGGCGAAACGAACTTGCGAAGCGGGCTGAAACTCTGGCTCATCGGGAAGCCTGTTCTTATTGTTCTGGAAGGTAACCGCCAGCGTAAAGCATCCCGCAGCGAAAGCAACCAGACCAAAGCCTGGCCACGGCTCATTCGATCCAGTACTTGGCACGGGCCACCTCCAGGAACGCCAGGATGTCCTCGTCCAGCCCCGGCACCCCGGGGAAGCGCTGTGCAAGGCGGTCGATGACCGCCGCCACGCTGCGCCGGCCGTCCAGCAACTCGAGCACCCAGCCGGCACTGGCATTGAGTTCGATGGTGCCCTCCGGGTACAGCAGCACATGGCAGGCCCGGCGCGGCTCCCAGCGCAGGCGGAAGCCCTTGCGCAAGGCCAGGGCTTGTTCGCGATCGATCAGGTTCACAACGGGCATGCTCAATGAAGAACCGGCCATCGCGCTGATGGCCGGACAGGCATCAACGATTGGCGAAGTACATCGTCACTTCGAAGCCGATGCGCAGGTCGGTAAAGGCGGGTTTAGTCCACATGGGGCATTCCTCTTCTTGGTGCCGGGCGATTCCGGTAGAGGCATTAATGCACGAGGGGCGACGGGGCCGAATGCTACTTTGGGACAGGTTTGCGGGGTGCGTTGGTAGGGGTAACACGGAGCAGCTGTGGATTTGTGCATGGCAGTGCCGGCCTCTTCGCGGGCTCGCCCGCTCCCACAGGGACTGCACAAGTTTCAAGACCAGTGCAATACCTGTGGGAGCGGGCGAGCCCGCGAAGGCCGCGACGCGGTTTAGAAGAAGCCCAGCGGGTTGATGTCGTAGCTCACCAGCAGGTTCTTGGTCTGCTGGTAGTGATCGAGCATCATCTTGTGCGTCTCGCGGCCCACCCCGGACTTCTTGTAGCCACCGAACGCGGCATGCGCCGGGTACAGGTGGTAGCAGTTGGTCCACACGCGCCCGGCCTTGATCCCGCGGCCCATGCGGTAGGCACGGTTGATGTCACGGGTCCACAGCCCCGCGCCCAGGCCAAACTCGCTGTCGTTGGCGATCGCCAGGGCTTCGGCTTCGTCCTTGAAGGTGGTCACGCCCACCACCGGGCCGAAGATCTCCTCCTGGAACACGCGCATCTTGTTGTTGCCCTTGAGCAGGGTCGGCTGGATGTAGTAACCGCTGGCCAGGTCGCCGTCGAGCCGCTCGGCAGCGCCACCGGTGAGCAGCTGCGCGCCCTCCTCCCGGGCAATCTGCAAGTAGGAAAGAATCTTGTCGTATTGCTGCTCCGAGGCCTGGGCGCCGACCATGGTCGCGGTGTCTAGCGGGTTGCCACGGGTGATCTTGGCGATCTTCTTCATCACCTCGGCCATGAACGGCTCGTAGATCGATTCCTGGATCAGCGCCCGCGACGGGCAGGTGCACACTTCACCCTGGTTGAAGAACGCCAGCACCAGGCCTTCGGCTGCCTTTTCGATGAACGCGGGCTCGGCCTGCATGATGTCTTCGAAGAAGATGTTCGGCGACTTGCCGCCCAGTTCGACGGTGGACGGGATGATGTTCTCGGCCGCGCACTTCATGATGTGCGAGCCCACCGGGGTGGAACCGGTGAAGGCGATCTTGGCGATGCGCTTGCTGGTGGCCAGGGCCTCACCGGCTTCGCGGCCAAAGCCCTGGACGATGTTCAGCACGCCTGCTGGCAGCAGGTCGGCGATCAGCTCGGCGAAAATGGTGATCGACAACGGCGTCTGCTCCGCCGGTTTGAGTACCACGCAGTTGCCGGCTGCCAGCGCCGGGGCGAGTTTCCAGGCGGCCATCAGCAGCGGGAAGTTCCATGGAATGATCTGCCCGACCACGCCCAATGGCTCGTGGATGTGGTAGGCCACGGTGCCCTCGTTGATTTCGGCGGCGCCGCCTTCCTGGGCACGGATGCAGCCGGCGAAGTAGCGGAAGTGGTCCGCCGCCAGCGGCACGTCGGCGTTGAGGGTTTCGCGCACGGCCTTGCCGTTGTCCCAGCTCTCGGTAACGGCCAGTACTTCGAGATTCTGTTCGATGCGGTCGGCGATCTTCAGCAGTACCAGGGCGCGGTCCTGCACCGAGGTCTTGCCCCAGGCCTCGGCAGCGGCATGCGCGGCGTCCAGGGCCTGCTCGATGTCCTGGGCGCCGGAGCGCGGGAACTCGGCAATCGGCTGGCCATTGACCGGCGAGCTGTTGGTGAAGTACTGGCCGCCCAGCGGCGGCACGAATTCGCCGTTGATGAAATTGCCGTAGCGTGGCTTGAAGGACACGATGGCGCCTGGGGTTCCGGGTTGTGCGTAGATCATGCTGAGCCTCTGTGGGTCGATGCCTGTCCAGCGACAGGCGATGAGCCGATGGTAAAAAGCCCCGCCTGCCGGGCGAATGCATCGTTGGCAGCGGGGCTCTCGTCATTTGGTAGTAGGGCCGCTTGCCACAGGGTCCCTGGCAGCAAGCGGCAGGTTGTCGGCTTAGCGACTGGCGCTTGCCGTTTGCAGTTGCTTGGGCAGCTTGAAGGTCCAGAGCATGCCGCCCTGGTTGAAGTCCTTGACCCGCTTGGCCACTTCACCGCCCCACAGCGGCACCGCGCCGCCCCAACCGGAAACCACCGAAACGTACTGCTCGCCGTCCATTTCCCAGGTCACTGGCGAACCGAGCACGCCGGAACCGGTCTGGAACTCCCAGACCTTGTCGCCGGTCTTGGCGTTGAAGGCCTGCAGGAAGCCTTCCGGCGTGCCGGTGAACACCAGGTTGCCCTTGGTGGTCAGCACCCCGCCCCACAGCGGCGCATAGTTCTTGTGGCGCCACACTTCCTTGCCGCTGACCGGGTCGATGGCGCGCAACACGCCAATGTAGTCTTCGTTGAGCGGCTTGATGGTGAAGCCGGCACCGAGGAACGCCGCGCCCTTCTTGTAGGCGATGCCTTCGTTCCAGATGTCCATGCCCCACTCGTTGGACGGCACATAGAACAGCCCGGTGTCCTTGTTGTAGGCCATCGGCATCCAGTTCTTGGCCCCGAGGAACGCCGGGGCGACGAACACCGAGCTGCCCTTGGCCTCGCTACCCGGCGCCCCCGGCCGGCTGGCCTCGTTGTAGATTGGCCGGCCGTCCTTGTCCAGGCCGGTGGCCCAGGTGATCTTGTCGACGAAGGGGAAGCCGCGGATGAACTTGCCGTTGGTGCGGTCCAGCACGTAGAAGAAGCCGTTGCGGTCAGCGGTAGCGGCGGCCTTGACCTCCTTGCCGCCGTCCTTGTAGTTGAACGAGATCAGCTCGTTGACGCCGTCGAAATCCCAGCCGTCATGCGGCGTGCTCTGGAAGTGCCACTTGATGGTGCCATCGTCGGGGTTCAGGGCCAGGCGCGAAGAGGAATACAGGTTGTCGCCCGGGCGCAGGTGCGAGTTCCACGGCGCCGGGTTGCCGGTGCCGAACAGGATCAGGTTGGTTTCCGGGTCGTAGTAGCCGCCCAGCCAAGGCGCCGCACCACCGGTCTTCCACAGGTCGCCGGGCCAGGTCTTGCCCGCCTCGCCGCCAGAAATGCCGTTTTCGATCGCCTTGCCGTCCTTGTACACGTAGCCCATGTGCCCTTCCACGGTCGGGCGCATCCACAGCAGCTCGCCGTTTTCCGGGTTGTAGGCCTGGATCTTGCCCACCACGCCAAACTCGCCGCCGGCGACGCCGGTGATCAGCTTGCCGTTGACGATCATCGGCGCGGCGCTGATGGAGTAGCCTTCCTTGTGGTCGGCCACTTTCTTGCTCCATACCACCTTGCCGGTGTCCTTGTTCAGCGCCACCAGCTTGGCATCGAGGGTGCCGAAGAACACCAGGTTGCCGTACAGCGCCACGCCGCGGTTGATCACGTCGCAGCACGGGCGGATGTCATCGGGCAGGCGCGCATCGTATTGCCACAGTTTCTTGCCGGTACGGGCGTCCACGGCGAACACCCGTGAGTAGGAGCCGGTCAGGTACATCACCCCGTCCTTGACCAGCGGCTGGGCCTGCTGGCCGCGCTGCTTCTCACCACCGAAGGAAAATGCCCAGACCGGCCGCAGGTCCTTGACGTTGTCGGTATTGAGCAGGTTCAGCGGGCTGTAGCGCTGGCCCTGCACGCCCAGGCCATTGGTCACGATCTGCTGCGGGTTCTTCGGGTCCTGGAGAATTTCTTCATTGCTGACAGCGGCGTGGGCTGCACCGGCAAGCAGCATGGCGCTGAGCACCAGGCTCAAGGCGAACACGGGACGACGTGTGGATCGGGTCATGACGGCTACCTTTGGTTTTTTTGTTGTATCCGGGAAAACTTCCCGGTGTGTCGGGAATTCTTGGTCCCGACCTGCTTGCCAACAATTGCCCGCAGTGCTGAGTTTTCTAGTTCCTTGGTAGCAGTGAACTTGCGCGGTCCCACAGGGGGCCGTGTTACACCCTCAGATAGGGGGCTTGGCGTCGACACGCCGCAGCTGCTGGCGTTCGTAACGGGGGTACAAGTGGCTGACACTGCGAATCAGCTCGTAACGGGTCAGGCTGATAGCAGCAAACCGTTCGGGTATGGGGCTGCGGATCATCTCGGCCATGTCATCGCCACGCGCCGCGCCGTCGCGCATCAGCCCGTCCAGCCAGCCCAGGTAATCACGCATCTGGGCAAACGGCCGGGCATCGCTGGCCAGCGGGCCATGACCAGGCACCAGCTGCTTCCAGGGCAGCGCTTGCAAGGTGTCCAGGTCCTTCAGCCACACCTCCAGCCCCGGGCTGTTGGGCGTGGTCAATGCGCGCTCGTAGAACACCAGGTCGCCGGCGAACAGCACACCGGTGCTTTCATCCAGAATCGCCAGGTCGGCACCGGTGTGCCCGCCCAGCGCCAGCAGCCGCAGGCGGTGCCCACCCACCTCGTGAATACCTGGCTCCAGCACACGGGTCGGCAGCACCACCTCGGTACCGCGCATCCAGTCGCCAACCAGGCGGTACATGTTCTCGGCCATGGCCTCCCCCTGCTGGCGCAACAGCTCGCCGGTACCGGCCAGGGCGCCGATGGGCACATCGGCAAAGGCCTGGTTGCCCAGCACATGGTCGGGGTGATGATGGGTCAGCAGCACTTCGACCACCGGCTTGTCGGTGGTGGCGGCAATGGCCTGGCGCAATGCTTCGCCGTAGCGTTTCGACGGCCCGCTGTCGATCACCACCACCCCGTTGTCGGTGACGATGAACGCGGTGTTGACGATATTGCCGCCATTATCCTTGGCGAAATTGTCGGTGCTGCCCTCCAGCAGCCAGGTGCCTTCGGCGATCTGCCGGGGCTTGAGCCGATAGTCCAGGTCTGCCCAGGCCGGCAGGCCCAGGCACAGTAGCAACAGCAGAATGCAACGCATGACGGGCGCCTCTGGTCAGGGATGGAGTCGGGCAACGCGTTCAGGGCACTGCCGCCTCGAACTGGTTGCCGCTGTTGTCCTGCAACACCAACCGGGTTGGCCCGGGGCCCTGGATGTCGAAGCCCAGGTTGGGGTTTTCGCTGACCGCCGGGTACAGTTCCAGGCTGGCCAGGCGCTGGCCATCCGCGCCTTGCAACTCGGCATGGTTGAGGAAGAATTCGGGAATACCGCTGACCAGGCCGTTGTCCATCGGGTGGGCCACCTGCAGGCGCAGGCGGCTGCTGTCGCCACGCGGGTAGCGCCCGCCCAGGACTTCACCGAGGTGTTCCTCCCAGCCGGGCTGAGTGCGTACCACGCTGGGCGCGGTACAACCGCCGCCGGCAGCATCGATCAGGGTCGAGCCGACATGCCACAGGCCGTCGCGGGTCAGCACCGCGGCACGCAGCGGTGTGGCCTGTTCGACGCGGATGCGGATCGACAACCAGGGCAGCACGCGCTCGCCAGGCTGGAAGTCGACGATACGCGGCAGCGGGTTGAGTTCGGCCCAGGCAATGATCCGCACCACTTCGCCGCTGAACGCCCGAGCGTCGATCTCCAACGGCACCTGGCGTGCGTCCTCGGCAAAGGGTGGCGCCAGCAGCTTGACCCGATCATCGAACACGAATGCGGCCTGGCCCAGCAGCTGCTTGTGGTAGAAGTCCCACATCACCGACGGCACCGGGTCCTTGTGGTTACTCGGCTCGCTGGCCTGGGACTGTGCGGCCCAGGGCATCCAGCAGGCCAGCAGGAAAGTCGCTCGCCAGTTCATCGCCCACTCCTTTTGATCAACGCAAACCTGGCTGACAGTGCACGGTCCTTGTGGGAGCGGGTTCACCCGCGAACACCGGCGAAGCCGGTGCCATATACCGCGTCGCATTCTTCGCGGGTGAACCCGCTCCCACAGGGGGATGTGTTGCTTTTACAAACTCACAAGCCTGCGAAGCTTGTTACTGATACATTTCCGGCACCTGGTAACGCAGGCCATAACTGGCATAAATCGCCCTCATCCGCCCATCACGAATCAGCGTCTCAAGCGCTTCCTCCACCGCATAGGCCAGCTGCCGGTTGCTTTCATGCACCGCCATGCCGATCTCCCAGGCCTGCTTGCCAAGGTTCGGGTAGGCGTTTTCCGCCAGGGCCAGCTGCGGGTCGGCGGCTTGATGCAGTTGCCAGTCAACTTCGCCGCGCATCGCCATCACCGCGTCCACCTGACCGGCCTGCATGGCGCCGAAAGCTTGCTGCACATTGGGGTAATGATGGGTCTTGGCACTGAGCATGCCGTTGAACACAGAAGTCAGGTAGAACGACGGCACGCTGTCCACCTCGACCCCGATCGGGTGCTGCTGGAACACCGCGACACTGGCCACCGAGGGCAGGCGGCGGCGATCATAGGCGACCTGCCAGCGCTCCTCCTGATAAGGGCCGAACATGACCACCTGGGCGTTTTCCAGCTCGCCTACCTCGTTGCGCCGCTGCGCATAGGCATGGTCGTATGGCACCCGCATCATCAGGTCGGCCAGTTGCTGATGGCGCAACGGGCTGCCGCGCCAGATGTAGTCGCGCAGATCGTCGTCGAGCTTTTCCCCGGGTGGCGCCCAGATCAGCTGCAAGCGCACCCCCAACGCCGTGGCCAGGGCCTGCGCCAGCTCCACGTCGACACCTCGCGGCTGGCCGTGGTCCTCGAAACTGTAGGGCGCAAAGTCCTTGTACACAGCCACCTTCAATTCGCCGGCGGCGATGATCGCGTCGTAGTTGCGCACCTGCGCCTGCGCCGCCGCGCAGCACAGCAGCAAGCCACTGAACAGCACCGCCAACAGACGCATGGCCGTCATTCCTCGACGTGCACGCTGTCCAGGTAGGTGCGCACCGCCCACAGGGCCTCCTGGCTCAGGTAGTCGGCCATCTTCGGCATGTACACCCGGCCGTCGCGGACCGCACCGTGGCGTACCCGCTCGACGAACCACTCATCCCCGGCCTCGCCGGCATCGAGCATGCGCAGATCCGGGGCGATGCCCCCCGACTTGGCCTCCAGGCCATGACAGGCGGCGCAGTTCTGGTTGTAGGCCGAGGCACCGATCTCCACGGCCTTGTCGTGCTCGGGAGAGCTGCGGTACGGGTTGACCGCTGCCCAGCCATCGCCGTCCAGGGTTACGCCAGCGTCCTTGATCGGGGTCAGGCCCTTGGTTTCCACGGCCTGGGGCACCACATTGCCATGTGCCCAGGCAGTGCCGGTCAGCACTGCACTGGCAAGCAGCCCGGCAGCCAGCAAGACGTTGCGTTTTGTTGTCATTTTTATGCCCTCACGATTGCACGCAAGGCCTCAACCACAGAGGCCGTGTCGCCATCTTAGAAACAGCCCGCAGGCGGCCGAATGCTGCTTTGGTGGCCGCGCCTTACTCCCTTGGTAGTAGGGCTTGTGGCGAACGGCCAAATGAGGTGCCCCGTGGGAACTATTCCCGGCAAGGGCGGGACTTTTTCCGTATCCCGCAAGGCCCGCCCCGTCCCACCCTGTGCAGGCCAAAACCTCCACTGGGAACTGCAACCATGACAACAAGAACGCTACCCGCCCTTTCCCCTCTGGCCCTGAGCGTGCGAGCCTTGCTGCTGGCCGGTAGCCTGGCCCTGGGCAGCGTGGCCACGGCAGCCACCACCCCTGCGGCACCTGCCAGCAAGAACGTGACGTGGGAAGACATCGCCAACGACCACCTGACCACCCAGGATGTGCTGCAGTACGGCATGGGTACCAACGCCCAGCGCTGGAGCCCATTGGCCCAGGTCAATGACAAGAACGTGTTCAAGCTGACCCCGGCGTGGTCCTATTCCTTCGGCGACGAGAAACAACGCGGCCAGGAATCCCAGGCCATCGTCAGCGACGGCGTGGTCTACGTCACCGGCTCCTATTCGCGGGTGTTCGCCCTCGATGCGAAAACCGGCAAGCGCCTGTGGACCTACAACCACCGCCTGCCGGACAACATTCGCCCCTGCTGCGATGTGGTCAACCGCGGCGCAGCGATCTACGGCGACAAGATCTACTTCGGCACCCTCGACGCGCGGGTCATCGCCCTCGACAAGCGCACCGGCAAAGTGGTGTGGAACAAGAAGTTCGGCGACCACGCCGCCGGCTACACCATGACCGGTGCCCCGGTGCTGATCAAGGACAAGACCAGCGGCAAGGTACTGCTGATCCACGGCAGCTCCGGCGATGAATTCGGCGTGGTCGGCCAACTGTTCGCCCGCGACCCGGACACCGGTGAAGAGGTGTGGATGCGGCCCTTCGTCGAGGGCCACATGGGCCGCCTGAACGGCAAGGACAGCACGCCGACCGGTGACGTCAAGGCGCCGTCCTGGCCGGACGACCCCACCACCGAAACCGGCAAGGTCGAAGCCTGGAGCCACGGCGGCGGCGCGCCTTGGCAAAGCGCCAGCTTCGACCCCGAGACCAATACCATCATTGTCGGCGCCGGCAACCCCGGCCCCTGGAACACCTGGGCACGTACGTCGAAGGACGGCAACCCGCATGACTTCGACAGCCTGTACACCTCAGGGCAGGTCGGCGTCGACCCGAGCACCGGTGAAGTGAAGTGGTTCTACCAGCACACGCCCAACGATGCCTGGGATTTCTCCGGCAACAACGAGCTGGTGCTGTTCGACTACAAGGGCAAGGACGGAAAGCTGGTCAAGGCCACCGGCCACGCCGACCGCAACGGCTTCTTCTATGTGGTGGACCGCAGCAACGGCAAACTGCAGAACGCTTTCCCCTTCGTCGACAACATCACCTGGGCCAGCCACATCGACCTCAAGACCGGGCGCCCGGTGGAAAACCCTGGGCAGCGCCCGGCCAAACCGCTGCCGGGAGAAACCAAGGGCAAGCCGGTGGAGGTCTCGCCACCCTTCCTTGGCGGCAAGAACTGGAACCCCATGGCCTACAGCCAGGACACCGGCCTGTTCTACATCCCCGGCAACCAGTGGAAGGAGGAGTACTGGACCGAGGAAGTGAACTACAAGAAGGGCTCGGCCTACCTGGGCATGGGCTTCCGCATCAAGCGCATGTACGACGACCACGTCGGCACCCTGCGCGCCATGGACCCGACCACCGGCAAGCTGGTTTGGGAGCACAAGGAGCACCTGCCGCTGTGGGCCGGCGTGCTGGCGACCAAGGGCAACCTGGTGTTCACCGGCACCGGCGACGGCTTTTTCAAGGCCTTCGACGCCAAGACGGGCAAGGAGCTGTGGAAGTTCCAGACCGGCAGCGGCATCGTCTCGCCGCCGATCACCTGGGAACAGGACGGCGAGCAGTACATCGGCGTGACCGTGGGCTACGGCGGCGCGGTACCGCTGTGGGGCGGCGACATGGCCGAACTGACCAAACCGGTGGCCCAGGGCGGTTCGTTCTGGGTGTTCAAGATCCCAAGCTGGGACAACAAGACTGCACAGCGTTGACTGCATGAGTTGACGCATCACTGGGGCTACGAGGCAGCCCATCGCCGGCAAGCCAGCTCCCACAGGTACAGCGCAGGTCTCAAGGGTTGCGCAGTTTCTGTGGGAGCTGGCTTGCCGGCGATGGGCCGTAAAGCGGCCCCAGGGTGCGTACCCGACTTCACATTGAGAGCCTATCGCCATGAACTACCTGCCACTTGCCTTGCTGATCGTGCTGTCTCCTGCCATGGCCGAGAATGCCGACGACGCTGGCAACGATCCCCCCCTGACCATCAACGGCTGCGTGATTGCCGAAGCCAGCCAGTGCCCGGGGGCCGACCTGCGGGGCGCCAACCTGGCCAACCAGGACCTGCGCAAGATGAACCTGGCCGGCGCCGACCTGCGCGATGCGGACCTGCGCCATGCCCGGCTGGACCTGGCCAACCTGGAAAAGGCCAACCTGCAAGGCGCCAACCTGACCCGCGCCAGCCTGCAGCAAAGCAACCTGCGCCTGGCCGACCTGAGCCAAAGCCGGCTCGTTGCGATTCAGGGCTGGGGCCTGTTTGCCCAAGGTGCGCAACTTGCCAAGGCCGACCTCAGCGCGGCCTACCTGCAGTTCGCAAGGTTGTCAGGGGCGAAGATGCAGCAGGCCAACCTGCGCGCGGCGGACCTGGAAATGGCCTGGCTGAGCAAGGCTGATCTGCAAGGGGCCGACCTTGGCGATGCCAACCTGCAAGAGGCCAAGTTTGGCCAGAGCAACCTGGCCCGCGCCGACTTGCGCGGGGCGCGGCAGCATTACGGGAATTTTCAGGAGGCCAACATGGAGGGGTGCAAGGGGTGCCCCGAGACCTGGGACAATTGAGCCCGATATCCTACCTTGCGCAGGCCCCCTGTAGGAGCGGCCTTGTGTCGCGATGGGCTGCAAAGCAGCCCCGACGATTGCTGCGTTGACGCTGAAGCCCCTGGGGGCCGCTTTGCGGCCCATCGCGACACAAGGCCGCTCCTACAGGGCTCTGCGCAGCGTCCAGGTAGCAGAACACCTCACCCCGCCACCCGCACCACCCCCAGGTCAATCCCCAGATGCACCAGCTCGGCATGGGAGCTGACCTGCAACTTGCTCTTGAGCAAGGTCAGGTGGTTGGACACGGTCTTGGCACTGATGCACAACTGCTCGGCAATCCCTCGCACCGGGGTGCCCTTGGCCAGCATCACGAAAATTTCCAGCTCACGCTGGGTCATGCGCTGCAGGCGCGGGTCGCTGGCATTCTGCTGTGACGTGCAGGCCAGCTGGGTGGCCAAGGGCTGTTCGATATAGGCATGCCCGGCCAACACCCGCTGCACCGCCTCGATCAGCACTTCGGGCGCCGAGTTCTTGGTCAGGTATCCCGAGGCACCAGCATCCAGCGCCTGGCGCACCAGCGGCAGTTCGTCATGCATGCTGAAGAACAGCACCCGCAACTGCGGCAGGCGCTGACGCAGGCGCCGGGTGGTTTCCAGGCCGCTGATGCCTGGCAGGCCAAAGTCCATGATCACCAGATTGGGCACCTGTTCCTGAACCCGCGCCAGCGCCTCTTCGCCACTGGCAGCCTCACGCACCTGTACCTTCGGCAGCACCGCTCGCAGCAGGCTGGCATAGCCCTGGCGGACCACGGCGTGGTCATCGACCAACACGATATTCATCACACCTCCATGGGAATGTTCAGGGCCAGCGCCCAGCCGGCACCCGGTCGGCTGAGGATGCGCAGCTCACCGCCCAGGCTGCGGGCGCGCTCGGCCATCGAGTGCAGGCCTACCCCGGGGCGCTGGGGCTGGCTGGCACCGCAACCGTTGTCGCGAACCAGCAGGCGCAAGCCCTTGGCGCTGCGTTGCAGGCGCACCCGCACCTGGCTTGCGCCGGCGTGACGGGCGACGTTGGTCAACGCCTCCTGCAGCAAACGATACAAATGCGTGCGACTCGGCCCGGGTAGTGCCGGCAAATGCTCGCCTACCCGCAGGCGGCAATCGATACCCTGGCTGGCCTGCCATTGGCTCACCAGCAGGCCGAAGGCTTCGGCCAGCGGCATGTGCTGCAACGCCAGCGGGTACAGGTCATGTACCAGGGCGCGGAAACCTTGCTGCAGGCGTTCACAATCGAGCTCCAGGGTGCGTGTCGTCTGCGCCACCGCGGTTGGCTGGTCGGCGACCATGCGCAGCAGGCAGAGCTGGGCCCGAATACCCGCCAGGTATTGCCCGAGGTCGTCGTGCAGGGTCTGCGCCAACTGGGTGCGCTCCTGCTCCTGCACCGCCAGCAGGGCCTGGGTGAGTTGGGTATTGTCGCAGCGGGCCTGCTCCAGAGACGCGGTCATGCGGTTGAAGTGCTCCGCCAATTGGCGCGCCTCCGGCAGGCCGGCCTCGCGCAGGCGTGCGGTCAATTGCCCACCTGAGACCTGGCGCAAGGCCTGCAGCAGATCGTCCAGCAAGCCCATGCCCCGCCGCACCGCCCAACGGATGGTCAACAAGCTCAGCAACAACGCCAGGCCGCACAGGACCAACAGCTGCTGCAGCGAGTCGCGGACCTCATCGATTTCATCCCGCGCATCCACGGCAATCATTACCCGGCGGCCGTCACCCAGCTCCAGCAGCCGGCTGCTGTCATGGCGCTGGCCAAGCAGTTGGCGGCCCAGCCAGGCATCCAGGCCGGTTGCTTGCGGCAGCCGCGCAGGTTCATCCGCCGCCAGCCAGTGCACCCGCACATGGCGCAGGCTTTGCGTCAGCCGTGGTTGCAGGCTCTGCGGGTCGTGCTCGGCAGTGTCGCCGAGGTATGCCACTACGGCTTGCGCCGACTGCAACTCCCGCTCCACGTCAGCCACCGCCTGGCGCAACAGCACCCCGGCACAGGCCAGCGTCAACATCGCGAAGCAACAAGTGACCCAGAGGTTGATCCGCCACAGGGCCGAAAGGTTGACAAGGCGCATGGGCAGTTCTCCTCGGGGTTGCTGCGGCCATCGTAAAACCCGCGCCCATGTGGTGAATTACTACCTTGGTACCGGGCGAGCGCTACTTTCTGCATATTCCCCCCTCCCGGCGGGCTTCCTATGCTGGCGCCATCTGCCGTGGAGTTGCCTTATGCGCCTGCCTGCCCACCTTGCCATGACCTGCCTGCTGGCCTTGGCCGCAACGTTTTCTGCAAGCCCGGCACCCGCCGCGCAGGCCCCGGGCGGGGAACCGTTGCAAGTGCGCATCGGCTATCTCGGCTATCGCCCCGATCCCGGCCCGCTGCTGTCCAACATCATTCCCGAACCCACCGATGCCGGGCTGCAGGGCGCCGAACTGGCGATTGTCGACAGCAACAGCAGCGGGCGTTTTCTCAAACAGGAATTCCACCTGGCCAATGCCACGGTCGAAAGCCCCGAAGCCCTGCTGCAGGCTGCCAAGGCCCAGCATGACCAGGGCCTGCGGCTGTTCGTGGTAAATGCCCCCGCCGCCAGCCTGCGCGCGCTGTCTGCCGCCCTGCCCGACAGCCTGCTGTTCAACGCCGGCAGCCCGGACGACAGCCTGCGCAGCAGCCAGTGCCTGGGCAATGTGCTGCACAGCCTGCCCAGCCGCGCCATGCTGGCCGATGCCCTGGCGCAGTTCCTGGTAATGCGCAAATGGCAGCGGGCGCTGTTGGTCGTCGGCCAGACCGACGATGACCGGGCCTATGCGGCGGCCCTGCGCCGCGCCATGAAGCGCTTTGGCATGCAGCTGGTCGCGGAGAAAGCCTGGACATTCGACAACGACCAGCGCCGCAGCGCCCAGGCCGACATGCCGCTGTTCACCCAAACCGCCGAGTACGACGTGGTGCTGGTGGCTGACGAACGCGGCGACTTCGGCGAGTACCTGCCCTACCAGACCTGGTATCCGCGGCCGGTAGCCGGCACCCAGGGCCTGACCCCCACCGGCTGGCACAAGACTGTTGAAACCTTCGGCGCGGCGCAGTTGCAAAAGCGCTTCGAAGCCCAGGCCGGGCGCTGGATGAACGACCGCGACTTCGCCGCCTGGATGGCCGTGCGCAGCGTCGCCAGCGCAGTGAGCAAACTGCGCCAGGCCGAGCCCCGCGCCCTGCAGCAACTGCTGCTCAGCGAGCAGTTGCCGCTGGACGGCTTCAAGGGCCGCAAGCTCAGCTACCGCCCGTGGAACGGCGAGCTGCGCCAGCCGATCCCGCTGGTGCAGCCGCGGGCCCTGGTCAGTACCTCGCCGCAGGAAGGCTTCCTGCACCCGTTCAACGAAATGGACAGCCTGGGCTACGACAGGCCCGAAGTGACCTGCGGCTACCCCTGACCCGATAACCACAACAAAAAAGGATTTCGCCATGCGTCGCTCCCCTTTTCACCGGGCACTGCTTTACCCCAGCCTGCTGTCGGGCGCCCTGGCCCTTGCCAGCGGGCACGCCGTGGCCGCCACCGCCTGGGTATCGAACGAGAAGGACAACAGCCTCAGCCTGATCGACATGCAGACCCTGCAAGTCACCGAAACCCTGCCAGTGGGCCAGCGCCCGCGCGGCCTGCTGCTGTCCCACGACAACACGCTGCTGTACATCTGCGCCAGCGATTCGGACCGGGTGCAAGTGATGGATGTGGCCACCCGCAAGATCATCAAGGAACTGCCCTCCGGCAAGGACCCCGAGCAGTTCGCCCTGCACCCCAACGACCGCTGGTTGTACGTGTCCAACGAGGACGACGCGCTGGTGACGGTAATCGATACCCAGACCGACAAGGTGCTCGGGCAAATCGACGTCGGCATCGAGCCCGAAGGCATGGCGGTGAGCCCGGATGGCAAATGGGCGGTCAACACCAGCGAAACCACCAACATGCTGCACTGGATCGACACCAGCACCCAGACACTGGCGGACAGCACCCCGGTGGACCAGCGGCCGCGCTTCGTCGAGTTCAGCCAGGACGGCTCGCGGCTGTGGGCCTCGGCAGAAATCGGCGGCACGGTGACCATCCTCGACGTGGCCAGCCGCCAGGTGCTGAAAACCCTGAACTTCCAGATCAAGGGCGTGCACCCGGACAAGGTCCAGCCGGTAGGCATCAAGCTCAGCGCCGATGGCAAGTACGCGTTCGTCGCCCTGGGCCCTGCCAACCATGTGGCGGTGGTCGATGCCAAGACCTATGAGGTACTCGACTACCTGCTGGTGGGCCGGCGGGTCTGGCAACTGGCGTTCACCCCGGACCAGAGCCAGTTGCTGGCCACCAACGGGGTCAGTGGCGACGTTTCGGTGATCGATGCAAAAAACCTCAAGGTGCTCAAGTCGGTGAAGGTCGGCCGCTACCCCTGGGGCGTGGTGGTGACGCCATGAATACCCTCGAAGTCAGTGACGTGAGCTTTGCCTACGGCCAGCGCGAGGCGCTCAGGCACGTCGGCTTCAGCCTGGCGCCCGGGCGCTTCGCCGCCTTGCTGGGCCCCAATGGCGCCGGCAAGTCGACCTTGATCGCCCTGCTCACCCGCTTGTACGACCTGCAGCATGGCGACATCCGCGTGTGCGGCTGCTCGCTGCGCAACGCCACACGCCCGGCCTTGCGCCAGCTGGGCGTGGTGTTCCAGCAAAGCACCCTCGACCTTGACCTGAGCGTGGAGCAGAACCTGCGCTACCACGCCTCGCTGCACGGCCTGTCGCGGCGCCAGGGCAATGTTCGGGTCGATGCCGAGTTGGCCCGCCAGGGGCTCGATGAGCGGCGGCGCGAACCGGTCCGGGCGCTGAACATCGGCCATCGGCGCCGGGTGGAGATTGCCCGCGCGCTGCTGCATGAGCCGCGTTTGCTGTTGCTCGACGAGGCCAGCGTTGGCCTCGACCCGGCCAGCCGCCTGGCGCTCAACCAGCACCTGCGGCTGCTGTGCCGCGAGCAGCGCCTCAGTGTGCTGTGGACCACCCATCTGCTGGACGAAGTGCAGCCCAGCGATGACCTGCTGATCCTGCATCAAGGGCGCCTGGTGGCCAGCGGCACGGCCGATGCCCTGAGCCTGGAGCACGGCGGTGACCTCGACCATGCCTTTGCCCGCCTGACCAGCGCCCCCACAGGAGCCAATGCCCGATGAACGCTTACTGGCAGTGCTTCAACGGCATTCTCCTGCGCGAATGCCTGCGTTTCGTCCTGCAGCGCACCCGTTTTCTCAGCGCCCTGGTGCGCCCGCTGCTGTGGCTGCTGGTGTTCGCCGCCGGCTTTCGCGCGGCCCTGGGCATCGCGATCATCGAGCCCTACGACACCTACATCCCCTACGAGGTGTACATCATTCCGGGCCTTGCCTGCATGATCCTGCTGTTCAACGGCATGCAGGGCTCGCTGTCGATGGTCTATGACCGGGAGATGGGCAGCATGCGCGTGTTGCTGACCAGCCCGTTGCCGCGGCCCTTCCTGCTCGGCAGCAAGCTGCTGGCGACCTCGTTGATCTCCCTGCTGCAGGTGTACGCCTTCCTTGCCATCGCCTGGTTGTATGGCGTGCAGCCACCGGCTGCGGGCCTGTTGCTGGCGCTGCCAGCGTTGTTGCTGGTGGCGCTGATGCTCAGCGCCCTGGGCCTGTTGCTATCGAATGCGATTCGCCAGCTGGAGAACTTTGCCGGGGTGATGAACTTCGTGATATTCCCGCTGTTCTTCCTGTCCTCGGCGCTGTACCCGTTGTGGAAGATGCGCGAGGCCAGCCAGTGGCTGTACTGGCTGTGTGCAGTGAACCCGTTCACCCATGCCGTGGAGCTGGTGCGCTTTGCCTTGTATGAGCGCTTCAACCCGCTGGCGCTGGCGGTATGCCTGGGGCTGACCGTGCTGTTCACCCTGCTGGCGATCCTCACCTTCAACCCCCAGCATGCGGCGCTGCGCAAGCCACGCTGAGCGGCAGCGATCCATCGCTTAGCGCGAACCCTGTGGGAGCGGGCGCGCCCGCGAAACAGGCGACGCGGTGTATGGCACCGGCTTCGCCGGTGTTCGCGGGCACGCCCGCTCCCACAAGGGAAGGTGACACGCTCTCGAACATTGTTCCCTGTGCGACAGCGTAGCCCAAAGGGTTGGGCAATCTCCCACAGGTTTGCGCGCCCGGCTTTCTACTACTTTGGTACTGCCTTTGCTGTCTGATCGTCGCATTCACAATGCACCGCCACTGGCATGTAATGGGCCTATAACAAAAAGGACAACCCCCATGCCACGTGCCCTGCCCCGGCTGCCACGCCCATTGCTGGCGGCGCTTTCCCTGAGCCTGACGCTAGGCGCTGCCTTGGCCGACACCACGCCGCTATTCTCCGCCGACGGCTACCGCACCACCCTCTACCGCAGCCCGACCCCACAGCAGGTCGAGGGCGGCCAGGTCATCGACACCGCCATGCTGCAAGGCCTGCTGGGGCACACCCCCAAGCCGGTGCTGATCGACGTCTATCGCCGCCAATGGCTGCAAGGCCGCTTCATCGAAGATGAACCCCACGCCAACATCCCCGGCAGCCGCTGGCTGGCCAACACCGGCGATGGCGAGCTGAGCCCGGCGTGGCACGATTACTTCGTGCGCAACCTGCAAAAAGCCACCGCCGGGCGCACGGAGCAACCGCTGGTCTTTTACTGCCGCTCCGATTGCTGGTTAAGCTGGAACGCGGTAAAACGCGCGAAAGCCCTGGGCTATAAGAATCTGTATTGGTACCGCGATGGCCTGGACGCCTGGCAACAGGCCAACCTGCCGCTGCAGCCAGCGCAGCCGGAACCCTTCCCCTGAATTCATCGCCTGCAAACGCGTGCCCGCTCCATCCAATAAAAACGAGGTGAAAAGGCCATGTACAAAATTCTGATTGCCGACGATCACCCCCTGTTTCGCGAAGCCATCCACAACGTTATCAGCGATGGTTTCCAGGGCAGCGAAGTCATGGAAACTGCCGACCTGGACAGCGCCCTGGCGCTGACCCACGAACATGACGACCTCGACCTGATCCTGCTCGACCTGAACATGCCCGGTATGCATGGCCTCAATGGCCTGATCACCCTGCGCAACGAGGCACCGACCACGCCGGTGGTGATCGTCTCGGCCGAGCAGGAAAAGCAGATCGTGCTGCAGGCCATCACTTATGGCGCGGTGGGCTTCATCACCAAGTCCTCGCCACGTTCACAGATGATCGAAGCGATCGAGCAGATCCTCAACGGCAATGTCTACCTGCCGCCCGACATCATCCGAGCCCAGAAAAGCAGCACCAGCCGGCGCCTGAACGATGCCCCGAGCTTCCCGCCGGAGATGCTCCAGGCTCTGACCCGCAAGCAGCTGCTGGTGCTCGAGCGCATGACCAAGGGCGAGTCGAACAAGCAGATCGCCTACACCCTGGATATCGCCGAGACCACGGTCAAGGCCCACGTTTCGGCGATCCTGCGCAAGCTCAACGTGCACAACCGGGTGCAGGCCATCCTCAGTGCCGGTGATATCGATTTCGGTGATTACCTGCGGCGTTGACCTGTCCCTGCTCCTTTCCCAGGCTACCTCATTGCCCTGTAGGAGCAGCCTTGTGCTGCGAAGAGGCCGGCAAGGCAAAAATCTTCTCTAGCAGTAATGGACTCTTCGCAGCGCAAGGCTGCTCCTACAGGTACTGAGCAGCCTTTGGGTCCGATTGTCTGGCATCACGGCTAGCCCTGGCTGCCCAGCAAATGGCTCATCGCCGCCTTAAGCTTCATCGGCCGCACCGGCTTGTGCATCAGGGTGTGGCCCTGCTCGCGGATCTGTTGCTTGAGCTCGTTGCTGTAGTTGGCGGTGATCATCATCGCCGGCAAGGGCTGGGTACGGCGGGCATTGATCCGCGCCACGGCGTCGACGCCATTGCAGTCATTGTCCAGGTGGTAGTCGGCGATCAGCAGGTCGGCCTCGGCATGGTAGTTGTCCACCTGGCGCGCCAGGTCCTCCTCCGACAGCGCGGTGACCACCCGGCAGCCCCACCCCTCCAGCAGGGTGCGCATGCCAGCGCAAATCGCCGCATCGTTATCCAGTACCCACACCCGCGCCCCGCGCAGGCGTTCGAGCATCGGCTCGCTGATTGCCTGGCTCGGCTGGGCCTTGGGCGCGATGGTGCTCAGCGGCACTTCGACCGCGAATACCGAGCCTTTGCCAAGCCATGAACGCACCCGAATCCGGTGGCCAAGAATGCCGGCGATCTTTTCCACGATCGCCAGGCCCAGGCCCAAGCCACGGTCCTGGTCCGGACGCTGCACATCACCGCGCCTGAACTCCTGGAACATTTCTTCCAGGTGCTCTTCGGCGATACCGATCCCGCTGTCCCATACTTCGATCCGCAAGCCGCCACGCTGGCGCCGGCAGCCCAGCACCACGCGCCCACTGCGGGTGTAGCGAATGGCATTGCTGAGCAGGTTGCGCAGGATCCGCGCCAGCAGCTGGATGTCACTACGGACCACGGCGGAACAGCCCACGAAATGCAGTTCAAGCCCTTCGCTGCGCGCCACCTGGGCGTATTCGGCAGCGAGGTTGTCCATCAGTTCGCGCAGGGCGAACGGGGCGACATCGGCCTTGATCACGCCAGCATCGAGCTTGGAAATATCCACCAGGGTACCTAGCAGGTTCTCCACATCCTCCAGCGAGTTGCTGACATTACGCACCAGGTGAGCACTGTTGTGCGGCTCGCGGTGTTCGAGCAAGGCGCTGGTGAACAGCCGCGCCGCGTTCAGTGGCTGCAGCAAGTCATGGCTGACGGCGGCAAGGAACTTGGTTTTCGACAGGTTGGCCTGCTCGGCCTCGCGCTTGGCCTCGCGCAGGCGCGATTCCACCCGGCTGCGCTCCTCGATTTCGCGCAGCAGCTGCTCGTTGAGGCTGGTCAGCTCGGCCGTGCGCTCGCGTACCCGTTGCTCCAGGTGCTGATACGCCTGGTGCAGCGCCTGTGCGGTATTGCGTCGCTCGGTGATGTCGCGGATCAACACGAAGATGCCCACCACTTCGCCATTGGCCAGGCGGTTCGGCACGTAGGAGCGCAGCATGTAGCGTTCCTGGCCGTTGATGTTGGTTTCGGCAAATTCGAAGGTTACGCTCTCCCCCGCCAGCGCCCGCGCCACGTAGGCCTCCAGGCGCTGGTAATGCTGCTCGCTGTGGGCCTCGCGCAGGCTCTGGCCCAGCATCACGCCGCGAGGCCAGCAATACCATTCTTCATAGACCTTGTTGGTAAATTCGTAGACCAGGTCGGCATTCAGGTAAGCGATCAGCGCCGGTACATGGTCGGTGATCAGGCGGATCTGGTGCTGGTGTGCCGTCTCGGCCCGCTGCCGGGCCTCGCTGAGCAGGTGGTTGACGGCCTTGAGCTCGGCCATGGCCTGGTTCAGCGCTTCGGTGCGTTCGCGCACCTGCTCGGCCAGCACCACCGAATGCTGAAACGCGGCATAAGGGTCGTTGCCACGCGTGACGCCGGACTCGATACGCTCGATCAGGGCGCCGTTGATACGCTGCAGCTTGTGGTTCTGGTGCTGCAGCCGGGCGACCTCGGCCTGCAGTTCAGCGACCGACAGGAGGCCGGTTGCGGGCAATGGCGACTCCGGTGAAGGTCTGGTTGATGTGCATGCCATCGAACTGTTCTCCGTAGGTGTTGAAGCCGATCACCCGCTGCTCGCGCAGGAACGCACCGACCGCTTCCAGCCCGTCCCGGGCTTCCAGCTCCAGCCGCCGCAGGAAGCAATCGCAACCGATGGTCAGCAGTAGCGGGCCGAGGCGCTGCTGCAAGCCGTCGAACAACTGGTGCAGGTTCGGCAACAGCGGGCCCGGGGTCATGGCGGTAAGCACGATGCCGTTTTCAACAGCGCAGTAGAAACTCAGGCTCAGGTCCGGGTGCACCTGCTGGATCGCCCGCACGTAATACTGGTCGTGGATGCGCACGGCCAGCGGATGGGCAGCGAACACACGATGATCGAGCTCGGCCACCGGCACGCCGATGTGCCGGGCGTATTCCTCGGCAGCTGGCTCGGCATTCAGTTCGAAGACCCGGCGCTGGGCACTGTCGGCGCCGGTGACCACCAGCTTTTCCTGGCGCGGCAGGATGTGGTGGGTGGTGAACACTTCGAAGTCGAGCCAGGTATTGACCAGCACCACCACCGCCGCGCCGTGGTGGAACGCGCCGCCGAAATACACATGGGTGCGGGTCAGGTAGTTGTCGTCGCCGGCCGAGCCGCCGAAATGCGGGATGTCGCCCAGGGCCGCACTGAGGGCGGCAAGCACCATTTCCTCACGGCTGGACAAGCCGTCGAGCAGGGTCAGGGCAAAGCTGTGGCCCTTGATCGGCGCCAGGTTATTGCTGCGGCAGGTGCCGACCAGGCGCTCGACCATCTGCTGGGCGTCGATCAGGCTAAAGCGCTCCATTTCGTCGATCAGCTCGGTGGCGATGGAAAAGTGCCGATGATCGAACCCCACTGCCGTTATGCAGTTGCGGCCATAGCCCTGCGGGGTGATTTCCCCGGCGCTGGTGCAACCGACCAGGCGGATGCCGCCAAAGCCCTGCTCCAGGGCTTCGCCCAGGGCCTGCAGGTCGTATTCGGCGGAGCAGAAGAACAGCACGAAGCCCAGGTGCGGGTGCAGCAACTGCGCCGCCAGCTCCTGGGCTGCCTGCCGGGCGTCGGTTGCCTGGGACATGGCGCTGACCACACCGTCGTTGTGAGCCTGCTGCATCGTGGTCTCCGGCGCGGGGTGGCTGAGTGATGAGTGTACGAAGGCGATCATCGAGGACGAATGCTACTTGGGTAGCGGGTGGGCGGTTCCATGGACGTAATATCACCGGCATGCGCGGGACCTTGTAGGAGCGGCCTTGTGTCGCGAAAGGGCTGCAAAGCAGCCCCAGCAATTTGTGCATCGCTGCTGAAATCCTGGGGCCGCTTTGCGGCCCTTTCGCGACACAAGGCCGCTCCTACAATTGACCGTGTTGCCCGGTCTGGCAAGGCTTACCAGGTGAGCACCGCCCCCACCGCAAAGGTATCGGTGTCTTCGTTCTGGTCACTGGTTTCATGGCCGTCGATGGAGAACTGGTTGTACTCGGCAACCAGCTTGAGGTTGTCGTTGACGTCATGGAACAGCGCCACGCCACGGGTTTCATAATCCGCACCACTGCCCACCGCGCCGTTGCCATCGTCCTTGGTCTTGCCATACGACAGCGCCACCCGGTTCTTGCCGACCTTGTAGGAGCCCTGCAGCAGGTAGCCGTCGCTGTCGACATTGCGCAAGGTCGGTTCGCCAGCGTTGTTGGTGAAGAACGGGTTGATGCCCTTGGCCTGGAACCCCGAGCCGGTCAGCGACAGCCCCCCCATCTTCGCCTGCACACCGTAGCCGACACCTTTGGAGGTGACCGACTGCACCGCCGGGTCGGTGTTGTCGGAGGTCTGGTAGCTGCCGTTGAGCCAGCTGTAGATCTGCGCCCCACCCAGGTCGAACTGGTAGGTGATCTCGCTTTCGGTACGCGGGTTTTCCTGGTAGGCCTTGCCGGTCGGGCTGCTGTCGTTGGTGTCCACCGGGTCCATGATGCCCACCGCCACCCGCAGGCCGTCCATCACTGGGGTGCGATAGGTGATCTGCGAGGTGGGGAACGGGTACGGGTAGCCGCTACCGATGTTGCCGAACGAGACCCCGCCGCCGTCAACCAGCCCCAGGGTGTCACTGACCTGGCCATAACCGGCCAGCAGTTCGTCGAGCAGGATATTGGAACGGGCGAACAGCCCGAAGTCCTTGCCGATCAGCACCTCACCCCACTCGGGGTTGGCCACGGTGCCGTAGAACTGGCGCACGTCGATGGCGGTGTCGGTACCGTTGGTTTCGCTGTCGTTGATGGTCACCCAGAACGAGGCTCGCGCGCCGAGCTTCAGGTCATCTACCTGCTTGCCCATGTTGAAGCCCAGGTAGTTGGGCAGAAAGCCCATCTTCACCCGTGACTGGCGGCGATCGAACTGCTCACCCTGCCGATCGACATCGCTGTTGACGTAGAAGGCGTTGATATAGCCGTCGGTGGAAAACGTCGTCTGGTCCTTGTCGTACAGCATGATCTCGGCCTGGGCCAGGCTGCTCAGGCAAAGGGTCGACAGGCTGACGGTAACAGCCGCCAGCAAACGTGGGGACAGATTCTTATTGTTGTACATGTCGCGCTCCGAAACGGGGACGGGATGTCGGAGGCGATTATCAGAAGCTGGCAAACAGCCAGAAACGCTGCCTTGGAGGGGGCTGCCAGGTGCTTTGGGCCTGCGCGCGCGGCGTGATGATTCCGGCCCAGGACCGGGTTACGCCCAGAGGCAAGACTTCTGGCGTAACCCACAGGAGCAGGCAAGGATCAGTACGGCAGACTACAGCGGGCCCCTGTCAAAGGTCCAGGGCACCACTGAGCAAGGCATTCAGCATGGGGGCGACGTCAGCGCGCTGCTCGTCCAGCAGACACAGCGGGAGGCCTTGCCAGGCTGGTTGTAAATCGGCCAATCCCTCGCCAATCAAGGCCAGCGGACAAACGATTGCCATTTGCAGCGAACGCAGGCGCCTGGCCAAGGCAGGGTCCACCGGCACCTGGACCTTGATCACCACTGCTGCGGGCTGCATTGCTGCACACAGCATGGGTATTTCTTCCAGCGGCTGCCCGCAACCGAGCACTTCGATGCGTTGCTGCTCGCTGCTCAACAGCAGCCCGGTGCACAATACCTGCAGTTCGGCTTGCCCCTCGGTACCTGCCAGCAGCACGCGCGGTGCATCGGCCTGGTTCATCTGCAGGCGCATCAGCAGGCGGGCGCGCAGGAACATGTCCAGAAACAGCCATTGGCTACGCTGGCCCGGCGCAATGCCTGAGGCCAGGCCATGCCAGACTGGCATCAGCACCTCACGCAGCACGGTGGACTTGGGCAGGACGGTGAACAACTGCCCATGGATGCTTTCCAGCGCTTGTGTATCGAATGCCTTGGTTGCACGCTCCACGGCAGCGCGCCAGTCGTCGAACGCCGAGTGCTGCTGCACCGGCGCATCCGGCTGGCCTGCGAGCATGCCGCCTACCTTGCTGATGGGCACCCCATTGCCAGTCCAGCGCAAGATGTCGCGTATGCGCTGGACATCGCGGGCGGTATAAAGGCGATGGCCGCCCTCGGTGCGCTGCGGGCTTATCAACCCATGGCGCCGCTCCCATGCCCGCAAGGTCACCGGATTGATGCCGGTCAGGCTGACCACATCGCGCATGGGTAGCAAATCGGCTGGGGTGGCGTCAGTCATGATGAGGGTTTATCTGGGGGGTGGCACATTCTAAACCCATATGCACCTTCTGCGGCGAGCCTCCTTGGGTCATCATGCAACAAACGGCGCCGAGGCCTTCTGCACGCAGGCCAGGCCGCGCACTTTGCATCCTAAATGCCTGTAGGTGGGCCCCATGATCAACGCGAAACTCATGCAACTGATGGTCGAGCATTCCAACGATGGCATCGTCGTCGCAGAGCAGGAGGGCGACGACAGCATCCTTATCTACGTCAACCCCGCCTTCGAGCGCCTGACCGGCTATCGCGCCGAGGACATCCTGTATCAGGACTGCCGTTTTCTGCAGGGCGACGATCATGACCAGGCCGGCCTTGCCAACATCCGCGAGGCGATCCGTGGAGGCCTGCCGTGCTGCCAGGTGCTGCGCAATTACCGCAAGGACGGGAGCCTGTTCTGGAACGAGTTGTCCGTCACGCCGGTGTACAACGAGGCGGACCAGTTGACGTACTACATCGGCATCCAGCGCGATGTCACAGCGCAGATTTTCGCTGAGGAGAAGCTACGCGAGCTGGAGGCCGAGGTGGCTGAATTGCGCCGACAACTGGGCCAGGCTGAGCGCTGAACAAAACCTATACAAGATCGTTGACTTGTATAGATTTACGCTTAGACTTCAGATATACCTGTACAACAAGCCATTTCTGTACAGGATTTCCTGGAGTCCAGCATGTCAGCGTATCTGCAGCAATTCGCCGAGCACTTCAGCAGACTCGACGGGGGCAACCTCGGCACCCTTGAAAAGCTGTACAGCGACGATGTCACTTTTCGCGATCCGTTGCATCAGATCCAGGGGCTGCGCGCTCTGCGAACCTATTTCGCGCAGTTGTACGCCAACGCTCACGATATTCGCTATGCCTTTTCCAGCATCGACGAAGTGATGCCTGGGCAAGGTTACCTGCGCTGGACCCTGCAGTTTCGCCACCCACGCCTGGCCCGCGGTCAGCAGATCAGCTTGCAAGGATGCAGTTACCTGCAATGGCATGACCGGGTCCATTTTCACCAGGACTATTTCGACGCAGCAGCCCTGCTCTACGAACATGTTCCGGTTATGGGCGGTGCGATTCGATGGCTCAAAGGCCGGATGGCATGAGCCGCTGCTGGCTGACAGGCGCAAGCAGCGGTATCGGTGCCGCACTTGCACAATGCCTGCTGGAGCAAGGCCACCAGGTTGCCCTGGGCGCACGACATGCAGATCGTCTCGCCCCGTTGGCTGAACGTTTTCCCGGGCAGGTGCTGCTGGCCATTGGCGACCTGAACGACCCCGTACAGGTCGCCGGGATCGCAACCCGTATCGAGCAGGCCTGGGGAGCGCTGGACAGGGTGATCCTCAATGCAGGCACCTGCGAGTACCTGGAGCCGGACCATTTCGACCCTGCCTTGGTCGAGCGCGTGGTCCGTACCAATTTCCTTGCTGTCAGCTACTGCCTGGCAGCGGCCCTGCCCTTGCTTCGCGCCGGTCAACGCCCTCATCTGGTGGTCATGGGCAGTTCGGTGACCTGGCTGGCCTTGCCCCGTGCCGGCGCCTATGGCGCGTCCAAGGCAGCCGTGCGTTATCTGGTGGAATCGCAGCGCATCGACCTGGCCCGCGAAGGCATCGCCGTCACCCTCGTCAACCCGGGCTTTGTCGACACGCCATTGACCCGTCGCAACGATTTCCCCATGCCGCAGCTGTGGTCGGCGCAGCGCGCAGCCAGCCATATTGCCAAACGCCTTCCCGAGCGCCCGCTGGAAATCAACTTCCCCCGGCTTTTCATCCTGGTATTGCGCCTGCTTGGCGCACTGCCCGCGCGCCTGCGCCTGGGGCTTGGGCAACGCCTTGCCCGTCATGAACAGGAATGATGATCCATGCGTATAGCAATCATCGGCAGCGGCATTGCAGGGTTAACCTGCGCTCATCTGCTGTCACGCAAGCATGAGGTGACGGTTTTCGAAGCCGAGAAATGGATCGGGGGCCACACGCATACCCTCGATGTGATCTGGCAGGGTGAACGCCATGCAATAGATACCGGCTTCATCGTCTTCAATGACTGGACCTACCCGCACTTCATCCGCTTGCTCGACCACCTGAAGGTCGCCTCACGGCCGACCGAAATGAGCTTCTCCGTGTATGATCCGGTCACTGGCCTGGAATACAACGGGCACGACCTGAATACCCTGTTCGCCCAACGCCGCAACCTGGTGTCCCCGGGGTTCTGGGGGATGCTACGGGATATTCTGCGTTTCAATCGTCAGGCGCTCGCCGACCTGGATAACCAGCGTATCGATGCCAACGCGACCCTGGGCGCCTACCTCCGGGCTCAGCGCTATGGACAGCGCTTCATCGACCATTACATCGTACCGATGGGGTCGGCGATCTGGTCGATGTCCCGCGCGGACATGCTCGGCTTCCCACTTGCGTTCTTTGTGCGGTTTTGTCGCAACCACGGCTTGTTGTCGGTCAACCAACGTCCACAGTGGCGCGTGATCGAAGGGGGTTCGCGCAGCTACGTCAGTCCGCTGTGCCGGCCGTTTGCCGGGCGCATCCGCCTCGACTGCAAGGTTTTCCGGGTCAGCCGCGACGAAGGTGGCGTCACCCTGACGAGCGCTGCCGGTACCGAGCGTTTCGACAGTGTGGTGTTCGCCTGCCACAGCGACCAGGCCCTGGCTTTGCTCGAAGCGCCGAGCGTGCAGGAACGGGAAGTGCTCGGCGCCATCGGTTATGCCAGCAACGATGTGGTGCTGCACACCGATACCCGTCTGCTACCCCGCCGCAAGCGCGCCTGGGCCAGCTGGAACTACCGTCTCGGCGGGCCGCAGCAGGCGCCTGCCGCGCTGACCTACAACATGAACATTCTGCAAGGTATCCAGGCAGCGACGACCTTCTGCGTGAGCCTCAACCAGACCGCGCTGGTAGATCCGGCGCAGATCATTGCCCGCTTCCAGTACGACCATCCGCAATACAGCCTTGCGGCGTGCGCCGCGCAGGCGCGCCAGGCGCAGCTGCAGGGCCAGCGCCACAGTTACTTCTGCGGCGCCTACTGGGGCAACGGCTTTCACGAAGATGGCGTGGTCAGTGCGTTGAAGGTGGCCGCGCATTTCGGAGAGCACCTGTGAACAGCAGCCTTTGCGTGGGCTGGGTCAGCCACCGGCGCCTGGTGCCGCGCCCCCACGCCTTCCGCTACAGGATCGGCATGTTCTACCTGGACCTGGACGAGCAAGCCTTGCTGACAGGCCTGTCACGCTGGCTGTGGCGCTGGCGCCTGGCGCCACTGAGCTGGAACCAGGCAGATTACCTGCCAGCCCAGACCCGCCGGGGCGAGACCCTGGCCCAGGCTGCACGCTTGCTGGTGCGCAGCGCGACGGGAGAAATGCCTGAGGGGCCGGTGCACCTGCTCACGCAGTTGCGTTGCTGGGGGCTGTCGTTCAACCCGGTCAGTTTCTATTTCTGCCATGACCGTGACGGACGGCTGACGGCAATCCTGCTGGAGGTGCGAAACACACCATGGCGTGAACGCTTCCATTACGTGCTGCCGGTGCGCGGAAACCTTGCCGGGCCCTTCACCGTCGCCAAGGCCTTCCATGTGTCACCGTTCATGCCACTGCACATGGACTATCGCTTGCGCTTCGCCCTGGACGCTGAACATGTGCGCATCCACATGGAGAACTGGCAAGCCGATAGCAAGGTGTTCGAGGCCGACCTGGCATTGCAACGCCAGGCGCTGGATAGAGCCGCTGTGCACCGATACGTACTGGCCTTCCCATGGATGAGCCTGCGCACCGTCTCGGCCATTTACTGGCAGGCATTGCGCCTGCTGTTCAAACGCACACCCGTCCATGACCACACGGCCAGCCAGCGTGACCTGGCGCTCGGCCATTCCTGCGAGGACCCTGATGATGTCGAACCCCACCCTGAGCGTTAGCAAGTTCGCAGGCCTCGGGCCATTGTTCGGCGGGCTGGCACGAAATGCCGTGCTCGCCCGGCTGGGCAGGCTGCGCCATGGCCACCTGCGCCTGCTCAGCCACGGGCAACAGTGGAGTTTCGGTGACGCCCACAGCCCGTTGCAGGCCGAGGTGGAGATCCTTGATGACATCACCTGGGGCCTGATAGCCGGCAATGGCTCGATCGGTGCTGGCGAAGCCTACATTCACGGCTATTGGCGCAGTCCCGACCTGGCGCTGGTGACTCGTCTGTTCGTCGCAAACCTTGAGGTACTTGACGCCCTCGAGGGGGGCCTGGCCCGCTTCGGCCGCCCTGCCCTGCGGTTGCAGCACAAACTCAACCGCAACAACAGGCGCGGTGCCCGCCGCAATATTCTGGCGCACTACGATCTGGGCAATGCCCTGTTCGAGCGGCTGCTCGACCCCACCATGATGTATTCGGCAGCTCAGTTCGAACACCCGGGGCAGACACTGGAGCAAGCACAGCTGCACAAGCTGGAGCGCATCTGCCAGAAGCTGGAGCTGAGCCCTGCCGACCACCTGCTGGAGATCGGCTGCGGGTGGGGCAGCCTGGCAATCCACGCCGCCACCCGATATGGCTGCAAGGTCACCACCACCACGCTTTCCGAGGCGCAGTACAGCCATACCCTGCAACGCGTTCAGGCCCTGGGGCTGGAGCAGCGCGTGAAAGTGCTTCGCGAAGACTACCGCGATCTTCAAGGCACCTTCGACAAACTGGTCTCGATCGAGATGATCGAGGCTGTCGGCCACCGTTACCTGCCGGTGTATTTCCGCCAGTGCGCCTCGCTACTCAAGCCCGACGGCCTGATGCTGTTGCAAGCGATCACCATACGCGACCAGCGCTATGAGCAGGCGCGGCGGTCGGTCGACTTCATCCAGCGCTACATCTTCCCCGGTGGCGCCCTGCCTTCGTTGAGCGTGATGCTGGAAACTGCCAGCCGGCACACCGCACTCAACCTCTTGCACATGGAAGATTTCGGCCAGGACTATGCCCACACATTGCGGCATTGGCGAGAAAACCTGCGCCAGGCACGCGCAGCGCTGACGGACCTGGGCTACGACGACATGTTCCAGCGCCTGTGGGAGTTCTACCTGTGTTACTGCCAAGGCGGTTTCGAGGAGCGCACCATCGGTGTCGCGCATCTGCTCTGGGCAGCGCCCCAGGCACGGCGCGCGCCCTTGCCTGGCAGTGCCTGATGAGCCGTGGCTGGCTGCTCGCCAATGCCTTGTGGCTACAGGCTGGCTGGTGGCTATGCATACTGGGGGCCGAAAAACCCTTCCTGTCGATGCTGGTGATTGCTGGCCTGGCCGTGCATCTGAGCCTGTGCCCGGCCGTCCACGCAGAGGTCAAGGCGCTGTTGCTGGTAACGCCGGTCGGGTGTGTGCTGGATAGCGTGCTGGGCGCGCTGGGCGTGTTCAGCTTCGACACCTGGCCATTGCCGCTGTGGCTTGCGCTGCTGTGGCTGGTACTGGCCAGCGGCATGCGCCACAGCCTGGCATGGGCCGACAGGCACTGGCAGCTCGGTGCACTGCTAGGTGCAGTTGGCGGCCCGCTGGCCTATATAGGCGGAGCGGGGCTGGCAAATGTCGACTTGCCCATGGGCGCACCGGTAACCGGCCTGTTACTGATGCCGATATGGGCCGTTACCCTCCCCCTGCTCGTGCGCCTTGCGGTGCGGTGCTGACTTGCGGCATCGTTCGGAGCAGTAGCGCACCTGCTCCCAGCAACGTGACCAGCGCTTGCGCCAGTTGAACGGCCGCCCACACACCACGCAGACCTTGCTGGGCAAAAGAACCTTTTTCATATCGGCTGCACCGCATCGAGTCGCGCCAAAAGTGACTGGCCACGCTGCCAGATGGCATCGCGACGGTCAGCCGACATGCCATCGAGGTTTCGATAGACCAGCGCCAGACGCGGGTTAGCCGAAAGCAGGTGGCGATGACGGATGAGAAAATGCCAGTACAGGGCATTGAACGGGCAGGCGTCCTCCTCGGCCACCTGGTCAACCCTGTAACTGCAGGCCTTGCAATGATCGGACATGCGCTGGATGTAGCGACCGCTGGCGCAGTAAGGCTTGGAGCCCAGGTAGCCGCCGTCGGCGTACATCACCATACCAAGCGTGTTGGGCAGTTCGACCCAGTCGAAGGCGTCCATGTAGACAGCCAGGTACCACTCACAGATTGCGGTGGGCGCGATACCGGCCAACAAGGCGAAGTTGCCGGTGACCATCAGGCGCTGGATATGGTGAGCGTAACCCAAGCGAAGGGTCTGCCCGATGGCCTGCTCCATGCAGCGCATGCGGGTGCGACCGGTCCAGTAGAATTCCGGCAACGCTCGCTCGTTACCCAGGTAATTGAGCGCGGCATACTCCGGCATGCGCAGCCAATAGATGCCGCGTACATACTCACGCCAGCCGATCAGCTGGCGGATGAAGCCCTCTGCTGCATTGAGCGGTACTCGCCCCTCGCGCCAGGCCTTGTCGACCCCGTCGCATAGAAAACGCACATCAAGAAGCCCGATGTTGAGTGCTGCACTGATGCGCGCATGGAACAGGTACGGCTCGCCCTCGGCCATCGCATCCTGGTAGTCACCGAAAGCCGCCAGGCCGAAATCCAGAAAGTGTTGCCAGAGCTGCTGTGCCTCGGCATGGGTCACCGGGTAGTCGAAACCGTCGATGGCTCCGTAGTGGTCGCTGAAGCGTTGCCGTACCAGGGCTATTACTGCAGCTGTGATGTCGTCCTGTGCGAAATGTGCGGCGAAAGGGCCACGTAGCTGGCGAGGCAAGGCCTTGCGGTTGTCGCCATCGAGATTCCAGGTTCCACCTGCCGGGCTGCCGTCAGGCTCCAGCAGCAGGCCGGTGCGCTTGCGCATGCCACGGTAGAAGTGCTCCATGCGCAGTTGGCCGCGCTCCCGGGCCCAGCGCGCGAAAGCTTCGCGGGAGCATAGAAACCGCGTGTCGCGATGCCACACAAGCGGCAGTGCGGCATCGCGCAACGCCTGCTCCAGGCGCCACTCTCCGCACTCGGTCAGGTGAATATGCGTGGCTCCCAGGGCCTGCTGCCAGCGCCGCAACTCGCCAACGATGGTTCCGCTGTTGCCGTCATCATCGAGTTGCACATAATGCACCTGCCAACCGCGCTCGCGCAGTGCCAGTGCGAAGTGCCGCATGGCGCTGAAGATCAGGACGATCTTCAGCGGATGATGCGGCACGTACCTGGCCTCCCCTTCCACTTCCGCCATCAGCACAGCATCGCGGGCAGGATCGAGGGCGTTGAGGCTTGCCAGGTCGAAGGACAGCTGGTCACCCAGTACCAGACCCAGGCGCATCTTCAGGCTACCCCAGGCTGGTCAGCGTTACCGCTATGCAGATTCATGGCATGCCCCCCAGCAGACGCTGACGCAGTTGTTGATCCCTGGCCCGCGGATCGAGCCAGATGGCGAAGAACGCCCGTGCAAAAACGGGGTCGGCGACCGCCCGGCTGAGTTTGCCATCGACGTAGAAGCGGCAGCCCTGCCCCGGCATGTACAAGCCGGTGATGCGCATGCCTGGCCGTACATCCACAAACGCCTGCTGCATGGCCTGGGACCACGCCGCGCGCCGCTGCGGCGTCAGGTTTTCAGGTGCCAGGCGGTACATTTCCTCGAGGCTGGCCTGTACCAGCGTGTCCCTGGACAGGCTTCGGTGATAGGCCAGCTCAAGGGCAAAAGGCCGGCTCCAGTCCTGGACCGGACCTGCTGCCCAGAGCTGTGCGGTATAAAGGCGCAAGCCAAACCAGCTGAACTCACCGACGCCCAGCCGTTGCGCTGCCGGCAGCTCCGCTCGCCAGTCCGCCGCCTCCGACAGGGCAGTCAATAGCAGGCAAAGCCAGGCCCAACGAGTCGTGTGCCCCATACTGACCTCGAGCACGTGAAATACCTGTACAATATTAGAAACTATGTACAGTTTTTTATGAGGTTGTACAACTTTTACTTGCGGGTCTCAGGGCCTTGTTTCGGCAGAGCCAGTGACAGTGGCATACCTGCGTCGGGGCCGGCAAAGGAGGCAGTTCAGTGAGCCTTATCAATGACCTTCATACCCCCGCCAACGTGCTGGTCTGCGGAGCCAGCCAGGGGATCGGCCTTGCACTGTGCACACAGCTGCTGGCGCGCGACGACATCGGACGGGTGTTTGCCGTCTCGCGACATGCCACCAGCAACCCTGCGCTGGATGCTTTGTTCGCCGAGCACCCACGACAGTTGGTTCGCATCGACTGCGACGCTTGTTCCGAAGTGGCACTGCAAACACTGGCGGCGCGGGTGGGAGCCTGCTGCAACCACTTGAACCTGGTATTTTGCACGCTTGGCGTGCTGCAAGCGCCACCCGCACGGGCCGAAAAAGCGCTGACACAGGTGGATATGGCGGGGCTGCTGGCCAGCTTCACGACCAACTGTTTCGCCCCTGTCCTGCTGCTCAGGCACTTGCTGCCCTTGTTGCGACAGCAACCGATGACCTATGTGGCGCTGTCGGCGCGGGTCGGGTCGATCAGCGACAATCATCTTGGCGGTTGGTACAGCTATCGCGCCAGCAAGGCGGCGCTCAACCAGCTTCTGCGTACCGCGAGCATCGAGCTCAAGCGACTGAACCCCGCTTCCACGGTACTGTTGCTGCATCCCGGGACCACCGACACCCGCCTTTCCCAACCCTTTCAGGGCAATGTGGCGCCAGGAAAACTGTTCTCGCCGGCGTTTGCAGCCACATGCATTCTAGCGCTGGTGAGCCGACACGGCCCGGAACAGAGCGGTACATTCTGGGCGTGGGACGGGACACCGATTGCCTGGTGACTCCAGAGCCAGCCTGGATTCCCCTCTCAGCTGAATACCCAGAGCACGCGGGTGAGCTTGTCTGTCAGGTTGGCGTAACGAAAGCTCGCGTGGGGTTGCAGCTGAAAACTGTCATTGGCGCGCAGCGTTACCGGCTCGCCGCCATCCAGCCAGACGGTCAGTTCGCCTTCGAGCACGAAGCAGCCCTGCTCCGAGCTGTCGTCCAGGTACTCCTCGCCACTGCTGGCCCCCGGCTCCAGGTGGCTGTCGAGCATGGAGAACGCGCCCGTTATCGTGGGGGATGCCAGCACATCGGTGATGCCACCGGCCAGGTGAAGGGTACGACGCTCGTGAGGGCGGGTGACCCACTCGAGCTCGCGGGGCTGGTCCAGCTTGTAGAAATAGGCCGTGGAGACGCCGAGCTCTTCGCTGATAGCCGTGAGGTCGGCCACGGTTGGGCGGGATACGCCCCGTTCGACCTGGGACAGAAAGCCCACCGAACGGCCGATGCGCTGCGCCAGTTCGCCCAGTGTCAGGCCCTTGAACTTGCGCAGGTCGCGAATCAGTACGGCCAGGCCTTCGATCTCTTCGTGCACTTTCATGGTTGAATCGCGACTTTCGGATGGGAAAAATTGATGCCCTGAAAAGTACATGATTCATTTCACAAAGCAAGATTCTTCAAGGAATTGCGGGAACCGGCAGTTTAATTCGGGGCCGCCTTGCGGCCCATCGCCGGCAAGCCAGCTCCCACAGGTACTGCGCAGCACTTGAAGTCGATGCGGTCGAGGTGGGAGCTGGCTTGCCGGCGATGGGCTGCACAGCAGCCCCCCTTACCGAACAGCCTCGTACGTCAAGTCCAGGCACTTGCGGGCCTTCTCCACCAGTTCGTCGATCTCCTCGATGCTGATAACCAGCGGCGGCGCGATGATCATGGTGTCGCCCACGGCACGCATGATCAGGCCGTTGTCGAAGCAGTGCTGGCGACAGATCATGCCGACACCTTTGCCTTCATAGCGCGCGCGGGTGGCCTTGTCCTTCACCAGCTCGATCGCACCGAGCATGCCCAGGCCGCGTACCTCGCCTACCAGCGAGTGGTCAGCCAGCTCGCGCAGGCGTTGTTGCAGGTAAGGCGCGGTCTTGTCGTGCACCTGCTCGATGATCTTTTCGTCACGCAGGATCCGCAGGTTCTCAAGGCCGACCGCAGCCGCCACCGGGTGGCCGGAATAGGTGAAGCCGTGATTGAAGTCGCCGCCTTCGCTGATGACTTTGGCCACTTCATCTCGCACGATCACGCCGCCCATGGGGATATAGCCGGAGGTAAGGCCCTTGGCGATGGTCATCAGGTCGGGCTTGAGGTCGTAGTAGTCGCTACCGAACCACTCGCCTGTACGGCCGAAGCCGCAGATCACTTCGTCAGCGACGAAGAGGATGTCGTACCTGGCCAGGATCTCCTTCACCTTCGGCCAGTAGGTCTGCGGTGGAATGATCACCCCGCCAGCGCCCTGGATCGGTTCGGCGATGAAGGCGGCAACGTTGTCCACGCCAACTTCGAGGATCTTTTTCTCCAGCTGTTCGGCCGCCCACACGCCGAAGTCGGCCTCGGTCATGTCGCCGCCTTCGCCATACCAGTATGGCTGCGGGATATGCACGATATCCGGGATCAGCCCGCCCTGCTGGTGCATGCCGCTCATGCCGCCCAGGCCCGCGCCGGCCACGGTGGAGCCGTGGTAACCGTTGATGCGGCCGATGATGACCTTCTTGTTCTTCTGGCCCTTGAGCGCCCAGTAATGGCGGACCATGCGCAGCACGGTGTCGTTGCCTTCGGAGCCAGAGCCGGTGAAGAACACGTGAGTCATGCCTTGCGGGGCCACATCGGCGATCGCCTTGGCCAGTTCCAGTGCGGGCGGGTGCGCGGTCTGGAAGAACAGGTTGTAGTACGGCAGCTGCTTCATCTGCTGGCTGGCGACGTCGGCCAGCTCATCGCGCCCATAGCCCACCGCCACGCACCACAGGCCCGCCATGCCATCGAGAATCTTGTGGCCCTCGCTGTCCCAGAGGTACACACCTTTGGCCGAGGTGATGATGCGCGGGCCTTTCTCGGCCAGCTGCCGAACATCGCTGAACGGGGCCAGGTGGTGGTCGCGGCTCATGGCTTGCCAGGCAAGGGTCTGCGAATTCTGCTCACTCATTGACTTCACTCCATCAAGTTGCGCAGCCGTGCTGCGCAGGTACTTTTTTGTAATTGGGAAAGATCGCTGTCAGGCGGTCTTCAACAGCATCTGGCGCAGTACCGAGCGATGCCGGCAGGCCTTGCCAAAGGACTGGAAGATGGTCAGGTAATGCGGGTTGTCCATGACCTGGTACTCGGGGTGCCATTGCACGGCCAGGGCAAAGCCTTTGCTGTTCTCGACCGAAACAGCTTCCACCAGGCCATCGGGCGCCAGCGCCTCCACCCTCAGCCCGGGGGCCAGTACATCGATGCCCTGGCCGTGGATGGAATTGACATCGATGACCGCCGGCAAACCCATGCGGTCGAGCATGCCGCCGGGCTCTATATGCAGGGCGTGACGCGGGCCGTATTGCTTTTCGATGGGCTCACCCTTGCTTTCGCGGTGGTCCATGAACATGCCGGTCTCATGCACTTTCTGGTGCAAGGTGCCACCGAGCGCCACGTTCATTTCCTGGAAACCACGGCAGATGCCCAGCACCGGCACTCCGGCGGCGATGGCCGCACGCATCAGTGGCAGTGTGGTGGCATCACGCAGCGGATCGTGATGGGTGCCCGCTGCACTGGCCGGTCCGTTGTAGTGGAACGGTTCGATGTTGGACGGCGAACCGGTGAAGATCAGCCCATCCACCACGTCGAGAATATCGGCGCTGTCCATCAGGTCTGCGAGGCTGGGTATCACGATGGGCAGCCCACACGCTGCCTTGGCCGCCGCGCGCGCGTACTTCTCGCTGATGGTCTGGGTTGCATGCAGCTCGATCATGCTGGTGCATGCGGTAATGCCGATAACGGGCACACGTGGCATATCTTCCTCCGGCAAATCCATATTGCGCGTTGTATTGAAACGGTAGAAAGGCAGGGTGCAGCGGCGCTGCCCCGACCCCGGCACCTACAGGAACCAGCGGTATTCGCGGGCATCGATGTGGCGCATGAAGTCCAGTTGCTCCTGGTATTTGTTTTCGCAGTAGACCATCACGAATTCACTGCCCAGGCCCGCGTTGACCTCCGGGTGGTGACGCATGGCGGCCAGGGCACTGAAGGCATCCTTGGGGAACTCGATGCCGCTCTGGCGGTTGTCGTTCAGCGGGGCGATGGGCTCGACGCCACGTTCCAGGCCATGCTCCATCCCGGTCAGGATGGCCGCCAGCACCAGGTACGGGTTGGCATCGGCCCCAGCGAGGCGGTGTTCGATGCGCAGGTTGCGGGGGTCGGACTCGGGGATGCGAATACACGCATCGCGATCTTCGAAACCCCAGCTGGCCTTGCTCGCCGCGTTGACCATGGCACCGTAACGGCGGTAGGCATTGTGGTTCGGGGCGAAGATCGGCATGCAGTGCGGCAGCAGCTCCAGGCACCCTGCCACCGCATGGCGCAGCTTGCGCTGGTCATCGCCGGCGAGGATGTTGTTGCCGGCGTTGTCGTACAGGCTGACGTGCACATGCATGCCGCTGCCCGGCGCATCCAGGTACGGCTTGCTCATGAAGCTGGCTCGGTAGCCGTGCTTCATCGCGATCCCGCGGGTACTGCGGCAGAACAGCGCCGACCAGTCCGCCGCGCTCATGGCATCGTCGCTGTGCGAGAAGTTGATCTCGAACTGGCCTGGGCCCAGCTCCGCGGTGATGACGTTCGCCGGCACGCCTTGCTCGTTGGCACCATCGACCATTTCGTGCAGCACCGGTGCAAAGCGCGACAGCCGCTCGATGTGCATGTTCGGCTGGTCGTCGTGGTCGTCGGTCGCCTTGTCGCGTGGGTACTGTGGCAGGCCGTTATCGAGCTTGCGGTCGAACAGGTAGAACTCCAGCTCGAAGGCCACCACCGGGCGAATGCCGCGCCTGGCCAGGCGCTGGATCACCCGGGCCAGCACTTCACGGGGCTCGAACTCGATGGGGTTGGCGGTGCCGTCAGAGGTGATGAGCATCTGCGCGATCGGTTCCTTTTCCCAGCGCACCGGCCTGAGGGTACCCGGCACCAGGCGGCGGGTGGCATCCGGGTCGCCATCGGCGAAGCAGTAGTCACCGATTGGATAGAGGCCACCCTGGGTGCCCAGCAGCACGCAGTTCTGCGGCAACTTCAGCGGCGCGCCGGCTGCGACTTTTTCCAGCATGTCCATGGGGTAGCGCTTGCCGTAGAAGTGCCCGGGAATATCCAGCGCAATCAGGTCGACATAACGTATTTCTGGGTGTTTCGCTCGGAACGAGCGCACTTCAGTCAGCAGATCCGGAAAGACGACACTCATCTTCTTGTCCTTGTGAGGTGAACGAATTCAGTTGAAGACCCAGAGCACGCGGGTGGCTTTTTCCGTCAGGTTGGCGTAACGGAACTGCGCGTGGGGGTGCAGCTGGAAGCAGTCGTTGGCCTGCAGGGTCACGGCGTCGCCGTGGTCCAGCCAGACCGTGAGTTCGCCTTCGAGCACGAAACAGCCTTGCTCGGAACGGTCGGTCAGGTACAGCTCGCCACTGCTGGCGCCTGGCTCGAGATGGCTGTCGAGCATGGAGAACGCGCCGCCGATGGTGGGCGAAGCCAGCACATCGGTGATGCCCGACTCGAGGTACAGCGTGCGCCGCTCGTGGGGGCGCGTGACCCAGCTGACGCTGCGGGGCTTGCTCAGGTTGTAGAAGTACGCGGTGGATACGCCGAGCGCTTCACTGATGGCGGTGAGATCGGCCACGGTAGGGCGCGAAACACCGCGCTCGACCTGGGACAGGAAGCCCACCGAGCGGTTGATGCGCTCGGCCAGTTCGCCCAGGGTCAGGTTCTTGAATTTGCGCAGGTCGTGAATAAGGATCGCGAGGGCTTCAACCTCTTCGTGCATCTTCATCGTTTGAGACTGCCGTGAAATTTTTAGAGTTATTTTTCATGAAAAATTACATGAAAAATTTCACGAGTCAAGCCGAAGCTGAAAATGGGAAACCGCGAAGGGAGGTGTGGGGGGGCAACAAGTAGCGAAGAGGCGTAACGAGAAAAGTACCTTGAAGCCCTCAGGAAGCGAGGGCCTGCGAACGCTGCCGTACCGGCATTTCATAGCGGTGCGGTTGCTGCCAGGCCAGCTGTGCCTGCACATCGACCGCCGCATCCATCACTTTCTGCGCCCAGTTCTCATCCTTGGGGCACACCACCACCACGCGAAAACCGTGGTCGACGCCTTCCAGCCGCACGCCCTCGGAATCATCGACATGCAGGTCGATATCGAAAGCCGACGGCAACTTGGAAGGCGCATTCTCAAGCCCGTTCACGGCCAGGATATGCTGGTGCCGGTCACTGTTGACCACGCCATCGACCCGGATACCGTAGAGCATCAGCCAACGGCGTATGTAGGACGGTGTGCGCCCCGACGAGGTGTAGATCCAGATGCTGCAGCCCTGGCGGCGCAAATCGCGCATCAGCGAGCGCGTGCCACTGCGCAGGGGTTCACCCAACCAGCGGTGGATGAACGCCGGCAGCTTGCTGTCCTCGGCGGCGGCATGGTCGGCCTGGCAGGCGAGCGTGTCGTCGATATCGAACGAAATGCGTATCTGCGGGCGGTTGAACGTGCGCTCGATGGCTTGCCGCCCGCGTTGGAACAGAGAAGAGCTTTGCATCAGCGGCACCTCTCGCGCGCAGGCATGGATGTGACGCCCAGGAAGAACTTGCCGGGCTCAGGCGCGTGCGCTTCAAGGAAAGCTGCATACTTTTTCTTGATCTTGGGTAGTTCGTACAAAGCCTTGACACCATGCTTGGCAGAGTTGCGTATGACCGAGGATGGGTTGAAGTAACCCTCGGCATTGTCCAGCGACAACACGAATGGCGGTAACCCCGCGCGCATCAGCAGGTAGCTGACAATGAGCGACCCTGTGCGGTTGTTGCCTTCGATGAACAGCTGCGGCTTGCTCAGAATTCGAACGTAGACACCCGCCGCGCGCTTCCAGATCGAGTCGCTGCCGTACGAGCAATACCAGTTGTAGAGGTCCTTGATGCCGCCCTCCACGTTGTTGAAAAAGTGCGCCTCGGTCGCCGCCAGGTGCGGGGCAAACTCCAGCCTGCGTGCCGGGTCGCTGCCGCACAGCACGGTGGCATTGATCTCCAGCATCAGGTTCAGTTGCTGAAGGTCGAAAAGGTCGACACCCCGGGCGACATAGTCGTCAATCAGGGCATAGCCTTCAACCACATTCAGCAGCACCTCGTCGGTAAACGGATCGCGCGGTTCGGTGAAATGCTGGCTGAGTTCGGCAAAGCGGGCCTGCACCTCACGCAGTGCGCGCTCTACCGCTGGCAGATCAAGACGACGCGTCGCTGGCATTGGAAATCCCTGGTAACACTTGACGGAAGGTAATGCGGCCGGGTGTTGCAGCCTTCCTGACTGCAACACCCGGCCACCTTGGCACGTGCGGCCTCAGCTGAACTTGCCGCTGATGTAGTCAGCAGTCAGCTGCTCACGCGGGTTCTGGAAAATCTGCGTGGTCGGGCCCATCTCGACCAGGTAACCGGTACGGGTGCCCTTGGAGATATCGACCGAGAAGAACGCGGTGGTGTCGGCCACACGAATCGCCTGCTGCATGTTGTGGGTCACCAGGGCGATGGTGTAGTCCTTCTTCAACTCGACCATCAGCTCCTCCACCCGGCGGGTGGCAATCGGGTCGAGTGCCGAGCAGGGTTCGTCCAGCAGCAGCACTTCCGGCTCGGTGGCGATGGCGCGGGCGATGCACAGACGCTGTTGCTGGCCGCCGGACAGGGCCAGGCCGCTGACCTTGAGCTTGTCCTTCACCTCGTCCCACAGCGCGGCGCCCTGCAGCGCGTGCTTGACGCGGTCGCCGATATCGCCCTTGTAGCGGTTCAGGCGCAGGCCGAAGGCGACGTTGTCGAAGATGCTCATCGAGAACGGGTTGGGCTGCTGGAACACCATGCCGATGTAGCGGCGCACCACCACAGGGTCGACGCCCTTGCCGTAGACGTCCTGGCCCAGGAAGTGCACATGGCCTTCGAAACGGAAGCCCTTCACCAGGTCGTTCATGCGGTTGAGGCTACGCAGCACGGTACTCTTGCCGCAGCCGGACGGCCCGATGAAACCGGTGATCTCGTTCTTGCGGATCGGCACATGGCTGTCGCGAACGGCCATGAAATTGCCGTAGAAGATCTTGTCCAGCTTGCAGTCCATGACGATGGGGGCTTCGCTGACCACGGGAGCGGCTTTTGGCGCAGTGGATACGTTCAAGGTCGGATGCTCCCTTTCTCAATACTTGGGCTTGCCGAATACTCGGCTCAGAATGTTGATTACCAGCACGATCATCACCAGTACCAGCGAGGCCGCCCAGGCGAGCTCGAGCTGGTTGTCGAATGGCATGCCGGAGAAGTTGTAGATCAGTACGGCCAGCGAGGCCGTCGGGTTCATGACCGCCAGATCGCCGTCATGCAGGATCCAGTAGTTGCTGAACAGCGCGGTGAACAGCAGCGGCGCGGTCTCGCCGGCGGCACGGGCCACGGCCAGCATGACGCCGGTCAGGATGGCCGGCAGGCCGCTGGGCAGGACGATTTTCCAGATCACCTGGGCACGGGTGCAGCCCATGCCGTAGGCCGCATCCTTCATGATCTTGGGCACCATCTTCATCGACTCTTCAGCGGTCAGCACGACGATGGGCAGCATCAGTACCGCCAGGGCCACACCACCTGCCGGCGCGGAGTAGGTGCCGGTGGTCATCACCACCAGGGCATAGGCGAATACGCCAGCCAGGATCGACGGCAGGCCGGTGAGCATCTTGGCGGCAAAGCGCGCGGTGTTGGCCAGCTTGCTGTCCGGGCCGAGTTCGGCCAGGAACACCGCGGCCAGGATACCGACCGGGACGGCGATGGCAGCAGCAATGCCGACCATGACGAAAGTACCGGCCATGGCGTTGCCAAAGCCCCCGCCCATCTCGAAGCCGGTGGGTGGCAGCTCGGTGAACACCTCCAGGTTGAGGCGTGCGCCACCGCGAGTGATCAGCATGTACAGCACGGAGATCAGCGGCACGCTGGCCACCAGTGCCGCGAACCATGCCAGCGTGGTCAACAACAGGCTGCGCAGGGAACGGCCTTCCAGCTTGCGCTGCAGGCTGGGCAACGCGTTTGCAGGGGTGGTGAGGTTGGTCATCATTTGTTACCCCGCTGGGCGTAGAGCATGATCATCGAGCCGAGCACGTTCACCAGCAGGGTGATGAACATCAGCACCAGTGCGGCGTACATCAGTACCTCGACCTCGTTCGGGCCGGCCTCCGGGAAGTTCAGGGCCAGCAAGGCCGCCAGCGTGTTGGCCGGGGCGAACAAGGACAGGGAAATGTTGTTGGCATTGCCCACCAGCATGGCCAGCGCCATGGTTTCACCCAGCGCACGGCCCAGGCCGAGCACCAGCGAACCGAAGATGCCGGTGGCTGCCGATGGCACCATTACCTTGAGAATGGCCTCCCAGTGGGTGGCGCCCAGGCCGTAGGCGGCCTGCTTGGTCTTCATCGGCACGCTGGTCAGGGCGTCCTGCGAAACGGCGGCGATGGTCGGCAGAATCATGATCGCCAGCACCAGCGCGGCAGGCAGCAGCCCTGGGCCGCTCAGGGAAGTACCAAAAAAGGGAATCCAGCCCAGCTCGCTGTTCAGCCAGGTGGTCAGCGGGCGAATGGCCGGGATGACCACATAGATCCCCCACAGGCCGTAGACGACGCTGGGGATGGCAGCGAGCAGCTCGACGATGGTGCGGAACACCGCCGCCAGCCGGGCCGGGAGGAAGTCCTGGGTCAGGAAAATGGCCATGCTGACGCCGAAGAAACCGGCGATCAACAGGGCGATCAGGGCGCTGTAGAGCGTGCCCCAGATCGCTGGCAGAATACCGTACTTGCCTTGGTTGACGTCCCAGACACTGCCGAACAGCACGTCAAAACCGTGCTTCTCGATGCCTGGCAGTGCCTTGCGGCCCACTTCGTAGACCAGCGCGAAGACCAGCGCCAGCACCAGCACCACACCGATGCGTGCAAGCGCACGAAAGGTGCGATCAACCAGGAAGTCTTTCGCAGACGGTGGCTGGCACGCGGAGTCGGGGTTAGCCGGGATGGCAAAAGGAGTGTTCATTGGCAAGTTCCGGGACAGAGGGCAAACACACCCGGCATGGCCGCCAGACCACACCGGGAGCGCCTGGACGTGTTACTGAATGTTGGCCGACGCTTTGCGTACCTGATCGACAACCGACGCTGGCAGCGGGATGTAGCCCATCGAGTCGGCGATCTTCTGGCCTTCGGTCAGGCTGTATTCGACCATTTCGCGCATGGCCTTGGCCTTGGCCGGGTTACCGTTGTCCTTGCGGAAGATCATCCAGGTGTAGGAGGTGATCGGGTAGGACTTGGCACCGTCCGGGTCAGGCAGCCAGGCCACCAGGTTCTCCGGCATCTTCACCGCAGCCAGCGCCTCGGCACCGCTCTCGGCGTTCGGCACGACGTATTGGCCGGCCTTGTTCTGCAGCTGGGCGAAGTCGACCTTGGCCAGCTTGGCGAAGCCGTATTCGATGTAGCCGATGGCACCTGGGGTCTGGCGGACGGTGGCGGTTACGCCATCGTTCTTCGGCGACTTGATGAACTTGTCGCTGGCGGGCCAGTTGACGGTGTTGCCTTCACCCAGCGCTTGCTTGAAGTCAGCGTTGATGGCCGACAGGTGCTTGGTGAATACCGCAGTGGTGCCGCTGGAGTCGGCACGCACGACCACGGTGATCGGGGTGGCGGGCAGTTTCAGCTCAGGGTTGGCCGCGACGATCTGCGGGTCGTTCCACTGGGTGATCTTGCCGAGGAAGATGTTGGAGTACACATCGCGTGGCAGCTTCAGCCCTTTGGGGTTGCCTGGCAGGTTGTAAGCCAGGACGATTTCACCGGCGGTCATTGGCAGCAACTGCACGCCTTCGCCGACCTTGGCGATTTCTTCGGCTTTCATTGCCGAGTCGCTGGCGGCAAAGTCGACGGTCTTGTTCAGAAAGTCCTGAACACCCGCCCCGCTCCCTTTGGACTGGTAGTCAACGGTGACACCGTCGGTTTCCTTGCTGAAGGCCTTGAACCAGGTCAGGTAGATCGGTGCCGGGAAACTTGCGCCGGAACCGGTCAGGCGGATGTTCTCTGCGGCAAAGGATGCCGAAGTGGCGCAAAGAGAAACGGCAACGGCGAGTGCAGCAGATTTCATCAGGCGTATCATCGAAAAGCGCTCCGTGTGATGGCCGGCACACTTTGCAGCAGCAATGTTACAGCTTTGTGACCGATGAATGGCAGGCCGCAGGGTAGAGCCGTCTGGCGGCGCCATCACGGCAACATCAGGGGCCAGAGCCCTGGAGTGGTTCTTGTCTCAACCCTACGGCTTCGATGTGTCGATTGAATGACTGCTTCCGGCAGGCAGCAGGCTTCGTGGCGCCGCTCGTCGATTACCGGGCACTCTGGCGTTGCCGCGGCATTCAACCGCACATGCAAAGCAGACGGGAGTGAGTGCCATGCCACGCGGCGACAAGGACAAATACACCGACAAGCAGAAGCGCAAGGCCGAACACATCGAGGAAAGCTACGAGCAAAAAGGCGTGCCCAAAGAGCAGGCCGAAGCGCGTGCCTGGGCCACCGTGAACAAACAGTCCGGTGGAGGCGAGAAGAAAGGTGGCTCGGGTAAGGCTACATCCTCCAGCGAGAAGAAAACTGCCCGCTCGGACTCGGCCAAACGGGCGGCGAAGTCGCGCCAAGGTCATTCCCGCACATCGGGCAGCTCCCTGGAAACCCAGAGCAAGCAAAGCCTGATGAAGGAAGCGCGCAGCAAAAACATCAAAGGGCGCTCCACCATGACCAAGGCACAGTTGGTGGAAGCGCTCAAGCACGCATGACCGCAAGCCCTGATCCGGGCGCAATCCCTGTGGGAGCGGGCGTGCCCGCGAAGAACGCAATGTGATGCATGGCACCGGCTACGCCGGTGTCCGCCACAGCATCAACCATTCCCGGCGATATCCGCCGTGTCGGCATCCCGGCAACTGTTGCGGGATGCGCATACGAATTCCGCCTCGGCACGTGTGGGGTAGTTGAGGGTCAGGCGCAGCTTTTCCTGTGTGTCATAAAGGTCATAGCCCTCCCCTAACGTTGCGGGAAAGCCAAGACTACGCGGGTAAATCTCTTTCTTGAGCGGCACAGCGGGAACCACAACAAAGCGCGTCTGCATGATCATCCCCCTCCCGGCAGTCTCTTAGTATTAGTACTGCTACGGGAAAGCATCAAGTTGACTCATGCAAACAATCGCAATAGCCCTGCGAGCCTATCAGCCGAAGTGCTCCCTTGACGCACGTCAAGCCGCTGGGCCGGGTTCGCGCGACGATGGCTGCCAGCAAGGAACGAATCGAAAACCGCCATGCGCATTGTGCTCAAGGCCATCGCCATCGAGCACTGTGCGCGGCCTTGGATAAGGAGTCCCACATGAGCCACCTGAACCACGTACTGGTAGCAACCGACCTGTCCACCTCCGCCCGCAACGCGGCAGAGCGCGCTGCGCACCTGAGCAAGGCGCAGCAGGCATCGCTGGACCTGCTGTACGTTGCCAACCCGGCCCCCTTCGAGCGCTTGAAGCAGTTGGTCGCACCTGGTGATGATCTGCTGAAGCGCGTGCTGGATACCGCTGGCGAAAAAATCCGCGCACTGGCTGCAATGCTGTTCCAGCGCCATGACATCGCCGCTGGCGTGCAGGTAGCGCATGGCTCGGTGACCACGGAGATCACCCGTGTGGTGCAGGATAAACGCAGCGACCTGCTGGTATGCGGGGCGAAGGGCCAGAGCGTCGCGCGGCGCCTGCTGCTGGGCTCCACGGTGCAGAAGATGCTGAACCGCATGCCCTGCCCTTTGCTGGTGGTCAAGCAGGCGCCACGCGATGCCTACCGGACCTTGCTGGTTGCAGTTGATTTTTCGCCTTCGTCACTGCGCTCCATCGAACTGGCAAAAGCCATTGCCCCACAGGCCGAGATCATTCTGTTGCATGTTTACGAAGCGCCGTTCGAAGGCAGCATGCGTTTCGCCCACATCGACCATGACACCCTTGCACACTACCGCAATGTCATCCGCAAGGATGCGGTCCAGCAGCTCGCGGCCTTGAGCGAAACCGCCGGAGTGGCAGATGCTCGGCAAATCGTGGTGCATGGCGACCCTGCCTGGCGGATTGCCGAGCAGGAACAAGAGCTGGAATGCGACCTGATCGTGGTTGGCAAGCAAGGGGAAAGCGCGCTTGAAGAGCTGCTGATAGGCAGCGTCACCAAGCATGTGCTGAACGAATCCCAGTGCGATGTGCTGGTATCGCCATAAGATGCATGTGATGTGGAGGACACGTGCCTGTCCTTCGCGGACAGGCGACTCATTGGTTAAGTGAGGTTTTGTAGGAGCAGCCTTGTGCTGCGAAGAGGCCGGGACAAGCAATACAAAGGCTTTGTCAGTACCGGCCTCTTCGCAGCACAAGGCTGCTCCTACAATGGACGCTTCAAACGAGCGATATTTGTTCTCTGCGCTCCCATCCAACAGCGGGCGCTCTGCGCAAGGCGTTTCATCGATTGCGCTGATGATTACTATCGAGCGACCCGCATGTTGGCCAGGCGAAACCGCCCCCTATAATCCCCGGCAAATTTCCCCCGCTCCTTGCGCCTGCTTCAGGCGACATCCCTCTCTTGGAATCCAATACCATGCCAAGTGCCAGCCAGGCCCCTCGCGGCCTCCCCGAACATGATCAACAAAGCGTCAGCCAGCAGTGGCTGGCAATCCTTTCGGTCGCCGTCGGCGCTTTCGCCCTGGTGACCAGCGAGTTCCTGCCGGTGGGCGTACTCAACGATGTCGCCAGCGACCTTGGCATCAGTGCAGGCCACGCCGGCCTGATGGTCACCCTGCCCGGCATCATGGCCGCCCTCGCCGCCCCACTACTCTCGGTGGGCATTGGCGCTCTGGACCGTCGCTACCTGCTGATCGGGCTGACGCTGATCATGATCATCGCCAACGCGGTAGTAGCCTACGCCAGCGACTTCAACCTGCTGCTGTTCGGCCGCGTGCTGCTGGGCGTGAGTATCGGCGGCTTCTGGGCAACGGCCATTGCCCTCAGCGGCCGCCTGGCGCCAAAGGGCGTGGGCGTAGCCCAGGCCACCTCGATCATCATGGTCGGCGTAACCCTGGCCACCGTGCTGGGCGTGCCGGTAGGCACCTGGTTGAGTGGCCTGATGGGCTGGCGCATGACCTTCCTGATAACCGCGCTACTGGGCATACCGGTGCTGCTGGCGCAGATCCTGTTGCTCCCGCGGCTCAACCCGGACAAAGCCATTCGCATCAGCGACCTGCCGGCCCTGTTCATCAACCCACAGGCGCGGGTTGGCCTGATCGCCGTGTTGCTGATCGGGCTGGCGCACTTTGCCGCGTACACCTATGTCGCCCCCTTCTTCAAGCAAAGCTCCGGCTTCGATGGGCCTACCATTGGCTCGTTGCTGCTGCTTTATGGCGTGGCCGGGGTATTCGGCAATATCTTCGCCGGTTTCGCCGCCAACCGCAGCGTACGTCACACCCTGCTGCTGGTAGCGCTGATGATCGGCACCAGCACTGCCCTGTTCCCTCACTTCGCCACCGGCATGACCGGTGCCGCGATGCTGATCGGGTTGTGGGGCTTCGCCTTCGGCGCGTTCCCGGCCTGCGCCAGTATCTGGATGTTCGTCGTCGCGCCCAAGGATGTCGAACGTGGCATGCCGCTGTTCGTTGCCATGTTCCAGGTGATCATTGCACTGGGCTCGTTCTTCGGCGGTCGTATCGTCGACCAGCTGGGCAGCTCGGTGTTGCTGAGCCTGGCCACGGCCCTGGTGGGCTGCGGTTTCGCTACGGTGCTGGTGCTGGGGCGTAACGTCAGCAACAGCCTGGCGGCGCAACCTGGCTGACCAAACCATCGCCGGCAGGCCAGCTCCCACAGGGACCACGTAAACTCTTGAAGTCTGCGCTGTACCTGTGGGAGTTGGCCGGGCCGCAAAGCGGCCCCGAATTGCTTAACTGACAGGTATTGGGGCGCTGGCTGATTTTTTACGCTCTTTTTACGACTGAGCCGGCAGACAGAAGGAATACTGGGCGCGCGATGCTCAGGGATGGCATGCATTTATACCCGCCAGTCCAGAGAAACCTTTCGTGAGCCAGTCCACCGTCATCGCAAATCAATCCCTTCCCGCCAAGTCCAACCCTGTCGGCATGCTCGTCGCCGCTGTCGGCGTGGTGTATGGCGACATCGGCACCAGCCCGCTGTACACCCTCAAGGAGGTGTTCGCCGGGCACTATGGCGTACAGGCCAACACCGCTGGCGTACTCGGAGTGCTGTCGCTGGTTTTCTGGTCGTTGCTCTGGGTGGTATCGCTCAAGTACGTACTGTTCATCCTGCGTGCCGACAACCAGGGCGAAGGCGGCATCATGGCCCTGACCGCCCTGGCGCATCGGGCGGCGGCGCCCTACCAGCGCCTGGGCAGGATACTGGTGCTGCTCGGCTTGTTCGGCGCCGCGCTGTTCTACGGCGACAGCATGATCACGCCGGCGATTTCCGTTCTATCGGCCGTCGAGGGCCTGCAACTGGCCTTCGACGGTATCGAGCATTGGGTCGTGCCACTGTCGGTGGTGGTGCTGGTGGCCCTGTTCCTGATCCAGAAGCATGGCACCGCGCGCATCGGCATCCTCTTCGGGCCGATCATGGTGCTGTGGTTCGTCGTGCTGGGTGCACTGGGCCTGCACGGCATAGTCCAGCGCCCGGAGGTGCTGCAGGCACTCAACCCGCTCTGGGCGGTGAAGTTCTTCGTGCTGCACCCGGGCATGGGGGTGGCGATCCTGGGCGCGGTGGTGCTGGCGCTGACCGGCGCCGAAGCGCTCTACGCCGATATGGGGCACTTCGGCCGCAAACCCATCGCCCGGGCCTGGTTCCTGCTGGTGCTGCCCGGCCTGGTACTGAACTACTTCGGCCAGGGCGCACTGATCCTCGGCGACCCGCAGGCAGTGCGCAACCCGTTTTACCTGCTGGCGCCCGAATGGGCCCTGCTGCCCATGGTCGGGCTGGCCACGCTGGCCACCATCATCGCGTCCCAGGCCGTGATTTCCGGTGCGTTCTCGCTGACGCGCCAGGCCATCCAGCTGGGTTACGTACCGCGCATGTTCATCCAGCACACCTCCAGCGAGGAACAGGGGCAGATCTACATCGGCATGGTGAACTGGGCACTGATGGTTGGCGTGGTGCTGCTGGTGGTCGGCTTCGAGTCGTCCGGGGCACTTGCGGCAGCCTATGGCGTAGCCGTGACCGGGACCATGCTGATCACCACACTGCTGGCTTCGGCAGTGGTGCTGTTGCTGTGGAAGGCACCACGCTGGCTGGCGGTGCCGATGCTGCTGGCATTCCTGCTGGTCGACAGCCTGTATTTCGCCGCCAATGCGCCGAAGATCCTCCAGGGCGGTGCATTTCCGGTGATTGCCGGCCTTGCACTGTTCACCCTGATGACTACCTGGAAGCGCGGGCGACGGATGATCGTCGAGCGGCTGGACGAAAGTTCGCTGCCGCTGGACCTGTTCATTACCAGCCTCAAGGCCCAGCCGCCTCACCGCGTGGGCGGTACTGCCGTATTCCTGTCCGCCAGGCCCGAGGCGGTGCCTCACGCCTTGCTGCACAACCTGCTGCATAACCAGGTACTGCATGAACAGGTGGTGCTGTTGACCGTCGTGTTCGAGGACGAGCCACGGGTCAACGCTGGCAAGCGCTTTGAGGTCGAGGAGTTTGGTGATGGTTTCTTCCGCGTGAGCCTGCATTTCGGCTTCATGGAGGAGCCCGACGTGCCGTTGGCGTTAAGCCGCTGTCAGCGTGCGGACCTTGAGTTCGGCCCCATGCGCACCACTTATTTCCTCAGCCGGGAGACGGTCATTGCAGGCAGGCAGATGGGCATGGCCCGCTGGCGTGAGCACCTTTTTGCCTTCCTGCTGAAGAATGCCAACAGCAACCTGAAGTACTTCAAGCTGCCGCTGAACCGGGTGATCGAGCTTGGCACCCAGGTCGAGATCTGAACAGTCATGAAGCTTGAGGCTGCCAGGTACTGAAAGGGCCTGGCAGCCGCTTCGTCGAAAGGCTGCGCACTGCGGAACTTAAAAGGCAACCTTATGTCGTATCCGCACTCAAGCTCCCCCCCTGCGCCTTCTGGAGGCGAACAAACATGAAAAAAACCCTGGTAGCCGTCTTTACCTGTGCCCTGGCGCTCGGCGCAACTGCATTGTTGCCTGCCGATGTCTCGCCGATTGGTTCCGCATATGCCAAAGGTAATGGCAATGGCGGTGGCAAAGGTGGGTTCAACGGTAATGGCGCCGGCTACGAGAGTGATCATGCAGGCAAGGCCACCCGCAACCATGGCGAGAGCGGCAATCACTATGGAAGCCTGCGCAATGATGACAACGGCCGTGGCACTACCCGGTCCGGCATTGCCCATTCCAAGGAACACAACAAGGCCGGGCGCTCCTCTTCGAAGCACGATCGATAACTGAAAGCACACATGGCGTGCGCTCGAACCGGGCGATGCGGTTGATGGCACCGGCTGCGCCGGTGTTCGCGGGCGCGCCCACTCCCACATGTATGGCGCATTCCTTCAGCTGGTGGGGTCCCTGTGGGAGCGGGCATGCCCGCGAAGCAGGCGACGCCGTGGATGGCACCGGCTGCGCCGGTGTTCGCGGGCGCGCCCGCTCCCACAGGTATGGCGCATTCCTTCAGCTGGTGGTGCCCCTGTGTGCGGGTTTACCCGCGAAGCAGGCGACGCGGTGGAAGGCACCGGCTACGCCGGTGTTCGCGGGCGCGCCCACTGCCACAGTCTGGTGCCCGCCAGACCTCAAACCCTGAACCGCGCCACCAACGCCGCCATCTCCCCCACCAACCCCGACAACGCCTTGCTCGCCTCACTGGTCTGCTGCGCCCCTGCTGCCGAGGATGTCGACAGCTCGCGAATGTTCAGCAGGTTGCGGTCCACCTCTCGCGCCACCTGGGCCTGCTCTTCGGCTGCACTGGCAATCACCAGGTTACGCTCGTTGATCTCGCCGATCGCACTGTAGATACCCTCAAGCACCTGCCCCGAGGCCAGTGTCACGTCCAGCGTCGACTGGGCACGACTGGTACTGGCCTGCATCGAGGTCATGGCCGCTTCGGTACCCGCCTGCACGCGCCCGATCATCTGCTCGATTTCCTGGGTCGACTGCTGCGTGCGGTAAGCCAGCGTACGCACTTCATCAGCCACCACCGCAAAGCCGCGCCCGGCCTCGCCCGCACGGGCGGCCTCGATGGCGGCATTGAGCGCCAGCAGGTTGGTTTGCTCGGACACCGAGCGAATCACTTCCAGCACCTTGCCGATGTCCCGCACCTGCCCGACCAGTTGCTCCAGGTGTGCGCTGCTGGCCTGGATCTCCCGAGTCATGGCCTCGGTGCCGTCGATGTTGTCGTTGACTTGCCGGCGGCTTTGCGCCGCCAGCTGGTTGGATTCGCTGGTGGTCTGCGAGGTGGTGATGGCATTGCGCGCAACCTCCTCGACAGCCGTGGTCATTTCGGTAACGGCGGTAGCGGCCTGCTCCAGCTCCAGGCCCTGCTGGCGCAGGTTGTTGGCGCTTTCCTCGGTGACCGTATTCAGCGCCGTGGCGGCTGCGTCCAGCTGCCTGGCACAGTTGCTGATCTGCCCCAGAGTGTCGCGCTGGCTCTGCTGCATGCGCTCAAGTTCATGGAACAGCTGGCCGATCTCGTTACTGCCCTGCCCCTGCACCGGCACGCTCAGGTCGCCGCCGGCAATGCGCTGGAAGTGCCGGCCAGCTTCACGCAGCGGGTGCAGCACGCGCTGGGCAATAAAGGCCCAGCACAGCACCGCCAACACCAACGTCACGCCCAGCAGCCCCAGACTCAGCAGTTGGGCGCGCGCCAGGCGCCGGTCGGATTCCAGCATGATCTGCTGACCGCGCTCACTCAATGCGCCGACCAGTTGCTGGCGCAGCGCCTGCAGCCGGCCCATGGCGTTGCCGGCGTCGGTGTTGACCTTGAAATACTGCTCGAGTGAACGTTGACGGGTTGCCTCACGCTGCCCGGCGACCGCCTTGGAATACTCGCCGTAGGTGGCCTGCAGTGCCGTTGCCAGTGCGTGCAGCGCAGGCTCGCGGGCGTTTTCGACAAACTCGTCCACCAGCTTCTGGCTCTTGTCGTTCAGCTCGACCGACAGCGCCATGCGCTTGTTGGCGCTTTCCTCATGACCACCCAGCTGCTCGATGAAGCCCGAGGACACATTGGCACTGGCGCGAATCGCCATCAGCAACGCATTGTTCAACCGGTCCGACTGGTGCGCGGTCTGGTCCAGTTCGGTGATCTGCTGGTCGCTGCCCACCGCCGCCCGCCAGGCACTGACGGTGGAAAACAGCAGGGTCACGCTGAACAGCGACAGCACCCAGAACATTCCGGTGCGGATCTTCAGGTTGGCAAGCATGGGGGCAGTACTCCTTGTTGGCACCACTTCTGGTCGATGATTCGACGGTGGGTGTGCTGCTATCGGAGGTACTGCCCCAGGCTTGAGGCGCCGGAGTGCGGTTATGGGCGGTAACCGAACAGATGTTGTCGAGGCACATACCGGGCAACGGGCAACAAGCCGACCAGGCGGGAACTTCAACGCTCCAATTCGGTCGATAGCATCCCCTCGCCCTCCAACCTGGCCCGCCCAAGCCCTGCCGAGTCTTCCGCCGATGCCCAGCACACCTGTTCTGTCAGCCCTGCTCCTGTTGTTCAGCGCAATCACGGCACAGGGCGCACTGGCCGGCGAACGCTACGCGCCCACACGCAGCAACAATGCTTCGACGGTGCTGATCGAAACCGCCTCGCAACAGTATGCCGACGGCCAGCTGGACCAGGCGGCGGCCACCCTGGAGCGTGCGCTGCACATTCAACCGAACAACCCGGCAACGCTGCACTACCTTGGCGTTTTGCGCCTTCAGCAAGGGCAGTATGAACAGGCCGAAACCCTGGCGCTTCGCTCCAACCTGCGTGTTGGCAACAATCACGCCCTGCGCAGCCGCAACCTGCAGCTGATAGAAGCCGCGCACAAGGCCCAGCGCTCGGGCATGCTGCCGACGGCTGCACACTGACGGCGGCAAGACGCTGCGCGCGACGCTATTGTTCTGCCCGGTGATATAGGCAGCCTCGTCGCTGGTCAGGACTGCCAGGCAGGCTGTCCTTTCTACTACCCGGTAATCGCCTTCGCCGCCTGCGCCAAACGTTGTGTAGCCAGCCGGATTTCATCCATGTCCAGCGAGGCAAACCCGAGGCGCAAGGCATTTTCCGCATGACCAAACGGCGAAAACTGCCGGCCACTGCGTACCACCAGGTCCAACTCCAACGCCTTGCCAACCAACTGATCCACATTGATCTCGTCAGCAAACCTCACCCACAGCGCCAGCCCACCTTCCGGCTCGCGCACGGTTACCTGCTCGCCAAAGGCATCGCGCAAGCAAACCAACAGGGTCTCTCGACGTCGGCGATACTCCCGGGTGACCCGACGCAAGTGCTTCTTCAGTTCGCCATCATTGATCAAGTCCGCCAGCATCTGCTGCATCACCGCATCACCCTGCCCCAGGGTCAGCGTCGCCCTGCGTTCGAGCGCCGCAGCCACCTCCGCCGGCGCCACGATGAAACTGCAACGGAACGTACTGCCCAGGGACTTGGACAATGAGCCAATGTAGATCACGTGCCGCTGCTGACGGTCGCTGGCCAGCGGCAGGTAAGGCCTCCCGGCAAAGTGGTATTCATGGTCGTAGTCTTCCTCGACCACGCAGAAGTCGTGCTGCCGCGCCAGTTCCAGCAACTGCTGCCGGCGCCCGGCAGGCAGGCTGACCGTGGTCGGGAACTGGTGATGGGGTGTGATGTACAGCATGCGTACCTGGTGCAGCCGGCACAGTGCATCGATCTGCTCGACCCGACAGCCCTCCTCATCCAGGTCCACGGTGACCAGCCGGGCGCCCAGCTGGCGGAAGATCTCCCACGCGGGCGGATAGCTCAGGCGTTCGACCAGCACAACGTCACCAGGCTTGAGCAGCACGCTAGCCACCAGGTACAGCGACATCTGCACGCCCTGGGTCAGGCAGATATGCTCGGCGCCAACGTTCAGGCTGCGATTGTGCCGCAGCATGTCGGCCAAGGCGCTGCGCAGGGAGTGGCTGCTGCACGCGCTGCCATGGCGCACGGTGTTGGCGGCAAAGCTGTTGCGCAAGGCATTACGGTAATAGCGGTGCAGAACGGTCTGCGGCAGCAGGCGGTGGTCACAGGCGCCGTTGTCGAAGAACAGCGCACCCGGCCGATCCTGCTGCGCGGCAGCCTGTTCGTTGGCCGCGAAGTAGGCAACGGCAGGCTCCTCCTGTAGCACCAGGGCAAAGGGCTGCGCTGCATCGGGCTCGGCCAGGTTGCCAGCCGCCAGCTGCCGACTGACGAAGGTGCCACGGCGCTGCACGCTTTCCAGCCAGCCTTTGGTCTCGGCTTCCTCGTAGGCGAGGATCACCGTCTTGCGATTGACGTTCAGCAGTTGCGCCATTTCCCGCGTGCCGGGCAACGGCGTACCGGGGCGCAGGCGGCCCTCGGAGATCGCGGCTACCAGGCCCTCGACGATCTGCCTGTACGAAGCCTGCGGCTGCGCCCCGTCGAGCTTGAGCAGCGGCTGCCATTTGCGAAGCTGGACCATGTGAATTAACCGAAACTGGAGGTTCTACTGGTCCTGGACTATAGCAACAATCGAACCTCCACTTGCCCCGAGATGCCCATGCAGAACCGCCACGTCATTGAATTGTCGCCCTCGGGCAAAACCTTCGACGCCAGCCAGGAGCTGCTGCTCGATGCCATGCTCGCCAGCGGCCTGCCGGTGCCCTTCTCATGCCGCCGCGGCGCCTGCGGGTCGTGCAAGGTCAAGGTGGTGTCGGGGCAGTATCGGGACAAGCAGCGGACGGCAGACATGCCGGCGCCCTGCTACCCCCTGGCCGACGACGAAATGTTGCTGTGCCAGAGCCACGCCTGCAGCGACATGCGCCTGGAAATCCCCGGCTGGTCCCTGGAAACCCAGACACTGGAAATCCACGCGCAGGTACATGGTAAACGCGAACTGAGCGCCGATATCATCGAACTGGTGCTGCAGCCTGCACAGCCGTTGGCGGTACGGGCTGGCCAGTACGTACGCATTCGGCTCGCCAACGGCGATAGCCGCTGTTTTTCCATCGCCAACCTGCCCGACCGGGACCAGGGGAAACTGGTGTTTCACATCCGCAAGGTAAGCGGCGGCCTGTTTACCGAACGCCTGCTGCCAACCCTGCAAGCAGGTGACACCTTGAAGCTGGAAGGGCCGGTGGGTGCCTGCACCTGGCAGCACGAGGACCAGCGGCCCCTGGTGCTGTTCGCCACTGGCACAGGTTACGCCGGCATCAAGCCATTGCTGCTGACCGCCCTGGCAGGTGATGCCGAGGTCACGTTGTACTGGGGCGGCAGATCGGACGCCGACTTCTATGACCGTGAGTTTCTCGATCAGGCCAGCCGTGCACACGCTCACTTTCGCTGGTACCCGGTGCTATCGGACCAGGCGCGGGTGCAGCAGGTAGCGCTGGCCCAGGCCCATCGCTGGGCCGACACCCAGGTCTATGCCTGCGGCAATGCGGCGATGATCAGCCAGGTTCGCGAGCAGTGCCTCGCGGCAGGCCTGCAGGCCCATCGTTTTGTCGCGGAGGCTTTCGTTGCCAGCGGCACACTGGCGCCAGAGGCTTCAACAGCCAGCCCGTTGCACCCGGAGCTTGAAAAAGTCGGCCCACGCTACTCGCTGGACGGCATGCTCGCTGCCCGCGAGCAGTCGGTGCGGGCCGTTGCTGCGATAGCGAACCAGCTGAAAGTCGGCATGACCACTGCCCAGGCGCTGGAGATGGCCGCGCAAACCTTGCAGGCGATGGGTGCATCGCACACCTGGCACCCGACCTACATCCGCTTTGGCGACGACACCGTGCGCACGCCGCGCCAAGGCATTGATCTGCAACGTGTATTACGTACTACGGATATCGTCGTGGTCGACGTCGGCCCGGTATGGGATGGCTATGAGGGCGACTATGGCGACACCTTCGTGTTCGGCCAGCACGAGCTGCACCACGCCTGCGTCAAGGCACTGCATGAGGTGTTCGACGAAACCCGCCAGGCCTGGGGCCGTGGCCTGACCGGGCGCGAACTGTACGACTTCGCCGAGCGCAGTGCCCAGGTAAAAGGCTGGCAGCTGGAGCGCAACCTGGCCGGGCATCGCATCGCCGACTTCCCGCATGTGCTGTATGGGCAGGACAAACTGGCCGAGGTGGAAATCGTCCCGAGCGAAGTGGTGTGGGTGCTGGAGATCCAGTTGTGCCACCCTAGCGAGCCGGTCGGGGCGTTTTTCGAAGACATCCTGATTGGCGAGGCCAGGTCGGTCTCCTGGGATGAAAATTTAGCAGGGGCCCGGTAGGAGCAGCCTTGTGCTGCGAAGAGGCCCGTACTGACAATTCGTATCTGTTGCCTGTACCGGCCTCTTCGCAGCACAAGGCTGCTCCTACAAAGGACGCGCCAAGTGAGCGATATTTGTTTTCAACGCGGCAGCGCAGCTCAAAAGGCCGGGCATTCGTCAACAGAACAACAGCCCGGCAGGTACACCCTCAAGCGCCGAGCGAATCCACAACGCTTCGCAGCTTGCCCCGGGTCATCTCCGTGCACGCCTGCATGGGCTCTCGCAGTTCGTCGGTCATCAGCCCCTGCAGCTGCAAGGCCGCCTTGACCACAGCCGGGTTGGGCTCGGCAAAGGCCATCTTCATCCAAGGCAGCAATTGGTAGAACGTGCCGCGCGCGGCTACCCAGTCGCCATGGCCGACCTGCTGCAGCATGCGCACGTACAGGTCGGCGCGTACATGCGCCGAAGCAGAAATGGCCCCTGCGCCACCCAGGCACAGGTTGTTGAAGATCTGCACGTCCTCACCGGCCAGCACCTGGGCGTGGCCGTCCTGGATCAGGGCCATGGTGGTCTCGCTGTCACCGCCGCAGTCCTTCACCGCCGCGATGCGCGGGTGGCGCACGATGCGGCGCAGGGTTTCACGCTCGATACGTACCCCGGTGCGGTAGGGAATGTCGTAGACGATCACCGGTACGCTGGCGGCATCCGCCACGGTGCTGAAGAACGCTTCGATGCCGGCCTGCGAAGGCCGGATGTAGCACGGCGCAGGGACCAGCAGCCCGCCAATCTCACGCCGCTGGATTTCAGCCTGGAAGGCCAACAACTCGCGCAAGTTGTAGCCCGACAAGCCCATCACCACCCTGCCCGGCTCCACCCAGGCCAGCACGGCATCCAGCACGGCCAGTTGTTCGGCCTTGGACAGCGCCGCCGCCTCGCCCGTGGTACCGCACACCACAAAACCGGCCACACCCTCTTCGAGCAGCTTCTTCACCAGTTTTTCCAGGGCGGCGAAGTCGACTTCATTGGCGCGCAATGGCGTGACGAGGGCAATCCAGATACCACGGAAATTCGACATGCAAAAACTCCTGATGTTGACCGAAAGTCAGCGTCAGCAGAGCGGAGAGTCGAAGTGGTCTGGCAGGGATACCTGGCGCCTTCTGTCTCGTCAGCCCACCTGACGAGACAGCGCGCCTCGGTCAGATGAGCGGCTGTTTCTTGGATTTCTTGGCAACGGCAACGCACGCGCCTGCCTGGGCGATGAAGCCCGAAGCGAAAATGGCGTGGTTGGAAATGGACATGCCGGCAAGCCCGTTGCGTGGATATGGCTGGATAATGGTGGCGCGGCGCACTCGGTGTCAACACCGAGATAGCAAACCCATCCGGCTGCGCTGGTGTTCACTGCCAAAGCCGCACAGAGATCTGTGGGCCCGATCTTGTACAAGAGACATTTGATCAGTCCAGCATCCACCCAGCATCACCCTCCTCCAGCACACCACCGTGATCCGTCCGGTCACCTTTACGCGCCACGGCCGCGCCTTCAATCAGGAAATGCTCGGCTCCACTCTCAATCACGGCACCGCACGTGGTCCGATCCCCCACCCTGGCAACCGCCCTGCCGTTGAAGATGTACGTTGCACTGCCGCTTTCTACCTCGTTGATGCCATGCAGCGGGCAGACATGTCGATGGCCTACAAGTACGACAGGATTCATTGGGTCTCTCCTTCTGATGGCCCGGTGCGAGATTCACGGTCTATCTCCTCTGGCCAATTAACCTTGGGTGCCAGGCAATGCATGTGGCTCAGGCCATCGTCATCGTTCCAGTCACGGGGTGGGTGTACGAACTTCGGCAGGGCTTCGGGGCCTTGCTGCATGAATAGCCGGGCGATGGCCCAGTAGGCTTCACCGTGGTACAGGTCGTGGGTGAAGAAGACGCGGTCGATGACTTCGTTGGTTTCCGGGTTGCGGACCGACAGCATGACGTTTTCGATCAGCCCACCGTGGCCGGGGGCGTAGACTCGGTAGACTTCGGCGGTTACGTCGTCCCAGTTGTAGGCGACCGGTTTAACGCCCCAGTGTTTGCGGCTGAACAGATAGATGTAGTGGAATCTGAATTGATAGAGATAAATTTTGCGTCGCAGGCGATTGAAGCGGATTGGTTCGTCCCTTGGGAGCATTAGGTCGATCTTTACAAAGGACGCAACAGCCCACATTCCAATCATAGGCACCAGCACTATAATAACAGCAACATACCAGTCACGTGACCAACTAACATCCAGTATAAGCAAATACAAATATATAAGCGCACCAGAAGACGCGATCAACCCTGGAATGCCCAGCAGGACCGCAACACCACGCAAACTGACAGTAGATCGAGGAAGCTCCAAGTACACTTTATCTAGATAGTTAGGTGATGGATTTATATCCTCAAAACTAAAACGCGGAACCTTCTGCGAGCTGACATCAGGCAGATCATAACTCCAACAAAGAGCCCGCCGAGCCCTGAACTTAGCTTTCACTCATTAACCTCCTTGGCACAAACCTCAACATAGGCATTCGGCACATTCCTATCTGGCCAGTACATTACTAACAGTGTCGCAGCCCTGATATTATGCATCCCGATAATCGACATAAGCTCTATAGATCCGGTGATTTCCATACTCGAAGCACGCACGCCACCTAATCCCGACGACTGTCGCTTTTTATTCACTTAAAAATCACTTTTATAGTCAGGATTGGCAGGCCCTGGCGTTCACAGGACATGCACTGGTCGTGTGGCGGCCCGGCTTCGGCGATCGCGAGGGCAATACGTTGGCTGATGGTCATGAGCGATCCTCGTGTTGGACAGGGCCTTGACGGCCTCTGAACACTAACGGGGAATCGCTTTCCAGAGAGGCATTGGGCTTCCTAAAAGTTTGTAGGAAACGTCTCTGAATAAGGGATTTGAGTCAGGCAGGCGCGTTGATACATCAGCCCCGTCGTAACACAGCCGCCAGCCCCACGGTCAGTATCACGGCACAAAGCATGACCAAGCTAATGGCAATTTCGAACCCATGGCAGCGTATCCCTTCTAGACCCGGGGGTTCATCGGCCCTCTCAGTCAGATGGGGCAGTACGAGATTCACGGTCCATGTCCTCCGGCCAATGAACCTTGGGTGCCAGGCAATGCATGTGGCTCAGGCCATCGTCATCGTTCCAGTCACGGGGTGGGTGTACGAACTTCGGCAGGGCTTCGGGGCCTTGCTGCATGAATAGCCGGGCGATGGCCCAGTAGGCTTCACCGTGGTACAGGTCGTGGGTGAAGAAGACGCGGTCGATGACTTCGTTGGTTTCCGGGTTGCGGACCGACAGCATGACGTTTTCGATCAGCCCACCGTGGCCGGGGGCGTAGACTCGGTAGACTTCGGCGGTTACGTCGTCCCAGTTGTAGGCGACCGGTTTAACGCCCCAGTGTTTGCGGCTGAACAGATAGATGTAGTGGAATCTGAATTGATAGAGATAGATTTTGCGTCGTAGGCGATTGAAACGAATGGGTTCGTCCCGTGGGAGCAATAGGTCCATTTTTACATATGTCGCAGTAGCCCACATGCCAATCAAAATCGCTAGCGATGAGAGGATGTCAACGCCCCAATTATTCGACCAGTAGATACCAAAAAAGCTCCAATGCATGTAGATTAATGCACCCACAGAAAAAACCAAAATTGGTCCCCCTATCAGCACTGCGACACCACGCAAACTGACAGTAGATCGGGGAAGTTCCAGGAACACATCATCACAGTAGTTTGGTGGCGGATCTATATCTTCAAAGCTTGAACGCGGAACTTCATCCGAACTGACACCAGGCAGATCATAACTCCAACACAGAGCTCGCTCCGAAAGGATCCTGGGCTTGATCTTCATTCATTAGCTTCCTTAATGCAGACCTCAACATATGCGTCTGGCAGCCTTCTATCCGGCCAATAACTTATCAGCAGTGTCGCGGCTCTAATGGTATGCGGCCCAATCGTAGCCATCAGATTAACAGTACCCGTAATTTCTAGCCAAGACATATGCGGCTCATTTCGGCTAGGCGACCGTCGTATTTTTTTAACTAAAATATCACTCTTATAATCGGGCAACCTCGGCTGAAAAAAGTCATGGAATGTTGCTGCTTTGGTAAGCGCCTCGGCTCGAACAGGTTGGTACTCATCAAGAACGACAGCCTCTCCGCCACTGAAGTCGGGGAAGGTTCCGTCACCATGACGATGTACCACAAGCGTCAAACGATAGGCCGAATGCTCATCACGGTATTTGGGCAATATGGTTTGGAATTTTAGTTTTTGCTCTAGCTCCAAGCTAAGCAAGCCACCAATCTTAGAAGTGGTCGGGTCGCTTAAACGCTTGGATTCGAAATGAACCGCCGTATATACGCCGAGCGTGGCGGCATTCAGCTCTGCAAACGCTATATCTGCATATTCAGGTGTCTTCCAAGACACGACCGGATTTTCATCGTTAGTTCCAAAGCAGCAGCGTCGCACCCAGCGCTCTAATGCATTAGATTCGTTTTTTTCAGCTGACTTGGCAAATGCGTAAGCGATGAGAGCCAGTACGATAGCCAGACCTAAAGGCCCTAACAGGACGGGTTTGAATATTGCGTAGACAAACATGCCAGTTGAAGAGACGGACACAAGACCTGCACTAAAATAATTCCTCGCTGCTAGGTTGTCCCCAGCTGCTCGTGCACGTTTAGCAGCAGAAAATGCTTGTGCCGTATCCAAAACCCCCGTTATTGCACCTATCATCGCACCGATTTTTATCAGCGATACTCCAGCTTCTGAGGCGCCCCTAGCCCACGATTTTCCAGTATGCTTAGTACTTGAGCTCAACAAGAGCCCAATTAGCTCGATACTCCCTCCCAACACTCCCAAGTACGATCCTTGCAACGCCAACCTGGCCTCATGCGCCTTCGGCCCAATCTCCGTTTCCGCCTTTTCCTGATTCCTGCCCAGGCTGTCCTGCTGCAGATACAACCCGCCTATCGCCAGCAGGACTTCCCAGCTGCCAGCAATCCCGCGCAACCCGGAAAAACCGGTTTTTACCAATCGGGCCGCCTGCTGCGACGTGATCTTCATCCCCTGCAATAATTTGCGCGCATCGGCTTCCAACGTCCCCGCTGCCACCGAGATATCCACCAGGGCAAGCTGTGCCGCGCTGCTCGCCTGGGTTACCCCCATGCTGGCCTCCTTGAACAACCGCCCATGCACTTCCTCAGCCTTGCCCTCGACCCACACCGTCACGCTGATCATCGAATTGGTGAACCGTGGATCGAGCACGGCCAGGCTCATCAGCCCATGCTGGATGATCGGCCGCACCTTGCGCATGGCCTTCATCGAGCCAAACTCGAAGTCATCGATATTGCGGCGCATCCGGTCCCGCGCCTCGGCGATCGACGCATTGGCCTTGTGCTGCAACTCCCGGAGGTGGGCGCTCTGCAACGCGTAGTACTCGCCCAGCTTCATCTTCACTTCCAGTTCGATCAGGTGGACGCCGTTGTAGAGAAACTGCGTGGCACTGTTCAAATGCCGCACAGCCTTCTGAATACCAGGTGACAAACATGGCGCCAGCCGCTGACTGGCCGCATTGAGTGCGCTCTGCGTTTCAGCAATGGCCTGTTTGAGGGTATTGCGCGTGCGCAAGCCGGCGTCATCGCTGGCGATGATCTTGCTCAGCATGCCGTAGAGCTTGTCGCTGTCGTTCCAGCTGATCGCTTCTGTGGCGGAGAAACTGGGCAGCAGCCCGGCCAGCAGTGCCTGGTCGCGCATCAACAACGCGCGGTAGGGCGGGCTGTCCGGGTCCTGCAGCCATTTCAACCAGAGCAGTTCACTGGTGCCGGAAGCAGGAACATGCGGTTCAAGGCGGGGGACGACAGCTTCCGTAACCCCACCGCCCAGGCACAGGGCCATGGTCTTGGCGTAGGCCACCCCGGACTCACGATCATTACCGTCGTAGTCGTACGCCTCGGCCACCTTGAACATGGGCGTATCGAACAAGGCAACGTACGCCTGCGCGTCCTTGTCGATGTAACGCTGAAACTCACGTTCCTGCTGCTCATAGTCAGCCTGGAACGCGGCCCGCTGCGGTTCGTGGTAGCGCTCTTCAAGCCGCTCGTCACTCTCCTGCTGCGCACGCTCGACCAACAGCTGCCGCTCGACTGCCGGGGCGGTGAACACCGGCGGCCCATCACCCGTCATCGGTTCCAGCGACGGCACCTTCTGCGCCGCCCATTCCCTGTGCGTGGCGCGAATGATCTGCAGGATCTGCGAGGTTTGCAGCTGATAGGCGCGCATCGGTTCTTCACGCCAGGCCTGACGCTTCACTACCCAGTTCAGCCGCTGATGGTTGTACTCCTGAATCAGCCCGACAGTGTCGTCGAGCACCACCGCCAGCACGCCGTTTTCCAGCTTGTGCCGGTTGATCGCATTGACCAGATACCCTCGCAGGGCGAACCGGCGCAACCAGCGGCTGTGGAAGCCATGCGCACTGTCGAAGGGGGCACAGCCATGCTGGGCGTACTCGAACACCTGCTGGTCGACCCCAAGCTTATCGGGCGTCATGGCGATGCCTAACAGTTCGGGATTGTTGCGGGCCTGAATCAGGTCCAGGCCCTCGAAGCGATGCGCAGGCGACGCGCCGCTCTTGTAGGCGTTCAGCAACGCTCACCGGCCAAGGATCGCTGGAGAAGGCCAGCCAGGCGCTGGTGTACCTGCCGGTATCGAGGTTGAGAAAGGCCGAAGGAATGTCGTGATCTGCGTTCACGCATTTTTCGGGCAGCGGGGAAGGCGGGCCATCTGGCGGCTCGTAAGGGTTGAAGCGGCGCAGATGACCTTGCTCGCTGACGGCATAGGCATGCCAGACCTGCTGGTCGAGCAGCACATACAGGAAGCCCCTGCGCAAGGTGCGCAAGCCGATCTTTGTCGAGATATGCCGGTTATCCGCCACGGTGGAGACACACTCGGGGCGGGTATCGGGCACCAGGGCGCGGCGCAGCGGCAGGATCGGCAGGCCCTGGCGCTCGCAGAACATGCACTGGTCGTGCGGCAGCCCGGCTTCGGCGATCGCGAGGGCAATACGTTGGCTGATGGTCATGAGCGATTCTCGGATTTCGGCAGGCATTCGATCAGTTGGCGCCATTGCGCCTCGGAGTAGCGGGCGAGCAACGCGGCAAGAGGCGCCTGGCCTCTGGCCGCTGCGTCGATCATTTCGCCCACCGCAGGTACGGTATGCAGCCTGGGGTGAATGCACAGGTGATGGAGAGCGAAGGCCACGATGTCCTCCATCTCGCTCAGGCCCAACCTGCGTGCATCATCGACATGGTTCGAAGCACGCACCGCAGCAAACGGTGGAATCTGGCACTGATTGATGTGCTGCGAACCCGCCCGCAACACTCTCCAGGTAGCCAGCACACGTTCGATCAGCCCCACGTCATCCTGAATTCGCCGCGCAGGGGTCGGCAAAGGGTGTCGCTGCCCGCTCTGCCCTTTCAGGCTTGCCAACCTCCCACCGCTACTCAGGAACAACCAGTCACTGATCGGCCACCATGGGCCTTGTTCAAGCCGCTCGAACGTCGCCGCCAGCAACTCCAGCCGGACGGGTTCGTAGACCGGGTAGCAGCCAAATTCCCGATTGGAATCGGGTAGCCGACACAAGGCCGTGAGATGGGACGCGACAGTGGCCGAAGGCGCCTCACTGAACAGCCAGCCACACAGGTAACGCCGTTGCTGAAACAACGCCCTCTGCGCCGCTCGGGCGGTCAGTTCCAACAGACGGCGACTGGGGACCATGCCGGGCGAAGCCAGGCAGACCAGTACGGGATGCAGTTGGGGGGCATGGGCCAGGTCGGCCCGGTGCACACGGGTCAATGCCTGCTCACCCAGGGCATTGCGCAGCGGGGCAAGCACGCCGTGGTCGCCATCGTGAGCAGTCGCAAGCGGATCTATCAGCACATGGCAGTACAAGTGCGCCCCATGATGGCTTTCGATGAGCCTCGCCAGGTTGTCAGTGCGCATCAGGCCTTGGCCTCGCACTTGTTGCTGGCGTCAGGCGCAAGCGTAAGTGGCTGGCTGTTTCCAGCCCCTGACGCAGCCGCGCTGGTTTGCCCCAACAGCTCGAGCTTCAGCCCGTTGATGGTGATGCCCTGCCCGTCCAGCACAATGCTGCCGCCCGCGGTTCTGAACTCGATGCGCTCACTGGCGCGCAGCTGATAGATCGTCGTATGTTGCTCCATGCCCTGCCCGACGGTGACCTTTTGCGTACCTTTGACGACCAGCTCGGCGTCTTTCCCGACAAGGGCCCTGTGATTGGCCCCTGTTGATTCGCTACGGTCGTTGCCTATCTTCTCGATCAGGTCCTGCTTGATGTCTACGTGGCAGGTTTGCCCAATGAGCTGGGTATGGTCACCCCCGGTTTCCTGGCGGAAGTCATTGCCGATACTCAAGTGCTCATCATTGCCGACCTGCTCGACACGATTACGCCCCACACGCGTGGTCTCATCATTGCCGACTACATTGTTCTGGTCCCGCTGGGCATGGATGAACACTTCTTCCTTGCCGAGTTCGTCCTCGAAGCGCAGCTCGTTGAAACCATCGCCTTTGTGGGTCTGGCTCTTGATGGTCATGCGCGTCTTGTGTTCGGGCAGGTCGTACGGCGGCAGCTGGTCGCCGCAATAGGTACGCCCCGTGATCATCGGCTGGTCGGGGTCGGCGTTGACGTACTGGACGATCACGTCCTGGCCGATGCGCGGGATAGCCATCGAGCCCCAGCTACCGCCGGCCCAGCCTTGTGACACGCGCACCCAGCAGGAGCTGAACTCGTTGTTCTCGCTCTCCCGGTCCCAGGGGAAGCTCACCTTGACCCGGCCCCACTCGTCGCAGTAGATCTCTTCCCCGGGCGGCCCGACGACCGTGGCCATGTGCGGGCCGTCGATGCGGGGCTTGGGCAACGGCGCCGGGCGCCATTCGATTCGGCCGGGCACCAGCACGGCTTCCTGCGAGTAGCGCGTTCCTTGTTCGGCCCCGGCAGCTTCTTCTTGCAGGCTGGTGAACTGGCTGCCCTCGTGATGTACACGCATCACACGCCAATGGGCGTTGAGGTCTTTGCGCGGGTGTTCGATGAGGGTAAAGCTCAGCCCCGGTTGCAGGCGTACATCGTCACCCTCGACTTCGGCAATACGGGCGTCATGGCGCAGGGCCGTCAAGCGCGTGGCGGTAAAGGGCACTCCGACCGCATCGCGCTTGTAGCGGCCGGGGTAGTCGAAGCGCTCATAGTCCCGGGACTGATGGGTGATGCTACTGTCACCTGCGCGGTGTTCCTGCCGGTACTGCGGGTTGGTGAAGGTGTAGTCCCGCTGCACCTGACGTGCAGTGCGCACCTGTTCGCTGTAACGCAGGCGGCGCAGACAAGGCCTGGCCTGGTCGCCACCGCTGTTGGCGCGGTACAGCACCTGGTCGGGGCCAATGTCGTCTTCGTCGAAGAAGTCTTCATCCTCGTCGTCGGCCTTGAGCGCGCTTCGGCTGATCTGCCCCAGCGCCAGCAGTCGGTCGGTGATGACCAGCTGGTGATGTTTCGGCGTGTGCTCGAAGCGATAGACGAAACCCTCTTCCCCCGCCAGGCGGGCGATGAAGTCGAGGTCCGTTTCACCGGCCTGTACGCAGAACTCGCGCACCTGATGCTCGCCCATGCTGTTGATTTCGAAACGGGCAATGCCCTGGCGCCTGAGCATCAATTCGAGAATCTGCGGCACGGTCTTCTGCTGGAAGATGCGCCAGTTCGAACGCAAGCCGGCACGGGCCAGCACGGGTTCGACCAAGGCGCGGTAACGGGTGCGATAGAACCCCGTTTCACCCTGGCTGAAACTGCTGACCAGGCCGTGCACATAGCGCAGGGGGCGCTCACCGCGCCAGATCGTGAAAAGCACTGCTGGTCGAGCAACTGGCCGAAGTCGACCTCGTCTTCAAAACTGATCATTCCAGTTTCAGCTGGAACGGTGAGCTGATCATTTCGTCGAGTTCGAACGAAACCACTTCGAAGTCAATCTGGCCAGCAGCGGCTGGAAGGTGAAGCGCAAGTCGGATTGGCTAGGCATGCGGATCCCCTTTGCTACTGCTGCAAAATGCCGTTGAGCGACTCCAGCACCTCGGCGGTGATCAAGCTCAGGCGGTAGCTGTAGTAGCAGTAGGCGCAGACCATGGCGATGGCGGAGATCACCAACGGGCTCCACCAGGGCCATTCCCGACGCCGCATACGGTGGGGGCGAGGGACCACGTTGGTATAGGGATCGCCCGGGAATTCCGGCGTGGGGCCGCGCAGTTCACGAATGACCTTGTGCATCCGCGAAATCAGGGCGTTGATGATTTCATCGCACTTCGGGTCCAGGGCGTACTTGCCCTTCAGGCCCAGGCAAAAGCAGAAGTACAGGAACTCCAGCACATCCTGGAACTCCTCCGGAGACTGCATCAACCGCTCCAGCAACACGAAGATCTTCTCGCCACCCTGGGTTTCGCCATGGAAGATGCTGAGCAGCGGTTCGTGGCTCCAGCACGAATTGTTCCCCCAGGGGCGACTCATCACGGCCTCGTCCAGGTAAAGGCACAAGGCATAGGAATAGGCTTCGAGGTGCACAGAGGAATAACCGTGCTGCTGTATTTCCTCGCGGATTGTGCTGACCTGAATCTGCAGGGTCTTGTGCACATGTTCGATGTTGGGCAGGTCATCCAGCGTACGCAGGCGTATGACCAGGCCGAACAGCGGGTTGGCCGCGTCGAGCATCAGGTTGGCGAAGCCGCCGCGTAGCTGGAAGTCCGGGTCGGCCGGATAACCCTCATGATCCGCGCGCCTGCCCTGGCCGGGTGGATAAGGTGAATCGCTGCCCTCCGGGACATCGAGCATGGCATGCAGGCTGCTTTCGGTTACGTCATGGGCAGCGTTGGCGGCCTGGGGTTTTCCAATATGAACAGCAGATGGGCCGGGCATGAAGAGGTCCTTGTCTTCCAGTTAGGCTGAAGACATGAACACTATCGGGGAATCAATTCTTCGAGGAGCGTGGTGCGTCCCAAAGCGCTGTAGGAATTTTCTCCTTTTGGCTTGTCTGGACGCTGTGATGCCGGAATTCCGGGGCCGCTCGGCGGCCCTTTCGCGTCACAAGGCCGCTCCTGCAACGACTGCGCCAGCCCTTGTGTGGGTGGCGCACCGCCGCAAACATCAATCAGCCAAACAATCTGGCCAGGAAACCCAGCTTCTTCTTGTACGAGCGCCGAGCTTCCAGGGCTTCCTCCAGGCTTACCTCGAGGAACCGCGCCTGCTGATTGGGCTGCATCTGCCCGATCAAATCCAGGTCGGCGCTGATCACCGTGCCGATCATGGCGTAGCCGCCACCCGACACCGCGTCACGGTGCAGGATGATCGGCTCCAGCCCCGCGGGCACCTGGATCGAGCCGATCGGGTAGCAGCTGTCAACGATGTTCGACGGGTCCGAGCCGGCCCCGAACGGCTGCTCCCGTGGCTGGAAGCTCAAGGCACTGCCGCCCTTGTAGCGATAGCCGATACGGTCGGCCTCGGAGCCGACCGTCCAGGCTTCGGTGAAAAAGCTTTGCACCGCAGCCTTGGTCAGGCGGTGAAAGTACAGCCCCGGCACTACCCGCAGCACCACCTCGCCGCCCAAGGCCTGGCGCAAGGCCATCGGCAGGCTCGCGCCGGCGCGGGTCTTGCCGCTGGGCATGCCGACCGGCAACAGGTCACCCGCCATCAGCTTGCGCCCTTGCAAGCCACCCAATGCACCCAACGCATAGGTGGAGCGGCTGCCGAGCACCTCAGGTACATCGATACCGCCGGCCACCGCCAGGTAGGCCCGGGCACCTGCGGTAGGGAAGCCGAAACGCAACACCTGCCCGGCACGTACGGCAAACGCGGTGTCCGGGCGTTGCTCACGGCCATCGAGCAAGGCCGGCATCTGCGCACCGCAAACCGCCACCAGGGCATCCCGCTGGAACTCCAGCTCCGGCCCCACCAGCGCACACTCAAGGCCGGCGGCGCCGGCCGGGTTGCCCACCAGGTGGTTGGCCGCCCTCAGGGCGTACTGATCGAGGGCGCCGGACGGCGGGATGCCCAGATGGTAGTAGCCTTCGCGGCCCAGGTCCTGCACCGAGGTAGCCAAGCCGGGTTTGAGTACCTTGATCATGCCAGCACCTCCTGCAGAATCCGTGGATAACCGACCGGGTCGGCAAGGAACGCGTCCAGGGAGAATTCCACCGGGCGAATGCGCAGGTCGAAACGGCCTTCTTCGACATCCGCCACCGCCTGGTCGTAGGTGCGGCGGTCAATGGGTTTGAACTGCACGATGTCTCCCGGGCGGAAGAACACCATGTGCTCCTTCAGGTAGTTCAGCGTCTGCTGCGGGTCGTAGATAGGCGCCGGAGTGACGCCGAACATCTGGTAGCCACCTGCCCCGCGCACTGAATAGATGCAGCCGAAACAGCCGCCATGGCCAAGGGTGAGCCTGGGGGTGTCAGTACGCGGGCGCAGGTACTTGGGCACCTGCAGTTGCCGCTCTCGCTCGACCATCTGGAACATGAACGGCAGGCCGGCAACGAACCCGACCATCGACACGAACCACGGCGCACCGCTGTGCGCGGCAATGAACCCCTCGACATCGGCCAGGCCGTTGATCCGCGCGGCGTACTCCAGGTCGGTGCTGCCCGGGTCCTGGTGGCGGTCACGAAAACGCATCAGTGTTTCATGGGTCCAGGGGTCGTTGTACAGCACTGGAATCTCGATGATCCGTGTCTGCAACGAGCGCTCGGCCACCGCCTGCGCTTCGGCACCGCGCACCGCCTCCAGCAGTGCCTGCGGCGCGATACGGTCCGGGTCGAAGCGAATCTGGAACGAGGCGTTGGCCAGGCACACATCCAGCACGCCATCCAGGGCCAGCCGCTCCACCGCGCGGGTGACGGCCATGCCCTTGAAAAAGGCCTCCAGCGACATGCTCTCGCTGACTTCGGCAAACAGGTGCTCGTCGGCGCCGAAGCTGTAGCGGATAGGGGTTGTAGCGAGCGGTTCGGCCATGACTGTTCCTTTTCTTGGAGTCTTTACAGAAAGGCAGGCGAAAGCAAATTGCACGGGCTCCGGCGTATACCTGCCGGATGCCCCACGGATTCAGCGTGGCGCACGCACCACGATACCGGCAGCGTCCAGCGCCTTGCGCGTGGCCTCGACCAGGTCGAGCGCCCCCGGGGTGTCGCTGTGCAGGCAGATGGAATCGAATTCGATGGCCAGGTCCTGGCCCTCGACCGTGCGCACCACGCCTTGCTGACAAGCCCGCAACACCCGTTCAGCGACCGCTCCAGGTTCGTAGCCCCGCACATTGCGGGTGAACACGATCGAACCGCTCAGGTCGTACTCGCGGTCGGCGTAGAACTCGCGAATGACCGGCTGGCCAAGTTCCTGGGCAATGCGGCAGATCACCGAACCCGGCATGCAGTACAGCAGCAGCTCCGGCTCGATCACCCGCAGGTTCTCCACCAGCAGCCGTGCAGCTTCTTCGTCACGTGCCAGATGCATGTACAGGGCACCGTGCGGCTTGATGTGCTGCAGGCGCACGCCCTGGGCGCGGGCAATTTCACGCAGGGCGCCGAGTTGGTAGAGCATGTCGTCGACCAGTTCCTGGGCCGGGGCATTGATGTGCCGGCGGCCGAAGCCGACCAAGTCACGGAACCCAGGGTGCGCCCCCACTGCGACGCCCAGGGCCTTGGCCCGCTCGACGGTACGGCGCATGGTGCCGGGGTCACCAGCATGGAAGCCGGTGGCGATGTTGGCCGTGCTGATGTAGCCCATCAGCTCGTTGTCGACGCCGTCGCCAATCGTCCACGGGCCAAAGCCCTCACCCATGTCCGAGTTGAAATCCACCACCTGCATGACTGTCTCTCCTGGCGCTTGTGACTGCATGCAAGCCACGTTAGATTCTCCGCACCCCCTTGGGAAGATCTATAAACAGATAGGGTGTCTTCTGAAAATCAGATACCCCGGGAGCTATCGTGTCACTGACCCTGCGCCAGGTCCGCTATTTCGTCGCCACCGCCGAGATCGGCCAGATTTCCCAGGCGGCAATCCACCTGAACATTTCCCAGTCTGCAGTGACCACGGCGATCAAGGAGCTGGAGGCGATGCTCGGCGTGCTGCTGTTCCAGCGCTCGGCGCAGGGCATGAGCCTGACCGAGGCCGGCCGGCACTTCCTCAACCGCGCCTACGTGATCCTGCGTAGCGTGGACGATGCGTTGAATAGCCCGCTGCCGGACGTGCGCGCCAGTGGCCTGCTGCGCCTGGCGGCAAGCTACACGGTGATCGGCTACTTCCTGCCCCATCACCTGCAGCGGCTGGAGCACTGGCATCCGGATGTGACCTTGGAGCTGTACGAGCAGGAGCGCAGCGCCATCGAGCAAGGGTTGCTGGAGGGTCGTTTCGACATGGCAGTGGTACTCACCGCCAACCTCACCCACCCGGACATCGTCTCGGAAACCCTGTTCAACTCCGAACGCCGCCTGTGGCTGCCTGGCAACCATCCGCTGTGCGAGCGCTCGGCGGTAAGCCTGGCCGATGTGGCCTGCGAGCCGTTCATCCTGCTGACCGTGGATGAGGCCGAGCAAAGCGCCATGCGCTATTGGGAGCAGGCCGGGCAGCGGCCGAGAGTGCGGGTGCGGACCAGTTCGGTGGAGGCCGTGCGCAGCATGGTTGCCAATGGTAGCGGTGTAGCGATCCTGTCGGACCTGGTGCACCGGCCTTGGTCGCTGGAGGGCAAGCGTATCGAGACGGTTAGCATCAGCGACCCGGTGACACCGATGAGCGTCGGGTTGGCCTGGCACCGGGAACGGGCGTTCAGCCCGGCGATGCAGGCTGTACGCAATTACTTCCATGATGCTTTTTTGGCACCGCAGCAGTTGTCGGCACGGCGCTGACCGTTCCCTGCAGGCCCGATCTCGTCGCGGGTACCCCTACAGCACCAAGGCAAAATGAAATCAGACAGAAATGTAATAATTTGCAAAGTTTTGTTAACAACGACCGTTGGGTCAGTGTCTGTCAGTTAAGGTTGCCGGCTTGACTGGGGCTGCATTGCAGCCCAAGCCTGCCATGGCGACAGCGGACATATCGCTGCGTGTCATGGTCACCGGCCAGGCAAGAATTGATTTTCCGGAGACAAGCATGCTTCGCATCTTTGAGCGCTGGCTCGATCCCTTCCCACCTGATGAGGTACCACCGCCACCGGTTGGCCTGTTGCGCTTCATGTGGGCCTGCACCCGGGGCGCACGCGGCTACATCCTGGCGCTTGCGCTGCTCAGTGCCGGGGTATCGATCTACGAAGCCTGGCTGTTCGCCTTTCTCGGCCAGGTCGTGGACCTGCTCTCGGCCTGGCAGGCCGGCGGTACCGTCGGCCCCGAAGAAACCCGGGTGCTGTGGGGTATTGGCATCGTCCTGCTGGTCAGCATCGGGCTGGTGGCGCTGCGCACCATGGTTCAGCACCAGGTGCTGGCGATCAACTTGCCGCTGCGGCTGCGCTGGGACTTTCACCGGCTGATGCTACGCCAGAGCCTGTCGTTCTTTTCTGACGAGTTTTCTGGTCGGGTCACCACCAAGGTGATGCAGACGGCACTGGCGGTGCGCGATGTGTTGTTCACCATCATCGAGATCCTGCCCGGGATCGGGGTGTACTTCATCGCGATCATTGCCTTGGCCGGTGGCTTTGCCCTGAAACTCATGCTGCCATTCATTGCCTGGGTCGTACTGTTCGGCCTGGCCATGCTGTATTTCGTGCCACGCCTGGGCAAGGTCGGCCAGGAGCAGGCCAATGCGCGATCGTCGATGACCGGGCGGGTGTCCGACGCCTACACCAACATCACCACGGTGAAGCTGTTCTCGCACGCCAACCGCGAAGCGCACTTCGCGCGCGCGGCCATGGAGGATTTCAAGCAGACCGGCTTTCGCCAGATGCGTCTGGTCAGCCAGTTCGAAATCGTCAACCAGGCGCTGGTGGTGGGCTTGATCATCGCTGCCGGTGGCTATGCGCTGTGGCTGTGGCACCAGGGCCAGGTCGGTACCGGGGCGGTGGCGGCGATCACCGCCATGGCCTTGCGTATCAACGGCATGTCGCACTGGATCATGTGGGAGATAACCTCGCTGTTCGAAAACATCGGCACCGTGCAGGACGGCATGGCCACCCTCACCCGCGGCCCCAAGGTAAAGGATGCGCCGGGCGCTGCCGAGCTGGTAACCACGGGTGGCGCGGTGAGTTTCGACAAGGTGGGCTTCAACTACAACGGCGAGCGTCAGGTGCTCGACGACCTGAGCCTGCACATTCGCCCGGGCGAAAAAGTCGGCCTGGTCGGCCGCTCCGGCGCCGGCAAATCCACCTTGATCAACCTGCTGCTGCGCTTCTACGACGTGGACAGAGGGGAAATCCGTATCGACGGGCAGAACGTGGCCAAGGTCACTCAGGACAGCCTGCGCGCGGCGATCGGCATGGTCACCCAGGACACCTCGCTGCTGCACCGCTCGATTCGCGACAACATTGCCTATGGCCGCCCCGATGCCACCGAAGCGCAGATCCGCGCCGCTGCGGCCAATGCCCAGGCCGATGGTTTCATCAGCCAGCTCAGCGACCGCCAGGGCAACACGGGTTACGACACCTTGGTGGGAGAGCGCGGCATCAAGCTGTCTGGTGGCCAACGCCAGCGCATCGCCATTGCCCGAGTGATGTTGAAGAACGCGCCGATCCTGCTGCTGGACGAAGCCACCAGTGCGCTGGACTCGGAAGTGGAAGTGGCCATTCAGGAGAGCCTGGATGAAATGATGCAAGGCAAGACCGTCATCGCCATCGCCCACCGGTTGTCGACGATTGCCGCCATGGACCGGCTGATCGTGATGGATGAAGGGCGCATCATCGAGCAAGGCACCCATGCGGAACTGCTGGCGAAGAACGGTACTTATGCGCGGTTGTGGCAGCACCAGAGCGGCGGGTTCCTGGGTGAGGACCAGGGCGTGGCCGAAGCGATGGAGTAGGCCTGTATGGGAGCGGGCCCGGCGAACACCGGCAAAGCCGGTGCCATGCGTCGACCTCCATCAGTTTCCATCGCGACGATGGACTGAGCTCAATCCTGGCCCTCAACCAAACACATGCGAAGGCCGGCGCAGCACCGGGTCGAACGGGTTGACCCGCTCGCCAATCGCCGCCGCCTCGCGCTTGAGCAGCGCTACCACGGTCGGCATGCGGTTGGGCCCCAGGCGGTCGCTGATGGTCGCCACGCTCATGGCCGCCACCGCATGGCCGTTACGATCGAGGATCGGCACCGCCAGGCCGGCCATGCCATCGAGTACTCCAGTATTGCGCCCGGCATAGCCGAGGCTGCGCACATTGTCGATTTCGGCGCGCAGCATGACTTCGTCGTAATGGTGGAAATCCTTCAGCCGCGGCAGGTTGTAGCGGATCACCTCGTCGCGCTCCTCCTCCGGCAGGAAGGCCAGGATTGCCAGGCTGCCCTGCCCCACCCCCAAGGCCACACGGCCGCCGATATCACCGGTGAAGGTACGAATCGGGTATGGCCCTTCGCTGCGGTCCAGGCACACCGCATCGAACCCTGAGCGCGCCAGCAGGAACAGCGAATCGCCCAGCGAGGCCGACAGCCGCAGCAGGCTGGGGCGCACCACATCGCGCAGGTTGCCGGCTTGCCCTGCCTTGGCCGCCAAGGCAAAAAAATCCAGGCTCAGCCGGTAGCGCTTGCTGGTCGCGCACTGGTCGACCATGCCTTCTTCAATCAGGCTGCGCAGCAGGCGGTGGGTCGTGGGTTGCGCCAGGCCAACCCGCTGCGCCAGTTGGCTGACCTTCTCGCCCTCGCCACCGCAATCTCCCAGCGCACGCAACACGGCGAACAAACGCGACACTGCACTGACACCTACTTCCTTGGCCTGCTCATTTCGTTTATCGGAATCCATTTTTCGTCAAACCTTAGAAAATTCCAGTCAGCGGAATAATTTCAAAATAGCTGTCACCCAGTGAAATTACCCTTTGTCGCCATCCTAATCATTGCCCTACTCTCCGGTCCATAGGGCGATATCACAACATCGGCCGCCGCCACAGAAGCGAGCGCCAACGTCCGTAAAAGCATTGCTTTTCGCCGCTGGCGCTCTGCCCACCCTGAAACTGCCGGTTGACCCCGGTTCCGTTTGCGATGGAGCACAGCCATGACCTTTCTGTTGATCGACAAGCTTTGCAAGCGCTATGGCGCCACGGAGGCAGTGGCCAGCTCGTCACTGGCCATCGAGAAAGGCGAGTTCGTCTCCCTGCTTGGCCCTTCGGGCTGCGGCAAGACCACCACCCTGCAAATGATTGCCGGCTTCGTCGAGGTCACCAGCGGCCGCATTGTCCTCGACGGCCGCGACATCACCCACGCCAAGCCGGCCAGCCGAGGCCTGGGCGTGGTATTCCAGAGCTACGCGCTGTTCCCGCACATGACCGTGCGCGACAACGTCGCCTTCGGCCTGCGCATGCGCAAGGTGGCCAACGCCGACATAGCCCGCCGGGTCGACCAGGCCCTGGCGCTGGTGCGCCTGGACAAACATGCCGAGCGCTACCCGCGCGAACTCTCCGGCGGCCAGCGTCAACGGGTGGCCCTGGCCCGTGCACTGGTGATCGAACCGCCGGTGCTGCTGCTGGACGAACCACTGTCCAACCTGGACGCCCATCTGCGTGAAGAAATGCAGTTCGAGATCTACCGTATCCAGAACGAGGTCGGCATTACCACTTTGATGGTCACCCACGACCAGGCCGAGGCGCTGTCGATCAGCGACCGGGTGGTGGTGATGGAAGCCGGGCGCATTACCCAGGTCGATGCCCCCTACCGCCTGTATGAACACCCGGGCACGCCTTTCATTTCCGACTTTGTCGGCAAGGCCAACCGCCTGCACGGCGTAACCGGCCCCGACGGGCAACCGCGGGCGGATGCCCAGGGCCCGCTGACCCTCAGCCTGCGCCCGGAAAAGATCAGCCTCGGCCCGGCCGGCAGCGGCAAGCTCGCAGGCCGCATCAGCTGCCGTTACTTCCTCGGCAGCCAATGGCTGTATCGGGTCGACACCGCCCTGGGCAACCTGGCCGTGGTGCGTGCCAACGACGGCAACACCCCGCTGGATGAAGGCACACAGGTCGGCCTGGACTGGAACGATGCCCTGCTGCGGGTGCTGAACGCTGGCGAGGTGGCGGCATGAGCGCGGCAAAGCTGCGCAGCAGCGCCTGGGGCTATGGCTTGAGCAGCCCGGCGCTGCTGTTGTTCCTGGCCTTGCTGGTGGTGCCATTGGGGCTGACCGTGCTGCTGTCGTTCAACGCGTTCGACTACAGCAGCGGCATCCAGGCCGGCCAGTACACCCTCGGCCATTACCTGAGCCTGGTGACCGACACCTACTACTACGAGATCTTCTTCCGCACCTTCTGGATCAGCGCCCTGGTCACCCTGCTTTGCGTGCTGATCGGCATCCCCGAGGCCTTGGTGCTCAGCCGCATGGGCGCGCCGTGGCGCTCCATATTCCTGATCCTGGTGCTGACCCCGCTGCTGATTTCGGTAGTGGTGCGAGCCTTCGGCTGGAGCCTGCTGCTAGGCGCCGACGGCCTGGTCAACCAGGGCATCACTGCCCTCGGCGGGCAGCCGGTGAAGCTGCTGTATACGCCGTTTGCAGTGATCATCGGCCTGGTCCACGTGATGCTGCCGTTCATGATCATCCCGGTGTGGACTTCGCTGCAGAAACTCGACCCGACTGCCGAGCAGGCTGCGCTATCGCTGGGTGCCAGCCAGTGGACGGTGTTCCGCCGCATCGTGCTGCCACAGATCATGCCCGGCGTGCTGTCGGGCACGCTGATCGTGTTCGGCCTGGCCGCCAGCTCGTTCGCCATCCCAGGCCTGCTGGGCGGTCGCCGCCTGAAGATGGTCGCCACCATGATCTACGACCAGTACCTGGCCGAACTGAACTGGCCGATGGGTGCAACCATCGCCGTGGCCCTGCTGCTGATCAACCTGCTGGTGATGCTCAGCTGGAACCGATTGGTCGAACACCGCTACAAACGCGCACTTGGAGTCTGAACCGATGACCCGTAACGGCCCGCTGGCCCTGTCCTTTCACGCCCTGGTGATGCTGTTCATGCTCGCCCCGCTGGTGGTGGTGTGCCTGGTGGCATTCACCCCGGAAAACACCCTCAGCCTGCCCACCGCCGGCTTCTCGCTGCGCTGGTTCAGCGCCGTGTTCGAGCGTGCCGATTTCCTCGATGCGTTTTACAACAGCCTGAAACTCGCGGCCCTGGCTGCCTCGCTGGCCACTTTGATCGCCGTGCCGGCGGGCCTGGCAATCACCCGCTACAGCTTCCCCGGCCAAGGCTTTCTCAACGGCCTGCTGCTGTCGCCGATCATCATCCCGCACCTGGTTCTGGGTGTTGCCTTGCTGCGGCTGTTCGCCTTGCTGGGGGTCAATGGCAGCTTCGCCTGGCTGGTGTTCGCCCATGTCGTGGTGATCACACCTTACGTGCTGCGCCTGGTACTGGCTGCAGCCATCGGTATCGACCGCAGCGCCGAGCAGGCCGCGCAAAGCCTGGGTGCTGGCCGGGTCACGCTGTTCTGCAAGGTCACCCTGCCGATGATCCTGCCCGGTGTGGCCGGCGGCTGGCTGCTGGCGTTCATCAACAGCTTCGACGAAGTGACCCTGTCGATCTTCGTCACCTCGCCTGCCACCCAGACCCTGCCAGTGCGCATGTACGTATACGCCACCGAATCCATCGACCCGATGATGGCCGCCGTCTCGGCGCTGGTGATCGCCGTCACCGCCCTGACCATGGTCGCCCTGAACCGCGTATATGGCCTGGACCGCGTGCTGGTGGGCAAGCAATGACAAGGAATGCTCCCATGCCCCTGTTCAAGCGCGTGGCCGAACACGACCGCGAGCCTGTGCCTTTCCTGCTCGACGGCCAACCGGCCAAAGGCATGAGCGGCGATACCCTGCTGACTGCCATCCTGACCAATGCCGGGCACCTGCGCGGCAGCGACTTCAACGCCGAACCACGCGCCGGCTTCTGCCTGATGGGCGCCTGCCAGGACTGCTGGGTACGGCTGCAGGATGGCCGCCGGGTACGCGCCTGCTCGACCTTTCTGGAATCGGGCCAGTGCGTGACCCGCGACCCGGGGCGCCAGCCATGAGTGCGATCGTGATCATCGGCGCCGGCCCGGCCGGCATCCGCGCCGCGCAAACCCTCGTAGCCCACGGCCTGCGCCCGGTGCTGCTGGACGAAGCCAGCCGCGGCGGCGGGCAGATCTACCGCCAGCAGCCGGCCAATTTTCGCCGCTCGGCCAAAGCCTTGTACGGCTTCGAGGCCGGCAAGGCCCAAGCCCTGCACAACACCCTCGAGCAACTGCGCGGGCAGGTCGACTACCGCCCGGACACCCTGGTTTGGAACGCCGAGAACCAAGTGCTGGACACCTTGCAACAGGGCCACCTGGCCGACCGCCTGGCGTTCGACCGGGTGATCGTCGCCACCGGTGCCACCGACCGGGTGTTGCCGATACCCGGTTGGACCCTGCCTGGGGTCTATACCTTGGGCGCTGCGCAGATCGCCCTGAAGTTCCAGGGCTGCGCGATCGGGGAACGGGTGGTGCTGGGCGGCAGCGGGCCGCTGCTGTACCTGGTGGCCTACCAGTATGCCAAGGCCGGTGCCAGGGTCAGCGCGGTGCTCGACACCTCACCGTTCAGCACCCAGGTGCGTGCCCTGCCACGCCTGCTTCTGCAACCGGGCACCTTTGCCAAGGGCCTGTACTACCGAGCCTGGCTGGCCCGCAAGGGGGTGCCCGTGCACCAGGGCGTGACCCTGCTGGGTATCGACGGCGAGCAACGCGCCAGCGGTGTGCGCTGGTTGAGCAATGGCCAGCAACACGACCTGCCGTGCGACGCCATGGCATTCGCCCACGCCCTGCGCAGTGAAACCCAACTGGCCGACCTGCTGGGTTGCCAGTTCGCCTGGAGCGCGCTCAACCGCGCCTGGCTACCGGTACGTGATGCCCAGGGCCGGGCCAGCAGCCCCGGCGTATACCTGGCAGGCGACGGTGCCGGCATCCTCGGTGCCGACGGTGCCGAGATGAGCGGTGAACTGGCCGCCCTGACACTGCTGGCCGACCTCGGCAAGCCCGGCAACCCGCAGCGCCAGCAGCAACTGGAAAGGCGCCTGGCCACCCTGCAGCGCTTCCGCCAGGGGCTGGAGCAGGCCTTTCCGTTTCCCGAGCAGTGGGCACGGCAAGCTCCGGACCAGCTCACCGTGTGCCGCTGCGAGCAGATCAGCGCCGGGGAAATCCGCGCCACCGTGCGTGCCGGGCACTGGGAAATCAACCGGGTCAAAGCCATATGCCGAGTCGGTATGGGCCGCTGCCAGGGCCGCGTGTGCGGTGCTGCTGCCGCCGAGTTGATCGCCTGCGAAAGCGGTCGGGCCATTGACCAGGTCGGGCGCCTGCGTGGCCAGGCTCCGGTCAAGCCCCTGCCCTTTGGCCTGGAGATAAAACCATGAAGCTGATCGAAGTGGACGCCATCGTCGTCGGCGGCGGCATCGTCGGCAGCAGCGCTGCCTTGACCCTGGCCCGCGCTGGTCGGCAAGTGGCATTGCTGGAACGCGACTTCTGCGGCTCGCACTCCAGCGGGGTGAACTACGGGGGTGTGCGCCGCCAGGGCCGCTCGTTGGCCCAGCTGCCGTTGTCGATGCGCGCCCATGCCATCTGGGGGAATCTGCGCGATTGGATCGGCATCGATGGCGAATACGCCCGCAGCGGCCACCTGAAGCTGGCCCGCAGCGAAACCGACTTCGATGCCTTGAAGGCCTATGCCCGGCGTACCCAGGCTTTTGACCTTCGCCTGCAACTGCTTGAACGACGCGAACTGCGCCAGCGCTTCCCCTGGGTGGGCGATATCGCTGTCGGCGCCTCGTACTGCCCCGAGGACGGCCATGCCAACCCACGGCTGGTGTCACCGGCCTTCGCCCAGGCGGCCAGACGCAGCGGCGCCCAGGTGCATGAGCAGTGCAAGGTGCTGGAGGTGGGGCACGACGGCCACCGTTTCAGCGTAAGCACCAGCAGCGGCCAAGGCTTCAAGGCGCCCTGGCTGTTGAATTGCGCCGGCGCCTGGTCGGCGCAACTGGCCGAGCAGTTCGGCGAGCCGGTGCCGCTGACCGCGGCCCACCCCGCCATGCTGGTGACCGAGCCGCTGCCGCTGTTCATGACCGCCAGCACCGGGGTCGAAGGCGGCGGCATCTACGCCCGCCAGGTGGCGCGTGGCAACTGCGTGCTGGGTGGCGGGCGCGGTTTTGCCCTTACCCCGACCACCGCACGCCCGGGCCAGGCCGCAGTGCTCGACATCCTGCGCAACGCCACCGAGCTGTACCCGGCACTGGCCGGCGCCCAGGCCATTCGCACCTGGAGCGGCACCGAAGGCTACCTGCCCGATGACGAACCGGTGCTCGGCCCCAGCCTGCACCAGCCCGGCCTGCTGCATGGTTTCGGCTTTGCCGGTGCCGGCTTCCAGATAGGCCCGGCTGCCGGTGAAGCGTTGGCGCAATGCATCCTGCACGGCGCGCCGGCACTCAGCCTGGCGGCTTTTTCCATCAACCGCTTTCAGCCCAACCACTACAAGGAAAACCTGTCATGACGCACAAGCAACGTTTGCTCGCCCTGTTCTGCACCGTGCCCGGCCTGTTCGCCTGCCTGCCCGCCATGGCCCAACCCACGCTGTACCTGGGCATGAACGGCGGCACCATGGAGCGGCTGTTCAGCGACAATATCCTGCCAAGGTTCGAGCAGGCCAACGGGGTGAAGGTGGTGATCGTTCCCGGCACCTCGGCCGACATCCTGGCCAAGGTCCAGGCCACGCCGAACAAGCCGTCGATCCATGTGATGGTGCTGGATGACGGCATCATGTACCGCGCCATCGGCATGGGCCTGTGCAGCACGCTCAAACCCAACCCGACCTTGGCCCAGTTGCCGGAAAAGGCTTTGATCAAGGACAAGGCTGCCGCAGTCAGCCTGGGCGTGACCGGGCTTGCCTACAACAGCCGCCTGTTCAAGGCCAATGGCTGGGCAGCGCCTACCTCATGGAACGACCTGGCCGACCCGCGCTTCAAGGACAAGGTGGTGTTCCAGTCGATGGCATCGTCCACCTTCGGCCTGCATGGTTTCCTGATGTACAACCGCCTGCACGGCGGTAGCGATACCGACGTCAACCCGGGCTTCGCCGCCTGGCAGAAGAACGTGGGCCCGAACGTGCTGGAGTACATCCCCAATTCGGCCAAGCTCTCGGAAATGGTGCAAACCGACGAAGCCGCGCTGTTCCCGCTCACCCCCACCCAGGTGACGGCGCTGAAGCTCAAAGGCATCCCGGTGGAGTACGCCGCGCCCAAGGAAGGTGCCGTGGTGCTCAACCAGGCCGAATGCGTCACGGCCAACAACGACCAGCCGGAGCTTGCACAGAAGCTCGCCGAGTTCCTGCTCAGCCCCGAGGCGCAGTCGCCGGCACTGGAGCTGGGTGACCAGATCCCGTCCAACCCCAACACGCCCACCAGCGACAAGACCCGTGGCCAGGTCGAAGCCATGCAGACCTACCTGCAGACCGCCGTGACCATCGACTGGGACCAGGTCAATACCCAGCGCCCCGAGTGGAACGCGCGCTGGAACCGCCAGATCGAGCGATAAGCCGAGGACCTGGGCCGTCACGTATAGAACAAATATCGCTCGTTTGAAGCGTCCTTTGTAGGAGCAGCCTTGTGCTGCGAAGAGGCCGGTACAAGCAATAGACAGGCTTTGTCAGTACCGGCCTCTTCGCAGCACAAGGCTGCTCCTACAGAACCTCACTAAACCAATGAGTCATGTGTTGTTCTATGAGAGCGGGTTTACCCGCGAAGACGGCAGCACGATTCCCGAACCATACCGCCTCAATCCAGCACCGGCCGCAATAACGCCTGGGCCTCATACAAGGTCGGCAGATACCGCAAGCGTATTTCATCCACACTCAACCGCGAAGCATGGGTGGTGATGGTCAATGTCGCCTTCAGCCGGCCAGCCCGGTCCAGAAGTGGCACACCCAGCACGCGCATGCCGACTTCATACTCCTGGTCCACGATACAGAACCCTTGCTCCCTCACCCGCAGCAACTCCACCTCCAGTTGCAACCGGTCCGTCTGTGTATAAGGCGTCAACCCTCGCAGCGGGTTACGCGCAAAGTAGGCATCCCGCTCCCCCTCATCCAGCCAGGCCAGCCAGACGCGCCCGCCGGCAGTGCAATACATCGGCACCCGCGAACCCGGCCGGATCGACAACGAGGACACATGGCTGTAACGGCTGCGTACCAGATGGATGATCTCGTCACCATCACGGGTACCCACCGACACATGCTCCTGCGTCTGCCGCGCCACCTGCTCGACTATCGGCCGCAGCATGCGCGGTAGTTGCGCCGAATCCACATACGCCTGGCCGAGGCGCAGCGCCTTGGGCGTAAGCCAGTACTCACGGCTGTCGGTTTCGGCAAACCCTTCGTGCACCAAGGTCAACAGAAACCGCCGCGCGGCACTGGGGGTAAGGCCGGACAACCTGGCCGCCTGCGGCACGCTAAGGCGCGGCTGCTCGGCGCTGAACAGCTGCATCAGCGCCAGGCCCTTCTGCAAGCCGGCGATCAGGTCACGGGGGTGGATAGCGGGGGTGTTCATCTATTCGACTCGCAAGCAGGGCAAAAACAGCCGATTACCGCGATAACCGGATCAAGGTTGCGATTATCGCATCAAACGCCCGATCAGCGCATTGTTGCCCACGCCCCCTTGCCTCACCCTTGGCCTGCATAACAACGCCAATAAGGAGGTCAGCATGATTCGTGGTTCGACTGAACTGGTCGCCATCGTCGGTTCGCCCATTGCCCAGGTGAAGTCCCCCGAAAACTTCAACACCTGGTTCGCCAACAACAACTGCAACCTCGCCATGCTGCCCATCGATCTGCATGAGGCCGCGCTGGCTACCTTCGCCGGCACCCTGCGCGGCTGGCAGAACCTGCGCGGTTGCGTGGTCACCGTGCCGTACAAGCAGGCCCTGGCCAGCCGCCTTGACGGCCTGAGCGAGCGCGCAGCCGCGCTGGGCTCGGTCAATGTGATTCGCCGAGAGCGTGACGGGCGACTGCTGGGCGACAACGTGGACGGCGCCGGCTTCCTCGGTGCTGCGCGCAAACATGGCTTCGAGCCGGCGGGCAAGCGTGCGTTGGTGATCGGTTGTGGCGGGGTCGGCAGTGCCATTGCCTATGCGCTGGGCGAGGCCGGCATCGCCAGCATCACCCTCAGCGACCCCAGCACCGCGCGCATGGGCGCTGTGTGCGAGCTGCTCGGCAATGCCTTCCCCGCGGTCGAACTCGCCACCCGGGTCGACGGGCTGGAAGGCTTCGACCTGCTGGTCAACGCCTCCCCTGTCGGCATGGGCGGTAGCGCGGAGCTGCCACTGCCTGCCGCCCTGCTCGCCACCTTGCAACCCGAAACCCTGGTCGCCGATGTGGTCACCTCACCCGAGATCACCCCGCTGCTGAAACGGGCACGCCAGGCAGGTTGCTCGGTCCAGACCGGCCCGGAAATGGCCTTCGCCCAACTCGGCCACCTGGGCGCCTTCATGGGCGTCACGCCGCTGGAGATCTGAAGCCATGCCGACACATGAACATACGCAACACAACTTTGACCTGGTCGTGCTGGGCAGCGGCGCCGGTGGCCTTACCGCTGCCGCCACCGCCGCCCGCCGGGGGCTGAAAGTGCTGGTGGTGGAAAAGGCCGAGCACTTTGGCGGTACCTCGGCAATTTCCGGTGGGGCGGTGTGGCTCTATGGTACTGATCAAGCCCGCGCCGCTGGTGCGGTGGATTCCCCCGAGGCCATTCGCACCTACCTCCGGCAGGTCATCGGCGACGGCTATGACCCCGCGCTGGTCGACACCTTCATCGAGCATGGCCACCAGGCGCTGCGCTGGCTGGAGCAGAACACCGAACTGCGCTACGCCCTGCGCCCGCATTCGCCGGACTACTACCCGGACGCCCCCGGTGCCACCCAGTTTGGCCGGGCGCTGGAGATGGTCGAGTACGACGGCAGGCAGCTCGGCTCGCACTTCAAGGACCTGCAGATGCCGCCGCCCGGCATGTTGCTGTTCGGCGGCATGATGGTCAACCGCGTGGATATCCAGCACTTTCTCAGTATTCGCCGCTCGCCCCGGTCGCTGTGGCATTGCCTCAAGCTGATGGCGCGTTACGCGCGGGACCGCCTGCATCATCCGCGCGGCACCCGCCTTACCACCGGCAATGCCTTGATCGCCCGCCTGGCCAGCAGCGCCTTCGCCCATGGCACGCAGCTGTGGTTGCGCAGCGAAGCCCTGGAGCTGATCGTCGAACGCGGCGTGGTCACCGGCGTGGTGGTGCAACGCGAAGGGCGCCGTGAACGGGTGCTGGCCCGGGGCGGTGTGGTGTGCGCCATGGGCGGGTTCGCTGCAGGCGCGCTGGCCGACAGCTACCGGCCGGGCCGGCAAGCGCCGCACCTGACCATGTCACCGCCCACAAATGACGGCGCTGCCCTGCGCCTTGGCCAAGCCGTGGCCGCAGCCCAGGGTGAGGGCCTGGTGGCCAACTTCTTCTGGGCACCGGTTTCGGAACTGCGCCATGCCAGTGGCGAGCATGAGCGCTTCCCGCACCTGGTCACCGACCGCGCCAAGCCGGGGATGATCGCGGTGGGCCCGGACGGGCGACGCTTCGTCAACGAGTCCGATTCCTACCACCACTTCGTGCAGACCATGTTCGCCAAAGGCATCGCCAGCTGCTGGCTGGTCTGCGATGCCGAAGCGATGAACCGCTACGGCCTGGGCCTGGCGCGGCCAAAGCCGGTGGACAACCAGGCGTTGATCCATGCCGGCTACCTGCACCGCGCCGCAACAGCGCAGGCACTGGCCAAGACCATTGGTGTCGACCCACAGGTATTCATGCAGACCCTGGAGCAGTTCAACGCCGATGCCCGCAACGGCATCGACCGCGCGTTCGGCAAAGGCGGCAACAGCTACAACCGCTACATGGGCGACCCGCAACACACGCCCAACCCATGCCTGGCGCCGCTGACCAGCGGCCCGTTCTACGCCATCCGCATCCACACCGGCGACCTTGGCTCAGCCCGCGGCCTGGTGACCAACGCCCAGGCCAACGTGCTGAACCGCGATGGCCAGCCGATTGCCGGGCTGTATGCAGTCGGCAACGACATGAACTCACTGATGAAAGGCACCTACCCCGGCCCCGGCATCACCCTGGGCCCCGCCCTCACATTCGGCTGGCTCGCTGCCAACCACATCGCCGCGCGCCTGCAGGCGCCACCCACCCAAATGGAGACCCCAGCATGTACTACGAACTGAGAACCTACACCCTCGACCCACTGAAAATGGCCGACTGGCTGAGCCTGTACCAAAGCCACGCGCTGGAGGTGCAAAGCGAGCATCTCGGTAACCTGGTCGGCTTTTTCACCAGCGAGTTCGGCGAGGTCAACCAGGTGGTGCATATCTGGGGCTATGCCAGCCTCGACGAACGCATGGCACGCCGCGCAGCCATGGCAGCGGACCCCCGTTGGGCAGAGTTCTCAAGGCGCAATCGCGAACTGGGCGCGGTGCTGCGCTTGCAGTCGCGAATGCTGCGGCCCACCGGCTTTTCGCCGCTGCAGTAAAACTAAAATCTTCCTCCAATGCCTGAGCGGAACCCCACGATGCAACCCCTCGAATGTGACGTACTTGTCATCGGCTCCGGTGCCTCTGGCCTGGCTGCCGCCGTTACTGCCGCCCATCACGGCCAGCAGGTGATCGTCGCGGAAAAAGCCAGCCAACTGGGCGGCACCAGTGCCTGGTCGGGGGGCTGGCTGTGGATACCGCGCAACCCGCTGGCCATTGCCGAAGGCATCGTCGAGACAGACGATGCCCCGGAGCGCTACCTGCGCGGGCAAACCCACGTCAGCGAACTGGACCCGCGCCAGCGCGCCTTCCTGCACCATGGCCCGGAGATGGTGGCGTTCTTCCAGCAACACACCGCCGTGCAGTTCCAGTGCGGCAGCCGCATGCCCGACATGCGCGAGGGCGATGGCAGCACGCGCGGTGGTCGTTCGCTGTGCGCCCTGCCATACGACGGGCGCCTGCTCGGGCCCTGGCTGCACAAGCTGCGCCCACCGCTGGACATCGTCAGCCTGGCCGGCATGGGCATTGCCGGCGGCGCCGACATGGCCGCCTTCTTCAACGCCACACGCTCGCCCACGGCAGCGCTGCATGTGGGCAAACGCCTGCTGCGCCATGGCCGCGACCTGCTGCTGCACCGCCGCAGCCTGCAACTGGTCAATGGCAACGCCCTGGTGGCACGGCTGCTGCGCAGCGCCCTGGACCTGGGCGTGACGCTACTGACCGACAAGCCGGCCAGCCGCCTGCTGGGCGAAGGCCGGGTCAGCGGCGCACAGTTTGCCGACGGCCAGATGATCCACGCCCGCCGCGGTGTGGTGCTGGCCTGCGGTGGCTTTGCACATGATCGCCAGCGCATCGCGCACCTGATGCCACATGCGCCGGACGGTACCCAGCATTACTCCGCAGCCCCCAGGGAAAACAGCGGCGACGGCCTGCGCCTGGGCGAACAGGCCGGTGGCATGGTCCAGGCGACTGCGACCCATGCAGGTGCCTGGGCACCTGTGTCGAGGGTGCCGCGCAGCGATGGCAGTTTCGGCCATTTCCCGCACTTGATCGATCGCGCCAAGCCCGGTTTCATCGCCGTGCGCGGCGATGGCCGGCGCTTCGTCAACGAGGCCGATTGCTACCACGACTTCATGAACGCGCTGTTCGCCGCCACGCCGCAGGGTGAAGCGCCGGAAGCCTGGCTGATCTGCGACCATGCCGCGCAACGTCGCTATGGTATCGGCTGGGCCAAGCCCTTCCCTTTCCCCACTCGTCACTATCAACGCTGCGGTTACCTGCACAGCGGTCGCACGCTGGAGGAACTGGCGCAGCGCTGCGGGATCGACGTCGAGCAGTTGCAGCGCACGGTGGACGGTTTCAACCGCCATGCAACCCGGGGTGAAGACCCGCTTTTCCAGCGCGGTGTATCGGCCTACAACCGGGCGCAGGGCGAGCCGTCGCAAGCCCCCAATCCGTCGCTGCGGCCACTGCTGCACGGGCCGTTCCACGCAGTGAAACTGTTGCCGGGCAGCCTGGGTACCTTCGCCGGCCTGGGCACGGATGCCTCGGCCCGGGTACTGGACCGCAATGCGCGGCCGATCCCCGGGCTGTATGCGGTGGGCAACGACATGCACAGCGTGATGGGCGGGCACTACCCGAGTGGCGGTATCACACTGGGGCCGGGGATGACATTCGGTTATCTGGCTGGTAGAGCGTTGAGTACCTTGACCACCTGAATTCACGTTGCCCCTTGCCTCGCCCGCAGGCCCAACGCAACCGTTCGGTAACCGAACACTAGCCCCTCCCTTTAATTGACGCTGCCGCCTTCACTGCTCACCATGCACCGGCCTTGCGTGCCCCCTGCCTGGGAACTGGTCACGTACTCGCAGCACCGCAGCTGAATACAATTTCAAGAATCGAGCAGTTTATGAACCACTCCAAGATCACCCCCGCCGCCCCCCGGATGCCCCAGGGTTCGATCGGCGACAAGCTTCGCGGCGCCTTCGGCGTCGGCAAGACCCGTTGGGGCATGCTCGCCCTGGTGTTCTTCGCCACCACCCTGAACTACATCGACCGTGCCGCGCTCGGCATCATGCAGCCCGTCCTGGCCAAGGAAATGAGCTGGACGGCGATGGACTACGCCAACATCAACTTCTGGTTTCAGGTCGGCTACGCGGTCGGCTTCCTGCTGCAGGGCCGGCTGATCGACAAGGTCGGGGTGAAGCGCGCGTTCTTCTTCGCCGTGCTGCTGTGGAGCCTGGCCACCGGCGCTCACGGCCTGGCCACCTCGGCCGCTGGCTTCATGGTCTGCCGCTTCATCCTCGGCCTGACCGAGGCCGCCAACTACCCGGCCTGCGTGAAGACCGTGCGCCTGTGGTTCCCGGCTGGCGAGCGGGCCATCGCCACCGGCCTGTTCAATGCCGGCACCAACGTCGGCGCCATGGTCACACCGGCCCTGCTGCCGATGATTCTGGCCGTGTGGGGCTGGCAGGCCGCGTTCATCGCCATGGGCAGCCTGGGCCTGGTGTGGGTGGTGCTGTGGGTGTTGAAGTACTACAACCCTGAAGATCACCCGCGCGTGCGCCAGAGCGAGGTGGAGTACATCCAGCAGGATGACGAGCCCGAGCCGACCCGCGTGCCGTTCAGCCGTATCCTGCGCCTGCGTGGCACCTGGGCCTTCGCGGTGGCCTACGCGATTACCGCACCGGTGTTCTGGTTCTACCTGTACTGGCTGCCACCGTTCCTCAACCAGCAATACAGCCTGGGCATCAACGTGACCCAGATGGGCATCCCGCTGATCATCATCTGGCTGACGGCGGACTTCGGCAGCATCGGCGGCGGCATCCTGTCTTCCTGGCTGATCGGCCGTGGCGTGCGCGCCACCACCGCGCGGCTGGTGTCGATGCTGATCTTCGCCTGCACCATGGTCAGCGTCACCTTTGCCGCCAACGCCAGTGGCCTGTGGGTCGCGGTGGCGGCCATCTCGCTGGCGGTGGGCGCGCATCAGGCATGGACGGCGAATATCTGGAGCCTGGTGATGGACTACACGCCCAAGCACCTGGTGAGTACGGTGTTCGGTTTCGGCAGCATGTGCGCGGCGATTGGCGGGATGTTCATGACGCAGATCGTCGGTAGCGTGCTGACCGCTACCAATAACAACTATGCCGTGTTGTTCACCATGATCCCGGCGATGTACTTCCTGGCGCTGGTGTGGATGTACTTCATGGCACCACGCAAGATCGAGAGCGCCTGAACGCGCTGACCATTTTCCTCTACGGGCCCTTGCGGGCCCTTTTTTTGGCCAGTCAGCAAACAGTAATTTGCCTGCCCGGCCTCATCGCCGGCAAGCCAGCTCCCACAGGTACAGCGTTGCTCTCGAGGTTGTCGCTGTACCTGTGGGAGCGGGCGTGCCCGCGAACACGGGCGGTAGCCCGTGCCATGCGCCGCGCGCTGTCAATCAGACTCTGGCCAACACTGCCATGGCCTTCTCCAGCGCCATGCGCGCACGCTGTTCGCCGCTCATGCCCTGTTCCAGCAACTGCCGTGTGGGGATCTCCAGGCTCAACGGCACACTTGGCGGCAAACCGCGCAGCAGGCCGACCAGATCGGCATCGCCCTCGCCCGGGAAGCGCCGCTCGTTGCGTGCCTGGCGCAGGATCTCGTCCATCTCGGCCGGCACCGGGCCGGCAACGTCGCACAGCTGGGCATAGCGCATGCGCTGCGGTGCCAGTTGCGCCAGATCGTCCAGCGAAGAACCGGAGCGGTTGAAGTGGAAGGCATCCACCAGCACACAGCCATTGGCGCGGTCGGCGTTGGCCACCACCCGCATGGCCTGGCGCAGGTCACGCACATCAGTCCAGGGCATGAACTCCAGGTGCGGATGAATGCCATACCCCGCCGCCAGGTCACACAACGCAGCAAAGCGCTCGGTCAGCCGCGCTTCATCCGGGTCGTTGCCAGCCACCAGCAGCTCCGTGCCGCCCAGCTCGGCGCCCACCGCCAGGATCGGCTCGAAATCGGCGACACAGGTTTCCGGCTTAAGCCTCAGGATCTCCAGGTCGAGCACCTTGATGCCCGTATCGCGCAGGCGCGCCTGGGTCTGCCGGCGCAGGCCGGCATCGGCCACCAGCGGGAAATGCTGCTCCTGCTCGGTGGCGGGCACCAGGCGCAGGCCAACGTGGCTGTAACCGGCGCGGGCTGCTGCCTCGACCATGTCCGGCGGGGACAGCTCGAGTACCGTCAGGGCCGCCAGGGAGAAAATTCGTTCAGTCATTATCGTCACCCGACAATTCAAGCAATGTGCTCGGGCGCACAGGCCCGGCCAGTTTCCGCGGCCTGGCGGATCGCCTCGATCAGCGCCAGGGTACGGCCACCATCGGCGGCATCGATCAGTGGCGCCTGCTCACCCCGGGCAACCCGCACGAAGTGTTGCAACTGCAAGGTCAATGCCTCGCCGGCGGGGATGCTTTCCTCGCTCTGCAACAACGGCGTGTGCCAGCCCGACCCGACCTCGGCGTAGTGCCAGCGCTTGAGTTGCGGAATGCTCAGGGCCCCCTGGGTGCCGGCCAGCAGGTAGCACGGTTGGCCATCCTGGCGCGGGTAGACCGGGCTTTCGCCGGAGTCCAGCTCCCAGCTCCACGGCGCGGCCACCGCGTCGGAGCCAGTCAGGCTGCCCAATGCTCCATTGGCGAACTGCAGTAGCACCGCGGCGCTGTCCTCGTTGGCAAAACCGCGCACATCGTTGCGGGTGAATGCCTGCACCTGTACCACCTCGCCGCACAGGTGGCGCAGCAGGTCGAGGTCATGGATCAGGTTGGTCAGCAGGAAGCCAGCGCCCGGCTCGCGGCGCCAGGGGGTGTCGAAATAGCTGTCGGGCTTTTGCAACTGCCACAGCGCGGTGACGTTGATCAGTCGGCCCAGCTTGCCGTCGGCAATCACCTGGTGAGCCTTGGCGATCAGCGGGTTATGCCGGCGATGATGGCCGACCAACACCGGCACATCGTGGCGGCGCGAGGCTTCCACCAGCGCGCGGACTTCATCCAGGTGCACGCCCACCGGTTTTTCGACCAGCACCGGTACACCGGCCTCGACGCAGTCCAGGGCGGTGGCGACATGCAGGTTGTTCGGATTGGCGACGATCACTGCCTCGGGGCGCGCGTGCTCCAGCATCTGGCGGTGGTCGGCAAAACAGGGCACGCCGCATTCGGCGGCAAAGGCCTCGGCCTGCGGGCCCGGGTCGGCCACAGCGCACAGCTGGGCCTGCGGCACATTCAGCAAATGCTGGTAATGCTGGCGGCCCATGCTGCCGGCGCCAATCAAGGCAATACGAAGGGGTGCGTTCAACAGCCTGTCCTCTTGTCATTGTTGTCATGCGGATTCCGGAATCCGATTCCACAATCCACATTCGACAATTTAGAACCAGGTTCAGCTTTTAAGAAGAAGCCGCAGGACAGAGTGTGCGGTAATCGACCGGAAATGCACCTTCAGGCGAACAACTCACTGGCCCGGCTGGCCGCCGACAGTTCCTCTGCCGCCGCCAGCAACAGCGGCGCCAGTTCTGCCAGGCGGCTTTGCGCCAGGCGCGCACTGGGCCCGGCGATGCTCAGCACACCGATCACCTCGTCACTTTGCGGGCGGCGCACCACCGCAGCCAGGGCCGAGGTGCCAATGGCCGAGGTTTCCTCGACCCAGGCATAACCGCGCTCGCGAGCGCGGCGCAGGTAGCTGAGCAACTCGTCGGTGGAGCGCGGCGCATTCGGGCCGAACTGCGCCGGGTCGGCAATACCCTGGCGCAACACCATCTGCAGCGCCTGCTCATCGTCCAGGCTGGCCAGCCAGGCATGCCCGGACGCGGTGTAGAACAGCGGCGCGTCGCGGCCCATGTCCGGGTCATAGCGCAGCCCGGAGCGGGCCCCCTGGGACTTGGCGATCCAGGTCTGGCGGGCGCCGTCGATCACGCCAAGGCGCACCAGTTCGCCGCTGTCCTGGGCCAGGCGGTCGAGAATCGGCTGAATGATGTCGGCACCGCTGCTGGCCAGGTAGCGGAAGCCCAGCGCCACCAGCTTGGCCGACAGCTGGTAGCGGCTGTTATCCCGGTTCTGCCGCACATAGCCCAGCCGCACCAGTTCGGTGAGCATGCGATGGGTGGCGCTCTTGGGGATATCCAGGCGCTCGGCCAGGGTTTGCAACGGCAGCCCTTGCGGCTCACCGGTAAGGCTTTCTACAAGACTGAAGGCGCGTTCGATCTGACTACCAGCCATGACACAGGTCCCTGAAATTTCTGCGAATTCTAGAAGATGATTCCACACCGCCAATAGCCGCCGCAGCAAGGGCGGCACGAACTGTCCGGTTATCGCCCATTACTTGCCCGGAAGGGCCGCCATACCCTTGCGGGCCGATTCGCTGCCAATAAGAATGTGGAACCTTGTTCCAATAACAATACAGGAATCCCGCAATGCCTTCCGCTCCCTACGAAACCGAATGCGATGTGCTGGTCATAGGTTCTGGTGCCGCCGGGCTGGCTGCGGCCGTGACGGCGGCCTGGCATGGGCAGAAGGTGATCGTGGTGGAGAAGGAGCCAGTGTTCGGCGGCGCCACCGCCTGGTCCGGTGGTTGGGCCTGGGTGCCGCGCAACCCGCTGGCACGCCGGGCTGGCATCGAGGAGGACATCGAGCAGCCGCGTACCTACCTGCGCAATGAACTGGGGGCGTATTACAACGCCGAACGCGTCGACGCCTTCCTCGAAGCCTGCCCGCACATGGTGACGTTTTTCGAAAAGCACACGGCACTGCAGTTTGCCGACGGCAACGGCATCCCCGACATGCATGGCGACACACCGGGCGCGGCCCAGGGCGGGCACCAGGTGATTGCCGCGCCCTATGATGCCCGCGAGGTGGGTGCGCTGCTGCCACGCCTGCGCAAGACCATGCGCGAAACCTCGTTCATGGGCATGCCGATCATGGCGGGTGCCGACCTTGCCGCGTTCCTCAACATGACCCGCTCGCCCAAGGCCTTGCTGCACGTGTGCAAACGCTTTGGCCGCCACCTGTATCACCTGGCCCGGTACGGCCGGGCGATGCACCTGGTCAACGGCGTGGCGCTGGTGGCCCGCCTGGCCAGGTCGGCACAAGACCTGGGCGTGCGCCTGCAGGAATCGGCGCCGGCCAAACGCCTGCTGGTCGAGGATGGCCAGGTGCGGGGCGCGCTAGTGGCTACACCGCAGGGCGAGCAACTGATCCGTGCCAAGGCCGTGGTGCTTGCGGCGGGTGGCTTCCCCAACGACAACGCCCGCCGCAAGCAACTGTTCCCGCGCGATGCCAGTGGCCATGACAACCTGGCCCTGCCCCCCAAAGGTTGTTCGGGTGACGGCCTGCGCCTGGGCGAGTCGGCCGGCGGCGTGGTCGCTACCGACCTGAAGTCGCCGGTGGCCTGGGCGCCGGTTTCGCGCGTGCCGCACCGCGACGGCAGCGTCGGCCATTTCCCGCACATCATCGAACGCGGCAAACCGGGCATCATCGGCGTGCTGGCCAACGGCAAGCGTTTCGTCAACGAAGCGCATGGTTACTACGACTACGTGTCAGCGATGGTCGCGGCGGTGCCACAGGGCGAAGAGGTGTGTTCGTGGCTGGTCTGCGACCACCGTTTCCTGCGCCGCTACGGCCTGGGCCACGCCCGCCCGGCGCCACTGCCGGTGTGGCCGCACGTGCGCAGCGGCTATCTCAAGCGGGCTGCCACCCTCGAGCAGTTGGCCCAGGCCTGCGGCATCGACCCGGTAGGGTTGCGCGCCACGGTCAGCGACTTCAACAACCATGCCCGCAACGGCCAGGACCCGGCGTTCGGCCGTGGTTCCACACCGTTCAACCGCAAGCAGGGTGACCCGCAGCACAAGGGGCCAAACCCTTGCGTGGCGCCTATCGAACATGGGCCGTTCTATGCGGTGAAGGTGCAGCCCGGCTGCTTTGGCACCTTTGCCGGGCTGCGCACCGACGGGAATGCCCGAGTGCTGGATGAAGCTGGGCAGCCGATTGCTGGCCTGTATGCGGCGGGTACCGACATGGCCAGCGTGTTTGGCGGCTGGTATCCGTCGGGTGGTATCAACCTGGGCCCGGCGCTGACCTTTGGCTATGTGGCCGGGCGGCATATTGCTGGGGTGCGGGAGTATGAATGAGGTGAGCGATCACTGATGGCCATGCCCTGTACCTCATGGACGGCGCGATTCCTGTAGGAGCGGCCTTGTGTCGCGAAAGGGCCGCAAAGCGGCCCCGGCGTTTTTGCGGTGATGCACAGATCGTTGGGGGCGCTTCGCACCCCTTTCGCGACACAAGGCCGCTCCTACAGGAAACCGCGCCTGCCTGCGATACCTCAGTGCTTCATGCCCAGTTCGGCATCATCCATCAGCGCCTTGGCCATCGCGCTCAGGTAATGGGCGGCCCAGATCATCATCGGTTTCTCATCCATCAGGCCGGTAATGGTCAGTTCGCGGACATAGCCCATCAATTCCGAGGACTGCTCGCGGGCATCGCGGCAGGGGATGCCGGGCTCGATGCGGAACAGTGGATGGGTGCCGTTTTCGCCTTGGTAGAAGGTGGTCTTGCCGACGGTAAATTGGGTCTCTTCTGTGGTCATTGGTGAATCCCCTGAAATTTCTCGACTGCTTGCACTGGCCCTTTCGCGGGCACGCCCGCTCCCACAGGTACTGTGCAACTCTTGAGTACGGTGAAGATCCTGTGGGAGCGGGCGTGCCCGCGAAGAGGCCAGAACAGGCAACACATTACTTATGCCCTGGTGCAAAGTGTCTTCGAAGGAATCGGGCGATGTGGGGTGGATCGGGGACAACTTTCAGCATGCTTTGGTATCCATTTGTTGGGCCACTACCGGCCTGCTGTCAAACAAGTAGGTGGCAGCTGTACATAGGTTGACAGACCGGCGGATACCAGAACCGGCGCACGCGAACGTGCCCCATGCACAGCCACCATGAAGCGCAAAGCCATGCGAAGTATCTCGTCGCGGCCTGTCAAAGCCGATCGCTGATGTGCAGCGACCCGCCGAGACTAGAGCGCTGCCAAAGCGGCCGCAACGGGAAACAGGCGGCGTGAGTATCTTTGGGAAATGGCCTACAAGGAAGGGGCTAAATCTGATTTTTCGCTCAAGCCGGGCAACGCATCTGCCCCAGCCAGTAAGCCACGTCCACCTCGTCGATCTGCTCGGCACGCAGGAACCGCTCGGCATACTGGCGGTACACCCCGCTGCTGAGGAACAGCTCCAGCAACTGGCCGTCGATGTGCCCGCCGCGGGCCATGCCCACCAGGATCTTCACCGACTCGGACAAGGTCTTCGGCGCCTTGTAGGGCCGGTCGGCCGCGGTAAGCGCCTCGAAGATGTCGGCAATCGCCATCACCCGCTCGGCAATGCCCAGGTCCTGCTCGCCCAGCCTGCGCGGGTAGCCGCTGCCGTCCATTTTCTCGTGGTGGTTGCCAGCGATGTCCGGAACCCGCTTGAGCTGGCGGGGGAACGGCAAGGAACTGAGCATGATGATGGTCTGCACGATGTGTTCGTTGATCTTGAAGCGTTCCTCGTCATTCAGCGTGCCGCGGCGGATCGCCAGGTTGTACAGCTCGCCGTAATTGCTGGCACAGGCCGGCAGGCGCATGTCGAAGCCCCAGCGGTTGCGCGGGTCGTCCTTGGCCACCGGCGGCTTGCGGGGGCCCCAGGGCACGCAATGCTCGGGGCGGTCGGCCAGCAGTGGCTCGTCAACCGGTAGCGCAGGTGGAGGCACGTCAGCAAAGCGCTCCAGCTCATCACGGGAGATGCCCAGGCGGTTGTCGAAATGGCGCTGCCAAAGGCGCTGGCCAATCTGCTGCAGGCGCTCGATGTCGGCGTCCTGCATGAACTCGCCGCCGATGTTGGCCTGGGCGACGAAGGCGAAGTCGTCCTGCAACTGCGCCTGGCTGCGCACCAGGGTGGCTTGCAGCGCCTGCTGGTCGCCACCGCTGGCCAGGCCTTGCCAATAAGCCAGCTCGGCATCCCGCCAGAGCACCTCGAAACGCATGCGCACCTCGTGGATACGGTTGTACAAGGTTTCCAGCTTGGTCGCCTTGTCCACTACATACTCGGGGCTGGTGACCTTGCCACAGTCGTGCAGCCAGGCCGCGACGTGGAATTCGTAGCGTTCAGCCGCGGTCATGCTGAAACTGGCGTACGGGCCGGTTTCGGCCGCCACCGCCTGGTCCAGCAGCATCTGCGCCAGTTGTGGCACCCGCTCGCAATGGCCACCGGTATAGGGGCTCTTGGCATCGATGGCATCGGCCAGCAACTTGATCATGGCATCCAGCAGGCGTTGCTGGGCTTCGGCCAGCTGGCGCGTCTCGATGGCCACCGCCGCCACCCCGGACAGTTCCGCGACAAAGCTGCGCAACGGCTGGCCTGCCTGCTCGTGTACATGTCCATCGCCCAGTTGCAGGATCAATATGCCCAGCAGCGCCTGGCTGCGGTCATTCAGCACCAAGGCCAGGGTGCCCTCATGCAGGCCGAGGGCCTGGCTCACTGCCGTGGCCAGGTGCTGCTGGGCAGTCTCGTCCACGGCCAGCTCGCCAGGGTACTGCTCGCCATGGCAGGCAGCGGCCAGGCGCAGCAAGGCGTGTTCGGCATCGAACAGGTAAACCACGCCGGCACTGCCCCCAGCGGCTTCCACCAGATGGGTCAACACACCGTCGAGCATGCGTTCCAGGTCGCGCTCGCTACTGAGTGTGAGGGTAATCGCCTGAAAGCTGCGGATGGTGCCGGACATGCGGCTAAGCACGCGGCTCAGCTCGCGCACTTCGGATACCCGCGAGCGCACCCCGACTTCGCGGCTGAAATCAAAGCCAGCCAGGCCTTGTACCTGTTCAGCCAGCAACCGCAACGGGCGGCCGATACGCCGGCCAAGCACACCACCGAGCACCAGCAGCACGCTTATCAGGGCAGCGGTCCAGAGCAACTGTTCGAGCAGTACCTTGCGTGCACCGGCCAGCAACTCATGGCCTGGCACGGCAATCAGCACCTGCAGGTCCTGCCCGGCCAGGTTGGTCAGTTGCACACGCATGCCATACCAGGTCTGCCCGTCCACCTGATAAGGCTGCGGCCGGGGGCCTTGCGGCAGGTCGGCGTAAAGGTGCTCCAGGCTGGGGATGCCCAGTTCGGCGATGCGCGACAAGCGCACGGCCTGCCCTTCGTGCACGATTACCCGCTGCAGGTCCGGGTAGGCCACCACGCTGCCCTGGTCGTCGATCACGACGATCTCGGTGCTGGGGGTCATGCGCAGGCCCTGAGTCTCACTGGCCAGGTCGTCGACCGAAACGTCCATGCCGATCACCGCCCCGCCGGCGAGGCTGCGCTGGGCCATGGTCAGGCCGATCTCGCGGGTGGTGAAGAACACATAGGGGTGGGTCAGCACGGTGGTGGGCTGGGCACTGGCTTCGACAAACCATGGGCGCGTGCGCGGATCGTAGCGGTATTCAGGCTTGGCCTGGGCCTGCAGCAGGTTCAGCGAGCGGTCGTAGAAGCGCCATTCACCCTGCACCTCCCCGCCCTCACGGCTGACGCTCTGCACCAGAAATACCGTGCCCGGCGGCGCAGCGAAACGCTGCAGCAACTGCGGGTCACGCAAGCGGCGCACCAGCAGGAACTCACCACTGGGGTAACCCATGTAGGCAGCACTTAGCATGCGGTTGGCGTCCAGCGTCTCGACCAGTTGCGGCAAGCGTTCCAGGCGCTGAGCCGGGGTTTGCGCGGCCGGGTTGTGGGCCAGCAGGCGGATACTGCTGTGCACGGGGTCGATCAGGCGCCGGGCGCGCTCGTCGATGGTCTTGCCTATTTGCTGGGCAGAATCACCCGCTGCGGCCACCAAGGTCTGACGAATGCCGTGATAGCCCTGCCAGGCCAGGGCGGCGCCGAGCAGCAACATGCCCAGCACGATGGCGAGTGCCACCAGCCACTGCAGTGAAATGCCACGTCCGGCGTTGCCAGCAGCACGACCATTCGACACGCAGCCCATCCCAGGTACTCCATGTATGGCACATTGCCTTGGCTGATACCCGCAGCAGTGTAGAGGGCGGACGGGCTTTTTGCCGGGCTAGAGAAGAAATTTAGTCTTGCATGGCTCTTCTAGCCAGTACCGGCCCTTGTAGGAGCGGCCTTGTGTCGCGATAGGGCTGCAAAGCAGCCCCGGCAATTTGTGCATCTGTGCTGAAACCCTGGGGCTGCTTTGCAGCCCTATCGCGACACAAGGCCGCTCCTACAGGTCCTGGGTATGCCTTCAGGGTATCAGGCGCGCAACTGGTACCAGGTGGTCTTGAGCTGCGAATACTTGTCGAACGAGTGCAGCGACAGGTCGCGGCCAAACCCGGACTGCCTGCCGCCGCCGAACGGCACCGTCACATCCAGCGCATCGACCGTGTTCACCGACACGGTGCCGGCCTTCAACGCCCGTGCCACGCGGTGCACCTGGTTGAAGTCATCGCTCCACACCGACGCCGCCAGCCCATAGATGCTGTCGTTGGCCAGGCGCACGGCCTGCTCTTCACTGTCGAAGGCACTGACCGCCAGAACCGGCCCGAATACCTCTTCCCGCGCCAGGCTCATACGGCCATCGACACCGGCAAAAATGGTCGGCTCGATGTAATTGTCCGAGCCGTCGATGGTCAGGCGCCGACCACCGCACACCAACCGCGCGCCATCCTGCCCGGCGCGGGCGATGGCGGCTTCGATCCGGCCAGCCTGACCGGCATCGACAATTGCACCGGCACGGCTCGCCGGGTCCAGCGGGTTGCCTGGCAGCCACTGGCGGGCCTTGGCCTGCAGGCGCTCGATGAACTCGTCATGGATGGAGCGCTGCACGTACAGCCGCGAGTTGGCCGAGCACACTTCGCCCTGGTTGAAGAAGATGCCAAATGCCGCCTTTTCCGCAGCCAGGTCCAGGTCCTGGCAGTTTTCGAACACCAGGTTGGGGCTCTTGCCGCCGCACTCCAGCCATACCTGCTTGAGGTTGGACTGGGCCGAATACTGCATGAAGTACTTGCCCACCTGGGTGGAGCCGGTGAACACCAGGCAGTCCACGTCCGGGTGCAGGCCCAGTGCCTGCCCGGCCTGCTCGCCCAGGCCCGGCACCACGTTCAGCACGCCTTCCGGCACACCGGCCTGCAGCGCCAGCTGGGCCAGGCGCAGGGCCGAGAACGGTGATTGCTCGGCGGGCTTGAGCACCACGCTGTTGCCGGCAGCCAGCGCCGGGGCGAGCTTCCAGGCGGCCATGTCGAGCGGGAAGTTCCACGGCACCACGGCGGCGACCACGCCGAGGGCTTCGCGGGTGATGGTGGCCAACGCGTTGGGCGCGGTGGGTGCCACCTGGTCGTACAGCTTGTCCAGCGCCTCGCCATACCAGGCGAACACCTGCGCCGAGCCCGGCACGTCGATGTTGTAGGCGTCCATGACCGGCTTGCCCATGTTCAGCGAGTCCAGCAACGCCAGTTCTTCGCGATGGGCCAAGATCAGCTCGGCCAGGCGCAGCAGCACTTTCTTGCGCTCACCCGGGGCCATGCGCGGCCATGGGCCTTGTTCGAAAGCCCTGCGGGCGCTGGCGACGGCCAGGTCGACCTCGGCCTGACCGCAGGCGGTGACCTGGGCCAATACCTTGTTGGTGGCGGGGTTGATGGCGGCGAAGGTAGCGCCGTCCTGTGCGTTGACGGGCTTGCCGTCGATCAGTGCATTGGCCGGGAGGTAGAGGTCCGAGGCACGTTGTTGCCAGAATTCGAGGGTGTACATTTGTACTCCAGGCGACCGTCATGCGGTCGTCTTGCGCAAGTAACAGGTACCACACAGTCCGCAAGCACGCCGCACTCCCTCTGTGGGAGCGGGCATGCCCGCGAACCAGGCGACACGGTGGATGGCACCGGCTTCGCCGGTGTTCGCGGGCTTGCCCGCTCCCACAGGGATCAGCGGTCTAGAGCTTGCCGACCAGGCGCGCCGTGCGGTCCACGGCAATGCGGGTCTTCTCTACCAGCTCATCCAGCTCGCTGTGGTTGGCGATCAGTGCCGGCGCCATGATCATCCGGCCCAGGGTGGAGCGAATGATCACCCCTTCCTCGAAACCGAAGGTACGGCATTGCCATGCCAGGTCGTTCTCGTTGGCAAAGCGCTTGCGCGTCGGCTTGTGCTCGGCGAACTGCAGCGCCGCCACCAACCCGGCACCCTGAACCTGGCCGATCAACGGGTGGTCGGCGAACACCTCGCGCAGGATGCGTTGCAGGTACGGCCCGGTGTCGTCCTTCACCTGGCGCACGATGCCTTCGTCACGCAGCGCCTTCAGGTTGGCGATGGCCACCGCCGCCGCCACCGGGTGGCCCGAATAGGTCAGGCCGTGGGCGAACACCCCGCCCCGCTCCACCAGCGCCTCGGCAATGCGCTTGCTCAGCACCAGGCCACCCATGGGCACGTAGCCGCTGGTCAGGCCCTTGGCGATGGACAGGGTGTCGGGCTCGAAGCCGAAGTACTCGTGGGCAAACCATTCACCAGTGCGGCCAAAGCCGCCGATCACTTCATCGGCGCACAGCAGCACGTCGTACTGGCGGCAGATGCGCTGGATCTCGGGCCAGTAGCTTTCCGGCGGGAAGATCATGCCGCCCGCGCCCTGGAACGGCTCGGCGATAAAGCCGGCGACGTTCTCGGCCCCCAGTTCGAGGATCTTCTCCTCCAGCTGCAGGGCGCAGCGGCGGCCGAACTCGGCCGGGGTCAGCTCGCCGCCCTCGGCGTACCAGTACGGTTCATCGATGTGCGCCACATCCGGGATCAACCCGCCCATTTCGTGCATGAACTTCATGCCACCCAGCGCCGTGGCCGCCAGGGTCGAGCCGTGGTAACCGTTCCAGCGGCCGATCATGATCTTCTTGTCCGGCTGGCCGACCACCTGCCAGTAGCGGCGCACGGTACGGATCAGCACCTCGTTGGCCTCGGAGCCGGAGTTGGTGTAGATCGCGTGGCTGTAGTGCCCAGGCAACAGGCTGAACAGCAGCTCGGACAGTTCGATCACCGCCGGGTGAGTGGTGTGGAAGAACATGTTGTAGTAAGCCAACTGGTCCATCTGCGTGGCCGCGGCGGCTGTCAGGTCGCGGCGGCCGTAGCCGAGCTGGGTGCACCACAGGCCGGACATGCCGTCCAGGTAGCGCTTGCCCTCGCTGTCCCACAGGTGCAGGCGTTCGCCACCGACGATCACTCGTGGCCCTTCGGCGTTCAGCGCCTTCTGGTCGAGGAAGGCATGGATGTGGTGCGCGGCATCGGCTGCCTGATAGTCACGGGTCTGGCGTTGCGGGGCGAAAGGCGCATTCATTGTTGGTTTTCCTTTGCGGTGGGGTTGCAGGGTGGCTTGCGCTCAGCGCAGCTTGCCCATGTAGCTTTCCAGCGGGTCCTTGCCCAGCACGCCCTGGGCATTGGCCAGCGCGTCGATGAACAGGGAGAACAGCTCGGACTGGGTGCCGATGTCGAGCTTGGCGTAGACGTTCTTGCGGTGTGACTTGATGGTGTCCTCCGATACCCCCAGGCGCTCGGCCAGCGACTTGGTCGAGTGGCCCCGCAGGATCAGCTGGGCGATGCGGCATTCACGCTCGGTCAGCAGCGAGCTGCCGAAGTTGTTCAGCGCCGCGTGGATGCGCTGCTCGAGGATGTTCTCGAAGCGCCCGGCGCGGCTGTCCAGCCCGGCGAAATGCTTGCTGAGCACCGCCAGCACCCAGGGCGTGATACGCGCGAACAACGCACGGGTTTGCCCATCGAGCTTGTCGGTGAACGCCAGCGATACTGCCAGGCTCTGCCCGGGCGCGACCTGCAGGATGTAGTTGAGCTCATCCTCCAGGTGCGAGTGCCGGTAGAACGACTGGTAGTACTCGCTGACCTCGAAATGGTCGGGCGCCACTTCGAACAGGCCGTAGCAACCGGACTCGACCTGCTCCACACAGGCGCCGTAGAACGGGTCGAGCAGATAGAAGCCGGACAGGTAGCGGCTGACATTGCCCTCGGGCTGCCAGGGCGCCTTGTCGTCCTGCTCGAACAGCGCGCAGGGCATGCCATCGTGCGGGTACAGGTACACCGTGGTCGCCTGGATCGGTCGGATCACGCCAAACGCAGCAAACAGGGAGGCGGCAAAGCCCGGTCGGCCGATCGCCTCGGTGACCTTGGCCAGGTGCTCGAACCACTGTTGCGAAAGCAATTGATCAGTCACTGTGGGCCTGCCGTCTCAAGTAAAGGCACCGCCGCCAGTGCGGTGCGTCGTTGGCCAGATACTCCCATGGCACTGCAAACACCGAAATCACCCTTTGGGGTGAGCAGGCAAAGCCCCCTGCCGGCTCACCCCAAAGGGTGATTCCGGGTGCCGGCGGGGTGTGGGAGCATCAACCCGCCCCAGCGCTGCGAGCCACCCGCTCGACCTCCTTGCACAACACCCACCGGTATCGAGCCCGCTCGCATACCGCGGCGTCCTGCATCCCTTTCCAGGAGTTAGCAATGCATACAACAACAAGTACAGCCCATAGCCCTGCACATAGCCCGTCGCAACCCACCGCCAGCAACGGCCGTTTCCGCAAGTCCATGGGGCTGCCCGCCCTGGTGCTGTTCGGCCTGGCCTACATGGTCCCCCTTGCAGTATTCACCACCTACGGGCTGGTCACCCAGATGACCAAGGGGCACCTGCCCATCGCCTACCTGCTGACCCTCGCCGCCATGCTGCTGACCGCCTACAGCTATGGCCGCATGGTCCAGGCCCACCCCTACTCCGGCTCGGTCTACACCTACACCCGCAAGGCCTTCGGCAGCCACATCGGTTTCATCACCGGCTGGACCCTGCTGCTCGACTACATCTTCCTGCCGCTGCTCAGCTACCTGCTGATCGGCATCTACATGTCGGAGTACTTCCCGGCCATCCACGCCTGGGTGTGGGTGGCGGGCTCCATTGCCCTGGTCACCTTCCTCAACCTGATCGGCATCGAGTCGATCACCCGGGTGAACTGGATCCTGGTGGTGGTGCAACTGGTGTTCATCATCGTGTTCGTCGCCCTGTCCATCCACAACCTCAGCGGGCAGGCGCAGCCGGTGTCGCTGCTGGCGCCGTTCCACCACGAAGGCTTCAGCGTGCCGTTGATCATGACCGGCGCCGCCGTGCTGTGCCTGTCGTTCCTGGGCTTCGATGCGGTCTCGACCATGGCCGAGGAAACCAGCAACCCCACCTACCGCATCCCCGTGGCGATCCTCGCCGTGTCGCTGATCGGCGGCATGTTGTTCCTGGTGGTGTCGTACTGCGCACAGATGGTGTTCCCTGACTGGGGCAGCTTCGCCGACCCGGACTCGGCGTCGGTGGACGTGATGCGCCGGGTTGGCGGCGAGCTGCTGGTGACCGCCTTCACCGCCACCTACGTGGCCGGCTGCTTCGCCTCGGCCATGGTGTCCCAGGCCAGCGTGTCGCGGGTGCTGTTCGCCATGGGCCGCGACGGTGCGTTGCCCCGCGCGTTCGGCCAGTTGGTGACGAAAAAGCGCGTACCGGCCACGGCCATCCTGCTGGTCAGCCTGCTGTCGCTGATTGCCTTGGTGATCACCCTCGACACGGTGGCAAACATGATCAGCTTTGGCGCGCTGTTCGCCTTTTCGGCGGTGAACCTGGCCGTGGTCAAGCACTACCTCATCGACCAGAAGCTGCGTGGTGGTCGCAACTACTTGCTGTATGGCGCCATTCCCGGCCTGGGCTTCCTCAGCACGTTGTGGCTGTGGAGCAGCCTTACCAGCCTGTCGTTCACCATCGGTTTGTGCTGGATGGGCATGGGCCTTGTGGTGCTGCTGGGGCTGACCCGCGCGTTCCGGGTGAAGCTGCCTGAGTTGCAGATGGCCGAGTGACCCCGCTGTCGAGCATTTGCGCGGTCCCACAGGGGGCCGCACATACAGAGGCCAGCACAGGACCATCAGCCCTGTATACAATCCGCAAAAACCTTGCTTACAATGCCCTGCGCCTATGACATCGGTAATCGCCGATGCGTATTGCGACAGACTCAAGCCATGTCATCTACAAATGCTCCAACAACGCTACTGGTCAAAAACGCCGAACTTCTGGTCACCATGGACGGCGAACGCCGCGAGATCAGGAACGGCGGAATGTTCATCGAAGGCAACCTGATCCGCCAGGTCGGCCCCAGCGATACCCTGCCACAGCATGCCGACGTGGTGCTGGACATGGGCGGCAAGGTGGTCATCCCGGGCCTGGTAAACACCCACCACCACATGTACCAGAGCCTCACCCGCGTGGTGCCGGCGGCCCAGGACGGCGAGCTGTTCAACTGGTTGACCAACCTCTACCCGATCTGGGCACGCCTGACACCCGAGATGATCGCGGTGTCGACCCAGACCGCCATGGCCGAACTGATCCTGTCCGGCTGCACCACCTCCAGCGACCACCTGTACATCTACCCCAACGGCTGCAAGCTCGACGACAGCATCCATGCCGCCGACGAGATCGGCATGCGCTTTCACGCCGCGCGCGGCAGCATGAGCGTGGGCCGCAGCCAGGGCGGACTGCCGCCTGATTCGGTGGTGGAAAAGGAAGCCGACATCCTCAAGGAATCCCAGCGCCTGATCGAGGACTATCACGACGCCAGCCACGGCTCGATGCGCCGCATCGTGGTGGCGCCCTGCTCGCCGTTCTCGGTCAGCCGCGACCTGATGCGCGAAGCAGCCGTGCTGGCGCGCCAGTACGGGGTGTCGTTGCACACCCACCTGGCCGAGAACGTCAACGACATCGCCTACAGCCGCGAGAAGTTCGGCATGACCCCCGCCGAATATGCCGAAGACCTCGGCTGGGTCGGCCACGACGTTTGGCACGCCCACTGCGTGCAACTCGACCAGCATGGCATCGAGCTGTTCGCCCGCACCGGCACGGGTGTCGCCCACTGCCCATGCTCGAACATGCGCCTGGCCTCGGGCATCGCGCCGGTGCGCAAGATGCGCGACCACGGGGTGCCGGTGGGCCTTGGGGTCGACGGTTCGGCATCCAACGACGGCGCCAGCATGATCGGTGAAGTGCGCCAGGCCTTGCTGCTGCAACGGGTGGGCTTCGGCCCCGACGCGATGACTGCACGCGAGGCGCTGGAAATTGCAACGCTCGGCGGCGCCAAGGTGCTCAACCGCAATGACATCGGCGCACTGGCGCCAGGCATGGTGGCCGATTTCGTCGCCTTCGACCTTGGCCACGTGGCCTATGCCGGTGGCCACCACGACCCGTTGGCGGCGCTGGTGTTCTGCACCCCGACCCAGGTGCACACCAGTGTCATCAATGGCCGTGTGGTGGTGAAGGACGGCCAGCTGGCCACGGTCGACCTGCCACGGGTGCTGGAGCGCCACAACCAGTTGGCACGCCAGTTGGTCAGCGGCGAATAAGCAACCATTCGGGGCCGCCTTGGCGGCCCATCGCCGGCAACGCTGCCGTGTCTTGCGAAATCAGAGGACCATGAGCATCTCATGCCAGGCCATGCCGCCGTGGTCCGACGGCGACGGTTTCACGTACTGATAGCCCAGCTTCCGGTACAACGCCACATGCTGTTCCTTGCACATCAGGTGAATGGTCAGCTTGCCCGCCGCCTTCATGCGTGCGATGAATTCATCCATCAACTGCTTGGCGTAGCCTTTGCCCTGGTACGCCGGGTCAACCACCACCGACATGATCACCACGTTTGGCGCCGCCGGGTCGTGCCCGACCAACTCCTTGAATGCCTCATCGGACATCACCACTTCGTGGGCACAGCCGCTATTGATGAAACCGACGATCTCGCCCGCGTTTTCCAGCACCAGGAAGCCCTGCGGATACTGCGCGATGCGGGTGCGGATCTTCTCCAGCGTGGCCGCCTCGTCGCCTTCGTAGGCACCGATTTCGATGGCATAGCAGCGTTCGGCATCGGCGACTGTGGGGGTGCGAAACTGGGGGGCGCTCATGGCGGGTTTCCTTGGTAATGGTCAAAAACGGCCGCCATGGTAAATGAGCTCCGCTGCCACAGGTACAGCTTGTTTTGTGTCGCCATAGGCGCAAGGTGCCCTTTTTTGAAGCGCTGAAGTTCTACAAGTTGTTGCCGCTGCGAACTTTTTCCCGTTTACCGGTCTATGTGGGAGGCACAGAAAGGAAACGGAACGCGAGACTAGGTTCGCCCGACACCTGCTGGCCTGATGGCTCAATTGTTATCAGAGGTTGGCTTCGCTCATGAAAATACATGTCGCAAGGTTGATGCTGCTCGGCCTGTTCTCGTTCGCGGCGATGGGCACGGCATCGGCAACACAGATGAAGGCGCCCGCAGTGGCTGCCCCGGCGGTTCAATCACCGTTGCAGCCTGCCGGCAACCCCTGGTCCAGGGTGGCCAGTGTGGCCGATGAACAGCCAGCCACGTTGCTGGCCCACGATGACGACCGCTGGCATGACCACCGCAGCGACTGGCGCCGCGAGCAGTGGCGCCGCGAGCAGGCCCGCCGTGATTGGGAGCGCCGGCGAGACTGGGAACGCCGACGCGACTGGGAACGGCGCCGCGACTGGGAGCACCGCCATGAGCGGGCCATGCACCACCGCTACAATGATGACCACCGCTACTATCGCCGCTGACCGCAAGCCGCCAACGCGCTCCCTGTAGGAGCGGCCTTGTGTCGCGATCGGGCCGCAAAACGGCCCCGGCGATATCTGCTTCAATGCTGATATCGTGGGGCCGCTCTGCGGCCCGATCGCAACACAAGGCCGCTCCTACAAGGTCCGCGCCAGTCAGTCAGGTGGGGGTATCCGCTGCCGCCTCGGCCTCCATCTTCAAACGGTCGGCCTTGCAAATGTACTTGGGCTTGCGCGGCGCCAGCTTGGCACTGGCCTTCTTGGCGTGCGCCTGCAGTAGCTGCTTGATCTTCTTGCGACGGTTCATTCTCACTCGACCTGTCAGTCCGGTTTGGCTGAATACATCATACCTTGCCTGGGCCAGCGTCTCGTTGACGTTATTTTCACGCTCGGCAGATTAGCGTCACGCCCTTTCCGGCCACGAGCACATCCGCTGGCCGCCAAGTACGACGAGGCATACGTGTCACACACTCCATCCCCCTCCTCGCCCAAGCGCGTGGATTGGGCCGGCCTGGGCTGGCTTTTGCTGTTCTTCTGGTACTTCTCGGGGGTGACCCAGGCGTTGCTGCTGTTCAGCGGTACCACCGGGTTCGCCGGCTTTCGCGATGCATTCTTCCTCAGCAGTCTGTGGCTGGCACCGGTACTGCTGCTGCCGCGCTTCACCCGCGCCACGGCCGCAGGTATAGGCCTGGTGCTGTGGGCCGCTTCACTGGTGGGTCTGAGCTACTTCGGCATCTATCGCCAGGAGTTCTCGCAAAGCGTCATTTTCGTGATGTTCGAGTCCAACACTGCCGAGGCCGGTGAGTACTTCAGCCAGTACTTCAGCGCCTGGCTGGGCCTGGCATTGCTGTTTTACACGCTGGGGGCGGTGCTGCTGTGGAAGCGCATACGCCCGGTCAGCCTGCCACTGCGCAGCCGCCTGCCGGTGGTCGCCCTGTTGCTGTTGGCCAACCTGGTGTACCCGTTCTACAAGCAGATGGTCACCCAGGAGCGCAGCTTCGCCGACGCGGCGGAGAAAGTGCAGCAACGCATGGAGCCCGCCGTGCCCTGGCAACTGCTGGTCGGCTACCGCCAGTACCGCCAGCAACTGGACAACATGCAGCAGCTGCTGGCCCAGAACGCCGCGCTGCCGCCCCTGCAGAACCTGCGTGACAGCAGCGGTGCAGCGCCACGCACGCTGGTGCTGGTGCTGGGCGAATCCACCACTCGCGAACACATGCACCTGTATGGCTACAACCGCGACACCACGCCCAACCTCGATGCGCTGGCCGCCAGCGACAAGGGCCTGACGGTGTTCCGCAACGTGGTGTCGCCACGCCCGTATACCATCGAAGTGATGCAGCAGATCCTCACTTTCGGCGACGAGCAGAACCCGGACCGTTTCCTCACCGACCCGTCGCTGATCAACCTGATGAAACAGGCCGGCTACAAGACCTTCTGGATCACCAACCAGCAGACCATGACCAAGCGCAACACCATGCTGACCACCTTCTCGCAGCAGTCGGACGCGCCGGTCTACCTGAACAACCAGCGCAACCAGAATGCCAGCCAATACGACGACGTGGTGCTGTCGCCGTTCGAGAAGGCCCTGCAGGACCCGGCGCCAAACAAGTTCATCATCGTGCACCTGCTGGGTACGCACATGGACTATCGCTACCGCTACCCGGACGACTACGCGCACTTCAACGACCGTCAGGGGGTGCCCGGCAAGCTGACGGACGACCAGGTGCAAACCTACAACTTCTACGACAACGCGGTGCGCTACAACGACTACGTGGTGTCTAGCCTGATCAAGCGTTACTCGGCCAGTTCCCCCAATGGTTTCCTGCTGTACCTGTCCGACCATGGCGAAGATGTGTACAGCTCTGGCAACCACGACCGCCTGGGGCGCAACGAAGGCGCGCCGACCCGGCCGATGTACACCATCCCGTTCTTGCTGTGGACTTCGCCAAGCTGGCAGGCCGAGCACCCGCGCGACTTGCAGGCGATGGCCGATCGCCCCTACAGCAGCTCGCACCTGATCCATACCCTGTCCGACCTGGCCGGGCTGAGCTACGACCGTTACGAGCCGGCCAAGAGCCTGGTGAGCCCGCAGTTTGTGGTGGCGCCGCGCTGGATCGGCGACCCGTACCGCAAGGATGGCCTGCGCGAATTCGACCAGTTGCCAATGGACAAAGCCGAGCGGGGACAGGAAATGGTCAGCAGTGGCAAGAAACAGAATGCTGGACGCCTGAACTGATTACCTTGTAGGAGCGGCCCTATCGCGACACAAGGCCGCTCCTACAACGGTCCGCGAGACGCTCAGGATGCAGAACAGCTGCCCTGACGGGCACTCCCCCGCACCGCCTCGGCCAGTTTGCGCAGGTTGGCCTGGTGGGCATTGACCAGGCTGGCGATGCTGCTGTCTGCGGGCGTCTGTAGCGAGGTACGGCAGGTCAGTTCGGCCTCCCCCGAGCGCGTCAGGCGCCATACCGCCTCCAGCGAGGCGTAGCGCCCCGGCACGGTATCAAAGCGCTGCACGTCCACGCGCAACAACACCTTGCCGCCACCCACCGGCCCGCCCAACTGGTCCTGCAAGGCGCTGCGAAACTCATCCACCAGGTTGGCACCCCACCACTCCGTCTCGAGGATGGCCAGGCCGCTCTGCCCTTGTCGCACCACCAACTGCGGGCGGTCCACCTGCGGCGGCACGACCACCCTCGCCACCTGGATGCGCTGGCCACCGTCGCGTACTGGCTCGCTCGGTACCAGCGTGTGATAGTTGTTCGGGGTACTGCTGCAGCCCAACAGCACTGCCAGCAGGCCGGCGCCACATACATTGCGCAGTCGAAGCATCGGCTGTCTCCTCAGGGTTCCAGCTCGGCGGCAGTGGCCGCTTTCGGCCGGCCGCGTATCAGTGATTCGGGGTGCCGCCCCAGGTAATCGGCAAGGTCTCGCAGCGAACGCGACATGCGCTCCAGTTCGTCCAGGGTTTCCCCCATCCGCTCGCGCTGCGGCGAGTCCTCGGAAATGGCCGAATTGGCCGTGCGCAGGGTCTTGTGCACTTCGTCCAGTGCCACCTTCACCTCCGGCAGCGTCTGGCCATTGAACTGCTTGAGGCTGGCACGCAGCTCTCGCAGGCTGCCGTCCAGGTTGCTGGCGATGCTCTCCAGCGGCAGTTTGCTGATGCGCTCCACCACCCGCTGCAGCTGTTCCTGGAGCTGCTCCAGGCTGCCGGGCAATGTGGGGATGGTGATAGGGTCTGCGGTCTTGTCGAAGGCCACCTTGGGGGCATCCGGGTAGAAGTCCAGGGAGATGAACATCTGCCCGGTGATCAGGTTGCCGCTGCGCGCCTGGGCCCGCAGGCCGTGCTCGACGAAGGTGCCGATCAGCCGCCGCGCACCGTCCATGTCACCTTCGGAATGCTTGAACACAGACAGCATCTTGCGGTGTACCGGCCCCAGCCGCTGCGGGTAGATCACCGCTTTGACCACCACCGGGAAGGTCTGGCGGGTGGCATCATAGTCGAGCTGCACCGATGTGACTCGGCCAAACTCGACCCCCTTGAACTCCACTGGGGCGCCTACCGACAAGCCGCGCATGGCCTGGTCGAAGCGCAACTGCAGGTACTGGGCCTGGCCACTGGGCGGTGCCAGGGCGGTATCGCGGTCGGCAAACAGCTGGAAGTGCGCCTGGTCGGCAGCAGCCTCGGCTTGCGGGGCGAAGTCGGGCGAGCCAAAGGCCAACCCGCCCACCAGGATCGATGACAGTGATTCGGTATCGATCTTCAGGCCGTTGGCACCGATCTGCATGTCGACGCCACTGGCGTTCCAGAAGCGGGTATCGGCGGTGACGAAGCTGTCGTAAGGGGCCTGCACGAACACGCCGATCTCCACGCCCTTGCCATCGCCCTGCAGGGCAAAGGACACCACCTCGCCCACCGGGATCTTGCGGTAGTAGATCGACGAGCCAATATCCAGCGAGCCCAGGTCACTTGCGGTCAGGACAAAGCGCTTGCCCTTCTCGTCGTAGGTGATCGGCGGTGGCAGCTCCAGGCCGACAAAGGACTTTTCCGGCACTTTCGACTCGCCGGAATCCGCCCCGATGAAACTGCCCGACAGCAGCGTGTCCACGCCGGACACGCCGCCCACGCCAATGCGTGGCCGTACCACCCAGAAGCGCGCCCCCTGGGTGGCGAACGCACGGGCGTCGTTGGACAGCTGGACCTTGGCGACCACGCTCTTCTTGTCGTCGGCCAGGTCCACCGTGGTGACTTCGCCGATCACCACGCTGCGGTACTTGACCTGGGTCTTGTGCGCCACCAGCCCCTCCCCGGTGTGGAAGGAAATGGCGATGACCGGGCCCTGCTGCATCCAGTTGCGCACCACCAGCGAAGCGCCGATCAGGATCGCCAGTATCGGCACGATCCATATCAGCGACACGCTCCAGCGCCGGGTGCGCACTTCAACCTGCCCCGCGCCCTCGCGCTTGTCAGTCTGTTGCACCATCAATGCGGCCTCCCTCGTTGGTACGGCTATCCCAGATCAGGCGTGGATCGAAGCTCATCGCAGAAAACATGGTCAGTACCACCACCATGCCGAAAAACAGGATGCCCACCCGCGGCTCGATGGTGCCCAGCCCACGCAGTTGCACCAGCGCCGCCACCAGCGCCACCACCATCACATCGAGCATCGACCAGTAGCCGATAAGCTCGACGAAACGGTACAGCTGCGAGCGCTGCCGGCAGGCCCAGGTAGAACCGCGCTGGGCGGTGAACAGCAACAGGCCGAGCGAGAAGAACTTGATGGCCGGCACACCCACGCTGGCAATGAAGATGATCAGCGCGATGTCCCAGGCCCCTGCCTCCCAGAACTCCAGCACGCCGCCACCGATGGTGCTTTCGCTGCCACTGCCGAGCATTTCGGTGTGCATCACCGGCAGCAGGTTGGCGGGAATGTAGAAAACCAGCGCCGCCAGCAGAAACGCCCAGCCACGGCTGATTGCATTGGCCTTGCGCCGGTGGATGGCGGCACCACAGCGCTCGCAGGTGTGCTTGTCGCTGCCCAGTTCGCAGGCCTGACCGCAGCCATGGCACAGGCACAGGCCCAGGTCGTCGGCGTTGGCCGGGGTATTCATACCTGCTCCCAAAGGCCGCGGATGTCCTTGCCGGCGATATGGATGATCAGCATGCTCAGCGCTGCCAGCGCCAGCAGGCCGATGCCAGGTATCACGTCGAGAAACCCCGCCAGCTTGATCACCGCCACCATCGCCCCCAGCAGGCACACCTCCAGCATGCTCCAAGGCCGCAGGCCCTCCAGGCTGCGCATGCACAGGGCAAAACCGGGGGCGCGCTGGCCGGCCAGGGCGAAACCCAACACCCAGCACAAGAGGGTAATCTGCAGCACCGGCGCAAAGATGATCGACAGGGCCATGACCAGGGCGATGAAGGTGATGCTGCCGTGGCTGAGGATCTGTACCGAGTCCCATAATGTCGCGGAATGGGTGAGCCCTTGCATGCCGATGGTCATCACCGGGTAGGCGTTGGCGAACACCAGCAGGATGCCACCCGTCACACTCAGGGCCAGGCGTTGCTGCACCGTCAGCGAGGTATGCCGGTACAGTACGCCGCCACAGCGCTGGCAAACGGCGCGCTGGTGCTTGAGCAGCGGCGCACGGTTGTAAACCGTGTCACAGTACTCACAGATGATCAGTTGCTGGCTCTGGCTCATGGGGTTTCCACAGGTAGCCCGGATTCACGCCGTGATACGCAGGCGAACCACGTTTGTTATCCGGTTTAGACCATCCCGGCAAAACTGCCATCATCGGCAGCAAAGAGAACTATCCTGTGAAACGGGATCCCCACCCGCTGGAGGTTTGCCATGCGTACGTTCACGTGGAGTTGCCTGCTGGTGCTGCTGTGCGCGGCATCGGCAGCCCAGGCGCAGTCGGTGGTGCCGCTCAAGGGCCAGAGCAGCCAGCAGATGCAACTGGATATCAATGATTGCAATACTGTCGCGACCAATGCCGCGAACAGTGCCGCGACCTCCAGCGACCCCCATGTCGGTGGCCGGGTACGCGGTGCCGCCGCCGGCGCGGTTGCCGGTGCGGCAGGCGCGCAGGTGCGCGGCAACCAGCACGACGAGCTGTATGACCGGGTCGGTGACGATGCCAAGGAGCAATACCGACAGAACCGCGCCGGCGAAGTGGCCGCCGCCGGTGCTGCGGTCGGTGGCATGCGCCAGCGTCAGGACCGCCGTCAGGACCGGCGCGGCCAGGACGAAGCGAAAGCCCAGGCTCATGCCAGTGCCTATGCCGGCTGCCTGCAAGGGCGCGGCTATCAGGTCAACCCCTGACCAACGGGCACGCCATGCTCCTGCATGGCGTGCCCGTTTCAGAACTTGGCCAGTTCTTCCCGGCAAAACTCGACGAACAACTGCGCCGGCTTGGTCAGTTGCACCCGCTTCAACCACGCCGCTGCCAGCCCTGACAGCGCCACTGGCTCGGCGATATCAAGCATGGCCAGGCGTTGCCCGTCGTAGGTGTACTCCGAATGCGGCCGCGTCACCAGCAACGAAAAGCCAAAGCCCTGCCCGACCATGCCGCGTACCATCTCGATCGACGGCGAACTGAAGACGATATTGGGCGTCAGGCCCATTTCGTTGAACAGGCTGACGAAGTAGGTACGGCTGGGGGCAACGTCCAGCAGGATCATCGGCTCCGGGCACAGATCGCGCAGCGACACCTGGGCCTGCCCGGCAAAGCGGTGGTTCTCGGGGAGCAGCACATAGGGCTTCTGCGGCGGCATGAGCGGCTCGGCCTCGATGGTGCCGTCCAGGTCATGGTCGTAGAGGAACGCCAGGTCGAAGGTACCGGCAGTCAGGCCCTGGATCAGGTCCTGCTGCTCGCCGTCGCGCAGGCGGATATCCACCCCCGGGTAACGCTGGCGAAAGCCGGCGATCAGGCGCGGCAGGTACAGCGGTGCCACGGTTTCGAAGCAGCCGATGTCGATTTGCCCGGCCACGGTGTCGTTGTCGGCCAGGGCGTTCTGCTCGAATTCGTGGGCCATCTGCAGCAGCGACTTGGTCTTGGCATAGAAGCGCTTGCCGCTGGGCGTCAGAGACACACCCTGGGCGTGGTGGCGGATGAACAGCTGCACGCCGAAGCTTTCTTCCAGGCTCTTGATGGCCGTGGAGATGGACGGCTGGGCAATGTACAGCTGGCGTGAAGCTTCGGCCACGCTGCCGGCCTCGACAGTGGTAACGAAGTACTTGAGTTGTCGCAATGTGTAGGCCGCCACGGGCACCTCTCTGACGCCGGTCTGGGCGCGCTGGGATCATGCCTGTCACTTTACCCTCGGCAGCGGCTGGGTGGGGGCCGGGTGATGAAGGATTTACCTATGGCTTGAGCAGGTTTTTACGAGGGGCGCGATGCGCCCCCCCTTTGCTTCACTCGAAATCGATATTGGCGATTACACAGTCATCACCAATCAGCTTGTACCCTGGCCTGCAGGGCATGCCGACTACTGGCCCTATACCGCGCTTGCGCCGGGACAACGTTACCTGCGGTTCTGCATTTTCCAGCTGTTCGTGGTCGAGCGTGTCGTCTGGCTCGTTAACGGGTTCTTCTTGCATGGGGTTCACTCCTTTGTTTGGGTGGTATCGCCCGATCAACGCTACAACCCCCATTGCCACCAACCCATCTGGAACTTTGACCGTGAAGAGAAGAGAAATGCTGTCGGATCGCGTTGCAGGGTTCGCGGTGAACCCGGTGCCCTGGCCAAATGCCGCTGATTGTCTTTACTGGTACTCAACGACTCCAGGCATACGGTGTGCGTTCATGAAGATCATAGTCACCAGCATCCTCGTCGACGACCAGGCCAAGGCCCTGGCTTTCTACCACTACGTACTCGGTTTCGAGCCCAAGCACGACATCCCCATGGGCCGACACCGCTGGCTGACCCTCACCTCCCCCAACGACCCCAACGGCGTCGAGCTGCTGCTCGAGCCCGACGCGCACCCGGCCGCCAAGGTCTACAAGGCCGCGCTCAAGCAGGACGGCATCCCCGCCACCTCGTTCGGCGTGCGGGACATCCAGGCCGAATATACCCGGCTGTGCGCAGCGGGCGTGCAGTTCACCCAACCGCCTACTGCCATGGGGCCGGTCACCGTAGCGGTGTTCGATGACACTTGCGGCAACCTGATCCAGATCGCCCAGAAACACTAGCAAGCGTTCAGGGCTCCACGGGCAGGCGCAAGGTCGCGCGCAGTCCGTGTGGCGTCTGGTTGCGCAACTGCACGCTGCCACCCAGGCGGGTCATGATGGTGCTGACGATCGACAACCCCAGCCCGGCGCCATTGGTCGAGCCCTTGCTGTAGAAGCGCTCGAATACCCGCTGCTGGTCGACTTCGGCGATGCCCGGCCCTTCGTCGTCGACACTGACCAGCAAGGCCTGCCCTTCGCACTGCAGTGTCACGGTGACCCGACCGCCTGCCGGCGAATGGTCCACGGCATTGGCCACCAGGTTCTGCAGCGCAATACCCAACGCGCCAGCGTCGGTGTGCAAGTGGTAGTCGCCGGCCGCGATGTCCAGCGAAGGCTCCAGCCCGCGCTCCAGTATCCAGGGGGTAAGCTCTGCCAGGGTCTCGGCCACCACGCCCTCCAGGTCCACCCGCGGCCAGTCACGCCGGCCTGGTCGCGGCTCCAGGCGGGCCAGGGTCAACAGCTGGTTGACCACCCGGGCAAGGCGGTCGACACCGCCCATCAGGAACTGCAGGGCCTTGTCCCGCTCGGCAGCGCTGTCTGCATTCAGGGCGTTCTGCGCGTGCAGGCGCAGGATGGCCAAGGGCGTGCGCATCTCGTGGGCAGCATCGGCGATGAAACGGTGTTCGCGGCGCAGCAGGTCGTCGATCTGCCCGAGCAGGCGGTTGATCGCCGCCTGCATCGGCTCCAGCTCCTTAGGCAACGGCACCAGCTGCAACGGCTCGAGCGACTCGGCGTGTCGGGCGCGGATCACCCTGGCCATGTTCTGCAGCGGCCGCAGCCCCCAGCCTATGGCCGCCCACACCAGCAAGGCCAGGGCCAGGCTGCCGAACAGGAATGGCAACAGCGTGTGCTGCACGATGCGTTCGATCAGGTCGTCACGCACGTCGTTGCGCTCGCCCACCCAGATCACCCAGTGTTTTTCCGGCACCGGCAAGACAAAGCTGCGCCAACGCCGCCCATCCACCACCACGTCGGCGAAACCCGGCACCCGCGGCGCCTGCCCCAGCTGCGGGGCGCTGGGCGTGTGTACCAGCAGCCCGCCGTCGTCGGCCCATACCTGGAAGGCCAGCTTGCTCTCGTAGCGGTGCCCCACCTTGTGGTGCCCGGCCTTGCTCAAGGCCTCGTCGAATGCGCGGTACAACTCGTCACGGCTCTGCTCTTGCACCGGCAGGCTCATGATCCCCTGCAGCAGCCGGGCGTCCTGTGCCAGGTGGGCGTCGTACACTTCGTTAATTTCGTGGCGGCTGTCGTGATAGTTGTACAGCGCCAGCAACCCGCTGCCGACCAGCAACAGCAGCATCACCCGCCACAAGGTGCGTTGGCGCAACGAGCTCATGACTTGCGTTCCACCAGGTAGCCGATCCCGCGCACGGTGCGGATCAGGCCGTTGAACAGCTTCTTGCGCAGGTGGTAGATGTTCACTTCCAGGGTGTTGCTCTCCGGCTCTTCATCCCAGCCATACAGCAACTGGGTCAAGCGTTCGCGGGTGAACACCTTGCCCGGCTGGGCCAGCAGCTCGTGCAGCAGCAGGTATTCCTTGGGCGTGAGTACCACCGGCTGGCCCAGGTAGTGCACCTGCTGGCTGACCGGATCCAGGCATACCCCGGCATGCTCTATCAGCACGCGGGCGCGGCCACTACTGCGCCGCAGCAAGGCCCGCAAGCGGGCCTTGAGTTCGTTGAGGTCGAAGGGTTTGACCAGGTAGTCGTCGGCGCCGGCATCCAGCCCGGCAATGCGGTCATCGGTGGCGTCGCGGGCGGTCAGCACCAGCACTGGCAGGCTCTTCCCGGCCGCACGCAGGCGCCGCAGCAACTCGATGCCATCCAGGCGCGGCAAGCCCAGGTCGAGGATGGCCAGGTCGAACTCTTCGTGACACAGGGCATGCAAGGCACTGGCGCCATCCTGCAACCAGTCGAGGGTATAGCCCTCGCGGCGCATGCCGTCACAAATCCCCTCCCCCAACGCGACGTCATCTTCTACCAGCAGCAGGCGCATGCTTAATCCTGTTTGTCCTTGATCGCTTTGAGTAAAGCATCGATTTCACCACGCCGGCCCTGGTCGGCCAACTCTCTCCCGGGCCGGGGCGGTGCCTGCAACGCCTTTTGCAGGGCGGCGCGGGCTTCGTCATAGCGGTTCTGCCGGTACAGGTGGTCGGCCCAGAAATAGTTGCTGTCGATACCGTCGGGGTTGATCGCCAGCGCCTGGCGCAGCATGGCCTCGGCCTTGGCCTGGTCGCCGAAGCTCAATGGCCAGCCGGGCACCTGGTCGTACAGCGCGCCCAGGCTGGTGTAGGCCGAGCCTTGCAGCGCCTTGGGGTCCATGGCCAGGGCCTTTTCCAGGCTGGCGCGGGCGGCCTTGACCTTGCCCAACGCGCCCAGCCCACCGGTGGCGCCGGCCCAGCTGCTGTTGACGATGCCGTCCCAGATCAGCGGCTCGGCCGAGCCCGGATGCTGGCGCACCAACGCCGCCGACTGTGCCGCCAGGGCCTCGAATGCCCCGGCACGCTGGGCTTCGGGCAGGTTATAGCGAACCACCGCCCAGCGCTGCTGGATGGCGTTGAGTTGCTGGGTACCGGTCTGGTCGAGGGCCCAGGTGAACGGGGCGATGGCCAGCAGGCTGGCCAGTATCAGACGTTTCATTTGCTCGACTCCTTGCTGTGCCAGTTGCTGTAGCGACGGATCAGCGGCAATTGCTTGCGCAGGGCGCGGTCGACCACGCCTGGCAGCATGCCGTTAAGGCGCACGAAGAGTTTCTCCGGCCAACCCAGGTACAGTTCGCTGCGCTCGGCCTGTACCGCGTCGAGCACTGCCCGGGCGACATCCTGCGGGTCATCGACGCCTACCTTCAACGCCTGGTTCAGCGCCTGCGCGGCGCTACTGTTCATCGTCGTGCGGGTAGTGCGCGGTGCGGCATACAACACGTTCACCGAGGTGTCGGCAAGCTCGCGGCGCAATGCCTCGGAGAACCCGCGCAAGGCAAACTTGCTGGCGCAGTAGGTGGCATAGCCTGGGTAGCCGATGGAGCCATAGATCGACCCCACGTTCACCACCAGCGCACTGGGCTGGGCGCGCAGTAGCGGCAGGCACAGGCGGGTGAGCTGCACGGCGGCCTTGATGTTGAGGTCGAACAACTCGTCGAGGGCGGCCTCGTCCATCTGTTCGAGCAAGGCGAAGCGGTTGACCCCGGCGGCGTTGATCAACAGGTTGCAACTACCCATCGCCCGCGCTGCCTCCAGCACGTCACGGCGGCCTTCGGCGCAGCGCAGGTCGGCCTGCTGCCAGCGCAATTGCCCGGGGTAGCGCGCCATCAGTTCGGTCAGCTTGCCCTGCTGCCGGCTGACCGCCAGTACGCGAGCACCGGCACTGCATAGCTGGGCCGCCAACTCCAGGCCGATGCCACCGCTGGCACCGGTGAGCACCGCCACGCAATCAGGCAAGCGCATGCTTTACCTCCTGCTGCGCGGTACGCGGCAGCCCTTCGAACATGGCGGTATACAGGCGATACACCACTTTGGCAGCGTGGATTACCGCCTGCTGGTCTTCGGGCTGGTCCAGACGGTTCATCAGGCCACGGTAGGTGGCCATGTGGTCCTGGTCCAGGGCGCCGTGGGAACTCAGGTAGCTGAACGCCTTGTCCGGCAGGCCGAGGCTGCTCTGCAGGGTACCGGCTGCCTGGGTGGCGAGGGCAATGCTGGTGCCTTCGAGCACGTTGACCATACCGAACAGCCCGACCGGGTTGCCACGGGCAATCTGGTCGTAGAGAAATGCCACCATCAGCTCGATGGGCAATGCCGGCCGGCCGCCGGCCACCTGGTGCGGGTCGCCACCGCAGGCGGCGATGTCATCGAGAATCCAGCGCTCATGGCCGTACTCCTCGTCGATGTACTCGCACACTGCGCCGCGCAGCCACTCCAGCCGCGCCGGCAAACGGGCCCCGCAGGCCATCATCAATGGCACGGTGTGCCGCACGTGGTGGTAGGCCTGGGTGAGAAAGGCCACATAGGCCTCGAGGCTGGCCTTGCCGGCCAGCGCGTCGCGGATGACCGGGACACTGAACAATGCCGTACGCTCGTCGGCGGTTTCCTGCTGCAGCATGTCGAAGAAAAGCATGGCAAACCTCGTAGATCATTGAAGGTCGGATAACAGGGACTGGTAACACCGCAGGATCTGTTCGCGGCGTGGCCGGCCGTTGGCGGTCAGGGTTTGCCCGGCGGCACTCAAAGGTTCGGGCAGACGCCGCCAGGCATGCACCCGGGCATAGTCCGGCAGGCCGGCATTGGCCTGGCGGATGGCCTGTTCCAGGGTGTGGTCGTCAGCCTGCGGGTCCAACGGCCAGATCAACGCCAGGTTGTATGCCAGGCCTTCGCCGTGGACGAACGCCTGGGCGATCACCCCGCCCTGGGTCAGTTCGGCCTCGACCCATTCGGGGTTGACGTTGCGCCCGAAGCTGGTGCTGTACTGGTGCTTCTTGCGCCCGGCCAGGTACAGGAAGCCGTCGCTGTCGAAGTGGCCCAGGTCACCGGTCGACAACCACGGCTCGCTGAAGGGTGGTTCGCCCAGGTAGCCGAGCAACGCCGAACCGGCCACCTGCACTTCGCCATCTTCGGCAATGCGCACCTGCACATGCGGCAGCGGCCGCCCAACACTGCCCGCACGATGCGCCCCGGGGCGGTTGAGGCATACCACCGAAGCGCATTCGGACAAGCCATAGCCCTCGAACACCGGTAGCCCGATGGCCTGGGCCCGGGCCAGCAGGCTCGGCGCCACCCGCGCGCCGCCCACCGCCACGAAGCGCAACGGGCCGACCCGCATCAGGCCGCGCTCGATGGCAGTGACCAGCCCAAGCAGCAGTTGCGGCACCAGGATCAGGCTTTCGGCACCACTCAAGGCGATGGCGCCCAGCAATTGCTTGAAGTCGACCTGACTGGCACCGCGAAAACCCAGTTGCGCCTGCGGATACAGGGCAATGCTCGCCCCGGCCAGCAGGGCCGCGTACAGGCCCAGGTTTTCCAGCAGCACCGCCAGAGGCAATACCGCCAGGTACTTGCCGGGCGCCGTGGGCCGGCTGGCAGCCTCCAGCTCACGCGCTACCCGCAGCATGGCCTCGGCGCTCAGGCATACGCCCTTGGGTGCACCGGTACTGCCGGAGGTGTAGGTAATCTTCGCGGTACCCGGTGGCAAGGGTGCGGCCGCTGGCGGCTGCCGGCTCCAGAAGCGCTCACCGGCAGAGAAGCCGCTGGCGTGCAAGTCGTCAGCGAAGGCCTCGTCGGCCAGCGCCAGCACCGCCCCGCTCTGTGCCAGGCAGTGGCGGCGCTGGGCGCTGCTGAAGAACGCCGGCAGAATAACGATGGGGCGCGCCGCGAACAGCGCCGCCAGGTCCCAGAACAGCGCCTCGGGACCGTTCTCCAGGGCCAGAGCGAAAGTGCCCGGTGGCTGCGCGCTCAGCCAGGCCTGGCGTTGCTCGACCTCGTCCAGCAATTGTTGATAGGTGAACGGCCCGCCAAGGCCCAGCAACGCCGGTTGCGCCCCTCGGTGGCGGGCATGCAGTTGCAACACTTCCCTGAACAGCTGGCATTCACGCGGCATGGCCGGCCTCCTGCACGCTCGCGGGCAAGCCCAGCCGCTCGAAAACGCCGCCGCGGGCCAGGGCTGCATGGCCGTAGCCGATGTTGCCGACGAACACTTGCGGGTGCTGCGCGTAGTAACTGCCCCAACTGTCGGCATCGCCGTTCAGCCGGCCAGGGTCGGCCACGGCCAGCGCCGTCGGCACCAGGCCCAGGCGATGAAAGCTGTTGACCAGGGTCGCGGCACCGGTGAAGGCCACCCACTGCAAACCGCGGGCAGCCAGCAACCAGGTCACGGCAATGATCATGATCCGCGCGCTGCCGGCGCTGAGCGCGGCCAGGTTGCCCACTTCGACCAGCTGTGCACGGCTCACCGAGCTGCCAGACAGCCGGGTCACGGCCGCTTCCAGCGGCTCATCCAGATAACGCTCGAGGAAGGTCGGCCCACTGCTGGCCAGGCGTATGCCGGCGGCGGCCATCAGGCGCCCGTGGCTGTCATGCAGGCCGAGCAGTTCGGGCAGGTAGTGCTGCACGTCGGCGTGGTGCGCGCAGGCAAAGCGGGCGTGAATGAACTGTTCCAGCTCGTCGCGCCCGGGCTCCCCCGAGCGTTTCAGCGTCATGCGGGCAAGGCGCTCGCCGTGGCTGCCGATAGCCAGTGGAAACAGGCTGGCGCTGTCTGCCTGAGTCATGGCGGTCCCCCTTTCAAGTCAGGTGTTGGGGGCAGTATCAGGGGGCAATCTGAAGCCAATCTGAAGTGCTACATTTGCCATTGCCCTCACGCGCACCAACAAGGAAAACAGATGCGCCACGAATTCAGCGAAGTGCTCAACGACCTGGTCGACTACTTTCTGCTCGGCGATATCCAGTTGCTCGAGCGCTTCAAGCAACAACATGAATTGCCCGACGACCTTGCCCATGCCTTCACCCACGGCGACAGCGGCGACCAGGCCGTGCGCGAAGGGGTCGTGCTGCCACTGGCCGGGGTCGATAACCTGCCCTACCGCATCCTGTTCACCCTGGACAACCATACCCCGGCCCTGCGCGAACCCGGCAGCCGCCTGAAGCACCGCCGCAATGGCTATGTGCTGCAGGTCGAGCACGGTGCGCTGATGCTGTACACCTGGCGCATCCTGCAGCACTTCACGCCCAAGACACTGGGTGACCTGATGGCGCGTTACCAGGTGCCGGGGCGGCCGATCATCGAGCTGGACAATGGCTGGTATGACGTGGAGGTGCTGGCGGGTGCACTGGTGCGGGACGGGCTGTACGAGCCAGCGTTCGAGTTCGTGTTGAAGAAGCGCTGGAGCCGCGGCGAGGCTGCTGGGGTGGATACCGGGTATGCCTTTGGGTTGCGTGGCTATTTCGACTGATGGGTTGACTGTACCGGCCTCTTCGCGGGCTTGCCCGCTCCCACAGGGCGCAGTGGTATCCCTGTGGGAGCGGGCAAGCCCGCGAAAAGGCCGGTACAGGCAGCCTCACCTTCAAGTGTGGTTGATATCGCGGTCCTTGGTCTCCGGCAGGAAGAAGATCCCCAGCACCGCCGTCATCACTGCAATCACGATCGGGTACCACAAGCCGTAATAGATATCCCCGGTCGCCGCCACCATGGCAAACGCCACGGTCGGCAGGAAGCCGCCGAACCAGCCGTTGCCGATGTGGTAAGGCAGCGACATCGAGGTGTAACGGATGCGTGCCGGGAACAGCTCCACCAGCCAGGCCGCGATCGGCCCGTAGACCATGGTCACGTAGATCACCAGAATGGTCAGCAGCAACAGCACCATCGGGTAGTGGATCTTCGCCGGGTCGGCCTTTTCCGGGTAGCCGGCTTCCTTCAACGCCCCGGTCAAGGTCGCGGTAAAGGCATCGCTCTGTGCCTTGAAGTCCGCTGCCGCCAGGCTGCGTCCATCAAAGCTTGGCAGCACCCGTTCACCAATGCGGATCTGCGCCACGCTGCCAGGTTCTGCCGCTTCGTTGGTATAGGGGATGGCCCGCTTGGCCAGCAGGCTCTTGGCGATATCGCACGAACTGGTGAATTTGGCCTTGCCCACCGGGTCGAACTGGAACGCGCACTGGGCAGGGTCTGCCATCACCACCACCGGGTTCTGCTCCTGGGCGACGAACACGTCCGGGTTGCCGTACTGGGTCAGTGCCTTGAAGATCGGGAAGTAGGTCAGCGCGGCGATGATGCAACCGGCCATGATTATTTTCTTGCGGCCGATGCGGTCAGACAGGCTGCCGAAGAAGATGAAGAACGGTGTGCCGATCAATAGCGAACCGGCAATCAGCAGGTTGGCGGTCTGCGGCTCGATCTTGAGCATCTGCAACAGGAAGAACAGCGCATAGAACTGCCCGGTGTACCACACCACGGCCTGGCCGGCGGTGCCACCGAGCAGCGCCATGACCACCACCTTGAGGTTGTCCCAGCGAGCGAACGATTCGGTCAGTGGCGCCTTGGACGCCTTGCCCTCGGCCTTCATCTTCATGAACACCGGCGACTCGTTGAGTTGCATGCGGATGTACACCGAAATCGCCAGCAGCAGTATCGACAGCAGGAATGGCACTCGCCAGCCCCAGGCCTCGAACACCTCGTTACCCATGGCCGTGCGGCAGGCCATGATCACCAGCAGCGAGAGGAACAGCCCCAGGGTGGCCGTGGTCTGGATCCAGGCGGTGAAAAAGCCGCGCCGGCCCTTGGGTGCATGTTCGGCCACGTAGGTGGCCGCACCGCCGTACTCGCCACCCAGTGCCAGGCCCTGCAGCAGGCGCAGGCTGATGAGGATGATTGGCGCTGCCACGCCGATCGTGGCATAGCTGGGCAACAGGCCCACCACAGCGGTGGACAAGCCCATGATGACGATGGTGATGAGGAAGGTGTACTTGCGCCCGATCATGTCGCCCAGGCGACCGAACACGATGGCGCCGAATGGCCGCACGGCAAAGCCGGCGGCAAAGGCCAGCAAGGCGAAGATGAACGAGGTGGTTTCATTGACCCCGGCAAAGAAGTGCTTGGCGATGATCGCCGCCAGAGAGCCGTAAAGGTAGAAGTCGTACCATTCGAATACCGTGCCCAGGGACGAGGCGAAGATGACCTTGCGCTCCTCCCGGGTGATACCGCGTTGGGGCGCGCTGCCCGTGGATGTGCTGTCGAGAACCGCCATGGGGTGCCTCCGTCTTGTCGTCATGCAGGCCGGGAGCACCTCATATTTTTTTCACCGTCGCACCCAGGCCCTGGGGGGCTTGCTTTGGATATGCGAAGCACGACGAGGCGGGCCGCCTCGGATCGCAGCAAGGTAAATGAAGCATAATAGGCTTTGCCGGGATATCCACCTGAACCTTGCGCGATCTCTACCGCGCGCGAGTGTGCAGGTTGCTCATGGAGCCTGCGTTGCCGGTACCGGCCCTTTCAGCTCGACCTGGTTGCCATCGGGGTCGTAGCAGTAAAGCGACAGCCCCTCGCCTTCGGCGCCATAGCGTTTTTCGGCAGGTTCGACTTTAACCCCTGCAGCTTGCAGGTATGCCGTAAGTGCCGCCTCGTCGAACGGCTCGATGCGCAGGCAGAAATGGTGCAGGTTGCGCCCCTCGGCCCCCGGCGCCGCACCACCTGGCTGGCCCAGGGGACCATCCAGGGTCACCAGGTCGATCATCGCCGTGCCCGTGGCCAGGTGGACCATGCCCAGGTCGTCGCGCACGCGGCTGACCGTGCAGCCGAGCAGCTCGGTGTAGAAGGCGACACTGCGCTCCAGGTCGCTGACCCGCAGGACGAGGTGGTCGATGTGCTTGATGACGAATGGTCGCATGCCAAGGCTCCTTGTGGCCGCTGGATTCCTGTGGGAGCGGGCGTGCCCGCTTTGGCTCATTGGTTTGCCAGGGGCCTGTAGGAGCAGCCTTGTGCTGCGAAGAGGTCGGTACTGACAATGCTTGTCTGTTGACTTTACCGGCCTCTTCGCAGCACAAGGCTGCTCCTACAAAGGACGCACCAAGCGAGCGATATCTGTTATCTGCGCGACAGCGCAGCCCAAAGAGCTGGACAACCTCCCACAAGGGATCACGCAAGCCCGATGAGATTCACCACCATAGCCCACGTGCGCATGGCATGACCATATGCAGTTATTCGTTTACCAACCGTTGCAGAACGCCCCCTTCATGGCGGGTGAGGATGCGCAGCAGTTGATCGACCAGCGCCCGGTCCGGCGCATCCAGGTGGAAGTGGTGCCCGCCCGGATGCCAGGAGATCTTCGCCTGGCTGGGCAAGGCCGCCTGGCGCCGGGTAAAGGCTTCGCCGGTGAATGCCCCCTGGCGCCCGAACAGCAGGTACAACGGGCAACGGATCTGGCTGAGCAGGTCGCAGGCTTCGCGCTCGGTCAGCGGCATGGGTTCGGGCAGCACCAGGCGTGGGTCGTGGCGCCAGCAATAGCCCTCGCCCAGTTGCAGCAGGTCACGCAGCGCCAGCAGCCGTGCCGCCTCTTCCGACAGCTCGGTGTCCAGGCGCTCGCGGCGTTGTTCCAACGCCGTGTCCAGGTCCTCGAAACGGTCGACGTCCGGCTCGGAAAAACCCTGCAACTGGCTGCGCTGCACCATGCGCTTGAGCCGGTAGGCCCGGGCCAGGTGCTGCACGCGGTCATCCTCGGCCACCGTGAACGGTGCGCCCATGCCGTCGAGGAAGGTCATGCTGGCAATACCGCTGGTCATGGCCGCCAGCAGCGACGCCACCCCGGTGCCCATGCCATGGGCCAGCACATGGAATTGCGACAGGCCCAGGCTGTCGGTCACTGCCAGCATGTCCTCGGCATGTTCCCACAGGTAGTAGCCACTGTCGTGGCGGCGATGGTCCGAGCGGCCGTGGCCAACCAGGTCGGGGGCGACCACGAAGCAGCCGTCGAGCATCGGTGCCAGGCGTTCGAACGAGGCGGCGTTGTCCAGCCAGCCGTGCAGAGCCAGCACCGGGATGCCGTCCTCCGCCCCCCAGGTGCGTACCGCTATTTCAATACCGTCGAGGTCCAGCAGGTGATCCTTGGGACTGCACAGCGAATGCATCGTAGTTCTCCCTGATAGAACGCCGGCCCATGGCCAGGCATCACATGACGCCGGCCCATACCCCACGTGCCGGCGTCATCCACACGACATGCCTACCCCATGCCTTGCTCCACCATCTCCCAACAGCCCTGCCCGCGCTGCTCCCCTACCGACGCTGTCGTGCACAGGACCGACCTGTGCATTCAACTAAATACCACCGCATGCCGAGGCGAAACCTGTCGACTGGCGCCTCCATTGATCACGGAGTATTCAGCATGACCAGCACACCCGTGCCTTTCCATCAGGCCCAGATTGTCCGTAACCTGCCTACCTGGTGCCGAACGATGCACCCCGACCATACCCGCCGCATCGTGCAGAGCGTGCGCAAGGACTACCTCGACGAAAACGGCTCGCCTTACGCCTGGTACGCTGCAGCCAGCGATGAAGACCAGGCGCGTTTGCGACAGCTGATCAGCGCCCGCAATGCCGGGTTCAAAGCGCTGCAAGCCTTGCTCGATGACTTCAGGCAGATCAGCGAATTCTGCAAGCCTTTGCTCGAGGGCCGGTTGGGCCCGGATGTCGAAGTGGACAAAGCCCAGTACCTGCACCAGCCGTTCAAGGTGTACACCACGCTGGAAAATGTCCCAGGCCTCGATTTTTCACTCGGCGGTGACGATACGTACATCAAGCGCCCCGAAGGGCCGCCACAGAAGCGCTCGCTGCTGGAAGCCGCACTGCACAATTTCGAAGGCCCCGACGAAGTGGGCCCGTTCGACACCCTGACCCTTGGCCCGGACAACGTCGCCTCACTTCCCGGGCTCGAGCCCGAAGCGTTCGTGAACCTTTGCCGAAGCCTGGACCTCGGCCAGCAGTATCAAGACCACCTGCAGGGCATTTATGAAGGCGCCAGAAAGGCCGCGATCGAACAGCAGTGGATCGATGCAAGCCAGCAGGCACTGAAAACCGAGGCAATGATCGCCTACCTCAAGGGCCTGTTGACGCTCAAAGGCCACGATGCTCTGGTACAGCTATGCGACAACGAAAGCACGCCGCGTTACGGCGAACACAAGCTTCGCTGCTGGCGCTTCAGCCTGTTCGGCATCCCGCTTCATGGCGTACTGCTGATAGGCCCCGATGAAGCCGACCAGACCAACCCCTGCATGCTCTACATTCCCCACGATTCCGAACACCCGGTGAGGGAGTTTGCTTCTTTGCAAAAGGCCGGCTCGCTGATGCGTCAACGCCTGCTGCAAACCACGTTTCGCCAGCACTTGATCAGCTTCGCTGACCAGGACAACCAGGTCGAACTGAGCCGCAAGCTCGAAAATGCCCTGTTCGAGCATGGCACCTCCACGCGCAAACCCAAGAACAAGCCTGAGCTGCACTTCAAGCGAACCCGCCTGGCCTTTCCCATCTGGCAAGTGCTTTACAGGGACCACAAGCGTCGCATCAAAGTAAATGCCAGAACGATCGCAGTACCGACCGCAGATGCCGACGCCAAGGCACGCAAGGAACGGCTGCAGCACTGGCTGGACGCAGGCATGAACGTACTGAACGTGGCCGCCTTTTTCGTGCCTGGGCTGGATGCCGCGATGCTTGGGGTGTTTGCCTACGATCTCATGGATTCGGTGTTCACCGGGTTCGAAGCCTGGGAAGAAGGCGATACCCAGGAAGCGCTGCAACAACTTGAGTCACTGGCCATCAATGCCGCCGTGATCGCCGGTTTTGCCGTCGGCAGCAGCGCGGTCAAGGCATCAGGGTTCGTCGATGCGCTGGAAAGCGTCTGGAAAGGTGGCCGCGAACGGCTTTGGCACCCAGACATGGGCCCTTACAGCACTTCGAGCTCGTTGCCGGTGGGTGTGCAGAAAAATGCCCAAGGGCTCTACATCATCAATGGCAAAACCCACGTTTGGCTTCAAGGCAAACTGTATGAGGTGTTCGAAACCGACGGACAGTGGCATGTGCGCCACCCGGACGCCCCCGATGCCTACACTCCGGCCTTGCGCTACCTCGGCGACCAGCGCTGGCAGTTGGCCCACGACAACCCGCTCGAATGGGACGATGCGCAGTTGCTCGAGGGGCTGGGCCGGTTCGGCCAGGGGCTGGATGCATCGGAGCAACTTGCCGCATTGCGCATTACCGAAGTCGACGCAGACACCTTGCGTCGCAGCCAGGTCACCGGCTCGCAGCCGCCGGCTCTGCTGGCCGATACCTTGTTGCGCCTGCGACTGGCTGACGACGTGGAGGGCATCATCACCCGAGTACGTCATGGCCAGCCTTTGGCTGCACATATGAACTTCGCGCTGCCGGAACTGGTACAGCTGCCTGGCTGGCCCGCGAACTACAGGCTGAAGGTCTTCACCGGTGCCGAAAAGTGGGGGGACGCAGTCTACTTCGGTGCGGAGCCAAAAGCCGACACGCTGCAGATCGAGATCGGCCGCGAAGAGCTTGACGATGGCGAACTGAGCAAGATTGTCCTGGCGGGGATGGATGAAGATGTCATAGAGCAGCTACTACCCGATACGCCAGTAGAGCAGCGCCCGGGCGCCCTTAACGAGCTATTGGCCAACCGCCTGTCAGCACGTCGTCGCGAAGTCTTCGCGAGCATGCTGGAAAGCCATCGCGCACCGCTTGGCGACGAAGCGCAGACCTTGGGCCGCCAGTTCCCCGGTTTGCCTGACAATGCCCTGGAAGAACTCGTCGCGCATGCCGACAGCACCGAACGCGAACGCCTGAAGAACGGGCGCGTGCCCTTGCGCGTGGCTGAAGAAGCCCGCTACCTGCAAGCTCGTGCCCGCCTCGATCGTGCCTTGACCGGCCTGTACCGAGCAGACCTGGCCAATGCCGACAGCCAACTGCTGCGTGATGCATTGGTAGCCGAACAGCCGCAGGCGAGTGAAGCCGAGCTGTTCGCCAGCGCCCTCGCCGACCGCTCGGGCTGCGCGGTGCTGCTCGGCCAGCAGCCAATCAGGCCTGGTTTTCGCTCACCCATGCGCCTGGCACATGGGCGAATCGGTTACCCGCTCAGTGGCCGAGGAGCAGGCCCTTTCGGCGAAAGCGCCGCGACACGCCGGCTCAAGTCACTTTTCCCCTCACTGAACAGCAACGAGATCAGCGCCTTGAGAGCCGAACTGAGCCAGACCGGTGACCTGGGCACGGCAGTGCGGCAACTGCAGGCAGAGTGGCAAGATCTGAAACGCTATCTGGAAACGTGGTACCTGACCGCACGCAACATCAGCCAGCGCTTCGAGCGACAACAATGCGCCGACCGCCTCAAAGCCGCCTGGCGACGGGAGGGTCCCGGCAACCTGGGCACACTCGTGCTGGAGCGAATGCAGTTAGGCGAGTTGCCAGCGATCACAGCCAGCCTGCCCCACATCCGTGAACTCAAGCTGGACGAGCTGCAACTGCAACGACTGGACAGGGCGTTCCTGTCACGCTTCCCCAACCTGCAAGTGCTGGAAGTGACCAACAACCGTACAATCGACGCGCAAGCACTGTTCGAGGCACTTGAATCGGTGCCCAGGCTGCGCACGCTGGATCTGACCAACAACACCCTTACTACCCTCTCACCCACCGCACAACGTGTGCTGGCGGCGATGCCAGACCTGCGCCAACTGAATTTGCGCCGCAACCAGCTGACACTGGATGAAGCGACATTGACTTTCCTCTGCGGCCGGCCATTGGATGTCCTGAGGCTGGGGCACAATCGCATCACGCTCGATGAAAACCTCTCCACGCGCTTTCAGGACATGATCCATCCGCAGCAACTGGACCTGGACTTCAACCCGCTGCAGCACGCGCCTGATGTACGCTACATGGCGCGGCTGCAGCGCCTGAACCTATCCAATGCTCAGTTGCAGGCATTTCCTACTGGCCTGACCACGTTGATGAATCAGCCACAGTACCAGTTGCGCTACCTGGACCTCTCATCCAACCGTATTCACCATGTTCCAGACCTCGAAGGTATCCTGCGCAGCCCCTATGCGCGGGACGTCGCCGCCCGCTTGCCCGAGCGCCGCTGGCTCTTCAACTACAACGATCTGGAGACCGAGTCGGCCAGGCGCCTGGGAGCCAGCGGCGTCAGTATCTTCGAGCACACGCCCGAAAGACAGGAGTGGCAAGGGTTCTGGCGCAATGTCGCGACAGACCCTCAAAAGCAGCTGTGGTCCGACCTGTTCGACCAGAACGACAATGGCGACCTGCAAGCGGTGTTGGAGCCCCTGACCTACTCGTTGGTAGCGCGAAGGGATCCGGATGGCCTGCGTGCCCGAGTGTGGGCACTGTTGAAGCAGGCCCACGAGGATACAGCGCTGCGCGAGCGGTTGAACGAGGTGGCGCATACCTTCCCACCCACTTGCGGCGATGCCGGCGCAGATGCATTCAGCGCCCTGGAAGTGGAGTTGCTGGCCAGCCAGGCCTCAGGGCGGGCACGGGACACGGCCAAGCCGCTGCTCGACCTTTACCGCAAGCTGTATCGTCGCGAAAAAGTCAACGAACTGGCGGACCGCATCAGCACGCATCGCATCGTGCGCAGGGCGGCGCTAGGTGGAGATGCCGGTCAGTTACCGGACCTTGACGTGCTGGATGTCCCTGCGGCAATCCCTGATGCGGTCCTGGCCAGAGAACGGGTCGACGATATCGAAGTTCGCCTGGCACTGCGCCAGTCCTTGGCCGAAGAGCTCGATTTCCCCGAACCTAGCAGCGGCATGATTTATCGCCATTTCGCCAACATAAACCAGCAAATCGTCGACAACGTCCGCGCTGCTGTGCTCGAACTCGATGCCGATTCCACCACCCGACAGCAGTGGACGAGCAAACAGCCGGTCTGGGCTGACTACCTCAAGCGCCAATATGCCAACCAGTTCGAAGCCATTACCGACTTCTGGCGCCCGGGCCTCGATTACCTGTTCTATTGCCTGGATGAAACTCAGGAGCCGGTCACGCACCTGGACGACGCGATATTACGTGCATTGGCCCCGGAAATGCCTGACCCTGCACTGGACGAAAACGGCACGCTACGTCGGGTTCCTCTCAATGAGCAAGCCTATGTCAGGGCTACGAAAGCCTTGACCGAGGCACAGCAGGAGGTGGAAGCCGGGCTACTGCTGAGCCTTACCCGGCAAGCGGACGTCCTCGATGCCTGAAGGCTGATCAATGACCTCGCAGGTCTTCGAAGAAGGCCTGCCGTCCATCCACCTGGCTCGACGCACGCGGCGCTGCCGCCGCCTCTGCGTTGGCCGCCTCCACATGCCAATAGCAGTGCCTGACCGCGCGGGTTACCGCCACATAGGCCAGGCGCTGCACCTCTTCCTTCTGTGCGGTATCGAACGGCTGGGCATCACCGGCCTTGCCCAACCCGGCCTGGCGATACACCTGGTTCTTGTAGGGCGAGCTGGTCAGGTACTGACAGTCGCCCAGCATGAACACTGCATCGGCCTGCAAGCCTTTGGCACTGTGGTAGGTCAACTGCCGCAGACGACGCTGCTCGGCCGGCAACGCCGCTTCGGCGTGCAGCACGCCCTGCAGGTGCTCGTTCATCAGCGCCCTGTCGCTGCCCTTGCGGTAAAGCATCATCACCGTCTCGCCACGCTGGTAGTGCTCGATCAGCGTTTCACCCAGGGCTGCCTCGTCACGGTCGAATACCTTGACCGGCGAGCCTGGCAACTCGGCCGCCGGCCCACTGGCCCGGGCTTTCTTGCCGGCTATCGCCGGGGTGCCCTTGACCAGGTGCTCGGCCGCGTCGATCACCTGCTGCTGGCAACGGTAGTTGTCGACCAGCATCACCCGGGTGTTGGCCGGCGACGGGAAGGCCTTGGTGAACTCCATGAAGTACTTGGGCGAACTGCCACGCCAGCCGTAGATCGACTGCCAGTCGTCGCCCACACACAGCAGCGACGAATGCTGCGCATGGCGCCCGATGTGCATCGCCGGGCCGCGACGACGGATCTCGGCGAGGCTGGCCCGCAACCAGCTGACGATCTGCGGCGACACATCCTGGAACTCGTCGATCATCAGGTGCGCCAGCGGCCGCAGCAACGGGTCGGGCAGCAGTTGCAGGTTTTCCGGGTTGTTCTCGCCGAACAAGGCGAACATGCGGTTGTAGCTCATCACCGGCGGCGACTGGTCCAGCAGGTGGGCCTCCAGGGCCTTCCAGTACAGGGCCAGGGCCTCGAAAAACAGCGCATCGCTGTCGCCGGAGGGGAAGCTCATCGCCGCCACGGCAGTGTTCACTTCCAGGCCGAGGTTCTCGATGAAATTCGCCGCGCCGACAAAGGCATCGAGCAGTGGCGCCGGGGCCAGTTCGCCCTTGACCTTGTATTCGAAGCCGGGGCCGGCCACGGCATCACCGGCCAGCGAGGCTGCCAGGCGCCGGGCCATGGCGTAGTTGTCGAGCCAGATCAGCGGCTGGTCGCAGAAGGCCTGCAACAGGGTGCGCTTGACCGCCCACTCGGCACGCACCGCCAGCTTGGCGCCGGGGCGCTGGTACTGCGCGCTTTCCGCAGGGTCGAAGCCCAGCACGAGCAAAGGCCCCTGGCCGGCCAGACGACCATGCACATGGAAGCGGCTGCCACGGATCTCGATGGTCTCGCGGCAGGGTTCGATGCCCTTGATCGGCCAGGCGCCGGCGGCGAACCACAGGTCTTCGATCACATCGCACAGTTCTTCGTCGCGCTGGGCGGCCAGCTGGGTTACCTGGGCGCGCTTCTGCACATCGGGGTTGTTCGGGTCCAGCGGCTTCAGCTGCAGGGCTTCGCTGCGCAACAGGCCGACCAGCTCGGCAAAGCGCTGGCTCTCGCCCAGCAGCGTGCTGTAGCACTGGTTCAGCTGCTGGCGCTGGGCATCGTTCAGGCGCAGGTCGAACGGGTTGCTCTCGGCCTCGGCTTCACGCCCGGCCGGCATCTCGTTGCCCAGCGTTTCGAACGCGCGCACCTGGCCAAAGCCCGGCAGGCTGCGCACCAGCGGCAGGATGCGCGAATGGAACGTGCGCACAAGCTCGCGGGCCTGTGGCGGTTGCAGGTTGATCTGCCACAGGGCGAAAACCTGCAGCAGGCGCTTGATGAAGTCCTTGCGCGACTCACGGGTGAAGGTGACCACGGTCATCGCATCGAGCTCGTAGCCCAGGTAGTGGCGCAACAGCAGGATGCGCAGCACCAGCGAGGTGGACTTGCCCGCCCCGGCCCCTGCCACCACGCAGGTGGACGGTGTGTCACTGAAAATCAGCTTCCATTGCGCGGCACTGGGTTGCGCCTCGGCGGGCAGACGCTGGGCGACATCGGCCTTGAAACGCTTTTTCAGCTCGGCAGTCAGCGGCAGGCGCCAGTCATCGAACAGGTTGTCATCCCGGCCCGGTACGGCGGCGGTGTCTGGCCGGGTGTCGCGGATCACCAGCACCTGGCGCCCGGCCTCGTAACCTTCCACCCGCCCGCGTTCGAACCCTTCACGCACGCCATCGGCATGGCCACTGCGCTGGCCGCTGGCGTGGCCGAGGAACCAGGAGTCGCGGTGCTGGGCCTGCAGGCGGGTCAGGCCACGCCCCAGCAGGCGGGCCGCCAGGCGGCGAAACCAAGGCAGTTGTGCAGGAGGGGTAAGGTCGGCGGGGGCCTGGGGTTGCTCGTGGGCCACGGTCACTCCGTTGAAAACCAAATTCAGCGGGCATGTTCGCCGCATCGACAAAAAATCGCCAGCGAATGCTTGCAGATCAGTGGATTAGGCGATGAAGCGAATAAAACACTCGATCGCATTAAATCAATTTTACTGATTGTTTTAAGCCGATATTTACGCTTATTTTCGATGCTTCTTTGACGCATCATGGCCTCATTCCACTGATTCAAGGAGCACGACCATGCTGCAACTGCGACCGTTCGAAAGCCTCGGCCACGCCAACCACGGCTGGCTCGACGCCCACCACCATTTCTCGTTTGCCGAGTACTACGACCCGGCGCGCATGCACTGGGGCAACCTGCGGGTGTGGAACGACGACCTGATCGCTGCCGGCAGCGGCTTCCCGCCGCACCCGCACCGCGACATGGAAATCATCACCTATGTGCGTGAAGGCGCGATCAGTCACCAGGACAGCCTGGGTAACAAAGGCCGTACCGAAGCCGGTGACGTGCAGGTGATGAGTGCCGGCACTGGCATCGTGCATAGCGAGTACAACCTGGAAGACGTCGACACGCGTATTTTCCAGATCTGGATCGTGCCGGAGCGCACCGGCGAAGCACCGCAATGGGGTACCCGGCCGTTCCCCAAAGGTGAGCGTGGCGAAGGCTTCGTGACCCTGGCCAGCGGCCGTGCGGGCGATGAGGACAGCCTGCAGATCCGCACCGATGCGCGGCTGGTGGCTGCCACCCTGCGGGCCGGTGAAACTGCCGAGTACCGCTTCGATACCGCTCGCCGGGGTTACCTGGTGCCGGCCAAGGGGCTGGTGGAGGTCAACGGGCTGCGTGCCAAGGCGCGCGATGGCGTGGCGATCGAGCAGGAGGAGGTGCTGCGGGTGACCGCCATCGAGGACAGCGAGATCGTGCTGGTGGATGTGGCCTGAGGCTTTCGTCTTGCGACGCGTTCTCTGTAGGAGCGGCCTTGTGTCGCGATCGGGCTGCGCAGCAGCCCCTCGATTTCAGCTGCGCTGCACATATTGCCGGGTCCGCCTTGCGGCCCTTTCGCGACACAAGGCCGCTCCTACAATTTAGGCCTTTTGGCTACGGTTCTAGCCTAGCGCAGCCACTTCGGCGAGCACCTCGGCCGAGGTGGTGACCTGGCGGAAGTGATGCTTCCACAGGTCGGTGCCCAGTTTGCCCGACCTGTCCAGCGAAGACCCTACAGTCATGTCCGTGACCAGGGTGGGCATCAGCCCCGCATCGAACAGGGCAAAACCGGCGGCCAGCACGCAAGTTTCGGTCTGCAGCCCACATACCAGCACCCTCTCCACGCCCAGTTGCCGGATGTACTCGATGGCCTCGGCGCTCTGCCCGTAGCCATGCTTGACGAACACCTGGTCGGCCTCGACCAGGCTCTCGTCCTCCGCCGCCGGGTGCCAGCCAAGCTGGCGCTCGAACGGCGTGACCTGTTCGTCGTGCAACTCGACCGAGGCAATGGTGGGGATGTTGGCCGACAACCGACGCAGGCCATCGACCAGCCACTCGGGCGGGCTGAAGGTGGACTGGACATCGACAATGAGCAAAACCTGGCGCATGGGCGGATTCCGGGCATGGGCAAAGGCGCGGAGTATAACGCGATCGCCTGTGGGAAAGGCCTCAATGCCACGCTGCCAGGTTGTCCCCCTGGTAATCGCCAAGCACTTCCACCAGGCGCCCGCTGCGCAGGTGATCGGCCAGGTTCCACCCGGCCCGCAACAGGATACCCTGCCCGTCCAGCGCCCAGTTCAGGGCGACCTCGCCATCATTGGTGCTGAGGCTGCCATGCACCTTCACCGACTCGCTCTGCTTGCCGCGGCTCAGCCGCCAGATACCGAACGCGGCGTCATTCTGGCGTAACACGATGCAGGTTGCTCCCACAGGTTCACCACAGGGCTGAGTATTGTGGGGTATCTGTGAGTTATCTGTTGCCTGAACCAACCTCATCGCGGGCAAGCCCGCTCCTACAGGGGTATCACCAAGCCTGAGGGCAGTGATATCCCTGTAGGAGCGGGCTTGCCCGAGAATGGGCCGCAGAGCGGCCCTTGCTGCGTTCTCCCAGGCCCTCAACCTGCCAGGTTGAAGTCCGCTACGGTCACCGTGGTTGCATCCGCCACCCCCACCAGGCGGATGGAGTCGGTAGCACCGATGCTGACCAGCGTGTCATTGCCGACATCGGCGATGGTGACGTTGGCGGCAAAGGTGGCAGCGGTAATGTTGAGGGCAGAGATATCCAGCCGGTCCTGGCCACCCTGCGGGACTGCGTCGAAGTTGATGATCAGGTCATTGCCGAAGCCTGCACTGAACAGGAAGACATCATTGCCATCGGTGGCCATCATCGTGTCGTTGCCGGCACCGCCCTCGACGGTATCGTTACCCGCCCCACCGTTGAGGAAGTCATTGCCGGCACCGCCCTGCAAGGTGTCATTGCCAACGTCACCAAACAGCGTGTCGTTGCCATCGCCACCCTGCAGCACATCGACGCCGTTGCCGCCGTCAAGGTTGTCATCGCCGGCACCACCCTGCAGGCTATCGTTGCCGGCGTCCCCGAACAGCGAGTCGTTACCGGCGCCGCCGTCGAGGGTGTCGTTGCCAGCGCCACCGTTCAGGGTGTCGCTGCCCAGGCCACCGAGCAACTGGTCGTTGCCGCCATCGCCGTTGAGGGTGTCGTTACCCGCCGCGCCGGTAATGATGTTCGCCAAGCCATTGCCGGTACCGGTGAAGTTGCCCGCCCCGATGTAGGTCAGGTTCTCGACGTTGGCACCCAGCGTGTAGCTGGCCGCCGTGGCACGCACGGTATCCGTACCGGCAGCCGTAGCCTCGACTACCACATCCCCGGCGTTGTCCACCACATAGGTGTCGTTGCCCAGGCCACCGACCAGGCGGTCGATACCGGCACCGCCATTGAGCAGGTCATTGCCAGCACCACCGGTGATGGTGTTGGCCAGCGTGTTGCCAGTACCCGTGAAGTTGCCTGCCCCGGTAAAGGTCAGGTTTTCGACGTTGGCACCCAGGGTGTAGCTGGCAAGGGTGGTCTGCACCAGGTCGACACCGCCGTTCAGCGCCTCGCTCACGGTATCGCCGAGGTTGTCGACCACGAAGGTATCGTTGCCTGCACCGCCAACCATGGCATCCGCACCAAGCCCGCCGTTGAGGGTATCGTTGCCGGCACCGCCGTCGAGGCTGTCGGGGTCGTTACCCCCGTTGAGGATGTCGTTACCATCACCGCCGAACAGTTGGTCGGCGCCGCCAAGGCCGTTGAGCACATCGTTGCCGCCCAGCCCCGAGAGCGTGTCGTTGCCCGCGCCACCGGTCAGGGTGTTGGCCCCGGCAGTACCGACCAGCACCACGCCTGCCGGCGGCACCACCGCCGCAGTCGCTGCCGATGTCAGCGATTCCAGGGTGCCGAAGGCGTCGGTGTAGCTCACGACCACCCGCAACTGCCGGTTACCCTGTTCGAAGCCCGGAGTGAAGGTTGCAGCAGTGGCACCCGCGATGTTGCTGAAGGTGCCGCCAATGTTCTGCTGCCACTGGAAGCTGAACGCGCCCAGCCCATCCAGGTCGGCGATACTGCCGGTGAGGGCGGTCAGCGTCTGGCCCTGGTCTGGCGTGGTGTCGCTGATCAGCACGGCACCGGTGGGCGCATCGTTGACGTTGGCCACCGGGTCGAGGATGTCGGAGGCGATGCTTTCCTGTACACCGAAGTCATCCACGTAGCTGACCACCACCCGCATGTTCTGCCCCACCTGGTTCTGGGTAAGGAGGAAGGTGCTGTTGATGGCGCCAGCAATGTCGACCCAGCCGGTACCCCGGTTTGACTGCCACTGGAAGGTGAACCGCGGGTTGCTCAGGCCGTCGGCATCGACAATGGTTGCCGGGTTGGCGGTGAGCGTCTGGTTCTGCACCAGCAGCCCGGTCACGGTAGGCCCGGCGGTCGGCGCGTTGTTCGGCGCCGAATCGACGATTTCCAGCGTGCCCTTGGTGTCCTGGTACACCGCGCGTACGCGGATGTTCAGCCCCGCCACATCGTCCGTGACCCGGTAGGTGGTACCGACAGCTCGCGAAACCTCGCCGGCAGCAACGAAGGTGATGTCTTCATAGACCCCCGAACCTGGCAGGGTCTCTACTTGCCAGTAGTACGCCACCGGGCCGGTGATCGCACCGGTCAGGTTGGTTGCGCTGACATTGTCCGCGTCATGTACCGCCAGCGGGGTAACCCGCAGCAGCTGGCCGCTTACCGGTGTGTCGTCACGCACGCCGGTGGCAGCGTCAAGGATCACCAGGCTGCCGGTGGGGCCGGCGTTGACGGCGGTACCCACACCGGAAGCTTGCGAGCCATCCGAGAACTGCAGGCGCTCAATGCCGGTCAGGCGGTCGACACCATCACGCCCGGCCACCGAGTCGGTGACGATCACCGAGTTGCCATCGACTACCACGCTGTAGTCGCTGGCCACCCCGGAGTACACCGCCGTGTCGTAGCTTTCGGTGCCGTTGAGGATTTCGCGAACGATCACCAGCTGGCCCGGGTTGTAGGTGCCTTTGAGCATCAGCGGCACCATCGGCTCCATGCTGTCGAAGCTGGCGATTTCCGGGCCGGTGCCGTCGCTGTTGGCGCGCACGCTGATGCGCACGTTCAGCCACTTGTCACCGTCGAGGATGTCGTCGCCACCGCGGCCTTCGATCAGGTCGCTACCACTGCCACCGAGGATGATGTTGCCACCATCGTAGAACGTTGCACCGGCGGCCAGCAGGCTGGACAGGCCGTTGATCAGGCTGATGTTGGTCAGTACGCTGCCGTTGGCGCCATTGGTCGGCAAGGTGGCAGAGGTTTCGCTGTCACCACGCAGGAAGTCACCATGAGCCGACCCCGACAGGCCTTCCATGATGTCGAAACGCACCAGCGCAGACGCGCCCGAGCCCGGTACCGGCGGCACATTGAAGAAGCGGTCGCTGAAGTCGACAGTCACGCCCTGGGCCAGCCCCTTGAAGGTCGCCCAGTCGTAGCCGGAGCCACCGATGTAGCGGTCACCGAAGCCCAGGCTGCCGACCATGATGTCGTCACCGCCTTCACCGTTGAACTTGTCGTTCTCGTTGCCACCGATGAACACGTCGTTGCCGATGATCGGGTCGTTGCCGAGCGGGTCGAAGTTGTCGCCAGGCGCACCGTCCGAGGTGCCCTTCTCGATCCAGTCGTCACCTTCGTTGCCCATGTCCTGCTCGTTGGCCTTGCTGCCCAGGATGAAGTCGTTGCCCTGGCCGCCAATGGCTTCGGAGGCGTCCTCACCGGTGACGATGAAGTCGTTGCCGAAACCGCCGATGATCAGGTTGACGCCATTACCGCCGTGCAGCACATCGTTGCCGTCGCCGCCCTGGATGTTGTCGTCACCACCCATGTCGCTGATGATGTCGTCGCCGGCACCACCACGCAGTTGGTCGTTGCCGTCGCCACCCTCGATGCGGTCGTTGCCGCCATCGCCCCAGACAGTGTCGTCACCCTCGCTGGAAACCAGGATGTCGTCACCGTTGGTGCCACCCAGCACGATATGCTGGTCACCGGCGTAGCGTATGTAGTTGGTGTCCGGGCCTACTGTCAGCGGGCTGTCGCGGAACACCACCTGCTCGCCGTTTTCGCCCACTGGGTCGGCATTGCCCAGCCCTTCGTTGAACTGCTTGCTCTGGTCCACTTCCAGGTAGAAGCCAACGTCGGAGAACACCAGGCCCGGCAAGTGGGTGGCCGAAGTGTTGGCCATGATCAGCTTGGCGAACGAGTTGCTTTCCAGTTCGGCGTTCATCGACAGGCCGGCGGTGCGCTCCAGGTAGTAGAAACGGTCGCCGTCCTGCAGTTTCTCCATCTGGTTTTCGAACACGAAGTTGAACGTGCTGCCCAGCATGCCGCCGAACGGGGTTTTCGCCTCCGCCAGGCCACCGATCCACAGGTCGATAGCATCGACACCGGTCACGGTCACTGCCCGCAGGTCATCGACGGTGCCGAGCACGCCATCCTTGCCAGGCAGGGTGACGTTGGCGTAGGCGCCGGTGCTGTTGAGGAACTCCAGGCGATCGGCTGGCGCGCCGTCGCCGCCGAACACCAGGGCCATGGCCGCCGCGCGTTTCTCCAGCAACGTGGTGGCCCCGGTGATGGTGCTGTGGGTGCCGTAGGCGGCGATGAAGTTGATCAACGACTCCGGATGCTTCAGGTGCTGCACCAGGTCGACCCAGCTGGTGTAGGGCTTGAGCTGGGTATCGCCGGTTTGCGCGTAGATGTCCCGACGCACTGCGTTCAGCGAAGGGATACCGACGTCGCGGCCCCGAGCGATGTTGATCGCCGGCAGGTCCAGCGGCAGGCCGAGCAGGTTGTTGCGCAGCGCCTCGGTGACGAACTCATCGATTTCGTTACCGGCCTGGCGGGTTACCCCGCGCACGATGGCGCTGGTGGCATCCTCGGGGGTGACGCCACTGGCGGCATACGCCAGCGGGTTGAGGAACGCCGCGATCAGGCCCAGTTGCTGGTCGGGGTTGGCGCTGGCCGGGTCACTGATGACGGTGAAGTCGACGTCGAAGCGGTCGACGGTTTCGGTCAGCATCGAGTGGCCGAAGCGGTACACGGTGTGGGCGAATTCGGCCACGATCGACGCATCGAGGTCGACGTCATACACCTGGGTCGGGGCGAAGAACAAGTCGACCCGCGGCTGCACGGTACGGGCGAACTCCTCGAACACCAGGTGCTGGTACTGCATCTCGGTACCGAACTTGGCGGCCTGGAACAGCCGCTCGCCATTCCACACCAGTGCGTCGATCTCGGCCTGGTTGGCCGGCAGCGCGCTCAACGGGTTGAGCAGCCACTCGTTGATGAAGGCCAGGTCACCCGAGTCGAGCACGGTGTCCATGGTCTGCGCCACCAGCCGGTTGTGCTCGGAGTGGAAGATCGCATGCACGGCGGTCAGGCCGATGTTCTCGTTGACCCTGCCGTCGCCGGCGATGTAGTGCGCATCGAGCAGCTCGTTGTCGTAGGCCAGGTTGGCGCCAGTCTGCGGGTTCACCGGCACGGCGTTGCCGACATCGGTATCAGCATCAGGCACCAGCACGCCATTGCTGAACACCGGCACGGCATTGTGGGCGATGTCGGCAAGGAACTGGTGACCAGTGCGCACGGCGTTGGTCAGGTCGATCGGCGCCAGCGGGTTGCCCTCGACCTGCTGGTCGTCGGCCGTGCCGGCAATGCCGTCGGCGCCTTTCATGATCACCATCGGGAAGCCGTTGGGCCCCTTGATGAAGTTGCCGTAGGCATCGGTCGCCAGCAGCGGCACGTTGTCTACGTCTGCATCGGTCAGGTTTATGCCCAGTACGTCACGAGCTTGGGCCTTGACCACCTTCCAGGTCGCCATGCCACCAATTTCGGTGTCGTCGGCGGTACCGTAGCGGCCGTCGGCGCCCAGGTCCCGGTTGGTGATCAACCGGCCGGTGGCAATAGGCCCGTCGTCAGTCAGCACATAGCCGCGCAGGAACACCTGGTGCGAGGGGTGCGAGCTGTAGGTCTGGTTCTGGTCCACGAACGGCGAGGTGGTATTGGTGTGCTCGTGGATGTCGTCGGCCGTGCCAAGCACGCCGTCCGGTCCAGGCTGGTTGGTCGCACGTGTCACCACCATGAAGTTGGTGAAACCGCCCTCCACGTACAGCGGGTCATCCGGTTGCAGTGGGATGTAGATGGTGCCCGAGCCCCCCTTGGTGACCAGGTCCAGGCCATGGTCGAAGAACTGCCCGAAGAAGGTCATCCAGGCGTTGAACGGCGCGGACAGGCCGGCATCGGCGGCGGTGTTCTCGAACAGGTAAACGTCGTGATCGTCGTCGGTGCCGAACTGGCCGTCCAGGCCCGGGCTGGCGACAATGCGCACGCCGTCCTTGAGCACGTCGTCATTGCCCTCGACGCCGAAGTTGAGCACGCCGTCCGCACCCGGATCATACGCGGTGGCATAGGCCGCCGGGTTGTTGGAGGTCTGGTCGACGATCAGGTTACTGATGGTGCGCGGCTGCGAATCGAACACCGGGCCACTGGTCTGCTCGTACGACGAGCCCGGAATGGCCGGCGAGCCAGGGCCGAAGAAGCCGGCCGGTGCACCTTCGGCCGGGTTGAACACCGGGTCGGTCACGCGCGGGAAGACGTTATCGGCCGCACCGAACTCGGTGTTGTTGATGCCGTTGAGGTTCATCAGGTTGTTGTTCGAACCATCCACCGCCCGCAGGCCGAGTGGCGCACGGATGTTGGGCAGCAGCGAGAGGATGTCTGCCCCGTTGGCGTCGGCCTCGGCGATCTTGATCTGCTCGAGGATGAAGTTGAGGTCGGAGCGCACCATGTGCAGCCCGGCACCGCCTGCCGTGGCATCCACCACCGGCGTGGCTGGCGTCGGTACCACAGGGGCGCCCGGTTGCACCACGGTGGTGGGCTGGGAGAACAGCACTTCGGTGGTGCCATGGGCGTCCTGGTAGATCGCCTTGACCCGCAACGACAACCCGGCCAGGTCCGGCGACACCTTGAACGTGGTGCCGTCGGCGCTCTGGAACGCCAGGTCGCCTGCCGGCAGCAGGATGATGTCTTCGAACACACCGCTGCCCGGGGTGGCCTCGAACTGCCAGTAGTACGACACCGAACGGTCAGCGAGTGTGCCAAGCGGGTTGCCGGCGCTGATGTTGTCGGCATCCCGCACGCCGGCCACGTTTACCGTAAGGAGGTCGCCCACGGTAATCGCGCCGCCGTTGTTATCAGTAACGGCCGGGCTGCCGACAGGCTGCGCATTCTGCCCTTCCACCAGCACCCGCTGGCTGTCGGAGAACTGCAGGCGCTCGATGTGCAGCAGGGTATCGACACCATCGCGGCCGGCCACGTTGTCGGTCACCGTCCAGACGTCATCGGAAGTGTCCAGCGTACCTTTGGTGTTCTGCGTCACCGTGTACTCGCTCTGCACCCCCGAAAACACCGCCGTGTCGAACGCCGCCCCACCCGTCGAGGTGCCGGGCAGGATTTCCCGCACGGCCTTGAGCTGGCCAGGGTTGTAGGTGCGGTCGAGCATGAACGGAATCATGTCGACCATGCTGTCGAAGCTGGCGATTTCAGGGCCGGTGTGGTTGACGTCTCCCGGCGCGTACACGGCGATGCGCACGTTGAGCCACTTGTCGCCGTCGATCAGGTCATCACCGCCACGGCCTTCGATCAGGTCGCTGCCGTTGCCGCCGAGCATGATGTTACCGGTGGCAAAGCCGGTGGTCGGCAATCCGGCATCGGCCAGGAACTGCTGCAGGCCACGGATCAGCGCCACGTTGGTCAGCGCACTACCGGTAGCACCACCATGGTTGAGGATGGTCACGGCATCGACATTATCGCCCTTGAGCACATCGGCGAAGTTCGAACCGGACACGCCCTCGACCTCGGCGAAGCGGTCGAGGATGGAGGCCGGCGAGGCGCCGACCGGGTTGAAAATACCGGTGTTCTGGTTCGGAGCGTTGCCATGGGGTTGAGCCAGGGCGGCCAGGGTCAGGTCGACGGTGACGCCGACCTGGTCATTCTTGTTGGTAATCCAGTCGAAACCGGACATGCCATCCATCTTGTCCTGGGCATCGCTGCCGACAAAGATGTCATCGCCGCCCTCGCCTATCATTTCGTCGAAGCCGCCACCACCGACGAAGATGTCGTTGCCGACCACTTCGTCACCCAGCAGCGGCGCAAAGTTGTCGCCGGGCGCACCGTCCTGGGTGCCCTTCTCGATCCAGTCGTCACCCTCGTTGCCGGTCGGTGGCAGGTTGGTCTTGGCGCCGAGAATGAAGTCGTCGCCCTGGCCGCCGAAGGTGAGGCTGATGTCTTCGGTGGTGATGATGAAGTCCTGGCCGTTGCCGCCCAGGATCAGGTTGCCGGCCGCCAGCATGCTGCCGGCAACGATGACGTCGTTGCCATCGTTGCCTTCCAGGCGGTTGTCGCCGAAGGAGTCGGTGATGATGTCATCACCGGCACCGCCCAGCACCGCATCGTTGCCCGCACCGCCTTCCAGGGTGTCGTTGCCGGCGTCGCCGTAGAGCGTATCGTCGCCCTCACTGGAGATGATGATGTCGTTGCTGGCGGTGCCGCCCAGCACCACGTGGTCTTTGCCGGTGTAATGCAAAAAGTTGGTGTCGGTGCCCACGGTATCGGGGTTGTCGCGAATCACCTGCGACACCACTTCGACACCGTTGATCATGATGCCGCCCGTCGGGTCGGCCCGGCCGTCGGCGCCCAGGCCGGTGAACTGCTTGGTCTGGTCCACTTCCAGGGTGAAGGTGGGCGTGAGGAACACGGTGTTGGACAGGTGGGTGACATCGGAGTTGAGCATGATCAGCTTGGCGAAGGAGTTGTTCTCCAGTTCGGTGCCGAAGTTCATGCCCGCCGTACGCGACAGGTAGTAGAACCGATCGCCGTTCTGCAGGGCTTCCAGCTGGGTTTCGAAGACGAAGTTGAAGCTGGAGCCGAGCATTCCGCCGAACGGCATTTTCTTCTCGGCCAGGCCGCCGACCCAGAAGTCGATGGCATCGACACCGGTCACGGTCACCCCGGTGATGTCATCGGCGGTGCCGGCGATGCCGTCGGCACCGGCCAGTGTCACGTTGGCATAGGCGCCGGTGCCGTTGAGGAAGTCCAGGCGGTCTGCTGGCGCGCCGTCACCGCCAAGCACCAGCGCCACGGCAGCGGCGCGCTTGGCCGCTTCGGTGTCCGCCCCGGTGATGGTGGCGTGGGTACCGTAGGCGGCGATGAAGTTGATCAGCGACGCCGGGTGCTTGAGGTGGTCGGCAAAGTCGGCCCAGCTGATGTAGGGCTTGAGCTGGCTGTCGCCAGTCATGGCGTAGAACTCGCGGCGCGCCTCGTTCAGGGTTGGGATGCCCGTGTCACGGCCACGCGCGATGTTCAGCGCAGGCAGGTCCAGCGGCAGGCCGAGCAGGTTGTTGCGCAGCGCTTCGGTGACGAACTCGTCGATTTCGTTGCCCAACTGGCGGGTGACACCGCGGATGATCGCACCGGCCGCTTCATCGGCAGTGGCGCCACTGCCGGCGAATGCCAGCGGGTTGAGGAAGGCAGCGATCAGGCCCAGCTGCGGGTCGTCATTCACCGTGGCGAACGTCGGGTCGTAGCGGTCGACGGTTTCGGTCAGCATCGAGTGGCCGAAGCGGTAAACCACATGGGCGAACTCGGCGAGGATGGCCGGGTCGATCGAGGTGTCATAGCCGTTGGGGGCGAGAAACTCGTCGATCTGCGGCTGAATGGTGCGGGCGAACTCCTCGAACACCAGGTGCTGGTACTGCATTTCGGTGCCGAACTTGGCAGCCTGGAACAGCCGCTCGCCGTCCCATACCAGCGCGGCGATTTCGGCGGGCGTGGTGGGGATGGCAGCGACATCATCGATCAGCCACTGGTTGAGAAACGCCAGGTCACCGGCGGCCAGCAGGGTGTCCTTGGTCTGCTGCACCAGGCGGTTGTGCTCGGAGTGGAACACATGGTGCACGGCAGTCAGGCCGATGTTCTCGTTCACCCGGCCGTCGCCGGCGATGTAGTGGGCGTCGAGCAGTTCGTTGTCGTAGGTCAGGTTGTTGCCGCCAGGCCCGGTTGGTTGCGCGTTGCCGACGGCAATATCGGCGTCGGCCTGCAGCACACCGTTCACGATCACCGGCGCGGCGTTGTGGGCGATGTCGTCAAGGAAGCCATGCCCGGTGCTGACGGCATTGGCCAGGCTGATCGGCGCGTCGCGGTTGCCTTCGACCAGCGTGGTGACGTCGTCGGCGGTGCCGGCGATGCCGTCAGCGCCATTGTTCACGCGCATCACCACCTGTGGCATGCCGTTGGGCCCACGCAGGAAGTTGCCGTAGGGGTCGGTGGCCAGCAGTGGCACGCTGTGCACATCGGCGTCGGTCAGGTTTATGCCGAGCAGGTCGCGGGCCTGGGCCTTGACCACTGCCCAGGTGGCCATGCCACCGCTTTCGCCATTGCCATCGTCGGCGGTGCCGAAGCGGCCATCGGCGCCCAGGTCACGGTTGGTGATCAACCGCCCGGTGGCTACCGGGTCGCCTGCAGCATTGAGCGTGTATTCACGCAGGAACACCTGGTGCGAGGGGTGCGAGCTGTAGGTCTGGCTCTGGTCGACGAACGGCGAGGTAGTGTTGGTCTGGCCATCGTCGGCAGTACCCACCACACCATCGGCGCCTGCAGTACGCACGGCGCGCGGCAGCACCATGAAGTTGGTCGGGCTGCCTTCGACGTACAGCGGGTCGTCCGGCTGCAGCGGGATGAACACCACGTCGGTGCTGCTCTTGGTGACCAGGTCCAGGCCGTGGTCGAAGAACTGGCCGAAGAAGGTCATCCAGGCGTTGAAGCCGGCGGTCAGGCCGACGTCGGGCGACACGTTGGGGATGAAGAACACCTCCGTGTCGTCAGCGGTGCCGAATACCCCGTCGATGCCGGGGCTGATCACCGGGGCGGCGCCGCCATTGGCTTCGACCGCTGCCGGGTTGTTCGCCGTCTGGTCGACGATCAGGTTGCTGATGGTGCGGGGTTGCGAGTCGATGACCGTGCCGGTGCCGGCATAGTCGCCGGTGAAGGATGGGCTGAGCAGGCGCAGGAACGAAGTGTCGGCGGCGCCGAACTCGCTCTGCCCGGTCACCAGGTTGTTGTAGCTGCCGTCCACGGTACGCAGGCCGAACGGCACCTGGCTGTTGGGCAGCAGGTCGATCAGGCTGGCGCCATCGGCATGCGCTTCGGCGATGAAGATCTGCTGAAGGATGAACTCCAGGTCCGACTTGCTGAAATCTGCCATTTCAATTGCCCTCGATCTGTCGGGAGATGACTCAGGGCAACAGGGTCCTTCCCGCGCCCAGTCAATGTGACGTGCGCAGTTCTGATTTTGGGTTCTGGGGCAGTTGGGCACTACGGTGCTGCGTTATCGCCACTGGCCTCATCGCCGGCAAGCCGGCTCCCACAGGAACGGCGGGAACCTTGTAAATGGTGCGATACAGGTTGGTACCGCACACACATCGACCCCAGCTCGCACAGGGTCCGAATACATCAGACTAAAGTCGCAGAAGAAAACCTTGTCAATATCCCGTCAAAAATTCATGCAGCGCCGACAATGCTATACAACTTACTGTTTTCACGGCACTTATGAAAAGTTCAAAGTTTTTATAGAGCAAAACGATATTACCGAGTGTTTCACTGCAACCTACGCTCCAGCATGTGGGAGCAACGCAGCGTTTTGGACCATTCGCCCTCAGAGCGACCCGCCTGCGAGCCGACCAGAAGCCACAATTACCGCTGTACGGGCCGCCGCAAGGGCTTCCCGTTTGTGATAAAGGGAGGCCCCCGATGCACAAGCCACCACGCACCCGTTCCGAGCTGGCCGACGTGCTGTTCCGCCTGCGCCGCAGCTTTTTTGCCCTGGCCGCCTTCAGCGGCGTCATAAACGTCATGATGTTGACGCCAGCTATTTATATGTTGCAGGTGTACGACCGCGCCCTGGTCAGCCGCAACGTCACCACCCTGACCATGCTCACCTTGCTGGTGATCGGCCTGTTCATGCTGATGTCGGCCCTGGAGATGGTCCGCACCCGCGTACTGATCCGGGTCGGCAACTTCCTCGACATGGATCTGAACCGACGCATCTTCAGCGCTGCCTTCGAACGCAACCTGAGCCGCGCCGGCGGCAACCCGGCCCAGGCCTTGCAGGACCTGGCCCAGGTACGGCAGTTTCTCACCGGCAACGGCCTGTTCGCTTTCTTCGATGCCCCGTGGACACCGATCTACCTGCTGGTCTGCTACCTGATCCACCCACTGCTGGGGCTGATCACGCTGATCGGTTCGCTGATCCTGGTGGGCCTGGCCTACCTCACCGAGAAGGCCACGCAAAAACCTTTGGCCGAAGCCAACCAGGCAGCCCTGTCGTCGGCCAGCTATGCCAACAACAACCTGCGCAACGCCGAAGTGATCGAAGCCATGGGCATGCTGCCAGCGATTGGCAAGCGCTGGTTTCAGGGCCATTTGCGCATCCTGCAGATGCAGACCCTGGCCTCCGACCGCGCGGCGATCATCAGTAGCACCGGGCGCTTCGTGCGCATTACCTTGCAATCGGTGATCCTCGGCGCCGGCGCACTGCTGGCGATTGAGGGCAAGATCACACCCGGCATGATGATCGCCTGCTCGATCCTCACCGGCCGCGCCCTGGCCCCGGTAGAACAGGTGATCGCCGCGTGGAAGCAACTGCAAGGCAGCCGCTCCGCCTGGGGCCGGCTCAACGATCTGCTGCACGACTACCCGCAGCGGCCACCAAGCATGTCGCTGCAACGGCCAATGGGCATGCTGGCCGTGGAAAACGTGGTTGCCGGTGCTCCCGGCACCAGCAACAGCATCGTGCGCGGGGTCAGCTTCAGCCTGGTCCCGGGTGAAAGCCTGGGCATCATCGGCCCGTCGGCTTCGGGCAAATCCACCCTCGCCCGCCTGCTGGTAGGCGTGTGGCCGACCCAGGCCGGCAAGGTGCGCCTGGACGGCGCCGACATCTTCACCTGGAACAAGGCCGAACTCGGCCCGTGGCTCGGCTACCTGCCGCAGGACGTGGAGTTGTTCGAGGGCACCATCGCCGAAAACATCGCACGCTTTGCCGAAGTGGACAGCGAAGCGGTGATCCGCGCTGCCCGCAGCAGCGGTGTGCACGACATGATCCTGCGCTTCCCGCAGGGCTACGACACCCGTCTGGCAGCCGACGGCAGCCCGCTCTCCGGTGGCCAGAAGCAACGCATCGCACTGGCCCGCGCGCTGTATGGCGAGCCGAACCTGGTGGTGCTGGACGAGCCCAACGCCAACCTCGATGACGTTGGCGAAAAGGCGTTGGTCGATGCGTTGGCCGAACTCAAGGCGCGCGGGGCCACGGTAATCCTGATTTCCCACCGGCCCAATGTGCTGTGCGCGGTCGACAAGGTGCTGATGCTGCGTGACGGTGCCGTGCACATGCTCGGCAGCCGTGACGAAGTGTTCGCGGCGCTGCGCAAGGCCAGCGTGATCCCGACGGCGACCGCTGCGCCGCTGGCGTCGGTAAAAGTACGGGAGTGACCGATCATGCAGATGACCCAACACACCGAGTTGATTCCCGCCGAGGCTCGCAACGAGATCGACCTGGACATTCATCGGCCGGCACGCTGGGGCGTGTGGCTGGTCGTCGCCGGCTTTGGCGGTTTCCTGCTGTGGTCGGGCCTGGCGCCGCTGGATGCCGGTGTGGTCGCCACCGGTACCGTCAAGGTCAGCAGCAACCGCAAAGCCGTGCAGCACCTGACCGGTGGCACGGTCGAGGCGATCCTGGTGCGTGAAGGCGATGTTGTGAAGAAAGGCCAGGAGGTGGTACGCCTGGACGCCCTGCGCGCGGTGGCCGAACAGGGCGCGGTCAGTGCCCAGTACATCGTCAGCAAGACCGTGGAGAACCGCCTGGAAGCCGAGCGCGATGGCCGAGACCAGGTCACCTTCGACCCTGCCCTGCTCAAGCACTACGGCGGCGACCCGCGCCTGCTGGCAGCCATGGACCTGCAACAGCGCCTGCTGGACACCCGCCGCGCGGGCCTGGCTGGCGAACTGAGCATCCTCGAGGAAAACCTGGCTGCCACGGCGGTGCAGCTCAAGGGCCTGCAGCAGGTGTACGGCGCCCGCGCCTCGCAGATCGGCTTCCTCAACCAGGAACTGCAAGGCACACGCGTGCTCGCCGCCGAAGGCTATGTACCACGCAACCGCCTGCTGGAGCTGGAGCGCAACAATGCCGACCTGTCCGCCGGCCAGGCCGAAAACCTCAACAACATTGCCCGGGCGCGCAGCCAGGCCACCGAGATCAAGCTGCGCATCCTGCAACGCCAGCACGACTACCTCAAGGAAGTGGAATCGCAGCTGACCGATACCGCCAAGGAGAACACCACCCTGGCCGATCGCCTGCGCGCGCTGGACTACGAAGTGACCCATACGGTGATCCGCTCGCCGATCGACGGCATGGTCCAGGCCCTGAGCATCGCCACGGTAGGCGGCATCATCCAGCCAGGGGCCAAGATCATGGAGGTGGTGCCGCTGGACCAGCCGTTGCAGGTGGACGCGATGATCCCGGTACAGGCCATCGACAAGATGGTGCCGGGCCTGGACGTGGACCTGGCCTTCCCGGCCTTCAACCATGCGAAGACACCGAATATCCCGGGGCGGGTCAAGACCATCTCCGCCGACCGCCTGATGGACGAAGAAAGCAAGCAGCCGTACTACCTGGCCCAGGTGGAAGTGACGCAGGACGGCATGGCCCTGCTGGGCAGCAACCATATCCGCCCCGGGATGCCGGCCACCGTCACCATCAAGACCGGCGAGCGCAACCTGCTCAGCTACCTGCTCAAGCCGATGCTCGAACGCGTGGACGCCTCGTTCAAGGAGCAATGACATGAATCGCCCGTGCCTGATGTTGTGCCTGTTGGGGTTGTCCGTACAGGCCAGTGCCATGGACCTGAAGCAAGCCTGGGACCTGCTGCAGTACCAGGGCCCGATCTACCGCGCCGCGGTGCACGAGAAAGAAGCCGGCAGCGAGAACCGCGCCATCGGCCAGGCCGGCCTGCTGCCGCAGATCAACGCTGTGGGTTACTTCAACAAGGTCAATGGCAGCCAGCGTCAGAGTGGCCGGGACAACGACCTGGACTATGACTCCAAGGGCGCCAACGTGCGGTTGCGCCAACCGCTGTTCAACAAGCAGAAGATGGCCGAATACCATCAGGGCCAGCAACGTGCCGACTACAGCGTGGCGGTGTTCGATGCCAAGACCCAGGACGCTGCGGTGCGCCTGGCCGATGCCTACTTCGACGTGCTGCTGGCCAGCGAAACCATCACCCTGGCCAAGGCCAAGCTGAATGCCTTCGAAGAGCAGCTGGCGTCGGCAAAGCGGCGCATGGAACTGGGCGCCGGCACCATCACCGACATCGACGAGTCGATAGCCCGTCGCGACCTGGCCGAGGCCGACCTGATCGAGGCCCAGGACAACCTGGTCAACGCCCGCCGCAAGCTGGAGGAATACATTGGTGAAACGCCGGAGTTGCTGACCACCTTGCAACCGGGCTTCAACACACCGCCGCTGATGCCGGGCAACCTGCAGGACTGGCTGGTCAAGGCCCAGGCCGACAGCCCGTTGATCCATGCGCGCCGGCACAACTACGAGCTGGCCGAAGAAGAAGTGAAACGCGCCCGCGCCGGGCACTGGCCGACCCTGGATTTCGTGGCGGGCTATACCGCCGGCAGCAGCCAGTCGATCTCCGAACTGAACCAGCGCAACCACTACAGCTCGATCGGGCTGGAGCTGAACATTCCGCTATACAGCGGCGGCAGCACCAGCGCCCTCACCCGTCAGGCCAGCGCCAACAGTTCCAAGGCACTGGATGAACTGGATGCCACGCGCCAGGAAGTGATCTCCGACACCACCCGCGAGTACCGCGGCGTACAGAGTGGCGCCTTGCGCATCCAGGCGCTGGAAAAGGCCGTGGCATCCAACGAACGCTCGCTGCTTTCGGCCCGCAAGGGCTTCAGGGAGGGCGGCACCAGCACCAACTCGGATGTGCTCAATGCCGAGGAATTGCTTTTTGACGCCCGGCATGACCTGTTCGAGGCGAAGCTGAACTACCTGATGTCGCGGCTGCGCCTGGCATCGTCGGTGGGCAGCCTGGGAGATGACGATATCCAGCAGATCAACGATTACCTCGGGCCCGAACTGGTAGTAAGCAACTGACTATCGGCGGCCCGCTCCCACAGCGGCGCCTACCGCATTTTGTTCTATTTCAGGCTATGATCGGTGACCCCGCCGCGGACGCCATGCCCCATGCCCGTAGACCTGCAATCGTTATACCCCAGGCTGATCCACCTGATGCTGGACACGGTGTTCGTGGTCGACAGGGGCAACCAGATCGTTTTCGTCAGCGATGCCTGCGAGGCGCTGCTGGGCTACCAGGCCTGCGAGCTGATCGGCACCCCGATCACCGACTACATGCACCCTGACGACCTGGCGATTACCCGCGCGTCGATCGTACGGGTGATGAACGGCCAACCCCATTACGACTTCCGTAACCGCTACATCCGCAAGGATGGCAGTATCGTGCATATTCTGTGGTCGGCCTCCTGGTCCGATGAGGCCAATGCCCGCATTGGTGTAGCGCGGGATATCACCGCCCAACACCAGGCCGAGGAAGAATTGCGTTTCCTGGCCCACCATGACCCGCTGACTCGCCTGGCCAACCGTGCCATGTTCAATGAGCGGCTGGGCACCGCACTTGTCGCGGCCCGGCACCACAACCACCCGCTGGCGTTGCTGTTCATCGATATCAATGACTTCAAGGATATCAACGACAACCACGGCCACAGCGTGGGTGACCGGGTGCTGTGCATTCTGGCGCGGCGCCTGGAAGGCTGCGTTGGGGCGGCCGATACAGTGGCGCGGATGGGCGGTGACGAGTTCACCGTGCTGTTGACCGACTACGCCTCGCCAGAGGCCATTGCCGAGCAGGTGGCACGCATCCTGGCAGCCATGGCCGAGCCACTCGGCGCCGAGTTTGCAGGCGTCGGAGCGCCGTCCTGCAGCATTGGCGTGGCCCGTTTCCCCGAAGACGGCAATGATGCCGACATGCTGCTGCGCCATGCTGATGGCGATATGTACCGGATCAAGCGACAGCGCGCTGCGGCCAGCTGAATACCAAAGGGAAGAAAATGACGGAACACCTGCAAGGCGCCGCCGAGCAAACGCGTGGTCACATCAGCCGGATCGAGGCCTTGCTGTTCTGGCTAAAGCTGGGTTTCATCAGCTTCGGCGGCCCGGCGGGGCAGATAGCGATCATGCATCAGGAACTGGTGGAGCGGCGCCGCTGGATCAGCGAGCGGCGCTTTCTGCATGCCCTCAACTACTGCATGCTGCTGCCTGGCCCCGAGGCCCAGCAACTGGCCACCTACATTGGCTGGCTGATGCACCGCACCTGGGGCGGGGTGATTGCCGGCACCCTGTTCGTACTGCCGTCGCTGTTCATCCTGATCGGCCTGTCGTGGGTCTATCTGGCCTGGGGCGAAGTGCCGGTGGTGGCTGGTATTTTCTACGGGATCAAGCCGGCCGTGACCGCGATCGTCGTGCATGCCGCACATCGCATTGGCACGCGCGCCCTGAAAAACGGCTGGTTGTGGGCCATTGCCGCGGCCTCGTTCGTGGCCATTTTCGCGCTCGACGTTCCCTTCCCGCTGATCGTGCTGGCGGCCGCGCTGCTGGGCCATATCGGCGGGCGGCTGCTACCGGGGCAGTTCGCGCCTGGTGGTGGCCACGGCGCAACCAGAGCCAGCCATGGCCCGGCCGTGATCGACGACGACACACCGGCGCCAGAGCACGCCCGCTTCAGCTGGGGGCGGCTGCTGGGCCTGCTGCTGGTGGGTGCCGCGCTGTGGCTGCTGCCCATGGGTGTACTGATGGCTACCTTTGGCTGGCAAGGCACCTTGACGCAAATGGGCTGGTTCTTCACCAAGGCGGCATTGCTGACCTTCGGCGGCGCTTACGCGGTGCTGCCCTACGTCTACCAAGGGGCCGTCGGCCATTACGGCTGGCTGTCGCCGACGCAGATGATCGATGGCCTGGCGTTGGGGGAAACCACCCCCGGGCCGCTGATCATGGTGGTGGCCTTCGTCGGCTTCGTCGGTGGCTACCTGCACCCCATGTTCGGCACCGACCAGGCGTTCATGGCCGGCGCGGTAGCAGCGAGCCTGGTGACCTGGTTCACCTTCCTGCCCTCGTTCCTGTTCATCCTGGCCGGTGGCCCGCTGGTGGAATCGACCCACAACGAACTCAAATTCACCGCCCCGCTGACCGGGATAACCGCGGCGGTAGTGGGCGTGATCCTCAACCTCGCGCTGTTCTTCGGCTACCACGTATTGTGGCCGGCCGGTTTCGACGGGCGGTTCGACTGGCCTTCGGCGCTGATTGCGCTGGCGGCGGCGGTGGCGCTGTTCCGTTACAAGCGTGGGGTGATCCAGGTGTTGATAGCCTGTGCCCTGGCGGGGCTTGCCACCCATCTGTCGAGCCCACTGTAGGAGCAGCCTTGTGCTGCGAAGATGCCCGCATGGCTGGCGGAAATCTGTCTGCCATACTGACCTCTTCGCAGCACAAGGCTGCTCCTACAGAGGGTAGTGATAGGTCGCAGGGCCTATCTCCAATCCAACGGAGATGAACATGCGCAACCCTGAAGACGCCTTGCTCGACAGCTGGCAGCACAACGCCCAGGCCTGGATCGATGCGGTGCGCAGCGGCAGTATCGAGAGCCGTCGCCAGGTTACCGACCAGGCCATCCTGCTGGCCATCCTGGGCCGCCAGCCCGAACGGGTGCTCGACCTGGGCTGTGGTGAAGGCTGGCTGCTGCGCGCGCTGGGCGACCGGGGTGTCGAGGCGGTAGGTGTGGACGGTGACCGGGCGCTGGTGGATGCCGCGCGTGCTGCGGGTTCCGCCGAGGTACACCTGGCCAGCTATGCCCAGCTGGCCGCTGCGCAGGCCTATGTTGGCAAGGACTATGACCTGATCTGTGCCAACTTCGCCCTGTTGCAGCAGGACATCATCCCGCTGCTGGCAGCGATGAATGCCTTGCTGGCGCCTGGCGGTGCGCTAGTGATCCAGACCCTGCACCCGTGGAGCGTGGCGGATGGCGATTACCAGGATGGCTGGCGGGAAGAGTCGTTTGCCGGGTTCGCCGGGGATTGGCAGGTGATGCCGTGGTACTTCCGCACCCTGGCCAGCTGGCTGAACGCGCTGGACATGGCGGGGTTGCGGCTGGTCAGCCTGCAGGAGCCACAGCACCCCCAGAGTGCGCTGCCACAGTCGCTGCTGTTGGTGGCCGAACGCCCTTGAAGCACACGCGGTCGGTGTAGGAGCGGCCTTGTGTCGCGATGGGCCGCAAAGCGGCCCCAGGATTCATGCGGTGCTGCTGAAATCCTGGGGCCGCTTTGCGGCCCATCGCGACACAAGGCCGCTCCTACAGGGACCGCGCCGGGCTCAGAGGACCGGCTTGCGCGCCGCCCCGCTGCGGGCCTTGGCCATGGCCGCCAGGCGCACCGCAACGTTGGCCGCACCGTAACCGGCATAACCCCCCTTGCGCTGGATGATCTCGAAGAAGAAACGCTCTTCGAACGGCTCGGTGTACACGTGGAACAGCTCGCCGCCCTGGGCATCGCGGTCGTACAGCACGTTGTAGTAGGCCAGTTCGCTGAGGAACTCGTCGTCGAAATCGAAACGCGCCGCCAGGTCGTCGTAGTAGTTCAGCGGGATTTCCAGCAACGGTACCCCGGCCAGTTTGGCCCGCGCCACTTCGCGGAAGATGTCGTCGCAATCGAAAGCGATGTGGTGCACGCCCGAACCACGATAGCTGGACAGCGCATGGGCGATGGCGGTGTTGCGGTTTTCCGAGATGTTCAGCGGCAGGCGCAGGGTGCCGCATTGGCTACGCAGCGCGCGGCTCTTGACCAGGCCGTACGGGTCCGGCAGCACTACTTCGTCATCGGCTTCGAAATCGAACAGGCTCTTGTAGAACAGCACCCAGCTGTCCAGCGACTCGGCCGGCAGGGCCAGGGCCATGTGGTCGATACGGCGCAGGCCGCCGGTGGCCGTGGCGTTCTTGTCCAGGCTGAAGTCGGTGTCGTACAGGGTCTGGCCGGCAGTGCCCTGCTCCACCAGGTACAGCAAGCTGCCATCTGGCGCACGTACCGCCGGCACTTCGCACTCGTTGGGCCCGACCAGGCCACGGAACGGCTGGCCACGGAAGGCGGTGGCACGCTTCAGGGCGGCTTGCTGGTCCTTGACCCGCAGCGCGGTGGCGCACAGCGACGGCCCGTGGGCCTCGAAGAAGTTGTGGCCGAAGGAATAGGGTTCGGCGTTCAGCACAATGTTGATATCGCCCTGACGCAGCAACTGCACCTCTTTGCTGCGGTGCTTGCCGGCATCGGCAAAGCCCAGGCGCTTCAGCCAGCTGCCCAGGCGCGCGCCGACGGCTTCGTCGACTGCAAACTCAAGGAACTCCACGCCGTCATAAGCACTGGCCGCCGGTGGGGTGAACAGCACACCGGGCTCGATCGAGGTACCTTCCTGCTCCAGGCGCAGGCGGGTGTGCTCTTCGAGATACAGCAGCGAACGCAGGCCGTCGGCGGCATTCTGCCGGGGCGGCGCGGCGCGGAAGCCGTCGTTGAAGATTTCCAGCGACAGCGGCCCACGGTAGCCGGTGGCAAGGATCGGCGCCAGGAAACCGGCCATGTCCATCTCGCCCTGCCCCGGGAAGCAGCGGAAGTGGCGGCTCCACTCCAGCACATCCATGGCCAGGATCGGCGCGTCGGCCATTTGCACGAAGAAGATCTTGTCGCCGGGGATGTCGCGGATCGCGCTCGGGTCGCCCTTGAGCGACAAGGTGTGGAAGCTGTCGAGGATCACCCCGAGGGCCGGGTGGTCGGCCTGGCGCACCAGGTTCCAGACCTGCTGGTAGGTATTGACGTGGCGGCCCCAGGCCAGGGCTTCGTAGCCAATGCGCAGGCCGCGTTTGCCAGCGTGCTCGGCCAGCAGGCGCAGGTCGTCGACCAGCAATTGCTCTTCACCCAGGGCATCGGCCTGGACGTTGCTGCACACTAGCACCAGGTCGGTACCCAGTTCCTGCATCAGGTCGAACTTGCGCTCGGCGCGGTCGAGGTTCTTCTGCAGGCGGTCGCGGCGGCAACCCTCGAAATCGCGGAACGGCTGGAACAGGGTGATGGCAATACCCAGGTCGGCGCACATCTGCCGTACCTGGCGCGGGCTGCCGGCGTAATAGAGCAGGTCGTTTTCGAAGATCTCGACGCCGTCAAAACCGGCGGCGGCGATGGCTTCGAGCTTTTCCGGCAGGGTGCCGCTCAAGGACACGGTAGCGATCGAACGCTGCATGGCGGGAGTTCCTTGTTGTTGGAGAGTTGAGGCCAGGGCTGCCTGTACCGGCCCTATCGCCGGCAAGCCAGCTCCCACAGGATTGGCGCATACCTTGTGGGAGCTGGCTTGCCGGCGATAGGGCCAGACCTGGAAAATCAGGACCACAGTTCCTGGCACGATCGATTATTCGCAGGTAAAGTCGTCGCTTCAATCCCTTTGTACGGAATGGTTAGTTTTGCGTTCGATTATCGAACAAAACCGATTTTAGCGAATTGCCAGCCCACTGGCCCGTGGTCAACATGAACCACAGACGCAGGCACACCGACCCTCGCCTCCTGCCTTGGCGAATCTCCGGCGGAACCTGTGCAAACAACAATAACAACGGAGACAACGATGGCTCACTCCAGCTCTCAAGCCAAGAAAGCGACTGCCAGTGGATGGATAGGCTCGGCACTCGAGTACTACGACTTCTTCATCTACGCCCAGGCTGCTGCGCTGATTTTCCCGCAGATCTTCTTCCCCAACACCGACCCGAAAATGGCCATCATCGCCTCGCTGGCCACCTACGGCGTGGGTTACCTGGCGCGCCCGGTCGGCGCCTTCGTGCTGGGCCACTGGGGTGACACCCGCGGCCGCAAGAACGTACTGCTGCTGTGCATGTTCCTGATGGGCCTGTCGACCATGGCCGTTGGCCTGCTGCCCACCTACCACGACATCGGGCTGCTCGCCCCGGCGTTGCTGGTGGTGCTGCGCCTGGTCCAGGGCTTTGCCGTGGCCGGGGAAATCTCCGGAGCCAGTTCCATGATCATGGAGCACGCACCGTTCGGTCGACGGGGCTACTACGCCAGCTTCACCTTGCAAGGCGTGCAGGCTGGCCAGGTGCTGGCGGCGGCTGTGTTCCTGCCGCTGGCCTACTTCATGCCCAGCGAAGCCTTCAACGACTGGGGCTGGCGCATTCCGTTCCTGCTGAGCGCCTTCGTGCTGATCGCCGGCTTCATCATCCGTAAGGAAGTGCACGAAACCCCGGCGTTCGTGAAGGAAGAGAAGCAGGACAAGGTCGCCAAGTCGCCGATCAGCGAGGCCTTCCGCCACAGCTGGAAGCACATGGTGCTGGTGATGTTCATGGCCTTGATGAACGTGATCCCGGTGGTCGCCACCATCTTCGGTGCGGCCTACGCGGTGCAGCCGGCCTATGGCATCGGCTTCGACAAGAGCGTGTACCTGTGGATTCCGGTAGTCGGCAACATCGTCGCGGTGCTGGTGATACCGTTTGTCGGCAACCTGTCCGACAAGATCGGCCGTCGCCCGACCATGATCGCCGGTTGCCTGGGCTCGGGCTTGCTGGCCTTCGTCTACCTGTATGCGATCAGCATCCAGAACGTACCGCTGGCGTTCGCCTCGTCGATCGTGATGTGGGGCATGGTGTACCAGGGTTACAACGCGGTGTTCCCAAGCTTCTACCCAGAGCTGTTCCACACTCGCTACCGCGTTTCGGCCATGGCCATCGCGCAGAACATCGGCACCATGCTGACCGCCATGCTGCCGGCGCTGTTCGCCTTGGTAGCCCCGCCCGGTTCGGACAACATCCCATTGGTGGTTGGTAGCCTGGCGTTCTTCATCACCTGCGTGTGTGCTTTGGCAGCCTACATTGCACCGGAAACCCATCGCCTGGCGATGGAAGACCTGGGTAACCCCGATGCCAAGCCGATGGACAAGACCGCGTATGAAGCTAGCCGTAAAGGTAGCTTTCAGGCGGTGAGCCACTGAGATTGCAGGGGGCTGCTCTGCAGCCCTTTCGCCGGCAAGCCAGCTCCTACCTTGACCGCACAGGCTTCAAGCCTTGTGCGGTCCCTGTGGGAGCCTTTTCGCCGGCAAGCCAGCTCCCACCTTGACCGCACAGGCTTCAAGCCTTGTGCGGTCCCTGTGGGAGCCCTTTCGCCGGCAAGCCAGCTCCCACCTTGACCGCACAGGCTTCAAGCCTTGTGCGGTTCCTGTGGGAGCTGGCTTGCCGGCGAATGGGCCGCAACGCGGCCCCGGCAGTTTCAGCCCTTGACTACTTCCTGCAGGCGCGCCCAGAGCTGTTCGACATGCTCCCGCTCGGTCGGCAATGCGCCAATCGACACCCGCACCATCCACCGCCCATCCAGCGTCGCCGGCGTCACATAGGCATCCCCAGACGCATTCAGCCGTTCGGCCCAGCCCTTGGTATGCGTATCCAGCGTCTCCCCTTCCAGCCCCGCCGGCCGATGGCGAATGCACAACGTCTGCAACTGCACCGGCGCCAGCACCTCCCACTCCGCCGCCGCGCCGATTTGCCCGGCCAGCCACTGGGCATTGTCCAGGTCACGCCGCAGCCGTGCCTGCAACGCCTCGACCCCCTCGCTGCGCAGCATGAACCACAGCTTCAATGCGCGGAACCGGCGGCCCAGCGGGATACCCCAGTCACGCAGGTTCTTCACCTCGCCATCCACCGCCGACTGCAGGTAGCTGGGGTTGGTGCTCATGACCCGGATCAGGTGCTGCGGGTCGCGCACGTAGTAGATCGAGCAATCGAAGGCCACGCCCAGCCACTTGTGCGCGTTGACCACCAGCGAATCGGCCAGCTCGATGCCGTCCCACATCCAGCGGCATTCCGGCAGGATCATCGCCGAGCCGGCCATGGCCGAGTCCACATGCAGCCACAGGCCATGGGCCTGGGCGATCTCGCCGATCGGCCGCAGAGGGTCGAGGGCCGTGGTGGCGGTGGTGCCGGTGGTCGCGACCACCGCGCAAGGCTGGTTGCCAGCGGCCAGGTCCTGCTCGATCGCAGCCTGCAGGGCCTCCGGGCGCAGAGCGTAGCGTTCGTCGGTCGGGATCAGGCGTATGTTGTCGCGGCCAAAACCGGCCAGCAATGCGGCTTTGTCCACCGAGCTGTGGGCATGGGCGCTGACATAGACGATCAGCGGCTTGGCCTGGGCTTGCAGGCCGCCGCGTACCAGTGCGTAGTCGCTGGCGCGTTCCCGTGCGCAGATCAGCGCCACCAGGGTGCTGGTGGATGCGGTGTCCTGGATCACCCCGCTCCATTGGCCAGACAGGCCGAGCAGCTGACGCAGCCAGTCGAGGGTGGTTTCCTCCAGCTCGCTCAGGGCCGGGCTGGACTGCCACGAAAGGCCCAGCACGCCCAGGCCAGTGCTGAGGAAGTCACCGAGGACCGACGACAGGGTGCCATTGGAGGGGAAGTAGCCGTAGAAGTCCGGGTGCTGCCAATGGGACAGGCCGGGCATGACCAACTGGTTGACGTCGTCAAGGATCGCTGCGAAAGGCTCGCCTTGCCGGGGGGCCTGTGCAGGCAACGCAGCCTTGAGATAGCCGGGCTCGACCTGGGCCATGACCGGGCGCTCGCCGACGGATTGGCGGTAGTCGGCGATCAGGTCGATCAGTTGGTGGCCGTACTGGCGGAATTGTTCGGGGGTCACCTGGGGTCTCCTGTGGGGTTTTTCGCTGCCTGTGCCCGCGAAGAGGCCAGCGCAGGCAGCACAATGCCCCCAGTCTAGGCACCTGTCCCGAAGTGAATAACCCCGCTTCGCGCATACCTGCTATGGCAAACCCGCATGCCCACCCTGCACACCGAACTGCGACTGGCGCCACAACTCGAACACCCGGTTGCGCAACCAGCGGTGTTCGGCCGAGGCCTGCAGGCGCTGGTGCCACACCACCCAGTAGCGCTGGCTGTGGTCGATGAAGCCCAGCGGCCGCCAGGCCAGGTCATGCAGGCGGCACAGCTGCCGGGCGATGTGCTCGGGCACGGTGGCCAGCGCCTGGCTGTTGGCAATCACCTGCACGGTGGCCGAGAAGAACGGCACTTCCAGGCTGACCTGCCGTTGCAGGCCCTGGGCGCGCAAGTGGCGGTCGATGAAGCTGTCCTTGTCGCCTCCGCCGGAAATACGCACATGCTTGTGCGCCAGGTAGTCGGCCTGGCTGAGCGCACCGTGGGCAGCCAGCGGGTGGTCGTGGCGCATCAGGCACACTGCCCGGTCCTCCCCCAACAGCCGACCGTGCAGGTTGGGTGGCGACTCGTCGAACAACGTGGTGGCAAGGTCGATCTCGCCGCTGGCCAGCAAGGCGTACTGGCCGGCCTGCCAGGTGCGGTACTCCAGCGATACACCCGGCGCCTCGCGCTCCAGCGCCGCCACCAGCAGCGGCAGCATGTGCTCGGCCACATAGTCCGACGCGGCCAGACAGAAGCGCCGCTCGCAACGCGCCGGGTCGAACACTGCGGGCTGGCGCAGGGCGTGCAGCTCCTCGAGAACCTGGCGCAGGGGTTCGACCAGGGCTTCGGCGTGTTCGCTGAGTACGTAACCGCGGCCCTGGCGTACCAACAAGGGGTCGTCGAAGGCTTCGCGCAGGTGGGCCAGCTGGCGGCTAAGTGCGGACTGGCTGACGCCGAGGCGCTCGGCGGCGTGGCTGAGGTTCTTCAGCTGCAGCAGGTGGTCGAGGGTGCGCAGGTGGGCGAGGCTGAGGGAGGCGAAAGCGGGGTTCATACAGGCTCCCTTCTAAAGGATCGACCGGCCCAATCGCCGGCAAGCCAGCTCCCACAGGGTCACCACAACCATCGGGGCTTGTGCTGTACCTGTGGGAGCTGGCTTGCCGGCGATTGGGCCGCAAAGCGGCCCCAGAGAAGCAGATCAGTCAGTCAGGCCAACATAAACGTTCTGCACGTCATCGTTCTCGTCGATCGCCTCGAGGAACGCTTCCACCTCGGCCAGCGCCTCGGCACTCAGGCTGGCCGCGCTCACCGGGTTCTTCGGGGTGTAGCCGATCTTCGCCGAGGTCACGGTGAAGCCGTGCTCCGGCAGGGCCTTCTGCACGGCGTCAAGGTCGGTGGTGTCGGTGATGAACAGGGTCGAACCCTCTTCGTCACCTTCCTCGAAGTCCTGGGCGCCGGCTTCGATGGCCGCCATTTCCGGGTCGGCGTCGCCGTTCGGGGTGGCTTCGATCAGGCCGACATGGTTGAAGTCCCAGGCCACCGAACCGCTGGCACCCAGCTGGCCCTTGCGGAACAGCACGCGGATTTGCGCGACGGTGCGGTTGACGTTGTCGGTCAGGCACTCGACGATCAGCGGCACCTGGTGCGGGGCGAAACCTTCGTAGCTTACCGCCGAGTACTGCACGGCATCGCCGTCCAGGCCCGCGCCCTTGCGGATTGCGCGCTCCAGGGTCTCGCGGGTCATCGAGGCCTTCTTGGCCTGCTCGATGGCCAGGCGCAGGCGTGGGTTCATGTCCGGGTCGGCGCCGGACTTGGCGGCGATCTGGATCTCTTTGGACAGCTTGCCCATGATCTTGCCTTTGGCGTTGGCCGCGGCTTCTTTATGTTTGGCTTTCCACTGTGCGCCCATGTCGACTCTCTTGTTTCAGCGGCCGGTTCAGGAAGCGACCGGCCAAAAGTGGGTGCAGTTTATACGCCCTCTGGCCTGTGTTCGACAAGAAATCGCTGGGGCCGCTTCGCGACCCTATCGCGACACAAGGCCGCTCCTACAGAAGAAGCGCGCCAATCTGGGCTTGCGCGTCCCCCTGTAGGAGCGGCCTTGTGTCGCGACAGGGGTGCGAAGCGCCCCCAAAATATCAGCCTTTATCGGCCTTGCCCGCCGCCGCGGCAAACCGCGCCAGGCGCACATCCAGCCTGCGCGGCCGCAGCCCACGGTCCTCGGCCCGCTCCTTGCGGCGGATGGCATTGCGCACCATCAGCGAACCCAGGTAGCGGATCGGCTCGGGCGGGAACAGCCCCAGCGGCCCCTTGATCAGCGGCGAACGGGTCCATGGGTTGTCCAGCCCCAGTGCCAGCGACGACAGAATCTGCCCGCCCATGTGGCACGGCCCGACGCCGCTGCCGGAGTAACCAAAGCCGTAGAACACGTTGCCCTGCCCGTCCAGCCGGCCAAAGAACGGCAAACCGGTCACCGAGCGGTCGGACGGCCCGTTCCAGCTGGCCGCCAGCGGCACCTCGGCCAGCGCCGGGAAAAACCCGCCCAGGCTTTCACGCAGCAGCGGCCGGTACGGCGACGGCTGGTCGAACACTGGCAGCATGCGCCCGCCATAGGCGAAGGTATTGCCGCCCTTGCCGAGCATCAGCCGACCATCGGAGGTGTTGTGGTAGTAATGCACGAAAATCCGCGAATCAAGCACGCTGATGCCGCTGTCCAGGCCGACCTGGTGCAACAGCTCGGGGCAAGGTTCGGTGATCACCATGTCGCTGGAAACAATCGCCACGCTGCGTTCGAACTGCGGGAAAGCCCGCGCCATCCAGGCATTCAGGCCCAATACCACGCGGTCGGCGCGCACCGTGCCATGGGCCGTGCGCACCTGCACCGGGGCGCCGTGCTCCAGGCCGGTCATGGCGGTGCCCTCATGGATGCGCACGCCGCGCTGCAAGGCCACCCGGCGCAGGCCGCGCACCAGCTTGCCCGGCTGCACCGTGGCCGCGGCCGGCGAGAACCAGCCTTCCAGGTGCCGCGCCGAACCCGCCAGACGCTGCACCTGCGGCAGCGGCAGGCGGCGAAACGAGTTGATCCCCTTTTGCTCCAGCGCAGCGATCACCGCGTCGGTGGCGCCGACCTGCGCGGCGTTGGTAGCGGTGTACAGCGTGCCGTCCAGGCGGTAGTCGCAGTCGATGCCATTGGCCGCGCAGAACGCACCGATTTCACCGATGCTACGCTCGGACTCACGCACCAGGCGCACCGCCTCGGCCACCCCGAACAACCGCTCGAGGGTGAAGTACTTGGCCGACCAGGACAACGCACAGCCACCATTGCGGCCACTGGCACCGGCACCGCAGATATCGGCCTCGATCAGCACGATATCCAGGGCCGGCACCGCTTCCTTGAGCATCAGTGCGGTCCACAGGCCGGTATAGCCGCCGCCGACGATGCATACATCGCAACGGGCATCGCCTTGCAGCGGCGGGCACACCGCCTCTTGCGCCGAATCCAGGGCCTGTTGCAGCCAGAAGGGTCTCATTCGCTCGCTTTCCTTTCAGGTACGCAATGGCTTGATTGCCATGCTGGTATTCGGTGCCACGTCGGTGCTTTGCGCAGCGCTGGCCGGGCGGCTGTTCCAGTGCGGCAGCAGCACCAGCGCCGAGAACAGCGCGCAGCCGGCAAACACGATGAACACCGTGACGCCATCGAAGTATCCCGGCAGCAGCCCGCCCAGCACCGCCCCCACCGAGCCGCAGCCGTTGACGAAACCTGCTGCGGTGGCACCGGCCTTGGCGGTGCCGAAGTCGATGGCCGCAGCACCGCTGATCATCGAGTCTGGCCCGTACAGGGTCAGGCCCATGACGAACAGCAGGGCCACCACCAGGATCACGCTGCCGGTGTGCATGGCCGCCATGAATGCCGCCAGCGCCACGGTCAGCAGCACCAGGCTGATGACACAGGCCGGCATGCGCCGGGCGCCGAACAGCTTGTCGGAGGCAAGGCCGATGATGATCGGGCCGAGCAGCCCGGCCAGTTCGAAGGCTGTCGGGATGATCGCTGCCCCCACCTTGCCCACCGAGGGCATCTGCTCAAAGACGATCACCGGCCCCCACAGCAGGATGGCGTAGCGCGCCGGTTTCAACAGGAAGTACGCCAGCCCCAGGGTCAGCACCGTGCGGTTGCGCATGATCTCCTTCAGGGGCGCCCACACACTGCACAGGTTGCCGGCCGGGGCCATGCTCTGCGGCTCGGGCTCCACCGCCGGCAGGCCGACGTCTTCAGGCTTGTTGCGCTGCAGGAAGAAGAACAGCACGGCCACCAGTGCCACCACCGCGGCACTGGAGAAGAATGCCGCGTGCCAGGTACCGACCAGGGTGTAGGCCCACCAGCCGGCGAACGGCGAGGCCACCAGGCCGCCGAAGGCATAGCAGGAACTCCACAGGCCCAGCACCCGCCCACGCTGCGACGCCGGGAAGAAGCTGCCGATGTTCTTGCACAACCCGGCCCAGCCGGTGGATTGCGCCAGGCCCTGCACCAGCATGCAGGTGGCGAAGATCGGGAATGTGGCGTAACTGCCCATTACCACCGCCGCAACAGCAGAAATCAGCAGGCCGCCGAGCACCACCACGCGTGGGCCAAAGCGGTCGGCAAGCATGCCCCAGGTGAACTGGCCCACGGCGTAGGCGGCCAGGTAGATGGCGTCGAGGTTGGCCATGGCGGCCTTGTCGAGCATGAAGTCGGGGTCTTCACCGATGCCCAGCTTGGCCACCGAGAAGGCCTTGCGGGTGAAGTAGAAGGCGGCGTAGGCCAGCCAGGTAATGGCGAAAATCTGGATACGCCAGCGTTTGAACGCGGCTAGGGATTGGTTCATGTAAGTCTGACCTCTTGCTTGAGTGTGCCGGCAGAATGTGAAGAAACGCCTGTCTTGTTCTTGTGTTACGCACAGCGATGACGAGGCTGTCATCGGGTCAGATGGCGCCGTTTGGGTGCCATGGCCCTGGCGGCACTTGTGGTGCCAGCGTCGGGCTGACATGCATGGAAACAGTTGCGCTAAGATAAATAAAATCGATTTATCGTATTTCACACATAAGCCCAGCTTGTTACTGAGGTCGTCATGTCGGTTTCCCACGCACAACTCAAGGCCTTCCACGCCGTCGCGGTGCACGGCAGCTTTACCCGCGCCGCCGAAAAGCTGTTTCTTACCCAGCCCGCGGTGTCGGACCAGGTGCGCAAACTGGAGGAGCGCTTCGGCGTCTTGCTGTTCCACCGCAACAAGCGTTCGGTGCAGCTCACCGACCTCGGCGAACGCCTGCTGGGCATCAGCCAGCGCCTGTTCGCCTGCGAGGCCGAGGCCCATGAACTGCTGCAGGATTCGCGTGCGCTGCACACCGGCAGCCTGGTGCTGGCGGTGGACGCGCCGGTGCACGTGCTGCCGCAGATCGCCCGCTTCTGCCAGCGCTACCCGGGCATCCAGGTCAAGATCGAGACCGGCAACACCGACGAGTCGCTGGCCCGGCTGTTTAGCTACCAAGCCGACCTGGCCCTGCTGGGGCGGGACGTCGACGATGAGCGGCTGCACTGCCTGCCGCTGCGCCGCGACCCGATGGTGGCGTTTGTCTCGCACCAGCACCCCTGGGCCAGCCGCGGCGCGATCAGCCTGGCGGACCTGGACGATACACCGCTGGTACTGCGCGAGCCCGGGTCGGTGACGCGGCAGACGCTGGAAGAAGAAATGCAACGGGCCGGGCTGCGGATTCGCCCGGCGATCCAGGTGGAAGGCCGGGAAGCGGCGCGGGAAGCGGTGGTGGTGGGGATTGGTGTGGGGGTGGTGTCGGCGGCTGAGTTTGGTGCGGATGCGCGGGTGTGCGCGTTGCCGATCGTCGATTGCCAGCGGCACCTGACCGAGACACTGGTGTGCCTGAGCGAGCAGCGCACGCGGCGGGTGGTGGCGACCTTCCTGCAGATGGTGGAGGAAGGGTTGTAAGCCTGTGCCGGCCCTTTCGCAGCACAAGGCTGCTCCTGCAGGATTATCGCATTCCCCTGTAGGAGCAGCCTTGTGCTGCGAAGGGGCCGGTACAGGCAACCCAACTATGCTGGGATAACCTCAACCCTCGGCACACAACCCATGCTCTACCGCCTTGCCGCCGACACCCTGGTCCTGCTGCACCTGCTCTTCATCCTGCTGGTGCTGTTCGGCGGCCTGCTGGTACTGCGTTGGCGCCCTGCCCTGCTGCTGCACCTGCCGGTGCTGGCCTGGGGCCTGGCGGTGGAATGCCTGCACCTGGGCTGCCCGCTGACCACCTGGGAAAACCGCATGCGCAACGCGGCTGGTGACGCGGGCTACCAGGGCGGCTTCGTCGAGCACTATATCTGGCCGTTGATCTACCCCGCCGGGCTGACTCCACACATCCAGCTGCTGCTGGGCACTTTCGTGCTGCTGCTCAACCTCGGCGTCTACGGTTACGTGGCCTGGCGCTGGCGCCGCCCTAGCGGGTAGCGATCACGAACAGCCGCGGGAACGGCAACAGCACCTTGCCATCGGTGGCCGGCGGGTAGTCGCGTTGCATCGCCTGCAGGTACATCTGCAGGAAATCCGTCTGCTCCTGGGGATCCAACCGCGCCAGGTACGGTCGCAAGGCCGAACCCTTGAACCATTCCACCACGGCTTCTGCGCCACCGGCCAACGGGTGGTGGTAAGTGGTGCGCCACACATCCACCCGTGCACACAGCGGGCTGAGCAGGTCGTAGTAGAACGCCGCGCTGTGCCGTGGCGGCAGCTGGAAATCAGCGAACTTCGCCGCCCAAGGTCCCTGGCTGGCGATTTCGCGCAGTTGCCGGTGGGCCGGCTCATCGAGGTTGTCCGGGGTCTGCACGGCCAGGCTGGCACCTTCGCTCAGCTGGCGCACCAGGTGCGGGTACAGCGAGGCGTGGTCGGGTACCCATTGCAGCGAGGCATTGGCCAGGATCAGGTCCTGCGGCTCGGGGGCGGACCAGCCGGCAATGTCAGCGATGACTGTGCGCACGCGGGGGATGCACAGCCGTTTGCGCTCGCGGGCCTTGTCGATCATGTCCGGGTCGCTGTCCAGGGCCGTCACCTGGGCATCCGGGTAACGTTGCAGCAGCACCTCGGTGGAATTGCCAGGGCCACAGCCCAGGTCGGTGGCGTGGCGTACAGGGCGTGCCGGTACAGCGGCCAGCAGGTCACGCACCGCGCGGGTACGCTCGTCTTCGAATTGCGAATACTGGGTGGCGGACCAGGCCATGTGAAGCTCCTTTGGGCGGGCAATGTGTTCAGCATATGCCATGTAACAGGCGGCCATATACCCCTGGCCCAATAACGCAAAACGGCCGGGTCCCCCAGGGAGCCGGCCGTTTCGAGAAGCGAGTGACGCTTAGTGCTGCTTGCCAGTACGGATCTGGTGCACTACACCCATCGCCACCACGATTGCCGCGGCGATACCGGTGGAAATCACCAGGATCTGGTAGTCAGGCATGAAGGCCATGGTTACCAGGGCGGCCACGATGAACGCGATCACCAGGTAGGTCAGCCATGGGAACAGCCACATCTTCAGGCGTACTTCCTTGCCTTCGGCAACCAGCTTGCGGCGCATGCGCAGCTGCGAGAAAGCAATCACCAGGTACACCAGCAGGGCAATCATGCCGGTGGTGTTCATCAGGGTTTCCAGCACGTCTTTCGGGCGCAGGGTCTCGCTGAAGTTGATCAGCGCACACACCACGGCCACGGCGCACGAACCCATGATAGCGTACACCGGTACACCGGTGCCGGCGCGGGTGATCTTGAAGAACGACGGCGCGTCGCCACGCTGGGCCAGGGAGAACAGCATGCGCGAAGCGGTGTAGTGGCCCGAGATCAGGCAGCTGCTCACCGAGGTCAGCACCACGAAGTTCATCAGCAGCTCGGCATACGGCACGCCCAGCAGCTCCAGGGTGCGGCGGTAGGCGCCATAGCCGGAAACGCCCAAGTGCGGGTCGTTCCACGGTACCAGGCAGACGATCAGGAAGATCGACCCCACGTAGAACAGGCACACACGCCAGACCACCGAGTTGGTCGCCTTGACGATCTGCGCGGCCGGGTCCTTGGCTTCGGAAGCGGCGATGGTGACGATTTCCGCACCGAGGAAGGCGAACATCACCCCGAGCAAGGCACCGATCACTGTAGTGATGCCATTGGGCATGAAGCCTTCGGCGGTGAGGTGGCTGATGCCACGCACTTCACCGAACTGCCAGATGTTCAGCACGGCAGCGGTACACACGATCAGGAAGCAGACAATCGCGATCACCTTGATCAAGGCGAACCAGAACTCGAACTCACCGTAGTGCTTGACGTTGAAGAAGTTGACGGTGATCAGCAACAGGGTCGTGGCCAGCACGAACACGTTGACGCTGACGTCGGGGAAGAAACCATGCAGGATCTTGCCCGCCACATAAGCTTCCCAGGCCATGAGGATGACCCAGTACCACCAGTACAGCCAGCCGATGGTGAAACCGGCCCAACGGCCGATGGCGCGATCGGCGTAGGTGGAGAACGAACCGGTGTCTGGCGAGGAAGTCGCCATTTCACCCAGCATGCGCATGATCAGTACCACCAGGATGCCGCCTGCCAGGTAGGCCAGCACAGCAGCTGGGCCGGCGCTGTGAATCACGCTGCCGGAACCGACGAACAAGGCGCCGCCGATAACCCCGGCGATCGACATCATCGTCAGGTGGCGCGACTTGAGCGAGGCACTGAGCTTGCTCTCATGCCCGCTTTTCGCGGTGGTGGTTGTGGATGTTGCGTCCATCAGTTGTGTACCCCGTGCTTCTTTTTATCCAAGGAAAACTGTGAAACCCCGATGGCTGGCGGTTTCACGTACATCAGTGCTAATGCGCGCAGGATGGTGTGAGCGAACACACGCAGGCCTTCCATGGCGGCCTGCTGACGCGCCCCAGGGCAGGCGCCTGGAGCGAACTGAACATGCTTTAGGTGGCGATATCTGACACCTAATGTAAAAATGTCCGACGCAGAGAGCCATGCACAGTGGCATGAAACTCGCACTGCACTGTACAGGTCGCCCATGCAATACACCTTGCAAACGCCGGGCGATACGCAACCTGAAGGCCCAAATGTTCGAATTACATCCAGACTCCTCGACCCCGCTGGTGAACCAGATCATCGACGGGCTGCGCGAGCTGATCGACAACCAGACCCTCAAGCCAGGCGCCAAGGTCCCCTCGATCCGCGCCTTTGCCGCGAGCTATTCGGTGAGCACCTTCACCGTGGTCGAGGCCTACGACCGTCTGGTCGCCCAGGGCCTGCTGGTGAGCCGGGGCAATGCGGGGTTCTTCGTCAACCGCGCGGCGGGCGAATTGCTCGACCCGCACAACGCCGAGGCCGACACCAGTCGACCAACGTTCAACTCCGAGTGGTACCTGCAGCAGATCTTCGAAATCCGCCAGCTGCCGTTCAAGCCTGGCTGCGGCTGGCTGCCCAACGACTGGATGTACGAAGACGGCCTGCGCCGCGGCCTGCGCCAGGTGGCCGGCAGCCCGCTGGAGCTGTCGGGCTACGGCGACCCCATGGGCCTGATGGAGCTGCGTGCACTGACCGCACAGAACCTGCAGCAGGAACTGTCGATCGTCGCCAACCCGGCGCAGCTGATGCTTACCCATGGCGCCAGCCAGGCCCTGGACCTGGCCGCGCGCACCCTGGTACGCCCGGGCGACGTGGTGCTGGTGGACGACCCCGGTTACCCCAACCTGATGAGCATCCTGCGTACCCAGGGCGCGACTCTGGTCGGCGTGCCGCGCACACCGGCCGGCTACGACCTGAACCAGCTGGAGCAGTTGCTCACCCATCACCGCCCCACTGCATTCTTCACCCAGCCGCACCTGCACAGCCCGACCTGCTCGCGCACGCCGCTACCGCAGCTGCACCGCCTGCTGCAACTGGCCAGCCAGCACGGCTTCCGCCTGGTGGAGAACAACCTGTACGCCGACATGGTCGCCGAACCGCAGCCGTGCCTGGCCAGCCTCGACCACCTGCAGCAGGTGGTGTACGTGGGCAGCTACTCCAAGAGCATTTCGCCCAATGTGCGGGTCGGCTACATGCTGGCCAACCCCGAGCTGATGCAGAAGCTGCTGCACCTGAAAATGCGCTCTGGCCTGACCACCTCGCAGGTTATGGAGCGTGTGGTGTATGCCGCGATCATCGACGGGCGCTGGCGCAAGCACCTCAAGCGCCTGCGCCAGCGGCTGGCCGAGGCGCACCAGGAAGTTGGCCGGCATCTGCATCGGTTGGGCTTCGAGCTGTTCATCGAGTCGGATGAAGGGATGTATATCTGGACCCGCCACCCGGCGATTCCGGACAGCGCGGCGTTGCTGGATGATGCGTTGGAGAAAGGCATCATGTTGGGGCCTGGGCAGTTGTTCATGGTCGATGCCAAAGCGACCGGCTGGATGCGGTTCAACGTGGCGTTCAGTACCGAGCCGGCGATGTGGGAGTTGCTGGAGAAGGTGTTGGTGAAGCATGTGCGGCGGGGTGGGGTGTAACGGGCTGCGGGGTGTTCGCCACAACACCTTCAGCGCCTATGAGATCGAGCGCCGCCCGCGCGGCGCTTCGCGGGACAAGCCCGCTCCCACATCTGTTTCGGGCCAATTACTCCTGCGCCAGATAGGTTGCAGCCTTGGGGCATGGCTGAAGATCGATGAAGAGCAGTCGCGCCCCCTCGATATCGAATGGAACAAACAAGGCGGACACAGGTGCCCTCACAGGAGTGACTGGCCCGAAACAGATGTGGGAGCGGGCTTGTCCCGCGAAGCGCCGCGCGGGCGGCGCTCGATCTCATAGGCGCTGAAACTGTCAAGGCAAGCACCTGTCAGCCCCGACACTACGTTATCGCCAGTCCGCCTTGTCGGCAAAAAACGCCTGCGCATTCGCCTCCAGGCTCTCCAGGTGATACCCCCCTTCCTGCACGATCAGGCACGGCAAGCGCATCGCCCGAATCCGCTCGCCCAATACCGCAAACCCTTCAGTCGTCACCGCCACCTTGCTCTGCGGGTCGAGTTCGTAGATATCGAACCCCAGCGACAACACCAGCACCTCGGCGCCGAAGTCCTTCACTGCAGCCAGCGCAACCTCCAGCTGGCCCATGAAGTCCGCTTCGCTAGCCCCATGCGCCATCGGCAAGTTGAGGTTGTACCCCTCCCCCGCACCGCTGCCACGCTCGTCCGCGAACCCGGCCACACCCGGGTAGAAGTTGGTGGGGTCGCCATGCACCGACACATACAGCACATCCCGGCGGTCGTAGAAGATTTCCTGAATCCCCTGCCCGTGGTGCATGTCGGTATCGAGGATGGCCACGCGGCTGTAGCGGCTGCGCAAGGCCTGGGCAGCGACAGCGGCGTTGTTGAGGTAACAGAAACCACCGGCCGCATCGAAGCGCGCATGGTGGCCTGGCGGTCGGCACAGGGCATAGGCCGCCGGCTCGCCGTCGAGAATGGCCTTGGCACCGGCCACTGCGCTTTGCGCAGACCAATAGGCCGAGCGCCAGGTGTGTTCGCCTACAGGGCAGCTGCCGTCAGCCAGGTAGCGCCCGGCCTGGGCGAGGATGCCGCGCAAGGCGTTGGGTTCACGCACGAAGATGTTGGACATGACCTCGTCGCCCCAGTCCTCGGGCACTTCCTTCCAGCGCGCATGGGCCTCTTCGAGGAAGGCCAGGTAGGCCTCGCCATGCACTGCCTTGAGCGGCTCGAGGCCGGCGTCCTCAGGCTGACGGATGTCGAAGCCCAGATCCTTGGCCGCCTGCAGCAGGCGCTGGGCACGCTCGGGGACTTCCTGCGGGGTGCGCATGGCGCCGCGCGAGTAGTAGCTGCGTGGGTGGTGCAGCAGTTGTTCGGGGTGGAAGTAGCAACGCATCAGGCTTCTCCTTGTTCGACAATGCCCGCGCGGGCCAGCACGGCATTGAGCAGTACATCGGCACCCTGGCGGGCGTCGTCGGGCAATACGTCTTCGGCTTCGTTGTGGCTCAAGCCGCCGACACAGGGGATGAACACCATGGCGGTCGGGCAGTAGCGGGCCAGCAGGATGGCGTCGTGGCCGGCACCGCTGACGATCGACTGCTGGGCATAGCCCAGGCCATCCACCGCCTGCTGCACGGCGGCTACGCAATCGGCATCGAATGGCGTGGCCGGGCTTGTCCAGTGGCGCTCGATACGCACCTGCAACCCGCGTTGATTGGCGATGGCTTGCAGCTTCAACGTCAGCTCGCGTTCCATCGCCTCGATGGCTTCGTCTCGGTGATGACGCAGGTCGACTGTGAACTGCAGCAGCCCCGGAATGGTGTTGCGCGAGGACTTGGCGATGGACAGTTCACCCACCGTGGTCAGGCCTTCAGGGGCAAAATCGGCAGCCAGTTGCTCGACTGCCTGGATCATCCGCGCGGTGCCATACAGGGCATCCTTGCGCAGTGGCATCGGCGTGGTACCGGCGTGCGCGGCCATGCCTTCGACCGTGACGTCGAGCCATCGGATAGCCTGCCCGCCGCTGACCACGCCAATGGCCTTGGCGTTGTCTTCAAGGATCGGACCTTGCTCGATATGCGCCTCGAAATAGGCATCGACCTGGCCGCCCAGCGGGCGCCGGCCGGCGTAACCGGTGCGTTGCAGTTCGTCGGCGACGCTGATGCCATCGGCGTCGCGAATGGCCAGCGCTTCGTCCAGCGCCAGGGTACCGGTGAACACCGCCGAACCGAACATGGCCGGGGTGAAGCGGGCGCCCTCCTCGTTGGTCCATACGGCGATTTCCAGCGGCTTGCGCGTCTGGATGTTCAGGTCATTGAGCCGGCGCACCACTTCAAGGCCTGCCAGCACACCGTAGACGCCATCGAAACGGCCGCCCTCAGGTTGGGTGTCGAGGTGGCTGCCCATCATCACCGGCGCTGCATCGGGGTCGCTGCCAGCGCGGCGGGCGAACAGGTTGCCGATGGCATCCACAGTCAGCGTCAGGCCGGCTTCGCGGCACCAGTGGCTGAACAGTTCACGGCCAGCCTTGTCCTCGTCGCTCAGGGCCAGGCGGCAGCTGCCGCCACGGGCGGTAGCGCCGATTTCGGCCATGGCCATCAGGCTCGCCCACAGGCGTTCGCCATTGCTTTTCAACATGTGCGGGTACTCCAGAAAAAAGCGGTTCGATCAGGCCAGTTCCAGGCGCTGGCTGCGGGCGTACTGGCGCGCCAGGGCGAGCACGCAGACCAGCGAAATGGTTGCGATCAGGGTGTAGAACACCGCCATCGGCCACCATTGGCCGGTGAAGGTGTGGGCCAGCCACGTACCGATCAGCGGGGTCAGGCCGCCGGCGATGGCGCCGCAGATCTGGTAGGCCAGGGATATGGCGGTGTAGCGCACGCGGGTGTCGAACATGCCGCTGACATAGCCGGCGATCACCGCGTAGAACGACGCCATGCACGCTGCGGCCAGGGCGATGCCGAGCACGATCAACGGGCCCTGGCCAGAGCTGACCAGCACGAACATCGGGTAAGGCGAGGCCATCGCCAGCAACGCGACCAGGGCCAGGAAGCGGGTGGCGCCGATCTTTTCCGATAGCCAGGCGGCCAACGGCTGCACGCAGAACTGGATGATCGCCACGAAGAACAGGCACTCCAGGATCAAGGAGCGCTCCAGGTGCAATTGCGTGGTGGTGTAGCTGATCATGAAGGTGTTGGTAAAGTAGACCCCGGCAATACCCAAGGTATTGGCACCGATGCATAGCAACAGCGGGCGCCAGGCCGTGCGAAGCACTTCGAATACCGGGGCCTGCTCCTTGCGCCGGGCCTTTTCCGCCTGCTCGCGGCTGGCGATGAACTCGGGCGACTCATTCACCCCCAGGCGAATCGCCAGGCCCACCAGCAGCAACAGCGCGCTGGCCAGGAACGGCACGCGCCAGCCCCAGTTCATCAGGTCTTCTTCCGGCAGGCGGGTGACCGCGCCAAAGGCCAGCAGCGACAGGATCAGGCCCGCCGGGCTGCCCAACTGGGCGAACGAGGCAAAGAAGTTGCGCCGGCCCTTGGGTGCATGTTCACCGGCCATCAGCACCGCCCCGCCCCACTCACCGCCCACGGCAATGCCCTGGACGATGCGCAGCAGGATCAGCAGTACCGGCGCGGTGGCGCCGATTTGTGCGTAGGTCGGCAGCAGGCCGATGCCCACGGTGACGATGCCCATCATCAGCAAGGTGATGACCAGCGACTTCTTGCGGCCGATACGGTCGCCCACGTGGCCGAAGACGATGCCCCCCAGCGGCCGGGCGAAGAAGCCAACGGCGAAGGTGCCGAACGCGGCCATGGTGCTGAACAGGCTGTTGTCGGAGGGGAAGAACAGCGCGCCGAACACCAGGGCGGCGGCGGTGGCGTAGATGTAGAAGTCGTACCACTCGATCATGGTGCCGATGAACGCGGCGGCGGCGGCACGGCGTGGCTGGGGGGAAGCGGTGGGCTTCATGGGGGCTCCTTTGCTTGTTGTTCTGGCAGGAGTTGTCAGGGGCACGGGGGCGCTCTTGTGGCGCTTGACCTGTTGAATCGGTGTTGGATTCTTCGCGGGCTCGCCCGCTCCCACAGGTACTGCGCAGCATTCGAAACTTGTGGTAACCCTGTGGGAGCGGGCAAGCCCGCGAAGAATCCAACACCGACTCGGCAGGCCTCGATACCTGCGATTTATCGGCCCGGGGCTATGATTAGTCAATTTTCTATTTATTATTCGAAATATTAGCCTTGCTTATTATCGAGCCCTGCCATGCCCGACCGTCTGCTCAACGACCGCCTCGACTGGAACCTGCTGCGCACCTTCCGGGTCATCGGCCAGGAGCTGTCCATCAGCCGTGCGGCCGCCCGCCTGCACCTCACCCAGCCGGCAGTGAGCCAGGCGCTCAAGCGCCTTGAAGAACAGCTTGGCCGCCAGCTCATCGCCCGCCGCGGGCCGCGCTTCGTGCTGACGGAAATGGGCGAGCAGCTGTTCCAGCTGGCTGGCGAGGTCTATGGGCAGATGTCGCAGATCGGCGGCTTGCTGGAGCAGCCGGCGGACGAACTGGTGGGCAAGGTACGCCTGCTGATGATCAGCCGTATCGTCAACGAACACTTCGACGACTTCCTCGCCGACTTCCACCGCCAGCACCCGCGGGTGGAGCTGGAGATCGACGTGATGCGCAGCTCCGACATCGTTGCCGCCCTGCAGGAAAAAACCGCCACGGCGGGCCTCAGCCTTAACCGGCGTGCGCAGCCACGGCTGGAGCAACGGTTGTTCCTGCGCCAGCGCTATGCATTCTTCTGTGGCAAGCACCACGCATTATTTGGCCAGGACGAGGGCGATCTGCAGCGCGAGAACTTCGTCAGTTTCACCAGTGACCAGATTGGCGGCATGCTGTCGCCCCTGACCATTTTCCGCGACCAGCAGGGGTTTGCCGGGCGGATCGTGGCATCGTCACCAAGCCTTGAGGAGGTACGCCGGCTGGTGATTGCCGGGTTTGGCATAGGTTGCCTGCCCGAGCATGTGGTAGCGCCGGATGTAGACGCCGGGTTGTTGTGGAAGCTGCCGCCGCAGGAAGGGATTGCCGATGTGGATATCCACCTGTTGTGGAACAGGGAGCAGCGCTTCAGCCGCGCGGAAGAGGTGTTTATCGAGGCGTTGCAGCACAGCCTTGACTGAACGCAGAGCTGGGGTCGGCGAGCACTGGACACGATAGTGGCCAATTAGTAGCATCCAGACCAACTGAACATTACGGACAATCTCAGTCATGGATCGAGCTACCGGGGTCATTCGACGCCCCATTCATCACCCCATCCGCCCCTTGATCACCTGGGAAGAAGCATGGAAGGGGCCCGACGAGGGCTTGATCCGCTGCTGGGAGATTGGCCGTGAGCGGGCTCTGGCCCAGCCAGAACTTGCCCGGCACTGCGCCGATGGCGCGCTCCCGGTGCTAGGTTGGAAAGGTGGCCATGATCGCGCATTGAAGAAACCGATGAAGTACGGTTCGTTCAAGTACCTGGCGCAATGGCAGGGCCTTCGCGGCGAGGATCTGTTCATCGATACGCGAACAGAGCTCACCCTGACCTGTAATCACACCGGCATGCTGACAACGTTCACACCGGACCAGGAAAAATACGCCAACGCTGTGATGCTGATGGAATAGCAACGAGGAACAGGGAATGGTCGATCTTCATCAGGAATTTCAGAACAGCCGCTTTTTTCACGAAGCGCGGATCGCGCAGCGCTCGGTTGATGGGTTGATTGGAATCGCTGCGGGCCTGACTGCTGACAATCAGGTCAATCAACAAGAAGCCGAGTTCCTCAAAGGATGGATGGAGCAGCAACTCGTTCATCTTGAGGATCCGGTCATCAATTTGCTGTACCGGCGCCTGAGCGACATGCTCAAGGACAATATGCTGGATGCTGCCGAGTCGGCTGAACTGCTTGAGCTATTGCAGCAGTTCACCGGCAAGCCGCGCTGCAGCGACAACCCATTCTCTTCACCCACCTCACTGCCACTCGATAACCCCGAACCCACACTGGAGTGGACAGGCCGCATGTTCCTGTTTACCGGCACAATGGCTTACGGGCCTCGCAAAGCATGCGAAGCGCTGGTAGTCGAACGTGGGGGTTCAATCGCCGCGGGGGTGAACAAGAAGACCCACTACCTGGTCATTGGCAGTATTGGCAACGAGCAGTGGCTGCACAGCAGTTATGGCACGAAGATCAAGAAAGCCGTGGAAATCAGGGAAGCGGGTGCGAACATTGCGATCATAAGCGAGGCGCATTGGCAGCGTGCGGCGTTTGGTTGATGGCCATGATGGCGTTTACCGCTTCTGAGCGGATCGATACACCTCGCTACGCTCGCGTTTGCCAACCGATACCACCACTACAACGATCCGCTCGTCCTCGACTCGATAGACGAGGCGATATCCAGAGGCCTTGAGCTTGATTTTGTAGTGGTTCGGCAGGTCACGCAGCGCGTCGGCCTGTACCTTGGGTGACTGCAGGCGCTCGGCGAGTTTTTTCTTGATCTGTTCGCGCACGGTGTGGCCTAGCTTGCCCCACTCTTTCAGTGCCGAAGGCAGGAATTCGAGTTTATAGGTCATCCAGGGAAACCGGTACGCCTTTTTCACCCAACCTCGACTTGGCCAGTTCGCTCAATTCGAGATCTTCCAAGCGCTCCATCATGGCCTCGTACAGTTCGGCCGGCACCATGTAACCCATCACGCGGTTGTGATTGAGCACGGCGACGGGCATACCCGCAGCGCCGGTCATCACCGCGGATGGGTTCTTTTTCAGTTCCGACACGCTTACGGCCACGTCAGCGAATATGTTTTGCATGTTTGCACCCTCAATAGAGAGCCATATTTTGGTCCATATATAGGACACAAACAAGTCGTCACTGCTCAAGCATAGAGGTGAGACACGACAGGCGAAATGCCGTCTTTGTGGGAGATCGACCAGCCCTTTGAATCCAACGCGGTGCATGGCACCGGCTGCGCCGGTGTTCGCGGCTAAAGCCGCTCCCACAGGGTCCCTGCTAACTCAATGAGTCATTTGCAGTTCCATGAGGAGCGGTCGGGGTCAGGCTGTTGCCATGACCGGATAGTCGGTCAGGCCATGGGCATCACCACCGAACAGCGTGGCACGTTCGTGCTCGGCCAGGGGCGCATTCAGTTTCAGCCGCGCCGGCAGGTCCGGGTTGGCCACGAATGGCCGGCCGAAGCCGACCAGGTCAGCCCAGCCCTCCTCCAGCGCGCGCCGTGCACGTTCGCCGGTGTATTTGCCGGCATACACCATCACCCCGGGGAACACCGCCCGCAGCTGTTGCTTGAAGTCCACCGGCATGTCCGGCGCGTCATCCCAGTCGGCTTCGGCAATGTGCAGGTAGCCGATGCCGATTTCACCCAGGCGCTTGGCCGCTGCGGTATAGGTGGTGACCGGGTCGGCGTCGACACAGCCATTGAGCGTGGTCAGCGGCGCCAGGCGTACGCCTACACGCTGGGCGTCGCCGGTACCTTCGACCAGCGCACGGGTGACCAGGTCGAGGAAACGCAGGCGGTTTTCCAGCGAACCGCCGAAGCGGTCGGTGCGGTCGTTGGCGCCGGAATCGAGGAACTGGTTGACCAGGTAACCGTTGGCCGCGTGCAACTCGACACCATCAAAACCGGCGGCCATGGCGTTGCGCGCAGCCTGGCGGTATTGCTCGATGGTCTCGGCAATTTCCGCTTCGCTCAACGCGCGCGGCTTGGAAGCCTGGACAAAGCCTGGCGTGCCGTCGGCATTGTCGATGAACACATTCACGCCTTCAGCCTGCATCGCCGAGGACGACACCGGTGCCTGGCCACCAAGCAGGCTGCTGTGGCTGAGGCGGCCGACGTGCCAGAGCTGGGCGAACATGCGCCCGCCCGCGGCATGCACAGCCTCGGTGACCAGGCGCCAGCCGTCGATCTGCGCCTGGGTGTGGATACCCGGGGTGCGGGCGTAACCCTTGCCCAGTGGCGAGATCCAGGTGCCTTCACTGACGATCAGCCCGGCACTGGCGCGTTGTGCGTAGTACTCGGCCATCAGCGCGGTCGGTACATCGCCAGGCTGGGCAGCGCGGGAGCGGGTCATCGGTGGCATCAGCACGCGGTTGGCCAGGTTAAGGGCGCCGAATTGCAGGGGTTGGAACAGTGGATCTTGAGCCATTGCGAGCATCTCCGTAAGGCGAATCAGGGGTCAGGCGCGGCTGACGACAGGTTGTGGCTGGGCAGGTACGCGGCGGTCGAGGCGGCCGCTGTACAGGGTCAGGGCCAGGGCACCGAGGGTGACCAGCGCGGCAATCCATGGGGTGTGGCCGAGGCCGAGCTGTTGCACTACCTGGGCACCGCCCCAGGAGCCACCGGCCACACCCAGGTTGAATGCGGCGATGTTGAAACCGGCAGCCACGTCGACTGCGTCGGGGGCGACCTTTTCCGCCTGCTGCACCACGTACACCTGCAGGCCCGGCACATTGCCGAAGGCCACCGCGCCCCAGGCCAGTACGGTGATTACCACCAGTACCGGATGCGGCGCGGTGAAGGTCAGCGCCAGCAGCACCACGGCCAGCAGCAGGAAGATGATCGACAGTGCCTTGACCGGGCCTTTGCGGTCGGCCAGGCGGCCGCCCCAGATGTTGCCCAGGGCAACCGAAACACCGTAGGCGAGCAGCACCAGGGCGACGCTGTTGGCGCCGAAGCCGGCGAGGTCCTGCAGGATCGGGGCAAGGAAGGTAAAGGCGATCAGCGAGCCGCCGTAACCCACGGCAGTCATGGCATACACCAGCAGCAGGCGCGGTTGCAGCATCACCCGCAGTTGGCGCAGCAGCGGTGCCGGCTGGCTGTGCTGGATGCGCTTGGGCACGAACAGCAGTGCGCCGAGCAGCGCCACCAGGCCGAAGGCAGCCACCACCAGGAAGGTCACGCGCCAGCCGAAGTGCTGGCCGATGAAGGTACCCAGCGGGATACCGGTGACGAAGGCCACGGTCATGCCACTGAACATGGTGGCGATGGCGCTGGCGGCTTTTTCTTTCGGCACCAGGCTGGTGGCGATGATCGAGCCCACCGAGAAGAACACCCCGTGGGCCAGGCCGGTGAGGATGCGCGCCATGATCAGCGATTCGTAGCTGGGCGCCTGCCAGGCTACCAGGTTACCGGCGGTGAACAGCGCCATCAGGCCGACCAGCAGCAGCTTGCGCGGGACGCGACCGGTCATGGCGGTGAGCAGGGGCGCGCCGATGGCGACGCTGAGGGCGTAAAGGCTTACCAGCAGGCCGGCCGAAGGCAGTGTCACTGCCAGGTCATTGGCGATGGTCGGGATGAGGCCGACGATCACGAACTCCGTGGTGCCGATGGCGAAGGCCGCCAGGGTCAGGGCTAACAAGGCGAGAGGCATTTGAGAATCACCTGTGGAAGGTTGGGATGGGTGGATTCTCGGGGGGACGTGGGGATGGGAAAAAGATGGGCGCGGGACAATGAGTTTTGATCTGGAAGCAAAGGTTGCGACTGGGCTGTTGCGAAAGGGTCAATCTTTTGTGTTGCCTGACAGACGCATTCGCGGGCACGCCCGCCACCACCGGTGCAGCGCTGCGGGTCGACGGCGGCGTGGTCGACAGCCTGGCTATCTGAATTCAACCCCGGCTACCAAGCGACCGAAGCGCTGTTCAAGGCCATCTATGAAGGTGGCTTGGAAGCCTTGGCGAACCCCCCCGGCTAAGTGAATTGGGGCTGCTTTGCAGCCCACACCCGTCTCGAAAGGACCCGCACCCAATCGCTGGCGCGTGACGGCAGTTTTGCCGAGCTCTGCCTGCTCGATGCAAGCCTGGTCATGCATATCCACAGCGCGCTCAGCGACACCGCCGCGGCCGCCGTGCCCTGCCCCGCCCTGACCGCCTGGCAGGCCTTGGCCAAGGTTCCCGAAGGTGCCACAGCGCCGCGAGTTCACCTTCTCTGCTTTGCCACAGGCTCTGCGGCAGCTGAAAGAGGGCCAAGGCACAGGCAAATGGGTGACGCGCCTGGACTGAACGCTAAATGCGAAAACTTGGATCCCATTCTGCTACAAGGTATGCTGAGCAATAGCTAAACGCCACTACTTAGGCAGGCTTCGTGCCTGCCTTCAAGGACGAGCCCTTTGCCCAGCCACCCTACCCGCCACACCATCGCCCGCCAATGGCAGTTGCTCAAGCTGCTGCCAGGCCGTCACCCGGGGATGAGTTCCACCCAGTTGCAGGCCGCCCTGACCACCGTTGGCCATATCACCAGCAAACGCACGGTCGAACGCGACCTGGTCGAACTCGCGGCACTGTTCCCGCTGCAGTGCAACAGCAAAGGCATGCCCTACGGCTGGTACTGGCAAGCGGGCCTGAGCCCTGGCGAAGCGAAACAGCTGCAGCCCGATGCGCTCACACCTGCGGAACAGGTCGAGTTGCACGCCTGGGTCGATGATGCCCTTGCCCGGCGCCTTGAGGCGTCGCCGCTGTCGGCAGATATGCAACTGACGCTGCAGGCGGAAGGTGGTGCCACCCTGGTAGCTACCGTCGACGACAACCGCTCGCTGATGGGCTGGCTGCTGTCCCAGGCCGGCTCGATCCGCGTGCAGGCGCCGCAGGCATTGCGACAGGCCATGCTCGTGCAGTTGCGCCAGAGCCTGGCGCTGCACGAGGGTGGTTGTTGACCGGCAAGAACACCAACCCCGTGGCGAGTCACTGACTACCAGTGCCATTGGGCACTGACCTGTAGGAGCAGCCTTGTGCTGCGAAGAGGCCGGTACTGACCAAACATGTGTATCGCTCGTACCGGCCTCTTCGCAGCACAAGGCTGCTCCTACAAATGTGTATGACTGAAAAAACGGGTAACGATCTGCCAACGTCGGTAGCGTCTGGGATCTCTATTGTAGGTATCCCACACGGAACGGATGCGAGGAAGATTACATGGATCGTGCTGAGGCCAACCGGCTAGGTCGGGGGCGTTTTTCAGAGCCTGGCAGGCTGTACCTGCTGACCACTGTCACCCATGCACGCAAGCCACTGTTTCAGGATCTTCGTACAGCTCGCCTGGTCATCAGTGAGCTGAGGCAGACGGAACGCCTTGGCGCTTGCCGCTCACTTGCCTGGGTGCTGATGCCTGACCACTTGCATTGGCTGGTGGAGCTGCGTGCCGTCACATTGAGCAGCCTGATGCGACAGTTCAAATCGCGATCTGGTACGGCACTGTGCAAGGCGGGCGTGAGCCCGGGCCCAGTCTGGCAACGCGGGTTTCATGACCGAGCGCTGCGCCAGGAAGATGATGTGCGCAAGGTAGCCCGATACATCGTTGCCAACCCTCTGCGGGCTGGCCTGGTAGCAGAGATTGGCGATTATCCACACTGGGACGCAGTATGGCTCACTGACAGCCTGCACAACTCCTTGTAGGAGCAGCCTTGTGCTGCGAAGAGGCCGGTACAGGCGATACACATGTTCAGTCAGTACCGGCCTCTTCGCAGCACAAGGCTGCTCCTACTGGTGAGGCGTTCAGTGCGGGTTACGGCGCGACAGGCAGGCATACCCCAGGCCCAAAACGCTGGCCGCCAATACGCCCAGCAGCATCATCAGCTCGCGGCTGTAGCGGGCCACCCAGGCCGGGAAACCGATGACCTCGCGGTAAACCTGTATGTCAGCCTTGCCATCGGCGTGACTGATGCTGACCCCGCCCTGGCGGATCTGCGAATAGTCTGCATCGAAATACACCCATACCTTGCATACGCCGCCCGGCTCGATGGTGGGGATATCCGCTTGCATGGTGGAGGTTTCCACGATGGTGTCATTGCCAGCTGCATCGCGCACCTGCACCAGGCCTTTCGCCGGCAGGCGGATTTTCACCTGGCGCACTTGCGCATCACCACGGTTGCGCAGCTCGATGAGCAGACCGGTACGGTGGTCGACCAACCCGGCCTCGAAGGGCTTGGCGAACAGCTGGGCATACGGCGCCTGGGCCATTTCGATCAGCCGCTCGACCTGATCGTGGCTCAGCCCGCCCTCGCTGATGGCATTGATACGCCCCTGCAACTGCTCGTACTTGAGCTGTTCACTGGCTTTGGTGATGCGTTCGCTGAACTGGCTGGGATAGGTGAGGTAGGCATAGGTCAGCGATGCCTCCAGGCGCGGGTTACCCCTGAGCAACCCATAGGCGGCCAGCAGGACCATCAGGCCAAGCAGCACGGCTACGAGGAGTTTCCCCACCTTGTCCCAGCTCAATGCGAACTTCCTTCTGTCGTGATACAGAGATTCAAACTGACCAAGGGTGCCAAGTTCATGGTCCCCAGGCAAGCCTGACTAAGGCTCCTGCTCGCCTCCCCGAGCCTGGCGCAACTGCTGCAACTGGCCGTCGATCAGCGCCTTGGCCATGCCTGCCAGGTAGTACGTGGCCTGCATCATCGCCTTGCGGTCACCGGGCCGGTCGATGGCCTTGCGGGTGAGTTCGGTAATGCAGCCCATGATGCTCGAGGCCTCCATCAATGCCGTGCGCATCGGCAACTGCGCGTTCATCTGCACCAGTTCGGCACCGCCGTTGCCAAAACGGCCCGCTGCACGCACGACATTGAGATTGCCGCTTTCTTTCGGAGTGTCTTTGTCCATGTCCATTTCCTCGGGTTACGAGCGTGCCGAGACTAGGGCGCTGCCTGCCCCGCCACAATAACCTTGGGGGTGGAAAGGCTTACTTTCGGAAATGGACTACAAGAACCCTACAAAGAGGACGCTCCGCCACCACGCTGGCTCTTGACCGGCAAGCGGCAGTGACGGACGATCAATCTCCCCTCACAAGGATGAACACCATGCTACGGATATTGGGCAGAGCCTCCTCCATCAATGTGCGAAAAGTCCTGTGGGCATGCGCCGAGTTCGAGGTCGCGTTCGAGCGCGAAGACTGGGGGGCGGGCTTCAAGCCCACGGACAGCGCCGAATTCCTTGCGTTGAACCCGAACGCCATGATCCCGGTGATCCAGGATGGCGACTTCACCCTGTGGGAATCCAACAGCATCATCCGCTACCTGGCCACGCGCTATGGTGCCACCGCGTTCTACCCGGCCGAGGCGCAGGCGCGGGCCAGGATCGACCAGTGGATTGACTGGCAGGCCTCGGACCTCAACCGTTCCTGGAGCTACGCGTTCATGTCGCTGGTCAGGCACTCGCCGGCCCACCAGGACCCACAGGCCCTGGCCGCCGGCTGCGCGGACTGGGCGCGCTACATGCACATTCTCGACCGCCAGCTGGCAAGCACCGGTGCCTACGTGGCCGGCAGCCAGTTCACCTTGGCCGACATCCCCATTGGCCTGTCGGTCAACCGCTGGTTCGAAACGCCCTTCGAGCACCCGCACCTGCCGGCCGTGCGCGACTATTACGAGCGGCTGAGCGAGCGCCCTGCCTATCACCTGCATGGCCGCAACGGTACGCCGTGATGGGCAAGACTGTGGGGCTGCCTTGCAGCCCATCGCGACACAAGGCCGCTCCTACAAGGAATCGCGGTTTCCTGTAGGAGCGGCCTTGTGTCGCGATGGGGCGCAAAGCGCCCCCGAAGATCTCCACCTGTTACACAGCAACTTGACTCGCCGCAGCCCCCGCCCGCCCCCGCCAAGCGAACAGCAGCACCATCACCAGGCCCAAAACCGCCATCGCCGCCCCCGCCAGGGAAACCGCCGAATACCCAAGCCCGGCATTGATCACCGCTCCACCCAGCGCCGCACCTATCGCGTTACCCAGGTTGAACGCACCAATATTCACCGCCGACGCCAGGTTGGGCGCATCCTTGGCCGCCTCCATCACCCGCATTTGCAGCGGCGGCACCAGGGCAAAGCTGGCAGCGCCCCACACCAGGATCGCCAGCGCAGTCGGCAGCGGCCAGTCCATCACCAGCGGGAACACCAGCAACACCGCAATCAGCACGGCCAACGACAGCATCAGGGTACGGTCGATCGAGCGGTCCGCGGCCTTGCCACCCCACACGTTGCCCAAGGTCAGGCCGACACCGAACAACACCAGCATGGCCGTGACGAAGGTGGTGGACGCTGCCGCCTCGCTCTGCAGGATCGGCGCGATATAGGTGAATACCGTGAACATCGCACTGGAGCCCACCACGGTCAGCAGCAACGCCGCCAGCACCGGCCCGTGGCCCAGCACGCGGATTTCGGCCATGGCCCCGCCACCCTTGGGCGACGGCACATCGGGTAGTGCGTACCAGAGGGTTGTCATTGCCACCAAGCCGAGCCCGGCGATGCCCCAGAACGCCGTACGCCACCCCAGCATTTCACCGAACCAGGTCGCCAGCGGCACACCGCCGATGGTGGCCAGGGTCAACCCCATGAACATGGCGGCCACGGCACCGGCGCGCTTCTCGGGCGGCACCACGCTGGCCGCGACGATAGAGCCGATGCCGAAGAACGCACCGTGGTTCAGCGAGGTGACCACACGGGCGACCAGCAGGCTGGCATAGTCGCTGGCCAGGGCCGACATCAGGTTGCCGAGGGTGAAGATGGCCATCAACCCGATCAGCAGGTAACGCCGCGGGATCTTCACCGTGGCCAGGGTCATCAGCGGTGCACCGATCAGCACACCGATTGCATAGGCACTGACCAACAGCCCGGCTGCGGGGATGGAGACGCCAAGATCGGTGGCGATGCTGGGTAACATGCCCATGGGGGCGAACTCGGTGACACCGATGCCGAAGGCACCGATGGCGAGTGCGACAAGAGGTGGATTGATACGCATGGCAAGCTCCTTATCTGTGCTGCAAATGCTACGATCCGAAGCTGAGCCGCACTAGACTGCATTTTTGCGAACCACCTTTGCTCAAGAGGCACAAATGGACTTCAGTGGAAGATCCGGAGAGATGGAAATATTTGCCAAGGTGGCCCAGGAGGGCAGCCTGTCCGCCGCCGCCCGCGCGCTGGGCCTGACGCCTTCGGCGGTGAGCCGCATCCTCGCGCGGACCGAACAGCGCCTGGGCACCCGCCTGCTGCTGCGTACCACCCGGGCGATCACCCTCACGCCTGAGGGCGAAGCGTATCTGCGCGGTGCACGGCGGGTGCTGGCCGACATGCTCGAAGTGGAAGAGGCCATCACCGACCAGGGTGTGCCCCGCGGGCGCTTGCGGGTCAGCGCAGCACTGGGCCATGGCCGGCTGACCGTGGTGCCGTTGCTGGCGGCGTTCAGCGCGCGCTACCCGCAGGTGCTGGTCGACCTTACCCTCAGCGACGAAGTGGCCGACATTCTCGGCGGCCAGGCCGATGTGGCGCTGCGCTTCGGCCACCTGCCGGACAGCTCGTTGAGCGCCCGTGCCATTGGCGAAACCGGCCAGGTGATCGTCGCCTCGCCCGAGTACCTGGCGCGCTGCGGTACCCCGCTTGTGCCAGAGGACCTGGCCCGGCACAACTGCCTGCGTTTCAACTTCCGCCGCGCCGCACCCGACTGGCCGTTCCGTCGCGACGGGCAGGCATTCTCGTTGAAGGTGACGGGCAATATCGAATGCAGCAGCGGCGAGGCCCTGGCGCATCTGGCCAGGCTCGGCGCCGGCGTGGCGCGCATCGGTACCTTTACCGTGGCCGATGACCTGGCCAACGGGCAGCTGGTGCCGTTGCTGCAGGCGTACAACCCCGGTGATCGCGAGCCGATCCATGCGGTGTTCGTCGGCGGCCCGGCGATGCCGGCGCGGGTGCGGGTGTTCGTGGATTTTCTGGTGGAGCAACTGTCAGGCATGCCCAGCGCCTTGTAGGAGCGGCCTTGTGTCGCGAAAGGGCTGCAGAGCAGCCCCAACAGACTATGCACAGTTGCTGAAATCCAGGGGCCGCTTTGCGGCCCTTTCGCGACACAAGGCCGCTCCTACAAGGGGCCACTGGATCCATGCGGCATCCGCTGATCTGGCAGTACAATGCCGCACTTTTACATCCACCATGCAAAGGACCGCCCATGCTTTACGTCGTCATGCTCGGAGGCCGCCACCCCGGCGCCAAGATCGAAGTTCACGATGTGGTGTTCGCCCTGGCCGACACCTTCGAACAGGCCTACCCGCAGTTGCGCCAGGCCTGGTTCGGCAGCCCGAAAGGTTTGCACATCGATTCATGGCTGGAAGTGCATGGTGTCGACGGCCAGCGCATCGAACTGCGCCCGCACGCCCCTGCCCCTGGTGCCCTGCGTCTGTACTTCATCAACCTCGGTGGCTACGAACGGGAGGTATTCGGCGAGGCGCACCGCTACCTGCTGGTCACCGCCCACAGCAAGACCGAGGCCAAGGCCCTGGGCAAGCAACGCATGCAGGCGGACTGGCTGAAGCCGCATACCGATGCCTTGCTGGATGTCGACGACTGCCTGGCGATCGACCAGGTGGCAGGGCAGTTCGTGCACCTGGTCGAAGGGGCGCATGAGCCGCTGATGGTGCGTAGTGACTACATCCTCATCTGATGCCGATAGCGCCTGTGGGTACTGAGGGCTTTCGTCACAGCGCACGGGTACACTTGCCTTCAGCTCACGCAGGAGTTGTTTCATGCCCTACCCCATCGAACAGAAACTGGTCATCGGCGTTGCTTCGAGTGCGCTGTTCGACCTCACCGTCTCGGACGACATCTACCAGACCGAGGGCGTCGAGGCTTACCGTCAGCACCAGCAGCAGAACCTGGACGCACCCTTCCCCAAGGGCGTGGCGTTCCCGTTCATTCGCCGCTTCCTGAGCATCAACCAGGCCTTCCCCGAGCAGTTGCCGGTGGAGGTGGTGCTGCTGTCGCGCAATTCGCCGGAGACCGGCCTGCGGGTGTTTCGCTCGATCAACCACTACCAGCTGGACATCACCCGCGCGGCATTCATGTCGGGCCGCTCGCCCTACGAGTACATCCCGGCATTCAATGCCTCGCTGTTCCTCAGTGCCAACGAGGAAGATGTACAGAAAGCCATCGACGCCAACTACCCGGCCGGGCGGGTGCTGCCGACACGCATCTACGATGACGAGATCGACACCGAATTGCGGGTGGCCTTCGACTTTGACGGGGTGATTGCCGATGACGAGGCCGAGCGCGTGTACAAGCGCGACGACAACCTGGACGAGTTTCAGGAGCATGAACGTGTGCGCAAGGGGATCCCGCATTCGCCGGGGCCCTTGGCGGACCTGTACCGCAAGCTTTCGCTGATTCGCATGCTCGAGGACCGCAAGTTGGCCGAAGACCCGGCGTACAAGCGCATCTTGCGGATTGCCATCGTGACGGCGCGCAATGCCCCTTCGCATGAGCGGGTGGTGACGACGCTGAAGGACTGGGGCGTATCGCCGGACGAGTGCTTCTTTCTGGGCGGGATGGAAAAACCCAGGGTGCTGTCGATACTGAAGCCGCATGTGTTCTTTGATGACCAACGCAGCCATTTGCAATCACCGGCGGGGGATTTGCCGATGGTGCATGTGCCGTTCGGGGTGGCGAATCGCGAGCGCTCGGCGGCGGACTCTGCGCTCGACGAGCCAGCTCCCACTTCGATAGCACCGGTTTGATCTAATGCGCAACCTGTGGGAGCGGGCACGCCCGCGAAGGGCCGCAAAGCGGCCCCAATCTGTTTAGCTGACAGGCACCAGGGCCTGCGAACACCGGCAGCACCAGCCCGCTTTACTCAGCTCGCCCAGCAGGACTGCCGAATGACGCTGCAGAAATTCCCAGGCCGGAATGCAGGCTCCTTGTCCGCGATCACATCCGCCTTCACGTTGCCAAACGTGGTCTGCGGCTTGTGCCGGATGCCGTCGTAAAACGCCTGAATGATCGCCTCCTTGAACCTTTCCCCACGCGGGTGCGCCTGGACCACGGCGTCCCGTGCGGCAATTTCCAGCCCTTCGTGGTGCAGCCCCAGCACATCGGTCTCCACCCCCGCCGTGACCAGGGCGATCAGCGGGTGCATGTGCTCTGGAATGCCCGGCGTGGTATGCAGCGCGATCGCCGTCCACACACGCTCGACATCGCGCTCGTCCACGCCGTGGCGCTGGAGGAAATCGCGCGCCGCATTGGCACCGTCCACCTCGAAGCGGCAGCAATCGCTGCTGTGCTGATGGGTCAGGCCCATGTCATGGAACATGCAGCCTGCGTACAGCAGTTCACTGTCGTAACGCAGCCCAAGCCGCTGCCCGGCAAGGGCCGCGAAGTAGAACACCCGGCTGGAGTGGTGGAACAGCAAAGGGGAAGCCGTGTCACGGACGAGCTCGGTGATTTCCCGAGCCATGGCGCTGTCGGGCACCTGGATACCGGCGATGGATGAGGACATGGTCGCTCCTGGGTGGGTTGATGACGAGCCCAGTCTGCGGTCATGGGCCAATGTCCTCAATTGACTTGTACAGCCAAATACTGCCATTGTCGGCGGATTACGGACTTGCGGCGCAACGCCCGGAGCCACCATGCCCTCTGCCCCCATCACGGTCGCCATACTGGCCATGCCCGGCGTACAACTGCTGGATGCCTGCGGCCCGCTCGATGTATTCGCCGAAGCCAACCGCCAGGCCGGCCGTGACGCCTATCGCCTGCTGTTGCTGGCTTGCGAACCGGGGCCGCTGGTGAGCTCTTCCGGTACACGCCTGGTCGCCGACGGCTGGATCGGCGAAGACCTGGAAGCCATCGACACCCTGCTGGTCGCCGGCACACCGCAGGCTGCCGAGCAATACCTGCGCCCCGGCATTCTCGACTGGCTGCAGCAACGCGCGGGCGCTTGCCGACGTTACGGCTCGGTGTGCACGGGGGCGTTTGCCCTGGCGGCTGCCGGGTTGCTGGATGAACGGCGTGTGACCACCCATTGGGCCGTGGCGCAGCCGTTGGCCGAGCGTTATCCGCGGGTGCAGGTGGATGCCGATGCCATTCAGGTGCATGACGGCAACCTGCGTACCGCTGCGGGGGTAACGGCCGGGCTGGACCTGGCACTGACGTTGGTCGAAGAGGATCTGGGGCGCGACATTGCCAGGCAGGTGGCCGGGCATCTGGTGATGTACTTCAAGCGGCCTGGCGGGCAGCTGCAGTTCAGCCGGCAAGGTGGGACATCACCGGTTGGGCGTTCGGCATTGCAGGGGTTGCAGCGTTACGTGGCCGCCAACCCTGCACTGGACCACGGGGTTGCCAGCCTGGCCGCGCGGGTTGGGCTGAGCCCGAGGCATTTTGCGCGGGTGTTTCAGAGTGATGTGGGAATGACCCCGGCCGCGTGGGTGGAGCTGGCGCGGGTGAATGCTGCGCGGGTGCGGCTGGAGGCAGGGCGAGAGGCACCGAAGCAGGTGGCGGCGCTGTGCGGGTTTGCCAATGCGGATACGTTGCGGCGGGCGTTCGTGAAGCATGTGGGGGTTACGCCGGCGGAGTATCGCAAGCGGTTTGGGCAGTCGGGGGGGAAATGAACCGTGGTGTGCGTGCGCTCGCGCCGGGTACGCTTTTGCGTCCCGGCCGAGGAGCGTTGCCTGTGGTTGCGGCTTGCAGCGCCGTAAAGCAGGCTAGCCCATCCGCCAATCATCGCCCGGCATGATACGCCGCATGAACTCATCGAAAAGCGGCACAGTGAACGCCGTATCACCGTGGTTCGGGCTGTAGATCATCCCTTTCTCGATCAATGCACTGCGCAGTGGTGCGAGCGTGGAAACCTTCCGCGCCAGGCTGGCGGCGATATCACCAGAACGATGAGGGCCGGCCCCCAGATCCGCCATGCCACGCAGGTACTTCTTTTCCGCAAGCGTAAGGCGGTCAAAGCGCACCCGGAAGAAGCTCTCATCCAGTGTGGCAATGGCCTGCTCTGAAGCGGTTTCGACATCAGCGCTGGTGATGGGGCTCTGCGAGGCTACATCCCATGAATGCTTGCCCCACTCCTGACTTATACCAAGATTAGGAAAGTTATCGAATTTGGATAACTTAACTAATCTCTCTTGATTCGGCAGTGTCAGCAAGAGCGGGCCCCTGTGCGCAGCACTTTTCTTGAGACCCGACGGTGTAGCCGCTAGCACTTCCGGGCCGTTGCTGGACACCTTTCACAACCAGAAGCGACAGTGAACCTTTGTGGCATCAGTGGCTCAGTTGTGCAAAGCGCGCTTACCACTCCGACAAGGGATTGCCATGAGACCTGCCCCGTCTACCGCCCCTCCCCAGGTTCGCATCGAACGTGAACTGAGCCCGCGGGCGGTGCTCACCGGCGTAGCGCTGGGCATTCTGCTGACGCCCTCGAATGTGTACGCGGGCCTTCGGATCGGCTGGTCGTTCAACATGTCGATCATCGCCTTGCTGGTCGGTTTCACCCTGTGGCAGGGCCTGGCGGGGCGCAGCAAGGGCCGGCCCGCATGGACGTTGCACGAAAGCAAATCAACCAGACAGTGGCCTCGGCCGCCGCTTCCATCGTTTCTGGCGGGCTGGTCGCGCGCATTTTCGACGTTCTGACCGGTGGCCGCCCGGACACCAGCAGCGGCCGCGTCGTTCTGCTATACCTCATTGCCTGGCTCACCCCAACGAGGATGGATTCTCATGGAGCCACTGTGCACCACGCACCCGGGCGACGAGGATGGCGTGCCTGGCCGTTCGCCCGCCATGCAGGCGCTGCAGGCCTTGCTGCGGCGGGTGGCGCAGAGCGACCGGCCGGTACTGATCTTCGGCCCGACGGGAGCCGGCAAGGAAGTCATCGCCCAGCAACTGCACCGCCTGAGCGCGCCGGGCAAACCATTCATCGACCTCAACTGCGGGGCAATACCCGAGCCACTGCTCGAGTCCGAGCTGTTTGGCCATGCCCGCGGCGCGTTCACCGGCGCGGTTGGCGAGCGCATGGGCCACCTGCAGATGGCTGGGGCGGGGACACTGTTCCTCGATGAGATCGGCGAACTGCCCCTGGCCCTACAGCCGAAGCTGCTGCGGGTGCTGGAAACCGGGCAGTACCGGCCGCTTGGTAGCAGCGAAAACCGGCGCTTCCGCGGCAGGGTGGTGGCGGCCACCCACCGTGACCTCAAGCGCCTGGTGGCCGAGGAGCGCTTTCGCGAAGACCTGTACTACCGCTTGTCAGTGTTCGAGCTCGAACTGCCGGGACTGAACGAGCGCCGTGAGGACATCCCGGACCTGATCGAGCATTTTTGCCGCCAGCAACGGCGACCGCTGCGCTTCGATGCAGCAGCGCTGGAGCTGCTGTGCCAACGAGACTGGCCTGGCAATGTGCGCGAACTGCGCAATTCGATCGATCGCATCGGCACCCTGGCCCCGTCACCACTGGTCGATCGGGAAACCCTCGAGCAATTGCTGGTACCGCCCTCGCCCGCCTCAGCGCCTGCCGTAGAGCTGGCCGAAGCGCTGCTCGGGCTTGAGGGGCCGGACAAACTGGCAGCGGTGGAGACACTGCTGATAGAGCATGCGCTGAACCGCTGCAACGGCAACAAGAGTGCTGCGGCGCAGCTGTTGGGGGTCAACCGCAAGGTGATCGAGAGGCGGGTCCGGTTGCGCCAGGACTTGCGCCTGACCGTGGAGCGCTACCTGGCCGAAGGCCGCAAGCTGATCGACGGGGCCGACTTCCGCGGCGCCCTGGGCCCTTTGCAGAAAGGCCTGGAAGTGGCCGAGCGGGTCTACGAGGGCAAAGACCTGTGGCGTTTGCAATTTGAGTTGCACCGGTTACTGGGAGTTAGCTTTCGCAGTATCGAGGGCTGGTTGAGCATCACCAGCCTGGCCAGCTACCGGGACGCCCAGGCCTTGGCCGCGCGTCAAGGCCAGCCGCAAGAGATGGCGTCGGTGTCGTTCGGGCTGTGGACCACTCTGTTGATGGGCCTGGAACTGGCAGAGGCCCGCGCTACGGCACAACAGATGCTGCAGCAGGCGCAGATAGCCGGTGGCGAGGCACTGCGCATCGAGGCCCACCTGGCCATGGCCAATACCCTGTTCTGGCTCGGCGACTTCGAGGAAAGCCTGGCCTGCCTGACGCGCGGCAGGCTGCTGGAGGACGACCAGGCCAGTTGGCCATCGAACCAAGGGCTGGACCTGGTGGGCCTGGCCCGCACTTTCGAAGGCCTGGCCGCCTTCGAGCTGGGCCTGTTCAGCCAGGCGCGCCAGGCGCTGGCCCGCTTGCAGTCCCGCGCCGAGCAGGCGGTCGACAACCCCTTCAACCGCGCGGTCGCCCTGCAGGGCGCGGCCTGGCTCGCCGCAGTACTGGGCGAGCGCGATGCACTCGGGCGCCAGGCCCGCGAGCTGGAGCTGCTCAGTGCGCGCCACGAGTTCTCCTTCTACCGGGGCGTGGGCATGATCCTGCGCGGCTATCACCAGGGCCTATCGGGTGAGTACGAAGCCGGTGAACAGGCCATTGCCGAAGGCTACCAGCAGCATGTGCTGCGTAACGGGGGCCTGTTGTTCCACGGCTTCCAGGCCTGGAAGCGCGGCGAAGTGCTGTTGCTGGGCGGGCGCGCAGAGGCCTGCCTGGAACTGGTGGATGTCGCCCTGGACCTGGCCCAGGACCATCAGGAGCGTGCCTACCTGTGCGAACTGATGTTGTTACGCGGCCGGGCGCTGCTGGCGCTTGGCGACGACCGCGAAGCCGAGGCGACCCTGCGCGTCGCCTTGTCCACCGCGCTGACCCTCGGCGTGGTGCCGGCGCGGCTGCATGCCGCCTTGGAATTGGCCCGGTTGCTCGAACGCAGCGAACGTGGCGCCCAGGTGCAGTCGATCCTGATGCGTGCGCTTCGCGGCCTCGACCCGCAACTGGACTACCCGCCCGCCAGCAACGTGCGTAGCTGGCTGGCACGTTTGTCGAGCTGACCCCCTCAACCGGAAAGCAGGAGCACGATCATGGCGTTCGAGCTGGAGCACAAGGATCTGCAAGCGTTGATCAACGGTGGTTGTTTCTTTGGCAGTGGTGGTGGCGGCACCTTGGCGTCGGCCCGGCACTTGCTGGCCGCGTTCAATGTCGGGGAATTCTACCCGCGCGACCGCGTCAGGGTGGTCACGGTGGATGAGGCCCGTGCCGGCGACGCCGCGGTAGTGGCGTACATGGGTGCACCGGAAACGATCGGGCGTTGCCAGTACCCCCTCGGGCCGATTCAGGCCCTGGAATGCTTGCGCCAGCGCCTGAATGAGCAGGGCCGCGAGCTTGCCTATGTCGTGCCGCCGGAAAGCGGCGCGCTGGGCTTTCTGGTTGCGTGCCTGGCCGCCGCCAAGCTGGGCCTGGCGGTGGTCGATGCGGACGGCGCCGGACGCGCGGTGCCCTCATTGCCGATGCTCACCTTCGCTGCTGCCGGTATACCGCCGCGGCCGGCGTTCGTGGTCAGCCAGGGCGGACTGGTGGTGGAGCTGAATGTGACGCCGCCGGCCAAGGCCCAGGGGTACGCTGAAAACGCCAATGTGATCGCCGAGCAAATGTTGCGCCCTGTGGTCGGCTCGCCGGCGTTCGGTGAGTTCGGTGGCCTGGCGCTATGGTGCATGAGCCCCGACCAGCTGCCTTCCGCACTGCCGATGCGCGGCACCCTCAGCCGCGCCCTGGCGCTGGGCAGAGCCCTGGCTGCGGGGCAGCTGCACACTTGCCAGGCCGTGCTCGACTGGCTTGGCCAGTTCGGCCTGATGGCCCGCTGCCTGTCCCGCAATGCGCGCCTGACCCACGCCGGCGTGACTACCCAGGGCGGCTTCGACATCGGCCGCATCGACCTCGACAGCCACGAAGGAAGCTTGCGCCTGTGCTACGAGAACGAGTCGCTGTTGCTGTGGGACAAGCACCAGCCGCAACCGCTGGCCATGGCCCCGGACAGCATTGCCTGGTTCTTCGAAGGTGCGGGGCCGGCACTGGCCTCCAACGGCGACCTGGTGCGCGCCGATGGCTCGCTGGACCCGAGCTATGCCGGGCGCCCTGCCTGCCTGATCGGCTGGCAGGCGGCGGCGCCGCTACGCCAGCCCGGTGGGTTGATCGCGTGGAGCTTCGAGCAGTTGCTGGCAGACCTGGGTTACATGGGCGCTTACCGAAGCATCGAGCAACTGCAGGAGTTACGACCATGAGCCTGCGTATTGCGGTTCTCGCACCGGTCAACAGCAGCGACTACAACGAGGGCCTGCTGGCCTCGATAGCCCCAGTGGTGCCCCCGGATGTCGAGGTCCAGGTGTACAACATCGACCAGGGCAGCCCGTGTATCCAGAACCGGCTGAATCTCGCCGAGAACGCCCTGGCAGTGGTACGCCTGGCACAGCACCTTGAGCAGCAGGGGTTCGACGGCATCTGGCTGAGCGATTTCGACATGTGCGGCGTGGAGCCTGCCCGCGAAGTGATCGATATCCCGATCATTGGCGGCTTCCCCACCTCCGCGTTCAGTGCCCTGGGGTTGTGTCAGCGGTTTTCCATCATCACCATCCTGCAGAGCACCCTGGCCCTGCAACGCGGTCATGTGGCCAATTATGGCCAGAGCATCAATTTTGCCTCCATCCGTTCCATCGACTGCCCGGTAGCCCAGTTGGGTGATGTGGAGGTGGTACTGGTCAAGGCATTGCAAGCCGGGCTGGCTGCCATCAATGAGGATGGCGCGCAGGCACTGTTGCTCGGCTGTACCGGCTTCATGGGTGTCGCCGAGCGCTTGTCGAAGCTTATCGAGCAGGACCTTGGCTGCTACGTACCGGTGCTGGACCCCAACCAGTGTGGCTTCGGCTTCCTGCTGTCGCTGGTGCGAATGAAGGTGCGACCGAGCCGTTTGTGCTACGCCAGGGCGCCCCTTGGCTGAGGTGGCCGGATACGTCCGCCATGGGCTCCCCCAGGTGGACGAAAACGTCCACCTGTACCCCTGCTTTTCGGCCTAACTGGTTGAAAGGAAAGCGATCACCAGCCTGGCATGATCGATGCTCCTGTCACCGGGCCGAGCGCGTGACCCCACACGCTCGGCCCACATGACAAGGAGAGCATCATGAGCACTGACTACTATGTAGACTTCGACAACCAGACCAACGATACCTGGACCCTCGCGGTCTACCAGACCTTGCCAAGCTCGGTAGGGCTCGACAGCGTGTCCTGGAAGCAGACCACCGTGCCCACCCAGGGCTTCAGCGGGGTGGAGTGGACCATCGACTACAACGTGGTGATCGCCAACTATCGGCAGGTCGGTGGCGTCGGGGTGTACAAGGCCAGCCAGACGCTGTCGACGCAGCTCGGATCGGTCTGGGACTGTGTGTTCAAGGACAACGTCCAGCAACTGGTGCTGGGTAGCGGCTCCGCGCCCGGAGACAGCATCCAGATCAACAACAAATCGAACTTGCCTGCCAACCTGGGTATCGGCATGAGCGGGCAGGGTTCGGTGTTCAAGCCGGATGTGGTCGGTAGCGGCCAGGCTCAGTTCAAGGTGACACCCACTTATTACCTGGGGCTGTTCCAGAAAGTACAGCTGGGTGAAGTCATCAGCAGCAACGTCGTTGTCGGCCCAAGAGAGATCAAGTTCCCCAGTGGCATGAACTGCGCAACCGCAACTGCGCGCATGGACGGCGCCAATATCAAACTGACCATCACCTACTCCGAAGTGACCAAAGTATCCTACGAGGCTACCCAACGGTTGATCGCTGCCCGCCAGGAGCGCCTTGGCAGGGTTCTGGAACACGCCTGAAGCTGCGGCCGGCGCGCAGCAGCGCGCCGGCCTGCTGTCGCCGGATTCGGCAAGGAGCTGAGAATGAACAAACCCATAGAAATCGCCACCCTCAACGCCGGCCCGCTGGCGTTTACCGCCGACCCAAAGGTGAGTGGCGCCCAGTTACTGGACTTCGTCCATACCGTGGATCAGCAGATCGAAAGCGTCACCAAAGGCCTGGTCGAGCAGTTGAAGAAGGAAAAGATCAACGCCCGCGTGGCGCAGCAGGGCCGTGACTACCTGATCATCCAAGAGGGCGTCAACCCAGCTTCGCTGTCGCAACACGACAGCGTGGAGACCGATCCCGCCCCACAACCCTCGCGGATCCGCATTTACGTCCGCAGTAGCGACGCACCGCCCACCATCAACGCGATGCGACTGTTCTTCCGTGACTGGCGTGCAGTGGCGGGCCTGATCGCGGTAGGCGGCGCCTGGCAGTTGGGGCAGTGGTTGATGCAGGTACGCCGCCAGGACCAGTAGAAGCACCTTTGAACGCGATGGGCTGCTGCCGGGCAGCCCATCGCGCGTTCACGCTTGACCCATACCCTTCCCCCGCCACATGCTCGATCGCTCCACCCACGCTCAAGGAACGATTGCATGAAGCTGGAAACCCTCGCCATCCACGCAGGCTTCAGCCCCGACCCGACTACCCGGGCAGTGGCTGTACCGATCTACCAGACCACTTCCTTCGCCTTCGACGACACCCAGCACGGCGCTGACCTGTTCGACCTGAAGGTGGCCGGCAACATCTACTCGCGCATCATGAACCCCACCAACGACGTGCTCGAGCAGCGCATGGCCGCCCTGGAGGGCGGGGTTGGCGCGCTAGCGGTGGCCTCGGGCATGGCGGCCATCACCTACGCCATCCAGACCGTCGCCGAGGCCGGCGACAACATCGTCTCGGTGGCCAAGCTGTACGGCGGCACCTACAACCTGCTGGCCCACACCCTGCCGCGCATGGGCATCCACACCCGCTTCGCCGCCCATGACGACATCGCCGCCCTCGAAGCATTGATCGATTCGCGCACCAAGGCGGTGTTCTGCGAGTCCATCGGCAACCCTGCCGGCAATATCGTCGACATCGCCGCGCTGGCCGAGGCCGCCCACCGCCATGGTGTGCCGCTGATCGTCGACAACACCGTGGCCACCCCGGTGCTGTGCCGGCCGTTCGAGCACGGTGCCGATATCGTCGTGCACTCGCTGACCAAGTACATCGGCGGCCACGGCACCAGTATCGGCGGCATCGTCATCGACTCCGGCAAGTTCCCCTGGGCCGACAACAAGGAACGCTTCGCCCTGCTCAACACCCCCGACCCGTCCTATCACGGCGTCACCTACACCGAAGCCTTCGGCCCCGCCGCCTTCATCGGCCGCTGCCGGGTGGTGCCGTTGCGCAACACCGGTGCCGCGCTGTCGCCTTTCAACGCCTTCCTGATCCTGCAAGGCCTGGAAACCTTGGCCCTGCGCATGGAGCGCCACACCGAGAACGCGCTGAAGGTCGCCCGCTACCTGCAAGCCCACGAGCAGGTGGCGTGGGTGAAATATGCAGGGCTGCCCGACCACCCCGAGCATGAACTGGCCCAGCGCTACACCGGCGGCAAGCCGGCGTCGATCCTGTCGTTCGGCATCAAGGGCGGCCAGGCGGCCGGTGCGCGCTTCATCGATGCGTTGCAGCTGGTGGTGCGCCTGGTGAACATCGGCGACGCCAAGTCGCTGGCCTGCCACCCCGCCTCCACTACTCACCGCCAGCTCAATGACGAGGAACTGGAGAAGGCCGGCGTGCCACGGGACATGGTGCGCCTGTCGATCGGCATCGAGCACAGCGACGATATCATCGCCGACCTGGCCCAGGCGCTGGAGGCCAGCCGCAGCTGATTCATCTGCGCCCTACCCATATCGACGGCGGGCGCACCTTTCGCACATCTGGATAGCCCTGCGATGACCCTGTTCTACCTCAAGCTGATCGTCACCCCGCTCCTGATGTGGGCCATCTCCCTCGCCTCGCGTCGCTGGGGCGGCCTGCTCGGCGGGTTGCTGTCCGGCCTTCCGATCACTTCGGCCTTGGTAATGACCTTCCTGTGCCTGGAACAGGGCACGGCCTTTGCCTTGGGTGCGGTGCCCGGCGCGCTGGGCGGCCTGGCGGCGGTGCAGGCCACGTACACCTTCTACCTGTTCGCCACACGCAGGCTCGGCATCGGCTGGGCCGTATTGCTGGCGATGCTGTTCTATGGCGTCGCGGCCTACGCGTTTACCCACGGGGGCAACCTGTACCTGTCGATTGCCGTGGCGCTAGTGCTGATCGGCGTGCTGATACGCGCCAGCGGCCGCGAGCCCAGGCCGGACACCCTGGTCCGGCCCCGGCATCGATTTTGGGAAATCCCTCTGCGCATGGTGTCTGCCACTTCGTTGCTGATGGTCACCACAAGCCTGGCCAACTGGCTGGGCCCGGCGACCAGCGGGATGCTGGCGCCGATCCCGGTGATTGCCTGGCCGCTGGTGGTGTTCGCCCATGTGCAGACTGGCCGTGCCGGAATGGCGGCGATGGTGCGGGGCAATGCGATTGGGGCGGTGGGGGTGATTGCGTTTTATCTGGTATTGGCAGGGCTGCTCGATGCCTGGGGTGTCGCAATTGCCATCAGCCTGGCAATGCTTTGTGCCGTGATCCTGACCGTGGGGCTGGCGGCTGCGTTGCGACGGGGGTGATACGCCGGCGCGCATGCCAGGGCTGCGTCGATTGGGGCTGCTGCGCAGCCCATCGCAGGCAAGCCAGCTCCTACAGGATCACTACAGCCTTCAAGGCAGATGCAGTACCTGTGGGAGCGGGCATGCCCGCGAACACCGGCGTAGCCGGTGCCATGCACCGCGTTGGATTCTTCGCGGGCATGCCCGCTCCCACAGGATCACCACAGCCTTCAAGACAGCCACAGTACCTGTGGGAGCGGGTTCACCCGCGAACACCGGCGTAGCCGGTGCCATGCACCGCGTTGGATTCTTCGCGGGCATGCCCGCTCCTACAGGATTACCACAACCTTCAAGGCAGCCGCAGTACCTGTGGGAGCGGGTTCACCCGCGAACACCGGCGTAGCCGGTGCCATACACCGTGTCGGATTCTTCGCGGGGAAACCCGCTCCCACAGGGCCCTGCCCTATCAATGGTCACTCCCTGCGCTGATCCAGGTCTACCGCAGGCTGCTCCACGCTCTGCCTGCCGTCATCAGCCAAGCTGTCTTCCTCCTGCCAATCACCACCCTCCTCTTCGTTCATGAGCGGGTCGTCGTCAGGGTCGGGTATGGTCGGGCGGTCGGGGTCAACGGCCGGGTCGGGTGAAGTGGGCATGTCCGGGTTCGTGCCGCCTTGTGCATTCGGGTTGGGGCTCATCGCTGCCTACCTCGCAAGAAAGGTGTGAACCACATTCGTTCCGGGCCAATTCCGTCACCGAGGCTGCGGGTGCTCGGCAGAAACCGAATTGTTTGCCTGCACGTCCTCCATCTCCTCTTCTATCGGGCCTTCGTCATCCGATGGTAGCGGGACCTCTCTGTCACCGCTGCCGGGCTGGGATTCGGTTTGCTCGGGGCCGGGGTCATTCTGATCGTTTGCCATGGACGTTCTCCTGGGTTTGCGCGTTGATCGCGCATACAGATCGGACGGAAAACGGCCAGCAGCAGTGCCTTGGGCTCGACAGGTGGCGCAAAAGGCCGGGGTACCGATCATGACCCCATATAGAGCTAAACCATTATTCAGAGACGTTTCCTACAAGGTTTTGGGAAGCCCAAAGCCTCTCTGGAAAGCGATTCCCCGTTAGTGTTCAGGGGTCGACAAGGACCTGTCCAACACGAGGATCGCTCATGACCATCAGCCAACGTATTGCCCTCGCGATCGCCGAAGCCGGGCTGCCGCACGACCAGTGCATGTTCTGCGAGCGCCAGGGCCTGCCGATCCTGCCGCTGCGCCGCGCCCTGGTGCCGGATACCCGCCCCGAGTGTGTCTCCACCGTGGCGGATAACAGGCATATCTCGACAAAGATCGGCTTGCGCACCTTGCGCAGGGGCTTCCTGTATGTGCTGCTCGACCAGCAGGTCTGGCATGCCTATGCCGTCAGCGAGCAAGGTCATCTGCGCCGCTTCAACCCTTACGAGCCGCCAGATGGCCCGCCTTCGCCGCTGCCCGAAAAATGCGTGAACGCAGATCACGACATTCCTTCGGCCTTTCTCACCATCGATACTGAAAAATATGACAGCGCCTGGCTGGCCTTTTCCAGTGATGCCTGGCCGGTGAGCGTGCTGAACGCCTACAAGAGCGGCGCGGCGCCTGCGCATCGCTTCGAGGGCCTGGACCTGATCCAGGCGCGCAACAATCCCGAACTGCTGGGCATCGCCATGACGCCCGATAAGCTTGGGGTCGACCAGCAGGTGTTCGAGTACGCCCAGCATGGCTGTGCCCCCTTCGACAGTGCGCATGGCTTCCACAGCCGCTGGTTGCGCCGGTTCGCCCTGCGAGGGTATCTGGTCAATGCGATCAACCGGCACAAGCTGGAAAACGGCGTGCTGGCAGTGGTGCTCGACGACACTGTCGGGCTGGTTCAGGAGTACAACCATCAGCGCCTGACCTGGGTACTGAAGCGTCAGGCCTGGCGTGAAGACCCGATGCGCGCCTATCAGCTGCAGACCTCGCAGATCCTGCAGATCATTCGTGCCACGCACAGGGAATGGGCGGCGCAGAAGGTGCCGTCGCTGGAACCGATGACGGGTGATGGGCCGCCGGTGTTCACCGACCCGGCAGTCGAGCGGCAGCTGTTGGTCGAGCGTGCGCAGCAGGAGAGTGACGAGCGGCTTGAAGAGCGCTACCACGAACCGCAGCGGGCCGCGTTCCAGGCTGAATATGAGCAGCAGGAACGCGAGTTTCAGCGTTACATCGACAAGGACGCAAAGGCGTACGTTGCCTTGTTCGATACGCCCATGTTCAAGGTGGCCGAGGCGTACGACTACGACGGTAACGATCGTGAGTCCGGGGTGGCCTACGCCAAGACCATGGCCCTGTGCCTGGGCGGTGGGGTTACGGAAGCTGTCGTCCCCCGCCTTGAACCGCGTGTTCCCGCTTCCGGCACCAGCGAACTGCTCTGGCTGAAATGGCTGCAGGACCCTGACAGCCCGCCCTATCGTGCCTTGCTGATGCGCGACCAGGCACTGCTGGCCGGGCTGCTGCCCAGTTTCTCCGCCACAGAAGCGATCAACTGGAACGACAGCGACAAGCTTTACGGCATGCTGAGCAAGATCATCGCCAGCGATGACGCCGGCCTGCGCACGCGCAATACCCTCAAGCAGGCCATTGCGGAAACGCAGGGTGCGCTCAATGCGGCCAGTCAGCGGCTGGCGCCATGTCTGTCGCCAGGTATTCAGAAGGCTGTGCGGCATTTGAACAGTGCCACGCAGTTTCTCTACAACGGCGTCCACCTGATCGAGCTGGAAGTGAAGATGAAGCTGGGCGAGTACTACGCCTTGCAGAGTGCCCACCTCCGGGAGTTGCAGCACAAGGCCAACGCGTCGATCGCCGAGGCGCGGGACCGGATGCACCGCAATATCGATGACTTCGAGTTTGGCTCGATGAAGGCCATGCGCAAGGTGCGGCCGATCATCCAGCATGGGCTGATGAGCCTGGCCGTGCTCGATCCACGGTTCACCAATTCGATGATCAGCGTGACGGTGTGGGTCGAGGGCAAGGCTGAGGAAGTGCATGGGCGGTTGTTCAAGGAGGCCAGCATGGGCGTGACCCAGGCGAGCAGCGCGGCGCAGCTTGCCCTGGTGGATATCTCGGTGGCAGCGGGGACGTTGGAGACAAATGCGCGCAAGTTGTTTCAAGGGATGCAGATCACATCGCAGCAGGCTGCCAGGTTAGTACGGACCGGGTTCTCCGGTTTACGTGGTGTGGCAGGTAGTTGGGAGTTATTGCTGGCGATAGGCGGGTTGTATTTACAGCAGGACAGCCTGGGCAGGAATCAGGAAAAGGCGGAAACGGAGATTGGGCCCAAGGCGTATGAGGCCAGGTTGGCGTTGCAAGGATCCCAGTTGGGCCTATTGGGAGGGCAAGTCGAACTGGTTGGGCTCATTTTGAGATCAAGTGCTGGTCCACTGAATTTGGCACGAGCAAAGGGTGTAGCAGCCACAGGGGAGGCCTTGATAAGGCTTGGTGCTTTGGTGAGTGCGGTTGCAGGGGTCTTTGATGCGGCCCAGGCAATTAATGCGACCAGACGAACCGCCTCTGCGGGTGATGAAACAGCGAGGAACCAACATCTTTTTTCATCCCTCTTGTATGGCTCTGGCGCTGTAGCGTTTAGTCTTGCGGTACTCCAACCCTTGGTTGTCGGTCCGCTGGGGCTGGCGATTGTCTTCACGCTTGCTGCTTATCAACTAAGCAAACTGGCTCAGGAAAATGAATCAATTGATTTGGAACGCTGGGTAAGGCGGTGCTGCTTTGGAAAAGCAGACGAAATACCGATCATCCATTGGAATGTACCAGAACATGCGGATATCGCGTTTGCCGAACTCAATGCTGCCACACTAGGCACTAAGGCAAAGTTGAATTTTGAATCGCTCTTGGCAACTGATCCAGGTCTTCTGAAAATCGGTGGCTTGATTAGCGCCGAAATAATTAGAAAGCTAAGATTATTGATCACATTGCCTATGTACGATGAGCGGTCCTCGGGATATCGCTGGAAATTGATTGTACATCGTCACGGTGACGGCAATCACCCTGATTACGTTGGCGGGGAAACTATTGCTTCGGGCAATTTTTTTGCGACCACTGAAGAGCCTCTATCACCGTCCTCTTCATTTTCGAGCTTTACATCACCGCGAATACCCGATCACGACCGCAATTATTCAATCAGCGAGAAGCGAAAACCTTACCCTACCGGACTCTGTCAGTTAGAGATTTCTGGCTCGATATCGCTCATGGCGACTATAGGAAAGCACACGATCCTGGCAGCTACGCTGTTGGTGATGTACTGGCCGGATCGGAGCTTGCCAAGTGGGTACGTTGAGATTTGTGTCAGGGAGGTTAACGAGTGAAGCGTGATGGAAAAGTTTTGTGGGAGCGTGCTTTGGGCTGGAGTTATGACCTGCCGAAGGTGGGCGAAGTGCCAAAATGGCGAATTGGGTGGGCGAGCGTGAAACCGGCCCCTAACTATTTCGATGATGTGTTTCTAGAGTTGCCACGGAGCAGCAGCATCCTTCGAGGTTTGACATTCCTAATCGGTGCTGCAGGTTTGCTTCTTCTTCTTGGAATAACGCTTTACATGTACTGGAGTTTTTTGCGTGACGATTGGCTGATGAGCTTGTCATTGGCAATTATCACCCCAGTACTATCATGGTCTTTGATTCCTTACATTAAACTTGATCTGGTTGCTCCTAGAGACGAGCCTATCCGCTTCAATCGACTTCGCCAAAAGATATATATCTATGAGTTTCGATATGACCGCATATTCATCTTCAGTCGCAAACGCTGGGGCGTCAAACCGGTCGCCTACAACTGGGACGACGTAACCGCCGAAGTCTACCGAGTCTACGCACCCGGCCACGGCGGCCTGATCGAGAACGTCATGCTGTCGGTACGCAACCCGGAAACCAACGAAGTCATCGACCGCGTGTTCTTCACTCACGACCTCTACCACGGCGAAGCCTACTGGGCTATCGCCCGACTATTCATGCAGCAAGGCCCCGAAGCCCTGCCGAAGTTCGTACATCCACCCCGTGACTGGAACGATGACGATGGCCTGAGCCACATGCATTGCCTGGCACCCAAGGTTCATTGGCCGGAGGACATTGACCGTGAATCCCGCACTGCCCCATCTGACTGAGAAGGCCGATGCTTTGAAGCAGTGGTTTTATATGGCCCGCGTCAGATGCCGAATCTATCTAAATATGGCGGCATGATCCGGAACTAAACTAACAAGTGGCACTTGTTTGCGAGGATAGGATCATGGCCTATGTCGATTGGCGATTGCGCGGCGCAGGGGTCGACCTTTGCAACTGCGATTATGGCTGCCCCTGCCAGTTCAATGCCTTGCCCACCCATGGCACTTGCGAAGCGGCAGTGGGCTATCACATCGAGGAGGGGTACTTCGACGAGGTGTCGCTGGCCGGCTTGAATGTGGCCTGCACCTTCGCCTGGCCTGGGCCCATCCACGAAGGCGGTGGGCAATGCCAGGCCTTTATCGATGAACGCGCCAACGATGCCCAGCGCCAGGCATTGCTGACCATTCTCAGCGGCCAGGAGCAGGAACCCACGGCCTTCTTCGCCATTTTTGCCAGCACGGTGCAGACCATACACGCACCGCAGTTCGTGCCGGTTGAGGTGCACACCGACCGCGCCGCACTGACCGCCAGCATCCACGTGCCCGGGGTGCTGGATGGCCGGGCCGAGCCGATCCGCAACCCCGTGGACGGATCGGTGCACCGGGCCAGGCTGGTGCTGCCAGAGGGCTTCGAGTTCGGCGAGACGGATTGCGCCAGCGCCACCTTCAACTGCTCCGGGGCGGTGAAGCTGGACTATGCCGGGCGCAACGCCATGCTCTACGACCTGGATATGGGGCCAAATGGCATCATCCGCGGCTAGCCGCTGGCCAGCCCCGGGCGCGCTGCTGACCGGCGCGCTGGTGCTGATGATCAGCGCGCTGGGTTGGTGGTGGCACGTCGAGCAGGCAACGACCATGGCGGCGATGGGCGAGATGCAGATGCCACCCACCGCCTGGTGGTCGCGCCAGGGCGCGCTGACCCTGCTGATGTGGTTGGCGATGATGCAGGCGATGATGCTGCCGGCCGCCCTGCCGGTGTTCCTGCTTTACCGACGCTGCCTGGTGCGCGACAGCGCCGGCCCATTCAAGCTGCTGCTGTTCTGCGCGGCCTATGCACTGCTCTGGTGTGGCTTCGCCCTGCTGATGACCCTGCTGCAGGCCCTTGGCGAATGGCTTGGCTGGCTCGATCCCATGACCCTGCGCTTGCCACCTCTCATGGGTGCGCTACTGCTTCTGCTGGCCGGTGGCTACCAGATGAGCCAGGGCAAGGCCGCTTGCCTGGAGCATTGCCAGAGCCCGCTGTTCTTTCTTCAGCACCATGTACACCCGGGCCTTGGCGGCGCCTGGAGACTGGGGTTGCAGCATGGCCTGTACTGCATCGGTTGCTGCTGGGCGCTGATGCTGGTGCTGCTGGTGGTTGGCGCCATGAGCCTGTGGGGCATGGCCGCGCTGGCGATGCTGGTTCTGGCGGAGAAAGTGTTGCGGTTGGGCGCGGCCTGGCGCCGCTACAGTGGCGCCCTGCTTATCGCTGGTGGACTGCTGCTGGCGTTCTGGCCGCATATCTGACAACCCGCCCGGGCCTACCCGGGCGGGTGCAGCGGTACCACGCCGAAGCCATTGGCGTCAGGCCAGCGCCTCGCGGCTATGCTGGCCGTCGACCAGGCGTTGCAGGCCCAGCGGGTTGGCGTTTTTCAGGGCGTCGGGCAGCAGCGCATCCGGGTAGTCCTGGTAGCACACCGGCCGCAGGAAGCGGTCGATGGCCAAGGTGCCGACCGAGGTCCCACGGGCATCGGACGTGGCCGGGTATGGCCCGCCATGCACCATGGCATCACACACTTCGACACCGGTCGGGTAACCATTGACCAGCAGGCGCCCGGCCTTGCGCTGCAGCAGCGGCACCAGCGCGGCGAAGCGCTGCAGGTCTTGTGGCTCGGCAATCAGCGTCGCCGTCAGCTGCCCGTGCAAGGCTTGCAGCGCGCGGCGCAGTTCGGCTTCGTCGGCCACCGCCACGGCCACCGTGGCCGGCCCGAACACCTCCTCCTGAAGCAACGCATCACCGTCAAGCAGCAGGCTCACATCCGCCTGGAACAGCTGCGCCTGCGCCTGGTCGCCAGCCTGGTCGGCGCCGGCCAGATGACGCACGCCCGGGTGCTGGTGCAGGCGTTGCACGCCCTGGGCATAGCTGCGCAATGTTCCGGCATTGAGCATGGTCTGCCCGGGCTGGTCGGCCAGCTGCGCACCAAGGGCCGCCAGGAAGTTGCTGAACGTCTCGCCGGCAATACCGATGACCAGCCCGGGGTTGGTGCAGAACTGCCCGCAGCCCAGCACCACCGAACCGGCCAGCTCCCTGGCTACCTGCTCGCCCCTGGCCTGCAAGGCCTCAGGCAAGACCAGCACCGGGTTGATGCTGCTCATTTCGGCGAACATCGGAATCGGCTGCGGGCGCGCTGCAGCCAGCTCGCACAGCGCACGGCCGCCCTTGAGCGAACCGGTGAAGCCCACGGCCTGGATCGCCGGGTGGCGCACCAGCGCTTCGCCGACACCGGCACCGTAGATCATGTTGAACACGCCCGCGGGCATGCCGGTGGCTACTACCGCCCGCTCGATGGCCTCGGCGACCCGTTCGGCAGTGGCCATGTGGCCGCTGTGCGCCTTCACCACCACCGGGCAACCAGCGGCCAACGCTGCGGCGGTATCCCCCCCAGCAGTGGAGAAGGCCAGCGGGAAGTTGCTGGCGCCGAACACGGCTACCGGGCCGACGCCGGTGCGGTACTGGCGCAGGTCAGGGCGCGGCAGCGGCTGACGCTGGGGTTGGGCGCGGTCGATGCGCGCACCCAGGTAGTCGCCACGACGAAGCACCGAGGCGAACAGGCGCATCTGGTTGCTGGTACGCGCGCGTTCGCCCTGGATGCGCCCGGCCGGCAGTGCGGTTTCGCGGCACACGGTGGCGACAAAGGTGTCGTCCAGCGCATCCAGCTGGTCGGCAATGGCATCAAGGAACTGCGCACGGCGCTGCGGCGCCAGGGCGTTGTATTCGGCGAAGGCCGCTTCGGCAGCCTGGGCGGCGGCGTCCACTTCCTCCGGGGTGGCTTGGGCAAAGGCCTGCGGAAGGGCTTCGCCGGTGCGCGCGTCGAGGCTTTGCAGGCGCACGCTGCCGGCAGCGCTGCGCTGGCCGCCAATGAAGTTGCTTCCAGACATGGTTGGCTCCTGTAATTGAGAAAGACGGTTCAGATGCTCATGGCGGTAAGGGGGCTGCTGCGCAGCCCATCGCAGGCAAGCCAGCTCCTACAGGGTAACTGTGGGAGCGGGCGAGCCCGCGAAAGGGGCGCAGAGCGGCCCCGATTCAGCAACTGGCTGGCAGCGGGCTCAAAGGCTTCTCACCACCCCGGGGCGAACCTGCCCGGGCGCGGCGGCAATGCCATTGCGCAGCGGCTGGCCGAAGGCGTCGAGGCTGACTTCGAAGGTGTCGCCCGGGCGCGCCTGGATGCCGTCGGCGAACGACAGCGTGGCGGTGCCGAAGTAATGCACGTGGATATCGCCGGGGCGCAGGAACTGGGTGTACTTGAAGTGGTGGAATTCCAGGTTCTCGAAGCTGTGGCACATGTTCTGCTCGCCCGAGAGGAACGGCTTGCGCCACAGCTCCTGGCCGTCGCGCAGGATGCGGCTGGTGCCTTCCAGGTGAGCCGGCAGCGCACCCAGGCGCAGCTCTGGGCCGAAGCTGCAGGCGCGCAGCTTGGAATGGGCCAGGTACAGGTAGTTGCGCCGCTCCATCACATGGTCGGAAAACTCGTTGCCCAACGCATAGCCAAGGCGGTAAGGCGTGCCGTCGGCACCGATCAGGTACAGCCCGACCAGCTCTGGCTCCTCGCCGGCATCCTCGGCGAACGCCGGCAGCGGCAGGTCGGCGCCAGGGCGCACGACGATGCCACCGTCGCCCTTGTAGAACCACTCCGGCTGCGCGCCCTCCTGGCCTGCCGGCGGCCGACCGCCATCGAGGCCCCACTGGAACATGCGCATGCTGTCGGTCACCGCGCCTTCGGCCTGCTGCTGATGCATCTTGTCGCGGGTTGCGGCACTGCCCAGGTGGGTCAGCCCGGTGCCGGTGACCAGGCAGTGCGCCGGGTCCGGGTGGTCCAGTGGTGGCAACACGCGGCCTTCGGCCAGCAGGGCCAGGTAGTCGTGGCGCTCGCCCAGGCCGGCAGCCTGCACTTCAGCGGCCAGGTCACGGCCGGCGGCAATGGCTTGCAGGGCCAGCTGGCGGGTGCTGCCAGCGCCCTGCACCTGCAGGGCGTAATCGCCTTCCACCACGCCCACGCAGCGCTCGCCGGTGGCGGTTTCAAATTGGATCAATCGCATATTTGTGCTCGCTTCTCGGTTGCGAAAATTAGCGGGAGGCTTCGGCTGCCCGCGAGGAAGCCAGGCGCTGGCGGCGCTCCAGGCGGTTGTAGACAACCCCGGTGAGCAACAGCCCGAACAGCATCACCACGGCCAGGAAATACAGCCCCGACGAAAGTTGCCCGGTGTGCTCCTTGAGCGCGCCGATACCGAACGGGCCCAGGTAGCCGCCGAGGTTGCCGATCGAGTTGATCAAGGCGATGCCGGCTGCGGCGCTGGCCCCGGAGAAGAACCGGCCCGGCAAGGTCCAGAAAATGGCGGTGCAGGAGAACAACGCGAATGCCACCAGGCACAGCGCTGCCAGCTGCATGACCGGCACGCTAAGCCAGGCACTGAAGAACAGGCCGATCGCACCCAGGGCATACAGCAGGCCGAGGTGGCCATAGCGGTCGTTCAGGCGGTCGGAGCTACGCGGCACGATCAGTAGGCCGATGATGCCGAACAGGTAAGGCACGGCCGAAACGAAACCGGTGACCAGGTCACTGCCGCCAAACTGGTGGATCAGCGTCGGCAGCCAAAGGCCCAGGCCGTAGATGCTCAGAGTCACCGGCAGGTAGAACAGCGCCAGCAACAGCACCCGGCTGTCCTTCAGGGCATGCAACGGATTGCCATGGCGGGTCTGGCCGAACTCGCGCAGGTCGTTGGCCAGCTGTTCCTGCAGCCAGCTGCGCTGTTCGTCGCTGAGCCAGCGCACCTTGGCCGGGCTGTCTGGCAGCAGGCGCAGGGTCGGCCAGGCCAGCAGCACCGCGGGGGTACCGATGCAGATGAACAGCCATTGCCAGCCATGCAGGCCGTAGATGCCATCGAGCCCCAGCAGCGCACCCGAGAGCGGCCCGGTGATCAGCATTGCCAGCGGCTGGGAGAGGATGAAGAAGCCGAGGATCTTGCCGCGATGGCGCACCGGGTACCACTGGGTGATGTAGTACAGCACGCCCGGGAAGAAGCCCGCCTCGGCCGCCCCCAGCAGAAAGCGCATCACGTAGAAACCGTTAGGCCCGGTAACGAACGCCATGCCGACGGTGATTGCGCCCCAGGTGACCAGGATGCGGGCGAACCAGCGGCGCGCGCCAAAGCGGTCGAGCAACAGGTTGCTCGGCACCTCGAACAGGAAGTAACCAATGAAGAAGAGCCCGGCACCAAGGCCGTAGGCCGCGTCACCCAGGCCGATGTCGGCGCCCATGTGCAGCTTGGCGAAGCCCACCGCGGAACGGTCGACATAGGCCACCAGGTAAAGCAGTACCAGAAAAGGGATGAGTTTCAGTGTGATCAGGCGGACGAGCCGCTGCTCCTGAATCATGGCGATGTCTCCAATTGTTCTTGTAATGGGTACAGCACCTGGCCGGGGACTTTTTGGCAGACCTCTGACCTGGGGGAATGATCTTATAGTATTACTAATTGAGCCAACAAGCCTTCACAGAGACCATTTTTATCAGTAAAGTCGATCGCACAACGACAAATAGTAATACTAATTAGGTGTTCCCATGTCTGATAACAAACGCCCACTGCGCTCCGCCCAATGGTTCGGCACCGCCGACAAGAACGGTTTCATGTACCGCAGCTGGATGAAGAACCAGGGTATTCCGGACCACGAATTCCAGGGCAAGCCGATCATCGGCATCTGCAACACCTGGTCGGAACTGACCCCGTGCAATGCGCACTTCCGCAAGATTGCCGAACACGTCAAGAAGGGTGTGCTGGAGGCTGGCGGCTTCCCGGTGGAGTTCCCGGTGTTCTCCAGCGGCGAGTCCAACCTGCGCCCCACGGCCATGCTCACCCGCAACCTGGCGAGCATGGATGTGGAGGAAGCCATCCGTGGCAACCCGGTGGACGCCGTGGTGCTGCTGACCGGCTGCGACAAGACCACCCCGGCGCTGCTGATGGGCGCGGCGAGCTGTGACGTGCCGGCGATCGTGGTTACCGGTGGGCCGATGCTGAACGGCAAGCACAAAGGCAAGGACATTGGCGCCGGCACCATCGTCTGGCAGATGCACGAGGCCTACAAGGCCGGCCAGATCGACCTCAACGAGTTCCTCTCGGCCGAGGCCGGCATGTCGCGCTCGGCGGGTACCTGCAACACCATGGGCACCGCCTCGACCATGGCCTGCATGGCCGAAGCGCTGGGCACCTCGCTGCCGCACAACGCCGCCATCCCGGCGGTGGATGCACGCCGGTACGTGCTGGCCCACCTGTCGGGCATGCGCATTGTCGACATGGTGCGCGAAGACCTGCGCCTGTCGAAAATCCTCACCCGCGAAGCCTTCGAGAACGCCATCCGCGTCAACGCCGCCATCGGTGGCTCGACCAACGCGGTGATTCACCTGAAGGCCATTGCCGGGCGCATCGGCGTGGACCTGCAGCTGGAAGACTGGACCCGCATCGGCCGCGGTACGCCAACCTTGGTCGACCTGCAGCCTTCGGGCCGTTTCCTGATGGAAGAGTTCTACTACGCCGGCGGCCTGCCTGCGGTCATCCGCCGCCTGGGCGAACACGGCCTGCTGCCCAACCCTGCCGCGCTGACGGCCAACGGCAAGAGCCTGTGGGACAACTGCCAGGCCGCACCGCTGTACGACGAAGAGGTGATCCGCCCGATCGACAAGCCGCTGGTGGCCGACGGCGGCATCTGCATCCTGCGCGGCAACCTGGCGCCCAAGGGCGCCGTGCTCAAGCCCTCGGCAGCCACCCCGGCGTTGATGCAGCATCGTGGCCGCGCCGTGGTGTTCGAGAACTTCGACGACTACAAGGCACGCATCAACGACCCCGAGCTGGATGTGGATGCCAGTTCCGTGCTGGTGATGAAGCACTGCGGGCCCAAGGGCTACCCGGGCATGGCCGAGGTCGGCAACATGGGCCTGCCGGCCAAGCTGCTGGCACAGGGCGTGACCGACATGGTGCGTATTTCCGATGCCCGCATGAGCGGCACCGCCTACGGCACCGTGGTGCTGCACGTGGCGCCGGAAGCGGCAGCTGGCGGGCCGTTGGCTGCCGTGCGCGAAGGTGACTGGATCGAACTGGATTGCAAGGAAGGCCGGCTGCACCTGGACATTACCGACGAGGAACTGGCCGGCCGCCTGGCCGACCTGCAAGCCCCGCCGCAGTTGATCAGCGGTGGTTACGCCAAGCTGTATTTGGACCACGTCATGCAGGCCGATGAGGGTTGTGACTTCGACTTCCTGGTCGGATGCCGCGGGGCGGCGGTGCCCAAGCACTCGCACTAAGGCCTGAAGCCTGTCGTTTAGCGTCATCGGGGCTGCTGCGCAGCCCATCGCCGGCAAGCCGGGCTCCCACAGGTACGGCGCCCCCCCAAGAGCTACGCGGTCCCTGTGGGAGCCCGGCTTGCCGGCGATGGGCCGCAAAGCGGCCCCCAGACCGCTTAATTGACTGGCATCAGGGCATGCCCGCGAACACCGGCAAAGCCGGTGCCATCCACCGCGTCGCCTGCTTCGCGGGTGAACCCGCTCCCACAGGTCCGGCGCAGGCTTCGGGCTCGCGCTGTACCTGTAGGAGCGGCTTCAGCCGCGAACACCGGCGTAGCCGGTGCCATCCACCGCGTCGCCTGCTTCGCGGGTGAACCCGCTCCCACTGGGACGGCGCAGGCTTTAGGCTCACGCGGTACCTGTGGGAGCGGCCGTGGCCGCGAACACCGGCGCAGCCGGTGCCATGCACCGCGTCGACGCGCTAATGCTATGATGCTGCCCCCGCCAGAAGGATCCGCCCCGCCCCACATGAACTACCGCCAGCCCACCACGCGCAAGAGCATGCACGCCACCCTGGTCCAGGACCTTGGCGTACAGATCGTATCCGGCCAACTCGCACCCGGGCAAAAGCTGCCTTCCGAGGCCAGCCTGTGCGAAGCCTACGCGATCAGCCGGCCGGTGTTCCGCGAGGCGATGCGCGCCCTTACCGCCAAGGGCCTGATCGAGGCCCGCCCGCGGGTGGGTACCCTGGTGCGGCCGCGCCATGACTGGCACATGCTCGACCCGGACGTGCTGCACTGGCTGATGCAGGCCACACCGCAACAGGAATTCTTCAACATGCTGAGCAGCGTACGCTGGGTCATCGAACCCGCCGCCGCCGCACTGGCCGCCACCAACGCCAGCGCCGACGACGTCGATTCGATCGCCGAGGCCTACCAGCGCATGGAAGCCGCCCGCAACCATGAAGAGCGCCTGCAGCCGGACCTGGACTTCCACGCCCGTATCGCCGACGCCACCCACAACGACCTGCTGGCCTACCTGTGCAACATGCTGTCGATGGCGCTGCGCGAGTCGGTGCGCTACTCCAACCAGCGGGCGAATTTCGACGAACTCGCCCTGCCCCGGCACAAGGCGATTCTGACCGCTATCCAGAACGGTGACGCGCTGGGCGCGCGGCATGCTTCACTGGTACAGCTTGAAGATGCCCGCGTGGCCCTGGCCAAGGTACTGGGGCAGGACCCGACGAGCTGAGGTATCGACCGGGCCTACCTCAGCCACCGGGCCCGCCGATCAGAACACCGACCAGCCGATCCGCGAACTGAGCAGTTCGAGCGCCGCCATGCCGGCCAGGGAGTTACCCGCCGCATTCAACTCCGGCGACCACACGCACACGGTAAATTGCCCCGGCACGATCGCCACAATCCCGCCCCCCACGCCACTCTTGCCCGGCAACCCCACCCGATAGGCGAAATTCCCTGCTTCGTCATACAACCCGCTGGTGGCCATGATCGAGTTCACCTGCTGGGTCTGGCGCCGGGTCAGAATCTGCTCACCGCTGTGCTTGCAGAACCCATCATTGGCCAGGAAACAGAACGCCCGGGCCAGGTCCAGGCAATTCATCTGGAGCGCGCAGTAGCTGAAATAGCTGCGCAGTACCGTTTCCACCTCGTTATGGAAGTTGCCGAACGACTGCATCAGGTAAGCCATGGCCGCGTTGCGCGCGCGGAACTGATACTCCGAGTCGGCAACGCGGGCATCGATCGCGATATGGGGATTGCCCGATAGCCGCCGCACGAAATCGCGCATCGACAACGTGGGTGCAGCGAAGCGCGACTGGTTGATATCGCAGATCACCAACGCACCCGCATTTATAAAGGGGTTGCGCGGCCGGCCGCGTTCGAACTCCAGTTGCACCAGCGAGTTGAACGGTTGGCCGGAAGGCTCATGGCCAAGCCGCTGCCAAATGGCTTCCCCGGAGTGCCCGATCGCCTGCACCAGGCTGAACACTTTGGAAATACTCTGCACCGAGAACGGCACCAGCGCGTCGCCTGCACAGTAATAGCTGCCATCGTTGCCATAGACCGCGATGCCCAGCTGGTTCGCCGGCACATCGGCCAGCGCGGGAATGTAGTCAGCCACTTTGCCCTTGCCGATCAAGGGACGTACTTCTTCGAGAATCTCGTTCAACAGCGTTTGCATGAAAGGCCCTGTATCAGTCCCCAGACGACGGCTAAGGGGTAGCATTCTTGACGAAGATCGAGCGAAAGAAATCACACTCCCGGCAAGAAATTGTCGGCCGACCGTGCATCACGCCATGGCCTATGCTGTGCTTGTTTCGACGGTATACAGACCGCGCACCCGCCAGGTACCCAAGCCAACCAAGGAACGGAGGACCCACAATGCCAGCTTGCCCCTTGCCCGCTGACGAAGCGCTGCGCCAGCGCACGCTCGACGACATGAACCTGGTCGACACGCCAGCCGAGCATTACCTGGATACCCTGGTGCGGCTCACCCAGGACCTGGCCCATGTGGACACTGTGCTTATCAGCCTGATCGACCAGGACCGACAGTGGTTCAAGGCCCGCATAGGCCTTGAGGCAAGCGAGACGACGCGCAGTGTTTCGTTCTGCGGCTACGCCATTCTCGGCGAGGACACCCTGACGGTGCCCGACGCCAAGTGCGACGAACGATTCGTCGACAACCCGCTCGTGCTGAACGCGCCCTACATCCGCTTTTACGCCGGCCACCCCTTGCGCGCCGGCAACGGTAAAGCCATCGGCACGCTGTGCATGTTCGACCCGCGCCCACGCGTGCTCAGCGAGGCTCAGCAAGCGAACTTCAGGGACCTGGCCACGCTCGCCGAGGGGTATCTGCAGCTGCGTACCTTGGCCCAGGTGAACCGCGATCTGCGGCTTGAAATGGATCGCGAGCAGCGCAAAGCCCTGCTCGACCCTTTGACACAACTGTGGAACCGCGGTGCGTTGTCGGCGTTTGAAGCGCATGAACGGCGATTGGCCGAGGTGAACGGCTTACAACTGGGTGCGGTTTATGCCGACCTGGATCACTTCAAGTCCATCAACGACAAGTACGGCCATGGCGGCGGTGACAAGGTGCTTTGCGAAACTGCGCGTCGCCTGCGCGCTGCACTGCGCCCCGATGACCTGGTGGTGCGCCATGGGGGTGAGGAGTTTGTTGCAATTTTGCAGGTGAAGGACAGCGAAGAGCTGACCCGGATTGCTGAGCGGATTCGCGAACAGGTGGGTGCTAGCCCGATGCAGTTGCCCTGTGGTCAGTTGAACGTAACCCTGAGCATCGGGTGCACCCTGTTTGCCACAGGAGAAACGCTGGATGACGCGCTGGAACGCGCTGACAAAGGGCTTTACGACGCCAAACAGAATGGTCGGAACCGGGTTGTCTACATAGCGCCACCTCTCTGAGACGAGCACGATCCGGGTTGTGCGGCATCTCTTCTCGCCTCTCAGCCCGCCTATTCATTGCCCCAGACCCCGCCCCGCTCGACACTCCCGCTCCGCCAAAGCTGGATTATCTGAATGCCCCAACACAGCGCTCAAACCCTGCGCGTCCCCCCCTGTGGGAGCGGGCGCGCCCGCGAACACGGGCGCAGCCCGTGCCATCCACGGTAAACCCGCTAAAAAAGCTGCAAGCCACTCATCAATAAGCAGAACCGCACACAAAAGGTCTCCACGAACAAATCCGCCCTCAAAACTGCCCACATCTCCCTGAATTAGCAGGTCCCCCTGTAGGAGCGGCTTCAGCCGCGAACACCGGCGCAGCCGGTGCCATGCCCACGCCAGATTCTTCCCCGCCCAAACGCAATACTCAGGGCCATGAGACCACAGCTACCCGCCTCCAAAACCCAAGGCCTTGCACCTTGCCCAAAGGCACCTGCCAAATCGATCAGCCATACGCAGTTCCAGGACAACTGGCCAACGCCCAAAACAACCTGCCAATCGCCCCAAGCCCCGTCACTGCATCCCTACCCCGCCGGCCCCGATCTCATCCATGAAATCCGCAAGAAACACTTCAAGCCGAGCATGGCGCTCAGCAGCCAGCCGAGCCCCTTCAGCAGTTTTAAAACCTGACGCAAGCTTGAGCAGCTTGGTATGAAAGTGCTCGACCGCATACGCCTTGTCCTGATACTCCCTCCCCCACGCCGTGGGGTTCTCGAAATCGTACAGCGCCGACCCCATTCGCCCGGAAACGTAAAAACACCGGGCGATACCCACTGCACCTATGGCGTCCAGGCGATCGCTGTCCTGAAGAATCCTGGCCTCAAGGGTGAGTGGTTCGAAGCCAGCCGAGTAGCTGTGGGTTTTGACTGCATGCGCCACCTGCTCGATGCGCTGCAAGGGCCAGCCCATATCAGCCAGGATTGACGCCGCCCTTTGTGCGGACAGCGTTGACGCCTGCCCACGCAAGGGCGAGTTCTTTTCTACTGCGACACAATCATGCAGCACAGTCGCTGCAAGCAGCACTTCCAGGTCGCCGCCTTCTACGCGCTGTATCCGTTGTGCGTTGACCCATACGCGATAGATGTGGGACAGGTCGTGGGAGCCATCTGGCTGGTCAGCCGGTAGATACTTCAGCAGGTCAGCGGCAAAGCGCGGGAAAGGGGCAAAAGCTTCGATAGTCATCTTCGGTGCATTCCATGGGCTGATACTTGGCGTCCGTTGCAGGGGGCAGGCCCGTGACCTGCCTTGGTCCAGATGCGAGCGAGTCAGTTTCAAGGCTTGAGTGGTGAAAGTCCATGCTGGACCGTTTGTTGGCATCGCGACATAACTGGATACAGGGATTCGTGAGTGGAAAGCTTTTTGTGAGCCACAAACCGTTAACAGAGCAGCCGGCGTTGCATGCTGTGAGGGTGAATGGGCAAAAAAAGTCAGAATTAGCCCCTTCCTTGTAGGCCATTTCCCAAAGATACTCCCTGCGCCTGTTTTTCGTTGCACATGGAAATCGTGAACCATAGTCTCGACCTGCCGCTACCAATTGGCGGCACGGTTTTGACAGGCCGTGGTTCACTGAGAGCATGTGCAATGCCAGTTATGGCAGCTGTGCGTGGGGCACCTTTGTGTGCGCCGGGATTCTCAGTGCCCCCGGTCTGTCAACCCACAAACAGCTGCCACCCTTCCGTTTGACAGCGGATCTGCGGCAGCCCTTTAAGGCACTGAGAGGGTTTATGCTGAAGATAGTCCCTGATCCACCCCACAATGTTCTATCCCTTGAAGACACCCTGATCCAGGCCACGGATTACGCGCTATGCGCGGCGACCGTTGTGCATCAGGCAATACTGCTGCAGCCCAAGTCGCCAGCGTCGATTCTGATGATGGCTTCGATGCATGAGCTAGAGACGCTGCGAGCTTTGCTTGAATCTGCGCTGGTTCAAGTACAGATGCCCACTGAGCCTAGGACATTGCACTAAGGCTTCATTGATGTGTCGCCTGGGCTGCCCCAATCGCGAGCAAGCCGGGCTCCCGCATGGATCTGATCTACGCCACAGATCTCGAGGCCTGTGCAGTACCTATGGGAGCTGGCTTGCCGGCGATGAGGCCAGACCAGGCACTAGAAATTTCGGGGAGATTGAACAATGTCCACAGAAGAAACCAAATTCACCGTCGGCAAAACCACCTTCTACCAAGGTGAAAACCAGACCCATCCGCTGTTCCGCATCGAAGCAGGCATCCCCTGCCAGAGCGCCCGCGAACAGGCCTCGGAGCTGATGGGCTATGCACGGGATATGACCCTGGACGGCTTGATGGAAGACAAACCTCAGCTGATCTGGGCATCGCATTACCTCTGCGCATTGGCGAAGGCGCTGATGGATGATGCCGAGCTGGGCATGATGCGCTGAAGTGCCTACTCGTTACTCAGGGCCGCCTTCAGAAACCTCTGAAGGCTTTTCTCCCGCCGGAACCATGCGACTAAATATCCCCGCTTCACCGCCCGACACCACAACTCAGCCACAGCAGCTATTGAGCCGGGCTATCAGTACCAGAGCGTAAACATAGGTTCAGTTCCATCGACTGAGAGCTCAAAGAAGAACCTTGGCGCAAAGGTTCCGGCAAACCGATGTCACAAAACCCGTTTGACCTATAAAGGCGCATCGCCGGGGTATCTGCGATCGTCACGCCCAAGCGTATACGTTGCGCCCCTCGACCTTCAGCCCAAGCAACAGCTCTTGCCAGCAGAGCCCGACCGGCTCCAGTACCGCGTGAGACGGGGTCTACCCACATCTGAAAAACCTCGACGACAGCTGGCTCAGCTTCTGATGCTTTGCACCTAACCAAGCCACAAGGCTCGGCGTGCTGAAAAGCCAAAAAAGCCTGTGCGCTGGTGAAGGTTGCTACAGCGGAAACACGGGCTTCCCAATCATCGTCGCTTCGAGTTGCCTCACGCTCGTAGGTGCTTGCGAATGTGTCCGGTGACTCTCGCAGGGCCCGCAAACGCAGATTCCGATAAAGCCGCCACTCATTTGCGGCTATGGGGCGAACAAACACGATGGTACCTCCAATTGTTTTCCTCCCGTCAGCCAGAGACCGGCTTGCAAGGGTTACGCGCCTTTCACTTCGTAGTAAGCCAATCGCTACCCCATAGCTCGGTCCACTGCGGCTTAGACCTACACACCAAACGGTATTTTCCTACGCTCTTCCGCTTTTAGTCTGAAGGAAGTAAGGTGTTGTGCATCTCTAAAAGAGGCGAAAGCGGGTATCAGCCCTTCGCCTACGCCACACGCAAGGAAGCCGCCCGTGACCACTCCAATCACCCCAACGCCAAACATAAAACCGCACGGGCTTTTGGCATCGGAGCGGTTGGAGCCAGGCACCATCTATACACGAGAGGATCTTAGGGTTCTTTTCGACATAAAGGATGCCACTCTCAACACCGGCATATTTCGACCTAAGGGATACGACTCCGTTTGGCTGTTCATTACCGAGCATAAGACATCCGATAGAACGCAGTACGTAGATGCGCTGGAAGGCGATACCCTCCACATGCAAGGCCAGCGCATGGGGCGAACCGATGCGCTCATTTCGGATCACCACAAGCGCGGTCTGGAGCTACTGCTTTTCTATCGGAAAGCAAAGTACGAATACCCACACGCCGGCTTCAAATACGAAGGGATCTTCACCTACCAGAGACATTCTGGCACCGCTCCTACTTCCTTTGTATTGAGTCGCGATCAGACTACGGCTGATGAAACGCTGTCAGCTAAGATCGAGCAACAGTTCAGCACTCAAGGCGAGTTCAACCCCGAAGACATCAGTGATGCACGCACGCGTACAGTAGCGTCCATCGTCCATCGGCGCGGCCAGCCTCAATTCAGAAAGGAATTGCTCAAGGCCTACCAAGGACGATGTGCCATCACGGCTTGTTCGTTACAGCAGGTGCTGGAAGCCGCCCATATACATCCCTACCTGGGCGATGAAACGAACGTCGTCTCCAATGGCCTGTTGCTCAGAGCTGATGTGCATACCCTATTCGACTTAGGGTTGCTGTGGGTAAACCCAGATGATTTGCGTATCGAGATTTCCGAGGTGCTGAGGAGTAGCGAATATGTATCATTTGAAGGGCAATCGCTATTCTTACCAGAAAATGAGGCGGAGCGCCCGAGCCGCCTGGCGCTTGAGTTTAGGTTCAACACTATTGCCAATAGTTAATCAGGCTCATGCACGACGTATTTTCTTCGAGGCGCAAACGTGCAACCAAACGGAAAATCCCAACGTGCGGATCGCAGCCCTCCGCAGTACTTACAAGCATTTGAGCAAACACAGTGTTTTCCACAAGTCCAAACGTCAGATCGAGAAGGTGAAGCGCAGACACGGGCGAAAGTCAAACATCCCTTTCACGTGAAAAAACACCAGTTCGGTTATGTGGAAACCGCTTCCGTGGGTTAGCCAATTTTCGTTTGTAGAGCGACTTGTTCGGGGCTTCCCTAGTATAACTTCTTACAGTCACTTGACACTCTTCTCAAGTCGCAAACAACGAATATGCGCTCTCAGGCTTTTTTCAACCACCCCGAAAGCCATAGCCAAATCTGTTTACTTCCCCTAACTGCTTAGCGTTATGGGTAACCACCCCGAGAAATAACCGCAACTTCCGAAAGTCAATCCAGGCAATGTTGGTTTGGAACCGACCAAACCCAAATCACAGCTACCGACCACAACCATACCACTGAGCTTTTTGCTTATTCTGCTCGATAAACTCGCCATACTTTCCGAGCAATAGATTTGACTTAGCCAACGTATATATTTGAATAAATTTACCCTTGGCAACATTATATCGCATTAGCGACTCACCAGAAAGACAATGGTAATTAACATCTAGATTAACACCAAGCTCAGAGAACTCACTCATTAGCTTTTGTATCTTTTCTTCCATGCTGGCAGAAACTTGATCTCTAGCTAATAGCTTTCGATCAGCCTGAAGACTCCGACTCTCTAGAAGGAAAGCCTTTTCTCTATCAGACAACTCCAATTTCTGTTGAGCTATTTGTTCCATCGCTCGTTCACTCAAAAACTCACGCTTCTGAAGTTCCAACTCACGCTTCGCTTGCTCGACTTTAAAATCCGCCTTCTCCTTTTCAAACGCCAGCCTTAGTTCATTCACAGATATTCTCTGCTCAGTCAGCCGACTGGCTTGAGCCTCCTGTTCCTTATGGACATCCCACATTTTCCATCCGGCACCACCATAAAATATAAAGACAACTATAATACCGACCAAATTGCGCCTTATAATATATGATAGTTTTTTCAAATCCAGGTCAAGCACTGTAAAAACCCACAACGATCACCTAATAATACGGAAGCCGTATAGCTTCCGAAGCAAAATATCAAGAATTTGCTAACTTTGCCTGAACGAATGAACCCAAATGAGAAAATAACGTTTCCGCTATAACCTCACCAAGCCTTACAGGAACCGCATTCCCAATAAGTCTACCAAGCTTGTTGAATCTAACCTTCTCATCATCAGGTAAGAATTTGTACTCCTCTGGGAAAGTTTGAAGTATCGCCGCTTCCCGCAGAGAAATAGCTCGGTCTTGCGATGGGTGGCCAAAACGGCCATTACCAAACCCGAAACATTGAGTTGTGATCGTTGGCGACGGCTTATCCCATTCCATTCGGCCATACACACTCGGGTAAGTGGATCCAGAACTTTTGATATGGCAAGTAGCAAGAAGTTCTGGAGGCCAGTCTCGCCAGGTCCCCCCAGGAGAAGAGGCCTTTATCCGCCGCATATTTAAAGGACTCAGGGATGATGCTGTATGTAAAGGATCTGAAGAATCAGCCTGACCTGCGTTAATTGCCGGCAGATGACCAATAACATCTCTAACTGTTACTGGCTTAGCATGTGTTGGGGTTAATTGAAGGTAATCCCCTCCAAGCTTAGATGCAATTAAAACCAACCTCTTTCTCGTCTGTGGAATACCGTATTGCAAGCAGTCGACAACCCCCCACCAACAGCTATACCCCTTGAGGAGTGCAACGAAGTCCAAGAAAACCTGATGATCTGCAAGCTGAGGCACGTTTTCCATTGTAACAAAATCAGGCTGAAGCTCTTCGACAAGCCGAGCAAACTCTAAAGCTAGCGGCCACTGTTGCTCGTGCTTTTTGTTTCTTCCTTTTCGACTGTAAGTAGAGAATGGTTGGCAAGGTGCACAGCCAGCCAATAGGCTATACTCTCCACCTTTCAAATAGGAAGCAATATCAGCACCTTGTAGGCTAGATATATCTGCGGCAATAAATTTTGACGCATTATTCAATTCAAATGCAAATTTACAGTTCACATCCAAATCAACACCAGCGGCCACATTGATCCCCGCACGCATCAAACCGTGAGTTAGTCCACCCACCCCACAGAAAAGATCAACGGCGTTAATTCTCGGAAGACTCAAACCTTTCACCTTTAAACTGGTCGCTTCCGTGGACACAAATATTCATGCGCAGATATGAACTCGGAAAAACATCTAATCACTTCCCGCAAGTAGTCCACCAATTTATTTTTCAAATCTGACAAACGCCCTACATCTAAAGACCCTACGCTTTCAGAAAAAGATATTGCTCCATGTGCCAACTTATTTCGTAGACTTTTAACAAGCGCAAGCGGCCCAAGATCATCTCTAAAAGGAGACTTTACACCCCTGTAGACGCTCCTATTCACCTTTAACTTAAACCCTAGCCTTTCGGTCATTTGCTCGATGGCATCATCATCCCAATTACCCCCACCGCCCTTCTCTATTGTGAATTCGGGTATAGGAAGCGAATCAACCAAATGCTGACAGAGCTTAATCGCAGAATCAAGACGCTTATCAGAGGCCATATCAGTATGAGTTCTCGCAAACGAACGCACCCATTCTCTTTTCAACGTGTCTGCCAAGTCCCCTGGCCGCAATTTTTTATCAGAGTACGCTGCGCGAGCAACTGCATCTATACACATAGTCATTGTTGACTCGACTAGATTATATAAATGCAGAAAAACGCCAGAATATAGAATGCGCTGCTGCGTCACACTAATTGGAGAACAAGCCCCCTCAAGTCTTGGAGGACCATTTTTTGACTGCTTATCGAGCTCTAACAGAAAATCAATATAAGAATCAACTTCATCCAACCTTTCTTTAAAAGTATCACGAAGGTTCTCCATGATTACTCCAAGAGCTTCTTTTTCACAAATTCAACGCGCTCTTTCAATCGTGCGATAGCATTAGCACCATCCGAACTGATAACATCCGTGTATTCACTATCCGTCAACCACCCCTCGACTGGCTTCACACGTTTAGCATTCAATTTCGGCTTTTCTCTCAATGCCAACAAAACACCTACTGCAATGGATTCAAAGCGTGTCCGAGGGGTCGCCTTCCCATTTGCATTCCGTCTAAAGCCGTACGGGAACACTTCACTAACAAACTTCATTACCCGCAAAAACTCAGACTTATGAATACCAATAAGGCCCGGGTTTCTAGCAACCTTTTGATTTTCATTTTTTACATATTTGAAAAATAAACTCCGCAGGTCGATCTTTATAGCCTTCAAGTCCATCACCATAAGCAAAGAACCTGGTAACAAGCTCTTCTCGCTCGCGCTCATTTAGATCTTTTTTGGATACTGGCGCCAAGTCAACAAACTGTTGATCTTGGGCTAACTCGATCACCAGATCCATAAATGGCCCAGCCAGTGCGCCCCGCCTAACCTCTGCTTTGTTTGCTATTTTACTGCCAGTGTTAATCCTAGCAAACATGTCAAATCGGGCCTGTTCATCCGCATGCTCGTTGAGAACAATACCGCGAATAGATCGGTTGATTACCTTTTTCTGCCGTGAGCTTGGCAAATCGGAAAATTCAAAACCAGAGAGAGCGGTTAAAGTCTCCAGTTCACCAAGCCTGAATCCGCCTGCAACAAATTCCTCAAGAGTTCTAAGTCGCTGCGAACCGTCCACGATTTCAAGCTCACCCGTGGGCATCTCCCAAAAAAACAAAAATGGAATTGGCAGCCCCAACAAAAGCGACTCGATGAACCGAGATTTTCTCTCCGGCTCCCACGTATACTCGCGCTGATACATTGGGACAACGAAGTCACCACCTTGCATTTTATTCACTAATAGCTCAACGCTATATTCCGTGAGATAAAATTCAATGCGTTTTGAAAGCTCAACTATTTGGGCTTCCGCCATGGAAATCTGATCAGAACTTTTTTTACCAGTGAGTTTTTTCATAGCAAAAAATGCCACCTCCGATCCCGATCTGCATCCTCATGAGTCCTTCATGACCTACAAAAGACGTGATTATACAGGATCGGAACCAAGAATTGGCTCGTAGCACCCATGGATGGGTGAGAAGTGCTGACTAGAAAGACATAAGAAATCAATACGCTATATTGATTCGCATACAAAAAAGCCACCTCTTGAGGTGGCTTCTTCGTTTCAATAATGGTCGGGACGGAGTGATTCGAACACTCGACCCCTTGCACCCCATGCAAGTGCGCTACCGGGCTGCGCTACGCCCCGACTGGGCTTTGAAGCATGTTCTCAATGCTACCGAGAACGTTGAAGAATGTACCCTAACCTCCTGATAAATGAAAGCTTTTTCTCAAAAAAATTTCACTCATCAAAAACCCAGATCACTTCTTCAACACCACCAACACATCCTCCAACTCGACAATCATCTGCCGAATCAGCTGCTTGTACTGGCTAGACTCATCCTTGGCCTCATCACTGGAGAGCCTCAACCGAGCCCCACCAATAGTGAACCCCTGGTCATAAAGCAGCGCACGAATCTGGCGAATCATCAGCACATCCTGCCGCTGATAATACCGCCGGTTCCCCCGCCGCTTCACGGGATTGAGCTGATCGAACTCCTGCTCCCAATACCGCAGCACGTGCGGTTTTACCGCACAAAGCTCACTCACTTCACCAATGGTGAAGTACCTTTTGCCCGGTATGGGGGGCAGTTCGTCGTTATGGCTTGGTTCCAGCATAGGCCTCAACCCGGGCCTTCAACTTCTGCCCTGGACGAAAGGTGACGACGCGCCGTGCGGTGATCGGGATTTCTTCCCCTGTCTTGGGGTTGCGGCCCGGCCGCTGGCGTTTGTCGCGAAGGTCGAAGTTGCCGAAACCGGACAGCTTGACCTGCTCGTTCTCTTCAAGTGCGTGCCGAATTTCTTCAAAAAACAGCTCGACCAGCTCCTTGGCCTCACGCTTGTTAAGCCCCAGCTCCTCGTACAGCCTTTCGGCCATCTCAGCTTTCGTCAGAGCACCCATGCCGTTATTTCCTTAACGTGGTGTTCAACCTTTGTTCGAGCGAGGTGAGGATGTTTTGCAGTGCGGCGTTCACCTCATCGTCGTTAAGAGTGCGCGATGGATGCTGCCAGGTCAAGCCGACGGCAAGGCTTTTTCTATCAGGATCAATGCCTTTACCTTGGTAGACATCAAACAGCCTGAGGTCTGTGAGCCATTCGCCTGCATTGTCACGAATTACTTCAAGCACCGAGCTAGAAGCCACATCACGTCCTGCGATCAAAGCCAGGTCGCGGCGGGTTTCCGGGAACTTGGACAGCTCGCTGAATTTCGGCAGGCGGCCTTCGACCACGTCACCCAGCACCAGCTCGAACAGGAACACCGGGCGGTCCAGGTCCAGGGCTTTTGCCAGCTCTGGGTGGATGGCGCCGAGGTAGCCGACCAGCTTGCCGTCACGCTCGATGGCGGCGGTCTGGCCTGGGTGCAGGGCTGGGTGCTTGCCGGCACTGAAGGTGAAGTCGCTCAAGGCGCCGGAGTAGCCCAGCAGGGCTTCCACGTCGGCCTTCACGTCGAAGAAGTCGACGCCGTCGCGGCCGTTGGCCCAGCCTTCTGGCAGGCGGCTGCCGGTGACAACGCCGGCGATCATCGGCTGCTGCTTCAGGTCGCCGAGCTGGCCGACGAAGCGCAGGCCGCTTTCGAACAGGCGCACACGGTCTTGCTGGCGGTTCAGGTTGTGCTGCAGTGCCTTGACCAGGCCCGGCCACAGGGACGCGCGCATGGCGGCCATGTCGCTGGAGATGGGGTTGGCCAGCAGCAGCGGCTCTACGCCCGGGCTGAACAGTTCGAACAGTTTCGGGTCGATGAAGCTGTAGGTGATGGCTTCCTGGTAGCCGCGGGCAACCAGCAGGCGGCGCAGGGTCGGCAGGTCACCGCGGGTTTCCGGCTTGCCCTGGGGGGCCAGGCGGGCTTGCGGGTAGCGAACCGGCAGGTTGTTGTAGCCGTACAGGCGGGCCAGCTCTTCGATCAGGTCCACTTCCAGGCTGATGTCGAAGCGGTGGCTCGGCACGTTCACCGTCCACTGCCCTTCCCCGCTCTTGGTGGTGGTCAGTTCCAAGGCGTTGAGCAGTTGCTCGACCTGGGCGGGATCCATTTCCATGCCGAGCATCTGGGTGATGCGTTCGGCGCGCAGGGTGACCGGGGCCACTTGCGGCAGGTGCTGTTCGCTGACGGCTTCGACGACCGGGCCGGCTTCGCCGCCGACGATGTCCAACAGCAGCTGGGTGGCGCGCTCGATGGCTTCGCGGGCCAGCTGCGAGTCTACGCCGCGCTCGTAGCGGTGCGAGGCGTCGGTGTGCAGGCCGTAGGAACGGGCTTTGCCGGCGACGGAGATCGGCTCGAAGAAGGCGCTTTCCAGGAACAGGTCGCGGGTTTTTTCGGTGTTCACACCGCTGTGCTCGCCACCCATGACGCCGGCGATGGCCAGGGCGCGGGTGTGGTCGGCGATTACCAGGGTGTCGGCGCGCAGGGCAACTTCCTGGCCGTCGAGCAGGACGAGCTTCTCGCCCTCTTCGGCCATGCGTACGCGGATGCCGCCGTTGATTTCTGCCAGGTCGAAGGCGTGCATCGGCTGGCCGAGTTCGAGCATCACGTAGTTGGTGATGTCGACGGCGGCGTCGATGCTGCGCACGTCGCTGCGGCGCAGGCGTTCGACCATCCACAGCGGGGTCGGCTTGCTCAGGTCGACGTTACGGATGACGCGGCCCAGGTAACGTGGGCAGGCAGCCGGGGCGCTGACTTCGACCGGGCGCACTTCGTCGTGGGCAGCCGGTACGGCTGGCACTACCGGGCGGGTGACCGGGGTGTCGTACAGGGCGCTGACGTCGCGGGCGAGGCCGGCGATGGACAGGCAGTCGCCGCGGTTGGGGGTGAGGCCGATTTCGATGCTGGCGTCATCCAGGCTCAGGTACTGGCGAATGTCTTCGCCAACCGGGGCGTCGGCAGCCAGTTCCAGCAGGCCGTCGTTCTCTTCGCTGATTTGCAGCTCGGCAGCCGAGCACAGCATGCCGAAGGACTCGACGCCGCGCAGCTTGGCCTTCTTGATCTTGAAGTCGCCTGGCAGTTCGGCGCCGATCATGGCGAACGGAATCTTGATGCCTGGGCGGGCGTTAGGGGCGCCGCACACGACCTGGAAGGTTTCCTGGCCGTTGCTTACCTGGCACACGCGCAGCTTGTCGGCGTCCGGGTGTTGTTCGGTGGCGAGGATTTCGCCCACGACGATGCCGCTGAACTGGCCGGCAGCGGGGGTAACGCTGTCGACTTCGAGGCCAGCCATGGACAGGCGGGCGACCAGTTCGTCACGGGAGACTTGCGGGTTTACCCAACCGCGCAGCCACTGTTCACTGAATTTCATGCTGTTCTCCTAGAATGTGCGTCGATTGGGCCTAGCGGAATTGGGCAAGGAACCGCAGGTCGTTATCGAAGAACAGACGCAAATCGTTGACGCCGTAGCGCAGCATGGCCAGGCGCTCGGCGCCCATGCCGAAGGCGAAGCCCTGGAACTCTTCAGGGTCGATGCCGGACATGCGCAGCACGTTCGGGTGCACCATGCCGCAGCCCATCACTTCCAGCCAGCCGGTCTGCTTGCACACGCGGCAGCCTTTGCCGGAACACATCACGCACTGGATGTCGACTTCGGCGGACGGCTCGGTGAAGGGGAAGAACGATGGGCGGAAACGTACCGCCAGTTCTTTTTCGAAGAACACGCGCAGGAATTCTTCGATGGTGCCCTTGAGGTCGGCGAAGTTGATATCGCGATCGATCAGCAGGCCTTCGACCTGGTGGAACATCGGCGAGTGGGTGATATCCGAGTCGCAACGGTATACGCGGCCCGGGCAGACAATGCGGATTGGCGGCTGGGTGGACTCCATGGTCCGCACCTGCACCGGCGAGGTGTGGGTGCGCAGCAGCATGTTGGCATTGAAGTAGAAGGTGTCGTGCATCGCCCGGGCCGGGTGGTGGCCTGGGATGTTGAGCGCTTCGAAGTTGTGGTAGTCGTCTTCCACCTCTGGGCCTTCGGCAATGCCGTAGCCGATGTGGGTGAAGAACTGCTCGATGCGCTCGAGTGTACGGGTGATCGGGTGCAGGCCACCGGTGGCCTGGCCGCGGCCTGGCAGGGTGACGTCAATGCATTCGGCAGCCAGGCGAGCGCTGAGCTCGGCTTCTTCGAAGGCGGCCTTGCGGGCATTGAGCACAACGGTGACGCGCTCTTTGGCGTCGTTGATCAGCGCGCCGACTTTCGGCCGCTCTTCGGCTGGCAGGTTGCCCAGGGTCTTCATCACCTGGGTCAGCTCGCCTTTCTTGCCGAGATAATTCACCCGGATCTGTTCCAGGGTATTGATGTCTTCAGCGCGCTCCACGGCCTCTAGGGCTTGGGAGACCAACGCATCCAGGTTTTCCATGTACAGACTCCAGATACGAAAATAGGGGAAGAGCTTTGAAGGCTCTTCCCCTATCGATGACGTTCAATGCCCGACGGCGCTAGCGCCGCCGGGTGATTGTCGCGGGTACTTAAGCCAGAACGGCTTTAGCTTTCTCGACAATCGCAGCAAACGCCGCTTTTTCGTTCACTGCCAGATCGGCCAGAACCTTACGGTCGATTTCGATCGAAGCCTTTTTCAGGCCAGCAATCAGACGGCTGTAGGACAGACCGTTGGTGCGGGCACCGGCGTTGATACGAGCGATCCACAGTGCGCGGAACTGACGCTTCTTCTGACGACGGTCACGGTAGGCATATTGACCTGCCTTGATGACAGCCTGCTTGGCAACGCGGAATACGCGCGAGCGTGCACCGTAGTAGCCTTTAGCCAGTTTCAGAATTTTCTTGTGACGCTTACGAGCGATGACGCCACGCTTAACACGAGCCATGAGTAACTTCCTCTATCTAAACCAGAATTAACGTACGCGCAGCATGCGCTCGACTTTTGCCACGTCAGACGGGTGCAGCAGGCTGGCACCGCGCAGTTGACGCTTACGCTTGGTCGACATTTTGGTCAGGATGTGGCTCTTGAAAGCGTGCTTGTGCTTGAAGCCGGAAGCGGTCTTCAGGAAGCGCTTCGCAGCACCGCTCTTGGTTTTCATTTTTGGCATGTTGGAACTCCGCATTCGATAAAATTACACAATAATCATCAGGCCTGCCGTGCCCGGGAGATTACTTCTTCTTTTTGGGGGCGATGACCATCATAAGCTGGCGTCCTTCCATCTTCGGATGCTGCTCAACAGAGCCGTATTCGGCGAGGTCGGCTTCGACCCGCTTCAACAGCTCCATGCCCAGCTCCTGGTGGGCCATCTCACGACCACGGAATCTCAGAGAGATCTTGGCCTTGTCCCCATCGGTAAGGAAACGTACCAGGTTGCGTAGTTTTACCTGGTAATCCCCTTCTTCCGTCCCTGGACGAAACTTGATTTCTTTGATCTGGATCTGCTTCTGGTTTTTCTTGGCTTCGTTGGCCTGCTTCTTCTTCTCGAAGAGGTGCTTGCCGTAGTCCATCACCTTGCAGACGGGCGGTTGCGCGTCTGCAGAGATTTCCACCAGATCCAGCTTCGCTTCATCAGCGATACGAAGCGCTTCATCAATCGAGACGATGCCAATCTGCTCGCCGTCAGCGCCAATTAACCGAACCTCGCGTGCCGAGATATTCTCGTTGATCGGGGCTTTCGGTGCAGTTCGTTTATCGTTTCTCATTTCACGCTTAATAGTCATTACTCCGATTCTAGGCGACCGCGCTGGGCAACAGCGCTGTTGAGCAGCTGCGTGAATTCAGCCACCGGCATGGAGCCGAGGTCTTTGCCTTCACGGGTGCGTACGGCGACGGTCTGCGTTTCGACTTCGCGATCCCCTATAACCAAAAGGTACGGGACCTTGAGCAAAGTATGCTCGCGGATTTTAAAGCCGATCTTCTCATTTCTCAAGTCCGACTTGGCACGGAAACCGCTACCGTTCAGGGTATTTTCCACCTCGAGGGCGAAATCGGCCTGCTTGTCGGTGATGTTCATGATCACGGCCTGGGTGGGTGCCAGCCAAGCCGGGAACACGCCAGCGTAGTGCTCGATCAGCATGCCGATGAAGCGCTCGAACGAACCAAGGATGGCGCGGTGCAGCATGACCGGGCGAACTCGGCTGTTATCTTCGGCGATATAGCTGGCATCCAGGCGTTCCGGCAGGTTCGGGTCGTACTGCAGGGTACCGCACTGCCAGTTACGGCCGAGGCAGTCGCGCAGGGTGAACTCGATCTTCGGGCCATAGAAGGCGCCCTCGCCCGGCTGGTATTCCCACTCCAGGCCCGATTCGTTCAAGGCGTCGGCCAGTGCGCCTTCGGCACGGTCCCACAGCTCTTCGGAACCCACGCGCTTGGCCGGGCGGGTCGACAGCTTCATGGCGATGTCGGTGAAGCCGAAGTCCTTGTACACGTCCAGGGTCAGCTTGATGAAGTCGGCGGCTTCTTTCTTCACCTGTTCTTCGGTGCAGAAGATGTGCGCGTCGTCCTGCACGAAGCCACGCACGCGCATGATGCCGTGCAGGGCGCCGGACGGCTCGTTACGGTGGCAGGCACCGAACTCGGCCAGGCGCAGCGGCAGGTCGCGGTAGCTCTTCAGGCCCTGGTTGAACACCTGCACGTGGCACGGGCAGTTCATCGGCTTGACCGCGTAGTCACGGCTTTCCGAAGAAGTGGTGAACATGTTCTCGGCGTAGTTGGACCAGTGGCCGGAACGTTCCCAGAGAATGCGGTCGACAACCTGCGGGGTCTTGATTTCCTGGTAGCCGTTGACGCGCTGGACCTGGCGCATGTACTGCTCGAGTACCTGGTACACGGTCCAGCCGTTGGCGTGCCAGAACACCATGCCCGGGGCTTCTTCCTGCAGGTGGAACAGGTCGAGCTGCTTGCCGATCTTGCGGTGGTCGCGTTTTTCGGCTTCTTCGATGCGCTGGATGTACGCAGCCAGCTGCTTCTTGTCGGCCCAAGCGGTGCCGTACACGCGTTGCAGCTGTTCGTTCTTGGCATCGCCGCGCCAATAGGCGCCGGACAGCTTGGTCAGCTTGAATGCCTTGAGGAAGCGGGTATTCGGCACGTGCGGGCCGCGGCACATGTCGACGTATTCTTCATGGTAGTACAGACCCATGGCCTGCTCGTCCGGCATGTCTTCGACCAGGCGCAGCTTGTAGTCTTCGCCACGGGCCTTGAACACGTCGATGACTTCGGCGCGCGGGGTCACCTTCTTGATGACGTCGTAGTCCTTGTCGATCAGCTCCATCATGCGCTTTTCGATGGCGGCCATGTCTTCAGGGGTGAAGGGGCGCTCGTAGGCGATGTCGTAGTAGAAGCCTTCGTCGATGACCGGGCCGATCACCATCTTGGCGGTCGGGTACAGCTGTTTCACCGCGTGGCCGACCAGGTGGGCGCACGAGTGACGGATGATCTCCAGTCCCTCTTCATCTTTAGGGGTGATGATCTGCAGGGTGGCGTCGTTGCTGATCAGGTCGCAGGCATCGACCAGTTTGCCGTCGACCTTGCCGGCCACGGTGGCCTTGGCCAGGCCGGCGCCGATGGAAGCGGCGACTTCGGCTACGGATACGGGATGATCGAACGAACGTTGACTGCCATCGGGAAGAGTAATAACGGGCATGGCGCCTCCTCTCCTAGTGGTGACCCCTACCAAAGGTCACGTGGGTTGGGATGAGCCAGTACAAGATCCGACCTGCCTTCCCGCAACGGGAAGCCTGCCTCACAGTGGCAGAAGCCTTTCGGCTTGCCAGAGACGAACCAGAGTGACTGGAAAGAAAAAAGATAGCTGCAAGCTGCAAGTTGTCAGCTGCAAGCCGGGCATGCTAGCACGCGGGTTGCACGCCAGGCAGAAATATTTGGAAATTACGCCGCAGCGGTGAACTAACGCGGAAAAATTCCTATCAGACCTTGGGAAGCAACCTACTCTTGATGAGACCTTAACCCAAGGAGTAACTGGTTATGCGAGTTCCGTCTCTTCTGGCCCTGGCGGCCGCTGGGGCCCTGCTGCTGCCCATGGCTGCGAACGCCGGCAACTTCCCGACCGGGAAGGAAGCCGCCTACATGACCCAGTGCACGCAAGTGGCTCAAGGCCAAGGCGTTGACGCTGCGGCCGCGAAAAAACACTGCGACTGTGGCGCGCAAACCATCAAAAAGAATTTCACCGACGCGGAAATTGCCGACCTCGACAGCAACGATGGCGTGGACGCCAAGCTGATGCAGAAGGCCCAGATGGTCGTGAAACAGGCCTGTGCACCGAAGAGCTGAAACCTTAAAGCCAGAGCAGACCAGCCATTCTTTGAGCTGGATCAACATCCTGCGAAGGTAAAAGGCGCTAGATGCGCAGAATTAGACTATGATGTGTTCCGTGCTCCGTAGCCTCGGCCGCATTGCACCACTGAAAAAACTAAATGTTCTGGAGATTCACCCATGTCCAATCGCCAACAAGGCACCGTCAAATGGTTCAATGATGAGAAAGGCTACGGCTTCATCACCCCAGCAGGCGGCGGCGACGACCTGTTCGTTCACTTCAAGGCCATCGAATCTGACGGCTTCAAGAGCCTGAAAGAAGGCCAGACTGTTTCCTTCGTCGCCGAGCGCGGCCAGAAGGGCATGCAGGCTGCACAGGTTCGTCCGGAGTAATTCGGATAGCTGTAAAAAAACCCGCCCTTGTGGCGGGTTTTTTTATGGGCGTTTACCAGGCTGCACGCGCTCGCTTTTTTTGTAGGAGCGGCCTTGTGTCGCGACGGGGCGCGAAGCGGCCCCTGGGTTTCAGCTTCGCAGCATCAATGGCCGGGGCCGCTTTGCGGCCCTTTCGCGACGCAAGGCCGCTCCTACAAGGACCGCGTGTCAGCCGCAGTTGACGCGAACCACCTTGCCCTGCTCGTCCACATTCAGGTTCAAGCGTTCGGAACGGTACTCGAGGGTAACCACGTCGTGCGGCTTGAGAATGCGGGCCATCTGCGAGCCACTGGCCTTGCGCGCCTGCTCCAGCAGCTCGGCGCTGGCCGGCTTGCCAATGGCAAAATCGGCGCCGCTGGCTTCGCAGCGGCCATCGTTGCCTGCCGGCGTGGCTGGCGCAGCGCCACCAGCAGAATTGCCACCAGTGCTGCAACCAGCCAGGACAGCAGCCACCGCCAGGGTTGCCAGGTAAGCACGGGTACGGAACATGAAGCCTCCTAAATCGGTCCGGGAACTGTCTGATCCGACAGTTCCGCTGATCTTTTGTTGCAAAACCGGTCAAGTCTGCCTGAACTCGCCAGCCGAGGCGAAAACGCAATCGTGACCGGATTTTGCACAAGCCGCTGCGTTTGCCATATGCTTAAGCCGCAAGGTCACTGACGCAAAGTCATGATTTAGTGCAAGAAGTGGAGCGCACCCCGCCTCCATCGAACACCAGGGTCAGGTGTTCGCCCCTTCGTCCCGGGCCCCAAGCGAGAGCCTTTCATGAGCAGCCACAGCATCGAAGCCGATATCAAGGTCAAATGGGCCGAAGGCCAGAGCGCCTACAGCCCTGGCACGCCGGAGGAGTTGCTGCTGATTGCCATCGACCTGCTGGTGCGCGATCGCGGCGCCGAGGCGGCACGCAGCTTCTTCGACCAGGTGTTCGAGCGCTATGCGCCGCACACGGCTATTCCAATCGCGCCAAACGGGCGCTGAGCAGGTCGAACAGGCCCTGGGCATCGCCCTCGCCCACCCACATCACGTTAGCCGGCTGCTTGAGCACGCCGTACCAGTCGGCAAGGGTCTGGCCGAAGCTGGGGCCTTCGCGGCTGTCGATGCTCATGTGGATACGCCGGCCGCTGAACAGTTCGGGCTTGAGCAGGTAGGCGATGACGCTGGCGTCGTGCACCGGGCCGCCGGGCATGCCGTACAGGTCCATGTCGTGGGTGATGTAGGCGTTGAGGATATCCACCACCCGCTTGCTGGCCTGGTTGTTCACCGCCGCCAGTTGCTTGAGGCGGGCGTCGCTGGTCAGCAGCTTGTGAGTGACGTCCAGCGGCAGGTAGGTCAGCGGCACGCCGCTGGCCAGCACCACTTCGGCGGCATGTGGGTCGGCATAGAGGTTGAATTCCGCCGCCGGGGTGATGTTGCCACCGTTGAAATGGGCACCGCCCATGACCACCACTTGCTTGATGCCTTTGGCGATGTCCGGGCGCTGGATCAGCGCCAGGGCCAGGTTGGTTTGCGGGCCGAGCATGGCGATGGTGATGCTGTGGGGCTTGGCGGCGCCCAGGGTGTCGACCAGGTATTGCACGGCATTGCCCTGGGCCAGCGGCGCTTTCGGTTCGTGAACCTGGATGCCGGTGAGGCCTTCTTCGCCGTGCACCTCGGCGGCGTAGATCGGCTTGCGCACCAGCGGGCGGGCGGCGCCGGCGTACACGGGGATGTCTTCGCGGCCGGCCCATTCGCGGGCCAGGCGGGCGTTGCGCGAGGTCTTTTCCAGGCGCACGTTGCCGGCCACGGTGGTGATGGCGTGGATGTTCAGCTCGTCGGGCGAGGCCATGGCCAGGAACAGCGCGACCACGTCGTCGGCGCCGGGGTCGGTGTCGATGATCAGGTCGATGGGGGCGGCCTGGAGGGTGGTGGCTGCGGCCATGAGGGCGATTCCTTGTAGCAGGGGTTTGAGCATGGGTGGCACTCCTGTTGCCTGGGTGGTGGTTTCTGGGGCCGCTTTGCGGCCCAATCGCCGGCAAGCCAGCTCCCACAGGTACTGCATCGGCCTCAAGCATTGTGCAGTACCTGTGGGAGCTGGCTTGCCGGCGATTCGGGGGCGCAGCCCCCGCCTTCAGAAAGTCACGCCGGAAATCAGCGCGATGTTGCTGTAGGGCTGGCACTCGCCGGTGCGCACTACCGCACGGGCACTGCGTGACAATGCCTTGAAATCTTCATGGCTCAGCCATTCGCGCTTGCCCAGCTTGCCCTGCAGCCGCTCGATCTCGACCAGCGCCGGCGGCACCACTTTCTGCATCTCTTCGGCCAGCACGTGGCGCTCTACCTGCAACTCGCTCAGCACAACCCGCAACACGCTGGCGAAATCCGGCAGGCCAGGCGTGACGGCCAGGTCGATCAGTTCGACGGCCGGCGGCACCGGCAGCCCGGCATCGCCGATCACCAGGATGTCGCCATGCCCCATGCCGGCGATGGTCCGCGACAGGGCAACGTTCAGCAGCGGGGTCTTCTTCATGGCGCAAGCTCCGCCAGGTAGGGAATCGACGGCTGGGCGCCGGCGCGGGTAACCGACAGGGCTGCGGCGCGCTGGCCGAAAGCGATGGCTTCGCCCTCACCCAGGCCGCGCACCAGGCCTGCGGCAAAGCCGCCGATGAAGGTATCGCCGGCTGCCGTGGTGTCCAGCGGCTGCACCACAGGCGCGGGGAAGTGCTGATGGCACTGCGGGGTGACCAGCAAGGCCCCTTGCGCGCCCAGGGTAATGATCACTTTGCCCGCGCCCAGTTTCAGCAAGCATTCGCCGGCACGTCGGGCGCTGTCCAGGTCAGTCACCGCCACGCCGGTCAGGGCTTCGGCCTCGCTTTCGTTGGGCGTCAGGTAGTCGATGCGGGCGAACCAGTCCGCCGGCAAGGGGCCGGTCGCCGGCGCCGGGTTCAGGATCACCCGCTTGCCCAGTTCATGCCCCCGGGCCAAGGTCCAGGCCACGGTGTCGGCCGGTACTTCCAACTGGCAGATGATCACCTCGGCCGCCTGCAGCAGCGCATCGAACCGCTGCACCGACTGCGGCGTCAGCAGGCCGTTGCCACCGGGGACAATGACGATGCAGTTCTGGCTGGCGGCATCCACGGTGATCAGCGCCACCCCGCTGGACACGCCCTGGCAGGTGCTGACGCCCTGGCAGTCGATGCCTTCCACATACAGGGCCCGGTGCAGTTGTCGACCATAGTCATCGTCGCCAACGTTGCCGATCATCGCCACGCTGCCACCCAGGCGCGCCACGGCCACTGCCTGGTTGGCCCCCTTGCCGCCCGGCACGGTGAAAAAGCTTTCGCCGGGGAGTGTTTCGCCGGCCCGGGGCAGGCGCTGCGCGCGGGCCACCAGGTCCATGTTGAGGCTACCGACTACCACAACCTTGGCATTCATGACATTTCCTTAGCATCAGCGGTAATCGTTGAACAGGTCCGGACGCGGCCCGGTGGACTCGCGCAGCACAATGCGCGGGGCGACGATGCGTTGCTCTGCCGCGCCCTGCCGGGGGGTGCCGATACGCGCCAGCAACAGCGACGCGGCGCTCTCGCCCAGCTCGCGAATCGACTGGCCCACCGTGGTCAACGGTGGGTACACATAACGGCTGAGCTCGATGTCGTCGAAGCCGATCACCGACAGCTCGCCGGGCACGTTGATATTGCGTTCGGCCGCGGCACGCAACACACCGAAGCCGATCATGTCGTTGCCGGCAAAAATCGCCGTAGGCCGCTTGCCCTCCAGCAGCCGGCCTGCGGCTGCATGGCCGCCGGGGCTGGTGAAATCGCAGTGCAGCACGCGGTCGTTGCGCACCGGCACACCGGCTTCGGCCATGGCGCGGCGGAAGCCGCTCAGGCGCAGCTGGGTCACACCGGTCTCGGCGGGGCCGCCGATGTAGGCGATGTCATGGTGACCAAGTTCCAGCAGGTGCTGGGTGGCCAGGAAGGCGCCCTGCTCGTGGTCGATGCGCACCAGGTCGGCATCGACACCGTCCAGTTCGCGGTCGACGATCACCATGGGCGTGCGCACGCCAGCCAGGCTTTGCAGCAGGTCGCTGTCCTGCCCTACCGAAGCCACTACCAGGCCGTCGATGCGCTTTTCCAGCAGCACGCGCAGGTAGCTGCGCTGCTTCTGCGGGTTGTCGTCGGAGTTGCACAGGATCACGCAGTAGCCGTTGCGCTCGCAGGCGTCTTCGATGCCCCGCGCCAACTCGGCGAAGTACGGGTTGACGCTGTTGGGTACCAGCAGGCCGATGGTGGCCGTGCTGCGCGCCTTCAGCGAGCGGGCCACGGCGCTGGGTACGTAGTCGAGTTCGGCGATGGCGGCTTCGACTTTCAACCGCACCTGCTCGCTGACCGGCCGGGTCTTGTTCAGCACATGGGACACGGTGGTGTAGGAAATGCCCGCCAGTGCCGCGACGTCTTTGATGGTTGCCATGTTCTCAGTTCCGCCGGCCTGCACGCCGGCTACGGTAGGTGTCGAGCACCACGGCGATGACGATCACCGCCCCGGTGATGATGCGTTTGGTCGGTTCGCTGGCACCGATCTGCGCCAACCCTGCGGCCAGCACCGAAATGATCAGCACGCCAAAGAAGGTGCTGATGACCGAGCCGCGCCCGCCCATCAGGCTCGTGCCGCCAATCACCACGGCGGCGATTACCTGCAGCTCCAGGCCGGAGCCGGCATTGGGGTCGGCGGCTTCCAGGCGCGAGATCTGGAACAGCGCGGCCAGGCCGGCGAGCAGGCCCATCAGGGCGAACACCAGCACCTTGTACGGGCGCGGGTCGATGCCGGCCAGGCGCACGGCCTCTTCGTTGGTGCCGATACCGATCAGGTAGCGGCCGAACACCGTGCGGGTCAGCACCAACTGGGCCAGCACAATCACCAGCAAGGCGATGATGAACGCCGGCGAGATGCCGAATGCGATGGGGTTGGAGAACCAGGCATAGGCATCACCGATATAGGCGGTGCGCGAGTCGGTGAACTGGTAGGCCAGGCCGCGGGCCATTTCCAGCACCCCGAGCGAAACGATGAACGACGGAATGCGCCAGGCCACAGTGACGCCGCCGGTGATGCTGCCGGCCAGCGCGGCCACGGCCATGCCCAGCAGGGCCGAAGGCAGCACGCCCCAGCCCCAGCCGAGGATCGCCACGCTGACCGTGGAGGCCGCCAGCGCCAGTACCGAGCCCACCGACAGGTCGATGCCGCCGATGATCAGCACGAAGGTCATGCCCACCGCCAGTACCATCAGGTCGGGGATCTGGTTGGCCAGGGTACTGAAGGTGTTGTACGACCAGAAGTGGCTGCTGAGGAACGAGAACAGCACGATCATCGCCAGCAAGGCGCCGGCCAGGCCCAGGTAGGTACCCAGGCCAAGATAGGTGCCACTGCGGCGCACCGGTGCGGCGCCTTGGCTGTCGAGCGGGGTGGTTTTCATGCATCCATCCTGGGAGCTGCTTCATGCAGCAGTGCGTCACGTTTCTGATAACCGGCAAAGGCCGCGGCCAGCAACTGGTCCTGGCTCCAATGGTCACGCTCGAAGGTGTCGATCAGGCGACCGGCCGACAGCACGGCGATGCGGTCGCATATCAGCATCAGCTCGCGCAGGTCGCTGGACACCACCACCAGGGCCTTGCCCTGGCGCGCCAGCTCGGCCAGCAGGCCATAGATGTCGAACTTGGCGCCGACGTCGATGCCACGGGTGGGCTCGTCGAACAGCAGCACCTGGCAGTCGCGCTCCAGCCAGCGGCCGATCACCACCTTCTGCTGGTTGCCGCCAGACAGCTCGCCTACCACCTGCTGCGGGCCGGCACTGCGAATGCGCATGGCCTGGATCTGGCGTTCGGCCAATGCCGCTTCGGCTTCGCCATCGAGCACCCCGGCCCGTGATACCGCGCCGAGGTTGCCCAGGGCGATATTCGCGCTGATCGACTGCGTCAGCAGCAGGCCCTCGCCTTTGCGGTCTTCGGTGATCAGCGCGATACCGGCCTGCACCGCAGCCTTGGGCGAGTCGATGGTGACAGCCTTGGGCGGCTGGCCGAGGGCGATGCTGCCGCTGTCGGCACGGTCGGCGCCGTAGATCAGGCGCAGCAGTTCGGTACGGCCGGCACCGATCAGGCCGGAAATGCCGAAGATCTCCCCTGCCCTGACCTCGAACGACACTTCACGCACCTTGTCGGCACGGCTGAGCCTGTCGACCTTGAGCAGCGGCGCGCCGATCTGCCGGCGGCCTAGGTCGATATGCTCGCCCAGCTCGCGGCCGACCATCAGGTTGACCAGTTCGGCGCTGCTATAGCGCTGTATCGGCTCATCGCACACCAGTTTGCCGTCGCGCAGCACGACGATGCGCTGGGCCACGCGCTGCAGTTCTTCCAGGCGATGGGAGATGTAGACGATGGCCACGCCACGTTGGCGCAGGCGCTCGATCTGGGTGAACAGCAGCTCCACTTCGCGCGCGGTGAGCATGGCGGTGGGCTCGTCGAAGATCAGCACATGGCAGTCGCCAATCAGGTTGCGGGCGATCTCGACCATCTGCTGATGGCCGATGCCCAGCTCGCCGACCGGGGTGTCCGGGTCGATGGCGTCGAGGCCGACCTGGGCCATGGCGGCCGTGGCCAGTTGGCGCAGGCGCTTCTGGCTGATCCAGCCGAAGCGGCCGGGCAGGTTGTCGAGGAACAGGTTTTCCGCCACGGTCAGCGTGGGCAGCAGGTTGAGTTCCTGCATGACCATGCGCACGCCAAGGCGCTCAGCCTCGCTGCGGCTGCCAGGCGCGTAGGCCTGGCCGCGGTAGCGCATGTGCCCGGTGGTGGGGGTTTCCAGCCCACTGATGAGCTTGGACAAGGTGCTCTTGCCGGCGCCGTTCTCGCCGGTCAGGGCCAGCACTTCGCCGGCACGCAGGTTCAGGCTGACCTCGCCGAGCACGGGCTGGGCGTAGGTCTTGCCCAGGCCACTGGCGGCGAGCACTACTTCGTTGGCCGATGCAGGCATGGCCGTTTCTCCTGCCAGCGATCAGGGCTTGGTGATGAGTTGGACCGGGGTCTGGATGACGTTGTCGGCATCCACGTCGGGTTTCTCGCCCTTGACCATTTTCAGCGCCGCCTGGATGCCGTACACCGCCTGCTGGCTGGCCGCTTGGTCGAGGGTGGCAAGCACACGGCCATCGGCGAGCATCGGCTTGATGGCGTTGATGTTGTCGTAGCCCACCACTTGCACCTGGCCGGTCTTGCCGGCGGCACGCACGGCCGACACCGCGCCCAGGGCCATGCTGTCGTTGCCGGCCAGCAGGGCTTTCAGGTCGGGGTATTCGTTGAGCATGGAGGCGGCGACGGCGTTGCCTTTGTCGATTTCCCAGTTGCCGCTCTGCACCGAAACGATCTTGATCTGCGCGGCGTCCATGGCGTCCTTGAAGCCGGCGGTACGCTGCTGGGCGTTGGTGGTGGTCGGCACGCCTTCGATGATGCCGACCTGGTCGCCGGCCTTGAGCTTCTCGTTGGCCAGGTAGTCACCGACCAGGCGCGCGCCCTTGCGGTTGTCGGGGCCCACGAAGGGTACGCTGATGCCTTTGCTCTTGAGCAGTTCAGGGTCCAGACGGTTGTCAATGTTGATCACCACAACGCCCTGGTCCATGGCCTTCTTCACCGCCGATACCAGCGCCTTGGAGTCGGCCGGGGCAATGACCAGGGCCTTGGCGCCCGCGTTGACCATCTGCTCGACGATGCGGATCTGCTCGCCGGTGTCGGTCTCGTTCTTGATGCCGTTGGCGATCAGCTCGAATTCATCGGCGTGGGCTTTCTGGTAGTCCTTGGCGCCGTCTTCCATGGTGCGGAAGAACTCGTTGGCCAGCGACTTCATGACCAGGGCGACCTTGGGCTTGTCTTCGGCGTGGGCGGGGGAAAATGGCAGGGCCAGGGACAGCGAGGAAATGACCGCGAGGGCCAGCAGACGACCGGGGAACGGCAGTTTCATGGACGATGACTCCGAATCTTGTGTTTTTTGTCGGATCGCAAACGTTTGCGTTGCCTAACTATGGAAACAGGACCGGGGTTTGTCAAATCCGTTTGGCTGTCGGAGGTCAAGTCGAACTTGGCGCAGTTTATCCGGATTTTTTCCGAAAAGCCGAACGTCTTTTCCTGCATTTGTTCGGAATCTCGAATGGAACGCACCTTCATGTGGGGGCGGCCTTGTGTCGCGATGGGCTGCGCAGCAGCCCCGGCAATTTGTGCATTTGCCAGTGAATCCGGGGCCGCTACGCGCCCCATCGCGACACAAGGCCGCTCCTACAGGCAGCGCACACATGCCTGGTACGAAACCTGCCTTGCACCCTGTGCGACAAAACAACCATCTCATTAGGAAGAGAGAGAACAATAACGATGAATGCCGCACTGAAAATCTTTGCCCCCAGCGCACTCGCCGTGCTGCTGGCCATTCCAGCCACCGTTTCGGCCAAAGAGGCTGAAACCCAGCAGAAGCTGGCCAACGTGGTCATCCTCGCCACCGGCGGCACCATTGCCGGCGCTGGCGCCAGCGCCGCCAACAGCGCCACCTACCAGGCCGCCAAGGTGGGCGTCGACAAGCTGATCGCTGGCGTACCGGAGCTGGCCGACCTGGCCAACGTACGCGGCGAGCAGGTCATGCAGATCGCCTCTGAGAGCATCTCCAACGACGACCTGCTCAAGTTGGGCAAACGCGTTGCCGAACTCGCCGAAAGCAAGGACGTCGACGGCATCGTCATTACCCACGGCACCGACACCCTGGAAGAGACCGCCTACTTCCTCAACCTGGTGGAAAAGACCGACAAGCCGATCGTGGTCGTCGGTTCGATGCGCCCGGGTACCGCCATGTCCGCCGACGGCATGCTCAACCTTTACAACGCCGTGGCCGTGGCCAGCGACAAGCAGTCGCGCGGCAAGGGCGTGCTGGTGACCATGAATGACGAGATCCAGTCCGGGCGCGATGTCAGCAAGGCAGTGAACATCAAGACCGAAGCCTTCAAGAGCGCCTGGGGCCCGATGGGCATGGTGGTGGAAGGCAAGTCGTACTGGTTCCGCCTGCCGGCCAAGCGCCACACGGTCAACTCCGAGTTCGACATCAAGCAGATCAGCAGCCTGCCGCAGGTGGATATCGCCTATGGCTATGGCAACGTCACTGACACCGCCTACAAGGCACTGGCGCAGAATGGCGCCAAGGCACTGATCCATGCCGGTACCGGCAACGGGTCGGTGTCGTCGCGGGTGGTACCGGCGCTGCAGGAGCTGCGCAAGAACGGCGTGCAGATCATTCGCTCGTCGCACGTCAACCAGGGTGGCTTCGTGCTGCGCAACGCCGAGCAGCCGGATGACAAGAACGACTGGATCGTGGCCCATGACCTGAACCCACAGAAAGCGCGGATTCTGGCGATGGTAGCGATGACCAGGACCCAGGACAGCAAGGAGCTGCAGCGCATCTTCTGGGAGTACTGATCGCCAGCCGCCCCCTGAAATGCAAACAGCCCCGCTGCCCAGGCGGGGCGTTTGCTGTCTGACTGTTGCGAAATTACTTACAGTGAAATACTGTATGCGCATACAGCAAAAACAAGGAAACACTTGTGTCCAGCACCGCCTCCGCCACCCCAAGCAGCTATGAACAACTGGGTATGCGCATTCAGAAAATCATCAACAGCCCCACTGCCCAGCGCAGCCGTGCGGCGTTGATTTTCCGTCTGGAGCAGGAAACCCCGGAAGATTGGGAAACCCTGCTAGAGGAAATCGCCGAAAACGATAACGTCACCCTCGCCCACCGCGACGATGGCGGCGTGCAGATTTTCTGGACGGTACCGAAGGAAGACTGACTGCATTCAGCCTCAAGCCAAGGCCTGCAGGTAGGCGCTGGCTTCGCGGTAACGCGCCAGCCGTGCCAGGTCGGTGGGGCCTGGGCACGGGATGCGCGAAAGGTCGCTGTTGTCGGCCAGATCGGCCAGCTTGACGGTGCGCGCCAGCGGGTCACCGCCCAGGCGCACCACGAAGTCCTGGTAGGCCTCGCCCTCACGGCGGCTGAGCGCCAGCAAGGCGGCAAGGATTTTCAGCGCGAAACCCTCGCGCGCCAGGTCGGACAGGGTCAGCGGGGTGTCTTCGATCACATCGTGCAGCACCGCGACAATCCGTTGTTCGGTTGTGGAAACCCGCATCATCACGCGTAGCGGGTGGAGGATATAAGCGGCCCCACCCTTGTCGTATTGCCCTTCATGCGCCCTGGCGGCCACGGCAATGGCCCGCTCCAGTGTAGACATGAGGCCCTCCCCGTTCGGCTTCTTCCTGACAAGCATAGCCAAAACTGTGCGGACAATGTCTAGCGCGCGTGTGACTGCTCGAAATCCGGAAGCTGGCGCATGCCCTGTAGGAGCGGCCTTGCGTCGCGACGGGCTGCAAAGCAGCCCCGGGATTCGGCATCACAGCAGATTCTGTGGGGCTGCTTCGCAGCCCGTCGCGACACAAGGCCGCTCCTACAGCCCCCACTCACACAGAGTTTTCAGCGCGCTGCGCCGTGCTGAATCACCACCGAATCGGTACCCAGCTTGGCCATCACCTCGGCCTTGCGCGCTTCGGCTTCCTCACGGGTGGGGAATGGCCCCATCAGCACCACCGGCTTGCCGTCGCGGTACTCCACCGAGGACGGGATGCCCTTTTCGATCAGGCGTGCGGTCATGTCGCTGAGCGCGCCCATGTTGGCACCCTGGATCACTTCCACATCCCAGCCTTGCGGGGCCGGCTGGCCAGCCAGGGCCTCGGCGCGGCGCTGCAGCTCGGCGCCGCCGCACATCTCGCGGATGCGCAGGTTGTTGCCGCTGTCGTCGACGATGATTTCGTACTGGCCATCGCGCTTGATGGCCACGTAGCTGCGGTAGGCCTCGTACTGCCCGGTATCATCCTTGCCACGGACCTGGCCGCAGATGGTGCCCTGGGTGTCGATCCGCACGTTGCCGAACTTGGCGGTCTTGGGGTTGTGCAGGTGTTCGGCCACCTGTTTGTGCACGCCTTCGACTTCGTTCTCACAGCCCGCCAGGGCGAGCACTGCCATTACCACAGCCAGTTTGCGCACGCGTGTACCTCCAGATTCGAAGGGGCGGATTCTAGCACGCCGGGCAATGCCCCGAACCGCGACCAAACGTTACATGCTGCTTCATGCGCACAGCAAAAAGGGCGATCATTACTGATCGCCCTTTTTCGATTTGGTAGGCACAATTGGACTCGAACCAACGACCCCCACCATGTCAAGGTGGTGCTCTAACCAACTGAGCTATGTGCCTGTCGTGTGGTGCGCATATTAGTGATCGAATGCGTACCTGTAAAGCGTTTTTTTCAGAAAAATCAAAAACTTTGCGAATTCGTGCATAAGGGCCTGCTGCGCAGCACCAGGCCGCGAGAACCCAATGAAAAAAGGGGTGACCCTTGCGGATCACCCCTTCTTCGATTTGGTAGGCACAATTGGACTCGAACCAACGACCCCCACCATGTCAAGGTGGTGCTCTAACCAACTGAGCTATGTGCCTGTCGTGTGGTGCGCATTCTACCCATTCCAAAAACCCTGTCAACACTTTTTTTCGCGCTAACCTACTGAATCTTAAACTCTTTATAGAAAAGTGCGCTGGCGGGGACCGAGTAAAGGATTTTCAACGGACGACTAGCGGGTGTTTATTATTATTGATAGCATCGGTACATTCGTTAAAAATATAAAACACGAGGTTCCTGCAGCATGGCTAACACCCCCTACCCCCAGTCCTACTACGCCGCCTCGGCCAACCCGGTGCCGCCACGTCCGGCGCTGCAGGGTGAGGTGGAAACCGATGTGTGCATCATCGGCGCCGGCTACACCGGCCTGTCCAGCGCCCTGTTCCTGCTGGAGAACGGCTTCAAGGTGAGCATCGTCGAAGCAGCCAAGGTCGGCTTCGGCGCATCGGGCCGCAACGGCGGCCAGATCGTCAACAGCTACAGCCGCGACATCGACGTCATCGAGCGCACCGTCGGCCCCAAGCAGGCTCAGCTGCTGGGCCACATGGCCTTCGAAGGCGGGCGCATCATTCGTGAGCGCGTGGCCAAGTACAACATCCAGTGCGACCTGAAGGACGGTGGCGTGTTCGCTGCCCTCACCAGCAAGCAGATGGGCCACCTGGAGTCGCAAAAGCGCCTGTGGGAACGCTTCGGTCACAACCAGCTGGAGCTGATGGACCAGAAGCGCATCCGCGAAGTGGTCGCCTGCGACAACTATGTGGGCGGCATGCTGGACATGAGCGGCGGCCACATCCACCCGCTGAACCTGGCCCTGGGCGAAGCCGCTGCGGTCGAGTCGCTGGGCGGCATCATCTATGAGCAGACCCCGGCCGTACGCATCGAGCGCGGCGCCAACCCGGTGGTGCACACCCCGCAGGGCAAGGTCCGCGCCAAGTTCATCATCGTCGCCGGCAACGCCTACCTGGGCAACCTGGTGCCGGAGCTGGCCAGCAAGTCCATGCCATGCGGCACCCAGGTGATCACCACCGAACCGCTGGGCGACGAGCTGGCGCGCACCCTGCTGCCGCAGGACTACTGCGTCGAGGATTGCAACTACCTGCTCGACTACTACCGCCTGACCAGCGACAAGCGCCTGATCTTCGGTGGTGGCGTGGTGTACGGCGCGCGTGACCCGGCCAACATCGAGGCGATCATCCGTCCGAAGATGCTCAAGGCCTTCCCGCAACTGAAGAACGTGAAGATCGACTACGCCTGGACCGGCAACTTCCTGCTGACCCTGTCGCGTCTGCCACAGGTTGGCCGTATCGGCGACAATATCTACTACTCCCAGGGCTGCTCGGGTCACGGCGTGACCTACACCCACCTGGCGGGCAAGGTGCTGGCCGAGGCCATGCGTGGCCAGGCCGAGCGTTTCGACGCCTTCGCCGGGCTGCCGCACTACCCGTTCCCGGGTGGCCAGATGCTGCGCGTGCCGTTCAGCGCCATTGGGGCCTGGTACTACAGCCTGCGCGATCGCCTGGGCTTCTGATGTAGGCAGGCTTGGCCTCTTCGCGGGCACGCCCGCTCCCACAGGATTTGTGCTGGTTGCACGGTCCCTGTGGGAGCGGGCGTGCCCGCGAAAGGGCCGGTACAGACAAAGCTATTTGTTCAGGCTACTCACAGCCTGCTTCGCCGCAATCTCCTGCCCCGCCCGGGCCAGTTCATCGGCAGCCTGCAACCAGCGCTGGCGGTCCACCTGGGCTGGCAGCTGCCGAGGTGGCTGCACCAGCACCGCCCAGCTCCCAAGCTTCGCCCACGCCGAGGCAAAGTCATCGAACGCCATCAACTGCCGCCGGTGCATGCCCGAGCGCAACAGCACCCGCTGCTTGTAGCGGTCGTAGCCGATCAGCACGGCGTAGCGTGGCTCGCTCCACCAGGCCGAACCATCCTCGTAACGCAGCAGCACCGGGTTGCCCGCCGCCACCTGGGTCAACAGCGCGTCCAGCTGCTTGTCCAGCGGATACACCACCATGCCGTAGTCGCGCGCCACCCGGGGGATGCCGGTGTCCAGGGCCTCGGCGCCCTGCGGCAGGTTCAGCGGCTTGTCCAGCAGCCCCGGCGTGATCGGAGCCCCCTGTTGCGACAGCACCGCCGCCAATGCCATGGCCCCGCTGTGGTTGGCGTTGCCACGGTAGAACGGCACGCTGCTGATCTCGACCCGCTGCGGCAGGCCCTTGAGGTTGCCGGAGGGTGCGCTGGCGCAACCGGCCAGGCTGGCTGCAACCAGGCAGGCAGCCAGCAGCCGACGAGGGATGGTCTTGAAGGAAGGTTGCTGCATGGACACTCGCTTGCTCCAACGCCGGGCAGGCAGCGCCCGGCTCTGGCCACCGATCATAGGTCGGACAGCGGCGCGGGTATAGTCCGACACCGCTTAGGAGCAAATCGGACCAAGCAATAGACCTTTGGTCAATGGAACGTCACAGGCGAAAGACTAGACTAAAGCAGTGTCTGGAAGGCCAGCGTCGGCGACCGAGCGCGGCCCGTAGAGATGGAGGCACAGATGAGCCTGACCATGGCAATCCTCATGCTGGTTGGCATGTGGCTGAGCGTTGCAGCCGCCATGCTATGGGGTGTACTGCGTATCGTGCGGCGTCATTCCCACCACCACCTGCCACCGCAAGCCCCCGCCAAGCCACAGCCTGTGCGCCGGTCGCGGCGGCATGCCGGGGTGCACTGACTACAGATTTTCCCTACCCCCATTCGCGGGCTTGCCCGCTCCCACTGGGGCCGCGTAGCTATCTGGCTGACGCGGCACCTGTGGGAGCGGGCAAGCCCGCGAACGGGGCGCGAGCGCCCCGCATTTTTTTACATCAACCTTCAGCCGCCTCACGCTTCAACCGTGCCCGACGGGCCAGGATGTTGAGGATCTCGATCGCCGTCGAGAAGGCCATGGCCGCGTACACATAACCCTTCGGTACATGGGCGCCGAAACCTTCGGCGATCAGCGTCATGCCGATCATGATCAGGAAGCCCAGGGCCAGCATCACCACGGTCGGGTTGTCGTTGATGAAGTTGGCCAACGGGTCGGCGGCCACCATCATGACGATCACGGCAGTGATAACGGCAATGATCATGATAGGCAGGTGCTCGGTCATGCCCACGGCGGTGATGATGCTGTCGACCGAGAAGACGATGTCCAGCAGCAGGATCTGGAAGATCGCCGCGGCAAAGCCCAGGGTAACCGTCGACGACACCTTGGCTTCTTCCTTGGCCCCGTGCGGGTCGACGTTCTCGTGGATTTCCTTGGTCGCCTTCCACAGCAGGAACAGGCCACCGGCAATCAGGATCACGTCCTTCCAGGAGAAGGCATTGCCGAATACTTCAAACACCGGGTCCGTCAGCTGGACGATCCAGGCCACCGTGCTGAGCAAGGCCAGGCGCATGACCAAGGCCATGCTGATACCGATACGGCGCGCCTTGGAGCGGTACTCCACCGGCAGCTTGTTGGTCAGGATGGAGATGAAGATCAGGTTGTCGATGCCCAGCACGACTTCCATGGCCACCAGCGTAGCCAGGGCAACCCAGGCGGTAGGGCTAGCGACGAGTTCCAGCAAGTATTCCATTGTTCAAATCCTGCAGCAGCGGTTGGGGGTCAGATTTCCTGGGTGTCTTCTTTGTTGTCGGCGTCCTTGGGCTTTTGCCCTTCGCTGCCGATGGCCTCGCTCAACGCCTGCTGTGCGGCCTTGTTGGTGTCGTCGATGGCCTGCTTGGCCGACTGCGCGGCCTGGTCGAGCATCTGCTGGGCGGATTTCTCGGCCTGCTCGCAACCGGCCAGGGTGAACAGGGCCAAGGCCAGCACCAGCGGCGTGCCGATGGATTTTAGTTGCAGCATGGGTTCCTCGCTTTTCATGTTCCGGCGGCGCACACGGCGCCTGATGGAGTCGCATTCTAAAGAGCGCAACACATCCGGAAAATTCGTATTTTCAGCGGTTATACTTCGGTTTTTACGAATCCGGAACGATACCGATGCTCAACTATCGGCAGTTGCACTACTTCTGGGCCGTGGCCAAGACCGGCAGCATCGCCCGCGCCAGCGAACAGTTGAACCTGACCCCGCAAACCATCAGCGGTCAGATCAGCCTGTTCGAGCAGACCTATGGCCTGGAGCTGTTCCAGCGCGTGGGGCGCCAACTGGAACTGACCGAAACCGGGCGCCAGACGCTGATCTATGCCGAGCAGATGTTCCAGCTGGGAAGCGAGCTGGAGGCCATGCTGCGGGCCGGCCCGCAGGAGCAGATCCTGTTCCGCGTGGGCGTGGCGGACGTGGTGCCCAAGTCCATCGTCTACCGCCTGCTGGCACCGACCATGGAGTTGGACGACGTGCTGCGCATCAACTGCCGCGAAGACAAGCTCGAACGGCTGCTGGCCGACCTGGCGATCCAGCGCCTGGACCTGGTGATTTCCGACAGCCCCATGCCCAGCCACCTGGACATCAAGGGTTATAGCCAGAAACTGGGCGAGTGTGGGTTGAGCTTCTTCGCCACCCCGGCGCTGGCACACCGCCTGGAAGGCCCCTTCCCCGCCTGCCTGCAGGATGCGCCATTGCTTATCCCCGGGCAGGAAACCGTGGTACGCAGCCGCCTGCTGCGCTGGCTGGGTGAGCAGCAGGTGCAGCCACGCATCGTGGGCGAGTTCGATGACAGTGCCTTGATGCAGGCATTCGGGCAGTCGGGCAGCGGCATCTTCGTCGCGCCCAGCGTGATCGCCGAGGAGGTGTGCCGCCAATATGGCGTGGAGCTGATCGGGCAGACCGAGGCGGTGCATGAGTCGTTCTATGCCATTTCGGTGGAGCGCAAGGTCAAGCACCCGGGAATCGTGGCGATTACCGAGGGGGCACGACGAGAGTTGTTTAACTGGTAACAGGCAGAATTGACGCCCCCGCGTTTCAATGGTCATATGCCCGCCAGTTTCAGGTGCCCTGCGCCGCCGCGCGCAGGGTGAAACGGGAAGCCGGTGCGTCGTGTTGCCCACGACAAGTCCGGCGCTGCCCCCGCAACGGTAAGCGAGCGAACCCTTCGAGATACCACTGTGCACATGCATGGGAAGGTGAAGGTTTCATGCCCCTCGCAAGCCCGGAGACCGGCCTGGAGCTTCACTTGGCAACCCGCGGTGGGCGGGCGCAGGCCGGTATCCGTGCGTGCGCCTGCGTGCACGGTGCGCCTTTGCGTGTTTTCCACCGGGATCCATTCATTCCTGCAGTAGTGGAACGACATGTCCCGTATCTTCAAGCTTCACCCCTTGGCGGCCTGCCTGGCCGTTTCCCTGCCGGCCCTGGCCGATGACCTCGAGCGACAACCACTGGCCCTGCCCTCCACGGCCATCACCGACACCCTAGACAGCCACGCCATCGACCTGACCACACCGACCCAGGCTGGTTCGCGCCTTGGCCTCAGCGCCCTGGAGACACCGGCCAGCACCAGCAGCATCAGCGCCGAACAGATCCAGCAGCGCAACAACCTCACTGTGCAGGACGCGGTGACCCGCTCAGCGGGCATCAGCTACATCGGCTCCCCGGGCGACGGCGGCACGGGCCTGTCCGCCCGCGGCTTTACCGGGCACGGCTCGGTGATGACCTTGTTCGACGGCACACGCCTGTACACCGGTGCCGGCACCCAGACGTTCCCGGTCGACCCGTGGATGGTCGAGCGCATCGATGTCATTCGCGGCCCGGCTTCGGTGCTGTATGGCGAAGGCGCCACCGGGGCGGTGGTCAACGTGATCCCGAAAAAGCCGTTTGCCGGCGAGGTACGCAACCACCTGCGCCTGGGCTACGGTTCGTGGGACCGCCAGCAGCTCGGCCTGGACAGCGGCGGCAGCCTCGGTGAGCGCCTGAGCTACCGCCTGGCCCTGAACCAGCAAACCGGTAACGGTTGGGTCGACCGCACCCCGTCACGCAGCCTGGCGCTGAGCGCCGCGCTGTGCTTCGATGCCAGCGACGACCTCAGCTTCACCCTCGCTCACGACCGTGGCGATGCGCAGCCTGCCAACTACTACGGCACCCCGCTGATCGACGGCCACTACCGCAGCAGCCTGCGCAAGAAGAACTACAACGTGCAGGACGACGTGCAGCACTACGTCGATGAATGGACCCGCCTGAATACCGACTGGACGTTGAACGACCACCTCAGCGCCAGCAACCAGCTTTACTACATCAAGAGCCGCCGTCACTGGCGCAATGCCGAGGAGTACAGCTGGGATGCCGGGCGCCAGCAGCTGCTGCGCGGCAGCTATCTGCAGATCAAGCACAACCAGGAACAGTTCGGCGACCGACAGGCCTTCACCCTCGACCACAGGCTGTTTGGCCTGGCCAGCAAGACCGTGGTCGGCGCCGAGTACAACAAGGTCCGCTTCAACGTCGACAGCAACGCGCCCTACAACGATGTGGGCGGTGACTACGTCGACCCTTGGCAGCCGCAACCAGGCTGGTTCCACAGCGCGTCGCCTCTGCGCCCGCAAACGCTCTCTACCACCCACACCTTTGCCCTGTTTGCCGAAAACCGCCTGCAGTTGAGCGATCGCCTGTCGCTGGTCACCGGCGTGCGCCGCGACCAGAACCACATCGACCAGGAAAAACTGACCACCGACAGCCGCAGCGACCGCAGCCTGCAAGGCGGCAACTGGCGTGCCGGGCTGGTGTTCGCGGTCAGCGACGACCTGTCGCTGTATGGCCAGTACTCCACCAGCGAGGATGGGGTCGACAACCTCATCAGCCTCAGCGCCAACCAGATGCACTACGACCTGACCGAGGCCAGGCAGACCGAAGTGGGCCTGAAGCAGCGCTTCTGGGAAGGGCGTGGCGAATGGACATTGGCGGCCTACCACATCGTCAAGAAGAAGCTGCTGGTGGATGACCCGGTCACCCACGAGAAGCAACAGGCTGGCCAGCAGACGTCCGACGGCCTGGAGGCAACCCTGGAACTGGCGCTGGCGCACCAGTGGCAGGTGTCGGCCAACGCGGCGATCGTGCGCGCAAGGTACGACGACTTCGACGAAATGGTCGGCGGCGTGGCGCAGGATCGTGCGGGCAATCGCCCGGCCAATGTCCCGCGGCGTACCGCCAACCTGTGGCTGAGCAAAGGCTTCGGCCAGCGGCTGGAGGCCGGCATTGGCGCGCGTTATGTGGACGAGCGCTATGCCAATACCGCCAACACCCAGAGCGCCCCCGGCTACACCGTGGTCGATGCCGACATCGGCTGGCAGGTGTTGCCGGATGTGCGGCTGGGGTTGCAGTTGAACAACCTGTTCGACCGTGAGTATGTGCAGTCGGCGTTCAGTGGCCAGCAGTGGCTGATGGGGATGCCACGGTCGTACTTTGCGACGGTGGATTACAGCTTCTGATCTGAACTGCCTGCACCGGCCTCTTCGCGGGCTTGCCCGCTCCCACAGGAGTACCGCTGCCCTCAGGCCCGATGAGAAACCTTTGTAGGAGCAGCCTTGTGCTGCGAAGAGGCCATAACTGCCACAGAAAAGCTTCTGTCATGCCGCCCCCTTCGCAGCACAAGGCTGCTCCTACAGGTCCGCTGGGTAGCCGCGAAGAGATCGCTCAACACAGAAACCACTACCCGACGCCGAACAAATAGTTATAAGATAACGTTTCAGTTGACATCCATTCCTATCAGCGACCTCCCATGACAAGCGCCAGCGCCAACCCCACCCTGGTCACCCAGCGCCTGCAGAGCATCGACGCCCTGCGCGGCCTGGTAATCCTGTTCATGCTCCTGGACCACGTTCGTGAAACCTTCTTCCTGCACCGCCAGGTCAGTGACCCGATGGCCATTGATACCACCGAGCCCACGCTGTTCTTCAGCCGCACCCTGGCCCACCTGTGCGCGCCGGTGTTCGTCTTGCTGACCGGCCTTTCAGCCTGGCTGTACGGCGAGAAACACCAGGGCCGCGGCGATGTCTCGGCATTCCTGTTCAAGCGCGGGCTGTTCCTGGTGGTGCTGGAGTTCACCCTGGTCAACTTCGCCTGGACCTTCCAGCTGCCGCCCAGCGTCATCTACCTGCAAGTGATCTGGGCCATCGGCGTGAGCATGATCGCCCTGTCGTTGCTGGTGTGGTTGCCACGTGCCGCCCTGATCGCCGTGGGCGCAATCATCATCGCCGGCCACAACCTGCTCGATGGCCTGCACTTCGGCGTCGAATCCGCCCTGCACGTGCCATGGGCGATCCTGCATGACCGGGGCTGGCTGGAGTTCTCCGAAAACCTGCGCCTGCGCACCTCCTACCCGGTGCTGCCGTGGATCGGGGTCATCGCCCTGGGCTACGGCCTGGGCCCTTGGTTCGCCCGTACCAGCGAGGCCGGCCAGCGTCAGCATCGCCTGCTGCTGGCCGGGCTGATCGCGCTGCTGGGCTTTGTCGTGCTGCGCCTGGTCAACGGCTACGGCGAGGCGCCGTGGAGCGTTTACCCGACCGTCACGCAAACCCTGATGAGCTTCTTCAACATCACCAAGTACCCGCCATCGCTGCTGTTCCTGGCCCTGACCCTGGGCTGTGGCCTGCTGTTGCTGCGCGCCTTCGAACGCGCCGGCCAGGCCCGCTGGATCAGTGCCCTGGCGGTGTTCGGCGCGGCACCGATGTTCTTCTACCTGCTGCACCTGTATGTGCTGAAGCTGCTGTACCTGGCCAGCGTGGCGCTGTTCGGCCGCAACCATGGTGACTACTTCGGCTTCGATGGCATCGCCGCGGTGTGGCTGGGGGCAGTGCTGCTGGCAGTTTCGCTGTACCTGCCGGTGCGCTGGTTCGCCCGCCTGAAGGCGCGGCGGCGCGACATCACCTGGCTGAAGTACTTCTGAAAAGCGTTTTCACCCGGCGGCACGATGGTCTACCATGCCGGCCGCCGGTTTCCACCACGGAATCAATAGGGAATCCCAGGCCCGCCAATTCGGGCCAAACGGAACTGCCCCCGCAACTGTAGGTGCCGAGCCTGCTCCATCAATGCCACTGGGCCACGAACCCGGGAAGGCCGGAGCCAGGCCATGACGCACCAGTCAGGAGACCTGCCGGCCCACATTCACCAACCGGCGGGGTGTCCGGGATTGGCCATCAGTGTTGCCCCTGCCGCCAGCTGGGGCTCGGCGATGCCTGTCCGTGCGTTCCTCACCCGAACTGTCCGATAGGAGATCGCCCAGCATGCTGCCCCGTTTTGCCACCCTGCTCGCCGGCCTCGGCCTTACCGGCCTGGCCCAGGCTGCTGCCACCCACTACCCGCTGACGGTCGACAACTGCGGCAAGCCGCAAACCTTCGCCCAGGCGCCGCAACGCGCGGTCACCATTGGCCAGGCCAGTACCGAGATGCTCTACGCGCTGGGGCTGGGCGACAAACTGGCGGCCACCTCGCTGTGGTTCAACAATGTGCTGCCCGAGTACCAGGTGCAGAACGCCAAGGTGCCGCGCCTGGCCGACAACGAGCCCAGCTTCGAGGCGGTAGTGGGCAAGCGCCCGCAACTGGTGACGGTGCAGTTCGAATGGATGGTCGGTGCCCAGGGGGCGGTCGCCACCCGCGAACAGTTCGATGAACTGGGCATCCCCACCTACCTGCTGCCATCGGACTGCGAAGGCAAGGACAACCTGGTGGGTGCCGACGGTACTCGCCTGCAGGCGTTTCAGGTCGACACCCTCTACAAGAGCGTCAGCCAGCTGGCGGCAATCTTCGACGTGCAGGACCGTGGCACAGCCCTGAATGCCGAGCTCAGAGGCCGCCTGGACAGTGCCAAGGCGCAACTGGCCGACAAGGACCTGTCCGCCACCTCGGCGCTGTTCTGGTTCTCCAGCGCCGATCTGCACATCGACCCCTATGTGGCGGGCCGTCAGGGGGTCGCCGATTTCATGCTGCGCACCCTTGGCGTGCGCAACGTGGTCGAGTCCAGCGAAGAATGGCCGACCGTAGGCTGGGAAACTCTGGCCAAGGCCAACCCCACCTGGCTGATCATTGCCCGCATGGACCGCCGCCGCTACCCCGCCGACGACTACCAGAAGAAGCTGGCATTCCTGCGTAGCGACCCGGTAACGCGCAACATGGACGCGGTGAAGCACGACCGCATCATCATCCTCGACGCCGACGCCATGCAGGCCGGCATTCGCTTGTTCAGCGGCCTGCAGACGCTGGCCGCTGCCTTCGCCAGCGGCAAAGCAGCCCAGTAATGATGCGCCTGCTACCCTGCATCGCCGTTGCCCTGGCCGCCCTGTTGGCGGCCCTGCTGGCCGGCACCGCCATCGGCGAAACCAACCTGTCGCCCGGCGTGGTCGGCCAGGTACTGGCCAACCACCTGTGGCAGGCCGGCTACCCGGTCGACCCGATCGACGCCGGCATCGTCTGGAACTACCGCCTGCCCCGCACCCTGGTTGCCGCAGCCTGCGGCGCCGGCCTGGCCACCTGCGGCGTGATCCTCCAGGCACTGTTGCGCAACCCGTTGGCCGAGCCTTACCTGCTGGGCCTGTCTGCCGGCGCCTCGACCGGTGCGGTGCTGGTGGGCCTGCTGGGCTTCGGCAGCCTGGCGCTGAGCATGTCCGGCGGCGCGTTCATCGGTGCCCTGGCAGCGTTCGCTTTGGTTCTGATGCTGGCCCGGGCAGCCGGCCCCAGCAGCAACAATGCCCAGGTGATCCTTGCCGGGATCGCCGGCTCGCAACTGTTCAACGCCCTTACCGCCTTCCTCATCACCATGTCGGCCACCGCCGAGCAGGCGCGCGGCATCCTGTTCTGGCTGCTGGGCAACCTCAGTGGTGTACGTTGGCCTTCGGTGTGGCTGGCCGTGCCAGTTGTACTGTTCGGGCTGTTGGTGTGCCTGTGGCATCGCCGTGCCTTGGATGCCTTCACCTTCGGTGCCGACTCGGCGGCGTCGCTGGGCATCCCGGTGCGGCGTACCCAGTTGCTGCTGATCAGCTGCGCGGCGCTGGTGACCGCCGTGATGGTGTCCATCGTCGGCGCCATCGGTTTTGTCGGGCTGGTGATCCCCCATGCCCTGCGCCTGCTGCTCGGCCCCGGGCACAGCCGCCTGCTGCCCGCCAGCGCACTGGGCGGGGCACTGTTCCTGATTGCCGCCGACATCCTGTCGCGCATCTTGATCCCTGGCCAGGTGATCCCCGTGGGCGTAGTCACGGCGCTGCTCGGCGCACCGGTCTTCGCGCTGATCCTGGTCAGCCGCCGGGGGCGCCCATGACGGTCATGACGGCGCTACAGCTGGCCCCCTTGAGTTGCCAGCACCTGGGGCTGCAACTGGCCGGCAATACCGTGCTCAGCGATATCGAACTGAGCGTTGTCGCCGGTGAAACCCTGGGCATCGTCGGCCCCAACGGTTCCGGCAAGTCCTCGCTGCTGAAGGTGCTGGCCGGGCTGCGCAAGCCAGGCAACGGCAGCGTGCAGTTGCTGGGCGAACCGCTGGCACGGTTGCCCCGCCGCCGTGTCGCCCAGGCCTTGGCGCTGGTCGAACAGCAGGCCGACACTCTCGATGCGATCAGCGTGTTCGATGCCGTTGCCCTGGGCCGTACCCCCTGGCTGTCGGCGCTGGCGCCGTTCTCCGGGGAAGACCGCGCGATCGTCGAGCAGGCTCTGGCCGACCTCGACGCTTTGCACCTGCGCGCACGCCTTTGGGGGTCGCTGTCCGGGGGCGAGCGCCAGCGGGTACACATCGCCCGAGCCCTGGCACAGCGGCCGCAGGTGCTGCTGCTGGACGAGCCGACCAACCACCTGGATATCCAGCACCAGCTGAGCCTGTTGCAACAGGTGCAGGCCCTGCCGGTGACCACCCTGGTGGCCCTGCACGACCTCAATCAGGCGCTCACCTGCGACCGCGTCGCGGTGCTCGACAAAGGCCGCCTGGTCGCCCTCGGCAAACCGCTGGAGGTGCTCACCCCCGAGCGCCTGCTGAACACTTTCGGCGTGCGCGCCCACTACCTCATCGACCCCTTCGACGGCGCGCACATCCTGCGTTTGCGCGCCCCCTGAACAGGAAGTTCTGCCTATGCCGCGCCGTGTCGCCCTGCTGCTCGCCAGCGCCCTGCTCGCGCCCCCTGCGCTGGCCGACTCCGCCCAGTCGCAAAGCAACGGTTTTGTCGAGGATGGCCGCTGGAGCCTGCTCAACCGCAGCGTATTCGACCAGCGCGACTACAAGCATGGCGGGCGCAACAGTGCCGGGCGCAACGCCTACAAGCCGCGCGATGAACGTAGCGGCAAGGCCGAGGAATGGGCCTATGGCCTGATGGGCACCTTCCGGTCCGGTTTCACCCAGGGGCTGATCGGTGTCGGGGTCGACGCCCACGCCTACCTGGGCGTGCAACTCGACAGCGGTGGCGGGCGCGTGGGCAAGGCACGCTTGCTCGGGGTGGATAACGAGGGGCACCCGAAGAACGAATACAGCCGTGCCGGCGCGGCATTGAAACTGCGCGTGTCCAATACCGTGCTGTCCTACGGCGAGCAACGGGTCAAGACCCCGGTGTTCAGTTCATCCGATAGCCGCCTGCTACCCGAGACAGCGACCGGGTTCTTCCTTGACAGCACCGAGTTCGACCACCTCAGGCTGGTGGCCGGGCACTTCAACGAAAACACCGACCGCAATGCTTCCAGCCACGATCAAGGCTTCGTGGTGAACTACTCCAATGGCCGCCAAGGCAACAGCTTCGACCTGGCCGGCGTGGTGTGGAACCCCGGCGCCGCCAGCGGTAGCCTGTACACCTCACGTTACCAGGACAGCTGGAACCAGCATTACCTGGGCAGCACCCTAAGCCATGCCCTGGATGAGCGACGCAGCCTCACCCTCGACCTCAACCTGTACCGCACCACCGACACCGGCAAGGCGCTGTCCGGGCGCATCGACAACACCACCTGGAGCCTGGTCTCGCGTTACGACCATGGGCCGCACGGTTTCAGCCTGGGCTGGCAGCAGGTGGACGGCAACACACCGTTCGACTACGTGACGCGAGGGGCGATCTTCATTGCCAACGCGGTGCAGATGTCGGACTTCAACGCGCCAAACGAAAAGTCGTGGCAGGCGCGCTATGACCTGAACATGGGCGCCTACGGCGTGCCGGGGTTGAACCTGACGGCGTTGTACGTGCGCGGGTTCGATATCGACGGCAGCCATGTCGACCCTGCGGGAGGGTATGCCTACCTGGGGTATGGCAAGGGGGGCAAGCATTGGGAGCGCGACCTGGAGGCACGCTATGTGGTGCAGAGCGGCAAGGCCAAAGGCACCGCGTTTTCGCTGCGGCATAACGTGCATCGGGGCAATACGGCACAGGCGGAGCTGGATGGGGACCAGATACGCTTGGCGGTGGAATGGCCGTTGGGGGGTGGGTTCTGATGTTTCGCGTTGCCTGAATGGGGCTGCATTGCAGCCCATCGCGACACAAGGCCGCTCAGGGGATTCGCGCAAAGATCCGGCCAGGCGCGCTCCCTGTAGGAGCGGCCTTGTGTCGCGATGGGCCGCACAGCGGCCCCCAAAATCCATCAGGCGACCACAACTGCCGTATAATCGGCAGCACTCACTGCCCAACCAGGCCACACCATGCCTCGCCTCCAGAAGTTGCTGTTGCCCCTGCTGCTGACTGCAGCCCTCACCGCCTGCGACCAGAAACCCTCCCGCGAAGAACAGATCCTGGCCCAGCTGCCGCTGCAGGATGCCTACACGCACAACATCGAGCGCATGGCCGCGCTGCTCGGCAGCACGCACCCGCAGCTGTCGCAGGCGACCATCCAGGGCGTGCTGCGCAAGCACCTGACGGTCGAGGACCAGCGCCAGGACCTGTTCCGCCTGTACAGCGAAAAGAACTTCAGCGATGCCGAGTTCGCCACCATCGTCGAGGCCACCCAGGACCCGGCGAAGGCCCGCGCCCTGGAAGACACCGAGGCCGGCAAACGCCTGAGCGAGAAGCTCACTGCCCTGATGCGCGAATCGGCCCGCGACGCAAAGGTGCAGGCCTTGGCGCAGCAGCGCATGCAACAGGTTGAAGACGAGCTGGACGCGCTGGAAAACGCAGGCTCCTGAACGCAGTTCCCCACTGCGCCCATAACGCGTAATGTTGCCCACATTTCGTAGCCGGTTTTTGATCACTCGAGGTCAGGATTGCCACACACCAAGCACGGACTGCGCCTGGATCTACGCACACTCATTCTGGTGCTTTGCGCCCTTACCGCCGTGGTGATGCTGTGCGCCAGCTATTTCGCCAGCTACCGGGTGCAACGCCAGTTGCTGATCGACCACGCCCTGGAAGCCAACCGGGTGTATGCGATGAAGCTGGCCAGCATTACCGAGACTTTTATCGACAACGCCTTGCAACAGCTGTCGTTCAGCGCGGGCGTGCAAGGCCGCCAGCTGGGTGACGCCGTCGCCCTGCAGGCGGAGGCCGAGCGTGTCCTGAGCCAGAGCATGGCCTTCAATTCCACGTTCGTGATCGATGCAAACGGGGTGCTGCTGGCGATTTCTCCCGCCCCCTTGCGGCACCTGGTCGGCAGGCACATGCATTCTCCCGGTGTCCAGGAAGCGCTACAGGCGCGCCGCCCACTGGTGTCGACGCCCTACATTTCGGCGGCCAACAACCTGGTGGTGGCGCTGTCGCAACCCATTTACGACAGCAACGGCCGCTACCTGGGATATGTCGGCGGCAGCCTGTACCTGCGTGAACGCAACATTCTCAACAGCCTGCTGGGCGAGCATTTCTACAAGGACGGTTCCTACCTGTACGTGGTCGACCGCAACCGCCGTCTGCTGTACCACCCCGACAGTCAGCGGGTGGGTACGGTGGTTGAGGGCAATGCACTGATCGACCAGCTGGCGGGCCTGGGCAATGGTACCCGGCAATTGACCAACAGCCTCGGCGTGGAAATGCTCGCCGGATACGCCACCGTGCCCAGCGCCGGTTGGGGCGTGGTGGCGCAGCAGCCGCTGACCCAGACGGTGATGCCACTGAGCCATCTGATCCTCAACGTGGTCGGCACCTCCGCGCCGTTGGCACTCGTGGGCAGCATGCTGCTGTGGTGGCTGGCCATGACCATCGCTCGGCCGCTGTGGCAGCTGGCCGCCGGTGCCCGCTCGATGGATCGGGCCGGCACTGCCGAACGCCTGCATCGGGTACCGGCCTGGTATTTCGAGGCGGCCGAGTTGAAGCGTGCGCTGCTGTTCGGGCTGAACCTGCTGCATGAGCGCATCGGTCGGCTCAACCGCGACGCCCAGACCGACCCGCTGACCGGCCTGGGCAACCGCCGCAGCCTGGAGTTCAGCCTGTCGCTGCTGGAAGCCGAAGGCCGGGCGTTTGCGGCCATCGTGCTGGATGTCGACCATTTCAAGCGGGTAAACGACTGCCACGGGCACGAGGTGGGTGACCAGGTGTTGCGCCGGTTGGCGGAGCTGATGCGCCGCTGCTGCCGCGAGGGTGACCTGCTGTGCCGCACCGGCGGCGAGGAGTTCCTGATGCTGCTGCCAGGGGCTAGCCTGGACGTTGCTGCAGGGGTGGCCGAGCGGCTGCGGCTAACGGTGCAGGATACGCCGGTGGAGCCGGTGGGCGCGGTGACGGTGTCGCTGGGGGTGGCGCATTGGGATGGCGAGGCCGAGAGCGAACCGGGGGATGCGTTCAGCGAGGCTGACCGGGCGCTTTACCGGGCCAAGCAGGAGGGGCGCAATCGGGTGGTTGTTGCCTGAGCGCCCTTGCTTGCCTGTTCCGGCCCTTTCGCGGGCACGCCCGCTCCCACAGATGATGCGCCACCCTTGGGGGCAACAGAGTTCCTGTGGGAGCGGGCATGCCCGCGAAAGGGCCGGAACAAACAATAATGAATGGGCAGGTTGTAACATTCATTGTCATGAAACTGTCTTGTTTCAGTCATAGGATTGACCCCAACCTGACATTTTCACTTCATGGATGAACGTCTGATGCGTCGTGTGGTTTTCAATCAGAAAGGTGGCGTCGGCAAGTCCAGCATCGCCTGCAACCTGGCCGCAGCCAGTGCCGCCGAAGGCTATCGGACCTTGCTGGTTGACCTCGACCCGCAGGCCAATGCCACCTACTACCTGACCGGGCTGGTCAATGACGCCATTCCTTCCGGCATCGCCGATTTCTTCCGCCAGACCTTGTCGCCGGTCACCGCTGCCGGCAAGAAGCACCGGGTGGCGATCACCGAGACCCGCTACCGCAACCTGCACCTGGTCACCGCCAGCCCCGACCTCAGCGACCTGCAAGGCAAGCTGGATCGCAAGTTCAAGATCAACAAGCTGCGCAAGCTGCTGGTGGAGCTGGGCGAGGACTACGAGCGGATCTACATCGACACACCACCGGCGCTCAACTTCTATACCTTCAGCGCGCTGGTAGCGGCCGAGCGGCTGTTGATTCCGTTCGACTGCGACAGTTTCTCGCGCCAGGCCCTGCGCAACGTCATGGCCGAGGTCGAAGAACTGCGCCAGGACCACAACCCGGCGCTGCTGGTGGAAGGTGTTGTGGTCAACCAGTTCGCCGGGCGCACCGCACTGCACCAGACCCTGGTCGAGCAATTGCGCAGCGAGGGCATGCCGGTGCTGCCGGTATACCTTAGCCATTCGATCAAGATGCGTGAGTCGCACCATGCCTCGGTGCCGCTGGTGCACCTGGCGCCGCGGCACAAGTTGGCGCTGGAGTTCGTCGATTTGCTGGATGTACTGGAGCGTGCGGCCTGACAGAACCCCAGGGCGCAAAGCGCCGCAAAAATATCAAGGCCGAAGCACTACCCGACCGTTCGTCCGGGTGGTAGATTCGCCGCCATGAAAACCACCCGGCACACCCGCACGCTGACCGCCTGGACGCTCTACGCCAGCGTCCTGTTCAGCCTGGTTCTGTGTGGCCTGCACCATGGCCAGATGGGTGGCCTGCGCCTGGCCGGCCTGGAAGGCGGTTTCTGCTCGATCAACAGCGAACACGGCGTAGCCATCGACCTGGAAGGCGCTGGCGGCGACCAGCACATGGCCCAGCTCGATTGCCCGGTGTGCTCCTCGTTCGGCCTGGCCGTGCCGCTCAGCAGCAGCGGCTGGTCGTTCACCCCGGCGCAAGCCGTGGCCACCTCGCCCATCGTGGTGCGCAGCTGGGCGCAACCGCCGCCGCGTTATCAGCGCCCCGCCCTCAACCCCCGCGCCTCCCCTGCCACCTTCCCCGCAGCCGTACCTCATTTCGCCTGACCTCAGCCGGGCGCGCCTGACTGTGCGCGTTCGCGGTCAGCCATGACCTTTGCGTGGAAGACACACCAACATGCTTCGCAAAACCTCCCTGGTGCTCCTCATGGGCACCTGCAACCTTGCCTGGGCGGATGCTGCCCCGGTAGAACTGAGCGCCACCACCATCGACGGTGAACGCGACGCCGCCAGCGGCGTGCAACTGGACGAGCCGATCCGCACTGGCTCGCGCCTGGGCCTCACCGCGCGGGAAACGCCAGCCTCGGTCAGCGTCTCGGACCGCCGCCTGATCGAAGAGCGCGGCGCCAAGGACAGCCAGGACGTGATCAACGCCATGACCGGCGTCAACGCCTCGGCCAACCTCGGCTTTGGCGGCTTCGTCGCCTACCGCGGCTTCACCCAGAACCAGGTCACCCAGTTGTACAACGGCATAAACCTGGGCTACAGCAGCGCCACCCGGCCAGTGGATGCCTGGGTACTCGACCGCGTCGAATTGATTGGCGGGCCGTCGTCGTTCCTGCATGGTGCCGGCGCGGTCGGCGGCTCGATCAACTACATCACCAAGTTGGCCAGCCGCGATCAGCAGACCATCGACGGCCGTATCCGCCATGGCAGCTTCGACGACAGCGAAGTGGCGTTCGGCATCAACCAGGCTCTGGCCAGCAACCCCGCCGATGCCCGCCACTTCATGCGCCTGGACTTCAGCCGCGGGCAGGGCAACGGCTACATCGACCGCAACGAACGGCACACAGACAGCCTGGCTTTTTCGTTGCTGAGCGACCTCACGCCCAACCTCACCCACACCCTGGCCCTGGAATACCAGGAAGACCGCGAAGACAGCCCTTACTGGGGCTCGCCGATCCTGCCCGGGCGCAGCACGATGAAGATCGACAACAGCCGCCGCTTCGAAAACTACAACGTCGGCGACGGGCGCTATGAGCAGCGGGTACGCTGGCTACGCTCGATCCTCGACTACCAGCTCAGCGACAGCACCAGCGTGCAGAACACGCTGTACCACTACAACGCCCAGCGCGACTACCGCAACCTCGAACGCTACAGCTACACCAGCGATGGCAAGGTACGACGCAGCAGCCCTTACCTGCAGCGCCACGACCAGAACCTGCTGGGTGACCGCATCGAGCTGCGCCACGACAACCAGTTGTTCGGCCTGGCCAGCCAGTGGTCGCTGGGGCTGGAGTACTCGCGCATGCGCCAGACCCTCTACCCCACCTCAAGCAGCTGGAGCGACGTGGTCGATGCCGAGCACTTCGCCCCCGGCAGCTTCGACGACATCCCCGGGGTGAATGCCGGCCTGACCAAGCAACGCCGTCATGAGGTGACCAACCGCGCGGTGTTTGCCGAAAACCGCCTGCAACTCACCGAACGCCTGGCCCTGCTGACCGCCCTGCGCTACGACTACCTGGACATGCAGGTGACCAACTACGGCGCGGTGACGCCAACCTCGCCGGCGTTCTTCGAACGCCGCTGGGAACCGCTTTCCGGGCGTATCGGCCTGACGTATGCGCTGACCCCGTCCGCCAGCGTCTATGCGCAGTACAGTACCTCTGCCGACCTGCCGGCAGGCTCGCTGGCGGCGGCGACCTATTCCAACGTCGGGATGTTCGACCTGTCCAAGGGCGAGCAGTGGGAAGTGGGCAGCAAGTTCGACTTTCTCGACGGGCGCGGTGCGGCCACGCTGGCGCTGTACCAGATCGTGCGCAAGGACTTTGCCGTGCGCGACTCCAACGACGCCAACCTCACGGTCCAGGCAGGGCAGCAGACCTCCCGCGGCGTCGAGCTGTCCGGGCGCCTGCAGGTGACGCCGAAGCTGCTGGCCGAGGCCAACTATGCCTATGTCGATGCGCAGTACGACGAGTTCAACGAGGCGGTCAACGGCGTGTCGGTGTCGCGCAAGGGCAACGCACCGGTGAACGTACCGGCCAACGTCGCCAACCTGTGGCTTACCTACAGCCTGACCCCGGCGTGGTCGGTGGGGGCAGACGGGCGCTACGTGGGCTCGGTGTATGCCGACAACGCCAACAGCCTCAAGGCCCCGGCGTACACCCTGTTCGGTGCGTTCGCCCGCTACCGGCTGGATGAACACACCACGCTCACCGGTCGGGTACGCAACCTGACCGACGAGGTGTATGCCAAGCAGGCCTACAACAGCCAGTACTACATGGGGCCGCCGCGCACCTTCGAACTGGCGCTGGACATGCGCTTCTGAGCGCATGGCCTGTCTTGCATGAACATCCCGGCCTGCATTGGCTCTTGTGGGAGCGGCCTTGCGTCGCGAAAGGGTCGCAGAGCGGCCCCGGCGATGTCAGTAGCGAAGCTGCAATCGAGGGGCTGCTGCGCAGCCCTTTCGCGACACAAGGCCGCTCCTACAGTGGACCGTGCCAAGCGAACAGCTCGCGGTTGAATCAGGTATCCCGAGGTCGCCCTCGACAAAGCGTCCTCCAGCACCCGGCGATCTACTGGCAAGCACAACAATGATGGCGCGGCCCGACCGCGCCACTTTCATCATGCCTGCCCATGGAACCGGAGAGCACTCGCATGCCCACACCTCACGAGGTATCCCCCGCCACCCTGCGCCGGGTGATCGCCGCCTCGGCCATCGGCAATTTCGTCGAATGGTTCGACTTCGCCGTCTACGGCTTTCTCGCAACCCTGATCGCCAGCCAGTTCTTCGCCAGCGAAGACGCCAGCGTGGCCTTGCTGAAGACCTTTGCGGTGTTCGCCGTGGCCTTCGCCCTGCGCCCGCTGGGCGGCATCGTGTTCGGCGCGCTGGGTGACCGCCTGGGGCGCAAGCGCATCCTGTCGCTGACCATCCTGCTGATGGCCGGCTCCACTACCCTCATCGGCTTGCTGCCGACCTACGCCAGCATCGGCCTGGCAGCCCCCGCGCTGCTGACCCTGGCGCGCTGCCTGCAGGGCTTTTCTGCCGGTGGCGAGTATGCCGGGGCCTGCGCCTACCTGATGGAGCACGCGCCCAACGACAAGCGCGCCTTCTATGGCAGCTTCGTGCCGGTGTCGACCTTTTCCGCCTTTGCCTGCGCGGCGGTGATCGCTTATGGCCTGGAAGCCAGCCTGTCGGCCGAGGCGATGAATGCATGGGGTTGGCGCGTTCCGTTCCTGATCGCCGCGCCGTTGGGGCTGGTCGGCCTGTACCTGCGCTGGCGCATGGAAGAAACACCGGCGTTCCGCGAAGCCATCGCCCAAGGCAAGGAGCATGAACATTCGCCGCTCAAGGAAACCCTGCGCAACCATGGCCGGGCTATCCGCAACCTGGGGGCTTTCATTTCGCTGACCGCGCTGTCGTTCTACATGTTCACCACCTACTTCGCCACCTACCTGCAACTGGTCGGCAACCTGACCCGCGCGCAATCGCTGCTGGTAACCACCGTGGCCCTGCTGTTCGCCGCAGTCGGCTGCCCGCTGGCCGGAGCGTTCTCGGACCGCGTGGGGCGACGCAAGACCATCGGCTTTACCTGCCTGTGGGTGATGCTGTGCGTGTTCCCCGCGTACTGGCTGGCCAGTTCCGGCTCGATGCCCGGTGCACTGCTGGGAGTGATCCTGCTGGCGGTGGGAGCGCTGTGCAGTGGCGTGGTCACGGCGGCATTGCTGTCGGAAAGCTTCCCCACCCGCACCCGCTATACCGCTTCGGCAATTACCTACAACGTGGCCTATACGCTGTTTGGCGGCACTGCGCCGCTGGTGGCGACCTGGCTGATCGGGCAGACCGGCAGCAGCCTGGCACCGGCGTTCTACCTGGTGGTGATTGCGCTGGTGGCTTTGGTGGGTGGTTTGGCGTTGCCGGAGACTTCGCGGATTTCGTTGCATGATGAGGCTGGGGGCGACGGTGCAAGGGCTGGGGCTCGTCGTACTGTTTGAGAATTTGGGGCCGCTTTGCGGCCCCAAAACGCTCACCCCTCCTGCACCTCTTCCCGCCGATACGCCCACTGATACAACGCAGGCAACACCAGCAAGGTCAGTGCGGTGGACGACAGAATCCCGCCAATCACAACGGTCGCCAGCGGCCTTTGCACCTCGGCCCCGGTCCCGGTAGCCAAGGCCATCGGGATGAACCCCAGCGACGCCACCAGTGCCGTCATCAGCACCGGCCGCAAGCGCGTCAGCGCGCCCTCCTCGACCGCTGCCCGCAGCGTGCGCCCCTCCTCCCGCAAGCTACGGATAAAGGCGATCATCACCAGCCCGTTGAGCACCGCCACCCCCGACAAGGCAATGAACCCCACGCCAGCGGATATGGACAACGGAATGTCGCGCAACCACAGCGCCAGCACCCCGCCGGTAAGGGCGAACGGGATGCCGGTGAACACCAGCAGGCCATCCCTGAGGTTGTTGAACATCATCAGCAACAGCGCCATGACCAACAGCAAGGCCACCGGCACCACCACCTGCAGGCGCTCGGCCGCCGACTGCAGCTGCTCGAACTGGCCGCCCCAGCGGGTCCAGTAACCCGGCGGTATCTGCACCTGCTGGATCAGCGTCTGTTCTGCCTCCTCGACAAACGAGCCCAGGTCACGCCCGCGCACGTTGGCACTGACCACCACCACCCGCTTGCCATCCTCGCGGCTGACCTGGTTCGGCCCCAGCTGCAGGTTCAGCGTGGCTACCTGCGACAGCGGAATGAAGCCGATTTGCCCGGCACCCGCAGCAGCACTGGCCGGCACCGGAATCAGCAGGCTGGCCAGCCCGTCGACATCGGTGCGCAGGGTTTCCGAAAGGCGCACCACCATGTCGAAACGGCGGTCACCTTCGTACAGCGTACCGGCGGTGCGGCCACCCACGGCAATGGCAATGGCGTCCTGCACATCGCCCACGTTCAGGCCATGGCGGGCCGCCTTGTCGCGGTCGATATCGATGGTCAGCACCGGCAGGCCGGTAGTCTGCTCGACCTTTACCTCGGACGCGCCCGGCACGCCTTGCAGGCTGCTGGCGATCTGCGCTGCGGTGCGGTTGAGCACGTCCATGTCATCACCAAACAGCTTCACCGCCACATCGCTGCGCACACCGGAAATCAGCTCGTTGAAGCGCAGCTGGATCGGCTGCGACAGCTCGTGGTTGCTGCCCGGCACGCTGGCGGCGGCACGTTGTACCTCGGCGATCAGCTCATCACGCGGCTTGCCCGGGTCGCCCCATTGCTCACGCGGACGCAGCATCACATAGGCGTCGGAAATGTTCGGCGGCATCGGGTCGGAGGCGATCTCGGCGGTGCCGGTGCGAGCGAACACCCGTTCCACTTCCGGCACCTGGGCGATGATCGCCTGTTCCAGGCGCTGCTGCATGTCGACCGACTGCGACAGGCTGGTGCCCGGCACGCGCAGGGCCTGCAGGGCAAAGTCGCCTTCGCTGAGGCTGGGGATGAACTCGCTGCCCATGCGGCTGGCCATCACCCCGGACAGCAACACCAAGGTAGCGGCGGCAGCGAATGCCAGCTTGCGCCGGCCCAGCACCCAGGCCAGCACCGGGGCATAGCGCTGACGCGCCGTGCGCATTACCAGGCCCTCCTCTTCCTTGACCTTGCCGGTGACGAACAGGGCAATGGCCGCCGGCACGAAGGTGACCGAGAGGATCATGGCACCAAGCAGGGCGATGACCACGGTAAAGGCCATAGGGTGGAACATCTTGCCCTCCACCCCGGTCAGGGCAAAGATCGGCAGGTACACCACCATGATGATCAGCTGGCCGTAGATCAGCGGCCGGCGCGCCTCACGGGCGGCAGCGAACACTTCATGGAAGCGCTCGGTGCGGGTCAGCATGCGGCCATGGCGTTGCTGGGCGTGGGCCAGGCGGCGGATGGCATTCTCCACGATCACCACCGCGCCGTCGACGATGATGCCGAAGTCCAGGGCGCCCAGGCTCATCAGGTTGGCGCTGACCTTGTTGCTGAACATGCCGGTGAAGGTAAACAGCATCGACAACGGAATGACCATGGCGGTGATCAATGCAGCGCGGATGTTGCCCAGGAACAGGAACAACACGGCGATGACCAGGATGGCGCCCTCGACCAGGTTCTTCTTCACCGTGGCGATGGCCTTTTCCACCAGGTTGGTGCGGTCGTACACCGTCACCGCGACCACGCCCTTGGGCAGGTTGCGGTTGATCTCCACCAGCTTGGCGGCGACCGCCTGGGCCACTGTGCGGCTGTTCTCGCCAATCAGCATGAACACCGTGCCCAGCACCACTTCCCGGCCGTTTTCGGTGGCCGCGCCCGAGCGCAGCTCTTCGCCCAGGCCGACCTGGGCAACATGGCTGACGCGGATTGGCGTGCCATCGACACTGGAGATGACGATATTGGCGATGTCCTCGGCCGACGCCACCTGGCCTGGCGCGCGAATCAGCAACTGCTCGCCATTGCGCTCGATGTAGCCGGCGCCGACGTTGGCGTTGTTGCGCTCCAGCGCCGCGATCAGGTCGTTGAGGGTGAGTTTGTAGGCCGCCAGGCGCTTGGGCTCCGGCGCAATCAGGTACTGCTTGGCATGGCCGCCGATGCTGTTGACTTCGGCCACCCCGGGCACGTTGCGCAACTGCGGCTTGATGATCCAGTCCTGGATTACCCGCAAGTCGGTCGGGGTGTAGGGTGTGCCGTCTTCCTTCAGCGCGCCCTGCTCGGCTTCCACCGTCCACAGGAAGATTTCACCCAGCCCGGTGGAAATCGGCCCCATGCCCGCTTCGATGCCGGCGGGCAACTGCTCACGCGCCACTTGCAGGCGCTCGTTGACCAGTTGGCGGGCGAAGAACAGGTCGGTGCCGTCGTCGAAAATGACCGTGACCTGCGACAGGCCCGAGCGCGACAGCGAGCGGGTCTGCTTGAGCCCGGGCAGGCCGGCCATGGCGGTCTCGATGGCGAAGGTGATGCGCTGCTCGGTCTCCAGCGGCGAATAGCCAGGTGCGGCGGTATTGATCTGCACCTGGACGTTGGTGATGTCCGGTACAGCGTCGATCGGCAGTTTCTGGTAGCTGTGGATACCCACCGCGGCCATCAGGACCACGGCCAGCATCACCACCAGGCGTTGCTCGATGGCGAATTGGATCAGGCGTTCGAACATGCAGGTGTCCCCGTGATCAATGGCTGTGCTCGGCCGAGCCCTTGCCCAGCTCGGACTTGAGGACAAAGCTGCCGGCAGCGGCCACCTGGGTTCCGGCGGCAAGGCCGGTGGTGATTTCCACCAGGCCGGCGTCGCGGCGGCCGGCCTTCACCGGGCGGGCCTCGAAGCCTTCCTCGGTACGGGCAAACACCACGGTCTGCTCTTCCCAGGATTGCAATGCGCTTTCCGGTACCACCACGGCGGCGTTGAAGCGTTCGACGCTGACCGCGACGTTGACGAACAACCCAGGGCGCCAGGCGCCGTTGGGGTTGGCCAGCGTGGCGCGGACAGTGGCGGCACGGTTCTGCTCGCCGAGCAGGCTGCCGACGTAGTTGACCTTGCCCTCGACCCGGGCACCCAGGTCCGGCGCGCTGACCGTGACATTGCGGCCGGTGGTCACCTTGTCCAGGTCGCGCGGGGCGACGGCGAAGGTGGCCCAGACCCGGCTCAGGTCAGACAGGGTGAAGGCATTGCTGGTCTCATCGACCACCTCACCCACGGTCAGGTGCTTTTCCACCACCACTGCATCGAACGGCGCGCGCAGTTCATAGCGGTTGCCGGCACCGGCCGGGCCCACGGCGGCGACCTTCTGCCGGGCGTTGGCCAAGGCAATCTCTGCTTCCTGCAACGCCTGACGGGCCTGCAGGTAATCCTGCTCGGCGCTGATCCGCTCCTGCCACAGCTGCTGTTCGCGCTGGAAGGTCAGGCGCGCCAGTTCCAGGCGGCGCTGGGCAGCCTGTTGTTCGCTGCGCAGGTCGGAAATCTGCTGGCTGGCAATTACCGCCAGCACCTGACCACGCTTGACCGCCTGGCCCAGCTCGGCTTGCACCGACTCGACCACACCGGGCACGCGTGGCACGACGTGGGCGGTACGGTCCTCGTCGAAGCGGATTTCACCCGGGAAGCTGATGGCGGTGCCCAGTTCACGAGGGCCGGCATTGGCCAGTTGCACACCGGCAGCTTCGATCTGGGCGATGGACAGGTGCAGCTTGCCCTCCTCTTCTTCGTGGCCTTCGCCGGCCTGTTCCTCGCCGTGGCCGTGGCTGTCTTCGCCGTGGTCGTCGTGCCGGGCTTCAGTGCCTGACGCGTTGCCGAGGTTGCCGGTCCAGGCCAGGCCACCCAGGCCAAGCGCGGCAATGGCGGCAGCCAGAAGGGCTATCTTGCGTGGATTAGTCATTGTTGCTCCTGCTGTTCAATTTGTTGCTCAGCTCATCGAGGTCGCCATAGATCCGCTCGACCTGTGCCCGCGCGTCGGTCGCCGAGGCCAGCGCCTCGAGGTACAGCCCGCGTGCCTCGATCAGCGTGCGCTGGGCGTCGAGTACATCGAGAAAGGCGAACTTGCCCATTTCGAAACCGCGTGTGGCGGTGTCCACGGCCTGCTGGGCAGAAGGCAGGATGGTGCGGTCATAGGCCTGCACTTCCTGCATGGCCGTGGTCCACTGGCTGACGGCGCTGCGGGTTTCACTGCGCAGGCGCAGCTCCACGGCGTTGCGCAGGTCACGCGCCTGGTCGGCACGGCGGGCCGCGGCCAGCACGTTGCCCTGGTTGCGGTCGAACAGCGGCAAGGGCATCGACAGGCCCACCACATTGACCCGCTCGCGGTCTTCGCGGCTGTATTGGCTGCCAAGGCTGACGGTGAGGTTGGGAATACGCAGGGCCTTTTCCGATCCCAGGGACGCTTCGCCGCGCTCGACCTGGGCGGCGGCCAGGCGCCATTCGGCCGTTTGCTCGACCTGGTCGAGCAGAGCATCGGCGCTGGGTGCATCACCGGGGGACAGGTTGGCTGCCTGCAACTGGTCGAAGCTTGCCAGCGGGCTGCCGGTCAACCGTGCCAGGGCCTGGTAGGCCACACTGCGCTGGGTTTGCGCACGGCGCACTTCAGCCTGGGCCTGGGCCAACTGCACCTGGGCCCGGGTGGCCTCGACGGGCGATGACTGGCCAGCGGTCACCCGCCCCTGCACCACTCGCAGCCCACGCTCGGTCAACGCCTGCGATTGCTGCGCCAAATCCAGCGCGGTCTGTGCGCGCAGGGCCGCGTGGAAGGCCTGTATCACATCGGCGCGCAGGCCGTTGCGCTGGCGTTCCAGGTCCAGCAGGGCAATGGCCTGGCCAGCACCGGCCACGGCGATGCGTGCGCCGCGCTTGCCGCCCAACTCCAGCGGTTGGCTGAGGGTGACAGTGGTGGTGCTGGTGTCACGGCGGGTGTCCTCGACCTCCCAGGACAGCTCCGGGTTGGGGATCAGCCCGGCCTGGCGCCGTTCGCCATCGGCAATGCCGATTTCCCGTCCGGCTGCGGCCAGCTCCGGGTTCTGAGCAAAGGCGGCGTCTAGCGCCTGGGGCAGGCTCAGGCTCTGGCTGGCCTGGGCAGTGCCGGCGCCAGCCAGCAACAGGCAGAGCAAGGCGGTCTTGCGGGGGATGGGCACGAAACAGTCCTCGTCGGCGAGATTTGCCGAGGGACTGTAGAAAGCCGCGCTTATCGGGGCGGTGGCGGGAAAATTACAATTTTGTAATCCAGTCTGAGTTGCTGAGGGTTCGATAATCGCCCACTTTCCCGGAACAGCGGTTTAGTCCAATTGACTAAACTAACCAGGCGGTACAAAACTAGGAAGCATCCAACAACAACAAAGCGATGCCCGTAATGAAGCCCCTTATTCTCGTACTCAACGGCCCCAACCTGAACATGCTGGGCACCCGCGAGCCTGCCCAGTACGGCCACGAAACCCTCGCCGACCTGGCCCAGGGTTGTGCCGACACTGCCCACTCCCTCGGCCTGGAAATCGAATTCCGCCAAACCAACCACGAAGGCGAACTGATCGACTGGATCCATGCCGCCCGTGGCCGCTGCGCCGGCATCGTGATCAACCCGGGTGCCTGGACCCACACCTCGGTGGCCATCCGCGATGCCCTGGTGGCCGGCGAAGTGCCGGTTATCGAAGTGCACCTGTCCAACGTGCACAAGCGCGAACCGTTCCGTCACCTGTCGTTCATATCGTCCATCGCCGTCGGGGTCATCTGCGGCCTGGGCAGCCATGGCTATCGCATGGCCATCAGCCACTTTGCCGAAATGTTGCAGGAGCGCAGCGCATGAGCCAGCAAGCCATCCTCGCCGGCCTGATCGGCCGCGGCATCCAGCTGTCGCGCACCCCTGCCCTGCACGAACACGAAGGTGATGCCCAGGCGCTACGCTACCTGTACCGGCTGATCGATGCCGACCAGCTGCAACTGGACGACAGCGCCCTGCCCGGCTTGCTCGACGCCGCCCAACACACCGGCTTTACCGGGCTCAACATCACCTACCCGTTCAAGCAGGCGATCCTGCCGTTGCTCGACGAACTGTCGGACGAAGCCCGCGGCATCGGTGCGGTGAATACCGTTGTGCTCAAGGACGGCAAGCGGGTCGGCCACAATACCGACTGCCTGGGCTTTGCCGAAGGTTTGCGCCGTGGCCTGCCGGATGTGGCACGGCGCCAGGTAGTGCAGATGGGTGCCGGTGGCGCAGGTTCGGCCGTGGCCCATGCCCTGCTGGGTGAAGGGGTCGAGCGGCTGGTACTGTTCGAAGTGGACGTGGCCCGTGCACAGGCCCTGGTGGACAACCTGAATGCCCATTTCGGTGCCGGGCGCGCCGTTGTCGGCACCGACCTGGCCACGGCCCTGGCCGAGGCGGACGGGCTGGTCAACACCACACCGGTGGGCATGGCCAAGCTGCCGGGCACGCCGCTGCCGGTGGAGCTGCTGCATGCTCGCCTGTGGGTGGCGGAGATCATCTACTTCCCGCTGGAGACCGAACTGCTGCGCGCCGCCCGGGCACTGGGGTGCCGCACCCTGGATGGCAGCAACATGGCCGTGTTCCAGGCGGTGAAGGCGTTCGAGTTGTTCAGCGGGCGCCAAGCGGATGCGGCGCGGATGCAGGCGCACTTTGCCAGTTTCACCTGACAGACAGGTGTCGGCTTCTTCGCGGGCTTGCCCGCTCCCACAGGTACTGCGCAAATTTCACTGATTACGCAAATCCCTGTGGGAGCGGGCAAGCCCGCGAAGAGGCCGGCACAGACAACTCACCCTTTCTCATCCAGCAACGTCTGTATCACCTGCTCCTGCCCACCATAATCCCCCTCGCCAAAGTGCACATGGCGCACCTGCCCCTTGCGGTCGACAAAGTAGTGTGCCGGCCAGAACTGGTTGCCCCAGGCATTCCACACCTTGTAGTCGTTATCCACCGCCACCGGGTAAGCGATCCCCAGGCTGGCCACCTTGTCACGCAAGGTGCCTACATCGTGCTCGTAGTCGTACTCCGGGGTGTGCACGCCGACCACCACCAGGCCCTGGTCGGCATAGCGCCGCGCCCATTCGTTCACATGCGGCAGGCTGCGCCGGCAGTTGATGCAGTCCCAGGTCCAGAAGTCCACCAGCACCACCTTGCCCTTGAGCCCGGGGCCATCCAGCGGCGCCGAGTTAAGCCACTGGCTGGCGCCGGACAGCGACGGCATGGCACCGTAGCTGTCGCGGGCCATCAGGTGCCCGCCCAGACCCAGGCCGGCCAGCGCCAGGGCAATGCCGCCAACCTTCAACAACAAGCGGCGATCAATTCTCATGGCAACCGCCGGTGGCATAGGTGCGGTACTGCACGCTCTGCCGCTGGCCCTTGGAGTCGAGGTAGTCCATGCGGGTGTTCACCAGGCCGCAGGCGTCGCTCTGGTCATCCTGTATCGACAGCACTTTCTTCACATCCAGGTGGTCACCGTAGCGGTACTGCATGACCCCGCTGTCGTCCATCGGCATGGTGGAGGCCTGGGCGGCAATGGCGCCGAAGCTGAGCACGGCAAGCAGGCTGGCACGGGCGAAGGTATTGAAGTTCATGGCATCTCTCCTGTGTAACGCTTGAGGGTGGGGAGTTGCGCTCCCCGGTCGAGAGCCATTTCACGCCGGCCAGGTATCCCGTATGTGTCGCCCGAAGCTGTGATGTGCTTCCTCCTGTGTCTGTACGCATGGCAGATACACTGCAATACAAACCCCCGCAGGCAAGCGCGAACGCGCTCGGTACACTGCGCCCATCCCCTCTTGAACAGGAACGCAGCGCATGGAACACGTCGATCACATCCTGATCGTCGACGACGACCGCGAAATCCGCGAACTGGTCGGCAACTACCTGAAGAAGAACGGCCTGCGCACCAGCATCGTCGCCGACGGCCGGCAGATGCGCGCCTTTCTCGAAGCCAACAGCGTCGACCTGATCGTTCTGGACATCATGATGCCCGGCGACGACGGCCTGCTGTTGTGCCGCGAGCTGCGCGCCGGCAAGCACCGCAACACCCCGGTGCTGATGCTGACCGCCCGCAACGACGAAACCGACCGCATCATCGGCCTGGAAATGGGCGCCGACGATTACCTGACCAAGCCGTTCTCGGCCCGGGAACTGCTGGCCCGCATCAACGCCGTGCTGCGCCGCACGCGCATGCTGCCGCCCAACCTGACCATCAGCGAAAGCAGCCGCCTGCTCGGCTTCGGCCAGTGGCGGCTGGACACCACCGCGCGCCACCTGCTCGACAGCGAAGGCACCCTGGTAGCCCTGAGCGGTGCCGAATACCGCCTGCTGCGGGTGTTTCTCGACCACCCGCAGCGGGTGCTCAGCCGTGAGCAGTTGCTCAACCTGACCCAGGGCCGCGAAGCCGACATCTTCGACCGCTCCATCGACCTGCTGGTCAGCCGCCTGCGCCAGCGCCTGGGTGACGACGCCCGCGAACCCAGCTGCATCAAGACCGTGCGCAGCGAGGGCTACGTGTTCTCGCTGCCGGTGCAACTGCTCGAGTCACCATCATGAAGTGGCCACGTACCCTGGCCTCGCGCCTGGCACTTATCTTCTTCACCGGCCTGGTGCTGGCCTACGGCCTGTCGTTCGGGCTGCAGGCCTACGAGCGCTACATCAGCAGCCGCTCGATGATGCTCAGCACCCTGGAGCAGGACGTGGCCACCTCGGTGGCCATCCTCGACCGCCTGCCCGCGGCCGAGCGCCCCGCCTGGCTGCCGCGTCTGGAGCGGCGTACCTACCGCTACCGGCTGGACCAGGGCCTGGCGGGCGAAGCCATGCCGACCAGCGACCCGCCCATGGCCGCGGACTCGATCGTCAAGGCCATTGGCGCCGACTATCGCCTTTCCTTCCAGGAAATCCCCGGCCCGAATGCGCACTTCCAGGCCCACCTGACCCTCGCCGATGGCGCTCCGCTGACCATCGACGTAACCCCGTCGCCGCTCCCGGTGGCACGTTGGCTGCCCGTGGTGCTGCTGATCCAGTTGGCCGTGCTGTTGCTGTGCACCTGGCTGGCGGTACGCCTGGCGATCGGCCCGCTGACCCGTCTGGCCCGCGCGGTGGACAATCTCGACCCGGACAAGCCTGGCGTGCAGCTGGATGAAAGCGGCCCGCGCGAGGTGCGCTACGCCGCCGTGGCCTTCAACGCCCTGCAGGCGCGCATCGCTGCCTACCTCAAGGAACGCATGCAGTTGCTGGCGGCCATTTCCCACGACCTGCAAACACCGATCACGCGCATGAAACTGCGTGTCGAAGTGATGGACGAAGGAGTAGAGAAGGACAAGCTGTGGAACGACCTTGGCGAGATGGAGCATCTGGTGCGCGAAGGCGTTGCCTATGCCCGCAGCATGGATACCAGCACCGAGGCACCGTGCCGGGTCAACCTCGATGCCTTTCTCGACAGCCTGGTGTTCGACTACCAGGACAGTGGTGCCCAGGTGCTGCGCCATGGCAGCAGCGGCAGCCTGCTGGAAACCCGCCCGCATGCCCTGCGTCGGGTGCTGGTGAACCTGGTGGACAACGCCCTCAAGTTTGCTGGTGCTGCCGAGCTGGAGGTATGCCGCGAAGGGGACCTGACCGTGATCCGAGTGCTCGACAACGGGCCAGGCATCCCCGGTGGCGAACTGGATGAAGTACTCAAGCCGTTCTATCGCGTGGAAGGCTCACGCAACCGCAGCACCGGCGGCACCGGGCTGGGGTTGGCGATTGCCCATCAGCTGATCCAGGCCATGGGCGGCCGACTGACCCTGAGCAACCGCGCAGGCGGCGGGCTGTGCGCGCAGATCGAGCTGAAGTAAGGCAATCTCAGGTAGGAGCGGCCTTGTGTCGCGATCGGGCCGCAAAGCGGCCCCGGCAATTCATGCGGCGAAGCTGAAAACCTGGGGCTGCTTCGCAGCCCATCGCGACACAAGGCCGCTCCTACAGGGACTGCGGCGCTTGAGCGACTTCTACAATCCGATACACAACCCCACCACCGCCGACACACTGCAGATACCCCACCCCGACACACTCCCGGTCACACAACCACACCCCGGGAGCCTCCCTGATGAAACCCCTCACCCTTCCCTCCGGCTGGAAGCTGTTCGCCACGCTCGCCGGCCTGACCCTGGCGATGACCGCCGTGGTCCTGGCCAGCCAACCTGATCCGGACGGCCTGCGCAGTGCGATCCGTGCCACTGCGCGCAGCTCCTTCGCGCTATTCCTGCTGGCCTTTCTGGCCTCGTCGCTGGTGACCTTGCTGCCTGGCACCAGCAGCCGCCGCATCCTCCAGGAACGGCGCTATCTGGGGTTGGCATTCGCCTTTTCCCACACCGTGCACGGCGTACTGATCTACCGCTATGCCCAGCAATTCCCCGAGCTGTTCTGGGCCGGCCGCACGTTTACTTCCAGCCTGCCCGGCACCCTCGGCTACCTGTTCCTGCTGCTGCTCACCATCACCTCGTTCAAGGCCCCGATGCGCCTGTTGGGTGGCCATGCCTGGCAGGCCCTGCACAGTACCGGCATGTGGGTACTGGCCGCGGTGTTCTGCCTGTCGTTCTACAAACGCATCCCCATGGGCGGCTGGTACCCGCTGGCGTTCGCCCTGATGTTCAGCGCCATCGCCGTCAAGCTCACCGCCAAGCTGGCCCGTCAGCAACGCCGTAACGCCCGTGCCCTTTCCTGAAGAGAGAATCCAACATGACCACCTTGACCCGCACCCTGACCACCTTCGACCGCTTCGGTACCTGGAGCGCCGACCTGCCATTGCGGCTGTTTCTGGCCTGGGAGTTTTTTGAATCCGGCTGGGAGAAATTCAATGGCAGCAACTGGTTCGCCGACCTGCAGGCGAACTTCCCGTTCCCCTTCAACCTGCTGCCTGCAGAGCTGAACTGGCAGCTGTCGATGTGGGCGGAGCTGATCCTGCCGTTACTGCTGTTGTTGGGGCTGGGTACCCGGCTGGCCTCGTTTGGGCTGATGGTGGTGACCGTGGTGGCGATTGCCGCGGTGCATTGGCCGGCGCACTGGTCGAGCCTGGCCGAACTGGCCCAAGGTTATGCGATTACCGACCAGGGCTTTGGCAACTTCAAGCTGCCGCTGATCTACCTGGTGGCGTTGCTGCCACTGCTGCTGAAAGGGGCTGGGCGGTTGAGCCTGGATCATTGGCTCAGAGGGCGGTTCTGCAGGTGATATCGCCGGGGCTGCGTTGCAGCCCATCGCCGCGGTTCGTCGCCACGACAAGCCAGCTCCCACAGGTACTGCGCAAGATTCTGGGCATGCGCTGTACCTGTGGGAGCTGGCTTGCCGGCGATTGGGCGCAAAGCGCCCCAATACCACGATTCAACATGTACCGATGATGACCCCCTGCTCGCGCAGCCCCTCCAGCAACGGCAGCCCCTCCTCCACAGCACCGCCCAACGCCTGCAACCGCGCCCGCCCACTGCCCTGTTCCAGCGCCAGCAACCGGTACGCCAGCGGCGCCAGGCGCGCGAAGCGCACCTTCAGCCCCGCATCGCGATAAACCAGCAACAAGGTCGGCGCCTCTGGCGCGACCGCTGGCTGGTAATCCGCCCCGATCCGCTCCACCGGCCAGCGATAGGCCAACACCCGCGCCACACACGACAACAGTGGCTCCCCTTCCAGCAGGTCGCCTGCCGGGTCATGGGGCGGGTCCTGCGCATCGCTCAGATACAACTGCGCCTCGACCCACTCATAGTGCGCCAGCTCCAGCTGCCAGGGTGCATCCAGTTCGATGCCTTGCAGGTAATCGACGAACGCTTCGGCAATCTCGGTGAACAACGGTGTCTGGCTGCGATAGTTGGCATAGAAGTCTCGCACTCGGGCATGCCAGCGCGGTTCACCCAACGCCTGGCGCATCACCGGAAAACTGCCGGCCAGCAAACCTTCGATAGCACCATAGAACAGCTCGCGGTAAACCTTCAGGCGCCGGGCCTCCACGCCCGGCGGCGGCGCATGGCGCTGCGGGTCACGCAGGTGTCGGGCCAAGGTGTACTGCTGCTCACGCAAGGCCTCATTCATCTGCATGCCCTCCAGAAGCACGCTGCACAGCACGGATGCGCGCCGTTTCGGCGAGCAGTTCGACCAGCGGCGGGTAGTTGAAATCACGCTCGAGTACCGTCGGTTGCACACCGAAACGCTTACAGGCGACCGCGTACAGCGCCCACACATCCTCCTTCACCGCAGCCCCATGGGTGTCTACCTTGAGGTCCGGCGCTTCATCGTAATGGCCAGCCACGTGCATGCCGGTGACCCGCGCCTGGGGCAAGCCCGCCAGGAATTCGCGGGCGTCGTAGCCGTGATTGCAGGCGTTGACGAATACGTTGTTGACGTCCAGCAGCAGGTCGCAGTCGGCCTCATCGAGGACCGCACGGATGAAATCGAGTTCGCTCAACGCCTGGTACGGCGCCGCGTAGTAGCTGATGTTTTCCACGGCAATACGCCGCTCCAGGTGTTCCTGGGCCTGGCGAATCCGCGCGGCCACATGGTGCACCGCTTCGTCGGTGAACGGAATGGGCATCAGGTCATACAGGTGCCCGTCATCACTGCAGTAGCTCAGGTGCTCGCTGTACAGGCGCACCTGGTGGCGATCGAGAAACTGGCGGGTCTGGCCAAGGAAATGGCGGTCCAGCGGCTCGCTGCCACCCAGCGACAACGACAGCCCGTGGCAGGTAATGGCAAAACGCTCGGCCAACTGCGCCAGGCCCTTGCCATAGGCACCACCCACGGCAATCCAGTTTTCCGGTGCGCATTCCAGGAAGTCCACGGCGCCAGCCTCCATGGCCAGCAGTTCCGGCAACAGGCCGCGGCGCAGGCCAAGCCCGGTCTGTAACGGTGCAGGGGGCAAAGATGTGGGGTGCATGAACAGGTCTCCGCAACAGGCACAACGCCCCGCCTGACCAGCAGGAGGGGCGTTGCGCGGTTCATGGGGCAGAAGGTCAGGACTTGCCGGTCAGGTGGCTGAACAATCCTTCGGGCATGGCCTTGCCATTAGCCTGGTAGATCGCCTTGAGGTGATCCGCCGCCTCCTGTTCGGAGATGAAGCCATCATGGTTGCTGTCGATCTTGTCGAAGTCGCCGGCACGGTCCTTGGCCACCGCCAGGAACTCGTCGCGAGAGACCTTGCCGTCGTGGTTGCTGTCGGTCTTGGCGAACGAGGCATCACCACACTTGCCCTCGCCACACTTGCCTTCGGCCCCGGCCTTGGCGCTGGCGCCGCACTTGCCCTCACCGCATTTGCCTTCGCCTTGGGTGGCCTTTGCGCTGCCACCACATTTGCCTTCACCACACTTGCCCTCGCCTGCCACCTTGGCCGAAGCCAGCTGGTAACCCTGGGCCAACGGCTCGACGGCAAAAGCGCTGCTGCTCAAAGCCATGCTGCCGATCAGGGCAGCGCCGAGCAGGCCGAGGGTGTTTCGTACTTGAGTCATGGTGTCGCTCCACTGTGGTTGGAATGTGGAGCCATTAGGCCGTTGCGGTATGTCGTGGATGTATCGCGCGGGGTGCGGTTTTGTATGGGAATGGGTCTGCAGCGTGGGCAGATACAGTGGGATACACAACGGCCCCAAGGTGCCTCGGGGCCGTCGTGCAGGGTCAGTCTTCCAGCGGCTTGGGCGGCGCGGCAGGTTTGGCGGGCTTGGCGGGCTTGCTGTCCTTGGCCTTGGCTTCCGGTGCCGCTGCAGCCACAGGTTCGGGCGCCGTCATGGCTTTTTCGCTGGCAGGCAGCTCATCGACCGCCTTGAAAATAACCTGCGGGTCAATGGCCCCGCCCTCCTCATCGTCCTTGAGCATGTGCCGTTCACCGTCCTTGCCCACCAGGATCACCTTGGTGCCTTTGCTGGCACCCAGCTTCAACTCGCGGATCAAGGCCATGGTAGTCTGCTGCTCCAGGTTCTTGTCCTCACGCTTGCCCATCATGTTGGCAACGCTGTAGAGCACCAGGTTTCGCTCCTTGAAGGCGGCCTGGGTGGCCGGATCCTTGAGAGCCTCGTTCAACCCACGCAACGTCGGGTCGGCGCTGCTGGGCGCAATGACGACCAAGGGCCTGGCCTTGCCCAGTTCCTTGGCCAGCGGCGCGTCACTGTCGGCAGCAAACACAGGGCCGACGAGCGCGAGCAAGGTGGCGAGGGTCAGTGACCGGACGAGCATGCGTATCTCCTTATTCTCTCGATAAACCAGAAGACTACAGATCAGGGCGAAAGATCCGACAAGCGAGCGTAAACCAGCAAAAGGCCTCCATGTTTGAATGAACAGTAACCGGCGGTTACCAAGTGCGGTCGCTCCCCGTCCCGAGCCCGAAAAAGTACCTCTATCACTTGTAGCTTGAGCATAGTCCAATGCGCCCTGGTCATACCGGCCGTTGCAGAGCCTCGATGGTCAGTTGAAGCTCGGTCCTCTCGGTCCACAGCCTGATTTCCGCCATCAACCTGGCGGCGTCCTCGGCATTGGCATCCTCTGCCAACTGGTTCTGAAAACTTGGCGGCACTTCCAGTTCACGCACGTAGCGTTTCTCGAGATAATTTCTCCAGAACGGTTGCTGGACCATCCACACTGCCACCGATTGGTCTGTCTCGTTACGCCTGATTTGATCAGCCGCGCGCATCACCGAAGCGTCATCCAGGTCCGGGATGCCCGCGTGTAGCATGCTCCGCGCGTTGCCAGGGAGGCCCAGGTCCTCGCGCAAGCGGATCGAGTAGGCCAGCGCCCATTCGATCGACTCATTGCCCGCACCTGCAGCCTCAGCCTCGCGCAAGGCGATGAAGTCAACCTCCTGTTGCCTCCACAACTGCCGCGCCAGTTTCACCAGGGCTTGTTCCTGGCTGCCAGAGGGGGCAGCCTGCTCGGCGTCCCACACAAGGCATCGGATTTCAAGCTGCTGGAAGACCACCGTGGCATTGTCGGCGCAGTTCTCGACCAGTGCATGGGCGAAAATTTCATTGGCCAGTGCTGCTGAGTTGTCCACCTTTTCCATCATGGCCAGAACGCGTGAGGCCAGCATTTCCCCATATCGAGGATGGGTGAAGTCTTGCGAGCGCGTAAGCTGTTTCAGCAGTTGCATGAAGTTCGTCACCCCATCCATTTGCTCGATAGTGCTCCAGCGGATACCCAGATTTTCGCGTTCCACACCGTCCAGGCGGTCCATCCAACGAAACCTGTGAGGGACTGAACTGTCCTCCGGAATGTTCCAGGCCTCCTGCACATCTTCAGCCTGTTGCAGCAGCACAGGATTGCCTGACAGCGCCACGTAGCCTTCCCGCCACAACCGGGACTGGATGAAGTTAGGGGGCAACAGATTGATGAAGTTGTTGGAAGCATCGAGCATGTACAACGTCTGACAATCCGTGATGCCCTCGGGCAGCAATACCAACCCGGCATTGCGCAAACGCAGTTCGGCCAACTGGTTCATCTGCGCCACAGAAAAGGTCATGTTCAAGCGATTGTGCGAAAGGTTCAGGTAGCGTAACCGGCTGCATTGCGCCAGCACTTGAGCCTGGGACTCGTCCAGAGAGATGCGATTGCCGGACAAGTCGAGTATGCGCAAGTCATTGAGCAACGACAGGCTCTCTGGCAGACGTTGCAACTTGTTGTAGCTCAGTTCCAGCGAGCTCAGATTGGGGAATGAAAGCAGGAATTGCTCTGGTACCTCCTTCAGCAACAGGCTGCGCAGGGAAAGCTCGGTAACGTGCGGGAAGCTGAAGAGTGGGCCCAATTCAGGCAATGAGCGCAGGTCATACGCGCTGAACTGCCAAGTTACCGTCAGACGTTCATGCTGAGCGAGAACCTGAGCGGGCACCCGTTCCCGCCAGCATTGCATGAGTGCTTTGCGAAACCGCTTGCGCTCGGGTCGATCGCGATTCAGCAACCCTCGCCACTCCCAGCTTTTCAGGTGGTCGTTCAACCTGCGGGCCTGCTCTTCGAGCACACCGAGTTCGGTGTCGGTATCACGCCCCGAAGCATGCAAGGTGGTCAGCCAATCTTCGATCTGCTCATCACTGTACGCTGGGTAAAGGTCGCGCAGGCGCGCCTCGAACGCCCGGGGTCGAGACGCAGACCGGGCAAAGCATCCCTGGCAGCCGCCCAGCGGGTATCCGACCCTGCCATCCTCCAGGCGCACTGGCGCCAGCATCCATGGCTGTCGAGGGTTTTTGCCCAACACCTGGGCGAGTACCCTGCTGTGCCCGGGCATTTGCCGAGCCAACACTGCTCTCAAACTCGGGGCGTAGGGTTCAGTGATACCGAGTGCCGCATGATCGGCCGGGGCAAACGCTTCCGCCAAGGTCTCGAACAGCTCGCCGGGGCCGCGCAGCTCGAGGCCTAACGCGTTCTCAAGCTCGAACCGCCCGTTGTCATGCACAAGCCTGTAGTTCTGCCCGTCGCCAGCAGTAGTCATTATCGGCTGCGGGCTACCGCCATCGTACAGCCGCCAGCGCGGCCTGGTCTCCCTGACATCCAGAGTCTCCAACAGTGTCAGCGCGACCTTGGCCTGGTCCAGGGTCTGGGGCGTCTCGATGAACAGCGCCTCGCAGGCACGCGCAACGCGTATGCGCAGTACGCTCAGCCTGGCCCTTTCGACCAACCGGAGCGGCACTGTGCCGCCGACCAGTGCCTGAAATTCCGCACCTTCTGCCGACAGCTCGCCCACAAGCTCGCGCGCCGCTCGGCAATGCAGGCTCGGGAACGCCTTGCGCAAGGTTGCCACCGCCGCATCGTCTGGCTCCTGCTGCCCGTCATACACCTGTTGAAACAGCTGGCGCCGCCTTGCCGAGACCTGCGCCGCCAATGCTGGCCCGCCCTGCTCGGTGACGCCAGGCAGGGCGCGGGCCTTCGCCAGCAACGGCGCGTCCTCCGGCACCCGCCCGAGCTTCAAATCGTCCAGCAGGGTTTGCAGCCGGCGATCGATCAGCAGGCGCTCTACGGTATCGACCAGCTCGGCCTCAGGTGGCCGGCCGTACACATGCAGCGCCCGTAGATGGTCTGCATCCAGAGCATGGACGGCCATGGCCTGGTCAATCTGTTCATCATCCAGGCGAGCGAAACGCTCACCAAGGCGGCGGAACATCCTGTGCTTGTCTGTCCAGCTGGCCGGTTGCTCGGTCCATAGCCGCCAGGCACCGGCGTCATTGTGACGCAACAAAGGTCCATGACCACCTCGTGGTGCCAGTTGCCACTCTTCATCTGCGCGCTGGACGATTTCGTAGTTGTGGCCGTCCATGATCATCCAGCTTCTGTCCTGGGCACGGTAGATGCCCATTGCATCGGCCACTTCCCCAGCGGGAGGTGCAGCGCTGCGAAACGGCACCAGGTCTCCATTCCAGAGCTTCTCGCTGCCGTCTTCCAGGCGCGCTGGCACCCACTGGTCCAATGCGGCCCAGGCCCGGCTCGCTTCCCGCCATACCACGGCGGTGACACCGATCACGGCCAGGTCTTTGGTCACGTTGAGCACATGCTCCATTGCGGCGCTGGTATCGCCCTCGCGCCAGTCTTCAACGGCCTGGAACAGCTCGCCCAGCAGGTCCCAGACCATTACCGCCAGCAGCAGTGCATTGAGTGCGGGGATGAACACGCCCGCCACCGTGGCCAGGGTCCAACCCTCGGCAACCAACCTTTGCCGATGGGCTTCCTGGGCCTTGCGGTCAAGGTCTGACACCGGCGTTGCAATCAGCGCAGCATCGTCCTTGATATGGGCAATGCGCGCGGCGGCAAGTTGGGCGAACAACGGCAGCGGGTAGTCCCGCATGTGCTGGTCCATTTCCCGAGTTGCCCAATCGGCGACGCCCACCAGTTCCTTGGCAACCCTGGAGAAGAACTGCTGGCTGTCGCGCCGGCGTACGAAGCGTTTGAAGAAATCCTGATAGCGCTTGTCTCGCAGACGCTTGCCCAAGACCTTGCGGGTGAAGCTTTCCAGGTCGGGGCTTGCGGTCCAGGGACCGTGGGGGTCATCGGGAATATAGACAATGATCTTGCGGCTGACCTTGTCATGAAATACATCGAGTATCACGATCTGTTGCAAGTCGCAGCCGAACGCCTTCAGTTGCCGGGCCACCACTTTCGATTCGTAGAGCGTGCCGGGGCGTCCGTGCTTGCACAGGTCCACCACCAGTTCCAGTTCAGCGGCGTTCAGTACGCCATCACTCTTGGCCTTGCACGCATCGATCAGCATGACCGAGCTGTAAAGCTGGGCAAGCGTCGAAGCCATGCTGCGCCAGCCGCTTGCCTGGCTGCTCGGCGCTTTGAGTACACTGTCCAGGTGCTGTTGATAGCGCCTGCCCAGATCCAGCTTGCGGCACAAGCGTGCGAAGGCTGGCGCGGTTGGTGAGGGGAGCCGTTGCGACAGGCTGTCGACGATGCAGTTGTCCTTGTGCTGTTCGTTCCGCCCCTCGCCCGGCGTGAAGTTGTCCAGTGCCGCCTCGATCAGCGGTACGTCGAAATAGTCCTTTTCCACCACCGGGTAGCGCCCCCACACGGTGCCCTGGCTGGGAGCGGTGTAGGTGTACCAGCGCCTGAAATACAGGCCATCGACATTTTCCGTGGTGCCGAATTCTTCCTGCATGGCGTGTCGAAGCAGCGGCTTGACGAAACGGTCGATGCCCTCGATTCGCGCAAGCTCCTTTTCCAGCCACTGTCGACAGGCCAGGCTGTCTTTCAACGCGTCGCGTAATGCAGCATGCTGCGATTCATACAGACCGTTGGCCGGGATGTTCTGCTCGGTCAGCGATACGATTCGCAGCCGGCGAATCCATCTGGGCAGTCGCTTGACGATGAGGTTGTCCTGATAGGCCTGCTCCATGGCCAGCGTATCGGCAGTTGGCGGTTGTTCCTGGCTGGGTGTAGTCACGTTGTTGCGCCTCGGGCTGATCAAAAGGCCCGACACTAGACGCAGGCTTGCCAAGCGATAAGCTAGATAGGTACCACCTCTTCAGAACAGCGCCAGCTGCTGGCCGGTCAACCCTTCGAAACTGTCGCCAACAAAAGGCAGGATGGCATCGGCCACCGGCTGCAGCTGCCGCGTCAGGTAATGCTCGTAGTCCACCGGCGCTTGCAGGTTTTCCAGGGGTTCGGGGCCCGCCAGGGTGATCAGATAGCTGATCCAGCCGCCGCGCTGGTATTGCAACGGGCGGCCAAGGCGGCGGTTGTAGTCATCGGCTAGCCGGGCCGCACGCACGTGCGGTGGCACATTGCGCTGGTAATCGACTAGCGGCCGGCGCAAACGCTTGCGGTACACCATCAGCTCATTCAGCTCGCCCGCCAGGGTGCGCCGTACATAATCGCGCACATACGCCTGGTAAGGCTCCCCGCGGAATATCCGGCCATAAAGCTCCTGCTGGAACTCCCGGGCCAGCGGCGACCAGTCGGTACGCACCGACTCCAGGCCCTTGTAGACCATCTGCTCGCTGCCATCGGCCCGCTGCACCAGCCCGGCGTAGCGCTTCTTGCTGCCTTCGTCCGTACCGCGGATGGTGGGCATCAGGAAGCGCCGGTAATGCACCTCGAACTGCAGCTCCAGCGCGCTATCCAGGCTCATCTGCTCGCGCAGGTGTTCGCGCCACCACTGGTTGACCTCGGCCACCAGCTCACGGCCGATGCGTGCTGCAGTCTCCTCGCCGTGGGCGCCCTTGAGCCAGACGAAAGTGGAGTCGGTATCGCCGTAGATCACCTCGTAGCCCCTGGCTTCGATCAGCGCACGGGTCTGGCGCATGATCTGGTGGCCGCGCATGGTGATCGAGGAAGCCAGGCGCGGGTCGAAGAAGCGGCAGCCGCTCGAACCCAACACCCCGTAGAAGGCATTCATGATGATCTTCAGCGCTTGCGACAGCGGCGCATTGCCCTCGCGCTTGGCTGCTTCCCGGCCCTGCCATACCCGCTCGACGATGGCCGGCAGGCAATGCTCGCTACGGGAAAAACGCCCACCCCGGAAGCCTTCCACCGAGTGTTCATCGTCGGGCAGGCGCAAACCTTCGACCAGCCCCACCGGGTCGATCAGGAAGGTACGAATGATCGACGGGTACAGGCTCTTGTAGTCCAGCACCAACACCGAGTCGTACAGGCCCGGGCGCGAATCCATGACGAAGCCACCGGGGCTGGCTTCGTCGGGGCGGCTACCGAGGTTGGGCGCGACGAAGCCCAGGCGGTGCATCTGCGGAATGTACAAGTGGCAGAACGCAGCCACCGAGCCACCGCTGCGGTCCACCGCAAGGCCGGTGACCGAGGCCCGCTCCAGCAAGAATTCGAGCAGGCGGGTGTGGGCGAAGATGCGCGTCACCAGCTCGCAATCCTTGAGGTTGTAGCGCGCCAGCGCCGGCTTGTCCTCGGCGAAGCGGCGGTTGATTTCATCCATGCGCTGGTACGGCGTATCGATGGCCTTGCCTTCACCGAGCAAGGTCTGGGCGACACTTTCGAGGCTGAACGACGGGAAGCTCCAGGTCGCCGAGCGCAGCGCCTCGATGCCGTCGATCAGCAGCCGCCCCGGGGCATCGGCGAACACGTGGCCACCACCGGCATGGCTGCGCAAGGTCATCGGCGCGCCATTGCGTCCCAGTGCCAGTGGTACCTGCAGCAGCTTGGCGTGCTCGTGCAGCAGGCGCAGGTCGAACTGGATCAGGTTCCAGCCGACGATTGCATCCGGGTCGTGCTCGGCCATCCACAGGTTGAGGCAGGCCAGTATGTCGGCGCGGTCGGCGCAGTAGTGCAGGTCGAAGTCCAGGCCATCAGCCGTGCCGTTGGCCGGCCCGAGCATGTACACCTGGCGCTGGCCACAGCCTTCCAGGGCAATGCTGTACAGCTCGCCCCGCTCGCTGGTCTCGATGTCCAGCGACACCAGGCGCAGCGGCGGGCGATAACCCGGCAGGGGCTTGAGCTGGGCATCGCAGAGCACGCCTTGGGCATCCGGTTGGCCGGTGAACTGCACCGGGGCGGTGATGAAGCGCTCCATCAGGTAGCGCTCGGGCGGGCGAATATCGGCTTCGAACACCTCGATACCGGCCGTGCGCAGGCGTTGCTCCAACTGCATCAGTTGCCGGTGCTGGCGGCAGTACAGGCCCAGCACCGGGCGGTGGTCAAAGTCCTTCAGCTGCAGCGGCCGCAGCTCGACACCGGCTTCGTTGGCCAGCAGCACCCGTGCGTGCGCTTCCTGCGCCTGGGGGATGAATGCCACCGATGCCTGTGGCGCCAGGCGCAGCTGCCGTGGCCCCTGGTCGGTGGCCAGCCAGAACTCCACGAAGGTGCCTTCGGGCGCGTCATGCCAATGTCGGGTCAGGACAAAGCCCTGCTGCAACTCCACCGCGTCGACCTCTGAATCGTTTGTTGTGCTGATTGCGGCGATTCTACCGCTGACGCACCGTCGCAGCGCATTTTGTTGGGGCCAGCAGGTGTTTGCCGAAATATTTTCAGCGCCGGGCGCTTGCCGACGGCCGGGCGCATGCTCGAACGCGTGTTCAGCCGTACAGGTAATTGATGTCCTTGCAGGGCAGCGGTGGCACCTGGCCAAGCAGGAACTCGCGCAGCTTGTGCATCTGCCGCGCCTTGGGGCTGGCCTTGAGCCAGGTCATGTAATAGCCGTCGCCGGTGGCCACCGCGTGCTTGAACGGCGTAACCAGGCGCCCGGCCAGCAGGTCGGCACTGGCCAGCACCAGGTCGACCACCGAAATACCCAGGCCTTGCTGTGCGGCCGAGATGCCCTGGTCGAGGGTATCGAACACTTGCCCGTGGTCGATGCTGATGTCCAGCGCGTCCATGCGAGCCAGCCAGCGCCGCCAGTCGCGCCGGTCAGGGGACGGGTGCAGGAATTCGCACTGGGCCAGATCGGCAAGGTCCGGTTGCGCCTGGGCCATGTAATCCGGGTGGCACACCGGGATCAGCCATTCATCGAACAGCTTGAAACTCTCGATATCGGCGGGAAAACGCCCGTTGGCCAGGAGGATCGCACAGTCGTAGGGCTCGGAATAGAAGTCCACGCTGTCGATGTCCATCCACACGCTGGACAGCTGCACGCTGCAGTTGTCCTCGGTCTTCTTGAACGCATCCAGCGCACGCAGCAGCCAGCGCACGGTCAGCGTGGACGGTGCCTTCAGACGCAGGCCGTAGCGGTCCTGGCGCAACAGGGCGCAGGCATTTTCGATGATCTTGAAGCCAACCTTGAGTTCCTGCGCCAGCAGGCGGCCGTGCTCGGTCAGGGCCAGCTTCGGCCCGCGGCGTTCGAACAGGTCGCAGCCGAACATGGCTTCGAGGGTCTTGATGTGGTGGCTGACGGCGCCCTGGGTCAGGGCCAGCTCTTCCGCGGCACGGGTAAATGAGCCATAGCGAGAGGCTACCTCGAAGGCACGCAGCGCGTGCAAAGCCTGAATCCGTTCCGACATGGCGACGCCCCGAGCATGAGTAAGACTAATAGTAGGTCATAGTTCCACGCGTTTTACAACGTCAAGGACGTCTCGGAAAATGCAGGTAAATAATAAACATAACCAAGATCCTGCCTGCATGTGACTTGAACGTTCATCAAATTTACGCCTGGGGAAATCATGTCGACGGGTTATGGAACTTGCTATCGCCTGGATGCGCTAGAGCTGGCCGCTGACCATGTGCGCAACACGCGACATTGGACCTACAAAGCCGTAGAACATTTTCGCAGTGTCCTCGCCAACCCCGAGTTTCCCTGCCTGTTCGGCCGCAAGGCGGTAAACGGCGCAACCTGCCACATCCTCTTCGCCCGAGCCGGGCAACTGGCCGATGACATCGCCATGGGCCTGGCCGACTACGTGCGCACCGTCGCACCTATCCCACCCAAGCAGCGTATCGGCAGCCCACTGGTGGTGTTTCTCGAAACCGCCGCCGACTACACACTGGCCGAGCAACAGGCGCTGGCCTGGAAGGTGTTGCGTGGTGTGCACGCGCGCGACCCGCATCCCTGGCCGCAGGGCATCCCGACCGACCCCGACGACAATGCCTGGTCGTTCTGCTTTGCCGGCATGCCGCTGTTCATCAACATGAACTTCCCCGGCCACCAGCAGATGAAAAGCCGCAACCTGGGGCCACACATTACCTTCGTCATCAACCCGCGGGCGAACTTCGACGAAGTGGCCAACGTCAACACCGAAAGCGGCCATCGTATCCGCGAACGCATCCGCGAGCGCGTGCACCACTACAACGACGGCGTCATGCCCGACACCCTTGGCTTCTTCGGCGATGCCGACAACTACGAGTGGAAGCAGTACCAACTGCAGGAGGCAGGGTCGCTCAACCCGTCCCGCTGCCCGTTCCACGCCCATGCCGTACAGCCGGCAACACCCGACATACTGATCGAGACCTGACCGTGAATACCGCACTCACCGCTACCTACGCCCTGACTGTCCTGCTACTGATCGCCACCCCCGGCCCGGTGGTGGCACTGATCGTCAACACCGCGGCCGCCTCCGGCTCACGCAAGGCCATGTTCACCGCTGTCGGCACCAACTGGGCATCACTGGTGCTGATCGGCGCAGCGGCCTGGATCATTCTCACCAGCGCCGCCATCGACAAGGCCTGGCTCAGCGCCATGAGCCTGCTGGGTTGCCTGTTCATCGGCTACATCGCCGTCGGCACGTTGCGGGAAGCCCTGCAGGCGCCTGCAACCGAGGCGCCAAGCGACCTCGCCAAGCCTGGCCGCGGCGGGCTGCTGCAAGGTTTCATGGTGGGCATCTCCAACCCGAAGGACATCATCTTCTTCATCGCCTTCTTCCCGCAGTTCATCCAGATCACCGAGTCATTCGGCAAGAGCATGGTGGTGCTGTCGTTGCTGTGGGTGGCCATCGATTTTGCCGTGCTCAGCCTTTACATCTTCGCCATCGGCAAGATCGCCTCGCAACGCAGCAACCGCATGATCAGCCTGGCCTCGGGGGTCGCCCTGCTGCTGATTGCCGCCGGCGGCCTGCTGTACAACGTCAGGGAGCTGGCGGCCTGAATGTGATGCACGGTGCCCGCTGCGAGAGAAGGAGACCCCATGACTGCGATTGACACGAGCCCTTCACCTTCGCCGTTGCAACAGGACTACCAGCGCTTTCTGCTGCTGGGCAGCCGGCGTGCACCGCACACCGTGCGTGTGCACGAAACCGGCTACCGCTCCGGCACCATCAATACCGATGCCCTGGGCCTGCGATACAGCCATTGCGCCGGCAAGCGTTTTTCGGTGGCCGAACGCGGTGGTGCATCACGTGTCAACCTGCTGGTCGGCGGTTCCGCGGCGCTGGGCATCGGTGCCAGCTCCGACGAACACACGGTGGCCTCGCACCTGTCGATGCTTACTGGCGAAGTCTGGCTGAGCCTGGCCGGCTGCGGGCTCAATGCGAGCCAGGAGCTGCTGATGTTCCTGACCCACCAGCACCGCCTTGGCCAGCTTGGCCATGTGGTGGTGCTCAGCGGCCTCAACACCCTGGCACACGAAGCCCTCTGCGAAGTCCTCGAAAACCTGAACGACCCGCGGCACGCCAAGGCCTATCAGGACTTTCTCAACAGTTTCAGCGAAGGCATGCAGCCCACGACAACGCCACGTCGGCAATCGCTGTGGCGGCGCATCGGTCAGGCGTTGGTCACGCCCCCGGCCGCGATACCTGCCACCTGGTCGCTGTCGCCTCCGGAAAAGCGCCTCACCCGAGCCGCCGACAACATTGGCCGGACCTTGCGCCAATGGGACCGGCTGCTGGCAGACAGCCACTCCACCCTCACCTTCATCCTGCAGCCGTTGCTGCCCTGGTGCCGGGATAGCGTGCCCGCTGGCGAGGAGGCGATGCTGGATGCGCTTCAGCGGCAACCGGCGAATTTCGACCGGCTGCTGGACGGCGCATTCGACAGCCAATTGCACTCGGCCTTCTTCCGCCGTATCAAGAGCCAGGCCGACCCGGTGCCTTGCTACGACATGAATTGCATGCTCAGCAGCTCGCCGGTGTTCGGCGCCGACCTGTTCATCGACCGCCTGCATCTGAACGACCTGGGCAACAATGCCCTTGCCAAGGTCATTACCGCCAAGCTTGGCCTGGCCCAGGAAAAACATGCCCAGCGCAAGGTCACGCCGATCAAGCTCGTCTGAGAATTGCCGGGTGGTCTTTCGGCCAGGCCCCTTGGGTGGCTAGAATAGGCCGTCGTTCCGATCTGCCCGAGGCGCACGCTTGACCGCCATGAACATCGAAGCCTTCCATCAGTACCTGGCACCCTCTGGAGCTTGCCTGTGAGCCGCATGCTTCGCTTGCCCCCGCTGTTGATCGCCCTGATGCCACTGGCTGCGCACGCGCTGGAGGTGCGCATCGACCCTCATGCCGACCTGCTCTACCGCCAGGCCTTGCCCCTGCTGGAGCAGGCCGACAACCAGGACGACGGCGCCAGCACGCTGCGCACGGCCATCGGCGGCGACCCGGAGCTCAGCCGCCAGGGCCAGGCAATGGCCCACACCCTGCCGACCGCGGTCGCCTTGCTGAAAAAGTCCGTGGAGCTGGGCCACCCGGTCGCACAGTACCGCCTGGCGCTGTACTACATGACCTACCTGCCCGCCGCGCAAATCCCGGATGCCGCCTGCCCGTTGCTCGAAGCCAGCCTCAGGCAGGGCTTTGCCGCACCGGCACCGGCCATCGCCACCTGGTGCCCTCCCTACAACGCCAGCAACGAGTACCGTACTGCGCTGGAGGCCATCCCCAACATGGCCACCGTGTATGCGCCCTACTACCCGCAACCGGCCACGCACCTGGCCTGCAACCGCAACCGGCCACAAGGCCTGGAAATGCAGTGGGGGCGCCAGCGTGACTACCAGGCCGAGGTATACCGCCTGCTCGGCGACCTGGACCCGCAGCACCGCCAGAGCCTGCTGCAGAAGGCCGTGGACACCAACGGCTGCGTGACGGCGCAGCAGCACCTGACCAGCCATCCGTAACACGGACGCGGTTTCTGTGTAGGAGCGGCCTTGTGTCGCGATGGGGCGCGCAGCGGCCCCAGGATTTCAGCTTCGCCGCAGATATTGCCGGGGCCGCTGCGCGCCCCATCGCGACACAAGGCCGCTCCTACAAGGGACCGTGCCCAGGCATAGCAAGATCGTTCAAGCCATCCCCCGCCCCGTCTGGCATGCTGGCCTGCCAACGTACACGCACTGCAGCCACCATGCCCCACATCGCCCGCCAAGCCTTTCTCCACGGCGCCATCGCCATTCTCCCGTTGTCCCTGGCCGTCGCCCCCTGGGGCCTGCTGGCCGGCTCCATGGCCATCGAGGCCAACCTCAGCGCCTGGGAGGGGCAAGGGCTGTCGGCCATCGTCTTCGCCGGTGCCGCGCAACTGGTGGCGATCGGCATGCTCAAGGGCGGCGCCAACCTGGCGTCGATCCTGCTGACCACCCTGCTGCTGACCTCGCAGCACCTGCTGTATGGCCTGACGATGCGCCCGGTGCTGTCCAGCCAGCCGCTGCGCTGGCGGCTGGGCCTGGGCTTCCTGCTCACCGACGAGTTCTTCGCCCTGACCAGCCAGTACGACCAGCAGCAGTTCAACCGCTGGTACGCCCTGGGCGTGGGCCTGACCTTCTACGTCGCCTGGAACCTGTTCACCCTGGCCGGCATCCTGCTGGGGCAGAACATTCCGCACCTGGACCAGCTCGGCCTGGACTTTTCCATTGTCGCCACCTTCGTCGCCCTGATCGCGCCGCTGGTGCGCAACCTGGCCACGCTGGTGTGCGTGGCGGTGTCGCTGTTCTGTTCGGTGCTGTTCAGCTACTGGCACTGGGAAACCGCCCTGGTGGCCGCAGGCCTGCTGGGCATGAGCGCCGGTTTCGTCTGCCAGAAATTCGCCGGAGCCCGCGCATGACCTGGGTCCTGATTCTTGCCATGGGCGCCATCGTGTTCCTCAACCGCTATGCGTTCCTGGAGCCGCGCCTGCCCTTGCGCCTGAGCTCCAACGCCCGGCAGTTCCTCGGTTTTGCCGTGCCGGGCATGCTCACCGCAATCTGCGGCCCGATCATCTTCATGCCCGAGCATCAGTTGAACCTGAGCCTGCTCAACCCTTACCTGCTGGGTTCGCTGGTGGCCATCGCCCTGGTGCTGTTGACCCGCAGCGTGTTGCTGAGCATGCTGGTGAGCATGTTGATCTTCTTCCTTTTGCGCAGCTGGCTGGCATGAGCACGCCCCTGCGCGAACAGACACACCTCTGGCAGGCGCCGGCACTGGGCGACGTCGAGATGCTGCACGCGCGTTATTTCCAGCAGCGCTTCGCCCCGCATGTGCATGAAGGCTATGTGTTCACCGTGATCGAGTCGGGCGCACAGCGCTTCTGGCATCGCGGCAGTGAGCACCTGGCGCCGGTCGGCAGCATGGTGCTGATCAACCCCGACGAGCTGCACACCGGTGCCACCGCCCACGAAGCGGGCTGGCGCTACCGTGGGTTCTACCCGGAACATGAACGGGTAACCGGGGTGCTCGACGAACTGGAACTGGGCCGCCACGGCATGCCCAGCTTCAAGGACAGCGTGATCCACGACCCGGCCCTGGCGCTTGCCTTCAGCCAGTTGCACCAGCTGTCCGAAGCCGGCGCCAGTGCCCTGCAGCAGCAGACCGCCTGGCGCCAGGCGGTGCTGGCCCTGGTGCAACGGCACGGGCAATGCGCCGATCCTGCCACCCCTGGCCACGAACCGCTGGCAGTGGCCCGCGCCCGTGAGCTGCTGGAAAGCCAACTGGCCGACCCACCCTCGCTCGAAGCCCTGGCGGCGGCGGTCAACCTGTCACCGTTCCACTTCGCCCGGGTGTTCCGCCAGGCCACTGGCCTGCCGCCACATGCCTGGTTGAAACAGCGGCGCCTGGCCCGTGCGCGGGAAATGCTCAAGCGTGGCTGGGTGGCCTCGGAAGTGGCGTTCGACCTGGGCTTTGCCGACCAGAGCCATTTGAGCCGGCAGTTCAAGCAGGCCTACGGGGTAACGCCAGGGGCTTATCGCAGCGCCTGCCTGCAAGGCTGAGCTGCGACAGCCGGCCTCAGGCAGGCCGGCCAGCCACTGCTACACTGACAAGGCTGAATGGAGGATCCTGCCATGTCCGAAAGAGAGCTCACCACCCTCCTGTCGCTGATGAACCAGCGCCAGGCCTGCCTGAGCAGTGCCTGCAAGGAGATAGCCGACTGGATCGACCGGCAGGGCGACGTGCCCGCCGCCGGCAAGATCCGCGCAAGCCTCAAGGCTCTGGAGGCTGATGAGGCCCAGGTCCGCAAGACCCTGACCTCGCTGACCCTGGACAGACCGCTGCCCAAGTTTCGCAGCTGATTGAACCGGGGGCTGCCTGGCAGCCCCCAAAGGGTTCAGCCTGATCAGTGCTTCATGTGCATGTGATCATGCCCGCCGCCCGCCTCGGCGTTGAGCGCACGCACTTCGGCCTGCACGTCCAGGGTTTCCTTGGCCCCCTTGGCATCTTCGATGGTCAGGGTCAGCGGCACTTTCTCGCCTTCCTTCACCTGGTTGTTCAGGCCCATCAGCATCACATGCAGGCTATTCGGGTCGAGGGTCACCGCCTTGCCGGCCGGTAACTCGACCGCCTTGACCTCACGCATGCCCATCACATCGCCGTTCATGGTCATCTCGTGCACCTGCACGGTCTTGGCCACAGGCGAAGCCACGCCCACCAGCTTGCTGTCGCTGCTGGCGGTCAGGGTCATGAAGGCACCGGTGGACTGCTGGTGCGGCACGGTCGCCCGCACCCAGGCGTCACTTACGGTGGTCTGGGCCAGGGCCGGCAGCGCCAGGCCCATCAGGACCAGGGCAGCCAGGCCGCGCTTGATCGGTTGCATCGACATTCAGCAGATCTCCATCAGGGTGACCAGGTCTTCGGCGCATTCCTGGGCGGTAAGGGAATGGCCCAGGCTCAGGCGCAGGGTGCCACGCGTATCGTAGACGTAGCTGGTGGACGAGTGAGAGACGGTATAGGTATCACCGGCCGGGACTTTCTCGTAGAACACCTTGAATTCCTTGGCCACCGCGGCGATTTCCTCGGGGGTGCCGGTCAGCGCGGTGAACGACGGGTCGAACGCCTTCACGTAGGCATCGAGCACCTCGGGGGTGTCACGTTCCGGGTCCAGGGTAATCAACACCACCTGGAACAGGTCGCGATCGCGGCCGCGCAGCAGCTTGCGGATTTGCGCCGCGCGCGCCAGGGTGGTCGGGCACACGGCCGGGCACTGGGTGAAGCCGAAGAAGATCATCGGCATGCTGCCGTAGAAACTCGACAGGGTGCGCACATTGCCTTGGGTGTCCTTGAGGCTGAACTTGCGCCCAAGGATTTCGTTGCTCATGTTCTTGCCGTACTTGAACTCGAGCCCCCGGGCCGGGCTGCAGCCTGCCAGCAGGCCAAGCCCGAGAACGCCCATCCCGGCGACAACTGCGCGCCGGGTATATAGATCATTCATGAAACCATCCTTTACAGGGAAGGTGCCGGCCCTCGGGACGGGCCGGTCGAAAAACCGGGGCATTCTGGCACGACACCCCGAGGGGTTCTACCCGACGAAGGCAAGGATCGGCTGCAGCCCTTTGAATACGGGCTGCGGCCTGTTGTCGCAGGGGTTGAAACAGTAACACTTTGTTGCTAAGGCCTGACCAGGTTGTGCGGTCGTTGTGGGAGCGGCCTTGCGTCGCGAAAGGGCTGCGTAGCAGCCCCCGGGGTATTGGCGGCGAAGCTGATATTGCTGGGGCCGCTCCGCAGCCCTTCGCGACGCAAGGCCGCTCCCACACGCAACAGACCGCGTCTGCCTCAGTAGTAGGCGTTCTCTTTCTGACTGTGGTCAGTCACGTCACGCACGCCCTTGAGTTCGGGAATACGCTCGAGCAGGGTGCGCTCGATGCCTTCCTTCAGGGTCACGTCGGCCTGGCCACAGCCTTGGCAACCACCACCGAACTGCAGCACGGCAATACCGTCGTCGACAACATCCACCAGGCTCACCTGGCCGCCGTGGCTGGCCAGGCCGGGGTTGATCTCGGTCTGCAGGTAATAGTTGATGCGCTCGTTGATCGGGCTGTCTTCGTTGACCATCGGCACCTTGGCATTCGGCGCCTTGATGGTCAGCTGGCCACCCATGCGGTCGGTGGCATAATCGACCAGTGCGTCTTCCAGGAACGGCACGCTGACCGCGTCCAGGTAAGCGGTGAAGCTCTTCAGACCCACGGCGGTGTCGTCAGGCTTCTCTTCGCCCGGCTTGCAGTAGGCGATGCAGGTTTCGGCGTACTGGGTGCCCGGCTGGGTGATGAAAATGCGAATGCCGATGCCAGGCGTGTTCTGCTTGGAGAGCAGATCGGCCAGGTAGTCATGGGCGGCGTCGGTAATGGTTATAGCGCTCATGTAGGTTCCTCACAGACTTGCGGCCAAGTGTACGCCAACCCGGCCTTCGAACAAAGTCCTAGTATTTGACTCGGGAAAGCGCATATTCAGGGGCCTGCCCCCGTGGCGCCGCCAGCCAGGCCTGCATGCGCCGGTACAGGCCGCGCTCCAGCCACTGGTAGCTGAACCACGACATTAGTCCAATGGACGGCACGCACAGGGCGAACACCAGGTACGGGTTCAACTGCAGGCGCTGGCTGGCGAACCAGCCGGCGTACAGCACCAGCACATGGACCAGGTACACCGAATACGAACAGTCGCCCAGCGCCTTGAGCACCCGGTTGCCGCGGAACACCGGCTCCAGGGCGACGAAGGCCAGCACGATCATTGCGCTCGGCACGCCCCAGTGCAGCAAGCGCCGGGAAGCGTCCAGGTGGTAGATGGCAAGGCCTGCCACCGCCAGCAATGCCAATGGCAGCCAGCGGCCCTGGTGAATCAGCCCGCGACGGTGCAGCACGCCCAGGCCGATGCCGAGCAGGAACTCGTAGATGATGTCGTTGCTGTAGAAGCGACTGAGCACGCCCAGTCTGCCCAGTATCTCGCTGGCCAGCAGCAGCGCGGCGGTTACCAACAGCTGGTGATGACGTTGGCGCACCAGGAAGGCCAGGCCGAACAGCAGATAGAAGAACATCTCGAAGTTCAGCGTCCAGCCCACGTTCAGGGTCGGATACAAGCCGTAGCCACCGGGGTTTTCCGCCGGGATGAACAGCAGCGACAGCAGCAGGTGGTGCCAGGTGAATGCCTGGTGCGGCATCCATTGGCTGAAGGCCAACAGCAAGGTTGCCATCAGCGCCGTGTAGAACCAGTAGGCCGGAACGATACGCAGCGCCCGGTTGAGCAGGAACTGGCGGGGCTCGATGGCCTTGTCGCAGGTCGACAGGTAGATGACCAGCCCGCTGATGACGAAGAAGATGTCGACGCCTGCGGCGCCGCGGTCGGTGAGTAGTTGGCCGATGGGGCCGGAGGCTTGGAAGTCGAAGAAGATCTGCATGAAATGGTGGCAGACCACCACCCAGGCGGCGAACGCCCGCAGTGCCTGAAGCGAATACAGCATGGAGAACCCTGCAATTGCCGGTGCATTGAGGCCCGGCGAGCGCACCGCGCTCGTTCGCGGGCTTGCCCGCTCCCACAGGGTTCATGCCACGCCCGAAGGCACCACATATCCTGTGGGAGCGGGCAAGCCCGCGAATGGGGCTGCACAGCAACCCCCGGACCACCCACCCATTCCGACCGCAGGGTAATCGGAAAGGTCAGCCCAACCGATCAGAGGTTCTCGTAGCGGTTCATGTCCAGCACGCCCGCCTCGACCGGTTCGGTCTCCTTGATGAAGCTGTTCAGGTCATGGAAGTAGCGCCAGAACTCTGGGTGACTGCGGCGCACACCCCAACGCATGACGATGCGCTCGAACCTGGCCGGGTCATCTTTCGCATACTCCTTGTCCTCGACGAACTCGGGCACATCCCTGGTCGGGATGTTGAAGATGAAGTTGGGGTAGCTGCTGAGCACGCCCGGGTACAGGGTCAGGGTATCCAGCCCCGGCTGGTAGCGGTACGCCTCGCCCAGCAGGAACGCCACGTTGCTGTGCGCGCGGTTGCGCAGCAGGCTGTACACCTGGCGCTGGCCGCCCTGCCCTTCGATGCGCAGCATGGTTGCCTCGGGCAACTGGTTGATCACCTTCAACCCGGCAGCCGGGCGCGATACCAGGCGGCTGAGCGACTGCTCGGCATTGCGGAACTCTTCGCTGACCTGCGGCCGTGAACAGAACGCGCCCTGGCAGCGGTTGATGGGGTCAGGCGCGGCATTCAGGCTGCCGGTACGCTGCAGAAGCTTCAGGCCGAAGTCGCGCTTGGGGTTGCGCGGGTCGAGCTGGATGCCGCTCGGGGTGTCGGTGTCGATGTCTTCATAATCCATCCACATCTTTACCTTGCCGCTGTTCTGGTACCAGTCGCCGAGGATCGCCTTGCGCTGGTCGGCCGGCATCAGGCGCAGGAAGTTGACCTCGGCGCCGTTGCGGATCAGGTCGAAGTACAGGCGCGTCTGCAACTGGTGCGAGACGTTGCCAAACACATCGAAGTTGACCGCCAGCTGGTAATAGGTGCGCTCGAACAATGGGTAGTCGAACAGCCACACGGTCAGCGGCACATCACCGATCAGGCCCTTGGTCACCGAGGCGCTGTCGAAGTGGCGGAAAATGCTCAGCAACGCGTTGTCGTTACCGGCCCATAGCGTCGCCCAGCCCGGGGCCGGCATGTCGGCATAGGCTTCGCGGCGCAGTTTTTCGTACTCGTTGCGCTTGTCACGGTAGGCGTGCCACAGGCTCAGCACGCTGCCCACGTCATCGATCTGCCCAGGCATGGCCAGCAGCGGCGTGGCCTCGCCACGGTACTTGGCATCGGTGATGTAGCGGTCGTGGGCCGGCTCCTGGAACAACGCCCAGAAGTTGTCGCGGATCACGTCGGTGGCAATCTGCCCACGGCATACCGGACCACGGATGAAGGTGCGCACGAAGTATTCGGCGTTATCCAGCATGAACTGGTAGCGCGCCACTGCCGGTATCGCTTCGAAGGTTTCGAACGGGTTGGCCCGGTGGCGCGGGCCGTAGCCTGGCAGTGCGGCGGCATGCCAGTCGCCGGCATAGAACAGTTGCTTGACCCGCTTGAGCTTCTGCGGCCCCATCGGGTAGGTGATGTGCGTCTTGTGCACGATCACGCCCTGCACCGGGATCAACCGGTAGTAGAAATCGGTGCCCGGCGGGTCATTGGGGCGGCGCGTGGCGATCAGGTCGACCGGCTGGCCGCTCGGTGTACGCGAACGTACCCATTGGAAGAAGTGGCCCTGCTCGCCACCGACGAAATAGATGTGCGCCAGGAACAGGTGCTCGTACAGCCAGCGGCCGACCAGCGCCTCGGTGGAACCCGGGCGGTTGAGCAGCTCTTCCCAGTCGGCAATCTGCTTGGCTTCGGCCGCACTTGGCTTGATCGGCTGGTACTCGACCGGCGCACCGGCGGCCAGCCAGCGGCGCATGGTGTCGTATTCCTTGTCGGTCAGGCCGGTCACCGCCAGTGGCATGCCTTCCTTGGGATGGGCGCCGGCATAGGCATCGAATTCTTGCGGCAACGGGCACATGTTGTTGCGGTTCAGGCCCAGGACGATTTCTTCGGGCAGCTTGGCATTGGGCGTGAGCGGGGTCTTGTGCCCGAGCTCCAGCATGCGCGCCATCAGCGCGGCCTGGCTACCCTGGTTGTCGAGGACCGAGTAAAAGCCCTTCTTGCGCCACTCGCCCTCGCTGTGGGCGTCGTAGAACAGCCGCGTGGTGGGCACTGCCTTGCTGCGCTCGCCCTGATACACCGGCACCTTGGTGGCGCCGCGCACCGCGCCTTCGGGGCTTTCCAGCTTCAGCTGGCAGGCGGCGTCGTTGCAGGCGTGGCAGGCCACGCATTTCTCGGTGAAGATCGGTTGAATGTCCCGGGTGTAGGAAATAGCCGGGCTCGACTGGGGGGCTTGCCCGAACGCCATACTGCTGATGAGCAGGGCGAAAACGCCGGCAAGAATACGATGCACCATGTGCGGAAAGTCCTGGGTATTGAAAGCCATCACGATTTGTTGCCTGGTCGTCCTTGGGTGCCCTGCTTCGCCGACGCCCGCCCAACATGAGCCATTTTCATGCAAATGGGCGATGCGCCTAAAAACCGCGCAGCTTTGTTATGATTCTGCACCTTCTGAAATTTGCCCGACCAGGTAGTTCCTATGTCCGACCGCAGCGCTCGTCTCCAAGCACTCCAGAACGCACTCAAGGAGCGCATCCTGATCCTCGACGGCGGCATGGGTACTATGATCCAAAGCTACCGGCTCGAGGAACACGACTATCGTGGCACGCGTTTCGCCGATTGGCCAAGCGATGTCAAAGGTAACAACGACCTGTTGCTGCTCAGCCGCCCGGATGTGATCGCCGCCATCGAAAAGGCCTACCTGGATGCCGGCGCCGATATCCTCGAAACCAACACCTTCAACGCCACGCAGATTTCCCAGGCCGACTACGGCATGGAGTCGCTGGTCTACGAGCTGAACGTCGAGGGCGCGCGCATCGCCCGCCAGGTGGCCGATGCCAAGACCCTGGAAACCCCGCACAAGCCGCGCTTCGTCGCTGGCGTGCTCGGCCCTACCAGCCGCACCTGCTCGATTTCCCCGGACGTCAACGACCCAGGCTACCGCAACGTCACTTTCGATGAGCTGGTAACGAACTACATCGAGGCCACCCGCGGCCTGATCGAGGGCGGCGCCGACCTGCTGCTGATCGAGACCATCTTCGACACCCTCAACGCCAAGGCGGCGATCTTCGCCGTGCAGCAGGTGTTCGAGGAAGACGGCATCGAACTGCCGATCATGATCTCCGGCACCATCACCGACGCCTCGGGCCGTACCCTGTCGGGCCAGACCACCGAAGCGTTCTGGAACTCGGTGCGCCACGCCAAGCCGATTTCCGTGGGCCTGAACTGCGCCCTCGGCGCCAAGGACCTGCGCCCGTACCTGGAAGAGCTGGCGACCAAGGCCGACACCCATGTCTCGGCCCACCCCAACGCCGGCCTGCCGAACGCCTTCGGTGAATACGACGAAACCCCGGCGGAAATGGCCGTGGTGGTCGAGGAGTTCGCCGCCAGCGGCTTCCTCAACATCATCGGCGGCTGCTGCGGCACCACCCCTGGCCACATCCAGGCCATCGCCGAGGCCGTGGCCAAGTACAAGCCGCGCGAGATTCCGGAAATCGCCAAGGCCTGCCGCCTGTCGGGCCTGGAGCCGTTCACCATCGACCGCCAGTCGCTGTTCGTCAACGTCGGCGAGCGCACCAACATCACCGGCTCCGCCAAGTTCGCCCGGCTGATCCGTGAAGAGAACTACACCGAAGCCCTGGAAGTCGCCCTGCAGCAGGTCGAGGCCGGCGCCCAGGTGATCGACATCAACATGGACGAAGGGATGCTCGACTCCCAGGCCGCCATGGTCCGCTTCCTCAACCTGATCGCCGGCGAGCCGGACATCTCGCGCGTGCCGATCATGATCGACTCGTCCAAGTGGGAAGTGATCGAAGCGGGCCTCAAGTGCATACAGGGCAAGGGCATCGTCAACTCCATTTCCATGAAGGAAGGCGTCGAGCAGTTCAAGCACCACGCCCGCCTGTGCAAGCGCTATGGCGCTGCCGTGGTGGTGATGGCCTTCGACGAAGTCGGCCAGGCCGACACTGCCGCGCGCAAGAAGGAAATCTGCCAGCGCAGCTACGACATCCTGGTCAATGAAGTGGGCTTCCCGCCGGAAGACATCATCTTCGACCCGAACATCTTCGCCGTCGCCACCGGCATCGAAGAGCACAACAACTACGCCGTCGATTTCATCGAGGCCTGCGCCTACATCCGCGACCACCTGCCGCACGCCCTGAGCTCGGGCGGTGTGTCCAACGTGTCGTTCTCGTTCCGTGGCAACAACCCGGTGCGGGAAGCCATCCACTCGGTGTTCCTGTACCACGCGATCCAGAACGGCCTGACCATGGGTATCGTCAACGCCGGCCAGCTGGAGATCTACGACGAGATCCCGCCTGCACTGCGTGAAAAGGTCGAGGACGTGGTGCTCAACCGCACCCCGCATGGCACCGACGCACTGCTGGCCATTGCCGACGACTACAAGGGCGGCGGCGCAACCAGGGAAGTGGAAAACGAAGAGTGGCGCTCGCTGCCGGTGGAAAAACGCCTGGAGCACGCGCTGGTCAAGGGCATTACCGCGTTCATCGTCGAAGACACCGAAGAATGCCGCCAGCAGTGCGCCCGCCCGATCGAAGTGATCGAAGGCCCGCTGATGAATGGCATGAACGTGGTCGGCGACCTGTTCGGCGCGGGCAAGATGTTCCTGCCTCAGGTGGTCAAGTCGGCCCGCGTGATGAAACAGGCGGTAGCGCACCTGATTCCGTTCATCGAAGCCGAGAAAGGCGACAAGCCGGAAGCCAAGGGCAAGATCCTGATGGCCACGGTAAAAGGCGACGTGCACGACATCGGCAAGAACATCGTCGGCGTGGTGCTGGGCTGCAACGGCTACGACATCGTCGACCTCGGCGTGATGGTGCCGGCCGAGAAGATCCTGCAAACCGCCCGCGACGAGAAGTGCGACATCATCGGCCTGTCCGGCCTGATCACGCCGTCGCTGGACGAGATGGTCCACGTGGCCCGCGAAATGCAGCGCCAGGGCTTCCAGTTGCCGCTGATGATCGGCGGCGCCACCACCTCCAAGGCGCACACCGCAGTCAAGATCGAGCCCAAGTACAGCAACGACGCCGTGGTCTACGTCACCGACGCCTCGCGCGCGGTAGGTGTTGCCACCCAGTTGCTGTCCAAGGAGCTGAAAGCCGGCTTCGTCGAGAAGACCCGCCAGGAATACGAAGAAGTACGCGAGCGCACCGCCAACCGCAGTGCCCGCACCGAGCGCCTGAGCTACGCCCAGGCTATCGCCGCCAAGCCGCAGTACGACTGGGCTGGCTACCAGCCAGCGGTGCCCTCCTTCACCGGCGTCAAGGTGCTGGAAGACATCGACCTGCGCACGCTGGCCGAGTACATCGACTGGACCCCGTTCTTCATCTCCTGGGACCTGGCCGGCAAGTTCCCGCGCATCCTCACCGACGAAGTGGTCGGCGAGGCGGCGACGGCGCTGTACAAGGATGCCCGCGAGATGCTCGACAAACTGATCGACGAAAAACTCATCAGCGCCCGCGCGGTGTTCGGCTTCTGGCCGGCCAACCAGGTGGCCGATGACGATATCGAAGTGTACGGCGAGGACGGCCAGGCCCTGGCTACCCTGCACCACCTGCGCCAGCAGACCATCAAGCCGGACGGCAAGCCCAACTGGTCGCTGGCCGACTTCGTCGCGCCGAAGGCCAGTGGCGTTACCGACTACGTGGGCGGTTTCATCACTACCGCCGGCATCGGTGCCGAGGAAGTGGCCAAGGCCTACCAGGACAAGGGCGACGACTACAGTTCGATCATGGTCAAGGCCCTGGCCGACCGCCTGGCCGAGGCCTGTGCCGAATGGCTGCACGAGCAGGTGCGTAAAGAGCACTGGGGTTATGCCCGCGACGAACACCTCGACAACGAGGCGCTGATCAAGGAGCAGTACCGCGGCATCCGCCCGGCCCCCGGCTACCCGGCCTGCCCGGACCACACAGAGAAGGAAACCCTGTTCCGCCTGCTTGATGGCACTGCCATCGGTGAGACCGGGCCGAGCGGCGTGTTCCTTACCGACCACTTTGCGATGTTCCCGGCAGCGGCGGTCAGCGGCTGGTACTTTGCCCACCCGCAGGCGCAGTACTTTGCGGTGGGCAAGGTCGACAAGGACCAGATCGAGCGCTACAGCGCGCGCAAGGGCCAGGATGTGAGTGTCAGCGAGCGCTGGTTGGCGCCTAACCTGGGTTACGACAGCTAAGACCCTTGGGGCCGCTTTGCGGCCCATCGCGACACAAGGCCGCTCCTACAGGAGAATGCAATCCCTTGTAGGAGCGGCCTTGTGTCGCGATGGGCTGCACAGCAGCCCCAATAGCCACCTACACTGTCCCTGATTGCCTCTGATTTCCTCAGGAGCCACCATGGACGATTCCAGCCAGGGCAAGCCCCCTACCTTCTGGCAGATGCTGCACAGCATCCTCGCTGCCGCCTTCGGCGTGCAAAGCGGCAAGAACCGCGCCCGCGACTTCACCCACGGCAAGGCCAGCCATTTCATTGCGCTGGGGACGCTGTTCACCCTGGTGTTCATTGCCGTACTGATCGGCCTGGTGCAATTGGCCCTGCACCTTGCGCGCTAGCAAGAACGCCTGCGGGACTCCCTCCCGCAGGCGCTCTGGCTGCATCACGGTCTTGAATACAAGTCTACTGGTGGCTGACCCAATACACGGCAGTGACCACCACCAGAACGATCAGGCAGAGGATCGCCCAGGCATCGACGCTGCTGTCAGCTTTGCGGACCTTGGTTGAGTTTCCCATTGCATTGCCTCTTGTAGTGGTTATGGGAATGCACTTCACCACCAGCAGTTAAGACGAGCAATGCCCTTCCCTCAAGCAGGGTCTTTCAATAATTGATCGGTGATGTCAGAAATGGGTACTGGTAGTCGGGCGGCCGCCCTTCGGCACTGTAATGCTGGAAATCGATACCGTAGTCGGGCCGTTCCAGTAGTTTCAGCCAACGGGTTGCCTTGGCCTGGTCAATCGACTGCAACACCGGGATGCGATGCTCGCGCAGGCCGTCGCGGTTCACCGTCAGTCCCTGGGCATCATCGTGCAGCATCACCATGGCCCAGCCGCCGAGGGTGAAATGCCCGCCCATCAGCACGCTAAGACGCCCGTCGATACGGGCATGCAGGGCCTCGGGCGAGCTGTTGATGGCGCTGAACAGCACATCGCGCCCCGGCTTGCGCCCTGCCTCCTCGAACGCCTGCATGGCACCAAAGGCCATTTCGTCGTTGGCCGACCATACCAGGCGGGTGGCCGGGTAGCGCTCCACCAGTTGCTGCGCCTGCTCGTAGGCGCGCTGGCGGCTCCAACCACCATATACCACCTGGCGCAGGCGCACCTGGGGGAAGTCGGCCAGGGCGCGGCGCATGCCCTCCTCGCGCAGCTGCGAGGCCGGGGTGGTCTTGACCCCGGCAAACGCCAGCAGGTCCACCGGCCCACTGTCGCGGGGCAATTGCGCGACCATCTGGTGCAACATCTCAAAACCCGCTTGCTCGTCGTTGGCCGTCAAGGTGCCCAGCAGCTCGGCATACTTGTCCGGCTGGGCCTCGATGCTACGGGCCTGGCTGGCAGTCAGGCCGTTGTTGACCAGGAACAGTTTGACGCCGGTGCCACGCGACAGGCGGATGATCTCCGGCGCCACGTACCGCTCATTGACCAGGACCAGGTAATCCGGCCGCTGCGGTCCGCCCAGGATCGCCCTGGCCTGGGTCAGCGCCAGGTCGGCGCGGCGTTCGCTGTATTCCACGTGCAGGGTCATGCCCAGATCGTCTGCAGCGGCCTGCATGAAGCGGGTATAACTGGTCCAGAACGTTTCGGTGGACAGCCCCGGGTTGAGGAAAACCACCGAAGCCGGTTGCGCACTTGCCGCCAGCGGCAAGGCAAGACACAAGCTTTGGCACAACGCCTTGAGCATGGGCTGACATCCCTGCGAAGCAAACGCCAGATTATAAACGCCAAGCCACGCCCAGCGCACAAATGGCAGTCAGTCTCACATAGTCCATTTGGTTCTTTTCATATGCAAAAACATCACTTTAGCGCATAAACGCAACCTGCTATCGTTCCCCGGCTCCGAAGCGGAGTGCGCGGCCGTGCGCGCGAATAGCTGCATGCCTGAGACAGGACTTTTATGTACGTATACGACGAGTACGATCAGCGGATCATCGAGGACCGCGTCAAGCAGTTCCGTGATCAGACCCGCCGCTATCTGGCCGGTGAGCTGAGCGAAGAAGAATTCCGCCCTCTGCGCCTGCAGAACGGCCTTTACATCCAACGTTTCGCGCCGATGCTGCGCGTCGCCGTGCCGTACGGCCAGCTGAACGCCACCCAGGTCCGCACCCTGGCCAGGATCGCCCGCGACTACGACAAGGGCTACGCCCACATCTCCACCCGCCAGAACGTGCAGTTCAACTGGCCGGCCCTGGAGGACATCCCGGACATCCTCGCCGAACTGGCCACCGTGCAGATGCACGCGATCCAGACCAGCGGCAACTGCCTGCGCAACACCACCACCGATCAGTTCGCCGGTGTGGCCGCAGACGAAATCGTCGATCCGCGCCCGTGGTGCGAAATCGTCCGTCAGTGGACCACCTTCCACCCGGAATTCGCCTACCTGCCGCGCAAGTTCAAGATTGCCATCAACGGCTCGCAGGAAGACCGCGCCGCCATCGAAGTGCACGACATCGGCCTGGAGCCGGTGCGCAATGCCGCTGGCGAGCTGGGCTTCCGGGTACTGGTCGGTGGCGGCCTGGGCCGTACCCCGGTGGTGGGCTCGTTCATCAACGAGTTCCTGCCGTGGCAGGACCTGATCAGCTACCTCGACGCCATCCTGCGCGTGTACAACCGTTACGGTCGCCGTGACAACAAGTACAAGGCGCGGATCAAGATCCTGGTCAAGGCCCTTACCCCGGAAGTGTTCGCCGAGAAGGTCGAGGCCGAAATGGTCCACCTGCGTGGCGGCAGCACCACCCTGACCGAAGCCGAAGTGCAGCGTGTATCGCGCCACTTCGTCGACCCGGCCTACCTGGCCCTGGACAACGTCGACTACGCCGCGCAGGACGCCGAGTACCCAGGCTTCGCCCGCTGGCGCTCGCGCAACACCCGCGCCCACAAGCGCCCTGGCTACGTGGCCGTAACCCTGTCGCTGAAGCCCACCGGCGTTGCCCCGGGCGATGTGACCGACAAGCAGCTGGACGCCGTGGCCGACCTGGCAGAACGCTACAGCTTCGGTTTCCTGCGCACCTCGCACGAGCAGAACATCATTCTTGCCGACGTCGAGCAGCGTCAGTTGCATGCCCTGTGGCTGGAATTGCGCGAAAACGGCTTCGCCACGCCGAACATCGGCCTGCTGACCGACATCATCTGCTGCCCGGGCGGTGACTACTGCTCGCTGGCCAACGCCAAGTCGATCCCGATCGCCGAATCCATCCAGCGCCGCTTCGACGACCTGGACTACCTGTTCGATATCGGCGAGATCGACCTGAACATCTCCGGCTGCATGAACGCCTGCGGCCACCACCACGTGGGCCATATCGGCATCCTCGGCGTGGACAAGAAGGGTGAGGAGTTCTACCAGGTGTCGCTGGGCGGCAATGCCGCGCGTGGCGCGAGCCTTGGCAAGATCCTCGGCCCGTCCTTCGCCCAGGATGACATGGCCGATGTGATCGAGAAGCTGATCGCCGTGTACGTCGAGCAACGTACCGAGGAAGAGCGTTTCATCGACACCTACCAGCGTATCGGCATCGACCCCTTCAAGGAACGCGTCTATGCAGCGAATCATTAAGAACAACCAGATCGTCGACGAAACCTGGCATCTGCTGCCCAAGGAAACGTCCTTTGACGAGCTGACCAACTGCGACGACTACATCGTCCCGCTGCAGATGTGGCGCGACCATGCCCATGCGCTCAAAGCCCGTGACGGCGGGCTGGGCATATGGCTGGACAGTGACGAAGAAGCCGAAGAAATCGGCGAAGACGTGCAGCACTTCCAGGTCATCGCACTGAACTTCCCGGCGTTCACCGACGGGCGCAACTACTCCAATGCGCGCCTGCTGCGTGACCGCTACAAGTTCAAGGGCGAGCTGCGCGCCATTGGCGACGTGCTGCGCGACCAGCTGTTCTTCATGGCCCGTTGCGGCTTTGACGCGTTCGCCATCCGTGCCGACAAGGACCCGGAAGACGCGCTGCAAAGCCTGAAGGACTTCTCGGTGACCTACCAGGCCGCCACCGACGAGCCGCTGCCGCTGTTCCGCCGGCGCTGATCGTCACCTTGCAATGCCAGACGGCCCGCCTATATGGCGGGCCGTTTCGTTTTCCTGTACCGGCCTCTTCGCGGGCTTGCCCGCTCCCACAGGAATGCCACATTCCTTGAAGCCTGTGGTGTACCTGTGGGAGCGGGCAAGCCCGCGAAGAGGCCGGTACAGGAAGAATCTGCTATTCCAGCAACACAGTCACGACTTTGCCGCTGATTCTTGACTGTGAATCAAATGACCTTGGCCCCGCCCCATCTTAATCAATCCCCCTCAAAGCCGCACACTGCTCCCCCACACGAAGAGCGATCGAACCCGAGCGACCAAGCTCGATTCGGCCCCCCCCTCACTCACCAGGAGCAGATCCATGAGCGTTCCATCCTTCGGCCTCGGCACCTTTCGCCTAACCGGCCAAGCCGTCATCGATTCGGTCAAGTCGGCCCTGGAACTTGGCTACCGCGTCATCGACACCGCGCAGATCTACAAGAACGAAGCCGACGTCGGCCAGGCCATCGCCGAAAGCGGCGTCAAGCGCGGCGAGCTGTTCATCACCACCAAGATCTGGGTCGAAAACTACGCCGCCGACAAGCTGGTCCCCAGCCTGCGCGACAGCCTGCAAAAACTGGGCACCGACTACGTCGACCTGCTGCTGATCCACTGGCCAGCCCCAGGCAACGGCGTTGAGCTGCCCGAGTACATGGCCGCCCTGGCCGAAGCCAAGAAGCTGGGCCTGACCCGCCAGATCGGTGTATCCAACTTCAACATCGAACTGACACGCCAGGCCATCGAAGTGGTCGGCGAAGGCGAGATCGCCACCAACCAGATCGAACTCAGCCCCTACCTGCAGAACGGCAAGCTGACCGCGTTCCTCAAGGAGCAAGGCATCACCGTCACCTCGTACATGACCCTGGCCTACGGCAAGGTGCTGAAAGACCCGGTACTGGCCGACATCGCCGCCAAGCACAAGGCCACCGTGGCCCAGGTTGCCCTGGCTTGGGCCCTGCAGCTGGGCTACGCGGTGATCCCGTCGTCGACCAAGCGGGAAAACCTGGCCAGCAACCTGCTCGCACGTGACCTGAAGCTGGACGCTGACGACATGGCACGCATCGCCAAGCTCGAGCGCAACGGCCGTGAAGTCAGCCCTGACGGCCTGGCGCCAATCTGGGATTGATACCATGACCACGCCCCTCGAACGCCTGACCGCTGGCGGTTTCAGCATCGGCCTGGAAGCACCGCTGGACCACGACTGGACGCCCGCCGGCGACCAGGCGCGGCGCCGCGATGGCCGCCAGTTCGGCGAGCCGGACCTGGCCCGCCACGCAGAACTGGCACAACTGGCCGACCGCCTGGGCTACCGCGCCCTGTGGGTCCGCGATGTGCCGCTGTACGACCCGTCGTTCGGCGATGCCGCCCAGGTGTTCGAGGTATGACCCTGAAATCGGCCAACAGCTGGTAGCCGGCCTGACCCAGCAGAACCCGGAATGGATCGGCAGCAACCTCGACGGCTGCCTGGCCCACCCCGGCACACCGGACGACCACCGGCACCGGGTCGCCACCTGGCGCACGGTGGCGGGCAACAAGCCCTACAGCAGCTTCATCCGCCTGGACCTGGCGGACAACCCTGACGAACCGTTGCAACGCTGGCGTTTCGGTTTCCGCGGCGGCCGCAAGGCGCTGGCGGCCGAGCTCCGCGTCCTGCGTACGGGGGCTGGCCTCATCGATCAATGTCGGCGCGTTCAACCTGGGCAATGCCGTAGGCGCGGCGCTGGGTGGTGCGGTGATCAGCCTGGACCTGGACTATGCGGCCGTGCCGATGGCAGGTGGCGTGCTGGCGGCCACCGGCTGCTGCTGGTGTGGCTGGGTGGGCGTAGCAAGGCTGCCGGGAAAACTGCAGCCGACGCAGCCTGATAGAGCCCCCTTGCCCCATCTCCAGCGGTCTTCATTGTTCCACGCACTGCAATTATGATGTGCCAGGCACACCCATTCTCTGTTCAGCCAGCGGCTACTACTCTCCTACCAGCCAATCGAACTGAGGAGAACCCCGATGTCCCGCCCACCCCTGCCGCCCTTCACCCGCGAAAGCGCCATCGAAAAGGTCCGCCTGGCCGAGGATGGCTGGAACGGCCGCGACCCGGCCAAGGTCGCGCTTGCCTATACCATCGACACCGTGTGGCGCAACCGCGTCGAGTTCCCGCGCGGTCGTGCCGAGGTCGAGGCGTTCCTGACGCGTAAATGGAACCATGAACTGGAGTACCGCCTGATCAAGGAGCTTTGGGCCTTCACCGGCAACCGCATTGCCGTGCGCTATGCCTACGAGTACCACGACGACAGTGGCCAGTGGTACCGCGCTTATGGCAACGAGAACTGGGAGTTTGCCGAGGACGGGTTGATGCAGAACCGCCATTCGAGCATCAACGAGCACCCTATCAGTGAAGCCGAGCGCAAGTTCCACTGGCCGCTGGGCCGGCGCCCGGATGATCACCCCGGGCTCAGCGAACTGGGGCTCTGATCAGCCCTGCGGCAGCATGATTCTGACTTCCAGCCCGCCACCCGGGCGGTTGCCCAGGGACATGCTGCCCCCCTGCTCCAGCACGATGGCACGTGCTGCGGGCAGGCCCAGCCCCACGCCACCGGTATTGCGGTTGCGTGAACCTTCGATACGGTAGAACGGCGCAAATACCTGCTCGTGCAGCTCCGGCGCAATGCCCGGCCCGCGATCCTGCACGGTAATCTCGATCTGCCTGGCGTTTACCGCCAACACCACCGTGGGCTCGCAGCCGTATTTCGCTGCATTGTCGATCAAGTTGACCAGCACCCGCTTGATACCCACCGGCCGCCCCGTATACACACAGCGACGCGGCCCGCTGAGGCCGACCTCGACCCCCGCGTCCTTGAAGTCGTCCACCACGGTCAGCAGCAATTCGCCCAGGTCGAATACGGTCGTCTGTTCCAGCCGCGCGTCATCACGGAAGAACCCCAACGCCGCATCGACCATCGCCTGCATCTCGTCGACGTCCTTGAACAACTTGGCCTGTAGCTGGGCATCGTCGATGAACTCGGCGCGCAAGCGCATGCGCGTCAGCGGTGCACGCAGGTCATGGGAGATGGCCGCGAGCATCTGGGTGCGGTCGTTGAGAAAATGCTTGAGCTGCGCCTGGGTGGCATTGAACGCAAGAATGGTCTGACGCAGGTCGTGCGGGCCAACCACCGGAATGGGCGGGGCGTTGAAGTCCTTGCCAAAACGCCGCGCACCTTCGGCAAAGCGTTCCAGCGGCTTGGCCAGGTAGCGGGTGGCCAGCAGCGCGACGACAAGGCTGGAAACCAGCATCAGCCCGAGGATGATCAGGTTGCGCGGCAGTTCGTCCAGGCCCCAGCTACGGCTGGTGGCACGGAACAGTACCCAGGACTTGTCGGTCAGCTCGATCATCAGCGCATAACCACGTTCAGGTGCGTACTCCGGCATGTCGGACGGTGCGAAGGCCTCGACCCTGGCATCCGGGCGCTTGAGCAATGCGCGCAGGATAGGCGTGCCCTCGCTGAACTCGGCATCGACCAGCACGGGTACGCCCGCTTCGTCATGGCGGCGCAGCCAGCGCACGGAGTATGAGCCGTCGCCCGCCGCACTGGCGATGTTGGCGCGCTGCGCCATGGGCGCGACGTCGAGGATGCGAGTGACCGCTGCAACCTTCTCGATCACCCCGCTCTCCAGCAGCGGTGGCTGCGCCCAGACACTCAGCAACAGGCTGAACAGCCCCTTGAGCAGCAACAGGAACAGCATCGCCGTCAGGGTGGTCAGCGCGATCCAGCGGGCAATGGTGATCCTGGGCCGTGGCAGGGCCTGGCGAACCCTGGCGAGCAGCTTCATCGCTTCGCGACCGTGGGCGTGAACAGGTAACCGGCGTTGCGCAGGGTACGGATCAAGGGCTCGTTGCCGTTGTCGGTTTCAAGCTTGCGGCGCAGCCGGCTGACCTGGACGTCGATGCTGCGATCATAGGCGTCGTAGGCATCGCCACGGGCCATGTCCAGTAACTGCTGGCGGCTGAGCACCCGCCGCGGATGTTCGGCGAACACCAGCAGCAGCTCGAACTCACCGTTGGACAAGGGGATCATGACGTTGTCCGGCGAACGCAGCTCGCGCCGCACCACATCCAGCCGCCAGCCGGCAAACTCCAGGGTCGCGCAGGCATGGCCCGCCACGCTCCCGGCCGCTTCGCCGGCACGGCGCAGCACTGCCCTCACCCGGGCCAGCAGTTCACGGGCGGCGAACGGCTTCGTCAGGTAGTCGTCTGCCCCCAGCTCCAGGCCAACCACCCGGTCACTCAACTCGCCCATGGCGGTGAGCATGATCACTGCCACCTTGTGCTCGGCCAGCAAGCGCTGGCACAACACCAGGCCACTGTCGCCAGGCAGCATCACATCCAGGATGACCAGGTCCGGCACCCGCCGCTCGACGGCCTGCCACAGCGCCTTGCCATCCCTGGCCACGTCAACCTCGTAGCCATGCTGGCAGAGAAACTTCTGCAGCAGGTCGAGCACCTCGACATCATCGTCGACTATCAGCAAATGGCTCACAAAAAAGCACCGCAAAACAAGGTTATCAGGCCGTACTTTAAGGCCATCCCCACGTAGCCGTCATATATTTCAACCCGGAAACAAAGTGTCGACGCCGAGACAATCCGGACATTACCAGGCAAAGAAAACTGCGCAGCATCGCTGCCAGTTCTTGCCAGGAATGTATCTATGTCCCGTTCATCATCCGCCTCCCGCTCAGCGCGCTCAGCCGCGCTGGCCTTGTCGCTGCTTGCGGCGGGAGGCTGCAGCCAACGTGCACCGGCCACGGCGGCCTGCGGCAATGTCGCCTATCAGGTCAGTGACCCGGCGGAGCCCGCCAACCGCGCCGTATTCGCTTTCAACCGCACGGTCGACGACTATCTGCTGGCCCCCGTCGCACGGGGCTACACCGCGCTGCCCGGTTTTGCCCGGCAGGGCATGCACAACTTTGCCAGCAACTTCGGTGAGCCGAAGGTGTTCGTCAACGACCTGCTGCAGGGCAATGGCGAACGGGCGATGACCAGCCTCTCCCGCTTCATCTTCAACACCACCCTGGGTGTGGCAGGGCTGGTCGACGTGTCTGGCAAGATGGGGCTGAGCCAGCATCGCTCGGACTTTGGCCAGACTTTCGGGGTGTGGAACATCGCCTCTGGCCCCATCGTCGAGCTGCCGCTGCTGGGCACCCACAACCTGCGCGATGCCACCGGCACGCTGCTGGGTCTGGCACTGGACCCGTTTGGTGGCAACAGCGATACCGTCGAAACCATGGGCAACGTAGCCATGGCCGGCGGCATCGTCGATGCACGGGCCGAAGCACTGCCACTGACCGACCTGCTGCGCACCTGGCCTGACTACTACGTTGCGATGCGTGACTACACCGCGCAGCGGCGCAGCAACCGGGTGGCAGAAGGCAAGGCCGGCGAGCCGGGCACCTGGCCAGTGGATTGCGCAGGGGGTGCCCATGAAGAATGATGCCCAAGGCGCCATGCTGCTGTTCAGGCGCCTGGAAGGCGCTGCCCGGCAACCGCTGTTGCTGCATGAACTGGAGGCCCGGGTTTCGGCCGATGGCCGAAGCCTGGTGCTGAGCCGCTATCGCGAACGCTTTACCGCCGAGGGCAAGCCCTACCGACACGAGGCTCACCGCAGCGTACCGATTGCAGCATTGCTGCGCTGGGTGGCGCGGCAGGGTCAATCGTTCTGAAAGGGACCGGCTTCTTCCACCCAGCGCGGGCCCTTGTAGGAGCGGCCTTGTGTCGCGAAAGGGCTGCGAAGCGGCCCCAGCAATTTGTGCATCTGCGCTGAAACTCTGGGGCTGCTTCGCAGCCCTTTCGCGACACAAGGCCGCTCCTACAAGGGATCGTGCATGTTCCTCTGACGGATGTCCGAAACGCGACAGTGGCTGCCTGTTCGGCGTGAGACAGGCAAACCGGGCACTGGCTACCCTTCTTCGGCAAATGCCTTGTTCCCTTTCGCCAGAAGAAGATCGCCCATGACGACCTCCACCGCCTCCATGGCCGCCACCACACCTGCCGACCAACCCCAGGGCTTTCTGGTCCGCATCGTCGGCGCTGCGGCATTCGCCCACCTGCTCAACGACCTGATCCAGGCCGTGCTGCCGTCCATCTACCCGATGCTCAAGAGCGATTTCGCACTCAGCTTTGCCCAGATCGGCTGGATCGCCCTCATCTACCAGGTGACCGCGTCCTTGCTGCAACCCTGGGTCGGCCTGTACACCGACAAGCGCCCGCAGCCCTACCTGCTGCCGGCCGGCATGCTGGTGACGTTGGTGGGCATCGCCCTGCTCGCCTTCGCCAGCAGCTATGAAATGCTGCTGGTGGCCGCCGCGGTGGTCGGCGTGGGCTCGGCGACCTTCCACCCCGAAGCCTCGCGAGTGGCCAGGATGGCCTCCGGCGGGCGCTTTGGCACCGCGCAATCGACCTTCCAGGTCGGTGGCAACACCGGCTCGGCCCTCGGCCCGCTGTTGACCGCTGCCATCGTCATTCCGCACGGCCAGCCGGCCATCGCCTGGTTCATGCTGGCGGCCGCGCTGGCGGTATTCGTGCTGCTGCGGGTGACCGGCTGGACCGTGCGTCACGGCCAGACCCGGCTCAAGACCTTCGCCGGCCAGCAGGCCCCCGGCCTGTCGCGTGGCGCCATGTGGCGCGCCGTGGCGGTCATCGCCGTGCTGATGTTCGCCAAGTTCGTCTACATCGCCTCGTTCACCAACTATTTCACCTTCTACCTGATCGAGCATTTCGGCCTGAGCGTGCAGCACAGCCAGCTGTACCTGTTTGTGTTCCTCGCGGCCGTGGCCCTGGGCACCTTCGCTGGTGGCCCGGTGGGTGACCGTATCGGGCGCAAGGCGGTGATCTGGGTCTCGTTCCTCGGCGTGGCGCCCTTCGCCCTCGCCCTGCCCTACGCCAACCTGGCCTGGACGGCGGTACTGGCGGTGGGCATCGGCCTGGTGATGTCCTCGGCCTTCGCCGCCCTGGTGGTGTATGCCCAGGAGGCCGTGCCGGGCCGGGTCGGCATGGTGTCGGGGGTGATGTTCGGGTTGATGTTCGGTATCAGCGGCATCGGCGCCGCCGGGCTTGGCGAACTGGCCGACCGGCATGGCATCGAGTGGGTGTACCAGATCATCTCGTTCCTGCCGCTGCTGGGGCTGGCCACCGCGCTGCTGCCGGCAACCCGCTCGCAAGCCCGCCCCAGCCGCTGCTGTTAAAGTGGGCGTGCCAGGCTGCCCGTACAAGAGGTCGAAATGCTGAAGCCGCAGCACGAATTGCTGGTGGAGGTGGATGAGTGGAGCTGGGAGGTGGGCAGCCGTGCGACGGACTACCCGACCGACTGGTTCATCGAGCCCCACAGCCATGCCAAGCACCAACTGATCTATGCCACCAAAGGCCTGATGATCGTCGAGTCCGGTAACGAACGCTGGACCGTGCCACCCAGCCGCGGCGTATGGATGCCTTGCGGCCAGGTGCACGCGATACGCTGCGTGGGCGAGGTGAAAATGCGCAGTGTGTTCGTGCGCGTCGACGCGGCAGTGCAGTTGCCCCTGCAGAGCAAGGCGATCAGCATCTCGCCATTGCTCAGCGAGCTGATCAAGGCCTCCGTAGGCTTTACCGCGCCGTTTGCCGAAGACTCGCGTGAAGCCCGGGTGATGCGCCTGATCCTCGACGAGATCTGCGTGCTGCCGACCTTGCCGCTGAAGCTGTCGCAGCCCGGCGACAAGCGCCTGCAGGCGATCTGCTCCGCGCTGCACGAGCGGCCTGACGATAACGCCACCGTGGCCGACTGGGGCCAGCAGCTGGGGGTGGACGAAAAGACCATCCAGCGCCTGTTCCGCAAGGAAACCGGCATGACCTTCGGCCAGTGGCGCCAGCAGGCGCGGCTGATGCAGGCACTGGAGCGGATCGCCCTGGGCGAGCGGATCATCGATGTGGCGGGGACGCTGGGGTATGACAGCCCCAGTGCCTTCGCCAGCATGTTCAAGCGCCAGTTCGGTATCACGCCGAGTCAGTTCTTCAAATAGCCTGTAGGAAACATATGAGATCGCCCCCGCGTCGCCTGATCTCGCACAGCAACCCTGTCAAGCCGTGTACAGTACCCTCACAACAAAGCCCCCAGAAGGAGCCCGGCACATGACAGTGACGCTGTCCCCCCTGCAGATCGACTGCGATTTCGACTCCGGCAACATTCAGGTGCTGGATGCCAGCAACCCGGCCCGGGTGCACCTGGCTATCCGCCCGGACACCCACAGCGGCCACTACCAGTGGTTCCACTTCAAGGTCAGCGGGCTGACGCCAGGCCAGGTCCATCGCTTCAGCCTCGACAATGCCTCCGGTTCCTCCTACAAGAACGCCTGGAGCGGCTACAACGCCGTGGCCTCCTACGACCAGCAAACCTGGTTCCGCGTCCCCAGCCAGTTCGACGGCACGGCGCTGTCGTTCGAGGTAAAGGCCGAACAGCCGCACATCTGGTTCGCCTACTTCGAGCCCTACCCGCGCGCTCGTCACAACCAGCTGATCGAACGTGCACGGCAACTGCCGGGGGTGGAATTGCTCGCCAGTGGCCGCAGCGTACAGGGCCGCGACATTCCCCTGCTGCGTGCCGGTGATGGTGCCGCAGGCAAGCGCAAGCTGTGGCTGATTGCCCAGCAACATCCGGGCGAACACATGGCCGAATGGTTCATGGAGGGCGTGATCGACCGCCTGCAGGCCAACGACGAGGTGATCCGGCAGTTGCTGGCCAAGGCCGACCTGTACCTGATCCCCAACATGAACCCCGACGGTGCCTTCCTCGGCCACCTGCGCACCAACTTCAAGGGCAAGGACCTCAACCGTGCCTGGCAGGACGCCAGCGTCGAGCTCAGCCCCGAGGTCTTCTTCGCCCAGGCACAGATGAAGCAACACGGCGTGGATGCGTTCATCGACGTGCATGGCGACGAAGAGATCCCCCATGTGTTCACCGCGGCCTGCGAGGGCAACCCGGGCTACACGCCGCGTCTGGCCAAACTGGAGGAGCAGTTCCGCAGCACCCTGTGCAGCCTGACCCGCGACTTCCAGACCGTGCATGGCTATACCCGCGACGAACCGGGGCAAGCCAACACGACGCTGGCCTGCAATGCGGTGGGGATGGCGCATGACTGCCTGTCACTGACCCTGGAAATGCCGTTCAAGGACCATGACGACGCGCCGGATGCCGTCACCGGGTGGTCGGGGGCACGTTCGAAGGCGTTGGCCGGGGCGGTGCTTGAGACCTTGGCGAAGATGGTTGGCGATTTGCGCTGAGGCCCCTGGCTGACGCGTCCCCTGTGGGAGCGGGCGTGCCCGCGAAGAATCCAATACGGTGTATGGCACCGGCTTCGCCGGTGTTCGCGGCGGTTCGACGCCTCGACACGCCCGCTCCCACAAGGTCCCTCGGCCGATAGCAATCCTGCGCTCAGAACTGCACATCCAGAATCACGCTGTCGGTATAGGTCGCAGCCGGTGGTGTAGCCTGGTCGGTGTAGACCTTGGCGTTGTAGTTGAACACCTGGCTACCGGTGCCGGTCCCCGTGCCGGGGTTCACATCGGCATCGGCGCTGGCCCGTCGCGCAGCCCCTGTCGAACCCCAGCGCACCGCACCGGCGCTCTTGAAAATGTCATAGGCCAGGTAGTTGTTGGCCGCCGACTTCATCCGCCGTCGACCATTGGCCACGTTCTGCCCGTCATCCAGGCCCACCGTGTAGTTGCTGCCCTTGGTGCACGACACGCTCAGGCTCTGGCTCACCGTGCCGAACCCCGCCACCACCGGCGCGCTGGCAAAGTTGATGCTGGGCGTGGTGATCTGGCAGTCGTTGGTCACCGTCATGCTTACCAGCAGGGTCCTGGTACCGGAGCCCTGGTCTCGCCCTATGCAAAGCCCGCCAACACCAATCCCGTCGCAATAGTCCCAGGTCCACTCGACATCGAGGAGTTCCTGATATAGCCCCGCCGATACGTTGCTGCCCACCTGCGTGCGCATGTAGATGGGCACGTTCTTCGGTGTACCGTTGAGCAACCCGAGCAAGTCGAGGATGCCGGTGGTCCTGAATTCGAAGGGGGTGCCACGGGTGATCGGATAGTTGGTTGTGGCGTCGGCATAGAGCGTGTAGGGGATCACATCCCCGGTAGGCCCTACCAGGCCGCTGGTGGTGGAGGTGATCTTGATCTTGAAGGAGTCGGTGCTACTGAGCACGCTGATCACCGAACCGTTGCACTGCAGGCCAGAGTTGGTGCTGGAAGCTGTCTGGACCGTGCCACGTACCTGAGTCGAGTTGAGCGAACCAAACGCCGCAGGCGCAGTCAACACTGACGTGCACTTGGCCCAGGCCGAGCCCGCCCACAACAACAAGGCGCATGCCCACAAACCACGCCAGCAGGCCTTCACTTGCACACCAACGGGCCAATCAACGGGATCGAGCCTTGCGACTCAGGCAGGTCGAACGCCACCTGGCAATGCCCGCCCCCCTCCAACTCAACCTGCAGTCGGTTATGCGGCGTCAGGTTCTCCAGATAAACCAGGCCATCCCAACCGACCACCGCCTGGCTGCCACTTTCTGCATGGGTGACACGGCTGCCCAGCTTGAGTGCCTGCTGTTCGGTGTCCACCAGTTCGACGCTGGCCGCCAGCACGCGCCTGAGCGGGAACTCCAGCAAGTAGCCGCTGCCTCGGCGCACCGCCACCCGCTGTTCCACTTCCGGCGCGAGGATGTCCGGCGGCAAGCCCATGGGGTCGATCTCGTACTTGCCGCGGTAGTAACCGCTGCTGTACGGCACCAGCAGGTGACCATCGGCATCGGTACGGCCGACCTCCTGGTTTTCATAGCGCACCGGCACGTCGGCGTAACCACTGGTGCTGACTAACACGAAGGCATCGTCGATACGGTTGGCAGCGAACAGCCCGGCATCCATCCAAACCAGCGAGCCACTGGCGTCGGCCCAGCGGGTCATCTCTCCACTGCTGCCATACAAACCGGCCTGCAACTGCACCGACTGCAGGCGCCAGGTGACATCGGCCTGGCGGTAGGCGTCGCGCTCGCTACCGGTGGCGTAGCCCAGGTTGTAACCGACACCGCCCCCCACCGGCGTCGCGCGGCTGTAGTTGACCCGCTGCAGGGTTTCGCCTTGCTGGCTGCGCTCCATGCCCAGGGCCAGGGTGCCGTGCAGGTCGAACGGGATCACCAGTTGCGCCTGCACTGCCCACTGGCTGTCCCCCACTTCACGGTTGGCCGACAGATAAACGCTGCTGTTGCCCCACAGCGGCCTGCTGTAGCTCAGGTTGATCAGCCGGGTACGTGTGCCGTCGCCGGCGCGCACATCGAAATAGCCGGCGCCGATGTTGCCGTATTCGTTCAGGTTCAGGCTCAGCGTGACCTGCTCGCTGCGCTGGCTCAGCTGTATGTCCCGGCTGTCGACCCGGGTCAGGTCGGCATAGTCGCCATGGCGTTGCAGGCGCTGGTAGCTGAAGCCGATGCGCTGGCTATTGTACTGGTAGCCGAGGGCGACCTGGTGGCCCTTGTCGCCGTCGAACCGGCTCTGCGCCAGCGCCGCATTGAGCACACCGAAGTTGCCCAGCCGCATGTTGCCACCCAGGCCTCCCAGCATCAGCGATTCGGCGCTTTCGGCATGGGTTTCCAGGGTGAAGATGTCGCTGACCCCGTAGCGCAGGCTGGCCGATGCGACCCCGGGGCCGTAGGCAAAATCGCGCACCCCGTAGTCACGCCGCAGGCTGCCGGCCGCTACCGAATAATCCGCCAGGCCCTGCTGCAGCAGGCTGCTGGTGACGTAGAACGGCAAGGTGGTCGACACCTGCCGGCCAAGGGCATCGGTGGTGACCACCACCGCCTCCCCGGCGCCGTTGATGAACGGCACGTTGGTCAACGTGTAGGGGCCCGGCTGCAATTCGCTGGTGCTGGACTTGTAGCCATTGATGAACAGGTCCAGCGAGGTCGGTACCGCCGCTTCACCGGAGAACGCCGGCAGCGGATAGGTGACCAGGTCGGGGCGCGCAGCGAAATCGCGCGACAACTGCAGGCCACCGACCCGCACCGAGCTGGTCCAGGGCAAGGCCCCGGTCACCAGGTCACCGGCTTCGTAGGTCAGCAGGCGCTGCTCGTCGGTGAAACGCCAGGTGGTGTCGTAGCGCAAGAAGCCCTGGCGCGTGTCGTCGGTCGGCGCACCATTGAACGACTGGCGCCATTGCCCGGTGCTGGAGAACGTACCCCAGCTGTCGAACAGACGCAGTTCGTTCCAGGCCGCCAGGTAGCTGCCGCCGTCATCGGTGTCGTTCAGGTACAGGTCGTAGTTGAACAAGGCGCCGAAACTACTGCGCGCATCGCTGGCCGGGTACAGGTTGCGGTCGCCCAGCTGCTGGTCGGGCAGCCAGGCCGGCGGCACTTGCAGCAGCAGGCGCTGGTTCTGGCTGTCGTAGTCGGCATGCATCCCCACGATGGCCTCCAGGGCCACCTCGCCCTGCGGGTTGCCTGGCAGCGAGACGCCGGCCGCCCGCAACACCTCGCTGTCCAGGTACAACTGCCCGGCGCGCTGCTGCACCGGTACCAGCTCAGCCCTGGGCACCTGGTTCACCAGCAACTCGAGGTACAACGTGGCATCGGCGATAGCGGACATCTCCGTAGGTGGTGGCGGCAGGTCGTCGGCCAGCACCAGGCCAGGGCCGACCAGGGCGAGCCCCAGGCACCAACGGTGGGTCAGCCACATCACACATGGTTTCCAACCATTGCCGGGTTCTCCACGGCCTCTGCGCGGCATTCAGGCGCAGGCTCATTGGCTTTGGCGGATAGCGTCCGCGCTGCTCTGGCCGTTTACCCTCCCCTTCAGCACACTGCCGGCACTCGGTGTTAGCGGTGCCGGCCAGCGCATGCTGGCCCCCGGCAGCACATAACCCAGCAAGCCATCGGTCAGTGGTTTGCTCTGGCTGCCCTGCTGCACCACCACATCAGTCAGGCGTGCATGCACCGGGCCGGTGTTGCGCAGTTCCACGTACGGCTTGCCCTGCACGGTCACCGCGCGCCAGCTGAGTTGCGGCTTGCCGACGCCCTCGGCATTGCGCTTGCCCTCAGGGCCTGCCTTGCCCCACAGGCCTTCGCCGTATACGAACAGGGGTACCGAGTAGCGCATCTGCAGGCGGATCGCCGCGGTGGTGCCGGGCTCGGCCTTGTCGACCGGGATGGCGGGCGGGATTTCGTCGATGATGATGCGGTAGGCCTGCTCCTGGCCGACTGGCGAGGGGCCGGTGCGGGTCAGGCGGATCAATTGCTTCTGCCCGGGGGCGACGTTGGCCACCGGCGGGCTGCCAATGATCTCGCGCTGTGCCTGATACTGTTCTTGGTAATCACCTTGGCGCCAGGCGAACACCCGCACCTGCAGGTTGGCCGGTGCGGTTCCGCGGTTTTCCAGCCACAGTGCGCCAGCCTTCTGGTCAGCCTCCAACACCGGGTCGATCGGCCAGATCAGCACCGAGGTGGCCGCCCAGGCTGGCAGGCTCGCCAGCCACGATACCCCGATCAATCCTCGCGCCCACTTCGCGCCTGCCCCCATGAAGCTCTCCTTGGATACTGGTCATTGGTGCCGATGCATTCACCAGGTCACCGTCACTTGCACCACATCGGTGTAAGTCCCCGCCGGCATCGTGCCGGTCAGCTGAACCCGCCCGTACACCGGCAGCTTGATCGCCGTCGGGTCGGTATAGCCCACGGCCACGCTCTGGCCGATCCCCAGGCTCTGGCTGTATGCCGCGTCCCGGTACAACTGGTAGGCCAGCACCTGCGTGCCGCCCGTGCGTTTGAGGTTGCGTGTGCCACTGGCACTGTTCTGCCCGCCATCCACGCTCATGCTCAAGGCCACGCCCGGGGTGCACTGGAAGGTCACCGTGGTACCGCCCAACGAGGTGCCGAGAGTTCCGGTGGCCAGTGCCGACTGCGAGCCGTAGTCGAGCGTCCCGTAGCTGGTCACGCCGCCCACCACCAGGCACCCGGCGACGATCTGCGCCGTCACCTGGAAGCTGCTGGTGGTCGCCGCATCCAGAGGCGCGGCCAGCAGCACGCCGAGGCCGCTCAGGCCGCCCGCCAGCCAGCTGCGCATGGTTCAGAACGACAGCTCGACGGACACTGTGTCGGTGTACTCCCCCGCCGGCAGGCCGACCTTGCCGCGCGCCTGGCCATACAGGTTGACGGTCTGGGCCACACCACTGCTGAGCGGCAAGGTGATGGTGCCGTTGATGGCCAACACCTGCGTACGCCCGGCATCGGTGTAGAAGTCGTACGGCACGAAGTTGCCGACGCCATCCGCCAGCGCACGGCTGCCCCCGGCCGACTGGCCATCGTGGGAACCTGCACCCACGCGGATGACTGGTACCGTGCCAGCCGAACAGAGAATGCTGATCGCCCCACCGCCGCCGCCGATTACCTGGCCGTCGGCGGTGTTGAACAAGGCATCGTGAGTGCCGAAGTCCAAGGTACCGAAGTCGGTCCCCGATGTGGCTGAGCTGCCGTTGACCTGACACGCTGCGGTCAAGGTCAGCGTCGACTCGATAGTCCCGGTGGTGGCGGCCTGCGCCTGGTAAGTCAGCATCAGCCCCAGACCGGCGAGGATGCAGCGTGAAAGGTTCGTTCGCATCGAAGTCTCCTTGTGTCATTACCAGTCCAGGGTCACCCTCAGGGTGTCACGGTACAGGCCGGCTGGCAGCGCACGCGGTTGCGCCATTACCACACCGTAGATGGGGATCGGGATCTGCCGGGTACTGCTGATGGTGAAGGCACGCGCCTGGCCGATGCCGTAGCGGCTGTTACCACCTGGGTCGATCGCCAGTTGGTAGGGGATCAGCTCGCGGCCGTTGCTCAGCCGCCGTATGCCGTCACTGCCATTCAGGCCGCCGTTGATGCGCACGTTGAACGCCCGCACCTCGGGCGTACAACTGATCTGCAGGCTGCCTTCGCCGCTCACATCATCAACCCGGCTGCGCAGCGGCTGGTCCCAGTTCGGTCCGCGCTCGCCGAAGTCCATCACGCCGGGGTTACCCACCGTTGCCGGTTGCGTCTCGTTGCTGCTGATCTGGCAAGCGGTGCTGATCACCAGCCGCGCCTGGATGAAACCGGTGCTGGTGCCATGCGCGGCTCCACCGGGCACCAGCAACGGGCCCAGGGAAAGCAGCAGGATCGAGGTGCGGTTCATGGCGTCGCGTCCTTGAGCATGGTTGCATCCCTACCAGGTGACCGTGACTTTGAGCAGATCGGCGTACAGGCCTGCAGGCGGTACCCAGGCCAGCTTGTCGATCCGTGCGTACAACGGCAGCTCGACCGAGCCGCTGTCCGGCACCCGCGCCGAGTGCGCCACATTCACCGCCAGCGGCTCGCGCCAGGCAGCGTCGCGGTAGAGGCGATACGGGATGAGCCGGGCCGTGTCATCGTCACTGGCCAGAAAGCGCAACTCGCCGACGCCGCCATGCTGCCCACCATCGACGCGGACCTGATAGGGGGTGTGGGGATTGCATTCCAGGCGTGGCGGGCGCTGGCTCAACAGCGCGCCGGTGAGCGGCGCGCCAGGGCCATCCAGCCGTGCAGTAGCGCCCAGGTCGATGCGCCCAAGCGCCTGTGCCCCGGTATCGCGGGGCTGGTTGACCAGCATGCAGCCACGCTGCACCAGCACCCGTACCTCCACCAGGAAGTCCGCCGCCATGGCGCTGCTGCTCAACATAAGGCCCAACAGGGCGGCCAGGTAGCGCTCCTTCACCTTATTATCCTTGTCGATATCTGCTGACTTGAGCGTAGCAGCGAGGTGGCATCACGATGCTGGCATCGAGCCATTTTTTTGTATTAGCCAAAAAGCGCTACCACTAAAAAAAAGCCGCACGACACAGAACGCATCGCCGACATTCTCCTCAAATGGCCAAAGGCCGTTATCCGGACCGATATTCTGTTAGGGTGTATCCCTTTCATCCTGCCTAGACTCATGCGGCATGCATGGAAGGACACGACAGGAGCGTTTTCATAGATGATTGCAGACAGCACGCTCACCCAAGCCCTCGAGCGCTGCGCCCAGGAGCCGATCCAGCTACCTGGCAGCATCCAGCCCCACGGTTTTCTGCTGGTGCTGGACGAAACCGACATGCGGGTACTCCAGGCCAGTGAAAATGTCGAGCATTGGCTGGGCATACCGGCCAGTGAACTGATAGGTCGCGAGTTCGCCGAACTGGTCAGCGGTGCCTTCGACTTGCGCCTGCACCTGGCCCGCCTGCCGCAGGACGAGGTCTTTCCGTTCCACATCAGCGATGTGCACCTGCGCCAGGACGCTCCATATCGTGGCAACCTGCACCTGCTGGTCCATCGTCACGACCAGGTGCTGATCGCCGAATTCGAACCCCCTCGCCTGCCGGCCGATCTTGTCGGGCAAGGCGACTACTACCCGCTGGTGCGCAGCTTCGTGGGCCGCCTGCACCAGGCCGGCAGCCTCGAGGAACTGCTGCAGCAAGCAGTGCTGCAGCTCAAGCGCATCACCGGCTTTGGCCGGGTCAAGGCCTATCGCTTCGATGCCGAAGGCAACGGCCAGGTGTTGGCCGAGGTGGCCGACCCGGGCTACCCGAGCTACCTGGGCCTGTGTTTCCCCGCTTCGGACATACCGCGCCAGGCGCGCGAGCTGTACCGAATCAACCGCATCCGCGTGATCGAGGATGCCAACTACCAGGCCTCGCCGTTGCTGCCCGCTGCCAACCCACGCACCGGCAAGCCGCTGGACCTGAGCTTTGCCGCGCTGCGCAGCGTGTCGCCAGTGCACCTGCAGTACATGCGCAACATGGGTACCCTGGCATCGATGTCGCTGTCGATCGTGGTCGACGGGCAACTCTGGGGGCTGGTGTCCTGTCACCACGAACAGCCACGCCCGGTGGACCTGCGCACCCGTACCGCCTGCGAACTGCTGGCCAGTGTGCTGTCGCTGCAGATCGAGTCGCGCGAGTCCCACGCCAACACTCGCCAGTTGCTGGAGCTGCGCCAGCACATCGTGCGCATGATCTCGTCCATGGCCGACCATGACAGTGTCGGCGACGGCCTGCGCGACTTGCCCGAAGTACTGCTGGCCTTCGCCGGCGCCCAAGGTGCCGCGGTCATATCCGCCGAACGTTGCGACCTGATCGGCAAGACCCCTCCGGCCGCGCAGGTAAACGCCCTGGTGCACTGGCTCTCCCAGCGTGGCGAAGACAGCGTGTTCCACAGCGACAACCTGTGCCGCGACATCGATGAACTGCCCGAGCTCGCGGCCCATGCAGGCGGTGTGCTGGCAGTGGCCATTTCGCAGATCCACTCGCACTACCTGCTGTGGTTCCGTCCCGAGCAGGTGCGCACGGTGAACTGGGCCGGGCAGCCGAACAAACAGGTCGGGCCGCAGGGCAACCTCGACCCGCGGCACAGTTTCGAAAGCTGGCAGGAAAAACTGCGCGGCTACTGTGAACCCTGGCACCCGCTGGTCATCGAAGGCGTGCAGGAGTTGCGCACGGCAGTGCTCGGCATTGTCCTGCGCAAGGCCGAGGAACTGGCGCAGCTGGCTGGGGAGCTGCGCCGCTCGAACAAGGAGCTCGAAGCGTTTTCCTACAGCGTGTCCCATGACCTGCGCGCCCCCCTGCGCCATATTGCCGGCTACTCCGAACTGCTCGGCGAAATCGAGGGCCAGAGCCTCAGCGAGCGCGGCAGGCGTTTTTTGCAGCACATCGAGGAAGCCGCGCATTTTGCCGGAAGCCTGGTCGACAACCTGCTCAACTTCTCGCAAATGGGCCGCTCGGCCCTGCGCCTGTCCGAGGTCGACCTCAACGCCCTGGTCGAGGCCATTCGCAGCGAACTGGCGCCCGACTACCAAAACCGCGAAATTGTCTGGGACATCGCCCAACTGCCCAAGGTGGTCGGTGACCCGGCGTTCATCAACATGGCCTTGCACAACCTGCTGGCCAACGCCATCAAATACACACGTGGGCGCACACCGGCGCGCATCGGCATCAGCGCCGTGCAACACCCGGGCGAAACCGAGATCTGCATTCGCGACAACGGCGTGGGCTTCGACATGGCCTACGCCAACAAACTGTTCGGCGTGTTCCAGCGCCTGCACCGCATGGAAGACTTCGAAGGCACCGGGATCGGCCTGGCCAGCGTGCGTCGCATCATCGAACGCCATGACGGCCGGGTCTGGGCCCATGGCAAGGTTGGCCAGGGTGCAACCTTCCACTTCACCCTCCCGCGCCATCCCGCAACTACCTGAGGCACCGCTACCATCATGCTCAAACCCATCCTGCTGGTCGAAGACAACCCACGGGACCTGGAGCTGACGCTCCTGGCGCTGGAGCGCAGCCAGTTGGCCAACGAGGTCATCGTGCTGCGTGACGGTGCCGAGGCACTCGACTACCTGCTTCGGCGCAATGCCTATGCCGAACGTGACGATGGCAACCCCGCCGTGTTGCTGCTGGACCTGAAACTGCCAAAGGTCGACGGCCTGGAGGTGCTGAAGGAAGTGCGCGCCACCGCCGAGCTGCGCAGTATCCCGACGGTGATGCTGACGTCCTCGCGCGAGGAGCCCGACCTGCTGCGCGCGTACGAGCTGGGGGTGAACGCGTACGTGGTCAAGCCGGTGGAGTTCAAGGAATTCGTCGCCGCCATTTCCGACCTGGGGATATTCTGGGCGGTACTCAACGAACCACCGCCCGGCTCGCTGCGCCTGAACCGGCGTGGCAGCATCTGAGGTGCCCGCGACGATGCAGCCAACGCCGCTGAAACTGCTGATGGTCGAAGACAACTCGATGGACGCCGAGCTGACCCTGATGCGCCTGGAACGCAGCGGGTTGCAGGTGCAGGCGCAGCTGGTGTTCGACCATGCCGGTGTCGAGCAAGCCCTGAGCGAGGCCCACTTCGACCTGATCTTGTGCGACTGCGTGCTGCCGGGCTCGTCCGGCACCGATGTGCTGGCCATCGCCCAGCGCCTGGCACCCGACATTCCGTTCATTTTCCTGTCTGGTATCTATGGCGAAGAACATGCGGTGGAAATGATCCGCCTGGGCGCCACCGACTATGTGCTGAAGAAGAACCTGCCTCTGCTGCCCAAGGCCGTGCGCCGGGCCCTGACCGAAGTGCAGGAGCGCCAGCGCCGGCGCCGCGCCGAAGAGGCCCTGGCAGACGTCGAGGCACGTGCACGCATTGCCATCGACGCTGCCGGCATGGGCACATGGGACATGCGCCCGCAGGAAGGCCTGTTGTTGTGGGATGACCGCTGCAAGACCCTGTTCGGTCTACCCACCGATACTGAAATGAGCCTCGAGGTGTTTTACGCCGGCATCTACCCCGACGACCTGCCGCAGGTGCGCGAGGCGGTGGAACAGGCCATGTGCCCGGAAGGTGGCGGCCTGTATCGGGTCGAATTCCGCATCGCCCAACCCGACGGCCTGGAACCGCGCTGGTTGCTCAGCAGCGGCCAGAGCCGGTTCGTCAACGACCAGTGCGTGCGCTTTTCCGGGGTGTTGCAGGACATCCACACCCAACGCCTGGCCACCCAGGCACTGCGCCAGCTCAACGAAATGCTGGGGGAAAGGGTCGAGCGCCGCACCCGCGAACGCGACCGTGCCTGGGAGCTGTCGCAAGACTTGCTGGCCGTGCTCAACAAGGACCTGACCCCAGTCGCGCTGAACCCCGCCTGGGAAGCCAGCCTGGGCTTGTCCCGAGAACGTCTGAGCCAGTCGTCCTTGCTGCACCTGCTGCCCGAGCATGACCAGGAACTGATGCTCACCGAACTGGCCGCCCTCGCCCATGGTCGCACCAGCGCCCGCTTTGTCGGGCGTATCCTGGATGCCGGTGGTCAGCAGCGCTGGTTGTCTTGGGTGGTGGTGCCGGAAGACACCCTGCTGTACGTGGTGGCACGCGACATCACCAGCGAGCGCGAAGCCGCCCTGGGCCTGGCCGAAGCCAACGCCCGCCTGCGCGAGCAGATCGCCGAACGCGAACGCATCGAGGCCGCGCTGCAGCAGATGCAGCGCCTGGAAGCGGTCGGCCAGCTGACCGCCGGTGTGGCTCACGACTTCAACAACCTGCTGACGGTAATCCTCACCGGCGCCAGCTTCCTTGAGCGCGACCTGGCCAAAGCCGACCTGGAAAAGGCCAGTGCGCGGCTCAAGCACATCCGCGAAGCCGGCGAGCGCGGCGCCAAGCTGACCTCGCAGTTGCTGGCTTTCTCCCGCCGCCAGCGCCTGGAGCCGGTGGCGCTGAACCTCAACCGCACCCTGGCCGGGCTGGAAGAGTTGCTGCGCCGCACCTTGGGCGGCAATGTCTCGGTGCGCCTGGACCTGGAACCAACCTTGTGGCAGGCCCTGACCGACCCGACCCAGACCGAAATGATCATTCTCAACCTGGCGATCAATGCCCGCGATGCCATGCCCGACGGTGGCCAGCTGACGCTGTCGACCCGCAACACCCGGATCGACGCACGTCCACAGCGCCCGGAAGACCCGGACCCTGGCGAGTACGTGATGCTGAGTATCCGCGATACCGGCTGCGGCATGAGCGAAGAGGTGTTGGCCAAGGTGTTCGAACCGTTCTTCACCACCAAGGATATCGGCAAGGGTTCGGGCCTGGGCCTGGCCCAGGTATTCGGCTTCGCCAAACAGTCCGGGGGTGGCGTGCGCATCGACACCACGCCGGGGCGTGGTACGCAGGTGGCCGTGTATCTGCCGGCAGTCAAGGGTGAAGCCGTCAACGAACCGATGCCGTCGCTGCTCAGCCACTCGACTAGCGAAAGCGGTTGTAATCGCACCGTGCTGCTGGTGGATGACGACCATCTGGTACGCGACATGCTTGGTGATGTGTTGCGCCAGTACGGCTACCAGGTACGCCAGGCGCACAGTGGCGAACAGGCTTTGGCCTTGCTGGATGAGCAGATCGACCTGCTACTGAGCGATTTCGCCATGCCCGAGTTCAACGGTGCGCAACTGGCCCTGGCGGCGCGCGAGCGCTACCCGCACCTGCCGGTGGTGCTTCTTACCGGTTATGCAGAGTTGCAGGGACTGGAGTTGCCGGGCAGCCTGGTGATCCAGAAGCCGGTACAGGCCGATGAACTGGCCCGCTTGCTGAACGAGATGCTTGGAACGGCCAGGTGACCGAACAGAGCCTTCGGCAAAACCTGCGGAAACGAAAAAGCCCAGCGCTTGTATTTCCAAGCACCGGACCGAGATACGTTTGAAGCAAGAAAATGGCAGGGGCGGCTGGATTCGAACCAACGCATGGCAGGATCAAAACCTGCTGCCTTACCGCTTGGCGACGCCCCTGTATCGGATGCAGCATCTGCTGCTCTGACAATTCCAACTGAGTGACAACTGGGTTGTTGTCTTGGAATGCGCGGCACTTTAACAACAAACTTTCGGTCTGTGAACCCCCTGATGAAAAAAAATTACCAAAAAACAGCGAGTTAGTCATTTTCGCGGTTGGCGAGGCGACCATCCGTCGCTTTCCGCCCGCTTGGCTTCAACACAATCGCATTCCTCCCTTCCAATCAGATGAACCATCTGCATTGACCAAGGAGGACCCCATGCCTGTCTCCCACGATCTTTACCAGGACTTGCACTACCCGCGCGAAATCGTCCAGCAGCGCCGACAGCAGGACAAGGCACTGGACCGTCTGCTGGACGAATACATGGACATCGACAATCAGGTGCTGGCCGCCGAGTCGATTTCGGCGGGCAACTTCGAGGATGAAGACTTGCGCCGCCTGAAAGAACGTCGGCTGGCAGTGAAGTACATGATCGAGCGCCAACTGGAGCAAAAGGCCTGAACTAACCCTGCAACATGGCCAGCGTCAGGGCGTCCGGCTCACCGTCGTAGAACTGCACCAGCGCCAGCTGGAACAACGGGTTGCCGGGCGCGGCCTGGGCGAACAGGGTCAGGCACGAGCGCAGCTTGAGGTAGTCAGGGCTGCCGAGCATTTCACGGGCACTCTTGTCATGGTGCTGCAGCAGCGCAGTCACGCACGCTTGCAGGCGCGGGCCGAGCAGCGGATGAGCCAGGTAGGCACGGGCTTCGTCGATACCGGCCAGCGCATAGCGTTCGGCCATGGCGCTGTGGCCCAGGCCATCGAGCTGCGGAAACACGTACCACATCCAGTGGCTGCGCTTGCGCCCGGCCTGCAGCTCTTGCATCACCTGGTCATACACAGGGTTCTGCGCCTCTACGAAGCGCTGCAGATCAAAGTCGGCGTGCATGCTCGCCCCTCCTCGCACCGGTTCCAGCCTTTACTGTACGCCTGCATGGCGAACCTATCTCGTCAGGCGATGATTGCCGCGCACTTTCTGTATTAGTCAAAATGGCCGCCCTCGGGCAAGCTGCACCCTGCCCTGCCATCGCCCAAGGAGCTTTGCTTTTGCCTGCCTGGATCCCTACCCCGCTACGCCAGCTTGGCCAACGCCTGCGCGGCGCCGCCGCCAACCAGAGCGAACTGCTCGGCTGGTTCGAGGACAAGGCGCACAGCCGCGGTTACCAACTCAGCGACGGCCAACGCCGGGTAATCCACTGCATGGCCGAACAGCTGGCGCAGCTCGAACAAGGCCAGCCACGCAGCCTGTACCTGTACGGTTCGGTGGGCCGTGGCAAGAGTTGGCTGCTCGACGGCTTTTTCCAGGCCGTGCCGGTGCAGGCCAAGCTGCGCCTGCACTTCCATGACTTCTTTGCCCGCCTGCACCAGGGCATGCACCGCCACCGGGCGCTGGATGATGCACTGGGCGCGACCCTCGACGAGCTGGTGGGTGATTGCCAGGTGCTGTGCTTCGACGAATTCCATGTGCACGACATTGGCGATGCCATGCTGCTCACACGGCTGTTCAATGCGTTGTTCAGCCGTGGCGTATTCCTGCTGGTGACGTCCAACTATGCACCCGAAGGGCTGCTGCCAAACCCGCTGTACCACGAGCGCTTCCTGCCGGTGATCCGCCTGATCAACAGCGCGATGGAAGTGCTGGAAGTGGGTGGCGATACCGATTTCCGCAGCCTGCCGGCCAACCGCGAACATCAGCGCTTTACCCGGGGCCACTATGTCTGGCCGGGCAATGCAGCGCAGCGCCAGGCGCTGAATGTGCCCGAGCCGCAGCCGGTGATGCTGGAAGTGAACAAGCGCCCGCTGCGCGCACTGGCGGTGGACGGCCGGCGGGTGGTGCTGGGCTTTGACGACCTGTGCGAAAAGGCCACGGCAGTGATCGACTACCTGGTGCTGGCCGGGCAATACGATGAGTGGATCATCGATGGGCTGGATGACTTGTCGGAATGTTCCCTGGCGGCGCAGCAGCGCTTCGTCAACCTGGTGGATGTGCTGTATGACCAGGACCGGCAGGTGCTGGTGATCGGCAAGCGGCCACTGGAAGAAAGCCTGGGCGGGCCGCTTGCCGACCTGATGCGTACGCGCAGCCGGTTGGGCCAGCTGCATCAGGTAGGACCCTAGAACTGCTTTGCCCGGGCCGGCCTCTTCGCGGGCACGCCCGCTCCCACAGGTATTGCACAGTTCTCAAGGCCTGTGACATCCCTGTAGGAGAGGGTTTACCCGCGAAGAGGCCAGCAAGGTCAAACCCTCAGCCAGCCCTGGGCAAATCCGCCAGCACCGCCTCGATCTCCCCCAGCACCGCCGGGTCATCCAGGGTCGAAGGCGGCACATAGTCCTGCCCGTCGGCAATCTTGCGCAGCACCGCCCGCAGAATCTTCCCGGAGCGGGTCTTGGGCAGTCGCTTCACCAACCGCACCCGGTTGAAACACGCCAACGCGCCAATCTCCTCACGCACGCTGCCCACCAGGTCCACCAGCAACTGCGCCTCGGCAATGCCCTCGCCGTCCTTGAGCACCACCAGCGCCAACGGCACCTGCCCCTTGATCTCGTCATGCACGCCAATCACCGCGCACTCGGCCACTGCCGGGTGGCGTGCCACCAGGTCTTCCATCTCGCCGGTGGACAGCCGGTGCCCGGACACGTTGATCACGTCATCGGTGCGCCCCATGATGTAGACGAAGCCGTCATCGTCCAGGTAGCCACCGTCACCCGTGTGGTAATACCCCGGGTAAGTCCGCAGGTAAGCCTGCAGGTAACGCTCGTGGTCGCCCCAAAGCGTCTGGCTGCACCCGGGCGGCAATGGCAGGGCGATGACGATCGAACCCTGGTGGTTCGGCCCCAGCAGGTTGCCCTCGTCATCCAGCACGCGCACGTGATAGCCCGGCACCGCCCGGTTGCTCGACCCGGGCTTCGCCGCACTGCCTTCCAGCCCTACGCAGGGCGCGGTGACCGGCCAGCCGGTCTCGGTCTGCCACCAATGGTCGTGCACCGGCTTGCCACTGACCCGTTCCAGCCATTCGTGGGTGCTGGAATCCAGTTTCTCGCCAGCCAGGAACAGCTGGCGCAGCGAGCTCAGGTCGTGCTTGCGGATCAGCTCGCCCTCAGGGTCTTCCTTGCGGATGGCGCGCATGGCCGTAGGGGCGCAGAACAATGCGTTGACCTTGTATTGCTCCACCACCCGCCAGTAGGCCGAGGCATCCGGGGTGCGGATCGGCTTGCCTTCGTAGAACACCGTGGTGCAGCCGCTCATCAGCGGCCCATAGACGATCAGCGAATGGCCAACCACCCAGCCCACGTCGGATATGCCCCACCACACATCGCCGGCCTGCATGCCGTAGATATGGCGCATGGCGTAGCACAGCGCGACGGCATTGCCGCCGTTTTCCCGCACGATGCCCTTGGGTTTGCCGGTGGTGCCAGAGGTGTACATGATGTACAGCGGATCACCCGCATCCAGTTCCACCGGCGGCACCGGCTCGGCTTTGGCCAATGCCGCCTGCCAGTCCAGGTCGCGGCCTGGCTGCAGCTGGGCACGCGCCTGCGGGCGCTGCAGCACCAGCACGTTGCGCGGCTGGTGGCGGGCCAGTTGCAGGGCACGATCGACCAGCGGCTTGTATTCGATTACCCGGTCGAACTCCAGCCCGCAGGACGCCGTCAGCAGCAGCGTCGGCCGGGCGTCGTCGATGCGCAAGGCCAGCTCGTTGGCGGCAAAGCCACCGAACACCACCGAGTGCACTGCGCCAATCCGCGCGCAGGCCAGCATGGCCATGGCCGCCTGCGGCACCATGGGCATGTAGATGATCACGCCATCGCCCTTGTTCACCCCCAGCTGGCGCAACAACCCGGCCAGGCGCGCCACCTCGTCACGCAGCTGGTGGTAGGTGTAGGCCTGTTGCACACCGGTCACCGGCGAGTCGTAGATCAGCGCCAGTTGCTCGCCACGGCCCTGCTCGATCTGGTGATCGAGGGCCAGGTAGCAGCTGTTCAGGCGGCCATCGGCAAACCAGCGGTGGGTACCGTCGGCATTTTCTTGCAGCGTGAGGGCTGGCTTGCGGTGCCAGGCCAGGTGCGCGGCCTGCTCCGCCCAGAAAGCGGCAGGGTCGGAAATGGAATGGGCGTAGCTGTGCTGGTAGCTCATATCGAAAGAAACCCGGTACTTGTTGTTATTGAAGGGCGAAACTTGAGTATGGACCGCTACACCCGCGCCGCCATGGGACTAAAGTCACAACCGACCTGCAAATTTGCAGACAACGCAAAAACGCCCCATAACGGTGCAAAGCCTCTAGAATAGGCCACCCCTTCAGCCACCGAGCAGCTCATGGATATCGATCAGGCCCGTACCTTTCTGGAAATCGTGCGTTGCGGCAGCCTGGTCGCCGCCGCCGAACGCCTGTTCGTGTCACAAACGGCGATCACCGCGCGGGTGCAGCGCCTGGAGCAGCAACTGGGCTGCCAGCTGTTCGTGCGCAGCCGCAACGGCGCCAGCCTGACCAGCGACGGCGAGGCATTCGTCAGTTACGCCAACCAGATGGTGCAAACCTGGGAAGCGGCGCGCCGCGACCTGCCGCTGCCCGAAGGCTGCCAGCAAGTGCTGCACGTGGGCGGTGAGGTGAGCCTGGGCAACCCGATGCTGCTCGACTGGGTCGGTGCCCTGCACCGCGAACTGCCCAGCCATGCCATCCGCAGCGAGGTGAGCGACGGCGAATCGCTGCTGCGCAAGGTCGAGATGGGCCTGCTGGATGCCGCGCTGGTCTACCAGCCGATCTACGGCCCGGGCCTGCAGGTGGAGCAGTTGATGGAGGAGAAGCTGATCCGTGTGCGCCGCGTCGACCAGCCGGACCCGTACATCTATATCGACTGGGGAGAAGCCTTCCGTCGCCAGCACGATGCCGCCCTGCCCGACTGCGCGCGCCCGGCGCTGAGCTTCAACCTGGGCCCGCTGGCCTTGCAGTTCATACTCGACCAGGGCGGCAGTGGCTACTTCCGCACGCGGGTAGTGCAGGCCTATCTGGACAGCGGGGTGTTCGAACGAGTACCGCAGGCGCCGGAATTCACCTACCCGACCTTCCTGGTGTACCCGCGTAAACGCGACAGCGAAGCCCTGCAACAGGCCTTCGCCATCCTGCGCCGGCTGGTGGCCGCCGGCGCCAGCGACTGGTCACAACGCTGGGACCCGCTTATCTGAAGCCTCGGCCTCGCTGAGCAACTGGCGCTTGAGGCCGGCGATCAGATCGGTCTGGGTGATCACCCCCACCAACTGGTCGGCATCGAGCACCGGCAGGCAATGCAGGCCCTGTTCGCACAGCAGTGGCAGCAAGCGCTCCAGCGGGTGCTGGCTGCTGACGCTGATTACCCGGCGGCTCATCACCTGCTCCATGCGCACCGTCTTGCGGCCGAACAACCCACGCCAACTGAAGCGGCCACGCTGCATGGCCGGGCCGACCAGATCGCTGAGGCTGACTACTCCCACCAGCTTGCCCTGCTGCAGCACCGGCAGGGTTTTCAGGTGGTGGCAGGCCAGCAGTTTCCAGGCCTGCTCCAGGGTAGTGTCGGGCGTGGCGAACTGCACGTCGCGGGACATCACCGAGGCCGCGGTGATGCCGCCGAGGCTGCGCTGCAGGGCGTGTTGCTCGGTGGCCAGGATGATGCGCTCCAGTTCGTCACGGGTGACATCGACGAACTCGCCCAGTTCTTCCAGAGCCTGATCCAGGTCTTCCCCACGGATGCCGACCCGCTCGCTGGGCAGCGGGTCATGGGTGTGGTGCAGGTCCTTGCGCGGCACCGCGCCTTTCGGGTAGCGCACGCCGGTGAGGTGGTTGTAGAGGATCGCCACCGCTACCAGGATCAACGCGTTGAGCAGCACCGGCTCCAGCAGGTGGTCGCCCATGGCGGTAAGCCCGGGGTCGGCCAGCACCGCGCTCACCGCCACCCCGCCGCCTGGCGGGTGCAGGCAGCGCAGCAGGCACATCACCAGAATCGAGATACCCAGGGCTGCAGCGGCAACCCACAGCTGCGGGCCGAAGCCCTGGCGCATGGCCAGGCCGACCGCACCGGCCAGGGCGTAGCTGCCCAGCACAGGCCAGGGCTGGGCCAATGGGCCGGAGTGCACGGCGAACACCAGCACGGCCGAAGCCGCCAGCGGGCCGAGCAGGTGCAAGGCAATGCTGGGGCCGTAGGCCATGCTGGTCAGCCAGCCGGCGAGGAAAAGGCCGAACAACGCGCCGATACCGGCACGCAACCATTCTTTGGGGGGAATATTCAGGGGCGCTGGCAACAGCCGCTGCAAACGACTTTCGAAACGCGAGGCAGGCATGTAGGTAATCGGAATCTGTAGTTTTTCTGGTTAAAAAGAAAGCCCAGCCGAGGTGGCCTGGGCCTCGTATTGCGGTCGCAATAGCACAAGGGGCTCCGTCCGTGGAGAGATGGAAACCACAGGGTTTCGTGGGGGAATTTTGCCGGGTGGGGTGAGATTGGGCTAATTCAAAAAAATGCGGCTGTACTGCAATTTTTTTGCAGTGGTGATATGGCCCACGGGGTCATGCTTGTCGGCTCCCACAATGGGGCTGCTTTGCAGCCCATCGCCGGCAAGCCAGCTCCCACAGGGCCCTGCACATGGCTTGAGGTCGATGCGAGCGGCGTGGGAGCAACTGTCTTGCTCAAATTCTAAAAGTTGGCGCGCTCCCTGTGGGAGCGGCCTTGTGTCGCGAAAGGGCTGCAAAGCAGCCCCAGCAATTTCAACTGTTGCGCATCAATCCTGGGGCCGCTTTGCGGCCCTTTCGCGACACAAGGCCGCTCCCACAGGTACAGCGACAACCTCGAGAGCAACGCTGTACCTGTGGGAGCTGGCTTGCCGGCGATGGGCCGCAAAGCGGCCCCGGCATTACCGAGCCTTGCGCGGCAAGTCGATGCTTACCCGCAAGCCGCCCAACGGGCTATCCAGCAGCGCCAGGCGCCCGCCCCAGGCCTCGACGATATCGCGCACGATGCCCAACCCCAGCCCGTGCCCGTCTACCTGCTCGTCCAGCCGCGAGCCGCGCTCCAGCACCTGCTGCCGCTGGCCCTCGGGGATACCGGGGCCATCATCATCGACCCACACCTGGTAGCCATCGGTACTCGGCGCGATACCCAGCCGCACCTCGCTGTCGGCCCACTTGCAGGCGTTGTCCAGCAGGTTGCCGAGCAGCTCCAGGATGTCCTCGCGGTCCCAAGGCAGCAGCAGCCCGGGCGGCACATCCCTGGCCAGCAGCAGGCCCTCGCCATGGATCATGCCCAGTGTCCCCAGCAGCCCCGGCAGCTCGACGTCGCAGTCGAACTGCGCACCAGGCAGCGCATCCCCCGCCAGGCGCGCACGGTTCAGCTCACGCGCCAGGCGCTGCTGAATCTGCTCCAGTTGCTCGCGCATCTGCACGCGAACATCCGGTAGGTCTTTCAGGCGCTCGCTGGAGGCCAGGCTCAGCAACACCGCCAGCGGCGTCTTCAATGCATGGCCCAGGTTGCCCAGGGCATTGCGCGAGCGGCGCAGGCTGTCTTCGGTATGGCTCAGCAGGTGGTTGATCTGCCCCACCAGCGGCGCCAGTTCGCTGGGCACTTCGGCATCCAGCTGCGAGCGCTGGCCCTGCTGCAACTGGGCGATCTGCTGGCGTGCCCGCTCCAGCGGCCGCAGCGAGCGAGTCACGGTGATGCGCTGCAACACCAGCACCAGGATCAGCGCCACCAGGCCCATGCCCAGGCCGATCTGCTGCAGGCGCCGGAAACCTTCGCGTACCGGTGAATAATCCTGTGCCACACTGATCGAGATGTCCTGGCCCAGGCGCCGGTAGTCGGCACGCAGGGCAAGCAGTTGCTGGCCTTCCGGGCCGAGTTCGTGGCTGTCGGAAAGGCCCGGCGCGGCGGGTTTGGGCATGTCCAGATCCCACAGCGACCGGGAACGCCAGGTGCCTTTATCGAAATCGATGCGGAAGTAATAGCCGGAAAACGGCCGCTGGTAGGCGGCCGAGATACGCCGCTCATCCAACTGCAGACCCGAAGGCCCGCGCACCAGGGCCACCAGCAGGTTTTCGCTTTCCTTGCGCAGGCCATTCTCCAGGTAGCGCTGCAGGCCGACCTCGAACAACCACAGGGTCAGCTGCGCAAGCACCAGGCCGACCACCACCAGCACCGCCACCAGGCCCAGGCTCAGGCGCGCCTGGATCGACTTCACGCGGCGCTCCCGGCGTAGATGTAGCCCTGCCCGCGGCGGGTCTCGATGACGCTGCGGCCCAGCTTGCGTCGCAAGTGGTTGACGTGCACTTCCAGCACGTTGGAGTCGCGCTCGGTTTCACCGTCGTAGAGGTGCTCGGCCAGGTGGCTCTTGGACAGGATCTGCTGCGGATGCAGCATGAAGTAGCGCAGCAGGCGGAACTCGGCGGCGGTCAGCTGGATATCCACGCCGTCACGGTTCACGCACTGCCGGCTTTCGTCCAGGTGCAGGCCGGCCGCTTCCAGCGTCGGCTGGTTGGCCAGGCCACGGGCACGGCGCAACAACGCCTGGATGCGCAGCTGCAGCTCTTCGGGGTGAAAGGGTTTGCTCAGGTAGTCATCCGCCCCGGCCTTCAGCCCTTCGATACGCTCGGCCCACGAGCCACGGGCAGTAAGGATCAACACCGGCGTGGCCAGGCCGGCGGCACGCCACTGGGCCAGCACCTCCAGGCCCGGCAGGCCCGGCAAGCCAAGGTCCAGGATGATCAGGTCGTAGGGTTCGCTCTGGCCCTGGTACACCGCGTCGCGGCCATCGGCCAGCCAGTCCACGGCGTAGCCCTGGCGCTGCAGGCCTGCGGTAAGTTCATCGGCCAACGGTACATTGTCCTCGACAAGCAACAGGCGCATTCAGTCGTCTTCCTCGTCTTTTAGCAGGGCACCGCTGCTGGCATCGAGTTTGATCTCGCGCACCACGCCTTCAGCTGTCAGCAACTCGACTTCGTATTCGTAGCGATTGTCGTCTTCTTCCAGCTCGGCCTCCAGCAGGCGCGCCCCGGGGTGACGCCCCAGGGCGGTTTCCAGCAGATGCTCGAGCGGCAGGATGATGCCCTTCTGGCGTAGTTCCAGGGCTTCGTCCTGATCGAGGTCTCGGGCAACGGCCAGGGAACACACGGCCAGCAGCGCCAGCGCGAAGTAGCGCGCCGGCCGCAGTAGGTGGATCATCAGTTGTCCCGCTCGTCCTTCAGCACTTCACCGGTCTTGGCGTCCAGCGCCACGTCCCATTCGACGTTCTGCGTGTCGCGCAGCTCGACCTTGTAGATGTAGCGACCGTACTCATCTTCAAGTTCCGAGTCGGTGACGGTGGCACCTGGGTGCTTGGCCACGGCGGCGGCCTTGAGTTCGTCCAGCGACTTGACGGTCTTGGCATCTACCAGCTTGACCACTTCGTCGGGCTGCACATCCTTGGCGATGGCGGAATGGGCGCCCAGGGCAAGGGCGGCGGCTACGGTGAACAGGGCAGTCATGCGTTTCATCGTTCTTCTCTCCTGAGAACTGTACAAGTTGTCTACGGGGTTAAGATTAACCACCGGTCCTTAATTCAACCTGAAAACAACTGGCGCCATGATAGCGCAGCTCCCACCCGTTCATCACAGGCCTCGGCAATGGCACAAATACCTGTGCATGCCTTGAACCCTTTACAATGACTCGCCTGCCGCCCAAGAGACCCGCCATGAGCGCCATTCACATCAAATACCCCGCCCTCACCTTCAAGGCCGGCCAACGTGCCCTGCGGCAGGTCCGCGAGCGCGGCCTGCAGGCGGCCGACGTCGGTGTGCTGCCGGGTGCGGCTGGCGGGCCGAAGCCGCTGGGCATCCAGGGCCTGGACCTGGCGCTGTTCGGTGAGTGGCTGCCGTCGGCGCCACGCCAACGTGCGCTGATCGGCGCCTCGATCGGCGCCTGGCGCTTTGCCAGTGCCTGCCTCGACGACCCGGTAGCAGGCATCCGTCGCCTGGGCGAACTGTACACCGAGCAGGATTTCGCCAAGGGCGTCACCCCGGCCGAAATCAGCCGCAGCTGCCAACACATGCTCGATGACCTGCTGCAAGGCCGCGACAGCCAGCTGCTGGCCAACCCGCACTATCGCCTGAACATCCTGGTAGTGAAGAGCCATGGCCAGCTCGCCCACGACCATCGCGGCCGCCTGGGCCTCGGCCTGGGTTCGGTGATCGCCAGCAACCTGCTCGGCCGCTCGCGCCTGGCACGGCACTTCGAGCGCGTCATCCTGCACGACGGCCGCGCCACGCCGCCGCTCGACGCACTGACCGACTTCCCCTCGCGCTGCCTGCCGCTGGACCTGGCCAACCTGCGCCATGCCCTGCTTGCCTCGGGCTCCATCCCCATGGTCATGGAAGGCGTGAAAGACATCCCTGGCGCAGGTGCAGGCACCTACCGCGACGGCGGCCTGCTCGACTACCACCTCGACCTGCCCTACCGCGGCGACGACCTGGTGCTGTACCCGCACTTCACCGACAAGGTCGTACCCGGCTGGTTCGACAAGGCCCTGCCCTGGCGCAAGGGCGATGCCACGCGCCTGCAGAACGTGCTGCTGATGACGCCCTCGCCGCAGTACCTGGCGGCCCTGCCCTACGGCAAGCTGCCCGACCGCAATGACTTCAAGCGTTTCATGGGCGATGCGCCTGGCCGCAAGCGCTACTGGTACAAGGCCATTGCCGAGAGCCAGCGGCTGGGCGACGAGTTGCTGGAGCTGATTGCCACCGGGCGGTTGCATGAACGCCTGCAAGCCTTGTAGCGGCCATGCTGGTAGACTGCGCGCATTCTTGATTCACATAGAGTTATGACAGCGTGGAAATCTTCAAGGAATTCACATTCGAATCGGCCCACCGCCTGCCGCACGTCCCTGCCGGGCACAAATGCGGTCGCCTGCACGGCCACTCGTTCAAGGTCGGCCTGCACCTGACCGGCCCGCTCGACCCGCACACCGGCTGGATCCGCGACTTCGCCGAGATCAAGGCGGTCTTCAAGCCGATCTACGAGCAACTGGACCACAACTACCTGAACGACATCCCGGGCCTGGAAAACCCTACCAGCGAAGTGATCGCCAAGTGGATCTGGGACCAGGTCAAGCCGCTGCTGCCGGAACTGTCGAAGGTGCGCATCCACGAAACCTGCACCAGCGGTTGCGAATATACCGGCGACTGATTTGGTAAACGCACCAGCCCATTCGCGGGCAATGCCCGCGAAGAGGCCGGCAGCTTCCCCAACAAAGCTTCAGCCCTGCCCCGCCTCCAAGGCATCGCGCAGGAAACCGGGGGCGATGTAGCGCTGGTAATGCGCCTCGGACAGCAGGAAGAACTCGCGGTCGATGGCGTCGCGCAACTGCGGCAGTTCCCAGTCGCGAAACTCCGGCAACAGCACCATGCCATAGGCTTCCAGGTCACGGATCATCCGCGCCCCGCGGGCAATCAGCTGGTACGCCCAGCAATATTCCGACTGCTGCTCGACAAAGCGGATGGAACGCTGCTCCAGTTGCTGGCGCAGCAAACCTTTGTCGAACACCTCCAGCTTGGCCATCATCACCTGCACCAGCAGCTGCTCCAGGCGCAGCCACACGGCGCGCTTCTGCGCATCGTCGTAGCCGTTCCAGCTGATCACTTCGTGGTGAAACCGCTTGCAGCCACGGCAAACCGTGTCTCCGTAAACCGTGGAGCACAGGCCGACACAAGGGGTCTTGATGGACTTGTTGGACATGAAAAACAACAGCTTGGCGATGGAACACGAACCCATGTTAGCCCTTTGTCTAACCAGGGTCACTCGTTAAAGTCATCTTCGCCGCCTTACCTTCGGGCTTTTTTTGCCGTAGAATCATCCCGCCTTTTCAAAGGCAACAATGTCCGTTGGAAGCTGTTTTCAAAGCGTCACGAGCACAGTTCATCCGGTAGAACGGCGTTGGCCCGGGCCATGCATCCCTCGCATGCCCGTGCCAGCCCTCATCAGCTCCCCGTTCTGCAGGCGTAAAACTTTGAAAGCAGCTTCTGTAAGGATTCTTTGCGACTCTGGCTGGGCGGCCCACAAAGCCGTGGCAGCGCATGGGTGCATTGAATGCTGGATGAGCGTCCCGGACCCCCTTTAGGGACCACTGATGAGGGAAATAACTGTGCTTGAAGCCTACCGCAAACACATCGAAGAGCGTGCCGCCCTGGGTATCGTGCCCCAGCCGCTGAACGCCGAACAAACTGCAGGCCTGGTCGAGCTGCTGAAAAACCCGCCGGCCGGCGAAGAAGCCTTCCTCGTAGACCTGATCACCCACCGCGTACCGCCAGGGGTCGACGAAGCTGCCTATGTCAAGGCCGCTTTCCTCTCCGCCGTCGCCAAAGGCGAAGCCAAGTCGCCTCTGATCGACCGCAAGCACGCCACCGAACTGCTGGGCACCATGCAGGGCGGCTACAACATCGAAACGCTGGTCGCACTGCTGGATGACGCCGAACTGGGCGCCGTCGCGGCCGAACAGCTCAAGCACACCCTGCTGATGTTCGATGCCTTCCATGACGTGGCCGAAAAAGCCAAGGCCGGCAACGTTCACGCCAAGGCCGTGCTGCAATCCTGGGCTGCCGGCGAGTGGTTCACCTCGCGTCCGGCCATCGCCGACAAGTACACCCTGACCGTGTTCAAGGTGCCTGGCGAAACCAACACCGACGACCTGTCCCCTGCCCCGGACGCCTGGTCGCGCCCTGACATCCCGCTGCACGCACTGGCCATGCTGAAGATGGCCCGCGACGGCATCGAGCCGCAGCAGCCTGGTTCGGTCGGCCCGCTGGCCCAGATCGAAGCGGTCAAGGCCAAGGGTTACCCGGTTGCCTACGTCGGTGACGTGGTCGGTACCGGCTCTTCGCGCAAATCCGCCACCAACTCGGTGCTGTGGTTCTTCGGCGACGACATCCCGTACGTACCGAACAAGCGCGCCGGTGGTTTCTGCTTCGGTACCAAGATCGCCCCGATCTTCTACAACACCATGGAAGACGCCGGCGCCCTGCCGATCGAATTCGACTGCACCAACCTGGCCATGGGCGACGTCATCGACGTTTACCCGTTCAAGGGCGAAGTGCGCCGTAACGGCAGCGACGAACTGGTCACCACCTTCGAGCTGAAAACCGAAGTGCTGCTGGATGAAGTCCGCGCTGGCGGCCGTATCCCGCTGATCGTCGGCCGTGGCCTGACCGAGAAGGCCCGTGCCGAACTGGGCCTGGGCGCCTCCGACCTGTTCAAGAAGCCGGAGCAGCCTGCCGATTCGGGCAAGGGCTTCACCCTGGCACAGAAAATGGTCGGCCGTGCCTGCGGCCTGCCAGAAGGCCAGGGCGTGCGCCCAGGTGCCTACTGCGAGCCGAAGATGACCACCGTCGGTTCCCAGGACACCACTGGCCCGATGACCCGCGACGAGCTGAAAGACCTGGCGTGCCTGGGCTTCTCCGCTGACCTGGTGATGCAGTCGTTCTGCCACACCGCGGCCTATCCGAAGCCGATCGACGTCACCACCCACCACACCCTGCCAGACTTCATCCGCACCCGTGGCGGCGTGTCGCTGCGCCCGGGCGACGGCATCATCCACAGCTGGCTGAACCGCATGCTGATGCCTGACACCGTGGGTACCGGTGGCGACTCGCACACCCGCTTCCCGATCGGCATCTCGTTCCCGGCCGGTTCCGGCCTGGTGGCCTTCGCCGCCGCCACCGGCGTCATGCCGCTGGACATGCCAGAATCCGTGCTGGTGCGTTTCAAGGGCAAACTGCAGCCAGGCATCACCCTGCGTGACCTGGTCCACGCCATCCCTTACTACGCCATCCAGAAGGGCCTGCTGACCGTCGAGAAGAAGGGCAAGAAGAACATCTTCTCCGGCCGCATCCTCGAGATCGAAGGCCTGAACGAGCTGACCGTCGAGCAAGCCTTCGAGCTGTCCGACGCCTCTGCCGAGCGTTCCGCTGCCGGTTGCACCATCAAGCTGCCAGAGAAGGCCATCGCCGAGTACCTGCAGTCCAACATCACCCTGCTGCGCTGGATGATCGGCGAAGGCTACGGCGATGCCCGCACCCTGGAGCGCCGCGCCCAGGCCATGGAAGCCTGGCTGGCCAAGCCTGAGCTGCTGTCGGCCGACGCCGATGCCGAATACGCCGAGATCATCGAAATCGACCTGGCCGAAGTGAAAGAGCCTGTGCTCTGTGCACCGAACGACCCGGACGATGCCCGCCTGCTGTCTTCGGTACAGGGCGAGAAGATCGACGAAGTGTTCATCGGCTCGTGCATGACCAACATCGGCCACTTCCGCGCTGCCGGCAAGCTGCTGGACAAGGTCAAGGGCGGTATCCCGACCCGTCTGTGGCTGGCTCCGCCAACCAAGATGGACGCTCACCAGCTGACCGAAGAAGGCTACTACGGCATCTACGGCAAGGCCGGCGCACGCATGGAAATGCCAGGCTGCTCGCTGTGCATGGGTAACCAGGCACGTGTGCAGACCGGTTCGACCGTGGTCTCCACCTCGACCCGTAACTTCCCGAACCGTCTGGGCGACGCCACCAACGTGTACCTGGCATCGGCCGAGCTGGCCGCTGTCGCTTCGATCATCGGCAAGCTGCCGACCGTTGAAGAGTACATGCAGTACGCGAAGGACATCGACAGCATGGCTGCCGACGTTTACCGCTACCTGAGCTTCGACCAGATCGCCGAGTTCCGCGAAGCGGCAGCCAACGCCAAGATCCCGGTGGTTCAGGCGTAAGCTGAGTTGTAAGATGTAAAAGAAAGCCCCGGCAGAAATGTCGGGGCTTTCTTGTTTTGCCCGCACCAGCCGAGACCCCTGTAGGAGCAGCCTTGCGCTGCGAAGAGGCCAGCAAGGCGACAGACTCTCCTGAGCTTTAATGGCCTCTTCGCAGCGCAAGGCTGCTCCTACAGGGGTTGCACAGGCCTTGAGCGCTGTGCAGGCCGACTCAGATCACGAACAGGTCGACAAACCTGTGCACCGCCATCTGCTCCAGCTTCTGCTGGTCCTTGCACACATCCACGATCTCCCCACACCGCTGCCGCGCAAAGCGCGTCGCCAGGTTTTCCCTGAACTTGGCCTCCAGCAACGGTATGCCCTCCCCTCGCCGCCGGCGATGCCCGATCGGGTATTCCACCACCACCTGCTCGGTACTGCTGCCATCCTTGAAGAACACTTGCAGTGCGTTGGCGATCGAGCGCTTGTCCGCCTCCAGGTACTCACGGCTGAAGCGCGGGTCTTCAACCACCTCCATCTTCTCGCGCAGGCGGTCGATGCTTGGATGGTTGGCATGGAAGGCGTCTTCGTAATGCTCGGCCACCAGATGCCCGAAAATCAGCGGCACTGCCACCATGTACTGCAGGCAGTGGTCGCGGTCAGCGGCATTGGCCAGCGGACCGCTCTTGGAAATGATGCGGATCGCCGACTCCTGGGTGGTGATGACGATACGGTCGATTTCGTGCAGGCGGTTACGCACCAGTGGGTGGAGGGCTACCGCCGCCTCGCAGGCAGTCTGAGCGTGGAACTCGGCAGGGAAACTGACCTTGAACAGCACGTTTTCCATCACGTAGCTACCCAGGGCTTGCGGCAGGCGCAGCTCTTGCTGCTCGGACGGCTTGAGCGCCAGGTCCTTGTTGGTGTGGCTGAACAGCACATCGTAGAAGCCCCACTGCGGCGCGGTGAGCACGCCAGGCACGCCCATCTCGCCACGCAGGGCGATATCGGCCAGGCGCACGCCACGGCTGGAAGCGTCACCAGCGGCCCACGATTTGCGCGAGCCAGCGTTGGGTGCATGGCGGTAGGTACGCAGCGCCTGGCCGTCGACGAAGGCATGGGAAAGAGCGCTCAGCATCTGCTCACGGTTGGCCCCCATCAGCCTCGCACACACCGCGGTTGAGGCCACCTTGACCAGTATCACGTGGTCGAGGCCAACGCGGTTGAAGGCGTTTTCCAGCGCCATCACGCCCTGAATCTCGTGAGCCATGACCATGGCTTCGAGCACATCACGCATCAGCAGCGGTGCCTCACCTGCGGCCACGTGCTTCTGCGACAGGTGATCGGCAACGGCCAGGATGCCGCCAAGGTTATCCGAGGGGTGGGCCCATTCGGCGGCCAGCCAGGTATCGTTGTAGTCCAGCCAGCGCACCGTGCAGCCGATGTCCCAGGCAGCCTTGACCGGGTCGAGGCGGTAGGCGGTGCCGGGCACGCGGGCGCCGTTGGGCACCACGGTGCCTTCCACCTGGGGGCCTAACAACTTGGTGCATTCGGGGAAGCGCAGGGCCAGCAGGCCGCAGCCGAGGGTATCCATCAGGCAGTTGCGCGCGGTATCCAGGGCTTCGGCGGATTCGACCCGGTACGTGAGGGCGTAATCGGCGAGGGTTTGCAGCACCCGGTCATAGTCTGGGCGGGCGTTGAGGTCTACGTTGGCGCTCATATCCAGCTCCCTTCAGAATTGCCGGGGCTGCTTTGCAGCCCTTCGCGACACAAGGCCGCTCCTACAGGTACCGCGCACACCGTGTAGGAGCGGGCTTGCCCGCGAAGGGGCGCAAAGCGGCCCCAACGAACTAAAGCCGAGCGCCAGTGGTGCGTTAGAAGCTATCGCCAGGCACGCGAACCCAGCCCTCCATCAGCACGCGAGCACTGCGGCTCATGATTGCCTTGGTCACTGTCCATTCACCATTCACCTGGCGCGCCTCGGCCCCCACCCGCAGGGTGCCCGAGGGGTGGCCGAAACGCACGGCGCTGCGCTCGCCCCCGCCTGCGGCGAGGTTGACCAGCGTGCCCGGAATGGCCGCCGCGGTACCGATGGCCACCGCGGCCGTCCCCATCATTGCATGGTGCAGCTTGCCCATCGACAAGGCCCGTACCAGCAGGTCGATATCACCTGCCTGCACCGCTTTGCCACTGGACGCAGTGTAGGTGCTCGGCGGCGCGACGAAAGCCACTTTCGGCGTGTGCTGACGCCCGGCAGCCTGGTCGACGTTGTCGATCAGGCCCATGCGCACGGCGCCATGGGCGCGAATCGTCTCGAAGCGCAGCAGCGCCTGCGGATCGCCGTTGATGGCGTCCTGCAGTTCGGTGCCGGTGTAGCCGATATCCGCCGCATTGACGAAGATGGTCGGGATGCCGGCATTGATCAGGGTCGCCTTGAACGTACCGACACCCGGCACCTCGAGGTCATCGACCAGGTTGCCGGTGGGGAACATCGCCCCGCCGTCGCCATCTTCATCGGCCGCCGGATCTAAGAATTCCAGCTGCACCTCGGCGGCCGGGAAGGTCACCCCGTCCAGCTCGAAGTCGCCGGTTTCCTGCACTTCACCTTCGGTGATCGGCACATGGGCGATGATGGTCTTGCCGATGTTGGCCTGCCAGATGCGCACGGTGGCGATGCCATTGCGCGGAATGCGCGCCGGGTCGACCAGGCCGCTGCTGATGGCGAACGAACCGACCGCGGCGGAGAGGTTGCCGCAGTTACCGCTCCAGTCGACGAAGGCCTTGTCGATGCTGACCTGGCCGAACAGATAGTCGACGTCGTGCTCAGGCTTGATGCTCTGCGACAGGATCACGGTCTTGCTGGTGCTCGAAGTGGCACCGCCCATGCCGTCGATCTGCTTGCCGTAAGGGTCGGGGCTGCCGATCACCCGCAGCAGCAGTGCGTCGCGGGCCGGGCCGGGGATCTGCGCCTGCTCGGGCAGGTCTTGCAGGCGGAAGAACACGCCTTTGCTGGTGCCGCCACGGATGTAGGTGGCGGGGATTTTTACTTGCGGTACATGAGCCATGGATGTGCTGTCCTGTCTGATAGACATGAAAACCCAGGGCTGCCATGCAGCCCATCGCCGGCAAGCCAGCTCCCACAGGAACCCAGCTGGCTGCAGGATTGTGCAATCCCTGTGGGAGCTGGCTTGCCGGCGATGGGCCGCAAAGCGGCCCCCTGCAATTAGGCGGTCGCTTCCAGGAAGTCCTGGGCGAAGCGTTGCAGCACCCCGCCGGCCTCGTAGATCGACACTTCCTCGGCGGTGTCCAGGCGGCAGGTCACCGGCACCTCCAGGCGCTCGCCGTTGGCGCGGGTGACCACCAGGGTCAGCGTCGCCCGCGGCGTACGCGCGCCCAGCACGTCATAGGTTTCGCTGCCATCCAGGCCGAGGGTCTTGCGGTCGGTGCCCGGCTTGAACTCCAGCGGCAGCACGCCCATGCCCACCAGGTTGGTACGGTGAATACGCTCGAAGCCTTCGGCGACGATCGCCTCGACACCGGCCAGGCGCACACCCTTGGCCGCCCAGTCACGGGACGAACCCTGGCCGTAGTCGGCACCGGCGACGATGATCAGCGGCTGCTTGCGCTCCATGTAGGTCTCGATCGCCTCCCACATGCGGGTGACCTTGCCTTCCGGCTCGATACGCGCCAGCGAGCCCTGCTTCACGCTGCCGTCTTCCTTGCGCACCATTTCGTTGAACAGCTTGGGGTTGGCAAAGGTGGCGCGCTGGGCGGTCAGGTGGTCGCCACGGTGGGTAGCGTAAGAGTTGAAGTCCTCCTCCGGCAGGCCCATCTTCGCCAGGTACTCGCCGGCAGCACTGTCGAGCATGATGGCGTTGGACGGCGACAGGTGGTCGGTGGTGATGTTGTCCGGCAGCACTGCCAGCGGGCGCATGCCGCGCAGGGTCCGTTCACCGGCCAAGGCACCCTCCCAGTACGGTGGGCGGCGGATGTAGGTGCTCATCGGGCGCCAGTCATACAACGGCGCCACCTTCGGCCCACGGTCTTCCTCGATGGCGAACATCGGGATGTACACCTTGCGGAACTGCTCCGGCTTGACCGCGGCACGTACCACGGCGTCGATTTCTTCGTCGCTGGGCCAGATATCCTTGAGGCGGATTTCCTTGCCATCGACCACGCCCAGTACATCCTTTTCGATGTCGAAGCGAATGGTACCAGCGATGGCGTATGCCACCACCAGTGGCGGCGAAGCGAGGAAGGCCTGCTTGGCATACGGGTGGATGCGCCCGTCGAAGTTGCGGTTACCCGACAGCACGGCAGTGGCGTACAGGTCACGGTCGATGATCTCTTGCTGGATCACCGGGTCCAGGGCACCGGACATGCCGTTGCAGGTGGTACAGGCGAAGGCGACGATGCCAAAGCCGAGCTGCTCAAGCTCCTTCTCCAGCCCGGCTTCTTCCAGGTACAGCTGCACGGCCTTGGAACCAGGCGCCAGCGACGACTTGACCCACGGCTTGCGGGCCAGCCCCAGTTTGTTGGCATTGCGCGCCAGCAGGCCTGCGGCAATCACGTTGCGCGGGTTGCTGGTGTTGGTGCAGCTGGTGATGGCAGCAATGATCACCGCGCCATCTGGCATCTGCCCTGGCACTTCTTCCCAGCTGCCAGCGATGCCTTTGGCCGCCAGGTCGCTGGTGGCGACGCGGGCATGCGGGTTGGACGGGCCGGCCATGTTGCGCACCACGCTCGACAGGTCGAAGCTCAGCGTGCGCTCGTAGACTGCACCGCCCAGGCTGTCGGCCCACAGGCCGGTGGCCTTGGCATAGGTTTCCACCAGCTTGACCTGTTGCTCTTCGCGACCGGTCAGGCGCAGGTAGTCGATGGTCTGCTGGTCGATGGCGAACATCGCCGCAGTGGCGCCATATTCCGGGGCCATGTTGGAAATGGTGGCGCGGTCGCCCAGGGTCAGGGCACGTGCACCCTCGCCGTGGAACTCCAGGTAGGCGCCGACGACTTTCTGCTTGCGCAGGAATTCGGTCAGGGCCAGCACCAGGTCGGTGGCGGTGATGTTCGGCGCCAGCTTGCCGGTCAGCTCGACGCCGACGATTTCCGGCAGGCGCATCCACGAGGCACGGCCGAGCATCACGTTCTCGGCCTCCAGGCCACCCACGCCGATGGCAATCACGCCCAGGGCGTCGACATGCGGGGTGTGGCTGTCGGTGCCGACGCAGGTATCCGGGTAGGCCACGCCACGGTCGTTGTGGATCACCGGCGACATCTTCTCCAGGTTGATCTGGTGCATGATGCCGTTGCCCGGCTGGATCACGTCGACGTTCTTGAACGCCTTCTTGGTCCAGTTGATGAAATGGAAGCGGTCTTCGTTGCGGCGGTCTTCGATGGCGCGGTTCTTTTCGAAGGCCTGCGGGTCGAAACCACCGCACTCGACGGCCAGCGAGTGGTCGACGATCAGCTGCACCGGCACCACAGGGTTGACCTGGGCCGGGTCGCCGCCTTTGTCGGCAATGGCGTCACGCAGGCCGGCGAGGTCGACCAGTGCGGTCTGGCCGAGAATGTCGTGGCACACCACGCGGGCCGGGAACCACGGGAAGTCGAGGTCGCGCTTGCGCTCGATCAGCTGGCCCAGCGAGGCGTCGAGGGTAGCCGGGTCGCAGCGGCGCACCAGGTTTTCGGCGAGTACGCGAGAGGTGTAAGGCAGGCCATCGTAGGCGCCGGGCTTGATGGCCTCGACCGCCGCGCGGGCATCGAAGTAGTCCAGGTCGGTGCCTGGCAGGTGCTTGCGGAATGCAGTGTTCATATCGTTATCAGGCTCGGTCACGGTACGGTCGTGGATAGCTTTCTAGTTGCAGCCCTGTGTCAGCTGTTCCGGCCTCATCGCCGGCAAGCCGGCTCCCACAGGTATTGCACTGCTCCTGAGGCTGGTGCAGTCCCTGTGGGAGCCGGCTTGCCGGCGATGAGGCCGGAACAGACCCCCACAGGTACGGCCTGTCAGCGCTGTTCGATCGGCACGAACTGGCGCTGCTCGACGCCGACATACTCGGCGCTCGGGCGGATGATGCGGTTGTTGGCGCGCTGTTCGAAGACGTGCGCCGCCCAGCCGGTCAGGCGCGAGCAGACGAAGATCGGGGTGAACAGCTTGGTCGGGATGCCCATGAAGTGGTACGCCGAGGCGTGGTAGAAGTCGGCGTTGGGGAACAGGCGCTTCTGCTCCCACATGGTCTTGTCGATGGCTTCGGAGACCGGGTACAGCACCTTGTCACCGACTTCGTCGGCGAGCTGTTTCGACCAGCCCTTGATCACCTCGTTGCGCGGGTCGGACTCTTTGTAGATGGCATGGCCAAAGCCCATGATCTTGTCCTTGCGCTCGAGCATGCGCAGCAGCTCGGCAGTGGCTTCCTGCGGGCTCTGGAAGCGTTCGATCAATTCCATCGCCGCCTCGTTGGCACCGCCGTGCAGCGGGCCGCGCAGGGAGCCGATGGCAGCGGTGACGCAGGAGTACAGGTCGGACAGGGTCGAGGCACAGACGCGAGCGGTGAAGGTCGAGGCGTTGAACTCGTGCTCGGCGTAGAGGATCAGCGACACGTTCATGACCTTGACGTGCAGCTCGCTCGGCTTCTTGCCGTGCAGCAGGTGCAGGAAGTGGCCACCGAGGGTGTCTTCGTCGCTGGTGCAGTCGATACGCACGCCATCGTGGGTGAAGCGATACCAGTAGCACATCACCGCCGGGAACAGCGCCAGCAGGCGGTCGGTCTTGTCGCGCTGGGCCTCGAAGGTCAGTTCGGGCTCCAGGGTACCCAGCACCGAGCAACCTGTGCGCATCACGTCCATCGGGTGGGCGTCACGCGGGATGCGCTCGAGCACTTCCTTCAGGGCTTGCGGCAGGTCGCGCAGGCCCTTGAGCTTGCGCTTGTAGTCGGCCAGTTCGGCTTTGTTCGGCAGCTCGCCGTACAGCAACAGGTAGGCGACTTCCTCGAATTCGGCACCGGCTGCCAGGTCACGCACATCGTAACCGCGGTAGGTCAGCCCGGCACCGGCCTGGCCCACGGTCGACAGCGCGGTCTGGCCGGCCACCTGGCCGCGCAGGCCTGCGCCACTGAGTACTTTTGCTTCGGCCATGGTGTTTCTCCTTTCTTGAACTTGTTATGGATTCTTTCTGGCTAATTCGGGGGTGGCTGTATCGGCCCTATCGCCGGCAAGCCAGCTCCCACAATGTCCTGCACAGGGCTCGAACCTTGTGCGGTACCTGTGGGAGCCGGCTTGCCGGCGATGAGGCCCTCACAGGCTCAACCTTTTTTCTGGGCAAACAGCGCATCGAGGCTCTGCTCGAAGGCGTGGTAACCAATGGCATCGTAGAGCTCCATGCGGGTCTGCATGGTGTCGATCACGTTCTTCTGCGTGCCGTCGCGGCGCAGCGCGGTGTACACGTTCTCGGCTGCCTTGTTCATGGCGCGGAACGCCGACAGCGGGTACAGCACCAGCGACACGTCGACCGAGGCCAGCTCCTCGGTGGTGTACAGCGGCGTGGCGCCGAACTCGGTGATGTTGGCCAGGATCGGTGCCTTCACCCGGTCGGCGAAGGTCTTGTACATCTGCAGCTCGGTGATGGCTTCAGGGAAGATCATGTCGGCACCGGCCTCGACGCAGGCGGCGGCGCGGTCCAGGGCGGCGTTCAGGCCCTCCACGGCCAGGGCGTCGGTACGCGCCATGATCACGAAGCTGTCATCGGTACGGGCATCGACTGCGGCCTTGATGCGGTCGACCATTTCCTGCTGGCTGACGATTTCCTTGTTCGGGCGGTGGCCGCAGCGCTTGGCGCCAACCTGGTCCTCGATATGGATGGCGGCAGCGCCGAACTTGCTCATCGAGCGCACGGTACGGGCGACGTTGAAGGCAGAGGCACCAAAACCGGTGTCGACATCCACCAGCAGCGGCAGGTCGCACACGTCGGTGATGCGGCGCACATCGGTGAGTACATCGTCCAGGCCGCTGATGCCCAGGTCCGGCAGGCCCAGCGAACCGGCGGCGACGCCGCCACCGGACAGGTAGATGGCCTTGAAGCCGGCGCGCTTGGCCAGCAGGGCATGATTGGCATTGATGGCGCCAACCACCTGCAGCGGATGTTCAGCGGCAACGGCGTCGCGGAAACGCTGACCGGGGGTGCTCTTCACAGTCATTTCTCACCTCGTGGGCTGTTGTTGTGGGCGTCCAGATAGTGACGCTCGATATTGCGCTTGGACGCGCCGATGTGGCGGCGCATCAGAAGTTCGGCCAGCTCGCCGTCACGGTCGGCGATGGCATCGAGAATGCGGTGGTGTTCGGCAAAGGCCTGGCGCGGCCGGTTGGGCGTGGCGGAAAACTGGATGCGGTACATGCGCACCAGCTGGTACAGCTCGCCGCAGAGCATCTTGACCAGGGTCTGGTTACCGCTGCCCTGGATGATCCGGTAATGAAAGTCGTAGTCGCCTTCCTGCTGGTAATAGCCCAGGCCGGCCTGGAACGCGGCATCGCGCTCGTGGGTGTCGAGCACCCGGCGCAGTTCGTCGATGTCGGCCTGGCTCATGCGTTCGGCGGCCAGGCGGCAAGCCATGCCTTCCAGCGATTCGCGAATTTCGTACAGCTCGATCAGTTCGGCATGATTGAGCGACACCACCCGCGCCCCCACATGCGGCACGCGCACCAGCAGGCGCTGGCCTTCGAGGCGGTGGATGGCCTCGCGCAGCGGCCCGCGGCTGATGCCATAGGTACGCGCCAGCTCCGGCTCGGAAATCTTGCTGCCGGGGGCGATATCGCCCTTGACGATGGCCGCCTGGATGCGCCGGAAGACGTTTTCGGACAAGGTTTCCGTTTCGTCTGTCAGCACCGGGCTGGGGGTGGATAGGTCCTGCATATTGTCGACACCTTGAAAATCTCTTTGCCAGAAATTAGCGAATTAGACCGAAGCAGTCAAAGACAAAATCAATATTGTCGACAATCGTCTAAGAACGAACTAATGCCAGCCCGGTGCTGTCAGATCGCGCACCGCTGGCGTCAAGGCGCCGGCGTGATAGAATGCCGCGCCTCCGATGGAGTATGGATAGCCTGTCTGTCATCCATTCATGCTGTTGACAGATGAACGAGGAAGCTTGCGCAGTCGCTGCCAGTCGCCTTGCCCTGAACACGGCTCTGAACATGGCTTTGAAAACAGCCCCGAACCTTGCACTGCACCGCGCCAGGAATATGAGACTTACACCCGCATCATTGCTGCTCTGCCTCACCCTGCTGCCGGCCCTTGGCCAGGCCGCAGGCAAGACCGTGTACGGTCTCAACGAATATGCACGCCTGGGCGACCTGGACCTGGAAGTGGCCGCCAAGCTCGACACCGGCGCCAAGACCGCGTCGCTCAGCGCCCGCGACATCAAGCGTTTCAAGCGCAACGGCGAAAGCTGGGTGCGCTTCTACCTGGCCATCGACGCCGCCCATTCGCACCCTATCGAACGCCCGCTGGCACGCGTAAGCAAGATCAAGCGCCGGGCCGGCGACTATGATGCTGAATCGGGCAAGGCCTACACCGCGCGCCCGGTCATCGAACTTGAAATCTGCATGGGCCAGGCCATGCGCACCATCGAAGTCAACCTCACCGACCGCAGCGCCTTCCAGTTCCCGCTGCTGATCGGCTCCGAGGCGCTCAAGCACTTCGACGCGCTGGTCGACCCAAGCCTTAAATACGCGGCCGGCAAACCTGCCTGTGCCACCGACGCTCCCAAAGCAGAGTAATCCCGATGCGCTCTCTTACCCTCCATCTGAAAGTCCTGATCACCGTGCTGGTGCTGTTGGGCGTGGCGGTCACGGCTTATCAGATCTTCGTACTCGGCATCCCGGTAACCGAGGATGAAACCGACGACCTGTGGAACATCGACGCCAAGGTCGAGTTCGTGGCCAGCACCAAGGACCCGGTCAAGGTGCAGATGTTCGTGCCACCGCTGAACCGCGACTACGTCAGCCTCAACGAGAGCTTCATCTCCAACAACTACGGGGTGAGCGTCAACCGTGCCGACGGCAACCGCAAGGTTACCTGGTCGGCCCGCCGCGCCAGCGGCAACCAGACCCTCTACTACCGCCTAGTGCTGACCAAGCGCTACAGCAACGAGAAGACCACGGTCAAAGGCCCGACCTTCCGTGACAGCCTGGCAGTGGAAGGCCCCGAAAAGATCGCCGCCGAGGCCCTGATGGCGCCGATCCGCCAGCATTCGGCCGACGTCGAGACCTTCGTCAGCGAGACCATCAAGCGGGTCAACAACCTCAACGACGACAACGTCAAGCTTCTGCTGGCCGGCGACACCTCGGCCATGAAGAAGGCCCAGGTCATCGACCTGCTGCTGTCGATCGCCCACGTACCGATGGAGAAGGTGCACACCATCCGCCTGGTGGCCGACACCCCGCAAACCCCGGAACTGTGGCTGCGCAGCTTCAACGGTACCGACTGGCTGTACTTCAACCCGGACACCGGCGAGCAGGGCCTGCCCAGCGATCGCCTGCTGTGGTGGACCGGTGACGACAACCTGATCACCGTCGATGGCGGCAAGAAGGCCAACGTTACCTTCAGCATGAACAACAGCGAGATGAACGCCATCCGTCTGGCCAAGCTGACCGACGAGAATACCGACGCCGACTTCCTAGAATATTCGCTGTACGGCCTGCCGCTGCAGACCCAGCAAACCTTCATGATCATGGTGATGATCCCGATCGGTGTGCTGGTGATCCTGGTGCTGCGCAACCTGGTCGGCCTGCAGACACTGGGTACCTTCACCCCGGTACTGATCGCCCTGGCCTTCCGCGAGACCCAGCTGGGCTTCGGTATCGTGCTGTTCACGGTAATCACCGCCCTGGGCCTGTCGCTGCGCTCGTACCTGGAACACCTGAAGCTGCAGATGCTGCCACGCCTGTCTGTGGTACTGACCTTCGTCGTGGTGCTGATTGCCGCCATCAGCCTGTTCAGCCACAAGCTGGGCCTGGAGCGCGGGTTGTCGGTAGCGCTGTTCCCGATGGTGATCCTGACCATGACCATCGAGCGCCTGTCCATCACCTGGGAAGAGCGTGGCGGCGGCCATGCCATGAAAGTGGCCATCGGCACCCTGTTCGCCGCTTCCCTGGCGCACCTGTTGATGATGGTGCCGGAGCTGGTGTACTTCGTGTTCACCTTCCCGGCCGTGCTGCTGATCCTGGTGGGCTTCATGCTGGCAATGGGTCGCTACCGCGGCTACCGCCTGACCGAGCTCGTGCGCTTCAAGGCATTCCTGAAGAAGGCTGACGCCTGATGTTTGGCCTGATCAAGACGTGGAAAGCCCTGGAGGCCCGGGGCATCATGGGTATCAACCGGCGCAACGCGGACTACGTGCTGAAGTACAACAAGCGCCACCTGTACCCGATCGTCGACGACAAGATCATCACCAAGGAGCGCGCCCTGGCGGCCGGCATCCATGTGCCGGAAATGTACGGCATCATCGAGACCGAGAAAGAGATCGAGAAGCTCGACCAGATCATCGGCGGGCGCAACGATTTCGTCATCAAGCCGGCGCAGGGCGCTGGCGGTGACGGCATCCTGGTGATCGCCGACCGCTTCGAGGACCGTTACCGCACGGTATCGGGCAAGATCATCAGCCACGAGGAGATCGAACACCAGATCTCGAGCATCCTCACCGGCCTGTACTCCTTGGGCGGCCACCGCGACCGCGCACTGATCGAGTACCGGGTCACCCCCGACCAGATCTTCAAGAGCATCAGCTACGAAGGCGTGCCGGACATCCGCATCATCGTGCTGATGGGCTACCCGGTGATGGCCATGCTGCGCCTTCCGACCCGCCAGTCCGGCGGCAAGGCCAACCTGCACCAGGGCGCCATCGGCGTGGGTGTCGACCTGGCCACCGGCGTTACCCTGCGCGGCACCTGGCTGAACAACATCATCAGCAAGCACCCGGACACCACCAATGCGGTGGATGGCGTGCAGTTGCCGAACTGGGACGGTTTCATGAAGCTGGCGGCCGGCTGCTACGAGCTGTGTGGCCTGGGCTACATCGGTGTCGACATGGTACTGGACCAGGACAAGGGGCCGCTGATCCTCGAACTCAACGCCCGCCCCGGCCTGAACATCCAGATCGCCAACGACTGCGGCCTGACCCAGCGCACCCACGCCATCGAAGCGCACCTGGAAGCACTGGCCAAGGATGGCATCAGCGAAGATGCCGAACAGCGCGTGCGAGTATCGCAAGGTTTGTTCGGGCACGTGCATCCGCGCTAGCAACCCGGGGGGCCGCTTTGCGGCCCATTCGCAGCACAAGGCTGCTCCTACAGGTTTACGCTATCTCCTGCAGGAGCAGCCTTGTGCTGCGAATGGGCTGCAAAACAGCCCCCCGGCGCCAAACACAATGTTGAATGTCGCGCCCAGCGCTAGGCGCATTTCCTGCACAGGTCTACAATCGCTCTCCTCGCTTTTACATCGCCGTCCACACTGATGCCGACCTGTACGCTCCACCCCCTGCCCTACCAGCCCGACCCTGCCGCCTTTTTCGCCCGCCTGCGCCAGGCCCCCGGTGCGATCCTGCTGGACAGCGCCCGCCCCGGCGCCGAACGCGGGCGCTTCGACCTGCTCAGCGCCTGGCCGCTGCAACACCTGCAGGCGCAGCCCGACGAAGATGGCCGCACCTTCCTCCAGCGCCTGCGCGCCGGCCTGGCACAGCTGGGCCATGCGCAGTTGCCCGCAGGCAGCGAGCTGCCGTTTGCCGGCGGCCTGATCGGCTACCTGAGCTATGACTTCGGCCGCCGCCTGGAACACCTGCCCAGCCTGGCCGTGGACGACCTTGGCCTACCGGACGCGCAACTGGGGCTGTATGCCTGGGCGCTGGTGACCGACCACCAGTGCGCGACCAGCCAACTGGTGTTCCACCCGCGCCTGCCGGACAGCGAACGGGAACGCCTGATCGCCCTGTTCGAAGGTGTCGACAACGCGGAAAGCGGCAGCTTCCAGCTACTCGCGCCGATGGCCGGCGACCTGCAGCCCGAGCAGTACAAGGCCGCCTTTGACCAGGTGCAGCGCTACATCCAGGCCGGCGACTGCTACCAGATCAACCTTACCCAGCGCTTCCGCGCGCCCTGCCAGGGCGACCCGTGGCACGCTTACCAGGCCCTGCGCAAAGCCTGCCCCACCCCCTTCTCCGGCTACCAGCAACTGGCCGACGGCAGCGCCCTGCTGAGCTTTTCGCCCGAACGCTTCATCCGCGTCAGCCAGCGCCAGGTGGAAACCCGGCCGATCAAGGGCACCCGCCCGCGCGCCAGCAACCCGGCAGAAGACATGCGCAATGCCGAGGAGCTGCTGCACAGCCCCAAGGATCGCTCGGAAAACCTGATGATCGTCGACCTGCTGCGCAACGACCTGGGGCGTACCTGCGAGATCGGCTCGGTGAAGGTGCCGGAGCTGTTCAGCCTGGAGAGCTACCCCAACGTGCACCACCTGGTCAGCAGCATCACCGGCCAGTTGGCCAGCGACAAGGATGCCCTTGACCTGATCGGCGACAGCTTCCCCGGCGGTTCGATCACCGGCGCGCCGAAGATCCGCGCCATGCAGATCATCGATGAACTGGAGCCGGCACGCCGGGCGCTGTACTGCGGCTCACTGCTCTACGTGGATGTGCGCGGCGAGATGGACAGCTCGATTGCCATTCGCAGCCTGCTGGTCAAGGGTGGGCAGGTCAGTTGCTGGGGCGGCGGCGCGGTGGTGGCCGACTCCGAGTGGCAGGCCGAATATGAAGAGTCGATTGCCAAGGTGCGGGTGTTGATGGAGACCTTGCAGGGCTTGTGATCGGCGGCGCCTGCTTCGCGGGCTCGCCCGCTCCCACAACTGGCAGATGTGCGCTGTACCTGTGGGCGCAGGCGCCACCGACTCCAGGCCCGCCTAACCCGGCATTTTTTGTTACCATCACCTCACTACGAGCGCACAGCGCCACAGCCAAGATGGAAACCGCCTGATGAGCCAACCCTTCGACGTCGCCGCCCTGGCCGCGACCTATGCCAACAAGTCCCCGCAGGACATCCTCAAGCTTGCCTTCGAGCACTTCGGTGATGACCTGTGGATCTCCTTCAGCGGCGCCGAGGACGTGGTGCTGGTGGACATGGCCTGGAAGCTGAACAAGCAGGTCAAGGTGTTCAGCCTCGACACCGGCCGCCTGCACCCGGAGACCTACCGGTTCATCGACCAGGTCCGCGAGCAGTACAACCTGCCGATCGAAATCCTCAGCCCCGACCGCGCCAAACTCGACCCGTTCGTCAAGGAAAAGGGCCTGTTCAGCTTCTACAAGGACGGCCACGGCGAGTGCTGCGGCATCCGCAAGATCGAGCCGCTGCGTCGCAAGTTGGCCACCGTTAGCGCCTGGGCCACCGGCCAGCGCCGCGACCAGAGCCCGGGCACCCGCAGCCAGGTGGCTGCAGTGGAAATCGACAGCGCGTTCTCCACGCCCGAACGCACCCTGTACAAGTTCAACCCACTGGCGCAGATGACCAGCGAGGAGGTGTGGGGTTATATCCGCATGCTGGAGCTGCCGTACAACAGCCTGCACGAGCGCGGCTTCATCAGCATCGGCTGCGAGCCCTGCACCCGCCCGGTGCTGCCAAACCAGCATGAGCGCGAAGGGCGTTGGTGGTGGGAAGAGTCGACGCAGAAGGAATGCGGGTTGCACGCGGGCAACCTGATCAGCAAGGCTTGAAATAGCCGGGGCTGTTTCACAGCCCATCGCGACACAAGGCCGCTCCTACAGGGGAATGTGATCTCCTGTAGGAGCGGCCTTGTGTCGCGATGGGCCGCAAAGCGGCCCCCTGCAATTCCGGATCAGTGCACCGGCAGCTCGACGCCTTCGAACAGATCTTCCAGCTCCTGCTTGTTATGGCACTGAATGGCCTTGGCCATCACTTCACGGGTCAGGTGCGGGGCGAACTTCTCAATGAAGTCGCACATGAAACCACGCAGGAAAGTGCCGCGGCGGAAGCCGATCTTGGTAATGCTGGCTTCGAACAGCTCGCTGGCATCCAGGGCCACCAGGTCGCTGTCGAGTTTGGTGTCCACCGCCATCTTGGCGACGATTCCCACGCCCAGCCCCAGGCGCACATAAGTTTTGATCACGTCGGCGTCAGCCGCGGTAAACACAACTTTCGGCGTGAGGCCGCGGTGGTTGAACGCTTCGTCCAGCTTCGAACGCCCGGTGAAACCGAACACGTAGGTAACGATCGGGTATTCGGCGACCGCTTCCAGGGTAAGCTTTGGCAGCTTGGTCAACGGATGGCCCTGCGGCACTACCACGCAGCGATTCCACTTGTAGCACGGCATCATGATCAGGTCGCCGAACAGCTCCAGCGCCTCGGTGGCGATGGCAAAGTCGACCGTACCGTCCGCAGCCATTTCGGCAATCTGCATGGGCGAACCCTGGTGCATGTGCAAGGACACTTCCGGGTACTGCTTGATGAAGTTGCTGATCACCGGCGGCAAGGCATAACGCGCCTGGGTGTGGGTGGTGGCGATGGACAGCGTGCCCTTCTTCTCGTTGGAGAACTCCTGGGCAATCTGCTTGATGCTTTCGACCTTGCGCAGGATTTCGCCGGCGGTATTGATGATGCGCTCACCGGCCGGGGTAACGCGGGTCAGGTGCTTGCCGCTGCGGGCAAAGACTTCAACACCCAGTTCATCCTCGAGCAGGCGGATCTGCTTGCTGATACCTGGCTGGGAGGTATACAGGCTCTGCGCCGTCGCGGAGACGTTGAGGTCATGGTGCGCCACTTCCCAGATGTAGCGCAGTTGTTGAAGCTTCATAGGTTTCCCTCGGTTCAGCGATGAGTCCGCGGCAGCAGGCGGCGACGATATATAACTATATTAGTGGTTCTGGAAATAAATCTAGAACTATTTTGTTACATACCACCCCGAAATGGCCTACGGCCATCTTCATGCTTTCCTACGCCCCAAATGCTGCGCCAGCGGCACCATGTATACCGGTACCGGCGACAGCTGCAGCAGCCGTACCGCTGTGCGCCCCAATGGCACATCCACGCCGGCGCCGGCACTATGGCTACCGAAAATCAGCAGATCGACGCTCAGCCGCTGTGCCTGGTCGAGGATCACCTGCGCTGGGTCGCCCTGGCGTACCCGCACTGCCTTGATCACTGCCAGGTCAGCCTCCTCGCCAAGTTCGTCGCGAAAGTTTTCCAGCACACGCTGCTCGATATTGGCCATCACCGTATTCACCCCCTGGCTGTGCAACTGGTCGAGCGTCTGTTCATCCAGGTAGCTCTGCAGGAGAGATTCAGCGAACTGGCCCATGGGCTCCACCGCATGGATCACATACAACTCGGCGCCAAATGTGCGCGCCAGCGCCAGCGCGTGTTGCATGACAAAAGGGGCGTAGACACCGAGGTCGGTGGCATACAGCATGGAGTGGATCATTCGACCTCCTCGACTGCCGCTGCGGCAGAGCAAGCTTCAGCTTAGCAGCGCGCCGGACGCACGCTTTGCCGTCCGGCGCGCTGCCGATGCGGGCTGGAGCGCCCCGACGGGGCCAGAGCCACCCTCAGCGGGGCTGTTGGCCCCGGTCGATGAAAGCCAGCGCCTGATACAGCATCTCCATGCGCGGCAAGTGGCAGCCTGCCGCACGCGCCTGTGCCAACGGCTCGGCATAGATGGCCTGCAGCTCCAGCGGGCGCTTGTGGACATGGTCGTGGTACATGCTGGGCCAGTAGTCGGGCATGCGCTCGGTCACCTGGAACAGGTGCTCGGCATATCCCTCGGGCAACACATAGCCACATGCCGCCGCGCCTTGTACTACCTCCGCCATCAAGGCCTGGATCAGGGCACGGCCATTACTGTCGGCCATCAACGGCGTGGTGCTGGCTCCGAGCAGCACCGACAGGCCGTTATAGGGCACATTCCATACCAGCTTCTGCCAGCGTGCCTGGGCCAGGTCGGGCATGGCCTGCGAGTCGATGCCCGCAGCCCGGAACAGCTCAGCACCCTCATTGACCAGCGCGGCACCGCCATCGTTTGCCGGCCCGCTGTGGTAGCCGAGGTTGACCGCGCCCAGGGCCTGGTGGCGAATCACGCCGGGCGCCTGGCGGTTGACGCAGATGAAACACAGGCCGCCGAGCAGGTGCATGTCGCTGCGCAAGGCCGGACGCAACTGCTCCTCCACGCCCAGACCATTCTGCAACAGCACCACCTTGGCGCCCGGTGCAGCCGCCTGCACGATCAGCGGCGCCAACTGGTCATTGCTGGTGGCCTTGGCACCCACCAGCAGCCAGTCGCAGGGCGGCATGCCGGCGGCACTGGAATAGGCCTGCACCTTTGTCTGCAGTTTGCCATGCTCGGCACTTTCCAGGGTCAACCCCTGCTTGCGGACAACCTCGTACTCGCTGCGCAAAAGAAAATGCACATCGAAGCCGGCCCGGGCCAGCATCAACCCATAGAAGCCGCCGATGGCGCCACTGCCGATGATGCCGATACGTGGTGTGTGCGGGTGCATGCCGATCTCCTGGTAAAAGTCAGCCCTCTTTTTACACAGGTTGCGCGGCGCTGGGCAGCCCATGCACGGCAAACACCTGCCATCTCGGAAAAACCCCACACGGACTGGGCCCAGCCCATTGTCGCGCCACCTGTAACGCGCTAAGGTTCGGCTCCCCGCTGCGATTATTCTTGCTGCTGGGCCGCACGGGGATAGTTGGCGGCCGGCACCCGTGACCTGACGAGTAACACGATGGCTGATTTACCGATCGATGACTTGAACGTTGCCTCCAACGAGACCCTGATCACACCCGATCAGCTCAAGAAGGAAATCCCCCTCAGCGCCAAGGCCCTGCAGACCGTGACTGCCGGCCGTGAAGTGGTGCGCAATATTCTCGACGGCAAGGACCATCGCCTGTTCGTCGTGGTCGGCCCTTGCTCGATCCACGACATCAAGGCCGCCCACGAGTACGCCGAGCGCCTGAAAGTCCTGGCCGAGGAAGTGTCCGACACGCTGTACCTGGTCATGCGCGTGTATTTCGAAAAACCGCGCACCACCGTCGGCTGGAAAGGCCTGATCAACGACCCGTACCTGGATGACTCGTTCAAGATCCAGGATGGCCTGCACATCGGTCGCAAGCTGCTGCTGGACCTGGCCGAAATGGGCCTGCCGACCGCCACCGAAGCGCTCGACCCGATTTCCCCGCAGTACCTGCAGGACCTGATCAGCTGGTCGGCCATCGGCGCCCGCACCACCGAATCGCAGACCCACCGCGAGATGGCTTCGGGCCTGTCCTCGGCAGTCGGTTTCAAGAACGGCACCGACGGCGGCCTGACCGTTGCCATCAACGCCCTGCAGTCGGTATCCAAGCCGCACCGCTTCCTCGGCATCAACCAGGAAGGCGGCGTGTCGATCGTCACCACCAAGGGCAACCCGTACGGCCACGTGGTACTGCGCGGCGGCAACGGCAAGCCGAACTACGACTCGGTCAGCGTCGCCCTCTGCGAACAGGACCTGGCCAAGGCCAAGATCAAGGCCAATATCATGGTCGACTGCAGCCACGCCAACTCCAACAAGGACCCGGCCCTGCAACCACTGGTGATGGAGAACGTCGCCAACCAGATCCTCGAAGGCAACCAGTCGATCATCGGCCTGATGGTCGAGAGCCACCTGAACTGGGGCTGCCAGTCGATTCCGAAGAACCTGGACGAGCTGCAGTATGGCGTGTCGATTACCGATGCCTGCATCGACTGGTCGGCTACCGAGAAGACCCTGCGCAGCATGCGTGCCAAGCTTAAGGATGTGCTGCCGCAGCGTAAGCGCGGCTGATGCAATAAAAGAGCGGGGCCGCTTCGCGCCCCATCGCGACACAAGGCCGCTCCTACAGGGTTATGCGATTTCCTGTAGGAGCGGCCTTGTGTCGCGATGGGGCGCGAAGCGGCCCCGCTTTTTTTACAGAATCAGACCTTGCTCGAATGCCGCTGCTGGCGCTCCATGTAGCGTTCCACGTACGAGCAGGACGGAATCACGGTGTAGCCCATCTGCTCAGCATACTCCAGGGCCCGTTCGGTCAGGGCGGCAGCAATCCCGCGGCCGCGCAGGGCGTTGGGTACGAAGGTGCGATAGATGTCCAGCGTCTGCTTGCCCAGGTCCATGTACGTCAGATAGGCACGATGACCGTCCACGCTGGTCTCGAACTGATGACCGGCCTGGTCATGATGGATGGTCAGCGCTTCGCTCATCACTACTCCTCGCAGGTCTTCTCGGCAGACCCATACCTTAACCGATGGTGGTTTATCCGGCACAGAATCCTCTACGCCACCTGTTGCCCACTTCGACCACTGGACGATTGCAATCGTTCGGATCTTCTGGCACTCACAAGATAGTAGGCGCCGCAGGCAGGATTGCTCAAGGTGGTGGCGGTTAAAAATGGCGAAAATGCAGCCAAATGCCATTCTTGACCGCGCGCCCTGCAGCAACCGGATGTACTAGGGCTTAAGACGCTGGCAGACAGTTAGAGTCACCCTTAGTTCAACAAAAAAGTTCCTGTACTACAGTCGCTTGCGAGCCTTGCACGTTTTTTTCACGGAGCGTGCCGCAAATCTTGTCGAAAAGGCGTCAGGCAACATTTTTTTTGCAGTTCTTGCGCTTAGTCAGTTTACTTACTACAAGTAATGGGTACTATGTACGCCGGCCAGTTTCTCTTTTCCGAGAGATGGCTATTTAATAGAAAGTCCTTGAAGGGGAACACGATGAACAACGTTCTGAAATTCTCTGCTCTGGCTCTGGCCGCAGTTCTGGCTACCGGTTGCAGCAGCGTATCCAAAGAAACCGAAGCTCGTCTGACTGCGACTGAAGACGCAGCAGCTCGCGCTCAAGCTCGTGCTGACGAAGCCTACCGTAAGGCTGACGACGCACTGGCAGCCGCTCAGAAGGCTCAGCAGACCGCTGACGAAGCCAACGAGCGCGCTCTGCGTATGCTGGACAAAGCCAGCCGCAAGTAATAATCCTCACGGATTGTTATGAAGCCGACCCACTTGTGGGTCGGCTTTTTTATTGCCTGCGCACAAGGCAAACGCGCCAGGCAGAAACGAAAAGGCCTGCACTAAGGCAGGCCCGGGTGTGTCGCAATTACCTTACTGCAGTTCGGGCGGAATGCTCGAAACCATCGGCGCACCACCCTGGTTTTCGGTCGGTACGGCAATTTCCACCGGCATGCCATCTTCCGCGGCCACCACATCACGCACCATGTCCCAGTTCATGCGTAGGTTATTGGCCAGGTCTTCTCGCTTGAGCAAGGCATTGATAACAGCAGTGTGTTTATCGACCACCGACGGATTACCCTGGTCGTCCAGCGGCGTGTGCGCCTCCAGATAGACCTTGCCACCACTGATACCGAACTTGTAGGGCTCGTTGATGATGCGCACCGGCGTACCCACCGGCACCATCTTCGACAGTTCCAGCACGTTGTTGTTGAGCATGCGGAAGCAACCGTGGCTGGTACGCATGCCAATGCCGAACTTCTTGTTCGAACCGTGGATCAGGTAGCCCGGCACGCCGAGGGTGAACTTGAACGGCCCCAGCGGGTTGTCCGGGCCAGCCGGCACCACGCTCGGCAGGATGTCGCCGTCAGCCGCGTGCTCGGCACGGATGGACGCTGGCGGAGTCCAGGTCGGGTTTGGCGTCTTGGCAGTGATCTTGGTATTGGCGATCGGCGAACCCCAGCCTTCACGACCGATGCCCAGCGGGAATGTATGCACCACGTTCTGCCCTTTCGGGAAGTAGTACATACGGTATTCGGCCAGGTTGATAACGATGCCTTCACGCGGGCCAGGCGGCAGGATGTAGCGGGTCGGCAGGATGATCTCGGTGCCGGCACCTGGCAACCACGGGTCCACGCCCGGGTTGGCGGCGATCATTTCCAGGTAGCCGAGGTCGTTGGCAGTGCCGATATCGGCGAACGTGTCCTCGTACTTTGCCTTGATCACATGCACCTGGCCGATGATGTCTTCACCGGGTGGTGGCAGTGGCAGCTCCAGCGCAGCAGCGGGGCCTGCTACCAGCAGGGCGGCCAGGGACAGGCTACGGGTGACGGCAGGAAAGCGCGGCAACATCCGGTAAATCCTTCGAAAGGTGGGTCAAGAGAATCGATTGTACACCCGCGCCGATGCAAGCGGGAGGCATTGGCGCCATGCAAGCGTTTCAGATGATGAAAGGTGCGGCGTTCAGCCGCCCTGCAGCTCTGGCCACACCGGGCGCATGCCGCGCCGCTGGGCATCGAGGATGGCGCGGCACAGGTCGCACAGGCGGCCATCGCGGTAGATCGAGCGCGGCACCCCCGACCAGCACGGTTGCGCCGGCAGCAGGCCACCGCACAAGGTGCGATCGGCCGGTACGCCCAGCTCCAGCTGGCGGGCCACGAGGTGGACGCGGATTTCCTGGCAGGCGAACAGGTCGAGCTGCTCATCAGGCTCGATCAGTTGGTAGGCATACAGGGACCAGGCAGGGCGCGGCATCGGTGGCACTCGAAACGGGGGGCGCAACATTAGCCGAAAGCCGGCGCCGTTTAAAGCGTCACAGCAAGGGTTTTATCGCCGGCCAGGCATTTTCCAGCAGGCGCTGCTGGGCGGCCTGGGCCGGGTGAATGCCATCCGCCTGCATCAACTCAGGCACGCCCCCTACCCCCTCGAGGAAAAACGGCACCAGCGGCACCTGTTTTTCCGTCGCCAGCTGCTCATACACCTGGGCGAAGGCGGTGGTGTAGCGCACGCCATAATTGGGTGGCAGGCGCATGCCCAGCAGCACCACCTTGGCACCGGCCTTGCGCGAGCTCTCGATCATCGAGGCAAGATTTTGTTGCAATTGCGCTGGCGGCTGCCCACGCAGGCCATCGTTGCCGCCCAGTTCCAGTACCACCAGGCTCGGCTTGTGCGCTGCAAGCAGCGCCGGCAGCCGCGCCTGGCCACCTGCACTGGTGTCGCCGCTGATCGATGCATTGACCACCTTGTCGTCGAAACCTTCGTCCCGCAGGCGGGTCTGCAACAGGGAAACCCAGCCCTGGCGGGTATCCAGGCCAAAACCGGCGCTGATACTATCGCCGACAACCAGCAGTGTTCCCGCCGCCGCGCTCTGGGCCAGGCAATACAGGGCCAGACCGGCACTCAACCACCACACTCGCATCGGATTCTCCATGGGCCCCAGCATTCTCGTTGCGCAGAACCTTAGCAAAGTGGTCCCCAGCGCGGAAGGTGACCTGACCATCCTGCACGCCCTGTCCCTCGACCTGGCCCAAGGCGACAGCCTGGCAATCGTCGGCGCCTCGGGTTCGGGCAAGTCGACCCTGCTCGGCCTGCTCGCCGGCCTCGACCAGCCCAGTGCCGGCAAGGTCATCCTTGCTGGCCACGACCTGGGGCCGCTGGATGAAGACCAGCGCGCGCGGGTGCGCGCCGAACATGTGGGTTTCGTGTTCCAGTCGTTCCAGTTGCTCGACAGCCTCAATGCCCTGGAGAACGTCATGCTGCCGCTGGAACTGGATGGCCGCCGCGATGCCCGCGAACACGCGCGCACCCTGCTCGAACGGGTCGGTCTGGGCAAGCGCCTGAGCCACACTCCGCGCCAGCTTTCGGGCGGCGAACAACAACGGGTGGCCATCGCCCGCGCCTTCGCCGCGCAACCGGCAGTGCTGTTTGCCGACGAACCCACCGGCAACCTCGACAGCCACACCGGCGAACGCATCAGCGACTTGCTGTTCGAACTGAACAAGGAGCGCGGCACCACCCTGGTGCTGGTTACCCATGACGAACGCCTGGCCCGGCGCTGCCGCCGCCAGATTCGCCTGGATGCGGGCCGCCTGGTGGCCCCGGCGGAGGCCTGATGACCCACATGCCGCTGTCCCGCCTGTGCGGCCTGGCCCTGCGCCAGCTGCTGCGCGACATTCGCGCAAGCGAAGTGCGCGTGCTGTTCTTCGCCCTGCTGGTGGCGGTCGCGGCCAGCACTGCCATCGGCTATTTCGGTGCCCGCCTCAACGGCGCCATGCAACTGCGCGCCAGCGAGTTCCTTGGTGCCGACCTGGTGCTGCAGGGCAGCGCCCCGGCCCGCGACCAGCAGATCGAGGCCGGCAAGGCACTGGGCCTGCGCCACGCCCAGGTCGTCGAGTTCACCAGCGTGGTCGGCGGCGACAACGGCATCCAGCTGTCCAGCGTCAAGGCTGCCGACGGTGCCTACCCATTGCGCGGGCAAGTGCGCAGTGCTGCGCAGCCCTATGCCACAGAAACCCCGGGCGGCGGCCCGGCACCTGGCGAAGCATGGGTCGAACCACGCCTTTTGGCGGCATTGGGGCTGAAGGTTGGCGACAGCATCGACGTGGGCATGAAGACGCTGCGCATGAGCCGCGTACTGACCTACGAACCGGACCGCGCCAACAACTTCTACAGCCTTACACCACGGGTAATGATGAACCTGGCCGACCTGCAAGCCACCGGCGTGGTCCAGCCGGGCAGCCGGGTCACCTACCGCGACCTGTGGCGCGGCGATGCCGAAGCGCTGGCCCAGTACCGCGGGGCACTGAAAAAGGACCTGGCCGCCAACCAGCGCCTGCGCGACACCCGCGATGGCAACCAGCAGGTCGGCGGCGCGCTGGGCAAGGCCGAGCGCTACCTGAACATGGCCAGCCTGGTGGCGGTGCTGCTGGCAGGCGTTGCCGTGGCCCTGTCGGCCAGCCGCTATGCCGCACGCCGCCTGGACGCCAGCGCCCTGCTGCGCTGCCTGGGCCTTTCGCGCCGCCAGGCACTGGGCCTGTACTGCCTGCAGCTGGCCATGCTCGGCCTGGTCGCCGCGCTGGCCGGCGCCCTGCTCGGCTGGCTGGCGCAACTGGGCCTGTTCCGCCTGCTGCATGGCCTGTTGCCAAGCGTGGTGCCTGCAGGCGGCATCGTCCCAGCCCTGGCCGGCATCGCTACCGGGCTGGTAGCCCTGGCCGGTTTCGCCCTGCCGCCAATTGCCGCGCTGGGCCAGGTACCGCCGCTTCGCGTGCTGCGCCGCGACCTGCTGCCGATACCGCCCAGCAGCTGGCTGGTGTACGGTGCGGCCCTGTTCGCCCTGGGCCTGATCATGTGGCGCCTGAGCCTCGACCTGCTGCTCACCTTCGCCCTGCTCGGTGGCGGCCTGGTCGCCGCTCTGCTGCTCGGCGGCCTGCTGCTGCTCGGTTTGCGCAGCCTGCGCCAATTGCTGGCCGGGGCACCACTGACCTGGCGACTGGGGCTGGGCCAACTGCTGCGCCACCCCATGGCCGCTGCCGGCCAGGCACTGGCCTTCGGCCTGATCCTGCTGGCCATGGCCCTGGTCGCGCTGCTGCGCGCAGAACTGCTCGACACCTGGCAAGCGCAGCTCCCCAAGGATGCACCCAACCATTTCGCCCTGAACATCCTGCCGGATGATCGTGAGCCCTTCGCCCAACACCTGCAGCAGGTCAATGCCGCCTCGGCGCCGCTGTACCCGGTGACACCCGGCCGCCTGGTAAAAATCAACGAGCAACCGGTGCAGCAGGTGGTCAGCAAGGACTCGGCAGGTGAGCGCGCCGTTCAGCGCGACCTCAGCCTGACGTGGGCGGCCGAACTGCCCGAAGGCAACGCACTGACAGGCGGCAACTGGTGGCAGGCGTTGCCCGCCGAAGATGAAATCCCCGGTGTGTCGGTGGAGGCGGAACTGGCCAACAGCCTGAAGCTGCAACTGGGTGACCTGCTGACTTTCGACATCGGCGGCCAGCAACGCCAGGCACGGGTCAGCAGCCTGCGCAGCGTGCACTGGGACAGCTTCCAGCCGAACTTCTACATGATCTTCCAACCCGGCACGCTGCAGGGGCTCCCGACCACCTACCTGACCAGCTTCTATCTGGCACCGGGCCATGACCTGGATGTGGTGGCGCTGTCACGGGCATTCCCGGCAGTGACCATCCTGCAGGTGGACGCCTTGCTCGATCAGCTGCGCAGCATCCTCGCCCAGGTGACCCTGGCGGTCGAGTATGTGTTGCTGTTCGTGCTGGCAGCCGGGCTGGCGGTGCTGTTCGCTGGCTTGCAGGCAACGCTGGACGAGCGCATCCGCCAGGGCGCCTTGCTGCGTGCGCTGGGCGCAGCGCGGCCATTGCTGGTCAAGGCGCGGCGGATCGAGTTCGGCTTGCTGGGTGCGGCCAGCGGCTTGCTGGCGGCGTTCGGGTGCGAGCTGATTACCCTGGTGCTGTACCGCTATGCCTTCGACCTGCAATGGAGCCCGCATGTATGGTTGCTGCTGTTGCCCCTGGCAGGGGCGCTGCTGGTAGGTGGGGCGGGGGTGCTGGGGACGCGGCGGGCGTTGAATGCCAGCCCGTTGGCGGTCTTGCGGGAAGGGTGAGACTTACCTGTCAGGGCCCTATCGCCGGCAAGCCAGCTCCCACCTCGACCGCATCGGCCTCGAGGCATGCGCTATCCCTGTGGGAGCTGGCTTGCCGGCGATAGGGCCATAACAGGCAATATCAGATCAGTGCCCGTAGCTGATGCTGTTCACATACCAGGTCGCTTCACCGGTAGGTGTGTGCACCACCACCTCATCACCCTCCTCCTTCTTCAGCAAGGCGCGAGCCATGGGCGAGTCGATCGAGATGTAGTCATTGCGCCCATAGATCTCGTCATACCCGACAATGCGAAACTTCATGGTCTCGCCCTCGTCGTTCTCAATCTCCACCCAGGCACCGAAAAACACCTTGCCCTCCTGCTGCGGCGAGTAGGCCACCACCTTCACATCTTCAAGACGCTTGCGCAGGTAACGCACCCGGCGGTCGATCTCGCGCAGCAGCTTCTTGTTGTACTGGTAGTCGGCATTCTCGCTGCGGTCGCCCAGCGAGGCCGCCCAGGTAACCTTCTGGGTAATCTCCGGGCGGTACACCCGCCACAGGTGGTCCAGTTCTTTCTTCAGCGCCTCATGGCCTTCCGTGGTGATGATATTGGTACTCAACAGCGCGCTCCTCAGCGGCGGGTAATCAAGCCTTGACGCGCGATACGGGTGAGGTGGCCGATGATATCTGCGGCCTCGTCCGGCGCCGGGGCCTGGATCACGGCCAGGTCGAAACGGTCATTGCCATACTGCGCGAGGTGACAGCCGCTATCGGCAAACTGGATCAGAAAGGCCCGCGCCTGGCCCTTGCGCCTGGACAGGCCTTCAAGGTGACGCAAAAGAGTGGGTTGATGCTGGCCGCCGAGCAGGATGCGCGGTGTGCGGGACGCCTGGCTGGCAGGCAAGGGGCTCAAACAGACACTGGTACGTGGGCAACTCATGGAGCTTCTCTCCGCCTCGCGAATCCCGCTGGGCAGCGGTGGGAGGCGTCACCGAACCAGCGCTTTAGCGGTATTTCGGATGACCCGGAGAGGGGCTTTCCTGCGCCCCGCAAGTAGCTGTTTAAATCGGCGCAGACGGTATGCTAGAGCCATGAGCTGGAAGTTGCAAGCAACAAGCCGCAAGCAGTGGCAGGCCAATACTCGGTCTGCTCTTGCTTGCGGCTTGTTGCTTGTAGCGTGCAGCTGTCGTTACCGGGCGATCAGGCGGTCCAGCGAGAAGCGGCCAGCGCCTTCGATCAGCACCGCGACGGTGCCAGCCAGCAGGGCCAGGCCGAACTCATAGCCGTTGTTGGACATGAACAGGCCGTTGCCGATGTGCACCGAGAGGATCGCCACCACCAGGGTCACCGCCAGCACCAGGGCCGCCGGGCGGGCCAGCAGGCCGATCACCAGCGCCAGGCCGCCGAAGAACTCGGCACTACCGGACAGCAGGGCCATCAGGTAACCCGGGGCCAGGCCGATGCTCTCCATCCACTGGCCAGTGCCTTCCAGGCCATAGCCACCGAACATGCCGAACAGTTTTTGCGCGCCATGCGCAATGAAGATGATGCCGACCAGGATACGGATGACGCTCAGGCCAGCGCCGGCGCGGGTGGAGAACAGAGCGTTGAGGGTAGCGTTGTTCATGTCGAAGACTCCTTGAAGCGGGAAAGTTGTGTTGGGATGGGCGCCATCATAATCGATTCTATAGATATGAGAATCGCAAAAAACCCAACATAACAATCGACAAAATCGATTTATCAACGTTTAGCCACACGCTCCAGCGCGGCACGCTCCCGGTTGAACGCTACAAAGTACTTGTTCACGCTATTGACGAAGTTGACGGGCCCCATGCCCACCTGCTCCATGGCGATACGTTCGGTCTGGAAAAACCACTGGTCGCCATTCAGCCCGCGACGCCGCGCCTCCGCACGCATGGCCTGGACCCGCTCGGGCCCCAGGTTGTAGGCCGCCAGGACGAAGGCCATGCGCTCGCGCTCGTTGATCTTGGCGCTGGCAAAGAACTTGCGCCGGATCAGCGCCAGGTAACGGGCGCTAGCCTGGACATTGCCATCCACCGTGGCGGTGTTGCTCACCCCCACGCGCTGCGCCGCCGAAGGGGTGATCTGCATCAGGCCATGGGCCCCTCCGGTGCCGCGCGCTGCCGGGTTGAGCGTCGACTCCTTGAAGGCCAGCGCGGCCAGGTTGAGCCAGTCGATCTGCTGCGCCTCACCGTGTTTCTGCAGCACCGCCCGCAGTGCGGTCAGGCGCTGGCGATTCTTGCTGGCCAAGGGGTCGTGCACCCGGTACTGGCGGCGGTAGATGCGCTCGAACGCGGCGTCCTGGTTGTCCGGTGCGCGGTAGCCCTGCAGAAAGCGATCGACCGTGGCCTGCAACTGCGGCGCATCGGGCCTCACATACCAACGCATGGCTTGCGGCGCCCCCAGTTTTACGCGGCTGTCCAGGCGCAGGCGCGGCATCACCCGGGCCCAGCGCCGGGCGATCGGCTGCTCGACCACGGTCAGGTGATAGATGCCGGCCTGGACCATTTCCAGCACATCCTCCACCGCCAAGGTCGAGTCGACCCACTCCACCTTGATCGGCGCGCGCTTGCGCAGCGCCAGCTGCTGGTTGACCTGCTGGATCAAAGGGCCGGCCGCGCTGGCGCTGGTCAGGGCCACGGTACGCCCGGACAACTGCTCGACATGGCTGAAACTGCGCTCGCCCTTGCGCCCCACCAGCAGCAGCGGCACCTGGTCGAGCACTGGTGCGCTGCTGCTGACCCCGCGCACCACGGCGGGGTCGAGCAGCTCGCCCGGCGCGGCCAGGTCGCCCTCGCCACGGGCCAGGGCGCCCAGCAACTGCTCCTTGGCCCGCGGGATCAGCTTGAGCTGGATCTCCTGGCCGTCGGCGGCGCGGGCATTGAGGTAATGCTCCAGGGCACGCAAGCGATAGTATTCGATGCCGACCGGCTCGCCCTTGACCTCACCGGAGCTGTTGCGGCTCTGGTTGACCAGCACCCGCAGCACCTGGCTGGTGCGAATCTGTTGCAGGTCACGGACCTTGGCCGGCGCGATGTTCTGCTGCGGTCCCGGCACGCGCGCGTGGGCAGGCCCGGTCAAGGTCAGCCCAAGCATCAGCAGGAAAATGAGCCAGCATCGCTGCATGCGAAAACGTGTCCGTGGTCGGTGAGCGGCATCCATGGGGTTGCACCGCCAAGAGAGAAATGACGGCAAAAGACCACGGCAACAGCATGAAGTTCTTGGTTTTTTCAGAAAAACACGGTTTTTGCTATGCTGGCCGCCCCGCGGCACGAGATAGCACCATGCAACTGATCGATATCGGCGTCAACCTGACCAACAGCAGTTTCCACGACCAGCAGGCGGCAATCGTCGAGCGCGCCCTTGAGGCCGGGGTCACGCAGATGGTGCTGACGGGCACCAGCCTGGCGGTCAGCGAACAGGCGCTGGAGCTGTGCCAGCAACTGGATGCGAGCGGCGCGCACCTGTTCGCCACGGCAGGCGTACACCCTCATGATGCCAAAACCTGGGATGCCGGCAGCGAGCGCCAGTTGCGCCAGCTGTTGAGTGAACCACGTGTACGCGCCGTGGGTGAATGCGGCCTGGACTTCAACCGCGACTTCTCCCCTCGCCCGCTGCAGGAAAAAGCCCTGGAGGCACAACTGGCACTGGCTGCCGAGCTGCGTCTGCCGGTGTTCCTGCACGAACGCGACGCCAGCGAACGCCTGCTGGCGATCCTCAAGGATTACCGCGACCACCTGACCGGCGCAGTGGTGCACTGCTTTACCGGCGAGCGCGACGCGCTGTTCGCCTACCTGGACATGGACCTGCACATCGGTATTACCGGCTGGATCTGCGACGAACGCCGTGGCACCCATCTGCATCCGCTGGTGGGCAACATTGCCGAGGGGCGGCTGATGCTGGAGAGCGATGCGCCTTACCTGCTGCCGCGCAGCCTGCGGCCCAAGCCGAAGAACGGGCGCAACGAACCAGCGTTCCTGCCAGAGGTGTTGCGTGAAGTGGCCTTGCACCGGGGTGAGTCGACCGAACATACGGCGGCACATACCACGGCAACGGCGCGGGCGTTTTTCCAACTCCCCTGAACCCGACGCGTTCTCCTGTAGGAGCGGCCTTGTGTCGCGAAAGGGCCGCAACGCGGCCCCGGCAATCTATCCGCTGAAGCTGAAAACCTGGGGGCGCTTCGCACCCCTATCGCGCCACAAGGCCGCTCCTACAAAAGCGCGGCAGTACTTGCGGCGGAATTTTCTTGATACACATCAAGAAAGGCCCTGGCTTGCGCAGGCACAATGATGGCACCTTGCCAATATTGTTCCCGCTCAACTCAGAGAAGACCTGCCCATGGGTGCCTGGCTTAGCAATGTTTCCCTGAAGTACAAGTTCTGGGCCGTCAACGCGGTGGCCTTTGTCACGACCTTGCTGCTGGTGCTCTATGCCGTGCACCTGGAGCAGCGCGCCCGCGCCGAGGCCGCGCAGGCCCAGGCGGCCGCGCAGGCGCAACTGCTTGCTGCCTGGCCGGCCGGCCAGCCGCTACCCCGCCCGGCCAATGTCATCAGCTGGTCGCCCGGGCAAACGCCCACCTTCGCGGGCGAACCCCTGGAGGCCCTGCGCAATGCCCAAGGCTGGGTCGAACTGCCTGCCGCCCGGCTCTTGGGCAACAACCCGCTACAGGGCGCGCAGGTACTGCGCAACGGTGATCAGCAAATGGCCGTGCTGGCCCAGTCGCCAAGCCTGCGCCAGGTGTTCTTCGACCGATTCAGCAACTACGCGGTATGCGTACTGATCCTGATGCTGGCCATGCTCGGCGCCTCACAGTTGCTGATCCGCTTCCTGCTCAGCCAGCTCAACACCCTCAAGGATGTGATGCTGCACGTGGAAAAGACCGGCGACCTGTCGGCCCGCGTGCCGTTGGCCTGTGGTGACGAGGTCGGCCAGATGGCCGGGGCCTTCAATGCCATGCAGGCGACCTACCACCGCGTGGTCAGTACTGTCGCCCACACCGCTGCGCAAGTGGACTCCGGTGCCGCGCGCCTGGCCGCGAGCATGAGCGACGTGCGCCACGGCATGCTCGGCCAGCAGAGCGAGACCGACCAGGCCGCTACCGCCATCAACGAAATGTCAGCAACGGTGCACCACATCGCCCAGCATGCCGGCGCCACCCGTGACCTGTCACAAACAGCCGACGCCCTGGCCGGTAGCGGCCAGGAGGTGGTCAGCCGGGTACAGGACTCGATCTCCGGGCTGTCCAGCGGCGTGCAGCAAACTGCCGAGATGATTCGTCAACTGGCCGAAGACAGTCAGAAGATCAATGGCGTGGTCAGTGTGATCCACAGCATCGCCGAGCAGACCAACCTGCTGGCGCTCAATGCCGCCATCGAAGCAGCGCGCGCCGGCGACCTGGGCCGCGGCTTTGCCGTGGTGGCCGATGAAGTGCGCAACCTGGCCAAGCGCGTACAAAACTCCACCGACGAGATCACCACCATGGTTTCGGCCCTGCAGTCGGGCACCCGGGATGCAGTGGAGTTCATGCAGGAGAGCTCGTACAAGGCCGACGACTGCGTCCGCCAGGCCCAGGAGGCCGGCGAAGCACTGGCCGAGATTACCGGTGCCGTGGCGCAGATGCGCGAAAGCAACACCCAGATTGCCGTGGCAGCCGAGCAGCAAAGCCAGGTGGCCGAGGAAATGAACCGCGCCGTGGTGAGTATCCGCGATGTCACCGAACAGACCGTGCAACAGACCGTGGGCTCGGCAACCACCAGCAGCGAACTGGCAACCTTGGCCGGTGAACTGAACAAGGCCATTGGCCAGCTCAAGCTATAGTCACCATAGCCAGCCTCGATTGGCCCCCGCCTGGGGGGCGCACTAAGCTTTGGGCATGACCGAGAGGAAATGCCCATGAGCAAACGCCTGCCCAACCTGCCCGCCTGGCAATGGCGCGGCTACCACCACAATCACCGCCACCCGGCCAACCTGGTGCTGCACCTGATCGCCGTGCCTTTGTTCATCCTTGGCACGTTGCTGATTCTGTCCGGCCTGTTCAGCCTGGACCTGGGCCAGATTGCCGTTGGCATCATTGCGCTGATCGCCGGCCTGGGCCTGCAACGCCAGGGCCACCGACTGGAAGCCGAGCAACCCGAACCCTTCGCCAACCGCAAGGATGCCGTGCAACGCCTGCTGACCGAGCAGTTCATCACCTTTCCGCGCTTCTTGCTGAGCGGGGCCTGGTGGAAGGCCTGGCGGGAACGACACAAGCATCGCCATTGATGCTCCAATCACGCGCAATCTTTTGTAGGAGCGGCCTTGTGTCGCGAAAGGGCTGCGCAGCAGCCCCGGATTTACAGCTTCGCCGCGAAGATTGCCGGGGCCGCTTTGCGGGCCTTTCGCGACACAAGGCCGCTCCTACAGGAAAGCGTGCAGGCCTGCAGGTATCTGCTAGGCAAACACGGTAACCGTCTGCCGGCTCAAGGCCAGCAACTCGCCCTGCGCCGTCCTCAACGCAGCGGCAGCGTGCCCGTAACCATCCCGCGCATGCTCGGTTTCCACGCAATAACGGCACCAATCCAGGGTCGATAGCTGCGCCGTGGGCTGCATGAATTCTATGGTCCAGGTCAACGTACTGCCGGCAGCCGGCTGTTTGAGAAACGGCATCAGGCTTGGCGGCCAGGCATCGACCAGCGCCAGCAGGTGCGCCTCGTTGACCGGTTCTTCGGCCACCCCGCGCAAACGTACCCAACCGCCCATTTGCCGCGACTGATTGCCACTGAACGGCAAACCACCCACCGCCCAGCGCAAGGCCACATGCTGCATGAACTCCGGAGTAACGCCTTTGATATGGGGTAGCTCGGGAGCTGCATCGTCGAGCGCTTTCATTTCCTCGGCCGGCAAGGCTGGCACATCGACCACCGACGGCCGCCCTGCACCGAAATTGCCCTGCACCAGCGTCACTACCTGGCCGTCTTGAACGGCACGGCCCAGCAAGGTGCTGACAGCCTTGCCTTCACGCAGCACCTCTACATCGAAGCGGATTGGCACATCGGCCGCGGCTGGCGCCACAAAGCTGATGGCCAACGAACGCACGGGGCGGTCATCGGAGATTTTCTGGCGCATGGCTTCATACACCATGGCCGCCATCAGCCCGCCAAAGGCGGCGCGCCCCTGGGCCCAGCTTGGCGGGACACATACAGCTTCGGGGTTGGCCCGCACGGCGTCGAGCAGTTGGTTGAAATTCATTGGCCGGCTCCTGCCTGCTGCGAATAAGGTCTGCCCATCCTAGCCAGCAAACCCATACCGATCAGCCCGCATTTCGGTCATTTTTCGGGCTTTCGCCGCGCCAACGCCTGCTGCAGTGCATCCAGCGTCGCATCCGAATGGCGCTCGGCCTCATGCAATTCCTGCTCCCAGGCGACCTTGCACGGCGCCAGATCGGCATGCTCGCGCGCCTGCAGCAGCCATTGCAGGCGATCATGCCAGTCACCCAAATCGCCCTGGGCCTGCTTCAGCAAGCGCCGCAACTGCTTGCCCGCATGGTCGAGCTGCGGATAGGCCTCATCGCCATAGCGCGCACGCTTGATCAGCAAGCGCAAGCGGTGGCGGTCGTGGGCCGGGTCCTGCAGCGCCTGGTACAACTTGCGCCACTGCTTGACCAGGCGTTTGTCGATGCGCTTTTCCAGCGCCTTGACCAGGCCCTCGCGACCGGCTGCACGCATGAACAGCGGAAACGCGTCGACAATCGCCAGCACCCGCGTCAGCTCGGGGCTGGCGGCAACACTGGCGAATGTCCTGGCACGCCCTTCCAGGCGCCGCTGCCCGGCCTCGGCAAAACCATGCCCAATCAGTTCGGCCGCCAGCACCTCACGGTCGCGCAACGGCGTGGTGAGGGCACCCAACGACCTGGCGGCCTCCTCCAGCTGCTCCACCCCCGGCAGCCCACGCAGCGGCCGCAGCAGGCTGCGCAGGCGCCGCAGGGTGGTGCGCAGGTCATGCAAGGCCTCGCTGTCGGTATCGGCAGCCAGGCGCTCGCGGCAGGCCAGCAGGCGCACCTGCAAGGCCACTATCTGGGCAACCACGTGATCGAGCATGGCAGACATTGAAAGACGCTCCTTGGTCAGCGCCCGGCGCGAGACTCACGAATGTAGAAACGGGCCTTTTCGGCTTTTCTGGTACAGCTTTCATAACCTTCGAACTGCTGTTGGGTCTTGGCACCGGTCAGCAGCGACAAGGCCTTGGAGTAGCTCACGGCACCGGCAAAGCCTTCGGCCTTGGCCAGGTCCAGCTCCTTCCAGGCGGCATCCAGTTGGGTTGCGCAACTCTCGCGGTAGGCCGTCTTGCCCGCGCAGCCAGCAAGGGCCAAGGCAATCAGTGGAAGGCAGATCCAGGCTTTCATCGGTAATACCTCAATGGAAAAAACATTGGCTGTTCGACGCCCCGGCATCTGAAAAGTGCCCTGCCCAGCCAGCTTGGCCCAGCCAGTTTTATTACAGTAGCTCAGCACGATGCACATTGAAGCACAGGTGGCGATGGGTGCATTGTAGGACCATGGTTGCACTGGCCGGGGAATGTTCATGAGCAAACGCGTGGCACTGGTACTGGGATCGGGTGGAGCCCGGGGGTATGCACACATCGGGGTGATCGAGGAAATCGAGCGCCGCGGCTACGACATTGCCTGTATCGCCGGCTGCTCCATGGGCGCGGTGATCGGCGGCATCTACGCCGCGGGCAAGCTGGAAGACTACCGCAACTGGATCGAGAGCCTCGACTACCTGGATGTGTTGCGCCTGGTCGATGTCAGCTTTCGCCTCGGCGCAATTCGCGGCGACAAGGTGTTCGGGCAAATCCGCAAGATCGTCGGCGAGATCAACATCGAGCAATTGCGCATCCCCTACACCGCGGTTGCAGCCGACCTCACCAACCAGCAGGAAATCTGGTTCCAGGAGGGCTGCCTGCACCAGGCCATGCGCGCCTCGGCAGCCATCCCCAGCCTGTTCACCCCGGTGATGCAAGGCAACCGCATGCTGGTCGACGGCGGCATCCTCAACCCGCTGCCGATCGTGCCGGTGGTGTCCAGCCACTGCGACCTGATCATCGCGATCAACCTCAATGCCACCAACCAGAAGCAGTACCAGCTACCGGTGATCGAACGCCCAGCGGCGTTCAAGATGCGCTTCGATGCGCTACTCAGTTCGCTGGGTTCGCGCTTGCCGTTCCGGCGCAAGCCGGCGGAGGAGCTGATACGTATCGAGCAGGAAATCGTCGCCGAAGGGCTGGCGCCGCCTAACCCGTGGCTGGCCGATGCCGCCAACCCGGAAGGCCAGCAACCGGCGGCGGCACCGGAGCGCGAGGGTGCGCCAAAGTCTGCGACCGGCTCGTTCATCATCGACAACGTGGGGCCCGCTTCGCTGCTGGACTTGATCAACCAGAGCTTCGAGGTCATGCAGACCTCGTTGGCACAGTACAAGATCGCAGGCTATCCACCGGATGTGCTGATCAACGTGCCCAAACGAGTGTGCCGGTTTTTCGAGTTCTACAAGGCGCCGGAGCTGATTGCCCTGGGGCGGGAGATTGCGCGGGATACGCTGGATATCCATGAAGGGGTGAAACGCTAACATGGCCTGTACTGGCCTCATTGCCGGCATCGACGTCAAGACATGTGAAGCACATGTAGGAGCAGCCTTGCGCTGCAAAGAGGCCATCAGGGCGAAGAGAATCTATTGCCCTGCTGGCCTCTTCGCAGCACAAGGCTGCTCCTACAGGGGTATCGAACAGGCCTAAAGCGCGGCGATGAGCAACAGAAACGAAACAGGCCGCACTGGGCGGCCTGTTCGTTCATGCATCCATCACCTTAGTAGCGGGTGATGTCCGCCTTGGCTTCCAGCTGCTTGCGGTATGCCGCGAAGTCCTGCTGGCCAGCACGCGATGCGAGGTAGCGGCGGATCTGCTGCTTCTCTTCGTCGGTGGCAGCAGCGCCTTCGTTGACACCCTTGAGCTGCAGTACCACCAGGCTACCGTCACGCAGCACGACGCTGCCATAAACCGGCTTGTCCTTGGCCTGTGGCTTGCCCAGGCGGAACAGCGCCTGCAGCTCGGCCGGGTCGATACCGTCCTCGCCGCGGGTAACTGCTTCATAGGCCTTCCAGCCCTGCCCTTCGTGCACACTGCCCGCTGCGATGGAACCGTCACGCAGGCCGGCAATCAGCTTGTCCGCCTTGGCCTTGAGCTCGGCAGTTGCCTTCTCCTTGGCCAGGTGCTCGCTGATGTTCTTGGCCACGGCTTCCAGCGGCAGCTGCTCAGGCTTGCGGTGCTCCTTGACGCGCAGCACCACGGTGGTTTCCGGGTCGAGCTCGATGGCGGTGCTGTTGGCACCCTCCTCCAGCACTTCTTCGGAGAATGCGGCCTGCACGACCGAACGGTTGGCAGTGATGCCTTCGCCACCCTCGCGGCCGAACGCTGCGGAGGTTTGCACCTTCAGGTTCAGGTCCTGGGCCGGCTGGGCCAGGTCGGAAGCCTCGTAGGCAGCATCCTGCAGCTGCTTACTGGCATCTACGTAACGCTGCTCGACCAGCGGGATCTTCAGGTCACGGGTCAGCTTGTCCTTCAGGCTGGCGAAGCTCGGCACTTCCGGCGCCTGCACGCCCAGCAGCTTGATAAGGTGGTAGCCGAACTCGGTGCGAACCGGCGCCGAGACCTGACCGTCCTGCAGCTTGTACAGCGCATCCTCGAACGCCGGGTCGTAAACGCCCGGGCCGGCGAAGCCAAGGTCACCGCCGCTATTGGCCGAACCAGGGTCCTGGGAGAACTCCTTGGCCAGCGCGGCAAAGTCTTCGCCCTTGGCCAGGCGCTGCTCGATCTCTTCAGCGCGGGCCTTGGCCTGGGCGTCGGTGACCTTGTCGTTGACCTCGATGAGGATGTGCGCGGCATGGCGCTGCTCGGCGAGGTTGGCGATTTCCTTCTCGTACTGGGCCTTGAGCTCTTCGTCGGTCACCTTGACCTGATCGAAGAACGCCGACTTCTTCAGCTCGATGTAGTCGATCACCACCTGGTCTGGCGACATGAACTCCTTGGCGTGCTGGTCGAAGTGCGCCTTGATCTCTTCATCGCTGACCTTGACCGCGGCCGGGTCGGCCTTGAAGGTCAGGGAAGCGAAGTCACGGGTCTGCTTCTCGAGGCGGGCAAAGGCATCGACCTGCTGGTCGGTCACGAAGCTGCTGCCGGCCAGGCCGGTGCGCAGCTGGCCGATGAGCATTTCCTCGGCAAGCATGTCGCGGAACTGCATGCGGCCATAGCCCATCTGGCGAATGACCTGGTCAAAACGGTCGGCACTGAACTTGCCGTCCACCTGAAACTCCGGCGTCTGCAGGATCACCTGGTCCAGTGCGGCCTCGGAGAAGGCGAATTTGGCATCTTCGGCGCCTTGCAGCAGCAGCTTGCGGCTGATCAGCCCCTTCAGTGCCTCTTCGCGCAGCAATTTGTCATCCAGCAGCGCCGGGTCGAAATCCTTGCCCAACTGTTGCATCAGCTGACGGCGCTGCATGTCGGCCGCCTGGCTCAGCTCGTTCTGGCTGATGGTCTGGCCGTTCACCTTGGCGGCGTCCTGGCTATGGGTGGCGGCCTGGAAAATGGCTTCGAAGCCGGTCAACGCCATCAACACGACGATAAGGCCGATGATGGTCTTGGCAATCCAACCTTGTGAATTGTCCCTGATATTTTGCAGCATGCGTCCCCCAGAAACGGCTGTACCACTGCGTCGACAACCGCGGAGCGTGGGTAGAAACCTGATAAAAGAAAGGCGCATCCGAGGATGCGCCTTTTCTTAGCAAACGTGTCAGGCGGGAACGTTTGCGCCCCGCCATCAGCGTGCTCGGACCTGGCCAGGCCGGGTCCGGCTGAAAGAGACGACTTAGTTGACGGCGTCTTTCAGGCCTTTGCCAGCCTTGAAGCCTGGAACCTTGGCGGCAGCGATCTTGATCGCGTTACCGGTTTGCGGGTTGCGGCCGGTGCGCTCTGCACGCTCCTTGACCGAGAAGGTACCGAAGCCAACCAGTACCACATCGTCACCTTGCTTCAGGGCGCCGGTGACGGATTCGATGACTGCGTCCAGCGCACGGCCGGCTACAGCTTTCGGGATGTCAGCAGATGCGGCGATAGCGTCAATCAGTTCCGACTTGTTCACTCTAAGTCCCCTTATTTCTCTATTGAGTTTGTTTCTAAGTATGTAATGAAAAGCTTATGAAACGTGCGCTGGGTGGCCTGATGACAATAGCGTGCCGCTTTATAGCAAGGCCCCGAAAAAACTGTCAAGGAAAGCCCCCCAGCCAAAAACTACTAGTGCGTGCTAATTCTTTCCTTAGCATCGCCGTCGCGCTTTTCATCTTTCGCGACAATCTCCGGAGCCACATCTGGCAAGGGCTCCGGGGCGTATTGCAGCGCAATTTGCAGGACTTCGTCAATCCATTTGACTGGTTTGATCTGCAGATCCTGTTTGATATTTTCCGGAATCTCCTTCAGATCGCGAACATTCTCCTCGGGAATGATCACCGTCTTGATCCCGCCACGGTGTGCCGCCAGCAGTTTTTCCTTCAACCCGCCAATGGCCAGCACCTGGCCACGCAGGGTGATTTCGCCGGTCATGGCCACATCGGCACGTACCGGAATCTGCGTCAGCGCCGACACCAGCGCGGTGCACATGCCGATACCGGCACTTGGGCCATCCTTCGGCGTGGCGCCTTCAGGCATGTGGATATGCACGTCGTGCTTCTCGTGGAAGTCGGCGGCGATACCCAGGCTGCGGGCACGGCTGCGCACCACAGTCTGCGCGGCGGTGATCGACTCGACCATGACGTCGCCCAGCGAGCCGGTCTTGATCAGCTGGCCCTTGCCGGGGATGACCACGGCTTCGATGGTCAGCAGTTCGCCGCCCACCTGGGTCCAGGCCAGGCCGGTAACCTGGCCGATCTGGTCCTGCTGCTCGGCCAGGCCGTAGCGGAACTTGCGCACGCCGAGCAGGTGCTCCAACTGCTCGCTGGCTACCTTGACCTTGACCTGCTTCTGCCCGGTATGTTCCTTGACCACCTTGCGGCAGACTTTGGCGATTTGCCGCTCCAGGCCGCGCACACCGGCTTCGCGGGTGTAGAAGCGGATGATGTCGCGGATCGCAGAGACATCGACTTCCAGCTCGTCCTTCTTCAAGCCGTTGGCCTTGACCTGCTTGGGCACCAGGTACTTGACCGCGATGTTGATCTTCTCGTCCTCGGTGTAGCCCGGCAGGCGGATGACTTCCATCCGGTCGAGCAGCGCCGGCGGGATGTTCATCGAGTTCGAGGTGCACAGGAACATCACGTCCGAGAGGTCGTAGTCGACCTCCAGGTAGTGGTCGTTGAAGTTGTGGTTCTGCTCCGGGTCGAGCACTTCGAGCAGTGCCGAGGCCGGGTCGCCACGCATGTCGCTGCCCATCTTGTCGATTTCGTCCAGCAGGAACAGCGGGTTGCGCACCCCCACCTTGGTCATCTTCTGGATCAGGCGGCCAGGCATGGAACCGATGTAGGTACGGCGGTGACCACGGATCTCAGCCTCGTCACGCACACCACCCAGGGCCATGCGCACGAACTTGCGATTGGTGGCAGCGGCGATCGACTCGGCCAGCGAGGTCTTGCCGACGCCGGGTGGGCCAACCAGGCACAGTACCGGGCCGCGGATCTTCTTGACGCGCTTTTGCACGGCAAGATACTCGAGGATGCGTTCCTTGACCTCTTCCAGGCCGTAGTGGTCGGCATCGAGGATTTCCTCGGCCTTGGCCAGGTCCAGACGCACCTTGCTCTGGGCCTTCCACGGCACCTGCACCAGCCAGTCGAGATAGGAACGGACCACAGTGGCCTCGGCCGACATCGGCGACATCTGCTTGAGCTTGTTCAGCTCGGCCTGGGCCTTGGCCAGTGCGTCCTTGGGCAGGCCAGCGGCTTCGATGCGCTTTTTCAGCTCTTCGACTTCGTTGTGGCCTTCGTCGCCATCACCGAGTTCCTTCTGAATGGCCTTCATCTGCTCGTTCAGGTAGTACTCGCGCTGGCTGCGCTCCATCTGCTTCTTGACCCGACCGCGAATGCGCTTTTCGACCTGCAGCAGGTCGATTTCGGCATCCAGCAGCGCCAGTACGTGCTCGACACGGGTCGGCAGGTCGACGATTTCGAGAATTTCCTGTTTCTGCTCGATCTTCAGGGCCATGTGTGCGGCCATGGTGTCGACCAGGCGCCCTGGCTCTTCGATGCTGTTCAGCGACGACAGCACTTCGGCTGGGACTTTCTTGCCCAGTTGCACGTATTGCTCGAACTGCGACAGCAGCGTGCGCACGAACACTTCCGACTCGCGCTCGGCGGCGTCGACTTCGTCGATCAGGGAAACTTCGGCACGGATGTGCCCTTCTACTTCGCTGAAACGCTCCACGGCGCCGCGTTGCTCGCCCTCGACCAGCACCTTGACGGTACCATCGGGCAGTTTCAGCAATTGCAGCACGGTGGCAACGGTACCGACGCGGTACAGGGCGTCTTCGCCCGGATCATCGTCGGCCGGGTTTTTCTGGGCCAGCAGAAGAATCTGCTTTTCGCCCGTCATCGCCGCCTCAAGGGCTTCGATGGACTTTTCGCGCCCCACGAACAGCGGGATGACCATGTGCGGGTAAACAACGACATCGCGCAATGGCAAAAGAGGCAAGTCCAGGGTGGTCTTCATGATTTCGCCTCTACAGCGGCCTTATGGCCGGAAACCGGTGGAAATGATGCTTGGACCTAATGTGGGGGCAGGCTTGGGAAATTACAAGCGCTAGCGCAGGAAAAGCAGAAAGGGGCCCGTAGGCCCCTTCTTGCTTGCAACCGTCAACCAGCCATTGCCTGGATCAGGCGTCCGGCGCGGCCTTGGCTTGCGGCTCGCTGTTTTCGTAGATCATCAGCGGCTGCGAAGTGCCATCGATGACGCTCTCGTCGATCACCACCTTGCTGACATCCTTCTTCGAAGGAATCTCGTACATGGTGTCGAGCAACACGCCTTCGAGGATCGAACGCAGGCCACGGGCGCCGGTCTTGCGCTCCAGGGCCTTGCGCGCCACGGCCTTGAGCGCATCGCTGCGGAACTCGAGGTCGACGTTTTCCATCTCGAACAGCTTGGCATACTGCTTGGTCAGGGCGTTCTTCGGCTCGATGAGGATCTGCATCAGCGCGGCCTCGTCCAGCTCGTCGAGGGTTGCCAGCACCGGCAGGCGGCCGACGAATTCCGGGATCAGGCCAAACTTGACCAGATCGTCCGGCTCGACCTCACGCAGGGACTCGCCAACCTTCTTGCCCTCTTCCTTGCTGCGTACTTCGGCGCCAAAACCGATGCCACCCTTGGTGGAGCGGTTCTGGATGACCTTTTCCAGGCCCGAGAAGGCACCACCGCAGATGAACAGGATGTTGCGGGTATCGACCTGCAGGAATTCCTGTTGCGGGTGTTTGCGGCCGCCTTGCGGCGGAACCGAGGCCACGGTGCCTTCGATCAGCTTCAGCAGTGCCTGCTGCACGCCCTCGCCCGATACGTCACGGGTGATGGACGGGTTGTCCGACTTGCGCGAAATCTTGTCGATCTCGTCGATGTAGACGATGCCCATCTGGGCCTTTTCCACGTCGTAGTCGCACTTCTGCAACAGCTTCTGGATGATGTTCTCGACGTCCTCACCCACGTAACCGGCTTCGGTCAGGGTGGTGGCGTCAGCAATGGTGAACGGTACGTTCAACAGGCGTGCAAGGGTTTCGGCGAGCAGGGTCTTGCCCGAGCCGGTTGGCCCGATGAGCAGGATATTGCTCTTGCCGAGTTCGACTTCGTCACCCTTCTTGTCACGCTGGTTCAGGCGCTTGTAGTGGTTGTACACCGCTACGGCAAGCACCTTCTTCGCGCGTTCCTGACCAATGACGTACTGGTCCAGGATACCGCTGATTTCTTTCGGCGAAGGCAATTTGTGCGCGCTGCTCTCGGCCTGGGCTTCCTGCACCTCCTCACGGATGATGTCGTTGCACAGGTCGACGCACTCGTCGCAGATAAATACCGAGGGCCCGGCAATCAGTTTGCGCACTTCGTGCTGGCTTTTGCCGCAGAAGGAGCAATAAAGCAATTTGCCGCTGTCCTCGCCGTTACGGGTGTCAGTCATTCGATCGATCCAATCCGGTAGGCTTGCAACACAAGATGAAGGCAATTGCGGGCTTTTTCAAGTCCGCAGGTAGGCGCTTTCCGCGCCTACCTGCTCTGGCACCCCGGTTCAGGAGGCCAGTTGCCGCTTGTCGTAGACCGAGTCGATCAGGCCGTACTCGGCCGCGCGCGAGGCGCTCATGAAGTTGTCACGTTCAGTGTCGCGCTTGATGGTCTCGAGATCCTGGCCGGTGTGGTAGGCCAGCAGCTCGTTCAGGCGGGCCTTGATATTGAGGATTTCCTGGGCGTGGATCTCGATATCGGTGGCCTGACCCTGGAAGCCGCCCAGCGGCTGGTGGATCATCACGCGCGAGTTGGGCAGGCAGTGACGCTTGCCCTTGGCACCAGCAGCCAGCAGGAAGGCGCCCATGCTGCAGGCCTGGCCGATGCAGATGGTCGAGACGTCCGGCTTGATGAACTGCATGGTGTCGTAGATCGACATGCCGGCGGTGACGGAACCGCCCGGCGAGTTGATGTACAGATGGATATCCTTGTCCGGGTTTTCCGCTTCAAGGAACAGCAGTTGCGCAACGACGAGGTTGGCCATGTAGTCCTCTACCGGGCCAACCAGGAAGATCACACGCTCCTTCAACAGGCGCGAGTAGATGTCGTAAGCGCGTTCGCCACGGGCGGACTGCTCGATAACCATCGGGACCAGACCGCCTGCGGCCTGGATGTCAGAGCTCTGCTGAATATAAGAATTGCGGGACATGTCCTGCGCTCACTCCCAAATAGTCATGGCTTGAATACGCACAAGCCAGCTCGAAGGCTGGCTTGTGGGGGTTTCCTACGAGAGAAGCCTGTTACTCAGCGGCGGCTGGAGCCTGTGCTGGTTTAACGGCATCTTCGTACGAGACCGACTTGTCGGTCACAGTCGCTTTCTGCAGAACAGTATCTACAACTTGTTCTTCCAGCACAACCGAACGGACTTCGTTCAGTTGCTGGTCGTTCTTGTAGTACCAGGCGATGACCTGCTCAGGCTCTTGGTAAGCCGAAGCCATTTCTTCGATCATTTCGCGAACCTTGCCTTCGTCCGGCTTCAGTTCGAACTGCTTGACCACTTCGGCCACGATCAGACCCAGGACTACACGGCGCTTGGCTTGTTCTTCGAACAGTTCGGCCGGCAGCTGCTCAGGCTTGATGTTGCCACCGAACTGCTGAACAGCCTGCACGCGCAGACGGTTGACTTCGTTTTCCAGCAGGGCTTTCGGTACTTCGATCGGGTTGGCAGCCAGCAGACCGTCCATGACCTGATTCTTCACCTTGGCCTTGATGGCCTGGCGCAGTTCACGCTCCATGTTCTTGCGAACTTCGGTGCGGAAGCCTTCCAGGGTCGATTCCTTGATGCCGAACTGGGCGAAGAACTCTTCGTTCAGCTCTGGCAGCACAGGAGCGGCAACGCTGTTGACGGTGATGGTGAACTCGGCGGCTTTGCCAGCCAGGTCCAGGTTCTGGTAGTCCTCTGGGAAGGTCACGTTAACAACGCGCTCTTCGCCAGCCTTGGCGCCAACCAGGCCGTCTTCGAAGCCTGGGATCATGCGGCCGGAGCCCAGTACCAGCTGGGTGCCCTTGGCCGAACCACCGGCGAACACTTCACCGTCGACCTTGCCGACGAAGTCGATGTTGACCTGGTCGTCGTTCTGCGCGGCACGCTCGACGGCCTCGAAGCGGGTGTTCTGCTTGCGCAGCACTTCCAGCATGTTGTCCAGGTCGGCATCAGCCACTTCGGCGCTCAGGCGCTCGACGCTGATCGACTCGAGGCCGCCAACGGTGAACTCCGGGAACACTTCGAAGATGGCGACGAACTCCAGGTCCTTGCCCTTCTCGAAGGACTTCGGCTCTACCGCAGGGGCGCCAGCCGGGTTCAGCTTCTGCTCGACGATGGCTTCGTAGAAGGAAGCCTGGACGAGGTCACCGAACGCCTCTTGACGGGCATCGGCTTCGAAACGCTGACGAATCACGCTCATCGGCACTTTGCCTGGGCGGAAGCCGGCAACCTTGGCGCGCTTGGCAGTCTGTTGCAGACGCTTGTTGACTTCGTTCTCGACGCGCTCGGCCGGAACGGCGATGGTCATGCGGCGCTCGAGAGCGGAAGTGTTTTCAACAGAAACTTGCATGGATATTCCTCGTTGCACAGACGTTAGCCGGCGTTAGCCCGACTCCAGAATCAAGGGCAAGCATTCTAGTGAGTCGCGCAGCAGAAGTCACCCCACTCGGGACGACGAGAAACCACGCCGGTCGATTAACTTTCAAGGCCCGTACGACATAACGCCGAGCCTGCTTCAATGGGGCCGCACGACGCCACCAGGCGACCTGCAGCCGAAATACCTTGTCAAACAACTGCCACCAACGAATTCGCTTCCTTTATTCAGGTTCGATTTCGTTGAACTGGCAGTACTCCTCCCACTCCATCCCCAGCGCCTCGGCTACCTCGCGGTGCGTCTCCAGGCGCATGGCCTGCAGCTGCTCGGGGGTTTCGGCGATCAGTTGCAGGGCCAGCTCCCAAGGCTGGATACCCAGCTCCTCGGCCGCATCCTCGAACGCCCACTCGATCTGCTGGGCCTGCTCGCGCGCATCCAGCTCACGGATCTCTTCGAGCAGCTGCGGGTTGGCCTCGGCAAAGCGCTGTAGCGCCAGGGCCTGACGGCCTTCTTTTGCGATCATCGGGTTGTTCCTCTGCCGGCCAAATGGGCCAGTGTTTCAACCGGCTGAAATCTAACAGCTTTTATTGGGGTGTCACCAGAGGATTGCAAGGGCCGGGATCGATTGATTTGCAACCCGGCGAACACTCCTACAGCACTGCGGGAAACACGCTATGGCACAAGCGATTGCCCTGCGCTTGAATGGAGCACCTTTTTTGGTACACTTCCATGGGCAGGAACACGACAACACTAGATGTCCGCTTCTTTCGCACCGAAGCCGGCAATGAGCCTGTACGCGAATGGTTGACCTCACTCCCCCGCACCCACAAATACCTGATTGGAACCGAGATCAAGACAATACAAATCGGATGGCCGCTAGGCATGCCCATTGTCAGGAAGCTCGGGAAAGGCCTATGGGAGGCCAGGGTCAACCTTGAGAACACGATCGCCCGGGTACTTTTTACCGTGGATGGAAACACCATGATCCTGCTTCACGGCTTCATCAAGAAGAGCCAGAAAACACCAGCGCCGGACCTGGCCGCCGCCAGGCAGCGCCAAGCCGCCATAAAGAGGCACAAGCAATGACCATACATATCGGCTCCGACTTCGACGACTTCCTGGCAAGCGAGGACCTTGCAGAGGAGGTATCCGCAGCCGCCCTGAAGCGCGTGATCGCCTGGCAGATCGCCGAGGCCATGAAAGCGCAGAAGATCAGCAAGAAGGCATTGGCCGAGCGCATGCACACCAGTCGCACCGCGGTTGACCGGGCGCTCGACCAGAACGACTCAGGCATGACACTGGCAACCCTGGCCAGCGCAGCGCGCGCCCTCGGGCATCGCGTAGAGGTGCGCCTGATACCGGAAAACAGCCCTGCCCTCGCCTGAGCGCAGCGCCGCCAGATCAGGGCGCAAAACAAAAAGGCGCCCGATCTCACGATCAAGGCGCCTTCGAAGAATATGGGGTGGACGATGGGAATCGAACCCACGACAACTGGAATCACAATCCAGCGCTCTACCAACTGAGCTACGCCCACCATATTGCGGTCTTGCGATGTTGCAGTACAACCTTACAGAAGCATGGTGCGGACGAAGAGACTCGAACTCTTACAGCTTGCGCCGCTGGAACCTAAATCCAGTGTGTCTACCAATTTCACCACGTCCGCGTAACGCTTAAAACAAAGGCGCCAGATGCTATCGAGGCGCCTTTGAAGAATATGGGGTGGACGATGGGAATCGAACCCACGACAACTGGAATCACAATCCAGCGCTCTACCAACTGAGCTACGCCCACCATATTGCATTACAGCCTACTTGCTTGCCAAAGCTGCCTAAATGGCGCACCCGGCAGGACTCGAACCTGCGACCATCCGCTTAGAAGGCGGATGCTCTATCCAGCTGAGCTACGGGCGCTTAAGCTTGAAGCCTAACCGAACGAGACCTTTAACAGGTAACTGCTAAACCACTCATTCTGCCCGACTTCGCCAACCAGTGCTAGGCTGTGCCCGACAAGTGCGGCGAATCTTATAGGCGAGCCTGAAAGTCGTCAACACCTTTCTCAAAAAAATTTAAATTATTTAAGGGCTTAGGGGATTTGCCCGACCACCCGCCTTTGCCCTTGGCCCATGTCGTGCGAGAATGCGCCCTCTTTAATTGTTTCCTTCTCGATGGTTAATCACGCGTCTATGACTGCACACCTAATCGATGGCAAGGCGATCGCCGCCAGCCTGCGCCAGCAGATCGCTCAACGTGTCGTGGAGCGTCGCCAGCAAGGCCTGCGTACGCCGGGCCTGGCGGTGATCCTGGTCGGCACCGACCCCGCCTCCCAAGTCTATGTCTCGCACAAGCGCAAGGACTGCGAAGAGGTCGGCTTCATTTCGCAGGCGTTCGACCTGCCCAGCGAAACCACGCAGCAGGCCCTGACCGAGCTGATCGACCGCCTCAATGACGATCCGGCCGTCGACGGTATCCTGCTGCAGTTGCCGCTGCCGGCGCACCTGGACGCCTCGCTGCTGCTCGAGCGCATCCGCCCGGACAAGGACGTGGATGGCTTCCACCCGTACAACATCGGTCGTCTGGCCCAGCGCATCCCGCTGCTGCGCCCGTGCACACCGAAGGGCATCATGACCCTGCTGGAAAGCACCGGCCAGGACCTGTACGGCATGAACGCGGTCATCGTCGGCGCGTCCAACATCGTTGGTCGCCCGATGGCCATGGAGCTGCTGCTGGCCGGCTGCACCGTGACCGTCTGCCACCGCTTCACCAAGGACCTCCCCGGCCATGTCGGCCGCGCCGACCTGGTGGTAGTGGCCGCAGGCAAGCCTGGCCTGGTCAAGGGTGAATGGATCAAGGAAGGTGCCATCGTTATCGACGTGGGCATCAACCGCCAGGAAGACGGCAAGCTGGTCGGCGACGTGGTCTACGAGACCGCCCTGCCGCGCGCCGGCTGGATCACGCCGGTGCCGGGCGGCGTCGGGCCGATGACCCGCGCATGCCTGCTGGAGAACACGCTGTATGCGGCTGAAGAGCTGCACAGGTAAGACCGCGTGATATGAAAACGGCACCTCTGGCAGGTGCCGTTTTTTTTGCCCGTAAACTATGCACCGCGCCGGCTTCTTCGCGGGCTTGCCCGCTCCCACAAGTACTGCGCCGCTCTCAAGATGCGCGGGGTACCTGTGGGAAGAAGCCAGCGCGGTGCTCAGCCGATCACTTCCTGGCCGCCTCCCACGACTTCAGCAGTTCGTTGTAGCTGACTGTCTCGCCCTTGGGCTTTTCGTTGGCCAGTTTCGGTTTCGGCGCCCCAGGCTGGTCGAACCAGTATTGGGCATCCTTCTCCGGGTTCAGCTTCGGTGCGCAGGTGGCCTGGGCGTTGGACCGCTGCAAGCGCTCCATCATCCGGTCCTGGTCGCGGGCCAGGCCGTCCAGCGCTTCCTGCGGGGTCTTCTCGCCACTGGCCACTTCGGCGATGTGGCTCCACCACAACTGCGCCAACCGCGGGTAGTCCGGCACGTTGGTGCCGGTCGGTGTCCACTGTACCCGCGCCGGGCTGCGGTAGAACTCCACCAGCCCGCCCAGCTTGGGCGCCAGCTCGGTCATGGCCTGGGAGTTGATGTCCGATTCGCGAATCGGCGTGAGGCCGACGATGGTCTTTTTCAGCGACACGGTCTTGGAGGTGACGAACTGGGCGTACAGCCACGCAGCCAGGCGTTGCTTCTCGGGGGTGGACTTGAAGAAGGTCCACGAACCGGTGTCCTGGTAGCCCAGCTTCATCCCCTCCTCCCAGTACGGCCCCTTCGGCGAAGGCGCCATGCGCCACTTCGGCGTGCCGTCGGCATTCACCACCGGCAGACCGGGCTTGGTCATGTCGGCGGTAAACGCGGTGTACCAGAAGATCTGCTGGGCGATGTTGCCCTGGGCCGGCACCGGGCCGGCTTCGGAGAAGGTCATGCCCTGGGCTTCCTTGGGCGCATAGGCACGCATCCAGTCCACGTATTTCTGCGTGGCATACACGGCAGCCGGGCCGTTGGTGTCGCCGCCACGGGTCACGCTGGACCCCACCGGATGGCAGTCCTCCACGCGAATGCCCCATTCGTCCACCGGCAGACCATTGGGCAAACCTTTGTCGCCGCCACCCGCCATGGAGAACCAGGCATCGGTGAAGCGCCAGCCCAGTGACGGGTCTTTCTTGCCGTAGTCCATGTGGCCATAGACGCGTTTACCGTCGATTTCCTTGACGTCTTCGGTAAAGAACCTGGCAATGTCCTCGTAGGCTGACCAGTTCACCGGCACACCAAGTTCGTAGCCGTATTTTTCCTTGAACCTGGCCTTCAGTTCGGGCCGCTCGAACCAGTCAGCACGGAACCAGTAGAGGTTGGCGAACTGCTGGTCCGGCAGCTGGTAGACCTTGCCATCCGGCGCGGTGGTGAAGGAAATGCCGATGAAGTCCTTCAGGTCCAGGGTCGGCGAGGTGTAGTCCTTGCCTTCGTTGGCCATCAGGTCGGTGATCGATTCCACCTTGCCGTAGCGAAAGTGCGTACCGATCAGGTCGGAGTCGTTGACCCAGCCGTCATAGATGTTCTTGTCCGACTGCATCTGTGTCTGCAGCTTTTCCACCACGTCGCCTTCCTGCAGCAGGTCGTGGGTCAGCTGTATACCGGTGATCTCGCTGAAGGCCTTGGCCAGCACCTTGGACTCGTATTCATGGGTGGTGATGGTTTCCGACACCACGTTGATCTTCATGCCACGGAACGGTTCGGCAGCCTTGATGAACCACTTCAACTCGGCCAACTGCTGTTCAGGGGTAAGGGTCGAAGGCTTGAACTCACTGCCGAGCCACTTCCTTGCCGCATCCTCGTACTGGTCGGCCCAGGCTGTGCCCTGCACGCTGGCCAGTACCAGCAACGCGGCCAGGGTCAAATGTCGCCTGTTGTACTTGTTGTCGAACATTGTGATCTCCCGTTTCAGTTATCCCACAGGGCCGCTCGCTCAGCCCCAGCGCAGCACCACCACCAGCCACGCCAGCGACAGCAGCGAGGCCACCCACAATGGCCACTCGCTGACGCCAACCACCAGCAAATGCAGGTAGGCGCTGGCCAGCAGGCCGATGAACAAACGGTCGCCACGGCTGGTGACCAGCGGCAGGAAGCCGCGTCGCTCCACGCAGGGGCGGCGCAGTTCGAGCAGGGTCATGCCCAGCAGCAGCACACCAACGGCAGCGAAGAACAGCGCCGTCGGCAAGGTCCAGGCCATCCACTCCATGCCTTGCCCTCCTCACACTCGGCCCAGGGCGAAGCCCTTGGCCACATGGTTGCGCACGAACCAGATCACCAGCATGCCCGGCAAGATGGTCAGTACCCCCGCCGCCGCCAGTACCCCCCAATCTATGCCCGAGGCAGACACGGTACGGGTCATCACCGCGGCGATCGGCTTGGCATTCACCGAGGTGAGGGTGCGCGCCAGCAGCAGCTCCACCCAGGAGAACATGAAACAGAAAAACGCCGTCACGCCGATGCCGGAGCCAATCAGCGGAATGAAGATCTTCACGAAGAAGCGTGGGAAGCTGTAGCCGTCGATATAGGCCGTTTCGTCGATCTCCTTCGGCACACCAGACATGAACCCCTCGAGGATCCACACTGCCAGCGGCACGTTGAACAGGCAGTGGGCCAGGGCCACGGCGATATGGGTATCGAACAGGCCGATCGACGAATACAGCTGGAAGAACGGCAGCAGGAACACCGCTGGTGGCGCCATGCGGTTGGTCAGCAGCCAGAAGAACAGGTGCCGGTCACCGAGGAAGCGGTAACGCGAGAAGGCATATGCCGCTGGCAGCGCCACTAGCAGCGAAATCAGCGTGTTCAGGCACACGTAGTACAGCGAATTGATGTAGCCGCTGTACCAGCTGGCATCGGTGAAGATCACCCGGTAGTTGTCGAGGGTGAACGCCTGTGGCCACAGGGTCAGGCCGCCGAGGATCTCGGTGTTGCTCTTGAACGACATGTTCAGCAGCCAGTAGATCGGCACCAGCAGGAAGAAGAAGTACAGCAGCAGGGCCAGCGATTTGCGCGTGCTCATGGCCTAGTCCTTGTCGGCATGGGTCATGGCTGTGTAGAACAGCCAAGAAACCAGCAGGATGATCAGGAAGTACACCAGCGAGAACGCCGCCGCCGGGCCCAGGTCGAACTGCCCCACGGCCATGCGCGTGAGGGTCTGGCTGAGGAAGGTGGTGGCGTTGCCGGGCCCGCCACCGGTCAGCACGAAGGGCTCGGTGTAGATCATGAAGCTGTCCATGAAGCGCAGCATCACCGCGATCAGCAGCACGTTCTTCAGCTTGGGCAACTGGATATGGCGGAACACCGCCCAGCCCGAGGCGCGGTCGATGCGCGCAGCCTGGTAGTACACGTCGGGGATGGCGCGCAGCCCCGAGTAACAGAGCAACGCCACCAGCGATGTCCAGTGCCACACGTCCATCACCAGCACGGTCAGCCAGGCGTCGAACGGGTCGCCGGCGTAGTTGTAGCTGACCCCGAGCTTGGCCAGGGTAGCGCCGAGCAGGCCGATGTCGGCCCGGCCGAAAATCTGCCAGATGGTGCCGACCACGTTCCACGGGATCAGCAACGGGATGGCCATGACGATCAGGCACACCGAGGCCAAGCGCCCCTTGGTCGGCATGGTCAGGGCAATGGCGATACCCAGCGGGATTTCGATCAGCAGCACGCAGGCGGAATAGATGAACTGACGCAGCAGCGCATCGTGCAGCGCCGGGTCGCGCAGCACCTGACGGTACCAGTCGGCGCCGACGAAGTAGCGGTTGGACTGGTCGAAGATGTCCTGCACCGAGTAGTTGACCACCGTCATCATCGGCACCACCGCACTGAATGCCACCAGCAGGAACACCGGCAGCACCAGCCACCAGGCCTTGTTGTTCGGCACCTTGTTCATGGCCCGGCCTCCAGCAGCACATCGTCGAGGTACAGCATCAGCCACTGCGCCGGCAGGCTGACCCAGGCCTGGGCCACCGGCACCGGGCGGTCCTCGCCCAGGCGTGCCTTGAGCGCGACACCTCCCAGCTCGAGGGTGACGATGCGGTAGGTGCCCAGGTCCTCGACGTCCAGCACCCGTGCCGGGTAGGCATCATCGAACGGGCTGTCCCACAGCTGCACGAATTCCGGGCGGATGCCCAGCTGCAGGCGACCACCACCACCTGTGGCCGCCAGGCGCTCTTGCAGATGTTCCCGCAAATGCCCGGGCAGCATCAGGTGAATATCGCCGAACGCCACCCCGTCCGCTTCGGCGCGCACCTCGATCAGGTTCATCCCCGGGCTGCCGATGAAGTAACCGACGAAGGTATGCCGCGGCCGCTCGAACAGTTCGCGCGGGGTACCGAACTGGACGATGCGCCCGCCGTGCATCACCGCGATCTTGTCGGCGAACGTCGAGGCCTCCAGCTGGTCATGGGTGACGTAGATCATCGTGATGTTGAACTGCTCGTGGATCTGCTTGAGCTTGCGCCGCAGCTTCCACTTCAGGTGCGGGTCGATCACCGTCAGCGGCTCGTCGAACAGGATCGCCGACACGTCATCGCGCACCAGGCCCCGTCCCATGGAGACCTTCTGCTTTTCGTCGGCACTGAGGTTGCGCGCCTTCTTGCGCAGCACGGCCGACAGGTCGAGCACCTCGGCAATCTCTTCCACCCGGGCCTGCACCCGGGCTTCGTCCAACCCTTGGTTGCGCAAGGGAAACGCCAGGTTGTCGAACACCGTCATGGTGTCGTAAACCACCGGGAACTGGAACACCTGGGCAATGTTGCGCGCCTGCGGTGACAGCTGGTTGACCGGCTTGCCGTCGAACAGCACCTCGCCGTGGGAAGGGGTCAGCAGCCCGGAGATGATGTTGAGCAAGGTCGACTTGCCGCAGCCCGACGGCCCGAGCAAGGCGTAGGCACCGCCCTGCTCCCACACATGCTCCAGCGCGTGCAGGGCATAGTCCGCCTCGCTGGCGGGCTGGCGGCTGTAGCTGTGCGCCAGTTGGCGCAGGCGGATCTCGGCCATCAACCTCTCCTTGCCTGGCGCAGCCCCGGGGCCTGCACCAGCGCCCCGGTACTGTCGAACACGAACAGCTTGTGGGTGGGGATGAACACGCGGATCGGCGTGTCCACCTGGTATTCGTGTACCCCTGGCAGGTGCAGGATCATGCGCCAGTGTTCGTTGCGTACATGCAGGAAGGTCTCTGAACCACTGATCTCGGCGAGTTCCACCAGCACCGACAATTCCAGGTCGTCGTCGTGCGCCGGCACCAGGCTGATGTGGCTGGGCCGCACGCCAAAGCGGTAGTCACCCTCGGCAAGCGGCTGCAAGTCGGCATTGCGAGCAAAGTGCACGGCCTGGGCCAGGCTCACGTCGTTGCCGCTGATACGGCCAGGTACCAGGTTGATCGGCGGCTCGGAAAACAGCTCGGCAGCCAGCACGCTGCCCGGGCGCTGGTAGACCTCGGCGGTAGGCCCGCTCTGGACGATACGGCCCTCATGCACCAGGGTGGTGGTGCCGCCCAGAGCCAGCGCCTCGTTGGGCTCGGTGGTGGCATACACGGCAATGCAGTGGCGCGCCGCGAACAGTTCGCGCAGCTCCTGGCGCAGGCCCTCGCGCAGCTTGTAGTCGAGGTTGACCAGTGGCTCGTCGAACAGGATCAGCGAGGCATCCTTGACCAGCGCCCGGGCCATTGCCGTGCGTTGCTGCTGGCCACCGGACAGCTCCAGCGGCAGGCGCTGCAGGTAGGCTTCGATGCGCAGCATCTCGGCGGTTTCCTGCACCCGTCGGCGAATCTGGGGCTCGTCCATGCGTGCCTGGCGCAGCGGTGACGCAATGTTCTCGTAAACGCTGAGGGTCGGGTAATTGATGAACTGCTGATACACCATCGACACATTGCGTTGGCGCACCGGCACGCCAGTCACGTCCTGGCCATCCATCAGCACCCGCCCCCGGTCCGGGCGATCGAGCCCGGCCATCAGGCGCATCAGGCTGGTCTTGCCGGCCAGGGTGCGGCCCAGCAGCACGTTGAACGAGCCGGGTTCGAAACGCAGTGAGGCATCGACGATCCAGGCCTGGTTGTCGACGCTGCGGCTGACCTGTTCCAGCACCAGGGACATGGCGTGGCCTTCTTGTGGTTTTTGTCTGCCGGACACAGCCAGTTTCGTGCCAGATGCGCCGCAACCGTCTGGCCCGGGGCCTGGCCGGCAATGCCGGTCAATCGCAGGTTCACAACTGAACACAAGCACTGAACAACTGAACACTTGCCGGTTTGACATTGAACAACCGTGCACGACACTGAACAGCGGTCGGCCCCATGACAACAATCACACAGGACAGGCCCATGGCCGCATCCGCTTCGCCCCATGCCCAACTGATCCAGGCCTCCTGGGCCCGCTGCCGCGACCACGGCCTGCACCCCCAACACGCCCCGGACTTCGACTGCCTGACCCGCGCCGAGCTGAGCGCCCTGCTGGAGCGGCGCCAGGCCCTGCTGCACCTGACCCGCGAAGCGGTGCTGCCGCAATATGCCCACCTGCTGGGCAATGCCAGCTACCTGGTGATGCTGGCCGATGCCAGCGGCTGCCTGCTCGACAGCTGGGGCTCGCGGCGGTTCATCGAGCCGCGCCAGCAGCATGGTTTCAGCGCCGGTGCCCACTGGCACGAGCGCGGTGTCGGCACCAATGCGCTGGGCACCGCGCTGGTCTGCGCCGAGGCGATCCACGTGGGCCAGGAAGAGCACTTCCTGCGCCAGAACCGCTATATGTCCAGCGCCGCCGCGCCGCTGTTCGACGCCGAACGGCAGCTGGTCGGGGTGCTCGATGTGGCCAGCGACGGCTACCTGCCCGCCAGCCAGACCCTGGGCCTGGTACGCATGATGGGCCAGAGCCTGGAGAACCGCCTGATCCTCGCCAAGCATGCCGACCAGCATGCGCAATTGATCTTCAACAGCGCCTCCGACAACCTCGACAGCCCCTGGGCCGGCCTGCTGGTGTTCGATGAGCAGGGGCAGGTGCTGGCCGCCAATCACCGGGCCGACACCCTGCTCGGGGGCAACCCGCTGCAGCAGAACATCGCGCAACTGTTCCAGTTGCCCCTGCAACAGCTGCTCAGCCATCCCCGGCAACAGCCCTTCGCCCTGCAAGCCACCGGGCGCAACCGCTTTCATTGCCAGTGGCAGCCGCCGCGCGAGGCTCCCGGCCGCCCCGCCGCCAGCAGCGCCGAGCCACGCCTGGAGAAAGCCCTGGCGCAGGCCGGCCTGCTGCTGGAAAAGGACATCCCGGTCCTGGTGCAGGGCGAAACCGGCGTAGGCAAGGAGGTATTCGTCGATACCCTGCACCGGGCCAGCAGCCGCGCCAGCCAGCCGCTCATAGCCGTCAACTGCGCGGCGATCCCCGCAGAGCTGGTGGAGTCGGAGCTGTTCGGCTACGACAAGGGCGCGTTCACCGGCGCCCACCAGAAGGGCAACCCGGGGCTGATCCGCAAGGCCCACCACGGCATCCTGTTCCTCGACGAAATCGGCGACATGCCGTTGCCCACCCAGGCCCGCCTGCTGCGCGTGCTGCAGACGCGCAGCATCCAGCCATTGGGCAGCGGCGAACCGGTGGCGGTGGATATCCGCGTGGTGTCGGCGAGCAACCGCGACCTGGCCGAAGAAGTGCGCGCCGGGCGCTTTCGCCAGGACCTGTATTACCGCATCGCCGGGCTGGCAGTGGTTTTGCCGCCGCTGCGCGAGCGCAATGACCGCCGGCAGCTGATCGAGCAGGTGCATGCGCGCTACCGTGATCCCGGGCAGCCTGCGCGGCTGCCTGCGGCCATTATCGAACTGCTCGATCAGCACCCCTGGCCGGGGAATATGCGTGAACTGGTGAGTGTGCTGCAGGTGGCGCTGGCCTTGGCGGGCAATGGGCCTGTCGGCCTGGAACACCTGCCTGCGGGTTTTCTCGCCGAGGCTCAGGTGCCTGTGCCGATTGCGACCGAAAAGGCGGACCTGCGCGAGCTGGTGGCACAAGCCAACGGCAACCTCTCGGCGGTGGCGCGTGGGCTCGGGATCAGCCGCACCACGCTGTACAAGCGGCTGCGTGAGCGATGATTGCCCCGGCCTGTACTGGCCTCATCGCCGGCCCAGCCACAGCCGATTCGGCTGCCAGCGCAGCGAAATCAGCCAAAGCCGCTGCCGCCACAGCCCATTACAGCCAGCTTTGCCTCCCCACCCGCCGCACAATGAAACCAGAGCCCACTCTGGAAGCGTCGACCGCAGGGAGACCCCTCATGACCCGCTATATCGATGTGCAAGACCTGGCCCGCCTGGTCAACCGCAAAGGCCTGCCCACGTGCCTGCTGGAAATGGCCGAGTACATCCGCCAGGACTACCTGCGCTGGCCCGCCTTCGAAAAATGCGCCCGGGTGGCCAACCATTCAGCGGACGGCGTGATCGAGCTGATGCCAATCTCGGACGCCAGCCGCTACGCCTTCAAGTACGTCAACGGGCATCCGAAGAACACTCGCCATGGCCTGCTCACGGTGATGGCCTTCGGCGCCCTGGCCAGCGTCGATAGCGGTGCCCCGTTGCTGCTCAGCGAAATGACCCTGACCACCGCCATTCGCACCGCCGCCACCTCGGCCCTGGCCGCCCGCTACCTGGCGCGCGAGGACAGCCGCAGCATGGCATTGATCGGCAATGGCTCGCAGAGCGAGTTCCAGGCCATCGCCTTCAATGCCCTGCTGGGCATCGATGAAATCCGCCTGTATGACATCGACCCGGCTGCCTCGGCCAAGCTGGTCGCCAACCTGGCCAACCGCCCCGGCCTCAAGCTGAGCATCGCCAGCTCCGTGGCCGAAGCGGTGCGCGGGGCCGATATCGTCACCACGGTAACCGCCGACAAGGCCTGCGCCACCATCCTCACCCCGGAGATGATCGAGCCGGGCATGCACCTGAATGCCGTGGGTGGTGACTGCCCGGGCAAGACCGAGCTGCATCGGGCGATTGTCGAGCGGGCCCGGGTGATCGTCGAGTACGAACCGCAAAGCCGGGTGGAAGGCGAGATCCAGCAGATGCCTGCAGACTCGCCAGTGACCGAGTTCTGGCGTGTGGTCGCCGGGGAAGCCAAGGGGCGTGAGCACGGCGAACAGGTGACGCTGTTCGACTCGGTGGGGTTTGCCCTGGAGGATTACTCGGCATTGCGCTATGTGCTGGACACGGCGCAGGCACTGGGTATCGGCACGGACATCGGGCTGGTGCCGGTGCTGGAGGATCCGAAGGATTTGTATGGGTTGTTGCAGCCGCGGGTGGTGGAGTTGCGGGCGGTGCCCAAGGCTGGTTCTGTCTGCGCCTGATGGATCCTGGGGCTGCTGCGCAGCCCATCGCGACACAAGGCCGCTCCTACACAAGGACCGCGTATCCCTTGTAGGAGCGGCCTTGTGTCGCGATGGGCCGCGCAGCGGCCCCCTTTACCGCCTACCCTGTCCCATGCCCTCTTCTGAAAGAAGCCCAAGCGCATGGACACCAAGGACGCCAACGCCCACCCCCTCGACCGCATCGACGAAGCGATCATCGACATCCTGCGCCATGACGGCCGCATCACTTTCGAAAAACTCTCCAGCCTCGTCCACCTCACCCCGCGCCCCTGCCTGGAGCGTGTACGCAAGCTGGAGCGCCGTGGCGTGATCCGCGGCTACGGGGCGATCATCGACCTGCAGAAGGTCGCGCCCGGGGTGTCGCTGCTGGTGCTGGTCGCCCTGTCCAACCAAAGCGGGCGGGCCGCGCAGAAGGCCTTCGAAGCCACCCTGCGCAACTGCCCGGAAGTGCACGAGTGCCAGCTGATCAGCGGCCACTTCGACTACAGCCTGCGCCTGCGCTGCCGCGACATGGAACACTACCGGCTGCTCAGCGAAAGCTGGATGAACGACGACGCCCTGCACATCGACAAGCTGGTGGCGCACCCGGTGCTGGCCGAGGTCAAGCCAATGGCCCGCTGATGATCAAGGGTCACGCCATTGCACCGGCTGCCGGTAGGCCTGCGCCCAGGCTTGCACCGCACTGGCCGGCATCGGCCGGGCGATGCAGTAACCCTGTGCCAGTTCGCAGCCCAGGCCCATCAGCACGCGGCCGTGCTCGACGCTCTCCAGCCCTTCGGCAATCACCTCGCGGCCAAACGCCCGGGCCAGGCCGATCACCGCTTCGGTGAGCGCCAGGTCGTCCTGGTCATGCAGGATGTCGCGCACGAATGACTGATCGATCTTGATCGTCTGTGTCGGCAAGCGCTTCAGGTAGCTCAGCGACGAATAGCCAGTGCCAAAGTCGTCCAGGGAGAAGCGCACACCCAGTGCGCGGCAGGCATCGAGACAGCAGCTGACATGCTGCAGGTTATCGATGGCCACCGACTCGACGATTTCCAGGTCCAGCCGCGCCGGGTCCACCTCCGGGTGCGCCGCCAGCAACTGCTGCAGGCGCTCGACAAAGTCACCACGCTGCAAATGCCGCGCGGCGATGTTCACGCTCAGTGACCAGGGCTGCCCCTGACGTTGCCATGCCTGCAACTGGTTCAGCGCCTGGTCGAGCACCCATTCGCCGATTTCCACGATCAGGTCGGTCTGCTCCACCGCCGGCAGGAAATCACCAGGCGGCACCAGCCCGCGGCCTGGCCGCTGCCAGCGCAGCAAGCCCTCGAAGCCCAGCACCTGGCCGCTGCGCAGGTTGACCTTGGGCTGGTAATACAGGCACAGCTCGCCGTTGTGCAGGGCCCGGCGCACCCGCGCCACGGTCTGGTGGGTAGCCTTGAGTTCCTGTTCCTGTGTCACGTCGAACAGGTGATAGCGGTTGCGCCCACGTTGCTTGGCCACATACATGGCCTGGTCGGCATGGCGCACCAAGGTGTCGGCGTCTTCGTCGTCCTGCGGGTACAGGGTCACGCCGATACTGGCGCTGAGCGACAGGCGCTGCTCGCGTACCACATAAGGCGCCGCCAGTGCCCGCAGCACCCGGCGCAGCGCAGCATGCAACTGGCGGTCTTCGACGTTGCGCAGGATCAGCACGAATTCGTCCCCCGACAACCGGGCCACTGCGTCGCCATCGCGCAGGATGTGCTTCAGCCGCTGCGCCACCTCGACCAACAGCAGGTCGCCCATGGCATGCCCGTAGCCGTCGTTGACTGCCTTGAAGCCATCCAGGTCGAGCATGCACACAGCCAGCGAAATGTCTTCACGGCGCGAGTAGGCCAGGGCCTGGTTCAGCAGGTCGGACAGGTAAGCGCGGTTGGGCAGGCCGGTTAGCACGTCATGGCCCACACGCCATTGCAAGGTATGCAGCAGCTGGCGCTTCTCGGTGACGTCGAAACGGATCGACACGTACTTGCGCACCTCTCCGGTGAGCGGGTCGACCAGTGGCACCATGGTGCTGTCGACCCAGTACAGCGAGCCGTCCCTGGCGCGGTTGCAGATCTCGCCCTTCCATACCCGGCCGGCGGCCAGCGCCCGCCACATGCCAACGAAGAACTCCGGCTCGTGCAGGCCGGAGTTGAGGATGCGGTGGTTGGCGCCCAGCAGCTCCTCGCGGCTGTAGCCCGAGATGCTGCAGAACTGCTGGTTGACGTAAGTGATGGTTCCACGCAGGTCGGTTTCGGAAAAGATCGCAGCCGCGTCAACGGCTGCACGATAGTTGTCATCCATAAAGCATCCTGCCTTAACGGTTGAAGCGCTCCACAAGGGCACGCAGTCCGGCGCACACCTCTTCCAGTTCGGCGCCGCGAGAGGCTGCGGCGTTGGCGCTGTGTGCGCTGTGCTGGGCTATGCCGGCCACACCATTGATCTGCCTCGAGACGTCTTCGGCGACGGCTGACTGCTGCTGCGAAGCCGTAGCCATCTGCTGGCTCATGTCACTGATGCGCTGCACCGCATCACGAATGCCATGCAACGCCTGCCGCGCTTCCTGCACCTGGGCAACGCCCTGCTCGGCACCGTCGATGCCCTGGCTGGCAATCGCCACGGCCTCTTCTGCGCCACTGCGCAGAGCATCGATGATAGCCTGGATGTGCAGTGTCGACTGCCGGGTCTTGTCGGCCAGTGCCCGCACTTCATCGGCGACCACGGCAAAGCCACGGCCTTGCTCACCGGCACGGGCCGCCTCGATGGCGGCATTTAGCGCCAGCAGGTTGGTCTGCTCGGCGATGCCGCGGATCATCCCGGTGGCTTCGGCGATAGCACCGGTCTGACCAGCCAGGTGGCTGACCGCCTGGTTGATCTGGGCCACGGTACCGGCCAAGGTGCGGATTGCAGTTCCGCTGGCGTCGGCCACCAGGCTGCCCTGCTCGGCCAGCAGGTGCGCAGTGTGGGCTTCGGCAGCAGTCAGTTGCACATGGTTGGCAACCTCACCGATGGAAGCGGCCATCTGGTTCATGGCAGTGGCGCTCAGGTCGGTTTCCGCACGCTGCTCCAGCAATGCCGCCTCGGTGCTGCGCGACAACGCACCGGCATCATGTGCAGCCACGGCCATCTGGGCCGCCAGGTCACTTAACCGGGTCAGCGCGGTTTTCAGCCGCGCCTCCTCGCTGATCAGCATCAATTGCAGTTGTCCGCCAGCACCGGGCAGGTCGCTGTAGGTCAAGGCGGCGATCGGGTCGGCGAAGGTGCCGCCTGCGCCCTGCACTACGCGCTCCATCTGCCGCCCAACGGCATTGCGTGCCAACAGGCCATAGGCCAGGAACAGCCCCAGGGTCAGCCCCTGCGCGACCAGGCCGGGCCACAGTTTGTTGGCCCCCAAAGCCAGCCCCCCGCCCACGAGCGGTACGGCCAGGTCACGCGCCAGCATGGTCGCGCGCCGTGACCAGGGCAACACAGCCTGACCGTTGCGCATGCGTGCATACAGGGCCTCGGCACGGGCCACCTGCTCACGCGTCGGGCACACCCGTACCGATTCATAGCCCACCACCCGCCCGGCTTCGAGAATAGGCGTGACGTAGGCGTTGACCCAATAGTAATCGCCGTTGCGGCAGCGGTTCTTGACGATGCCCATCCAGCTCTTGCCGGCCTTCAGGTAACTCCACATCAACTGGTACACCGCCGGCGGCATGTCCGGGTGGCGTACCAGGTTGTGCGGGCTGCCGATCAGCTCCGCCTCGCTGTAACCGCTGATGGCGGCGAATTCGGGGTTGCAGTAGGTGATCAGGCTGGTGGTGTCGGTAGCGGAAATCAATCGCTGATCGGGGGGAAAACGTTGCTCGACCGGGGTAACCGGAAGGTTGAGACGCACTATGAGACTCCATTCATTCAAACGCCGGGAGCCTGCTTGCGAGGCGATTATCAGGATGAATCCCCTGCAATCGACCCTTTGGTGACTTCCCGGTCGGGCGCGGATTCTACGAGGTCAGCCAAGGAATGCAAATAAACCTTACGAATCATGGCGTTATCGAAAATATCGAAGTTGGCATGGCGATTGGCAAGCTGATTGCAAAGGTGCCCTAGGCACTGGCCAAAGCCTGATCTGATTCATGTGCGCACGCGGTTCGCCGCTGCGATTCACCTGTAAACGACCGCACTGCGGCTCCACCCAACCAGATGCACCGAATTAGAGCCAGATACGCTGGATTGCCCCACAACTGGTCAGACCGGTAAGGCCAAAAATCCTTGCAATGTCGGATTTTTCGCGCTTTCATGGCTTCGCGCTGAACAAACCGGTAAGACCACAATAATTAAGTCCTGCGCTCTTTCGCCCCGTGCGGCTACCGAAGCAAGGACACCGATCAGAGATCCCTCCCATGCTCAAATGGTGCTCGCGTTCGATCTTCCTTCAAGTCGTGCTCGGCCTTGCCCTCGGCATCGCCTGCGGTCTCAGCTTCCCCGACCTTTCCCTGCAACTCAAACCCCTTGGCGACGGCTTCATCAAGCTGATCAAGATGCTCATCGGCCTGATCGTGTTCTGCGTGGTGGTCAGCGGTATCTCGGGCGCCGGTGACCTGAAAAAGGTCGGGCGCATCGGCCTGAAGTCGGTGATCTACTTCGAGGTACTGACCACCCTGGCGCTGGTGATCGGCCTGGTGTTCGCCTTCACCAGCGGCATCGGCAGCGGCGCCAACATCCACCTGGACCAACTGTCCAGCGCCGACGCCAGCAGCCTGGCCGAGCGCGGCCAGCACATCCACGGTGCCACGGCGTTCTTCATGGACCTGATCCCCACCTCGGTGATCGGCGCCTTTGCCGACAACAACATCCTCCAGGTACTGCTGTTCTCGGTACTGTTCGGCAGCGCGCTGAACCTGGTGGGTGACTCGGCAGCCGGCATCTCGCGGCTGATCAACGAACTGAGCCACGTGATCTTCCGCATCATGGGCATGATCGTGCGCCTGGCACCGATCGGCGTGTTCGGCGCCATCGCCTTCACCACCAGCAAGTACGGCCTGGAATCGCTGCAGCACCTGGGCGGGTTGGTGGCGCTGTTCTACCTGACCTGTGCCGGCTTTGTACTGATCGTGCTGGGCACGGTCATGCGCCTGTCGGGGCTGAAGCTGCTGCCGCTGATCAAGTACCTGCGTGAAGAACTGACCATCGTGCTGGGCACCGCCTCGTCCGACGCCGTACTGCCACAGATCATGCGCAAGCTCGAGCACCTGGGCATCGGCAGCTCCACCGTCGGCCTGGTGATCCCCACCGGTTATTCGTTCAACCTCGATGGCTTCTCCATCTACCTGACCCTGGCCATCGTGTTCATTGCCAACGCCACCGGCACGCCACTGGCAATGACCGACCTGCTGACCATCCTGCTGGTATCGCTGGTGACTTCCAAGGGCGCTCACGGCATCCCAGGCTCGGCGCTGGTGATCCTTGCCGCTACCCTGACCGCCGTGCCGGCGATCCCGGTGGTCGGCCTGGTACTGGTACTGGCGGTGGACTGGTTCATGGGCATCGGCCGGGCGCTGACCAACCTGATCGGCAACTGCGTGGCCACCGTGGCCATCGCCCGCTGGGAGAAGGACATCGACCTGGAACGCGCGCACAACGTGCTCGACGGCAAGCCCGGTTTCGCCCCCATGCCACGCAAGCAGCCCAACCCCCATCAACAGGAATTCTGAGGGAACGTGGCCGGCACTGACGCCGGCCCTTCCAGGAGCGAACCGTGATCAGCTCATCTACCGTCGTCAACTCAGTGGTGGAAAAACTGCGCCAGGCCCTGGCCCGAGGCCAATGGCGCACCGGCGACATGCTGCCAGGCCAGCGCGAACTGGCCGAACAACTGGGCATCAGCCGCCCCAGCCTGCGCGAAGCGGTGACCGTGCTGGAAACCCTGGGCCTGGTGCGTTCGCTGCCAGGCAAGGGTGTGCTGGTACTGGATGTCGATGCCGCCACCCAGGAACCGGGCCTGGACACCAGCGCCGCAGCCAGCCTGGCCGACGTGCTGGAGCTGCGCTACACCCTTGAGCCTTTCATCGTCGGCCTGGTGGCGCAGTCGGCCAACAGTCAGGACATCGGCCAACTGCGCCTGACCCTGATGGACATGCGTGAAGCGCTGGAGGCCGATGACAGCGAAGCCGGCGTCAGGGCCTACATCGCCTTTCATGAAGCGCTGTTCGCCCTGACCACCAACCCGATCTTCCAGAGCGTGGTGCAACAGACCGGCAATGCCCTCAAGCAAAGCGCTGACATGCTGCGCAATTCGCCAGAGCACCTGGCCGCGCGGCTGAAGGAAAACGAAGCGGTGGTGCGCGCCATACGTGAGCGCAGCAGCGCCCAGGCCAGTGCCCAGATGCGTCAGCACATCCTGGCCGAAGGGTTGCGCATGGGCATCCCGTTGAACATCCCGGACGAACACCCGCATCCATGACCCCAGGAGAGCGACCATGAACGCCGCCCCTCACTTGCCGGCCCTGCTCGCGGCCGGCGAAACCCGCCTGTCGGCCGAGCAGATCTACCCGCGGCTGTTCGATGCCATCCTCGAACAGCGCTTGCCACCTGGCAGCCTGTTGCCCGAACAGGCGCTGGGCCATGCCTTTGGTGTCAGCCGTACAGTGATCCGCCGTGTGCTCGGGCGCCTGTCCGACCAGCAGGTGGTGGTGCAACGCCCCAGCCACACTGCGCATCTGGCCGTGCCCGACCCGGAGCAGGCACGCCAGGTGCTCAGCGCCCGGCGTCTGGCCGAAACCACGCTGATCACCCTGGCCGCGCAACGCGCCCGGCCGGTACAGATTCGCCAGCTGCGGCAACTGGTGGCGCGCGAGCGCCAGCACCATGAAAACGGCGAGCGTTGTGCGGCGATCCGCCTGGGCGGCGAGTTTCACCTGAAACTGGCGCAGGTGGCTGCCAATGCGCCACTGGCGCGGTTTCTCAATGGCCTGGTGCCGATGACCTCGCTGATCATCGCCCGTTACGAGTCGCCTTGCTGCGACCACTGCGCGTGGGAGGAACATGCGGCGATCATCGATGCCGTGGAGCATGGCGATGCCGAGGCGGCGCTGGGGCTGATGCACAAGCACCTCGACCGCCTGGAAGAAAAGCTCGACCTGGAGTAAATGGGGACGCTGCGCGCCCCATCGCCGGCAAGCCAGCTCCCACTGGTTTCGCGCTGTTCTTGAGGTCATCGCGGCCCCTGTGGGAGCTGGCTTGTCGTGGCGACGAACCGCGTCGATGGGCTGCACGGCAGCTCTCTCAACCCCACCCTATACTCCGAGAACCACCCCAGCCTCTATCAGGGAGGCGGTTGCGTGAGCACTCGAGTCCTCCTGCTGCTGTGCCTGCTGCTGGCCCTGGCCGGCTGCGCAGGCAAGCCCCCACCTGTCCCGCCGCCACCGGTGGTGCTCACCCCCGCCACCTGGCAACGCATCGACCAGGAGCTGATCGAAGCCTCGGTCGGCGCCGGCAGCTCGGCCAACGACTATGCACGCCGTTCCATGCGGGTGTGGAAGGAACAGGTACAGCAGCGTACCGAAAGCGAATTCATCCCTTGGTTTACCGGCTACTGGACCCAGCAGTGGCTGACCCTCAAGGTGGCCTGGTACAAGATCGACAGCGGTGAAGGCCGGGAGCCGGCGGAAAAGCGCCTGGCGCTGTACCTGCAGGAGCAGTACCACAAGCGGGTGATCGAACCGGTGGCCGAGCAGATCAACCCCGAAGGCATTCGCGACCGCGCCAGCGAGCTGTACCTGCAACTGCTCGGCCAGCAGCTGCCGGCCATCATCAGCCGCTACAACGCTCCCCCCGAGCAGTTCAGCCAACGCCTCAACCGCATTCCCGCCATCGCCCTGGGGCCACCGGATGCGCGCAATGCCAGCCTTTACCAGCTGCTGCGGGCCAAGTCGCTGGCCCAGCAACCTGCCTGGCAAGCCATGCGCCAGCATCTGCACCAGCAGGCCAGCAAAGGCCCGGGCAAGACCGATGTCGGGCTGAACTCGGTGGCCAACCAGGCCAGCGAAAAGCTCGGCGCCACCCTGGCCCCGCGCGGCATCGCCAGTGCCGTGGCGTCAGCAGTGGGCAAAGTGGCGGGGGCGATGATTTCGATTGCGGCGGCCGGCTATGGGGTCATGACCCATGACCGCGAACACCCGCAGATGGTCGAGCAGTTGCGGGTGATCCTCAACGTGGCGCTGAACCAGGAATGGCAGGAGCTGATGGAGAACCGCCAGAGCGGGGCCATGTCTGGGGTGTACTACCTTTCGGGGCAGGTCGAGGACAGCTTGCTGGCCAGTGCACCGAGGACAGAGGAACAACCGGTTGAGCAGCAGGTGAAGCAGCAGGAGGAGCCTTTGATCATTCGTCTGCCGCCTTAGTGGTTGACTGTGTCGGCCTTTTCGCAGCACAAGGCTGCTCCTACAGGGACCGCTCCCGCCTGAAGGTTGTGCGGTCGCTGTAGGAGCAGCCTTGTGCTGCGAAGAGGCCGGAACGGGTTGAATCAGGCTGCTGCCAAGGCTGAGCTGGGCAAGCCAAAGATCCGGTCGAACGCCCAGTTGTAGGCAAAGGTGTAGCACGGCACCAGCACGATGAACGCCATGTCCACCAGCAACGCCTCCAGCAATGTCATGTCCAGCCACCAGGCAATCAGCGGGATCAGGTACACCACCAGGGTCAGCTGGAAGCCGATGGCATGCGCCACCCGCCGTGCCACGTTGCGCCCGCGCGTGGCCTGGCGGCTCTCCCACCACTCGAACAGGGTGTTGTAGATCAGGTTCCAGAGCATGGCGATGGTAGTGATCATCACCGCCAGAGGCCCGGTATGCGATGCCTGGGTGTCCGACAGGTAGGCCAGCCCGAGGGTCGACATGCACAGCCCGATCAGTTCATAGAAAGTCACGTAGACGAGTTTGCGTTTGAGTCCCTGCACCCGGGATTACCTCCAATGACAAAGCGATGGGGCGCGATCATGCTTCATCGCTCTTGACAGCAAAAGTCAGCAGCTGTCAGATCTTCTGACAGGAGGCTGCCATGAACTTTTCCAGCGACAATATCCAGCTGTTTCTCGCCGTGCTCGACCGCGGTTCGTTTTCCGCCGCTGCGCGGGCCCTGCAGCGGGTGCCTTCGGCCGTGAGCATGGCCATCGGCAACCTCGAGGCCGAACTGGGCTACACCCTGTTCGAGCGCGGCCCACGGGAAGTCCGCCCCACCGCCGAGGCCAAGGCGCTGGAACCTCATGCCCGGTTGATCGCCGAACAACTGGGGCTGCTGCAGGTGCATGCCCTGGAACTGTCCCAGGGGCTGGAGAGCAGCCTGACCCTGGCCGTGGTGCCGGACATCGACCACCGCCCGCTGCTGGCGGCCATCGCTCACCTGGGTGAGCGGCACCCGCTGCTGGACATCGCCCTGCTCAGCGCCCCGCAGGAAGAGGCCGTACACCTGCTGGACAGTGGCCGCGCCGACCTCTGCGTGGCTTTTGCCGGGTTGCAGGTCGATGCCCGTCGCGGCTTCCAGCACATCGGCATGGAATCGCTGGTGGCCACACTGTCCCCCGCTCACCCGGCCTTGCGCGAGGGGCGTATCCACTACCTCGAAGACCTGACCCGAGTGCGCCAGATCCTGGTGCGTAGCCATGACCTTCCGGTGACAGACCCACGCCCGTTGATAGGCGCCACGCACTGGTCAACCGACAGCTTCGACCTCGCCCTGCAGATGGTCGAGGCCGGCCTGGGCTGGGGCGACTTGCCGCTGTCGAGGGTCGCGCCACTGCTGGCCAGCGGGCGCCTGGTGCGCCTGGATTTTCGCAACACCCGCAACGAGCTGCAGTTGCCGGTACACATCTTCTGGCGCAAGCAACAACCGTTGCAGCAGGCTGCACGCCTGTTGATCGAGCAGTTGTGTAGCCAGTGAATGCCGTCCGTCGAAATGACCGTAAGAAAATTCTGTAAGCACTTCAATCTTTTAACCCTTGAGCCGATATCCCGAACGATAGGTTCCGCAATGCGTCATGAGCGCGCTGCGCCCTCCCCTCATTGGCCCAAGGTCTCGAAACATGAACCTGAAATTTCGCCACAAGATCCTGCTCAGCGCCTGCGGTGTCGTGGTCCTGGCATTTGCCCTGTTCACGCTCTACAACGACTACCTGCAACGCAATACCATCCGCCAGAACATCGAAGCTTCGGTGCAGCAGTCGGGCGCACTGACCGCCAGTAGTGTGCAGAACTGGATGAGCGGGCGCATCCTGGTGCTGGAAAACCTGGCCCAGGACATCGCCCAGCAAGGCGCTGGCGATACCCTGGAAGGACTGATCGAGCAGCCATCCTATACGCGTAATTTCCTGTTCACTTACCTGGGCCTGGCCACCGGTGCGTTCACCCAACGCCCCAATGCGCAGATGCCCGCCGGTTACGACCCACGTCAGCGCCCGTGGTACGGCGCCGCGGCCAGCGCCGGGCAGACCGTGCTGACTGCCCCGTACCAGGGGGCTGTCGGCGGCCTGATGGTAACCATCGCCACGCCAGTGAAAAGCAAGAACAATGGCGAGCTGATCGGCGTGGTCGGCGGTGACGTCACCCTCGACACCCTGGTCGAGATCATCAACTCAGTCGATTTCGGCGGCATCGGCCACGCCTTCCTGGCCGACAGCAATGGCCAGGTGATCGTCAGCCCCGACAAAGACCAGGTGATGAAGAACCTCAAGGACATCTACCCCGGCAGCAACCTGCGAGTCGCCGCCGGCATGCAGGATGTCACCCTCAATGGCCAGGACCGCATCATTTCCTTCGCCCCGGTGGCCGGCCTGCCTTCGGCACAGTGGTACATCGGCCTGTCGATCGACAAGGACAAGGCCTACGCTGCGCTCAGCCAGTTCCGCACCTCGGCGATCATCGCGATGCTGATTGCGGTGGCTGCCATCGCCGGCCTGCTCGGCCTGCTGATCCCGATACTGATGAGCCCGCTGACCACCATGGGCCGCGCCATGCGCGACATCGCCGAGGGCGAAGGTGACCTTACCCGCCGCCTGACCGTGCAGAACAAGGACGAGTTCGGCGAACTGGCCACTTCGTTCAACCGCTTCGTCGAGCGCATTCATGCCTCGATCAGCGAAGTGTCCTCGGCAACCCGCCTGGTGCACGACCTGTCGGAGAAGGTGGTCAATGCCTCCAATGCGTCGATCATCGGTTCCGAAGAGCAAAGCATGCGCACCAACAGCGTGGCCGCAGCGATCAACGAGCTGGGTGCTGCCACCCAGGAGATCGCCCGCAACGCCGCCGATGCCTCGCAGCATGCCAGCGGTGCCAGCGAGCAGGCCCACGGTGGCCGTGAAGTGGTCGAAGAAGCGATCAGCGCCATGACCGCCCTGTCGCAGCGCATCAGCGAGTCCTGCGCGCAAATCGAAACGCTCAACGCCAGCACTGACGAAATCGGCAAGATCCTCGACGTGATCAAGGGCATCTCGCAGCAGACCAACCTGCTGGCGCTGAACGCCGCCATCGAAGCGGCCCGTGCCGGTGAGGCCGGCCGTGGCTTTGCCGTGGTGGCCGACGAGGTACGCAACCTGGCGCACCGCACCCAGGAATCGGCGGAAGAAATCCACCGCATGATCACCAGCCTGCAGGTAGGCTCGCGCGAAGCGGTGCACACCATGAACACCAGCCAGGTTTCCAGCGAGCAGACCGTGCAGGTGGCCAACCAGGCCGGCGAGCGCCTGGCCAGCGTGACCCAGCGTATTGGCGAGATCGATGGCATGAACCAGTCGGTGGCTACTGCTACCGAAGAACAGACCGCCGTGGTCGAGAGCCTCAACCTGGACATCACCCAGATCAACGCCCTGAACCAGCAAGGGGTGGAGAACCTCAACGAGACCCTGCGCCATTGTGACCAACTGGCCCAGCAGGCCGGGCGCCTGAAGCAGCTGGTAGGCAGCTTCAGAATCTGATGGCCCAGGGGGGCTGCTGCGCAGCCCCCTACGCCACCGCCGCTTTAACCACTCTGCTCCGCCGGACCCAGGCCAGCAGCACCGCCGCCATCAGCACGAAACCCAGGTAGCCGAACAGCGGGTACACCTCACCCACCAGGCTGATGAACCCCACCAGGCTGCATCCGAACGCCGCCACGCCGGTCACCACCGAGCCCCAGCGAAACCTCACCGTACCCGCCGGCATCAGCCGCGAGAGAAACGAGAACAACGTACCCACCGCAGTGTTGACGATCATGCCGAAAATAATCAGGCACATCACCAGCCCCAGCAGTGGCGATACTTCGTTGGCAATCGACAGCATCGGCATCGGCAGGTCAGCCACGCTGTCCAGGCGCGACAACAGCCCGGCACTCATCACCAGCATCAGCCCACCCAGTGCGGCGCCACCAAGCAGCCCACCCCATACAGCGGTTCGCTCGCCCTTGGCCGACCCACCCAGGATGGCCAGGATCGGCGCGCCGGCAACGATGTTGTAAGACACGTACAGGAACGCCCCCAGCAGCCAGTGACGGGCGCCCGCCTGTTGCTGGCTGGCCAGCTGGTCGAGTTGGGCGAAGCTCTGTTCCCGGCTGAACACGGCGTACAACGCAATCGCCGAGGCCACCAGGATCAGCAACGGCGTGATGGCACCAATGGCGAGGATCACCCTGCGCACATCCAGGCACACGATGCCCACCACAACCAGCGTCACCAGCACGCTGCCGGCCAGCGCCGGGATACCGAACTGCTGCTCCAGCAAGGCACCACCACCGGCCAGCATGACCACGGTGACGGCAAACATGAAAAAGGTGATCAGCCAGTCGACGAACAGGCCCAGGTGACGGCCGCAGATGGCCTGGATCACATCCTTGTGCGAAGTGGCCTGCTGGCGATTGCCCAGCCCCGCCAGGGCCATGCCGAGGAAGGTGAACAAGGCTGCGCTGACCAGCGCACCGACCAGCCCCCACACACCGAAATCGACAAAGAACAACAACAGTTCCCGCCCCGAAGCGAACCCCGCCCCCACGATCACGCCGACAAACGCGCCGGCAATCTTCAGCTGCTCTTGCATGTGAACCTCTGGATTTATTGTTGTTGTCTCACTGCCACCGCATACTTTTTGTAGGAGCAGCCTTGCGCTGCGAAGAGGCCGGTATGACTGTTGCAAATGCATGGGTTTTACTGGCCTCTTCCCAGCGCAAGGCTGCTCCTACAGAAGCGCTCAGGCGTCGCCGACGAACGCCTGCACTTCGATCTCCACATCCACCCCCAGCGCCAATGCCGAGGCCACGGTCGAGCGCACCGGTAGCGCTGCGCCGAAGAATTCCTTGTACACCTCGTTGAAGCCGGCGAAGTGGCTCATGTCCGAGAGCCAGACCGTGGCCTTGACTACCTGGTCGAAACGCGCGCCGCAGGCAGCCAGGCTTTCGGAGATACGCTCGCAGGCGGCGCGGGTCTGGGTCTGGATGTCGCCGCGCACCACTTCACCGCCAGCACTCATCGGCACCTGGCCGGAGAGGAACAGGAAGCCGCCGGCTTTCACCGCTCGGGAGAACGGGAACGGCAGGCTGCTGGGGAAACGCTGGATATCATTGCTCATGGGATGCTCCTTTCAGGGTTGCTGGAAACGGGCCGGGGACAAGCGCTCGGGCACCACCCCTTGGCTGACAAGGCCGGGACACAGGGGCAGGCCCAGCAGCAGGTCGGCAGCCAGGCGCGAGGCGCCCGCAGCCGACTGGATGCCATAGCCACCTTGTGCCGCCAGCCAGAAGAACGCTGGCGCGCGCACATCGAAACCGATCACCAGGTCGCCGTCGGCGACGAACGAGCGCAGCCCGGCCCAGGTGTGGCTCGGCCGGCGGATCTCCAGGGTGGTCATGGCTTCGATGTTGTAGATGCCCAAAGCCACGTCGAGCTCCTCGGGCACGGCGTCCTGGGGTTCGACCGGGTCGGCATTGGCCGGCGACCCCAACAGCTGGCCGGCGTCGGGCTTGAAGTAGAAGCTTTCGTCTACGCCGATCACCGCCGGCCAGCGGGCGAAGTCCTGGTCTGCCGGGCCGGGGAAGGTAAAGGCACTGCGCCGGCAGGGTTGCAGGCCGATGCGCGCCACCCCGCACTGCTCGGCTACTCGGTCGGCCCAGGCGCCAGCGGCATTTACCAGCTGGCGCGCCTGTACGTGGCTGCCATCGCCCAGCTGCACCTGCCACAGGTCATCCAGGTACCAGGCCTGGATCAGCTCGGCGTTACAGCGCAGTTCACCGCCAGCGGCGCGATAGCCGCGCAAGAAGCCCTGGTGCAGGGCATGTACGTCCAGGTCCATTGCGCCCGCTTCAAGCACCGCGCCGGCCAGGTTCTCGGCACGCAGGCTCGGTACCAGGGCCAGGGCTGCGTCGCGGTCGAGCAGGCTGACTTTGGTGCCGTTGGCCAGGTTCTGTGCGTGGGTCTGCTCGAGCAGCGTGCGCTGTTCCAGGCTGGCGACGTACAGGCAGCCGCGCGGTTCCAGCAGCGGGTGCTCGCAGAACCCTTGCGGTGGTGCTTCGTAGAAGGCCCGGCTGGCACGGGTCAGCGCCTGTATCTGCGGAGTGCCGTAGGCCTCCATGAACATGGCTGCCGAACGCCCGGTGGAATGGTAGCCAGGCTGCGCCTCGCGCTCGAGCAGCAGCACCTTCTGCCGGCCGGCCAAGCGATAACCGAGGGATGCACCAGCGATGCCCGCGCCGATGATGAGGGTGTCGTAGATCGGGATCATGCACGCTCCTGCCAGGGAATTTTCATATATGAGAATTCTAATATATGAGAATTTACGAATACGCAAGGGTCCAAGGTAAGATGCCCGACCAACGCCGCATGCCGAGACCCCCGAATGCCCGCTGCCCTACCCTTGCTGGACCGTGCCGTGGTCGGCCAGCGCCTGCGCCAGGTGCGCAAGGCGCGCCAGATGACACTCAAGCAATTGTCCGAAGCCAGTGGCGTCCCGCTGTCCACCTTGTCAAAGATGGAGCTGGCGCAGGTCTCGGTCAGCTACGAAAAACTCGCCGCCGCCGCCCGGGCGCTGAACGTCGACATTGCCCAGCTGTTGCGCGCCAGCGGCACGGTAACCTCACCAGTGCCGGTGACGGTGGTGGTCGATTCACTGCCAGCGGCGGCGGGCTACTCGACCGGCACCTATGACTATCACCCGATTGCCGGCGACTTCCCTGAACGGCGCATGACACCCGCCTATGCTCGCATCATTGCCCGTGAACGTGGCGAGTTCGACGATTTTATCCGCCACCCGGGCCAAGAGTTCGCGCTGGTACTGAGCGGGCGCGTTCGTATCGAGTTCGAAACCGGGGAAGCGGTGAGCATCGGGCCGCAGGAGACGGCGTATTTCGACAGCCAGGTGGGACATATCTACCTGTCGGAAAGTGACGATGGCGCAGATGCGCATGTGATGGTGGTGATGACTGATCGCTGACCCGGTGCTGCCTGCCAGGGCCTATCGCCGGCAAGCCAGCTCCCACAGGTACGGCACAGGCCTTGAGGTTGATGCGGTGGGTGTGGGAGCCGGCTTGATAGAGCCCTGGCAGGCAGCACCTGGTTATAACCTAATAACGAACAAGTCTATTTGGCTATAAAAAAATCTATATGCTGGCTGCATCCGATAACGGGCAAAGTTGGGCGGTCGAGTAGCGTATGGATGTAGGTTCTTTCGGTTTCACCATTGCAGGCCTGGTCGTGGGTTTCATCGTCGGCATGACCGGCGTCGGTGGCGGCTCGCTGATGACCCCGATCCTGTTGTGGTTCGGCATCAGCCCGGCAACGGCCGTCGGTACCGACCTGCTCTATGCCGCCATCACCAAGGCCAGTGGCGTCTGGGTGCATGCGCGCAACAAGAACGTCGACTGGAAGATCACCGGCCTGCTCAGCCTGGGTAGCGTGCCCGCCGCGGCGCTGACCCTGTGGTTCCTCAGCACCCTGCACACCGACACATCGGCGCTCAACGCCGTCATCAAGCAAGGTCTGGCGGTCGTGCTGATCCTGACCGCGCTGGCCATCCTGTTCAAATCGCGTCTGCAGGCCTTCGCCAGCCGCCATGCCGGTGACCACTATCACCTCAGCGACCGCAGCCTGAACACCCTTACCGTGCTCACCGGCGTGGTGCTGGGGGTGATGGTCACCCTTACTTCCATCGGCGCTGGCGCACTGGGTACCGTGGCGCTGTTCCTGCTGTACCCGTTCCTGGTCACCCGCCGTCTGGTCGGTACCGAAATCGCCCACGCCGTGCCGCTGACCCTGGTGGCAGGGCTGGGCCATGCGGGGATGGGCAACATGGACTGGTCGCTGCTGGGTTACCTGCTGCTGGGCTCGCTGCCAGGCATCTACCTGGGCAGCCACCTCACCGGGCGGATTTCCGACCGCGTGCTGCGCCCGTGCCTGGCGGCGATGCTGTTGCTGATCGGCTACAAGCTGGCGTTCTGACCTTCAGCCCAGGCGCAGGCGCCACTGCCCGGTAAAGCTCAGCTCCAGGCGCGACAGGGGCAACACGTCGACCCGCTGGCTGGCGCTCATCGGGCAGCCAAGTACTTGTACAAGCACGGCGCGCATCACCATCGGGTGGGTAACTGCCAGCCATTCACCAGGCCTGTTGAAGGCCGCCAGCCAGGCGGCGATGCGCTGGCAAAGCACGGCGAACGACTCGCCGCCGTGAACATCACTGGCCGGGTCCTGAAGCCATTCGGTCAACGCCTGCGATTGCTCGGTCTGCAGTTGCTTCAGTGTCAGCCCTTGCCAACGCCCCAGGTCGCAATCGGCCAATGCCGGCTCGACCTGCACCGGCCCCGAAAACCACGCCGCTGTCTCGAAGGCTCGCCGCTCTGGTGCAGTCAGCACCGGCACACCGGAAAGGTCGGCGAAAGGCTGTTGGCCCAGTGGAAGAATGCCGTCTTCGGCATGGTGCAGTCGCCCGGACTTCTGGGCTTGGGTCAGGGCATGGCAGATCAGCGTCAGGCGGACGGCTTTCACCGGGTTTTTCTCATGGCGGGTTGAGGCGCAAGGTTTAGCATGCTGCGGCACTTTTTGCCGCAACAAATATGGCACCGCCTGCGCCAGTGTTCCCCGGTTTGTCGGTGAATGGGCCGTACAGCACCCCGATGTCAGAAGGTGATATTCAGCGCAGCGAACACCGCCCTGCCTGGCTGGTTATAGGTATTGGCGCCCGAAGTACTGGCGTTGCCACCACGCAGGATCTGCTTGTCGAACACGTTGTTCACCCCCACCCGCACGTCGTAGTTGGCGTTGAACTTGTACCCGGCGCTCACGTCCACCAGCCCGTAGGCTTCCACATCCTGTTGCGCGGCCTTGTCGTAGCTTTGCTGGGTTCGGTCGTTGAAGGTCGGCGACTTCTGCTTGCCGAAGTAGGTACCCGCCACCTGGAACGACAGCTTCTCGGTGGCGCGCCAGTCGAGGGTGGTGTTGACGGTGTATTCCGGAATCACCGACAGCGGCTCGCCGGTCTCGCGGTTGTCGTTGTCGAGCATCCAGGTCAGGTTGGTGTTCCAGTCCAGGGCCGGGGTCAGTTCGATGAACAGGTTGCCTTCGATACCCTCCACCCGCGCCTTGCCAGCGTTGTCCCACTGGGTCACGCGGCTGCCGGTGCCGATGGTGTACAACACATCGGTATCACCGACGATCTTGTTCTTGTAGTCGTTGCGAAAGTACGTGGCACTGGTGCGCCAGGTACCCCGGTCGTACATCAGGCCGATTTCCTTGTTGACGCTGATCTCGGGCTTGAGGTCGGCGTTGCCCTGCAGGTAACAGCCACCGTTGTTGGTCTGCTGCACGCTGCAACCATTGCCGCGGCTGTACAACAAGTAGTTGGGGTTGGACTGGTACAGGTTCGGGGTCTTGTAGGCGCGCGCGATACCGCCTTTGACCGACAGTGCTTCGGTCAGCTTGTGCGATAGGTTCAGGCTGGGGCTGAAGTTGTCGCCGAAGGTTTCGTGGTGGTCGAAACGCAGGCCCGGGGTAATGGTGGTGTCGCCGACAATGATGTTGTCCTCGACGAACAGCGCATAGCTGCGGGCGGTCGTCTTCGAGCTGCTGCGGTCGAAACCGACGAGCCCGTCATTACCCGTGGGGTCCGAGCTTTGTGGGCGCAGCGAGCCCTGATCATTGAGCGTTTCGTACAGGTACTCGCCGCCCAGGGTCAGCACATGCTCGGTGCTGCCCATGGCGAATGGCAGGTTCACTTCGCTGCTCAGGCGCGTGTTGCGCAGGCGCGACATGGCGGCGCCTTCAGCATTGGGAGCACCTTCGGTACGGCCTGCCAGGCCCTCGTTTAGACGCCAGTTGCGCACGTACTCGTAGGACAGCACGGTCTTGCTGGTACCCCAGATGAAATCGCCCAGGTGGGTCAGGTCGTAGGTACTGCGCTGCATCACATTGGTTTCATGGCCATACAGGCTGGACACGAACTCGACGTCACCACCGCCGTTGCTGTTCATGGTGTCACCGGCAAAGATATTGCCCTGGCGGCTATAGCCGGCACTGGCCTCGAGGCGGTGCTCATCGTTCAGCTTCCAGCTCAGCAGGCCATTGATGTCCTTGTTGCGCACGCCTTCGCGGCCCGCCACCAGCGCACTGGTTGCATGCCCGGCGTTGATGTCCAGGTCGTCGGCATCGGTCTTGGCCAGACCGCCGTACAGGCGGAAGCCGAGGTTGTCGGTCAGGCCGCCGCCCAGGTTGAAGTTGGCCCGGCGGCTGGTGCCCTCGGCGCTGTCTTCCGGCAGCTGGGTGTACAGGCTGACGCTGCCCTTGAGTTCGTCGGTGGGCCGTTTGGTGATGATATTGACCACCCCGCCCATGGCGCCGGAACCATAACGTGCGGCCGCCGGGCCACGCAGGATCTCGATGCGCTCGACTGCTTCTGCCGGAACCCAGTTGGTTTCACCGCGGGTATCACGGTCGCCGTTCCAGCCATAGCGCACGGCATTGCGTGCGCTGGATGGCTTGCCGTCGATGAGGATCAGGGTGTTTTCCGGGCCCATGCCGCGCAGGTCGATCTGCCGGTTGTTGCCACGCGCGCCGCTGGCGCTGTTGCCGGTCAGGTTGACCCCGGGCTCGCGGCGGATGATGTCGGACAGGTCATTGGCCGGCGGGTGGCGCTTGATGTCTTCGGCGGTGATGATCGACGTACCCAAGGCCTGGCGTGCCTCGCGCTCGGCGGTGACCAGGGTGTCCTGGATCACCAGCGCGTTGTCGGCGACCGGCATCTCCAGCACCTCACCCGTACGCTGTTCTTCGGCCTGGGCCACGGTGGCCACCATGGCCGGTGACGCCAGCGCGACAAACGCCAGGGCCAGGCTGTTGGGTGAAGTCTTGCACTGCATGGGTACATCTCCTGCGATTCATGAGCGAAACGGCACATCCCTGTCGGAGACCGGGAGCCCTCGCCCACCGGCCTCGCAAACACAGTTTGGTGGCCAACAGGGATGGTAAATATAAAGATTCGCAATTGTGTTTAAATCTTATTTACGAAGTTTACATGTTTGTAACGGAACTTTGCTGGCACGACAGCGTTGCCCGCGCAGCCCGACTATTCGCGCTGTTGCTTGCATATACCTGTCCGATTTGCATCTTGCGTGACGGCTCCTACAGTTTCGAACGTAGCCCCCTCTGCCGAGCCTCCTGATGCGCAGCCACGAAGAAAGCCACGCCATGAACGCCACCAGGTCCCTGTCGAAGATCCCTCGCAGTGTCTGGGCGCTGGGCTTCGTATCGATGTTCATGGACATTTCCTCGGAAATGATTCACGCCCTGCTGCCGCTGTACATGGTCACCGTGCTTGGCACCTCGGTATTGGCGGTGGGCTTAATCGAAGGTATTGCCGAGGCGACCGCCTCGATCACCAAGGTGTTTTCCGGCGCCCTCAGCGACCGGCTGGGCAAGCGCAAGCTGCTTACGGTGCTGGGCTATGGCCTGGGAGCGTTGACCAAGCCGGTGTTCCCCATGGCCTCCGGGCTGGAGTGGTTGACCGCAGCACGCTTCGTCGACCGGGTCGGCAAAGGCATTCGTGGGGCGCCGCGCGATGCACTGGTGGCCGATGTCACGCCCGCCGAACTGCGTGGTGCAGCCTTCGGCCTGCGCCAGGCGCTGGATACCGTGGGCGCCTTCCTTGGGCCGTTGCTGGCGATCGTGCTGATGTGGCTGACGGCGAGCCATTTCCAGACGGTATTCTGGGTGGCGGTGCTTCCGGCGTTCGTGGCGGTGTACATCCTCATCGCCTTCGTGCGCGAACCTGAAACGCCGGCCACCACCCGGCCGGTGCGCTCACCGCTGGCCCTGCTCGAATTGGCACGCCTGGGCCCGTCCTACTGGCGGCTGATCGGCCTGGCCACACTGTTCACCCTCGCCCGCTTCAGCGAGGCGTTTCTACTGCTGCGCGCGCAGGACATGGGCCTGGCGCCGCTGTGGGCGCCGGCAGTGCTGGTGCTCATGGCCATGGTGTACTCGCTGTCGGCCTACCCAGCGGGAATGCTGTCGGACCGCGTAGGCCGCCGCGGCGTGCTGATGATCGGGCTGGGGCTGCTGGTCGCCGCAGACCTGCTGCTGGCCCTGCTGCCGGGCTGGACCGGGCTGGCCATGGGGGTGGCTGCCTGGGGCCTGCACCTGGGCTTCAGCCAAGGCATCTTTGCCGCCATGATCGCCGACAGCGCCCCCTCCGAGTTGCGCGGTACAGCCTTCGGCCTGTTCAACCTGCTGACCGGCGTGGCGCTGCTCGTGGCGAGCGTGGTGGCCGGACTGTTGTGGGACGGAGTCGGCTTCAAGGCGACATTCCTGCTTGGCGCAGCGTGTGCCGGCGGCACACTGATCGGGGTCGTATTGCTCAGGTCGGGCCCGATCACCGGCAATCCGAACTAGGCCAGTGCTGGCTGCTGCTCCAGCAGCGACCAGCCGCCATGTCCATCCACCTCCAGCCGGTGGGTATGGAAACCTGCCAGTGTACTGCGGTGCCCGACACTGACCAGCAATGCCCCCGGCATTTCCGTACGCAACAGTGAATACAGGGCATGCTCGAGCCCTTCGTCCATGGCCGAAGTGGACTCGTCAAGGAACACCACTTGCGGCCGGTTGAACAGCACCCGAGCAAATGCGAGGCGCTGCTGCTCACCAACCGAGAGAATGTGTGACCAGTCACAGCTGACTTCCAGTCGCTCGGCCAAGTGGGCCAGGTTGACCTGGCGCAAGGCCTGCTGCATCCGCGATTCATCCTCAGGCTTGCTGGCCGCCGGGTAGGCGATGACAGTGCGCAGATCGCCCAGCGGCAGGTACGGCCGCTGCGACAGGAACAGCGCCTGGTGGCCCAGCGGCCGCCTGACCTCACCCTCGGCGTACGGCCAGAGTCCCGCCAGCGCACGCAGCAGCGTGGTTTTACCGCTGCCCGACGGCCCCTTGATCAACAGCGCCTGGCCGGCATGCAGGTCAAGGTCCAGGTCGGTGATAAGGGCATGCCCGTCCGGGCGCAGCACCTGCAGGCGGCTGATCGCCAAGGCATGCTCCTGGTCCTCGGTGATGACGCGCGGCAAAGCGCTCGCCTGCTCGTTGGCATCGAGGAAGCCGGTCAGACGGTCGAGGGTGGCCCGGTACTGGGCAAACGCATCATACGACTCGCGGAAGAACGACAACGAATCCTGCACCTGGCCAAAGGCCTGGGAGGTCTGCATGACGTCGCCCAGCTTGATCGCCCCGCTGAAGAAGCGCGGTGCCTGCAGAATGAAGGGGAACACCACTGCGACCTGGCTCACGCCCAGGTTGAAACCGCTGAATTTCAGGTTCCGGAACACCAGCGCCCAGGCATTCACGATCAAGGCACCAAAGCGACCCAGCAACGTGCCCCGCTCGACCTGCGCGCCCTGGTAGAAAGCGATGTTCTCGGCATTTTCGCGCAGACGCATCAGCGCGTAACGGAAGTTGGCGGTGAGCTTTTCGTTGAGGAAGTTCAGGCGGATCAGCGGTCGCCCGAGGCGGAAGGCGATCCAGGTGGCGACGATGACGTAAAGGTACACGGCAAACACCATAGCCCGGGGAATCTCCACACCGGCAACGGCCAGCGGCGCCGACAGCCCCCAGAGGATGCCGGTGAACGCCACCAGCGAAACCAGCGCACTGACTGCGCCCAGGGCGAGGGTCACCGAGTTGCTGACAAAGGCGTTGACGTCCAGTTCGATACGTTGGTCAGGGTTGTCCACGGGCTCGGCGAGGAACTGGCCACGGTAGTAGGCATCGCCATGCATCCAGTCGTGGGTCAGGCGCTCAGTCAGCCAGACTCGCCACTGGATGCTGAACGCCTGGCTTACATAGAAGGTGAACAGCGAACGCAGCACATGGATGGTGGCCAATACTGCAAAGACACCGAGCAGGTACCAGAAAGCGGCTTGGTCAAGGCCCTGCAAGGCGCTGTAGAAGCCGTTGTACCAGAATGAGAACAGCACGTTCAGACGCACCGAGAATAGCGTCAGAACCAGCAGCAGGGCGAATACCAGTAACGGCCGCCAACTGCGCCTGAAACTGAAATAGGGCCCGGCAAGCTGCCAGAACTGGCTGCCCCAGCGCGTACAACGTACGGCCAGTGTGGCGGCTGCTGTGAAGCAGACAAGGGTGATGAACGAGGCGATTGCCAGCCAGCTCAGGCTCTCTTGCAAGGCCTGGTGCCAGTTCATTTCCATGATGGGTATCCGTGCTGAGTATTTCCGCGAGCGTAGCATTGACCTGTGATTCGTCAGGCATAAATGACGCACATTTCATGATTGCTTTCGGAGCTACGCGGGCCTCTGTGGGAGCGTTGCACAGGTCTGGGACTTATTGGCCAGAAAGACAAAACCCCTACCTGCATGCGCAGATAGGGGTTTTGCGAAATGAATCTTGACGATGACCTACTCTCACATGGGGAAACCCCACACTACCATCGGCGATGCATCGTTTCACTGCTGAGTTCGGGATGGGATCAGGTGGTTCCAATGCTCTATGGTCGTCAAGAAATTCTGTTGCCAGAATGTCCAGATGGACAGCCCAGCGAATTCGGATATGCGATATTTGTGATGTTGCGAACTTTCGGTTGCTTCGTCTTCACCACCGCAATCTGCGTTAGCAAATTGCTTGGGTGTTATATGGTCAAGCCTCACGGGCAATTAGTATTGGTTAGCTCAACGCCTCACAGCGCTTACACACCCAACCTATCAACGTCGTAGTCTTCGACGGCCCTTCAGGGGATTCAAGATCCCAGTGAGATCTCATCTTGAGGCAAGTTTCCCGCTTAGATGCTTTCAGCGGTTATCTCTTCCGAACATAGCTACCCGGCAATGCCACTGGCGTGACAACCGGAACACCAGAGGTTCGTCCACTCCGGTCCTCTCGTACTAGGAGCAGCCCCTCTCAAATCTCAAACGTCCACGGCAGATAGGGACCGAACTGTCTCACGACGTTCTAAACCCAGCTCGCGTACCACTTTAAATGGCGAACAGCCATACCCTTGGGACCGGCTTCAGCCCCAGGATGTGATGAGCCGACATCGAGGTGCCAAACACCGCCGTCGATATGAACTCTTGGGCGGTATCAGCCTGTTATCCCCGGAGTACCTTTTATCCGTTGAGCGATGGCCCTTCCATACAGAACCACCGGATCACTAAGACCTACTTTCGTACCTGCTCGACGTGTTTGTCTCGCAGTCAAGCGCGCTTTTGCCTTTATACTCTACGACCGATTTCCGACCGGTCTGAGCGCACCTTCGTACTCCTCCGTTACTCTTTGGGAGGAGACCGCCCCAGTCAAACTACCCACCATACACTGTCCTCGATCCGGATAACGGACCTGAGTTAGAACCTCAAAGTTGCCAGGGTGGTATTTCAAGGATGGCTCCATGAGAACTGGCGTCCCCACTTCAAAGCCTCCCACCTATCCTACACAAGCAAATTCAAAGTCCAGTGCAAAGCTATAGTAAAGGTTCACGGGGTCTTTCCGTCTAGCCGCGGATACACTGCATCTTCACAGCGATTTCAATTTCACTGAGTCTCGGGTGGAGACAGCGCCGCCATCGTTACGCCATTCGTGCAGGTCGGAACTTACCCGACAAGGAATTTCGCTACCTTAGGACCGTTATAGTTACGGCCGCCGTTTACCGGGGCTTCGATCAAGAGCTTCGCTTGCGCTAACCCCATCAATTAACCTTCCGGCACCGGGCAGGCGTCACACCCTATACGTCCACTTTCGTGTTTGCAGAGTGCTGTGTTTTTAATAAACAGTCGCAGCGGCCTGGTATCTTCGACCGGCATGGGCTTACGGAGCAAGTCCTTCACCCTCGCCGGCGCACCTTCTCCCGAAGTTACGGTGCCATTTTGCCTAGTTCCTTCACCCGAGTTCTCTCAAGCGCCTTGGTATTCTCTACCTAACCACCTGTGTCGGTTTGGGGTACGGTTCCCAGTTATCTGAAGCTTAGGAGCTTTTCTTGGAAGCATGGTATCAACCACTTCGTCGCCTAGAGGCAACTCGTCATCAGCTCTCGGCCTTGAAATCCCGGATTTGCCTAAGATTTCAGCCTACCACCTTAAACCTGGACAACCAACGCCAGGCTGGCCTAACCTTCTCCGTCCCTCCATCGCAATAACTGGAAGTACAGGAATATTAACCTGTTTTCCATCGACTACGCTTTTCAGCCTCGCCTTAGGGACCGACTAACCCTGCGTCGATTAACGTTGCGCAGGAAACCTTGGTCTTTCGGCGTGCGAGTTTTTCACTCGCATTGTCGTTACTCATGTCAGCATTCGCACTTCTGATACCTCCAGCAAGCTTCTCAACTCACCTTCACAGGCTTACAGAACGCTCCTCTACCGCGTCATCAAAGATGACACCCGTAGCTTCGGTGCATGGTTTGAGCCCCGTTACATCTTCCGCGCAGGCCGACTCGACTAGTGAGCTATTACGCTTTCTTTAAAGGGTGGCTGCTTCTAAGCCAACCTCCTAGCTGTCTAAGCCTTCCCACATCGTTTCCCACTTAACCATGACTTTGGGACCTTAGCTGACGGTCTGGGTTGTTTCCCTTTTCACGACGGACGTTAGCACCCGCCGTGTGTCTCCCATGCTCGGCACTTCCAGGTATTCGGAGTTTGCATCGGTTTGGTAAGTCGGGATGACCCCCTAGCCGAAACAGTGCTCTACCCCCTGGAGTGATACATGAGGCGCTACCTAAATAGCTTTCGAGGAGAACCAGCTATCTCCGAGCTTGATTAGCCTTTCACTCCGATCCACAGGTCATCCGCTAACTTTTCAACGGTAGTCGGTTCGGTCCTCCAGTCAGTGTTACCTAACCTTCAACCTGCCCATGGATAGATCGCCCGGTTTCGGGTCTATACCCAGCGACTAAACGCCCTATTAAGACTCGCTTTCGCTACGCCTCCCCTATTCGGTTAAGCTCGCCACTGAATATAAGTCGCTGACCCATTATACAAAAGGTACGCAGTCACCTAACAAAGTAGGCTCCCACTGCTTGTACGCATACGGTTTCAGGTTCTATTTCACTCCCCTCTCCGGGGTTCTTTTCGCCTTTCCCTCACGGTACTGGTTCACTATCGGTCAGTCAGTAGTATTTAGCCTTGGAGGATGGTCCCCCCATATTCAGACAAAGTTTCTCGTGCTCCGTCCTACTCGATTTCATTGACAAGAGATTTTCGTGTACGGGGCTATCACCCACTATGGCCGCACTTTCCAGAGCGTTCCACTAATCTCAAATCAACTTAAGGGCTGGTCCCCGTTCGCTCGCCACTACTAAGGGAATCTCGGTTGATTTCTTTTCCTCAGGGTACTTAGATGTTTCAGTTCCCCTGGTTCGCCTCTTGCACCTATGTATTCAGTACAAGATACTCAGCTTGTGCTGAGTGGGTTCCCCCATTCAGAGATCTCTGGATCACAGTCTGTTTGCCGACTCCCCAAAGCTTATCGCAGGCTACCACGTCTTTCATCGCCTCTGACTGCCAAGGCATCCACCGTATGCGCTTCTTCACTTGACCATATAACCCCAAGCAATCTGGTTATACTGTGAAGACGACATTCGCCGAAAATTCGCATGTTGCTCTTTCGAGCAGAACTCACAAATTTTACCTTAGCCTGATTAACCAGCAGTGAAACTGGTCATCAGTCTATATCTATCACATATCCGAATTTTTAAAGAACGATCTGACAAAAGTCAGAAATCAACATTCGAACTGAATGTTCATTTCTAAGTTCTGACAAGCTACTGCGTACGGCGAAAGTGGTGGAGCCAAGCGGGATCGAACCGCTGACCTCCTGCGTGCAAGGCAGGCGCTCTCCCAGCTGAGCTATGGCCCCGTATTCTACGGCTGAACCATGTAATGGTAGGTCTGGGCAGATTTGAACTGCCGACCTCACCCTTATCAGGGGTGCGCTCTAACCAACTGAGCTACAGACCTATAACAGGGTCGCGTTACAGCATCGTCTTTTACAATGAATCAAGCAATTCGTGTGGGAGCTCATCAGCAGGCTGATGTCGTCGATTAAGGAGGTGATCCAGCCGCAGGTTCCCCTACGGCTACCTTGTTACGACTTCACCCCAGTCATGAATCACACCGTGGTAACCGTCCTCCCGAAGGTTAGACTAGCTACTTCTGGTGCAACCCACTCCCATGGTGTGACGGGCGGTGTGTACAAGGCCCGGGAACGTATTCACCGCGACATTCTGATTCGCGATTACTAGCGATTCCGACTTCACGCAGTCGAGTTGCAGACTGCGATCCGGACTACGATCGGTTTTGTGAGATTAGCTCCACCTCGCGGCTTGGCAACCCTCTGTACCGACCATTGTAGCACGTGTGTAGCCCAGGCCGTAAGGGCCATGATGACTTGACGTCATCCCCACCTTCCTCCGGTTTGTCACCGGCAGTCTCCTTAGAGTGCCCACCATAACGTGCTGGTAACTAAGGACAAGGGTTGCGCTCGTTACGGGACTTAACCCAACATCTCACGACACGAGCTGACGACAGCCATGCAGCACCTGTGTCAGAGTTCCCGAAGGCACCAATCCATCTCTGGAAAGTTCTCTGCATGTCAAGGCCTGGTAAGGTTCTTCGCGTTGCTTCGAATTAAACCACATGCTCCACCGCTTGTGCGGGCCCCCGTCAATTCATTTGAGTTTTAACCTTGCGGCCGTACTCCCCAGGCGGTCAACTTAATGCGTTAGCTGCGCCACTAAAATCTCAAGGATTCCAACGGCTAGTTGACATCGTTTACGGCGTGGACTACCAGGGTATCTAATCCTGTTTGCTCCCCACGCTTTCGCACCTCAGTGTCAGTATCAGTCCAGGTGGTCGCCTTCGCCACTGGTGTTCCTTCCTATATCTACGCATTTCACCGCTACACAGGAAATTCCACCACCCTCTACCGTACTCTAGCTCGCCAGTTTTGGATGCAGTTCCCAGGTTGAGCCCGGGGCTTTCACATCCAACTTAACGAACCACCTACGCGCGCTTTACGCCCAGTAATTCCGATTAACGCTTGCACCCTCTGTATTACCGCGGCTGCTGGCACAGAGTTAGCCGGTGCTTATTCTGTCGGTAACGTCAAAACAGCAAGGTATTAACTTACTGCCCTTCCTCCCAACTTAAAGTGCTTTACAATCCGAAGACCTTCTTCACACACGCGGCATGGCTGGATCAGGCTTTCGCCCATTGTCCAATATTCCCCACTGCTGCCTCCCGTAGGAGTCTGGACCGTGTCTCAGTTCCAGTGTGACTGATCATCCTCTCAGACCAGTTACGGATCGTCGCCTTGGTGAGCCATTACCTCACCAACTAGCTAATCCGACCTAGGCTCATCTGATAGCGCAAGGCCCGAAGGTCCCCTGCTTTCTCCCGTAGGACGTATGCGGTATTAGCGTTCCTTTCGAAACGTTGTCCCCCACTACCAGGCAGATTCCTAGGCATTACTCACCCGTCCGCCGCTGAATCAAGGAGCAAGCTCCCGTCATCCGCTCGACTTGCATGTGTTAGGCCTGCCGCCAGCGTTCAATCTGAGCCATGATCAAACTCTTCAGTTCAATACTGCTTGGGTTTTTAAGAAACCCTAAACTTGGCTCAGCAATCTCAAATGACTATGTGATTTCTCGCATGGCCACTTGTGATGCTGATAATCTTTGTGACTATCAGTCCGTACTCACAAGCACCCACACGAATTGCTTGATTCGATTTGTTAAAGAGCGTTTGGTTAAGAGCCTTTCGTCTCAACCGAGGCGCGCATTCTACGCTTTCCTCATTTGCTGTCAAACGTTTATTTTGAAGTTTTTTGCGAGAAACTCGTTTAGCTTAAAACACTTGACTCAACATGGTGGCTGGCTTTGCTTCGCTACCGCGTTGGAGTGGTGCGCATTATAGGGCGGTGTTTCAGGAGGTCAACCTTTAATTTCAATAATTTAGGTTTTTTTGAAAAAGACCGCGTCAGGGCCGCATGGTGCTCGCCGCGAGCCTTGCAGCGCCGGTGAGATCGAGCACCGAAATAACAACGCCGGGCACCTTGCCCCCACCCACCGTATTTGCGCACTATATTGCTCACCCCAATCCCGCTCAAGGATCGTCGCGCAGAAATGAACACCCAGCCCCGCAGCCTGGCCGCTACCCTCTTCCCGATCGGCCTGCTGCTCATCGCCATGGCATCGATACAGTCCGGCGCCTCCCTGGCCAAAAGCATGTTCCCCATCATCGGCGCGCAAGGCACCACCACCCTGCGCCTGATCTTCGCCAGCATCATCATGCTGCTTATCCTGCGCCCTTGGCGTGTGCGCATGACCCGCAATACCCTGCGCAACGTCATCATCTACGGCATGGCGCTGGGCGGCATGAACTTCCTCTTCTATCTGGCCCTGCAAACGGTACCGATCGGCATTGCCGTGGCACTGGAATTCACCGGCCCGCTGGCCGTGGCAATCTTCTCCTCGCGCCGGCCGATCGACTTCCTGTGGATTGCCCTGGCCATCGTCGGCCTGCTGCTGTTGCTGCCTGCCGGCCATGGCGGGCAGGCCCTCGACCCGGTCGGCGCTGCCTATGCCCTGGGCGCGGGCGTATGCTGGGCGCTGTACATCCTGTTCGGGCAACGTGCCGGGGCCGAGCATGGTATCCAGAGTGCCGCACTGGGCGTAGTGGTGGCCGCGCTGTTCGTTGCCCCCATCGGTATCGCCCACGCCGGCAGCGCATTGCTCACACCTGCCCTGATCCCCATGGCGCTAGGCGTCGCGGTGTTGTCCACCGCCCTGCCCTACAGCCTGGAAATGGTTGCCCTCACGCGTATCCCGGCACGCACCTTCGGCACCCTCATGAGTATCGAGCCAGCATTCGGCGCATTGTCCGGCCTGCTGTTCCTGGGCGAGGTACTGACGATTACCCAGTGGCTGGCTATTCTGGCGATCATCACCGCGTCTGTCGGCACCACCCTGTCCATGCGCAAGGAACCCAGCCCGGTCGTTGCCACTGACTGACATGAGAAATATTTTCATTTGAGACAGGATTAGTGATTGTAGCGACCCGTCTCGCTGATTAAGCTGTCACAGAATCATCATCTTTACGCTATCTACTGGACCGAACACGGACGCTGGGGAAATTTCAGGAAGAACCAAAGCTATAACGACAGGGCCAGGCAGCTGATCCGCCCTGCATTTAAGGACAGGAATGAAACGTATTTTGCTCATCCTGGCCATCTTGGCTATTGCTGGATGTGCCGCCACGGCCAAGACCGAGGTCAAAAAGGGCAAGAAAGGCCTGCATATCAATTGCTCCGGCCTGTCTTCCTCGTGGGACAACTGCTACAGCAAGGCCGCAAGCTCCTGCAGCACGCGCGGATACCGGGTCATTGCACGCTCGGGCGATAGCGATGAAGAACCCGGTGACTACTTGTTCGGCATCAACCCGGCGGGTTACACCAGCCGCAGCATGATCGTCATCTGCAAGTAGAAAAAAGGGCAGCTCGCAAGCTGCCCTTTTCATTTGCCACCTTACAAGGGCGCGGTGCGCGCCTCCAGCCAGGCCAGCGCGTCATCCTTGAGCAACGGCGCCAGACGCTCGCGTACTCTGGCGTGATAGCCATTCAACCAGTCCAGTTCTTCCCTGGACAACAACTCGGGCACCAGGCAGCGGGTATCGATCGGGCATAGCGTCAGGGTCTCGAAGTTCAGGAAGTCGCCGAAGGCGCTCTTGCCGACCTCGCGATTGACCACCAGGTTCTCGATGCGCACTCCCCACTGCCCTGGGCGGTACGTACCCGGCTCGATCGAGCTGATCATGCCCACCTGCATCGCGGTCTGCGGCGTGGGTGCCGCCTGGTAGGCAATTACCTGCGGCCCCTCGTGCACGTTCATGAAGTAGCCCACACCATGCCCGGTGCCGTGGCCGTAATCCACCTGGTCAGCCCAGATCGGTGCCCGGGCAATGGCGTCGAGCAACGGCGATAGCACGCCCCGCGGGAAGGTGGCACGCGACAGGGCGATCATGCCTTTGAGCACGCGTGTGCAATCCTGCTTCTGTGCAAGGCTCGGGTTGCCCACCGGCACCATGCGCGTGATGTCGGTGGTGCCCCCCAGGTACTGCCCGCCCGAATCGATCAGCAGCAGACCATCGCCCTCGATGACCGCGTGCGACTGTTCCGTGGCGCGGTAATGCGGCATCGCGCCATTGCCGTTGAAGGCGGCAATGGTCGAGAAGCTCAACGACACGAAGCCTGGGCGGCGGGCACGGGCGGCACTCAACTGCTCGTCGATCGTCAGCTCGGTAACCAGCTCACGACCAAGGTTGGCCTCGAGCCAGGCGAAGAATTCGCACAGGGCCGCGCCATCCTGCTCCATCACCTGCCGGATGTGCACCAGGTCCTCATCACCCTTGCACGACTTGCTCAAGGTGCTGGGGTTGAGGCCCTCGACCAGCTCCACCTCGGCCGGCAGGTTATCCAGCAGGCCGCAGGTCACCCGGGCCGGGTCGACCAGCAATCGGCTGCCGGCCGGCATGGCGGCAAGGGCCTTGCCTGCTTCGGCGTAGTCACGCACTTCGATACCGTCGGCCGCAAGCACCTTGCGTAGATGTTCGTCGAGCTTGTCCTGGCCGACGAACAGGATGGCCTGCTGCTGGCTGATCAGGGCAAAGGCCACGAACACCGGATTGTAGGAAACATCGCTACCGCGCAGGTTGAACAGCCAGGCGATGTCATCCAGGGTGGCGATGAAATGCCAATCGGCCCCCTTGGCCTGCACGCTCTGGCGCAACTGCGCCAGTTTTTCCGCACGGTTCACCGTGGCGTGCGGCGGCAAATGCTGGTAGACCGGGTTGCCTGGCAGCGCCGGGCGCCCTTCCCAGACCTGGCCCAGCAGGTCCTTGTCAGTCACCAATCGCGCCCCGCGCGCCTTCAGCCGATCGCTCAGTTGGCGCGCCGAAGCCAGCGCCATGACCGCACCATCTACCGCCACGCTGCCGTTGGGCTCGACGTGATCGCCCAGCCATTCCAGCGCACCAGGCTTGCCCGGCAGCAGCTTCATCAGCTCGATGCCACTGCCTGCCAGCTCGTGTTCCGCCTGTTCCCAGTAGCGGCTATCGACCCACAACCCGGCAAAGCCAGCTGTGACGACCAGCGTGCCGACCGAGCCATGGAAACCCGAAAGCCACTGGCGCCCTTGCCAGTAACCAGGCAGATATTCGGAAAGATGGGGGTCGGCCGAAGGTACCAGCAAGGCATCGATGCCCTCTGCGGCCATGGCCTGGCGAACCAGCGCCAAACGCTGCGGCACGCTTTGCCCAAGGGTGGTCTGAACGTTCATGCGCTCTCCTGCGGCTACATCACGGTTTATCCAGTGTGCCGATAATGGAACAGCCGCCGAAGCCCTGCAATCTTGGCGACCGACACACGGCATGCATTGCCCGTGACGCCCTGCGCATACCGGACATTTCCTACAGACGGGCCAGAACCACCGATCCAGTTCCGCTGAACTTCCACAAAGCACCGGCTTCACACTCAGTACATTCATTGCACACAGGCAAATGACCATGCCCAACGCCTGCGCCCCTAAAAGCGGCGTGGTGCTGCTCGACACCCGCGCGCACACCCCCGACCACGAGCATGCCGTGCACCTGAAGCTTGCCGATGGCCTGGCCCGCCTTCTGGGCTGCCCGCACGTGCAACCCAGCCAGCCACCAAGCGCCACCGACGGCTACTACTACCTGCCCACCGAAACCCTGGTCGATCCCGAACGCCATGCCGCCCTCGGCATCTGCAGCGAACAGGACCTTTTCGGTGGCCTGGTCGCACACCCCTACATGGCGACCAAGGCGATTTCCCACCCGCTGCCGGCCGGGGCCAGTTTCCCGCCGGGCTGGACCGATGCCTTCGCACGGCAAGCCTGCGACGCCCTGCTGCGCGGCTACACCGTATTCAGCAAGGCCGATGCACGGACCGCCGCACAGCTGTTACTGACGGACGGCCCGTTGCGAATCAAGCCGGTACTGGCCTGCGCAGGCCGTGGGCAACAGGTCATAACCACGGCGGATGAGCTGGAACCGCTGCTGGCCGGCATGGATGACCAGGACCTTGCGCTATGGGGGTTGGTGCTCGAGGAAGACCTGAGCGAAGTGCAAACCTTCAGCGTTGGCCAGGTACGTGTCGCCGGCCTGACCTGCAGCTATCACGGCACCCAGCAACTTACCCGCGACCATCAGGGCACGGAAGTGTATGGCGGCTCCGACCTGGTAGTGGTACGCGGTGACTACCAGGCACTGCTGCAACTGCCGCTGGATGAGCCGCTGCGCCTGGCCATCAACCAGGCGATGGCCTACGAACAGGCCGCCGAGCAGCACTTCCCCGGCTTCATCGCCTCGCGGCGCAACTACGACATTGCCCGCGGCGTGAACCCACAGGGCCACCTGCGCAGCGGCGTACTCGAGCAATCCTGGCGCCTGGGCGGTGCCAGCAGTGCCGAACTGCTGGCCTTGCAGGCGTTCGCCGACGACCCGGCATTGCAACGGGTACGTGCCTCCACCCATGAAGTGTTCGGCGCCCCCGAACTACCCACTGACGCCACCCTCTTTTACCAAGGAAACGACAGTGAACTCGGACAACTCAGCAAATTTGCGCGGATTCGCGAACATGACCATTCAAAGTGAAACCGTTGAACTCCAGGTCGAGGATGACAGCATCGTCGGCACCTTGGTCAGCCCCGGCAGCAAGATGCCGGGCATTCTCTTCGTCCACGGCTGGGGTGGCAGCCAGCAACGCGACCTGGCCCGCGCCCGGCATATCACCGGGCTGGGCTGCGTATGCATGACCTTCGACCTGCGCGGCCACGAAAAAACCGAAAGCCAACGGCTGACGGTAACCCGCGAACAGAACCTGACCGACCTGCTGGTGGCATACGACCGGCTGGCAAGCCACCCAGCCGTCGACACCAGTGCCATCGCCATCATCGGTAGCAGCTATGGCGGCTACCTGGCCACCTTGCTGACCCGTGAGCGGCCGGTCAAATGGCTGGCCCTCAGGGTACCCGCGATGTACTGGGACGACGAATGGAACCTCCCCAAGCAAACCCTCGACCGGCAACGGCTGAACGCCTATCGCCAACGCCTGCTCGGCCCGGCAGACAACCGCGCACTGGCAGCCTGTGCCGAGTTCGGTGGCGATGTACTGCTGGTCGAGTCCGAGCAGGACGACTACGTACCGCACAGCACCTTGATGAGCTACCGCTCGGCATTCGTCAGCGCCCATTCGCTCACCCACCGCATCGTCGACGGTGCCGACCACGCGCTGTCCAGCGAAGAGAGCCAGAAAGCCTACAGTTCGATCCTGGCGGCATGGGTCAGCGAAATGGTCATTGGCGCCCGCCTGGATCGCTACCCGCACTACGCGCCCTGGTATGCCTGAGGCTCACCCACCTGGCAATGCAGGCCGCCATCGGCACCGCGCACCAGGCTGCGCAGCGTCTGGTAGGCAGCAAAGTTGACGCCACGCGCCTGGTACTGGCCAAGCAGGTCGAGGAAAGGTTCCCCGACGAAATATACGGCCGCCGCTGCCCACGCCTGGCGGGATTGCCACTGCAGGTACTGCAGCACCCGGCTGCCATCGTCGCTGGCCTGAATACTGACGCCCTGCAGTCCTTCGCAACGCGCGGCCAGCTCTTCGCTGCGCGCCACCAGCGCTTGGGCCAACGCCTGCTGGAACTTGCCAGGCACTTCAAATTCGATCATCTGGGTAAACCACAGGGCATGGGATGTTGCCGTCATGAACGGTCTCCTGGTGACGGACGCCTACAGCGCGATGCAGAGCAGGGTAAAACCTCAAGTTATGTCAAGGTCAAGCGGTTTCCGCACCGGGAACGCCCCCGCGCCCTAACCCGATACCGCGAAGCGCCGCCGATAATCACTCGGGGTCAGGCCGGTGATGCGCTGAAACACCTTGCGAAACGCACCCGGGTCCTGGTAACCGACGCCCCAGGCGATCTGCTCGACATTGCGCCGGGTGAACTCCAGCAAGCGGCACGCACGCCCCACCCTCACCTGCTGGCAGTACTCGGTCGGCCGTAGCCCCGTGGCAGCACGAAAACGCCGCAGGAAAGTGCGTTCCTCCAGCCCCGCGCATGCGGCCATGCTGGCCAGGTCGGCATCCTGCCCACCGTTGCCCTGCAACCAGTGCTGCACTTTCAGCACTGCTTCATCACCATGGTCCAGGCGTGGGTTGAACACTGCACCGGGCAGTGGCGCCGCGACCGGGTCGACCGCCAGGTAGCGGGCAGTTTCCCGCGCCACCGTCGCGCCCATGAAGCGCTCCAGCAAGCGCAAGCCCAGGTCGGTCCAGGCCATCAGCCCGGCCGAGGTGACGATGTCGCCATCGTCCAGCAACGGCTGCTGGGCCTCGACCCGCACCTTGGGAAAACGCTGGGCAAGCGAATGCACGTAGTTCCAGTGGGTACAGGCCGGGCGCCCGTCGAGCAGACCACTGGCGGCGATGAAGAACACCCCGATGCACACCGATGCCAGCACCGTGCCGTGCCCGTGCAACTGGCACAACGACGCGCGATGGCGCTCAAGCAGCTCACCCTGTGGTGCCGACTCCAGGCTTGGCGGAATGATCAGCACCCGCAGATCGGCCGCGGCGGCAGGCGGGCTCTCAGGGGCAAGCTGCAACCGCCCTGCCTCGTCTGCCTGCCAAAAGCTGATACGCGCCGACGGCAACTCGACAGCACCCAGTTCGGCAACCACCCGGTTGGCTACCAGGAAAAGGTCGGCCAGCCCATGCACGGCAGCACGCTGCGCGCCGGGGTACAGCAGCAGGCCGATGTCCAGGCTGGCGGGGTTGTCAGTTTTTGCCTGCATAGTGTCGTTCGCGCCAATCCTCAGGTCAGTGCACACAGCCTATAACTAACGTCATCCAACGACTACTGCCACAGGAGGCAGCATGAGCAAGCAGGCGCTGATCATCATCGACATCCAGAACGACTACTTCCCGGGCGGCAAATGGACCCTCGATGGTGCCGACCAGGCGGCCGACAATGCTGCCCGCCTGTTGGCGGCAGCGCGTCAACGGGGCGACTTGGTGGTGCATGTGCGGCATGAGTTCGAAAGCGCCGATGCGCCGTTCTTCGCGCCAGGCTCGCAGGGTGCGGCGATCCATGCCAAGGTCGAGCCTCAAGCCGGTGAGCCGGTGGTGCTCAAGCACAAGGTCAACGCCTTCCTCGGTACCGACCTTGAGCACACGCTGGACCGGCATGGCATCGAGGCCCTGACCATCGTCGGCAGCATGAGCCACATGTGCATCGACGCCGCCACCCGGGCCGCGGCCGACCTGGGTTACGACGTGACCGTGGCGCACGACGCCTGTGCCACGCTGCCACTGGAGTTCGATGGCAAGCGGGTGCCGGCGGCGCAGGTGCATGATTCGGTGATGGCGGCGTTGGCGTTTGCCTATGCCAAGGTGGTCAGGACCGATGAGTTGATAGGAGACTGACCGCGAACCTTGGTTGCCCATACGGGCCTCATCGCCGGCAAGCCAGCTCCCACAGGTCCACCTTCAGGCTCATAGCCAGTGGCGAACCTGTGGGAGCTGGCTTGCCGGCGATGAGGCCCTGGAGGCAGCAACACCTCTCGATCAAATCACCACATTGCGCACAAACCGCACCGCCACCGCCCCATCGTTGCGATAGGCATACCGGCAGTTACTGGGAAACACATGGAACTGCCCGACCTGCAGGCGATGCTCGACCCCTTCGATAATCAGCGTCAGTTGCCCTTGCGCCACATAAATCTGCTCGCTCCAGCCTTCGGCATCAGCCTCGCTGGAATAGCACTCGCCCGGTGCCAGGGTCCATTCCCACAGTTCCACCTCGCGCCGCGCCACGCTGCTGCCCAGCAGCACCGCCCGACTCTGCGGGTGCTCCCCGGCCCAGGCCAACTCTTCGATGCGCCCGGGGTCGCGCTGGTCAGGTGCCTGGATCAGAGTACTGAAAGCCACGCCCAAGGCCTCGGCAATCAGGTCGAGAGTAGTCAGGCTGACATTCTTCTCGCCCGCCTCGATCGCCACCAGCATGCGCCGGCTGACCCCGGAACGCTCCGCCAACGCCGTCTGGCTCATACCCGCGGCGTTGCGCAGGCTGCGTACATTGAGGCTGACATGTTGCAGCACCGATGCCCGGTGCGAGGAATCTTTGTGCACTATATTGCTCACTGGTCGGTATTGCGCAGTATACTGCCCACTTTGCGGCGATTGTGCGCCGCCCCCTCCGAGTGCGCAAGACCATGAGCCAGCCCAGCAGCAAACCGACCCCTGCCATTGCCTTTCGCCTGAGCAAGGCCGAATTGGTGCTGGTGTTCATCACCATGCTGTGGGGCGGCACCTTCCTGCTGGTGCACAACGTGATGAGCGTCAGCGGCCCGATGTTCTTCGTCGGCCTGCGCTTCGCCGCAGCCGCGCTGTTCGTCGGGGTGGTCTCGGCGCGGGCGCTGCCAGGGCTGACCTTCACCGAACTGAAGGCCGGCATGCTGATCGGGGTGTCGATCATGCTCGGCTACGGCCTGCAGACCATGGGCCTGCAAACCATCAGCAGCAGCCAGTCGGCGTTCATCACCGCGCTGTACGTGCCGTTCGTGCCGCTGCTGCAATGGCTGGTGCTGGGCCGGCGCCCCGGCCTGATGCCCAGCATCGGTATCGGCCTGGCGTTCATCGGCCTGATGCTGCTGGCCGGTCCGGAGGGTGGCAGCCTGCACTTCAGCGAAGGCGAGCTGGTAACCCTGGTCAGCGCCGTGGCCATTGCCGGCGAAATCATCCTGATCAGCCGCTACGCCGGGCAGGTCGATGTGCGCCGGGTCACCGTGGTGCAGCTGGCGACCGCCTCGCTGCTGGCGTTCCTGATGATCGTGCCGACCCAGGAGCGCATACCCGATTTTTCCTGGCTGCTGCTGACCAGTGCCGTGGGCCTGGGCGCCATGAGCGCGGTGATCCAGGTAGCCATGAACTGGGCGCAGAAGTCGGTCTCGCCCACCCGCGCCACCCTCATCTATGCCGGCGAACCAGTATGGGCCGGGATCGTCGGGCGCATCGCCGGTGAGCGCCTGCCGGGCGTGGCACTGCTCGGCGGCCTGCTGATCGTGATCGCGGTGGTGGTCAGCGAACTCAAGGTGCGCCGCCCGCGCGAGGTGGCCGAATCGCGGGAAGTGACGGATGAAGGTGAACGCCAGGCTGGCCTGTAAAGCCGCCAACTGCGGCTATGCTTTGTAAGAATCTGTTATAAAAAAACAGCTTGTCACAGCCTGTTTGTAGGATTCTGCGACAGCTTGCGTGTTGGTGATCAACCCCTCGGCACGTATGATTCTTTGCAAACTTCTCCAGAATAGAACGCTATGTCATTGATAGTGCTATTGCTTCTGCCGTTCGTGGGCAGTTGCCTGGCAGCAGTGCTGCCGCACAACGCACGTAACGCGGAGTCCATTCTTGCCGGGCTCGTGGCCCTGGTCGGCACTGTCCAGGTAGCACTGCTGTACCCTCAGGTTGCCCACGGTGGCGTGATTCGCGAAGAGTTCCTCTGGCTGCCCAGCCTGGGGTTGAACCTGGTGCTGCGCATGGACGGCTTCGCCTGGCTGTTCTCGCTGCTGGTGCTGGGCATCGGTACGCTGGTTTCGCTGTATGCCCGCTACTACATGTCGCCACAAGACCCGGTGCCGCGCTTCTTCGCCTTCTTCCTCGCCTTCATGGGCGCCATGCTCGGCCTGGTGATCTCCGGCAACCTGATCCAGCTGGTGTTCTTCTGGGAACTCACCAGCCTGTTCTCGTTCCTGCTGATTGGCTACTGGCACCACCGTGCCGACGCCCGCCGTGGCGCCTACATGGCGCTGATGGTCACGGGCGCGGGCGGCTTGTGCCTGCTGGTGGGTGCCCTGCTGCTCGGCCATGTGGTCGGCAGCTACGACCTGGACAAGGTCCTGGCTGCCGGCAACACCATCCGCCAGCATGCGCTGTACCCGGTGCTGCTGCCGCTGATCCTCATCGGCGCCCTGAGCAAGAGCGCACAGTTCCCCTTCCAGTTCTGGCTGCCCCATGCCATGGCAGCGCCCACCCCGGTATCGGCTTATCTGCACTCGGCGACCATGGTCAAGGCCGGGGTGTTCCTGCTGGCGCGCCTGTGGCCGGTGCTGTCGGGCAGCGAAGAGTGGTTCTGGATCGTAGGCGGTGCTGGCGCCCTCACCCTGCTGCTCGGCGCCTTCGCCGCCATGTTCCAGAACGACCTCAAGGGCCTGCTGGCGTACTCGACCATCAGCCACCTGGGCCTGATTACCCTGCTGCTGGGCCTGAACAGCCCGCTGGCCGCGGTCGCGGCGGTGTTCCACATTCTCAACCACGCCACCTTCAAGGCCTCGTTGTTCATGGCCGCCGGCATCATCGACCACGAAAGCGGTACCCGTGACATCCGCCGCCTCAGCGGGCTGATACGCCTGGTGCCATACACCGCCACCCTGGCCATGGTCGCCAGCGCCTCGATGGCCGGCGTGCCGTTGATGAACGGTTTCCTGTCCAAGGAAATGTTCTTCGCCGAAACGGTGTTCATCAGCTCCACTGCCTGGGTCGAGGCCACGTTGCCGGTGGTCGCCACCCTGGCCGGCACCTTCAGCGTGGCTTATGCCCTGCGCTTCACCGTCGATGTGTTCTTCGGCCCCACTGCACAGGACCTCCCGCACACACCACACGAACCGCCACGCTGGATGCGTGCGCCGGTCGAATTGCTGGTGCTTACCTGCCTGGTGGTGGGCATCTTCCCTGCCCAGTCGGTCGGCCCGCTGCTGGCCGCCGCCGCCCTGCCTGTGGTGGGCGGCACCCTACCGGAATACAGCCTGGCCATCTGGCATGGCTGGAACGCGCCGCTGATCATGAGCCTGGTGGCCATGAGCGGCGGTATCGTGCTTTACCTGCTGCTGCGCAAGCAGCTGCGCCTTGGCCGCTTCCCCTACCCACCGGTGATCGAACGCTTCAATGGCAAGCGCCTGTTCGAACACGGCCAGGTGCAGCTAATGCTGCTGGCGCGGCGCATCGAGCGCCTGCTCACCAGCCGCCGCCTGCAATCGCAGCTGTTCATGCTGGTGCTCGCCGCCTTCCTCGCCGGCCTCACCCCCATGCTCTACAGTGGTCTCAGCTGGGGCGACCGACCGAAGATTCCGGGCTCGGGCGTGTTTGTCGCGCTGTGGCTGATCGCCATCGCCTGCGCCATCGGCGCTGCCTACCAGGCCAAGTATCACCGTTTGGCGGCGTTGATCATGGTCAGCGTCTGCGGCCTGATGACCTGCATCACCTTCGTCTGGTTCTCCGCGCCCGATCTGGCCCTGACACAGCTGGTAGTGGAAGTGGTCACCACCGTGCTGATCCTGCTCGGCCTGCGCTGGCTGCCGCGGCGAATCGAAGGCGTATCGCCGCTGCCGGGCAGCCTCGAGCGTGCGCGCATGCGTCGCCTGCGCGACCTGCTGCTGGCGGTGCTTGTAGGTGGCGGCATGGCCGTGCTGTCCTACGCCATGCTCACCCGGCCGACGCCGAACGACATTTCCTCGTTCTACCTGAGCCGGGCACTACCCCAGGGCGGTGGCACCAACGTCGTCAATGTCATGCTGGTCGACTTCCGTGGCTTCGATACCCTCGGTGAAATCACCGTGCTTGTGGCCGTGGCGCTGACCGTGTTCGCCCTGCTGCGGCGCTTCCGCCCGCCCAAGGAAAGCATGCAACTGCCGGCGCAACAGCGTCAGCTGGCACCCGACGTGGTCACCGACCTGATCAACCCGCGGCATGCCACCGACACCGCCCTGGGCTTCATGATGGTGCCCGCGGTGCTGGTGCGCTTGCTGCTGCCGATCGCCCTGCTGGTGTCGATGTACCTGTTCATGCGTGGCCACAACCAGCCGGGTGGCGGCTTTGTTGCCGGCCTGGTGATGTCGGTGGCGTTCATCCTGCAGTACATGGTGGCCGGCACCCAGTGGGTCGAGGCGCAGATGAGCCTGCGCCCGCTGCGCTGGATGGGCACCGGGCTGCTGTGCGCAACCCTGACCGGCGCGGGCGCCATGCTGCTGGGCTACCCGTTCCTCACCACCCATACCGCCCACCTGCACCTGCCGTTGCTCGGCGATGTGCACGTGGCCAGCGCGCTGTTCTTCGATGTCGGGGTGTTCACTGTGGTGGTCGGCTCGACCCTGCTGATCCTCACCGCCCTGGCGCACCAATCGGTGCGCGCCTACCGCCCGGGTAACCCGGCGAAAACCAGCCAAGCAGGAGCCGTCTGATGGAAGAAGTGATTGCAGTTGCCATCGGCGTGCTGGCCGCTTCGGGAGTGTGGCTTATCCTGCGCCCGCGAACCTACCAGGTGATCATGGGCCTCTGCCTGCTGTCGTACGGGGTCAACCTGTTCATCTTCAGCATGGGCAGCCTGTTCATCGGCAAGGAACCGATCATCAAGGACGGCGTGCCCCAGGACCTGCTGCACTACACCGACCCGCTGCCGCAGGCCCTGGTGCTCACCGCCATCGTCATCAGCTTCGCCATGACCGCGCTGTTCCTGGTGGTGTTGCTGGCCTCGCGCGGCCTGACCGGTACCGACCATGTGGATGGCCGGGAGCGTGACGAATGAGTGGCATGAGCCAATTGATCATCGCGCCCATCCTGCTGCCCCTGGTTACCGCGGCATTGATGTTGCTGCTGGGCGAGAAACACCGGCAGACAAAGGCCTGGCTGAACCTGCTGTCGACCTTTGCCGGCCTGGCCATCGCGGTCAGCCTGCTGCTGTGGGTGCGCACCCAGGGCCAGGCGGAATCGATCGGTGTCTACCTGCCGGGCAACTGGCCGGCACCGTTCGGCATCGTGCTGGTGGTAGACCACCTGTCGGCCCTGCTGCTGACCCTCACCGGCATCATCGGTTTCAGTGCCCTGCTGTTTGCCCGCGCTCGCTGGGACGGTGCCGGGGCCAGCTTCCACGCACTGTTCCAGATCCAGCTGATGGGCCTGTACGGCGCCTTCCTCACCGCCGACCTGTTCAACCTGTTCGTGTTCTTCGAGGTGCTGCTGGCCGCTTCCTATGGCCTGCTGCTGCATGGCTCGGGCCGCGCCCGAGTGCGTGCCGGCCTGCACTACATTGCCATCAACCTGTTCGCCTCGTCGCTGTTCCTGATCGGCGCAGCGATGCTGTATGGCGTGACCGGCACCCTGAACATGGCCGACCTGGCGCTGAAGATTCCGTTGGTGCCGGAGGCCGACCGTGGCCTGCTGCACGCTGGCGCGGCGATCCTGGCCATGGCCTTCCTGGTCAAGGCCGGCATCTGGCCGCTGAACTTCTGGCTGGTACCGGCCTATGCCTCGGCCAGCGCGCCGGTGGCGGCGCTGTTCGCCATCATGACCAAGGTCGGCCTGTATGCCGTGCTGCGCCTGTGGACTCTGCTGTTCTCAGGGCAGGCCGGGGCCTCGGCGCACTTCGGTGGTGAATGGCTGGTGTACGGTGGCCTGGTCACCCTGGCGGTGGCGGCAGTGTCGATCATGGCCGCGCAGCGCCTGGAGCGCATGGCCGCCCTCAGCATCCTGGTTTCAGCCGGCACCCTGCTCGGCGCCGTCGGTTTTGCGCAATCGGCGCTGACCGGCGCGGCGTTGTTCTATCTGGTCAATTCGACCCTGGCGCTGTGCGCGCTATTCCTGCTCGCCGAACTGGTCGAACGTTCGCGCTCGGCCAACGAAGCACCGCTGGACGACGAAGAAGACGCCATGCCGCCACCGCTGGAATCACTGCACCCGCCCAAGGGTATCAACCTCGACGATGAACAGAAGGTGGTGATCGGCCAGATCATCCCGTGGACCATGGCCTTCCTCGGCCTCAGCTTCATCGCCTGCGCCCTGTTGATCATCGGCATGCCGCCGCTGTCGGGCTTTGTCGGCAAGCTCAACCTGATCAGCGCGCTGTTCAACCCGCAAGGGCTGGGCGTGCCTGCCGAGCAGCCGCTGGGCATGGCGGGTTGGGGCCTGGTGGCGTTGCTGGTCCTGTCTGGCATGGCCTCGCTGATCGCCTTCGGCCGCGTCGGCATCCAGCGCTTCTGGAAGCCTGAAGAGCGCCCGTCGCCGGTGCTGCGCCGCTATGAATGTCTGCCCATCGTCATCCTGCTCGGCCTGTGCTTCATCCTCAGCTTCAGGGCCGAGCCGCTGCTGCGCTACACCCAGGACACCGCCGCCAGCCTGCAGGCCCCCGACACCTATATCGAAGCCGTGATGGCCGCCCGGCCGATTCCTGGCCCCACCTCGCTCGACGTACAGGTGCAGCCATGAATCGACTGTTCCCGGCACCGCTGTTATCGGTTTCGCTGTTCGCACTGTGGCTGTTGCTGAACCTCTCGGTCAGCCCCGGCAACCTGCTGCTGGCAACCGCGCTCGGCGTGCTGGCGCCACTGCTGATGGCACCGCTGCGCCCACAGCATGCCCATGTGCGACGGCCGCTGGCCATCGCCCGGCTGATTGGCCGTGTCGGCATCGATGTGATCATGTCCAATCTCCTGGTTGCCCGTGGCGTGCTGCGCGCCGGCAAGCAGCCGCCGCGCTCGGCCTTCGTGCACATCCCGCTGGCCCTGCACGACCCACATGGCCTGGCGGCGTTGTCGATGATTACCACGGTGGTGCCCGGCACGGTCTGGTCCGAGCTGGCCCTGGACCGCAGCGTGTTGCTGCTGCATGTGTTCGACCTGGACGATGAGGCGGCCTTCATCCAGCACTTCAAGGACACCTACGAACGCCCGCTGATGGAGATTTTCCAATGACAGGCCTGCTCGCCAATGCTGTCCTCGCCAGCCTGTTCATCTTCGCCCTGGCCATGGCCCTGGCACTTATCCGGCTGTTCCGCGGCCCGTCCGCCCAGGACCGGGTGCTGGCGCTGGACTACCTGTACATCCTGGCGATGCTGACCATGCTGGTGCTGGGAATCCGTTATGCCAGTGACACCTACTTCGAAGGTGCCCTGCTGATTGCGCTGTTCGGTTTCGTTGGCTCGTTTGCCCTGGCCAAGTTCCTGCTGCGCGGTGAGGTGATCGAATGACTGAAACCCTGCAACTCCCCTTCTGGCTGGAGCTGGTCACAGCCGCGCTGCTGCTGACCGGCAGCCTGTTCGCCCTGATCGGTGCCGTGGGCCTGTTGCGGCTGAAGGACTACTTCCAGCGGATGCACCCGCCGGCACTGGCTTCGACCATTGGTGCCTGGTGCGTGGCACTGGCTTCGATCATCTACTTTTCCTGGCTCAAGGAAGCCCCGGTGCTGCACGCCTGGCTGATTCCGATCCTGCTGTCGATCACCGTGCCGGTGACCACACTGTTGCTGGCCCGGGCGGCGCTGTTCCGCAAGCGCATGGCGAAAGAGCCGGTCCCTGAAGAAGTCAGCAGCGGCCGCGATCGAGGCAACTGACAGGTCGCCACCTCACCCTTGGGACAGGCGCTGCAACTCGCGCCGGACCATGGCCGCATAAGGCGGCGGGTCGAGGCGATACAATTCCCCTGCCACCCAGTTCAACCAGGCGCCTTGCAGTTCTTCGCGCCTGGCCAGCAAACGCTCGGCCTCGGCCACGGCATCCGCCTGGTGCTGCCGATGGAACTCGGCACGCGTGGCAGGCGCGTCGTCACTGTGGGTCATTCACTGGCCTTGAAGGTGGTCAGCTCACCCTTGCGCCATTTGGCAACCTTGCCGGTCACCGCCTTGAGCAACTTGCCCAGGCCTTCCTGCACTTGTTGCTGTGCGGCGAATACCAGCATCACACCGTGGCCTTCACGGAACACGATGCCCTCGCCTTCAGGCACCGACACAAAGGCATAGTCGCCCACGCCATATACGTTCAACTTGATTTCGCGAAAGCGCATTTCCAGTTTGCCGCCTTCGCGGCTGGGCAGCACGGCGGCGCGAAAGTGGTCGCCGACCTTCAGTTCCAAACGCTGCTTGTCATCGACGACCAATGCGCTTTCGGTGTCGATTTCGGCCATGTACAGGCCTTCGGGACTCTGTTCCGTAACATAGACAAAGCGGCCCTGGAACAGCTGGGCCAATTTACCGCGCAAGTCGCCCAAGGCGAACAACGCATGGGTATCAAGAGTGCTGACTGCCAATGAAGTAATCCTCAACCGGTTACAACCCGCCCTCACCCAAAGCTCGGTGAGGCACGGCCATTTCTTATCGATAGGCGAAAAGAGTAATAAAGCGATATGCGAAATGTCTGCGCCCGCTGGCGATGCAGCGTGCGGGAATCTTTACCCTGGCTTGCCAGATCTGGCCTCAAATACAGGCTTTCGGCATATTCCCGATTCGGGAAGCGCAATGTCTGACAGCAAAACCGCCAGAAAAAATGCGACAGGCAATGCCAGAGCGCACGTAAGAACGGGCCCTGCAATCCATCAGCGCATTACTGGGGAAAGAATATGCACGAAAACACCGAAATTCGTCGAGAGGCAAAGTACATTTCTTACAAGCGAACGCCCTGAACAACACCCCGTTCGCTTGCCGGCAGCACTCACGGTGCTCAGGCAGCCAGGCCCTTCTTCAACTGCTGCCAGGCCGCCTGGCACTCCAAGGCCTCTTCACGGGTGGCAAATGCGGTACCACGGCGTTCGCCATTGACCAGCACCACCCAGCAGATGCGTTTACCCAACGCCCGCATCGAGGCTGGCACACCAGAACCAATCATCACGGCTACATCGACCCGGCTATTCATCATTCCCTCCGGAATTTAATTAGCACCCTAACGATAAAGTGATGATACGCCTGCTTACGGCGCTGAAACAGCGCATCCCGGTACAGCAGTGTTACGTGCAGGGCAACAAAACCGCCGCCGGCAAGAAACGCAAAAAGCCCCAGGGATCGCTCCGTGGGGCTTGGCACACCGCGCGGGGTTACACCTGGCGCTGGTGGCGGTCGAGCTGCTCGTGGCGCTCCTGGGCTTCGATGCAGTACTTGGTGGTCGGGCTGATCAGCAGACGCTTCAGGCCGATTGGTTCACCGCTGTCATCACACCAGCCGAAGCTTTCGTCGGCAATACGGTCCAGGGCCATTTCCAGCTGCGGCAGCAGGCGCTGGTCGCGGTCGATGGCGTTCACCAGCCAGCTACGCTCTTCTTCGACCGAAGCCACGTCGGCAGGGTCCGACGGGGTGTCCAGGCCTTCGATGGTGGCACGGCTCAGCTCGATGCGTTCATGGGTTTCGACTTTCATCGCCTGCAGCAGGCCAGCGAAGAAAGCCAGCTGGTCAGCGTTCATGTAGTCATCGGCCGACATGGCCAGCAACTGTTCCTTGGTCATCGATTTCTCTATGAAAAAATGTGCATTTGGGCGATTCGGGTGCCGCCGACGCCTTGGCATCGGCAGCGGAATTCTTCAAGCGCCAACCGGCACTCTTTTACAGGGGGCGGCAGTCTAAGGCGCCACGTCGCGTGGAGCAACTGCAATTGGGTGCGAATTTGCTTCCGGTGCCCACATTCCGCCAGTCGGCGCCCTCTGCTCTGGCTCTGGCTCTGGCTCTGGCTCTGGCTCTGGCTCTGGCTCTGGCTCTTGATCTTGATCTTGATCTTGATCTTGATCTTGATCTTGATCTTGATCTTGATCTTGATCTTGATCTTGATCTTCGCGACTTCAGGAGGCCGAGCAGAGGTTTTGCGGAGGGAGGTGACGGGCATGGATGCCCGTCAAGCGCTGAGGCCCCATGGATGGGGCCTGCAGCGCGTCCTCCCGGGAGCAAGACCGGAGCGAGGGAACCCCGTAGCGTAGCGGAGGGGCCGGATGATGGGAGCGCAGCGTTTTTTGGTTACTTTTTGTCGCGTTTGACAAAAAGTGACTCGCCGTAAGGGCGAAAAGGTGAGTAAGCGTCGCCATCGTAAATGGACTATGCGCGAGATCAAGACCAGTACGTTTCCGCTCTTCGCTCTTCGCTCTTCGCTCTTCGCTCTTCGCTCTTCGCTCTTCGCTTTCAAGCGTGGGCATCAACAACAAGGTCAACATTCATTTTCGAAGGTGGCGCTTAATCACCTTTCCGCCCTTACGGCGGGTCACTTTTTGTCAAACGCGACAAAAAGTAACCAAAAAACGCTGGCTCCCATCATCCGGCCCCTACGCTTCGCTCCGGGGTCCCCTCGCTACGGGCCTGCTCCCGGGAGTACGCGCTGCAGGCCCCATCCATGGGGCCTCAGCGCTTGACGGGCATCCATGCCCGTCACCTCCCTCCGCAGTCCCTTCGCTCGGCCTCCTGAAGTCGCAATCGGCGGCGCCTGAGCTACCGTGCGCTTAGAAGCAAAGCAAAAGCAAAAGCAAAAGCAAAAGCAACGGCAATGCCGATTCCAATCAACGATCCTTGAACTGCGCCTCGCGCTTGGCAATGAACGCAGCCATCCCCTCTTTCTGGTCTTCGGTAGCAAACGCCGCATGGAACACCCGCCGCTCGAAGCGCACACCTTCGCTGAGGGTGACTTCGAACGCACGGTTGACGCTCTCCTTGACCATCATGCTCACCGGAATCGACTTGCTGGCAATGGTCGCGGCCACCTTCAGCGCCTCTTCCACCAGCTCCGCCTGCGGCACGATACGCGCCACCAGCCCGGCACGCTCCGCTTCCTCAGCCCCCATCAGGCGACCGGTCAGGCAAAGTTCCATGGCCTTGGCCTTGCCCACCGCGCGGGTCAGGCGCTGGGTGCCGCCCATGCCCGGCAGCACGCCAAGGTTGATTTCCGGCTGGCCAAACTTGGCATTGTCCGCCGCCAGGATGAAGTCACACATCATCGCCAGCTCGCAGCCACCGCCCAGGGCAAAACCGGACACCGCGGCAATGATCGGCTTGCGCCGGTTGGCAATGCGGTCGGAATCGCTGAACAGGTCGTCAACGTAGATTTGCGGGTATTGCAGCTCGGCCATTTCCTTGATGTCGGCACCAGCGGCAAAGGCCTTGGCGGAACCGGTCAGCACCACGCAGCCGATGTTCGGATCGCGCTCGAGCTGGTCCAGGGCCTGGTTGATCTCGCCGACGATCTGCGCGTTCAGCGCGTTCAGCGCCTGCGGGCGGTTGAGGGTAATCAGGCCGACCTTGCCGTGGATATCCAACAGGATAGTTTCGAATGCCATGCAGTCTGCTCCTTCAAAGATTGCGCGCAATGACCATGCGCTGAATGTCGCTGGTGCCTTCGTAGATCTGGCAAACCCGAACGTCGCGGTAGATCCGCTCCAGCGGGAAGTCGCTCAGATAGCCATAACCGCCCAGGGTCTGCAAGGCATCCGAACAGACCTTTTCGGCCATTTCCGAGGCAAACAGCTTGGCCATCGACGCTTCCACCAGCGCCGGGCGCCCGGCATCGCGCAGCGCGGCAGCGTGCAGCACCATCTGCCGGGCCACGGCAATCTTCGTCGCCATGTCGGCCAGGCGGAAGGCCACCGCCTGGTGCTCGATCAGCGCCTTGCCGAAGCTCTGCCGCTCGTTGGCGTAGTCACGCGCCACTTCGAACGCCGCGCGGGCCATGCCCACCGCCTGCGAGGCGATGCCGATGCGGCCGCCTTCGAGGTTGGCCAGGGCGATCTTGTAGCCCTCGCCTTCGGCGCCCAGGCGGTTGGCCACCGGCACGCGCACATTGTCGAAAACGATCTGGCAGGTGTCGGAGGCGTGCTGGCCGAGCTTGTCCTCAACCCGCGCCACCTGGTAGCCCGGCGAATCGGTGGGCACGATGAAAGCAGTGATCCCGCGTTTGCCGGCGTCCGGGTCGGTCACGGCGAACACGATCACCACCCCGGCGTTCTGCCCGGAGGTGATGAACTGCTTGCTGCCATTGAGCACGTAGTGGTCGCCATCCAGACGTGCACGGGTCTTCAGGCTGCTGGCGTCGGAGCCTGCCTGCGGTTCGGTCAGGGCGAAGGCGCCGAGCATCGCACCGCTGGCCAACGGGGTGAGGAACTGTTCTTTCTGCTGCTCGCTGCCAAAACGCAGGATCGGCACACAGCCCACCGAGTTGTGCACGCTCATGATGGTCGAGCAGGCGCCGTCACCGGCGGCGATTTCCTCCAGGGCCATGGCATAGGCCACGTAGCCGGTGTCGCTGCCGCCCCACTGCTCCGGCACCAGCATGCCGAACAGGCCCAGCTCGGCCATCTCGTCGATGGCCTCCTTGGGGAAGCGGTGTTCCTTGTCCCATTGCTCGGCAAACGGTTTCAGGCGCTCCTGGGCAAAGGCGCGTACCGCGTCGGCGATCTGTTGTTGCTCGTCAGTTACCAGCATGATTCACCTCAGTACAGGCATTCGACAGCCATGGCCGTGGCCTCGCCACCGCCGATGCAGATGGCCGCCACGCCACGGCGCAGGTTGTTCTGGCGCAGGGCCGACAGCAGGGTCACCAGGATGCGCGCGCCGGAAGCGCCGATCGGGTGGCCGAGGGCGCAGGCGCCGCCATGGATATTGACCTTGTCGTGCGGCAGGTCGAGGTGCTTCATGGCCGCCAGGGTGACCACGGCGAAAGCCTCGTTGATCTCGAACAGGTCGACCTCGGCCAGGTTCCAGCCAGTGCGTTTCATCAGCTTGTCGATGGCACCGATCGGCGCGGTAGGGAACAGTGCCGGGGTGTCGGCAAAAGCGGCGTGGCCGTGGATCACCGCCAGCGGCTTGAGGCCGCGCTTGTCGGCTTCGGAGCGGCGCATCAGCACCAGCGCCGCAGCGCCGTCGGAAATCGAGCTGGAGTTGGCGGCGGTCACCGTGCCGCCTTCGCGGAAGGCCGGCTTGAGCTGCGGGATCTTGTCCAGGCGCGCCTTGGGCGGTTGTTCGTCATCCTTGATGACGCGCTTCTCCTTGCCCTCGGTAACCTCGACCGGCACGATCTCGGCAGCAAAGCGACCACTCTTGATAGCGTCCTGGGCGCGGGTCAGCGAGGCGATGGCGAACTGGTCCTGGGCTTCGCGGCTGAAGGCATTGGCCTGGGCGCAGTCTTCGGCAAAGGTACCCATCAGGCGGCCCTTGTCGTAGGCGTCTTCCAGGCCGTCCATGAACATGTGGTCGATGATCCTGCCGTGGCCCATGCGGTAACCGCCACGGGCCTTGTCCAGCAGGTACGGCGCATTGGTCATGCTTTCCATGCCACCGGCCACCACCACATCGGCGGTACCGGCCAGCAGCAGGTCATGGGCCATGATCGCCGCCTGCATGCCCGAACCGCACATCTTGTTCAAGGTGGTGCAGGTGGTGTGTTTGTCCAGCCCGGCGCCCAGCGCGGCCTGGCGCGCCGGTGCCTGGCCCTGGCCAGCCGGCAGCACGCAGCCGAACAGCACCTGCTCGACACTGGCAGCATCGATGCCGGCACGCTCCACGGCACCACGGATGGCGGCGCTGCCCAGCTGCGGCGCGGTCAGGCTCTTGAGGTCGCCCTGCAGGCCGCCCATGGGCGTGCGCACGGCGCTGACGATAACGATCGGGTCATTGGCGAGGGTCATGTTCGCTCTCCTTACTTGGCAGCCATGCGCAGTGCACCGTCGAGGCGGATCACCTCGCCGTTGAGCATGCTGTTCTCGATGATGTGGCGGGCCAGCGCGGCATATTCCTGCGGGCGCCCCAGACGCGGTGGGAAAGGTACGCCGGCGGCCAGCGAGGCGCGTACTTCCTCGGTCATGCCGGCCATCATCGGCGTTTCGAAGATGCCCGGGGCGATGGTCATCACACGGATGCCGAAGCGCGCCAGTTCGCGGGCGGTCGGCAGGGTCAGGCTGGCGATGGCGCCCTTGGAAGCAGCGTAGGCCGCCTGGCCGATCTGGCCGTCATAGGCGGCGATGGAGGCGGTGTTGATGATCACCCCGCGCTCGCCACCCTCATCTGCAGCCCCTTCGGCCATGGCCGCGGCGGCCAGGCGCAGCAGGTTGAAGCTGCCGATCAGGTTGACGTTGATGACCTTGGCAAAGCTGGCAAGGCCATGCGGGCCCTGTTTGCCCAGCACTTTCTCGGCACCGACGATGCCGGCGCAGTTGACCAGCCCGTGCAGGCTGCCAAAGGCGCTGACGGCCGCATCGACCGCCGCCTGGGCGGCCTGCTCGTCGCTGATGTCGGCCACCGCGAAACGGGCGTTTTCGCCCAGTTCGCGGGCCTTGGCTTCAACGGCCTGGGCATTGAGGTCGACCAGCATGACCTTGGCGCCGGCCTCGACCAGCATCTGCGCGGTGGCAGCACCCAGCCCGGAGGCGGCGCCGCTGACGATGAAGTGTTTGTTGGCTATCTGCATGATCGGTTCCTTTCAGGCGCTGGCAGGGGTGGCCTGTTGCGCTTGTTGTTTGGCGACTTCCTGGTTGCGCAGGATGAAGCGTTGCAGCTTGCCGCTCGGGGTCTTGGGCAGCTCGCTGACGAATTCGATTTCCCTTGGGTAGGCATGGGCGTACAGGCGCTGGCGCACGTGCTGGCGCAAAGCCTCTTCAAGCTCGGCGCTGCCCTGGTAACCGCTGGCCAATACCACGAAGGCCTTGATCAGCTCGGTACGTTCCGGGTCCGGTTTGCCAATCACCGCCGCTTCGATTACCGCTGGGTGCTCGATCAGTGCGCTCTCGACGTCGAACGGGCCGACCCGGTAGCCGGAGGTGGTGATCACATCGTCGCTGCGGCCGACGAAGCTGATGCTGCCGTCCTGGTTCAGCTCGACGGTGTCGCCGCTGAGGTAGTACTTGCCGACGAAGGCTTTGGTCGGCAGGCCGTGGTAGCCCGCGAACCAGCACAGCGGCGACTGCTCGCGGTCGACCGCGAGGATGCCCGGCTGGCCGGCGGGCAGTTCGTTGCCCTGCTCGTCCAGCACCACGATGCGGTGGCCGGGGATGGCGAAGCCGGCCGAGCCGAGGTGTACCGGGTGCTGCAGGCCATGGTGGTTGCACAGCACCATGCCCAGTTCGGTCTGCCCGTAGTGGTCATGGATGGTCACGCCCAGTTCGTCGGCGAACCAGCGGATCACTTCCGGGTTGAGCGGTTCGCCGGCACTGCTGACCACCCGCAGGCGGCCCTTGATCGGTGCCGAGAAGTCATCCCCGGCGGCAATCAGCAGGCGGTACGCGGTGGGCGAGCCGGCCAGGTTGGTGATGCCCAGCTTGTCGATCACCCGTGCGCAGCTTTCAACACTGAACGGGCCATCGTAGAAGGTGGTGGCATGGCCCAGCGACAGCGGGCCAGTGACCGCGTAATACAGGCCATAGGCCCAGCCCGGGTCGGCCAGGTTCCAAAAGTTGTCCTCGGGGCGCAGGTCGATGGCATCGCGCATGTAGCCCTGGAACGCGACGATGGCCCGCAGCGGCACTTCCAGTGGCTTGGCCGGGCCGGTGGTGCCGGAGGTGAACATCAGCAGGAACGGGTCGTTGCCCGAGCGCATGACCGGCTCGCATTTGTCTGCGGCTTTGTCCAGGCACTGCTGGAAGTCCAGCTCGCCATTGCGGGCATTGACGGTAATGATGGTCGGGCAGGCGTGCACATCGTCCAGCTTGGCGCGGTTGTGGCTGTCGGTAACGACCACCCGGGCGTGGGACTGCTCCAGGCGATGTTCGATGGCCTTGGGACCGAACGCGGTGAACAGTGGCTGGTACACCGCGCCGAGACGCCAGGTGGCGAGGATGGTGACCAGCAGCTCGGGGGTACGCGGCATCAGGCCGGCGACCCGGTCACCCGCACCCACGCCTTGCGCTTCGAGCACATTGGCGAAACGGGCCGCCAGTGCCTGCAACTGGTCGAAGCTCAAGCGCACGCTGTTGCCCTCGCGGTCTTCCCAGACCAGTGCGGTCTTGCCCTCACCGGCATGGCGGTCGCAACATTCGACACAGGCATTGAGGGCTTCGAGGTTGCCATGTAGCGCCGCCGCAGCAGCCTGGCCATGGTCGAACGCACGAGCGGCCTCGGTGTAATCGCGCATCGTCGGACTCCTGGTTTCTTGTTTTTGGAGTTGAACCATCGGTCCGACGATGTTCGCGCCGCGCTGGCGTCGCGGCAATGGCCTAAGTTGTCAAACTGGATGACCGGTTTGGCCGGTGGCCATCAGCCCGGTGCGCGCTCCAGACTGATCACGTAGTGCCGGGTCAGTTGCAGTTGCAACGTCAGCCGATCGGCCTGCAGCTGCGCATCCAGCGCCTGTACCTGGTTCAGATACTGTGCTTCACCCAGTTCATCGCGCCTTACCGCCAGGGCCGCCCGCTGCTCAGCGGCGAGTTGCTCCAGGTCGTTGAACGGCTGCGCAAAGTGCTGTTGCACAAAGCGCTGCCAGAACGCGCGCGTGCACAAGTCGGCCACTACATCATCGAGAACGTCCGCCCTTCCCACGGCTGCCTCTGCCGCCTGCAGCCGATGCTCGCTCAACCCTACGGCGGCCGCCCTGAGGCGCATTCTGGCAGGCTGGAACGGCAACCTGAGCCTGGTCCGCAAGCGCACCCTGTAGCGCATTGCCAACGTCGCCAGTACTGCAGGCTCGGCGAAGCCTTCAAGGTTTTGCCGCTCGGTCTCGACATACTCGTCAAGGCGGTCCAGGCGGTGCAAGGCGCGCCCCAACGCCAGCAACTTCGGGCCTCGGGACTGCGCACCATCGCCTGCCGCGTCGCGCTCGGCATGCAGACGCAGCAGTCGGCTGAACAGGTCGATGGCACCGTTGTCATCCATCACCACATCGTCGGCCGCCAGTTGCGCCTGGCGAGCGAACTCGACGTCTGTCTCCAGCATCGACAGGCATTGCCAGCCCATGCGCAGCAGATAAGCCTTGGGCCAGCTGAAGTCCGCCAAGCCTTGCAAAAGCTCCAGCAGATCGAACAGGCGGGCGTTTTCGTCCCGGGTGCTCAGCCGGTCCCAAAGCTCGCCGCGCCCATGGCTGGCGGAGTCGGAACCGACCCACCAGGCTCGGCCTATCTCTTCCTGCGGCTCTTCCAGGAGCGGCTCCAAGGCGTAGAGCTTGCCGTAATCGGCCATGGTCAGGCGGTTGCCATCAATCAGGATGCGCTGGCGAAACTCCAGCGGCATGGCCAGCACGCCGTCAGGCACACCCCGCAAGAAGTTGTCACGCAGGTCGGCTCGTTGCAGGAAGCCACACAACTCGAGCCCTCTGGGCCACTCGCTGAGCCCGCAGCGACGCAAATTCAGCTCGATCAGATGAGGCAGGTGATGGAAGCGCATTTCGTACACCCCCAGCGGGCTGTTATGGCTCAGGTCGAGGTGACTGAGCAGCGGCAACCCGTTCAGTGCTTCGATGGCATGGGCATCCAGGCGAATGCGGTTATGCCCCAGGCGCAACCGGCGCAGGTTGGTCAGGTAGCCAAGCCCGCGCGGGCAGCGCAACAGCTGGTTGTGGCTCAGGTCCAGCTCCTGCAGGTAGGTGAATGCCCGCAGAAACTCCTCGTTCACCACCCCGATGGTCGTCTCGCTCAGTACCAGGCTGGTTACGTGATAGAAATCGATAGGTGCAGGCATGACCGGCAACGAATCGGTGGGCAGATCATTCAGCACCAGGCGCAGCCCCTGGCGCTTGCCGTCACTGTCGACCACCACATGGTCGCCAAGCGCCTGCCAGGCACGCAGCAATCGTTCGGCGAACAGCTGGCGTCGCGCCCGCAAAGTGTCACTCAGCGCAGCCGACACCCAACCATTGAGCGCGCGGTTCAACTGCTCAAAATCGTCCTGCAGCGCCAGGAGCGCATCGGCGACCGACACATTCTGCAGCAGCCAGCGGTCAACTTGCGTTTCCAGCGAATCGCCCAGCCCCGGGAAGAATCGCCTCAGGCCGGCCCGCAGTTGTTCCCTGGATGTGGTGGGCAGTGCCGCGCGCCCGCTGAGCAGGTAACCGACGCGGCCATCGGCAAGGCGCTGCCCAGGGTTGAACCAGCGCTCCGTCGACGCCCAGCCCAGCATGCGGGCTATTTCCTCATGGGTACCCAGGTGCGCCATGAGCTTCTCGCGCAGGCGCTCGGCATTGGCGTTCTCGGCCAGGCCCAACCGGCCCAGCAGGTTGCGCGATTCGAGCGCGGCCAGCACAGCCTGGAAGATGCATGAGGAAGCAGGTGGCTGCATCGCGAGTTTTCGGCCCTGCCCGTCATACAGGGCAAAGACACCTTGCTCACGCACCAGCACCCGTTGCTCGGCCGCATCGCCAACCGAACCGATGCGTTTCAACGCCACGGCATCCGCAGCAGCATTGCTCAACGCCAGGCTGAACGCATCAATGGCCTCGACATTCAGCAATGCCAGCACCAGCATGCCCGTTTCGTCGCTATATGCACTCGGCAGATAAAACCCTGCCAGCGCCCTGCTCACCTTCGCCTGCGAGCACAACGACCTGGCCTGGGTGGCCAGGCTTTGCGGCAACTTTCCACCACTGACGAACAGCTGGCGAGCCTCGTGACTTGCTCCGTCGGCCAGATCGCGCGCATAGGGCTCAGGCAGCCCCAGCGCCATCAGCGGCTTGAGCAAAGGCTCCGTCGATTCGGGCAGGCGTGTCAGCCGTGCGAACAGCAGGTCGCTCGACCTTGGCCGGTCCGCCAGCACTGCCGCACGCCCCTTTACACTGCCCGGTCGGGCCTCGCACCAGGCCAGCAGCTGCAAGTCCTGATCGGAGACAGTGTCGCGTTCCAGGTTGCGGAAGAACGTGTCGATCCGGGCATCGGCATCGAATGCCTTGAGGGTTTCCCGCAAGGTGGCAGGCGTTCGCCGGTTTTCCACCAGCAGGCCGCGCAGTTCGTCCTCATCGATGCCGGCCATGCGCAAGATCCGCTGCGCCTGCTGTTTATCGAAAGGTTGATCGCGCGGCCAAAGTGTATCGAGCATTTTCGCAGGGTCGCGCCAACGCTGGGGCTCATCGTGCATCAGGCGCCAACTGCGTTCGCCATTGTGCAGCACGACCGGGCCGTACGCCTCTTCGCGACCGGGGTGGCGCAGACGCCAGGGGCCATCGGGGTCAGGCCGATGAACTTCGTAGAAGACCCCGTCGGCCTTCATCCAGCGGCGCTCGCCATCAGCATAGGCCCCGTCCGTACCCAAGGTGATCGTCTCAGGGGTCGAGGCAAAAGCTGCCAGATCTCGGGACCACAAACGCCCCGCCCCATTGGCGAGCCTTACCGGCTCCAGCGCCGCGACGAACGCGCTGCGCACGAAGGTGACGCCCGCCACCGTCGCGGCGGTGCCCGCCAGTATCTCGGCAACGCCCAGCATGTGCTCCAGCGCCTCGTGCTGATGGCCTCGCAACCAGTCCTGCGTGCCCTCGAAAACCTCCGAGAGGGTGTGGGCCACCAGTTGCCCGAGCAGCAAGCCGCCCACCACCGGAATGAACAGGCCAGCGAGGTTGAGCACATCGAGGCCGGCGGCCTTCCACGCCTCATGCCGTTCACGCGACGCGGCTTCATCGGCATCGGCGGTCGGCACCAGCAACAGGCGGCCATCCTGCTTCACCCGGTTTGTCTGCTGTGCAGCCAGCGCCTGGAAAATGTCATGCTGCGGCACGCTGCCATCGAGCTCCAGGTCCGGCTGGTCATCCTCCAGTCGGGCCCGCAGCTTGTGCATGAACCCGGCACGCTGATCCAGGCCGATCAACTGGCTGAATGACTGGCGATAGGGTTCATGGCGCAGCTCGGCCACCAGCGCGCGGTTGATCGAGGCATGGCTGTCGAAGTGTCGCAACGCCTGTACCGGGTCGCTGGGCAGGTAGAGCACGCCACCCTGCGTTTGCCCATGCGTGTCGCGAAGTTGAATCCACACACCATCCGCCACTGGGCAACCGAGGGCTTCGAGCAGGCCCGGGTGGCCCGTGAGGCTGGCAGATCGCCGATCCGCGGGTTTATCCACCAGGGCGTGCAATGCCTCCTTGACCGGCTCGGTAATCTCGCCTTTCAGCGCGGCAACCTGCACGGCCAGGCGCAGCCCGGAGCGTTTGTCTTCACACAAGATGCGCTGTGCCGCGGCATCGAATGTGCGGTCCAGTTCCTGCTGGTACAGGCGCCCGGCATCGAGCTTGCGGCACGCCTCGACCAGTTCATCGGTGCCTCGCGAAAGTACCCGTTCCTGCCCCGGCGCGACCAACCCGGTTCCCAGGTAGAAATCGTTGCTGACGGCAAAGTTGCGCATCAGGCGGAGCAAGCCGTTTTCACGCCGTTGCCCGTAAGTGGGAAATGGCGGCTCTGCGCCGGGCGTGGACGAAAAACGATGGGAAACTTCCAGCCACTCCAGCTGCCAGAACGCTACGTCACCCGGCAGCGGCTCGCGCAACAAACTGGCGAATTGCCGTTCGGCGAACTGCTGTGGTGACGGCAGCGCCAGGGTGATCCCGCGCAACCGGGCCTGGGTGGCATGATGGGCTTCCAGGCTTTCGCGCAAGGTGCGTATCTGGCTTTGCGTGGCCTGTTTGAGCCAGGCAGGCAACCGGTCACCGATGAAACCGTCGTGCAAGTGGCTGGAAGATGCAGAGGGGGGCTGTGGGGCGTGTGGTTCGCGGGTCATGGCAGGTCCCTGGATGACTGTCGAAAGCCACGCATGGTGTGCATCCTGCCGGCGCTTGCGCAGAGGGAACCCCTGCGGTAGAAGCAGGGCGGCACACTGCGTGCCGCCCCTGAAGGGCCGTCACTTTGCCTCTGGCACCATGAACGCTTCGCGCGTAAGGCGCTGGGCAAGGCTGGCCAGGGCCTGCTCGCGCTCGTCGCGCAGAGCGTTGCTCAGGTTCCAGTACTCGTCACTGGTCAAGGCCTCCCTTTGCTCGTCCAGTGTTTCCAGCCGCAGGGAGAATTGCATTTCCAGGCTTTCGAAGTCGTCCGCATGCTCTGCCCGCAGTACCGGCAACCAGAAATCACGCTCGCTGATGAACACGATCCGTTGCTCGCCCGCCTCAACCTCAAGCACTTCCTTGAAGGCCTCCTCCAGTTGCAGCGGCGACACGTTGGCCAGCCTGCCAAACTGCATGTGGCGAGGTTGGCCCAACAGGTCCAGGCGCTGGGCCAAGCCGCTGAGGTAGGCAAGATTGACCTCCACCTCCTCTTCATCATGGTTCCCGCGGCTCCAGCGTCCATCCTGGTAGCGGGCGTCGATTTCTCGCCGGGCGATTTTCTCCACCCAGTGCACGCGAAACAGCCGCTTGGCCAGCTGCAGGCGTGCCGAGCGGGTCGAGATCGGGTCGCCGCCGCGGGTGGCCTGCTCGACATGCATGCGCACCTCAAGGCGGCTGAACACGGTGGAAACGCTGTCCACACAGGTGGTGGGCTCCGCTGCCAGGTCAAACAGCGCCATGCGCGTGGTGGTATCGGCATGGGCGGCATCCAGCATTGCCCATACCCTGAACCCGAGTTCGGCCGGCGCCTTGCTGAATTCGGCCGTGCTCGTCAGTTGCCTGAGCAGCTCGAAGAAAGCCAGGCTGCCGGGCTCGGCATTCAGCGCATCCCATTTCCCTTGCTGCTCCTGCCGCGCCGCTGGGTCCAGGGTCTGCAGCCATTGTTCCCGGGCCGGGGCGTGCCGTTGCGGGCGGGGCGTGGCCAGCAGGCGTTCGGCGGCATAAAGGCGATCGAGATCCTGCACTGGCAGTGCATTGCCCTCCAGGTGCATGGCACGGCGCAACTGCAACGGGGCCTGAAACAAGGCTGCCGGCAACTCGGCTATCTGGTTGTTGCGAAGGTCGGCGAACACCAACAGGCCACACCACTCCAGGCCTCGGGGCAGCGCCGTCATATGCACGCGGTTCAAACGCAGGATCCGCAAGCTGGGCAACCGCTCGAACTGTAGCCTGATGTCGCCGAGCGGGTTGTCACTCAGGTCCAGTGAACGCAAGAGCGCCAGGCCGGTCAGCACATTGGCCTGCGGCTCCGAGATACGAATACGGTTGCGCGGCATCAGCAACTGGCGCAAGGCGGTCAACCGCTCCAGCCCCGCAGGTAGCGCACGCAAGGCGTTGTCGCTCATGTCCAGGCACAGCAGATCCGGGAAGCAGGCGAGGAACCCCGACGGGATGGCATCCAGACCGAGCGCCGACAGGGTCAATTCCGACACGTGCGAGAAGTCCGTCCCGATCGGCAATACAGGCAGGCTGCCCACCGGTACGGCGACGATGCTCAGGCTGAGCACCGCATCGTTGCCGATAGCCCCGACGGCGCGGTCGCTGCGCATCTGCCAGGCACGCCGCAACGAATCTGCGACGCGTCGGCGTGCGCGGCTGGCGCTGCCCGCCACCTCTGCAACCCAGGCCAGCAAGCTGTCATCCAGGCGGCGGTATTCCTGCTCGACACGCAGCAGGTTCTCGAACAGGCCCCCGCGCATGTCCAACAGGCTCTGGACATAGCGATCGACGCCGACATCCCCGATACCGGGGTACAAGGCGCGCACCCGCTGCCGCACCACACGCTCCGGCGAGCCGATGCACGACTGGCAGCCACCCAGTGGATAGCCCGCTCGGCCATCGGCCAAACGCTGCATGGGCGATGCCATGGGCCTTGCCTCCCGCCAGCCGAGCAGGCGCAGCAGGGCCTGCCGGTCACCGGGTAGCCAGGCCTGCATCTGCTCGCGGATTCTGGTCGGCGCATCGGTGCCATTCCAACCCTGTCGCACCCGGTATTCCACGGGCAGGCAAGCGGCCAGCACCTCGAACAGCCCCTCGGGGGCAGCGACCTCGCGCTCATCCGGCAAGCCTCTGTCGTTGTAGAGCTGGAAGCGCCCTTCCCGCCTGACCAGCACCACGTCCTGCTCAAGGTCGGTCTCGGCGAACAGCCGTTCCATCGCCGCCCCAGCATACGGGTCACGACGCAACACCAGGTTGAACCCGGCAGCGCCGGGGCCATGCCGACGCAGCAGGGCAAAGGCCAGCGCCACCACTTCCGGCCGGTAACTGCCTTGCAGGTACAACGCTTCGCGCATGCGGGTCAGGCGCGCCAGTTGCAGGGCCACCCGCGCCTGCTCAGCCAATGCCAGCGGCAGACGGGACTCTGCCTGCATGCGTAAGCGCACAGCCTCGGTGGCCTGCTCCAGCACATCGAGGGCATAGGCTTCTGGCAGCGTCGGGAAGTCGCGCTGGATCAAGCCCAGCAGCGGGTCGTCAGCCAGGTAAAGCCTGGAGAAATGCTCGAGCATCGCCTCACGCAACTCGATTGCCGCGTCACCGATCGACAGCGCCTGTTCTTCGACGGTTTCATCCTGCAGCTGCAGCCTTTCGATGCACCATTGCCACAAGTCGGAATCGGTATCGGCCTCCCCCGCTTCCAGCCGGCTGAAAAAGGCTTGCGCGCGCGCGTCCACGGCAAAGCGCTGCAAGGTATCGCGCAGCTGCACTGGCATCGCTCGCCGCTCCACCAGCAGGCCACGCAGGTAGGCCTCGTCGACATCCGCGACTTTCAGCACCTGCTCCACCCGCACAGCGTCCATCGCGGCCGCAGCCGGCCAGAGCCGCCCGAGCAACAGCGCGGCGCCCTGCCATTCCAGTGGCCGCTCGTAAGCCAGCCGCCAGCCACGCGCAGAACAACGTTCCAGCACCGGCCCGAACGCCGCGTCACCTTCGGCATGCAACAAGCGCCAAGCGCCATTGGCGGTTTGCCTTACCCGATACAAGGCACCATTCGACCGCCACCAATGGCGCTCACCCTCGGCGAGCAAGCCATTGTCGAGCTCCGTCAGCTGAACGGGTGGAGTAGTTTCCTGGTAAGGCGCCAGCTCATTGCGCCACAGCCGTTGCCGGCCATCTTCGGTGATGACCGGCTCCAGGGTTTCGACGAATGCGCTGCGGGCCAGATGGACACCGACAACCACCGCACCGGTGGTTGCCACGCTGAAGGCCACTTGGAGCATATGCGTCAAGGCCTCATGCTGATGGCCCAACTGCCAGTCACGCACGCCCTCGAAAGTTTCGGTCAACAGTTGCCTGGCCAGGTCCGCCAGCAGCAAAGCCCCGATGACCGGCACGAACAGGCCCGCCAGGTTGAGCAATACCAGGCCGGCGCCTTTGAGCTCGTCCAGGCGCTGCTCCGAAGCCGCGTCATCGGCCTGGGCGGTGGGCACCGCTAGGAAACGTCCATCGGCCTTGATTCGCTGAATGTGCCAGGCGGCCATCGACGCAAAACCGTCCCCCGCTTCCAACACCCTGCGGGGTTCCAGGTCAGGTTGTGCATCCTGCAAGCGGGTGGCCAGGGCCTGCTCACAAGTGGCGCGATCACCCAAGGCAATGCGCCGCACGAATGCCTGCCGATAGTCCTGGTTGCCCATCGCCGTGGCCAGGACGCGGTTCGCCTCATCCCAGTTGGTGAACGCGCGCAGGGGTTGCGCCTGATCGTCAGGGGTGTACAGGATCACTCTTTTCAAGCGCCCAGGTACCCCGAAGGGAAACGTGGACTGGTGGCGGGACTGCTCGATCAATTCAACCGCCAGCGCGCCATCCACCCGGCAGCCAAGGACCTGAAGCGCACCGATCTCCAGCTGCAGCGGCCCCTTGATCACGGCGTGTTCATCCTTGCACGCGACACGCAGCAGCAGCAGGTCTTGCGGATCCAGCTGCTGCTTGATGGCCGCGATCTCGACCGCCACGGCCAGTTCCAGGCGCCGGTCGGTGGTCAGGGCTTTTTCATAGTCAGGGGTCAATACCTGCGCCAGGTGCCGCTGGTAGGCGCTGCCGACATCCACCTGGCGGCACAGGCTGACAATCCGGTCGATGTCTTCGCTCACCACCTGCTCGTCCTGGTGGGCTCCCGGGAGGGTCAAGGCGGTGCCGAGGAAGAAGGACTCGTTGGCCTTGAAGTTCTGCAACAGCTTTTGCAAGGCCGGCATGCGCACGAAGTACGGTTGATAATCAGGGATCAAGCCGGTTCTCACATCCAGCCGTGCGCGTGTTTCGCGCCACACCAGCTTGTCCAGGTCAACCTGCAGCTTCAGCTGGCTGTCCTGACGCAAGGCAGGCTCGAACAGTTGCTTGGCAAACCGGTCCAGAGGCTGCAGGCGGTCGGCGAACCCTGCCATCTGCCTCTGACTCGCAAGATAGGCATTGAAACGCAGTTGCAGCCTGGCAAGCTGCTTGGGCTTGGCCGCCTTCAACCAGGCGGGCAAGCTTTGGGCGATGAAGTCTTCGGCGGGGTGAAGCAACTTGGGATGCAAGGCAGGTTGAGACATCGTCGATTTCCTGGTCAGTGATCGACTCGTCACGATGCTTGCCAGCGGCGGCGGCCGGCAGCGGGAAGGCGTGGTCCCCTAGCCGCCACTGCCGCGCTTGAGGATCAGCGCACGGTAATGCCCGGGGTTGCAGCCGAACCACTTGCGAAACGCCTTGTAGAACGAACTGCTGTCGGCAAAGCCCAGGCGTTCGGCGATTTCGCTCATGGCTGCGTCTTCCTGGCTCAGCCAGGCAATCGCCAGCTCACGCCGCACACTGTCCTTCAACCCCTGGTAATTCTGACCCTCTTCGGCCAGCCGCCGGCGCAGGGTAGAGGGCGACAGGCACAACTGCCGCGCCAGGCTGTCACCATCGGGCCACTGCCCCGGATCCAGGCGCAGCAGGTCGGTGCGAATGCGCCGCCCGAGGCTGGCCGGGTCACGGTACTTGACCAGGATGTTGCCCGGCGCCTCGGCCAGAAAACGCTGCAGTTCTTCTTCGCTGCGCCGCAGCGGCAGCTCAAGGCATTCGGCAGCGATGATCATGCGTGTGCGCGGGCGCTCGAACTGCAGGTTTTCCGAAAACATCACCCGGTAGTCATCGCAGAACGGCGGTTCGGCACAGCGCAGATCGATGGCCAGGATCGGGATACGTCGCCCGGCCAGCCAGCAGGTCACACCGTGCACGATCATCCAGAAGGTGAAATAGGTGAAAGCGCGGCGCGGGGTGTCACGCGGTTCATTGATGACGATTTCGGCCAGGCCCTGCTGGCGCACCAGGCTTGGCTGCAGGTCTTCAAGCATCAGTGACAGAAACGCCAGCGCGGTTTCCAGGCCAGCGCCCAGGGTCGGCTGGCCCATGCTGGCACGGCACATGAACGCCAGGCTGCCGCTGCGCAGACCGCGCGGGTCCATGGCGAAGAACTCATCGTTGCAGCGCCGCGCCAGCAGGCGCCAGAGCCGGGCATAGGACTCGGCGCTGACTCGCGCCGCAGGCAGGTGCAGCTGTTCGACGGCGATACCCGCCCGGGCCAGCAAGCCGATATCGGGCTCGCCAGCGGGGCAGGTCTGCAACAGCGCCTCGCGTACCAGCTGCATGGAAATGGTGTCTTTCTCGCTCATCAACGGTCCTGTCGGCTCAATGCCGGCCATCTTAGGCCGCCCCGTTGAAAACAGCCATCACAGCCCTGCCGCCAGGCCGAGGAACGCCTGGATCAGGCGCAGCTCACGGCGGCGCTCCAGGCAGCCGATCAGGTGCTGGTTGACCAGGCCGTCACCGGCCAGCGGGCGCGCCACTACCCGCGGGTCATTGGCGACTTCGGTGGACGACACCACGCCAATGCCCAGCTCCGAGGCCACCGCTTCGGTCACCGCCTCGCGGCTATCCAGCTCCAGCAGCACCCGAGGTTGCACGGCGGCCTTGCTGCAGGCCTTGTCGAAGGTGCGCCGGGTGGTGGAGCTGGGCTCGCGCAACACCATGATCTGCTGGTGCAGCTCGGCCAGCGGCAAATCACCTTCGCCGCTGGCCCAGGCATGCCCCGCCGGCAGCAAGGCGCACAACCGCGACTCGCACAGGTTCTGCAAATGCAGGCCTTTGCGCGGCTCGATCTCGGTCAGCACGGCCACGTCGGCATGTTCGCTGAGCAATGCCGCCAAAGTTTCCTGGGCATTGCCCAAGCGCAGGTTGACGGTAATGCCCGGGTAGCGCTCGCGCAGCAGCGCCAGCATCGGCATGACCCGGTGCGGGCCATCGGCCGCCACCTCCAGGCGCCCGGTCAGCAATTGGCGATTAGCCTCGAGCATGGCCTGCGCCTCTTCGGCCAGCCCGAACATGGCGCGGGTGATGGCTGCCAGGCGGGTGCCCTCTTCGGTCAACTCAACCCGCCGCGCGGTACGCCGCAGCAAGGTGATCTGGTAGTGCTCCTCCAGCGCCTTCACGTGCCCGGTCACTGCCGGCTGGCTGATGAACAGGCGTGCGGCGGCACGGGTGAAGCTGCCCTCACGGGCCACGGCATCGAAGGCACGCAACTGGAACAGGTTCATATTTATCGGCCTTACTTATAGCTCGGATAACAACAAACAATTTGATTGATGACAGCGCCAATTGCAACCTAGGCCCCGTAGTTTCAGCCCACCGCTTGTGAGGAATAACGGAATGAGCAACGCCCCGATTCTGCTGACCCCCGGTCCCCTGACCACATCAATCCGCACCCGCCAAGCCATGCTGGTGGACTGGGGCTCCTGGGACCGCGACTTCAACCAACTGACTGCCAGTGTCTGCGAGCAACTGCTGGCCATCATCGATGGCAGCGCCAGCCACCACTGCGTGCCCCTGCAAGGCAGCGGCACCTTCGCCGTGGAAGCGGCCATCGGCACCCTGGTGCCGCGTGACGGCAAGGTCCTGGTGCTGATCAATGGCGCCTATGGCCAGCGCCTGGCGAAGATCTGCAAAGTGCTGGGCCGTGCCTACAGCACCTTCGAAACCGCCGAAGACCAGCCGACCACCGCCGCCGACGTCGACCGCCTGCTGGCCGCCGACCCGGCCATCACCCATGTCGCGCTGATCCACTGCGAAACCAGCACCGGCATCCTCAACCCGCTGCCCGAGATCGCCCAAGTGGTCAAAGGCCACGGCAAGCGCCTGATCATCGACGCCATGAGCTCGTTCGGCGCACTGCCGATCGATGCCCGCGCCATCCCCTTCGAGGCGCTGATCGCCGCCTCCGGCAAATGCCTGGAAGGGGTACCTGGCATGGGCTTCGTGTTTGCCGAGAAAACCGCCCTGGCCGCTGCCGAAGGCAACGCCCACTCGCTGGCCATGGACCTGCACGACCAGCACACCTACATGGCCAAGACCGGCCAATGGCGCTTCACCCCGCCGACCCACGTGGTCGCTGCCCTGCACGAAGCGCTGCAGCAATACAACGAGGAGGGAGGCCTGCCGGCACGCCACCGGCGCTATGCCGACAACTGCAAGACCTTGCTCGACGGCATGGCCGCCATCGGCCTGCGCAGCTTCCTGCCCGCCGAGATCCAGGCGCCGATCATCGTCACCTTCCACGCACCGAACGATCCCCGCTACCAGTTCAAGGACTTCTACGAGCGGATCAAGGCCAAGGGCTTCATCCTCTACCCGGGCAAGTTGACCCAGGTGGAAACCTTCCGTGTCGGCTGCATCGGCGTGGTCGGAGCGGATGGCATGCAGGCCGCCGTGAATGCCGTGGCCGAGGTGCTGCGGGAAATGGAAGTGCTGGACATCTGACCCTTTGCCCACCCAATTTCAGGAACAAGCGCACATGAACTACAGCAACCCTACCCAGCTGCAAGCCGCCATCCTCGACTGGGCCGGCACCGTGGTCGACTTCGGCTCCTTCGCCCCGACCCAGATCTTTGTCGAAGCCTTTGCCGAATTCGATGTGCAGGTGTCCATCGAAGAAGCCCGTGGCCCGATGGGCATGGGCAAGTGGGACCACATCCGCACCCTGTGCGATGTGCCGGAAATTGCCGAGCGCTACCGCAAGGTGTTCGGCCGTACCCCGACCGACGATGATGTCACCGCCATCTACAACCGCTTCATGCCGCTGCAGATCGAGAAGATCGCCGTGCACTCGGCGCTGATCCCCGGCGCCCTGGACACTCTCACCGGGCTGCGCCAGGACGGCCTGAAGATCGGCTCTTGCTCGGGCTACCCGAAGGTGGTGATGGACAAGGTGGTGGAGCTGGCCGCGCAGAACGGCTACGTGGCCGACCATGTGGTGGCCACCGACGAAACCCCGAACGGCCGCCCATGGCCGGCCCAGGCCCTGGCCAACGTGATCGCGCTGGGTATCGACGACGTGGCGGCGTGCGTGAAGGTCGACGATACCGTGCCGGGCATTCTCGAAGGCCGCCGTGCCGGCATGTGGACCGTGGCCCTGGTGTGCTCGGGCAATGCCCTGGGGCTGACCTGGGAAGGCTACCGCGCGCTGAGCGCCGAGAAGCTGGAAAGCGAGCGCCAGCGCATCCACGCCCTGTTCGCCGGCTCCCGCCCGCACTACCTGATCGACACCATCAACGAACTGCCCGAAGTGATCGCCGACATCAACCGGCGCCTGGCCAAGGGTGAGATGCCGCAAACATCCTGACCCGGCCATGGGGGCCGCGTTGCGGCCCATCGCCGGCAAGCCAGCTCCCACAGGTCCAGCGACAATCTTGAGAACAACGCTGTACTTGTGGGAGCTGGCTTGCCGGCGATGGGCTGCAAAGCAGCCCCAGCAAGGCCCGCCCCTACTCCGGCAACTGCACCCGGGGTTTGGTTGCCGCGAAGATCGCCCAGCTCGACACGAACAGCGCCGCGATCAACGGCCCGATCACGAAGCCGTTGAGCCCGAACACCGCCAGCCCGCCCAGCGTCGACACCAAAATCAGGTAGTCCGGCATGCGCGTGTCCTTGCCCACCAGGATCGGCCGCAACAAGTTGTCCACCAGACCGATCACCAGCACACCGAACGCGGTCAGTATCACCCCCGACAAAATCGCACCGGTCAGCAGGAAATACGCCGCCACCGGTGCCCACACGATCCCCGCCCCCACCGCCGGCAACAGCGACAGAAACGCCATCAGCACCGCCCATACCAGCGCACTCGGGATATCCAGCACCCAGAAAATGAAACCGCCCAGCGCCCCCTGGGTAATGGCCACCAGCACGTTGCCTTTTACCGTCGCCCGCACCACACGGTTGAACTTCAGTTGCAAACGGCGTTTCTGGTGTTCGGGCAACGGCACTGCCAGACGCACCTGGCGGGCGACCTCCGCGCCTTCGCGCAGGAAGAAGAACAACAGGTACATCATGATGCCGAAGCTGATCACGAACTCGAACGTGCCCTGCCCAAAGTTGAACGCCTGGCTGGCCAACACCTGGCTGCCCTGGGTGGCCCACTTGCTGATCTTGTCGCGTAGCCCGTCGAGGTTGCCCATGCCCATGCTGTCCAGGCCCTGCTGGGCAAACGCCGGAAGCATGTCCTTGCCGCGCTCGACATAACCGGCAATATCCAGCTCCCCGTGCTCGATGCGCTGGTACAGGGCGGCTCCCTCCTGCACCAGCAACGCGCTGGTGATGATCACCGGCAGGATCGCCACCAGCAGGCACACCAGCAAGGTGGCCGCCGCAGCCAGGTTGCGCCTTCGGCCGAAACGCAGCAGCAGGTGGCGCTGCAGCGGGGCGAACAGGATGCCGAGTATCACCGCCCAGAAGATCGCACCGTAGTACGGCAGCAGGATCCAGATGAAGGCAATGGTCACCAGCGCCAGCAGTACTGCCAGGGCTTTGTTCTGCAGGGCGGTCTGGTTCATCGCGGGTCCTCGCATGGCTTATGCGTTATTAGTGCACCGCGCCTTGGCAAAAGTGCCGCCATTTCCTTGATGCAAATCAATACGCGCCGTATCTGCCAGCCCTAGCATCCGCGCCTTTTGCTCCGGTGCGCACATGAACCCTATCGCCAAGCCCGAACTGCTGGCCCCCGCCGGCACCCTCAAGACCATGCGCTACGCCTTCGCCTATGGCGCCGACGCGGTCTACGCCGGCCAGCCACGCTACAGCTTGCGGGTGCGCAACAACGAGTTCGACCATGCCAACCTGGCCCTGGGCATCCAGGAGGCGCATGCCTTGGGCAAACGCTTCTACGTGGTGGTCAACATTGCCCCGCACAATGCCAAGCTCAAGACCTTCCTCAAGGACCTGGCGCCGGTGATCGAGATGGCACCGGACGCGCTGATCATGTCCGACCCAGGCCTGATAATGCTGGTACGCCAGCATTTTCCGCAGATGCCGGTGCACCTGTCGGTGCAGGCCAACACGGTCAACTGGGCCAGCGTGCAATTCTGGCAGCAACTGGGCCTGAGCCGGGTAATCCTGTCGCGCGAACTGTCGCTCGAAGAGATCGAGGAAATCCGCCAGCAGGTGCCGGGCATGGAGCTGGAGGTGTTTGTCCACGGTGCCCTGTGCATGGCCTACTCCGGCCGTTGCCTGCTGTCGGGCTACCTCAACAAGCGCGATGCCAACCAGGGCACCTGCACCAACGCCTGCCGCTGGAAATACGACGCCACACCTGCCACCGAGAACGCCACCGGCGACATCGTGCGCGAAGTGCAGCCGACCCTGGGCCTGGGTGCACCGACCGAGCAGGTATTCCTGCTGCAGGAAAGCAACCGCCCCGGCACCGAAATGCCGGCGTTCGAAGACGAGCACGGCACCTACATCATGAATGCCAAGGACCTGCGCGCCATCCAGCACGTCGGGCGCCTGGCCGCCATGGGCGTGCACTCGCTGAAGATCGAAGGCCGTACCAAATCGCACTTCTACTGCGCCCGCGCCGTGCAGTCGTACCGCCAGGCGATCGACGATGCGGTGGCCGGGCGACCATTCGACCGCTCGCTGATGGACAACCTCGAATCCTTGGCCCAACGCGGTTACACCGAAGGCTTCTTGCGCCGCCATGTGCACGACGAATACCAGAACTACCAGCGCGGTAACTCGGTGTCCGAGCGCCAGCAGTTCGTTGGCGAGCTGACCGGGGCACGCGTCGACGGCCTGGCCGAGGTCAAGGTGAAGAATCGCTTCGCCGTGGGCGACCACCTGGAACTGATGACCCCGCGCGGCAACTACCACTTCGATCTCGAGCACATGAGCAACGGCCAGCAGCAACCGCTTCAGGTCGCCCCAGGCGATGGCCACACCATCTACCTTCCTGTTCCCGAGCAGGTGCCGTTGGCATATGGCCTGCTGATGCGTGACCTGCCAGCTTGAGCAAGGTGGCTAGAGCTCGATCCTGGTAACGGCACCAAGCCGTCGGTCGCCCAACTCTTTACGAATCTGCTGACGGAAACCGGCAAAACGTTCCACGTCAAAACGATAAACAGTGCCGGTGTTCCACACGACGATGTCACGCTGGGTCTCGCTCCAGAATCCGAAGTCGCGCATCTCCACGGTGCCATTGAAGCGAAACGAGTAGACCGCCAGATGGATCTGGCCCTCCTCGTCCTTCTGGCAGGGTGTGATCAGAAAGGATGAGGCGACGTCGTTCTGCCAACCCGACTGCAGGAACTTGCTGGCGTGTGCACTGATTCGCAGTTCCTGCATGGATGCGCGCGCCAGTTGGGCCAACAGCGTCGGTGTGCTGCCTGTGCCGATGGGCTCGAGCCTGATATCGAAATCGTCATGGTCCCTGATGACCTGGGGCGGTAACTCCAGGGCGGCCGTCCTTACGCAGCCATGTTTCTCCAGGCGATTGCGGAAGCGGTCGAACCAGCTTTTCCATAGTTCGTCCCGGTCGAGAAAGCGGCTTGCGAACTCATCGGCATGGTCCAGCAACGTTTGCACGTCCAGGCGTTCCTCTTCGGACAGGTTTGGTCCGATGCCGATCAGATTGGTCTTGGAGTACAACAGGCAGTCCAGTGGTAGGGTCATGATCAAGCAGGCTCTCAGATAGGTGTGCCGCACGTTAGCCAGCGTGATGACAGGCCGGCATCCGGAACCAGTACCTGGCAGGTAGACTGGCTGCCTGGCAACGCTGGTGAAGGGCAACAGGCCGCGCTGCGCCTGAAGGCCGCTTGCGCTATGCTGCTGGCCAACCGCTGGATACCGGACCGCCCCTGGGGCCGCAACGACACCGGGCGCGAGCAAGCCACAGGCCTGGTCGCCGGTATCCGCCCACGTTTTTGAAGGAGTGTTTCATGATGCTGCGTAAACACCTGCTGCCCCTGGGCCTGCTGGCCATCACCGGCCTGGCCCAGGCTGCCGAGACCATCGACGTCTACCGCGACCCCAACTGTGGCTGCTGCAAGGCCTGGATCAGCCACCTGCGCGACAACGGCTTCACCGTCAACGACCATGTCGAGCCGAACATGAGCGAGGTGAAGCAACGCCTGGGCGTGGCGCCACGCCTGGCGTCGTGCCATACCGGGGTGATCGACGGCAAGTTCGTCGAAGGCCATGTTCCGGCCGAGCAGGTGCGCCTGCTGGCCAAGCGCAACGACCTCAAGGGCCTGGCCGTGCCGGGCATGCCCATGGGCTCGCCCGGCATGGAAATGGGTGACCACAAGGATGCCTACCAGGTCATCGGCGTGACCCAGGACGGCAAGGACACCGTGGTCGCCAACTACTGATGCTCAGCCTGTGGGCGCTGTTCCTCAGCGCCTTCGGCGCCGCCACCCTGCTACCGCTGCAATCGGAGGCCGTGCTGGTCGGCCTTTTGCTGCGCCAGCCCGAGGCCTGGGCCACCCTGCTGCTGGTGGCGACCCTGGGCAATGTGCTGGGCTCGGTGGTCAACTGGGTGCTGGGGCGGGCCATCGAGCACCTGCGTGACAAGCACTGGTTCCCGTTCAACCCTGCTCAACTGGAGCGTGCGCAACAGCGCTACCAGCGCTGGGGGCAATGGTCGCTGCTGCTCAGCTGGATGCCTGTGATCGGCGACCCGCTTACACTGATCGCCGGCATCATGCGTGAGCCGTTCTGGCGCTTCCTGCTGCTGGTGACCCTGGCCAAGGCCGGCCGCTATGGGGTGCTGGCGATGATTACCCTGGGCTGGTTTCACGCCTGGTAACACCTTTCACGTTCCGCGTGGTCCACTGACTGCTACAGTCGCCCCTTCCTACATGGCCCTACACGGAGTGCCCCCATGCTGCGCGCAACCGCCCTGGCCCTGGCCTGCCTCGCCGGCAGTTCGGCCATCGCCGCCGAATCGCCCACCTACGGTCCTCAGTTGGAAGGCTTCAGCTACCCGCATCCGCTCAAGCATTTCGACTTCAAGTCCCAGGGTCAGGCCCTGCAGATGGGCTACATGGACGTGCCCGCCCAGGGCCAGGCCAACGGTCACAGCGTGGTGCTGATGCATGGCAAGAACTTCTGCGCCGCCACCTGGGAAACCACCATCGATGCTTTGAGCAAGGCTGGCTACCGGGTCATCGCCCCCGATCAGGTCGGCTTCTGCAGCTCCAGCAAGCCGGCGTATTACCAGTACAGCTTCCAGCAACTGGCGAGCAATACCCATGCCCTGCTCGAACAGCTGGGGGTGAAGCAAAGCATCGTGCTCGGCCACTCCACCGGCGGCATGCTCGCCACCCGCTATGCGTTGATGTACCCGCAGCAGGTGGAGCGCCTGGCGATGGTCAACCCCATCGGGCTGGAAGACTGGAAAGCCCTGGGCGTGCCCTACCGCACGGTGGACCAGTGGTATGCGCGCGAGCTCAAGCTGGATGCCAACGGCGTGCGCGAGTATGAGCGCAAGACCTACTACGCCGGGCGCTGGAAGCCGGAGTACGAGCGCTGGGTGCAGATGCTGGTGGGCCTGAACAAGGGGCCGGGGCATGAAGCAGTGGCGTGGAACTCGGCGCTGATCTACGACATGATCTTCACCCAGCCGGTGTACCACGAGTTCAAGGACCTGCAGATGCCCACCCTGCTGCTGATCGGTGACCAGGACACCACGGCCATCGGCAGTGATATCGCGCCGCCGGAGGTGAAAGCGAAGCTGGGCAAGTATGCAGTGCTGGGGCCGCAGGTGGCCAAGCTGATCCCCAAGGGTGAGCTGATTACCTTTGAAGGCATGGGGCATGCGCCGCAGATCGAGGAGCCGGTGCGGTTCAACCGTACGCTGGTCGAGTGGTTAGGGCGCTAGATCTAATTTGGGGGCCGCTTTGCGGCCCATCGCCGGCAAGCCAGCTCCCACCTTGACCGCATCAACCTCAAGCTTTGTTCAACACCTGTGGAAGCTGCCCAGCTCTTGAGCGTAGCGCGGTCGAGGTGGGAGCTGGCTTGCCGGCGATGGGCTGCGCAGCAGCCCCTTTGGCCCGTCACATCTTCCAGACCTGCTCCTCGGTCCAGCCCAGCTCGGCAAAATCCGCCGCCCGCAACACCGCCTCCTCCTCGCAGAAAAACTCATCCAGCTGCGGCGGCCTCACTGCCGTATCACTGAGCATCGCATGCACCTGCCCACGATGATGTATCTGGTGCTCGAACAGGTGCGCCAACAACCGCAGCCGTTGCTCGCGCTGTACCCGCTCGGGGCGCACGATGCTCACATAGCGCGCCAGCTCACCATCGCGCAGGCCCCGGCAATAGGCGATCAGCCGGTGATCGGCCTGGGCCTGTTCGGCGTGCAGGTCGGTGCAGGTGGCAAACGGCTGTTCGGGGTCGAAGAAGCGCTCGCCGTCGGCGTCGGGCTGCTCGCCACGCTGCTCGCACTCGAGCATGTGCAGGTAGAACCAGTCCACCGTCAGCAGGTGGTTGAGGGTGGCCTTGATCGACGGGAAAAAACTGCAGCGGGGGGCGACGAATTCGTCCTGGGTCAGTTGCAGGCAGGCCTTGTACAGACGGTGGTTGGCCCAGCCATTGTTGTAGGCCTGGGTCAGCAGATGATGCGACAGCGGCTCCATGGTTCGGCTCCTTTTCAGGCGAAGCGTTGCAGTTGCATCTCCCGTAGCCGGCTCAGGGTCCGTTGGTACGGGAACGCCAGATACCCTTGAGTGTAGAGGGCATCCAGCGGCACCTGTGCCTCCAGGTACAACGCCACCCGGCGGTCGTAGCATTCGTCGACCAGGGCTATGAAGCGGCGCACCGCGTCGTCCTTGGGCGACAGCGCCGGCAGCTCGCGGTCGCCCGCTGCCACCCGCGCCGCAGCATCCTCGGTGCCCCGGGCAATACGCCCGGCCCGCTGTTCCCCCCCCAGCGCCGGAATGCCCGACACCAGGATGGCCGGGAACCGGTCGCACAGGGCCATGAACTCCATGGCCGCCAGCGGCTGTTCGCACAGGTCGGTGAAACGGCACCAGATGGCCTGCGCGCTGCGCCGCACCACCTGCACCTGCCGGGAGCCGATCGCCAAGGGCTGATCGTGGCCTTCGTCGCCGGGGCTGAGCTGGCGGAACACCTCGCCCAGCTGGCTGGCCTGCCCCGCTTGCGCCACCCAGTAACGCTGGCGCTCGGCGCCGGGGTGCAGGCGGTGGTCCTGCTCGCCGGCTACCGGCAGCACCTGCATGTGCCGCTGGATGGCGGCGATGGCCGGCAGGAACCGCTCGCGGTTGAAACCGTCGCGGTACAGCTGCTCGGGTGGCTGGTTAGAGGTGGCGACAATCACCACGCCTTGGTCGAACAGTACCTGGAACAGGCGGCCGAGGATGATCGCGTCACCGATGTCGTTGACGAACAGCTCGTCGAAGCACAGCACGCGAATCTGCCCGGCCAGTTCCCCGGCCAGCGCCAGCAGCGGGTCGGCGGTGCCGTTTAGCTGGAACAGGCGCTGGTGGACCCAGGCCATGAAGTGATGGAAGTGCTGGCGCCGGCTGGGTACCCGCAGGCAGCGGTGGAACTGGTCCATCAGCCAGGTCTTGCCCCGGCCGACCGGGCCCCAGAGGTAGATACCCTGGGTGGGGCGGCCCTGTTCGACGGCCTGGAAACAGGCCTGCAAGGCTTCGACGGCGCGGGCCTGGGCGGGGTCGGCGACATAGCCCTGGGTGGTCAGGGCCTGCTGGTAGAGGGAATGGGGATCGATAGCCATGCGGCATTATCTGCACCGGCCTCATCGCCGGCAAGCCAGCTCCCACAGGGATAGCGCATGGCTTGGGGCCAATGCGGTCGAGGTGGGAGCTGGCTTGCCGGCGATGAGGCCGGTGCAAATGACTTTGGCTCAGCTATCTCCCAATCCAACTTTCAGCAGCGCGCCGTCCTTGTCATCGGTCAGCACATACAGGTAGCCATCCGGCCCCACCCGCACATCGCGGATACGCGCCTTCAGCTCACCCAGCAAACGCTCTTCATGCACCACCTTGTCGCCATCCAGTTGCAGGCGGATCAGCTCCTGGGTGGCCAGCGCGCCAATGAACAGATTGTGGTCCCAGGCCTTGAACCTAGGGCTGTCGTAGAACGCCATGCCGCTGATACCCGGCGACTTCTCCCATACATGGTGCGGGTCGACCATACCCTGTACATGCTTGCCCTTGGCCTCGGGGATCGGCAGCAGCGAGTAGTTGATGCCGTGGGTCGCAATCGGCCAGCCATAGTTCTTGCCGGGTTCGGGAATGTTGATCTCGTCGCCGCCGCGCGGGCCATGCTCGTGGGTCCACAGCTTGCCGGTCCAGGGGTTGAGTGCGGCGCCTTGCTGATTGCGGTGGCCGAACGACCAGATCTCCGGCCGCACATTGTCCTTGCCGACGAAGGGGTTGTCCCTGGGCACTTCGCCGTCCGGCAAGATACGCACGATCTTGCCTTGCAGCTTGTCCAGGTCCTGGGCAGTCGGGCGCTGGTTGTTTTCACCGAGGGCGATGAACAGGTAGCCGTCGCGGTCGAACACCAGACGCGAGCCAAAGTGGTTGCCCTCCGACAGTTTGGGCTGCTGGCGGAAGATGACGTTGAAGTTTTCCAGCCGGGCGCGGTCCTGGGACAACTGGCCACGGCCGACCGCCGTACCGGCCTTGCCGTCACTGCCCTCTTCGGCGTAGGACAGGTAGACGGTGCGGTCCTTGGCGAACTCCGGCGACAGCACCACATCCAGCAAGCCGCCCTGGCCCTCGGCCCAGACCTTGGGCACACCGCTGATCGGCGGGCCGACCTTGCCTTCGGCATTGACCACCCGCAAGTTGCCGGCACGCTCGGTGACCAGCATGTCCTTGCCGCCCGGCAGGAACGCCAGGGCCCAGGGATTGCGCAGGCCGTCGGCCAGGGTGCTGACGGTCAAGGTGCCTTCTTCACTGCGAAACTGCTGTTCGGCCGCCGCCTGCGCCAAAAGGGGCAGGACTGCGGCGGCGGTCAGGGTTACAAGCCAGGGTGCTCGAAGCATGCAGGATTCCTTTCGTAGGGCGCTCATGGCGCGCGCGGGTTGTCGCGGGGTGGTCGGCTGGGCTCCAGGTTCGGGGTTTGTTGCTGGCGGCGCAGGTTGTCGCCATTGCCGATGCCGCGGTTGTCCAGGGTGGGCGTGCGCTGGTACGGGTCGGTGGACGGGCCGCGCACGGGAGGCGTGGCCGGCATGCTGCCCTGTCGGCTGTTGGGGTTGGCGCGCTGGATCGGGCTGTTGTAGGGGTTGTTGTTGCCGGCGGCGAGTTGCAAGGGCGGCTCGGGGGCCGCTTGCGCGGGCAGGCACAGCACCAGGCCGAGGGCCAGGATGGGCAAGGTCGGGGTCATGCTTCACCTCCTGTACGAAAATGCCGCGCCTGGTGGGTTTGATAGCCTAAGGCGCGAAGGGTTCGCGGCAAAAGTGTGAATGCGGGTGGAGATGATTCCTGATGTTTCAGTATGGGCCTTGGGGGCTGCTGCGCAGCCCTTTCGCGACACAAGGCCGCTCCCACACCGCCCCTACGGACGCCGAATTACTGGCCCTTGTCCACCTTGTGCCGCGCCGCATACAGGCACAGCATTTCCATCGCCAGGGTCGCCCCGGCCAGCGCGGTGATGTCGGCATGGTCATAGGCTGGCGCCACCTCCACCAGGTCCATGCCCACCAGGTTGATGCCGCGCAGCCCGCCAAGGATCTCCAGCGCCTGCACCGTGCTCAGCCCACCGCACACCGGCGTGCCGGTACCGGGCGCATACGCCGGGTCGAGGCAGTCGATATCGAAGGTCAGGTAAACCGGCCGCTCGCCCACCCGCTGGCGAATCGCCGCGATCACCGCCTCGGTGCCCTGCCGGTGCACCTGGCGGGCGTCGAGGATGGCAAAGCCCTGGCTGTCGTCATTGGTGGTGCGCAGGCCGATCTGCACCGAGCTGGCCGGGTCCACCAGGCCTTCGCGGGCGGCATGCCAGAACATGGTGCCGTGGTCGATGCGCTTGCCTTCCTCGTCCGGCCAGGTGTCGCTGTGCGCATCGAAGTGGATCAGCGCCAGCGGGCCATGGCGACGGGCATGGGCCTTGAGCAGCGGGTAGCTGATGAAGTGGTCGCCACCCAAGGTGAGCATGGCGCAGCCTGCTTCCAGAATATGCGTGGCATGGGCCTCGATGCTGTCCGGTACCGACTGCGGGGTGCCGCTGTCGAAGGCGCAATCGCCATAGTCGATCACCGCCAGGTGGTCGAACGGGTCGAACGCCCATGGCCAGTGCCGGGCCCAGGCCTGCTGCACCGAGGCGGCGCGGATCGCCCGCGGGCCGAAGCGCGCACCGGGGCGGTTGCTGGTGGCAGTATCGAACGGCACACCACTGACCACCACATCGACACCACGCAGGTCGCGGCTGTAGCGGCGGCGAGAGAAACTGGTAATACCGGCGTAGGTACTTTCCGCAGCGGTGCCATACAGGCTGTCGCGGGTCATGGCCTGGTCGTTGTTTACGGCTTGCTCCACGGTCGAGCTCCTTTGTCGTTATCGGTTACTGGCGGCTGCGGAACGCGGTCCACAGGCGGTTGCGCTGGCGCAGGTCGGCCAGGGCCATGCTGCGGTCGGCATACAGGCGCTGGCGCACCGCGGCCGACGGGTAGATGTCCGGGTCGTTGCGCACTGCTTCGTCCACCAGCGGCGTGGCCGCCTGGTTGGCGTTGGCGAAGAACAGCGTATTGGTCAGCGCGGCGACCGACTCGGGCTTGAGCATGAAGGCGATGAACGCCCGCGCGGCCTCGGGGTGCGGGGCGTCCTTGGGAATGACCAGGTTGTCCTGCCACACCAGCGTGCCTTCGCGGGGGATGCGGTAGATCAGCTCGAACGGTTTGCCTGCGCGACGCGCCTGGTCGGCGGCCATCGCCGCATCGCCGTTGTAGGTCAGCGCCAGGCACACGCTACCGTTGGCCAGGTCGCTGATCTGCCGGCCATTGGCGACGTAGCTGATCGACGGCTGCAGCTGGCTCAGCAGGTTCTGCGCGGCGGCCAGGTCGTCCTTGTCCTGGCTGTAAGGGTCCTTGCCCAGGTAGTTCAGGGCCACGCCGATCACCTCCTGGGGCGAGTCGGGCATGGCGATGCCGCAGTCCTTCAGCCGGCTGGCGTACTCGGGCTTGAACAGCAGGTCGAGGCTGTCCAGCGGTACATCACCCAGGCGCTGGCGCACCGCTTCCACATTCACCCCCAGGCCCAGGGTGCCCCAGGTGTAGGGCACGGCATGGCGGTTGCCGGGGTCGGCCTCTGCGAGCTTGGCCAGCAGGTCCTTGTCGAGGTTGGCATAGCCGGGCATGGCCTGGGGATCGAACGGCTGCAGGGCATTTGCCTTGAGCGCCCGGGCCAGTACGGTTGACGACGGCACCACCACGTCGTAGCCGCTACCACCGGTCAGCAGCTTGGTTTCCAGCACTTCGGTGGTGTCGAAGGTGTCATAGCGCACCTTGTAGCCGGTTTCCCGCTCGAAGCGCTGGAGGGTTTGCGGGGCGACATAGTCGGCCCAGCTGTAGAGGTTGACGACCTTTTCTTCGGCCTGCAGCGGCAAGGCCAGGACCAGGGACAGCAGGCACAACGATCGACGCATGGCGAACACCTCGGCAAATGGGTGGATGCCGCGAGCATGCCAGCCGGGTTACATTGCAGGAATGGCAAGTTTGCAAAGCTGACATTCATCAGGAGCAATGTAATGCTCGGACAAGTGCACGACCCCGACCTGCATCTGCTGCGGCTGTTCGTCACTGTAGTCGAGGCCGGTGGCTTCAGCGCCGCGCAAGGCGTGCTGGGCCTGAGCCAGCCCACCATCAGCCAGCGCATGGCGCAGCTGGAAGCGCGGCTGGGCTACCGCCTGTGCAGCCGCGGCAAAGGTGGCTTTCACCTGACGGAAAAGGGCGCGTTGTTGCTGGACGCCGCCCGTGGGCTATTGCTGAACATCGAACAGTTTCGCCAGCAGGCCAATGGCGTTGCCGGGCGGCTGCTGGGGACCGTGCGCATAGGCATGGCGGAGAACCAGGACAAGGCGGTGAGCCTGAAGCTGGCGGCGGCCATTGCGGCGTTTCGCAGGCGCGAGGAGGCGGTGCAGCTGGAACTGATCAGTGCGCCACCGGCAGAGCTGGAGCGCTTGTTGCTGGAGCAGCGGCTGGATTACGCCATCAGCTACTTTTCCGGCAACCAGGCAGCCTTCGACTACCAGCCGCTGTTCCAGGAGCGGCAACGGCTGTATTGCGGCAAGGGCCATGTGCTGTTCGGTGAGGCTGGTGTTGGCCGGGAGCGGTTGCTGGCGATGGACCAGGTGCGCCATCCGTACCGGTTTCTCAAGGGCGGTGAGCCGTTCCAGAGCCAGCGCAGCATGGCGGTGGCGGAGCAGATCGAGAGCGTGCTGACGTTCATTCTGTCGGGGCGGCATATTGGCTATCTGCCATGCCATTGCGCGCAGGGGTGGGAGACTCAGGGGATGTTGTGGGCGCTGGACCCTGGGCTGGACTTTGTGGTGCCGTTTACCCTGGCCAGGCACCGGGCGCAGGCGGTTGGCGAGGCACAGCAGGCGTTTGCGCAGGATTTGCTGGTGTCGTTTGCCTGACCTGGCCTCTTCGCGGGCTTGCCCGCTCCCACAGGGGCCTCACAATGCCTGAGGGCGGCGCCGTACCTGTGGGAGCGGGCAAGCCCGCGAAGAGGCCAGGTCAGACAACATCAATCAGTAAGCCATGCTCCAGGTCAGCGTGTAGGTACGCCCGCGCCCCTGGTAGTCATACAGGTAAGCCGGCCCGTAGGTCGGCGAGTAGAACAGCGTCGCACGCTGCCCCCAGACCGTGCTGTATTGCTTGTCCAGCAGGTTCTGGATGCCGGCGCTGAAGGTGCCGAAGCCGGTATCCTGGCTGCCCAGCAGGTCGAAGGTGGTGTAGCCGTCGATCTCGTGGTCGGCATCGTCCTTCAGGCTGAAGGCATGGTTGGCCTGTAGCCGCGCACTGCGGCCATCGCCCTTCCAGCCGACGAACGCGGTAGCCTTGGACAACGAGGCATAGCGGGCATCGCGCTTGATCCAGCCGCCATCGACATCCTCCTCCTCGGAGCGGGTCAGGTGCAGGGTGCCACCGGTTTCCCAGCCGGTCTGGAAGTGCCGGGTCAGCGCGCCCTCAAAACCAAAGTCGCGGCTTTTCTGGTCTTCCACATTGATGGTCAGCGTCTGCGAGTCGACGTTGATGATCTTGTCCGACCAGATGTAGTACAGCGCCGCCTGGGCATCCCAGTCCAGGTCGGCATAGCGCCAGCCCAGTTCCACCTGGCGGCTCTTGATGCCGGCCAGCGGGTTGTCGGCCACGCTCAGACCGGGCTTGCCGTAGTACTTGGCCGGGTCGGGCAGGTCGAAGCCTTCGCCGTAGTTGGTCCATACCTGGTGGCCATTCTTGAAGTCGTAGATGGCACCGACGTTGAACAGGTTGACCTGGTAATCGTTGCTGCCACCCGGCACACCCTTGAAGTCGCTGACGTCCACATCCATCTGCTGGCGCCGGGCGCCGCCGGACAAGGTAAGGTTCTCGGTGGCATGCCAGTCCAGCTGCGCGTACACCGACACGCCATCGACCCGGTAGCTGGGGTAGCGTGCGGCCTTGCTTTCCTTTTCCAGCTCCAGGCCACCCGACTCGGACGACGTCTGGGCGTTGAAGGTGGTCTGCTCGGCGTTGAAGCGCTCGCGGTCCAGGTCGACGCCGTAGGTCAGCTTCAGCGCGTCCCACTGCTTGGCGAACAGGCCCTTGAGGCTGGTGACTTCGAAGTTCTGCTGCGAGGCGGCGAAGTACACCCCGCGCGAGCCGGTGGGCGTGGCGCGGTTGTAGTACGGGAACGGGTAGAAGTTGTCGTCTTCCTTGCGGTACGAGGCCTGCAGGTAGAAGTCCTGCCCCAGCACGTCGGTGTGGTGGTAGTTGGCGTTCAGCAGCAGGCGCCGGGTGCGCGGCTCCAGGTCCGACGAGTAGCCACTGCGCAGCTCGGCGTCTTCCAGGTCGGACGGGGCGTTGTAGTTCAGGTTAGGGAAGTAAATGCCGGTGCTGCCGTGGTTGCCCGAGTCATAGTACTGGGCCAGCAGGTCGAGGCTCTGCTGGTCGTTCAGTTGCATCCCCAAGGTGCCGAGCACGTCGATGGTGCGGTTGTATTGCAGGTCGGTCTGGGTGTTGTCGATGAAGATCTGGTCGCCGGCGCCGTCGTAGAAGGCTTCGTTCTGCTCGCCGGAAACCCCCAGGCGGGCGTTGAACCGTTCGTTGCCGCCACTGATCGACTGGGCGAAGCGGGTGGCCAGGTCGTCGCTGTTGTTGAAGCCGCTGCTGGCACCGAGCTGGGTCTCGAAACGCGCCGGGCCGGGTTCGCCCTTCTTGGTCACGATGTTGATGATGCCGCCGGTGGCGCCACCACCGTAGATGGCACTGGCGCCAGACAGCACTTCGACGCGCTCGACGTTGAACGGCGAAATGCTGTCGAACTGGCGTGACAGGCCGCGCGAGCTGTTCTGGCTGACCCCGTCGATCATCACCAGCACATTGCGCCCGCGCATGTTCTGGCCGTAGTTGGTACGGCCTTCCGGCGCCAGGTCGAGGCCTGGCACCAGCTTGCCGATGGCTTCCTTCAAACTGACGCCGCTGTCGATCTGCTCGCGCAACTGCTGCTGGTCGACCACCCACACGGTGCCGGGGATTTCACTGATCGCAGTGCTGGTGCGCGAGGCCACGCTGACCTCGATCGGCTTGAGATTGACCGCCTGCGGCGCAGCGTCGGCCTTGCGCAGGGTCACCGTGCGGGCATCGCTGAAGTGCCAGCTCATGCCGCTGCCGGACAGCAACTGCTGCAGGGCCTGCTCGATGCTGTAGCTGCCCTGCAAGGCCGGGCTGGATTGGCCGGCGACGTCGCCGGTGGTGTACAGCAGGTGCAGGCCGGCCTGGTCGGCGAACGTGGTCAGGGCGTGGTCCAGCGGCTGGGCCGGCAGGTCGAGCTGGACCTGGCGGGCCTGAGTCTGGGCCTGTTCGGTGGCGGTCGAGGCAAACGCCTGCAGCGGGCCGACCAGCATGGCCAGGGCACTGCAGGACATCAGGGCATGGTGAAGCGGACCGCGGCGGCGGTGCAAGGGCTTGAGCATCAGAGGCACGAATGAGCTTCCTGACAAGTCGTAAATGAGAATTGGTTGCTGATCAGTCCCACTACGACGATCTGGCTTGCAGGAACTTGCAGTGCCAAATGGAAAATATTTTTATTTCTGTGCCGGCCTCTTCGCAGCACAAGGCTGCTCCTACAGGGATCGCAGTTCGCTGTAGGAGCAGCCTTGTGCTGCGAAGAGGCCGGCACAGGCGAATCAATGAACCACGGCCAACCACGGCAGGTAGGTCACCTTCAGCCCATAACGCTGCTCAAGGGTCCGCAACAGGGCCTCCGGCTCATCGAGGTCGAACACCCCGCTGACCTGCATCGCCGCCAGCTTGCTATCGGACAACACGATCCGCCCATGCCGGTAACGCTCGAGCTCCGCCAGCACCTGCCCCAGCGGCTTGCCGTTGAAGATCAGCTTGCCGCGCTGCCAGGCCATCTGCGTACCGGCATCGGCCGCTACTGCCAGTTCATGCTCGCCAACCTTGGCTTCGCCATGGGCCAATACCACGCGGCCATCACGACGCACGCTGAAGGTGGCCGCACTCCCCTGCACCCGCTCACCGGCCGTGTCGACCACAAAGGGCCGTGAATCATCGGCGGTCTCGAACAAGGCCTCACCAGATTCCAGCACCACCCGCCGCTCACGGTCGCTGAACACCACGCTCAGGGCTGTGGCACTGTTCAGCGTCACCCGCGTGCCATCTGCCAAAGTAATCACCTGTCGCTCACCTACCCCGGTGTGGTAATCCGCCAGCAGCATTGGCGCCTTCTGCCAACCCGCCACACCAACGGCCAACACCAGTGCAGCAGCCACCCCTGCCTGTTTGAGCCAGTTGCGGCAATGGCGCAGGGCCTGGCCGATGTATTTCGCCACCATGCTTTCGGAAACCCCCAGGCGCTGCGCGATCTGCGCCTGGGTCAGGCCGTCGACGCGGTTGAGCAACAGCGCCTGGCGGGCATTGTCGGACAGCTGCAGCAGCGCCTGGTCGAGGATCTGCAAGCGCTCCCGGGCCAGCAAGGCCGCTTCCGGGGCCGGCGCCGGGCAGGCGACCTCACCTGCCCGCTCGCTGTCGTCGTGGCTGGCGGCAATGCGCTGCTCGCGGCGCAAGGCATCGATCGCCAGGTTGCCGGCCACGCGGAAGATGAAACTGCGCGCGTGCAGCACCGGCACCGCCTGCTGGTCGATGTTCACCAGCTTAAGGTAGGTTTCCTGCGCGACATCGGCAGCGCGCTGACGGTCGCTCATGCGCCGTGTCAGGAACTGAAGCAGGTCGTCGTAGTGCTCCTGGAAGCTTGCCAGCAGGCCCGGCGCGGGAGAGGTCAGCATGGGTTCGGGAACGGCCAGTAGGAGAAGTTATCGGGCGTTAATGAGAAACAGTATCTTTCATCTGGGCGGAGACTTTCAACGCCGACGCGTATTTGCCACACTGCCCATTCGCCCACTCTGGCAAGGTCGCACCCCATGGCTGCCCGTCTGCACCGCTACGCCCGCCTGTTCCTGGTCCTGCTGCTGGCCTGCGGCCTGGGGGCCTGTGCGCTGTTCCAGGCACGCGACCCGGTCAATATCAGCGTGATCGGTATCGAGCCGCTGCCCGGGCAGGAGCTGGAACTGCGCATGGCGGTGAAGATGCGGGTACAAAACCCCAACGAGGCGCCGATCGACTACAACGGCATCGCCCTGAACCTGGAGGTGAACGGCCAGCCGCTGGCTGCCGGGGTGAGCGACCAGCAGGGGCACATCGGCCGTTATGGCGAAGCGGTGATCGTGGTGCCGGTGAGCATCACGGCGTTTTCCTTCCTGCGCCAGGCCTATGGGCTGGGCCAGGTGGACTCGCTGCAAGGCCTGCCCTATGTGCTGCGCGGCAAGCTGGCCGGCGGGCTGCTGGGGACCGTGCGCTTTACCGACGAGGGCAAGCTGGACCTGCCCAAGGGCGCCTACTGGTAGGCGCCTGGCGGGGTGTGATCAGCGGCTGGCGCTGGCTGCGGCCATCAGCTTGTTGACTTCGCTGCGCACCATGTTGGCGTATTCGGGCGGCGACATGCCATCCAGCTCGGCGCGCACCCACTCGGCCCATTTGCCTTTGCGCCGTGGTTTCTCGGCGATCAACCGTGCCGCTTCGCCCTTGGCCTTGCCCAGGTTGTTCTGCCACAGCTCGAACAGCCGGGCCTTCTCTGCCTCGATCTGCGCCCGTTCCTCGAAGCTCATGTTGGCCAGATTGAAACTCATGAAGGTACCTGCAGGTTTGAAAATGGCCGCTATCTTACACCCAGGTACTGCAACAGCCCAAAGCCGCCGCAACTTTCCCGACGCGCCGGCATCCATTGTTCAAGCCACACCATCGACGAGGACGAGTTCATGGCCCGGAAAAACGCCCCGCTGACCGACAGCGATCAGATCAAGGACCAGGTATTCAGCGAACTGCAGGCGCTGATCGAAGAGTCGGAAAAACTGCTGAACGACAGCGCCGCCCTGGTGGGTGACGAGGCGGAAACCCTGCGCGCGCAGGTAAGCCTCAAGCTACGTCAGGCGCGCAATGCCGCCGACAAGGTACGCAGCAAGGCGCAACCGGTGATGGACGCTACCCAGGACTATATCGGTGGCCACCCGTGGCAGACCGTGGCCATTTCCGCTGGCCTCGGGCTGGTGGTCGGCCTGCTGCTGGGCCGCCGTCACTGACCCCTGGGCTGCCTGGTGCGAATCAGGCGGCCTGCGCCATCGGTATACCGCTGTGAAAGCGCAGCTCCTGGTCCGGTGACTGGATCAGCTCCACCTCTGCTGCGCGCACCAGGTCCACCCGGCGGGCAATGTCTGCCTCTTCGCCATAGTTGTGCGCCAGTTTCAGATAACCTTGGTAATGGCGCGCTTCGCTCTTCAGCAGGCCGTGGTAGAAGCGGCCCAGTTCCTCGTCCAGATGCGGTACCAACGCGGCAAAGCGCTCGCAGCTGCGCGCCTCGATGAACGCCCCCACCACCAGCGTATCCACCAGCTTGACCGGCTCGTGGGCGCGCACCAGGCGCCGCAGCCCCGACGCATAACGCCCCGCCGACACCGGGCGCAGCGGCACGCCACGACGCTTCATCAGGCGCAGCACCTGCTCGTGGTGCACCAGCTCCTCGCGGGCCAGGCGCGACATCATGTTGATCAGGTCGAGGTGGGTGTTGTACTTGGCGATCAGGCTCAGGGCGGTGCTGGCAGCCTTGAATTCGCAGTTCTTGTGGTCGATCAGCAGGGTTTCCTGGTCGGCGAGCGCCGCTTCGATCCAGGCGTCTGGTGTCGGGCAACCAAGAAAGGCGTCGATTTCGGGGATCAGGGACATGAGCGTGCAACCACAAAGAACTGGCAGGGCCGGCGATTATACCGGCGGCGGCGGGCGGCGCCAGTGACTATGCTTGATGTACATCAAGCGCCAGCGGGGGAAGCGCCGACTATAGTCAGGCATTGGTCGCCACCTTTGAAGGGAGTTAACGCCCATGCAAGCCGTCCGCAGCATCCTCGTCGTCCTCGACCCCGAGCACGCCCACAGCCGGGCACTGACCCGGGCCAAGCTGATCGCCGGCGTCACCGGCGCCCGCCTGCACCTGCTGATGTGCGACAAAAGGCATGACCACAGCGCGCTGCTGAGCCTGCTGAGCAGCCAGCTGCATGATGACGGGTACGACAGCGTCACCCATGAGGAGACCTGGCGCGACAACCTGCACGACACCATCATCTACGTGCAGCAGGCCGAGGGCTGCGAGTTGGTGATCAAGGAACACCGCCCGGACAACCCGCTGAAAAAGGCCCTGCTCACCCCCAGCGACTGGAAGCTGCTGCGCCAATGCCCGTGTGCCGTGCTGATGGTCAAGAGCGAGCGGCCGTGGACCGGCGGCAAGATCCTGGCCGCGGTGGACGTGGGCAACCAGGACGAGGACCACCGCCGCCTGCATGCCAGCATCATCGACCATGGCTATGCCATTGCCGGGCTGGCCAAAGGCGAGCTTCACGTCATCAGCGCCCATCCGTCGCCGATGCTGTCGGCGTCGGACCCGGTGTACCAGCTGAGCGATACCATCGAAAAGCGCTACCGCGAGGCGTGCAAGGCGTTCCAGGCAGAGTACGACATCAGCGAAGACCGCTTGCATGTGGCCGAAGGGCCGGCGGATGTGCTGATTCCGCATACCGAGAAGAAGCTCGATGCCGTGGTAACGGTGATCGGCACGGTGTGCCGCACGGGGATTTCCGGGGCGTTGATTGGTAATACCGCGGAGGTGGTGCTGGATTCGCTGGAGGGGGATGTGCTGGTGCTCAAGAGCGAGGAGGCAATTGCCCATCTGGCGGAACTGGCCCGCGGCTGAGTTCAATCTGTCAGGGCCCCATCGCCGGCAAGCCAGCTCCCACATCGACAGTACCTGTGGGAGATTGCCCAGCCCTTTTGATCTGCGCTGTAGGGCAGAAAACAAATATCGCTCGTTTGAAGCGTCCTTTGTAGGAGCAGCCTTGTGCTGCGAAGAGGCCGGTACTGACAAAGCCTGTCTATGGCTTGTACCGGCCTCTTCGCAGCACAAGGCTGCTCCTACAGAGCCTCGCTGAACCAATGAGTCATGTGCAGTACCTGTGGGAGCTGGCTTGCCGGCGATGGGCTGCGCAGCAGCCCCATTCGACACCAAACGCTAGGCCAACGCTTCCTGCACCTTCGGGTCCAGCCCCTCCCCTGCATTGGCCTCGGCCCATTCCGCCAGTTGCCGGCGCATCGCAGGCGTCCAGAAGCTCTGCAGATGCTGCCGTATCCCTTGCACCGCCAGCGCCCGGTCTGGCTCGCTGTCGAAGTAATGGGCAATCTGGTTGGCCATCTTGACCAGATTCTCACTGCTCATCGGCGCACCTCGGTTTTCTCGGCAATACGACGCTCCTTCAACAACCGCCGCTGCTCGTCACTGAAGTCCTGGTAGCGCTTCTGCCACTGCGACGGCTGGAACACTTTCACCACCTCCACCGCCGTCACCTTGTACTCAGGGCAGTTGGTGGCCCAGTCGGAGTTGTCGGTGGTAATCACGTTGGCCCCCGACTCTGGGAAGTGGAAGGTGGTGTACACCACACCCGGCGCCACCCGCGTGCTGACCTTGGCACGCAGCACCGTCTGCCCGGCGCGGCTGCCGATACCGACCCAGTCGCCATCCTGGATGCCACGGCTTTCGGCGTCGGTCGGGTGGATTTCCAGGCGGTCGGCGTCATGCCAGGCGACGTTGCCGGTACGCCGGGTCTGGGCGCCGACGTTGTACTGGCTGAGAATGCGCCCGGTGGTCAGCAGCAGCGGGTAGCGGTTGTTGACCTTCTCCTCGGTGGGCACGTAGCCGGTGAGCATGAAGCGCCCCTTGCCACGTACGAACTGGTCGATGTGCATGGTCGGCGTGCCATCCGGCGCTGCGTCGTTGCACGGCCACTGCAGGCTGCCGTGGCGGTCGATCTCGGCGTAGCTGACGCGGTGGAAGGTAGGCGTAAGGCGGGCGATCTCGTCCATGATCTCGGACGGGTGACGGTAGCTCATCGGGTAGCCCAGGGCATTGGCCAGGGCTATGGTCGCCTCCCAGTCGGCCTTCCCGGCCAGCGGCTCCATGACCTTGCGCACCCGCGAAATACGCCGCTCGGCATTGGTGAAGGTACCGTCCTTCTCCAGGAACGAGCTGCCCGGCAGGAACACATGGGCGAACTTGGCTGTTTCGTTGAGGAAGATGTCCTGCACCACCACGCACTCCATGGCCAGCAGGGCCGCAGTGACGTGCTGGGTGTTGGGGTCGCTCTGGGCAATGTCCTCGCCCTGGCAGTAAAGGGCCTTGAAACTGCCGTCCAGCGCAGCCTCGAACATGTTGGGGATGCGCAGGCCCGGGTCAGGCTGCAGGGTCACGCCCCAGGCCTGCTCGAACTCGGCGCGTACAACTTCGTTGGAAATGTGCCGGTAGCCGGGCAGTTCGTGGGGGAACGAGCCCATGTCGCACGAGCCTTGCACGTTGTTCTGCCCGCGCAGCGGGTTCACCCCTACCCCTTCACGGCCGATGTTGCCGGTGGCCATGGCCAGGTTGGCGATGCCCATCACCGCGGTGCTGCCCTGGCTGTGCTCGGTCACACCCAGGCCGTAGTAGATCGCCGCGTTGCCGCCGGTGGCGTACAGCCGGGCGGCGGCGCGGATCTGCTCGGCAGGCACGCCGCAGACCGGGCCAAGCACTTCGGGGGCGTTTTCCGCCAGGCTGACGAAGTCGCGCCAGCGGGCGAAATCTTCGGTTTCGCAGCGGGCATCGATGAAGCGCTGGGCCAGCAGGCCTTCGGTGACGATCACGTGGGCCAGGGCGTTGAGCATGGCCACGTTGGTACCGGGGCGCAGTTGCAGGTGCAGCTCGGCGCGGGCGTGCGGCGAGTCGACCAGGTCGATGCGCCGTGGGTCGATCACGATCAGCCGCGCGCCCTGGCGCAGGCGGCGCTTGAGCTGCGAGCCGAATACCGGGTGGGCGTCGGTGGGGTTGGCGCCGATCACCAGCACCACGTCGGCCTGCATCACCGAGTCGAAGCTTTGTGTACCGGCCGACTCACCCAGGGTCTGCTTCAGGCCATAGCCGGTGGGCGAATGGCATACCCGCGCGCAGGTGTCGACGTTGTTGTTGCCGAACGCCGTGCGCACCAGTTTCTGCACCAGGTAGGCTTCTTCGTTGGTGCAGCGGCTGGAGGTGATGCCGCCGATGGAATCGCGACCGTACTTCAGCTGGATACGGCGGAACTCGCTGGCGGCGTAGGTCACCGCTTCGTCCCAGCTGACTTCCTGCCATGGGTCTTCCAGGCGCTTGCGGATCATTGGCTTGGTGATGCGGTCCGGGTGGGTGGCGTAACCCCAGGCGAAGCGGCCCTTGACGCAGGCGTGGCCGTGGTTGGCGCCGCCGTTCTTGTCCGGGACCATGCGCACCAGCTGGTCGCCCTTCATTTCGGCGCGGAACGAGCAGCCGACGCCGCAATAGGCGCAGGTGGTGATGACCGCACGCTCGGGCTGGCCCAACTGTACCAGGCTCTTTTCGGTCAGGGTCGCGGTCGGGCAGGCCTGCACGCAGGCGCCGCAAGACACGCACTCGGAGGCGAGGAAGTTTTCACCACCCGCCGCCGCCACCCGCGATTCGAAACCGCGCCCGGTGATGGTCAGGGCGAAGGTGCCCTGGATGTCCTCGCAGGCACGCACGCAGCGGCTGCAGACGATGCACTTGCTCGGCTCGTAGTCGAAATACGGGTTGGATACATCCTTTTTCTCGGCCAGGTGGTTGGCGCCGTCGTAGCCATAGCGCACCTCGCGCAGGCCCACCTGGCCGGCCACGGTCTGCAGCTCGCAGTTGCCGTTGGCCGAACAGATCAGGCAGTCCAGCGGGTGGTCGGAGATGTACAGCTCCATCACATTGCGGCGCAGGCCGGCCAGGCGCGGGGTTTCGGTGTGCACCACCATGCCTTCGCTGACCGGGGTGGTGCAGGAGGCCGGGTAACCGCGCATGCCTTCGATTTCCACCATGCACATGCGGCACGAGCCAAAGGCTTCGAGGCTGTCGGTGGCACACAGTTTGGGGATGCTGGTGCCGAGCATGGCCGCGGCACGCATCACCGAAGTACCGGCGGGCACAGTGATGGCGCGGCCATCGATGCTCAGGCTGACCTGTACCTCGCTGTCACGGGCCGGGGTGCCGAGGTCGCTGCTTTTATCAGAAGCGGGGTCGAAGAAATTGATCACTGCGCGGCCTCCGTGTGGGTCAGCCCGAAATCGGCGGGGAAGTACTTCAGCGCGCTGGCCACCGGATAGGCGGTCATGCCGCCCATGGCGCACAGCGAGCCGTATTGCATGGTGTCGCACAGGTCGCGCAGCAACAGGGCCTGGTCATGCCGTTCGGTCATGTCGCTGGTGGCGATCAGCCGGTCGACCACTTCCATGCCCCGGGTCGAGCCGATGCGGCACGGGGTGCATTTGCCACAGGACTCCTCGGCGCAGAACTGCAAGGCGAAGCGCGCCATGCTGGCCATGTTCAGGGTGTCGTCGGCCACTACCACACCACCATGGCCGAGCATCGCGCCCATGGCGGCAAAGGCTTCGTAGTCCAGCGGCGTATCGAAGTGGCTGGGCGGTACCCAGGCACCGAGCGGGCCACCAACCTGCGCGGCCTTCAACGGCCGGCCGCTGGCCGTGCCGCCGCCATAGCCTTCCACCAGCTCGCGCAAGGTCAGGCCAAAGGCGCGTTCCACCAGGCCGCCCTGACGGATGTTGCCGGCCAGCTGGAACGGCATGGTGCCCAGCGAGCGGCCCATGCCGAAGTCGCGATAGAACGCCGCGCCCTTGGCCATGATGACGGGTACCGAGGCCAGGGTGAGTACGTTGTGCACCAGCGTCGGCAGGCCGAACAGGCCCTGCAGCGCGGGTAGCGGAGGCTTGGCGCGAACGATGCCGCGCTTGCCTTCGATGGATTCGAGCAGCGCGGTTTCTTCGCCGCAGATATAGGCGCCGGCGCCGACCCGCACTTCCAGGTCGAAGGCCTGGCCGCTGCCGGCCACGTCGCTGCCGAGATAGCCGGCGTCACGGGCGATGGCGAAGGCCTGGTCAAGCACGCGGATGGCGTCGGGGTATTCCGAGCGCACATAGATGTAGCCCTTGTCGGCACCCACGGCGAGGCCGGCAATGATCATGCCTTCGATCAGCAGGAACGGGTCGCCTTCCATCAGCATGCGGTCGGCGAAGGTACCGGAGTCACCCTCGTCGGCGTTGCACACCACGTACTTCTGCCCTGCCCCGGCGTCACGCACGGTGCGCCATTTGATGCCGGCCGGGAACGCCGCACCGCCGCGGCCGCGCAGGCCGGAATCGAGCACGGCGGCGACCACCTCGGCACCGTCCAGGGCCACGGCCGCTTCAAGGCCGGCGAAACCGCCATGGGCACGGTAGTCGTCCAGCGACAACGGGCGGGTGATGCCGGCGCGGGCGAACAACAGGCGCTGCTGGGTCTTGAGGTAAGGGATGTCCTCGACCGGCCCCAGGGCCAGCGAGTGGCCACCAGGTTCACCGGGCTCACCGGTAAAGGCGTCGAGCAAGGACGGCACGTCTTCCGGGGTGACCGGGCCGAAACCCAGGCGACCTTGCGCGCTGTCGCACTCCAGCAGCGGCTCCAGCCAGTACAACCCGCGGGAGCTGGTGCGCTGGATATCCAGCGGCAGCTGGCGGCGCTCGGCCTCACGCTGCAATGCATCGGCAACCTGGTCGGCGCCCACGGCACGGGCTACCGAATCGCAGGGGATATACAGCTTCAGCATGCTGCGTCCTCCTGGCAAGCGTTGACCAGCGCGCGCAGGCGCTCCGGGGTAAGGCGCGCATGCACCTGGCCGTCCAGTTCCAGCGCTGGCGAGCAGGCACAGGCGCCCAGGCAGTACACCGGGCGCAGGCTGATGGCGCCGTCGGCGCTGGTGCCGTGGTCGTCCAGCGCCAGTTGTTCGCGCAGTTGCGCGGCCAGCGCCTCGGCGCCCCGGCTCTGGCACGACTCGGCGCGGCACAGGCGCAGGGTGTGGCGCGCCGGTGGCGTGGTGCGGAAATCGTGGTAGAAGCTGATCACCCCACGCACCTCGGCCAGGCTGAGGTTCAGGGCATGGGCAATTTCGGCGACAGCGGCATCGGGGATGTAGCCGATGTCGTGCTGGATGGCATGCAGGATCGGCAACAGCGCGCCGGGGGTATCCTTGTCACGGGCCAGAATGCGGTGGATCACAGGCAGGTGGAGCAATTCATCAGGCATACAGCGGACCTCGGCATCACGGACCCTGCCTGAATTGTTGTAAGGGCAGGTATCCGGCGTGTTCTGCTGCGGCGCGCCGGCCACGTCACGGTTGCGTGGTACCAGCGGCCTCCTTGCCTGCGGCCGCACGTCTGCGCGCGCTGGTCCGAGGCATCCTGCAAGCATGGCACTTGTGGCGCCGGGGGGTTGCGTGCGAACGACCAGGCGCATCCTGAAACCGACGCGGGTTGTTTCTGGCCTTATGCAGTCTGCTGCGCTGTCGCTTAGAGAACTGAATTCGCAAGCGGTCCGCGTACCCAGTGGGAGCGGCTTTAGCCGCGAAGAATCCAACGCGGTGCATGGCACCGGCTGCGCCGGTGTTCGCGGCTAAAGCCGCTCCCACAGGGTCCCTGCTAATTCAATGAGTTATGTGCAGTCCCATGAATGCATGGTATGCGCAAGGCTTCAAAGCTGCACGGCTTTGTCGATCAGTGCTTGCCTTCCACCGCCTTGGCCGTCTCGATCAGCTTGTCGAACTTGCGGTTCAGCTGGGCAAAGCGCTCATCGCTCTTGGCCCGCGCCTTGACGTTCTGGTCCGAGCTGGCCTTGTCGGCGATGGTCACCACCGTCCAGTCCCGGTCCTTGGCCACCCAGTACACCAACTCACCTTCAGCGGAAAACGCCTCGAGCCGGCCACCACTGTTCGGCACAGGCTTGGCCTGCCTGGTCATCGGCAGCAGTTGCTGGACCCGCGCCTCGTCGGTACTGGCCAGCCGCACCTCCACCTGGCGAAGCTGGTCGGCCTCGTTGAACGACGCCTTCACTTGCGTGATGGCAATACCGCCCAGGTTGTAATCGCCCTTCGGGTTGCTCCCCTGAAAGAACTAGGTGGGCACCTGGTAGTGATAGCCGGTGAAATGCTCAACTTCACCGAACTGCTGCTGCAGAATGGCCATGGCCTGGGGCTTGGGCATGCCCAGGGTGAACTGGCCGACTTCCAGCGCCGACCAGGCTTGCAGGGGGAAAAGCGCGCAGGCGAATACCAGCGGCAGGGTCCGTTTCATCGGTCATCTTCCTTGAAAAGAGCCCAGCAACCTAACCCCTGCATGACAATCAGACAATACTGGCAGGGTGCCAAGCCCACCCTGCCCCCGGCTTCAGGCTACCGCCTTGTCCACGCTGCGCCCGGCCTCCAGTTCACGCACCAGCGGCAGCACATGTTCGCCGAAGTACGCTACTTCCTCCTGGAAGTGCAGGAACCCGGACAAGATCAGATCCACACCCACCGCCTTCAGCGCAACGATGCGCTCGGCAATCTGCCGCGGTGTACCGATCAGGTTGGTCTTGAAGCCATCGTTGTACTGCACCAGGTCTTCGAAGCTGGACCTGGCCCAGTTGCCCTCGCCCTCCAGGCTGGCAGAACCGGCATGCTTCACTTCCTGGCCAAACGCCCGCACCGCCTCGGGGTTGGCCTTGTCGATGATCTCCTGCAGCACCGCACGCGCCTGCTCTTCGGTGTCGCGAGCGATGATGAAGGCATTGACTCCAACCTTTACCGAATGGCCGTTGGCCGCCGCCTTGGCGCGGATATCGTCGACCTGCGCCTTGATCCCTTCCACGCTGTTGCCGTTGGTGAAGTACCAGTCCGACACGCGCGCCGCCATGTCCCGTGCGGCACGCGAGCTGCCGCCCTGGAAAATCTCCGGGTGCGGCTGCTGCAGCGGCTTGGGTTTGAGGTTGTAGTTGCGAAAGCGATAGAAGTCGCCGTTGAAGGTGAAGTTGTCCTGGGTCCAGATGCCCTTCAGCGCGCGGATGAATTCCTCGGAACGGCGATAGCGTTCGTCGTGGTCCAGCCAGGGTTCGCCGATGGCGTGGAACTCGCCCTTGAACCAGCCCGAGACCACGTTGATGGCGATGCGGCCGTTGGTGAACTGGTCGATACTCGCCAGCTGCTTGGCCGCCAGCGCCGGGTTCCACGGGCCTGGCAGGATGGCGGCGATGACCTTGAGCTTTTCCGTGGCAGCGAGCAGCGCGTGGCTGATGGTGACCGACTCGTGCTGATTGTCGGCGCCGTAGCCGGCGGTGAAACGGATTTGCGACAGGGCGTAGTCGAAACCGGCCTGTTCGGCGATTTGCGCGAGCTTGCGGTTGTAGTCGATGTCCCAACTGGTGCGTTGCTCGATGGTGCTGACCACCAGGCCACCACTGACGTTGGGGACCCAGTAGGCGAACTTGATCGGGGCTTGGCTCATGGTAAGGCTCCTTGGTGATCCTCGGGTTCAAGGAGGCAGGAGCAGCAAACATGCCAGGCTTTAAAGTGTTTTTATTTCAATGGGTTAGCTGAAATTGGCGGCGATGTTGGCTGCATGCGGTCGAACAAGCTGCTGGATCGCTGTTGCCTGCACAACATCGCCGCCCCGGGGCAGGTCAGCGGTTCTTGCGCATGCCCATATGCGCGTCATCCATCAGCGCCTTGGCCATGTCGCAAAGAAAGTGCGAAGCCCAGACCAGCACCGGTTCGTTGTCCATCACCCCGATAAACGATGCTCGCCGTGAGCAGTCCATCAAGACCGACGCTTGTTCGATGGCATGGTCGCAGCAGTTTCCCGGTTCTACGCGGAACAGTTTCTTGCCGTCCAGCACACCATCCAGGAACGTGGCCGCGCCTACGGTCAGGCCCAGTGTGCCGGTGTCGTCATCCAATTCCTTGTCCATCTGAAACCCTCTTTTGAATCTGCCGGCCAGTGCGATTTCCCGGTTGCAGTCCCTGGCAGGAAAACCACACCGCCCAGGCTGGCAAAATTTGAAAATCAGCTCATCAGTGCAATGTATGCACCGGCTGCCCGCCCCGGAGCTGCACCTGAGCAATCGCCGACTCCAGCAGCGTGCGCACAGCCTCCATTTCATGCATGACCGCGAGGGTCATGATCGTGGCGGGAGACCTGGGGAGCGAGGCTATCGCGTGATGGCCTACGGACAAGGCGCAGAATACGTATTCCGCGGCTTGGATCAGGGTGTCTTCCAGGTGATGGGGTGACTCAGTGGAGAAAGGTGGATCGGGAACGAGTTTCAGCATGACAGCCTCCAGACAATAACAAGTCGGACCGTCGCCAGATCACTTGCAGATGATAGGGTGGCGGCTACATGCGGGCCTGCAAGACCGGGCTTGGAGGTCGATTCCCGGCTGGCCCGAAGACCACCCGCACGCAGCCACCGTTGAACGAAGCCAACAGCAAACTGAGACCAAACCAAGCATCGGGCTTGCAGACCCGGTCGTTGAATTTGCAACGACAGGGCGAGACTAGGGGGCTCAGGTTTCCATCGCAATGGTGAAACGGCTTGAAAAGGATGATTCAGAAATGGACTACACGGAAGGGGAAAAAACTGATTCGGTCTTGTAGGACCAGCTCACACCGACGCACCAGAACCATACGCTCAACGTTTTTTAGGCTTACAATTTCCAGACTTGGCAGCAATTGACTATCAGGCTTCAACGCCGATAATTGCCCCCAAGTTTTCAGTAATCGCAGCAAAATCCGAGCAGCAAATGGAGGTATTCATGCCAGTCAAAGCAGCAGCACCGGCGCTCATCGTCGCCGCGCTCGCATTGGTGGGTGATTACACAACTCTCTCACTTCAATCACGTGCCGTTGAGGTTCGTGAAGCCAGCGCTACCCCCCCCTCTTCCCCTGACCTGCGCAGCGTAATCGCTGAGCTGACTCATGGCTGGCTGGTCCTGGAGTCGATCTATTCGAGGCGTGTCGTTGCACTCATGAAATCGGATACCTTCGACCAGACCAAATACCTCAAGAATGCTGAGTTGCTCAAAGCGGTAAGGCAGTTGGAGGGCGGACTGCAAGCGGCAAACGTGCCAACCGCTCTTTACGATGAGCACCAGAACCTGCGCCGAGCAGTGGCCAAGGTACGCAGCAAAATGGTTGTCATCGATGGGATCTACCAGCAGTTCTTCCTCACGCCGGATGAGTTCCAGAGCGCACTGAGTGCCCCTGGCCTTCGCGATCTTGCCGATCACACTACCCGCAAGCTCAACCGACTGGCGTAAGGTGACCAATGCCAGTCGAGGTTTCATTTCATCCCGAAACGTTTGAAGAGTTCTTCCTTCCTGTCGATGCGAAACATCCCGGCTTGTCGGAAGTGTTGAAAAGCGAATTCCTACGCTACATCGAATCCAGGCGCCAACTCATCCCCTCGATATTCGGGCGGGACGTACCTTACACGCAGCCGCCACTTGCGTTTCAGGCTTGTCTGATGCACATCCATATCTGCATCCCACCTGCCCTATTCCCCAAAAACGTTCCTCAGCATGACAGAGTCTGCAAGATGGGAAGGCCGGGTGATGACGCAGCACTCATCTACGTCCAGGGCGAGTTGTATGAAGATCGCTATCTGATACTGGCCTTTTTATGGCCGGATGCGCACACCAAAGCCCGGGATATTTCGACCATGCAGTATCTGGCTCGACTGGCGAAAGAATGGCGCGATAACAATTGATCGGGATTATCCGAAACGACGGCGTGACTCTCGGATGGCTGGCGTAGATTGAGGTGTAAGGGCGACCACGCCATCGCAACGGAAACACACACCCACCAGGATATCCTTGACCACCCCTTGACCATCGCTGAACGGTACATCACGACGGGCATAGTACGTAGGCACCACTACCTGGCAGTGTTCGCAAAGCGCTTTACCGGTGACCCCTTCGGCAAGAATTTTCATTATCTGAGTACTCGTTAGTGAATGCTGATCAACCGGATGACCTGGCCGGAGCAATAATTGGCGCCCTAGCCTGCGAAACTCGAAAAAGCATGCATTATGAACCCATCGTCCGCACCGTAGCGCAGAGCTGTGTAACCAACGCTTTCATGACTAGCCCCGACTGCCCAGTTCGCGGGTAAACCCTCCCAAGGAAACACCTCGCTCAGGCATTCAACTACACGAAATCCGGCGCTGCTCAGCGCCACGGCGGCGGGCGGGCGCTCATATAGCAGCACATAACTCATTGCATTAGCAGGGACCCTGTGGGAGCGGCTTTAGCCGCGAACACCGGCGCAGCCGGTGCCATGCACCGCGTTGGATTCTTCGCGGCTAAAGCCGCTCCCACAGAGTACGCGGACCGCTTGCGAATTCAGTTTTCTACGCGACAGCACAGCCCAACGGGCTGGACGATCTTCCAATGGGATCACGGCAAGCAGCAATCCGTTGCGCACAGCCACTCACCCTGGCATTCAGGTAATGCTCAGCCCAGCGCAATGCAGCCACCAAGGAGGGTACCCATGCATTCACTGACCAATGAACAAGTGCTGGCAATCATCCACGAGAACCCGATAAACCGGGCATTGCTGGCCGCCCTGCCAGCGCTGGATATCCCGCACTGCATGTTGACGGCAGGCGCCCTGTTCCAGACATTCTGGAACTACCGCGCCAAGCTACCTTCGGAGAGGGGCATCAAGGGCAGCCCATCGCAGGCAAGCCAACTCCCACAGGGACCGCGTAAAACTCAGAAGTTGTGCGATCACTGTGGGAGCTGGCTTGCCTGCGATGGGCCGCAAAGCGGCCCCAAACTGGTTAACTGACAGGCATTACCCCCGCTGCCTTACCATTGGCACGTCGACAGAACGGAGGTTGGTATGACAACTGGTCAGGGCAAACGGGTCGTTGTCATTGGTGCAGGCATCGTGGGCGCATCACTGGCATATCACCTGGCTCGCAAAGGTGCGGATGTCACCGTGATCGACGCTAAGAACATAGCGTCGGGTGTGACTGGCCGTTCATTCGCATGGATCAATACCTCATCCTCCGAATCGGACCCCATCGCGCAACTGCGCAGTGCTGCAATCGAGGCGTACCGCCAACTCGAAAACGAGCTGCCGGGCTTGACGGTGCGATGGACTGGCGCCTTGTCTTACAACGAGATGTCGAGCGAAGCACCGTCGGTTGCAGGTAATCCGTCTGCGCCTGACAGGGTCTCCCGATCACGGATTCTCGAGCTTGAGCCCAATCTCAAACACCCACCTGGGTCTGCTTCATATGCACCAGCAGAGGGGGCGTTGGACCCGGTGGCAGCTGTGCATGCGTTGATCACGGGTGCCGAGGCCTATGGGGCGAAAGTGCTCACTCAAACGCCAGTGCTCGGTATTGCAATCCAGCGTGCAAAGGTGAGCGGAGTTGAGACAACGATGGGCATCATCGATGCCGATGTTGTCGTAGTGGCAGCAGGGACAGGCATCACGAAACTGATGGACAGGCTGGAAGTAACACTTCCAATAGACGCCTCACCCGCCCTCCTCATCCGCTATAAGGCACAACCCAACCTTGTGCGCACGATCATCTCCAGCCCTGAGATGGAAGTGAGGCAAACCATGGATGGTGCGTTGCTGGCAGCAGAAGATTATCTGGGCGACGCAGTGGAGAATCAGCCGGTAGCGATAGCGCTGCGAACGGCCAAGGCGATTCAGAACGAGCTCCATGGGGCTGCTTCAATAGAGCTGGAATGGGCTTGTGTCGGGTTCAGGCCCATGCCTGCCGATGGTATTCCCATCATCGGTTATCTGCCAAAAGTGGGTGGCGTCTATGTGTGTGCAGTGCACCCTGGCATTACGTTGGCGGCGATAGTGGGGCGTCTTGCCAGCGAGGAGATTATCGGTGGCGAGGTTTCCAGTGTTCTTGGTCCATGCAGGCCAGATCGATTTTTTTGGCAGGCGTGAAGGCTGTTGGGAGGCCGAAGCGATCAGTTTTAAATGACTGCTTTCGACCCATAGCGGACGTAGTCAACCCAGAAAATCGCTCTCTGTAATTTAGCCACCTCGGAAGAAACTGAAAGTTGAATTTCTATAAATCACCACTCTAAATAATCATGGCATATGCTTAATTACCAGACTCCACTGTATTTTCTTTTCTTTAGCGTCGCTTGTAGTTCTTTCACATTTTTTAAGTCGAGTGAAACTTTAAGATTAACTACTTTGAAAATTATTTTACGAATTAGATCAAGAAAATCCTGAAGTAGCAAATCATCCACTGAACTGCTTCCGCTATGGACAATACTAGACCTGACGCCATACATTGCTTTTACTTTATGTTCAATCCTAAGGCAATCATCAGCATCCTCCCCCAAAATAAATGCGCACTGCTCAGCGATTGTCGACACTATTGACGCGCTGATTAATCCCTTCTCATCAACTTTCAACATCGCTTCCATCGCAACTGCCACCTTAAGAAACGCGCTTGCCTTATTTTTTTCAATATAAGCCTCGCCCACCCACTCAACAGCTCTTGAGATTTTTCTTTCTATCTCATCACCCGGATCCATTACACTTGATATTAGATCAGAGGACATATCTGTACCTTGGTAAAGATCGGTGCTTAACAAATCATGAATATCAACATTGTTCCTAAATCCCAGGAATTCCTCTTCCCCACCAAAAATACCATTAGCACTCGTGATTATGGCACTCTGAAATGGATCAAAACGTAAATGCATAACGCCCGCAGCGTAAGTTTTATTTCTATCACCCAACAGGAAAGCGATTAGCAAGTCGAGTGTATTAAATGCTTTATTGGCAATCTCCAAAGCTTTTATTTGATCCCTGACCATTGAGCGATGTTCAACTACAACTCTGTCAACCCCTTCTCTAAATTGATGCTTGCAGTTCTTAAAAGGAGATTCTATCTGATCGGTGTGTCTCGGAATTGCATAGATAGTGATCGGACCAATTATCTTTGGTTCTAGTAAGCTAGCAGGGTCGGCCCCATGAAGTATTTTAAACGTACTATGAGCCTTAACTTCACACGCTTTGAAAAGATCGACAAACGTTAAAAGCTTTTTATTGATGTTGGTGTCATCATGATTCTTACAGAAGACGTGCGATGATCGGATGACTGTTAGCAGTGTCTGTCTAGAAAGATCTTTGCCAGTGTTGGTTTTCAAAAAGTCCGAAACTCCCTTGTTGAAGGCTTCGGGGTCGGTCTCTCTTATGACATTCTCGACCACGCCAGCCGCTGAAAAGGGAGGGAGGGCCTCTAAAACAGATCGATCCAGCACACAGGCCTCAAAAATGCGCACCAATATAGATTTTTCTGCTTTTGAAAGCATTGATTATCCTTATCTAGAGCGTTCCAGATTTTTCGAGCTAAAGCGGACAATTGTACAAGCTAACGGGGCAAGTGACTATTGATCACCAGTCCCCCTAGGGTCATCCACCGCCATCTCGTTTAGTCTGCATTAAGCTCTTCAAGAAAGCGCAAACGGCCGGAGTAGTATCGACGGCCTCGGTTCTCGTTCCAGCCTGAATACAACATATACACCTCATCACGAGCACGTGTCACTCCTACATAGAAAAGGCGACGGCTTTCAAGAAGATCATTGCCCTGAACATTCGTCCAATGAAAGGTGCCTTCATCTAGACCAAGCATGATTACCACGTCGTATTCACATCCCTTTGCGGAATGGAGGGTCAACAAGTTCAGCTGATCGGGAGATCCGTCGCGCCCGCCAAGACCTGCCATGTCTAGATCATGCAGAATACCACCAACTTGAAGCGCTCGGGTCATCGCGTCCATCTGAGCAGCCTGGTCAACCAAACAGGCATTGCCCGCAATCAAGTTATCAAGAAGTTTTTCACGTATGGCACTCACAAAGTACCAAGCTGATCGATTTTCCCTATGAGACCACAGAAACTCAGTTAGTTTCTTAATGTGGATCCGAGCGTTATTGTCTGCCAGGGGTAGGCGGTGAAATGCCAACCATCGATCAATCAACCCTTGTAACATCGGCTTCGCATCACGCCCCCCCCCTGCACACCATGCTGAGCAGTCCTCAACCCAGCTCGTGATAGCACACTTTCGGTAAGGGGCTGAAGTGTCGACACGAATAAAGCTCACCCCTGCATCGGCAGCTGCACCTGCGACCACATCCCCAATGCCCGCATTCCTATAAAGAATTGCTATATCGCCAATTTGTCGCCCCGGCTGTCTTCTCAAGGCAGCAGGAATTATTTTCTCGATCGCCCACTTTGCTTGCTGTGTTAACCCATCAGGACACTCGATTAAATCAATATGAGCCTGCCTATCTGGATCGTAGGAGCGATACTCTCTGAACTCCCCCAAGGCTCGTTCAGACACTCGTACAATGGCCTCAGCACAACGATAGTTCACTTTCAGCTTTATACATTCGACATCCGGCCGCTCAGCTAGGTCATGTAATAGACTAGAGTCGGCACCATTGAAGCCATACACCGATTGGTCTGCATCTCCTACGGCAAATAAGCGAACTCCTCCGTCAAACGCGAGTCGCTTAACGATGCGATGAAGACCTACTCCCAAATCTTGATACTCATCAACAGCTAACATGGGGAAGCATGCCTTAACGAGCGGCAAGACCCAATCATGTTGAGTTACTAGACGCTCCCCGTAGATAACTAGATCCTCATAGTCGACAAAACCATCATGGTGCAAGGCCTCTTCGTAGGCCTCGGCCAAGGTGGCAAGCTCCTCGAACTCTCGCCAAGATGGTGCCGCTCGATCAAGATGGATGCGTCGATGCTTATCCATGTCAATTTTCCTGTGGGTGGAGGCTTCACCAAATAGACGAGCCCTTACCCTCAGGAACACCTGTTGGGAATGATCTGTGGTCGAAACAGTAATCGGGTCGGGGAGACCTAAATTCGCTAATCTCCCATAAGGTATCAGCAGATGGCGCAGGCAGAATCCGTGTACCGTACCAATGAATAGACGGGACGACTCCCGCAGCCCGAGCGACTCCATCCGCCGAGTAAGTTCACGCGTGCACTCCTGACTGTACGTGATACAGGCGATCCCGCGTGGTGCTCGAACGTCTTCAGCTAGGGCGCGCGCCATCTTGAGCACGAGCGTCTTTGTCTTGCCGCTTCCAGGCCCCGCCAACACAATACAATTTCCACGAGACTCATAAGCAGCCCATTGTTGAACGTTATCGCGCAATTCTTCGGCCTGCGCTAGATAAGCAGCGCTTACTCTACGCAACGGCATCGCAGATATACTCCAGTGCGCGTTTAAAATAAGCGGGGCAAGAGCGAACTGTAACGAATGGCGCAAGCATCTGCGCAAAACGGCCTTTACCTATCCGTTCGATCCGCGACAAAAGCTTAGCACTATCTAAAGTGCTAGGGTTTGCAATCCAGCCATCTAATATGGCTTTCGACTTTTGTTGAAGATTCCACTCGCCTTCGAAAATCTCTTTCATCGCAGGACCCAGGCCCGATAAAAATAGCTCGACTTCCAATGTACTATTATTGACGAAATAACCAGCTTGCTCGGCCAAAGCAATTATTTGCTCGTCATCCAGATCATTGAAGTCGTGATCGCCATCTGAGAGATCAAGCAAGTTAATGAGGCGCGTTCTGGCAAGCACACTCTTTCCTTCGATTGGATCGAGATCGGTCAGAATAACGTGCGGGATTCTAAGGCCGCCCGCCCCAACTAACTTTATGTAGGGAAGGAAATTTGTTCCGCTTACCGAACATATAGATACCCCCAGAACGTCCAGGCGAACACCAAGCTTCTCGGCAAATGCCGGGATCAGGAATCGCTCGGCATCCCCCTCTACGAAAATAATACCACGGGCAAAAAATAGCTCTCCGCGTGTAACATCGATATACCGCTGAAGATCCTCTTCATCCCATTCATCTAGGGGCGCATTAGCGGTAGATGTGGCAATAGTCGCACCTGCTTCATGTCGCAGAAGCACCACTGATCTTATAGGCGCAACGCTGGCAATATGCGGGGAATGAGTAGTCAAAATAGTAGTGAGATTTGAAGCTTGATTGTTATCGTCCGCGGGCTCGGCATCTAGAAAATAGCGATAAACTAAGCGCTGCACATGGGGGTGTAGATGCGCTTCAGGTTCCTCAATAGCGAAAAAGGTATGGCTTCGCTCGCCTTTGAGTACCAATCGGTCAAGCTCCAAGCTTTTCAACGCCATAAAAATCAGGTTCGCAGTGCCTAGGCTGGCGTCTCCTATGCTACGTACACCATGGTCAATCAAAATGCGGAGACTTCTGAGTAGTGCATCTACTCTCGTTGGAGCTAAGCCTAACTTTATAGGAACCGTGTGCTTACTCCCCACTATGTTTAGCAATCGCTGACCGATACGCTCTGCGACTCGAACCACCTCGTCACGATCAGCTAGATCAGTCTGCGCCTCACTCACCATTTGTTGAATTTCCTCACGAGCATCAGCATCGAGATCGGAGGTGAGTTCCTCAATCAACGGCCGCAGCGGCGAGCGTCTCCAACTGGAAAGATCTTTTTCTGCATCACGCAACGCCACTTGCACATCCAGCGGCAGTTGGCGCCGCTGCACCGGGCCAACTGAGTTATCTTCATCATCGCCTCCAAAAATCAAATACTCATAGTCCGAAAGACTTTTTGGTGCGTCTCCATTCAGGGCAGCTTTGGGCTTGAACCTATAAGTTATCCGTGCAACGATTGGCGGACCTATATCGATAAGACTGTCAGCCAGAACCGCAATCAAATCTGGATTATCATCAAAGTCCTTTAGCTCAACCGAAATTTCTACTGCTGCGCCAATTTTCTTTTCACCAAGGCCGTCCCAGAAATGCTCCAGTCCAAGCTGCCTATCAAGCTCGGAAAGCCCAGGATCCAAAACTAGCTGTAGCGCTCGGAGGAAATTGCTCTTGCCTACCTTGTTTTCTCCAACAATGACAATACTCTTACCCGTATTCACATCAAGTGAACTGAAGTTGGCAAAATTCTTGATACTTACTCGTGATATATGCATTTAATCCATTCCTAGCTTCACATTATGCGCATCGATCCAAAGGCATCTCGCGATTCGGACATCGGTGTTAGCAATGCATTCACCCCCCCGGTGGAAGCGAAAGCTGATGGTGGTGGCAGACAACGGAGATCACCGGACAGCATCCCATGTTAATCGGCGACAGGTTGTCGAAAGCGATAGGCACACCACAGGTTTCGGCAATGGTTGCAAGGAGTTGCACCAACTCGCCCTAGGGTAAGCTGCCAAGCGTTTGACCATGCTTTTTGAACCTCTAGAAGTGAGCGGCAGCAAGGGTTGCTTCGAAGCGGGCTTGTGGCTTGGTGGCTTAGAGGTTAGCGCGAAAATGTAAATCAGGCCTTTTTAAAGGTCAGAGTGTCCGCTTAGGGTCGAAAGCTGCCAGTCGCGAGTGACTGCTTTCGACCCAAGCAGACGCTAAGAGATAACTGGGGCCTGTTCTGCAGGCGTCGTAACGGCCTGGATCAATACTCGCGTTGAAGCTATACCCAAAGGGTTCCGAGGGGCGATGAACCATCCGCCCTGTTAGCGACTGGGAGAACTTCGCGGTGTCGAATCAGCTGGTCATACGCAACATGACCCGTCCCGAACTGGACGAGCTCGTCGATTGGGCTGCCCGTGAGGGTTGGAATCCCGGCGTTCACGATGCCGAGCTGTTCTGGGCCACGGACCCTGCCGCCTTCATTGCAGCGTCCTGGGGCGGTGAATTGATCGGTGGCGGTGCCATCACTTCCTACAACGGCGAATTCGGTTTCATGGGCTTTTTCATCGTCCGGCCTGAGTATCGCGGTCAAGGCCTGGGCAATACCCTCTGGCACGCACGCCGCGAGCGACTCCTCGCCCGCCTGCGCCCAGGCGCGAGCATTGGCATGGACGGCGTGTTCGCAATGCAGGACTACTACGCCAAGGGTGGGTTCGTCTTCTCCCATCGCAACATGCGTTTTCGTGCCAAGGCCACCGAACGCCCGGCGCCTTCGCAGGTAGACAACCAGGACATCGTTCCGTTGGCCACCTTCCCGTTCGATGAGGTGGTCGATTACGACCGCACCTGCTTCCCTGCCCCGCGCGCAGCCTTCCTGAGCGGGTGGATAGCCCAGGCCGATGCACTCGCCGTGGGTTGCCGCCGCGAGGGCAGGCTTAGCGGCTATGGCGTGGCAAGGCGCTGCCGGGAAGGCTACAAGATCGGCCCCTTGTTCGCCGATGACGCCCTGGCAGCCAATGCCCTCTACGCACGCCTGGCAGAATTTGCGCAAGGTTGCCCGCTGTTTCTGGATGCCCCCGAGAATAACCCCGCCGCGATGGCGCTTGTGCGCCAACAGGGCATGATCGAGGTTTTCGGCTGCGCACGCATGTATCTGGGCCCTCCTCCGGCGATCGCACACGAACGTGTGTTCGCCGTCACGACCTTCGAGCTGGGCTGATGTCCGCTCGCAACCTGATCGGTTATGGCGGCAACCCACCCCACCCGCGATGGCCCGGTGGGGCGCGCGTCGCGGTCCAGTTCGTACTCAACATCGAAGAGGGTGCGGAGTCATGCATGCTCAATGGCGACGCACAGTCGGAGGCCTGGCTTCATGAGCTACCCGGCCGCCCGCCGCGTGTGGGGGAACCGGACCTGAGCGTCGAAGGCATGTACGAATACGGATCGCGCGCAGGTGTGTGGCGCATTCTGGAGCTGTTCGGCGCCAGGGGCCTGCCGCTGACCGCCTTTGCCGTTGGCCGAGCACTGGAACTGACCCCGGCGATTGGCCATGCGCTTTGCGCTGCCGGGCATGAGATTGCCGGGCATGGCTACCGTTGGCTGGACTATCGCGACATGCCTGAAGACCAGGAGCGGCGCCATATCCGCCTCACCATCGACGTGATCGAGCAGATCTGCGGTAAACGCCCCGTAGGTTGGTATACAGGCAGGGTCAGCCAGAACACCCGCCGCCTGTTGCGTGAGGAAGGTGGGTTTCTCTATAGCTCGGATGCCTACAACGATGATCTGCCCTACTGGCTCCCAGGCTCGCCCGCCCACCTGGTGATTCCGTACACACTGGTCAACAACGACGCCCGCTATCTGCTGCCCAATGGCTTCGCCTGCGGTGAAGACTTCTTCCGGCTGCTGAAGGATGCTTTCGACCTGTTGTGGCAGGAGGGCGCGCACCACCCGAAGATGATGAGCGTGGGCCTGCATGGGCGGATCAGTGGCCATCCTGGTCGTGCGATGGCGCTGGCGCGCTTTCTCGATTACGTGCAGGGCCACAACGAGGTGTGGATCTGCCGGCGAGAAGAGATTGCCAGGCACTGGATAGCCCAGTACCCGCCTGAGCGGTCGCTGGTTCGCAACAAACGCGGGATCAGCTAACGGCCGGCCCTGCCAGACGCGCCGAGCACAGCCATGCGCTGGCATTTCATCAGGACCTTACGGCCGGTTTCGACAAAGGGCGTGACGATCAGGCTATAGACCGTCAGGTAACGCTGGTGGTCCTGCTCAACGGTGCCGAAGCGGATGTTTTCGGGCGTTGGTGTAGTGACATAGAGCGTGCCGAACATCCAGTCCCAGAGGGACAGGTTGGTGCCGAAGTTCCGGTTGAAATGGCGCGGGGCATCACTGTGATGGATCTGGTGCTGGGCCGGGCTGTTCAACACATGTTCCAGCTGCGGGCCGAACGACAGCCAGACATGGCTATGCCGCAGGTTGGCCGCCAGGCTGTTGAAGATGAACACAAGGTAGGTCACGCCGAACAGGGTGTAGCGGCTGACTTCACCGCCGCAAAGGTACCAGAAGCATCCGGCGTAGAAGCCGATGCCAATGCCGGTGCTCAGTTTCTCGACGATCTTTTCCACGAAATGCACCCGGCTCGCTGTCGCCGGCACCAGCACGGGCGCCGAATGATGGACCTTGTGAAAGGCCCAGAGCCAGCGGGAGTGAAAGGCCCGGTGCGCCCAGTAATGGATGAAGTCCTTGAGCAGGAACACCCCCAACCCATAGAGCAGGGACAGTGCAAGGTTCTCGCCCAGGCGCGGGCGCGCGCCCCAGAGGTTGCTGAAAAAGGCCAGGTAATCGCCGGAGCGCAGGATGTAGGGGTCGACCAGTTGGACGACGGGCAGCACCAGTGCAACCTTGAGGATGGCCCGCACGAAGTAGTAGCGGTAGTCCAGCAGCGCCGAGGGATGCAGATGTACCCGGGCGCCGCCGATGAATAGCCAGAACGACTGGGCGTCGCTCAGGCCGCGCCGCTTCCTGAAACGGAACAGACCGTAGGCTGCGCCATAGGAGATGCAAAGGAACAAGGCCCCGAAACGGCCGTTCATATTGAAAATGCCGAGAAACTGGTCGGTAACGGGCGTAATTACCCACTCGGTCAGGTGCTCAAAGACAAGCGACAGGGCATCCACGAAACGTCAGCCTCGGCAAAAGGGACGCAATTGTAAATCAGATTGATTTACTCCAGTGGTTTTATGCATGGCCTGGTGCTGCCTCACCAGCTCCCGCCTGCAGGCACTGCCGCAGTGAAAGTGGCGGCGAAGTGCGCTGGCGATGCTCGGAGTTCATTGATCAGCGTGAACGACCCGCTTCGCCCAGTCGACCGATCATGCCGGGCCGGTTACGCTGGCGCTTCCCCTTGCACGGAAGCGCCAGCGACCGCACTCACCCTGCTGCCCTCCCCTGCGAACACCGAAAGCACCGGTGCCATCCACGGCACGGTCAAGACAATCCACGATACAGCAATCCCGGCTAGGCGCCTGCATGACTGAACAACGGATGCTAGCGCTCACCGCACCTCCCGGAGATTCCGTTCGTTGACTGATTCACAGCACAAAGCGACTTACGCGAAACGGTTCGAAGCCGTGCTTGCCTACATCGACAGCCACCTCGAAGGTGACCTGTCGGTAAATGCCCTGAGCCGCGTCGCGCACTTCTCGGCATTTCATTTCCATCGGCAGTTCACGGCATACATGGGCGTTTCGGTTTCACGGTATGTGCAACTGATGAGGCTTCGACGCGCGGCGCACCAACTGGTTGCCTCGCCTGCCATCTCCGTGCTGGAAGCAGCTTTCGGCGCCGGCTTCGAAAGCCCCGAAGCCTTTTCCAGGGCCTTCAAGCGTGCTTTTGGCGTGGCACCGAGCGTATTCGCCAAGGCCCCGAACTGGCAGGCCTGGAGTGCGGTTTTCGTTGTTCCTCATCTTTCAAGGAGTATCACCATGCAGATCCGCATCGTGGATTTCGCCGAAACCCATGTGGCCGCGCTCGAACACCAAGGGGCGCCCGGCCTGGTCAGTGAAAGCGTTGCGCGTTTTCGCCAATGGCGCATTCAGAGCCGCCAGTCACCGGTGGCCAGCAGCCGAACCTTCGGCATCCCCTACGACAACCCCGACACCACCCCGGCGCCCGCCTTTCGCTTCGCCGTGTGTGGCGAGATATGCGAAGCCGTGCAGCCCAACGATTTCGGCGTGCACGAACGCATCATCCCGGCGGGCCGCTGCGCTGTGATCCGGCATACCGGCTCGCCTGACTACATTGGCGAAACCATCTATCCGCTTTATCGGGACTGGCTGCCTTCGAGCGACGAGGAACTGCGGGATCATCCGTTGTTCTTTCACTACTTGAGCGTGTATCCGGAAACGCCGCTGGAGCAATGGCAAACGGATATCTACGTGCCGCTCAAGTAAGTTGGCTGGTGGCTAATCTGGGGAGAAGGCTGCAGGGCCGCGCATAGATCGAGTCCAGACGGATGCCCGGCTCTCTTGGTAAACTAGCTGCCTGCCCTGGCTATCACCGAGCACTTGCCGTCGACTTTTGCCAGGGCGCGCAACCGGATTGCTACAAACACCTTCGAAACTGCTGAATTTGGTACAAGACACGTTGAACGATATGACCACAAACCCAGGCTCTAACCCAGCAAACACGCGCCCTGAGCCTTCCCGTCGCTTCAGCGTTGCACCGATGATGGATTGGGCAGGTGCTTCCTGAAACCCGCTACTCAATTGGCCTCTATCCCTCCTAGCTTGAGCCTGTACCATTTTTTTACCACTACCAATGCGCAAAAAGCTGATCGGCTTTCCTACTGCCAGTCAAAGTAGACCTTGCCCTTAATCGGTTCCCTCCGCCTGCGTCCACCTAGAGCTCAGCGGACAAACCAAAGCGCCGAATAACCCTTCGCTGTTTGAAAATGCTTCGCGTTGTCCTATAGCCCCCGTCAGCAACTCGCCCGCCTCCTACCTCTCTTTCATCAACTGCTCTGCCCTTGCCGTTCGTCATCCTAATTACCCGCACCAATAGGCCTCGCTACCGTGTTTTTGCGTATTGACTTGCAACGCAAATAATATCAATCTGCCCACACTCATTTGATGCAGATGGGTTCCGTTCGGCCCATTGCATTATACGTATCGCACTGGAGTCACAATAAGGGATTATCGAGTGGAAAAACTCAAAGTAAAAAACTTCGTAGTACTAAAGAACGCTGAAATAGAAATCAAAAAACTCAATGTCATCATAGGCCCTCAAGCCAACGGCAAGAGTCTATTAGCAAAACTTACAAACTTCTTTAAAACCATCCCAAATATATTTATCCAAAGCATTCGCACTTTCGATACAAAAAGAGAATTTGATAAAAAAATTCTTTCCAAATTCGAAGAGCGGTTTCCTAGGTACTCCTGGGAAGGCTCTAGTTTCAATATCCTATACGTCAATGGTGAAATCAGTATAGCCATTGACGGAAAGTCTAATAAAAAAAACAAGACAACCATCACCCTTAAATACTCTGAAAACCTAACCAAAACTTTCAATGCAAAAAAAGCCACATACAAACGTAAAACTGAAGAACACAAACTCAAGGCGCCCGAGGATGACTTCCTAGAAGACTGGAGCTTGGTGCGAAATCACATCACCGAGCCACTCAGATCAGAGTATTCATTCTTCAATGGCGAGCCAATTTTTATCCCTGCCAGCCGAAGTTTCTTTGCCAATCTTCAGAAAAATATTTTCACCTTCTTGGCGTCCAACCTTGAAATCGACCCTTACCTCAAAGACTTCGGCCGTATTTATGAGCAATCTAAGCGATTTTACGGAGAACCATATCTGATTGGCCGCGTCGACGAAGCCGTTGCAAATTACTCTGATATTTTTGAAACAGTCGTTAGCGGAAAGTACCAATACGAAGACGAACAAGATTGGATTGTGACAAAGGGAAGAAAGATAAACTTAGCCAATGCATCTTCAGGCCAGCAAGAGTCGCTACCAATGCTACTGGTATTAATGATCTGGCCTGTACTCAGAAGTAACTCAGTAGGTGACATGTACTTCATCGAAGAGCCAGAAGCACACCTCTTCCCAACGGCTCAAAACAAAGTTATTTCACTTCTCTCTAAAATCCAAGATCACGCAAACAATAGCTACTTCATAACATCGCATAGCCCATACATACTTTCAGCCATTAATAATTTAATTTTGGCCAACGATACAATTTCCAACGGAAATATGAGCCTAGAAGACTTCGTAGAGCTCAACGGACCAAGTAGTCCAATTAGCTTCGAGGATACTGCAGCTTATACGATCCTAGATGGCGTCTCAACTCCTATTGCTGACCCTGAGTATAGAATGATAGGCGCTGATTTACTCGACGACATCTCTGAGCACTTTGAGCACGTCATGAACAAAATGATTTCTAGTGGATCTGAACAATGAATTACGCGCTATGTACAACCACCGTTACAGACCCCAAAATTGTTGTCAGCGAAAATAAAAGCCGCATAGAAATCCTAAACATTAATCGTCTTGAGGTGAATAAGATACAAGTTGATGGCTGCCTAATCGCCAAAAACCAAGAAAAATGTGACTGGCTAATCACTTGCGAACAACCGACCCCGAAAGCTATATATATAGAATTAAAAGGATGCGACCTGGACAAAGCCATTTCCCAATTAAAATCCACTATAAGCGACACCAAAGCCCAGTACTCTCGGTACGCTCGAGAATGTTACGCCATCACTACGCGCGTGCCGAAACACGGAGCTACTACCCGCAAACGAAGCATTGATTTTTTTAACCACACCGGCGCTACGCTTTCAATAAAGAACTCTCCACATAGCATTTCCATTTAACCTGAGCGACAAAAGCAAACCTTACTTTAATTGTGTTGCTAAAGGGACAGAAAAAGGCGCGCAAGGCAGAAATCATGGCTTGTGCGCCTTTTCGCATTGCAGCATAAGAACGGAAATGTATGGGAGGCCCTGCCTGTACTGCATCTTCAGCGACCAGAGATAGGATCTTGAGCCCGCCTCAACCCTCTCAATTTGCTGCTATAGATCAGAAAACGGCTATTCTCGCGTCAGCGAATGGTCTGTCTAGGTCTAGTGCGTCCTAGAATTTTCCCTAATCTATCCTAAGAACTCTCAGACTAGGAGTATGGTCATGGATGAACAAGCCTCAATCACAGCTGACACGCTTGAGCTTATGCTTCTGAACCAGGTTGCCATCAGAGCGGCGCTGGAGGAACTCTCGCTATGGGTAAGTCATCGCGGCTCTGTCCACGTCCATGAAAACGTCATGGGCGTTCTAGCGACCCTTGATTCCCATGTTGAGGGGATCACATCCGGAATAGAACGCTTGCGGGAGTGAGCCTTCACGCAGCTTCGCTGGCAGCATCTTTCCAACCATTAAAAACTTCACCACTAATTGATTTCCTTGAAGCTTGCAGAACATATGATTCAGAGGTTATATCGGAATGCCAAAATTTTCATGGCCGAATTACCCTGCGAATACAGCTGAGTTCGATGCACTTATGATGGAGATAGATCGCGTACTCCACTCCGAAGGTGTAAAGCCACATCAGCGCCCCCTACACGTTGGTAAAAAATTCTGGGAGGCATTCGGTTGGGGTGGACGGGTTTTCCCACCCGACTCTTTGGCAGAACAAACCGGCTTCGCTGGTGATATCTTGATGGCCAAAGCCAATCGATGGTACGAAGACGTCCTAGGACAGCGGCTTAAAATACAGTTGTCTTTAGGTGACGTCCCCGCAAAAATCGGCAATGCCATATGGCGAGTCCGCTTATGTGAGTGGGCGGGCACTGTAAATTTCTTCGCACACCGAAATTTAGGAAACCGTGGCAATCAAAAAGGCACGAACAAAGACGGACCGAGCTTAAACATCTTAACCCTTGTGGATAATTTACCCCAAGGCATGGTTGACAGGCTAAGTGATGCAGAAATAATAAACCATCACCGATATCATATGTTCGCTTTACATGCTCTTCAATGGCGAAACAACCTCCCGACTACAAATTTATTCGAAGCTGGCAAGGACGACTACAGCTCCTCGACCGAAGACATTTTATCTGATCGCTACTCACAAAGCCGATGGGCGTCTCAGCAGTGCGTTGAAAAGACGTTAAAGGGCTTTTTAGAACTGGCAGAAGAAAAGTACCCGAAAGGCGCACAAGGTCACGACCTCGCAACCCTGAGCGAGTTAATACGAGTAAAGCTCAACATCTTTATTGATCCATATCTTATCCGTAGCGCCCACTGTGCCACAGGTGCGAGATACAGGGATGAGCCGTCGTCCTTAGAACAGGCCTTCACTGCCAATATAGCTGCCCTTGGGATTTATTCTACTCTCAAAGATTCCCCCAAAGCGGACGAAATATTAATGAGTCTCCGTTCAAGATCAAAGTAGTTATCAACCATATAGTTTACCAACGTCCGACGAGAGCTAGAATAGTAAATCTAGCTCCGTTGGACGCGTTCATGACTAGCACTTTCCAGCCAATTCGGCCTCGCCTTAATGCTGGGTCGCACTGCTGGAGTGATGATTAAGACATTCGAAGGGAAAACCGTCTAAATCATACTGGATATCTGAATGGTCGTTGATGCCACCATTACCCTGCCCCTGCAGCGGCGCATGAAATCAGCCAGCCACCTCCCCCACCAGAAACGGTACGATATCAGCTCTTAAGCGGGCTCAGCGCACCCGCCATAGCTGATCGATTCGCGTAGTATACGACCTACTCATCATCTCGCGGCGCATCACCCAATCGGGGGTGCGGGGGACGCTGGCCGAACGCATCGTCCCCCGGCCGTACTTGCCATTAATTTCGTCCAGCACCGACATCAGCCGGTCACAGGCCACCGGCTGAGTTACCGCGAACAAGTCATCCGTGAACTCGCCCGGCTGCCGCAGATCCATAAGCAGCACCTCGGCTTTGCTGTATCGGTACCCAGGGCGATAGACCTTGTCCACCGCCTCGGTAGCAGCCCTGGTGAGCAACAACGTATCGTTAGTGGGATACGGCAGCTCTACCAGGACGCCCTTAGCGTATTTGGCTTCGTCCGGGTTGAACATGCCTGTGCGGATGCTCACTCGCATACGCTTGCACACAGAACCCTGCCCTCGTAGCTTTTCGGCCGCCCGGCCGGCATAGCTGGCCACCGCCTGCTTGATCGGTGCCAATTCAGTCAGGCGCTTGCCGAACATCCGGCTGCAGCAAATCTCTTGCTTGGGCGGGGCAGCCTCCTCGAGCTCTAGGCACGGTGTGCCGGCGAGCTCCCTGGCTGTCTTCTCAACGACCACGCTGAACTTCTGGCGCAGCGTCCACGGGTCCGTCTTGGCCAAGTCCATTGCCGTGCGTATTCCCATCGACTCAAGGTGCGCTGTCATCCGCCGGCCGATCCCCCAAACTTCCTTGACCTCGGTGTTGCGCAATACCCAGTCCCGCTTGAACGGGTCGCAGATATCGACTACGCCCCCGGTCTGCGCCTGCAGGCGCTTCGCGGTATGGTTGGCCAGTTTTGCCAGCGTCTTGGTACGGGCAATTCCTACCCCTACCGGGATACCGGTGCACTTAAGCACCTTGGCACGCACCTGGCGGCCGAACTCGGTAAGGTTGCCCTGAACCCCAGTCAGATCGGCAAAGCACTATCAACGAATACACCTCTGCGGCTGGAACCATCGACTCAATCAGCGACATGACGCGCTCGCTCATGTCGCCGTAAAGCGCATAATTTGATGAAAAGGTCACAATGCCGTGCCGCTGCAGCTTGTCCTTGCACTGGAAGTAAGGCTCGCCCATTTTGACGAATGGCTTCGCGTCGTACGACCTGGCGATCACGCAGCCGTCGTTGTTGCTCAGCACCACGATGGGGGTCTTGGCCAGATCCGGCCGGAACACGCGCTCACAGCTCGCATAGAACGAGTTGCAGTCAATCAGCGCGAACACTTGGTCACTGCGCATGGTCACGCACGCTGTAGCGGACCACACCCCAGATCACCAGGTCATCACCTTCCATCACATACCTCGGTGGATAGGCTGGGTTTTCAGACTGCAGGATCACCACACCGTTACGCCGGTATAGCCGCTTACAGACCGGCTCTGTGTTGATGGCCGCTATCACGATGTCACCGTGCTCGGCATCACGACTACGATCTACGATCAGCAAATCCCCGGAGTAAATGCCGGCGCCCTGCATGCTGTCGCCCTCAACCTGCACCAGGTACATATGCGGCGCCCGAAGATCGAAGAGCTCGTCCAGGGAAATGTGCCGCTCGAGGTGATCCGCCGCCGGCGACGGGAAGCCTGCAGGCACGCGGAACGAATACACCGGCAACTGCGTGGGGCCACCGATTGGCGTTCCCCAAAATGTGATGGACATGATGGACGGACTCGGAAAACTGTATAAACATACAGTTAACTGATAGATCGCGCTCCGGTCAATGTCTGAGCGAGAGGATCCCGATAAACGTTAGAGGTAGGTATGTGCGGAAGGTACTCGATCTACGAGGCAATGGATGTTTACCTCAGGCAGCTGGCACTCGACCTGGTGGTGATCAATGGCTATGACCATGAGCGGATCAACCGCTATAACGTCGCGCCATCAACACGGGTCGAGCTGATCCGGCAGAGCGCTGCAGGGCTGCGGGTGGATCGAGTCAAATGGGGATGGGCGCCCTTCTGGGCGAAGGGGAAGCGTCCCGACCCGATTAATGCGCGGGCCGAGACGGTGATGACGGGGAAATTCTTCAAGGCGCTATGGCCAGTAGGCCGGGCTCTCGCACCGGCTGACGGCTGGTTCGAGTGGATACCCGACCCAGTCGATCCGAAGCGGAAACAGCCCTATTACATAACGGCCGCAGACGATGAGCCGATGTTCTTCGCAGCACTGGCTGAAGTGCATGAAGGGATCGAGCCCGACGACCGCGACGGGTTTGTGATTATCACCGCCGCAGCCGACCAAGGCATGGTCAATATCCATGACCGCAAGCCACTTGTCCTAAGACCCGAGCTGGCCAGGGAATGGATAGATCCAATTACAACAGCAGCGCGTGCCGAAGAGATCGCACAGCTGGGGTGCCGCCCAGCTGGCGACTTCAAGTGGCATCCAGTGAGCAAGCCGGTTGGCAACGTGCGCAATCAGGGAGCAGAGCTCATCGAGCCTGTGCAGTATCAGAACAGTTGCCCTAGCGGGGCTGGGTCCCAATTCATGATAACCAGTTCCCCCGTCACATCGGCCTTGCCCTGACGCTGGTTCGTGTTGCTGTAGCGGATATCCAGACACTCGAAGTGGAAGCCGTGAAAAGCACGCCGGATGTCTGGATGGTCGTTGATGCTGACCATCACCCTGCCCTTGCAGCGGCGCATGAATTCCGCCATGCGCTCGTATTCCTCGAAGGGAAAATCCACGCCGTAGCCGGCGGTCTGCCAATAAGGCGGATCCATGTAGAAGAACGTGTGTGCTCGATCGTAGCGCTCGGCGCAGGTGAGCCAGGACAGGTTCTCGACGTAGGTGCCGGCGAGTCGCTGCCACGCGGCGGATAGGTTCTCCTCGATACGCAACAGATTGATGGCCGGCCCGGTGGTTGCGGTACCGAACGTCTGCCCGGTGACTTTGCCACCGAAAGCGTGCTGCTGGAGATAGAAGAACCGGGCAGCACGCTGGATGTCGGTCAGGGTCTCGGGGCGCGTCATCTTTTGCCACTCGAAGACCTGACGGGAACTAAGCGCCCATTTGAACTGGCGCACGAACTCCTCCAGGTGGTTCTGCACAACACGGTAAAGGGTGACCAGGTCACCATTGAGATCGTTCAGCACCTCCACCGGGGCGGGCTGGGGACGCATGAAGTACAACGCGGCTCCGCCGGCGAAGACTTCGACATAGCATTCATGAGGGGGGAATAGAGGGATCAAGCGGTCGGCCAGGCGGCGTTTGCCACCCATCCAAGGAATGATTGGAGAGGTCATAGATATGCAAGTCTTTACTGTATGAATAAACAGGTGTTAGGCTCGCCGCGCTTTGTGCACAAGGCAGAGGCCACGGCTGGACTTGCAGGAATGGTCTGCGAGTTCGGCGGGCCGGGCTGGATGTTGGCGCATCTACCCGGCTCGCCTCTTTTCATTTGATGACTTCGCGGACGTAGGCCTGGCAGGCCTTCAGTGCGATCAGTCCTCGGTCACCGTCGTCGGTGATGCCGACAATTCGTTGAGCATGCGCAGGGTCAAGTTGGGCGCGAACGGCTCCATGAACCACGCCTCCGGTGCCGGCGGCTTCTCGCACCCCACGGTCACTACCCGGGGCGGCAAAGGTTCCGGCGTCGACAAGGACTGACAGCCGCAAATCAGCAGTAGCCAGCCTGTCACGCAGGCGAGCTTGAATCTGTTGTGCATCGTTCATCTCCTTCCAATGTGTTTTGCCCAGCTCCTGCAGGCGATCTTCCAGGGCTTGTCGCTGACTTTTCTGCGCTGCCAACTGCTGCAAGGCTGCAGCTGCTGCCTCCTCACGTTCACGACCATGAGCTCGATCCTTGTCTGCCAACTGCAGGACATAACCTGAAGCCTGTTCAGCCAGTTGCTTTCCGTATTCGCTGGCCTGCCATATCCAGGCCCCTCGCCCGCCCACATAGAGCCCAACAGCAGCGGCGAGAAGTGCGATACGCCAATTGAGCGGCATTACTGCAGCACCTCAAGCGCACGCTTGTAGAGGGTCTGGCGATCCTTCAGTCCATTCAGGCCGCCATTGATACGGCGGGTGATCAGCTCGAACACCGAGTCATCGGCCTGCAGCACCTTGTCAGCCAGGGTATTAAGCCCCGCCCGCTGCCAGTACCACACAGAGCTACACCCCGACCACCCGGACGACGCAGGGCGTACAGCCGATGTTTCGTCCCGCCATGTCGTTCATCTGCGATATCTGCGGGAAAGCTCGCGTTAAAGGCAACCACGACCAGTGCTCCAAGACCCGCCAGGCAGCTGGCTTCATCATCATGCGAGGGCGCAAGCCATGAACACTGCATTCATGCTAATGGCGCAATACAACGGGCTAGCCATCATCCCAATCGACCAGGTGTGCACCGACTACTTCACCCACCTCACCCCTGACATGTTTCAGCGGAAGGTTCTTGCCGGACAGATCAAGCTTCCTATCACTAGGATCGAGACAAGCCAGAAGAGCGCACGAGGCATTCATATTGCCGATCTGGCGCAATACTTAGATCAACAGCGGGAGGCTGCCCTGAAGGAATGTGCGCAATTAAACAAGACGTTTCGGGCCGGCTAACCGGGAGATTGCACCTCGCCTGGCAAGGCGCCGGTGGCCGGCGACATCGTCGGCGATCAACCCGGACCTGCCTTTGGCGAGGGCAGCTAACGACCCATAGCTGCCCTTCACCACAAGTCAAAAGGCCTGAAGTGGATGCGCGACCCACGCCGCTGCCACGATTGAAGCTGTACGTTCGGGTGATGCAGCAAGAGGTTTTGTCATGGTCGTCGACGACGTCTATGAGCGTGCGTGATTCCAGAAAAGGAGGCGGGTTGAGGTAGCGTACTTCGCCTTGTTGTCCGCACCGGCGGTTTGGAAACGCTACCATAGCGAAATAGGCCGCCACCTTATGTGCCAATTTGGTGAGATTAAGGACGGTGTGTTGGCAATCCAGTGTGGGGAACCTAATGCTTCATAAGCAGCTGATCCGGCGTTTGGACTTGATCACCTTGCAGCTCTTCGTAGCTGTACACGAGGAAGGCACACTGACGCGTGCGTCTGCCAGGGAGGCGATTGCGGTATCGGCCGCCAGTAAGCGGTTGATGGAACTGGAAGAGGCATTGGGTGTTCCGCTTTACTCCCGCACAGCCAAAGGTATGGATCTTACAGCTGCTGGTGAGACACTCTTACACCACGCTCGACGCATCCTGACTGAAGTGGAGAAAGTCGGCATTGAGGTAGGTGAGCACCTGCAGGGGCTCAGAGGCTATGTGCGGATGCTCGCGAACCTGTCGGCAATCATCCAGTTCCTGCCGGAGGATCTGCATGATTTCGTACTTAGCCATTCCCAGGTAAAGGTGGATTTGGAGGAGCGTCCGAGTGACGGAGTGGTGCAGGGGATCATCGACGGAGTCGCTGACCTGGGTATCTGCTCTATGGACAGCGAGAGCCATGGTCTGCACAAGGTGCCATATCGTCACGATCAACTGGTGGTGGTGACGCGCAATGATCACCCCCTCGCAGAACGTGATCAGGTCGCATTCGCTGAAACGCTGATGTATGACCACATAGGGCTGCACTCAGCTAGCTCGATCAATAATCGAATACATGCTGCGGCAAAGGCTTTAGGGCAACCCCTTCGTTTACGTATTCATGTCCCTGGCTTCGACGCAGTGTGTCGCATGGTTCAGGCAGACATGGGCATAGGTATTTTGCCACTCAAGGCGTTCGAGCTTTTCGGAAGAGGGTTGGGGTTGACAGCCGTACAACTCAGCGATGAGTGGTCAGATCGAACGTTGGTTCTATTGGTGCGTGAGGGCGAAGCGTTATCGCCGGTCAGTCAGCTGCTGTTCGACCATCTGCAACAGCCTCGCTAGCCTCTCGTGTTCGCGAAACGCGAACGCCTCTTTCCGATATACCGTTGGAGTTTATCTAAGGTGAACCCCTAATCTTGGTTCAAATTCCAAGAAACAGAGGTTGCACCATGACTGCTCTCAACGGACTTCGGGTGATCGAGATCGGTACGCTCATCGCGGCACCGTTTGCTGCCCGCATGATGGCCGAATTCGGCGCCGAAGTTATCAAGATCGAATCCTTGGGGCAGGGAGACCCTCTTCGTAAATGGCGAAAACTGCACGAAGGGACGTCGCTGTGGTGGTACCTGCAATCCAGGAACAAAAAGTCGATTGCATTGAACCTGAAGTCAGCGTTTGGCATTGACATCGTCAAGCAGCTGGTTGAGAGCGCTGATGTTCTCATTGAGAACCTGCGCCCCGGGGCGCTGGAGAAGTTGGGCCTCGGTTGGGATGTGCTCCACGCGTTGAATCCAAAACTGACGCTGGTGCGCATCTCAGGATACGGTCAATCGGGCCCTTACCGAGATCGTCCCGGCTTTGGTGCCATCGGTGAAGCCATGGGAGGTATCCGCTATACCACTGGTACTCCCGGCATTCCACCAGCCCGTGTCGGTGTAAGCTTGGGTGACTCGCTGGCCTCCATGCACGCCGTAATTGGTGCGCTCATGTCCGTATTGCGGGTCAAGACGGGCCAAGGTGACGGGCAGGTAGTTGATGTATCCCTCGCAGAAAGCGTCTTCAACGTGATGGAAAGCTTGGTGCCTGAATACGACATGCTTGGCCATGTTCGTGAGCGTAGCGGTGGTGCATTGCCCGGCATCGCCCCGTCCAACACTTACCCGACGGCAGACAATGGGTATGTAGTCATCGCAGGTAACAGCGATCCGATTTACAAGCGCTTGATGACTACGATTGGTCGGCCAGATCTGGCGAATGACCCGGCGCTTGAACACAACGATGGTCGAGCCGCTCAGTGCGAGCTTCTGGATGAGGCAATCACTCAGTGGAGCTCCAAGCTGCCGATAGATGCCGTACTTGAAGCCTTGGAAAAGGCGGAGGTTCCTGCAGGCCGCATCTACTCCGTAGCGGATATCGTGGCTGACCCGCACTACCAGGCGCGCGACATGATTTTGAATGCGGAGCTTCCTGGCGGGGCTACCGTGAAAATGCCGGGGATCGTACCGAAACTGTCCGACACTCCAGGCCGTATCAATTGGCAGGGGCCAAGCCTTGGGCAGCACACGCAGTCCGTTCTCGGTGATCTGGGTTTGCCTGACGAGATGATCAAACGCCTGAAGGATGAGGGGGTAGTGCAATGATCACAGACTACTCCCAACGCCTCATCGTCCAAGAGGTGTCGCCTCGTGATGGCCTGCAGATCGAACCGGTCTGGGTCGAGACAGCAGATAAGATCAAGCTCATTAACGACTTGTCCTTGGGTGGCTTCAGTCGAATTGAGGCTGGGTCATTCGTATCGCCCAAGGCAATTCCTGCTCTGCGCGATGGCGAAGCGGTGTTCCAGGGAATTGAACGTCGACCGGGCGTGGTTTATGTGGCGCTTGTACCAAACCTGAAAGGTGCCCAGCGGGCCTTGGATTCCAAAGCTGACGAGTTGAACTTGGTGTTGTCAGCTAGCCAAAGCCACAATAAAGCCAATATGCGTATGACTCGAGAGCAATCACTCGTTGCATTCAACGAGGTGGTTTCGCTCGTCCGTGGCAGCTCCGTCAGCTTGAACGGCACAGTGGCAACGACATTTGGCTGCCCATTCGAGGGCCGCATTGATGAAGATGTCGTCATCCGTTTGATTGATGCGTATCAAGAGCTCGGGATGCAAGGTGTCACCCTGGCGGATACAACGGGGATGGCGAATCCCCGCCAAGTCTACCATCTGGTGAAACGCGTGCTGACCCAGCTCCCTGCCTCGCAGCTGACCTTGCACTTTCACAATACCCGAGGTCTCGGCCTGAGTAATGTATTGGCTGCATACGAGGCTGGAGCTCGCCGATTTGATGCTTCGCTGGGTGGGTTGGGCGGCTGTCCTTTCGCGCCTGGCGCCTCAGGCAACATCTGCACGGAAGACTTGGTCAATCTGTGCGAAGAGGTCGGGATCGACACAGGAATAGATCTTCCGCATCTGCTCACGTTGTCTCGCTCGCTGCCTTCCTTACTGGGCCATGAGATGCCGGGGCAAGTGGCGAAAGCAGGCCGAAATTGTGACCTTCATCCTTTACCGCTAGGTATTGGCTGATACCTGACAAAGCGACAAACGTCGCGAGCCAGAAAACAAAAACAATTAGAGCTTCCCTCGAGAAAGCTCACCTGGAGAACCCTAAATGTCTATTTCCGTATCCGCGCCTGGCGACGGCATTGCCGCCACCTCCATCGATGAAAAGAAACTAATATCGAAAGTGGCATGGCGCCTGATGCCGCTGATTATGATTTGCTATCTCTTCGCGTTTTTTGATCGAATCAACATCAGTTTCGCGAAGTTTCAACTGCAGGCGGATCTCAGCCTGAGCGACACTGCCTACGGGCTTGGCGCTGGCCTATTTGTTGTGGGTTATGTGTTGTTCGAAGTGCCGAGCAACATGATGCTTTATAAGGTCGGAGCCAGGCGGTGGATCGCCCGGATCATGATGTCCTGGGGCCTTGCTACCGCGCTCATGGTCTTCGTGACAGCAGAGTGGCAATTTTACCTCTTGCGTTTCCTGATCGGTGCCATGGAGGCGGGCTTTGCACCAGGAGTGCTTTACTACCTGACACTTTGGTTCCCGCAACACTACCGAGGCCGTATCACATCCATGCTGTTCTTGGCGTCGGCATTCGCCGGTCTAATTGGAGCCCCCGTTTCCGGCTTGGTGCTGGGCCATATGGATGGACTTTTCGAGATGCGTGGCTGGCACTGGTTGTTCCTCTTAGGTGGACTTCCCTGCATCGCACTGGGCCTGGTTGTTCTCATCACATTGAAAGACCGCATCAGTGACGCTAACTGGTTGAGTTCGGATGAGAAGTCCTACCTGGCTAGCCGGATTGCGAGCCATGAAATGAACAAGCACGAAGGGTCTCTGCTGACGGCGCTGCGCCTCCCGGGATTCCTGATGCTGGCGTTCATCTACTTCCTGATCCAAGTAGCATCTTATGGTCTGAATTTCTGGGCTCCGCAGCTCATTCGTAGTGCTGGCATCGAAAGTGCGACAACCATTGGATTGTTGACTGCTGTGCCTTACGTATGTGGTGCTATCAGCATGGTGCTGGTTGGTCGTTTGTCTGACGCTACGGGCGAACGGAGAAAATTTGTATGTGGCCTGGTAATCATCGGGTCGATCGGCTTCTTCAGCGCGGGTATTTTCGAGGCGCACGTGCTTTACCTCACCGTATCGCTGGCACTTTTGGGCGCAGGTATTATCGCCTCCATTCCAACGTTCTGGTCACTCCCTCCAAAACTGCTTGCTGGGGCAGGGGCGGGAGCTGCTGCGGGAATTGCGCTCATCAACACGATGGGGCAGGTAGGTGGCATTGTCAGCCCTGTAATGGTCGGCTTCATCAAAGACGTTACCGGCAGCACGACACCGGCGCTTTATTTGATCGGTACTACCTGTCTGATTGCAGCAGCGCTATTGATCTGGGCCTTGCCTGAGAGCTTGAGGACTTTGGATAAAAAATGATGATTTTAAGATTGCCATTGCTGGCTTTAGCCTTCTAAGTCCAGGTTCGGGAAAGTTTGAGTAGAGGCTCAGAACTCCTTACGCACGAGCGCTTGCTCAATCAGAAGCTCCCACGTTCTGTAGCATCAAATGTGCATAGGTACTTATGGGCACGGTGTCTCTGTAGGCGCTTACGCCCATTCGTGCTCCCCGCGTTCGCGTATCCGGCTCTGTTTTGCCTCCCCACAATGCAGGGTCAAATGCAGAGTCGGATTCGCTGACCTTTGATAAGAGAAGTACAATGAACCCGATTACCCTCTTCGAAAAACTCTGGCGTCGCCATGCAGTTCTTGATACAGATGATGGCCAGACTTTATTATACATTGACCTGCAGTTGATCAATGAAGTCACAAGTCCGCAGGCGTTCGATGCACTGCGTATGAATGGTCTCAGTCCATGGCGTGTAGATTCTGTGTTGGCTACTGCTGATCATAACGTTCCGACCAAGGATCGGCCTAAAGGCATTACGGACGATATTGCTCGTCGTCAAGTTCAGGCACTTGAGCGAAACTGCGAAGAATTCAACCTCACGCTTTTCGGTATGGACGATCATCGTCAAGGGATTCTCCATGTGATTGGCCCTGAGCAAGGGGTTACCCTTCCTGGAATGTCGATCGTGTGCGGCGACTCTCACACAACGACCCATGGTGCATTTGCTGCACTCGCTTTTGGTATTGGTACGTCGGAAATTGAGCACGTTCTGGCCACACAATGCCTTTCGATGAGAAAGCTTAAAAGCATGCGTATCACCATCGAGGGCGTGCTTAATCCCTACATAACGTCTAAGGATCTCGCATTAGCACTAATCGGCAGAATAGGTACCGCCGGAGCGACGGGGTATGCCATTGAGTTTGCAGGTTCCACGGTCGAGCGCATGACGATGGAAGCACGCATGACATTGTGCAACCTGGCAATCGAGGCAGGCGCGCGTTGTGCCATGGTGGCATTCGACGATACGACAGCTGCGTACATCCGAGGAAAGCCGATGGCACCGACGGGGCAGCGGTGGAACGACGCCGAACGCTATTGGCGTACCCTCAGCAGTGATGACGGGGCGGTCTTCGACGCAGAGGTCCATATGGATGCGAGCGCTATCAGACCGCACGTTACGTGGGGAACCTCTCCGGAAATGGTCGTGGATATCAACGGACGCGTTCCATCCCCGCAGGAAGAACTTGATCCAGTTAAACGACAAAGTATTGAGCGCGCCTTGAAGTACATGGATTTAGAGCCAGCGACGGCAATCAAGGACATCTTTCTGGATAAAGTTTTCATTGGGTCGTGTACAAACTCCAGGATCGAAGATCTTCGTCTAGCTGCGTCCGTTGTCGCAGGAAAAAAGGTAGCATCGAATATTAAGCAAGCGCTAGTAGTTCCGGGCTCTGGCTTGATCAAAAAACAGGCCGAATCGGAAAAGCTTGATCGTATTTTCATTGATGCCGGCTTTGAGTGGCGGGACGCTGGATGTTCGATGTGTCTGGGCATGAACGAGGACAGGCTGACCGCTGGCGAACGTTGCGCATCGACGTCAAACCGGAATTTTGAAGGGCGTCAAGGCCCTGGTGGTCGGACTCATCTTGTCAGTCCTGCAATGGCAGCTGCTGCAGCAATCGCCGGTCACTTTGTCGATATTGGAGAGGTATAAGCCACTATGCAACCATTCACTTTCCTAAAAAGTAAGGTTGTTCCGTTGGATCGCGCCAATGTGGACACTGACGCTATTCTGCCAAAGCAATTCTTGATGATTATCGAGCGCAGTGGTTTTGGCCAGCATCTTTTTGACGAGTGGCGTTATCTTGACCATGGAGAACCCTATCAGGACTGTTCAAAGAGGCCGCTCAATTTGAGTTTTCCGTTGAACCAGCCACGCTTTGAAGGCGCTGGGGTTCTTTTGACTCGGGGTAATTTTGGTTGTGGTTCTAGCCGGGAGCATGCTCCTTGGGCTCTACATGACTGGGGAATTAGGGCGATCATAGCACCGAGTTTTGCTGAGATTTTTTATGGGAACTGCTTCAAAAACGGGATTCTACCCATCGCGCTGGACGAGGCTACCGTCGAAAATTTATTCGTCGCAGTGGAGCACCTACCAGGTTATCAACTTAGCATTGACCTTGAGAAACAAGAGATCCTAGACGACCAAGGCAGCCGCGTTCCGTTTGATGTCGACCCGTTCCGAAAACACTGCTTACTGAATGGTTTGGACGAAGTCGGTATGACGTTACGCAAGGCGGATGCTATTCGGCAATTCGAGAAAACGCGAATAGACTTGGAGCCATGGCTTTACGAGCGGTTTTAGCTTTGAATTGCGCCCCAACCGCAAAAAAGCTTATGGCTTTCTGAATCGCCGGTGGTTCCGTAGACACGTCGAACGGCTGCTATGGGTCGAGAGCAGCCGTTCGCGACTGACCGCAATCGACACACAGCCGATGCCTACCCCTCTAAGCGCATATAGAGCTAGCATCGTTATCCACCCGCCTACTCAGCCCGGGCGCCGAGTTTAACCGGTGCCTGAATGATCCGATCCAGCCACTTCCAACCTTTATACCCATCCCCGCGCCCACGCAAATGGGTATATCGCCGCAGCGAGTTCCAATCACGGTGACCAGATACGCTTGAAACCCTGGGTATGTCCCAGTCCATTTCAAACAACCGACTCACCCCTTCGTGACGCAAGTCGTGGAAGTGCAGGTCCTCTATCCCTTTCATCTTGCATGCCTTCGACCAGGCTGTGCCGATTGAATCAGTGTTGTAGGGGAATATCTCGCGACACTCTCGGGGCATGCTCTGCACAATGATCCACGCCTCATCCGGCAAGTAACACCAGACATCGTTGCCGATCTTCTGACCGGTTTTTTTCATGTCCCGCACCTTCACTGCCTGCCGGTGCTCATCCAGATCTTCCCACCGTATGCGTGTGATCTCGTCCATTCGGCGGGTCGAAAAAATCGCGAACGCTACTACCTTCGGCATGTGGATGACGCTTGAACGCCGCTGCAACATCTCGAAGAAGTGCTCTATCACCTTATCTATCTCATCCAACGTAGGACGCCGATCCCGCTCGGCTCTTCAGGTTGTAGCCGAGCTTCTTCAGCACGAGGCGCGCATCTGGCATGGCTTGCGCGTTAATCTCATACCCCCACGCCGCCCTGGCCAGGGACAGCACCGATCCCAGGTGCGCCAGGTCATTGCCGGCCGTCTGCGGTTTAATGCCTCCACCTTCAGGACTCATGCGCCAGAGCGCGTAATCCACCAGCACCTGCTGTGTGAGGTCCGAATCCACCTTCTCGCCCAAGTGGCTGTTCTTGATGGCATTCAACGTTCGCCGCTTCGTCTCACCCAACGGCCGGGCTTTTCGGCTTCGACCAGGTAGCGCTCGATCATGTCCTTGACCGTGTGCCCCTTGCGGCTGGCCCGCTCGATAGCGCCAGGTACCGCCAATTCGGTCTCCCGTCGCTTCGCCCAGGCTTCAGCAGCCTGCTTGCGGGCGAATGTCTGGGCTTCTTGGTAAACTATGACACCCTTTTTCTTGAGGCGGATCTGGACGGTGTAGTTGACCGTCCCATCGGCCTCTTTCCTTGCTCTGATCGTTGCCATGATTTTCGGTGGTACAAGCGTGATTGGCGGTGGTACCTCGGACCACTGTCACACCCAAAACGCCCAAAAACCCCAAAAAACGGCACAAAAATGCGTAGACCAGAATGCCCCTAGAATCAGCTTCAAAGCCACAAACCACGCGCCCTGAGCCCTCTCGTCGCTTCAGCGTTGCACCGATGATGGACTGGACAGACCGCCACTGCCGGTTCTTCCTGCGCCTGCTCTCCAAAAACACCCTGCTCTACACCGAAATGGTCACCACCGGTGCCCTGCTGCACAACGACGCCCACCGTTTCCTGCGCCACGACGTCTCCGAGCACCCGCTGGCCCTGCAACTGGGCGGCAGCGTGCCGGCCGACCTGGCCGCCTGTGCCCGCCTGGCCGAGGAGGCTGGCTACGATGAGGTCAACCTCAACGTCGGCTGCCCGAGTGACCGGGTGCAGAACAACATGATCGGCGCCTGCCTCATGGCCCACCCGGCGCTGGTGGCCGATTGCGTGAAAGCCATGCGTGACGCGGTGTCGACCCCGGTGACGGTCAAGCACCGCATCGGTATCAATGGCCGCGACAGCTACGCCGAGCTGTGCGACTTCGTCGGCCAGGTGCGCGAGGCAGGTTGCCAGAGCTTTACCGTGCATGCGCGCATCGCGATCCTGGAAGGTCTGTCGCCGAAGGAGAACCGTGAGATTCCGCCGCTGCGCTATGACGTGGCGGCGCAGTTGAAGGCGGACTTCCCGGACCTGGAGATCGTGCTCAACGGCGGGATCAAGACCCTGGACGAGTGCCAGGCACACCTTGAAACCTTCGATGGGGTGATGCTGGGGCGTGAGGCGTACCACAACCCTTACTTGCTGGCCGAGGTGGACCAGCAGTTGTTCGGCAGCGAGGCGGTAGTGGTCAGCCGCAGCGAGGCACTGGCGCAGTTGCGGCCTTATATCGTCGCGCACATGGAAAATGGTGGCGCGATGCACCACGTTACCCGGCATATCCTGGGGCTAGCCCAAGGGTTCAAGGGGGCGCGGCGCTTCCGTCAGCTGCTGTCGGCGGATATCCATAAGGCGGCGGAGCCGCTGGCGGTGTTCGACCAGGCGGTGGAGCTGTTGCAGGGGCGGTAACCCGGCCCAAGCATCTCACGCGGTCGGGTGTAGGAGCGGCCTTGTGTCGCGAAAGGGCTGCAAAGCAGCCCCAGGGCTTCAGCGCTGGTGCACAAATTGCCAGGGCTGCTTTGCAGCCCTTTCGCGACACAAGGCCGCTCCTACAAGGGGTCGCGACAGCTTCAGAAGTGTGCATACGGAACCTCGGGGCCGCTTGCGACTCGAATCCTCACCTTTCGCACCGCGCTTCGCGAGCCCTTGAGTGGCCGTCGGGGCTCGGGTAATGTCGAGTCATTGCACAGGACAGAGCACGCCCATGACCTCCAAGCTGGAACAACTCAAGCAGTTCACCACCGTGGTCGCCGACACCGGGGACCTGGACGCCATCACCCGCCTGAAACCGGTCGATGCCACCACCAACCCGTCGCTGCTGCTCAAGGCTGCGGCCATCCCGGGTTACGCCGAGCTGCTCAAGCAGGTGAAGGCCGATGCCAAGGGTAATGTCGACCTGGCCTGCGACAAGTTCGCGGTGGCCGTGGGTTCGGGCATCCTCAAGGTCATCCCGGGTCGTATCTCCACCGAGGTCGATGCCCGCCTGTCGTTCGATGAACCCGCGCTGCTGGCCAAGGCGCGCAAGCTGATCGAGCTGTACGAAGCCGCCGGCGTTGGCCGCGACCGCGTGCTGATCAAGCTGGCCTCCACCTGGGAAGGCATCCGCGCCGCCGAGAAGCTGGAGAAGGAAGGCATCCAGACCAACCTCACCCTGCTGTTCTCCTTCGCCCAGGCCCAGGCCTGCGCCGATGCCGGGGTGTTCCTGATTTCGCCGTTCGTGGGCCGTATCTACGACTGGTACAAGAAGAGCACCGGCCAGGAATACGTGGGCGCCGAAGATCCGGGCGTGCAGTCGGTCACTCGCATCTACAACTACTATAAGGCCAACGGCTACGGCACCGTGGTGATGGGCGCCAGCTTCCGCAATATCGGCCAGATCGAACAGCTGGCCGGCTGCGACCGCCTGACCATCAGCCCGGAACTGCTGCAGCAGCTCAGCGATGACCAGGGCGACCTGCCACAGGTGCTTAAGCCGGGCAATGCCGGCGAGCCCAAGCAGCAGCTGAACGAAAGCCAGTTCCGCTGGGCGATGAACGAAGATGCCATGGGTACCGAGAAACTGGCCGAGGGCATTCGCCAGTTCGCACGGGACCAGGAGAAGCTGGAGAAGTTGATGGCTGAAAAGGCCTGATACATTTCAGGATTGCCTGACGGGCGGGAAGTGTTCAGCATTTTCCGCCCGTTTTTCGTCTGGCCCCATCAAGTGCCGGGCTTTAGCAGTTTGTTGAATTCAATGGCCCTATCGCCGGCAAGCCAGCTCCCACAGTTACTGCACAGCCTTCGAGATCAGCGCTGTACCTGTGGGAGCTGGCTTGCCGGCGATAGGGCCGGTTAGCCCTCAGAGCTGTCGATGACCTCCTCTACCCCATTGCCCCTCGTACTCGCCGGCCCGGTACTGCGCCGCCTGGAACCTCAGCGCCTGGCCATCTGGCTGGTCGCCACGCAACCGCTGCAACCCGAATTCATCTTCCCGGCAGGCGAGGCCCAGGTCGATTGCCAGGTGGTGGCGGTGGGCCAATACGCCTTCATCCATCTGCTGGACATCCACTTCGCCCAGCCGCTGCCCTGCAACCAGCTGCTCGACTATGACCTGCTCATCAACGGCCAGGGCATCGCAGGCTGGGCGCCGCACCTGCTCTACCCCGGCGCCCGGCGCCCAAGCCTGGTACTGCGTGATCGGCTCGACCACCTGCTGCACGGTTCCTGCCGCAAGCCGCATTTCCCGGCCGCCGATGGCCTGCTATGCGCTGACCGCCTGCTGCAGGCCTGCGAAAAACCCGCGGACCGCCCCGCCGTGCTGCTGATGACCGGCGACCAGGTCTATGCCGACGACGTTGCCGGCCCGATGCTGCGCGCCATCCACAGCCTGATTGCGCGGCTGGGCCTGTTCGATGAGCAACTTGAGGGCGCGGTGGTGCCCGACAGCCAGGCGCTGTACCAGCACCCGGCCTGCTATTACCATCGCGCCGACCTGTTGCCAGCGCAGGAACGCAACGAAACCCTGCGCGAGCGCTTTTTCGGCGGCAAGCGCAAGCCGATATTCTCGTCCAGCAACGCCGACAACCACCTGGTGACCTTCGCCGAGGTCATGGCCATGTACCTGCTGGTGTGGTCACCGGTGCCCTGGCAGCTGGTGAACCTGGACATGCCCGACGGGCTCACCGCACCGCGCCAGGCACGTTACCGGCAGGAGCTGCCGCTGATCCAGGCGTTTGCCGACAACCTCGGCCAGGTAGCGCGGGTGATGGCCCACCTGCCGTGCCTGATGATCTTCGACGACCACGACATCACCGACGACTGGAACCTATCGGCGCTATGGGAAGAAACCGCCTACGGCCACCCCTTCTCGCGGCGGATCATCGGCAATGCCCTGCTCGGCTACCTGCTGTGCCAGGCCTGGGGTAACGACCCGCAGGGTTGCAAGCCACTGGTCGGGCAATGCCAGGCGTTGAACAGCCAGACCCAGGATGAGCTGATCGGCGCACTGCTGCGCTTCCAGGGCTGGCAGTTCAGCCTGCCCACCAACCCACCCTTGCTGGTGCTGGACACCCGCACCCGCCGCTGGCGTAGCGAAAGCAGCCTGGCCAAGCCGTCCGGGCTGCTCGACTGGGAGGCGCTGAGCGAGTTGCAGCAAGCCCTGCTGGACCACCCCTCGGCGATCATCGTGTCGCCTGCGCCGATTTTTGGCGTGAAGCTGATCGAGACGGTGCAGAAGCTGTTCAGCTGGCTGGGCTACCCGCTGCTGGTGGATGCCGAGAACTGGATGGCCCACCGCGGCGCAGCGCAGGTCATCCTCAACATCTTCCGCCACTCGCGCACGCCGGGGCACTACGTGGTGCTGTCCGGCGATGTGCATTACTCATTCGTCTATGAAGTGCTGATCCGCCACCGCCAGCGCAGCCCGCACTTGTGGCAGGTGACCAGCAGCGGGATCAAGAACGAATTCCCGCGGCGCCTGCTGGATGTGCTCGACCGGCTCAACCGCTGGCTGTATGCGCCACGCTCGCCGCTCAACTGGTTTACCAAGCGGCGGGAAATGGAGGTGGTGCCGCGTACGCCCAGCCATAGCAAGGCTGGCGAGCGGTTGTGGAATGGTGCGGGGTTGGGGCAGGTGTTCTTCGATGAACAGGGGCGGCCGGCGCGGGTGTATCAGCTGGATGCGGGTGGGGGTGAGGCTACCGAGTTTGCGCGGCAGGGGTGATCAGGCAGGTAATGCTTGTGTTGGTCTTGCCGGCCTCTTCGCGGTCAAACCCGCTCCCACAGGGGCAACACAGGTTTCGAATGCAACGCAGTACCTGTAGGAGCAGCCTTGTGCTGCGAAGAGGCAGGTATGACAAAAGATATTCTGTGGCAGTGCTGGCCTCTTCGAAGCACAAGGCTGCTCCTACAGGTGAGTGCATGACTCAAGACTGGTGCATAACCTGTGGGAGCGGGTTTACCCGCGAAGAGGCCGGTACAGGCTGAAGATCAGGTCCGCTCCAGCGCATTGACCAGGTCATGGAAGGCTTCGCGGTTGGAGTCGTTCAGGCCCATGAGGATCTTGTGCGCCTCCAGCACCTTGGAGCGCACCACGTCTTCGTTCTGGTCCTGGGATGGCAGGTCGGTCAGGCATTCCGGACACGGGATCGGCCGATCGACGATGTTGAACACCTGATCGAAGCCCATCGACTGCAACAACCGGGAAATGTCCGGGTTGGTGGTGACCACGGTCGGCAACAGGCCCACCTTCTGGCGCGACAGGATCGACAGCTTGGCCAGCAGGCCCAGGGTAGTGCTGTCGATGCTCTCGGTTTCAGTCAGGTCGATGACAATCGCCGAGAAGTTCAATGCGGTGAAAATCTTCTCGATCGTCGCATCCAGCGCCGAACACAGGGTCAGGCGCACTTCACCGACGAATTTCAGGACGAAGGTACCGCTCTGCTCGGCGAACTGGATTCTACCGGTACTCATTGAAGGTTCCTGCTCAACACCAATAGGGCGATATCATCCGGCATCTCCCCAAGCGTAGCCAATCCGAATCGTTGACGCAGCCCATCCAGGCTGCCACCTGCTGCCCTGACGATTTCCGGCAGGGCGGTTTCTTTATCTTTGAGCGTATCACCCGGCAAAAGGTCCAGAATGCCATCGGACATCAGGCTGAGGCTGAACTGCGGCGGCAGCTCCACTACCAGGTCCTGGTAGGTAGCCTCGTCGAACAGCCCCACCGGCAGGCCGCGGCCTTCCAGGTAGCGGGTGTGCTCGGGGGTGTGCAGCACCGGCAGCGGCAGATGGCCGCCAACGGCGTAGGTCAGCAGGCCGGTGTCTTCATCGATCACCCCGCCAACCATGGTCACGTGCTTGCCCAGCTTGCAGTTGATCAGCCCGCGGTTGATGTGGCTGAGCACCTGCGAGGGTTTGAACTCGCGCATTTTGCTGCCGCGCTTGAATTCGAACAACAGCCGTGTGGTCATGAACTTCAGCAGCACGGTGACGAACGCTGAGGACGCGCCATGCCCGGAGACGTCGGCGAGATAGAAAGCGATGCGCCGTTCGTCCACCCGGAAGTAATCGGCAAAATCACCCGACAGGTACAGCGACGGGATGATCTGATGCTCGAAGGCGAACTCGCCGGCCACCCAAGGGCTTTCCGGCAGCATGTTCATCTGCACCTGGCGACCGGCGGTCTGGTCCTCCTGCAGCAGATGCAGGCTGGCCTCCAGTTCGCGGTTGGCGGCTTCGAGCTTGTCGCGGTAGCGCTGGTTTTCCAGCACCAGACGCGAGCGGTCGAGGGCGCGGCGCACCGAATGCTCGAGCACGGCCAGGTCTTCCAGCGGCTTGATCAGATAGTCGGCAGCGCCCAGGCGCAACGCTTCCACCGCATCACTCATGACGCCGGCACCGGACACCACGATCACCGGCAACTGCGGGGCGCGCTCGCTGACCTGGCGGATCAGTTCGAGGCCGCCCATCTGCGGCATGCGCAGATCGCAGATCACGAGGTCGGGCTGGTGTTCTTCGAAGACCTGAAGCCCCTGCTGGCCATTGCCGGCCTGGAGGACGCTGAAGCCACTGTCTTCAAGATAGGCGGCGAGGCTTGCACGGACCACGTCGTCGTCATCGATGATCAGCAGCGTTGCACTGGTTTTCTGCATGTGGGCGAACGGCGCCGATTTAGGTTGGTGCAGCGGTGTCGGCAAGGCAGACGGCCAGCTACGGGAATTCTTTATGGTCACACTCTACTTGAGTTGTAGGACAAGAACACCTGCCCGGCAACTGTCTGGCAACTGCGAGAGCTACCTTGTAAGGCGCAGACGGTACTCCCATCCGGCAGGCGTTTCAAGCATGCAAGGGTCGACCCCGGCGCACTTTACAGGGCAAATCACCGAGAGTTATAAGAAAGTCGACCAGCGCAACCCGACGGGAAGGATGCAGCATGCCCCACACGCCCTCCAGCCATGGCGAGAAACGCGATTTCATCCGCATGCGCATTGACACCGAGGTCAGCCTTCTGCACGAAGGCCAGGTGATCGCGGCAGTGTGCCTTGACCTGTCCAGCGGCGGCATGCAGGTGCAGGCACCGCAGCGCTTCCAGGTGGGGGACCATATCGAGGTACGGATCGAGTCCGAGCATCCGGCGCTGAAAGGGCTGCACGCCAGCACGGAAGTGGTGTGGATTGCCGACCAGCCGGGCGGGCAGCAGAAGTTCGGGTTGCGGATTGTGGCGATGCATTGATGGCCCTGCTGGCCCCCCCCTGTAGGAGCGGCCTTGTGTCGCGATGGGCTGCGCGGCAGCCCCCGGATTCAGCTTCGCCGCATGAGTTGCCGGGGCCGCTTTGCGGCCCTATCGCGACACAAGGCCGCTCCTACACGGGGACTGCACAGGACCAAGCACGTGCAGGATCAGAAGTCGTCTTCGACCTCGCCATCCTTGACCTTGAACTCGCGGTTCTGCAGGTAGGCGTTGCGAATGAAGATGTACTTGTCACCCTGGATCAGCTTCTCTGCCGACAGCAGGTCGGCGCGGGTGTCGATGATGTCCAGGGCAAAGATCGAATTGCGCGTCGGCACATGGTCGATGTAGCGGTAGGGTTTGGTGTAGGTATCCGGGTACTTGGCCACGCCGTCACGCACGGTGCTCGGGCCCAGCAGCGGGATGACCACGTACGGGCCGCTCGGCACGCCCCAGTAGCCGAGGGTCTGGCCGAAGTCCTCGTCGTTGCGCTGCAGGCCCATCTTGGTACCCACGTCGAAGAAGCCGCCCAGGCCGAAGGTGGTGTTGACGATCAGCCGCGCAGTGTCCACGCCCGCCGCATGGGGCTTGAACTGCAGCAGGTCGTTGGCCAGGTTGGTCACGTCGCCCAGGTTGCGGAAGATGTTGTGGATGCCATCCTCGAGGAACTGCGGGGTGACCGCCTGGTAGCCCTTGGCCAATGGCTTGAGGGCATAGGTGTCGAGGGTATCGTTGAAACGGAAGATCGGGCGGTTGACCGCTTCCCAGGGATCTTCCTCGGTGGCTGCCTGGGTGGCTGCCACGGGCGCCAGCAGCATGCTGGCGCAGACACAGGCCTGGGTGACTCGTTCGATCACACTGGCACCGATCCTACGCATAGGTGTTTCTCCATCGAATTTCTCGGCCGCAAGCGCAAACGGGTGCGCTGCTGTACGGCGGCAGTATAGAGGCTTGCGGGCTGATAAACAGCTTTACACATCTCTGCTCAATATTTTGTGAACAACTGTTGCGCGGTGCCGGTTGTCACAGGGCGGTAACAATCGCCGAATAGCCTGCGGACTATTTGAGGGAAGTTGCCATGGACAATGCACCCGCCTTCACCGCTGTGCTATTCGGCTTGCGCGGCTGCCTGGTGCAAGCCGCCAACGGTACCCCCTCGCCCGCCCCCGGCGCGCTAGCCACCCTCGCCAGCCTGCGCCAGCGCCAGGTGCCGTGCATCTGGCTGGACGACCTCGACGCCCCCCAAAGCAAGCGCCTGGCGCACGTACTGCCCGCCTGGCTGCCGGGGCATTCGGTGAACGGCGTGCGCTGGCCGGCGCCGAACGCCTGTTGGCAGGCCCTGATGACGCTGGACAGCGAACGCCTGGACGGCTGCGTGCTGGTCAGCGGCGACCCACCCCTGCTGCAGTCTGGCCTGAACGCGGGGCTGTGGACGGTGGGGCTGGCTGCCTGCAGCCCGTTCTGCGACCGCAGCTCGCGGCAATGGCAAGCCTTGACCCCGCAGGAGCAGGACCTGGCCCGTGGCAAGGCGACGCTGGAACTGTTCAGCCTGGGCGTGCACTCGGTCATCGACCACCTGGAAGCGCTGGACACCTGCCTGCAGGACATCGCCCAACGCCGGCGCAAGGGCGAAAAACCCTGATACAGCACCATTGACGCGGATCATGCAAAGCAACGGCAGGTGGATTACGCTGAAGACAGGCCAGAACCTTTGCCGCTTCGCTGAGGTCCATGGCTTGCCAAGCCATTGATGGAGAACTGCCAATGCCTGCCCGCGAATTGCAAGAGCGCCTGAACAGCTTGCGCGAGCAACTGGACCGCAACGTGCCGCTTTCGGACGAGGAACTGGCCGCGCTGCACGAAGAAGCGCGCCAGATCGAGGCGCAACTGAAGCTTGAGGAAGCCACGCCAGACCATAACCTGGTGGACGGCGTGAACCTGGCGATCGAACGCTTCGAGGCCGACCACCCCGACCTCACCGCTACCCTGCGCAGCATTGCCAACTCGCTGCACAGCATGGGGATCTAGAAATACTGGGGCCGCTTTGCGGCCCTATCGCGACACAAGGCCGCTCCTACAGGTACAGCGCAAGCCCCAAATCTTGCGCTGTACCTGTAGGAGCGGCCTTGTGTCGCGATAGGGGCGCGAAGCGCCCCCCGGCGTACTTGCGAACCTTACTGCCGAACCAGGCGCTTGTTGTCCGGGCTGATCGCCCTCGTGCTGCGGTAAGGGTTGATATCCAGCCCACCCCGGCGCACATAGCGCGCATACACCGTCAAATGCTCCGGCTGCAGCAGGTTCTTCAAGTCCAGGTAGATCCGTTCCACACACTGCTCGTGGAAGTCGGCATGCTGGCGGAAGCTGATCAGGTAGGTCAGCAGGCTGGCATGGTCCAGCGCCCTGCCCTTGTACTCGACCACCACGCTGCCCCAGTCCGGCTGGCCGGTGACCGGGCAGTTGGACTTCAGCAGGTGACTGTGCAGGGTTTCTTCCACCTGCCGCTCCGGGTTGCAGTGCAGCAGCTCTGGCTGTGGTTGTTCGTAGTTGCTGATGGCAACGTCCAGCGCATCGATGCACTGCCCCGGCAACGCCACCACGCCTTGGGCCTCGACCTCGGCCAGGGTGCGCACTTTCACGCCCACCGGCTTGCCGGCGGCGGCGGACAGGTCTTTCTCCAGGCACGCCTGCAGCTCGCCAAGCGAGGCGAACACCGTCTGGTTCAACGAGTTCAGATACAGCTTGAACGACTTGGACTCGATGATGTTCGGCGAATCGGCGGGGATAGCGAACTCGCCGATCGCCACCACCGGCTTGCCCGAAGGCAGCAGCCAGCTCAGCTCGAAGCAGTTCCAGTAATCCACACCCTGCCACGGCAAGGTCTGGGCGGTAACGCCCAGCTCGGCCCACTTGGCGGTACGCGGGATCGGGAACAGCAGCTCCGGGGAATAGGTGGCAATGTATTCGCTGGATTTGCCCAGCGGGGAATGTTCGGCAGCGGGATGCATGGAAACTGACCTGAAGGTTCGAAATTGCCCCTAGTCTACCGGTTTTGCACCCCACCTTGGAGCGCAAGTCAGCGGTATTACATCTTCGTCAGTTTGGGGCGAGCGGGTGCATCGTCACGTATCATCTCAGCATCACCCGGTCCCTGTAGGAGCGGGTTCACCCGCGAACACCGGCAAAGCCGGTGCCATGCACCGTGTTGAATTCTTCGCGGGTAAACCCGCTCCCACAGGGTTTTGTGCCGTTTGCTGGAGTCAATTCACCCAATGAAACTGCTGATCGTCGAAGACCAGGCCCGGACCGGCCAGTACCTGAGCCAGGGCCTGAACGAGGCCGGCTTCGCCACCGAACTGGCCACCGACGGCGAGACCGGCCAGTTCCTCGCCCTGACCGGTGACCACGACCTGCTGATTCTCGACGTGATGCTGCCCGGCCGTGACGGCTGGCAGATCCTCCAGGCCGTGCGCCAGGCCGGCCTGGACACCCCGGTGCTGTTTCTCACCGCCCGCGATGCCGTGGAGGACCGGGTGCACGGCCTGGAGCTGGGCGCCGATGATTACCTGGTCAAGCCGTTTGCCTTCTCCGAACTGCTGGCGCGGGTGCGCAGCCTGCTGCGCCGGGGCACCAGCCCCAGCCAGGACACCACCCTGGGGCTGGCCGACCTGCGCCTGGACCTGATCCGCCGCCGCGCCGAGCGCGCCGGCCAGCGCATCGACCTGACCGCCAAGGAGTTCGCCCTGCTTGAACTGCTGCTGCGCCGCCAGGGCGAGGTGCTGCCCAAATCGCTGATCGCCTCGCAGGTGTGGGACATGAATTTCGACAGCGATACCAATGTGATCGAAGTGGCGATCCGCCGCCTGCGCCTGAAGATCGACGACCCGCACCCCAACAAGCTGATCCATACCGTACGCGGCATGGGCTATGTACTCGAAGAGCGCGCGGAGTGATGCGCCAGGTCTCCCTCGGCAGCCGCCTGGCCCTGCTGTTCGCCGCCTGCACCGCCGCTGTCTCGCTCGGCGCGGGCCTGATATTCAGCCGGGCCAGCGAGCAGCACTTCGTGGAACTGGACCAGCAGCTGCTGGACTCGCGCCTGTCGCTGTTCCGCACCCAGCTGGCCGGCATCTCCACCCCGGCCGAGCTGCAGGCGCGCCTGCCCGCCTTGCGCGATGAACTGGGCCACCAGGCCGACCTGGCCCTGCGCATCAACGGCAGCGACGGCGCCACCTGGTTCGAAAGCCGCACAGGCCTGCCCCGGACACCGCTGCCCGACGGGCTGGCAACCCTGCATGCGCAAGGCACCGACTACCGCAGCCTGGCCGTGCACCTGGCGCAAGGCGCCCCGCAGTCGCCACAACTGACCCTGTACCTCGACATCACCCATCACCAGCACTTCCTGCAGGGCATGCAACGGCTGATCTGGCTGACGGTGGGCCTGTCGGCGCTGGCCACGGCGCTGCTCGGTGCCTGGGCTGCACGCCGCGGGTTGCGCCCATTGCGGCAGATGGGCCAGGTGGCTGCCAGCGTGTCGGCGCGCTCGCTCACCACCCGCCTGCCGGTGGCACAGATGCCCGAAGAGCTGGCCGAGCTGGCGACGGCCATGAACGCCATGCTGCAGCGCCTGGACGATGCCTTCCAGCGCCTGTCGGCATTCTCTGCCGACATCGCCCACGAGCTGCGCACGCCGCTGTCCAACCTGCTGACCCACACCCAGGTCACCCTCACCCGCCCGCGCAGCCTCGAAGAGTACCGCGAAGCCCTGCACGGCAACCTCGAGGAACTGCAATGGATGGCGCAGATGATCAACGACATGCTGTTCCTGGCCAAGGCCGACCATGGCCTGCTGGTGCCGGGGCAAGCACCGCTGGTGCTGCATGAGGAGGTGGATGCGCTGCTGGAGTACTACGCGCCGCTGGCAGAGGACAGCGGCGTGCAGATGCTGCGCGAGGGTGAGGCGCTGCTGCAGGGCGACCGGCATATGCTGCGCCGGGCGCTGTCCAACTTGCTGGACAATGCCTTGCGCTTTACCCCGTCGGGTGGGCAGATAAAGGTGACATTGGGGCCAGGGCCGAGGGTTGGCGTGGCCAATACCGGGGCGGCTATCGAGCCGGCAGTGTTACCACGGTTGTTCGACCGCTTCTACCGGGTGGACCCGGCGCGGCGGGAAGGCAGTAGCGAGCATGCCGGGTTGGGGTTGGCGATTACCCGGTCGATCGTGCAGGCCCATGGTGGGCGCATCAGGGCGGAGTGTGCGGACGGGTGGACGCGATTCGTGATCGATTTCACTGAAGACCAGTGACATCGGGGCTGCTTTGCAGCCCATCGCCGGCAAGCCAGCTCCCACAGGTACAGCGCAGGTCTTGAGCTTGATGCAATCCTGTGGGGGCGACCGTCTTGTACTGCCTGTACTGGCCTCATCGCTGGCAAGCCAGGCTCCTACAGGGACTGCGCAGGGCTTGAGGCCGATGCGGTCGGGGTGGGAGCTGGCTTGCCGGCGATGAGGCCCTCAACAGTCACTCAAACTGCCAGGCCAATCGCCGGCTGCACCTGCGATGCCCGATAAGCCGGGTAAATGGTCGCCAGGAAGCTCATCACCAACCCGGCAGTGCAGATGATCGCCACATCGCCCCACTGCAACTGCGACGGCAAGCTGCTGACGAAGTACACATCCGAAGTAAAGATGTGCTGCCCGCTCACCCGCTCCAGCCAACCGACGATCTGGCTGACGTTGAACGCCGCAACCACCCCAAGCACGCCACCGATCAGCGTCCCGACAATACCGATCAGGCTGCCCTGGACCATGAACGTGCCCATGATCTGCGCCGGCGTGGCGCCCAGGGTGCGCAGGATGGCGATGTCCGGCCCCTTGTCGTTCACCACCATCACCAGGGTGGCGATGATGTTGAACGCCGCGACCGCGATGATCATCAGCAACAGCAGGCCGATCATGGTCTTTTCCATCTTCATGGCACTGAACAGGCTGCCCTGGGTATGCGACCAGTCATCGGCACGGTAGGCATCGCCCAGCCCGGCAGCGATGGCCTTGGACACCTGCGGCGCGGCATACAGGTCGTGCAGTTTCAGGCGCACGCCCTGCACCTGGCCCGGCGCCCAGCGCTGCATGGCGCCGGCATCGTCGACGTGAATGTAAGCCTGCGAGCCGTCCAGCTCGGCGCCGACCTTGAAGATACCGACCACGGTCAGGCGCTGCATGCGCGGGGTGATACCGCCCGGCTCCTTGCTGATTTCCGGCACGATCAGGGTCAGTTTGTCGCCGGTATTCAAACGGAAGCGCCGCGCAGTCAGCTCACCGATGACCACGCCGAACTCTCCCGGCTGCAGGTCCTGCAGGCGGCCCTGGACGATATGCTGGCCGACGATCGAGACCTTGCCCTCTTCGGCCGGGTCGATACCGCCGACCTGGATCGGCTGCATCGCGCCCTTGTACGACAGCATGCCTTCCATTTCGGTAATCGGCGCTGCCGCCATCACCGCCGGGTCGCGCATGGCCGCGTCGGCCACCTTGTGCCAGTCGTCCAGTGGCTGCACGCCGAGGATGGCGGCATGCGGCACCAGGCCGAGGATGCGCGAACTCATTTCGCGCTGGAAACCGTTCATCACCGACAGCACCACGATCATCGCCAGCACGCCCAGCGACAGGCCGATCATCGAGGTCATCGAGATGAACGAGATGAAGTGGTTGCGGCGCTTGGCTCGGGTGTAGCGCGCGCCGATGAAGATGGGCAAGGGTCTGAACATGTACGGAAACACCCAATGAAAACAGGAAAACGGGGCGGCACCGGCCACCCCGTGCAGTCGATCAGATCGCCACCAGGTGGCCGTCGTCGAGCTTCAATACACGGTCCATCTGGCGCGCCAGGTTGAGGTCGTGGGTGACCACCAGGAACGCCGTGCGCGACGCGCTGGACAGTTCCTGCATCAACTCCTGGATGCCCTGGGCGGTGTGGTGGTCGAGGTTGCCGGTCGGCTCGTCGAGCATTACCAGGCCGGGGCGGTTGACCAGTGCGCGGGCAATCGCTACCCGCTGGCGCTCACCACCGGACAACTCGGCCGGCTTGTGGTTGAAGCGGTGGGCCAGGCCAACACGCTTGAGCAGCGCCTCGGCACGCTCACGGGCCTCGGGGATCGGCGTGCGGCCGATCAGCAACGGCATGCACACGTTTTCGATGGCAGTGAATTCCGGCAGCAAGTGGTGGAACTGGTAGACAAAGCCCAGCTCGCGGTTGCGCAACAGGCCACGGGCACGCTCGCCCAGTGCCGACAGCTCCTCGCCGGCCAGCCAGACGCTGCCCTGGGTCGGCCGGTCGAGGCCGCCCAACAGGTTGAGCAAGGTACTCTTGCCCGAGCCGGAGCTACCCACGATGGCTACCCGCTCACCGGCGTGCAGCTCGAGGTTGAGCCCGGACAGCACCTGCACCGACTCCGGGCCCTCGTCGTAGGACTTGCCCAGGTTGCGGCAACTCAGAACGGCTTTATCACTCATGCGCGACTCACTCATAACGTAGCGCCTCTGCAGGCTGGGTGCGGGCCGCACGCCAGGCCGGGTACAGGGTGGCGAAGAAACTCAGGACCAGCGCCGCACCACAGACCATGTATACGTCCTGGGCCTGGATCTGCGACGGCAGGTAATCGATGAAGTACACGTCGGCGTTGAGGAACTTGTGCCCGATCAGTTTCTCGATGCCGGCGATCACCGCGCTCACGTTCAGCGCGGCGACGATCCCGACCACGGCGCCGATCAGGGTACCGATCACCCCGATCACCGTGCCCTGGACCATGAAGATGAGCATGATCTGCCCAGGCGTGGCGCCCAAGGTACGCAGAATAGCGATGTCGCCACGCTTGTCGTTGACCACCATCACCAGGGTGGAAATGATGTTGAACGCCGCCACCGCCACGATCAGCAGCAACAGCAGGCCGATCATGGCCTTTTCCATGCGGATCGCCTGGTACAGGTTGCCGTGGGTGCGGGTCCAGTCACGGCTGTAGAACTCCTGGTCCCCCAGGCGCTGGGCGATGTCCCAGGCCACCCGCGGCGCCTGGAACAGGTCGTCGAACTTCAGGCGCAGGCCCTGGACCTGGTCAGGCTTCCAGCGGTGCAGCCGGGACAGGTCGCTGATGTTGGTCAGGCCCAGGTAGCCGTCGATTTCGCCCGCGCCCACGTGGAAGGTACCGACCACGGTGAAGCGCTTCATGCGCGGGAACATGCCGGCCGGGGTCACGCTGACCTCGGGGGCGACGAAGGTGAGCTTGTCGCCGATGCCCACGCCCAGCTTGGCCGCGGCCTTGTCGCCGATCATGATGCCCCACTCGCCCGGCGCCAGCTGGTCCAGGCGGCCTTGCAGGACGAACTTGTCGATGATCGACGCTTCGCGCTCGCGGGCCGGGTCGATGCCGTTGAGCAGCACCTTCTGCACCTTGCCTTCGTGGGTCAGCAGGCCCTGCATCTGGGTGAAGGGCGCAACCGCCACCACCTGCGGATTCTGCTTTACTTGTTGGGCAAGGGCCGGCCAGTCGGCAATGGGCTGGCCGCTCTCCAGCGTGGCATGGGGGATCATGCCCAACACGCGGGTACGCATCTCGTGGTCGAAACCGTTCATGACCGAGAGCACCACGATCATCACAACCACACCCAGGGCGAGGCCGATCATCGAGGTCAGGGAAATGAACGAGACGAAGTGATTGCGACGTTTGGCACGGGTATAACGCGTGCCGATGAATGCGAAAAGAGGTCTGAACATGTCGGGGCTTGTTCGGATGAAAGGGAACGTCCTTGTGGCGAGGCGCCTACGGCGGCTTTACACTCGGACCACCGCCGCTACCTTGGGTTCGCCATGACGACATTAGACGAAGAAGATCGCCGCGAATACTACCGCATCGAAGATCGGATCGCACTTCAAATCAGCCCCCTCAGCGCGGCCGAAGCCCTTGACCCAGATGTGTTGCAAGATGATTCGCCTCTGTTCAACCTGCTCAGCGAGCTGCACCTGTCCGACTTCGAGTCGCAGCACCTGCTGCGCCAGCTGAGCGAGAAGGACCGCACCCTCGCCGCTTTCCTGCGCGCACAGAACAAACGCCTCGACCTGCTTAGCGCAGTAGTTGCCCAGACCCTGCTCGGCGAAGTTGGCCAGCCCCAGCCGGTGGTCATTTCCGAGGGCGGCATCGAGTTCGCACAAGCCACAGCGGTTGCCCCCGGCACCCGGGTGAAGGTGAAGATGGTGCTGATGCCGCGCGCCCACGGCCTGCTGCTGCGCGGCAAGGTCACCCATTGCGACCCGCGCCCGGAGGGCGGCTTCGAGGTCGGCACCGAATTCACCGACATGACCGACGCCCAACGGCAATTGCTGGCCCGCTACATCCTGCAACGCCAGCAGCAGCAACGGCGCCAGCAGCTGGAACAGAACGACCCCGCCTCCTGAGCCCATTTTTCTCTGATTTGAAGGAACGAACGTGACCCTGATCTACGGCCACCGCGGCGCCAAGGGCGAAGCGCCCGAGAATACCCTGAAGAGCTTCCAGCAATGCCTCGCCCATGGCGTGACCCGCTGCGAGCTGGACCTGCACCTGTCGGCCGACAACGAGCTGATGGTGATCCACGACCCGACCCTCAAGCGCACCACCGGCAAACGCGGCAAGGTGGTCGAGCACCCGGCCGCAGACCTGGTCAAGATAGATGCCCGCAAAGGCGGCCCGGGCCATGTCCAGCCCTGCCCGATTCCGAGGCTGGAAGAACTGTTCCAGAAGTGCCCGTTCGAGCATTGGCAGCTGGAAGTGAAAAGCGCCTCGCGTACCCGCGCCGCGACCACCGTGCTGGCGATCCGCGAACTGGCCCAGCAGTACGGCCTGCTGGACAAGGTGACCATTACCTCCAGCTCACGCGAAGTGCTGGGTGCCGCCCTGGAGCTGGTGCCGGACGTCAAACGCGGGCTGGTAGCCGAATACGCCTGGCTCGACCCATTGAAGGTGGCACAGAACTACGGCTGCAACCTGCTGGCATTGAACTGGACGCTGTGCACCCCCGAGCGCCTGCTGAAAGCCCAGGCCCAGGGTTTGCATGTGTCGGTGTGGACGGTCAACGAACCGGCACTGATGCGCCGGCTCGCTGACTTCGGTGTGGACAGCCTGATTACAGACTTTCCCGGTTTGGCCAGGACCACCCTCGGGCAGGGTTGAAATCGGTCTCTCCGACCGGCTCAGGCCACCGGTCGGAGCCGCTCAAAAAAGCCGGTTCAGGCCATCGTAGGCAGCTACCCGATAGGCTTCGGCCATGGTCGGGTAGTTGAATGTGGTGTTGACGAAATACTTCAGGTTGTTCAGCTCGCCCGGCTGGTTCATCACGGCCTGGCCGATATGGACGATTTCCGAAGCCTGGTAGCCGAAGCAGTGTACGCCCAGCACCTCCAGTGTTTCGCGGTGGAACAGGATCTTCAGCATGCCTTGCGGCTCGCCGGCGATCTGTGCACGAGCCATGCTCTTGAAGAAGGCTTTGCCCACTTCGTACGGCACCTTGGCCTGGGTCAGTTCCTGCTCGTTCTTGCCGATCGAGCTGATCTCCGGAATGGTATAGATACCGGTTGGCACATCATTGACGAAGCGCCAGCTGCCATTGTCCACGATGCTGCCAGCTGCCGAACGGCCCTGGTCATGGGCAGCGCTGGCCAGGCTTGGCCAGCCGATCACGTCGCCGGCACCGTAGATGTTCGGCACGCTGGTGCGGTAAGCCTCGTCGACCTCGATCTGGCCGCGGCTGTTGACCTTGATGCCGATGTTTTCCAGGCCCAGCTTGTCAGTGTTGCCGGTACGGCCGTTGCACCACAGCAAGGCGTCGGCCTTGATCTTCTTGCCCGACTTCAGGTGCAGGATCACCCCGTTGTCCAGGCCTTCGACGCGCTCATACTCTTCGTTGTGGCGCACGGTGATGTTGTTGTTGCTGAAGTGGTAGCTCAGCGCCTGGGAAATTTCCGAGTCGAGGAAGCTCAGCAACTGGCCACGGTTGTCTACCAGCTCTACCAATACACCCAGGCCGCTGAAGATCGAGGCGTATTCGCAACCGATCACGCCGGCTCCGTACACGATCAATTTGCGTGGGGTGTGGCTGAGGCTGAGGATGGTGTCGCTGTCGTAGACGCGCGGGTGGTGGAAGTCGATATCGGCCGGGCGGTACGGGCGCGAGCCGGTGGCGATGATGATGTGCTTGGCGTTGAGCTTTTCCACCACACCGTTCGGGCAAACCACTTCGACGGTCTGCTCGTCGGCGAAGCTGCCGGTGCCGAAGAACACGTCCACGCGGTTACGTGCGTAGTAGCCGGTGCGCGACGCTACCTGCTTGGCGATGACCTTCTCGGCGCTTTTCAGCACGTCGGGGAACGAGAACCAGCGCGGCTCACCGATGGCACGGAACATCGGGTTGGTGTTGAACTGCATGATCTGCCGCACCGAGTGACGCAGTGCTTTGGACGGGATGGTGCCCAGGTGGGTGCAGTTGCCCCCGACCTGGCGACGGCTATCGACCATCGCCACCTTGCGCCCTGCTTTGGCGGCGTTCATTGCCGCACCTTCTCCGGCCGGGCCGGAACCCAGCACCACTACGTCGTAGTTGTAGACAGCCATGCGTACTCCTTCAGAACTGGCCCGCAAGCCACGGTCGCTCGCGGGGCGCGATCATGCCGCCGGGGCGTCATGAGAAAATTCGGGTGCAGTCTAATCAAGCGTGAACGCCGCGCACATTAACCCTTGGTCGCGTCGTAGGCCAATTTTGCCCGCACTACATGTGTGAACCATTCCCTGGCGGCGATCATCCCTGCTTGCGCTTTCATTCGCCTTTCACTGCCCGTTCGAATGCGGGCGTAGCTCGGGAGACGAAGCCACCCTCGGCCCGAGTCACCAATACCGCGGCCAGGTCATGCGCCACGGCAAAATCCCAGCCACGTTCCGGGCCCAGGATCAACAGCAGCGTCGAATAGCCGTCGGCCTGCAGCGCCGAGGCATCGAGCACGGTGACCGCGGCCAGGTCGTGCTGCACCGGGCGCCCGAGGCGGGCATCGAAGGTGTGCGAATAGCGCCGGCCATTCTCCTCGAAATAGTGCCGATAGTCACCCGAGGTTGATACTGAAAGGCCATTGACCGGGATGATCTGGCGGGCTATCTGGCGATCTTCGCGTGGCAGCTCCAGGGCGATGCGCCATGGGCTGCCATCGGGCTTGCGGCCGGCGGCCTTGAGCTCGCCGGTGGCTTCGGCGACAAAGTTGGCCACGCCCATGGCCTGCAGGCGCGCGGCGATCAGGTCGACGGCATGGCCGGCGGCGATGCTGTTGAAGTCGAGCTTCACCGGGGCGTCCTTGCACAGGGCCTGGCCGTCGATGTGCAGATGCCGGTAGCCCACGCGCTGGCGCACCTGGGCCAGGGCCGACGGGTCGGGCACCTGTTCGTGACGGGCCTGGGGGCCGAACCCCCACAGGTCGAGCAAGGGTTCGACGGTAAGGTCGAAGGCGCCGCCGCTCTGCTCGGCCAGGTGCTGACCAAGGCTGACCAGTTCGAGCATGTCGGGCGGCAGTACCTGGCACTGGTTGGCGGGCAACTGGTTGAAACGGCTGATGGTGGAGTCGCCGCGGTAGGTCGAGTAGTGCTGGTCGATGCCGTGCAGGATGGTTTCGACTGCCGCCTGCACCTGAACCGGCGCCGGGCCGCCGGGTTCGCGCACGTACTGGATGCTGTAGCTGCTGCCCATGGTCGGGCCACCCAGGCGCTCCAGGGTGGGGCCCTGGTTGCAGGCGGTGAGCAGCATGAGGATGAACAGCAAGGCTGTGCGCAAGGTTCGGGCTCTCGGTTGCCTGTGCCGGCCTCTTCGCGGGTTTACCCGCAAAGAGGCCGGCACAGGCAACAAAAATTTTGGATAAAAAAACGGGAACCCGAAGGTTCCCGTTTTTTCATTGCCTTACAAGCGTATCAGTGCGGAAACGCTGGCGGGTTCACACCGGCCATCTCTTCCATCACACGAACCACCTGGCAGCTGTAACCGAATTCGTTGTCGTACCAAACGTACAGAACAACGCGGTTGTCATTGCAGATGGTCGCTTCGGCGTCAACCACACCGGCGTGGCGCGAACCGACGAAGTCGGTCGAAACCACTTCCTGCGAGCTGACGTAATCGATCTGCTTGTGCAGTTCCGAGTGCATGGCGGTCTGGCGCAGGTACTCGTTGATCTCGTCGCGGCTGGTGGCCTTCTCGAGGTTCAGGTTGAGGATGGCCATCGAAACGTTCGGCGTCGGTACGCGAATGGCGTTGCCGGTCAGCTTGCCCTTCAGCACTGGCAGTGCCTTGGCGGCAGCAGTGGCGGCGCCGGTTTCGGTGATGACCATGTTCAGCGGCGCGGCGCGGCCGCGGCGGCTGCCCTTGTGGAAGTTGTCGATCAGGTTCTGGTCGTTGGTGAACGAGTGAACGGTTTCGACATGGCCGTTGACGATGCCGTACTGGTCGTTGATGGCCTTGAGCACCGGCACGATGGCGTTGGTGGTGCAGGAAGCGGCCGAGATGATCTTGTCATCGGCAGCGATGTCGCCGTGGTTGATGCCGTGCACGATGTTCTTCAGCGCGCCCTTGCCAGGTGCGGTGAGGATCACGCGGGCAGCGCCCGGGCAGGCCAGGTGCTGGCCCAGGCCGTCGGCATCACGCCATACGCCGGTGTTGTCGACGATCAGCGCGTTTTCGATGCCGTACTGGGTGTAGTCGACTTCGCTCGGGCTCTTGGCGTAGATAACCTGGATCAGGTTGCCGTTGGCGGTGATGGTGTTGTTGGCTTCGTCGATGGTGATGGTGCCATCGAACGGGCCGTGCACCGAGTCACGGCGCAGCAGGCTGGCACGCTTGACCAGGTCGTTCTCGGCGCCCTTGCGCACGACGATGGCGCGCAGGCGCAGGCCGTCGCCACCACCGGTCTTCTCGATCAGGATGCGCGCCAGCAGGCGGCCGATGCGACCGAAACCGTACAGCACAACGTCGGTGCCCTTGCGCGCCGAAGCGTTCTGCTGGCCAACCACCTCGGCCAGTTCTTCACGGACGAACTGCTCGGCAGTGCGGCCATTGCCTTCCTGCTTGAACTTGTTGGCCAGCTTGCCCAGGTCGACCGAAGCGGCGCCCAGTTTCAGCTCGCTCATGGCCTTGAGCAGGGGGAATGTCTCGTGGACGGACAGTTCGGTTTCGTCGGCTTGACGATGACGCGCAAAGCGGTGCGCCTTGAGGATCGAGATAACCGAACGGTTGATCAGGCTACGGCCATAAATCGAGCTCACCACGTTGTTGTTGCGGTAGAGCTGACCGATAAGCGGGATCATCGCTTCAGCCAGGGCTTCACGATCGATCCACTCACCAAGACACTGGTCGGGCTTCTGAGTCACGGGAACCTTCCACATGTAGGGACAGAAAAAAGGGGCTACATTATGACGCCCCAACGCGTTACGGGCAATGAGCGCCTGTCGCGGCCACGCAAGCCAGCGTTCACGCCCTTTCGAACCTGACAGCCGGCACCGTCACCGGTACAATCGATCTCTTTGCCGCAACGCTTGGAGTGCAATCTCCCGTGTCAGTTCTGCGCCTACCGCAAATGTCGGCCACGGCCGGCAAACAAACCTGGGGCAATCTACCCGGTGCCGCCCTCAGCCTGGCCATCGCCGAGGCCGCCAGCAGCGCGGGCCGCTTCACTTTGCTGCTGACAGCCGACAGCCAGGCTGCCGATCGTCTGGAACAGGAACTTCGCTTCTTTGCCCCGGACCTGCCGGTGCTGCCGTTCCCCGATTGGGAAACCCTGCCCTACGACCTGTTCTCGCCGCACCAGGACATCATTTCCCAGCGCATCGCCAGCCTCTACCGCCTGCCCGAGCTGAGCCACGGCATCCTCGTGGTGCCGGTCACCACCGCCCTGCACCGCCTGGCGCCGACCCGCTTCCTGCTGGGCAGCAGCCTGGTGCTGGACGTGGGCCAGACCATCGATGTGGAGCAGATGCGCCTGCGCCTGGAGGCCAGTGGCTATCGCTGCGTCGACACCGTCTACGAGCATGGCGAGTTCGCCGTGCGCGGCGCGTTGATCGACCTGTTCCCGATGGGTAGCAAGCTGCCCTACCGTATCGACCTGTTCGATGACGAGATCGAGACGCTGCGCACCTTCGACCCCGAGACCCAGCGCTCGATCGACAAGGTGGATTCGGTGCGCCTGCTGCCGGCGCGCGAGTTCCCGATGCAGAAAGAGGAAGTGACCCGCTTCAAGGCGCGCTTCCGCGAACGCTTCGATGTCGATTTCCGCCGCAGCGCGATCTTCCAGGACCTGGCCAGCGGTATCATCCCCGCCGGCATCGAGTACTACTTGCCGCTGTTCTTCGAAGAAACCTCGACCCTGTTCGACTACCTGCCGGCCGACACCCAGGTGTTCTCGCTGCCCGGCGTGGAACAGGCCGCCGAACACTTCTGGAACGACGTGCGCGGGCGTTATGAAGACCGCCGTGGCGACCTGAGCCGGCCGCTGCTGCCGCCGGCCGAGCTGTTCCTGCCGGTGGAAGACTGCTTTGCCCGGCTCAAGCAATGGCCACGGGTAGTGGTCAGCACCGAAGACCTCGACCCGGGCGTGGGTCGCGAGCGCTTCCCGGCACGCGCCCTGCCCAACCTGGCAATCGAAGCCAAGGCCAACCAGCCCCTGGCCGAACTGGCCAACTTCCTCGACCAGTTCCCCGGCCGGGTGTTGTTCACCGCCGAATCGGCGGGCCGCCGCGAAGTGCTGCTGGAGCTGCTCGAGCGGCTGAAACTGCGCCCGCATACCGTCGACGGCTGGGCCGACTTCATCACCGGCAGCGAACGCCTGGCAATCACCATCGCCCCACTGGACGAAGGCCTGCTGCTGGACGACCCAGGCCTGGCCCTGATCGCCGAAAGCCCGCTGTTCGGCCAGCGAGTCATGCAGCGCCGGCGCCGCGACAAGCGTGGCGAAACCGCCAACGACGCGGTGATCAAGAACCTGACCGAGCTGCGCGAAGGCGCGCCGGTGGTGCACATCGACCATGGCGTGGGCCGCTACCTGGGCCTGGCCACCCTGGAAATCGACGGCCAGGCCGCCGAATTCCTCACCCTGGAATACGCCGAGGGCGCCAAGCTGTACGTGCCGGTGGCCAACCTGCATCTGATCGCTCGCTACACCGGGAGCGACGATGCCCTGGCACCGCTGCACCGGCTGGGCTCGGAGGCCTGGCAGAAGGCCAAGCGCAAGGCCGCCGAACAAGTGCGCGACGTCGCCGCCGAACTGCTCGATATCTATGCCCGCCGCGCCGCGCGCAAAGGCTATGCATTTGCCGACCCGTCCGCCGACTACGCCACCTTCAGCGCCGGCTTCCCGTTCGAGGAAACCCCGGATCAGCAGGCTGCCATCGAAGCCGTGCGTGCCGACATGCTGGCGCCCAAGCCGATGGACCGCCTGGTGTGCGGCGACGTCGGCTTCGGCAAGACCGAAGTGGCCATGCGCGCAGCGTTCATCGCCGTACACAGCGGCCGCCAGGTGGCCGTGCTGGTGCCCACCACCCTGCTCGCCCAGCAGCACTACAACAGCTTCCGCGACCGCTTTGCCGACTGGCCGGTGACCGTGGAGGTGATGAGCCGCTTCAAGTCGGCCAAGGAAGTGGCCAACGCCGCCGCCGATCTGGCCGAAGGCAAGATCGACATCCTCATCGGCACCCACAAGCTGCTGCAGGACGATGTACGCTTCAAGGACCTGGGCCTGGCCATCATCGACGAAGAGCACCGCTTTGGCGTGCGCCAGAAGGAACAGCTCAAGGCCCTGCGCAGCGAAGTGGACATCCTCACCCTCACCGCCACGCCGATCCCGCGTACGCTGAACATGGCGGTGGCGGGCATGCGCGACCTGTCGATCATCGCCACGCCGCCAGCGCGCCGCCTGTCGGTACGCACCTTCGTCATGGAGCAGAACAAGAGCACGGTCAAGGAGGCGCTGCTGCGCGAGCTGCTGCGCGGTGGCCAGGTGTACTACCTGCACAACGATGTGAAAACCATCGAGAAATGCGCCGCCGACCTTGCCGAACTGGTGCCAGAGGCGCGCATCGGTATCGGCCACGGGCAGATGCGCGAGCGCGAGCTGGAACAGGTGATGAGCGATTTCTACCACAAGCGCTTCAACGTGCTGGTGGCCTCGACCATCATCGAAACCGGCATCGACGTGCCCAGCGCCAACACGATCGTCATCGAGCGCGCCGACAAGTTCGGCCTGGCCCAGCTGCACCAGCTGCGCGGCCGTGTTGGCCGAAGCCACCACCAGGCCTACGCCTACCTGCTGACGCCAACCCGGCAGAAGGTCAGCGCCGACGCCGAAAAACGCCTGGAGGCGATCGCCAACACCCAGGACCTCGGTGCCGGCTTCGTGCTGGCCACCAACGACCTGGAGATTCGCGGAGCCGGCGAGCTGCTGGGCGAAGGCCAGAGCGGGCAGATCCAGGCGGTGGGCTTTACCTTGTACATGGAAATGCTCGAACGCGCGGTCAAGGCGATCCGCAAGGGTACCCAGCCCAACCTTGAGCAGCCGCTGGGTGGTGGTCCGGAAATCAACCTGCGCCTGCCGGCACTGATCCCCGAGGACTACCTGCCCGACGTGCATACACGGCTGATCCTGTACAAGCGCATTGCCTCGGCCGCCGATGAAGAAGGCCTCAAGGACCTGCAGGTGGAAATGATCGACCGCTTCGGCCTGCTGCCCGAGCCGACCAAGAACCTGATGCGCCTGACCTCGCTCAAGCTGCACGCGGAAAAGCTCGGCATCAAGAAAGTCGACGCCGGCCCCAACGGCGGCAAGATCGAGTTCGAGGCCGAGACCCCGGTCGACCCGCTGACCCTGATCAAGCTGATTCAGGGCCAGCCCAAACGCTACAAGTTCGAAGGCGCCACCCAGTTCCGCTTCCTGGTACCCATGGAACGCCCCGACGAACGCTTCAATAACCTGGAGGCGCTGTTCGAGCGCCTGACCCCACAGCCTGCCTAAGGAAGATCCATGCGTGCCATCCGTTGCCTGACCCTGCTGCTGGCGCTGTTCGCCCCGGCCGCCTTCGCCGAAGGCCTGTATCAGGTAGAAATGATCCTGGTGCGGCAGAACAGCGTGCCCGCCTTCACCAGCCCGTTCGCCCCCGAAGACTGGAGCGCCGGCGCTCCGCGCCTGGAAAAGGACGCCGAGCGCCGCCTGGCGCTGGAAGACGAAGCCACCCGCCTGGAAGCCACCGCGGACTACACCGTGCTACTGCACAAGGCCTGGCAGCAGCAAGTGGGCAGCGAGCCCAGCCGCATCGCCCTGGGCGAAGGCACCGAGCAGTTCGGCCACTTCCCCATCGAAGGCAACCTGAGCATCGCCGAGGGCCGTTTCATTGCGGTCGAGGCCAACTTCTGGGTCAACCAGCTGGACGGCAACGGCAGCGTGCTGCAAAGCGAGCAGTTCAAGCAGAGCAACAGCAACGTCAAGGGCGGCCAGCTGACCTTCCTCGACGGTGGGCACCTGGCGGTGCTGCTGAAGGTGACACCACCAGGTACGCCTAAAATGCCAGTGATGGACCCGGAGATGATGGAGCAGTGATGTGAGCGAGAGCGATGCGCAGTTCTTTGTGCGGGAGCACGACGGCTGGACGTTCGCGTTTGACCGCAAGTCCCTGCAACGCGGCCTGGACTACGCCGAGGAAGGCAGAAGCGAAATCGTGTCCATCCTCGACATGACCGTCCGCGCCCAGTGCGCAGGTTCCGGCGGCCGGACCTACTACCAGCGCATCACGCTGGACATGACGGAAGATGGCCTGGAGTGCCGAGGCACTTGCTCATGCCCGGTGGGCGAAGACTGCAAGCATTGTGCGGCTGCGCTCTATTTGCTGGAGCGCGGGCCGGATTACGCCGAGGGCAGCCATGATGCCCCTCACCCAACGGTTGACGCAGCCCGGCAATCTCTGGACCTCCCACCTGAACTCGCCCATTGGGTCGAGGCCCTGGAAGCTCCGACAAAGCCTGCCGAGCCTGCCAGGCGCAAAGGCCCGTCGCTCTACTACAAGGTCGTTAATGAGCACGGCCTTTGCACGCTCAGCGTATCCAAAGGCACCCGCGAAGCCGATGGCCAGCTGAAACTCGCCCGTGCCAGCTCGCTGCCTGAGATGCTCTACTACACGCCACGTTACGTAACTGATGAGGACCTGCGCATCCTCAGGCTGATTGACGCCCTTGGCAAAAACACCAACATGCCAATCGCAAGGCTGGAAGGAAAGCAAGGCGCAGAGCTGTACGAGTTCGCACTGGCCAGTGGCCGCCTGATCTACGGCGAGCAACTGTTGCCACTAGCCCCCGGGCCGACACTGCCGGCCGAGTTTCGCTGGATGAGGCTTGAGAACGGCAGCTATCGTGGTGCGTGGCACCATGATGAGCGGATGCATGACATGGCACTGCCGCTCGACCCGCTCTATTACATCGATACCCAGACGGGCATGACTGGCAAGCTTGTACATGATCTTGACCCGTTCATTGCCAGCCAACTGGCAAGCGCACCTACGGTGCCCGAACACTTGATCATCCCCCTGAGCCACCGCTTGAACGCACTGAATCGCCAGGTTCCAACGCCTACAAGCGTACGCAGTGAAGAGATCGACAGTATTCAACCCAGGCCGCACCTGACGCTGGGCAGCCTTGAATTCAGCGCCTACATGCCCAAGACCGGCCGCATGCAGCGGCAGATGCAGCATCGGGCCGCACTGGCGTTCGACTATGACGGTTTACGCGCCAGCGGCAGCGACGAAAAACCGCTGACCCGCCTGGTAGACAACACCTGCCAGCGCATCCGCCGCCAGCCCCAGGCCGAACAGGCGCTGCGCAAGGTGCTGCGCGACCTCGGTTTCAAGGCCGCCACCCGGCAGAGCAAGGCCCTGCCTGACAGTGCCGGCGAGATGCTCCAGTTGCCCGATGACGAAGCCTGGCTGCGCTTTGCCCGCGAAGGCCTGCCGCGCCTGCGCGAAGCCGGTTGGAACATCGACATCCACCGCGACTTCGCCTTCAACCTGCAGGAAGTGGACGACTGGTACGCCACCATCGACGAAGCGCCCGGCCATGAATGGTTCGACCTGGAGCTGGGCATCGTGGTCGATGGCCAGCGCCACAGCCTGCTGCCGATCGTGCTGCAACTGCTGCGCAGCAACCCGGAGCTGCTGCGCCCCAGCGAACTGGCCCGGCGCAGTGACGACGAGCACCTGCTGATCGACCTCAACCGTGGCCGCCTAGATGCCCCGGCCCTGCGCGTTGCCTTGCCCTATGGCCGCATCAAGGCAGTGATGGGCACCTTGGGCGAACTGTACCTGCACGAAGACGCCGCAGGCCCGTCCCTGCGCCTGGACCGTGCCGATGCCTCACGCCTGAACGACATCGACGGCCTGCCCCTGCATTGGGAGGGTGGCGAGCATGTGCGCGACCTGGGCCGTCGCCTGCGCGATGCCCGTGACTTGCAGGTAGAACCGCCGTCCGGGTTGCAGGCCAGCCTGCGCCCTTACCAGCAACAAGGCCTGAACTGGCTGCAGGCGCTGCGCGAGATGGGCACCGGCGGCATCCTCGGCGACGACATGGGGCTGGGCAAGACCCTGCAGGCCCTGGCACACCTGCTGCTGGAAAAACAGTCCGGGCGCCTGAGCGCACCGGCCCTGGCGGTGATGCCGACCAGCCTGGTGCCCAACTGGCTGGACGAAGCCCAGCGCTTCGCCCCCGGGCTGCGCGTGCTGGCCCTGCAAGGCCCGGGGCGCAGCAAGCATTTCGCCAAACTGCACGAATACGACCTGGTCCTGACCACCTATGCCCTGGTGCCACGCGACCTCGAGCACCTGCGCGCCCAGGCCTGGCATGTGCTGGTGCTGGACGAGGCACAGAACATCAAGAGCAGCACCAGCAAGGCCGCCCTCGCGGTTTGCGAGCTGCGGGCCAATCAGCGCGTCTGCCTGACCGGCACGCCAATGGAAAACAACCTGGGCGAGCTGTGGTCGATTTTCCACTTCCTCATGCCTGGCTGGCTGGGTGACCTGAAGCGCTTCAACCAGGACTACCGCACACCGATCGAGCGCCACGGCGACAGCGAGCGCATGGCCCACCTGGCCAGCCGCATCCGCCCGTTCCTGCTGCGCCGCACCAAGGAGCAGGTGGCCACCGAGCTGCCGGCCAAGACCGAGATGGTGCACTGGGTCGAGCTTAGCGATGCCCAGCGCGACACCTACGAAGCCGTGCGGGTGGCCATGGACAAGAAAGTCCGCGATGAAATCGCCCGCAATGGCGCCGCGCGCAGCCAGATCATCATCCTCGACGCCCTGCTCAAGCTGCGCCAGGTATGCTGCGACCTGCGCCTGGTCAAAGGGGTGGAAAGCAAAGGCAACCAGGCCGACAAGGGCAAACTGGGCGCGCTGCTGGAAATGCTCGAAGAGCTGCTGAGCGAAGGGCGCCGGGTACTGTTGTTCTCGCAGTTCACCTCGATGCTGGCGTTGATCGAGCAGGAACTGGAGAAGCGCAAGATTCGCTACAGCCTGCTGACCGGCGACACCCGCGACCGGCGCACGCCGGTGCAGCAGTTCCAGCAGGGTGACAGCGAAGTGTTCCTGATCAGCCTCAAGGCGGGTGGCGTGGGCTTGAACCTGACAGCCGCGGACACGGTGATCCACTTCGACCCCTGGTGGAACCCGGCCAGCGAAAACCAGGCTACCGACCGCGCCTACCGCATTGGCCAGGACAAGCCGGTATTCGTGTTCAAGCTGATCACCCGGGGAACGGTGGAAGAAAAGATCCAGCTGTTGCAGCAGGAGAAGGCCGCGCTTGCGGCGAGCCTGCTGGATGGCGGGCAGGCCGGGCAATGGCGGCTGGGGGATGAAGAGATCGAAGCGCTGTTTGCGCCGCTGCCCGGGAAGCGCGGGCGGTAGCCCAGAATCCTTCGCTGCCTGTACCGGCCTCTTCGCGGGTAAACCCGCTCCCACAGGGAGATCAGTGCCCTCAAGGGCGGTGCCGTACCTGTGGGAGCGGGCGTGCCCGCGAAGGGGCCGGCGCGGTCAATCGACCAACTGCGCCTCTCGCAACGCCCTCAACGCCTCCAGCCACCGCGGCTGCTGGCGATAGTCAGTGCGTGCAAAACTGAAGCCTCGCATCCGAGCAAGGCGCGGCGATGGCTTGACTTTCAAGCGCTGCGCAGCAAGCAGAGCAAGCTCTGCCGAAGCCCGGTCATTACATACCAGGCCCACGTCACATCCCGCACCGAAAGCAGCCTCGACGCGACCAGCAACATCTCCGACCACATGGGCACCGGCCATGGACAGATCATCACTGAAAATCACGCCATCGAAGCCAAGCTCCCCCCTGAGAATGTCCTGAAGCCAGCGCCTCGAAAAACCGGCGGGCTTACTATCGACCTGGGGATAGATCACATGTGCAGGCATCACTGCCGACAGCTGGCGTGCCAATCGGGTAAATGGCACCAGGTCCGTCTTGCGCAGTTCATCCAGGCTGCGATCATCTACGGGAATGGCCACATGCGAATCGGCCTCAGCCCAGCCATGCCCAGGAAAATGCTTGCCGCATGCTGCCATGCCCGCTGCAGTCATGCCCCGGATGAACGCCCCACCCAGCTGAGTGACACGCTCTGGATCACCATCGAAGGCACGTGCACCAATGACTGCACTGCGCCCATGATCCAGATCGAGCACTGGAGCAAAACTCAAATCCAGCCCGATCGCCAGCACCTCGGTTGCCATCAACCAGCCACAATGCCCGGCCAATCGCTCGGCATCATCGCTCTGGGCGATCTGCCGCATGGATGGCAACCTGACGAACCCTTCACGCAAGCGTTGCACCCGCCCACCTTCCTGATCGACCGCAATGATCAGGTCAGGGCGCAAAGCACGTACCGAAGCGCACAGCTCCCGCACCTGACGCGGGTGGGCAATATTACGAGCAAAGATGATCAAACCAGCTACTTCAGGCTGGAGCAATAACCGACGATCCTCAGGCGTCAGCCCTGTGCCTTCGATATCGACCATCAAGGCCCCCTGCATACAAACTGTCATTACAAAATCCTCTAATCGAATATCAGAAACCCATTACGGGCGAAGCGGAGAAATCTCCGCTTTGCCCGAGTCTCTGGAATGCGTGCCGCCTGGTACACCGGGGCACATTTCCCGGTGTACTCACGCAATACGCACATCGAAAACGCAGGATCCTGTCTCGGACCGAGCAGGGTGGAGCCTCGTCAGTCGACCAGTTGAGCGTCCTTCAACGCGGACAATGCCTGCTGCCAACGAGGCTGCTGACGATAGTCAGTCCGCGCAAACCCTTGCCCGCGCATGCCTGCGATGCGTGGCGAAGGTTTTACCTTCATGCGTTGTGCCGCGCTCAATGCCAGCTCCGCCGCCGCCCGATCATTGCAAACCAGCCCCATATCACAACCGGCGCTCAGTGCTGCTTCGATGCGGCTCGCCGCGTCCCCGACAACATGTGCGCCGGCCATCGACAAATCGTCACTGAAAATCACCCCGTCGAAACCCAGCTCGCCACGCAGGATGTCCTGCAACCAGCGCCGTGAGAAGCCAGCCGGCTGGTTGTCGACCTGCGGGTAGATGACATGCGCCGGCATCACTGCCGCCAATTGCCCGCTCAGGCGGGTGAACGGCACCAGGTCGGCCTGGCGCAGCTGTTCGAGGCTGCGCTCATCGGTCGGGATGGCCACATGCGAGTCCGCTTCGGCCCAGCCATGCCCCGGGAAGTGCTTGCCACAAGCCGCCATACCCGCCGCATTCATGCCACGGATGAACGCCCCGGCCAGTTGCGTGGCACGCAGCGGGTCACTCTCGAAGGCGCGGCTGCCCACCACGGCGCTGCGCTGGTGGTCCAGGTCGAGTACCGGGGCAAAGCTGAGGTCCAGGCCAACCGCCAGCACCTCGGTCGCCATCAACCAACCGCACTGCTCGGCCAGGTACTCGGCGTTGTCATTGTCGGCCAGCGCTCGCATGGCCGGCAGGCGCACAAAGCCCTGGCGCAGGCGCTGCACCCGGCCGCCCTCCTGGTCCACCGCCAGGATCAGGTCGGGCCGGATGGCACGGATCGACGCGCACAGTTCACGCACCTGGCGCGGGCTGTCGATGTTGCGGGCAAAAATGATCAGGCCAGCCACTTCAGGTTGGCGTAGCAGGTGACGGTCTTCGGCGGTCAGCCATTTACCGGCGATATCCACCATCAGGGAGCCTTGCAGGCTGACAGTCATGGGTAATCCTTCATTGAAGACTGAGAGAAGCCCACTGGGGGCAGGCGGCCTGCTCGATGCGCACCGGGCAATGGGCCGGCACCTGCTCGAACAGGCTTAGCAAATCGATGTTGCGCAGGCGTATGCATCCATGGGACAGCGCTACGCCCAAGGGTTCCGTATCCGGGGTGCCGTGCAGGTAGATATAACGGCGGAAGGTGTCGACCGCACCCAGGCGGTTGACACCCGGCTCGCAGCCACTAAGCCAGAGGATGCGGGTGAGGATCCAGTCCCGGCCGGGGTATTGCGCATGCAAGGCCGGCGACCACACCTCGCCGGTCCAGCGCCGCCCGACCAATACCGCTTTCAGCGGCAAGCCCGCGCCGATCTTCGCTCGCACCTGGTGCAAGCCACACGGCGTGCAACCCGAGCCGTTGCGCTCGCCGGCGCCGTTGCGCGCCGTTGAAACCGGCAGGCGTACGCGCAGCTGGCCATCGGCAAAACCATAAAGGCGCTGATCGGCGAGGGAAATGTGCAGGAAGTCGAGGTCAGGCATGGGCGCTAGCTTAGCCGAAGCGCCCTGCCCCGCCCAGCCTTCAGGCCTTGGCGGTGGTCGCGCCTGCGCTGGTCTTGGTGCGCGGGCGCAGCTGCGCGGCGGCCATGGCGTCGTCGGTTACACCGCTATCGGCACGCATGCCCGCAGCCAGGAACGGCACCATCAGGCGCATTACCTGCTCGATCGAGGTATTGATGCCGAAATCGGTTTCGGCAATCGCCCGCAGGGCCTTGATACCAGACATGCTGAAGGCGGCGGCGCCAAGCATGAAGTGCACGCGCCAGAACAGCTCCAGCGGCGGAATGCGCGGCGCGGCCTCGTTGACCAGTAGCATGTACCGGCGGAACACCTTGCCGTACATGTCTTCCAGGTAACGCCGCAGGTGGCCCTGGCTCTGGCTGAAGGCCAGACCCAGCAGGCGCATGAAGATCGACAGGTCGTTGTTGCTGCGCGGCTGCACGGCCAAAGCCTGCTCGACCAGCATTTCCAGCAGCTCCTCGAGGCTCGGCTTGTGCTCAGGCTTGGCCTGGCGCCGCTCCAGCTCACGTTCGAGGCTGGCGCAGAACGGCCCGAGGAAGCGCGAAAACACTGCCTGGATCAGGGCCTTCTTGGAGCCGAAGTGATAGTTGACTGCCGCCAGGTTGACCCCGGCCTTGCTGGTAATCAGCCGCAACGAGGTTTCTGCGAACCCCCTTTCCGCGAACAGCTGCTCGGCAGCATCGAGAATGCGTTCAACGGTTTCCGATTGGGCCATGACTACTCCGACTACTCCGCCAGACAAACAGGTGTTTGAAACATACGTTTCAGCCCTGTTTCTGTCAAGGCTCGGTGACCGGTCGGTCGCCATTTAAAAACGCCAGGCGGGTGGCTGCAAGCGCCATTGCTACTGTTTATTGCGGGTTTTGGCTTGCAGCGCATCCAGTACTGTATATAATCCCAGTCACTGTACAAAAAGACAGAGCGCTCACCATGTTGAAACTGACGCCACGCCAAGCCGAAATTCTCGCGTTCATCAAGCGTTGCCTGGAAGACAACGGCTTCCCGCCGACGCGCGCCGAGATTGCTCAGGAGCTGGGCTTCAAGTCGCCCAACGCCGCCGAGGAGCACCTCAAGGCCCTCGCCCGCAAAGGCGCGATCGAGATGACCCCGGGCGCCTCCCGTGGTATTCGCATCCCCGGCCTGGAAGCCAAGGCCGAAGAAAGCGGCCTGCCGATCATCGGCCGGGTTGCCGCCGGTGCGCCGATCCTTGCCGAACAGCACATCGAGCAATCCTGCAACATCAACCCCGACTTCTTCCACCCCCAGGCCGACTATCTGCTGCGCGTACACGGCATGAGTATGAAGGACGTCGGCATCTTCGATGGCGACCTGCTGGCGGTACACACCTGCCGCGAAGCCCGCAATGGCCAGATCGTCGTGGCCCGCATCGGCGACGAAGTCACCGTCAAGCGCTTCAAGCGCGAAGGCAGCAAGGTGTGGCTGCTTGCCGAAAACCCCGAATTCGCCCCCATCGAAGTCGACCTGAAAGAACAGGAGCTGGTGATCGAGGGCTTAAGCGTCGGCGTCATTCGCCGCTGATCCAGGAGGCATCATGCAGCAGTTCATTCACGTACCCGAGCAAGCTCAGTTGCCATTGTTCGAAGCATTCCTCGCCCAGCCCGTACTGCCTGGCCTGAAAGCCAGCGAAGTGGCACGTAAGAACAGCCAGCCCGAGCTGTTCAGCGAACTGTCGCTGCGCGGAGCCCCCGGGCATTGCCAAAGCCTGCTGGCACCCGTGCTGCGCGAACTGAGCGAAGAGGACGAGACCCGCTGGCTGACCCTGATCGCCCCGCCGTCGAGCCTGACCCAGGCCTGGCTGCGCGATGCCGGGCTCAACCGTGAACGCATCCTGCTGCTGCAACCTCGCGGCAATCAAAGCCCGCTTCAACTGGCCTGCGAAGCCTTGCGTCTGGGCCGCAGCCACACCGTCGTCAGCTGGCTGGGCAATGTCAACGCCACTGCGCGCCAGCAATTGCTGCGCGCTGCCAGTGCCGGAAACGCACAAAGCCTGAACATCCGCCTCGGCTGATGTTCAGGCTTTGCCTGTCACTGCATGAAACCTGATGCCTTGCTGCACCTCAGTGCAGCACTCGCGGCCCTTCATCACGCTCAAGCTCGCCATCCATCAGGCGACCGGCCATCTGTACGCCCACGCTGAGCATGGCCTTGGCCACTTCCACATGCTGACCCTGCAGGAACGCCTTGGCGTCTTCCGAGAAATCCAGGGTTACCAGAGAGCCCTCATCCTCGGCGCGACGCAGTTCGATGCGGCCATCAGGCAACTCGACAATTTCCAGAAACGACGTAGACATAAATGGCAGTTCTCCGCGAAAGGCCGGCATTGTACCAGCCGTAGCTGCTATCAGCACTCACTCAACGCGTCACGGAAACGTCTCACCAGGCCTTTGAGGTCGCTGCGCCAGCGTTCCAGTTCGGCATGCGACAGCGCCGGATGCTCGGGCTCATCGAGATTGACCGCCTGAATCAATGGCTGGGTAACGTCGGTTTTCGGCGTTTTTTTCGCGACCGGTGGTCGGAACAAATCGGCATAAGCACCAAGCATTTGTGCCAGCCAGGTTTCGCGCTGGCGGGCCAGCTCCAGCAGCTCGGCCACTTCCGGGATGGCGATACCGTTCAGGGCGTCGTCAGCCAGTGCTTGCTCGACAGTTGCAACAACTGGCAAGCGGTAGAAGCCACCAATTTCATGACACAGGCCCAACAATGCGCCGTAGAGATGGAACAGCGCCGACTCGCGTTCGGCCTGGACCAGGCCCTGGGCATTCATGGCCTGGCTTTGTTCGGCCTTGGCCATGGACTCCAGGGCGAGGCCGGCAAAGAACAGTTTCTGATTGGTGCGGGTGTAGAGTTCCTGGGCCATTTCAGTGACCTCCCTAAGGCTGCAAAGCGGATAGCTGCATCATAAATGATTGGGGCCGCTTTGCGCCCCTTCGCAGGCTTGCCCCGCCTGACCGGTTAACGCGGTCAGCTGTAGGAGCGGCCTTGTGTCGCGAAAGGGCTGCAAAGCAGCCCCAGCAATTTGTGCATCTGCGCTGAAATCCTGGGGCTGCTTTGCAGCCCTTTCGCGACACAAGGCCGCTCCTACAAGGGCGCGCGCAGGTCAGAGACTGATGAAGAATCAGCGCTTGTCTTCAACCTTCCACGCATTGCCGTCGTAGAACGCCTTCCAGCCGGTCGGCTTGCCATCAACCTCGGACTGCACATACTGCTCCTTGGTCTTGCGGCTGTAGCGGATAACTGCAGGGCGGCCTTCCGGGTCTTTCTGCGGCGCATCGCACAGGAAGTGGTACTTCGGATCAATCTCGTGTTTGTGTGGAACGATTTCCAGCACCAGCGGTGCACGGGTTTCGCGATTCTTGGGGAACTGGCTGGCTGCCAGGAACAGCCCCGAAGCGCCATCACGCAGCACGTAGGTATCGTCGACCTTCTCGCACTTGAGCTCCGGCATGTCCACCTTGTCCATCTTCGGTGGCGCCGCCTCGCCGCTCTTGAGCAGTTTGCGAGTGTTCTTGCACGCCGGGTTGGTGCAACCGAAGAACTTGCCGAAGCGGCCAGTCTTCAACTGCATCTCGCTGCCACACTTGTCGCACTCCAGGCTCGGCCCTTCGTATCCCTTGATGCGGTAGTTGCCTTCCTCGATCTCGTAGCCAGCGCAATCCGGGTTGTTACCGCAGATGTGCAGCTTGTGCTTCTCGTCCAGCAGGTATGCATCCATCGCCGTGGCGCAGATCGGGCAGCGGTGCTTGCCCAGCAACACGCGGGATTCCGATTCGCCCTCGTCGTCGGCGGCAATCTCGTCGCCCGGCACCAGGTTGACGGTGGCCTTGCAGCGCTCTTTCGGCGGCAGGCTGTAGCCCGAGCAACCGAGGAACACGCCGGTGGAGGCGGTGCGGATCATCATCGGCCGGCCACATTCCTTGCACGGAATGTTGGTCATGGTCGGCTGGTTGGCACGCATGCCGTCTTCGCTGGACTCGGCAGTCTGCAGCTTCTTGCTGAAGTCGCCGTAGAACTCGTCGAGCACGTTCTTCCAGTCACGCTCGCCCTGGGCCACGTCGTCGAGGTTCTCTTCCATGTCGGCGGTAAAGCCGTAGTCCATCAGGTTGGAGAAGCTTTCGGACAGGCGCTCGGTGACGATGTCGCCCATCTTCTCGGAATAGAAGCGGCGGTTGTGCAGGGTCACATAGCCACGGTCCTGAATGGTCGAAATGATCGCCGCATAGGTCGACGGGCGACCGATGCCGCGCTTTTCCATTTCCTTGACCAGGCTGGCTTCGGTGAAGCGCGCCGGTGGCTTGGTGAAGTGCTGGCTCGGGTCGATCTGGATCAGCTTCAGCGCTTCGCCCTGGACCATTTCCGGCAACACGTCGTCTTCGCCAGGCTTGCTCTGTTGCGGCAGCACACGGGTGTAACCGTCGAACTTGAGGATACGGCCCTTGGCACGCAACTCGAAGTCGCCTGCAGCCACGGTGACGCTGGTGGACAGGTACTGCGCCGGCGGCATCTGGCAGGCCAGGAACTGGCGCCAGATCAGCTCATACAGGCGCTCGGCGTCACGCTCCATGCCACTGAGCTTGCTCGGGTGGGTGTTCACGTCGGAAGGACGAATCGCTTCGTGCGCCTCCTGGGCGCCTTCCTTGCTGCCGTACACCAGCGGTGCCTCGGGCAGGTACTGCTTGCCGAACTCGCGCTCGATGTAGCTGCGCGCCATATCCAGGGCGTCGGCCGACAGGTTGGTCGAGTCGGTACGCATGTAGGTGATGTAGCCGGCTTCGTACAAGCGCTGGGCCATCATCATGGTTTTCTTCACACCGAAGCCCAGGCGGTTGCTGGCGGCCTGCTGCAAGGTGGAGGTAATGAACGGTGCCGAAGGCTTGCTGCTGGTCGGGCGGTCTTCGCGCTTGACCACGCTGTAGCTGGAAGCCTTGAGCTTCTCCAGCGCGGCCATGGCCTGGGCTTCGTTCAGCGGTTTGAAGGCCTCGCCCTTCTCGCGGGCCACTTCGAAGCGCACCTTGGCGTTCTTGGCGGTGCCGAGGTCGGCATGGATTTCCCAGTACTCTTCCGGGATGAACGCGCGGATTTCACGCTCGCGCTCCACCACCAGCTTCACCGCGACCGACTGTACACGGCCGGCGGACAAGCCCCGGGCGATCTTGGCCCACAGCAGCGGCGAAACCATGTAGCCGACCACGCGGTCGAGGAAACGCCGCGCCTGCTGCGCGTTGACCCGGTCGATATCCAGCTCGCCCGGCTGCGAGAAGGCCTCCTGGATGGCCTTCTTGGTAATTTCGTTGAACACCACGCGTTTGTAGCGGGTGTCATCGCCGCCGATGGCCTCGCGCAGGTGCCAGGCAATGGCTTCCCCTTCGCGGTCCAAGTCGGTTGCGAGATAGATGGTGTCGGCGTCCTTCGCCAGGCGGCGCAGCTCTTCGATCACCTTTTCCTTGCCAGGCAGGATCTCGTACTTGGCCTTCCAGCCGTGGTCGGGGTCGACGCCCATGCGTGCCACCAGCTGGCGGCGGGCCTTTTCCTTCGGCGACAGGGCCGGAGCCTCACCCGCGGCCTTGCCACGCTTGGCGGCTGGCTCTTTGCTGGCGCTGGCCGAACCGCTGGTGGGGAGGTCTCGGATATGGCCGATACTCGACTTCACCACGTACTGGTTGCCCAGGTACTTGTTGATGGTCTTGGCCTTGGCCGGGGATTCCACAATGACCAGCGATTTGCCCATGGATCGGAGTATTCCTGAATCTGAAGATGAAAAACGCGTCAGGTGCCAGACGCGGCACCGCTATATATAGTGGCAAAAGTGTGAGGTCAAGTTCGGACTATCACTGGTGCGACTTGCCCAGCACCCCGGGCAGCCCCTCTTCGGCCTTGACCAAAGCAAAGCGTGGCACCTGCTCGCCGTCAACCTCGACGGACTCCCGGAACATCGAAAGTGGCCGTACCCAGAAGCTGTAATCACCATACAGGCATTGGTAGAACACCATCCACTCTTCGCTCTCGGAGTGCCGCGCAACACTGAAGACACGGTACTCAGGCCCTTTGTAATGCCGGTATACGCCTGGTTGTATCTGCATGTTGCTCCACCCTCTTGAATAAAACCTGTAAAAACAAAACCGGGGCACAAGGCCCCGGTCGCTGTCCCGCTACGCGATCAGACGCGCTCGAAGACAGTGGTGATACCTTGGCCGAGGCCGACGCACATGGTCGCCACCCCCAGGGTACCGCCATTCTGCTTCATGACATTGAGCAGGGTGCCGGAAATCCGCGCCCCGGAGCAACCGAACGGGTGGCCCAAGGCAATGGCGCCGCCGTGCAGGTTAACCTTCTCATCCATCTTGTCGAGTACTTTCAAGTCTTTCAGCACTGGCAGGGCCTGTGCAGCGAAGGCTTCATTGAGCTCGATGAAATCGATGTCGGCCATGGTCAGGCCAGCACGCTTGAGGGCTTTCTGGGTCGACGGCACCGGGCCGTAGCCCATGATTGCCGGGTCGACACCAGCTACCGCCATGGAACGGATGACCGCCAATGGCTGGATGCCCAGGTCCATGGCGCGCTGACCGGACATGACGATCATGCACGATGCACCGTCGGTGATCTGCGACGAGGTACCGGCAGTGACGGTACCGCCTTTCGGGTTGAACGCCGGCTTCAGCGATGCCAGGCCTTCGAGGGTGGTTTCCGGGCGAATGGTTTCGTCGAAATCGAACACCTTCAGGAAGCCGTTCTCGTCGTAGCCCTGCATCGGGATGATTTCGTCCTTGAACTTGCCTTCGACCGTGGCCTTGTGGGCCAGCTGGTGCGAACGCAGGCCGAACAGGTCCTGCTGCTCACGGGTGATGCCGTGCATCTTGCCGAGCATTTCCGCGGTCAGGCCCATCATCCCGGAAGCCTTGGCAGCATGCAAGGACAGGTGCGGGTTGGGGTCGACGCCATGCATCATGCTGACGTGGCCCATGTGCTCCACGCCACCGACCACGAACACATCACCGTTGCCGGTCATGATCGCCTGGGCGGCGGTGTGCAGCGCGCTCATCGACGAGCCGCACAGGCGGCTGACGGTCTGCGCCGCGGAAGTGTGCGGGATCTGGGTCATCAGCGAGGCCATCCGGGCGATGTTCCAGCCCTGCTCGAGGGTTTGGTTGACGCAGCCCCAGATCACGTCCTCGACTTCTTTCGGGTCGACCTTGTCGTTGCGTTCCAACAGCTTGCTGATCAGGTGCGCCGACATGTCTTCGGCGCGGGTATTGCGGTGCATGCCACCCTTGGAGCGGCCCATCGGCGTGCGACCGAAGTCGACAATCACCACGTCTCTTGGATTCAGGCTCATATCAAATCTCTCGCTCTAGCTCGTTGACCGCTCAGTTGAAGAAGCGCTGGCCGTTCTTGGCCATCTCACGCAGCTTCGCGGTCGGGTGGTACAGCGGCCCCAGGTCGGCGTATTGATCGGCCAGGGCAACGAATTCGGCCACACCGATCGAGTCGATGTAGCGCAGCGCACCACCGCGGAAGGGAGGGAAACCAATGCCGTAGACCAGACCCATGTCGGCTTCGGCAGCGGTTTCGACGATGCCGTCTTCCAGGCAGCGCACGGTCTCCAGGCACAGCGGGACCATCATCCAGTTGATGATGTCTTCGTCGGTGACTTCACGCTGCTCGTAGACGATCGGCTTGAGCACGTCGAGCACGGTGGCGTCGGCGACCTTCTTCGGCTTGCCGCGCTTGTCGGTTTCGTAGGCGTAGAAGCCCTTGCCGTTCTTCTGCCCCAGGCGGTTGGCCTCGTACAATGCGTCAACGGCCGAGCGGCGCTCGTCCTTCATGCGGTCCGGGAACCCTTCGGCCATCACGTCGCGGCCGTGGTGGCCGGTGTCGATGCCGACCACGTCCATCAGGTACGCCGGGCCCATTGGCCAGCCGAACTTCTCCATGACCTTGTCGATACGCACGAAGTCGACACCGGCGCTTACCAGCTTGGCGAAGCCGCCGAAGTACGGGAACAGCACGCGGTTGACCAGGAAGCCCGGGCAGTCGTTGACCACGATCGGGTTCTTGCCCATTTTCTTGGCGTAGGCCACGGTGGTGGCAACCGCCACTTCACTGGACTTCTCGCCACGGATGACTTCCACCAGCGGCATCATGTGCACCGGGTTGAAGAAGTGCATGCCAACGAAGTTTTCCGGGCGCTTGAGCGCCTTGGCCAGCAGGTTGATGGAAATGGTCGAGGTGTTGGAAGCGAGGATCGCATCGTCCTTCACCTGGGCTTCCACTTCAGCCAGCACGGCCTGCTTGACTTTCGGGTTCTCGACCACGGCCTCGACGACGATGTCGACATTGGCGAAGTCACCATAGGACAGGGTCGGGCGAATGGCGTTGAGTGCCTCGGCCATCTTGGCCGGGGTCAGGCGGCCCTTCTCGACGCGGTTGCCGAGCAGCTTGGAGGCCTCGTTCAGGCCCAGCTGGATGGCTTCCTCGCGGATATCCTTCATCAGGATCGGGGTGCCCTTGACCGCCGATTGGTAGGCGATGCCGCCACCCATGATGCCGGCACCGAGCACGGCGGCCTGCTTCACGTCGTGGGCGATTTCGTCATGCGCCTTGGCCTTGCGTTTGAGTTCCTGGTCGTTGAGGAACAGGCCGATGAGGCTCTCGGCAACCGAGGTCTTGGCCAGCTTGGCGAAGCCTGCGGCTTCGACTTCCAGGGCCTTGTCACGGCCGAAGTTGGCAGCCTTCTGGATAGTCTTGATGGCTTCGACCGGGGCTGGGTAGTTCGGGCCGGCCTGGCCGGCGACGAAGCCCTTGGCAGTCTCGAAGGCCATCATCTGTTCGATGGCGTTGAGCTTGAGCTTTTCCAGCTTGGGCTGGCGCTTGGCCTTGTAGTCCAGCTCGCCACTGATGGCGCGCTTGACCAGGTCAAGGGCACCGGCCATCAGCAGCTCAGGCGCGACCACGGCGTCGACAGCCCCCACTTTCAGGGCGTCCTCGGCACGGTTTTCCTTGCCGGCGGCGATCCATTCGATGGCGTTGTCCGAACCGATCAGGCGCGGCAGGCGCACGGTGCCGCCAAAGCCCGGGTAGATACCCAGCTTGACTTCCGGCAGGCCGATCTTGGCGCTGGTGGACATGACCCGGTAGTCGGCGGCCAGGCACATTTCCAGGCCGCCGCCCAGGGCGATGCCGTTGATGGCGGCGACGGTCGGCACTTCGAGGTCTTCGAAGGCGTTGAAAATGCGGTTGGCTTCCAGGTTGCCGGCGACCAGTTCGGCCTCGGGCAGCTTGAAGTTGTCGACGAACTCGGTGATGTCGGCGCCGACTATGAACACGTCCTTGCCACTGCTGACGATCACGCCCTTGACCGAGGCGTCGGCCTGGATGGCATCGACGGCCTGGCGCAGTTCGTTCAGGGTCAGGCGGTTGAACTTGTTGACGGACTCACCCTTGAGGTCGAACTTGAGCTCGACGATGCCACTTTCAAGAGCCTTAACCGTGATGGCTTTACCTTCGTAAATCATCAACTGATCTCCACGATATGGAAGCTGAACTGTACACGCCGATCGCTGCGGCAAAAGCAGGCCTAGCTGCCCTGCCCCAGGCACACCCGTCAGCGCGCTAGTCGGAAGTATGGCTTGGCGTCATGACATACAAACGCTCAATTCATACGCCCGTTTGATTTGGGTGTGCACACATTCTCCGAAAAGATCGGCGTTGTCAAATGCTCGCGAGCAAGGTGAAAACACGACTTTCCGGTCATTTTGTAGCGTCCCGGTACAAAACATGATGACAGTGATTGCTGACCATTCATGTCGGCGATTGACCATGAACCGCAGAAGAATGCTGCAGCTTTTGCCTTGCGCGGCGGCCTCCAACGGCTACACTGGCACTTGCTTGAATGCATACCCGGCCTGCCTGGCCTTTTCTGCGCAGCAGAACGCAAAGCGGCGACTTGGCACCCCACCCCTTCAGGGTTCGGCCAAGCCGCCGCTTTGTCGTTATAGAGGCTTAAAAAGCACCGCATACCCCTGTAGGAGCGGCCTTGTGTCGCGATCGGGCTGCGCAGCAGCCCCGGGGATTTGAGAGAAAAGCAAAGATTGCCGGGGCTGCTGCGCAGCCCGATCGCGACACAAGGCCGCTCCTACAGGGCCCGTGCAAGACAGCTCTCAAGCCAGGGCTTCGAGGACGTGGGCAATATCCTGCAACACAGCCGTATCGCCCCGCTCGGTCCAGTACAACGCGATCATCCGGGCATCGCCCTCGACCTTGTAGACACTCGCCGGCAAGCGTGCCAAGGCCTCCATGAAGCGTGGGTCCTCGCAGGGTTCACGCCACTGGTTCCACCAAACCCCCGGGGTGATCTGCCAGAAGCAGAAGCTGTCCTCATGCCCGCGGCGACGCGCCCGGTGGTATTGCGGGCATGGGCTTGGCGGCTCCTTTTCCAGCCAGTGCGGCCATTGCTGCGGCGCCAGCTGCATGGCCAAACCCATGTGCCGAGCCTCCAGGCGCAGCTTCATCTGCTCGCTCTGCTTGCGCGATGTGCGCAGCCAGGAAAGCGGGCTGAGAATCAGCGCGAGGATTGACACCACCAGCAATACCGTCATATCAGTAGTTCCCATAAAACGTTGCAAATGAGCTGGTTAGCCATTTTTCACGGAAGACCCGCCCGAAAGCGACCATACTTCTTCTATCGCGATTGTCAGGAGTTCCGCTCATGTCCTACGAACATCTTCTGGTCGCCGTCGACCTGACCGAAGAATGCGACCCGGTGATCAAGCGCGCCATGGCGCTGGCCGCGCCGTCGAATGCCAAGGTTTCGCTGGTACACATCGTCGAGCCGATGGCCATGGCGTTCGGCGGCGACGTGCCGATGGACCTGTCGCAGCTGCAACAGCAGCAGTTCGACCAGGCCAAGGAACGCATGGACCGCCTGTTCAACAAATACCCGGACATCCACCGCGGCGACTCGCACCTGACCTATGGCCAGCCGCGCCAGGAAATCCACCAGTTGGCCAAGGACCAGAAGTGCGACCTGATCGTGGTTGGCAGCCATGGCCGGCATGGCCTGGCATTGCTGCTGGGCTCCACGGCCAATGACGTGCTGCATGGCGCGCCGTGCGATGTACTGGCGGTGCGATTGCAGAAGAAGGAATGATTCAACCTGTGCCGGCCCTTTCGCGGGTGAACCCGCTCCCACAGGTACTGCACCGCGCTCAACAGCGGTGCGGTCCTTGTGGGAGCGGGTTAACCCGCGAAGAGGCCGGGTCAGGCTAACGCCGATCAGCCTTCCAGCTCGGCCCAGCGCTCCACCAGCACATCCAGCTCACTCTGCAGCTTCTCGATCTTGGCCAGCACTGCCGAGGTTTCCGCAATCGGCCGCTGATAGAAGCCCGCCGCATTCACTTCTTCCTGGGCCTCGGCCATGCGCTGCTCCAGCTCGTCGATCTGCCCCGGCAGCATTTCCAGCTCACGTTGCAGCTTGTAGCTGAGCTTCTTCTTCGAACCATCTGCCACCACTGCAACCGGCGCAGGCGCCGGCTTGGCCTCTACCTTCTCCACCACCGCGCTGTTGAGCTCGGACTTGCCGCCCTTGCTCTCGGTCACGCCCAGCAGCTTCGGCGAGCCCCCTTGGCGAATCCAGTCCTCGTAACCACCGACGTATTCACGCACCTTGCCCTCGCCTTCGAACACCAGGGTGCTGGTGACGACGTTGTCGAGGAAGGCCCGGTCGTGGCTGACCATCAGCACGGTGCCCTTGTAGTTGGACAGCACCTCCTCGAGCAGCTCGAGGGTTTCCACGTCCAGGTCGTTGGTCGGCTCGTCAAGCACCAGCAGGTTGGCCGGCTTGCTGAACAGCTTGGCCAGCAACAGCCGTGCACGCTCGCCACCCGAGAGCGCCTTGACCGGCGTACGGGCACGCTGAGGGCTGAACAGGAAATCGCCCAGGTAGCTCAGCACATGGCGGTTCTGGCCGTCGATCTCGATGAAGTCCCGGCCTTCGGCCAGGTTGTCGATAACGGTCTTTTCCAGGTCGAGCTGGTGGCGCATCTGGTCGAAATAGGCCACTTCCAGCTTGGTGCCGCGCTCTACCTTGCCTGCGGTCGGCTCCAGGTCACCGAGCATCAGCTTTAGCAACGTGGTCTTGCCGGTACCATTCGCGCCCAGCAGGCCAATGCGGTCCTCACGCTGCAGGACCATGGAGAAGTCCTTGACCAGCACAGGCCCTTCCGGGTGATGGAAGCTGACGTTCTCCAGCACCATTACCTGCTTGCCGGACTTTTCCGCCGCCTCGATCTGGATGTTGGCCTTGCCCTGGCGCTCGCGGCGTTCGCTGCGCTCCACGCGCAGGGCCTTCAGCGCGCGTACGCGGCCTTCGTTGCGGGTACGGCGGGCCTTGATGCCCTGGCGAATCCATACCTCTTCCTGGGCCAGACGCTTGTCGAACAACGCGTTGGCGGTTTCCTCGGCGGCCAGCGCGGCCTCCTTGTGCACCAGGAAGCTGGCATAGTCGCCGTTCCAGTCGATCAGGCCGCCGCGGTCCAGTTCGAGGATGCGGGTGGCCAGGTTCTGCAGGAACGAACGGTCGTGGGTGATGAACAGTACCGCGCCATTGAAGCCGCGCAGGGCCTCTTCGAGCCAGGCGATGGCACCGATGTCCAGGTGGTTGGTCGGCTCGTCGAGCAGCAGCAGGTCGGGCTCCGACACCAGCGCCTGGGCCAGCAGCACGCGGCGGCGCCAGCCACCGGACAGTTCGGCCAGGGTCTTGTCGGCCGGCAGCTGCAGGCGGCTGAGAGTGCTTTCCACCACCTGCTGCAGGCGCCAGCCGTCACGGGCTTCCAGCTCGTGCTGGACGTGCATGAGTTTTTCCAGGTCTTCATCACCCTGGATGTTCAGGCTCAGGTGATGGAACTGCGCCAGCAGATCGCCCACACCATCCAGGCCTGCGGCCACCACGTCGAACACCGTGCGCTCGTCGGCCACCGGCAGCTCCTGCGGCAGCTCGCCGATCTTCAGGCCCGGGGCACGCCAGATTTCGCCGTCGTCGCCCTTCTGCTCGCCCTTGACCAGGCGCAGCATGCTCGACTTGCCGGTGCCGTTGCGGCCGATGATGCACACCCGCTCGCCACGAGCGATCTGCCAGGACACTTTGTCCAGCAGCGGCATGGCGCCGAATGCGAGGGACACATCGCTGAATTTGAGCAGGGTCATGTTGGTCTCCATAAATCGGGCGCGCATTCTACCTGACTTGGCCCCCGACGGCATCCGCCTGGCCATCCGGCAAGGGCTTTGCGACATCTGGTCGAACTTAATATCCCGATACAAGCACAGTGCTTTCACCCGCCGCTGGCAAACAGCTAAGCTAAGGCAATAGCTTCCAACAGTGCTGGCTCCGCCGTCACTTCCCCATGGTTCAACTGCCCGGACGTATCATGCGCAGCCGCCTGTTACATATTGCATCCTGCCTGCTGCTCACCGCCGCCACCTGCGCGGCGCAGGCCGCCGATCTTACCCTGCAACGCCAGTACTATGACGAGGCCAAGCGCGCGCTGGCCAAAGGCGACAAAGGCCCCTATCTGCGCTATGCCCAGGCCCTCAGCGACTACCCGCTGACGCCCTACCTGGCCTACGACGAACTCACCGCCCGCCTGAAAACCGCGAGCAACCAGGAAATCGAAGGTTTCCTTGCCAAGCATGGCGACCTGCCCCAGGCCAACTGGATGAAACTACGCTGGTTGCGCTGGCTTGCCGAACGCGGCGAATGGAACACTTTCGTCAAGTACTACGACCCCAAGCTCAACTTCACCGAACTGGACTGCCTCAACGGCCAGTACCAGCTCAGCCACGGCCTGCGCGCCGAGGGTTTTGCCACGGCCGACAAACTGTGGAACGTCGGCAAGTCGCAGCCGGCTACCTGCGACACACTGTTCGGCATGTGGGCGGCCGAGGGCCAACTGACCGAGGCCAAGCGCTGGCAACGCACCAAGCTGGCGGCCCAGGCGCGCAATTACGGTCTGGCCAACAACCTGGTCAAGACCCTGACCACCCTCGCGCCGCAGGGGCGCCTGCTGGTAGAGGTGGCGCAGAAACCCGAGCTGCTCAACCAGCCGTCGCGCTTCACCCCGGCCAACGAAGCCATGTCCGACGTGGTCAGCCTCGGCCTGCGCCGCCTTGCCCGACAGGACCCGGAGCGGGCCATGGCGCTGCTCGACGACTACGCCCAGCGCATGCACTTTTCACGCGACGAGAAGGTGGCCATCGCCCGCGAAATCGGCCTGACGCTGGCGCGCCGCTACGACCCGCGCGCGCTCGACCTGATGACCCGTTACGACCCCGAGCTGCGTGACAACACCGTCAGCGAATGGCGCCTGCGCCTGCTACTGCGCCTGGGCCGCTGGGAAGACGCCTACGAGCTGACCCGCCGCCTGCCCCAGGACCTGGCCAACAGCAGCCGCTGGAAGTACTGGCAGGCGCGCAGCCTGGAGCTGGCGCAGCCGAACAACCCACAGATCCCGCTGCTGTACAAGACCGTGGCGCGCGAGCGTGACTTCTACGGTTTCCTCGCTGCCGACCGGGCACAAACCCCTTACCAGCTGAACAACAAGCCGCTGGTGCTCAGCCCACAGCTGGTCAACAAGGTCCGCAACACCCCGGGCATCCGCCGTGCCCTGGAGTTCCACGCCCGTGGCCAGATCGTCGAAGGTCGCCGCGAGTGGTACCACGTCAGCCGCCACTTCAGCCGCGACGAAATGGTCGCCCAGGCGCGCCTGGGCTACGACCTGCGCTGGTACTTCCCGGCCATTCGCACCATCAGCCAGGCGCAGTACTGGGACGACCTGGACATCCGCTTCCCGATGGCCCACCGCGACACCCTGGTGCGCGAGGCCAAGGTCCGCGGCCTGCATTCGAGCTGGGTCTTCGCCATTACCCGCCAGGAAAGTGCGTTCATGGAGGATGCCCGTTCCCCGGTCGGTGCCAGCGGCCTGATGCAGTTGATGCCGGCCACGGCCAAGGAAACCGCGCGCAAGTTCAGTATCCCGCTGGCATCACCGGCGCAGGTGCTCAACCCGGACAAGAACATCCAGCTGGGTGCGGCCTACCTGAGCCAGGTGCACAGCCAGTTCAACGGCAACCGGGTGCTCGCGTCGGCAGCCTACAACGCCGGGCCTGGGCGTGTGCGGCAGTGGCTCAAAGGCGCCAAGCACCTGAGCTTCGATGTGTGGGTGGAGTCGATCCCGTTCGACGAAACGCGCCAGTATGTGCAGAACGTACTGTCGTATTCGGTGATCTACGGGCAGAAGCTGAACTCGCCGCAGCCGCTGGTGGATTGGCATGAGCGGTATTTCGATGACATGTGATTGCTACTGAGCCTGTGCCGGCCTCTTCGCGGGTTTACTCGCGAAGAGGCCGGCACAGGCAACACAGCTACTCCAGGATTTCGACCTGCATCCCTACCTCCAACCACCCGCTGCCATCCACCGCCAGGTTCTGCCCGAACAGCACATCCCCCTCCTTCTCACGGAAGGTCCTGAGCGTGGCCATCGGCTCGCGGTCCTCGCTGCGCTCGCCGGTAACCGGGTCGATGGTGGTAAAGATGCAGCGCACACTGGGCTTGAGCACGCGAAACTCCAGGCTGCCGATACGAATCCGCTTCCAGCCATCTTCGGCAAACGGTTCAGCCCCCTGCACCACCAGGTTGGGTCGAAAGCGAAGCACCTCCATGGGCCGGCCGATACGGCGATCGAGTTCTTCCAGCGATCCCTGGTTGATCAGCAACAACGGGAAACCGTCGGGGAACGCCGCCCGGTCACTGTTGAAGCCATAGCCATTGGGCAGGTAACGCGCGCGCTGCTCCGGGCAATACACCAGGCGCACGGCCTTGCCCAGCAACTGGCTGAGCCAGGCCGCCGCCGCGTCGCCCGCATCCGGCACACGCAAGGTATCGCGCCAGATGGTCACGCCGCGCAGGGCGTCATCGGCAGGTGGCACAGGTACCCACAAGGGAGTTTGCCCAGGTGCTTCCAGCAGCAACTGGCCGCTGTCATCGTCGCTTGCCTTGATCTGGCCTAGATGAGGCCAGGCGCGCTGGGTAAGGAAGCGTCCATTTTCTTCCTCCACCACCATCCAGCGCCGGTCACCCTGCAACCCCAGCAACCCAACCGCTGAAGCCTGCAGGCGTTGCGCCTGCCCGGACTTCACCGGGTACCGATACAGCTCACTGAGAAACATCCCTGCCGCCTCGCGTCATGCCAAAACGCCAAGCTTATACTCCGCAGGGGCCGGGATCACGCAGTAGCGGCATCCAGCAACAGGCGTTGCTTGACCACGTCGACCAGGCGATCGGGCTGGAACTTGGACAGGAAGTTGTCGCAGCCTACCTTCTTCACCATGGATTCGTTGAAACTGCCCGACAGCGAGGTGTGCAAAACCACGTACAGCTGGCGCAAACGGGCATCGCCACGGATCTCGGTGGTCAACCGGTAGCCGTCCATTTCCGGCATCTCGGCGTCGGTGAACACCATCAGCAGCTTCTCGCACACATCCTCACCAGCGTCGGCCCAGCCCTTGAGCATGCGCAGCGCCTTCAGACCATCACTGGCCACGTGCAGCTTCACACCCAGCTGGGACAGGGTGTCGCGCAATTGCGCCAGTGCCACGCTGGAGTCGTCCACCAGCAGCACTTCGCGGCCGCGGGCCCGGGCCAGCACCGGATCGGCGAGTTTGTCGCCGGAAACCCGGGCGTTGTAGGGCACGATCTCGGCCAGCACCTTCTCCACGTCGATCACTTCCACCAGCTTGTCATCGACCTTGGTGATGGCCGTCAGGTAATGCTGGCGCCCGGCGCTGGACGGCGGCGGCATGATCGCCTCCCAGTTCATGTTGACGATACGGTCGACACCGCCCACCAGGAAAGCCTGCACCGAGCGGTTGTATTCGGTGACGATGATGGTGCTGTCCGGCCCCGGCTGCAGCGGGCGCATGCCGATCGCCTGGGACAGGTCGATCACCGGCAGGGTCTGGCCTCGCAGGTTGACCACACCGCAGACGAAAGCGTGGCGCTGGGGCATCAGGGTCAACTTGGGCAGCTGCAGCACTTCCTGCACCTTGAACACGTTGATCGCGAACAACTGGCGGCCAGCCAGGCGAAACATCAGGATTTCCAGGCGGTTCTCACCCACCAGTTGCGTGCGTTGGTCTACCGTGTCGAGAATGCCAGCCATTGGAAAGCCCCCAGGCTTGAGTCGGAAAAAGTGAAATCATCCACCCTGTATCGGCGGCTTCACGCACACCTTGACCCTTGCGGGAAAATGCCGTGAAGGCAATTGATATCACTTTACCATCATGCTTTACTGCGGGAAGCGCGGGTGATTCAGCGGGACAGCAAAAGTTCCCCTCCTGAGGCCCTTATCAGGGAAACCCTTAGCTACAATCGGGTGCGACCTGATGTTCGCGATATCCTTTAGCCATTAATGTGACGCCATTCTCATTGCATGAATGGAGTCAGGCTTTTGCTAGCTATCGTTTTGGCGTGCCCGTCCCCTGAGCCAGCCCCACGCGCGGGGGCATCATGATGGACAGCGCCTTGTCGTTCGATAACGCCCTGCAGGGGTTCCTGCTGGATGCGCAGGTACTGCTGACCCAGGCCCAGGAATGCCTGCAGCATCTGGAACTGATCGACAACGACCCGGATGCTTGCCACTGCCTGGAAAATGCCCTCGACAACCTCGCTCGACAGGCCGCACATCTGGGCCTGCGCGAAGTCGCCCATTACACCACCGCCCTGCAGCAATTGCTGGCACCGGCCTGCCAGGTCGGTTGCCTGCAGCGCGAAGCCCTGCCCGCGGTAGGGGCCTGCCTGACCTTGCTGGCCTGGCAGTTGGAACTGGTAGACCCTTGCACCGGACGGCTTAACCTGGACATCGGCGAGCAGTTGGTGCTGCTGGGTGAACTGGCCAAGGTCTTGCAGCAAACGTTTGCACAACCTTGCACACCCTGCGACGAGCAAGGCAGCGTGTGCATTCACCCGCATTCCGAGACGGCAGGCAGCACGCACTCCGGCCGCTCATCTGCCACCTATTGAACTGGCGCAAAATGCAGCCGGGCACGTTTATTCAGGCCCATCCTGGCCGAACCTGGAACATTCTCGAGGTTTTTCAGGTTGCGGGGTGCCAAGTTGAATCAACAGCGCACAAGTTCGATGGCAAGTGCATATTGCGCGATCAAGCAAAGCGGCACTTTGCCACCCTCCCGCACCCGCCCCGTCGGCGTTTCATGGCGTTAGCCGACCGCGACCGATGCACTGCGAAGTGGTAATATGCGCCCCCACAAACGCTTGCGGCCTGCAGCAAGGTCGCAAGATCATGTGTTTGAAAGAAAACGGCAAGTACTGCTCCAAAGCCTCTGACATGGATTGTGCAAGGCCTCCATCAGCAATACTTCAGTGGCTTCCCTACCTATGCTTCCACGCTTGAAGACTTCTTTGCTGTGCTGCTCCCGTACTACCCTGCTGCGCTGGGCGACTGTCGGGCTGTGCATTGCCTCGCTGGTCGCCAACCTGTTGCTGTACCTGGCCGATCAGGTGATTCCGGCCAGCCTGCTGGTGCTGCAACTGGCCGCCACACTGGGCGCTACCGTGCACCTGGCCCTTGGTGCCAAGTCGATCAGCCTGCGCCCGGCGGAACTGGCCGAGCGCATGCTCAAAGTCCAGGAAGGCGAGCGCCAGCACCTGAGCCGGGAACTGCACGACGACATCGGCCAGTTGCTCACCGCCGCCAAGCTGCAGCTGCAGTGGCTGCAGAAGCGCATGCCCGACGAGCTGCAAGGCCACTGCGACGCGCTGCGCAGCACGCTGGATGACACCTTGGGCAACGTGCGCGATGTCTCCGCCCTGCTCAACCCGCGGCAGTTGGCCAGCCTGGGCCTGGAAGCCAGCCTGCGCGCACACCTGGTGCGCACCCTGGGCAACAGCGGCGTTCACTGGAGCCTGGCATGCAACCAGCGCTTGGGGGGCATCGACGAGGCCGTGGCCATGGCGGTGTTCCGCATTACCCAGGAAGCCGTGACCAACATGCTGCGCCACGCCCAGGCACGCAATCTGGTCATCCGCCTGCAGCGCACCCCCGAGGGGTTGGCGCTGTCAATCCAAGACGATGGCCGCGGCTTCGTGCCCGCCAGGCAACCGGCCGAAGCAGGCCAGCGGGGCTTGGCCGGTATGCAGGAGCGGGTAACCGCGTTGCAGGGCAGCCTGGACATCACCAGCCAGCTCGGCCTGGGCACGCACATCGAGGCGATGTTCCCATGGCCACCGCGCACCCAGCAACGCGCCAGGAGCACTGCAACCCATGACCTGTAGACTGCTGCTGGTAGACGACCACTCGCTGATTCGCGCTGGTGTGCGCGCACTGGTGTGCGACATCCCCGGCTATGACGTGATCGGTGAAGCCGACGACGGCAGCCAGTTGCTCGAACAGGTGCGCACGCTGGCGCCGGACATCGTCTTGCTGGACATCTCCATGCGCTCGACCAGCGGCCTGGACGCCCTCACCCAACTGCGCGCCAGCGGCAGCACCTGCAAGGTGTTGATCCTGTCGATGCACACCGACCCGGACCTGATCATGCGGGCACTGGAGAGTGGCGCCCACGGCTACCTGCTCAAGGACACCAGCGCCACCGAGCTGGAACAGGCCCTGACCGCGGTGCGCAACGGCGAGCGCTACCTCAGCCCAGCCGTCGCCCATACGGTCATCAACCAGGCGCTGCAGCACACCAGGCAGGGCAAGCTACCAGCTGGCGAGCGGCATAATCTCACGGCGCGACAGCTGGAGATCCTGCGCCTGATCGTGCGTGGCAAGTCCACCCGGGAAATCGCCACCGGCCTGGGCCTGTCGATCAAGACAGTGGAAACCCACCGCTCGCAAGTCATGAAACGCCTGCAAATCCATGACGTGGCCGGCCTGGTGCTGTTCGCCGTGCGCGAGAAAATCATCAGCCTGGACGACTGAGCAACGGAGACCCCTCCGGCAGGTGTAGCCGCAGTGCAGCGGGCTTGGCCTGGAAGCGTAACTTTTCGGCCTGCACTGGCTCGCCATCAAGATTGATGTCCAGCCCCTGCGAGCACTTGATCTCCACCCAGGGCAACCTGGCCCTGACGAACAGACCGTTACCGGCCAACAGCTCACGCAACGTCCCGACCATCTCCTGAGGTGCCGGCAGGATGGCGATATCGAGCAAGCCGTCGTTCACCAGGGCCTCGGGGCACAGCACTTGCCCACCCCCGGCCTGGCGGCCATTGCCGATCCCCAGCGCCAGCAGGTCACCCTGCCAGTCGAAGCCTGGCCCTTGCAGCTCTACCGAGGCGGCCTGCAGTTCGCTAAAGCGCGACAACCCGGTGAACAGGTAGGCGGCCGCGCCCAGTACTTTCTTCAGGTCTTCGGAGGTATTGGCCGTGACCTGGCTGCCAAAACCGCCCGTGGCCATGTTGAGGAACAGCTGGTCGCCGGCCTGGCCCAGGTCTATCGGCCGTGCGGGTATGTTCAGCAAGGCCAGGGCCGTGGCAGGCTCCAGGGGTATGCCGGCGGCCTTGGCAAAATCGTTGGCCGTGCCCAGCGGCAACAACGCCAGGCTGGCCTTGGTACCTGCCAGCCCCATGGCCTCGGCGACATCACGCAGCGTGCCATCCCCGCCTCCGGCGACGATGTGGTCGTAGCCGGCGGCCAGCGCCTCGGTGACCAGGCGCTGGGCGTCACCGGCCTCCCAGGTAACCCGCACATCCAGGACCCAGCCGCTGTCGCGCAGGTCATGCACGGCGCTGCGCAAGTCTTCGTTCATCGCCTGCTTGCCATGCAGGATCAGCATTGCCTTGCCCGCTCGCATGTTGTGCGCCTCCGTGAAGTGATCAACCCAGATCTCGACCCTTTGCAGTCGCGGATCGTTGCATGCGCCCGAAAAAATAGCAGGCCGCTCCCCAGTGCCTGTCAGTTAAGCAATTCGGGGCTGCTTTGCAGCCCCAGTAAAGCCTGTAGAAACCTTAACTGACTGGCATTAGGCCGCTCCCAGTATTTAATTGCGTAGGCCTGTCTTTTCCCACACGCCTGGCAATGCACGGCTATGCTCAGCAGATACACTTTATTGCCACGGACGCGCCCCCGGCAGTGGTTCTACCACTGCTGCCCATGGGCGCGTCTTGCTATCCGCAGCCTTTAGCGAGGATTCCGGGTCATGCGCATTCTCTGGACACTGCCGTACCTGCCCTGGCCAACCACCAGCGGCAGCAAGACCCGGCAATACCACCTGATACGCGCACTGGCACAGCGGGGCCACCGGATTACCCTGCTGGTGCAATCGAAGATCCCCCTCGACGATGCCGCCCGCGAGGCCCTGGAACCGCTGCTCGAGCGCCTGATCGTGCTGCCCCGACGGCCCCTGCACAGCCCGCTCAACCTGCTGGCCTCGCCGATTATCGCTTACCCCATGCGCGCAATTATCAATGGTCTGGCCCCTTGCCTGCGGCACCGCTTCGAGCAATTGCTGGACGAGCCCTGGGACGTGATCCAGATCGAGCACAGCTACAGTTTCCAGCCCTTCGAAAAAGCCCTGCAGGCACGCGGGCTGCCGTACATGCTTAGCGAGCACACCCTGGAATCAGTGATGGGGGGCGCCAACCACGATCGCCTGCCGCTATGGTTACGCCCGCTCAACGCCTTCGACCGCTGGCGTTATCGACGCTGGGAACAGCGGGTATTGCACCAACCCACCGAACTGGTGGCAGTCAGCGCCCACGATGCCGAATTGATCGCACAGATCAGCGGGCGCCCGGTGAACGTGGTGGTCAATGGCGTGGACTGTGATTTCTACCAGCATGTGCAACCCGCGCTGCACAGCCAGCGCCTGCTGTTCGTTGGCAACTTCGAGTATGGTGCCAACCTGGAGGCCATCGAATGGGCGCTGGAAGACATCATGCCGCAGGTCTGGATGAGCAACCCGGCGGTGCGCCTGGCGATAGCCGGGCATGCCATGCCGGCCAGCTGGAAACTGCACTGGAACGACCCGCGCATCGAATGGTTCGGCTACCGCCCCGACCTGCGTGAACTGCAGCGGCGCTCGGCACTGTTCTTCGCACCACTGCGCTATGCCGGTGGCTCCAAGGTGAAAATCCTCGAAGCGATGGCCGCCGGCTTGCCGGTAATCACCACCGGCAAGGGCGTTTCAGGCCTGGCCGCGAACAACGGTGAGCACTACCTGGGCAGTGAGGATGGCGATCAGTTGGCGCTGCTGATCACCCAGTTGCTCAACCAGCCCTGGCGCATGAGCCAGTTGAGCGACGCCGGGCGCCAGTTTGCCCGCCAGCGCCACGACTGGAGCGTGGCCGCCCAGCAACTGGAGAACGTGCACATGCGCCTGGCCCTGGCGGCACCGGTCGAGGCCGCGCCGCTGGCCAGTGCCTGGCTGGGCCGCTCAGCCAAGTAGTTCGCTGAAGGGAATGAAGGGCACGCTGTCACCCTGCTTCGGTGTGCTGCCTTCACGCACTTCTACAAGCCCCTCGGCCCAGGCCGCACTGCGCAGTACGCCCGAACTCTGGTTCTTGTAGATGCGCACTTGGCCTTGCTCGATGCGGGCGCGCAGGTACTCGCGGCGCGTGCCAGCCTTGGGCCAGTCAAAGCCGGCCGGCATGTCAAAGCGCAACGGCGTAACATCGGTCACGCCCTGACGCCGCAACAAGTAGGGCCGGGTGAGCAGGCCGAAGGTGACCAGGGTCGAGGCCGGGTTACCCGGCAGGCCGATTACCGGCACGCCCTGGAAGTGGCCGAAGGTCAGCGGCTTGCCCGGCTTGATCGCCAGCTTCCACAAGGCCAGCTCGCCGGCTTCGCGCAGGGCGGCACCGAGGTAGTCGGCCTCACCCACCGAGACACCGCCGGTGGACAGGATCAGGTCGACATCGCCCAGTTCAGCCAGGCAGGTGCGGGTACGTGCCAGGTCATCCGGCAGGATGCCCACATCAACCACCTCGCAGCCCAGCCGCTGCAACCAGCTGACCAGCAGTCGGCGGTTACTGTTGTAGATCTGCCCCGGCCCCAGCGGCAGGCCAGGTTCGACCAGTTCGTCACCGGTGGACAACACCGCCACCCGCACCTTGCGCACCACATCCAGCCGGCCGTGGCCCAAGGTCGCGGCCAGGCCCAGCTCGATCGGCCCAAGCCGGGTGCCGGCGCTCATCACCTGTTCGCCCTTGCGGGTTTCCTGGCCCTGGGGACGAATGTTCTGCCCGGTCTTCAGCGCTTCGAGAAAGCGTACCCGCCCATCCTCCGCCACTTCGGTGTTTTCCTGCATCTCGACGCAGTCGGCACCTTCGGGCAGCGGTGCCCCGGTGAAGATGCGTGCGCAGGTACCCGGCTGCAGCGGCTGCGGTGGATGGCCGGCGAAAATCCGCTGGCTGACCGGCAGTGGTTCGCCCTGCCAGTCGGCCAGGCGCAGGGCGTAACCGTCCATGGCGCTGTTCGGCCAAGGCGGCAGGTCGAGCGAGGCCACCAGGTGGGTGGCCAGCACACGGCCTTCGGCCTCGGCCAGTGGCAGGTTCTCGGTGTCACGGATCGGTGCCGCTTCGGCCAATGCCAGCAACTGCTCCAAGGCCTGCTCTACCGGCATCAGCGGCCGGGCCTGGGTAACCTCAGCCACGGCTGTCGCAGGCCGCTGCCTGCTTCAGGTGCGGCACGAAGTTGCACGGGCGATGACGGGCGTCCAGCTGCTCGGCGAGGATACCGTCCCAACCGGTGCGCACCGCGTTGGTCGAACCTGGCAGGCAGCACACCAGGGTACCGTTGGCCAGCCCGGCCAGGGCGCGCGACTGAACGGTGGAGGTGCCGATGTCGGCCACGGAAATCTGCCGGAACAGCTCACCAAAACCTTCTACCTGCTTGTCCAGCAGGCAGGCCACAGCCTCGGGCGTGCTGTCGCGGCCAGTAAAGCCGGTGCCGCCGGTGATCAGCACTACCTGCACGCTGTCATCGGCAATCCAGGTGGCGACCTGGGCGCGAATCTTGTACAAGTCGTCTTTGAGCAGCACGCGCTCGGCCAGGCGATGGCCAGCCGCGCTCAGGCGGTCGATGAACATCTGGCCGGAGGTATCGGTGTCGAAGGTGCGGGTGTCGCTGACTGTGAGCACGGCGATGTTCAGCGGCACGAAGGGGGTATCTGCCTTGGCTTTCATGGGGGTCCGTCACAAGAAGATGGGATGGCCGCAGTTATAACACAGCACGCGCCCATCACAGCTTGACGCCCGTGGCCCTTGTCCTCGATCAATGCCACAGGTTTGCCGCTATGCTGCACTGTAGACGGAACTTGCGTGGACGCCCTGCGTCTTAATGTCATCTAGCACCATCGCACTGGAGAAACACGATGATTCAACGGACCCTACCCGCCTTCCTGCTCGCCTTGGGCCTGGGCGCCCTCGCTGGCTGCGCATCGCCAACCGTCATTACCCTGAACGACGGTCGCGAAATCCAGGCCACCGACACACCGAAGTATGATGAAGACTCCGGCTTCTACGAATTCGAGCAGTTGGACGGCAAGCGCACGCGCCTGAACAAGGACCAGATCCGCACCGTCAAAGAGCTCTGATCGCAGCCTGTTTTTTGCAAAGGCCCTTTTAACAACAAGGGCTTGCGTGCAAAAAAAGTATGCAGTAGGATTTCCTTCATCGGAGTGTAGCGCAGCCAGGTAGCGCGTCTCGTTCGGGACGAGAAGGCCGCAGGTTCGAATCCTGTCTCTCCGACCAAATCCTCGTCAAAAAGCCCGCCTTGTGCGGGCTTTTTGTTGTGCCTTGAAAAGTCCCTGTAGGAGCGGCCTTGTGTCGCGATGGGCCGCAAAGCGGCCCCAGATTCCGGCACCGCTGCACATATCGCCGGGGCTGCTTCGCAGCCCTCTCGCGACACAAGGCCGCTCCTACAAAGGGCTGCGTCAACCGGTCATAACGCTTGCTCGGCCTCCACCGGCACATACAGCAACTGCAGGCGTTCACTGCTCCATGCCCGGGTCTGGTTGGTCAGCGCCAGGTTGTTGTTCAGCTTTTGCCCATAGCTCGGTACGATTTCCTTGAGCCTGGCCTGCCAGGCTGGCGACTGGATACGGTCCTTGAAGGTCTTTTCCAGCACGGTCAGCATGATCGGAGCCGCTGTCGAGGCACCCGGCGAAGCTCCCAGCAACGCAGCGATGCTGCCGTCCTGCGCCGCCACCACTTCAGTACCGAACTGCAGCACACCGCCCAGGACCGGGTCCTTCTTGATCACCTGCACCCGCTGGCCGGCCTGCAGCAACTTCCAGTCTTCGTTCTTGGCGTTGGGGAAGTACTCGCGCAGCGCGTTCATGCGGTCATCGAAACTGAGCATCAGCTGCCCCATCAGGTAGGTGCTGAGGTCGATGTTGTCGATACCGGCATTGACCATCGGCAGCACGTTGTGGCTGTTCAGCGAGGCGAACATGTCCAGCAGCGAGCCGTGCTTGAGGTACTTGGTGGAGAAGGTGGCGAACGGGCCGAACAGCAGCACCTGCTTGCCATCGATCATCCGCGTGTCCAGGTGCGGTACCGACATCGGCGGCGCGCCAACCGAGGCCTTGCCGTACAGCTTGGCCTGGTGGCGGGCGACCAGGTCGGGGTTGTCGGTCATCAGGAACTGACCACCGACCGGGAAGCCGGCATAGCCTTCGGCTTCAGGGATGCCCGACTTCTGCAGCAGCTTCAGCGCGCCACCACCGGCACCGATGAACACGAAGCGGGCATTGACGGCCTTTTCCTCGCCGCCGTTGGCCAGATCGGCCACCCGCACATGCCAGGTGCCGTCGTCGTTGCGCACGATGTCACGCACCTCATGGCGCAGGTTCAGCGACACATTGGGGTTGCGGGTCATCGCGGCGAACAACTGGCGGGTGATTTCGCCAAAGTTCACGTCGGTACCGATGGCCATGCGCGTGGCGGCGACCTTCTGCCCCGGGTCACGGCCCTCCATCACCAACGGCGCCCACTTGCGGATCTGCTCGTGGTCTTCGGAGATTTCCATGCCGCGGAACAGCGAGCTGTGCTGCAGGGCGTCGACGCGCTTGTGCAGGAAGGCGACGTTGTCGTCACCCCAGACAAAGCTCATGTGCGGCACGTTGTTGATGAACGACTTCGGGTTGCTCAGCACGCCCTGCTCGACCTGGTAGGCCCAGAACTGCTTGGACACCTCGAACTGCTCGTTGACCCCCACGGCCTTGCTGATATCGATATTGCCGTCCTTGCCCACACTGGTGTAGTTCAACTCGCAGAACGCGGAGTGACCGGTGCCGGCGTTGTTCCAGGCATTGGAGCTTTCTTCGGCCACCTGGTCCAGGCGCTCGTAGACGTCGATCTTCCAGGAGGGCTCCAGCTCGGTGAGGTAGGTACCCAGGCTGGCACTCATGATGCCACCGCCGATCAGCAGCACGTCGACGGTCTTTTCCGGTTCCGCGGGTTTGGAGCAGCCGATGACGCCCAGGCAGAGGAACGTCAGCAGGAATTTCTTCATTGATGTTATCCAGTTGTTGTGTACACGCGCGCCGCCTTGAGCAGGGAACGTGCCAACTGGGTCTGGAGCAGTGAATACAGGGGGCGGGCGACGGGGTAGATGGCGACAATCCGCCAGGGGGGCCGGATGCACTGCAATGAAATGGCGGATTTCCCCGCCTTGCGCTGCCCTTGTAGGAGCGGCCTTGTGTCGCGATGGGCTGCAAAGCAGCCCCCTGCGATATCAGCACTGTTGCCGAGACATTGGGGCCGCCTTGCGGCCCATCGCGACACAAGGCCGCTCCTACAGGGACCGCGTCAGGCATGACAGGGCGTCAGGCGCTGAGGCGGGAGGTGACTTCACCCAGCTGCCCCGACAACCCATGCAGGCGCTGCCCCGCCTGTTCGGTATGCTGCACCGCCTGCTGGTTGGCCGTGGCGATGCGGGTGATTTCGATCAGGTTGCAGGAGATGTCCTCGGCCACGCTGGTCTGCTCTTCGGCCGCCGTGGCGATCTGCCGGTTCATGTCGCGGATCGCTTCCACTGCCAGGGTGATGCGCTGCAGCATCTGCCCGGCCTGCTGCACCTGCTCGGCACCCTCCTCGCTGCGCTGCCGGCCGCTTTCGATGGCCTTGACCGCCTCCACCGCCCCCGACTGCACCGCCTCGATGATCTGGTGGATCTCGGCGATCGACGCCGCCGTGCGCTGGGCCAGGCTGCGCACCTCGTCGGCAACTACCGCAAAACCACGCCCGGCCTCGCCGGCACGGGCTGCTTCGATGGCCGCATTGAGCGCCAGCAGGTTGGTCTGCTCGGCAATGCCGCGGATCACTTCAAGGACTTTGCCAATGCGCGCGCTGTCATGCTCAAGGTCGCGAATCACCGCCGCCGTGCCAGCGATTTCGCGGTTGACCACGCCGATGATGTCGATGGTCTGCTGCATCACCTGCTCGCCCGCCTGGGCACTGTGATCGGCATCGTCCGCCGCGCGGGCAGCCTCGGCGGCGTGGCGGGCGACTTCCTGGGCGGTGGCGGACATCTCGTGCATGGCCGTGGCCACCTGGTCGGTGCGCTGGAACTGGTCGTGGGTACCACGGGCCATGTCGCCGGCGATGCTGCGCAGCTGGCCGCTGGCCCCTTCCAGTTCCTGGGCGTTGTCCTGCAGCCGGCCGACCGTGTCGGCGAGGAAATCGCGCAGGGTGTTGGCGGCCCGCGCCAGACGGCCCAGTTCGTCCTCACGGCGGCTGTCTACCCGGGCGGCAAAGCGGCCCTGGCTCAGCTGCGCGACATACTCGATCAACTGGCGGATCGGCTCGATCAGGCTGCGGTTGACCAGCCACAGGCTGAGCAGCCCCACCAGCACGGCCGAAGCCAGCATCACCAGCAGGCCCAGCCATACCGTGCGCTCGGCACCGGCACTCAGCCTGGCGGCGTGCTGACGAGCTTCGGCACGCAGTTGCTCGACCAGTTCGCTCATCTGCTCGCTGACGGCGCGGTCCACGCCCTTGACCGCCAGATCGCCGGCCACCGGGTCGCCGCCCGCCGCCAGGAATGCCTGGCGACCCTGCGCATAGGCCTGGCCCAACTGCCGGTGGCTGTCACGCAGTTGCTGCAGCGGCGCCTTGAGCCTGGCGTCGCTGCTGTCGATCAATTGCCCGAGCAGTTGCTGCACCTGCTGCTCGCGAGCCTGGAACTGCTGCCAGTACTTGTCAATGTCAGCCGGCTGACGCCCGCGCAACAACACGTTCTTCCACTCCTGCACCTGGATCTTGAACTGCAGGTTGGCTTCGTCGATCAATTGCGAGGCCCGCAGCGGCCCATCGACCAACTCGGCATAGCCGCGCACGCTGGACGAAAGGAACTGGAAGCACACCAGGGCGATCAGCAACATCGCCACCAGACTGCCGCCGAGCAGGGAGAGAATTTGCACTCTGAGGGATTTACGCAACATCTTGGATCTCGGAAAGCAGGAGGAAGACCGGAGGGCCGCGCAAGCTGGCAACAAGGCGCAACGCAGCCCGGTTGCGGGCAGGCCAAAAAAAGGCTGCCATCAAGCAATGGCAGCCAGGTCGAGCACTTACGCAACAGTTGAGCTAGATACTCTCAGGCAAATACTACAGAAATGTTACAACGCCACTACAAGCTACCCCGTGGTGAACTGCAAGGCCGCCAGCCGCGCATACAGCGGGCTCTCTTCGATCAACTGGCGATGCGTCCCCACCGCCACCAGCCGGCCCTTGTCGATGACCGCGATACGGTCGGCATGCTGGACCGTAGCCAGACGATGGGCGATCACCAGTGTGGTGCGCCCGGCCATCAGGCTGGGCAGCGCCTGCTGGATCAGGTGTTCGCTTTGTGCGTCGAGTGCGCTGGTGGCTTCGTCCAGCAACAGGATCGGCGCATCGACCAGCAACGCACGGGCAATGGCCAGGCGCTGCCGCTGCCCGCCGGACAGGCCGATGCCGCCCTCGCCCAGCGGTGTCTGGTAGCCCTGCGGCAATTGCCGGATGAATGCGTCGGCATGGGCACCCCGGGCGGCTGCCTCGACCTCGGCCAGGGTCGCCTCGGGCCGGCCATAGCGGATGTTGGCCTCGACCGTGCCGCGAAACAGCGAGGGGTTCTGTGCCACCAGGGCGAACTGCTGGCGCAGGTGATCGGGGTCGAGTTCGGTGATCGCCCGGCCATCGAGCAGGATGCGCCCCTGCTGGGGGTCGTAGAAGCGCAGCAACAAATCGAACAAGGTCGACTTGCCCGCCCCCGACGGGCCCACCAGCGCCACGGTCTGCCCCGGCTCGATGGTCAGGCTCAGGCCATCGACAGCCGCCACCGAGGGCCGTGACGGGTAGGCGAACACCAACTGCTGCAGTTCGATACGCCCACTGGCCCGCTGCTGCGGCAGCACCTGCGCCACGGCGGGCGGCAGGATTGCACTGCGCGCCGCCAACAGTTCGGCAATGCGCTCGGCGGCGCCCGCCGCCCTTTGCAACTCGCCGATCACCTCGCTGAGGGTGCCGAAAGCGCTGCCTACGATCAGGCTGTAGAACACGAAGGCGGCCAGTTCGCCCGCGGAAATACGTCCGGCGATCACGTCCATGCCGCCAACCCACAACATCACCCCCACCGCTCCCAGAACCAGCACGATCACCAGGGTGATAAGCCAGGCGCGCTGGGCAATCCTCTGCCGGGCCACGGCAAACGCCGCTTCGACCGTGCCGGCGAACAGCTGGCGGTCATGCGCCTGGTGGTTGTAGGCCTGCACGGTCTTGATCTGCCCGAGGGTCTCGGCCACATAGCTGCCCACATCCGCCACCCGGTCCTGGCTCTGCCGCGACAGGCTGCGTACCCGGCGGCCGAACAGCAGGATCGGCGCCAGCACCAGCGGCAGGGCCACCACCACGATGCTGGTGAGCTTGGGGTTGGTGATGAACAGCAACACCACGCCACCGATGACCATCAGCGCGTTGCGCAGGAACATCGACAGCGAAGAGCCGATAACCGATTGCAGCAAGGTGGTGTCGGCGGTCAGCCGCGACTGGATCTCGGAACTGCGGTTGTCTTCGAAAAACCCGGGATGCAGGCCGATCAGGTGGTCGAACACGGCCCGACGGATATCGGCCACGCAGCGCTCGCCGATCCACGACACCAGGTAGAAGCGGCTGAAGGTACCCACCGCCAGTGCCACCACCAGCAGCAGGAACAGGCCGATGGTCTGGTTGAGCTGATGCGCGGAGCGGGTCATGAAGCCCTGGTCCACCAGCAGGCGGATGCCCTGGCCCATGGACAGGGTGATGGCGGCGGTGACTACCAGGGCCAGCAAGGCCAGCAGCACCTGGCGACGGTACGGACGGACAAACTGCCAACCCAGGCGCAAGGCGCGGCGTTGACGCGGGGAAACCGATTCGGGCATGGCGCTGACCACATTGGCGGGGAAACCGCAGCCTACCATTCATCCAGGCCAGAGGAACCCTTGCAGGGTTGCTATAGCCTATCGGTCTAACCAGGCTATGGAGCTTTACTGCCGTTTCTGTTGGACTGTGCCTGCCGTGACCCTGCAGGTACTGTCACAGGCCAGTCACGGCACAGGGTTAACCTGCGCTTGAACCTGATGAGGAGACAATACATGAGCTTGCAGCATGGCAGCGACAACCAGAAGCCCCGGACTACCCCTCAGCCGCAGGTGTGCGGTTCGATCATCGATGCCCAGGGGCGCGAAGTACCGATCACCGAGCAGATGATCCAGCAGGCCTGCAAGGCCCTGGAAGAAAGCCGGGTCGAGCGCGTACGCAAAGGTTGATCGGCGAATTCCTTGCAACCCGGCGCTTGCGCCGGGTTTTTATTTGCTTGAATCCTGTACCGGCCCTTTCGCGGGTAAACCCGCTCCCACAGGGACAACACAAGCCTTGAGGTCAGCGGGCTACCTGTGGAGCGGGTTTACCCGCGAAGAGGCCGGCACAGCTTTCAAATGGCTGTCAGACCAACACCCCACCCAAGGCACTGACCAGCTGCGCCAACTGCGGCGACTCCCCGCGCAAGCGCACCGCCAGCCCCTCGATCTCGCGCCGTGGCGGGTACTGCTTGCGCAACTGGTCGAACGCTGCACGCTGCTGCTGCGGGTCGTCGCTGAGGCTGCGGCGGAAATCGGCATCGTCGCGGCGTGGGTCGTACACCGCGCGGCACAGGGTGGCCAAGGCCCAGGCCGGGTCGGTGCTGGCATCCAGCTCGATCTGCGCCAGCGGGGGCCGGGGCAGCAGGTCGGCCAGTTGCACCTGTTCATCCACACCGAGGAAGCGGCACAGCGCCTGGTAGATCTGCGCCGTACCACGCTGGCGGCCGTCGAGGCTGTAGCCGGCAATGTGCGGCGAAGCCAATGTGCACAGGTCGGCCAGTTGCAGGTCGACCTGCGGCTCCCCCTCCCACACATCCAGCACCGCATGCAGGTCTTCGCGGTCCAGCAGCAGTTCGCGCAGGGCGGCGTTGTCCACTACAGGGCCACGGCTGGCGTTGACCAGCCAGGCACCGGGGCGCAACTGCGCCAGCTGCGCCTGGCCCAGCAGGTGCCAGGTCGGGTGCTCGCCGCCACGCTGCAAGGGGGTGTGCAGGCTGATCACATCGCACTGTTGCAGGATGGTCTCGAGGCTGACGTAGTCACCGCCCTCGGCGGCCTGGCGCAGCGGGTCGCATACCAGTACCTTCCAGCCCAGGCCGTGCAGCACCCGCACCAGGCGGCCACCCACCTCACCCGCGCCTACCACGCCATACACGCGCTCGGGCAGTGCCACGCCATCCAGTTCTGCCAGGGTCAGCAGGCTGCCCAGCACGTAATCGACCACGCCGCGGGCATTGCAGCCCGGTGCGCTGCTCCAGTGGATGCCGGCCTCGGCAAAGTAGTTCAGGTCGAGGTGGTCGGTGCCGATGGTGCAGGTGCCGACAAAGCGCACGCGGCTGCCTTCGAGCAACTGGCGGTCGACCTTGGTCACCGAGCGCACCAGCAGGATGTCGGCGTCCCTTACGCTGGCGGCATCGAGGCTTCGGCCGGGGTAACGGCGGATTTCGCCGAAACCCTGGAAGAATGCATCGAGCAGCGGGATGTTCTCGTCGGCAACTATCAGCATGGCGCTCTCCTGTCTGGGGAACGCAGTGTAGGCGCAACGCCGGGCGTGTTCCAGAGCGGTTCAGTCGGCTTTCTTGCGGATCCAGTACAGGAAGGTACCGGCGTCTTCCTGCTGCTGCAGCAGTTCGTGGCCGAGGAAGTTGCAGAACTTGGGGATGTCGCGGCGGGTCGAGGGGTCGGTGGCGATGACCTTGAGCAGGCCGCCAGCGGCCAGGTTGCGCACGTGCTGGTGCAGCATCATTACCGGTTCCGGGCAGTTCAGGCCGGTGGCGTCGAGGATGGCGTCAGGGGTGAAATCGGTCATGGGGGACTCCGCAAATGATCGCTATTGTCGCGCATCGCGCGCCGTGGTCCAAGCACCGCCTGTGAAGACAAGCCCTGAGCTTGCTCTTGATCTTGATCTTGATCTTGCTCTTGCTCTTGCTCTTGCTCTTGCTCTTGCTCTTGCTCTTGCTCTTGCTCTTGATCTTGATCTTGATCTTGATCTTGATCTTGATCTTGATCTTGATCTTGATCTTGATCTTGATCTTGATCTTGATCTTCGCGACTTCAGGAGGCCGAGCAGAGGTTTTGCGGAGGGAGGTGACGGGCATGGATGCCCGTCAAGCGCTGAGGCCCCATGGATGGGGCCTGCAGCGCGTACTCCCGGGAGCAAGACCGGCGCGAGGGAACCCCGTAGCGTAGCGGAGGGGCCGGATGATGGGAGCGCAGCGTTTTTTGGTTACTTTTTGTCGCGTTTGACAAAAAGTGACTCGCCGTAAGGGCGAAAAGGTGAGTAAGCGTCGCCATCGTAAATGGACTATGCGCGAGATCAAGACCAGTACTTTTCCGCTCTTCGCTCTTCGCTCTTCGCTCTTCGCTTTCAAGCGTGGGCATCAACAACAAGGTCAACATTCATTTTCGAAGGTGGCGCTTATTCACCTTTCCGCCCTTACGGCGGGTCACTTTTTGTCAAACGCGACAAAAAGTAACCAAAAAACGCTGGCTCCTATCATCCGGCCCCTACGCTGCGCTCCGGGGTTCCCTCGCTACGGGCCTGCTCCCGGGAGTACGCGCTGCAGGCCCCATCCATGGGGCCTCAGCGCTTGACGGGCATCCATGCCCGTCACCTCCCTCCGCAGTCCCTTCGCTCGGCCTCCTGAAGTCGCAATCGGCGGCGCCTGAACTATCGCGCGCTTAGAAGCAAAAGCCGAAGCAAGAGCAAAGCGGTTCGCTGTGCTAGCGCTTCAAGTCCAACCGGCGCAGATGGCAGGTCACTTCCTCGCGGTCGTGATACAGCTGCTTGCAAGCAATCGACACCTTGATCTTGCGCGCCTTGAAGGTCGCCTCCATGCGGTCGAGCAGCCGGCGTACTTCGGCATAGCGCTGTTTCATCGGCAGCTTCAGGTTGACCACAGCTTCACGGCACAACCCCTCGCCCAGCCAGGTCTCGATCAGCGAGGTGGTACGCGCCGGTTTCTCGACAATGTCGCACACCATCCAGTCCACCGGCTGCTTCGGTTGCCAGGTGAAACCATCGGCCATCAGGTGCTGGACCAAGCCGGTGTCCATCAGGCTTTCGGCCATCGGCCCGTTGTCGATGGCGGTCACCAGCATGCCCCGGCGCACCAACTGGTAGGTCCAGCCACCCGGCGAGGCCCCCAGGTCGACACCGGTCATGTCATCGCCCAGGCGCTGCTCCCACTGCTCGCGCGGGATGAACTGGTGCCAGGCCTCTTCCAGCTTGAGCGTCGAGCGGCTGGGCGCCTCGCGGGGGAATTTCAGGCGCGGGATGCCCATGGGCCACAGCGCACTGTTGTTGGCCGGAGCAACACCGGCAAATACCCGGCGGCCGCTGATGAAGGTGAGCAGCAGGCGTGGGCGGCTGGGGTCGTCGACCAGGCGCCCGGCCTTTTCCAAAGCCTTGCGCAGCGGCACCTCGAACTTGCGGCAGAAGGTAGACAGTTCCTTGCCTTCGTTGCTGTCCAGCACCTCCAGCCACAGGCTACCGAATACCGGGAACCCGGCCAGGTGCGCCAGCAGCACACTGATGCGGTCGCTTTCCGGCAGCTCGACATAACCGCCACAGGCCCACTGCCGCGGGAAAATCAGCTGGTTGAAGCGCAGTTCCCCCATCAACCGCTCGGTACCGCCCTCCTCGCTACAGACAAACTCGGCACTGGCGCTTTGCGGCTTGCCTTTGGCATAGCCGGCAACACCCAGGCGGGCGGCATGTTCGCTGATTTCGGCGCACACCTCACCCTCGAAACCGGGCCGGCAATGCATGAACAGGGTATTCATCTCTCACTCCACTTCGGCTGGCGCGCCACAGGCGCCGGCAGGGCGGCGATGATAAAGGAAGATCGGAACCTGCGACACGCCCCGCCGGTCCAGAAAAGGGTCAGGTAGCGCAAAGCGGTCTAACCTGACCTTTCAGCCAGGTCCGTGCCGTGCGGATCGATACAGAGCGGTGCCACCGGCAGATCTTGCCAGGCACCGGCGCAGAAGGAGTTGGCAATGCCCTCGCTCGATAGCCTGAATACCCTCAAATCCCTACAGGTCGGCGACAAGACCTACCACTACTTCAGCCTCACCGAAGCCGCCCGCCAACTGGGCGACCTGCAGCGCCTGCCCATGTCGCTGAAGGTGCTGCTGGAAAACCTGCTGCGCTGGGAAGACGGCAAGACCGTCACCGGCGACGACCTGCGCGCCCTCGCCCAATGGCTGGGTGAGCGACGCTCCGACCGCGAGATCCAGTACCGCCCGGCGCGGGTGCTGATGCAGGACTTCACCGGTGTGCCGGCCGTGGTCGACCTGGCCGCCATGCGCGCAGCCATGGCCAAGGCCGGCGGCGACCCGCAGCGGATCAACCCGCTGTCTCCCGTGGACCTGGTGATCGACCATTCAGTGATGGTCGACCGCTACGGCACGCCGCAGGCCTTCAGCGAGAACGTCGACATCGAAATGCAGCGCAACGGCGAGCGCTATGCCTTCCTGCGCTGGGGCCAGAGCGCCTTCGACAACTTCCGCGTGGTACCGCCAGGCACCGGCATCTGCCACCAGGTCAACCTCGAATACCTCGGCCGCACCGTCTGGACCCGTGAAGCCGATGGCCGCACCTACGCCTTCCCCGACACCCTGGTCGGTACCGATTCGCATACCACCATGATCAATGGCCTGGGCGTGCTCGGCTGGGGCGTGGGCGGCATCGAAGCGGAGGCGGCGATGCTCGGCCAGCCGGTGTCGATGCTGATCCCCGAAGTGATCGGCTTCAAGCTGACCGGCAAGCTGGACGAAGGCATCACCGCCACCGACCTGGTGCTGACGGTGACCCAGATGCTGCGCAAGAAGGGCGTGGTGGGCAAGTTCGTCGAGTTCTATGGTGATGGCCTGGCCGAGCTGCCCTTGGCCGACCGTGCGACCATCGCCAACATGGCCCCGGAATACGGCGCCACCTGCGGCTTCTTCCCGGTCGACCAGGTGACCCTGGACTACCTGCGCCTGTCCGGCCGCCCCGAGGCGACCGTGCAACTGGTCGAGCAGTACTGCAAAGCCCAGGGCCTGTGGCGGCTGCCCGGCCAGGAGCCACTGTTCAGCGACAGCCTGGCGCTGGACATGCATGAGGTCGAGGCCAGCCTGGCAGGGCCCAAGCGGCCGCAGGACCGGGTAGCCCTGGGCCAGGTCAGCCAGGCCTTCGACCACTTCATCGAACTGCAACCCAAACCGCTGGCCAAAGAGGTCAGCCGCCTGGAAAGCGAAGGTGGCGGCGGCGTGGCGGTGGGCAACGCCGACCAGGCCGGGGAGATCGACTACAGCCATCAAGGCCAGACCCACACCCTGCGCGATGGCGCCGTGGTGATTGCCGCGATCACCTCGTGTACCAACACTTCCAACCCCAGCGTGATGATGGCCGCCGGGCTGGTGGCGAAAAAGGCCCTGGAAAAAGGCCTGCAACGCAAACCCTGGGTCAAGAGCTCGCTGGCGCCGGGCTCCAAGGTGGTCACCGACTACTTCAAGGCCGCCGGGCTAACCACCTATCTGGACCAATTGGGGTTCGACCTGGTCGGCTATGGCTGCACAACCTGCATCGGCAACTCCGGCCCGCTGGATGAAGCGATCGAAAAAGCCATCGGCAGCGCCGACCTCACGGTGGCTTCTGTGTTGTCGGGTAACCGCAACTTCGAAGGCCGTGTGCATCCGCTGGTCAAGACCAACTGGCTGGCCTCGCCGCCACTGGTGGTGGCCTATGCCCTGGCCGGCAGCGTACGCCTGGACCTGACCCGCGACCCTCTGGGCACTGGCAAGGATGGTCAACCGGTGTACCTGCGTGACATCTGGCCCAGCCAGCAGGAAATTGCCGCTGCCGTGGCCAAGGTAGACACGGCGATGTTCCACAAGGAATACGCCGAAGTGTTCGCCGGCGATGCACAGTGGCAGGCCATCGAGGTACCGCAGGCGGCCACCTACGTTTGGCAGGCCGATTCTACCTATATCCAGCATCCGCCGTTCTTCGACGACATCGGCGGGCCACCCCCGCAGGTCACCGACATCCAGGGTGCGCGGATCCTGGCACTACTGGGTGACTCGGTGACCACCGACCACATTTCCCCAGCTGGCAACATCAAGGCCGACAGCCCGGCCGGGCGCTACCTGCGTGAGCAGGGCGTGGAGCCCCACGACTTCAACTCCTACGGCTCACGGCGTGGCAACCATGAAGTGATGATGCGCGGCACCTTCGCCAACATCCGCATCCGCAACGAAATGCTGGCGGGCGAAGAAGGTGGCAACACCCTGCACGTGCCCAGTGGCGAGAAGCTGTCGATCTACGACGCGGCGATGCGCTACCAGCAGGAAGGCACGCCGCTGGTGGTGATCGCCGGCCAGGAATACGGCACCGGCTCGAGCCGCGACTGGGCCGCCAAAGGTACCAACCTGCTGGGGGTCAAAGCGGTACTGGCGGAAAGCTTCGAGCGCATTCACCGCTCCAACCTGGTAGGCATGGGCGTACTGCCGCTGCAATTCAAGGCCGGGCACAACCGCAAGCAGCTAGGGCTGACCGGCAAGGAGAAGATCGATGTGCTGGGCTTGAACGGTACACAGATCCGCCCGGGCATGAGCTTGCCCTTGCGCATCACCCGCGAGGATGGGCAGCACGAGCAGATCGAGGTGCTGTGCCGGATCGATACTGTGAATGAAGTGGAATACTTCAAGGCAGGGGGGATATTGCATTATGTGTTGCGCCAGCTGATTGCTGGTTGAGGCGCGTATGCTTGGGGCTGCTGTGCAGCCCATCGCCTGTAGGAGCGGCCTTGTGTCGCGATGGGGCGCGCAGCGGCCCCGCTCGATAGCGGCGGCGGAGCTGAAATCTGGGGCCGCCATGCGGCCCATCGCGACACAAGGCCGCTCCTACAAGCGACGCGTAGCGGCCCGTTTCTGCTTACCCGAGAAGGACTACTCGTGCCCCGTTCCAACCTGTTCACCCTGCTTCTGCTGGCGCTCGGCTACACCCTCGCCCTGAGCCACGGCAACCTCGGCATCACCACCTTGCCCACCTTTCTCGCCCTGCTTGCCAGCGCCCTGCTCGCTCGCCGCCCCCAGCGCTGGCAACAAGCCCTCGGCCACACGTTGTTCATCCTACTGGCCATCGCCCTGGCATTGCACTGGCTGCCCGGCTTCAACGCTGCCAAGGTCATCGACGGCGTTGTCCTCAGCCCTGGCGCCCTGCCCTTCACGATGTACCTGAACCTGGACAAACCGCTGATCGGCGCCTGGCTGCTGCTGGCCTGCCCTTGGTTGTTCCTGTGGCGTAGCCAGGGCCTGGCGACCAGCCTGCTGTACGCCCTGCCCCTGACCCTGCTTGCCTGCCTGGGAGGCGCCTGGGCAATGGGCATGCTGGGCTGGGCCCCGAAATGGCCCGACCAGGCCTGGCTATGGCTGCTGAACAACCTGCTGCTGGTAAGCCTGACCGAAGAACTGTTGTTCCGCGGTTACATCCAGGCCGGCCTGCAACGGCTGCTGCGCCACCAAGGGCTGGCATTGTTCGCCGCCGCCTTGCTGTTCGGCCTGGCACACCTGGGGGCCGGCTGGCAATGGATGTACCTGGCCACCCTTGCCGGTATCGGCTACGGCCTGGCGTACCGCTGGGGCGGCGTGGCGGCGGCGGTGCTCTGCCATTTTGGCCTGAACCTGGTGCATTTCACCCTGTTCAGCTATCCGATGCTGGCTCTTGGCTAGCCATTCGGTCATCATTCGACTTATCCGTCATGAAACAGCAGTAAAAACGAAATAATGACGCTAAATTGCTTGAACGTGCTCGTTGGCTAACCCAGATCGACTGATGGCCAGTTGCCACAGGTCAAGCACATTAATTATTCATTCAATAAAACCAGCGGCTTGCCGATACCAGTCGAAAGCCCTGCGGACTATCAACCCATGCGTAACAACCAGCCGATTACCCAGAGAGAACGGACTTTCCCTGCCCAGCAGCGGTTGATCTCCACCACCAATGCCAAAGGTGTGATCACTTACTGCAACGATGCCTTCATCGAGATCAGTGGTTTCACCCGCGAAGAACTGACCGGTGCGCCGCACAACCTGGTGCGCCACCCCGACGTACCGCCAGCGGTGTTTGCCCACATGTGGCAAACCCTCAAGCAGGGCCAGCCGTGGATGGGTATCGTCAAGAACCGCTGCAAGTCCGGCGACCACTACTGGGTCAACGCCTATGTCACGCCGATCTTCGACAACAACCAGGTAGTCGGCTTCGAGTCGGTGCGGGTCAAGCCTACCGCCGAGCAGGTCCGCCGCGCCGAGGCGCTGTACCAGCGCATCAACCAGGGCAAGCCGCCGGTACCACGCCGGGACAAGTGGCTGCCGGTGCTGCAGGACTGGTTGCCGTTCATCCTGATCAGCCAGGTGGGCTTCCTGATCGGCAACTGGCTGGGCCATTCCTGGGGCTTCGCCCTGGCTGCCGGGCTTTCCGTACCGCTGGGCCTGCTGGGCCTGAGCTGGCAGCAACGTGGCCTCAAGCGCCTGCTGCGCCTGGCCGAGCAAACCACCTCCGACCCGCTGATCGCGCAGATGTACACCGACAGCCGGGGCGTGCAGGCGCGCCTGGAAATGGCCATGCTCAGCCAGGACGCGCGCATGAAAACCTGCCTGACCCGCCTGCAGGACAGCGCCGAACACCTCAGCGAACAGGCGCGCCAGTCTGACGCGCTTGCGCACAAGAGCTCTTCGGGCCTGGAGCGCCAGCGAGTGGAGACCGAGCAGGTTGCCGCTGCGGTCAACCAGATGGCCGCCACCACCCAGGAAGTGGCCAACCACGTGCAGCGCACCGCCGATGCCACCCAGGAAGCCAACCGCCTGACCAGCCAGGGCCGTCAGATTGCCGGTGAAACCCGCGAGGCCATCGAGCGCCTGTCGGCGGCGGTGGGCGAAACCGGCCAGACGGTGACGCAACTGGCCAAGGACAGCGACGAGATTGGTGGCGTGGTCGATGTGATCAAGGGCATCGCCGACCAGACTAACCTGCTGGCGCTGAACGCGGCGATCGAAGCGGCACGTGCCGGTGAAATGGGCCGAGGCTTTGCCGTGGTGGCCGACGAAGTGCGCCAGCTGGCCCAGCGCACTGCCGAATCCACCGGGCAGATCCACGGCCTGATCGCCAAGCTGCAACAAACCGCCAGCAATGCCGTACTGACCATGGAAACCGGCCATCGCCAGGCGCAGGAAGGCGTCGACCGTGTGATGCAGGCCGACGAGGCGCTGGTGGGTATCAGTGAAGCGGTGGCCAACATCACCGACATGGCCACCCAGATTGCTGCAGCGACCGAAGAGCAGACTGCAGTGGCTGACGAGATCAGCCGCAACATCAGCACCATCGCCGACCTGGCCGACCAGACTGCCGAACAGGCCCAGCACTCGGCGCTGCTCAGCGAAGAGCTGACCAGTACGGCGGGTACCCAGTACTCGCTGGTGGAGCGGTTCAACCGCTAGGGCCCTGTAGGAGCGGCCTTGTGTCGCGATGGGCCGCGAAGCGGCCCCTGGAGTTCAGCGGTGATGCAAAAAATGCCGGGGCCGCTTCGCGGCCCATCGCGACACAAGGCCGCTCCTACAACGACCCCGTCCAGACTACCAATCCAGCTGCAAACAGCTCTCGAAGTAGCGTTCTTCCCCGCTCAGCGGGTCTGCAAAGCGCAGGCTCTGCGCCAGCAACTTCAGCGGCCGCTGGTAGTCGTCCTCGTCGTTGAGAAGCTGCGGATAGAACGGGTCATTGCAGATCCCCGCCCCCAGCGCCGCCATGTGCACGCGCAACTGATGGGTCTTGCCAGTTACCGGCGACAGCCCATAACGCCAGAGCTCGCCATTCTTCTCCAGCACTTCGGCCAGGGTTTCGCTGTTGGCCTCCCCCTCTACCTCGTGCATGCGGAAAAACGGCTCGCCATGTACCAGGCGACTTTTGTGCACCAGCGGGAAATCGTGCTGCGGCATGGCCGCCGCAATTGCCTGGTAGCGCTTGTCGATGCGTCGTTCGGGGAACAGCCGCTGGTAGGCACTGCGGCTCTGCGGGTTGGCGGAAAACAGCACAAGCCCGGCGGTATGCCGGTCGATACGGTGCAACGGCACCAGATGCGGGTTGCCCAGGCGGCGGATCAGGCGGCGCAGCAAGGTCTGTTCGACGTATTCACCAGTCGGCGTCACAGGCAGGAAATGCGGCTTGTCGGCTACCACCAGGTGCTCATCCACATGCAGTATGGCCTCCTGCACCGGGATCGGCCGCTCGTTCGGCACCTCACGGAAGTAGTGCAATCGCATACCGCGCTTGTAAGGCAGTTCGGCGGAAACCGCCCGCCCTTCGGCATCAAGCACCCGGCCACGGGCAAAACGATCGAGCCACTGGGCGCGGTCGATGGCCTTGAAATGGTCACACAGGCAGTCGAGCACCGTCGCCCAGTTACCGGGGGGCAGGCACACCGTGCTGGCTTGCTGGCGGGCGGGGTCGAAAGGCGTGGTCATGGCAGGGCTCGAAACGTTCACGGCCGCGCATTATCCCCCAAGCCCGCGCCCTCAACCAGCCTGGGCAATGGCCTCGCAGCGATCCCTCAGCCAGCGCAACACCTGCACCGGCTCCCAGCGCCCAGGGTCGTAGAGGGCATACAGCAACCCCTGATACCCCACCACATCCAGCCCGCGGTGATAGCCGGCACGCTGGAACAGGGCCTCGATCTCGGCGAAGCAGGTATTGAAGTGGACCTTGCCGAACGGCGTGCGGTCGTCGGTCACCAGGCCTTCGAGGCGCAGTTCCAGAACAGCGTCGGCCACCCGCTCGACAGGCATGCGGTTGACGCTGTACTTGAGTTGCTCGACATTGAGCATGGCTTCACCTCGACACTGTATTTATATACAGCATACGAATATCCCCTTGCCGCCGTCAATGCGCTTCATTGCAGGCCCGGCAGATAGCCGGTGCCTTTACGGATGGTCAACACCTGGCGCCGAGGGACGCCGCGCGACACGGCCAGGTGCACCCAGTCATCGAATTCGAGGATCAGCTGGTCGAAGGGGATGGTGCTTTCGCTGATCCGTCGCACAACCTCGCGCGGGGTCACTTCAATCACCGTGAAATCAGCCGCCAGCCCCTGCAGATGCTTGCTCGTCAGCGTCCCGCCAATACGCTGGTTGACTGCGGGGCTGCGATAGCCACTGCTGACGATGACCGGTGCGCCGAACAGCGCGCGCACCTGCTCCAGTGCATTGCACAGCAACTGCAGGTTGGCACGCGCCTCGGCTGGAGGATTGTTGTCGAGCCCTTCCCTGGCGGCGAGCTGCGAAACAGTCATTTCATCGAGGGTGAAATGGGGGGTAATGCGCATGGCTGGATTCCTGATGACCGGTGAAGGATGCCGGCCTCAACGTGCCGGCAGCGGATCATCACAACGCTGCACACCCCATGGAGCAGGGACAGACCTCCCCTTGCGCAATTACTGCGCGAGAAACGCCACCACCTGTTCGGCATCGAACGGCCAGTGCAGCTCGGCGCCGTTGTCACAACGGCGCAGCACCGGAATGATCAGGCCATAGCGTTCGAACAGAGTTTCGTTCTCGGCAATGTCGACCAGTTCCACCAGCAGGCCATGATCGACGAAGGGCATCAGCACGGCCTCGGCCACTTCACACAGGTGGCAGCCGAGGGTGCCGAACAGTTGGCATTCAGGCAGCATGGGGGCAAGTCCGCTTTGGCAGAGAGAAACCTATTCTAGGTCCGTCCTGCCCACAGTGCACCTGACCTGGCTCAATCCTGGCTGGTGGCGCCGATACGGTGTAGCGACAGGTCCGCGCCCTGGAACTCCTGCTCATGGCTCAAGCGCAGCCCATGCAGCGCGCGGATTGCACCATACACGGCAAAACCGCCGGCCAATGCCACCACCACGCCCATCAGGCTGCCCAGCAATTGGCTGACCAGGCTGACACCGCCCATGCCACCCAGCACCTCCTGGCCGAAGATGCCGCAGGCCATGCCACCCCATACGCCGCACAGGCCATGCAACGGCCACACACCCAGCACATCGTCGATCTTCCAGCGGTTCTGCGCCGCGGTGAAGGTCCAGACGAACAGCGCCCCCGCCACCAGGCCGGTGGCCAGCGCACCAATCGGGTGCATCAGGTCGGAACCGGCACAAACCGCCACCAGCCCGGCCAGCGGCCCGTTATGCAGGAAGCCCGGGTCGTTACGCCCGGCCAGCAAGGCCGACAGGGTGCCACCGACCATGGCCATCAGCGAGTTGATCGCCACCAGGCCGCTGACACCTTGCAGGGTCTGGGCACTCATGACGTTGAAGCCGAACCAGCCGATGATCAGGATCCACGACCCCAATGCCAAAAAGGGAATGCTCGACGGGGCAAACGCCACCAACCGGCCATCGCGGTAGCGCCCACGGCGCGCGCCCAGCAGCAACACCGCCGCCAGCGCCAGCCAGCCGCCCATGGCATGCACCACCACCGAGCCGGCAAAATCATGGAACGGCGCGCCGAAGCGTGCCTGCAACCAGGCCTGGACGCCCAGGTTGCCGTTCCACACCACGCCCTCGAAGAACGGGTAGATGAACGCTACGATCAATGCCGTGGCACACAGCTGCGGCACAAATCGCGCCCGCTCTGCGATGCCCCCGGAGATGATTGCCGGGATCGCCGCAGCGAAGGTCAGCAGGAAGAAGCACTTGACCAGCGCATAGCCATGGTCGGCCGCCAACGCTGCCGCCGGCTGGAAGAAGCTGACCCCGTAGGCGATCCAGTAGCCGATGAAGAAGTACACCAATGCCGAAATAGCGAAGTCGCTGAGAATCTTCGACAAGGCGTTGACCTGGTTCTTGTGGCGTACAGTGCCCACTTCGAGAAACGCGAAGCCGGCATGCATGGCCAGCACCAGGATGGCGCCCATGAGAATGAACAGGGTGTTTGAACCGTGGACCAGAGAGTCCATCGCGCTGTGCATGTTTTCCATGAAATAGGCAGACCTGCTGAAAAAGGCACCAGGACAGTTCAAGAACCTGCATCCCTGCACCGAATCGGTGCCAGCTCCCTGCCCCGTTTCGGTGAACCGGGCGGAGCCTGCTTGGTTTTTTCTTGGGTTTGTCGTGGATTGAGTTAAGGTTTATCGGTATCCGCTGCGCTGACGCCCTGAATCGGCGCAATACCCGACCAGGGCGCCCCGCAACGTGGCAAAGCCTTAGCAAGGCCCATACCAGCGCCGGTACTTGAACCTTCCGCGCGTGCTATTACTCGAACTACCAACACTCATCGACAGGGAGATACCCATGGCCAGCAAATCGGCAAAGACTGCACAAGAGATATTGATGGCTGACTTCCAGGCACTGGTCCGCGACACCGAGAAGCTGCTGGCCGACACTGCCAACCTGGCAGGCGACCAGGCTGACGAGTTGCGTGAACAGATCCACGACCGCCTGACCCAGGCCCGCGAAACCCTGCAACTGACCCAGGACTCGGTGCGGGAACGCGGCCAGGCAGCATTGAGCAGTGCCGAACAGTACGTGCAGGAAAAACCGTGGCAGGCGATCGGCATTGCCGCTGGTGTCGGCCTGTTGATCGGCCTGCTGGCCAACCGGCGCTGAGGGGTTTCCATGGAGAACGACGCCAACGGCGCCAGCGCCTCGGGCAAACGCCTGGGGGCGGCTGCCCTGGGGCTGCTGCACAGCCACATCGAACTGTTCGGCATCGAATTGCAGGAGCAGAAGGGCCGCACCTTGAGCCTGCTGCTGTTCGCCGGCCTCGCCCTGGTGTTCGCCCTGCTTCTGCTGACGGCGTTGTCCGGGCTGTTGCTGGTGCTGCTGTGGGATAGCTATCGCCTGGCCGGCATCATCGGCCTGTGCGTGTTCTACGGCATAGCCGCGCTGTATTGCGGCTTGCGCCTGAAGGCCGCGGTGTTCGACGAGTCGTCGCCCTTCGGCGCCACCCTTGAGGAACTTGCCAAGGACCGGGAGCGCCTGTTGCCATGAGCCTGCCAGAACTGCCAAACACCCGTAACCCGCGGGAACTGCGCAAGGCGCTGCTGCGCCTGCGCATGGAAATGCACCGCCAGGAAATCCGCCACGAGTCCGCGCAGTTGCTTGAGCCACTGCGCCGCGTGCGCGGCATGGGCAGCTCACTGCACGACGGGCTGGGCATCAAGCATGCGCCGCTGTGGGGGATTGGCGCCGTGGTGGCGCTGGGCTTCCTCACCGGCAAGGGCGTGCGCAGCGGCAACCTGGCGCGGCTGTTGCGCCTGGGCACCAGCCTGCTGCCGTTGCTGCGCCTGTACCTGCAAGGCAGCCGCCGCCCCTGACCATCGCAATCCTTGTAGGAGCAGCCTTGTGCTGCGAAGAGGCCGGGAGCGGCAAGGAATTTGTATCGATCAAACGGACCTCTTCGCAGCACAAGGCTGCTCCTACAGGATATGCTGCTGCCTTCGACCTACAGGAGACCGCGCCTTGGACTGGCACACCCTGCTCACCCGCGAACGCCTGGGCAAAGCCCTGTACAGCGCCGATGAACTCGGGCGCAGCCCCTTCCACAAAGACCACGACCGCATCATCTTCTCCGGTGCCTTTCGCCGCCTCGGGCGCAAGACCCAGGTGCACCCGGTTTCGAGCAACGACCATATCCATACACGCCTGACCCACTCGCTGGAAGTCAGCTGCGTCGGCCGCTCGCTGGGCATGCGCGTCGGCGAAACCCTGCGTGACAGCCTGCCGGACTGGTGCGCCCCCAGCGACCTGGGGATGATCGTGCAGTCGGCCTGCCTGGCCCATGACATCGGCAACCCACCGTTCGGCCACTCTGGCGAAGACGCCATCCGGCACTGGTTCCAGCAGGCGGCCGGGCGTGGCTGGCTGGACGACATGAGCGACGACGAGCGCGCCGACTTCCTCAACTTCGAAGGTAACGCCCAAGGCTTTCGCGTACTCACCCAACTGGAGTACCACCAGTTCGACGGCGGTACCCGGCTGACCTATGCCACCCTCGGCACTTACCTGAAGTACCCGTGGAGCGCACGCCACGCCGACGCCCTGGGCTACAAGAAGCACAAGTTCGGCAGTTACCAGAGTGAACTGCCGCTGCTCGAGCAGATCGCCCGCAAGCTCGGCCTGCCGCAACTGGAACACCAGCGCTGGGCGCGCCACCCGCTGGTCTACCTGATGGAGGCTGCAGATGACATCTGCTACGCGCTGATCGACCTGGAAGACGGCCTGGAAATGGAGCTGCTGCAATACGCCGAAGTCGAAGCCCTGCTGCTCGATCTGGTCGGCGATGACCTGCCGGAAACCTACCGCCAGCTCGGCCCTGGCGATTCCCGGCGGCGCAAGCTGGCGATCCTGCGCGGTAAGGCCATCGAGCACCTGACCAACGCTGCCGCCCGTGCCTTCGTCGAGCAGCAGCAGGCCTTGCTGGCCGGGCAGCTGGCGGGCGACCTGGTCGAACACATGCACGGCCCGGCCAAGCGCTGCGTGCTGCAGGCCAAGGACATGGCACGCAACAAGATCTTCCAGGACAAGCGCAAGACCCTGCACGAGATCGGCGCTTACACCACGCTGGAAATCTTGCTGAACACCTTCTGCGGGGCCGCCCTCGAGCAGCACGGTGGACGCACGCCCTCGTTCAAGAGCCGCCGGGTACTGGACCTGATCGGCAACAATGCCCCCGACCCACACGGCTCGCTGCACAGCGCCTTCCTGCGCATGATCGACTTCATCGCGGGGATGACCGACAGCTATGCCAGTGAAATGGCCCGGGAAATGACCGGGCGCTCCAGCCCGACCTGAGCCCTGCCGGTGCAGCCCGGACATCGCCCGTAGCTGCACCGCACATTGTGGGAAACTTCCTACATATACTGGCGACAAGTTAAACGTCACGAATAAAAGTAAATGAAAAGTTACCAATCACGCTTTGACAATGAATTAAACGCGCTTATTTCGTAGCCCGAATTGTTTTATCTTGTAAGCCATTTCCCATATAGGGCTAATAGCCCTTCCTCGCATGCCCGATGACTTTCAACTGCGATAAGGTGCCGCCTGTCACCCTCAATCGCCCGCAGGGAAGTTGAACATGCATTCCATATTTATCGTCGACGACCATCCCGTCATCCGCCTGGCCGTTCGTATGTTGCTGGAAAACCAGAATTACAAGATTGTCGGCGAGTCGGACAACGGCGTGGACGCCATGCAGATGATTCGCGAAGCCGCCCCAGACCTGGTCATCCTCGACATCAGCATCCCCAAACTGGACGGGCTGGAGGTGCTTGCCCGGTTCCAGGCCATGGCCTTGCCCCTGAAGGTACTGGTACTGACCGCGCAATCTCCCGCATTGTTTGCCGTACGCTGCATGCACTCGGGTGCCGCAGGCTATGTGTGCAAGCAGGAGGACCTGAGCGAACTGCTCAGTGCAGTAAAGGCCGTGCTGGCTGGTTACAACTATTTCCCCAGCCAGGCAATCAAGCATAACCAGGCGGTAGATGCCGACCTGCAACTTTTCCGTCAGGTTAATGACCGCGAACTGATGGTGCTGCAACTATTCGCCCAGGGCCGCAGCAACAAGGAAATTGCCAAGGGCATGTTCCTCAGCAGCAAGACCGTCAGTACCTACAAGAAGCGCCTCATGCACAAACTTCAGGTCAATACGCTGGTCGATCTGATTGAAATGGCCAAACGCAACGCGCTGGTCTGAGGGTAGTCATGGCGCACAGTATCGCTCGCCTACTGCTCACCCTGCTCCTGTTCAGCGGCGTGGCACAGGCTACCCATCACGAGGCTTCATCCTATACCTTGCTGGCACGCTCATCGGCCAGGCCGGCATTACCAGCGCTCACGGACGAACAACGGCAATGGCTCGAAGGCCGTCAGGAACTGGTGCTGGGTACCTCGGCACCAGACTACCCGCCGTTCGACATCACCAGTGGGGGCCGCGACTACCAGGGCCTTACCGCCGAGTACGCAAGCCTGATCGGCAAGGCCCTGCAGTTGCCCGTGCGGGTGCTGCGCTTTTCCAGCCGGCAAGCGGCGGTCGAGGCGCTCCGGCAGGGCGATATCGACCTCCTTGGCAGCTCCAACGGCTACGAAGCGGCCAGCGATGGCCTGGCCCTGTCGGCCCCCTATGCCATCGACCAACCGGTGCTGGTAACGCGCGAGGACGAAAGCCGGGCGCTGGACACGGGCCTGGGCGGCATGCGCCTGGGCATGCTCTACCATTACCTGCCCCGGCAGGAGGTGAACAGCGCCTACCCCAAGGCCGAGCTTCTGGCCTTCGGCTCGTCCAGCCAGGCCCTGAGTGCCGTGGCGTTCGGCCAGGCCGACGTGTTCATCGGTGATACCATTTCCACCCACTACCAGCTCAATCGCGGCCACCTGCCGCGCCTGCGCATGGCCAGTTTCGGCAAGCACGAGGCCATCGGCTTCGGTTTTGCCCTGCGCCGCGAGGACAGGGTCCTGATGGATCTGGTGAACGCCACCCTGGACAGACAGACCTCGGCCATACGCGCCAGCATCTTCAAGCGCTGGAGTGCTGGTAGCGACCTGCTGCTGACCGACCGCAAGCTGCAACTGACCGACACCGAAGAACAATGGCTGAAAGAACACCCGGTGATGCGCGTTGCAATCGATGACACCGCTGCACCGGTTTCCTATTTCGACGGCTCGGGGCATTTTCGCGGCATCACCGCCGACCTGCTCGAGCTCCTTCGCCTGCGCACCGGCTTGCGCTTCGAAGTGCAGCGCGCCAGCGGCCTTGCCGACATGATTGCCCGCCTCAAGGATGGCCGCGCCGATGTCATTGCCGCACTGGCCAGCGGCGGGATGAACGAAGACGACCTGCAAATCAGCCAACCCTACCTGGAAAGCGCCTATGTGCTGGTCAGCCGCAAGGACAAACAACCCTTCACCTCGCTGGAACAGCTGCAGGGTCATCGCATCGCCATTACCCGCTACAGTGCCATGGACGCCATGCTGTCGCGGCACTATCCGCAAATCGGCTGGGTCGAGACCGAAAGCTCGTTCTATTCCATGGCGTTGCTCAACAGTGGTGCCGTCGATGCGGTGATCACCACCTTGATCGACGCCAACCACGCCCTGGCTGGCAATCCCGAACTGGTCATCCGGGCCACCGTCGGCAGCGAACCCGCCACCTTCGCCATGGCCACCAGCGCCCCGTCACAAGCGCTGGTGTCGATCCTCGACAAGGCGCTGCTGAGCATCTCGCCGGAAGAACTGGGGGTCATCAACAACCGTTGGCGCGGCTTCAGCCTGCACGAGGATGGCAACGACCACGGCTACCGCCGGCTGGCGATACAGGTGGTACTGGGCACCGCCGTGCTGTTGCTGCTGGCCTTGTTGTGGAATGCCCGCCTGCGCCTGCAGATTCGCCAGCGGCAACGCGCCGAACGGGCGCTGAACGACCAGTTGGCGTTCATGCGCGCCCTCCTCAACGGCACGCCCCACCCCATGTACGTGCGTGATCGCGAGGGCCGACTGCAAAGCTGCAACTACAGCTACCTGGAAGCCGTGCAGGCCCGCTCCGAGGAGGTCATCGGCAAAAACCTGGAGGGGAGCCTGTTCGCCGATTACGAGCAGACCCGGCAGATCCACGCCGATTATCTGAAGGTGATGGCCGAAGGCTCGCCGCTGATCATGGACCGGCCACTTCGGATCCAGGGCCGGGAGATGACCATCTACCACTGGATTCTGCCGTACCGCGACTCACTGGGTGAGGTGCAGGGCATCATCGGTGGCTGGATCGACATCAGCGAGCGCCGCCATCTGGTCATGGAGCTGCGCCAGGCCAAGCAGCAGGCCGATGATGCGAACCGCGCCAAAAGCACGTTCCTGGCCACCATCAGCCACGAAATCCGCACCCCGATGAATGCCGTCATCGGCATGCTCGAGCTGGCAGTCAAGCGCGCCGACCAAGGCCGTGTAGACCGCTGTGCGCTGGAGCTGGCCCACCATTCGGCCAAGGACCTGCTGGGCCTGATCGGCGATATCCTCGACATTGTGCGCATCGAGTCCGGGCATTTGTCCCTCGCCCCGGAGGCCGTTGACCTGGCGGCCTTGGTCGAGTCGGTGGGGCGCATTTTCGAGGGCCAGGCCCGGCAGAAAGGCCTGGCCCTGGAGGTGATCATCGCACCGGCCGCCCGCTGCCATGCCCTGCTCGACCCCCTGCGTTTCAAGCAAGTCCTGTCCAACCTGGTAAGCAACGCCATCAAGTTCACCGAGCATGGCCAGGTGCGCATATGCGTCGGCCTGGTGGACGACGGCAGCACTACCCCCGCAGTGCTGGACCTGGAAGTGCGCGACAGTGGCATCGGTATCCACGCCGACGACCTGCAGCGCCTGTTCAACCCGTTCATCCAGGCCAACCCGCATAGCCAGAGCGCCCGTGCAGGTACCGGGCTGGGCCTGGCCATCTGTCGCAACCTGTGCGAGATGATGGGCGGCAGCCTGACCATAAAGAGCCTGGAGGATGTCGGCACCCAGGTGCGCCTGAAGATGCCGCTGCAGCGGGTTGACGCAGCAGCGCAGCCGGCCCCGCTGATCGAAAACCTCGACGTGCCCGACCCACGGCTGAGCGTGCTGGTGATCGACGACCACCCGGCCAACCTGCAACTGATGGCACAGCAGCTTGGCTACCTGGGGCTTGAGCACACCAGCGCCCAAGACGGTCGCGAAGGCCTGGCTACCTGGCGGGCGGGCGACTTCGATGTGCTGGTGCTCGACTGCAACATGCCGCACATGAACGGTTACCAGCTGGCCACTGCCGTACGTACCGAGGAACGCCATGGCAAGCGGCAGCGCTGCACCATTCTCGGCTACACCGCCAACGCACAGCCGGAGGTACGCCGCAAGTGCCTGAGCGCCGGCATGGACGACTGCCTGCTCAAGCCCATCAGCCTGGGCACGCTCAGCCAGCGTCTTGCCAGTATCCGCCCACGCCGCCAGCAGAAACCGCGCCGCAAGCTCTATAACCTGGACGGCCTGGCGACGGTGGTCGGGCATGACCCGAACGATCGCCAGCGTTTCCTGCAGGCGTTGCAGCAGAGCCTGCAGGCCGACCTGGCCACCTTGATGGCATTGCATCCGCAGCATGACAGCAATGCCATTGCCGAACAGGCGCACAAGGTGCTCAGTGCCGCGCGGATGCTGGAAGCCCCCGAGCTGATGAAAGCTTGCGAAGCCCTCGAGGCAAGCGGCTTGCCTACCCCCCAGTTACGCCTGCGGCGCCAGGCACTGGCGCGGCATATGTGCCGGGTAGAACGTGCCCTGGCCAGGGAACTGGCCACAGGTACCTGCACACAGGCAGGCAGCCAGGCGTGTTAACTGGTAGACTGCGCGGCGTTATTACCTAAGAGGATTGTTTCATGGCCACAAACCGCTCCCGTCGTCTGCGCAAGAAGCTGTGTGTCGACGAGTTTCAGGAATTGGGCTTCGAGCTGAACCTGGAATTCAAGGAAGATCTGGATGACCAGGCAATCGATGCTTTCCTCGACGCGTTCCTGGCAGAAGCCATGGACGCCAATGGCCTGGACTATGTAGGCGGTGACGATTTCGGCCTGGTGTGCTCGGTCAAACGCGGCTCGGTCAGCGAAGAACAGCGTGCAGCCGTTGAAGCCTGGCTCAAAGGCCGTAGCGAACTGACCAAGATCGAGGTCAGCCCGCTGCTGGACGCCTGGTACCCGGAAAAGCCGATCAACAAGGCCGAGTAATACCGGCCCGGCTCGATCGCTGAAAAGGCCACCCTCAGGGGTGGCCTTTTTTATTGGGGGTGCTTTTCCGTCGAACGTGGCGCATCGTCGCTGCGCTTGGGGCATAATGCGTATTCTTTCACCCTGGGGCCATCATTCCTTACAGCCCCAATGCCCTTTTCCCTCGCCGTAGGGTATTTATCGATCATGATCAAAACGCTTCGTCCCCTCGTTCTTGCCGGCCTGCTGTTGCCACTCGCCCTGCCCAGCCAGGCCGCCGCCGTCAACACCACGCTGCCTGCCAAGGTGCAGCAGGCCCTCAAGGCCAACAAGCTGCAGGATTCTGCCCTGTCGCTGGTGATGCTGCCGCTTGACGGCCCCGGCACACCGACCATGTTCAATGCCGATGTCTCGGTCAACCCGGCCTCGACCATGAAGCTGGTCACCACCTACGCCGCCCTCGAACTGCTCGGCCCGACCTTCCAGTGGAAAACCGAGTTCTACACCGACGGCACCCTGAGCAACGGTGTACTCAACGGTAACCTGTACCTCAAAGGTGGCGGCGACCCGAAACTGAACATGGAAAAGCTGTGGCTGCTGATGCGTGACCTGCGCGCCAATGGCGTGCGCACCATCACCGGCGACCTGGTGCTGGACCGCAGCCACTTCGTGCAGCCCAACCTGCCGCAGTTCAACGACGACGGTGGCGATGAGAACAAGCCGTTCCTGGTCAAGCCCGACTCGCTGCTGGTCAACCTCAAGGCCCTGCGCTTCGTGGCCCGCAACGATGGCGGCAAGGTCACCATCGCGGTCGAACCGCCGATTGCCAGCATCCGTATCGACAACCAGGTCAAGGCGGTGGCCTCCAAACAGTGCTCGGGTGATGTGCGTTACAACCCGGTGCAGCAGGCCGATGGCATCAGCGTAACGGTCAGCGGCCAGCTGGGTGACGGCTGCAACTCGCAGACCTACCTGTCGCTGCTCGACCACCAAACGTACGCCGCCGGTGCCGTGCGCGCGATCTGGAACGAGCTGGGTGGCAGCATCCAGGGTGGCGACCGCTTCGAGAACGTGCCCAAGGGCGCTCGCCTGCTGGCCCGTGCCTTCTCGCCAGACCTGGTGGAAGTGATCCGCGACATCAACAAGTACAGCAACAACACCATGGCCCAGCAGCTGTTCCTGAGCCTTGGCGCGCAGTTCCGCACCGATGCCGACGGTGACGACGCCCGCGCCGCCCAGCGCGTGGTGCGCCAGTGGCTGGCGAAGAAGGGCATTACCGCGCCGCACCTGGTGATGGAAAACGGTTCCGGCCTGTCGCGTGCCGAACGGGTCAGCACCCGGGAGATGGCCGCGATGCTGCAGGCTGCCTGGAAGAGCCCTTATGCTGCCGAGTTCATGAGCTCGATGCCGCTGGTGGGTATGGATGGCACCATGCGCAAGCGCCTGAAGCGTACCGCCATGACCGGCGAAGGGCACATCAAGACTGGCACGCTGAATACCGTGCGGGCAATTGCCGGCTTCAGCCGCGACAGCAACGGCCATACCTGGGCGGTGGCGGCGATCCTCAACGATCCGAAACCGTGGGGCGCCTCGCAGGTGCTCGACCAGGTGCTACTGGACCTGTACCGCCAGCCGAAACTGGCCGGCAGCACTGCGGCCAACTGATCGTTAGCCGGTACCGGCCTCTTCGCGGCTAAAGCCGCTCCTACATGTACAGTGCAGGGTTCAAGACCTGTGATGTCCCTGTGGGAGCGGCTTTAGCCGCGAACGGGCCGGCATTGGCAACTGAAAGCTGTCAGGCCAACTCCCCCTCTACCCGGTCACGCCCGGCCTGCTTGGCCGCATACACGCCTGCATCGGCCCGCAACAGCAAGGCATCGGCCCCTTCCCCCGGTCGCCAACCCGCCACACCAAAACTCGCGGTCACCCTGCCCACGCCTTCCACTGGCACATTGCGCACCCCATGCCACAGTTCCAGCGCCAGCAGCCGCGCTTGCTCGGCATCGCTCCCCGGGCACAGCACCATGAATTCCTCGCCGCCCAACCGGCAGAAAACATCGGTACGGCGCAAACGCTGGCTGATGCGCAGGCACAGGCTGCGCAGCACGCGATCGCCGACAGCATGGCCAAAATGGTCGTTGATGCGCTTGAAGTGATCGATATCGAGCATGATGACCGCCAGTGCCTGGCCATCGCGCTGGGCCCGTTCCAGCTCGAGCTTGAGCCGCTCCTGAAAGTAACGGCGATTATGGATGCCGGTCAGCGAATCGGTCACCGACAGCGCCCGCAACTCTTCCTCCACACCCTTGAGGTCGGAGATATCGGTCAGGTAGCCATGCCACAACGTGCAGCCCTGCTCGCCCACCTCCGGTGTCGCCTCGCCACGCACCCAACGCAGCCCGGCACGCGGCAGGCAGACCCGATATTCTTCACGCCAGGGCGACAGGTGTTCGGCCGAGTAACGCACCGAGCGGCGCACGCGCTCGAGGTCATCCGGGTGGATGCGCTCGAACACCGCCGTGGCATCCTCGCGCAATTGCTGCAGATCGACTTCGTAGATGTCGTACAGGCCCTTGCTGGCGTACGGAAAACAGGAATGGCCGTTGCCATCCAGGCGGTACTGGTAGATGCCGCCCGGCACCTCGGCACTGAGTTTTTCCAGAAGGCGGTCACGCGCCGCCAGCGCCTCATGCACCCGACGCCGTTCAGTGACATCGATGCAGATCGCCAGGTAACCGATCCATAACCCCTGCTCATCGAGCATGGCGGTGACCAGCATGTTGGCCACCAGTTGGCTGCCATCGGCGCGCAACAAGGTCCACTCCCCCGGCTCGGCACCATGCTCCTGCACCGTTTCGGCAAACATGGCCTGGCCACCTGCAATCGGCCGGCCGAAACGCAGGCTCAAGGCATGGGCACGCAGGCTCAACTCCTCGGGCAACACCAGGTCCTCCAGGCGCAGCTTGCCGATTGCCTCGCTGGCCGGGTAACCGAGCATGCGCTCGGCACCGGCGTTGAAGGTGCTGACCAAGCCCTTGAGGTTGGTGGCGATGATCGCCACCTGGGTTGCGGCATCCAGCACGCTGCGCAGTTGGTTATGGGTACCACGCAGTGACTGCTCGCTGACCCGTAGCTCGGCGGTACGCTGCTCTACCAGGGCCAAGGCGCGCTGGCGCTGGCTGAACAGGCTGTAGAGCAACACACTGAGCAGCAGGCTCAACAAGCCGCCCAGCAGGCTTACCGCCAGCACCGCGGAGGAGCGGTTGGCGCGCACGAAGGCCAGGCTCGGCCGGATACTCAGCTGGAAGTGGTGGTCAGCCAGGTGCAACAACTGGTTGATGGCCAGCGGCAGAGGTGCGACCGGGTTCTGTGAATCGAACATCACCTCAGGGCCATGCAGCCCGGTGGGGTCGACGATACGCACCACCAGGTTATCGTCTGCCGTAACCGGGCGCCCGTCACTGACCAGTTCACGCATGCTCAGCAGGGCCATCACATAGCCCATTGCCGCGCCGCGGGGGTTGGCATCGGAAAACACTGGCGCCACCATCAGCAGGCCACGCGCATCCGAGCTGGTATCGAACATGGGCAGTGGCTCGGACACCGCCATGCTGCCGGGCCCCAGCGCCCGCGCCAGTGCCGCCAAGGGCACTTCCTGGCCGGCGAGGTCCAGACCATAGGGCAGCCCGGGCAATTCACCCGACTGGGTATAGAGTACCGGGAAGTAATGGTCGCGCTGGGGGGATGGGTGCCACTGGCCTTGTTCATCCTGGTCGCGGATCACATAGCCCGGGCCGAAATGCACACTGGCCTGGCGCTCGAACTCGGCGCGTTGCGCGGCCTCGACACGCGGCGCCCAGGCGTAGGCCAGGGTCCGCTGCAGCAATGGCCGGGCGTAGCCGTCGAACTCGTGTGGGGTGATTTCGTTGGAAAAGCTGAAAAACCGCCGCAGCCCGTCCAGGCGCTGCTGCTGTTCATCAAACCGCTCGGCGATACGGCTGAAACGCTCGCTGGCCAGCAGCTCGAAGCGCTGGCGCAGTTGCTGCTTGTAGAAGGTTTGCGTGGCTAACGCCAGGACGGCCGTCAACAGGCCACCCACGATCAGGGCGACCACGGCCACCGCCCAGGCGGACACTGCCTCTGTGCACAGGCCAAGCAACCGCGCACGCACGCCACCCTTTGACATACACCCATCTCGTCACGTCAGCGTCCTGCGGATTATCTTGCCCTGCCCTCAGTTATAGCTATTGGCCATTAGCCGCGCAATGTACCTCGTCGCCTCAACGAAGCTGCAGACGCCAGGCACGATGGATACGGTTATTGCGCGCGAAGTCCGGGTCCAGGGTCTGGGCCGTGATCTCTTCCACCGCATAACGCGCCATCAGGTGCTCGTCCAACTGGAACTTGCGGAAGTTGTTGGAGAAATACAGCACGCCACCCGGCGCCAGGCGGGCCATGGCCAGGTCCAGCAGTTGCACGTGGTCACGCTGCACATCGAACACGCCTTCCATGCGCTTGGAGTTGGAGAAGGTCGGCGGGTCGATGAAGATCAGGTCATAGCTGTCGCGGTTGCCTTCCAGCCAGGCCATCACATCGCCCTGCTCCAGGCGGTTGCGCTCGGAGAAGCCATTGAGCGCAAGGTTGCGTCGCGCCCAGTCCAGGTAGGTTTTCGACAGGTCGACGCTGGTGGTGCTGCGCGCGCCGCCCTTGGCCGCGTGCACGGTGGCCGTGGCGGTGTAGCAGAACAGGTTGAGGAAGCGTTTGCCGGCTGCTTCGCGCTGGATGCGCATGCGCATCGGGCGATGGTCCAGGAACAGGCCCGTGTCGAGGTAGTCGGTGAGGTTGACCAGCAGCTTTACGCCACCTTCGTTAACTTCCTGGAAGCGGCCTTCGGTCGCCTGGCGCTCGTACTGGCGCGTGCCGCTCTGCCGCTCGCGACGCTTGAGCACCACACGCTGCGGCGAAATGCCCAGGGCCTGCGGGATGGCTGCCAGCGCGTCAAGCAGGCGTGCCTGGGCCTTGTCCGGGTCGACCGAACGTGGCGCGGCGTATTCCTGCACGTGCACCCAGTCCTGGTACAGGTCGACCGCCAGGGCATATTCGGGCATGTCGGCGTCGTACAGGCGGTAGCAATCGACCTGCTCGCGGCGGGCCCACTTGCCCAGTTGCTTGAGGTTTTTCTGCAGGCGGTTGGCGAACATCTGCGCCCCTTCCGACAGGCGCGCCGGCTCGCTGGCCGGTGCTGCCTGCTGGCGGGTTTCCGCGCCTTCAGGCTGCGCCTCGCGGCGCTCGCCGGTAACGAACTGGTCGGGCTGCACCTTGAACAGCAGCAGCTTGCACGGCAAGGCGCCGTTCCAGAACGCGTACTGCTTGTGGCTACGAATACGCATGCGCTTGCCCAGCTGCGGCGCGCCGGTGAACACCGCCGCCTCCCAGCCCATGCAGGCCTGGCGCAGACGCTCGCCGAGGTTCTGGTAGAGGTACAGCAGGCTGGCTTCGTCACCCAGGCGCTCGCCATAGGGCGGGTTGCTGATGACAAGGCCTTTCTGGTTCTGGTCAGGGCGCGGCTCGAAGGTACTGACCTCGCCCTGGTAGATCTTCACCCAGTCGCCCAGGCCGGCACGCTCGACGTTGTTGCGGCCTGGCTGGATCAACCGCGGGTCGGCCTCGTAGCCACGGATCCACAGTGGTGGCTTGGCCAGACCGGCCTGTGCCCGCGCCTGCGCCTCGTCATGCACCTTGCGCCACAATGCCGGTACGTGGCCGAGCCAGGCACTGAAGCCCCAGCGCTCACGCTTGAGGTTGGGCGCGATATCGGCGGCGATCATCGCCGCTTCGACCAGGAAGGTACCCACACCGCACATCGGGTCGGCCAGCGCGCCACCTTCGGCGGCAATGCGCGGCCAGCCGGCGCGGATGAGTACCGCCGCCGCCAGGTTTTCCTTCAGCGGCGCGGCGCCTTGCTGCAGGCGGTAGCCACGCTGGTGCAGGCTGTGCCCGGAAAGGTCGAGCGAGAGAATGGCTTCGCCACGGTCCAGGCGCAGGTGCACGCGCACATCAGGGTCGATCTTTTCCACCGACGGGCGCAGGCCTTCACGGTTGCGCAGCTTGTCGACGATCGCGTCCTTGACCTTCAACGCACCGAAGTGGGTGTTGTCGATGCCCGAGCCATGGCCGCTGAACTCAACCGCCAGGGTGCCGTCGGCTGTCAGGTGATCGGCCCAGTCGACCGCGTGCACGCCGTCGTAGAGGTCGTCGGCGTTCTTCATGGAGAAGCGCTTGAGTACCAGCAGCACCCGGTTGGCCAGGCGTGACCAAAGGCACAGACGGTAGGCGGTTTCCATGTCGGCGGCGCCGCGAATGGCCGAGGTGTGCTCGCGCACGTCATCCAGGCCGAGGCCCCGCGCCTCTTCGGCAAGCAGGCCTTCCAGGCCTTTAGGGCAAGTGAGGTAAAGTTCGAAACGGTCCGACATGAGTAATCCAGCGCCTTGGGCTATTTGACTGACGGGGCGACGCATCGCCCCGCGATGTTTGCCCGCACACCTTTCCAGCAGGCGTGCGGGTGGCCCTTCCCGACACGCGAGCGTGCGATGAAAGGCCGGGCCGCCTGACCGATCTGTGCTTGGCCCAGTGGCAAAGACAGCTTAGATCATCAGGCAGTATGAAAAATTCTGGCGATACCAGGGCCGATGTGACCCTTCGTCGCATTTCAAATTATTTCTGTCATCCGCAAGCAACGCTGGCGAAATGACGTCAATGATCGGCAAACCCTGATCATAGCGGGCTCAACGCTAAACAAGGTTGAGTCGCATTTATTTACTTATCCCCTCACCCTTGGAAAGGTTACGTGCTTATGACAAATCGATCATTCACACCGTGACTCGCATTCGATAGAACTGGTCTCAGGCCACTTCGCAACGAGGTGGCACTTTCAGCTCGCCACGCCGGCAGCGAGCGCACACCGGCAGAAAGACTCTGCCCGGCCTCGGAGAGGCCGACGGGACATTACAGTCAACAAGTGAGGGCAACACCCTATGAGAAGACTTAAGCGTGATCCGTTGGAAAGAGCATATTCACGTGGCTACCAATACGGGGTCACCGGCAAATCCCGCGAACTTTGCCCCTTCAATCTTCCTTCTGTTCGCCAAGCCTGGATCAACGGCTGGCGTGAAGGTCGCGGTGATAACTGGGACGGAATGACTGGCACCGCTGGCATCCATAGACTCAACGAAAATCACGCCGTTGGCTGAACGAGGACACTGAATTCGATTCACCATGCACGCCCTATCCGGGCGGCGGGCGAAGGCCCAGGGGCCCCTTGATGGGGCCCTTTTTTATTGCCGATCAAACCCGTGGCATTGCCGCGATAGCGTCCACCGCCTCGCGAATCAGCGCCGGCCCTTTATAGATGAAGCCGGAGTAGATCTGCACCAGGCTCGCCCCGGCAGCGATCTTCTCGGCGGCATGGCGGCCTTCGGTAATGCCGCCAGCGGCAATGATCGGCAGCTTGCCGCCCAGCTCACCCGCCAGCACCTTGACGATATGGGTGCTCTTTTCCAGCACCGGCGCACCCGACAGGCCACCCGCCTCGCCACCGTACGGCAGGCCTTCGACACCTTCACGGCCCAGCGTGGTATTGGTGGCGATCACCGCATCCATGCCCGACTCGATCAGCGCCGCGGCCACCAGGGCGGTTTCTTCGTCGCTCATGTCCGGGGCAATCTTGATTGCCAGAGGTACGCGCTTGCCATGCGTGCCGGCCAGTTGCTCGCGGCGCACGGCCAGGGCATCGAGCAGTTGCTTGAGCGAATCGCCGAACTGCAGGCTGCGCAGGCCCGGGGTGTTGGGCGAACTGACGTTGACCGTGATGTAACTGGCCTCGGTGTACACCTTGTCCAGGCAGATCAGGTAGTCATCGACGGCACGCTCCACCGGGGTGTCGAAATTCTTGCCGATGTTGATGCCCAACACACCGTTGTAACGCGCAGCCCGTACCCGGCCGAGCAGGTGATCAACGCCCAGGTTGTTGAAGCCCATGCGGTTGATGATGGCCGTTGCCTCTGGCAGGCGGAACAGCCGCGGCTTGGGGTTGCCCGGCTGCGGTCGCGGGGTGACGGTGCCGATTTCGACGAAGCCGAAGCCCAGCTGGGCGAAACCGTCGATGGCCGCACCGTTCTTGTCCAGGCCGGCCGCCAGGCCCACCGGGTTGGCGAAGTTCAAGCCCATGACCGTAACCGGCAAAGCCGCCGGCTGCTTGCACAGCATGCCGTTGAGGCCGAGACGGCCACCGGCGCCGATCAGGTCCAGGGACAGGTCGTGGGAGGTTTCCGGGGAAAGCTTGAACAGCAGCTGGCGGGCCAGGGTATACATGGGCGGGCAAGGCTCGGGGTGAATGAGGGGGCGATTATAGCCAGCGTGGGGCCGGCATGACAGCAAATCGTGGGGCTGCTGCGCAGCCCATCGCCGGCAAGCCAGCTCCCACAGGTACAACACAAGGGCTGAAACCTGTGCTGTATCTGTGGGAGCTGGCTTGCCGGCGATGAGGCCAATGCAGGCGGCACAGGGCAGTTGCTCCACAGGGATGCTGCCAGATGGCACATCGGTTGCACCGGAAAAGCCCACAGCCTTATCAGTACGGGCGAGGAACCTTGTGAACACTGCACCCCGAGCAACGCCCCTGGCCTGGGTCAACGGCAGCGACGCGCCGGAAAAGCCCAGCCTGAACATCGGCTACATGGCCCTGACCGACTGCGCCTCGGTGGTAGTCGCCGCCACCCAAGGCTTCGCCCAGCAGCACGGCCTTACCCTCAACCTCAAGCGCCAGGGCTCCTGGGCCGGGCTGCGCGACAAGCTGGTCAGCGGCGAACTGGATGCGGCGCACTGCCTGTATGGCCTGGTGTACGCCGTGCACCTGGGCATCGGCGGTGTACCGGCCAGCGCCATGGCCGTGCTCATGGGGCTGAACCAGAACGCCCAGGCCATAAACCTGTCCCCGGCCCTGCAGCGCAAAGGCGTGACCAACCCTGAAGCACTGGCGCGCCTGGTGCACCAGCATGGCGCACGCCTCACCTTCGCCCAGACCTTCCCCACCGGTACCCACGCCATGTGGCTGTATTACTGGCTGGCCAGCCAGGGCATCCACCCATTGCGCGACGTCGACAGCGTGGTGGTACCACCGGCGCAAATGGCTGCGCATATTCAGGCCGGGCGCATCGACGGTTTCTGCGTGGGCGAACCCTGGGCTGCCGACGCAGTGGCCACGGGCCAGGGCTTCACCCTGGCCACCAGCCAGTCGATCTGGCCGGACCACCCGGAAAAAGTCCTGGCCTGCGCCCGCGCCTTTGCTGAGCAATACCCCAACAGCGCCCGCGCGCTGATCAAGGCGGTACTCGCCGCCAGCCGCTTCATCGAGCAAAGTCCGGAAAACCGCCGCAGCACTGCGCAACTGCTCAGCAGCAGCGCCTACGTGGACACTCCGCTGGCAAGTATCGAGCCGCGACTGCTCGGCAGCTACCACGATGGCCTGGGTAATCACTGGCAAGATCCGCACGCCCTGCGCCTGCACGATCACGGCCGGGCCAACCTGCCGTACCTGTCCGACGGCATGTGGTTCATGACCCAGTTCCGCCGCTGGGGCTTGCTGCGCGATGACCCCGACTACCTCGGCGTGGCGCGCCAGGTCCAGCAACTGGCACTGTATGGCGAGGCGGCACAAAGCCTCGGCGTGGCCTGCCCCGAGCAGCCGATGCGCAGCAGCCTGCTGATAGATGGCAGCCGCTGGGACGGCAGCGACCCCTACGGCTATGCCCGCAGCTTCAGCCTGCATGCGCTGGGCGACCTGCCCGATGCCCGTGTCGGCGCGTGAGGGGGACCATTCATGTTGCGCATCCTGCTGATCGACGACACCCAGAGCAAACTCGGCCGCCTCAAGGCGGCCTTGAGCGAGGCCGGCTTCGAGGTCATCGAAGCCCCAGGCCTGACCATCGACCTGCCCGCCTGCGTTGAAACGGTGCGCCCGGACGTGGTGCTTATCGATACCGACTCACCGGACCGCGATGTGATGGAACAGGTGGTCCTGGTCAGCCGTGACCAGCCACGGCCAATCGTGCTGTTCACCGACGAGCACGACCCCGGGGTGATGCGCCAGGCGATCCAGGCAGGGGTCAGCGCCTACATCGTTGAAGGCATTCATGCCGCGCGGCTGCAACCGATCCTGGACGTGGCCATGGCCCGCTTCGAAAGCGACCAGGCGCTGAAGGCGCAGCTGCTTGCGCGCGACCAACAACTGGCCGAGCGCAAGCGCATCGAGCAGGCCAAGGGTTTGCTGATGAAGATGAAGGACTGCAACGAAGAACAGGCCTACACCCTGATGCGCCGCCAGGCCATGAGCCGGCAGCAGAAGCTGATCCAGGTGGCCGAGCAGATCATTGCCATGCACGAGATGCTGGGCTAGCAACCTGCTTCAAGCGGTCCCCTGTAGGAGCGGCCTTGTGTCGCGATGGGCTGCACAGCAGCCCCGGTAATCTCTGCCGCGAAGCTTAGATCCTGGGGCTGCTGCGCAGCCCATCGCGACACAAGGCCGCTCCTACAAGGGGGACTGCAACTTCTCAGAGTTGGCCCATCTCTTGCTGAACAAATATCACCGGTAGCCAACGGCGGTTGCCCCACTTAATCCCCGACAAAGACGTCGCTCTCCCCTCCACGCACGTGGAGCGGGTAGCGGCGTCTTTTTCGTTCCGTTGCATTGCCGAGTGAGGTGTTCGATGAGTACCAGCTTCTGGAAATCCGGGCATGTGCCCACGCTGTTCGCCGCGTTCCTGTACTTCGACCTCAGCTTCATGGTCTGGTACCTGCTTGGCCCATTGGCGGTGCAGATTGCCGCCGATCTGCAGCTGAGTGCACAACAACGGGGCCTGATGGTGGCCACGCCGATCCTGGCCGGGGCGATCCTGCGCTTCGCCATGGGCGTGCTGGTCGACCGCCTGTCGCCCAAGACCGCCGGGCTGATCGGCCAGGTGGTGGTCATCGTCGCCCTCGCCGCTGCCTGGCACCTGGGCGTGCGCAGCTATGAACAAGCGCTGCTGCTGGGCGTGTTCCTCGGCTTTGCCGGCGCTTCGTTCGCTGTGTCACTGCCGCTGGCCTCGCAATGGTACCCGCCACAGCACCAAGGCAAAGCCATGGGCATTGCAGGTGCCGGCAACTCCGGCACAGTGTTCGCCGCCCTGCTGGCCCCGGCGCTGGCTGCGGGCTTTGGCTGGAACAACGTGTTCGGCTTCGCGCTGATCCCGCTGTCGCTGGCCCTGTTGGTGTTCGCCCTGCTGGCACGTAATGCTCCGCAGCGGCCCAAGCCAAAAGCCATGGCCGACTACCTCAAGGCCCTGGGCGACCGTGACAGCTGGTGGTTCATGTTCTTCTACAGCGTCACCTTCGGCGGCTTCATCGGCCTAGCCAGCGCCCTGCCCGGCTATTTCAGCGACCAGTATGGCCTGAGCCCGGTCACCGCCGGCTACTACACCGCTGCCTGCGTGTTCGCCGGCAGCCTGATGCGCCCGCTCGGCGGCGCCCTGGCCGACCGCTTCGGCGGCATCCGCACCCTGCTGGGCATGTACAGCGTGGCGGCCATCTGCATCGCTGCAGTCGGCTTCAACCTGCCTAGCGCCGCCGCCGCACTGGCCCTGTTCGTCAGCGCCATGCTCGGCCTGGGGGCCGGCAATGGCGCGGTGTTCCAGCTTGTGCCGCAACGCTTCCGCCAGGAGATCGGCGTGATGACCGGGCTGATCGGCATGGCCGGCGGCATCGGAGGCTTCCTGCTGGCCGCCGGGCTTGGCACCATCAAGCAGCACACCGGTGACTACCAACTGGGGCTGTGGCTGTTCGCCAGCCTGGGCTTGCTGGCCTGGTTCGGCCTGCACGGCGTGAAACAGCGCTGGCGCACCACCTGGGGCTCGGCTGCGGTTACCGCGGCACGGGTCTGAGGCACAGCCATGAGCCTGCAACTGAACTTTGCCCAGGCCAGCGCCACCGGGCCGCGCGAGGAAAACCAGGACGCCCTGCGCCTGGTTACCCCGGCGCCGGAGCTGGCCGCCAGCAAAGGCTACCTGTTCGCCCTCGCCGACGGCGTCAGCCAATGTGCCGATGGCGGCCTGGCAGCCCGTGCCAGCCTGCAGGCGCTGGCCCTGGACTACTACGCCACCCCCGCGACCTGGAGCGTGGCCCAGGCACTGGACCGCCTGCTGCTGGCGCAAAACCGCTGGCTGCGCGCCCAAGGCAGTGGCCAGCCACTGCTGACCACCCTCAGCGCGCTGGTGCTGCGCGGCCGACGCTTTACCCTGGCCCACGTGGGAGACTGCCGCGTGTACCGCTGGCACGCCGGGCGCCTGCAATGCCTGAGCGAAGATCACGTATGGGACCAGCCTGGCATGCAGCATGTACTGAAGCGCGCGCTGGGCCTGGACCAGCACCTGCTGGTGGATTACCTGGAAGGCGAGCTGCAGCCAGGCGAGAGCTTCCTGTTGTTGAGCGATGGCGTATGGGCCAGCCTGGGCGACCAGCACATCCAGGCGGTGCTGCGCGAGCAACCCGACCTGCAACTGGCCGTCGATACCCTGGTCGCCAGCGCGCACCTGAACGGCAGCCAGGACAACGCCAGTGCCTTGCTGGTGCAGGTCGAGCAATTGGGCACTGCCAACCTGGGTGACACCCTGGCGCAACTGCAGCAATGGCCGGTGCCCGGCCCATTGCGTGAAGGCCAGGTAATCGATGGCTGGCAAGCCGAAAAGCTGCTTTCGCAAAGCCGCCAGTCGCTGCTGTACCGGGTGCGCGATGGTCAGGGCCGAGCCTGGCTGCTGAAGACACTGCCACCCGCGCGCGGGCAGGAGCCCGGTGCGGCGCAAGGGCTGTTGCTGGAAGAATGGTTCCTGCGCCGGGTCGCTGGCCGGCACTTCCCCGAGCTGCACACCGCCAGCCAGCGCCAGCACCTGTACTACGTGATGCGCGAATACCCCGGCCAGAGCCTGGCGGCGCTGCTGGCCGAGCATGGCCCGCTGCCCATGCCGCAGTGGCTGGAGCTGGCCCGGCAACTGTTGCAGGCGGTCGGCGTATTGCACCGGCGCAACCTGCTGCACCGCGACATCAAGCCAGAGAACCTGCACCTGGGCAGCGATGGCCAGCTGCGCCTGCTGGACTTCGGCCTGGCCTACTGCCCGGGCCTGTCCGAAGACCCGCTGCACGAGTTGCCGGGTACGCCGTCATACATTGCCCCGGAAGCGTTCGACGGCCAGCCGCCCAACCCACGCCAGGACCTGTATGCCGTGGGTGTGACGTTGTATCACCTGCTGACCGGGCATTACCCCTACGGCGAGGTGGAGGCCTTCCAGCGCCCACGCTTCGGCCAGCCGGTCAACGCCGCGCGCTACCGCCCTGACCTGCCGGAATGGCTGCAGCACAACCTGCAGCAGGCACTGGCAGCCGACCCGGCGCAGCGCTTCGAAACCGCCGAACACTGGCTACTGCTGCTCGAACGTGGCGACCGCCAGGAGCTGCCCACCCGGCCACGGCCGTTGCTGGAGCGCGAACCGTTGAAGGTCTGGCGCACCCTGGCCCTGCTGTCCTTGCTGTTCAACCTGATTTTGCTGCTCACCCTGCTCAAGGGCTGAACGCACCTTGCCGATGAGGAAACCCTGATGAATGCGAAAGTCTGGCTGGTTGGTGCTGGCCCTGGTGATCCGGAGCTGCTCACTCTCAAGGCTGTACGCGCCTTGCAGCAAGCCGCTGTGGTGATGATCGACGACCTGGTCAACCCGGCAGTGCTGGAGCACTGCCCACAGGCCCGGGTGATTGCCGTGGGCAAGCGCGGCGGCTGCCGCTCCACACCGCAGGCATTCATCCAGCGCCTGATGCTGCGCCATGCGCGGCAAGGGCGCTGCGTGGTCCGGCTCAAGGGCGGCGACCCGTGCATCTTCGGCCGCGGCGGTGAAGAGGCGCTATGGTTGCAGGGGCATGGTATCGAGGTGGAAGTGGTCAATGGCATTACCGCCGGCCTGGCCGGCGCCACGCAATGCGGTATTTCCCTGACCTCACGTGGCGTAAGCCGTGGCGTGACGCTGGTCACGGCCCATACCCAGGACGACAGCGAACTGAACTGGGCGGCCTTGGCCCAGGGCGGGACGACGCTGGTGGTGTACATGGGCGTGGCCAGGCTGGAGCAGGTGCGCCAAGGGTTACTGGACGGGGGCATGGCACCGGCGACGCCGGTGGCGATGATCGAGAATGCCTCGTTGCCGCAGCAGCGGGAATGCAGGAGCGATGTGCGGGGGATGGTCGAGGATGCGCGGGGGTTTGGCTTGCGTAGCCCGGCGATTTTGGTGATTGGGGAGGTGGTTGGAGAACAGCAGGCCCTGGGGCTGATCGCAGTCGCGGGCTGAACGCCATCCCTGTAGGAGCAGCCTTGCGCTGCGAAGAGGCCGGTAAGGGCAATGGTATTCTGTTGCTGTAATGGCCTCTTCGCAGCGCAAGGCTGCTCCTACAGGCATTGTGCAGGCTTTGAGACCGGATAAATCCCAGGCAAAGAAAAACCCGGCCGAAGCCGGGTTTTTCATGAAGCTTCAAACCAATTACTTGGCCTGGGCTTCTACCTGAGCTTCAACGCGACGGTTGACAGCGCGGCCTTCTTCGGTGGCGTTGTCGGCAACCGGACGGGTTTCGCCGTAGCCAACCGAATCAACACGGCTGGATTCTACGCCGTACTGCTGGGTCAGGACCTGCTTGACAGCGTTGGCACGACGCTCGGACAGCTTCTGGTTGTAAGCGTCTGGGCCGACGGAGTCAGTGTGACCTTCCACGGTGGTGGTGGTCTGTGGGTACTGCTTCATGAAGTCAGCCAGGTTCTTGATGTCGCCGTAGCTGTTTGGCTTGACGACCGACTTGTCGAAGTCGAACTTGACGTCCAGCTCAACGCGAACGACTTCGGCAACAGCCGGGCAGCCATCAGCGTCAACGGTAACGTTGGCCGGGGTGTCAGGGCACTTGTCGACGTTGTCGCAAACGCCGTCGTTGTCGGAGTCGGAGCACACTTCGGCAACTGGGGCCGGAGCGACTTCAGCTTGCTTCGGGCTACCGCCGAAGTTCAGACCAACACCAACGGTCGGGCCCCACTCGGTGTTGCCGTTGTCGATGTTGTACATGGCTTCTACGCCAGCACGGGCGAAGAACATGTCGGTGATGTACCACTTGGCGCCAGCGCCAACGTTGGCGAAGGTGGAGTGGTCGCGGCCGCTACGAGTGGCCTGGCCCAGGCTCTCGTGAGCGAAACCGGCGGAAACGTACGGACGCAGAGCGTCGCCAACGGTACCGAAGTGGTAGGTAGCGTCGAGCTTGGCCTTGGAACCTTTGATGTCTTTGTTGAAGACTTCACCACGAGCGTTGTGGGTCTCGTTGTAGCCGAGGTCCAGGGAAACGTCGTCGGTCAGGAAGTAGCCCAGGCGAACACCAGGATTGGTGCCGTCGTTCTTGAAGTTACGTTCGCTGTCGTAGTACTGCTTGGTAACGTTGCCTTCGATTTCCACAGCGCCTTGGCCTTGAGCCAGAACGCCGAACGAAGTAGCAGCGACGAGCGAGCCAATGGCCAAGCCCAAGGTGTTTTTCAATTTCATCCGTTAAATCCCCATCTGGTGATAGTTAAGCAGTCCCACCACAAACAAGGGGGACAACTCGACGGCAAGTCTAGCAGAACTCGCCGGTTCGTTAGAGATATTTGCACGCCACTAAGTTTCATCGAGGCCGGCAAATTTCTCCCGAAGCTTGTCTAGCGCGCGCTTGTAGCGCATTTTTGTCGCGCTCAGGCCCATGTGCATGATGTCGGCAATTTCCTGAAATTCCAGCTCTGCGACAAAACGCAGCACCAGGATTTCCCGGTCAATCGGGTTCACATGCACCAGCCATTTGTCCAGCCCGCCTTTTTCTTCCGGCTTCGGAGCCTTGTCTTCGGACGCCTCTTCGACAGGGTCCAGACTCAAGGCATCCATCAGCCGACGTTTACGGCGCTCCTTGCGGTACTGGGTAATGCATTCGTTGTAGGTGATGCTGTAGAGCCAGGTCTTGAACTTGGACTTACCCTCGAAGTTCTTCAGCCCGTACAGCACTTTCAACATGACTTCCTGACAGACATCGTCCGCGTCACGGTCGTTCCCCAGATAACGTGCACAGACGTTGAACAGGGTCCGTTGGTAGCGCCGCATGAGCTCCTCATAGGCGCGGGTAACGTGGTACAGCTCTTCATGCGAACGCGCCACCAACTCTTCGTCGGTGAGCTCGCGGGGGTCATAACGCATGGGCGGCGAATGAACTTTATTCAAAACGGATCTGGCCGACAGTCAGGTCAATGTCGCCGCGCGACCCCGTGGGTCGATTTTCGCGGCGGCATACATTAACAGCTTTGTGCGGTTAGCGGCTATTGACTCGCTGCTCAAGCAACTCGCGATTGGACAGCGACACCAGTTCGCCATCATCGGTCAGCAGCGTCGTCTTGACCGTACCGATTTCCTCGATGTGCCCTTCGACCTCTCCAATTCGCACCTGCTGGCCCACCTGATAAAGTTCGCGCACGTAGATGCCGGCCAGGATCTGCCCAGCGATTTCGCGGCTACCGAGGCCCATTGCCAACGCAACGGCCAGACCAACGGTAATCAGCCCGATCACGATCACATGGTTCAGCAGGTCGGTTTTCACCTCCAGCTGGCTGATGGCCACCGAGATGCTGATGATGATCACCAGGCCTTGGGTGATACGGCCCAGGCCTGCCGAGTACTCCAGGCCGATGCCTTCGGCAGCGCCGCGTACCAGGCCGTTGGCCACCTGGGCCAGCAGCACGCCGGCCAGCAGCACCAGAGCTGCGCCGAACACCTTCGGCAGGTAAAGGGCAAGCATGTCGAGGGTTGCCGAAACCCGCTCCAGGCCCAGCGACTCGGCGGCCGAGACCAGGAAGATGAGCAGCACGAACCAGTAGACGATCTTGCCGATCAGGGTGGAGATGGGTACCTGGATGCCGACCCGGCCGAGCATCTTGGTCAGGCCGGTGCCGGCCATCAGGCGGTCCAGGCCGAACTTGGCCAGCAGTTTGGACAGCAGCGTGTCGAGCAGCTTGGCCACCACGAAACCGAGCAGCACCACGACCAGCGCGCCAAACAGGTTGGGGATGAAGTTCGCTACCTTGGTCCAAAGGGCAGTCATGGCGGTAACCAGGCTCTGGGTCCAGAGATCGAGTTCCATATTCAATCGGCCTTATCTGCTTTGCTGCCGTTGGCAGCGTTGCGGGAAGAGTGTCGACGCACCGGCGCAACATGCGCCGCGCCATTGTTCACGGCGATCAGCAGCGCCTGGCTCCAGCGGCCAAGCAGGCTGAACAGATCGCCCGCGCCAACCTGGCGGTTGGCGGTTTTCAGCACGCGACCCAGGCAAGCGGCGTCGTCCCGGTCGTCCCGGTCATTGCCGGAGGGGGACGCCTTGAGCAGGTCGCGCAGGGATTCTTCAAACGGATCGTGCATGGGCACCTCGCGCAGTGTCAGTCAGAGACGAGATGGCCGGTCGATGGGTCACACATCGCATTGGGACGAGTGTTTCAAAATGAATGACGCTTGCCTGCACTGGCCCTATCGCCGGCAAGCCAGCTCCCACAGGGGCACCACAAGCCTTGAAACCTGTGGTGTACCTGTGGGAGCTGGCTTGCCGGCGATAGGGCCGGTGCAGGTCAATGAGCATCTATACCCACCGCAACCGCCGAAACAGCCACCACTGCCCCACCGCAAGCCCCAGCACGACGATGCAGGCGAACAGGAAACCATAGGGGTTTTCCGCCCCGGGGATGCCGCCGACATTGATGCCCAGCAGCCCGGTGATGAAGCTCATGGGCAGGAAGATGCAGGTGATGATGCCGAAGCGGTACATGGTGCGGTTCATGCGCTCGCTACGCCGGCGATCCTGGCTTTCCAGCACCAGCGCGGCACGTTCGCGGGTCAGTTCCAGCTCTTCGAGGTAGCGGATGAGGCTGTTGTTCAGCTCGTTCCAGTAATCGGCATCGGCATCGGCGAACCAGCTCCATTTGCTGCGCGACAACTGGGCGTAGATTTCCCGCTGCGGGGCAAGAAAACGCCGCAGACCGGCGGCACGCCGGCGGATCTGCTGCAGGCTGCCGTTCTCCGGGGTATACCGTTCGTCGGATTCAACCTTTTCTTCCTCAATGTCGGCCAGTTCGGACAGGTCGCTGACCAGGCCCTGAACCTTTTCGGTGAGCAGTTCGCCCATCAGCAGCAACAGCTCGGAAGCCGATTTCGGGCCCCTGCCCTCTTCCAGCTGCTGGAGAATCTCGTCACTGGCGCGCAACGGCCGCAGGCGCAGCGAGATAACCCGCTGCGCCTCGGCAAAGATACGCACCGAGACCATGTCTTCAGGCTCTGCACCCGGGTTGAGGTTGACCCCACGCAGGAACAGCAACAACTGTTCATCGGCCATGGGCAGCAGGCGCGGCCGGGTGTTTTCTTCCAGCAGCAGCTCGCAGGCGAACGCGCTCAGGCCGCTGTCGTGCAGCAGCCAGGTGCGGGTTTGCGGATGGCTGCGATCCCAGTGCAGCCACAGGCTTTGCTCGGGTTGCAGCTGCAGGTCGTCCAGTTCGGTACGGGCAATCGAGCGCGCGCCACCTTTGCCATCGAGCACCAGGGCGTGCACCAGCCCCCACTGCGCGTTGTCTTCCTCGAACATCAAAGCTCCATCAGCGCGGGCGGCGCCTTACTCAGGCATTTTCAACGGGCTTGGCGAGACCAGCACGCCATTGTTGTCGGCATACACATACTCGCCCGGGCGGAAGGTCACCCCGGCGAAGGTCACTGGCACGTTGAGGTCGCCGATGCCGCGCTTGTCGGTCTTCATCGGGTGGCTGGCCAGGGCCTGCACGCCGACGTCGGTCTGGATCAGCACGTCGACGTCACGCACACAGCCGTAGATCACCAGGCCTTCCCAACCGTTCTTGGCAGCCTTTTCGGCAAGCATGTCGCCGAGCAGTGCGCGACGCAGCGAGCCGCCACCATCGACGACCAGGACCTTGCCCTTGCCATCGAGCTCGACCTGCTCCTTGACCAGCGAGTTGTCTTCGAAGCACTTGATGGTGACGATCTGGCCACCGAACGAATCGCGGCCGCCGAAATTGCTGAACATCGGTTCCAGCACCTGCACCAGGTCCGGGTAGGCATCACACAGGTCGGGCGTAACGTAATGCTGCATGGGAAGCTCCTGTCAGTCACAACGAAAGCGGGTATCGGCCAAGGCTACACCGTAGAGCCCGTTGCAGTCATCCAGGACCGAACGGTCATGTTTTGCCTGTACCGGCCCTATCGCCGGCAAGCCAGCTCCCACAGGACCCCGCTGGCTTCAGGCTAGTGGTACTCCTGTGGGAGCTGGCTTGCCGGCGATAGGGCCAGTACAGATACAGCAGAATCAACTGGCGGGCACAGGCTCCGCCACCACCGTGGATTCATGCACCGGCACCAGCGGATCCCGCAGCCAACGCTCCACCAGCGGCCATACCTGCACCTGCGCGGCCTTGCTCACCAGCATGTCGACATGCCCGAAAGCGTCGAAGCCTTCCTCGAGCCCCAGCCGCAGAAACTGCTTGCGCTCACCGCCAAATTGCTCGAACAGCTTGCGGCAGGCCCACACCGGGTCCTGGAAGTCCCCCGCACCAGCCACGGCCAGCAGCGGCACATCCACCTTGGCCAGCCCCGCCCACCAGTCGCTCTGTTTGTCGCCAAAGCGCCCGAACAGGCCATGCCAGCGCATGCTTTCCAGGGCCAGGCCGATCGGCTCATCCTCCGGCCCACGCTTGAAACGCGGCCCGGAAATCTGCCCCCAGCGCTTGAGCAGCAGCTTCGCCCCCCAGGCCAGGGGCGGCACCTTCAACGGCCAGTACACGCGGCTGATCTGGGTACCGAACAGCGCCACGCTGGCCACCTGCTCGGCAGGCAGAAAGCCACCGCCCAGCGCTGCCGCCAGGGTCGTACCACCCAGGGAATGGCCGACCCAGTGCGGCGTCTGGCCCGACTGCTCGCGCACGAACGCGGCAATCAGCGGCAGGTCATCGCGGGCATAGGCGGCAACGCTGTTGTGCTTCCAGTCATGGTTGCGCGGCGACAGGCCATGGCCGCGCATTTCCGGGATCCACACATCGAAGCCGGCGCGGGCGAGATAGGCGCCCAGGCCAACCCCTTTGGGGGAATACCAGAAGCGGCGGTTGGAGAAGCTGCCGTGCAGGAGAATGACCGGTACGCCCTGGGCCTGGCCCTGATCGGCCAGCCCCAGGCGGGTGACAGCCAGCTCGACGCTGGGGTCAGGGCTGTTGCCGGCCTTGATCCGGTACACGTCTTCGCTGAGGTCGCCGCGGCGTTCGGCACTGAGCAGGGCCACGGGGAATAGAGTGCTGCTGCTTTGCATAAGGTTGCTTGGTGCACAAAAAAGGGCGGGATCCATTGCTGGAGCTCGCCCTGGAAAAAACCAGGCGGGGGTACGCCAGACGTACCCCCGCGTTTTACTGCATCAGACCGCGCCCTGGCCTTCAGCCAGGTAGAACCAGGTTTCGAGTACCGAGTCCGGGTTCAGCGACACGCTGTCGATACCCTGCTCCATCAGCCACTTGGCCAGGTCCGGGTGGTCCGACGGGCCCTGGCCGCAGATGCCGATGTACTTGCCAGCCTTGTTGCACGCGGCAATGGCGTTGGCCAGCAGCTTCTTCACCGCAGGGTTACGCTCGTCGAACAGGTGGGCGATGATGCCCGAGTCACGGTCCAGGCCCAGGGTCAGCTGGGTCAGGTCGTTGGAGCCGATCGAGAAGCCGTCGAAGTACTCCAGGAACTCTTCGGCGAGGATGGCGTTGGACGGCAGTTCGCACATCATGATCACGCGCAGGCCGTTGTCGCCACGGGCCAGGCCGTTTTCGGCGAGCAGGTCGACAACCTGGCTGGCTTCACCCAGGGTACGCACGAACGGCACCATGATCTCGACGTTGGTCAGGCCCATCTCGTTGCGCACGCGCTTGAGCGCACGGCACTCGAGCTCGAAGCAGTCACGGAACGATTCGCTGATGTAGCGCGAAGCGCCACGGAAGCCCAGCATCGGGTTTTCTTCTTCCGGCTCGTACAGCTTGCCGCCGATCAGGTTGGCGTACTCGTTGGACTTGAAGTCCGACAGGCGCACGATGACCTTTTTCGGGTAGAAGGCCGCAGCCAGGGTGCTGATGCCCTCGACCAGCTTCTCGACATAGAAGCCTACCGGGTCGTTGTAGCCGGCGATGCGCTTGTCGACGCTGTCCTTCAGGTCGGCTGGCAGGCCGGCGTAGTTCAGCAGCGCCTTGGGGTGCACGCCGATCATGCGGTTGATGATGAACTCCAGGCGCGCCAGGCCGACACCGGCGTTGGGCAGCTGGGCGAAATCGAAGGCACGGTCCGGGTTGCCGACGTTCATCATGATCTTGAATGGCAGGTCGGGCATGGCGTCGACCGAGTTCTGCTTCACATCGAAGCCCAGCTCGCCCTCGAAGATGAAGCCGGTATCGCCTTCGGCACAGGACACAGTCACACCCTGGCCGTCTTTCAGCACCTGGGTGGCGTTGCCGCAACCGACCACGGCCGGAATGCCCAGCTCACGGGCGATGATCGCCGCGTGGCAGGTACGCCCGCCACGGTTGGTGACGATGGCGCTGGCGCGCTTCATCACCGGTTCCCAGTCCGGGTCGGTCATGTCGGAGACCAGCACGTCGCCCGGCTGGACCTTGTCCATTTCCGATACGTCGTTGATCACGCGGACCTTGCCGGCGCCGATGCGCTGGCCAATGGCGCGGCCTTCGACCAGAACGGTGCCTTTTTCTTTCAGCAGGTAGCGTTCCATGACGTTGGCGCTGGAGCGGCTCTTCACCGTCTCGGGGCGCGCCTGGACGATATACAGCTTGCCGTCGTCACCGTCCTTGGCCCATTCGATGTCCATCGGGCGCTGGTAGTGCTGCTCGATGATCATGGCCTGCTTGGCCAGCTCGCTGACCTCGGCATCGGTCAGGCAGAAGCGCGCGCGCTCGGCGCGGTCCACTTCGACGGTCTTGACCGAACGGCCGGCCTTGGCTTCTTCGCCATAGACCATCTTGATCGCCTTGCTGCCCAGGTTGCGGCGCAGGATGGCCGGGCGGCCTGCCTGCAGGGTGTTCTTGTGCACGTAGAATTCGTCAGGGTTGACCGCACCCTGCACCACGGTTTCGCCCAGGCCGTAGGCGCCGGTGATGAACACCACGTCGCGGAAGCCCGACTCGGTGTCGAGGGTGAACATGACGCCGGCGGTGCCGGTTTCCGAACGCACCATGCGCTGCACACCAGCAGACAGGGCCACCAGCTTGTGGTCGAAGCCCTGGTGCACGCGGTAGGCGATGGCACGGTCGTTGAACAGCGAGGCGAACACTTCCTTGGCCGCGCGGATCACGTTGTCGACGCCGCGGATGTTGAGGAAGGTTTCCTGCTGGCCAGCGAACGAGGCGTCCGGCAGGTCTTCGGCGGTGGCAGAGGAACGCACGGCAACGGCCATGTTGTCGTTGCCGGCAGCCATTTCGGCGAAGGCCGTACGGATTTCCGAATCCAGACGTGCCGGGAAGTCGGCTTCCATGACCCACTGGCGAATCTGCGCGCCGGTCTTGGTCAGGGCGTTGATGTCATCCACATCGAGTGCGTCGAGCGCGGCATGGATACGGTCGTTGAGACCACTCTGTTCGAGAAAATCGCGGTACGCCTGCGCCGTAGTGGCAAAGCCGCCCGGCACCGATACACCAGCACCTGCGAGGTTGCTGATCATCTCGCCCAGGGATGCGTTCTTGCCCCCCACATGCTCCACATCATGGACGCCGAGCTTATCGAGGGAAACTACGTACTCTACCAAGGTGATCTCTCCACTAACTGTGTTGGAAAAGCTCAAGGGCGCCCGCCTGCCTTCGTTGACTTGGCCGGACGCTTGTGGCCTGTACCTGGAAAATAAGTGAGAATGCCGACAGCCGCATTCGGCAAACCGAACTTATCATATCCAAGAAACGTCATCAGCTTAAGGCCCAGATCGCAAATGAAACGAACCGCGTTCTTCATCTCCGACGGCACCGGCATCACCGCCGAAACCCTGGGCCAGAGTCTGCTCGCTCAATTCGAGAGCATTCCGTTCAATAAATTCACCCGTCCCTACATCGATTCGCCGGAAAAGGCGCGGACCATGGTCCAGCAAATCAACGCTGCGGCCGAGCGCGATGGTGTACGCCCGATCATCTTCGACACCATCGTCAATCAGGACATCCGTGAGATCCTGGCTACCTCGAATGGCTTCATGATCGACATCTTTTCTTCGTTTTTGTCCCCGCTTGAACAAGAATTGACTGCCCATTCGTCGTATTCCGTCGGCAAGTCGCACTCCATTGGCGGCAATTCCAACTACATGGAACGCATCGAGGCGGTGAATTTCGCCCTGGACAACGACGATGGCGCACGCACCCACTACTACGACAAGGCCGACCTGATCCTGGTAGGCGTATCGCGCTGCGGCAAGACCCCCACCTGCCTGTACATGGCCATGCAGTTCGGCATCCGCGCCGCCAACTACCCGCTGACCGAGGAAGACATGGAGCGCCTGCAGCTGCCGGCGGTGCTGAAAAAGCACCATAACAAGCTGTTCGGCCTGACCATCGACCCCGACCGCCTCACCGCCATCCGCCACGAGCGCAAACCCAACAGCCGCTATTCCAGCTTTGCCCAGTGCGAGTTCGAAGTGCGCGAGGTGGAAAACCTGTTCCGCCGGGAGAACATTCCCAACATCAATTCCACGCATTTTTCGGTGGAAGAGATTTCGGCGAAGATCCTGGTGGAGAAAGGGGTGGAGCGCAGGTTCAAGTAAGCCTGTACCGGCCTCTTCGCGGGTAAATCCGCTCCTACAGGGGCCTCACTACGCTCAAGCCTTGTGATAGCAGCACAGGAATAAAAAAGCCCCGGCATCGCTGCCGGGGCTTTTCATTTCAGCTCATGGCTCAGGACGGCACCACTGCCGCCTGCCCGCTCATGGCCAGGTCGACCAGCTCGCGGTTGGCTACCGCGTACATCGCATAGTCGGTACCGGTGGCATTGCGCAGGTCATCCAGCATGGCGCGCCAGCGCTCCACCATCACCCGGTGCTGCTCGGCCCACAGCGCCACGCGGGCGTCCATGTCTTCCGGTGCATCGGCCATCTGCAGTACCGAGATGGTGATCGCCCGCTGCTGCAGGTCGATGTCGTCGCGGAACGCCTCGCGGGCCAGCGCCTGCCAGTTGTTCTCCACCGGCAGGTTGCTGATTTCCTGCAGGTACCAGGTCAGGTCCAGTGCGCTGCCCACGGCGAAGAACGCCTTGGCCACCTGCGCCGGGTCATGGCCGGTAACGTCCGAAGCCTCGATGATCGGCAACAGGGTGTACAGGTGGGTAGTACCAGCCACCATGCGCGCCAGCAACTCCGGCACACCAGCCTCGACGAAGCCTTGGTAGCGCACCATCCAGCGCTCGCGGGTCGGGCCTTCGAGCAACTCGTCGAGCTTGAGCCCCAGTTGCGCGATCTTCGGCCCGAAGTGCGCGGTGTCGCGCCCGGCGTCCTGCTCGTTGCGGCGGCTGCGCAGGAACCAGCGGGTGGCACGACGGCCCAGGCGCATCAGCTCGTCCATCAGGGTCAGCTGGATTTCCGCCGGCACCTGGTAGTCCAGAGCCTCGATCTGACGGAACCAGTGCGGCAGGTGGAAGATGTCGCGCACGATCACGTAGGCCCCGGCCACGTTGGCCGGGCTCATGCCGGTCGACTCCTTCAGGCGCTGGACGAAAGTGATGCCCATGTTGTTGACCAGGTCGTTGGCGATCTGGGTGCTGACGATTTCGCGCTTCAGGCGGTGGCGGCGCATGGATTCGGCGAATTTGCTGACCAGCGACGGCGGGAAGGCGGTTTCCATGTCGCGGGTCAGGTAGTCGTCGTCCGGCACCAGCGACTTGAGCAGCTGTTCCTTGAGGTCGATCTTGCTGTACGAGATCAGCACCGAAAGCTCGGCGCGGGTCAGGCCCTGGCCGGCGGCCAGGCGCTCGGCCAACTGCTCTTCGGACGGCAGGAACTCGATGGCGCGGTCCAGCTTGCCTCGGGCCTCCAGGTCGGCCATCAGGCGCTTGTACTCGGCAATCCGCTCGCGGGCGCGGCGGGCCGCCAGCGACAGCGCCTGGGTTTGCTTGTAGTTGTTGCCCAGCACCAGGCCGGCCACTTCGTCGGTCATGCTGCCCAGCAGCTGGTTGCGCTGCTTCTCGGTCATGTCGCCACCCTGCACCACTTCGTTGAGCAGGATCTTGATGTTGACCTCGTGGTCGGAGCAGTCCACGCCGCCGGCATTGTCGATGAAGTCGGTGTTGGTGGCGCCGCCATGCAGGCCGAACTCGACCCGGCCAAGCTGGGTCATGCCCAGGTTGCCGCCCTCGCCCACCACCTTGCAGCGCAGCTCGTTGCCATTGACCCGCAGCGCGTCGTTGGCCTTGTCGCCGACGTCGGCGTGGCTCTCGGTGCTGGCCTTGACGTAGGTACCGATGCCACCGTTCCACAGCAGGTCTACCGGTGCCTTGAGCAGCGCATTGAGCAGCTCGGTCGGGGTCAGGCGATCGGCTTCGATGGCGAAGCGCTCTTTCATCTGCGGGCTGATGGCGATGCTCTTGGCACTGCGCGGGAAGATCCCGCCGCCTTCGGACATGATGCTGGTGTCGTAGTCGCTCCAGGCCGAGCGCGGCAGGTCGAACAGGCGCTTGCGCTCGGCAAAGCTGGACGCAGGCTCCGGGTTCGGGTCGATGAAGATGTGCAGGTGGTTGAACGCCGCCACCAGTTGCAGCTTGTCGGACATCAGCAGGCCGTTGCCGAACACGTCGCCGGCCATGTCGCCGACGCCAATGACGGTGATCGGGTCTTCCTGCACATTGATGCCGCGCTCGCGGAAGTGGCGCTGCACGCCCACCCAGGCGCCGCGCGCGGTAATGCCCATCTTCTTGTGGTCGTAACCGGCCGAGCCGCCCGAGGCGAAGGCGTCGCCCAGCCAGAAGCCGTAGTCGATGGCGATGCCGTTGGCGATGTCCGAGAAGGTCGCGGTGCCCTTGTCGGCCGCCACCACCAGGTACGGGTCGTCATCGTCATGGCGTACCACGTTGGCCGGCGGCACCACGCCACCGTCCTTCAGGTTGTCGGTGATGTCGAGCAGGCCGGAAATGAAGATGCGGTAGCACGCCACGCCTTCGGCGGCGATCTCGTCACGGCTGCCGCCCAGCGGCAGGCGGCGCGGCAGGAAGCCGCCCTTGGCGCCGACCGGCACGATCACCGAGTTCTTCACCTGCTGGGCTTTCACCAGGCCCAGCACTTCGGTGCGGAAGTCTTCCTCGCGGTCGGACCAGCGCAGGCCACCGCGGGCGACGTTGCCAAAGCGCAGGTGCACGCCTTCGACCCGTGGCGAGTAGACGAAGATCTCGAACTTGGGCACTGGTTTAGGCAGTTCGGGGATCAGCTTGGGGTTGAACTTGAAGCTGAAGTACGACTTGTTGTGGCCGTTGGCGTCCGGCTGGTAGAAGTTGGTGCGCAGGGTGGCCTTGATCAGGTCCAGGTAGCGACGCAGGATGCGGTCTTCGTTGAGCACCTGCACGTCGTCCAGCGCGGTCAGGATGGCTTGCTCCAGGCGCAGTTGCTTGTCATCCAGGTCTTCCTGGGTGAGCTTGCGCGCCAGGTAGAAGCGGGTCTTGAACAACCGGGTCAGCTCGCGGGCGATGTCGGTGTGGTTGTTCAGGGTACTGGCGATGTAGCCCAGGTCGAAGCCCAGGCGAATCTGCTTCAGGTAACGGGCGTAGGCGCGCAGCAGCGCCACGTCGCGCCATGGCAGGCCGGCGGTCAGCACCAGGCGGTTGAAGGCGTCGTTCTCGGCATCGCCGCGGACGATGTGGATGAAGGCATCCTGCAGAGTGTCGTTGAGCTGCTGGATGTCCAGGCTCAGGCCTTCGCTGTAGGTGAAGGCGAAGTCATGGATCCAGTAGCCGCGGCCACTGGCATGGCGCAGGCGGTACGGGAACTCGCCGAGTACGCGCAGGCCAAGGTTCTCCAGGATCGGCAGCACGTCGGACAGCGCCAGCGGCGTGTCGGCGTGGTACAGCTTGCAGTGCAGGGTGCGTTCCCCGACCTGGGTCAATGGCTGGTAGAAGCTCATCGCCAGCGGCTTGCTTTCCGACAGGTTCAGCACGTGCTGCAGGTCGACCACCGCCGAGTGCGCGGCGAAGCGCTCGCGGTAGCCGGCCGGGAAACCTTTGGGGAAGTCGGCGAGGATGTTGGTGCCCTGGGCTTCGCCGAAGTTCTCGATCACCAGTGCCGAGTAGTCGTCATGCCACGAACGACAGGCCTGGATCACTTCGCGTTCCAGCTGCTGCGGGTCGATGTCGATGCGGTTTTTCGGGTCTACCCGCAGAATCAGCTGAACACGTGCCAGCACCGATTCGGAGAAGAAGGTCCAGAACTCGCAGTCGCTGGCCTTCAGGCGCTCCATCAGCACCTGCTGGATCTTCTGCCGCACTTCAGTGGAGTAGATTTCCCGCGGTACATAGGCCAGGCAGTAGCAGAAGCGGCCGTATGGGTCCTTGCGCAGGAACACGCGGATCTTGTTGCGTTCCTGGATCTGCACGATCGACATGACGGTGCTGAACAGCTCGTCGACCGGGGTCTGGAACAGGTCGTCGCGCGGCAGTACTTCCAGTACCTGGGCCAGTTCCTTGCCCAGGTGGGCCTTGGGATCGAAGCCCGAGCGGCGCTCGACTTCGGTGACCTTCTGCCGGATATAAGGGATGGCATGCACGCTTTCGCCGTACACCGACGAGGTGTACAGGCCCATGAAGCGGTGTTCCTTGATCACCTTGCCGTCGGCGTCCAGCTGGCGGATCGACACGTAGTCCGGGTAGGCCGGGCGGTGTACGCGGCTTGGCAGCGCGGCCTTGGCGAACGACAGCAGCAGCGGTTCGTTGAGGTAGGCCACGGCGTAGTCTTCGATGCGCAGCTCGTCGCTCGTCAGGCCCACGCGCAGGCGACGCGGCAGGCCAAGGAACGACTGCTCGTCGTAGACCATCTGGCCGCCATCGGCGTCGCCCTTGACGGTGAATTCTTCATAGCCCAGGAAGGTGAAGTGGTTGTCCAGCAGCCACTCGAGGAAAGCCTTGACCTCGCCCTTTTCGTTCTGCGCCGGGCCAAAGGCTGTCTGCTCTACCTCCGCCACCACTTCGCGCAGCTTGGCCTTCATCGGTTCGAAGTCGGCCACCACCACCCGCACCTCGGCCAGCACCTGCTCGATCTCGCGGGCCAACACCGTCAGCTCGGCAGCGTTGGCGCAACGGTCGATCTCCATGTACATCAGCGACTCATGGCGTACGTCCTCGCCCTGGGTGCCCTTGGGCAGCAGTTCAAGCAGCTCGCCTTTGGCGCCGCGGCGCACGCTGAGCACGGTGGTCTGCAGGGTGTGGATGCTGTAGCCGCGGCGGTTGAGCTCGGTGCGTACCGAGTCGACCAGGAACGGCAGGTCGTGGTGCAGCACTTCGACCACGCTGTGGGTCGATTGCCAGCCATTACGCTCGTAATCGGGGTTGTACACCCGTACTTGCGGGTATTCGGGGTCGAAACGCTCGATGATGCGCCAGGCTGACAGGGTGCAGCCGGCCAGGTCGGAAAGCCTGCGTTGGGTGAGTTCGTCCAGAGAGATGATGCCGAAGAACTGCTCGGCGAACAGCGCGACTTGTGGCAGGGACTGTTCGCTGATGTGCTGCGCCAGGGCCGCTTGCAGTTGATGCTGGAAGTCGGCTTTGCTGGCTGCGGTGAAGAACGCCATCTGTGGTACTCCGCTTGGGCTTTGTAATAATTGAAGCGTCGCTGCGTGCGCCGTGTACGGATCAACGATAGCCAACCCGTGGCAAGGCGGACGGTAAAACCAGGCGTTGAACGTGCGCAGGCACGCCCAGGGCTCGCCGAAGCTTAACGACTGATCGGTCATCAAGGCTTGCAGCGCTGCGACAATTTCGGTCAAGGGGGGGTAACTTTACGTTTATGCCTGTCGGCAAGACTGTCAGAATTCCCTTCCGTTTCCTTTGATCCGAGCCTTGTCCATGCAAATCAATACTGCCCTGCTGTTCGCCACCCCTTGCGATGACGAGGAAGACAACATGGCGACCCTGTGCTGCCACAGCGACAAGGGTCAGATGTTCCTGCTGACCCGCTACCCGGACGAAGACACCGTCGACCTGACCCTGGATGACGAGCCGTCGACGCTGGATGGCCTGAAAGTAACCCTGAGCGCCAAGCGCCTGCTGATCGAAGTGGCGGCCGGCGACCGGGATGCGCTGAAGGGGGATGAGGTGCTGGAGATCAACCTGACCAGCGAGTTGAGTGACATGGATGAAGTGAAGGAAACCCTGGAGAACATCCTGGCCGGGACCGGCACCTTCGTTTGCGAGCTGTGACAAACTGAATACCGGCGCTGCCCCTGTGGGAGCGGGCATGCCCGCGAACACCGGCACAGCCGGTGCCATCCATCGCGTCGCCTGCTTCGCGGGCTTGCCCGCTCCCACAGTGATCGCGCCAGTTTTTAGGTTTTGTGCAAGGCAGTTCCCCCACAACGATCATGCCAGCGCTTGCTGCATCTCCCGAGCCTGCACCCGCAACGCCTGGCAAAACGGCTCCACCGCCGCCGACGCCGGCCGGTGGTCCGGCCTGATCAGCATCACCTGGTACGGCACCGACACCCGCAACCGCCGGATCGGCAACCCGCCCTGCGCCGCCTCCAGCCCGCTCAGCGGGTTGATGATCGCCACCCCCAGGCCCTGCCTCACCATGGCGCACACCGAGGCAGCACTGGTGGTCTCGATGACCGTGCGGCGGTTCACCCCTGCCGCGCGAAAGTGCTGGTCCAGGCGCTGCCGGTAGGTGTCCAGGCTGGCCAGGTTGATGAAGTCGACCTCGTGGAAATCGCTCAGCTCCAGCTCGGCCCTGGCCTGCAACGGGTGCCCGTCGGGCAGCACGCACACCATGTTGGCGCTGAACAGCAATTCGCCGTAGGCGCCACGCGGTATCTGCTCTACCTCGGTCAGGCCCAGGTCATGCTGCTGGGCAACCAGCGACTCCTCCAGCAACGGCGACTCCTGCGCCAGGATACTCACGCTCACGCCCCGGTGCTGCTGGTGAAAGCGCTGGCAAGCCTTGGGCAGCAAGGTCTGGGAAAACAGCGGCAGGCAGGTAATGGCCAGCCGGCCCTGCTCGAAATTGCGGATGGCCTGGGCAAAGCGGTCGATGCGCTCCAGCCCTACGTAGGCCCGCTCAACCTCCTCGATCAACAGCAGCGCCTGGGCCGTCGCCACCAGGCGGCCACCTTCGCGCTCGAACAGGTTCAGCCCGGTTACCTGCTCCAGCCGCGCCAGCTCACGGCTGACGGTGGGCTGCGAGGTAAACAGCAGGCGCGCCGCACCGGTGACGCTGCCAGCGGCCATGATGGCGCGGAACACTTCGATATGGCGGACGGACAGTTTCACGGGCAACACCTGGCAAGTCGGCAATGGTCATATCAGATATGAATGGCTGACAGAAAAATAGCTATTTTTCTGAATTCCTGCTTTGGCTCATCCTCGTGGCCTTCCTTATATGAGTAGCGCCACCATGACTGCACCCTTCACTCTTCTGGCCGAGGCTGTCCGCCAGCACGGCTCGCCGCTGTGGGCCTACGACGCCGGCACCATCGCCGAGCGTGTCGAACAGCTGAAGGTGTTCGACACCGTGCGCTTCGCCCAGAAGGCCAACCCCAACCTGCATGTGCTGCGCCTGATGCGCGCCCACGGCCTGGTGCTGGACGCAGTGTCGCTGGGCGAAATGGAGCGGGCCTTCGCCGCGGGCGCCAGCGTGGATGGCGACCCTGCCGGCGTGGTGCTGACCTGCGACGCGCTGGACCGGCCGACCCTGGAGCGGGTGGTGGCCTCGAAGATCGAAGTCAACGCCGGTTCCATCGACATGCTGCGCCAACTGGGTGAACGCTCGCCCGGCCACCGCGTGTGGATCCGCATCAACCCCGGCTTCGGCCATGGCCACAGCCGCAAGACCAACACCGGCGGCGAGAACAGCAAACACGGCATCTGGCACGAAGAGCTGGGCGAAGCGCTGGCCTGCGTGAAAACCCATGGCCTGCACCTGGTAGGGGTGCACATGCACATCGGCTCGGGGGTGGATTACCAGCACCTGGAGCAAGTGGCCCGCTCGATGATCGAGCTGATCGGCCGCCTGGGCGTGGACATCGAGGCGTTCTCCATTGGCGGCGGCCTTTCCACCCCGTACCGCAGCAGCGACAAGCCGGTCGACCTGCAACGCTACGCCCGGACCTGGGCCGTGGCCCGCAAGGAAATCGAAGCGATGCTGGGCCACCCCGTGCGCATGGAGATCGAGCCAGGGCGCTTCCTGGTGGCGGAATCGGGCTACCTGGTGGCCGAGGTACGCGCCGTGAAGCAGGTGGGCCGCAACACCTTCGTCATGATCGACGCCGGTTTCAACGACCTGATGCGCCCAGCGATGTACGGGGCCTACCACCGCATGACCCTGCTCGACGCCAACGGCCAACCGGTGGATCGCCCACGGCAGCCGACCGTGGTGGCCGGGCCGCTGTGCGAGTCGGGTGATGTGTTCACCCAGGATGACCAGGAACTGACCCCGCACGACCTGCCCCAGGCGCAGGTGGGTGACCTGCTGGTGATCCACGACGCCGGGGCCTATGGCGCGTCGATGTCATCGAACTACAACAGCCGGCCGTTGCTGCCGGAGTTCCTGATCGAGGATGGAGCGCTACGGATGATTCGCCGCAGGCAGACGGTGCAGGACTTGCTGGGCCTGGAGGCGGGCATCTAGATACCGTTTTTCAGGCAGATTGCCCAGCGCGTTGGGCTGCGCTGCCACGTAGAGAACTGAATTCGCAAGCGGTACGCGTACCCTGTGGGAGCGGGTTTACCCGCGAAAGGGCCGGCCCGGGCAACACATCAGCTGATGCCCTGCCCCACCGTCCATTGCCCCGCCCCACACAATCCGGGTACCCTTTTTCTTCCTCCCGGCCTCCCCGGCCATACACCGCCCAGGCATGACTCCATGATCATTCGCCAAAGTATCGCTGCAGACCACCCGCAACTGCTCGATATCTGGCTGCGCGCCGTGCGCGCCACGCACCACTTTCTACAAGCGTCCGACATCGACGCGCTGCTGCCGCAATTGCGCGACGTCTACCTTCTGGCCGTCGAGCTCTGGGTCGCGGTTGACACCGAAGACCGCCCGCTGGGCTTCATCGGTTTCAATGGCAACCACGTGGAAATGCTCTTCGTCGCCCCCGAACGCCATGGCCAGGGCGTAGGCCGCGCGCTGCTGGACTTCGGCCGCCAGAAGCACAGCGTGATGAGCGTCGATGTCAACGAGCAGAACCCGCAGGCGGTGGGGTTCTACCGGCACTATGGTTTCATCCAGACCGGCCGTTCACCGCTGGATGGCGAAGGCCGGCCGTTCCCCTTGCTGCATATGAGCCTGCCCGCACAGGCTTGATTTCCGGGGCCGCATTGCGCCCCGCCGCTGTTACAAATTCGCGAGACAGACCAAAGGTATGAACCCGACGCGCTATAGCACCGTGGCCAAGGACTTGATGGAAGGCATCGCCAGCGGCCGCTACCCGGTGGGCAGCCTGCTGCCGACCGAGTTCGAGCTGTGCGACCTGTACGATGTGAGCCGACACACGGTGCGCGCGGCGATCAACCAATTGCTCAACCAAGGGCTGGTATCGCGGCGCAAGCGCGTAGGCACCCGGGTGGAGGCCAGCAGCCCGCGCGGTGGCTACTCGCAGTCACTGGCCAGCGTGGCGGACCTGGCGCACCTGGCGGAAACGCAGCAACGGGAAATCCAGGACGTGCGCCACTTCGTCGCCGACCTGAGCGAGGCGGCGCGGCTGGGGCTGGTACCAGGCGAGCACTACTTCTGCGTGTCGAGCATCCGTGTCGACCGCGTGCACAACGCGGCGCCGCTGTGCTGGACCGATGTGTACGCGCAGCGCGACCATGCCGAGGTCATCGAGTTGGCCCGCGAGCACCCCGACCAACTGATTGCGGGGCTGATCGAGCAGCACTATGGCCGGGCGATCGCGGTGGTCGACCAGCAGGTGCGGGCAGTGTTGCTGAGCGCGGAAATGGCCCGAGTGCTGAAGGCCGAGACAGGCGCGCCGGGGCTGAAGATCATTCGCCATTACCGCGAGGAAAACGGCGACCTGATGGCGGTGTCCGAGACGGTGCACCCGGATGACCGCTTTACCCTGGTTAGCCAGATGCGCCGCGACCGGTCGCCTGGCTGATCAAACCAGCGCCATGCTCGATATCCCAAAACTTGCGCGATCCCTGTAGGAGCGGCCTTGTGTCGCGAAAGGGCTGCGCAGCAGCCCCGGCAATTTATGCACCTGCGCGGAAATCCTGGGGCTGCTGCGCAGCCCTTTCGCGACACAAGGCCGCTCCTACAGGGATCGCGCATGCCTGTAAGCAGTGGCCAGGTTTACCTCACATGTCCAGCACCCGCTCAGCCTCCACCAACTGCTGCCCCCGCACCGTGGTCACCCGATGGTCTCGCGCCAGCAAGGCATAGATCGTCGGCAGCACAAACAGGGTAAACAAGGTCCCCACCAGCATCCCGCACACGATCACCACCCCCAGGCCAAAGCGGCTGTTGGCCCCGGCACCGCTGGCGAACAGCAGTGGCAGCACGCCGAAGGTCATCGCCGCCGTGGTCATCAGCACCGGCCGCAGGCGTATCTGCGCGGCGCGGACGATGGCGGTGGCACGGTCGAGGTTGTCACGCACCTGGATCTCGTTGGCGAACTCCACCATCAGGATGCCGTGCTTGCTGATCAGGCCGATCAGGGTCACCAGGCCGATCTGCGTGTAGATGTTCAGCGTGGCCCAGCCCAGCGCCAGCGGCAGCAGCGCACCGCAGATCGACAGCGGCACGGTCACCAGGATGATCAGCGGGTCCACCAGGCTTTCGTACTGCGCGGCCAGCACCAGGTAGATCACCACCAGGGCGGCGAGAAACGCCCACATCAGGGCAAAGCCCTCCTGCACGTACTGGCGCGACTCCGATTGCCAGTCATGGCTGAAGCCAGGTGGCAGTTCGGCGGCAAGCTGTTCGAGAAATGCCACGGCATTACCCATCGACACACCGGGCGCCGGGATCGCCTGCAGGGTACTGGCGTTCTGCTGGTCGAACTGCAGCAAGCGGTTGGGCGCCACTTCGATGTCCAGGTGCACCACCGTGGCCAGCGGCACCAGGGTGCCGTTTTCGGCGCGCACGTACTGGCGGTTCAGCGCTGCCGGCGTCAGGCGCTGGTCCTGGATGCTTTGCGGGATCACGTCGTAGGAGCGCCCGAACAGGGCGAAGCGGTTGAGGTACTGTTCACCCACCAGCACACCCAGCGACTCGCCGATGGCCTGCATGCTGATGCCCAGGCTGGCCGCCTTGGCGCGGTCGATGCGCACCTTGACCACCGGGTTGTTGTAGTCGAGGTCGCTGTCCACCACGCTGAACAGGCCGCTGTCGCGGGCGCGCTGCTTGATCATTTCCATGGTCTGGTACAGCTCGGGGTAGTCCTGTGCGCTGCGCAACACCATCTGCACCGGCAAGCCACCGCTGGAACCCGGCAGCGAGGCCACCTGGAAGGCGAAGATGCTGCTGCCCTCGATGTCCGCCACGGCCTGCTGCAACTGCGCCTGCACCTGCGCGGCGGAACGCTCGCGGGCCTGCCAGGCGCTGAGGTTGATGCCGCCGAAACTGGCGGCCGGGCCGTCGGTGCCGTTGATGATCCAGGTGTCGGTGGTTTCGGCGAGGGACTTCATCACCTGGTCCAGCTTCAGGGCAAAGCGCTCCACATAATCCAGGCTGGCATGCTGCGGCGACTTGATGGCCGTCAGCACCGCCGCCTGGTCCTCGGGCGGGGCCAGTTCGCGCTGCGGCAGCAGGTACAGCCAAGGCAGGCTCAGGCACACCACAAGCGCCACACCACCACTGATCCAGCGATGCGACAGGGTGTAGGCGAGTACTCGCCCATAGACCCCGGTCAGCATGCCGAACAGGCGGTCGGCCATGTTGGCCATGGCGCCATGCTGCTGGCCGGGTTGCAACAACAGCGAACTCATCACCGGCGACAGGGTGAGCGCGACGATGCCCGACACGATCACCGCCCCCGCCAGGGTCAGGGCAAACTCACGGAACAGCGTGCCGGTCAGCCCGCCCATCAAGCCGATCGGCGCGTATACGGCGGCCAGGGTCAGGGTCATGGCGATCACCGGCCCGGCGATTTCCCGCGCCCCGGCCAGCGCCGCGGCAATCGGCGAGTTGCCCTCTTCGATATGACGGTGCACGTTCTCCACCACCACGATGGCATCGTCCACCACCAGGCCGATGGCCAGCACCATCGCCAGCAAGGTCAGCAGGTTCAGGCTGAAGCCGAACAGCAGCATCAGGCCCGCCGCACCGAGCATCGACAGCGGGATGGCCACCACCGCGATCACCACGCTGCGCAGCGAACCCAGGCACAGCCAGATGACCAGCACCACGATCACCATGGCCTCCACCAGCGTGCGCAGCACCTCGTCGATCGAGGCGTCGATGAAGCGTGCGGTTTCGTAGGCCAGCGCCACCTCCACCCCGGGTGGCAGGGTCTGGCGGATCTGCGGCAGCAGCTGGCGAATACCCTCGACGATCACCAGCGGGTTGCCGGTCGGGGTGGGGAACAGCCCCAGGTGCACGGCGGGCTTGCCGTCCATGGTGGCGCTGGTCTGGGTGGCCGCCGCGCTCAGCTCGACGGTGCCGACATCGCGCAGGCGCACCAGGTCGGTGCCATCGTTGCGGATGATCAGCTCGCGGAAGTCCTCGACCCGGGTCAGGTCGGTGTCCACCTGGATATCGGCCAGCACGTACTGCCCACGCACCTGCCCCGGCGTCGCCTGGTAGTTGTTGGCACGCACCGCCTGTGCCACGTCGGCAGCCGTCACCCCGCGCCCGGCCATCTGTTCGCTGTCCAGCCAAAGGCGCATGGCCAGGCGCTGCCCGCCGAACGACTGCACCTTGGCCACACCGTCGATGCCGGAGAACTGCGGTTCCACCACCCGCGACAGGTAATCGCTCAGTTCGGGTATCGACAAGGTTTCGCTGGCAAAGCCCACGTAGGCCACCGCCGTGGAGTCACCTGCCGACAGCTCCACCACCGGGTCGTAGGCCTTTTCCGGCAGGCGATAGCGCACCTGGTTGACCTTGGCCATGGTCTCGGCAAGCGCCTGGGTCGAATCGCGGTTGAGCACCATGCGCAAGGTGATCAGGCTGCGCCCCTGCTGCGACGACGAGGACAGGTAGTCGATGCCTTCGACCGACGACACCGCCTGGGTGATCGGCTGGGTCACGAAGCCTTGCATCAGCTCGGCAGAGGCGCCCGGGTACTCGGTGCTGATGGTGATGGTGGAAGTTTCCAGCAGCGGGTACTGGCGGATCGGCAGCTTGCCCATGGCAAACAACCCCAACAGGATGATCAGGCTGCTGACCACCAGCGCCAGCACCGGGCGGCGGACAAAGAGGTCGGTGAACTTCACGATTGCCGCCCTCCCTGGCTGGCCTGCAGGCTGTCCTGAGCCACTGGCTCGACCGGCATGCCGTCGCTCAGTTTCAACTGGCCGGAAACCACCACCTGGTCACCGGGTGCCAGGCCTGAGGTGATCTCCACCCGCCCCTGCCAGCGCTCACCGGTAGTCACCCGCACCCGGCTGACCCGGGTGCCCTGTTCAGGGTCCCGGGTAGCGACGAACACCGTCTGCCCGTAGGCGGTGTAGGTGATCGCGGTTTCCGGCACGGCCAGCACGCTTGACGGCTGCGCGGCATCCAGGCGCACGCCGGCGTACATACCCGGCTGCAACTGCCCGCCCGGGTTCGGCAAGGCCGCCTGCACCTGCACCAGGCGCGCCTTGCTCACCACCGGGTCCACCGCGACCACCCGGGCCTGGAAGTCCTGCCCGCGCACCGCATCCACCGTCAGCGCCAGCAGTTGCCCCACGTGCACTTCGGGGGCGGCTTGTTCGCCCAGGGAAAAATTGACGTACAGCTGGCTGATGTCGGCCAGGCTGGCGATGGTCTCACCGGCACTCAGGTACTGGCCCTGATGCACCCGGCGAATGCCGAGCTTGCCGGCAAACGGCGCGCGAATTGCCTTCTGCGCGATCAGCGCCTCGACATGCTGCAGCTCACCGCTGGCCACGTCCACGGCGGTGGCCGCATTGTCGAGCAGCTCCTGTGACACGGCGTTCACCGCGCGCAGCTTGCGGCTGCGCTGCAGCACCACTTCGGCATTGCGCAGCCTGGCGCGCAACTGCACGCGCTGGGCCTGCTCCGGGGCATCGTTCAGCTGTACCAGCAACTGCCCTGCACTCACCAATTGCCCCGACTCGAAAGCGATGCGGGTGATGCGCCCCGCAGTCTCGGCCGCCACCTGTACCTGGTTGACCGCCTCCAGCTCCCCCGAAGCAAAGTTCTGCCGTGCCAGTTGCACTTGCTCGGCCGTGGCCAGCGCCACCTTGGTCGCCGGCCATGCCGCCGCAGCCGGCGGCGCCGAGCCACTGCCGACCAATGCATAGGCAGCGGCCAGCACACCTGCAACAGCGCCAGCCCAGGCCAGTAACGTCCTTTTGTTCATGCAGTGCTCCGATCATCAGGGAAAGCGGTTGCGGGGAAGATCGGGCAGGACTATAAGAGCTCGAGTTAACTTGAGGTCAACAGGCATGGCAGCGGACAACACACGGATGCTAACGGTAGGGGAAGTGGCCAAACGCAGCGGCGTGGCGGTTTCTGCGCTGCACTTCTACGAGACCAAGGGGCTGATCGCCAGCGTCCGTACGGCGGGTAACCAGCGCCGCTATCCTTCACTGGTGCTGCGCACGCTGGCTATCATCAAGGTGGCGCAGCGCACGGGTATTCCGCTTGACGAGATCAAGCAGGCCTTCAGCCGCTATGCGCCCAACAGCAAGCTCACGGCAGCGCAATGGGGCGAGATGTCGACCGCCTGGCGCGAAGACCTGAACGCCCGCATCCGCACCCTGGAAGCGTTGCGCGACAGCCTGGACAACTGCATTGGTTGCGGCTGCCTGTCGCTGGAAGATTGCCCGCTGCGCAACCCCGAGGATGTGCTAGGCAAGGAAGGTACCGGGCCGCGGATTCTGGAGAAGAAGGCCCGATAGCCCGTCACCGGGTTTATCCACGCATCGCGTACCCTGTAGGAGCGGCCTTGTGTCGCGAAAGGGCTGCAGAGCAGCCCCAGCAATTTATGCATTTCGGCTGAGGTCCTGGGGCTGCTCCGCAGCCCGTTCGCGACACAAGGCCGCTCCTACAAGGGACCGCCTGCCCCATAAAGTTCAGTCGCCTTTGCCCAGCACATACCGGTCGAAATGCTCGATGTGCTCGTCCAGGTTGTCCTCGAGCATCATCCGGTACTGCTCGCAGAAATACTTCAACAGCTCCTCCCGCGCGGCAGCCAGTTCGGCACTGGTCTTGAAACTGCGGGCACTCATCCAGGCATTGAAGCGCGAGGCGCCGAAGGTCAGTGAGGCACTGACCTTGCCCAGGTCTTCGATTTTCTCGATCTGCTGGTTCGCCAGTTCGATATGCGCATCCGCGCGGTCGTAAAAAGCCTGATCGGTAGCTTGTGTCATTGCGGTTTACCTTGCTGCTGCATTCAAATTAGGCACAGCGCCGTTTTACAGCGAAAGCTCACGACGTGAAACCGGCAATTCACCTTCATGAGATTGCCCGGCGTCCTGTTTCCCGGCCATGCGCGCCAACAGCAACTTGATGCACACCAGCAGCGGCGCTGCCACGGCAAACAGCAACGCCACAGCGATGAATGCCGTGTCGAAGGCGATCACCGCCCCTTGCCCCGTCACTGCCTGCGACAACAGGCTCATGGCCACTCGTCCAGCTGCCGGCGGGTCAATACCCTCAAGCCGCAACATCGACGTCACCGAATCAAGCCGTTCATTTACCGCTGTCGCGCCTGTGCTCACATGCGCACCAAGCGTCTGGGCATTGAGCACGCCATACTGGTCGAGCAGCGTCTGCAATCCTGCCACCCCCAAAAGCCCACCCACCTGCCGCCCGGTATTGAAAAGGCCGATACCACTGGCCAGGCTGTGCCGGCCCAGCCTGCCAAAGGCAATCAGAGTCAGCGACAGAAACAGCAACCCCAGCCCGGCACCGCGCAGTATGACCGCGGCCATCATGTCGTGCATGCCACTCTCGCGGGTCGAGCCCGAAAGCATCCACATCGCCGCCATGATTGCCAGGATGCCAAACGGCACGGTGGCAAAAGGCGCGATACCACGCACCTGGATCAGGTACGCCACCCCCAGCAGCACGGCGATGAACACAACGCCACTGGGTAGAAGCACCTGGCGATTACCAATCACGCCGGCAACCGGCGCTCGCACCACGGTATGCTCAAGCTCGATCAGCGCCAGGTCGCGCGCGGACCTGGCCTGGGCGATAGCCGCCACGGCCGCCTCGCGCTGGGCATCCAGCACGGCGATACGCTGACGCTGAGCATCGAGTGTCGCCGCCGCAGCCTTCAGCGCGGCCTCGGCGCTGCTGCGGGCGGCGTCGGTCTGATCGACCAAGGCCTGGCTGATTGCACTGTACTGAATCAGCTTGCGGCTGCGCTCGTGGGTTTTGCTGGCCAGCTGCCGCTCGGCCTGGGCCGACTGGCGCTGCGCCTCGGCCTGGCGGACCTGCGCCTGCTGCAGGCGTGTCTGAGCGTCGACATCGCCAAGACGCGCCTCGGCAGCCTTCAGGTTGGCCTGCGCCTGGGCCAGGTGCGCACGGTAGTCGCGGTCATCGATACGGAACAACACGTCACCGGCCCTGACCTGCTGATTGTCCCCGACCTCCACCGCCGTCACGTAACCCGACACCTTGGCCGCCAGCGACGTGACATCTCCACGCACATAGGCGTTGTCGGTAAAGGCGGCGTCAGCAGAGCGCAACGTCAGCCAGCCCACAGCCAGCAACAGTATGGCTGCCACGCACAGCACGACGCCCACTATCTTCATCCGTGCAGGCTGCGGCATCACCGCCGCGCGGGCCTGCTCAGGTTCATGTGTGTTCATGATGCGTTGTCCTGTATTCGGCCCTGGTGGCATGGCACTGCCAACAGGGCCGAAGGCCTACTTCTCGCTCGGCGTGACCAGTACCGTCTCATTGCTGTCGAGCACGAACACGGCCATCAGCTTGGCCGGCTTGCTGTCGCTGGCGTTGGCACTGACGCCATGGAAAGCGCCCGGTGCCTCGTACCAGTTTTCGCCAGGTTTGTAGACCTTGGCTGGCTCGCCATTGACGCTGCTGCGCACTTCGCCTTCCAGCACCGTGGCATAGATGAATGCGGATTTCGGGTGCCGATGCGCGGGCGACGCGGCCCCGGGGGCGTAGTCGACGATCACTCCGCGCATGCTTTTGCCTGGCACGTTGGGCAGTGGTCTGTCGAAGACCACGGTGACTTTGCTGACTGGCCGCTCGGCGGCGATTACCGGGGTTATGGCCAGCACGGTGAACGCGGCGGCCAGGAGGGGGCGGCTGAACATGGTGATGCTCCTTCGGTTCGGGATAGGGGTTGAATCGCTCACTGGCGAGCCAGCCAGTCTTCGAAGCGGATCTTGCCAAGCCGCGCGCCGCTGCCGGGAGTCAGCGACTTGTCATCGAGCTCGGCACCGAAATAGCGGGCATGCACATCCGCCACCACCTTGCGTGTATCTCCACGCAGGCGCAGGAAGCGGCGCACCAGTTCATCCAGTGGCGCGGCCTCTGGCCCGGCAACCTCCAGCATGCCGAGCGCTGGTGGCGCCAACGCCACATCGATCAGCGCCGCTACCACATCATCCGAGGCCAAAGGCTGGAACAGCGCCGGCGACAGGCGAATCTCCTCTCCCACCGTCCCTGCCTGGGCAATGCCTTCGACGAACTCGAAGAACTGCGTGGCGCGCAGAATGGTGTACGGCAGCGCGGACTCCCTGATCAGCGCCTCCTGGGCGACCTTGGCCCGGAAGTAGCCATTTTCCGGCAACCGCTCGCTGCCCACGATAGACAACGCGACATGATGCTTGACCCCTGCAGCTTTCTCGGCTGCCAGCAGGTTGCGGGTGGACGTCTCGAAAAAATCGAGCACCGCCTGGTCCTCCCAGGACGGGGCATTCGCCACATCCACAACCACATCCGCACCGTTCATCGCCTCTGCCAAGCCCTCGCGGGTGATGCTGTTCACCCCCGTGCTCGGCGCTGCCGCGACGGCATCGTGGCCGCGCTCGCGCAGGCCATCGACAAGCTTCGAACCAATGAGGCCAGTGCCTCCGATCACCACGATTTTCATTGGGGCTGTCTCCACGTTCACGACCGCAACCATTGCCGTCGTGGTGGTTCAAGCATGCGCCGCCGGCCTGTGCAGAGTCCTTGCGTACCGGCTGGTTTTGCCTCCAGGCGTGCTTGAATTTCCGTCCAAACTGTTCAATCCACGCCCTGGCGTATGCAGCCAGCTTTGCGCTGCCGTATCATCGGCCCATACCACTGAACAGTCGCCTCGGACACCTAGCCTAGGGCGCGCGAGGGGATACATCGTGCCATTCGAGTTTGACGACTATGTGCTCGACGAACAGCGCAGGGAGCTGACCCTGTGCGGAAAGGCCGTGGCCATCGGCCCGCAGGTGTTCGACCTGCTCTTGCAACTGGTCAGTCACCGCGACCAGGTGCTGGGGCGTGACGAGTTGTTGGCGCGCGTGTGGAACGGCAAGATCGTCTCGGAATCGACCATCACCAGCCATATCAATGCCGTGCGCAAAGCCATCGGCGATTCCGGTGAAGAGCAGCGCCTGGTACGCACGATCGCGCGCAAGGGCTACCGCTTCGTCGGCCTGGTCCGCGAGCCTTCCAGCAGCGCGGCACAGGCCCCATCCGAACCTGTTCCCGTCGCCTGTGGCCCTGCCCTGCCCGATAAACCGTCGATCACCGTGCTGCCCTTCCAGAACCTCAGCGGTGACCCTGAGCAGGACTATTTCGCCGACGGGATGGTCGAGGACATCATCGCCGCCCTGTCCCGCATTCGCTGGCTGTTCGTCATCGCCCGCAACTCGAGCTTCACCTTCAAAGGCCAGCGCATCGATGTGCAGCAGGTTGGCCAGGCACTGGGCGTGCGCTATGTACTCGAAGGCAGCGTGCGCAAGGCTGGCAAGCGGCTACGCATTACGGGCCAGCTGATCGACGCCACCAGCGGCGAGCATCTGTGGGCCGAGCGTTTCGAGGGGCGGCTCGACGATCTGTTCGAGTTGCAGGACCAGGTGACCGAAAGCGTGGTGGGCGCCATCGCCCCGCAGCTGGAAAGGGCGGAGATCGAACGTGCCAAGCGCAAGCCCACCGGCAACCTGTGCGCCTACGATTATTACCTGCGCGGCACGGCCAAGCTGCATAACGGAACGCGCGACGCCATCGCCCAGGCTCTACCGCTGTACTACCACGCCATCGAACTGGACCCTGAGTTCGCTTCAGCCTATGGCATGGCGGCGTGGTGCTACTTCTGGCGCAAGCTCAATGGCTGGATGGATGATCGTGCCCAGGAAATCACCGAGGGTGCCCGGCTTGCGCGCCTGGCAGTGGAACTGGGGCGTGACGATGCCGTGGCGTTGACCCGCGGCGGCCATGCCCTGGGGCATCTGACGGGTGACCTGGACGGCGCGATAGCGCTGCTTGACCGGGCGCGCCTGCTCAACTCCAACCTGGCGCCGGCCTGGTACCTGGGCGGGATACTCAGGGCGTTACGCGGCGAGACACAGACCGCCATCGACAATCTCAAGCACGCCACACGGCTGAGCCCACTGGACCCGGAGATGTTTCGCATGCAGGTGGGCATGGCGTTGGCGCATTTCTTTGCCGGGCGGCTGGATGAGGCTGTGGAGTGGGCGGAAAAGTCGCTGGGGAATCTGCCCAGCCTGCTGGCAGCGGTGGCCCTGCTGGCGGCCAGCCATGCACTGAGTGGGCGGATGGACAGCGCGCACCGGGCGATGGAGCGCTTGCGGGCACAAGACCCAGGGTTAAGGGTGTCGACCTTGCGCCAGTGGCTGCCGATTTACCGCGATGAGGATCTGGCCCGATTTGCCGAAGGGTTGAGGTTGGCGGGGTTACCGGCTTGATAGAGTTTGGACGCCCCCTTGGCCCGGATTGCCTTCGTTGGAGTACCGAAACTCCAACTACAAATTTGTACCCGCCACCAGTGAACCTGGATTGAGGCGCACAGTCTTAGCCGAGCCCTTAATTCGGCCTTGCCGCCGCCATTCACCAGAGCCATTCACCCCATGCGCCACGCAGTCCGTCGCTCCCCCTTTGTCTCGCTCTGCCTCATTCCTTTTTTCCACTTGTTCGCCAACCCCGCCCATGCCAGCGGGGAAAGGCAACTGGTGGCAGCCATCAACGACTATCGCACCCAGCCACAACGCTGCGAGCGGCGCATTATCCGGGGCTCGACGCCGCTGGTGCTGAAGCCGAAACTGGCGTTGCCGGTCGGCTACGGCGGGGCATTGCGGGAAGGATTGAAGGCTGCGGGGTATCAGGCGGTGAAGGTGCGGGCCATCCGTCTGGTCGGCGCACAAGATGCCGAGGAGGCCTTCGACATGCTGCGCAGCGACTACTGCACGGCCCTGCTCGATAGCCAATATGCCGATATCGGCGTCAGTCGCTCACGCAACGAGTGGCGGGTGCTGCTGGCTCGGCCCCTGCTCGATGCCCAGCTCGGCGATGGGCGATCGGCAAGCAAAGCGTTGCTGGCACAGGTGAACGCTGCACGGGCGAAACCACGCCTGTGTGGTCGCAAGCGCTTTGCCGCTGCACGCCCGCTAGCCTGGAACACCGCCCTGGGAACGGCGGCGCAGCGACACAGCCGGGCGATGGCCAACGATAATTTCTTCGCGCACCGTGACCTCGACGGTGATCTGCCCGCGGATCGGGCATGGGATGCCGGCTACCGTGGGCGGCAGATCGGCGAGAACATTGCCGCAGGCCAAGGGTCACCGAGCAAGGCGATGGCAGGCTGGCTGGCCAGCCCCGGGCATTGCGCCAACCTGATGAACCCGATGTTTACCCAGGTGGGGGCGGCCTTTGCCGAAAACTCGCGTAGCGATAACGGCGTGTACTGGACGATGCTGTTCGGCGCGCCTTGACTGACTCAGGCTGCAGCCCCCGAACGAGCCGCCGTTCTGACTTGCAGGCCACCCCGCGGCCAGCCGCAGGCGCCGGGGCTGGCCTGACGGATGCCCTAAAGCACTTCGAACAGCCCTGCCGCGCCCATCCCGCCGCCAACACACATAGTCACCACCACGTACTTCACCCCGCGCCGCCTGCCCTCCAGAAGCGCATGCCCGACCATCCGTGCACCGCTCATGCCGTAGGGATGGCCGATGGCAATGGCACCGCCATTGACGTTCAGCTTCGCAGGGTCTATCTGCAAACGCTGGGCACAGTACAGTACCTGGCAGGCGAACGCTTCGTTCAGCTCCCACAGACCGATGTCGTCCACGTTCAGGCCGTGCTGGTGCAGCAACCTGGGCACCGCCAGCACCGGGCCGATACCCATTTCCTCAGGAGCCAGTCCGGCCACGGCGATACCACGATACAGCCCCAGCGGCGCCTTGCCCGACCTTGCGGCCAGTGCGCCTTCCATCAGCACGCAGGCACTGGCGCCATCAGACAGCTGGCTGGCATTGCCGGCCGTCACGCAGCCGCCTTCGACAACTGGCTTCAGCCCTTGCAGGTCTGCCAGGGTGGTCGCCGGCCGGTTTCCTTCGTCCTGGCTGAGGCAGACTTCCTCATGGCTCACCGCACCGGACAGCTTGTCGACAACCTTCCTGCGTGCCGAGACGGGCACGATTTCATCGGCAAACAACCCCGCCGCCTGCGCCGCTGCAGTGCGTTGCTGCGACTGCAAGGCGTAGGCGTCCTGCGCTTCCCGGCTGATGCCATAGCGGCGGGCGACAAACTCGGCGGTTTGCAGCATCGGCATGTAGGCGTGTTCGCTCATTCGCAGCACGGCAGGGTCATAGGCCTCGCTGGCCAGCTGGTTGTGCACCTGCTGGACCAGGCTGATCTGCTCCTGGCCGGCGCCGATGGTCACCTGCATACCATCGACAATGATCTGCTTGGCCGCTGTAGCGATGGCCATCAGGCCCGACGCACACTGGCGGTCGAGGGTCTGCCCGCTGACCGATTGCGGCAAGCCGGCAGCCAGCGCCGACAGTCGGCCAGGGTTGATCGCGGCGGTACCACTCTGCATGGCGGTACCCAGCACCAGATCCTCCACCTGCGCCGGCTCGATACCAGCCCGCTCGACGGCTGCCCGAATGGCGACGGCAGTCATGCTGGGGGTTTTCAGGTCGTTGAAGGCGCCACGCATGGCTTTGCCGATGGGTGTGCGGGCAGTGGCTACGATCACGGCGTCTTTCATGGTCGAAATTCCTCGGGGAGTAAAGGCTGCAGTTCGCTCAACACCTGCCGCAAGCGGGCAGGCACCGGGACCGGGCGTCGGCCCTGCCGGTCGACGAATACATGGACGAAGCGTCCGGTGGCGCAAGCCAGGGATTGGCCCTGGATGAATACGGCCAACTGGTACTGCACCGAGGTGTTGCCCAGCCGGCTTACCGCCAAGCCCACCTCGATGCCCTGCGGAAACGCTACAGGCGACTGGTAGTCGCAGGCCGAACTGACCACCAGCGCAATCACCGCGCCATGGTGGATATCCAGTCCGCCCTGCTCGATCAGCAGGCGGTTCACGGCGCTGTCGAAAAAGCCGTAATAGACCACGTTGTTCACGTGCCCGTAGGCGTCATTGTCATGCCAGCGGGTGGCGATTGGCGTGTAGTGCCGGTAGTAGTCACGTTGCCGATGCACGCTCATCAGTAGGCAGCCTCGTAGATGGCCAGTGCATCGGCCTGGGTGACTTCACGCGGGTTGTTGACCAGCAGGCGCTGCTGTTGCATGGCATCTTCTGCCAGTTGCGGCAGGCGATGGCGCGGAACATCGGCATCACGCAGCCGCCCAGGCAAACCGCAGCGGGCGCCCAGCGCGGCCAGTTCCTCGACGAACTGATCAGCCTGCCGGTGCAGGTCGCCAGGCTGCAACCGTGCGCCCAACAGGGGCACCGCCAGCTGGGCATAGTCCGTCACCGTCACGGGCAGGTTGAAACGCAGCACATGCGGCAACACCAATGCATTGGACAGGCCATGGGGAATGTGGAAGTGCCCACCCAACGGGTAAGCCAGCGCGTGCACCGCCGCCACCGGGGCATTGGCAAACGCCTGGCCGGCCAGGCAGGCGCCCAGCAGCATGGCCTGACGCGCATCCAGATTGCCGCCATTGTGCACGGCCTGATCCAGGTTTTCCGCCAGCAGCCGCAGCGCCTCGCGCGCCAGCAGGCTCGACAGCGGGTTGCGCTTGAGACGGCTGGTATAGGCTTCGATGGCATGCACCATGGCATCGATACCGGTCGCGGCGGTTACCGCCGGGGGCAGGCCGAGCGTGCAGACGGCATCGAGTACCGCAAGGTCCGGCAGCAGCAGCGGCGATACGATGCCCATCTTGCTGGTGGCGCCGGTGGTGACGATGGCGATCGGCGTCACCTCCGAACCGGTGCCGGCCGTGGTCGGCACCTGGATCAACGGCAGGCGTCGGCCCTTGGCCTTGTCCATGCCATAGAGTTCGGCAAGCGGCTGGTTGCAGTCGCGGTGGGCCAGCAGCGCGACCAGCTTGGCAACATCCATCGAACTGCCGCCGCCAAAGCCCACCACCAGGTCGGCACCGATATGCCGGGCCCGCTGGGTGGCTGCCAGTACACAAGCTTCGCTGGGGTCGGCGGTAACCTCGCTGAAGATCGCCACGCCGACCTTGGCCGTCGTGAATCCCGGTAGCAGATCATCGAGCATGCCCAGGCGGGCGATACCGGGGTCACTGACGATCAGCACGCGCCGTGCGCCGCGCTCGCGGCACAGAGTGGCAAGGCGCTGCACCGCGCCTGCTTCGCAGAGGATCTGCCCGGTAGTGGCAAAGCTGAAAGGCTGCATCTGGCTCTCCTTGTCGTCGTTGGCCCTGCGTCAGAAGGCGAAGTCGCTCGCTGGCAGTGCCATGAGGCAATCTGCACCGCCCAGCAGGGCTTCGCGGTGCGCGGTGGCGCGGGGCAGGACGCGTCGCCAGTAGAACTGCGCCGCGTGCAGCTTGGCCCGGTAGAAATCCGTTTCGGCACTGCCGCCAGCCAGCGCCGTCTCGGCGCGCACGGCCGCCTGCAGCCAAAACGCTGCGAGCAGCACATAAGCCGAGTAGGCCAGGAAGTCCACCGAGACCGCGCCCATTTCCTGGGGGTCACGCTGGCAAGCCTCGACTACATGGCCTGCCAGCACACGCCATTCCTCCAGGCGCTGCCCGACCGCTGTCGCCATGGCATGCAGACCACCACCGACACCAGCCGCCTCGACATGCAGGGCCAGTTCATCGACCAGCAAGTTCAGCTCGGCCCCGCCGTCGCCCAGCAGCTTGCGGCGCACCAGGTCGAGAGCCTGGATGCCGTTGGTGCCTTCATAGAGCTGGGTGATGCGGCTGTCGCGCATCAACTGCTCCATGCCCCACTCGCGGATATAGCCGTGTCCGCCATATAGCTGCACGCCAAGGCTGGCGACCTCCTGCCCGACATCGGTGAAAAACGCCTTGACGATCGGGATCAGCAGTGCCGCCCGCCGGGTTGCGCCCTTGCGTGCCTGATCGCCAGGCGCTGCGTGCTCCAGGTCGAGCTGCCGGGCGGTATAGATGGCCAGCATTCGGCAGCCCTCGGTAAGGGTTTTCTGGGTCAGCAGCATGCGTCGCACATCCGGGTGGACGATGATCGGATCGGCCGGCCTGTCCGCCGCCGCCGGGCCGGTCAGCGCGCGCGATTGCAAGCGCTCGCGTGCATAGGCCAGCCCCCCCTGGAAGGCCGCTTCGGCAATGCCCAGCCCTTGCAGGCCGACTTGGAAACGGGCGTCGTTCATCATGGTAAACATGCACGCCAGGCCTTGGTTGGCCTCGCCTACCAGCCATCCCTGGGCACCGTCGAAATTCATCACGCAAGTCGAGGCGCCCTTGATGCCCATCTTGTGCTCCAGCGCGCCACAGCCCAACGCGTTGCGTTCGCCGCCCGGCAGCAGCTTGGGCACCAGGAACAGGCTGATGCCCCGCACCCCGGCCGGCGCATCGGGCAGGCGTGCAAGTACCAGATGAACGATATTGTCGGTCAGGTCCTGTTCGCCGCCACTGATGAAGATCTTGCTGCCTGTGATGCGATAGGAACCATCGACCTGCGGCTGGGCGCGGGTGCGCAGCAAGGCCAGGTCGGTGCCGGCCTGCGGCTCGGTGAGGCACATGGTGCCGGCCCACTCGCCACTGACCATGCGCGCCAGATAGGACTGCTGCAACGCCGGGCTGCCATGGCGATGCAAAGCCAGCACGGCACCTTCGGTGAGGCCGGAGTAGATGCGGAACGACAACGACGCGGCCATCAGCATTTCGTGGAAGCTGGCCGAGGCCATTTGCGGCAGGCCCTGACCGCCGTAAGCCTGCGGCCCGGTCATGCTGGCCCAGCCATGGGCCACGTATTGCCGGTAGGCGTCGCGGAAACCATCGGGCGTGATGACCTCCCCATCAGCCAACTGGCAGCCCTGCTCGTCACTGTTGCGGTTGAGCGGTGCGACTACCTCGCCGGTAAAGCGCGCGGCCTCTTCCAGTATGCCGTCGAGTGTGTCGCGGTCCAGTTCGATACCCAGCTGCTGACAATGGGCGGCAACGTCGAACAGCTCATGCAGCACGAAGCGCATGTCGCGCAAGGGAGCCTGGTAGTTCATGCCTGAACCTCCGCCTGCTGCTCGAAACGCTTGCCGTTGGCCACCAGCGTGCAGAGCAGAGCGGCCGGGCGCCAGTGCTCGCCCAGTACGCTTTGCAGGTATTCCAGCCGAGCCAGGACGAATGCTGCACCCTGGTCATCGGCCCAGCGCATCGGGCCACCTGTGGCCGCAGGGAAGCCATAGCCGTTGAGCCACACCCGGTCGATGTCGGCGCTGCTGGCAGCGATGCCTTCCTGCAGAATCTTCGCGCCCTCGTTGACCAGCGCCAGCAGGCAGCGCTCGACGATTTCCTCGGCGCTGATGCCCCGGCGTCGGTAACCCAGGTCGTTGGAAATCTTGAGCACCAGGGCGTCGACCTCGGGGTCATGCTCGGCCTGGCGGCTGCCAGGTGCATAACGGTAATAGCCCTTCCCTGTCTTCTGACCCAGCCGGCCCAGATCACACAGCGCATTATCCACTTGCACCAGCGGATCGTGCATGCCCTGCCTGGCCAGCTGGCGGGCACGCCATTCCAGGTCGATACCGACCACGTCGTACATGCGGAACGGGCCCATGGCAAAACCGAACTGTTGCAGCACCGCATCCACCTGGTGCGGCAGCGCGCCTTCGAGCAGCAACTTGCGCGCTTCGGCCACATAACTGCGCAGCATGCGGTTGCCGATGAAACCGGGGCAGTTGCCGGCCACTACCGCCACCTTGCCCAAGCGCTCGCCCAGCGCCTGGGCGGTATGGAGCACCGCCTGGTCGGTGTGCGCGCCGCGCACTATCTCGAGCAGCTTCATGACATGCGCGGGGCTGAAGAAATGCAGGCCCAGTACGTGCGACGGTCGCCGGGTCACCGCCGCGATCGCGTCGATGTCCAGCGCCGAGGTATTGCTGGCCAGGATCGCCTCCGGTTTGAGGTGCTGGTCCAGGGCCCGGAAGATTTCCTGTTTGAGTTCAAGGCTTTCATACACTGCCTCGATCACCAGATCGGCCTGGGCCAGCGCGGCGTAGCCATCCACCGCCTGCACTCGCGCCAGGCAGGCTTCAGCCTCGGCCTGGGTGACACGCTGCTTCTCCACCTGCTGGGTCCAGGCCTGGCTGACCATGCTCAGGCCAGCGTCCAGGGCTGATGCGTTGCTGTCGAGCCACAGCACCGACAGCCCGGCACTGGCGAGGCTGATGACAATGCCGCGGCCCATGGTACCTGCGCCTATCACGGCCACCTGATTGATCGGAAAGGGGGTATTCACGCGCAACGCTCCTGCTTGTTGTAGGTATGAGGACAGGCATCACCCTAAGCAGGCCGCAGGTATTTTTGAAATTTCAATTTCGTATGCCATATATTCTGCCCATGAATATTTCCAACTTCGATCTGAACCTGCTGCGGGTCTTCGACATGTTGCTGCGCGAGCAGAACGTCTCACGGGCGGCTGAACGCCTGGCCCTGACCCAGCCCACTGTCAGCAACGCCCTGGCGCGGTTGCGCGACCAGCTGGGCGACCCGCTGCTGGTTCGTGTGGGCCGGCGCATGCGCCCTACGCCACGGGCGTTGGCGCTGGAAGGGCCGATTCGAGCGGCGCTGCAACAAATCGAGCAGACCCTGGCCACTGGCGATGCCTTCGAGCCACGGCGCAGCCACCGTCAACTGCGCATCGCCCTCACCGACTTCGTCGAACAGTTGTGCATGCCACCGCTGCTGGCACGCCTGCAGGTACTGGCCCCGCACTTGCGCATCGATGTGGTGCACCTGGCTCCAAACCTGCCGGCCGAAGCGCTGGACCGCGGCGACCTCGACCTGGTGCTGGGGCGCTTCGATGAGGTGCCGGCACGTTTCAGCCGCCGCCCCTGGAGGCGTGAAACCCTGCAAGTCGCGCTGCGCCAGAAGCATCCGCAACTGGCGCCGGACCAGGCACTGGATCTTCAGGCGTTTCTTGGTTTGCGGCACATCTGGGTACACGGTGGCCAGACCCGCGGCATGGTCGACCAATGGCTGGCCGAACAAGGCCTGACCCGGAAAATTGCCTACACCACCCCCAACTACCTTCAAGCAGCGCATCTGGCAGCCGCCACCGAGATGTGCGTGGTGCTGCCGCGGCAACTTGCGCAGCAGTTCGCCAAGTTGCTGCCCTTGGCGGTGCACGAACTGCCCTTCGCCCTGGAGCCGTTCGAGCTGGAACTGGTGCACCTGACCCATCGTCGGCACGACCCCGCCCTGGCCTGGCTGGTGGAGCAGATCATGGAGCTTCCGCCTGCCTGAGCCCATCAGCAAATGCGATGGCAACCATGCCGCTCTGGTATTGGCTGGTGCCCGAACCCGTCCCCTACAGTGGTCCGCCACCATAACAACAAGGACACACCATGCGCTTCCCACTGTCGATGCTGGCGCTCGCCCTGCTGGCGCCCCTCCCGAGCCTGGCCACTACGGCGGCAAAGGATGCCACCCCGGCCACCCAGGCCAGCAACCAGCAATGGCTGCAACGCCTGCCGTTCGATGACCACGGGGATTTCGAAGCGGCCCGGCGCGGGCTGCTTGAACGCTTCGACGGGCCGGTCGCGACCGCCGATGGCAAGACTGTGTGGGACCTGGGCCAGTATCGTTTTCTCGACCCGACGCAGGCCCCGGCCACGGTAAACCCGAGCCTGTGGCGCATCGCCCAGCTGAACACCATCGCCGGCCTGTTCAAGGTCACCGAAGGCATCTACCAGGTCCGCGGTCTGGACCTGGCCAACATGACCATCGTTGAAGGCCAGGACGGGCTGATCGTGCTCGATCCGCTGCTGGCCGTCGAAACCGCCAGGGCCGGCCTTGAACTGTATTTTCGGCACCGCCCGCGCAAGCCGGTGACCACGCTGATCTACACCCACCCGCACATCGACCATTTCGGTGGCGCGCGCGGGGTGATCGACGAGGCGGACGTAAAGGCCGGCAAGGTCCAGGTCATTGCACCCGAAGGCTTCTTCGAGCATGCCATCGGCGAAAACGTGCTGGCCGGCCCGGCCATGAAGCGCCGCGCCCAGTACATGTACGGTGCCCCCCTGCCCCGCGGGCCACGCGGCCAGGTGGATGCCGGGCTGGGCAAAGGGGTGCCGGCCAACGCCACCGTCAGCCTGATAGCGCCGACGCTGGAAATCAGCCAGCCGCTGCAACGCATGACCCTCAGCGGCGTGGAGGTAGAGTTCCAGTTGACCCCTGGCACCGAAGCGCCAGCGGAGATGAACATCTACTTCCCTGGGCTCAAGGCTCTGTGCATGGCCGAGAACGCCACCCACGTGCAGCACAATGTGCTGACCCTGCGCGGTGCGCTGGTACGCGACCCGAAAGTCTGGGCGCACTACCTGGACCAATCGCTGTTGCGTTACGGCGACCAGGCCGAGGTAGTGTTCGCCCAGCATCACTGGCCGACCTGGGGCGGGCCGGCAATCCGCGAGTACCTGGCCGACCAGCGCGACATGTATGCCTTCATCGATAGCCAGACCTTGCGCCTGATCAACCAGGGCCAGACACCAATGGAAATCGCCCAGAGCCTGGCCAACCTCCCGCCGCGCCTGGCAAGCAAGTGGTACAGCCGCGACTACTATGGCTCGCTAAGCCATAACGTACGTGCGGTCTACCAACGCTACATGGGCTTTTACGATGGCAACCCGGCCAACCTCGACCCACTGCCGCCGCAAGCTGCCGGCAAGCGCTACGTGGCGGCAATGGGTGGCGCCGATCAGGTGCTGGCCCAGGCACGCCAAGCCTTTGCCGAAGGTGACTACCGCTGGGTCGCGCAGTTGGTGAACCATCTGGTATTCGCCGAACCGGGCAATACCGCAGCGCGCGAACTGCAGGCCGATGCGCTGGAACAGCTGGGTTACCAGAGCGAGAACGCTACCTGGCGCAACGCCTACCTCAGCGGCGCCCAGGAGCTGCGCGGCGGAATAGCCGCCGCCACCGGCAGTGGCGGCAATGCCGACGACATGGTGCGGGCACTGACCCCAAGCCTGTTCTTCGATTACCTTGGGGTACGGGTGGATGCCTTCAAGGCGGCGGAGAGCGACCTGAGCATCAACTGGCGCTTCACCGACCTGGGTGAAGACTACGCCCTGACCCTGCGCAACGGCGTGCTCACCCATCGCGACCTGGCTCGTCACGCCCAGGCCGATGTGCAGGTGAGCATGAGCAAACAGACATTGGACCGCATTGCCCTGAAGCAGACCGGGTTCCTCAAGGAGGCCACGCTGGGCGAGATCTCCATCGAAGGTGAGCGGGTGAAGTTCCTGCGTTTCATGGGCGGCCTGGAGAACGCCGATTCCCGTTTCAACATCGTGACCCCTTGAGCGCCGGCATCTTCGCCGGCAAGCTCGCTCTCACAGGTACCGCAATGGCGTCTGGATTCACATCGTACCTGTGGGAGGGGTTTCAGCCCCCGTTCGCCAACCGGTACAACCCTGCCAGCGCCATCAGGCACACTGCGATGCCCAGTGCCACTACCGGCAGAATCGCAGGCTGACCGCGCTCGACCCGCAACATCGCCAGGCCCTCGCTGTAGCGCCGCCCCTGGCGGGTCAACAGCGTCAGCGTTGCGAAGCCGACTACTGCCGCCAGCGGCAGGTCGCCCTGGCGCAAAGCCAACCCCGCGACCGCCACCAGCGCCAACCAGGTACGCCGCCAAGCCAGTTCGGTACGTTCGGCCTGCAAGCCCGGATCAGGCATGCCAGCGCGGCCACAACACGACAGCGGCCATCAACGCCGCGATCAGGCAACCCAGTGCCAACAGCGGCACCAGCGCCGGCAGCGGCAATGGCCGGCGCTGTCGCAAGGCACGCTCCACCCGCAGCCAACGCAGGCAGGCGCCGGCGCTCAGCAACATGCTCAGCAACATCAGGCTGCCGACAAGCCAGAGCCGAAGCGGCGCCTGCAGGGCCTGGCCGGCAAAGGTCTCGATGGCAATGCCACCTCCCAGCAACGCCAGCGCGGTACGGATCCAGGCCAGGAACGTGCGCTCGTTGGCCAAGGTGAAGCGAGGGTCGGGCGCCTCGCCCTGCCCCAGCAGACGCCGAGCCCAGTCCGGCCGTGGTTCAAACGCGTCCATCAGCGCACGCCAAAGCTGCGCAGGGCGCCGGGAGAAAAATACGAAAGGCTGGTGCGAACATTGAAGTCGAACGGGCGACGTTGCTCGTTGATCAGCCCCGACGCATGGTAGCGGCCACTCTTGAGGTCATAGGTGACCTCCATTGCGTTGACCGCCACCTCGCCGCCTGGGTGGTAGAAGCTGTGGGCCTGTGATGTACGCCACAGATGGCCGCCAGCATCGTAGCTGTCGGTTTCGAGAATGGCCCAGGTGTCTTCGTCCACATAGAAGCGTCGCTTGGCATAGATGTGCTGTGCGCCGGGCTTCAGCGTCGCCTCCACCACCCACACCCGGTGCAGCTCGTAGCGTGTGGGCGCCGGATTGACATGACCAGGCCTGATCAGCTCGGCATAGCGCAGCTCGGGCGATGCCAGGCGGTAGCTGTTGTACGGCACGTGCAGGGCCTGCTTGCCCAGCAGCTTCCACTGGTAACGGTCGGGGGCGCCATTGAACATGTCGCGGCTGTCGGCAGTACGCAGGCCTGCGGTGCCTGGCCCCGTGGTGTCGTAGGCGATGTTCGGCGCGCGCCGCACACGCCGCTGACTGGCACTGTAGACCCAGGACAAGCGGGGCTCGGCTACCTGGTCAAGGGTTTCGTGAACCACCATGGCATCACCGGCAAGCCGTGATGGTGCCGTCATGCGGTAGGTGAAGTAATACAACACATTGCTTGCACCCAGCCCACCCAGGCCTTCCGGGCGGGCTACATCCTGGCGCGCGCTCATCAGCACGAAGCGGCCGTTCTTGAACGGTGTGACGCTGTCGGACATCTGAATGTAACTGGCATTGCGGTGCCGGGTCAGATGGTTCCAGATCACTTCCAGCCCGTTGTCCGGCCGGGGAAACGCAATCACTCCATTGAACCCGCGCAGGCCGTTGCCCTGGTCATCAAGCTGCGCCTGCGCTGCATTGCGGGCGGCCGAGGCGGCGACGCCGGCAGGCACCGCGACACTGCGATGGGTGGGGTAGACCGGCAGCTCGAAGGTGTGCGGGAAGCGCTTGAGCAAGGCTACCTGGCCGTCGGAAAGCTGGCCCTGGTAACGCCGATAGTTGGCCGCCGTGATCCGGTACAGCGGCTGCTCGGCGGCATACGGATCCAGCGGCGTGCCGTTGTCACCCAGGCGCTGCTGGGCGACGCTCAACCCGCCTTGCCAGGCCGGGATACGGCCGTCCGGGCTGGCCGCGCGTTCGGCGCCCACAGGGGTCAGGTTGTCTGGCAGGCCTGTCGCAGCCAGCGCGCCGCTGGCCCAGAACAGGCCGATCATCACCATTCGCATATTCATCATCATGCCCTCAGAAGGTGACGCCCAGGCTCAGCGAGACAAAGTCCCGGTCACCACGGGTGCCATAGTCGCCATCGATAAAGTCGGTGTACGACAGGCTCAGGCTGTAGGTACTGGCAAGCGTCGCATCCAGCCCGACGCTCATGGCCTTGGAGCCTTCGCTGAAAGCCGAGCCTTCCACCGGGCCTGTACCGTGCACATCGTGCGACCAGGACAGGTTCGGCCGCAGGTCGAAGCCGGCGATCACGTTGGGGTAGGTCAAGGTCGCGCGTAACCGGTAGCCCCAGGAGAACGGGGTCATGAAGCCTTGGTCGTTACAGTGCTCTGGCGTCTTGGAAATCGCCCGGCAGACGCTGTTGTCCGCCAGCTCGCCACTGTTGAAGGTACCCGAGCGGCCGTAACGCGGGCCTGCGCCGCCCTCCAGCCCGCCGACGTAGGTGGCCCCGGCCTCGCCCACCAGTAGCATCTGGTTGGCCCCCAGCACCTGACTGAAGGCATGTACGGCGGTCACCTGAAGCTGGGTCACCTCCTTGCGCCGGTAGCCGTCAAACAGGGTGCTGGCGCTTTCTGGCCGCAGCCCGTCGCCCAGCAAAGGCGAACGCCCCTCGACGTTGAGCAGCGACTGGATGATGTCGGTACCGTTGAGTTGCATGGGCATATTCGGCCGGTAACTCAGCTCACCCTGCAGGGCCGTACCGCTGCGCAGGGTGGTGGCGAACGACAACCCGTACATGCGGATGTCCTCGGGGTACTGCACACGGTACTGGGAGGTACCCAGGCGCAATGCACCGACCAGCGACTGACCGGCAGCGGAGCCGAGGAACCCGGCGCAGCCGGCCGGGCCGATACCCAGGTTGGCGCACAACTGGGGGGCGAAGCGGCTGTTGTCGAAATAAGGGCTGCTGACCGTCCCCAGATAAGGCGTGCGGCTGTGATAGTTGGCTGCGTAGGCACCGAACTCGGTGTCCAGCGCCGCCACGTACCAGCGCAACGAAACACCCCACTGCCCGCCGTCGCGGGCATCCTGGTCACTGCCCCGGGGTATGCGCACGCCTTCGCTGGTCAGGTTCACGCCAAACGGTGCAAGGCCGGCCACGGCAGCCGGGTTGCCAAGCAACCTGGCTCCCACATCCAGGCCATCGCAACCATCGGGCAGAAAGTCGTTGTTGGAGAAGAACGTGCCACAGTTGTCGAGCTGGGTCTGGTCCCAGTCCAACTGGTAGAAGCCATCGACCGACAACGCCTCGGTCAGGTTCTGCGTGAAGTAGAACAGGTTCACCGGCACCAGCGCGTCCTTCACCTCGGAACCTGGGCGGCGCAGCGCCGCCAGGTTGAAGGGATTGATGACGTTCAGCCCGCCCTGGATGAAGGTGCTCTCGCCCCAGTTCACTACCTGCTTGCCCAGCCTTGCCGAGCCTGGCTGGCCATCGATGTCGTAGAGGTAGTAGCCAAAGGCGTCGAGCAGCTGGGTACCTGCGGTCTTGGCCGAACGCTTGCGGTTGTTGTCCTCGACCTGCTTGAAGCGCTGGTCATGGTCGCGCAGCGCCGTGTCGTACCAGTAGGTGCCACGCAGGAACACACCCAGGTTGGCATGTTTGAGCTCCAGATCATGGGTACCTTTGAACACTGCCGAAAATACATCACCCGAGGCAAAGTTCAGGCGGCCGTCATCACTGTTTGCACTATTGTGCAAAGCCGGGTCCGGGTTGGCAGTGGAAATGCTGGTGCCAAACGAAAACGCTGAATCAAACTGTCCTTCAAACTCTCCCAGATTAAATTGAACAGCCAGGGCAGGCACAGAAAAAAGTGCAGACGACGCAAGCAGCGACAACGGTCCCGAAAGACCAGAAGCACGAAATGCCATCACTCTTAACCTCTTATTGTGTTTATTCGAGAGTGAGTTGCGAGTTAGCGCCGAAACACGGCGCAAAGGCTTGTGTAAAAAGGGGCTGGGTAAATAAGTGAAAGTTTCTGTTATCCTCGATCCGGTGTTCCCCGATACTAAGTAGGCCACTAGAGCTGAACAAATAACGTCTCTCGATAGTTGCCATACCACTTCGGCATAGCCTGAGAATTGCCATGACTTTGAAACAGCTGCGTTACCTGATTGCCATTGTCGAAGCCGGCAGCTTCTCCAACGCCGCGCGCCACGCGTTCATTGCCCAGCCAGCATTGAGCCGTCAGATAGGACTGCTGGAAAGCGAGCTGGAAATGCAGTTGCTGGCGCGCCAGCATGACGGCATCGAGCTGACCGATGCAGGGCGCCAGCTGTACGAAGTGGCACGCTCGGTGATACAGAAGCTTGATTCGGTGAAGGACGAACTCAAGTCCAGCCGCGGCAACCCCAAGGGCCACGTGGCCATCTCGATTCCGGCCACGGCTTCGGCGCTGTTGTTGCCAGCCATCATCACCCAGGCGCAGGCGCGCTTTCCTGGTATCAAGCTCACCGTATGGGACGGCCTTAGCCGCGAAGGCGGCCAGGCGATCGAGCTGGGCAAGGTGGATTTCGGTGTGGTGCCCAATGCCGAGGAGCTGGCGCACATTGTCGCCGAGCCCGTGTTCTCCGAAGACCTGTACTGGGTCGGCCTGCCTGCGCATGGTCCGGACGATTCACCGATCACCCTGGCCGAGGCCGCGTCGAGCCGGCTGGTAATGCCGCCGCGCAGCCTGCACCTGCGCAGGCGCATCGAGCAGGCGGCCATGGAAACCGGCGTGGCCCTGGATTCAAGCTATGAACAGCAGTCTGCGCCCGGCATAGCCAGCCTGGTACGCGCCGGCCTGGCGGCGACCATCAGCAACTGGCCGCCATTGCTGGACCTGGCCGCCCCGGCCAGCGCGCGGCTGATCGTGGAGCCGCGCATCACTCGTACGATTGCCCTGGCCCATTCGCAACACAAGCCATTGTCGTTCGCCGCCGCCTGCATGCGCGACCTGGTGCGCGGGCTGCTCGTGGATGCGGTGCGCAGCGAGCGCTGGAAAGGCACCCTGATCGAGCGTGCCCCCCTCCCCCAGCAGAGCCTCTGACGCAGCGCAGGTCAGGCCCGGGCCAGCGCGGCCGTGCCCACCTGAAGCAGCCGTTGGCGGGTTTTCTGAGGGTCCATCCATACCAACCCTGTCAACCCGGCAATGACCAGCACCGCCCCGCATACCAGGAAGCCCTGGCCATACCCTGCCGGGTGGTCGGCTCCGGCGCCCTGCACCAGAAACCCCGTGACTACGGGTGCCGCCAGCCCGGCCAGCGAAGCGATACCATTGCCGATAGCCAGGATGCCGCCACGCTGCCCGCTGGGCGTGAACTCCGCCAGCATGGCTGGCCCCACCGAGTACATGACCAGCGCCAGCCCGCCACTGAAAGTCAGGCTCATGATTCGCTCGACATTCCCCAGGCCCGGCAGGAACAATGCCGCCGACAACAACCCGCTGGCAATCAGGCACAGGGACACGAAGGCTCCGCGCGACCAGCGTGTCGCCACCCCGGCGCGCATCATGCGCTGCGACAGCCAGGCCATGAACAGGCTCAGCGGCGTGGTCACCACCACGAAAAGCACGAACACCCGACCGGTCATGATCGGGTCGATGCCCAACCCGGTTTCCAGATAACTCGGCACCCACGTCAAGGTCAGGGCCAGCGACCAATTGGCGGCGAAGTGGCACAGGTAATTGCCCAGCACGGTGCGGTCGCCGAGCAGACGGCGGTAGGCGATGTGCGCCTGTTCTTCCCTGGGCTGGCCGGGGCGGATGCGGTCAAGAGTACCCTCGCGCCCCAATGCCCACCACAGCACGCACCACGCCGCGCCGATCAAAGCCAGCACGATGAAGTTCATGCGCCAGCCATAGTGCACGCTGATCCATGGAATCATTGCGCCTGCCACCAGCAGCCCAAGTGCACTACCGGTATGCAACAGCGCCACCGGCAGGTTGCGCCGGTCGTTGGGGAACCACTTGTACAAGGCATGGGTTGCCACCGGTGACGCCGGCCCTTCGCCGATGCCCAGCAGCACCCGGCAAGCGACAATCGCCCACAGGGAGGTGACGAACAGCATGGGCAGCTGGATCAGCGCCCAGAACGCGCCCATGCCCAACAGCAGGGTGCGGGTCGGCCGGCGGTTGGCCATGAAGCCACCGACCACTGCAGAGATGGCGAAGAACCAGTGCAACGCGCCACCCACCAGGCCGAACTCGGCCGGGGACAAACCCAGTTCCCTGGACATGGGTACCGCTACAAGGCCGATGACCACCTTGTCCAGGAAGTTCACCAGCATAAGCAGTGCCAGCAGTACCGCAATCATCCAGGCCGTGCCTGCACGCGCGCGGGAGTCAGTATGAGTCATGTCGATCTCTCTTGTTGTTCTTGTGGGAGAGCCCGGCCACTCGAGGCCGGGCGTGCAGTTTCACTGCTCGGGCATGAGCACGCCCTTGGCAATGGTGTTGCGCTGGATTTCGCTGGTCCCGGTAAGAATGCGCATCATACGGGTCGCACGGAAGATCCACTCCACCGGGTTGCCCCGCAACAGCCCGGCCCCCCCATGAATCTGCACCGCTCGGTCGGCGATACGGAAGGCCGTTTCCGATACGAAAAGCTTGCACATCGGCGCCTGGGTGCGGATATCGCCACCGGCGTCATTCACCGCGGCAGTGGCATAGACCATGCTGCGTGCCGCATGCAGTTCGGTGGCCATGTCGGCGATCATGTGATTGATCGACTGGAACATCGCGATCGGCTGGCCAAACTGCTTGCGCGTGCGGGCGTAGTCGACCGTCAGGTTCAGCGCCAGGCCCGCCATGCCCAGCATGGTTGGGCAATGCAGCAGACGATTGAGCGTGATGCGCCCCATTGCCAGCTTGAAGCCCTGCCCCTCCTCGCCAATGCGGTTGGCCACCGGCACTCGTACCTCATCGAGAAGGATGTCGCCATGGGCGCCGCCACCGGACATGACCGAGTAATCGCTTTCCACCCGCACGCCCGGCGCATCCAGCTCGACAAAGAATGCCGAGATCCCCTGTGCGCCACGCCCGGGGCCGGTGACCGCGAGCAGTATTGCGATATCGGCATAAGGCGCCCCGGAAATGTAGCGCTTGGCCCCGCTCAGCACGTAATGCTCGCCGTCGCGCCGAGCGGTAGTCCTGATCGCCGTGGCATCGGACCCGGCTTCACTTTCGGTCAGCGCGAAGCACACTGCCTTTTCGGCTCGGCACACCGGCTGCAGGAAAGCCTCGACCTGGGCCGGGCTGGCCACCTTGAACAGGTGGCCGACACGCGGCGGCCCGGAAAGCTCGCCGAGAATGTGCGGCGCCAGCATAGAGCCCGTCAGCACTGTGGCCTCCTTCACCGCACACAGGTCGGACACGCTCAATCCTGCACCACCAATCGTTTCGGGCAGCATGATGTTGTAGAAGCCCTGCTCGCACGAGCGTTGCCACACCTGCTGCAGCACCTCACGCGGGTGCGGTTCGGCCCAGCTGAGGCCGGCGCGTTGCTCCAGGGGCAGGATTTCGTTGCGAACGAAGCCGCCGATGGCCTCGATGATCTGTTTGGCCTTTTCGCTTGGCTGGTACATGGCAATTCCTCAAGTCAGATGCGGCGTTCGCTGTTTTGCCAGTAGGCGTCTCGAATCAGGCGGCGCACCACCTTGCCGTTGGGGTTCTTCGGCAGCTCGCTGACGAAGTCCACACCGCGCGGTTTCTTGAACCCGGCAAGAGCCTGGGCGCAATGCTCGATCACCTCGTGCTCCTGCAGCTGCATGCCAGGCTTGAGCACGATCACTGCCCGCACCGCTTCGCCCCACTGTTCGTCGGGCACGCCCACCACGGCAGCCTCGAACACTTGCGGCAGGCTGTAGAGCACCTGCTCAACTTCGCTGGGGTAGATGTTGAAGCCACCGGAAATGATCATTTCCTTCTTGCGGTCGACGATGAACACGTAGCCCTGCTGGTCCACCGTGGCCAGGTCGCCGGTGAGGTAGTAGCCATCACGCATAACCTCGGCGGTGAGATGCGGTGCGCGCCAGTAGCCCTGCATGATGTCCGGTCCCTTGACCACGATCTCGCCCACCTCGCCTGGCTGGACATCGCGGAAATCGTCGTTCACCACACGCAGGTCGGTCTCGAAGTAGCATCGTCCGCACGAGGCCAGCCGGCGGTGGTCGCCGCCTTCACACAGGTGGTCCTGCTCGGTCAGCACCGTCACCAGCGAGCAGGTTTCGCCAGCGCCGTAGCCCTGGGCAAGAATCGGCCCGAACACTTCGATAGCCCGCTTGACCAGCGCTGGCGCCATTGGCGCTGCGCCATACATCACCAGGCGCAGGCTGCTCAGGTCATAGCGCTCGACCCCGGGAAAATTGACCAGACGGTTGATCATGGCCGGCACCAGGAACAACCGGGTCACGCCCTCGCGCTGGATGGTCTCGAGCAGCAACTGGTCATCGTAGCGTTCCAGCAACAGGCTGCAGGCACCCACCGCCAGCAGCGGCATCAGCTGCATGCCGCTGGCATGGGTGATGGGGCCGACATGGGCCATGATGTCGCCTGGGCCGGCACGCCGGGTGGGGCTGGCGATGCTCTTGCGGATCAGCGCCTTGCGGTTGCCGACGCTGAGCATTGCTGCCTTGAGCACACCGGAACTGCCCGAGGTGTAGTGCAATACGGCCAGTGCATCGTCAGGCAGATCGCAACTGACCGGCTGGCTGCTGCCTTGGGCCAGCAGTGCGCCGTAGCCGATATCGCCGCCCTGCTCGCCAAGGGTAACGATCAGGCGTAGCGCAGGCACCTCCTGCCTGCGCGCCAGCAAGGCCTCGGCAGCTTGCGGGTCGGCGATCAGCGCGACGCTGCAGGCGTCATTCAGTACCTGGATCACTTCATCCAGCGCCAGGCGTGCATTGACCGGGACCTTGACCAGGCCGGCCTTGTAGAAAGCCACCTCAGCCTCCACCAGCTCGACCCGGTTGGGAGCCAGGATCGCGACATGTTCGCCGCTGGTGATGCCGTGGGCCAACAAGGCCGAGGCCAACTGATTGGTCCGCTGTTCAAGCTGCGCGAAGGTGAGGCGGGTGTGGCGGTCGATCACCGCCAAGCGCTCAGGCCAGTATCTTGCACTTCGACTGGTTAGGGTTGCGAGGTTCACGTTGTTGTTCTCGTCGCGGTTAAGACCCGGTCGATGCTAAACAGCGTGCGGTCGGAGCAAGTAATACCAGTTACGTATGCAGGCCATAACGGTTTGCACTGGACCACATCGCATGAGCGGCAGTGGTGATGACACATCGCTTGCAAATGACACCTTGTGTCATTAATATCAATTTTGTGTCCTGATAGCGCTTCGCGCCAATCAGCCTTTATAGGCCCTTCATGCAGGTACCGCCCATGACGACCACCATGCAGACCCCCAAGGATCAGCTCGTCAAACTCGCCCAGCAGCAGATGCTGACGGCGCTGGCCGACAACACCTACACTCCTCGCCAGAAACTCGCCCTTACCTGCCGCATCCTGTTCGACGGCGGCCACGACTCGGGCCTGGCCGGGCAGATCACCGCCCGCGCCGAGCAGCCTGGCACCTACTACACGCAACAACTCGGCCTGGGCTTCGACGAGATCGCCGCTTCCAACCTGCTGGTGGTCGACGAAGACCTCACCGTGCTGCAAGGCCGCGGCATGGCCAACCCGGCCAACCGCTTCCATAGCTGGCTGTACCGCGCACGCCCCGACGTCAACTGCATCATCCACACCCACCCACTGCACAGTGCCGCCCTGTCGATGCTGGAAGTGCCACTGGCGATCTCGCACATGGACCTGTGCCCGCTGTTCGACGACTGCGCGTTCCTCAAGGAATGGCCCGGCGTACCAGTGGGCAACGAAGAAGGTGAAATCATCTCCAGGGCGATCGGCGACAAGCGCGCGATCCTGCTTTCCCACCACGGTTTGCTGATCGCCGGCCGCTCGATCGAGGAAGCCTGCGTCCTTGCCATGCTGTTCGAGCGCGCGGCAAAGATGCAGCTGCTGGCCATGGGCGCCGGTGAAATTCGCCCCATCCCGGATGCCCTGGGCAAGGAAGCCCACGACTGGATCTCCACCCCCAAACGTCATGGTGCCGCGTTCAGCTATTACGCGCGCCGTGCCTTGCGTGCCCATGGCGACTGCCTGGGCTGACTGAAGCTGTACTCTTTCCCCAACAACGGCAAAGGTGCCTGGTTATGTCTACACCTGTAATTCGCGGCGTTATCGGCTACACCATCACTCCCTTCAAGGCAGACGGCGCGCTCGACCTGGATGCCCTGGGCCTGTCCATCGACCGCCTGATAGAGGACGGCGTGCACGCCATCGCACCGCTGGGCAGCACCGGCGAAGGCGCCTACCTGTCCGACAGCGAATGGGAAACGGTGGTGCGCTTCAGCCAGGCACGCATCGCCGGCCGCGTGCCCAGCGTGGTCAGCGTCTCCGACCTGACCACCGCACGCACCGTGCAGCGCGCCCGCCTGGCACAGGCCTGCGGCGCCACGGCGGTGATGGTGCTGCCCATCTCCTACTGGAAGCTCACCGAAGCCGAAGTGGTCGCCCACTACAAGGCGGTGGGCGCGGCCATCGACATTCCGATCATGCTCTACAACAACCCGGGCACCAGCGGTACCGACCTGTCGGTGGAGCTGATCCTGCGCATCCTCGGCGAAGTGCCCAATGTGACCATGGTCAAGGAAAGCACCGGCGACATCCAGCGCATGCACCGCCTGTTCAAGGCCACCGATGGCCAGGTGGCCTTCTACAACGGTTGCAACCCGCTCACCCTGGAAGCCCTGGTGGCCGGTGCCACCGGCTGGTGCACCGCCGCGCCCAACCTGATCCCGGCGCTGAACCTGGCGCTGTGGGACGCGGTGCAGCAAGGCAACCTGGCCGAAGCTCGCGCGTTGTTCTACCGGCAGTATGAACTGCTGGAGTACATCACCCGCCGTGGCCTGCCCACCACCATCAAGGCCGGTTTGAAACTGCTCGGCCAGGATGTCGGCGCTCCACGCCTGCCCCTGCAACCACTGGATGCGCAAGGCAGCGACTACCTGAAGAGCATGCTGGTAGAACTGGCCGACTGACCGTGACAACTGCCCGGCGGCGTCTTGCTGCCGGGCTTCATCCTGGCGACGTTGCTCGCCCTTGGCCAGACTCGACCTGGCGCAACACCTTCGCCAGTTTCGCCACGGCCATCGCCAGCTCGCCAGGGGTATGCGCCGCAAACCCCATCAGCAATCCCGCCTCCCCTTTCGTCGACGCATACAGGCCACTTAGCCCCAGCAGGTCGATACCAGCGGCCTGCGCCGCCTTCACGACCTGTTCTTCAGGCATCGGCCTGGTGAAAACACAAGGCATCTGCATGCCGCCTGCGGGCACACGCGCGACAAGAAAGTCCGACAGCTGTGCCTGCACCAATGCCGCCAGGGCATCGCGGCGCTCCGCATAGATCGCCCGCATCAAGCGCACATGGGCGCCGAAGTGCCCGCCTTCGATGAACCTGGCCAAGGTCAGTTGCGCCAGCGAAGCCGTATGCCCGTCCTGCAAGGTTCGCGCAGCGGTCATCGGCTCGACCAGTTGCGGCGGCAAGACCATGTAGGCAATGCGCAAGCCGGCGAACAGGGACTTGGTGAACGTGCCGATGTAAACCGTACGGTCGTGGGCATCCAGGCCTTGCACGCACGCGGTGGGTTTGCCGGCATAGTGAAACTCGCTGTCGTAATCGTCCTCGATGATCCAGGCGCGTTGTTGCCGCGCCCACTCGATCACCGCCAGACGCCGGTCCAGGGACAGGGTAACGCCAGTAGGGAACTGATGCGAAGGGGTCAGGAAAACAGCCCTGGCATGGGGAGCCAGCCGTGTTATCTGCTCGACCTGCATGCCGTCCGTGTCCACGGCCACGGCGATGCAATGCAGGCCAGCAGCACCCAGCGCCTTCCTGACCCCATGGTAGGCCGGGTCTTCGATAACCACTTGGTCGCCCGCGTCGGCCAATACGTGGGCACACAGGCTGAACGCCTGCTGTGAACTGGTAAGGATGAGCACGCGGTCAGCCGTGGCCTGTGCGCCACGTTCAAGATTGACGTAATCGGCAATAGCCCGCCGCAGTGGCTCGGTACCTTGCGCGCTACTGGGCTGCAATGCCTGGGAGCCATGTTCCTTGAACACCTGCCGTTGCAGCTTTTCCCAGGCCTGCAACTGGAAGTTGCGGGTTTCCGCCACCCCCGGCGCAAACGGCCGAGAAACGAAGAAATTGTGCACTCCGCCCTCCTGGCACAGCGCCTGGCCACGACGGCTGATTGCCGACGGTTCGTCCGGGGCTTTCACCTTGCGGCCCCGGGGCTGGGCCGGCAGGTGCTGCGCACGGGGTGAAACGAAGCTGCCACTGCCCACCCGGCGCTCGATGAATCCTTCGGCGTGCAGCTGGCCATATGCAGCCTCGACCGTATCCCGTGACACAGCCAGCGAGGCCGCCAGCGCACGGGAGGCGGGCAACGCCTTGCCCACGGGCAACGCCCCTTCGAGAACAAGCTGGCGTATCGCACGCTGGATTCTTACGTGCAAAGGCAGTGACGCGCGCTCTGGGTCGCCGATCCAGGCTTTCACCGACTCCAGTTGTGCATGCTTGAACATTGGTATGGCCATGTGTGGAAAAGTGGTGGGGCTATACCGGCCATTCTAGCGCTATAAAAACCAGCCTTTCCAACCCTATGCGCCAGAACGACCGAGACCTCGATGAACACGCCCGCACACACTGTTCCCACCCCGCTACGGCTGACAGACATCCTTCACCCCGTGGTGGCGGGGATCGTTTCGGTAATAGTCAATTATGGCGGCACCTTCATCCTGGTGTTCCAGGCCGCCAAGCTGGCCGGGCTGAGCCCGGCGCTGACCTCCTCGTGGGTCTGGTCAGTGTCGATCGGCGTCGGGCTCAGTGGCCTGGTCCTGTCCTGGTACAGCCGCGAGCCGGTGATCACCGCCTGGTCCACGCCGGCCGCTGCGTTCCTGGTCACAGCGCTGGCCAGCGTGCCCTACAGCGACGCCATCGGTGCCTACCTGCTGTCGGCAGGCGGCTTCGTGATGCTGGGAGTGACCGGTTACTTCGAGCGCCTGGTGCGGGCCATCCCGGGCGGAATTGCCGCCGGCCTGCTGGCGGGTATCCTGTTGCAATTCGGCATTGGTGCATTCGGCGGCCTGTCGGTCGACCCCGCCCTGGCCGGGCTGTTGATCGCAGCCTATGTAACATTCAAACGCTTTACCGCCCGCTATGCCGTAGTAGGCATTCTGCTGCTGGGCCTGGGCTACCTGCTACTGCAGGGCCAGGTGGACCTGACAGCGCTCAGGCTGGAATTCGCCACGCCGTTGTTCACCGCGCCCACCTTCTCCCTCAACGCCGCCCTGAGCGTGGCCCTGCCGTTGTTCCTGATCACCCTTACCGGTCAGTACATGCCAGGCATGCTGGTGCTGCGCAACGATGGCTTCAAGACCAGCGCCAATCCGATCGTGGCAGTCACTGGCCTGGGGTCGTTGCTGATGGCACCGTTCGGGTCGCACGCCTTCAACATCGCTGCCATCACCGCCGCCATCTGCACTGGCAAGGAAGCCCACGAAGACCCGGGCAAACGCTGGGTCGCGGGCATCGCTGCCGGTGTCTGCTACATCCTCGTAGGGGTATTCGGGGTCACCCTGGCCAGTGTGTTCATGGCCCTGCCGGCCACCTTCATCACCACGCTGGCCGGCCTTGCACTACTGGGCACCATCGGCGCCAGCCTGGCCAACGCAATGGCAGATGCCCGTTCACGCGAAGCGGCACTGATCACATTCCTGGCCGCGGCAGCCAACATCAACCTGTTTGGCATTGGCGGGGCATTCTGGGGGCTGGTCATTGGCTTGCTGGCCTATGCCGTACTGAACGGCCGCCTACCCGGTTTCTGCCACTTCTCCCGGTAAGCGGGCTTTCCACCATCCTGCCGTGCGCCAGGTGTGCACGCCGTACAACAGGTATCGACATGCCCAAAGCTGGCCCCAAGCTTCTTACCCAAATTGCTGCCGTACACTTCGTCAGCCATGTGCACATCATGCTTATCCCGGCGCTGCTACCCGTGCTCCCCGACTTGCTGGGGGTAGGGTTCGTCGAACTCGGCGCAGCCCTGGCCGTGTTCAATATCGTCTCCGCCCTGGTGCAGGCACCGCTAGGCTATGCCGTCGACCACTACGGTGCGCGCAAGGTGCTCAAGGCGGGCTTGCTGCTGGGCAGCATCAGTTTCCTGCTGGTTGCTGTCAGCCCCAGCTACATCCTGCTGTTGGTGGCGATGGCCATGGCCGGCCTGGCCAATGGCGTGTACCACCCGGCCGACTACGCGCTGCTGGCCAACGGCATCGAACAAGGCCGCCTGGGGCGGGCGTTCTCGATCCATACCTTTGCCGGCTTCCTCGGCTCGGCGGTAACGCCAGCTATATTTCTCGGCATCGCTGCACTATTCGGCACGCAGGCTGCCCTGATGGCGGGCTCGGCTGCGGGGGTTGCCGCCTTGCTGTTGATATCGGTTCCAGGCAATGGAATCCACCACGTTGCCAAGCCTGGCAAAGGCGGCGCTGGCCCCACTGCAGCAGGTCGCGCGCGACTGTTCACGCCCATGCTCGGGCTGCTGACGGTCCTGTTCATCTTGCTCAACCTGAGCACCAGTGCCATCGAGAAGTTCTCCGTGGCCGCCCTGGTCCAGGGCCAAGACCTGACCCTGGCCTGGGCCAACACGGCACTCACGGCCTTTCTGCTCAGCAGCGCTGCAGGTGTACTGTGCGGTGGGGCCCTGGCTGACCGGACCCGGCGTCACGGCCTGGTGGCGGCCTCGGCCTTTGCCCTGGCTGCCGCGTTGACAACGCTGGTGGCCCTCGGGCTGCTTCGGGGCTGGGGGTTGGTGGTGGTTCTCGGTGCCATTGGCTTGCTGACCGGGATCATCGCCCCGTCGAGGGACATGCTGGTGAAGGCGGCGGCACCGAGCGGCGCCGAGGGCAAAGCGTTCGGGCTGGTCTCGACCGGCTTCAGCATCGGCGGTGCCCTCGGGCCGGTGGCGTTTGGCTGGATGCTCGACCAACGCCTGCCTCATGGCATCTTCGTGGCATCGATCGTGTTCATGCTGCTGACGGTGCTGCTGACCTTGGCACAGGAGGCCTACCTGGCCAGGAAGCACCGACAGCCTGTCTAGCCCCTGGGCTGCTTTGCAGCCCTTTCGCAATGCAAGGCAGATCCAGCAGAACAGCACATGGCCATTGATTCATCTGCGCACTGGCTACTCAGGCGACCGGATTGGCATGCACCACCCGCCCACCTGCCCCCGGCCGATTGACGAACAACACATCCAGCACACTGCCGTGCAACCCCTTCAACGCATTCCAGTTCGCTGATGCATGCACGTACCTGTCTCGCAACAATCGCTGCTCATCCTCGGTCAACCCAGGCTGTTCGCATTCACCCAGGGCAAACGCATGCAACTTGCGGCTGATGCCCAGCAGTTCATCCGGCAGCCGGTGCTCGACCTGCCCGCCCAGTTGCGCAAACGGCACACCAGCGCGCACCGCCAGCTCCCGCATGATGCTCAGGTACACCCGCGACAGCTGCCCCGCCACTTCCCGTTCGCGGTACACCGCCGCATATACCTGTTTTTGCGCCTCGCTAGGCAGGCCACCGGCAATCGGAACCTCCCAGGCCAGCACACGCGGCCTGGGCGCGCCCATTTCGCCAAACGACGACGCCAGCAACGCACTGACTGTGGCATGCACACGCGTGTGCTCGGCGCGCATTCTCAGCGGCACCCGCTGAGAATGCGGTTTGCAGAGCAGCACCTGCTCCTGCGTGGTATCCGGGTAACCACCGCCAATGTTCGAGTGCACGCCTGGCAACACGATGTCATGGCCGCTGCGTACCAGCGGGAAGTTGTGCCGCTGCTCGTCCCCCGCCACCAGCTGCACCATTTGCCGGGCAATGCCCGCGCCCAGGCCAAGGCGCAAGCCACCATGGCGGTCGTCGGCAGGATCGAAGTCGCCCTGCAGCGGCGCGATAATTGCCGCAACCGTGTCGAACAGGCCGATGAAGTTGATCACGATGCCACAGGGCACAGCCAACAGGCTGCTGCCGCCATCATGCAGCAGGTTGGCCAGATGACGCACAGCCGCAGCGCCGCGGCTGAAACCGAACAAGTCGAACTCGACCCGCTCGAGCCTTGCCTTTGGGTGCGCCTGGCGCCAGTCCCGCAGTTGCCCGGCAATCCCCGCCAAGGCCTCGGTGACACGCGCCTCGGCCCCTCTACGCCCACACCCGGTGGCCGAGGCATAGGCATGATCCGCCTCCCCCGCCAGGGTGCCCACGCCCTCGACATAGCGCTTCAGAAACGCCATGGTCCCATCAGCATTGGCCCCCTGCGTCGGGTACAGTGCATGCAACAGGGCCACATTGCTCAAGGCATTGGCATAACTGCCCCCCTTGTTCCCCGGTGCATCCACCCGCATCACATTGCTCAGGTTGTTACCGGTGCCATCGAAGAACACGCCAAAACGCAGGGTGACCGGCGTGATGCGTGCAGTGCTACAGCTGTTCAGGTCCATCGTCGTGCTTCCTGCTTGTACCAAAAGCACAAGCAGGCGCCAGCACGCTGCTGCGGAACATCAGCCAATGGCCAGCGATACACAGGACATTTCCGGACCTGCATGGCCCCCGGCAAGGATAAATTTCCCTACCGCCATTGGTCGCCACCCCCCCGGATGGATTAAAGTATCACCCCTTGCCAGGGCAGCTGCTTCCAGCCGCCTGCGGCCCCATACCAGGAACCGTCACCGATGGAACACCGTGAAGCGCTGATCGCGCTGCGCACCTTTCTTTCTTCCCAGATCCTAGGCCAGGAGAAACTGGTCGAGCGGCTGTTGATCGTGCTCCTGGCAGACGGCCACATGCTGGTCGAAGGCGCGCCGGGCCTGGCCAAGACCAAGGCCATCAAAGAGCTCGCCGAAGGCATCGAGGCGCAGTTCCATCGCATCCAGTTCACCCCCGACCTGCTCCCGGCCGACATCACCGGCACCGAAATCTACCGCCCGGAAACCGGCAGCTTCGTGTTCCAGCAGGGGCCGATCTTCCACAACCTGGTGCTGGCCGACGAAATCAACCGCGCCCCGGCCAAGGTGCAGTCCGCACTGCTCGAGGCCATGGCCGAACGCCAGGTCAGCGTGGGCCGCAGCACCTACGACCTGTCGCCGCTGTTCCTGGTCATGGCCACACAGAACCCGATCGAGCAGGAAGGCACCTACCCGCTGCCCGAAGCCCAGCTCGACCGCTTCCTGATGCACGTGAAAATCGGCTTCCCCGACGCTGCGGTAGAGCGGCGCATCCTGTTGCAGGCCCGTGGTGAAGCCCTGGGCGGCGAGACCAAGCCCGAGCGCCGGGTCAGCCAGCAGGCGATCTTCGCCGCCCGCAAGGAAATCCTTGGCCTGTACATGGCCGACGCGGTGGAGGAATACCTGGTGCAACTGGTGATGGCCACCCGCACCCCGGCCAAGTTCGATGCCGAACTGGCCGACTGGATCGCCTACGGCGCCAGCCCGCGTGGTTCCATTTCGCTGGACCGCTGCGCGCGCGCCCACGCCTGGCTGGCCGGGCGCGATTTCGTCAGCCCCGAAGACATCCAGGCGGTGCTGTTCGACGTGCTGCGCCACCGCATCATCCTCTCGTTCGAGGCCGAGGCGGCAGGGATCGATCAGGACCGCGTGGTCCAGCGCATCCTCGACGTCGTCGCCGTTGCCTGAGCCCATGCCCACTGCATCGCTGGCCGAACCCGGCATCCGCATCGGCCTTGCCGAGCTGATCGACATGCGCCACCGCGTGCGCGAAATCCAGCTGTTTTCCCGGCCCGGCCAGCGCAGCCCGCTGGTGGGCCTACACCACTCCAAGCTGCGCGGGCGCGGCGTGGACTTCGACCAGGTGCGCGTCTACCAGGCTGGCGACGATGTGCGCAACATCGACTGGCGGGTTACCGCGCGTACCCAGGAGCCGCATACCAAGCTGTTCCACGAAGAGCGCGAACGGCCCATCTTCATTCTTGTCGAGCAGAGCCAACGGCTGTTCTTCGGCTCGGGGCTGATGTTCAAGTCGGTGCTGGCCGCCCAGGCTGCAGCGCTGTTCGGCTGGGCCGCGCTGGGCCATAACGACCGCATTGGCGGGTTGGTGTTCGGCGACAACGAGCACCACGAAATCAAGCCCCGGCGCAGCAAGCAGAGCCTGCTGCAACTGCTCAACCGCCTGGCCAAGGTCAACCAGGCGCTGCACACCGAGGCCACGCCCGGTGCCGACAGCCTCGGCCTGGCCCTGCGCCGCGCCCGCGAAGTGCTGCGCCCCGGCAGCCTGGCCATCGTGATCTGCGATGAGCGCTCGCTCACTGCCCAGGTGGAGCAGCACCTGGCCATGCTCTCGCGCCATTGCGACCTGCTGTTGATGCCGGTGTCCGACCCGCTCGATCATGCCCTGCCCGCCGCCGGCCTGCTGCGCTTCGCCCAGCGCAGCGCGCAGCTGGAGCTCGACACCCTGGACGCCAACCTGCGCCAGGCCTACCGCCAGCAGGCCGAAGCGCGTATCGAGCGCTGGGAGCTGATGGCGCAAAAGCTGCGCGTGCTGCTGATGCCACTGAGCACCCAAAGCGACATGATCGAGCAACTGCGCGAGTACCTGAACGCCCAGCGGCCACGGAGCGCGTCATGAAGAGCAGCGGCCAATGAACCCGCTTGATCAACTGCAGCCGCTGATCGCCCCCGCGCCGATCGGCCTTTGGCCACCGGCACCCGGCTGGTGGCTGCTGCTGGCCGTGCTGCCGCTGTTGGCCTGGGGCCTGTGGCGGGTGCGCCACTGGCGCCCGGGCAAACGCCGTATCGTGCGTGCCGAACAACCCTTGGACCCGGTACGCGTGGAAGCGCTGGCCGAACTGGCCCGCCTGCCGCGCCCCTACGACGGCGCCCCGGCCGGGGCCTGGCTGCAACAGATCAACGCCCTGCTCAAGCGCCTGTGCCGCAGCCACTACCCGGGTGCCAACAGCCATACCCTCAACGGCCGCCAGTGGCTGGCGTTTCTCGACAACCGCTGCCCGGCCGCCGGCCTGACGCGCTGGATGGTACTGGTCGAAGGCGCCTACAAACCCGAGTGCAAGCTCGACGACAAGGCCATCGCCGGGCTCAGCCAAGCCGTCGAAACCTGGATTCGCAAGCATGTTTGAACTGGCCTGGCCGTGGGTCTTCGCCCTGTTGCCGCTGCCGTGGCTGGCGCGCCTGGTGCTGCCGGCCGCCGACAGCGGCGAACCGGTGCTCAAGGTGGGCTTCCTCGACGAACTCGAAGGCCTGGCCGGGCGCCGCGCGCGGCTCAACCTGCCGACCTGGCGCCAGCAGGCGCCCTTTGTCGTCATCTGGCTGTTGCTGCTGTGCGCCGCCGCCCGCCCGCAATGGTTGGGCGAGCCGGTGCCAGTGGCTGCCAGTGGCCGCGACCTGCTGGTGGCGGTGGATGTGTCCGGGTCGATGGACTTCCCTGACATGCAGTGGCAGAACGAAGAGATCAGCCGCCTCGACCTGGTCAAAGCGCTGCTCGGCGACTTTCTGCAGGACCGCGAAGGCGACCGCGTGGGCCTGATCCTGTTCGGCAGCCAGGCCTACCTGCAGGCCCCGCTCACCTTCGACCGACGTACCGTGCGTACCTTCCTCGACGAGGCGCAGATCGGCATCGCCGGCAAGAACACCGCCATCGGCGACGCCATTGGCCTGGCGGTCAAGCGCCTGCGTCAACGGCCGGCACAAAGCCGGGTGCTGGTGCTGATCACCGACGGTGCCAACAACGGCGGGCAGATCCACCCGCTGACCGCCGCCCGCCTGGCAGCCCAGGAAGGCGTGCGCATCTACACCATCGGCATCGGCGCCAACCCCGAAGCCAGCGGCACCCCCGGCCTGCTCGGCCTGAACCCGAGCCTGGACCTGGACGAAGCCTCGCTCAAGGAAATTGCCGATATCACCCACGGCACCTACTTCCGCGCCCATGACGGCGCCGAACTGGACGCCATCGGCGACACCCTCGACCAGCTCGAACCGGTGGCCCAGCAACCGACCCAGGCGCGCACGGCCAAGGCCCTGTATGCCTGGCCCCTGGCCCTTGCCCTGCTGCTGAGCGTGCTGCTGGTGCTGGCCGTGCAATGGCCCGACAACCTGCTGCACCGCCTGCTGCGCAAGCCGCGCTTCCTGCAACCGCACCCGGAATGGCGCCAGCGCCTGAAGCGCCTGCGCCTGAGGAGGCGGCGATGATCGAACTGTGGCCCGAATGGTTGCGCCCGCTCTGGCTGCTGGCCGTACCTCTGCTCGCCTGGCTGCTGTACAAACTGTGGCACCGGCGCAAGCGCGCCGGGCGCTGGCAGATGATTCTGCCACCGGCGTTCCATGGCGTCCTGCTCGGCGGTGGCAGCGGCAGCACCAGCAAGCTGCCGTGGGTGGCGCTGGGCCTGGCCTGGGTGCTGGTGATCCTGGCGCTGCTCGGGCCGAGTTGGCAGCGCGTGGAAGAAAGCCGCCAGCGCCCGGCCGACCCACTGGTGATCCTGCTCGAACTGACCCCGCAGATGCTCGCCGAGGACAGCCCGCCCAACCGCCTGGAGCAGGCGCGGCGCAAAATCCTCGACCTGCTGGAGCACCGCCGCGACAGCCAGACCGCGCTGGTGGTCTACGCTGGCTCCGCACACACCCTGGTGCCGCTGTCCGATGACTTGGCCACCAGCCGCAACCTGCTCGAGGCGGTCGACCCATCGATCATGCCCAAGCCCGGCCAGCGCGCCGACCTGGCCGTGCAAAAAGGCCTCGCCCTGCTTGCCCAGAGCGGCCTGGGCCAGGGCCGCCTGCTGCTGATCGGCTCGTCGCTCAGCGCCCCGGAGCGCGAAGGCATCGCCCAGGCCCTCGGCCGGCAGGGCCCGAGCCTGTTGATGCTGGGCATCGGCAGCAGCGAAGGCGCACCGGTGCGCCAGGCCAATGGCGAATACCTGAAGGACGACCAGGGCGGCATCCTGTTGCCACGCCTGGACAGCGCCAGCCTCAAGGGCTTCATCAACGGCACCGGCGGGCGCTACCGGCATGCTCGCATCGACGACCTCGACCTGCGAGGCCTGGGCCTGTTCGACAGCCCGCGCACCGGGCGCAATGATGGCCAGACCCTGCAATTGGACAGCTGGGCCGACCAGGGGTACTGGCTGCTGCTGCCGCTGTTGCTGCTGGCCGCCTGTGCCGGCCGACGCGGCTGGCTGTTCTGCCTGCCGCTGCTGCTGGCCCTGCCCCAGCCCAGCCAGGCCTTCGAGTTCAACGACCTGTGGCTGCGCCCCGACCAGCAAGGCCAGCGCCTGCTGGAGCAGAACCGCCCGGCCAGCGCCGCGCGCCAGTTCCAGGACCCGCAATGGCGCGGCATGGCCCTGTACCAGGCCGGCGACTATGCCGGCGCTGCCGAAGCCTTTTCCCAAGGCGACACCGCCGCCGCACACTACAATCGAGGCAACGCCCTGGCCCGCAGCGGTGAGCTGGAAGCCGCGCTGGACGCCTACGAACAAGCCCTGGAACGCCAACCCGACCTGCAAGCGGCGCTGGACAACCAGGCACTGGTGCAGCAACTGCTGCAACAGCGCGAGGCCACTGCCGAGGAACAACCGGCCAGCAGCGATACCCAAGGCACGCCCGGCAGCGAAACCGAAGGCAACAGCAGCTCGGCCAGCAGCCCGGCCCAGGGCACGCCCGGCAACGACGAACAGGCCAGCGCCGAACAGCCCGGCGAAGGCAGCAGCAACAGCCAGGTAACGCCCGGCAACCAAGCGGGCGCGGACGACAGCGTCATCCAGCCGCCGCAGCGCCCGGTATCGACCAGCCTTGATACCGAACAGCGCCAGGCCTTGGAACAATGGCTGCGGGAGATCCCCGACAACCCGGCGGAGCTGCTGCGGCGCAAATTCTGGTATGAACAGCAATTGCATCAGGAAACCTCACGATGAGTCGCTTCGGCGTCTTTCTCCTCTGTCTGCTGTGGGCCGTGCTGGCCCAGGCCGAACCGTTGCTGCGCGCCAGCGTCGACCGTACCCGCCTGGAAGCCGGCGAAAGCCTGGAGCTGACTCTGGAAAGCCAGGACGTCACCCAGTTCGGCAAGCCCGACCTGCGCGCGCTGGAGGGTGACTTCGAAGTGCGCGGCACGCGCCAGCTGAACAGCCTGCACAGCCTCGACGGCGAAACCCGCGCCAGTACCCGCTGGATCATCACCCTGCTGCCGCGACGCAGCGGCAGCCTGCGCATCCCCGAACTGCAACTGGGCCAGTCGCACAGCCAGGCCATCGAACTGCAAGTGCTGCAGGCCGATGCCAGCCGCCAGGACAGTGCCTCGCAGGTGTTCATCGAAGCCACGCTCGACAGCAGCGAGGTCTACGTACAGGCCCAGGCCGTGCTCACCCTGCGCATCTACCATTCGGTGGCACTGTACGACGACAGCAGCCTCAGCCCGCTGCAACTGGAAAACGCCAAAGTCGAACCGCTGGGTGAATCGCGCACCTATGAAAAGGAAATCAACGGCGTCCGCCACGGCGTGATCGAAACCCGCTATGCCGTGTATGCCCAACAAAGCGGCACCCTCGACATCCCACCGTTGACTTTCACCGCCACCGCCGCCGCTAGCCAGGACGAGGCCCCGCAAGCCAACGGCACGACCCGGGCCGGCCACCAGGTGCAGGTCAGTTCGTTGCCATTGCGCCTGGCCGTGCGGCCGATTCCGGCGGCCTGGCCTGCTGGCGTGCCCTGGCTACCGGCCCGCAGCCTGACACTTGAAGAGCACTGGAACCCCGACCCTGGCAACCAGCAGGTGCAGATTGGCGACTCGCTGACCCGCAACATCACCCTGCGTGCCGAAGGCTTGTCCAGCACCCAGCTGCCACCGCTGCCAGCCACCGAAATCACCGGCCTGCGCCGGTACCCCGACCAGCCATTGCTGCGCAACGAAATCAGCGAACGAGGGATGATTGCCAACCGCGAAGAGCGCGAAGCCTTGGTGCCGACCCACAGCGGCGCGCTGGCCCTGCCGGCGCTGGAAGTGGCCTGGTGGAATACCCGAGAAGACCACCTGGAGCACAGCAGCCTGCCGGCGCGCACGCTGAATGTGCAGGACAACCCGGCGCTGAGCGCCGACACCCCGGTCGGCGACAACAGCAGTGCCAGCAGCTTGCTGTGGCCCTGGCAGCTGGCCACCCTGGTGTTCGCCCTCACCACCGTGCTGGGCTTTGCCCTGTGGTGGCGCGCCCGCTCGCAGCCAGCGGTGCTGCGTGCCGCGCAGGCCGGGCCGAGCCCACGTACCTTGCTGGATGATCTCAAGCGCGCGTGCCAGGCCAACGACCCACAGGCAACCCGCCAGGCGCTGGACGCCTGGGCCCGCCAGCAGCCGGAGACCCTGGCCGAGATGGCGGCGCGGTTCGTGCCGTTGTCGGATGCACTGGATGGGTTGAATGGGGCGCTGTATAGCGAGAGCGGGCAGTATTGGCAGGGTGAAGATTTGTGGCGGGCGATCGGTACGATTCCCCCGGCTGAGCAGGTATTGCTGCCGACCGGCGAGAACGGCAGCCTGCCGCCGCTCTATCCCAAGTGATGTGCTGCCTGTGCAGGCCTCTTCGCGGGCATGCCCGCTCCCACAGTGACCGCGCCGGCCTGTAGGAGCAGCCTTGTGCTGCGAAGAGGCCATGACTGCCACAGACAGTCTTCTGTCATACCGGCCTCTTCGCAGCACAAGGCTGCTCCTACAGTCATTGGCTGCTTACACCCCCCCTGTGGGAGCGGGCGTGCCCGCGAACACCGGCGCAGCCGGTGCCACCGTAAGATATTTCTGAACCTGCCCCCCAATGCTTCAGGATCAACCCGCTTAGGAATTATCCTACGCGCGCTGCCGAACTATCACTGTTGTCGGGGAAACACCTCACGGATAAAGCTTCCGGGGCGCTTCGGTGACCGGGTGTGAGAACCCGACGATAAGCAAATTCCGTCAGCTTTCATGGCGGCCGCGCGCGGGCAGACTTCGGTCTGGCCGAGTTTTCCTTTGCTTCCTCGGTTTCTCACCCCGCGCACGGCTGCCACCTAAACCCGTGAGAAGGTTGCGGTGGTGGCATTCTCTGATCAAGCAAAGGGTTTGAATCATAAAAAAGGATCGTCCCCGATCCACCCGTAAAACTAACGGCCCGTCCCTTCTACACCATCAACCAGGACACACCCTCGGTTGACGCCCTGATCCACACCCTCCAGCTGATGGCCGGCATCGAAGACTCGCTGGACGAATACATCTGCGCCAATGCCGGCGAGCCCGGCATCAACATGCTGGTCAACGCGGTGCATCACGTACAGATGACCAAGGCCTTGGCCGAGTTGCTGTTGCACCGGCAAACCGGGGATATCACCCGGCACTGACTACACAGCCCCAAGACATGCGCGACCCCTGCAGGAGCGGCCTTGTGTCGCGAAAGGGGTGCGAAGCGCCCCCAGGATCTGCGCATCACCGCAAAATCGCCGGGGCCGCCTTGCGGCCCTTTCGCGACACAAGGCCGCTCCTACAGAGACCGTGATCAGGGCTTCATCAACCTGCGAGCACCGGTTGAACTGGCTGACGGCTCAGATGAACCGCTGCCCCTCGAACGGGTTCCAGCTCTGCTGCCCTTTGGTCTGCTTCAGGTAGTAGGCACGGTTGGTCAGGAAGCTGTACAGAAACGCAAACGCCATGCTGATGCCGTTATCCACCGGGCGCGGGATCTCGCTACCCGTCGCGATCTCGTAGTAGCTCAGGAGAACGCCGATGGCGATCATGATGGCCAGCATGACCAGGTTCTTCTTCCACAGCCCCAGCACGAACCAGTAGATCGGGCCGAAGAAAAAGGCGATGAAGTTGTTGTTGATCAGCAGCTTCTTGCCAAATGGCAAGGCGCGGAAAGCGGCTTTGTAGGGCTCGGAGGTGGGTGCGCCGTACTGATCGAAGAAAGCGAAACGCTCCCGCCATTTTGGCTTGAGGTTATCTGGGGTGGATTGGGTTTGTGGGATGCCTTCCATTGGTGACTCCTGTGATCGTCGTCCGTGAGTGTCGAATAGCCATGATCATGGCCGGTTCGGAGGGTAAATCAGCATGCCTTTGAGGGCAAGCTTGATACCTCCCGCAAAGCGAGAGCCAAGTCACGAAACACTCAAGGCTTCCAGATCGGCGCGATCAGAAATTCGTTGTTCACCAATTGATGTCGGTCAGGCGACCCAGCGGGTGGTCGTAGTGCAGGTGTACGCGGGTGCCGCCGGTGGCGCTGATGTCGGTCAGCGTACCGTCAGGCGTGCGGGTGAAATGCAGGAAGTGGCCGAGAACGTTCTCGATGCGTTGCAGCGGCACTTCGGTGTTGGTGTCTGGCACTTCGCCGAAGTAGAAGAACAGGTTGTCCCGCGTTTGCAGGATGTAGTGGCCGCCCTCGGTGCACACCAGGTACACCTGCTCGTGCGGGTTGCGCTGACCGTATTTGCCCTAAAAATATTTGGCTCCGCCAGCAATTTGGCAGAGCCAGTCTATTTTAACTGTTAAAGATCACGCCATCAAAGTCGTACAAAAAAAAATTTACACAGAAAATAACTCTCGGGAAAACTCGACGGCACAGGCATCTAATCCTTAAACTGCACCCCGCGCACCAAGCCATTCTCCAAAACAGACTTGACGCGAGCAGTCACCACAATCGTAGGGCTGTCCTCTTCAGCCCTAACGACATCACTAGAAAGCACCGCCTCATTATCCAAAACTATCTTACTGAACCACCTCGGACCATCTGGCATATAGCTAAGTAACGGCTCACTAACCGATTCTTTCAAGTTAAAGGCTGGTGATTTACCTATAACATTGAATATCTTGTAACCAGTATAGGAAGCCTCACCTATCAGTAGATCCGCATCCACAAACTGAACACCAGAAATACTTTCTCTCCTCATTAGTTCGTAGAGCCGCGGCGAAATCAAATTGGGCCCATCACTGAAAAAAAAATCATAGCTAAGGAGCTTGGAAGTACTGACCCTTTTCGGCCCCTCGAAACAGACTTTTATATCCTTGCTTACAACCACGCACTCTTTGAAAATCCCAGAATCCTCACCAGACAACATCTTTGTCTTCAGCCAATAACTTTCAGGATAGTCATCTGAAATAGAAAGTATAAAATTTTTAGCCACAAGTCGCTCCCCGAACAGAGTTTTTATTCAGCATCGTTTTACCTGCACGCAGACCTTTTCTCTCATCAACCATGACTCCGTGAATAGCCTTCTGGTAGTCCGCTTTGGTCCAGCCATTTTTCTTGCCGTATTCGTGAATAATATCCAGTTTCTTCTCTACAGCCGAATTATATTGCGCGTGAGAGCCACGATGCACCGTTCGCACCGGATGGTTCTCCTCATACTTAGGCAGATAAATAATATTGGACAGCTTATGAATATTCACCTCGCCCGCCTGCATGGCCGCATGATTAGATAGCTGCTGCGGGATAATATGATGCTTCTGGAAACCATCTATCGCAGGCATCGTATTATAGGTAATCCATCCCAAAGGATCCAGCCAGCTAACAGGGTTCGGCGCATATTGATATAAGTTTATTCCGCCTAACAAGCCTATTGGGTCATGCGATATATATTTACCGACCTCCGAATCATAGTAGCGGAACGTGTTGTAGTGCAGTCCCGTTTCGCTATCAAAGTACTGACCTTGGAAACGCAAATTCTGCTCGATCTCATTGATCGGCAGACCCTCTATTGCCCCCCACGAGCGATACGTCGCCTGCCAGACGATCTTACCGTCACTGTCCGTGACCTCCAGCGGCGTACCAATCTGGTCAGTATGGAAATAATAAAGCTTCTGCTCCTCTCCTTCCGCCTGATCAACCCGCGCCAACGGCGCATAGCTACCCGGCTCATACAGGTACAGGATGCTCTGCCCGGGCGTTTCCTCGCGCAGCATCCTCAGCCCTTGCCAGAGGAAGCGCTTCTGCTCGACCTGCCCATTGATCTCAGCCAGCTTGGCCACCCGCCGCCCCAGGCTGTCATAACGGTAGTGCCCGGCACTCTCCAGCTTGCCATTGCCCCATGTCTCCGCCCGCACCAGCCGGTTTTCACCGTCATAACCGAAGCGCTGCAACCGGTTGCCATATTCCGAGCATTTTTCGATCAGGTTGCCCCACGGGTCGTAACGGTACTCCTGGTCCCGCCAGTGTGTGATGCGGTTGTCCCTGGACTTGGCAAATTGCCGGGCATTGAAATCCAGGCGGTTGCCCGCAGGGTCGTAACGAAACTCTTCGCTGCCAACCAGCGAGCCCGTATCGCGGCTGCGCAACTGGCCTTCGCTTCGTACTCGTACTTGATCTCGCCACACAGCTTGTCGAGCGTACGCACCAGTTCACCTGCCGGGTCGTACTGATAACGGCGGTGAATCGGGTTGTAGGCATGCTCCACCAGCAGCGAGGTATTGATGCCAGTGTTGTGCACTTGCGACAGCTTGTCGGCCGGCAGCATCGATGCGTATTGCCACGCCTTGCGCCCCATCGCGTCATAACCGAAACAACTGGTGAGCTTGCCTTGGGTCCGGTACACCTCCCGGTGCAGGTCGTCACGCTCCATGTCGCTGATCACCTGGCCATCCAGGTTCAGCTGGTGCAGGTGCCCGCTGCCGTAGTACAGGTGGTTGACCTTGCGGCCATCCGGCAGGGTCAGCGTAGTCAGGTTGCCGAGCGGATCGTACTCGTAGCCGAGCGTGCCGTCGGGGGTGATTTCTTTGGTCAGCCGCCCCAGCAGATCGTAGGCGTACTCCAGCTTCTCTTCCGTGATCCCTAGCTGCTTGCCGATCCCGGTCGGCTGCCGCTCGATGCTCAGCAACCGGTCTCCGTCGTCGTACGCGAAGGTCTGGCTCGCATCGCGGTTGATCTTGGCGACCAACCGGCCAATGCTGTCACGCTCGAACAGCGTATGCCGCTCCGGCCGCTCGGCATTTTCGCCATAACCAATCTCATCCAGCCGGGTCAGATGGCCGCCGAGGTTGTAGCTGAAACGCCGGGTCAGGTTATCCACCCGCACTTCTTCAGTCAGCCGGTCCGAGGCGTCATAGGCAAAGCGGTACGTGGCGTTGTTCTCGTTCACCAACCCGGTCAGGCGCCAAGCCTTGTCGTACTCGTAACGAACCACACCTCCTTTCGGGTCCCGGCGGTTACTCGGCAAACCACGGGAAGTGCGTAGCAGGCGGGTGATCTGGCCTTTGCCATCGGTGTGGTCGAGCACCTGACCAAGGTCGTTGTAGGTGAAAGTTTCCGCCGTGCCGTCGGGGTGACTGATGCGCAGCACCTCACCGTCAGGCTTGCGCTCCAGCGTGGTGGTCTGGTTCAGCGCATCGGTTACCGCGACGAGGTGCTGGCGTTCGTCGTAGCGGTACCAGGTGTTCTTGCCCGAACAATCCTGGTAACGCTCGACCTGGGCCAAGGTGTTCCACCACAGGTACTTGGACTTGTAGGTCGCGTCGATGATGGTGTGCGGCAGGCCGTCATCGCTGTTCAGGTATTCGGTCATTTGACCCAGGGCATCGAATTCGGCGAGCAGGTTGCCCTTGGCGTCGTAGCGCGCCCGCCAGGTGCTGCCATCCGGGTAACTGACCTGGGTCACCAGCGTGGTCAGGTGGTGATATTCGTAGGTGGTCTTGCGGCCCAGCGGGTCGGTCTCTTCGAGCAGACGGGAGAATTCGTCGTACTTGAATTGCAGGCAGCTACCGTCCGCCAAGGTCAGGTCGACCATGTTGCCATTGTCGTCTAGCTCGGCGGCGTAGCGTTCGCCGCCGTAGTCGCGGCTGGCGATCACCCGGTGGTCGGGGTTGTACTGCACTTCCAGCTCGCGGCCGAGCACGTCGGTGGCCCAGCTGGTACGGGCATCGAGGTCGTAGCGGAAGTGGTAGTGTTCGCCATCGGTGGTCCAGTGCTCGACCACCCGCGGCTGGCCGCCGAGGGTTTCCCAGCGGTAATGGCAGCCCAGGCCCAGCGCATTGCTGTGGGTCACCATCAGGCCTTCGGCGTAGCTGAAACTGCGCACGGTGTGGCCGTTGCGGTTGATCACCGCGCTCAGCTGGCCGTGTTCATCGTAGCGGTACTGGGTGAGCGTTTCGACGGCCTGGTCGTTCACCACGCGCTTGATGTCGGTCAGGCGGCCCAGCGGGTGGTCGTAGTGCAGGTGCACGCGGGTACCGCCGGTGGCGCTGATGTCGGTCAGCGTACCATCGGGCGTGCGGGTGAAATGCAGGAAGTGACCGAGAACGTTCTCGATGCGTTGCAGCGGCACTTCGGTGTTGGTGTCTGGCACTTCGCCGAAGTAGAAGAACAGGTTGTCCAGCGTTTGCAGGATGTAGTGGCCGCCCTCGGTGCAGACCAGGTACACCTGCTCGTGCGGGTTGTAGATCCGTTCGCCCGGTTGCAGGGTCACGAACGGAACTTTGCGGCCTTGGTTGTCGGTGAGGTAAATGAATGAGCCCCGCCGACGCAGACTTTGCTCCCAGGGCAGCACTCAGCCGCGCCCGAGCACGCTGTCGACGGTAAGGTCGCTGGCGTAGAAACGTGACCACTCGATCGGCATCAGCCCGGGCAGGCTGAAGTCGATCTCGTCGGGGATCAGCTTGCGACCGGTGGTGAGGTCGACCGGGTTGCCAACCAGTCCACCCAAAACCCTGCGTGCCACGGGTTCGACCATGTAGCGGGCGGCCACTTCGCCGGCAATGAAGCCGGCCGTGAATTTCAGGGCACAAGGTAGGGCGGCCTTCATACCGGCCTGGGTACCCATCTTGAGCACATTCGCGAGGCCACTGGCTGCGCCAGCAATCGCCATCAGCACATCCACGGTGGTGCGCAGCCACTCCGGGACTTCGTCATCCACGGGCAGGTAGCGGTAAGTGCCACCGCCGATGAAGACGTTGTTCGAACCCCCGGAAATGGTCGCGCCGCAGGTCAGCTTGTCGCCCTTGCGCGCCGCCGCGACGCCATTGATGAAGACATTGGTCGAGCCTTCGGCGATCTGCACCGGGCCAGGATGTTTGTCGCAGGTGCCGATGCTTTTTTCGACGCGGGCGGCCTTGCGGCTGTTGATGAACACGTTGGGTGAGGCAGTCGTTATCGTCCCTGAGGGGGATGAGAACAGACTTCCCAGTGCCTCGCCGGCAGCGGTCAGCAAGCTGCCCCCGAGACCTGCTGCGAGGCCGGCCAGCAAAGCCACGCCTAACCCGCAGGTGAAGGTGGCGATGGCCACCGTGGCCACCAGTGCGATACCCAGGGCAGCGCCCAGCAGAAAGCCGCCCAATGCGCCGGTGTGTGAAATCTCGTCGCCAAACCTGGCCGCTTCGAACATGAGGGGTTACTCCTGTTCGGCCAAGTTGTGCAACGTGAATGAACGACAAGACTGAAGCAGCGAGCGCTCGGTCAGATCCTTGATCATTGTTGCGTCCTTGAGGCTTGAAACCCAAGGACGCTAGGAAAACGCCGTTAGGCCGTCAATGAACAAGGCGTTCAGTGCGCGGACCTGCTTGTAGGAAAGCACTTACCCGCCAGGAGCGACTGCCTTGCCGCATAGGCTTGGGTTACCATACCGCCCTTGCGGAACACCCATCACCCAAGCCAAGCCCCCGCTTGCTCGACTCGACACCAACAGGTCATCCATGCGTCTGTTTCATACCTCCGACTGGCACCTGGGCCAAAGCCTGCACGGCCAGGAACGCGACTTCGAACACGCCTGCTTCCTCGACTGGTTGCTCGGCCAGCTGCGCCTGCGCCAGCCGGATGCGCTGCTGATCGCCGGCGATATCTTCGACACGGTCAACCCGCCGGTCAAAGCCCAGGAACGTCTCTACGACTTCATCGTCCAGGCCCACGAGCAACAGCCGAAGCTGGACATCGTGATGATCGCCGGCAACCACGACTCCGGCTCGCGCATCGAGCTGCCCGCGGCGCTGATGCGCCGCCTGCGCACCCATGCCCTGGGCCGTGTGCACTGGCTGGACGAGGGCCAGCTGGACGCCGAGCGCCTGCTGATTCCGCTGACCAACGGCCGCGGCAAGGTCGCCGCCTGGTGCCTGGCCCTGCCCTTCCTGCGCCCGGCCGAAGTGACCGGTCCGCAACTGGGTGACGACTACCTGCAAGGCATTACCCAGGTGCACCAGCAGCTGATCGCCGCCGCGCAAAAGAAGCGCAAGAAGGACCAGGCGCTGATCGCCATCAGCCACGCGCACATGGCCGGTGGCGCGGTGTCGGAGGACTCCGAACGCAGCCTGATCATCGGCAACGCCGAGGCGCTACCGGCCAAGCTGTTCGACAAGGCCATCAGCTACGTCGCCCTGGGCCACCTGCACAAGCCGCAGAAGGTCAACCGCGAAGAACGCATCCGCTACAGCGGCTCGCCGATCCCGCTGTCGTTCGCCGAAATCAACTACCCGCACCAGGTGCTGGAAGTGGAGCTGGACGGCACTGGCCTGGTGAGCGTCGAACCGCGCCCGGTACCGCGCGCCGTGGCCCTGCAACGGGTCGGCCCGGCACCACTGGGCGAACTGCTGGAGCAGTTGGCCGAGCTGCCAGTGATCGACCTGCTCGAAGACCCCAACCGCCAGCCCTGGCTGGAGGTACGGGTAATACTGGATGAGCCGCAACCCGACCTGCGCCAGCAGATCGAAACCGCACTGCAAGGCAAGGCCGTGCGCCTGATCCGCATCAGCGCCGAATACGCCGGCCGCAACAATGCCGAAGACGATGACCTGGCCTTTGTCGAACTGGCCCAGATGACCCCGCAGGACCTGTTCAGCCGCGCCTGGGAGCAGGCCTATGGCAACCCCGCCGACGAACAGGCGCTGGCCGACTTCGCCCTGCTGTTGCAGGACGTGCAGCAGGAAGAGGAACAGCCATGAAGATTCTTGCCATCCGCCTGAAGAACCTGGCATCCCTGGCCGGCCCGGTCGATATCGATTTCACCGCCGAACCGCTGGCCAGCGCCGGCCTGTTCGCCATCACCGGGCCTACCGGGGCGGGCAAAAGTACCCTGCTCGACGCCCTGTGCCTGGCGTTGTTCGGCACCGTGCCACGGCTGAACGACATTGGCCGCGAGGCCAAGGTGCCGGATGCAGACGGTGAAATCCCTACCTCCGACCCGCGCAACCTGCTGCGCCGCGGCACCGGCAGCGGCTTTGCCGAAGTCGATTTCGTCGGCATCGATGGCCGCCGCTACCGCGCCCGCTGGGAAGCCAACCGCGCCCGCGACAAGGCCAACGGCAAGCTGCAGCACAGCCGCCAGAGCTTCTACGACCTGGACAGCGAGCAGGTACTGGGCAGCGGTAAGAACGAGTACAAACAACTGGTCGAAGCCCGCCTGGGCCTGAACTTCGAACAGTTCACCCGCGCGGTGATGCTGGCCCAGAGCGAATTCGGCGCCTTCCTCAAGGCCGACGACAAAGAACGCAGCGAGCTGCTGGAAAAGCTCACCAACACCGCCATCTACACCCGCCTGGGCCAGCGGGCCTTCAGCAAGGCACGCGAAGCCGGCGAGGCCCACAATGCCCTGAAGGACCGTGCCAGCCACCTGCTGCCGATGGCCACCGAAGCCCGCGCCGAGCTCGACCAGCGCCTGGAACAGGCGCAGCAGCAATTCAAGGCCGACCAGGCCGGCGAGCGCCAGCTGGAACAGCAACGCAACTGGCTGAACGAGCAGCGCCAGCTGCAGGCCCAGCACGCCGAAGCCGGTACCGCGCTGCAGGCCGCCGAACAGGACTGGCAACAACTGGCTGACCAGCGCCTGGACCTCGTGCGCCTGGAGCGTCTGGCCCCGCAGCGTCACCAGTTCCACCGCCAGCAGGCACTGACCGCGCAACTGGCACCGCTGGCAGCGAAGATCGCCGAGCAACAGCAGCAGCAAGCCGAGCTGCAAGTGCGCACCAGCGAGCTCGAACAGGCGCTGGACGCCGCGCGTCAGGCACTTGCCGATAGCCTGGCCCAACACAGCGAGAACGCCCCTCGCCTGCGCCAGGCCTTTGCCGCCCAGGACAACCTGGCCCGCCTGGAGCAGGAGCTGGCAGCACAGCGCAGCGCAGGCCAGCAGGCCGAGCAGCAGGTCGCCGAAGGCCAGCAGCACCTGCAGCAGCTGGAAGACAACCAGCAGCGCAGCCTGCAGCAACTGGCGCAGATCGACACCGCGCTCGCCGACAGCCAGCACCTGGCGGGCCTGGCCAATGCCTGGCACGCCTACCTGCCGCAACTGAAGCAAGTGATGCTGATCGGTGGCCGCCTGGCCAAAGGCCGTGAAGAGCTGCCCGGCCTACAGGCCCAGGCCAGCCAGGCCAATGCGCACTTGCAGGCCGAGCGCGATGCCTTCGAGCTGCTGTTCCGCGAAGCCAAGGCCGAACCCCAGGCCCTGGCAGAACAGATCGACCTGCTGGGTGGCATGCTGCAGGACAACCGCAAGCAGCAGCGCGCCGTGGAGGAACTGTCACGCCTGCATGGCCGTGAACTGGAACTGCGCCAGCAGCTGGAGGCCGTGCGCCTGCGTCAGCAGCAGGCCATGCAGCAGCGCCAGCAGCTGATTACCGAAGGCACCGCCGCCAAGGCCGAGCTGGAGTCCGCCGAGCAAGCGCTCAACCTCACCCGCCAGTTGCTGGAACGCCAGCGCCTGGCACGTAACACCAGCGTCGAAGAGTTGCGCGGCCAGTTGCGCGACGGCGAACCCTGCCCGGTGTGCGGCAGCGCCGAGCACCCGTTCCACCAGCCTGAAGCGCTGCTGCAAAGCCTGGGTCGCCATGACCAGGCCGAAGAAGACGCCGCGCAGAAGCAGGTCGAAACCCTCAACAGCAAGCTGGTGGAGCTGCGCACCCAGCTGGGCGTGGTCAACGCCCAGCTCAAGGATTATCAGCAGCAACAGCAGCAACTGGGCGAACAGCTACAACCGCTGGTGGCCCAGGTGCAGGCGCACAGCCTGTGGCCCGCCCTGGCACCGCAGGACGACAATGCCCGCAGTGCCTGGCTCGACAGCCAGCTGCGACGCCTGGACGAAGAAATCGGCCAGGACGAGAAACGCCAGAGCGCCCTGCTCGCCCTGCAAAAAGATGCAGCCCGTCTCAACCAGCAATTGCAGGCCGCCCAGCAGGCGCAACAGCAGGCCCAGCGCCACCTGGAGCAACAGCACCAGGCCCTGGTCAGCGACGAGCAGCAGTTGCAGCAAGGCCTTGAGGACCTTGCCGGCGTGTTGCCCGAAGAAGCCCTCAAGGCCTTGAACGACGACCCGGCCAATGCCTTCCTCGCCCTGGACCAGCAGATCGCCCTGCGCCTGCAGCAACTGGAGCAGCGCAAGGACGAACAGGAAGAACAGCAAGCCCGCCAGGCCCAGCTGGACAAGCTGCGCGACCAGCAACAGGCACGCGTGCAGACCCAGCAGCAGTTGCAGCAGAAACTTGCCGCCCTCGACGAGCAGCGCCAACAGGCCCAGGCTTCGCTTGGCGAACTGCTTGGCGGGCATGCAAGCGCCGAGGCCTGGCAACAGCATATGGACGCCGCGCTGGAGCAGGCCCGCGCCCTCGATGCCGACACTGCCCAGCGCCTGCAGGACTTGCGTACCCAAGGCGTGCAACTGGCCAGCGAACTCAAGGCCAACACCCAGCAGCAGCAGGCGCTGGACGCCGAGTGCCAGCAGTTGCAGGGCCAGATCGCCCAGTGGCGCGCAGAACACCCGGAACTGGACGACGCCGGCCTGGATCGCCTGCTGGGCATGGAGGACGCGCAGGTAAATGAGCTGCGCCAGCGCCTGCAAGGCGCCGAAAAGGCCATCGAACAGGGCCGCGTGCTGCTGCAAGAACGTGAACAACGCCTGCAGCAACATGCCGCGCAAATGACTGTGGACACCTCGGCCGACGCCCTGGAACAGGCCCTGACCGAACTGCGCGAACGCCTGGCCGGCCATGAGCAGCAATGCGCCGAACTGCGTGCACAGCAGGCCGATGACCAGCGTCGCCAACAGGCGCACCAGGCGCTGGCGGCGGAAATCGAACAGGCCCACCAGCAGTGGCAACGCTGGGCTCGCCTGAACGCCCTGATCGGCTCGGCCTCGGGCGATGTGTTCCGCAAGATCGCCCAGGGCTACAACCTCGACCTGCTGCTGCACCACGCCAACGCCCAGCTGCGCCAGCTGGCCCGCCGTTACCGCCTCAAGCGCGGCGGCAGCGCCCTCGGCCTGCTGGTGCTGGACACCGAGATGGGTGACGAACTGCGTTCGGTGCACTCGCTGTCTGGCGGGGAAACCTTCCTGGTGTCGCTGGCCCTGGCCCTGGGCCTGGCCTCGATGGCCTCCAGCACGCTGCGCATCGAATCGCTGTTCATCGACGAAGGCTTCGGCAGCCTCGACCCCGAGTCGCTGCAACTGGCCATGGACGCCCTCGACGGCTTGCAGGCCCAGGGCCGCAAGGTGGCGGTGATTTCCCACGTGCAGGAAATGCACGAACGCATCCCGGTGCAGATCCAGGTGCGCCGCCAAGGCAATGGCCTGAGTGACGTGGAGGTGTGCGGGTGATCCTCTACTCGTTCCGCCGCTGCCCCTGGGCCATGCGCGCGCGCCTGGCCCTGCGCTATGCGGGGTGCGAGGTGGAGATTCGCGAGGTAGCGATGAAGAACAAGCCGGCAGAACTGCTGGCCCTGTCACCCAAGGGCACGGTGCCGGTACTGGATACCGGCGCCGGCGTGCTCGAAGAAAGCCTGGACATCATGCGCTGGGCGCTGGCGCAAAACGACCCGCAGGACTGGCGGCTGCAGGCCGACCCTGCGGCGGCGCAGCAGGCTGAAACACTGATTGCGCGCAACGACAGCACGTTCAAGGCGCAGGTGAACCTGTACAAGTATGCCGAGCGCTACCCCGAGCATACCCGCGAGCATTACCGCCAGCAGGCCGAGGCCTGGCTGGCGGAGCTCGAAGGCCTGCTGGCGGGCAGGCCCTACTTGCTGGCCACGCACCCGAGCATTGCCGATGCCGCGTTGCTGCCCCTGATGCGCCAGTTTGCCGGGGTCGAACCGCAGTGGTTCGCCGAGGCGGCTTATCCGCGGGTGCGGAGCTGGCTGGAGGGGTGGTTGGCTTCGGAGCTGTTCAGGTCAGTCATGGCCAAATGAACGCTGTTTCCTGTACTGGCCCTATCGCCGGCAAGCCAGCTCCCACAGGTACGGCGCTGGACCTGAGGCCTGCTCAACCCCTGTGGGAGCTGGCTTGCCGGCGATAGGGCCAGTACAGGATTCAGTGGTTGTGTTTGCCACTCAATGCCGCATGGAAGTTGGCACTCTGGCGCAGGTACTGTTCGGTGTAGCTATGGGTAGCAGACGCCTTGCCGCTGCTGTCGGCATGGGCATGCGCCGGCAATACGACCGAAGCGGAAATGGCGGATGCGGCAATGACCGGGAAGAGATTGAAGTTCATCTGGGCTGACCTCGACGGCGGTGGTTTGACGTTGGCCCGTTTGGGCCTTGGGTCAAACTTACGCCGCCGAAGCCGCAGGCAAAAATTCATTGCGGCAGTATCGATTATCACGCCGATCGATATCACTCGATGAACTTCAGGTCCGACGGTGCCTCCTGCTTCAGCTTCTGCACCGTCTCCAACAACTTGCCGCTGCGCGGATCGCGGCGTATCACCACGATCTGGTTGCTCTTCTGGTTGGCCACCAGCAGGAAGTTGTCACTCGGATCGAGGGCGAACTCGCGGGGATGATCCCCCTCCACCGAACGGCGCTGCAGGAACGTCAGTTGGCCATCCTGCTTGCCCACGCTGAACGCCACGATCTCGTTGGCCGTGCCGCGGTTGCTCACATACAGAAAGCGCCCGTCTGCCGACAGGTGCAAGCCACCTGCCGCTTTCGCCGCAGCTTCCTTGCTCTCGGTCAGGGGCAGGCGCTGGCGTTCGACCAGGTTGCCCTCCTGCACGTCGAACATCACCACTTCGGCACTCATTTCCAGGGTCAGGTAGGCGTGACGGCCCTTGGCGTCGAACAACAGGTGGCGCGGCCCGCTGCCCGGCGGCAGGTCCACCGACGCGGGGATCGCTGGCGTCAACGGGTGGTCTGCGCTGGCACCGTCGTAACGGTAGATGAACACCTTGTCGGCACCCAGGTCGCTGGCATACAGGTGGCGGCCGTCCGGTGACAGCACCAGCGAATGCACATGGGCGCCGGCCTGGCGCTCGGGGTTGACCCCGCTCGCCTTGTGCCGGGCCTGTTGCACCACCGGCTTGAGCTTGCCGTCCTTGGCCACCGGAACTACCACCAGGCTGCCGCCGGGATCGGGCTTGACCGCGTAGTTGGCCACGAACAGATAACGCTGGTCCTGGCTGAGGCTGGCGTGGGTCGGTTCGTCACCTTGGCTGGTCACCTGGTTGAGTGCCTTGATCTCGCCTTTTGCACTGACGACGAAACTGCTGACATTGCCGTTCGGGGTTTCGTTGACCGCGAACAGTTGGCGTTGATCGGCCGACAGCACCAGCCATGAAGGGCTGACACTCTCCACCACCTGCTGCGGCGACGGGTCGATATGACCGGTCTTTTCGTCGAACCCGTAGCGGTAGATGCCCTCGCTGCCGCCATCGGTGTAACTGCCCACCAGCAAGGTGGCGGCGTGGGCATGGATGGTCAGGCTCATCAGGCTAGCGGTCAGCAGGCTCGTCCAGATCCGATTCATCTTCGTCATCATCCGGGGCGCGAAAGGCACTCATACAGACTAGTCGATGCGCGCCGTCGGCATCGTCGAGTTGCCACTCGTCACCCACGGCGATGGCAGCTGTGATCTGCTCGGGGGTGAAGGACCAGCGGCGGAGCTGGCGGCCGTCCATGCATTCGATGGTGAGGCCGGATTCATCGGAGGTGAAGTCGAAGGCGTGCAGGCCGTCGATCAGGAGCATGTCGCAGGACTGCAGGGCGGTGGCGAGGGGGGACATGGGGGTACCAATCTGAAATGAGTCGGCATTATAGCCCTGGGGCTGCTTTGCAGCCCATCGCGACACAAGGCCGCTCCTACAGGGATCGCATCAGCCTGCCGATACGCGTTCCCCTGCAGGAGCGGCTCCCTGCGGTCAATGAGCGAAAATGGAGCCCCCCTCCTTGCCCACCATCTTCTCAGGCTTGATCAGGAACCTTGCCAGCGCCGGCAGCAGCCACAGCGCACCGAACATGTTCCACAGCAGCATGAAGGTCAGCATCAACCCCATGTCCGCCTGGAACTTGATCGCCGAGAAGATCCAGGTGCACACGCCGATGGCCAGGCACAAGCCGGTGAACAGCACTGCCTTGCCGGTCGAGCGCAGGGTCTCGTAATACGCCTCCTGCAACGGCAACCCGGCGCGCAGGAAGCTCTCCAGCCGGCTGTAGATGTAGATGCCATAGTCCACGCCAATGCCCACACCCAGCGCCACCACCGGCAAGGTCGCCACCTTGACCCCGATGCCCATGTAGGCCATCAGCGCGTTGCCCAGCACCGAAGTCAGCACCAGCGGCAGGACGATACACAGGGTGGCGGCGAACGAGCGGAAGGTAATCAGGCACATCACCGCCACGCAGATGTACACCAGGATCAGGATGGTCAGCTCGGCCGACTTGATCACCTCGTTGGTCGCCGCTTCGATCCCGGCGTTGCCCGCCGCCAGCAGGAACTGCAGGCCTTCCTTGTTGTGGCTGTCGGCAAACGCCTTGGCCACGGCGGTGACCCGCTCCAGGGTTTCGGCCTTGTGGTCGTTGAGGAACACCAGCACCGGTGCCAGCGAGCAGTCGCCGTTGTACAGGCCATCGGCGCGGGCGATGGAGTTGTTGAGGATGTCCGGGTTGCGCGACAGGGTTTCCCATTTCAGGCTGCCCTCGTTCATGCCCTTGATCACCTGCTTGGACACGGTCACGAGGGAAATTGCCGACTGCACGCCCGGGGTGTTCTGCATGGTCCACATCAGCTCGTCGATCGGCGCCATGGTCGAGTGGATCGAGCAGCTTTCCGGCGGGGTCTTGACCATGATCACCAGCACATCGGAACTGGTCGAGTAGTTACTGATGATGAAGTTGTTGTCCTGGTTGTAGCGCGAATCGGGGCGCAGCTCCGGTGCGCCCTGGTCGAGGTCGCCGATCTTCAGGTTCTGGCTGTACCACAGGCCACCGGCGAAGGCGACCAGCGCCAGGGCCACCGATACAGGCGCCACCTTGGCACTGGCGAAGTTCGACAACAGGCGCCAGAACGGGTGCTCGCGGGTGGCGTCCTGCTTGCTGCGCTCGACGGCCTTCTTGCTGATGCCGACGTAGGAGATGGCTACCGGCAGCAGGATGAGGTTGGTGAACACGATCACCGCCACACCGATGGAAGCACCGATGGCCAGTTCACGAATCACGCCGATGTCGATGATCAGCAAGGTGATGAAGCCCACGGCGTCGGCGAGAATGGCGATCATCCCAGGCAGGAACAGCTGGCGGAAGGTGCGCCGGGCAGCGGTCAGGGCGTTGTCGGCATCACTCGACTGCAGGGCGATACCGTTGATCTTCTGCACCCCGTGGGAAATGCCGATGGCGAAGATCAGGAACGGCACCAGCATCGAGTACGGGTCCAGGCCAAAGCCCACCGCATGCATCAGGCCCAGCTGCCAGACCACTGCCACCAGGGTGGTGATGAGCACGGCGATGGTGCTGCGGATGCACCAGGTGAACCAGTACAGCAGCACCCAGGTGATTGCCAGGGCGACGCCGAAGAACATCGCCACCATCACCAGGCCGTCGATCAGGTCGCCGACCTTCTTGGCGAAGCCGACGATGTGCACCTTCACGTTGGGGTTCTGCGCCTGGAACTTGTCACGGATCTTTTCTTCAAGCTGGTGCGAGAACTGCTGGTAGTCCAGCTTCACCTGCTTGCCCGGGTCCTGCGGGTCGGGGTAGCTCTCCAGCAGTGGCACATCGACGATGCTGGACTTGAAATTGTTGCCCACCAGGCGCCCCACCTGGCCCGACTTGAGCACGTTGTCGCGCAGGGTGTCGAGGCTGTCCTGCGAGCCGTTGTAGGTGTTGGGAATCACCTCGCCACCCGAGAAGCCTTCCTCGGTGACCTCGCTCCAGCGCACGCTGGGGCTCCACAGCGACTTCAACCCGGCACGGTCGACGCCCGGGATGTAGAACACCTCGTCATGGATCTGCCGCAGGGTCTCCATGTAGTCCTTGTCGAAGATGTCGCCATTCACCGCTTCCACCGAGATGCGCACGGTGTTGCCGAGGTTGGCCAGGTCGTTGCGGTGCTCCATCATCTGCTCGATGAACGGGTGCTGCAGCGGGATCATCTTCTCGAAGCTGGTGGACGGGCGAATCTGCGTGGCCTGCCAGAACAGGAAGATGCTGACCAGCACGCACAGGGCGATGACCACGGGGCGATTGTTGAAGATCAGGCGTTCGAGCAACGTGGCCTTGTCCTGGTGATGCGGATGCATGGTGATGCTCTCCCTGCTGGTCATGGACGCACCTCTTGGTCAGCACCCTGCGGGTCAGCCAGGTGCACGCCACCCTGCCCTACCAGCAGCAGGCCGCCATCGGCCAGGCCGCTGACGCCGGCCAGGGCAATGCGGTCGGCGCGGTTGTAGACACTGAAGGTCTGGCCGTCATCGGTACTGCGCAGCACGCTGCCGCCATTGCCGACCAGCACCAGGCTACCGTCCTCGACAAGCGTAGCGCCTGCCAGGCCGAATTCGAGGGTGCCACGTGCGGCCTTGAGCTCGATCGGTTGCCAGCTGTCACCGAAATCGGTGGAGCGGAACAGGTTGCCGCGCAGGCCGTAGGCCAGCAATGTGCGCGGCTGTGCAGTGCCGATCACGCCGAACAGCGAGCCCTCGTAGGGGCCTTGAACCTTGGCCCAGGTCTGGCCGTTGTCGGCTGAGCGGAACATGCCGCCCTGCTCGCCGACAATGAACAGGCCCGCGTCACGCACCTGGGCGATACCGTTCAGGTGCAGCTGGTCGGGGTTGTCCAGGCGCTCGGCCACGTCCTGCCAGTGCTGGCCGCCGTCGGTGGTTTCCAGCAAGGCGCCGTAGGCACCTACGGCAAAGCCGTGCCGGGCGTCGAGGAAGGCGACATCGAGCAAGGGTGCTTCGCGGGGCAGGTCTTCGAACTGCTTGCTCCAGGTGGCACCACCATCGCTGCTGGCGAGCACCAGCGCATCGTGGCCGACGGCCCAGCCGCGCTTGTCGTCGAGGAAGAACACCGCGGTCAGCAGTTGCCGGGTGGGCACCCGCGCCTGGGTCCAGGTTCTGCCCTGGTCGTCGGAGAACAGGATATGACCGCGATCGCCCACCACCACCAGGCGCTTGCCGGCATGGGTGGCGTCGATCAGCAGGCTTTGGCTGGCCTTGGCCGATTCGGTGGAATATTCGTCGGCGGCAGCGGCTTGCACGTTGTCAGCCCACACGCCGAGCCCCAGCGCCAGTACCGCGCTGGCTGCCAATGGCCAGGCAAAGCGCCTGTTCTGTTCCCTCATGACTGTCCCCCTGTTGTGTTCTTGTCTGGTGGGTCAATGCACTGCAGGTACTGCGAAAAGCCTGATCTAGAGGCCCGCAATAGCTTGAGGGGATCGTAGCGGGGATATTTGCGGGAACACAACGGGCGGGGTGTTATGTTTTGTTGTCGGCTGTAAAAAGCCGGGGGCCGCTGTGCGGCCCATCGCCGGCAAGCCAGCTCCCACAGGGACAGCACATGCCTTGACGGCAGTAGAGTACCTGTGGGAGCTGGCTTGCCGGCGATGGGCTGCAAAGCAGCCCCCTTCGCCCTTAAGCCAGGCTCTTGCTCACCACTTCATACACATCACTGGACAACTCACCAGAAGCCAGAATCCGCTCCAGCTCGCCCTTCATCAGGGCCTGACGCGCAGCGTCATACTTGCGCCAGCGGGTCAGTGGTGCCAGTTGCCGCGAAGCGATCTGCGGGTTCAGCGCATTCAGCTCGATCACCAGATCCGCCAGGAAGCGGTAGCCCGAGCCATCCGCCGCATGGAAGTTGACCAGGTTCTGCCCGGCAAAGGCGCCGATCAACGCACGTACCTTGTTCGGGTTCTTCAGGGTGAACGCCGGGTGCTGCATCAGCGCCTTGACCCGCGCCAGCCCGCCCGGCAGCGTACTGGCCGCCTGCACGCTGAACCACTGGTCCATGACCAGCGGGTTGTCCTTGAAGTGCTCGGCAAAGGCTTCCAGCGCCTTGGCCCGCTCGGCCTCGAACGGCGAGTTGACCAGCACGGCCAGGGCGGTAAGGCGCTCGGTCATGTTGTCACAGTGCTCGAACTGCTCCAAAGTCGCCTGCAGCACCTGCGGCTTGCCGCTCTGCATCAAGTACGACAGCGCGATGTTCTGCAGGCTGCGGCGAGCGAAATGCTCGGCCGAGGCCACGTAGGCGGTGCTGCGCGACACTTCGCGGTTGGCCTGGTAGCGCGCCCACAGGGCTTCGAACAGCTTCTCGGCGATCTGCTGGCGGGCGAACTCGCGGGCGGCGTGGATGGCGTCCACATCGGCCACCTGGCTGATTTCGGTGAGGTAGGCCTCACCCGGCAGCGAGAGCATTTCGGCAACCATGGCCGGGTCCAGCGACTCGTTGCCGAGCACGGTGCCCAGGGCGGTGATCAGGCGCTGGTCGAGCTTCAGTGCTTCGCCGCGCTGATGCTGGCCGATCAGCTCCTGCAGCACCTGCACCGACAACTGCTGCCCCGCCTCCCAGCGGTTGAAGCCGTCGCTGTCGTGCTGCATCAGGAACATCAGCTGGTCGCGGTCGTAGGGGAAGCTCAGCTTGACCGGTGCACTGAAACCACGCAGCAGCGACGGCAGCGGCTTGGCCTGGATACCCTGGAAGGTGAAGGTCTGCTCGGCCTCGGTCACCGACAGCACGCGGCTGGTGCCCTGCGCCGTATCTTCGCCGGCCAGTTGCAGCGGCAGGTCGTTGCCTGCAGCATCCAGCAGGCCAAGCTCCACCGGGATCACAAACGGCAGCTTTTCGGCCTTGTCCGGGGTCTGCGGGCAGCTTTGGCGGAAGGTCAGGCTGTAGGTTTGCGCGGCCGCGTCATAGGCCTCGCTGGCTTCCAGGCGCGGGGTGCCGGCCTGGTTGTACCAGCGCTTGAACTGGGTGAAGTCGACGCCGTTGGCGTCTTCCATGGCCTTGATGAAATCGTCGGTGGTCACCGCCTGGCCATCGTGGCGTTCGAAGTACAGGTCGCTGCCCTTGCGGAAGCCGTCGGCGCCCAGCAGGGTACGAACCATGCGCACCACTTCGGCGCCCTTCTCGTACACGGTCAGGGTGTAGAAGTTGGAGATCTCGATGAAGCTGTCCGGGCGCACCGGGTGGGCCATGGGGCCAGCGTCTTCGGCGAACTGGTGAGTACGCAGGTAGGCCACGTCTTCGATGCGCTTGACCGTGCGCGAGTTCATGTCGGCGCTGAACTCGGCATCGCGGAACACCGTGAAGCCTTCCTTCAGCGACAGCTGGAACCAGTCACGGCAGGTGACGCGGTTGCCCGACCAGTTGTGGAAATACTCGTGGGCAACCACGCCTTCGACGCGCTGGTGGGCGGCATCGGTGGCGGTTTCGGCACGGGCCAGCACACAGCTGGAGTTGAAGATGTTCAGGCCCTTGTTTTCCATGGCGCCCATGTTGAAGTCGTTGACCGCGACGATCATGAAGATGTCCAGGTCGTACTCGCGGCCATAGACTTCTTCGTCCCAGCGCATGGACTTCTTCAGGCTGACCATGGCGTGGTCGCACTTGTCGATGTTCTCGGGCTCGACATAGATGCGCAGGGTCACGTCACGGCCGGACTGGCGGGTGAAGCTGTCCTCGACGCACCACAGGTCACCGGCCACCAGGGCGAACAGGTAGGCCGGCTTCATGAACGGGTCTTCCCAGGTCGCCCAGTGGCGACCATCGTCTGCCGGCCCGCTGCCGATCGGGTTGCCGTTCGACAGCAATACCGGGTAGCGATGCTGCTCGGCGATCACCGTGGTGGTGAAGGTGCTCATCACATCCGGACGATCGAGGTAGTAGGTGATCTTGCGGAAGCCTTCGGCCTCGCACTGGGTGCAGAACATCTTGCCCGACTTGTACAAGCCTTCCAGCGCGGTGTTGCTCTCGGGGTGGATCTTCACGCTGGTGTCGAGGGTGAAGCGCTCGGCCTTGGGCTGCACGGTCAGGCTGTCGGCGTCGAGCTGGTAGTCGCCCGGCTGGAGTTCCTGGTCATCCAGCGAGGCGCGCAGCAGCTCAAGCTGCTGGCCATCGAGTACCAGTGGCGGCAGGCCGGCACCGCGTGCCGGGTTGCGGCGCATGACCAGTTGCGCGTGAACCAGGGTATGGTCCTCGAACAGCTCGAAGGTCAGGTGCGTCTCGTCGATCAGGTACTCGGGCGCCTGGTAATCCTTGAGGTAGATCACTTGCGGTTGTTCGGTACGCATGTGCAGGTCCTTTTTACTGGAGTACGGCCAACTGGTAGGCCGTGTACTTGCGAATATTGATCACACCGGTGTCGAAGATCAGGTACTGGCCCTTGATGCCCAGCAGCGTGCCTTCCACTACCGGGTCCTTGTCGAGGTTGAAGCTGACGATCTTCGATGGGTAGGCCTCGACCGGGTACTTCATCTGCACCACTTCGGCATCGGCCAGCGGCTGAACCGCCTGCAGGCCGAAACGCCCCTGCAGCTCGCGCAAGCCATCGGCACAGGCGTCGAAGACCTGTTCACGAATGGCCACCAGGTCGAGCTCCTCGGCATCGCCCTTGAGCAGGGCGCGCCAGTTGGTGCGATCCGGCACCTGGCTGCGCAGCAAGTCTTCGACCAGGCCGGACTGCTGGCGGGTGGCCACGCGCACGATCGGCAGGGCCTGGCTGGCGCCCTGGTCGAGCCAGCGGGTGGGCAGCTGGGTGGCGCGGGTGATACCGACCTTGATCCCCGACGAGTTGGCCAGGTAGACCACATGGTCGGTCATGCAGAACTGTTCGCCCCACGACGGTTCGCGGCAGGTGCCGGCGTCGTAGTGGCACTTTTCCGGCGCCATGATGCACACGTCGCACTGGGCCAGTTTGGTCATGCACGGGTAGCAGTAACCCTGGCTGAAGCTGGTCTTGGTGCGCTTGCCACAATGGCTGCAGTGAATGGCGCCAAGGTACTCAAGGCGCAGGCGCTGGCCGATCAGCGGGTTGACCGGCACCTGCGTGTCATCCAGGCGAAAGCTGTACTGCACCACTGGCGCCTGCAGGCTTACCGCCATCTTGCTCAACGAGCCACGAGCGAGTTCGATCAATGTACCGAGTCCGACTTGAACAGAATGTTGGCGATCGGCGCGGACTTCGAGGCGCATTCCTGCGGGCCCATGTAGCCGGTACGCTGGTCTTCGGGCAGGTTTTTCATCTCCCAGGCGATTACCGCCTGCAGCGACAGCTCTTTCTGCTCGGCAGTGAGCTTGCGGCCATCCGACCATTTGCCGATTTCCACGGCCAGTTTCAGGCTCTCGTAGATTTCCGGGGTGATGTTTTCGATCATTTGCGCGAAAGTGGACATAGTGTCTCCTGATTCAAGCCGACAGTTTACGCCGGGCAAGCGCCCCACCCAAGAGCCCGGTCAGGCATCCGATGAGCAGCCCGCCGACGTGGGCGGCGTTGGCGATCTGGCCAAGGCCCAGGGTGTCGATCACGCCGCTCAGGCACACCACCAGCCAGATCAGCATCATCACCAGCACGCCCTTGGGCAGGTTGAAGTAACGGTCGGGTGCCAGCCACTGGTACAGCCAGATGTGCCCGAGCAGGCCGTACAGCACGCCGGACAGGCCGCCGAACAGGCTCGGCCCGCTGCTGTAATGCTGGGCCAGGTTGGACACCAGGCTGAACAGCAGGGTCAGGCCCAGCAGCGCCCACGGGCCCTGGCGCAGTTCGATGCGTTTGCCCAGCTCCCAGTACCACAGGCTGTTCATGGCCAGGTGCAGCACGCCGAAATGCAGCAGCATGGGCGATACCAGGCGCCACCACTGGCCTTGGTCCAGGCTTTGCGCCAGCGGGTTGAAGTACAGGTAGTCGCCCTGGACGCGGAAATCGAGGAAGGTGAACCAGCTGATGGTGGTGAAATTGTCGCCAAGGCCGGTGAGGCCGGCGACGATGAAGCACAGCAGCAGGGTGATAGTGGTGACTTTGCAGGCTTTGGCCTGTTCTGCCAGGGAGGGTTGTGTGGGGCTATTCGCGGGTAAACCCGCTCCCACAGGGTCCTGTGCAAGTTCGAGGTCGGCGTTGCCGTCGGGGTAGCGCTGGTAGAGTTCGCGGACGTCCGCTGCCAGGGTGTCGGGGGCCCACAGCACCTGGGCATCGCCCTCCTCGCTGACCCGGTGCGGCACCTGCAGGCGCTGCAGCAGGTGAACGAAGCCGCTGAGGTCGACCGACAGCGGCAGGCGCATCACTTCGATAATGTTCATTGGTTGGCCTGTGGGCGGTCGACGTCGACCCAGACGAACTTGTGCGGGTCGATGCGGGTTTCATCATCCAGCCGGTAGGCTGCCAGCTTGCCGTAGAGCACGGCGCTGTAGTCCAGGCAGGCCAGGTTGGCGCGGATCGGCGCCGGGCGGCCGCTGCGCCAGTAATGGCCGACGAACAGCATGGGCTCGTCTTCGGCATAGCGCAGCAAGGCGTTCTTCTGGCTGTGACTGAGCGGGGTGCTGGCCACTTCCGCGGGCAGGGCGTCTGGCTGGAACACGATGTCACCGTAGGTTTGCGGGTCTTCTTCCCAGAACTTGGTACGGAAGAAGGCACGGGTCAGGCCGTCGCCACCGGTGAGGGTCAGGCCGTCCGGCAGGCGCATGTCGGTACCGCGCAGCAGGCGGTTGCACACGGTGGCGGCAAAGCTGCCGTTCACCGCCGAGGCCTGGATGAAATGCTCGTCGATACGCCCGTCGGGGTACTGCTGGCGCAGCGGCTCGATCAGCCGCGGGTCCCAGCAGGCATGCACCAGGCGGAAACGCCCGGCGTCGACGAACAGCGGCAATGCGTAGAACCAGTTGACGAAGTCGTGCCAGTCAGCGGGGTGATGGGCGAACTGGGTCAGGGTTTCGTCGATCAGCCGGGCGTGGCGTGGCGTATGCTCGCGCACAAAGGCCTTGCCGCTGCCAGGCAGTGCCGGGGTGACCCAGCCCAGGGCGTTGTACTCGTGGTTGCCCATGATGCAGAACGCCTGGCCGGCCTCGACCATGTCGTGGACGATGTGCAGCGCCTCGCGGATGCGTGGCCCGCGGTCGACGATGTCGCCAAGGAACAGCGCCTGGCGCCGCGGGTGGCGCCACACGCCTGCCACACGCTTGTAACCGAGGGCGTCGAGCAGGCGTTCAAGGGTCAGCGCACAACCGTGCACGTCACCGATGATGTCGAAACTACGCGCCGGATCGAGCATCAGTCGTCCCTGCTTCCCAGCCGGCTGCCCCAGCCGAGCTTGGTGCGGCAGACCTCGTAGTAATTGTGGTCCAGCGGGTGGATCAGGCGCAGCTTCTGCGGTTTCTTGCTCACCGTGATGGTGTCGCCGGGGGCACAGGTGAAGTGGTTCTGGCCGTCACAGGATACCTGCGGGTAGATCTGCAGGTCCTTGGACACCACGATCTTCAGTTCGCTGTTGCCGTCGACCACGATCGGCCGGCCTGACAGGGTGTGCGGGTACATCGGCACGATGACGATGGCGTCGAGCTTGGGGTGCATTATCGGGCCGCCGGCCGACAGCGCGTAGGCGGTTGAGCCGGTGGGGGTGGCGACGATCAGGCCGTCGGCCTTCTGGCTGCAGACGAACTGGCCATCGATGTAGATCTCGAACTCGATCATGCGCGTGGACTTGCCCGGGTGCAGCACCACATCGTTCAGCGCATCACCCTGGCCGATGGCTTCGTTGTGGCGGCGTACCTCGGCCTGCAGCAGGAAGCGGTTTTCCACCAGGTAGTGGCCGTCGAGCACTTCGGCGACCTTCTCTTCCAGCTCGTCGGGGCGGATGTCGGTGAGGAAGCCCAGGTTGCCACGGTTGATGCCCAGCACCGGAATGTTGTGCCGGGCCAGGGCGCGGGCGGCGCCCAGCAGGCTGCCGTCGCCGCCGACCACGATGACCAGGTCACAGACCTCACCCAGCAGCTTGCGGGTGGAGGTTTGCAGGCCATGGCCAGGCAACACTTCGGCGATGGTGTCCTCGAGGATCACGTGCAGGTGGCGCTCGATAAGAAATTTTTTCAGTCGGCGAATGGTGTCGAGCACCTGGGAGCTGCCAAGGCGGCCAATGATACCGATATTGCGAAATTGCTCCATGGGGCTCCTGCGAGGCTCTGCGGCGGGTGACTATGCCGCGATTATGGGCGAAACCACCGGGTAGCGGCAAACCGGCTATGCTCGCAGGATGATGCCATTCGCCCTGCTCCACGACCTGCCCCGGCAGCTACGCCGCCCCAACGTGCGCGACCTGGCCTGGGCCCTGCTGTCGCCCCCGTTGCTCAGCGCCCCGCCCTGCCCCCAGCGCCACCCGCTGGCGGGTAGCCTGTGGGCGGACCAGCCACAGCGCCTGGCAGACTGGCTGCGGGCGCTGGATGACGATGATCGCCCACTGCGCGACTGGCTGGCGCAGCTAGGCAGCCGGCGCCTGGGGCACTACTACGAACGGCTGTGGCAATTCGCCCTGGGCCAGGCCCCGGGCATCGAACTGCTGGCAGCCAACCTGGCGATTCGCGAAGGCGGGCGCACCCTGGGCGAGCTGGATGTGGTGCTGCGCGACCGCGATGGTGTGCACCACCTGGAACTGGCCATCAAGCTGTACCTGGGTCCGGAACACCCCGGGCACGACCCCGACACCTGGCTAGGGCCAGGCTGCCATGACCGACTGGGAAGCAAACTGGCGCACCTGGCACGGCACCAGTTGCCCATGTCGGCGGGGGCGCACAGCCGCGAGGTGCTGGCCCGGCTGGGGGTGGAGCAGGTGCAGGCGCATGTGTGGCTGGGTGGCTATCTGTTCTACCCGTGGCCCGGGCATGCGCAGCCACCACAGGGCGCCAACCCGCAGCACTTGCGCGGGCGCTGGCTGCGGCGGCGGGACTGGGTCATGGGCGAAGGTGAGCAATGGCAGCCGCTGCAACGGCATGCCTGGCTGGCGCCGGCGCGGGTCGAGGCGCATGAGTGCTGGGCAGTGGAGCAGTTTGCGGCGTGGCTGCATGTGCTGGAACGGCAGGCTCCGGCGCAGTTGCTGGTGAGGTTGGAGCAAGAGGCTGACGGGGCGTGGCAGGAGGCCGAGCGGGTGTTTCTGGTGGCTGACAGTTGGCCATCTACACCCGAGGCATGATGCCAGCTGTACCGGCCCTTTCGCGGGCTTGCCCGCGAAGAGGCCGGTGCAGACAACACAATTTTCACAGACCTGGCGCAAAGATTTGTTCCCCCGCAGCCATTACAGTACTTCCTGAGCGCCGGCAAGAGCGCCATTCCGACCTGATGACGAGGACCGATCATGGTTTCATCCACCCCCGCGACCCATTACGCGCGCCTGTCCATTGCCCTGCACTGGCTGATGCTGGTGCTGCTGGCCGCTGTCTACGCCCTAATCGAACTGCGTGGCCTGTTCCCCAAGGACAGCGTCGAACGCAACCTGATGAAGGACCTGCACTTCATGCTCGGGCTCAGCGTGTTCGTGCTGGTCTGGTTGCGCCTGGCCATCCGCCTGAGCCGCCCGACCCCACCCATCGTGCCCAAGCCTGCGGCCTGGCAGACCGGCCTCGCGCACCTGATGCACCTGGCGTTGTACCTGCTGATGATCATCCTGCCGCTGGCCGGCTGGCTGATCCTCAGCGCCGCCGACAAACCAGTGCCGTTCTTCGGCCTGGAGCTGCCGCACCTGATCGGCCCGAACCCGGATCAGGCCAAGTTCATCAAAGGCTGGCATGAACGCATCGGCAGCTGGGGCTACTGGCTGATCGGCCTGCACGCGCTGGCCGGGCTCTATCACCACTATGTGCAGCGCGACAACACGCTGCTGCGCATGCTGCCCTACAAGTAACCGCGCCGGCCCTGCAGGCCGCCGGTGTGCACCACGATCAGGCGGGTGCCGGGCGCGAACAGCCCGGCCTCGACCTGCTCACGCAGGGCCAGCAGGGCCTTGCCTGTGTAGAGGGCTTCGAGCGGCACGCCGGTGTGCCGCTCGCAATCAGCGATGAACGCCAGCAGATCAGCGTCGAATTTGCCGAAACCGCCACGGCAGGCGTCGTGCAGCTTGTAGCCATGCGCGCCGGCCAGTGCTGCTACCGCCTCCGGCACGCCATGGTCCCTGGGTACCGCCAATGCACCATGCACCACATGTGCGCCCGCCTCGGCCATTACCAGACCGGCCAGGGTAGTCCCCGTTCCGGCAGCCAGCCACCAGGCGTCGTAGCCCGACCAGCCCAGTGCCGCGATCTGCGCCCGTGCCTGCTGCATGATCAGCGCGCAGCCCTGTGCACCGGCAAGCCCGCCTCCCCCTTCGGGGATGCAGTGCCAACCCGGATAGCGTGCCTGCCAAGGGTCCCAGAAACCCGCTTGGTTTCGTGCGCGGTAGCCGCCATAGCCCAGCCAGTGCAGTTCCATACCCAGCGCCTGCAGGTCACGCACGGTTGGCGTGTCCTGGGCGTGACCACGCAGCAGGCCGGCGGTGGCGAAGCCGAAGCGCTTGCCGGCAGCGGCCAGGGCGTGCAGGTGATTGGAATGGTTGCCGCCGAGGCTGATCAGGCCCGAGGCGTTGCTGGCGCTGGCCTGTTGCAGGTGATGGCGTAGCTTGAACCATTTGTTGCCGCTGATCAGCGGATCGATCAGGTCCAGGCGCAGGATGGCGGCTTCTACCTGGGCTTGTTGGAGCCAGGGCAGGATCAGGGGCTGCAAGGGGGGTTGGGGGAGGTCAAATTGCATCGCGCGAGTTTACCAGTGAAGGCCTGGGGGCTGCTTTGCAGCCCATCGCCGGCAAGCCGGGCTCCCACGGGTACAGCGCCAACCTCAAGCATCACGCTGTACCTGTGGGAGCCCGGCTTGCCGGCGATGGGCCGCAAAGCGGCCCCGGCGATCTCAGAGCTCAGCCGCCAATCTCGAACCCTGGTTGATCGCCCGCTTGGCATCCAGCTCGGCCGCCACATCGGCCCCACCAATCAGGTGCACCGACTGCCCCGCCGCCACCAGCCCGTCCTGCAGCTCGCGCAGCGGTTCCTGCCCGGCACAGATCACTACGTTGTCCACCGCCAGTACCTGCGGCTCGCCATCGGCCACGCGAATGTGCAGGCCCGCATCGTCGATGCCCAGGTACTCGACGCTGTTGAGCATCTGCACCCGCTTGTTCTTCAACCCGGTGCGGTGAATCCAGCCAGTGGTCTTGCCCAGGCCGTCACCCACCTTGGATTTCTTGCGCTGCAACAGGTACACCTGCCGCGCCGGGGCATGCGGCTCGGCCTTGATCCCGGCCACGCCACCACGCGCCTGCAGATGGGTGTCGATACCCCACTCCTTCCAGAACGCCTCACGGTCCTGGCTGGTGGCAACGCCCTGATGCACCAGATACTCGGAAACGTCGAAACCGATGCCACCCGCGCCAATCACCGCGACAGCCTTGCCCACCGGCTTGCGCTCGAGCAGCACGTCGAGGTAGCTGAGCACCTTGGCATGCTCGACACCGGGGATGGCCGGTGTGCGCGGGGCGATGCCGGTGGCCAGGATGATCTCGTCGTAGCCACCGTCCACCAGGGACTGCACATTGACCCGGGTGTTCAGGCGCAAGTCCACGCCCGTGCTTTTGACCTTGTTGCGGAAGTAACGCAGGGTTTCATGGAACTCTTCCTTTCCCGGTACCCGCTTGGCCACATTGAACTGCCCGCCGATCTCGCTGGCGGCATCGAACAGGGTCACCGCGTGGCCGCGCTCGGCCGCCACCGTGGCCGCCGCCAGGCCGGCCGGGCCTGCGCCGACCACGGCAATGCGCTTCACGGTGCGCACAGGCAGGTAGTTGAGCTCGGTCTCGTGGCAGGCACGCGGGTTGACCAGGCAACTGGTCAGCTTGCCGCCGAAAGTATGGTCCAGGCAGGCCTGGTTGCAGCCGATGCAGGTGTTGATCTCGTCGCCGCGACCAGCAGCGGCCTTGTTGACGAAGTCCGGGTCGGCCAGGAACGGACGTGCCATCGAGACCATGTCGGCATCGCCTTCGGCCAGCACCGCCTCGGCCACCTCCGGAGTATTGATGCGGTTGGTGGTGATCAGCGGAATGTTCACCACGCCGCGCAACTTGGCGGTGACCTTGCTGAAGGCCGCACGCGGCACCTTGGTGGCAATGGTCGGGATACGCGCTTCGTGCCAGCCGATACCGGTATTGATCAAGGTCGCGCCGGCCTGCTCGATGGCCTTGGCCAGCAGCTCGATTTCGTCCCAGGTGCTGCCGCCCTCGATGAGATCGAGCATCGACAGGCGGAAGATGATGATGAAGTTCGGCCCGACCGCGCCGCGCACCCGGTTGACGATCTCCACCGCCAGGCGCATGCGGTTTTCATAGCTGCCACCCCAGCGGTCGGTGCGGTGGTTGGTGTGGGCGGCGAGGAACTGGTTGATGAAGTAGCCTTCCGAACCCATGATCTCGACGCCGTCGTAACCGGCGCGCTGGGCCAGCACCGCGCAATTGACGAAGTCGGCGATCTGCTTCTCGATACCCGCCTCGTCCAGTTCCTTGGGCTTGAACGGGTTGATTGGCGCCTGGATCGCGCTGGGCGCCACCTGGCGCGGGCTGTAGGCGTAGCGCCCGGCATGCAGGATCTGCAGGCAAATCTTGCCGCCGGCAGCGTGTACCGCCTCGGTGACGATGCGGTGCTTGTCGGCTTCTTCCTCGGTGCTGAGCTTGGCCGCCCCGGAATACACCCCACCCTCATCGTTGGGCGCGATGCCGCCGGTAACCATCAGGCCGACACCACCGCGGGCGCGCTCGGCAAAGTACGCCGCCATGCGCTCGAAGCCGCCCGGGCGCTCTTCGAGGCCGGTGTGCATCGAGCCCATCAGGGTGCGGTTGCGCAAGGTAGTGAAGCCCAGGTCCAGCGGTGCGAGCAGGTGCGGGTAGCGGTCGGCGGCCATGGAAAGGTCCCCAGGTGGCGTATTCACGGAATGCGGGTGCCTCACCGGCTGGCGGACCCCGTCGTTTGTCTGCCTGCGACATTAAACAGACGTTTGAACGGGCTCAATGATCGAAACTGACAAGTTATTGATCCTCGCGCACAGCGCGACTACCCTAGGAAACTCTTGTTTCCAAGGCGCTGTCCTGCTTCATGCGAAAACTCCTGGCAAGCGCCCTGGCGCTGGTGATGATCGCCGCCCTCTGCGGCTACGGTTTCTGGACCCAGCAGCGCCCGGAAGGCCATTACCTGTCCGACCTGCGCATCGAACTGGCGCTGAACCATGGCGTGCCGGGCGAGCACGGCAACCTGCTTGGCGTCGAACCGCTGTTGTTCCCGGGCGACTACCAGAACCTGCAGCGCCTGCACCGCAAGCTCGCGGCCTACCTGGAGCAAGCCCGCACCCAAGGGCTGGTCGGCCCGCGCACGGTGGTGGTGCTACCCGAGCACATCGGCACCTGGCTGTGGGCGCGTGGCGAAAAAAACGAGCTTTATCAAGTCACGCAAAGCCGCGAAGCTCTGCAATGGCTGGAACTGAGCAACCCGCTGCGCTATGGCCTGGCCATGCTCCGTGCCGACGGGGACGACTGGCGCGCCGACGCGCACCTGCGCATGAAAGCCGAGCAGATGGCTGCGGACTACCAGCAACTGTTCGGTGGCCTGGCCAAGGAATTCAATGTCACCCTGGTGGCCGGCTCTATCGTACTGCCCGCCCCCTACGTGAAACAGGGCGTGCTGCATGCCGGCAGCGGCCCGCTGTTCAACAGCAGCGTGGTGTTCGCCGGCGACGGCTCGCTGCTGGGCCAACCGCAACGCCAGCAGTTCCCCGACAGCGAAATGCGCCGCTATGTACATGATGGCCGCCAGCACCCGCTGCAGGTATTGCAAACCCCTGCCGGGCGCCTGGGCGTGCTGGTGGGCAGCGACAGCTGGTACCCGGAAAACCACCAACAACTGGCCCAACAGGCAGTACAACTGATCGCCAACCCGGTGTTCCTCAGCGGCAAGGGCAGCTGGCAAGCGCCCTGGCGCGGCAATCGCCATCAGGATGCCAGCGCCGGGCTGCCCTTGCGGCGCGGCGAAGTCAGCGAACAGGCTGCATGGCAGCGACTGACCCAATCGGCCGGAACCAGCGTCAGCAGCATGAGCGTGTTCATGCGTGGGCAGTTCTGGGAACAGGGCAGCGACGGCCAGGGCTTTGCCCGCCAGGCGGGTGAATTGCTGGCAGGCCCCCCCAGCCCTGGAGCCCGCCTGTTGAACCTGTGGTTGTAAGCCCATGGCCCGCCCCCGCGTGCGCCTGGGTGACCTGTCGGTTGGTTTTGTCCAGCCGCTGACCGAGGCCCTGCGTGAACTGGGCCACGACCCCGAGCCGCTGCTGCGCCGCTATGGCCTGGACGCGGCACGCCTGGGCGAAGCCGGTGCGCGCTTGTCGATCCCGCGCTACATGCACCTTGGGCACGCTGCCATCGAGCTGTGCGGCGAGGCCGCACTGGGCCTGCACATGGGGCGCCTGAGCCGCCTGGCGCATGCCGGCCTGGCCGGGGTCACCGCTGCCCAGGCACCGAACCTGGGCGAGGCGGCACGTACCCTGTTGCGCTTTGAGCCGCTGTATGCGGCCAACTACCGAGGCCACTCCAGTTTTCAGGAAGATGCCCAGGGCGCCTGGCTGCGCTTCTACTCCATCAGCCCCTACAACGCCTACAACCGTTTCGTGGTCGATTCGCTACTTGCCGGCTGGCTCGCCCAGCTTGCCGACCTGGCCGGTACGGCGGTGCAGGCCGAACATATGGACATCGAGTTCGCCGCACCCGCTTATGCCGCGCGCTACCAGCCGCTGTGCAGCACGCCCGTGCAGTTCGCGGCCGCTGGTAACCAGCTGCGCCTGAGCCGGGCCACGCTGCAGCTGGCCAACCCCAGGCATTGCCCGAGCACCTGGCAGCACCTGCTACAGCTGTGCGAGGCGGAAATGCTGCAGCGTACGCGGGTGCGCAGCCTGGGTGAGCGCATTACCCACCTGCTGGGCCCGTTGCTCAATGGTGGCCGTGAACCGGACCTGGAAGAAGTGGCGCTGCACCTGCAACTGCCGACCTGGACCTTGCGCCGCAAACTGGCCGAGGAAGGCACGCGCTTTCGCGACCTACTCAGTGAAACACGGCGCGACCTGGCCGAGACCTATATTCGCGATACGGAGTTGGCCTTCGGCGAGATTGCCTATCTGCTGGGGTTTGCGTCGGCCGAGGCCTTCCAGCGCGCGTTCAAGCGCTGGACGGGCCTTACACCGGGAGAGTTTCGCCGCAGCCAGCGGCGGGCAGGCTAGAGCTCTGTAGCGTCGTCAGCCGGTTCCGGGGTGTCCAGTTCATAAGCCTGGAATTCGAGAAGTTCTTCTTGGTATTCGTCCATAGCCCTAAGCCCTCTTCATTCATTTTTCCTGGTAACTGTCGCCTCACCCTAGGCAGGAAGGATGAAGGGATCATGACAAGCTTATGATCCGGTGCCCAGCAATCGTTAGCCCCGTGCTACTTGATATTAGCCGTTTGTAGGTCATGCAGGCTTTAGACGGCAGGCCCAAGCCGAACTACGCGTGCGCAGTGCTGGCTGCGCTCCCCGTGCGGTGCGCGAGCATGCCGTAGCCATTTCTGTCGCAGGTGTGCCCCATGACAAGCTCAGCCTGGCACTAAGTGCTCTGGCGACTGCGCACTCAGCGCCCTTTTCAACACTTCGTAGAGTTTGCCGTCACCCGATTGAGCAACGTTGAAGCGCAGGAAATCCCCCGCCGTCATGGATTGGCTGAACGCATTACCGGGCGCCAGCACTACACCTTCATTCAGGCAGGTCCTGGCCAGCGTTGCTGCATCCTTGCCTTGAGGGAGCTGGCACCAGAGGTACATGCCTGCCTGGGGAATTATCCACGGCTTGATACCAATGGCCTGAAGCCTCGGCACCGTTCTGTCCATTGCCTCGCCTAACCGGTGGCGGACACCTTCCATGTGTTTTCGGTACCCGCTATCCGTAATCGCTTGATAGATGATGTCCGCGGCCAAGCGTCCGCCGCCGAAGGTGGTCGCGATCTTCAGGTCGACCAGGCTCTCGATCCATTCACCACGGGCGGCGATGTAGCCGCATCGGATTGAAGCAGAGATGGTCTTGGAAAAGCTGCCTATCTGAATCACACGCGAGAGGCCGTCGAAGGCAGACAGCCGTGGCGCGGGCGTATTCTCGAAATCCGCGAAGATGTCGTCCTCCACGATCACCAGGCTAGAGGTGTCGGCCAGCTTCAGCAGCCTGTGCGCGGTGACCGGGGACAGGCTGGCCCCGGTTGGGTTGTGGATGCCGGAATTGGTGATGTACAACCTGGGTGCGTGCCTGAGCAGGGCTGCGCCGAACGCCTCGATGTCCGGGCCCGTGTGCGTGTAGGGTACCCCGACAATGTTCACCCTGTGGGCTTTGAGCAGTGCGTGAAAATTGAAATAGCAGGGGTCGTCGACCAGGACCGTGTCCCCCGGTTCCAGCAGAAAACGGCAAATCAGGTCGATGGCGTGGGTGCCCGACTCGGTGAGCATGATCTGTTCCAGCGGGGCTTCGATGCCGATGCCAGCCAGCCGTCGCGACAGGAACTGCCTGAGCGGCGGATGCCCGAGCGGCGACGCGTACTCGGCCAGTTTTACCGTGTCGGAACGGGCAGCGACTCGCAGCGCTTTACGCATGCCGGCTTCGTACATCCAGGAGGCAGGCAGCCACCCGCACCCTGGTTTCAGCGCATCGCTGGAGGTTTCAAGAGACTGGCGCGAGATCCACAGCGGGTCGACCTCACGATCGAGCCTGGGGCCGAGTTCGGTCAGTGCCAAGGGCGCCACGGGCCCTGCCACGTAGTAGCCAGAGCCAGGGCGGGCGCTGAGCACCCCCTCTGCCATCAACCGTTCATAGGCCTCAAGTACGGTAGAAACCGATACCTGCATGGCCTGCGCCATTGCCCGGACCGAAGGGATCCGCGTACCGGGTGTGTAGGTCCGGGAGGCTATCCTCGCCTGCACCTCACCCATGACGGTCCGAATCAGCGTTCCACTGCGTTTCATCGCACCCTCAACTGTGCTGGATTAATGTGCATAACAGTTCGGTCAAACTGTATTGGATTGTACATGGCCTTGGTGAACGCGTCAGTGATGTACTGAACCCAGACTTATCGAGGACTGGGCGATGGAAAAATCAACAAGCGGATGGATCAACGGCTTCATAGGCGTCGCCATCTTCGCCGGCTCGCTGCCGGCCACCCGTGTGGCAGTGACGGCCTTCGAACCGACGTTCCTGACCTGTGCCAGGGCAACGATTGCCGCTCTGTTGGGGGCGCTTTTCTTGCTTGTGCTGCGCCAGCCTCGCCCTGAACGCGGTGACCTGTGGTCATTGGCGGTAACAGCGTTGGGCGTGGTAATCGGTTTCCCGCTGCTGACGGCACTGGCCCTGCAGCATGTAACCTCTGCGCATTCCATTGTCTTTGTCGGGCTGCTGCCGCTTTGTACCGCAGGGTTTGCCGTGCTGCGGGGCGGTGAGCGACCTCGGCCACTGTTCTGGTTGTTCTCGTTGACGGGTGCCGGAATCGTCGTTGGTTATGCGCTTATGAATGGTGGGGAGGCATCGGCGCTGGGCGATTTGCTGATGATGGCGGCGGTCATCGTCTGTGGGTTGGGTTATGCCGAAGGGGCGCGGCTGTCGCGGACGTTGGGGGGTTGGCAGGTGATCAGTTGGGCGTTGCTGGTGGCGTTGCCGCTGATGCTACTACTGACAATCACTAATCTTCCGACACCAGATGCCTTCGCCAAAGTAAGCGCCCCTGCGTGGTTCAGCCTCGGCTACGTTTCACTGTTCAGCATGCTGATCGGTTTTGTGTTCTGGTACCGAGGGCTGGTCCAGGGTGGCATTGCAGCAGTGGGCCAGTTGCAACTCTTTCAGCCGTTCATGGGGCTTGGGCTGGCAGCGTTGCTGCTGCACGAACAGGTCAGCTGGATGATGCTTGTGGTGACGCTGGGGGCTGTCATCTGTGTTGCCGGGGCCAAGAAGTACGCCTTGTAGATGTCGATCCAGAAAAAAGCGCATTGGGAAGGCTTCGCCAAGCCGCAGCGCGCCTTGGGGACCTCCGTAAGCTGTTCGCACCGGGGCAGTTGCACAGCACAGGGCCAAGTTCATGGGCACGGAGGATTTTGCCCCATGGCGGTACTGCGCAGATGTTGAGAACTGCGTAGTACCTGTGGGAGCGGGTTTACCCCTACAGGCAAGCCATCAGAGGGCGGGGGACGCGGGCTCAGCGGCCTCGGCAGGCTGTGCTTGCTGTTGTACTTCAATAGGCGCAGCCTCAGCCGGCGGTGCCACTGGCTGCGAGCCCTGGCTGTCATCCAGCACCGGCGCTGCTACCGCCTCGCTGGCCGGGGCTACAGGGGCCGGGGCTGGCGCCGCATCAACCAAAGGCTCAGCAACCGGGGCCGGTGCCACCGGCGCTGCGGCGGCCGGCTCCGGCAGCCCCAAGGCAGCCGCTGGCGCGTCGACCTGCGGTGCGGGCTCCTCGACCTTGGCCTTGCTCTCCTGCCTAGCCTTGGGCTTTGGCAAGTAGCTCTCAACCAAGGCGAAATAGCGATCATAGAACTGCGCCGCTGTCACAGTCTCGCTGGCCACCTTGACCATCGAGTCGTCGCTGGAGCCGATCGGCATCGATACCGACCCCAGTACACCAACCCCCAGGCTGGCGGAGGTGTTGGACTTTTTCAGCGCGTAGCGGTCCTGCAAGGCGTTGGCGAACATGGTCGAACGCTGCTCGTCGCTTACATCCGGCGCACAGGTGACGTTGAAACTGATCTGCAGGTGGTTCTCGCTGTTCTGCTGGAAGCTCTTGTTGCCCACCACCTGGTTGGCGCCGCTGCTGGTGATGATGTAACCCTGGCTGAGCAAGGCGCGTCGGGCGGCCTCGCAGGAGCCGGCATCGCTCACCGGGAAGCTGCGCGAGAAGGTGCCCGAGTCATCGAAGTTCTCGTGCTCGTAGACGGCGGCTTTTTTCGAGGAACAACCGGTCACGCCCGCCAGCACCAGGGCCAGCCCGAGCGCACCAAAGACGGAAGATCTGGTCATTGCGAATTCCGGGTAAGTCAAGAAGGTGCCTATTGTGCAACACAGCAGGCAGGCACAGGAACCGCTGATCGGTGAAGAGTCTGTCAGGTTCGTGTAAATCTGGGTCAAGGGCGGCAATTGCCAGACGCAGAAACGAAAAAAGCGACCCTAAGGTCGCTTTCTCGTTGCTTCGAGACGTTCAAGGGGCCTCGAAGCGAAGATGGCGCAGCGGACGGGACTCGAACCCGCGACCCCCGGCGTGACAGGCCGGTATTCTAACCGACTGAACTACCGCTGCGTATCATTCAGGCTTGCGCCCGATTGAAACCTGGGTCTACCCTTCCGGCGTGATGGCCTCAGGACAGGCACAAAAAAAGCGATGACGTGATCGCTTCTTTTGTGTTTGCTTCAAGGTGTTCAAGGACCTTGAAACGAAGATGGCGCAGCGGACGGGACTCGAACCCGCGACCCCCGGCGTGACAGGCCGGTATTCTAACCGACTGAACTACCGCTGCGTATCGTTCAGGCTTTCGCCCGATTGAAACTGGGATCAGCCTAAGGCGTTTACCTTGTGGCTTCAGACCGGTGCCAGGCACCCATCTGATACTGAAAAATGGCGCAGCGGACGGGACTCGAACCCGCGACCCCCGGCGTGACAGGCCGGTATTCTAACCGACTGAACTACCGCTGCGCAGTGCGTTCCTCTCTGGCTATCGGTTTCTTGCGAAACCTGAAGCACCAGGAACATCTCAGGAAGTGGTGGGTGATGACGGGATCGAACCGCCGACCCTCTGCTTGTAAGGCAGATGCTCTCCCGGCTGAGCTAATCACCCTCGCGATGTTGCTTGTTGCGTTTGCTTCGCTGAGGCCGCGAAATTTACGCAGGTGGCGAAGCTAAGTCAATAGCCCCATTGAATTTTTTTCAGAAAGGAGCAAAAAGCGGTTTACCTGTCTGCGGCTGTCGATAGCCTGTACTGGCCTCTTCGCGGGCACGCCCGCTCCCACAGGATCTCCACAGATGCTGACATGTGAGAAATACCTGTGGGAGCGGGCGTGCCCGCGAAGAGGCCGGTACAGGATATGCAGAATGCTCAGGTGTAGATCATCTTGCGGGTCATGCCGCCATCGACCACGAACTCCTGGCCGGTGACGAACGCCGCTTGCCGAGACAACAGCCAGGCAACCATGGCCGCCACGTCTTCCACCGTCCCTACCCTGCCCGTCGGGTGCTGGGCATGGTCCGCCTCGGTCAACGGCTCGGCACGGCGCTGCGACGGATCACGGGCATCGATCCAGCCCGGGCTCACCGCATTGACGCGAATCTCCGGGCCCAGGCTCATGGCCAAGGCATGGGTCAAGGCCACCAGCCCGCCCTTGCTCGCTGCGTAGGCCTCGGTATCGGGTTCGGATTGCCGCGCCCGGGTGGACGTGAGATTGACGATCGCCCCATTGTGCGCACGCAGGTACGGCGCACAATGCTTGGCCAGCAGCATCGGGCCGTTGAGGTTGACCGCCAGCACCCGGTTCCACTGCGCCAGGCTCAGGCTTTCCAGGGTCTGGTTGTGCGGGTTGGCGATGGCCGCATTGCACACCAGCGCGTCCAGGCGACCAAACTGCCCCAGCACCTCCGACACCCCGGCGCTGACCTGGGCCTCGTCGGCAACGTCCATGGTGATGAACCAGGCATTGTCACCCAGCGCCTTGGCCGCCTTTGCGCCGCGCTGGCGGTCAAGGTCGCTGAGCACCACCTGCCAGCCTTCGCAGATCAACCAGGCGGCAATACCCAGGCCGATGCCGCGTGCGGCACCGGTCACCAGGGCTACCCGGCCGTTATGGCCGGGCGTACCGCCGCGGATTTCAATCACAGTGCCGCCAACCCGCGCGCCAGGTCGGCCTGCAGGTCGGCCACATCTTCCAGGCCCACGGCAACCCGGATCAGGCTGTCGCGGATACCCGCGGCTTCACGCTCCTGCGGCGTCAGGCGACCGTGGGAGGTGGTGGCCGGGTGGGCGATGGTGGTCTTGCTGTCACCCAGGTTGGTGGTGATGGAAATCACCCGGGTAGCGTCGATGAAGCGCCAGGCGCCTTCTTTGCCACCCTTCACCTCGAAGCTGACCACCGCACCGAAGCCACTCATCTGGCGCTTGGCCAGTTCGTGCTGCGGGTGGCTCGGCAGGCCGGCGTAATGCACCTTCTCCACGCCCTCCTGCTGCTCCAGCCATTCGGCCAGCAGTTGGGCGCTTTCGCAGTGCGCACGCATGCGCAGGCGCAGGGTTTCCAGGCCCTTGGTGAAGATCCAGGCGTTGAACGGGCTGAGGGTGGGGCCTGCGGTACGCAGGAAGCCCACCACTTCTTTCATCTGCTCGGCACGGCCGGCAACCACGCCACCCATGCAGCGGCCCTGGCCGTCGATGAACTTGGTGGCCGAGTGGAACACGATGTCGGCACCCAGCTTCAGCGGCTGCTGCAGCGCCGGGGTGCTGAAGCAGTTGTCCACCACCAGCATGGCGCCGTGGGCATGGGCGATTTCGCTGAGCGCGGTGATATCGACCAGCTCTGCCAGCGGGTTGGACGGCGATTCGACGATCAGCAGCTTGGTATTGGCCTTGATGGCCTTTTCCCAGCCGGCGAGGTCGACCAGCGGCACGTAGTCCACCTGCACGCCAAAGCGCTTGAAGTACTTCTCGAACAGGCTGATGGTCGAGCCGAACACACTCTGCGACACCAGCACATGGTCACCGGCACTGCACAGCGACATCACCACGGCGAGGATCGCCGCCATGCCGGTGGAGGTGCCCACAGCCTGCTCCGCGCCTTCCATGGCCGCCAGGCGCTCCTCGAAGGCACGCACCGACGGATTGGTGTAGCGCGAATAGACGTTCCCCGGCGTTTCGCCGGCAAAGCGTGCGGCCGCATCGGCAGCCGTGCGGAACACATAGCTGGAGGTCAGGAACAGCGCTTCGCTGTGCTCGGCCTCCGGTGTACGGTTTTGACCAGCGCGCACCGCCAGGGTGTCGAAACCGACACCCTCGAGGTCACTGTCCAGTCGTCCGGCATCCCATTGATCCGTCATGCCGTCGCTCCCGAAATCAGTTGTTGTAGAGGTCGATGATCGCACTGACCGCCTGGTTCTTGGCCTTGGCCAGGTCGTTACGAGCCTGCTCGATGCGGTCGAGGTAGGCTTCGTCGATATCGCCAGTGACATACTCACCGTTGAACACGGCACAATCGAACTGATCGATCTTGATCTTGCCGCCACCGACCGAGTCGATCAGGTCCGGCAGGTCCTGGTAGACCAGCCAGTCGGCGCCAATCAACTCGGCCACCTGTTCGGTGGTACGGTTGTGGGCGATCAGTTCGTGAACACTCGGCATGTCGATGCCGTAGACGTTGGGGTAGCGCACGGCAGGAGCTGCGGAGCAGAAGTAGACGTTCTTGGCGCCGGCTTCACGGGCCATCTGGATGATCTGCTTGCAGGTGGTGCCGCGCACGATCGAGTCGTCCACCAGCATCACGTTCTTGCCGCGGAACTCCAGTTCGATGGCATTGAGCTTCTGGCGTACCGATTTCTTGCGCGCGGCCTGGCCTGGCATGATGAAGGTACGGCCGATGTAGCGGTTCTTGACGAAACCTTCGCGGAACTTCACGCCCAGACGGTTGGCCAGCTCCAGGGCCGCGGTGCGGCTGGTGTCCGGGATCGGGATGACCACGTCGATGTCATGCTCGGGACGTTCGCGCATGATCTTGTCGGCCAGTTTTTCACCCATGCGCAGACGGGCCTTGTACACCGACACACCATCCATGATCGAGTCCGGACGGGCCAGGTAGACATGCTCGAAGATGCACGGCTGCAGCTTTGGTGCTTCGGCGCACTGCTTGGTGTACAACTGGCCTTCTTCGGTGATGTACACCGCTTCGCCCGGCGCCAGGTCGCGGATCAGGGTGAAGCCGAGGACGTCCAGGGCCACGCTTTCCGAAGCAATCATGTATTCCACGCCTTCGTCGGTGTGACGCTGGCCGAACACCACCGGGCGGATGCCGTTGGGGTCGCGGAAGCCGACGATGCCGTAGCCGGTGATCATCGCCACCACGGCGTAACCGCCAACGCAGCGGCTGTGCACGTGGGAAACCGCGGCGAACACGTCTTCTTCGGTCGGCTGCAGCTTGCCACGCACCGCCAGCTCATGGGCGAACACGTTCAGAAGTACTTCCGAGTCGGAGTTGGTGTTGACGTGGCGCAGGTCGGACTCGTAGATCTCCTTGGCCAGCTGCTCGACGTTGGTCAGGTTGCCGTTGTGTGCCAGGGTGATGCCATACGGCGAGTTGACGTAGAACGGCTGCGCCTCGGCAGAGGTCGAGCTGCCCGCCGTCGGGTAGCGCACGTGGCCGATACCGATGCTGCCGACCAGGCGCTGCATGTGGCGCTGCTGGAACACGTCGCGCACCAGGCCATTATCCTTGCGCAGGAACAACCGGCCGTCATGGCTGGTCACGATACCGGCAGCGTCCTGGCCGCGGTGCTGGAGGACCGTAAGCGCGTCATACAGCGCCTGATTGACGTTCGACTTACCGACGATACCGACGATGCCACACATGCGACGCAACCCCTACTTTGACGAAACTTGAGTGAATAGTGCTCAGGGCTTTGCCGGCCCGAGCAACTGTTCCTTGAACGGAAGATCAGCTGGAGTGCCGATCAGCCCACTGGGTGTCCACTGGCCGGTAAAACCCAGGATCAGGTTTTTCGACCAGTCGGCAACCAAGAGAAATTGTGGTATCAGGCGTGATTCCTGCCACCAGGTGTCTTGTTGAACCGGCCCCAGGCTGATCAGCCCGATGGCCACCACCACCAGCAAGGCCCCGCGCGCGGCGCCGAAGGCCATGCCCAGGAAACGATCGGTGCCGGACAGCCCGGTCACGCGAATCAGCTCGCCGATGAGGAAGTTGATCATGGCCCCCACCAGCAAGGTGGCGACGAAAAGAATGGCGCAGCCGGCGATGACGCGCATCGACGGCGTCTGGATGTAGCTTTCAAGATACACCGAGAGCGAACCGCCGAACATCCAGGCAACCGCACCGGCAATGATCCAGATGAGCAAGGACAAGGCTTCCTTGACGAAGCCGCGCTTGAGACTGATCAGTGTGGAGACGGCGATGATCGCGATGATCGCCCAATCAACCAAGGTAAATGCCACGGTGCTGCCTGCAGACGTTTGAGGCGGCGCATTTTAACAGAGCGGCGGGCTGGGAGTAAGCGGAATGTCGGGTGGATTAGCATGCGCACTTCTGTAGGAGCGGCCTTGTGTCGCGATCGGGCCGCACAGCGGCCCCAAGGGTCTCGGACACAGCCAAAATCGCCGGGGCCGCCATGCGGCCCGATCGCGACACAAGGCCGCTCCTACAAGGGTCCGAGTCAGCCAGACTCAGCTGCGCTCAGGCTGGAAGCGCACCACGAAGCCCTTGAGGCTGTTCTGGCGGTTGATGGCGTCGCGCACGCGCTCGGCCTCGGCCCGCTCGATCAGCGGCCCCACGTACACGCGGTTCATGCCACCCGCCGAGCGGATATAGGCGTTGTAACCCTGGCTACGCAAGGTTTGCTGCAGCTTTTCGGCCCCGGCACGGTTGGACAGGCTGGCCAACTGGATCGACCAGCTGACCGGCAGGCCATTGACGTCGATCTTCGATGGCGCCGTCGGCGCGGCCGGCTTGGCTGCCGGCTGAGGCTCGACCTTGGCCACAGGCGCCTGCGGCTTGGCAGGCTGAGGCTGGGGCTGCACCTGCACTTGAGGCTGGGTCTGCGGTGACGGTGCAATCGGCTGGCTGGGCGTGCTCGCCGGCGCGGTGGACTCGTCCACCACCACCGGTGGCTGTTGCGGCTCTTGCGCAATGGCCTGCGGCTCCGGCACGGCGACCGGCTCCACCTTCACTTCCGGCAGGCTTGGCATGGCCGGCGCCTGCGGGGCATCGACGCGCACCTGACGCATCTCGTCCTCGCGGGTGAACAGCATCGGCAGGAAAATCACCGCCAGCGCCACCAGCACCAACGCACCCACCATGCGCTGTTTCATCCCTTTATCCAGCACTGCCATCTACTCCACCCTCCTGGGCGTGCCGCTCCAGCCATTCCAGTGCCTGGGCAACACAGAAAAACGAACCGAACAGCAAGATCTGGTCATCCGCCGTTGCCTGCGCGCATTGCCCTTCAAGGGCAGCATCGACGCTGGCATAAGACTTCACCGCGGCGCCGACGTTCGTCAAGGCCGTGGCCAGCTCCGCAGCCGGGCGGCTGCGCGGGGTATCCAGTGGCGCCACTGCCCAGTCGTCGACCAGCCCCTGCAGCGGCGCGACAACACCGTCCAGGTCCTTGTCGGCGAGCAGGCCGAACACCGCCAGGCGGCGCCCCTTCAGCGGCCGGGCCGCCAGGCGCCGGGCCAGGTACTCCGCGGCGTGCGGGTTGTGCCCGACATCCAGCAACAGTTCCACCGGCTTGCCCTGCCAGCTCAGCTGGCGACGGTCGAGGCGACCCGTGATTCGGGTATCCAGCAGCGCCTGGCGAATCTGGCCGGCGTCCCAGGGCAGCCCCATCAGCAGGTAGGCCTGCAGGGCCAGCGTGGCGTTTTCCATGGGCAGGTCGAGCAAAGGCAGGCCAAGCAGCTCTACCGGCGCTCCATCAGCCGCAGTACCCCGCCAGTTCCAGCTGCCATCGGCAATGGCCAGGTCGAAGTCACGACCACGCAGGAACATCGGCGCAGCCAGTTCGGCGGCCTTGTCCAGCAGCGGCTGAGGCGGATCCAGGTCACCGCACAGTGCCGGCTTGCCCTGACGGAAGATGCCTGCCTTCTCGAAGGCCACCAGCTCGCGGGTATCACCCAGGTAATCGACATGATCGACGCCGATGCTGGTCACCAGGGCCAGGTCGGCATCCACCACGTTCACGGTGTCCAGGCGGCCACCAAGCCCCACCTCCAGTACCACGGCATCCAGCTGCGACTGGTAGAACAACCAGAACGCGGCCAGAGTGCCCATCTCGAAGTAGGTCAGGGAAATTTCGCCCCGCGCCGCCTCGACGGCGGCGAAGGCTTCGCACAGGCGCTCATCGCTGGCCTCTTGGCCATCGATCAGCACCCGCTCGTTGTAACGCAACAGGTGCGGCGAGCTGTACACGCCAACCTTCAACCCCTGGGCACGCAGCAGCGAGGCCACGAAGGCACAGGTCGAGCCCTTGCCGTTGGTGCCGGTCACCGTCACCACACGTGGCGCCAGCTTGCCTAGCGCCAGCCGGGCAAGCACCTTCTGCGACCGCTCCAGGCCCATGTCGATGGCCGAGGGGTGCAACTGCTCGAGGTAGGCGAGCCATTCGCCCAGGGATCGTTGTTTCATCACGCGACGGCAGCCGCCTCACGCGCTTGCTCCGGGGTTTCCTGGCCAGTCATCTGCGCCAGCAGGCGGGCCAGACGCGGGCGCAGCTCGCCACGAGAGATGATCAGGTCGATGGCGCCGTGCTCCAGCAGGAACTCACTGCGCTGGAAGCCTTCCGGCAGCTTCTCGCGCACGGTCTGCTCGATCACGCGCGGGCCGGCGAAGCCGATCAGTGCCTTCGGCTCGCCGACGATCACGTCACCGAGCATGGCCAGGCTGGCGGAGACACCACCGTACACAGGGTCGGTCAGTACCGAGATGAACGGGATGCCTTCTTCGCGCAGGCGCGCCAGCACGGCCGAGGTCTTGGCCATCTGCATCAGCGAGATCAGCGCTTCCTGCATGCGTGCACCGCCCGAGGCGGAGAAGCAGACCATCGGGCAGCGGTGCTCCAGGGCATAGTTGGCCGCGCGCACGAAGCGCTCGCCGACGATGGCACCCATGGAGCCGCCCATGAACGAGAACTCGAAGGCGCTGACCACGATCGGCATGCCCATCAGGGTGCCGCTCATGGAGATCAGGGCGTCCTTCTCGCCGGTTTGCTTCTGCGCGCCAGCCAGGCGGTCCTTGTACTTCTTGCCATCACGGAACTTCAGGCGATCGACCGGCTCCAGGTCGGCGCCCAGTTCGGCACGGCCATCGGCGTCGAGGAAGATGTCGATGCGCGCACGTGCGCCGATGCGCATGTGGTGGTTGCACTTGGGGCAGACATCCAGGGTCTTTTCCAGCTCCGGACGATACAGCACGGCCTCGCAGGCCGGGCATTTGTGCCACAGGCCTTCAGGCACCGAGCTCTTCTTCACCTCGGAACGCATGATCGAAGGGATCAGTTTGTCGACTAACCAGTTGCTCATGCTTTCTTTCTCCAGTATTGGCAGGCGTGGTCCGGTGTCGCCGGCCCTACCCTGCCCTTGAGCTCAAAATCTTTATGAAACGATGATGGACCGGCCGCCGGGACTACCAGCGCGCCACCCCACCGCTAATGTGTTGTGTTGCCGCCACAGGCGCAGGCGGCTGCCCCACAGGGCTGCGAAAGCTATGGACGATGGCGCGCAGCCAGCCGTCACATCTGCCATCACGCCTGTTTCACCGCACGCATGAAGGCCTCGATCTTCGCCGCATCCTTGATGCCCTTGGCTTGCTCCACGCCGCCACTGACATCCACCGCGTACGGCCGCACCTGGGCGATGGCCTGGCCGACGTTGTCGGCAGACAGCCCGCCCGCCAGAATGATCGGCTTGCTCAGGCGCGCAGGTACCAGCGACCAGTCGAATGCTTCACCGGTGCCTCCGGGTACGCCCGGCACGTAGGTGTCCAGCAGAATGCCGCGGGCACCAGCGTAAAGCCGGCAGGCCGCCTCCAGATCGTCGCCCGGGCGTACGCGCAGGGCCTTGATCCAGGGGCGGTGGTAGCCTTCGCAGTCCTGTGGGGTTTCGTCGCCGTGGAACTGTAGCAGGTCCAGCGGAACCACTTCGAGGATCTCGTTCAGCTCGCAGCGCGAAGCATTGACGAACAAACCGACCGTGGTCACGAACGGCGGCAGCTCGGCAATGATCGCCCGCGCCTGGCGCACGTCCACGGCGCGCGGGCTCTTGGCATAGAAGACGAAGCCGATGGCATCGGCCCCCGCTTCGGCAGCGGCCAGTGCGTCTTCGATGCGGGTAATCCCGCAGATCTTGCTGCGAACATTGCTCATGGACAGCGAACCCTGCTTGTTACGGTGAAAGGCCGGATGTTAGCAAATGACTTTTCGCCCGTCAGTCTGCCAATGCTTCGTAACCGGTCAAAAAGTGTGGACCGATGTAACGCTTGGGCAGCGCGTACTCCTCGGGGTACTCCACCTGCACCAGGTAGAGGCCGTATGGGTGCGCCGTGACCCCACCTTCGCGGCGGTTGCGCCCTTCCAGCACCTCACGCGCCCAGGTGACCGGGCGCTCTCCGGCACCGATGGTCATCAGTACACCGGCAATGTTACGCACCATGTGGTGCAGGAAAGCCGTGGCGCGCACGTCCAGCACGATCATCTGGCCATGGCGGGTGACGCGCAGATGGTAGATGTGCTTGATCGGCGACTTGGCCTGGCACTGGCTGGCGCGGAAGGCACTGAAGTCATGGGTACCAAGCAGGTACTGCGCGGCTTCGGCCATGCGTTCGACATCCAGCGGGCGGTGGTTCCAGGTGACTTCCTCGGCCAGATGGGCCGGGCGGATCGGGTCGTTGTAGATGACGTAGCGGTAACGCCGGGCGCAGGCCTTGAAGCGGGCATGGAAGTCGGCCGGCATCGGCCGCGACCAGACCACGCTGATGTCATGGGGCAGGTTGAAGTTGGTGCCCATGGTCCAGGCGCGCTCATCGCGCACGGCGCGGGTGTCGAAGTGCACGATCTGCCCGCAGCCATGCACACCGGCGTCGGTGCGCCCGGCGCAGATTACCGAGATGGGCTCGTTGGCCACCTTGGACAGCGCCTGCTCCAGGGCCTGCTGGACACTGGGCACGCCACTGGCCTGGCGCTGCCAGCCACGGTAGCGCGCGCCTTTGTATTCCACGCCCAGGGCGATGCGGGAGTAGCCTTCGGCCGCGGACTCGGCGGCGGCGGTGTCGATGATGTCCAAGAGCATGAAACCTGTGGGGGTGTACGGAATGGCGGGGATTATAACGACAACGGCAGCCGTGTAGGGCTGCCGTTGAATATGCACTGCCTTTCAGGGCCTCTTCGCGGGTAAACCCGCTCCCACAGGGCCCGCACAGAATTCGGACCTGTGATGAACCTGTGGGAGCGGGTTTACCCGCGAAGAGGCCGGAGCAGGCAACCTCAGACCAGCCGGGAGAGCATGTCCTCGGCCTCCTGACGCTGGCTGTCGTCGCCATCCTTGACCACTTCATCGAGAATGTCGCGTGCGCCCTGGTTGTCGCCCATGTCGATATAGGCGCGGGCCAGGTCAAGCTTTGTGGCCACTTCGTCGCTTCCGGAGAAGAAGTCGAAGTCCAGGTCGTCCAGTGGCTCGGGCTCGGGCTGGGCAGCCGCATCCTCGCTGGTGAAATGCGGCTCCAGCGACGGCGACTCGAGGCTCTGCGACAGCTTGTCCAGCTCAGCGTTGACGTCGTCCAGCTCCGAGGTAAAGCTCTTGGCTGCCGGCGAATCGTCTTCCAGCGACAGCGAAAGATCGAAGTCGGATGGCAGATCGAACTCGGAAAGCGGGTCGAACGCTGGCTCGCTGTCGAAGGCAGCCAACTCGGCGGCGACATCCACCGGGGTTTCGTCGACCGCAGCCGGGGCTGCCGGGGCAACCGGCTCGCTGATGTCGAGGTCGAAGTCGGACAGGTCCACAGCGGGCTGTGGCTCGGCCTGCGCCAGCATGGCCTCGAATTCGGCGTCAGCGTCGGCCTGTAGCTCGGCGTCCACCGCAAACGGCTCGTCTTCGGGCTGAGCCGATTCCAGCACGGGTTCATCCAGTACCGGCTCTTCGACTACAGGTTGCTGGGCCACAGATTCGTCCAGCAGCGGCGCTGCCAGCGGGTCTTGCTCGGGCAGGTCGTCACCCAGGCTCAGGTCGAAGGCACTGTCCAGGTCCTGCTCGTCCAGGCCCGGCGCATCGAGGGTCGGCACTTCATCGAAGGCATCCAGCTCAGCATCCAGGTCAACTTCGGGTTCGAGCGCTGCTTCAGGTTCCGCCAGAGCAACGGCCTCTGGTTCAATCGCCACCTCTGGCTCGACCGCCGGCACTTCCTCCGGCGCTACATCGGCAACCACTGGCGTATCAGGCTGATCCTGCAACAGCTCCTGCACGTACTGCTCATCCATCTCGGCAGCCAGGGCCGCCGCGCCCAGGCCGGCAGCAGCCAGGCCGAGCATGGCCGGGTAGCGCTCTTTCAACCCGGCAACCGCTGCACTGTTCTGCTCACTGGCCGGCAACTTGCGCTCCTGCTCGACGAACGCGCTCTGGTCACCCTGGCGGGCGTACACATCCATCAGTTTCAGGCGCAGGTCGTCACGCTGCGGCGCGGCGGCCACGGCAGGTTCCAACAGGTCGGTAGCGCGGTTCAGGCGGCCTTCGGCCACGCACTGCTCGACTTCCGCCAGCAAAGCGGCGTGGGGGTCGGCTTGCGGTTCAGGTTGCGCTTCGACAGCGGGTGCCGCCGTTTTTTCCGCGGCGGTGGCGGCGGCAGCCGAAGCGGCGACCACGGCCGGCGACAGGGTTACGCTCGGCGCCGAGACTTCTACGCCATCGAAGCTTGCGCTATCGCTGTCAAAGCCTGCGCCCTGCTCTTCTTCCAGCGCCCGCGCCATGCGCAGGTGCTTTTCAGCCTCCTGCTGGGCCTTGCGCTTGCGCGCCAGCAACAGCAGCAGAAGCAGCAGTACGAGGAAGGCGCTACCGGAAATCAGCCCGAGCAGCAGCGGGTTGCCCATGATTTCGTCGATCACGCTGTCAGGCTGACCGGCAGGTGCGGCCTCGGCGGCGGGCACCGGCTTGGGTGCGGTATCGACGGCGGCAGGCGCAGGCTTGGCGACCGGTTCGGCCGGTGCAGCCGCCCCCTGGGCTTCAAGGCGGGCCAGCTGGTTGTTCTTCAACTCGATCAGACGCTGCAGCTTGTCCAGCTGGCTCTGCAGGTCGGCCATGCGGCTCTTGAGCTCTTCGTTGTCGCGACGACTGGTGTCCAGGCTTTCCTGGGCCACCGCCAGCTTGTCATTGAGGGCCTTGGCCTGGTCGGCACCGGCCTGGTTGCCCGGGCTGACCAGGCGCAGGTTGTCGCCCTGGGCGATACGCGCCGGAGCTGCCTCGGCGGTACCGCGGCGAGTGGCGTCCAGCTGGCGGGCACGCGGGCCCAGGCGACGACCTTCACGCCAGGCAGCATACTGCTCGGCCACCTCGGCGGTCGCCTCGCTCTGCGGGATGTTCTGGATCTGCTGCTGGTCGGGCAGGCGCAACACCTGGCCAACCTTCAGCTGGTTGATGTTGTTGCCGATGAAAGCGTCCGGGTTCAGGGCCTGGATCGCGATCATGGTCTGCTGGATCGAGCCGCCCTGGGTATTGCGCGCGGCAATCTGCCACAGGGTGTCCCGGCGCTGGGTGGTATAGCTGCCGGCAGCGGTCACCGCTGGCGCGACATTGCCTGCCGCAGGCTTGTCGCCCTGGGCCTTGGCCTGGTCGAGCAGCACGCTGTAGTCACGCAGCAGGCGGCCCTGCGGCCACATCACCTGGACCAGGAACTTTACCACCGGTTCCGGCAGCGGCTGGCTGGAGGTAACACGCAGCACGCTCTTGCCGTTGGGGTTGATCACCGGCGTGAAGGTTAGGTCTTCGAGGTAGGTTGGGAATGCCACCCCGGCCTTGCTGAAATCTTCCGGCGGCGCCAGGCTCGGTGCCACTTCGGCAGCGGTGAGGTCGCGCACGTCGAGCAGTTCGATCTCGGCGTCCAGGGGCTGGTTCTGTGCCGATTTGAGGGTCAGTTCCCCCAGGCCCAGGGCATTCGCCATGCCCGACGACAGCGCCGATGCTGCAGCCATGGCCAGAACCAGTTTGCGAATTCGAAGCATGACCTCTTCCCTTGTATGAAGCGTCCTGAAACCTGCATGCAGAGCAGGACAATAGTGCTCGCCAGTATCTTTTACAGCATGTGTTTAATCAACAATTGCGCCACTTGCACAGCATTGAGCGCGGCGCCTTTGCGCACGTTGTCGGTGGTCAGCCAGAGGTTGAGCTGCTGGTCTTCATCAACACCATGCCTTACACGACCAACATAGACCACGTCCTGGCCTACTGCGTCGCCTACCGGAGTCGGATAATCGTCGCGCTCCACCAGTTCGACGCTGTCAGCCGCCTCGAGGGCCTGGTTGACCGCCTCCAGGTCGACCGGGCGACGGCTCTGTACCGCCACACTGAAGCTATCGCCGAAAAATACCGGGACTTGAACGCAGCTCACGGAAATCTTCAGTTCAGGCAGGCCCAGCAGCACACGCAGCTCACCGACCAGGCGGCGCTCCAGGGCGGTGTGGCCTTGCTCATCGGCGGCACCGACCTGGGCCAACATGTTGAACGCCACCTGGCGATCGAAGAAGCGCGGCTCCAGGGGCCGGGCATTGAGCAGCTCGGCAGTTTGCCGGGCGAGTTCGTTGACAGCTTCCCGACCTTGTGCGGACACCGCCAGCGCGGCCATCACCTGCACCCGCTCGATATCCAGCAGGCGCTTGAGCGGTGCCAGAGCAACGGCCAGGGCAACCGCGGCCGAGCACGGGCTGACGATGCGCGCGGGCAATGCCAGGTCAATCAGGCGTTCGGCGTTGGCTTCGGGCACCAGAGCCAGGGCGTCGTCCAGACCAGCGGACAGGTCGATGACCGTGCAGCCTGCCTGCAGCGCCTTGCTGGCAAAGCTTCGGCTGACTGCGGCGCCTGCGGCGAAAAAGGCCAGCTTGACCTGGGCAAAGTCGAAGCTGTCCACCTCACGTACCTTCAGCTTCTTGCCGGCGAACATCACGCTACTGCCCGCCGATTCCATGCTGGCTAGCAGGTGCAGGGTGGCGACCGGGAAATCCAGCTCTTCGAGGATCTGCACCAGGGCTTCACCGACGCTGCCGGTGGCGCCGACGACGGCGATGTCCAAAGGGTGTGTCATGGAAGGGATCCTTTTGCTGAAAACGGCGGGGGGCGGCACTTTACTCGGATTGTAGAGTTTTGTCTGTGCTGGCCCAAACCTAGAGTTGCGCTGCTCTTGCTCTTGCTCTTGCTCTTGCTCTTGCTCTTGCTCTTGCTCTTGCTCTTGATCTTGATCTTGATCTTGATCTTGATCTTGATCTTGATCTTGATCTTGATCTTGATCTTGATCTTCGCGACTTCAGGAGGCCGAGCGAAGGGATTGCGGAGGGAGGTGACGGGCATGGATGCCCGTCACCTCCCTCCGCAATCCCTTCGCTCGGCCTCCTGAAGTCGCAATCGGCGGCGCCTGAACTATCGCGCGCCTAGAAGCAAAAGCAAAAGCGAAAGCGAAAGCAGAGAAGAGCCGGGCCGGCCGGGATGGATCGGAAATAAAAAAACCCGCGCTGTCGCCAGCGCGGGTTTTCGGTCAGGCCGGAGCGATCAACGCTCCAGCAGAATCCGCAGCATGCGGCGCAGCGGCTCGGCCGCGCCCCACAGCAGCTGGTCACCTACGGTGAACGCGCCCAGGTACTGGGACCCCATGTTCAGCTTGCGCAGGCGGCCAACCGGGATGTTCAGGGTGCCGGTAACCTTGGTCGGGCTCAGCTCCTGCATGCTGATTTCACGCTGGTTAGGTACCAGCTTCACCCAAGGGTTGTGCTGGCTGATCATGCCTTCGATGTCGGCCAGCGGCACGTCCTTGTTCAGCTTGATGGTCAGCGCCTGGCTGTGGCAACGCATGGCGCCGATGCGCACGCAGATGCCGTCGACCGGGATCGGGCTCTTGAAGCGGCCGAGGATCTTGTTGGTCTCGGCCTGGGCCTTCCACTCTTCACGGCTCTGACCGTTCGGCAGTTCCTTGTCGATCCACGGGATCAGGCTGCCAGCCAGTGGCACGCCGAAGTTCTCGGTCGGGAACGCTTCGCTGCGCATGGTCTCGGCAACCTTGCGGTCGATGTCGAGGATGGCGCTGGCCGGGTTGGCCAGGTCATCGGCGACGGCAGCATGGGTAGCACCCATCTGCTTGATCAGCTCGCGCATGTTCTGCGCACCGGCACCCGAGGCCGCCTGGTAGGTCATGGCGCTCATCCACTCGACCAGGCCGGCTTCGAACAGGCCACCCAGGCCCATCAGCATCAGGCTGACGGTGCAATTGCCGCCGATGTAGTTCTTGGTACCCGCGTCCAGCTGCTGGTCGATGACCTTGCGGTTGACCGGGTCGAGGATGATCACCGCGTCATCCTGCATGCGCAGGGACGAGGCGGCGTCGATCCAGTAACCCTGCCAGCCGGCTTCACGCAGCTTGGGGAAGACCTCGTTGGTGTAGTCGCCGCCCTGGCAGGTCAGGATAACGTCGAGGGTCTTGAGTTCTTCGATCGAATAAGCATCCTTGAGCGGTGCTGTATCCTTGCCCACGTTCGGGCCTTGGCCGCCAACATTGGAGGTGGTGAAGAACACCGGCTCGATGAGGTCGAAATCCTGCTCCTCCAGCATCCGCTGCATGAGCACGGAACCGACCATACCGCGCCAACCGATCAGACCTACACGTTTCATCGCAACTACACCTTTGCTAAAAGTGGGCCGCCACCGGGAATTTTGGGTGGCGGGCCAGAGAGATTACAGATTCCGCAGCGCTGCGACTACTGCGTCGCCCATTTCCTGCGTACCAACTTTGCGGCAGCCTTCCGAGAAGATGTCGCCGGTGCGCAGGCCCTGGTCCAGGACCAGGCTCACGGCCTTCTCGATCGCCTCGGCGGCAGCCGACTGATTGAAGCTGTAACGCAGCATCATCGACACCGACAGGATGGTCGCCAGCGGGTTGGCGATGCCAAGGCCTGCGATGTCCGGCGCCGAGCCGTGGCACGGCTCGTACATGCCCTTGTTGTCGGCATCCAGCGACGCCGAAGGCAGCATGCCGATGGAACCGGTCAGCATGGAAGCTTCATCCGACAGAATGTCACCGAACATGTTGTCGGTCACCATCACATCGAACTGCTTGGGCGCACGCACCAGCTGCATGGCGGCGTTGTCGACGTACATGTGGCTCAGTTCAACATCCGGGTAGTCCTTGGCCACGTCCTCGACCACTTCACGCCACAGCTGGCTGGAAGCCAGGACGTTGGCCTTGTCCACCGAGCACAGCTTCTTGCCACGCACGCGGGCCATGTCGAAGCCGACACGGGCAATGCGGCGCACTTCGCTTTCGCTGTACGGCAGCGTGTCGTAGGCCTGGCGCTCGCCGCCTTCCAGCTCGCGCTGGCCACGCGGGGCACCGAAGTAGATACCGCCGGTCAGCTCACGGACGATGAGGATGTCCAGGCCGGAAACGATCTCTGGCTTGAGCGACGAGGCATCGGCCAGTTGCGGGTAGAGGATGGCCGGGCGCAGGTTGGCGAACAGGCCCAGTTGCGAACGGATTTTCAGCAGACCGCGCTCGGGACGGATGTCCCGTTCGATCTTGTCCCACTTCGGCCCGCCCACGGCGCCCAACAGCACGGCATCGGCCTTGCGCGCACGTTCCAGGGTCTCGTCGGCCAGCGGCACACCGTGCTTGTCGATGGCGGCGCCACCGATCACGTCGTGCTCCAGGTTGAAACCGAGCTGGAACTTGTCGTTGGCCAGCTCCAGCACCTTGACCGCCTCGGCCATGATTTCCGGGCCGATACCGTCACCTGGGAGAATCAGAATCTGCTTGCTCATGCTTTCCTCTATCCATTCACGCGGCGCGGCCAAGCGGGCCCCACCGAAAAGTTCTTAACGCTCGGCCCACAACACCAGCACATCGGTGCTGAACGAACCATCGGCCTCGATCTGGTAATACTGCCGTACTTCTTCGCCCATCGCTTGCTGCAATTGGCGAATTGCCACGCGCATTGGCTCGGGGGTGCGCATGCGCTCGACCCAGCTGGAAAACTCCAGGCGCAGCGGCTGGCGGGTGTGGCTGCGTACATGCAGGCCAGCCTCGCTGACCTGGCGTTGCCATTCGGCAGCGGAATAATCGCGCACGTGGCTGGTGTCGCGCAGTACTTCGACCGTTTGCAGGTAGGTGTCGAGCAGCGGGCTGCCCGGCGACATGACGTCGATGAACGCCGCCACGCCACCCGGCTTGAGCACTCGGCGCACTTCGCGCAGGGCCAGCCCCAGGTCGCTCCAGTGGTGTGCCGAGTAGCGGCTGAAGACGAAGTCGAACGAGGCGTCGGCGAACGGCAGGCGTTCGGCGGCACCGCGTTCGGTGGTGATATTGGCCAGGCCGCGCTCGGCGGCGGCACTGGCGACCACGTCGAGCATGGCTTGCGAGAGGTCGTAGGCGACCACTTCGGCAACCAGAGGGGCGACGTGGAAACTGACATGACCGGCACCGCAGCCAAGGTCGAGCACGCGGGCATGGCCCCGCCCTGCCAGCGCGTCTTGCAGCAGGCCGAATTCACTGCCTTGGGCGTGCACGGCGCTGCTGAGGTAGGCGCTGGCCTGTTCGCCGAACTGGCGTTGCACCACATCGGTGTGCTGGGTGCTGGTCATGTCTCGATCCTTTTGGTTTTGGGTTGTCTCTACTGACCCTATCGCCGGCAAGCCAGCTCCCACAGAGAACCCACAGTCTTCAGACCTGTGGAGTTCCTGTGGGAGCTGGCTTGCCGGCGATGAGGCCAGCAAACCCAACTACATCATTCAGGCATCACGGAACAGCCAAGGCTGCCCGGCGCGGTGCTTGCCCTCGAAGGCCTTGATCGCATCGCTGTCCTGCAGGGTCAGGCCGATGTCGTCGAGGCCGTTGAGCAGGCAGTGCTTGCGAAACGCATCGATCTCGAAGTGCAGCACCTTGCCATCCGGACGGGTCACCGCCTGCGCCTGCAGGTCGATGGTCAGCTGATAGCCCGGGATGGCTTCGACCTGCTTGAACAGCTCGTCGACTTCCTCGTCGCTGAGGATGATCGGCAGCAAGCCGTTCTTGAAGCTGTTGTTGAAGAAGATGTCGGCAAAGCTCGGCGCGATCACGCTGCGGAAGCCGTACTCGTCCAGCGCCCATGGGGCGTGCTCACGGCTGGAGCCGCAACCGAAGTTCTCCCGCGCCAGCAATACGCTGGCACCCTGGTAGCGTTCGTGGTTGAGCACGAACTCCTTGTTCAGCGGGCGCTTGCTGTTGTCCTGGTAAGGCTGGCCCACGTCCAGGTAACGCCACTCGTCGAACAGGTTGGGGCCGAAGCCGGTGCGCTTGATCGACTTCAAAAACTGCTTGGGGATGATCTGGTCGGTGTCGACGTTGGCACGGTCCAACGGCGCGACGAGGCCAGTGTGCTGGGTAAAGGCTTTCATGCTGCGCTCCCTTGGATCAACTCGCGGACATCGATGAAGTGGCCGGTCACCGCGGCGGCGGCGGCCATGGCCGGGCTGACCAAGTGGGTGCGGCCACCGGCCCCCTGACGGCCTTCGAAGTTGCGGTTGGAGGTAGACGCGCAATGCTCGCCGCTCTCCAGGCGGTCCGGGTTCATCGCCAGGCACATCGAGCAGCCTGGCTCACGCCATTCGAAACCGGCCTCGAGGAAGATCTTGTCCAGGCCTTCGCGCTCGGCCTGGGCCTTGACCAGGCCCGAGCCCGGCACCACCAGCGCCTGCTTGACGTTGGCAGCGACCTTGCGGCCCTTGGCGATTTCGGCGGCAGCGCGCAGGTCTTCGATACGCGAGTTGGTGCACGAACCGATGAACACGCGGTCGAGCTTGATATCGGTGATCGCCTGGTTGGCGGCGAGGCCCATGTACTTGAGGGCACGCTCGATCGAACCACGTTTGATCAGGTCAGGCTCGGCAGCCGGGTCCGGCACGCGCTGGTCGACAGCGAGGACCATCTCCGGCGAAGTGCCCCAGCTGACCTGCGGCTTGATTTGCGCAGCGTCGAGCTCGACCAGGGTGTCGAACACCGCGTCAGCGTCGGAGACCAGGCCTTTCCAGGCTTCGACCGCCTGCTTCCACTGCTCGCCCTTCGGCGCGTACGGGCGGCCTTCGACATAGGCAACAGTGGTGTCGTCCACCGCCACCAGGCCTACGCGGGCACCGGCTTCGATGGACATGTTGCAGATGGTCATGCGGCCTTCCATCGACAATTCGCGGATGGCGCTGCCAGCAAATTCCATGGCGTGGCCGTTACCACCGGCGGTACCGATCTTGCCGATCACGGCCAGGACGATGTCCTTGGCGGTTACGCCGGCAGGCAACTGGCCTTCCACGCGCACCAGCATGTTCTTCATTTTCTTGGCGACCAGGCACTGGGTAGCAAGCACGTGCTCCACTTCGGAGGTGCCGATGCCGTGGGCCAGGGCACCGAAGGCGCCGTGGGTGGAGGTGTGCGAGTCACCGCAGACCACAGTCATGCCAGGCAAGGTGGCACCCTGCTCCGGGCTGATGACGTGGACGATGCCTTGACGCTCGTCATTCATCTTGAATTCGACGATGCCATATTCGTCACAGTTCTCGTCGAGGGTCTGCACCTGCAGGCGCGACACCTGGTCGACGATGGCCTCGATACCGCCCTTGCGCTCTGGCGTGGTCGGCACGTTGTGGTCAGGCGTGGCGATGTTGGCGTCGATGCGCCAAGGTTTGCGGTTGGCCAGGCGCAGGCCTTCGAAGGCCTGGGGCGACGTCACTTCGTGGATGATGTGACGGTCGATGTAGATCAAGGACGAGCCGTCATCACGGCGCTTGACCTCATGGGCTTCCCAGAGTTTGTCGTAGAGCGTTTTGCCAGCCATCAGACTGTTCCTCATCAGCGTCTTTCTATGCCAAAGACCCCTTGGCTTGTGCGGTCGATGCTAGGGGGTTAGATTGAATAACTCAAATTCATAATTTTTATGCTTTGGATAACCAACAGGAATGCGACCCCATGGATCTGGCCAACCTTAGCGCCTTCATCGCAATTGCCGAAACCGGTAGTTTTTCCGGGGCGGCCGACCGCCTGTTCCTGACTCAACCGGCCGTCAGCAAACGCATCGCCGGACTGGAACAGCAACTGGATGTGCGCCTGTTCGACCGGCTGGGCCGCGAGGTGACCCTGACCGAGGCGGGCCGCGCCCTGCTTCCCCGCGCCTACCAGATCCTCAACGTCCTCGATGATACCCGGCGCGCGCTGACCAATTTGACCGGGGAAGTGAGTGGTCGGCTGACCCTTGCCACCAGCCACCATATCGGCTTGCACCGCCTACCCCCGCTGCTGCGGACCTTCACCCGGGAATACCCTGCAGTGGCGCTGGATATTCAGTTCATGGATTCGGAAGCGGCCTACGACGAAATCCTCCATGGCCGCGCGGAGATTGCCGTTATCACCTTGGCACCCGAGCCGCACCACCTGGTCAAGGCCGTGCCGGTATGGGACGACGCCCTGGACTTCGTCGCCGCTCCCGAGCACCCGCTGGCCAACAACAACACGGTCAGCCTGGCCGACGTCGCCCGCCACCCGGCCGTGTTCCCGGGCGGCAACACTTTTACCCACCACATTGTTCAGCGCCTGTTCGAAAGCCAGGGCCTGACGCCGAACATCGCCATGAGTACCAACTATCTGGAAACCATCAAGATGATGGTGTCCATCGGCCTGGCCTGGAGCGTGCTGCCGCGCACCATGCTCGACGAACAGGTTGCACCCATCGCCTTGCCGGGCATACAGCTGTCTCGCCAGCTAGGCTACATTTTGCACACGGAGCGTACGCTTTCGAACGCGGCCAGGGCATTCATGGCCCTGCTCGACAGCCACGCAGGGCCCGCCTGACCGGTCGTCAGCCCGGTATTGCCACCTCCAAGGACGCGTCATACGCCAAAGGTCTGGTACCGATGCCCAAATCAGCGAATCGCTTTTTGCGCCTGCCGCGCATACCAGCGGCCGACCCTCAGGAGTCGGAACAGGCCTGGCAGAACGCCCCACAGTTGCTGGCCGCACTCAACGGCGCACGGCTGGGAGCCTGGCTATGGGATATCGACAGCGGCCGGGTGAGCTGGTCACGGGGCACCCAGGCTCTGTTCGGCTTCGACCCGCAGCGCCCGCTCCCCGCAGATATCGACTACCTCGACCTGCTGCCGGAGGAAGACCGTGCGCGCACACGCCAGGTGTTCCAGGCAGTGTTCAACGGCGAACCGGTGGAGCAGGCCATGCGCCACCGCATCCGCTGGCCGGACGGCAGCCTGCACTGGCTGGAGATCAACGGCAGCCTGACCCACGACCCGAACGGCCGGCCGCAGATGATCGGGGTGATCCGTGAAATCACCCGCCAGCGCGAGCGGGAAACGGCGTTGATCAATTCGGAAAAACGCTTCGCCACCCTGTTCCACCTCAGCCCCAATGCCATTTTGCTCACCCGACGCCACGACGGCATGATCTTCGAGGTCAACCAGCACTTCGAAGACATGTTCGGCTGGCCCGGTAGCCAGGTGATCGGCAAGACCAGCCTGGAGCTTGGCCTGTGGGCAAACCCCGAACAGCGCCACCAGTTGCTGGAGTCGACCCGTGGCAACACTGGCCCTTTGATAATGGAAGTCCAGTTCCGCGCTACCAGCGGCAAGGTACATGACGGCATCCTCTGTACCCAGGGCATCGAACTGGAGGGCGGAACCTTCCTGCTCAGCACCTTTATCGACACCACCGAGCGCAAACGTGCCGAGCAGGCCTTGAAGGACAGCCAGGAGCGCCTGGACCTGGCCCTGGATTCGGCACAGCTGGGCACCTGGGACTGGCATATTCCCAGCGGCATGCTCTACGGTTCGGCGCGCGCCGCGCAGCTGCACGGCCTGCCGCCCATCCCGTTTCACGAATCGTTCGACGCGTTTTTCGAAGGGGTCCCGGAGCAAGAGCGCAATTCGATGCGCCAGGCCTACCGCAGCCTGCGCGAAGGACCTGCCGGCAACTACCAGATCACCTACCGGGTACAGCTGGAAAACGGCATCTCGCGCTACATCGAAAGCCGCGCCCGGCTGTACCGCGACGAGCAGGGCAACCCGCTGCGCATGGCTGGCACTTTGCTCGACATCACCGACCAGGTGGAGCGCGAACAGCGCCTGAGCGCTTCGGAAGAGAAGTTCGCCAGCCTGTTCCAGGTAAGCCCCGACCCAATCTGTGTCACCCGCCAGGACACCGGGCAGTTCATCGAGATCAATCCGGCGTTCACCCAGACCTTCGGCTGGAGCACCGAGCAGGTGATCGGCCGCACCGCCGAGGAAATCGGCCTGTGGGCGGAGTCCATCGAGCGCGCGCAACGCATCGAGCGGGTAATCCGCGAGCAGGCCCTGAGCAACGTCGCCGTAGTGGTCAACCACCGCAATGGGGCACCGCTGACCTGCGTGATTTCCAGCCGCCTGATCACCGTCGATGACCAGCCTTGCAGTGTTACCACCCTGCGCGACATCACCCAGCAGCAGCGCGCCGAGGCGGCGCTGAAGTCCAGCGAGGAGAAGTTTGCCAAGGCCTTCCACTCCAGCCCTGACGCCATCACCATCACCGAACGCTACAGCGGTCGCTACCTGGAAATCAACGACGGTTTCTGCCGCCTGACCGGCTACAACGCCGCCGACGTGGTCGGCCGCACGGTGTACGAGATCGGCATCTGGGCCGACGACAAGCAGCGCAGCGCCCTGCTGGCCGAGTTGCGCGAGCGTGGCCGGGTGCATCATCGCGAGATGCTAGGGCGCAACAAGCGCGGCGACATCCTCACCGTGGAAGTGTCGGTGGAGCCGATCACCCTCAATGAGGTGGACTGCCTGCTGGTAACCGCCCGCGATGTCAGCCAGCTGAAAAACGCCCAGGCACAGATTCGCCACCTGGCCTACCACGACCCGCTGACCAACCTGCCCAACCGCGCCCTGCTGATGGACCGCCTGAGCCAGCAGATCGCCCTGCTCAGGCGCCACAACCTTCGCGGCGCCCTGCTGTTCCTCGACCTCGACCACTTCAAGCACATCAACGACTCGCTGGGCCACCCGGTGGGCGACACGGTGCTGAAGATCATCACAGCGCGGCTGGAAGCCAGTGTGCGCCTGGAAGACACCGTGGCGCGCCTGGGTGGCGATGAGTTCGTGGTATTGCTCAGCGGCCTGGAAGGCAGCCGCGAGCTGGTCGAAGAGAAAGTCCGCGGGCTGGCCGATACCCTGCGCGAACTGCTGGCCGAGCCGATGTCGCTGGATGGCCAGCGCCTGCAGGTAACACCCAGCATAGGCGTGGCGCTGATCCCTGACCACGGCGCCACCCCGGCCGACCTGCTCAAGCGTGCCGATATCGCCCTGTACCGTGCCAAGGATTCCGGGCGCAACACCACCCAGCTGTTCCATACCACCATGCAGAAGGCTGCCAGCGAGCGCCTGCGCATGGAAAACGACCTGCGCCTGGCCCTGGCCCGCGGCGAGTTGGCGCTGCACTTCCAGCCACAGGTGGATGCGCGCGACAACCGCATCGTCGGTGCCGAGGTGCTGCTGCGCTGGCATCATCCGCAACTGGGTCAGCAGCCACCGGCGCAATTCATTCAGGTGCTGGAAGAAAGCGGCCTGATCCTGGAGGTTGGCAGCTGGATACTCGACGAAGCGTGCGATGCCTGCGCACGCATGCTCGGCGACGGGCTGATCGACGCCGATGATTTCAGCTTGTGCGTGAACATCAGCCCACGGCAGTTCCGCCAGAACGACTTTGTCGGGCGGGTGCTGCGCAGCCTGGACGATTACCGCCTGCCACGGCAAATGCTGACGCTGGAAATTACCGAAGGCATCGTCATCCAGAACCTGGAGGACACCATCAGTAAGATGCGCGAGCTGAAGCGCTACGGGGTGAGCTTTGCCATGGATGACTTCGGCACCGGTTATTCCTCGCTGACCTACCTGAAACGCCTGCCAGTGGACGCGCTGAAGATCGACCAGACCTTCGTGCGCGATGCGCCGGAAGACCCCAACGACGCCGAAATCGTCCGCGCTATCGTCGCCATGGCTCGCAGCCTGGAGTTGACGGTGATTGCCGAAGGGGTGGAACTGACCGAACAACTGGAGTTTCTGGAACGGCTGGGGTGCCACCTGTACCAGGGGTACTTGCACAGCCGGCCGCTGCCGTTGCCGGAGTTCCGGCAGATGTTGCTGGAGGCGCCGGCGGATTACTGAAACCGCTCCCACAGTGATCGCGCCAGCTTCTGGATGTTGTGCAAGACAGCCGCCACAAAAAAGGGCACCCCTAGGGGTGCCCTTTTTCACATCTACACGATCAGTTCAGCGCTGGCTTGTCGCCGTTGATCGGAATGCGCTTGGCCTTGGCCTCTTCAGGCACGATGCGCAGCAGGTCGATGCTGAGCAGGCCATTGGCCAGGCCGGCGGCCTTGACTTCAATATGGTCGGCCAGGCGGAACGACAGCTTGAAGGCGCGCTGCGCGATACCCTGATGCAGGTAGGTCACTTCAGCAGGGCCATTGTCGCGCTTGCCACCGGTCACGGTCAGGACACCTTTTTCAACCTGCAGGTCGAGGTCCTCTTCCTGGAAACCGGCTGCAGCAACCACGATACGGTAGTGGTCATCGCCATGCTTTTCCACATTGTAGGGCGGGTAGCTGCTACCGGCCTCGTTACGTGCCGCGGATTCGAACAGGTCGTTGAAACGGTCGAAACCAACGGAATGGCGGAACAGTGGAGCGAGAGAGAAAGCGGTAGTCATGGTCATGAACTCCTGAGATTCAGCAAGTAAGTCATTACGCGACCCGACTTCGGCATCGCGTACTCAAGAGATATGGCCGGGGGAAATGCTTTCAAGGGGGGAGCAGAAAAAATCTGGATTCCTGCACTGGATTTGATGGCCTCTTCGCGGGCACGCCCGCGAAAGGGCCGGATCAGGCAACACAAGCCTCCAAGGTAACCGCCTCAACCCCCAGCAACCGGCTGATCCGCGCACAGTCATCTTCCCGCCGCAATTCGGCAAACAGCACAACCGCTTCGGGATAACTGCGGGTCAGCATCGCCAGCCACTGCTTCATCCGCCCCGGTGCATAGCGCGGCGACAACTTGGCCTGGGCCTGACGCCAGAACTCGCGAAGCAACGGCAGCAGGTCGTCCCAGCTCATCGGCTGGTACTCCCGCCCGTCACGCGCCGCGGCAATCTGCAGCCCAAGATCGGGGCGCGAAACCAGCCCACGGCCCAGCATGATATCTTCGGCGCCACTGACCTCACGACAGCGCCGCCAGTCATCCACGGTCCAGATCTCGCCGTTGGCGAACACTGGCACCTTGACCACATCCTGCACCCGCGCCACCCACTCCCAGTGGGCCGGGGGCTTGTAGCCCTCGACCTTCGTCCGCGCATGTACCACCAGGTGCGCCGAACCGCCTTCGGCCAGCGCCATGGCACACTCCAGCGCGCCATCGGGGCTGTCGAAACCCAGGCGCATCTTCGAGGTGACCGGGATATGTGCCGGCACGGCATGGCGCACTTCACGCACAATGGCGTGCAGCAGCTCCGGCTCCTTGAGCAGCACCGCTCCACCGCGCGACTTGTTCACGGTCTTGGCCGGGCAACCGAAGTTCAGGTCTATCACCGGCGCGCCCAACTGGCAGGCCAGCGCGGCGTTTTCCGCCAGGCACACAGGGTCCGACCCCAACAACTGCACGCGCATTGGTACCCCTGCAGCGGTCCGTGCGCCATTGCGCAACTCGGGCGCCAGCTTGTCGAACGAGGAAGGCGGCAGCAGGCGGTCGCACACGCGAATGAACTCGGTGACGCACCAGTCGATACCGCCCACGCGGGTCAGCACGTCGCGCAGGATGTTGTCGACCAGCCCCTCCATGGGGGCCAGGGCAATTTGCATGTCGGGGTCTCGGCGGAAAAAGCCGGCAGTTTAACAAAAATTGCCGGTGTTTCAGGCGCCGATCAGCGCCGGGCCGTAACCGTCGAGGAACTCCGCCGGCATGCGCTTGGGCTTGCCGCTGGACAGCTCGATGCAGGCAAAGGTGGTCTGGGCGCGCAGCAAAGTCACGCCGTCGCGCGGGCGCTTGAGCTGGAAGCGCCGGGTCATGCGCAGGCGCTGGTCCCAGTCGATGATCCAGGTGGCCAGTTGCAACTCGTCATCCTCGTAGGCAGCAGCCAGGTAGTCGATTTCGTGGCGCACCACCGCCATGGCCCGGTCCAGCCGGCGATATTCGGCCAGGTCCAGGCCCAGGCGCTGGGAATGGCGCCAGGCGCAGCGCTCCAGCCAGGTGACGTAGACCGCGTTGTTGGCGTGGCCGAGGCCGTCGATATCCTCGCTACCGACGCGCAGGTCGATGACGAAGGGTGTTGCCAAGTCCCAGCTCATGTTCGCTTCCTTGGAGCAAAAGTGGATTTAGCAGGGACCGCCGAGGGAAAGTCCAGCCCTTCTGCACTTGCCTGCGGGGCTACGCGGTCCCTGTAGGAGCGGCCTTGTGTCGCGATGGGGCGCGCAGCGGCCCCAAAATCTCAGTCCCGACACAGATTGCCGGGGCTGCTGCGCAGCCCATCGCGACACAAGGCCGCTCCTACAGGCACCGCGCCAGCCCGGGCCAGCAGCTCCAGCACCGCTTCACTCAGGCGCGGATCGGACAGCACGCGCTGGTGGCCACCCGCCTCCAGCAGCATCAGGCGGCTATCGAACCAGGCCTTGTGGATAACCCGGGCCTCATCGGCTGCGACCAAGGCGTCATCGGCGGCATGCACCACCAGCCCGGGTAACTCCAACTGGTAACCCGTCACATCCAGCCGCGCAATCTGCATGCCCACATCCCGCTCCACCTGGCGAATGAATGCAGCCCGCGCCCGCGCCGGCAGACCCAGACGATGGGCAAAGCCACGCAGTACGCCCAATAGCCGCGCCGGGGCAGCGATGCTTACCGCTGCCTCGGTACGCAGCCCCATCTGCAAGGCCAGCAATACACTGGCGCCGCCCATGGAATGGCCAATAACCGCGCGCAGCGGCGGCAGCTCGGCGGCAGCTTCCAGCAGCGCTCGGGCAAACAACACCACATTTGCCTGTTCGCCAGGCGAACGGCCATGCCCCGGCCCCTCCAGCGACACCACCGTGTGCCCCGCCTGGACCAAGGTTTCGATCAACGCGGCAAACTGGGTCGGGCGCCCCTCCCAGCCGTGCATCATCAGCACGGTCGGCCCCTTGCCCCAGCGCAAGGCCGACAAGCCGAAGCGCAAAGTGATGCGCTCGGCGCTGGCCAGCACGGGCAACTCCCAATCCCGTGGCGGCAGGTTGCGAGGAGTCATGAAGGCACGGCGCATCTTGCCCGCGACATGCTCGGGGGCCAGGCGGCCCAAGGTGCCATTGACACCACGAATCCAGCTCAGGGTAGTCATCGCCATGCTCCAGGCTCAAAGCACCGCCGATTTGGCGGCGCGCAGAATACGATCGGACAGTTCGCTGGTGCCCAGGGCACGGGCAAGCGCCAGGCCACCAACCATCAGGGCCAGGTCGGCCAATGCCTTGTCGGCGTCCTCGGGGCGGTCGACCATGGCGGCAGCCATCAACTCGATGTGCTCGGCCAGAACCTCGCGGAAGGCCTCTGGCAGGCGCTGCATCTCGCCCAGCGAATTGGGCAGCGGGCAGGCATGCACTTCGGCATCACGGTGCTTGCGCGACAGATAGAACGCACTGGCCAGCGCCCGCCGCCCGGCGCCATCGAGGCTGGGGTCGATCTGCGCGAGCAAGGCGCGGCGCTCGCCCAGCAACTGGCGGAACGCTTCGAGCATCAACTCGTCCTTGCTGTCGAAGTGGGCGTAGAAACCACCGACGGTCAGGCCTGCCGCACCCATGACCTGGCTGACGCTGGGCTCGGCCGGGCCGTGCTGGATCAGCGCACTTCGCGCCGCCTCGAGAATGCGCTCGCGGGTTCTGCTCTTCTTGTCGCTCATCAGGCCACTCGCCAACAAAAATATGATGATCGAAATATTATTCGCATAATATTTTTTGGCAAGCAGAATCTGCAGCCGCCTGTCGGTCGCGAAATTTTGATTAGGGGAGAAAAACAAAAGGCCCATTCAATAATCGAATGAGCCTTCAAAGTCCCGCAAAACGCGGGTAAACGTGGCGTCCCCTAGGGGACTCGAACCCCTGTTACCGCCGTGAAAGGGCGGTGTCCTAGGCCACTAGACGAAGGGGACGTAACCTTCGTGCCGATCCGCTTACGCGAACCGCGGCAGAAATGGTGGAGCTAAGCGGGATCGAACCGCTGACCTCCTGCATGCCATGCAGGCGCTCTCCCAGCTGAGCTATAGCCCCGAAACAAAAGGCTCATCAGTAATCGACGAGCCTTTAAAGCCCTGCAAAACGCAGGAAAAGTGGCGTCCCCTAGGGGACTCGAACCCCTGTTACCGCCGTGAAAGGGCGGTGTCCTAGGCCACTAGACGAAGGGGACGTAACCTTCGTGCCGATCCGCTTTCGCGAACCGCGGCAAATTGGTGGAGCTAAGCGGGATCGAACCGCTGACCTCCTGCATGCCATGCAGGCGCTCTCCCAGCTGAGCTATAGCCCCGGATTTCTAGCCTCTCGGCCCAGCGACATCCTGAAACATCGCTTGTGCAAAACTGGCGTCCCCTAGGGGACTCGAACCCCTGTTACCGCCGTGAAAGGGCGGTGTCCTAGGCCACTAGACGAAGGGGACGAACCTTCTTACCTTCAAGACCCGGTTGCTGGACCCGGTCTTGCCCGACAGCCTTGGCTGCCAGACGGAATTTGGTGGAGCTAAGCGGGATCGAACCGCTGACCTCCTGCATGCCATGCAGGCGCTCTCCCAGCTGAGCTATAGCCCCACAATGTCGCTTTGAACCGAAGCGCTGGCTGGGTGCCTGGCGTTTCGTTTTCGTTCATCGCTGTGGACGGGGCGCATATTAAGATCGGATTGCAGGACTGTCAAACGAATTTTTCAAAATATTCAAAAAATTTTTCACAGATAACAATCACTTACCGCCCTCCCCTTGCCAAAACTGAACACTGAGCCCCGTGGGAGCGGGTTTACCCGCTCCCACAAGTTCGGCTTATGGCCTCGGGACCACTGTCAGGCGATAGAGGCCAGCAGCTTTTCCCACTCTTTGTTTTCTTTCTTCGACACACCACCCAGCAGGTCCAGGGCCTGGCGCAGGCGGTAGCGGGTCAGGTCCGGGCCAAGGATTTCCATCGCGTCCAGCACCGAAACCGAGCTGGCCTGGCCGGTAATGGCGGCAAACATCAGCGGCATGGCATCACGCAGCTTCAGCTCCAGCGCCTCGACCACCGCCTGGATGCAACCGGTGATGCGCTCTTTTTCCCACTGACGCAGGCTTTCGAGCTTCCACAGGATAAGCTGGATCACCTGGCGTACCTGGTCGGCCGACAGCTTCTTGCTTTCGAACAGCTTGGCGTCCAGCTTCAGCGCGCCTTCGAAGAAGAACCCGCCCAGCGGGGCAACCTGGCTGAAGGTTTCCACCCGGCCTTGCACGTGCGGGGCGATCTTCATCATGTAGTCGCTGTTGAACGCCCACTTCTGCAGGCGCGCGGCGAACTCCTCGACCGACAGTTCGCGCAGCCACTGGCCGTTCAGCCAGGACAGCTTCTCGATGTCGAAGATCGGGCCGCCCAGCGAGATACGCGACAGGTCGAAGTGCTCGACCATCTCGGCCAGCGAGAACTTCTCGCGCTCGTCCGGCATCGACCAGCCCATGCGGCCCAGGTAGTTGAGCATCGCCTCGGGCATGAAGCCCATTCGCTCGTAGAAAGTCACCGAGGTCGGGTTCTTGCGCTTGGACAGCTTGGACTTGTCCGGGTTACGCAGCAGCGGCATGTAGCACAGCTTGGGCTGCTCCCAGCCGAAGTATTCGTACAGTTTGATCAGCTTGGGTGCCGATGGCAGCCACTCTTCGCCGCGCAGCACGTGGGTGATGCCCATCAGATGGTCGTCGACCACGTTGGCCAGGAAGTACGTCGGCAGGCCGTCGTTCTTCATCAGCACCTGCATGTCCATGCGGTCCCACGGGATCTCGACATCGCCACGCAGCATGTCCGGTACCACGCACACGCCTTCGCTCGGCACTTTCATGCGGATCACGTGCGGCTCGCCAGCGTCCAGGCGGCGCTGCACTTCCTCGGCGCTCAGCAGCAGCGCGCGGCCGTCGTAGCGCGGGGTTTCGCCACGGGCTTGCTGCTCTGCGCGCATCTGCTCCAGCTCTTCGGCGGTGCAGAAGCAGTAGAAGGCATGGCCGGCGTCAACCAGCTCCTTGGCGTACCTGGCGTAGATTTCGCCACGCTCGCTCTGCCGGTAAGGGCCGTGCGGGCCGCCGACGTCCGGACCTTCGTTCCATTCGATGCCGAGCCAGCGCAGGGCATCGAAGATCTGCTGCTCCGACTCGCGCGTGGAGCGCAGCTGGTCGGTGTCTTCGATGCGCAGGATGAACTCACCGCCGTGCTGCTTGGCAAAGCAGTAGTTGAACAGGGCGATGTAGGCAGTGCCGACATGGGGGTCGCCGGTAGGCGATGGCGCGATACGCGTGCGTACGGTGGTCATGGAGAGTCTCGAACGAAAGATGAAACAAAGGCGGGATGTTAGCAGGAGGCAGGCACCGGGCTCCAGCAATGGCGCGAACGTCACTTGTCGACCGGCCATGTGCCGCTGTTAAATTTATTTACATTTCTGGAACGATAGTCCTCATGCCTGCTCAACTCAAACGCCGCCTGCTGGTCTTCTTCACCTTGGTGGCCGTCATCGCCCTCACCTTCCTGGGCCACTGGTACTTCAAGGGCCGCTTCTACGAAAGCACCGACAACGCCTACGTACAGGGCGAGATCACCCGCATTTCCAGCCAGTTGGGCGCACGCATCGACGAGGTGCGGGTCGAGGACAACCAGCACGTCAGGAAAGGCGACCTGCTGGTGCGCCTGGAGGCCGCCGACTTCGAACTGGCCGTGCAACGCGCCCGCGCCACCCTGGCCACCCGCGAAGCCGAGCAGGTGCAGGCGCAAAGCCGCCTGACCCAGCAAGCCAGCCTGATCGCCGCCGGCCAGGCCCAGGTGGCGGCCAACCAGGCCACTTTCGACCGCTCGCGCCTGGACCTGAGCCGTGCCGAGAAGCTGCGCAAACCAGGTTTCGTATCGGAAGAACGGGTCACCACCCTGTCCGCGGACAGCCATGTCGCCGGCTCGCAGGTCGACAAGGCCCGTGCCGACCTGCAAAGCCAGCGCCAGCAAGTCAACGCACTGACCGCCGAACTCAAGCGCCTCGACGCGCAGATCGCCAACGCCCGCGCCGACCTGGCACAAGCCGAACTGAACCTGACCCGCTGTGAAATCCGTGCACCAATCAGCGGCAGCATCGGCCAGCGCAACGCGCGCAATGGCCAGGTGGTACAGGCCGGTGCCTACCTGCTGTCGATCGTGCCGGACGAAGACATCTGGGTGCAGGCCAACTTCAAGGAAACCCAGATCGGCCGCATGCAGCCCGGCCAGCGTGCCGAGCTGCTGTTCGACAGCTACCCCGACACACCGATAGAAGGCCGGGTCGACAGCCTTTTCGCCGCCTCCGGCGCGCAGTTCAGCCTGCTACCGCCCGACAACGCCACCGGCAACTTCACCAAGGTGGTGCAGCGTATTCCGGTCAAGCTGACCTTCCGCGCTGACAACCCGCTGCACGGACGCATCCGCCCTGGCATGTCGGTGACCGCCACCGTCGACCTGCGCAGCGAAGACGAAGGCCACAATGGCCGGTGACCAGCTGCTCAGGCCAACCGCGGAGCCGACACGGCGGGACTGGATCGCGGTGATGAGCGTGATGCTCGGCGCCTTCATGGCGGTGCTGGACATCCAGATCACCAACTCGTCGCTCAAGGACATCCAGGGCGCACTGTCGGCGACGCTGGAGGAAGGCTCGTGGATTTCCACCTCTTACCTGGTCGCGGAAATCATCATGATCCCGCTCACCGCCTGGCTGGTGCAGCTGCTGTCGGCGCGGCGCCTGGCCGTGTGGGTGTCCAGCGGTTTCCTGTTGTCGTCGCTGTTATGTTCGATGGCCTGGAACCTGGAGAGCATGATCCTGTTCCGCGCCCTGCAGGGTTTTACCGGCGGTGCGCTGATCCCGCTGGCCTTCACCCTGACCCTGATCAAGCTGCCCGAACACCACCGCGCCAAGGGCATGGCCATGTTCGCCATGACCGCCACCTTCGCCCCCTCCATCGGCCCCACCTTGGGCGGCTGGCTGACCGAGAACTGGGGCTGGGAGTACATTTTCTACATCAATATCCCACCGGGCCTGGTGATGATCGCCGGCCTGCTGTACGGGCTGGAAAAGAAGGACGCGCACTGGGAGCTGCTGAAAAGCACCGATTACGCCGGCATCGTCACCCTGGGCCTGGGGCTTGGCTGCCTGCAGGTGTTCCTGGAGGAAGGCCACCGCAAGGACTGGCTGGAATCGCAGCTGATCGTAGGCCTGGGCAGCACCGCCCTGGTCAGCCTGATCACCTTCGTCATCCTGCAGTTTTCCAAGCCACACCCGCTGATCAACCTGCGCATCCTCGGCAACCGCAACTTTGGCCTGTCGAGCATCGCCAGCCTTGGCATGGGGGTGGGCTTGTACGGGTCGATCTACCTGCTGCCGCTGTACCTGGCGCAGGTGCAGGGCTACAACGCCTTGCAGATCGGCGAGGTGATCATGTGGATGGGTATCCCGCAGCTGTTCCTGATCCCGTTGGTGCCGCAACTGATGAAAGTGGTGTCGCCCAAGGTGTTGTGTGCCCTGGGGTTCTGCCTGTTCGGCGCCGCCAGTTTCGGCTCGGGGGTGCTCAATCCGGATTTTGCAGGGCCGCAGTTCAACCATATCCAGATCATCCGTGCCATCGGCCAGCCAATGATCATGGTGACCATTTCGCTGATCGCCACGGCGTATATACAGCCGCAGGATGCGGGTTCGGCGTCGAGCCTGTTCAATATCCTGCGTAACCTGGGCGGTGCGATCGGCATTGCGCTGCTGGCCACCCTGCTGGATGCACGGACCAAGGTGTATTTCGATTACCTGAGGGAGGCGGTGGTGCCGAGCAACCCGCAGGTGGCGGAACGGTTGGCGCAACTGGCAGAGCGGCTGGGCAATGACAATGCGGCGCTGGGCAAGTTGAGCGAGATCACTCACCAGCAGGCGTTGATCATGGCCTATAACGATGCGTTCCACTTTGTGGGGATTGGGTTAGCGGTGAGCATGGTGGCGGTGTTGTTGACCCGCAAGTTGCCGGAGGGGCTGAAAGCGGGAGAAGCACATTGAGGCTATTTCAAACTGTATGCGGTCCCTGTGGGAGCGGGCGTGCCCGCGAACACCGGCGCAGCCGGTGCCAGCCACCGCGTTGAATTCTTCGCGGGCACGCCCGCTCCCACAAGGCCCGCGCCAGGCTTCAGCTGGTAATCAACCGCTCGCGCAGCTGTGCAATCTCGTCGCGCAATTGCGCCGCGGCCTCGAACTCCAGATCGCGGGCGAACTGCATCATCTTCTCTTCCAGTTGCTTGATGCGTTTGGTGATCTCGCCCGGCGTGCGCAGCTCGGCCTCGTAACGGGCGCTCTCCTCCGCAGCCTTGGCCATGCCCTTGCGCTTCTTGCTGCGCGCGCCGGGCACGGTCGCGCCTTCCATGATATCGGTGATGTCCTTGACCACGCCTTTGGGCACGATGCCATTGGCCTGGTTGAATGCGATCTGCTTCTCGCGACGACGCTCGGTTTCGTCGATGGCGCGCTGCATGGAACCGGTGATGTTGTCGGCATACAGGATGGCCCGGCCATTGAGGTTACGCGCAGCACGGCCGATGGTCTGGATCAGTGAGCGCTCGGAGCGCAGGAAACCTTCCTTGTCGGCATCGAGGATCGCCACCAGCGACACCTCGGGCATGTCCAGGCCCTCACGCAGCAGGTTGATGCCCACCAGCACGTCGAAGGTACCCAGGCGCAGGTCGCGGATGATCTCCACCCGCTCGACGGTGTCGATGTCCGAGTGCAGGTAACGCACCCGCACGTCGTGGTCGGCCAGGTAGTCGGTGAGGTCTTCGGCCATGCGCTTGGTCAGCGTGGTGGCCAGCACCCGCTCGCCCTGTGCCACGCGCTTGCGGATTTCCGACAGCAGGTCATCCACCTGGGTAAGCGCCGGGCGTACTTCCACCTGAGGGTCGACCAGGCCGGTGGGGCGCACCACCTGCTCTACCACGCGCCCGGCGTGCTCGGCCTCATAGGGGCCCGGGGTGGCGGATACGAAGATGGTCTGCGGGCTGACGTCCTCCCACTCGTCGAAACGCATCGGCCGGTTGTCCAGCGCCGAAGGCAGGCGGAAGCCGTACTCGACCAGGGTTTCCTTGCGCGAGCGGTCGCCCTTGTACATGGCGCCGACCTGCGGAACGCTGACGTGGGATTCGTCGATCACCAGCAGCGCATCGGGCGGCAGGTAGTCGTACAGGGTGGGCGGCGGCGCCCCGGCCGGGCGCCCGGACAGGTAGCGCGAGTAGTTCTCGATGCCGTTGCAGTAGCCCAGCTCCAGGATCATCTCCAGATCGAAGCGGGTGCGTTGCTCCAGGCGCTGGGCCTCGACCAGCTTGTTGGCCTTCTGCAGGTATTCCAGGCGGTCCTTGAGCTCTTCCTTGATGCCCTCCACCGCCTCCAGCAGGGTTTCCCGCGGGGTGACGTAGTGGCTCTTGGGGTAGAAGGTGAAACGCGGCAGCTTGCGGAAGACCTCGCCGGTCAGCGGGTCGAAGGCGGCGATGTTCTCCACCTCGTCATCGAACAGTTCGATGCGGATGGCCTCGAGGTCCGATTCGGCCGGGAAGATGTCGATCACATCGCCGCGCACGCGGAAGGTGGCGCGGGCGAAGTCCATCTCGTTGCGGGTGTATTGCAGGTCGGCCAGGCGGCGCAGCAACGCGCGCTGGTCGAGCTTGTCGCCACGGTCCACGTGCAGGACCATTTTCAGGTAGGTCTCGGGGCTGCCCAGGCCGTAGATGCACGACACGGTGGTGACGATGATCGCGTCACGCCGCTCCAGCAGCGCCTTGGTCGCCGACAGGCGCATCTGCTCGATGTGGTCGTTGATCGAAGCGTCCTTCTCGATGAAGGTGTCGGACGACGGTACGTAGGCTTCAGGCTGGTAGTAGTCGTAGTAGGAAACGAAGTACTCCACCGCATTGTTGGGGAAGAATGCCTTGAATTCGCCATAAAGCTGCGCGGCCAGGGTCTTGTTCGGCGCAAGCACCAGGGTAGGCCGCTGCACCTGCTGAATGACGTTGGCGATGCTGAAGGTCTTGCCCGAGCCAGTCACCCCGAGCAGCGTCTGGTGCGACAGCCCCGCCTCGATACCTTCGACCATCTGGCGGATGGCCTCGGGCTGGTCGCCGGCCGGCTGGAAACGGGTGACGAGCTGGAACTCGGACATGACAGACCTCGCGGTGTTGCAGCAACTGTAAATTTAGCCAGTAGTCTATACCCAAATGCGCCCGCAGGGGGGCGCTTTCAAGGCACAGCTGTGAGCGCTTGTTGCAGTGGACCCGGCAATTAGACCAATGGTCGAAAAATATTTGCGCAAATGACCTGAAAAGCGATGCCGGACTGTCGCGGTGACCGGTCGGTATCACTATACTGACTCCCCGTTTGTGCACCGCTTCAGTGCATTCGGGCTGGAGCGTGTACGTCCTATCACACTCCAATCAGAGCCAAGGTAACAATGAGCCTGTTTTCCGCTGTCGAGCTGGCACCCCGCGACCCTATTCTGGGCCTCAACGAAGCATTCAACGCCGACCCACGTACCGACAAGGTCAACCTGGGCGTGGGCGTGTACTGCAATGAGGAAGGCCGCATTCCGCTGCTGCGCGCCGTGATCGAAGCCGAGACCCAGCGTGCCGCCCAGCACGCCTCGCGCGGCTACCTGCCGATCGACGGTATCGCCACCTACGACCAGGCTGTACAAAAGCTGCTGTTCGGCGCCGAGTCGCCACTGCTGGCCGCCGGCCGCGTGGTTACCGTGCAGGCCGTCGGCGGTACCGGCGCACTGAAGATTGGCGCCGACTTCCTCAAGCGTGTGTCGCCGAACGCCGTGGTTGCCATCAGCGACCCGAGCTGGGAAAACCACCGTGCGCTGTTCGAATCGGCCGGCTTCCCGGTGCAGAACTACCGCTACTACGACGCGCCGACCAACGACGTCAACCGCGCCGGCATGCTCGAAGACCTGAACAACCTGCCGTCCGGCTCGATCGTGGTGCTGCACGCCTGCTGCCACAACCCGACTGGCGTCGACCTGAGCCTGGACGACTGGAAGAACGTCCTGGAAGTGGTCAAGGCCAAGGGCCACGTGCCGTTCCTCGACATGGCCTACCAGGGCTTCGGTGACGGCATCGCCGAAGACGCCTTCGCCGTGCGCCTGTTCGCCGAGTCGGGCCTGGAGTTCTTCGTGTCCAGCTCGTTCTCCAAGTCGTTCTCGCTGTACGGCGAGCGCGTCGGTGCGCTGTCGATCGTCACCGCCTCCAAGGACGAGAGCACCCGCGTGCTGTCGCAGGTCAAGCGCGTGATCCGCACCACCTACTCCAACCCGCCGACCCACGGTGCAACCATCGTTGCCACCGTGCTGAACAGCGCCGAACTGCGCCAGATGTGGGAAACCGAGCTGGCCGAAATGCGCGAGCGCATCCACGGCATGCGCAAGCAGATGGTTTCGCTGCTGGCCGAATATGGCGCCAACCGCGACTTCAGCTTCGTTAGCCGCCAGGTTGGCATGTTCTCGTACTCGGGCCTGACCGTCGAACAGGTCGCCCGCCTGAAGAACGAGTTCGGCATCTATGCGCTGGACACCGGCCGCATCGCCGTGGCCGCGCTGAACAAGAGCAACATCCACGTAGTGACCAAAGCTATCGTGCAGGTACTGTAACTCATTGTTTTGCCTAGGGGTGGCTTGACTTCCCCTGGGCAATCAGTAAGATACGCACAGAATCCGCGATAGCTCAGTCGGTAGAGCAAATGACTGTTAATCATTGGGTCCCTGGTTCGAGTCCAGGTCGCGGAGCCAAACATTGAAAACCTCCAGATGCGCAAGCACTGGAGGTTTTTTGTTGCACTTATCCCCTCATGCCAGCGCACGGCTGCTGTATCGTCCGAGATCCCTCGACGAGCACAGGCAAGCATGAAAGCCAACGATTTCACCCAGAACGCTCAGCAAGCGGTAGCAATCGCCGCCAACCAGGCCCTCCTGGCAAGCCGACAAGCAACGTTCGCCGTGGGTGGCTGCATCATCGAAAATGCCACTGGAAAGGTACTGATCGCCCTGCACAACCGCGTGCTGGAGCCCTCTGCCAGCCAGGCGCAACCCGCATTCAGGCTCCGCGACCCAACGGGGCATGGTGAGCGCCGGCTGGTCGACTGGTATTTCGACAACCAGCAGCGCCTTGCCCTCCCCCCCACGCATGAACTGACCGTCATCACCACGCTCGACCCCTGCGCCATGTGCGCAGGCGCCTTGCTGACTGCCGGCTTCAATGTTGCCGTAAGTGCGCTCGACACCTTTGCCGGCGTCAATCATGACGGCCGTTTCGAATTCCCCGGCCTGCCGGCCGCACTTCGTCTGCGCGCGCAAGCCACGTGGGGCTACTATGCTGTCGGCAGCCCTTTTGATCGCGACTATGTCGGGCCGCCGCAAGGGCCGGTCTACGCTGGCGAACGCATCGACGCCGCAACGATGTGCCTTACCCGTTCGTTGTTCGAGGCCAGCGTGAACCATGTGCACGACGAAAGCAGCAACGCCGGCCTCCCGCCATCTGCCCTGAAGGACCCGATCACCCTACCCAGCCGGAGCCTGGTACGCCAGGCCCTGGCGGGCTTGAGCCCATGGAGCCTGCGCAGCAAAAGTGCAGACCCTCGGCTGCCCGGCATCGAACTGGCCGAGCCATTGGTCGACACAGCGCTCGCGGCAGATACGTGCAATGCCGTAGCCTTGCTGGACCCATTCGGCAATCTGCTGGCCTGCCTGAGCGGTGACGAAACGCGCTCCCCCATTCGCACTGCATTCATGGAGACCACTCGCAGCTACGCCGCGTTGCGCTGGAACCTGATGAACCATGACGACCCACAGGTCCGCCACGAAGCACACCAGCATCTCACCCACCCCCGTTTCTGCACATTCGTCCTGCTCCGTTTTCCGGACCCGGCCGACAGCGAGGCGGTCATGACCCTTGGCGCGTATGGCTCCACCATGGAACGGCACACCGCGCCGTCCTTCCCCTCAAGCCTGCAATATGTATTGCTGCCAACAGGCTGCACTGCCAAGGATGTTGCTCGACTGGCGCAAAATCTGCCGCCGTTCTACACGAGCAACGTGCAGGTTGCGCCTTGCCAGGTACTGGACCCGAACCTGATGCAGGAAGTTACAACCCGGCTGGGGCAGGCTCAGCGCTCCGAGCCTGCTGCCGGATAGGGCAATGTGACCGCACTGCCTTCATCCACCAGGCTCCAGACCAGCAACCTGGCTGACTGCTTCTGACTGGCGTTGCGTGACACGCTGTGCACGGTACCCGGGGCTTCGTACCAGTATTCACCGGCCTTGTAGGTTTTCTCCGGCTCGTTATCGAGCTTCGATACCACTGCCCCTTCCAGCACGTAGGCCATCACTGCGCCCGGGTGCTGATGCGCAGGTGATGCCTGGCCGGGGGCGTAGCTGACGGTGAGCATCACGGCGCTCTTGCCGGGGGCGTTCGAGGGTTGTTGCTGCTGCAGCACCTTGACCTGGTCGGCAGCATCGCCGTGCGCCCAGGCAGGGGTTTGAGCGGCGAGCAGGGCGAAAAGGATGATGCTAAACGGTTTCATGGGGGCTTCTCCTGGATGGCAATTGCCTGCAGGTTAGGCCTGTGGGGCAGAGAGACAAATGACCAATTCGGGGAAAAACCAAGAGGCCGATCATTGCCTGTGCCGACCTCTTCGCGGGCAAGCCCGCGAGGAAGCCGGTGCAGGCACCAGATATCTCAGCTGCTACGTCCGATCGGATAAAACTCACCGTGGCTCCAGACCCCAAGCCACTCTTCCCCGTCGATCTCGCGCGGCACCGCCAGCTCTACCAACTGGTAGAACACATTGCGATTAATCAGCGCCTCGAGGTTGCTGCGTATCAGCACATACGGCGATGGCTCCTGCGTGACAGCGTCGATCACCACGCGCAGCGGGTTGGCCGGCCCGGCTTCGACCTGGTCCTCGACATTGCTGGTGAAGTGCAGCACCTGCTGCTCACCCTCACCTTCCACGTCAAGCGCCACGGCCACGAACGGCGCATCGTCGACGCGGATGCCCACCTTCTCTACCGGGGTAATCAGGAAGTAGTCATCGCCATCGCGGCGGATGATGGTGGAAAACAGCCGCACCATCGGCTTGCGACCGATCGGCGTACCCAGGTAATACCAGGTGCCATCACGGGCGATGCGCATGTCGATGTCACCGCAGAAGTCCGGGTTCCACAGATGTACCGGCGGCAGGCCCTTGGCCTTGGGAATCTGCGCCAGAAGATCATTGGCCTTGCCGGAATCGCTCATCACGCTTGCCTCATTTACTCACACCCAGAAGGCTACGAGCGTACTCGCGCATCGGCGCGCCAAGCAAATCCTCCGGGGTTTTATCGTGGAACGTCAACAAACCGCCACGGCTCTTGATACGTGCAGTGTCGATCAGGTAGCGGGTACTGGTTTCGATGAGCATCATCTGCACCACGCCGGTGTCCCAGCCCAGGCGGTCGACCGCTTGTTCGTCATACCACTCGTCGCCATTGCCGATGCGGTCGTCGGTGCGCGCGAAGCGGGTGTACAGCACGTAGTCGGCACCCACCGAACGGGCCTGGGCGATGGCCTCTTCCAGGCCCAATGGCCCTTGGGCACGCCGTACCAGCGGGAAATATTCGACGAAGCTCTTGTAGGCCTGCTCGGCCACCGCGTTCTGCCGCGGCACCGGTCCCTTGCCCGGAGGCACGAACGCGCCCTGGCCGATGAAGATGAACGAATCGGGCTGCAGGCGGATCGACAGGGTGCGACGGGTATCGCTGTGGTCCAGCAGACCGGCATCGCTCATGTGGTAACGGACGCCCTCGCCCATATCGCTGACATTCATGCAACCGCCCAACGCCATCAGCGCCAGCAGCAAAACCAGGCTACGCATCTTTCCTCCAGTGGCCGGCGACGAAAAACCGGCGAATAGCTGGCGGATGCAGCTTTTGCGCCAGCTTCAGCCGCCAATCACCTTCATCACCATCACATCGCCGGAAAACGCCAGGTCCTGTTTGTCTGCCAAGGCCTTTACCAGCAAGCGCTGCAGCGCCGGCAGCGCCTGATGGCGCGGTTTTTCCAGAAGGTCGCCGACGAAATGGCGATTGCCCGACGACAGGCAGCCATGCAGCCAGCCCGTGGAGGACAGGCGCAGCCGCGAGCAGGTGCGGCAGAATGGTACGCTTTCGTTGGCGATCATGCCGAAGTGGCCTCTGCCGGGCACCTGATAACGCAAGGCAGTGGCGTCCAGCGGCGCATCGACCTGAACGTAGGCATGCTTGCCAGCAATCAGTGCGAGCAGTTGGTCGAGGCCGACGAACTGCTGCAGGAAGACGTTTTGGTCACGGGCCAGGTGGCCCATGCGCATGAGCTCGATGAAGCGCAGTTCGAAGCCGCGCTCAAGGCAATAATCCAGCAGCGGCAGCACCTGATCGAGGTTGTGCCCGCGCATCGGCACCATGTTCACCTTGATCTGCATGCCCATGGCGCTGGCCCGCTCCATGCCCGCCAGCACGCTGGCCAAGTCGCCGCCCCGGGCAATACGGCGGAACGCCTGAGGGTCGAGGGTGTCGAGGGAAACGTTCAATCGGCGGATACCTGCCGCCTGCAACTGGGGCAACTTGCGCGCCAGCAACTGGCCATTGGTAGTCATCGAGATATCGTCAAGGTCGAGCTTGGCCACGGCGGCCAGGAAAGCATCCAGGCGCGGACTGACCAATGGCTCACCGCCGGTGATGCGCAAGCGTTCGATGCCGGCGGCTTCGATCAGGTAGGCCACGCCACGAGCCAGGGCCTCCGCCGACAGTTCGTCCTGTGCTGCCACCAGGCGCTTGCCGTCTGGCACGCAGTAGGTGCAGGCATAGTTACAGGCAGCCGTCAGGCTGACGCGCAGGTTGCGAAAACGCCTGCCTTGACGATCGACGATCATGAATGACTCCGGCATGGATGATGGGGGCTGGCAAAACCTGACTCATAAATCAGGTTTTTGCAAGCCCTGCACATCGCCGAAATAGGTAAGAGCAGCCTTGTGCTGCGAAAGGGCCAGTACAGCCATGCAGATGTGTGCTGGCTGTACCGGCCCTTTCGCAGCACAAGGCTGCTCCTACAGGTACTGCGTATTGCCTGAACGCGGATGCTTCAGTTCGAAGGTTCCGGGTCGCGCTTGCGCTTGTTGCCCATGCGCACGCCAATGTCCATCAGGAACTGGAAGAAGCCTTCCTGGTCCTCCAGCACATTGCTCCAGAACGGCGAGTGGTAAAGCGCCACGGCGCCGTGCACCAGCGCCCAGGCGGCGCAATAGTGGAAATACGGCGGCACGTCTTCGAGCTTGCCTTCGCTGATACGGCCCTTGATCAGCTGGGTCAGGCGGTCGAAGTTGGAGGCACGGATGCTGTGCAGCTGTTCGACCATTTCCGGTACCTGGTTGCCCTTGACCACCTTTTCTTCCAGGCGGTCGAACAGCCGGTAACGCTGCGGATCGCGCATGCGGAACTCGAAGTAGGCTCGCGACAGGGCTTCCTTGTCGCGATCGACGTCGGCCGAATGCAACAGCGCGTTCAGGTCGCGCTCGTAGTCGAGCATCAGGCGCAGGTAGATCTCCGCCTTGGACTTGAAGTGCTTGTAGATCGTGCCTTTGCCGATGCCCACGGCGTCGGCGATCATCTCGACGGTGACGCTGTCTTCTCCCTGTTCGAGAAAAAGCTTGAGCGCGGTGTCGAGGATTTCCTGTTCGCGACGGCGAAACTCACGGACCTTACGAGGTTCTTTCTGCATAGGAAGGACTGGATGACAATCGAAGCGGTTTATTATGCCTAACTTGCAAGAAATTGCACGGATCATCCAAGCATGTCTGTGTTTCACGATGCTTATGGCCATGCGCTGCGGGAGGAATGAAACGTGGGCGTATTCCAAATTTGTTTAAAAATCGATCAATATGCACTGGCACTGCGCCAAAGCTGACTAATACTTGAAGTGTTGGCGCGGCGCATCCCCCCCAAGTGGCGCGCCGATAAAGGTGCTCAGGGACCGCGTACCTTTGTTTTACTCCTAATGGTCTTAACCCGGATTCCCCCCCCAGAACCCGGGTTTTTTTTGGGTGTTTCGAGGGGGGGCGTTGGGGGCATTTTTGGGATTACGTGTGGGCTGCTAGGTGCCCTCACCCGCAACCCTTCGAGTCAGGCCACCCGCGCCAACGGGAACAAACGCTTGAAGTTGGCAGTGGTCTGTTCGGCCAACTGCTCATAACTGGCCCCGCGCAACGAAGCCACGTACTCCGCCACCTCACGCACATACTGCGGCAAATTCGGCTTGCCGCGATACGGAATCGGCGCCAGGTACGGCGAATCCGTTTCCACCAGCAAACGATCGACCGGCACCTGCCGCGCCACTTCACGCAGGGCATCGGCATTGCGGAAGGTAACGATGCCAGACAACGAAATGTAATACCCCAGGTCCAGCGCCGCCTTGGCCATGTCCCAGTCTTCGGTGAAGCAGTGCAGCACGCCGGCCTGCGGCAGATTGGCCTCGCGCAGCAGTGCCAGGGTATCGGCACGCGCCGCACGGGTATGCACGATCACCGGTTTGCCGGTCTGCCGCGAGGCCTCCAGGTGCAGGCGGAACGAGGCTTGCTGCAACTCGGCTGCTTCCGGCTCGTAGTGGTAATCCAGCCCGGTTTCTCCAATCGCCACCACATGTGGGTGAGCCAGTTCGCGCAGCAGCCATTCCAGCGCCGGCGTTTCGCCCGGCGCCAGGTCCAGCGGGTGCACGCCCACCGAGCAATCGACATCGGCGTAACGCTCGCTCAGCGCCTTCACCGCACCAGCATTCTCGGCACTGACGCCAATACACAGGAAATGCCCGACCCCGCGCTCACGCGCCGCCTGCAGGGCAGCATCGAGGGAGCCCTGGTGGGCGCTCAGGTCCAGACGGTCGAGGTGGCAATGGGAATCTACGAGCATGGGATAACGACACACATGAAAAAATGAAAATCAGCGGGCGCCCGGCAACTGCAGCCAATGGGCCAGCAGCGATTCAAGCAGCAGGGCGCGGTTGAGGTTGGCCTTGCCCAGCACCTTCTGGCGCTGTTCCAGGATCCATGCCTGCACCTCCAGCACCTTGGCCTGGCGGCTCTTCTGCGCCAGGTACTGCACCACCTTGCGCATATCGGCCAAGCCTAGCCCTTCCTCGTCCTGGGTCAATTGGTAGCGCAGGATCAGGTGCGCCCAATCGCAGAACCAGTCGAACAGCAGCAGCAGCGGTACACCGTTCCAGGCATCGGCCAGCTGGCTAGGCGATTGCTGCTGCTTGAGCAGCTTCTTCACCCCGTCGGTGACCAGCGCACGCTGCTCTCGCACGCCTTGCGCCTGCAAGCTGACCGCCATCAGCGGCGAACCGGCAGCCAGGGTCAGCAACTCGTCGCGCTCGGTCTCATCACTGTCGGGCAGCGCGCCGGCCAGCCAGGCTTGGCTCTGGGCCAGGCTGGGCTGCGGGCAGGCGACCTGCTGGCAACGGCTCTTGATGGTCGGCAACAGACGGCTGGGCTGGTGGGTGACCAGCAGCAACACGGTATCACCGGAGGGCTCTTCGAGGCTCTTGAGCAGGGCGTTGGAGGCGTTGACGTTCATCGCCTCCACTGGCTCGATCAGTACCACCTTGCGCCCACCCAGCTGCGCGGTCTGCACCACGAAGGCCACCAGCTCGCGTACCTGATCTACCTTGATAGGCTTGTCAGCTTCTTCGGGCTCGAGTACGAAGTTGTCCGGGTGGCTGCCGGCCTTGAGCAGCAGACAGGACTTGCACGCGCCACAGGCCTCCAGGCCCTGGGGCTGCTGGCACAGCAGGCGGGCCATCAGGCGCTCGGCCAAGGCCCGCTTGCCGATACCCTGCGGCCCATGCAGCAGGTAGGCGTGAGCGTGCTGGCTGCGGCCGGCCAGTTGCTGCCAGAGGGCCTGCTGCCAAGGATAGGCCTCAGCCACGGCAACGCTCCACGATGCCTGGTAGCAACGCATCGATGGAGCGCTGCACCGCCTCCAGAGACTGGGCGGCATCAAGCAGGGTATAGCGCTGTGGTTCGCGACCGGCGCGCTGCAGGTAGGCCTGGCGCACTGCTTCGAAGAACGCCTGGCCTTCCTGCTCGAAACGGTCCAGGCGGCCGCGGGCGGCGGCGCGGGCCAGGCCCACTTCGACTGGCAGATCGAAGACCAGAGTCAGATCCGGGCGCAGGTCGCCCTGGACGAATTGCTCCAGGATGGCGATACGCTCGACTGGCAAACCACGCCCGCCGCCCTGGTAGGCGTATGTCGCATCGGTAAACCTGTCACACAAGACTACGGCCCCGCGGGCCAGCGCCGGCCGGATCACCTGCGCCAGGTGCTGGGCACGCGCAGCGAACACCAGCAACAGTTCGGTGTCGGCCGCCATGCTTTCATCGCTGGGCGCCAGCAGCAGCTCACGCACCTTTTCGGCCAGCGGCGTGCCGCCGGGCTCACGGGTCAGCACTACGTCCAGGCCCTGCTCGCACAGGCGCGCAGCCAGGTAGTCGCGGTTGGTGCTCTTGCCCGCGCCTTCGGGGCCTTCCAAAGTAATAAACAAGCCGCTCACAGGCAGTCCTTAATGTTGTTCGTCAGACATCGGCCGTTCGGCCGCTTGCGCGCCGCCGGCTGGGGCGTCCTGCACAGGCGGCTGGTCGGGCGCTGGCTGCACGGTAGACTCGTCGGCAGGGGCTTCGGGTTGTTCGGCCTCGTCGGCACCTGGTTGCGTCTGTTGCTCTGGCTGCGATTGCGGCGCGGGGCTGGAGCGGTAGTCCGCACGGCGCTTGAGCTGGAACTCGCGCACCGCCGAGTTGTGGTCGTCGAGGTCGTCGGAAAACACATGGCTGCCATCGCCACGGGCGACGAAGTACAGGCTGGTGCCATCGGACGGGTTGAGCGCCGCGTGAATCGCTTCGCGACCGACCATGGCGATCGGGGTCGGCGGCAGGCCGGTGATGGTGTAGGTGTTGTAGGGCGTCGGCTCGCGCAGGTCGGCGCGGGTGATCTTGCCGTTGTAGCGCTCACCCATGCCGTAGATCACCGTAGGGTCGGTCTGCAGCATCATGCCCAGGCGCAGGCGCCGCACGAAAACGCCGGCGATCTGCCCGCGCTCCTGAGGAATGCCGGTTTCCTTCTCCACCAGTGAAGCCATGATCAGCGCCTGGTACGGGTCGCGGTATGGCAGGTCGGTGGTGCGCTCGGCCCACTCCTTGGCCAACACTTCGTCCAGGCGCATATAGGCCTGCTGCAGCAACTCGACGTCGGTCATGCCGCGCACGAAGCGATAGGTGTCCGGGAAGAAGCGCCCTTCAGGGAACACCCCGGTATGGCCGAGCTTGTCCATCACTTCCGAATCGGACAGCCCGTCCAGGGTGTGCTTGATCTTTTCATGCTTGGCCACGGCCGCGCGCACCTGGCGGAAGGTCCAGCCTTCGACCAGGGTGAGGTTGTACTGCACCACGTCGGCTCGACGCCAGGCATCGAACAGCTGCTCCACGGTCATGCCGGGGGTCAGGCGATACTCACCGGTGTGCAGAGGGGTGCCGGCCATGTTGAAACGCCAGTACAGGCGCAACCAGACGGCGTCGTCGAGCAACCCTTCGTTCTGCATGCGATAGAACATGCGGTTGGGGGTGGTGCCATTGGGCACGTCCAGCAGGCGCTCCTGCGTCACGTGCAGAGGCTGCTCCAGGACCGAGTTGACTTTCCAGGCGGACCAGCCCACGGCAAGGCCGGCGAGGATCAAGCCCATTTCCAGCAGCAGCAGGAATTTACGTCTCACGAATTCAGGTTTCCAGTAACGTACGGGCAACGGCCTGCAGTTTACGGGTGAGCGGGCCCGGCGACCAGTTTAGCTCGGCAACGCCTCGCACGGGCCAGACACCGTAGACGCTGTTGCAGACAAATACTTCATCTGCCTGCTCCAGAGCGTCGAACGGCAGGTCGCAGACCTGCACCGGGATGCCCTGCAGCGCTGCCTGTTCCAGCAACGCGCCCCGCATCACGCCAGCGACGCCACAGCGGCTGAGGTCAGCCGTGAACAGCACGCCATCGCGCACCAGGAACAGATTGCTGTACACACCTTCGATCACCCTGCCCTGCCCATCACGCATCAGGCCTTCGGCATGTTCGCTGTCCTGCCATTCGGCACGGGCCAGCACCTGCTCCAGGCGGTTGAGGTGTTTGAGGCCGGCCAGCAGCGGTTGTTCCCCAAGCCGGGTCTGGCACGGAAACAGTTGCACGCCCTGCTCGGCATTGTCGACAGGATAGCTGGGCAACGGGCTGCCCTGCAGAATACGCCGCGGCGCGGCACCGGCAACCGGTGCGTAACCGCGCTGGCTGTCACCACGAGTAAGGATGAGTTTGGCTACGCCATCACCGAGCTGGCTGGCATAGCGCAGGAGTTCGTCGCGTACCAGCGCCAGGTCGGTACTGATCGCCAGGCGCTGGCAACCCAGCGCCAGGCGTGCGAGGTGGCCGTCCAGCAAGCTGGGCCGGCCGTCGCGCACGGCGATGGTCTCGAATAGCCCATCGCCGTAGGCCAGGCCGCGGTTCTGCAGGTTGACTGCAGCCGCCGGCTGGCCATCGATCCAGCTTTGCATCAACCGGCGAACCGGCGGAATACCAGCGAACCGTTGGTACCGCCAAAGCCGAACGAGTTGGACAGCACCACATCGATCGGCATGCTGCGCGCCTGGTGCGGCACGAAGTCGAGGTCGCAGCCTTCGTCCGGCTCGTCCAGGTTGATGGTGGGCGGAGCCATCTGGCTGTTGATTGCCAGTACGCTGAAGATCGCTTCTACGGCACCGGCGGCGCCCAGCAGGTGGCCGGTCATCGACTTGGTCGAGCTGACCGCCAGCTTGTAGGCATGCTCACCGAACACGCGCTTGATCGCCGCCACTTCGGCCACGTCGCCAGCAGGGGTCGAGGTGCCATGGGCGTTGATGTAGCTGACCTCTTCCGGCTGGATGCCGGCATCGCGCAAGGCGTTGGCCATGCAACGGGCAGCGCCTTCACCGGTGTCGGGTGGCGAAGTCATGTGGTAAGCGTCACCGCTCATGCCGAACCCGACCAGTTCGGCATAGATGGTCGCGCCGCGGGCCTTGGCATGTTCCAGTTCTTCGAGCACCAGGGCACCAGCACCGTCGGACAGCACGAAGCCGTCACGGCCCTTGTCCCACGGGCGGCTGGCCCGGGTCGGCTCGTCGTTGCGAGTGGACAGTGCGCGGGAGGCGCCGAAGCCGCCCATGCCCAGGCCGCAGGCAGCCATTTCGGCGCCGCCGGCGATCATCACGTCGGCTTCACCGTAGGCGATGTTGCGCGCGGCCATACCGATGCAGTGGGTACCAGTGGTGCACGCGGTGGCGATGGCGTAGTTCGGCCCTTGCAGCCCCAGGTGGATCGACAGGAAGCCGGAGATCATGTTGATGATCGAGCCTGGCACGAAGAAAGGCGAAATACGACGCGGCCCCGAGTCGTGCAGGGTGCGGCTGGTTTCTTCGATATTGGTCAGGCCGCCGATACCCGAGCCCATGGCCACGCCAATACGCTGGCGGTTGGCGTCGGTGACTTCCAGACCGGCATTACGCACTGCCTGGAACCCGGCCGCCAAGCCGTACTGGATGAACAGGTCGAGCTTGCGGGCCTCTTTGGCCGACAGGTATTGCTCGACCTCGAAGCCTTTCACCGAGCCGCCAAAACGGGTGGAGTAGGCAGACAGATCCGTGTGTTCGATCGGACCGATGCCACTGCGGCCAGCCAGAATGCCCTGCCAGGTGCTCGGTACATCAGTACCCAGTGGCGACAGCATACCCATACCGGTGACCACGACGCGTCTACGCGACACAGTACTCTCCTTTTCTAATGACAGAGTTTCTTGCCATTGCATTCAAGCGATGGAATGAAATGGCAACAAGCTCTTGATACCCGGTGAACGAGACCGACTTGCAAAACGCAGGGTGCTCGCAAAGAAAAAACCGCACGCCGGCAAAGGCAGTGCGGTTTTTCCCGACAAGAAGCGTCGACTACAGCGTCTTAGGCCTGGTGGGCTTTGACGTAGTCTACGGCAGCTTGAACGGTAGTGATCTTCTCGGCTTCTTCGTCAGGGATTTCGGTCTCGAATTCCTCTTCCAGAGCCATCACCAGCTCAACGGTGTCAAGCGAATCGGCACCCAGGTCATCGACGAAGGACTTCTCGAGAGTCACTTCCTCTTCCTTGACGCCCAGTTGCTCGGCGACGATTTTCTTGACGCGTTCTTCGATGGTGCTCATACCTAGTTTTCACTCCTAATGGACATATGTCAGGCAGCTGGCCGGTGGCTAATTTTATAGAAAGACGTTCGCTTTTCAAGCTAAACACGCCTTCACACCAACCCCCACACCCGCTGCCTGGAATCTGGTTGCAGCTTTATAACGGATTTTAGGCTCGCAGTATGACTCTTTTTTTACGAAATCCGTCACATTGAGTTGCAGTGTTACATGTACATCCCGCCGTTGACCGGCACGGTAGCGCCGGTTACGTAGGCTGCGCCGTCAGATGCCAGGAACGAAACAACCTTGGCAATTTCGTCGGCCTGGCCCAGGCGGCCCAGCGGGATCTGGGTCTGCAGCGCTTCACGCTGCGCTTCTGGCAGCTCGCGGGTCATGTCGGTGTCGATGAAGCCCGGGGTCACCGAGTTGACGGTGATGCCACGCGAGCCCACTTCACGCGCCAGGGCGCGGCTGAAGCCTTCCAGGCCGGCCTTGGCGGCCGCGTAGTTGGCCTGGCCGGCGTTACCCATGGCACCGACGACCGAGCCGATGCTGATGATACGGCCCCAACGTGCCTTGGTCATGCCACGCAGCACGCCCTTGGACAGACGGTAGAGGCTGTTCAGGTTGGTATCGATCACGTCGAACCACTCGTCGTCCTTCATGCGCAGCATGAGGTTGTCACGGGTGATACCGGCGTTGTTGACGAGGATGGCCGGTGCGCCGAATTGCTCGCCGATGGCGGCCAGCACAGCTTCAACCGATTCGGCGCTTGTCACGTTCAGTTCCATGCCGGTACCGGTGATGCCGTGTTCTTTCAGCGTGGCAGCAATGCGCTCGGCGCCGGAGGCCGACGTGGCGGTGCCGATCACGGTCGCGCCCTGGCGGCCCAGCTCGAGGGCGATGGCCTGGCCAATGCCACGGCTGGCGCCGGTGACCAGTGCAACTTTACCTTGCAGGCTCATGCAAGCTTCTCCAAATCAGGCCAGTGCCGCGCGGGTGGCGGCGACGGCGTCAGGGGTATTGAGGTTGTAGGTGGTCACGCCATCGGCGCAACGCTTGTTCAGGCCGGCCAGGACCTTGCCCGGGCCGCACTCGACCAGGTTGACCGCACCGTTAGCGGCCAGGGTCTGCACGCATTCGACCCAGCGCACTGGCTGGTACAGCTGCGCCAGCAGGTCGTGCTTGAGGGCATTAAGGTCAGCGGCAACGGCAGCGGTGACGTTCTGCACCACGGGAATTTGCGGGGCGTGCCACTCGATGGCGTTGACCGACTCGGCAAAGCGCTCGGCAGCCGGCTTCATCAGCGCGCAGTGCGACGGCACGCTGACCGCCAGCGGCAGGGCGCGCTTGGCACCCTTGGCCTTGCACAGCTCGATGGCGCGATCGACGGCGGCCTTGTTGCCAGCGATAACCACCTGGCCTGGCGAGTTGAAGTTGACCGCGCTGACCACCTGGTCTTCGGCCGCTTCGGCGCAGACTTCCACGACCACGGCGTCGTCCAGGCCAAGAATGGCGGCCATGGCGCCATGACCGGCCGGCACGGCTTCCTGCATCAGCTGGCCCCGGCGCTCGACCAGGCGCACGGCATCTTTCAGGCTCAGGCTGCCGGCGGCAACCAGGGCGCTGTATTCACCCAGGCTGTGACCGGAGACGAAGGCCGGCCTGGCACCGCCCTCTTCCAGCCACAGGCGCCACAGTGCGATGGACGCGGTGAGGATGGCCGGCTGGGTCTTGTCGGTCTGGTTGAGTTGCTCTTCCGGGCCTTCCTGGACCAGCTTCCACAGGTCGTAACCGAGTGCCTCGGACGCTTCCTTGAAGGTTTCGATGATCACTGGCTTCTCGGCGCCGAGCTCGGCGAGCATGCCCAGCGACTGGGAACCTTGACCGGGAAAGACGAATGCGAGAGATGCAGACATTGAACAAGCCCTTATGATCTTGTCGTCGGATAGGGTGCGCCGGACATTAGCCAGACGCGGAATCTGAAAACTTGGATGGAGACGCGGACCAAGCGGTCACATTTAAGCACTTCAGCGGCGATATGCCTAAGGTCTTTATTCCTTCAGCACCGGCCTCTTCGCGGGTAAACCCGCTCCCACAGGGTTACCACAGACCTAAAGGTTATGGGGCACCTGTGGGAGCGGGTTTACCCGCGAAGAGGCCGGCACAGGCTACAACAGCAAATCTTCCAGCCGCCCATGCAAGCGCTGCGGCAGGTTTTCCTGAATCTCGATCAACGCCCGCTGGATGGCACTCTGGAAGCCCTGCACCCCCGCCGAGCCATGGCTCTTGATGACGATGCCCTGCAACCCCAGGAAACTCGCACCATTGTGCCGCGCCGGTGCCAGGTCGGCCTGCAGGCGTTTGAGCAGCGGCATGGCCACGGCCCCGGCTGCCCGCGACAATACGCCACCCTTAAACAACTGCTCTATGCGCGCACCGATCATCGTCGCCAGCCCCTCGCTCGACTTGAGCAGGATGTTGCCGACGAACCCGTCGCACACCACCACATCGGCTTCGCCGCGATACAACCCGTCACCCTCGACGAAGCCTATGTAGTTGAGCCCGCGGGCGTTCTGCAACAGGCTGGCCGCCAGCTTGACCTGCTGGTTGCCCTTGATGTCCTCGGTACCGATGTTAAGCAGCGCCACGCGCGGCCGCTGCACACCCAGCGCCTGGGCGGCCACCGAGCCCATCACGGCGAACTGGTAGAGGTTCTCGGCGCTGCAGTCGACGTTGGCGCCAAGGTCGAGCAACTGGCAGTAACCGGTCTGGGTCGGGATCGCCGCCACCATGGCCGGCCGATCGATACCTGGCAGTGTCTTGAGCACGAAACGCGAGAGCGCCATCAGCGCCCCGGTATTGCCGGCGCTGACGCAGGCCTGAGCCTTGCCGTCGCGCACCAGTTCGAGGGCGATGCGCATCGACGAGTCCGGCTTGCCGCGCAGCGCCTGGGATGGCCGCTCGTCCATGCCGACCACCTCGCTGGCGGCCACGATTTGCAGGCGCGCGCGATCCGCAGCCGCAAGGCCGCTGACAAGATCTTCGAGGAGGGAGGGTTGACCGACGAGGGTCAGGTGCAGCGAGGGGGTAGCCGAAAGGCAGGCAATGCTAGCCTGGACAATGCTGCGGGGACCGAAGTCCCCGCCCATTGCGTCGATCGCGATGATCTGAGCGGACAAGGATTACTCGTCAGCGCCCTTGTCGACCACTTTGCGACCACGGTATACGCCTTCTGGCGAAACGTGGTGACGCAGGTGTACTTCACCGGTGGTTTTCTCTACCGACAGCGCGTTTTCCGACAGGGCGTCGTGCGAACGGCGCATGTCACGGGCAGAGCGGGATTTTTTGTTCTGCTGAACAGCCATAATTGATTAACTCCTAAACGTTTGGGTCACGCTTTAACTGCGCCAAAACACTGAACGGGTTGGACCGCGATACCTCGTCCTTGCTCGATTCGGGCTCGTCTGCGCCCGCCGGCTGCTGGCATTCTTCCGGATGATGAGCAGGCACGATTGGCAAGGCGAGCAGAAGCTCCTCCTCGATCAATGCCTGCAGATCCAAAGGATCTTCGCCCAGTTCCAGCACGTCATAGCCTTTCGGCAACGACTGGGTATTCGCACCCTCCTTCACCACGGCGTATGTACATTCGCTGTGGATCGGCAGGGTGACCAGCTCAAGACAACGCTGGCAAACCATCTTGACCTCGACGTCCAGCTCGCTGTGGATAACCACCACGTGCTGTTCATCTCGTTCAAAATCGAACTTCGCCTGCACCGTACCGACATTGTCGGAAAGCGGGTCGCAGAGTCTTTCCAAATCAGCGAGCTGCAGCGAACCGTTAAGGGTTACGCCACGATCGGCTAATTTGCGCGGGTCAACGTGAGGTGGAATCGGGTCATTCAACATAGGCGCAGCATTCTAGGGATGCCCCCCGCCCCTGTCAAAGGAAATTCGGCGGCATCGTGCGTGATAGAATTTGTTCAACCGATTCAGGAGTCTACCATGCTTCCTCTGTTACTGGCTTCCAGCTCTGCCTACCGCCGCGAACTGCTTGCACGCCTGCGCCTGCCCTTCACCTGGGCAAGCCCCGATATAGACGAGCGACGCCTGGATGACGAACCGGCGGTGGAGCTGGTGCAGCGGCTGGCCAGGCAAAAAGCCGAGGCCCTGGCAGGCAGCCACCCCGGGCAGCTGATCATTGGTTCGGACCAGGTTGCGGTGCTGGGCGAGCAGGTACTGGGCAAGCCGCACACCTTCGAGCGGGCTTGCGAGCAACTGCTGGAGTGCAGCGGGCAGCAGGTGAGCTTCCTGACCGGGCTGGCGCTGCTGAACAGCGCCACCGGGCACTGCCAGGTGGACTGCGTGCCGTTTACCGTGACCCTGCGCGAACTGGACCGGGAGCGAGTGGAGCGCTATGTGGCGGCGGAACAGCCGCTGGACTGCGCCGGCAGCTTCAAGGCCGAGGGCCTGGGAGTGAGCCTGTTCCAGAGCACGCACGGGTGCGATGCGACCAGCCTGATCGGACTGCCGTTGATTAGACTGGTGGATATGTTGACCAAGGAAGGGGTGGTGATTCCCTGAGGTTTTGGGGCCGCGCCGCACCCCTTCGCGGGCACGCCCGTGAAAGGGCGCAAAGCGCCCCCGACAATCCCGGATCAGCGCAACTGCGGCCCCTGGAAGCCCATCCACATCGCCAAGCGTTCAGCCACGCTGGCGCCAACGCGCTTGGAGAAGCGATCGAGCGCCGATTCCTGCACGGTGAAGTCCACCAACTCCTTTTCACCCACGATCTCGCGCGCCACATAGCTGGCACTGCCCAACCCATCCACCAGGCCCAGCTCCTTGGCCTGCTCGCCCGACCAGACCAGGCCACTGAAGAGCTCCGGATGCTCCTTGTCCTTCAGGCGCTCACCCCGCCCCTGCTTGACCATGGCAATGAACTGCTGGTGCGTGGTATTCAGTACGCCCTGCCAGAACTCGGTCTCTTCCGGCTTCTGCGGCGAGAACGGATCGAGGAAGGCCTTGTGCTCGCCTGCAGTGTAGGTACGCCGCTCCACACCCAGCTTCTCCATGGTGCCGACAAAGCCGTAACCGGCCGCCGTCACACCAATCGAGCCCACCAGGCTGGCCTTGTCGGCATAGATCTCGTCCGCCGCACTGGCGATGTAGTAGGCACCGGAAGCGCCAAGGTCGGCGATGACCGCATACAGCTTGATGGCCGGATATTCAGCCCGCAGACGGCGAATTTCGTCATACACGTAACCCGACTGCACCGGGCTGCCTCCCGGGCTGTTGATGCGCATCACCACAGCCTTGGTCTTGCTGTCCTTGAACGCCTCGCGCAGGCTCTTGACGATATTGTCGGCGCTGGCTGGCTCCTGGTCGGCAATCACCCCGCGCACCTCGACCAGCGCGGTATGGCTGGCACTGCGCGACGCTGCCTTGTCCATGTCCATCAACGGCGTGAACAGGATCAGGATGCCGAACAGGTAGACGAAGGTCAGCAACTTGAAGAAGATCCCCCAGCGTCGCGCCCGGCGCTGCTCCTGAACGCCCGCCAGCAGGGTCTTTTCCAGCAGCTTCCAGCTCTTGCGCTCTTCGCGCCCCTCGTCGGGTTCGGCCTCAGGGGCTTTCCATTCGTCTGCCATGCTTACCTACCTTGGAAATGGAATTGCGGAACCACCCAGCCACTCACGCAACTGGGAAAAATGATCGATGCACACCTGCGGACCAAACTCGGCCAGTGCCTGCAGCGACATGGCACCATAGCCCACGGCCACCGAATGCATGCCGGCATTGCTGGCCATCTGCAGATCGAATGCCGAATCGCCAACCATCAGCGCACGCCCTGCTTCGACACCGCAATGCCGGAGAATTTCCTCGAGCATCAGCGGGTGCGGCTTGCCGCGGGTCTCGTCGGCGGCGCGAGTGATGTCGAAGAACTGCTCCCAGCCATTGGCCTTGAGTACCCGATCCAGCCCGCGACGCGCCTTGCCGGTGGCCACCGCCAGGCGGTAACCCTCGGCACGGAAGGCATCCAGCGACTCGACCACACCCTCGAACAGCGGCGAGGGCTGCTGGTCCAGGGCCATGTAGATATCGGCATAGTGCTGACGAAAGCTTTCGACCTGAGCAGGCGCCAGGTGCGGGTACAGGGTGTGGATCGCCTCGCCCAGGGCCAGGCCGATGATGCCCTTGACCGCGTCCTCGCTGCTTTGCGCCTCACCGGCACGCTCGGCGGCGGCGTTCATGGCCTCGACGATACGCCCGATCGAGTCGGCCAGGGTGCCATCCCAGTCGAAGATCAGTAGCTCATAGCCTTTTTTCATAGGTCAGGACGCACTCAGACGTTCAACGGTTTTCGCCCAGACTTCATCCACCGGCGCCTCGAGCTTCAGCTCGCCACCGTCCGGCAGCGGCACGGTCAGCGCATAGGCATGCAGGAACAGGCGCTTGCCGCCCAAGTCGCGAATTTCACGACTGAAGTCTTCGTCACCGTACTTGCTGTCGCCAGCGATCATATGCCCGGCATGCAGGGTGTGCACACGGATCTGGTGGGTACGGCCAGTGATCGGGCGCGCCTCGACAATGGTGGCGAACTCGCCGAAGCGGCGCAGCACGCGGAACAGGGTCAGCGCCTCCTTGCCCTCGTCGTTCACCTCGACCATGCGCTCGCCGGAGCGCAGGTTGCTCTTGAGCAACGGCGCGCTGACCTGCTTCTTCGAGGTCGGCCAGTGGCCGCGCACCAGCGCCATGTAGCGCTTGTCGACACCGTCGCCACGCAATGCGGCGTGCAGGTGCCGCAGCATGCTGCGCTTCTTGGCGATCATCAACAGTCCGGAGGTGTCGCGGTCCAGGCGGTGCACCAGCTCCAGCTCCTTGGCGTCCGGGCGCAACTGGCGCAGCGCCTCGATCACGCCGAAGCTCAGGCCGCTACCGCCATGCACGGCGATGCCGGCCGGCTTGTTCATCACGATCAGCGCCTTGTCTTCGTAGACAATGGCCGCTTCCAGGCGCTGCAACAGGCCCTGGGCCACCGGCGCGGGCTCGTCACGTTCCGGCAGGCGGACGGGCGGTACCCGCACGATGTCCCCGGCCTGGATCTTGTACTCCGGCTTGACGCGCCCCTTGTTGACCCGTACCTCACCCTTGCGCAGGATGCGGTACACCAAGGTCTTGGGCACGCCCTTGAGGGCCGTGATGAGGAAATTGTCGATGCGTTGGCCGGCAAGCTCCGGCGCGACTTCGATCAGCTGAACGCCGGAAGTCGGAGGGGTATTGGTCGTCATGGCGGGATCATAACAATTTTTTATGGAATTGAAGCACTTAATCATTGCTGCTATAGTCGCGAACGCCGCCAAAAGCGGCAGGCCAGCGGCACCAGGCTCCGAGCCGGTCCCTGACCAACGCAATTCTCCAGGACGCGAGGCCGTCCTACGGGGTTTTCGCCAGTTTACCGAATTGCCTGGAATCGCCACCAGCGCTGTGTAGAGAAGACCGAAAAAAAACGACAAGTGCGGTGTTTCACCTGCTTACCCGATTCTTTTCGCTGCACCTCTGCCCGCCCCGTCGCTTCCACGCAACGCCCGGCGAATGCTTCGGAAATACCTGCCTTGGACATGAATGGCGCCAGCGCAGTACCTGCGCTGGCGAAAAATGCAACCCGTTGCGGATTCAGCGCGCGGCAGCACCCGAATTATCAGGGATACGTGCAGGGTGGAGATGCACAGCCCTCGGACCGTGTAGCACCGCGTCCGGCCACCAGCCCACTGAGCGGCTGGCGAGCGGATAAGGTCCTGAACAGATGCCCCCGGGCGTCCACGGCTGACGGTTGATTCCTCCTCCTGACTGAGTGCACAAGGCCCGCTTGGTTGATTCGGATTCCAATTCGAAGCCACCGGGGCCTTGTTGGCACCGCAGCAAACAGGACGCGTCGTCGCGACAACGGCAGGCTGGGCAACCGGCTGGTGCCGAACGTCGCTCGACACGGGGGTGGCCCGGCCACCCTTTGCGCACCTTGGCACCGACCATGAGACGTCGTGTGTGCCGAACGCCGTTTCCGGCAGCCCGGAAACCGACGGTACAACATGAAAAGAATGCTGATTAACGCGACTCAACCCGAAGAGTTGCGTGTAGCCCTGGTGGACGGCCAACGTCTCTACGACCTGGACATCGAGTCCGGCGCGCGCGAGCAGAAAAAGGCCAACATCTACAAAGGCAAGATCACCCGCATCGAACCCAGCCTCGAAGCCGCCTTCGTCGACTTCGGCTCCGAACGTCACGGCTTCCTGCCGCTGAAAGAAATCTCCCGCGAATACTTCAAGAAAGCCCCCGAAGGGCGGGTCAACATCAAGGAAGTGCTGAGCGAAGGCCAGGAAGTCATCGTCCAGGTCGAGAAGGAAGAGCGTGGCAACAAAGGCGCCGCCCTCACCACCTTCATCAGCCTGGCCGGCCGCTACCTGGTGCTGATGCCGAACAACCCGCGTGCCGGTGGCATTTCCCGCCGCATCGAAGGCGAAGAGCGCAACGAACTGCGTGAAGCCCTGAACGGCCTGACCGTGCCGGGCGACATGGGCCTGATCGTGCGCACTGCCGGCCTTGGCCGCAGCAGCGAAGAAATGCAGTGGGACCTCGACTACCTGCTGCAACTGTGGACCGCCATCAAGGAAGCGTCCCAGGACCGCGCCGCGCCATTCCTGATCTACCAGGAAAGCAACGTCATCATCCGCGCCATCCGCGACTACCTGCGCCAGGACATCGGCGAAGTGCTGATCGACAGCATCGATGCCCAGGAAGAAGCCCTGACCTTCATCCGCCAGGTCATGCCGCAGTACGCCAGCAAGGTCAAGCTGTACGAAGACAGCGTGCCGCTGTTCAACCGCTTCCAGATCGAAAGCCAGATCGAGACCGCCTTCCAGCGCGTGGTCGACCTGCCGTCCGGCGGTTCGATCGTGATCGACCCGACCGAAGCCCTGGTGTCGATCGACATCAACTCGGCGCGCGCCACCAAAGGCAGCGACATCGAAGAAACCGCCCTGCAGACCAACCTGGAAGCGGCCGAGGAAATCGCCCGCCAGCTGCGCCTGCGTGACATCGGTGGCCTGATCGTCATCGACTTCATCGACATGACCCCGGCGAAAAACCAGCGCGCCGTCGAAGAACGTGTTCGCGAGTGCCTGGAAGCCGACCGCGCCCGCGTCCAGGTCGGCCGCATCTCGCGCTTCGGCCTGCTGGAAATGTCCCGTCAGCGCCTGCGCCCTTCGCTGGGCGAAAGCAGCGGCATCGTCTGCCCACGCTGCTCCGGCACCGGCATCATCCGTGACGTCGAATCGCTGTCGCTGGCCATCCTGCGCCTGATCGAAGAAGAAGCCCTGAAGGACCGCACCGCCGAAGTTCGCGCCCAGGTGCCGATCCCGGTGGCTGCCTTCCTGCTCAACGAGAAGCGCAACTCGATCACCAAGATCGAACTGCGCACCCGTGCGCGCATCATCATCCTGCCGAACGATCACCTGGAAACCCCTCACTTCGAAGTCCAGCGCCTGCGCGACGACAATCCGGAAGTGCTGAGCAACCAGTCCAGCTACGAGATCGCCGCCGCCGAAGCCGAAGAAGCGCCGCAGCCGACCGCCACCCGCACCCTGGTTCGCCAGGAAGCCGCAGTCAAGACCGCCCCGGCCCGCGCCAACGCGCCGGTACCGGCCACTGTCGAAGAACCGCAGCCTGCCGCAACGGTCGCCCCTGCCCAGGTCGCTCCGGAGCCAAGCCTGTTCAAGGGCCTGGTGAAGTCGCTGGTAAGCCTGTTCGCCGGCAAGGAAGAGCCTGCCGCAGCGCCGGTTGTCACTGCCGCCGAGAAGCCGGCCGCCGAGCGCAGCCCACGCAACGAAGAACGCCGCAACGGCCGTCAGCAGAGCCGCAACCGCAACGGCCGTCGCGACGAAGAGCGCAAGCCGCGTGAAGAGCGTGCCGAGCGCGCACCTCGTGAAGAACGTGCCCCGCGCGAAGAGCGTGCACCACGTGAAGAACGCGCCCCACGCGAAGAGCGTGCACCGCGTGAAGAACGTGCACCGCGTGAAGAACGTGCCCCACGCCAGCCACGCGAAGACCGCCGTGGCAATCGTGGCGAAGAGCGTGTGCGCGAACTGCGTGAGCCACTGGACGCCACCCCTGCCGAGCGTGAAGAACGTCAGCCGCGCGAGGAACGTGTAGCCCGTGAAGAACGTGCCCCACGTGAAGAGCGTGCACCTCGCGAGGAACGCGCACCTCGTGAAGAACGTGCTCCACGTGAAGAACGCGCACCTCGCGAAGAACGTGCTCCACGTGAAGAACGCGCACCTCGCGAAGAACGTGCTCCTCGTGAAGAGCGTGCACCTCGTGAAGAACGTGCTCCACGCGAAGAACGTGCCCCTCGCCCACCACGCGAAGAGCGTCAGCCACGCGTAGCCGAAGAAGCCGCCGAGCAGGCTGCCGAGCTGGCCGAAGAGCAACTGCCGAACGAAGAACTGCTGCAGGACGAACAGGAAGGCACCGATGGCGAGCGCCCGCGCCGCCGTTCCCGTGGCCAGCGTCGTCGCAGCAACCGTCGTGAGCGTCAGCGCAACGCCAACGGCGAGCTGATCGATGGCAGCGAGGAAGAAGGCAGCGAAGAGCAGCCACAACAGCACCAGGCCACCGAGCTGGGTGCCGAACTGGCCGCCGGCCTGGCCGTGACTGCCGCTGTCGCCAGCAGCAACATCAGTGCCGACGCCGAAGCCCAGGCCAACCAGCAGGCCGAGCTTGCCACCGCCGAAGTCGCCCAGCCGGTCGAGCAGGCTGAGAAGTTCGAGCAGGTAGAAGCTGCTGCCGAGGCTGAACAAGTGGCTGTGGCTCCTGTGGTCGAGCAGCCGGTCAGCGAGCCTGTGGCCGTGGTCGAGGCAACTGCCGAGCCAGTGGTCGAAGTCGCTCCGCAGCCAGTGGTCGACGAAGCACCTGCTGCCGAACCGGTAGTGGTTGCCGAAGCACCGGTCGAAGCGCCTGCCGTCGAAGCCGGTGAAATCGAGCAGGCCCCGACCGTGGTCGAAGCCGCTCCGGTCGCCGAGCAACCTGCCCCGGTTGTCGAAGCCCAGCCAGAAGTGGTGGCCGAGCCTGCACCAGTGGCCGTCGAGCCTGCACCGGTCGAAGCCCCTGCGGTGGTGGAACCTGCCACTGTCATGCTGGCCAACGGCCGTGCGCCGAACGACCCGCGTGAAGTGCGTCGCCGCAAGCGTGAGGCCGAGGCTGCAGCCAAGGCCGCGCAGGAAGCTGCTGCTGCCGAGGAGCCAGCCCTGGAAGCCAGCGATGAGCAAAAGCCTCATCACGGTTGATAGCCAAGGCTGAATGAAAAAGCCCCGCCAGTGCGAACTGGCGGGGCTTTTTCTTGGCTGGGCGTTTTTCCTGTACCGGCCTCTTCGCGGGTAAACCCGCTCCCACAGGCCCCCACCACCCTCAGGCCCTATGACGTCCCTGTGGGAGCGGCTTCAGCCGCGAAAGGGCCAGCCCAGGCACTGAATCAGTAGAGGTTAGGCTCCATCTCCAGCTCGACCCCGAACCGCTCGAGGATATCGGCCTGGATCCGGCGCGCCAGTGCATGCATCTGCGCCCCGCTCGCCTGGCCGTAGTTGACCAGCACCAGCGACTGCAAACGATGCACCCCGGCATCCCCCTCGCGGTGGCCCTTCCAGCCTGCCTGCTCAATCAACCAGCCTGCCGCCAGCTTCACCTGGCCATCGGCTTGGGGATAAGCCACTACCCCCGGGTACTGCGCACGAATACGCTCGACCAGTTCCGCCGAGACCACCGGGTTCTTGAAGAAGCTCCCGGCATTACCCAGCTCTGCCGGGTCTGGGAGCTTCTCGCGACGAATGCTGCAGATCGCCTCGCTGATCGCCTGCGCGGTCGGTTCGGTCACGCCCTGCTCCGCCAGGCGCTGGCGCACCGGGCCGTAGTCCAGGTGAGCCTGTAGCGTACGGCTCAAGGCAAAGCGCACACGCAGGATCAACCAACGCCCAGGGTTGCGCTTGAACAGGCTGTCGCGATACCCGAAGGCACATTCAGCCAGGCCGAAGTCACGCAACTCGCCGGTCTCGCGGTCCAGGGCGGTCAAGCCGACAAATACGTCCTTGATCTCCACGCCATAGGCGCCCACGTTCTGCATCGGCGCGGCGCCCACGGTGCCGGGGATCAGGCTGAGGTTCTCCAGCCCGCAATAGCCCTGCGCCAGTGTCCACTGCACGAACGGGTGCCACGGCTCACCGGCCTCGGCCTCGACCACGATACGTTCGCCATCGTCGCCGAGCACGCGCCGACCACGGCTGGCCATATGCAGCACCAGCGCATCGATATCGCGGGTGAGCAGCAAGTTGCTGCCACCGCCAATCACCAGCACCGGCACGCCGCCTTGCTGCGCCTGGGCCAGCGCCAGGCGCACCTCCTGGTCATCATGTGCCTGGGTGAAATACCGCGCCTTCACATCGATGCCAAAGGTGTTGTACGGCTTGAGCGATACCTGCTCCTGCCACTGCACTGTCATAGCCGCCCCTTGATTTCCAGGACCAGCGCCTGGCACGCCGCTTCAACCAGGTCGAGCACCTGCTCGAAGCCGTCGGCGCCACCGTAGTACGGGTCCGGCACTTCATCCAGCGCTGCGCCATAACGGCGCAGGAACAGGTCGAGCTCGCCCACTGCCGTGTGCGGGCGCATCGCACGCAAGTGGCCAAGGTTGCTCTCGTCCATGGCCAGGATCAGGTCATATTCGGCAAAGTGCGCCGCCTTGACCTGCTGGGCGCGTTGCTGCGAGAGGTCATAGCCACGCGCCAGCGCTGCCTTGCAGGTGCGGCTGTCGGGCGCCTTGCCGACGTGCCAGTCGCCGGTGCCGGCCGAGGCTACATGCACCCGGTCGGCAAGCCCGGCAGCTTGCAATTGATGGCGCAGCACGCCTTCGGCGGTGGGCGAGCGACAGATATTGCCGAGGCAGACGAACAGGACGCGCATCAGGCCTCCAGCAAGCGCCGTACGCGCTCCAGGTCTTCAGGGGTATCCACGCCCACGGCAGGCGCCTCGATGGCGTCTTCGACGTGGATGCGCACGCCATGCCACAGGGCACGCAGCTGCTCCAGCGCTTCGGTCTGCTCGAGCCAGCATGGGCCCCAACTGACGAAGTCCTGCAGGAAGCCGACGCGGTAGGCGTACATGCCGATGTGGCGGCGATATGGCACGCCTTCTGGCAACAGGTTGCGATCCTTGGCAAAAGCATCGCGGGCCCAGGGCAGCGGCGCACGGCTGAAGGCCAGGGCGAGGCCGTTCTTGTCGCTGACCACCTTGACCGCATTGGGGTTGAACACGGTTTCCGGCTCATGGATCGGTTCGGCCAGGGTGGCGATGCCGGCTTCCGGATGCGCCGCCAGGTTGGCTGCTACCTGGTCGATGATCACCGGCGGGATCAGCGGCTCGTCGCCCTGTACATTGACCACGATGGCATCGGCAGACAGGCCTAGGTGTACGGCCACTTCGGCCAGGCGGTCGGTGCCGGACTCATGGTCGGCACGGGTCAGCAGCACTTCGGCGCCGAAGGCCTTGCAGGCCTCTACGATGCTGGCGTCGTCGGTGGCGATGACCACGCGGCTGGCGCCGCTCTTGCGGGCCTGTTCCCACACATGCTGCACCATCGGCTTGCCGGCGATCGACAGCAATGGCTTGCCCGGCAGGCGCGTGGAGCGCAGCCGGGCGGGGATCACCACGGTGAAATCCAGGCTCATTTGTCCAGACGCTCTTCATCAGTCAGGGTGCGCGCCTCGCTTTCCAGCATGACCGGGATGCCGTCGCGGATCGGGTAGGCCAGGCCGGCGCCCTTGCTGATCAGCTCGGTCTTGTCGGCACTGAGCTTGAGCGGGCCCTTGGTGATCGGGCAGGCCAGGATATCGAGCAGTTTGGTGTCCATTTGAGGCTTCCTTTAGGCCAGGTGGCCGGGAATTGAAAAAGGGCTCAGGGCTTGCGCAGCAAGCGTTGCAACTGGTTGTCGAACCAGGCGCTGAAAGCCGGCGTGGGCTGCGCCTCGACGGCCAGGTACCACCAGTCGTCAGCGGCGAAGGCCCGGCATTTCACCGCATCCTTCTCGGTCATGACCAGCGGCAGCGGCGGGCTGAAGGCCAGGCTCTGGGCGCTGAACTGCGCATGGTCGGCAAAGGGATGCGGCACCGGCTGCCAGTTTAGCCCCAGCAGGGTATTGAAGAAACGTTGCGGGTTGCCGATACCGGCCACCGCGTGCAGGCGCTGGCCTGCGGGGAAATGGTCAAGCGCACGGCGCTCGCCACTGCGCAGGTTGACCAGGGCGGACGGCTGCAGGCGGAAGCCGAAACCATCGGCGCGGTCTGCGCTGACGCCGTTGAACAGCACTGCGTCAGCCTCGTGCAGGCGCTCGGCGGGCTCACGCAGTGGCCCCGCCGGCAGGCAGCGGCCATTGCCCAGGGCGCGTGCGGCATCGATCAGCACCAGCTCCAGGTCGCGCGCCAGGCGATAGTGCTGCATGCCGTCGTCACACAGGATCAGGTCGAGGGGTTCGCTGGCCAGCAATGCCTGCACGGCCCGGGAGCGGTCGGGGTCGATCATCAGCGGCACGCCGGTGCGCTGCACGATCAGCAGCGGTTCGTCGCCGGCCTGCCCGGCCGCCTGATCGGGCTGCACGCGCCAGGGTAGCTGCGGCGGTTTGGCGCCATAGCCACGGCTGACCACGCCCACTTTCAACCCCTGCTTGCGGCAGTGCTCGATTAGCCAGAGGATCATCGGCGTCTTGCCGGTACCACCCACGGTAATGTTACCCACCACGATGACCGGCACCGGGGCCCGGTAGCTGGCACTTTCGCCACTGAGAAAACGCGCCCGCTTGCGCGTGACCACGCGGCGATACAGCGCCTCCAGCGGGCGCAGCAGCGCCAGGGCCGGGTGCCCGGCGTACCAGGCGGCGAGCAGGCGGTCGGCGAAGGCCATCAAGGTGTGCCCTGGGCCGCCTCGACGGTGGTCATGCGCAACTGGCTGAAACCGAGCTTGCCAGCGGCATCCATCGCAGTGACCACGGCCTGGTGCGGGGTCCTGCCGTCGGCGCTGATGGCCAGCGGCAGCTTGTTGTCGCCGCCCGACTCACGCTCGATCGCTTCGCTCAGGGTGGCCAGGTCGCTCTTTGGCAGCAAGTGGTTGTTCACCGAGTACACGCCTTCGGCGCTGATGGTGATTTCCACCAGCTTGCCCTGGTCGGGCGCCGCCGGCTCGGCGCTGGCAGCTTCAGGCAGCTCGACGCGCAGCTGGGTCTCGCGGGTGAAGGTGGTGGTGACCACGAAGAACAGCAGCAGGACGAACACCACGTCGATCAGCGACGCCAGGTTGATGTCGACGTTCTCCCGCTGGCGATTGCGCCGGAACTTCACGCCTTGCCTCCGGCCACTTCCACTTCGCGGTCGCCCTGGATCACCTCCACCAGCTTGATCGCTTCCTGCTCCATGCCCACCACCAACTCATCGATGCGGCGCTGCAGGAAGCGGTGGAAGAACACCGCCGGGATACCAACCATCAGGCCGGCCGCGGTGGTGACCAGGGCTTTGGAGATACCACCGGCCAACACCGCGGCGTTGGCGGTCATCTGCGAGCCCATGAAGGCGCTGAAGATGTCGATCATGCCCAGCACGGTGCCCAGCAGGCCCAACAGCGGAGCCATGGCGGCGATGGTGCCGAGGGTGCTGATGTAGCGTTCCAGTTCGTGGATGACGCGCGAAGCGGCCTCCTCGATGCATTCCTTCATGATTTCGCGGCCATGGCGCGAGTTGGCCAGACCGGCGGCAAGGATTTCGCCCAGTGGCGAATCGGCGCGCAGGGCCTTGAGCTTGTCACTGGTCAGTTGCTTGTCCTTGATCCACATCCACACCTGACCCAGCAGGTGCGGCGGGGTGACGCGACTGGCGCGCAGGGTCCACAGGCGCTCGACGACGATAGCCATGGCAGCGATGGAGCTCAGAATGATCGGCAGCATCATCCAACCACCGGACTTGACCAATTCCCACACAGTAAACGCCCCTTCGGAAAAAGGCCGCCACTCTACCATAGGCGCGCCGGGGGCTCATCTGCCGGAGGTCAGGGAATTGGGTTGTGTGGGGGTTGCGGAGGGGGTGGGGGGTGGGGGTCGCCATGACAGTTGCAGCGCCTGCGAGATCGAGCGCCGCCCGCGCGGCGCTTCGCAGCGCAAGGCTGCTCCTACATCTGTTTCGGGCCAGTAACGCCTGTGCCAATGCGCGCGACCGCCTTGTTTGTCCGGCCCGATATCGAGGTGGACGCCAAGGGGCCGCGCGCCTTTGCCTGAGGAATAATTGGCCCGAAACAGATGTAGGAGCAGCCTTGCGCTGCGAAGCGCCGCGCGGGCGGCGCTCAATCCCACAGGCGCTGAAAATGTAACGGCAAGCACCTGCAAGCCACTACACCTCACTGCACCCGAACCCGCCAAAACCGCCTCTGCCCCCGCACACCCTCCACCTCCCCCAGCCTCCCCAGCACCAACCGCAACGCCCCCTGCTCCGCCGTGTCATGCATCACCACCCCATGCCGCCGATAACGTTCGACCACCTGCACATGCGGGTGCCCGAAGCTGTTGTTGCGCCCCCGCGAAATCAGTACCCCGCGCGGCGCCGTGGCGCGGATGAAGGCCTCGCTGGACGAACTGCGGCTGCCGTGATGCGGCGACTGCAACCAGTCGATCCGCGGTGCTTCCGTGGCCGCCAGCCAGGCCCGTTCGGCACCGGCCTCCATGTCTCCCGCCAGCAACAACCGCTCACCCTGCGCCTCGACCAACAACACACAGGAGCGGTCATTGCTGCTCTGCCCATCGGCCCAGCGCCACATCGAAAAGCGCACGCCATCCCACATCCACTGCTCGCCACTTACGCAAGGTTGCAGTTGCAGGTCATCCAGCAATTCGCCGCCGATCACCCGTTCGACCGGCAGGCCACGCATGATTGCGCCAGCACCACCGGCGTGGTCGGCATGGGCGTGGCTGACCAGCATCAGGTCCAGGCTGCCCACCCCCAGCTTGCGCAAGGTCGGCAACACCACCCGCTCGCCCAGGTCGCTCTCGCCCCTGGCCGGCCCGGCGTCGTACAGCAGGTTGTGATGCCGGGTGCGCAAAAGCACTGCCAGCCCCTGGCCGACGTCCAGCTGCCAGACCTCGACCTGGCCGAACGGCACCGTCTCCCGGGGTACCCACAGCGCCAGCAGCATTACGCCACCCAACCCGCGCAGTGGTACGCCACGGGGCATCAAAACCAGCAACGTACCCAGGCACACCAGCAGCCAGGCCCACAACGGCAGAACTGCTGGCAGCCACGCCGACTGCTGTTGCGCCACCAACTCCAGCAGCCGGAAGAGCACATCGAGCAAACCTCCCGCCAGCCAGAGCAGTGCCTCCCCTACCCCGCCCAACGGCAGCAGCAAAGTGCCCAGCAATGCCAATGGCAGCACGGCCAGGCTGACCCAGGGCACCGCAACAAGGTTGGCCAGCGGCGCACTCAAGCTCACCGGCAAGCCCGTAGCCAGCAGTACCGGCAGCAAGCCGATCGCAATCACCCATTGCGCCCGCGTCCAGGCCTGCCAGGGCCGCCAGCTGCCCAGGCGGGCACTGAAGCAATAGACAAGCGTGGCCACGGCCGCGAACGACAGCCAGAACCCGGGCAGCAGCGCGGCCAACGGCTCCACCAACAGTACGGCAATCAGCGCCAGCAACAACGGTAAGTTCGCACCCAGTTGGCGAAAACGCAGGCGCCAGAGCAACACCACGGCCAGCATCAGGCAGGCACGCTGCACCGGTACACCGCCACCAGCCAACCAACCGTAGGCCAGTGCCGCAGCCATGGCCAAGCCACACGCCCAGGGCAGCCACGGCAACCGAGCGGGCCACAGCCCCCAACGCGCCAGCCCGGCAACCAGGCCATACAGCAAGCCGGCAACCAGGCCGATGTGCTGGCCAGAGATCACCAGCAAGTGCACCGTGCCGGTGGCCTGCAACGTTTGCCAGTCCTCCCGGGCCAGGCCCGCCCCGTCGCCAAGCACCAGCGCCACCAACGCTGTCTGCCGGCCATTGGCCTCGACTGCCAGCAGGCGCTGGCGCAGCGTGTCGCGCCAGCCGCCGACAACCGGCGCCAGCAACTGCCCGGCCTTGACCGTACCGGTCGCACCGACCCGCCGCGCCAGCAATTGCGCCTCACGGTCCGGTCCATGCGGGTTGAGCAGCCCGGCCGGGCGCTGCAAGGTCACCGCCAGCCGCCACTGCTCGCCCGCGCGCAGCGGCGGGCCGTCGAACCAGCTCAGTTGCAGGCGCTGCGGCAGCTCTGCCCGCCGCGAGCGGGCCGCGTCCAGCTCGAAGCGCACACCCTGCGCAGTCCGGGTCGGCAGGCCGACCACCCGGCCCTCAAGCCACAAGGTGCGGCCATCCAGCCCGGTTGCCAGGCGGTCATCCAGCGCCTGCTGCGCAGACCAGCAGGCCCAACACAGGCCCAACAGAAAACAGCCCAGTGGCCACAGCCGGGTAAACAGGCCGATGCCACCGGCTACAGCCAGCAGCACCAGCCATCCGACCGATGGCAATCCGGGGAGAAAGCCCAGGCACAACAGCCCGAGCGCGAGCGCAAACATCCCTGTGCGCATGAAGTAGAGCTCCAGAAGCGAAATCACCTTCTGAGGCATAGCCCAATTGCCGGCAGCGCTTGCTCAACAATTGTCACAAACTCTAAACGAGGCTGAGCGGGAATCAGGGCATACTGCCCGGATCAACGCTCCGGGAGCCTACATGCCGCGCCGACTTTTCAAACGCTACATGCCGGACCCGACCAGTATTCGGGAACACAAGTCCTTACGCTTTTTCGGCAAGTTGCTGCATGACCCGAACCTCTGGCACCTGAACCGCCATTCGGTGGCGAGGGCCATGGGCGTTGGCCTGTTCGCGGCGCTGATCCCGATGCCGGCGCAAATGCTGCTGGCTGCCGCGCTGGCCATTCCACTGCGCGGCAACCTGCCGATCGCGGTCAGCCTGGTTTGGCTGACCAACCCGCTGACCATGCCACCGGTGTTCTTCGTCACCTACATGACCGGCGCCTGGCTGATGCAGGTACCGCCGCGCACCCTGCCCGACGAGCTGACTTTCCAGTGGATAACCGACCAGCTGTCGACGTTGTGGCAACCTTTCCTGCTCGGCTCGGTAGTGTGTGGTGTGGTGCTGGGCATCCTTGGCTACTTCACCACCATGCTCTACTGGCGCTGGTGGGTGGGCCGGCAGTGGCGTCTGCGCCAATGCCGGTGCAAGGCTTCAGGCACGCATGCCGCGGCCGCTGACCAGCAGGCGAACGCACACCAGGTAGAGCACCGCGGTGGCGACCAGCATGAAGGTAATCGCCGTACCAATGCTGATATCCGACACCCCTAGGATGCCGTAGCGGAACGAGTTGACCATGTGCAGCACCGGGTTGGCCAACGACACGGTCTGCCAGAACGGCGGCAGCAGGTTGATCGAATAGAACACCCCGCCCAGGTACGTCAGCGGCGTCAGCACGAAGGTCGGGATGATCGAGATATCGTCGAAGTTGCGTGCGAACACCGCGTTGACGAAGCCCAGCAGCGAGAAAATGGTTGCGGTCAGCAGTACCACGACCACGGTCACGCCTAGGTGGTGCACCTGCAAATGGGTGAAGAACAGCGACAGGAAGGTCACGATCACGCCCACCGCCAAGCCGCGCAGCACGCCACCCAGCACATAACCGACGAGGATGGTGTGTGGCGAAACCGGCGACACCATCAACTCCTCGATAGAACGCTGGAACTTGCTGCCGAAGAAGCTCGACACCACGTTGCCGTAGGAGTTGGTGATCACCGACATCATGATCAACCCCGGCACGATGTACTCCATGTAGCTGAAGCCACCCATGTCGCCGATCTGCCGACCGATCAGGTTACCGAAGATGACGAAGTACAAAACCATGGTGATCGCTGGCGGCAGCAGGGTCTGCGGCCAGATACGCAGGAAGCGCCGCACTTCGCGGTAGACGATGGTATTCAGGGCGACCCAGTTGGTGCGCAGTTCCACACTCATACGGCCACCTTCGACAGGTTTTTTTCCACCAGGGACACGAACAGCTCCTCGAGTCGGTTGGTCTTGTTGCGCAGGCTCTGCACCTCGATGTTCTGCAGCGCCAGCTGGCCGAACAGCGCAGTGATGCCGATGTCCTTGTCCACCTGCACTTCCAGGGTGTGCGGGGTCAGCAACCGGCACGGGTAGCCCTGCAGCACCGGTGCAGTGGCCAGGTCCTGCCTGAGGTCGAGCACGAAGGTTTCGACATGCAGCTTGCCCAGCAACTGGCGCATGCTGGTGTTCTCGACGATGGTGCCGTGGTCGATGATGCCGATGTTACGGCACAGCTGCTCGGCCTCTTCCAGATAGTGGGTGGTGAGGATGATGGTGATGCCCTTCTGGTTCAGCTCGGTGAGGAAGCTCCACATCGAACGACGCAGTTCGATGTCCACACCGGCGGTGGGCTCGTCGAGAATCAGCAGGCGCGGTTCGTGGATCAGCGCGCGGGCAATCATCAGGCGGCGCTTCATGCCCCCCGACAGCGAACGCGACTGCACGTCACGCTTGTCCCACAGGCCGAGCTGGGTCAGGTACTGCTCGGCACGCTCCTTGGCCACCTTGGGCGGGATGCCGTAGTAACCGGCCTGGGTCACGACGATGTCGAAGGTTTTCTCGAACTGGTTGAAGTTGAACTCCTGCGGCACCACGCCCAGGCAGCGTTTGAGCGCCGACGGCTCGCGGTCCAGGTCGTGGCCGAACACGTTGACCGTGCCGCTGGTCTTGTTCACCAGGGTGGAGAGGATGCCGATGGTGGTGGACTTGCCCGCGCCGTTGGGGCCGAGCAAGGCGAAGAAGTCGCCTTCGGCAACATCCAGATCGATGCCCTTGAGGGCCTGGAAGCCGTTGCCGTAGGTCTTGGTCAGCTGTCGGATGGACAGGGCGGAACTCATAGCGGGTCACTTACCGAGAAAAAGGTGCAGGACACGCCAGGTAAAGGCACTGGCGCAGTGAGTGCGGCCAATGGTGCTTGGCCTGGCCGCACAAGTACAGTCATGTGTATTGATAATGACTATCGAAGTGGCCGTGGTGTTCGATCAGGTCAGCGCAGTCATTACCGCTGCCTGGTAGGCAGGGCGGGCCTTGAGGCGCTCGTACCAGGCCTCCAGGTGACGCATGGCCGGGCGCTCGATGGGCATTTCGAACCAGGCATAGATGAAGCTACCCAGTGGGATGTCGCCCATGCCGATCTGGTCACCGGAAAGGTACGGTTGTTTGGCCAGGGCTTCGTCGGCAATGGCCAGCAACTGGGCGCATTGCTTGTGCGCAGCGTTGATCGCCACCCAGTCGCGCTGGTCTTCCGGGGTGCGCAACAGGCCCCAGAACAGTGGGCGGAACGGCGTGGCGAAGGACGAGGTGGTCCAGTCCATCCACTTGTCCGCCAGGGAGCGCTGACGCGGGTCTTCCAGGTACCAGCCTTGCTCCGCACCGTACTCGGCGCACAGGTAGCGGACGATGGTGTTGGACTCCCACAGGGTCAGGTCGCCGTCTTCCAGCATCGGCACCAGGCCATTGGGGTTGCGCGCGCGGTAGTGCGGCTCGTTGACCACGCCGAAGGCGCCGCCGGCGTCGATCGACTCGAAATCCAGGCCCAGTTCGTGGGCGATCCATAGCGCCTTGCGCACATTGCTCGAATTCTTGCGACCCCAGATCTTCAGCATGGCAACGTCCTAATGAATGCGGAGGTGGTGCAGTCTACTCCAGACTTTCGTCGCCTGTACCGGCCTCTTCGCGGGTAAACCCGCTCCCACAGGGTTCTGCGCCAGCCCTGAGAGTGATGCAGTACCTGTGGGAGCGGGTTCACCCGCGAAGAGGCCGGTACAGACAAGCAATGCCCTGAAACTCCCGCCGCCATACCCTGTCACTGTTCTGACCCGGCCGTTCGCAGCGTTGCGTCTAAGCTGTCTGGGACGGCTTACCCCCCTGGTTCCAAGGAGGACCGATTATGTTGCTGTTGTGGTTGGTAGTGCTGGTGATCGGCGCGGCGTACCTCACGCACCGGCGCCTGGCGCCCTTGCAGATTCTTGGCATCATGGCGGCTTATGTACTGCTGATGGGCATTTTCAGCAGTGCTCCCGGCTGGCTGCTGACCCTGATCTGGATAGTGCTGGCCCTGAAAGTCGCCCTGGTGGCGCTGCCGGAATGGCGCCGCAAGGTATTCACAGGCCCCGTGTTCAAGTGGTTCCAGCGCACCCTGCCGCCGATGTCGCAGACCGAGCGCGAGGCGATCGACGCCGGCACCGTGTGGTGGGACGGCGAACTGTTCAGCGGCCGTCCCGATTGGCGCACCCTGCTCGCCTACCCGGCTCCACAGCTGACCGAAGAAGAACAGGCATTCATCGACGGCCCGACGGAACAACTGTGCGCCATGGTCAGCGACTGGCAGATCGGCCAGGACATGGACCTGCCGCCCGAAGCCTGGGCGCATATCAAGCAGAATGGCTTCTTCGCCCTGATAATTCCCAAGGAGTACGGCGGCAAAGGCTTTTCGGCCTACGCCCACTCCCAGGTGGCGATGAAACTGGCTACCCGCAGCGGCGACCTGGCTTCCACCGTGATGGTGCCCAACTCGCTCGGCCCGGCCGAACTGCTGTTGCATTACGGCACTGACGAACAACGCAACCACTACCTGCCACGCCTGGCGCGTGGCGATGAAATCCCCTGCTTCGCCCTCACCGGCCCGCTGGCAGGCTCCGACGCAGGCGCCATGCCTGACACCGGGGTGGTCTGCAAAGGGCAATGGAACGGCGAAGAGGTCATCGGCCTGCGGCTGAACTGGGAAAAGCGCTATATCACCCTCGGTCCCGTCGCCACCCTGCTGGGCCTGGCGTTCAAGGCCTACGACCCGGACCACCTGTTGGGCGAGCAGGAAGAACTGGGTATCAGCCTGGCGCTGATCCCTACCGACACGCCCGGCGTCGAAATCGGCAAGCGCCACCTGCCACTGGGCGCCGCGTTCATGAACGGCCCCAACAGCGGCAAGGACGTATTCGTGCCGCTGGATTTCCTCATCGGTGGCCAGGCCATGCTCGGCAAGGGCTGGATGATGCTGATGAACTGCCTGTCGGTAGGCCGCTCCATCTCCCTGCCGGCAGTGGGCACTGGCGCAGCCAAATACACCAGTCTGGTCACCGGCCAGTACGCCAACATCCGCGAACAGTTCAATGTCCCGCTGGCTGCATTCGAAGGTATCCAGGAGTCGCTGGCACGCATCGGCGGCAATGCCTGGCTGATGGACAGCGCGCGGTTGCTGACCGCCAAGGCCGTGGATCTGGGCGAGAAGCCTTCGGTGCTGTCGGCGATCCTCAAGTACCACCTCACCGAGCGTGGCCGCGAGTGCATCCAGCACGCTATGGACGTGCATGGCGGCAAGGCCATCATCATGGGGCCGAACAACTATCTGGGGCGCAACTGGCAAGGTGCGCCGATCTTCATCACCGTCGAGGGGGCGAACATCCTTTCGCGCAACCTGATGATCTTCGGCCAGGGCGCCATCCGCTGCCATCCGTTCGTGCTCAAGGAAATGGCTTTGGCCGGGCGCGAGGACGGTGACCAGGCATTGAGGGAATTCGATGACCTGCTGATGAAACACATCATGTTCGCCGCCGGCAATGCGGCCAGCACACTCATACTCAGCCTGGGGCTGGGGCGACTGGAATCCGTGCCCGGCGATGCCCTGAGCCAAGGCTATTTCCGTGCACTCAACCGCCAGGCAGCGGCCTTCGCCATGCTGGCTGACCTGTCGATGATGTTGCTGGGCGGCGCACTGAAACGCCGCGAACGGCTGAGCGCAAGGCTGGGGGATGTGCTGAGTTACCTGTACCTGGCCAGCGCCGCGCTCAAGCGCTATCACGACCTGGGCTCACCGGAACACATGCAGCCCTTGCTGCGCTGGGCGATGGAAGAAAGCCTGGGCCAGGCGGAAACAGCCCTGGACCGGCTGCTCGACAACTTCCCTAACCGCTTTGTCGGCTGCGCGTTGCGGATACTGGTGTTCCCCTTCGGCCGCCGTCATACCGGGCCGAGCGATGAACTGGATGCAGAGGTGGCGGCGCTGATCGGCCGCAGCAAGGGCGACCCGGCGCTGGAAGAGCTGCTTGCTGGTTGCTTCAGGCCGCAGGGCGAGGGCGACCCGGTGGCAGCGCTGCAACGGGCTTGCGACTTGCTGGATGAAACCGTGCCACTGTACAAGGCACTTCATCAGGCGATCAAGGAGGGCAAGGTGCAGCCGGCACCAGGGCAGTCGCTGATCGATGCGGCAGTCGAGCATGGTGCACTGCAGCCGACCGAGGGGCAACGATTGCGTGAAGCCGAGCAAGCCCGCCGCGCGATCATCGATGTGGACGCCTTCGACAAAACGCAGTTGCTACTGGGGCAGGGCAAGGTACGTTGACCTGCTGATTGCCAGACGCGATTTTGGAGTACAGCGGTCTTGTGTTTCGACGGGGCGCAAAGCGGCCCCGTCTCTTGGGAAATGTCCCACACCTTGGCGACACGTAATACAGCGCGTGTGCCTGAGGGCTGCTCAGGCACTGGGTGGGAACTTGGAAAGCTGAACTTCACAATCTATTTGATGGTTCGCTTTCATATCAGCCTGGAGGAGAGCTGAGCCCGTTTTGGCAATCACCTTCAGGCCCAGGCCTTCGCTGACGAAGTCGCCAACGGAATAGGTTCCCTGCAGATAGCTGTATTGGGTCCGGTCGAGCGACGCTGGCCTGTGAGTGGTCAAGAATGTGATGGATGAGTGCACAACCCAATCGTCTGGGGCCTTTCTATACTTCAACGTAATGGTCGAGGCAGAAGGGATGTCGCTCATCGCAATACCGCTGTTGGTCGCATCAACCGTCTTGTTGGCCCTTTCGCCACTCCCCTCTGCTGGCAAGGTCAGGCCATGGCTGACGTTGGACTCGTGCCAGAAGATGATGGCACCGTTCTGTGCCGGGGTGTTGCCCTTTTCCATGATACGCACCTCGCGTGGAAGATTGAGTGCCCTGAACGCCTATCACCGCCAGCAACGGTGCAGTGTCATTGTGTGGGCTTGAATCTAGATCAATACCCGTGCGTGCGCACCTGGCAGAATTGACAGGTCCATGGTTCGCACGCGGTGCTCGCCGACCATGCCGCATCGGGTAATCACAAGGCGCAATGGAGCGGAGCAGCCACCACCGTCCCCAACCCGCCCTCAACCGGCGTATACTCCGCCCCCGTTTCAACTACCCCGAGGACCGCCCCCATGGCCAACCCCCACCTGGAATACCACCTGCAACTGCTGAACCACCTGCGTACCATTCTGGTGGCTCTGGGTGAAGCCGAGCAGGTACCGGAGGAAAGCCACACCCTGTTTCTCGAGCGTTTCGACGAATTGCTGACCCTGCTACCGCAAGACCCGCTGGAAAGCCAGTACCTGGGCCAGGACCTGATCTGCCAGGTGATCCAGCGCTACCCGCAAATCGCCCACCTGGTGCCACGCGACCTGCTGTGGTTCTTCGGGGGTGACTGCCTGCACTACATGCCCGACGAAGAGCTGGACCTGTACCAGCAGCTGGAAGAACGTCGTTACGAAGCCGAGCAGAGCGGCGAAGCGTTCGACTGGCACCAGCAGAAGCGATTGATGAGCCAAGCTCATGGCGACAATACCCAGCACTGATATGCACAGCACACCACACGCTTGCGAGCGCGCCTTGCAATGTCTCCAATTACCTCACCAAAGGTAGACTTCGCCTACAGCTTCACCCCGCCCCCCTTTCTATCCTGCACGCCGAACAGTTTTTGTCTGTTCGGCCCGTTTTTTCGCCCCAGGATCAGAAAATGAAAAAAACCCTTCTCGCCATCGCCTTTGGCCTGGCAAGCAGCACAGCATTTGCAGATACAGGCACGATCACCTTCGCCGGCTCGATCAAACCCGGTGGTACCTGCCCTATCGACCTGGTCATCCCAGGAACCGGAACCAGCATCCCCAGGCTTGAAATGGGCAGCCTGCGAGCGGAGGACTTCCCAGCTACAGGTAGCAAGTCCAAGCTGGTTCGTTTCGCCTTGAAGGTCACGCCAGGTGCCGGCTGTGTGGTCGGCACTCAAGATGGCTATGTCACGTACAAGCCCGTTTACGATACAGCAGGTACAAAGCTATATGGCCTTGACAGAATCGACCCGGATGCCGCGAAAGGAATAGCGCTTGCCATCCTGGATAGAGCACAAAACTACGTGGAGCCCAATAAGGAATCCATCGCGTATCCGCTCGACGATACCCTGCCCTCGGAGATGGACTTCTTTGCACACTACGAGTCCACCGCCAACACCGTAGAGCCTGGCCACGCAAACGTCCTGGTCGAATACACGTTCGCGCTCAAGTAGCAACAAGCCCCCAGGCTCGATCAGGGCCTGGGGCGCACGCAACGACCCCTGTAGAGACTCCCCATGCGCCATCCGACTTCAAGCAAGTTCAACCTGACCTCGGCCTATGCCCTGGCCATCTGCATGCTCCTGCTCGCCCCCTTCAGCGCCAATGCCGCCCTGACCATCAGCTCCACCCGTATCATCCAACCCAGTGACCGACAAAGCACCAGCATCGTCGTGGCCAACCCAAGCAACCGGGCCTATGCCGCACAAGCCTGGATCAATACTGAAGCCGATGACAGCACCACTGCGGTCCCCTTGATTGCCTCGCCAGCGCTATTCCGCATCGACCCGGGCAGCGAGCAGACCGTGCAGCTCAACCGCCTGCCGAATGACTTGCCAAAAGACCGCGAGTCACTGTTCTTCTTCAACCTGCAGGAAATCCCGCAAGCCAACGATAAACCTGACAATGTGCTGAACATCGCCCTGCGCACACGCATCAAGGTTTTCTTCCGCCCCAGCCAGCTAAAGGGTCGCCCACAGAATCATCTAAAAAACCTCACTTGGTCCGTGCAATCCATAGACGGCAAGCCGCACCTGGTGGTGGACAACCCTTCTCCCTACTACTTCACCTTCAACCAGCTGACCCTCATCAGCCCCAAGGGCAGCGAAAAAATCGATGCCAGGAAAATGGCCATCCCGCTGGGTAGGCAAACCTATCCGCTGAAAACACTGCCAGCCCAGGGCAACCTGAAGGTCGATTTCACCACCATCAATGACTACGGCGCCATAACGCCAGCAATGTCCAGCCCGGCAAGGCGCTCATGAGCCTGATCAGGCTCTCAGCACAGGGTGATATTCCGGGAAGTCGACCCAATGCGCCCCGTCATCGAAACTCACCTGCACATGCAGGGTGAACTGGGCGTTACGTTTGAGGGTGGCGAGAAACGTCTTCGGCACGGTGACGTCCTGGTTTGCCCCAACGCCCTGACGCACCTGCATTTCGTTTATGGCATGCGCGGTCAGGACATGATGCGGTCCAGCCTCGGCACCGCTCTGCAACACCCCCGTCACCCAGATACTGATGCGCTGCCCAACCGCAATCAATCGCCACGGAGCCAGCTGTACGGGCACCTTGGCCGGTGCACTTGCTAGACTGAAGCCATCGCCGATGACACCTATCAGTTCGATAAGAGGCAGTTTTTCTGTGAGAGCCGTGACTTTGAGATTGCGCGGGGTGGAGGGAAACTCATCGATGCCGTCATCAACCTTGTATGAAACCTTGAGTATCTGGTTACTGTAAGCCAGCAAATTCTTCTCAGGGATCAAGAACCGTTTATCTGTACCCGGCAACACTTCGGATGTTGTGAAATAACCCGCATCACCTGGCTCTCCCCAAATGACGGTCACCCGCTCCTCCGGATAAATCACGGCCTCTTCGGGAACGATGACCACCATCGGAGGCCGGTAGTCATTCAACTGCAACGACAACGCTTCTCCAGAGCCTGTTGCCTGGGGTATTTCAAGCCAAGGCAAGGTCCGGGGAATTGGAACGGCAGCTATCTGCAACGGCACAGGCCTGGACCGGGCGCTGAGATTGCCCGCGCGGTCACGTATCTGATAGTGGACATAGCGCTCACCATCGCCTCGCGATCTTATATCGTCGCCTTCGATCGGCAGGAAAATCGGCTGAGAAGTGTCCTGCCTGTTAATCGTATATTCGCCAAGCTTGTCATTGGCAAAGGGGCGATCGTCCCAGTAGTAGATAATTACATCGCCTACCGCAACCTTCTGGTAAACAGGTACCTCAGCGAGTAAGCGATCTTCATGTTTTTCCAGATAGCGCGCCGTCACCCCCTCGCGCCCGACTTCCTCATCAAACAGCAAAAGCCCCTCATCGCCGCCGAGTACCGGGGGGACGGTGTCAATCGTAAGGGTCAGCGGACTGGAGTGTGTGACAACACCATTGAACCCATACACTTCATAAGTGACTTCCTGGGTGCCGTGCAGCAGCACTGCTACAGGGGCTTCCACGAAAAGATCGTCCTCGGGAATCTTATCCTCCCAACGCTTTGGCTCACCAACCGCCACTCCGTTCCAGTACAGCGTCAATACCTCTGGAAGACCAGGCATCGGGTTGGACTCTTGCCAGATGGGCACGTCGATCCTCAACGGCCGGCCAAGGGCCGCAACCGGCAACAAATTCAGCTCACCCTCAGGGATGTTCGCGAGCGCCGCCGGCGCAGAAGGAGGGTCGAGCAGGCGCTTGCGAAACAGGCTCGCTAACTTCTTTTGCAGCCAGAACAGAAAGCCCGCGGGTTTGATGTACATATCACCTCCTCTTTGAATCCGACCCACAAAAAAGGAAGGCCGAGGCCTTCCTTCCTTAGTGATCACCAGCTGTACCGGAACCCGACATTAGCCCCCCACGGCTGCTCGATCTTTTCTCCGTTGGCGTAATCGAAATCGGCATGCAGTTGCATGCGCTCGTTCAAACTGATGGCGACACCCATGCCGAATTCGGCGCGCGAGCCCGACAGATCGTTATCGAACCGATTGTCGTTGACCTTGACCTCATTGCTGCCGACGAATTCGTGGGCGTAGGCAAGACGTACGTAGGGCTGCACCTGCCGCCCTTTGCCAAGCTGCACGGTACGCCCCACTGTTGCCCCGGCCTTTCCAAGCAGCGAACGGGTATCGTCACCCTGAGCCTTCAGGCCATTGTCCAGGTGATAATCCTTACCCTGGATCGTGACCATGGCCCATTGGGTGTAGGGCTCGACAAAGTAACCCTGTCCCAGGTCGATGTTGCGCCCGAACTCTGCGGACATGCCCAGGCCCAGGTTGTCATAGTCACCTTTGCTGCGCTGGCCATCACTGAGAGCAACCTTGGCACTGTTATCGAAACGGTTGGCCTTCATCACACCATCGAAGTAGTAGCCACTTTGTGCATCGAGCCAGGTGGCGTAAAGCCCCAGATAATAGCTCTTGACCTCAGCGGAGCTGCCGCGAATCAGGTCCAGGTCAGATGAGCTGTGGCCCGCCATTACACCGGCCAGCCACTGGCCGTCACCGAATGGAAGTGGCGCATCAACCCCGATCGAGAACCCACGCTGCACCTGGCTGTAGGGGCTGCCCGCATTGTCCGAAACCTGGTACTTGTTGCCATAAGCCCTCGCCCATCCCCCTGCCTTGCGCTCATCCAGGCGTAATTCGCCCATACGGCTGCGCAAGGTGGTCAATTCACCGTACCAAACGGTGGGCGCGGTATTGAACAGCGCCAGCACCGATGCAGTGCCAGGGCTGATCACTTTACGCGTACCATCAAGGAACCAATCGTTACCACGCTGTACCAACTCGTAGGAAAATGCACCGAGATCCACCGGGCCATTAACCAGAGAGAAGCTGGCATCACCTGCTGCCGCATGCACCAGGTGAAGGGCGTTCTCACTCACGGGGTCCGCACCACTGCTACCCACCAGCAGGCTATGGCTACCGGTAGCGTTGCCTACTTCAAGGAAGTCTGTCGCACCGGTTGTGAAGTCAGCATCCATGATGAAGGTACCGCTACCGGCCAGCGTACCCAGCGTCAAGCGCTGGTACTGCCCTGGCTCACCGAAACGGACCACGCCACCATTCATGGCCAGGCTGCCAACCTGACTGCTCTGTACCATGTTCCAGCGCGCCTGGTTGTTCAAAGTCAAACCGGCCACGTTCTCCAGGTGCCCGGTCAGGCTGGCCTGATTGTCCAGGATCAGGGCCGCACTGGAACCTGCCTCGACCCGTACATCCCCTACCAGGTGGCTATTGTCCACAGTCATGGTGGCCTCGGACCCTCCCACCACTTCAAGCAGGTTACCGTTGCTCGCCACCAGGCTCGAACCACTGGCAACGACGATGTCCGCCTTGGTCGGGCCGATCAGGGAGTGCCCCACGACAATCGCCGAACCATCCTGGCCCTCGACCCGCGAGCCAACCAAGTTGATCCTGGCGGCCCCCGAGAACGTGGGGTCGGCAAGTACCAGCAAGCCGTCAGTGGCGCCAACCACCGAGCTGCCCTGTGCCGAAAGCTCGGCGTTGCCAAACAACTGGGCTGCCGGTGCCGTGCCGTTGCCAACCAGCGTGCTGCCCTGCAGCACCAGACGTGATGCGGCGGACACCAGAGCCCCGGCCCTGCCACCCTCGACATGGCTGTCGGAGACCAAGGCCGAAGCACCTGTGCTGCCATCATGCTGCAAGCGTAAGCCAAAGCGGTCACTGACCACCCGAGAGTTGCCGGCGATGCTGGCAGAGGCGCCCGCCACCAGATCGACACCATCCGCCCGTTGGGCCTCGATCGTGCTGGCTTGCATGTTCAGGTGCGCACCAGTACCGACAGCAACATCATTCATTGAAGCGCCCACCGCATTGAGCCTGGCGTTGGGGTTCAGCCGATAGTTGTCGAGCGGGGTAGTACTGTCTATATCAAGCGTACCCTCGACGGTGGTCACTGCCGATACGCCAGGGGTGACCAAAAGCATCATAGGCGCCATGCAGAGCGCTTGCACTAAAGGGCTCAAAGACAGTTTCCGGCCTTTATTCATTAACTTCAAACCTCGTTCATGTCGGATCATCGTTGCCAAAGGAAAGCGATCACCGACAAGGCTACAAGGGAAATTCCCAAATCTCTGTAGGAAAAATCCTAAGCTCCAAATGAAACCAACGCCGATGCCAAGTTGGTTAGGCACCGCCATATTTCATTCAAGGTCTGAGAGGACAACTACCGGCTGCATTGTGCATGGAAACAACTTGCTCCGCCAACTCTGAATTAACAGTTTTTCCGTCGATAGAAAAACTGTAATAGACACGCCCTCGCCCATAATGAATGGTAGCGTGATAATTATAAATTGGCAGAATATACTCATTATACGGCTGCACACGCCACACCAACTCAGCAAGGTCTGCTTCCGTCAGAGCTATCACCTCGTCTAACACGGTATCGTCAATTTTCTCCTCACCGTTAAGGTTATGCACAGCATACCAATGCATGGTCAATTGGTCGCCTGCCTTCAAACCATAATCACCAAGGCCTTTTATCAATACTCTGATTGCCGGATCCAACGGACTAGGATTGTCATCATCGTACAGGGCTGCGCAGGTCAACCAACCTTCAGGCGGGTTCGCACTGGTATTCCCCCCCAAAAAGGCGGGCGCATCCGGGCGTAGAACAATGGCTTCGACATTGACGATGGTACTTGCAGACTTCGGACGATTGGGCACACCAGGGCGTTCAACCATATAACACACAGGCACACTGCCATTGTTACGCGCTTCGATATAAGCCCAGGGAACATCCACATTTATTTCCGCCCCCAAGTCTTTGGCTGCCAGCGTGTAGTCAATCTCGACGACATGTTCATCATCCCAATAAAAACTGACAATATCGCCCTCTTTGAAAGCCGCATCGATTGTGACTTTCAGCACAGCGTCCTGTTTCTCATCTTCCGGCAGCAATGTATTCAGCGTATCGGAACTTCTGCCAAAAACTTCAGCAAGCGAAAGTTTCGGATTGACTGGGTCTGGCCAGCCAGGGTCAGTGCCTGGATCAGTCGGCCCGATGACCTCCAGGTTCACATCCACATCAATGTCTTTACCGCCCTGCGGCACCGCACCGCGGCGCAGTTCATAACTGACGTTGGTTTCTACGTTGCCCGTGCTCGTAGCGCCATATTGATCCCACAATTGCTTGGGCAGGACCACGAATTCAAGCGGAAACTTGGGAGCGCTACCTATTTCACGCCAGCCGAGCCCCAACGCCCCCCACCTGACCTGCACCCAATCGGTCGATTTCCAGTTGTCAAAGCTCGGAACCTCCACCACTACCCCGGCCCAGGCATCCTCCTGATCAATCAAGCCATCTGCCGCCAACGGCACTGCCGGGTCCTGAAGCCCTGAGGGCAGCGGTCCCACGGCAACACCCACAGCCATCGGCAATGACAGCCTGCTGATATTGCCAGCCTTGTCGACCAGTGCATACAGTACATACACCCCGCCATCCCCCACCGCCTTGATCTCCTCAGCGGGTACCTTCAATGTCTTTGGCAATACATCTATCACATCGGAAGCAACCGGAGATATTGTGGATGGATCTTCCGGAACATGATTCAGCCAGTAAACATAAACCTTATCGCCAACCGCGTACGTGTCATAGTCCGGCAACTCGACCGACACATTGTTAATATTCGCGTCAATAACATCATAGCCCAACGCAGGAAGCGCGACAGGCGTGCTATTACCATAAGGAGGCATACGGTCAAAAATCAGGCTCAGCACTTCAGATTCCGTCGGGTCAGAGCCGTTCCATGGTTTGACCTTGTAGCTAAATAGCTGCGGCCCATCCACCCAACTCTCGACCTTATCTTTATCTATGACTACCGAAAGTGGGAACTTCCCAACATCAGCGCCTGTATACTCTTCACTCGACAGCAATGTAGACACACCGCTCGCGGAGGCATGATAGATTTCCAATACATCAAAAAAACCCGCCGGAGTGCCTTCCAGCAACGGCCACGCCTCGATGCTGATGAGCAGATTCTTCGTGGCGTCAGTCAAAACAGCGCTGAATACCGTACCATCCCGGGTGTCTGCCAACAGAGTCGGATCTATACCCGGCTTGACCAGCGCCTTGCCTTCCGAGTTCACGGCTCTTGCGCGCCTTACCATTTGCCGAGTCGACTCAGCTGGTGTATGAATCTTGCTGCTCATTCCGATGGCCCACCCTGTCATGATTGACGTCAATATTAACTTCAAAGCCAATATCACAGGGACTATTCAATCACGCAACGCACACTCGGTGAACTGACAATTTTATCAGTTGACAACAAGTCAACCTGGACATCCAAGATAAGAAAAAGCCTGCGCAAAGGCAGGCTCCGACTACATTGTCGATTTAAAATACCGCTCTTTCGATTACCCGCGTGCTTCAAGCATCCTGCGACGCCAGACGGTCTAGCGGGTCATAGCCGTAATTGGCTGTAATACCTTGTGCAGGTACAACCACCTGCGACAGGCGCCCCAGGGCATCATAGGTCAACTGACGCTTCTCTTCGTCAGTTTTCAAATTGCCATCGCCGTCATACTCCAACGGAATGTGTTCCGTTTTCCCATCGGCCCAAATCATGTCAATACCCGTCAACTGTGCCGGATCCGCCTCATTGCCGAACAGGTAAGTAGCGTCAATCTTCCCGCCATTGAAGGTGGTTCGAACCCGGGTGATATTATCGCGGCCATCGAAGCGGAAAAGCTGCTCCTCGATCTTGTTTCCATAGGGGTCGACAGGTACATAGTCAGTTACACCTCGGCAGGTATATTTCCGCAACCTGGCCCTCTCGTCGTATTCGAAGTCTTCGTGGCGCAGTTCCGCATCGCCCTCCTTCAGCGTTTTACTGATGATGCCATCTACCGCGTTGTAGGCTTGTGCCAAAGTCTGAACGGTATCGCCAAAGTCGAAACGTCGCAGGATTTCACGGTCGAAATCGTCATAGAACAGCTCGGTTCGCAGGCTGCGATGTGTCCCGTCCTCATCCTCGGTTTCGGTGAAAATGCTGGCCATCCTGCCCAATGCATCGTAGTCAAAAGTACTGGTGACATTCTCCAGGCTGGTCTGGCGCAACTGCCCTGCCGAGTCGTATTCATAGAACTGGGTCTTGCCAAGCACATCCGTGTACCTCAGCAACCGAGCATCGATGCTGTGCACATAGGCCATCTCATAGAGTTCCTCACCGGTTCGCTGACGCCTTTCCGTTTTCAGTTCGCCAGTGCTGAAATACTCACGCTCAAGCGCTTCGTCGTTCTCGGTGCAGTTAAGCAAACGCGCGTTCTGCTTGTCGTACACGTAGCTCGCGTCGTCACCCGCGAACGTACGACGCAGCGGTTCTTCACTCAATTGCGGCACATATTTGTAGTCGATGCGGTTACCGGCAGGTGTGATCACTACCGCCGGCTGGTGCTGCCCGAGATCATACAACAGAGTGCGCACCCGCCCGCCGGTTACCGACTCGATCATGCGATCCAGGCCATCGAAGGTTTGCGTACCCATCACATAATCCTTGCCATCCGTAACATCTTTCACCTTGATCAACGTCGGCAGATCGCCCTTGGCATGCGGGGCGTAGTCACGGTGCACCACCGATCCATCAGGCAGTATCTGGTCGACAAGCCGATCGTACTCATCGTAAACAGACGACGTTTCATACCCGCGTGCATCCACTTCCCGAACAGTACGCCCCCACCCATCGTAGTAATACCGATGCAAACTCTCGGTTTGTCCCCGGTTATCCACTCGCTCGACATCGACCGGCTGCTCGAACAGGTTCATGCGAGTAATAGTGGTACCACTGCGTAGCAATCGTGACTTGGACTCTCGCCACTCGCGAACAACTGGCCCCAGCCGATCCGGCAAACCGACCGGATCGGTCACTGTGTAGTTGCGTACGCCGTCCGGGCCGATTTCGCAGCTACGCTGGCGCCAATCGTCATACTCGTAACGGGTGGACAATGGCAGGTTCTTCAGCTCCAGCCATTCGTACTGGACCTCTTCCAGCAAATCGCCCAGTTCATCATAATGCGCGGTTTTCCTGAGCCGCGGCGTTGCCCTCGCTTTAGCGGTAGCGCCAAAATCCGGGTCCTGGCGTTCTACCCGCTGAACCCGATTGAGCCCATCCACATAGGTCCAGGTGGTCACCCCCTTCACATCAGTCTCTTCCTGGTAAGCCTGCTGACCATCAGAAGACAGGTAATAGTTGTAGCTGCGCCAAGCTTTGAACTCACCGAACGGGTCGACCGTTTCGCGGATGACACGCCGCAGTTCGTCATACAGATAGGCAATCTGCACCTGATTGTCGTCGTAGTTGAGCATTGGCTCACCGATCAAGAGCGAATGCTGGAGGGTGTTGACCTTCTGCGAATGCCGGCTCGCCCCACCCTTCACATGCGCCTGTTCGCGGGCGAGCAGCGGCTGGCCGTGATCGAACCCGGTCAGGGTTTCAACCGTCTGTACTGCCGGGTGACCTTCGATCGACACCTCGCCATAGACATACTCGGTAAGGGTCTTCTTGCCATTCAGCACTTGTGTCAGCGCCTTCGGCCTGCCATACGCAACTACATCGGTGGGGTCTGCGTAATATTCGATAGTGGTGTGCCACAGTGGCGCTTCATCACGCACCCGGACCTGTTGGTCGTGGTGACGCTGCAGGGTTCCCTTGCCTTGCTCTGCGAGCGACGAAAGCAAGCGGTAGGTGTACAGGTTGCGCAGCGCTTCGGCGCGGCCCTCTCCAACGGCCGGAATAACTTCCTCGGTCTTGATGTGGCGCACGAATTGCTCGGGGTCCTCATGGGCCGGATAATACGTCCATACCGTCGTTTTGCCATTGGCCTCGATCTTTTCCGTCAGGTTGCCATAAAGATCGTAGCGGGTAATTTCCTTCTCTTCCCGGGGGGCGCCCGACAGGCCTTGGCGCCAAGAAGTGATCGTGGTTTCAGCCAACTGGAAATTCGCTGGCTGATCCCCGAATTGCCTGTTCGGTACCTCAGGATAATGGACGGTTTGCGTTTCAATGCAATCGCTTTGCGTAGTGACCTGTTCGATCATCAAATGGAAACGGTTGAACGTGGACTTGACCGTTCGTACCCCTTTGCCGCCTTTGAAATGCGTGGCCGTGGCATTGTAGAGGTACGTCACGTCGGCATTCTTGTACAGGTTGTCCTCACCGTTGTCTTCCCAAGTGATACTTGTGTTGTTACCCAGGAAGTTATTCGAGCTGTAGCTGTAGTCCGTACGCATGTCAGGCTGCTTCGCACCCGGCTTGACCACATGACTTTTTACGCGTGGCAGTGTCCTGCCACCACTGCCGGGAAACTTGTGTCCTGCTTCGTCATAGATGATTTCTTCAGCGCCATTGACAGGCGTCTGCAGCGCTACGAGGCAACGCACCTCGCCCATCACCCTGTACTTGAACTGCCAACGTGCATTATCTTTGGTCGGCAGTATGACCTTCTCCAGTTCACTTCCATTGCGCAGCAGTGTATAACGCGCACGCGCCAGCGTGTCCGGGTTGATATCGATGAATATCCGGTCGCTGAGGGAATAATCGATCTTCAGCAGTTTGCGTCCGGTGTCATCCTCCATCTCGGCCAGGCAGGGCACCCGTTTCGCCGGGATACCTGGCATCGGTGATGGCACCTGCACAATGTCGTACCGCAAGGAAACACCATGCCCGGTCGGTGCCAGTACCTGCGCCGGGAACGCTACCCGTCGGTCCGGCAGCCCTGGCTCGGGAGCAGGAACCGTGTACACCTTGAGCAACTCGATCAAACCTGATTTGTGCGCGACGCGATAACGGGTTTCGCCTTCCACAAGAACATGTTCAAAATGGAAACTATCAATTTTGCGCTCCGGCACCCTACCTTTCCGGCCTGGCCCGTTGTCCACGACCTTGAATTGCTCACCGCTGTGCAGGCTGAGCATCTGGCTATCCAGATCATATTCGCTCAGGCCTAAACGCCAGCCGGCGCCGAACCCCGAGTCTTCCGGGTTCATGGGGTTGAACGTGATGCGTAAAGGCAAGTTGGGGCCATTCAGGTAGTTGGCCGGCATACCAGGCAGCTCGATAGTCAGGCTATATTGCCCGGTCCGAGAGTCTACGCCACCTTGCACGAAGCTCATGAAGTTGAAAGCATTGGAGTGCACTACAGACTTCGTCGTCATATATATCCCTCAACAGGGCGTGGCTGCCCCTGACCGTAGGGGCAGCCAATACAGTAAAAGAACCAGCACAGTTCACTGTGCCCATCAACATTTCTCAAGCAGATATGATTTCGAAGTGCAAGAAGTTTCGCACATCCGATGAATCGATGGAGCCGTCGTTATTTTTTCGTCCCCACCTGACTTTCAGCGTGTGGGCTGAGCCGTAGTTGTCGATCAACGTGAGTTGCATCGGCTCTCCCAAGCCTTCGCGCCATCGAACGCCATTGTGGTCGTACCAGAACTTCATGTCCGCGACCCGCTCGATCACAAACAACACGGCGCCTTCTGCTGGTATCTCACTTTGCTTGATAACGCGATCCAACGGTGTACCGGCTTGCTGAATTGCCAGCAACTCCAATTCAGCCTGGTACTCCATGCGTCCGCCAACCGGTCGCTGACCGGGAAGAGCACGAGGAAAGTACGCAGTTCCCACGTAACTGCAGAATGCTTCGTCGAGCAGCTCACTTTCCCACTTCGCCATGGAAATCTGGTCGAAGAGTACATCTACAAACCTGCGCCTTATGCCCTTGAGCAGCCAATAGTCAGTTGTATAATGCCAGTAATTATGAATATCCAAGGTGCCATCTTTCCGTTCCTTATCGAACCCACCTTGCTCTCGTATCCGTTTACCTTTGAATACTTCTATATCCGCTTCAGTTAGTGGCTCAACTACTCGCCCCTCAAGTTCTACCTGGCCTCGTTCCTTGCTCTTGTCATATGACCTGTGGACTTGGTTATCATGGCCTCGGAACTCGGCACGGATGTGTGTCACTTCAGCCTGGGTGGTTTGAAGGTAGACCGTTACGCGACGTGTAGCCTGATCATCCTCTAGTACAGTGGAAGGTGCAGCGAGAGCGACTGGGTAATAATCGAAGCGATTGCGAGCTTTATTGGCTACCCACTTTCGACCGTCCGTCTTGAGGCTTTCCGTCCCCACAGGCAGCCAGTCGATCCTTGTCCCATCCCTGTGTGTCAATACCAGCGTGGCCAGTTCGGCATCGCTGATTGGAATAGGAACGGGGCCAACTTCAGTTTCAACCAGGTCAGTCTTGATTTCGATATCAATTCCCACCTGCTGCCTGCCATTAGCCAAGGCGACTTTTCTGGATGTATTGTTCAGGCTGACATAGAAATGCTGCAGGGATATCCAGCGCTGTTTGCTCAGGGCCATTTCCCGAGGCGACCCTGCATGATGCTCGATCACTGCGATACCCGCCTGGCCACCGTAGATACCCGCCACGACACTGGCTTGACCTGTGCTTTGCTCAGGCGCCGTATATTGACCGTTTTCCGCATCAAGTTCGCCTTCGCCATACAGCACCCATCGAGTACTTTGCACGACAGGGTGGTCGTCCCACGCCGTCTCAAGCGTCGTCGCTGCAGGCTCTTCTGGCAACTCAGGCATGGAAAAAGACACTTTGCCATCGGCCGGTAACGTGGATACATGGAAGGGCTGTACCTCCCAGGGTGCAATCTTGTCGAGGATGATCACGGTCGCATAACCTTCCTCCTCCCCCCAGTTCCTGACCCGGATGCGCTGCAGGCGAATCGGTGAGTTATCGGTAGGCGGAGCAGGCGTGAAAAGAGCATGGGGCGTATTCTGATCGCCCTCCGGGTCACGCTGGATGCTACCGAACGCATCGCCCTCGAGCGCCCACTCCAACCTGCCGCCTTCGGATGCAGTCAACCGAACAGGGTCATCCCCTTTCGCCCAGATAACCACCCGCGGGGAAACTGCCAGCTGCTCCGTTGACACCACCAGCAACGACGACCTGGACACCTCCCCATTGCCACTGGCCAAACTACCGGTAATCTTCACCAGGCGTTGCTGCGCCGGGAACGTGTGCACACTGGGAGCGGTGTACTTGGCATCTTCCATCTCGCCAGAATTTTGCGGATGATACACATCGGCCGCCGACCACCGGCTGACAGTGGCCCCAACGTCAAACCGCACCTCATTGCCAGCAGAGACCCTTGCGATATTCGGCAGTAGCTGCCGAGAGTAGCTACTGGCCCTGACATCGCCGAAAACGATCATGTCATGCGGGTTGTGCTCTTCCTGCTCCAGCACGACCTGATAGGCATCGGGCAAAACCAGTTGCTCCAGGGCGACAGACGGACGCGCTTTAGCGATGGGCGCACGCAGACGACTGATCAACAGTGCACTGGCATAGTTGTCCTTGTCAGTCTTGCGCGGCAACAAGTAAGGCAAGGGGCTGCCTGGCTGGCCCGCTTCCACACCCGCGACCAATTGCATCAGTACCAACAGTGCGCCATCATCTACCGGCGATGTACCCCCGCCTCCGCCAGCGGGCGCTTGTTGGGCCACGACCTCGATGCGGCTAGTGGACAATCCGTTACGACCGAATATATCGAATGCTAGCACCGGTATCTGACGGGCCAGCACGCCCTGCTGACGAAGCTGCTCGAGAATGAATTTTCCCATCGCGCTCGCAGCGGTGCTGCTGAAGCCCAAGGTACAGGTAGGGTTGTCGGCCTCGCTCAGGTCGAGCACCACCAAGCTCCTATCGAGGTGCTCGTGCGCCTGCACCTTCAGGCGGCCATAGACTTCGAACTGATAGCCCATGCCCATTTCCAGGGCATGGCTTCTTCTGAGGCGATTGACGTTGCCGATCATGAACGTCGAAGACACACAGTTCCCCGCGATCAGCTCCATCCGCACCCGCACCTGCGGCCCGCTGCCCGATGCGCCCTGGAAAGACAACTGCGTCGGGCCCAGGGTAAGGTTTTCGAAAGCTACCTTTTCAGTCCTGGTGCCAGGGTCAATATAGAACTCACCACTGATAGGCTGCAGCACACCAGAGTCGGTAAATGCCTCCACGAAGTTGCTTTGCAACCCCCTGTTGACTGCGTCCCGGCCAAGCGCCAGTACCGCGCCCCAGCGGCGCATGCTGTCGCCCTTGGCCAACTCATCGAGCAAGTCCTGTTTGGAATTAGCAGACATGATCATGACCTCGCTGCCTGCAGGCGATCGAAAGCCTCATTGACCTCAGCGAAAACCTGGGCTTCCACTTCGGTGTAAGGCATAGGCAGTACGCTGTAATTCCAGGACAGCCCACTCTGCTTGGCAACACCGGCAATAATCACGTAATCGCCCTCGTCCGCCCCTGGCGTGTAAGTACCCTTGGCGTCATCGATTTTCCCGGTGCCCAGAACCTTGTACCACTGCGTTTTCTCGGGTGGAAGAACCTCATCATCTCCCTCCCAGGATGCGACTGTCAGCGTCAGCTTGAGTGCATTACCCACTGCGTCGACCGTCATGGTTGCCGACGGCATGTCCCATGCAGTAATGATATCGATGGTTTCCGTGCGGCCCCCACCACTGACCCGCACCTGGTCCAGTTGCATGAGCCGGTCCTGGCCAGTGCCCGGATCTTTCTGAGGCGCGACATAGATCTTGCACTTCTTGTCCCGAGGGATAACAAGATCGTTGTAATCGGAAGGCTCCGGATCTCGCAAAATACCCTTGAAGTTGGCACTCTTCTCCCATGTCAGCGCCGAATCTACGCTACCGCCCTCCAGTACATAGCGCTCCGGTTTGTCTTTAGTGAAGTTCGCACTCAGCAGGTTCGGTCTGACCGCCACTGGTTTGGGTACGATGGTCAGTTGGGCACTGCTGCTGTTCTCGCCAGCCGTGGCCGTGACAATGATGTTGCGGAATGTGCCGGGAACCTTGTCCGCTGCGGGTGCCTTGTATATATCCCCCACGATCTCGCCCACCAGTGTTTTATCGGTAGAGCCATCATCGGCAGCCTTGACGGTCCAGGTAACGGTTTCCTCCGGCCAGGGCACCAGCGTCAACTTCTGCTGGCCACCGGCGAGGAGGACCTTGTCAAGCGGATCGATTGCAAAAGATGTGAGCGCAGGGGCCAGGTCACCCAGCAATGAAAGGTCCCCAAAGGTCCAGGAAGTATCAATTACAGGTCGTGTATTGTTGCGGAACAACAAACCATTTAGACGCAGCAGGTCAATAAGCTCAAAGGTGCCATCTAGATGATCAAAAATATCGCTTATAAAAGCTTTGGTCTTCGCTTCGAAGTCAGAAGCCACTCTATCAAAAAGGGCTAGAAATAGCGGATTGGTATCCTTGAGCTTCATGTCACATGAAACCTTTGTTTCGCCTGGCCTCAGGATGAGCTTGCCTCCATCAACCTCGACGGCCACCCGGCAAATGGCCGATATGTTCACGTCTGTTTGCTTTTCAAGACGGAACGGCAAAAGCGAGCCAGCTATCCACTCCAGCCAAGCAATCTCCACATTTCCATAGGTACCGGCATCAGTCCATGTCAACAGAAGAGAGCCTTCCTCCAGTTTAAAACTGAAAATACCCATGGGCTGATTGAAGCTGGCAACGATATTCACATTTCTCATATCACCCAGCTCTTCTTTAAAAGCGTTAGCCATTACACTAACGTTGAACTGGCCGACAACCACAGTCCGCAAAAAGCCTAGATTATCATAAACAAACTCTGGACCTTTGACCTTTACATGCGGCAAAGCCGACATCAGCGTGTTCACTGCAGAGCCCATCCAAACCTCATTATGCATACACAAATTCATTGTGTATGCACCACCGTCTCGCGAAGGAAGGAAATAAGGCATATCCTTATCATCGGCTGGAAAATCGCCATTCTTGTCGCCATTGAATGCGACACCGACAATAACCGCTCCCTCTTCCTGTTCTTCCTGCAGTGGACTCGAAACGGCACTCCCCGCTTTGGCCAGCGAATGCGTCCGTACCCTGAAGGACGTTGGGTTAAGGCCACCTTCAATCGGTGCCAGCCTGTTCAATTCCCAAACTTGTTCTCCCCTTTCAGGCTCTTTAAACTTCTCCTCAATCAACTCTCCCAGTTTTGTATTCAGTTCCTCCCACTGACTAACCTCGAAGTAATAACCCTCACTATTGGACAGGTCCAATGTCACCCGGCCATCCTCGCCCACAACTCCACCGCCGCCTTCGTTGAGCTTGATATTCATCTTCACACGTGGCGCGGTCAGGGGGTCAAATTTGGTGAGACCGATCAGAATCGGCTGGCTGGCCCCCTGCTGACGGCTATACTCGGTCAGTATGCCACCGAGCACGGGCATGCTCAGCATGGCCATTGAACTACCGATGTTCGCGTTCTCGAACGACAAGACCGGCGCACCGAAAGAAAAGTTGGAAAGGCGGGAAATCTTGCCGTTCTCGGTAACTTTTTCACCGGAAACCGGTTCGATCCAAGCCCCTTGCTGCCCGCGTAGAATATGCTCCTGCATCAGCAGCATGTTGGTTTTCGCGCGATCATAGACCAACAAGGCCCCCCAACCTTTTGTACGTGGCGCCTTGCCCATATAAGTCAGATACTCGCTCAGTGTCGGCCTAGCCATGTTAGTTTCCTCGCTGTTTAAAAATCGAATATTCCGGACCGCCCCTATATTCACTCAGTGAGCAACCTGTTAGTTGCGCAGCGGCAATGAATAAGGAATGAATTGAAAGAAATGTTCGCCTCCGTTAAAGCTCACCCGAGCGCTCAACGTGAAACGATCATCTATTTTCAATTTTCTAAGATGGTCTTTGGCGAGTAACTCCTTGATCCCATTATTCGCCTCATCGACCGTGACGGCTTTAGCGTCCCTTACGATGACCCTGACCGGTTGTGACGCCTTGTCCACACCGGACATTTCGATAGTCAGCAACTGACCTGCGGCTACGAATGTCCAAGTATCCAACATCAGCCCAAGCCCCTTCTCGGGCACAGCGGCAAGGGATACTCCGCCGTCATCGAAACCCTCACATCTCACAGATGGGTAAGTAGATGTCGCCAAGGGTTTGATACGCAATTTGTAAGGTTGCGATTGGACGTAGTCGTCGCCTCGCGTCAAACGATAGAAAACATCGAAGCGCTCGGTAAAATCCTTCTCGCCTTTACCCATATTGGCCGGCACATATTCCGGGGGGATCCAGAACCGCAGCGGGTTGGCCGGGGAAGCCGGTTCCTGGGCGATATACTGGCCAAACGGGGTGCGTCCCCACCAATGAACGTGGGGCACTTCTCCTTCTTGCACCTCCGCCGCAGGCACATCGACATAAACACCAGCCGTAGACTCGCCCGCCAGTATGAGACCTCTATTTGCCGCACCATCAGAAGTAGCCTTGGCAACCGTCGGGGCATCAGGAAGACGTGCACGCTGCACATTCACTTCCAGTACTTGCGAGTGCAACGCGGCACCTTGGCGACCATACAGGAAAGAAACACTTACCTTGGAGCTTTGGCTCTCGACGAGTATTTCCTGGTCAACCTGGAAGACGATCGAGTCGGAAGCTCGCGTACTCGGGTCCACACGCAAGGATGGCAGCCACTGCCGCCCCCCGCCCGGGATCGACCACAACATGACGATGTAGTCCGAATCCGCAATGCCAGGATATTCCGGCACCTTGACCACCAAGCCATCAGGGTGTTTGCTGGGATCCAGCGGATCGCCCTCGGTGTACCCGTCAATTGACGGTTTATCGAGATAGCCGGGTAGCGTAGCGTCTGAGTCGACTGTCAGACGCTGTACCGGAGACTCCAGTTGCCCACCGTCGACGAAATCTATGGTGTAGGACGCCAACACGTAGCCCGGGTCGATCCAGTCGAAGAACCCCCTCCCGATCACTTCACTGATGGCTTGTTTATCGAAGTGGGTCTTGCCTACGGTGACCTGCCGTGTCCAGGTCTGATCCTCGGTACCGTCGGATTCATACCCTACGACCCTGAGGGTGACCTTGTCGCCCTCGCGCATGGCTTGATAGCGAGGCACCATTGCTGTCAGCCCGGCCCCAGGCAGCTTGTCTGGCTGGATGATCAGGCCGTGCGACTGAACCAGTTGCAGTACAGACAGCGTTTCACCTAAGCGCGGCCTCAGCCCGATGTAGCAAAACCTGCGCAACGACTCGGCCTCTTCAGACGAGCCAGGTTGAAAGGTGTAGGAATAAAATACCTCTCCGCCGGCAGCGTCGACCAGATATTGGTTCTGGATGCTTACTTCAAGCCCGTCGGGCAGGTCTTTATCCTCGATATAAAAATTACCTACATAGTCGAATGCCTTTCCCGTTGTACCTCGTCCTAACCAACGTACGCGCAACCTGTCGTCTTTCTTCATGCCGTCGTACTGAATCGTCGTGCGCAAGTCATTAGCACCCAACTTGTCCAGGTCAATCTCATTGGACGCAGTCAAGTCAGGAATGCTAGGAGCTGCAAGATCCTCCTTACGGTAACCACTATTTTTGATATCTCGTTCCAGACAATCCACAGAAGAGGATTTCAAAAGCCCAATATTCGGTTGGCCCGGTCGCTCAACCATATCAATACCTCCACTCCATACGCACCTCTCTTCACACCGAGATCAGATACGCAGGTCACAATAAGGGGAACATGGGGGAGTGAAACGCAAGACAGCGTTGCCGTAGCGCCACCCGCTGATATCCGATCACATGCCAGGTCATTTTTAGAGCAGGCCTGTGGCGCAGACAACTAGCAGAATTAACAGGTAGCCGGCAGCGCCACGCTGCTGTGCAGGCAAGGCGCACCTATCAGTTTTACCAGGTGCGCAGGCGTAGTTTTTTTCTTAGCCTTCGAGACAGGCTGAGCGCTTCTGATATTCGTAATGCCTGGGCAGCCCGCTGAAAAGACACGACTTGAAGAACCAGATAAGGCGGGTTCATGCGCACGCAGAACCACTGCGCATTCAGGTTTTCTTTCTGGGCTGCAGCGCGGCCAGCAAATTAACCTCTCAGGACCTAACGCCATGGCAACCACATCGAATGCCTTCCATTTTTCCAGCTTCATGCAAAGTAGTGTCGACCCACGCACCGGCTTGTTTACCCAGTCCATTGCCCTGCCACCACTGAACGCCAATGACTTGTGTGGCCCGGATTATCCTGGGCAACTTGATTTCAACCCGATGAATAGTACGAATGCCGGTTTTGGTATTGGTTGGAACCTAAAGAACAGTCGCTTCAACTCCCTCACCGGCATGCTCGATCTTTACACCGGCGAGACATTTAAAGTTCACGATAACGGGCCCGGGGAAAAACCTGTAATTCCTGAAGTAAAGTTGGAAAGTTTTCACTTCCAGAACATCAGCAAAGACAACAGGAAGCGCTATCGAATTGCCCACAAGTCTGGGTTGATCGAGATTCTTGAACCACAACGCAGCAACCCCGATATAGCAATAACGGCACGCGTCACCAATGCCTCTGGCCATGGCATCAGGTTCATGTACGACACAGAGAAAGATCACCCACGACTGACCTCGATCACGGACGATACGGGACGCAGTCTGCTCGAAATCGACTATTCGTTAACAGATCAGGTCAGTATCACAAGCAACCCGAAAACCCCCGACAGCGCGCGCTACACGCTGAAGCTGGACAGCGAACAACTCAGAAAAATAATCCTGCCCACCTCGACCGATGAATACTGGGACGTGAATTATCAAAGCCATGAACAAGGCACAGGCAATGAGAAAGTTACACTTTACTTCATAAATCGCATCAAAAACCCAGATGGCGGCGTGGAAACGATAAGGTACAAAGGTGATGGCCACAAATACCCGGGTATCGAGCGCACTCTGCCCTGTGTCGAAGAGCATGTGGTCATGCCCGACCGGCTCGATACTAGCACTCACATGCGAACACGTTACCGTTTCTCAAGCAACAACTTCCTTGGCAATAACACTGGCCTTATTTATGGAGATGATGGCACAGATCAACTGTACAGGTACGCCAATTCCCATTATGAATACACTTCGACTGCCGAGCATTATCTCGGCAGTGCTATTCAGCGGACGGTCGTCAGCACATTCAACCGGTTTCATCTGATGACCCTGCAGACCACCACTGAGCAAGGCTGCATTGAAACGATAAGTACGAAGTACCACGAAAAAGAAAACACACAATTCGGCGACCAGCCTGCTTACTTCCAGCTACCACATAAAGTTATAAAAAGCTGGCGCCAGGCTGGCTCATCGGAACCAGGCGATAGCGAAGAAACGACCACCCTCTATGATAATTACGGCAACCTGCTGACAGAGATCAAACCCGACGGCTCGCGTATGGAGCGCACTTACTATCCTGGCACCGAAGACCCGGAAGGCTTCGTTCGCAACCTCATGACCGCCACCATTTACCCGGCCAGCACAGACAATCCAGAAGCACCGAAGGCGCAGGTCGTGAGCAACCTGTATAAATACATCGAACTGCCTGCAATTCCCCAAGCCAACATCGCCCCAGATTTGCCCAACCTGCCAAATTGGCTGGCGCTGCAGCAGGAAGACATGTACGAAGGTCCGGTAGAAGACGGGCGTTTACTCAACAGTAAAAAGCGCCACTACCTCAACAAGCCCGACCTGCCGTTCCTGCATGGTCGACTCGATAAGCAAGTCCTGGAAATCAATGACACTAAAGCTGTCAGCAGCTGGAAGTATGAGAAGGTCAAGGCAGATGATGGCACGCTGAGCTGGGGCCAAAACACCGAAACCTTTACTGACTACACAGGTACCCTGCAGAGAAAGACAACCAGCACCTTTGCCTTGCACACCGGGCAGTTAGTGCTGGAACAGGACGCCAATGGCGTGTTCACACGCTATCGACACGATCTGCTGGGGCGCGTCATCGGGCAAACTGCTAGCCCGGGCACGTCATTTGCCGCTACACACACGACGGTCTATAAGTTCCTCGAGGATGACGGAAAGATACGCGCTGCTGAAGAAATCACAGACAACAAGGGGGTCATCACCCGCATCGTCTACGACGGCAACCGCCGCCCTATCAAGGAGCAGCGCACAGCCAAGCACCCACTCAGCGGCAACCCCATTACGCGCACCGTATCCCAAATGCGCTATGACTCGGCTGGCCGCCTGGCCAGCGAAACCAGCTTTGACTATCTGCCGGCCAACGATGGGTCACAAGCAGAGCGCGTGCTGCAGCTGGTAAACCGCTACGCCTACGATGGCTGGGGACAACGGAGTGACGTGATTCGCCCGGATGGCGTAAGGGAACGCGTCGACACCTCGCCACTTGAGGCCGGTGGGCGACTGGTGACTCGCTGGATCGAAAGCCCGAAGTTGCCAGGCAAGCGTCTGCAGTTGCACATCAGCAAGCTGAACCGTTTCGGCAAGCCGGTCTACGAATACCGACAGGTGGAGGAAAAAGACAGACCTGTATTACAGGTCGGTCGCACCGACTACACCTATGACGGACTTGGCCGCTGCCTCAGCGAAACCGAGACCATCAGAGACCCTGTCGACAGCAGCAGGGTGATCACCCGTACCAACCAGTTCAGATATGACGCGCTGGGAAGAATGTTCAGCAACCAGCGGCCGAACGGAGCGACCTTGTTGCGCGAGTTCGCCAGCCATAGCGTGGGGGAACTGGTTACGCGACTTGAACTGAAAGTGGCTGGCAGTAACACCGGGCAGATCCTGTACCAACGAAACTTCGACGGCCTTGATCGGCTGGTGCGTCTGGCGGTGGGCTCACGGGAGGAATGTTATACCTACAGGGGCACAACTCAACTGGTCGAAACGCGCACGGCGTACAAGCTGGAAATGACCGGCAAAGGCAAGTGCAAGCATATCATCCGCTATGACTACGAGCCGGAACTGACCGAACAACCGAAAAAGCTCACGGCCACAGTGGAAGAACAAGGCCAGTTGCTGAGCACCGAGAACGCCGACTTCGAGTACGACGTCAGCAGCGCGGATATCAACACTGCCAGCAATGCCCTTGGGGTACGCAGTTATATTTACACCGACCAGGGTGACTTGGCAGAGGAACACTGGCAGGAGCACGGCGGCATGCCGTACAGCACTTTCTACCAGCAGTCCTGGCAAGGCCGGCCGCTACAACGCAAGTACAGTGATGGGTTGCCGTGCAATTATGAGTACGACGACCTCGGTCGAATCAGCAGTGTTGTACAAGGCCCACTGAAATCCACCTTGGCGTACAACGACATCGGTTTGCTCAAGTCGACCGAAACCCGCGATACAACCAACCCCATCCCGGAACAACAACCTGTTGCCCTTTGTAATCAGTACTACGATACGTTAGGACGAGAAATCAGCCGCACGCTGAGTGTAAACGGCCAGGAGCAGACTTTCACACAGGTATGGCAGGACGATGACATGCTGCATTCGCGTACACTGGAACGCGGTGGGCGGCGTGTTCGTCACGAAACATTCCAATACGACGAACTTGGCCGTCTGACGAAGTATGACTGCCCGGAAGACACCGCCCGAACCGTCGCGAATGGCCGACAGATCAAGACCCAGATATTCAGTTTCGACGACGTGGACAATATCAAGCGTTGCCGAACGACCTTCATCGATGGCCAACGAGACGATGCAAACTTCACCTATGCCAGCCATGACATTTATCAACTGGACAAGGTCACACACACTTTGCCGCCGGAGGGTTGCCCAGCCGAGCAGTCGTTCGGCTATGACGCACTGGGCAATATGCTCAACGACGAATGTGGTAACAAGCTGTACTACGACACCTTCGGGCGGCTGCAACAAGTGCTGGATGCGGCTGGCACGCTGAAAGCGCGGTATGGCTATGACGGCCATGACCAACTGGTTTATTCCAGTAACGACAACAGTCGGCAGCAGCGACGCTACCTGGGCTATGAAATGGACAGCGTCCTCGAGGACGGACTGCTGACACAGTACCTGCATACTGGCGGCCAACCCCGCGCGGAATTTCAACTGGACGTGGCCGAACAGAACGCGGTGGGGCCTGTCACCTTCCTGCTCACCGACCACACTGGTAGTGTGATTTGCGAAAGCGAAGAGCAAACCACGCGCTATGCATGCTACGCACCGTACGGCGAACAACTGCCTGAGGACAGCGCACAAGAACTGCGCAGCCTGTTGGCGTTCAATGGCGAAGCACGTGAGCGCGCTCTTGGCTGGTTGGGCTGGTTGGGCTGGTACCTGCTGGGTCTTGGCTATCGGGCCTACAACCCACGCCTGATGCGCTTCCATAGCCCAGATTCGCTCCCCCCCGAAGAAACCGGCATCAACCCGTACAGCTATGCCTTGGGTAACCCGGTCTACTGGCAAGACCCTACCGGCCACCGTGGCCAACCGGTGACACATGGCCGCGAAGCGCCGCTGGAGATCATCTCGGATAATAAACCCAAGATACCGTGGTACGTCTGGCTTGGTGTGGCTGCGACCGCCGCCATCTTCGTGGTCTCGGCCATCGCCATGCCATGGACGGCACCGGCTACCCTCGGCATCACGGCCGGCTATGTGGCGGGTGTTGTAGGGGTAGCGTCCAACGGTGTCGCTGCCGTGCTCCAGGGTGTGGGAACTGCAAAGAGGATTGAAAACCCTGAGCTGTCGGATGCGCTGTTCCACATCAGTACAGTGTTCAGCGTCATTGGCATGTATGCCGGCGGCTACGGTTCGGCAGCGACGAGGGCGGCAGTGAAGGCGGCGAAGTCGGCTAGTAGTTCCGCGGTCAACGTTGCGACTAAGGTTGAGGTAATCAATAACTCTGTTAAAAGTCTCAAAATCACGCCTCGCACACCCGTACGGGAAGTGAATTTTACTTCCTCAGCAACCCAAACCACTGCCCCAGGAAGCCCGCCCATTACACCTACGCCTACATCTACACCTACACCTACACCTACACCTTCGCCAAGGCTAGTAAGCGACGGACCAAGTACCTCAGCGGGCCTTCGTGCCGAAAATGCAACAAAGGCCGCGGCCCGCACTGGAACTAGGGCCCCAGCTCCCCCAGGCACCGGGCTGGGAGATCTAACACTGCTGGATGAACATAACAACTTCTTTTTCGGGAAAATGAAGAACGGAAAGTACGGTGTCGGCCGACTAGGCTAACGCCCATCGCACCGGTTCCCGCAGCTGATAAGCCGCGGGAACCGGCTAGCGGGTCACCTGCTTCGTCATCGACTCCTTCCACCACGACTACTGACTATTCCTACATTCCCGCCCCCTCTTCCCCCCCTACCCTGCCCTCGCCTGTAAACCGTGATCCCGCAGCGCAACCTGCCGTCACGCCACTCCCAATATCGCACCAGGCGCCTAGCACGAGCCCAACGGTGCATCGTCTGACGGCGCCACCCAGGACTCGCTCATGCTCCAGCTCGACCGGCGCAGGCTCATGCCGTTGCGCCCGCGCCTCGCCCCGCTGCCGCCGCTGCTCGGCGGTTGCCTGGCCCTGACCTTGGCCAGCCCGGCACCTGCCGAACAAATCGACATGGCCTTCCAATCTGGCTTCATGCGCCAGGCACCCGGCCAGCCCGCCGAAGCGGGTGCCCTGGCCCTGCGCCACCTGGCCACGCAGGCACGCCTGCCTCCCGGACGCTACCGGGTTAACCTCACGCTCAACTTCGACACCTTACCGGAACAGGAGCTCGACTTCGTCGAAGCCCCCCACGGCGACGGCCTGCAACCCTGCCTCACGGCCGAGTTGCTGCGCAGTCTGAACCTGCGTGAACAAGCGCTGGAGGCTCCCCTGCCCGACACTTCGCAGTGCCTGGACCTGGCGCAGTATCTCCCGCAGGCAACCGCCGAGTTCAACGCCGCACAATTGCACCTGGCTCTGTCGATCCCGCAGATCGCCCTGCGCCAGGACCGTTCGGGCAGCATTCCGGAAGAGCGCTGGAGCAATGGCATCAATGCCGCGTTCATCAACTACCAGGCCTCAGCCCAACACAGCAACCAGCGCGACGGCCGCAGCAGTAATAGCCAGGACCTGTACCTGAACAGTGGTATCAACCTGGGCGCCTGGCGCCTGCGCAGCAAGCAGGCCTTGCGCCAGACGCCCGACGGTGAACGCCAGTGGACACGTAGCGATACCTATGCCCAACGCGACCTGCCTGGCCTGCAGGCCAACCTGACACTGGGTGAAACCTTCACCAATAGCGAGATGTTCCGTAGCGTGCGCTTCACCGGCGCGCAGCTGGCCTCGGACAGCGGCATGCTGCCCGACACCTTGCAGCAGTATGCGCCGGTAATCCGTGGCGTGGCGCAAAGCCGTGCCAAGGTCGAAGTGCTGCACAATGGCTACCCCATCTATGCTACCTACGTCGCCCCCGGCCCCTACGCCATCGACGACCTCAGCGTAGGGTCCAGCCATGGTGAGCTTGAAGTGGTCATCACCGAAGCCGATGGCCAGGTACGCCGCTTCACCCAACCCTACTCGACCATGGGCAGCCTGTTGCGCGAAGGCATCTGGCGCTACAGCGCCACCGTTGGCCAATATGAAAGTGCGCAGCAGCTGGACAACCCGGTCTTCTGGCAAGCCACCCTGGCCCGTGGCGGTGCCTGGGACACCACTCTGTACGGCGGCCTGCTTTCCAGCGAGTACTACAACGCCAGCGTGCTGGGTCTGGCCCGCGACGTCGGCAACCTGGGAGCACTGTCGTTCGATGTCACCCGTGCTACCAGCGAACTGGGCCATGAACAGGGCAAGGTTCAGGGACACAGCCTTGCCCTGCGCTACGGCAAAAGCTTCCAGACCCGTACCAGCCTGCGCTTCGCCGGCTACCGCTACTCGACCCAGGGTTACCGCGATTTCGACGAGGCCGTGCAACAGCGCAGCAGTAACATCGATTACCTTGGCAACCGCCGTAGCCGACTGGAAGCTTCGGTCTACCAGAACGTAGGTGACCGCAGTTCGCTGAGTCTGACCTTCTCCCAGGACACCTACTGGCAAACCAATTACCAGCGCCGCCAGTACCAGTTGCAGTACAACACGCAACTGGGCAAGGTGGGGGTCAACCTGTTCGCCACCCAAGCCCTGGACACCAGCAACCACGCTAGCCGCTCTTTCGGCCTGAGCCTGAACCTGCCGCTGGACTTTCGCCGCCAGCAACAGGCCAGCTTCGACCTGCGCCATGAGAATGGCCACTACAGTGAACGGGCCAGCCTGAACGGCGGCTTGCTGGACAGCCGGCTCAGCTACAACACCGCACTGACCAATGATAACCAAGGGCGCAAGAGCGCCGCACTTTCCATGGCCTATCAGGGCAGTCAGGCCAGTATTGGCATGGGCTATACCGAAGCCAGCGATTATCGCAGCCTGTCGTTGAATGCCAGTGGCGCCGTGCTGCTGCATGACGAGGGTGTGGCCTTCGGTAGCCATCTGGGGGAAACCATGGCGCTGGTTCATGTACCCGGCGTGCCAGGCGTTGGTGTACAGAACACCCCGGCGGCGCGTACCAATGCCGAAGGCTATGCATTGATCCCGTACCTGCGCCCCTACCGGCTCAATAATCTGGTGCTGCAGACCGACGACCTTTCACCAGAGGTGGTGATTGGCAATGCCAGCCAACAAGTCGTGCCACGGCGCGGTGCGGTGATGAAGGCATCGTTCAATGCCGAGCATGTATCCCGCCTGGTGCTGACGCTGCTACAGGCCAATGGCGCCCCCGTGCCATTCGGTGCCCAGGTAGTCGATGCCGATGGCGTGACGCTAGGGGTCGTCGGCCAGGCAGGCCAGGCCCTGGTGTCGGCGCGCAGGGCCGGTCACCAGCAGATACAGGTGATCTGGGGCGGTGCCGGTGACGACGTCTGCCAACTGAGCATCGACCCGCAAGCCCTCGAACAGGACGGCGGTTACCGCCTGAAAACCTTGAATTGCCCACTTCCCCAGGCGGGCGCAAGCGCAGCCCTGCCTGACGAAAAACCCCAGGAAACTCTTTTATGAAACTGCTCAGACTCACCCTGGACCGCAACCTGTGGCTCGCCGGTTGCAGCCTGGCCCTTGGGTTATGGACGACCGCCGCACAGGCAGGCTGCGCGTTTGATGCGGGCGGCAGCTACATGACCTACGAGCGCGACATGGGCACATTCTGGGTACCACGCGATGCGCCTGTCGGTACCGTCATCGCCCGCGGCGCAATGGACACGACAAACAATGAGGGCGCAGTCATCAATTGCTTCTGGAACGACCTCGACATACCTACCGCCCGCTTGCCCAACACCGCTCCGGTATTTTCTGGCAGCCTGCCACCTATAGATGGCAGGAACGTCGACGGCTATGTCATGCAGACCAATGTGGCGGGGGTGGGCGTGTACTTGGAATTGTTCGACCCTTTCGATGGCAGCGCCCCCAACACCTTTCGCCCGGACCATGGCAGGCCGACCATCCCTTATACCGGCACCATGGCCAGCGCCGGGCCATTCAACCTGAGAATTTCCAGGCTGTACGGCCAGGCATGGCTCATCAAGACAGGCCCGATCGCCTCAGGGACACAACGCATCGACGGTGAACTGTTCCATGGGTCCATCCATCACCTGGGCAAGGTCCTGGAGTATCGCCTGAGAGCGGAAGTCAACCAGGCACAATGCTCGCTGAAAGCCGATGCAGTCAGTGCCGACCCCGTACACTTGGGCGACTACAAGGCCGATGATTTCAAAGGGGTTGGCACAACGACGAAACCCGTCCCCTTCCACATCAACCTCGTTGACTGCAAAGATGCCAGCGCGCCCCTCCCCGGTACCGCCAATGTGTACATAGAGCTGGATGGTATCGATGGTTCGAAACCCACCGTACCCGCGCAAGGGCGCTTCAGCCTGACCAGCGCCTCGGACGCCGACGGGGTCGAAATCCAGTTGCTGCGCGGCGACACAAGCAACCCCATGCCCCTGCAAGCGGAAGTGCGCATGAAGCCCGTGGAAATCGGCATCACCCGCCTGGACTTTTACGCCCGCTACTACCAGAGCTCGCCGATAGTGAAGCCAGGTTCGGCCGAGGGAGCACTGAGCTTTACCGTAAGCTACAAATGACAGGCAAAAAAAAGACCGCAGGGCTAATACCCTGCGGTCTGGATGGCGAAGAAAAACAAACGACAAAAACGAAGAAAGGGACTTGCGTCCCTTTCTTCGTTCTTCGATTTGGAGCGGGAAACGAGACTCGAACTCGCGACCCCGACCTTGGCAAGGTCGTGCTCTACCAACTGAGCTATTCCCGCATTGTGAAACCTTACCGCTATCGGCGTGAAGCGCCTTTAAGACATTCACCACCACTGCACCGCATAGACGCCACAGTATTTAAACTGGAGCGGGAAACGAGACTCGAACTCGCGACCCCGACCTTGGCAAGGTCGTGCTCTACCAACTGAGCTATTCCCGCAAATGGCGTCCCCTAGGGGACTCGAACCCCTGTTACCGCCGTGAAAGGGCGGTGTCCTAGGCCACTAGACGAAGGGGACACACGACACTTTTCAGTGCACCAGGTTTGAACCTCACGATTCAGCCTGGATTTTCTTTTCCTGCCTCGCCGAAGCGCTGCCGGAGAAACTGGAGCGGGAAACGAGACTCGAACTCGCGACCCCGACCTTGGCAAGGTCGTGCTCTACCAACTGAGCTATTCCCGCAATTTGGCGTCCCCTAGGGGACTCGAACCCCTGTTACCGCCGTGAAAGGGCGGTGTCCTAGGCCACTAGACGAAGGGGACACGCTGCTGGCATTACTGCCTGCTTTCACTCCCTGCCGCGTTTCGCTGTGTGCTTTACGCTGCAAGTGGCGCGCATTCTATGGATGGTTCGTACAGGCGTCAACCCCTTTGTAGAAATTTATTTAAATCAATGACTTCCGGGTGAGTTGGGGTGCAGATGCGGGATGGGGTGCCGATATAGAGAGAAGCAATCCTGTGCCGGCCCTTTCGCGGCTAAAGCCGCTATTCGCCCCCCGGCAAACTCACTACACTCAAAGCTGTAATTCTTCTTCAATGAGGCATTAACGGTGACACCACTTCTGATCACCCTGCTCATCGTGGCGGGTATCGCGTTGCTGATCGTGATCGGCTACCTAAACAATGTGGTCGAGAACGGTAAGCTCGAGCGCGCCCGGATGAAGGTCGAGCTGGCCGACCGCCTGCGCCGCTGTGGCGAAATCACCGAGACCTTCCCCGGCCAGTTCATGACCCCGGCCTTGAAGTTGCTGCTGACCCGCCTGGAGCTCAACCTCAACCAGCGTCAACTGGCGATGGACAAGCACAATGCCGAGATCAAGGCGCGCATCGCCGAACTGGAGAGGCTGATTGCCCTGGGTGCGCAAATCCCGGTGAACAACCCGCCCAACCCGATCCAGACCGAGATCAAGGCCAAGGATGTGCGCTTCCTGCTGGAGGCGTTGCACAACCAGGTGACCCGCGCCGCCCAGGAGGGCTTCCTGCCCACGCCCGAGGCCAAGCAATGGATCAAGGAAATCCGCCATATCCTGGTGCTGCTGCATATCGAATTCTTCAACAACCTCGGCCAGCAGGCCCTGCAGAAAAACCAGCCAGGCCAGGCGCGCCTGGCCTTCGAGCGCGGCGTGCAGTACCTGCGCAAGCAGCCGGAACCGAAGGTGTATGAAGAGCAGCTGACGTACCTGGAGAAGCTGCTGGCCCGGGCCAACGCCCAGGTGCTGGACCGCATGGCCCCGGCGGAGGACGAGCAGAATGAACTGACCCAGGGGCTCAAGACCGATGAGGAAGAGACCTGGAAGAAGAAGGTGATGTACGACTGATGCATTAACCTGTACTGGCCTCTTTACGGCTAAAGCCGCTCCCACAGGGACCACATCGCCCTCAGGCTTGGTGCGATCCTTGTAGGAGCGGCTTTAGCCGCGAAGAGGCCGGTACAGGCAACAAATATCAGCAGTCGGTCAACTCCAGAAAAATCGCCGCCAACCGCTCCAGCCCCACCTGATCCGCCTCGCTGAAGCGCCCAAACTTCGGGCTGTCCAGGTCCAGCACACCAATCAACCTGCCCTCCTTCACCAGCGGGATCACCAGCTCGCTGTTGGACGCGCTGTCACAGGCAATGTGCCCCGGGAACGCATGCACGTCCTCTACCCGTTGGGTCTGCCGGGTGGCCGCTGCCGCCCCGCACACGCCTTTGCTGAACGGGATGCGCACGCATGCCACCTGGCCCTGGAACGGGCCCAGCACCAGTTCTTCGTTGCGGTTGAGGTAGAACCCCGCCCAGTTCAGGTCATCCACCTGGTTATAGAGGAACGCCGAAAACTGCGCGGCATTGGCGATGAAGTCACGCTCGTCGGCAAACAGCGCCTGCACTTGCGCCGCCAGCAGGTTGTAGCCGTCGAGGCCGACGCCACTGGCATTGAGGTCGATCATTTACTTTTGCTCCAGCAATTGCAGCCCGACCCAGTAGCGGGCGAACTGATAGGCACAACGGCCATTACGGTTACCGCGGCCGGTGGCCCAGCGCACGGCGAGGATGTCGAGTTCTTCGCTGCGCTGCCAGGCCAGGCCGGCAGTTTGCGCAAGCTGGCCGATCCAGTGCTCGACCACGTTCAGGAAGTGTTCCTGGGTGAAGGGGTAGAACGACAGCCACAAGCCAAAACGGTCGGACAGGGCAATCTTGTCTTCCACCGCTTCACTGGGGTGCAGCTCGCCGTCCACGCGCTTCCAGTTCTCGTTGTCGCTCTCCTTTTCCGGCACCAGGTGGCGGCGGTTGGAGGTGGCGTACAGCAGCACGTTGTCCGGAGCCTGCTCGAGCGAGCCGTCGAGCACGCTCTTGAGCACCCGGTAGTCGCCCTCCCCGGCTTCGAACGACAGGTCGTCGCAGAACAGGATGAAGCGCTGCGGCAGCTTCTGCAGCTGCTCGACCACCCGTGGCAGGTCGGCCAGGTGGTCGCGTTCGATTTCGATCAGGCGCAGGCCGGCACCGGCGTGCTCGGCCAGCAGGGCACGTACCAGCGACGACTTGCCGGTGCCGCGCGAGCCCCACAGCAGTGCATGGTTGGCCGGCATGCCGTTGATGAACTGATGGGTGTTGCGGCCCAGCTGGTCACGCTGCAGGTCGACGCCGATCAGGTCGCTGAGGCGAATGTCCAGGCTGACCTCCAGCGGCAGCAGGTAGCCGCTGCGGCCATCGCGCTGCCAGCGCGCGGCCAGGGTGGTGGCCCAGTCGATGTTCGGGCGCTGGGCCGGCAACAGGGGTTCGAGGCGGGCCAGGACCGATTCGGCGCGGTCCAGGAAAGCAATCAAGCGAGCGTCCATGACGACTCCTACGAATTTCAGTTTTTTGGGGCCGCTGCGCGCCCCTTCGCTGGCTTGCCCGCGAAGGGGCGCAAAGCGGCCCCCGCTTGGCAATCAACTGAAATGAACAGACAGACCCACCAGCAGCCGGGGCTATTCGGCTATGCTTGCGCAGCGCAAGGGACGTGAAACCGGCTCGGGACACATGGATATAAAGTTCACCAATCGCCTGTCATACAAGCAAGCCCGGTTGACAGTCCTGGTCGGCTTCATCCTGGGAACATTGCTCAGTCTCATCCAGATCGGCATCGATTATGCCAGCGAAGACGCGTCCATCAACCGTGAAGTACGCGCCTTGCTGCAAATCAGCCACAACCCGGCCTCGCGCATCGCCTACAACATCGACTCGGAACTGGCGCTGGAGCTGACTCGCGGCCTGCTGGAGTCGCCGGCCATCATCCGTGCGCGGCTGATCGACAACAACGAAACGGTACTGGCCGACGTCGAACGGCCGCGCCTGGAGGACTGCTACCGGCCACTCAGCGACTTCCTGTTCGGCGATCAGCGCCAGTTCAAGGAACGCCTGTATCTGACCCACATGCCCGAGGAAAACCTCGGCACCCTCTACCTGGAGGTGGACACCTACGCCTTCGGCAGCCGCTTTCTCGACCGTGCCGGGATCACCCTGCTCAACGGCTTCGCCCGTAGCCTGGTGCTGACCGGCATCCTCCTGGCGCTGTTCTACATGATGCTGACCAAGCCGCTGGTGACGGTAATTGGCGCGCTCAGCGGCAGCGACCCGCGCAAACCCACGCAAAGCCGCCTGCAATGCCCACCCGGACATGAACATGACGAGATCGGCGTACTGGTAAGGGTCGCCAACCAGCAGTTCGTCAGCATGGCCACCGAGATCGATCAGCGGCGCACCGCGGAAAACCGCCTGACCCAGTACCTCAACGAGCTGGAAGATATCGTCTCGGCACGCACCAACGAGTTGAAGGCCAGCAACAGCAGCCTGAGCCAGTCCAACCAGGAGCTGGAAGAAGCCCGCCGCCGGGCGCTGGACATGGCCCAGGCACGCGCTGCCTTCCTCGCCAACATGAGCCACGAAATCCGCACCCCGCTCAACGGCATGCTCGGCATGATCGCCCTCGCCCTGGACAGCCCGCTGCCCAGCGAGCAACGCCAGCAACTGGCGATTGCCCATGACTCGGGCAAGGTGCTGGTGGAGTTGCTCAACGATATTCTCGACCTGTCCAAGTTCGATGCAGGCCAACTGGAGCTGGAGCGCATTCCGTTCGACATGGGCTCGATGGTCGAGGACACTGCCAACCTGCTGTCGCAGAACACCGCGCAAAGCGTGGAGCTAACCTGCCTGATCGCCCGCGACTTCCCCAGCAGCGTGCTTGGCGACCCGACGCGGGTACGGCAGATCGTCAGCAACCTGCTGTCCAACGCCCTCAAGTTCACCCGCTTCGGCCGCGTGGATGTGCGCCTGGCGACCATTGTCGGTGGTGTGCGCCTGGAAGTGCGCGACACCGGCATCGGCATCCCCGAAGAAGCCCAGGCACGGATCTTCCAGCCATTCACCCAGGCCGGCGCCGGCATCACCCGCCAATACGGCGGCACCGGCCTGGGCCTGGCGCTGACACGCAACCTGTGCAAGGCCATGCAGGGCCACCTGCATATCAAGTCCGACCCTGGCTTCGGCAGCCGCTTCACCGCCGAGCTGCCGCTGGCCGTGCACACCGAGGCCATTGCGCCGGCACCGTTGCACGGGCGCGTGGTGGCGCTGAGCACGGCCGGCAGCGGCCTCGATGAACTATTGCAGGACCTGTTGCCCGCCTGGGGCCTTGCCTACCAGCACCATGACAGCTGCGCGGGGCTCGACGCCACGGCCATCGACCTGCTGATCACCGACAGCCTGGACCACCTGTTCGAACTGCGACCGGCATTGAAAACACCGATCTTGCTGGTGACCGCCTACGGCAACTTCCTGCCCAGCGAACAGTCGGTCGCCCTCGCCCCCCTGCACCAGCTGGCCCGGCCGCTGGCGCGCAACGCCCTGTACCAGACCTTGCGCCGCACCTTGCAGGGCCATGAGCCCGAACACCCGCTGGCGACCCCGACCATCATCCTGGAACAAGGCCGCGCGCGCATCCTGCTGGTGGAGGACAACCCGGTGAACCAGCTGGTGGCCAAGGGCATGCTGGTCAAGCTCGGCTGCCAGGTACAGCTGGCCACCCAAGGCGCCGAGGCCCTGGAGCTACTGGAACAGGACGAATTCGATCTGGTCCTGATGGACTGCAACATGCCGGTGATGGACGGCTACGAGGCCAGCCGGCGTATCCGCCAAAGCGGTCGCTGGCCCGACCTGCCAATCGTCGCCCTCACCGCCAACGCCATGCCCGAAGAGCGCGAGCGCTGCCGGGCAGCCGGCATGAACGACTACCTGGCCAAGCCGTTCCGCCGTGAAGAGCTGCTGGCGCTGGTCGAGCACTGGGTGCCTGTCAACGGCTGAGCAGGCGCTCGATGTCCGCTTCCAGGGCCTGCGGCTTGGTGGTGGGGGCGTAGCGCGTTACCTGGCCAGAGGCCGGGTCGACCAGGAACTTGGTGAAATTCCACTTGATCTTCTGGCTGCCCAGAATGCCCGGGGCGCGCTGCTTGAGTTCGACGAACAGCGGGTGGCTGCCGGGGCCGTTGACCTCGACCTTGCGGAACAGCGGGAAGCTCACGCCGAAATTGCGCTCGCAGAACTGGGCAATTTCCCGTGCATCGCCCGGCTCCTGCTTGCCGAACTGGTTGCAGGGGAAGCCCAGCACCACCAGCCCGCGCGCGCGATAGGCCTGCCACAGTTGCTCCAGGCCCTTGTACTGCGGGGTAAAGCCGCACTGGCTGGCGGTATTGACCACCAGCAGCGCCTTGCCGGGGAAGTCGCCGAGCTTCTTGTGCTCGCCGCCCAGGGTCACGCAGGGGATGTCCAGTATCGATCCAGCCATGGTCGGGCTCCGGTCAGTCGCGCGGGCGCAGGTCGATGCACACCGAGTTGATGCAGTAGCGCAGGCCGGTCGGTGGCGGGCCATCGGGGAACACGTGGCCCAGGTGCGCATCGCAGCGGGCACAGGTGACTTCGGTGCGGATCATGCCGTGGGAGGTGTCGCGAATCTCGATCATCGCGCTTTCCTCGATGGGTGCGTAGAAGCTCGGCCAGCCGCAGCCGGAATCGAACTTGGTCTGCGCATCGAACAGCGGCAGGCCGCAGCAGATGCAGTGGTAGATGCCGTCGCGGCGCTCGCTGTTGTACTTGCCGCTGAACGGCCGCTCGGTGCCCTTGAGGCGGCACACCTGGTACTGCTCGGGGTCGAGCATCGACCGCCATTGTTCCAGGGTTTTCTCGATCTTTTGCATGTAGGGACCTCGGCAGGCTGAATTTCACAGCGCACCGTCTTTTCCGGGGCGCGGGTGGCACGTATATTAGTTGGCTTCGTGTGCCAGGCGTTCAGTCTGGCACCCGCTTCCTGCCCTTTCAAACCTTTCGGCGGGGCGTAGCGCGTTTTCTCAATCGGGATCCCATCATGCAGTTCAGCAAATCGAACAAGCTCGCCAATGTCTGCTACGACATTCGCGGCCCAGTGCTCAAGCACGCCAAGCGCCTGGAAGAGGAAGGCCACCGCATCCTCAAGCTGAACATCGGCAACCCGGCGCCGTTTGGCTTCGAGGCGCCTGACGAAATCCTCCAGGATGTGATCCGCAACCTGCCCACCGCGCAGGGCTACAGCGACTCCAAGGGCCTGTTCAGCGCGCGCAAGGCGGTGATGCAGTACTGCCAGCAGAAGCAGATCGAAGGTGTCGGCATCGAGGACATCTACCTGGGTAACGGTGTGTCCGAGCTGATCGTGATGTCGATGCAGGCGCTGCTCAACAACGGCGATGAAGTGCTGATCCCCGCCCCCGACTACCCGCTGTGGACCGCCGCCGTGAGCCTGGCCGGCGGCAAGCCGGTGCACTACCTGTGCGACGAGCAGGCCGACTGGTTCCCCGACCTTGAGGACATCAAGGCCAAGATCACCCCGAACACCAAGGCCCTGGTGATCATCAACCCGAACAACCCGACCGGCGCGGTGTACTCCAAAGAGCTGCTGCTGGGCATGCTGGAACTGGCCCGCCAGCACAACCTGGTGGTGTTCTCCGACGAGATCTACGACAAGATCCTGTACGACGAAGCCGTGCATATCAGCACCGCCTCGCTGGCCCCCGACCTGCTGTGCCTGACCTTCAACGGCCTGTCCAAGTCGTACCGGGTGGCGGGCTTCCGTTCCGGCTGGCTGATCATCTCTGGGCCCAAGCACCACGCGCAAAGCTACATCGAAGGCATCGACATGCTGGCCAACATGCGCCTGTGCGCCAACGTGCCGGCCCAGCATGCCATCCAGACCGCGCTGGGCGGCTACCAGAGCATCAACGACCTGGTGCTGCCACCGGGCCGCCTGCTGGAGCAGCGCAACCGCACCTACGAGTTGCTGAACGACATCCCGGGCGTTAGCTGCGTGAAGCCGATGGGTGCGCTGTATGCATTCCCGAAGATCGACCCGAAGGTTTGCCCGATCCACAACGACGAGAAGTTCGTGCTCGACCTGCTGCTGTCGGAGAAGCTGCTGATCGTTCAAGGTACGGCGTTCAACTGGCCGTGGCCGGACCACTTCCGCGTGGTCACCTTGCCGCGGGTGGATGACCTGGAGGCGGCGATTGGCCGGATCGGGAATTTCCTGAAAGGTTATTCGCAGTAAGTGATGGCCTCTTCGCAGCGCAAGGCTGCTCCTACAGGAGAACGCATGCCCCTGTAGGAGCAGCCTTGCGCTGCGAATGGGCTGTAAAGCAGCCCCAAAAACCCCACAGGATGTTTCTTACATCCTGCAACGCTCTATCCCACAGCCCCTGCGCCATCCTCTGCCATACTCCGCCGTACACAGTTTGAAATAGTCGCCCGATTGAATCGGCACGGCCGGCCCCTTATATACCCCGCAGTAAGCGACAACTCATCCGTCAGGAGAACGTAACAACCATGATGCGCATTCTGTTGTTTGTAGCCACCAACCTCGCGGTGGTGCTGGTTGCAAGCATTACCCTGAGCCTGTTCGGTTTCAACGGGTTCATGGCCGCCAACGGGGTCGACCTGAACCTCAGCAGCCTGCTGGTGTTCTGCGCCGTGTTCGGCTTTGCCGGCTCCCTCGTTTCGCTGTTCATCTCCAAGTGGATGGCGAAGATGACCACCGGTACCCAGATCATCAGCCAGCCGCGCACCCGCCACGAGCAGTGGCTGCTGCAAACGGTCGAAGAGCTGTCCCGTGAAGCTGGCATCAAGATGCCCGAGGTGGGTATCTTCCCGGCGTACGAGGCCAACGCCTTCGCCACCGGCTGGAACCGCAACGACGCGCTGGTCGCCGTGTCCCAGGGCCTGCTGGAGCGTTTCTCGCCCGATGAAGTACGCGCAGTGCTGGCCCACGAGATCGGCCACGTGGCCAATGGCGACATGGTCACCCTGGCGCTGGTGCAAGGCGTGGTGAACACCTTCGTGATGTTCTTCGCACGCATCATCGGCAACTTCGTCGACAAGGTGATCTTCAAGAACGAAGAAGGCCAGGGCATTGCCTACTACGTGGCGACCATCGTTGCCGAGCTGATCCTGGGCATTCTGGCCAGCATGATCGTGATGTGGTTCTCGCGCCGCCGCGAATACCGCGCCGACGAAGCCGGTGCACAGCTGGCCGGTACCGCAGCAATGATCGGCGCCCTGCAGCGCCTGCGCGTGGAGCAAGGCCTGCCGGTGCACATGCCCGACACCCTGAAGGCCTTCGGCATCAATGGTGGCCTGAAGCACGGCCTGGCCGGGCTGCTGATGAGCCACCCGCCGCTGGAAGACCGTATCGAGGCCCTGCGCCGTCGCGGTTGATCCAACCGGTAAAACAAAAGGGCGACTTCGGTCGCCCTTTTTTGTACACCTGTCAGCGGCTGACCCGGTAAACCCGCTCCAACAAACTCGATACCCCGGCCTGCGAAAACTTCGGGCTTTCTTCAATCACCTCCACAGCGTCCAGCTCATCCACCTGCCACCCGGTAAACCCCTGCCGCAGCTCTTCATCCCCGACCGAAAACGGCGGTCCGTCCAGCAAAGCCTGGTCATAATCCAGAGTCACCACCAACCCCTTACAACACGCTAGCAGCAAGCCCGACAACAGCTGCATGTAAGCCACACGCATCTGCGGCGGCAAGGCAATCAACGCCGCCCGGTCATACAGCCCCGCGCAATCGCCAATATCCTCGACCTTCAACGCAAAGAAATCCCCACACCAGAGCTCAACGTCACCACTGCGCCAAACTTCGAAAACCCCGCGCTGTTGCACCTCGGCTTCAAGCCCATGCTCACGGAAGAATGCCTCCACCGCTTGCCGCGACAACTCTACGCCCAACACGCGATACCCCTGCCCGGCCAGCCAGGCCAGGTCCAGGCTCTTGCCGCACAACGGCACCAGCACGCGGCTGCCCGGCGCCAGGCCAAGCGTTGGCCAGTACCTCTGCAGATAGGGATTCACCTGCGCCTGGTGAAAGCCGATCTGGTTGTCGGCCCACCGCTGCTGCCAGAACGCTGGCTCCATGATCACTCCTGATTTTTAGATGGTTTGTCGGTAAAAGTTGGTTTGGATTTCGATCTGTAGTTGATCGAAGATGATTGCATCTTAACCGTCAGGACCCCGCCATGCTGCCCAGCCTGTTCATTTCCCATGGTTCTCCCATGCTTGCCCTGCAACCCGGCGCCAGCGGGCCTGCGCTGGCAGGGCTTGCCAACGCCCTGCCCCGGCCGAAAGCGATCGTGGTGGTGTCGGCGCACTGGGAAAGCCGCGAACTGCTGGTTACCGGCAGCGCACAACCAGAGACCTGGCATGACTTCTACGGCTTCCCACCGGCGCTGTATGCGGTGCAGTACCCGGCGCCGGGTGACCCCACCCTTGCTGGCCAGGTCAGTGAATTGCTGCAGGCTGCCGGGCTGACAGCCCGGCTGGACGCGCAGCGGCCGTTCGACCACGGCGCCTGGGTACCGCTGTCGCTGATGTACCCGGATGCGAATATTCCGGTGGTGCAGGTTTCACTGCCCAGCCATATGGGGCCGGCACTGCAGGTCAAGGTAGGCCAGGCGTTGGCGGGCTTGCGCGACCAGGGCGTGCTGTTGATCGGTTCGGGCAGCATTACCCACAACCTGGGCGAACTGGACTGGCATGCCGGGCCGGATGTGATCGAGCCCTGGGCACTGGCGTTCAGGGATTGGGTGGTGGAAAAGCTTCGGGCGAATGACCACGAAGCGTTGCTGGGTTACCGGCAGCAGGCGCCGTTTGCAGTGCGCAACCATCCCAGTGATGAGCATTTCCTGCCGCTGTTCTTTGCCCTGGGGGCTGGCGGCAAGTTCGGGGTGGTGCACCAAGGGTTTACCTTGGGGGCGTTGGGGATGGACATTTATCGGTTCGACTGAAGATAGCCGGGGGCGCTTTGCGCCCCTTTCGCGACACAAGGCCGCTCCTACAGGGGTTACGCGTCACCTGTGCACAGGCAAAAAAATCCCCAGCCAAAGCCGGGGATTTTTTCATTGCGCCAGGATCAATCCTCGCGGTAGCGACGCAGCTTCAGCTGCTTGCCAGCCACGCGGGTGTCCTTGAGCTTGGACAGCAGCTTCTCCAAGCCATCTTCCGGCAGCTCGACCAGGCTGAAGCTGTCGCGCACCTGGATGCGGCCGATGGCGTCACGAGCCAGACCACCCTCGTTGAGGATCGCGCCCAGCAGGTTCTTGGCAGCGATGCCGTCACGGGCACCCAGGGCAGTACGGCAACGCACGCGGCCTTCGGCCAGCGGCATCGGCGCACGGCGCTCGCGGTCACCACGCTCCGAGCGTTCGCCACGCTCACCACGCTCGGTACGCTCACCACGCGGGGCGAAGCTCGGCACCAGCGGCTGCTCACGCTCTACCGCAGCCAGGTCCAGCGCCTGGCCATTGGTGGCCTTGCGCAGCAGGGCGGCAGCCAGGGCACGCGCGCTGCAACCCAGGTCGGCGGTCAGGCGGTCGAACAGATCGCCGTGGGTGGCTTCTGCTTCGGCAACCAGTGGCGCCAGGCTCGAGGTCAGCTTCTTGATGCGGGCATCCAGCACGGCCTGGGCATTCGGCAGGCGGGCTTCGGCAACTTTTTGCCCGGTTACACGCTCGATCACCTGCAGCATGCGGCGCTCACGCGGGGTGACCAGCAGCAGTGCACGGCCATCGCGACCGGCACGGCCGGTACGGCCGATACGGTGTACGTAGGACTCCGGGTCGTACGGCATGTCGACGTTGAACACGTGAGTGATGCGCGGTACGTCCAGGCCACGGGCAGCGACGTCGGTAGCGACAACGATGTCCAGGCGGCCATCCTTGAGCGAGTCAATCACGCGCTCACGCTGGTTCTGGGCGATGTCGCCGTTCAGCGCGGCAGCCTTGTAACCCTTGGCTTCCAGCGCGGAGGCCAGGTCCAGGGTGGCTTGCTTGGTACGCACGAAGGCGATCAGCGCGTCGAACTCTTCCACTTCCAGCAGACGCAGCACAGCCGGGATCTTCTGGTCGGCGTGGACCATCAGGTGAGCCTGCTCGATCGCGGTAACGGTCTGGGTCTTGCTCTGGATCTTGACGTGCTTGGGCTCGCGCAGGTGGCGTTCGGCGATCGAGCGGATCGACGACGGCAGGGTGGCGGAGAACAGCACGGTCTGGCGGCTGGCCGGGATGGCATCGAAGATCACTTCGAGGTCGTCCATGAAGCCCAGCTTGAGCATCTCGTCGGCCTCGTCCAGTACCAGGTACTGCACGGTCGACAGGACTTTTTCGTCACGACGCAGGTGGTCGCACAGACGGCCAGGGGTGGCCACGACGATTTGCGCGCCGTTGCGGATCGCACGCAACTGTGGGCCCATCGGGGCACCACCGTAGACGGCGACCACGTTCACGCCCGGCATCTGCTTGGCGTAGGTTTCGAAAGCGGTAGCAACTTGCAGCGCCAACTCACGGGTTGGCGCCAGGATCAGGGCTTGCGGTTCGCGCTTGCTCACATCGATCTTGTTGAGGATCGGCAGGGCGAAGGCAGCGGTCTTGCCGGTGCCAGTCTGCGCCTGGCCGATCATGTCGTGACCGGCGAGGATGATCGGGATCGATTGTTGCTGAATGGCGGACGGCTCTTCGTAGCCGGTCGCCAGAACGGCAGCAACAATATTCGGATTGAGATCGAGAGCGGCGAAGCCGCCGGTTTCCTGGGTCATGGGTCTGCCTCTAGGTGCATCCGCAAAGACCCATGCTCCAAAGCTGCACAAGCCATGAAAGACCGACAGGTCACCCAGGCAGCTTTGGCGGCGGGGATTTGCGAAAACGATTGAAAAAGAAAACGTGGGAAAGTCCGCCTAGCGGACGTGCAGCCGAAGCTGGACTCGGAGGGTTTGCACCACCTGATTTTGCGGTCCGCTAAAAGACCGGCGCGTACTATACCCGAAATCGTGCGCAGACGTGAGGAATATTTTCAGGGTGCTTGGCCAGTGTCGGGCCATCAATCACCTGGAGCTGAATCGATAATTCTTTATTGCCTGTACCGGCCTCATCGCCGGCAAGCCAGCTCCCACAGGGACAGCGCATGGCTTGAGGCCAACGCGGTCGGTGTGGGAGCTGGCTTGCCGGCGATAGGGCCAGCAGCCTCGCCACAGATTCATCAGGTAGCCGGCCGAATCTCGCGGATCAGCCCCTCGAGGCTGTACCCAAGGCGCGGCGCCAGCGCCTGGGCCCGGGCTTTCAGCCCATCCAGGTCCAGCGTCTGCTCCAGGTCCGCCGGCACCAGCAGGATCACATTGCCCTCCTTCACCGGCAGCTCCCAGTAATGCCGGTGGTACAACCCGCGCAGCAACGCCGCGCCCAGCGGCTTGCCGTCGTCGGTGGCCCACTGGTTGATCACCAGCCAACCACCCGGGTTCAGTTGCTGCTGGCAGTTCTCCAGGAAGTTCCACGCCAGGTGGCCCACCCCCGGCCCATGGTCGGTGTACAGGTCGACGAACAGCAGGTCGGCCTTCTCCGCCGTGGGCAACAGCTCCAGCGCATCGCCGATGCGTACATACAGCCGCGGATCGTCATCCAGGCCCAGGTACTCCATGGCCAGGCGCGGTACGTCCGGGCGCAGTTCGATGGCCTCGATGTCGTCCAGCGGCAGGAACTTCATGCAGGCCTGGGTCAGCGTGCCGGCACCCAGGCCGAGAAACAGCGCGCTCTCCGGCTGCTCGTGGCACAGCCCCCCCACCAGCATGGCGCGGGTATAGTCGTACTCAAGCCAGCTGGGGTCGGCCGTGAACACGCAGCTCTGCTCGATCGCATCGCCGAATTCCAGAAAGCGGTAGTCGTCGACTTCATACACGCTGATGACGCCAAAGGCGTCCTGCACCCGTGCCAGTAGCCGCTCTTCCCGTTCCGCCGCCATGCTCACCACCTACCCGCACAAAAACGCGCATTGTCCGCCAACACCCTCGATGCAACAAGCGCAGCGCCAACTGTTACCATGGCCCATAGCCTACAACCGACAAGACCGAGCCCGAGATGAACCAACCGTGGAGCCCCGACAGCTGGCGCGCCCTGCCGATCCAGCAGCAACCGACCTACCCCGATGCCGCGCACCTGCTGAAGGTCGAACAGACCCTGGCCAGCTACCCGCCGCTGGTGTTCGCGGGCGAGGCGCGCGAGCTGCGCCGGCAGTTCGCCGAGGTCACCGAAGGCCGCGCCTTCCTGCTGCAGGGTGGCGACTGCGCCGAGAGCTTCGCCGAGTTCTCGGCGGCGAAAATCCGCGACACCTTCAAGGTGCTGCTGCAGATGGCCATTGTCATGACCTTCGCCGCCGGCTGCCCGGTGGTCAAGGTCGGGCGCATGGCCGGGCAATTCGCCAAGCCGCGCTCATCGGGCGATGAAACCATCGGCGACATCACCCTGCCCGCCTACCGTGGCGACATCGTCAACGGCATCGGCTTCGACGCGAAAAGCCGCATCCCCGACCCGGAACGCCTGCTGCAGGCCTACCACCAGGCCACCGCCAGCCTCAACCTGCTGCGCGCCTTCGCCCAGGGCGGGTTCGCCGACCTGCACCAGGTGCACAAGTGGAACCTGGACTTCATCGCCAACTCGGCGCTGGCCGACAAGTACCACCAGCTGGCCAACCGCATCGACGAAACCCTGGCATTCATGCGCGCCTGCGGCCTGGACAGCGCGCCGCAGCTGCGCGAAACCAGCTTCTTCACCGCCCACGAAGCACTGCTGCTGAACTATGAAGAAGCCTTCGTGCGCCAGGACAGCCTGACCGGCGACTACTACGACTGCTCGGCGCACATGCTGTGGATCGGCGACCGCACCCGCCAGCTGGACGGTGCCCATGTGGAGTTCCTGCGCGGCGTGCACAACCCGATCGGGGTCAAGGTTGGCCCCAGCATGAACCCCGAAGAACTGATCCGCCTGATCGACACGCTGAACCCGGCCAACGACCCCGGGCGCCTGAACCTGATCGTGCGCATGGGTGCCGGCAAGGTCGGCGACCACCTGCCGGGGCTGATCCGCACGGTCGAACGCGAAGGGCGCAAGGTGCTGTGGAGCTCCGACCCGATGCATGGCAACACCATCAAGGCCAGCAGCGGCTACAAGACCCGCGATTTTGCGCAGATCCTGGATGAGGTGAAGCAGTTCTTCCAGGTGCACCAAGCTGAGGGTAGCCACGCCGGCGGCATTCACATCGAGATGACCGGGCAGAACGTCACCGAATGCATCGGCGGCGCCCGGCCGATCACCGAGGATGCGCTGTCCGACCGGTATCACACCCACTGCGACCCGCGGATGAATGCCGACCAGTCGCTGGAGCTAGCGTTCCTGATTGCCGAAACCCTCAAGCAGGTGCGGCGCTGAGGTTGGGGCATGCCTTGGGATTTTCAGCGCCTGTGAGATCGAGCGCCGCGCGGGCGGCGCTCGATCTCACAGGCGCTAAAAACCTCCAGCCAAACACCTCTGCGCCCCAACTCACCTCCTCAGCGGATCATCCCAGAAATGCCGCTCGGCCTCCTGCTGGATATCCGCCCGGCTCAGCCCCAGGTCGTGCAGGGTCGCATCACTCAGGCTGGCCAGTTCCTGGCGCTGGCGGTATAGCTGCAGCCATCGCGCCGGGCGCCGCAGGGCGGCATGCCACAGGTGGTTCAGGGAAAAGGCAGGTTGCTGGATGCTGCTGACATGACCTTTCATCGTGAAGCCCTCCGTGTTGATGGCTCCAGTCTCCTGCCAGGCATAAGATCAATCCAACGAATGTTTCTGATGCCATGCATCTCGGAGATTGATGCAATGTCCCAGTACCAGAGCCTCGATGCGGACGTACTGCGCACGTTCGTGGCCATCGCCGAGCAGGGCGGCTTCACCCGCGCCGGCGAGGTGGTCAACCGCACCCAGTCGGCGGTGAGCATGCAGATGAAACGCCTGGAAGAGGACATCCTCCAGCGCCAGCTGTTCGAGCGCGATGGCCGCCAGGTGCGCTTGACCGCCGAGGGCCAGGTGCTGCTCGGCTATGCCCGGCGCATCCTCAAGTTGCATGGGGAAGTGTTCAACACCCTGCGCATGCCGCACATGGTCGGGGTAGTACGCATCGGCACGCCGGACGACTATGCCATGCGCTTTTTGCCGACCATCCTGTCGAGCTTTGCCCAGGCTTACCCGCTGGTGCAGGTGGAGGTGCATTGCGACTCCTCCAAACAACTGATGCTGCGCCAGGACCTGGACCTGACCATCGTCACGCGTGAGCCGGGCAACGAGATTGGCCAGCTGCTGCGCCAGGAACGCCTGGTCTGGGCCGCCGCGGAAGGCTTCTGCCCGCAGGAGCAACGCCCCATGCCGGTAGCCTTGTTCAACACCGACTGCTTCTGCCGGGCCTGGACCTGCAATGCCCTGGAGGCCCAGGGCATCGACTACCGCATCGCCTATACCAGCCCGAGCCTGGCAGCGATCTTTGCCATCGTCACCGCAGGGTTGGCGGTGACCGCACAGTTGCAGAGCCTGATTGGCGGGAATATCCGCATTCTGGGCGAAAACGAAGGGTTGCCGCAGTTACCGGTGGCCAATGTGATGCTGGTGCGCAGTACCCAGAATCCTTCGCCGATTACCGATTGCATGGCCGACTACATTGTCGAAGGGTTCAAGTGAGCCGCAGCGGGCATGTCCCCCTGTAGGAGCAGCCTTGTGCTGCGAATGGGCCGCAAAGCGGCCCCAAATTTCAAAGCTCGAACCCGAGCATCACCGCACAACCCACCAAAAACACACAGAACATCGCCCGCAACACCTTCTCCGGCAACGCATGGGCCAACTTCACCCCCCAGCTGATACTCAGCAAGCCGCCCACCGCCAATGGGATCCCCACCCCCCAGTCAACACTGTGGTGCACCCCGTAGGTGACCAGGGTTACCAAGGTACTTGGCGCCGCAAGCGCCAGCGACAGCCCCTGCGCCACCACCTGGGTGGTACCGAACACACTGGTCAGAATCGGCGTGGCTACCACGGCCCCACCAACTCCGAACAAGCCGCCCATGGTCCCGGCAAAGCTGCCCAGTACACCCAGCCAAGGCCAGGCATAGCGCAACTCGGCGCTGGGCGGCGTTACCTTCATGAACATCCGCGCAACGTTCCACACCGCCAGGGCCACCAGGAAGCCGACGAAGCCCAGGCGCATGGAATGCGCATCCAGCCCGACCGCCCAGATCGACCCCAGCCAGGCGAACACGAAGCTGCACAGCGACAGCGGTACCGCATGGCGCAACTCGATGCGGTTACGCTGGTGATAACGCCACAGCGCCAGCAGCACATTGGGCACTACCATCACCAGCGCAGTACCCTGCGCCAACTGCTGGTCCAGGCCGAACAGCACGCCCAGCGCCGGAATCGCGATCAGCCCGCCGCCAATGCCGAACAGGCCACCCATGGTCCCCAAGGCTGCGCCCAACACGATATACAACAACCACTCGATCATCAGGGGCCTCATCCGCCTGTACACATAAAGCGAGCATGCTATCGATTGCGGGCTGGTGGGGAAACGCACAGCAGCGCACAATGGCTGTGCGTTTTTCGCAAAAGCAAGGCAGCCATGAGCCCCGATACCCTGACCGACCAGCTAAGCCTGTTCCTCGATGTGCTGGAAACCGGCAGTTTTTCTGCCGCCGCCCGCCGCCACCCGCTGACGCCTTCCGCCGTGGCCCGCCGCATCGACAACCTGGAAAGCGCCGTGGGCAGCCGCCTGTTCACCCGCAGCACCCACGCCGTGCGTGCCACGCCTGCCGGCAACGCCTTTGCCGAACGGGCCAGGCGCATCATCGAGGAACTGCGCCTGGCCCGCGCTGAAGCGGTGTCGCTGAGCAATGCCCCCGAAGGCCTGATCCGCATCGACGCCCCCGCCGCATTCGGCCGCCGTCACCTGGCCCCGGCCATCGCCGATTTCCTGGTCGCCTACCCGGGCCTGGATGTGCAACTGCGCCTGATCGACAGCTTCGTCGACCTGCATGGCAGCCACCTGGGCGAGGTCGACCTGGTGCTGCGCGCCGGCCCCCTGGCCGACACCCGGCTGGTCGCCACGCCACTGGCCTACATGGTGCGCATCGCCTGCGCCAGCCCGGCCTACCTGGCCAGCCGCGGCATGCCCAGCTGCCCCAGCGAGCTGCCAGGGCACGACGGCCTGGACTGGGACGGCCTTGCGCCACCATTCGCCTGGCGTTTCAACGTGGCCGGGCAAACCCGCCTGTACCGCCCCTCACGCATGCGCATGGCCGCCAACAACGCCGAAACCCTGCTGTTCGGTGCGCTCGCAGGCTTAGGCATAGCCCACCTGCCTACTTGGCTGATCAGCGAATACCTGCTGCGCGGCGAGTTGATACCGTTGTTTTGCGACGGTGGCTTGCCCAAAGCGGAAACCAGCGGTATTTACGCACTTCGCCTGGAACATGAAACGAACTCTCGCAGCCGTTTGCTGCTCGAATTTCTCAAGAGCCGCTTCAGCCCGATTCCACCCTGGGACCTGGCCTTGCGCAGTGAGCTGCGCGAATAAAGCGCGCACTAACGATCCGCGTGCCAGACTTTCCCATTGATTACCTTCAAGGACCTGCATGAACGCCGACACCCAAGCCTCCTGTGACGAGCTGCTGCTGGACAACCAGGTCTGTTTCGCCCTGCACTCCACCTCGTTGCTGATGACCAAGGTCTACAAACCGCTGCTGCAGGCCCTGGGCCTGACCTACCCGCAGTACCTGGCCATGCTCGTGCTCTGGGAGCACGATGGCCTGACCGTAGGCGAGATCAGCCAGCACCTGCTCACCGACCCCGGTTCGCTGACACCGCTGCTCAAGCGGCTGGAGAGCGAAGGCCTGCTGCAGCGCAACCGCAGCCGCGAGGACGAACGGGTGGTACTGGTGCAGCTGACCGACAAGGGCCGCGCCTTGCAGCAGCAGGCCAAAGAAGTGCCGCAGTGCATCCTCAAGGCCAGCGGGCGCAGCCTGGAACAGCTGCAACAGCTGCAGGCCGACCTGCTGGCGCTGCGGGAGAACCTGCAGAAAACCCTCTGACAGCTATGCTGTGCGATGGCCGTTCAGATGAACGGTGATGATTTATCTTGCGCACTAACTAATTGCGCGCTAATTTAAATCCCACACCAACCCGCGCCCTCCTCCAGACGGGGAGCGCACAGCACATTAGCGAGGCTCAAGATGCAAAAGGTCACTCCGCTGTACATCGCAGAAGCTACCTCTACCGGTGGGCGCGACGGCAAATCCCGCTCCAGTGACGGCAAGCTGGTGGTCAGCCTGAGCACCCCCAAGGAACTGGGTGGCGCTGGCGGTGACGGCACCAACCCCGAGCAGATGTTCGCCGCAGGTTACTCGGCGTGCTTCATAGGTGCCCTGAAGTTCGTGGCCGGGCAGGAGAAAAAAGCCCTGCCGGCGGACGCCTCGATCACCGCGAAAGTGGGCATTGGCCAGATTCCAGGTGGTTTCGGCCTGGACATCGACCTGCACATCAACCTGCCGGGTCTGGCTCAGGCCGATGCCGAAGGGCTGGTGGAAAAGGCGCACAAGGTGTGCCCGTACTCCAACGCCACCCGCGGCAATGTGGATGTGCGCCTGCATGTGACCGTGTAAGCCACAGGCATAAAAAAACCCGGCCTAGGCCGGGTTTTTTGCGTTTCACAAGAAGGATTACTTCTTGGAACGGCCTTTGAAGCTGTTGTCGCGAGTGTCGATATCGATCCACTCGTCGATCTGGATGAAGTCGGCAACCGAGATCTCGGTACCGTTCTTCAGCTTGGCAGGCTTCATGACCTTGCCCGAGGTGTCGCCGCGTGCAGCGTTCTCGGTGTAGACAACCTGGCGGCTGATGGTGGTCGGCAGTTCAACCGATACCAGGCGGCCTTCGAAGAACACGGCTTCGCAGACGTCTTCCATGCCTTCTTCGATGTACGGCAGAACGGCTTCGATGTCCTCGGCGTTCAGTTCGTACATGGTGTAGTCGGTGGTGTCCATGAAGGTGTATTCGTCACCGTTGATGAACGACAGGGTCGCTTCTTTGCGATCCAGGATCACGTCGTCCAGCTTGTCGTCTGCACCGTAGACGGTTTCGGTCTTGTAGCCGGTCAGCAGGTTCTTCAGCTTGGTCTTCATGATCGCGCTGTTACGGCCCGACTTGGTGAACTCAGCTTTTTGAACCAGCCACGGGTCGTTGTCGATCCGCAGGACGGTACCGGGTTTCAGTTCTTTACCAGTTTTCATTACGAAGTATCCGAATCTGGATGGATTTATAAAAATCGAGGCCGCGTATCATAGCGAATTTCGGTAAAAGTGTACTAGCGCTGTGGCAAGGTCCGGCTGAGCGGCCTGTCGCGCCGCCCAAAGCCGGGCATGCTGCTGCAGTTCCGGCCAGTGCTGACGGGCTGCCTGCCAGGCCTGGCCCATGTCGCGGTCCATGTTCCAGGCACGCCACAGGCCAAGCAGGGCGGCATCGGCATCGCCTGACAACCCCTGTCGATAATGCGCGAGAAACGCTTCGAGCTTTTCCCAATGGGCATTCTCGTCCTGCACGTAAATGTGCCACAGCATCGGCTGCCCGGCCCACTGCGCGCGCACGAACGAGTCTTCGCCGCGCACGGCATTGAAATCACAGCTCCACAGCAATCGGTCGTAGTCGTCCTGGCTGACGAAAGGTAGCACCTGCAGGGTCAGCGCCCCTCGCTTGCGCACGCTGCCCACTTGCAGTACCGCCTCGCCAAGCCACTGGCCGAGCCCCGCGACAACGCGCCCTTGCGGCACCAGCAGGTGGCAAGGTTGCTCGCCCGAGGCCAGGGCCTCAAGCCAGTTGCCCAATTGCGGGTTTTCGTAGGCGAACAGGGAAATCAGCAACGCCCCCGCTTCAGGGTTCACGCCAAGCCCGTGCAAGAAGGCCTGCCGTGCGCCTTGCTGGAACGCATCACGCCGTGCCAGCAGCGAGCCCTCGCGCAGCAGGCCACCGGTTTTTTCAGTGAAGCCTGGAAAGAAAAATACCTTGCGCAAGCCATTGGGCTGCGGCGAAGGCAAGCCATGGCAACCTTCCACCCAGTCCTCGGCACTGAGGTATTCGAGGTTCAGCCACAGCGGCGGCGTGACACGAGCACGCATTGCCTCCACATAGGCTGCTGGCAATTGGCAGGCGAAGGCACCGATTACCACATCAGCCGGCGCCACCGGCAACCAGGCTACCGGCCATTGGCGCACATCCACACCGTGCTGCCACTGCTGCGGGGCGGTGGCATCGGCCCCGGGGCACATGGGCGTGAATGCATTGAGGTCATCCACCCACAGGCGCACAGCCAGGCCGTGCTCGGCCACCAGCTGCCGGGCCAGGCGCCAGGTCACGCCTATATCGCCGTAGTTGTCGACGACGCTGCAGAAGATGTCCCAAGTGGCTTTCATGTGCCCAGCCCTCGCCCAGCGGAAAAACCGCGCATTCTGCGTATAAATTGTCGCTGACAAAAGCACCTGCGCGGAAAAATGCCCAGGCGCATGCGACAATGCCCCCCGAACACCCTGCCAGGAGGCTGCCATGGCGCGCCACCGTGAACTGAAGATCACCCTCAAGCCGCTGCCGTTGATCGTGTGCGTTGCCTTTGGCCTGTGGCTGGGCGCCGTGGCGATCGCCGCAAGCCTGTGGCTGGCCCTGCAACTGTGGCCACAGCAGGTACAGCCACTGGCCCAAGCCGTGGCCCCCGCCGCGTACCGGCCTGCCGCGCCGCCAGCGCCAGCCCCTGCGGCGGATGCCCAGGCGGAAATGTTCGAACGCTACAAGGACATCCTGCACAAGCAGGAGCTGCAACAGGCCGCCGAGGCCGCCCAGGGCAACCCGCGCAACCTCAACAGCCCCAAGTGCCAGTTCTGGCTGCAGCAGAACCGCACCGCGCCCACCGACAAAAGCCAGGCCAACGTGCTGGAGTTCTGTTACTGACCATGGACAAGCCCAGCCTGCTGGCGCAGATAGTTGCCACCCTCGAACATGACCTGGATGTGCTGACCCGCGCGGCGCAAACTGCGTACGAAGCCGCCACTGCCGAAGAGAACATCGCCGAGAACAAGTACGACACCCTGGGCCTGGAGGCCTCGTACCTGGCCACCGGCCAGGCCCGCCGCAGCGCCGAGATCCGCAAGGCGCTGCTGACCTACCAGCAACTGCTGCTGCGCGATTACGACCCGGCACGCGGGGTGCAGGTGAGCAACCTGGTGACACTGGAGGATGAAGATGGCGGGCAGCGCCGACTGTTCCTCGGCCCCGAGGCGGCGGGGTTGAAGATTGGCGAGGGGGATGGGCTGGTGACGGTGATTACCCCGCGCTCGCCGCTGGGGCAACAACTGGTCGGCAAGAAGGTTGATGATGAGGTAAACCTGGGGGCACAGACATTGGTCATCATCGATATTGCCTGAACCGGCCTCTTCGCCCCTCAGGCCAGTGATACCCCTTGTAGGAGCAGCCTTGTGCTGCGAAGGGGCCATGAGCAACACAGAAGATCTTTTGCCTTACCGGCCCCTTCGCAGCACAAGGCTGCTCCTACACGGATTGCAAGGCATCGAACCGCCGCGCCAACCCCTGCTCTGCGAACTGCTCCACCACAAAATCGACAAACGCCCGGGTCTTGCCCGGCAACAGCTTGTGCTCGGCGAAATACAGGCTGATATGCCCATCGTCCACATACCAGTCCGGCAGCACCCGCCGCAGCCGCCCGCCTTCCAGGTACGGCACGGCAAACGGCAGGCTCACCAGGGCGACCCCCAAGCCCTGCTCGGCCACCGCGCAAGCCGCATCCGAATCGCTCATGGTCATCGTCTGGCGCAACTGCAATGGCTGCTGCACCTGCCAACGGCTGGTCAACGGCCATGACCGCACCCGCCCAGTCTGCGGCGAGCGGATCAGGATACCGTCATGCCGTTGCAATACCTGCGGGTCGTCAATCGGCGCGTGCCGCCCCAGGTACGCCGGCGCCGCCACCAGCACCCTGTGCGCCGGGGTCAGCTTGCGCGCCACCACCCCCGGCGGCAGCTCGAAACCTCCGCCAATCGCCGCATCGAAGCCCTGGCCGATCAGGTCGACCTGGCGGTTGTCGAAATGCCAGTCCGGAGTAATGGCCGGGTAGCGACGCAGGAACTCACCCAGCAATGGCAACACATACAAGCGCCCGAATACCGTGCCCATGCTCACCCGCAACAACCCGGCCGGCTGGCCTTCGCTGCTGGCCAGGTTGGCCACGGCGTACTGGATGGTGCGGAAGCTGTCACTGACCTCCCCCAGAAATCGCTGCCCTGCCTCGGTCAGGGTCAGCTTGCGGGTACTACGCTGGAACAACCGCACCCCCAGGCGCGCTTCCAACTGGGCAACATGCTTGCCTACGGCAGCCGGGGTAATGCTGAGGCGCCTGGCGGCTTCGGCAAAGCTGCCGACTTCGGCACTGCGGATGAAGCATTCCAACGCGTTGAATGATTCCATGGCCATGATTGGCAACCAAAGGTTTACTCTGCTGATAGTGATTGCCATCTTATCAGCAGGTAATCAAGCGCCGATACTGCGCCCATCCAAGGCATTCCGGCCTGGCTTCCAGCAGGAGATCAACATGTCCAAGCAACACTCACTCGAAGGCAAGGTGGCCCTGGTACAGGGCGGTTCCCGCGGCATTGGTGCAGCCATCGTGCGACGCCTGGCCCGCGAAGGCGCACAGGTGGCCTTCACCTATGTCAGCTCCGCCGGCCCGGCGCAGGCGCTGGCTGAGGAAATTACCGAAAACGGCGGCAAGGCCCTGGCCCTGCGGGCCGACAGCGCCGACGCGGCGGCCGTGCAACTGGCCGTGGATGACACCGTGAAGGCCTTCGGCCGGCTGGATATCCTGGTCAACAACGCCGGTGTGCTGGCGGTAGCGCCGGTGACCGAATTCGACCTGGCCGACTTCGACCACATGCTGGCGGTGAACGTGCGCAGCGTATTCGTCGCCAGCCAGGCCGCGGCACGCTACATGGGCCAAGGCGGACGCATCATCAACATTGGCAGCACCAATGCCGAGCGCATGCCGTTTGCCGGCGGCGCCCCTTATGCCATGAGCAAATCAGCCCTGGTCGGCCTGACCCGCGGCATGGCCCGTGACCTGGGGCCGAAAGGCATTACCGTGAACAACGTGCAGCCAGGGCCGGTGGACACCGACATGAACCCAGCCAGCGGCGAGTTCGCAGACAGTTTGATCCCGCTGATGGCGATCGGGCGCTATGGCGAGGCGGATGAGATTGCCAGCTTCGTGGCTTACCTGGCGGGGCCTGAGGCGGGGTATGTCACTGGGGCCAGCCTGACGGTCGATGGCGGGTTTGCTGCCTGATTGAAGGGTTGCCTGTGCCGGCCTCTTCGCGGGTAAACCCGCTCCCACAGGGATATCACAGGCCCCGAGCCCAGTGCTGTACCTGTGGGAGCGGGTTTACCCGCGAAGAGGCCAGCACAGGCTTAACCGATCCCCGACCTCCAGCCCCCCCACTCTGCTCTGCCGCACAATGCATTGATGTAGTGCCCGACACTTTCCGATAATCCCCCTTTGATCCTGCCCGCCACGAGAACTGCATGAACGCCCCCACTCTCAGCCGTGCCCTGATTCTGCTGATGGCCACCGCCACCGGCCTGGCCGTGGCCAGCAACTACTATGCGCAACCGCTACTGCACAGCATCGCCCAGCAGTTCGGCCTGAGCACCGCCAGTGCCGGCAGCATCGTCGTTGCCGCGCAACTGAGCTACGGCGCCGGCCTGTTGCTGCTGGCGCCCCTGGGCGACCTGTTCGAGCAGCGCCGGCTGATCACCGTGATGACTGCCATTTCTACCCTTGGCCTGGTCATCAGCGCCTGCGCACCGAGCCTTCCCTGGCTGATCCTTGGCACCGCGCTGACCGGGCTGTTCTCGGTGGTGGCGCAGATCCTCGTGCCCATGGCCGCAACCCTCAGCGAGCCACACCAGCGCGGGCGAGCGGTCGGCACGTTGATGAGCGGATTGCTGCTGGGCATCCTGCTGGCGCGTACCGCCGCCGGGTTCATGGCCGAACTGGGTGGCTGGCGCAGCATCTACGTGCTGGCCGCGGTGCTGATGGCCATCACCGCCGTGGCGCTGTACCGCAGCCTGCCACAACACCACAGCCATGCCGGGCTGAAATACCCAGCGCTGATCGGCTCGGTGTTCCGCCTGTTCCTCGAAGAACCGGTGCTGCGCCTGCGTTCTCTGCTAGGCCTGCTGGCTTTCAGCCTGTTCGCCCTGTTCTGGACGCCACTGGCGTTCCTGCTGGCGAAAGGCCCGTACCACTATTCGGACGCGGTGATAGGCCTGTTCGGCCTGGCCGGTGCAGCGGGTGCACTGTCGGCCAATTGGGCGGGGCGCCTGGCCGACCGTGGCAAGGGTTCGCTGGGCACCACCGTGGGCCTGGTGGTATTGCTGCTGTCGTGGGTGCCGCTGGGCTTCGCCGAACAGTCGTTGCTGGCCTTGCTGCTGGGCGTGCTGATGCTCGACCTGGCAGTGCAACTGGTGCACGTGAGCAACCAGAATGCGGTAATTGCCCTGCGACCCGAGGCGCGCACGCGGCTGAATGCCGGGTATATCACCTGCTACTTCATTGGCGGGGCCTTGGGATCGCTGCTGGGCACGCAGCTGTTCCAACGCCAGGGCTGGATGGGGATTGTGCTGGCCGGGTTGGTGATTGGCGGGCTGGCGTTGCTGGCGTGGGGTTTGGCCGAGCGCAAGCGCAAGAACGCTTTGCAGATCGCCTGAAGCCCATTGACCTGAGCGACAATGCACCGCACGACCCTCCGTCGCATGGCCGTTGACTTGCCTGCCCGGGCAGCGCTCAGTAGGCGCTGGTCAATGCCCTTTCCCTGACAGGACGACGTTATGACAAGACTCACGGTGCAATCCGGCGATTTCTTGCAAGGCGAAGGCGAGTATCGCAACGGATCGCTCACACTCAAGACCCCGCGCAGCCCCTCCCCGGGCGAGCGGATTTCCCTGGCACGCATCAGCGACCTGCGGCTGGCCAGCCTGGAATCCAGCCGCAGCCTGGGCAGTGCCCTGGGCTGGGGCGTGGCCGGGGCACTGGTTGCCGGGCCGGTGGGGTTGCTGGCCGGGCTCTGGCTGGGTGGCAAGGAGGAGGAAGCCACCTTCCTGGCCACTTTCAAGGACGGGCGCAAGCTCATGGCCATTACCGATGGCAAGACCTGGTCGAAGATCGACGACAACTGGAAGCAGCACAGGCGGCCGGCCAGCAAAGGCTGACGGGATATCGCAGGGCCCGGATCGTTTTATGTTGAAGGCGGCTGTAAGATGCCGCCTTTTTTCATGGCCTGTACTGGCCTCTTCGCGGGCTCACCCGCGAAGAGGCCGGCGCAGGTGTCGCGCATCCAGGAGCCCCACCGCATGCCCCCGCGTCATCCCCGCCTGCCCCTGAGCCTGCTCAGCCTGGGCCTGGCCCTGCATTGCCCCCATGTGCTTGCCGAAGACAGCGTGCTACTGGCCCCGCTGCAGGTCTCCGATACCTACACCAACGACGGCTATCAGGCACGCCAGGCAGCAGTAGGCGGCTTCCAGCCCGCGCCCCTGCTCGACACCCCGGCCTCGATCAGCGTGTTCAGCCAGCAACTGCTGGAAGACCGCCAGGTACGCCAGCTCAGCGAAGTGCTGCAAAGCGACGCCTCGGTGGGCGAAAGCTACGCCCCCATCGGCTACTACGAAAACTTCAACGTGCGCGGCTTCGAGCTGAATGCCGCCAGCAGCTACCGCATCAATGGCCAGACCATCGCCGGCGAGCAGAACGTGGCCCTGGAAAACAAGCAGCAGGTGGAGCTGCTCAAGGGCCTGTCCGGGCTGCAGAGCGGCGTATCGGAGCCGGGCGGCCTGATCAACTACGTGACCAAGCGCGCCGAAGACGTGCGCAGCGTCACGGTGTCGACCAACGAACAAGGCGAGCGCTACCTGGCCACCGACCTGGGTGGCTGGTTCGGCAGCGAGCGGCAGTTCGGCCTGCGGGCCAACCTGGCTCATGAAGACATCCGCTCCTACGTCGACCACGCCGACGGCAAGCGCGACTTCGCCTCGCTGGCCTTCGACTGGCAGATCAACCCAGATGCCACCCTGCAGCTGGATGCCGAATACCAGCACCGTGAACAGCGCTCGGTGCCGGGTTACCAGCTGCTCGGTGGCAGCGAAGTACCCCATGGCATCGACCCGGACGACCGCCTGGCCTACCAGCACTGGGCCAAGCCGGTGCAGAACGATTCGCTGAACCTGGGCGGGCGCTTCGAGTACCGTTTCAACGAAGCCTGGACCGGGACTTTGAGTGCCTCGCGCAGCAAGGTGGTGATCGATGACTACAGCTCGTTTGCCTGGGGCTCGAGCGAAGGCGCGTTCTTCGGCAGCAACGGCGACTACGACATCTACGACTTCCGCAGCCCGGACGACACCCGCCGTACCGACGAGGCGCAGGCCATGCTCAACGGGCGTTTCGATGCGCTGGGCGTGGGGCATGAGCTGACCGTGGGCACCAGTGCGCAGCGGCGCACGCTGGATCAGCGCCCCAGCTATATGGAATGGGTAGGTACAGGCAACATCTACACGGGTGCACCGGCCTTTGATCCATCCGACAAGCCCATCAGGACTAGCGAACGTCGCCTGGACAGCCGCCAATACGGGTTGTTCGTGAGCGACCGCATCAGCTTCAACGAGCACTGGCAGACCGTACTGGGTGCCCGTGAAGTACGCCTGGACGAGAAAACCTGGAATGAGGACGGCGTTGCCGGTCGCCATACCCGGCAGTACGAGTTGCTGCCCAACGCCGCGCTCATCTACAAGCCGCAGCCGGATACCACGGTATATGCCAGTTATTCCAAAGGCCTGTCGGCAGGCGGTACCGCACCGTGGTTCGCCGAGAACAGATTCGAAATCCTGGCACCGACGACCTCACACCAACTGGAACTAGGCCTCAAGCATGACTGGCAAGGCCTGAGCTTCAGTGCCGCACTGTTCCAGATACGCCAGGCGTACCAGTACGCGCGCCCGGACGACGCCGGCACTTTCACCTACGTGCAGCAAGGCCAGCAGAAGAACACCGGCCTGGAACTGGGCGCCAGCGGCTGGGTGACCTCGAACCTGCAGGTGCAGGCCAGCGCTGCAGCGATTCGGGCGCGGGTGCAGAACAGCGATACCGATGCCTATGAGGGCCACCAGGCGATCAACGTGCCCAGGTTCCGGGCGGCGTTGCAGGCGGAATACACCCTGCCGGTACCGGGATTGGCACTGCTGGGTGGGGCGCGCTACAGCGCCAGCAAATATGCGAGCCAGGCGGAGAATGTGGAAGTTGGTGGGTATACGGTGTTCGATGTGGGTAGCCGCTACCGTACGCGCATCGGGGGGTATGACACGGTGCTGCGGCTGACTGTGGATAACGTGTTCGACAAGCGTTATTGGCGCGATGTGGGGGATTACCTGGGGGATAACTACCTGTTCCAGGGAGCGCCGCGCACGGCTCGGCTTTCGGCTTCGGTCAGCTTCTAGGTTTTTGGGGCTGCCTTGTGCTGCGAATGGGCCGCAAAGCGGCCCCAAAGGGCGTGAAAACAAAAAGCCCCCGGCTTTTCAGCTCGGGGGCTCTTCGTAGAATGTGGCGGTGAAGAAGGGATTTGAACCCTTGATACGATTTCTCGTATACACACTTTCCAGGCGTGCTCCTTCGACCACTCGGACACTTCACCGTTTCTCTTCAAGCCTTGCAGCCTGTCGAGGTGCGATAATTTAGTGAAAGACCTTCCCTTTGGCAAGCATTTTTTTCAATTTTTTCATGCATTTGCATTTGAGCCCTGGCGAACGCTGACCGACCAGTCAGCCTTACTGCTTTACCTCGCCCCTGCCGCTGGGTAACGTCGTCGCCACGCCAACAAAAGGACTCTGCCATGAGCGAGCTGATTACCTACCACGCCGAAGACGGCATCGTCACCCTGACCCTGAACAACGGCAAGGTCAACGCCATCTCGCCAGACGTCATCGCCGCCTTCAACGCCGCGCTCGACCGCGCCACCGAAGAGCGCGCGGTTGTGATCATCACCGGGCAGCCCGGCATCCTGTCTGGCGGCTACGACCTCAAGGTGATGACCAGCGGCCCCAAGGAGGCGATCAGCCTGGTCACCGCCGGCTCCACCCTCGCCCGCCGCCTGCTGTCGCACCCGTTCCCGGTAGTGGTCGCCTGCCCGGGCAACGCCGTGGCCAAGGGCGCCTTCCTGCTGCTGTCGGGCGACTATCGCATTGGCGTCGAAGGGCCGTACAAGGTGTGCCTGAACGAAGTGCAGATCGGCATGACCATGCACCATGCCGGTATCGAACTGGCCCGCGACCGCCTGCGTCGCTCGGCCTTCCACCGCTCGGTGATCAATGCCGAGGTGTTTGACCCGCAGGGCGCGGTGGACGCAGGCTTCCTCGACAAGGTGGTGCCGGCCGAGCAGTTGCAGGATGCGGCACTGGCGGCTGCGCGGGAGCTGAAGAAGCTGAACATGCTGGCGCACAAGAACACCAAGCTGAAGGTGCGCAAAGGGCTGCTGGAAGCGTTGGACAAGGCGATCGAGCTGGACCAGCAGCATATGGGTTAGCCGGGCCGACCTCTTCGCGGGCAAGCCCGCGAAGAGTCCGCAAGAGGCTTGCACCAGGGTTTGCCCCGACCAGTGCACATCCGTACACTGCCCGGCGACTGTCTGGTGTGAGTCGTACCATGCTTTATTCATTGCGCATGCTCCTGCTGGCGCTGCATTTCCTTGTGGTTGGGGCCCTGGGCCTGATCATTGGCCTGTGCCGCCCCTTCAACCCCGACAACAGCCGCGTGTTCGCCCGCCTCTACAGCCTGCCGGCCACCTGGCTGATGCGCATCAGGGTGAAGGCCGAAGTCGGCCCGCTGTGGGACCAGCCGCCAGGCTGCGTGATCGTCGCCAACCACCAGTCCAACTTCGACCTGTTCGTGCTTGGCCAGGTGGTGCCGCAGCGCACCGTCGCCATCGGCAAGAAAAGCCTGGGCTGGATCCCGCTGTTCGGCCAGCTGTTCTGGCTGGGTGGCAACGTGCTGGTCGACCGCAAGAATGCCTACCAGGCACGCAAGGCCATGCAGAAGACCACCCGGGTACTGCAGGACGACACCTCGATCTGGATTTTCCCCGAAGGCACGCGCAATCCCGGCGAGCACCTGCTGGCCTTCAAGAAGGGCGCGTTTCACATGGCCATCGAGGCCGGAGTGCCGATCGTGCCGGTATGCGTCAGCCGCTATGCCGGGCGCCTCAGCCTGAACAGCTGGCGCCAGCGCACGGTGATCGTGCGCTCGCTGCCACCGATCGCCACGGCGGGCATGACCCTGCAGGACCTGCCGGCGCTGATCGAACAGTGCCGCGGGCAGATGCAGCAATGCATCGACCGCATGGAAGGGGAACTGGCCAAGAGCTAGGTTGCTCTTGAGCCCACTACAGCCCAAGCTGTAACCCGTGTCCAACCGGAATAAGCGAACAACCATGGGTCGAGTCGTGGCATCGGCGGTATACAGCGCCGGCAGAAAGGTCACCAACATCAGCATCGACGAAGGCAGCGAATGGGCACGCAAGCCAGGGCATTTTGTGTGGATTGGCCTGGAAGAGCCCAACGCTGAGGAACTGGCCAACCTGCAATGCCAGTTCAATTTGCACGAACTGGCCATCGAAGACGCCCTGGAAAAGCACAGCCGGCCCAAGCTGGAAACTTTCGGCGACGCCCTGTTCATCGTCACCTATTCGCCGGTGCGCCACGAAGGCAAGCTGGAGTTCATCGAAACCCACATCTTCGCCGGCAACGGCTACATCATCACCTGCCGCAACGGCCACTCCAAATCCTATGCCCTGGTGCGCCAACGCTGCGAGGCGCGGCCGTTGCTGCTGGAGCACGGCGAAGACTTCGTGCTGTACGCCCTGCTCGACTTCGTCACCGAGAACTACCAGCCGGTCAGCGAGGCCATTCATGGCGAGATCGAAGAGCTGGAGCAGAGCGTGCTTGGCGGGTCGCTGCAAGAAGACGATATCCGCCGCTTGCACAGCCTGCGCCGCGACATCCTGCGCCTGCGCCGCTACGTGGCACCGATGGTGGAAGTGAGCGAGGAACTGCAGCGCCTGAGCTTCCCGTTCATCGACAAGAACATGCGCCCGTACTTCCGTGACGTGCAGATCCACGTGACGCGGCAGATGGAAGACCTGGCCGGTATCCGTGACATCGCCAGCCAGACCATCGAGATCGGCATGCTGCTGGAGTCGTCACGGCAGAGCATCGTGCAGCGCAAGTTTGCAGCCTGGGCGGCGATCCTGGCGTTCCCCACGGCAATTGCAGGGGTTTACGGGATGAACTTCCAGAACATGCCGGAGTTGGGGTGGCACTATGGGTACTTCGGGGTACTGGGGGTAATCGGGCTGGGCTGTACCGCGTTGTATGCCAGCTTCAAGAAATCTGGCTGGCTTTGAGATTGTCGGGGCCGCTTTGCGGCCCATCGCGACACAAGGCCGCTCCTACAGGGGGTCGCGCCAGTCAGGTTATTCGCGATCCCTGTAGGAGCGGCCTTGTGTCGCGATGGGCTGCACAGCAGCCCCCAGCCATCACGCTGCGGTATCTTTGCTCACCGGCTGCTGGATAAACCGCAACATCCACTCCCCCACCAGGTCGCCCTGGTGCTCGGTGGCCAGGCTGGCCACGGCCTTGTGGTACACCTCATCACCCAGATACTCCTGGCGCGCATCGAGCAGCGCGCGGGAGTAGTCGTGCACGAACTCGGGGTGCCCCTGGAAGCACAGCACCTGGTCACGAATGTGGTACGCAGCGTTCGGGCAGAAATCGCTGGAGGCGATCACCGTGGCGCCTTCCGGCAGCTCGGTCACCTGGTCCTGGTGGCTGATCAGCAAGGTCAGCTCCGACACCTCCGGGTCCATCCACGGCGCATGGGCCGCCAGCGAATAGCGGTGGATACCCACGCCCCAGCCCTGCTCGGCACGCTCGGCCTTGCCACCCAGGGTCAACGCCAGCAACTGGTGGCCGAAACATACACCCAGCAACTTCTCGCCACGCTCGTACAGCTTCAGCAGGTAGGCCTTGAGGGTCTGGATCCACGGGTCGGTACCAAACGAGTCGGCCTTGCTGCCCGTCACCAGATAGGCATCGAACACTTCGTTGTCGGCGGGGTAATCGCCGTTCATCACGTTGTACACACGAAATTCGGCGGCGATCGGCTGACGCGAGAAGAGCTGCTCGAACATCCTGCCGTAGCCCTGGTACTGCGCGGTCAACTCCGGTCGCAGGACATCGGTTTCAAGGATGCAGATGCGTAACGACATAGGGATAGTCCTGAACGACATGGGTGGGAATCTGCTGTAGAGACTGACGCGAAAGGCACGTACAAGCAAGTAGGCCGCACTGACGAACGGTCACATTTCATCGGTGCCCTGCTGGCACTTGCGCCACCGTCTAGCGAGAGCATGCCAGCCGGCTGGCACTTGGCCTCATAGCCCGAAGAAATTAATGACCGACAACATTAGAACAAAGGGTTCTCAAACATGGATGACGCACACCCTACTGTTGGTTGTATATCCACTTTCAAGAGGCAGGCAGTTCAGGCGTCACGCAACGCCACTGCGATCGACCCGAAGCGCGACAGGGAAGCCAACGGGTATTCAGGAATAACAACAAGAAGGCGGTCCGCCATGTTCAGACAATCGAAAATTCGCCAAGCTGGGCTCATTCTCTTCGCCACGACTTTGCTGCTGATCCTGCCGAACCTCACACGTTTGTTCGGTTGACTGCCGCTGTGGCGCCAACAGGCAACGCACAGGTAACCTGCTGGCCTTGATGGTCGGAGATTACCCATGCGCCACTGCCTTGCACTGTTAGTGTTGCTCCTGAGCCTGCCGCTATCGGCGGCGCAACTGCACCTTGAACTGGGCGCCACGACGCGCCAATGGAGCAGTGCAGAACTGCTCGACCACCCGCAGGCCCGGGACATCAGCATCGACCAGGACGTTTCCTACAAGCAGCCCATGCGTTATCGGGCTGTGCCGCTGGCCGCGCTGCTGGACGGCGTCAGCGCCAGCGACCACCTGCAGGCAGTGGCGCTGGACGGTTTTGCCGCCGAAATGCCCGCGGCGCCACTGTTGCAGCAGGGGCCGGCACAGGCCTGGCTGGCGGTGGAGGAACCTGACCGGCCATGGCCACCACTGGGCCAAGGCAAGCCGAGTGCAGGACCGTTCTACCTGGTGTGGACTGCACCGCAGGCCAGCGGTATCCGCCCGGAGCAGTGGCCGTTCCAGATTTCCACGATTCGCAAGCTGGCCTCCGTCGAAGCGCGTTTTCCGGCGCTGCTGCCCGACCCCAAGTTGCCGGCCGACAGCCCGGTGCGCCGAGGCTTTGCCTTGTTCCAGCAGAATTGCCTGGCGTGTCATAGGTTGAATGGCGCAGGGGATGCACAGGTGGGGCCGGACCTGAATATGCCGCACAACCCGACCGAGTATTTTCGGCCTGAATATCTGCGCCAGCTGATTCGTGACCCGCAAAGCCTGCGGCAGTGGCCGCAGGCGAAGATGCCGGGGTTTGCAGAGAGTGTCTTGGGTGAACCGGAGCTGGATGAATTGCTGGCTTACCTGGGGCATATGGCTGGGCGCAGGCCTTGAGAACCTGGGGCGCTTTGCGCCCCTTTCGCGACACAAGGCCGCTCCTACAAGGGTACGCGCACGCCTGTAGGAGCGGCCTTGTGTCGCGATGGGCCGCAAAGCGGCCCCAAATTCCCGAAATCTCAGGCTATGGGCCGCTCCTGCTTGACCCCCCACCCTTCCACCTCACCGCCATAAGGTGTCACCAGCTGCTCGAAGGCCTCTTCAAAGTCGCCAATTCCGCCATGGGTGGCATACATGACCTTGCTCAGTTCCAGATGCCATGCACCGTCGCCCAGTTCCTTGACCTGGGCATTCAGCGATTCACCGCGAAACTGCCCGGCCGCACGGCGGGCCCCTGCTTCGTCGGGGAATATGGCGTAGAACTCGATGGGATGGATCTGGGTGAAGTCGAAACCGCCTGCCTTCATCTGGCGCAGGACGTTGCTGCTGATATCGTCGTTCTGGCTGCTCATGAAACGTCCTCCTGAATAATGCGATGGATAGACTTTCCGTGCACTACGCACCTGCCGGCAGCGGCCGGGCAGTTCGAGCTGATGCAAGACGCGAAGGGGTGCGGTGCCGACCCGCAGAATAGGCCGGCACCTTCATGCAGCGTAGTGCCTGCCAGGGCACCACGCAAACGTGTGGTTCAGGGCGTTTCGTGGATGCTGGTGATGGTCACGCCACTCTGCTCCTTCAGCCAGCGTGCGGTGGGGGAAATGGTGCGGTCCTGGAAGTCGTTGAGGTCCAGCTCGTCCATCACCGGGAACAGGTGCGAACGGATGGCCCGCGCGGCGTCCTCTTCGCTGGGGCACTGGTCGCCGCGCAGCGTCAGCGTGGTGAGCACGCCTTTCTGGTCGGCAAAGATGACTTCCCACTCTTTCATTGAACGAACCCTCTCAGTCAACGAACACCAAGGTGTGTGATGCCTGAAACAAGTGACCTTGAGGTGGGGAGAATGTTCAGTCGGAGGGATTTGTGTTGGGCCCATTCGCGGGCACGCCCGCTCCCACAGGCCAACACAAGGTCCGAAACCTGTGCTGTACCTGTGGGAGCGGGCGTGCCCGCGAATGGGCCGTGAAACGGCCCCGACCTACTTCGGCGTGCCGTGCACTACACCGGCAGTGTTATCCAGCAAGCTCTTGGTCGCAGTCTGGATATACGCTTCCAGCTTCTTCAGCATTTCCGGCTGGTCCGGGCTTTCGATCAGCTCGGCCTTGAACTCGCTGCCCAGCTGGTAGCGGTACATGCGCGGGGTCATGTCCTTGGACTCGATCAGGATACGGTCGCCCTGTACCAGGCCGACGATCTGCTCGCTGCCCGATGGCTTGATCATGCCCATGCCCTGGTCGCCCTCAGGCAGGTTGAGCAGGTCGCGGCCCCAGCACTGGTGACGGGCCTGGCCACCCAGGCGGCCCATGATGGTCGGCACGATGTCGACCTGGGTGCCCACGGTGTGGTTGACCGCACCGAACTTCTCCTGGATGCCTGGGGCAATCAGCAGCAGCGGCACGTTGAAGCGGCCCAGGTCCAGCTCGGTGACCTGCTGGTGGTTGCCAAAGCCATGGTCGCCAACGATGACGAACAGGGTTTCCTTGAAGTACGGCTCCTTGCGCGCCTTCTCGAAGAACTGCCCCAGCGCCCAGTCCGAATAGCGCATGGCAGTGAGGTGCTCGTCCAGGCGGCCCTGGCCGGTTACCGGCTCTACCGGCAGGTCTTTGGGCAGCGCGTACGGGGTGTGGTTGGACAGGGTCTGCAGCAGCGCGTAGATCGGCTTCTTGCCATCGTGCTTGGCCAGCTCTTCGGCGCCGCGGTCGAACATGTCCTGGTCGGACACGCCCCAGGTCGGGTCGGAGAACACCGGGTTGACGAAGTCGTTACGGCCAATGAAGGTGGTCATGCCCTGGTTGCCGAAGAACCCGGACTGGTTGTCCCAGGCAAAGTCGCCGTTGTAGACGTAAACGTCGTCGTAATCGCGGGCGCTGAGCAAGGCTGGCAGGCCAGAGAGCTTGTGGCCGCCTTCCGGGGTCTGCATCAGGTACTCGAAGCCTGGCAGGTTGGGGAAGCAGGCCATGGTGGCGAACATGCCCTGGTGGGTATGGGTGCCGTTGGAGAAGAAGCGGTCGAACAGCAGGCCTTCTTTGGCCAGCTTGTCGAAGTACGGGGTGATGTTGTTGGGGCTGCCCAGCGCGCCCACCGAGTGGCCGGCGAAGCTTTCCATCAGGATCACCACCACGTTCTTGATCGGCAGGGTGCGCTCGGCCGGCGGCACGAAGTCGCGGCGGATTGCAGCCTCGTCGGCATCGACCAGGGTGTCGTGGGCGGTCAGCAGCTGCTCGCGCACGCTCTGCGTGGCCACGTCCTGCTCCAGCACCGGCTTCCAGATGTTGGCGCGGTCTTCGCCGAAGCGGCTCTTGGCAGCATCGATCAGGGTCAGGGTGCCGTTCAGGCCCAGCTGGTTGACGAAGTTGGAATCGGTGGTGAAGGCATCACCCCAGCGCATCGGCGGGCCCTGACGCAGGGTGCCACGGGCGGCGACCACGGCCACCAGCAGGATCACCATGAACACCGCCAGGCGGTTGTACCACGGCGCTGCACGGCGCTGCAGGGTGACCTCGCCGGCACCGTTGCCACGGGTCATGCGGTCGATGCCCTTGAACAGCAGGCTCAGCAGCCAGGTGCCGAACAGCCAGGCCAGCAGGTAGCGCACCACCGGGAAGCCGTACCAGAGCATGCTCAGCACGGTCTTCGGGTCTTCCTTGATGTACTGGAACACCAAACCGTTGAGGCGCTGGTGGAACTCGCGATAGAAGTCCATTTCCATCAGGCCGAGGAACATCACCACGCTCGAGGTGATGGTCAGCCAGAAACGGAACAGGCCACGCCGGGCCATGGCCCAGGGACTGAGGATGGCCAGCAGCAGCGGAATGCTGATGTACACCACTACCCGCAGGTCGAAGCGCAAACCGTTGAGGAAGCCTTCTGCGACGGTCGCGCTGGGGGTATCGCCGATCATGTCGCTGTTGTAGACCAGCAGCGCCAGGCGCACGAGGCTGAGCATCAGCATGATCACCAGGCCACTGAGCAGGGTGTAGGCCAGGTGGGATTTCAGAGTGGGCGAGAACGACGCTCGCGCGCCCCGTTGCTTCAAGGCGTCCAGGTTAGCCATGAATGGGAAGGTCCTAGGATTGCGGGTTTGCGGATATGGCGCAGGTGTATACCAACGCAGCATTGTGCGGGTGCGGATTCTGTTTAAACCAATGTGAAAATTTTGTCACGGGGGTGTTGCGGGTTTTGTCTGTTCCGGCCCTATCGCCGGCAAGCCAGCTCCCACAGGATCACCACAAGCCCTGGCATTGTGGAGTACCTGTGGGAGCTGGCTTGCCGGCGATAGGGCCAGTACAGGCATTCAGATCCGCACATTCCCCCGCGGCCCGGCGATCGCCCAGATCACCAGGCCCACCACCGGCAGCAAGGCGATGAGCAGGATCCACAACACCTTGATGCCCACTTCACTGCCACTTTTGATCACATTCAGGATGGCCCAGATATCCAGCGCCAGGATGATCAGCCCGACCAGGCTGTTGAACGTCGACCCCATGCCAAAACTCCTGTCAAAGGCTTTGCTGCACAGCATAGTCAGCTATCAAGGCGATAGAAGGGAATCCTTGGCGATTGGTGCAGGTCCCTGAGTAGACTGCCGTTATTTACTGATTCGAGGTTCACATGCCCCCCGCCCACACTCAAAGCGCCGCCCCGACCTCGCTGCTGAACGCCTGGCGCCAGCAGGCCGTGAACACCCCGTGGCTCAGCGCCGGCCTGGGGTTGAGCCTGCTGGCGGTGTTGCTACTGCTGGCCGCCAGCCTGTGGAACGCAGTGAACGGCGACCATGCCGACAACCTGCACCTGGCCATGCTGGGCGGGTTGTCCGGCTTTGGCGCCACGGCGCTGGGCGCAGTGCTGGCAGTGGTGCTGCGCGATGTCAGGGCCCGCACCCAGGATGTGATGCTTGGTTTTGCCGCCGGCATGATGCTGGCGGCCAGTTCGTTTTCGCTGATTCTGCCGGGCCTGGATGCCGCCCGCGAAATTACCGGCAACGGCCCGGCCGCGGCCTTTACCGTGGTGCTGGGCATGGGCCTGGGCGTGCTGCTGATGCTGGGCCTGGACCGCTTCACCCCGCATGAACACGAAAGCACCGGCCCTTGCGGCCCGGAGGCCGAGCGCATCAGCCGGGTGTGGTTGTTCGTGCTGGCGATTACCCTGCACAACCTGCCTGAAGGCATGGCCATTGGCGTGAGCTTTGCCAATGGCGACATGGACATCGGCCTGCCGCTGACCAGCGCCATCGCCATTCAGGACATCCCCGAGGGGCTGGCCGTGGCGCTGGCCTTGCGCGCTACCGGGTTGTCGAACCTGAAAGCTGCGCTGGTGGCGATCGGGTCGGGGCTGATGGAGCCGCTGGGTGCGGTGATCGGCCTGGGGATTTCGACCGGCTTTGCCTTGGCCTACCCGGTCAGCATGGGGCTGGCGGCGGGGGCGATGATTTTTGTGGTGAGCCACGAGGTGATTCCCGAAACCCACCGCAATGGGCACCAGACGGCGGCGACCCTGGGGTTGATGGGTGGGTTTGCGGTGATGATGTTCCTGGATACCGCACTGGGCTGAAGTTCTGGGCTGACTGTACCGGCCCTATCGCCGGCAAGCCAGCTCCCACAGGTACAGCACAGGTTTCGAACTCTGTGGTGATCCTGTGAGAGCAGGCTTGCCGGCGATAGGGCCATCAGCCTTTAGATGTGTACAGCCACTTTCAATGCCTCCAGTGCCGGCTCGACCTTGATCCCCACCTCAGCCCCCAGCTCCAGCACCCGCGCCAGGTCGTTCTGCCCTACCATCACCATCTGCAGCTCGTCATCCAGCAACTGGCTGAAGTTGAGCAGCACATACCCGCCCGCCTCCTTGTTCAGCGCCCCCATCTGCACCTGAATGCGATTGAGCGCGGTCAGCGGCTCGGTGCGGGCCAGTTGTTTGGGCTTGAGGGTGAACGGCACGCTCTGGTCGAACGAATCGCTGATCTGCTGGAACAGGTCCTGGTAGCTGTCGGCCTGGAACACCACGGTGTCCGGCAGGCTGCCCAGCACCACCCATTCGCCCAGCGGAATGGGGAAGCTGTCGTCGTAGTTGATGTCGGGGTTGGCGGCCAGGAAGGCGGCGGGGTCGGCGTAGGCCTGGGCGGCCTCGTCGGCGATGCGCTCGATGTCTTCCTCGCGCATGCAGCCAGCGCCAATGAGGCTGATGAATTCGAGCAACTGAGTTTTCATGAAAGGGGGCCTGCGACGGGTGAAAAGTCGCCAAGGATAGCCGCAAATGCCCCCTTGCGGTTAGCCGGCCAGCACTTGCAGGCGCGCTGCGGCGTCCACGGCCCCCATGGTTTGCGCCGCCATCAGCGCGGTGGCACCGCGGGCATCCTGGCGCGCCGGGTCGGCGCCCTGGGCCAGCAGGTAGTCGAGGATTTCGCTACGGTTGAACATGGCCGCCAACATCAGTGCGGTGCGGCCATCCTGCGCGGCGGCGTCCACCGGTACTCCGTGCTCCAGCAACAGGCGAATCATGGCCAGGTCCCCCTTGAACGCAGCGCCGGCGATGGGCAGTTGGCCGTTATCGTTGGCAATCAGCGGGTCGGCGCCATGCGCCAGCAGCACACGCACTGCGTCGTGGTGGCCGTGGTAGCTGGCCAGCATCAGCAGGGTGTCGCCCTTGTGGTTGCGCAGGTTGGCCGGCAGGCCGCTGGCCAGCAGGCGCCCGAGCATCTCGGCATCGCCCTGGCGGGCACGTTCGAACACCTGCTCGGCAAAGGCGGCGGTCTCGTCGTCGGTCATGGTGGTGGGCGTGGGTTGGCTGGACATTTGGAACCTCCTGGCAGAAATCGTTGCCCAAGTCTTTGTCAGGCAAGGCTGCCGGGTCAAAGGTTCAGATTCTATCGGGGCGATAGCTGGCCATGGGTCGTGCAATATGCACTGTGCAAAATGCACGACCATGCAGGCTGCACGATAGCGCTTCGGCAAAAAACAAATAACTGACTGAAATTTAAGGATTTTTTCAGAAAAAGCTTCCTGGCACGGTCACTGCAACCATCAACTCACGTCTGCCACGCAACAGCCAGGAGTTGATATGGACCTCATCCAGGAAAAGTTCGTTTCGGTATTTTCTGCCTACCAGGTGAATACCCAGGCCCGCCCAGACGGCGGTGTGCTGCTGACCCTGCGCGCAGCTGATGGCAAGGTCACCCGCCGCGTGCTGACCTACGCGCAATTGCACAGTGCCGAGCAGCTGTCCTGGGCAATCAGTGCGATTCGCCGCGATTTGGCCGAGCAGGCCAGTGAATTGCCGGTGATTTCGATGCTGCAGAGCCAACAGCGGTTTGCCCTGCCGACTTATCGCTGAGTTTTTTGTTGGTTGATCTGGCCTCTTCGCAGCACGAGGCTGCTCCTACAGGGCCCGCGCTGGCCTCAAGCTTCGCGTTTTACTTGTAGGAGCAGCCTTGTGCTGCGAAGAGGCCGGCAAAGCCATCACAACTCATCAATGCCCAGAAACGCCCGCGCAGTCACATCCCCGGTAAACCTCGGCTGCATCCCTTCCTCGCTGCCGTACAACCGCAACGCCAGGCAAAACGGCGCATCGCCCAGCTCGACCCAGCGCCGAGTCCCCGCCGGCACCACCAGCTGGTCACCCTTCTCGCACAGCACCGAATACACCCAATCCCCCAAACGCAGGCCAACCTGAGCCCGCCCGCTGACTACGGCGAACACCTCGTCGGCGTCATGCACATGCTCATCGCGAACGTCCACCTGCGCAGGGGCCGCACCTTCACGGTTGAGTACCACGAAAGCCTTGCTGCCATGCGCCGTCATCAACTGGTCAAGGTGCTCGCGACAGGCCTCCAGTACCTCCTCCTGGGCAGTGCCAGGGCGCACACGCAGGCCAAGCTCGGCATGGGCAAAGCGCACGCCCTGCTCGGCCAGGGTGGCAACGATATCGTCGTGGTGGGTCAACACCTTGTTCGGCAGTTCCGGGCTGGAGGGGTGGAAAACGCTGAGAATGCTCATCAGGGGCGGGTCCTGGTCGGTTGCGAACAAAGGGCAATGATAACGGCTGCAGCCAAGGCTGCGGCACTGGCCATACCAAAGGTGAAGGTGGGCCCCAGCAGTTTCCAGCTGTAACCCGAATACAACGCCCCCAGCGCACCGCCAGTGCCCGACAGCGCCGCATACAGCGCCTGGCCCTGGCCCTGCTGGCGGGCGCCGAAACTCGCCTGGACGAAAGCGATGCTGGCGGCATGGAAGCAGCCGAAGGTGGCCGCGTGCAACACCTGGGCAAACACCAGCACCGCCGGCTCGCCGGCCAGGTTGCCCAGCAACAGCCAGCGCAGCGCCGCCAGCACGAAGCTGGCCAGCAGCACCCGCTGCACCGAAAACCGCGCGAAGATACGGCTCATGGCCATGAACACCAGTACTTCAGCCACAACCCCCAGTGCCCACAGCAAACCGATGGCCCCCCTGGCATAACCCAGATGCTCCAGGTGCAGGGTGAGGAAGGTGTAGTACGGCCCGTGGCTGAGTTGCATCAGTGCCACGCAGGCGTAGAACGCGACCACCCCGGGCGCCCGCAGCTGCTGCAGGAAACCGCCCGCGCCGCTGCGCTCGCCCTGCTCCACCGGCTGGGCATTGGGCACCCACAGGCTGGCGGCGACGATGCCGGCCATGATCGTGACCAGCGCCACCGGATAGATGTCCAGGCTCAGCCACTCGAACAGCCGGCCCAGGCCGACCACGGTGAGGATGAAGCCGATCGAGCCCCACAGGCGCACCTGGCTGTAGCGCGCGGTTTGCCCGTGCAGGTGGGCCAGGGTGATGACCTCGAACTGCGGCAGCACCGCATGCCAGAAGAATGCGTGCAGGGCCATGACCAGCGCCAGCCAGGCGTAGCTTTTGCCAAGGAAGATCAGGGCGAAGGTGGCCAGGGTAGATAGCGCGCCCAGGCGCACGATCAGCAAGCGCTGGCCAGTGCGGTCACCCAGCCAGCCCCACAGGTTGGGGGCGATGCAGCGCATGAGCATGGGGATGGCCACCAGCTCGCCGATGCGTGCCGGAGAGAAGCCCAGGTGGTCGAAGTACAGCGCCAGGAACGGGGCGGTGGAACCGAGCAGGGCGAAGTAGAACAGGTAGAAGCTGGACAGGCGCCAGTAGGGGATCGGTTGCATGGGGTGGCCTATGGGGTTGCCGGTACTGGCCCTATCGCCGGCAAGCCAGCTCCCACAGGTACCCCACAATGTTCAGGCTTGTGGTAATCCTGTGGGAGCTGGCTTGCCGGCGATAGGGCCAGTGCAAGCGAATCAGAGCTGGCCCAGCACCGGGGTATTCACCTTCACATCGGCATTCTGCGCGCGGTGGCGCAGCAGGTGGTCCATCAGCACGATGGCCATCATCGCCTCGGCGATCGGCGTGGCGCGGATGCCCACGCACGGGTCGTGGCGGCCTTTGGTGATGACGTCCACCGGGTTGCCGTCGATGTCGATGGAGCGGCCCGGGGTGGTGATGCTGGAGGTCGGCTTCAGCGCCAGGTGGGCAACGATCGGCTGGCCCGAGGAAATACCGCCGAGGATGCCGCCAGCGTTGTTGCTGAGGAAGCCTTGCGGGGTCAGTTCGTCACGGTGCTCGGTGCCGCGCTGGGCCACGCTGGCGAAGCCGGCGCCGATTTCCACGCCCTTGACCGCGTTGATGCTCATCAGCGCGTGGGCCAGTTCGGCGTCGAGGCGGTCGAAGATAGGCTCGCCCAGGCCCGGCATCACGCCTTCGGCGACCACGGTAATCTTGGCACCCACCGAGTCCTGGTCACGGCGCAGCTGGTCCATGTAGGCCTCCAGCTCCGGCACTTTGCTCGGGTCAGGGCTGAAGAAAGCGTTCTGCTCCACCGACTCCCAGGTCTTGAACGGGATTTCGATCGGGCCCAGCTGGCTCATGTAGCCGCGCACGGTGATGCCTTGGGTGGCCAGGTATTTCTTGGCGATGGCACCGGCGGCCACGCGCATGGCGGTTTCGCGCGCCGAGCTGCGGCCACCGCCGCGGTAGTCGCGAACGCCGTACTTGTGGTGGTAGGTGTAGTCGGCGTGGGCCGGGCGGAACAGGTCCTTGATTGCCGAGTAGTCCTTGGACTTCTGGTCGGTGTTGCGGATCAGCAGGCCGATCGAGCAACCGGTGGTGCGGCCTTCGAACACGCCGGAGAGGATTTCCACCTCGTCGGCTTCCTGGCGCTGGGTGGTGTGCCGGCTGGTGCCGGGCTTGCGCCGGTCAAGGTCGTGCTGCAGGTCGTCGAGAGAAATCTCCAGGCCCGGTGGGCATCCATCGACAATGGCGACCAACGCCGGGCCATGGCTCTCGCCAGCGGTGGTGACAGTGAACAGCTTGCCGTAGGTATTGCCGGACATGGACGCTCCGCGAGATCTGCCTGAAGTGAACGAAAGCGGCAGTATACAGATGGATTGATCGCCTGTGCTGGCCTCTTCGAACCTTCCCGCAAACACTGGGTCAAACCCTCATCTCCCCATGTAGTACCGCATGATGTCGCGCCTCGTCGCCCTCTTCTTCCTGCTGTGCACCGGCCTGGCCCAGGCCGCCACCCCCACCGTGCTGCAACGCCCGATCGACCTCGACACCGGCCAGGGCGTGCTGCACGGCAGCCTGCTGCTGCCGCAACAGCCAACCCCGCCACCGGTGGTGCTGATCATCGCCGGCTCCGGCCCCACCGACCGTGACGGCAACAACCCGGCGTCAGGCCGGGTCGACAACCTCAAGCGCCTGGCTCTGCTGCTGGCCAACGAACACATCGCCAGCGTGCGCTACGACAAACGCGGGGTGGCCGCCAGCCAGCCGGCCACGCCCGACGAGCGTGACCTGAGCGTGGAGCGCTATGTAGCCGACGTGGTCGCCTGGAGCCGCAAGCTCAAGGCCGACCCGCGCTTCGGCCCGTTGATCCTGATCGGCCACAGCGAAGGCGCGCTGATCGCCAGCCTGGCCGCCGAGCAGGCCGGCGCCAGCGCGGTGATTACACTGGCTGGCAGCGGCCGACCGCTGGCCGACGTGCTGCGCGAACAGCTGGCACAGCGCCTGCCGCCGGCACAACTGGCCGGTGGCAGCGCCCTGCTCGACCGCCTGCAGGCCGGGCAGACCAGCCTGGAGGTACCGGCGCCGCTGCGTCAGGTGTTCCGCCCTAGCGTGCAGCCCTACCTGATTTCGCTGTTCCAGCAAAACCCGGCGGCGGCCTTCGCCCGCCTGCCCATGCCCGCGCTGATCGTGCAGGGGCGCAACGACGTGCAGGTGGGCGTGATCGACGCCGAACGACTGAAGGCGGCCAAGCCGGATGCCCAACTGGTGCTGATCGATGGCATGAACCACATGCTGCGCATCAGCCCCAAGGCAATGAGCCAACAGCGCGACAGCTACCTCAACCCTGAACTGCCGCTGGCAAGGGAGCTTGGCGAGCAGATTGTGACGTTTATCCAGCATTTGCCTTCGGCGTAAGGGAAAGAGGCTCAGGTCCTGGGCGCTTCTGCCGATAGGGTGGATAACGGCGAAAATTGGGGCCGCTACGCGGCCCTTCGCGACACAAGGCCGCTCCTACAGCGTACGCGTCGTCTCTGCGATGCGCGATCCTCTGTAGGAGCGGCCTTGCGTCGCGAAAGGGGCACGCAGTGCCCCCTCTTGCAGCCGGCACGCACTTGAGGACAAGCCCTGATGACAACCGCCCCCGCCGCCGTAGAGCCAGCCGAAGAGCCCGAGGAAAGCCCTGCCCTGCCCTGGGCCGAACTGGCCGCCGAACATTTCCAGCTGTTGCGCCTGGCCGCCCTGCCCACCGACCGCAACACCGGCGCGCGGCCCCTGCGCTTCGTGCAGTTCGGCTATGCCGAGCGCCACGACAAGGCCCACAGCCTGCTGCGCATGGAAATCCAGCTGCCCGGGCAGAAGGTGCACAAGGAACAGAACCGCCTGGACATTCGCGTCGACCACTCCGCGCGTCTGGTGCGCATTGGCAATGAACATGGCCTGCAACTGGAGCCGCTGAACCGTGGCATCGGCCGCTTCCTGCTGGCCCAGGCCGCGCAGTGGCTGCAGCGCAAGTGGTCGCACTACCGGATCGAGGGCATGGCGCTGCCGAGCAAGGATGCGCTGAACGAAGACTCACGCCTGCGTCGTGACCACTGCCTGCGCGCGATGGGTATCGGGGTGGAGTACGAGGACAGCCAGCATCTGAAGGGTCGTACCGTGGAAATGACGGTGGGCGAGCTCAAGGGGGCGTGGAACAGCGAGCGCTTGCAGCGAGTGGGGATACTGGATGCTGCCGGCCTGCTGCAGCAGGCTGACCAGCAGTTGCAGGAGAAGGAAGGGCAACTGCGTGAGCGGGATGAGCGGGTTGCCAAGTACCAGCGTGAAGACAGCGGGTTGCGCTTTACCATTACCTGCCTGGTGGCGTTTGCGGTGTTCCAGGCGGGGTTGCTGATCTGGATTGCCACGCGCTGACACCGCGTCGCCTGCTTCGCGGGCTTGCCCGCTCCCACAGGAATTGCGCAAAGCCTGAGGACAGCGCTGTACCTGTGGGAGCGGGCAAGCCCGCGAATGGGCCCTGAAGTCAGACCCGGGCCTTGAACAGTTCCTGATGCTGGCGGCACTGCTCGGCAGTCAGCATGAACACCCCGTGCCCACCGCGCTCGAACTCCAGCCAGGCAAAGTCCACCTCGGGGTACAGCGCCTCGACATGCACCTGGCTGTTGCCCACCTCGACAATCAGCAAGCCCTTGTCGGTCAGGTGGTCCGCCGCCTCGGCCAGCATGCGCCGCACCAGGTCCAGGCCATCGTTGCCGCAGGCCAGGCCCAACTCGGGCTCGTGGTGGTACTCGGCCGGCATGTCGTCGAAGTCTTCGGCATCGACATACGGCGGGTTGGACAGGATCAGGTCGAAACGCTGCCCCGGCAAACCGCCAAAACCGTCGCCCTGCACGGTGTACACGCGCCCGTCCAGGCCGTGGCGTTCGATGTTCTGGTTGGCCACTTCGAGCGCTTCGAACGACAGGTCGGCCAGCACTACCTCGGCCTCGGGGAACACGTCGGCGGCAACGATGCCGATGCAGCCAGAACCGGTGCACAGGTCAAGAATGCGCGCCGGCTCGCTCGCCAGCCACGGCTCGAAGCGTTTCTCGATCAGCTCGCCAATCGGCGAACGCGGCACCAGCACGCGCTCGTCGACGATGAACGACATGCCGCAGAACCAGGCTTCGCCCAACAGGTAGGCGGCCGGCACGCGTTCTTCGATACGGCGCTTGAGCAGGTGCTGCAGGCGTACCCGCTCGTCGTCCTCGAGCATGCAGTCCAGATAGCTGTCGGCCACCTCCCACGGCAGGTGCACCGCCCCCAGTACCAGCAGGCGGGCCTCGTCCCAGGCGTTGTCGGCACCGTGGCCGAAGAACAGGTCGTGCTCGTGGAAGCGGCTGACCGCCCAGCGGATGTAGTCGCGCAGCGTGCGCAGGCGGGATGTGATCACGGGGTACTCCTAATTCAGACCGGACAAAAGTCTAACAGCCCCACCCGCACATTTGTTCCTTTGCCTTACCCAATGGCTAGCCACAAGCCAGTAACCATGCCGCTTGCGTTGTCAACCATTCCCATTGGCGCCAAGGCAGGGGAGAATAGGTATACAAAAGCCCTATCCAAGGAGCCCTTGATGTCCGTTCCAACCACGATGTTTCGCCTCACTGGCCGCGACTACCCGCCGGCCAAGCTGAGCCACGCCAGCCTGATCATCATCGATGCGCAAAAGGAGTACCTCAGCGGGCCCCTGGCGCTGTCGGGCATGGACGAGGCCGTGGCCAACATCGCCAGGTTGCTCGACGCCGCGCGCAAGAGCGGCCGTCCGATCATCCACGTTCGCCACCTGGGCACTGTCGGTGGCCGCTTCGACCCACAAGGGCCGGCCGGCCAGTTCATTCCGGGGCTGGAGCCGCTGGAAGGCGAAATCGTCATCGAAAAACGCATGCCCAATGCATTCAAGAACACCCAGCTGCATGAGACCCTGCAGGCGCTGGGCCACCTGGACCTGATCGTCTGCGGTTTCATGAGCCATTCCAGCGTCAGCACCACGGTACGCCGCGCCAAGGACTATGGTTACCGCTGCACCCTGGTGGAAGACGCTTCGGCGACCCGCGACCTGGCATTCAAGGATAGGGTGATCCCGGCCGCGCAGATCCACCAGTGCGAAATGGCCGTGATGGCCGACAACTTCGCTTGCGTGGCCCCCACCGCCAGCCTGATCTGAGCGGCTGAGTACAACCGCCCGGCAGCCGGGCGGAACCCGATGGGCGGCCCCAGGTCGAATTCCGGATATCCACAGAGGAGAGCGGAATGAAGCTCAAAGGCAGTTTCGACGCCAAGCGCCTGCGCCCGCTCGAACCGCGTAACTGGGGTGCCCGCCTGGCGGCAGGCCTTTCGGCCATGCTGGCGACCCTTGGCGTGCTGCTGGCGATGGCCGGCGTTGCCGGCCTGCTGGGCAACTACCCTGCCCTGGCGGAGCTCAACGCCAACAAACCGCTGGCCGGCATCCTCACCGTTGCCGGTTTGCTGCTGCTGTGGCTGGGCGTGCGCTTCTGGCGGCGCAGCCGCATTCGCCTGCGCCGCGGGCGGGAACTGAACCTGTCGCCGCACCTGATGAAGAAGCATGACTGAAAGCTGTACCGGCCCTATCGCCGGCAAGCCAGCTCCCACAGGTACCCCACAAGTCCTCAGGCCCTTGGTAATCCTGTGGGAGCCGGCTTGCCGGCGATAGGGCCCACACAGGCTGCACAAGGCCCCACAGTCGCGTAAACTACGCCGCCCACGTGGAGGCATCATGCAAGACGACGATTTTTCCCTGTTCAAGGCCGAAGTGCGCGGTGTCAAACCGATCAGGCACGACCGCGCCGAAGTCGGCAAGCCCAAGGCCGACCGCCAGAAGCTGGCCGGCCTGCGTCAGGCGGCGACCGTGCGCAGTGACAAGGCGCTGGTGATCGACGGCATGTCCGACCAGTTCGTCATCGACGTTGGCGCCGAAGACGAGTTGCTGTGGCGCCGCGATGGCGTACAGGAAGGCCAGCTGCGCAAGCTGAAGCTGGGGCAGATCCCGTTCGAGGGCAGCCTCGACTTGCATGGCATGACCGTGGAAAAGGCCCGCGAAACCCTGTGGGACTTCATCGCCGAGGCCACCAGACTGGAAGTGCGCTGCGTGCGAGTTACCCACGGCAAGGCCGCGCGCCTGGACGGCAAGCGCCCGATGATCAAGAGCCACGTCAACACCTGGCTGCGCCAGCACCCGCAGGTGCTCGGTTTTGCCTCGTGCAGCGCCCGCCACGGCGGCACCGGCGCGGTGTATGTGATGCTTAAGCGAACCATGCTCGAAGGCCGCGACGAGTAACGCCGCGCTTGCAGCGCCGCCCTCACCGCCGTACCCTTCGTTTTTGCGATTTTTTCCCACAGGTAGATCCATGTCCCTGGAACAGAACTACACCGAGATCCTCAGCCAGATTGGCGAGGACGTCTCCCGTGAGGGCCTGCTCGACACGCCCAAGCGGGCTGCAAAGGCGATGAAGTACCTTTGCCGCGGTTATGAGCAAACACTGGAAGAAGTCACCAACAACGCGCTGTTCAGCTCTGACAACAGCGAAATGGTGCTGGTCCGGGACATCGAGCTGTATTCGATGTGCGAACACCACATGCTGCCGTTCATCGGCAAGGCGCACGTGGCCTACCTGCCCAAGGGCAAGGTACTGGGCCTGTCGAAGGTGGCGCGCATCGTCGACATGTACGCTCGCCGCCTGCAGATCCAGGAAAACCTCAGCCGCCAGGTTGCCGAGGCCGTGCAGCAGGTAACCGGTGCCGCCGGCGTTGCCGTGGTCATCGAAGCCAAGCACATGTGCATGATGATGCGCGGTGTCGAGAAGCAGAACTCGACCATGATCACCTCGGTGATGCTGGGTGAGTTCCGCGAAAACGCCGCCACCCGCAGCGAGTTCCTCAGCCTGATCAAGTGATTGGCTGCTGACCCCGAGCCGACCCTGCCGGGTCGGCTTTTTCATTTCAGGAGTTGCCCATGATCGTCAAAGCCCTGCGGGTTGGCCTCGGCCAGCTCATCGTGTTCGGCGACTGGATCAGCCGCCCGGCCAAGCGCAAGCGCGACGCCGCCGCCCAGGCCCGCGTCGAGCAAGCGGCCCAGGGCCTGGCGCTGTACCAGTTCCACGCCTGCCCGTTCTGCGTCAAGACCCGCCGCACCCTGCACCGTTTGAACGTGCCGGTGGCGCTGCGCGATGCCAAGAACGACCCGGTGCACCGCCAGGCCTTGCAGGAAGGTGGCGGCCGGGTGAAAGTACCGTGCCTGCGTATTGAAGAAGCGGGCAAGGTGACCTGGATGTATGAGTCCAAGGCGATCATTGCCTACCTGGATGAGCGGTTCGCTTCGGCCTGACCGTTTGCCGGCGGCCTGTGCCCGCCTCTTCGCGGGCACGCCCGCTCCCACAGGTTCACCACAGGGCTGAATATTGTGGAATACCTGTGGGAGCGGGCATGCCCGCGAAGAGGCCGGCACAGGCTATAAACTAGCCCACCATCGGCACATGCCGCGGGTGGCTGCTGACCCGCTCCAGCCAGGCCCTCACTGCCGGGTAGTCGGCCAGGTCGAACCCGCCCTGCTGCGCCACGTGGGTGTAGGCATACAACGCCACATCGGCAATCGAATACTGCTCGCCGACCAGGAACGGCGTCATCTGCAGCTGCCGCTCCATCACCTTCAGTGCCTTGTAACCGCCCTTGTGCAGCTTGCGGTACTCCTCCAGTCGCTCGTCCGGCAACCCCAGGTAGAACTGGATGAAACGCGCCACTGCAATGTACGGCTCATGGCTGTACTGCTCGAAGAACTGCCACTGCAACACCTGGGTGCGCAGGCGTGGCTCGGTGGGCAGGAACTCGCTGCCATCGGCCAGGTAGTTGAGAATGGCATTGGACTCCCACAGGTAGCTGCCGTCTTCCAGCTCCAGCACCGGTACCTTGCCGTTGGGGTTCATCGCCAGGAACTCGGGCGTTTCGGTCTCGCCCTTGAGGATGTCCACCGGGTGCCATTCATATGGCCGGCCCAGCAGGCTCAACATCAGCTTGACCTTGTAACAGTTGCCCGACTGGTAGTCGCCGTAGACCTTGTACATCGCCCCTCTCCCCCTCTATGCCAAAGATCTCGCCTGGCCCTGTAGGAGCAGCCTTGTGCTGCGAAGAGGCCGTTACAGGCGCAGCACCTGCATGGGCTGAAACGGCCTCTTCGCAGCACAAGGCTGCTCCTACAAAAGCGGGCGCCATTCTTGTGGCTGCCTGTGCAGTTCTGCATTTGCGCCCAATAGTTGGCGACTGTACGGCTAAAAGCAATGGCCGCTGTATGGCAAGGATCAACCTTGCTCGCTGTAGTCTGAAAAAACTGCTTACACCTTTACAAGGATTTTGTTCATGACCGACGCCACTTCCATACGCCTGCGGCCCCTGGCAGACAGCTCCCCGTCGGCGGTGGTCGCCGGCTTCATCGCCATGCTCACCGGCTATACCAGCTCGCTGGTGCTGATGTTCCAGGCCGGCCAGGCAGCCGGGCTGACCACCGCGCAGATTTCCTCATGGATCTGGGCGTTGTCGATCGGCATGGCGGTGTGCAGCATCGGCCTGTCGCTGCGTTACCGCACACCGATCACCGTGGCCTGGTCCACCCCCGGCGCCGCCCTGCTGATCACCAGCCTGGGCGGGGTCAGCTATGGCGAAGCGATCGGCGCCTACATCACCTGTGCCGTGCTGGTGCTGATCTGTGGCCTGACCGGCAGCTTCGAGCGCCTGGTCAAGCGCATCCCGGCCTCGCTGGCCTCGGCGCTGCTGGCGGGTATCCTGTTCAAGATCGGCAGCGAAATCTTCGTTGCCGCCCAGCATCGCACCCTGCTGGTACTGGGCATGTTCTTCAGCTACCTGCTGGTCAAACGCCTGTCGCCGCGTTACTGCGTGCTGGCCGCGCTATTGGTGGGTACGGCGCTGTCCGGCGCCCTGGGCCTGCTGGACTTCAGCGGCTTCCGGCTGGAGATGGCCACGCCGGTGTGGACCACGCCAAGCTTCTCGCTGGCGGCGACCATCAGCATTGGCATTCCGCTGTTCGTGGTGGCGATGACCTCGCAGAACATGCCGGGTGTGGCCGTGCTGCGCGCCGACGGCTACCAGGTGCCGGCCTCGCCGCTGATCTCGGCCACCGGCTTTGCCTCGCTGCTGCTGGCGCCGTTTGGTTCGCATGGGGTCAACCTGGCGGCGATCAGCGCGGCAATCTGCACCGGGCCGCATGCCCATGAAGACCCGGCCAAACGTTATACCGCGGCGGTGTGGTGCGGGATTTTCTATGGCATTGCCGGGGTGTTCGGCGCGACCTTGGCGGCGCTGTTTGCGGCGCTGCCGAAAGAGCTGGTGCTATCGATTGCGGCGCTGGCGCTGTTCGGCTCGATCATGAACGGGCTGACCGTGGCAATGAGCGAAGCGCGCGAACGGGAGGCGGCGGTGATTACCTTCATGGTGACCGCTTCGGGGCTGACCTTGTTCTCGATCGGCTCGGCGTTCTGGGGGATTGTGGCGGGGGTACTGGCCTTGATGATCCTCAACCCGCGCAGGGCCTGAAGGTATTTGTTGCCTGTACTGGCCTCTTCGCGGGTAAACCCGCTCCCACAGGGATCACACAATATTCAGCATTGTGGTATTCCTGTGGGAGCGGGTTTACCCGCGAAGGGGCCGGTACAGGCAACACAAGCCCCAGGTCCAGATCACAACCTGAAATGCCCCACCATCCCCTTCAGGTCGGTACCCAGCTGCGCCAGCTCGATACTCGACCGGGCATTATCCTGCATCGCCAACGCCGCCTGATCGGCACTACCACGGATCTGCGTGACGCTGCGGCTGATCTCTTCTGCCACCGAGCTCTGCTGCTCGGCCGCCGCGGCAATCTGCTGGTTCATCTGCTGAATCAATGACACCGCCGCCGCAATGCTGCCCAGCGCGCTTTCGGTCTGCAGTGCATCAGCCACCGCCAAACGCACCAGCTCGGTACTGCCGCGAATCTGCGCCACCGACTGCTGGGCATTGCCGCGCAGGCTGGCGACCAAGGTCTCGATCTGCTCGGTAGACTGCCGGGTACGCCGCGCCAGCGCACGCACCTCGTCAGCGACCACGGCAAAGCCACGCCCCTGCTCACCCGCGCGGGCGGCTTCGATAGCAGCATTCAGCGCCAGCAGGTTGGTCTGCTCGGCCACGCTCTTGATCACTTCCAGCACGTCGCCAATGGTGTGGATCTCGGCACTGAGGCTGTCGATACCGGCGCTGGCCGTCTCCGCCGCCGCCGCCAGTTGCTCGATGCGCTGCATGCTCTGGCGCACCACCTGCTGCCCGGAATCAACCTTCTCATCCGCTGCCTGGGCCGCCTGCGCCGCCTCTTCGGCATTACGCGCCACATCGTGCACGGTGGCGGTCATCTGCTGCATGGCGGTGGCCACCTGCTCGGTCTCTTCCTTCTGGCTGCCCACCTCGCGGTTGGTCTGTTCGGTCACCGCCGACAGCGCCTGCGCATTGCCGGCCAGTTGCTCGATGCCCTGCTGCAAACCGCTGACAATGCCCGACAGGCCCGCCGCCATCTGCTGCATGGCCTGCATCAGCTGCCCTACTTCGTCACGGCGTGGTGCCTGGGCGTCGAAGCTCAGCTCGCCGGCAGCGATGCGCTGGGCGCGGGCAATCACATGCTTGAGCGGGCCTACCACGGCGCGGGTGATCAGCCAGGCTGCCAGCACACCTACCAGCAGCGCCAATGCGGTAGCCAGGCCGATGGCCACGGCATTGCGTTGCAGTTCGCCCTGCAGGGCCTGCTCCTGCCCCAGGTAAGCCTGGTCGACCCGGTTGGTGACTTGCTCGGCACTGGCCTGCAACTGCGCCTTCAAGCCCTGCTCGCGGGCCAGTTGGTCCGTGTATTCGTTAAGCTTTTCCGAGAAGCTGCCAATGTGCCCCGCCACTTCGCCCAGCACACTCTGGTAGCCGGCATCGCTGACAGCGCCCTGCAACTGGCTGACCAGGCTGGCGGCTTCGACGGTCTGGGCAATGCGCTCCTGGCTGACGCCCTCTTCGCCCTTGCGGCTTTTTTCCAGGCGTACCCGCGCTTCGTCCATGGCCTGCAGCATCAGCCGCGACACCTGCGCCACCTGCGTGGCCTGCTCGAGGAACGCGCCGCCCTGTTGGCCCTGGGACTGCTTGAGGGTATACACGCCGTCATCGGCCAGGCCGGCCTGCAGTACATCGAGGTTATTGGCCACGCTGGACACCGACCAACTGGCCATGTCCAGCGCCAGCTCCTTGGCCTGCACCGCCTCGACAAAGGCCTCGAACGCCTGGCCATAGGCTGCCAGGTCGGTTTCCACCGCCGCCAGCGCCGGCAGGCCACGGGCGCGTTCGACCAGGCCCTGCAAGCCGCTGCGCAAGGCCTCGGCCTGCTGCAGGTCGGAGCGCAGGGCAAATGCCTGCTCGTGCTGGCGCAAGCGCAGCAGGTCAGTATTGAACTGGGCCAGCTGGCGCAAGCTGTCGAAGCGCTGGCCAACGCTGTGCAGCGCGGCAATGCCAATGCCGGCCACCGCCAGGGTCAGCACCAGCACCAGGGCAAAGCCCAGGCCGAGTTTGCGTGCCATGCCCAGGTTCGCCAGCACACCGTGCTTGCTCGTGCCCATGCCGATTCCCCTTCTGCGTGCGAGGTTATCCCGAAGGCCAAGGGTGGCAACGTTGCCAGCCGATGAACAAGGGCCTGACGTCAGAATAGTGTCAAATAGCTATGAGCGTGTCGCTATCAGCTTGGCAGAGGTCGCCCTGCGTGCTGAAGGAAGGCCTGGGCGCGGGAGTCCTGCCCGTAAGCGACATCGATGCGCAGCCAGGCGCTGGCCGCGCCTTGGTAATCGAAGGCGCTGCCGGGGGTTAGCAGCACGTCGTGTTCCAGTGCAAGGCGCTCCAGGCTGGCAAAATCGCGGTCTGGCACCCGGGCCCAGACGGTTGTAGTAGCCGGGGTTTTCCACAAGGACCGTGTCGCCCGGAAGCAGCAGGGTGCGCACCAGCAGGTCCAGGCCGTGGCTGGCGCCGTGGGTGGTGAGGATACGTTCGGGGCCGGCGGCGATGCCCAGCTGCGCCAGGCGCTTGTGCAGCTGTTGGCGCAGGCTGGCCAGGCCAAGGGGTGGGCAATAGTCGAACAGGTCCTGCGGGTTGCCACGGCTTACCTGGCGCACTGCCTGGGCCAGCTCGGTGGCCGCGCGCCAACTACGACGCACTGACCGCCTGGCTGCGGGCCAAGGCCCGAATCGACGGCAGGCGCGCGCCGGGCGCAGGCGTTGCTGGTCGATCCAGGTTTGCAGGTGGTCGGTGAGTTGCTGCACCAGCGGGGTGGGGCTGGTGCGGTCGAGGGGCAAGTGTTCGCTGGTTTTGAGCGAACAGTTAAGCATAAAGGGTTGGCGGTGTGTCTGGTGATGGGGGTGGGCTGGCATCAGAGTGGGCAGGCCCGACCCTTTCGCGGGTGAACCCGCTCCCACAGAGATCGCACCCAACCCGAGAGCGGTGCAGTACCTGTAGGTTTACCCGCGAAGAAGGCCACATCGATATCGGCTCAGATCGCCGTAGCCCCACCATCCACTGCCAGGCAATGCCCTGTGGTAAACGCCGCGCCATCACTGCACAGGTACAGCACGGCGCTGGCAATTTCCTCGACCTTGCCAATGCGCCCCACCGGATGCATGGCAGCGGCAAACTCGGCCTTGCGTGGGTCGGCCTCATAGGCGCGGCGGAACATGTCGGTGTCGATCACCGCCGGGCACACCGCATTCACCCGGATGCCCTTCTTGGCGTATTCGATGGCCGCCGACTTGGTCAGGCCGATCACCGCGTGCTTGGAGGCGCTGTAGATGCTCATCTTCGGCGCCGCGCCCAAGCCCGCCACCGAAGCGGTATTGACGATGGCCCCACCGCCCTGGGCCAACAGCAACGGCAGCTGGTACTTCATGCACAGCCACACACCCTTCACGTTGACGCCCATGATGGCATCGAACTCCGCCTCGCTGCCCTCGGCCAGGCGGCCCTGCTCTATCTCGATACCTGCGTTGTTGTAGGCATAGTCCAGCCGGCCATAGGCGGCGATCAAGCGCTCGTGCAGTTGGCGCACCTCGGCGTCACGAGTAACGTCGCAGGCAATGAACAGCGCCTCCCCGCCCGCAGCGTGGATCAGGGCCACAGTGGCCTCGCCACCGGCCGGGTCGAGGTCGGCCACCACCACCTTCAGGCCCTCCTGGGCGAAAGCCAGGGCGGTTGCCCGGCCGATGCCGGCGGCGCCGCCGGTGACCAGGGCAACCTGGCCGGAAAAGGTCATGCTCATCGCGTGCTCCAAAGCGTGCTTGGTGGGGTTCAGAGCATAGTCAGCCACCACCCGCACGGGCAGCATCATCACCCCACCGGTTGGGCTACCATGCTTGTCAGTGATGTTACGGACCTGCCTACATCAACAGGGTAGATTTGACGCCTCCCCCTTCAATGCCTACGAGGACCCGCCATGACCAACACCAACCGCCGCTTCCTGCTCGCCAAACGCCCGGTCGGCGCCGTGCGCCGTGACGACTTCAGCTTCGAGACCGTGCCCGCCGAACAACCCGGCGAAGGCCAGGTGCTGGTGCGCAACCTGTACCTGTCGCTGGACCCGGCCATGCGCGGCTGGATGAACGAAGGCAAGTCCTACATCCCGCCCGTGGCCCTGGGCCAGGTGATGCGCGCGCTGGGTGTTGGCGAGGTTGTTGCCTCCAACCATCCCAGTTACAAGCCGGGCGACCATGTAAGCGGCGCCCTTGGCGTGCAGGACTACTTCACTGGCGAACCCCAGGGCCTGCACAAGATCGACCCCAACCTGGCGCCCCTGCCCCGCTATCTGTCGGCGCTGGGCATGACCGGCATGACCGCCTATTTCGCCCTGCTGGACGTCGGCCAACCCAAGGCCGGTGACACCGTGGTGATTTCCGGCGCGGCTGGCGCGGTGGGCAGCATTGCCGGGCAAATTGCCAAGATCAAAGGCTGCCGCGTGGTCGGCATTGCCGGCGGCGCCGAGAAGTGCCAGTACCTGAAGGACGAACTGTGCTTTGATGGGGTGATCGACTACAAGGCCGAAGACGTGCTGGCCGGCCTGAAGCGCGAATGCCCCAAAGGCGTGGACGTGTACTTCGACAACGTCGGCGGCGACATCCTCGACGCCGTGCTGACCCGCATCAACTTCAAGGCACGCATCGTGATTTGCGGCGCGATCAGCCAGTACAACAACAAGGAAGCGGTGAAAGGCCCGGCCAACTACCTGTCGCTGCTGGTGAACCGCGCGCGCATGGAAGGCTTCGTGGTGATGGATTACGCCAAGGATTACGGCAAGGCCGCGCTGGAGATTGCCGGGTGGCTGGCCAGCGGGCAGGTGAAGAGCAAGGAGGATGTGGTGGAAGGGCTGGAGACCTTCCCCGAGACCTTGCTGAAGCTGTTCAGTGGGGAGAACTTTGGCAAGTTGGTGCTGAAGGTTTGAGATTGAGGTAGCCAACACTGGCCTCATCGCCGGCAAGCCAGCTCCCACAGGTACAGCGCCACCGTTGAGCCCGACGCTGTACCTGTGAGAGATTACCCAGCCCTTTTGGGCTGCGCTGTCGCGCAGAGAACAAATATCGCTCGTCTGACGCGTCCTTTGTAGGAGCAGCCTTGTGCTGCGAAGAGGCCGGTACAAGCAACAGACAGGCTTTGTCAGTACCGGCCTCTTCGCAGCACAAGGCTGCTCCTACAGAACCTCGCCGAACCAATGAGTCATGTGTTGTTCTATGAGAGCTGGCTTGCCGGCGATTGGGCCGCACAGCGGCCCCGGCGATAACTGCAGCACCGCGTTCGCAGCGCGTCAGACTTTCCTGAACCTTGCCCCCACCGCTTCAGCTTGAAGCAGCAAGCGAACTATCCTACGCAGCGGTCGGAAGCAGCTGAATTGTCGGGGAAATCCCTCAGGGATAACTTCACCGGGTCGCCATGTTGGCGACCGGGTGTGAGAACCTGTTATGCACTGCTGCTCCACTGTTCAATGGCAGCCATTCGCGGGCAGGCTTCGGCTTGGCCGGCGTCAGTGCACCGGTTTCTCACCCCGCGCAATGGCTGCCACCTTTGTCCGTGAGAAAGATCCGGGTGGTTGCTCCTCATCACGCACTGGATTTTCACCATGAAAAAGTACACCCCCTCCCCCATCCTCACCGCAGGCCTGGAAACCTTCCTCGAAGCCGGCAACCCCACCCTCGACCTGCTCCGCGTACAGCCCGGCGTGCCCATCGATGATGCCTACGAGCACGTGTCAGTCCTGCTGGGCTACATCAAGCACCTTGTGCGCGAAGGCGACATGGAAGATGACCACAAGCTGCTGGGCTCAGCCGATTACCTGCTGGCCATGGCCAAGGCCCTGATGAACGACATCGAACTGGCCAAGAACAAGCTGCACTGACAGGGCAACGCAGCCCCTTGTGGAAGCGGCCGGCACAGCAGACGCTTCCACACCGTTACAACCCCACACAAGTCTTCGCACCGTCGCTCTGGTAGCATCCGGCGCGCGCCAACATCTTTGCCGCCTCAACCGGCAATCATAGGTAAATCAAGAGCATGGGCCCTGCAAGCAGCACGGCTCTAACGGGGGATCAATGGATTTATGGACTGCCTTCCAGGCAATCATCCTGGGAGTGGTTGAAGGGCTCACGGAGTTTCTACCAATCTCCAGTACCGGGCACCAGATCATCGTTGCCGATTTGATAGATTTCGGCGGTGAACGCGCAATAGCGTTCAACATCATCATCCAGTTGGCGGCGATCCTGGCGGTAGTTTGGGAGTTTCGCGGCAAGATCCTGGAAGTGGTGTTCGGCCTGACCAGCCAGCCCACGGCGCGGCGCTTCACCGGCAACCTGCTGTTGGCGTTTCTGCCGGCGGTGGTGCTGGGCGTGCTGTTCGCCGACCTGATTCACCACTACCTGTTCAACCCGATCACCGTGGCAACGGCCTTGGTGGTTGGCGGGGTAATCATGCTCTGGGCCGAACGCCGTACCCACCGTGTGGCGGTCGACCACGTCGATGACATGCGCTGGAGCCATGCCCTGAAGATCGGTTTCGTCCAGTGCCTGGCAATGATCCCGGGCACGTCGCGTTCCGGGTCCACCATCATCGGCGGCCTGCTGTTCGGCCTGTCGCGCAAGGCGGCCACCGAGTTCTCGTTCTTCCTGGCGATGCCGACCATGGTCGGTGCGGCGGTGTATTCAGGTTACAAGTACCGCGAGCTGTTCCAGCCCGGCGACCTGCCGGTGTTCGCCATCGGCTTCGTGACCTCGTTCATCTTCGCCATGATCGCCGTGCGTGCGCTGCTCAAGTTCATCGCCAACCACAGCTACGCAACGTTCGCGTGGTATCGCATCGCCTTCGGTTTATTGATCCTGGCTACCTGGCAGTTCGGCTGGATCGACTGGTCGACAGCTCAGGGCTGATATCACGACACACGAAAATGAAAAAGGGCTGCATCGCAGCCCTTTTTCATTGGTCAGGTTCAGCCGCGTATTTCAGCAACTACCGCAGCCAGCGCTTGCGCCGGGTCGGCAGCCTGGCTGATCGGCCGGCCGATCACCAGGTAATCCGAACCCGCATCCAGTGCCTGGCGCGGGGTGAGGATACGGCGCTGGTCATCCTGCGCACTGCCCGCCGGGCGAATACCCGGGGTCACCAGTTGCAGCGACGGGTGCGCAGCCTTCAGTGCCGGGGCTTCCAGAGCCGAGCACACCAAACCGTCCATGCCAGCCTTCTCGGCCAGCGCCGCCAGGCGCAGCACCTGCTCTTGCGGGTCGACATCCAGGCCGATACCGGCCAGGTCTTCACGCTCCATGCTGGTCAGCACAGTCACGCCAATCAGCAACGGCTGCGGGCCGCTGCGCTTGGCCAGCTCTTCGCGGCAGGCCGCCATCATGCGCAGGCCACCGGAGCAATGCACGTTCACCATCCACACACCCATCTCGGCCGCAGCCCTCACCGCCATGGCGGTGGTGTTGGGGATGTCGTGGAACTTGAGGTCCAGGAACACTTCGAAGCCCTTGTCGCACAGGGTTTCGACAATGCCCGAAGCACTGCTGGTGAACAGCTCCTTGCCAACCTTCACCCGGCACAGCGCAGGGTCAAGCTGGTCAGCCAGCTTCAGGGCGGCCTCACGGGTAGGGAAATCCAGGGCGACGATCAGGGGCGTCTGGCAGGCGGACATGGGCAGGGTCTCTTGGCAAGTCGAAAACGGCGCGCATTGTAAACGAAGTGGCGCAGGCTTTGGGGCCCGCGGGTCATGGAATTGGCCCGACAGTGGCTGGCTCCTATAATTGAACCAACGGAACGGGCAATTGCTCAACATTTGTACAAGCGCTGCCCATCACCAGCAAAGGAGAACGACAATGCCCTGGTATGCCTGGCTGATACTCATCATAGCCCTCGGCTCGATCGTCGGCGGGCTGATGCTGCTGCGCGACACCGCAAAAAAACTGCCACTGACCGAAGAACAGCTGCGCAAGGTACATGAGCGCAATGCCGAAGCGGATGCCAAGGATGCGCAGGACCGCTAGCGCCCCCGCTGGTCGCTGGCACGATCTGACCGCTGATACGGTCCATGTACCGTCGCAAGGCCGCTTTCATAGAGTTGCACATAACTCATTGAATCAGCATGGTCCCTGTGGGAGCGGCTTTAGCCGCGAATACCGGCGCAGCCGGTGCCATGCACCGCGTTTGGTTCTTCGCGGCTAAAGCCGCTCCCACAGGGTACGCGGACCGCTTTTGGATTCCGTTCTCTGAATTGAATCCTCATCAAAGGCAGGGCCAGGACACAAACCCCAGCCCCCTCCCCCTTATTCCACCATCACCTTGTCCCGGTTACGCTCCAGCAACGCATTACCAATCCCCTTGATCTCCAGCAGCTCATCCACCGAAGCAAACGGCCCATTGGCCTCCCGGTAGGCCACTATGGCCTCAGCCTTGGCCTTCCCTATCCCATTCAGCTCCTTCTGCAAAGTAAGCGCATCAGCCGTGTTCAGGTCCAGCCGCTGCGGCTGCTGGGCCTGCTGCTGGGTTACCACCGGCACCGGCTCGGCCACCGCCGTGGTACTGGCCGGGGCGGCGCTAAGGGAAAAGGACAGGCTGGCGAACAGCGGCAGCAGCAAGTACGACAGAACGTTGTTACGCATGGTGAACACTCCTGGGTTGGTCATTTTCCAGCAGCCGGTTTCCTTCAGCTGCGCAATCAACCCTAGCGGCAAACCCGACATCGAAACAGCTACCATCATCGGCGAATGGTTACCAAATCGATCAATCACCCAGCCAACTTTGCCAACCCAAAAACAATCGCCTTTTCCCTCCACTACCCCAGCCCGAGAGCATTGGCGCCATGCATCACGGCCTGTAGCCGAATACCCGTTTGTCCGATGCCGCATTCACAGCAAAACCTGCCCACATTCCTACAACCTCCGGTGAACAAGGCCTGAGCAGGAACAACCGCACTCTCCAGCGGGCCATCCCCGCCTACGCCAACTGGCATCACATGAACCAACTGCTAGATTTTTTGAGCAATGGACAGCCGTTTGCTTGAAGGACCAAAGCTGCATGCCCTCACGCACCCGCCGCTTGCCCTCGCTCCCGGCCCGTCCACAAGGCCAGTCTCCGCGCGCCTGCCTGGCCCCTTTTGGCCCACCCGTACCAGCCCGTCCAGCAAGAGGATCACCGCCGTGCCCCCTCAAGACCCTCACCGTATTTGGCACCCGTCCAGAAGCCATCAAGATGGCCCCCCTTGCCCTGCAACTCGCCCAGGACGCCCGCTTCGAGTCGCGCGTGTGCGTCACCGGCCAGCACCGGCAAATGCTCGACCAGGTACTGGAACTGTTCGATATCACCCCCGATTACGACTTGAACATCATGAAACCCGGCCAGGACCTGACCGGCGTGACCACCGGGATTTTGCGGGGTATCCAGCCGGTACTGGCCGAATTCAAGCCCGATGTGGTGCTGGTGCATGGCGACACCGCGACCACTTTTGCTACCAGCCTGGCGGCCTATTACCAACAAATACCCATAGCCCACGTAGAAGCCGGCCTGCGTACCAATAACCTGTATTCACCCTGGCCAGAGGAAGGCAACCGGCGCCTTACCGGCACCCTGGCCGCCCTGCACTTCGCCCCCACCGCCACCTCGCTTGACAACCTGCTAAGGGAAGGCATCGACCCGGCGAGCATCTTCACCACCGGCAACACTGTGATCGACGCCCTGCTGGAAGTGGTGCACAAACTGGAGAGCCCGGCGCTGAGGGCACAGTTCGAGCGCCAGTTCGATTACCTGGCTGCCAACCGCCGCATGGTTTTGGTAACAGGCCATCGTCGCGAGAACTTTGGCGGTGGCTTCGAACGCATCTGCCAGGCTTTGGTACAGACGGCGCGCCAGTTCCCCGAGGTGGATGTGCTGTACCCGGTGCACCTCAACCCCAACGTGCGCGAACCGGTCAACCGGCTGCTGGCGGATGTGGGGAATATCTACCTGATCGAGCCGCTGGATTACCTGCCGTTCGTTTATCTGATGAGCCGTGCCTATGTAATTTTGACCGACTCGGGGGGGATTCAGGAGGAAGCGCCGGCGCTGGGTAAGCCGGTGCTGGTGATGCGCGATACCACGGAGCGGCCAGAGGCGGTGGCAGCGGGGACGGTGAAGCTGGTGGGTACGGAAGTGGATTCCATTGCCGGTGAGCTGGCCAGGTTGCTGACGGATGAGGGGGCTTACCGGGAGATGAGCGTGGCGCATAACCCCTACGGCGATGGTAAAGCGTGTGGGCGGATAGTGCAGGCGCTCGCTGATTTTACCGTTGCACAGGATGCGCAGAAGCCGCCCAAGGCTTGAGCAATAGAGGCCGCCGGTGCGGCCCTGTACCATACAATCAAGTTAACTAACGTCAATAAATTGTAGGAAAAACGTGAAAGTTCTGTAACATTGGATCCATTTAAGCATGGCTTTTTGATATCGCAAGGATGAAGCGTGGTTGGCGACACACAGATCTGGCAAGACGAATACCCCCACACCCTGCGGTATCGCGACACCACCCTGCACCTTCAGGGACCCATTGCCCCTCACACCCGACAAGCCTTCGAAGAGCTGATCGCGCAAAGCGCCAACGCCAAACGGGTCAGCGCACCGCTCGCCTGCGTGCAGAGCCAGTTGTTCACCAAGCGCGAAAAACTCGACTCACTGAAAAAGAAGCTGCGCATGCAACGCGGAAGGCCCAAGCGCAACGGCATGTACGACTGGTCTCTCGAGGAACTGATCAATACGCGCGAAGCCGGTCGCCGCGGTGCACGGGTGCCAAGGCTGGTCGGCTACGGTTACAGCCGCTCCAGGTTCGGCCTGATGCAGGACTTTTTCCTTATCACCGAATTGCTCAGTGGCCACGAAGACGGGTTGGCAAGAATCCGCAGGATGCCCGAAGCGGTGCACCAGGTAATCGAGGCCGCCTTCGAACTGCTGCATGCCCTGCACTGCCGAGGGGTCACCCACATGGACCTGTGGGCCGCCAATGTGATGCTCCCGCAACAAGGCAAAGCGCAGGCCATCGACCTGGAGAACAGCTTCTCCGAGCCGGGCAATTTCTTCAGCGAAACCCTGGGCTTTCAGTTCGGCTTTTTCTACTACCGGGAAATTTACCGTTACATAACCGAAGCGGACTACGATGCTGCGGTTGAATGCGCACTGGCCGAGTACTTCCCTGATGTGCAACGTGCTGCCTTCAACCGGGTGTACGCGCTTGCCAAGCATGAGGAAATCGGGCGCATGAAGCGCCGCGAGATCTTCACCCGTGGCGTATTCGAAAGTCGTTGGTAAGCCCCATTGCTACACGGGTAGGCAACCTGCGCCGTGCCTACCGTATCCCCAAGATGCCCCTTCCTTTAGAATGGGAACTACCTGCCCAAGACACTGAATTGCCATCACTTTAGAAAAGAGCAAGCAGGCAGCCTGCGCACAGCTTCATACAAACGGATCAAAGCTAGGGATTTCACATGAGTTCTGAGAGTCACGCCGTCACTGACACTCCGTTGGTGACAGTGATCATCGCGTCGTACAACCATGCGCGCTACATCGAAGCAAGCATCACCAGCGTCATCAACCAGACCTACAAGAACATCGAGCTTCTGGTGATCGATGACGGCTCCAAGGACGACAGCCCTGCAGTGCTCAAGCGCCTTCAGGAGCAGTACGGCTTCGACCTGCGCTTCCAGGCCAACCAAGGCCTGGCACGCACGCTCAACGACGCGATCGCACGCGCCAAGGGCAACCTGATCGTGCCTTTCGGCTCCGACGACATCATGCTGCCGCACCGTATCGCCACCCAGGTGGAATACATGAACGGCAAGCCTGAAGTGGGCATCTGCTCGGCCAACATCGAAACCATCGACCAGGATGGCAAGGTGATGGGTGCCCGCGAGCAGCGCAACCGTAACCTGCCTTTCCGCCGCCTGGACTTCGACGACCTGTTCCTCGACCGCAAGCCTGGCCCCATGGCAGCCACATTGATGCTACGCCGCGAGGCGCTGGAAAAAGTGGGCGGCTTCAATGCCGACATCCGCCTGGAAGACGTGTATATCGAGCTGTCGATCGCACGTGCCGGTTACTTCATCGACGTGCTGGGCGAGGTGTTGGCGCAGTACCGTGACCACCCCACCAACACCTTCAAGAACGGCCGCTTCATGGTGGATAACGTGCTGCGCACCTTTGCCGTTTTCAGCGACCACCCGCAGTACGAGCAGGTGTGCATGAAATTCCGTAACTCCATGGTGCTGAAGTACGCCAACCGCGACAAGGCACTGAGCCAGGAAGTCCTTTCAGAAATCCCGCTCAGGTACTGGAACAAGAAGACCCTGCGCGGTATGTGGCGGATGGCCTGGTCTTAAGCCACGCGGCTACGCTTCCAGTGGACCAGTGACTGGCCATAGACCAGGGCCATCGGAATCCAGATCAGGAACCAATGCTCCTTCGGGCGTGACATGAAGGCACTGCCTTCCGTCAGGCCCGAGGCGAAGCCGAAGATCAGCCAGGTTGCCGCAAGGGTAACACCGGGGTGCTTGCGGTAAGCCCAGCAGAAGTACATGGCCACGCCGTAAATCGCCATCCACAGGGCCAAACCTACGACCCCACCGGCGTATAGCACGCCTAACTCGATGTTATGCGGATCGGCAAGTGTTCTTCCAAGCCCCGGAATAATCACCGTCATGGGTGAGTCGAAACCATGCCCCAACCATGGATGTTCGCTGGCCTGGCGCAGCGCATCCAACCAAATGGCCGGGCGGTATGAAACGCCACGCTGAGTCACGGCCTCGGGATACACCAGTGCAACGCCAATCAGCACAAGCACGATCGCCGCAACGGCCATGAGCCCACGTCTGCGGTCGCCAACCACCAGGAGCCAACCCAAAGCAGCCGCCAGGCCAATCAATGGCGTGCGGGAGCCGGTTGCGAGAACCGCCAGCCCCAAGATCGCCAGGCACACAAGCGGCAATGGGCTGAGCGCGCTACGGGCCTGGAACCAGGATGCCAACCAGAACGCAGCAAATGCGCCAAACACATGGGCGGTGAGTAAAGGGTTGTACAGCGCGCCGTAACCTACCAAACGCCTACCCGCAAAAGACGGGTTCAGGTAGAGGAAGTAAGCCACTGAAACGCCTGCCGCAATTGCAGCGAAAATAGCTGCCAGACGCGTGCATTGCTCCAGCTGCCCAGGAGAACGCAGGCTGATCATACCGGCAGCGAACAGCAACATTGCGATGTACAGTGGCCGCTTGAGCAAGCTACCAACGGAGTTTTCCGTGTCGGACCAGGCGATGCTCAACAGGATGTAGGCACTGAAAGCCAGGAAAGCCACGAACAGTGGGTTACAAACGAGAGGTTTGAACCATTTACGCTGTGCGATCAACATCCCAAGCGTGGGCAGGGCAAGAAAAATGTAGAAAAGCTTGTGGTAGGTAGTACGGTCCCCGGCCCAGAACATCCCGGTAAGGATGAAAAACCAGCCCAATGGCAACAGGTAGTTGTTAACTACACTTCCAAAGCGTTGAACCGGGGACTCTATTGATACATCAATCGACATCTAGCATCCTCAGGCAAACGGCGTTCTTCATCACATATCCTATGCGAATTTAATTATAAAAATGCTGCCGCTGATGGAAATCGCACTTTTCTGAAACAAGTTCTTTTTCCGGCTCAGCTGGGGATTTCTGCCACGACCAGAGTCACCAATTGCAGCAGCGCTGCGCTTGGCAAGCGGTTCATGGCAGCTCGCCATCGTACGCAGACCACCAGAGCAATGCACGTTCACCGCCCACTACCCCGCAGGTACCGTCAGTCGAACAGGTCGGCCTGCGCCAGGGCCTTGCCGACCTGGTCCTTGGCAGACAGCGTGGGCTCGAAGGTTATCGGCCAGTCGATGGCAATTTGCTGATCATCCCAGGCAATGCAACGCTCGCTCTGGGCCGAGTAGAAGTCGGTGGTCTTGTAGACAAACTCGGCAGTCTCACTCAACGTAACGAAGCCGTGGGCGAAACCCGGTGGAATCCACAACTGGTTATGGTTTTGCGACGACAACACCGCACCAACCCATTTGCCGAAAGTGGGCGAGCTGCGGCGGATATCCACCGCCACATCGAACACTTCACCCTGTACCACACGCACCAGCTTGCCTTGGGCATGGGGCGGCAACTGGTAATGCAAACCGCGCAGCACGCCCTTCACCGAGCGGGAATGGTTGTCCTGAACGAAGTCTGGCTGCAGGCCAGTCACTTCATTGAACACGCGCGCATTGAAACTCTCGTAGAAAAAGCCACGCTCATCACCGAAAACCTTTGGGGTAAACAGGACGACTTCAGGGATGGCCAATGAAATAGCGTGCATCAAAATACCTTCACCTCAAGCAGGTTCTTCAGGTATTGCCCGTAACCGTTCTTCAGCAACGGCTGGGCAAGGCACTCAAGCTGTTCAGCATTGATCCAGCCTGCGCGGTAACAAATCTCTTCAGGGCAGGCGACCTTTAGGCCCTGGCGCCGCTCCATGGTGGCGATATATTGGCTGGCATCCAGCAGGCTGTCATGGGTACCGGTATCCAGCCAGGCATAACCACGTCCCATGATCTCGACCTGCAGTTGCTGCTGCTGGAGGTACAAGTTGTTGAGGTCGGTAATTTCCAGTTCGCCACGTGCCGACGGCTTCAGCTGCCTGGCCAGGTCGACGACCTGGTTGTCGTAGAAATAAAGGCCGGTGACCGCATAGTTGGACTTGGGCACCTTCGGCTTTTCTTCAATCGACAGCACACGCCCGCTGTCATCGAACTCCGCGACCCCATAACGCTCCGGGTCCTGGACATGATAAGTAAAGACGGACGCCCCCGTCTGCCGCTGGTCAGCGCTCTGTAGCAGCGCCTGGAAGTCGTGACCATAGAAAATATTGTCACCCAGCACCAAAGCGGACACGGCGTTGCCAATGAAGTCTGCCCCGATCGTGAATGCCTGGGCCAACCCGTCCGGGCTAGCCTGCACAGCATACGAGAGGTTGATGCCCCAACGGCTACCATCACCCAGCAGTTGCTCGAAGCGCGGGGTGTCCTGTGGCGTCGAGATGATCAGGATGTCACGAATGCCGGACAGCAGCAGTGTACTGAGCGGGTAGTAGATCATCGGCTTGTCGTACACCGGCAACAGCTGCTTCGATACCGACAGCGTGGCGGGGTGCAAGCGAGTGCCAGAGCCGCCCGCAAGAATGAGTCCTTTACGTGCCATAACAACTCCTAGCGCTGGATTTCGTCCAGCATGCGTTGCACACCTTGTTGCCAAAGCGGCATCTTGAGATTGAAGGTTTCTTCGAGTTTAGCCAATGCCAGCCGGGAATTTCGCGGGCGTGGCGCCGGCACCGGGTAGGCTTCGCTACTGATTGCGCCTACCCGTTCAGCTGAAACCTTCAAGGCGACGCCATTGCGGCTGGCTTGTGCCAATACGAACTGGGCATACCCGTGCCAGCTGGTTTCACCGGCGGCAGCAAGGTGGTAGGTGCCGGCCAAATGGCTTGCGTCCTGCGCGCTGAATATCTGGCGCAGAACATGAGCGGTAACATCGGCGATCAGTTCTGCGCCAGTGGGGGCGCCAAACTGGTCTGTCACCACATTGAGCACATCGCGCTCGGCCGCCAGGCGCAGCATGGTCTTGGCAAAATTGTGGCCGCGCGCGGCATACACCCAACTGGTACGCAGCACCACGGCAGAGGCACCGCTGGCCTGAATGGCGAGCTCACCATTGAGCTTGGTTCGGCCGTAGACCGACAACGGACCGGTGGGGGCGTCCTCATGCCATTGCGCCTGGCCGCTGCCATCGAATACGTAGTCTGTGGAGTAGTGTATCAGCCAAGCGCCCAGCTTGGCCGCCTCACGCGCCAGAACGCCGGGCGCTTCGGCATTGATCCGAGCGGCGAGCTCCGGCTCACTTTCAGCTCTATCCACTGCCGTGTAGGCCGCAGCGTTGACGATCACGTCCGGGGCTAGTGAGCGTACTGTAACCGCCAAACCATCGAGGTTATTCAGATCCCCACATAAGCTACCGGAGCCTTGGCGATCAAGCGCAATCACCTCACCCAATGGCGCGAGGGCACGTTGCAACTCCCAACCGACTTGTCCATTTTTCCCCAACAGCAAAATCTTCACACTCTGTTCGCCCCATATTGCTGCGCAACCCAGTCACGATAGCTGCCGTCCATAACACCGTTGACCCATTCCTGATTGTCCAAATACCAGGTAACAGTTTTGCGAATGCCGGTTTCAAACGTTTCGGCAGGCTTCCAGCCAAGCTCGCGCTCGATCTTTCGGGCATCGATGGCATAACGGCGGTCGTGGCCCGGGCGATCGGTGACGAAGCTGATCTGGCTGGCATAAGGCTGCCCGTCGGCACGTGGGCGAAGTTCATCGAGCAGCGCGCAAACGCGCTGGACAATGCCCAGGTTGGGCATCTCGTTCCAGCCGCCGACGTTGTACACCTCACCCACCTGCCCTGCTTCCAGCACACGGCGGATGGCACTGCAGTGGTCCTTGACGTACAACCAGTCGCGAATCTGCTGGCCATCGCCATACACCGGCAGCGCCTTGCCAGCCAAGGCATTGACGATCATCAGCGGGATCAGTTTCTCGGGGAAATGCAGCGGCCCGTAGTTGTTCGAGCAATTGGTGGTCAGTACCGGCAGGCCATAGGTGTGGTGATAGGAACGCACCAGGTGGTCGCTAGCCGCCTTGCTGGCCGAGTACGGGCTGTTTGGCTGGTATTGATGCGTTTCGCTGAACGCAGGCTCACCGGCTTTCAGCGAGCCATACACCTCATCGGTGGAAACATGCAGGAAACGGAACGCCGCCCGCTGCGCCTCATCCAGGCCTTGCCAGTAGCCCCGCACTGCTTCCAGCAATTGGAAAGTACCAACCACATTGGTTTCAACGAACGCCTCGGGCCCATGAATGGAGCGGTCGACGTGTGACTCGGCGGCGAAATTGAGCACGGCGCGCGGACAATGCTCGGCCAATAGCCGTTGCACCAACGGCCCATCGCCGATATCCCCATGCACGAAGACATGCTGCGGATTACCCTCCAAGCTAGCCAGGCTCCGCAGGTTGCCAGCGTAGGTCAGTTTGTCCAGGTTGACGATGGTTTCGCCTGACTGGCTTACCCAATCCAGCACGAAATTCGCACCGATGAAGCCGGCGCCGCCGGTTACCAGGATTGTCATAGGGTTGAACGCTTCTCGAGTGAGTGTCGGTTGAAGATAGCTGGCGCAATTCTAGACGGAATGCTCTAGGAGTGGTGCGGTTAGCCCGCCGAGCTTTTGACTTCTGTATCCCTTATCGAAAACGTGTCCAATGCATCGTGTTGCCCTCGACCAGGGCGAACGCCTGTTTGCTGTCTCGACCAAGCTGTAGCGCTGTGCACTGACCGCCGCTCCCTTGGGCTGTTCAAGCTGTGGATCGTATACGCGATAAGGATGATCGAGCCTGCTTAAAATAAACAGACGACATCACCCTTAAAGCCGAATTCGCAAGGTGAATGGCTGACTGCTTACGCCTCAGCTTTCCTCACCTTATTTCCGAACAACCACACAACACCGGCATATCCGAGCATTAATAGGAATGTCCAAAACAAACCATGCTCATAGAAAATAACACCCTCGCCTGGAACCTGCGAAAAATGATAGCCTGCGAGAGCTCCCATAATACCGAACGCCGAGATGGTAGAACTCGCATTTAAAGGCAAGCATGAAAAAATACCGAGAATGATGCTTGCGCACGTTAAAGCCAAAACTGCAATTGACCAACCTCCCAATGCATAGCCCGAAATGTGGACTGCTGCCGGAGTAGTTCCTTTCCCCAAGAACTCATCGTTGCTTGATGCAAACATCTTATCGTAGATATATGTGGAGGGCCGGCAGGCGGGCCCGGGTTTCGCTTGAACGAGTATGCCACCACAAGCAGAAGGATGCTCTGTGAACTCCTGATAGTAATATGGGTATGGCATTGACATACGACTAACTAAGTGCATCATCAGTATTGGTGCAGCCCCTACCGCCGCCTCTGAAACGGCAGCTGCCCGCTCTGCTACGGCTACTACTGCAGTTTCTTCAGACCTGCTAGCCCCCCCCTCAACTGTTGATTGAGCTACCTCATTTTGAGTGAGCGACACTTCTCGCTCGCTTTTTTCGGCAACTTTTTCTAAAGTTTTTTTCGAAGTATCTAGTCTGTTATCTGATTCACTTTGCATTGACGGACTGGCCTCCCCGACTTCCACTGGCTTTATAGCTGGAATCGGCTCAGGAGCAAGACGAAAAACAACTGTCGATATAAGAAGATAGGAAACAATAACAAGCACGCCCCCTACAACCGCCTTGATATATGGATGCCGCTCAGTATGGATGAATATCGCCAGAACCACCCCTACATAATAGAGAACAATTGGCCACTTCATATTAATCATAATAAAAAATAGCGATGCCATCAAAATCGATATACACGCAGCCCCGAACCAGAACCGACCACCTTTCTTGGTAGAGTTAATCACCGCCACGTATGACAAATAAGGAACAATTGCCTGCATAACCAGAAAGACTGTAAAATGCAGTCTATTGCGTATCTCGAACCTTGCATAGACAGATGAGACAGAATCCTTGCCAGAAAGGAACAAGTCTGCAACCCCATGCCTTTGAAAACTGAATATAATGTAAGCACAAGATACCGAGAACAAGACAACAAACCATGCCTTGGTAATCTCTGGGAATTTCCTAGATATGAAATCTACTTGATGCGCCGAGGTACGCTTTACTGCGTAGATAAGCAGCGGCGTAAGCACAAAAGGCATCAGCAATAGAACCCAGAAACCAAAACTAAAAATATAATTAAGCTTAAGAATTGAAACTGGGTAACCTGAAATAGATATAGCTTGATAACCGTATGGGCTTGCGTATATCAAATTCCCCAGGACAACGAGAACGAAATATGCAGCCAAGAAACAAATAGATTGAGAGTTTCGCGAAAAAAAAACCCTAAATCCTTCACCGCGCATAGCATCCATATCTTAATTCCAAAAATCAGTTCTGTATAAGCCAGCTTGTAATATTTGTGAAGTGGCAGGTGCCCCCTATGATACGGCCGAATCCTGCATTTATCCAGTCCGCAAGACTTCGTTTCCTCCAATCCTTGGAAACGGCCCATGCCATTTATCTGGTTTGCGGTGTGAAGCAGCTTCTGTGCGGTGAGGTGGATTGAGGGACGGAACGACCAAGGCTTCAAAAAAGCTTTAAGGAGTGGTCTGAAATAACCGGATATTTTCCGACTATCGAGCGGTCAGCACTTCAAAAAATGACGCACGTCAGGATTGATCAATCCTCTCTGATTTTTCAGGCCCATCGGCCGCGGCAAGCCACTGCGCAGCAGCCACCTCCTGTATTACACGCGCACCTCTCCTGCGTTCGCCAACAAATGCGGCTGCAGCCGAGCCAGACCCTGACGAAGAAGTTGTTGCACCGTTCAAGCGTCGCGGCAAACGTAAGCCACTTCCGGCCGAGCTGCCCCGGATCGAAGTTGTCCACAACTTGCCAGAACACGAGCTGACCTGCGCCTATGGTTGCCGCAAGCATGTCATTGGCGAGGAAACCAGCGAGCAGTTGGACATTGTGCCGATGCAGATTCGCGTGATCAAGCACATCCACTAAGTTTACGGTTGCCGAGGTTGTGAAACCGCTCCGGTCATGGCAGGCTGGCTCCAGAAAGAAATCGGGAGCACAGCATCGGGGTTCAGGTGGACGCCTGGAATGTGGGGATGATGGATCCCTTACGTACTGTGTCAGGCTGTTGCGCCGCGCAGATGCTTGACTTTGCTGTGCTTCAATGACGGCTTTTCGATAACCAGATGGATGATGACAGCCATAAGATAGGCTGCCAGGCACGCTGCTGCTACAGCTGTTAGCGGACCTATACCGTGTTCCACCATGACATACATGATGGCGTAGCCAAACAAGGCATGGACGACATACAGTGGGTAGCTGATATCAGCCATGTGCGATAGTATTTTGTTATCTGTGAAGCGACTTCTGAAAATGTAGCACAGATGGAAGATGGCGATTGCCAACAAATAACCACTCATCCATTGCAGCGTGTATTGGTAGGGCTCGGCTACCAGCAGCCAGAGTATCGGGATGAGGCATGTAACGAGAATCTGTATAATCCAGAGCTGGCGGAGGGTAATTCGGCTGGCCATCAATGCGTGGTACGCCAGCCCCAACACCAGCAGCATACCGGAGGCTACCTGCACCCCGATCAGATAGTGTTTGACCTTGAATGTAACAGCGGCAACGATTGCGATGAAGAAAATTACAGCAATGAAGCGCTTGAAATCAAAATTCAGAGCGCGGGCACCAAGTACGCAAAGAATGAGATAGAAATAGATTTCCACTTCCAGTGTCCAACTGATGCCATCGATTCGCGTCACCCCGAAAGGGGCACGGGTTATGACACCGAAGTGAGCCAAGGTATCAGCTAATGTAATGCGATAGTCGACATTTTTGTAGAGCGCCAGCAGGTATAGAGAAAACATCACAAATGTGAACCCCGCAATGTAAACAGGATATATTCGCCAAGCACGCCGACGCAGAAAGTTTAATTTCCTGGAGGGGTCAATAGAGAAAGGGATTACCAGCCCGCTGACAATAAAGAAAATGCCCACACCGAATTGGCCGGCTACAATGCAATGTTCAGCAAAGATAGATAACAACCCAGGCAAGTTTGGCAGATTCTCCAGCTTGGGCACGCCCATCAAACTTGAAATGGCGGGATTCATTATCCAGAATATTCCGAGGAAGTGGGATAGTAGAACGAAAATGGCTGCAAAGCCCCTCAAGGTATTTGCAAAGATAATTCTGTCGGTCATTATTAACTCGCAGGAAGGATGGGAACCAAGGTGGCGGGCCAACGAGGAATGATATCGAAACGAGATCATTTGTCGAGTATAGCCTGGCAGGTGGTCAGTCGATTACAGCTACTCCCAAGACCGTTGCCCCACCGGCAGATGCGTTCATCCAGCCCATCCTTAGCTCAAAAACGGGTGCTGCACTCAGGTCCTGAGGTCGCGGTAGGAATGGCAGTCACCTGCCCCCGCACAGATCCGTACGTGCAGAATTACCGCATACGGCTCCTGCCTTAGGTTTTGACGCCGAAGCGGGTTATGGGATGCGGATGCATTGGTAGCTCTCTTGGAGTAAGCGTCCGCCCAACTCACCTTGCGTAAGTCAGGCCGGCATCCACTGATGCGGCAGTAGTTGCCCAATCTCACTGGCCCGCTGTGTCGGCAGCCGCGTCAGCACATCTTTGAGATAGGCATACGGATCATGCCCATTCATACGCGCTGACTGGATCAGACTCATGATTGCAGCCGCCCGCTTACCGCTGCGCAGCGACCCGGCAAACAACCAGTTCGAGCGTCCGAACGCCCATGGCCGTATCTGGTTCTCAACCTAATTGTTGTCGATGGGCACAGCCCCATCGTCCAGGTAGCGCGTCAGCGCTACCCAGCGTTTCAGGCTGTAATCGAGGGCTTTGGCCGTGGCTGATCCGTCGGGCACCAGGTCGCGCTGGGCTAACATCCAGTCATGCAGTGTTTTGCTGATCGGTACCGCCATTTCCTGACGTATTCGCCAACGATCTTCGTTGCTCATATCCCGAGCCTGACGTTCAACCTCGTACAAAGCGCCAATCGAGTGCAGCGCCTGTTCGGCCAGCTGGCTTTTGTTCGCAACATGCAAGTCGAAGAACTTGCGGCGAGCATGAGCCATGCAGCCGATTTCAGTGATGCCTTGCTCAAAACCGGCCTTGTAGCCAGCGAAGTCGTCGCAGACTAGTTTGCCGTTCCAGTCGCCCAGGAAGTTGCGCGCGTGTTCGCCAGCACGGCTTGGGCTGAAGTCATACACCACCGCCTTGAGCGCCGAAAACGGCGTCGTGCTGTAGGCCCAGACATAGGCCCGGTGGGTTTTCTTCTCGCCCGATGCAAGCATTTGCACCGGTGTTTCATCGGCGTGAATTACGCCCTGGTTCAGCACCGTTTCACGCAGTGCATCGACCAGCGGCTGGAGCCGTACACCGGTTTGCCCGACCCACTGGGCCAAACTCGAGCGAGCAATGGCCAGCCCGGCGCGGCCAAAGATTTTCTCCTGCCGGTACAGCGGCAAGTGATCGGCAAACTTGGCCACCATCACATGGGCCAGCAAGCCTGCGGTCGGAATACCTTTGTCGATAACCTGCGCTGGCACCGGCGCCTGGATCAGTGTTTCGCACTGACGGCAGGCCCATTTGCCACGCACGTGTTGCTCGACGGTAAACACACCCGGGGTGTAATCAAGTTTTCCTGCGATCTTCGATCGCGAACCAGCCAAACCGTAGCAAACGTATTTTCTCTGGATGTAATGTCAGGTTGAACGTAAGCGCTACACGAACCCCACATTCAAAAAAACGCTTACCTGATCCTCGATGCTGTGCTCCCGATTTCTTTCTGGAGCCTGCCGACGATGATGCGCCCCGACGCCAAAGTCGAAAAAGCCTATCTCTACCCCAAGCCCGTCGACTTTCGAAAATCCATCGATGGCCTCGCAGCCTTGGTGGAACTGGATATCAAGCTTCAAAACATCGCCCGACATCACTGGTGAAGCCATTGTCCTGACTGTTCAGGAGCTGAACTGGCTACTCCACGGCTTCGACCTCTGGCGCAACCGTCCGCATCAGGTTTTGACCCCTCGTTTCGTTGCCTGAATCGGTATAATCCTCGGCATGAATCCCAGGCCCGATGACCTGCCCGATGACCCTGTCCTGCTCAAGCAAATGCTGCTTGAGGCTTACGCAGCACGCTCGCGTGAGCAGGGAGTCAAAGAAGCCTACGCCACTCACATCGTTGACCTGAAAGAACAGATCAAGTTGCTGCGTGATCGTCTTTTCGGCCGCAAGTCCGAGCAGGCCATCGATCCCAACACGCCGCAACTGGCGATGTTCAACGAGGCTGAAAGCGAACCTCTGTTGGCGGTGGAGACGCCGGATGAAGAAGTCGTCACGCCAGCGCCACGCCGGGGAAAACGCAAGCCACTCTCGGCTGATCTGCCACGTATCGAAGTCATCCACGAACTGCCTGAACACGAACTGACCTGTGCCTGCGGTTGCCGCAAGCATGAGATCGGCGAGGAAATCAGTGAGCAACTGGATATCGTGCCGATGCAGATCCTCGTGTTCAAACATATCCGTAAGGTCTACGGCTGCCGGGGTTGTGAAGTTGCCCCGGTCACGGCAGACAAACAGGCTCAACTGATCGAGAAGAGCATGGCCAGCCCGAGCGTGTTGGCGATGTTGCTGACCACCAAGTATGTCGATGGCTTGCCGCTGCACCGTTTTGAAAGTGTCCTGAGCCGGCACGGGATCGACATTCCACGGCAGACACTAGCGCGCTGGATTATCCAATGCAGCGAACATGTCCAGCCGCTGTTGAATCTGATGCGTGAGTAATTGCTGGAAAGTCCTGTCATCCATTGCGATGAAACCCGTGTCCAGGTACTGAAAGAACCGGATCGAGACCCGACCAGCCAATCCTGGATGTGGGTGCAAGTCAGCGGGCCGCCTGACCGAAAAGTCGTGCTGTTCGACTACAGCTCGAGCCGAGCGCAGGAAGTGCCGTTGCGCCTGCTGGAAAGTTATCGCGGGTATGTCATGACGGACGATTACGCTGGTTATAACGCGTTGGCGCTGCAGCCTGGCGTGGAACGGTTGGCGTGCATGGCGCATGCCCAGCGCAAATTCGTCGACGCTCAGAAAGTGCAGCCTAAAGGCAAAACCGGACGGGCCGATGTCGCACTGATGATAATCAACAAGCTGTATGGCATCGAGCGCGAACTGAAAGATGCCAGTGACGAGTAGCGTTTTTTTCGCGCGACAGGCGCAAGCCTTGCCAGTCCTGAGCCAGTTGAAAAGTTGGTTGGACAAGGCCCAGTCCCAAGTCACGTCGCAAAGCGTGCTGGGCAAGGCCGTGAATTATCTCGCGAATAACTGGAGCCGATTGGTGCGTTACGTCGAGGCTGTTTTTTTGCCGATCGACTACAATCTGGCCGAACGCTCGATCAAGCCGTTTGTCATCGGTCGGAAGGCCTGGCTGTTCAGCGACACGCCCAAGGGCGCCACGGCCAGTGCCCAGATCTACAGCTTGGTCGAGACTGCAAAGATCAACGGCCAAGAGCCTTATACGTGGCTGCGCCACGTACTGGAGCGACTGCCCCACGCGCAGACTGTAGCGGACTATGAAGCGTTACTTCCGTGGAACTGCTCGCCGAGATGCCACGGTAACTGCGACTTCCTATTCGCGGTAGGTGGGGTTCATGGATCGCTTACGATGTTGGCAAGCAACGGTGAAATGGACGCACCTTGCGGCGTGCCCTGCTTCGCAGGAATACGCTTTTCATTTTCGAGAACACCAGTGCGCAACCATCGAGCTATCAGCGCTAACATTCGTCTATCCGCAATTCGGTGTTGCAGGAAGTACATCATCCACTCGTGATCAATGGTGTCAAAGAACGCTCGAATATCCACGTCCAGTATCCAACGAACACGTGAGTTCTGTATTCCTACCGATAACGCATCCAATGCATCGTGTTGCCCTCGATCTGGGCGAAACCCATACGAAAATCCGAGAAAGTCTTGCTCATAAATTGCGTTGAGCACTCGCACGACTGCAGATCTGGACGATCTTGTCTTCCAAAGCGGTTACGCCCAGCGGACGCTCACTGCCATCTGTCTTTGGAATAAACACCCGCCGAACAGGTTGGGCGCGGTAGCGGCCGCTGCGAACTTTGTCGTATAAAGCTGTCAGCCTTGTGAGCAGACCTAGCTCGTACTCCCGCCACGATAGACCATCCACACCACTGGCCGCGTCTCGCTTGAGGTTGTAGAAACTCTCATGCAATAGCTCGACCGTAACGTGGTGTAGCAGGCTCGTGAACTTGACCCGGCGATCCCGCCGGGCGGCTTGACGTAAAGCGAGAAACCCTGACAACGCACTTGTCCGGCTCTGCGTCCGGGATACGGGAGGCTGATCACTGTTCCCGTTGGCTAACTCCCTTTCCTCCATCGTCTCCGCTGAGCAAAACCCATTGTTCGACAACTTCTCAAGTACTACGGAGTTATCCGACTTCTCATCCGCGTAGACGGCAAGCTTTTGGCTTGTGGCCTTTCCTGCCCCGTCTGGCTTGTCACGACCAGACACGGATGAGATCTCCCAGCTTCCGTACAGTTGACTTCCCAGCATGCTCAGGTTCTACGACCGCGCAGGGCGTGATACATGGCTTGCGATTATCGCCATGCACACTGTGGCCTTCCGCTTCGCTTAACAGCGTCGGCGCTCTGGACTCATGTTTTCGCGGCTCAATGGCTGGCCTGCTGGTTTCCCCTGTCAACGCTTCACCGTACACCTCACGGTGCACAGCGCATGACTCGGGATCGAGGTGTTTCGCCATAACTTCTCTCGTAGGGACTTTCACCCTTTATCAACTGCTAGCTTAGCTGGCGCACTAACCGATCCATTAACCACACCTACCGCGAAGTGGAAGCCAAGGTTATCGTGGCATCTCTGGCGAGCAGTTCCATGGCACCAGCGCTTCGTAGTCTGTTACTGACGACGATTGCGGCAGTCGTTCCAGTACGTGGCGCAGCTACGTATAGGGCTCTTGGCCATTGGCTTTCGCGGGGTTTCGACCAAGCTATAGGTCTGGGCACTGGCCGTTGCGCCTTTAAGAGCAGGTTACCCGCGAACACCGGCAACGCCAGCGCCATCGCGCGCAGCGTGTGTGGTTTCAATGCTCAAGACGCCGCTGCTGGTAGATCCAGTCGACGATTTCCCCCTCCGGCGTATACCCGATGACCGTTTCGCGCAGCAATTGACGCAGCCACACGAAATCGTCAGCTGCGGCCGCGCTCAGCAACTGGCTCAGCGCATCTTTCAATGAATCCCACGGCAGGAAATCTTCATCCGCACTCATGATCATCGGATGGCGGGTGGCAATCACGTTGTCGCCAATCAACAGCTCTTCGTACAGCTTCTCGCCCGGACGCAAGCCGGTGAACTCGATGGCGATGTCCCCCTTGGGGTTGCGCTCCGAACGCACACTGAATCCTGACAAATGAATCATCTTCTCGGCCAGCTCCACAATCTTCACCGGCTTGCCCATATCCAGCACGAACACATCACCGCCCTTGCCCATCGAGCCGGCCTGAATTACCAGCTGCGCCGCTTCGGGAATGGTCATGAAGTAGCGGGTGATCTTCGGATGGGTGACCGTCAGCGGACCACCCGCCTTGATCTGTTTGTGAAACAACGGAATCACCGAGCCCGAGGAGCCCAGCACGTTACCGAAGCGGACCATGGTGAAGCGGGTCTTGTTCACCCGCGGGACATTACTGCTGTCGCCGAAAAGCACAGGCACGATTTCACGGCTAAGGGCCTGCAGGGTCATTTCGGCTAGGCGTTTGGTGCTGCCCATCACATTGGTCGGGCGCACGGCTTTGTCGGTGGAAATCAGCACGAAGTTGGCAACGCCCGCCTGCAGCGCAGCCTGGGCGGTGTGCAGGGTACCAATTACGTTGTTCATCAGGCCTTCGCCAATGTTGTGTTCTACCATCGGCACGTGCTTGTAGGCGGCAGCATGGTAGACGGTGTCGACCCGCCAGGTTTTCATGATGTCGAGCATCTGCGGCTGGTTGCGTACCGAGCCCAGGATCGGGATCAGATTGATCGACAACGACTCACGGGCAATACGCTGCTCCAGCTCCGAGAGGATACTGTAGAGGTTGAATTCACTGTGATCGAACAGCAGCAAGGTTCTGGGGGATTGCCCAAGAATCTGCCGGCAAAGCTCGGAGCCGATTGACCCGCCTGCTCCAGTGACCAATACCGTCTGCTCGACAATGCAATGCTCCAGCAAGTCGCTTTGCGCAGGCACGGCATCACGGCCCAGCAAATCGGCAATGTCGACTTCCTGGATGTCCTCCACCTTGACCTTGCCACTGGCCAGGTCCATGAAACCGGGCACGCTGCGTACGTGCAGCGGGAAGCCTTCGAGGAAGCTCAGAATCTCCCGTCGACGGGGACGGGTGGCAGAGGGGATCGCCAGCAGGACCTCCTGGGTACCGGTCATGTCGATCATCCGTTGCAATTGATCAGGGTGATACACCTGCAAGCCGGCAATGACACGATCGGTGATACTTGCATCATCATCGATGAACGCTACGGGGCGCATGGCCTTGTCCATGCGCAGTGCAGCCACCAACTGATTGCCTGCGGCGCCTGCGCCGTAAATGGCAACTCTCGGTAGGCTGTCTTCGCGGCTAGCGAATGGCACATGCTGGACGGCAGCGCTAAACCAGTCACCCAGGAAGTATTGACGCACTGCCAAACGCAGTCCGCCAACCATGACCAAGCTTAGCCACCAGTAATTAAACGTGATCGAGCGGGGCACGACGGCCTGGCGGTCGCCCACCCAATAGATGATGACACCAAGGATCAACGCCGAGAGCGTAACCGCCTGGATGATTGCGATCAGGGCGTCGTTGCCAAAGTACCTCATTACTGCCCGATAGAGCCCAAAACGTACGAACAACGGGATGGCCACAACCGGAGCACACAAGAACAGCCACGCATGCTCGAGCAACGGGTTGATCAGGTTATCTACCCCCAGCCTGACCACGAAGGCCAACCACAAAGCGCACCAAACCAGACCGACGTCACTCAGCACCTGTAACAAGCCCTTGTGTCCGCGCGGCAGGTTCTGCAACCGTTCTCGAATGCTATTGCCGACCCCGTTTCCCATGACGCCCCCAATATAATGGCGATCAGCCTGGCGGCGATCGGGATGTTCCTGCATTCACCGGCATCCCTACCGGTTGTACCCTACCAGTCCAGGCGCTGTACAAGCGCCCGTGCGAAGATCATGCAGCGTTCAGGCGGTGCTCCGCGGGTCATCACGAAGCACATGCTGTCAAGGCTCCAGACGACGCTGAAGATGCATGAAGTCGACAATTTCACCCTGAGGGGTATAGCCGGCCACGGTTTCGCGCAAGATCTGCCGAATCGACACATAGTCATCCGTTTCAATCGCTGTGAGTAACGTCGTTAGCCTTTGCTTCATGATGTCCCAAGACAAATAATCTTCCTGCGCCCTCATTATCATCGGATGACGCGTGGCGATTACATTGTCACCAATCAGCAGCTCCTCATAAAGTTTCTCACCGGGCCGTAGGCCGCTGAACTCGATGGATATATCGCCATGCGGATTCCGTTCGGACCGCACACTCAGGCCCGACAGATGAATCATCTTCTCGGCGAGTTCGACAATTTTGACCGGCTCGCCCATGTCCAGTACGAATACGTCGCCACCCTGCCCCATGGAGCCGGCCTGGATCACCAGCTGGGCGGCTTCGGGAATCGTCATGAAGTAACGTGTGATCTTTGGGTGCGTGACCGTAACCGGGCCACCTGCCTGAATCTGTTTGTGGAACAGCGGGATTACAGAACCTGAAGAGCCCAACACGTTGCCAAACCGCACCATGGTGAAACGTGTGCGGTTGACCTGAGACACATTGCCCTCCTCGCCAAAAAGCACAGGAGCCGCTTCGTGGCTCAAGGCCTGCAACGAGAGTTCGGCCAGACGCTTGGTGCTGCCCATTACGTTTGTCGGGCGTACGGCCTTATCTGTCGAGATAAGCACAAAATTGGCAACGCCTGCCTGCAATGCAGCCTGCGCTGTGTAGAGGGTACCGATGGCGTTGTTCAACACACCCTCGGCAACATTGTGCTCGACCATCGGTACATGCTTGTAGGCTGCGGCGTGGTAAACCGTATCAACCTTCCAGCTGTGCAGCACATCCAACAGCAACCTGGGATCACGCACCGAACCGAGTATTGGCAATAACCGTGTGGCCAAGCCTTCGCGATTTATGCGCTGTTCCAGCTCCGACTGGATGCTGTATAGGTTGAACTCACTGTGCTCGAACATCAGCAAGGTCGTCGGCGACAGGCTCAGGATCTGCCTGCACAGCTCAGACCCTATCGAGCCGCCTGCCCCTGTTACCAGCACCGTCTGCCCTGTAATGCAGCGCTCCAGCAAATCTTCCTGCGCAGGCACTGCATCTCGACCCAGCAGGTCGGCGATATCAACCTCCTGGATGTCATCCACCTTGACCCGGCCACTGGCCAAGTCCATGAACCCTGGGATACTGCGCACATGCAGCGGAAAATGCTCAAGACAGGTCAGAATTTCCCGGCGCCGGGCCCTGCTGGCAGAAGGGATGGCCAGCAGAATCTCCTGCGCCCCCGTAATATCCAGCATTTTCTCGATATGCTCAGGCTTGTAGACCTGCAAACCCGAGATCACTCTGTCAGCGATACTGTCGTCATCGTCGATGAATGCCACTGGGCGCATCATCTTGCCAATCCGCAGTGCCGCCACGAGCTGGTTGCCGGCAGCACCGGCACCATAGATTGCCACCCGGGGCAACCCATCCTGCCGACTGGCAAATGGTACATGTTGTGCCGCTGCGAACCAGTCGCCGAGAAAGTACTGCCGCATCGCGAGGCGTAGCCCGCCCACCATGATCAGACTCAGCCACCAGTAGTTGAAAATGACCGATCTCGGCACCAAGCGCTCATGGTTGCTATACCAATACACCACAAGCCCCAGTATTAACGCAGACAAGGTGACCGCTTTGATGATTGTGATCAGGGCTTCGTTGCCAAAAAAACGCATTACCGCTCGGTACATGCCGAATCGAACGAACAGCGGGATGGAAACGGCAGGAGCCGCGATAAACAGCCATGCATGTTCCTGAACCGGGTTGGCCAGTTCATCAATACCCAGCCTGACCAGGAAGGCCAGCCACAGGGCTACCCACACCAGCAGGATGTCTGCGATTACCTGAACAAGGCGCTTGTGGCGCCTTGGCAAGGCCAGCAACCAGGCGCGCAGTCTGTTAATCATACTTCCACTTCCATACCATTCTCCACACAGGTTCCGTACAGTTGCGGAGCATTACGCCGCGGCCAACGCCATCACATCTTTCAGTGCCTGACAGGTTTTTTCGATTTCCGCAGCGCTCAAGGTCGGGTGTACCAGGAACATCAGGCTTGTATCCCCAAGCTCCTTGGCAACACTCAGATACGGCTCTGGGCGCCAGCTTGTGCCATCAAATGCTTTTTCAAGATAGACCTCTGAGCAGGAGCCGGAGAAACAGGGTACACCGCGCTCCGTGATCTCCCCAAGAATACGGTCACGCGTCCACTCCGGGCGTAATGCTCCTGGCTCGACGAAAACATAACATTTGTAGGCTGCGTGGCCGATGTCGTGCGCTGGAAAAGGCACGCGCAAGCCCTTGAGCGCTTTCGCACACTCCCAGATCGTGGTGGCATTGCCGATTCGCGCCTTGCTCCAATCACGCATGCGACGCAACTGTATACGACCGATAACCCCTTGCATTTCCATCATTCGCCAGTTGGTGCCGAAGCTCTCGTGCAACCAGCGGAAACCGGGTGCATGCTTACGCTCATAAACCGCTTCCCAGCTTTTGCCGTGGTCCTTGAACGCCCACATCTTTGCCCAAAGCTCACGGTCGTTGGTAGTGACCATGCCGCCCTCACCGCCGGTGGTCATGATCTTGTCCTGACAGAACGACCAGGCGCCAACGTGACCAATGGAGCCAACAGAACGCCCCTTGTAGGTTGCACCATGCGCCTGCGCACAATCCTCGATCACTTTCAGGTCATGCTGGGCCGCCAATGCCATGATGGGGTCCATGTCGCATGGCCAACCGGCGAGGTGAACACAGATCACGGCCCGGGTACGCGGCGTCAGCACTGCGCGGATGGTTTCGGCAGTGATATTTTGCGTATCCCTGTCGACTTCAGCGAAAACCGGCACCGCCCCGGCATTGACGATACTGGACACCGAGGCGAGGAAGGTCCGCGGCGTGACAACGACTTCATCACCCGCGCCAATTCCCAGCGCATTCAATGCCAGGTCCAACGCAACGGTACCGTTGGCAAGCGCTACCGCATGGGCTGTCCCTGCCCAGGCAGCGAACTCATGCTCGAACTCGCGGCACTCCTGGCCTGTCCAGTAATTGACCTTGTTGGACAGCACGACATCACGAACTGCATTGGCCTCTTCTTCGGTGAACGATGGCCAAGGGGCAAAAGAAGTATTCAACACAGTGATTCACTCGCTATCCAGAATGTTTGTCGACACTGGCGAAAAGCTGCGCCAGCAATAAATACTTGGTTCGATAACGTTAACTGCGGTCATTTGCTGACTGCCCGTGCGGGAACTCCAACGACTGTCAGGTGATCAGCAACAGCCGAAACTACCACCGCCCCGGCGCCAACAGTGACATGCGCGCCAATGCTGGTTAGTTGACGCACGCTGGCACCAATGCCTATCCAACTCTCGTCTCCGACCTGCACCTGGCCTGCCAGACGTGCCCCAGGACTGACATGAACGAATGCCCCAAGACTGCAATCGTGATCGACGCTACAGCCAGTGTTGAGGATGGCACCGTCACCGATCTCGCAAAACGGGTTAATCACGGCAGTGGCAAACACAACGCTACCGGCACCCAGACGCGCGTGCTTACTGACCACAGCGGCAGGATGGATGATGGTAGCCAGCACAGCGCCAGCCTGCTCGAGCAACTGTTGTTTGGCGCGGCGGATGGCGTTGTTGCCAATCGCCACAACCACGCCTTCATAGGCGTCAACGACAGCAAGCAGCTGCGCACTGCCCCCGACAATTGACCACGCGCCACACACTGTGCGCTCTGGCCAGGCATCATCAAAGAAGTCGATATGTGCCCAGCCGCACAACGCTGCGGCATCGGCCACCACCTTACCGTGACCGCTGGCACCAAGAATCGCCAGCCGGCTCATTTGCGCGAACCGGTAAATTTGGACATGGTGACCTCGCCCTGAGCACTAATACCGTCGCGTATTATGACTTTTTTTACCGTAAGGAAGATGACCTTGAGGTCCAGCCAGAAAGAGTGGTTGTCCACATACCAGACGTCCAGCTTGAACTTCTCCTCCCAGCTCAATGCATTGCGACCGTTGATCTGCGCCCAGCCGGTAACGCCTGGGCGCACATCGTGACGCCGCCGCTGCTCGGTGTCGTACAACGGAAGGTATTCCATCAACAACGGCCGCGGGCCAACCAGGCTCATATCGCCTTTTACGACGTTCCACAGCTCGGGCAACTCATCGAGACTGCTCGAGCGCAAGAAGCTACCGAACCGGGTCATGCGTTGGGCGTCGGGTAACGGGTTGCCTCGGCTATCGACCGCATCGCGCATCGTTCGGAACTTGACCATCTCGAAAGGCTTGCCATTCATACCAGGGCGTACCTGACGGAACAATACTGGTGAACCAAGTTTGCGCCGGACCATCATCGCAACGATGGCGATAACTGGCGACAGGACCATCAGGCCTGCCGTCGCTGCAACCACATCGAACAATCGTTTCAACATCTCAATACCCAACCAAATTCAACGACCCGACCATGATTTGCACAATTACTTGCATAGGCGCCTGAAATGTTCACCAAAGCGCTGTACCCCCACTTTCAAAGAAAGCTTCTGACGATAAAACTCCGCGCCTCTCTGGCCCATCTGAGCCCGCTGCTGCTCAGTCAGTAAGCTGAGCTCGATGCAGGCATCCGCGAGCGCTTGAGGGTTCTGCGGCTCAGCTATCACTCCGCAGTCAGCATCCTGCACCAACTGCGCCGCATCACCTTCCACTGCCATGATCAACGGCTTCCCGGCTGCCATGTAAGCCTGAGTCTTCGACGGTATGGTAATGGTGAAAAGCGGGTCCTTCTTCAGGTGTACCAGCAACGCATCAGCACTCGCCAGGTATGCCCCAACCTCTGCCATGGGCACGCCCGGCAAAAAACTCACGTTGTCGAGTAGCCGTTCCTGCACAACAGCCTGCAGGCGCGAAACCTCAACGCCACCTCCCAGAAAGACCAGCGATACATTGGCCCCTCTTTGCTTGAGAATCGCTGCCGCCTCGATCACCGCATCAAGCGATTGCGCCTTGCCGATGTTGCCGGCGAACAACACACGGAAGGTGGCGTTATCCGGGAAGTTGCGAGGCTTGTCTGCGTCCGCGGAACACACCATGTCCTCGGCGCACCAGTTGTAAATCACATCGATCTTTGCAGCCGGGACACCACGCTCGATAAGCAACCGCCTGAACCCAGGCGAAAGCACCACGATCTGGTCAACACGGCGGTACACCCAGTCGCATACCCGGCCGACCAGCCGCAGTGCCTTCTCGCTGGAGAACATGCCAGTAGCCTTCAAGGTATCCGGCCACATGTCCTGGATGTCATACACGACCGGTACCCTACGAAACATCCGTATGAGTGCTGCCGACATACCGACCGTCAACGGCGGGTGATAGGCATAGATGACATGCGGCTTACGCGCGCCAAACAAACCATAAAACAGGCTGGTCGCAGCAAAACTTGCATAGTTGAGCACACGCCCGATGCCGCTCTGTCCATGGCTGGGATAGAGCGGAACACGCGTCACTTTAACGCCATCGATCATTTCACGCTGTATGAGCTTGACCCTGTATCCCGAGTACAACTTACCGCCAGGGTAATTGGGGAAGCCGGTGACAACTTCCACATCAAAACCCTGGGCAACCAGCTCACGGGCAAAAACCAGCCCTTTGAAAGTTGGCTCCGGGTCAAACCATTGAGTGAGCAGTAGAATGCGCGTGGCCATGGTTGATCAGTACATTCTCCAGACGGTACGCATTACATAGTCACGGTAACTGTGGATAATCCGCACCACCTTCTCGGACACATTTGGCATGCTGTAGTCCTCGACCAGACGCAGGCCACGGACCTCGCCACGTGGCTGGGTTTCCAGCAGCGCCAGCCCCTGCAGCACGCGCGCCACTTCCAGGCCAGTCATCATGACGGCAGCCTCCTCCATACCCTCGGGCCGCTCATGTGCTTCGCGCAAATTCAATGCCGGGAAATTAAGGATCGAAGACTCTTCGTTGATTGTCCCGCTGTCTGACAAGACAGCCTTGGAGGTCAATTGCAGCTTGTTGTAGTCGGTGAATCCCAAAGGTTTAAGAAGGCGTACGTTGGCGTGAAACTTGACACCCAGCGCATCGACACGTTTCTGCGTGCGGGGATGGGTAGAAACAATCACCGGCAGATCAAACTCGGCCGCTACAGTATTGAGCACATCCACCAGCTTGAGGAAGTTCTTGTCGGCCTCGATGTTCTCTTCGCGGTGTGCGCTGACAACAAAAAACTGCCCCTCTTCCAGCCCCAGGCGCTGCAGTACATCAGACGCCTCGATCGACGGGCGATAATAGTTAAGCACCTCGAACATCGGGCTACCGGTCTTGATGATCTGGTCAGCTGGCAAGCCTTCGCGTAGCAGGTAATCCCGGGCAATGGTGCTATAGGTCAGATTAATGTCTGCCGTATGGTCAACGATGCGGCGGTTGATTTCTTCCGGCACGCGCATGTCAAAGCAGCGATTACCTGCCTCCATGTGGAAGGTCGGGATCTTCCGGCGCTTGGCTGGCAACACGGCCATGCAGCTGTTGGTATCGCCCAGTACCAGCAAGGCTTCCGGCTTGACCTCAGCCAGTACCCTGTCCACTGCAATGATCACATTACCGATGGTTTCGGCTCCGCTCGCACCTGCGGCATTCAGAAAGTGGTCCGGTTTACGGATGCCCAGGTCCTGGAAGAAGATTTCGTTCAATTCGTAGTCATAATTCTGGCCGGTATGCACCAAGATGTGTTCGCAGTATTCATCCAGGCGCGCAATCACACGCGACAGCCGGATGATCTCCGGGCGGGTACCAACGACAGTGACAACTTTCAGTTTTTTCATCAGTTCATCCTCTCGGGCCCGTTCAGGCTTCAGTGCCTACTGGCCGAGCGTAAGTATCAGGGTTTTCACGGTCGAAAATTTCGTTGGCCCAGAGCATGACGATCATTTCGTCATCACCCACGTTGGTGATGTCGTGGGTCCAGCCCGGGACAGTTTCGACTATCTCCGGCTCGTCGCCAGACGTGAACAGTTCGTGGAATGACCCTGACACCACATGACGGAAGCGGAAACACGCCTTACCCTTTATCACCAGGAACTTCTCGGTCTTGGTGTGGTGGTAATGCCCGCCTCGGGTGATGCCTGGATGTGCCGTGAAGTAGGAAAACTGGCCACTGTCCTTGGTTTTCAGCATTTCGACGAACACACCTCGCGGGTCGCCATGCTTGGGGACCGTATAGGTGAAGTTCTCGGGGGGCATGTAGCTCAGATAGGTCGAATACAGAGCCCGTACCAGGCCGGTGCCCACCGCCTCCGTGACCATGCTCGCGCGGCTGTCACGGAAAGTGCATAGCAAGTCAGCCAGTTCTCCCACCGTGATGCTGTACTGCGGCTCGACCTGCGCGAACGGCGTGCCGGCCTTCACGCCATCCATCACCTGGACGAAAGCCTTTACCACATCGTCGATGTAGACAAGGTTGATACGCGCCTGTGGGTCATTGATGGTGATGTCCAAGCCATGCACGATGTTGTGGCAGAACGTGGCGACCGCCGAGTTGTAGTTAGGCCGCGCCCACTTGCCAAACACGTTGGGCAAGCGGAATAGGTGTACGGCTGAGCCGTGCTGCGCCTGCAACTCGGCCAGCGCCTGCTCAGCAGAGAGCTTGCTGGCACCGTAGGCGTTATCCAGTTCAGCCTGGCTCGACGAAGTATAAAGGACTGGAATCTGCCGCCCGCTTGCCTCGATAGCTCGGCACAGTTCCACGGTCAGGTCGGCATTGCCAACCTTGAACTCCCCGGGATCTTTCGGGCGGTTGATGCCCGCAAGGTGGAATACAAAATCCACATCGCGAACCTTTTCGGCCAGCGACTCAAGGGCATGTTCCCGTGTAAACGGCACAACCTCGATGTCCTTGCGCTCCCCAAGGTGCACCAGCAGGTTGCGCCCTACGAAGCCGTTGGCCCCTGTGACCAGAACTTTCATCGCCTCACTCCTCTGGGGTTGCGTGCTCGCCGCGCTCGATGGCGCGGATAAAGTCGAGCTTGCGCAGCAACTGCTGCATGCCGGCGACATCAAGGCGCTGGGTGTTGTGCGAGTTATAGTCCTCGGTAATGGATATCTGAGTTTCGCCCTCTTCCACGAACTTCGCATAGTTTAGATCGCGCAGATCTGGCGGTACGCGGTAGTAATCGCCCATGTCCTCGGCACAAACCATTTCTTCCCGGCTCAGCAGAGCTTCGTAGAGTTTTTCGCCGTGACGGGTACCAATGACATTGATCGGATGTTCCGGTTTGCCAACCAGTTCGGTTAGCGCCTTCGCCAACACTTCGATGGTTGCAGCGGGCGCCTTCTGCACGAAAATGTCGCCGTTATTGCCATGTTCGAAGGCATAGAGCACGAGGTCGACAGCATCGGACAGGGTCATCATGAAACGTGTCATGTTGGGATCGGTCAGCGTCAACGGCTGGCCGGCGCGAATCTGCTCGATGAACAGCGGAATGACCGAGCCACGAGAGGCCATCACGTTGCCGTACCGGGTGCCACAAATCACCGTTTTCCGTTCATCGACATTGCGGGATTTGGCGACCATCACTTTTTCCATCATTGCTTTGGAAATACCCATGGCATTGATGGGGTAGACCGCCTTGTCGGTACTCAAGCACACGACTCGCTTGACCCCGTTCTGAATAGCCGCCTCCAGGACATTTTCAGTACCCAAGACATTAGTTTTTACGGCTTCGAGAGGATGAAACTCGCAGGAGGGTACTTGCTTTAGTGCAGCGGCGTGATAGACGTAGTCAACACCACGCGTCGCATTTAGGACGCTCTGGTAGTCACGCACATCCCCAATATAAAATTTTAATTTTTCACTGGCGTAGCGTTTTCGCATGTCATCTTGTTTTTTCTCGTCGCGACTGAAAACGCGGATCTCCCGGATATCGCTATCTAGAAACCTTTTCAGAACTGCATTACCAAAAGAACCTGTGCCGCCTGTTATCAGCAGGACCTTACCTGAAAATACATTCACCTATTATCCTCCATAAATTCAACAAGCTGTTTTCCGACGGCACGACTTGACTTGGCTCCAAGAACCCAAATCCTACCACGCGCGGCTTTATCAGACAAATACTGCTCATCAACTAAACTAACCTTGACAAGAGCATCCGCAACAGCACTGATTGAGAAGCCTTCAATTATATTAAGATGGTCGAAATATTCATCAGGTATTCCCGCCAGACGCGTTGTGAGCACCGGTATACCAGCAGACATATACTCAATCAGCTTGGAGGGAAACGAGTAACGCGTGTACGCTTCCGCAGGATTACGAGTAAGCACCAACAAGGATGCGCCCCTCTGCAACTCCGCTACCTTTTCAGGCGACACAAAACCCAAGTACTTGACAGAGGCATGCTTGGAGCAAATTTCTGCAAGGTACCCTTCAAGGTCCCCACGACCGCACAGAACAAGCTCGTAATCTATACCCGACCGTAGAAAGCCTTCGACCAGCTCGACAATACCATACGAGCGATTCACACCGCCCGCGTAAAAAATCATCTTTTTGTCAACCACACCACCGACAGGTATAGGCGACAACTCGGAGATTCCCTCGAGCACAAGATAAGGCCTGGTTTTCCAAGCTGGTTGATCTTCAACCATTGGCCGACTGATCACCACCAAGCCATTTGCCGACCGAAGCAACCACGAAAGCAACGAGGCATCGATTTTTTTCAACCACCTGAGTAAGCGACCACGCTCTAGGGCCCCGCCCATAAAAGAGGGCAAATCCGGTACATACACGTAGTACGGCTTGCCGCACAGCCTTGAATACAGGTAAGCAGCCAGAAGGTTAGGCGAGTGGGCCGCATACACGCATACCACATCTGCGCCGCGCCCCATGCGCAACAGGCCATAAAATGACCCAAGACAACGCGTGATCATCTTTATCACGGGAAGGTTGACCAGCGGCATGACCCGCCCTTGACCGGCATCCCCTCCTTGAAGCGCAGCCCCAGGAAACCACACACGCTTGATGCGCGGAAAGGTGGACACCGCGATAGTGGCAAGTGTATTCACCCTCAATCCACCCAAACGAAGCGCATCAATAAACCGTGATTCCAGCTTGTACGCCGCCACCTGCGGAAAAGCATCGCCCGCTGAATAGCGCTCGAAATACTGCTTTCCGACATGGAAGCCCAACAGCAGGACTTCACGCATCACGTCACCTCAGTCAAAAAATAACCATCAAAGAAAACAACCGGCACAATATTTATCGACAAGAAATCTCGAAACCGGTTCGAATTGACCCTAAACCCATTAAATACGTCAAATTATTAGCTAGCGTGACAGCATGCCGAGCCTCGCTTGACATAGAACATCTCAATCCATTTTTGCGCTCATTAAGTCTCTCCACGACACAGCCTTCCAAACGACGATTAGAGAAAATACCGAAAAAAGCAGTGTCCATATCAAGGTCCTCACCCACCACACCACCCCCCCTAGGGAGACATTGAGCGCCACTTGAAGCGAATACCCCACCGCCAACGCCATCATAGACACGGCGAACGGCTTTACTGCCCCCCGGTAAAGATCAACCTTTCTTAAGATGGTTGCTGTCACAACACCAAAGTACAAGAGCTGCCCGATCACCACGCCCAATGCCACACCGTAAAGGCCGAGCACCAAGCCGCCTGCATAGGAGAGCGCTAACGAAACCAATGCGGCCATCAATGAAAAATACGCCAGAAGGCGCATTCGCCTGTGCACCTCAAGACGCTTCTGAGCGTAAACCGCTGCACAATTCAAAAATACACCAAGATAGGCGATCAACAGCGCACCAAGCGGGGCGGATATGGGCTTTCCGGTAAACCGCTCAAACACCGAAAGCCCAACAAGGGCGATGACGCCCCACAAGAGCGAAAACACCACCACCAAAAAACCAACCGAACTTTGAATTAACGCGCCTTCGAACACACCATCACGAAACCGCTTGATGATCAATGGATGTACCAACATGAGCAATGGCATGCTCAACAACCCACCCGCTCCGACGAACAAATCCTTCATTGACAAGTACGAGTCCCCCCCCGGGATACCGAGAGAGCCGATAGCGAAGCGATCTGCCGCCACCATCAGCAACATCCCCAGCATCCAGGGAGCCAATGCTGAGCCGTAGCTGAAAACAGCACGGACATCGCTACCAAACACTGCTTTGACGGCAAGAGGACTACGAATACCCATTCTGACAACCGCAGCGATCAACATGATTAGCGCGGCTACGCCATAACCCGCACTCAACGCAAGCATGGCATCCGAGTATGTTACGCCCAAATTCGAGTAGCAGAAGTAGATGACCCCCAGCTGTGCTACAACCTGCATGACCACGGCCAGCAATTGTTGACGCACCAGAAATGCGGCCTGACAAACGGAAGACATGAAAAAGAAGTACATCTGCGTGAGACACAAGAGCAACACACAGTAAAAGGTGTCCGGCGCAGCAGAAAAAAGGACGGCCACCAACGCTGCCATTAACGCCGCAAAGGGAGCAAGCAACGTAACCAAGTAAAGGCAACTTGAAAAAAGCGTCCGACATTCAGCACTGGAAGAAAAATAATAAACGTAGGAATTCCCCACCCACATCGCGCTCAATTGCGCCACGATCATCGAGCAGGAGAGACTAACCGAATAGGATACGTATTCATCCTCAGGGAAGAAACGATACAAAAAAAATATAAAAAAAACAGTAAGGAAAGCCGGCAGAAACTTAACCGGAACGTACAACAAGAACTTCCCGAGAAATCCATTTCCCCTGACACTAATCGCCACTTGCGTCCCCTTCACAAATCCCTCTCTGCGCGGCGCGACTCAGGGTGTTAGCGATCCGCTAGCGAGCTTACCTTCGAAGATCTCGCAGCGGAACAGAATCTAGGATAATAGCTGAAATATTATGGCAGGAACAGATGTAGACAGCTGTACCAGAGGTCGGAGTCGGCGACTAGCCAGCCCAGCTCCCGGGCGGTCAGGGCAATGGTTCCGTCGGTGCCCCCCCTGGCTAGGTTTCGAAACGCTCAGACTCCAAGCGCTTGAGCCAGAGGCAGAGGCCTGCGCTGGTGAGCCCCCCCGGGGGGGACTTCACCTACAGCCTCTCGCTGAACCATACGCGAGCTTCTCAACTCATACGGGCAAAAGGTAACTCCCTGTTCTTTTATACAAAAAAACGGGGGCGAGGAACCAATGGCAGCGGAGCGCTCACTCTTCTATACGCGATCACAGCAAGCTGTGCCGACAGAGACTAATGCCGATGCCATTTGGGCCACTCCCTCATTCGGAACAGTGCTGGTTGCGGCCTCTTTTCCGCGGATTGGTCAGTGCACAGTCGTGCCGCACGACTTGGCCGCCGCGCGGGCATCGCCCAATACGTGGCCTTCAATGCCGCCAGCCCTACATCTGACCCAGTAAATATTGGCCATTCCGATAAGCGGATCGACAAACCACTGCTCGGATTCCCCTCCCGCGACGAGGGGCAGGCACTGCGTGCCGCACCCGATTTCAATACATCGCGCGACCAGCGTGATTGCCCTGAAACCAAAAAACTCGCGTCTCCGTGCTATAGGGCAGCGCGACCAGGATACCATCGCGCCACCCCCACCATGGATTGGCATTGGGCGCGGCACGCAGTGCCTGCCCCCTCGTCGTGGGAGGGGAATCCGAGCAGTGGTTTGTCGATCCGCTTCGTCGGAATCAAGATTTGCTGGGCCATTTCCCGAACGATGAGGCAGCCACCAAACTGATCTGGCTGGGGCTGCGAAACATCACGGCAAATTGGAGCTCGGCGACGCATGATTGGAAAAGTACAGTGAATCAATTCGCGATTGTGTGTACGGAGATCGGCCCATCAGGCCGACCTGATGAAAATCAGCGCCTGCCTGGCGTCAGTGCCCTAGAGCTAGAATCAAACCATAGCAGCCATCTGCCATTCTTACCGCCCCGCCTCTAACACCATATTAATCAGTTGCATAGAGAAGCCTCCTACAAAAAGCCCTCACGCTCCGACAGAAACCACTCTTTCCGCCAAACCCCGCGAGACGGCCATGCCGCCATTGTGACGCAAACCTCATGCCCCACCTGTGCAAAAGCTCTTCGCAGCGCCTTCGCCAAAACTTGCTTCCCCCTTCCTTCCCCATGCACTAAAACTATCCACCGAGCATTACAACCCTGCGCAAACCTCACCAACCCCACCTGATCCGAATGCCCCGAATACCCACCCAACGTCATCACCTTCGCCCGGATCTCATACATCTCCCCATCCAGATCAATCCGCACAAACCCTTTCGCCCCTTCGCTGGCCTGTATCACCGCCCCCGGCGTGCCCCTGGCCTGATACCCCACGAACATCACCTCATGCCGCGGATCCCCCAGCATGGCCTTGAGGTAATTGACGATGCGCCCACCCGAGCACATGCCATTGCCGGCTATGACGATCGCTGGTCGCCCGGTGCTCTTGAGGTAATTGACCACCTGCTGGTGGCGGGCGTGGGTATCCACGCAGATCAACTGACTGAAACCCAGCGGATCGCACCCCTCGGCAAGACGCGCCCTGGCTTCGGCATTCCAGTAGTCGTGCAACTCCCGGTACACGCCAGTGATGCGCTGGGCCAGGGGTGAATCGAGGATGATGGGCAGCTGCGACCAGTCGAGCGGGTCGCCATCAGGGGCCGGACCGGCTTTGTTCAGCAGGGCCTTGCGATGAAGAATGCCTTCGATCTCGTACAGCAATTCCTGCGTCCGGCCGAGGCTGAATGCCGGTATGAGAATGGTGCCACCATTAGCCAGCGCACGATCGATGGCCACTTCCAAACGTTGCTGCCGATCACTGCGATCAGGGTGCAGCCGATCACCATAAGTGCTCTCCAGTACCAGCACGTCGGCCCGCTCAGGCGGCTGAACTGGACGCAACAGCGGATTACCGGGCGCGCCGAGATCGCCCGAGAAAACGATGCGCGAACTGGGCTCAATGCCTGGGTAGCGCACATCACATTCCACATACGCCGACCCCAGAAGGTGGCCGGCACGCTGCAACCGAATGGAACAAGCAACACCCCCACACTCGACAACGGGATGCCATTGCTCGAAAGGCAGCGCAACGATGAGTCGCTGCAACAACGCAAGGTAGCGATCGACCTGGACGGGGTCAGCGCTTATACCCAGCTTATAGGCATCCTCCAGCACCAGCGGCAGCAGCTTCGCTGATGGTTCGCTGCACAAGATCGGGCCGCGGAAGCCTGCAGCGAGCAGTGCGGGGATACGCCCTACGTGATCGAGATGTACATGGGTGACGACCAGAGCCTGGATACCCTGGATATCGAAAGCGAGCGGCGCGAATTCTGCGCCCGGGGCAACGTCGGCGCCCTGCTCGAGACCACAGTCTACCAGCAGGCTAGTGACTGCATCGAGGTGGAGTTGATGGCAAGAACCGGTAACACCCCGGGTGCCGCCGTGATGGGAAAGGGAAGGATATTCCACGCTGCACACTCGCCTGAGTCGAAAATGAAGTGGCCTATTACTCCATGACGACGAGTGCGCGCGAAGGTGCCCCTTCCTTAAACAGGGTAGGAATTGTCTTAATTACCGCTCAACGCTGCTTGCCGCGCGGAGGCGCGAATCTTGCGCTTGCTGCGCTGCACGCCGTAGGCACCCAGCAACGGCCCGATAGCCAGGCCAATGACCAGGGCAGCCAGAACCAGCACGGCGACTGGCATGGCCGGGGCAGCCCAACCGAACAGGACCAACGAGACGGTTTGCTGGTTCTCCAGCACGAAGAACAGCACCACAGCCGCCAACAGCAGCACGAACACCGCCGCCAGGGCGCGCTTGAGGTTACGCATCAGATTGCTCCTTGTGGAATCAGGTGTGGGCCTCATGCTCTTCTTCATTGACCCGGTCGCGCAACTCTTTGCCGGGCTTGAAGTGCGGCACGAACTTGCCTTCGAGGCTGACCGACTGGCCGGTCTTCGGGTTGCGGCCTACGCGAGGGGCGCGATAGTGCAGCGAGAAGCTGCCAAAACCGCGAATCTCGATGCGATCGCCGGTGGCAAGGCATTGTGACATCTGCTCAAGCATGGTCTTGATGGCAAGCTCCACGTCCTTGGACGAGAGCAGCCCCTGATGGGTGACAATACGTTCGATCAGCTCCGACTTCGTCATATTTTTCCCTTCGTTATCAAGCAGCTAGATCATTACTTAACCAGTTTGTAGCACGCTGGGAGGGATTTGAACAGGGTGGTTCTTGACTTAATAAAAAAATTCAAGATTGAAGTTTTACAGGAATGGTCTAGCTGGCGGGGGCTGGAGGCGTGCGGCCAGGGGGTTGCGGTGACGCGGAGATCGAGCGCCGCCCGCGCGGCGCATCGCGAGCTGCGCTCGCTCCTACGTTTGTTTCGGACCAGTCATTCCCGGGGGATTGCGCGCAAACGCCTTGGCGCATGTCTCGATATCGCGTGGAACAAACCAGGCGTTACCGGCCCGAGGCAAACGTAGGAGCGAGCGCAGCTCGCGATGCGCCGCGCGGGCGGCGCTCGACCTACCACACACCACAAACCTCGCGCCATCCACTTACATGCTGCAACCCTAATCCCCACCGGTATCCGCCCAACGCAACTACGCTGCGACCATACGCCCGTGCTCAAGGATGAACACAATGCTCAAACCCCACGGCCACCGGCTTCGCCATGCACGATGCTCGGTACCAGGCAGGCTTTACCTGCTGACAACCGTTACCCACCAACGCCGACCTTTGTTTCAAAACTTCCACTATGCCCGTCTGGCTATCCACAACATGCGCCACGCAGAACAGAGACAGCACTGTCATTCTCTAGCGTGGGTAGTGATGCCAGACCACGTGCATTGGCTGCTCGAATTGAAAAACACGACGCTTGGCACACTGATGCAACGGTTCAAGTGCCAGTCCAGCAGAGCATTGCACAAGGCCGGGGCGAAGGCGTCGCCGATCTGGCAAGCAGGTTATTACGACCGGGCCTTGCGCCGGGACGAGGATATTATCAAGGTAGCCAGATATATCGTGGCAAATCCGATTCGGGCGGGACTGGTTAACAGGGCCGGCGATTACCCGCATTGGGATGCGGTTTGGCTTTGAGGGGGGGGGTGGCGGTAGAGCGGAGGGTTTGACGGTGGAGTGCCCGCTCCTGTCAATCGAGCGTCGCCCGCGCGATGCATCGCGAGCTGCGCTCGCTCCTACGTTTGTCTCGGCCAGTCGCGCGGGCGGCGCTCGATCTGCCGACGCCACATAACCCACGACGAACAACACAAACCTGAATCCACGCCAAAAAAAAAGGGCGACCCGAGGGTCGCCCTTTTTTACCGATCAAACAGAACTCAGTTCTGCTTGGCCATTGCTTCGCGCAGCAGCGCAGCCATGGTGGTGTCGGCAGCCGCTTCCGGAGCGTTTTTCAGGCTCTGGATGGCTTCGCGCTCTTCAGCGTCGTCTTTCGATTTGATCGACAGGCTGATAACGCGGGACTTGCGGTCAACGCTGATGATCTTGGCTTCGATCTCTTCGCCTTCCTTCAGGACGTTACGCGCGTCTTCAACGCGGTCACGGCTGATTTCGGAAGCTTTCAGAGTAGCTTCGATGTCGTCGGCCAGGGTGACGATGGCGCCTTTGGCGTCAACTTCTTTCACGATGCCCTTGACGATAGCGCCCTTGTCATTGACAGCAACGAAGTTGGAGAACGGATCGTCTTCCAGCTGCTTGATGCCCAGGGAAATGCGCTCGCGCTCTGGGTCGACCGACAGGATGACGGTTTCCAGCTCGTCGCCCTTCTTGAAACGACGTACGGCTTCTTCGCCGGTTTCGTTCCAGGAGATGTCGGACAGGTGAACCAGGCCGTCGATGCCGCCGTCCAGACCAATGAAGATACCGAAGTCGGTGATCGACTTGATGGTACCGGTGATCTTGTCACCCTTGTTGAACTGGCCGGAGAAGTCTTCCCATGGGTTGGACTTGCACTGCTTGATGCCCAGGGAGATACGACGACGCTCTTCGTCGATGTCCAGAACCATGACTTCCACTTCGTCGCCAACCTGAACGACTTTCGACGGGTGGATGTTCTTGTTGGTCCAGTCCATTTCGGAAACGTGTACCAGACCTTCAACGCCTTCTTCCAGCTCAGCGAAGCAGCCGTAGTCGGTCAGGTTGGTAACGCGAGCCTGTACGCGAGTACCTTCTGGGTAACGGGCAGTGATAGCTACCCACGGATCTTCGCCCATCTGCTTCAGACCCAGCGAAACGCGGTTGCGCTCACGGTCGAACTTCAGAACGCGTACGTCGACTTCGTCGCCAACGTTAACGATTTCCGATGGGTGCTTGATGCGCTTCCAAGCCATGTCGGTGATGTGCAGCAGGCCGTCGATACCGCCCAGGTCCACGAAGGCGCCGTAGTCGGTGAGGTTCTTGACGATACCCTTGACCTGTTGGCCTTCCTGCAGGGTTTCCAGCAGGGCTTCGCGCTCGGCGCTGTTCTCGGCTTCCAGCACGCTGCGACGGGAAACGACAACGTTGTTGCGCTTCTGGTCCAGCTTGATGACCTTGAATTCCAGCTCTTTGCCTTCCAGGTGGGTGGTGTCGCGCACTGGGCGGACATCAACCAGGGAGCCCGGCAGGAACGCACGGATGCCGTTAACGTCGACAGTGAAGCCGCCCTTAACCTTACCGTTGATAACGCCCTTGACCACTTCTTCGGCGGCGAAAGCTGCTTCCAGAACAATCCAGCACTCGGCGCGCTTGGCTTTTTCACGGGACAGCTTGGTTTCGCCAAAGCCGTCTTCGACCGCGTCCAGCGCAACGTGAACTTCGTCACCGACCTTGATGGTCAGCTCGCCAGCTTCGTTGTAGAACTGCTCGAGCGGGATGACGCCCTCGGACTTCAGGCCAGCGTGTACGGTAACCCAGTCGCCGTCGATGTCGACAACGATACCGGTGATGATGGCACCCGGCTGAAGATTGAGGGTTTTCAGGCTTTCTTCAAAGAGTTCTGCAAAGCTTTCGCTCATTTTAATTCCTGTAGATTCGGGCGAAACAGACGCCCATAGCCACATTCCAGACAATGTGGGTTTGTTTTAAGTAAAGGAAAGCCTGCAGGACGTTGACTGGTGCCCCTGCCTGCTTTCCTGGCTATCAGAGAAGGTCGCGCAGTGCGATCTCGCTCCTGATACGTTGCAACACCTGCTCGATGGACAACTCGGTAGAGTCCAACTGAATGGCATCGACCGCTGGCTTCAGCGGGGCCACTGCACGTTGGGTGTCGCGCTCATCACGCGCACGAATCTCATCCAGCAGACTCGACAGACTAACATCTTCACCCTTGCCCTTCAACTGCAGGTAGCGGCGACGCGCCCGCTCCTCCGCGCTGGCGGTGAGGAAGACTTTCAACGGCGCGTCCGGGAACACCACGGTGCCCATGTCGCGGCCGTCGGCTATCAGGCCTGGCGCCTCGCGGAATTCGCGCTGACGCACCAACAGCGCATCACGCACGGCCGGCAGCGAAGCAACCATCGACGCACCGGCACCGACGGTTTCGGTGCGGATGACGTTGCTGACGTCCTCGCCCTCGAGGATGATCTGTTGCAGCTTACCGGGCTCGGCGGCGATGAACTGCACATCCAGATGGGCGGCAAGCTTGGTCAGCAGCTCTTCGTTGGTCAGGTCGACGCCGTGGTTGCTGGCGTTGAACGCCAGCAGACGGTACAGCGCGCCAGAGTCCAGCAACCTCCAGCCCAGTTCGCGGGCCAGCAGCCCGGCGACCGTGCCCTTGCCCGAACCGCTTGGCCCGTCGATGGTGATGACCGGCGCCAGGGCACTCACGACTTGCCCTCTTCGGCCACGCGGATGCCCACTTCGGCGCACAGCGCCAGGAAGTTGGGGAACGAGGTTGCGACGTTGGCGCAATCGTGGATGCGGATCGGCGCGCTGGCGCGCAGCGAGGCCACACTGAAGGCCATGGCGATACGGTGGTCACCGTGGCCATGCACTTCGCCGCCGCCCAACTGGCCGCCGTCGATGATGATGCCGTCCGGGGTCGGCTCGCACTGGATGCCAAGGGTGATCAGGCCGTCGGCCATGACCTGGATACGGTCGGATTCCTTCACCCGCAGCTCTTCGGCACCACGCAGCACGGTACGCCCTTCGGCGCAGGCAGCGGCGACGAACAGCACCGGGAACTCGTCAATGGCCAGTGGCACCAGCTCTTCAGGGATGTCGATACCCTTCAGCTTGGCACCGCGCACACGCAGGTCGGCCACCGGTTCGCCGCCGACTTCACGCTGGTTTTCCAGAGTGATGTCGCCACCCATCAGGCGCAGGATGTCGATCACGCCGGTACGGGTCGGGTTGATGCCAACGTGTTCCAGCACCAGTTCGGAGCCTTCGGCGATGGACGCCGCCACCAGGAAGAACGCCGCCGAGGAGATGTCGGCCGGTACTTCGATACGGGTAGCAGTTAGCTTGCCGCCGGACTGCAGCGAGGCCACCGGGCCGTTGCTTTCGACGCTGTAGCCAAAGCCGCGCAGCATGCGCTCGGTGTGGTCACGGGTTGGCGCTGGCTCGGTGACGGTGGTCTTGCCTTCGGCGTACAGGCCGGCCAGCAGCAGGCAGGATTTGACCTGGGCACTGGCCATCGGCAGCGTGTAGGTCAGCGCCTTGAGCTTGTGGCCACCGCGGATGGTCAGCGGCGGGCGGCCTTCAGGGCCGGTCTCGACCACGGCACCCATTTCGCGCAGCGGGTTGGCCACACGGTTCATCGGGCGCTTGGACAGCGAAGCGTCGCCGGTCATGGTCACGTCGAACGGCTGGCCGGCCAGCAGGCCCGACAGCAGGCGCATCGAGGTACCCGAGTTACCCACGTAAAGCGGCCCGGGTGGCGGCTTGAGGCCGTGCAGGCCGACGCCGTGAATGGTCACGCGACCGTGGTTCGGGCCTTCGATGACCACACCCATGTCACGGAATGCCTGCAGGGTCGCCAGCGCGTCCTCACCTTCGAGGAAGCCTTCGACCTCGGTGGTGCCTTCGGCCAGCGAGCCGAGCATGATCGAGCGGTGGGAAATCGACTTGTCGCCCGGTACGCGGATTCGCCCGGACAGGCGGCCACCCGGTTGGGCCAGGAAAATCAGATCGTTGGCGTTCATAGCGTCCACATAGGCCCGGCGGGCCAGGATTTTACTGAAATGCTCGCGGGCAACGCGTGCGCGGGTGAATACACCCAGCAGCTGGTGCCCGTCCCCTTCAGCGATCGCGTCGCGCAAGGCGTCGAGATCGCTGCGATATGTATCAAGCGTGCGCAGGACAGCGTCGCGGTTGGCGAGAAAGATGTCATGCCACATGGTCGGGTCGCTGCCAGCGATTCTCGTGAAATCGCGGAAGCCTCCCGCAGCGTACCGGAAGATTTCGAGGTTTTCATTGCGCTTGGCCAGTGAATCGACCAGGCCGAAGGCCAGCAGATGCGGCAAATGACTGGTGGCGGCAAGCACTTCGTCGTGGCGTTCGACCGACATGTGCTCCACATCGGCGTCCAGCGCGCGCCACAGGCGGTCGACCAGGGCCAGGGCGGCCGGGTCGGTTTCGGCCAGCGGCGTGAGGATGACCTTGTGCCGGCGGAACAGGGCAGCATTGGAGGCCTCTACCCCACTCTGCTCGGAGCCGGCGATGGGGTGGCCGGGGACGAAGCGCGGCAAGCGCTCCCCAAAGACCGCCCGCGCCTCACGCACGACGTTGCCCTTGGCGCTGCCGACGTCGGTGATGACGGCAGCGCCAAGGTCGAGCTTGGCCAGGCGGGCCAGGACTTTTTCCATGGCCAGGATCGGCACGGCCAACTGGATGACATCGGCACCGACACAGGCGGCGGCAAGGTCTTCTTCGCAGCGATCGACCACGCCCAGGGCCACGGCCTGCTTGCGGGAGGGGGCGTCCAGGTCGACACCGACCACTTCGCGGCACAGGCCGCTTTCACGCAGGCCCTTGGCGAACGAGCCACCGATCAGGCCGAGGCCGACCACGACCAGGCGGTTGATGATTGGCGCGGGTTTGGTTGTTACTGCTTTTACCACTGGTGCGAACCCTGTTCAGAAATCTAGACAGCCTGTGAGGGCCATTGGGGCTGCCTTGCAGCCCATCGCGACACAAGGCCGCTCCTACAGGGGCCAGTACAGTTTCGAGGCCTGCACAATACCTGTAGGAGCGGCCTCGTGTCGCGATGGGCCGCGCAGCGGCCCCAACCATCTCAAATCAAAGCACCGCCTTCGGATACGAACCCAGCACCTTCAGCGCCACAGCCTCCTGGCTGATCTGCTCGAGCACCGCCTTGATCAGCGGGTCGCGGTGGTGACCGACGAAGTCGATGAAGAACACGTAGGTCCACTTGCCGCTACGCGACGGGCGGGTCTCGATGCGAGTCAGGTCGATGCCGTTCTGGTGGAACGGTACCAGCAGCTCGTGCAAGGCACCCGGCTTGTTGCTCATCGAAACGATGATCGAGGTCTTGTCGTCGCCGGTCGGCGGCACTTCCTGGTTACCGATCATCAGGAAGCGCGTGGAGTTGTCCGGGCGGTCTTCGATCTTCTCGGCCAGGCGGGTCAAACCGTACAGGTTGGCCGCCATGTCGCCGGCGATCGCCGCCGAATTCCACTCGCCCTTGACCCGCTTGGCGGCCTCGGCATTGCTCGACACGGCCACGCGCTCCACGTTCGGGTAGTGCGCGTCCAGCCACTTGCGGCACTGGGCCAACGACTGGGCGTGGGAGTAGATGCGGGTGATGCTGTCGGTCTTGGTGTTCTCGCCCACCAGCAGGTGGTGGTGGATGCGCAGCTCGACCTCGCCGCAAATCACCATGTCGTGCTCGAGGAAGCTGTCCAGGGTGTGGCTGACCGCGCCTTCGGTGGAGTTTTCCACCGGCACCACGCCGAAGTTGACGGCACCGGCCGCCACTTCGCGGAACACTTCGTCGATGGCCGCCATCGGCCGGCTGATCACCGCGTGGCCGAAGTGCTTCATGGCCGCAGCCTGGGTGAAGGTGCCTTCAGGGCCGAGGTAGGCGATTTTCAGCGGCTCTTCCAGGGCCAGGCACGACGACATGATTTCGCGGAACAGCCGCGCCATCTCTTCGTTGTCCAGCGGCCCCTTGTTGCGCTCCATCACGCGCTTGAGCACGGCGGCTTCACGCTCGGGGCGGTAAAACACCGGTTTTTCGCCTTCCGCCAGCGAGGCGGTCTTGACCTTGGCCACTTCCTGGGCGCACCGGGCGCGCTCGCTGATCAGCTCGAGGATCTTCTCGTCGAGGCTGTCGATGCGAACGCGCAACGCCTTCAGTTCGTGCTCGGACATCAGCCGTGCTCCTTCTCGAATTCGGCCATGTAGGCCACCAGAGCTTCGACCGCTTCAAGGCCCAGGGCGTTGTAGATGGAGGCGCGCATGCCGCCTACCGAACGGTGGCCCTTGAGGTTGAGCAGGCCACGGGCATCGGCGCCGGCGAGGAAGGCCTTGTCCAGGCGCTCGTCAGCCAGGCGGAACGGCACGTTCATCCACGAACGGGCGTTGTGGCTGATCGGGTTGGTGTAGAACTCGCTGCTGTCGATGAAGCCGTACAGGCGGTCTTTCTTGGCGCGGTTGCGCTGTTCCATGGCATCGACACCACCCTGCTCTTTCAGCCACTCGAACACCAGGCCCGAGAGGTACCAGGAGTAGGTGGCCGGGGTGTTGTACATCGAGCCGTTGTCGGCCGATACCTTGTAGTCGAGCATGGTCGGGCAGCTGCTGCGGGCGCGGCCCAGCAGGTCTTCGCGCACGATCACCACCACCAGGCCGCTCGGGCCGATGTTCTTCTGCGCGCCGGCGTAGATCAGGCCGTACTGCGACACATCGATCGGGCGCGAGAGGATGTCGGACGACATGTCGACCACCAGTGGCACGTCACCGGCTTCCGGCACCCAGTCGAACTGCAGGCCACCAATGGTCTCGTTGGACGCATAGTGCACGTAGGCAGCGTTCTTGGTCAGCTTCCACTCGTTCTGGCCCGGAATGGCCAGGTAGTCGTAAGGCTTGGCGCTGGCGGCGACGTTGACGTTGCCGAAGCGGCGCCCTTCCTCGATGGCCTTTTTCGACCAGATGCCGGTCTCGATGTAGTCGGCGGTGCCGTTTTCCGGCAGCAGGTTCAGCGGGATTTCGGCGAACTGCTGGCTGGCGCCGCCCTGCAGGAACAGCACCTTGTAGTTGGAGGGGACGGACAGCAGGTCACGCAGGTCCTGCTCGGCCTTTTCGGCGATGGCCACGTAATCGTCGCTACGATGGCTCATTTCCATCACCGACAAGCCCTTGCCACGCCAATCCAGCATCTCGGCCTGGGCGCGCTGCAGAACAGCGTCAGGAAGCGCGGCAGGGCCTGCGCAGAAGTTAAAGGCTCGTTTGCTCACATCCACTCTCGCTCTGCCAAATGGTACAAATTCGTTTCTTGCAGGCCTCGCATCGCTCTTGTAGGAGCAGCCTTGTGCTGCGAATGGGACGCGTAGCGGCCCCGGCTATCCATGCGTTGACGCTGAAATCCCGGGGCCGCTTCGCGTCCCATTCGCAGCACAAGGCTGCTCCTACAAAAACAGCCTGCCCCTTCAGGGCCTGCCATTGCCTGCTGTAATCAGTCAAACGGGGCGACCTTGGTCGCCCCGTTCGGGTTTTACGCTTGCTTACTCCTGCGGGGCCTCTTCGGCACCAGCAGCTTCTTCGTTGTCTGGCACTTCGGCCTCGACACCCTCTTCGTCCGCCTCGATCCCATCATCGAGTTCGTCCTCGGAAGGCTCCTGGATACGCTCCAGGCCCACCAGTGTCTCGTCGGCAGCCAGCTTGATCAAGGTCACGCCCTGAGTGTTGCGGCCCAGGCTGGACACCTCGCCAACGCGGGTACGCACCAGCGTGCCCTGGTCGGAGATCAGCATGATCTCCTCACCTTCCTGCACCTGGATGGCACCGATCAGCAGACCGTTGCGCCCCTTGGTGCCCATGGCGATCACACCCTGGCCACCACGGCCGCGACGCGGGAACTTGGACAGCGGAGTGCGCTTGCCGAAGCCACGCTCGGAGGCGGTGAGGATCTGCGCGCCGGATTCCGGGATCAGCATGGAAATGATCTGCTGGCCCTTGCCCAGCTTCATGCCGCGCACGCCACGGGCGTTACGGCCCATCTCGCGCACCACGCTTTCAGCGAAGCGGATCACCTTGCCGGCGTCGGAGAACATCATGACCTCCTTGGCACCATCGGTGATGGCCGCGGCGATCAGGGTGTCACCTTCCTTCAGCTTCAGGGCGATCAGGCCGTTGGAGCGCGGACGGGCGAACTGCACCAGCGGGGTCTTCTTCACGGTACCCGAAGCGGTGGCCATGAAGATGTAGGCGCCGGTCGGCTCGGCCACCCACTCTGGGGTGTCGCCGTCTTCCTCGTCCACTTCCTCGGCCTCGACCACTTCGCCTTCGAGCACGGTGTCTTCCGCGTCCTCCAGCTCTTCGTCGGCGTCAGCGTTCTGCTGCAGGGCCTCGAGGTCGATCTGCAGCATGGCGGTGATGCGCTCACCTTCCTCCAGCGGCAACAGGTTGACCAGCGGGCGGCCTCGGGCGGCGCGGGACGCTTCAGGGATGTCGTAGGTCTTCAGCCAGTACACCTTGCCCTTGCTGGAGAACAGCAGCAGGGTGGCATGGCTGTTGGCAACCAGCAGGTGCTCGACGTAGTCCTCGTCCTTCACCCCGGTAGCCGACTTGCCTTTGCCGCCACGGCGCTGGGCCTGGTAGGCGGACAGCGGCTGGGTCTTGGCGTAGCCGCCGTGGGAGATGGTCACCACACGCTCTTCTTCCGGGATCATGTCGCCGTAGTTGAGGTCGTGGCGCGCATCGAGGATTTCGGTACGACGGGCATCGCCATATTCGGCGCGGATGGCTTCCAGCTCTTCGCGGATCACTTCCATCAGGCGCTCGGCGCTGCTGAGGATGCGGATCAGTTCGCCGATCTGCTCGAGGATTTCCTGATACTCGGCCAGCAGCTTCTCGTGCTCCAGGCCGGTCAGGCGGTGCAGGCGCAGGTCGAGAATGGCCTGGGCCTGTTCCGGCGACAGGTAGTACTTGCCTTCACGCAGGCCGTACTGCTCCGGCAGGTCCTCGGGGCGGCAGGAATCGGCGCCGGCGCGCTCGACCATGACCTGCACGGCACTGGATTCCCAGGCAGTGGAGACCAGGGCTTCCTTGGCTTCGGACGGGGTCGGCGAGGCCTTGATCAGGGCGATGACCGGGTCGATGTTGGACAGCGCGACCGCCTGGCCTTCAAGGATATGGCCGCGTTCGCGGGCCTTGCGCAGCTCGAACACGGTACGACGGGTCACCACTTCACGACGGTGACGCACGAACGCTTCGAGCAGGTCCTTGAGGTTGAGCAGGCGCGGACGCCCGTCGACCAGGGCCACCACGTTGATGCCGAATACGCTCTGCAGCTGGGTTTGCTGGTAGAGGTTGTTGAGCACCACCTCCGGCACCTCGCCGCGACGCAGCTCGATGACGATGCGCATGCCGTCCTTGTCGGACTCGTCGCGCAGCTCGGTGATGCCTTCGATCTTCTTCTCTTTGACCAGCTCGGCGATCTTCTCGATCAGGCGAGCCTTGTTCAGCTGGTACGGCAGCTCGGTAACCACGATCTGCTGGCGGCCACCGACCTTGTCGATGTCTTCGATCTCGGAGCGGGCGCGCATGTAGATGCGACCACGGCCGGTACGATAGGCCTCGATGATGCCCTGGCGGCCGTTGATCAGGCCGGCAGTCGGGAAGTCCGGGCCAGGGATGTGCTGCATCAGCTCATCGATGGTGACTTCGGGGTTGTCGATGAGTGCCAGGCAGCCATCGATGACCTCGCCGAGGTTGTGCGGCGGGATGTTGGTCGCCATGCCCACGGCAATACCGCTGGAACCGTTGACCAGCAGGTTGGGAATACGGGTCGGCATGACCGCCGGGATCTGCTCGGTGCCGTCGTAGTTGGGCACCCAGTCGACGGTTTCCTTGTGCAGGTCGGCCAGCAGCTCGTGGGCCAGCTTGGCCATGCGCACTTCGGTGTATCGCATGGCTGCGGCGTTGTCGCCGTCCACCGAACCGAAGTTGCCCTGGCCGTCGACCAGCAGGTAGCGCAGCGAGAACGGCTGGGCCATACGCACGATGGTGTCGTAGACCGCAATGTCGCCGTGCGGGTGGTACTTACCGATCACGTCACCGACCACACGGGCGGATTTCTTGTACGGCTTGTTCCAGTCGTTGCCCAGTTCGCTCATCGCATAGAGAACGCGACGATGCACGGGCTTCAAGCCGTCACGCGCATCGGGCAGCGCTCGCCCGACAATCACGCTCATCGCGTAGTCGAGGTAAGACTGTCTCAGTTCGTCTTCGATATTGACCGGGAGGATTTCTTTGGCCAGTTCGCCCATGAGAAGCCTGATTCCTTTTTCTGGTGAAACTTCGCAGCTCCATCAAGGGCCGAACGAAGCTCGCCGCCGCAGCGCATAAGGGTGCGACGACTTACGACAAATCAATGAGTTGTGCCATGGATCTGCGCAATGAAGGCCGCCGTGGTGGGCGGTCTTGGAAACTGCCGGATGTTATCACAAAGGCAGGAGCGGTGGGGAGATGTGGCACAAGGGTGCCTGCCGTGAAATTTGTGGTGCCTGGGAGATCGAGCGCCGCCCGCGCGGCGCTTCGCGGGGCAAGTCGGATCGCCGCACCGCCGCTCCCACATTTGTTGCAACGTACCGAACCTGACAGGTCATGGTTGCCAGCCTTGGTGGGCTGGCTGGATTTCTGAGTTGGCATTGCTGCCGCATCACCAGTCTCAAGCCATGCACCTAGGCTGACAACGCCTCTCCCACAGGCATGGCCACGTTGCAACAAATGTGGGAGCGGCGGTGCGGCGATCCGACTTGCCCCGCGAAGCGCCGCGCGGGCGGCGCTCGATCTCACAGGCGCCACATCTCTACCGCCTTACACCCTCAGTGCAGCCGCTTGCGGCAGATCAATTGCGCCAGCTTGGTGGCATCCGGCCGCTCGACGATGCCGCGCTCGGTCACGATCACGTCGATCAGGTCGGCAGGGGTCACGTCGAATACCGGGTTGAACACCTCGACATCCGGCGCCACGCGGGTGCCGCCAATGTCCAGCAACTCGTCGGCAGCGCGCTCTTCCAGCGGGATGTCCTCGCCCGTGGCCAGGTTCAGGTCGATGCTGGTGCTCGGCGCCACCACCATGAAACGTACGCCGTGGTGCATGGCGCTGACCGCCAGCTGGTAGGTGCCGATCTTGCTGGCCACGTCGCCGTTGGCGGCGATGCAGTCCGCGCCCACCACCACCCAGGTGATGCCCTTGCTTTTCATCAGGTGGGCCAGCGCCGAGTCGGCGCACAGGGTCACCGGGATGCCTTCGTTGGCCAGCTCCCAGGCAGTCAGGCGCGAACCATGCAGCCAGGGGCGGGTCTCGCCGGCGTATACACGCTCGACCATGCCCTCCAGGTAACCGGCACGGATCACCCCCAGCGCGGTACCGAAACCACCACAGGCCAGAGCACCGGCGTTGCCATAGGTGAGCAGGATCTGGGCGTTGCCCTGGTGGCGGCGGATCAGCTCGATACCGTGCTGGGCCATGGTCAGGTTGGCCTCGCGATCGCTCTCGTGGATGGCCACCGCCTCGGCCTCCAGTGCAGCCAGCACGTCTTCCTCCGGACGCAGGCGCTGCAGGCGCTCACGCATGCGGTTCAGCGCCCAGAACAGGTTGGCGGCGGTAGGGCGCGCTTCAGCCAGGACAAGGAAGTCTTCCTCCAGGTCCATTTCCCAGTCGCCGCCCTCGGCCAGCCGCTCTTCCAGGGCCAGCACCAGGCCATAGGCCGCGGCAATGCCGATGGCCGAGGCGCCGCGCACGGCCATGTCGCGGATCGCCGCTGCTACCTGCGCGACATTGTCGCAGGCCAGCCAGCACTCTTCCGACGGCAGCAGGCGCTGGTCGAGCAGGTGCAGGACGCCGCCCTGCCAGCGGATCCCGGTCACCTTCTCCGCCGCCAAAAGTCGCTCGCGCATCGCCTCTCCCCGTCGTTCGGATATCAAAAGCCGGCGATTATAGCGACCCTCGGGGCCGAGCGCTCGGGTATACTCCGGCGCAATTTTGCGAAGTTTCAGAGGACTGTTCTAATGAGCAACGTCGACCGCGCCGAAATCGCCAAGTTCGAAGCGCTGGCCCACCGCTGGTGGGACCGCGAAAGCGAGTTCAAGCCGCTGCACGAAATCAACCCGCTGCGCGTCAACTGGATCGACGAGCGCGTCAGCCTCGCCGGCAAGAAGGTGCTGGACGTGGGTTGCGGCGGCGGCATCCTCAGCGAGGCGATGGCCCTGCGCGGCGCCACGGTCACCGGCATCGACATGGGCGAGGCGCCACTGGCGGTGGCCCAGCTGCACCAGCTGGAGTCGGGCGTGCAGGTGGAATACCGGCAGATCACCGCCGAAGCCCTGGCCGAGGAAATGCCCGAACAGTTCGACGTGGTCACCTGCCTGGAAATGCTCGAGCACGTGCCCGACCCGTCTTCGGTCATCCGCGCCTGCTACCGCATGGTCAAGCCTGGCGGCCAGGTGTTCTTCTCCACCATCAACCGCAACCCCAAGGCCTACCTGCTGGCCATCGTCGGCGCCGAGTACATCCTGAAGATGCTGCCGCGCGGCACCCACGACTTCAAGAAGTTCATCCGCCCGTCCGAGCTGGGCGCCTGGAGCCGCGTTGCCGGCCTTCAGGTGAAAGACATCATCGGCCTGACCTACAACCCACTGACCAAGCACTACAAGCTCAGCAGCGACGTCGACGTCAACTACATGGTCCAGACCCTGCGCGAGGAATAAACATGAGTTTGCGAGCAGTACTCTTCGACATGGACGGCACCTTGCTCGACACGGCGCCGGACTTCATCGCCATCTGCCAGGCCATGCTCGCCGAGCGCGGCCTGCCGGCCGTCGATGACAAGGTGATCCGCGACGTAATCTCCGGCGGTGCCCGCGCGATGGTCGCCGCGACCTTCGCCATCAGCCCGGAAGCCGAGGGCTTCGAAGCCCTGCGCCTGGAGTTCCTCGAGCGCTACCAGCGCGACTGCGCGGTGCACAGCAAGCTGTTCGACGGCATGGCCGAGCTGCTGACCGACATCGAGAAAGGCAACCTGCTGTGGGGTGTGGTCACCAACAAGCCGGTGCGCTTCGCCGAGCCGATCATGCAGCAACTGGGCCTGGCCGAGCGTTCGGCGCTGCTGATCTGCCCGGACCACGTCAAGAACAGCAAGCCCGACCCCGAGCCGCTGATCCTCGCCTGCAAGACCCTTGGCCTGGACCCTGCCAGCGTACTGTTCGTCGGCGACGACCTGCGCGACATCGAGTCTGGCCGCGACGCCGGTACTCGCACGGCGGCAGTGCGCTACGGCTATATTCATCCAGAGGACAACCCCAACAACTGGGGCGCCGATGTGGTGGTGGACCACCCGCTGGAACTGCGCAAGGTGATCGACAGCGCGCTGTGCGGCTGCTGAACCCCGTCTAGACCGCGGCACAGCCCCTGTGGGAGCGGGTTCACCCGCTCCCACAGGGGCTGTGCCGCGCCAACGAACTCGAAGGACCTACCATGTTCGACTACACCGCCCGCCCCGACCTGCTGCAAGGCCGGGTCATCCTGGTTACCGGTGCCGGCCGCGGCATCGGCGCCGCTGCCGCCAAGGCCTACGCGGCGCTGGGCGCTACCGTGCTGCTGCTGGGCAAGACCGAGGCCAACCTCAACGAGATCTACGACCAGATCGAAGCCGCCGGGCACCCGCAACCGGTGGTGATCCCGTTCAATCTGGAAACCGCCCTGCCCCACCAGTACGACGAACTGGCGGTAATGATCGAAGACCAGTTCGGCCGCCTCGACGGCCTGCTGAACAACGCTTCGATCATCGGCCCGCGTACGCCGCTGGAGCAGCTGTCGGGTGACAACTTCATGCGCGTGATGCACATCAACGTCAATGCCACCTTCATGCTCACCAGCACCCTGCTGCCGCTGCTGAAGCTGTCGGAAGACGCTTCGGTGGTGTTCACCAGCAGCAGCGTCGGGCGCAAGGGCCGGGCCTACTGGGGCGCCTATGGCGTGTCCAAGTTCGCCACCGAGGGCCTGATGCAAACCCTGGCCGATGAACTGGAAGGCGTGGCACCAGTGCGCTCCAACAGCATCAACCCCGGTGCCACGCGCACGGCGATGCGGGCACAAGCCTACCCTAGCGAAAACCCGCAGAACAACCCGCTGCCGGAAGAGATCATGCCGGTATACCTGTACCTGATGGGGCCGGACAGCAAAGGGGTGAATGGGCAGGCGTTCAACGCCCAGTAAGGCTTGGAATTGCCGGGGCTGCTTTGCAGCCCATCGCGGCACAAGGCCGCTCCTACATGGGTATGCGATCCCCTGTAGGAGCGGCCTTGTGTCGCGATGGGCCGCATGGCGGCCCCCGGGCCTACCCCGCTGCCAACACCGGGCGCATGCGCCCTTGCTGGCGCCCTTCCAGCTGCATGCACCGTTCCAGGAACAGGTACATGCAGTCGTAGCTCTTGCAAATCGCCTTGCGCAGTTCATTGCGCAGCCCCAGGGTCGGGTTCTCGCCAGCCAGCGTACAGATGATCTCCAGCGCCTCCCACGGGTGCGCGTCGTCATACTGGGCATGCATCTTCAGCCACTTCATCGCCCGCTTGCGCTGGTCCTCCGGGAAGCCCAGCGCATAGGTGTCGGTGGAGCACACCACCGCCGACCATTCACCGGTCGCACCTTCGATGGCGTAGTTGGTCGCCGCCATGGAAATGGCCAGGTTCTCGGTGGCGCACACGCGCCAGCACCAGTCGTTCAGGCCGTTCAGTTCAGGCGGCACTTCCTGGGCCTGCAGCTCGTGCAGGTGCACGCCATGCGCCTGGCACCAGTTCACCCAATAGTCGGCGTGGTTGAGCTCGACACGGATGTTGCGCATCAGCCAGCGCCGCGCCATGTCTTCGCCCTGGTGCCGGCCATAGCGGGTCTTGGTCAGGTTGTGGGCCATGTACAGCGAGAACTGCTCCACCACCGGCCAGCCACCGATCAGGTACTGGCGAATGGTCGATTGCTTCAACTGGCCATCGCGCAGGCGCGCGTAGAACTCATGCTCGACTACCCGGCGCTTGCTCTCGCGGCAGTCTTCAATCAGTTGCTGGGCCCATTGGGGGTAGCTGGCGGGATCCATCAAAGGCCCGATACGAACGAATGCGTCAATCACTTTCAGCTCCTTGATCCTTGTGATTTCTAGCTAGCGAAACGTGCCAGGTGCCCGCTGCAACAGAGGCCGGGCGGCGATCCGTTGGCGCTGCAGACTGTCACAGGTGAACACCTGAGGGCGTTCGATGAGGTAGCCCTGGGCATAATCCACGCCAATTTCCTGCAAGGCCTGCTCGATCAAGGGTGTTTCGACGAATTCGGCAATGGTGCGCTTGCCCATTACGTGACCGATGTGGTTGATGACCTCGACCATGGCCCGGTTGACCGGGTCGTCGAGCATGTCCTTGACGAAACTCCCGTCGATCTTCAGGTAATCCACGGGCAAATGCTTGAGATAGGCGAACGACGACATGCCGGCGCAGAAATCGTCGAGCGAGAAGCGACAACCCAGCCCCTTCAACTCGTTGATGAAACGGATGGCGCTGCCAAGGTTGGCTATGGCGCTGGTTTCGGTGATTTCGAGACAGATCATCCGTGGCGGAATGGCGTATTCGACGAACAGGCGTTGCAAGTATTCGAGGAACTTGTCATCGCCAATGCTCGACCCCGACAGGTTGATCGCGCAGATCGACAGCGGCCCCTCGCGCCCTTCGTCCAGGCACTGGCGGATGACCAGAAACACATTGCGCACCACCCAGCGGTCCAGCGCGGTCATCAGGCCGTAGCGCTCGGCCGCCGGGATGAAACTGCTGGGCAGGATGGTACGCCCGCTTTCGTCGTGCAGGCGCAGCAGGATCTCGATATGGCCGGGGCCTTCGAAGGTTTTCAGCGGGGCGATTTCCTGGGCGTACAGACAGAAGCGGTTTTCTTCCAGGGCCACGTGCAAGCGCTGGATCCAGGCCATTTCACCAAAGCGCATGGACAGCTCGCTGTCGTCGGCATGGTACACCTGCACGCGGTTGCGGCCCTTTTCCTTGGCCATGTAGCAAGCCATGTCGGCGGCGCGCAGCGAGGTTTCGAGGGTGCCGGGGGACTGGGCCATGTGCACCAGGCCGACACTGACGGTGGTGACGAACGGCCGCCCTTTCCACACGAAATGCAGGCTCTGCACCAGCTGGCGCAGCTGCTCGGCAATGCGCTCGGCCTGGTCGGGCGGGCAGTTTTCCAGCAGCACGCCAAATTCGTCACCACCCAGCCGGGCCAGGGTATCGCCCTCGCGCAGGCCGGACTGCAGCACGGCGCAGATGTGCCGCAGCAGCTCGTCGCCGGCGGCATGCCCGCAGGTATCGTTGACCAGCTTGAACTGGTCGAGGTCCAGGAACATCAGCGAATGCCGCCCGGCCTGGCGCGCCAGGTCATTGAGCGCCTGCTCCAGGCGGTATTCGAACTCGCGGCGGTTGGCCAGGCCGGTCAGGGCGTCATGGGTCGCCTGCCAGGACAGGTTGGCGATGTACTGGCGCTCCTGGGTCATGTCGTGCAGCACCAGCACGATACCGCTGACCTGGCCGTCATTGACGATCGGCGAGCCGACCAGGTTGACCGACACAGTACTGCCGTCCAGGCGCTGGATCAGCCGGGCATGCTCGGCGCCACCCTTGAGGCTGCCGCTGAGCACCTGCTCGACCAGGCTGCGGCCGTCTTCCTCGGCCTGCTCGTCCACCAGGCTGAACAGCGCCGACAACGGCAGGCCCTGGGCTTGGCCGGCCTGCCAGTGGGTCAGTTGTTCGGCGGCCGGGTTCATGTAGCCGATACTGCCCTCCACATCAGTGGTAATCACCGCATCACCAATGGCCTGCAGGGTAATCTGCGCCCGCTCCTTTTCTTCTTGCAGGGCGCTGGCAAAGGCCTGACGCTGGGCCAGCAGCTTGCTGGAGCGGCGCCAGGCAATGGCAATCAGGAACATCGCGGTCAGCAGGTTGGTGATAAGCAGCACCCGCAGCAGCATGCGCGAGCCTTCGCCCAAGGCATCGCTGAACGCCTTGGCGGCCGGGGTTACCCCTTCGTTGATGGTGACGATGCGCGCCTTCCAGTCGCTTATTGTGCGGGCGTCGACCGAGCCAGCGGCGAAGCTGCTGCGCATTTCCACGGCCAGCATATCCAGCTTGCCCAGGTAGTCGTCGCCGATGTCCCAGTAGTCGATGGCCGTCTGCATGTAGCTTACGTTACGAAAGTTACGGTAGAACCAGATGATCCGCTCGACATCGTCGGGGTGGTTACCGCCTTGCAGCACGGCCTGGCGTGCGGCATCCAGGTCGGGGCTGGGCTGGTCCATCACTTCGCGCAGTTGGTGGTCGCCCTGGGGCACGGTGATGGCCTGGCGATAGCGCTGATAGGTGCTGTCGTCGCGGGTTTCGGCGTACAGGTTGAGGTAGTAGATGGCGTCTTTCTGCGCCTTGGACCACAGGCTTTCGCCCGCGACGTAGGCACGCACGGCCGAGAGCGTATAAAGGCTCAGGCTGCCCAAGGCTACCTGGAAGACCACAACGGCGATGAAGGGCCAGGTGATGCCGAGCAACTTTGGCGCTTCTAGAGTGCGATGTCCCTTCATGGAGTCCCTGTCACAGAGCAGATAAGGCGCAAATCAACCCAGACAAAGCACAGCGTAGGCCATTTGCCATCCTCGCGGTTGGGTTTTTTATGACAGGAAACCCGGGGGTTTTCGCACGGCCTTCCCGGCCCTATCGCCGGCAAGCCAGCTCCCACAGGTACCCCACAACGCTCAGGCCTGTGGTAATCCTGTGGGAGCTGGCTTGCCGGCGATAGGGCTCGCACAGGCAGCCACAAATTCAGCTCTGCTGCAGGTGCCCGTAAAGCTTGGCATACAACCCACCCTCGGCAATCAGCTGCTGGTGGTCGCCATCCTCGGCCACATGCCCGCCGTCGAACACCAGCACCCGGTCGGCCTGTTTCACCGCCGACAGGCGGTGGGCGATGATCAGTGTGGTGCGGCCGCTGAGGAAGCGCGCCAGGGCCTGGTGCAGGTTGTATTCGGTGGCGGCATCCAGGGCCGAGGTGGCTTCGTCGAGGATCACCACCTTGGGTTCGGCCAGCACCATGCGGGCAATGGCCAGGCGCTGGCGCTGGCCACCGGACAAGCGCACGCCAGAGCGCCCCACCACACTGTCCAGGCCCTGCGGCAAGGCGGCGATGGTGGCATCCAGCTGGGCGATGCGCAGTGCCTGCCAACAGGCCTCGTCGCTGCAGTCACGGCCCATGGTCAGGTTGGCGCGCACGGTGTCGTTGAACAGCGAAGGGTGCTGCAACACCACCGCGACGTTTTCACGCAGGGTTTCCAGGCCGATTTCCTGCAGGCTGGCACCGCCAAAGCGGATGGTGCCGGCCTGGGCGCTGTAAAGCCCCAGCAACAGCTGCACCAGGGTGCTCTTGCCGCCACCGCTGGCGCCGACTATCGCCACCTTCTCGCCCGGGGCGATGGACAGGTCGAGGTGCTCGAGCACCGGCTCGTCGGCATAGGCAAAGCGCAGGTCGCGTACTTCGATACCTACCGTCTCGCGGCCGGCGAACGGGTTGCTGGCCGCCGGGTACTGCGGCTCGTCGGCACGTGCCAGCAGCTCGTTGAGGCGGCTCAATGCGCCGCCGGCGGCGTAGTAGGCGTATTGCAGGTTGAGCAGTTGCTCCACCGGGCCGATCATGAACCACAGGTAGCTGAATACCGCCAGCATCTGGCCGATCGACAGGTCGGAGAACAGCACGGTGAGCATGGCCGCGGCACGGAAGATATCGATGCCGAACTGGAACAGCAGGCCACTGGCGCGGCCGCTGGCATCGCTCTTCCACTGCGAGTCCACGGCATAGTCCCGCACTTCGCGGGCGCGCAGGCCAAGGCGACCGAGGAAGTAGCCCTGGCGGTTACCGGCGCGAATTTCCTGAATGGCGTCGAGGGTTTCCGCCAGCGCCTGGGTAAAGCGTGCGGTGCTGTCGTTCTCGAGCTTTTTCAGGTGCTTGACGCGCTTGCCCAACTGCACGGTGAAATAGATCACCAGCGGGTTGAACAGCAATATCAGCATGGCCAGCTGCCAGTGCATCCAGATCAGGATGGCCGCCGTGCCGGTCAGGGTCAGCATGGCCACCAGGAAGCGGCTCAGGGTTTCGCCGACGAACTTGTCGAGGGTGTCCAGGTCGGTGACCAGATGGGTGGTTACCGTGCCGCTACCCAGGCTTTCGTATTCCTTCAGCGAGATGCGCTTGAGCCGCTCGATCAGGCGAATGCGCAGGCGATAGACGATGTCCTTGGCCAGGCCGGCGAACAGCTTGGCCTGGATCACGTTGAACGCCAGCGCGGCCAGGCGCAGGCACAGGGTCAGCAGCAACATCAGGCCTATGTAGCCCGCCGCCACCTGCCAGCTGGACGGCAGCAGGTGGTTCATCCACTTCAGCGCGGCATCGCCATGGCCCAGCAGCACTTCGTCCACCAGCAGCGGCAGCAACAGCGGGATGGGCACGCTGCAGCAGGCCGCCAATACGGCGATGAAGTTGGCGGACCAGAGGTTTTTCTTGTGATGCAGGGCCAGGCGGCGGATTTCCGCCCAGCTCAGTCGATCGGCCGCAGTGTGAGGCTTGCCCGGCACCGGGTCGGGTGACCCAGGCACATCAAGCACAGGCGGCCTGCTGCAGCCAGCGGCCGAGCAAGGGTTGCAGGCGCTCCAGCGGCTGATAGCCGTTGGTCAGCAGGGCCAGTTGGCCATTGCGTTCGGCCAGCAAGGTCGGGAAACCGGCGATGCCCAGGTCCTGGGCCCAGCTGAAATCGGCTGCTGTGGCGGCGCGGCTGTCGGCACAGGCGAAGGCCTCGGCGAACACGGTGCGGTCGAAGCCTGCCTGTTCGGCCAGGTCGACCAGATGCGGCGCAATGGTCACGTCCACGCCCTGCTCGTAGAACGAACGCTGGATCAGCGCCAGCAGCGGCCAGACGCGTTCGGCGTCCAATTCGCGGGCGGTGACCAGGGCACGGCAGGCCGGCTCGGTGTCGTAGACGAAGCCGTCGGGCATGGCCCCCTCGAAGCGGAACGGCTGGCCGGTGGCGTCGGCCACCGCCTGCCAGTGTTCAAGGATGTACTTCCGGGTAGAGCTGTCCAGGGCACTGCCGCCGGTACGCAACCCGCCCGGCACCAGGCGGGTGGGCACGCCTGCGTCACGCGCCTGGGCGATCAGGGCCGCTGCCACGGGTGCGAAACCCCAGCACCAGGAGCACATCGGGTCCATCACATAGATCAGGCGTGCAGACATGCATCAAGCCTCGGCTTTGTAGTTGTAACCGATCGGATGCGGCAGGTTGCGGGCCTTGGCCAGCTCGATCTGCTTCTGCCGGTCGATGGCGCTACGCCGGGTCTTCTCGCTCAGGGTGTCCCAGCAGTGCGGGCAGCTGACCCCTGGCGAATAGTGCTCGGACGCGCGCTCCTCTGCGTTGATCGGGTGACGGCAGGCGTGGCACTGGTCGTACTCACCTTCGCTCAGGTCATGGCGCACCGTGACGCGGTTGTCGAAAACGAAGCAGTCGCCGTCCCACAGGCTTTCTTCCTGAGGCACTTCCTCGAAGTATTTCAGGATGCCGCCCTTAAGATGATAGACCTCCTCGAAGCCTTCACCGAGCATGTAGCTGGAGGCTTTTTCGCAACGGATACCGCCGGTACAGAACATGGCAACCTTCTTGTGCTTGCTGGGGTCGAAGTTGGCCTTGATGTAGTCGGGGAACTCGCGGAAGGTTTCGGTCTTCGGGTCGATGGCGCCCTTGAAGGTGCCGATGGCCACTTCGTAGTCGTTGCGGGTGTCGATCAGCAGCACTTCCGGGTCGCTGATCAGCGCGTTCCAGTCCTTGGGCTCGACGTAGGTGCCGACCGCCTGGTTCGGGTCCACGCCCGGTACGCCGAGGGTTACGATCTCTTTCTTGAGCTTGACCTTGGTGCGGTAGAACGGCTGTTCGTCGCAGTACGATTCCTTGTGATCGACATCGGCCAGGCGTGGGTCGTTGCGCAGCCAGGCCAGCAGGCCGTCGATGCCTTCGCGAGTGGCAGAAACGGTGCCGTTGATGCCCTCGTGGGCCAGCAGCAGGGTGCCCTTGACGTTGTTGTCGAGCATGGTCTTGAGCAGCGGCTCGCGTAGCTCGACGTAGTCTTCCAGGGTGACGAACTTGTACAGCGCCGCGACGACGATGGGTTGGGACATGAAGCAGGATCTCCAGTGGTTGCCCTCGTAAGGGGCGGACCGGGTTTGACAGTGTGACAAAAAAGCGGGGGCGCTTTGCGCCCCATTCGCGGCACAAGGCCGCTCCTACTGGGGAATGCACCAGCCGACGGGCTGCGCTATCCCTGTAGGAGCGGCCTTGTGCCGCGAATGGGCCGCAAAGCGGCCCCCGGATTTTGCAGGATTCTACCAGAACAACAGCAAGGTTTCAGTGCCCGCCGCCCGCGCACACCGGCGAGGCCGGTGCAACGCCGACCTTGGCCCACTCTTCGGCGGTGTAGGTGTGGATGGCCAGGGCATGGATCTCGCCCATCAGCTCACCCATGGTGGCGTACACCTTCTGGTGGCGCTTGACGCTGTTCAACCCGGCAAACTGCTCGCTGACGATCACTGCCTTGTAGTGGGTCTCCTGACCACGACTGTGCATGTGGCTTTCATTGAGCACTTGCAGGTGTTGCGGCGCCAGGGCGGCCAACTGCTGTTCGATACGCTGTTGCATGGTCATCGCGGCGTACTCACTTCTTCGCCGGGGCGGCGGCCTTGCCAGCGTTCGGGTCCAGTTCCTTGGTCATGTCGTCCAGCAGCTTGTTCACCACCGGTACCGCTGGCTCCAGGCTCTGCTGGGTCAGCTGGGCCGACTGCTGGGTGACCTTGGGCATTTCACGCAGCACTTTCTTGCCCAGCGGCGATTCGTAGAACTTGACCAGGTCCTTGAGCTCCTGCTCGGTGAAGGTCTGGGTGTACAGGTCGACCATCTTCGGCTTCAGCTTGTTCCAGCCGATGGCGTTGTCCAGCGCGGCGTTGGCCTTGGCCTGGTAGCTTTCCAGCACTGGCTGCTTGGTGGCCGGGGCCTTGGTCTGGGCGAAACGCTGGGCGAACATCTGCTGGACCTGCATGTACACCGGGGTGCCCAGCTTGTCGGCGTTGGCCAGGGTCAGGAATTTCTCGGCAGCAGCGTTGTGGCTGGCGGTGGCAGCGAGTACCTGGCCGCTGGCGCAAGCCAGGGCAACGGCGGCACAAAGGACACGGAGACGGGTCATTGCATTTCCTTCAGAAGAGAGGGAGGCGGGTACCTCAGAGTAGAGCATTCTGCGCCGTGGTGGCGATGTGCTCAAGTGGCACGACGAGCGACTGAACCGCTCGGTCGAATCAGGGCCTAAACTGCGATTTCGAACTACAAGGGAGTGAGTACAGAATGAGCCGTATCGAGACAGACAGCCTGGGCCCGGTCGAAGTTCCTGAGGACGCCTACTGGGGTGCGCAGACCCAGCGTTCGCTGATCAACTTCGCCATTGGCAAGGAACGCATGCCCATCGCGGTGCTGCATGCCCTGGCGCTGATCAAGAAGGCCGCGGCACGCGTCAACGACCGTAACGGTGACTTGCCGGCCGACATCGCCCGGCTGATCGAACAGGCCGCCGACGAAGTGCTGGGCGGCGAGCATGACGACCAGTTCCCGCTGGTGGTCTGGCAGACTGGCAGCGGCACCCAGAGCAACATGAACGTCAACGAAGTGATCGCCGGTCGGGCCAATGAACTGGCCGGCAAGGGCCGTGGCGGCAAGGCGCCCGTGCACCCCAACGACCACGTCAACCGCTCGCAGAGCTCCAACGACTGCTTCCCCACCGCCATGCATATCGCTGCGGCGCAGGCGGTGCACGACAAGCTGCTGCCGGCCATTGCAGAGCTGTCCTCGGGGCTGGCCGAGCTGTCGGCACGCCACCACAAGCTGGTAAAGACCGGTCGCACGCACATGATGGACGCCACGCCGATCACCTTCGGCCAGGAGGTCTCGGCCTTCGTCGCCCAACTCGACTACGCCCAGCGTGCCATCCGCGCCACCCTGCCGGCAGTGTGCGAGCTGGCTCAGGGCGGCACTGCCGTGGGCACCGGGCTCAACGCCCCGCACGGTTTTGCCGAAGCCATCGCCGCCGAGCTGGCGGCGCTGTCCGGCTTGCCGTTCGTCACTGCGCCGAACAAGTTCGCTGCCCTCGCCGGCCACGAGCCGCTGACCAGCCTGGCCGGCGCCCTGAAGACCCTGGCCGTGGCCCTGATGAAAATCGCCAATGACCTGCGCCTGCTGGGTTCCGGCCCGCGCGCCGGGTTGGCCGAGGTACGCCTGCCGGCCAACGAGCCGGGCAGCTCGATCATGCCAGGCAAGGTCAACCCTACCCAGTGCGAGGCGCTGTCGATGCTGGCCTGTCAGGTGCTGGGCAACGACGCGGCGATCGGCTTTGCCGCCAGCCAGGGGCATTTGCAACTGAACGTGTTCAAGCCGGTGATCATCCACAACTTGCTGCAGTCGATCGAATTGCTGGCTGACGGCTGCCGCAACTTCCAGCAGCACTGCGTGGCGGGCATCGAGCCGGATGCCGAGCAGATGGCGGCACACCTGGAGCGGGGGTTGATGCTGGTGACGGCGTTGAACCCGCATATTGGCTATGACAAGGCAGCGGAAATTGCCAAGAAGGCCTATGGCGAAGGCAAGACCTTGCGCGAGGCGGCACTGGAGTTGAAGTACCTGACCAATGAGCAGTTCGACCAGTGGGTGAGGCCGGAGAACATGCTGGCTCCGGGGGGCAAAGGCTGACAGCTCAGAGACCGCGCTCCCCTGTAGGAGCGGCCTTGTGTCGCGATGGGCTGCGCAGCAGCCCCAGAAATCTCGGCAGCAACATAGATTTCTGGGGCTGCTGCGCAGCCCATCGCGACACAAGGCCGCTCCTACACAGAGCGCGCAACCCTCTTGAACTTGCGGGCGCGCCACCCGGCCACCAGCGAAGGCCCCAGTGCCACCAGCGCCGAGCCCAGCACCACGGTCACCGCCCCCACATAGCCCAGGGCATTGATGTCCTCGGCGTGCACATAATCAGGCCAGACCAACGCCGCCAGTGCCACCGCGACAAAGGTCACCAGCGGGGTCAGCGCCAGCGTGGCACTCACCCGCGACGCCTCCCAGTGCGCCAGCGCCTCGGCGAACGCGCCATAGGCCACCAGGGTGTTCAGGCAACAGGCCAGCAACAGCCAGCCTTGCACCGGGGTCAGCTGCAACGCCTCCAACGGGTGGGCCCAGGGTGTCAGCAGCGCGGCGCAACTGAGGTAGATCACCATCATTACCTGCTGCGAATGCCACACCGTCAGCAACTGCTTCTGGCTGAGCGCATAGAACACCCAGACGCTGGTGGCCAACAGGATGGTCAGCACGCCGGTGGTATAGGTGCCGAGCGAGGTCAGCAGCTCTTCCAGGCGCTGGTTGAAAAACAGCCCGAACCCCGCCAGCAGGATCAGCAGACCCACGCCCTGCCCCAGGCTGAAGCGCTCGCGGAACACGAACACGCTGGCCACCAGCAACAGCACCGGGCCGATCTGCACGACCAGTTGCGCGGTGCCCGGGCTGAGCAGGTTCAGGCCGATCAGGTACAGCACGTAGTTGCCCATCAGGCCAAGCACGGCCACTACCACCAGGCCTTTGCCCTTGGGCGTCAGCTTGCTGAAGGAAGGCAGCCTGCGCTTGGCGGCCAGCCAGGCGCACAGCAGGCCGCCGGAGACCAGCAGGCGGTACCAGGTGACGGTGACCGGGTCGACCACTTGCAGCACCTGCTTGAGCTTGATCGGCAGGATGCCCCAGAGCAACGCCGTCAAAAGTGCCAGGAAAAGGCCATAGCCCCAGCGGCCGGTAATGGTGTGCATAAAATCCTCGATCGAGCCCGTGGTGGGGGTGGTTGAATTCTACGGGCTTGGAGGGCGGGGACGGTGGTGGGTGCCGGGAAAAGAATTCATCAGGTCATTCTTCTGCGGCATGGCTTGGCAGGTGTGCTGCCTGTTCTGGCCCTTTCGCGGGCACGCCCGCTCCCACTGGGACCCCACAAGATTCAGAGTGTGTGCAAATCCTGTGGGAGCGGGCGTGCCCGCGAAGAGGCCAGAACAGGCAACCAACAAGCCTGGCTATTTCTTGTCCCTGGCAAACGCCGCCTCAAGCGCCTGGTTGATGGTGCGCAACACCTTCACCCGCGCCCAGCGCTTGTCGTTGGCCTCCACCAGCGTCCACGGCGCAATCTCGGTGCTGGTGCGGTCGACCATGTCGCCCACCGCCTGGACATAGTCGTCCCACTTGTCGCGGTTGCGCCAGTCATCCTCGGTGATCTTGTAACGCTTGAACGGGATCTGCTCGCGCTCTTCGAAACGCTCCAGCTGGGTCTGCTGGTCGATCGCCAGCCAGAACTTGACCACCACCGTGCCGGCATTCACCAGCTGTTCCTCGAAATCGTTGATCTCGCTGTAGGCACGCATCCAGTCGGCCGGGCTGCAGAAGCCTTCCACACGTTCCACCAGCACCCGGCCATACCAGGAACGGTCGAAGATGGAGAACTTGCCACGCGCCGGAATGTGCCGCCAGAACCGCCACAGGTATGGCTGCGCGCGCTCTTCTTCAGTGGGCGCGGCAATGGGCACGATGCGGTACTGGCGCGGGTCCAGCGCTGCCGCCACGCGGCGGATGGCGCCCCCTTTGCCGGCAGCGTCGTTGCCTTCGAACACCGCCACCAAGGCATGCCGACGCATGTGCTTGTGGCGCAGCAGGCCGGCCAGGCGGGCCTGCTCGGTGACCAGTTGCTCCTGGTAGTCGGACTTGTCCAAGCGCAGGGTCATGTCCAGCGCGCCGAGCAGGCTGCGCTGGTCGATGCTGCGGCCCAGCGGGGCGACGTTGCCCTGGTGCTTGCCTTTGGGATTGTTGTCCAGTGCCGCCTGCAGGCTTTCCAGCAGGATGCGCCCTACCGCCAGGCTGCGGTAGTTCGGATCGACGCCCTCAATGACATGCCATGGCGCGTAGTCGCGGCTGGTGCGGCGCAGCACGCGCTCACCAAAGCGCACGAAACGGTCGTAGGTTTCCGACTGCTGCCAGTCCAGCGGGCTGATCTTCCAGCTGTGCAGCGGGTCGTCCTTGAGCGATTTCAGCCGCGCCTTCATCTGCTTCTTGGACAGGTGGAACCAGAACTTGATGATCAACGCACCTTCGTCGCACAGCATCTCTTCCAGGCGTTCGGCGCCGGTGATGGCCTGGTCGAGCACGGCATCCTTGAACACCCCGTGCACCCGCCCCTGCAGCATCTGGCTGTACCAGTTGCCGAAGAACACGCCCATCCGCCCCTTGGGTGGCAGGGCCCGCCAGTAGCGCCAGGCCGGCGGGCGGGCCAGCTCTTCGTCGGTCTGCTGGTCGAAGGTGAGCACATCGATCATGCGCGGGTCCATCCACTCGTTCAGCAGTTTGACCGTCTCGCCCTTGCCGGCGCCTTCGATACCGTTGATCAGCACGATCACCGGGAAGCGCGCCTGCTGCTTGAGTTCGTACTGGGCTTCGAGCAGGGCCTCGCGCAAAGCGGGTACCTCGGCGTCGTAAGCCTCCTTGTCGATGCTGTGGCCGATTTCTGCGGATTCGAACATGCACTGGCTCCTTCAATGGATAAGCAAGACTAGCGGATTTGAAGGCTTGTGCAGTACTTGTGGGAGCTGGCTTGCCGGCGATAGGGCCGGCACAGCCAGCGCAAAATCCTCAGATGGCATAAAATCCGCCCATCCGCTGCAACCGAGCCAACCATGTCCACCCTCCTCCAGCACGCCCAGATCGACTGGGACGACCAGGGCCGCCCCCATTCGCGGCAATACGACGACGTCTATTTCGCAGTCAACGAAGGCATCGAAGAAACCAGGCACGTGTTTCTCGGGCAAACCCGTCTGGCCGAGCGCTTTGCCAACCTCGCCCCGCACGCCTGCGTGGTGATCGGCGAAACCGGGTTCGGCACCGGCATGAATTTCTACTGCGCCTGGCAACTGTTCGAGCAGCACGCCCATGCCGAGGCCCGCCTGCATTTCGTCAGCGTCGAAAAATACCCCCTCGGCCGCGACGATCTGGCCCGCGCCATACGCCTGTGGCCGGAACTGGCGGCCTACAGCCAGCCCCTGCTGGAGCAGTACGTTGCGGTGCACCCTGGCTTCCAGCAGTTCACCTTCGACAACGGCCGGGTCACCCTCACCCTGCTGATAGGCGACGTACTGGAGCAGCTGCCGCAACTCGATGCGCAGATCGATGTGTGGTTCCTCGACGGCTTCGCGCCGGCCAAGAACCCCGACATGTGGACCCCGGAGCTGTTCGCGCAACTGGCACGGCTGTCACACCCGGGCACGGTGCTAGGCACCTTCACCACCACCGGCTGGGTACGCCGCAGCCTGGTCGATGCCGGCTTCGCCATGAAGAAGGTGCCGGGCATCGGCAAGAAATGGGAAGTGATGAGCGGCGCCTATGTCGGCCCTGTGCCCAGCCCCGGTGCGCCATGGTATACGCGCCCGGCTGCCGTTGCGGGGCCGCGTGAAGCGCTGGTGATAGGCGCCGGGCTCGCCGGCAGCACCACCGCCGCCAGCCTGGCACGGCGTGGCTGGCAGGTTACCGTGCTGGAACGCCACGACACGCCGGCTGGGGAAGCTTCGGGTAACCCGCAAGGGGTGCTGTACCTCAAGCTGTCCGCCCATGGCACGGCGTTGTCGCAGATGATCCTCGCCGGTTTCGGCTACACCCGGCGCCAGCTGCAGCGCCTGCAACGTGGCCACGACTGGGATGCCTGCGGCGTGCTGCAACTGGCCTTCGACAACAAGGAAGCCGAACGCCAGGGCAAACTGGCTGGCGCCTTCGAACATGGCCTGCTGCACTCGCTGGAACGTGCAGAAGCCGAAGCCATCGCAGGTGTGGCCTTGCCGGCTGGCGGGCTGTTCTATCCCGAAGGTGGCTGGGTGCACCCGCCGGCGCTGTGCCAGCAGCAGTTGCAGCACCCGGGTATTCGCCTGCTGACGCACCAGGAGGTGCTCGAGCTGCGCAAGGTCGACGGGCAGTGGCAAGCCTGGGCTGGCGAACGTTTGCTGGCCAGCGCGCCGGTGGTGGTGCTGGCCGGTGCCGCCGACATACTGCGCTTCGAACCATGCGCGCAGCTGCCGCTCAAGCGCATCCGCGGGCAGATCACCCGCCTGCCGGCCACCCCCAGCAGCCGCGCGCTGCGCACCGTGGTGTGTGCGGAAGGCTATGTAGCGCCGCCGCGCGGCGATGAACACACCTTGGGCGCGAGCTTCGACTTCCACAGCACAGACCTGGCGCCGACGGTAGCCGAGCACCAGGGCAACCTGGCATTGCTGGACGAGATTTCGGTCGACCTTGCCCAGCGCCTGGGCGCCGCCGAACTGGACCCCGGGCAGTTGGAAGGCCGTGCAGCGTTCCGTTGCACCAGCCCGGATTACCTGCCGATCGTCGGGCCGGTGGCGGATGCGCAGGCGTTCGCCCAGGCATATGCAGTGCTGGGCCGGGATGCGCGGCAGGTGCCGGATGTGGCCTGCCCCTGGCTGGATGGGTTGTATGTGAACAGCGGGCACGGCTCGCGCGGGTTGATCACGGCGCCGTTGAGCGGCGAACTGGTGGCGGCGTGGGTATGCGGGGAACCGCTGCCGTTGCCACGGGCGGTGGCGGAGGCGTGCCACCCGAATCGGTTTGCCTTGCGCAGGTTGATTCGTGGGAAGTGATCGGGCCGGGGGCTGCTGCGCAGCCCAATCGCCGGCAAGCCAGCTCCCACAGGGACCGCGTAAGGCCCCAGGCCTGTGGTGAACCTGTGCGGGCGAGCCCGCGAAGGGCTGCGCAGCAGCCCCATATAACAGATCGATCTAAAACTCTCGCAAACCACATGGGTCAGTTCCTTAAGGTGCCCTAATCCGGGGCACCCCCTCCCCAACGGAAAAACCGGTAAGGACCTATGTGCGGATTAGCAGGAGTATTGGAAAAGGGGGTTTTAAAGGCTTTCAGGGGCTATAAATCCCCCTGATTCCCCCATAAAAAACCTCTTTTGGTACAAAAAGTGGTACGCGCAATCCGCACCAACTAGTCCCCCGCCCTTCCGAACAAACTCCCCCAAGTCTTGTGATAGATTCGATGTAAATCAAGCTTGCCAAGGTAGGCCAAGCAACAACCACTGAGGGTGTTATGTCCGTTCCAAGAGCTGTGATGAGAACGATTGAAGCTGATTTACATGCCGTCGCAGTCCTTACCTACAACGGCTGCGACATACATGCCCTATCGCTGATGTACAGCTCAATAGACAAGATGGCTTGGCTTTCAAGCGCCAGTATCGACCACGGTCGCAAGGAATTCATGGCATGGGTCGATGATTATTTTTTGCCGGGGTTCGCCTCGCCGCTTGCTGCTGTCGACATTTACGCAGCACGCTGCGGCTTTCTTCATGCTGGTACGGCCGAGTCGAAGCTCTACCGAGACAGCAAAGCGAAGCAAATTATCAACCCTACAGGCCCTCGAAGGCCTCAAGCGGAAGTTGAGGCAGAGGTGCATTTGACGCTTCCTAAGCTGGGCCTTGCGCCGAGCAACGTCGTGGTGGTGCAGTGCATTGACTTTACCGAGCAGTGGATCGAGGCGATGCGACGGTTCACTGATGCCATCGAGGCGGATACTAACCTCCAGGCCCTCACAAAACAGAGGGCCGAACTCCAACTATCCATCTTCCCGGCCGGTTAAAATCATCTACAACCATCGATAGCTGCGACGAGTTGCCGCTCGTACCCAATTCGCTGCCGTCTTTCCGCCAGCAATGCCCTCACCTTCACCTCCAGGCTGTCGGTCTTTCGCAGGCCGGCGGCCGCCCAGAGTGGTACCGCCACGTCAGGCGCCCGGCAAGGCACCTGCACAGGGACCTCTACACGAACGTACTGGACGTCTGGCCCGACCTTCCCTGCGCAGGCGGCGAGCAGAGCGGTGCCTGCGAGCAACCCCACCCCTCGCAGGAATTGGTCAGCGAAGTTCATAGGCCAAGCTCCTTGTCGATGATCGATGTGGCAGCCGCGCATTGGTCGCCACCAGTACGCTCCTGTTGCAGACGGTTCGCCGCGGCATAGTCGGCCTTAGCATTGGCCTGGGCATCCTTCACCGCCTGCTCCGCCCTGGCCTGGCGTTCGTTTGCGGCCAGCATCAGGTCGCCCATGGCCTTGCCCTGCTCCGCTGCCAGGCCGGCGAGGTTCTCGCGCGCGGCGGCGCACATGGATGCCTGGTCCTGCACCTGATCGAGAACCGGGCGGAAGTGGCTGGTGGTGGCCCAGGTACCGACGGCGATGCCCAGCAGGATCAGCAGGCCGGCGCCGGCCGCGCGCAATGCCCAAGACGTCATGCCAGCACCCCGCCGAGCTTCGCCCACTGCGCCAGCAACTTGTCCAGGCGGTGCGGGTTCTGCCCGTAGGTGTTGCCCGGGAAGCTGGCCCAGATGTTCGAGCACTTGGCGATCGCATCGGCAATGCGGCCGGCCTTGATGTCGTCCATGGATCGGCGCTCTTGGATCTGCTGCAGCGCAACACGGTCCTGATTCTCCGGCGTGAAGCCACCCTGCAAGCGCAGGCTCATCCGGTAAGCATCCCAGTAGCGCGCCAGGAGCTGGTACCGGCCCGCCGCGGTGCTGGTCACCGGTTTGCCGTTGATGGGGAAGGTAAGCTTCTGGCGTGGGTGATCCTGGTAGCCGGTGAACAGGCCGCCTCCATACAGGACGTTGTAGCCGTCATCGCTACCATTGACGGTCGAGGTACCTTCGGAGAAGGCGATCAGGTCCAGGAACCGGAGCACGTTTGCGCCTCCGGCCTGGGTTTCGGTGAGTCTGGCCATGTTTTCTCCAGGCAAAAAAAAGCCCGCTCAAGGCGGGCTCTAAACGAGGCGCTCGTCAGTTTGGCTGAATGCCTTTGATCAACTGAAGGCGCATTGGGTAGCCTTGAGCAGGCTGGACGACAGTCTCGGTTTCAACGGTCTGCACGATTTTCCCGTCAGCATCCTTGGTTACGGCGACTGTCTTGCTGTAAGAGCTTTGAACAACGCAGCCGCTCAAAGCGGCGCTGGCAGCAATGACTGACATAAGAACAAGATGTTTCATTCGGACCTCTATCCTTGGGTGCTTTTCCGGCGCGGAATGTAGCAATACGCCATCACCAGGAAAAGAGTTTTCAACCGAGTCTAGATCGAAGGCGTCCTGATGCGGACCCTAGAACGACTTGATGAGGCTCAAGCCGCGTTGCGATGTACGCATTGGGTTTTCTCCAGGCAAAAAAATACCGCCAGGCGGCGGTCGGTGGATTCGGTGCGGGTCAGGCAGGCGGCGCAGGCCAGTCGATGGTCGTTGGATACCCTTCCTGCTCAGGCAGGCGGTTCAGCGCTACCCGGAAGCGCTTCCACTCCTTCAACAGCGCGATTTCTGCGTCGGTCGCTTCCTCCAGATCGACGGCATCTTGCAGCGGCGCGATGGCGGCATCGGCGATCTCTCGCAGCCTGCCCGCTTCTTCCTGCGCCTGCTGCAGCGGATCGGCCGGTACCGGCTCTGGTGGCAGCGGCACAGGGGCCTCTTCCACCGACACATGCAGAGTGATGCTGTGTAACAGGTCCGCTGGTTCACCGTCCTTGGCCACGCTCACCAGTAGCACGTCGTCGGCAAAGCTGGTGGACACCGATGCGTCTGCGTCCATCTGGTTGATCACGTAGCCCCAGCCCTCCGGCGGCGGGCACATGCCCAGTGTGCCGGACACCAGGTACTGTCCAGGGCCGGGATGTTCTACGGTGATATCGGCCTTGCCGAGCGAGGTGATGTCGATGATCGAGCCGTCGCCGAGGATATTGATTGCTGCTCTTGCCATGTTCAGATCGCCTTCAGTGTGCCGTCAGCGGCGCGTGTGGTATTTCCGGTGTGATAAAGCTCGATCACCGGAGTGATCTCGTTGCCGTAAACCGACCAAATTTTGATGGTGCCTGTATTGCCTGGAAGCCCATACGGCCACGCAATTAACAAACGGTTGCCGGAGGAGCCGAACCGGATGGCTTGCTTATACCAGTAGCCGGTGCCTCCGGTGGGTGCGCCGGGTGCCCCTGGCTCATACAGGACTGGGGCGAATCCATGATCAATGTCTGCGTACCAACTCGTCGTTGAGGAAGACGACTTCGCATAGCCAAGCGCTTCAGCGGGTGGAACTTGCCCTACTCCCAATCCCATATTCGCCTGGGCGGCTGTGCCAAGTTCAAGCGCTACCCTTGCTGAAGCGGAATTGGTCGCGCCCGTGCCGCCCTTCGCCACAGGAAGTGCAGCAGGCAGCGCTTTTGGCGCCCCTCCGGCCCCCAGCGCGTCATACAGCTCATCGAAGTTCGCATCGATCTTCACGTTGGCGCTGCGAGGCGTGTCTCCGCCCTGTCCGGTTGGGGCGCTACCGAGATTAATAGTCTGTTTTGCCATGTCTGATCCTATATTGGCTTCATTGGTCTGGAGGCGAATAGCGTTCGGCCATTCACGCTCAGCGGGTTAATGCCGTCGAAGTTCTCGCAATACATTTGGAGAACATCACGCCTACCAGGAAGGAACCCACCGTAATTAGCTCTGAAGGGCTGAGTGGTTTGGCCAACGTTTGTAACGGAGAAAAGCGCATTGGCGAGGACGTAATCAGCATAATTCCCGGTCCAAGCCATCTGCGCCGACGACGCGTAATAGCCTGTCCCGGTGATCGGCGTTCCTGCTGTCGCGAACGAGTTATTGGCTGGCTGGCTATTAAGCAGAGCCAGGTTGGCCGACGTGACGAAAGTCCTGTTCCCTGCCGCATCCCGCACTGATGCGCCGTACGCATCCACAGGCGTGTTTGGCACCATGTAGCTTGCACAGAACCAATTGATCATCATCGGATACAGCGCGGTGCTTCCGTGAGCCTGCTGGTTGTTGTAGGCCTTGATGCGGAACCCGGTCCAGTTGCCGGGAGATCCGGTGACGAAGAATCTCCCAACCATCATGTAGTTGTCGGCATTCAGGAAGATCATCGGGCGCTCGTAGGTCGTGACCGGCTGAGGAAACGTCACAGTGCCATACTGGATCTGATTTGCGCTCCCAGGCCCCTGAAACCCAATATTCATCCGTCCGTTGTAGCGCACGCTGAGCACCCGGTTGATCGCGTCGATCTGTGTGCGGACGTTGTTGTTTGCCGCCCTGATCCCGTAACTGCCTGCTGCCGAAAACGGCTCTCCGCCCTGCGATAGGATCATCACCTGCCAGGTCCTGGTACCGGGCTGTCGCAGCTGCAGCTGTCCGGTAGTTGCCCAAGCGGGAGGGCTCCAGGTGTTGTCACCGCCGTCAAACAGGGCATCAACCACGACAAAGGACGCCGCCTGGATCTCCGGTATCGCGATGTACTGGTCGAAGGCGTTGTTGCCCACGACCTGCATCATCTTCAGGGACCGAATGGGGGTGATGGTGGTGTCCAGAGTGATGGCCCCGGACGCATCTCGCGTCCGAAGGCCGTACACGTCCGTCATGTCGTCATCCTCCCCACCGCCGTACGCTCGATGTTGTTGGCGTCGTAGACGTAGACCCCGCCGTTATTGATCAGCAGGCTGCCGCTTGCATCCTGCCCGCGAAGAGTGAACGTGCCGTTGACCATGTTCATCTCGATCAGCGGTCGTCCCTGTGAATCGACGGCTTGCGATCGCAATGTCATCCCGAGGATGATCTGCTGGATAAATGCCTGGTTGATCAGTGCGGTGTTGATGAACACCTGGCCGTTCTGCACCACCAGCGGCGCCACGACCTGGCCACCGACCTCATCCACCACTGCAAAGCGCTGGGCGAACGCGAGAAACTCAGAAGTCTCCCCGTTGCTGCCAAATGCCAAGCCAGCTGTAACCTGCCTGCCGCCAGCAATTGTCTGCGCCTTGATGGTCACCTTCGCCTCGACTTTGCCGTCCAGGGTTGTGACTGCCTGGCTGACTTGCTGGACGGCAGCACTGGTCTGTCCCTGCTGAGCCTGGACCTGGCTGAACTGGGTGGCCGTGGAGCTCTCGAGGTCAACCACAGACTCACTGACCTGCTGTACCAGTGCATTGGTCTCGCCCTGGCGAACTTCGACCTGGTCAGTGCGCTTGGCCTGGGCAACATCGCCCTCGATCCTGGCTGACAGTTCGGACCAGACGCCGACGTAGGTCTCCTCGGAACCCGCGAAGCCCTCTTCGCTACCGGCCATTGTCGGGTTTACCTGGGCGAACACGCCGTCCAGCTTCTGCGCATTTGCTGCAACCTGGCCATCGAGGGTTTCAACCGCGCCCTTGATCTGGCTCAGGCCTTCAGCCGTCACGGCAAGCCCGGTTACCGGGTCGTTGACCTTTGACTGTACTGATTGAAGGCTCTCCGCCGTGGCCGTGATCCGGCCATCCTGCTCCTCGATGTCGACGCGGTTCTGCTCAACCTGAGCGGCCAAGCCATTCGCCGATTCCACCACTTGGCCAATGTCCAGCCAGTAGGTCGCGTTCGGCGGTGCATTTTCCCCGCCGGGCGCAGCAGGCACGGATTGAATGGCCTGGTACAGGCGCTGCCCATGGCGCACGCTATCGCCGTCTAGGTAGGCCTTCTGCGGATCGTATTCCAGCGCATCGACCAGGCCGTCAATCTCGCTGCGCAACTCGCCAATACGCTCGTTGACCGAGCCCGGGCCATTGCCGTCGATCAAGTCGATACGATCACGCAGGCCCGGATACAGCGCGCCGTTGCTGATCTTGCCCTTGAAGTACTCCTCGTATTCGGATTGGTTGCTGCTGGACTGTCCGTTTACGCCAACACCTGTCGGGTACCAGGGGCCGATGTTCCCGGAGCGATCCACCAAGCGTGCCCAGTAGAAGAACGACACACCCGCGGCAAGGCCATGAATTTCGTGCTCTGCCTGCGGGTAGGCGAAGTCACCCAGCTTGATAGCGTCGTCGCGGTTGGTGGTTGCGCTCTGCCAGATCTCGGTGCGCTCGGTGTCCTCGGCGCCAGCAGGAAAGCCCCAGGCGAGACCTGTGCCGTAAACCAGTGGCGTGGTAGTGAGGAATGCAACTGCGGGCGGCAGACCTTCTTTGCCCTTCAAATCGACCAGGGCGCTCATGGCGAAGACAGACGACACGTCCATCACGCTGACAGCACTCACTCTTGCCTGGTAAACCCCGGAATAGATCCCTTCGACCTCGGCGCCCAGCGTGCCTGTGCGCGGCAGGCGCAGCCAGCTGCCGTTATCCTTCCTCCACTTTACGTCGTACGCAACAGCGCCCTTCACCGCCGGCCAGGAAATCCGCATCGTGGTAACCGCAATGCCCTGCGAGACAACGCTGCGCGAGGTGATTACGACGCTCTCTGGCGGCTCAATGACACCAGGTGGCAAGACGGTAATCGGTTGAGGGTCAACTCGCGCTCCGTGGTCAATTGCATCGAACTTGTCTGGCTCGTGTTGCACGCCGGTGATTTCCCACTGGTGCATACCTTTCGGCTCAATGGTGTTCACCCGGAAGCGCATGACGCCAAGGTCAGCGCTCTCAATCGACCAAGCGCTTTCAGGCTCTGGCAGTTCCGAGTAGTCCGCCATGACGGTGACTTGGCGCCCGGCGACCGATTTCACGATCCGTCCTTCTGCCTTCCCGCTAGGCAGGTTAACTATGAGTCTGTCCTCTGGTTGCACCTGAGCGTCGAAGTCAAGCGTGATGACCCGCGCAGTGGCGGCGGAGATACGCCCGCCGTTGGCCCGTCCAGACAGCAGCTCATCCGCGACGCCGATGATTTGGCCTGGCTCGATGTTCCGACCTTCCATGCCGGTGGTGAACCTGACGGTCCACGTCTCGTACTGTTCGGACTTCAAGGCCCATATGCCGTGCCGAATCGCTTCGCCTTCAACGGTGCAAGCGAACCGCGCCACGTCAAGCATGCGGTGACCCAGGACGCCAATCATGTCGTCGTTGGTGACGGCCGTGGGCTCGGTTTTGAACTCGTTGGCGGGGTTGTCCCAGCTGATCTTGGCTCGCGTATGACGGTCGGGAAGCGCGATTGCGCCATATTCGAACTCGCCGACAATGTTCGAACGAGTGAACACGTAGCCGTCGTCATTTCCCGGAATATCGGCGATCACGGTGACCTTCGAGCCGTTCCAGCAGCTGCTACCGCGGAAAACGCTGGCCAGGTCGGACAGCAAGGCATAGCCCTCAACTTGGTCCTGGATGTAGACGTTGGTGGTCATGCGTGGCTGCATGCCGCCCTTCCCGTCCGGCACCATTACGTCGCAGTAACGGCCGATCTCATACAGAGACCAACGGTCCACCATGTCAGCCGTGATTCGGCGGCCAAGGCCGTACCGGCGGTGCAGCAGCAGGTCGTACCAGACCCAGGCCGGATTGTTCGAATACGCCAGCTTGAACGTGCCGTCCCAGCTGCCGGTATAGGTGCGTGTGACCGGGTCGTAGTTGTTCGGCACCTTGATAATGCGGCCACGGCAAAGAAGGCTGAATTTTGGGATGTTGGAAAATTGGGAAGCATCGAATTGCAACGCAGCCAGGGCGAGATTTGGGTAGCGCAGCTTGGCGTCGATAACCTCCGTGAGCGCCTTCACCCGCATGACATCGGCGAAATTGCTGTCGTTGCGGTTTGGAGTCAGCCGGCGCACCCGCAGCACGGCGGTATTGAAGCCCTGGGGCAGATCGACGCGGTGGCTGCGCTCGTATTCGGTCGTGCCCTTGTCGTCGAGGGTGGCAGACAGTACGGTGTTGAAAGCGCCTCCGTCGACGGAAAGCTCGATGGCGTAATCGATGCGGTAGCCGACCTGGTCACCGTTGGTCTTCACCTCCCAGATCTGCGGCCACGAAAGACGCACCCGGACAGCGGACAGATCACGGTTGGTGATCGCCCGCGTCCATGCCACGTCCGATCGCAACTCAACCGGCAAGCCAGCCGATTGTTCGTATTCGGCGGCAGGAAAGCCCGCGATGTGCTCTTGATCAACCGAGCCCGAGCGAAACTCCCAGGTGGTCCCGGGAAACGCTTCGGAGCCGTCCGGAGCGATCAAGGGCGTGCCATCCAGCTTGAATGAACGCGCATCGTCGGCCGGCCCGGCAATCTCACCTTCACTGATGATGTAGAGCATCTTGGCGGTGGCGATCGACAACGCGCTATCGGGCGCCTTGTATGGCTGCCGGGGTTTGCTCTCGCCACCCTTTGCTCCGCCAATCTTCAGTGCTGAACCCATGCTTTCCTCCGAGCAATAAAAAACCGCCCGGAGGCGGTTCGTTCAAACAACTCAATCAAGTCTGGTCTTCGGCATAGATACCGGCCGAGGCCAGGGCTCCACCTACGTCGCGCTCGCCGTAAAGCAGAGGCTTGCATCGTCCTTGAGCCGTGGTAGTCACTGCGCCCCCAAATGCATAGGACGACTTGTTGCCGTCGCCCTCATCGCCCAGCAAGCCCGCTGTCGACGGAGCCATGTTCATGGCCACCCCACCCAGCATCAAGCCGGCGCCGATTGCGGCCAGCCAATACTGCTGTGTGATCGCGCCGATGACGATCAGCGCAGCGCCAGCAATTGTTGCGAACAGTCCGCCAGACTTGCTGCCGACTACGATGGGAGCGATACGGATGTCATCGGTGCGGTTCGAGCGCATCTCAAGCTCGTTTTCCGCGACGTTATGCTTACCGCGGAACACAGCGAACTCCAGGCCGCGCTCGTGCCCTAAGCGCAGAAACCGCCGGAAGCCCGGTACCATCACACACAGCGCGTGGATCGCTTCGCTGCAGGAAGCAACCGCCAGGTGGTGAATCCGACCGAAGCGGGCACCCAGCACACCATAGAGCCGGACTGATACGACGGCCGGCAAAGCCGGGGCGCCTACTTGCATGGACATCAGGTTTCCTCCGGTGCTCGTTGGTGGCGAAGAATCATCACGGTGCGCTCAGCCCACATTCCGCCATAAACGTCGCGGGAAGATTTCTTGCCGTAGCGGTGGTGCAGGAATGTCCCGGGCGCGGCATGTAGGCCGGGCACGCTCGAAAGTAAGCCATCACCCAGGTAGACGCCGGCATGGTTAGGGGCTGCCGGCATGCTGCCCCCTTGAGCGGCGATCTGCATGACGACCAGGTCGCCCTTGCGCAAATCGCCTACCCTGTAGAACCCAGCCTCCTCGCAATACCGCTCGTAGAGGCTTTCGCCATCGTTCCACCAGCCGTCGCGCCGCGGGAAGTTCGGCAGATCGATGCCCCATTCCCGGGCGTACCAGTCGCGTACCAGGGCATAGCAATCGAGGATGCCGTGGTGAAACTCACGCTCCAGTAGTGGTGCCTCATAGCCCTCAGGCTTGATAGTTGCGGTATCGCCGCCAGGCCAACCCAGGATGAACCATGGCACGCCGTGCAGCTCGCAACTGACGCGATCGGCCATGCTTGGGGTTGCCAGTGCGTTCGGGTGGCTGTGCACGATCTCGACGACTTCGCCCCGGTCCTCGGCGGCGCACTGGTCCTCTGGGTTGATGATGAAGTGCTCGCTGGGCGTCTGGGCATCATTTCGGCATGGCACATAGACGCGCCTTCCGTTCTCGCGGATAACAACACCGCAACACTCGCGCGGGAATTCGGCCTCAGCGTGTGCCTGGACCTTTTTCAGCAAAGTCTTGTTCATGGTCATACCAGGCCAGCGCCAGGGACGCCGCCAAAAGGCAGTGGATTATTTTCGCCGAAGCGCTTCTTGCAATCGCTCAACCGGCCACCGCATCGATCAAGCGCTGGATCGTCCACCGGGTTGCCGTCAGCATCGAACATCGCCGAGCCGGTGTAGTTGCAGTCGGGCCCGCGGTACTCGCCCCACAGGCACCACTCACAACGATTCATGATCAGCCCGCCTGGCAGCATCTGTCCTTTCACCGAGGTAGGCGGAGCAAGGCCAAACACAATCTCCTGCCGGCCGATACTGGTGGGCACGTTGATATAGGAAATGTTCAGACGCTCCTGATCCCCTGCGTTCGGGTTTCCTCCGGGGAAGTTGGCCGCATCCAGATACCTGGCGTAAGTCTCGCGGACAGTTACCTTGATGCCCACCAGGTGCTGAAACTGGACACACAGAGCGGTGATGACGCCGTCCAGGTTCCCAAGCTTGAGCATCGGAGTGCTGGTGTTGCCCTCGGTGCCGCGCCCGAAGCCACCGACCTCAAACGGCCGAGGCTGGTAGATCTGTCCCTTCCAAAAGATGGGGCCGTTCAATTGGTGCGCGTGGTAGCGCAGAATGCCCATGCCCCGGGCTTCGCCATCCAGTTCCAAGAGCTGGATCAGGTCGCCGGGCTCAAGCTTCTGGTCATCAGCAGTGATCATGCGCACCTCATGGACTGAATACCTGTTGGAAAGTCGTGCTCAGGGTATAACGGCCCTTGCCGTGGCTTGCCGTTTGCCACCCTCCGGTGGTGATGTACCGCCCTTGCTCCTGCATAGGCGGCTTCCACAGGAAGCTGACAGCCCCCTTGTGGCGGGAAAAAAATGCCAGGATCGGCGCCAGGTAGGCTTCGGTGCCGGTAAATGAGACCTGGTACGACCCGGCCAGGTTGTTGATGCCAACCGAAAGCCGCTGGCTGTATCCGTTGTTGTACTGAGACGTCAGCACATTGGGCTGCACGTCGCCGCTAGAACCCACGCGCGGCGACCAGGTGAAGACTTCCGGCATTACCCATTCCTCCGATTGCTTGGATCGAGCAGACCGTTTTGCCCTTTCTCCTGGATGATCACGCCTCGCGCTACCTTGGGCATTTCCTCGCGGACAGTATTGAGCAGCGCCTGGCCCATAGCCTCGTAACCCTCGGGCGCAGATACCGACCCACCAGATCCATCGCCTTTGATGTGGATGTTGATTTGGGGGGCAGCGGCGCCACCCCCAATCACGCCAGATGGCGAAAAGGACGCCAGCGCCGGCGATACTGAGCTACCGACGTATCCGCCGCTGGCAAAACCAGGCTTGCCGGTTCGGTTCAAACCGATCAGGTAATCCTTCATCCCTGGCTGGTCGACGACCTCCTTTCGAATCACCACTTCGCCGCCGTGCACCACCCCCTTGGGCTCAAACTTGCCGCCCGGGCCGGTGAACCCACCCTCCGAAAACCCTGCCAGAGACATACCGGCCACCATGCCGGCGTTCGCGTAGCCCGCAGCCAGCAGCGCGGCCCCCACTGGAATACCGCCGAGCACAGTCAACTCGGCAGGCGCTTTCGCTGCAGCGATCTGCGCGTTCATGATGATGGAGGCGACAGCGAAGGCCTTCTGAGCGATGAACAGAGCCTTGTAAGCCCCAGACTGCTCGCCAGCGATCTTGCCGACCATATCCGCTGCCTGCCCCGAGAGTTCGCTGAAGGTGCTGACGACAGCTACCTTGTACGAGTCCTGAATGGCAGACAGGCGCTCGTTGTTGGTCCTAGTGATGTCGGCAACTCGGTCCAAGTATTGCTGCTCGGCCGCCAGCCGCTGCTCGTTGGTGCTTTGCTGGTCCGCAAGGATCTGGTCACGCAGTTCGGCCTGGAGTGATAGCTGTTTATCGTGCCATTTCTTCAGCGCCGCTTCGGCCTCGGCGATCTTGATCAGTTCACCAGAAGCACCGGCAACCGACGCGTCGAGCCCGCCATACTCAGGCGCCTGGGTAATCGTCGCTTTCGAAATGGCGTCGGCGCCCGCACGGTACTGGTCGGAATTGAGCGTGCCGGCGCGGTTGGCCGTCTCCAGCACCTTCATCCGCTCGCGGGTAGTCGCTAGCAGTGCCTGCTCCTGCGACTGCAAGCTGCTCATGAGCGCGTCGTATTCTTTGCGAGCATTCAACGCATCCAGCTCTATCGCCTTGCCCTCCAGGCGCAGCTTGTTCTGCTGGCTCAACTGCGACAACTCGCCGTTGGCCAGGTCGTAACGAAGGCGGCCTAACTCAGTCGTCTCGCCGTAAAGCGCAACCTGTTGAGTGAGGTTGGCCAGGGTCTGCTTGTAGGCGTCGTTCAGACGCTCGGCTTGTCGCTGGATATCCTCGGAGGCCTTTTTGGCCCGCTGCTGTGCCTCCTCGGATGCTTTGGCCGCCGCCTCCGAACCTTGAATGGCAGTAGCGAGGATTCGCCAGCCCTCAGCTGTACCCGGGTCAACCCCTTCGCGCTCGATCCGCCGGTTGATTTCGCCCAGAAGATCGCCGCCGTCGCGAACAGATTGCAGGCGCTCCACCAGGTTCTTGGTGTAACTGTTCCAGCCGTCTACCGTCTTCTGATCCGGGCCGGGCATGTTCTTCAACCCAGCGTTTGCGCCAGCCGCAGCAGCGGCAACGTCATCCAGCCGACCGCGCAGCATGTTGGCCACATCACCGTAATCGCCCGAGGCCTTGATTGCCTCCCCATACGCAGCCGCGGAGGCGTTGATGGCCTTCGTCATCTCCTCGTTCGGGCGGATGGCAGCGACAAGCTGCTGGGTGGCTGAATCAATGTCCTGGCCACCGGCAATACGTCGATTGAACTGAGCGACAGCGTGGTCGCGCTGGAATGGGTTTGCCCCGTAGGTGTCGCCCCATTTGTCATTGGCCTGGGACGACGCGCGAATCTCCCGCAGCGCCTTCTGTGCCGCCACCTGGGCGTCAGCTTGCTGCTGCAGGACGCCGTCCAGCTTGTAGCGAGCCTGCTCTTTGCCGAGCTCTGCAAACTCCTTGCGGAGCTCTTCAACCGGACGCTTGAGGTCGACGGTGGCCTTCCTGGCCTTCTCGCTGTTGTCACTAAACAGCAGGTAACTCGCCGCGACGGCGCCGATGGTCAGGCCAAGCCCGGGGAGCCCCCCCAGGGCAGCGAAGAGGCCTCTGCCTGCGCGAGCAGCAAGCGAGGTTGCAGAATTGTTTGCCGCTTGGGCGGCCGTTTGCGCGGCGGCCGCTTGAGCGTCCGCTAGACGTGCGATCCTAAGCCGACTAAGTGCAGCCGCATGAGCATCGGTGAACCTGGTAGCGGCAACCTGCGCCTCCGCCGCAATCGTCTCTGCAGCAGCGCGACGTACTGCCATCGAAGCAGCGTCAAGCTGAGCCGCGGTACGCCCAATTTCTGCGGATTGAGCGCTGCGAATTGCAGTTATTTGATCCCAGAGATCCTTGGTGAAGTCGAGAATCTTCCTACCGCCGTATGCTGCTCCAAGAGTGAGCGCCGAGGCGGCTAGAACGTCCATGTTCTCAGCAACTAACGTAATAGCTGCCGCTAAAACTTTCGTACTACCGGTTGTGCCATCCAACCCGCCAGCCCACGCCTGGAAGGAGTTGTTGACTGTTGTTATGGCCCCGCCAACCGAGCCAGGAAGATCCTTGAACTCTCCCTGAAGCGCACCTAGCTGGCTGATCAGAGCAGGGACGACTTTATCAATCGTAAGCAGACCTTGATCTGCCATCGCCTTCAAATCTTTCCGAGCAACCCCCATCCCAGTTGCCAGCGCTCGTATCACTCGATCGCCGTTTTCGTTGACCGAGTTGAATTCCTCGCCTCTCAGCACTCCCTGGCCAAGTGCTTGAGAAAACTGGGTAATCACAGAGGAGGATTCTGCGGCGCCTGCTCCAGATAGCTGCAGGCCAAGCGCTAAGGCTTCTGTTACGCCGAGCACGTCGCTTGAGGAATAGCCGAACTCGCGCATGGATGCGGAAGATCTGCTGAACAGGTTTGCGTTGTCGGCAAAGGCGGTACCAGTTCTTTGGCTGACCTCAAACAATGCTTTCTGGCTTACAGTAAAGTCTTCGGTACTTGTGGATGCCTGCTTAAGCCTTGCGTTAACCTGGTTCCAACTGTCTGCCTGGTGGATCAAATTTCCGACTGCAAGCGCCCCTGCCATCGCACTTGCATAGCCACCGACAGACGATGTCAGGGACTGCATGGCCGTACTTTGTGCGCGAACCGCAGCTTCTTGAGACCTCCAAGAACTGACTGATTCCCGATTTCCTGACGTTATGGTCCGCAGATAGCTCTGTCCCATTCGCCCGGCCTTGGCCATCTCGCGCTGATAAGCGCTGGTCTCAGCGGACACACTAACGATCAGAGAGCGAAGAGTTTGCCCTGCCATGCCTTTCTCCAGACATTAAAAAGCCCGCCGAAGCGGGCTATTTGGTTCTTTCACTTTGTACAATCTCGTTGTCCTCATCGATGTAATATCTCCATCGATTCCGACAATCTGCATACACGACGATTTTATCTGGCGCTCGGCTCAGCTTCTCCGAAAGTCCAACGTACTCCACCTGGTCGCATCGAGTTTGTTTACCGGCCTTAAACAAAGCAGATCGCTCAACGCTCTTGATTCGTTCAATGCCAGAGTCGCCCCACAGCTGATAAGTTCGTGGGTAGCTTTCTCGCGTGTAGATAGAAAGAACAGACTCGTCAACAACAACCTCAGAGTCAGGCCTCTCAGAATTTCCACAGCCGTAGATTGCCAGCGGTAAAATAAACAGTAGTCGCTTCATGCTTCCTCCTTGGAAACCGGGGAATCTACCATGATGCACCATGACGAAAAAAACTCACCGCTCTAGCTTTCTACTGCTTTCGTCATCAGGAAGGCCTTGAACAGCTCTTCCCCTTCCTCCGGGGCCTGCTCAAAAGCTGGCTTTTCCGTCTTCCATTGAGGAAGCAGGTCCATCGGAGTCACCTTGGCGCCCTGGGCCTGCAGTGTCGAAGCAGCAACGATCGCAGCCTGGATGTCACCGCGCGCGTCACTCAGCGGCGACTCCTCGTTGTAGGCCTGCCAGAGGAACAGCTCCTCGGCGCTCATGCACTGCTTGAGATCCTGCAGAGTCATGCCCAGCCGGAGGGCCAGAGTCAGCATAAAGGCCAACTCTGGCTCCTCCGTTAGCCGTTTCCCGCCGCGTCAACCGGGTCCTGGGCGCCAGCGCCTGCCTCGACACCACTCAGCTCGAACGCCTTGCCCACCAGCCGGTCGTGAACAGGGCTGAAGGCCTTGGCCACGACCGGCACATCCTCATCTCCAAAAATGCGGGAGTGGGATTCGTCCAGCAGGGTGCGCGCCAGCACGAAGGCGTACAGCGGCGAGGAATCGATATCGACCAGGCGGGCAGCCGGGTTTTCGTCGGCACTCTCATCTGGCGCCTCACTGAGTCCGGCAGCGGCACGCGCCGCAGCCACTGCTGCCGCAGCACGGCGCCGGTACTCAGCCCAGTCGCCAGCGCTCAACGCCATCACCACGACCTTCGCGCCATCCCATTCCGGTACCTCAAGCGATTCATGCTTGAAGTTCCGGATCGGGTCGAGCGCCATCGCTCGCAGGCCCTGTGCGCCTGCAGTCTTTGCGCGGGCCATTACGGGGTCACCGGCGGGACGGTGAAGGTGACGCTGCCGGTGATGCGCACGTTGAAGGTACCGTTAACGGTGCCGTTGGGCGCAGCATCCCAGGTGAACTGGGTGACCAGGCCGAGGAACGTCGAGGACGTACCATCCTTGAATACCGACTTGAATGCCCGCGGCTCGCCGTCGTCGCGTGCGGTTCGCAGCACGGTCTGAGCTTCGTCATCCGCTTTCCAGTTGCCGGACATGCTGAAGGTACCGTTGTCGGCCAGACCAACAGTGAACTCCTTGGCCTCGCTGGCCAGGGTGGTTACCTCAATTTCGTCCGACTGGCCGCCCTGGAACTGAGGCTGCTTGATCGTTACCGACAGGTCGGCGTACTCCAGGCCGTCGGCGGCCGGGTCTAGCGTGGTGGTCTTGGAAACGCTGAGCTGGGTACCCTGCGTTTTCACGAACTTGGCTTTGGTTGGGTTCTGCGCGGCCATGGGGCCTCCTATGGTTGCAGGGTGTACTCCCAGCTCACGCTGAAGAGTTTGGTGTCATCTTCGAATTCGTCCGGCAGGCGATCGGCGCCGCCAGTGGTGAAATCTTCGCCGTCGATGGTCATGGCATTGAATGCTTCACCGGCCAGTGTCAGCGCCTGCAAATAGCTTTCACCCCATGCGGCGAGCTGAATGGTTAAGTCACTGGAGCCGTCCCAACCGGCCAGGGTGAATCCGGTGGAGCCACTGACCGTTTGGATCACCAGGCGCGGCTGAGCCGCCCCCTCAGGGGCAACGCCGAAAAACACGCGGCCATCGACAAGAGGCGACAGCCTGTCGATCAGGGATTTCTCGATCATGGGATTACCGCGCGGTGGCGTTGTCGATGCCTTCGGCCAGCTTGTCACTCACGGCCGCTTCGATTTCCGGCAGGCTCCCGTCCCAGGCCGGCCGAATGAACGGATGGGCCTGCATCTTGGAGGTGCCAAATTCCAGGAACTTCCAGTAGAACGGTGCCTCCCATTCCGTCGCGGAGGTCCGGCCCTTCTTACCGCGGCGCTTGAGGGCCTTGGACTGCTTGCCGTTGGGCTTCTTCACGCGCAAGCCAGCTGTGGCGCCGCCAGGCGTCTCGGACTGCTTCAGGCGCACAGCTGTGATGTTCTTCTTGAGCTTGCCAGTACGAACCGGCGTCGTGGCACGAGCTTTGTCCCTGGCAACTCGGGCGCCAGCCATTACGGCATCACGCACGATCTTGTTGCCCGTGGCTTTAGCCAAGCGCTCGAAGTCGGCCTGTAAATCACCCAGGCCGACGACAGTCAATGATCCATTGCTCATGTTGGCTTCACCGTTTTGCACATGAGTTTGAGCATGTCCCGCTGGTTGGTGGGCAGCGGGGCAATGATCTCGTAGGTAACCTCTTGGTGAACCAGGTGCTGTCCGGCTATCACGTCCTTGCGGTACCGAATGTTTATCTCAGCACTGACCGTGACCTGCATCTGTGACGCAGCCTCGTACATGCGCCCCGATGGGATGTTGATTTCCGCCCAGATCATGCCTAAGTCGCCCCACACCTTTGAGGGCTGACCCAGGGCGTCCTTGCCATCTATGAAGCCGCGGCGCATACAGCGATGTCGCATCGGTCCGGCACGCATCAGACACCCATCCGGATGCGATACGGCATCAACAAGTGCTGCGAGGCCAGCGGCAGCTCGGCAGCGATGGTTCCTGTCACCACCTCCTCGCGATTGGCGAACAGATGGCCCAGCTTCAGCAGGCAGGCAGCCTGGATCGCAGGGTTGAGCACCATGCCGTAGGCGATGGCGTCCGCCTGGTCGTATGCGTCGGCCAGGGCCTGGCGTGCGTGCTCAAGCAGGCGGCAGCGCAGGGCGTGGTCTTGCTCCGCCTCAGCAACCTCTGTCGCCGCAGCATTCGCGCTCTTGGCCGCCTGCAGCGCGCCGTGCACACCTGTGCGGGCGGCGTCGAGCGCGACCTGATCCAGGTAAAAGCGGCGATTCAGGAACTTCATTGCCGCCTCCTCGGCCGCATCAAGCTGGGCTTGCACAAGATCCAAGTCTTCAGAGTCAGCCCGCAGATGATTCATGGCCGCATCAAGTGCGATCACCGGCATGGGTTACTCCTCGGCCTGAGCTGTCTCGCCGCCAGCGATCAGTCGCTCGGCTTCAGCGGTGGCTTCTTCCTGGTTTCCGGAGAAATCGCCAACCTGGTTGCCTTCAGCGTCCACCACAACGTACTTGCCTGCGCCCTTGTGCTTCGGCTTGAAGGCGGCGACTGGCTGAGTAATCGGCAAGGTGACGGCGCCCAAGCTGCCGGTGGTCAGCACGCCCGAGCCAACTGCGTCGTCCTGCGAGATGGTCAACACCACCTCGCTTTCCGAGTCGTCCAGTTCGGCATAGCCCTTCTGGATCAACTGGCGCCCGTGCTGCTCGATGGTCTCGAAGGGCGTGCCCTCCACCAGCGTTTGGCCACCCAGGTACAGAGGTTTCAGGGTTTTCAGCTTCATGAATGCCTCCAGGGCCGCATCTTGTGCGGCCCTCACATTGGATTACGGAGTGACCGGGGCGGCGAACTCGCCGAAAATGAACGCTTCCGGACGCTTGACCGCCAGCGCGGCGCGCTCTTCACAGCGGATCGAGATCAGGTTCTTCTCGAAGTCGTCAGCGTTTTCGGTCGAAATCACCACGTTGGCGTCTTCACGGTCGAACAGCTGAGCGCCAGTCTGGAATGCACCGGTCAGGAACTTGCCCAGGAAGGCGGCGACCTCGGTGGCCACCACTGGCAACCCCCACAGCACGGGGCCAGCCAGACCCAGCGGGTTGGCGAGGATGTAGCGACCCAGCGTGTCCTTGGTCAGTTCGATCTTGGCCCAGTCCATGAAGTGCAGGACATGACCGGAAGCCGGCAAACGCGCCAGCTGGGCTTGCAACATCGCCAGGCGGAGATCATCGATGCCCGACCGATTCTCCACCTCGAATGCAGGGACATATTTCGAGGCCTGGGGGACGATGCCGTGCAGGTGCACGCCAGTGCCGTCACCGAACAGGATCTCCTGCTCCTCGACGTACTTGAGGCCATAGCGCATTTCGACGTCGATGGTCGAACCCAGCTGGGCAAAGTCGTCCAAGATTTGCTTGGAGGCCTTGAACATGTGGGCAATGGTTGAAACTGCGGTGAGCTTCGAAGCAAATTCGATGCCCGAGTACGGCTTGGGGGTGCCCTCGGCCACGACCTTGGCGGCGTTGGTGAAACCGGTCTGCTGCACCCAGAAGATCGCCGGGGCGGTGGTTCGGCCCGGGGCGATCAGGTCGCGGATGAACAGGCGCTGCTTCGGCGCGGCGTCGATACCGGGCAACCGCTGAGGCTCGACGATGCCGGCGGGAACATCGGTGGACAGCAGGGCGGCGCTGACCGGAATGTTGACGCGCTTGCCGCCCTCGATGCTGGCCGCGAACTGTTTGAGCGCTTCGCTCTTGATCACCACGCCCCCGAGGCTGTCCTGGGTCTGCGGGGTGCCAGCCGAAGGCAGGCGCGCGAACTCCTGTTCGAGCTCGCCCAGCTGGGCTTTCAGCTGCTTCTCGGCTTCGGTCAGGCTGTTGAACTTGGTCGCCAGCTCGTCGACGGCGTTCTTGGTTTCTTCGGAAAGGCTGCCGGCCTTCTTCGCCTCGGCCAGTGCGTTCTCGGCCTGCTTGCTGAAATCGCTGGTGGCCTGCTTCAGCTCGGCGGAAACCTGCTTCAACAGGTCAGCGGTATTGTCTGCCATGGAATCTTCTCCGGTTACTTGAGGGCTGCTGCCGAGAACCGCGACATCGCGGCTTGTAGATCGGCAAAGTGGATGGCCAGATCGGCCTGGTTGTCGGCAGCGCTGCGCGTACCGGAGGGGGCAGCGCCAGGCGTACCCCCTTTGAGTTCTTGAATCAGGGACCGCCGCTCGGAGCGGGGCATGCCCTGTTTGGCCAGGATTGTGTCGAGGCGTCGCGCCGCGACCTGCTGCGACGCAATGGCTTGCGGGTCTTCCTGGGCCGCATCCGATGGGAGCAAGCCGTCAGCGAAACCAGCATCGACCGCCGCACTGCCACCCATCCAGGTCTCAACGTCCATCAGGGCGCGCATTGCTGCGGCTTCATCGCCCGTCCTTACCGAGTAGATGTCGGCCAGGGTCGCGTCGATCTGGTCGAGGAAGTCTGCGACTTCGGTGAAGTCGTTCCGGTCCCCAGCGGCGATAGTCCAAGCGTTGTGGATCATCATGAAGCCGGCTCGGGCGATCTGGATTTCGTCACCGGCCATGGCGATGAACGACGCGGCCGAGGCAGCCAGGCCAAGCACCTGAACGGTTACCTTGCCCTTGTGCTCGCGCAGCAGGTTGTAGATCGCCAGGCCCTCGAAGACATCGCCGCCTGGGCTGTTGATCTTCACGGTGATGTCTTTGTCGCCGATGCTGCGAAGTGCGGCACTGACGCGCTTGGCGGTGACGCCTTCGCCGGTCCACCAGTCCATGCCGATCGGGTCGTACATGGTGATGGTGGTGGAGTCGTCACCAGCTGCCGCCTTGATCGCTGGATTCCAGCGCTCCATGGCCTTGGGCAGTAGGTCGGATTCGACGCGCGCGTGCGGCCGCACCGCCGGCGCCGCCGGTAGTGTCTTGAGAGTCATGGGTTACTCCAGGTCAGGCCGCTTTGAGCAGCGGCATCGATATCAGCGCGTGGGCCATCATTGGGCCGTCCGGGTTTCCTGCTTCCAGAGCTTGAGACGCCAGATCGACGGCCTTGTTGATGGCCTCTCGGTCGTCGTTGTTCCGCGCCGAGACCAGCCGAAGCATGAACGCCGAGGCCGCCGGCGAGACGCCTGCGCTCGGCTTCCCGAGCTGGTCCAATGGCACCAGTGCGGATTGCACCGTGTACGTGTCGCCGCCCGGGATCGGTGGCAGGTTCTCCAGCCGACGAACCTCGTTGCGGGACATCCAACCGTTTTGCAGCGCCGTGTTGTACCAGGCCCCGCGGCCGGCGCTGTCCGCTCGCAGCAGACCTTCCACCGCGAACTCCGCAAAGTAGTCGTCGGCATCGGCCTCGCCGATCAGGCAGCGAGTGATCTCCTGCTCGATGTTGACCAGTAGCGGCCGCAGGCTGTTGGTGAGGAAGTGCAGGTTTTGCGCCTCAACCGATGCAGCCCAGCTGGACTGCTTGTCCATGTGGCCGACCATGAAGGGTGGCACGCGGAACCAACGGCACATTTCCTCGATCCCGAAAGACCTGGATTCCAGCATCTGCGCGGCCTCAGGGTTCATTGTGATGCCCTGGTACTTGAAGCCGGCCTCCGCCACCATGATCTTGCCGGCGTTCTTCGAACCCATGAACGCCTGCATGCTGGCCCGAAGCTGCTCGCGCTGCTGCGGCGTGATCTTGGTGTCGCTGCTCAGGATGCCGGACGCCTGCATGCCCTGTGCGAACACTTTCGCCGCTGCTTCCTCGATCGCCATCGCTGAGCCGAAGATCTCGCGCCCGGTGGTGACCGGCAGCATCCCGCACACCCCGTCCAGGCCAAAGCCGCGGATGTGCATCAGGTTCTTCTCGGGAATGTCGCGGTCCACGCCATCCTCGTTGTAGGTGTACTTCAGGCGCCCGTTGTCCTGCCGCTTCACCCTCATGGACTGGGGCAGAAGCGGCACCAGGGCGATGATCCGGCTGCCGATCATCTTCTTCTCGACGAACGCATTGCCTCGCAGGCAGATGCTTGCCACCACCAGCAGCATGAAGCGCTGTGGGGTCATCTCGGCGTTCGGGATGCGGCAAAGCACACGAAACAGCGGATGGTCTTTAGCGACCTCGCGTGATCCGTCGGGAAGGCGCCGGTAAAGCTTGAGCGGCAGCGTGGAGACGGATTCGGACAGCAGTCTCACGCAAGCCCACACCGTGGACAGCTGCATGGCCTTGTCGACCGATACGTGCTTTCCAGATGCGGAGCTGCCGAACCACTCTTGCCAAAATGCCCCGTCCTTTAGGCCAATGGGAACCCCGAGCCAGTTTTGCAGCGCAGCCTTCACCCGGCCCGGTTTCTTGTCGGCCATCAAATTCCTACCATGATCGGGTTATCAAAGAAGCCCTGGAGATCACCAGAGCCTTCCGGGTTCAGCGCCATCAGCGAAACAGCATCGAATGTCGACATCAGCGGGTCGATCTTCGCCGAGCCGCTGGCCTGCTTGGTGATGGTGATGGCATTGCCTTGCGGGACGACACGGGCATTACCGACGCACCAGTTCATCAGCGCGCTGCCGCAGTGGACCAGCTCGCCCCCGGCCACTTTGCGCTCGGTCGTCTTGATCGCGCCGTTGAGCTTCCAGCCCTGCGAGATGGCCACGATCTGTTCCATGGTGATCCCGCGCTCTTGGGTGGTGAGCTCGTCGACGATGTCGCCGATACCGGCAGAGTCCACACCGATTGCCAGCTTCTCCGGCAGCAGGCCGCGGTCCCTGATGTCGCAGATGATGTCGGCTACCTGCTGGACATCATCTCCTGGTCGATCAACGACGGTCAGATCGCCCGCCTTCTCGAAGTCCCTCAGCGCGCTGGCGATATCCTTCCGCCGTTCGAACACGATGTTGTGCGCCCAGGCGTGCGCCCAGTGGAGCCATTGGCGAGTGAAGGGCTCGCGACCGAGCACGGTCAGGCCGAGCAAGTCGTCAAGGCCGCCGCCGTCGATCCCCACCGTAACCACTTCAGAGCGCTGCAGCAGACTCTCCAGAGTCAGGCCAGCCTCGGCTCCCGCTTCCCAATGATCAGCGCCCGCCCAGCGGTCCGACCGCAGGTCCAGCCCGATTTCGACGTTGAGGTGTTTTGCCAAGAAACCGCGAATTGCCCCCTCGCCCTCTGCCTGCGCCTCCTGATACTTCTGCTCGATCACCTCCTGATCGACAGAAAGCCCCCAGTTGGGGTTGGTCACATGGGCGTTTGCCAGGTCACGATGCTCGTTCCGCTCGATCATCTCTTTCGGGAACTCGTAGATCACCGGCAGGAAGCGCCGGTCCTCGATCTCCCCGTCACGCACTTTGCGCGCGTAGTCCAGCTTGGCCTTGAAGGCGCCGGCCGGCGGCTCATCAGACTGGGTGGTGCAGTAGAAAACGAACCCCTCTGGGCGTGACGCCAGGCCGCCGGTGGCCTCGACCAGCATCTTCGCCGACTTGGCCTGCTTACCGAACTCCCAGAGCTCGTCGATGAACACACCAGTCGCTTTCTTGCCAGTGACAGTGGCCGAGTCGGCCGCCACCACCTTCAGGTTTGCCTTGTTCAGGTTGTCGGTGACGATCCGGTTGTATTCCTGCACATGGAACCTGGCCTGCAGGTCTTCGTCCGCATCGATCATGTCTCGGATCGGTTTGAAGGCATTGTCAGCCGCTTCCTTCGTCGGCGCCAAGATCAGGAACTCGCCAGAGGGCCGGGTGTTCAGGATCAGGGCCGTGAGCATGATGCCCGCGGCGATCGTCGACTTGCCGTTCTTCTTGCTGACCATCAGGAAGTAGTTGGTGATCAGCCTGCGGCCGGCGTCGGCGTCATACGCGCCGAAGAGCGCGGCCACAACGTCGAGCACCCAGCTGCGGCAGGTATCCCCCATCAGGGGGCTGCCGTCGGCATCAACCATTCGAAGGTTGCAGAACACGTCGAGAGCATCTTCTGCCTGCTCGGGGAAGATGGGCTCCACCGGCACGAGTGCCTGGCCACGGACGATCCTGCTCTCCCAATCTGGGCACGCGGTTGTCCACTTCTTCATTTGACGGCCTTCAAGTGGCGCTCACGCAGCCCGAAGCGGTTGCCGCTGGCTCCCACCTTCGCCGCTTCTTCGAGCTTCTGTTCCTTTTTGCCCATGCCGGACTTCTTGCCGTGAAAGTACGGGAGCGCCGACTGGGCGGCATTGCGCCGATCAAAGATCTTGGCCTGGGGATCGTTCATCAGCGCCAGCAGCCAAACGAGCGGATCGTCGGTGTTGGGCAGGTCGACCAGGTCGCCCGACTCTTCACCCGGCGGGTCGGCCTCGAAGGCCTCTCGCTCTGGCGCAGGCTTAACATTTCGGGGCGCCTTTAACTTTTCCAGGGCTGCAACAACGTCAGGGTCTTTGGCGAGTCGAGAACCTGCTGCCGAAGCGCTGCCCGCCGCGTATCCTGCGGCCTCTGCCGCTTCGCGATTCGAGGCACCAGCAGCCTTGGACTCGACAAAACGGCGCTTTTTCGATGTTAACGCCATTAACAAAAACCTCTGAAACGGGAAAAAAATTCACGCGTGCGGGGACGGGTGGTCTGGAAGCGAAAAGCCATGAACTCTCCACCCACCCCTCCCCTTAAAATCGGGGAAGTGACGTGCTTCAAACATATGAAGCACGCCATTGACGTGCATCAACCGATCTGGCCGGCGGCCTCCTCGGCTGCCTTCACCACATCGTGACAATGCCGGCACAGGGTCTGCCAGTTGCTTCGGCTCCAGAACAGCTTCATGTCGCCCCTGTGCGGGACGATGTGGTCGACGACAGTACCTGCGGTCACCCGCCCCTCACGCTGGCAGTACACGCACAGCGGGTTGGCCTGGAGCCATTCGGCCCGCGCCACTTGCCACTTGTACCCATAGCCACGCTGGGCAGCTGTACCCTTCGCCGTTCGCCATGACTCCGGGTTGACCGTCGCCAGCCTTGATGGCTGCGCCTGCATCGGTGGCTTGAGGGACGTGAGCCTGGCCATCAGCGGCCACCGTGAACGGGCGTGCCATCCAGGTAGGCCAATGGCACGGCGTCAGGATCTACATCGTCACCGTCAGCCAGCGCTTCGATCAGCGCCAGGTTCTGGGTGGCGATCTGCTCCAGTAGCGCAGTCTGCTTCCGCTGCTCGGCCAGCAAGTCGCTCACGCTTGGTTGCAGCTGAGCAGTGATGCCCGCCTCAAGCACGATCAGCTCACACTTGAGTCGATCAGCCGTCCCCGCCAGGTGTTGAGTCAGTCGCTCGCGCACCTCCGCCTTGATCGGGAATGGAACGCTGATCACCAGCAGGTCGCCCTTCTTCGGGCTCAGCTGCTCGATCTGGTGTGAAAAGGTTTCTTGCTCGCTCATACGCTACCTTTGTCCACTTCAACGCCCACTCTCGATGCTTCATACAAGTGGCGCATGTCATTAAGCGGCCTCCGCAGAAAAAGGGTGATGGCGCCGCTTCGCTTCGAGGTAAGCGGCCTCTGCCATCTCTTTATCCTTGAATCGGCCTATGTTGATTCGCTTTCCTTGGGTGCTCAGCTGAGCCCTCCAGGTTTGCGTCTGCTTATCCCATGTAATCCCTCGGACGCCGCTTGCGCCAGGTCGACGCTTGCGCATGTTCTGCAAGTTTTCGTGGCGCCTAAGCACCCGCAGGTTCGAGAGCCGATTGTCATCTCTCTCACCATTGATGTGATCAATGTCATGGCTGGGCCAGGCGCCATGGACGAGAGCCCAAGCTACCCGGTGGACGTAGAGATTCACACCATCCAGGCGAAGCTTCAGATAACCGTTGGAGCTCTTCGCTCCTTCAATCCTGCCCGCGTTCGGCCCTACAACCCTTCTAAGCACGCCGGAAGCAGGGTCGTAGGTTAACTGTTGCCTCAATCTATCGATGGGAATCACTGCTCAGTCCCTCCACTCGCGCCGGGCGGCGCATCCGCTGCAGGACATCACTCACCGTCCAGCCGAACATGAGTACCGTCACAGTTGAACTCAACGACCAGCCGCGTCACCTGCCCAGCTTCTTGAATCAGCTGGACCTTGGTCTGCCCTGCCAACACCTCGCCGCTGAACGCGTCATGCAGGCAAACGTGCATGCCGTCGCGCTTGACGACCAAAGGCCGCGAGGAGAGCAGGTACTTGATACGGGATTGCTCTGCCGTCTTCATTGATCACCCCTGAGCCTTGCGAGAAAGGAAAAGGTCGGAGTAGCCGCGAAGCTTCTCCACACCCATGAACCCGACAGCGCCGCCGGCGAATGTGGCCATACCCTGTGGCAAGCCCATCCATTCGAGCAGCGGCACCAGGGCCAGGGTGATCAGGCCGCACAGCGCACCTTCCAGCAACATCTGCCGACGGTTGCCTCCGCCATACATCACGCGGAATACAGCGATGGCGACCGACAGGCCGGCGGCGTAGAGCTGCGGCTGGTGGGCGATCACCCAAGCGATGAGTGCGGCCCAGAGGCCAGGGTCTTTCTCGGGCATCGGGGCCATCTCGATTCCTCCCTTTGCGGGGAGCGGAAAAAGAAAAGGCCCGCCGTTGTGGCGAGCCTAGGAGTGGGTGCGGAAGGCTGGGGCGACCAACCACCCAGCGAGAACAGTAGAGGAGCCTTATGCCCAGCGAGGTGGCTGCGCCTGGGCCGAGGTCGGTCGGGCCATTGCTTGCTCCGTAAATGAAAATTCGTGCACCGACGTAAAACCGGTCGGATGCTTGCCCAGGAGCCCCCTAGAGGCTAAAAGGAATGTTGCCCGATCTGGCCTCACTAGAGGGAACTAATAAATGCCGATCAGTGACATTTTTTTAATCGCTTACAAGCTCCACGGGGAGGCTCGCGAATTCATCGTCCGCGCCGAGCGAATGAATAACGCTGAGGCTTGGCACTGGGCGGCCTGCGAAGCTGGCGTAGGAGTCATTCCTAAATTCACTGCTTCGGATATCAGGAAGGTCTCTCGACCTGTTGCTGAGCGCTTCGGCATAACTGACGTCCAATGGCGGAGGTCCGGCAACCTATGAAATACCGCATCGACTACAACCTCAAAGGCCATACCAGATTCTGGATATGCGATTGGTCTAGCACGCCGAACGAAGACAATGTGCTGACCGCTCTCCTCCGTCTGCATGCCCCCGCTGCCCCCTTGCCTGAGGCGCGCGCGCCGTGCCGCTTATCACATGATGATCTCCGCATTGCGGTCGCAGATTTGGGTATCTCGGATGTACGCTTTGAGGGGGATGATTAGCTATGCCGGGGCACCCAGGCCGACGCTGGCAAGTACGCCGGTCACTGCAAGGGCGCCGGTGCTTGGCTCGGCCATAGGTGATGCTCCATAGAAAAATGAACCCGCTCATGGCGGGCTAAACACAGCAGATCAGCGGCGGAACAGCATGCCGCCAGGGCGGAGCTCTTTGCGGATGACTTCACGGACGGTATCAACCGCATCGATCTTGGAACGGAGCTCCTGACCAAGCTCGCTTTCGGCGATCTGGCTGGAGATCTCATGCAGTCGATCCGCCAAGCCATCCTTGGTTTCGCTCCGGGCAGGATCGACGCCAAGGCCAATGCCAGTGCAGATGTAATCACCTTGGGAGTTCTTCGCCATGCTCACTGCGAACCGATCAGCAGCCGTCAGGAGCTTTCCTGCCAGCAATCCTTCGCCTGGCTTCCAGTCAGCCAGCGCATCACGCAGTTCGCCCTCGCTGTCATCGTCACGACATGGCTGTTCGGCAGGCCGCTCATCATCCATGCAGCGGCCCAGCCTGACGACGACCTTGCCGTTGGCCGTGATGCACACGCCGTCAGCATTGATGGTCATGCCAGGCCCGGCCTGACGGGCAACCCGTTCTGCTGCTTCCTGATCAGTCTCAAGGCGCCGGTAGGTCAGCGTGGTGCGGATGTCCGATCCGTCGTGATCGAACGAAATATCCTCGGTCGAGAACTCGGCATCAGCGCGGAACTCGACCGGCACCTTGCCGATCTGCTCCTGCAAGAACGCCAGGCGGGCCTTAGCCCCTGCCGGGACTTCGCTTTCTGGCCACTCGCTGGCGGTGACGGTGATCATCTGCGGGTCGCTGGGCAAAGATCCGACAGCCATATGACCGCTATTGATCTCCATGGCGCCCGCCTTGAGATCCAGGCGGTAGCCGGACATGCCGGGAACATAATCGGCACTCTGAATAACGTTGACGTCCAAGGCAGGCTCCTGAAACGAAAAAGGCCCGCCGAAATGGCGAGCCCTTGGAATGGGTAGAAAGGTGGCTCCGTGCTATCGTCGAGTTTCCACACAAGACGTTTCACGGAGCGAAAAACGATGAAGGTAACCCTCAAGTGCGCCAAGTGCGGCAGTGACAAGTTCGAGGTTCCGGCTAGGCCGAACAACAACTCGAAGGTCACCTGCGGCAAGTGCGGCGCTATCGAGACTTACGGAAAGCTCATGAAGGCTGTGGGTGACAAGGTCACGAAAGACCTGGAGCGGCAGCTCGGGAAACTGTTCAAGTGACTTGAGCGTTTCGCTCAGAGGGCGCAGGAAGTCAGCGGCGCCCTCAACCTCAACGTCGAGCTGTAGCTTTTCCATACAACCTCCAGATACGAAAAAGCCCCGGCAGATACCGAGGCTTGGAATGGGTGCGGAGGGCCGGTGCTTACCCGGCTTGTTGGCCTGGATCGCTGGGTCACATACCCCAGACTCTCATCGCGTAGCCGATCAGGGAGCGCACGGCTTTGATCGACGCCACTACCGACTTAGCCCAGCTGCCTGAGCGTGTCATCCGCATAAAAAAGCCCGCACAGGGCGGGCAAAGAGGGATCGTGCTTTTTTAAATCTGGTGGCTGTAGAACAGCGAGTACGACTCGATACCGTCGTTGGGCTGCTTAATGCCAGCGTTGGAGTAGTGAATCGCTCGGATGCCAACCTTCTGCGTCTCGCCGATCTTCAAGCCCGCACCGATGCGGTCTTCAAAGTTGAAGGCCGAACCAAAGTCCTGGTCACCTGCGGACGTACCAGAGAAGACCGCCAGGCCGATGCCAGCCTCAACGAATGGCTTCACGTTACCGCTGCCGAACTCGTAAACGAAAACTGGCGCAAAGGACAGCGAGTGAGCCCCACCTGAAGCATCGCCTGCTTCCCAGTAGGTGTAGCCAGCATCCCAATAACCGGTGAGACGGCCAGTACTGGATTCAAACCAGCTTTTGCCCCAGTTAAAGCCAATGCCGACGCGCGCTGTAAGACCACCTTGGCCTGTCGCGCCAAGCGCTCCGGATAGCTCAGCCGCTCCGGCGGACGCAGCGAAAAGGGAAAGCGCCACAACGGCGAGAACGTTTTTCATACTCACGGTCTTCCATGTTATTGAGTAGCAACCTATCAGAATCATAGCGCTATCAAATCGTTCCCTCATACAAGAAAAATGCTTTTTCTGGAGGGCTACCTGAATCGAAGCCCCTCAAAAACACAAAACCCCGACACGATGGCCGGGGTTTGTCTGTGTCGCGTAACGTTGCAAGCTGGACACGCTGTTATGAAAACAGGTGTTTATCCGGCATGAAAGAACTTTTTACGCAGGCTCTCGAACCCAGAGAGCCATAACGCAAAAGCCCCGGACATGATTGCCGGGGCTTTTGGAGGTTCTCATTCAGAAGACGCAGAACCGCAATGTGGCTAATTAGATTCTCATTTTCTCACCGCGTCAAGTGGATTCTGCAATGAGGCCTGCTTCGTCAAGAATCACCGCTGCCGAAGCGAACGCTTTGTCCATCTCCTCCTTGAGCCACCGCCGCATATCCGATCTCCAGCGGTAAAGCGTCTTCTCTGGCGTGGGCGAGTCTAGATTGTCCCAGCTGTGAATCACCATGAACCCCTCCGACAGGTTGGCGACAGCCCACGCTGTGACGCACTTCTGCCGGAACAGCCAATGCGCCTTGCCCGGTGCCGCCCTGGCCACATACTGGATGGCGAGCGCCCTCTCCCGCTGCAACGACTTGCTGTTGTCGACCTTGTAGAACGCCTCAAGCATGTTCCAGTGCAGCGGCGAAAGTACCCTGTGTAGCAGAGATCGGGTCATAGCGTCCTGGGTGAGCTGGTCGAAACGATCCAGAGGGCACGGGTTGTCACCCTTTCCCGGCTGCGAGCCCGGTGGCTGGTACTTGCCCTGCCAGGCCTGGCCCTTGTGTAGCGATATTGCGTCGAGCGTCATTGCCCTGACTACGCCGTGCTCGGCGTCACGATAGACCGTCATGCAGCTCTCCGAATGCGACGTGGTGGCGGGTTGTCATCCAAGCCCAACAGGTCGCGCAGCAGTCTGTCGGCGAACTTGCTCTTTGCGTTACCTTCCGTGACCCAACGCTTGCAGTACTCGCCGAACTCAATGTTGATCCGCGTCGCGTGCCAGCTGGCCACCATGTCGAGCAGGCAGGCCATGGCATCCGCGCCACCAAGTTTCTCTTCAGCCAAGTGCTGTCCTGCGATCTTCAGGAACTGGCGCTCATGCTCCTGAAGGCTTTTGCGCGGCAATGCCGCAGTTACGTTGCTCATTGGGTCACCCCCGAGGCCATGCGAGCCTCTGCGATTCGAACAAAGCCCAGGAACTGGTCGGCGGGCATCGACTCCTTGATTACGTCGAGGATGACCCGATCCATGTGCTGCTGGGCGTGCGCCTTGGCCTCCTTGCGCAGTTGGCCGCACCGGTACAGCAGCCGGGTGCGGTCATGGTTCAAGTGCTTGAGCGCGGCCTTCGCCCGGTTGTACCAGGCTCGGTCGTATGGCGTGCCCTGGATGGCGCGCTCGACGGCCTGCGCCAGCGACAGCTCCAGGCGGATAGCGTCAGCCACCAGCTGCTCATGCAGGGCCTCGCAGGCCTCCAGAGTGTCGGGCAACTCACGGGGCCCAACCAAGCGCGGGTGCGGTTCTGCAAGCTTCGGGGTATTGCCAGTGGCAACAGGATGCCCGGCGCCAGCACGCTTGCTGACACTCACCGAAACGACCGGGGTCGCTGATTTGCCAGCGCCAGCGCGTGGCCAGAAATTAGAAAGATTCATGCTTAGCTCCTTTGGTGCGGTGGCGGCCGGCAAATGTCCTGCCCATTTCGACTTCTTCGTTGCTCGGCTGATACCCGACCAGCTCGGCAAACCTGTGATAGGCACCCTGGTGCTGCACGCGGCAGATACCGGTTTCGCCATGACGGTTTTTGTCCACGATCAGCTCGGTCACCCCCGACTGCCCCTCTTCCGACTCGGGATCGCGGTGGACCAGCACCACCACGTCGGCGTCGGCTTCGATCTGGCCTGAGTCGCGCAAGTCGCTCTTGGTGGGGCGCTTGTTGGCGCGGTTGCTTGGGCCCCGGTTCAACTGCGCCAACACCATCACGGGCACTCCCAGCTCCTTGGCCAGGCGTTTGATCGATTTGCTGATGTCGGTGACCTGCTCGTACCTACTGGCCGACTTGCTCTCGCCGTTGACCAGACCGATGTAGTCCAGCGTGACAGAGCCAAGGCCGTGCTCGCGCTTGACCGTGCGGCAGATCTGACGGATATCGCGCATCGTCAACGAGGCGTCATCGCAGAAGATCAGCGGCGCCCCATCGAGCTTGCTCACAGCCGCCGTCAGGCCCGGCCAATCGTTGTCGGCCATCGAATGACCTTCGGTGATGTGCTTCAGCTGCACGCTACCCACCGAGGCCAGCGACCGGTTTGTCAGCTCCACATCTGTCATCTCAAGGCTGAACACCAGCGACGTGGACTTGGCCACCAGCGCCACTCGCTCAGCGATGCCCAGGCCCAAGGTGGTTTTGCCGCTGCCTGGGGCGCCGGCAATAACCACCATGTGCCCGGCGCAGATGCCGGGAATGAACTTGTCGAGCGATGGCAGCCCGGTATCGAAGCCCAGCACCACCTCGCGGTTGAACCGGCGATCAATCCCATCGATTGCCTCGGGCAGGATCTCGCCGACGAAACGGTACCGCTTGCGGGAATCCAACCCTTCCGCCTCAAGGGCAATCCAGGCCTGCTGCCCCTGCGCCAGCACTTCGTCCAGTGAGTCGCCATCCTTCAGGCGCTCCGACATGATGTGCGCAGCGGCGACTACCCGGCGGGCCACCGACCGCTGCTTCACGATCCGGGCGTACTCTGCGAAGTTTGCCGCGCTCGGCGTGTTATGAGCGATGTGAGCAGCCACTGCCAGCGTGCCACGGCCGTCTGCCAAGGTCGGCCTGGCATCCGACAGGGTTACCACGTCGATCTGCCGTCCCTTCGCCTTGAGCGCCAGCAGCAGCTCGAACAGCTCGGCACAGTCGGGCTGATAGAAGTCGCCGACCTCAAGCTTCACGTCGTCGATGAGCGCTGGCTGGTGGATCATGGCGCCGATCAGGGCATGCTCTGACTCAGGGCTGTGCAACCGTGACACATCCTGTGTGCAAGCCACGTAATCTTGGCTGATCATACTACCCCTCCGACACGCGCTGACGACCAGGTGAAGGGCGCCAGCAGGCCGCCGTTCTCACGCAGACGATCCATGGCCCGCGGCCCGATGTAGGCCGGCAACTGCTCACGGTCCTGGTTGCTGATCAGGATCGTCGGACGGACAAGCTGGTAGCGCCGGTCGATCACCTCATGCAGCAAGCTGGGCATGAAGTCCTTTCCCGGGCGGGGCGTGTGCATACCCACCTCGTCGATAACCAGCAAGTCGACAGCGGCCAACTCTGCCAGCAGGCCGGACTTCGACGGCCCGGCGTTGCTACGGAAGCTGTCCGTCACGGCCTGCATGATCGCCTCAGCAGTGACAATCAGGCCCTTGGCGCCATACTCCCGAACAACGTGCTGCAGGATGGCGCATGACAAGTGAGTTTTCCCGTTCCCGACCTCGCCCAGTAGCATGAGTGCGCGGCCAGCCCGGTAGTGGCCTTCGAACTCCTCGGCGTAGCGCCGGCAAATAGACTGGGCGCGGACTTTGGCCGATTCAGCGTTGGTGATGAAGCTGTCGAACGTGCAGCCCCGGAAGCGCGGCGTGATGCCGGTGGCGAAAAGGTCACGGTTGAGCTCTTCGGCTTCCTTCTCAGCGTACGCAGCGTCACGCACGCTACCCTCGCACTGGAGGTTCAGAGCCTCCCAGCGGCAGCGCGGGCACTCAGTCGCCTTCCACCCTCCATCAAACTGCTCGACCTGCTTCGTTTCGTACTGGCCATGACCAGGTGCTTCACATTTGGCAATGCCGATGGCGCGCTCGCCTGGGGCTGGACTGAATTTAGATGAGGTCATCAGGGTACATCTCCTGGTGATGGGCAGGCACTTGCAGTACTGCGCTTGCTTGGGGCTTTGCATTGGCGCCAGCGGCTGCTGGTAGTTCGTCTTCCCAGCGTTTGCCGTTGAGCCAGGTGGCCGCGTGCGGGATGAACTGGCCGCCATCCTTGGTCCAGTCGTGAGAATTGGTCCAGGCAGCCAGAGCGATGCCAATGCGGTTGAACAGGGAAGTGTCCACCTTGAGCTTCGCCCAGGCCTTCTCGGCTTTGACCTTGCCGACCTTGCGCGGGTAGAGCTTCCAGAAACTATCGAACTCGACCAGACAGGGAGCGTCAGCGACCGTTGGTTTTTTCTCTATTGATTGAGTAATAGAATCCTTTATTAAGTAGTTGTCGGTTTGCCCACAGTTCGGTAAACCCACACTTCGGTTAACCGAATATTCGGAAACCTGTAGGTTCGGTTCGTAGTGGACGATCACGCGACGGCCGAGCACCTTGCCAGTGCCCTCCTCGCGCACGACCTCATGGCTCACCAGCCCTAAGTCCTTGAGGCAAGCCATGGCCTTCGAGTAGCGCTCACGACCGATTGCGAACCTGTCCTGCAGGTGTGAGCCAATGACCTTCCAGTCGCTGGAGCGCGTCTGCAGGTAGGTCCAGATGGCCAGAGCATCAGGGTTGATGATCATGGCCACCACGTCATTGCTCAGCGAGCTATACGGCGCTTGCTTGGCGTAGAAGGTCGTGGGCGTTGCTTTTTCCACGTTCACAGGCTTGCTCACAGCTGCAACTCCTCACAAACGCGGCGCACGTACTGGTCGTGCGACTCCTCGAAAATCCAGCCGCGCTGCTCAAGAAAAGCCCGCTGCTGTTTTGCCCATTCGTAGAACTGCCAGCGGGCACCCTCTGGGAATAGCTTGAACAGATCGCAGCAAGGCCATCCACTCGGCACGATCGACGCGCCAGCGCGCTGATGGAGCTCCTGGGCGGAGTTTGGGGTAATGGTCATTGGAGAGTCTCCGATGAGAGACCGGTGATCTTCGCGACATGTTGGCCAAGGTCAGTAAACGTGCCACCAGCCAAACGCAGGACGAGCGAGCGAAGCGCGGTAACAGCATCAAGCGACGACACCCTGGCTTCGGCCATTTCGAGCGCGTGAGGCGAGTGGTTGCTGATCGTCTCAAATACCTTGTCGGCGTAATTGAACGACGCACTGGCAAGCTGCAGGTTGGTCAGTTGATCAAATGACTCCGGCGGGAGCGGTTCACGCCGCGTGTTGACGATCGGGATGCTGAAGGTTGGCGGCTCACCACCCTCCAGCAGATGCCGGCGCTCTTGCTCAAGGTGCTCGCCGCACACGACTGAAGCGTCATTGCCGGTCTGCCGCTCGAACAGCACGCTCAGCGCCAGGCTCGCGCCGATCAGGCCGACATAGGTTTCGTCGTACTCGCGGATCTTGGCGCCGTCGCTGATCACTTCGATTGCGTCCATAACGGCCTCGAAGGACAGCAGCATCAGAGCCGCATTGGAGAAACTCTCGAAATAGGCCTTGTTGATTACCTTGCTCATTGGGCACGCTCCAGGCGCTCGACCAGCCCGCGCAGCTTGCGTTTCAGTCGGGTGGTGAGCTCGCGTGCGGAGAGCCAGCGCTGGAAGGCCGCGTCGGTGAAGCTCAGAACGCCGCGGAAGCGCTCGTCCTCGGGGTCAATGCGCTTGCGCGGCTCGCCCGGGTAAGGATGGCCGTAGGCGGCAAAGTAGGTCCTGTACAGGCCGTTCAGCTCGCGGCGCAGGGCATTGCGCTGGGTCTCGGCTTGCTGATAGCCCACCGCGGCCTCGGCGATCTGCCCCATGAGTTGTTCGTAGGTCAGTTTCTTACTCACAGGGAATTCTCCGGGTTGAACTTGGTGTAAAAGAACTTGCCGTCCCAGGTCTTCTTCATGGGCAGCCGGCCCTCCATGTACAGGTCGTGCAGGCGCTGGGCGCCCTTCTCCAGCATCACCGGGGCATAGCGGATGAAGCCCGTCATGCCTTCGCCGCTGACCTTGTAGGGTTTCTCAGTGAGCAGATGCCTGTCTCGCGCCATGGCATACACGCGATACTTGGGCGAATGGTCGGGGTCAGATTCGGTGTTGTAGATCCACTTCAGCTCGGCCAGAAATGCCAGCACCAGCTGGGAATTCACACCGTTGAGCCGCTTGGCGAACTGCGGAACCGTCTCGCCTGGCATGAACAGGTTTTCCAAGGCCTCGATCTTCTTGGCCTGCTGCTGGTTCTCCAGCGCCAGCACCGCTTTTTCCTCGGCGAGGTCAGCAGCAAGGCGCAGGGCCTCCGGCAGGCTCTGCGGAACGATTGGTCGACCAGCAAGCTTGGCTTCCAGCTCTTGCCAGCGGTCTACCAGCGCCGCAGTAAACTCGGGTGAGAGCTGCGCGACGACAACGAAGCTGTCGCGCTTGTTGACGTGGTAGACGGATTCGGTACGGGGGCGCCCAAGAGAATCGACGGTCTGTTCATCCCCCATTGGGGGTTGGACGATCACGCGGCGCTCTACAAGACGCTCAATCGACTGCTTCACCTTGTCGTGACGAGATCCAACCAAGTCCGCGATGTCGCGAGAAGACATAGTGAGTGCGGTGGCGGTGATCAGGTTCATACAGCACCTCCCACATCCTTTGCATCATGGAAGGCGGCCGAGTTGCGGTGGGGGTATAGAAAGTTGCGAGTGTCGAAAACAACACGCTCGATAAGGCGCTCAAGCTCGCAGACTACGGGATTTTCGAAGCCGCCGAGCCCAGGGACGACTTGTGTCCAGTACAGAGTCTTGATCGCCCGGAAAGCCTCGCGGGCCTCGTTGAACTTTGCGATTTCTTCTGCGGAGAGAATCACGTCCTGCACGATCACCCCAGCAGCCAGCGCTGGCATCAGCTCGTTTCGCACGGTCAGCATGCTGCACCTCCCGCGCCACGTTTTGCAGAGGCAGGTTTTTGTGGCGCGGCGGGCTGCTGGGCTTCAAGGTTTCGAAGGTTTTCATCCATCTTTCGCGCCCACTCCTCGGCATTGGTCGCCCACTCTTCGGTTTGAATGGCCCCGATGCCTGCCAAGCGGCCTGCAGTGTCATGCTCGGGCAGCAACTTGCTCACAGCCAGGAACATGGTCTTGAAGTCGTTGAGCTTTTCCCGCAGCACCATCAGGTCGTCGTAGGCTTCATCAGCAATGTTTTGAAGGGTCTTCATTGGGCACCCCCTGCGGCATTCATCAGCTGAAGCAGTTGTTCCTGAGCCTGATCCGCCAGCATGTACATCGCTTCTTGGATGGTGGATTCGCTGAGGTGATCGAGCTGAGGGACGAACTGGCTGTCCGCCCCCCCCTTGAAGCTACCGTTCTCCATCAAAATGGAAGCGAAACCCTCGATGACGCGCAGTCGGGCCATGATCTTTTCGCCCAGGTCGCTGGTTTTCGTGCTCATTGGGTCACCTCCGCGCCACGAACTGGAGAGGTTGGGTTTTGTGGTGCGCGGTCTTCAGCGTCGCGGATCGGTACTTCCATAGAATCGATCATGGCCTCGACCTGCATGGTCAAGGTGCGGATTGCGTAGAGCTCGCAAGCTTGCTCATCTGCCTGATCAATGAGGTTGCCGAGCAAGATGTTGACGCCCGACAAGATGCTCCCTGCAGCGACAAGAGCAACGCTGCAGGGAGCACCAGCTTCAACTTGGTACGAGACACCAGAGACAGCGAAACGCTGGATGCGCGTGACAAGTGCGGTCATTGGGCACCGCCTTGCTCAACGGCATGAGGGAGCGCGTCTTGGTAGGCGTGTTCGTGGTAGGCGTAGAGCGTTTCTGCGCAGTGCTCTAAGGCGTTCAACAAGGCCTCTCGGTCGCGTCCATTGAGCAACTCGCCAGACTCCGCCGAGTCTTCAAGCAGTATCCTGGCGATGCCGTGAACGCCATATGCCGCACGGAAGCGGCTACGGAGATCGCTCAAGTGAGGCTTGGGTGGTTGCGCGGGTGATTGCGCAGTGGTATTTTTTGGGTGCGACATAGCGCATCCTCCTATCTCAAGGTGATGTGAAGCGATGACCTCCTGGCAGAGGTCGGTTAAAGAACCCGCCTGGCAGCGGGTTTTTTGTTGCCCGGAAAAAATCAGCCGGACAGCAAGAACATGGATGCCGAGGCCGTCATCAGGAGGCCTTCAGGCGAGGTTGATTTGGGTTGTTCAGACCGAGCACCATTTGCAGCGAATCAAGATCACGCTCGATGTCGCCTAGCAGCAGCGGTTTGTCGCGCTTCCACTCACAAAGCCCGCGCCCGTAGGTGCTGGCGAGAGATTCGCGGTCGTCGAATATCTTGCAAGCGCGATTGAGTCGATCTAGCTTCGACGGAGCGCCGCTCAACAGCGCTTCAATTTTCGTGTCGCACCAAACAGCGAACCTGGTGCTAATCCAGCGACCGAAATAAACCCTGACCTTCGGGTGCAACCATGTTCCGCCACTGCCGCCAGCCTTGGTCAACACGAGGCCAGTCCTTTTCGTGAGGGCGAGAATCTTGGAGCGAACCCAGGACTTAGACGCATCCAACTCTTTGATTTCATTGAATTCTGTCAGGGTGACAGAATTGACACCAAGGGCATCCCCCATGACGCAAAGGTATTCGAGGGTGTCGATTTGGCGAAGCCAAGCGGTAGGTTCCTTGTCGAACTGCTTGGCGATTTTCGTGGCGTTCAACCAGCCGTCAGCGCTGAGGTCTACCTGTCGCCCTTCGAAGTCGAGGTGGATTACATTGCTCACTGGGCACCTCCGGTACTGGATAAAACGCCAGCCACTTCAAGGGACTGACCTGGCCGTGATCTTGAGCGTACATTTGCGTTCAAGGTCGGCAGGGCCTTTGCCTTGGGAAGCTGCTCTTCATCGCGAGTCAAGCCCCACTGCAGATCCGGGCGAAGTACGCAGCGACTTACGAGCCCGTCAGTAGCGCTTTCTATCTGCAGAGCCCTTTCGGCCGTGATCGCCCTGTCGCCTGAAACGAGCCTCGATAAATACGACGCTGTCACGCCAAGCTTGAGCGCAAGGACTTTCTTGCCGCCCCGCGGGAGCTGCGAAAGGTACTCGGATAGGTTCATTCAGATTTACCTATTGGTGCATTTATGTCGCAGGCTACCTGATTCATGCACCATTTCAAGGTAATTTTCCAAAAGGGAAATAAAAGGTACAGTCAGGCATGGACACTAATGACTCGAACCAAATCAGAAATGTACGCAGGCTCCGGCTCCGGGAGCTTGTGCTGACACGCTTTGGCGGAAAGCAATCAGCCTTCGCGGAAGCCATTGAGCGCTCTCCCTCCTACGTGGCCAGGCTGTTTTCTGACAATCCAGCGCACTCAAGGAATATTGGGGAATCATTGGCGCGGCAGATTGAAGGCATGTGTCATTTGCCCAACGGATGGCTAGATGATCCTAAGGGCTTGGAGCTGGCCATATCAGCGGTAAACGACGCTCAATCCCGCGCTTCAACAATCTCTGAGCCTATAGACGTGAGGAACTGGGACTCGACTGACGACCACGAGTATCCGTTCTACAACGTCACAATTCCCGTGCTCGAGATTCCTGAAAGCTGGGGGAAGCACGCGCAAGGCGCTGAAAGCGAAACCCCTATTAGGACTGCCGTGTTTGACTTGGCATGGCTGCGTAGATCCATGTCCATGACGGACATCTCGAATCTACGCATGTCAACAGGGCTCGGGGACAGTATGGCTCCAACCATCAAGCATGGTGACCTCCTTGTCGTGGATGTTGGGGTGACAGAGGCTCTATACGATGCCGTCTATGTAGTCCGTATTGGTAGCGTACTCACTATCAAGCGCATACAGGTAGACATGGATGGGATCCGTATCCTGTCCGATAATCCGCAGTTCAAAGAGGTCTGCATACCCCATGACATGATGGACCGAATCTCGGTGGTAGCGCGTGTCGTCTACATCTGGAGCGGATCAAGAATATAGCTTACATGAACCAGACAACCCGCTACGGCGGGTTTTTTTTGGTAAATTTTCGGCCACCCGATTGACAAAGATTTACCAATTGGTACTCTTTGCTCCATCGCACTTGCCATGGAGTTTCCAAGCATGACCCCATCAACCTCAATCACCGTAGGCAACTGGCAAGGCCTACTGGGCCAAGGCGCTGCTCCGCGTGAGCTGGAGTGCCTGCTGGCCATCGCTGGCGGCGCTTCGGGCAAGGAAGCTGCTCGGACATTGGGCATCAGCGAGGATGGTGTCAAGAAGCGACTGATCGCCCTCGGCACGAAATGGGGTGTCACCCGTCGTGCCGCCCTGGTTGCTGAGGCATTCAAACGTGGCGTCATCAGCCCCGCCGCAACCGCCCTGGCTCTGTTTTTGGTGATCCACGGCCTGATGGCTGATGACGTTGCACTTCGGGTTCGTCGAGGGAGTGGCGAGAAGCGTGTTGAGCTTCGCGTTGCAGCGCGGCGGGTTGAGCAACAACTGGTGGCATAGCAGCGGCGAGCGCCTTCGGTGAGGGCGCTGTCCGGTGCGAAGGCATCATGAGGTTTGGCGCGGCAGCGTTCGGCTAGGCATGGCGTTGGTCAGGCCGGGTTCGGCAAGGGCTGTAATCAGCGGCCTGCGCTTCCTCGGGAGCGTAGTCCGGTGGCGATAGCCATCAAGAGGCACGGCACTGCGGGGCAGCCCTGGGCGTGGTTTGGCTGGGCATGGCGTGGCAAGGGCTACAACGTAGCGGTCAGCACCTTCGCAGAGGGTGCTTTCCGGTACCGAGTACCACGAGGCAGTGCGAGGCGAGGCTTGGCGCGATCGGGTAGAGCGCGGCAAGGGCTGCTGGTCAGCGTAATGCCCATTCATAGAGTGGTCATTGCGGTGCGAAAGCACTTGGGGTGAGGCCGGGTAAGGCATGGCGAGCCACGGCCGGGCACGGCAAGGGCGATAACTCGCAGCGATGTCACTGGCGCTGAATCCAGTGACGACCTCAAAGCAACTTCCACCGAGGTTGTTTTGAAGTTCCAACACGCAAAGCACCGTGCATCGCATTGAGCGAAAAGGCACACGCAGCTATCTATTGGAGATTCACATGCAAACTTTGAAAGTTAAAATCGTAGGCACCCGTCCGCTTCTCGTTCATGCCGACGTGTTCGCCGACCCTTTGAACAAACTAACCAAAGCGCATAAACAGTTGACTTCTAAGCGCAAAAAGTCAGACGAAGATCACGAACTTATTGCCCGCAGTGAGTGGCGTGGCGGATTGTACTTTGCCGATGATGTCGGGCCGTACTTGCCAGGTATCAACATTGAATCCGCATTGGTTGCTGGCGGCAAACTTTCGAAGATGGGTACCCAGCTCAAGCGCTCCGTCGAGATAATGGATACCCGCTGCCCGATCATTTACGAAGGCCCGCGCACCGTAGAAGGCCTGTGGGATGAGCAGTTCTACGATGCCCGCTCGGTGAAGGTCGGCACCGCCCGAATCACCCGATATCGCCCCCTCTTCCGCTCCTGGGCAGTGGTCTGCGAGATCGCCTACGACCAGGAGTCCATCGACCGCGACCAGGTGTTGAAGTGCCTCGAGGACGCTGGCCAGTACTGCGGTGTCGGCGACTACCGCCCGAAATTCGGCCGCTTCGCCGTGGAGGTGCTGTAATGCCTGTCGTGCCGCTCAAGCCGAACAGCTGGAGCCTGGACAAGGCCGTCGAGCAGTTCCTTGCCGACAAGTTCGAGGATGGCCAGCTCATCAGCCACGCCTGGCTTGAGTGGGCGCTGAACTTGCCGAAGCCCAGCACCGCAAAGGAAATGGTCAACTGTCAGTTCATCATCTTGGACCGTGTAGAGCAGTTCAAGGAAGCACTGTTAACTCAACATCAAATCTACATTGTTAGCGTGCGCGGCAAGGGTTATCGGATTGTTCCGCCGAGCGACCAGGCATTCATCGCTGTTGATAACGCAATGCAAGGTGTTCGCCGCGAGTTCAGTAAATGCGAGAAGGTCATGAAACATACTCGCCTCGGAGAACTTGATGCTGACCAGATTAAGCGGCACACCGACGCACAAGTGAAAGTTTCAGCAATCGCCGGAATGGTAGGCAAAAGTAAGCGCGAAGTATTCAGCCTGTTCAAGGCATAACTTCCGCACAGCAACATCAACAACTTTTATCGAAAGCCAAGTTACTCGGCGGGTACTCGCTCGCCTTAAATAAGGAGATTCACCGATGCTCATGTTAAGTCGTAACATCGGCAAGGCCGTCATCATCGGCGGCAACATCCGGGTCAGCGTGGCCCAGGTTAACGGCTGCCAGGTTCGTCTGGGGATTGAGGCCCCGCGCGGGGTGATCGTTGACCGCGAAGAGATCCACGCCCGTCGCGTGGCTGAAGGTACCGTCGAGGAAGCGCCAGCGTTCAGCATCGACGACCACGTCCGCATGGCGGCAGATGCACGCCGGTACCGCTGGCTGCGTGACCGTGAGCGAATCGAAGATCCCGACGAAGACCTGCTGGTGGTGCGCGGCGATAACTGGCTCTCCGGCGAAGAGCTGGATCAGGAGATCGACACCGCCCTGCGCCTGGAGGCCTTGCAGCAGCAGGTGGTACAGGATCAGCAGCCATGAACCAGGCCGGCCTGCTTCTGCTGCTGTGGGACGCCCTGCAGCGCCGTGAAACCACCTTTGGCCAAGTCATCGACCTTTCCACGGCCTGTGGCTTGGATGGGCGCCGGGTACTGGCCGACCACTTTCGGAGCAGATCGTGACTAAGCGGGGGCCGGTAAAGCGCTGGACCGAGGCGGAGGATGCACTCCTTCGCCAGCTCTACCCCAACAAAACCAACAAGGAGCTTTGCCTGCTTTTGCCAGGGCGGACGAAGACAGCCATCACGTTGAGGGCAGCCCAGTTTGGACTGGTTAAGACCGATGCCCACAGGTCGGAAACGCATCGCCGAATCCTGCTTGCCAGGCTGGAGGCCAAAGGGGGTCAGATTGGCCAAGATCCAAGGCCAGTAGGGGCAACCCACCGGAAGGGTCGGTACACGCTGATCAAGGTAGCTCAGCCCGACGTGTGGAAGCCGCTTCATACCTACACCTGGGAGCAAGCCAACGGACCCGTTCCAGAGGGGATGGTCGTGGCAGCCAAAGACGGCAACGTGCAGAACACGAACTTGGCCAACCTATGCTTGCGCACGCGTGCCGAACACCAGTTGCGCAACAACCATCACTACAAAGGCTTGCCGGAGGAGATCGTTGACATTCTCCACCTGCAAAACGAACTGAAAAAAGAGATCAAGAGGAAGACCAGGAATGAAAAATAAGCTCAGCGACCTTCGCGACCACCTGTTCGCCCAGCTCGAAGCGGTGCGTGAGGCCGATGACGACAACTTGGCCAAGGAGGTTCAGCGCGCCCAGTCGGTATCGGATATCAGCCGCGTACTGATTGAAAGCGCAAAGGTTGAGATTGACTACTTCCGCCACATTGGCGGCGAACACTCGGCCAGCTCGTTCATTGAGTCGAAGCCTGCGCTGCCGCCAGCAAAACGAACCTGACGTGACAGATCAGCGTGACAACCAAAACCTGACGCGTCAGGAGGAATAGCGATGGCAGCAGCAGAGAATCTGCCCGACGACCATGTGCACGACAAGGTCACCGAGAAACGGATGGGCGAGTTGGTGGGGTGTACAGCGAAGGCGCTTCAACGCAAGCGTGAGAAAGGCATCATCCCCAACTGGGTGTGGATGAAGATAAACGGCAGGATCATGTACAGCAAAAGGAGATATGACGAATGGATCGAAAGCCTATGGACCTGCCGGCCGGAGTCGAGCTTGTCGGGCGCTCAATCCGAATTCGCTTCACCTGGAACAAGAAGCGGTGCTGCGAGACGCTCCCCCTCCCTCAGACCCCGAAAGGGATCGCAGCAGCAGCGAGTCTACGTGCTCAAGTAAAGGGGCTGGACAAGCTCGGCGCCCTGACGGCAGAGAAGTACGCCGAGCTGTTTCCCAATACGCGCAGCGTGGTGGTTCAGGAGCAAACTACCCCGATCTTCTTCGATTACGCGCAGGACTGGCTCAACAGCTTGCAGATCGTGGAGGGTACTCGGAAGAACTACCGCTCTGCCCTGCAGGTGTATTGGGTTCCGTACCTGGCCGAGAAGCCGATCGACACCATCACGTCAGTGCTCCTGCGCAAGATCATGAACGACATCAAGTGGACTTCCCCGGTACGCCGCAAGGGCGTGGTCGGCCTGCTGGTGTCGATCTTCCAGCAGGCGGTGACGGACGAGTTGATCGTTCGAAACCCGGCCCTGTCTATCCCGGGTGCCAAAGTGCCGAAGCGTGAGGTCGACCCCTTCACCAAAGAGGAAGCGGATTCGATTATTGCCCATCTGTACGAAACGACGAGCGGTTTGACGGCAATTTACGCGGCGTATTTCGAGTTCTGTTTCTACACCGGCATGCGGCCGGGCGAGGTGATGGCTCTGCGCTGGAGCGAGATCGACAGGCGCGTAAAGACTGCCAACGTTTGCCGCATTCAGATCCGTGGAGTGATCCAGGATCGCACCAAAACGAAGCGTTCCCGAAAAGTTTTATTGAACGATCGCGCCCTGCATGCGCTCGAAAAAGCCAGACCGCTCACCGAGGCCCGTTCAGATTACGTGTTCGCGCCCAGTGGGACAGGTGACCGCTCGGAGATGTTCATTCGCTCCGAGACGAGTCAAAAACGCTACTGGCTGGCAGCCCTACGGAAGCTTGGTATCAGGCGTCGCAGGATGTACGACACGCGCCACACATACGCGACCATGTGCCTGATGGCCGGCATGAACCCGGCATTCATCGCCGCGCAACTCGGGCATAGCGTGCAGGTGCTGCTTTCGACATATGCGAAGTGGATCAACTCGCCGAATGACTGGGCTGAGCTTGATAAGCTGAAATCGCTGGAAAGTGGTACAAAAATGGTACGAGCTAAAAGCCAGTAACGCCAAGAGTGCCGAAACTCAAAGGGTTTACGTTACATGTGCGGATTAGCAGGAGAGTTGCGTTTTACACCCATCGACCAAGCCCCTCGCCCAGCCGACCTGGCTGCGGTAGAGCGCATAACCCACCACCTGGCGCCCCGCGGCCCGGATGCCTGGGGCTTCCATAGCCAAGGCCCGATCGCCCTCGGCCACCGGCGCCTGAAAATCATGGACCTGTCCGACGGCTCTGCCCAGCCGATGGTGGACAACACCCTGGGCCTGTCGCTGGCCTTCAACGGCGCCATCTACAACTTCCCCGAACTGCGCCAGGAGCTGCAAGCCCTGGGCTACAGCTTCTGGTCCGACGGCGACACCGAGGTGTTGCTGAAGGGCTACCACGCCTGGGGCGCGGCCCTGCTGCCCAAGCTCAATGGCATGTTCGCCCTGGCCATCTGGGAACGCGACAACCAGCGCCTGTTCCTCGCCCGCGACCGCCTGGGCGTAAAGCCCTTGTACCTGTCGCGCAACGGCGAGCGCCTGCGCTTCGCCTCGACCCTGCCAGCGCTGCTCAAGGGTGGTGACATCGACCCGATGCTCGACCCGGTGGCACTCAACCACTACCTGAATTTCCACGCCGTGGTGCCGGCGCCACGCACCCTGCTGGCCAACGTGCAAAAGCTGGAACCCGGCACCTGGATGCGCATCGATCGTCATGGCGAAGTGGAACGCCAGACCTGGTGGCAGCTGCACTACGGCGCCAACCCCGATGAACGTGAGCTGGACCTGGAAGGCTGGACCACCCGCGTGCTCGACGCCACCCGCGACGCCGTGGCCATTCGCCAACGGGCAGCAGTGGACGTAGGTGTACTGCTGTCTGGCGGGGTCGATTCCAGCCTGCTGGTCGGCCTGCTGCGCGAAGTGGGCGTGGATGACCTGTCGACCTTCTCCATCGGTTTCGAGGATGCCGGTGGCGAACGCGGCGACGAGTTCCAGTACTCCGACCTGATCGCCAGGCACTACGGCACCCGTCACCACCAGCTGCGCATTGCCGAGCACGAAATCATCGACCAGTTGCCAGCCGCCTTCCGCGCCATGAGCGAACCCATGGTCAGCCATGACTGCATCGCCTTCTACCTGCTGTCGCGGGAAGTGGCCAGGCACTGCAAGGGCGTGCAAAGCGGCCAGGGCGCCGACGAGCTGTTCGCCGGCTACCACTGGTACCCGCAGGTGGACGGCGCAGAGGATGCCTTTACCGCCTACCGCGAAGCCTTCTTCGATCGCAGCCACGCCGAGTACCGCGACACCGTGCAGGCACCCTGGCTGCTGGAAAGCGACGCAGCGGGCGACTTTGTCCGTGAACACTTCGCCCGCCCTGGCGCCCCCGATGCGGTAGACAAGGCGCTACGCCTGGACAGCACGGTGATGCTGGTCGACGACCCGGTCAAACGGGTCGACAACATGACCATGGCCTGGGGCCTGGAGGCGCGCACGCCATTCCTCGACTACCGGCTGGTGGAGCTTTCGGCACGCATTCCGGCACGCTTCAAGCTGCCCGACGGCGGCAAGCAGGTGCTCAAGCAGGCGGCGCGGCGGGTGATCCCGCACGAGGTGATCGACCGCAAGAAGGGCTACTTCCCGGTGCCGGGCCTGAAGCATCTGGAAGGCGCCACCCTCGGCTGGGTACGTGAACTGCTGACCGACCCCAGCCAGGACCGCGGGCTGTTCAACCCGGCCATGCTCGACCGCCTGCTGAGCAACCCGCACGGCCAGCTGACACCGCTACGCGGCTCCAAGCTGTGGCAGCTGGCGGCGCTGAACCTGTGGCTGAGCGAACAAGGAATCTGACCGATGAAAGCCCATGAAATCGCTTACGGTCAGCGCCTGCTGCGCGGCCAGGCGCCGTCCTACGAGCGCCTGCAGGCGCGCCTGGCCGGCGACGGCAGCCAGCCCCACGACCAGCCGCGCGCCGTACATTGCGGCTGGGGCCGGCTGCTGATCGGCCACACCTACCCCAACCCGGCCGACCTGGCCGCCGACCTGCTGGAAGAACGCCCCGGCGAGCGCGATATCGCCCTGTACGTGGCCGCGCCGCAGCAGCTGCTGGCCCAGGCCCCGCAGCAACTGTTCCTCGACCCGTCCGACACCCTGCGCCTATGGTTCACCGACTACCGCCCGGCGCAGCGGGTGTTCCGCGGCTTTCGCGTGCGCCGGGCGCAGAACCCGGGCGACTGGCAGGCGATCAACACCCTGTACCAGGCGCGCGGCATGTTGCCGGTGGACGCCGAGCTGCTTACGCCTCTGCACTTGGGCGGCCCGGCGTACTGGCTGGCCGAGGACGAAGACAGCGGCGCGGTGATCGGCAGTGTCATGGGCCTGAACCACGCCAAGGCGTTCGACGACCCCGAGCACGGCAGCAGCCTCTGGTGCCTGGCGGTAGACCCGCACTGCACCCGCCCCGGCGTGGGCGAGGTGCTGGTGCGCCATCTGATCGAACACTTCATGAGCCGCGGCCTGGCCTACCTGGACCTGTCGGTGCTGCACGACAACCGCCAGGCCAAACGCCTTTACCAGAAGCTGGGTTTTCGCAACCTGCCGACCTTCGCGGTCAAGCGCAAGAACGGCATCAACGAACAGCTGTTTCTGGGGCCGGGGCCTCAAGCCGACCTCAACCCCTACGCACGCATCATCGTCGACGAAGCGCTGCGTCGAGGCATTGAGGTACAAGTGGACGATGCCGCTGGCGGCCTGTTCACCCTCAGCCTGGGCGGGCGCCGCATTCGCTGCCGTGAGTCGCTCAGCGACCTGACCAGCGCCGTGACCATGACCCTGTGTCAGGACAAGCGCCTTACCCAACATGCCTTGCACAATGCCGGGCTGCAGGTGCCGGCGCAGCAGCTGGCCGGCAATGCCGACGACAACCTGGCGTTTCTCGAAGAGCATGGCGCGGTGGTGGTCAAGCCGGTCGATGGCGAGCAAGGCCAGGGCGTGGCGGTGAACCTCACCTGCATCGACGACATCACCCAAGCCGTGGCGCATGCCCGCCAGTTCGACAGCCGCGTGTTGCTGGAAAGCTTCCATGCCGGGCATGACCTGCGCATCGTGGTGATCGGCTACGAAGTGGTGGCGGCAGCGATCCGTCACCCAGCCCAAGTGCTGGGCGATGGCAAGCACAGCATCCGCGAGCTGATCGATGCCCAGAGCCGTCGGCGCCAGGCCGCAACCGGTGGCGAAAGCCGCATTCCACTGGACGACGAAACCGAGCGCACCCTGCGCGCGGCGGGCTTTGGCTACGACGACGTGTTGCCCGCCGGCCAGCGCCTGGCCGTGCGACGCACCGCCAACCTGCACACCGGCGGCACCCTGGAAGACGTGACCGAACGCCTGCACCCGGTGCTGGCCGAAGCCGCCGTGCGCGCTGCACGGGCGCTGGAGATCCCGGTGGTGGGGCTGGACTTCATGGTGCGTGATGCCGGGCAACCGGAGTACGTGATCATCGAGGCCAACGAGCGTGCAGGGTTGGCCAACCATGAACCGCAACCGACCGCCGAGCGTTTTATCGATCTGCTGTTTCCGCATAGCCGGCCTTTGGCGTAAAGGCTGATGGCCTCTTCGCGGGCTCGCCCGCTCCCACAGGTCCAGCACAGCCCACGAGACTTGTGGGGTTCCTGTAGGAGCGGGCGTGCCCGCGAGGAGGCCGGCACAGGAGTAAAGGAGCCCCCCAACCATGTCCGACCGACATCCCGAACCCGATCTCGACTACCTCAAGCGCGTGCTGCTGGAGATGCTCGCCATCCCCAGCCCCACCGGCTTCACCGACACCATCGTGCGCTACGTGGCCGAGCGCCTGGACGAACTGGGCATCCCTTTCGAGCTGACCCGCCGCGGCACCATCCGCGCCACCCTCAAGGGCCGGCAAACCTCGCCCGACCGCGCCGTGTCCGCTCACCTGGACACCATCGGCGCCAGCGTGCGCCAGTTGCAGGACAACGGCCGCCTGGCCCTGGCGCCGGTCGGTTGCTGGTCCAGCCGCTTCGCCGAAGGCAGCCGGGTCAGCGTATTCACCGACACCGGCGTATACCGGGGCAGCGTGCTGCCGCTGATGGCCAGCGGGCATGCTTTCAACACCGCCATCGACCAGATGCCGGTCAGCTGGGAGCACGTTGAGGTACGCCTGGACGCCTACTGCGCCACCCGCGCCGACTGCGAGGCGCTGGGTGTAAGCATCGGTGATTTCGTTGCCTTCGACCCGCTGCCCGAATTCACCGAAAGCGGCCACATCAGCGCCCGCCACCTGGACGACAAGGCCGGCGTGGCAGCGCTGCTGGCGGCGCTGAAAGCCGTGGTGGAAAGCGGCCGCCAACCGTTGATCGACTGCCACCCGCTGTTCACCATCACCGAAGAGACCGGCTCGGGAGCGGCTGGCGCCCTGCCCTGGGACGTCAGCGAGTTTGTCGGCATCGACATCGCCCCGGTGGCGCCCGGGCAGGCCTCCAGCGAACATGCAGTGAGCGTGGCCATGCAGGACTCGTCGGGGCCTTACGACTACCACCTGTCCCGGCACCTGCTGAAACTGGCCGGCGACCACGACCTGCCGGTGCGGCGCGATCTGTTCCGCTACTACTTCAGCGATGCCCATTCGGCAGTGACGGCGGGGCACGATATTCGTACCGCGCTGGTAGCCTTTGGTTGCGATGCCACCCATGGCTACGAGCGAACACACATCGACAGCCTGGCGGCGTTGAGCCGCTTGTTGTCGGCGTACCTGCTGAGCCCGCCGGTGTTTGCCAGTGATTCGCAGCCGGCCAATGCGTCGTTGGAGCGCTTCAGCCACCAGCTGGAACATGATGCACAGATGGAGAGCGATACGCGGGTGCCGGCGGTGGATAGCCTGGTTGGCAACAAAGGCTGAGGGCCCTGGGGGCTGCTTTGCAGCCCAATCGCCGGCAAGCCAGCTCCCACAGGATAACCACAGGCCCAGGCTTTGTGCTGTCCCTGTGGGAGCTGGCTTGCCGGCGATTGGGCCGCAACGCGGCCCCAAAATCCCGAATGTTTCGCGTAGCATGCCCCCACCAAGACCCTAGGCAACGCCACCATGCTGATCCCCTACGACCAACTGCAAGCCGAAACCCTGACCCGACTGATCGAGGACTTCGTCACCCGCGACGGTACCGACAACGGCGACGACACCCCGCTGGAAACCCGCGTGCTGCGGGTGCGCCAGGCATTGGCCAAGGGCCAGGCGTTCATCCTTTTCGACCCGGAAAGCCAGCAGTGCCAGTTGCTGGCCAAGCATGATGTGCCCCGCGAGCTGCTCGACCAACAGATCTGACCTCTTCGCGGGCGTGCCCGCGAAGAGGCCGGCACAGGCAACATCAAACCCTGCGGGCCTTGGCCTGCTGCCCTTCCTTGATGCGCTTGTACACCTCGGCCCGATGCACCGGCACTTGCCGCGGTGCATCCACGCCAAAGCGCACCATCCCGTCCCGCGTTTCCACGACCATGATCCGAATGTCATCACCAATCACGATGATCTCTCCCACTTCGCGCCCTATTACCAGCATGCTCCGTTCCTCCAGCGAAAGGGAAAACCGGAGCCTGCCTTGACGGCATAGGGCTACTCAATAGTTCTACCGTGATTCAGAAGCACCCTACATCTGCCGGTAACTTTCCTTACAGACGAATCATCGCGACTGAGCCTTGGCCCGCATTTTCACCGCCATCTCAGCCATCTCGTCATACAGCCGCTCAGGTGCCTGACGCTTCAGTTGCCAGGCCTGGCGCCCGGCCTCATGGGGCAGGATCAGGAACTCACCAGCGGCAACCTGCCGGTGGATGTATTCGGCGATGTCCGCCGCATTGATCGGCGAGCCTTCAAGCAGCTTACCAACCTGGGCTTTCATCGCCGGGTTCGGCCCGCGGAACGAGTCCAGCAGGTTGGTCTGGAAGAAAGACGGGCACACCACGTGCACCGCCACTTCCAGTTCGCGTAGCTCGACCAGCAGGCTTTCCGACAGGGCCAGTACGCCGGCCTTGGCCACGTTGTAGTTGCTCATGCCCGGCCCCTGCATCAGCGCAGCCATCGAGGCGATGTTGATGATTCGCCCCTTGCTGCGCTCCAGCAGCGGCAGAAAGGCCTTGCAGCCCTTGACCACACCCATCAGGTTGACCGCGATCTGCCAGTCCCAGTCCTCCAGCGACAGTTCGGCGAAGAACCCGCCCGAAGCGACGCCGGCGTTGTTGACGATCACATCGATACCACCGAACTGCTCGGTGCAGGCCTGGGCCAGGGCGGTGAGCTGGCTGTAGTCGCGCACGTCGCAACGCTGGGCAAAGCCTTCGCCGCCAGCTGCGCGGGCCAGCTCCAGGGTTTTGCGCAGGCCGGCTTCGTTGACATCGGCCAGCGCCAGGCGCCAGCCCTCACGCGCCCAGCGCAGGGCGATCTCGCGACCGAGGCCGGACCCGGCGCCGGTAATCATGATGCGGTTTTGCATGGTGACTGGCCTTGTTCTGATGGGTTGTGCAACCAGTCTAATCAAGGCCTGGTGGGCAGGCAGGGTTCATCAGGGTAGTGAATGGACGGGCATGACTGTGTGGTTAGCCTGCACCGGCTGCTCCTGCAGGGACCGCACACACCTGTAGGAGCAGCCTTGTGCTGCGAAGAGGCCGGTACAAGCCCTACACAAATGGAATCTTTGACACTCACCACCAGTCCTTATTTACAAGAGGCCAGCAGTCCGAGGCCCTTGACCCTCAACCACGCAAGGACTCCGTCATGACAACGATTCTCATCATCATCCTGATCCTTCTGCTGATTGGTGGCTTACCGGTCTTCCCGCACTCGCGCAGCTGGGGCTATGGCCCGTCCGGCATCATCGGCGTGGTGCTGGTAGTTCTGCTGGTTTTGTTGCTGCTAGGCATGATCTAGCGGCGAAAACACAAAAAAACCGCGCCGAAGCGCGGTTTTTCATTGCCGGAAGGATCAGTGCGAAACAGCACCCGAAGCGCCCAGGCCAGTCTGCGAACGCACGAACTGCGGGAAGAACAGCGCACGTTCGTCTTCGGCAGCCTTGGACTTGTCGGTGACCGAGAAGAACCAGATACCGACGAAGGCGATCAGCATCGAGAACAGCGCCGGGTACTCGTACGGGTAGATCGGCTTCTCGTGGCCGAGGATCTGCACCCAGATGGTCGGGCCGAGGATCATCAGCGTCACCGCGCTCACCAGGCCCAGCCAGCCGCCGATCATCGCACCGCGGGTGGTCAGCTTCTTCCAGTACATCGAGAGCAGCAGTACCGGGAAGTTGCAGCTGGCCGCGATGGAGAACGCCAGGCCGACCATGAAGGCGATGTTCTGCTTCTCGAACAGGATACCCAGGCCGATCGCCAGTACGCCCAGGGCGACGGTGGTGATCTTCGACACGCGGATCTCGTCCTTGTCGTTGGCCTTGCCCTTGCGCCATACACTGGCGTACAGGTCGTGGGACACCGCCGAGGCACCGGCCAGGGTCAGGCCGGCGACCACCGCCAGGATGGTGGCGAAGGCAACAGCCGAGATGAAGCCGAGGAACACGCTGCCACCCACGGCGTTGGCCAGGTGCACCGCTGCCATGTTGTTGCCACCCAGCAGGGCGCCAGCGGCGTCCTTGAAGTCCGGGTTGGTGCTGACCAGCAGGATGGCGCCAAAGCCGATAATGAAGGTGAGGATGTAGAAGTAGCCGATGAAGCCGGTGGCGTACAGCACGCTCTTGCGCGCTTCCTTGGCGTCACTGACGGTGAAGAAGCGCATCAGGATGTGCGGCAGGCCGGCGGTACCGAACATCAACGCCAGGCCCAGCGAGAATGCCGAGATCGGGTCCTTGACCAGGCCGCCCGGGCTCATGATCGCCTCGCCCTTGGCGTGCACCTTGATTGCCTCGGAGAACAGGGTGTTGAAGTCGAAGCCAACGTGCTTCATCACCATCAGCGCCATGAAGCTGGCACCGGACAGCAGCAACACGGCCTTGATGATCTGTACCCAGGTAGTGGCCAGCATGCCGCCGAACAGTACATACAGGCACATCAGGATACCCACCAGGATCACCGCCACGTGGTAGTCCAGGCCGAACAGCAGCTCGATCAGCTTGCCGGCACCGACCATCTGCGCGATCAGGTAGAACGCCACCACCACCAGCGAACCGGAGGCCGACAGGGTGCGGATCTCCTTCTGCCCGAGGCGGTACGAGGCCACGTCGGCGAAGGTGTACTTGCCCAGGTTGCGCAGGCGTTCGGCGATCAGGAAGAGGATGATCGGCCAGCCGACCAGGAAGCCGATCGAATAGATCAAGCCATCGTAGCCAGAGGTGAACACAAGTGCAGAAATACCCAGGAACGAGGCGGCCGACATGTAGTCACCGGCAATCGCCAGGCCGTTCTGGAAGCCGGTGATCTTGCCCCCTGCGGCGTAGTAGTCCGACGCCGACTTGTTGCGCTTGGAGGCCCAGTAGGTGATGCCGAGGGTGAAGGCGACGAAGGCCACGAACATGGCGATCGCGGAGACGTTCAGCGGTTGCTTCTGCACCTCGCCCGTCAGGGCATCGGCGGCCCACACGGCGGGTGCGAAGGCTCCGCAGGCCAGTACGGCCAGGGCTTTGGCGTGGCGAATCATTGTTGCGCCTCCTTCAGGATGGCCTTGTTCAGCTCATCGAATTCGCCGTTGGCGCGGCGTACGTAGATGGCGGTCAGGACGAATGCCGAGACGATCAGGCCGACGCCCAGGGGGATGCCCCAGGTAATCGACGACTCAGCGCTGAGCTTGGTGCCCAGGATCTGAGGACCGTAGGCGATCAGGAGGATGAAGGCGCAGTACAGGCCGAGCATGATCGCCGAGAGAATCCAGGCGAACCGTTCGCGTTTGGTGACCAGCTCCTTGAAGCGGGGGCTGTTTTGTATCGAGAGGTAAATGCTGTCGTTCATTGTTTTTGTCCTAGCAGCACAGATAGGGGTGGAACCCACGACCCTTACTTTATGCGGCTATCGGACGCCAACCAGACGACCTTAGTCTTAGATGCAACGGTGTTTTACGGATCACGCAACAAAACAGCTTGCACATATCCCTGTAGGAGCAGCCTTGTGCTGCGAAGAGGCCGGTACAGGCTGCCCGAATCTTCGCAGCTTGCACCGGCCTCTTCGCAGCACAAGGCTGCTCCTACAACGGAACGGGTGTTACTTGCCCGTCCACTCCTTCACGCGATCAGGGTGCTTGGCCACCCAGTCCTTGGCCGCCGCTTCAGGCTTGGCGCCTTCCTGGATAGCCAGCATCACTTCGCCAATCTCGTCCTTCGACTGCCAGTTGAACTTCTTCAGGAACTCCGCCACTTCCGGGGCCTTGGTGGCCAGTTCCTTGCTGCCGATGCTGTTCACGGTTTCCGCGGCGCCATACACGCCTTTCGGGTCTTCGAGGAACTTCAGCTTCCACTTGGCGAACATCCAGTGCGGTACCCAGCCGGTCACCGCGATCGACTGCTGCTTGGCATAGGCACGGCCCAGTTCCGCAGTCATCGCCGCGCCGGAACTGGCCTGCAGCTTGTAACCGGTCAGGTCGTAGTCCTTGATGGCCTGGTCGGTCTTGAGCATTACGCCAGAGCCGGCGTCGATGCCGACGATCTTCTGCTTGAAGGTGTCATCGGTCTTGAGGTCGGCGATGCTCACCGCCTTGACGTACTCAGGGACGATCAGGCCAATCTTGGCGTCCTTGAAGTTCGGGCCGTAGTCGACCACGTTGTCCTTGTTCTTGGCCCAGTACTCGCCATGGGTCACCGGCAACCAGGCCGACAACATGGCATCGAGCTTGCCGGTGGCCACGCCCTGCCACATGATCCCGGTGGCAACGGCCTGCAACTTCACGTCGTAGCCGAGTTTCTGCTTGATCACTTCGGCAGCCACGTTGGTGGTCGCCACGCTGTCAGCCCAACCATCCACGTAACCAATGCTGACTTCTTTGGCCATTGCCTGTGCCGCGCCCATGGCCAGTACCATGGCAGTGCCCACACCCAGGAAACGTCGCATTTTTGTATTAGCAGCCATCAAAGCATCCCCTCGTCAGGTCTCGGAATTTGCATCATGGTCCTGCAACAACAGTCGACCTGCTCCAGCTACGACCTATATCCGCCCCATATGCGACAGCACTATGCCATTAGCGCCATCGGCCTATGCCGCCCTGCGCGATCCTTGCATGCCAAAAGTTTGGCGCCGGGCTACTATCTACCCTTTTGCGCCTGACGATGGACCGCCCGATGCCCAGTTCTACCCGCCTGCTGCTGCCGTTGTACCTGCTTGCCTGCCTGCTCGCCCTGCTCGGGCTCGGAGGGCTCTGGTACGGGCTTGGCAAGCCGGTGCAACTGCCGGACGCGGCCAGCCCGACGCACAAGCTGCAATGCGCCTCGTATACCCCGTTCGACAAGGACCAGTCGCCCCACGACCAGCCGTTGCGCCTGCGCCCGGCCCGCATGGATGCCGACCTGGCGTTGCTGGCCGAGCGTTTCCAGTGCATCCGTACCTATTCCCAGACCGGTCTTGAGGCAATCCCGGCGCTGGCACGCAAGCATGGCCTGAAAGTGATGCTGGGTGCCTGGGTCAACGCCCACCCGGCCGACACCGAGAAAGAAATCGAGCTACTGATCGCCGCCGCCAATGCCAACCCCGACGTGGTCAGTGCGGTGATCGTTGGCAACGAGACGCTGCTGCGCAAGGAGGTGACCGGCGCACACCTGGCCACGCTGATCGCCCGTGTGAAAAGCCAGGTCAAGGTGCCGGTAACCTACGCCGATGTGTGGGAATTCTGGTTGCAGCACCCGCAGGTAGCGCCTGCGGTGGACTTCCTGACTATCCACTTGCTGCCTTACTGGGAAGACGACCCGCGGGGCATCGACGAAGCCCTGGCCCACGTCGCCGATGTGCGCCGGGTGTTCGGCACGCGCTTCGCGCCGAAGGACATTCTGATCGGGGAAACCGGCTGGCCCAGCGAAGGCCGCCAGCGCGAAACCGCACAGCCCAGCCGGGTCAACGAGGCGCGTTTCATTCGCGGGTTCGTGGCCATGGCCGAAAGCAACGGCTGGCACTACAACCTGATCGAGGCGTTCGACCAGCCATGGAAGCGCGCCAATGAAGGGGCGGTTGGTGGTTACTGGGGGCTTTACGATGCCGACCGGCAGGACAAGGGCATACTCGAAGGGCCGGTGAGCAACCTGCCTTACTGGCCGCAGTGGTTGCTGGCCAGTGCCGTGCTGACGGTGGTGATGCTGATGCTTGCCGGGCGCCCCGCCACCCCGACGGCAGCCATGCTGCTGCCGTTGCTGGCAGCGTTTGGGGCAGGCTGCCTGGGGCTCTGGGGCGAGCTGATGCGCACCCATGCGCGTTTTGCCGGGGAGTGGCTGTGGACGGTGCTGCTGGCAGGACTGAACCTGCTGGTGCTGGCCCATGCCGTGCTGGCCCTGGCACGGCGCTCGGGCTGGCGCGAGCGCCTGTACGCCTGGTTGCAGGCGCGGGCCGGCTGGCTGTTGCTGGCGGCGGGTTTTGCCGCGGCGGTGAGCATGCTGGCGATGGTGTTCGACCCACGCTACCGCAGCTTCCCCAGCGCGGCGTTGGCGTTGCCGGCGCTGGTGTTTGCAGTGTGGCCGGTGCGGGCGCGGCGTGCGGAGGTGGCGTTACTGGCGTTCATCGTCGGTGCCGGGGTGGCGCCGCAGTTGTTTGTGGAAGGGTTGGAGAACCAACAGGCCTGGGGATGGGCAGTGGTCAGTGTGCTGATGACCGCGGCCTTGTGGCGGAGCTTGCGGCTGCGCCCGGCCTGATATCCTTGGGACCGCTTCGCGCTCCATCGCAGGCAAGCCAGCTCCCACAGGAGTTATGCTACCTATGGAATCGGCGCGGTCCCTGTGGGAGCTGGCTTGCCTGCGATGGGCCGCAAAGCGGCCCCTTTCAGCCTTGATCCGGCGACCTGACCAACCGCAACCCCGCCAGCACCAGCGCGAACACGGCAATGCTGGCGGTATACAGCACCAGTGCCGGCACCGCGAACACCAACGCCACCACCGCCAGCCACCAGCCGCCACGGCCGGCAATGACCTGCGCCAGCAGCGCCAGCCCCAGTCCGCCCCAGGCCATCACCTGGTGATGAATGCCCAACCCCAGCAACGACCGCACCTCACACTGCCAGTACGCCGCCGGCGCCGTGCACAGCCCCACCCACTGCCCGTCCTCCATCAGCCCATAGCGCACACCATAACTGGCAGCAAGCCAGAGCCCCAGAAACAGCACAAGCAGCGCAGCCGGCAGCGAACGAGACATCCAGCTCTCCAATAGCGGTAATCGAAAGCATCCATGATCGCTTATGCCCAGTTGTAAGGCAAAATCACCTCCCTGCAGCTATGTTGCAGATAACAAGCACACCAAAGACCACCGCACCTGGCAACTTTGCCCGGCCCGTTGTGGTCCTAGCCTGCACACTGCTCGACCTTGCGTTCTTTTGGGGGATTACATGCTTCGATCTTTGCGCCTCGCTGCCTTGCTCGGTGGCCTGCTCATGGCTGTGGCCGCTTCGGCGCGGGATATCGACGCCGCGAGCTATGGTTTTCCCTTGACCAACCCGTTCGAGGCAACCATCGCCACCACGCCACCGGACCAGCGCCCCACCCTGCCCGAAGATGACGAAATCAACCAGTCCGACTACAGCCTCAACCTGCGCCCGGACCGTGAATTCACTCTGCCGGACAATTTCTGGGCGGTGAAAAAGCTCAAGTACCGCCTTGCCCGCCAGGACCGCGAGGCGCCGCTGATCTTCATCATCGCCGGCACCGGTGCGCCCTACACCAGCAGCATCAACGAATACCTGAAGAAGCTGTTCTACCAGGCCGGCTTCCACGTGGTGCAGCTGTCGTCGCCAACCAGTTACGACTTCATGAGCGCCGCCTCGCGCTTCGCCACCCCAGGCGTCAGCCAGGAGGATGCCGAAGACATGTACCGGGTGATGCAGGCCGTGCGCGCCCAGCACCCGCGCCTGCCAATCAGCGAGTTCTACCTCACCGGCTACAGCCTGGGCGCACTCGACGCTGCCTTTGTCAGCCACCTGGACGAAACCCGCCGCAGCTTCAACTTCAAGCGCGTACTGCTGCTGAACCCGCCGGTCAACCTGTACACCTCGATCAACAACCTGGACAAGCTGGTGCAGACCCAGGTCAAGGGCATCGACCGCAGCACCACCTTCTACGAGCTGATGTTGGCCAAGCTGACCCGCTACTTCCAGGAAAAGGGCTACATCGACCTCAATGAGGCCTTGCTGTACGACTTCCAGCAGTCGCGCCAGCACCTGTCCAACGAGCAGATGGCCATGCTGATCGGCACCTCGTTCCGCTTCTCGGCGGCCGACATTGCCTTTACCTCCGACCTGATCAACCGCCGCGGCCTGATCATTCCGCCGAAGTTCCCGATCACCGAGGGCAGCAGCCTCACGCCATTCTTCAAGCGTGCCCTGCAGTGCGACTTCGACTGCTACATGACCGAGCAGGTCATCCCCATGTGGCGCGCCCGTACCGACGGCAACAGCATCCTGCAACTGGTCAACCAGGTCAGCCTGTATGCACTTGAAGATTACCTGAGCAGCAGCGACAAGATCGCCGTGATGCACAACGCCGACGACGTCATCCTCGGCCCTGGCGACATCGGCTTCCTGCGCAAGGTGTTCGGTGAGCGTCTGACCCTTTACCCCCATGGCGGCCATTGCGGCAACCTCAATTACCGCGTCAACAGTGACGCCATGCTGGAGTTCTTCCGTGGTTAACAAACTCCTCTTCGCCACTGCCCTGTTCGCCGCCGGCCACGCCCTGGCTGCCGAAACCGCCCCCCGGGCCAGCGTGGTCGAGGCCGACCCGCAAGTCACCGAAGCGCCACTGGCGCCCGAGACCGATGGTTTCCTCGACCCGCTGCGTGAGCTGAAATTCAACCCGGGGCTGGACCAGCGCGAGTTCGAGCGCTCCACCCTGCAAGCGCTGAACGTGTACGACCCGCTGGAGTCGATCAACCGGCGCGTCTATCACTTCAACTACCGCCTGGACCAATGGGTGCTGCTGCCGATGGTAAGCGGCTACCAATACGTCACCCCGCGCTTCGTGCGCACCGGGGTGACCAACTTCTTCAACAACCTGGGCGACGTGCCGAACCTGTTCAACAGCGTGTTGCAGCTCAAGGCCAAGCGCTCGGCCGAGATCACCGCGCGGCTCATGTTCAACACCATCATCGGCGTGGGTGGGCTTTGGGACCCGGCCACCAAGATGGGCCTGCCGCGGCAAAGTGAAGACTTTGGCCAGACCTTGGGCTTCTATGGCGTACCGGACGGGCCGTACCTGATGCTGCCGGTGCTGGGGCCTTCGAACCTGCGCGATACCACCGGGCTGGTGGTGGACTATGCAGGCGAACAGGCGATCAACTACCTGAACGTGGCCGAAGCCAGCAGCGACCACCCGGAAATCTCCGTGCTACGCGTGGTGGACAAGCGCTACAGCACCAAATTCCGCTATGGCCAGCTCAACTCGCCGTTCGAGTACGAGAAGGTGCGGTACGTTTATACCCAGGCGCGCAAGTTGCAGATAGCCGAGTAGGCCGGCCAGGCCTCTTCGCAGCACAAGGCTGCTCCTACAAGGCGACGCGCTACCCTGTAGGAGCAGCCTTGTGCTGCGAAGAGGCCGGCACAAGCAATATCAAATCCCCAGGAACTGACAAAGCTCCCGTTTCTTGGCCAAGGCATCCTTTCGCCCCAGCTCTATCAGCTCGCTGCAGTAACTGGCCTCGAACAGCAAATAGCTCAACACCCCCGCCCCGCTCGTACGCGTCGCCCCCGGCCCACGCAGGAACATGCGCAACGCCGCCGGCAACTCGCGCCGATGTCGCGCGGCAATCTCGTCCAGCGGCTGGCTGGGCGCCACCACCAGCACATCGATCGGCGCCAGGCCCAGGCGCCGGGCGTCCAGGTGCGCCGGCAACAGGTGGCTCAGGTGGTTGAGGCGCTGCAGCAGCTCGATGTCGTCTTCCAGGCTGTCAATGAACGTACTGTTGAGCATATGCCCGCCGATCTGCGCCAGGCTCGGCTGCTGCCCGCTGAACACCCGCTGGGTCGGCAGCGGTGGCGCCGGCCGCTGCGGGTTACCGCTGACACCAACCACCAGTACCCGGCTGGCGCCCAGGTGCAGGGCCGGGCTGATCGGTGCCGACTGGCGCACCGCACCATCGCCGAAATATTCATCACCCAGCCGCACCGGGGCGAACAGCAACGGGATGGCCGCGCTGGCCAGAAGATGATCGATGGTCAATGGCGTGGGCATGCCGATACGGCGATGGCGCAGCCAGGCTTCGATGGTGCCGCGGCCCTGGTAGAAGGTCACCGCCTGGCCGGACTCGTAGCCAAACGCGGTCACCGCGACGGCGCGCAGTTGCTCGGCGGCCAGGGAGTGGGCGATACCGTCCAGGTTCAGGTGCGCCTGCAGCAAGCCGCGCAATGGGCTGCTGTCCAGGAGCGCCACTGGCGCCGGGCCACCCACGCCCAGCAGGTTGTGGGCGACGAAGCGGCTGGCCTGGCGGACCACACCGGGCCAGTCGCTGCGGATGACCAGGTGGCTGCGGAAGTTCTGCCAGAAGGCGGTGAGCCGTTGTACGGCGTCGCTGAAATGGGTGGCGCCGCTGGCCAGGGTGACGGCATTGATGGCCCCGGCGGAGGTGCCCACGATGACCGGGAACGGGTTGTGCGCGCCGGCGGGCAGCAACTCGGCAATGCCGGCCAGCACGCCCACCTGGTAGGCGGCGCGGGCGCCGCCGCCAGAAAGGATAAGACCGGTTACCGGGGGTGGGGCCATAGGAGTCCTTCCTGGGGTTGATGTGCTGTCAGTGCCGGCCCTTTCGCGGGTGAACCCGCTCCCACAGGTTCTTCACCGGCCTTGAAGGCTGTGCAATACCTGTGGGAGCGGGTTCACCCGCGAAAGGGCCGGCACAGGCAAAACAAAATTCAGCGCTTTTTCTTGTCATACAGCCGCGGCTCCCCTTCGGGTCGCGACTTGAACCGGCGATGCGCCCACAGGTACTGCTCGGGGCATTCGCGCAACACGCTTTCCACCCACTGGTTGATTCGCAGGCAGTCAGCCTCTTCGCTCTCCCCGGGGAAATCCGCCAGCGGCGGGTGGATCACCAGGCGATAGCCGCTGCCATCCTCCAGGCGCTTCTGGGTGAACGGTATCACTTGCGCCTTGCCCAACCGGGCAAACTTGGTGGTAGCGGTCACCGTCGCCGCCGGGATGCCGAACAGCGGCACGAACAGGCTCTGCTTGGCGCCGTAGTCCTGGTCGGGTGCGTACCAGATCGCCCGGCCCGAACGCAGCAGCTTGAGCATGCCGCGCACGTCCTCGCGCTCCACCGCCAGCGAGTCGAGGTTATGCCGCTCGCGGCCGCTGCGCTGGATGAAGTCGAACAGCGGGTTGCCGTGCTCGCGGTACATGCCATCGATGGTGTGATGCTGGCCCAGCAGTGCGGCGCCGATCTCCAGGGTGGTGAAGTGCACCGCCATCAGAATGGCCCCCTGCCCCGCCTGCTGGGCGGCCTGCAGGTGCTCCAGCCCCTCGACATGGGCCAGGCGCGCCAGCCGGGCCTTGGGCCACCACCAGCTCATGGCCATTTCGAAGAAGGCGATACCGGTGGAGGCGAAGTTGGCCTTGAGCAGGCGCTGCCGTTCGTCGACCGACAGCTCCGGGAAGCACAGTTCCAGGTTGCGCGCGGCAATGCGCCGCCGCTCACCGGCAAAGCGGTACATCACCGCTCCCAGCGCGGCACCGACTTTCAACAGGACCCGGTACGGCAACTGGACCACCAGCCACAGCAGGCCCAGGCCCAGCCACAGGCCCCAGAAACGTGGGTGAAGGAAATAGGGACGAAAACGCGGGCGTTCCATTGAAGCTTCCGGAAAGACAAAGGCCGCGCATTCTACAACGGATCAGCGCATGTTGCGGGCAACCGGTCTTATCGTTATAAGTCAGGGCACTTTTTTCGCAACAAGCCGTCTATGCAGACCATGAGCCCAAACCACACACCCGACACCGCCTCCGTGTTCCAGCTCAAGGGCAGCATGCTCGCCATTACAGTGCTGGAGCTGGCGCGCAATGACCTTGAAGCCCTCGACCGCCAACTGGCGGCCAAAGTCGCCCAGGCACCGAACTTCTTCAGCAACACGCCACTGGTGCTGGCGCTGGACAAGCTGCCGGCCGACGAGGGGGCAATCGACCTGCCCGGCTTGATGCGGATCTGCCGCCACCACGGCCTGCGTACCCTGGCCATCCGTGCCAACCGCATCGAGGACATCGCCGCCGCCATTGCCATCGACCTGCCGGTGCTACCGCCATCCGGCGCGCGCGAGCGGCCGCTGGAGCCCGAACCCGAGGTGAAGAAGCCAGAGCCAGCCCCTGTCCCGCCACCAATCCTCGAACCCGAGGTGCGCCCGACCCGCATCATCACTGCGCCAGTACGTGGCGGCCAGCAGATCTACGCCCAGGGCGGTGACCTGGTGGTGACCGCTTCGGTCAGCCCGGGGGCGGAACTTCTGGCCGATGGCAACATCCATGTGTACGGCGCCATGCGCGGCCGCGCCCTGGCCGGCATCAAAGGCAATACCAAGGCACGTATCTTCTGTCAGCAGATGACCGCCGAAATGGTCTCCATCGCCGGCCAGTACAAGGTCTGCGAGGACCTGCGCCGCGACCCGCTGTGGGGTACCGGCGTGCAAGTCAGCCTGTCTGGCGACGTGTTGAACATCACCCGTCTTTAACGGATACTTGCCAGCATTTTTAGTGCAACTTTTCTTACCGTTGCCATTTATTTGTATTTTTGCAGGGACGTGTGTCCCGATTATTTTAGGGGTGAAACACCTTGGCCAAGATTATCGTGGTTACTTCCGGCAAGGGGGGTGTGGGCAAGACCACTACCAGCGCCGCCATTGGTACCGGCCTCGCACTGCGTGGCCACAAGACCGTCATCGTCGACTTCGACGTGGGCCTGCGTAACCTCGACCTGATCATGGGCTGCGAACGCCGCGTGGTGTACGACTTCGTCAACGTGGTCAACGGCGAAGCCAACCTGCAACAGGCCCTGATCAAGGACAAGCGCCTCGAGAACCTGTACGTGCTGGCCGCCAGCCAGACCCGTGACAAGGACGCGCTGACCCAGGAAGGCGTGGAAAAGGTCCTGATGGAGCTGAAGAAAGACTTCGACTTCGTCATCTGCGACTCGCCGGCCGGTATCGAGAAAGGCGCCCACCTGGCCATGTACTTTGCCGACGAAGCCGTCGTGGTCACCAACCCCGAGGTATCCTCGGTACGAGACTCCGACCGCATGCTGGGCATCCTGTCGAGCAAGTCGCGCCGCTCCGAGAACGGCGAAGAGCCGATCAAGGAACACCTGCTGATCACCCGCTACCACCCGGAGCGCGTGGAAAAGGGCGAAATGCTGAGCATCGCCGACGTCGAAGAGATCCTGGCGATCAAGCTCAAGGGTGTGATCCCCGAGAGCCAGGCAGTGCTCAAGGCTTCCAACCAGGGTATCCCGGTCATCCTCGACGACCAGAGCGATGCCGGCCAGGCCTATAGCGATACCGTCGACCGTCTGCTGGGCAAAGAAAAGCCCCTGCGGTTCATCGAAGTGCCGAAGCAAGGATTCTTCGCGCGCCTGTTTGGAGGCAAGTAAACCATGAACCTTTTTGACTTCTTTCGTGGCAGACAGAAACAGACCAGCGCGTCGGTAGCGAAAGAGCGTCTACAGATCATCGTGGCGCACGAGCGCGGCCAACGCAGCGAACCGGACTACCTGCCAGCGCTGCAGAAAGAACTGCTGGAAGTGATCCGCAAATATGTGAACATCGGCAACGATGATGTGCATATCGAGCTGGAAAACCAGGGTAGCTGCTCGATTCTGGAGCTGAACATCACCTTGCCGGATCGCTGATTTCGCGACCAGGCCTGGATCATTGGGGCTGCTTTGCAGCCCATCGCCGGCAAGCCAGCTCCCACAGGGTTCGCGCTGTACCTGTGGGAGCTGGCTTGCCGGCGATGGGCCGCAAAGCGGCCCCAGTGTTTTCCCCGATATAACCGAGACCAAGCAATGCCGCTGTCCAACATCCAGATCCTGCACGAAGACGCCGCCATCCTGGTGATCAACAAACCGACCCTGCTGCTGTCGGTACCCGGCCGCGCCGAGGACAACAAGGACTGCCTGATCACTCGCCTGCAGGAAAACGGCTACCCCGACGCGCTGATCGTGCACCGCCTGGACTGGGAAACTTCCGGCATCATCCTGCTGGCCCGGGATGCCGACAGCCATCGTGAGCTGTCGCGCCAGTTCCACGACCGCGAAACCGAAAAGGCCTACACCGCGCTGTGCTGGGGCCAGCCGGCGCTGGACAGCGGCAGCATCGACCTGCCGCTGCGCTACGACCCGCCGACCAAGCCACGGCATGTGGTGGACCACGAGCAGGGCAAGCATGCGCTGACCTTCTGGCGCATCGTCGAGCGCTGCGGTGATTACTGCCGGGTAGAGCTGACACCGATTACCGGGCGTTCGCACCAGTTGCGCGTGCACATGCTGTCGATCGGGCACCCGCTGCTGGGCGACCGGCTGTATGCCAACCCCGAAGCACTGGCTGCCCATGAGCGGTTGTGCCTGCATGCCTCGATGCTGAGCTTTACCCACCCGGTGTCCGGGGAGCGGTTGAAGTTCGAGTGCCCTGCGCCTTTCTGATTTGTGAGTGGCTGTACCGGCCTCTTCGCGGCTGAAGCCGCTCCCACAGGGACCGCACAGCTGTCAAGTTTTTTGCGATCCCTGTGGGAGCGGGCGAGCCCGCGAAGAGGCAGACACAATTTGTCGACCTAATACGCTAAACTCGCGCCACTGCTGTCTGGAGTGAGCTATGCGCGACGCACTGAATTCTGGCCTTATCGACTTCCTCAAGGCCTCCCCCACGCCCTTCCATGCCACCGCCAGCCTGGCCCAGCGCCTGGAAGCTGCCGGCTACCAGCGCCTGGACGAGCGCGACAGCTGGGCCACGGTACCTGGCGGCCGCTACTACGTCACCCGTAACGACTCGTCGATCATCGCCATCAAGCTGGGCAAGCAGGCACCGTTGCTGAACGGTATCCGCATGGTCGGCGCCCACACCGACAGCCCGTGCCTGCGGGTCAAGCCGCAGCCCGAGCTGCAGCGCCAGGGCTTCCTGCAGCTGGGCGTCGAAGTGTATGGCGGCGCCCTGCTGGCGCCATGGTTCGACCGCGACCTGTCGCTGGCCGGCCGGGTCACATATCGCCGTGACGGCAAGGTCGAAAGCCAGCTGATCGACTTCAAGCTGCCGATCGCAGTCATCCCCAACCTGGCAATCCATCTCAACCGCACCGCCAACGAAGGCTGGACCATCAACGCGCAGAACGAGCTGCCGCCGATCCTGGCCCAGGTGGCGGGTGACGAGCGCATCGACTTCCGCGCCCTGCTCACCGAGCAACTGGCCCGCGAGCACGAGCTGATCGCCGACGTGGTGCTGGATTACGAGCTGAGCTTCTACGACACCCAAAACGCCGCGCTGGTCGGCCTGAACGGCGACTTCATCGCCGGCGCGCGCCTGGACAACCTGTTGTCGTGCTATGCCGGCCTGCAGGCACTGCTGGCCGCCGACAGCGACGAGACCTGCGTACTGGTGTGCAACGACCATGAAGAAGTCGGCAGCTGCTCGGCCTGTGGCGCCGACGGGCCGATGCTGGAGCAGACCCTGCAACGCCTGCTGCCGGATGGCGACGCCTACGTGCGCACCATCCAGCGCTCGCTGATGGTGTCGGCCGACAACGCCCACGGCGTGCACCCCAACTACGCCGACAAGCACGACGGCAACCACGGGCCCAAGCTCAACGCCGGGCCGGTAATCAAGGTGAACAACAACCAGCGCTACGCTACCAACAGCGAAACCGCCGGGTTCTTCCGTCACCTGTGCATGGCCGAGGAAGTGCCGGTGCAGAGCTTCGTGGTACGCAGCGACATGGGCTGTGGTTCGACCATCGGGCCGATTGCCGCCAGCCACCTGGGCGTGCGTACGGTGGATATCGGCTTGCCGACCTTTGCCATGCATTCGATTCGCGAACTGTGCGGCAGCCATGACCTGGCGCACCTGGTGAAGGTGCTGAGCGCGTTCTACCGTTGCCGCGAGTTGCCTTGATGCTTTGATGTAGCCAGGCCCGGCCTCTTCGCGGGCTCGCCCGCTCCCACAGGATCATCACAGCATTCAAGGACTGTGCAGTACCTGTGGGAGCGGGCATGCCCGCGAAGAGGCCGGGCCTGCTCAAGGTCAATCCCGCTTCGTCTACCACCCGCTATGCTTGTTACATGGCCCCACTGCAAAAGGATTGCTGTCCATGTCCCCGTTCCTGTCCCTGTTCGTGCCGGTGTTTCTGTTCCTGTTGCTGCTGACCATCGGTTTCAGCCTGCGCGAGCGCAATATCGGCGTTGTGATGATGTGGGTCGGCACACTGGGTATCTTCGGCCTCACCTGCTGGAAAATCCTGGAGCAACTGCCGTCGTGAACCTCTACACTCGGTCAATCGTTTGACCTGAGGTAGTTTTGCCAGTGCCTGCTCTCCTGCGTTGCCTGTTCCTGCTGCTGTTCCTGTTTGTCACCCCGTTACAGGCTGCGGGCCTGCCAGGCCTGCTGGGTGGCAGCGCGCCCGCGCAGCCAGAAGCCAGCGAACCGCTGGGCAAGTCGCTGGACGAGGTGATCAAGAACCTGGAAAACGACCAGCAGCGGGCCAAACTCCTGGCCGACCTGAAAAAGCTGCGCGACGCCACCAGGCAATCGCAACCCACCGTCGAACAGGGCGTGCTCGGCCTGATCGGCGGCGCCCTGCATGACTTCGAAAAGCAGTTCAGCGGCGATGCCAGCCCGTTCCATCGCTGGGCCGCGGAAATCGAACAGGCCCAGGCCGAACTGACCGAGTTGATGGTGCCGGTGCACCAGTGGCCGGCCATTCTGTTTGGCTTTGCCGCCGTCATCGCCGTCTGGAGCGTGCTGGCCTACGCCTTCAACTGGGTCGGGCATCGGGTACGCCTGCGTTTTGGCCTGAGCGAGGAACTGCCGCAGCACCCGCGCACCTGGGACCTGGTGCGCTTTGCCCTGCGCAAGCTGGGCCCGTGGCTGGTGGCGCTGGTGTTCACCGTTTACCTGAGCTTCGTGCTGCCGCCGTCGCTGGGCAAGTCACTGGCCATGGTGCTGGCCTACGCACTGGTGGTCGGCACCTGTTTCTCGGCCATCTGCGTGATTGCCTTCTCGCTGCTCGACGGCCCCCACCGCCACCGCGCCCTGTACATCCTGCGCCACCAGGCCTTCCGCCCGCTGTGGCTGATCGGCAGTTTCGCCGCGTTTGGCGAAGCGATGAGCGACCCGCGCCTGATGGTCGCCCTCGGTACCCACCTGGCCCACGCCCTGGCCACCCTGGCCAACGTGATCGCGGCGCTGTGCACCGGGCTGTTCATCCTGCGCTTCCGTCGCCCGATCGCCCACCTGATCCGCAACCAGCCGCTGTCACGGCGCCTGACCCGGCGCACCCTCAGTGACACCATCGAGATCCTCGGCAGCTTCTGGTTCGTGCCGGCACTGATCCTGGTGGCGATTTCGCTGTTCGCTACCTTTATCTCGGCCGGCGACACCAGCACCGCCCTGCGCCAGTCGCTGATGTGCACGGTGCTGGTGGTGGTGTGCATGGTGCTCAACGGCCTGGTGCGCCGCCACGCCGCCAACCCCAAGCGCGCCAGCAAGCGCCAGGCGGTGTACGCCGAACGCCTGCGCAACTTCGGCTACCTGCTGGTGCACCTGTTCATCTGGCTGGTGTTCATCGAACTGGGGCTGCGTGTGTGGGGCCTGTCGATGATCAGCTTCGCCGAAGGCGACGGTCACGACATAAGCGTGCGCCTGCTGGGCCTGGCCGGCACGCTGATCGTCGCCTGGCTGGTGTGGATCCTTGCCGACACCGCCGTGCACCACGCCCTGGTGCGCTCGCGCCGGGGCCTGGCCAACGCCCGCGCGCAAACCATGATGCCGTTGATCCGCAACGTGATGTTCGTGGTCATCTTCATCATCGCGGTGATCGTCGCCCTGGCCAACATGGGCATGAACGTCACCCCGCTGCTGGCGGGTGCCGGTGTGATCGGCCTGGCCATCGGCTTTGGTGCCCAGTCGCTGGTGGCCGACCTGATCACCGGCTTGTTCATCATCATCGAGGACTCGCTGGCCATCGACGACTACGTGGATGTGGGCGGCCACCTGGGCACGGTGGAGGGGCTGACCATCCGTACCGTGCGCCTGCGTGACATCGACGGCATCGTGCATACCATCCCGTTCAGCGAGATCAAGAGCATCAAGAACTACTCGCGCGAGTTCGGCTACGCGATCTTCCGCGTGGCGATCCCGCACAGCATGAACATCGACCAGGCCATCACGCTGATTCGCGAAGTGGGGCAGAAGCTGCGCAACGACCCGCTGATGCGCCGCAACATCTGGTCGCCGCTGGAGCTGCAGGGGGTGGAGAGCTTCGAGTCGGGGTCGGCGATCTTGCGGGCGCGGTTCAAGACTGCGCCTATCAAGCAGTGGGAGGTTTCGCGGGCGTTCAACCTGGCGTTGAAGCGGCAGTTGGATGAGGCGGGGCTGGACCTGGCGACGCCGCGATTGTCGGTGCAGGTGGTCACGGCGGCTGGTGGCACGATGGCGGATGGCAACGCCGTATCGAACTAGGGCCGCTTCGCGCCCCATCGCGACACAAGGCCGCTCCTACAGGAGTACGCGTTTCCCTGTAGGAGCGGCCTTGTGTCGCGATGGGCTGCAAAGCAGCCCCAAAAAACCATGGTCAACCCGCCTGGGCGCGGATGCGGATGGCATCATGCCGCCAATACTCCAGGTCGCAGTCGATCAGGTGCCCATGCTGGTCACTGTTGACCCGGGTGATATGCAACCCGGGGCTTCCCGCCGACACCTTCAAGGCACTGGCCGCCTCCACCGGCAACGCCGTCGGCAAGATCTCGAAGCACACCTGCCCATACTGGATACCGTACACCCGCCCATAAATCTCGGTCAGCGACTGGGCCAGGTCCTGTTCGAGAATCTCCGGGAAGTACCGGGGGTTGAGGTAGTGCTCGGCATACAGCACCGCCCGCCCATCGATCCGCCGCAACCGGCAGATACGTACCACGCTGGACAACGCCGGCAGTTGCAAGCGCGCACAGATGGCCGCCGACGCCGGCTGCAGCCGAGCCGACAAGAGTTCGGTACTGGGCACCCGCCCCTGGTCGCGGACCATGGCATGGAAGTGGCTGCGCTCGATCAGGTCGTAGGTCAGCCGCTCGGGCGCGACGAACCAGCCGCGACGCTCTTCGCGGTAGATCAGCCCCTGGGCTTCCAGCTGCACCAGCGCCTCACGCAGGGTAATGCGCGTGGTATCGAACACCTCGCTGAGCTTGCGCTCGGCCGGCAGCTTGCCGCCCGGCGCCAGCAGGCCGTGCTCTATCTGTTCCTGCAGGGCGTGACAGATGGCTGTTACCGCACGCGGTGGCATCGGCTGCATCAAAGGTTACCTATCTGGACTAGTCCAGCCCCAGAACAGGGCACTTGGAGAATAGTGCAAGCCTAGGCAGGGCTGATGAACATCCTGTGACAAGGCTTTGGCCAAACACTGCCAGAAACGCGCCAAGCCAGCAGAACCGGGGCGGTTCCGTGGTCTACGCTGTAGCTTCAGGGCCTTCACCGGCCCTTCCCTACATCAAACTGTCACGCAAGCAGCCTACCTTGGCTCAAGGTTTGCTGACCTAGACCAACGGTCACCAGACAACGGCTTCACTCATAACAACCATCGCTAAAGGCACCCACCAAGGAGCTTCGGATGAAAAAGTTGTTCATGGCGTCACTGCTCGGTTCGGCCATCGCCCTGTGTACCACGGCCATGGCCGCCGATACCGACCTCAAGGCCCTGGAAGACGCCGCCCGCAAGGAAGGCAACGTCAACAGCGTGGGCATGCCCGATGCCTGGGCCAACTGGAAAGGCACCTGGGAAGACCTGGCCAGCAAGTACGGCCTGAAGCACAGCGACACCGACATGAGCTCGGCCCAGGAAATCGCCAAGTTCGAAGCCGAGAAGGACAACGCCAGCGCCGACATCGGCGACGTGGGTGCCGCCTTCGGCCCGATCGCCGTGAGCAAGGGCGTGAGCCAGCCGTACAAGCCGAGCACCTGGGACCAGGTGCCGACGTGGGCCAAGGACAAGGACGGCCACTGGGCGCTGGCCTATACCGGCACCATCGCCTTCATCATCAACAAGGACCTGGTCAAGGAAGGCGAGCGGCCAACGACCTGGCACGACCTGGAAAAAGGCAAGTACAAGGTTGCCATCGGTGACGTCGGCACCGCAGCCCAGGCCGCCAACGGCGTGCTGGCAGCGGCTATCGCCTACAAGGGTGACGAGACCAACCTGGCACCGGGCCTGCAACTGTTCACCAAGCTGGCCCAGCAGAAGCGCCTGTCGCTGGCAAACCCGACCATCCAGACCCTGGAGAAGGGCGAGGTGGAAGTGGGCGTGGTGTGGGACTTCAACGGCCTGAGCTACCGTGAACAGATCGACCCCAAGCGTTTCGAAGTGCTGATCCCGTCGGATGGCTCGGTGATCTCCGGCTATACCACCATCATCAACAAGTACGCCAAGCACCCGAATGCGGCCAAGCTGACACGTGAATACATCTTCAGCGATGCCGGGCAGATCAACCTGGCCAAAGGGCATGCGCGGCCGATCCGTGCCGAGCACCTGAAGCTGCCGGACGATGTGCAGGCCAAGTTGCTGCCCAACGAACAGTACAAGGCTGCGCAGCCGATCAAGAATGCCGAAGCCTGGGAGGCGAGCTCGAAGAAACTGCCGCAGATGTGGCAGGAGCAGGTGATCATCGAGATGGAGTAAGGGGCTAGCTTTTGTAGCGCCTGATCCGGCCCTTTCGCGGGCATGCCCGCTCCCACAGGTACAGCACAAGCCTGAAAGGCAGTGATCAACCTGTGGGAGCGGGCGAGCCCGCGAAGAAGCCAACGCGGTTTATGACTGGAGCCACCATGCAACACAACGTCATCCTGGTCCTGCTCGACGGCCTCAACTACCAGGTCGCGCATCACGCCATGGGCCACCTGCACGCCTACGTCGAGGCCGACCGTGCCGCGCTGTACCGCGTGGAATGCGAACTGCCGTCGCTGTCGCGGCCGCTGTACGAGTGCATCCTCACCGGTGTACCGCCGATCGACAGCGGCATCGTGCACAACAATGTCAACCGCCTGTCCAACCAGCGCAGCGTGTTCCACTACGCCCGCGAGGCCAACCTGGGCACTGCGGCTGCGGCCTATCACTGGATGAGCGAGCTGTACAACCGCTCGCCATTCGACCCGCAGCGCGACCGCCATACCCACGCACCGAAGCTGCCGATCCAGCACGGGCTGTTCTACTGGGACGACCGTTACCCCGATTCGCACCTGCTGGCCGATGGCGAATACCTGCGCCGCCGCCACGCCCCCAATTTCCTGCTGGTGCACCCGATGAGCATCGACGATGTCGGCCACCACCACGGTCTGGACAGCAGCCAGTACCGCAACGCCGCACGCAGCGCCGACATCCTGCTGGCAGACTACCTGCCAGGCTGGCTCGAAGAGGGCTACCAGGTACTGGTTACCGCCGACCACGGCATGAACAACGACCGCTCGCACAATGGCCTGCTGACCGAGGAGCGCGAAGTGCCGCTGTTCGTCTTCGGCGATGCCTTCAGCCTCGATCCTGCGGCCAAACCGCTGCAGACCGAGTTGTGCGGGACCATCTGCGAGCTGCTCGGCGCGCCGCATGACAAGACCGTCTGCCGGGAGCTGCTGAAGTGACCACACCCAAGAGCAGCAACACCCGTGGCCGCTACCTGGCCCTGCTCTGCCTGCTACCGTTCGCCGTGTTCTTCGTCATCTTTCAGATCGCCCCGCTGGCCTGGGTGGCGATCAACAGCCTGCAATCGGAAGCGGGTTGGGGCGTGGACAACTTCAGCAAGGTATTCGCCTCGAAGTTCTACCTGCAGGCCCTGCAACGCAGCCTGGAAATCAGCTTCTGGTCAAGCCTGTTCGGCATCGTCATCGCCACCCTGGGCGCCTACTCGCTGCGCCAGGTGGACTCGAAGCTGCGCGACTTCGTCAGCGCCTTCGCCAACATGACCAGCAATTTCGCCGGGGTGCCGCTGGCCTTCGCCTTCATCATCCTGCTCGGTTTCAACGGCGCGCTGACCTTGCTGCTGAAGCAGGTCGGCCTGCTGGAGGACTTCAGCATCTATTCCAAGAGCGGGCTGATCCTGGTGTACACCTACTTCCAGATCCCGCTTGGCGTGTTGCTGCTGTACCCCGCGTTCGACGCACTGCGCGAAGACTGGCGCGAGTCGGCCGCACTGCTGGGGGCCAGCCACTGGCAATTCTGGCGGCACATCGGCCTGCCGGTGCTGACCCCGGCACTGCTGGGCACTTTCGTCATCCTGTTGGCCAACGCCCTCGGTGCCTACGCCACCGTGTACGCGCTGACAACCGGCAACTTCAACGTACTGCCGATCCGCATCGCCGGCCTGGTGGCCGGTGACATCAGCCTCGATCCCAACCTGGCCAGCGCCCTGGCGATGGTACTGGTGGGGCTGATGACGCTGGTCACGGTGGTGCACCAATGGCTGCTGAAAAGGAGCTACCATGCGCGCTGACGCCCGTTCCGGCGGCTGGTACCACCGCGCCGTGGTCTACCTGCTGTTCCTCATCCTGCTGCTGCCGCTGGCCGGCACCCTGCTCTACTCGCTGGCCACCAGCTGGTCGGCCAGCCTGCTGCCCAGCGGCCTGACCTTCAAGTGGTACATCGCGCTGTGGAGTGAGCCGCGCTTCCTGGCCGCCTTCGGCCAGTCGCTGCTGGTGTGCGTGGGCGCGCTGCTGCTGTCGGTGGTACTGATCCTGCCGCTGCTGTTCGTGGTGCACTACCACTTCCCGAGGCTCGATGCGCTGATGAACATCCTCATCCTGCTGCCGTTCGCGGTGCCGCCGGTGGTGTCGTCGGTGGGGCTGCTGCAGCTGTATGGCAGCGGGCCCATGGCCATGGTCGGTACACCGTGGATCCTGATCGGCTGCTATTTCACCATCGCCTTGCCGTTCATGTACCGGGCCATTACCAACAACCTGCAGGCGATCAACCTGCGCGACCTGATGGACGCCGCCCAGCTGCTGGGCGCCAGCACCTGGCAGGCGGCGCTGCTGGTGGTGCTGCCGAACCTGCGCAAGGGCCTGATGGTGGCACTGCTACTGTCGTTCTCGTTCCTGTTCGGCGAGTTCGTGTTCGCCAACCTGCTGGTCGGCACCCGCTACGAGACCCTGCAGGTGTACCTGAACAACATGCGCAACAGCAGCGGCCACTTCAACAGCGCGCTGGTGATCTCGTACTTCGCCTTCGTGCTGGTACTGACCTGGGTCGCCAACCGCCTGAACAAGGACAAGACCTGACATGAGCTTCGTCAGCGTACAGAAACTGCAAAAAAGCTACGCCGGCAGCCCGGTGTTCGAGAACATCGACTGCCATATCGAACGCGGTGAGTTCGTCACCCTGCTTGGCCCGTCCGGTTGCGGCAAGTCCACGCTGCTGCGCTGCATCGCCGGGCTGACCCCGGTGGACAGCGGGCAGATCCTGCTCGACGGCCATGACATCGTACCGCTGAGCCCGCAAAAGCGTGGCATCGGCATGGTGTTTCAAAGCTACGCGCTGTTCCCCAACATGACCGTGGAGCAGAACGTCGCCTTCGGCTTGCGCATGCAGAAGGTCAAGGCCGACGAAAGCCAGGCCCGGGTGCGCGAGGCGCTGGAACTGGTGGAACTGGGCAACTTCGCCGGGCGCTACCCGCACCAGTTGTCCGGCGGCCAGTGCCAGCGCGTTGCCCTGGCCCGCTCGCTGGTCACCCGCCCGCGCCTGCTGCTGCTCGACGAACCGTTGTCAGCGCTGGATGCGCGCATCCGCAAGCACCTGCGCGAGCAGATCCGCGCCATCCAGCGCGAGCTGGGGCTGACCACCATCTTCGTCACCCACGACCAGGAAGAGGCGCTGACCATGTCCGACCGCATCTTCCTGATGAACCAGGGGCGCATCGTCCAGAGCGGCGATGCCGAAACCCTGTACACCGCGCCGGTGGACCTGTTTGCCGCCGGCTTCATCGGCAACTACAACCTGCTCGACGCCGACAGCGCCAGCCGCCTGCTGCAGCGCCCGGTGACCAGCCGCCTGGCGATTCGCCCCGAGTCGATCACCCTGGGCAACAACGGTGAACTGGACGCCGAAGTGCGCAGCCACAGCCTGCTGGGCAACGTGATCCGCTACCGGGTGCGGGTGCGCGAGGTGGAACTGGTGGTCGACGTACTCAACCGCTCACCGTCCGACCTGCACGCGGACGGGCAACGGGTAAGCTTGTCGATCGACCCCACGGCGCTACGGGAAGTGGCCTAAGGAGAATCAACACCATGGCACTGGCAATTTTCGATCTGGACGAAACCCTGATCCACGGCGACTGCGCCTCACTGTGGAGCGAGCAGATGGCCCGGCTGGGCTGGGTCGACGGCAAAGCCTTCCTGCGCCGCGACCATGAGTTGATGGAAGCCTATGGCAAGGGCCACCTGCGGATGGAGGACTACATGGCCTTCAGCCTGGAGCCGATTGCCGGGCGCACCCTGGAAGAGGTCGAGCACCTGGTAGCACCGTGGGTCGAAGAGGTGATCGAGCCAATCATCTACGGCGACGCCTGCCGCTGCATTGCCGAGCACCGCAAGCGCGGGGATCGCATCCTGATCATTTCGGCGTCGGGTACGCACCTGGTCGGGCCGATTGCGGCGCGGCTGGGGGTGGACGAATACCTGGCGATCGAACTGGAGGCGGTGAACGGGGTTTATACCGGCAAGACCCACGGGGTGCTGACCTATCGCGAAGGGAAGATCACGCGGTTGCTGGAATGGCTGGACCAGGAGCAGGAGAACCTGGAAGGGGCGACTTTCTATTCCGACTCGCGCAACGATTTGCCGCTGTTGCTGAAGGTGGATCATCCGCATGTGGTGAACCCGGATGCGGTGTTGCGGGAGCATGCCGAGATCAATGGCTGGCCGATTCTGAGCTGGACTTGAGGGCCATGGGGGCGCTTTGCGCCCCTTTCGCGACACAAGGCCGCTCCTACAGGAAATCGCTTTCCCTTGTAGGAGCGGCCTTGTGTCGCGATGGGCTGCAAAGCAGCCCCGGCAATCTCAAGCCAGGCCTGGGTCGATCACCATCACCAGCTTGCCCGACACCTGGTTGGTCTCAAGCTCGGCATACGCCGCCTGGGCAAACTCCACCGGGTAGGTGTCCACCAACTGCGGCGACAGGCGCCCTTCGGCAAACAGCGGCCACACCTGCTGCTGCAACTCGCGCAGCAGTTCGGCCTTGAAGCCGTCATCGCGGTTACGCAGCGTGGAACCGGTAATCTCCAGGCGCTTGCCCAGTACCTGTGCCAGGTCCAGCTCGAACTTGCGCCCGCCCATCAGGCCGATGATCACCCAGCGCCCGTCACGCGCCAGCAACTTGAGGTTGAGCTCGCCGTAGCTGGCGCCCACCGGGTCGAGAATCACGTCGAACGGGCCGAAACCTTCCAGTGCTTCCAGGTTTTCGTTACGTACCACACCACCGGCGGCGCCCAGCGCCTCGCAGTAGGCCAGGCGGTCCTGGGAACCGACGCTGACCCATACCGGGCTGCCGAACGCCTTGCACAGCTGGATGGCGGCCGAGCCAACGCCACTGGCGCCAGCGTGCACCAGCACCTTCTCGCCAGCTTTCACGCCACCCAGCTGGAAGATGTTCAGCCAAGCAGTGGCATATACCTCCGGCAACGCCGCCGCTTCGTGCAGGCTCAGGCCTTCGGGCACCGGTAGCACGTGGCGGGCATCCACCACCACTTCCTCGGCCATGGCGCCGCTGGCCAGCAGCGCACACACCCGGTCACCCACCCGCCAGTCGGCACCGGCCCCCACTTCCTCGATCACCCCGGCGCACTCCAGGCCCATGTACGGGCTGGCGCCTGGCGGTGGTGGGTACAAACCTTTCATCTGCAGCAGATCGGCGCGGTTCAGCCCCGCAGCAGCCACGCGAATGCGCACTTGACCCGCGTCGCAGGCCGGGCGCTCGGCCTCGACCCAAGCCACATGTCCGTCAACGCCTTGCAATGCCTTCACAGTGCCTCCATAGTTGAATCATATGACCGAGCCTGGGAACGCCAAGTCCCCAGGCTTTTTGCAGTATGCATCCGGTTTTTTGCAACCGGTGAACAGAAAAGACGGCCTACTATGCGTGATCAATTGTCTCCACGTCGAATCAGCATGAAGCATTTCCTCCCAAGCACCGCCCTGGCGCTGATGATCGGCCTGGGCAGCCTCACGCTCGGCGGCAATGCGGCGGCCGCCAACAAATGGGACAGCCTGCAGCCGGACCGCGACGAGATCGTCGCCAGCCTCAACGTGGTGGAATTGCTCAAGCGCCACCACTACAGCAAGCCGCCGCTGGACGACGCCCGTTCGGTCATCATCTATGACAGCTACATCAAGCTGCTGGACCCGGCGCGCAGCTACTTCACCGCTGCCGACATCGCCGAATTCGACAAATGGAAAACGCAATTCGACGATTTCCTCAAGAGCGGCAATCTGGACCCGGGCTTCACCATCTACAAACGCTATCTGGACCGCGTCAAGCAACGTCTGGACTTCGCCCTGGCCGAGCTGAACAAGGGCGTGGACAAGATCGACTTCAACGCCAAGGAAACCTTGCTGATCGACCGCAAGGACGCCCCGTGGATGAAGGACCAGGCCGAGCTCGACGATTTGTGGCGCAAACGCGTCAAGGACGAAGTGCTACGCCAGAAGATCGCCGGCAAGGAACCCAAGCAGATCCAGGAAACCCTGACCAAGCGCTACAAGAACCAACTGTCGCGCCTGGACCAGACCCGTGCCGAGGACATCTTCCAGGCCTACATCAATACTTTCGCCCAGTCCTACGACCCGCACACCAACTACCTGTCGCCGGACAACGCAGAAAACTTCGACATCAACATGAGCCTGTCGCTGGAAGGCATCGGCGCAGTGCTGCAAAGCGACAACGACCAGGTCAAGATCGTGCGCCTGGTGCCGGCAGGCCCGGCGGCCAAGACCAAGCAGGTGGCACCGGCCGACAAGATCATCGGTGTGGCCCAAGGCAACAAGGAGATGGTCGACGTGGTCGGCTGGCGCCTGGACGAAGTGGTCAAGCTGATCCGCGGCCCGAAAGGCTCGGTGGTGCGCCTGGAGATCATCCCCGCCAGTAACGCGCCTAGCGACCAGACCAGCAAGATCGTGTCGATCACCCGCGAGGCGGTAAAGCTCGAGGAGCAGGCAGCGAAGAAGTCGGTGCTCAAGCTCAAGCAGGACGGGCGTGACTACAAGCTGGGCATCATCGAGATCCCGGCCTTCTACCTCGACTTCAAGGCCTATCGCGCCGGTGACCCGGAGTACAAGAGCACCACGCGTGACGTGAAGAAGCTGCTGACCGAGCTGCAGAAAGAAAAAGTCGACGGCGTGGTCATCGACCTGCGCAACAACGGCGGCGGCTCGCTGCAGGAAGCCACCGAGCTGACCAGCCTGTTCATCGAGAAAGGCCCGACCGTGCTGGTGCGCAACAGCGACGGCCGTGTCGACGTGCTGGAAGACGAAAACCCCGGCGCCTTCTACAAGGGCCCATTGGCACTGCTGGTCAACCGCCTGTCGGCCTCGGCTTCGGAGATCTTCGCCGGTGCCATGCAGGACTACCACCGTGCGCTGATCATCGGCGGCCAGACCTTCGGCAAAGGCACCGTGCAGACCATCCAGCCACTCAACCATGGCGAGCTGAAGCTTACCCTGGCCAAGTTCTACCGGGTTTCCGGGCAGAGCACCCAGCATCAGGGCGTGCTGCCGGACATCGACTACCCGTCGATCATCGATACCAAAGAGATCGGCGAGAGCGCCCTGCCCGAGGCCATGCCGTGGGACACCATTCGCCCGGTGGTCAAGCCGGCGGCCGACCCGTTCAAGCCGTTCCTGGCCCAACTCAAGGCACAGCATGAAGCGCGCAGCGACAAGGATGCAGAGTTCACCTACATCCGCGACCGCCTGGCCCTGACCCAGAAGCTGATGAACGAAAAGACCGTCAGCCTCAACGAGCAGGACCGTCGTGCACGCCACGATGCAATCGAGGCCAAGCAGCTGGCACTGGAGAACATCCGCCGCAAGGCCAAGGGTGAAGAGCCGCTGAAGGAGCTGAAGAAAGAGGACGAGGACGCGCTGCCGACCGAGGATGAAAACACCAAGCCGGAAGACGATGCCTACCTGTCGGAAACCGGCCGCATCCTTATCGACTACCTGAGTGCAAGCACCAAGGTGGCCAAGAAGTAAGACTGTGGCAATGATGGCAAATTAGCTTTACCTGTCATCAAACAGTCATCGCGCTGTCGTGAAATAGAGGGGCCGGGCGTGGAATCGCCCGGCCCTTTCATTTTCAGGAATACGCCATGACCGTCGCCGAACAGCTCAGTGCCTTGAGTGCCATCCTGGCTCAACGCAGCATCCACAGTCTGTTCCAGCCGATCATGTGCCTGAGCGAGCAACGGGTTTTCGGCCATGAGGCGTTGAGCCGCGGGCCGTCCAACAGCCCGCTGCACGCACCGCTGAACCTGTTTACCATCGCCCGCCAGGCTGGCCGCCTGACCGAACTGGAGGCTGCCTGCCGGGAAAGCGCCTGCCGGCGTTTCAGCGAACAGCAGTTGCAGGGCAAACTGTTTCTCAACATCTCGCCAGAATCGCTGCTCGAGCCGCACTACCCGTCCGGGCAGACCCTGAAACTGCTCGGACAGGTCGGCCTGCCGCCTAGCCGGGTGGTAATCGAGCTGACCGAACACACCCCGACCGACGACTTCCAGCTGCTGTCCAACGCCCTGCACCACTACCGGGACATGGGCTTCTCGATTGCCATCGACGATCTGGGAGCGGGTTATTCGAGCCTGCGCCTGTGGTCGGAGCTGCGCCCCGAATATGTGAAAATCGATCGCCACTTCATCGACGGCATCCACCGCGACCCGCTCAAGCGTGAATTTGTCGGTTCGATATTGCAGATTGCCCGAGCGTCGAAGGCGCAGGTAATTGCCGAAGGCATCGAGATGGCGGAGGAGCTGGCGGTGCTGGTGGAGATGGGGGTGGACCTGGTGCAGGGCTATCTGCTGGGGCGGCCGCAGGAGCTGGGGGTGCGCGAAAGCCGGCCGCTACCGGCGCTGATGAACGTTCCGCAGGCCGAACAGCCGACGGTGCGGCTCAATGCCACGATTGGGCAGTTGCTGGAGTTGTTTGGCCGACACCGGCACCTGGAGGTATTGGAGGTGGTGGATGCCGATGGCAGGGCTTGCGGATTGATTCACAGGGATGCACTGCCTGTTCCGGCCCTATCGCCGGCAAGCCGGCTCCCACAGGCTCACCACACATCTTGAACCTTGTGCAGTACCTTGTAGGAGCGGGTTTACCCGCGAAGAGGCCGGGACAGGCAACGAATCAGGCCGTTTCGGGATAGCTGTACTCGAACACCCTGACCACCTCGGAGGCATGCCATGAGGCTGCTTCCATGCCGTCGACCGGCCCGGAAAATCGGCCCAACCGTTCAACGCACTCAAAAAATCCGGTACGCGGCAAACGGCTGGCACCCTGACTGATCACCAGAGAGCTGCGCAATGGCTGCTCGGCGCGGGCATCCAGCACCGCCAGATACTCCAGCGCGGCCGTCAGCGTCTGCATGGCCGGGCTGGGCAACTGCAAGCGCTCGATCAGCGCTCGATAGGTCAGCAAGTGACGTTGACGACGGGCCAGGTCAAGCTCGCCCAGCAGGTTATCCCAGTGCTGACGGCTGATCCTGACCTGGCTCATGATGGTTCGCTCCAGCCAGCCACCCCCAGATGCCAGGCCAGAGCACGGCGGATAGCAGCATCCGGCTGGCGTTCACCTGATTCGATCATGGCCAGGTATGCCGGGCTTACCCCGACATTGCGCGCCAACTGCTCAGGGGCAATGCCCTTTGCCTGGCGAATCTGTGCCACTTCGCTGAAGGCCGGCAATGGCGCACTGGCTACATCGCCCTGCGCTTCACTGGCAACTACCTCGGCTGGTGCCTGCCCAGCGGCCTTGAGCAGTGCCTGGTACTGTTCCCAGGGAACGACGGCGTACTCGGGTTGACCGTCCCGGCTGATGACCTGAATACCCATTACAAACCCCTTTAAAAAGGATTACAGCATGTAATCCGTAGGCATAACCCTTATGCCAATTATATTACCAACTCTGGGGTCTGTGCAGTTGCGCTGCGGTTGCGGCCAGTTTCACTGCGTGTTGCGTTCCAACCGCAGCGCTTCGGGGGTGGCCGGCAGCCGCTCGACCACGCGCAGCCGTTCGGGCGCCTGGCTGTCGCGCCAGGCCTTGAAGCGCGCCAGTTCGTCAGCCACGGTCTTCAGTACCCAGCCCAGCACCGCGATGTCATCAAGGAAACCCACGCCCAGCAGCCAGTCGGGGATGGCGTCGATGGGGCTGACGAAATACAGCAGCCCGGCGACGATGGTGACCAGCGCCTTGGGGCTGATGGCACGGTACTCGCCGCGCCACCAGGCCAGGCACAGCGACTGCAGCAGCTTCACGTCTTCACGCAGCTGGCCGATGCGCGGACCTTTGCGAGCTACCGCGAACAGCAAGGCGGGCAACCGGCCGCGGCTGAGCAGGCGCTCGGCCAACGGCAGGAAACGGGCAAAATTCCAGGGTGCGCTCATGGAGCCTCCAGAGGAAAAGGTTATCCACATTTATTGTGGATAACCTTGTGAACAGGGCGATGTTTCTGACCCCAGGTGCCTGCCAGGCAAGGGCCTCGGTCAGATCGGGCGTTTTTTACACAGTCGTTTCACACCGTGGGTGCGTACGCCGCAAACGATTTGCGTCAGAAGCATACTGCTTCTTCACGCTGCATTTCCTCGGACAGTATCAGCAGTTGCAGGTTCGTCCAACTACCCGGCACAAACGAAAACGCCCCGTCAGGACGGGGCGTTTTGCGTGAGCCAGCCAGTGTTACTTGGCAGGCGCTTCGGCCGGGGCTTCAGCAGGAGCTTCCGCTTCCGGCTCGGCGCCCTGCAACTGGGCCGGATCCTTGATGGCGATCAGTTCCAGGTCGAACACCAGAACCGAGTTGGCCGGAATCAGCGGGCTTGGGCTTTGTGCGCCGTAAGCCAGTTCAGCCGGGATGAACAGCTTGTACTTCTCGCCGACGTGCATCAGCTGCAGGCCTTCGACCCAACCCGGGATCACGCCGCTGACCGGCAGGTCGATCGGGCTGCCGCGCTCGACGGAGCTGTCGAACACCTTGCCATCGATCAGCTTGCCTTCGTAGTGGACGGTGACCACATCAGTCGCCTTGGGTTGCGGGCCATCGGCCTTCTTGACCACTTCGTACTGCAGGCCCGAGGCAGTGGTGACCACGCCTGGCTTCTTGGCGTTTTCCTCGAGGAATTTCTTGCCGGCGGAGGCGGCTTCTTCGCTGGCCTTGGCCAGGCGCTCTTCGGCACGCTTCTGCAGCGCAGTGAAGGCTTCTACCAGCTCTTCGTCCTTGATGCGCTGTTCCTTCTTGCCAACGGCGTCTTCGATGCCGAGGGCTACTGCTTTCGAATCAAGGTCTTCCATGCCTTCCTGAGCCAGGCTCTTGCCCATGTTCAGGCCGATACCGTAGGAGGCTTTCTGTGCCGGAGTCTTCAGCTCGGGGCTGCTGGTCTGTTGATCACAGCCAGCCAGTACCAGGCCTACCAGGGCAACCGCAGCCGCCAAACGATGCTGTTTCATGCTATTTCCTTGTTCATGCGCCAAAAGGGCAATCAGGGTAAAGCCGCGAGCTTAGCAGGCGGCCATGACCAATGGCTACCGGCATAGGAGCGGGTTTTGGTAAGGAAGTTCAGTAGTTAAACGCTTATTCATCAAAGGATGTGCAGCCACTGGCCAGTATTGACCTGAAAGCAGGTTTTTTCCTCCGTTACGTGCACGAGCCGCTTGAAGTACCTGTCATTTCTGCCAGTGGTGCCTCTCCACTGCACGGAGCCTAATCGAACCCCGGGCGAGATATGCCCATACGTCAAAACCAGTGAGGTTCGATGGACATGAACAGTGAACTCAAAACCAGAATGCCAATGCCAATGCCAATGCCAATGCCACCTTCAGCAGCACGTATCACCGATGCATTGCAGCCGGCGCCTGTGGATGTGAGTTACGGAGAAGGCGGCTACAGCCACGTAGAGAGCCATGACCCCCTGCACGGTTCGGTTTGCGCCGACATTTGCGCGAGCCATATCAATTCGCGGCTTTACTATGCTGCCACATATAGATACCGGGCGGCTGACGACTACAATGGCAGCTTTATCCGGCAGCTGGACGAAAAAGGAATAGCCGAGTCCCCCTTCGCCAGCTTCAACGACTACCTCTCCAACCAGACTTTCACGCCAACGCAATTGGTCGAGGATCCAGACAACAAAAAGCTTCTTTGCCTTGGCAGGCTGTCCACCGGTAATAGCTTCACCATGCGCCTGTGGCGATTCGATGCTGATGGTAGCCTGGATCAGGGTTTTGCGAGCAAGGGCTACATTGACAGCGAAGAGTTGATGCTCGGTGCTGGCGCTATCTTGCAGTTGACCTCGCATGCGCACGGATACAAGTTGATTGCCACGAAGGACGGCAGGCCTTTCCTCATCGCGCTCGATGATAAGGGGGAGTTGAAACGTGGTTTTGGTAGCGACGGCTTTGTCGATCTCGACGCAGCGTTGAAGTATCCGCTTTCCACGGGAGCCGGATTCGCACTGGCCGCATTTGGCCAAAACGTCCTTGTAACCATAGTCGCGGTCGATTCTGAACACGACTTTTCCCTGCTGGCCAGCTTCAACGATGTCGGGGTACTCGACACCGGGTTCGCAGATCAAGGCGTCTTCAAAGCCCAGGACGGGACGTATCACTACGGTCTGTCCATCCATGAGCCGGCGATGGTAATCACCCTGCCCGGTGGCCATAGCGATGATTACGTAACAATGTACCCCGAGCTTCTGCGCCTGAGTGCCGATGGCAAGCCGCTGGCAGAATTCAACGGCGGCAAACCTGTACGGTTCGACACGCCGGGTGGCTGGCATTACATGCACGAGGTCAACGGTCGTCTCATGGGATACGGTAGTTTCTACAGCCACAACCGAGCGGTGTGCTACGCCCTTGAAGGTAACCTGGACACCCGATTCGTCTTTCCGGATGGCTTTGGAGAGCTGGGTGTAACCCCCTACATGGATGGTTTCCGCCCGACTATCGAGGCCTCTGTTGCCTTCGTGCCCGATAGCCAACGGTTGTTGGTCGCCGGACGAATATTCCGAGACAACCAGAAAGGTGCCAACGCTGTGATAGCAGCTATTTCCTACCAAGCCGGTCTTGGTGAACGCCCTCAGGGATAACTCCCCTGCCGATACTGCTCCGCCATCTCACGCAACACCTCGCATACCCACTGACCGGGCAGGCTCTGCGGCAAGGCAGCATTGCGACAGATGCCGACCGAGCCGCCCGGCTCGCGCACACCCAGGTCGAGCTCGACCAGCTCGCCCCGGCGCAGGTCGAGCAGCACCGCATCGCGCGGCGCCACCCACACTGCATCGCTGCCCAACAGGTAGCGCCGGCTCAGCGCCAGCGACAGGGTTTCCAGGCGCTGGGCGGGCATCTGGATGCCACATTGCACGAACAGGCTGTCGGCATGCTGGCGGATGGTGGTGCCGGCTGGCGGCAGCACCAGCGGGTAATGTCCAACCTCCCCGCGCTCTAATGGCTTGCTGGCCAGCAGCGGGTGGCCTGGCCGCACCACCAGGCTCATCGACTCGCTGTACAGGTGCTCGAACGACAGGCCCTGAATCTGCGGGCTGTCGGTCATGCGCCCGACCACCAGTTCCAGTTCGCCGAGGCGCAACTGGCCGAGCAACTGCGCGCTGACCCCTGTGACCACACTGATCACCAGCGCCTCATGCCGCTGGTGCAGGCGGCACAGCACTTCGGGCATGAGCAGGCCTTCGACCGTGGACAACACGCCGATGCGCACTTGCGACGGCGCCCGCGCCTCGCCACGCAGGCTGCTGACGCCATCGCGCAGGGCTTGCACGCTGGGCCCGGCATAGCGCATGAAACGCGTACCGGCCGGGGTCAGCTCGACGCCCTGGCGGCTGCGCGCGAACAGGCGTGTTTCCAGCAGGTCTTCGAGTTCCTTGAGGGTCTTGGAGATGGCTGGCTGGCTGATTGCCAGGATGTCGGCAGCCCTGGCCAGGCTGCCCTGCCGGGCAATCTCCAGGAAGCACAGCAGGTGGCGGTACTTGATGCGGGTGTCGAGGTTCATGGGCTCAAGCTTACCGCATGCAGGTAGCCTGTAGCGGCCCTTTCGCGGGTGAACCCGCTCCCACAGGGATCTCCACAGTTCTCCAGACCAGTGCAGTACCTGTAGGAGCGGGCGTGCCCGCGAAGAGGCCGGTGCAGGCGGCAGATGACTATCAGGCCACAGCCAACTCCACAGCCTCCCCGTTCAACCGCACCGGCCACACCCGCAGGCGCTGCCCGCTATCCTCCAGGCACTCCCCGCTCTCCAGGCTGAAGTGCTGCTTGTACAACGGAGCCGCCACCACCAGCTCGCCCTGCACACTGCCCACCAGGCCGCGACCGATGATGTTGGCGCCGGACCGCGGGTCGCGGTTGTCCACCGCGTACAGCGGCTGCGCCTGCCCCGGCAGGTAGAACAGCGCCACCTGGGCCCCGTCGAGCCAAACCACCACCCCGGAATCAGCCACCAGGTCATCCGCCTGGCACACCGTCTGCCAGTTCTCGTGGGTTTTCACAGCAGCATTGGACAAGTTCATCACATAGCCTCCTCGACGGTTGGGATCAGGTGCAGTGGCGCAGCAGGCCGGCGCTGTTCGCGTTCGCGCACGAAGTGCACGTCCGGGTCGGCGCGGCGGTCGTTGACGAAAGTACGGAAGCGCTTGAGCTTCTCGGGGTCGTTGAGGGCGTTGGCCCATTCGCATTCATACTGGTCGACCACATGCTGCATCTGCGCCTCCAGCTCGCTGGCCAGGCCCAGGCTGTCGTCGATGATCACCTGCTTCAGGTAGTCCAGCCCACCTTCCAGGTTCTCGCGCCACACCGAGGTGCGCTGCAGTTTGTCAGCGGTGCGGATGTAGAACATCAGCACGCGGTCGATCAGGCGCACCAGGGTTTCGTCGTCGAGGTCGGTGGCGAACAGTTCGGCGTGCCGCGGGCGCATGCCGCCGTTGCCGCATACGTACAGGTTCCAGCCCTTGTCGGTAGCGATCACGCCGATGTCCTTGCTCTGTGCTTCGGCACATTCGCGGGTGCAGCCGGACACCGCGAACTTGAGCTTGTGCGGGCTGCGCAGGCCTTTGTAGCGGTCTTCCAGGCGCAGGGCCATGCCGACGCTATCCTGCACGCCATAACGGCACCAGGTGCTGCCGACGCACGACTTTACCGTGCGGGTCGACTTGCCGTAGGCGTGGCCGGTTTCGAAGCCGGCCTCGATCAGCTCGCCCCAGATCAGCGGCAGCTCGTGCAACTGGGCGCCGAACAGGTCGATGCGCTGGCCGCCGGTGATCTTGGTGTACAGGTCGTACTTTTTCGCCACCTGGCCGATCACGATGAGCTTGTCGGGGGTGATTTCACCACCGGGGATGCGCGGCACCACCGAGTAGGTGCCATTCTTCTGCATGTTGGCCATGAAGGTGTCGTTGGTGTCCTGCAGCGGCACCAGCGCCGGGTCCATGATCGGCTGGTTCCAGCACGAGGCAAGGATGCTGCCCACCGCCGGCTTGCAGATATCGCAGCCAACGTGGCCCTTGCCGTGGCGTTCGAGCAGTTCGTTGAAGGTGCGGATACCCTCTACCCGCACCAGCCCGTACAGCTCCTGACGGGTGTAGGCGAAGTGCTCGCACAGGCTCTTGTCCACCGCCACGCCACGGGCGGTCAGCTCGTGCTCGAACACCTGCTTGAGCAGTGCCGCGCAACCACCACAACCGGTGGCGGCCTTGGTGCAGCCCTTGACTGCGGCAAGGTCGCCGCAGCCGCTGTCTATGGCGGCGCAGACCGCGCCCTTGCTGACGTTGTGGCACGAGCAGATGGTCGCGCTATCGGGCAGCGCATCGGCGCCCAGGGCCGGTGCGCCGCCGCCTTGCGGCAGGATCAGTGCCGCGGGGTCGGCTGGCAGGGCGATGCCGTTCTGGGCGTATTGCAGAAGGGTGTCGTAGTAGCTGTTGTCGCCCACCAGCACCGCACCGAGCACGTGCTTGCCGCTGGCATCCACCACCAGCCGGCGGTAGGCGCTGTTGGCTTCGTCGATGAAGCGGTAGCTGCGTGCGCCCGGGGTGGCGCCATGGGCATCGCCGATGGAGCCGACATCCACGCCCAGCAACTTGAGCTTGGTCGACATGTCGGCACCGGTGAATTCGCCAGCGGCCTCACCCATCAGCAAAGCCGCCAGGTTGCGCGCCATGCTATAGCCAGGGGCGACCAGGCCGAACACGCTGCCGTTCCACGAGGCGCACTCGCCGATGGCGAAGATGCGTGGGTCGCTGCTGCGGCAATGGTTGTCGATCACCACGCCGCCACGCGCGGCGATGTCCAGGCCACAGGCACGGCCCAGGGCATCCTGCGGGCGGATACCTGCGGAGAACACGATCAGGTCGGTTTCCAGGTGCTCGCCGCCATCGAAGTTCATGCGGTAGCGGTAGTCTTCACCCGCACTGATCGACTGGGTGGCCCGCGACAGATGCACGCCAACACCCAGCGCTTCGATCTGTGCCTTGAGCGCGGCACCGCCCTCGCCGTCCAGCTGCACCGGCATCAGCCGTGGGGCGAACTCCACCACGTGGGCTTCCAGGCCCAGCGACTTGAGGGCGTTGGCTGCTTCCAGGCCAAGCAGGCCACCGCCCACTACCACGCCACGTCGGGCACTGGCTGCGGCAGCGCGGATGGCGTCGAGGTCGTCGAGGGTGCGGTAGACCAGGCGGGCATTGCCGCTGGAACCTTCGATCGGTGGCACGAAGGGATAGGAACCCGTGGCCAGCACCAACTGGTCGTAGCCGTAGCGGCCCTCGGCGGTAACCACTTCGGCGTGCTCACGGTCGATTTCCAGCACCCCTTCACCGAGGTGCAGGTGCACACCGTTGGCGCCGTAGAAGTCCTGCCCGCACAGGGCCAGGGTTTCGGCACAGCTGCCGCCGAAGTACTCGGACAGGTGCACGCGGTCGTAGGCACGCTGGCGCTCTTCGCCGAACACATGCACTTCGAAGCGCTGCAAGGCGCCGCGGCTGACCAGTTGTTCGACGCAATGGTGGCCGACCATGCCGTTGCCGACGATGACCAGTCGCTCTCGTTGCCCGCTGCTCGCTGTTGCCTTCATAAGCCGATCCTCGATCAAAAAAAAAGCGCCTGGAGCCGAAGCTCCAGGCGCCTTTGCCTGTATTCATCACGGTAGGGGGCCCGGGTTGATCGCCGTTGATCAGTGGGCTTTGTTGTAACTGGGATAAAGCAGGGAGTGTGCCAACCCTGTTTCCTGTACCGGCCTCTTCGCGGGCACGCCCGCTCCCACAGGGTTCTCCACGTTTATTCAGACCTGTGCAGTACCTGTGGGAGCGGGCGTGCCCGCGAAGAGGCCAGTACAGCAAATGCACATTCCAAGTGCATCACTCCCCATCTTGGAGCACATCAATACACATCCCGCCGATACCGCTTGGCCCTGCCCAGCGCTTCGACATAAGCCGCAGCCGCCGCTGCATCCATGCTGCCATGCTCGGCGACGATGACCCGCAACGCCGCATCCACATCCTTGGCCATGCGCTGCGCATCGCCACACACATAGAAGTACGCGCCCGCCTCCAGCCACTGCCACAACTGCGCGCCGTGCTCGAGCATGCGCTGCTGCACGTAGACCTTCTCGGCCTGGTCGCGCGAGAACGCTGTGTCCAGGCGCAAGTGCCCTGCAGCCTGCCAGGCCTGTAGCTGCTCCTGGTAATAGAAATCGGTGGCCGCGTACTGCTCGCCAAAGAACAGCCAGTTAGCCCCTTTCGCCCCACGTGCCTCTCGTTCTTCGAGAAAGGCCCTGAACGGCGCAATTCCGGTGCCGGGGCCGACCATGATCACCGGCACGCTGTCGTCCTCGGGCAGGCGAAAGTGCTTCGACACCTGCGGGAAGATGGCAACCTTCAGCGCCTGCGCACGGTCGGCAAGGAAGCTTGAACACACCCCTTTGCGCGCGCCATAGCGCACCGTGGACACGGTCAGGTGCACCTGCTGCGGGTGCGCCAGCGGGCTGGAGCTGATCGAGTACAGGCGCGGCTGCAAGGGCTTGAGCAGCTCCAGCCAGCTGGCCAGCGGCAGTTGCTGGGGGAAGGCGCGCAGCACATCGACCAGTTGCCGCCCCCACAACCAGTCCTGCAGCTCGGCCTTGCACTCGGGCTGCAGCAGGCGCTGCAGGTCCGGGGCATTGCCGGCGAAGGCCTGCAGCTGCTGCGTGGTGACCTTGGCGATTTCCAGGTGCGCTTGCAGGGCTTCGGTCAGCGGAATGGCGGGCTGGCCTTTCAGTTCGACCATGGTCTGGCCATCGAGCTGTATCAGCGCCAGCAGCTCGTCGACCAGGGCGGGACAGTTACGCGGCCACACGCCCAGGGCATCACCGGCGGCATAGGTGAAGCCGCTGCCGCTGAGGTCGAACACCAGTTGACGGGTTTCCTTGGTAGCACCCGGGCCGTTCAGCAGGCGGTTTTCCAGCAAGGTGGCAGCCCAGGGTTGCTGCTTGCCATAGGCCGCCACGGGCGCAGGCTCGGTGACCGGTTGCGGTGCAGCAGCGCTGCTTAGCGTGGGCAGCAGCGCATCCAGCCAGGCGGCGAAGGCGTCGTCGAAGTCCGGCTCGCAGTCCACCCGCTGCAGCAGGCGCCGCCCGCCCAGCTCGGCCAGGCGTTGGTCGAGTTTGCGGCCAAAGCCGCAGAACTGGTCGTAACTGGAGTCGCCCAGGGCCAGCACGGCAAAAGGCAGTTCGGCGCAGTGGGCGCCCTCCTCGCCCTGCAAGGCTTGCCAGAATGCCGCTGCGCTGTCGGGCGCGTCACCATCGCCAAAGGTGCTGGCGATCAGCACCACGCTGGCGGCGCCCTGCAGCTGGCGCGGGCTGACCGCTTCCATGCAACTGAGCTGCACGTCGAGGCCGGCACCGCGCAGGCGCTCGGCACAGCGTTCGGCCAACAGCTCGCCGTTGCCGGTTTGCGAAGCCCACAGCACCTGGTGCCGTGGTGCCATCAACGCCGCATCGGGCAGCACCGCCGGCTGGGCGAACAGCCCGGCCAGCAAGCCATCGACGAACAACCGGCGGTTGGCGGCCAGCGGCGCACTGGCCGGCAGACAGGGCACGCCCTCGGCGCGAGCCTGGTCCAGGCCCAGCAAAAAGCCTTGCAGGTAATGGCGCTCTTCCTCGGCCAGCACCGGAGCTGGCAGGGTGTCCAGGCCAAGCAGACGGGACAGGGTGGCGGTCGGCATGCGGGCAGGCTCCGGATTGGCAGTGTTCAGATCAAGGGCTTCGATGCGCTCACCGGCAATCCGCTCCAGGGTCACGGCACAATGTTTGAACGCCGGCTGCAGCGACAGCGGGTCGACCGCATCGCAGGTCACGGCGTTGATCGCCAGTTGCTCGCCAATCAGGTCGTTCCAGTGGAACGGGGCGAAGCAGTTGCCCGGCATGACCCGGTCGCTGATTCGCGCGGGCAGCACGGCCTGCCCGCGGCGCGAGCGAATGGCCACCTGGTCCTTTTCGGCAATGCCCAGCCGGGCAGCATCGTCGCGGTGGATTTCCACGAAGGGGCCGGGCTCCAGCTTGTTCAGCGCCGCTACCTTGCCGGTCTTGGTCAGGGTGTGCCACTGGTGCTGCACGCGGCCGGTATTCAGCACCATGGGGTAATCGGCATCCGGCAGCTCCGCCGCCGGCAACCAGGGCCGGGCGAAGAAGCGGGCCTTGCCGCTGGCGGTCGGGAAGGCCAACACCGGGCACTCGCCCTGGGCATCGCGCAACAGCGTCTGGCTGCTGCCGTCGTTGCGATAGCGCAGCGGGCTGCGCGGGTTGTCGCGGCCCGGGGCGCAGGGCCACTGGTGCGGCTGCTCGCGCAGTTCGGCATAGCCGATGCCCCGCAGGTCGTAGCCGGTGGTTGGGTTGTGAAAGCGGCGGATCTCCTCGTACACCGCCTCGGCATCGGGGTAGTCAAAGGCGTCGGCATAGCCCATGGCGCAGGCGACCCGGGCGATGATCTGCCAGTCTGGCAGGCTCTGCCCGGGCGGTTCGACGGCACGTGGCATTAGGGTGAGGTTACGCTCGCTGTTGATCATCACGCCCTCGCCTTCGGCCCAAAGTGCAGCCGGTAGCAGGATGTCGGCGTAGCGGTTGGTCTCGGTGTCGAGGAAGGCATCCTGGGTAATTACCAGTTCGGCCTGGCGCAGGCCGTCGATCACCTGCTGGCGGTTGGCGACACTGGCCACCGGGTTGCTGCAGATGACCCAGCAGGCCTTTACCGCGCCGCTTTTCATCTGCTCGAACAGCGCCACCGTGCCCTCGCCGCCTTCGTTGCGCAGGCTGCCCGGGGCCAGTTGCCACTGCTGCTCGACGAAGGCTCGGTCTTGCGCTAGCAGCGCCGAACGCTGACCTGGCAGGCCGGGGCCCATGTAGCCCATCTCGCGGCCGCCCATGGCATTGGGTTGGCCGGTCAGCGAGAACGGACCGCTGCCCGGGCGGCAGATCGCGCCCGTGGCCAGGTGCAGGTTGCAGATCGCATTGGTGTGCCAGGTGCCGTGGATGCTCTGGTTCAGGCCCATGGTCCAGCAGCTCATCCAGTTGCTGGCGCTGCCGATCCATTCGGCGGCCTTGATGATGTCGGCCTCGGCCAGCCCCGTGACGGCTGCCACCCGGTCAGGGGTGTAGTCATCGAGAAAGGCCGGCAGTTCGTCCCAGCCTTCGGTGTGGCGGGCGATGAAGTCGGGGTCGGTGTGGCCGTTACGCAGCAGCAGGTGCAGCAGGCCGTTGAGCAAGGCCATGTCGCTGCCGGGACGCACCTGCAGGAACAGGTCGGCCTTGTCGGCGGTGGCGCTGCGCCGCGGATCGACGACGATCAGCTTGGCCCCCGCCTTGACCCGATCGAGCAGGCGCAGGAACAGGATCGGGTGACAATCGGCCATGTTGGCGCCGATCACCAGGAATACGTCGGCGTGCTCGAAGTCCTGGTAGCTGCCGGGCGGGCCATCGGCACCGAGCGACAGCTTGTAGCCGCTGCCGGCACTGGCCATGCACAGGCGCGAGTTGGACTCGATGTGGCGGGTGCGGATAAAGCCCTTGGCCAGCTTGTTGGCCAGGTACTGCGCCTCCAGCGACATCTGCCCGGACACGTACAGCGCCACGGCGTCGGGGCCGTGCTGGTCGATGATGCCGCGCAGGCGCGCAGCGGCGGCGGCGATGGCCTGGTCGATACCGGTACGCGCTGGCTGCTGGCTGCGCTGCTGGCGCACATAGGCATCCTCCATGCGCCCGGCGGCGGTCAGCGGCAGGTGTGCGGTGAGGCCTTTGGTGCACAGGCGGCCGAAGTTGCTGGGGTGCTGCTTGTCGCCGCTGATCTTGCCGACCTTGCCATCGGCGACGCTCATGACGATGCCGCAACCGACGCCGCAGTAGGGGCAGACGCTGCGCACTTCGCTGTTGGCCATGGGCGGGCTCCTGTAGGGAACGCAAAAAGGCGCCGGCTGCCCCTGCTTGCTGGGCAAGCGGGGCAACACGGCGCCTTTGTCGTGAAGTTTTGTGGGCTGTCGACGTTGATAGCCCTGGATGGAGGTGAAACAGCAATTTATGGGCCAGCTGTGCCGCCCCTTTCGCGGGCATGCCCGCTCCCACAGGGATATCGCAAGGCCTGAGGGCGGTGCTGCACCTGTGGGAGCGGGCGTGCCCGCGAAGAGGCCGGTACAGGCTGTGCACCATGCGATGGCAACCCCGCACCCCATGGCGCTATGCTGGGGCACATTCCAGCATGAGCCACTGCCCTCCCCCCATGTCCCAGGTGATTATCAAGACCCCCGCCCAACTCGACCTGATGCGCCGCGCCGGCCAGCTGCTTGCCCAGGTGTTCGCCGACCTCGACAGCTTCATCCGCCCCGGCGTAACCACCATGCAGATCAACGACCGCGCCGAGGCGTTCATCGTCGGCACGCTCAAGGCCCGCCCGGCGAGCAAGGGCCAGTATGGTTTCCCCTATGCGCTCAACACCTCGGTGGACCATGTGGTGTGCCATGGCATGCCCAAGGTCGATGAAGTGCTGAAAGAAGGCTCGATCATCAACGTCGACATCACCCTGGAACAAGGCGGCTATATCGCCGACTCGTCGAAGATGTACAGCATCGGGCCGATCAGCGATGAGGCGCAGCGCCTGGTCGACACCACCTATGACGCGCTATGGAAAGGCATCGAACAGGTACGCCCCGGGGCTACGCTGGGTGATATCGGCCATGCCATCCAGACCCATGCCGAAGCGGCGGGCTACAGCGTCGTACGTGAGTATTGCGGGCATGGCATTGGCCAGCAGATGCATGAAGGGCCCGAGGTGCTGCACATTGGCCAGCGCGGGATGGGCCTGAAGTTGAAGCCGGGGATGGTGTTTACCATCGAACCGATGATCAACCAGGGCGGACGCGGGACGCGCACGCTGAAGGATGGCTGGACGGTGATTACCCGCGACCACAGCTTGTCAGCGCAGTGGGAGCATACCGTGGCGGTGAACGAGGATGGGGTCGAGGTGCTGACCTTACGGGAAGAAGAGCGTCGCCGCTGAGATTGCCGGGGCTGCTTTGCAGCCCATTCGCCGGCAAGCCAGCTCCCACAGGGATAGCGTATGGCTTGAGATCAATGCGGTCGAGGTGGGAGCTGGCTTGCCGGCGATGAGGCCCTGACAGGCAATACAAGATAGTTTTTTGCTCAATGCAGAAACAAAAAAAGCGACCCTAAGGTCGCTTTCTCTGTTACTTCCGGGTGTTCAGTAGGCCCTGGAAGTGGAATATGGCGCAGCGGACGGGACTCGAACCCGCGACCCCCGGCGTGACAGGCCGGTATTCTAACCGACTGAACTACCGCTGCGCTAAACATCGAGTGGTGGGTGATGACGGGATCGAACCGCCGACCCTCTGCTTGTAAGGCAGATGCTCTCCCGGCTGAGCTAATCACCCATGTCTCTCGGTGTGGCGCGCATTCTACGGGCGACTTGGCGCTCTGGCAAGCACTTATCAAACTTTTTGCAGATTTCGCGAAAACACCAAATCGCAGGCACAAAAAAAGCGACCCTGAGGTCGCTTTCTCTGTTACTTCAGGGTGTTCAGTAGGCCCTGGAAGTGAAATATGGCGCAGCGGACGGGACTCGAACCCGCGACCCCCGGCGTGACAGGCCGGTATTCTAACCGACTGAACTACCGCTGCGCTAAACATCGAGTGGTGGGTGATGACGGGATCGAACCGCCGACCCTCTGCTTGTAAGGCAGATGCTCTCCCGGCTGAGCTAATCACCCTTCGTCTCGGTGTGGCGCGCATTCTACGGACGACCCCGTACCCTGGCAAGCACTTTTTTAACTTTTTTCAAAAAAAACCTCAGGCCTTTCAAAGACCTAGCGTTGCCACGTGCATCTTTACATTCAGCTACAGCTACTGGCACTCCGACAGGGTTGGCCTGAGAGCACCGCTCGGAGAATAATGCCCGCCTTATGCATTAAGAAGAGATTGCCCCTCATGTGGTTCAAGAACCTGCTGACCTACCGTCTGACCCAGGAAGTCCCGTTCGAGCCTGAAGCGCTGGAAGCGGCCCTGGCCAGCAAGCCGGCCCGCCCCTGCGCCAGCCAGGAGCTGACCACCTATGGTTTCGTCGCGCCATTCGGCAAGGGCGAAGACGCTCCCCTGGTGCATGTCAGCGGCGAGTACCTGCTGATTGCCGCGCGCAAGGAGGAACGCATCCTGCCCAGCAGCGTGGTCAACGACGCGGTGAAGGAAAAGGTCGAAGAGATCGAGACCGAGCAGATGCGCAAGGTCTATAAAAAGGAACGCGACCAGATCAAGGACGAGATAATCCAGGCCTTCCTGCCGCGCGCGTTCATCCGCCGCTCGATGATCTTCGCCGCCATCGCCCCGCGCCTGGGCGTGATCCTGGTCAACTCGGCCAGCGCCAAGCGTGCCGAAGACCTGCTGTCGACCTTGCGTGAAGTGATGGGCTCGCTGCCGGTGCGCCCGGCCACCGTGAAAATCGCCCCGGTTGCCACCATGACCGAGTGGGTCAAGTCGCAGGAAGCTGCCGAAGGCTTCTATGTGCTGGACGAGTGCGAACTGCGCGACACTGCCGAAGACGGCGGCATCGTGCGCTGCAAGCGCCAGGACCTGACCGGCGAGGAAATTCAGCTGCACCTGAGCACTGGCAAGGTGGTCACCCAGCTGGCCCTGGCCTGGCAGGACAAGCTGTCGTTCATTCTGGATGACAAGATGGTGATCAAGCGCCTGAAGTTCGAAGAGCTGCTGCAGGAGCAGGCCGAACAGGATGGTGGCGATGAGGCTGCGCAACAGTTCGATGCCAGCTTCCAGTTGATGATGATGACCTTTGCCGAATTCCTGCCGGTGCTGTTCGAGGCGCTGGGTGGAGAAGAGATTCCGCAAGGGGTCTGACTGGTTTTGAAATGCCGGTGCTGGCCTGGGAGATATCCTCAGACCGTACTGGCCCTTTCGCGGGCTTGCCCGCTCCCACAGGTACACCACAGCTTCTGAGTACTGTGGTGTACCTGTGGGAGCGGGCAAGCCCGCGAAGAGGCCAGTGAAATTCTTGAAGCGATAAAACAAAAAGGAATTGCCCCCCATGCGTGCCCTCGCCACCCTCAGCCGCTTCGTCGGCAATACCTTCGCCCTGTGGGTGCTGGTGTTCGCCGTAATGGCCTTCCTGCAACCGCAATGGTTCATCGCCCTGAAGGTGGCCATCGTGCCGCTGCTGGGCCTGGTGATGTTCGGCATGGGCCTCACCCTCAAGCTCGATGACTTCGCCGCCCTCGCCCGCCAGCCCTGGCGGGTGATGCTGGGGGTGGTCGCGCACTTCGTGATCATGCCGGGCATGGCCTGGCTGCTGTGCCAGCTGTTCCACCTGCCACCAGAAATCGCCGTGGGCGTGATCCTGGTTGGCTGCTGCCCGAGCGGCACGGCATCGAACGTGATGGTCTGGCTGTCACGCGGCGACCTGGCGCTGGCGGTGGCCATCGCTGCGGTCACCACCCTGCTCGCCCCGCTGCTGACCCCGGCGCTGATCTGGTTCCTGGCCTCGGCCTGGCTGCCGGTGTCCTTCATGGACATGTTCTGGTCGATCCTGCAGCTGGTGATGCTGCCGATCGTGCTCGGCGTACTGGCCCAGCGGCTGCTTGGCGCGCGGGTGCAGGCGGCGGTGCAGGTACTGCCGCTGGTGTCGGTGGTGAGTATCGTGATGATCGTGTGCGCGGTGGTGGCGGCCAGCCAGGCGAAGATCGCCGAGTCAGGGCTGCTGATCATGGCGGTGGTGATATTGCACAACAGCTTCGGCTACTTGCTGGGGTACCTGACCGGCAGGCTGTGCAAGCTGCCGCTGGCACAGCGCAAGTCGCTGGCGCTGGAGGTGGGCATGCAGAACTCCGGGCTGGGCGCAGCACTGGCAGCGGCGCATTTTTCGCCGCTGGCTGCGGTGCCGAGTGCGTTGTTCAGCGTTTGGCACAATATTTCCGGGGCGCTGCTGTCTACCTGGTTCCGGCGTATGGGGGACCCTGTGGCAGAAGCCGAAGGTGGGGAGCTGGCCAGGCATTGAAGTTGCCTGAACTGGCCCCTTCGCGGGTGCTCCCACAGGTACTGCACAGGTCTGAAAATTGTGGAGATCCCTGTAGGAGCGGGTTTACCCGCGAAGAGGCCGGTACAGGCTTGCCCCTAGGGCTGCAGGTGTGCACCATGTATCCACTGTGAGGACGACCTCACGACGCACAGCGTGACCATTCCGGGGACGGCCCCATCATTCACAACGATGGAGACGCACCATGTCCTGGATCATCCTGTTCTTCGCCGGCCTGTTCGAGGTCGGCTGGGCCGTCGGCCTGAAATACACCGACGGCTTCAGCAAACCACTGCCCACCGTCCTCACCGTCGCCGCCATGGCCATCAGCCTAGGCCTGCTGGGCCTGGCCATGAAAGAGTTGCCGCTGGGTACCGCCTATGCCATATGGACCGGCGTCGGCGCCGTCGGCACGGTGATCGCCGGCATCATCCTGTTCGGCGAGTCCATGGCCCTGGTACGCCTGGTCAGCGTGGCGCTGATCATTACCGGCCTGGTCGGCCTGAAAGTCAGCGCCAGCTGACGCCCTTCCCTAGCGCAGGTTGCCGCGCAGGCGGCTGACCTGCTCACGCAAGGCTTCTGGCTGCGCCGCCTCCACCGGGATGGCGGCGCCTGCCACGATGGTCACCCGCGACCACAGGCGCTTGAAAAAGCCCTTTGCCGGGTCACGGCTGAAGAAGCTGCCCCACAGCCCCTGCAAGGCCAACGGAATGACCGGCACCGGGGTTTCTTCGAGGATGCGGTTGACGCCGCCCTTGAACACGTCGATTTCGCCATCCCCGGTCAGCTTGCCTTCAGGGAAGATGCATACCAGCTCGCCATCGGCCAGGTACTCGGCAATGCGCGCGAAAGCACGTTCGTAGATGGCCAGGTCTTCGTTGCGCCCGGCAATCGGGATGGCGCCTGCGGTGCGGAACACGAAGTTGAGTACCGGCAAGTTGTAGATCTTGTAGTACATGACGAAGCGGATCGGCCGGCGAATCGCCCCGCCCAGCAGCAGCGCATCGACGAACGACACGTGGTTGCAAACCAGCAGCGCCGCGCCTTCGTCGGGGATGCGTTCGAGGTCGCGGTGCTGCACGCGGTACATCGAATGGCTGAGCAGCCAGATCAGGAAGCGCATGGTGAACTCGGGCACGATCCTGAAGATATAGGCGTTGACCGCGATATTGAGCAGCGACACCACCAGGAACAGTTGCGGGATGGTCAGCTCGGCCAGGCCCAGCAGGATGATGGTGAGCACTGCCGACACCACCATGAACAAGGCATTGAGGATGTTGTTGGCCGCGATCACCCGGGCGCGCTGGTCTTCGGCGGTGCGGGCCTGGATCAGTGCATACAGCGGTACGATGTAGAAGCCGCCGAACACCCCAAGGCCGACGATCGACAGCAGGATCCACCAGGCCTGGCCCATGCCCAACAGCGCCAGCCAGTCGTGCGGGGCCGCCGCAGCCGGCACATCGCCGGAGTGCCACCACCAAAGCAGGCCGAACAGGCTCAGGCCGAACGAGCCGAACGGCACCAGGCCGATTTCCACCTTGCGCCCGCTCAGCCGCTCGCACAGCAGCGAACCCAGGGCGATCCCCACCGAGAACAGGGTCAGCACCAGTGTCACCACCGTGCCGTCACCGTGCAGCCAGTCCTTGGCGTAGGCCGGGATCTGCGTGAGGTAGATGGCACCGACGAACCAGAACCACGAGTTGCCGACGATCGAGCGCGACACCGCCGGCGGCTGCCCCAGGCCCATGCGCAGGATCGCCCACGACTGCCTGAAGATGTTCCGGTCCAGCGGCATTTGCGGCGAAGCGGCAGCGGCCCGCGGGATCCAGCGGCTGGCCAGGTAACCGAGCACGGCGGTGCCGACCACGCCACCAGCCACCACGGTGGCATAGCTGTCAGCCGACATCATCACCCCAGCGCCGATGGTGCCGGCGAGGATGGCCAGGAAAGTACCGGTTTCCACCAGCCCGTTGCCGCCGACCAGTTCTTCCTCGCGCAGGGCCTGCGGCAGGATCGAGTACTTCACCGGGCCGAACAGAGCCGAGTGGGTTCCCATGCCGAACAGCGCCACCAGCATCAGTGCCAGGTGGTTGGTGATGAAACCGAGCGCGCCTACCGCCATGATCGCGATCTCGGCCAGCTTGATGGCCCGGATCAGCGCATCCTTGGCGAACTTCTCGCCAAACTGCCCGCCCAGCGCAGAGAACAGGAAGAACGGCAGGATGAACAGCAGGGCGCACAGGTTGACCCAGATCGAACGGTCGCCGTCGCCCAGGCTGAGCTTGAACAGGATCGCCAGGATCAGCGACTGCTTGAACAGGTTGTCGTTGAAGGCACCCAGCGACTGAGTGATGAAAAACGGCAGGAAACGCCGCTTGCCGAGCAAGGTGAATTGCGAGGAGTGACTCATCGTCCTTGGTCCTGAGGGCTTTTCAATTGGAGGCGCGCAGGGCGCGACAAGCCACAAATCTGCATGGGAAATGCACTGACTGGCAAGCGCGGTGATTCTGTAGCAAGCCTGTCCCGGCCTCATCGCCGGCAAGCCGGCTCCCACAGGTACCGCACATGGCTTGAGATCAATGCGGTCGAGGTGGGAGCTGGCTTGCCGGCGATGGGCTGCAGAGCAGCCCCCATTTGTCATATGCTCCGATTCGGCTATTCCACAACAAGGACGTGGCAATGCTCGCCGCCATCAAACGCTACCCGCACACCGTGCGCCTGCTGCTCGGCACTACCTTCACCCTCACCGTCGCCCGTGCCCTTACCCTGCCCTACCTGGTGGTGTACCTGGCTGACAACTTCCAGCTGCCGATCAGCCAGATCGGCCTGCTGATCGGTGGTGCGCTGATCATCGCCTCGCTGCTGAGCCTGTATGGCGGCCACCTTGTGGATACCTTGCGCAACCACACCCTGGTCAGCGCCAGCACCCTGCTGTTTGCCCTGGCTTTCGTCGGCGCGGTCGCCAGCAACTCGGCGCTGCTGTTCTTTATCTGCCTGGTGCTGATCAACCTGGCCCTGGCAGTGGTCGACATCGCTGCCAAGGCGGGCTTCTGCGCATTGCTACCGGTGGAGGCACGGGCCGAAGTGTTCGCCATCAAGTACACCCTCAGCAACGTCGGCTACGCCGCCGGCCCGCTGCTGGGCGTGGCCATGCTGGAGCTGAACGACCATATGCCGTTCATTGCCTCCGCCCTGCTCGGCCTGGGTATGTGCCTGACCTACTGGCGCCTGGGGGACCGCGGCCTGCAGGCCAGTGTGCCGGACAAACCCGGGGTCGGCTTTGGCCAGGTGGCGCTGGGTCTGGCCCGTGACCGACGGCTGATATGCTTCACCCTGGGCGGGGTGCTGAGCGCGGTAGTATTCGGCCAGTTCACTGCCTACCTGTCGCAATACCTGGTGGTAACCAGCAGCCCGGCCGAGGCGGCGCGCCTGATCGGTTACCTGGTGACCACCAACGCGGTGACGGTGATTGCCCTGCAGTACCTGATCGGCCGCCGCATCAGCCGCCAGCGCCTGATGCCCTGGCTGCTGGCCGGCATGGGCCTGTTCATCGCCGGGCTGCTGGGCTTCGCCCTGGCCGGTTCGGCGCTGGCGTGGTGCCTGGCGATGCTGGTGTTCACCCTGGGCGAGATCATCGTGATCCCGGCCGAGTACATGTTCATCGACCTGATCGCGCCGGAGCACTTGCGTGGGGTGTATTACGGCGCGCAGAACCTGTCCAACCTCGGTGCGGCGCTGGGGCCGGTGATGGTGGGGTTTGCCCTGGTACATCTGTGGCCGGGGGCGATCTTCTACCTGCTGGTGTTGTCGGTGATACTGGCGGGGGTGTTTTATTGGCTGGGTACCCGCAGTAACTGATGTTGGCTGTATCGGCCTCTTCGCGAGCAAGCTCGCTCCTACAACCATCGTCTGCGCTGACGAAGCGGCACCTGCGTGCCAGACTGATTGATCGGGACCGCGTTATCTTTTTGCTTCGGAGTCTTCATGTCGTTGTCCAGCGGGCTGATCGCCGTGGTCGCCCTGGCCTATATGGCCATCATGTTCGCCATCGCCTTCTACGGCGACCGCCGCAGCACGCCGTTGCCGCCGAAGCTGCGTGCCTGGGTGTACAGCCTGTCGCTGGCCGTGTACTGCACCAGCTGGACCTTCTTCGGCGCGGTCGGCCAGGCCGCCGAACAGCTCTGGGCATTCCTGCCGATTTACCTGGGCCCGGTGCTGCTGCTGATCTTCGCGCCCTGGGTGCTGCAGAAGATGGTGCTGATCAGCAAGCAACAGAACATCACCTCGATTGCCGACTTCATCGCCGCGCGCTATGGCAAGTCGCAGTCCCTGGCGGTGGTCGTGGCGCTCATCTGCCTGGTCGGCGTGCTGCCGTACATCGCCTTGCAACTCAAGGGCATCGTGCTGGGGGTGAACCTGCTGATCGGCGCCAACGCCGACGCCACCGGCACCCGCGTACAGGACACCGCACTGGTTGTATCCCTGGTGCTGGCACTGTTCGCCATCGTCTTCGGTACCCGCAGCCTGGACGTGACCGAACACCACCGTGGCATGGTCCTGGCGATTGCCTTCGAATCACTGATCAAGCTGCTGGCCTTCCTCGCCGTGGGCATCTTTGTCGTCTTCAACCTGTATGACGGCTTCGACGACCTGTTCAGCCAGGCCCGCCAGTCGATCCACCTTCAGGACTATTGGCAGGAGACCATCAATTGGCCGTCGATGGTGGTGCAGACCGCCGTGGCGATGATGGCGATCATCTGCCTGCCACGGCAATTCCACGTCACCGTGGTGGAGAACATCGAACCCCAGGACATGCGCCTGGCGCGCTGGGTATTCCCGATGTACCTGGCGCTCGCCGCATTGTTTGTGGTGCCGATCGCCCTGGCCGGGCAGATGCTGCTGCCGGGCACGGTGATCTCCGATTCGTTCGTCATCAGCCTTCCTCTGGCCGAGGCACACCCGAGCCTGGCCCTGCTGGCATTCATCGGTGGTGCATCGGCGGCCACGGGCATGGTCATCGTCGAGGCCGTGGCGCTGTCGACCATGGTCTCCAACGACATGCTGCTGCCCTGGCTGCTGCGCCGTACCAACGCCGAGCGGCCGTTCGAGGCATTCCGCCACTGGATGCTCTCTGTACGCCGGGTGACCATCGTGGTGATCCTGCTGCTGGCGTATGTCAGCTACCGCCTGCTGGGCTCCACCGCCAGCCTGGCGACCATCGGCCAGATCGCCTTCGCTGCCGTGACCCAACTGACACCGGCCATGCTTGGTGCGCTGTACTGGAAACAGGCCAACCGCCGCGGTGTGTTCGCCGGCCTGGCCGCAGGTATTTTCCTGTGGTTCTACACCCTGGTGCTGCCGATTGCCGCGCATAGCGTGGGCTGGTCGCTGCAGCTGTTCCCAGGGTTGGCGTGGCTGCACGGCAACCCGCTTGACCTGCCGATCAGCCCACTGACCCAGGGTGTCGTGCTGTCGCTGGCGGGCAACTTCACTCTGTTCGCCTGGGTCTCGGTGCTTTCGCGCACGCGGGTTTCCGAGCATTGGCAGGCCGGCCGCTTCATCGGCCAGCAGACCAGCGCCAGGCCCAGCAGCAAGCCGCTGCTGGCGGTGCAGATCGACGACCTGCTGACCCTGGCCTCGCGCTTCGTTGGTGAAGAACGCGCCCGGCAGAGCTTCATCCGCTTCGCCTACCGCCAGGGCAAGGGCTTCAACCCCAACCAGAACGCCGACGGCGACTGGATCGAACATACCGAACGCCTGCTGGCCGGCGTACTCGGCACCTCGTCGACCCGCGCCGTGGTCAAGGCCGCCATCGAAGGCCGCGACATGCAGCTGGAAGACGTGGTGCGTATCGCCGACGAAGCCAGCGAGGTGCTGCAGTTCAACCGCGCCCTGCTGCAAGGGGCAATCGAGAACATCAACCAGGGCATCAGCGTGGTCGACCAGAACCTGCACCTGGTGGCCTGGAACCGCCGTTACCTGGAACAGTTCAACTACCCCGACGGGCTGATCAGCGTGGGCCGGCCGATCGCCGACATCATCCGCTACAACGCCGAGCGTGGCCTGTGCGGACCGGGCGAGGCGCAGGTGCACGTGGCGCGTCGCCTGCACTGGATGCGTCAGGGCCGTGCGCACTCCTCCGAGCGCTTGTTCCCCAATGGCCGGGTGATCGAGCTGATCGGCAACCCGATGCCGGGCGGCGGTTTCGTCATGAGCTTCACCGACATCACCCCGTTCCGTGAGGCCGAGCAGGCCCTGCGCGATGCCAACGAACGCCTGGAGCAACGGGTGGCGGAACGCACCCAGGAGCTGTCGCAACTGAACCAGGCGTTGTCCGAAGCCAAGAGCCGTGCCGAAGCGGTGAGCCAGTCCAAGACCCGTTTCCTGGCTGCGGTCAGCCATGACCTGATGCAGCCGCTGAACGCGGCCCGGCTGTTCTCCGCCGCCTTGTCGCAACAGGCCGAGGGCATGAATGAAGAGGCCCGGCAGCTGGTGCAGCACATGGACAGTTCGCTGCGCTCGGCCGAAGAGCTGATCAGCGACCTGCTGGACATCTCACGCCTTGAAAACGGCAAGATTACCCCGGATGCCAAACCCTTTGCCCTCAACGAGCTGTTCGACACCCTGGGTGCCGAATTCAAGGTGCTGGCCGCCGAGAAGGGCCTGGAATTTCGCCTGCGCGGCAGCCGCCTGCGGGTGGACAGTGACATGAAGCTGCTGCGCCGGGTGCTGCAGAACTTCCTGACCAACGCCCTGCGCTACGGCAAGAGCCCGATCCTGCTGGGCGCACGGCGCCAGGGTGAACAGTTGTGGCTTGAAGTGTGGGACCGCGGCCCCGGCATCGCCGACGACAAGCTGCAGGTGATCTTCCAGGAGTTCAAGCGCCTGGACAGCCACCAGACCCGCGCCGAGAAGGGCCTGGGCCTGGGCCTGGCGATCGCCGACGGCCTGTGCCGGGTGCTGGGGCACAAGCTGGAAGTGCGCTCGTGGCCGGGCAAGGGCACGGTGTTCCGCGTCAGCGTACCAATTGCCCACCAGGCCGCGCCGGCGCCCGCCGCCCCGGTGGAACAGGGCGGCCAGCCACTGGCCGGGCTGCAGGTACTGTGCGTGGACAACGAAGACAGCATCCTGATTGGCATGAACAGCCTGCTCAGCCGCTGGGGTTGCCAGGTGTGGACCGCGCGCAACCGCGCCGAATGCGAAGCTCTGCTGGCCAAGGGCATGCGCCCGCACCTGGCGCTGGTCGACTACCACCTGGACGACGGCGAAACTGGTACCGGGCTGATGGGCTGGCTACGCGCGCGCCTTGGCGAGCCGGTGCCGGGCGTGGTGATCAGCGCTGACGGCAGCAAGGAAACCATCGCCATGGTGCATGCCTCTGGCCTGGACTACCTGGCCAAGCCGGTCAAGCCGGCGGCCCTGCGTGCCATGCTCAATCGCCATCTGAACCTGGTTCAGTAAGCGCTTCGTCCGGCAACGCCTCATCGGACAGCGCCCGCTCCAGCAGGTCGGCCGGCAGGCTCTTGCTGGCGCGGGCGCCCAGCAGCTTCAGCTGTTCGCTGCGGCTGACCAGGTTGCCGCGCCCTTCACACAGCTTGTTGCGCGCCGCGGCATAGGCCTTGTCCACCTGCTGCAGGCGGCTGCCCAACTCGTCCAGGTCCTGGATGAACAGCACGAACTTGTCGTACAGCCAGCCGGCGCGTTCGGCGATCTCGCGGGCGTTCTGGCCCTGGCGTTCCTGCTTCCACAGGCTGTCGATCACCCGCAAGGTGGCCAGCAAGGTGGTCGGGCTGACGATCACGATCTGCCGGTCGAAGGCTTCCTGGAACAGGTTCGGCTCGGCCTGCAGGGCTGCCGAGAAGGCGGCCTCGATCGGCACGAACAGCAGCACGAAATCCAGGCTGTGCAGGCCTTCGAGGCGGTTGTAGTCCTTGCTCGACAGGCCTTTGACGTGACTGCGCAGCGACTGCACATGCTGCTTGAGCGCAGCCTCGTCGTTGCCGGCGACGAACTGCTGGTAGGCGGTGAGGCTGACCTTGGCATCCACCACTACCTGCTTGTCGCCGGGCAGCATGATCAGAACGTCAGGCTGGAAGCGCTCGCCATCGGCGCTCTTCAAGCTGACCTGGGTCTGGTATTCGCGGCCCTTTTCCAGGCCGGCATGCTCCAACACCCGTTCGAGGATCAACTCACCCCAGTTGCCCTGGGTTTTCTGGCCCTTCAGCGCCTGGGTCAGGTTGGTGGCTTCGTCGGACAGGCGCAGGTTGAGTTGCTGCAGGCGCTCCAGCTCCTTGCCCAGCGAGAAGCGCTCGCGGGCTTCCTGCTGGTAGCTCTCTTCCACGCGTTTTTCGAAAGCCTGGATGCGCTCCTTGAGCGGGTCGAGCAACTGGCCGAGATGCTGCTGGCTGGTCTGGGCGAAGCGCTGCTCGCGCTCGTCGAAGATCTTGGTAGCCATGTCGGCGAACTGGGCGCGCAGGGTGTCGCGGGCTTCCTGCAGGTCTTCCAGGCGCTGCTGGTGGCTTTCCTGCTGCTCGCGCAGTTCGGCGTCCAGGCGTGCGGTCTGGGCCTCCAGGCGACGCAGTTCGGCTTCGCGGTTGGCACGTTCGAGGTTCCAGGCGTGAGCGGCATCACGGGCATTGTCACGGTCGATCTGCAGCAGTTCCAGCTCACGGCCCTGGGCGGCCAGCTGGGTCTGCTTGACGGTGTTGGCTTCGCTGAGATCGCTGATTTCATCGCGGCTGGCGTCCAGTTGCGCCTGCAAGCCGGCCAGGGCCAGCTGGGCAGCATTGAGGCGCTCTTCGAGCAAAGCCTGTTCGCCTTGCCGCGTGCCCTGGCGACGCTGCACCTGCATGACCCAACCCAGGCAAGGTAATGCACCTGCCACCAAGCCCAGCAGAATGCTGGCCAGATCCACTGTCATGCTTACCCCGAATGATCCTGGATGAATGCATCGCAGCTTATCAGCCTGAGCGGTGTGTTGCCTGTTCCGGCCTCTTCGCGGGTAAACCCGCGAAAAGGCCAGTGCTGGCAATACACCTCAGGCATGGAACCACTGCCGCAAAAGCCGCCGTGCTTCCTGCGACCCTTGCCCTGCCGCCAGCTCCAGCCAGTACCGCGCCTGCTCCGGCTCGTTGTGCTGGCACAGCCGTGCATACTCCAGTTGCGCGCGCCGATCACCGGCGCGGGCCGCCTGGCGCAGCAGTTCATGGCCAATACGCCGGTCACGGGCATTGCCGCAATCACGGCACAACATCTGTCCCAGGCGGCTTTGCGCCACTACCACACCCTGACGCGCCGGCTGTTTCAACAGGCGCCCGGCCAAGTGCTTGACCTGCGGCTTGTCACCCAGGCGCGGGTTGTCGAGCAGCCACAAGGCCACTTTGAGGGAGAAACGTTTGGGGGGAGGCGCAGGCGTCGATGCAGCAGGGCTGGCGAGGTGTTTACCGCGAAACTTCATGAGCAACAGGATTGGCAACTCGAAAGGCGCGCCACTCTACCCTTTTTTTTGCGACATGGCCTTCCGATTTCTGCAGGATTGAAAAAATTTTCAATGATCTTTTCTTGACGTTTTCAAGTGGATGACCAACTGGCCTCCTGAAGCATGTAGATTGTCGGACAGTTCACTGTATTGCTGGCACGCTCGTCCTAGAGCAAGCGCCAGGGACAATCCACAGTTCCTGTGGATAACTCGGTGGACAACCCCCTGGCATCCCCCGCAAACCCCTATGAATTGGGGCTTTCGCTCAAACTGACGATTTTTTCACCAGCTAAAAATAGTGTTTTTTTTCATTGACTTAACCGGCCAGTCAAGGCATTGGCGAGGCTGTCATCGCATGCTGCAAGGCAGTTGCAAGCGCTGCTCCAAATGTGAACAAGTGCACCAAAAACCTTCAATTGAATGCACGAAATCGGTACATCAGGCCGGATACGGGGCTTTTGCAGCCCCTTCCCATCAGGGAAAATACGCGCCATACTGCGCGGCTAACCTGTATTAACACAAAGTCCTTGCCAAGCACCTGTATTCTCGCTAAGGTGCGCATCGTTAGTACCAAGCTGAAAGTCAATTCTGGCCTTAAGCGTCCTTGCAGACACACTCCTCCCAAGGGTGACGCTGCTGAAACCAGGACCGGCCCATTCGATGATTCACTCGCCAGCCCTGCGCTGTTCAAGCACGAATCACGTGACAGATTGATCAGGATCCCACCCCGACGGCCTAGAACCTTGGCCCCGGCGTGCTGCCTGTCCTCTGAAGTACCTACCAGTCAGCCCACGCGCCCACCTTTGATTGCGCTCCCTCTGGCTGCCCTGTTCCAGTCAGGTTCGTTCGTCCCTTAATAAAGGCGTCACTGGAACGTTTCTATCATGCACGGATCATAACTCCCGTGTTTAAAGCAGGAACCTCCAACAATATGCAAACTCATCATCAGATTCAGGCTGCCATTGGCACCCTCTCCCAGGCCTTCTCGCCGTTGAAGTGCCTTATCGTTGCCCCTCGCAAAGGCAGCTTCAGCTTCACCCTGGTAGACGAACACGGCGTCGCCTGCCACACCGAACGCCTGTACCCTGAACAGTACAGCCGCAGTGAACCGCTGCAGGCGGTCATCGCTCGAACCCGCCAGTCGCTCACCGCGTGAGCGGCGAATGCTGCGGTATTCAAGCGCTGAATCATCCCATCGCAAGCCTGCCTGAACGTTCGTGGCGTAATTGCCTTAAGGCATATAGCCAAGTACGTCAGGCAGCAATCGATTTAAAAACAGCCCTTTACACCACGATTATCACACTACACTTCAACTCGAGCGGTGCTTGCCGCTTCCGGCGGGCCTGATCACTCACCAGCTGCCAAGCTCCAGCGCCCGTCCGGCCCTTAACTGCTCGAGGGCATCATGGGTATCGCGGCGAATGAATTGTGTCAGTATGTGATCCGACCCACCCTGGTCTACCTGAACCGTCACTGCGCCAGCGCCGAAGCCTTGTTGCTTGGCATCGCCGCCAGCCAGTCGGCCCTGGGGTCGGCCTTGCACGACCGTCGTGGGCACGGTCTGTACCGTATTGGCGAACACCGTCACCAGGCTATCTGGGACGACTATCTTGCCCGTGACCCCGACCTGGCCAGCCTGGTCCGCGGCCTGGCCAGCCAGCACGCCTTCCTCGGCGGCCCGCACCTGGAACTCACCGTCAACCTGCGTTATTCAACCGCGATTGCCTGGATGCTCATCGAAGAGCAGGCCACGCCACTGCCGGCCGCCGATGACCTTCTCGCGCTTGCGCGAATCTGGCGACAGATTTTCAACCCCCAAGGTCGCCTGCGCGACTTCACACACGCCTGGCATACCTGCATAGATCAGAGATTGCCGCAGGCATCTTAAGACGCGTCCTACAACGCACCCGGAAAAAAGGGAATTTTGGTCGGATTGTCCTACAAAACCGCTCTATCTCCTGCGATTGAGGCTATAGCGCGGCGCGTGATTTGTTGGTAGCTTTTCGCCCCGGAGATCCCAAGGAGTTTTCTAATAATGAAAAAAGTAATGCTCAAAGCCTCCCTCGGCGTAGCCGTTGCACTTGCTTCCAGCCAACTGCTCGCCGCAGGTTTCGCGCTGAACGAACAAAGCATCAGCGGCATGGGAACCGGGTTTGCGGGACGTTCGTCTTCTGCCGAAGATGCCAGCACGGTGTATGGCAACCCTGCGGGCATGTCTCGCCTCAAGCGCGAACAGGTCACCGTGGGTGGCGCGGCTGTCATTGCCAAAACTGATATTTCGGGTCGTGGTAGCAATTTCGGGGGGGAAACCGATGGCGACATGGTCCCGGTCGTGGGTGTACCCATGGGCTATTACGTCAAACCGATCGATGATCACTGGAGCGTCGGTTTCGGCGTTTACGTGCCATACGGCCTGATCACGGACTACGGCAGCGACGACGCGGCACGCTACTGGGGCAAGAAGAGCAAGGTCGAGGTTGTCACCTTCCAGCCAACCATCAGCTATGCCTTCAACGACAAGGTGTCGATCGGTTTCGGTCCGACCATCAACCGTATCAAGGGTGAACTGGGCTCGAATCTGTCCAGCAAGGCGCTGCTGGGCCCGAACGGGCCGGATGGCGAAATCAAGATCAAGGGCGACGACACCGCGATCGGTTACAACATTGGCGTCCTCGTGCAAGCCACAGACCGTACCCGCCTGGGCCTGACCTATCACTCCATGGTCGACTACAAGCTTGAAGGCGACACGCGAGTGTCGTACCCGATTGCAGCCCTCGGCCTGAACGGCAAATTCGACGCCAGCCTGAAAATAAAGACGCCAGAATCGGTGGACTTCTCGATCACCCATGAACTGGATGACCAGTGGACACTCTATGCGGGTAGTACCTGGACTCGCTGGAGCCGCCTGGAGAGCATCGTTGTCAAGAACGAAGCACCGACGGGCTACCCACTGCAGACCATCACCGAAGAGCAAAACTGGCATGACACCTGGGCACACGCCATTGGTGCTGCCTACAAGGTGAACAAGGAGTGGACCCTGCGTGCAGGCTTCTCCGTCGACCAGTCGCCCACCAACAACCATGATCGCTCGCCGCGCATTCCTACCGGCGACCGCAAGGCTGTCAGCTTTGGTGCCGGTTGGAGCCCGAACGACGACATGACCATCGATGTTGCCTACTCGTATCTGTGGGAAGAGGATACCAAGGTGAACAATGTGTCCGGCTCGCCGACACAACAGGCGCTGAAAGGCACCTATCAGGCCAAGTATGAGAACAGTGCTCACGGTATTGGTGCATCCCTTACCTACCGCTTCTGATTCATACGCGTGACATGAAAACCGCCCTCGTGGCGGTTTTTTTACACCTTCACCTGCCAGTCATCGCCCAGGCATTCGCGCAGGTAGTCCATGAACACCTGTACTTTTGCGGTCATGGCAAAGCGGTCGGCCAGGCACAGATAGATATCCATCGGTTCGGTCTGGGCATAGGCCTGGCCGCTATCGCTGTATTCGAACAACGGCACCAGCGCCCCGTTATCCAGATGCGGCCTTACGATGAACTCGGCAAGGCGGGTGATGCCGCCATCGTGCAGCGCCATCTGGGTCAGGGCATCGATGTCGTCGCTGATCAGGACACCGCCGAACTCTGCCTCGAACCGCAGCCCGTCGCGCATGAACCCCCAACGCAGGAAGCGCCCATCCACCGGGTAGCGGAACACCAGGCAGCGGTGGTCACGCAAGGCCTCGGGCGTGGCCGGCACGCCGGCGCTTTGCAGGTAACCGGGCGAGGCACAGCATATGAACGGTATACGGGCGATATGCCGGGCCAGCAACTGGTCTTCGAGTTGCGGGGCAATGCGCAGGCTCACGTCCACATCCTCCCGCGCGTGGTTGACCCGGCGATCAGTCGTTACCAACTCTATCGAAAGCAGTGGGTAGCGGGCATTGAACGCAGGTATCAATGGTGCCAGGACATGGCGACCGAAGGCGGATGTCGAAGCAATGCAGAGCCGTCCTTGGGGTTCACTGTCGGGGGTGGTGACAGCCTGTTCGGCCATGGCCAGATCGCGCTCGATGTGCCTGACGCGTTCGTAATACTGGGTACCGGCGGGTGTCAGCGCCATGCTGCGGGTGGTGCGGCTGAGAAGGCGAACCTGCAAGTGACCTTCCAGGCGTGCCAGGTTCTGGCTGACCGCAGCCGGGCTCAGGCCCAGGTTGCGGGCACCGGCGGCGATACTGCCGGCCTCGACAACCTTGATGAAGCTGCGAATGGCGTTGAGCAGGTCCATGCTGAGCCCTTTGATTCGTAAGAATTTCTTTATAAAGAACTCAATACGACTGGTCTACAACTGTTGCCAGGTGCGTTGCTAACCTGCGTCTCTACTTACTTTTCAGGAGTTCGCATGAGCAACTTGTCCCAGGCACGCAGCCGACGCAAATTGCATCCCGCCGCCACGCCTTACGTTTTTGCCTTTTACATGTCGTCGATCATGGCGCTATTGATGTGTTTCGTGATCACGGCAGCGAATGCGGGGGTCAACCCTGAGTACCTTGGCAACGTGCTGAAGGCTTACCAATTGGCAATGCCTGTGGCGTTCGTTTGTGTATTGATGGTCAGGCCGGTGGTGGTGCGGTTGGTGGCGATTACTGTGCATGCAAAGTGAAGTAACCCCAAAGCCCAGGCAAGCCCCCTGCTCTTGCTCTTGCTCTTGCTCTTGCTCTTGCTCTTGCTCTTGCTCTTGCTCTTGCTCTTGCTCTTGCTCTTGCTCTTGATCTTGATCTTGATCTTGATCTTGATCTTGATCTTGATCTTGATCTTGATCTTGATCTTGATCTTGATCTTCGCGACTTCAGGAGGCCGAGCAGAGGTCTTGCGGAGGGAGGTGACGGGCATCCATGCCCGTCACCTCCCTCCGCAGTCCCTTCGCTCGGCCTCCTGAAGTCGCAATCTGCAGCGCCTGCACTATCGCGCACTTAGAAGCAAAAGCCAAAGCAAGAGCAAGAGCAAGAGCTGCTAGGTTATGGCTGGGAGGCAATGGCCTTTTCGATGGCTGCCCGGAATGCTGGATCATCCGGCTTGGTCAGGCTGGAAAAGTTATCAATCACCTTGCCCTTTCGGTCCACCACGTACTTGTAGAAATTCCACTTCGGCGCACTGCTCTGGCTTGCCAGCTCCGCGAACAGCGGTATCGCATCCGCCCCCCGCACCGACTGTGTCTTGGTCATGGTAAAGGTAACGCCATAGTTGGCATAACATACCTTGGCTGTCTTCTCGCTGTCGGCGTCCTCCTGCTTGAAGTCATTGGACGGCACGCCAAGCATTTCCAAGCCTTGCCCGTGATATTCCTTGTAGGTCGCTTCAAGCCCCTCGAACTGCGGCGCGAAACCGCAGTAACTGGCCGTATTCACCACCACCAGGGGCTTGCCGGCAAAGCGCTCGCACAGGTCCACCTGCCCCTTGCCCCGCAACTCTGGCAGGCTGCCCTGCAACAACGCCGGGCAATCAGCAGCCCAGCTCGATGCGCTGGCAAGCAGGGCCAGCACCGGCACCGTCAACCAATGTGCACGCATGACTCTTTTCTCCCGCAAGACAATCCTCGAACTTGCAGGGTAGCGCCTAACAAACACTCATGCCCAGTTGCATCAACGCCATCCCGCCCTTGTGCCAGCCCCACCACACCAGCGCCAGCAACGACAGGGCGGCGAGGGCCAGTAGCCCTCGAGCCAGGTAGCGGTTCATGCGGCCTGGGCCTGCAGGCGGGCAACCGGGCGTTCGCGCACGGGCCAATTGAGGGCGGCAGCCAGCAGGCTGAGCAGGATGGAAATCTGCCAGACCAGGTCGTAGCTGCCGGTGCGGTCATACACCACCCCGCCCAACCAACCGCCCAGGAAGGCACCCAGCTGGTGGAACAGGAAGACGATACCGCCAAGCATGGACAAGTTGCGCACGCCGAATACGGTGGCAACGGTACCGTTGGTCAACGGCACCGTGGACAACCACAGCAGGCCCATGGCGATGCCGAACAGATAAGCACTGAATTCGGTCACCGGCGCCCAGAGGAACAGCACGATCACTACCGCACGCAGCAGGTACAACCCGGTCAGCAGGCGCGGCTTGGACATGCGCCCACCCAGCCAGCCGGCAGTGAAGGTACCGACGATATTGAAAAGGCCTACCAGCGCCAGCACCGTGGTGCCGGTAGTCGCGGCCAGATGCTGGTCGACCAGGTAGGCCGGCAGATGCACGCCAATGAACACCACCTGGAAACCACAAACGAAAAAGCCCAGCGCCAGCAACCAGAAGCCTGAGTGCGAGCAAGCCTCGCGCAAAGCCTGGCTCAGGGTCTGTTCGGCTCCATGAGTGGGCAGAGGCCGGTCGCGCAGCAGGCCGACGAAGGGCACGATCAGCGCCACCATCAGGCCCAGTACCAGCAACGCTGCGGACCAGCCCAGCCACTGGATAAGGCCGAGAGTGCCCGGCAACATTGCGAACTGGCCGAAAGAACCGGCAGCGCTGGCAATGCCCATGGCCATGCTGCGCTTTTCCGCAGGCACGGCACGCCCGACCACGCCGAGGATGACCGAGAACGAGGTGCCGGACAGACCGATACCGATCAGCAAGCCGGCACTCAGCGACAACGACCAGGCCGAGTCGGCCATGCCCATCAACACCAACCCGGCAGCGTAGAGAATACCGCCAATGATCACCACCCGCGCCGCACCCATGCGGTCGGCCAGGGCGCCGGCGAACGGTTGCGCCAGCCCCCAGATCAGGTTCTGCAAGGCAATGGCGAAGGCAAACACCTCACGCCCCCAGCCGAAGTCCGCGCTCATAGGCGCCAGGAACAGGCCGAAGCCGTGCCGCACACCCAGGGATAGCGCCAGGATCAGCGCTGCCCCCACCAATACCCACCCGCTGGTTCGCCACACCGAAGTCATTGTCGTTATCTCCAGCACATCGCAAGGTTTTACGGGTATATACCCGCTTATAGTCGTATCAATTTCAAGCCAGCTGGTTCAGCAAACGGACCAGTTCATCCCGCTGCCCTGCCCCCAGCCGCTCCACCAACTCTGCCTGTGCCTGTTCCCAGGCCGGATGGGCCGCGTGCAGCAACTGGGTACCGGCCTCGGTCAGCAGCACCACGCGGTTGCGTTGGTCGTCACCATCGGCCAAGGCCACCAGCCCTTCAGCCTCCAGCACCCGTAGGTTGCGGCCCAGGGTACTGCGCTCCAGGCCCATGGCCTCCGCCAGGGTGGTGATACTGGGACGATCGAGCCGCTGCAGATGACGCAACAGGGAAAACTGGGCGACATTGACCCCAAAGCTGGCAAGGGCCTCGTCGTAATGCCGGCTCACCCCACGGGCGGCGCGACGCAGATGGGTGCAGATGCATTCACTGGTCAACATGGATACGTGTATATACCCGCATCATGTGTGTTGCAAGAGTTTTCACGACTGTCAGACACCTCAGCCTGGGTTCAGGCGCTTGCGAATCGGCTCGAACTCCACCGTGGCCTTGCGCGCCAGCGGGTCTGGAGCGCCCTGCTCGATTGCCTGCCAATAGCGCCACGGTACCCTGGTCGAGCCCAATTCGTAGTCCATGCCGTCCCAGTTATCTTCACGGAAGCTGTAGAAGGCCCAGTGCAACCGGTGGCGATCCAGCACGCTGAGCACGTCTTCCAGGTATTGCCGGCAGCCCGGCAGCCTGCGCATGCAGCCGAACTCACCCACCACCAGCCGCGAGCGGGGCACGTTCATGGCCGCGGCCCAATCCAGCGGCTGGCGCAGGTATTGCGCCACACGCTGGCCATCCCACTGCTGCGTCTGCCCCGCAAACGGTGCCGGGCCGGGATAGGCGATGGGTTGCTTGCGCGTCATGTTCGGTGCACTGGTCACCAGATAGGGCTCGTACATGTGCACGCTGTACAGCACCCGCTGGTCTTCCAGGGGAGCCGGCCAGTAACCGAAGGCATCAGCGGCGGCGAACCAGCCGGCATCGAGCATGACCGGCGTGTCCGCGTCCTCCTCGCGAATGGCCGCTATCAACTGCCGATACAGAGCCGGCAGATCACGCGCACTGCCCTGCTGCCCTGCATACCACTGCTGCATTTGCCCAGGGTCGGCATGCTCGGCCAGGCCACCGTGCTTCTCCGGGGCGGGCTCGTTGACCAGGTTGTAGGCGGCGATGGCCGGGTGACCTTTCAGCTCATGGGCCAGATCCCGCCAGAAGGCCGCAGCCTGCAACCAGTAGCGTTTGTCCTGCCAGAGGCGGTCGTCGAACTGGCCATGGTTGTTTTGCGACCAGCGCATGCCGGGTAGCGAGAGCGGTGCGATGACCACCTTGAGGCCGGCTTGGTGGGCGCGGTCGAGGGTGGCTCGCAGCGTTGCCAGGTCGGCGGCAGGCAGGCCTTGGTAGGCATCGGCATCGCCGAGGAGGAAATCGCGTTCCGCCGGCTGCCATTTGTCGTAGGACAGCCGCACCCAGGTCGCGCCATAACCGCTCAAGGCGTCGAAGTAGGCTTGGTCAGGTGGCAGCCGGTTGAAGCTGTTGCCACCGTGGCGGGGGGTGTTCCAGAAAGCCATGAGATCGGCTGCCACGGCGGCAGGCCCCATGGCCAACAAAAACGCAGCAAGAATGACATGACGCATGGTGCCGACACTCCTCGACAGTTTGCGGGAGGGGCAAGCATACGCCAGTGAAAAGATGCCGGTTCTTGCTGAGTTTTTCAGGAATTTACCGACACGTTAGGCTCAGAAACGCCCTACAGAAACATCCTGCTTGCGCGGTCACTTGTAGGAGCGGCCTTGTGTCGCGAAAGGGCTGCAAAGCAGCCCCATGACTTCAGCGTTAGTGCATAAATTGCCGGGGCTGCTTTGCAGCCCATTCGCGACACAAGGCCGCTCCTACAGGGCCCAGAGCAAGGCTCAGAGGCCCAACGCCAACCCCAGCACCACGGCCAGTTCGAGCAACTCCAGCATTGCACCAGCGGTATCGCCGGTAGTCCCGCCCAGGCGCCGGCACATCAGGTGCCGCAACCAGGCAAACACCGCCAACGCCAGCACCACGATCCACCCGCCCAGGACCAGACAGAAAAGCACACAGCCCAGCAGCACCCAGCCGGCCGCATGCCGGGGCAGGTGCTCGGCCAGCGCCTGCCCCAAACCGCCCTGCCGTACATATGGCGTACTCAGGAACAGCCCGAGCATCGCCGCCCGCCCGATCAACGGTGCCAGTAGCAACTGTGCGCCAATGCCCTGCTCGACCAGCACCCACAAAGCGCAGAACTTCAGCAACAGCACCAGCACCAGGGTGACCACGGCAATCGGCCCGCTACGTGGGTCCTTCATGATCAGCAAGGTGCGTTCGCGGTCACCGAAACCGCCAAGCCAAGCGTCGGCGCTGTCCGCCAGGCCATCCAGGTGCAAGGCGCCACTGAGCAACACCCACAACGTGAGCAGCAGGGCCGCGTGCAGCGACGCAGGCGTGCCCTGCAGCAGGTAGCTGGCCAGCCACAGCAACAGGCCGAACAGCAACCCGACCAGCGGGTAGCAGAGCAGCGAGCGCCCCACCTCGCGCGGCGCCGGCATGCCCGGCAGACTCACCGGCAGGCTGCTGAGAAACTGCAAGGCAATCCACAACGGCAACATGTCAGCGCCCCTCGACCCACTGGCCGTCGTCACCCGGCACCAGTCGCATCAGCGCAGCGTGGCCGACTTCGACCTGCAGCAACTGCGCCCTTGGCAAACCACGGGCACGTGCCAGCAGCAGCCGCATCACACCGCCATGGGTGACCAGCAGCACGCGCTTGCCAGCATGCTGGCGCCCCAGGCGCTCGACAGCGGCCAGCACTCGCTCGGCGAACGCCTCGACTGGCTCGCCATTAGGTGGCGTAAACGCGTAAGGGTCCGCCCAGAAGCGCCCCAGCGCGTCCGCCTGGTCTTCCATGATCTGCGCGGCACTACGGCCCTCCCAGTCGCCAAAATGCAGCTCCTGCAATGCCGCTTCGCGCTGCACAGGCAGGTTCAGCCGCTCGCCCAGTTCCTCGGCAAAACGCGCACAGCGCTGCAGCGGCGAACTGACCAGCACCTCCCACGGGCCGGCTTCGGCCACGGCTTCACGCATCTGCGCCCAGCCCTTGTCGATCAAGGCATCATCAAGGCTGCCACGCAGGCCGCCCTGTTCGGTTTCGCCATGGCGCAGCAGGTCGAGGATCATGCCGGGCGGTCCGCCACCGCAGCCTCGGCAAAGGTCGCCATCTGCCCGTGCAACGCACAGGCCAGGCGCAACAGCGGCACGGCCAGGGCAGCCCCACTGCCCTCGCCCAGGCGCAGGCCCAGGGCCAGCAACGGCTCGGCCTGCAAGGCGTCGAGCAAGGCTTTGTGCCCAGGCTCTGCGCCTTGGTGGGCAAACACCAGCCAGGCCCGACACTGCGGGTTGAGACGCACCGCCAGCAGCGCGGCGACACTGCAGATGAAGCCGTCCACCAGTACCGCGATACCCGCCTGCGCGCAGCCAATGTAGGCACCGGCCAAGGCCGCGATCTCGAAACCACCGACACAGCCCAGTGCCTGCAATGGATCGTTGGCGCTAAGGCCATGCAGGCTCAACGCACGCTCGATGACCTCGGCCTTGTGCCGCACCCCGGCGTGGTCCAGGCCGGTACCCGGGCCACTTAATTCAGCAGGCGGGCAACCGAGCAACACGCTGGCCAGGGCAGCGGCAGCCGTGGTGTTGCCAATACCCATCTCGCCCCCGATGAACAGCTGCGCGCCCTGTTCGGCGGCGCGCAGGGCACTATCGCGACCGGCCTGCAGGGCGGCCTGCAGCTGGCCCTCGGTCATCGCCGGCTGGCGGGCGAAGTTGGCGGTACCGGCGCCAAGGCGCAGGTGGCGCACGCCAGGCAGTTCCAGGTGGGGGTCGATGGTGCCCAGGTCGACCACTTCCAGACTCGCCTGCAGCTGGCGCGCCAGCACGCTGATTGCCGCGCCACCACCGACGAAGTTGCGCAGCATCTGCCCGGTCACCGCTTGCGGGTAGGCCGAGATGCCTTCCTCGACCACGCCGTGGTCACCGGCAAAAATGCTGATTGCGGCGTTATCCAAGGTCGGCCGTTCACACCCCTGCAGACCGGCCAGCTGAATGGCCAATCCTTCCAGTTGGCCTAGCGAACCGGCAGGTTTGGTCAGCTGTTGCTGACGAGCGCGGGCCTGGTCCATGGCGGCGTTGTCGAGAGGTTGGCAGGCGTCACGCCACCAGGCTTGGGTCATAGTGCAGGTCCTTTGAGCATTAGGGGTAGGCCGGCCACAGTCAGCACCACGCGCTGACAGCGTTCGGCCACGGCCTGGTGCAGCCAGCCGGCCAGGTCGACATAGCGACGAGTCAGCTCGCCCATGGGCACGACGCCCAGGCCGGTTTCGTTACTGACCAGGATGACCGTGCCCGGCGACTGTTCCAGGCAGGCCAGCAGCGCATCACGCTCCTCGGCCAGGCGCTGGTCGTCTTCGAGCATCAGCAGGTTGGTCAGCCAGAGGGTCAGGCAATCCACCAGCAGGCAGCGCCCTTCGGCCGCTTCGGCGCGCAGTACCGCGGCCAGGGCCAGGGGTTCCTCGATCAACCCCCAGTCATCAGGGCGACGCTGGCGATGCAGCAGCACGCGTTCGTTCATTTCACCATCCAGCGGCTGGCTGGTGGCGATGTAGGTCACCGGCAGGCCACTGGCGCTGGCCAGCTGTTCGGCCAGGCGGCTCTTGCCCGAGCGGGCGCCGCCGAGGATCAGGTTGAGCATGTCAGGCCACCCCACAGAGCTGGCGCAGGCGCGCGGTGTCCAGGTGCTTTTCCACCAGATCGGCCAGGCGCTCGATATCGCGTTCGCGCAGGGCCTGGTAATCGACGGTCTGCACATCCTCCAGGCCAGCCCAGCGCAGCAGCGCCGCGCACGACTGGCTGCCTTCGAACAGGCCGTGCAGATAGGTGGCAACTATCTGGCCATCGGCGCTGACAGCACCATCGCAACGGCCATCGGCAAGTTGCACGGCTGGCTGCTCCAGGGCAGGCCCTGTGGTGACGCCGGCATGAATTTCATAACCGGCAACCGGGACTGCTTCGAGGTTCAGCGTGCCGGCAACGTTGCGCAGTTGCTTCTCGGCTTCGAGCACCGTGGCGTAATCGAGCAGGCCAAGCCCCGGGCTGGAGCCGGCGACCCCTTCGAGACCAAGCGGGTCATGCACTTCGCGGCCCAGCATCTGCAGGCCGCCGCAGATCCCGATCAGCTTGCCGCCATAGCGCAGGTGCCGGTCGATGGCCTTGTCCCAACCGCGCTCACGCAGTTGCGCCAGGTCGCCGCGCACACTCTTGGAACCCGGCAGGATGATCAGGTCGGCGGCCGGGATCGGCTGGCCCGCGCCGATGAACTGCAGGTCCACCTGGGGGTGCAGGCGCAGCGGGTCAAAGTCGGTGTGGTTACTGATACGCGGCAGTGCCGGGACGATCACCTTGAGCACGCGCTCGGCCTTTGCCCCCTGGCGTGCGTCGATGCCGTCTTCGGCTTCCAGATGCAGATCGGTGACATACGGCAGCACGCCCAGCACCGGCTTGCCGGTGCGCTGCTCCAGCCAATCCAGCCCCGGCTGCAGCAAGGCGATGTCGCCGCGGAAGCGGTTGATGACAAAGCCCTTTACCCGCGCCTGCTCACTGGGCGACAGCAGTTCCAGCGTGCCGACCAGATGGGCGAACACACCACCACGATTGATGTCGGCAACCAGAATCACCGGGCAGTCCACCGCTTCGGCAAAGCCCATGTTGGCGATGTCACCGGCACGCAGGTTGATCTCCGCCGGCGAGCCCGCGCCTTCGACCATGACCACCGGCCAAGCAGCACTCAGACGCAGGTGCGAAGCCAGCACCGCCTGCATGGCGATGGCCTTGTAGTCGTGGTAGGCCACCGCGTTCATGCTGGTGACGGCACGGCCATGGATGATCACCTGGGCGCCGGTGTCGCTGTTGGGCTTGAGCAGCACCGGGTTCATGTCGGTGTGTGGTTGCAGCCGGCAGGCCTGGGCCTGCACCGCCTGGGCCCGGCCGATTTCACCGCCATCGGCGGTCACCGCGCTGTTCAGCGCCATGTTCTGCGGCTTGAACGGCACCACGCCGACGCCCTGGCGCAACAGCCAGCGGCACAGTGCGGTCACCAGCGTACTCTTGCCGGCGTCGGAGGTGGTGCCTTGCACCATGAGGGTGGTCATGCCGTTTCCTTCTGATAGGCCGCCAGGGCCTGGGCCAGGCGCTGTTCGTCCGCCGCATGGGCAGGCAGCCCAAGGCGTACCGCCGACGGCTGCTCGAACAGCCGCACCAGGATGCCGCGGCGGGCAAGAAAGTCATGCAGTTGCGCAGCGTGCTCGCTGCGCACGTACTGGAACAGGTCGCATCCGCCGCTGGGCGCCAGGCCGGCGCTGCGCAACAGCATAGCCAGCCGCTGGCTGGCGGCAGCGCAGCGTTCGACCTGCACACGCTGGGCGGCGTGGTCGGCCAGGCTGGCCTGGGCCAGCACCCGGGTCGGGCCATTGACGGTCCACGGCCCAAGCAACTCGGCCAGGCGCAGCAGCAGGCTGCGTTCGGCGGCAACGAACCCCAGGCGCACGCCGGCCAGGCCGAAGAACTTGCCGAACGAGCGCAGCACAATCAGCCCCGGGCGCTCGGCACAATCGACCACGCTTTGCGCAGGGGTGTTGTCCATGAACGCTTCATCGACCAGCAGCCAACCACCGCGGGCGGCCAGGCGCGCATGCCAATCCAGCAGGCGTTCACGCGGCACCCGGCGGCCGGTGGGGTTGTTGGGGTTGACCAGCACCAGTACGTCGAGGCTGTCGAGCGTCGCCTCTACCTGCGCTTCGTCCAGCTCCAGCAACTGGTGCCCCGCCCGTTGCCAGGCGTATGGGTGCTCGGCATAGCAAGGCGTCAACACCCCCACCCGGCCGGCTGCGCGCAACAGCGGCAAGGCCTGGATCGCGGCCTGGGAACCGGCCACCGCCAGCAATTGGCGGGCGCCGTAATACGCACGCGCGGCGTCCTCCAGGCCGTCCTCGGTCTCCGGCAGGCGGGCCCAGGCCTCCATGGGGATCTGTGGAATCGGGAAAGGCCATGGCGCAATGCCGCTGGACAGGTCGAGCCACTGCTCGCGGGCGATGCCGTATTGCCGTACCGCCCGCAGCAGGCGGCCTCCGTGTTCAAGCATTGATATAGGCCCCCAGGCAGATCACCAGCAGCCATAGCCATACGCCGCGCTGCACCAGGCCCCAGCCGCGCTCGATGGCGTCGGCGTCGGCCATTGGCCCGTCACCCAGGCGTGGCCGCTCATGCAGCTCGCCGTGGTACACCGCCGGGCCACCGAGTTCCACCCCTAACGCACCAGCACCGGCGGCCATCACCGGCCCGGCATTGGGGCTGTCCCACAGCGGGCCCTGCTTGCGCCAGCAGGCCAGGGCCAGGCGGGTCTTGCCCAGCAGCGCGTAGGTCAACGCCACCAGCCTGGCGGGAATATAGTTGAGCACATCATCGACACGCGCCGCACACCAGCCGAAGCGTTCGAAGCGCTCGTTGCGGTAGCCCCACATGGCATCCAAGGTGTTGCTCAGGCGGTACAGCACCACGCCAGGCGCGCCGGCGACCACGAACCAGAACAGCGCGGCGAATACCGCATCGCTGCCATTTTCCAGCACCGATTCGGTGGCCGCCCGGGCCACCGCAGGCTCGTCAAGTTCGCGGGTTTCGCGGCTGACCAGGTAGCCCACACGGCGCCGCGCTTCTTGCAGGTCACCCTGGCGCAAGGCACTGGCCACTGGTAACACGTGTTCACCCAGGCTGCGCAGCCCGACGGCGCAGTAGAGCGCCAGCACGTCGACCAGCCAGCCGATGTACGGCAGCCAGGACAGAATCAGTGCCACCAGGGTAAGCGGCACCACAGCCAGGAACCATGCGCTCACCCCGTGACTGCGCCAGCCGCGCCCACCGGCATTGAGGCGGCGCTCCAGGTTACTGGCCATGTTGCCAAAGGCCACCAGCGGGTGGCGCCGCTGCGGCTCGCCTAGCAAGGCATCCAGGGCCACCCCGGCCACGGTCAGCAAGGCCACGCTCATTGGCGCTCTCCCCATTGGTTCTCAAAGAGCATTTCACTCAAGGGCCGTTCCTCGGCCCAGTTTTCCAGCACCAGCATTGGTGCCGGATAGAACTCGGTCACCGGCCCCAGGCACAGCACCGCGACCGGCTTGGCCCCACTCGGCATACCCAGCAGCGCCGCCAGCGCCTGCGGGTCGAACAGCGACACCCAACCCATGCCAAGGCCTTCGCCACGGGCTGCCAGCCAAAGGTTCTGGATGGCGCAGGCCAGCGAGGCCAGGTCCATTTCCGGCAGGGTGCGGCGGCCGAAGATGTGCGGCTCGCGGTTGTCCATCAGGGCGGCCACCAGCAGCTCGGCGCAGTCATTGATGCCTTCCACCTTCAGTTTCATGAAGGCATCGGAGCGTTCGCCCAAGGCTTCGGCGGTACGCACCCGCTCTGCTTCCACCAACGCCTGGATGCGCGCACGCAAATCGCGCCGGGTGATGCGGATGAAACGCCAGGGCTGCATCAGCCCGACGCTCGGCGCCTGATGCGCGGCGGCCAACAGGCGCCCCAGCAGTTCCGGGGCTACCTCGCCTCCGGCGAAATGGCGCATGTCACGGCGTTCACCGATGGCCCGATAGATCGCGGCGCGCTCGGCGTCGCTGTAGGCGTATTCGCTCATGGTCGCAACAGCGCCGCCGCCGCATCAGGGTTGGAGGGAAAGTAGAAGTGCACGTAGGAAGCCGTCAGCCGACCCAGACGGTACACCGCTTCGTTGCCGCGCCCGCCGTTGGGGCTCAGGCCACGTGCGATCGGCTCCAGTACGGTACTGGTCAACGAATGGTGATAGGTGTGACCGCGCAGGGTGCCTTCCGGCAGTTCCACCGCCTGCAGGGCCAAGGCAGCCAGGCGCTTCTGCATGGTCGCTTCGCCCGGCAGCAGGCCGAGCAGCTCGGCACGCTCGCCGGCCACGTCGGTCAGGGCATCGAGCAGGTACAGCATGCCGCCGCACTCTGCCAGCAACGGTTTGCCCTGGGCGTGATGGGCACGGATCGCCTCGCTCATTGGCGCGTTGGCAGCCAGGGCGTGGTGGTGCAGTTCGGGATAACCGCCCGGCAGATACAGGCTGTCCACTGCTGGTAGTTCGCGGTCATGCAGCGGCGAGAAAAACTCCAGCTGCGCGCCCAGGTTGCGCAGCAGGTCGAGGTTGGCGCCATAGGTGAAGGCAAAGGCCTCGTCCCGCGCCACGCCAATGCGCACACCGGTCAACGAGGCGACACTGGCTTGCGGCTCGGGTTCGGCAAAGGTCACTGGCGGCGGCAAGGCGGCATCGCAACTGGCGCCAAGCGCTTCGGCAGCGGCATCCAGACGAGCGTCCAGGTCGTTCAGCTCGCTGGCCTGGACCAGCCCCAGGTGGCGGCTGGGCAGCTCTATACCGCGCTCGCGGGACAAGCCGCCATACCAGCGCAGGCCTTCGGTCAGGCTACCTTCCAGCAGTTGCGCGTGGCGCAGGCTGCCCACCCGGTTGGCCAACACACCGGCAAACGGCAGGTCCGCCTGGTAGCGTGCCAGGCCCAGGGCCAAGGCGCCAAAGGTCTGGGCCATGGCCGTGCCGTCGATCACTGCCAGTACCGGCACGCCGAAGTGACGCGCCAGGTCGGCGCTGGACGGCGTGCCGTCGAACAGCCCCATCACCCCTTCGATCAGGATCAGGTCGGCCTCCCCGGCTGCCTCCCACAGAAGGCGGCGGCTTTCCTCGGCGCCGATCATCCACAGGTCGAGCTGGTACACCGGCGCGCCGCTGGCCCGCTCAAGGATCATCGGGTCGAGAAAGTCGGGGCCGCACTTGAACACCCGCACCTTGCGCCCAAGGTTGCGGTGCAGGCGGGCCAGGGCGGCGGTGACGGTGGTCTTGCCCTGACCAGAGGCCGGTGCCGCGATCAGTACCGCAGGGCAATGGCGCGACTGGCTCACAGTTCCACGCCCTTCTGTGCACGGATACCGGCCTGGAACGCGTGCTTGAGCATGCCCATTTCGGTCACGGTGTCGGCCAGCTCGATCATCTCGGGTTTCGCGGCACGGCCAGTGACGATCACATGCTGCATTGGTGGGCGGGCCTGGATGTCGGACAGCACCTGGTCAAGGTCGAGGTAGCCGTGCTTGAGGGCGATGTTCAGTTCATCGAGCACCACGAACTGCACGCTCGGATCTTGCAGCAACTGGCGCGAAACGGCCCAAGCTGCTTCGGCGGCGGCAATGTCGCGCTGGCGATCCTGGGTTTCCCAGGTAAAGCCCTCGCCCATCACGTGGTAGCGCACCTGCTCGGGGAAACGGCGGAAGAACAGCTCTTCGCCGGTGCTGTTGCGGCCTTTGATGAACTGCACCACACCGCATTGCATGCCATGGCCCAGTGCGCGCGCGAGCATACCGAAGGCCGAGCTGCTCTTGCCCTTGCCATTGCCGGTCAGTACCAGCAGCAGGCCGCATTCGTTGGGGGAATTGGCGATACGTTCGTCGATGATCGCCTTCTTGCGCTGCATGCGCGCCAGGTGGCGTTCGTCGCGTTCGGTGGATTCGCTCATCAGGGTTCTCCGCTGGCTGGCGCCCGCGGCAACGCGCGGCGACAGATAAAAGGCGGGCAGACGGAGAACGCGCAGGGGCCGTGGCCGTAGGCAACGGTGCACCGCGCATCACCCTCCGTGATGCCGTTGGCAGTATCAGGCCGGTCTCCGGGCTTGTGAGCGGGCCTTGGCCCAGGCCTGCGCGCCTTCCCGGGTGCTGGCACCCAGTGGCCCTGCGCGGCCGCGACTCACCTACCGTTGCGGGGGCAGCGCCGGAATCGCGCCATGCTGGCACCCACCGGCTTCCCAGTTTCACCCTGCCCAGTCGGGGCTGGCAGGGCACCTGAAACACGCGCGAAGGTTAGAGGGTTGGACCGGGAGCGTCAATCGAAGCGGGCCGCTTTGCAGCCGAACAGGCACCGCCCGGGTAATGGCCAATTCACCTTGTTGTGCCACACTGAATACAGTGATATCACATAGCCATCACTTTCAGCTGAACGCGATCACAACTACAACAGGAGAGCGCAGCATGCGAGGCCAGATCATCAACAACCCGCGCCTGGAGTTTCTTGCTCCGGTGCTGGAGCGCTGGGGCGACTGTATTGACCGCTTCAACCAGTTTGCTGGCGATGCCGAAGCACCTTACTGGCATGGCGCCGCCGCCAATACGGGGCTGCTTGCCGCAGCGGCCTGGCAAGCCGAACTGGCGGCGCTGCAGCAGTTTGCCGGCAAGAAGCAACGCGACGAAGGTGAACACGAAGGGCGCTGCGACCTGTCGATCAGCAGTGCCGATGAAGCGCTGTACCTCAGTGTCAGTCAGCGCTGGCCAAGAATCGCTCGGCTGGACATGGCCGACGCCCTGCAGCAGACCACTGCCCTGGCGCGCCAGGTGGCCTACCCCAGCCAGTTGAAAGCTGGTGCGCTGTTCATCAGCCCGTGGAAGGCTGGCCAGCATGCCAGCCCCGAGGAACTGCAGGACCTGGTCGACGATCTGCAGAAACATACCGCCTGTGCCATCGCCTGGTACTTCCCGTATGCCTACCGCAAGTTGCACAACGAGCTGGGGCAGTATTTCCCGGGGGTGGCGTTGCTGCTCAAGCAGGCTTGAAGCAACTTCGGCTCGGGCCGGGGCCGGAACTCGTTTCGCAAGCGCGACGTGGCTTCTGTGGGAGCGGGCGTGCCCGCGAAGAATCCAACGCGGTGGCTGGCACCGGCTGCGCCGGTGTTCGCGGGCGCGCCCGCTCCCACAGAGCCCTATTTAAGTCTCCTGTCGTAGTGAAGCGAGCCACCGCAGGTGCCCCACGCCCAGCCTTCATGAGGAGCCAGTTCCGATTACTGGTATTACACGACTGCGGTTTCTGACGATTTTTGCTCTTGCTCTTGCTCTTGCTCTTGCTCTTGCTCTTGATCTTGATCTTGATCTTGATCTTGATCTTGATCTTGATCTTGATCTTGATCTTGATCTTGATCTTGATCTTGATCTTCGCGACTTCAGGAGGCCGAGCAGAGGGCTTGCGGAGGGAGGTGACGGGCATGGATGCCCGTCAAGCGCTGAGGCCCCATGGATGGGGCCTGCAGCGCGTACTCCCGGGAGCAAGACCGGCGCGAGGGAACCCCGTAGCGTAGCGGAGGGGCCGGATGATGGGAGCGCAGCGTTTTTTGGTTACTTTTTGTCGCGTTTGACAAAAAGTGACTCGCCGTAAGGGCGAAAAGGTGAGTCAGCGTCGCCATCGTAAATGGACTATCCGCGAGATCAAGACCGGTACTTTTCCGCTCTTCGCTCTTCGCTCTTCGCTCTTCGCTCTTCGCTCTTCGCTCTTCGCTCTTCGCTTTCAAGCGTGGGCATCAACAACAAGGTCAACATTCATTTTCGAAGGTGGCGCTTAATCACCTTTCCGCCCTTACGGCGGGTCACTTTTTGTCAAACGCGACAAAAAGTAACCAAAAAACGCTGGCTCCCATCATCCGGCCCCTACGCTCCGCTCCGGGGTCCCCTCGCTACGGGCCTGCTCCCGGGAGTACGCGCTGCAGGCCCCATCCATGGGGCCTCAGCGCTTGACGGGCATCCATGCCCGTCACCTCCCTCCGCAGTCCCTCCGCTCGGCCTCCTGAAGTCGCAATCGGCGGCGCCTGAACTATTGCGCGCTTAAAAGCAAAAGCAAAAGCAAAAGCAACGGCAACGGCAACGGCAACGGCAACGGCAGTTGGATGGTTCCGGGAACCTGGCGAATGTCACCGACCTCTCAATTCATAGGCCCTGTTAGGAGGACGCCGCCCCATGAAACACCTGACGCCTTGGTTATTGGCCGCCAGCCTGACTGCCTGCGGCGAAACCGCCCTGCTGAATGTACTCGACGGCAGTGGCCCAACCCCCCAGCTGCCTGCTCCGGTCAAGACCACCCTCCCCACCGTGAATATCGCCCCGGCAGTGGGTTGGCCCAAGGACGCCAAGCCCGAGGCAGCACCAGGCACTCAGGTGAAAGCGTTCGCCAGCGGGCTCGACCACCCTCGCTGGCTATACCTGCTGCCCAACGGCGACGTCCTGGTGGCCGAAACCAATGCCCCGCCCAAGCCCGAAGATGGCAAGGGCCTGCGCGGCTGGGTCATGAAGAAGGTGATGAAGCGGGCAGGCGCAGGCGTACCCAGCGCAAACCGCATTACCCTGCTACGTGATGCCGACCACGACGGCGTGGCTGAAATCCGCACGACCTTCATCGAAGAGCTCAACTCACCGTTCGGCATGGCCCTGGTCGGCAAGGACCTCTACGTCGCCAACACCGACAGGCTGCTGCGCTTTCACTACGAGCCCGGTGCCATGCAAATTCGCAATGAAGGCCAGCCAGTGGTCGAGTTGCCAGGCGGGCCGCTCAACCACCACTGGACCAAGAACGTAATCGCCAGCCCTGATGGCAAGAAGCTTTTCGTGACGGTCGGCTCCAACAGCAACGTAGGCGAAAACGGCATGGACAAGGAACAGGGGCGCGCCGCGATCTGGGAAGTGGACCCCACCAGCGGCCAGCACCGCCTGTTCGCCACCGGCCTGCGCAACCCTAACGGCCTGGCCTGGGAGCCACACAGCGGTACGTTGTGGACGGCAGTCAACGAGCGTGACGAGATCGGTAGCGATCTGGTACCGGACTACATCACTTCCGTGAAGGACGGCGGTTTCTATGGCTGGCCCTATAGCTACTACGGCCGCCACGTGGACGAGCGCGTGCAACCGCCAGCGCCTGAAAAAGTAGCCCAGGCGCTGGTGCCCGACTACGCCGTAGGCCCACACACGGCATCGCTGGGGCTGGCATTCGCCGAACCGAACGGGCTACCACCGCCCTTCGAACAAGGGGCATTCGTGGGCCAGCACGGGTCGTGGAACCGCAAGCCACACAGTGGCTACAAGGTGATTTTCGTGCCGTTCGACCCATCAGGAAAGCCCTCGGGCAAGCCCGTAGACCTGCTTACCGGTTTTCTGGATGAGCATGGCAAGGCCCAAGGGCGCCCGGTCGGCGTAATCACCGACGGGCGTGGCGGCGTGCTGGTAGCCGATGATGTCGGCAACGTGGTCTGGCGGGTAAGCAAAGCCCCGCCTGTCCTCAGGGGTTCTGCGCCAGATGCCCTTGCGGAATGACGCGCTTGGCCTGCAGGTAAGCCTTGGCCCAGTAGCTGTTGGACAGGTAGTCCAAGCGCACCGTGCCGCCGCTGGAGGGTGCATGCACGAAGCGCCCTTCCCCCACATAAATGCCGGCATGGCTGACCTGCGAGCCGCCACTGGTGGCGAAGAACACCAAGTCGCCGGACTGCAGCGACTTGGCATCCACGGTTGGCGCGCGCATTACGATCATCTCACGCGTCGAACGCGGCAGGCTTATGCCGGCAGCATCACGATAGACGTACTTGATCAGGCCACTGCAATCGAAACCGGAGTCCGGCGTATTGCCACCCCAGCGATAAGGCGTGCCCACCAGGCCGATGGCACGCATCAGCACGTCATCGGCAATCGGCGACGGACTGGGCTGGCTATAGGTTACCTGCGGCTGTACCACAGGGGCCGGCGCAGGCGCACGGCTGGAGCAGGCAGCCAGCAAGGCTGCCAAGGAGAGAAATGCGAAGCGCGCCATCTTTACCATGGCCAGAACATCCTGTCTGAGTCCGCTGGGCCGCAGCCGAAAAGAGTTGAGAAATTAGATTAGACGCTTTCTATAAATGCGCACGGCGGCGAGCTTTTTTCAAAGCATCGCCGCCGCGGCAGGGTACATCATTTTGCTATCAGTTGCGCGCGATATTGGTGGTCGGCGCCATGGCCAAGGCACGCTTGGCTTCGATGAAGGTCTTGCTCCAGTAGCGGTCACCGAGGCTGTCGATGCGCACACCACCGCTGCGGCGGCTGCTGGAGTGAATGAACTGGTTGTCACCCAGGTAGATGCCAGCATGGCTGACGCGGCCGCGACCATTGGTGCTGAAGAACAGCAGGTCACCTGGCTTGAGTTTGTTGCGGGCCACTTTCGGGGCATCGACGTTGATCATTTCACGCGTGGAACGCGGCAGGGTCACACCCGCCTCTTCGCGGAACAGATAGCCGATGAAACCACTGCAGTCGAAGCCGGACTTCTCCGAGGTACCGCCGAAGCGATAGCGAGTGCCGATCAGCGACATGCCGCGCTCGAGAATGCTGTCAGCCAGAGCTGGCAACTGGTAAGGCTTGCTGCTGGAGAAGGTCTCCAGGTCATCTTCGGTAGCCAGCTCTTCCGGCTCGCCGAATACCGACGAGGAGGAGGCTTTGGCCTTGAAGGCCGATTGTGCGGCGATCGGGGAGTGATCCTGGGACTGCAGCTCTGAATGAGAAGCTGGGCCTTGGGCCGCGCAGCCAAAAAGCAGGGTCACGAGTGCGAGTGGCACGAGGGGTGCGAAGCGCTTCAGCATGGGCACGACCGTGTCTGTAATCCTTTAGAAGGGTGAAACTATGCCCTCTATCATGGCCATTTGCAAATTTTATCGAAAAAGATGTGACTTTTTCGTTTTGCCGCTCTGGCCCAGCGTTTTCGGGGTTACCAGCCCAGGGTTTCTTTGAGGAAAGGGATGGTGAGCTTGCGCTGTGCCTGCAACGAGGCCTGATCGAGGCGTTCCAGCAGGTCGAACAACGCGCTCATGCTGCGTGCGCCGCGGGTGAGGATGAAGTGGCCGACTTCGTCGGTAAGGTGCAGGCCGCGGCGCGAAGCACGCAGTTGCAGGGCACGCAGCTTGTCTTCATCGGACAGGCCACGCATCTGGAACACCAGGGCCAGGGTCAGCCGCGACTTCAGGTCCGGCAGCTTGATCGGCAGTTCGCGCGGCGATGCCGAGGCGGCCAGCAGCAGGCGCCGGCCGCTGTCACGCAGGCGGTTGAACAGGTGGAACATGGCCTCTTCCCAGTCAGCCTTGCCGGCGATCACGTGCAGGTCGTCGATGCATACCAGTTCGTACTGGGCCAGGTAGTCGAGCAGCTCTACGCCACGATCGAGCAATTGCGCCAGCGGCAGGTAGACGGCTGGTTCGCCGCGTTGCTGAAAGCGGTGGGTGGCGGCCTGTAGCAGGTGGGTCCGGCCAACACCCTGCTTGCCCCACAGGTAGATAAGGCTCTCGGTCCAGCCGGCGTCGGCTTCGCATAGCCGCTCGACGTAGCCCAATGCCGCAGCATTGGCGCCCGGATAGTAGTTGATGAAGGTGGCGTCATCGCGCAGGCGCACACCCAGGGGCAACTGGATCGGTGGTTTCATGCTCGCGGGCGGTCGACAGGACCGCAGGGGGCCTTTGGTGAACAATGTGCAAAGTCTATACCCGCAGCGCGGGGCGCACAATCACGGCAGCAGATAGCACAAGTAAAATCAACGAGTTGCGCTTTTTTTGGCTGTTTTGGGGCTGCTTTGCAGCCCCAATTTTCTTAACTGGCCGGCATTAAGGCGGCCCCGGGGTCACAACTCCGGGTCGATATCCCCGGCATACATGTCCGATTCCTTGTACAAGTCATGCACATGCCGCAGCAGCACCATGATCACCGCCGCCACCGGCAGCGCCAGCAACACCCCGGTAAAGCCGAACAGCTCACCGCCGGCCAGGATCGCGAAAATCACCGCAACCGGGTGCAGGCCAATGCGGTCACCGACCAGCAGCGGGGTCAGCACCATGCCTTCCAGCGCCTGGCCGACCATGAACACTGCGACGATACCCAGCATCGGGTACAGGTCGCCGCCAAACTGGAACAGGCCAGCCACCAAGGCCGCGCCGATCCCGATGATGAAACCCATGTACGGCACGATGGCAGCCAACCCGGCGAGCATGCCGATCAATAACCCCAGTTCCAGCCCCACCAGCATCAGCCCGGCCGAATAGATGATGCCCAAGGCCACCATCACCATCAATTGCCCGCGCACGAACGCCCCCAGCACCTCATGGCATTCGCCTGCAAGGCCCATCACTTGCGGCTCACGCTGGCGCGGCAGCAGGCCACGCAGCTTGGCCATCATCAAGTCCCAGTCGCGCAGCAGATAGAAACCCACCACCGGGATCAGCACCATGTTGGCCAGCCAGGCCATCAGCGCCAGGCTCGAGGCAGTGGCATGGGACAGCAGCACACCGACGATATCGGTGGTCTGGCCCATGTGCGAGCCGATGGCGGCCTTGATCTTGTCGAACTTCCAGAAGCCGTCAGCCAGGCCCAGGCGGCTCTGCACCCAGGGCAGCGCCACGTGCTCGAGCCAGTCGAGCATCTGCGGCGCCAGTTCGTACAGGCGCACCAGCTGCTTGGCCAGCAGCGGCACCAGAACCAGCAGCAAGGCCAGCAACAGCAAGGTGAACAGGCCGAACACCACCACTACGCCCCAGGTGCGCGACAGCCCCAGGCGCTCCAGGCGGTCGACCAGCGGGTCGGCCAGATAGGCCAGCAGCACGCCGACCAGGAACGGGGTAAGAATGTTGTGCAGGCTGTAAAGCAGCACGGCGACCAGCAGGGCAACGCCCAGCCAGATCCAACGACGTACGTCGGTCACGGTGTGCTCCCCTTACCAGCGAAAACGCAAACCGTCGAACGGCTTGGGTGCTGGCTGGGCCGGCACTGGTTGCCCAGCGCCGGCAGCGTCTGCCGGAGCTGGAGGGGGCTGCACAGCGGGCGCCTGCTCTACCGGTACTTCCTGCAGCTTGGCCAGGCCAAGCTGGGCGCGCAGCTGTTCGCGGTTGGCGGTCACACCGTAGGTCAGGGTGCTGCCTTCGGCCATCTGCAGGCGCGGGCCAAAGGGTTCGAGCACGCGGGCCAGCTCGGCGTAGCGCTGCAGGTTCATCCCCTGCACTTGCAACTGCAACTGGCTGCTGGCCCCCGGGCGGGTGACGTAGCGCGGCGCCAGGCGGCTGCTGAGCGCCAGCATCACGGCGTCGGCCAGCGCTGCCGGGTCGGCACCCTCGGCGGTGCCTTGCTCACGCTGGTCACCCAGCCAAAGCTGCCATTTGCCCTGCCATTTGCCGTCGGCTTCCCGGGCATGCACCGCCAGCAAGGCATCGGCGCCGTAGCGCCCTGAGGCGTCGCGCAGCGCCGCAGGGTCACTGCCTTCGATCTGCTCGGCATTGGCCACCAATTGCTCCTGCAAGTCGGCCAGCGGCAGCCGCAACGGCAGGCCACGGTGCTGGGCGGCACGACGCAGGGGTTGGGCGCTGGCCTGGCCGTCACCTACCAGGTTGCTGCCTTCGACACTGTCGTTCAGCCACCATCCGAGGATCGAGGGGCGGTTGCTGCCCCACAAGGCCAGGCCGGCCTTGCGCAAGGCCCGTTCGGTACTGCCAGGGTCGAACTCGACCAACACCGACTCGGGTGGCCCGGCTTCGCTGGCGACCTGGTTGATGATTTGCTGCGGGTCCTTGCGCAAAGCGGCCAATGCCGGGCTTTGTGCCGCCTTGGGGTCGCCGGTCAGGCGCGTTACCAGGGTATCGAGAGCCTGGATGGTAGCCGCGGCACGGGCTTCGGCGCCCTGCCCTGTGACCGGCTCGCGCACCTGGTAAAGGCCGGAGACATTTTCAGCCTGGGCACTGGCCGAGATCAGGGCCAGGCAACCGACTGCCAGAATATTGAAGAGACGCATGGAGGATTCCTGTCCATTTACCGCAATGCCTATACCTTATACACGGGGGCGAAAGGTAACCAGTCGCGAGGATGAAAGATTGGTTGCGGAGATTGCCTGGGAAATGTAATGGGTCTGACAGGTGTTCGCCGCAACAGGTTCAGAGCCTGCGCGTGCATGGCGCGGCCCTTGTGGCGCCTGCGAGATCGAGCGCCGCCCGCGCGGCGCTTCGCGGGACAAGCCCGCTCCCACATCTGTTTCGGGCCAGTAACGCCTGTGCCATTGCACACGACCGCCTTGTTTGCCCGACGCAATATCGAGGTGGACGCCAAGGGGCCGCGCGCCTCTGCCTCAGAAATAATTGGCCCGAAACAAATGTGGGAGCGGGCTTGTCCCGCGAAGCGCCGCGCGGGCGGCGCTCGATCTCACAGGCTCCACACCTCTCGTGGCGTACACCCCCAACTTTTTACCTATTTTCATGCCCTGCCCGTCGGCCTGAGGATGGCCGCTGCCCGGCAACCCTGATAAAATCGCGCGCCTTCACAGACCACTGACGTTTCAGGCAGCCGCCGCTTACCAGCCGGCCTTGGCCGTCATGGTCGTTTTTAAGAATCCCTCCCTCCTAAAGGCCTGGATCAATGAGCAAGCAACCCTCCCTGAGCTACAAGGACGCCGGTGTAGACATCGACGCCGGCGAAGCACTGGTCGAACGCATCAAGGGCGTGGCAAAACGCACCGCACGCCCTGAAGTCATGGGTGGCCTGGGCGGCTTCGGCGCCCTCTGCGAGATCCCGGCCGGCTACAAGCAGCCGGTGCTGGTCTCCGGCACCGACGGCGTCGGCACCAAGCTGCGCCTGGCACTGAACCTGAACAAGCACGACAGCATCGGCCAGGACCTGGTCGCCATGTGCGTCAACGACCTGGTCGTGTGCGGCGCCGAGCCGCTGTTCTTCCTCGACTACTATGCCACCGGCAAACTGAACGTCGACGTGGCCGCCACCGTGGTCACCGGCATCGGTGCCGGTTGCGAACTGGCCGGCTGCTCGCTGGTCGGTGGTGAAACCGCCGAAATGCCTGGCATGTACGAAGGCGAAGACTACGACCTGGCCGGCTTCTGCGTCGGCGTGGTGGAAAAGGCCGAGATCATCGACGGCTCCAAGGTTGCCACCGGCGACGCACTGATCGCCCTGCCGTCCTCGGGCCCGCACTCCAACGGCTACTCGCTGATCCGCAAGATCCTCGAAGTGTCCGCCACCGACATCGAGAACACCCAGCTGGACGGCAAGCCGCTGACCGACCTGCTGATGGCGCCGACCCGCATCTACGTCAAGCCGCTGCTGCAACTGATCAAGAACACCGGCGCGGTCAAGGCCATGGCCCACATCACCGGTGGCGGCCTGCTGGACAACATCCCGCGCGTACTGCCGGCCAACGCCCAGGCGGTCATCGACGTGGCCAGCTGGCAGCGCCCGGCGGTGTTCGACTTCCTGCAGGAAAAAGGCAACGTCGACGAGCATGAAATGCACCGCGTGCTGAACTGCGGCGTCGGCATGGTCATCTGCGTGGCCCAGGACCAGGTAGAAGCAGCCCTGAACGAACTGCGCGCCGCTGGCGAGCAGCCATGGGTGATCGGCCACATCGCCGAAGCCGCCGAAGGCGCTGCCCAGGTCGAGCTGCAAAACCTCAAGGCACACTGATGCCAAGCAAGACCTGCAATGTAGTGGTACTGCTGTCGGGCTCCGGCAGCAACCTGCAAGCCCTGATCGACAGCTGCCAAGGCCAGGACAGCCCGGTGCGCATCCGTGCGGTGGTTTCCAACCGCGCCGATGCCTACGGCCTGCAACGCGCCGCGGCGGCCGGCATCGACAGCGTCGTGCTCGAGCACACCCAGTTCGACGGCCGTGAAGCCTTCGATGCCGCGCTCATGGCGCGCATCGACGGTTTCGCCCCGGACCTGGTGGTGCTGGCCGGTTTCATGCGCATCCTCAGTGGCGACTTCGTGCGCCACTACCAGGGCCGCCTGCTCAACATCCACCCGTCGCTGCTGCCCAAATACAAGGGCCTTCATACCCACCGTCGGGCGCTGGAGGCAGGCGACGCCGAGCACGGCTGCAGCGTACACTTCGTGACTGAGGAACTCGATGGCGGCCCACTGGTCGTACAGGCTGTGGTACCGGTGGCGCCTGACGACACCGTCGAAAGCCTGGCCCAGCGGGTACACCGCCAGGAACACCTGATTTACCCGCTGGCGGTGCGCTGGTTCGCCGAAGGGCGCTTGCGCCTTGGCGAACAGGGTGCATTACTGGATGGCCAGCCCCTGGCGGCCAGCGGTCACTTGATTCGATCCTAGGAGAATTTATGCGTCGCGCCCTGCTCTTGGCTCTCGCCGTGCTCGCCCTGCCCCTCCAGGCAGCTGATCTGAAGCCTTTCTCGGCCAGCTATACCGCAGACTGGAAGCAACTGCCCATGAGCGGCACCGCCGAGCGCAGCCTGGTCAAGAATGCCAACGGTACCTGGGACCTTAATTTCAAGGCTTCCATGATGATCGCCAGCCTGACCGAGCAAAGCACCCTCCGCATGGACAACGACACCCTGCTGCCACAGAAGTACCACTTCGAGCGTGGTGGCCTGGGCAAGGCCAAGAAGGTTGACCTGACTTTCGACTGGAACAGCAAAAAGGTCACCGGCAGCGACCGTGGCGATGCCATCAACCTGCCGCTGAACCGTGGCGTGCTGGACAAGTCGTCCTATCAGCTGGCCCTGCAACATGACGTGGCCGCCGGCAAGAAGAGCATGACCTATCAGGTGGTTGACGGTGACGAGATCGACACCTACGACTTCCGCGTGCTGGGCACCGAAAAGGTCACTACCAAGACTGGCCAGGTCGATGCGGTGAAGGTCGAGCGCGTGCGCGACCCAAGCCAGAGCAAGCGCATCACCGAGCTGTGGTTCGCAAAGAACTGGGACTACCTGCTGGTGCAACTGCGCCAGGTCGAGACCGATGGCAAGGAATACGTGATCGTGCTGCAGGACGGCACGGTCGATGGCAAGCCGGTGAAGGGCAACTGAGCCAGCGCTGCCAGCAGCACCCGAAGCCCCGCCTTGTGCGGGGCTTTTTTCTGCCTGCCTTGCAGCGACGCCTGTAGGAGCGGCCTTGTGTCGCTCCTACAAAAGCGCACCTGCCGACCCAAACGCTGATCATGAAACTTGTTTCATGCCGGTTTTATTTACTTAGCCTGCTAACAAACTCTATAAAGAGGCTGTGCGACACAGTGTCGCAGCCAACTGAAGCAGTGGAGTTTAACGATGACAGTCCAAGTAACCGAACGCGACGAATCGAAAATATCCCACGAAGGCCTGGCCGCTGGTGTGCGGATCTGGGATGTGCACCAACAGGGCCAACTGGTGGGGATGTTCCACAACGAACACGAAGCACACCAGTACCGCGCAGAGCTGGAAACTTTGGAGAACCAGCGCGCCACGCAATGACCCATCTTCAAATGAAAAACCCCGCCAAGGCGGGGTTTTTCGTGGTTACCACATCAGATCATCAGGGATCTTGTAGGCCGCGTACGGGTCGTCCTCGTCCGCTTCCTCGACATGGGTGTTCAGCAGCAGGACACGGCCAGGATCGCGTTCCTGGATCTTCAATGCCGCCTCACGAGGGATCACCTCGTAGCCGCCGGCAAACGACACCACGGCCAGCGCACCATTGCTCAGCTTGGTCCGCATCAGGGCATTGACGGCAATGCGCTTGACCTTCTTGTCGTCGACGAAATTGTAGTAGTCCTCGGTGCTCAGCTTCGGCAGGCGAGTCGCTTCGATCAACTGCTTGATCTGCGCGGCGCGGGCCTTCTGCTCGGCTTTTTCCTGCTGCTGGCGGTTCAGTTCCTGGTCACGCTTGGCTTTCTCGGCCATGGCTTCCTTGGCCATGCGCTGCTGGCTGTCGTCCACCTCGACCTGGCCTTTGTGCTCCAGGCGTTTCTGTTTCTTCTCGGCTTTGTTGGCCTGGGAAACCTGTTTCTGGTTGACCAGACCGGCTTTGAGCAGTTGGTCGCGAAGGGAAAGGCTCATGAATGTTCACTCACTTATGCAACAGCTCAGCCGCAGCTGGGCAGGTTCTTTTCCTGACGTTTGGCTTCACCCCAAAGGGCATCCAGTTCATCAAGGTTACAATCTTCGATGGGGCGGCCACTGTCGCGCAATGCCTGTTCGATGAAGCGGAAACGCCGCTCGAACTTGCGATTGGCACGGCGCAGGGCGTGTTCCGGATCATGCTTGAGGTGGCGGGCCAGGTTGACGGCGGCAAACAACAGGTCGCCGATTTCATCCTCGAGCGCATCGGCATCGCCGTCGGCCATGGCCTGCAGTACTTCGTCCAGCTCTTCGCGCACCTTGTCCAGCACCGGCAATGCCGCAGGCCAGTCGAAACCGACCGTGGCCGCGCGCTTTTGCAGTTTGGCTGCCCGCGACAACGCCGGCAATGCCGCTGGTACGTCGTCGAGCAACGACAGCTGTTCGGGCTGGCTCTTTTCCGCGCGCTCTTCAGCCTTGATTTCTTCCCAGCGTGACTTGACCTGGGCCTCGTCCAGGCTGGGGGTGTCCACCGGCGCATACAGCTCGCCGGTGGGGAATACATGCGGGTGACGGCGAATGAGCTTGCGGGTGATGCTGTCGACCACGCCGTCGAACTCGAAACGCCCCTCCTCGCGGGCCAGCTGGCTGTAGTAGACCACCTGGAACAGCAAGTCGCCCAGCTCACCTTGCAGGTGCTCGAAGTCGCCGCGCTCGATGGTGTCGGCAACCTCGTAGGCCTCTTCGATGGTGTGCGGGACGATGCTCGCGTAGTTCTGCTTCAGGTCCCATGGGCAGCCGTACTGCGGGTCGCGCAGGCGGGCCATGAGGTGCAGCAGGTCTTCGAGGGTGTAGGTCATGGTCAGCTATTCCTCGGCGGGGGCTTTGCCCCCGATCGACGGCAAGCAAGCTCCCACCGGTATTGCACAGGACTTGAGGCCTGCGGAGTACCGGTGGGAGCTGGCTTGCCGGCGATGGGCCGCACAGCGGCCCCAATCCAGATTATCAAGGTGTACGATTACGCCGCGTCTCGATGATGTTGGGCAACTGCGAGATCCGCCCCAGCAGGCGCCCCAGCGCATCCAGGCCTGGAATCTCGATGGTCAGCGACATCAGCGCGGTGTTGTCTTCCTTGTTCGAGCGGGTGTTCACCGCCAGCACGTTGATCTTTTCGTTCAGAAGCACTTGCGACACATCGCGCAGCAAGCCCGGGCGGTCGTAGGCACGGATGACGATGTCGACCGGGTAGGTCTGCACCGGGATCGGCCCCCAGCTTACCTGGATCATGCGCTCCGGTTCCTTGCCCGCCAACTGCAGCACCGAAGCGCAGTCCTGGCGGTGGATGCTCACACCGCGGCCCTGAGTGATGTAGCCGACGATGGCGTCGCCCGGCAGCGGCTGGCAGCAGCCGGCCATCTGCGTCAGCAGGTTGCCGACACCCTGGATCTGGATGTCGCCACGCTTGCCGGTACGCGGCCCGGTAGGCTTGCGCGGTACCAGTTCGATCTGCTCGATGCGCTCGGGCTCAAGCAGCTGCTGGGCGGCGTTGACCAGGTGCGCCAGGCGCAGGTCGCCGGCACCGAGCGAGGCGAACATGTCCTCGGCGGTCTTGACGTTGGTCTTCTCGGCCAGGCGCTCGAAATCCACCTGCGGCAGGCCCAGGCGGCTGAGCTCGCGTTCGAGCAAGGTCTTGCCGGCAGCGACGTTCTGGTCGCGTGCCTGCAGCTTGAACCAGTGCACGATCTTGGCCCGCGCCCGCGAGGTAGTGACGTAGCCCAGGTTGGAGTTCAACCAGTCACGGCTAGGATTGCCGTGCTTGCTGGTAATGATCTCGACCTGCTCGCCGGTCTGCAGGCTGTAGTTGAGCGGCACGATGCGCCCGTTGATCTTGGCGCCGCGGCAGTTGTGGCCGATTTCGGTGTGCACGCGGTAGGCGAAGTCCAGCGGCGTGGCACCCTTTGGCAAGTCGATGGCGTGGCCGTCCGGGGTAAACACATAGACCCGGTCCGGCTCGATGTCGACCCGCAGCTGCTCGGCCAGGCCACCGATGTCGCCCAGCTCTTCGTGCCACTCCAGCACCTGGCGCAGCCAGGAGATCTTCTCTTCGTAATGGTTGGAACTGGACTTGACGTCGGTGCCCTTGTAGCGCCAGTGGGCACATACCCCAAGCTCGGCTTCCTCGTGCATGCCGTGGGTACGGATCTGCACTTCCAGCACCTTGCCCTCGGGGCCGATCACCGCGGTGTGCAGCGAGCGATAGCCGTTCTCCTTGGGGTTGGCGATGTAATCGTCGAACTCCTTGGGGATATGCCGCCACAGGGTATGCACGATGCCCAACGCGGTGTAGCAGTCGCGAATTTCCGGCACCAGCACGCGTACCGCGCGCACGTCGTAGATCTGGCTGAATTCCAGGCCTTTGCGCTGCATCTTGCGCCAGATCGAATAGATATGTTTCGCCCGGCCGCTGATGTCGGCCTTGACGCCAGTGGCCAGCAGCTCGTTCTGCAGCTGGTTCATAACCTCGCTGATGAACCGCTCGCGGTCCAACCGGCGCTCGTGCAGCAGCTTGGCGATCTGTTTGTACTGGTCGGGTTCGAGGTAGCGGAAGGAAAGGTCTTCCAACTCCCACTTGATGTGGCCGATACCCAGGCGGTGCGCCAGCGGCGCATAGATATCGAACACCTCGCGCGCGACACGCAGGCGTTTCTCGTCGTCGGCGGCCTTGACCGCACGGATCGCGCAGGTGCGCTCGGCCAGCTTGATGAGCGCCACGCGCACGTCGTCGACCATGGCCACGAGCATCTTGCGCAGGTTCTCGACCTGCGCCTGCGAGCCCAGCACCAGCGATTGGCGCGGGCTGAGGCTGGCGCTGATGGCGGCCATGCGCAGCACACCGTCGATCAGCTTGGACACTACCGGGCCAAAGCGCTGGCTGACCTCGGCCAGGGTCACTTTGCCCTCGCGTACCGAGCGGTAGATGACCGCCGCCACCAGGGAATCCTGGTCGAGCTTGAGGTCGGCTAGGATTTCCGCGATCTCAAGGCCCGCCTGGAAGCTGGACGTACCGTCCGCCCAGGAATGCTTGGCCGGGTTGCCCTTTTTCTCGACTTCATGGGCAAACTCGCAGGCCTCTTTCAGCGCTGCGCGATCCAGTGCCGAATCGACGCTTACCACATGGTCCAACCATGCTTCGAGATTGATACTGCCGTCGGTGTTGACCGGCTGGTGCACTCTCACCTGTACCATCTTTGTTTTACCTTTCCATACAGCACACCACACGGGTGCGCTGGCGATCACCGTGCGGCCACCATTCCATGAAAGCCGCACCAAGGGGCCAGTCAGCTAGCCCGCTTCGAATAACGCCATGGCCTCGACATGCGCCGTCTGAGGAAACATGTCGAGAATCCCGGCCCTTTTTAACCGGTACCCCTGGCCGACCAGCACCTGCGCGTCTCGCGCCAGCGTGGCCGGGTTGCACGATACATAGACCAGCCTTCTGGCCTTGAGGCGGGCGATGCCTTGCACCACCTCGAAAGCACCGTCGCGCGGTGGATCCAAGAGTACCGCAGAAAAGCCCTCGGCGGCCCATCCGGCACCCGCCAAAGGCTGCGATAAATCGGCCTGAAAAAACCGTGCGTTATGCACATTGTTGTTCCGGGCATTGGCCGCGGCCCGATCGACCATGGCCTGCACTCCTTCCACTGCCACTACCTCGCGCGCCTGCCGGGCCAGTGGCAGGGCGAAGTTGCCCAGGCCGCAGAACAGGTCCAGCACACGCTCGTCGGCCTGCGGTGCGAGCCAGGCCAGGGCCTGCTCTATCATCGCCGTGTTGACCTGGGCATTCACCTGCACGAAGTCACCTGGGCGCCAGGCCAGTTCCAGCTGCCAGGGCGCCAAGGCAAAGCCCAACTGCGCGGCCGGGTCCACTGGCGCCGGCTCCCCTTCGCCCTGCAGCCACAACTGGGCATTGGCCTGTTCGCAGAACGCCTGCAGCCTGGCCAGGTCTTCAGCGGGCAACGGCGCGACATGGCGCACCAGCAGCGCCTCGGCAGTACCGCTGAACAGTTCTACATGGCCCAGCGCCTGCGGCTTGCTCAGCGAGCGCAGCACGGTCGGTAAATGGCGCAGAATCGACTGCAAGGGCTGTACCAGCACCGCGCAATCGTCGATGGCAATGACGTCCTGGCTGGCTTCGGCGCGGAAGCCGACCTCCAGTTGCCGCGCCTTTATGTCCCAGCGCACGGCCACGCGGGCGCGACGCCGGTAGCCGAACTCCGGCCCGCTCAGCGGTGCGGCCCATTCCTCGGGCTGCACGCCGGCCACCCGCTGCAGCTGCTCTGCCAGGGTGCGCTGCTTGAGCGCCAACTGCGCTTCGTGCGGCAGGTGCTGCAGGTTGCAGCCTCCGCAACGCTCGTAATACCGGCACGGTGCCTGACGGCGTTCGGTGCTGGCCTGCAGCAGGCGCTCCAGGCGGGCCTCGACCACTTTGCCACGGGCATTGAGCACCCGCGCCTCAACGGCCTCACCGGCCAGGGCGCCGCTGACGAACCAGGTGCGCCCTTCGTGGAAGGCAATGCCCCGGCCGTCACCGGCCAGGCGCTCGATTTCCAGGCGCTGCTTCTTGCCCACCGGGACCTGGGGGCTGCGGTTGCCGCCGGCCGGCTGGAAGCGCAGGCCGCTGTTGCTTTTCTTCTTGGACATTTAGCTCGGGTCGAACAGGCCGGTGGACAGGTAACGGTCGCCGCGGTCGCAGATGATCGCGACCATCGTGGCATTCTCCACCTCGCGGGACAGGCGCAGCATGGCCGCGACTGCACCACCGGAAGACACGCCGCAGAAAATGCCCTCTTCACGGGCAAGGCGGCGGGTGGTTTCCTCTGCTTCCTGCTGCGACATGTCGACCACGCGGTCGACACGGCTGGCGTCGAAGATTTTCGGCAGGTATTCCTCGGGCCAGCGGCGGATGCCCGGAATTGCCGAGCCTTCCATTGGTTGCAGGCCGATGATCTGCACCGCCGGGTTTTGTTCCTTGAGGTACTGCGAGCAGCCCATGATGGTACCGGTGGTACCCATGGAGCTGATGAAATGAGTGATGGTGCCTTGGGTCTGCTGCCAGATCTCGGGGCCGGTGCTGTTGTAGTGGGCGATGGGGTTGTCGCCGTTGGCGAACTGGTCCAGCACCAGGCCGCGGCCTTCGGCCTGCAGCTTCTCGGCCAGGTCACGGGCGCCCTCCATGCCCTCTGCCTTGGTCACCAGGATCAGCTCGGCGCCGTAGGCGGTCATGGCGGCCTTGCGTTCGGCGGTGGAGTTGTCGGGCATGATCAGGATCATCTTGTAGCCCTTGATCGCCGCAGCCATCGCCAGGGCGATGCCGGTGTTGCCGGAGGTGGCTTCGATCAGGGTATCGCCGGGCTTGATCTGGCCGCGCAGTTCGGCGCGGGTGATCATCGACAGTGCCGGGCGGTCCTTCACCGAGCCGGCGGGATTGTTACCTTCGAGCTTGAGCAGGAGGGTGTTGCTGGTTTCGCCAGCAATACGCTGCAGGCGAACCAGGGGCGTATTGCCGACGCAATCGGCGATGGTTGGGTACTGCAAGGTCATGGCGTATTTCACAATCCGGACGGCAGGGGTGCCTATCATACCGGCAAACCCTTCCTGGCCATATCACGCAATCTGTGATGAATATAGCTACAAGCTATATATCGGCGTGTATTGCGTGTACGGCCTTTGTAGGAGCGGCCTTGTGTCGCGATGGGGCGCGCAGCGGCCCCGGCAATATATGCGGCGAAGCTGAAACCTTGGGGCCGCTGCGCGCCCCATCGCGACACAAGGCCGCTCCTACAGGGACCGCGTTAAACTCAAGCGCTGTGGTGAGGCCGGCACATGTAATGGCAAGCGCATCCACAACCGCAGCCCATACTTGCCATTCTGCGCCCACAAGGTGCCACCCTGGCGCTGGATGGCACTGCGGGCGATGCTCAGCCCCAGGCCGAAACCACCATCCCCGGGCCGCGAACCGTCCAGCCGTGAGAACGGTGCAAAGATCCGCTCCAGGTCTTCTTCAGCCACGCCACCGCCTTCGTCTTCCAGCCACAACCGCCAATACCCGCCTTCACGCTGCCCACCGAGGCGCACCACACCCTCGGCCGGCGAGTGACGAATGGCATTGCGCAACATGTTCTCCAGCGCCTGGGCCAGGTAGTTCAGGTTGCCCTGCACCCAGCAGTCCGCCGGCACTTCGCAGCGCAGCCGCGCCGGGGCCCAGCCGCTTTCGTAACTGGCATTCTCGGCCAGCAGCTCCCACAGCGCCTGCACCTCGATCGGCTCAAGGTTCATCGGCGCACGGTCGGCGTCCTGCCAGGCCAGTTGCAGGGTATCCTCGACCAGCTGCTGCATGCAGTCCACCTCCCGTGCCAGGCGTTCACGCAGGCGCTGCAGGTCGGTTTCACCATCGCAGGCCACCCGCAGCCGGCTGAGTGGCGTACGCATTTCGTGAGACAGATCACGCAGCAACTGCTGCTGCATGGCTACCGTGCCCTGCAGCCGCTCGGCCATCTGGTCGAAGGCACGGGCCAGTTCACCCAGCTCGTCATGCCGGGCGATGGTGCGTGAGTCGAGGCGAGCCGACAACTGGTCGGCGCGCCAGGCATTGGCCTGCTCGCGCAATTGGTTCAACGGCACGATCAGCATGCGATAAAGGCCAACGCACAACAGCAGGGTGAACAGACCCGGGATGATGCCGTTGGTGATGATACGCCACAGCATCCGGTACTGGCCGGGGTTGAAGCGCTGCGGCAGTTCGATCACCAACATGCCCTGCTCCGGTGCCCCCGGGAACGGTATGCGCAACCACGGCTGGTCGACACTGCGCCGGCTCATCGGCCAGTCGACACCGCGCAGGCGGGTCAACCGCTGCATGATCTGCGGGTCGAGGCTGGCGCTGTCGAGCGGCCGCAGGTTCAGGTCGAGCACGCCGACCCAGCCGCGTTCGCGCTGGTGCATCGTCGCCACCCAGCGGTCCAGCCCTGCCCGCCCACCACTGCGCCATGCCTGCTCGGCCTCGGCGGCATAGCCACGCAAAGCCTGCCGCGCCGGCTCCGAAAGGAAGGCGTTCTGGGTCTCCATGTGCCGGCCCCAGGTGTAACTGAGGCCGATCATCAGCAGGCAGAAGCCCACCAGCAGGATCGCCAGCTTCCAGAACAGCGAATGGCGGTCGAGCATGGGTTACTCCGCCTCGCTGGCGCTGAGCACGTAGCCCTTGCCCCACACGGTACGGATCTGCCGTTCGTGATAGCCGATGCCCTTGAGCTTGCGGCGTATCTGGCTGACGTGCATGTCCAGGCTGCGGTCATGCCGCGAATAGCCTCGCTGCAGTACTTGCTGGTAAAGGAATGGCTTGCTCAGCACTTCGTCGAGGTTGCGGTTGAGAATGTCGAGCAGGCGGTATTCGCTGGGTGTCAGGCCGGCCAGGCGGCCATCCAGGCGCACGTCGCACAGCGCCTCGTCGTATTGCAACTCGCCACTGCCGTCCTGCACCTGCGGAGTTTGATGGCGCCGCTCGAGGGCCACACGGCGCAGGATAGCCTCGATGCGCACCCGCAGCTCTGCCATGCTGAACGGCTTGGGCAGGTAGTCGTCGGCACCACGCTGGAAGCCGCTGATGCGGTCGGCTTCGGCACCTAGCGCCGACATCAGGATCACCGGCGTGGCGCTGCGCTTGCGCAACTGCGCCAGGGCATCCAGGCCGTTTAGCCCGGGCAGCAGGATGTCCATGAGCACCACGTCGAAAGCATGGCGCCCCGCCGTTTCCAGGCCCTCCAGGCCATTGCGGCACCAGGTCACCTGGAAGCCGCCGCGCTGCAGCTCTTCGTGCAGATAGGCACCGAGGACCGGATCATCCTCGATGGCGAGGATATTGGAGTTGTGAATAGCTACAGGATTCATTGGCAACTGCCATGCATTCTCAATTGCGTGATTATTGAGTATCCAGCGCCTGCCAGGCAACCGCCCTGCGACCAATGCCGCTGCAAGGGCACAAAACACGTACTAAAGAGGTGCAATAGCACGGCAGGCGGAGTAACTTCCCGGCTTGGCCGTCATCGCTTGACGGTGTCCAGGCACATGACAGGAGGCAAGTGTGCTCGATCGCTTGGGAATTCGCAGCCGGGTCCTGCTGCTGGCCCTGCTGCCGGCCGGCCTGATGGCATTGGTGCTGGGTAGCTACTTCACCTGGCTGCAACAGAACGACCTGCGCACCCAGCTGCTGCAACGCGGCAAGATGATCGCCGAGCAACTGGCGCCGTTGGCCGCGCCCGCCATGGCCAAGCTGGCACCGGCACAACTTGAGCGCATTGCCGCACAAACACTGGAGCAGGCCGATGTGCGCGCAGTCGCCTTCCTGGCCCCGGACCGCACGCGCCTGGCCCATGCCGGCCCGAGCATGCTAAACCAGCCGCCCAGCGGCGGCACCGGCACCCAACTGCTGCAACGCAGCGGCAATGACGCCACCCGCTATCTGATGCCAGTGTTCGGCCACCACCGCGACCTGGCCACCGATGCCGTGCCGACCGAAGCCGAACGCCTGCTGGGCTGGGTCGAGATCGAGCTGTCCCACGACGGCACCCTGCTGCGCGGCTACCGCAATCTGTTCACCAGCCTGTTGCTGATTCTCGCCTGCCTGGTGCTCAGCGGCCTGCTGGCACTGCGCATGAGCCGCACCATCAACGACCCGATCAAGCGCATCAAGCATGCGGTCAACCAGCTCAAGGACGGCCACCTCGAGGAGCGCCTGCCGGCCATGGGCAGCCACGAGCTTGACGAGCTGGCGCGCGGCATCAACCGTATGGCCGAAACCTTGCACAACGCCCACGAAGAGCTGCAGCACAGCATCGACCAGGCCACCGAGGACGTACGCCAGAACCTGGAAACCATCGAGATCCAGAACATCGAGCTGGACATGGCGCGCAAGGAAGCCTTGGAGGCCAGCCGCATCAAGTCGGAATTCCTGGCCAACATGAGCCACGAAATCCGCACCCCGCTCAACGGCATCCTCGGTTTCACCCACCTGCTGCAAAAAAGCGAGCTGACACCGCGCCAGCTCGACTACCTGAGCACCATCGAGAAGTCTGCCGACAACCTGCTCGGGATCATCAACGAGATCCTCGACTTCTCCAAGATCGAGGCCGGCAAGCTGGTGCTCGACAGCATCCCCTTCAACCTGCGCGACCTGATCCAGGACACCCTGACCATCCTCGCCCCGGCCGCCCACGCCAAGCAGCTGGAGCTGCTCAGCCTGATCTACCGCGATACCCCGTCGTCGCTGATCGGCGACCCGTTGCGGCTCAAGCAGATCCTTACCAACCTGGTCAGCAACGCAATCAAGTTCACCCGCGAGGGCACCATCGTCGTACGCGCCATGCTCGAAGATGAGCACGAGGACAGTGCGCAGCTGCGCATCAGCGTGCAGGACACCGGCATCGGCTTGTCGCCGCAGGATGTGCGTACGCTGTTCCAGGCCTTCAGCCAGGCCGACAACTCGCTGGCCCGCCAGCCTGGCGGCACCGGCCTGGGGCTGGTGATTTCCAAGCGCCTGATCGAGCAGATGGGCGGCGAAATCGGCGTCGACAGCACCCCGGGCGAGGGCTCGCAGTTCTGGATCAGCCTCAACCTGCCCAAGGCCCACGATGGTGTCGAGGAGCTGCCGCTGCAACCGCTGCTGGGCCGCCGCGCAGCCATCGTCGATGGCCACGAACTGGCGCGCCAGGCGTTGGAGCACCAGCTGGAAGACTGCGGCCTCAGCGTCAGCCTGTTCGCCTCCTTCGACCAACTGCTGCAGGGCGTGCAAGCCGCCAGCCAGGCCGGCCTGCCGTTCGAGTTCGCCGTGCTCGGGGCCAACCTTGGCAACCTGTCGCCCGAGCAGTTGGGCCATTACCATCAGCAGCTCGAGCGCTACCATTGCCAGTGCGTGGTGCTGTGCCCGACCACCGAGCAGGCGCTGTACCACCCGTACCTGCCCAACGGCCATGGCCAGTTGCTGTCCAAGCCGACCTGCACGCGCAAACTGCGCCGCCTGTTGCTGGAACTGGTACAACCACGCCGCCCGCAGGGCGAGGTGAACAGCATCAACGGCCAGCGTCAGCCGAAGATCCTCTGCGTCGACGACAACCCCGCCAACCTGCTGCTGGTGCAGACCCTGCTCGAAGACCTGGGCGCCGAGGTGCTGGCCGTCGACAACGGCTATGCGGCAGTACAGGCGGTACAGGACGAACCGTTCGACCTGGTGCTGATGGACGTGCAGATGCCCGGCATGGACGGCCGCGCCTGTACCGAGCAGATCCGCCTGTGGGAAAACACCCAAAGTGGCAACCCGTTGCCGATCGTCGCCCTCACCGCCCACGCCATGGCCAACGAGAAACGCGCGTTGCTGCACGGAGGCATGGACGACTACCTGACCAAGCCGATCAGCGAACGGCAGCTGGCCCAGGTGGTAATGAAATGGACCGGCCTGAGCCTGGGTGCGCCAGAGCAGGAACGCCTGGCCGAGCAACTGGCCAACGGTGATGACCTGAAGGTGCTGGACCCTGAGGAAGGCCTGCGCCTGGCCGCCGGCAAAGCGGACCTGGCGGCCGATATGCTGAGCATGCTGCTGAGCTCGCTGGAAGCCGACCGCGAAGCCATACGTGCCGCCCGCGAGGCCGACGACCGCAACCGCCTGATCGAACAGGTGCACCGCCTGAACGGCGCCTCGCGTTATTGCGGCGTACCGCAGTTGCGGGCCGCGTGCCAGCGCAGCGAAACCTTGCTCAAGCAGGAAAACCCGCTGGCACAACTGGCACTGGACGAACTGGATGCGGCGATCAACCGCCTGGCGGCGCAGGCCAGATTGAGCGCCTGACCTCACCGGCCCTATCGCCGGCAAGCCAGCTCCCACAGGAAATCACTGCTCTTGAAGGCTGTGTTGTACCTGTGGGAGCTGGCTTGCCGGCGATAGGGCCGGTCCAGGTCAACACCCCTTTCAACCCGCTGGCTACAATCCCCAGACCACTGCAAAGGAAGCCCCACCATGCGCGCCCTGTTGTTCAGCAGCCAGCACTACGACCAGGAAAGCTTCACCCGTGCCGCCAGCGGCACCACCCTGGACCTGCACTTCCAGCCCGCCCGCCTGACCCTCGACACCGCTGCCCTGGCCGATGGCTACGAGGTGGTCTGCGCCTTCATCAATGACGAGCTCGACGCCCAGGTGCTGCAGCGCCTGGCCGCAGGCGGCACGCGCCTGGTCGCCCTGCGCTCGGCCGGCTACAACCATGTCGACCTGGCCGCCGCCCAGCGCCTGGGCCTGACCGTAGTGCGAGTGCCGGCCTACTCGCCGCACGCCGTGGCCGAACACGCCGTGGCGCTGATCCTGGCCCTGAACCGGCGCCTGCACCGGGCCTACAACCGCACCCGCGAGGGTGACTTCACCCTGCACGGGCTGACCGGCTTCGACCTGCACGGCAAGACCGTCGGCGTGGTCGGTACCGGCCAGATCGGCACAGCCTTTGCTCGCATCATGGCTGGTTTCGGCTGCCAGTTACTGGCTTATGACCCCTACCCCAACCCCGAGTTGCTGGCCTTGGGCGCGCGCTACCTGCCATTGCCCGAGTTGCTGCGCGAATCCCGCGTCATCAGCCTGCACTGCCCGTTGACCGAGCACACCCGGCACCTGATCAATGCACAAAGCCTGGCCCAGTTGCAGCCCGGCGCCATGTTGATCAACACCGGCCGCGGGGCGCTGGTCGACACCCCGGCGCTTATTGATGCGCTGAAGAGCGGCCAGCTCGGCTACCTCGGCCTGGACGTATACGAAGAAGAAGCCCAGCTGTTCTTCGAGGACCGCTCCGACCTGCCGCTGCAGGACGACGTGCTGGCCCGTCTGCTGACCTTCCCCAACGTGATCATCACTGCCCACCAGGCGTTCCTTACCCGCGAGGCACTGGATGCCATCGCCGCGACCACGCTGGACAACATCAACCGCTGGGCGGCAGGCAATCCACAGAATCTGGTGATGGGTTAGTGCTAGGATACGCGGCATTTCTGGAGGACCCATGGTCGAGCACGATTTCCGCTACACCCTTTTCAACCCGCAACATACCCTGATCGAGTGCCGCGCCCTGGTGCCGGGCCGCTACCAGGTCACCGGCAACGGCGGCTCGATGCACAAAGGCGACACCCTGCTGGTCACCCTCAAGGGCAGCAAGGACTTGTCCATGCGCCTGACAGTGGAGAGCGTGCGCCACCTGATCAACCCGCGCGGCCAGTGGGTTGCCGTGGCCAGCGGCCCGGTGTTCAACGAGCTGGAAATCCTCACCTGGCAGGTCGCGTGCGACAGCTGCGACGCCGTGCTGGACTTCGAGTTCGCGGTGGACGCCAAGCTGGGCAAGAAAGCCCGCCAGCCTGCCGCCAGCGCGCGCGTTGCCGAGCTGGGCTGGGCCAGCCGTGGCGAAAAACACTTGTGCCCGCGTTGCCAGGAGAGCGCCGAGTGAAAAATCTGCTGACCGGCGTGCTGATTGCCACCGGCCTGCTCGGCTGCGCCGCAGATCCTTCCAAGCTGCAGCAGGAGCGCAGCTATGTGCTGGAGTGGATTGGCGAACGGCCGCTGATCGACTACAGCCACCTGACCCTGACCTTGGCCAGCGATGGCCGTGCCTATGGCAATGGCGGCTGCAACCACTGGTTCGCGCCATACACACTGGACGGCGAGCACCTCAGCTTCGGCAAGGTCGGCAAGACCCGTAAGCTCTGTGCGCCGGCGTTGATGGAACAGGAAAAACGCTTCCTGCAGGCGCTGGAAACAGTGCAGCGCTGGGATGTGTCGCCTATCGAGCAGATGCGTTTCTGGCCGGCCGAAGGCAAGCCGCTGCGCTTCTGGCCTGAGGAAGGCTGAATATTGCCGGGGCCGCTTTGCGGCCCATCGCGGCACAAGGCCGCTCCTACATGGGATGCGATCTCCTGTAGGAGCGGCCTTGTGTCGCGATGGGCTGCAAAGCAGCCCCAAAATGCATCAGGCGCCCTTCAGCGCCTTGATCTTGGCCTGCAGCCCTTCCAGAGTCTGCTCGCCCATAAGTTGCTCCCGCACCTTGCCCTTGTCATCGATGATGTAGGTCACCGGCAATGCCTCGCTACGTGGCAGGTCATAGCGCTCGGCCGGGTCCTGCGCCAATACGGTGAAAGCGATCCCCAGGGTTTCGGCAGCCTGCGTCAGCTCCTGCCCTTGCAAACCATCGAAGTTCACCCCCACTACCTTGATACCATCGGCCGCCCACTGCTTGGCTGCCGCGTTCAGTTCAGGGATTTCGGTACGGCACGGCCCGCACCATTCGGCCCAGTAGTTGAGCACCAGCCAGTGCCCGTCGATCTGTTCGGCCTTAACCGTATTACCGTGTTGGTCCACGCCATAATCGGCACCGCAACCACCGAGCAACAGGCTCGCGGTGATGGCCAGTACTGCTGCCAGACGCCTTGCCATGGGTCAATCCTTCTCGAGTTTTAAAGCAAATTGGTCAGTCGCTGCGGTTAGAATAGCCGCCACACCCTGCTGGATGCGACCCGACATGACCGACCTCACGCTCTATCATAACCCGCGCTGCTCGAAATCCCGCGGCGCCCTGGAACTGCTCGAAGCTCGCGGCCTGGCGCCGACCATCGTGCGCTACCTCGAGACCCCGCCCGACGCGGCCACCCTGACGGCTCTGCTCGGCAAGCTGGGCATCGCCCCGCGCCAGCTGCTTCGTACCGGCGAGGACGAGTACAAGGAGCTGAACCTGGCCGACCCGTCGCTGACCGACGCGCAACTGATCGACGCCATGGCCCGGCACCCCAAGCTGATCGAGCGGCCGATCTTCATCGCTGGCGACAAGGCCGTGGTCGGCCGACCACCCGAGAAAGTACTGGAGATCCTGCCGTGAGCGAGCCCTACATCCTGGTGCTGTATTACAGCCGCCATGGTTCGACCAGCGAGATGGCCCGGCACATCGCCCGCGGCATCGAGCTGGCCGGCATGGAAGCCCGCCTGCGCACGGTACCGGCGATTTCCACCGAGTGCGAAGCAGTGGCCCCGGACATCCCGGCCAACGGTGCGCTGTACGCCACCCTGGACGACCTGCGCCACTGCGCCGGCCTGGTACTGGGCAGCCCGACCCGCTTCGGCAACATGGCGGCGCCGCTCAAGTACTTCCTGGATGGCACCAGCAGCCTGTGGCTGGGCGGTGAACTGGTCGGCAAGCCGGCAGGCGTGTTCACCTCTACCGCCAGCCTGCACGGCGGGCAGGAAACCACTCTGCTGTCGATGATGCTGCCGCTGATGCACCACGGCATGCTGGTGATGGGCCTGCCGTACAGCGAATCGGCATTGCTCGAAACCCGTGGCGGCGGCACCCCGTATGGCGCCAGCCATCATGCTGGTGCCGATGGCAAGCGCGAGCTCGACCAGCACGAGATAGCCCTGTGCCGCGCCCTTGGCCAACGCCTGGCGACCACTGCAAAGGCCCTGGAGGCTGCACGTGGCTAAGAAGCCCAAGGTATTGCCGCCGCTTGAGTGGCTGGCGCCTCGCCTGCGCCTGACGCGGGCGCTGAGCCTGGCATTCTTCTTCGGCCTGATCGCCCTGCTGGTGGCGAACAACCTGTGGTTCGCCAACCTGCACGGGGCGCGGGTCGAGGTGATCCTGGCGATCGAACTGGTGCCGTTGCTGCTGTTGCTGCCGGGCATGCTGACAGGCAGCGCCCGGGCACATGCATGGACCTGCTTCGTGGTGAATATCTATTTCATCAAGGGCGTGCTGGCGGCGTTCGACCCGGCGCGTGCGGTATTTGGCTGGGTTGAAGTACTGGTGAGCCTGGGGCTGTTCATTGCCGGGCTGCTGTATGTGCGCTGGAAGTTCCAGCACGAGCGGCGCATGGCAGGCGAAGGCAGTTGATATCCGGGGGCCGCTTTGCGGCCCAATCGCCGGCAAGCCAGCTCCCACAGGTACAGCGCAAGGCTTGAGACCTGTGCTGTACCTGTGGGAGCTGGCTTGCCGGCGATTGGGCTGCAAAGCAGCCCCAAAATCTCAATGGTTGACGGTATGCGCCAGCATCACCGACAACTGGCACAGCGGCCGCCCACTCTCGGCATGCCACTGGTTGAACGCCTGCTGCACCAAGGCCAGGTCCCGCTGGCTGGTCGGCGGTTTGTCGATCACCTTCTGCGCAATCAACGCCGCAGCCATGTCATCGGTAGGGATGAACGTGTCCTTGCCGACCATGCGCAGGAAGCGCGGTGCCGACAACCCGCCCAGCTGGTTGCCGTGTTTGGCCAGGTATTTCCACAAACCGACGATGTCGGTCACCGGCCAGTCGGCGATGAAGGCGCCGAAACTGCCCTTCTCCTTGGCCACGTCAAGAACCATCTGCGCATTGCGCGGCACGCTCTTGAGCTTGCCCAGGTGGCGGATGATGCGCTCGTCGTGCATCAGCCGCTCGAGGTGCTCGGCGCCCATCAATACCACCTTCTCCGGGTCGAAGCCGAAGAACACCTGCTCGAACGCCGGCCACTTGGCATCCACCAGGCTGTGCTTGAGCCCGGCGCGGAACACGCGCAGGGCCAAGGTCGACAGGTAGCGGTCGTCGCTGATATCACGCAGTTGTGCGGGTGTGCGCGGCTGCGGCAGGAAGGCCTCCAGGGCCTGGGCCGAGCCGAAGCGGTTCAGGCAGTACTCGTGCAACCACTGGTAATCGCGCATGGGCTCAGATGTTCAGCACGTCAAGGAAACGTGGGGTGGCGTTCTCGTCGATCTTCAGGCTGGTGAAGTCGAACAGGTTGCGGTCGGCCAACTGCGACGGTGCCACGTTCTGCAGGGCGCGGAAGATGCTCTCGGTACGCCCCGGGTGCTTGCGCTCCCACTCCACCAGCATGTCCTTGACCACCTGGCGCTGCAGGTTTTCCTGCGAACCGCACAGGTTGCACGGGATGATCGGGAATTCCTTCATGTCCGAGTAGGCCTGGATATCCTTCTCGCTGCAGTAGGCCAGCGGGCGGATCACCACGTTGCGGCCATCGTCGGCGCGCAGCTTCGGCGGCATGCCCTTGAGCGCACCGTTGAAGAACATGTTGAGGAAGAAGGTTTCGACGATATCGTCGCGGTGGTGCCCCAGCGCCATCTTGGTCGCGCCGATTTCGTCGGCAAAGGTGTACAGGGTGCCACGGCGCAGGCGCGAACACAGCGAGCAGGTGGTCTTGCCCTCGGGGACAAGCTCCTTGACCACCGAATAGGTGTCCTTCTCGACAATGTGGTACTCGACGCCCAGTTCCTTCAGGTAGGCCGGCAGCACATGCTCGGGGAACCCCGGCTGCTTCTGGTCCATGTTCACCGCGACGATCTCGAACTTGATCGGTGCCACCTTCTGCAGGTGCAACAGAACGTCGAGCATGGTGTAGCTGTCCTTGCCGCCGGACAGGCAGACCATGACCTTGTCGCCATCCTCGATCATGTTGTAGTCGGTGATGGCTTCGCCGGCGAGACGACGCAGGCGTTTTTGCAGTTTGTTCTGGTTGACCGAGAGGGTGCCCATAGCGCTTGGATCCGCGAGGTGTGACAAAAGCCGGCTATTTTACGCACAAACGCGGCGGCGCTGTAGGCATTCCGATAAAGACTTCATTGTAATCAACAGCGCGTCTTACAGCGCAATTTGCTCTAAAAAGCACGGTTTATGCGGGTAACGGCTTCCTATACTGCGACATAAGGCCACATTACCGCTTGCTTCGGTGTTCGGGCCTAGGGCCGCTTGCGCTCCATCTGGGGGGCGTTTGGCAACATTGAGAGGAGTGATCGGCATGATTCATCACGTTGTGGGGCTGTTTACCCATCCCGACCAGGAATGGCGGGAAATTCGTGGCGAAGAAGAAACCATCAGCCACATGTACCTGACGCACACCCTGATCCTGGCTGCGATCCCCGCCGTTTCGGCATTCATCGGTACAACCCAGGTCGGCTGGGTGATCGGCGACCGGCCAGCGGTGATGCTGACCATGGAAAGCGCCATCTGGATGAGCATCATGTCGTACCTGGCGATGCTTGCCGGGGTGGCGGTAATGGGGGCGTTCATCCACTGGATGGCCCGTACCTACGATGCCAACCCGTCCATGGCACAGTGCATCGCCTTTGCCACCTACACCGCCACACCGTTGTTCATCGGCGGCCTGGCGGCGCTGTACCCGCACCTGTGGCTGGGCATGCTGATCGGCACGGCCGCCATCTGCTACACGGTGTACCTGTTGTACGTCGGTTTGCCGACGTTCATGAACATACCGTCCGACGAAGGCTTCCTGTTCTCCAGCTCGGTGCTGGCGGTAGGCCTTGTGGTACTGGTGGCGATCATGGCCGCCACGGTGATCATCTGGGGACTGGGCGTGGGGCCCGTCTACACCAACTAGAACAGACTCGACCAACACTGGGGCATCAAACCTGGGGCCGCCGCAAGGCGGCCTCTGGCTGTGCGCTGACCGGTGGCTCGGCAGGTTGCCCGGGGTTGCGGCATAATGTCCGGTCAGGAGAACCACCCCGCCATGCCCGAGCTGCTCAGACAACGCGTCGAAACCTGTTACCAGCAAGCTGAAACCTTCTTCAAACGCCCCTTCCCACGCCCGGAAATCAGCTTCAAGCTGCGCGGGCAAAAAGCCGGCGTCGCCCACCTGCACGAGAACCTGCTGCGCTTCAACCTGCAGCTTTACCGCGAAAACCAGGAAGACTTCCTGCGCCAGACCGTGGCCCATGAGGTGGCGCACCTGGTGGCACACCATCTGTTCGGCGACCGCATCCAGGCCCATGGCGAAGAGTGGCAGCTGATCATGCGCGGGGTGTATGAACTGCCGCCCAACCGTTGCCACAACTACGAAGTGCAAAGGCGCGTGGTGACCCGCTACATCTACCGCTGCCCCTGCCCGCAGAGCGACTTCCCGTTTACCGCGCAGCGGCACAAGCTGGTGCGCCAGGGGCGGCGCTACCTGTGCAAGCGGTGTCGGGAGATATTGGTGTATAGCGGCGAGACGCGCGTGGAATAGATTGGGGTTTGCCTGCACTGGCCTCATCGCCGGCAAGCCAGCTCCCACAGGTTCGGCACAGGTTTCAAATGTTGTGGGATTCCTGTGGGAGCTGGCTTGCCGGCGATAGGGCCGGTACAGGCGATATATGAATCACAGGCACAAGAAAGGCGACCCGGGGGTCGCCTTCTTTTGCATCAGCCTGCGCCTTACTTCTCGACGAAGGCTCGCTCGATCAGGTAGTCACCCGGCTCGCGCATGCGCGGGGAAATCTTCAGACCGAAGCTGTCCAGCACTTCGCTGGTTTCGTCGAGCATGCTCGGGCTGCCGCAGATCATCGCGCGGTCGTCCTGCGGGTTGATCGGTGGCAGGCCGATGTCGCTGAACAGCTTGCCGCTGCGCATCAGGTCGGTCAGGCGGCCCTGATTCTCGAACGGTTCACGGGTCACGGTCGGGTAGTAGATCAGCTTGTCGCGAACCGACTCACCGAAGAACTCGTTCTGCGGCAGGTGCTCTGTGATGAACTCGCGGTAGGCCACTTCGTTCACGTAGCGCACGCCGTGCACCAAGATCACTTTCTCGAAGCGCTCGTAGGTTTCCGGGTCCTGGATGACACTCATGAACGGTGCCAGGCCAGTGCCGGTGCTCAGCAGGTACAAATGCTTGCCCGGGTTCAGGTCGTCGAGTACCAGGGTACCGGTAGGCTTCTTGCTGATGATGATCTCGTCGCCTTCCTTCAGGTGCTGCAGCTGCGAGGTCAGCGGACCGTCCGGCACCTTGATGCTGAAGAACTCCAGGTGCTCTTCCCAGTTCGGCGAGGCGATGGAATAGGCGCGCATGAGCGGACGGCCGCTTTCTTGTTGCAGGCCGATCATCACGAACTGACCGTTCTCGAAGCGCAGGCCCGGGTCGCGGGTGCACTTGAAGCTGAACAGGGTGTCGTTCCAGTGGTGCACACTGAGGACACGTTCGTGGTTCATGTTGCTCATTTAATGGGGCTCCTGAAGAAAGACGCGGCGCGCGCAAGACGCGCAGTTGCGCGATAGTTTAGGGGCAGCGACAATATCTGTTAACTGGATTATCAAGATATGTGTTATCGGTTATATCGATATGCGATTTACACTTCGTCAACTGCAAGTCTTCGTTGCCGTGGCCCAGCACCAGAGCGTTTCGCGCGCCGCCAGTGTGCTGGCCTTGTCGCAGTCGGCCGCCAGCACCTCGATCACCGAGCTTGAGCGACAGTCCAGCTGCCAGCTGTTCGACCGCGCCGGCAAGCGCCTGAGCCTCAACGCCCTGGGCCAGCAACTGTTGCCGCAGGCAGTGGCCCTGCTCGACCAGGCCAAGGAAATCGAAGACCTGCTCAACGGCAAGTCCGGTTTCGGCTCGCTGGCAGTCGGCGCCACGCTGACCATCGGCAACTACCTGGCCACCCTGCTGATCGGCAGCTTCATGCAGGTGCACCCGGAAAGCCAGGTGAAGCTGCATGTGCAGAACACTGCGCATATCGTGCAACAGGTGGCGCATTACGAAATTGATCTGGGTCTGATCGAAGGCGATTGCAACCACCCGGACCTGGAAGTGCAGCCCTGGGTCGAGGACGAGCTGGTGGTGTTCTGCGCGCCTCAGCATCCGCTGGCCAAACTGGGGCGCGCCGATGTACAGACCTTGTCCCAGGAGGCGTGGATCCTGCGCGAACAGGGCTCAGGCACGCGCCTGACCTTCGACCAGGCCATGCGCCACCACCGCACCAACCTCAACATCCGCCTGGAGCTGGAACACACCGAAGCCATCAAGCGCGCGGTGGAGTCGGGCCTGGGCATCGGCTGCATCTCGCGCCTTGCCCTGCGTGACGCCTTCCGCCGCGGCAGCCTGGTAGCGGTGGAAACCCCGGAGCTGGACCTGATGCGCCAGTTCTACTTCATCTGGCACAAACAGAAGTACCAGACCTCGGCCATGCGCGAATTTCTCGAACTGTGCCGCAACTTCACCGCGGGTTTCACACGCAGTGACGAGATCGTGTTGCCACCGATCGCTTAAAGCAGGATCACACCCCACACCAGCGCCACCATGGTCAGTGCCACCAGCTGCGCGGCGCTGCCCATGTCCTTGGCGTTTTTCGACAGCGGGTGGCGCTCCAGCGAAATGCGGTCGATGGCTGCTTCCACCGCCGAATTGAACAGTTCGACGATCAAGCCCAACAGGCACACGGCGATCATGATCGCCCGCTCCGCACGGCTGACCGGCAGCCAGAAGGCGATCGGGACCAACAGCACGTTGAGCAGCACCAGCTGGCGGAACGCGGCCTCGCCCTTGAAGGCGGCGCGCAGGCCGTCCAGCGAATAGCCGGCGGCGTTGAGGATACGTTTGAGGCCGGTCTGGCCCTTGAATGGCGATGTCATGTGAGTCACTTCACAACGGAAAGGCCAGCAGACTAGACCGGCACGGGTCAAAAAAGCGTGAAGCCACGCGCACTCAGCTGCTGGCAACCGATTCAAGTTGTTGCAGCAACAACGCCGCCTGGGTGCGGGTACGCACACCCAGCTTGCGGAAGATCGCGGTCACGTGGGCCTTGATGGTCGCTTCCGACACGTTCAGCTCATAGGCGATCTGCTTGTTCAGCAAGCCTTCGCAGACCATGGTCAGCACGCGGAACTGCTGCGGCGTGAGGCTGGCAAGGCCTTCGCTGGCGGCCTTGGCCTCGGCCGAGACATCGACCTTTTCGAACGCCTGCGGCGGCCACCAGACCTCGCCGTCGAGCACCTTGCGCACCGCATCCTGGATCACTTCCAGGGTGCTGGACTTGGGAATGAAGCCACTGGCGCCAAATTCGCGGGACTTGACCACCACTGCAGCCTCTTCCTGCGCCGATACCATCACCACGGGGATCTGCGGGTATTGCCCGCGCAGCAGCACCAGCCCGGAAAAACCGTAGGCACCCGGCATGTTCAAGTCCAGCAACACCAGGTCCCAGTTGTCTTTTTCGCTCAGACGGGTTTCCAGTTCGGCAATGCTGGCAACTTCTACCAGGCGTACATCCGGGCCCAGGCCGAGGGTAACGGCCTGGCGCAAGGCGCCACGGAACAGCGGGTGGTCATCGGCAATCAGGATTTCGTAAGTGGCCATCGATCTGGGGATCCTGTTCTGTGTCGGGCACTCGGGTAAGGGTCATTATGAACCAAAGCAGGGGTTGTGCCCCTTGGACTATAGGAAGGTATGCAAACGCTGGTGGGTGTCGTCCTGCTCGTCCAGCGGCAGGCGACGCTTGCCGCTCAGGTAATGCAGGCTGAACACATCCAGGTAGGCGTCCAGCGCCTGCGAGGCCTGGGTATCGCCGGCAAGGTCCAGGCACATGGCCGCGACTTCCGCGGTACAGAAGTGATCATCGCGCTTGGAGCGGCGCAGGCGGTAGCGGGACATCTGCTCGGCCTGCAGGCTCAACACCGGGAAGCGATCAAGGTACGGGCTTTTGCGGAACATCTTGCGCGCTTCGGTCCAGGTGGCATCCAGCAGGATGAACAGCGGACGCTTGCCGGGCTCGCGCACTACCTCCCTGACCACTCGCTCCTGGGCAACGAATTCGCCGGGGAAGACGATGTAGGGCTGCCAACGCGGGTCGTCCAGCAACGCCAGCAAGCGTTCGTCGACCGAAGTGCGCAGCCAGCCGAAAGCCGAGGTGTCCTCGATCAGGTCGGCGATCAGCCAGCCGGTATTGGTAGGCTTCAGTGGCTCGGTGTCATGCATCAGCAGGCACACGCCGGACTCGGCCTGCACCCGCGGCTTCCAGGCGCACAGGCAATGAGTGGCGATGACCCGGCAATCGGGGCAGCGTTCGGCACGTGAACCACGGGCGATAAAGGGCTTGTTGCTGCGAGCCAGGCGTTCGGCGCGCAGGCGCGCTACCGCATGGCTCATGCCGGCAGGCCTCTGGACAGGTTGGGAATGGACACAAGGATGACTCGGAGAAAACTAAGGGCGCCAGTCTACCAGAACAGGGGGCAATTGCTGTGCAGGTGGCGACGCGGTCCTTATAATCGCTGCTTTACCGTACCCCAGCGTCGCGCCTGCGCGATTTTCAGGGAACGCCGTCGACCCGCGCATGTCAAAGCGCCAGTCATCGAACCAGGAGAGATTCATGCTGCGCCGTATCGTCCCCGCCCTGAGCCTGTTGCTCGCCCTGCCCCTGGCAGCCCAGGCGGCTTCCAAGCAGGAATACGACCTGAACAACATGCTGCAGAAGGTTGCCAAAGAGAGCAGTGTCGGCACCCCGCGAGCCATCAACGAGGACATCCTCGACCAGGGTTACACGGTGGAAGGCAAGGCACTGGTCAACCACCTGAGCGTGCGCCAGGACCATGCCGCGCGCATGCAGGCCAACCCCGAACAGGTCCGCAGCCAGCTGGGTGATAGCGTCTGCCGCAACAGCGGTTTCCGTAACCTGATGTCCAAAGGCGCGGTGATGGTCTACCGCTTCACGGTATACAAGACCAACCAGCCGATCATGGACCAGGCGTTCGACAATGCCAGCTGCGTGGCCGGCAACAAGAAGAAGTAAACCAGCTCGGATCGCTACGCCTTCTCGTCTTCACGGGCGCACCAGCGCCCCTCAGCGGCATCAGCGCGCATCTCTGCCAGCAGCGCCTGCAGGTAGCGCGACTGGCATTCCAGCCCCGACAGCCTGCGCCGGCACTCGTTCTCCAGGCTCAGGTGATGCATCTGGGCCGCATTCTCCAGCTGCTGGTAAAGCTGCCGGTCAACTTCGATGATCAAGCGATGCATACCGCCACCTCCTGCATCGACACGTTTCGCTTTACCCAGTTAACCAAACCCGCATCCCCCGTGGCTGCATGCCGACGGGCGGCTGTGTCGAACACCCCCGGCAGGATTGAGCGCAAGGGTCTAGATTGAGGTCAGAGGTATAGGTGCAGAAGGAGACGTTGCATGCCTTACCAATCGAGTGAACTGCTGTTCAGCCATTTCCGCGACAACAACATCGACCTGAGCAACATCGACGCACAACTGCAACTGGTGGCACCGAACAGCCCCAACCTGGCGCTGTACCGCGACATGATGCTGACCATCCTGCGCATGGCCCATGACGACACCGACCGCTGGAGCGCCAAGATCACCCTGCAGGCCCTGCGCGAACTGGACCATTCGTTCCGCACCCTGGAACGCTACAAGGACCGCCGCAAGGTGACCGTGTTCGGCTCGGCGCGCACCCCGCTGGAACACCCGATGTACGCCCTGGCCCGCGAACTGGGCGCAACCCTGGCGCGCTCCGACCTGATGGTAATAACCGGTGCCGGCGGCGGCATCATGGCAGCCGCCCACGAAGGCGCCGGCAGCGACCACAGCCTGGGATTCAACATCACCCTACCCTTCGAACAACACGCCAACCCCACGGTAGATGGCACCGACAAGCTGCTGCCGTTCCATTTCTTCTTCATCCGCAAGCTGTTCTTCGTCAAGGAGGCCGATGGCCTGGTGCTGTGCCCGGGTGGTTTCGGCACTTTGGATGAAGCATTGGAGGTGCTGACCCTGATCCAGACCGGCAAGAGCCCGCTGGTACCGGTGGTGCTGCTGGACTCACCAGGTGGCAGCTTCTGGCGCGACTGCCTGGACTTCATCAGCCGCCAACTGGAGGAAAACCGCTACATCTTGCCCAGCGACCTGAAACTGCTGCGCCTGGTGCACAGCGCTGACGAGGCAGTGGAGGAAATCAACCAGTTCTACAGCAACTACCACTCCAGCCGCTGGCTGAAGAGCCAGTTCGTGATCCGCATGCATCACCCGCTCAGCGAAGCGGCGCTGTATGACATCCAGGAAGGCTTTGCCGATTTGCGTTTGAGTGGCAAGTACCACCAGCAACCTGACAGCAGCGCCGAGCACGAAGTGGGCAACTTCAACCACCTGACCCGTTTGTCATTTGCCTTCAATGGCCGGGATCAGGGCAGGCTGCGCGAGCTGGTGGATTTCATCAACCTGCCGGAGAACTGGGCCAAGCCGCAGCCCATGCATACGACGCAGCGGGCCAGGGAGGCGTTGAAGGTCAGTTGATCGTGACACAAGTCCGCTCCCGCAAAGGACTGTAAAACGGCCCCAGCCCTCAGTAATCGTCGAGATCACGCCCACTGAGCAGCCGGCCGATCATGTCCATGGGGAAACCCCGGTAAGCCAGAAACCGGGTCTGCTGGGCACGGCCGCGGGGATCTTGCGGGCGCTGCCCGGCAAACTTGCGCTGCCATACGTCACGCATGCGCTCGCCCCAGTCCACCTCGCTCTCGCGTAGCGCCTGCTCGATATCAGCACGCGCCAAACCGCGCTGGCCTAGCTCTTCGCGAATACGCGCAGGGCCATAGCCGGAGCTTGAACGGTACCGGATGAAACTTTCGAGGTAGCGGGCTTCGCTAAGCAACCCTTCTTCGGCGAGCCGATCGAGTTCAGGCCCAATCAACTCGTCCGAAGCGCCGCGCTGACGCAACTTGCGCGTCAGCTCGACGCGACCGTGCTCACGTCGCGCAAGCAGGTCCATGGCTGTCCGCCGGATGGCGACGGGGGTGTCGAGTACGGCGGACATGTTCGGCTATCTACCGCGCAATCAATAGCCGGCGTCAGCGTCGGCCATGTCATCGGCATCGGCTTCGGCAGCAGCAGCCTTACCAGCAGCCGCAACAGCACCAGAGGTCAGCAGCTTCTCGCGAATCTGCTTCTCGATCTCGGCACCAATAGCCGGGTTCTCAGCCAAGTACTTGGCAGCGTTTGCCTTGCCTTGACCGATCTTGTTGCCCTGGTAGGCGTACCAGGCACCGGACTTCTCGACCAGGCCTTGGGAAACACCCAGGTCAATGATCTCGCCGTTACGGTAGATACCTTTGCCGTAGAGGATCTGGAACTCGGCCTGACGGAAGGGCGGCGAAACCTTGTTCTTGACGATCTTGACGCGGGTTTCGCTACCGACCACCTCGTCGCCTTCCTTGACCGCACCGGTACGGCGAATATCCAGACGCACCGAGGCGTAGAACTTCAGGGCGTTACCACCAGTGGTGGTTTCCGGGCTGCCGAACATCACACCGATCTTCATACGGATCTGGTTGATGAAGATGACCAGGCAGTTGGCGTTCTTGATGTTACCGGTGATCTTGCGCAGCGCCTGGGACATCAGGCGCGCCTGCAGACCCACGTGCATGTCACCCATTTCGCCTTCGATCTCGGCCTTCGGTACCAGGGCAGCAACGGAGTCGACGATGATCACGTCAACAGCGTTGGAACGCACCAGCATGTCGGTGATTTCCAGGGCCTGTTCGCCGGTGTCCGGCTGCGAAACCAGCAGGTCGTCGACGTTGACGCCCAGCTTGCCGGCGTACTCGGGGTCGAGGGCGTGTTCGGCGTCGACGAAGGCGCAGGTGGCGCCGTTTTTCTGGGCTTCGGCGATGACCGACAGGGTCAGCGTGGTCTTACCCGACGATTCCGGGCCGTAGATCTCGACGATACGGCCTTTTGGCAGGCCGCCGATGCCCAGGGCGATGTCCAGACCCAGCGAGCCGGTGGAGATGGCAGGGATAGCCTGGCGCTCGTGGTCGCCCATGCGCATGACGGCGCCCTTGCCGAATTGGCGTTCGATCTGACCCAGGGCCGCAGCCAAGGCGCGCTTCTTGTTGTCGTCCATTGAAATCCTCACGTGTTCGACTTGGCCCTGACGGCCGGAATACCTGTATAAGTAGCCAGTATTATTCCACAGGCAGGCGCTCGCGCAAACCCCTGTCGTCGATTTACTCGGCACCAAGCTGTAACAAGCCGTCTAATGCGGCGATCACCGTCTGTCGGCGCACCGCCTCGCGGTCGCCGTCAAACTGGCGCCGCTCGCTGAACACATGGTTGCCGTCGCCCCAGGCCAGCCACACGGTGCCCACCGGTTTGCCCGGCGAACCACCGTCCGGCCCGGCCACGCCGCTCACCGCCACGGCAAAGCGCGCGCCGCTGGCGGCCTGGGCGCCGCGGACCATCGCTTCGACCACTTCCTGGCTGACCGCGCCAACCTGGCCGAACAACGCCGCGGGCACTCCCAGCTGACGGGTTTTCTGGGTGTTGGAATAGGTCACGTACCCAGCCTCGAACCAGGCCGAGCTGCCGGGCACGCGGGTGATGGCCTCGGCGATGCCGCCACCGGTGCAGGATTCGGCGGTGGTCACCTGCGCGTTGAAGCGGCGCAGGTGTTCACCCAGGCGGGTGGAAAGCGTGGTGATCGGGTCCATGTCGGGCTCCTTGAAGGCTGCCCTCTACCCTAGCATTTTGGGGATGGGGGTGGAGGATGAGCGTCTGGCGGCGTGCTGGGCCCGAGCATGTTCGCCTCTGGATTTTTGGCGCCTGTAAGATCGAGCGCCGCCCGCGCGGCGCTCTATCTCGCAGGCGCCAAACCTCTCAAGGCATGCACGTCAAGCCCACACCAATCAGAAATTCAGCCGAAGCACGGTCCGCCAGATGTTCTTCATCGGTGAACGACGATGCTTGGTCCAGTTGCGCTCCCACCACTCGTCCTCATTGCGCACCACCTGTTCCAGGTCGCTACCGGCCACGGCGGCGGCGTGCTGGCGGAACATCATGGGGAACACGCAGTGCTGGCGGATCCGGTGTTTGACCACCACATCCACCGGGGTGCCATCGTAGGGCGTCTCTGCCAGGATCCGACAGCCCTCGCGCGACAGCACATAGGCATGCAGGGCCACCACCCGCCCGCGGGCGATGAACGGGAACCAGGTCAGCCAGGTTCGCCCCATGGAATAACCCAGGTGCAAGGCCTCGAAGGGCCGTTTCTGCATGAAGCGGTTTACCCAGCGCACCCGCGAAGGCTTGAACTCATACGCCTTGGCATCGTCTTCGAAGATCAGGATTCGATCTAGGCCATTGTCCAGCGCATGACGGGCCAGTTGCTGATGGGACTCGTAGCAACCGCGCTTGGGGTCGCTGTTTTTCTCGACGACATGAAAGTGCACTTCGTTGTCGAGCTGTCGCCCGATGGTTTCGCTGAACAGCGTGCGCCGGTCAGCGCGGGTGTCGAGGGAAATACAAAAAACCGCATCTACATCAAAACGAATTGCGCTCACTGCACTAATCAACCTGTTGCAATAACTTTTTACCGGGCCACGGGCCACCGCGAATGCGTCAGGCAAGCCATCCCTGATGGGCGAAGGCAGGCAATTCTCCATGGAGGCACCATGATGTCAACCTGCCTTCAGCGCATCCCTGTGCACTCGCCGGACTTGCAGGTACAGCCTGCCGGGTAGCCGTGTTAATCTATGCGGCTTGAAAATCCGGTGGGTCTCGGCGTCGTGCATGCAACACAGAACGCCCCAATTTGCCCCACAATATTGAGACCTACTTTCTAAGCCATTGATGAATAAAGCAATTTCCGACTTCTCCGCACACACCCCGATGATGCAGCAGTAGCGGAAAAAATCGACTTCAGGCCGCGACTTATGCGGCCTGCGAATCGAGCCTGTCTAATATCGTTCGGCCAGTTTCGGCGACTTTCGCCCAGTAAAACCGAGATGCTTTTGAGCGGTTTTAGACAGCCATACCACCCTCCTCCGGCGTTCTGCCGACCTACCTCCAACCCCTCTCGGATTCATCAAGGGCCCACAGCCTGGCCGACTCGACGATCTCCAGCATGTCGACCAGGTCGCCGTCATCGACCTCTCGCCGCCGGCGCGCGGCATAGGCCATCTCATCGAGCACCGCAGCGCGCCCATCAGGATCAGCCATCAGGGCAACCTGGTCGTTCAGCTCGGCCAACCAGGCCTGCGGAAGCTCAGTTGCCATAATCGCCCACCGCCCGGCACCACCACGACTGGGCGTACAGCACGCCATCGATTTCCTCGACACCGTTAATGTTGATCCCGAGCTGGGCCATGCCATTGAGCTTGGCGTCGTGCAGCCGGGGGATGATGTCGGGCCCGGGCGATGGGTTGAACACCCAGGCCTGGGTCGATACCCGGCCCAGCGGCTCACTGTGGTGGTCACCGATGTGAATGTCGGCCCGCAGGGGCTGGATCTTCCTGAGCTGATCGGAAGGGATGGCCACGCCATTCACACGGCGGCGGACGAGGAGGAAGTACATGCTGCACCAAATACTGTATATAGATACAGCATTTCAGCATCAGGCAAAGCAACCGCGCCAGTACCGCTCGGCGGACTATGTTCATTTGCTCAGGCGTGAGGTCGACGCATGTGGCCCAATTAGTGAACCGGGCCAGCAGGGCCACCTAACGCTTTGAGCTGGTAGTCGGTGACCGCCTGGAACTGCGACTCAGCGATCAGGCGCAACCGCTCGACTTCATCAGCTGGCCTGCCAGCACCCTGGGCCTCGTGATAACGCCTCATGGCGTCCACGGCGTCGGTGTACATGGGGTGATCAGGCATTAGGACTTCTGGCTGCTTTGGCTTCATGCCGACGACCTTTTCACTTGGTCAGGCCATTATAGATCGACTCGCACGCCAGCCCAGCTATTCGGCTTCGCTCAAGCGCTGCTGCGCAGCTGCCCGCCATTCGGTCAGACTCTTCAAGCAATCCCCCGAGCACCACGACGGCAGAGGCTCCTGCCTGGCGCTGCTGGGAAGCGATGGTGTCGCAGGTTGCTGCTCGGCCGGCGCGCAGTCGTTCGATTTCCCCGCGCAGCCCACCAGCAGCAGACTCAGCAGCAGCGGCGCGGCCTTGGGCCAGCTCCAGTTGTTGTCGTGCACTCTCACCCTCCTTGTCCGCCACGGCCTGGCGGCGTTGTTCTTCTGTTCTGGCCTGGGCGGCTGCGCGCCGGTCGCGCTCGGACACCTCCAGGCGGTAGTCGGCCAGCTCGCCGCGTGCCGTCGCGGTATCACCCTGCGCTACCACCACCCGGTACTGCTGGCCGCCGGCAACCACAGCCAGCGCGATCAGCCACCAGCACCAGGTCGGCACAACCCTCACCAGCTGTTCCATGACGCCTCCCAGTCCGGCAGATCGACCGTCTGGCCGACCAGCGCATGGGTACAGTCGGTGAGGTACTGGATGCGGCCATCGGTGACGAACGAGTGGCATACCTTGGCGACTTTGACCTGAACGATTTCGCCGCTCCTGATCTTGTCGCGGATCTCAGGTGTGGTGGCCGGTGGCTCCCCCTCATCCCATTGAGCCAGGACCGATGGCGTGAAGGTCGGGGAATCGGCATTGCCGTTGTAGCCCCAGCGCGGGCCAGGCCCTGAACCGACCCGCAGGCTGTGCGGTTTATCGCAGCCCGCACACCAGAACCACAGTGAGCCATCCTCTGCCTGGCCCAGGCAGCGGCCAATCGTCTTGATCGTCATGCCAGCGCCCTCCGCACACCCTCGTCAATCACCTGGTCCGGGTACGGGTTGCCGCCGTTTTCGTGCACGATGATGCCGACCACCAGGCCGCGCAGCGTGGCCGGGTCCTTGATGTTGATCGGGTCGGTTGGGCGTACGCCCAGGCGCTTGGACACAGCAGCTGCATAGGCTTGGGTGTCGTTCTCGTTGCTCGGCGCCCAGCGGTTGATGGTCTCCAGCACCGTGTCGATGCCCTTCTCGCCCACGCCGGGCATGCCATCCTTGCCGCGGTAGTTGATGAGCAGCTTGCCCAGGGCGCGGATGCCGTTCTCGGTCTCGTCGAAGCGGGCGAAGCGTGGCTTGGCTACGCCAACCTCCAGCCCCAACTGGCCCTGCCAGGCGTTGCGGGGGTTGAAGTCGATGTTGCCGGGGTTTCGGTTGCGAACGCCGCGGGGCTGGGGTTGGGTCATTGGTTTTCTCCAAGCAAAAAAATACCGCCAGGCGGCGGTCGGTGGATTTGTCGCGGATCAGGCCGGCGGCGCAGGCCAATCGATTTCGTTGGGGAAACCTGGCTGGTCAGGCAGACGATTCAGGGCAACGCGGTAAAGCTTCCACTCGGTCATCAGGCCGACTTCGGCGTCCGTGGCAATGCCCAAGTCCACAGCGTCCTGCAGCGGGATAATTGCCGCATCGGCAACAGCACGGCGCTGTGCAATCTCAGCATGGGCCAGCGCCAGCGCGTCAGCGGGCTCGGGCTCTTGGGGCGGCGGCAGGTCGGGCGGCGGCAGATCCTCGACGGAGACATGCAAGGTGATGCTGTGTAGCAGGTCGGCCGGCTCGCCATCCTTTGCCACGCTCACCAGCAAAACGCCGTCGGCGAAGGATGTCGCTACGGTGGCATCGGCGTCCATCTGGTTAATCACATAGCCCCAGCCCTCTGGTGGCGGGCACATGCCCAGCGTGCCCACCACCAGGTACTGGCCAGGGCTAAGGTGCTCCACGGTGATATCGGCCTTGCCGAGGGAGGTGATGTTAATGATCGAGCCGTCGCCGAGGATATTGATTGCTGCTCTTGCCATGTTCAGATCGCCTTCAGTGTGCCGTCAGCGGCGCGTGTGGTATTTCCGGTGTGATAAAGCTCGATCACCGGAGTGATCTCGTTGCCGTAAACCGACCAAATTTTGATGGTGCCTGTATTGCCTGGAAGCCCATACGGCCACGCAATTAACAAACGGTTGCCGGAGGAGCCGAACCGGATGGCTTGCTTATACCAGTAGCCGGTGCCTCCGGTGGGTGCGCCGGGTGCCCCTGGCTCATACAGGACTGGGGCGAATCCATGATCAATGTCTGCGTACCAACTCGTCGTTGAGGAAGACGACTTCGCATAGCCAAGCGCTTCAGCGGGTGGAACTTGCCCTACCCCCAATCCCATATTCGCCTGGGCGGCTGTGCCAAGTTCAAGCGCTACCCTTGCTGAAGCGGAATTGGTCGCGCCCGTGCCGCCCTTCGCCACAGGAAGTGCAGCAGGCAGCACTTTTGGCGCCCCTCCGGCCCCCAGCGCGTCATACAGCTCATCGAAGTTCGCATCGATCTTCACGTTGGCGCTGCGGGGCGTGTCACCGCCCTGTCCAGTTGGGGCGGTGCCGAGGTTAATATTCTGCTTAGCCATACCAGATCCTATAAGGGTTTCATTGGGCGCGATGCGAAGAGCGTCCGGCCATTCACGCTGAGCGGATTAACGCCATCGAAGTTTTCGCAATACATCTGGAGCACGTCCCTCCTTCCAGGTAGGAACCCGCCGTAATTTGCCCGAATGGGCTGTGTGGTTGCGCCGATCTGCGTACAGGAAAACAGCGCATTGGCGAGGACGTAATCAGCATAATTCCCGGTCCAAGCCATCTGCGCCGACGACGCGTAATAGCCTGTTCCGGTGATCGGCGTTCCTGCTGTCGCGAACGAGTTATTGGCTGGCTGGCTATTAAGCAGAGCCAGGTTGGCCGACGTGACGAAAGTCCTGTTCCCTGCCGCATCCCGCACTGATGCGCCGTACGCATCCACAGGCGTGTTTGGCACCATGTAGCTTGCACAGAACCAATTGATCATCATCGGATACAGCGCGGTGCTTCCGTGAGCCTGCTGGTTGTTGTAGGCCTTGATGCGGAACCCGGTCCAGTTGCCGGGAGATCCGGTGACGAAGAAGCTCCCAACCATCATGTAGTTGTCGGCATTCAGGAAGATCATCGGGCGCTCGTAGGTCGTGACCGGCTGAGGAAACGTCACAGTGCCGTACTGGATCTGATTTGCGCTCCCAGGCCCCTGAAACCCAATATTCATCCGTCCGTTGTAGCGCACGCTGAGCACCCGGTTGATCGCGTCGATCTGTGTGCGGACGTTGCTGTTTGCAGCCCTGATCCCGTAACTGCCTGCTGCCGAAAACGGCTCTCCGCCCTGCGATAGGATCATCACCTGCCAGGTCCTGGTACCGGGCTGTCGCAGCTGCAGCTGTCCGGTAGTTGCCCAGGCAGGCGGGCTCCAGGTGTTGTCGCCTCCGTCAAACAGGGCATCAACCACAACAAAGGACGCCGCCTGGATCTCCGGTATTGCGATGTACTGGTCGAAGGCGTTGTTGCCGGCCACCTGCATCATCTTCAGCGAGCGAATCGGCGTGATGGTGGTGTCCAAGGTGATGGCCCCGGCCGCATCACGCGTCCGGAGCCCATAGAGATCGGCCATCAGGTAAGCCTCCCCACTGCAGTGCGTTCAATACCGTTGGCGTCGTAAACGTACACGCCGCCGTTATTCAGCAGTGTCGAGCCGTTGACGTCCTGCCCTCGGATTGTCACTGCGCCAGTGACGAAGTTCAGCTCCAGCAGCGGCCGGCCTTGAGAATCGAGCGCCTGAGACTTTAGGGTCATTCCGACGATCAGGTTCTGAATGAACGCCGAGTTGATGAATGCCTGGTTGAGGTAGAGCTGACCGTTCTGGAAAACGAAGAGATTCGCCTCAGGCCCATTCAGACCGTTGATAATTGCGACGCGGTCCGCCGACAGCAGGATCTCGCCAACCGAACCGTCGCTACCCTGTACGATGCCCGTGGCCACCTTCTTGCCCGCGGCGTTTGTCTCAGTCTTCCACGAAGAGATCGCCGACACTCTGCCATTCGCGTCAACAATCGCCTGGTCATTGCGCTGGATTGCCGCTGAGTTCTGGGCTTGAACTGCCTGAACCTGGCTGAACTGCTGGGCTGTCGCGCTGCTGAGATCCACCACCGACTTGCTGACCTGCTGGACCAGCGCGTTGGTCTCACCCTGGCGTACCTCTACCTGGTCGGTGCGCTGCGCCTGGGCCACGTCGCCCTCGATCTGCGCCGACAGCTGGGACCATACGCCGACATACGTCTGTTCCGATCCAGCGAAACCCTCTTCGCTGCCGGCCATGGCCGGGTTGACTTGTGCAAACACGCCGTCGAGCTTCTGGGCATTGGCTTTGACCTGATCATCGATGGTCTCGACCGTGCCCTTCATCTGGCTCAGGCCTTCGGCCGTCGCGGCGACACCTGTGACTGGGTCGTTAACCTTCACCTGCAAAGCCTGGAGGCTTTCGGCGTTGGCCGTGATCCGGTCTTCCTGCTCGTCGATATCGACGCGGTTCTGATTGACCTGCGCCGCCAGGCCGTTGGCGGTACGAACCGCCTGCCCTACGTCGTCCCAGTAGGCCACGTTTGGCGGGGGCGTATTGATCGGCACGTCACCCTTGGCCTGGTAGAGCTTGCCGTCCTGGCCAAGAACGCCCTGGTCGATCGAATAGGTTCGTTCAGGGTCATAGGGCATTGAGTCAGCAAGGTCACCGATCTCGTCTCGCAGCTCGCCCAGACGCTCATTGACCGACCCAGGACCATTGCCATCGATGAGGTCGATACGGCCTTCAAGCTCCGGCCACAATTGGCCCTCCCTGATCTGCCCCTCCAGCGCCTTAAGCATGTTGGCCATGTCGCTGGAGGTGGACGCAACCACCTTCAAGAAGGCGCTGACACCGTAGGCGTTCTTCGAACGGATGAAGTAGGCGTAGTTGGTTGCAAAGGCAAGACCGGTATGGGTGAAAGACAGGCCCTGGCCCAGGTAATCGCCTTGTGTGGCCTGCGGGTTGGTGGAGAAAAAGTACTCGTAGGTGCCGCCGTTCAAGCCATGCAGCGTATTGCCCGGGATCAGAGTGATGGTGTCGATCGTGGCCTGCACCACGCACGATTCAGGAATCGGAGGACCGTCGATGTTCACGGTGATGCTGGCCTCGCCGGAGCGGGTCAGCGGGCCGAGGGCAGCCACGCTCATGGTGTAGCTACCAGACGGCAAACCTGACAGTGGCAGCTTGAGCGCTGTAGCTGGGACCTGCTGGGCCTGGACTGCGGTCGCACCTTGGCGAATTGTAATGGCGTAGCCCGTGACCACGCCGTAGGGCGCCACCCACGACAGGGTACCCTGTACCGACTCGGCATTTTCCTCGGTCGACCAGGCGAGTCCGGTAGGACCGCCCAGGCCGCCGGCCGGCAGCTTGATGAAGCCGATCGGATTGTATGGCTGACCTACGGCGTCGTCGAAGATTGCCGGTTCGTTCTGGGCAACCGAGACGTTGCAGCCACTGTCGGCGCTCATCGACCAGTCGGTGACGATGAACTCGCCCACGATATTCAGGGATGGCAGGTTGACCTTCACCGAGCGGCCAGGGCGGCAGTTGTAGCCCATGAAGTTCATGGGGATCGACAGGGTGCCACCTGCGCGCCGGCGGCGCAGTTCGATGTTCGCCAGGCGCTGAGCCTGGTACGGGTTGCTGACGTAGGAGAACGACAGTGTTTCTGCCGCCTCACCGCCGTCTGCCACCACCCACTCGCTCACCGACACCTCGGGATAGTCCGTCTCGGCCCAGGCCTGCGCCGGGTCCACGAAGGTGCCGCGCACGGTATTGATCGCCGAGTCGTTGGTCGGCTCGGTGCTACCGGTGACGGTGCCGATCACCATGTCCTCAGTGATCTCGAAGTCGTACGGGCCGTAGTAGGCCCCGACCTGCAGCATCCAGCGGCCGCCGACACGGATCAGCTTGCCGCCGCACGCCGCCTCCAGCTTCTGCATCACCTGGGTGCGCGACTCGTCGGCGCCGATGACACAGCCGGAGCGGTATCGCGCCGAGGTGCTGCCGTCTGCGTTGGCCAGCATCTCATCGCACACGCTGGCACTGTTGGCGAAACTCGCGAACACGATCTCATCATCCGGCACGCCGCACCGGTTGCGCAGGAACCAGAGGATGTGAAGTGCGGTGTTTTCGCTGTAACCGGCGGTCCCGGTCCGAGGATCGTAGATATCCCGGCGCCCGCGAAGCACGAAGCGCACATCCGGAATGCCAGAGGGATACTTCTCGGCGCTGTACTTGAACGACAGCCGGATGAAAGACAGGCCTCGGCCAATCTGGGTGTCGCGCCAGTCCGGGCTGTTGGCTTTCAGGAAGGCATTGACCTGGGTCGGGTTGGTGACCAGCTCATAACTCGCGTGCTCCCCATAGGATTGAACGCGCTCCTCGCCGAGGAAGATGTCCTCCAGCCCGTCAATCTCTCCCTCCGACAGCACATACACCATGTGTAGCCATTCGCCGTCGGTCTGGTCGCCAGCCTGTTCCTGCCCCCAGGCTAGAACGCCGCCAGTGCTCACCCGGCCCAGTACGTACCGGGCAGCCGCCTTGGACGAGCGTAGGGTCTGGCTGGACGGTTCACTGGTGCGCAGCGAGCCGGTATCGAGCTTGTCCTGCTGCGAAGCGACGTAGAACGCCATCGCTGCGCCCGCCAGCGCGCCCCAAGGCCCTCCCTGGATGAAGCCGATGGCCGCGCCGACCGCGATCTGGGCCACCTTCTTGACTGCTGAACTCATTCAACTCTCCACACCGTCAACGGTTCACACTCGATACGCCCGACACCATCGGGGGACACCGACCAGAACTCATCCGCCCAGAACACCGCAATGCCTCGCCCGTTAGGGCCGTCGTACAGGGCGATGTCGCCCCGCTGGATCAGGCCCGGCTGCACCCGGGCAAAGCAGGCATCCCATGCGGCCTCAAGGCTTCCATGGTTGTTCTTCAGCGCTCGCTTGGCGCCAGCCTCGCTCTTGTAGGTGCCACGGTAGGCCTGAGCCGGATCGGTACCGCAAACCGCCACGGCGCAGTCGGCGGCAAACAGGCAGCAGTCAAATTCGCCCCATGAAAAAGGCCGCTCAATGGCGGCCTTGATCGTGGTGGCAAGCTGTGTCGTCCAATCGCGCTTTCGCATGGCTATGTCTCGTAGGTGAACTTTGGTGCGTCCTTGGAGGCGCCCCAGTAGATAGGCCAGTCGGCAATCTGGGCGATGGCGAAGAAGAAGCGGTCGTCCTGGCGGCGCGCCCTGTGGTTCTCGTCGGTCCAGCGCTCGGTACCGGTCCGGTTCCACTCGGCCATGCGGTCGATGAGGGGAACCGTGATGCTGTTGCCTTCCTCGCCGTTGCCCGCATAGGAGAACTTGGCGGCGTCCATGCGCCCGCTGAACAGGATATCGGCGGCATAGCTGCCGTCCTGGTCGAACACCACGAACATCAGCTTGCCGTTGCGCCCCCGACACCCCTTCAGCGAGGTTTCAGTGATGATCTGGGCGTCCAGGCCGTTGAGCGTGAGCTCCACGGACATGGGCGAGCCCGAGTTGCTGCTCTCCTGCGACTGTCCGACTGCGCCGAAGGTGCCGACACCCTGATAGGTGATGCCATCGATTACCAGGTCGCCGGTACCGGTATGCGCGAAGACCATCCCATCGGGGAAGTCCAGCTGGCAGGCGTATACCGCCATGAAATTGCCCTTGGCGATGATATCGACGACTGTCTGGCTGAAAGGAAAAACACCGGTGGCCATCAGAATGCCTCTCGAAATTGCAGAGTCGAGTTCGAAACCACCGGCTGGGTGGTCCATTCGTTGGTGTCATCCATGCGGCGCATCTCGCAGTAGGGATTCTTGTACTCCACTACACTGCCGACCGGGATCAGCTTTCGGATGCGCTTGTTCACCGCAATCACGGCTTTGCCAGCGGCGTCGGAGGATGCGTGCTCCACCACCTCGAACATCTCCCCGCTGATGGTGATGAGATCGCCGCGGCTGAATACCGGCCGGCTGGCCAGCATGCCTTGCAGCTGCATGACGCTGGCCTGGGCATTGGCGACTGCTACCGTCGGCGTGCCGATGTTGTCCACCCGCGCTCGGGTGAGGTACGGGATGTTTACCGTGCCGAACATCCCGTGCAGGCGGCCCAGCAGCGAGGTCAGTTCGCGTTCGTCCTCCTCATACAGAACGCCGAAATTCATGGTGCATTTCCAGTAGGAGCCAGGCTGAGCCACGATCTGCTGCGAATTTGACAGCGAAGAACTGAAGCCCCGGTTGTTGTAGACGACACCCCAGGTGACCTCAGTGGGCTCCAGGTCCTCGGGCCATTCCTCCGCCATTGGGTCACTCCAAAAAGAAAGCCCGCCGAAGCGGGCCGAGCATAGTTACCGCCGCTGCAGCATCTGCCGCCCGGCGCCGTTGGTTTTGAAGTCTCGCAACATGAGCTCGTAGCCATCCCGCGCCCCCTGCTCGGCGGCACGCCGAACATCGGCCAGGGTGGCAGCGTTGGCCTGCCCTGACACCTGGATGTGCTGGGTGATGCCGCCAAAGGTAATCGAGGACTCTCCGCCACCTCCGCCAGCGCCAGCGGCCATGACGCCAAGGGAGCCATCCGGTCCCCGGTGAAGCGGCAGAATTGCTTCAGGCCCGGCCTCAGCGAAGATGCCCGCCCCCTTGGCGAAGGCGAACATCTGCGGGCTGTCGTACACCCCGCCGGAATAGGCCGACAAGCTTGGCGAGTCGTAGACCCCGCCCTTTGCATTCGCGACGAACGAACCTTCGCTGAATCCGGTCATGGTGCCCTTCCCCAGCGCCGCCCCACCGCCGCCCAAGAAGCCGAACGCCGAACTGAGGAAGCCGGCAGCCGCCTGGCGCACCTGGATGCGAATCAGGTCCTCGATGATCGCGTCCGCGAAGTCCTTGAACGACGCCTTGCCGGTCTTGATGAACTGAACGATGCCGTCTTCGAGGTTGCTGAACGCATTGGTGAACAGCTCCTGCGTCTGGCCGGCTACATCGGCGGCGCTGTCGAGATAATTTTCCAGGGCTGCTGACGCGCCGTTACTCCAGTCGGCCTGGGCCGCGTCGATCTTGGCGAAGGTGTCCTCTTGGACCTGCACCAGCTTGGCGCCGTACTCTTGCCTCAAGGCAATCTGCTTTTCAAGCTCCTGACGCTGCTTTTCAGTGCTGGCTGTAGCCAACTCGTCTCGCAGCGCCAGGACCTTGTTGTTGTTTTCTTGCTCAAGCGCCAGCCGAGACTGAGCACGACTTGCCCGCTTGTCTCCCATTCCAATCGCAGCAGCGGCAGCGTCGCCCTGCTGCTGGGCGATCGCCAACTGACGCTCAAGATCGGCCTGGTACTTCATCGCCCGCGACAGGCCGGTCGAGGCCTGCACCGCACTATTGAATTGCTCGGCGAGCACACCAACAGCTTTGCCGTACTCTTCGGTGGTGATTTTCTTCTGCGCCAGCAGTAGATCAAGGTTCTTGGTCTGCTTCTGAAACTCATCGGACGCAGCGCCTACGGGGTCGTAAGCCTTTTTCAACTGCTGATAAGCGGTCTCTGCTTCCTTCAGTTGCTGATTCAGCTTCGTCTGCGCAGAGGTGGCGTCTTTCGTTTCCTGCTTGGCGCCCTGATTGGCCTTCTTCTGTGCCTCGATCGCGCTGGCCGCCGAAAGGATCGCCTGTCGGTCGGTCTCGGTGAGATCGGCGTTTTCGGCGATGTAGCGGTTGGCGATCTTCATCGCGTCGCCATTGTCCTGCAGGCCGGCCAACTGCTTCTGCAGCGTTTCCAGGTAGGTCTGACCCGCCGTGCTCATGCCGGCTTTCGCGGCGTTGTTGGCTGTGGTCGAAGCCGTGTTTCGGTCCGTCTCTCCTGTCAGCTCGGCGAGCTTGGTCTTCAGGTTTTGCAGCTCACCGCTTAGATCGGAGGCCTTGATCTGCCCCTTTTCGATAGCTTGGGCCATCGCCTCGGTTACGCCCGGGATGCCGCGCACCTGATCGGCGACAGCCTTCCAGTCCACAACCGCGCCCTTCGCAAAGTCGTTTGCGGCATCTCGCACCAAGTCGAGTGCTTTTTGGGCCTCCGCGGGCATGGGAGCCAGGCCGGTCATCAGGCCGTCGACGCCAGCGGCGCCTACGCCACGAAGATCGTTTTCGAACCGATCTGCAATCGACCCAGATACCTGCGACAGTTGGCTTTGCGCGTCCTCGATTTTGCCTTGCAGCTCGCGCAGCGCCACGGCCTGTGTCGCACTGTTCAGCTTGTTGAAGCGCTCGACCAGCTTGTCGAGCGGGTCGCTGAGATCGCCCAGCTTCTTTTCGAGCGAGTCCGAGTTGTCTCGCAGCAGCAGGAAACTCGCAGCGGCAGTACCGGCCAATACGGCAAGACCCGCTGGCCCACCTAGCGCAGCGAGAAGGCCGCCTCGGACGGTCGCCTGGGCCAAGTTGGCTTGAGCAATGGCCAGCGCCTCTGTTGAGGCGGTGAGCGCGGCCTGTTTTGGGATTAACTGGCTCTGGACCAGAGTCAAACGCTGCAGGCCTGTGGCGGCAGCCACAGAAGCCTGAGCTTGCTGCAGTTGCGCTTGAGCGAAAAGCCTTTGAGCATCAGCGGCGATTACAGCAGCCTCTGCACTTCTAACCGCAGCAGCCCGCTGAGTCAGCAGTGCTTTCACAGCGACGTAGGCTTTTGCCGCATATGTAGTGAGAGCTGCGGCCCCTGCGCCTCCCATTGCTACCGCTACCAGATCAACGTTATCCGCCAGCAGCACCAAAAACTTAGACAACCCTGCGACGGCACCGGTTTGCTCCTCCAGCTTGCCCAGGAAGGTGCCAGTGGCGTTGCTGATGTTGTTCAAGGCATCTTGAACACTTGTGGACATGTCCGCCGCTGCTTTGCGGTTGACCTCCACGGTTCGCAGTAGGCCGGTATTGATGTCATCGAGCGACAGTTTGCCCTGGACACCGAGCTTGCGGACCTCTTCGGCACTCTTGCCAGTGGCGGTGGCGATCGCGGTGACGATGGTCGGCATGGCGTCCTGAATGGATACCCAGCCATCGGCCTCAACCTTGCCGGTCTGCAGCGCCTTCGAATAGGCATCCAGCGCGGAGCCGGCCTTGTCGGCGGCCGCGGCGTTGGTCACCAGCAGGAAGCTGAAGCTGTCGGTGATGTCGAGCGTTTGCTGGGTGTTGAAGCCCAGGCTGCGCATGACATCGGCAGTGCGAATGTAGAGCTCCTGTGCTTCAGCCAGTGGGCGGTAGGTTTCCTGCGCGGTCTGCATCAGGTGCTCCTGCACCATCTGGTATTCGCCAGCGCTGCCCGCGGCAGCCTTCATGCGGTCCGACATCTGTCCGTAGGCGTCGACCTGCTTGATGATGCCCCCAATCAAGCCGGCTCCAGCGACCGCTGCAAAGGCCCCCCGCATGAGCGCTCCTGCGCCCTGAGCAGCTGCACCAGCTCGATCAAACGCGGAATCAACTGTTGCCAAGTTGCGATCAATTGCCTGACTAGTTTTGGAGACCAACTGATCGGCGCTCGCCAGCTCGCGCCGCAATTGCGCCGTAGTTGCCTCGATCTGGACGAGCATGCCTTGAACTTGTTGGTCGGCCATTTCTTCACCCCAAAAAAAGCCCGGCATCGGCCAGGCTAATAAACGCTGATTTATCAGTTAGGGTTGATGGTCACATCGCCCTTCCATTCAGCATCAAACGTACAAGCTGCACGCCATTTTGTCTTTGTGCCACCTATACCGTCTTCGTCGAACCCAAGAACGAGCCTCACGTTGCCATTCGGGGCTTTATAGTAGTTCGAATCCGATAACTCATGAAAATTCAACGAGCGGTTGGTTAGACGTTTATCATTCACTAAATCCTTGCACTTCTGAATCGCATCGGATCTTCCTATCGACTTATCGGAATTGGCTTTAACACCGCCCCCTTTAGCCAGATCAGCACTTGTGAGCTCGTATCGCTCGCCACCTTCGCAATCCACTATGAACTTTAATTCTTCGAGTGAGCTTTCACGACGCAAGAACAAAACATTTACAACATGCTTGCACTTTCTCGCGACTAGATGAGCGGCCTCATTCTTCTCCTTATTAACTCGCGGAATGGCATCCTTGAGCTTGCCGTATGTAGGATCTGATTTATCGCTGCCAATGACTATGGAATTATCCGGATAGTCCGCAAGGATCCACTCATCGATAATCCCTGTGGCTCCTGACGCATTATTTGAATCCGAGTCGCCAGCCCCGCAGCCCGCGAGGATGAGTAAAGCCCCAGCACAAATCCATTTACGCATGACAGTCTCCCCTTCAAAAACGCAAAGGGTATCAAAGTCGGCCAACTGATCAGTTAGCTTTTCTCCCAGTCAATGCCATCCTCAGCTTGTCGGCCACATTGGAAGCACTTGGCTTCTCCTTCGAGCCCTGCTTCTTTCCGGTACCGAACGGGTTGGTCATCTGCATCCACTCGATCCTGGCATCCATGGCCATGAACAGCTCAGGGAGCGGCGTAGACCAGGCCACATCCGGCGCCCAGCCCAGCCAGCCGGTGGCGATCCCATACAGCCGGTCGACGTAGCTGCCGTCTTCGACAGCGCTTACGCCGTCCCGGCTTGGTCGTTTCCCGGGTCACCGCCTCGCGGATTGTAGAGAGCGCCAAGATACCTGGTGACTGGCGGTGTCAGCCCGGCCACGCCTTCCTGCCAGACCTTCTCGGGCAGCGCTTCGGCAGCCTTCTCTTCCAGGCCAGCACCGGCGGCAATGATGAAGGCCACCGCATCCACGCCTACTGCATGCAGGGCTCCAGATGCGCCGCGCAGACCGCCGAAACGGCTCTCGATCGCCCTCACTGCCTTGAGGGTGGGTCGAAGTGTGAACTCCTCATCGCCCAGTTTTACGGTAACGGTACCGTGCAACGTATTGTTCATGGATCAGGTCCTATGTTGCCGGGGCCGAAGCCCCGGGTGTTAGGGGGTGACCGATGCCGGCAGCAGCTCGAGGATGTCCGAGTTGATGCCGATGGTGACATTGCGGCGGACCACGTTGTCAGCAGCACCAGGTGCCACGGTGTTGTTCATTACCTTCCCACGGAAGTAGAACGTGGTCGGATTGATCACCGGCGAGCCGTCTGGGTCACCGTCGTTGAGGGTGATTTTGATGTTGTAGTCACCCTTGCTGCGGTCCTTGTGCGCGGTCTTCACCGCGTTCTGTCCAGCATCGCCGTTATCCAGGCCCACGGTCAGGGTCAGGTCACCGGCGTCAGCGGTGCCCTTGTACTTGCGCACGCGACCGTCTTTCAGCGAGGTGAAGTTCACGCTGCTGAAGGTGTCACCGAACTCGCCCAGGTCCTCGATCTCGCCCACTTCGACGTAGGTGTCGGCCTTGTACTCGGTTTCGGTGTCCGCGCCGGTCTTGCCGCCGATGAAGAAGCGGCAGCCGGCGGCTGTGTTGAGGTTGTCGTCGGCCATGGGGGATCCTCCAAAGGCTCATTGGATAAAAGCCGCGGTGCGGCCGTTGGGTGGTTCAGTGGGTGGTAATCACGCGGACGGTAATCGAGCCCTGGTATGTGATGCCGTCGGCGTCGCGCTGGGCGTCGGCCTGCTCGACCCGGACGGAAACCGCGCGGCCCACCTCCAGCGGTAGACGGCGCTCGTCCAGGGCGGCGATGACCTCGCCGTTGATGCGCTTGACCTCAGCCTGTCCCACGGCCTCAGACCAGACCGACAGGTACAGCAGACGCGTTTCGCGCTTTCGGCCAGAGATCGGGCTGCTGTTGACCGAGACCTCCCGGTCGATCGACACGTACGGCATCGCCGCATTCAGCGGCGCACCGTCGTAGATCGGGCAGCTAACCTCGGCTTGAAGCCTGGCGAAGATAGCCTCCTGCAAGGCCAGCGATGGATCAGCCATTGCCTACCCCCTGGCTCGCCTTGCGCAGCGTGCGCCGGACAGCTTCCTGAAGGTCGGCCATCACGTATTCGCGGTTGACGTCCAGCGACGGCCGCAGCCACGGATGAGCTGGCCTAGCGGGTATGTCCGGGTACTTGCCGAAGAAGTGTTGCCCATCCGACTTGTTCTTGGTGTCGCGCTGACGGAGCGCATTGCGGCGCCCTTTCAGCTTCGACTTGTCGCGGTTGTTGGTGTGCACACCGCCAACCGCGTTGCGGTCGGCTCGCTGGTACATGCTGCCGGAATAGCCCTTCGTGCCGTACTCGAGGAACCGCAGGTAGAAGAATCGCCGATTGTCGCGCTTGCCCCTGATACCGACCTGGGCATCCAGGCCGCTGGGGGCGACGTAGACCCGCAGGGCCGCCGACGCAGCGCCAGTGTCCTTCGGGATCAGCTGCTGCTGAGTGGCCAGCACGCGCGCCGCCGCCTTGGCCATGGCGGGCTGCAGTTCGTTGTCCATCGTCTTGTGTATGTTGCGCAGCGTCCGGCGCAGCCGGATATCGCCGCGGATACTGGACCGGCGCGCCATGGCCTACTCCTTGGCCTGGGCGGCCTTCGCTGGCTTGTCGGGGGTGGCTTCGTCCTTGATTTCCACGGCATAGCCGCGGGCAATCAGCCCTTCGCCATAGGCCTTTTCGACGACGAAGATCTCGCCCTTCTCGCGCTCGCCAGAGGCGCCGGTCAGTGGCCCCAGTGCTTGAATTTTCATGGTTCACCTCATGGGTTGGGGACGCTGGAGCACAGCAGCCGCAGCATGTCCCGTTCGTTGTTGAGCAGCGGTGCCTCGACCCGGTAAGTCATGCCAGTGCGTTTCTCGGTCAGTCGCCAGCCAGCGACGATGTCCGAGCGCGGCCGGACGCGGATCTCGGCGCTGATCACCGCCTGCAACTGCTCAGCGACGGGCGAAACCCTGCCGGTCGGAGTGGTGATTTCAGCCCAAACCTCACCCACCTCCACCCAGGTTTCAGTGGCGCCGCCGGAGCGGTTCTGCTCGCGGTGGGGCTTGAAGATCCGACAACGGTGGCGCATAGGTCCGGCTTTCATCAGAATCGCTTCCTGTACCAGAGCAGCCTTTCGACTGCGAGAGGCATGGCGGTGGCGATGGTGCCCACGGCAACGGCCTCGCGGTTGGCGTACCAGTGGCCGACCAGCAATAGGACCGCCTGCTCGACATCGCTGGTCAACCCCATCTCCTCGGGCTCAACCGGGTCGGTCTCAACCAGCTTGCGGTCGCAGTGCTGCTCAACGTGGGCCTTGGCCGCCGCGACATAGCCGCCGATCAAGGCGTCTTCCTCATCGCCGTCGACCCGCAGGTGCATCTTCACGGTGGCCAGGTCGATCATCACTTGCTCTCTTTCGGCGCGGTAGGCTTGGTTTCCTTGGGTCTCACCGCCTTCGCCTTACCGTCGCTATCGACTTCTTCGGCTAACCCCTTGCCGATCAAGGCGTGAGCGTATTCGTCATCAGCCTCATCGAAGGTTTCACCGGCCTTGACCTTGTTCGAAGTTCCGCCTAACAGCGCCCCGTTGCCGACGAAACCCCACAGAATCTTGATTTTCATGCTGCCTCCAGAAATGAAGAGGCCGGCGATATGCCGGCCTTCGGTGGGGTTAGGCGGTCGGGAAGCGCCCTTTCACCAAGGCTTCCTTACGGCGCACGCCAAGGCCCAGGCGCTCCTCGACCAGCAGAGCACGTTCGTTCTTGATGAACTGATCGTTGATCAAGCCCATCTTGAACAGGAACGACATGCGGTCGAAAAGCGTGGTGGAACGAGCGAAGTTGGCGGTCAGGAACTCGCCACCGTTGGTGCCGTCGCCCTCGTCCATGCTGTCCGAGGTGATCACCGGGCGACCCCAGAGGATAGGGGTGACCAGACCTTGCAGGTTGGCGAACAGGTAACGGTTCTCGCCGTCCTTCTGCAGCTCGATATTCATCCAGTCCAGTTCAGTCATCACCACGCCATCAGCCGACATCTGCGACTGCTTGCGCACCTGATAGATGGATCGGCGGACCAGGTCGATGGCGGTGTCACCGGCCTTGCTGAGGGCAGTGTTGTAGTTGGTGGCCTGGGTCATCAGGCCATTGAGGTTCTCGCCGGTACCGTCGCCCTTGAGGATCTGAGCCTCCTCCTCGAGCTTGAGGTCGTAGCGCAGCAGCTGCTGGAGATACGCGAACAGCTGCGGGACGTCGTCCAGCGCTTCATCGGTGACCGGCATCCAGACCGCGATCTTCTTCACGCGATCGGTCTCGGTGGTGAAGGTTACGTTGCTGGTTGGTTTCAGCCCGCCCTCGGCGACCGGCGCGGCGCCACGGGTGTGCAGGTTTTCGCGGAAGTAGGTGTAGTTCTGCCCCGAGACCGGCACGGCGGTCAGCAGGTCGCGAATGCGCAGCTCTTGGCGGATACCCGGCTGAATCACCGGGTCGAACTGCGGTGCCACGATGCCGGCGCTGGTGACCTTCATTTCCTTCATGCTGGCCAGATCGGACTTGGTGACGTCGAGCTCAGCCAGGGCACCACCTTTTTTCAGAGACTTATAACCGTCGTCGCCCTGAATGAGGTCGACGAAGCTCTTACCCTCGCCGGGCTGGCCTCGCAGTTTGACGCCCTTCTGCTCCAGATCCACGACCTGGTCGATGACTTTCTGCAGTTCGCCCTTCTGGTCTTCGATCTGCTTTTTCAGGTCAGTCGTGACCTGGTTGCCCTTTTGGACCTCATCCATGGCCGCATCGTACTTCTTCTGCAGGCCGTCGAAGCCGGTCTTCAATTGCAGTTCCAGGGAATCCTTCAGTTCTTTCACTTCGCTCATGGCGACACTCCGAAATATTGGGTGAACAAGTTGGGAATTTCTTTCAGCTCATCCACGATCGCCGTGGCCTCGCTCCCGCCGTCACGGCGTAGCGCGGTGTAGCCGAGCGAAGCGACTGCTGCCGCCTCCTTCTGCGAGAGGCCCATGCGTTCGCGCAGGGCTTTCTCGAAAAGTCTGATGTCCGATTTGACGCTGAGCACCTGCGCCTCGGGGTTCATGCCGAACGGGACGAAGGAGGCTTCCCAGAGTTCAGCCTCCTTAATGAGGCGTACGCGCCGACCGGCGCGGTCCTCGAAATCTGCCTTGATGGTGTTGAAGCCGATCGACATGCTGTCGAGGATGTCGGCCTTCATTAGCTCGTAGGCGTCACGGGCATAGCTGACGTTGAGGTTGACCTGCCCTTTCAGCAGAAGGCCGTGATCGTCCTGGGTGTAATCGGCGGTGCCGACCAGGCGAGTCAGGTCGTGGTACAGGGCCAGCTTGAGTTGGCCCTTGCGGGTTGCCTTCACGCGGGTGAACGCGCCGGGGAGGATCACGTCGTCGCCTAGGTCAATGTTGTTGAACACTGCGGCGTAGCCTTCGAAATTGCCGGCTTCGTCCACGGCCTTGAGCTCGAACGGGCATTCAAGGTTCGCCATTTTTTTGTATCTCCCACCGGGTGACCCGGGCGTAGTCGCCGCCCAGCGGCGGGTAGTTTTCTTTTTCGCGGACCTCGTCAATCGACAACCACCCTGAGCCGCCAGAACCGCCCAAGGCGGCCTGGAAGTACGAGGCGCGGCCGGCGCTGTCAGCACGCAGCAGGCCCTCCACAACGAACTCAACAAAGCGTTGGCCGGATCCAAACAGCTTGTCGTTGAGCTCGTCCTCAACGGAATCGATGTAGGGCTTGAGGCCGAAGGTAATGAAGCCGGTGAGCTGCTGCTCTAGGTTCGAACCCATGATTGAGGTCTTGCCAGCGCGGTTGGCCAGCCACAGCGGCACACCGTAGATGCCCGCCAGGGCCTCCTCCTGAAACTGCTGCGACTCGATGAACTGGGCATCCTTCTGGCTGATCCCAGCCGGGACGATCTTGGGGTTGCCCTGGAGGATGGCCATCTTGCCGATGTCGTCGGCATCACCCTTCCGCACATCCGGGAACTTCGCCATGATCCTGGCCTGTTGTGCCTCGGTCAGGAACTGCTCGTAGATGACGTAGCCACCGGTAAAGCCGCCCTTGCGCATGAACCGCGCCGACCACTGCTGCCCAGCCTTGGCGAGCCCCATGGTCTCGGCCTGGTACTCGATGGGGGACAGACCGACGATGCCGTCCAGGCTGAACAACTTGAAGTGCAGCATGTACTCCGGCGACACCGGGAACGTCTCCCCCTCCTTTGGAGTGACCAGATAGGTAAGCTCCTCCTCGGTGTCGATCTTCACGGACCGGCCATCCAGCGGCACCAGTCCGATCGGGGTGCCGTGCACGTTGCGCTCGATCAAGGCGAACGCGTTGCCTCGCAGGGCCATGTTCACGACCACGAACTTCAGGAAGTTCAGCCTGGTCATGTACGGGTTGGGCTTGCGCAGCAACTTGAGCATCGGGTCGTTGCCGGCGACCAACGCCCGGCTGCCCTGCTTGTCCTCGTAAAGCTTAAGTGGCAAACCGCTCAGCGACTCAGAAAGGATCTTGACGCAGGACCAGACCATGCTGATCGACAGGGCCGTCTTGGCGGTGACTCTCACGCCCGCCTTGGTGCGCTTGCCACCGACCTCAAGGTCAACCTCGACATACTCGCCCGTCGCCGGGTCGGTATAGCCGAAGAAGCCCCAGGTCATGGGGTTGTACCATTTGAATGCCATGGTCAGCCTATAAGTCCGAAGAACCCGTTATCCAGGTAGTCAGCCATTCCGCCCTGCGCTTCAGGGTTGAGAGCCAGGAGCGTTACGGCATTAAACAGCGCCATCAGCGGGTCGATCTTTGCCGAACCGCTGGCCTGCTTGGTAATTAGGATTGCGTTGCCGCGAGGCTCGACACGGGCGTTGCCACAGCACCAGGCCATCATGGGCTGGCCGCCATGCCACAGGCAGCCCTCGGCCAGCTTCCGCTCAGCAGTCTTGATCGCGCCGCCCAGCGTGTAGCCCTGCTTCACGCCGCCGATCTTCTCTCGAGGAATACCGCGGGCCTCCAACGCGTCGAGAATGGCGCCGATGCCGACCGGGTCGAGACCTACCTGATCAAGCAGGCCGGCCTCCTCCACCTGGGCAACCAGCTCAGCGATCTGGTCGACGTCATCACCGATACGTTCCACCAGGGTCAGGTGTCCGTCGTTGGCGAAGTCGCGGATGCGCGGTGCCTCAGCTTTGCGCCGCTCCAGCACGGACGGGTGCGCCCAGGCGTGGGTCCAGGTCAGCCAGCGCCGGGTGTCCCGCTCACGCCCGACAGCGGCGAAGCCAAGCAAGTCATCTAGGCCGCCGCCGTCGATACCGATGTCGATCACCTCGCATCGCTCGAGCAGGTCGTTCAAGGTTCGGCAGTCGTCGGAGGCCTGCCGCTCCCAGTAGTCAGCGCCGGCCCAGCGATCCGACAGCAGGGCCAGGCCGATCTCGACGTTGAGGTGCTTGGCGAGGAAACCACGGAAAGACTCCTCGCCGTCCATCTGGGCTTGGGCATAGCCCCGCTCGATGAAAGGCTCATCCACCGACAGTCCCAGGTTGGGGTTGGTGATGTAGGCGTTGGCGAAGTCCCGGTGGGCGCCGGCATCGAGCATCGCTTTCGGGAACTCGTACAGCACCGGCAGGAACGACTTGTCGATGATCTCGCCGTCCCGCACCTTGCGGGCGTACATCAGCTTCTGCCGGAAGACACCGGCCGGGGGCGCATCGGACTGGGTAGTTGCCCAGATGATGAAGCCCTCAGGACGAGAGGCCAGGCCGCCAGTAGCTTCCCGCAACATCGCCTCGGCATTGGCACGCTTGCCGAACACCCACAGCTCATCCACGAAAACGCCGATCGCCTTCTTGCCCGACACCGTCTCGCTGTCGGCCGCCACCACCTTGAGCGTGGCGTTGGTCTGCCGGTGGGTGACGGTGCGCAAGTGGTCCTGAACCTTGAGGAGGGCGTCCAGCTCTTCGTCCGCCCGCACCATGTCGCGAATCGGGATGTAGGAGTTGTCGGCGATCTCCTTGGTCGGTGCCAGGATGATGAACTCGCCGGATGGTCGCCAGTTGAGGACCAAGGCGGTGAGCATGATGCCCGCCGCGATGGTGGACTTGCCGTTCTTCTTGCTGATCAGCAGCATGAACTCGCTGACCAGGCGCCGGCCCTCATCCGGGTCATAGGCGCCGAAGATGGCGGCTACGAACTGGTTCACCCAGTCGCGGACCGTCTCGCACATCAGCGGGCTGCCGGTGGCGTCGACCATTCGCAGGGCGCCGAACACGTCGAGCGCTTCCTCGGCTTCTGCCGGGAACAGCGGCTCGAACGGGATCAGGCTCTGGCGCGCAACGATGCGCTGCTCCCAGTCGGGGCATGCGGTTGTCCACTCCATCATTTGACGGCCCTCAGCGGACCACGACGCGCCCCGAACTTGCCGGTGGCGGCCTGCTCAGCTTTGGCCTGAGCCTGGTCCTTCTTGCCGCTTTCCCCTTTGCGAGGATGCACAAAGGGCATCAGAGCCTTGGCTGCATCGACACGCAGCTTCGGCTCTGAACCGGAATCGTTCATCACCGACAGGAGGAAGTCCTTCGGATCACGATGGAGAAGCGCCTGCATCAGGTCGAAACCGGCGGGCTCCGGCTCGGCTTGCTCGTCAGTCGCGGGCGAAGCCTCTATGTCTTGAGCAGCCTCTTTGGCGGGCTTCGAAGTAGGCGCGGCTTTAACATCTGCTTTAACATCGCCTTTAACATCTGGAGGCATCAGGCCCAGGGCGCGGAGCTTCAGCAACTCTGCCGCCACGTCCTTGTCCTTCACCAGCCGAGAGCCCGCCGCAGACGCTGTCTTCTCGGAATAGCCAGCCGCCACAGCTGCGTCTCGATTGGACGCACCTTCCCTCAGCGCTGCGATGAATGCGCGCTTGCGGGATGTTAAAGCCATTTAACAAAAATCCTGTGGGGGAAAAAAATCTGTACGTGGGGTCGGTGGCGGTCTAGCTAGATGCGAATCGCTATATTTTGACCTCCCCCCACCCTAGCGGCACGCCACTGACGTGCCTCGAAGGTGCCTCGGGCGACCGCGCGCCATTACGCTGACGGTCAGCCCATCAGGCCAGCAGCCTCCTCGGCCTGCTTGATCGAGTCGTGGCAGGGCTTGCAGAGCGGCTGCCAGTTAGCCTGATTCCAGAAGAGATCCTTGTCGCCTCGATGAGCCACGATGTGGTCAACGACGCTGGCCGCTGCCGTTCGTCCCTGCCGGGCGCAGTAAGCGCACAGCGGGTTGTCACGCAGGTATTGCTCTCGCGCCTTCTGCCACCGGTAGTCGTAGCCACGCTGGGAGCTGGTCATGCCGCTCCGCCAGCTGCCAGGTGTGACCACCTTGACCCGCGACCCTACGCTCTCCTTGATGCGTGAGCCGAGTGTCTTGAGCCTGGCCATCAGCCTTGAGCCTTTCGGGACAGGAACAAATCGGAGTAGCCGCGCAGCTTCTCCACACCCATGAAGCCAACAGCACCACCGGCGAAGGTGGCCATGCCCTGAGGCAGTCCCATCCATTCGAGTAGCGGCACCAAGGCCAGGGTAATGAGGCCGCAGAGCGCGCCCTCCAAGATCATTTGGCGCCGGGTTCCGCCGCCGTACACAACCCGGAGCGCAGCGATCGCGACTGACAGGCCAGCGGCGTACAGCTGAGGCTGGTGAGCCAGCACCCAGGCGAGCACAGCGGCCCACAGGCCAGGATCCTTCTCGGGCATGTTCGGCATCTCGGTTCCTCCCTTTTGGGGAGCGGAATAGGTTCGGCCCCAACAGCACTCCCAGCTCGGGGCGATGGGTGTGGTGGAGCCGAAAACGAAAAAGCCCCGGCAAATGCCGAGGCTCTAAGGAGGCTGCTGGTGATGGCGAGTTTGCTCTCGCGCACCTACCGCAAAGTAACACGAAAGATACGGGTGAGGACCGGGGATGTCAAGCCGCCTCGCGACGAATATCGAGAGCACCATCAATCCACGCCACACCAGCCTTCCACAGCTGCCGGGTCTTCTCCTCGCCAAAGCCCAGCTTCTTGCCTACATCCCTAAGCGCTGCGTCGCGGGCCGTGTAGTACTTGATGATGACCTGGCCGCATTCTGGGTAGCGCTTGCGCAGGCGCCCAACCAGACGATCAATGAACAACGCGTCGTCGTCCGTGATCATCGGATCAAGAATGGTGTTTTCCCGCGAGGCGCAGCAAGACACGCCTGAGCCCAGCACCACCCAGCGCCCCCAGTGCTCCAGCAGTTCCTCGGCCGTTCTTTCTACGTTGCTCATGTCCTTCCCCCTCAATCGCCGGTGTGGTTGGTGCCGCCGGCGCCGCGCCGGTTGCTTCCCTGATATGTCGCCTCAGGCCCGGATGCCTGAGGGTTCTTCAACTGCTCGATCTGCCGCAGCGCTGCCCGGAGCCTCATGCTGAGCTGGGTCACCAGTTCATCCAGGGCAAGGGCCTCACCAGTTGCAGCCGCCACAAAGCCCGAGGCATGGCAGTGGCCGCATGGCAGTTCGTGAAACACACCCTGAGTGACCGCTCTCCCACGGCACAAAGGGCACTGAGCCAACTTGATCGCAGCCTTCTTGAAGGCAGGGCCATGGCTCTTCCTTGTCACTTCGAATCCTCGCTAATTACAAATGCGGTAAGGTCGTTCGACGCCACGGCTGCTGTGGCCTCTGGCGAGTTCTGCGAAATTTCAATTAAGGCCTTGGTAAGGCCGTGGATGGCTGCAAAGCCGATTCGGTCAAGCCAGGCGTGCCACTTCTCCAGCGCTGCGCGGCGCTGCTGCATCGCCTGGGTGTGGATGTAGGTGCTGGCGATCTTGCCCAGCTTGTGGTTCAGCAGCATCTCGCCGATGTGGCCGTCGATGCCGAGGTCGGTCCAGGTGCTGCGGGATACCTTGCGCAGGTCGTGGCTGGTCCACTCGCCTTGCCCCAGGCGCTTGAACACGTTGCTGGCCTGCGTCTCGCTGAGGCACAGGCCCCGGCGATTCGGGAACAGGTACACACCCTCGTAGCCGTCGGCCTGCTGGCTGGCCCGGTACCGGGTCAGCAGTGCCTGCACCTGGGCGGTCAGCGGCAGGCGGTGCTCGGTGCGGGTCTTGGCGTTGGCGGCAGGGATGAACCACTCCGCCGCAGCCAGCGAGATCTCGTTCCAGCGCGCCATGCGGGTCTCACCGATCCGGGTGCCGTGGGCCAGCATCATCAGGGCCAGCATGGCGTCACCCGGGGTCGTTTCGAATGCCTGGGCCAGCTGCTGCATCAGTTCCGGCAGTTGCACATCGCGCAGGCGGGCGGCCTTGGGCAGGATCTTGGCCTTGGTGAAATCGTTGAAGCGCATCCCGGCCATCGGGTTGTGGTCGATCAAGCCCAGCTGCAAGGCCTGGCGGAAAGCGGTCAGCAGTAGTGCGAACATCTGCCGCAGGTAGGACAGCGACACTTCGGCCTGGCACGGCCACATCAGCTGCTTGTCCAGCGCATCGGCAGTCACGCCGGCCACGGCCAGGTCATCCAGTCGCGGCTTCAGGTGCTGGGCAATGGCAGAGCGGGCGCCGGCCTTACGTTTCGCCGACAGCGAGCGATCACGCGCCATCCGGTCGCCGTACCAGTCCAGCAGTTGCCCCACAGTGGCCATGCCCGAAACTACTGGCGCGGTGGCCGGGTCGCGCAGCAGGCGCTGACGCAGCGCGGGCAGCTCGGCAATCACCGCTGCCACGGTCAGGTCAGGCCAGCGGGCGACCGGTACCCACTTCTTGCCGCGCACCAGGTGCCAGGTGCCGCGCTCGCGGTTGCTCCAGAAGCGCAGGTACAGGCCGGGGTGACGCGGGTCGCGCAGGTCGCGCACCGACTTATCGGCGGCCTGCCGGCGCACCTCAGCCTCGCTCAGTTTCACTTCCCGGGTCGCGCTCATGCGGCCACCGTTGCAGGCAGCAGCAGGTAGGCGCGGATGGCCTCGACCGCGTCGATATTGCCCCGGCACACAATGGCTAGGTAGTTCTCGTTCGTCAGCAGCTGCAGGAAGGCATCCTGGCTGGCCGACACCGGCGCATCGAACGGAGGCTTGGCCTTGAACTCGATGTACAAGCCGAAGTAGCCGCCGCGCGCCATCGGCAGCACCAGGTCGGGAACACCGGCCTTGACGCCCTGCCCTTTCAGCTTGGCGGCCACGGCCTTGATCCGGTGTCCGCCGTTCGGGACGTGGTAAATCAGCTTGTAGGCCTGCGGGTAGCGCAGCTGCAGTTCTTTCATCAGCGCGGCCTGCTCCTGCCCTTCCCTATCGACGGGCTTGGCGCGAGCCGCTTTGGCCTTGAACGGGCGAAGGGCGGGGACTGTCATACGACTTCCTTGCGTGCGTAGCGGGCCGACAACGGCCGCGCGTTTTGGCTTGGGGCCTTCGCCGGCGGCTGCCAGCTGGCCGAAAGGGTTTCGAAACGGTTGAATTGGCCGAGGAAGGCAGTCCGGACGGTGCCGGTCTCGATGTCGCGGCCCTTGCCGACAATGATCTCGGCAACGCCCTTGAACTCGCTGTCTTCGTGGTAGACCTCGTCGCGGTACACGAAGAGGATCACGTCGGCGTCTTGCTCGATGGCCCCCGACTCGCGAAGATCCGAGTTCACAGGGCGCTTGTTGGGACGTTCCTCACACTTGCGGGAGAGCTGGCTCAGCAGCACGACCGGGATGCCCAGCTCGCGGGCCAGCAACTTGCAGCCGCGGCTGATGCTGCTCACCGCTTCGGTGCGGTTGCCGCCCTCGCCGTCCATCAGCTGCAGGTAGTCGATCATCAGGATGTCCAGGCCATACCGCATCTTGTGGCGACGGGCCAGCGAGCGGATGCGGCCGACAGTGGCGGCGGCGCGGTCGGCAATGAACAGGTTGGCGTGTTTCAGCTTGGCCGCTGCAGCGCAGAGCTCGGCGCCATGCGACTCACAGGCTGAGCCGTTCTTGATCAGGTTGAGCGGAATCCGGCCCTCGGCGGCGACGGCGCGGTCGATCAGCTGGCTTTTGCTCATCTCCAGGCTAATGACCAGGCCGGACTTCTTCTGGCGCACCACGGCGTCCAGCACGAAACCCATGGCCAAGGTGGTTTTGCCCATGGCCGGGCGGCCAGCCACGATGATCAGCTGCTCGGGCTGCAGGCCACCAAGCTTCTCGTCAAGATCCGCCAAACCGGTCGACAGGCCGATCAGCGTCTCTCCGCGTGACAGCCGGTCGTGACGTTCTTGCCACACTTCCAGCTGGTCAGCCATCAGGTCGGCAGCCTTCACCACCTCATCGCCGTCACTGCCAGCGTCGATGCCCATGGCTGCCGCCTGCACGGCCGCGATTTTGTCCTGGATGTCGCCGCTGCCCTGCACGATCTCCAAGGTGCGGTCACTCAGGTCGTACAGGGCGCGCTCAATGGCCCGCTCCCGAACGATACCGGCGTAGGTGCCAGCGCTCGCCACGCTCGGGGTGTTGGCTACAAGTGATGCGCAGTGGCCAAGGGCCCGGTCTCCATTTTCCAGCACGCCTATCTGGTCGGCCACGGTCAGCAGGTCGACGGCCTTGCCAGCAGCACGCAAGGCCAGGATGCCGCGGAACACCTCAGCGTTCTCGGCGAAGTAGAACGACTCAGGCGACAGGTCATCGGACAGGGTGTCGATCAGCTCTGGGCGCTGCAGCATGGCACCCAGCAAGCCATGCTCGGCCTCGGCGTTGTAGGGCTCACGCATGGTAATTGCCCTCCACCACCTTCACGAAGTTGGACGGGGCAATCAACCAGTCGAAGGTCGCTCGGAACGGTGCAGCGCCGAACTTGCCCGCAGCGCGCCCCATCAGGAAGTCGGACCGGGCTACGTCGGCGAAGTACTCACCCCAGAACTCGAGGCTCTGGTGAACAGCGCTCTGGTTCCAGCGGGCACGGAGTTGTTTCTTGCGCGCTTCGGATACGAGCACCACCGCAGGCAAGGCAGGCGTGAGCACTCGATTGAACAGATCAACGATGTCCTGAACCGGGCAAGACGGTGAGCGCGGAACGCGTTCGCCATCAGGTGACGGTTCAATTGATGGTTCCTTTACGGTTCTGGGGGCATCTGGTGCCGGGGTGGGGGGCATTTCCTGCCGGGGCGATGGGGCATCTGGTGCCGGGGGGCATGTCGTGCCGGGGGCATATGCTGCCGGGGTTAATGTGTACCAGGTCGAACGACCGAAACGCTGATGGCTTTTCAGCAGGCTCGCCTCTTCGAGCCAGCGCAGCGCATTTCGTACGGCGCGCTCCGAAAGGCAGGTTCGTGAACCAATTGTGGCCACGGAAGGCCAGCAAACACCGTCGTCGTTGGCATTGTCGGCGAGAGAGATCAACACAGACTTTTGCGCCGGGCTCATACCCTGCAGCGGCCAGCAGGCCGTCATGACGATGGTGCTCATGGGCGCTCCTCGCACAGGGAAGCGCGCAGATGCTCGACACACTCGCGACGGAACGTGGCTTTCGAGGCGACTGCGTACTGGAGAGGGATCATTCGCGCGGCATGAAGTGCGGCGGATTTGTGGTAGGACTTCTGGTGCGAAACGGACAAGGGTGCGGTATTGCTTGCATCCATTGCAGAGTGCATAATCGACCTCGATTTGATGCTGTTGAAGAAGCCGGGCTGCCACCCGGTTTTTTTATGCCTGCGATTCAGGTACTGGACGGATGAACAGCAGGACGGCCCCACTACTGGCGCAAGGCCAGATCACACATAATTCATCTCGTCAGGCTGCCGACTTCTCGGCGAATCGATCCGGGTAAAGCACATGAATCTCAGTGAGAGACCGCTTCCCGAATACTTTGCAGATGCTTTCAGCCATCCTGGTCGAAGGACGCTGTATCCCGCGCTCAATGCGGGAGAGGTTTCCAGTGTCGGTAACCTCTCCAACGGCTTGTAAGCGCTCGACTAGGTCAGCCAAGCGCCAGCCCTTTTCCTTTCTGGCTTTCTTCAGCGGGGTCACTTTCAAGACCTCAAACGTGTTTATCTGTGGAAGATTCTGCGCACTGCGCAGATAAAAAGCAACCTATAATCTGCGCAACACGCTTTGCGTAGGAGGCGCGTCATGGCGAGGATGAGCGCCCTACTAGAAGGGCTGTTAAAAATGGAAATCGGACAAGCTATAAGGGACGCGAGGAAAGCGAAGAAAATGACGCTTGAGGAGCTCGCGGACCTGGTGGGCACCGATAGCGGTAACCTCTCGCGACTGGAGCGCGGAAAGCAGGGTGCTAGTCAGGAGCTATTGCTCAAAATCCTGGAAGCGCTGGGCCTCCCCCTCAGCAGCGCACTGGCTGCTGGATCAATGCGATCAAACGTTGAGAAAGCCCATGTCCAACCGAGCGCCGTACCCGTAATATCGTGGGTGCAGGCAGGCCAATGGACTGAAGTTATGTCGTCGTTTACCGCTGCAGACGCAGTGGACTGGGTAGCTTGCCCAGTTCCACACGGTCCGCGCACATTCGTATTGAAGGTGAGGGGTGAGTCCATGTTCAACCCTCATGCTCGCAGGTCGTTCAGAGAGGGAGATTTGATCTACGTTGACCCGGATCGCCAAGCCGAAAACGGATCTCTTGTGGTTGCGCAACTGGTCGATTGCCCAGAGGCAACCTTCAAGCAGCTGGTAATCGAAGGTCACCAAAAATACTTGAAAGCCATCAACCCATCCTGGCCTGAGCAGTTCATCCCCATCAATGGAAACTGCGATATCAGCGGTGTAGTCATCTTCAAAGGTGAGTACCTGTAAGCCCCCTCCAAGACTATCCCCCTCCCAAGCCCGCAGATCATGCGGGCTTTTTTTTGCTCGCCAAAACGCAAATTTGCGCTTGACGCAGATTTTGTTCTGCGCATAATACAACCCATGTTCTGCGTCACACGCAGAAATACCGCTCTTTAAAAACCCGCAGATGAGCCACCAGGCGCCGAGTGAATCCGGCGATTGAGTTCTGGTGGACGTTACGCAACACAGCAAGCTTCCTCGCTCGACATGTCGGCCCGCAGGCTTGCTAAGCAACACCGATTTCACTGGCTGGCCTTGGCGACAGGGCCAGACGGGAAATCACTACGGAGAAAGGTCATGACTACATCAACACTGCAAGTCGAAGTGAAACTGCCGAAGGCGGGAGAAGAAGAGTTCGAGCGCTTGGTCGAGGAGCTAGCCGAAGCGGTTTACCGGCGAGTCAAAGAGCGCCTTGAGCATGATGCCGAAGGCGCCAGAGTGGATGTCAGCGGCGCTTGAACGCCTTATCTAGGCGCTTCTTCATGTCCTGAACAAGCTTATCGGCCTCTTTCTTCGCAGCCTCCCTTAACTTTGCGGTAACCGCTGCTTTATCCCCGATATCCGCATTGCACTCACTGCAGCGGACCATCTGATCCGCCTCGTTGTCATCCGGAATCACGAGCATCTTGCTCCCGCATGCTGCACACACTGCAGAAATCTGCATAGGTCTTTCCTTGCTGATTGGTGGAACTCTCAGCATATCCGGGAAGCGCGTCACCTGCGTAGTGGTGAGATGGCCGCTGGCCACCAAACAACCAGCACCGCATCAGCCTGACGATAACTGCCCGACCAACCTGGTTCCTCATCACCAGGCTGCATCGGTCGTGACGTTCGCCCTCCCCTTGGTCCGGGAGGTAGACGGCAGCGAGCGTCACGACCAATGCAGCCAGCCCGAAAGAGCAAATCATGGACACGATCACCATCGGCGCATGGATCGGCCACCTCGGCCGTGGCCTGGCGCCTCGCGAATTGCAATGCATCCTCGATGTCGCCCAAGGCTTCACCACCAAGGAAATCGCCAGGCATTTCGGCATAAGCGAAAGCGGTGTAGAGAAGCGTATCGGCGACGCCATGCTGAAACTGGGCGTCGCCCGTCGCGCAGCTGCCGTGGCCGAAGCCATGCGCCGTCAGATCATCAGCCCCCTCTGCATCGCTCTTGCCTGCCTCATCGCCATGCACGCGGTGATCAACGACAGCGACCCAATGCGCCGCGACCGCCGCGCACCGGAGCGGCGCACCGCCCAAGTTCGAATCGTTCGCAAGGCCGAGGCCTTCGAGCTCCACGCCTGACCCACTGAGGACCAACCCATGCAAGCAGCCATCCAACAAAGCCAGGACAAGCTCGAAGCCCTGCGCCAGGAAGTGATCACAGCCACCGAGGCATTCCGCGCCAAATCGCGCTTCTATGTCACGCAAAGCGGTAACGGCTGGATTGTCGTCTCGTCCAGCAACAGCCGCGTGTACGGCCGCAACACCAGCTACCCGCAGGCTGTCCGCTATGCGGAGAGCCTTGAGCGTGCTATCGATGCCAAAACCCTCCCGGTGGTCGCCGTGGTGAAGGTCCGCCAGATCGGTGAAAGCGCAACACGCTGGGTGGCACTCTTTGCCTTGACGTTGATCTTGTTGGCCGGGGCGGCGTCGTCATGAGCCGCGGGGTAAACAAGGTCATCCTGGTCGGCACCTGCGGTCAGGATCCGGAAGTGCGCTACCTGCCGAACGGCAACGCCGTCACCAACCTCAGTCTGGCGACCAGCGAGCAATGGACCGACAAGCAGTCGGGCCAGAAGGTCGAGCGCACCGAGTGGCACCGTGTGTCGCTGTTCGGGAAGATCGCCGAGATCGCCGGCGAGTACCTGCGCAAAGGCTCCCAGTGCTACATCGAGGGCAAACTTCAGACCCGCGAGTGGGAAAAGGACGGCATCAAGCGCTACACCACAGAAATCATCGTCGACATCAACGGCACGATGCAGCTGCTGGGCAGTCGGCCGCAGGGCCAGCAGCCCGGGCAAGTGCCAGATCGGCAGCCGCGGCAACAACGGCCGTCAAGCCCGCAGCAAAGCCAGCAGGCCGCACCGCCCGATCACGACAGCTTCGACGACGACATACCGTTCGCCCCCCTCCACCACCTGGCCGGTGCGTAGCCATGAAGCGCCGGCAGCTGGTCCACCCCGCCGCGTACTACCTCGGGCGGGCCTGCCGAGACAACAGCCAGTCTCGCGATGCCCAGCCATACGGCTGGATGACCGTGAACTGCGGCTGGTGGCTTGCTGGCTGGCACGACCGAGACATGGAGCTTTCAGCTTGAAACGCATCACCGCGCGCGTCCGGCACGGCCGATCCAGCTTGCCCACCAACCGCCGGCACCGCCAACCGGTAGCAAAGAAGAATTGGCCGTGCGCATCGCCAAGGCCCTCGTCAAGTATGAAGCGCGGCCATCGTCGGCGCTCTGGATCGAGATCCAGGCCTGCGCAAGGGCCATCCTGAAGTAACCCCCGAATTATCACGCCACCGCCACCAGCCATGGAGGGCGGCCTACACCCTGGAGAAAGTCATGAACCAATCTGTACTGCAATCCATTGCCGCCGCCGACCTGCCTGAGCGCGGTCAACCACTGGCCGGAGGCATCTTCGTTACCCGCTACTGGCTGAACGGCCAGGAACGCGCCCTGGTGCTGCTGAATGACGAGTTCGAAGGCGCCTGGGGCGAATACGGCGTCAAAGTCGAAGGTGCTGGTAGCTACAGCGACGGCGAAGCGAACACCCGCGCCATGGCCGAAGCTGGCAGCCAGATCGCTATCCAGGCCTTGGAGCTGGGTGCATTCATCCCATCCTGCCTGGAAGGTCAGCTGGTGATGGCAGCCAAGGCGGACGGCCTGGTGACCGTGCGCGAAGATGGCTGGCACTGGCTGAGTTCGCAGCGCTCCGCCATCAACGCCTACGGCATGGGCTTTGAGGTTGGCTGGCTCGACTTCGACCACAAGGACAACGAGTGCCTCGTCCGCCCCGTCCGCAGCCTCATCCTTCAGTAATTCACCCCTTCATTCCTTTCTCTGCAGGCGATTCCGGGTTCGTCGGTTTGACGATCAGGCCAGAAGCACGCCGGGAAGCGCCGGCCGCCTGCCCCTATTTCCATCAGGAGCACCCCATGGAGCAAGTCAGTATCAGCATTGACGCCAGCGTGGCGTCTCGAATCATCCAGCGCGAATTCGACAGGCTGCTCAACTATGCAGCCATCGAGCACGCGCCCTCCGGAGTTCCATACCTGGGCTCGTACTGGCCTGAGCAAGGTGGCTATAACGCAGGACTGGTTCGCGGCGAGGATGGCGCGCCGGACTATTACCTGATCGTGCCGCTGCTGAACGAGCAGCTGCGTGCGACATGGGGCGGAAGTGGCGAGGAAGTCGAGGGGGCGACCAGTGCCAGCGATGGCTTGGCCAACACCCGGGCGCTTCTGGCTGACCGCAACGAACACCCGGCCGCCAAGCTGGCCAGTGAGTTCATTGCCGACGGTCATGCCGACTTCTACCTGCCCGCCCGGCGCGAATTGCAGCTGGCCGAGGCGAACGTGCCAGAGCTGTTCGAAAAGGCCTATCACTGGTCGTCTTCGCAGCGCTCCGCCTACTACGCCTACGACATGGACTTTGAGGGTGGCTGGCTCGGCGGCAACCACAAGGGCAACGAGTTCCTCGTCCGCCCCGTCCGCAGATTTATTCCGTAATCCAATTCTTCATTCCTGGGCGCCTCGGCGCCCTCGCCTTTAGGAGGCCAGGATGGCCCTGCACACAGAGCTTGAAATCCACAAGGTGGCCGAGGAGGCTGCTCGGCCTTTCGCTCGACCTGGTCCGAAACATACCGCGCGACCTCAAGCAGGTAGTCGGGTCGAAGATCCGGGACGAGTGTCTTCAAGCCCTGGTGCTGATTGGTCGGGCCAACATGGCCAGAGACAAGCTGCCCCACCTGAACCTCCTGCTAGAAAGCGTCTGGATGCTGAACTACCTGCTGCGCGCCCTCACCAACAAGGGTCTGATCAGCAAAGGCCAGCACGCCAAGGCAATGAAGCTCACGGCCTCCGTAGGCCGCCAGGCGAACGCCTGGAAGAAATCCGCAACCGCGTCCGCTGCTTGAGGGTTACGGCCCTCCTGCCTGAACGCTGAATCTGGTCGTGCCGCTGATCTGTGATCACCGCCATGCGCAGCGTGGATACCGCCACCGAATGCTGGTAGGTCCGGCGCAGTTTCCAGGCTGAGCAATCGTCCTGGCGACGTAGATAGCACGATAGGTCGCAGCGCTCCGCCAACAACGCCTACAACATGGACTTTGAGGATGGCTGGCTCAACAACAACCACAAGAACAACGAGTTCCTCGTCCGCCCCGTCCGCAGATTCACTCGTTGCGAGCTTCACCTTCGAGGAATTGGCCCAGGCCTACTACGATTGCCGACGGCACAAGCGGAACACCGCGAGCGCCCGGAGCTTCGAAGTCGACATGGAGGCCAATCTCCTCGACCTATTCGACGATCTTCAGGCTGGCACCTACCGGCCTGGCCGATCAATCTGCTTTGTGGTCACCCGGCCAAAGGCCCGCGAGGTGTGGGCCGCCGACTTCCGCGACCGCATCGTGCACCACCTGCTGTACAACCGCATCGGCCCCGCCATCGAGCGCAGCTTCATTGCGGACAGCTGCGCCTGTATCCCTGGGCGCGGCACGCTGTACGCCGGCAAGCGAATGGAAGCGAAGATCCGCAGCCAGACGCAGAACTGGTCCCAGCCAGGCTTCTACCTCAAATGCGACCTGGCCAACTTCTTCGTGTCGATCGACAAGCGAGTGCTCGGCCGGCAGTTGACCGAACTGATCGATGATCCGTGGTTCAGGCAGCTGGCCCTACAGGTGCTGATGCACGACCCGCGCGAAAATTACGTCGAGCGCAGCCCGGCGCACCTGTTCAACCTAGTGCCGCAGCACAAGCGCCTCACCGCGCAGCCGGCCTACCTGGGCCTACCCATCGGCAACCTGTCATCGCAGTTCTTTGCCAACGTCTACCTCGACGCCCTGGACAAGTTCTGCAAGCACGCGCTCAAGGCCAAGCACTACATCCGCTACGTCGACGACTTCGTGTTGCTGCATGAATCGCCACAGCAGCTGAATGACTGGCACCGGCAGATAGAAGACTTCCTGCCAAGCCTGGGCGTCAGGCTCAACCCTTCGAAGACCATCCTGCAGCCAATTGACCGCGGCGTGGACTTCGTCGGGCATGTGATCAAGCCATGGCGGCGTACCACCCGCAAGAAGTCGGTCGCCCAGGCCATGAAGCGCACAGCTGCAGCACCAGCAGAGAACCTGCGCGAGACAGCCAACAGCTACTTCGGCTTGCTCGGCCAAGCCAGCCACAGCCAGAAAGACCGAGCCGCGCTCGCCAACCTGGTGCTACGGCGTGGGCATGTGGTCAATAGCGCGCTGACCCAGACTTACCGCAAGCGATGACAAGAGCACTTTTGTACTCCACCCAGCTGTAACCCCTCTCCCCTCTATTCACTGCCGCGATATGGCGGCCAAGGACGAAGTCATGCCAGAAGAAAAGCAACTGATCCAGCCGCTGCAGGTTGAGCGCGACGAATACGGCTTCTGGACCCACCCGGCCTGGCCGGACGACGGCGACGAATGCGCGCTTCCGTTCAGCTGGTTCGGCGACCACGGCCTGGAGTACTGCGTGGTCGAGATGGAAAACGACGGCCCGGAAGAACTGAATGCGGAATGGCTCAACGCCGGCGGCGACTATGACTGCACGCCCTGGCAGCCAAGCAAGCCGGTCGGTGATGGCTGGTTCACCTTCTCGATCCACGACACCGAAGACGGCCCTGTTTGCGTGTGGATCCGCCACAAGGTGGCGGCATGACCCGCCTCGCCCTCTGCCTCCTGCTGCTGGCCACCCTGTCCGGCTGCCAAGGGGAAGCTGAATCAACCACGCGCGCCGGCTCGGATTTCAAGGTCGACCGGCTTTTCAAGGTCGATGGCTGCACCGTCTACCGATTCCACGACGGCGGCCGGGCCCGGTACTTCACCAACTGTGCCGGCTCCACCCAGTGGGAAGAGAGCTGCGGGAAAAACTGCTCGCAACAGAGCGGCGTCACCGGCAGCAACTACCAGGCCGGCAACGAGCGCCAGCTCTCCCCGCACGAAACCCAACCCGAACCTACACCCGCAATGGCGCCTGGGCGCTGGATTGATGAGAGGTATCAGCTGTGAGCAGGAAGAAAAGCCACTTCACCATCGTGTCCAGCGCTGAGCTCGAGGAATTGCGCCGGGATCGTGAACGCTTGAACGCCCTGGAGTCGTGCTGCTGGGATGTTCGTTTCGAGAGCCATTCGAATGGCATGGACGGCGACTACACGATCGGCATTGAGATCGTCGGCCATTACATGGGCAAGCCATGTGCCCGCGTGCTCGGCGAGAACTACAACGAGAACCTGCGCGCCGCCATCGACCAAGCGCTCACCGCTGAGGCGTACCCGCCAGAGCGACCGGAGTACGACCTGTATGGCAATCCTGAGCGGAGGCGCGCATGACCGACCTGATCGAAGTGAAGACGGCCGACCTGGCCGGCGAGGCGCTGGGGTGGGCAGTAGGCAAGGCTGAAGGCCTTGACCTGCAACTGGCCCCGCCAGGCTACAACGGCGTGCCGTGGCGTGTGTTCGCGCGGTACCAGGGTCAGGCGATCGAGCACACCAAGCGCTTCAATCCGTGGGAGGACTGGTCCTTGGGCGGTCCGCTGCTCGAGAAACGCATGGTCAGCCTCCATTGCCCACAGAGCACAGACGACATCTGGGCAGGCTGGGTGATCACCGACAAGGGGGAGTTTTGCCAGGCCGGTGACAGCGCCCTGATCGCCGCCTGCCGCGCAATCGTCGCCGCCAAGCTCGGCGATACGGTCCAGGTGCCGAAGGAGCTGATGCAATGACCGAAGTTCACCGCTACAAAGCCGTCAAGATGCTTTCCGAGGCCGGAAATCGCATCAGCTACGCCCCGCACGGCCCTGATGTCGTGATGGCTGAGGCCTACGACCAGCTCAAGGCCGAGAACGAGACGCTGCGTAAGGACGCCGAGCGCAGCAAACGCATGCTGCTGGATGCTTGTGTGTCCATCGGCAGCATCGGCGAAGCCCTCGGTCTGGATATGGACGCCGACGCCGACATGATGATCGGCACGGCCCGCGACCTGGTCGATGCACTGAACCGCATCATCAAGGAATGCCCACTTGGGAGCCCTGGCTTTGCGATCGCCACCGAGGTGATGGGTGAACTTGGCGTGCAGCAGGAGGTACAGCCATGATCGCCATCGTCTACATGGCCTACCTGATCTACAGGGGGCCGCGATGACCGAAATGAGCAAGACCTGGCCGCACATGACGCTGGATGAAGAACAGAGCCTACGTAGAACGTTTGAAGAGGAAGAACGCCAACGCATCGCCAAGTTCGCCGCGCTCAAGGCCGAAGACCATCACACCCATTGCCGCGACTGTGGCCGATTTCTCGACAAAAGCCGCTGGCTGCCGAAGGCCTCGGTTTGGGCTATGCGAGGCCAGCGCCCGCTGTGCGCTCCCTGCTTCGGCGAATACGACTTCGACTACGGCTGATTCCAGCCTAACCCCTCCCCCTACTACTCAAGCCCGCCGACATGTGCGGGCGAGGATTCCCTATGTCCGCAACTCAGCAATTTCATCAAACCGCCAATGACTGCCTGGAGCGCATCGCGGCCGACCTCTGGCCCGAAGCCAAGCTCGCCCTGGTCATCTACACCCCAAACAAGCCAGAGCTCGACATTGTGCTCAAGGATAGCGGCCTGAACGTCGACGAGGTCGTCAGCACCCTGCGTCGGCGCGGTGGCCTGGGTCTGGATGGCGAGAACATCTACAAGCGGCTGCTCTGTGACGCAATCATCGGCGCCCTGGCCTTCGGCAAGCAGAACAGCAACCAGCCGCCGGAAGGCCATTGGGGCAAAGAGTTCTGGGATATCGGCCGGGCCGAGGGGCTTCACCAGGCAAAGCTGATCGAGGCCTTGCAGCAGGTTACTGACTGCCTGAGCAAGGCCCTGACCGGTGGATCGGTACCTGCGACCGAAGCAGGCCGCGCCCTGATCGTCGCTGGGGATCTGCTGCAGCCACACCGAACCTGACCACCAACCTGCCGCCACCGGCGGCGTGGAGAGAAACCATGTTCATGACACCGGATGAGGTAGCCGACATGACGGGCTACCTCCGCCCAAAGGACCAGGTCCGCTGGTTGCAGGCAGAGAAATTTGGGTATGTGCTGGGCGCCGACGGCAAGCCGAAGGTGCTGAGACAAGTCGTGCTGGCCCGCCTGGGCGGGCATGCCGAGAAGAAAGGACCGGAACTCCGGTTTTGATAGAAGGGACGACCGATGAGGCCGCGAAAGAAGGACAGGCACCTGCCGCCGTGCATGTACATGAAGCACGGGGCGTACTACCTAGTCAGGAAAGGAAAGTGGGAGCGCCTAGACAAGGACTACCAGGGCGCCCTGCTCGCCTACGCCAAGATCATGGGCGGCAAAGGACAGGGCGGAATGCCGAAGCTGATCGATGACGCGCTGGACGCGATGCGTGGGCGGTTGGCGGAAAACACCGTGAAGCAGTACGAGGCCGCAGCCCTGAAGCTCAAGAAGAACCTGGCAGAGTTTGAGCCACGCCAGGTGCTGCCGAGGCATGTGGCCGCACTCAAGCTGCACATGTCCGACACGCCGAACATGGCCAACCGGGTGATCTCGTTCCTGCGGATGGTGTTTGCCTACGCGCTGGAACAGCAGATTATCGACTCCAACCCCTGCACCGGCATCAAGCGGCATGCCGAGAAGAAGCGGGACCGGTACATCACCGACGAGGAATTTGCGGCGATTTGCGGCGCAGCTTCCCCGTACATCCGGTCGATTCTCGAAATGTGCTACCTCACAGGGCAGCGCATTGGCGATGTGCTGGCCATCAAACTCTCGGACATCAGCGAAAAGGGCATCGCCTTCGACCAGCAGAAGACTGGGGCCAAGCTCATCGTGGGCATGACACCGGACTTGGAGCAGCTGATCGCGAGGGCCAAGGCCATACCCAGGAAGGTTCGCGGGCTCACCTTGTTCTGCACCCGGGGCGGTGGCAAGCCGGTCTCCTATGAAACGGTGAAGGATGCATTCAAGAAGGCCTGCGATAAGGCCAAAGTCACCGGAGCTACCATCCACGACCTTAGAGCCAAGTCGCTGACCGATACCGACAAACAGGGTAATGATGCCCAGAGACTGGGTGGCCACACAGATGGCCGGATGACTCAGCGCTATCTGCGCCTTCGAGATATCAAAGTTGCAACCGGCCCAAGGTCAGTCGCAATGGAAAAAACATCCGTATCCAGCCCAACGAAAAAGCCCCTCAAATGAGGGGCCTTTTCTGTGCTTCTGATCAAAGGATCAGGCCATCAGTACTGGCTCAGCCAGGCCGTTGGCAGCACAAATTTGGTGAATATCACGCGATGCTTGCTTGAAATCAGCGATCGACTTTCGAGATTTCTCAAGGTTTTCCTTTCGCGCTGTCTGCGACATGGGCCTTAGATTTCGCAACGATTTCCCAACCATATGCATATCTCCCATTCCCTTTCTCACTTTCTCACTGTCTTTCATTTCTATCAGACGGGAATCAAAACGTCTTGGTTCCCCAGGTATGCGTCTTTGAGTCGGGCTAGCCAATGACGATACGTTAGCCCGTCCTCCTCACAAATCAAGCTTTCTGATGGGGCGTCTCTTACAGAACCATCAGGAGCCATTAAAAGCAATGCTGTATAGACATCCATAAAGAGGTCATCGAACAGCTTGAACTGCTGCTGCAAGGGCTCCTTGAGCGGATGCTCAGGCTCAACCTCGTCTGCAAAGCAGAGATATTCTCCTTGCTGCGTTCTCCTCGGCCGGTGGTACATCACCACGCCAGGCTTGAGGGGAGGCAGAGATCTCACATTCTCGGTGGCTCTTACCAAGAACCATAGCCAAATAGTGGCAGCAGCACTCATGACGTAGCGACCAAAGGTGATTTCCACCATTCCCTTGGTCTCGTTCAGTGCCACGATCAGATCAATCATCGTTGCTACACACCCGCCGCCGTTGTGGCGCAGATGTAGCTCGAAGCTGCTACCAGGCTGTGCTGCGTTCAGCTGATCTATGACAGGCTGAACCGAGGCACGAGAGATTTCGTTGGGAAGCTCCAGCCGAATTTTGGCGGGAACCCTTACGATTTCGTCCAGCTGATCATTTGCTGCAGCTTCCAATGCTTCGCCTACCAACGCTTGATTCGGACGCGAATGGTACATGGGTGAAATGGCAGTGCCAATATGCAATCACGCTTTATCTGATGAAATCTCTGTCCCAAAAGCGGACGAATCTTGGCAGAATACCCGCCTTAATTTTAGACAGATCGCGATTGTCTAATAGACGAACAGCTGTAAGGCCTTGAATGTCCAGTCTTTCCGACCATACCCCAATGATGCAGCAGTACTGGAAGCTGAAGAACCAGCACCCGGACCAGCTGATGTTCTACCGCATGGGCGACTTCTACGAGATCTTCTACGAAGATGCGAAAAAAGCCGCAAAACTGCTGGACATCACCCTGACCGCGCGCGGTCAGTCGGCCGGCCAGTCCATCCCCATGTGCGGGATTCCGTTCCATTCGCTGGAAGGCTACCTGGCCAAGCTGGTCAAGCTCGGCGAATCGGTGGTGATCTGCGAGCAGATTGGCGACCCTGCCACCAGCAAGGGCCCGGTGGAACGTCAGGTGGTGCGCATCATCACCCCGGGTACGGTCAGCGACGAGGCCCTGCTCGACGAGCGTCGCGACAACCTGATTGCCGCGCTGCTCGGGGACGAGCGCCTGTTCGGCCTGGCCGTACTGGACATCACCAGTGGCAACTTCAGCGTGCAGGAGATCAAGGGCTGGGAAAACCTGCTGGCCGAGCTCGAGCGCCTCAACCCGGTCGAGCTGTTGATCCCCGACGACTGGCCGCGCGACCTGCCTGCCGAGAAACGACCGGGCGCCCGTCGCCGTGCGCCATGGGACTTCGACCGCGACTCGGCGCGCAAGGCCCTGTGCCAGCAGTTCGCGACCAAGGACCTCAAGGGCTTTGGCTGCGACAAGCTGACCCTGGCCATCGGCGCCGCCGGTTGCCTGCTGATCTACGCCAAGGAAACCCAGCGCACCGCCCTGCCGCACCTGCGCAGCCTGCGCCACGAACGCCTGGACGATACGGTCATTCTCGACGGTGCCAGCCGCCGCAACCTGGAGCTGGACATCAACCTGGCCGGCGGCCGAGACAACACCCTGCAGTCGGTGGTCGACCGCTGCCAGACCGCCATGGCCAGCCGTTTGCTGAGCCGCTGGTTGAACCGCCCGTTGCGCGATCTCAAGGTGCTGCAGGCGCGCCAGGACTCGATCCGTTGCCTGCTCGATGGCTACCGCTTCGAGAAGCTGCAGCCGCAACTCAAGGAAATTGGCGATATCGAGCGGATTCTCGCCCGCATCGGCCTGCGCAACGCCCGCCCACGCGATCTGGCACGCCTGCGCGATGCCCTTGGGGCGCTACCCGAGTTGCAGAATGCCATGGCCGAGCTGGAGGCACCGCACCTGGCGCGCCTGGCCGCCATTACCGGCACCTATCCCGAACTGGCCAGCCTGCTGGAGCGGGCGATCATCGACAACCCGCCGGCGGTGATCCGCGATGGCGGCGTGCTCAAGGCCGGCTATGACAACGAACTGGACGAGCTGCTGGCGATCAGCGAGAACGCCGGCCAGTTCCTGATCGACCTGGAAGCCCGGGAAAAGGCACGCACCGGCCTGGCCAACCTCAAGGTCGGCTACAACCGGGTGCATGGCTACTTCATCGAACTGCCGACCAAGCAGGCCGAGCAGGCCCCGGGTGACTACATCCGCCGTCAGACCCTAAAGGGCGCCGAGCGCTTCATCACCCCGGAGCTGAAGGCGTTCGAGGACAAGGCGCTGTCGGCCAAGAGCCGCGCCCTGGCCCGCGAGAAGATGCTCTACGATGCCCTGCTGGAAACCCTGATCAGCCACCTGGCACCGCTGCAGGACAGCGCCGCCGCCCTGGCCGAACTGGACGTGCTCAGCAACCTGGCCGAACGTGCACTGAACCTCGACCTGAACTGCCCACGCTTCGTAGACGAGCCGTGCCTGCGCATCGAGCAGGGCCGTCACCCAGTGGTGGAACAGGTACTGACCACACCGTTCGTGGCCAACGACCTGGGCCTGGACAACAGCACGCGCATGCTGATCATCACCGGCCCGAACATGGGCGGTAAGTCCACCTACATGCGCCAGACCGCCCTGATCGTGCTGCTGGCGCATATCGGCAGCTTCGTGCCTGCTGCCAGCTGCGAGCTGTCGCTGGTCGACCGCATCTTCACCCGCATTGGCTCCAGCGACGACCTGGCCGGCGGCCGCTCGACCTTCATGGTCGAGATGAGCGAAACCGCCAACATCTTGCACAATGCCACCGACCGCAGCCTGGTGCTGATGGATGAAGTGGGCCGCGGCACCAGTACTTTCGACGGCCTGTCGCTGGCCTGGGCTGCCGCAGAGCGCCTGGCCCAGCTGCGCGCCTACACGCTGTTCGCCACGCACTACTTCGAACTCACCGTGCTGCCGGAAAGCGAGCCACTGGTGGCCAACGTGCACCTGAACGCCACCGAACACAACGAACGCATCGTATTCCTGCACCACGTGCTGCCTGGTCCTGCCAGCCAGAGCTACGGCCTGGCCGTGGCGCAGCTGGCCGGCGTGCCGACGGCCGTCATCCAGCGTGCCCGTGAACACCTGGCGAGGCTGGAAACCACCAGCCTGCCGCATGAACAACCCCCGGCCCAAAAGGCCAAGGACGTGCCACAGGTCCCGCACCAGAGCGACCTGTTCGCCAGCCTGCCACACCCGGCCATCGAGAAGCTGGGCAAGCTGCAACTGGACGACATGACCCCGCGTCAAGCTATCGAAATGCTATATCAACTAAAGAACCTGTTATAACGGCGCCCACTACAAGCTGGTAGAATCCGCCGCGGTTTGCTGGTGCTGCAGGTTATTAGCCTGGCCTGCAGCCACATACCCGTAAACCGCGCGGCCCTGAGAGGAAGGGCCGCCGCCGTCGCCTGAGGAGAGAATTAGAAATGACCTTCGTCGTCACCGACAACTGCATCAAATGCAAATACACCGACTGCGTGGAAGTCTGTCCGGTGGACTGCTTCTACGAAGGCCCGAACTTCCTGGTCATCCATCCGGACGAGTGCATCGACTGCGCCTTGTGCGAGCCGGAATGCCCAGCGCAAGCCATCTTCTCGGAAGACGAAGTGCCTGCGGGCATGGAAAACTTCATCGAGCTGAACGCCGAACTGGCGGAAATCTGGCCGAACATCACCGAGCGTAAGGACGCCCTGCCGGACGCTGAGGAATGGGATGGCAAGACTGGCAAGATTGCAGATCTGGAGCGCTGATAGCGTCCGGACACTAAAAAGGCCCTTTGGGGCCTTTTTTGTTTTCTGCAGGCAAAAAAAAGGGGCGGTTTGACCCGCCCACATTTTTTCCGTAGTCCCTGCTTGTCCCAAACATCATCCTGATGAAATCGCGTCTTGCGATGTCCCTGGCTTTCCTCCTGAAAGCCTGTGCATGTCCCTGTGCACAGTTCGAATACTAGCGACTTGAGCCTGGCCGGCAACCGCGAAACCTCACAGGGTGTTGCAGGTGACACATTTCCTCACAGCTGAATAAGTCAGGATTTTCAAGAGGTTGGGAAAACGCAGGATCTGGATACGACAATGATTTACTGAAGCGTACATAGAAGGCTTACAGAACAAGTAAGCAAAGGCTTACACGCAATGTTATTGGGGTAGCGCGGTACATAATGTCTTGGGGCTGCTTTGCAGCCCTTTCGCGACACAAGGCCGCTCCCACAGGATAGCGGTACATTCAAAGGCGATGAAATACCTGTGGGAGCGGCCTTGTGTCGCGAAAGGGGCGCAAAGCGCCCCCGCAATTTTGAATGGGACACCTCTGATCGCCACAAACAAAAACGCCCCGAAATCATCGGGGCGTTTTGTGTTACAGGCTTCCGCTACTGGAACAACGACTCACTGGACAGGCCGTTCTTCTCGAGAATCTCACGCAAACGCTTGAGCCCCTCGACCTGGATCTGCCGCACCCGTTCGCGGGTCAGGCCAATCTCCAGTCCGACATCTTCCAGGGTGCTGCTTTCATGCCCGCGCAAGCCAAAGCGGCGCACCACCACTTCACGCTGCTTGTCGGTCAACTCGCCCAGCCACTGGTCGATGCTCTGCGACAGGTCATCATCCTGCAGCAGTTCGCATGGGTCGGTCGGGCGGTCGTCGGTCAGGGTATCGAGCAGGGTCTTGTCCGAGTCCGGGCCGAGCGACACATCCACCGAAGACACCCGCTCGTTCAGGCCGAGCATGCGCTTGACCTCGGCGACCGGTTTCTCCAGCAGCGTGGCGATTTCTTCTGGCGAGGGTTCGTGGTCCAGTTTCTGGGTCAGCTCGCGCGCAGCGCGCAGGTAGACGTTCAGTTCCTTGACCACGTGGATCGGCAGGCGAATGGTGCGGGTCTGGTTCATGATCGCCCGCTCGATGGTCTGGCGAATCCACCAGGTCGCATAGGTCGAGAACCGGAAACCACGCTCCGGGTCGAACTTCTCGACCGCACGGATCAGCCCAAGGTTGCCCTCCTCGATCAGGTCGAGCAGCGACAGGCCGCGGTTCACGTAACGACGGGCAATTTTTACAACCAGGCGCAGGTTGCTTTCGATCATGCGCTTGCGGCCGGCAGGGTCGCCCTTTTGCGACAGACGCGCAAAGTGCACTTCCTCTTCCGGCGAAAGCAGAGGCGAGAATCCTATCTCGTTGAGATACAACTGGGTGGCATCGAGCGCCCGGCTGTAATCGATGTACTTGTGTTGCTTGAGCGAAGAGCCCGACTTGGCCCTCGTCCGAACCGAAGATACAGCAGGTTCGTCTGACACCACATCCGTTTCCAAAACGATTCCCGTCTCCATCAGAAGCAGGTCATCGTCGATGTCAAACTCCGGCACTTCTTTACTGAGAGCCATTGTTATAGTCCTTTGCTGAGTTCGAACTCAGACTCGAGCGGCACCTATCTCCCTGGCAGCGCTGGAGCCTGTCCCCTCTACATCACAGGAACAGGCCGGGTACAACGGTCAACGACGTGGCAGGAACTGGAGCGGATCGACGGGTTTGCCCTGGCGGCGAATCTCGAAATGCAGCTTCACCCGATCTGTGCCCGTGGACCCCATTTCAGCAATCGACTGCCCTGCCTTGACCTGCTGCCCCTCCCGAACCAACAGCCTGCGGTTATGGCCGTAGGCACTGACGTAGGTATCGCTGTGCTTGATGATGATCAGTTCGCCGTAGCCCCTCAAGCCACTCCCGGCGTACACCACTGCACCATCAGACGCAGCAAAAACAGGCTGTCCCAAATCACCGGCGATATCAATGCCTTTATTCAAACTACCGTTTGAAGCGAATTTTCCAATCAGCACGCCGTTGGCAGGCCAGGTCCAGCCACCTACCGCGCGCTCCGCGGCAGGCACCGTGGCGACCACCGGGGCGCTGCTGGAGGCTGCCGGCGTGGCCGGTTTGCTGGTGTTGCCAGTAGGTGTGCTGGTGTTTCCCACAGGCCGCCGGATGACCGTGGTCTTGCTCGACGACGACGGGCTGGACACCACCGTGGTGCTGCCGGTAGAGCCGCTGCTGAAACGAATCGCTTGCCCCGGGCGAATGGTGTAAGGCGCCGCGATACCGTTGCGCGCAGCCAGCTCCTTGTAGTCCCAGCCATAACGGAAGGCGATGGAGAACAGCGTATCGCCAGGTTTGACGATGTACTGCCCGGTGGTTACTGCCGGGCGCTTGGGCACGGTGTTGTTGCGGTCGACCACCCGCGCGCTGTTGCTGCTGGTGCTCGAGCAACCCACCAGTAGCGCGCCCATGGCCAGTGCAATCACCAGAAGCGTGAAACCCGACCCGTCCTTGCGCTGCCGAATGACTGTGTGACCCACCCGCGCTCCCCTCATGGTGCCGAAAACGATATGAAGACAAGAAATGCAATATTATTGCAATTATAACCAAGCCCGCCCGCATTGGCAGGGTTGGTGAAAGACTGCTGCAAAGCCTTGCAACACGCTGTGCGATAGCGCTTCACCCCGCCAGATAGACAGGGCGTTGCTGCAAGAATTCGGTGCTGGCGCAAAAATATCGCGCGGTTCGAACCAGCAGTTTTCAGGCCAGCGGGCCGTTGAGCAGCGGTACGAAGCGCACGGCCCCCAGCACGCGGCGGGAGAATCCATGCTCCTCGCGCACGATCAGCATCAGCTGCTGGGTTTCGCCGGCTGGGCCCACCGGAATCACCATACGACCACCCGGCGCAAGCTGGTCGAGCAGTGCCTGCGGCACTTCCGGCGCCACGGCGGTGACGATGATGCCGTTGTACGGCGCCAGCGCCGGCCAGCCTTCGCAACCATCCCCCCAGCGGAACACCACGTTGCGCAGGTTCAGTTCCACCAGGCGCTCCTTGGCCCGGTCCTGCAGCACCTTGATGCGTTCCACCGAGAACACCCGCTCGACCAACTGGGCCAGGATTGCCGTCTGGTAGCCCGAGCCGGTGCCGATCTCCAGCACCTTGTCCAGCGGCCCGGCCTCGAGCAGCAGTTCACTCATGTGGGCAACCATGAACGGTTGCGAGATCGTCTGGTTGTGGCCGATCGGCAGCGCGGTGTCTTCGTAGGCGCGATGCGCCAGCGCCTCGTCGACGAACAGGTGGCGCGGGGTACGACGGATGACGTCGAGCACCTTGGTGTTCGAAACGCCCTCCTCGCACAGGCGCTGGATCAGCCGCTCCCGGGTGCGCTGGGAGGTCATGCCGATGCCACGCCGCAGCATATCGTCCTCGCGCATCAGAGCAGGCCCTCCAGCCAACCGTCGAGCTGCTCGAAGGCATCACTGAAGGTGCGGTCGAGCTGCAGCGGAGTGATCGATACATAGCCTTGCATCACCGCATGGAAGTCGGTACCCGGGCCACCGTCCTCGGCATCCCCGGCGACAGCGATCCAGTAGCCTTCCTTGCCGCGCGGGTTGACCACCTTGGTCGGCGCCGCCGCCCGCGCCCGGTGACCGAGGCGGGTGAGCTGGATACCACGAATGTGCTCCAGCGGCAGGTTGGGGATATTGACGTTGAGCACGGTGCGCGGCGGCAAGGCCAGGCGCGACTGAGCCTCGACCAGGCGGCGGGCGATGTGGGCCGCGGTGGGCAGGTTGTCCGGCTGGCGCGACAACAGCGAAAACGCCAGCGAGGTACCGCCGAGGAAACGGCCTTCCAACGCGGCCGCGACCGTGCCCGAATAGAGCACGTCGTCACCCAGGTTGGCACCGAGGTTGATCCCCGACACAACCATGTCCGGCGCCTGTGGCAACAGCCCATTGAGCCCCAGATGCACGCAGTCGGTCGGCGTGCCGTTGAGGCTGATGAAGCCATTGGCCAAGGTCTGCGGGTGCAGTGGCCGGTCCAGCGTCAGCGAACTGCTGGCGCCGCTCTTGTCTTGATCCGGGGCAATAACCACGCACTCGGCGTAATCCACCAGCGCAGCATGCAGCGCGGCGATGCCGGGTGCGGTAACACCGTCGTCGTTCGAAATCAGAATACGCATGAGCTGTCCGTCTGCCCCGCCGACACCAGATCCACGATTTCGCGCACCACCACGGTGGCGAAACATCCGGCCGGAAGGACGAATTCCAGTTGCAGGATATCAGGCTCGGGATAATGCCACGTAAGACCGCCAATAGGGAGCCGCAGAATGCGTCGTTCGTGATCCATGCCCGCCAGGGCCAGCCACTGGCAAAGTGCCGGCTGCCGTGCGGCGATCGCATCCTCTTGTTGCGCAGTACTCCCCGTAGCCGGCGAATCGCCTGCCCCCCACAGCGGGCCGGTCGGATGCAGGTCAAGAATCGCCAGCCGAGGATCGGAACATTCCGACTCCCCAGCAGGAAAGAAGCTACGACTCGTGGTGAACGCCAACAGGTCGCCCACCTGCGCACGCGCCCAGCTGCCGTCGGCAACACGGGCTGCCAGCACCTGGTTGAACAGGTAGCTGCGCCCGGCCGAGAGCAACCGCGAACGCACGTTGCGCTGTTCGGGCAGGGCATTGCGTGCGGCCCAATCAAGAGCGTCGTGAACGTTGCCGCCACCGTGGCCGAAGCGCTGGGTGCCGAAATAATTCGGCACACCGTAATGCTTGAGCTGTTCCAGGCGCGCATCCACCGCTTGGTGATCGGCAGCCAAGGCAGTCAGGCGCAGCGTGAAGCCGTTGGCCGAATGCGCACCGCGCTGCAGCTTGCGCTGGTGGCGCACCTGCTTGAGCACACGCAGGCTGGCATCCTCGGCACGCGACAGGTCCGGGTCGGCCTTGCCGGGCAGGTGCAGGCTGAACCACTGGCGGGTCAGGGCCTGGCGGTCCTTGAGGCCGGCGTAGCTGATCGTGCGCACCGGCACCCCAGCGGCACGGGCCAGGCGGCGGGCCGCCTCCTCGGTGTTCAGGTCACGCTTCTCGACCCACAGCCACAGGTGTTCGCCCTGGCCCGAGAGGGGGATGTCCAGTACTTCGTCGACCTGGAAATCCTCGGCCACCGCCTTGAGGACGGCGGTACCCAGTGGTTCGCCCGATGCGCGCGGGCCCAGCAGTTCCAGTTCGGTCATGCTGGCAGCAGCAGGGCTACCGAATGCACGGCGATGCCCTCCTCGCGGCCGGTGAAGCCGAGCTTCTCGGTGGTGGTAGCCTTGACGTTGACCTGGTCGAGTTCGACCTGCAGGTCTTCGGCGATCAGCTTGCGCATGGTCTCGATGTGCGGGGCCATCTTCGGCGCCTGGGCGACGATGGTGGCGTCGATGTTGCCGACCTTCCAGCCCTTGGCCTGGACGATGCCGACCACATGACGCAGCAGCACCCGGCTGTCGGCGCCCTTGAACTGCGGATCGGTGTCGGGGAAATGTTTGCCGATGTCACCCAGCGCCGCCGCGCCAAGCAAGGCATCGCTCAGGGCGTGCAGCAGCACGTCGCCATCGGAGTGGGCCAGGAGGCCGTATTTGTGGGGGATACGCACCCCGCCCAGGGTAATGAAATCACCGTCGCAGAAACGGTGCACATCGTAGCCGTGGCCAATACGCATAGAAAAACGCCCTGAATGAGTCAGGGCGTGATTCTACCTGCTTTAACCGGTATTGGGGCCGTCGTTGTAGGAGCAGCCTAGTGCTGCGAATGGGCCGCAAAGCGGCCCCGGCAATATCGGCGATAGCGTTAGACCCAGGGTCTGCTTCGCAGCCCATTCGCAGCACAAGGCTGCTCCTACAGGCGATCGCGCAGCTACGCCTCACACCCGCCCCAAGGCCACCGCATGATGACGCAGATGCTCCTCGATGAAGCTGGCGATGAAGTAGTAGCTGTGGTCATAGCCAGGCTGCAGGCGCAGGGTCAGTTCATGCCCCCCTTTGCGTGCCGCCTGCTCCAGCGCTTCAGGCTTGAGCTGCTTTTCGAGGAAGTCGTCACGGTCGCCCTGGTCCACCAGCAACGGCGGGCATTCGCCGGCCGGAGCCTCGGCCAGCAGCACGCTGGCATCCCACTCGCGCCAGCGCGCACGGTCTTCACCCAGGTAGCGGCTGAAGGCTTTCTCGCCCCACGGGCAATCCATCGGGTTGCTGATCGGCGAGAACGCCGACACCGAGCGGTAGCGCCCCGGGTTGCGCAAGGCGCACACCAGCGCGCCATGCCCACCCATGGAGTGGCCACTGATGCTGCGCTCGCCCGAAGCCGGGAAGTGCGCCTCGATCAACGCGGGCAACTCCTCCACCACATAGTCGTGCATGCGGTAGTGCTGGGCCCAGGGCTGCTGAGTGGCATTGAGGTAGAAGCCAGCACCCAGGCCGAAGTCCCAGGCACCGTCCGGGTCGCCCGGCACCTGCTCGCCACGCGGGCTGGTGTCGGGGGCGACGATGATCAACCCAAGCTCCGCGGCTAGGCGCTGGGCGCCGGCCTTCTGCATGAAGTTCTCGTCGGTGCAGGTTAGGCCGCTGAGCCAATACAGCACCGGCAGCTTTTCGCCCTGTTCGGCCTGCGGCGGCAGGTAGACGGCGAACACCATGTCGCAACCCAGCACCTTGGAGTGATGCCGGTAACGCTTGTGCCAGCCGCCGAAGCTCTTCTGGCAGGAGATGTTATCCAGGCTCATGGCAAACCTCAGAAGTGGATGACGCTGCGGATGCTCTTGCCTTCATGCATCAGGTCGAAGGCCTTGTTGATGTCTTCCAGGCCCATGGTGTGGGTAATGAAGGTATCCAGCGGGATCTCGCCCTTCTCGGACATTTCCACGTAGCTCGGCAGCTCGCTGCGACCACGCACGCCACCGAACGCCGAACCACGCCATACGCGACCGGTGACCAGCTGGAACGGACGGGTGGCGATTTCCTGGCCGGCACCGGCCACGCCGATGATCACCGACTCACCCCAGCCCTTGTGGCAGCATTCCAGCGCAGCACGCATCAGCTGCACGTTGCCGATGCACTCGAACGAGAAGTCCACGCCGCCGTCGGTGAGGTCGACGATCACTTCCTGGATCGGGCGGTCGTAGTCTTTCGGGTTGATGCAGTCGGTAGCACCCAGCTGACGGGCGATCTCGAACTTGGCCGGATTGATATCGATGGCAATGATGCGCGACGCCTTGGCCTTGACCGCACCGATCACTGCCGACAGGCCGATGCCGCCCAGACCGAAGATGGCCACGGTGTCACCCGCCTTGACCTTGGCGGTGTTGAGCACCGCGCCGATACCGGTGGTGACGCCGCAACCCAGCAGGCAGACCTTTTCCAGCGGCGCTTCTTTCTGGATCTTGGCCACGGAAATTTCCGGCAGCACGGTGTACTCGGAGAAGGTCGAGGTACCCATGTAGTGGAACAGTTGCTGGCCTTTGTAGGAGAAGCGCGTGGTGCCGTCCGGCATCAGGCCCTTGCCCTGGGTGGCGCGGATGGCCTGGCAAAGGTTGGTCTTGCCCGAGAGGCAGAACTTGCACTTGCCGCATTCCGGGGTGTACAGCGGAATGACGTGGTCACCGACGGCGACCGAGGTGACCCCCTCGCCTACCGCCTCGACGATCGCGCCACCTTCGTGACCGAGGATCGACGGGAAGATGCCCTCCGGGTCGGCGCCCGACAGGGTGTAGGCGTCGGTGTGGCAGACACCGCTGGCGACCACCCGCAGCAGCACTTCACCGGCCTTGGGCATGGCCACGTCGACTTCGACGATTTCCAGGGGTTTCTTGGCTTCGAAAGCTACGGCAGCACGGGACTTGATCATCAAAGGTCTCCAGACAGAGTGTCGATTCAGTCTGGCAGTGTAATTCACCGACTTTTGATGAATAATCAGGCCAAAGACAAAACATTATTGCCATACAGGGATAATCAATGAGCAGCCGCTGGGAAGGCATCGACGAGTTCGTCGCCGTGGCCGAGTCGGGCCAGTTCACCGCGGCCGCAGAGCGCCTGGGGGTTTCCTCGTCGCACATCAGCCGGCAGATCGCCCGGCTGGAGGAACGGCTGCAGACGCGCCTGCTGTACCGCAGTACCCGGCGGGTGACCCTGAGCGAGGCCGGGCAGACATTCCTGCAGCACTGCCAGCGCCTGCAGGATGGCCGCGAGGAAGCTCTACGCGCCATGGGCGATCTGGCCAGCGAGCCCAAGGGGCTGCTGCGCATGACCTGCGCGGTGGCCTACGGCGAGCGTTTCATCGTGCCGCTGGTGACGCGGTTCATGGCGCTTTACCCGCAGCTGCGGGTGGATGTGGAACTGAGCAACCATACCCTCGACCTGGTGCATGAAGGCATGGACCTGGCCATCCGCCTGGGCCGGCTGGCCGACTCACGACTGGTGGCAACCCGCCTGGCACCCCGGCGCATGTACCTGTGCGCTTCGCCGGCCTACCTGGAACGTTATGGTCGGCCGCACAGCCTGTCGGAACTGGCGCGGCACAACTGCCTGGTAGGCAGTTCGGATTTGTGGGCGCTGCAGCAGGACGGCCGCGAGATCAGCCAGCGAGTCCAGGGCAACTGGCGTTGCAACAGCGGGCAGGCGGTGCTGGACGCGGCGCTGCAGGGGATGGGGTTGTGCCAGTTGCCGGATTACTACGTGCTGGAGCACTTGAACAGTGGTGCGCTGGTGTCGTTGCTTGAGGCGCACCAGCCACCGAATACCGCGGTGTGGGCGCTGTATCCGCAGCAGCGGCACCTGTCGCCGAAGGTTCGGCGGCTGGTGGATTACCTGAAAGAAGGGTTGGCGGGGTTGCCGGAGTATCGCTTGAACTGAAACCTTGTGCTGGCTGGTCTGGCCTCTTCGCGGGTAAACCCGCGAAGAGGCCGGCACAGGGCAAGAAATTCAGCGGCGCCCTGCCCAACGCTGGCGCAACCACTCCAGATCTTCCGGCCGGGTCACCTTGATGTTGTCGCTGCGCCCTTCGACCAGCCGCGGCGCCTGGCCGGACCACTCGATGGCAGAGGACTCGTCGGTCACCAGCACATCCGACACAAGGCACTCGGCCAGTGCCCGATGCAACGCCCCCAGGCGGAACATCTGCGGCGTATAGGCCTGCCAGATGGTGCTGCGGTCGACGGTAGCGCCCACCCGACCATCGGCATCGGCCCGCTTGAGGGTATCGCGCGCCGGCACCGCCAGCAGGCCACCCACCGGGTCGCCTGCCAGCTCCGACAACAGCTTGTCCAGATCGCTGCGCGCCAGGTTTGGTCGCGCGGCATCATGCACAAGCACCCAGTCGCTGTCCGCCGCCCCCTGGGCATGCAGCATCAGCAAGGCATTGAGCACCGAGTCGGCACGCTCGCGGCCACCCGCGGCGCGCTGGATGCGCGGGTCGCTGGCGCAGCGCAGGCGAGGCCAGTACGGGTCATCTTCGGCAATGCTGACCACCACGCCCTTGAGCATCGGGTGGCCAAGAAAACAGTCGAGGCTGTGCTCGAGAATGGTCTGCCCGGCCAGCTCCAGATACTGCTTAGGGCGGTCGGCAGCCATGCGGGCACCTACGCCCGCAGCAGGAATCACAGCCCAGAAGGCCGGTAAGGTTTCGATCATTTCTGTGGCAACTGGAAGAGGGTTTCGCCCTCTTTGACCATCCCCAATTCGTGGCGAGCCCGCTCTTCAACGGTCTCCATGCCTTTTTTCAGCTCCAGCACTTCGGCATCGAGCACGCGGTTGCGCTCGAGCAAGCGCTCGTTTTCGGCATGCTGCTCGGCAATCTGCTGCTTCAGCTCGGTCACTTGCGCCAGGCTGCCATTACCCACCCACAGGCGGTACTGCAGGCCACCCAGCAGCAGGAGCAGGACGAGGAACAACCAATAGGGACTGCGCATCACGTTATCCAGGTTAAAAAGGCTGCCGGGTACTTTTTACTTCGGGGCCTCGAATAGCACGAAGCCTGGCCGAGGCCAGGCTTCGTCGACAGAAACCCGTTGGAATGTAGGAAAGAACAGTACGAACGTTCCTACAACTCCGGCTGCTGTCTTTTTACCATCTCTTGCTTAGCCGCGAAACTCGGCACGACCGCGGTAAACCGCTTTGGCACCCAGTTGCTCTTCGATGCGCAGCAGCTGGTTGTACTTGGAAACGCGGTCGGAACGGCACAGCGAACCAGTCTTGATCTGGCCAGCAGCAGTACCCACGGCCAGGTCGGCAATGGTCGAGTCTTCGGTTTCACCGGAACGGTGCGAAATCACCGCGGTGTAGCCAGCAGCCTTGGCCATCTGGATGGCTTCCAGGGTTTCGGTCAGCGAGCCGATCTGGTTGAACTTGATCAGGATCGAGTTACCGATGCCCTTCTCGATGCCTTCCTTGAGGATCTTGGTGTTGGTCACGAACAGGTCGTCGCCAACCAGCTGCACCTTGGTGCCGATCTTGTCGGTGAGGATCTTCCAGCCAGCCCAGTCGGACTCGTCCAGTCCGTCTTCGATCGAGATGATCGGGAAGCGCTCGGTCAGGCCTTTCAGGTACTCGGCAAAGCCTTCGGCGTCGAACGACTTGCCTTCGCCGGACAGGTTGTACTTGCCGTCTTCGTAGAACTCGGAAGCCGCGCAGTCCAGGGCCAGGGTCACGTCGGTGCCCAGCTTGTAGCCGGCTTTCTCGACAGCTTCGGCGATGGCGCCCAGGGCGTCTTCGTTGGAAGCCAGGTTAGGGGCGAAACCACCTTCGTCACCAACGGCGGTGTTCAGACCACGGGCCTTGAGCACGGCTTTGAGGTGGTGGAAGATTTCGGTACCCATGCGCAGGCCGTCGGAGAAGGTCTTGGCGCCAACCGGCTGTACCATGAACTCCTGGATGTCGACGTTGTTGTCGGCGTGCTCGCCACCGTTGATGATGTTCATCATCGGTACCGGCATCGAGTACTGGCCAGGGGTGCCGTTCAGGTTGGCGATGTGCGCGTACAGCGGCAGGTCCTGGTCCTGGGCAGCGGCCTTGGCGGCAGCCAGGGAAACGGCCAGGATGGCGTTGGCGCCCAGCTTGGCCTTGTTCTCGGTACCGTCCAGCTCGATCATGGCGCGGTCCAGGGCCTTCTGGTCGGCAGGGTCCTTGCCCAGCAGCAGGTCACGGATCGGGCCGTTGATGTTGGCGACGGCCTTCAGCACGCCCTTGCCCAGGTAACGGCTCTTGTCGCCATCACGCAGCTCCAGCGCTTCGCGCGAGCCAGTGGAAGCACCGGACGGCGCGCAAGCGCTGCCGATGATGCCGTTGTCGAGCAGTACATCGGCTTCCACGGTGGGGTTGCCACGCGAATCGAGAACTTCACGACCTTTGATGTCGACGATTTTTGCCATTGTTGTAAGCACTCCAGAATTGACGAAAACAACTTAGCTTAGGAAATTCTTGCCGTTCACCGGGCGGACTTGCAGTGGGCAGGCCGGGTGAAGGGAACCCCTGACCGACTGGTCAGGGGTGGATCGGACGGTACTTTACCCGAGAATTGAGCTTTACGCGGTTTCTACCGTCGGAAAACTTTTCACCAGGTCGTCCAGTTGCTTGAGCTGGGCCAGGAATGGCTCCAGTTTGTCCAGGCGCAGGGCACATGGGCCATCGCACTTGGCGTTGTCCGGATCGGGGTGTGCTTCGAGGAACAGCCCTGCCAGGCCTTGGCTCATGCCGGCCTTGGCCAGGTCGGTGACCTGGGCGCGGCGACCACCGGCGGAATCGGCGCGACCACCCGGCATCTGCAGGGCGTGGGTCACGTCGAAGAACACCGGGTACTCGAACTTCTTCATGATGCCGAAGCCGAGCATGTCCACCACCAGGTTGTTGTAGCCGAAGCTCGAACCACGCTCGCAGAGAATCAACTGGTCGTTACCGGCCTCTTCGCACTTGGTCAGGATGTGTTTCATTTCCTGGGGCGCGAGGAACTGGGCCTTCTTGATGTTGATCACTGCGCCGGTCTTGGCCATGGCCACCACCAGGTCGGTCTGCCGCGACAGGAAGGCCGGCAGCTGGATGATGTCGCACACCTTGGCTACAGGCTCGGCCTGGTAAGGCTCGTGCACGTCGGTGATGACCGGCACGTTGAAGGTGCGCTTGATCTCTTCGAAGATCTTCAGCCCCTCTTCCATGCCCGGGCCACGGTACGAGGTCACCGACGAACGGTTGGCCTTGTCGAAGCTGGCCTTGAACACGTACGGGATACCGAGCTTCTCGGTCACCCGCACGTACTCTTCGCAGACCTTCATTGCCAGGTCACGGGACTCCAGGACGTTCATGCCGCCGAACAGGACGAACGGCTTGTCGTTGGCTATCTCGATGTTACCGACGCGAATGATCTTCTGGGTCATTGATCAGGCCTTGTTCTTCTGAGCCAGGGCTGCCTTGACGAAGCCGCTGAACAGCGGGTGGCCGTCACGCGGGGTCGAGGTGAATTCCGGGTGGAACTGGCAGGCGACGAACCATGGGTGGTCCTTGGACTCCACCACTTCCACCAGCGCGCCGTCTTCAGAGCGGCCGGAAACCACCAGGCCGGCATCGATCAGTTGCGGCAGCAGGTTGTTGTTCACTTCGTAGCGATGGCGGTGACGCTCGGTGATCACGTCCTTGCCGTAGCAATCGTGCACCTTGGAACCGGCCGCCAGCTGGCAGTCCTGTGCGCCCAGACGCATGGTACCGCCCAGGTCGGAGGCTTCGCTGCGGGTTTCGACGGCACCGGTGGCATCGGCCCACTCGGTGATCAGGCCGACTACCGGATGGCCGCTGTTGCGGTCGAACTCGGTGGAGTTGGCGTCCTTCCAGCCCATCACGTTACGGGCGAATTCGATCACGGCCACCTGCATGCCCAGGCAGATACCCAGGTACGGCACCTTGTTCTCACGGGCGTATTGCACCGCGGTGATCTTGCCTTCCACGCCGCGCAGGCCGAAACCGCCCGGCACCAGGATGGCATCGGCGCCTTCGAGCAGGCTGGTGCCCTGGTTCTCGATGTCTTCCGAGTCGATGTAGCGCAGGTTGACCTTGGTGCGGTTGGTGATGCCGGCGTGGCTCATCGCTTCGATCAGCGACTTGTACGCATCCAGCAGTTCCATGTACTTGCCGACCATGGCGATGGTCACTTCGTGCTCAGGGTTGAGCTTGGCATCGACCACCTTGTCCCACTCGGACAGGTCGGCGCCATTGCACTGCAGGCCGAAACGCTCGACGACGAAATCGTCCAGGCCCTGTGCGTGCAGCACGCCCGGGATCTTGTAGATGGTGTCGACGTCTTCCAGCGAGATCACCGCACGCTCTTCAACGTTGGTGAACAGCGCGATCTTGCGACGCGACGAGGCATCGACCGGGTGGTCGGAGCGGCAGATCAGCACGTCAGGCTGCAGGCCGATGGAGCGCAGCTCCTTGACCGAGTGCTGGGTCGGCTTGGTCTTGGTCTCGCCAGCGGTGGCGATGTACGGGACCAGGGTCAGGTGCATCAGCATGGCGCGCTTGGAGCCCACTTCGACGCGCAGCTGGCGGATGGCTTCGAGGAACGGCTGCGACTCGATGTCACCCACGGTACCGCCGATTTCCACCAGGGCCACGTCGGCATCGCCGGCGCCCTTGATGATGCGACGCTTGATTTCGTCGGTAATGTGCGGGATGACCTGGATGGTCGCGCCCAGGTAGTCACCACGACGTTCCTTGCGCAGTACGTGCTCGTAGATGCGGCCGGTGGTGAAGTTGTTGTTCTGGGTCATGGTGGTGCGGATGAACCGCTCGTAGTGGCCCAGGTCGAGGTCGGTCTCGGCGCCATCGTGGGTGACGAACACTTCACCGTGCTGGAACGGGCTCATGGTGCCCGGATCGACGTTGATGTACGGATCCAGCTTGAGCATGGTGACCTTCAGGCCCCGCGCTTCCAGGATGGCCGCCAGGGAAGCCGAGGCAATGCCTTTCCCCAATGAAGAAACAACACCGCCCGTGACGAATATGTAGCGCGTCATGAAAAACCCTAGAAGTCTGCGTTAAGGCGGCCAGCGCCGCCGGAGAAAGCGAAGGAAGGCCGAAGCCCCCGATCACCTGCGTCAATCACAGTGCATCTCGAAAAACTGCCGCGTCTGTACAGACCAGGGGTATCCCCGGCATGGAGCTCGCTCGTCATTTCCAGAATCAGCCCAGCAAAAAACTGCTTGGTAATCGGCAACTCCTGTGTTTTCGCGGAACCCACAGAAGCTGTATCAAGAAGGGAGGGTAGTCTACCCGAATGTACCCTTCAGCTCAAACCTTGCGCGTTCGTCGGCAACTGCCAGGACAGCTGGCAATCAGCCTGCACCAGCCCGGGCAGGTTGGCCACCGCCAGCAAGCGTTCGCCCTGGTACAGCAGTGGCAGGCGCGGGCGCAGGAAAAGCGGCACCTGCAGTTCGTTTAACAGGCGCTTGAGGTCGCGTCGGCCACGGCCGGGGACATCCAGCACTTCACCGCCCTGGCGGTAGGCAATGCGCAAGCCTTCCAGCGGCGCTGCGCCAACAAGACGCACCCTGCCGTTACCCGGCAACAGCAAAGGCTTGGCGGGATCGGCCCAAGGCAGTTCGCCGACGGGCAACTGCAGCCAGTCACCACTCAACCACCAGATGCGGCCATGACTGCGCAGCAACTGCCCATCGGCAAGCTGCCAGGCGGGCCGGGCATCGGCGGCGGCATCGCGCAGGTCCGCCCAGCCGGCCCAGTGTCGGGTGTCGGGCAGGCGGGTACGGCGGCTCAGCCAGTACTGCAGGGCATTGCGCTGACGGGCCGGCGACAGTGCCACCAAGGTAGCCAGGTCGAGGGAGTCCAGCCCCGGCCAAGCCAGCGGCGCGCCCTCCCCGGCGAGCACCAGGTCATCCTGGGCCAGCTCGTCCAGCAGGCCTTGGGCTTCGCCCAGGTGCTCGGCGGCGCGGGCCAGGTTCTGGCTGGCCTGCGGCCAACGTTGCTGAAGCAGCGGAAACACTTCGCTGCGCAGGTAATTGCGGGCAAATTGTGTGTCAGCGTTTGAGGGATCTTCGATCCAGGCCAGCCCATTGACCTGGGCGTGGTCCTGCAGTTGCTGGCGGGAACAGCCCAGCAATGGCCTGACCAGGCTGCCCTGCCCTAGCGCCCGCTGCCCCGGCATCGCAGCCATGCCACGCAGGCCTGCGCCGCGCAGCAGGCGGAACAGCAGGGTTTCGGCCTGGTCGTCGCGGTGCTGGCCGGTGAACAGGATGTCGCCTGGGCCGAGCGCTTGCCTGAAGGCAGCATAGCGGGCGTCGCGGGCGGCCTGTTCGAGGCTGGCGCCGGGGGTGACCTGGACATGGATGACCTGGAGTTCGATGCCGAGATTGTCGCAGACGGTTTGGCAGTGGGCGGGCCAGGCATCGGCGGCGGGTTGCAGGCCGTGGTGGACGTGGATGGCGCGCAATGGAGGGGATGCGTGATTGCGGGCGTAGTCGGCCAGCAGGTGCAGGAGGACGGTGGAATCGAGGCCGCCGGAGAAGGCGATGTACCAGGCTGGGGCGTTGAGCCAGGGGGTGAGGTTGATCATTGGGGCCTCACATGGCTTGAGATTGCCGGGGGGCTTTGCACCCCTTTCGCGACACAAGGCCGCTCCTACAGGATTACGCGATCCCCTGTAGGAGCGGCCTTGTGTCGCGAAAGGGCCGCATAGCGGCCCCAGGGTGTCTCAGAGACCGTAGCTCATCAGGCGATCGTAACGGCGGGCCAGCAGCGCGTCATGGTCGAGCTTGCCGAGCATGTCCAGCTGCTGTACCAGGTCGGCACGGATGCTTTCCGACATCTTCGCCGGGTCACGGTGGGCGCCGCCCAGCGGCTCCTGGATGACCTTGTCGACGATGTTCAGGCTCTTCAGGCGCTCGGCGGTGATGCCCATGGCTTCGGCTGCGTCGGCTGCCTTGTCGGCAGTCTTCCACAGGATCGAGGCGCAGCCTTCCGGCGAGATCACCGAGTAGGTGGAGTACTGCAGCATGTTCAACTGGTCGCACACACCGATGGCCAGCGCACCGCCGGAACCACCCTCACCGATCACGGTGGCGATGATCGGGGTTTTCAGGCGCGCCATCACGCGCAGGTTCCAGGCGATGGCCTCGCTCTGGTTGCGCTCTTCGGCGTCGATGCCCGGGTAGGCGCCCGGGGTGTCGATGAAGGTCAGGATCGGCATCTTGAAGCGCTCGGCCATTTCCATCAGGCGGCAGGCCTTGCGGTAGCCTTCAGGGCGCGGCATGCCGAAGTTGCGGCGTACCTTCTCGCGCACTTCGCGGCCCTTCTGGTGACCGATGACCATGACCGGCTTGCCATCCAGGCGCGCGGTACCACCGACGATGGCAGCGTCGTCGGAGAAGTGGCGGTCGCCGTGCAGCTCTTCGAACTCGGTGAAGATGTGCTCCAGGTAGTCCAGGGTGTAAGGACGACGCGGATGACGAGCCAGGCGGGCGATCTGCCAGCTGGTCAGGTTGCCGAAGATGCTTTCGGTCAGGGTGTTGCTCTTGTCTTGCAGACGGGCAATTTCATCGCTGATGTTCAGCGAGTTGTCGTTGCCTACCAGGCGCAGGCCTTCGATCTTGGCTTGCAGGTCGGCAATCGGCTGTTCGAAATCGAGAAAATTCGGGTTCATAGTCATCCGTCTTGGGTCTACGGCCAGGCGGCCGGCCGGTTGATCCGTTTGGCGCCCTACCTTAAGGGATCAGGCGCATTCAGGTCGAGATTAAATTTTTGTCGGTTCAACGATATTGCAGGAAGACGTTCTCACGCCCGAACTGGTCACGCAGCGCCTGAATCAGCCCATCGGCCGGGTCGATCGCCCACTGCTCACCGAACTGCAGCATGGCCTTGGCGTCGCTGCCGGTGTACTCGAGGGTGATCGGGCAAGCGCCGCGATGGCGGGTAATCAACTCGCCCAGCCACTTCAGCCGGTCGCCCTTGAGCGCTTCGTGTGCCACCTTCAGGCGCAGGCTCTCGGCCAGCTTGGTGCGCGCATCCTCCATGGTCATCACCTGCTTCACCCGCAGGCGCAGGCCACCGGAGAAATCGTCGTTGCTGACCTCGCCTTCGACCACCACCATGGCATCGGTCTGCAGCAAGGACTGTGCCGCCATGAAGGCATCGGCAAACAGCGACGCCTCGATGCGCCCGGAGCGGTCGTCCAGGGTGACGAAGCCCATCTTGTCGCCCTTCTTGTTCTTCATCACCCGCAGGGCAATGATCATGCCGGCGATGGTCTGGGTTTCGCGTGACGGCTTGAGGTCGATGATGCGCTGGCGGGCGAAGCGGCGGATCTCGGTCTCGTACTCGTCGATCGGGTGGCCGGTGAGGTACAGGCCGAGGGTGTCCTTCTCGCCCTTCAGGCGTTCCTTGAGGGTCAGTTCGCGCACCTTGCGGTGGTTGGCGTAGACGTCGGCATCCGCCTCTTCGAACATGCCGCCGAACAGGTCGACGTGGCCACTGTCAGCTGTGTGGGCGGCCTGCTCGGCAGCCTTGATGGCCTCGCCCAGCGCCGAGAGCAGGGTTGCACGGTTGATATCGATATTGGCGTGGTAGGCCTTGATCTCGTCATGGAAGTGCGGGCCCAGGCGGTCCAGCGCACCACTGCGGATCAGCGCGTCGAGGGTACGCTTGTTGACCCGTTTGAGGTCGATGCGCTCACAGAAGTCGAACAGGTCCTTGAATGGGCCACCCTGGGCGCGGGCCTCGACGATCGCCTCCACCGGGCCCTCGCCGACGCCCTTGATGGCGCCCAGGCCGTAGACGATGCGCCCGTCATTGTTGACGGTGAACTTGAAGTCGGAGAAGTTCACGTCGGGCGCGTCGAGGCGCAGCTTCATGCTGCGCACTTCCTCGACCAGCACCACCACCTTGTCGGTGTTGTGCATATCCGCCGACAACACCGCAGCCATGAACGGCGCCGGGTGGTGGGTTTTCAGCCATGCGGTCTGGTACGAAACCAGGCCATAGGCGGCGGAGTGGGATTTGTTGAAGCCGTAACCGGCGAACTTTTCCACCAGGTCGAAGATGTTACCAGCCAGGTCTGCATCGATATTGTTGTTGGCACAACCTTCAATGAAACCACCGCGCTGTTTGGCCATTTCCTCGGGCTTCTTCTTACCCATCGCACGGCGCAGCATGTCGGCGCCGCCGAGGGTATAGCCAGCCATCACCTGGGCGATCTGCATCACCTGTTCCTGGTACAGGATGATGCCGTAGGTCGGTGCCAGCACCGGCTTCAGGCCTTCGTACTGGTAGTCCGGATGGGGGTAGGCGAGCTCGGCGCGGCCGTGCTTGCGGTTGATGAAGTCGTCCACCATGCCCGACTGCAGCGGACCTGGGCGGAACAGCGCCACCAGTGCGATAAGGTCTTCCAGGCAGTCGGGCTTGAGCTTCTTGATCAGCTCTTTCATGCCCCGCGATTCAAGCTGGAACACCGCCGTGGTTTCGGCCTTCTGCAACAGCTCGTAGGTCTTGCGGTCGTCCAGTGGGATGAAGTCGATGTTTACATCGGGCAGGTTCTTCTTGGCCTGCTCGCGGTTGATGATCTCCATCGCCCACTTGATGATGGTCAGGGTCCGCAGGCCGAGGAAGTCGAACTTCACCAGGCCGGCGGCCTCGACGTCATCCTTGTCGAACTGGGTTACCAGGCCGCCGCCCTCTTCATCACAGGCGATCGGCGAGAAGTCGGTGAGCTTGGTGGGGGCAATGACCACACCACCGGCGTGCTTGCCGGTACCGCGTGTCACGCCCTCGAGCTTCAGGGCCATGTCCCAGATTTCGCGGGCGTCTTCGTCACCCTTGAGGAAGTCGCGCAGGATCTCTTCCTGCTCGTAGGCCTTTTCCAGGGTCATGCCCACTTCGAACGGGATCATCTTCGACAGGCGGTCGGCCAGGCCGTAGGACTTGCCCTGTACCCGCGCCACGTCTCGCACCACCGCCTTCGCCGCCATGGTACCGAAGGTGATGATCTGGCTGACCGCGTTGCGGCCATAGGCTTCGGCCACATAGTCGATCACCCGGTCACGGCCATCCATGCAGAAGTCGACGTCGAAGTCGGGCATGGAAATACGTTCAGGGTTGAGGAAGCGCTCGAACAGCAGGTCGTAGGCCAGCGGGTCGAGGTCGGTGATCTTCAGTACGTAGGCCACCAGCGAGCCAGCACCCGACCCCCGGCCCGGGCCTACCGGCACACCGTTGTTCTTGGCCCACTTGATGAAGTCCATCACGATCAGGAAGTAACCGGGGAAGCCCATCTGGATGATGATGTCCAGTTCGAACTTCAGGCGGTCCAGGTAAACCTGGCGCTTCTCTTCGTAGTTGGGCGTGGTCTCTTTCGGCCACAGCACTGCCAGGCGCTCTTCCAGGCCTTCGTGGGACACATGCCGCAGGTAGTCATCGATGCCCATGCCATTGGGCGTGGGGAAGTCGGGCAGGAAGTATTTGCCCAGCTGCACCTGGATGTTGCAACGCTTGGCAATCTCGACGGTGTTGGCAATGGCGTCGGGCAGGTCGCTGAACAGTTCGGTCATTTCTTCGGCCGACTTCAGGTACTGCTGGTCGCTGTACATCCTTGGGCGGCGCGGGTCGTCAAGGGTCCAGCCCTCACCGATGCATACGCGGGTTTCGTGAGCATCGAAGTCCGATTGCTTGATGAAACGCACATCGTTGGTTGCCACCAGCGGAGCGCCGAACCTGTCGGCCAAGGCCACGGCGGCGTGCACATATTCCTCGTCGCGGGCGCGGTTGGTGCGCTGCACCTCGACATAGAAGCGCTCGGGGAACATCGCCATCCAGTCCTGCAGCAGGGCCTCGGCTTCATCTTGCCGCCCCGCCAGCAAGGCCATGCCGATGTCACCTTCCTTGCCTGCGGACAGGGCGATCAGGCCCTCGCTGGCCGGGGCGATCCATTCACGCTGAAGGATCACCAGGCCGTTGCGCTGGCCCTCGGTCCAGCCGCGCGAGATCAGCTCGGTGAGGTTGCGGTACCCCTTGGGGTTCATGGCCAGGAAGCAGATACGCGACAGCGGTGCTTCCGGGTCGGCAGCGGCCAGCCACAGGTCGGCGCCGCAGATCGGCTTGATGCCCGCGCCCATGGCAGTCTTGTAGAACTTTACCAGCGAGCACATGTTGCTCTGGTCGGTGATCGCCACTGCCGGCATGTTCATCCCGGCCAGCGCCTTGGCCAGCGGCTTGATCCGCACCAGGCCGTCGACCAGCGAGAATTCGGAGTGGACGCGCAGGTGAACGAAGGGAACCGACATGGAAGATCCTGTAGCAATGCTGAACGACAAGGGCGGGATTGTAGCGTAAATGGGGATGTTTTTTGGGGCTGCTTCGCAGCCGTACGCGGGCACGCCCGCTCCCAGAGGAATATCATCGCCCTCGGGAACGGCGCCATACCTGTGGGAGCGGGCGTGCCCGCGAAGGGCCGCAAGGCGGCCCCAGAGGTCAGATCAGGGAGTCGGTGACGCCTTCACGTGCGTCCCACGCAGCCCGCACCGGGGCAAAGGAGCGCCGATGAATGGGCGTAGGCCCCAACCGTGCCAGCGCCTCGAGGTGCACCGGGGTCGGGTACCCCTTGTGCCCACCAATGCCATAACCCGGGTAGATCAGCTCGAATGCGCTCATCTCCCGGTCACGGGTCACCTTGGCCAGGATCGACGCCGCCGCGATGGCCGGCACCTGGCTATCGCCCTTGACTACCGGCGACGCCGGTACGGCCAGTTTCGGGCAGCGGTTACCGTCGATCAGGGCCAGCTTCGGTGTAATGTGCAGGCCTTCCACCGCGCGCTGCATGGCCAGCATGGTCGCATGCAGGATGTTCAGGCGGTCGATTTCCTCGACCTCGGCACGCGCGATGCAGAAGCTCAAGGCCTTTTCGCAGATCTCGTCGAACAGCGCTTCGCGCTTGGCTTCGGTGAGTTTCTTCGAATCGTTCAGGCCGAGGATCGGGCGCGCCGGGTCGAGGATCACCGCCGCGGTCACGACTGCACCGCACAGCGGGCCACGGCCCACTTCGTCGACGCCCGCGACCAGGTCCTCGACCAGGTTGAAGTCCAGTCCAATTTGCATGTCAGCGGTCCTTGAGCAAGGCCAGTACCGCCTCGGCCGCCTGGTTGGAGGCGTCACGGCGAAGGGTGCGGTGAATTTCGTCGAAACTTTCGGTCTGCCGGCTGCCATCGGCTACCAGCGGCGCCAGGGTATTGGCCAGTGCTTCGCTGGTGGCGTCATCCTGCAGCAGCTCGGGTACCAGCGCACGCTGGGCCAGCAGGTTCGGCAACGAAACGTAGGGGCTCTTTACCAGGCGTTTGAGGATCCAGTAGGTCAGGGGCGCCAGGCGATAGGCCACAACCATCGGCCGCTTGTACAGCAGCGCTTCGAGGGTGGCAGTACCCGAGGCGATCAGCACCGCGTCACAGGCCGCCAAAGCCTGGTGCGACTGGCCATCGAGCAGGGTCAGCGGCAGCTTACGCCCTTCGAGCATCTGCTCGACCTGGGCGCGCCGCGCGGCATTGGCACAGGGCAGTACGAAACGCACGCCCGGTACCTGCTGGCGCAGCCTTTGGGCAGCATCCAGGAACAGTGCCCCCAGGCGCCCTACTTCGCCGCCCCGGCTACCCGGCATCAACGCCACTACCGGCCCTTCGCCCAGGCCCAGCGCGGCACGCGCCGCAGGACGGTCGGCTTCTAGCGGGATGGTATCGGCCAACGGGTGGCCAACGAAGCGCACTGGCACGCCCTGCTCTTCATAGAACCGCGCCTCGAATGGCAACAGCGTCAGCATCAGGTCGCAGCCTTCGCGAATCTTCAGCACACGCTTCTGCCGCCAGGCCCATACCGACGGGCTGACGTAGTGCACGGTCTTGATCCCGGCCTGACGCAGTTTCAGTTCGATGTTGAGGGTGAAGTCGGGGGCATCGATGCCGATGAACACATCGGGCTTTTCGCCGATCAGGGTCTCGATCAGCAGCTTGCGCCGCTTGAGCAGCTCGCGCAGGCGCCCCAGCACTTCGACCAGGCCCATGACGGCCAGGCGCTCCATGGGGAAATAGGATTGCAGGCCTTCGGCTTCCATCAAGGGACCACCAACGCCGATGAACCGTACATCGGGGTGGCGTGCCTTGATGGCACGCATCAAGCCTGAACCGAGAATATCGCCGCTGGCCTCACCTGCGACCAAGGCTACGCAAAGCTGGGCCATGTCAGCGGGTGATGCCGCGGGCGGAGTTCACGATCGACTGGCGGAACAGATCGACCTCAGGGTGCTTCGCAGCCAGTTCGTCCAGCTCCTTGAGCGCGTCTTCGACGGTCAGGCCCTGGCGATAGACAATCTTGTAGCAACGGCGCAGCACATGGATCACCTCGTCGCTGAAACCCCGGCGGCGCATGCCTTCGAAGTTCATGCTGCGGGCTTCGGCCGGGCTGCCGAACACGGTGACGAAGGCTGGGACATCCTTGCCGATCGCCGTGCCCATGCCGGAAAACGCGTGGGCACCGATATGGCAGTACTGGTGCACCAGGGTGTAACCGGACAGGATCGCCCAATCCCCCACGTGCACATGGCCGGCCAAGGCCGTGTTGTTGACCAGGATGCAGTGGTTGCCGATAACGCTGTCGTGGCCGATGTGGGCATAGGCCATGATCAGGTTATGGTCACCGACGGTGGTTTCCGAACGGTCCTGGACGGTACCGCGGTGAATGGTCACCCCTTCGCGGATCACATTGTGGTCACCGATCACCAGGCGCGTCGGCTCACCCTTGTACTTGAGGTCCGGGGTGTCTTCGCCGATCGAGGAAAACTGAAAGATACGGTTGTGCTTGCCGATGCGGGTCGGCCCTTTGAGCACAACATGCGGGCCGATAACGGTGCCCTCCCCGATCTCCACATCAGGGCCAATGATCGACCAGGGGCCGACCTCGACACCATCGGCCAGCCTGGCCGAGGGGTCGATAATGGCCCGAGGATCAATCGAATTCATAGGGAGCGTTCCGCACAGGTGATTTCTGCCGAGCAAACCGGCTTGCCGTCGACCAGGGCGCGGCACTCGAATTTCCAGATCATGCTCTTGCGGCTGAGGAACTTCGCCTCCAGCACAAGCTGGTCACCCGGCAGTACCGGCTGACGGAAACGCAGCTTGTCGGAGCCGACGAAGTAGTACAGGGTGCCATCGGCCGGTTTGGCGTCGAGCATCTTGAAACCGAGGATACCCGCGGCCTGTGCCATGGCTTCGATGATCAGGACGCCCGGCATGATCGGGTGCGCCGGGAAATGGCCGTTGAAGAACGGCTCGTTGATGCTGACATTCTTGTAGGCACGAATGCTCTGGGCCTCGTAGTCCAGCTCCGTCACGCGGTCCACCAACAGGAACGGGTAACGGTGAGGCAGGTATTCGCGAATCTCGTTGATGTCCATCATTTCGGGGGGGAAGCCTGTAATAAGAATAGGGAGCGCAGGTGCTGACCACACGCTCCTTTTGCAGTCCAAAGAGGAGCCAGCTAGCGACTGTTCACTCTTGCTCAGGGAATGGTATCAGCCTTCTGATGTCGGCTGGCCACCTGAGGTCACGGTATCGACGCGTTTTTCCAGCTGCTGGAGACGCTTGGCCATGTCGTCCAGGTGGCGGATACGCGCGGCGCTCTTGCGCCATTCAGCCAGTGGCTGCATGGCAGTGCCGGAAGAATAGGCACCCGGTTCGGTGATCGAACGGGTCACCATGGTCATCCCGGACACGAAAACGTTATCACAGACATCGATATGACCCACCATGCCGACACCTCCGGCAATGGTGCAATGCTTGCCGATGCGCGTGCTGCCGGAAATCCCGACGCAGGCAGCCATGGCCGTGTGCTCACCGATCTGCACGTTGTGGGCGATCTGGATCTGGTTGTCGAGCTTGACCCCATCAGCGATGCGCGTATCCGACAGTGCCCCGCGGTCGACCGCAGTGTTGACACCGATTTCCACGTCGTCGCCGATGGTGACACCACCGATCTGGGCAATTTTGCGCCACACGCCCTTCTCGTTGGCAAAACCGAAGCCTTCACCGCCAATCACGGCACCTGACTGGATGACCACACGCTTTCCGATGGTCACATCATGGTACAGGGTGACCCTCGGGGCCAGCCAGCCGCCCTCACCGATCACGCAACGGGCACCGACCACACAGTGTGCACCCACACTGACATTAGCCGCGATGCGCGCACCGCTTTCGATGACCGCGAACGGCCCGATGCTGGCACTGGCGTCCACCTGCGCGTCCTCGGCCACCACGGCGCTGGGATGAATACCCGCCACAGCCTTGGGTTTGGGGTCGAACAGGTGGGAGATGCGCGCATAGGCCAGATACGGGTCGGCGACGATCAGCGCATTGCCGGCAAAGCCTTCGGCGTCCGCCGCCTTCAGCAGCACCGCAGCCGCCTGGCTGCTATCCAGGAACTTGCGGTACTGCGGGTTGGCGAGGAAGCTCAACTGACCTGGGCCAGCCTCCTGCAAGGTGGCCAGCCCGGTAATCTGCAGCGCCTCGGGCCCCTTGAGAGTGGCGCCGAGGGCCTCGGCCAACTGGCCTAGCGTCATGGTCACAGTCATATCAACGGGCTTGGTTCATGCGCTCGATGACCTGGCGGGTGATGTCGTACTGAGGCTTGACATCGATGACCGCGCCACGCTCGAGGACCAGGTCGTAACCACCCTTCTTGATCACTTCCTCGACAGCGCCATCCAGCTTCGGCTTCAGTTGCTTGAGCATGTCGCGGTCAGCAACGGCCTTGGCTTCGTTCAGTTCCTTGGACTGGAACTGGAAGTCACGGGCCTTCTGCTTGAACTCGAGTTCCAGGCGCTCGCGCTCCTGCTGCTGCATCTTGTCGCCGCCCTTGATCAGACGGTCCTGGATGCCCTTGGCGCTGCTTTCCAGGCTTTTCAGCTTGGTCAGTTGCGGGCCGAACTTCTTCTCGGCATCCACCGCGTATTTCTTGGCGGCGTCCGACTCCAGCAGGGCCATCTGATAGTTCAGGACGGCAACCTTCATTTCGGCGAAAGCCGGGGTGGCGACAAGCGCCGCGGCCACTACGGCCAGTTGGGTCAACTTACGCACGATGCACTCCTGGATAAACCGTTGTCATTAAGCGAGGGCCGACCTCAGAAGGTCTGGCCCAGAGAGAATTGGAACACCTGGGTGTCGGCATCGTCCGGCTTCTTGACCGGCATTGCCAGGCTGAAGCTCAGCGGGCCCAGTGCGGTGATCCAGGTCACGCCCAGGCCGACCGAGCTGGCCATACCCGAGAAACCGACCTTCTCGCAATCAGGCTGGTTGCCGCAATTGGTGTCGAACACGTTACCCACATCCCAGAACACGGACGTGCGCAGCGAACGCTGATCCTTGACGAATGGCAGCGGGAACAGCAGCTCCACACCACCTTGTACCAGCACGTTGCCACCAAACGGCAACGGATCCTGGTCCGGATCGGCGATGGTGCCTGGCTTGCCACCGTTGGCCTCGCCGCGGCTTGGGGTACTGCGTGGGCCCAGGCTGCTGTCCTTGAAGCCACGGACGGAGTTGAAGCCACCCGCGAAGTAGTTCTCGTAGAACGGCAGGCCGGAGGTGCTGCCGTAACCATCACCATAGCCCAGCTCGGTGTGCAGGCGCAGGGTGTAGTCGTTGGTAATCGGCTTGAACAGCTGGCCGCGGTAGTCGAGCTTGAAGAACGACAGGTCGCTGCCCGGAATGGTGGATTCCAGGGTCAGGCTTTGCGAGTGACCACGGGTCGCCAGCACGCCTTTGTTCAGGGTCGACTCCGACCAGCCGATCGAGGCCTTGAAGTTCAGGAAGCTGTCGCCTTCCTCTTCGAGGAAATCGAAGATCTCGTCAACGGTGTACTTGCCGGTCTTGATCTTGTCCTGCTGCACGCTCAGGCCATAGGTCAGGCGCGAGGTCTCGCTGATCGGGTAGCCGAGGCTGACGCCTGCACCGTAGCTGTCCACCGCGTAGCTGGCCACGTCGACGTCGAGGTCGTCGTAGTCGGTGCTGCGGTAGAAGGCGTTGTAACCCAGGCTCACGCCATCGGCAGTGAAGTAGGGGTCAACGAAGCCGAAGTTGTAGCGGGTCTGGTATTCCGAACGGGTCAGGCCGATGGATACCTTGTTACCGGTACCGAGGAAGTTGCTCTGGCTGATCGAACCACCGAGGATCAGGCCGGCGCTCTGGGCGAAACCGACGCTGGCGGTGATCGAGCCGGAGGCCTGTTCCTCGACGCTGTAGTTGACGTCGACCTGGTCGTCGGTGCCCGGCACCGGCGGGGTCTCGACGTTCACTTCCTTGAAGAAGCCCAGGCGTTCCAGGCGGGTCTTGGACTGGTCGATCAGGTAGGTCGAGGCCCAGCCGCCTTCCATCTGGCGCATTTCGCGACGCAGCACTTCGTCTTCGGTCTTGGTGTTGCCGCGGTAGTTGATGCGGTTGACGTAGGCACGCTTGCCCGGGTCGACCACGAACATGATGTCGACGGTGTGGTCTTCATCGTTCGGCTGCGGCACACCGTTGACGTTGGCGAAGGTGTAGCCTTCGTTACCCAGGCGGCGGGTGATCAGCTCGGAGGTGCTGGTCATCACCTTGCGCGAGAACACCTGGCCAGGCTGCACCAGCAGCAGCGACTTGACCTGATCTTCCGGCACCTTCAGGTCACCGGACAGCTTCACGTCACGGACGGTGTACTTCTCGCCTTCGTTGATATTGACGGTGATGTAGACGTGTTTCTTGTCCGGCGTGATGGACACCTGGGTGGAGGCGATGTCCATGTTGATGTAGCCGCGGTCCAGGTAGTAGGAACGCAGGCGCTCCAGGTCACCGGAGAGCTTTTCGCGGGCGTACTTGTCGTCGTTCTTGAAGAACGACAGCCAGTTGGTGGTCTTCAGCTCGAACAGCTGCGCCAGGGTCTCGTCGTCGAACACGTTGTTGCCAACGATGTTGATGTGCTGAATGGCGGCGACGGTGCCTTCGTTGATCTTGATCTTCAGCGCCACGCGGTTGCGCGGCTGCGGCACCACCTCGGCGTCGACCTCGGCCGAATAGCGGCCCTGGGCCACGTATTGGCGCTGCAGTTCGTTACGCACACCTTCGAGGGTGGCACGCTGGAAGATCTCGCCTTCGGCCAGGCCGGATTGCTTCAGGCCTTTCATCAGGTCTTCGGTGCTGATGGCCTTGTTGCCTTCGATCTCGATGCTCGACACCGACGGGCGTTCGACCACGTTGATGATCAGGACATTGCCATCGCGGTTCAGCTGAATGTCCTGGAAGAAGCCGGTCTTGAACAGGGAACGGGTCGACTCCACCAGTCGGCGGTCATCGGCCTGGTCGCCGACGTTCAGCGGCAAGGCACCGAAGACACTGCCGGCGGAAACCCGCTGCAGGCCGTTGACGCGGATATCGGAGATGGTGAAGGACTCGGCGTGAACTTCAGCGATCATCAGTGCGGACATGACCGCAGTTAGCAGCAGACGTTTCATGAAGTCCTTTTATTCCAACTGGCAATAAACAGCCCGCCGCGACAAGACGGCAGGTTTCGCAATTGAGCGAAGCTTTATAGTCGACCCAGATCGTTGATCAGGGCGAGCAACATCACCCCTATGACCAAACTGATACCGATCTGGACCCCCCAACCTTGCACCCGATCCGACAGCGGACGACCGCGCACCCACTCGACCAGGTAAAACAGCAAATGCCCCCCATCCAGAACCGGGATGGGCAGCAGGTTAAGAACCCCCAGGCTTATGCTCAGGTAGGCCAGGAAATTCAGGAAATCCCCCACGCCGGACTGGGCTGAAGCGCCCGCCACTTTAGCAATGGTTATCGGTCCGCTCAAGTTTTTTACCGAGAGCTCCCCGAACAGCATTTTCTTCAGCGATTCAAGGGTCAGGACGCTCATGTTCCAGGTGCGTGACAAGCCCTCACTCACCGCATCCAGCGGGCCGTAGCTGACTTCGCGAAGCATGTTGGCAGGCCATTCGCCACCTTTTACCCCGGCGCCCAGATAGCCGCCGGCCGCCTTGCCCTCGCCCTTGCGCGCCAGGGTGACCGGGACGTCCAGCGCAGCACCATCGCGCTCGACACGCACAAGAACCTTGGCTTGCGGGCGGGCCCGCACGGCATCGACCACCTGCTGCCATTCGCTCACTGCCACGCCATCGAGGGCCAGCAGCTTGTCACCGGTTTTCAGGCCCGCAGCGGCAGCCGGCCCCTTCGGATCGATCTCGGCCAACACCGGCAAGATCGCCGGGCGCCAAGGGTGCAGCCCAAGGGACTGGATCGGGTCCGGCTCGTCGGCGCCCTTGAGCCAGCTGTCCAGCTTCACCTGCAGCTGGCGCTCGGCGCTGGTGCCCTCTTCACGCACGCCAATCTGCAAGGTGCCGCTCTCGCCCAGGCGGCGAACCAGTTGCAGGTTGACCGCAGACCAACCATTGGTCGGCTTGCCGTCGATGGAGACGATTTCCTGACCTGCGGTCAGGCCTGCCGATGCTGCCAGGCTGCCCGCATCGACCGCGCCGATCACCGGGCGGATCTGCTGGGTACCCAGCATCGCCAGCACCCAGAAGAACAGGATGGCCAGCAGGAAGTTGGCAACCGGGCCCGCCGCGACGATCGCGATGCGCTGGCGCACGGACTTGCGGTTGAACGACTGCTCGATCAGCGCCGGCGGCACGTCCCCCTCGCGCTCGTCGAGCATCTTGACGTAGCCACCCAGCGGGATCGCCGCGACCACGAACTCGGTGCCATGGCGGTCATGCCAGCGCAGCAGCGGCGTGCCGAAGCCCACCGAGAAGCGCAGCACCTTGACACCGCAGCGGCGTGCCACCCAGAAGTGGCCGAATTCATGGAAAGTGACCAGTACACCCAAGGCTACGAGGGTGCCGATAATCATGTAGAGCGCTGTCATATCCATCTCCGAATGATGTTCAGCGGGCTGGCATCATGCCCAGCCCCCTCGTGAACCGTGGCGGGCCTGCATCAGCGACCGTGACGCCTCAGCCACTCACGGGAAAGCTCCCGGGCACGCTGGTCGGCGGCGAACACCGCGTCCAACGACGGCAGCGGTACGACGGGCTCCTGATCGAGCACCTGTTCGATCATACCCGCGATCTCCGGGAAGCGGATACGCCGCTGGAGAAATGCCTCGACTGCGACCTCGTTTGCCGCATTGAGCACGGCCGGTGCGCTGTTGCCGGCCTCGGCAGCCTGCCGCGCCAGGCGCAGGCAAGGGAAGCGCTGTTCGTCGGGCGCCTGGAAGTCCAGACGGGCGATGGCGAACAGGTCCAGCGGTGCCACACCGGAATCGATCCGCTCGGGCCAGGCCAGGGCGTTGGCGATGGGTGTGCGCATGTCCGGGTTACCCAACTGCGCCAGCACCGAACCGTCCACATAATCCACCAGGGAGTGGATCACGCTCTGCGGGTGCACTACCACCTCGACCTTGGCCGGTGCGGCATCGAACAACCAGCAGGCCTCGATCAGCTCCAGGCCCTTGTTCATCATGCTGGCCGAATCCACGGAAATCTTGCGCCCCATGGACCAGTTGGGGTGCGCGCACGCCTGTTCCGGGGTGACGTCCAGCAACGCCTCGACGGGCGTCTCGCGGAACGGGCCACCGGAGGCAGTAAGCAGGATCCGGCGCACGCCGACGGCACTCAGGCCGCGCGCGTAGTCGCCGGGCATGCACTGGAAGATCGCATTATGCTCGCTGTCGATCGGCAGCAGCACGGCACCACTGCGCCGCACCGCCTCCATGAACAGCGCGCCGGACATCACCAGCGCCTCCTTGTTGGCCAGCAACACCTTCTTGCCCGCCTCGACCGCCGCCAGGGTGGGGCGCAGGCCGGCGGCGCCGACGATGGACGCCATCACCGCGTCCACTTCCGACGCAGAAGCCACCTGGCACAACCCGGCCTCGCCTTCCAGCACCTCGGTGGCGCAACCTGCCGCAACCAGGCTTTCGCGCAGTCGCGCGGCCGCCTCGGCATTCGGTACCACGGCGAATGTCGGCCGATGGCGCACGCACAGCGCAAGCAATTCGTCGATACGCGAATAGCCACTCAGGGCGAACACCTGATAACGGTCGGGATGGCGCGCGATGACATCCAGCGTGCTCAGGCCGATGGAGCCGGTGGCCCCGAGCACGGTAATACGCTGCGGACGGCTCACATCACACCCCATTCGGCGGCCCATAGCAGCACGGCGAAAATCGGGATCGCCGCAGTCAGGCTGTCGATGCGATCGAGTACCCCACCATGGCCAGGCAACAGGTTGCTGCTGTCCTTGATGCCGGAACGGCGCTTGAACATGCTTTCGGTCAGGTCACCGACCACCGAAGACATGACCACCAGGGCTGCACTCAGCAGGCCCAGCAGAATCTGGCCGAAGCCCCAGTCGCGACTGATGCCGACCACCAGGGTAATCACCAGGCTGACCGCCAGGCCGCCATACACGCCTTCCCAGCTTTTGCCAGGGCTCACCTGAGGCGCCAGCTTGCGCTTGCCGAAGGCACGGCCGGAGAAGTACGCGCCAATATCGGCAGCCCACACCAGCACCATGACCGACAGGATCAGCCAGTTACCCAGCGGCCAGTGCTTGAGCAGCACCAGACCCTGCCAGGCCGGCAGCAAAACCAGCAGGCCGATCAGCAACCGGCAGGCTGCACTGGCCCACAGCTCGCTACTACGTGGATAGGTAAGCACCAGCCAGGTGGCCAACCCCCACCAGATCACCGCAGCGCCCAGCACCCAGGGCGCCAGCTCCGGAAGGATGTACAGCAGCATCAGCGCTCCGGCGACGACCACGGCATAGGCGATGCGCAGCGGCTGGGCCATGAGCCCGGCCAGACGCGCCCACTCCCAGGCGCCGAGGGTCACCACGAAGCCGATGAACAGGGCGAAGTCCCCACCGTTGAGCAGGAAGAAGCCACCCAGCGCGATCGGCAGCAGGATCAGCGCGGTAATGATGCGTTGTTTAAGCATTAAGCACGAGCTCCAGCCTCGACCTGCTCGCTGGTCTTACCGAAGCGGCGCTGGCGCGAAGCGAAATCGGCCAGGGCGGTGCGCATGGCCTCGTGTTTGAAGTCCGGCCAGTACAGGTCGGAGAAGTACAGCTCGGCGTAGGCCAGCTGCCACAACAGGAAGTTGCTGATGCGGTGCTCGCCACCGGTGCGGATGCACAGGTCCGGCAGCGGCAGCTCGCCGGTTGCCAGGCAGGTCTGCAGCAGGCCCGGGGTGATGTCTTCCGGGCGCAGGTGCCCGGCTTGCACTTCCCGCGCCAGCCGCTGGGCGGCCTGGGCGATATCCCACTGGCCACCGTAGTTGGCCGCGATCTGCAAGATAAAGCGATTGTTGCCGGCAGTCAGTGCCTCGGCCTCACGCATGGCGGCCTGCAGCTCGGGATGGAAGCGCGAACGGTCACCGATGATACGCAGACTGATGTTGTTCTCGTTGAGGCGTTTGGCCTCGCGGCGCAGGGCCGAGAAGAACAGTTCCATCAGCGCACCGACCTCTTCGGCGGGACGCTGCCAGTTCTCGCTGGAGAAGGCGAACAGGGTCAGCACCTCGACCCCGGATTCGGCACAGACTTCGATGACCGCGCGAACGGCGTCTACACCCGCCTTGTGCCCGGCAACGCCGGGCAACAGGCGCTTTTTCGCCCAGCGGTTGTTGCCATCCATGATGATCGCGACATGACGCGGCACCGAGGACGGCGCCGCTGGCTTGGTCTTTTCCATTAAAAAGCCCCGGCCTTAGACGGCCATCAGGTCCTTTTCCTTGGCTTTGAAGGCTGCATCGACTTCGGCAACGTACTTGTCGGTCAGCTTCTGGATCTCGTCAGCGGCGCGACGCTCTTCGTCTTCGCTGATTTCCTTGTCCTTGGTCAGCTTCTTCAGGTCGGCCAGAGCGTCACGGCGCACATTGCGCACGGCTACCTTGGCATCCTCGGCAACGCCGCTGGCCTGCTTGGTGTAGCCCTTGCGGGTTTCCTCGGTCAGGGCCGGCATCGGCACACGAATGGTGGTGCCGGCGCTGGACGGGTTCAGGCCCAGGTCGGAGGTGAGGATGGCCTTTTCGATGGCAGCACTGAGGTTCTTGTCGTGGGCGACGATCTTCAGGGTGCGGGCATCTTCGACGGTGATCGCGGCCACCTGGTTCAGTGGCATCTCGCTACCCCAGGCAGTGACCTTGACGCTGTCCAGGATGCTTGGGTGGGCGCGACCGGTGCGGATTGCCGCGAGGTTGCGAGCCAGGGCTTCGATAGACTTGCCCATGCGCTCCTGCGCGTCTTTCTTGATGTCGTTGATCATGCTTGGCCTTCCTCGATCAGAGTACCTTCAGCGCCACCCACCACGATGTTCAGCAGGGCGCCAGGCTTGTTCATGTTGAATACCCGCAATGGCATCTTGTGGTCACGGCACAGGCAGATTGCGGTCAGGTCCATCACACCCAGCTTGCGATCCAGGACCTCGTCGTAGGTCAGGTGATCGAACTTCTCGGCATGCGGGTCCTTGAATGGATCGGCAGTGTACACACCATCGACCTTGGTCGCCTTCAGCACCACGTCGGCATCGATTTCGATGGCGCGCAGGCAGGCGGCGGAGTCGGTGGTGAAGAACGGGTTGCCGGTACCGGCGGAGAAAATTACCACATCCCCGGAGTTGAGGTGGCGAATAGCTTTGCGACGATCGTAATGATCGGTGACACCGACCATGGAAATGGCCGACATGACCAGGGCCGGGATGTTCGAGCGCTCCAGCGCGTCGCGCATGGCCAGGCCGTTCATCACGGTAGCCAGCATGCCCATGTGGTCACCGGTGACGCGATCCATGCCGGCTGCGCTGAGCGCGGCGCCGCGGAACAAGTTGCCACCACCGATCACCAGGCCGACCTGGACACCGATCCCTACCAGCTGGCCAACTTCGAGGGCCATGCGATCCAGCACTTTCGGGTCGATCCCGAAGTCTTCCGAGCCCATCAGGGCCTCGCCGCTAAGTTTGAGCAAAATGCGTTTATAGCGAGGTTGGCGACCACTCACCTGCTGAGCCATTGCGAGTCTCTCCTGCGGCGTACTTTTAGAAAATTCGTGCGGGCTGTTTGCAGCCTGCTAACTGTAGCGTGGCACCGCTTCGGTGCCAGCGACGACGGGCCTTATAAACCCTTCGCCGTTTTGACAAAGAGGCTGCGCGCGTGAGCGGGCAGCCTCTTTGGGGCGACAGACGGGGCTGTCTTACTGCTTGGCAGCAGCGACCTGAGCGGCAACTTCAGCAGCGAAGTCGTCGACTGGCTTCTCGATGCCTTCGCCTACCTTGAAGTAGGTGAAGGAAACGATTTCAGCGCCGGCTTTCTTGGCCAGATCGCCAACCTTGACTTCCGGGTTCATGACGAAGGCTTGCTCGACCAGCGAGGCTTCGGCCAGGAACTTCGAGATACGACCTTTGATCATGTTCTCGACGATGTTTTCCGGCTTGCCGGCGATCTTGTCAGCGTTCAGCTGCAGGAAGACGCCCTTCTCGCGCTCGATGGCTTCGGCCGATACTTCCGACGGCAGCAGGAACTCAGGGTTCGAAGCTGCAACGTGCATGGCGATGTTCTTGGCCAGATCGACGTCGCCGCCTTTCAGGACAACGGCAGCGCCGATCTTGTTGCCGTGCAGGTAGGCACCGACAACGTCACCTTCAACGCGCACCAGGCGACGGATGTTGACGTTCTCGCCGCACTTGGCAACCAGGGCTTCACGAGCAGCTTCACGCGAAGCGATCAGCGGAGCAGCGTCGGTCAGCTTCTGGGCGAAGGCTTCTTCGATGCTGTCGGCAACGAAGTTCTTGAAGTCGTCTTGCAGGGCCAGGAAGTCGGTCTGCGAGTTCACTTCCAGCAGGACGGCGGATTTACCGTCGGTCTTGACGGCGATAGCGCCTTCAGCAGCGACGTTGCCAGCCTTTTTGGCGGCCTTGATGGCGCCCGAGGCACGCATGTCGTCAATGGCTTTTTCGATGTCGCCGCCGGCCTTTTCCAGGGCCTTCTTGCAATCCATCATGCCTTCGCCGGTACGCTCGCGCAGTTCTTTGACCAGCGCTGCAGTAATTGCTGCCATTTCAAAATCCTCTTGGAAAGTTTTTCAACCATTCCACCCGTTCGTCACGGGCGTTCAATTCTGCAAATCCACTGTGTTTATCTCAGCGGGCCCATGATGCGGGGCCGATGCTGACAGCAGGATTTCAAGGTGGCAAAAAGGGGGCAGAGCCCCCTTTTTGCGTGCCAAGTCGACGCTAGCGTCTAATTACTCGGCAGCAGGTGCAGCCGCTTCTTCAGCGTAAACTTCGGTGCCGCCGGCAACGTTGTTGCGGCCGCGGATGACTGCGTCAGCCATCGAAGTCATGTACAGCTCGATAGCGCGGATGGCGTCATCGTTACCTGGGATGATGTAGTCAACACCTTCCGGGCTGCTGTTGGTATCGACAACGCCGATTACCGGGATGCCCAGCTTGTTGGCTTCGGTGATCGCGATGCGCTCGTGATCAACGTCGATAACGAACAGAGCGTCTGGCAGACCACCCATGTCCTTGATGCCGCCCAGGCTGCGATCCAGTTTTTCCAGGTCGCGGGAGCGCATCAGGGCTTCTTTCTTGGTCAGCTTGGCGAAAGTGCCGTCTTCGGCCTGGGTTTCCAGGTCGCGCAGGCGCTTGATCGAAGCGCGGATGGTCTTGTAGTTGGTCAGCATGCCGCCCAACCAACGGTGGTCAACGTACGGCGAACCGCAACGAGCAGCTTGCTCGGCGACGATCTTGCCGGCGGAACGCTTGGTACCGACGAACAGGATCTTGTTCTTGCCCTGGGCCAGGCGCTCTACGAACGACAGAGCGTCGTTGAACATTGGCAGGGTTTTTTCCAGGTTGACGATGTGGATCTTGTTACGCGCGCCGAAAATGTACTTGCCCATTTTCGGGTTCCAGTAACGGGTCTGGTGGCCGAAGTGCACACCGGCCTTCAGCATATCGCGCATGTTGACTTGGGACATGATAGTTCCTTGATAAGTCGGGTTGGGCCTCCACGTATCCCAATGACCAACCCGCGAATTCTGCAACTCGGGGCACCCAGGTCATCGTGTCGACACGTGTGTGGGTTAAGTGCTGACGGGGTCGTCCCCGAAAGCGGCGCATTTTATACCACAGACCGCGACCGAACGGAACCCGGATACCGTTGCGTCCGTCAGCGGTTTTTGCAGCACCCCGGCTTTCGCGCCAGAATGCCAGCTGTAGACAGCAGCATTGCCGCCTTTATCCCGACCGATCGGCGCCCTGCTCTGCTAGAATCCGGCCTTTCCCGTTTGTTCGCGCCGTGCACGGCGCTGTAGAGAGCCTGTAATGACCGTCACCATCAAGACCGCAGAAGACATCGAGAAGATGCGCATCGCCGGCCGCCTGGCCGCCGAGGTGCTGGAAATGATCGAGGAACACGTCAAGCCCGGTGTCACCACCGAAGAGCTGGACCGCCTGTGCCACGACTACATCGTCAACGTCCAGCAGGCCATCCCGGCACCGCTCAACTACAAGGGCTACCCGAAGTCGATCTGCACCTCGATCAACCATGTGGTCTGCCACGGCATCCCCAACGACAAGCCGCTCAAGGACGGTGACACGCTGAACATCGACGTCACCGTGATCAAGGACGGCTACCACGGCGATACCAGCCGCATGTTCCACGTCGGCACCGTGCCGGTATGGGCCGAGCGCCTGTCCAAGGTCACCCAGGAGTGCATGTACAAGGCCATCGAACTGGTCAAGCCGGGCTGCCGACTGGGCGACATCGGCGAAGTGATCCAGAAGCACGCTGAAAAGAACGGTTTCTCGGTGGTACGCGAGTTCTGTGGCCATGGCATCGGCAAGGTGTTCCACGAAGAGCCGCAGATCCTGCACTACGGCCGCGCCGGCACCGGCATGGAGCTGAAGGAAGGCATGACCTTCACCATCGAGCCGATGATCAACCAGGGCAAGGCCGACACCAAGGTGCTGGGCGACGGCTGGACCGCCATCACCAAGGACCGCAAACTCTCGGCCCAGTGGGAGCACACCCTGGTGGTGACCGCGACCGGCTACGAGATCTTCACCCTGCGCAAGGACGACACCATCCCGCGCACCTCGGCCTGACCGCACTCCCACAGGCCACCCTACGACAGGAACGTGACGCGATGCCCCAGGTGGACCCCGAGCTGTTCGACCGCGGCCAGTTCCAGGCGGAACTGGCCCTCAAGGCGAGCCCCATCGCCGCCTTCAAGAAAGCCATCCGCCAGGCCGGCGAGGTGCTCGACAAGCGTTTCCGCAGTGGCAGCGAAATCCGCCCACTGATCGAGGCCCGCGCCTGGCTCGTCGACAACATCCTGCAACAGGCCTGGAACCAGTTCGACTGGGGTGACCAGAGCGGCATCGCCCTGGTCGCAGTGGGTGGCTACGGACGCGGCGAGCTGCACCCGCATTCGGACATCGACCTGCTGATCCTGCTGGGTGCTGCCGAACACGAGCAGTACCGCGACGCCATAGAGCGGTTTCTCACCCTGCTTTGGGACATCGGCCTGGAAGTAGGCCAGAGCGTGCGCACCGTCGACGAGTGCGCCGAGCAGGCCCGCGCCGACCTGACGGTCATCACCAACCTGATGGAAAGCCGCACCATTGCCGGTCCCGAGGCGCTGCGCCAACGCATGCTTGAGGTGACCAGCACTGCGCACATGTGGCCGAGCAAGGACTTCTTCCTGGCCAAGCGCGCCGAACTCAAGGCCCGCCATCACAAGTACAACGACACCGAGTACAACCTCGAACCCAACGTGAAAGGTTCACCCGGTGGCCTGCGCGATATCCAGACAGTGCTGTGGGTGGCCCGCCGCCAGTACGGCACCCTCAATCTGCACGCGCTGGCCGGCGAAGGCTTCCTGCTGGAAAGCGAGAACGAACTGCTGGCCTCGTCCCAGGACTTCCTGTGGAGGGTGCGCTACGCCTTGCACATGCTGGCCGGGCGCGCCGAGGATCGCCTGCTGTTCGACCATCAGCGCAGCATCGCAGCGCTGCTGGGCTACAGCGACGACAACCCCAAGCGGGCGATCGAGCAGTTCATGCAGCAGTACTACCGGGTGGTGATGAGCATCAGCCAGCTGTGCGACTTGATCATCCAGCACTTCGAGGAGGTCATCCTCGCCGATGACGACAGCGGCACCACCCAGCCGCTGAATGCGCGCTTCCGCCTGCATGATGGCTATATAGAGGCAGTCAGGCCGAACGTGTTCAGGCGCACACCGTTCGCAATGCTGGAAATCTTCGTGCTGATGGCTCAGCACCCCGAGATCAAGGGCGTACGCGCCGATACGGTGCGGCTGCTGCGCGAACACCGGCACCTGATCGACGACACTTTCCGCACCGATATCCGCAACACCAGCCTGTTCATCGAGCTGTTCAAGTGTGAAATCGGTATACACCGCAACCTGCGGCGGATGAACCGCTACGGCATCCTTGGCCGCTATCTGCCGGAGTTCGGCCTGATCGTCGGGCAGATGCAGCACGACCTGTTCCACATCTATACGGTCGATGCGCACACCCTCAACCTCATCAAGCACCTGCGCAAGCTGCAATACACCCCGGTGTCCGAGAAATTCCCGCTGGCCAGCAAGCTCATGGGCCGCCTGCCCAAGCCCGAGCTGATCTACCTGGCCGGCCTGTACCACGACATCGGCAAGGGCCGCCAGGGCGACCATTCCGAGCTGGGCGCGGTGGATGCGCAGAAGTTCTGCGAGCGCCACCAGTTGCCGGCCTGGGACAGCCGGCTGATCGTCTGGCTGGTGCTGAACCACCTGGTGATGTCGACCACCGCCCAACGCAAGGACCTGTCCGACCCTCAGGTAATCAACGATTTTGCCCTGCACGTGGGCGACGAGACACGCCTGGACTACCTGTACGTGCTGACCGTGGCCGATATCAACGCCACCAACCCCAGCCTGTGGAACTCGTGGCGGGCCAGCCTGCTGCGCCAGCTGTACACCGAGACCAAACGCGCCCTGCGCCGAGGCCTGGAAAACCCGCTGGACCGCGAAGAGCAGATTCGCCAGACCCAATCGGCGGCGCTGGATATCCTGGTGCGCGAAGGCACCGACCCGGACGATGTCGAGCAACTGTGGTCGCAGCTGGGGGATGACTACTTCCTCAAGCACACCGCTGCCGACGTGGCCTGGCACAGTGACGCGATCCTCCAGCAGCCAGCCGATGGCGGGCCGCTGGTGCTGATCAAGGAAACCACCCAGCGCGAGTTCGAGGGTGGCACGCAGATCTTCATCTATGCCCCCGACCAGCACGACTTCTTCGCCGTCACGGTGGCAGCCATGTCGCAGCTGAACCTGAACATTCATGACGCGCGAATCATCACCTCGAGCAGCCAGTTCACCCTCGACACCTACATCGTGCTGGACAACGACGGCGGCTCGATCGGCGACAACCCGCAGCGGGTCAAGCAGATTCGCGACGGCCTGACCGAAGCGCTGCGCAACCCCGAGGACTACCCGACCATCATCCAGCGCCGGGTACCGCGCCAGCTCAAGCACTTCGACTTCCCGCCACAGGTGACCATCCTCAACGATGCCCAGCGGCCGGTGACCATCCTCGAAATCACCGCGCCCGACCGCCCAGGCCTGCTGGCCCGGCTGGGGCGGATCTTCCTGGAGTTCGACCTGTCGCTGCAGAACGCCAAGATCGCCACCCTTGGCGAGCGGGTGGAAGACGTGTTCTTCATCACCGATGCCGACAACCAGCCGCTGTCCGACCCACAGCTGTGCAGCCGACTGCAGGAGGCCATCGTCCAGCAGTTGCAGGCCGGCCAGGCCAGCGATGCCAGCCCCACCCGCGTGACCTTTTAACGACTAGACGATTGACGAGACCTTGCGCCGATGAACCATGCCTTGACCCAGCTTCAGCCCTACCCGTTCGAGAAACTCCGCGCCCTGCTGGGCAGCGTGAAGCCTGCGGCGGACAAGCGCGCCATCGCGCTGTCGATCGGTGAGCCGAAGCACGAATCGCCGGTGTTCGTCGCCCAGGCCATGGCCGACAACCTCGACAAGCTGGCAGTGTACCCAAGCACCATCGGCCTGCCCGCCCTGCGCCAGGCCATTGGCCAGTGGTGCGAGCGGCGCTTCGGCGTACCGGCCGGCTGGCTGGATGCCGACCACCACATCCTGCCGGTCAACGGCACCCGTGAAGCGCTGTTCGCCTTCACCCAGGCCGTGGTCAACCGCGCCGATGACGGCCTGGTGGTCAGCCCCAACCCGTTCTACCAGATCTACGAAGGCGCAGCGCTGCTGGCCGGTGCCACCCCGCACTACCTGCCGTGCCTGGAAAGCAACGGTTTCAACCCCGACTTCGACGCCGTGCCGGCTGAAGTGTGGAAGCGTTGCCAGATCCTGTTCCTGTGCTCGCCGGGCAACCCCACCGGCGCACTGGTGCCGATGGACACCCTGAAGAAGCTGATTGCCCTGGCCGACGAGCACGACTTCGTGATTGCCGCCGACGAGTGCTACAGCGAGTTGTACTTCGACGAGGATGCCCCGCCACCAGGCCTGCTGACCGCCTGTGCGGAACTGGGCCGCAGCGACTTCAAGCGCTGCGTGGTATTCCACAGCCTGTCCAAGCGCTCCAACCTGCCGGGCCTGCGCTCGGGCTTCGTCGCCGGTGACGCCGAGATCATCAAGCCGTTCCTGCTGTACCGTACCTACCACGGCTGCGCCATGCCGGTACAAACCCAGCTGGCCAGTATCGCTGCCTGGCAGGACGAGGCGCATGTGCGTGAAAACCGCGACCAGTACCGCGCCAAGTACGACGCCGTGCTGGATATCCTGCAGCCGGTGCTGGATGTGCAGCGCCCGGATGGCAGCTTCTACCTGTGGGCCAAGGTGCCCGGCAGCGATGCCGAGTTCACCCGCGACCTGTTCGAGGCTCAGCATGTGACGGTGGTACCGGGGTCGTACCTGTCGCGTGAAGTGGATGGCGTGAACCCGGGCGCCGGGCGTGTGCGCATGGCACTGGTTGCACCGCTGGCCGAGTGCATCGAGGCGGCGGAGCGGATTCGCGAATTCCTGCAGAACCGCTGATTCGACAGGGGCCGTACAACTCTCGAGTGTTGTGCAGTACCTGTAGGAGCGGTTTTACCCGCGAACACCGGCACAGCCGGTGCCATGCACCGCGTCGCCTGATTCGCGGGTAAACCCGCTCCCACAGGGCCGCAAAGCGGCCCCTTGGGGTCTACCTGACTGACCCCAGGTTCGCTTCACTCATATCCAGCTCACCCAGCACCTGCCGCACCACTTCATCCCCCACCAGATGCTGGCGATGCAGTTCATACAGCTCCAGCCGCTGGGCCCGCAGCGCCCGCAGGCGCAAACGCCGCTCCAGCAGGTCCATCTGCTCGGCCAGGGCCTTGGCCTCGGCGCTGTTGTTGTAGCTGTCCAGCTCATCGCGGTATTCCGCCATCAAGCGCGCCTTCAACTCGGTCGCCAGGGTCGCCTGCGCGGCATCCTGCGGCGCATTGCTGTCGATCACTTCCTCTGCCTCCAGCGCATGGATCGCCGCCTCGGCCGTGCGTCGCCAGGCCTCCTGCACTTCCTGGTGCAAGCGCTCGTCCGGGCTCTTGGTCACCCCGCGCAGCAACAGCGGCAGCGCGATACAGGCGCTGATCAATGACAACAGGATCACACCGGCCGCAATGAAGATCAGCAGGTCACGCTCCGGGAAGGCCTTGCCTGCTCCCATCAGCAACGGGATCGACATCACGCCGGCCAGGGTGACCGCTCCGCGCACACCGCCCAGGGTCAGCAGCCAGCACGAGCGCGCCGTGGGCACCAGCACCAGCGCCGGCTTGCCGCGCCAGCGGCGTACCACATCGATCAAGCGCCAGATGCTCTGGACCCAGATGAACCGCAGCAAGATCAGCGCCACAAAGATCGCCACCACGTCCAGGCAGCGCCAGGCCAGGGTCGGCCAGACGGTGGGCTCATGGCTGACCACGGCCTTGATGATGTCCGGCAACTGCAGGCCCAGCAGCAGGAAGATCAGGCCGTTGAAAGCGAACTCCAGCAGCGACCATACGCTGCGGTTGAGCAGGCGCGTGCTGGTCTGCCGTGGCAGCAGGTCCAGCCAGCTCTGCATCATGCCGGCGGCCACCGCCGAAAGGATGCCCGATACGCCCAGGCGCTCGGCCAGCACGTAGGCAGCGAAGGGCAGCAGCAACATGAACACCACGTGGGTGGCCGGGTCATCCCAGCCGCGAGCGATCATCCAGGCACGCAGGCGGCCGATCAGCCAGCTCAGGCCCACGCCCACCGCCAGGCCGCCCAAGGCGACCAGCACAAAGCTGAAGCTTGCATCGGTCAGCGAGAACACCCCGGTGATCGCCGCCGCCAGGGCGAACTTGAAGGTCACCAGGCCCGAGGCATCGTTCATCAGGGCCTCGCCCTGGAGCATGTGCATCAGCGGGGTGGGCAGGCGGTCCTGGGTAATGGCCGAAACCGCCACGGCGTCGGTTGGCGACAACACTGCGGCCAGGGCGAAGGCCACGGGCAGCGGGATGCTCGGCAGCAGCCAGTGAATGAAGTAACCGGCCCCAACCACGGTAAACAGCACCAGGCCCACGGCCAGCGCCACCACCGGCCCACGAATGCGCCACAACTCACGCTTGGGAATGCGCCAGCCGTCGGCGAACAGCAACGGTGGCAGGAACAGGAACAGGAACAGCTCGGGGTCCAGTGCCACATGCAGGCCCAGTGTCGGCCAAGCGAGCAAGGCACCAGCGGCGATCTGTACCAGCGGCAAGGGCAGCGGAATCATGCGGCCGACCAGCTTCGACACGCTGACCAGCGTCAGCAGGATGAGGACGGTGTAGGCGGACTGCATCCGGGAAAGCTTCCTTTGTGAACCAGAAACGACAACAGGGCGAAACATCGCCATTGAAACAATATGTTAGCGGCGGTGGGCGATTCGGGGCCGCTGCACAATAGTCGCAAGGGAACCACGAATATGTAACACGATGCGTCTCAAGCGAAAAAATAGACCCGCCGAAGCGGGTCTGGGTAATTCCAAATGTTTACACCGCTTCAAGCCGCTCCAGCATATCCGGGTATTTTTCAACCAACTTGAGCAACATTGCCGCCTGAGGGTTCGGGCTGGCTTTATCCTGCTCCCAGTTCCGGAGCGTTGCTGCCTTCGTCCTGATGCACCTGGCAAATACCTCCTGCGACATACGCAGCCCCTCACGTATGGCGACAATCTCCTGCGGAGTAACCTTGGGTGCATCCAATGCCTTTACATGATGCTGGCGCAGGGTGATCTTCCCCTCGCGCTGCGCTTTCATCTCGTCGATGCCGCTCATCATTTCGGCAAACAAATCACGCTTTTTCATTCATTTGCTCCTCTGCTTGACCGATCGCTTCGTTTTTCGCGCCTCGACTTCCACAGTGATGGCCATAGAGAAAACGTACGCAAGTTGCACATACTTAACAATGGTGCAGGCTTGACCGGGTGTTGCCTTGGAACTGTATGCCTTGAAGTTGAGGTGATGCTGAGATCGAGCGCCGCCCGCGCGGCGCATCGCCGGCAAGCCAGCTCCCACATCTGTTTCGGGCCAGTCTCTTCTGTGAAATTACCGCTGCCCGCCCTGTTTGTTCCCTTCGATATTGAAGGTATCGCTTCTGCTTCTCACCAAAATTCAGTCATGCACTAAGGGTTCGCGCGGCTGAGGTGCAGGAATAACTGGCCCGAAACAGATGTGGGAGCTGGCTTGCCGGCGATGCGCCGCGCGGGCGGCGCTCGGTCTCCGACACACTGCAAGACCCAAGACATGCACACCCGTGGCGCTCACAGGATCGTTCCCGCATAATCCCGCGACTGAAATCGGAAAACGGAGAGATTGGGGCAGCCTGTTATCCCCAATGCACACAATGACCTACACGCTCTACGGCATCAAAGCCTGTGACACCATGAAAAAGGCACGTACCTGGCTCGAAGACCAGGCCATCGCCTACGAATTCCACGACTACAAGGCCCAAGGCATCGACCGTGACAGCCTGAACCGCTGGTGCGAGGAACACGGCTGGGAAGTCATCCTCAACCGTGCCGGCACCACCTTCCGCAAGCTGGACGACGCCAGCAAGGCCGACCTCGACCAGGCCAAGGCCGTCGAGCTGATGCTGGCCCAGCCGTCGATGATCAAGCGCCCGGTGCTCGACCTTGGCGCGCGTACCCTGGTCGGCTTCAAGCCCGACCTGTACGCCGCTGCCCTGGCCTGAGCCCCTACCCTATTTCGCACGAGGTAATCACATGTCCAATACCCTGTTCAGCCTGGCCTTCGGTGTCGGCTCCCAGAACCGCCAGGGCGCCTGGCTGGAAGTGTTCTACGCACAACCACTGCTCAACCCGAGCGCCGAACTGGTCGCTGCAGTAGCCCCTGTTCTCGGTTACCAAGGTGGCAACCAGGCCATCGCCTTCAGCAACGCCCAGGCCGCGCAACTGGCCGAAGCCGTGAAAGGTGTGGATGCCACCCAAGCCGCCCTGCTGACCCGCCTGGCCGAAAGCCACAAGCCGCTGGTCGCCACCCTGCTGGCCGAAGACGCCGCGCTGACCTCGACGCCAGAGGCCTACCTCAAGCTGCACCTGCTGTCGCACCGCCTGGTCAAGCCGCACGGCGTGAGCCTGGCTGGCATCTTCCCGCTGCTGCCGAACGTGGCCTGGACCAACCAGGGCGCGGTCGACCTGGCCGAACTCGCCGAACTGCAACTGGAAGCGCGCCTGAAGGGCGAGCTGCTGGAAGTGTTCTCGGTGGACAAGTTCCCGAAAATGACCGACTACGTGGTCCCGGCAGGCGTGCGTATCGCCGACACTGCCCGAGTGCGCCTGGGCGCCTACATCGGCGAAGGCACCACCATCATGCACGAAGGCTTCGTCAACTTTAACGCTGGCACCGAAGGCCCGGGCATGATCGAGGGCCGCGTTTCCGCTGGCGTATTCGTCGGCAAGGGCTCGGACCTGGGCGGCGGCTGCTCGACCATGGGCACCCTGTCCGGTGGCGGCAACATCGTCATCAAGGTTGGCGAAGGCTGCCTGATCGGCGCCAACGCCGGTATCGGCATTCCGCTGGGCGACCGCAACACCGTCGAAGCCGGCCTGTACATCACCGCCGGTACCAAGGTGAACCTGCTGGACGAGAACAACCAGCTGGTCAAAGTGGTCAAGGCCCGCGACCTGGCCGGCCAGACCGACCTGCTGTTCCGCCGCAACTCGCTGAACGGCGCGGTGGAGTGCAAGACCCACAAGTCGGCCATCGAGCTGAACGAGGCGCTGCACGCGCACAACTGAGAACCTTTCAACCGCTGCCGGAGCGAGCTTGCTCGCGAACAGCGGATTCTCAGCGTTTGAAATGTTAAGATCGGGTCTGGCACCACGCCAGACCCGATTTTCATTCCAGGCCCCGCGACCATGTTCCAGCCCTCCCCCTGGCGTGCCGATTTTCCCGCCATCGCCGCCCTGCAACGGCAGCACCAGACCTACCTGGACAGCGCCGCCACCACCCAGAAGCCGAAAGCCCTGCTCGATGCCCTGAGCCATTACTACGGCCATGGCGCGGCCAACGTGCACCGTGCCCAGCACCTGCCCGGCGCACTGGCCACACAGGCCTTCGAAACCAGCCGCGACAAGGTTGCCGCCTGGCTCAATGCGCCAGACTCGCGGCAGATCATCTTCACCCACGGTGCCACTTCGGCACTGAACCTGCTGGCCTATGGCCTGGAACACCGCTTCGAGGCCGGTGACGAAATTGCCGTCAGCGCCCTGGAGCACCATGCCAACCTGCTGCCCTGGCAACAGCTGGCGCGTCGACGCAACCTGCGCCTGGTGGTGCTGCCGCTGGATGCCCATGGCCGCATCGACCTGGACCAAGCGCTGCAACTGATCGGCCCGCGCACCCGGGTGCTGGCGGTGAGCCAGCTGTCCAACGTGCTGGGTACCTGGCAGCCGCTGCCGGCGCTGCTGGCCCATGCCCGCTCCCAAGGCGCGCTGACCGTGGTCGACGGTGCCCAGGGCGTGGTGCATGGCCGCCATGATGTGCAGCAGCTTGGCTGCGACTTCTATGTGTTCTCCAGTCACAAGCTGTACGGCCCGGAAGGCGTGGGCGTGCTGTACGGCCGCAGCCAGGCGCTGGAGCTGCTGCACCATTGGCAGTTCGGCGGCGAGATGGTGCAACTGGCCGAGTACCACAACGCCAGCTTCCGCCCGGCGCCGCTGGGGTTCGAGGCTGGCACGCCACCGATCGCCGGGGTGATCGGCCTGGGTGCGACCCTGGACTACCTGGCCAGCTTCGATGCCCAGGCACTCGAAGCCCATGAAACCAGCCTGCACCAGCACCTGCTGCGCGGCCTGGCAGACCGCGATGGTGTGCGCATCCTGGGCACGCCACAGGCGGCCCTTGCCAGTTTCGTCATCGAAGGCGTGCACAACGCCGACATCGCCCACCTGCTGACCGAGCAAGGCATTGCCGTGCGTGCCGGGCACCACTGTGCCATGCCGCTGCTGCAGGGCCTGGGCCTGGAGGGCGCGATCCGCGTGTCATTGGGGCTGTATAACGACAGCGATGACTTGCAGCGTTTCTTCGAGGCGTTGGATCAAGGCCTGGAGCTGTTGCGATGACCCTGCCGGATCAGGCGCGCCAGGCGCTGGAAGCTTTCGAGCAGGGCAAGGGCTGGGAGCAGCGTGCACGGCTGCTGATGCAGTGGGGCTACCGGCTGGAACCGCTGGCTGACACTGAAAAGACTGAGGCCAACCGGGTGCATGGCTGCGAAAGCCTGGTATGGCTGGTGGCCGAGCAGGTCGAGGGCTTGTGGCGGTTCAAGGCCAGCAGCGATGCACGCCTGTTGCGTGGGCTGCTGGCGTTGTTGCTGGTGCGGGTGCAGGGATTGGCCAGTGAAGAACTCGCCGGGCTCGATCTGCGTGAGTGGTTCACTCAGCTGGGCCTGGAGCGCCAGCTTTCGCCGTCGCGCAGCAATGGGCTGCATGCGGTGTTGCAGCGGATGGCGGAGCTGGCGTCCAACCGTTGAATCGGTGCTGACCTCTTCGCGGGCTCGCCCGCTCCCACAGGACCTTCACCTTTCTGGAGAGAGATGCAGTACCTGTGGGAGCGGGCAAGCCCGCGAAGAAGCCCACGCGGTCTATTCAGGCTTGACCCGCTCCGAAGGTCGCCGCGCCCCCGCTACCAGTTTTTCCACCGCCTTGCTCGCCGCCACCATGCCAAAGGTCGCGGTCACCATCATCACCGCGCCAAAGCCACCCGCGCAGTCCAACCGCACGCCCTCGCCCACGAAGCTTTTCTGCAGGCAAACGCTGCCATCGCCCTTGGGGTAGCGCAGCTGTTCACTGGAGAACACGCATGGCACGCCATAGTTGCGGCTGACATTGCGCGAGAAGTTGTAGTCGCGGCGCAGGGTGGAACGCACCCGCGAGGCCAGCGGGTCGTTGAAGGTCTTGTTCAGGTCGGCGATCTGGATCTGTGTCGGGTCGATCTGCCCACCGGCGCCCCCCGTGGTGACGATGGCGATCTTGCGCCGCCGGCACCAGGCAATCAGCGCCGCCTTGGCCATGACGCTGTCGATGCAGTCGATCACACAGTCGAGGTTCTCGGTGATGTACTCGACCATGGTGTCGCGGGTGACGAAGTCAGCGACAGCATGCACCGTACACCCCGGGTTGATCGCCCGCAGGCGCTCGGCCATGACCTCGACCTTGGGCCGCCCCACCTGCCCTTCCAAGGCATGGGCCTGGCGGTTGGTGTTGCTGACGCACACATCGTCAAGGTCGAACAGGGTGATCTCGCCCACGCCACTGCGTGCCAGCGCTTCCGCCGCCCACGAGCCTACCCCGCCAATACCGACCACGGCCACATGGGCCTGGCCCAGACGGTGCAACCCCTGGTCGCCATACAGCCGGGCAACGCCGGCGAAGCGTGGATCTTCTGTGCTCATGTTCATACCCCAAAAAACCGGCGCGCATTATATGCCAGCGGGCCCATGGCCTGCATCGTTAGGAAAGAGACTACCAACCCTGCTTTAATGTCGTATCACTTCGACACATATGGACGACAATGTCTTCACGTAAATTCGGCCTGAACCTGGTCGTGGTCCTGGCCATCGCCGCGTTGTTCACCGGGTTCTGGGCCCTGATCAACCGCCCGGTCTCCGCCCCCGCCTGGCCAGAGCAGATCTCTGGCTTCTCGTATTCACCGTTCCGCCTGGGCGAAAGCCCGCAGAAGGGCCAGTACCCCAGTGACGACCAGATGCGCCAGGACCTGGAACAGTTGAGCAAACTGACCGACAGCATCCGGATCTACACCGTGGAGGGCACCCAGGCGGATATCCCGCGCCTGGCCGAGGAATTCGGCCTACGGGTGACGCTGGGCATCTGGATCAGCCCGGACCTGGAGCGCAACGAACGCGAAATCGCCACGGCCATCCAGCTGGCCAACACCTCGCGCAGCGTGGTGCGGGTGGTGGTCGGCAACGAGGCGCTGTTCCGCGAAGAAGTCACCCCGGAAAACCTGATCAAGTACCTGGACCGGGTACGCGCAGCGGTCAAGGTGCCGGTGACCACCAGTGAGCAATGGCACATCTGGAAGGAAAACCCGCAGTTGGCCAAGCACGTCGACCTGATTGCCGCGCACATCCTGCCGTACTGGGAGTTCGTGCCGATGAAGGATTCGGTCGAGTTCGTGCTCGACCGTGCCCGCGAGCTGAAGCACCAGTTCCCGCGCAAACCCCTGCTGCTGTCGGAAGTCGGCTGGCCGAGCAACGGCCGCATGCGCGGCGGCGCCGATGCCACCCAGGCTGACCAGGCCATCTACCTGCGTACCCTGGTCAACACCCTCAACCGCCGTGGTTACAATTACTTCGTCATCGAAGCCTACGACCAGCCGTGGAAGGCCAGCGACGAAGGCTCGGTGGGCGCCTACTGGGGCGTGTACAACGCCGAACGCCAGCAAAAATTCAACTTTGACGGCCCGGTGGTGGCGATACCGCAATGGCGCGCCCTGGCGGTGGCCTCGGTAGTGCTGGCGATGATCGCCCTGATGGTACTTTTCATCGACGGTTCGGCCCTGCGCCAGCGCGGCCGCACCTTCCTGACCTTCATCACCTTCCTGTGCGGGTCGGTGCTGGTATGGATCGCCTACGACTACAGCCAGCAATACAGCACCTGGTTCAGCCTGACCGTAGGCGTGCTGCTTGCCCTCGGCGCGCTGGGCGTGTTCATCGTGCTGCTGACCGAGGCCCACGAACTGGCCGAGGCAGTATGGATACACAAGCGCCGGCGCGAATTCCTGCCGGTGCAGGCCGATAGCGCCTACCGGCCCAAGGTATCGGTGCATGTGCCGTGCTACAACGAGCCGCCGGAGATGGTCAAACAGACCCTCGATGCCCTGGCCGCGCTGGATTACCCAGACTACGAAGTGCTGGTGATCGACAACAACACCAAGGACCCGGCCGTGTGGGAGCCGCTCAAGGCCCATTGCGAGAAGCTCGGCGAGCGCTTCAGGTTCTTCCACGTCGCGCCCCTGGCCGGTTTCAAGGGCGGCGCGCTGAACTACCTGATCCCGCACACCGCCAAAGACGCCGAGGTGATCGCGGTGATCGACTCGGACTACTGCGTCGACCGCAACTGGCTCAAGCACATGGTGCCGCACTTCGCCGACCCGAAGATTGCCGTGGTGCAGTCGCCGCAGGACTACCGCGACCAGCACGAAAGCGCCTTCAAGAAGCTGTGCTACAGCGAGTACAAGGGCTTCTTCCACATCGGCATGGTCACCCGCAACGACCGTGACGCGATCATCCAGCACGGTACCATGACCATGACCCGCCGCAGCGTGCTGGAAGAGCTGGGCTGGGCCGAGTGGTGCATCTGCGAGGACGCCGAACTGGGCTTGCGGGTATTCGAGAAGGGCCTGTCGGCCGCCTATGCCCACAACAGCTACGGCAAGGGCCTGATGCCCGACACCTTCATCGACTTCAAGAAGCAACGCTTCCGCTGGGCCTACGGCGCCATCCAGATCATCAAGCACCACGCCAGCGCCCTGCTGCGCGGCAAGGGCAGCGAGCTGACCCGCGGCCAGCGCTACCACTTCCTGGCCGGCTGGCTGCCGTGGATCGCCGATGGCATGAACATCTTCTTCACCATCGGCGCGCTGCTGTGGTCGGCGGCGATGATCATCGTGCCGCACCGGGTCGACCCGCCGCTGATGATCTTTGCCATTCCGCCGCTGGCACTGTTCTTCTTCAAGGTCGGCAAGATCATCTTCCTCTACCGCCGCGCGGTAGGGGTGAACCTGAAAGATGCCTTTGCTGCGGCGCTGGCCGGGCTGGCACTGTCGCATACCATCGCCAAGGCGGTGCTGTACGGGTTCTTCACCAGCAGCATGCCGTTCTTCCGCACACCGAAAAACGCCGACAGCCACGGGCTGCTGGTGGCGATTTCCGAGGCTCGGGAAGAGCTGTTCATCATGTTGCTGCTGTGGGGCGCCGCGCTGGGCATCTACCTGGTACAGGGGCTGCCGAGTTCGGACATGCGCTTCTGGGTGGCGATGTTGCTGGTGCAATCGTTGCCTTATGTGGCGGCGCTGGTGATGGCGTTCCTGTCTTCGCTGCCCAAGCCTGGGGAAAAGGCCGCCGAGCCGCAGCAGGCCTGAGAATGCCGGGGGCGCTTTGCGCCCCTATCGCGACACAAGGCCGCGCGTACAGGGGATCGCATCCCGTCAGATATGGCGAGATCGCCTGTAGGAGCGGCCTTGTGTCGCGATGGGCCGCAAAGCGGCCCCATTGGCCTGACGGTTTGATATAAGATAACGCCCTCAGATTTCCCCGCCTTGCCTTGCCCCGGAGTTCCCCATGACGGCCCCTGCCGAGCTCTCGCCTACCCTTCAACTGGCCTGCGACCTGATCCGTCGCCCCTCGGTCACCCCCGTCGACGCCGACTGCCAGGCGCAGATGATGAACCGCTTGGGCGCCGTAGGCTTCCAGCTCGAGCCGATGCGCATCGAGGACGTCGACAATTTCTGGGCCACCCACGGCAGCCAGGATGGCCCGGTGCTGTGCTTCGCCGGCCACACCGACGTGGTACCCACCGGCCCGGTGCAGCAATGGCAGCATGAGCCGTTCGAAGCGCTGATCGACGCCGACGGCATGCTCTGCGGTCGTGGCGCCGCCGACATGAAAGGCAGCCTGGCCTCCATGGTGATTGCCAGCGAGCGCTTCGTGCAGGACTACCCGGACCACCGCGGCAAGGTCGCGTTCCTGATCACCAGCGACGAGGAAGGCCCGGCCCACCATGGCACCAAGGCCGTGGTCGAGCGCCTGAAAGCACGCAACGAGCGCCTGGACTGGTGCATCGTCGGCGAACCCTCCAGCACCACCCTGCTGGGTGACGTGGTCAAGAACGGCCGCCGTGGCTCGCTGGGCGCCAAGCTGACCGTGCGCGGCAAGCAGGGCCATGTGGCCTACCCGCACCTGGCGCGCAACCCGATCCACTTGGCCGCTCCGGCCCTGGCGGAACTGGCGGCCGAGCACTGGGACGAAGGCAATGCGTTCTTCCCGCCGACCAGTTTCCAGATCTCCAACCTCAATTCCGGCACCGGCGCCACCAACGTGGTCCCCGGCGAGCTGACCGCCCTGTTCAACTTCCGTTTCTCTACCGAGTCCACCGTCGAAGGCCTGCAGGCGCGGGTGTCGGCGATCCTCGACAAGCATGAGCTGGACTGGTCGATCGACTGGGCGCTGTCGGGCCTGCCGTTCCTTACCGAACCGGGCGAATTGCTGGACGCCGTCTCGGCCAGCATCAAGGGCGTCACCGGCCGCGACACCCAGCCGTCGACCAGCGGCGGTACCTCCGATGGGCGCTTCATCGCCACCATGGGCACCCAGGTGGTCGAGCTCGGCCCGGTCAACGCCACCATCCACCAGGTGGATGAGCGGATCCTGGCCAGCGATCTCGACCTGCTGACCGAAATCTATTACCAGACCCTGGTCCGGTTGCTCGCCTGATGCTCGCCTGCCCTCTTTGCCAGGCGCCGCTGAGCCGGCTCGACAACGGCGTGGTGTGCCCGGCCGGCCACCGCTTCGACCGGGCCCGCCAGGGTTACCTGAACCTGCTGCCGGTGCAGCACAAGAACAGCCGCGACCCGGGTGACAACCAGGCCATGGTCGAAGCCCGCCGCGATTTCCTCGACGCCGGCCACTACGCGCCGGTGGCGCGCCGCCTGGCCGAGCTGGCCGCCGAACGCCAGCCCGAGGCCTGGCTGGACATCGGCTGTGGCGAGGGTTACTACACTGCGCAAATCGCCCAGGCACTGCCGGCTGCCGACGGCTATGCCCTGGACATTTCCCGCGAGGCAGTCAAGCGTGCCTGCCGTCGCGCGCCCGAGGTTACCTGGATGGTCGCCAGCATGGCCCGCGTGCCGCTTGCCGACGCCAGCTGCCAGTTCATCGCCAGCGTATTCAGCCCGCTGGACTGGGACGAGGCCAAGCGCCTGCTCAGCCCGGGCGGCGGCCTGATGCGGGTCGGCCCCACCAGCGGCCACCTGATGGAACTGCGCGAAGTGCTCTACGATGAAGTACGCCCTTACGCCGACGACAAACACTTGGCCCTGGTCCCCGAAGGCATGGCCCATGCCCACAGCGAAACCCTGGAGTTCCGCCTGAGCCTGGCCGCGCCCAAGGCCCGCGCCGACCTGCTGGCCATGACCCCGCACGGCTGGCGTGCCAGTGCCGAAAAGCGTGCCCGGGTGATCGACCAGCCCGAGCCGTTCGAGGTCACGGTTTCCATGCGTTATGACTATTTCGTGCGCCAAGACTGAGCACACCCGGAGCCCTTATGCGCCAACCTGATATCGAGATCTACCTGAAGGACGCCGACGTCGACCACAAGCAGATTGCCGAGTGGCTCGCCCAGGCAATCGGCCCCTGCAGCGAATGGAAGCAGAAAGGCCATACCTTCAAATGCCAGGCCGGTAACATTCCGGTCACCTGGCTACCCAAGGCTGTAGGGAAATGGAACAGCCTGTACCTGGAAAGCGACCAGACGCCGTGGGCCGATGACGTTGCCTGCGCCCGCGCCGCATTTGCCGCACTGGGTGTGGAAGTGCGCTGCGCGCCAGGTGGCTGGGTGGAGGAAGATGGGGAAGAAGATGCCGACCGCTGGGTCCGCATCAGCGCCGACGGTGAAGAGGAAATCACCTGGCGCACCTGAATGCACTGCATTCTTTGTGGGAGCCCGGCTTGCCGGCGATGCAGGCAACACGGTGCCTGGCACCGGCTTCGCCGGTGATCGCCGGCAAGCCAGCTCCCACAGCAAGCCTTACCGCATGAGGCTCAGAGCCCTACTACGTCCTCGGCTTGCAGGCCTTTCTGGCCCTGCACGCAGGCGTACTCCACCCGCTGACCTTCGACCAGGGTACGATGCCCCTCACCGCGGATCGCCCGATAGTGGACGAATACATCCGCACCACCTTCGCGCTGAATGAAGCCATAACCCTTGGCATCGTTGAACCACTTTACATTCCCAGTCTCACGAGACGACATCTGAACTACTCCGGATTTTTATTGTGAAGATCGCCTTGCAGACACAGAGTCCCTCCCTGTGTCGACGCCGCTTGCGCAAATATCTTGCAAGTGGCAGGCCGAGTATATGACACAGAACAAAAAAATTTGATGACCGTCGCGCCGTTCGGCGATTTTTGCTGAACTTGCGCGGATACGGCAGACTAATTGGCTGGATACCCACCTGAAAACCACCCCCAGGGCACACACCCCATGACCCGTTCCCCCCTGCGCCGCCTGATCTTCGGCGCCCTGCGTCGCCTGTTGTACCTGTGGGTGCGCTCCGAGACCATCAACCAGTCTTCCCTCACCCTCAAGCTCGACCGCAGCCGGCCGGTGTTCTATGCCTTGCCCTCGCCCGCGCTCACCGACCTGGTCGTGCTCGACCATGAATGCACCAAGGCGGGCCTGCCGCGCCCGGTGCTGCCGGTGGCGGTTGGCCCGCTGCAGGAACCTGCGGCATTCTTCTACCTCACCCCGGACCCGGACTGGCTCGGCCGCCATGACAAGCGCGGTGCCCCACCCACCCTGGAGCGCCTGGTCGCCGCCGTCAGCCAGCATGCCGAAGAGGATGCGCAGATCATTCCGGTCAGTGTGTTCTGGGGGCAGACCCCGGCAAGTGAATCCAGCCCGTGGAAGTTGCTGTTCGCCGACAGCTGGGCGGTTACCGGGCGCCTGCGCCGGCTGCTGACCGTACTGATCCTCGGGCGCAAGACCCGGGTGCAGTTCTCCGCGCCCATTCACCTGCGCGAACTGGTACAGCACAACAAGGGCCACGAACGCACCGTACGCATGGCCCAGCGCCTGATGCGCGTGCACTTTCGCAACCTGAAGACCGCAGTCATCGGCCCGGACATCTCGCACCGGCGCAACCTGGTCAAAGGCCTGATCCACGCGCCCCAGGTGCGCCAGGCCATCGTCGAAGAGGCGCAGCGCGAAAACCTGCCGCTGGCCAAGGCCGAAGCCCAGGCCCTGCGCTATGGCAACGAGATTGCCTCGGACTACACCTACACCGCGATCCGCTTCCTCGAAGTGGTGCTGAGCTGGTTCTGGAACAAGATCTACGACGGCATCAAGGTCAACCACATCGAGCAGGTGCAAGGCATCGCACCCGGCCACGAAGTGATCTATGTGCCGTGCCACCGCAGCCACATCGACTACCTGCTGCTGTCGTACCTGCTGTTCCGCAACGGCCTGACGCCGCCGCACGTGGCCGCGGGCATCAACCTCAACATGCCGCTGGTGGGTAACCTGCTACGCCGTGGCGGCGCCTTCTTCATGCGCCGCACGTTCAAGGGCAACCCGCTGTACACCGCGGTGTTCAACGAGTACCTGCACACCCTGTACACCAAGGGCTTTCCGGTCGAGTACTTCGTCGAAGGCGGGCGCTCGCGCACCGGGCGCATGCTGCAGCCGCGCACCGGAATGCTGGCCATTACCCTGCGCAGCTTCCTGCGTTCGTCGCGTACGCCGATCGTTTTCGTGCCGGTTTACATCGGCTACGAGCGCGTGCTCGAAGGCCGCACCTACCTGGGCGAGCTGCGCGGTGCCAGCAAGAAGAAAGAGTCGATCTTCGATATCTTCAAGGTGTTCGGCGCGCTCAGGCAGCGCTTTGGCCAGGTGTACGTGAACTTTGGCGAGCCGATCCGCCTGGCCGGTTTCCTCGACCAGCAACAACCCGGCTGGCGTGAACAGGACCACGGCCCGCAGTACCGCCCGGCCTGGCTCAACGCCACCACCACCCGCCTGGGCGAAACCGTTGCCCGCCACCTCAACGAGGCGGCCGCTATCAACCCGGTCAACCTGGTGGCGCTGGCGCTGCTGTCCACCAGCCGCCTGGCCCTGGACGAGCGCGCCCTGACCCGCGTGCTCGACCTGTACCTGGCCTTGCTGCGCCAGGTACCCTACTCGCCGCACACCACCCTGCCCGACGGCGACGGCCAGGCGCTGATCGAGCACGTGCGCGGGATGAACCTGGTGGCCGAGCAGAAGGACGCCCTGGGCCGCATCCTGTACCTGGATGAAGGCAACGCGGTACTGATGACCTATTACCGCAACAACGTGCTGCACATCTTCGCCCTGCCGGCGCTGCTGGCCAGCTTCTTCCTCAGCAGCTCGCGCATGAGCCGCGAACTGCTGGGCCAGTATGTACACGCGCTGTATCCCTACCTGCAGGCCGAACTGTTCCTGCGCTGGACGCCGGAACAACTGGATGCGGTGATCGACCAGTGGCTGGCCGCACTGGTCGAGCAAGGGCTGCTGCGCCAGGACAACGCCATCTACATTCGCCCGGCGCCCAGCTCGCGGCAGTTCGTGTTGCTGACCCTGCTCGCCCGCACTATCACCCAGACCCTGCAGCGTTTCTACATGGCCACCTCGCTGTTGCTCAACAGCGGGCAGAACAGCCTCAGCGCCGAAGAACTGGAAGACCTGTGCGTGATGATGGCCCAGCGCCTGTCGATCCTGCACGGCCTGAACGCCCCGGAGTTCTTCGACAAGACCCTGTTCCGCCACTTTATCCAGACCTTGGTCGAGCAAGGCGTGCTACATGCTGACGCCCAAGGCAAGCTCGGTTATCGCAACAAGCTCGGCGAGCTGGCCGAAGGCGTGGCCAAGCGCGTGCTGTCTGCGGAACTGCGCCTGTCGATCCGCCAGGTGGCATTGCACCGCGATGAGCCTGCGGAGGTTATACAGCGGTAGCTTTTCAGGCTGCTCTCAGCCCTTGGGAGGGATCAGGATCACGGTGCTCTTCAGCACATCCCTCTCAAGGAGCACCAACATGACTCAAATGAAGACGCTGGACGTTGAAATCGTTTCCTCTGGCGATAACACGCTCGCACCGTCCGGCCTGGTTGAATTGAAGCTGATCGATATTTCGAAGGCAGATGCGCGCTCCATCAGCCTTGCCGAGTTGCGTCTGCGCTGTGGCGGCCTGATGCCGATCAATCTGCCGCTGACGTTTGATACCAGCCTTATCGACCCACGCCGCAGCTATGCCCTCGCCGCGCGCATCGAGATAGACGGCCAACTGCGCTACATCACCACCAGCCGTCACTCGATAGAACCAGCCACGGTATCGGGTACACAACGGGTGACTGTCGACCAGATTGCCACCGAAAACGGTCGCCAGTTCAGCGACAACCTCGCTGAGTGACTGGCGCCTGTACCCATGACCGAACCGAGGAAAACCAACATGCTACCCGCCAACTTCATCGAGATCCGCGGGACCGTGCTTGTCCCGTCGTGCATCCATACAGCTGAAGGCGCACCGCACCTTGGCGTACGCGTACAGTTGGGCACGGATGAGAACAAGATCATCCTGGCCGCCTGGGGGTGCCAGACGCTTGGCGTCGCAATGCCTTTCAACTTGCTGCTGGACCGCAATAGCCTGCCGGAAGGTGCCGAACCAACGCTAGTGGCCAGTTATGGTGTTGGCGTCAATGAAGAGCCAAACGGCTTGAGCCTGTCGATGCCACTTGCAATCAACCAGCCTGAGCCAAACCCTCCCATGGTCCTGAGGATACCCGCCCAGCCTGGCGAGCAAAGTCAGCAGCCCCTGTCGCCCGCGATCATCGAGATGAAGAACATCATCGAGATTCCCGAAGAGTTGCTAAGGCCACAGGCGCTCATGACGTTCGGCCTGTATCGGACCCAGGAAGACGGTTACAGCAACAGAAGCTCCAGCTACATTGCCGGTGCCGCCCTGTGGCCGACACACGGACCTGTGACGCTTACCACGTACCTGGATGGCAACACAGTCAATGACGACGAACCCTTGCATCTGCGCGTGGCCTACTACGACCCACACACCATGACCCCGTACGCCGGGAGAACGCTGCGCGGCCTGACCCTTCCAAGCGTTACCGAACTGGAGGCAATCAGCCTGCGACCGCCGCGCCGTAGCTGAATATTGCGCTTCGCCTTGCTCTCCCCCTCTTTGTCTTTGTCGCATCTTCATCAAGGACCCACCAGAAGAAATCCGCTAAAGTCCCTGGGGTTGGCCACAAGCCAACGCCAAGGACTTCGGAGATACCATGAAAAAGCTCTTTATGCTGTGTTGCGCATCCTTGCTAGCAGCCTGTTCCAGCCACACCCCGTCCAACCAGGCCAGCCTGGATGGCGAAGTCTTCTACCTGCAACGCAGTGCCCTGCCACCGGCCGCCACCCTCAGCGTGGAGCTGCAGGACGTCTCGCTGATGGACGCCCCGGCGGTTACCCTGGCCCGCCAGGCTGGTCCGGTCAAAGGCAACGTACCGCTGCCATTCCACCTCATCTACGACCCGGCCCAGGTCAAGCCAGGCCACCGCTATGCGGTAAGCGCGCGCATCGAGCTGGACGGCAAGCTGCTGTTCATAAACACCGAGCACCACGGTGTCATGCTCGACGGCAGTGACCCTCAGCCCGTGCGGATCAAGGTCGATCCGGTCCGCTGAAACCCGCATTCATCTGTTTACAAGGAAAGCTTCATGATCCGCACTTCCCTGCGCTTCACCACCCTGTGTGCCGGCCTGCTGCTGTCGGCCAGTGCCCTGGCCCTGTCGCTGGGCGATCTGACCCAGAAAGACGCCACTGGCGGCCTGAAGGATGCCTTGACCCAAGGCGCACAATTGGCCGTCAAGCAGCTGAGCACCCCGGGCGGCTTCAGCGACAACCCCGACGTGCGCATCGAACTGCCTGGCAACCTGGGCAAGGCCGCCAAGGCGATGAAGATGTTCGGCAAGGGTGAACAGGTCGAGGCCTTGGAAACCAGCATGAACAAGGCCGCCGAGGCTGCCGTGCCGCAGGCCCAGGCGATTCTGGTAGATGCCGTGAAGAACATGAGCGTGACCGATGCCAAGGGCATCCTCGCCGGCGGTGACGACTCGGCCACCCAGTACCTGAACAAGAGCAGCCGCGAGCAGATCCGCGCCAAGTTCCTGCCGATCGTCAAGCAGGCTACCGACAAGGTTGGCCTGGCTCAGCAGTACAACAACTTTGCCGGGCAGGCAGTGGCGTTGGGTGTGGTCGATGCCAAGAGCGCCAGCATCGAGAACTACGTGACTGAAAAGGCACTGGATGGCCTGTTCGAGATGATTGCCAAGCAGGAGCAGAGCATTCGCCAGAACCCGGCTGAAGCGGCTACCAGCCTGGCCAAGAAGGTCTTCGGCGCCCTCTGAATCCCGGTTGTCGCAAATCCTTGTAGGAGCAGCCTTGTGCTGCAAAGAGGCCGGGGCAGCACATGAAAATTCATGTTGCCGTGCCGGCCTCTTCGCAGCACAAGGCTGCTCCTACAGTGCGATGACAGCCGCTAGGCTTTCTTCACCCTGAACCAAGCCGCATACAACGCCGGCAAGAACAGCAGGGTAAGCACCGTGGCCACGATCAACCCGCCCATGATCGCCACCGCCATCGGCCCGTAGAACACACTGCGCGACAACGGGATCATCGCCAGCACCGCCGCCAAAGCAGTCAGCACGATCGGGCGGAAGCGCCTCACCGTGGCTTCGATGATCGCTTGCCAGCGATCCAGCCCCGCCGCGATGTCCTGCTCGATCTGGTCCACCAGGATCACCGAGTTGCGCATGATCATCCCCGCCAGGGCAATGGTGCCAAGCATGGCGACAAAGCCGAACGGCTGGCGGAATACCAGCAAGAACAAGGTCACGCCAATCAGCCCCAGCGGCGCGGTGAGGAACACCATCACCGTGCGCGAGAAGCTGCGCAGCTGGATCATCAGCAAGCTCAGCACCACCACCACGAACAGCGGCATGCCGGCATTCACCGACTTCTGCCCGCGCTCGGAGTCCTCGACCGTGCCGCCCACTTCCAGCAAATATCCATCCGGCAGCTTGGCACGAATGTCACGCAGGGTCGGTTCTATCTGTTTCACCAGCGTCGCCGGCTGCTCCTTGTCGTAGATATCGGCGCGCACGGTCACCGTCGGCAAGCGGTTACGGTGCCAGATGATGCCCTCCTCGAAGCCGTACTCCAGGGTCGCGACCTGCGACAACGCCACGCTCTGGCCATTGTCGGTCGGCAGTGCCAGGCTGCCGAGGTTGCCAAGCTCGCTGCGTTCCTGCCGGGTGCCGCGCAGCAGGATCTCGATCAACTCGTTGTCCTCGCGATACTGGCTGACCGTGGTGCCGGTCAGCGAGCTTTGCAGGAAGCTCGACAGGTGAGCGGTGCTCACGCCCAAGGCGCGGGCGCGGTCCTGGTCGATCTCGAGGAACACCGCCTTGCTCGGCTCTTCCCAGTCCAGGTGCACGTTCACCACATGCGGGTTCTGGCGCACCTTGTCGGCCACTTCACGGGCCAGCGCGCGGGCCTTCTCGATGTGCTCGCCAGTCACCCGGAACTGCACCGGGTAACCCACGGGCGGGCCGTTTTCCAGGCGGGTGACCCGGGCACGCAGGTCGGGGAACTGCTGGTCCATGGTGCTGATCAGCCAGCTGCGCAGGCGCTCGCGGTCTTCCATCGACTTGGCCAGTACCACGAACTGGGCGAAGCTGGCCGCCGGCAGCTGCTGGTCCAGTGGCAGGTAGAAACGCGGCGAACCGGTGCCCACGTAGGCCACATAATTGTCGATACCTTCCTGCTGCTTGAGCAACGCCTCCAGTTGCTTGACCCGCTCGGCGGTGTTGGCCAGCGAGGCACCCTCGGCCAGTTTCAGGTCGACCATCAACTCCGGGCGCCCTGAGGCCGGGAAGAACTGCTGGGGCACGAAACGGAACAGCAGGATACTGCCGACAAAGGCGGCAATGGTCAGCAGGATCACCGTCTTGCGCCGCCGCACACACCACTCCACCACACGCCGTACACGCTGGTAGAACGGTGTGGCGTAAGGGTCTGGCGCGTGGCCGTCCTTGCCATGACGGGAGGCATGCAGCTTGGCCAGGTCCGGCAGCAGGCGCTCGCCCAGGTAAGGCACGAATACCACGGCGGCCACCCAGGAGGTCAGCAAGGCAATGGTCACCACCTGAAAAATCGAACGGGTGTACTCGCCCGTACTGGAGGCCGCCGTGGCAATGGGCAGGAAGCCCGCCGCCGTGATCAGGGTGCCGGTGAGCATCGGGAACGCGGTGCTGCTCCAGGCGTAGCTGGCCGCCTTGAGGCGGTCGTAGCCCTGCTCCATCTTGATCGCCATCATCTCCACGGCAATGATCGCATCATCGACCAACAAGCCCAAGGCCAGCACCAGCGCGCCGAGGGAGATCTTGTGCAGGCCGATACCGAAGTAGTGCATGGCGGCGAAGGTCATGGCCAGCACCAACGGGATGGCCAGCGCCACCACCAGCCCCGTGCGCAGGCCCAACGAGAAGAAACTCACCAGCAGCACGATGACCAACGCCTCGACCAGCACCTGGACAAACTCGCCCACGCCGGCCTTGACCGCCGCCGGCTGGTCCGAGACCTTGCGCAGTTCCATGCCGGCCGGCAGGCTGCGTGCCAGGCGCTCGAACTCGCTTTCCAATGCCTTGCCCAGCACCAGGATGTCGCCGCCGTCCTTCATCGAAACCGCCAGGCCAATGGCATCCTCGCCCATGAAACGCATGCGCGGTGCGGGCGGGTCGTTGAAGCCGCGGTGCACCTCGGCCACATCGCCGATACGGAAGGTGCGTTCAGCTATGCGGATGGGGAACTGGCGGATCTGCTCGACGCTGTCGAAGCGCCCGCTCACCCGCAGTTGCAGGCGCTCGCTGGGCGTTTCGAAGAAACCGGCGGTGCTGACCGCATTCTGCTCCTGCAGGGCCTGCTGCACGGCCTCCAGCGGCACGCCGAGGGTGGCCAGCTTGACGTTGGATAGCTCGATCCAGATTTTCTCGTCCTGCAGCCCGATCAGCTCGACCTTGCCCACGTCCTTGACCCGCTGCAACTGGATCTGGATACGGTCGGCATAGTCCTTGAGCACCGCGTAGTCGAAGCCCTCACCGGTCAGTGCATAGATATTGCCGAAGGTGGTGCCGAACTCGTCATTGAAGAACGGGCCCTGGATCTCCGGCGGCAAGGTGTGGCGGATGTCCGCGACCTTCTTGCGGATCTGGTACCACAGCTCGGGGATGTCCTTGGAATGCAGCGAGTCGCGGGCCATGAAGGTGACCTGCGATTCGCCCGGGCGGGAGAACGAGACGATCCGCTCGTACTCGCCGGTTTCCATCAGCTTTTTTTCGATGCGCTCGGTGACCTGACGCGACACTTCCTCAGCGGTGGCACCGGGCCACAGGGTACGAATGACCATGGCCTTGAAGGTGAACGGCGGGTCCTCACTCTGGCCGAGCTTGGTGTAGGACATGGCGCCAATGGCCGCCAGCAGGATCATCAGGAACAGGACGATCTGGCGGTTGCGCAGCGCCCAGGCAGAAAGGTTGAAACCCATCGGGACTTACTCCTTGGCCGTCAGGTTCACTACGCGGTTGGTACGGTCCACGGGGCGTATCTCCTGGCCCTCGCGCAATACATGGCCACCCGCGGCGACAACCCAGTCGCCGGGGGCGAGGCCTTCGAGCACGGGTACGCTGTCGGCGCCGTAGGGCCCCAGGCGCACCACTGCCCGCTCCAGGCGGCTGTCCTTGTTGACCCGCCAGACGTAGGCCTGGCCGTTTTCCGCTGTGACTGCCGACAGGGGCACCGCCAGCGGGATCAGCCCTTCGTGGGCGATGAACACCCGGGCGCTCTGGCCCAGCTCCGCCGGGGTGGCGGCCGAGGTAAAGGCAATACGGGCAGCGAAAGTGCGCGAACGTGGGTCGGCAGCCGGTGACAGCTCGCGGATACGCCCCTGGAAGCGCTCCTGCGGGTGCGACCATAGCTCCACGCTCACCGGCTGGCCCACGGCAAAGCGGGCGAACTGCTGCTCCGGCAGGCCGATGGCGACTTCCCGCTCGCCATCTGCGGCCAGGGTGAACACGGTCTGCCCTGCGCCGACCACCTGGCCCACTTCCACCTGGCGCTTGGCGATCACCCCGGCCTGCGGGGCGCGCAGCACAGCATATTCAGCCTGGTTACCAGCCACGTCGAACTCGGCCTTGGCCTGTTTCAGCCGGGCCAGGCCGGCACGGTAGAGATTTTCGGCGTTATCGAACTGGGAATGGCTGACCATTTGCCGGTCCAGCAGCTTCTGGTAGCGATCGCGCTCGGCGCGCACCAGCGACAGGTTGGCCTCGGCGGCTGCCAGCTGGGCACGGTTGGCCTCCAGTTGCAGGCGCACATCCTGCGGGTCCAGTTCGGCCAGCGGCTGGTCGGCCTTTACCCGCTGCCCCTCCTCGACCAGGCGCTTGCTGACCTTGCCGCCTATGCGGAAAGCCAGTTCCGGCTCGAAGCGTGCACGCACTTCGCCGGGGTAACTGTCGGCAGCGGCTTCGGCCGGCTGCGGCTGCACCACCAGCGCCGGGCGTGGCGCAGCCGGTGGAGCGGCTTCCTGGCCGCACGCCGCCAGCAACAGCGCGGCAGCGGCAGACAGAGCAATGAACAAGGCATGGCGCAACATGATGAATCCTTTCGCGGAGGGCACATTCAATATTTGTACTGGAGAGTATATTAAGTCAGGCAACGGATGCCGGGAAGAGGTTGCAGCCGAATACGGCAGGCGTGCGTTGAACGGCATGTGACCGTGCGCCTTCGGGCTCCCGGCGCCAGGGCCGTATAGTCCGATACTCCCAGTCCGCCTAGGAGTATCAGCCGATGCGCAGCTCATGGCGCTTCGCCATAGTGGAGGTCTATTACAGAGGCCTGTGGTCAGGCCTCGACAACCGGCAGTGGTGAGGGCCACGGCCTCGTTCACAGACAGCGCGCCGATCATCACCGCGACCGGTGTGAGCGTGACGCTGGACGAAACGACCTCGTTGCAGACAACAACATCGTGCTGGGCCGGGCTGGCGGGCCAACAGGCGCGATCATCTTCGCGGGCTATATCGAAGAAACCGGATCGCCCGTCAGCGGCGGCAAGATCTGGACGGTGGAATACCAACCGCTGAAGCATCCGGACACGAGCAACTCCGACGACGCGCTCAATCTGCTGAACAAGGTGTTCATCGGCACCAGTCAGGACCTGTTATTCAGCCTGGCCAACGCCCCCTCCGGCCAGAACCTGTTCCTGATGTTCACCACCGCGAACCCGACCGTCGTCAATGACGTAAGATCGAGTACACCACCACACAGGATCACAACCGCGTACTCGTCGAGAACGGGGCCGCCGTCGACCTCAAAGGCCAGACCGGTAGCCCCCAGGCCGTCGGCGCCGATCGTACTGTCCCAGAACCCATATTGCGGCAGGATACTTCCGGTTCCGATCAGGTTGCCGAAGGCATAGGACTCGGGGTACCCGACCCGACCGAAGCCTCGCTACAGATGCTGTCTGCGCCAGTGTTGTCGATCGACTGGACGACGGCGTTCGGATCACCATTGGGCACCAGCGTGTCTCGTTGCCCCGCGCCAGCATCGAACCCGCTGACCTGGTAGAGGAGCTGATCGGTCGACAGGTCGACGTTGAAGGCATCGCGCTGGCCAGTCGTGCCAACCAGGGTGAAGTCGAACGGTGCGTTGCCCGATTCGTTGGCGAACAGGTTGGCGTCGAACGTGCTACTCGCCGAGTCGCCATCTTTGTCCGTCAGCGTCGCACTGAACTGCAATTTGACGTCGTAGGCCAGGTCTCGGTTTCCTTGATGAACTCGATCACCGGGATCTCCATTGCCGAATCCGGCGGGCAGACGACGACCATCACCCTGGTCGGGGTCGATATCTTCAACAGCGACATCTTCAACGGCAGCGCCTGAAACACTGCGTACGTGAAACCTGCGAGGGTGCCCTGGAAACCACCCTCGCAGCGCAATGCCAGTCAGTTAAGCGAAGTGGAGCCGCTTTGCGGCCCATCGACGGCAAGCCGGCTCATATAACAAAACATGACTCATTGGTTCGGCGAGGTTCTGTAGGAGCAGCCTTGTGCTGCGAAGAGGCCGGTACTGACAAAGCCTCTCTATTGCTTGTACCGGCCTCTTCGCAGCACAAGGCTGCTCCTACTGTCTCCCATGAAAAACGTTCCATGTCCTCCCCTTGTAAGCCTTTTCCTACAGACCCTTCGGTGGAGTCTAGGCGAACCTTGCCTGCTGCCAGTCCCTCGCGCCGGCAGGCAGCACCTCAAGCCCCCTGTGGATGGGAGCCATGCTCACCCCGTCCCGCCCCTGAAAATCAATGTCTTGGGCTCATCGGGCGCCCCCATGAGGGCACTCCTGCATGCGACGAAAAGTCAACTAATCGACGAATGGCGCGAAGTTACACACGTTAAAATTATCTCGTCAATTTACCGCCACACAGGTTTTCCCCGCAGGCTTTAGCCGGATGGCGCCTGAACCGTTAAGATGGTGTTTCTCCAACCAGATGCAGACCACAATGTCCAACGACGCACCCATCGGCCCGGGCCGGCCCAAGGACCTGGCCAAACGCGAGGCAATTCTCGAAGCAGCCAAAGCCCTTTTCCTCAGCCTCGGTTACGCCAACACCAGCATGGATGCGGTCGCTGCGGCGGCAGGTGTTTCAAAGCTCACCGTATACAGCCACTTCACCGACAAGCAGACGCTTTTCGGCTCGGCGGTCATGGCAACCTGCCAGATCCAGTTGCCCGACCTGCTGTTCGAGTACCCCGACGGTGTGCCGGTAGAAGAGGTACTGCTGACCATTGCCCGTGGTTTCCAGGCGCTGATCAGCAGCGATGAAGCGGTCAAACTGAGCCGCCTGATCATGGCCCAGGGCAGCCTCGACCCGAGCTTTGGCGAGTACTTCTACGAAGCCGGGCCCAAGCGCGTGCTGGCGGGGATGGAAGCTTTGCTGCGCGGGGCGCATGAGCGCGGGCTGCTGCGCATCGAAAACCCGCTGCGAGCTGCCGAACACTTCTTCTGCCTGGTCAAGGGCGCGCCGGATTATCGGTTGCTGCTGGGGTGTGCCGGGCCGCTGGAAGGTGACGAGGCAGAAGCGCATGTGCGCGAGGTGGTGGGGGTATTCTTGCGAGCTTACCTACCCTGAAAGCACCTTCTGGCATACGCGGTCACTTTGTAGAACCCCGTATGCCAGTTACTGCGCCCCAACCGGCGCACTACCTGACATTTTTGCCAGTATCTGACCAGCCCCCCTCCTGACAGACTCTCATGTACTCGTCCGCAATAGAACGCGACCATGTCCATGCAAACACTCAAACTTTTTTACAAGGGCAGCAAACTCTCGACAATGCACTCAGGCAGTGCTCATTTCACAGTCGTCAGCGCCAACCACCAGAATCTGTGCGAAACGACCAACCAAACCACGCCAACACAGCTTTTGGCCACCGATGCCCAAGCGTCGACAGTTACCGCCCATGCAGGAAGCCAAACGGCCATTGCCTACAGCCCTTATGGCAATGACAGTTTACCGGCCTCTTACCAGGTACTGTCCCGCTTTACCGGGCAAACCTGGCTACCCTCAGCCATCGGTTACCTGCTCGGTAATGGCCATCGCTTGTTCAACGTGGGACTGATGCGCTTTCACAGTGCAGATAGCTTGTCCCCATTCGAAAAAGGGGGAATCAATGCTTACGCTTACTGTACCAATGATCCCATTAACAGATCGGATCCTAGCGGTATGTTTTCGATACTAAAATTCGTGACCGGAGGATACCGCGCAAAAAACATCATTCTTCGCCTGTACGAGAACAACCCCAGTTTGACATCCCGAGAATACAAAATACTTACACGACACTTTGCAGCCCAAAAAGTTAAAGGGATGAAGGAGGCAATATCCCAATCCCCCGAAGTAAGAACAATAGGTAAAAATAGAATCCTCAACGCCACTTCCCAAGAATCCATTTTAACGAGCCTTACGCGTGACGAATTCAATGGCAGAACACGATACGTCGACGCGGCAAAAATCAGCCCTGAAGATGTAACAAAAGGTTTTGAAGAAGTAACAAAAAGATTTGAAGAATTTAAGGCCAAATACAGTAGCAACGGTGCCCCGACCACTTCTACCTTCTACAACAGGCCAGATCAGCCGTCGTCTACGTGGCCCAGAAGAAGGCCACGTTCGAAAAATCTCGATGATTTCACAGGTAATTACATCGACAAGGAAGTAGCAAAAATCCGCATGGACTAGCATTGAGGCCAGACTGACAAGATGATCTCGCAGTTGCGATCAGCCTCTCAACGCTTTCTTCGGATAAATGTCATACCGACTCGACTTGCCCTCCAGGCTATGGCTCGGCTTCGGCCCGTCGATGATCGGCGCCTTGCGCGGCCGCTTCACCACCACCCGGTGGCTGGCCAGCGCCAGGGCGGCTTCGAGCAGGGCCGGGGCATCCAGGTCATCACCGACCAGCGGGCGGAACACACGCATTTCCTTCTTCACCAGCGCACTCTTGTCCCGGTGCGGGAACATCGGGTCGAGGTAGATCACCTGTGGCGCCTCGCCTTCCCAGGCGCGCATGCGCTCGATGGCGTTGCCGGTCAGCAGGCGCATGCGCCCCACGATCGGCCCCACCTCTTCATCCGCACGGGCCCGCGCCAGGCCGTCCTCCAGCAGCGCGGCAATCAGCGGCTGGCGCTCGATCAGGGTCATCTGGCAGCCCAGGCTGGCCAGCACGAACGCGTCCTTGCCCAGCCCGGCAGTGGCATCCAGTACCTGCGGACGCACGCCTTGGGCAATGCCCACCGCCTTGGCGATCATCTGCCCGTTGCCACCACCGAACATGCGCCGGTGCGCGGCCTGGCCTTCGACAAAGTCCACCCGCACCGGCCCCGGGGCCTGCGGGCCCAATTGCTGGATCTGCAAGCCATCAACGCCCACCTGCACGGCGAACCCGGCAGCATCGTCCTGCAGCGGCAGCTCAAGGCGCTCGGCCCACGCAGCAGCTTGCGCCTCGAATTCAGCCGACAACGCCTCGACCCGGATACCTGTGCCCTGCTCTTCCATCATTCACACCTAGAAATTGAACCCAGCCGTTAATGTATCGGCTACTTCGGCCGATACAGGCAATATCCCGCTATTCTGCCAGAGCACAACGCGCGCGACTGCCATGTCAGATACTCTTCCCATCGGCTTGACCTACCTGTCGCCTGTCGGCAACTACAGTCAGCACAACACCCAGGCACTCGGGGGCGTCAGCCACCTGTGGCAGGATTTCTTTGCCCGGGCCATGGCCGAGCAGCAGGAAGAGCCGGTAGACAGCGTCAGCCAGTCGTTCGTGCAATACGACCAGAGCAGTGGCGAGCCGATCGGCGGCGCCCGGGCGCTAGCCCTGATCGACGCCCAGCGTGCCTGCCCGGTGCATGACACCATCGTGGCACCGCCCGAGCCACTGTTCCTGCCCAAGGCAGAACTCGAAGCCAACCTGCTGCCGCCCGCCCCCGAGCCGTTTAGCGCAGTCGAGCTGATCGAGCAGCAGCGCCAGCTCGATATCAGCAACAGCTGGCTACGCCCGGTGGTGATGAGCCAAGGTCACCCGATTGCCGAGCCCGGCCCCGGCCCTGCTCCGCGCTCGCTGTTCCTGCCGATCGCCGAGTTCGAGACCAACCTGCTGGACCCGGCGCGCGAACCGTTCGATGACGCCACCCTGGCCAAGCAACAGAACGACCTGGAGTTCGACATCCACTGGGCACGCCCGGTGGTGCTTAACAATGTGCGCGCCCACGCCTGAACGCGCCCACGCTCAGCGACAGATCTGCCAGCGGCCCATGTCCATATGAAAGTGGTTGTGGTGTGCAGCGTTGTAGTCCGGCCCCAGTACCGTGCTGAAGCTGTCACAGGCCGCCCGCTGCACCTGACGAAGGAATTCCGCTTTCTGCCCGCCCGCCTGCCAGTCCCGCGCAAGGACGATGCGCTGGCCGTCCCGCAGGCGAAAGCCACTGATGTCCAGGGCATCGGCCGTGGCGTGCTGGCTCAGCCGGCCCTGCTTGCGGTGGTAGACATTGCGGCAGGCAAAACTGCCCAGGTGGTCGATCTGAACCACCGGCTGCCCCAACACCCGTTGCGCCACAGGCTGCAGCCCATGGTTTTCGAACAGTGCATACGCCACTGCCAACGGACAACTGGCCAGGAAGCTGCCGCCGAGCCGCGCCTGACCACCGTCGATACGCCATACGTTCCGCAATGGGCAGTTGGCAGTAGCCGAACTGTCGGCTTGTGCCCGGTAGCGCAGCTGGCTGGTTTGAAGTGCCAGGCGACACAGCGTCGGGTCATCGCGAAGGCGAGACAACTTGTACGGGGTCAGCAGGTTGGGGGGCTGACGCACGTCGAGCGGCGCCCACGGGTTCCACGCGGCGGGCAGCCGCCAACCCAGGTGCCAGGCCAGCCCCGCAAGCAGCGACAGGCTGGCCAGCAACGCCAGCACGGCCCTCATCAGCGGCGGAACAGGTCGTTGAGTTTGGCGAATGGCAGCGCCTGCTCCCCATAGCCGAAGGTGCCCTCATCGCGAATCTCCAGCGCGGCACGGTGGAAGGCCCCCAACGCGGCACGGGCAAGCGACGAGCCGACGCTGATGCGGCGTACACCCAGGTCCTGCAACTGGTTGACGCTCAGCGGCACGCCCGCCATGCCCATCAGCACATTCACCGGCCGCGGCGCGAGGGCCTGCACCACCGCGCGGATTTCCTCGACAGTCCGCAGCCCTGGCGCGTACAGCACATCAGCACCGGCCTCGGCATAGGCCTGCAGGCGCAGGATGGTGTCGTCCAGGTCCATGCGCCCGTGCAGCAGGTTCTCTGCCCGGGCGCACAGGGTGAACGGGAACGACAGGCTACGCGCTGCCTGCACAGCTGCACGAATGCGCTCCACGGCCAGCCCGGAGTCGTAGATGGGCGCTTCACTGCGGCCACTGGCATCTTCGATGGAACCGCCTACCAGGCCAGCCTCGGCAGCGCGCAGGATGGTCTGGGCACAATCTTCGGGCAGGTCACCAAAGCCGTTCTCCAAGTCGGCAGCCACCGGCAGCGGGGTGGCATCGACGATCTCCCCGGCATTATCAAGGGTATCGTCCAGGCTCAAGGCGCCTTCGGCGTCCGGACGGCCCAGGCTGAAAGCCAGGCCTGCACTGGTGGTGGCCAGCGCCTCGAAGCCCAGGCTGGCCAGCAACTTGGCCGAGCCGGCATCCCACGGGTTGGGGATGACGAAGGCGCTGTCACGCTCGTGCAGGGCCTTGAAGGCTTCGGCTCGCAGGGTTTGCACATCCATGGTTCAACCTCCGGCAGTCAGGGGAAGGTCAGAGTAGCCCCAATTGTTCGACCGCGGGGGTGCGCGGCAATTCCGGCAACGCGGCAAGGCCCGGCAGGCGCTGCATCAGGCGTTGATGAAAGCGCTGGGCCAATGCCGCGGCCAATCGGTTGTCCGAGGTGTGCAGGAAGATGTAGGGGTTGCGGCCTTCCTCGATCCAGGCGGCGACCTTGTCCACCCAGGGGGTAAGAAAGGCCTCGTTGGCCTCCAGCTGCGGGTGGCCGATGAAGCGCACCTGCGGGTGCTGGGTGAAGGCTGCCGGGCGAGGCGGTACTTTGGGCTTCTTCGCCTGCGCATGCAGCACGGCAGGTTCACGAGAGGTGCAGCTGAACAAGGCGCGCGGGTCCAGGCAGATACGCTCCACACCGCGCTCATGCAGCAGGCGGTTGAGCAACCGCTCTTCTTCACCCTTGGCGAAGAAAGCCTGGTTACGCACCTCCACGGCCACCGGCACTCCGACTTCGTCAAGGAAGTGGCAAAGCTCGCCCAGCCGTGCTGGGCTGAACTGGGCCGGCAACTGCAGCCAGTATGGCGCTACGCGCTGGCCCAACGGGGCCATCAGGCGGGTGAAGTCAGAGGCCGGTTCCAGCTGATCACGCAGGTCGCCTTCATGGCTGATGTCCCGGGGGAACTTGGCAGTGAAGCGAAAGTGTTCGGGCATGATCTGCGCCCAGCGCGCAATAGTGCCTGGTGCGGGGCGTGCGTAGAAAGTGGTATTGCCCTCGACGGCGTTGAACACCTGGCTGTAGTAGCCGAGCATTTCACCGCTGTTGGCGTCGGCGGGATACAGGTAGTCGCGCCAGGCGTTTTCGCTCCATGACGGGCAACCGAGAAAATAAGGCAGTGGTGATGGACTCATCCACTAAATGTACAGGTCGAGCCCCAGTACTTCCATGTCCCAGTCGGTAAAACCGGCAGTGCTCAGGTAGCTGGCCAATGCGGTAGCGGTGCGGCGGTCACGGGCGCGGGGGAAGATCATGTCCTGCTGGCGTGCTGGCAGGCCACCACTGCGGCGGCGAGCGGTGGTTTCCTGAGGGGCGGTCTCGACCTCCTCGATCACCTCGGCATCATCGATGGCCTCGTCACGCACAGCTGCCTTGCGCGGCGTGCGCTTGATCGGATAGGACTGTGATGAGAAACCGTCGATACGCATGGCATGAGCACTCAGAACCAATGATGGCAATCTAGCAGCATCAGGGTTCCATCGCTAATGCTCGAGTGATAACTGGACCACAGATCGCGCAAAAGGTTTTAGTGTCATCGGCGATAACCGACGAACAACACTCAGCGCTTCTTGGGTGTCGCTACATTATCGCGCAGGTAGACCGGTTGCGCCTGTTCGGCAACGATCGCCTCGCCGCGTGCCCAGGCAAAGCTGGCCAGGCTGAGGATGTCAAGGGCGTTGGGCAAGGCACTGGCATTGCTGGCGGCCACCTGCACCGCCAGGCGCTCGGCATAGCCCCAACCGGTACCGGCGCCGAACCACTCGCCAGCGCTGCCCACCGGCAGCGCCACCTGCTCGGGCGGCAGCACTGCCTCCTGGCCGACCAGGCGCATTTCACCTTCGGCGGCCTGGTAGCAGCCCCAATACACTTCATCCATGCGCGCATCAATGGCGGCCGCCACTTGCTGTACACCGTGTTCACGCAGCGCGCCCTGGGCCAGTGCGGCCAGGTTGGACACCGGCAAAACCGGGCGCTCCAGTGCGAAGGCCAGGCCCTGGACCACCCCGATGGCAATGCGCACGCCGGTGAAAGCGCCCGGGCCACGGCCAAAGGCGATGGCATCCAGCGCATTCAGCGCCACGCCGGATTCGGCCAGCAGCTGCTTGATCATCGGCAGCAGCTTCTGGGCATGCATGCGCGGGATCACCTCGTAATGGCTGGTTACCTTGCCGTCATGCAGCAGTGCGACGGAACAGGCTTCGGTAGCGGTATCCAGGGCCAGCAGGGTGGTCATCGAACGGGTATCCAGGTACTAGGGGGAAAAGAGCGGCAGTATAGAGCAGCCGCGGCGTTGTGTCCGCAAGGGGCCGCTGTGCGGCCATTGCCCGCTCGGCTGGCGCCGTCCCTGTAGGAGCGGCCTTGTGTCGCGATGGGCCGCAAAGCGGCCCCTGCAATTTTCGCGGCGAAGCTAAGTTTTTTGGGGCCGCTGCGCGCCCCATCGCGACACAAGGCCGCTCCTACAGGGATCGCATGTGGCAACAGGGCCAAAAACGACAACGGCCCGCAAGCGGGCCGTTGTCGAGGTGCGTCAGGCGCTGGATCAGCTCAGGGCTGCCAGGACCTTGGCGGTGATGGCTTCGACCGAGCCGACGCCTTCGATGTGGCTGTACTTCGGCTTGCCGGCATTGGCCGCCGACAGCTTCTGGTAGAAGTCCACCAGCGGCTTGGTCTGGCTGTGGTAAACCGACAGGCGATGGCGAACGGTCTCTTCCTTGTCGTCATCACGCTGGATCAGGTCTTCACCAGTCTCGTCGTCCTTGCCTTCCACTTTCGGCGGGTTGTACTGAATGTGGTAGGTGCGGCCCGAAGCCAGGTGCACGCGGCGGCCAGCCATGCGGCCGACGATTTCCTCGTCGTCCACGGCGATTTCGACCACGGCGTCGATATCGACACCGGCAGCGACCATGGCTTCGGCTTGCGGGATGGTGCGTGGGAAGCCGTCGAACAGGCAGCCCTTGGCGCAATCAGGCTGGGCGATGCGCTCCTTGACCAGGCTGATGATCAACTCGTCGGAGACCAGCTGGCCGGCATCCATGACTTTCTTCAGTTCCAGGCCCAGCGGGGTACCGGCCTTGACGGCGGCACGCAGCATGTCACCGGTGGAGATCTGGGGGATACCGAACTTTTCGGTGATGAACTTTGCCTGAGTACCTTTACCGGCCCCGGGAGCTCCCAGCAGAATTACGCGCATCTCGTGCTCCTCAAATTTTGTTATGAAATTCAATGGATTCGGCGACCAGGGCCAAGTCCGGAAAATCGGGTATGACCATAAATCGGTCAGAAGGCTGCTCAAGATACACAGCGCCCGGCAGCCAGACAAGCGTCCCAAAGTTGCAGGATTGCGCCACCTACGGCTGGCCTGGCAGGCGGTTGCGCCCGGCGCAACCACCCTCTTCGCCCACTTGCATCCCCCGCACGGCACCTGCCCTGTGCGCCCCGGGCCTACCCTCAGCCGGTGTTGCGCAGGCCGGCTGCAATACCCGCCACAGTCACCAGCAAGGCCTGCTCCAACGGGCTGTCCAGAGCGGCTTCGCGGCTGCGCGAGCGGGCCAGCAACTCGGCCTGCAGGCGGTGCAACGGGTCCAGGTAGGTATTGCGCAGGCTGATGAATTCCAGCGTCTCGGGGCTGTGCGCCAGTAGCACCGGCTGCCCGGTAAGGCCCAGTACCACCTGGCACGACTGCGACAATAGGTCGCGCAGGTGCGCACCCAAAGGCAGCAGGTGCGGTTGCACTAGACGTTCGTCGTAGGCCTCGGCGATCTGCGCATCGGCCTTGGCCAGCACCATCTCGAGCATGTCGATGCGGGTGCGGAAGAACGGCCATTGCTCGCGCATCTGCGCCAGCAGTTCACCCTGGCCACGGGCCAGGGCATTGTTCAATGCCGTTTCCCAACCAAGCCAGGCTGGCAGCATCAGGCGGGTCTGGGTCCAGCCGAAGATCCACGGGATGGCCCGCAGGCTTTCGATGCCACCGGCGCGGCGCTTGGCCGGTCGGCTGCCCAGCGGCAGGCGCCCCAGTTCCTGCTCCGGGGTCGACTGGCGGAAGTACTCGACAAAATCGGGGTTCTCCCGCACCACGCCGCGGTAGGCCTTGACGCCATCGGCGGCAAGCTGGTCCATCACCTCGCGCCAGGCCGGCTGCGGTGGTGGCGGTGGCAACAAGGTGGCTTCCAGCACCGCAGCCAGGTACAGGTTCAGGTTCTGCTCGGCGATACCCGGCAAGCCGAACTTGAAGCGGATCATCTCGCCCTGCTCGGTGGTGCGGAAGCGCCCCGCCACCGAACCCGGTGGCTGCGACAGGATCGCCGCGTGGGCCGGGCCACCGCCGCGGCCCACCGTGCCGCCACGGCCGTGGAACAGCAGCAATTCGACCTGGTGCTCGGCGCAGATGCGCACCAGGTTTTCCTGGGCCCGGTACTGCGCCCAGGCTGCTGCCGTGGTACCAGCGTCCTTGGCCGAGTCGGAATAGCCGATCATCACTTCCTGCGGGCCGCGCAGGTTCGCTCGGTAGCCTGGCAGGCCAAGCAGGCGTTGCATCACCGGGCCAGCATTGTCGAGGTCGGCCAGGGTCTCGAACAGCGGCACCACGCGCATGGGCCGCGTCAGGCCGGCCTCCTTCAACAGCAGCTGCACCGCCAGCACATCCGAGGCGGCACCGGCCATGGAGATCACGTAAGAGCCCAGCGATGCGGCTGGCGCGGCGGCAATTTCCCGGCAGGTGGCAAGCACCTCGGCGGTTTCGGCCTGCGGCTTGAAATGCGCGGGCAGCAGTGGCCGGCGGTTTTTCAGCTCGGCCTGTAGGAACTCAATGCGCTGCTCTTCATCCCAGTCGGCATAACGCCCCAAGCCCAGGTAGTCGGTAATCTCGCTCAACGCATCACGGTGGCGAGCGGCGTCCTGGCGCACGTCCAGGCGGCCCAGGAACAGGCCAAAGGTCACGGCGCGGCGCAGGCAGTCGAGCAACGGGCCTTCGGCGATCACACCCATGCCGCAGGCGTGCAGGGACTGGTAGCACAGCTCCAGCGGCGCGATCAGGTCGCGGTTGTCCACCAGCACCTCGGCGCTGGCCGGCTGGCTGCTGGTCAATGCCGAATGCGCCCACGCGCGCGTTGCTCGCAGGCGATCGCGCAGTTGCTTGAGCAGGGAGCGGTAGGGTTCGGGACTGTCGCCGACCTGCTCACGCAGCGCATCGTCGGCCTGCTGCATGGACAACTCGGAAGCCAGCGCATCGATGTCGCGCAGGAACAGGTCGGCAGCCATCCAGCGCGCCAGCAGCAGGACTTCGCGGGTGACCGCTGCGGTCACGTTGGGGTTGCCATCACGGTCACCGCCCATCCACGAGGCGAAGCGGATCGGCGCCGCCTCCAGCGGCAAGCGCAGGCCGGTAGCCTCCAGCAGGGCCTTGTCGACCTTGCGCAAGTGGCTGGGGATGGCGTGCCACAGCGAATGCTCGATTACCGCAAAGCCCCACTTGGCTTCGTCCACCGGCGTCGGTCGGGTACGGCGGATTTCTTCGGTGTGCCAGGCCTCGGCGATCAGCCGGCGCAAGCGCTCGCGCACCTGCTGGCGTTCCCCCGGGGTCAGGTCGCGGTAGTCCTGGGCAGCCAGTTGGCCGGCGATGGCGTCGTACTTCTGGATCAGGGTGCGGCGAGCCACTTCGGTGGGGTGCGCAGTGAGCACCAGCTGGATGTCGAGCTTGGCCAATTGCCGGGCCAGGGCATCATTGCTGTGCCCGGCCTGCTTCAGGCGCGCCAGCAGCTCGGGCAGCACCCGGGCCTCGAACGGCTCGGGCTGGTCGGCGTCGCGGCGGCGGATCAACTGGTACTGCTCGGCCATGTTGGCCAGGTTGAGGAACTGGTTGAAGGCCCTGGCCACGGGCAGCAAGTCTTCATCGGCCAGGTCCGCCAGGGTCGAGCTCAGTTGCTCGCCGGCGCTACGGCGGTCGGCCTTGGCACTGTGACGGATGTCCTCGATCTTCTGCAGGAACGCCTCGCCATGCTGCAGGCGAATGGTATCGCCAAGCAGTTCACCCAACACATGGACATCTTCACGCAAACGCACATCGATATCGGTCATTGGCCCTCTCTCCGGCGCGGCTCTGGCGCATTGCATCCCTTTTTCAGCCTTTACGCGATCCCCTGTGGGAGCGCGGTATTCGCTCCAAGAGTGCCCACAGCCAGGCGCCGATGGCAAGCCGTGATCGGCCAAAGCAAACTAAAGTGAAAGCACGACACTCCCATGCATTGCAGCCCTTTCAGGCGTCAACAGAGGTCAGCATGAAAATCCGTGAACTCGCCCAGCACTGGGAACAGAATGCCGCCGGTACCCTCAGCCCCACGGGCCATGTCCTGCATCTGGACCTTGAGTCCGAAGCGCGCCTGGCCGCGCTGATCGACATGTACCCCAAGCGCACCGCCGAGGAACTGCTCGGAGAGCTGGTCGCGGCAGCCCTCGAGGAACTGGAGGCCAGCTTCCCCTATGTGCAAGGCCGCCAGGTCATTGCCACCGACGAGGAAGGCGACCCGCTGTACGAGGACATCGGCCCTACTCCGCGCTTTCTGTCACTGTCGCGACAGCATCTGCACGCCCTGAGCAACCCTGGGGCCGATAGCGAATAGCTAATGGGTAGGACGTGGGGTTTGCAGCGCCTGTGAGATCAAGCGCCGCGGGGGCGGCGCTCGATCTCCCAGACGCCACAAACCCCAGACAGGATCAAATTTTTCTGAACTATCCGAAAAATGCGTCAGTCACAGCCGATAGCCATCACGCTAAAACCCTGCACACCTGCCGTTGTGCACCGTTGAGCTGAAGCGCGCGCACGTGTCAGGGAACGAGCGATGGACTGCTACGGACAATGTCGTAAACAGGAGTGATCCAATGGAACTGACCACCAAGAACACCCGCATCTACAAACCCTCATCCACTCATGTGCGCGGGTTCAAGCTGGCAGCGCTGGCCTTGGGCAGCAGCCTGGTCCTGGCTGGCTGTGCCGGCAACCCGCCCACCGAGCAGTATGCAGTCACCCAGTCCGCCGTGAACTCCGCCGTCAGCGCTGGCGGCACCGAGTTCGCCGCCGTTGAAATGAAAGCGGCACAGGACAAGTTCAAGCAGGCCGAGATCGCCATGCATGACAAGAAGTACGACGACGCCAGGCGCCTGGCCGAACAGGCCGAGTGGGACGCCCGCCTCGCCGAACGCAAGGCCCAGGCGGCCAAGGCCCAGAAGGCCGTGCAGGATGCCCGCCAGGGCGTTCAGGACGTACGTGAGGAAGGCCTGCGCAGCGCTCAGTGAGCCCTGCCCTGCCCACCTCGGTCTTCGCACACGATCAAAGGATGAACACTATGCGCAACTACGTCATGATTCCCGCCCTGCTGGCCCTGAGCGTCGGCCTTGCCGCCTGCTCGCACGACCCTAACGCCAACCTCGAATCGGCCCGCACCAACTTCTCCTCGCTGCAGAGCGACCCGCAATCGAGCAAGGTTGCGGCGCTGGAGACCAAGGACGCCCAGGACTGGCTGAACAAGGCCGACAAGGCCTACATGGACCGTGAAGACGAGAAGAAGGTCGACCAATTGGCCTACCTGACCAACCAGCGCGTCGAAGTGGCCAAGCAGACCATCGCCCTGCGCACTGCCGAAAGCGAACTGAAGAACGCTTCGGCCCAGCGCGCCCAGGCCAAGCTTGACGCACGCGACGCACAGATCGCCAAGCTGCAGGACAGCCTCAACGCCAAGCAGACCGACCGCGGCACGCTGGTCACCTTCGGAGACGTGCTGTTCGACTTCAACAAGGCCGAACTCAAGAGCAACGCCTACCCGAACGTCACCAAGCTGGCGCAATTCCTCCAGGAAAACCCGGAACGCAAGGTGATCGTCGAGGGTTACACCGACAGCGTCGGCTCGGCCAACTACAACCAGGGCCTGTCGGAGCGCCGCGCCAACAGTGTACGCATGGCACTGGTACGTGCTGGCGTCGACCCAGCGCGCATCGTCGCCCAGGGCTATGGCAAGGAGTACCCGGTAGCGGACAACTCGAGCAATTCGGGGCGTGCGCAGAACCGCCGGGTGGAGGTGACCATCTCCAACGACAACCAGCCGGTGGCACCTCGCTCTGTGAGCCAGGTACAGCAGTAAGGCTGGCTAGCTGAACTGACAAGCCCCGCGATCGAAGCGGGGCTTTCTTTTGCCTGTGCTGGCCCTTTCGCGGCTGAAGCTGCTCCCACAGGGACTGGCGCGGTCCCTGTAGGAGCGGCTTCAGCCGCGAAAGGGCCAGCACAGGCAGCAGAGATAATGGCTCACTGCACCTGCTGCGGCGTTTCCTCGCCCATGCAACGCACAGCGCGCTTGCGGTTGTCCACCAGCACCCCTGTCAGGCCTTTCTGCTGGGTATCGAACAGCACCAACACGCCGTCGACGCACTGGGCCATTTGTGGTGCCGGGTCCAGCGAGACCTTGTAGTCCTCGCCGGGGATGGTCTTGAGCATGGTGAAGTCCTGCAGCAACAGGGCATCTTCGGGCTTGGCGAAATGCAGGTAACCGTAGTACCACAAGGCCCCCACCGTCACGATGATGCTGCCGACACCGGTCAGGATCAGCGGGATGGCGTTGCGTTCTTCACTCATTGCTTGTTCTTCTCGTCAGGGTAATTGGGCACTTCGGCCAGCCGCCGCAGGCCGTTGAAATGGCTGGGGTCGTCAAGAAAACGCAGCATGACCTGGCGCCAGGTCGGGTCGGCGAAGGTCTGCACGTGGCCACCACGGGTCAGTTGCAGCACCCGCGGCGCTGGCGCGTGCTGGTACAGGCGGATGCCGTTGTCCATCGGCACCAGGGTATCGTCGATGCTGTGGAAGAACAGCTTGGGCGGGCTGCTCAGCTGTTCGATCGAGCGGATCGCGCTGTCGCCGTCCGGCACCAGCCACGACAGCGGCACCTGCAGCGGCCAGGTCATCCACGAGGTGCTGAGGGCAAAGCGCCCGACCGCACGGTAACTGGCCGGCACACCATCGAACACCAGGGCGTTGAAACGCTGGCGCTGCTCCGGATGGGCCGCCAGGTAGTGAATGGCCATGGCCCCGCCAAGGCTCTGCCCCAGCAGCACCAGCGGCTTGCCCTTGACCTCGGGCGCCTGCTCCAGCCAGGCCATGGCCGCGGCGATGTCCTGGTACACTTCGGGCAGGCTCGGCTCGCCCTGGGACAGGCCATAGCCGCGGTAATCGATCATCAACACCTGGTAGCCCTGCTCCGGCAGCCAGTAGCTGCCGCCCAGGTGCCCAGGCAGGTTGCCGCCATTGCCATGCAGGTGCAGCACCGTGCCCTTGACCTCGACCCCGGCCTTGGCCGGCAACCACCAGCCGTGCAGGCGGATGCCATCAGCAGTGATCAAGGTGACATCGCGGTACTCGAGCCTGGCCCGCTCGGGCGTGAACGGCTGGCCGCGCTCGGGATAGAACAGCAGGCTGCTGCAACCGCCCAGGCCCAGCAGGATCAAACCCAGGGCCAGCAGGCGGCAGCACTCAGAGAATGTTCGCGTAATCGGCTTCAATACGGTCCAGGCTCAGGTGGTTGAGGAAGTTGGAGAAGCACATCCAGGCCGACAGCGCATTGAGGTCGCGGAACTGCTCGGGCAGGTACTTGGGCGGCTCGACCAGGCCTTCCTCGACCAGCTGTCGCAGGGTACGCATGTCTTCCAGGGTGGTCTTGCCACAGAACAGCAACGGGATCTGTTCGAGCTTGCCCTTCTTCACGGCCAACTGAATGTAGTTGTAAACCATGATGAAGCCTTTGAGGTAGGACAAGTCCTTGGTAAATGGCAGGCCATTGGGCACCGACCCGCGGAACACCCGGCTGGCGTTGCTGTAGCTCTGCGTCATCTCGAACCCCTGCTCGCGGAAGAAGTTGTAGATCTGCATGAAATCGGCACCCTCCTCGACCATGTGGATGGCGCGGGTGCGGTTGGTGAGCTTGCGCAGGCGGCTGGGGTAGGAGGCGAAGGCGATCACCTCCATGAGGATGGCCAGGCCTTCCTGAGTCACCGTCGACGAGGGCGGGCCCTTGGCCAGGAAGGTACAGATCGGCTGGTTCAGGCCGTTGAGCGTGGTGCCGACATGCACCAGCCCTTCGTGCACCTCCAGGGCACGCACGTCACGGGAGTTGAACATGGCGTCGGCACGCACCTTGATGTAGTCGGCCCCGGCCGCGGCATCGGCGACGATACCGTCGGACTCGAACACACGGATGGTCTCTTCGGCCTCGCCAAACACCTTGTTCAGCCGGTGCTGGAGGATTTCCACGGCCTCCTTGGCGGTGAGGTTCTTCGGTTCGTCCTTGAGGTCGCCACGGCCATCGATGTTGTTCAGGTAGTCCGACAGCATCAGGCCGAGGTCGGCCAAGGTCGGATCACCAGCGTGGAAGGCATCCGAGGCAGCGCCGTACAGTTCCTGGGAGATCAGCCCGAAATCCTCGGTGCCACGCGCTTCGAGCATGCGCACCACCATGCGGTATTCGCGGCACATGCGCTTCATGATCTGCCCGACCGGGTTGAACTGGCCGAGCTGGCGAATGATGTCGCGCTCGATGCCCTGAAACTCGGCCTTGACCGCGCTGGAATCGAACGCCAGCGGGCGCGACTGGTAGTAGGCACGGTCGACAGCCGGCGGCTCCTTGCCCTTGGCCTTGAGGAAACCCTGGCGGATGTTGTCGTCCCACTTCACCGCGTCCAGAACCCGGATCGGGGTCTGTGCCGCGACGATGCGGTCGGACAGGGCGCGGATGGTTTGCTGGTATTCGTCCACCGGGGACTCCTTATTGGAACAAAGTGCCAAGCCTTGCTTTGCCTGTACCGGCCTCGGTTCCTGCAGGAGCAGCCTTGTGCTGCGAAGAGGCCATTAGCGGCAACTGAAATGGTTTGCCCTACTGGCCTCTTCGCAGCACAAGGCTGTTCCTACAGGGGACCTGGGCCGGCACAGGTAATTACTTGCCGGAGCGCTGGAACCGCGCCACTTCAACGAACAGGTCGGAGTTGGCCGGGTCGTCCAGGTACGCCAGCACCCGCGCCGACGGGCTGTCGATCAGCACGCCGTCGCCGTTGTCTTCCGGCACTTCGGTGCTGCGCCCGGTCAGCTCCTTCTTGTCCACCGCCTGCTGCACCTGCTCGACATCCAGGTTGTAGACCACCAGTTCCTTGCCATCGACGATATCGAAACCGCCGATCAGGAAATTGCCACCCAGGCGCTTCGGCACGCCAGCCGACAGGTACCAGCGGTTGCCGTGGCGCGACACGGTGAACACGTATTCCTCAGGGGCCTTGCCTTTGGCCGTGGCCACCGCCTTGTAGGCATCACCGCCGCTACGGCTGATCACCAACTTCAGCGGCTCGCCCCAGGCGTCCTTGCTGCTCCACTTGCCGAGCAGGGCCTTGGGCGCCGCCTGGTTGCTAGGCAAGGGCTCGTGGAAGGTCACCAGACAACCGCCCAGCAGCAGGAATGACAGAGTCAACAACACCACACGCCAGGCTTTCATCAGGTTCTCCTTGAAAAGTCAGTCTCGGCTCAGGCCGATGCAAGCACCAGCTGCAGGTATCGGCTAAGCATAGCGAGCATCTGCCCATCGGCTTGCGCGTTCGCATCCTTGAGCAGGCCCTGATATTCCATCTGCTCGATAATCGCCGTCAACATTTGGGCGTCCTGTTCCGGTTGTTGCGAGCCCACCACCTGCAGCAATTGGCGGGTGCCATGCAACAGGATCTGTTCATGGGCGCACACCAGTTGAGCCAGGCGCGGGCACAGTAGCGCCTCCTGGCGGAAGGCCTGCTCGGCCATCAGAAAATCACGGCGGTTCAGCAACTGTCGCTGCACGTAGTCGGCAGTCATGCGTGCTACCTCGTCAGCCAACCGCGCCCGCGCCTGCGGGCTGCCGTCACCCTGGGCCAGCAACTGGCGCAACACCACCTCGGTATTGGCCCACAGCTTGGCCATATAGGCGGCGCTGCGTTCGACGTACTGGGCAAAGGTATCGGTGAGCAGGTCCTCGATATCCTTGAAGTAGTAGGTGGTGGCCGACAATGGCACACCGGCCTCGGCGGCGACGGCGCGATGGCGCACACCGCGTACGCCATCGCGCACGACAATGCGCATGGCGGCGTCGAGGATCAATTGGCGACGCTGCTCGCTGCCCTGGCGGGCAGTCTTGCGGCCTTGGTATTGCACGCTTTCGGCGACGGCGGTGGCGATGCCGGCGGCGCCCTGGTGAGGCATTGCGGGTGTCACAGGGGGTACCTCATGGTTCAAGTCATCTGCAGCCTGTACCGGCCCTATCGCCGGCAAGCCAGCTCCCACAGGTACTGCACAAGTCCTGAAGATTGTGGGAACCCTGTGGGAGCTGGCTTGCCGGCGATAGGGCCGGTACTGACAACATAAAGCTTCAGGCAAGAAAAAGCCGCCTCGAAAGGCGGCTCATTCAATTCACTCAGGCCTGCGGACGCATGTGCGGGAACAGGATCACGTCGCGGATCGACGGCGAGTTGGTCAACAGCATCACCAGGCGGTCGATACCGATACCTTCACCTGCAGTCGGCGGCATGCCGTACTCCAGTGCGCGAACGAAGTCGGCGTCGTAGTGCATGGCTTCGTCGTCACCGGCGTCCTTCTCGGCCACCTGGGCCAGGAAGCGCTCGGCCTGGTCTTCGGCATCGTTGAGCTCGGAGTAGGCGTTGGCGATCTCGCGGCCACCGATGAACAGTTCGAAACGGTCGGTAACAGCCGGGTTGTCGTCGTTGCGACGGGCCAGCGGCGATACTTCGAACGGGTACTCGGTGATGAAGTGCGGCTGCTCCAGCTTGTGCTCGACCAGCTCTTCGAAAATCATCACCTGCAGCTTGCCCAGGCCCTCGTGGCCCAGCACCTTGGCACCGGCCTTTTTGGCGATGTCGCGGGCGCGGTCGACGTCCTGCAGGTCGGCAGCGGTCAGCTCCGGGTTGTACTTGAGGATCGAGTCGAATACCGACAGGCGGGCGAACGGCTCGCCGAAGTGGAACACCTTGTCGCCGTACGGCACGTCGGTAGTGCCCAGTACCAGCTGCGCCAGCTCGCGGAACAGTTCCTCGGTGAGGTCCATGTTGTCGCGGTAGTCGGCGTAGGCCTGGTAGAACTCGAGCATGGTGAATTCAGGGTTGTGACGAGTCGAAACGCCTTCGTTACGGAAGTTGCGGTTGATCTCGAATACCTTCTCGAAGCCACCAACCACCAGGCGCTTGAGGTACAGCTCCGGCGCGATACGCAGGAACATGGCCATGTCCAGGGCGTTGTGGTGGGTTTCGAACGGCTTGGCTGCGGCACCGCCCGGGATGGTTTGCAGCATCGGCGTCTCGACTTCGAGGAAGTCGCGCTCGATGAGGAACTTGCGGATGTGCGAGATCACCTGCGAACGCACACGGAAGGTGTGGCGGGTTTCTTCATTGACCATCAGGTCGACGTAACGCTGGCGGTAGCGCTGCTCGGTGTCGGTCAGGCCGTGGTGCTTGTCGGGCAGCGGGCGCAGCGACTTGGTCAGCAGGCGCACGTTGGTCATTTCGACGTACAGGTCGCCCTTGCCGGAACGGGCCAGGGTACCTTCGGCGCTGATGATGTCGCCCAGGTCCCAGGTCTTGACCGCAGCCAGGGTCTCTTCCGGCAGGGTCTTGCGGTTGACGTAGACCTGGATACGGCCGGTCATGTCCTGAATGACCATGAACGAGCCGCGGTTGAGCATGATGCGGCCGGCAACCTTGACCGGAATCGCTGCAGCTTCCAGTTCTTCCTTGGTCTTGTCCGCATACTGCTTCTGCAGGTCGTTGCAGTAGCTGTCGCGACGGAAGTCATTGGGGAAGGCATTGCCCTTGGCGCGCTCGGCGGCAAGCTTTTCCTTGCGCAGGGCGATCAGGGCGTTTTCTTCCTGTTGCAGGTCTTGCGCTTCGGTCTTGAGGTCGCTCATTTCGTCATTCTTTCCATCAGGTGTTCGGTGCCCCTTTCGGGCAGGGCACGCGGTACCGGCCCAGGCCAGGTACCGCGGCGGTTGTGTGCGATTTACAGCCCTTGCTTGAGGCTCGCTTCCAGGTACTGGTCGAGGTCGCCGTCCAATACCTTCTGGCAGTCGCTGCGCTCGACACCGGTACGCAGGTCCTTGATACGCGAGTCATCCAGCACGTAGGAGCGGATCTGGTGGCCCCAGCCGATGTCCGACTTGCTGTCTTCCAGCGCCTGCGAGGCGGCGTTGCGCTTCTGCATTTCCAGCTCGTACAACTTGGCCCGCAGCATTTTCATGGCGGTGTCCTTGTTGGCGTGCTGGGAGCGTTCGTTCTGGCAGGCCACCACGGTGTTGGTCGGTACGTGGGTAATACGCACCGCCGAGTCGGTGGTGTTCACGTGCTGACCACCGGCACCGGAGGAACGATAGGTGTCGATACGCAGGTCGGCCGGGTTGATCTCGATCTCGACCTTGTCGTCGATCTCGGGCGACACGAACACCGCCGAGAACGAGGTGTGGCGACGGGCACCGGAGTCGAACGGGCTCTTGCGCACCAGGCGGTGCACGCCGATCTCGGTGCGCAGCCAGCCGAAGGCGTACTCGCCCTTGATATGCACGGTGGCGCCCTTGATGCCGGCGACTTCACCTTCGGAAAGCTCGATGATGGTGGCATCGAAACCACGCTTGTCGGCCCAGCGCAGGTACATGCGCAGCAGGATGTTGGCCCAGTCCTGCGCCTCGGTACCGCCGGAGCCGGCCTGGATGTCCAGGTAGGCGTTGTTCATGTCCATCTCGCCGCTGAACATGCGACGGAACTCAAGCAGGGCCAGGGACTCTTCCAGGGCTTGCAGCTCGGTCTCGACGTCGCTTACGGCGCCTTCATCCTCTTCCTCGACGGCCATGTCGAGCAGGTCCTTGCAGTCGGACAGGCCATTGGACAGTTTGTCCAGGGTCTCGACGACCTGCGCCAGCATGGCACGCTCGCGGCCCAGGGCCTGGGCGTACTCGGGCTTGTTCCAGACGTTGGGGTCTTCCAGCTCGCGGTTGACTTCGATCAGGCGGTCATGCTTGTGATCGTAGTCAAAGATACCCCCGAATGGACTGGGAACGCTCGGTGAGGTCCTTGATGGTGTTCAGGATCGGTTGGATTTCCATGGGCTGGCTACTCGCACGAATTCGGTGAAAAGCCTGCGAGTATAACCGAGTCCGCCGCAGGGCGGCAGACCCGCCGGGCGCCGAATGGCTGCAATTACCGTGCAGGCCCTGTCAGGCGATGCCAACCTGGTTGCGCCCGCCATTCTTGGCCTGGTACAGGCCTTTGTCCGCAGCCGAGATCAGTTGCCGGCTATGGCTGCCGATGGACGGAGTCTGGGTAGCCAGGCCAATGCTCACGGTCAGATACGAGTCGGGCACCGGCGCGGTGTGCGGGATGCCCAGGCCGAGCACGGTCTGGCGCAGCTTCTCGGCCATCAGGCGTGCCCCACCCGGCGAAGTGTTGGGCAATACCAGGACGAATTCCTCGCCACCATAGCGCGCCGGCAGGTCGGTCGGCCGCGAGCACGAGCCGCGGATCGCTTCGGCCACCTGGCGCAAGGCCTCGTCACCGGCCAGGTGGCCAAAGCTGTCGTTGTAGGCCTTGAAGTAGTCCACGTCGATCATCAGCAGCGACAACTGCTGCTGCTCACGCATGGCCCGGCGCCATTCCAGTTCCAGGTACTCGTCGAAGTGGCGGCGGTTGGACAACCCGGTCAGGCCATCGGAGTTCATCAGCCGCTGCAGCATCAGGTTGGTATCGAGCAGTTGCTGCTGGCTGACACGCAAAGCGCGGTAGGCCTCGTCGCGCTGCAACAGGGTAAGGTAGGAACGCGAGTGATAGCGGATGCGCGCCACCAGCTCGATGGTGTCCGGCAGCTTGACCAGGTAATCGTTGGCCCCGGCAGCAAAGGCTGCGCTCTTGACCAGCGGGTCTTCCTTGGTCGACAGGACGATGATCGGAATGTCCTGGGTCGCCGGGTTGTTGCGGTATTCACGCACCAGGGTCAGCCCGTCCAGGCCAGGCATGATCAGGTCCTGCAGGATCACCGTGGGCTTGATGCGCACGGCCTGGGCCACCGCCTGGTGCGGGTCGGCGCAGAAGTGGAAGTCGATGTTCTCTTCATGGGCCAGGCCACGCCGCACCGCCTCGCCGATCATGGCCTGGTCGTCGACCAGCAGCACCATCGCCGAGTTCTCGTTGGGGGTCGTGAAACCTTCGATCGGTAAATCATTCATACCTGTTCACCCGATCACTGCCGGCCTGGCGGCGTGATTCAATACACTTCGTCATTTTGCGAAAAATTCCATCAAGCGCCCGGCTATGCGTTCCAGCGGGCGGATTTCCACTGCGGCATCGATGGCCGCAGCGGCCTTGGGCATCCCGTACACCGCACTGCTGGCCTGGTCCTGGGCAATGGTCAGGAAACCCTGCTGGCGCATCAGCTTCAGGCCCTGGGCACCATCGCGACCCATGCCGGTAAGCAACACACCCACCGCATCGCCGGTCCAATAGCGCGCCACACTCTCGAAGAACACATCGATCGAGGGCCGGTAAATTTCATTGACAGGTTCGGCAGTGTAGGCCAGTTGGCCGTTCTGTAGCAGGCGGATGTGGTGATTGGTGCCGGCCAGCAATACCTGCCCCGGCTGTGGTGGCTCGCCCTCACGGGCCAGGCGCACCGGCAAGCCGGCGGCGCTGCTGAGCCATTCTGCCATGCCCGCGGCAAATACCTGATCCACATGCTGGACCAGCACGATGGCCGCCGGAAACGCCGCCGGCAGGCCCTTGAGCAGTACTTCGAGGGCCGCCGGGCCGCCAGCGGACGAACCGATCGCAACCAGCCCGCGGTGTTGTGACGCCGCCCGCACGGGTGCGGCGACCGGTCGTGCGGCCGGTGCGCGCTGCTGACCAATCAACCAGCTTATGTTGAGGATCTTGCGCAGCAGTGGCGCTGCCGCTTCACGCGGATCGCCCGCCCCCAGCGCCGGCGTGTCGACCACGTCGAGGGCGCCGTGGCCCATGGCCTCGAATACCCGGTGCACGTTCTGCTTGCGATCGACCGTGACGATGACGATGGCGCAAGGGGTTTCGGCCATGATCCGCCGGGTGGCCTCGACGCCATCCATGACCGGCATGATCAGGTCCATGAGGATCAGGTCTGGCTGCTGCTCGGTGCAGCGCTGCACCGCCTCGGCGCCATTACTGGCCACCCACACCACCTGATGCGCCGGTTCGAGGGCAATCGCCCGGCGCAGCGCCTCGACGGCCATGGGCATGTCGTTGACGATGGCGATCTTCATCCCTGAGCACCTCCGATCAGCTCAACCACAGCATCCAGCAACGCATCGTCATGGAAACTGGCCTTTGCCAAATAGTAGTCGGCGCCGGCATCCAGGCCCCGCCGTCGGTCTTCCTCACGGTCCTTGTAGGACACCACCATCACCGGCAGCGATTGCAGGCGCTGGTCGCGGCGTACCAGGGTGACCAGCTCGATGCCGTCCATGCGCGGCATGTCGATATCAGTGATCAGCAGGTCGAAGTCCTCGCCACGCAAGGCGTTCCAGCCGTCCATGCCATCCACCGCAACGGCCACGTCGTAGCCACGGTTGCCGAGCAGCTTGCGCTGCAGTTCACGCACGGTCAGCGAATCATCGACCACCAGAATGCGCTGGCGCGCCACGCCACGGGTGCCGCTGCTGCCGCGGTCGATGCGTTCCAGGCTGCCGGTGCTGAGCAGCTTCTCCACCGAACGCAGCAGGTCCTCCACATCGACGATCAGCACCACCGAGCCATCGTCGAGCAGGGCGCCGGAAGAGATGTCCTGCACCTTGCCCAGCCGTGGGTCGAGCGGCATCACCACCAGCACCCGCTCGCCCACCAGTCGCTCCACGGCTACCCCGTACAACTGCTCGCGCTCGCGGATCACCACCACGCGCAGGTTGCTCTCCTGCGTTTGCCCGGCCGGGCGATTGAGCAGTTGGCTGGCCGCGACCAGGCCTATGTGCCGGCCTTCGTGCCAGAAATGCTGGCGCCCCTCGATCTGCACGATCTCTTCGGCACTTACTTCGAGCGTGCGTTCGATATGAGCGAGCGGGAAGGCATAGGCCTCGCCACCCACCTCGACCACCAGGCTGCGCACAACCGACAAGGTCAGTGGCACCTGCAAATGGAAACGGCAGCCCTGCCCGGCCAGCTGGGTCAGCTCTATCGAACCGCGCAGCTCCCGGATCATGTGCTGCACCGCATCCAGGCCGACACCGCGCCCGGACACCTCGGTGACTTTGTCGCGCAGGCTGAAACCGGGCAGGAACAGGAATGTCAGCAACTCTTCCTCGCTCATGCGCGCCACCGTGTCAGCGGGCGACAGGGCGCGCTCGACAATGCTGCTGCGCAGGCGTTCGAGGTCGATGCCGGCACCGTCGTCGATCAGTTCAAGGCTGAGCATACCGGCCTGGTGCGAGGCCCGCAGGCGGATCACGCCCTCCTCCGCCTTGCCCGCCAGCAGGCGCCGCTCGGGCAGCTCGATGCCGTGGTCGACCGCGTTGCGCAACAGGTGGGTCAACGGTGCCTCGAGCTTTTCCAGCACATCACGGTCGACCTGGGTCTTTTCCCCTTCCACCAACAGCCGCACCGGCTTGCCCAGCGAACGACCAAGGTCGCGCACCATGCGGCTCTGGCCGGTCAGCACATCGGCAAACGGCCGCATCCGGCAGGCCAGCGCGGTGTCGTAGAGCAGTTGTGCGCGCTGGCTGGCCTGCCAGCCGAACTCGTCCAGGTCGGCAGCCTGCTGCTGCAGGATCTGCTGGGTTTCCGCCAGCAGGCGCTGGGTCTGTGCCAGGGCTTCGAGCACCTCGCTGCTCTGGCCACTGTCCTCCAGTTGCAAGCGCAGGCCATCAAGCGCCTGCATGCCCTGGCCGTGCATGCGCTTGAGGCGCTGCAGGGTGGCCAGGTAAGGCTTGAGCCGCTGGGTTTCCACCAGCGACTTGCTGGACAGGTCGAGCAGGCTGTTGAGGCGGTCGGCGGTGACCCGCAGCACCCGCTCCGTACCTTCGCCGGTGCGCTTGCCGGCCTTGCGACGCGGGGCCAGCTCGGGCTCGGGCTCAGGCTCCAAGGGTTCGACGGGCAGCGGCAAAGGTTCGGCTTGCACGGTTTGCGCCGGCGCTTCCGGCAGCGCTGGCACGGCTGGCGGCGCGGGGGGCAAGGCTGCCGCCCCCGGGTCGAGCAGGTTGGCCATTTGCGCAAGGAACACCGGCAGGGTCGCCTGCGCCCCGGCATCGCCAGGCGTGGCGATGCGCATCAACAGGTCGGTGCCCTGCAACAGGGCATCGATATGCTCGGCGCTCAGCCGCAGGCGACCCTCCTGGGCGGCCACCAGGCAGTCCTCCATGACATGGGCGACGCTGACGCCAGCGTCCACTCCGACGATCCGCGCCGCGCCCTTCAGCGAGTGGGCCGCGCGCATGCAAGCCTCAAGCTGGTCGGCCTGCGTGGGATTACGCTCCAGCGCCATCAGGCCGGCACTGAGCACCTGGGTCTGCGCCTCGGCCTCCAGGCTGAACAGTTCGAGCAACGATGCGTCGCGCATTTGCTCTGGGGTCATGACAGGCTCCGCCGCACGGCAGACAGTAAATGTTGATCGTCCAGCACCCGCACGCTGCGGCCACGCCATTGCAGGACCGCTGCGGTGAAGTGGGAGGCGTCCTGCCCGCTGTTCAGCAGCAGCGGGTCGAGCCGGTGAATGCCGTCGATTTCCTCGACCGCCATCACCACCGGCCCGCCCTCCGCGGCCAGGATCAGCATGCGTGGCATCGCCCGGCCGCCACGTTGCTCGGCAGCGCTGGCCTGCACACCCAGCAAGTCAGCCAGTGACAGGCACGGCACCAGCGCACCACGTACGTTGGCCACCCCCTGCAGCACCCGCGAGCGCTGGTGCGGCAGCGAATGCACCGCCTGCAGCGGGGCAATTTCGGCCAGGCAGGCGGTGGGCAGCGCCAGCCATTCTTCGCCAAGGCGGAACAGCAGCATGGAGCGGCCAGTGTTTTCCTCCACCGGCGCAGCCACGGCGGCCTGGTGGTCCTGCATAAGTGCGTAGCGGTCGAGCAGGCGTGTGGCCGCTGCGGCATATACCTCGCAGTTGCGACAGTGAACATGACGCTCCAGCAATGGGCACTGCTTGTCGCCGTGCACGCCAATGCGGTTCCAGCAGTCATCGACGTGCGTGTCAGCCTCGGCGAGCAATTGCATCGCGGATTCCTTCATCGTTCAGACTCCCGGCCAACCCGCGCGGCGCGCTCCTGCAGGCGCCGGGCACCGGCCAGGTCACCCTGGGCTGCCAGCAAGGCAGCCAGGTGTACCAGCGCCTCGGAGTGCTGCGGTTCCAGGTACAGGGCTTTGCGATAGTGGGTCAGAGCCTGCTGCGCATCGCCTTCGGTGTCGCTGAGCAGCCCCAGCCAGTAGTAAACCTGCGCCGAAGGCGCGAACTGGCCCAGGTAGCGCTGGCATTCGGCACGGGCCTGCTCGCTGGCACCGGCGTTGGCAAGCCGGGCAATGCTGGCCAGCAACTCAGTTGCATCCTCACGTTTGTGCTCGCGCGCCGGTGCTGGCTTGGCGGCAAAGGGGAGCACCCGCAATGGGCGCGGCAACGCTGCGCTCGGTAACGGAGAGCCTGGCTTGGCAGGTGCTGGCGACGTGCGACGCAAGGGCTGGACCGGGGGCGTAGCCAGCGCAGCGCTACCGCCCTCCTGGCGCACGTAGGCGAACGACTGGGCAATCCCCAGCGGGCGCATGCCCAACCGCGCCAGCAAGCTGCCTTCGGCGGGGCCGATGAACAGTACGCCCTGTGGATGCAGCAAGCGCTTGAGCACTTCGAACACCCGTTGCTGGGTCGGCACGTCGAAATAGATCAGCAGGTTGCGGCAGAACACGAAGTCGTACAGGCCATCGCGGCTGGCCAGGGCCGGGTCGAGTACGTTGCCCACCTGCAGGCTGACTTGGTCACGCACCCGCTCATGCAGGAGGTGGCCTTCGTCGAGCGCATCGAAGTAACGCTCGCGAAAGCCCAGGTTACTGCCACGGAAGGCATTGCGCCCGTACACGGCCTGCCCGGCCTTGGCCACGGAACTGGGGCTGATGTCCATGCCGTCGATCATGAACGCCCCCGGCGCGATACCGGCATCGAGCAAGGCCATGGCCAACGAATAGGGCTCCTCGCCGGTCGAGCAAGGCAGGCTGAGCAAGCGCAGCGGGCGCGCCCCGGCCAGCTCGGCCAGGCGCTTGTGCGCCAGGCTGGCCAAGGCGGTGAAGGATTCGGGGTAACGGAAGAACCAGGTTTCCGGAACGATGACCGCTTCGATCAACGCCTGTTGCTCATCCGTCGACTGCTGCAGGTGCAGCCAGTAATCATCCAGGTCCGCGGCGTCCACGGCCACGCAACGCTGGCGCAGCGCACGCTCGACCATGGGCGCGCCCACCGACTCCACGTCCAGGCCTATGCGCTCGCGCAAGTAGCGGAAGAAATGCTGTTCGTTCATGTCGGCATCCCTGTCGGATCACCCGCATACAGCAACTCGTGCACGGCATCGGGGAGCAGGTCGTTGACTTCGATGCGCTGCAACAAGCCCTGCTCATCCTGACGCACCGGGCCCAGGTACGGGGCCTCGCCGCTGTCCACGCCATACGGCTGGAACTCGTCGGGGTGGCAACGCAGGGTTTCGGTGGCCTGCTCCAGTATCAGACCAAGCTGTAGGCCGACTCGGTAGTGCACCAGAACCAGGCGGGTACTGGTGCGCTGCGCTGCCGGTTGGCCGAAGCTCAATGCCGCCAGGTCGACCACTGGTACCAACAGGCCTCGGTGCGCAAGGATGCCTGCGACCCAGGCAGGTGCCTTGGCGATCGGTTTCAGCGGCTGACGCGGCAGCACCTCGATCACCTCGTGCACGCTCAGGGCAAAGCGTTGCTCCCGAATGCGAAACTGCAGGTACAACGCCCCCTTGGCGTTGCCCGTCCGCGCGGCCCGCGATTGCAAGTCGTTCATCGCGGTCAGACTTTGAAGCGCGACACGCCGCCACGCAGGCCCGCGGCCACCTGGCTCAGCTCATCGATGGCGAAACTGGCCTGGCGCAGCGACTCGACTGTCTGGGTGCTGGCATCGCTGAGCTGGGCCAGCGCCTGGTTGATCTGCTCGGCACCGGTGGCCTGGGCCTGCATGCCTTCGTTGACCATCAGCACGCGCGGCGCCAGGGCCTGCACCTGGTGGATGATCTGGCTGAGCTGTTCGCCCACCTGCTGCACCTCGAACATGCCGCGGCGCACTTCTTCGGAAAACTTGTCCATGCCCATGACCCCGGCCGACACCGCCGACTGGATCTCGCGCACCATCTGCTCGATGTCGTAGGTGGCAACGGCGGTCTGGTCGGCCAGGCGGCGCACTTCGGTGGCCACCACGGCAAAGCCCCGGCCGTACTCGCCGGCCTTTTCCGCTTCGATGGCAGCGTTGAGCGACAGCAGGTTGGTCTGGTCGGCAACCTTGACAATGGTCACCACCATCTGGGTGATGTTGCTGGCCTTTTCGTTGAGGATGCCCAGCTTGGCGTTGACCAGGTCGGCGGCACCCATCACCTGGTGCATGGTTTCTTCCATGCGTGCCAGGCCCTGTTGGCCGGAGCCGGCCAGGCTGGAGGCCTGGTCGGCGGCCGAGGTAACTTCGGTCATGGTGCGCACCAGGTCACGCGAAGTGGCGGCGATTTCCCGCGAGGTGGCGCCGATTTCGGTGGTGGTGGCGGCCGTTTCGGTGGCGGTGGCCTGCTGTTGCTTGGAGGTTGCGGCAATTTCGGTCACCGAGGTGGTCACCTGCACCGACGAACGCTGGGCCTGGGCCACCAGGTTGGCCAGGGCCTCGGCCATTTCGTTGAAGCCGCTTTCGATCGCGCCGAACTCGTCCTTGCGGTCCAGGCTCAGGCGCATGCTCAGGTCGCCGGAGCGCAGTTTGTCGAGGGCATGAACAATGCGCTGCATGGGCGCGGTGATGGCGCGCATCAGCAACAGGCCGCAGATACCGGCGGCGATGATCGCCAGCAGCAGCGAAACCATCATGCTGCCCTTGGCGGTGCTCACGGCGCCGACGATCTCGTTGGTGTCGGTGTCGGCGGCGGCCCGGTTGTGCTCGATCACTTCGTTCAGAAGCTTGCGGCCTTCTACCCAGGCCGGGGTCAGCACATCGGTGATCAACCGCTGGGCTTCGGCATAGTCGTGCTTTCGATAGGCTTCCAGCACCTGCTCGATGATCTTGAGGTAGGCAACCTCCATCTGGATGAAGGCGTCGAACCGCGCCTGGTCGTCATCATCCTGAATGGTGCCCTGGTAGCTGGCCATGTGCTCTTTCAGGCGGTCCTGGAAGCTCTTGAACAGTTCCGCATCGGCCGAGGTGAATTCACGCTGGTTGGACAGGCCTACCAACTGCTGGCTAGCCACGTAACCGTCGACCCAGGCACTGCGGATCATCGAGCTGTAGTAGAGGCCGGGAATGCTGTCGGTCCCCACTGCCTGTTCGGCGGATGCGATGGTCACCAACCGCGAGTAGGCGGCCACGATCATCAGCAGCATGATGGCGATGATCACGGCGAAACTTGCCAGGATCCGTTGGCGCAAGGTCCAGTTCTTCACATTCAGCCCTCAGGAATTCACAACGAGCGGGAAAAATCGCCGAAGTATAGCCCAGGCGCCCAGTGCTCATGCGGCTGAAATGTGGGGTGACCAGGTAACCTTGCCGACAGACCGGTCATTTGTGCCCAACGCCATTGGGGCCGCTGTGCGGCCCATCGCCGGCAAGCCAGGCTCCCACCTCGACCGCATGACCTCAGGTCATGTGTGATCCCTGTGGGACCCGGCTTGCCGGCGATGGGCTGCAACGCAGCCCCCATCACTGGCCGGCGGCAAGCCTTGCCTGGCTTTCCAGCTCCTGGCGCAGGGCCGGGTCCAGGCGCAGCTGGCGGGCCAGTTCGTCCAGGTAGGCGCGCTCCATGAAGTTTTCCTGGTCGACCATCATCACGCTGGCCAGGTACATCTCGGCGGCCATTTCCGGCGTTTGCGCGGCACGGGCCACTTCGGCCGGGTCCAGCGGCTTGTTCAGCTCGGCATGCAGCCAGTGCTGCAACTCGCGGTCGTTGTCCAGGCGGGTGAATTCACCCTCGATCAGCGCACGCTCGCGTTCATCGATATGGCCATCTGACTTAGCCGCCGCCACCAGCGCCCGCAGCACCGCCTGGCTGTGCAGTTCGGCCTGGGCCGGCGGCAGGCGGTCGACGGTCTGCGGCTCGGCGGCGGCCACCTGCTGGCGCGCCTGCCAGTTGCCGTAGGCCTTGTAGGCCAGCACACCGAGCGCGGCCAGGCCGCCATAGGTAAGGGCCTTGCCGCCATACTTGCGGGCCTTCTTGTTGCCCAGCAGCAAGCCCATGGCGCCCGCCGCCAGGGCGCCGCCACCGGCACCGGAAAGCAGGCTGCCAAGGCCGCCGGCACTGGCGCCTGGCTTGCCAGAGCTGCCCTTGCCGGCCTGGCTGGCGAGCAAGTCCTGGCCGGACTTGAGCAACTGGTCGAGCAATCCCCGGGTGTTCATCAAACGGTCTCCACGTTGGCCAAGGGAGCCGTCAGGTTAAGCCCTGCCCGCCCGATCGCCATGGGGGGATTTGCTTCCGGATGTTGCATTGGCTGGCAAAAAGCCAACTAGACTCGATATCGCCAATACCGCGCGTAAACCGCACTACGCCTATAACGCTCGCTTCACGGCTTGCTTGATGACTGCCCCGACCAAAATCTCCAAGAAGAGGGAACACCATGTCAGTGCACAAGACCGCATTGCTCGGCGCAACCGCCTGCGCCGTGCTGGCCAGCGCCAGCCTGCAGGCTGCCGAACCGCCCAAGGCCCTGGGGCCCGGCGAGGGCCGCCTGGACATCGTCGCCTGGCCCGGCTACATCGAGCGCGGTGAAAGCGACAAGGCCTACGACTGGGTGACCGGCTTCGAGAAGGAAACCGGCTGCAAGGTCAGCGTCAAGACCGCCGCCACCTCGGACGAGATGGTCAGCCTGATGACCAAGGGCGGCTATGACCTGGTCACCGCCTCGGGCGATGCCTCGCTGCGGCTGATCGCGGGCAAGCGGGTACAGCCGATCAACACCGACTTGATCCCCAACTGGAAGAACATCGACCCACGGCTGCAGAACGGTGGCTGGTACGTGGTCGACAAGCGGGTCTACGGCACCCCGTACCAATGGGGCCCGAACGTGCTGCTGTACAACACCGACGTGTTCAAACAGGCGCCCACCACCTGGGGTGTGCTGTTCGAGCCGCAGAACCTGCCCGACGGCAAGCCGAACAAGGGCCGCGTGCAGGCCTACGATGGGCCGATCTACATCGCCGATGCGGCGTTGTACCTGAAGACGGCCAAACCGGAGCTGGGCATCCAGGACCCGTACGAGCTGAGCGAAGCGCAGTACAAGGCCGTGCTGGAACTGCTGCGCCAGCAGCAACCGCTGATCCACCGCTACTGGCATGACGCCACGGTGCAGATGAGCGACGTGAAAAACGAAGGCGTGGTTGCCTCCAGCTCCTGGGGCTACATGGTCAACGGCCTGAAGGCCGAGAAGCAGCCCGTGGCCTCGACCATTCCCAAAGAAGGCGCGACCGGCTGGGCCGACACCACCATGCTGCACAGCGAGGCCAAGCACCCCAACTGTGCCTACAAATGGATGGACTGGTCGCTGCAGCCGAAAGTACAAGGTGACGTGGCGGCCTGGTTCGGTTCGTTGCCGGCGGTGCCGGCGGCCTGCACCGGCAACGAGCTGCTGGGGGCCGAGGGCTGCAAGACCAACGGTTTCGACAACTTCGACAAGATCGCCTTCTGGAAAACCCCGCAGGCCCAGGGCGGCAAGTTCGTGCCGTATAGCCGCTGGACCCAGGATTACATTGCGATCATGGGCGGGCGCTGAGGGTTTCTTCACCTGTACCGGCCCTATCGCCGGCAAGCCGGCTCCCACAGGGCCCGCATAGGCCTTGAAGCCTGCACAGTACCTGTGGGAGCTGGCTTGCCGGCGATAGGGCCGGCACTGGCAATACAAGAACAACCGAGTACCGCCTATGCCCCTAGCCGTCCAGTTCACCCAGGTTTCCCGCACCTTCGGCGAGGTCAAGGCCGTCGACCAGGTCAGCATCGACATCATCGATGGCGAATTCTTCTCCATGCTCGGCCCCTCTGGCTCGGGCAAGACCACCTGCCTGCGCCTGATCGCAGGCTTCGAGCAACCCACCAGCGGTTCGATCCGCATCCACGGTGTCGAAGCTGCGGGCGTACCGCCCTACCAGCGCGACGTCAACACCGTATTCCAGGACTACGCCCTGTTCCCGCACATGAACGTACTGGACAACATCGCCTACGGCCTGAAGGTAAAAGGCGTGGCCAAGGCCGAACGCCACAGCCGCGCCGAAGAAGCCCTGGCGATGGTGGCCCTGGCCGGCTATGGCGCGCGAAAGCCGGCGCAGTTGTCCGGTGGCCAGCGCCAGCGCGTGGCCCTGGCCCGCGCGCTGGTCAATCGGCCACGGGTACTGCTGCTGGACGAGCCGCTTGGCGCGCTGGACCTGAAGTTGCGCGAACAGATGCAGGGCGAGCTGAAAAAGCTGCAACGCCAGTTGGGTATCACCTTCATCTTCGTCACCCACGATCAGACTGAGGCGCTGTCGATGTCCGATCGCGTCGCAGTATTCAACCGCGGCCGTATCGAGCAGGTCGACACCCCGCGCAACCTGTACATGCAGCCGGCCACCACCTTCGTCGCCGAATTCGTCGGCACCTCCAACGTTGTGCGCGGCGAACTGGCCACGTTGCTCAATGGCAGCCCGGCGCCCTTCTCCATCCGCCCCGAACACATCCGCCTCGGCGACCCGGCCACAGCCAGCCAGCACGTCCAGGTCAGCGGCCTGCTGCGCGATATCCAGTACCAGGGCAGTGCCACCCGCTACGAGCTGCAGCTGGACGGCGGCCAGCTGCTGGCGGTGAGCCAGGCCAACGACCGCTGGCAGGCGCAGGCACAGGCACAGGCATGGCAAACAGGGCAACGGGTACAGGCGCACTGGCCCCGTGAAGCCATGACAGTGCTGCAGGAAACGGAGGGCCGCTGACATGAGCACGCTGCGCGGCCTGTCCAACCTGCTGTACCGGCGCCCCAACCTGTACCTGGCCCTGCTGCTGATCCCACCGCTGACCTGGTTCGGCGCGATCTACCTGGGCTCGCTGCTGAACCTGCTGTGGCAAGGCTTCTATACCTTCGACGACTTCACCATGGCGGTGACCCCGGACCTGACCCTGGGCAATTTCGCCGCGCTGTTCAACCCGTCGAACTTCGACATCATCCTGCGCACCCTGGGAATGGCGCTGGCGGTGTCGCTGGCCAGCGCGGTGCTGGCCTTCCCCATCGCCTACTACATGGCGCGCTACACCAGCGGCAAGACCAAGGCATTTTTCTACATCGCAGTGATGATGCCGATGTGGGCCAGCTACATCGTCAAGACCTACGCCTGGACCCTGCTGCTGGCCAAGGGCGGCGTGGCCCAGTGGTTCGCCCAGCAACTGCACCTGGATGCCCTGCTGCAAATGGTGCTGACGGTGCCGGGCGTGGGCGGCAGCACGCTGTCGACTTCGCACCTGGGGCGCTTCATGGTGTTCGTGTACATCTGGCTGCCGTTCATGATCCTGCCGATCCAGGCCTCGCTGGAACGCTTGCCGCCGTCGCTGCTGCAAGCCTCGGCAGACCTGGGCGCCAGGCCCGGCCAAACCTTCGTGCAGGTGATCCTGCCGCTGTCGATCCCGGGCATCGCCGCCGGCTCGATCTTCACCTTCTCGCTGACCCTGGGCGACTTCATCGTGCCGCAGCTGATCGGCCCGCCCGGCTATTTCATCGGCAGCATGGTCTATGCCCAGCAAGGGGCGATCGGCAACATGCCGATGGCCGCCGCGTTCACCCTGGTGCCGATCGTGCTGATCGCGGTGTACCTGTCCATCGTCAAGCGACTGGGGGCCTTCGATGCACTCTGAAAAAGCCTCGACCGGGCTGCGCCTGGCGGCCTGGGGCGGATTGCTGTTCCTGCACTTCCCGATCCTGATCATCTTCCTGTACGCCTTCAACACCGAAGACGCGGCATTCAGCTTCCCGCCCAAGGGCTTAACCCTGAAGTGGTTCGCCGTGGCCTTTGCCCGGCCCGATGTGCTGGAAGCGATAAAGCTGTCGCTGCAGGTGGCCTGCCTGGCCACGCTGATCGCCCTGGTGCTCGGCACGCTGGCCTCGGCGGCGCTGTACAGGCGCAGCTTTTTCGGCAAGGAGAGCATTTCGCTGATGCTGATATTGCCTATTGCCCTGCCTGGCATCATTACCGGCATCGCCCTGCTCTCGGCGTTCAAGAGCCTGGGGATCGAGCCCGGCGTGTTCACCATCGTGGTCGGCCACGCCACGTTCTGCGTGGTGATCGTCTACAACAACGTGATCGCCCGCCTGCGGCGCACTTCGCAGAGCCTGATCGAAGCTTCGATGGACCTCGGTGCCGACGGTTGGCAAACCTTCCGCTACATCATCCTGCCCAACCTCGGTTCGGCGCTGCTGGCCGGTGGCATGCTGGCCTTTGCCCTGTCGTTCGACGAAATCATCGTCACCACCTTCACTGCCGGCCACGAACGCACCCTGCCGATCTGGCTGCTCAACCAGCTCAGCCGCCCGCGCGACGTGCCGGTGACCAACGTGGTCGCCATGCTGGTGATGCTGGTGACCATGCTGCCGATACTTGGCGCCTATTACCTGACCCGTGGCGGCGAAAGCGTCGCGGGCAGCGGCAAATGACCCTGGAGGAGTCCCCGATGCAAACGCAGATGCTAATCAATGGCCAACTGGTCGCTGGCGAAGGCCCGGCCTGGACCGTGCTCAATCCGGCGCTGGGCAGTGCCCTGGCGCAGATCAACGAAGCCAGCGAGGCCCAGGTGGACAGCGCCGTGCGCGCCGCCGACCAGGCCTTCGACAGCTGGTCGCAAACCAGCCCCAAGGAACGCTCGCAAGCCTTGCTGGCACTGGCCGACGCTATCGAAGCCCATGGCGATGAACTGGCCCGACTGGAATCGCAGAACTGCGGCAAGCCGCTGAGCGCTGCGCTGAATGACGAGATCCCGGCAATTGCCGACGTGTTCCGCTACTTCGCCGGTGCGGCGCGCTGCCTGGGTGGCTCGGCAGCTGGCGAGTACCTGCCGGGCCATACTTCGATGATCCGCCGCGACCCGCTGGGCGTGGTGGCCTCGATCGCGCCGTGGAACTACCCGTTGATGATGCTGGCGTGGAAGATCGCCCCGGCCCTGGCTGCCGGCAACACGGTGGTGATCAAGCCCTCCGAGCTGACCCCGCTGACCGCCCTGCGCCTTGGCGAACTGACCCGGGACCTGCTGCCACCGGGGGTGCTGAACATCCTCTTCGGCCGTGGCCAGACGGTCGGCAACCCGCTGGTCAACCACCCCAAGGTGCGCATGGTGTCGCTGACCGGCTCGATCCCCACCGGCGCGCACATCATCAGCGCCACCGCCGACAGCGTGAAACGCATGCACATGGAACTGGGCGGCAAGGCCCCGGTGCTGGTGTTCGACGATGCCGACATCGATGCCGCCATCGACGGCATCCGTACCTTCGGCTTCTACAACGCCGGCCAGGACTGCACCGCCGCCTGTCGGCTGTACGTGCAGGATGGCATCTACGAGCGTTTCGTCGAACGCCTGGGGGCCGCGGTGGCCAGCCTCAAACCGGGCCTGCAGGAAGCCGAGGACACCGAACTGGGGCCACTGATCAGTGCCCAGCACCGCGACAAGGTCGCAGGGCTGGTGCAACGGGCCATCGCCCAACCGCACATTCGCCTGGTGACCGGTGGCAAGGCGATCGAGGGCGACGGTTTCTTCTTCGAACCGACCGTACTGGCCGACGCCCTGCAGGACGACGAAATCGTGCGTAATGAAGTGTTCGGCCCGGTAGTGTCGGTGACCCGCTTCAACGACGAAGCGCAGGCGCTGGAATGGGCCAACGACTCCAACTACGGCCTGGCCTCATCGGTATGGACCCGCGACACCGGCCGCGCCCACCGCCTGGCGGCGCGCCTGCAGTATGGCTGCACCTGGGTGAACACCCACTTCATGCTGGTCAGCGAAATGCCCCATGGCGGGCAGAAGCATTCGGGGTATGGCAAGGACATGTCGATGTATGGGCTGGAGGACTACACCTGTGTGCGGCATGTGATGATCAAGCACTAGTCCAGGGTTGAATCTACTGGCCTCTTCACGGGCTTGCCCGCTCCCACAGGTACATCACAGCCCTTGAGGTTTTTGATGTACCTGTGGGAGCGGGCATGCCCGCGAAGAGGCCTGTGCAGGTAGAACCTAGTCCCGCAGGTCCGACTCGTGAATCGGGTTGGCCCGGCTGGTGGCGCGCTGGTATTGCGCTGGCCAGGTAGCTTTGTTGCCGCCCAGGTCGTCGTCGGCATGCAGCGGCCAGTACGGGTCGCGCAGCAGTTCGCGGGCGAGGAAGATGATGTCGGCCTGGCCAGTGCGCAGAATGTGCTCGGCCTGGGCCGGTTCGGTGATCATGCCCACGGTGCCGGTGGCGATTTCCGATTCCTTGCGCACACGCTCGGCGAAGCGCGTCTGGTAGCCCGGGCCGGTGGGGATTTCGGCGTTGACCGAGGTGCCGCCGGAGGACACGTCGATCAGGTCGACGCCCAAACCACGCAGGCGGCGGGCCAGTTCGACGGTTTCATCCGGGTTCCAGCCGTCCTCGACCCAGTCGGTTGCCGATACCCGCACGAACAGCGGTAACTCGGCAGGCCAGACCTTGCGCACGGCCTCGACCACCTGCAGGGTCAGGCGGATGCGGTTTTCGAAGCAACTGCCGTATTCGTCGCGACGCTGGTTGCTCAGCGGCGACAGGAACTGGTGCAACAGGTACCCGTGGGCGGCATGGATTTCGACCACCTTGAAACCGGCCTTCAGGGCGCGCTCGGTCGAGGCGACGAAGGCGTCGATCACACCCTGAATCTCATTGTGGTTCAACTCGTGCGGCGTCGTGTGTTGCGGGTCGAAGGCGATTTTCGACGGGCCCACCGGCTGCCAGCCGCCCTCCTCGAGCTTGACGCTGCCTTGCTTGCCCAGCCATGGGCGATAGGTGCTGGCCTTGCGCCCGGCGTGAGCCAGCTGGATGCCGGGCACGCTCCCCTGGGCGGTGATGAAACGGGTGATGCGTTGCAGCGGGGCGATCTGAGCGTCGTCCCACAGGCCGAGGTCTTCAGCGGTGATGCGGCCATCGGCGGTCACCGCCACGGCTTCAGTGATTACCAGGCCAGCGCCACCCACGGCGCGGCTGCCTAAATGGACAAGGTGCCAATCATTGGCCAGGCCATCGACGGCGGAATACTGGCACATCGGCGAAACGGCGATGCGGTTGGGCAGGGTCAGCTGACGCAGGGTGTAAGGCTCGAGCAGCAGGCTCATGAGGGCACCTCCCAAGGACTCCAATGGTGATCCGGCCCGGACACTCAATTGCACGTCCCTGGCCCAGGTCCGGTCATAACTTCAGACTAGACCAGAATGGTTGGGGGGGAGGTTCCATGGGATTTGGTAGAGGTTGAACGGCTCTGCGTTACCAGCGCCATGTCTGATCAGAGTTTCAGATATCCCTTACGGCCCAGATCTGGTGAAGCCTAGGCTGAGGAAATAACCTACAAGTCCTGTCGACTCGCGTCTGATTGTTACTGGAATCCCGACTCTCTGGCCTTTGCTGGTCGCTGGCATTCAGCGGCCGGGGGTGGAATCCCGATCAATTACCGAGTAGCTGTCGTCATGGCAGTTGTGCGCGGAAGGCCGCAAAGCCTAACGGGTCTACTCGTAGCCTGGATTCCACACCGCGTACAACTGCCACCCTTCGTGTGGAATCGGAGAGGCGGTCAATCAGCCATTCGCCAGCCCACAGGTACAGCGCAAGCCTTGAGCCCGGCTCAGGCCATGTGGGAGCGGGCGTGCCCGCGAAGAAGGCGACTCGGTGGCTGGCACCGGCTCTGCCGGTGTTCGCGGGCATGCCCGCTCCTACAGGTACGGTGCAAGCCTCAAGCGCGGCGCTGACCCTGTGCGAGCGGGCGTGCCCGCGAAGAAGGCGACTCAGTGGATGGCACCGGCTTCGCCGGTGTTCGCGGGCATGCCCGCTCCCACAGGGATCTTCACCTGGCATCAAGGCCTTGTGCCATACCTACAGAGTTGCGGAAGCCGCAGTACTTGCAGTCAGCGCGGCTCCATGTGGGCAATCATCAACTGCACACTTTCGTTGCCACGGAACTCGTTCACATCCAGCTTGTACGCCAACTCGACCCAACGCACCGTCGGGTTCGGCCACACTTCGCGGTCAATGCCAAAGGCAATGCCGTCCAGCCGCACCGAGCCGCACTCGCTCTTGAGCACCACCTTCAGGTGCCGCTCGCCCACCACGCGTTGCTCCACCAGCTGGAACACGCCATGGAACAGCGGCTCGGGGAAGTGCTGCCCCCAGGGCCCGGCATGGCGCAGGGCCTTGGCCAGGTCGAGGTGGAACTCCTCCACCGCCAGGCTGCCGTCGGACAACAGCCGACCGGTCAGGTCCTCTTCGCGCAGCTGGCGTCGCACTTCTTCATCGAACGCCTCGGCAAATGCCGGGAAATTGGCCTCGGGCAAAGACAACCCCGCCGCCATCGCGTGGCCGCCGAACTTGCTGATCAGGTGCGGGTGGCGCGCCGCCACCGCATCCAGCGCATCGCGAATATGGAACCCCGGCACCGAACGCGCCGACCCTTTGAGCATACCCTCGCCAGCGTCGGCGAAAGCGATGGTCGGCCGGTGGTAACGCTCCTTCAGGCGCGAAGCCAGAATACCGATAACCCCCTGGTGCCAGTCGGCATCGAACAGGCACAGGCCATATGGCATCGACTCGACAGGCAGGTCCTTGAGCTGGGCCAGGGCCTCGCGCTGCATGCCCTGTTCGATGGACTTGCGGTCCTGGTTCAGGTCGTCCAGCTGCTGGGCCATGTCCTGGGCCAGGGCCGCGTCTTCACACAGCAGGCATTCGATGCCCAGGCTCATGTCGTCCAGGCGCCCGGCAGCGTTCAGCCGCGGGCCGAGGATGAAGCCGAGGTCGGTCGAGGTGATACGCCGGTGATCGCGACGGGCCACTTCAAGAATGGCCTTCAGCCCCGGTCGGGCGCGGCCGGCACGAATGCGTTCGAGGCCCTGGTGCACCAGGATGCGGTTGTTGGCATCCAATGGCACCACGTCGGCGACGCTGCCCAGGGCAACCAGGTCGAGCAATTCGCCGATGTTCGGCTGCGGCTGCGTTTCGTAGCGCCCCAGGCTGCGCAGGCGCGCACGCAGGGCCATCAGCACGTAGAAGATCACCCCTACCCCGGCCAGCGCCTTGCTCGGGAAACTGCAGCCCGGCTGGTTGGGGTTGATGATGGCGTCGGCGTCGGGCAACTCCGCGCCCGGTAGGTGGTGGTCGGTGACCAGCACCTTGAGCCCGGCGGCTTTGGCAGCAGCCACACCCTCGACGCTGGAAATGCCGTTGTCCACGGTGATCAGCAGCTGCGGCTGGCGTTGCAGCGCCACCTCGACGATTTCCGGGGTCAGGCCGTAGCCGTATTCGAAGCGGTTGGGCACAAGGTAGTCGACATGGGCCGCGCCCAGCAGGCGCAGGCCCAGCACGCCGACAGTACTGGCAGTGGCGCCGTCGGCATCGAAGTCGCCGACGATGAGGATGCGCTGGCGCTGGTCGATAGCCTCGACCAGCAGATCCACGCCGGCCTCGATGCCCTTGAGCTGCTGGTACGGCAGCAGGCGCGCGAGGCTTTTGTCCAGCTCGGCCTCGCTCTGCACGCCGCGCGCGGCGTACAGGCGGGTCAGCAAGGGTGGCAGGTTACCCAGGAATGGCAGGGTCGGCGGCAGCGGGCGAGGTTCGATACGCATGGGGTGCTTCAGCCGCGCTCACCAAGCAGCCAGTCCAGCTGCACTTCGTGCTGGCCACGGTCGTCGGTGACGAACAAGGTGCCTTCACTGATCATCACGTCCCACTTGATGGTGCGGGGCATGTCGGTGGCGAGGGTTTCCAGCACCTCTTGCGGCACCGCGGCGATGTTCAGGTTCTTCAGGCCCTTGACCGCATCTACCACCTTGTTCTGCCATACGCGCAGGCTGCCGTAGGCCAGCAGGCTGGTGCGCTCGGTGCGGCGCGAGCACCAAGTCAGTCGGTCGGCGTCCGGCTGGCCTACCTCGATCCAGTGCAGGATGCGATCGTCCAGGCTCTTTTCCCACAGCGCCGCCTCGTCCACGTCGGACAGGCCACGGCCGAACGACAGGTTTTCGTTGTACCAGAGGGCGTAGGCCAGCAAGCGTACGGCCATGCGTTCTTCGGTTTCCGAAGGGTGGCGGGCAATGGTTTGACGGACGTTTTCGTACACGCCGCGGTCGAGGTCGGTCAGGTTCAGTTCGAATTTGTAGGTGGTGGACGGCTGGGCCATGGTCGACGGGCTTCTTGCGCAGAGAAAAAGTGACACAGTCTAACCGATACTGCCCTTCGTTGCCCCGCAGCAGTATCTGCCGCTTCGGACCTATGATAAAACCACGCATCTGCCCAGCTGCCACGGATGCCCCATGACTACGCCCAGCAAACCCCTCGCCGGTCTCAAGGTTGTCGAACTCGGCACCCTCATCGCTGGCCCGTTCGCCTCGCGTATCTGTGCCGAATTCGGCGCCGAGGTGATCAAGGTCGAATCGCCCGATGGCGGCGACCCGTTGCGCAAATGGCGCAAGCTGTACGAGGGCACCTCGCTGTGGTGGTTCGTGCAGGCCCGCAACAAGCAGTCGCTCACCCTCAACCTCAAGCACCCAGAGGGCCGCGAGATTCTAAAACGCCTGCTGGCCGACGCCGACATCCTGATCGAGAACTTCCGCCCGGGCGTGCTGGAAAAACTCGGCCTGGGCTGGGACGTGCTGCACGCGCTCAACCCGCGCCTGGTAATGGTGCGCCTGTCGGGCTTCGGCCAGACCGGGCCGATGAAGGACCAGCCGGGCTTCGGCGCCGTGGGCGAGTCGATGGGCGGCCTGCGCTACATCACCGGCTTCGACGACCGCCCACCGGTGCGCACGGGTATTTCCATCGGTGACTCGATTGCTGCCCTGTGGGGTGTGATCGGTGCACTGATGGCGCTGCGACACCGGGAAGTCAACGGCGGCCAGGGCCAGGTGGTAGACGTGGCCCTGTACGAAGCGATCTTCGCCATGATGGAAAGCATGGTCCCGGAGTTCGATGTGTTCGGCTTTATCCGCGAACGTACCGGCAACATCATGCCAGGCATCACGCCCTCCTCCATTCACACCAGCGCCGACGGCAAGCATGTACAGATCGGCGCCAACGGCGATGCGATCTTCAAGCGCTTCATGCAAGCCATTGGCCGCACCGACCTGGCCGACGACCCGACCCTGGCCACCAACGATGGCCGCGACCTGCGCCGTGACGAGCTGTACGGGGTAATCGACCGCTGGGCCAACAGCCTGCCGCTGGAGCAACTGATACAGGTGCTGAACGCCGCCGAAGTACCGGCCAGCCGCATCTATTCGGCCGAGGACATGTTCAATGACCCGCAGTACCTGGCACGCGAAATGTTCCTGCAGGCCAAGCTGCCGGACGGCAAGCCATTCCGCATGCCGGGGATCGTGCCCAAGCTGTCGGACACCCCCGGCTCTACCGAGTGGGTAGGCCCGGCGCTGGGCGAACACACCGAGGCACTGCTCGGCACCCTGGGCTACGACGCGGCGGCCATCGCCAGCCTGCGCGCAGCAGGCACGGTCTGACCCTGGCGCGGCCCTGGTCCATGCGCGCTGCCCGTTGCCTATGTCACCTGGTCCTGCTGTGCGGGCTGCTGCCTGCACTGCTGCAGCCAGCCAGCGCCAAGGAGCGCATCTTCTGGCTGGTGCGCGACCTGCCGCCGTTCACCATTCTGGAAGGGCCGGAAAAAGGCCAAGGGGTGATCGACCAGTTGCTGCCCCTGCTGATCAGGCAGATGCCCGAGTACGACCACAGCATCCTGCGGGTCAACCGCGCCCGCGGCATCCAGATGCTGCAGGACCCGAAAAGTTTCACCTGCGACCCGACCCTGCTGTGGACGCCGGAACGCGCCGAATATGTGAGGTTTTCCGTGCCTTCCCTGGGCGTGCTCAGTGGCGGCCTGGTGCTGCGCAAGGAAAGCGAGGCGCTGGTGGCGCCTTACCTCGACGGCCAGGAGGTAGACCTGCTCAACCTGCTGAGCAAGACCCCACTGAAGCTGGGTGTTGTCGCCGAGCGCAGCTATGGCACACAGATCGACGCCATCCTGCGCCAGTTGCCCGACACCGCGTTCAGCCGCCACTACGGCAACGACGCCACCGCCAACCTGCTGCAGATGCAACAGCTCGGGCGCCTGCGCATGGTGCTCGGCTACTGGCCCGAGGTGCGCTACCTGGTCGACCTGCAAGGCGGGGCGCTGGCTGACTACCAGTTTCACCCTGTGAAAGGGGTAAACCGCTACCAGTTTCTGCATGTGGGCTGTTCAAACAGCGAGCTGGGGCGTGAAGCCATTGCGCACATCGACCAGCTGCTGCCTGCCCTGCGTCGGGATGTGTTGCCGGGGTTGTATGCACGCTGGCTGGACCCGGCGTTGCAGGAAGACTACCTGGAAGAGAGCAAGCGCTTCTTCGAAGACCACTAGCTGCCCGATCGGCCCCTGTAGGAGCGGCCTTGTGTCGCGATGGGGCGCGTAGCGGCCCCACATTTTCAGCTTCGCCGCAAAGATTGCCGGGGCCGCTTTGCGGCCCATCGCGACACAAGGCCGCTCCTACAAGGACATGTGCCTGCCCCCCAAGAAAAGAAACCCCGGGCGCTGGGGAAACACGCCCGGGGCCAAGCGAAAGCCCTTGGGGGCTTCCCGTGACAGCCTTGCCAGCGCCGGAGCAAAGCACTGGCCAGGCTGCCCCTACAGTGTCTGATAAACCACTCAGGCAAAGGTTCCATGGGGTTGCTGACGCTGCTGCAATGCCGCGATCACACAGGGCTGCAAACGCCCTTCGGCGATCTGCAGGTCACGGTGAAGGCCATCCACCAGGTCGACCAACAGGCGTTGTTCCTGCAACTGGCGTTCGCTCACCGTGCGCCGCAAGGTGATGCCGGCGAGGCGGTCATGAACGGTCAGTTGGCGATTACCCTGGGCATCGGCGACGCCGAGGTGGGTCTGATAGGGGGTCAGGGCTTCGTTGAGCAGTCTGCAGATTCTTTCCATCCGGATCACTCGCTGCGTGGTGGGATATAGAGGAACTGACCAACAGACGCAGCGGAAAGTTCGTTACACCGCGGCTGCTTCAGTGAGCATGCGGGGCGGACGTGACAGTTTGAATACGCCGCCACGGGCGCACCTGCAGTGCCTGCAGAGCTCGCTGCAGGCATGGCATCGACAGTGGCCAGGACAGTTCCGCGAGCACCCACAGGCCCCGGTTTCTGGCCTCTTGGGCAAGGTTGCGGCGCTTGGGGGTAGCCTGGCCGACGAACAGCAAAGCACGAGTTCGGTGCTGCTGTTCGAGCAAGGCAAGGCCGGCCCGGGTTGGCATGGCGTGGTCAAGGATCAGCAGATCGGGGCGGTGATCGGCGTTCAGGCAGGCGTCGAGGTCTGCACTGGTTTCGCTGATGCGCACACGGAACATGCCCTGAGCGTTGAGGGCCTGGTGCAGGAGGATCTGATGGGATGGGCGAGCCTGGTGGATCAACACGTAGGGCTGGTGCATGAGCCGCTCCTGATGGGAGGACCGGCTAATTTAGGCGTTGCGCTGGGCGGCCTGAATAGGATGTTTCTGATGGAGCAGTGGGAAGATTCGGATAATTAGGGCTGCTCCGCAGCCCATCGCTGGCAAGCCAGCTCCCACAGGGATTGCACATGACCTTGGGTCTATGCGGTCGGGGTGGGAGCTGGCTTGCCAGCGATGGGCCGTAGTGCGGCCCCGATGCTTACAAAGGCTTGCCGCGGTTACCATGCTGGCTGACAAAGCCCTGCACGGCCTTCAGGTCATTGGCCAGCACCGTGCAACGCTCTTCACGGCTGAACAGGTCGCTGAGGTGCGCTGGCAGCTCCAGCGCCTTGCCAACACCGGCCTTCTCCACCGCTTCCGGGAACTTGACCGGGTGCGCGGTGCCCAGCACCACCATCGGCGTGTCCAGGCTGCGGCGGCACTCGCGGGCGGCCTTGACGCCGATAGCGGTGTGCGGGTCGAGCACTTCGCCGGTAGCGGCGAACACTTCGGCGATGGTTTCGCAGGTCTGCTCGTCGCTCACTGCCAGCGAGTCGAACAGCTTGCGCGCTTCGGTCCAGCGGTCTTGCTCGACGCTGAAGCCGCCACCTTGCTTGAAGTTGGCCATCAGCTCGGCAATGGCGCCGCCGTTGCGGCCGTGCAGGTCGAACAGCAGGCGCTCGAAGTTGGACGAGACCATGATGTCCATCGACGGCGACAGGGTCGCGTGCAAAGTTTCCTTGACGTACTGGTTGCCGCTCATGAAGCGGTGCAGGATGTCGTTGCGGTTGGTGGCGACGATCAGCTGGCTGACCGGCAGGCCCATGTTACGTGCCAGGTAGCCGGCGAAGATGTCGCCGAAGTTGCCGGTCGGCACCGAGAACGCCACGGAACGCGCCGGGCCACCCAGCTGCAGGGCAGCGTGGAAGTAGTAGACGATCTGGGCCATGATCCGCGCCCAGTTGATCGAGTTGACCGCAACCAGGCGGGTGCCCTTGAGGAACGACTGGTCGGCGAAGCTGGCCTTGACCATTTCCTGGCAGTCGTCGAAGTTGCCTTCGATGGCGATGTTGTGGATGTTGTCGCCGAAGATGGTGGTCATTTGCCGGCGCTGCACTTCCGACACGCGCTGGTGCGGGTGCAGGATGAAGATGTCGACGTTGTCGCAACGGCGGCAACCTTCGATGGCGGCGGAACCGGTGTCACCACTGGTGGCGCCGATGATCACCACGCGCTCGTTGCGCTTGGCCAGCACGTGGTCCAGCAGGCGGCCGAGCAGTTGCAGGGCGAAGTCCTTGAACGCCAGGGTCGGGCCGTGGAACAGCTCCAGCACCCACTCGTTGCTGTTCAATTGACGCAGCGGGGCAACCGCGGCGTGGGCGAACTCGCCGTAGGTTTCCTCGAGGATCTTCTTGAAGTCGGCGTCGGCGATGCTGCCTTCGACGAACGGGCGCATCACCCGGAAAGCAAGTTCGTGGTACGGCAGGCCAGCCCACGAGGCGATTTCTTCCTGGGTGAAGCGTGGCAGGTTTTCCGGGACGTACAGGCCGCCGTCGCTGGCCAGGCCAGCCAGCAGGACGTCTTCGAAATTGAGGGCCGGAGCCTGGCCGCGGGTACTGATATAGCGCATGGGTGCAAACCTTCGATACTGGGGCCGGGGCCGCGCTGGCGGCCCCACGGCACTATTGTTAGTTGAGCTGCTCGACGCGAATGCGCACGACCTTGCCGATGACGTCCTGCAGGGCTTCCAGGGCGACGATGGCGTCGTTGATGCGCTGCTCGACCACGCGATGGGTCAGCAGGATCATCGGCACCAGGCCGTCCTGTTCCTCGGCTTCCTTCTGCATGATCGACTCGATGTTGATGCCACGCTCCGAGAGGATGCTGGCCACCTGGGCCAGTACGCCAGGGTGATCCTTGGCCTGGATGCGCAGGTAGTAGGCACTTTCGCAGGCTTCGATCGGCAGGATCGGGTGGGCCGACAGCGAATCCGGCTGGAAGGCCAGGTGCGGTACGCGGTTTTCCGGGTCGGAGGTCATGGCACGGACCACATCCACCAGATCACCGACCACCGACGAAGCGGTAGGCTCCATGCCGGCACCGGCGCCGTAGTACAGGGTGGAGCCGGCAGCGTCGCCGTTGACCATGACGGCGTTCATCACGCCGTTGACGTTGGCGATCAGGCGGTCGGCCGGGATCAGCGTCGGGTGTACGCGCAGCTCGATACCTTCGGCAGTGCGGCGGGCCACACCCAGGTGCTTGATGCGGTAGCCCAGGGCCTCGGCATAGTTCACGTCAGCAGTGGTCAGCTGGGTGATGCCTTCGGTGTAGGCCTTGTCGAATTGCAGCGGGATGCCGAAAGCGATCGAGGCCAGGATGGTCAGCTTGTGCGCGGCATCGATGCCTTCAACGTCGAAGGTCGGGTCGGCTTCGGCGTAACCCAGCGCCTGGGCTTCGGCCAGCACGTCCGGGAAGGCGCGGCCCTTCTCACGCATTTCGGTGAGGATGAAGTTGCCGGTGCCGTTAATGATGCCGGCCAGCCAGTTGATGTGGTTGGCCGACAGGCCTTCGCGGATGGCCTTGATCACCGGGATGCCACCGGCCACGGCCGCTTCGAAGGCGACGATCACGCCCTTCTCGCGGGCCTTGGCGAAGATTTCGTTGCCGTGCACGGCAATCAGCGCCTTGTTGGCGGTGACCACGTGCTTGCCGTTTTCGATGGCCTTGAGCACCAGTTCGCGGGCCACGGTGTAGCCACCGATCAGCTCGATGACAATGTCGATCTCCGGGTTGCTCGCAACTTCGAACACATCAGCGGTAATGGGGGTACCGGTAATCTGGCAGTTCGGGTTCTGCGAGCGCATGGCAATCTGTGCCACTTCAATACCGCGCCCGGCACGGCGGGCGATCTCCTCGGCGTTGCGCTGAAGTACATTGAAGGTTCCGCCACCGACGGTCCCCAACCCACAGATGCCTACTTTGACCGGTTTCACTGTGAACTCCCCATTGAACGGCCGGCACCTATGCCGACCGTGAAACATGCCGTCACCCCATGACGACGGCGTACTGAATTGGATTACTTGGCCAATGCCAGCTTGGCGACCTGCGGTGCCGGCTGGTAGCCCGGAATGACCTGGCCGCTTTCAAGGACGATCGCCGGCGTGCCGTTGACGCCGATCGACTGGCCCAGCTGGAACTGCTTGCTGACCGGGTTGGCGCACTTGGCGGCCTTGATTTCCTCACCCTCGACCATCTTGTCCATCGCCGCACGGCGGTCGCTGGAACACCAGACGGCCTGCAACTGCTGGTCACCCGACGAACCGAGGCCCTGACGCGGGAAGGCGACATAGCGCACTTCGATACCGCGGCGGTTGAGCTCGGGCACCTCGGCGTGCAGCTTGTGGCAGTACGGGCAGGTGGTGTCGGTGAACACGGTGATGTGCGACTTGGTCTCGCCTTTGGCAGGATAAACCACCATCTCGGCGGCTGGAATGCCGTTGATGAGCTTGGCAATGCCCAGGCGCTCGGTCTTCTCGGTGAGGTTGACCGGCTTACCGTCCTGGATCTGGAACAGGTAGCCCTGCATCACGAATTGGCCGTCGCCGCTGGCATACAGCACGCGGCCGCCCTGCAGCTTGACTTCATAGAGGCCGCTGACCGGGCTGCTGGCCACGCTTTCGACGGGCACTTCCAGCTCGAGGTTCTGCAACGACTTACGGATGGCCTGCTCGGCAGCGGTATTGCTGTCGGTTGCCGCGGCAACGGCAAAGGTACTGGCCAGCGCCAACGCGGCGGCGGCGAAAAACTGGGTCACGCGCATGGGAACTCCTGAAGGCGGACAGGGGCCGGAGGGCGCCACCTGCGGAAAATACGCGGTGACCGTGCGGCCCTTGGTGCAAACCGCTCAAGCCTACCACATCACACCGCCAGTGAAGGGCCTTGCAAGGACCGGTCGGCGGAACATGAAAAACATTCATCCACGCGGGTGGTGCTGAGCGTGCAATTGCTGCAGGCGAGCCTTGGCGACATGGGTGTAGATCTGCGTGGTCGACAGATCACTGTGGCCCAGCAGCATCTGCACCACGCGCAGGTCGGCACCATGGTTGAGCAGATGAGTAGCGAAGGCATGGCGCAGGGTATGCGGCGACAGCGGTTTGTCGATACCGGCGACCCGGGCATGGTGCTTGATGCGATGCCAGAAGGTCTGGCGGGTCATCTGATCGCCACGCTGGCTGGGGAACAAGACATCGCTGGGGCGGCCATTGAGCAGTTCGGCGCGGCCATCGCGCAGGTAGCGCTGCAACCAAAGCACCGCCTCTTCGCCCATGGGCACCAGGCGCTCCTTGCTGCCCTTGCCCATCACCCGCAGCACGCCCTGGCGCAGGTTGACCTGATCGAGGGCCAGGCTGACCAGTTCGGTGACCCGCAGGCCGCAGGCGTAGAGGACTTCGAGCATGGCGCGGTCACGCTGGCCAATGGCTTCGCTCAGGTCCGGGGCCTGCAGCAAGGCTTCGACGTCGGCTTCGGACAACGACTTGGGCAGCGGCTTGCCCAGTTGCGGCATGTCGACTTGCAGGGTCGGGTCGATGGCCACCAGTTTTTCCCGCAGCAGGTAGCGGAAGAAACCGCGCAGGCCGGACAGGAAGCGTGCCGTGGAGCGCGGCTTGTAGCCTTGGTCGAGGCGCCAGGCCAGGTGGTCGAGAATCAGGTCGCGGCCGGCATCGGGCAAGCTGACGCCGTGTTCCTGCAGCCAACCGTTGAACAGGGCCAGATCGCTGCGGTAGGACATGCGGGTGTTGTCGGACAGGCCCTTTTCAAGCCACAGGGCGTCGAGGAACTGGTCGATCAGGGGGTGGTCTAGGGCGGGCATTCGGGGCTGCTGGGTGTTGGAGGTGGGGCTAGTGTTTCACAGCAGCTGACAAGTTGTCGTGCCCAATCAGGGGCTTGGGCAGCTGACGCGGGCCTTGTAGGAGCGGCCTTGTGTCGCGATGGGCTGCACAGCAGCCCCAGGATTCCAAGGGCTGTACCATCTTGGGGCTGCTGTGCAGCCCATCGCGACACAAGGTGATCCTACAGGGGCCGCGTCAGGCCCAGGATGGGCTCAGGCCTGGGGCAAGACCGGCACCGGCCGCTTGTCCTCGTCGATGGCGACGAAGCTGAACACCCCATGAATCGCTCGCTCGCGCCCATCCAGGTACATGTTCTCGACGAACACATCCACCTGCACCTGCAAGCTGGTATTACCCACCTTGATGACCGTCCCCACCAGCTCGACGATCGAGCCCGCCGGGATCGGGTGCTTGAAGTCGATGCGGTCAGTGGACACGGTCACCAGTGGCAGGCGGCAGAAGCGCGTGGCAGCAATGAACGACACTTCGTCCATCCAGGCCAGGGCGGTGCCGCCGAACAGGGTGTTGTGGTGGTTGGTGGTGTTGGGGAACACCGCCTTGGTCACGCGGGTCACCGACAGCTCGGTGCGGCGCAGGATTTCCTGCTCTCGGGTAGTCATGGCAATCACATCTTCGGGGGTCAAAACGCAAAAAAGCAGCCCGAAGGCTGCTTTTTTCTCGCTAGGCGGCCTCGGCCACCGGGCAAACTGCACTCAGGACAGTTTTTCCTTGATGCGAGCGGCTTTGCCGGACAGGTCGCGCAGGTAGTACAGCTTGGCTTTACGCACGTCACCACGACGTTTCACGGCCAGGCTGTCGATTTGCGGGCTGTAGGTCTGGAAGGTACGCTCTACGCCAACGCCGCTGGAGATCTTGCGCACGGTGAAGGCGCTGTTCAGACCGCGGTTACGCTTGGCGATAACGACGCCTTCGAACGCCTGCAGACGGGAACGCTCACCTTCCTTCACTTTAACCTGAACGACAACGGTGTCGCCTGGTGCGAAGGTCGGGATTTCCTTGCTCATCTGCTCGGCTTCGAGCTGCTGGATGATCTTGTTGGTCATGCTGTGCTCCTAAGATGGATACGTGATCCACCATCGATACGTTTAACTATCGTCCCGCTCGCGGAGATATTCCTCGAGCAGCTTCTTCTCTTCTCCAGAAAGCGAGCGACTTTCCAGAAGATCGGCGCGTCGTTCGAAGGTCCTACCAAGGGACTGCTTCATTCTCCAACGCCGGATGTGTGCATGGTTGCCACTTAGCAACACGTCGGGAACACGCTGATCCGCATACACCTCAGGTCGGGTGTAGTGCGGGCAATCGAGCAGACCGTCGGTGAAGGAATCTTCTTCCGCCGAGTCCACATGCCCTAAAGCTCCGGGCAGCAGCCGTGTAACCGCATCGATCAGTACCATGGCCGGCAGCTCGCCACCGGAAAGCACATAGTCGCCAATCGACCACTCCTCATCGACATGAGCCTCGATAAAGCGCTCGTCGATGCCTTCATAACGACCGGCGATCAGGATCAACGATTCCTGTTCGGCCAGGCCTTTGACCGCCTGCTGAGTCAGCTTGCGGCCTTGTGGCGAAAGGTAGATCACCTTCGCCGCTGCTCCGGTCGCTTGCCTGGCGCTAACCAGGGCATCTTCCAGAGGCTTGATTTTCATCACCATGCCCGGACCACCGCCAAACGGCCGATCATCCACCGTGTGGTGACGATCTGTGGTGTAGTCCCGCGGGTTCCAGCAAGTCACCTGAAGCAACCCCTGTTTCACCGCGCGGCTGGTAATGCCGTACTCCGTGATGGCCGAGAACATCTCGGGGAACAACGTGATGACGTCTACGCGAAGGTTACCCATCGTTTAGAAGTCCGCGTCCCATTCAACCCGCATCACGCCTGCTTCCAGGTCGACGTCGAGCACGCATTGCGCCGTATAGGGCAACAGACGCTCGCGATCATCCAGGCTGCCTGCGCAGGGCTTGACCACCATTACATCGTTCGCACCGGTCTCCAACAGGTGATCGACCTTGCCGAACAGTTGTTCGTCCTGGTTGATGACCTTCAGGCCGACCAACTGGTACCAGTAGTACTCGTCAGCAGCCAGGTTGGGCAGAAGGCTCCGCGGAATGCAGATTTCGTAACCGCTCAGAAGACGGGCTTCATCGCGATCATCGAGGCCTTTCAGCTTCACGACCAGGCCCTTCTGGGAGCCACGACCGTTGACCAGCTCGACCTGCTTTACCTTGCCTTCGTGCCGAAGCGTCCAGCGCGGATAATCCAACAGGTTTTCAATCGGATCGGTAAAGGAATACACCTTCACCTCGCCGCGAACGCCGTGAACCGAAAAAATCTTGCCAACGACGATGAGGTCGTCAGCCTTTTCTGGCGTCGCGTTCATACTACTCAGGCAGCAGCCTTGGCAGCGTCCTTCAGCAGCTGAGCAACGCGCTCAGACGGCTGTGCACCCTGGCTCAGCCAGTAGTTGACGCGCTCTTGGTTGACCGACAGCTTGACTTCGGCGCCAGCAGCGATCGGGTTGAAGAAACCTACGCGCTCAACGAAACGGCCGTCACGGGCGTTACGCGAGTTGGTCACGGTCAGGTGGTAGAATGGGCGCTTTTTCGAGCCGCCACGGGCCAGACGAATGGTTACCATGTGAACATCGTTCCTATAGTCGGTGCTGCAGTTGATACAGCAGCTGGTACTGCAAATCTGAATGCCAAATAGGCACACGGGTGCCCAAAAGGCCGCATATTCTCGGGGAATACACGGACATTTGCAAATGACTTTTTCGGCAAGGCCCTGCCCTGCCGTCCAGATCTGCCGGTTGAGCCGCGAAATCCGCGGCCATTGCCCCGCCACGGCGGGGGTTCTGGACGCCTGCCGGACAAACGGCAGGCACCCGGAATAGGGGTTACAGCTTCGGCATGCCGCCGCCCGGCAGCATCCCGCCCAGGCCGCGCATCATTTTGGCCATGCCGCCCTTGGCGGAGAATTTCTTCATCATCTTCTGCATTTGCTTGTGCTGCTTGATCAGGCGGCCGACGTCCTGCACCTGGGTGCCGGAACCAATGGCGATACGGCGCTTGCGCGAGCCGCTGATCAGCTCCGGATCACGGCGCTCGGCCGGGGTCATGGAGTTGATGATCGCTTCCATCTGCTTGAACTGCTTCTCGGCGGCGCCCTGGGCGTTGCCCATCTGCGACAGGTTGACCCCGCCGATGCTCGGCAGCTTGTCCATCAGGCCACCGAGGCCGCCCATGTTCTTCATCTGTTGCAACTGGTCGCGGAAGTCTTCGAGGTCGAAGCCCTTGCCCTTCTTCAGCTTCTTGGCCAGCTTGTCGGCCTTGGCCTTGTCGATGTTCTGCTCGGCCTGCTCGATCAGGCTGAGCACGTCACCCATGCCGAGGATGCGCGAGGCGACGCGGTCGGGGTGGAACGGTTCGAGGGCTTCGGTCTTCTCGCCCATACCGATGAACTTGATCGGCTTGCCGGTGATGGCACGCACCGACAGCGCGGCACCGCCACGGGCGTCACCGTCAACCTTGGTCAGCACCACGCCGGTCAGCGGCAGCGCCTCGCCAAAGGCCTTGGCGGTATTGGCGGCGTCCTGGCCGGTCATGGCGTCGACCACGAACAGGGTCTCGATCGGCTTGACCGCGGCATGCAGCGCCTTGATCTCGTCCATCATGTCGGCGTCGATGTGCAGACGGCCGGCGGTGTCGACGATGACCACGTCGATGAACTTCAGCTTGGCTTCGCGGATGGCCGCTTCAGCGATGGCCACCGGCTTCTGGCTGATGTCGGACGGGAAGAAGGTTACGCCGATGTCGTTGGCCAGGGTTTCCAGCTGCTTGATCGCCGCCGGGCGGTAGACGTCGGCGGACACCACCATCACGCTCTTCTTCTTGCGCTCCTTGAGGAAGCGCGCCAGCTTGCCGGCGGTGGTGGTCTTACCGGCACCCTGCAAGCCGGCCATCAACACCACGGCTGGCGGAGCGGCGTTCAGTGCGAGGTCTTCGTTGGCCGCGCCCATCAGGCTTTCCAGCTCGGCCTGGACGATCTTCACGAACGCCTGGCCTGGGGTCAGGCTGCGCGACACTTCGGTGCCGACTGCACGGTCCTTGACGCTGTTGACGAAATCCTTGACCACCGGCAGGGCAACGTCGGCCTCGAGCAGGGCCATGCGCACTTCGCGCAGCGTGTCCTTGATGTTGTCTTCGGTCAGCTTGGCCTTGCCGGTGACATGGCGCAGCGTCTGTGACAGGCGGTCGGTCAGGTTTTCGAACATGGTGATCCTTTCAGGCCCAGTAAAAGCCGAGGTTTGTCAGGCGCCCAGGGGGGAATGCATACCCGCCGGGCACAGCAAGGCGGCGATTATAGCGAAGTGCGGCGGCGGCGCACACCTTGCTGGCGGCCGGGTAGATATTCGGTGGCTGTGCCGGCCTCTTCGCGGGTGAACCTGCTCCCACAGGAACATCACCATCCTGAAGAGCGGCGCGATCCCTGTGGGAGCGGGCGCGCCCGCGAATGCCGCACCGCAGTCTGCCAGTCTTCCTAGACCAGCGCGATCTATGCCAAACTCCGTCTCTTTAAGGCTCGCCAACCAGGACTTATGTTCTCCTCACCCAGCCTCATCCCCAACCTGATCGCCGCCGGCCTATATATAGCAGCGGCCATCTACCAGGGCTCTTACCTTGCCCAGAACCGCAAGGCCGACAAGCGCCTGCTTGCCCTGCTGGGTACCTTCGCGGTACTCGCCCAGGCCGGTGCGCTGTTCTTCCAGCTGATCACCCCGCTGGGCCTGAGCCTGGACTTCTTCAGTGCCGCCAGCCTGATCGCCGTGGCCGTCATCGCCCTGACCCTGCTGGCCTGCTTGCGCATACCCGTGGAAAACCTGCTGGTGCTGCTGTTCCCGCTGGGCGCGGTGACCGCGCTGCTGGCCCAGTTCGCGCCCCCCGGCACGGTGCCGCTGGTCAACGAAGAGCCGGGCATCCTCGCGCATATCCTGCTGTCGATCCTGGCCTATGGGCTGTTCACCATTGCGGTGTTCCAGGCCCTGCTGTTGCTGCTGCAAGACCGCCAACTGAAGAACAAGCACCCATCCGGGCTGATCCGCAACTTCCCGCCGCTGCAAACCATGGAAAGCCTGCTGTTCGGCTTCCTCTGGGCTGGCTGGTGCCTGCTGTCGCTGTCGCTGATCTCCGGCTGGCTGTTCCTCGACAACCTGTTCGCCCAGCATCTGGTACACAAGACCCTGCTGGCCTGTATCGCCTGGGTGGTGTTCAGCGTGCTGCTGTGGGGCCGTACCCGCCTGGGCTGGCGTGGCCACAAGGCCATCCGCTGGACGCTGGCCGGTTTCTGCCTGCTGATGCTGGCCTATTTCGGCAGCAAGCTGGTTCGCGAATTCATCCTGCATATCTGACGGCCGCCCATGGATACCCTGCCGTACGCACCGCTATTCGGCACCCTGGCACTGGCGCTGTTGTGGTCGGCGCTATTCACCGCGGTGGATGCCGCCCGCCTGCAACTCAATGGCGCGCTGCGCACCGGCGAGGAGGGCCAGCCCGTGCTGCCGACCCAGGCCTTGGTGCTGTGCGCCAGCCTGGGCAAGCTGCTGGTGCTGGGCCTGGCCTGCCTGGTTGGCCAGCGCCATAGCGGCGAGCACGGCTTCTGGCTGGCCGGGTTGGCCGCCACCCTCGTCCTGCTGGTGTTTGCCGAATACCTGCCGCGGCGCCTGGCCCGGCGCAACCCGCAAGCGTTCGTCAGCCTCGGCACCAGCCTGCTGAAAGTCCCCCTCGCCCTGCTGCAACCGCTAGCCTGCCTGCTGGATGGCATTGCCAAGCTGATCCTGCGTCCGTTCCGCGTGCAACCCACGGCCGTGGCCCTGCACCCGCAGGAAGCCGACGAATTCGACGAGGATGAGGAACACGAAGCACCGCGCCACGGCCTGCTCGACGGCCTGCAGTCACTGGACAAGATGACCGTCAACGACATCCTGGTACCGCGCAACGAAGTGGACGGCATCAGCCTCGACGAGCCGATCGAACGCATCATCGAGCAACTGATCGTCAGCCGCCACACCCGCCTGCCGGTGTACCACAGCGACATCAACCAGGTTGAAGCTATCCTCAATACCAAGCTGATCAGCCACCTGCTGCCCAAGGCCGAGCTGACCCTGGAGATGCTGCTCGGCGCCTGCTACGAGCCCTATTTCGTGCCCGAGAGCACGCCCCTGCAAATGCAGCTGCTGAACTTCCACAAGCAGCAGCGCCGCCTGGGCGTGGTGGTGGACGAGTACGGCGAAGTGCTGGGCATCGTCACCCTGGAAGACATCCTCGAAGAGATCGTTGGCGAGTTCGAGGATGAACACAGCCTGGACAACCCCCACGTGCACCCGCAGCCCGATGGCACTTTCGTCATCGACGGCACTGCTTCGCTGCGCGAGATCAACCGCAGCCTGGGCTGGCACCTGCCCTGCGACGGCGGGCCGAAAACCCTCAACGGGCTGGTCACCGAAGCGCTGGAAAGCATCCCGGAAAGCGCCGTTTGCCTGAAGATCGGCCGCTATCGCCTGGAAATCCTCGAAACAGAGGACAATTGTGCCAGCAAGGTACTGGTGTGGACCGTGACCCGATAGCTATACTCGGGTCACGCTTACCCAGCCCCGCCGTCCCGCCTGCTACCCGCACCCGGCGCTCCACGGCCAGTCCGCTCCACTGACACGCCCCGCGGTCCTGCTTCAACACCCCGAACAGTGCCCGCCCCCGCCCCTATCCCCCTTGGGCTATCGTCAGTCGGGCGCACACAACAACAAAACGCTCCGGCGCCCGCGCCACCGTGCCTGCCCTTTTGCATTGCACACCGCGGGGCTTATCCCAATGGAGCCGGACCAGACTGTCAGGGACCTATTCAATGACAACCAGCAGCACCTATGCCGAAGCGCCTGCCGCGCCGGTCAACTCGCCCGCGCGGGTAGCCACCGCCAGCTTCATCGGCACCGCCATCGAGTTCTACGATTTCTACGTCTACGCCACTGCCGCCGCCCTGGTGATCGGCCCGGTGTTCTTCCCGTCCGGGTCAGGCACCGCGCAGATGCTGGCGGCCTTCCTCACCTTCGGTATCGCCTTCCTGGCGCGCCCGCTGGGTTCGGCACTGTTCGGCCACTTTGGCGACCGTATCGGCCGCAAGTCGACCCTGGTCGCCTCGCTGCTGCTGATGGGCGTGTCCACCACGGCCATCGGCGTGCTGCCGGGCTACGACAGCATTGGTGTCTGGGCGCCGATCATCCTCTGCCTGCTGCGCTTTGGCCAAGGCCTGGGCCTGGGTGGCGAATGGGGTGGCGCGGCCTTGCTGGCCACCGAGAACGCGCCCGAAGGCAAGCGCGCCTGGTTCGGCATGTTCCCGCAGCTGGGCCCGTCGATCGGCTTTTTGGCCGCCAACGGCCTGTTCCTGACCCTGGCCCTGGTGCTCAGCGACGAGCAGTTCCGCGAGTGGGGCTGGCGCATTCCGTTCCTGCTCAGCGCCGCGCTGGTACTGGTGGGCCTGTATGTGCGCCTGAAGCTGGAAGAAAGCCCGGTGTTCGCCAAGGCCGTCGCCCGCCACGAGCGGGTGAAAATGCCGGTGGTCGACCTGTTTTCCAGATACTGGCTGCCGACCCTGCTGGGCGCAGCGGCGATGGTGGTGTGCTACGCGCTGTTCTACATCTCCACGGTGTTCTCGCTGAGTTATGGCGTGACCACGCTGGGCTACAGCCGCGAGACGTTCCTTGGCCTGCTGTGCTTCGCGGTGGTGTTCATGGCCCTGGCCACACCACTGTCGGCCTGGCTCAGCGACCGCTACGGGCGCAAACCAGTGCTGATCGTCGGCGGCCTGCTGGCGGTGGCCTCGGGCTTTACCATGGAGCCGCTGCTGACTTCGGGGTCGACCGCAGGCGTGGCGCTGTTCCTGGCCATCGAACTGTTCCTGATGGGCGTGACCTTTGCGCCGATGGGGGCACTGCTGCCTGAACTGTTCCCGACCCACGTGCGTTATACCGGCGCTTCGGCGGCCTATAACCTGGGCGGCATCGTCGGCGCCTCGGCGGCACCGTTCTTTGCCCAGAAGCTGGTGAGCATGGGTGGGTTGAGCTGGGTGGGGGGTTATGTTTCGGTGGCGGCGGTGATCAGCTTGATTGCCGTGCTGTGCCTGAAAGAGACCCGCAATACGCAGCTGTAAGTAAATGGGGCCGCGTTGCGGCCCTTCGCGGGCACGCCCGCTCCCACAGGGGTAGCGCCGAAACCTGTGGGAGCGGGCGTGCCCGCGAAGGGCTGCAACGCAGCCCCAATCGGATCAGAACTCGACCTTGACCGCCTGCGAAGCACGGGTCGCCTTGGCACGCGCCGCTTCGACCGATTCGTCACGCGCCAGACACACGCCCATGCGGCGGGTACCGTTGATTTCCGGCTTGCCGAACAGGCGAATGGCGGTATCCGGCTCGCTCAGCGCCGCACCCAGGTTGGCAAAGCTGGTCTGCTGCGACTGCCCCTCGGGCAAGATCACCGCCGAAGCCGAAGGGCCGAACTGGCGCACAACCGGAATTGGCAGGCCAAGAATGGCGCGGGCATGCAGGGCAAACTGCGACAGGTCCTGGGAAATCAGGGTCACCAGGCCGGTGTCATGCGGGCGCGGCGAGACTTCGCTGAACCACACCTGGTCGCCCTTCACGAACAGTTCCACGCCAAACAGGCCACGACCGCCCAGGGCATCGGTGACCGCCTTGGCCACCCGCTGCGACTCGGCCAGCGCCTTCGGGCTCATGGCCTGCGGCTGCCACGATTCCTGGTAGTCACCCTTCTCCTGGCGGTGGCCGACTGGCTCGAGGAAGGTGGTGCCGCCAACGTGGCGCACGGTCAGCAGGGTGATTTCGTATTCGAAGTCGATGAAGCCCTCGACGATGACCCGGCCTTTGCCGGCGCGGCCGCCTTCCTGGGCGTAGGCCCACGACTTCTGCAGGTCGGCATCGCTGCGCAGCAGGCTCTGGCCCTTGCCCGACGAGCTCATCACCGGCTTGACCACGCACGGGTAGCCGACATCGGCCACGGCCTTGGCGTAGTCTTCATAGGTGTCGGCGAAGTGGTACGGCGAGGTCGGCAGGTCCAGCTCTTCGGCGGCCAGGCGGCGGATGCCTTCACGGTTCATGGTGAGCTGGGTGGCGCGGGCGGTCGGCACCACGTTGAAACCTTCGTTTTCCAGCTCGACCAAGGTGGCGGTGGCGATGGCCTCGATTTCAGGGACGATGTAGTGCGGCTTCTCGGCCTCGATCACCGCGCGCAGGGCCACGCCATCGAGCATGTTGACCACGTGGCTGCGGTGCGCCACCTGCATCGCCGGGGCATTGGCGTAGCGGTCGACGGCGATCACTTCGACGCCCAGGCGCTGCAGCTCGATCACCACTTCCTTGCCCAGCTCGCCACAGCCGCAGAGCAGTACACGGGTCGCAGTGGGCGACAAGGGGGTTCCGATACGGGTCATTTCAGGTCCTCGAAGGCGTCCGGGGCCGCACCAGGCTTGGCGCCGCCCGCTGAAAAAGGACCGCTATTCTACACCATCAACCCGCCACGGCGGCCCGCCGGGCGCGAAATGCCATGGCCAGCCACACGGCGGTGACACCGGCGAATTTCGAGGCCATGGCGGTGCCGATCACGGCTGGGGTCAGGGCACCGATCATGCCGAAGAAGATGAAGGTGTCGACCGGGATGCTCAGCGCCGAGCTCAGCCACAGGCGGTCGCGCAGCGGTCGGCGGGTGATGCTGAACACCAGCCAGTCGATCAGTTCGGAAATGAAGAAGGCGGTGGCGCTGGCCAGGGCGATGGCCGGTTCCGAGGTGACGTAGGACAGCACCAGCGCCGCCAGCATGGCGACCAGGGCGCCATGGCCGAAGCGGGTTTGCACCATGTCGCGCAGGATGAACACCAGGCCGCCCCAGGCGGACCAGATGATGTCCAGGTGCGGCGCACTGGAGAAGGCGTAGTTGATCAGCACTACGCTGCTGATGTAGGCAATCAGATAGAACATGGCGGGTAGTCTGTGGGCAAGCGGCACAGATTACCGCTGGCTGGTTCGCGGGTAAACCCGCTCCCACAGGGGCGGGCGAGCGAAGAGGCCATAACTACAAACGAACACCTTTTGCCTTGCTGGCCTCTTCGCAGCACAAGGCTGCTCCTACAGGGGGGCGCGTCAGCCTACAGGATGAGGCCAGCCTCCACGGCCCTTTCATGGCAACGCTTGAGCACAGCCCGGCGCTCGTCGTTGTCCATCCGCCCCCAGCGGCTGATTTCCGCCACGCTTCGCTGGCAACCGGTGCAGATATCCTGCTCGTCCAGTGCACAGATGCTCACGCACGGCGAGGCCACCGGCCGCTCCACTACATCACTCATCATCAACCACCAACTCCCGTGCATAACGCTGGGCATTGTGCACGTAATGCGCGGCACTGGCTTCAAGCATGCGTTTCTGCTGTTCGGTCAGCTCGCGCACCACCTTGCCCGGCGAACCCATCACCAGCGAACCGTCGGGGATCTCCTTGCCTTCTGCAATCAGCGCATTGGCGCCAATGATGCAATGCTTGCCGATACGCGCGCCATTGAGGATGACCGCGTTGATACCGACCAGGCTGTAGTCGCCCACCGTGCAACCATGCAGCATGGCGTTGTGGCCAACGGTCACGCCCTTGCCCAGGGTCAGCGGCGAGCCCATGTCAGTGTGCATCACCGTGCCATCCTGCACGTTGCTGCCTTCGCCAATGTCGATCAGCTCGTTGTCCCCGCGCAGCACCGCGCCAAACCACACGCTGGCATCGGCCTGCAGGCGCACCTTGCCAATCAGCGTGGCGTTGGGTGCGGCCCAACTGGTGGGGTGGCTCTCGACCCGCAGGTTGCCCAGGCGGTATTTCATGCTTGCTCCTCAGGCTGCAACGCAGACGACGGGGTTGGCCCCGCTCAGTTTTCGATGTAACGCTCCGGGGGCTGGTGCAGGCTGATGCCGGCATCGAACAGCAGGTTGACCAGTTCGACGATCATGATCGCCGACAACCCCCAGATCTTGTATTCGCCATAGCGATAGCTGGGCACATACCAGCTGCGCCCCTGGTAATCGATACGATGGGTATGGTCGCGCGGGTCCTGGCGGAAGAATTCCAGCGGCACGGTGAATACTGCCGCGATCTCGGCATCATTGGCACGGTATTCGACAAAATCGGGGATGAGCCCGACGAATGGCGTCACTTTCAGGCCGTGCAGCGAAATCAGCGGGCTGAGCGGGCCGATCACTTCCACCAGGCCTGGTGGCAGGCCAATTTCTTCTTCGGCTTCACGTAGCGCGGTGAACACCAGGTCCGGGTCTTCCGGGTCGCGGCGGCCACCGGGAAAAGCCACTTCGCCGCCGTGGGTGGACAGGCCCTTGGCGCGCAGGGTCAGGACCAGCTCGGGCGCTTCGCTGCGGGTAATGGGCAAGAGGACCGCCGCTTCGGGGAACCGCCGGTCGGTTTCCAGTGATGCGGGTTGGTGGTTGCTCATTCGGCGAAGTAGCTCGTCCAGCATTGCGCACGCTCATATCCAAGGCCTGCCTTGCATGATGCACCAAAGGCGCGAAGCACCCAAGCCCCGTGCGCTTGCGACGGCACGGCCGGCGCGCCAAGATAGCCCGGAGCAAAAGGAACTACACATGAAATTCTGCAGCGCGTGCGGCCAGCCGGTCACTCAGCGGATCCCCGAGGGCGACAGCCGCCTGCGGTATGTCTGCGAGGTTTGCCAGACCATCCACTACCAGAACCCCAACATCATCGCCGGCGTGTTGCCGACCTGGGGCAGCCAGGTGCTGCTGTGCCGGCGCGCCATCGAGCCACGCCGCGGCTTCTGGACCCTGCCCGCCGGTTTCATGGAAAACGGCGAAACCCTGGACCAGGCCGCCCGTCGCGAAACCGTCGAGGAGGCCTGCGCCCGGGTCGGCAGCATGAGCCTGTACCAGCTGTTCGACCTGCCACACATCAACCAGGTGCACGTGTTCTTCCGCGCCGAGCTTGCGGACCTTGATTTCGCTGTCGGTGTCGAAAGCCTGGAGGTGCGGCTGTTCGAGGAACATGAGATTCCGTGGGGCGAGCTGGCTTTCCGCACCGTCACTCGCACACTAGAATGCTACTATCGCGATCGCATCAGGCAGCACTACCCCATAGGCCATGAATACCTGCCGCCGATGAACGTCTCGCCCACCACCTAGAAGCCTTCAGGGATACCGTTACATGCGCTGGTTGCTTGCCCTTTTCTGCCTTTGCGTTACCTCGGTGTCCCAGGCGGCCTTCACCGAGACCATCATCCGCAAGCCCCAGCCGGCAGTGCAAACCCCGTCGCCTTCGCAGCAGGCCATGCAACCGCTGATCGACAAGGTGCTGGTGATCAAGTCCGAGCGCCGTCTGCAACTGATCAGCCGTGGCGAACCGCTGAAAACCTACCGCATCTCGCTGGGCAAGCAGCCAAAAGGCGCCAAGGAGCGCGAAGGCGACAAGAAAACCCCCGAGGGCCTTTACTGGCTGGACTGGCGCAAGCAAAGCGACCGTTTCAACCTGGCCATACACATCAACTACCCGAACATCAACGATGCGGCCCGTGCCACTCGTGAAGGGGTGAGTGCCGGCAGCATGATCATGATCCATGGCACGCCGATCAACGACGAGTATCCGGAGTGGTACTTCCATACCCTGGACTGGACAGATGGGTGTATTGCCATGCGTAACCGCGACATGCAGGAAGTGTGGGACCTGGTGCGGGATGGCACGTTGATCGAAATTCGGCCCTGATAGCGGGCCTTTCAACTGATGCTGTAGGAAGCTTCCCACCATCAGGCAAGAACGCGCCCTACAAGCGCTTAGGCCGGGTACTGCATCCAGGCGAACCCCTTAATTTTTAGCATCCACGCAGACGAGTACGAAATCCGTACATCATTTGCGGGGTGCTTCAATGCCGTTCCACATTCATCGCGCCACCTGCTGGGCGCTCACCTGCTGCCTGTCAGGTTTGCTGGCCGCACCACAGGCGTTGGCCGACGACCCGGCCAGCCAGCAACTGCGCGATCAGCAGCGCGGGCTGCGACAGCTGGAACAGCAACAGCGGCTGGAACGCTGGCAGCGCCAGCCCGCCCCTGCCGAAAGCCACGACGCCACCGCCCCCCTCCCCCACGACCAACACTGCTGGGCCATCACCGGCGTACGCGTGGCCGGCAACCGCGAGCTTTCCGACTCGGCGCTAACGCCAACCCTCCGCAGGTTCATTACCCCGTGCATGGGTATCGCGGAAATCAACGGGCTGCTGAAAGCCATCACCCAGCGCTATGTGCAAGCCGGATACCCGACCAGCCGGCCCTACCTGCAGCAACCTCCACAAGACGGCGCACCGCTGAACCTGGTCATCGTCGAGGGGTTCGTCGAGTCCATCGAAATGGCCGGCCCCGAGTTGCCCCTGTCCCTCCCCGGCGCCTTTCCCGGCCTGCTCGGGCAGCCACTGTTCCTGCCAGCCCTGGAGCAAGGCCTCGACCAGCTCAACCGGCTGCGCGCTTATGACCTGTCCGCAGAGTTGCTGCCCGGCGAACTGCAGGGCGGCACCCGGGTTGTCGTGCAGCCGCGCAAGGTGGCCTCGCGCGGGCACCTGGACAGCCGCTTCGACAACCGCGGCAGCGACCTGACCGGGCGTCATCGCCTGAACCTCGGCTTCGGCCTGGACAGCCCACTGGGCCTCAATGATGACCTGCGCCTGTCACTGAACGGCACGGTGCTCGATGCGCCCGGGCAAAGCCAAGGCATCTCGCTGTACTACAGCATCCCCTACGGCGCCTGGACCTTCGCGCTCAGCGCCAGCGAGCTGCGCTACGAGGCGCCGCTCCCCCACAGCCGCCAGGTAGCCGACGGCAGCAGCAGCTACCAGGGCCTGAGCGTCGAGCGGGTGCTGTGGCGCAACCAACAAGGCATGCTCAGCGCCAGCGCCCGGCTGGACCGCAAGCAGATGGTCAACCGCAGCGCGGGCGCGGTGATCGTCCAGCAGAGCCCCACCCTGGTCTCCTTGGAAGCGGGTATCAACCTGCTGTGGCTCCAGGGCGGCCTGTGGAATGGCTACCTCGGTGTCGCCCAGGGCATCGATGCCTTCGGCGCCGACCGCTCACCGCTGGGAGCGGAACGCCTGCGCCCGGATTTTCGCAAGTACCGAGCCAACCTGCTGCACCTGCGCCAAGGCCCGGCCAGCCACCCATGGCGCTGGCAGAGCGAACTGGCTCTGCAGTACAGCAGTGACCCGCTACCCGCCGTCGAGCAGTTGCTGGCCAGCGACGATTCGGCCGTGCGCGGGTTTCGCCTGCGTACCTACTCAGGTGCCAGCAGCGCCGTCTGGCGCAACACCGTCAGTCAGCCGCTGCCGGAGCGCTGGACGGCTCCCCTGCAGGTACGCCCCTACATCGGCCTGGACCTGGGCTGGACCCGCACTGCCGAAGGCAAGCCTTCACAACGCCTCGCCGGGGCCACTGCCGGGGCCGAACTGAGCCTGCCCGGCAGCCACCTGCGCCTGGGCTACCAACGGGCGCTGTATGCCAGCGACCTGCCCCGCCCGCTGCTGGAACCCGGCTTCTGGGTAGTGGAACTGGCCCTGACCATCTGAATCACCCACAACAAAGAGAACGAGAACATGCAAACACTCTCGCAGTCACCGTATTCCCGCCCGGATATCTTGCGCTGGGCCATCTTCCTCGGCCTGCTCGGGCCCGGCGCCGCACTGGCCCAGGGCGGCCTGGCAGCAACCAGCGGCCCCGGCGGTACACCGGTCATCAACGACGGCCACGGCGTCCCGGTCATCGATATTGTCGCGCCAAACGCCAACGGGCTGTCACACAACCAGTTCCTCGACTACAACGTCGACCGTTCAGGGCTGGTGCTGAACAATGCCACCCAGGCCGGGCAGTCGGAACTGGCCGGTGCCCTGGCGGCCAACCCGCAATTTCAGGGCCAGGCCGCCTCGACCATCCTCAACGAGGTGGTCAGCCGCAACGCCTCGCTGATCGAAGGGCCACAGGAAATCTTTGGCCGCCCAGCCGACTACATCCTGGCCAACCCCAATGGCATCACCCTCAACGGCGGCAGTTTCATCAACACCACGCGCGCCGGCTTCGTGGTGGGTACCCCCGAGTTCGAGGGCCAGCAACTGAAGTATCTCGACACGCTGAACGCCAGCGGTACCCTGCAAGTGCTCGAGGGCGGCCAGCGAAACCCCAACGGCGCCCTCGAGCTGATTGCCCCGCGCGTGGACAGCAAAGGGCTGCTGATGGCGCGCAACTCCATCGATATCACAGTGGGTCGCAACCGTATCGACAGCAGCAGCGGCGAAATTGTCGAGCACCTGCCCGGTACCCCTTCCAGCATCGATGCCAGCCTGTTCGGTGCCATGCGCGCCGGGCGCATTCGCGTGGTGAGCACCGCAGAAGGTGCTGGTGTGCGTGTGGGGGCATCGCAACTGCTTGGCATCGACGGGGTCGACATCCAGTCGGCCGGCGCCCTGCAGGTCAGCGGCAAGGCCGACAGCCCCGTCGAACTGCACAGCGAACAGGGCGATCTGCGGCTGACCGCTGCCGATGACCTGACACTCGAAACCGTCGATGGGCAGGCTCGGCGAATCGAGGCCAAGGCGGGCAAGAAGCTCACGCTGGATGCCACAACCCGCGAGAACATCGAGCGCGACAGCGACAGCTGGAACAAGAAGTTCCTGTTCGTCACCCGCGAAACCTACAACCGCGAAACTACCACCACCCAGCAGCAGCAACAGGGCAGCCGCTTGCAAGGCAAGGACAGCGTGCTGCTGCAATCCGCTGACGACATGCGCCTGGTGGCTGCCAAGGTGGATGCTGGCAATGAGCTGACCCTCGACAGCGGCGCCAACCTGGCCATCGCTGCCGGCATCGACAGCCAACACACCGAAGAGCAGGTTCGCCACCGCAAGGACTTGTGGCGCGGTGACAGTGATACCGACCAGTACAAGGAAACCGCACAAGGCAGTGCGCTCCAGGCCCAGCGCATGACGCTCAAGGCCAAGAATACTGTCGATGTGAAGGGGAGCAGCCTGCACAGCCGCGGCGACATGGCGATAGAAGCCAAGGAGGCAAACATCGCTACCACCGCCCTGCAGCAGCGCGGTACCCGGCGCGACTATCGCGGCGACCTGGTATCCGGCACCTTCTTTGGCGACCGCAAGGGTAACGACAGCGAAGGCCAGGCCGTTGCCGGCAGCAGTGTCACGGCGGATGGCAAGCTTACCGTGACAGCTGACCAGGTAGCCATCAAGGGCAGTACCGTATTCGGCAAGGAGGACTCGGTGCTCTACAGCACAAAAGGTGCACTGGCCATCGAAGCCGACCATGGTCGAACCACCTCTACCGACCGTACCAGCGACAGCAAGCTGTTCGGCCTGATTGGCAGCGACCGCGAGAACACCGAGCGTACGCAACAGGTGCTTACCAGCGACGTCAGCTCGGCCACCAATCTGCGCCTGGCCAGCGCCGAGGAAATGCGCATCCAGGGGGCCAAGATCGTAGCGGGTGAGCACCTGCAGGTAGAGGCCAAGGGCGACCTGCTGATTACCAGCGCGCAAGCGGTTGACGAGCGCGAAACCCGTAACCAGCAACGTGGTTTCACTACCAGCGCCAAGCAGACCCAGGAGGCCGAGGATGGCAAGCCCGAGTCCCGCCAGTATTCGGCCGGCATTGCCTATGACGTTGCCACCACCAGCAGCAGGCAGCGCACCACCAGCCAGGTCGCCAGTGAGCTCGAGGGCGCCTCGGTGAGCCTTGGCAGCAGGGCCCACCTGCAAGTCAACGGTTCCACGGTGAAAGCCGCCGCAGGCGACCTTGATGTGCAGGCCCAAAAGGTGACCCTGGGGGCAACCCGCAATGACCACGACACCACCACCAGCACCACCCAGAGTGGCGGCGGCTTGACGGTGACCGGCGGCATCGATCGGCTGGGCAGCTTGTTCGAAGGCCATCACAACCGCCAGGTGCAGACTGAACGCGACAGCAAGGCGCAACGCAGCACATTGCAGGCCAGCGGCGACCTGAAGCTCAAAGGCGATGAACTGGTCACCGAGGCCGCACGCGTCAAGGCTGGCAACACTCTGCAGGTAACGGCCAAACGCATCGACAACCGCGCGATGCAGGATATCGAGGAACGTGAACAAAGCCGTGACGACTGGTCGGGCAGCCTCGGCGCCAGTGTCGAGTATCGCGACCTTACCCGCCCCATCGAACGCCTGGTGCTGGGCGAAGAAGCCGCACGCTTCCAGCAAGCCTCCCCCGAAGACGCCATGGCGCCACCCAGCGTTGGCGCCGACATGACCGTGGAGCACATCAAGCGCCTGGAAAACCAGCGCCGCGGCTTTGCCCAGGTGAGCGAGTTGTCCGGGGCCAAGGTCGAAGTCAAGGCCGACAACATCACCGACCAGGGCACCGCCTGGCGCGCCAACGCCGGCAAGCTGAAGATCGAGGCCCGACAACACCAGATGCAGGCTGCCGAGAACACCCAGGAAAATACCGTGCAACGCCTGGCCTACGGCGGCGATGTTCGCCTGGACACCAGCACCGGCGAAGACCTCAATGTACGCGCTGCCGGCAAAGGCGGCTCGCTGGACAAAAAGGACAGCGCCAGCAGCGCCGTACCCGGCAGCCTGTATGGGCAACAGGGCATCCAGGTGCAACTGGGCAGCTCAGGGCATTATGAAGGGACGCGCATCGATGGCGGTGAAGGCAGCGTGGTCATGAGCAGTGCCGGTTCGCTGACATTGCCCCAGGCAACCGACCAGGTCGAACAGCAGTCACGCCAGCTCGACGGCAATGCCTGGGCCAAGGTCGGCAACCGCCCGGGCAGCACCGGCGTCGATGGCCGGGGCTACCTCGACCATGGCCAGAACCAGAGCACACAGCGCAAGGCCCAGGTGGCGCAGATCGACGCCAAGGGCCAGGTACAGCTGAGCAGTGGCGGCGACCTGTTGCTCGAAGGCACCCGCATTGGCAGCCGTGAGGCCAAGACTGGCGACATACAACTGCAAAGCGGCGGCCGGCTACAGGTCAAGGCAGCCAGCGATACCCAGAACGCTACCGGCGCCAAGTTGGGCGGGGGCGTGGAGCTGGCGGTCAAGGCTGGCAACACCAAGGGCGGCGCCATCGGCGGCCACTTCAGCCACGGCAAGCAGGACGAAGCGGCACGCCAGGCGGTGAATGCCCTGTTCGCAAGCAACGGCACAGTGACCCTGGGCAGCAGCGCCCGCGAGAATGTCGCCCTGCACCTTGAGGGCCTGCAGGCTTCGGCCGAACAAATAACCCTCGACGCATCGAATGGGGGCATGCTGGTGGAAGCGTCATCCAGCCAGGAGCGACGTGACAACCTCGACATCACCGCCGGTGCCGGCTTCGACATGGCCAAGGGCGCGCTCGATACTCGCGGCCTGCATGGCCGCGTCAAAGTGGAGCTCGACAAGCGCGACAACCTCACCTGGAATGCCAGCGACCTGCGCGCCGAGCGCATCGACTTGCAAAGCCGCGGCGATACCCGCCTCGAAGGCGCCAACGTGGAGGCTGGGCATATCAAGGGAATGATCGATGGCGACCTGCGTATCGCCAGCCGCAAGGACAGCGTCGATACCCTGAGCGTGAAAGGTGATGCCCGCCTGAGCCAGGAGAAAAACCCGCGGGGCTACGTCAACGCGGCCACTTCGGTGGCAGGGCCGCTGGGGAGCAAGGTGAATGAAAAAGCTGGCTCCGCCCTGAGCAAGGCAGACCCGGGGCTCTCGCCCACTTTCAGCCTCGACGTGTCGCACGCGCAGCGCGACAGCGTAGGCCAGCAGGCCACGCTCAAAGGTAGCGACGGCATCGACCTGCAGGTTGGTGGCAACGCTCACCTGGTGGGGGCACGCTTGCAGTCGGCCAAAGGCGATGTGGTACTCGACGCCAACTCGGTTAGCCGGGAAACACTGAGCGGTAACGACTATCGCCGGGATGTGTCGATCGATGCGTCCAACTCACCGGTGGACCTGGGCACGGCGGTGGCCGAGCTGGCCAAGGGCAAGGGTGCGGCGGATGGGGAAAATGCACTGGACCTTGGGTTGTTGAGGACCAGTGGGCACAATCGCAGTGAGCAGTGGGCTTCGAGTGTGCAGGGCAAGAAAAACTGAGGCAGGCGCCGCGCTGGAGGGCACGGGCTTCGCCCGTGTTCGCGGATAAACCCGCTCTCATGGAACTCATTGGTTCAGTGAGTTTTTATAGGAGCAGCCTTGTGCTGCGAAGAGGTTGGTACTGACAAAGCCTGATTATTGCTCGTACCGGCCTCTTCGCAGCACAAGGCTGCTCCTACAAAGGACGGGTCAGAGTCGATTGGATAAGTTGTAGGAGCCGAGCCAGCTTGCCGGCGATAACACCTGTCTACCAGCGCAAATCCCGCTGCCCTGCCAGCGCCTGCGGCCCAAGCCACTGCACGCCACGCAGCAAAGGCGTCAGCGCCGCTTCTGGCTGCAACTCCACCACCACTTGCGCCCGTCGCGCTGGCAGGTCAGCATCCACGGCCAACAGATGCTGCCCCGGCTGCGCCAACTGCCCGCGCAGGTGCCAGCCGCTGCGGCAGTCCATTTCCAGCCAGCCCTGCCCCAGGCCCAGTGACCAGGGCTCGCTCAAGGCAAGGTCGGTTACCGCGATGCGGCCTTCGCTGGCACGGCATTGCCGCCCTGCTCCCTGCACCCGCAACGCGCCTTGCCACTGGCCGGCCAAGCGGAAATCCGTCGTCACCGTCGCCTGGGCGCCCATGGCCGTCGCCCCCAACCGCCAGCGCCATGGCCAGCCTTCGGCGCGCAACTGCCAGGCCTGGCCCTGGAAGCCCAGCTGTGCATCCGCCTGCAAGCGCCAGGGCTGCACCGCCCAACGCAATGGCCCGACCGGCCCCAGTTGCTGCGCCTGGCCTTGCCACAGGCTGCCGCTGACCTCACGCGCTGGCAGGCCTATCCCGCGCACCACCCAGCTGGCCGGCAGTTCCACCAGCAATGTCACGGTGAATACCAACAGCACCCACGCCACACTTCTTCGGCTCATGGCCGCACCACCAGGTCGAAGCGCAATCTCTTTTCATGCTGTTCCAGCCCCCACTGCAATGGCTGTACGCCTTCTGCACGCAGGGTCTGCAACCAGCCTTGCAGCACTCGCTCGTCGGCCACCTGCCCACGCAGTTGCCAGGTCTTGCCCTGCGCATCGACCTCGGCCAGTTCGATCTGCCGCGCCTGGGCCGACTGGTGTAGCCGCTCCAGGCTCAACCCCGGGCCGCCTTGAAGGCTGGCGGCCTGTTCGGCCAGCCCGCGCCACTGGCTGAGCTCGCGCCATTGCGCAAGGCCTGCGCGCAGGGCCAGGAAAGCCAGCAAAACAGCAATCAGTAGCCAGGCGAACTTCAAACGGTGACGCTGTATCCAGTTCCGGTTCATGAGGCGGCTCCCAGGTCGAACATCACTTGGCCGTCCTGCACCTGAACGGAGGCCCCGGCAGCTGTCGCCATGTCGCTCCATGGCGGCGTACTGCCGTCACCCTCCAGCCGCAGGTGCCAACGCTGGCCGTCGAAACGTACCGCTTGCAAGTGCCAGCCGGGATGGTCACGCAGCCATGTCTGCAGCGCCGCCTGCAAGTCTTCAAGCTGTCGTGTACGCAGTTGCTGTTGTAGTTCACTTTCGCGCAGGCGCTTGAGGGCCTGCGCGGCGTGCCGGGGGCTGGCCTGCTCACCGGTCACGGCGATGACCTGGCTGCGCCAGAGTTGCGCCTGGGCCCACTGCTTGTTCAACCACAGCCCGCCCCAGACGGCAGCCAGTACCAGGCAGGCCGCGAGCAGCCGTTGCTGTGGCCGGGAAACCACCGGCAGCGAACGCACCTTGCGGGTACGCTCGAACAGGCCTGGCAATAAATCGAGCGGTGCCAGCGTACTGGGCCAGTCTCCGCTCAGCGAAACCTTTTGCAGCTCCGCCCACGGCTGCCGTGGCACCTCGCCCAGTGCATCCGGCCAGGCCAGCCAGTGCTCCTGCCTGTCTTCGGCCAGCCCTTTGTACAAATACATGCCGGGTGTGCGCTGCCATTGCCAGGCATTTCCCGCCTCGGGGGGCGGCAGCAGCTGTAGTTCTGCCCAGCAACGTGCCACCTGCAAGCCCCATTCGGCGCACTGCCCGCGCCAGTCCTCCAGTTGCTGACGAGCCACTACCAGTAACCGAAGATGGCCGGGCTCGCGGGCCAGGCAGGCGCATGTCACCTCGTCGACTGCCTGCAGCAAGCGGTCTTCGAGCAACAGCGGCCATTCTTCACGCTTGAGCCCCGGCGGTGCCGGCACGCGGAAGTAGCTGCAGGTCTCGGCAGGCAGGATCAACGCCACACGGGCTTGCAGGTTCGCCGGGGGCTCGCCCTGCCCATGGCGTTGCACAAGGCCGCCCTCGGCCAGCGCCCAGTGCCAGACAACGCCCGGTCGCAGCAACAGCCACGACTGGGCCGGGCTGCGCCGCCGCCATTCAAACTTCATGAGCGCCCCCACGGGAGGGCGAAAGTGCAGACATAGGGTGCTCCGTCACGCTGCAGTTCCAGACGCACGCCACGGCCGGGGTGCGTAGGTTGGTCGGAAGGCCAGGCCAGCCAGCGGCCGCCCTGGTAATAAAGAACATTCATGGCGCTGACCCGGTCGAGCCGCTCGCGCTGGACCCAGCGTGGGGCGGCGGCGGCATAGAGATCGGCCGAGCTTTCCAGCAGCAGGCGCTGCTCACGCGCCTCGAAGCGCAGGCGCTGGCGCTGCAGGCGCGAGCCGCCTTCGGCTTCCGGCATGCCGGTGATGGCGACCCAGAGCAACTGGTTGCTTGCCGGTTGCCAGTCCAGCCAGCGCCTGGCCAAGGGCAGGCGCTGGTCGTAGACACGGCGCATTACCGGGCTGTCGAAGCGACGCTCCAGGGCCAGGCAGAAATCCAATACCGAGGTTTCCTGGTTGGTGACCTGCAGGCGTTCGCGAACCTTGAGCCAGCCGTTGACCAGGGCGGCGAGCATGATGCCGAGCACGGCGGTAAGTGCCAGGGCTACCATCAGCTCGATCAGGGTAAGGCCGGCCTGGCGGTGCCTCGTGGGTAGACATCTGCGCGGGGGGGGGAACTGGGCATCTGTGGGAGCGGGTTCACCCGCGAACACCGGCGAAGCCGGTGCCATGCACCGCGGTGCCTGCTTCGCGGGTAAACCCGCTCCTACAGGGACCGCGCACGCTTCACGATCTCTGTAACTCATGGCCGCTCCAGAAACACGGTGTACTGGCCTAGCGGCAGGCGCTGGTCGCGGTCGGCGAACAACAGCAGCTCGCCACGGCGCAGGTCGCGTACGCCGGTGCGGCGCAGTTGCAGTTGCCAGTGGCAGCGCTGGCCGCCCTGGCTCAGTTCACCGCCAACCTGGTTTTCAGTTGGCCAGTACTGCTCGACGGCAAAGCGGGTTTGCAGTTCTCGCGCGCATAGCAGGCCAAGGCGGTGTTGCTGCAGGTTGTCCTGCACCGCCAGGCGCTGGCGCAAAACCTGGCTGGTGATCACCGCCAGCACCGCGGCAATCGCCAGGGCCACGGTTACCTCCAGCAGGGTGAAGCCACGCTGATGCCGCTTCATGGGGCGACCACCACCTGCATGCGGCCATCGCGGCTCCAGGCCCATTGCTGGCTGCCATCGGCCCAACGCCAGCGCACCTTGCCTGGTTGCGCCCAGCCATGTGGGGTGAACAACAGGCGCGGCTGCGGGCTGGCCGGCCAGTCCGGGCGCAGCCCCTTGGGCCAGTCACCAAGGGCGACTGCCTCGACCACCCAGCCATTACCCTCGCGCCGGACGAACTCCGGACGCTGGCCATTCCAGCGCAGCCCGCGCAGCTGCCCGGCATGCCGGGCCAGCGCGGCCTGCGACCGGGCCTCGCTCGCCAGCCGTTGCAGCGCCTGGTCGACACTGGCCTGGCTGTTGCCGAACCCGGCCACCGCCAATCCGGTCATCAGCCCGGCGATAGCCAGCACCACCAGCAATTCGATCAGGCTGAAGCCCCGCTGACGACGCACCCGTTACAGTTCCCAGTTACCCAGGTCGGCATCCTGGCCTTCGCCGCCCGGCAGCCCGTCGGCACCCAGCGAGTACACGTCGACCCGGCCATGTTCGCCGGGCATGCGGTACTGGTAAGGGGTGCCCCATGGGTCTTCCGGCAGGCGGCGCACGTAGCCGTCGCTGCGCCAGGCCCGTGGCAGCGGCTCCTGGGCCGGCTTTTTCACCAGCGCGGCCAGGCCCTGCTCGCTACTGGGGAAGCGCAGGTTGTCCAGGCGGTACATGTCCAGCGCTTGCTCCAGGGTGGCCAGGTCGGCCATCACCTTCTGCTTCATGGCCTTGTCCTGGTTGCCCAGCACGCTGGGCGCGACCACGGCGATGAGCAGGCCGATGATGAAGATCACCACCATGATTTCCATGAGGGTGAAACCGCGCTGGCGGTTACGTCGATGCTGCATGGCAGTACTCCTTGTCGTCACAGTTGCAGGCCCTGGTTGAGTTGCATGATCGGCAACAGCACCGCCAGCACGATGAACAGCACCACGGCGCCCATCACCAGGATCATCAGGGGTTCGAACAGCGCCATGGCGGTATCGACCTGGCGGGCGAAGCCGCGCTCCTGGTCATCGGCCACGCGCTCGAGCATGTCGGCCAGGGTGCCGCTGGCCTCGCCGCTGCCGACCATGTTCACCAGCAGCGGCGGGAACTGCTGGCAGGCATCCAGCGCGCGATGCAGGCTGGTGCCGCCCTGAACTTGCTGGCGCACCTGCTCCATGGCCAGGCGGATACGGCGGTTGCCGACGGTTTCGGTGGCCACTTGCAGGGCTTCGAGCAGGGCCACGCCACTGCCGCTGAGGATTGCCAGGCTGCGTGCCAGGCGCGCGCTTTCCAGCACCTGCAGCAGGTTGCCTATATGTGGCAGGCGTAGCAGCAGCTGGTCACGGCGCAGGCACCAGTGCGGCTTGCGCAGCAACCAGCCGCCGAGCGCGCCAAGCAACAGGGCCAGCGCCAAAAGCCAGGGCCCGGCCTGCACCAGCCCTTGGCTCAGGCCGATCAGCAACGAGGTAATGAGCGGCAGGCTTTGCCCGGCATGGGCGAACTGTTCGGTGAGCTTGGGTACGACGAAGGTCATCAGGCCTACCACCACGGCAAGCGACACCCCCATCAACACGGTGGGGTAGATCAGCGCGGTACGTGCCTTGTGCTGCTGTCGTTGAACCTGCTCCAGGTGGTCAGCGAGGCGGGTCAGCACCTGGGCCAGGCGACCGGACCGCTCGCCGGCCTCGACCAGCGCGCAGTACAGGCCGGTAAACGGTGCCCCCTGACGTGCCAGGCTGCGAGCCAGGCCCAGGCCTTCGGCCAACGAGCCGCGCAAGGCCACCAGCACACTGTGCAAGGCGGGCTGGCGCAGTTGCCGTTCCAGGGTAGCCAGGGCGTCGACCAGAGGGATACCGGCACCGGTCAGGGTGGCCAGCTGACGAGTCAGTTCGCATAGCTGGGCGCGGCTCAGGCGCTGGCGCCGGGGTTGCCGGGTGCCGGCTTCGTGACGCTGCAAGCGGCGGGCGAACAGGCCCTGCTCACGCAACAACTGGCGGGCATGACGTTCGCTGTCGGCCTGCAAGCTGGCCTTGTGGGTCTTGCCGGCGAGGTCGACGGCCTGGTAGCGATAGGTCGGCATGGCTCAGCCCTGCACCACGCGTAGTACTTCGGCCAGGCTGGTCTCGCCACGGGCCAGGCAGTCACTGGCCATCGCCACCAGGCTCTGCCGGCGCTCGGCCAGGTAGTCCTGCATGGCCAGTTCGCTGGCGCCGTCGTACAACAGGCCGATCAGCCCGGCATCCAGCTCGATGAATTCATACAGGCCCAGGCGCCCGACATACCCGCTGCCCTGGCACTGCTCGCAGCCCACCGCGTGGTAGCTGCTGCCCAGCGCCGCCAGCTCGGGCCACAGGTCGCGTTCCGCCGGCTGCAGCGGGTGCGCCACGGCGCAACTGCACAAGCGCCGCACCAGGCGCTGGGCCAGTACGCCGCGCAGGCACGAGGCAATCAGGAACGGTTCGATGCCCATGTCGCGCAGGCGGGTCACCGCACCCACCGCACTGTTGGTGTGCAGCGTGGACAACACCAGGTGGCCGGTGAGGCTGGCCTGCACGGCGATCTGCGCGGTCTCCTGGTCACGGATTTCGCCGAGCATGATCACGTCCGGGTCCTGGCGCAGGATGGCGCGCAGGCCGCTGGCAAAGGTCAGCCCGGCACGCGGGTTGATGGCAGTCTGGCCGATGCCGGCGATAGCGTATTCCACCGGGTCCTCGACCGTGAGGATGTTGCGGCTGCCGTCGTTGAGGCTGTTGAGGCTGGCATACAGGGTCGTGGTCTTGCCCGAACCGGTCGGCCCCGTGGACAGCACGATGCCGTTGGGCCGTGCCAGGCAACTGCGCAGGCCCTGCAACACCGCCGCCGGCATGCCCAGGTTGCCCAGCGCCAGCAGGTTGGCCTGCTTGTCGAGCACGCGCATCACCACCCGTTCGCCGTGGATGCCGGGCAGGGTCGAGACCCGCACATCCACTTCGCGCCCCGCCGCACGCAGGGTGATACGGCCATCCTGGGGCTGGCGCTTTTCGGCGATGTCCAGACGGGCCATGACCTTGATCCGCGACACCAGCATGGCCGACAACGCACGCGGTGGGCGCAACACTTCGCGCAGGTGGCCATCGACACGCAAGCGCACCACCAGGCTCTGCTCGAAGGTTTCTATGTGAATGTCCGAGGCACGCAGGCGCAGGGCCTGGCCGAACAGGCCGTTGATCAGGCGGATTACCGGGGCTTCGTCGTCGCTTTCCAGCAGGTCCTCGATGCGCGGCATTTCGCTCATCAGGCTGTCCAGGTCGACCTGGTCGCCGATGCCTTCGATCAGCGCCTCGGTGGCGGCATCGCCGGCCTGGTACAGCTGGCCGAGGCGTTCGTCGAACAGTGCAGGCTCCAGGTATTCGAGCAGGCTGGGCTGGCCGTGCACGCGCAGCAGCTCTTGCAATTGGGCGCTGTCGGCGTCGTGCCGCAACCATAGCTGCCAGCCCTGCTCCGCAGGGGCCATGGCCACCCCGCTCTGCCGTGCCTGGCGATAAGGCAGCATCACCAGTCACCGCCTTCCAGCCGTGCGCGGCTGGAGGGGAACACCTGCAACAGCGGCGTAGCGTTTTGCGCATCCGCCAGGTCGGGCAACTGCAGCGGCGTGGTCTGCTGCAAGGTGCGGTACTTGTCTTCGCTGAGCCCGGCCAGGCTCGGCCCGTCACGCAGGATGCGCGGGCGGATGAACACCATCAGGTTCTGCTTGGTGTTCTTCGTGGCGTCGGAGCGGAACAGCCGGCCCAGGTAAGGGATATCGCCAAGCAGCGGCACACGCTGGTCGCTGGTGCTCAGTTCGTCGCTGATCAGGCCGCCGAGGATCACCAGGCCGTTGTCCTCGACCATGACCTTGGTCTTGATCTCGCGCTTGTTGGTGATCACGTCGCTGGCAGCCGTGGTGTCGGCAATCGACGACACTTCCTGGACGATGTCCAGGCGCACGCTGTTGTCGATGTTGATCTGCGGCTTGATGCGCAGCTTCACCCCGACTTCCTTGCGCTCGATGGTCTGGTACGGGTTGGCGTTGTTCTGCGTCACCGATCCGGTGACGAAGGGCACTTCCTGGCCGACCAGGATCGACGCCTCGGCGTTGTCCAGGGTCAGCAGGGTGGGCGTGGACAGCAGGTTGAAGCCGCTCTTGCCCTTCAGCGCGTTGACCAGCATGGCGAAGTTGAAGCCGCCGCCGAAATGGCCGATACCCGCCATGGCGCCGGTGGTGCTGGACAGCAAATCGCCAAGGGCCTCGTTGTCGCCGCTGGCAGCGGCCCCTGCGATGCTGGCGATGTTTACCCCGTTGCTACCGAAGTTGACGATGCCGGCACCGAACTTCTCGTCAGCGAACAGCCACTGCACGCCCAGCTCCTGGGCGCTGCTGTCGGACACCTCGGCGATGATCGCTTCCACCACTACCTGGGCACGGCGGATGTCCAGCTGCTCGACGATGGCGCGGTAAGCGGCCAGCTCGCTGTCGGGGCCGACCATGACCACGGCGTTGGTGCCTTCTTCGTATTCCAGGCGGATGCCCGCCCCCCCGGCGACAGGCACTACGGGCCTTTCCTTGCCCTCTGCTTCGCCCGCACCTTCAGAGGGCGCCATGCCTTCCTGGCTGAGCCCACGCAACACCTTGACCACTTCGCCAGCATTGGCATGGCGCAGGTAGATGACCTGGGTACTGCCACTGCCTGGTGCGTCCTGGGGGCGGTCAAGCTGGCGCAGCAAGCTGGCGATACGTTCCAGGTTGCTGCGCCAGTCGGTAACTACCAACTGGTGCGCCGCCGGATAAGGTGTGATCACACCGACCCGTGGGTCGATCAGGGGCTTGAGAATGCCCAGCACCTGCTCGCTGGCGGCGTTACGCACATTGAATACCCGCGTAGCCACACTGTCGCTGCCTTCCCCCTGCTGCCCTCCCGCCTCCACCGGCACAGGCTCCAGGCGAGCGGCCTGGTCGGGAACGATCTTCACGCTGCCATTGGGCAGGTCGACAGTGGCGTAGCCCTGGGCGCGCAGCTGGGCCAGAAAGATGTCGTAGATGGCATCGGCGTCGTGCAGGTCGACGGTGCGCACGGTGACCTTGCCCTTGACCCGGGGGTCGACGATGAAGGTGGTGCCGGTGATGCGCGACACGCTGTCGATGAACTCGCCCAGTTCGGTGTCGACGAAGTTCACCTCGTACATCGGCGTACCGTTGTCGTCGAACACCGGCTCTTCAGCACAGGCCATGGACAGGGCCAGGCTCAGTGCGGCCGCCACGCAATATCTAACAGGCATCGTTCATCCTTGCCGCTTGAAGCCGGTCACGGCGGGGCGTGGCGGCCAGGGCAGGCGTTCACGCCGCCCCTGGTTGTTGAAAATCAGGCCATCGCTGTCGATGTCCTGCAGCACGATCCCTGGCGCCAGGCGCTGGCCGCGGGCCAAGGTGCGCACCTGTTCGCCATAGCGCAGCACCACCACGCTGGAGGCCAGCGGCTGGGCCTTGAGGCCACCCAGGTATTGCAACGGCAGGCGGGTGATGGCGATGGCACCGTCGTTGACGGGTACCTGCCAATGGCCGACCATCAAGCCAGGCAGCGGCTTGTCGGGCGCGGCGGGCGCAGTGGCCGGTTGCGGCTGGCGGCCCAGTTGCAGCACGCACTGGGCCGCCAGCCAGCCGACCAGGGTCAGGCCAGCGCCAGTCAGCAGGCGCGAGGCGAGCATCACGAGGCCAGTTGCCTTGGGTGCCAGCCCGGGTGCCCCTGCACGTAGCGCACTTCGGGCAGTTGCAGCGGCGCCAGTTGCCAGTCGCTTGCCTGGCGGGCGAGCCAGGCTTCGACCCGTTGCCACAGCGGCTCGCCGGCCTGGTTTTCGAATTGCAGGCCAAAGGTGCGGCACAGGCCCTGCACCGGCTCCAGGCCACTGATGCGCTTGCCTTGCGGGCTGTAGCTGACACGCCAGGCCTGGCCCTGCCAGCGCGGCAGGTCCTGGCTGTTGTCCAGCAGCAGCGGGTCGCCGAACAGTTGCTCCGCGGCGTTTTCCAGCACTTGTTCGACCTGCCGGGCCGGAGCTTCGACCACCGGTGCCGGGTAGCCACCGGTGAGGCTGATCAGGTGTTCGCGGGTAATGGCCGCCCCGGCGGGCAGCGGATAGTCGTAACGCAGGCCCGGCAGCAACACCGGCATGCTGCTGTCGTCGGCCAGGGCCTGATGCAGCAGGCGGTCCCAGCTGCCGCCTCGGGTATCGCGGCGCCACAGCGCCTGGGGTGCGCGGGCCAGCGGTTGGTCGAGCCAGGCTGCGTGGCCGGCGCGCTGCTGGCGCAATTCTGCCTGCAATGCCCCGATACGCTGCTGCGCGGCGGGTGCCAGCTGGTGCTCAAAGGCTGGGAAGAAACGCCCGTCGAACTGCCACAGCCCGGCCACGCGCTGGCAGCGCAGGCGGAAGGCGCCGCTGCCCCGGCAACCGGCGAACAGCACCGGCACGCGGCGGCCACTGGCCTGGCTAACCTCGACCGGCGCCGGCCACAGGTCCTGGCCGCGGGCGCACAGCAACACGTCGATCTGCGGCACCCGCTCGGCCAGCCACAGGCCCGGCCCGGTACCGACATCGGCCATGGCTACCACCAGGTCAGCATCGCGCCGCGCCTGTTCGAACACCGGCTGCAATGATTGGTACCACTGTTTAAGAGAGGCTTTCTGGTCCTGGGCGTAGGGGTCGGTCACGCCGACCACAGCAATACGTGCACCGCCACGTTCGAAGACGCGCAAGGCTTCCAGGCCCAAAGCCCGGCGTTGTGTGTCTGCCAGCCCGGCGCCCAGGGTAACGGTGCCAGCCTGGCGATACAGCGCCGGGCTGCGCTGTGGCCACAGCACGCGCTCGTCACTGCTGACCCGCGCTTCGCTGCCCAGCAGCTGGCTGCCCTGCAGGCCGCTTTCGCCCTGGGTCAGGTAGGCCAGGCCACTGCCATTCCAGCCCTGGCCGTTTTCCAGGGTCAGGCTGTTGCCCGCCCCAGCCTCACCGCGCAGTTGCTCGAGCAACGCCGCCAGCACCGCATAGCCGCCCAGCTGGGCAGATGCAGCCTGGCTGGCATCGAGCAATGGCGCCAGTTGCGGGTAGGCGATGCTGGCACTGCTGCCGGTCATCCATGGGGCGCGGCCCAGGTGGCTGACCGGCCCCAGGCGGGTGGCCGGCACCACGGCCTGGCCAGGCTGGCGGGCATCGAGGGTGTCGGCCACGTACAGCAGGTCGAAGCTGGCATTGCCGCCCTGCTGCCCAGGAAGGGCGGAGCAGGCGCCGAGCAACGGTGCCAAGGCACCGATACCCATCCAGCTGATCACTTCGCGCCTGTGCACACTGCTTGCCATCGAACCCGCCATCCTTATCCATGTTCATTCAGGGCCCCGGATGTTGCGGCGTTGGCATTACAGTTTGATGGCAGAAATCCGACAGCCATTCCAAATTGATCTGTAGAGCACGCTTCTAAGAGCGAGTTGTTTTAAAACCCCTTTAACATTTCTGCCAATGAATCATCATATTTGCGCACTAAAGTCGCGGTTCCTCCAACTCAGCCAACATAAGGACACCCTGATGAGTCGAGATACCGGCGACAACCTGGACCGGAACCAAAGCGGCAACCTGCCGATGGCCAGCGTTATGGACGCCTACCTGAGCCGCCGCAGCGTGATGCGTGGCAGCCTGGGCGCCGCCATCGCCATGATTGCCGGTACCGGCCTGACAGGCTGCTTCGACGGTGGTGGTTCCGATCACGATGATCCGGTCACCGAGCCACCCGTGACTGAGCCGGAAGTGCCGAAACTGGCACTGGGCTTCCAGTCCATTCCGGGCTCGCGCACCGACGCCTGCGTGGTAGCCGCCGGTTACAGCGCCTATGTGCTGGCGCCCTGGGGCACGCCGATCAACAGCAACGGCAACCCGTGGAAATCCGACGGCAGCAACACCTCGACCGACCAGGCCAACGCCATGGGCATGCACCATGACGGCATGCACTTCTTCCCCATCAACGGCAGCTCCGAAGACGGCCTGCTGGCGATCAACTTCGAGTACATCGACACCGCCGCCCTGCACCCGGCCGGCCCGACCACCGATGTGAACGGCAAGCGCCCGGTCGAGGAAGTGCGCAAGGAAATCAACGCCCATGGTGCCGGCGTGGTGCGCCTGCAGAAAATCGGCGGCCGCTGGCAGGTGGTCGACAACGACCCGCTCAACCGCCGTTTCACAACCGCCTCGCGCATGGAAATAACCGGCCCCCTGCGCGGCACTGATCACGTGAAGACCAAGTATTCGCCGGACGGCACCCACTGCCGCGGCACCAACAACAACTGCGGCAACGGCTACACCCCCTGGGGTACCTACTTGACCTGTGAAGAGAACTGGCCAGGCATCTTCGTCAACAAAGGTACCCGCCCTGAAGACCAGCGCCGCATTGGCGTGGGCACCTCCAGCGGCCAGTACAAGTGGGAAACCGCAGCCGGTGACAGCAGCGAAGTGGCCGACGAATTCGCTCGTTTCGACGTCACCGTCAAAGGCGCCAGCGCCACCGACGACTACCGCAACGAAGCCAGCACCTACGGCTACATCGTCGAGATCGATCCGTACAACAGCGCCACACTGGCCACCAAGCGCACCGCGCTGGGCCGTTTCCGCCACGAAGGTTGCTGCCCGGGCCTGGCGGTCGCGGGCAAACCGCTGGTGTGGTACATGGGCGACGATTCGAACAACGAGTACCTGTACAAGTGGGTGTCCACCGCTGTGTGGGACGCCGCCGACGCCAACCCCGCCGACCGCCTGGCCACCGGCGCCAAGTACCTCGACCAGGGCAAGCTGTACGTGGCACGCTTCAATGCCGACGGCACTGGCGTATGGCTGCTGCTGGACGTGGGCACTGCGACCACTGGCGGCAGCACCTTGGGTGCGCTGTATGGCGACCTGCCGGGCATCATCCTCAACACCCGTGGTGCTGGCGATGCGGTGGGCGCAACGCCGATGGACCGCCCGGAATGGACCACGGTCAACCCGCTGAACGGCGACGTGTACCTGACCCTGACCAACAACAGCGCGCGCACCCCGGAGAAGGTCGATGCAGCCAACCCGCGCGGCCCGAACCGTCACGGCCACATCATCCGCTGGCACGACAGCGACGACCAGCTGAGCTTCACCTGGGACATCTTCGTGTTCGGCGCCAACGCTGCCGGTACGGCCGACATCAACCGCTCCGGCCTGACCGAACTGAACCAGTTCGCCAGCCCGGACGGCATGAGTTTCGATAGCCGTGGCGTGTTGTGGTTCGAGACCGACAACGGCGAGAGCACCGTGACCGACTACACCAACGACCAGCTGCTGGCAGTGATCCCCACCAATCTGGTGGATGCCAGCGGCAAGCAGGTGCCGGTGAACGCGCAGAACCAGGTGGACCTGCGCCGCTTCTTCGTCGGGCCGAATGGCTGCGAGGTGACCGGCATTACCTTTACCCCGGACAACAAGACGCTGTTCGTCAACATCCAGCACCCGGAGAACTGGCCGTATACCGACAAGGCCACCGATGCCACCCCGGCAGGTGCCACGGTAAGGCCGCGGGCTGCGACGGTGGTGATCCAGCGTATCGATGGCGGAGAGATCGGCACCGCCTGATTGATCTGCGCACGGGGGCCGCTTTTGCGGCCCTATCGCGACACAAGGCCGCTCCTACAAGGGATCGCATTCCCCTGTAGGAGCGGCCTTGTGTCGCGATGGGCTGCAAAGCAGCCCCGGAAAAATCATCCGTTACATTTCTACTCGGGACCGCATGCCCAGTAGCAGTGTATTCAAACCACCTGATAAATCTGCCAGTAGACATCCGCAAGCTTGTGAAAAATACTTTTACCACTTGTAACCCTTTGGAACACACACATGCGTTCAGCAACGCCCCAATCAAAACGGAAAAAATTCTTTTTCCAAGATAACCAATTGACTTGTGAAGCAAGTGACAGCCCACGTCGCCTATTGTGGGCCAATGGCATTACACTAGCGGAACTAGACACCTCGAAAAAAGCCAGCCAAATTCTGCAATCCGACAATGCAAACACTGCTTTGCGCAGTATTCCAGAAGGTTTGCCACAAAACTATTCGCCCTATGGATTTCTCCAAACAACTCCATTAGCACATCTTGTCGCATTCAGCGGGCAGCGACTCGATACAATGCTGCAATGTTATGCACTTGGCAATGGACGCCGATTCTATAGTCCCAGATCAAGACGATTTCTCCAGAGTGATAATCAATCTCCGTTCCGTAAAGGTGGACCTAATGGATACAGCTATTGCCAGAACGACCCCATCAATCGGCATGACCCAAATGGACAATGGTGGCAATGGTTGAAGCGGGGAGTAAATTGGCTGGCCGGTAAGCTTCCAACATATTCTGTAGATAGACCACAGTTACGCACCGGAAACCAAACCTTACAAAGCCCCAACGTTAATATAAGAATTCATACCACTGAACAAGCACCATCACCGGATTCATTTCACGTTTCACTAAATATCCGTGACATCGAGTTTGCCGCGAGAATAGGAAACAGAGTCATTAATAGTGCCACAGTACTAGAACCATTGTCTAATGCGGCCGTCAGACAGTTAAACCATGCAGCCGCTGGACTTGCAGTGGCCTATACTACCGACCGTGTAACGAATAGTATTTTTGGCGAACCCAATACGGCTCTCGCTGTAACCGCCGAGCTCGGAACTCTAGCTTATCTCGATAGACGCCTAATCAGTGATACTGCATCAGCCATTCGAAATGTATATTTCCGATAGCACCATAATGCTTCAACCGCCATTGAATTAGCTTTTGCAATCCAAGGGTGCTGTCGAGCAAATTGGAGCAGCGCCGTGGTCTTGTGACGCGCCTCTTCCAAGGATGTATTGCTCAGCGAAAAATAGTTCCGCGACATGGGCCACGGAAAGGCTTCAGGCTGTGACTGTGGTGATCCAGCGTACTGATGGCGGCGAGATTGGGACTGTCTGACCGTTCTGGGCATAGGGGCCGCTTTGCGGCCCTATCGCGACACAAGGCCGCTCCTACAAGGGATCGCATTCCCCTGTAGGAGCGGCCTTGTGTCGCGATGGGCTGCAAAGCAGCCCCGGCAATCTCAAGCCCTACCACACCATCGGCTCGCGGCTGCGCACCCGCACCTGCTGCGCCGGTACCCGGGCATGCCATTGCACCACCCCCAGCGCCTCCACCTGGAACTCACTGCGTATCACCCGCCCCTCCTCCGCGAACGACAGCTGCAACAGGAAATACCCGCTGTTCAGCAGCAGCCCTTCGCTCAAGCGCTCGAAGGTTTCGTCATCCACCGCCCCCAGGGCCTGGCGTAGCGCAGTTGCATCCACATACCCCGACGCCGGCCGGCCGCTGATGATGCGGCTGAGCAACGAGCGTGGATAACGCCCTTCATACAGCGCCTCCAGCAACGGCAGATGCTCCAGCCCCAGGGCATTGGCATTCAGCCGCCAGCCGGTGGTCTGCGGCAAGGCGCACAGCATCGGGTAACGGCCCTGGCGGCTGGCGTCCGGCTCCAGTAGCAGATTCAGCTCGCTGGTATCGAGCATCGGCTGGTTGGCAGCCAGGCGTGGTGGTTGCTGGCGCAGGTACTGGGCGCTCTCGGCGCCCTGCAGGCGGGCATCGCTGTCGGCATCCAGCCAGTCGGCCAGGGCATCGACCAGGCGCTCGGCAGCCATGTCGTCGCCCAGCAGGTAGCGCAACTGGCGCGCAGCACGCTCGCCGTCAGCACCGAGCAGCGCATTGACGTTGAAACAGGTGTGCTGGTCGCGCACCCGCAACTGCGCCTGGCCGGCGCCAAAATCGTAGTTCAACGGCTGCCCGCGCAAGGCCTGCCAGAACAGTGGGCTAAGCCGCCAGCTGGGGTCACGCAGGGCCTGCTCGGCATAGGCCAGGCCGGCCTGCTCCATCGCGCGCGCCTGCACCCGCTGGTGCAACAGACGCACATCATCGACCTGGCGTCGGCCATCTTCCACCAGCCAGGCCATGCCCGCCGCCAGCATCGCCAGCACAACCATCACCATCAGCAGGGCCGCGCCCTGCTGTTGCCTGCCACCCATCCTTGCCTGCCCCTGTCGCCGAATAAAGACGCCAGTCAACACGCCCGGTGTTGCAGGTAGATGGCAGTGACCGTTCGTCATGTGTACGTCATCTGCGCGAGGCAGGATTGTCTTTCCTTTTCATGACCTTACAGGAGTGGTCGCAATGGGTGGCATTGGAATCTGGCAACTGGTGATCGTACTGCTGATCGTATTCCTGCTGTTTGGTACCAAGCGCCTCAAGGGCCTGGGCAGCGATATGGGCGAGGCGATCCAGGGTTTTCGCAAGTCCATGGGCGGTGACACTGACGCCACTCCCCCAGCGCAAACGCAGGTGCAGCAACAGTGCCCGTTGACCGGTCAGGGTACGCAGCAACCGCAAGCAGACCGTCAGCCCTGATGTTCGAGGTAGGCTTCAGCGAGTTGCTGCTGGTCGGCATCGTCGCACTATTGGTTTTAGGCCCGGAGCGCCTGCCGGTGGCTGCACGCACCCTCGGGCGCGGCCTGGGCCAGGCGCGCAGGGCCATGCACGCCTTGCGCAGGCAGGTGGAGCGGGAGATCGAACTGCCCGCTGTCGAGCTACCCACTCTCGACAGTGCGCCTTTGCAGCGCCTGGAACAGGAGATCCGCCAAGGCATCAGCCTGAAAGCGGAGCCGGCCAATGATGCGGCCACGGTCGCTCCCCCCAAGGAAAACCTTTCATGAGCATTGCCATGGACCCGGCGGCGAGCATGCCGCTGACCGAACACCTGCGCGACCTGCGCAAACGCCTGATGCGTTGCCTGGCGCTGGTGGCGCTGGCGTTCGCCGGCCTGTTCCCCTTTGCCCAGACGCTGTATACGCTGATTTCCGAGCCGTTGCGGCGCTTCTTGCCGGAAGGCGCGAGCATGATCGCCACCAGCGTCACTTCGCCGTTCCTGACGCCGTTCAAGCTGACTGCGATGTGCGCAGTGTTTATCGCCATGCCACTACTGCTGCACCAGGCCTGGGGCTTTCTGGCGCCGGGGCTGTACCGCCGTGAACGGCGCATTGCCCTGCCGTTGCTGGTATCGAGCATCGTGCTGTTCTACGCCGGCATGGCCTTCGCCTTCTTCCTGGTGTTCCCGATGATGTTCGGCTTCTTTGCCAGCGTGACACCGGAGGGGGTGGCGATGATGACTGATATCAGCCAGTACCTGGACTTCATCCTTGCGCTGTTTCTGGCGTTCGGGCTGGCGTTCGAGATCCCGGTGGCGACGTTTATCGTGGTCTGGGTGGGGTTGGCCGATGTAGCTACATTGCGGCGCAGCAGGCCCTACGTGATCGTCGGCTGCTTTGTGGTGGGGATGATCCTGACGCCGCCGGATGTGTTTTCACAGACGATGCTGGCGGTGCCGATGTGGGTGCTGTTCGAGGTGGGGTTGCTGGCTTGTGGGTGGTTGAAGCGGCCTGGGCAGGGCAAGGAGATTGTGGCTGGATTGTAGGGCCCTATCGCCGGCAAGCCAGCTCCCACAGAGATATCACAGGTTCTGATGACTGCGATATTCCTGTAGGAGCGGGCTTGCCCGCGAATAGCCTTGATGCGGTCTAGAACTCGGCGAGCCGCCAGACTTCGTAGGCTGGCGTCTCGTACGGGTGGCTCTGCTTGAGTGCAGCGACGACCTGGGCAATCAGGTCGTCAGCCACCACCAGCTCCACCTTCCACTCTTCCACCACCTCGACCTGGCCGGTTTGCCCGAGGAACGGCTGGCTGCCGTCCAGCGGGCGGAACTGGCCCTGGCCCAGCGTCTGCCAGGCGCAGTGGTCATAGTCACCGATGCGCCCGCCACCAGCGGCGAACACAGCGGCCTTGACCACTTCGACGTGGCTGGCGGGGACAAAGAAGGCGAGCTTGTACACGCCTTAGTTCACCCACACCCGTGCGTTACGGAACATACGCATCAGCGCGGCATCTTCCTGCCACTCATCCGGGCGCCAGGAGTTCTGCACGGCACGGAACACACGCTCCGGGTGCGGCATCATGATGGTCACGCGGCCGTCGCGGCTGGTGAGGCCGGTGATACCACGCGGCGAGCCGTTCGGGTTGGCCGGGTAGGCTTCGGTGACCTTGCCATGGTTGTCAACGTAGCGCAGGGCCACGCAACCGGACAGGTCGGCTGCCAGTAGTGCTTCTTCGCTGGCGAACTCCGCATGGCCTTCACCGTGGGCGATGGCGATCGGCATGCGCGAACCGGCCATGCCCTGCAGGAAGATCGAGTTGGACTTCTGCACTTCGACCATGGCCACACGCGCCTCGAACTGCTCCGAGCGGTTGCGCACGAAGTGCGGCCAGTGCTCGGTGCCCGGGATCAGTTCGTGCAGGTTGGACATCATCTGGCAACCGTTGCACACGCCCAGGGCGAAGCTGTCGGTGCGCTCGAAGAAGGCCTGGAAGGCGTCACGGGCGCGGCTGTTGAACAGCGCCGACTTGGCCCAGCCTTCACCGGCACCCAGCACGTCACCGTAGGAGAAGCCACCGCAGGCGACCAGGCCCTTGAAGGCTTCGAAGTCGACACGGCCGGCGAGGATGTCGCTCATGTGCACGTCGATGGCGGCGAAGCCGGCGCGGTCGAAGGCGGCTGCCATCTCGACCTGGCCGTTGACGCCCTGCTCGCGCAGGATGGCCACTTGCGGACGCACGCCCTTCTTGATGTACGGCGCGGCGATGTCGTCGTTGACGTCGAAGCCCAGCTTGACCGACAGGCCCGGGTTGTCTTCCTCGAGCAGCAGGTCGAATTCCTGGTCGGCGCAGTCGGCGTTGTCGCGCAGGCGCTGGATCTGGTAGCTGGTCTCGGCCCACTGGCGCTGCAGCATGCGGCGGTCGTCGTCGAACAGCACTTCGCCGTTCAGGCTGATGGACACTTCACCGTTGTTGACCGGCTTGCCGATCACCGCGACGCAGCCTTCACCCAGGCCAGCGGCGCTGAACTGTGCAAGTACGTCCGGGGTGGCATCCTGGCGAACCTGGATGACCGCGCCCAGTTCTTCGTTGAAGAGGATAGCCGGCACGTCGCCTTTGCTGTCGGTCAGCGGGTCAAGGTGCAGGTCGAGGCCGCAGTGGCCGGCGAAGGCCATTTCCAGCACGGTGGTGACCAGGCCGCCGTCGGAACGGTCATGGTAGGCCAGCAGGTGACCATCTTCGTTCAGGCCCTGGATCACGGCGAAGAACGCCTTCAGGTCTTCGGCATCGTCGACGTCCGGTGCCTGGGCAGCGATCTTGCCGTAGGTCTGTGCCAGGATCGAAGCGCCCATGCGGTTCTTGCCGCGGCCCAGGTCGATCAGGATCAGGTCGGTCTCGCCCTTGTCCATGCGCAGTTGCGGGGTCAGGGTCTTGCGGATGTCGGTGACCGGGGCGAAGCCGGTGATGATCAGCGACATTGGCGAGGTAACGCTCTTCTCTACGCCCTCGTCGCTCCACTTGGTCTTCATCGACATCGAGTCTTTGCCGACCGGAATGGTAATGCCCAGCTCCGGGCACAGCTCCATGCCGACAGCCTTGACGGTGTCGTACAGGCGGGCGTCTTCACCTGGGTGGCCGGCGGCAGACATCCAGTTGGCCGACAGTTTGATGTCGGACAGCTTCTCGATGCGCGAGGCAGCCAGGTTGGTCAGTGTCTCGCCAATTGCCATGCGGCCGGACGCCGGGGCATCCAGCAGCGCCAGCGGGGTACGCTCGCCCATGGCCATGGCTTCACCGGTGTATACGTCGAAGCTGGTGGCGGTGACGGCGCAGTCGGCCACCGGTACCTGCCACGGGCCGACCATCTGGTCACGAGCTACCAGGCCGGTGATGGTGCGGTCGCCGATGGTGATCAGGAAGCTCTTGCTGGCCACGGCCGGGTGGCTGAGAACGCGCTGAACGGCGTTGTCCAGGTCCAGCTTGCTCGGGTCGAAGTCATCGCCCAGCTCGGCTTCGCGGGTAACCGAACGGTGCATGCGTGGCGGCTTGCCCAGCAGTACGTCGAGCGGCATGTCTACCGGCGTGTTGCCGAAATGGCTGTCGCTTACGGTCAGGTGCTTCTCTTCAGTCGCTTCACCCACTACGGCAAACGGGCAACGCTCACGCTCGCAGATTGCCTTGAAGCGCTCGAAGTCGACGGCGCTGACGGCCAGCACGTAACGCTCTTGCGATTCGTTGCTCCAGATTTCGTGCGGGGCCATGCCCGGCTCGTCGTTGGGCACGTTGCGCAGTTCGAAGCGGCCACCACGGCCACCGTCGTTGACCAGTTCTGGGAAGGCGTTGGAGATACCACCGGCGCCGACGTCGTGGATGAAGGCGATCGGGTTGGTGTCGCCCAGCTGCCAGCAGCGGTCGATGACCTCCTGGCAACGGCGCTCCATTTCCGGGTTTTCGCGCTGTACCGAAGCGAAGTCGAGGTCAGCCGAGCTGGCACCGGTCGCCACCGACGAAGCGGCGCCGCCGCCCAGACCGATCAGCATGGCCGGGCCGCCGAGCACGATCAGCTTGGCGCCGACAGTGATCTCGCCTTTCTGCACGTGGTCTTCACGGATGTTGCCCATGCCACCGGCCAGCATGATCGGCTTGTGGTAGCCGCGCACTTCTTCACCGTGCGGGGTGTTGATGGCCTGCTCGAAGGTACGGAAGTAGCCGGTCAGGGCCGGGCGACCGAATTCGTTGTTGAACGCAGCGCCACCCAGTGGGCCTTCGATCATGATGTCGAGGGCGTCGACGATGCGCTCAGGCTTGCCGTAGGCCTGCTCCCACGGCTGCTCGAAGCCCGGGATACGCAGGTTGGACACGGTGAAGCCGGTCAGGCCAGCCTTGGGCTTGGCGCCACGGCCGGTCGCGCCTTCGTCGCGGATTTCGCCGCCGGAGCCGGTGGAGGCGCCGGAGAACGGGGCGATGGCGGTCGGGTGGTTGTGCGTCTCGACCTTCATCAGGATGTGCACCGGCTCCTGCACCGCGCCGTACTGGCGGGTTTCAGGGTTCGGGAAGAAACGGCCGGCAACGTTGCCGACGATCACCGAGGCGTTGTCCTTGTACGCAGACAGCACACCTTCGTTGTGCATCTGGTAGGTGTTCTTGATCATGCCGAACAGGCTCTTTTCCTGAGCCTGGCCGTCGATGTCCCAACTGGCGTTGAAGATCTTGTGGCGGCAGTGCTCGGAGTTGGCCTGGGCGAACATCATCAGTTCGATGTCGTTCGGGTTGCGCTTGAGGCCCTGGAAGGCGTTGACCAGATAGTCGATCTCGTCTTCGGCCAGGGCCAGGCCCAGGTCGATGTTGGCCTTGGCCAGGGCATCACGGCCGCCGCCGAGGATGTCCACCGAGGTCATCGGCTTGGGCTGGGCATGGCTGAACAGGTCAGCGGCCTGCTCCAGCTGGCCGAGCACGCGCTGGGTCATGCGGTCGTGCAGCTCGGCCGCGATCAGTTCGGCGTCGGCTTCGCTCAGGTTGCCGGCAACGTAGTAGGCGATACCGCGCTCCAGGCGCTGGATCGACTGCAGGCCGCAGTTGTGAGCGATGTCGCTGGCCTTGCTGGCCCACGGCGAAATGGTGCCCAGGCGCGGCACGACCAGGAACAGGCGGCCGCTCGGCTCCTGTACCGGCACGCTCGGGCCGTACTTGAGCAGACGGCCCAGCACCTGCTGCTGGTCGGCGGTCAGCTCGCCGTCGACATCGGCGAAATGGGCAAATTCGGCATACAAACCAGTAACAGCGGGGACTTTCTGGCTCAGTTGCTCGAGTAATTTACCGTGGCGAAAGGCAGAAAGGGCAGGAGCGCCGCGCAGGATCAACATCGTCGGGACAGCCTCAGGAAGGGGTGTGCTTAGAGGCCGTGCATTCTAGCCTAATTCGAAGGGTTTCGGCACCCGCTCTAAGCCACGGCTGCCGGGCGGCGGAACCGGACTTGCGGGTCAGAATTCAGGGGGCCTACCTTTAGAGATTTAGCGCCTGTGAAATCGAGCGCCGCCCACGCGGCGCTTCGCAGCACAAGGCTGCTCCTACATCTGTTTCGGGCCAATTATTCCTGGGGGAGTGGCGCGCGGCCCCTTGGCGTCCACCTCGGCAGCGTGTCGGAAAATCAAGGCAGTCGCGCGCATTGGCGCAGGCGTTACTGGCCCGAAACAGATGTAGGAGCAGCCTTGTGCTGCGAAGCGCCGCGCGGGCGGCGCTCGACCTCCCAGGCGCTGAACCTCCAAAGGCAAGCCCCCAAAGCACAGAACCCGCTACCAGACAAGCTAACAGTTGTCGAGATATGGTTGGGCCAGTCCTTTGCGTATACTGCAACCTATGTTCGCCCACACTGCTTTGCGCCAGCGTTGCGCCAGATGGCTTTTCGCAACCGGACTCTTTCTGCTGCTCGGTGCCTGCGTTGAAAAACCCAGCACCCTCGAGCGCGTGAAGGAGGATGGCGTGCTGCGCGTGATCACCCGCAACAGCCCGGCCACCTACTTCCAGGACCGCAACGGCGAAACCGGCTTCGAATACGAGTTGGTCCAGCATTTCGCCGAAGATCTGGGCGTGAAGCTGCAGATCGAGACCGCCGACAACCTCGACGAGCTGTATGACAGCCTCGGCAAGCCCTCCGGCCCGGTGCTGGCAGCGGCCGGCCTGGTCACCAGCGAACGGCGCAAGGCCCAGGTCAGGTACTCCCACCCTTATCTGGAAGTGACCCCACAGGTCATCTACCGCAACGGTCGCACGCGCCCCACCAACGCCAAGGGCCTGGTCGGAAAGAAGATCATGGTGCTCAAGGGCAGCAGCCATGCCGACCAGCTGGCCGAGCTGAAAAAGCAGTACCCGGGCCTGGAATACGAGGAATCCGACGCCGTCGAGGTGGTCGACCTGCTGCGCATGGTCGATGAAGGCCAGATCGACCTGACCCTGGTCGACTCCAACGAGCTGGCGATGAACCAGGTGTACTTCCCCAACGTGCGGGTTGCCTTCGACCTGGGCGACACCCGCGACCAGCGCTGGGCGGTGGCGGCCGGTGAAGACAACAGCCTGCTCAACGAGGTCAACGAGTTCCTCGACAAGGCGCAGAAGAACGGCACCCTGCAACGCCTGAAGGACCGCTACTACGGCCATGTCGACGTCCTGGGCTATGTGGGTGCCTACACTTTCGCCCAGCACCTGCAGCAGCGCCTGCCCAAGTACGAGAAGCACTTCAAGAGCTACGCCAAGGTCGAGCAGGTGGACTGGCGCCTGCTGGCCGCCATCGGCTACCAGGAATCGATGTGGCAGCCCGAGGTCACCTCCAAGACCGGCGTGCGCGGCCTGATGATGCTGACCCAGCGCACCGCCCAGGCCATGGGCGTGTCCAACCGCCTGGACCCGAAGCAGAGCATCCAGGGCGGCGCCAAGTACTTCATGAAGATCAAGGAAGAGCTCGACGACAGCATCCAGGAACCGGACCGCACCTGGTTCGCCCTGGCTGCCTACAACGTCGGCAGCGGCCACCTGGAAGACGCCCGCACCCTGGCCAAGCGCGAAAAGCTCAACCCGAACAAGTGGCTGGACGTGAAGAAGATGCTGCCGCGGCTGTCGCAGAAGCAGTGGTATCGGCAGACCAAATACGGCTATGCACGTGGCGGCGAGCCGGTGCATTTCGTGGCCAACATCCGTCGCTACTACGACATCCTCACCTGGGTGACCCAGCCGCAGCTCGAAGGCCAGGTGGCCGAGGGCAGCCTGCATGTGCCCGGGGTGAACAAGGACAAGCCGGCGGAGCAGTCGCCGCCGATGTAGCCTGTCAGGGCCCTATCGCCGGCAAGCCAGCTCCCACAGGCTCACCACTGCCCCCAAGGCCTGCAGATATCCTGTGGGAGCTGGCTTGTCGGCGATAGGGCACTGACAGGTTACCCCTTGGCTCGGCGAGCCTTGAAGAAGTCACTGAGGATCTGCCCGCACTCCTCCGCCAGCACCCCCCCCTCCACCATCACCCGGTGGTTCAGGAAACCCTGCCCGAAGAACTGCCCCTGGCTCTGCACGATCCCCGCCTTGGGCTCCAGCGCGCCGAATACCACCCGCATCACCCGCGAATGCACGATCAACCCCGCACACATGCTGCACGGTTCCAGGGTCACATACAGGGTGCTGCCGGGTAGCCGGTAGTTACTGGCGGATTTCGCCGCCGCGCGAATGGCCACCATCTCGGCGTGCGCACTGGGGTCACTGTCGATGATCGGCCGGTTGAAGCCCTGCCCGATCACCTGCCCATGCTGCACCACTACCGCGCCCACCGGCACCTCGCCCATGGCCGCACCTTCGGCGGCCAGGGCCAGGGCCAGACGCATGAATTCCTGATCGCGACTGCGATCGATGATCTGCGGGCGCATCAGACCACCGCGATCGCGGCCATCAGGCCGGTTTCCATGTGGTCGATGACGTGGCAATGGAACATCCAGGTGCCCGGGTTATCCGCCACCAGCGCCACCTGGGCGCGCTCGTTCTTGCCCAGCAGGTAGGTATCGGTGAACCACGGCTCCTTGATGTCATGACGGTTGGAGCCGATCACCTTGAAGCTCATGCCGTGCAGGTGGATCGGGTGCTGGTACTGGGTCATGTTCTTCAGCTCGAAGATGTAGCTCTTGCCCTTCTGCAACGTGGCAATGGGGCGCTCGGCGCAGGTCTTGTCGGTGATGTCCCAGGCCTGGCCGTTGATCTGCCACATGCTCGACGGCTTATCCTGGTCCGTAGTGACCGAGACTTTCGCCGCCCACTCGAAATTGAAGTTGAGCTTTTCGGCATTCTCCAGGTCCGGCTCGGCGATCGGGTTGGGCGGTAGCGCCGGCGGCCAGTCACTTGGCGCGTCGTTGCTGGCAACCGAACGCAGGGTGCCCAGGCGCACGAAACCGTCGCGCAGGGAGATCTCCTCCCCCGCCTCAGGAATACGGATAGCGAGGCAGATACGCATGCCTGGGCCGAGCCAGTAGTCATCGTCCAAGGGGCGCGGGGTTACCGGGTTGCCGTCCAGAGCATAGATTTTTGCCTCGCAGTTACCCTTGAGGTTGATGCGGTAGGTCCAGGTGTTGTCCAGGTTAAGCAGACGCACCCGCACAACCTGGCCGGCTGGCAACTCGGTGACCGAATCGGCCTGGCCATTGATGGTGATCAGGCGCCCGGCGGTGCCGTTGCGCGCCGCCTCACGCGGGATGCTGAACGGCAACCAGGCGCCCTGCTCGTCCACGTGCCAGTTCTTCAGGCTGAGCGTGCGTTCATGCTGGAAGCCGGTCGGCTCGCGCTCCTCGACGATCAGCGGGCCGACCAGGCCACGGCCCAGCTCTTCGGAACTGCTGACATGCGGGTGGTACCAGTAGCTGCCGGCGTCCGGCACACGGAATTTGTAGTCGAAGTACTCGCCCGGCTTGACTGGCAGCTGCGACACATAGGGCACGCCGTCCATTTCCAGCGGCAGGCGGATACCGTGCCAGTGGATGGTGGTTTCGACCGGCAGGTGGTTGATGAAGCGCACCCGCAGCCAGGTGCCCTGGCGCACACGCAACTCGGTGCCTGGCGCCGAAGGGCCGAAGGCCCAGGCCTCGGTCTTGAAGCCCGTCACCAGCTCGACGTCCAGGGGAGCAGCGATCAGCTCGTAGTCATGCCCGGCGTTGTCGTCCTCGACCTTGCCCAGCCAGTAACGTGCCGCGCCACCGGCGCCCAGGCCAACCACAACCAGGCCGGTCAGGCCCTTGAGCATTTGTCGACGGGTGAAGGACATCGGTGCGGGTACCTCGCGTTCTGCGCAATCAAGCTGCCAGCACGGCTGGCGATGAAGGGCGAATACGATACACCTGCAAATGGGAAATATTAAGTGAAGTATCCAGCCATCGTTTGCTTTGGCCACCCTATTGGCCATTCGGCAGACTTAACGGAACTGACCGACAAGCATGAGATCAAATTGACACCATTGCCAGAGGCACCTCAGATGAGAAAATGCCTCGCAATGCAATCGGCAGCTCGATTGGCGACTGGCTTGACCGTCAGCGTGGTGCATGGGAAAGAATCGCCTGCCGCCCGCACACTCACCTGCCTTCTCTAAAGGAATGCAATGGTAAATGGACTTATCAACTCACGTCCCTAGCTGGGGCGACATCGAACGCAACCTGGACCAAAAATTCAGCGCCCTCAATCAAAGCGTCAGCAGCGGCTTGCGCAATGTCCATGACAGCTGGGACGGCTTCACCCGTCGCGTAAGCGATGGCGCCAGCCAGGCTTATGGCGCTGTAGGCGGACACCGGATAGACAATGTCCGGCAGGCGATGGCTTTGTCCTATCCCATGATGCAGTCAAATCTGTCGCGCAAATGGGCGTCCATCAATATCGACCAGATTTTGCCCGTACTGCTCAAGCTCGTGCAGGAAGTGGTGATGATTCTCGGCGGCAGCGTCGCGCTAGGCGGCGCTATCGGCGGCGCCGTGGGTTCTCTAGCCTTTGGCGTCGGTGCGGCACCTGGGGTGGTCGCAGGCAGCGGTATCGGCCTGCAGGTCGGCAACCTGATCCTGATGGCGCTGGGCCTGGCCGCCATCGCGGAGTATTTCTATCAAGGGCTTCCCGCGTGCCTGGCCTCCATGCAAGAGGGGCTTGCTACCGCGTGGACTGCCGAAGACGGCTTGAAACCCTCCGGTCTCGACCCTTCGGGCGGCTCGGCGGCGCTGGTTCAAGAGCGTACCGAACACGCTGCAAGGCAACTGGCCCGTGGGCAAGAGCAGCTGGTGATGCTTTTGCTGATGGCAATTGTGACCTACCTGACCCGCGGGCAGATGAAAGCCGGCGTGATGAGCAGCGTGGAAAGCATCGCCAGCCGTAGTGCCAAGCTTCAAGCCGAAATCTCCAACAAACAGTTGGCCACCTGGCTGGCGAAGAACGAAAGCAGGCTGCTGGCTGAACCTGAGTTGCAGATGAAGGCCGCGACACCGCTGCAGAAAGCAGAGCCAGAGCTGCCGCCAGCAAAGCAAGCCACTGAAAAAAGCATTGCAGCGGCGCCCAAGAAGCTCATGAGCCTGCGAGAGGCAGTGGGCAAGGACATGGCAGAGCGATGGATTGCCGAAGGCCGCGCCCGGGCAGATTTTCGGGCCCCGGAGCTTTCGAAACTGCTCAGCGACGATCAAATAGGCGCACTTTACGGTTACTCTACCAACGATGTGTACAAGGCGTATAACCTGGCGATGCGCCAAGGCACAGCCACGCCTGAAATCATGGCTTTTGCCGAGCATGCAACCGAAGGTCTGGCACGCTTGCCTCGCTATGTTGGCGCTGAAACCTACCGTGGAACGGATCTGCCACTGGATGTGCTCAATCGCATGCAAATGGGCGCAGTGGAGACCGACATGGCATTCTTCAGCTCATCCGCGACAACACCATTCGCGGGCAATACCCAGATGGTCGTACGCGGCGTATCCGGCAAGGACATCAGTTTCCTGACGCAAATTCCCGAGGCGGAAGTACTGTACCCGCCGGGTACTTCTTTCAGGGTACTGAACCGGATTGAGCAAGGCCCCACGACTCATCTCTTATTAGAAGAAGTTCTATGATCGACCTGCACAGCCCTACCCTTGAAGTTACCGAGTATGCCTACCGGTACAACCACTTGCTACCAGCGCCCACCCCACGCGAGTCCGCAGGCCGTGCCTACGTGCACCCGCAATGGCAAGAATCGCGCGTTTGCACATTAACCCCCGAACAATCGCTCGACCGAGCCAAAGGTGCGTTGCTGGGTTTGGCCATTGGCGATGCCGTAGGCACCACCCTGGAGTTCCTGCCTCGCGATAAAGCACACGTCGATGACATGGTCGGCGGCGGGCCGTTCAGGCTCAAGCCAGGTGAGTGGACCGATGATACGAGCATGGCGCTTTGCCTGGCGGACTCGTACCTGGCTTGCATGCGATTCGACCATGCAGATTATCTCGAGCGACTGTGCAGGTGGTACAAGCGAGGGGAAAACAGCGCAAACGGTGTCTGTTTCGACATCGGCAATGCTACACGCCTTGCCTTGGAAGGGTGGCTACGCCATGGCCTGGACTGGATAGGCAACACAGAGCCGAATACGGCCGGCAATGGCTCCATCATCCGGCTCGCCCCCACCGCCATATTCAGGCGCCACATGCTGCCATCCACGTGGCGCGAAGCCCAAAGCCAGAGTCGGGCCACCCATCGGGCGCCCGAAGCAGTGAGTGGCTGCGAACTGCTGGGCGCGCAGCTGCACCTCGCCCTGAACGGCGCCGACAAGGATGAAATGTGCCGCCCGATGGTCCGCCCGCTGCAGCCCCGCGCCACCATCATCAACGCTGGCGAATACAAGGAAAAAAGCCGCGACCAGATCCGCTCCTCAGGGTATGTCATCGACACCTTGGAAGCTGCGCTATGGGCGGTTTGGAATACCGACAATTTCAGAGACGCAGTGCTACTGGCGGCAAACCTGGCAGACGACGCCGACAGCGTGGCAGCCGTGGCTGGGCAGCTGGCCGGAGCGTTGTACGGGGTATCCGGCATGCCCGAGGAATGGGTAAAGACAGTGGCGTGGTCTGAACACATCCAGGACCTCGCCCAAGCGTTGCACGACCAGGCGCCTGAAAACGACCCGTTCTATTCGCTGTGATGATGCGCCCGTCGGGGCAGACAGCTGAATGATAAAGGCCCAGGCCTCGGTCTTGAACCTCGGCACCAGCTCGACGTCAAGCGGCGCGGCGATCAGTTCGTAGTCATGCCCGGCGTTATCGTCCTCGACCTTGCCCAGCCAGTAGCGGGCCGCGCCTCCGGCGCCCAGGCCAACCACAACCAGGCCGGTCGGGCCCTTGAGCATTTATCGACGGGTGAAGGACATCGGTGCGGGTACCTCGCGTTCTTCGCAATCAGTCTGCCAGCAGGGGCTGGCGATGAAGGGCGAATACGATACACCTGCATTTGCGAAAGATTAAGTGAAGTCTTGTCGCGCGACCGGTTATCTGCCCCGACACCTGTGGCAACCTGCTCCCCCCGGTACCCAACTAACGCCCAGAGGCTGACTTGCCCGATTCAGGGTGGGCTGCTTAAGTTCAACAGACAGGGTGCCCAGGTGCTGGCCTTCTGCCCGCCTATCGCTTCAGACAAGACGCCTGCTCTGTGAATGCGAAGGTTTGACACCATGTGGCACAGGAATTCATTACTGTATTTTTCGCTGCTGCTCACTTCAGGCCTTCTTCTGGCACCGAAGATCATACTGATCGAGTTTTTCTCCTATCGATGGGTGGAGACCGGTGTTCTCGATATTGCCCTGTACTTGCTTCAAGACGTGCTGCTGGTGGTCGCCTTCTTTGTGATTGCTGCCACCACCATTACCAGAAACAAATTCAATTTTTATCTGTTAAGCATCGCCTCAGGCGCCTTGCTGCTGTTCCTGCTGGTGGACATGCGAGTTCGGGAGCTATGGCTGAAGCCACTGGACTGGCAACTGATACGCTACAGCCTGCAGAACGCAAGCAACCTGACCTCCGGAGCCGAGGTGTTCCTCACCCAAGCCGCCGGGTTCGGGCACACATTCAGGTTCATTGTCTTTGTGCTTTTTCTTGCCTACCTGGTGACCTGGTCTTTCGCTGGGCTGGCAACCTACATCGCTTATAAAGAACAGCGCACGGTCCCAATAAAGAAAAGACAACACCTCTGGGCGTCGCTGCTGGTGATAGGCGCCCTGCTCATCGGCTCCATCCATGCCAAAGACGCACGCTATTACCTGAACGAAAATATTGTCGTCAGCCCGCTGGTCACAACACTCAGAAGCACGACTCCCTTGAATGCAGCTCCGCATAGACCGCCGCTGCCATTCGAACAACCCGCCTACCCGCTAACCAGCGTCAACGACATCCGAAAACTTCAATCTCATGCCACACCAGACTTCAAGAACCTGGTCTTCATCATTCTGGAGTCGGTGCGCTGGAACAGCGTTTTTGCGCCCGACATCAAAACCGCCGAGAGGTATCCCACCTTCGATAAGCTCTCTCGGGAGGGCATGCTCTTCAAAACGTACGTATCAGTGCCTCACTCGTCCAAAGGCTACCACGCGATCCTGACGGGGCTGCACGCCTACCCAGATATTGAAATCAAAGAGGCCATGTACCTGCTACAACCCAGCGTCATCCATGAGCTGAAAAACAGGAAAGACATGGAAGCCGTCGCATTCAGCTCGCTGTACCTGCAATTCGAAAACATGGAGGGTTTCCTGAAGTCCATCGGCGTATCGAATGCCTATGCAGTTTCGGAGATCACCCATGCCGAAAATCGCTCACAACACGCCAATAGCTTCGGTGAGAGTGACGAACAGCTGTTTTCGTCCAGCATCTCTTACCTGGAGAAGATAAAAAAGAATGGCCAGGGTTTCATCGCACTCTACTTCCCAAGCGCAGCCCACTACCCCTACCAATGCAGCCAAGGGCCCCCATTACTGAGCGAGCTGGAAAAGTATGAAGACTGCATAGCCAGAACAGACAGCGTACTGGGTGAAATGCTGACATCATTCGACAAGCAAGGCCTTCTGGACTCGACATTATTCGTGCTCGTGGGTGACCACGGTGAGTCGTTTGGTGAGCACGGTCTCTTCATTCACAACGCTTCCATGCACGAAGAAGAAGTGACCGTACCCCTGATTTTCTGGGCCAAGGAAAAGTCACTGCCCAAACCCGCCACAACGACCAGTCACCAGATCGATGTTGCGCCCACGGTCGCCGACTTCTTTGGCGTGACCGAGTCGCCCCTGTCTGTCCAAGGCATCAGCTTGTTGAGGGAACATGGCAAACGCACATTCTTCATGTCCACGTTCTTTGACCAACTGGCGTCAGCCTTGGTGGAGCACCCTTACAAATACATATACGAATTCAGTTCGGACACCCTGACCAAATACAATATCGAGAATGACCCGCAGGAAAAGCACCCGCAGCGCGTGGAGGGCGATGAGTTCGTCGCGGTGAAGAGCAGGTTGCTTTCCTATAATGTCTACCAGAAAGCGCTATTTGCCAAAAAGCCAAAAGAATAAGCAAATCTGAATGAGCAAGAACCAGAAAGCCCGCAATTATGCGGGCTTTCTGGTGTATCCGTGCCTACGGGTACCAGCCTGAGCTGGCTACCCGATCATTCCCACTCGATAGTCGCTGGCGGCTTGCTCGACACGTCGTAGGTAACGCGCGAGATACCGTCGATTTCGTTGATGATACGGCCGCTGACGGTTTCCAGCAGCTCGTACGGCAGGTGCGCCCAGCGCGCGGTCATGAAGTCCACGGTCTCGACGGCACGCAGGGCCACGACCCAGGCGTAGCGACGGCCGTCGCCGACGACGCCTACCGACTTGACCGGCTGGAACACCACGAATGCCTGGCTGGTCTTGTGGTACCAGTCGGCCTTGCGCAGCTCTTCGATGAAGATGTGGTCGGCGCGACGCAGGATGTCGGCGTATTCCTTCTTCACTTCACCAAGGATACGCACGCCCAGGCCCGGGCCCGGGAACGGGTGGCGGTAGACCATGTCGTACGGCAGGCCCAGCTCCAGGCCGATCTTGCGCACTTCGTCCTTGAACAGTTCACGCAGCGGCTCGACCAGCTTGAGGTTCATTTCCTCCGGCAGGCCACCGACGTTGTGGTGCGACTTGATCACGTGGGCCTTGCCGCTCTTGGCGCCCGCCGACTCGATCACGTCCGGGTAGATGGTGCCTTGGGCGAGGAACTGGATGTTTTCCAGCTTGCTGGCTTCGGCATCGAACACGTCGATGAAGGTGCGGCCGATGATCTTGCGCTTCTTCTCCGGGTCGGCCTCGCCGGCCAGGTTGTCGAGGAACTGCTTTTCAGCGTCGGCGCGGATGACCTTGACGCCCATGTTCTCCTTGAACATGGCCATCACCTGGTCGCCTTCGTGCAGGCGCAGCAGGCCGTTGTCGACGAATACGCAGGTCAGCTGGTCGCCGATGGCGCGGTGCAGCAGTGCGGCAACGACGGAGCTGTCGACGCCGCCGGACAGGCCCAGCAGGACGTTGGCCGAACCGACCTGCTCACGCACCTGGGCAATGGCGTCTTCGACGATGTTGGACGGAGTCCACAGGGCTTCACAGCCGCAGATGTCCTGCACGAAGCGGGACAGGATGCGACCGCCCTGCTTGGTGTGGGTCACTTCCGGGTGGAACTGCACGCCGTAGTAGCCGCGCGCGTCGTCGAACATGCCAGCGATCGGGCAGCTCGGGGTGCTGGCCAGCACGTGGAAGTTGCCCGGCATCTGGGTGACCTTGTCGCCGTGGCTCATCCACACGTCCAGGCCCAGCAAGCCGTCGGCGTCGATGTGGTCTTCGATGCCGTCGAGCAGGCGGCTCTTGCCAACCACGTCCACGCGGGCATAACCGAATTCACGCAGGTCGGAACCTTCGACCTTGCCGCCCATCTGCTCGGCCATGGTCTGCATGCCGTAGCAGATGCCCAGCACTGGTACGTTCAGGTCGAACACCGCCTGCGGGGCGCGCGGGCTGTTGGCTTCGTGGACCGACTCGGGGCCGCCGGCGAGGATGATGCCGCGCGGGTTGAATTCGCGGATCGCTTCATCGTCCATGTCGAACGGATGCAGCTCGCAGTACACGCCGATTTCGCGCACGCGGCGGGCGATCAGCTGGGTGTACTGGGAACCGAAATCGAGGATCAGGATGCGGTGAGCGTGAATGTCGAGGGCCATGACTCAATCTCGTCAGTGGAAATCGGAAACGACGCGGGGCTGTCATGACAGCCCCGCTTTCTGTTGTAGCTGGAAGCCTCAGCCTACGCGGTAGTTAGGGGCTTCTTTGGTGATCTGCACGTCATGCACGTGGGACTCGGCCATGCCGGCACCGGTGATGCGCACGAATTCCGGCTTGGTGCGCATCTCTTCGATGGTTGCGCTGCCGGTGTAGCCCATGGACGAACGCAGGCCGCCCATCAGCTGGTGGATGATCGCGGCCAGCGCGCCCTTGTAGGGAACACGGCCTTCGATGCCTTCCGGTACCAGCTTCTCGGCGCCGGCCGAGGAGTCCTGGAAGTAGCGGTCGGACGAGCCTTGCGCCTGTGCCATGGCACCCAGCGAGCCCATGCCGCGGTAGGCCTTGTAGGAACGGCCCTGGAACAGCTCGACTTCACCCGGAGCCTCTTCGGTACCGGCGAACATCGAACCCATCATCACGCAGGAAGCGCCGGCAACGATGGCCTTGGACAGGTCACCCGAGAAGCGGATGCCGCCGTCGGCGATCAGTGGCACGCCAGTGCCTTCCAGTGCAGCGGCAACGTTGGCGATGGCGCTGATTTGCGGCACGCCTACGCCAGCAACGATACGGGTGGTGCAGATCGAGCCTGGGCCGATACCGACCTTGACCGCGTCAGCGCCAGCTTCGGCCAGAGCCTTGGCGGCAGCGCCGGTGGCGATGTTGCCGCCGATCACCTGCACTTGCGGGTAGGTTTCCTTGACCCAGCGAACGCGATCGATCACACCTTTGGAGTGACCGTGGGCGGTATCGACCACAACCACGTCAACGCCAGCAGCCACCAGGGCGGCAACACGCTCGCCGGTGTCCTTGCCGGTGCCGACCGCGGCGCCGACGCGCAGGCGACCCTGGTCGTCCTTGCTGGCCAGCGGGTAGGCCTTGGCCTTTTCGATGTCCTTGACGGTCATCATGCCCTTGAGGTTGAACTTGTCGTCAACGATCAGGACTTTTTCCAGGCGGTGCTTGTGCAGCAGCTCGCGGACTTCGTTCTTGTCGGCGCCTTCGCGGACGGTGACCAGACGCTCTTTCGGGGTCATCACGTCGCGGACCTTGGCGTCCAGGCGGCTTTCGAAGCGCACGTCACGGGAGGTGACGATGCCGACCAGGTCGCCGTTCGCCAGCACCGGAACGCCGGAGATGTTGTTCAGGCGGGTCAGGTCGAACAGGTCGCGCACGGTGGCGTCGGCGTCGATGGTGATCGGGTCCTTGACCACGCCAGCCTCGAACTTCTTGACCTTGCGGACTTCGCTGGCCTGCTGTTCGATGGTCATGTTCTTGTGGATGATGCCGATGCCGCCTTCCTGGGCCATGGCAATGGCCAGGCGCGCTTCGGTCACGGTATCCATGGCAGCGGATACCAGCGGAATGTTCAGCTCGATGCCACGGGTCAAACGGGTCTTGAGACTGACTTCATTAGGCAGTACCTCGGAATAGCCAGGTACAAGGAGGATATCGTCGAAGGTCAGGGCTTCTTGGCTGATACGCAGCATCGCGGGGGCTCCCGGGCGGGAAAAATGGAAGCGCGCCATTATACTCATGCACGGCGCGCCGCTCAATGCAAAATAAGGGCCTTCGGTCAGCCTTGTGGCAGTTTTACCTGTACCACGGCCACCGGCTGGTCGAGCCAGTCGGCGAAGCTGTCGAGGAAGGCCTGGGTGAACCCGGCCTCGCCCCAGTTGTTGAAGATGAACCCCAGGTTGGAAAAGGCACATGGCTGCAGGTAAATGAAGCCATTGATGTCATCTTCGAAGCCGCACAACGGGCAGGTGAAGTTGTCGCTAACTGCCGGCATCCATTCTTCCAGGCTTTCGAACAGCGGCTCACCCACCTCGCGCCGGCACTCGGGGCAACCGGCCTCTTCGAGGAAACCTTCGGTAGGGGTATAGATGCAGCGTTTGAGCATCACCTCCAGGCCGTTGACCTGTTCGCCGAAGGGCAGTTTTTCCGGATGCAGGGCCACTTTGCGGGCACCTTCGGCCAGGGCATGGCCCATGCGGTTGCCGGTGCGGCCACAGGTGGTCAGCTGTTCCTCGACGACTTTCTCGCGCACCAGCCAGCGCAGGATGGCGCGGGCACGGGCTTCGTGCACCGGGACGGTAGAAAGCTTGGGAACGATGATGCTCTGGGTGTTCATGAACGGGGCAAGCCTGAAAAACTGCGGTGATAGCGCAATTCTACCGCCTGCTCAGGCGCTCAGGTAGCGACCGATCAGCGCCAGGCCGCTGGCCAGCACCAGCCAGGTGACCAGGCGCACGAAGGCTTCGCGAGACAGCCGATGGGTAAGCCTGCGCCCTGCCCAGAGGCCGACGAGCATGACCGGCAACAGGCAGGCGGCGAGCAACAGCAGGCTCTGGTCGGCATAGACGCCTGCGATAAGGAACAGCGTCAGCCGCACCACCGTACTGCAACTGATCAGCGCGCTCTGGGTAGCGCGCACCTGCTCCTTCACCTCCAGCCGCGCGCTCAGGTACAGCGCATAAAGGAAGCCGCCGCTGCCGAACAAGGCGCCGAACAGCCCGCCTGCCGTGCCCATCGGCATTGCCCAGAAACCCGACAGACTGGCCGGCCGTACCTTCACCGCCAGCCCGTACAGGGCATACGCCGTGACGAACAGCCCCATCAGCAGCAGCAACAGGTCTGACTTCAGCTGTAGCAGGAATACCACACCCAGCGCGCAGCCAATGGCCATGAACGGCAGCAGCCGCAGCAGTTCGCCGCGCACGACATCGCGGCGCGAGGGCAGCAGGTTGCCGAAGGCGGCGACGAAGTCCAGTAGCACCAGCAGCGGAATGATCCGCGACAGCGGCATGAAGTGGATCAGCACTGGGCCGGCCACCAGCGCGGTGCCGAAACCGGCGATGCCGAAGACGATGTAGGCAGCGCCGACACCAAGCAGGATAGGCAGCCAGTCGAGGCCGGAAAACGACAGTTGGGCGAGCATGGCAGCAGTTCCTGGGAAGACAGGCAAAGGTTAGCCAGCCATGAGCCATGCCGACTAATATGCCTTTGTCGCCACACTCATCTCGAAAAGGCATGACATGACGTCAATCCGCCAACTGCGTTACTTCGTGGAAATCGCCGAATGCGGCAGCTTCAGCGCTGCCGCCGAGCGGCTGTACATCGCCCAGTCGGCGCTGAGCCGGCAGATCAAGGAGCTGGAGCAGCAACTGGGCACGCCGCTGTTCGAACGCACCGCGCGCCTGCCGCGCCTGACACTGGCTGGCCAGGCCTTCCTGGAACGGGCGCGGCGCTTGCTGGCCGACCTGGCGCAGGCCGAGCGTGTAACCCGCGACATTGGCGAAGGGCTGCAGGGCAGTCTGCGCCTGAACCACTCCAGTACAGTGCCGCTGACCGGCCCGCTGCTGGCTCGCCTGGGCGGTTACTTGCGCGACAACCCAGGGGTTTCGCTGGAAATTGCCCAGCAGTCGTCGGAGGCGCAGTTGGAGGATATCGCTGCCGGGCGGTTGGATATCGGCCTGCTGCGCTTGCCTGTACTGCGCCAGTATGAAGGGGTGGTGCTGCATGAACTGTTCAGCGAACCCCTGTTGCTGGCGGTCTCCGCCGGGCATCCCTTGGCCCGCGCGCCACAGGTGAGACTGGAACAACTGCGGGAAGAGCGCTTCATTTCCATTCCGCACCGGGACCGTGGCGGGCTGAGCTACCTGTCGGCCTCGATGTGCATGGAGGCAGGCTTTTTCCCGCGCGCAGCGCAGGTGCTGTCGCGCAAGACCACCCAGTTGCAGTTGATTCAGGCGGGGTTTGGGGTGGCGTTGTTGCCGGAATGCATGCGCGAGATTGCGCCAGCCTCAGTCAGCTTCGTGGCACTGGAAGGAGGGTGTGAGAGTACTGTGGCGATGGCTTGCAGGCGTGGCGCAGGTTCGATGGTGCGCCAGTTCGTGACGGCGATGCAGGCCTGAAAGGCCCCATCGCCGGCAAGCCGGCTCCCACAGGGACAGCATGAGGCCCAAGCCAGCGCGATACCTGTGGGAGCCGGCTTGCCGGCGATAGGGCCAGGACAGACAACCGGGGCCGATGTCCTTTATGATGCCCGCCATGATCAGAGACCCTTTCGAACGACTCGGCCTGGACCGCGAGGTCCTTACCGTCAGCCAACTCAACGGCCGCGCCCGCGTGCTGCTGGAAGACGTGTTCCGCAACGTATGGGTGGAAGGCGAGATTTCCAACCTCGCCCGCCCGGCGTCCGGCCACATGTACTTCACCCTCAAGGACAGCGGCGCACAGGTGCGCTGCGCGCTGTTCCGGCAGAACGCCACGCGGGTGCGCCAGGCCCTGCGCGACGGCCTGGCGGTGCGGGTACGCGGCAAGGTTTCGTTGTTCGAAGGGCGTGGCGACTATCAGCTGATTCTCGACACCGTCGAGCCGGCCGGCGATGGCGCCCTGCGCCTGGCCTTCGAGGCATTGAAAGAGAAGCTCGGTGCCGAGGGGCTGTTCAGCGCCGAACGCAAGCAGCCGCTGCCGGCCCACCCGCAGCGCATCGGCATCATTACGTCGCCCACCGGCGCAGTGATCCGCGACATCATCAGTGTGTTCGGTCGCCGCGCCCCGCAAGTGGAACTGAACCTGATCCCCACCGCAGTGCAGGGCCGCGAAGCCATTGCACAGATCGTGCGCGCGATCCGCCTGGCCGATAGCCTGGGGTTCGATGCACTGATCCTGGCCCGGGGCGGCGGCTCGCTTGAAGACTTGTGGTGCTTCAACGAAGAAGCGGTGGCGCGGGCCGTGGCCGCCTGTGTCACGCCGATTGTCAGCGCCGTGGGCCATGAGACCGATGTCTCGATCAGCGACTTCGTCGCCGACGTGCGCGCGCCTACACCGTCTGCCGCCGCCGAGCTGCTGGCCCCCGACAACAGTGGCCTGCAGCAACGCCTGGATGGCCTGCAACGGCGCCTGCTGCTGCGCATGCAGAACCGCCTGACCCACGACCGCCTGCGCCTGGAGTCGCTGACCCGGCGTCTGCGCCACCCGGGCGAGCGCCTGCGCCAGCAGGCCCAGCGCCTGGACGACCTGGACATGCGCTTGCGCCGCGCGTTCATGCTCAACCTCAACCAGCGCCACGAGCGCCTGGCACGCCTGGATACCCGCCTCGCCGCGCAGCACCCGGGGCGTACCCTGAAACTGCTGGGCCAACGCCTGGACAGCCTGGCCGAGCGCCTGCCACGGGCCATGCGCGAGGTGCTCAAGGACCGCCGCCAGCGCTTCCAGGCCCAGTTGCAGACGCTGCAGGTGGTCAGCCCGCTGGCCACCCTCGCCCGCGGCTACAGCATCCTGCTGGACGAACAGGGCCAGGCCATCCGCAGCGCCGAACAGACCCGCAATGGCCAGCGTCTGACCGCCCGCCTGAACGAAGGCGAGCTGTTGGTGCGGGTCGAAGACAACCACCTGACCCCGGTCACCCTCTCACTTCTGGACTGACACATGCCCCGCCTGCTCGCGCCCCTGCTTGCCCTTTCCCTCCTGCTGCTGGCCGGCGGCGCCCAGGCCAGCTACATCACCCGCACGCTGAACAAGCCGGTACCCGGCGGCGTGGCGGTGGTCGACCTCGGCCCCGCCGCCAGCGCGCCCAGCGCCCGCTTCGACGGCAAACCGGTGCTGGTGGTGAAAGAGCAGGACAACTGGCTGGCCATCGTCGGCATCCCGCTGACCCAGAAGCCCGGCACCGCGATGCTGAGCCAGGGCGGCCGCACCCTGCCCTTCACGGTCGGTAGCAAGAAATACCCCGAGCAGCGCATCACCCTGAAGAACACCCGCCAGGTCAACCCGAACCCGGCCGACCTCAAGCGCATCGATCGTGAGCTGGCCGAGCAGATCAAGGCATACCGCAGCTTCAGCCCGACCCTGCCCAGCAACCTGATTCTCGACAAGCCGGTCAGTGGCCCGCTGTCGAGCAAGTTCGGCGTGCGCCGTTTCTTCAATGGCGAAGAACGCAACCCGCATGCCGGGCTGGACTTCGCGGTACCGGCCGGCACGCCGATCAAGACCCCGGCCAATGGCAAGGTGATCCTGGTGGGCGATTACTTCTTCAATGGCCGTACGGTGTTCGTCGACCACGGGCAGGGCTTTATCAGCATGTTCTGCCATATGTCGAAGATCGATGTGCAGGTGGGGCAGCAGCTGCGCCGGGGCGAGGTGGTCGGGCGCGTGGGCTCGACCGGGCGGGCTACCGGGCCACACATGCACTGGAACGTCAGCCTGAACGATGCACGGGTGGATCCGGCGATTTTCATTGGCGCGTTCCAGCCCTGAGATCGCGGCGCCTGCTTCGCGGGCATGCCCGCTCCCACAGGTCCCGTGCAGGATTCGAGGCCTGTGGTAATCCTGTGGGAGCTGGCTTGCCGGCGATGAGGCCAGAGCAGGTAAACTCGCTTCCAAGGTGTTGCGCCATCGAAAAATACTGCGCAAAAATCGAGAAGCACTCAGAAAATTACAGCGATAAAATCTCGCCTTTCAGCTTTTTTTAAGCATTCCTCTCAATTTTTTCTGAACGCTTGCCATCACCCACCCCACTGGTTAGGGTTGAAGGCATGAAAACCTACAGCACCCTCATCCTGCTCCGACAACATCGCAGCCTCTGCCTGGTCAGCGCCCGACTACCAGGCTGAATCGCGTCGCCTCGCCTTTTATCTCGTTATCGCTCGGCAGGCCCGATCTCGGCCGCACACAAAAGGATTGCTTCCATGACCATGCTCAAAGACCCTTCGAAGAAATACCGCGCTTTCCCGACCATCGACCTGCCTGACCGTACCTGGCCGTCGAAGACCATCACCGCCGCGCCAATCTGGTGCAGCTCCGACCTGCGTGATGGCAACCAGTCGCTGATCGAGCCAATGGATTCGGAGAAGAAACTGCGCTTCTGGAAGACCCTGGTGCAGGTTGGCGTGAAGGAAATCGAAGCCTCGTTCCCGTCCGCCTCGCAGACCGATTTCGACTTCGTGCGCATGCTGATCGAAGACGGCCACATCCCGGACGACACCACCATCCAGGTGCTCACCCAGGCCCGTGAAGACCTCATCGCCCGCACCTTCGAGTCGCTGCGCGGGGCGAAGAAGGCCATCGTCCACCTGTACAACGCCACCAGCCCGTCGTTCCGCCGCATTGTCTTCAACCAGGACAAGCAAGGCGTGAAGGACATCGCGGTGAACGCAGCCAAGCTGTTCGTCAAGTACGCCGCCCAGCAGCCGGAAACCCAGTGGACCTTCCAGTACTCGCCGGAAACCTTCAGCGCCACCGAGATGGAGTTCGCCAAGGAAGTCTGCGACGCGGTCATCGAGGTGTGGAACCCTACCCCCGAGCACAAGATCATCCTCAACCTGCCGGCCACCGTGGAAGTGTCCACCCCGAACATCTACGCCGACCAGATCGAGTGGTTCTGCCGTAATGTCAGCCGTCGCGACAGCGTGATCATCAGCCTGCACTGCCACAACGACCGTGGTACCGGCATTGCCGCCACCGAACTGGGCCTGATGGCCGGTGCCGATCGTGCCGAAGGCTGCCTGTTCGGCAACGGCGAGCGTACCGGTAACGTCGACCTGGTGACCCTGGCGCTGAACCTCTACACCCAGGGCATCGACCCGCTGCTGGACTTCTCCGACATCGACGGCGTGCGCAAGGTGGTCGAAGAGTGCAACCAGCTGCCGGTGCACCCACGCCACCCGTACGTGGGCGACCTGGTCCACACCGCGTTCTCCGGCTCGCACCAGGACGCCATCCGCAAGGGCTTCGCCAAGCAGCAGGAAGGCGAACTGTGGGAAGTACCTTACTTGCCGATCGACCCGGCCGACATCGGTCGCAGCTACGAGGCGGTGATCCGCGTCAACAGCCAGTCGGGCAAAGGCGGCATCACCTACCTGCTCGAGCAGGAATACGGCATCAGCCTGCCGCGCCGCATGCAGATCGAATTCAGCCAGGTAGTACAGGGCGAAACCGACCGCCTGGGCCTGGAAATGACCGCCCAGCAGATCTACAGCCTGCTGCACAAGGAATACCTGCAGGCCAACTCCCCGTATGCGCTGGTCAGCCACCGTCTGCAGGAAGAGAACGGCCACAGCGCCGTGGAAGTGGAAGTCGCCGGTGAAGGCGAAACCACCCTGCACTGGCGCGGCAAGGGCAACGGTGCACTGGAAGCACTGGTGGCCGGCCTGCCGATTGCCGTGGAGATCATGGACTACAACGAGCATGCCATTGGCGCCGGCACCAATGCCAAGGCCGCGGCCTATATCGAACTGCGCGTGGCCGGTGGCCGCCCGGTGCATGGTGTGGGTATCGATGAAAACATCACCACGGCCAGCTTCAAGGCATTGTTCAGCGCGCTGAACCGCTCGCTGAGCCAGCAGGAAGCCAAGGCGGCCTGAGCCATACCGCATGAATGAGAATTTCAGGCAAAAAAAGGGGCGCCGACCAAGCGCCCCACAAGCCGTAAAGCACACAACAAATTCAGTTGGCGTCCAGCAGCGCCATCGCCTCCGCGCTGCACGCTTCGATCCGCGCCCAGTCGCCGTTCTTGATCCAGCTGCTGTCGAGCATCCAGGTACCACCCACGCACATCACATTGGGCAGCGCCATGTAGTTGCGCACGTTGGCCGGGTTCACACCGCCCGTAGGGCAGAAACGAATATCGCCGAACGGGCCGCCAAAGGCCTTGATCGCCGCTACCCCGCCGCTGATCTCCGCCGGGAACAGCTTGAAGCGGCGGTAGCCCAGGGCGTAGCCCATCATGATTTCGGACGGCGTGCTGATGCCTGGCAGCAGCGGGATCTCGCTGTCCACACCAGCTTCGAGAATGTCTTGGGTAATGCCTGGCGTAACGACGAATTGCGCACCCGCAGCTTCAACCGCGGCGAACATGCCACGATCGAGCACGGTGCCGGCACCGACACAAAGCTCCGGGCGCTGCTCGCGCAACACCTGGATGGCCTTCAGGCCATATTGCGAGCGCAAGGTCACTTCCAGGGTACGGATACCGCCGGCGGCCAGGGCGTCAGCCAACGGCAGGATGTCTTCCTCACGGGCGATGGTGATCACCGGCAGGATGCGCGCCTCTTTGCAAATGGCGTCGATCCGTGCGGCTTTGTCGGCCATCGAGAGCTTGGGCTGTGGGCGTTCGAGGGTGGTCATGACTGTGGATCCTTGGCTCATGGGCACCAGTAGATGTCCAGGGGGGCGTGAAGAAAAGCGCGTATCGGCATTTCGGAAAGGTCGGTGCCAGCCAGCGCGGCGCGCAGGGTAGCGAGTTTGCCCTGCCCTTGTACGGACAGCGCGGTAAAGGCGGAACTGGCCAGCAGCGAGCGGGTCATCGAAAGGCGCTGGCGCGGCACGCTCGGTGCCAGCAAAGGCAGGCAGCGGCGTGGGTTGGCCAGGTCGAGGCCTGCTTCCAGGTTGGGGCTGGCGGGGAACAGCGAAGCTGTATGGCCATCATCCCCCATGCCCAGCACCAGTACGTCAATTGGCGGCAGCTCGGCCAAGGCCTGATCGGCCTTGCCTGCAGCGGCATCAAGGTTCTCCGCCTGCTGGTAAAGACCAACGAAGCGGGCCTTGGCCGCCGCGCCCTTGAACAGGTGGCGCGCCAGCAGGCCGGCGTTGCTGTCGGCATGCTCCACCGGCACCCAGCGCTCATCGGCCAGGCTGACGGTGACCTTGGCCCAGTCGAGGTTTTCGCTGGCCAGCTTCTCGAGGAACGGCACCGGGCTGCGGCCGCCGGATAGCACCACGCAGGCCTGGCCCTTGGCGGCAATGGCTGCGCGCAGGCGCTCGGCCACGTCATGGGCCTGGGCTGCGGCCAGAGCCTTGGCATCCACCAGCTCATGTACCGTCACAGTCGCTGGCAGTTTCAGTTCAGATATCCCCATACCACGCCCTCCCATCGCGTGTGATCAGTGCAATCGAGCTCATCGGCCCCCAGGAGCCTGCGGCGTACGGTTTGGGCGCATCGCCTGCGTTACGCCAGCCAGCAATCAGCTGGTCGCACCACTTCCAGGCATATTCGATTTCATCCTTGCGCACGAACAGGTTCTGGTTACCGCGCATCACTTCGAGCAACAGCCGCTCGTAGGCATCCGGGATCCTTGCACTGCGCCAGGTATCGGAGAAATTCAGCTGCAACGGGCCGCTGCGCAGTTGCATGCCTTTATCCAGGCCCTGCTCCTTGGTCATCACCCGTAAAGAAATGCCTTCGTCCGGTTGCAGGCGGATGATCAGCTTGTTACCGATCTGCAAACGCTGTTCCGGAGCGAAGATGTAGTGCGGCGTTTCCTTGAAGTGGATGACGATCTGCGACAGTTTCTGCGGCATGCGCTTGCCGGTACGCAGGTAGAACGGCACCCCCGACCAGCGCCAGTTGCGGATGTCAGCACGCAGGGCGACGAAGGTTTCGGTGTCGCTCTGGGCGTTGGCGTTGTCTTCTTCCAGGTAACCGGGCACCGGCTTGCCATCGCTGTAGCCGGCGATGTACTGGCCGCGCACCACACGGGTGCTCAGCCCTTCACCGGTGATCGGTGCCAGGGCCTTGAGTACCTTGACCTTCTCGTCACGGATGGCGTCGGCCGACAGTTCGCTGGGCGGGTCCATGGCGATCAGGCACAGCAGCTGCAGCAGGTGGTTCTGGATCATGTCGCGCAGCTGGCCGGCCTTGTCGAAGTAGCCCCAGCGGCCTTCGATACCGACCTTCTCGGCGACGGTGATCTCCACATGGGAGATGGAATTCTGGTTCCACTGGGTTTCGAACAGGCTGTTGGCGAAACGCAGGGCGATCAGGTTCTGCACCGTTTCCTTGCCCAAGTAGTGGTCGATGCGGTAGACCCGGCTCTCTGGGAAGAACCGAGCCACAGCATCATTGACCCGGCGCGACGACTCCAGGTCGTGGCCAATGGGCTTCTCCAGCACCACTCGGGTGCGTGCGGCCAGCCCGGCCTTGTCGAGGTTTTCGCAGATGGCCCCGTACACCGCCGCAGCGGTGGCGAAGTAGGCAATCAGCGGCAGCTCGCCCGGCAACTGCTCGGCCAGGGCCTGATAGCCCTCGGGCTGGAGGAAATCCAGGTGCTGGTAGCTCAGCCTGGCGAGGAAACGGCCCAGCGCGGCGGGCTCGATATCGGCCTCGGGCACATGCCGGCGCAGGTGCGCCTCGATGCTGTCCAGGTGGCCCTGCGCGCTACCGGCCTCGCGGGCCAGCGCCAGCAGGCGGGTTTCCGGGTGCAGCAGGTTGGCCCGGTCGAGCTGATAGAGGGCAGGAAACAGCTTGCGCAATGCCAGGTCGCCTAGGGCGCCAAACAGGGCAAAGGTGCAAGGTTCGACACTGATCGCAGCCATGATGTTGGTTCTTTCCTAAAGTTGGTCTAGGAATACCGCTTTCACATACGGTTTTCAAGGGATAATGTAGTAAAAACCACAACATTACACACAAGTGTTACAGACAAGTGGTACGTCAACCGCGCCGACAGTACGATAGACGACCGTGCAAAAAGCCTGCTGCTCCAACAGCCGGCTGTCTTCCCGACCCAAGGACACACCCATGGACCGCGTGCGAAACCTCCTGGAACAGATCCAGGGCCGCCTCGACGAGCTGAACAAGGCCGAACGCAAAGTCGCCGAAGTCATCCTGCTCAATCCGCAACAAGCCACCCGTTTCAGCATCGCTGCGCTGGCCCAGGCGGCCAAGGTCAGCGAACCGACCGTCAACCGCTTCTGCCGCTCGTTCGGCGTCAGCGGCTACCCCGAGCTCAAGCTGCAGCTGGCGCAGAGCCTGGCCAGCGGCGCCGCCTACGTCAGCCGCGCGGTGGAGGCTGACGATGACCCGGCAGCCTACACCCAGAAGATCTTCGCCAGTGCCATCGCCTCGCTCGACAGCGCCTGCCAGCAGCTCGACCCGCAACAGGTCAGCCGTGCCGTGGACATGATGATCCAGGCCCGGCAGATCCACTTCTTCGGCCTGGGCGCCTCGGCCCCGGTGGCGCTGGACGCCCAGCACAAGTTCTTCCGCTTCAACCTGGCAGTATCGGCCCACGCCGACGTGCTGATGCAGCGCATGCTGGCCTCGGTGGCGCACACCGGCGACCTGTTCGTCATCATCTCCTACACCGGGCGCACCCGCGAACTGGTCGAGGTGGCCCGCCTGGCCCGGGAAAACGGCGCCTCGGTACTGGGCCTGACCGCTGCCGGTTCGCCACTGGCCAATGCCTGCAGCCTGAGCCTGCACATTCCGCTGCCGGAAGACACCGACATCTACATGCCGATGACCTCGCGGATCATCCAGCTGACCGTGCTCGATGTGCTGGCCACCGGCATGACCCTGCGGCGCGGCGTGGACTTCCAGCCGCACCTGCGCAAGATCAAGGAAAGCCTCAACGCCAGCCGCTACCCGATCGAGGACGACGAGCTCAACTGAGCCGGTGGGCCTGCAGGCGCAGGTGGGCACGCTGCCCCGGCGCCAGGCTCAGGCCCTCGCCACTGCCGCTGGCGGCCTCGACACAGACGAAGCGCTGGCATTCACGCCCGGTCACGCCCATCAGCGGGCGGTTGCCCGGGTGCCACACCACCGTGTCGTCGCTGTCACCGGTATCGATGCACAGCTCGCGCTGCCAGGCCGGGTCCTGCAATTGCACCCGCAGCGTGCCGGGGTAGACCTTCTGGCAACCGCCCTTGAGCTTCAGCGCGCCATCTTCACGGCAGGCCTGGCGGTTCAGGCGGTCGTAGCCTTCGATATCCTCCAACCCGGACAGCGCTATCTCGGACACGTCACTGATGCGCCAGTAGGCCAGCAAGGCATGGCTCAGCTGACAGGGTTCGCTGTCCTGGTGCTCGGTGCTCAGGCTCAGCTCCATGCGGCTACCCAGCCGGGCATGCAGGTCGACCTGCCAGTCGCACAGGTCCAGCCGCCATTTCAGGGTTACGCCCTCCTCGTCCTCGCGGCTGTCCACCAGCTTCCAGTCGAGCAGGCGCGCCCAGCCATGGGCGGGCCACAAGTCCTCGCTGGGGTGGCGGCCATACCATGGCCAGCACACCGGCACGCCACCGCGGATCGCCCCCACCTGCGGCCACTGCTCGGCGCACCACAGCCAGGGCCGTTCACCCGCTGGTTGAAAATGCAGCAGTTGCGCACCCTGGCGGCTGAACACCGCCTGGCAACGGGGATGGTCGATGATCAGCACATCGCGCTGCTGGTAACGCTCCCACTCGAATGTCGGCCGGGGCCGCTGCGAGGTGAAGAAGCGATGGAGCGGATGTTCGGGCATGGTTCAGAGCTCTTGTTGTTTGAGATAGCGCTGTCTCGGCCTATCCCCGACAACCACTGAAGACCAGTGGTTGCCGGGTACCGAAGTGGATTGGCGTAAATTTACAACAATTGCTCTCAGAATGACGACTGAATCTTCAACCCTGCGACCAGCGCGTTGTCCACCTCATCCACGCCGCCGGGGCTCTTGATGTACTGCAGGTTGGGCCGCACGGTCAGCCAGTTGGTGACGTGGAAGCCGTAGTAGAGCTCGGCGTTGTACTCGGTACGCTGCAGCGGCACGAAGCCTGGGTTGTCGTAATCGCTGATGCCGCTCTGGGCGTTGAGCAGTTCGGCGCGTTTCTTCACGTCGTCATTCACATGAATGCGCGCCACGCCGAAGCCGATATCGTCCTTGGGCCGGGCGTCGAATGCGCCTTTGTAGACCAAGCCCACTTGCTGATAGTTGTCGACGACGTTGGTGGCCTTGTCGTGCACGGTGAAGTTGGCGAACAGGCTCAGGCCACGGTTTACATCGCCGCCATGGGCGGTGACCTGCTGCTGTGCCACCACCCACCAGCCATGCTTGCTGGAGTGCGACTTGAAGGCCTCGCCCGTCAGCGCCTGCGGGTTGCCGTTGACGTCATCGAACACATCGTTGGCCTTGGCCGTGCTGTAGTAGTAACCCAGGCGGTACTCGCCCGGCAGGCCATTGACCTTGGGTGACCACACCGCTTCCACCGGCAGGATCGCGCCTTTGGTGCCGCTGCCACTGAGCTTGAAGCCGTTGCCGGTTTCCAGGTTGGAAGGGTTCTGCTCGAAGGCACCGACCTGAACGAAGAATTCCGGAGTGATGTTGTATTTCACCCGCAGCGCCCACTGGCTGACCGGCCAGTTGTACCAGATGCCGCCAACCCAGTTGCCCACCTGCGAGCCGCAGAAGGCCAGGTTCTGGAAGTCGCAGGGGAAACTGTTGAAGTCCTCGCCCTCGCCGAAGCGGCCGAATTTCACGTCCAGCGCACCGTCGAAGTACTTCTGCTTGACCCACATCTGAGTCAGGCGCCAAGTCTGGCCGCGGCCCCACACTTCCTGCACCGAGCTGAACTGCCCGGCGCGCGGGTCGCTGATGCGGTCGTTGGACAGGTTGCGGCCGCTGCGCTCGGTGATCGCCAGCTTGAACTCGGCGTCATGCCAGCCAAAGATTTTCTGCAGGTCCAGGTGCGCGCCGAGGGCGAACTGGTCGCTGTAGCGCGCAGTCTTGTCGTCGTTGTATCCACCGTGCAGGTTACCGGCAACCTCGCCGACGTAATCGAGGGTGAAGTCATAGCCCTTTTCCAGCAACTCGGTGCGGGTGCCGCCCCAGTCGCCGGTCATCCACTTCGATTCGCTGGAGAAAGCTTCGGCAGCCTGAACGCTGCTGCCAACAGCCATCGCCAGTGGCGCGAGCAAGGCCAGCGAGCCCAATGTCCTGATGCGTTTGCGCTGTTCCATCCCTTTGCGTCCTCTTTTTCTTATTTGATGGTGTAGACGAGTTATCGGCCCTTGAAGTGCGCCACGTTGTCTTTCATGGTTGCAGCAGTGGTGGCCAGGTGCAGGCGCTCGCCGCTGGCGGCGTCGAACAGCAGCACCCGGGCTGGGTCGAATTGCAGGTTCAGGTTATCGCCGACCCGGCACGCCACATCCGGCGCCAGGCGGCAGCAGACCTTGGTCTGGTTGAGGGTGACGAATACCAGCAGGTCTGGCCCGGTGGGCTCGGTCACCTGCACCTCGGCGCGAATGCCGGGCAGGCCATTGCCCTCGGCTGCCCCCAGGGCAATCTGCTCGGGGCGGATGCCGAGGATGACCTCGCGGCCATCCATCTCGTCCGCGGCCATTCCCAAGGGCAGCTCGCAACGCGCCTGGCCGCTGTCGAGCACGGCCAGCAGGCGCCCGTCCTGTTGCGTGAGGCGCACCGGGATGAAATTCATCGGCGGCGAGCCGATGAAGCTGGCGACGAACTGGTTGGCCGGATCGTTGTAGATCTGCTGCGGGGTGCCGAACTGCTGGATGATGCCGTCCTTCATCACCGCCACCTTGTCGCCCAGGGTCATGGCCTCGATCTGGTCATGGGTGACGTACACGGTGGTGGTCTTCAGGCGCTGGTGCATCAGTTTCATTTCGGTGCGCATCTCGACGCGCAACTTGGCATCGAGGTTGGACAGCGGTTCATCGAACAGGTAGATCTTCGGCCGCCGTGCCAGCGCCCGGCCCATGGCCACGCGCTGTTGCTGGCCACCGGACAGCTGCGCCGGCTTGCGCGCCAGCAGGTGCTCGATCTGCAACAGCTTGGCCACCCGCGCCACTTCCTCGTCGATTGCAGCTTGCGGCAGCTTGCGGATCTTCAGGCCGAACTCGATGTTCTCGCGCACGCTCATGGTCGGGTACAGCGCGTAGGACTGGAACACCATGGCGATGTCGCGGTCCTTGGGGCTCATGCCGCTGACGTCCTGCTGGTCGATGAGTATCGCGCCGCCGGTGATCTGCTCCAGCCCGGCGATGCAGTTCATCAAGGTCGACTTGCCGCAGCCCGAGGGGCCGACCAGGATCAGGAACTCGCCATCCTTGATCGACAGCTGGATGTCCTTGAGGGTGTCCGGCAAACCGCTGCCGTAGGTCTTGTTCACATTGCGAAGTTCGAGCGTTGCCATGACTTACCCCTTTACCGCGCCAGCAGTCAGCCCGCGGACGAAATATTTGCCTGCCACCACGTAGACCAGCAGGGTTGGCAGGCCGGCGATCATCGCCGCCGCCATGTCGACGTTGTATTCCTTGGCCCCGGTGCTGGTATTGACCAGGTTGTTCAGGGCCACGGTAATCGGTTGCGAATCGCCGCTGGAGAACACCACCCCGAACAGGAAGTCGTTCCAGATCTGGGTGAACTGCCAGATCAGGCAGACCATGATGATCGGCGTGGACATCGGCAGGATGATGCGGCGGAAGATGGTGAAGAACCCGGCACCGTCCAGACGCGCGGCCTTGACCAGCGCATCGGGGATGCTTACGTAGAAGTTGCGGAAGAACAGCGTGGTGAAGGCCAGGCCGTAGACCACGTGCACCAGCACCAGGCCGGTCGTGGTGCTGGCCAGGCCGAGCTTGCCGAGGGTGAACGAGGCCGGCAGCAGTACGGTCTGGAACGGCAGGAAGCAGCCGAACAGCAGCAGGCCGAAGAACAGCTGTGAACCGCGGAAGCGCCACATCGACAGCACATAGCCGTTCAGCGCGCCGATGGCGGTGGAGATCAGCACCGCTGGCACGGTGATCATGATCGAATTCCAGAAGTAACCGCTGACCGTGCTCCAGGCCTTGACCCAACCGATGCCGGTAAATACTGCCGGCCAGCTCAGCAGGTTGCCGGTGCTGATGTCTTCCGGGGTCTTGAAGCTGGTCAGCAGCATCACCACCAACGGTACCAGGTACAGCAGCACCGCCAGCAACAGCACCGCGTGGATGGCGATGCGGCTCGGGCTCAGCACCGCTTTGTCGAGAGGGCTATGCATGGCGTTTGCTCCGCAGCTCCGAGTACAGGTAAGGCACGAGGATCGCCAGGATCGCCCCGAGCATCAGGATGGCGCTGGCCGAGCCCATGCCCATCTGGCCGCGGCTGAAGGTGAACGAATACATGAACATCGCCGGCAGGTCGGACGAGTAGCCTGGGCCGCCGGCAGTCATCGCCGCCACCAGGTCGAAGCTCTTGATGGCAATGTGCGCGAGGATCATCAGCGAGCTGAAAAACACCGGGCGCAGGCTGGGCAGTACCACGCGCCAGTAGATGCGCGGCAGGCTGGCGCCGTCGATCTGCGCGGCACGGATGATCGACGGGTCGACGCCACGCAGGCCGGCAAGGAACATTGCCATGATGAAACCCGAGGCCTGCCACACGGCGGCGATCACCAGGCAGTACACCACCCGGTCGGGATCAATCAGCCAGTCCAGTCGAAAGCCCTCCCAGCCCCAGTCACGCAGCAGCTTGTCCAGGCCCATGCCGGGGTTGAGCAGCCACTTCCAGGCGGTACCGGTGACGATCATCGACAGCGCCATGGGGTACAGGTAGATGGTGCGGATGAAACCTTCGCGACGGATGCGCTGGTCCAGCAAGACCGCCAGCACTACGCCGATGACCAGGCTGATGGCGATGAACAGGCCGCCGAACAGCAGCAGGTTCTTGCTTGCCACCCACCAGCGGTCGTTGTCGAACAGCCGGGCGTATTGCGCCAGGCCGGCCCATTTGTAGGTCGGCAGGAAGGTCGAGGTGGTGAAGGACAGAACGAAGGTCCAGAGGATGTAGCCGTAGAAGCCCACCAGGATGATGAACATGCTAGGCGCCAGCACCAGCTTGGGCAGCCAGCGCTGTAGCGCGTCCAGGGGTGAGGCCCGCAGTTGGGCGGTTGCTGTGGTCATGGTTCACCTCAAAGGCGCCGCACTCCCCTGTAGGAGCGGCCTTGTGTCGCGATGGGCTGCGCAGCAGCCCCAAAGGACTCAAGGTCGATTACCTACCTTAAAGATCGAGTGCGCAGGTTATGGGGCTGCTGCGCAGCCCATCGCGACACAAGGCCGCTCCTACAACGGAATCGCGTCAGCTTTACTGGGCAGACTTGATCGCCGCCGCCAGCTTCTTCGCCGCATCGGCCGGGTCGGCCTTGGGGTCGTTGATGTAGTTGGTCACCACATCGAAGAACGCGCCCTGCACGGCCAGCGTGGTGGCCATGTTGTGCGCCATGCTCGGCTGCAGGCCGCCATTTTTGGCATCGGCCAGGAAGTCCTTGGCAGAGGTCTGCGCGCAGGCGTCGAAGCCATACTTGCCCATGTCGGCCAGCATGTCGTTGCGCACCGGGATCGAGCCCTTGTTGCTGCTGAAGACCTTCTGGAAGTCCTCACCCAGCACCTTGCGGGCAATGTCCTGCTGGCCGGCAGACGTGCCGGCGTCGTTCTGCTTGAACACCACCAGCGAGTCGATGTTGTATAGGAAGGCCTTTTCGGTGCCGGGGAACGGCACGCACTGGTAGTCCTTGCCGGCGGTCTTCTTCGCCAGGGTCCATTCGCTCTTGGCCCAGTCGCCCATGATCTGCATGCCGGCCTTGCCGTTGATGACCTTGGCCGCTTCCAGGTTCCAGTCCTGGCCTTTGCCATCCGGGTCCATGTAGGTGGCGACCTTTTTCAGTTCGGTCAGCGCCTTGACCATCTCCGGGCCGGTCAGGGCCGCGCTGTCGAGGTCGACCAGGGCCTTCTTGTAGCCATCGGCCCCCATCACCGCCAGCACCACGCTTTCGAACACGGTGCTGTCCTGCCACGGCTGGCCGCCATGGGCGAGCGGGATGAAGCCGGCGGCCTTGAGCTTGTCGGCGGCGGCATAGAATTCGTCGAGGGTGGCTGGCGCCTTGTCGATCCCGGCCTTCTTGAAGACGTCGGGATTGATCCACAGCCAGTTGATGCGGTGGATGTTCACCGGGACGGCGACATAGTCACCGTCGTACTTGACGGTGTCCGCGACTTTCTTGTCGAGCAGTGAGTCCCACTTTTCTTCCTTGGCCACATCCTTGAGCACATCGGCGTCGAGCAGGCCGGTGGCAGCCCAGTCCTGGATGTCCGGGCCCTTGATCTGCGCGACACCCGGCGGGTTGCCGGCCACGGCGCGGCTCTTGAGCACGGTCATGGCGGTGGCACCACCACCACCGGCGACGGCGCCGTCCTTCCAGGTGAAGCCATCCTTTTCAACCTGGGCCTTGAGCACATCGACCGCCGCTTTTTCACCACCGGAGGTCCACCAGTGCACGACCTCGACACTGCCTTTGGCATCGGCAGCCAAGGCACTCAGCGGGAACAAGGAGGCCAGTGAGATTGCGGCAGCGAGACGGAGCGTGGAATTCATCGAAGCACCTTTCTTGTTGTTATGCCGTGCAAGTCGATCGCTTGCGTTGCATGAAGTCTAAACAGCGTGCTCGCCTCGCCAGGTAACGAAGCGATGCGCGAATGTCATCGTTTGGTTACATTGCCGGCCAGGCTGCTGGCCAGGCTGGGTGCCAGTGGCAAGCCCGGCAGCAGCAGCGCCTGGTAGGCATGGTAGAGGTCGGGTTTGCCTGGCCAGATGGTCGCAGCGGGCTGGTTGTGTGCATCGAGCTCGTGGTGCCAGCTGCCAGCGCCATGGTCGATGAAATGGTTGGCGATGAAGTCCCAGCAACGGCGGTACCACTGTTCGTAGTGCGCCTCGCCCGTGCGCAGCAACAGGGCCGCGGCGGCGGCGCAGGCTTCGGCATGCACCCAGTGCAGGCGTGCGCGCACCACCGGGCGATCGGCCCAGTCCAGGGTGTAGACGAAACCAGGTGTGCCATCGACGCTCCAGGCCTGCCGGCAGGCTGTGTCGAATAATGCGCGGGCGCAGTCTGGCAGCCACTGCGGGGCTTGCAGGCCGGACCGTTCCAGGCTGGCCTCCAGGTGCAGCAGCAACCGCGCCCACTCCAGGGCATGCCCGGGCGTGGAGCCATAAGGCCGGAAGTGGTCTGCCGGGTGCGCCTGGTTGTAGTGCGGCAGCGGCTGCCAGAGGGCGTCGAAATGCTCGATGACCCGGTAGCCGTTGGCGGCGGCATGGGTATGGATGATGCGTTCGGCGATGCGCAAGGCGCGTTGCAGCCACAGGTTGTCGCCAGTTACGTCTGCCAGGGCCAGGAAGGCCTCGACCGCATGCATGTTGCTGTTGGCGCCACGGTACTGCTCGGGCAACTGCCAGGCGCGGGAGAAGGCTTCCCGCAGGGCACCCTCCTCTTCGCTCCAGAAATGCGCTTCGAGCACCTGCACCGCGTCTGCCAGCAGGGCTGGTGCACCACCAGCACCTGCCATCACAGCCGAGCAGGCGGCCAGGGCGACAAAGGCATGCAGGTAAGCCGCCTTGCCGCTGTCGTCATGGCCACCGGGGTGGGCGAACCAGCCGCCGTAGGTGGCATCCTGCAGCGCACCACGCAGGGCGGCCACACCGTGTTCGGCATAGGCCAGGTAGCCGGGCACCCCCTGCAGGTGGGCCAGGGCAAAGCAGTGGGTCATGCGGGTGGTGATCAGGGTTTCGGCGCGGGCACCGGGGGCAAGCAGGCCTGCGGCGTCGAGGCTACCGAAGCCATCGGGCAGTTTCGAAGCCGTGGCGAAGGCCAGCAGGCGTTGCCCTTCTGCCATGCGCCAGGCGTTGTGGGCCGGGGCATCGAGCCAGCGGGTGGAAGCCAGGTTGGAGGTGCTCATGGGCCAGCTTGATCCTTGCCAGTCGTCTGCGAATTCTAGTGAGCGGGCCTGGATGGGAATGTCACCAAGGAGGGTGGATTTGTCACCAGTCAGTGACATTTGTGTTGCCTGTGCCGGCCTCTTCGTGGGTAAACCCGCTCCTACAGGTTTTTGCGTTAGCCTCGGAGTCTGCATGGACCTGTGAGGTCTTTGTGGGAGCGGGTTTACCCGCGAAGGGGCCGGTAGAGGCAATACAACCCTTCAGTCCATGCCCCGCGGCAGATACAAGGTCACCCGCAACCCGCCCTCACGCAGGTTCAGCAAGCTCACCTCCCCGCCATGGCTATGGGCAATGTTGCGCGCAATCCCCAACCCCAGCCCGTACCCCTGTTGCTGCCCGGCCAGACGGAAGTGCGGCTCGAACACCTGCTCCAGCTGCTGCTGCGGCACCCCCGGCCCCTGGTCATCCACCTGCAGGACAAAACCCTCGGCATTGTCGATGATGCGCAACCGTGCCCGCTCGCCGTACTTGATGGCATTGTCGATCAGGTTGCCGATGCAGCGCCGCAACGCCAGCGGCTTGCCCGGGTACGGCGCCAGCGCCCGGCCTTCGAGCGTTATGCGGCCATCGCCCAGGTAAGGCTCGGCCAGGATTTCCAGCACCTGGTTGAGGTCGACCGGCTCGATGTTCTCGTGGATGTCGGTGTCCTTCACGCACTGCAACGCGCCTTTGACCAGCAGTTCCAGCTCGTCCAGATCCTGGCTGAACTTGGCCTGCAGGCGCTCGTCCTCCAGCAGCTCGACGCGCAGGCGCAAGCGGGTGATCGGCGTGCGCAGGTCGTGGGAAATGGCACTGAACAGCTGGCTGCGCTCGGTCAGGTATCGGCTGATGCGCTCGCGCATGCTGTTGAACGCACGCCCCACCTCGACCACCTCGCTGCCACCGCCTTCGGCCACCGGCGCCACATCGGCGCCCAGCGACATTTCCCGTGCAGCCCGCGCCAGGCGCTTGAGCGGCCAGCTTTGCCAGTGCACCAGCAAGCCGATGAACAACAGCAGCAAGGCCGTGGTCAACACGATGAAGCCGATCTGCTGACGCGGCAGGCGCTCGGCCTCCAGGCTGGTGTAGGGCTCGGGCAGCAGCGAGGCGATGTACAGCCACTCACCCTCGCCCAGGCGGATCTGGGTTACCAGCACCGGCGGGTTGAGTGGCTCCAGGGTCAGCGAGTAATGCGCCCAGGAGCGTGGCAGTTCGTCGAGCTTCAGGCCGCTGTTGAAGATACGCAGGTCGTCCGGCCCGACGAACTCCACGGAAATTTCCATCTGCGAACCCAGGCGCTCATGCAGCACTTGCTGGAACACATCGATAACCGCCTGCTTGCGCGGGGTAACGGGCAGTAGCGGCATGTCCAGCGGCTTGGCGTTGAGCGACACGAAAAAGCGCGTGCCGCCCATGCTGCGCAGCTGGTCGAGGACCATCGGCCGGTAGGCCACCGGCAACGAACGGAAGTAGCTGACACTGGCACTCATCGAATGAGCCAGGCTGCTGGCGCTGGCACGCAGGCCCTGCAACTGGCTGGCGCGCAATTGGGCAACCCAGATGATGCTCGACAACCCCTGGGCCAGCAGCACTACCAGCAGGGTCAGCAGCAGCATGCGCCCCAGTAGCGAGCGCGGCAGCAGTCGCCAGCGCCGCTCAGGGCGCACTGCAGACATGGGCAGCCAACAGGTAGCCGCTGCCGCGTACGGTGCGGATCAGCCTGGGTGGTTTGTCGGTATCGCGCAGGCGCTGGCGCAGGCGGCTGACCGCCATGTCGACGATGCGGTCCAGTGGCATCGGCTCGCGACCACGGGTGGCGTTGCCGATGGTGTCGCGGTCGAGGATCTGCTGTGGGTGGTCGAGGAACAGCTTGAGCAGGGCGAAGTCGGCGCCGGAGAGAATCACTTCCTCACCGTCGCGATGGAACAGGCGGTGGCTGACCGTGTCCAGGCGCCAGTCGTCGAAGGCCAGCACCGCACTGCCCGGCGCCGCCTGGCCGAACTCGGCGCGGCGCAGCAGAGCCTTGATCCGCGCTTGCAGTTCGCGGGGGCTGAATGGCTTGCCCAGGTAGTCGTCGGCGCCCAGCTCCAGGCCGATGACCCGGTCGGTTTCGTCGGAGCTGGCGGTGAGCATGATGATCGGTACCCGTGCCTGTCGCGGGTGCTGGCGTACCCAGCGGCACAAGCTGAAGCCGTCTTCGTCGGGCAGCATGACATCGAGGATGACCAGGTCGCAGGGGGTGGTTTCCAGCGCGCGGCGAAAGCCCTTGCCGTCGGCTTCGGCATGCACCTGGAAGCCGGAGCGGCTCAGGTAGGTTTGCAGCAGTTCGCGGATTTCCTGGTCGTCGTCGACCATCAGGATCGATTTGCCGGCAGTGCTCAAGGTGGTCCTTCCTCTTGTTGATTGCAGGTCTTTTTGCCTGCTGTCGGGTGTTGCTTTCTGGGGCTGCCTTGCAGCCCATCGCGACACAAGGCCGCTCCTACAGAATGGCGCGGCCCCGTGTAGGAGCGGCCTTGTGTCGCGATGGGCCGCACAGCGGCCCCCTGCTACCTATCGGTTATCCAGCGCCTGCTGCAAAGCCACCCCGGCCCCCAGCAACCCGGAAAACTCCGCCGTCACCAGCCAAACCGGCACGCCAGCGAAATAGCCACTCATGCAGCCCTTGTCGGAAAAACTCGCGGCAAACCCGCTGCGCACGAACAGCTCGGCAAAGCGCGGGATCACGCCGCCGACAATATAGACCCCACCCCGTGCGCCCAGCGTCAGAACATTGTTACCAGCGACTCGGCCGAGGAACCGGCAGAACTGCTCGATCACCGCCAGCGCCCGCGGCTCGCCGCCGAGCGCGGCATCGGTGATCTGTGCCGGGGTCTTGTGTCGGGGTGTGTCGCCGTCCAGCGAGCAAATTGCCTGGTACAGGCGCAGCAGGCCACCGCCACTGAGCACGGTCTCGGCGCTGACATGGCCGATCTGCCCGTGAATCTGTTGGTGAATCGCCGCTTCGCGGGCATTGCCCACCGGCAGGTCGACGTGCCCGCCCTCTCCCGGCAAGGCATGCCAGTGCTGTTCGCCCAGGCGCAATAGCGCGCCAACGCCCAGCCCGGTACCCGGGCCAATGACCAATGCCGGCCGAGACAGGTCCGCCTGGCCTGGGCACACTTCGCGGAACTCGCCGGGGCGCAGGCGGGTCATGCCCAGCGCCATGGCGGTAAAATCGTTGATCAGCAGCAGCCGCTCGACCTGCAATGTCTGGCAGAAGGCCACGCGGCTGAGGCGCCAGTGGTTGTTGGTGAAGCGGAACTCATCGCCATCGACCGGACCGGCCACCGCCAGGCAGGCAGCAGTCACGCCGCCGCGGGGAATGCCCAAGCCTTCAAGGTAAGCCTCGATGGCCTGTTCCGGGCTGGTGTAGTCCTCGGTGGCAAAGACCTTCACTTCATGCAGCTGGTTGTCACGCCACAACGCAAAACGGGCATTGGTGCCGCCGATGTCGCCAACCAGCAGGTCCTTCATTTGAGGTTCTCCAGGGCCGAGGTAAACGCACTGGCGCCCTGCTCTGCCGGGCTGAACGCCATGCGCATGAAGCCGAACAGCTCGCGGCCGCAGCCCAGGTCGTTGCCCTGTGGCGCTGGCGGCAGGTCGCGGCTGGCCAGTTCTTCGGCCGACACCATTACCCGCAGCGTGCCTTCGACACCATCGACCCGCACAATATCACCATCGCGCACCCGTGCCAGCGGGCCGCCGTCATAAGCCTCGGGGCAAACGTGAATGGCCGCCGGGATCTTGCCCGAGGCACCGGACATGCGACCGTCGGTGACCAGTGCCACCTTGAAGCCACGGTCCTGCAGCACACCGAGGAACGGTGTGAGCTTGTGCAGCTCCGGCATGCCGTTGCAGCGCGGGCCCTGGAAGCGCACCACGGCGACGAAGTCACGCTCCAGCTCGCCGGCCTTGAACGCATCGGCCAGCGACTGCTGGTCGTGGAACACCCGCGCCGGGGCCTCGACCACCTGGTGCTCGGGGGCAACAGCGGACACCTTCATCACGCCGCGGCCGAGGTTGCCCTCCATCACCCGCAGCCCGCCTTCGGCCGAGAACGGCCGCGCCACCGGGCGCAGGATGCTTTCGTCCAGGCTGTGCTGCGGCCCTTCGCGCCACACCAGCCTGCCGTTGTCGAGGAACGGCTCCTGGGTGTAGCGGCGCAGGCCATGGCCGGCCACGGTGTTGACATCTTCGTGCAGCAGCCCGGCATCGAGCAGCTCGCGGATCAGGAAGGCCATGCCGCCAGCGGCCTGGAAGTGGTTGATGTCGGCCTTGCCGTTGGGGTAGACGTGGGACAGGGTCGGTACCACCTCGGACAGGTCAGCCATGTCCTGCCAGGTCAGCTGGATACCCGCAGCCTGGGCAATCGCCGGGATGTGCAGGGTATGGTTGGTCGAGCCGCCGGTGGCATGCAGGGCGACGATGGAGTTGACCAACGCCTTCTCGTCGACGATTTCACCCAGCGGCATGAAGCTGCCGCTGGCCTTGGTCATGCGCGTGACCTGCTGCGCGGCCTCGGCGGTGAGCGCGTCGCGCAGCGGTGTGTACGGGTTGACGAACGAGGCGCCCGGCAGGTGCAGGCCCATCACCTCCATCACCAACTGGTTGGTATTGGCAGTGCCGTAGAAGGTGCAGGTGCCAGGACTGTGGTAGGACTTCATCTCCGACTCCAGCAGCTCTTCGCGGCTGGCCTTGCCTTCGGCGTAGCGCTGGCGCACATCGGCCTTCTGCTTGTTGGAAATGCCGGAGACCATCGGCCCGCCCGGAACGAAGATGGTCGGCAGGTGGCCGAAGCGCAGCGCCCCCATCATCAGGCCGGGAACGATCTTGTCGCAGATGCCCAGCATCAGCGCGGCATCGAACATGTTGTGCGACAGGGCCACGGCAGTGGACATGGCGATCACTTCGCGGCTGGCGATGGCCAGCTCCATGCCCGGCTCGCCCTGAGTCACGCCATCGCACATGGCTGGCACGCCACCGGCGAACTGGCCGACCGAGCCGACTTCACGCAAGGCCTGCTTGATCTGCTCGGGGAAGTGCTGATACGGCTGGTGCGCCGAAAGCATGTCGTTGTAGGCCGAGACAATGGCCACGTTGGCCGCGTTCATCAGGCGCAGGGTCTGCTTGTCGTCGCTGCCGCAACCGGCCACGCCATGGGCGAAGTTGGCGCACTGCAGGCTGGCACGCATGGGGCCGTCACTGGCCGCGCCGCGAATCAGTTGCAGGTAGCGTTCGCGGGTGGCACGGCTACGTTCGACCAGCCGCTGGGTGACCTCAAGGATGCGCGGATGCATGTACTGGACTCCAGGCTAATTGTAAGGGCGGTTTGCCGGGCATTTCCCCTCCAAACGATTGCGGCCTAGGCTCAAGGTAGAGGAGCCCGCTGCATCGGTGGAGGCACGTCGCCCAACCACTCGTTGTATGTTTAAACAAAATACTGCCACTAAAAAGGCTTGTTTTCTATCGGCAGGTGAATAATCTTGTAATTCCAACAACAAAACCGTTTCAGTGAAGCTCCTTTGTGCCACAGCTTTCACTCGGACTGCCAGAGGTACTGCCATGACCCTACGCATCGCCATCAATGGATTCGGCCGCATCGGGCGCAACGTCCTGCGCGCACTGTATACCCAAGGCTACCGCCAGGACCTGCAGGTCGTCGCCATCAACGACCTGGGCGACAGCGCCATGAATGCCCACCTGCTCAAGTACGACAGCGTGCACGGCACCTTCGACGCCAGCGTCGAGGCCGACCACGAAAGCCTCACGGTCAACGGTGACCGTATCGCGGTCAGTGCCATCCGCAACCCGGCCGAACTGCCCTGGAAGGCCGAGGCGATCGACGTGGTGTTCGAATGCACCGGGCTGTTCACCGAGCGTGCCAAGGCCGCCGCCCACCTGGCTGCGGGGGCTGGCAAGGTGATTGTCTCGGCACCGGCCAAAGGCGCCGATGCCACCGTGGTGTACGGGGTCAACCATGACATCCTGCGGGCCTCGCACCAGATCATCTCCAATGCCTCCTGCACTACCAACTGCCTGGCACCGATTGCCCAGGTGCTGCACCGCGAGTTCGGCATCGACCAGGGCCTGATGACTACCATCCATGCCTATACCAACGATCAGGTGCTGACCGATGTGTACCACGGCGACCCGTACCGTGCGCGCTCGGCGACCCAGTCGATGATCCCGAGCAAGACCGGCGCTGCCGAGGCCGTGGGCCTGGTGCTGCCGGAGCTGGCCGGCAAGCTGACCGGCATGGCGGTACGGGTGCCGGTGATCAACGTGTCGCTGGTGGACCTCACGGTCAATCTCAAGCGCGAGGCCACGGCCGAACAGGTCAACCAGCTGTTCCTCGAGGCCAGCAAGCATTCCAGGGTATTGGGCTACAACGCCTTGCCGCTGGTTTCCTGCGATTTCAACCACAACCCGCTGTCGTCGATCTTCGATGCCAACCATACCCGGGCCAACGGGCGCATGCTCAAGGTGCTGGCCTGGTATGACAACGAGTGGGGGTTCTCCAACCGCATGCTGGATAACTGCCTGGCGTTGTGCCGCGCCCGCTGAGCTTCGGCACGCTCCCTGTAGGAGCGGCCTTGTGTCGCGATGGGCTGCGCAGCAGCCCCCTGCAATCTGTGCCAAGGCCAAAATGCTGGGACTGCTGCGCAGCCCATCGCGACACAAGGCCGCTCCTACACGGGACCGCGCAAGGCTGGGACTCACAATCTTTACCTTTTCCTAACATTTCCAGGCTTGACCTTCGAGGTGGATGATAAGCATTATCATTAACCTTTCGTCGGCCAGGTCCCCCAGTGAGTCAGTCCCGGTTCAACTCTGTCTTCCTCGTCCAGCGCCTTACCCTGCTGCGCACCCTGCAGCGCATGGTGGGCAACCCCAATACGGCCGAGGACCTGTTGCAGGAAACCTACCTGCGGGTGTCCCGCGCGCTCGGTGAGCGGCCCATCGAACACATCGAGCCGTTCGTGTTCCAGACCGCGCGCAACCTGGCCCTCGACCACCTGCGCGCACGCCGGGTGCAATCGCGCATGCTGGTCGACGACGTGCCCGACGAGGTCCTGCACAGCGTGGCCGCACCGGCCACCAGCAGCGAGGATGCGGCCCATGCCGAGCAGTTGCTCAGGCACCTGAGCATCAGCCTCAACCAGTTGAGCGAACGCCAGCAGCGCATCTTCATCCTCAGCCGCCTGCATGGCGCCACCTACCTGGAAATCGCCGAACAACTGAATGTTTCGCCCAGCACGGTACAGAAGGAACTGAAACTGATCATGGCGATCTGCATGGGTGTCGCCGACCGCCTCAAGTGAGGCAACGCAAAGCCCTTGCCACACCCCGCCTCAGCCTTGATCATTCGCAAAAAACCATTCAAGGATTCACCGTGACCGACAGCCCTGCCCCTCGCCCGTCACCCGCCGGGCCCAGCGCCCGTGCTCGTGCCATGGACGAGGCGCTGGACTGGCTGGTGCGCCTGCAATGCGCCGATGCCGACGACACACAGGCCTTCGAAGCCTGGCTGAGCGCAGCGCCGGAAAATGCCGAGGCCTATGTGGAGGCAGAAGCCCTGTGGAACGGCGCGCCGCTGCACCAGGTGGCCGTGCAGATGCATCGGCAACAGCGCCGCTCGTGGCGCGGGCGCCTGCGCAGCCACTGGAAACCCCTGGCCACGGCAGCGCTGCTGCTGGTCGGGCTGTTCACCCTCGGCAACCTGCCCATGCGCCTGCAGGCCGACCACCTGACAGTGGTGGGAGAACGCCAGCGCCTGCAGCTGGAAGATGGGGCGAAAGTGCTGCTCAACACCAATTCGGCATTTGCCAGCGAGCAGCGTGATGGTCGCCAGGTCGCCCGCCTATTGCAGGGTGAGGCCTATTTTCAGGTCCCCGAGGGCGCGCTGCTACCACTGGAAGTGCAGGCCGGGCCGTTGCGCGCGCAGGTGCGCGACACCGACTTTGCCGTGCGCTACCTCGACGGCGAGGCACAGGTGCGGGTGCAGCGCGGCGATGTCGACCTGCAGGGGGCCCGCGACCAGCGCATCCGCCTGAGCGCCGGCGACAGCATCAGCGTCGGCCCCAAGGGGTTCGGCCAGCGCCAGCGCCCCGACATGCACAAGGACCTGGCCTGGGTCGACGGCCGCCTGGTGTTCGAGAACTGCCCGCTGAGCCAGGTGCTGGCCGAGGTGCAGCGCTACTACCCGGGCTGGATCATCAACCGCAATGCGCAGCTGGAAGACATGGCGGTCACCGGCAACTACCGCCTCGACCAGCCGCTGGAAACCCTGCGTGCACTGGCCCACATCACCGCGGCACAGCTGCATGAGTACCCGGCGCTGGTTATCCTGAACTGATCTTTTGCCTGTCTCGGCCTCATCGCCGGCAAGCCAGCTCCCACCCCGACCGCATTGGCCTCAAGCAATGCGATGTCCCTGTGGGAGATTACCCAGCCCTTTTGGGCTGCGCGTCGCGCAGAGAACAAATATCGCTCGTCTGACGCGGCCTTTGTAGGAGCAGCCTTGTGCTGCGAAGAGGCCGGTACAAGCAACAGACAGGCTTTGTCAGTACCGGCCTCTTCGCAGCACAAGGCTGCTCCTACAGAACCTCGCCGAACCAATGAGTCATGTGTTGTTCTATGAGAGCTGGCTTGCCGGCGATGAGGCCCGTGCAGGCAGCACATGATCATGGTCCCCTGAATTTATTTTTACGCAGTCACGCTACCCCGCCCGTCTCGTTATAGCCAATGCAACTGATTCTCGTTTGAAAACGAGGACAGCCATCACCTATAACAGTCCGCGCGTCAGGGAGCGCTTCCGATGTCCACAGGTCCTACCCGCCCCTCCACCCTTCCTCGCCATGGAGGGCAACTGTCCCTCCTGAGCCTTTCCCTACTGAACCTGGCCCTGCTCGCCAGTGGCGCCATCAGCCTGCCGGCGCTGGCCGCCGAGCCGGCACAGGCCAGCAGCCCGCGCATGGGCGACTACCGCTTCAGCATCGGCCAGCAGCCGCTGGTTACGGCCATCAATGCTTTCAGCCAGGTCACCGGCTGGCAGGTCGGCTTCAGCGCCGAACTGGCCGACGGCGTGGCATCGCCAGGGGTGCAGGGTTCGCTACCACCGGAAGCCGCGCTCAAGCGCCTGCTGCACGGCACCGGCCTGGGCTTTCGCAAGATCAGCAACGGCAATGTGGTGCTCGAACGCCAGGCCAGCGCCAATGTGATTGCCCTGCAGCAGGTGACAGTCAGCGCCACCCGCAGCGCCCAGGACGTCAGCCAGGTGCCGAGCACCGTCAGCGTGCAGACCCGCGAGCAACTGGACCGGCAGAACGTGAACAACATCCAGGACCTGGTGCGCTACGAACCGGGTGTGTCGGTAGCCGGCACCGGCCAGCGCAGCGGCCTGAACGGCTACAACATCCGTGGTATCGATGGCGAGCGCATCCTCACCCAGGTGGACGGCGTGTCGATCCCCGACAGTTTCTTCTTCGGCCCCTACGCCCAGACCCAGCGCAACTACGTTGACCCGGAGATCGTCAAGCGTGTGGAAATCCTCCGCGGCCCGGCCTCGGTGCTGTATGGCAGCAACGCCATCGGCGGGGCGGTGAGCTACTTCACCCTAGACCCGGACGACATCATCAAGCCTGGCAAGGACGCCGGTGCCCGCCTGAAGACCGGCTACAGCTCGGCCGACGAAAGCTGGCTGACCTCCGCCACCGTCGCCGGCCGCCAGGGCGACTTCGACGGCCTGTTGCACCTGAGCCAGCGCAACGGTCACGAAACCGAGACCCACGGCGGCCACAGCGGTGACGGCCTGGCGCGTACCGAAGCCAACCCGATGGACGTGCGCACCACAAACGTGCTGGCCAAGCTGGGCTGGAACTACGCCGACGAAGCGCGCCTGGGCTTCACCTACGAGCGCTACAAGGATGACCGCGACCAGAACATCCTCAGTGCGGTGGGCGGGCCTTTCATTCCTGGCTTTGGTGCCTCGGGGTACTACAAGGCGCGCAATGGCAACGACACCATCACCCGCGAACGCTTTGGCATCAATCATGAGTTCGGCCTGGATTCGCTGGTCGCCGACCATGTGAAGTGGAGCCTGAACTACCAGATCGCCAAGACCGACCAGCACACCGAGGAAGTCTACGCACCGCCTGGCCGTCAGGTACTGCGTACCCGAGACACCCTGTACAAGGACCGCCAGTGGGTATTCGACGCCCAGCTGGACAAGGCCTTCAGCCTCGGCGCCACCGACCACCTGTTGACGTACGGCACCACCCTCAAGCACGAGAAGGTCACCGGTTCCCGCAGCGGCACCGGTACCTGCCTGGCCGTTGGTTCAGGCTGTTCTGCCGCTGGCGCCGAGCGCCCGGCAGACGGCCAGGCCCTGGTCAGCGACTTCCCGGACCCGACGGTGAACACCTACAGCCTGTTCGTGCAGGATGAAATCCGCTGGAACAACTGGACCTTCATGCCTGGTGCCCGTTACGACTACACGCGCATGGAGCCCAGGTTCACCGAGGAATTCCTGCGTGGCCTGGAGTCCAGCGGCACCGCACCAACCTCCCAGGACGACTCGGACAAGAAGTGGCACCGCGTCTCGCCCAAGTTCGGCCTGACCTACGCCTTCAACGACAACTACACCTGGTATGGCCAGTACGCCGAAGGTTTCCGCACCCCGACCGCCAAATCCATGTACGGGAAGTTTGAGAACATCGAGCAAGGCTACCGCGTCGAAGGCAACCCGGGGCTCGAACCCGAAAAGAGCAAAAGCTATGAAACCGGCCTGCGTGGCAACTTCGACGCCGGTAATTTCGACGTGGCGGTGTTCTACAACAAGTACCGCGACTTCATCGACGAAGATGCCGTACAAAGCGCCAACCTGGAGCAGACCTTCAAGGCCAACAACATCAAGCACGCCACCATCAAGGGTACCGAGGTCAAGGGCCGCCTGAACCTGGACCACTTCGGTGCGCCGCAGGGCCTGTATACCCAGGGCTCGATCGCCTACACCTATGGCCGAAACGATGACACCGGCGAGCCACTGAACAGCGTCAACCCGCTCAAGGGCGTGTTCGGCCTGGGTTACGAACAACAACACTACGGCGGCCTGCTGAGCTGGACATTGGTCAAGCGCAAGACCCGCGTCGGCGACAGCACCTTCTACTCGCCCGACGGCTCGAGCTCCAAGTTCCGCACCCCGGGCTACGGGGTGCTGGACCTGACCGGTTACTACAAGGTCACCGACGACGTGACCATCAACGCCGGCCTGTACAACCTCACCGACAAGAAGTACTGGCAGTGGGATTCGGTACGCAGCTACGACGGCCAGGGTGAAGCGGCCGTGACTCAGCCGGCCAACATCGACCGCCTGACCATGCCGGGGCGCAACTTCGGCATCAATGTGGTTTGGGATATCTGACCCCTTGCGTCTGTACCGGCCTATTCGCGGGCTCGCCCGCTCCCACAGATACTGCGCAAGCCTTGGGCCTGCGATGGACCTGTGGGAGCGGGCAAGCCCGCGAAGAGGCCAGTACAGGCAACACGAAAACCCGATTTTTTTACTGTCCCAGCCCCGCTGTTTCGTCTTGTCTCTAGACGCCCCCTTTTCCAAGGACTGCCCCATGACCGACCGCCCAGCCCTGCGCTCCCAGCGCCTCAACCAGATCACCCACGCCCCCCACGCCGAACTGGATGCCCTGGTCAAAGCCCACGCGCCCTTCGACAGCCGCGAAAGCTTCGCCCGCTTCGTGGTCGCCCAGTACCTGTTCCAGGCCGAGCTGCAGGCCCTGTACAACGACCCGCAACTGATCGCCATCATCCCCGACCTGGCCGAGCGCTGCCGTGCCGAACAGGCCCGCCTGGACCTCGCCGACCTCGACACCGAAGTACCGCCAGCCGTACCGGGGGCCCTGCGCAACCCGAGCCTGGGCGAGGCAATGGGCTGGATCTTCGTCTCCGAAGGCTCCAAACTGGGCGCTGCGTTTCTGATCAAGCGTGCCGTGGCCCTGGAACTGTCCGAAACTTTCGGTGCCCGACACCTGGGCGAACCGGCCGGTGGCCGTGCCGAAGGCTGGAAACAGTTCACCCGCATTCTTGATGGCCTGGCCCTGTCGGCCGAAGAGGAAGCCGCTGCCGAACGCGGCGCAGTTGCTGCCTTCGAGCGCTTCACCAAGCTGCTCAAGCATGCCTATGCTGCAGATGCCGCGCTGGTTTGACACGCCATACCCCGGCCACCCTACCGGTGGCCGAACCGCTTCCATGCAGTGAGACCATGACCCGACCCGCCCGTTCGAAACTCGCCCGCCTGCTGTATGCGACCTTGGCTTACGTGAGCCTGGGCGTGGGCCTGGTCGCGATCGTCATTCCCGGCCTGCCGACCACCGAATTCATCCTGCTGGCTGCCTGGGCGGCCACACGCAGTTCGCCGCGCCTGTCTGCCTGGCTGGAAAACCACCGGTTGTTCGGGCCGATCCTGCACAACTGGCGCAATGGCAAGGTGATCCAGCGCCGGGCCAAGGTCAGCGCGACCCTCAGCATGCTGCTGTGCGCGGGCCTGATGCTGACGTTCCTGGAACACCGCTGGCCGGTGTTCCTGGCCATTGCCGGCATGACCCTGGGCAACCTGTGGATCTGGTCCCGCCCCGAGCACGCCCCCTGCCCTGCCCCGTCACAAGCTCAGCAGCCCTGAGTACAGGGCATAGGCCGCCAGCGCGGCACCTGCCAGCACGGCAGCGAAAATCAGCTTTTCCCAAGTGGTGAACAAGGTTTTACCCTGCTCATGCTTGGCCCTGGCGAACAGGATCACGCCCGGCGCGTACAGCAGCGCCGACAGCAGCAGGTACTTCAGCCCGCCGGCGTACAACAGCCACACGGCATATACCAGGGCAACCAGCGCCACCAGCAGGTCCTTGCGGCGCAGGGCCGGCTGCTCGTCGTAGGTTTCTGCACGTACCGCCAGCAGCACGGCGTAGGCCGCCGACCACAGGTAGGGCACAAGAATCATCGACGAGGCCAGGTAGATCAGGCTGGTATAGGTACCGGCGGAAAACAGCGTGATCAGCAGGAAGCCCTGGATCATGCAGTTGGTCAGCCACAGGGCGTTGGCCGGTACATGGTTGGCGTTTTCCTTGGCCAGGAAACGCGGCATGGTCTTGTCCCGCGCCGTGGCGTAGAGGATCTCGGCACACAGCAACGCCCACGACAGCAGCGCGCCAAGCAGCGAAACCGCCAGGCCGATACTGATCAGCAAGGCACCCCATGGCCCGACGATATGCTCCAGCACCGAAGCCAGTGACGGGTTCTGCAGCCCGGCCAGTTGCGGCTGGGTCATCACCCCCAGCGACAGCACGTTGACCAGCACCAGCAGCGCCAGCACTCCCAGGAAACCGATCACCGTGGCCTTGCCCACATCCGAGCGGCGCTGGGCGCGCCCGGAATACACGCTGGCGCCCTCGATACCGATGAACACGAACACGGTGACCAGCATCATGTTGCGCACCTGCTCCAGCACGCTGCCGAACTGCGGGTTGCTCAGGCCCCAGATGTCACGTGTGAAGATATCGGCGCGGAAGGCGAACGCCGCGATCACCACGAAAATCAGCAACGGTACCACCTTGGCCACGGTGGTCACCTGGTTGATGAACGCCGCTTCCTTGATGCCGCGCAGCACCAGGAAATGCACCGCCCACAGCAGCAGCGAGGCGCAACCGATGGCAATTGGCGTGTTGCCCTCGCCGAACACCGGGAAGTAGAAGCCCAGGGTGCTGAACAGCAGCACGAAGTAGCCGACGTTGCCCAGCCAGGCACTGATCCAGTAGCCCCAGGCCGAGGAAAAACCCATGTATTCGCCAAAGCCGGCCTTGGCGTAGGCGTACACTCCCGAGTCCAGCTCCGGCTTGCGGTTGGCCAGGGTCTGGAATACGAAAGCCAGGGCCAACATGCCGACTGCGGTGATACCCCAACCGATCAGCACAGCCCCCACATCGGCACGCGCCGCCATGTTCTGCGGCAACGAGAAGATCCCGCCTCCAATCATCGAGCCGACCACCAATGCGATCAGCGCGCCCAGGCGCAGCTTCTGTCCCGGTTCGCTCATGAGCCTTCCTTTTTTTGCGCACTGTCATGGGCTTGAAACAGCCATGCGGTCCATATAAGTGTTGCTACTTATAATGATCCTGACCAATGAAGCTATAGCACTAATAACTGCTTTGTCTATGCCAGCTTTTGAGTAAAACCTAGCAGCTCCGGAGCAACTAGAAAAGAATCCGATAAAACTCGAAATTCTTGTGAAAAATTTGCGAAAGCGGCAAAAACGGCTAGCGTCAAGCATCGCAGGCTGAACAGAGCGTTTGCTCTAGATGGACATGGAGGTGCCAGCATGCAAGGCCTGCGGCATAAGTTGTCGGCACTCTCCAGGAGCTTCGTGAAGGAATTTTCCTACTTCACGTCGCCATGAACTGACCCAAGTCAGCGAATGGCAGCGGCGTCGGATTTACTCTGTCGTCAACTTTCTCCTGGCAGGAGTTGTTAAATGTCTGATTCATCCGGAAAACTAAAGCTCGGCGCGTTAGTTGCACTTGTCGTCGGTTCGATGATTGGTGGCGGGATCTTCTCGCTGCCGCAAAACATGGCTGCCAGCGCAGGGGTTGGCGCTGTACTGATCGGCTGGGCGATCACCGCGGTCGGCATGCTGACCCTGGCGTTCGTGTTCCAGACCCTGGCCAACCGCAAGCCTGACCTGGATGGCGGGGTGTATGCCTACGCCAAGGCCGGTTTTGGCGACTACATGGGCTTCTCCTCGGCCTGGGGCTACTGGATCAGTGCCTGGCTGGGCAACGTCGGCTACTTCGTGCTGCTGTTCAGTACCCTGGGCTACTTCTTCCCGATCTTCGGCGAAGGCAACACCCCGGCCGCCATCATCGGCGCATCAGTGCTGCTGTGGGCCGTGCATTTCCTGGTGCTGCGCGGCATCAAGGAAGCAGCATTCATCAACCTGATCACCACCGTGGCCAAGGTGGTACCGCTGCTGCTGTTCGCCCTGATCTGCCTGTTCGCCTTCAAGCTCGACATCTTCACCGCCGACATCTGGGCGGTAGGTACGCCAGAGCTGGGCAGCGTGATGAACCAGGTGCGCAACATGATGCTGGTCACCGTGTGGGTGTTCATCGGCATCGAGGGTGCGAGCATCTTCTCGTCGCGGGCGGAAAAACGCTCTGACGTGGGCAAGGCCACGGTCATCGGCTTCGTCACCGTGCTGCTGTTCCTGGTGCTGGTCAACGTGCTGTCGCTGGGCATCATGACCCAACCAGAACTGGCCAAGCTGCAGAACCCGTCGATGGCTGCCGTACTGGAGCATGTGGTCGGCCACTGGGGCGCGGTACTGATCAGCGTCGGCCTGATCATCTCGCTGCTCGGGGCCCTGCTGTCGTGGGTGCTGCTGTGCGCCGAGATCATGTTCGCCGCCGCCAAGGACCATACCATGCCGGAGTTCCTGCGCCGCGAGAACGCCAACCAGGTACCGGCCAACGCCCTGTGGCTGACCAACGCCATGGTGCAGATCTTCCTGGTGATCACGCTGTTCTCCAGCAGTACCTACCTGTCGCTGATCTACCTGGCCACCTCGATGATCCTGGTGCCCTACCTGTGGTCGGCCGCCTATGCCTTCCTGCTGGCTCTGCGTAGCGAAACCTACGAGCAGGCCCTGGCCGAACGGCAGAAGGACCTGGTGATCGGTGGTATCGCCCTGTTGTACGCCGTCTGGCTGCTGTACGCCGGTGGCGTGAAATACCTGCTGCTCTCGGCCCTGCTCTACGCACCTGGCGCAATCCTGTTCGCCAAGGCCAAGCGTGAGGTTGGCCAACCTGTCTTCACCAACGTGGAAAAACTGATCTTCGCAGCCGTGGTCATCGGTGCCCTGGTGGCAGCCTTTGGCCTGTACGACGGCTTCCTGACCCTTTGACCCACGTCTTCGTTCAACTGGAGGAATGAAATCATGTCCGCTGAAAAACAGAAGTACGGTGTCCACTCCGAAGCCGGCAAACTGCGCAAAGTGATGGTTTGCTCGCCGGGCCTCGCGCACAAGCGCCTGACGCCGAGCAACTGTGACGAGCTGCTGTTCGACGACGTGATCTGGGTCGACCAGGCCAAGCGTGACCATTTCGACTTTGTCACCAAGATGCGCGAGCGTGGCGTGGATGTGCTGGAGATGCACAACCTGCTGACCGACATCGTCCAGCAACCCGAAGCACTGAAGTGGATCCTCGATCGCAAGATCACCTCCGACACTGTCGGCGTCGGCCTGACCAACGAAGTGAGAAGCTGGCTCGAAGGCCTCGAGCCACGCCATCTGGCCGAGTTCCTGATCGGCGGCGTGGCAGGCCAGGACTTGCCGGAAAGCGAAGGCGCCAGCGTGGTCAAGATGTACAACGACTACCTGGGCCACTCCAGCTTCATCCTGCCACCGTTGCCCAACACCCAGTTCACCCGCGACACCACCTGCTGGATCTATGGCGGCGTCACGCTCAACCCGATGTACTGGCCGGCGCGCCGCCAGGAAACCCTGTTGACCACCGCCATCTACAAGTTCCACAAGGAGTTCACCGGCGCCGACTTCCAGGTGTGGTACGGCGACCCGGACAAGGACCACGGCAACGCTACCCTCGAAGGCGGTGACGTGATGCCGATCGGCAAAGGCATCGTGCTGATCGGCATGGGCGAGCGCACCTCGCGCCAGGCCATCGGCCAGTTGGCGCAAAACCTGTTCGCCAAGGGCGCGGTGGAAAAAGTCATCGTCGCCGGCCTGCCGAAATCCCGTGCTGCCATGCACCTGGACACCGTGTTCAGCTTCTGCGACCGCGACCTGGTCACGGTCTTCCCGGAAGTGGTGAAAGAGATCGTGCCGTTCATCATCCGCCCGGACGAAAGCAAGCCTTACGGCATGGACGTGCGCCGCGAGAACAAGTCGTTCATCGAGGTGGTGGGCGAGCAGCTTGGGGTCAAGCTGCGCGTGGTCGAAACCGGTGGCAACAGCTTTGCCGCCGAGCGCGAACAGTGGGATGACGGCAACAACGTGGTGGCCATGGAACCGGGCGTGGTCATTGGCTACGACCGCAACACCTACACCAATACCCTGCTACGCAAGGCCGGGATCGAGGTCATCACCATCAGTGCCGGCGAACTGGGCCGGGGCCGGGGCGGCGGCCACTGCATGACCTGCCCGATCGTGCGCGACCCGATCGACTACTAACGACCATTACCCCCCGGCCGCCCTCACCAAGCGGCGGCCGGTGCGTTCACCAAACTCAAGGAGAAAAGTCATGGCGTTCAATATTCACAACCGCAATCTGCTCAGCCTGGAACACCACACCACCCGCGAGCTGCGCTACCTGCTGGACCTGTCCCGCGACCTCAAGCGCGCCAAGTACACCGGTACCGAGCAGCAGCACCTGAAAGGCAACAACATCGCGCTGATCTTCGAAAAAACCTCTACCCGTACCCGCTGCGCCTTCGAAGTGGCCGCCTATGACCAGGGGGCCAATGTCACCTACATCGACCCGACCTCCTCGCAGATCGGCCACAAGGAAAGCATGAAGGACACTGCCCGCGTGCTCGGGCGCATGTACGACGCCATCGAGTACCGGGGCTTCAAGCAGGAAATCGTCGAAGAGCTGGCCAAGTTCGCCGGCGTTCCGGTGTTCAACGGCCTGACCGACGAATACCACCCAACCCAGATGATTGCCGACGTGCTGACCATGCGCGAGCACAGCGACAAGCCGCTGCACGACATCAGCTACGCCTACCTGGGCGACGCCCGCAACAACATGGGCAACTCGCTGCTGCTGATCGGCGCCAAGCTTGGCATGGACGTACGCATCGCCGCGCCCAAGGCGCTGTGGCCGCATGACGACCTGGTCGAACGTTGCCACAAGTACGCCGAGGAAAGCGGCGCACGCATCACTCTCACCGAAGACCCGGTTGCCGCGGTCAAGGGTGTGGACTTCGTGCACACCGACGTGTGGGTATCGATGGGTGAGCCGATCGAAGCCTGGGGTGAGCGCATCAAGCTGCTCAAGCCGTATCAGGTGAATGCACAGCTGATGAAGTCCACCGGCAACCCGCGGACCAAGTTCATGCACTGCCTGCCGGCGTTCCACAACTCCGAAACCAAGGTAGGCAAGCAGATCGCCGAACAGTACCCGGACCTGGCCAACGGTATCGAAGTGACCGACGACGTCTTCGAGTCGCCGGCCTGCATCGCCTTCGAGCAGGCGGAAAACCGCATGCACACGATCAAGGCGATCCTGGTGTCGACACTGGCTGACCTCTGACAACCACCTCGATCCTGTGGGAGCTGGCTTGCCGGCGATACAGGCAACTCGGTGCATGGCACCGGCTTCGCCGGTGATCGCCGGCAAGCCAGCTCCCACAATGGATCGAGGCGCTCACCCTATATCCGCAAAGGACATTCCCCATGCGTATCGTTGTTGCATTGGGCGGCAACGCCCTGCTGCGTCGCGGCGAGCCCATGACCGCTGACAACCAGCGCGCCAATATTCGCACCGCCACCGAACAGATCGCCAAGATCCACCCAGGCAACGAACTGGTCATTGCCCACGGCAACGGCCCGCAAGTTGGCCTGCTGTCGCTGCAGGGCCTGTCCTACAAGCCCGACGAGGCCTACCCGCTGGACGTGCTTGGGGCCGAGACCGAGGGCATGATCGGCTACATGATCGAACAGGAACTGGGCAACTTGCTGGCCTTCGAAGTGCCGTTCGCCACCCTGCTGACCCAGGTCGAAGTGGACGCCAACGACCCCGCCTTCAAGGACCCGACCAAGTTCATCGGCCCGGTCTATGGCAAGGAAGAGGCCGAGCGCCTGGCCAAGGAAAAGGGTTGGGTGGTCAAGGCCGACGGCGACAAGTACCGCCGAGTGGTGGCCAGCCCGAAACCCAAACGCATCTTCGAGATCCGCCCGATCAAGTGGCTGCTGGAAAAGAGCAGCATCGTGATTTGCGCCGGCGGCGGCGGCATCCCCACCATGTACGATGAGAACCGCAAGCTCAAGGGCATCGAGGCGGTGATCGACAAGGACCTGTGCTCGGCCCTGCTGGCAGAGCAGCTGGACGCCGACCTACTGATCATTGCCACCGACGTCGATGCGGCCTATGTTGACTGGGGCAAGCCCACACAAAAGGCCATTGCCCAGGCCCACCCCGACGAACTCGAACGCCTTGGCTTCGCCGCCGGCTCCATGGGGCCGAAGGTGCAGGCCGCCTGCGACTTTGCCCGCAACACCGGCAAAGTGGCAGTGATCAGTTCGCTGGAGAACATCGAAGACATCGTCAAAGGCACCGCCGGCACGCGCGTTTCCACCGCGAAGCCGGGGATCAGCTACCGTTGAGTGCAGTAGGCGGGCGCCAGCGTCCGCCATTTTCGACCTTCCAAAGGAGCTTGCCATGGCCCAGTACCAACCCGGTCATGTACACATCGAGCGCACCGCGCTGAACCAGAATGACCACAGCTATGACCTGAACATCGAATACGAGGCAGTGTCGGACCCCAAGGAAGGTAGAGGCATCCAGTTCAAGATGCATGGCAGCATCGAAGGCAAGCCAGTGGAAGAAAAGTTCTTCCTGGCCAAGGACCAGGTATTGCCCAGCTTCCTTATGCAACTGAGCCGAAGGGCGCAGTCGTATCTGAAGCCACCGAAGAAATTCGAGAGCCTGAGCTCGCCGCACAAGCTTTATGACCATATGTTCGCGGACATTCGCGAAAAGCTGGATGTGAAATCGGGCGATCCGATCAAGCCTGAACATCTGGAGTGATTTCAGGATCCGGGGGCTGCTTTGCAGCCCATCGCGACACAAGGCCGCTCCTACAGGGTGTGGCGCTGTACCTGTAGGAGCGGCCTTGTGTCGCGATGGGCCGCAAAGCGGCCCCGACAATGTTGAGGCATACTACCGCCCTCCCCCAGCCACAACCGCACCCTCCCCATGCGCATCCACGTCAGCTTCATCGACCGCGTCGGCATCACCCAGGAAGTCCTCGCCCTGCTCGGTGCCCGCAACCTCAACCTGGACGCCGTGGAGATGGTCCCGCCGAACGTATACATCGACGCCCCTACCCTCAGCCCCGCCGTGCTCGAAGAACTGCACGACGCGCTGTTCGAGGTACATGGCGTGCAATCGGTGGACGTGGTCGACATCCTCCCTGGCCAACGCCGGCACCTGCAGCTCGATGCCCTGCTGGCTGCGATGAGCGACCCGGTGCTGGCCGTGGACAGTGCCGGCAAGGTGCTGCTGGCCAACCCGGCGCTGATCGAACTGTGCGGCCGCGAATCGGCCGGGCGCTCGGTGGGTGAGCTGTTCGGCGACCCGGCGCTGCTGCAGGCCCTGCTGGACAACAACTTCCACCTGCCCATGCGCGAGATGCAGCTCAACGGCCAGAGCCTGTTGCTGGACGCCATGCCGATCACCAACGCCGGTGGCCTGCTGACGCTGTACCCGCCTACGCGCATGGGCGAACGCCTGTCGGCCCTGCACCACGACCATGCCGAAGGCTTCGATGCCTTGCTCGGCGAGTCACCGGCCATCCGCACCCTCAAGGCCCGCGCCCTGCGCGTGGCGGCGCTCGATGCACCGCTGCTGGTGCATGGCGAAACCGGCACCGGCAAAGAACTGGTAGCCCGCGCCTGCCACGCCATCAGCAGCCGCCACGCGGCACCATTCCTGGCGCTGAACTGTGCTGCGCTGCCCGAGAGCCTGGCCGAAAGCGAACTGTTCGGCTACGCCCCCGGGGCCTTCACCGGCGCACAACGGGGCGGCAAGCCCGGGCTGATGGAGCTGGCCAACCAGGGCACGGTATTCCTCGATGAAATCGGCGAGATGTCGCCATACCTGCAGGCCAAGCTGCTGCGCTTTCTCAGCGATGGCAGCTTCCGCCGGGTGGGTGGTGACCGCGAAGTGAAGGTGGATGTACGCATCATCAGCGCCACCCACCGCGACCTGGAGCGCATGGTCGCCGAAGGCAGCTTCCGCGAAGACCTGTTCTACCGCCTGAACGTGCTCAATCTGCAAGTGCCACCGCTGCGCGACCGTGGCCAGGACATCCTGATGCTGGCGCATTTCTTCATGCAGCAGGCCTGCACGCAGATCCAGCGTCCACCCTGCAGGCTGACCCCGGCCACCCATTCGGCGCTACTGGCCAACCCTTGGCCGGGCAATGTGCGCCAGCTGCAGAACGTGATATTCCGCGCCGCAGCCATCTGCGAGGGCAACCTGGTGGATATTGGTGACCTGGACATCGCCGGCACCTCGGTGGCCCGTGGTCAGGACGGCGAAGTGGCCAGCCTGGAACAGGCCGTGAGTGATTTCGAGCGCGAACTGCTGCAACGCCTGTACGCCAGCTACCCATCCACGCGGCAACTGGCCGGGCGCTTGCAAACTTCACATACCGCCATTGCGCAGCGCCTGCGCAAATATGGAATACCGAGCAAAGCCTGATACGTGTCAGATAGCGTCAACGGGGCTGCTACGTAGCCCATCGCAGGCAAGCCAGCCCTTTTGGGCTGCGCTGTCGCGCAGAGAACAAATATCGCTCGATTGAAGCGTCCTTTGTAGGAGCAGCCTTGTGCTGCGAAGAGGCCGGTACAAGCAATAGACAGGCTTTGTCAGTACCGGCCTCTTCGCAGCACAAGGCTGCTCCTACAGTACCTCGCTGAACCAATGAGTCATGTGTTGTGCCATGTGAGAGCTGGCTTGCCTGCGATGGGCCGCAAAGCGGCCCCTGATAGTTATTGTAATAACCCGGTTGTTATTCAGGCTTTTCCTACGCCAGTGAAAGATACTCTCCCACGTATGCCTCGTAGAATGGTGACAGTGTATTCCCACCTGTCACCCCACTTGTCCGCCCCATAGCGGGAAGTGGTCCGCTACTGGATATAACGAGAGCACCTGATGTTTGAACTCGATTTTTACGGGACGCTTGTAGCCGCCTCTTTGGTACTGTTATTGGGGCGCGGCCTGGTCGCGCGTATTGGTTTCCTGCGCACTTACAATATTCCGGAACCTGTCGCTGGCGGCCTGGTAGTGGCCTTGGCGTTCCTGGCGTTGCGCAGTTTCGATATCCACGTGCAATTCGATACTTCACTGCAAACTCCTCTGATGCTGGCATTCTTCGCCACCATCGGTTTGAGTGCAGACTTCGCCAGCCTGAAAAAAGGTGGCCGCGTGGTTACCGTGTTCCTGCTGGTGGTGACCGGCTTGTTGCTGGTCCAGAACGCCATGGGTATCGGCCTGGCAACGGCGCTGGGCCTCGACCCGCTGACGGGCCTGCTGGCCGGCTCTATTACCTTGTCCGGCGGTCACGGTACAGGCGCCGCGTGGGGGGCCACTTTCACCGAAAAGTTCGGTCTGGCGTCGGCCTCCGAACTGGCAATGGCATCAGCTACCTTCGGCCTGGTACTGGGTGGCCTTATTGGTGGCCCGGTCGCCCGGTTGTTGATCAGACGGGTAACGACACCTGGTATCGAAGAACCAGCACCACAACTGCCCAAGGGTTTCGAACAACCAGACAAAGAACGCTTGATCACGCCGTTTTCATTTATCGAAACATTGGCGCTGATCGCTGTCAGTTTGCTCGCAGGCTCGTTACTTAACGGTATGCTGAAAGGCACTGCGTTTGAACTGCCTACGTTCGTTTGCGTGTTGTTTGTGGGCGTGGTGTTGCGAAACGGCCTTTCGGCGCTCGGCTTTTATCAAGTCTTCGAACGGGAAGTCTCGGTATTGGGCAATGTGAGTTTGTCGTTATTCCTGGCCATTGCCTTGATGTCGCTCAAGTTGTGGGACCTTTCAGCGCTGGCATTACCATTCTTTGCATTGCTCGCCGCACAGACATTGGTCATGGCACTGTTCGCGATATTCGTCACGTTCCGGGTCATGGGCCGCAACTATGATGCAGCGGTACTGGCCGCCGGGCACTGTGGTTTCGGCCTGGGTGCAACGCCAACGGCAATCGCCAACATGCAAGCGGTGACCCAGCGCTACGGAGCCTCGCGCATTGCCTTCCTGGTGGTGCCGATGGTGGGGGCGTTCTTCATCGACATCATCAATGTCATCGTGATCAAGCTGTATCTGGCGTTGCCGTTCTTTTGAGCCAGACGCTGAACGCTCAGCCGGTATGTTGCTGCGCCAGGTCCTGCCCAGAATCCGTAGACAGGGCCTGGTGCAGCATTTCCTCCAGGATCGAGAAAAAGCACTTTATGTGAGGCTGCTTCAATGCCTGTGGCCGGGTCACCATGTAGACCTCCAAATCTGGAAGGGGAAGGTCGACGAACAACTCGATCAAATCCTTGGCCAGAATCCGGGGCAGTACCGCCACCCCCATGCCTCGTCTCACCGATTCGAGCTGTGCGCTGAACGAGGTCACGCGGATCGGCGCACGTTCCAGCCCCCCCGCCTTTGCCGCACGTACTTGCGGCAACACGTCCAGCGGCGGAAGCAGGCCGATATTGACCGCCGTCGCAGGGGTAACCCCCGGAAAACGGTGCAGGTAACCAGCAGCGGCGAACACACCATAGCCAAGCCGGCCTATCGGCCGATAAATCAGTGAGGGCTCACCCAGGTGGGCCGTGCGCACGGCAATGTCCGCCACACCCCGGACGATCTTGTGGAAGTCGGCGGTCACGGTCAACTCCACCGAGCACCCCGGGTGTAGTCCGGTGAAGCGATTGGCCGCCTCCAGTACGCAAGTCGAGAAGCCTTCCCCTGCGCTCACCTGCACAGTGCCAGAGAGTTCGCAAGGCAGCTCGGCTGCGCCAGCAGGCGTCTGGCGCCGTAGCCCAGCTTCTGCTGCCTGGGCCACTTCGACCAGCGATTGACCGCGCGAGGTCAGCCTGCATCCCTCTACGCCCCGCTCGACGAGCGGCTCGCCCAATGCTGCCTCAAGCTGGGTCAGGCGACGCGAAACGGTCGATGGTGCAATACCCAGCAACTCGCCAGCGCGAAGAAAGCTGCCACGCCGCGATACGGCCAATAGCAGCCGAAGATCGTCCCAGTTTTCCTGCAATGCCATATGTGCTGGCCTCTCCCTGGTCTGCAAATTCGCAAACCCACTATGCAGTAGGCGCTGTTTTTCGACAGCAAGCGCGGGAGTATACCTTGGGCCCCTCTGAACAAATGGAATGGATTGCATGATGACTAGCCCCAAGGACTATGCCCAACGCGCCGCCAATGCCTTTAACCAGCGTGATGTGCAAGGGCTGCTGGCACTGGTCGACGAAGACTTCGTGTACCTGGACGGCATGACGACCCAAACCGGGCGCGAAGCCATGCGCGCGCGGGAGATGGCGCTGTTCAGCGCACTCCCTGATGCCCAGGTGGCCCTGACCCCATTCATGGTCTCGGACGATCGGCTGGCAATGACCGCCGTCCTGACCGGCACCTTCACTGCCCCGCTGCTGCTGCCAGCAGGCGTGATCGTTCCGGCCCATGGGCGTCGGATTTGCGTGCACTATGCGGCGCACTTCACCTTCAGAAATGGCCTGGCCATCCGTGAAGCGGTGTTTTTCGACAGTGCCATGTTGAAGCCATCTGCCGAACAGAGCGAGGGTTGAGCCATGCGCAATGTGTTCGTTACCGGAGCAACCGGCTTGCTGGGCAACAACCTGGTCCGTGAACTGGTCGCTCATGGCTACACGGTCAAAGGGCTGGTGCGGTCAAGAGCAAAGGGGGAACAGCAGTTCGCTGATCTGCCCGAAGTAGAGCTGGTCGAAGGCGACATGGCCGATGTCGACGCTTTCGCGGCGTCGCTGCGCGGCTGCGATACGGTGTTCCATACTGCAGCGTTCTTTCGTGACAACTACAAAGGCGGTAGCCACTGGCAAGCACTCGAGCAGATCAACGTGACCGGTACCCGCCACCTGTTGGAGCAAGCCTACCTGGCCGGCATCCGGCGGTTTATCCATACCTCGTCCATTGCAGTGCTCGACGGGGCACCAGGCACGTCGATCGATGAGACATGCCTGCGGGCCGAAGCAGATGCAGATGACTACTACCGCAGCAAGCTCCTCGCCGACCGCGTCGTGACTGAGTTTCTCGATGCCTGCCCCGACATGCACGCCTGCATGGTGCTCCCCGGCTGGATGTGGGGCCCTGGCGACATCGGCCCTACGTCAGCCGGGCAACTGGTCAACGATGTCGTGCGCGGCAAATTGCCTGGCTTGATCCCGGGTAGTTTCTCGGTGGTCGACGCCCGCGATGTAGCGTTGGCGCAGATTGCCGCAGCCACACAAGGACGAAGCGGCGAACGCTACCTGGCGGCCGGGCGACATATGACCATGGCTGAACTGGTACCAATAGTAGGCCGTCTGGCCGGCGTACGAACGCCCGCGCGGCATTTACCGTTGCCGTTGTTATTCTGCCTGGCCGCAGTACAGGAAATGTATTCACGGCTCACCGGCCAGCCCATCCTGCTGAGCTTGGCCACGCTGCGCCTGCTGGTACGCGAAAAGGATCGTACGCGTTTCAACCACAGCAAAAGCGAGCACGCGCTTGGCCTGAGCTTTCGGGCGCTGGAGCTGACAATCGCCGATACGGTGGCGTGGTATCGTGACCACGGCTGGTTTGAACAACATAGCGCGCCCACCAGGACCAGGACCAGGACCAGGACCAGGACCAGGACCAGGACCAGGAAGTAGTTACACCATGACCGCAAAAATACTCGCACAATGTCGAAACGGTCAGCGGTGCCAGGCTGGCACCCCGCAGGCAATACCGTATCGATTTAAATACACCGTATTCAAATCGATACACACACATTCAGATACGGCAGTGCAAGGGTTTGATCCCCAAACCCTTTTCCATCCCCCTCCCGCTGTAGCGTTTTCATTCCACAAGAATGACAAACTGAATACGTAAAACAATTAACATATTGATTTAAAAGGTTTTTTAACGATTGGCCGCATTTTTGCTAAGGGAATCCCAACCCCAAGAGCGCGGAGCCACCGCGCCTAACGCCCTGCTTCCCGAGGATTCCCCATGAGCGAGTTGCGTTTCACTGAAGATCACGAATGGCTGCGCGTCGAAGCCGATGGCAGCGTTACCGTGGGCATCACCGCCTACGCCCAGAACGCCCTTGGCGATGTGGTCTACGTGCAACTGCCAGAGCTGCAGCAGTACGACAAAGGCGCCGAAGCCTCCACCGTGGAATCGGTGAAAGCCGCCAGCGGCGTGTACATGCCCCTGGCCGGTGAAGTGGTCGCCGTCAACGAAGCCCTCAACGACAGCCCCGAGCTGGTCAACGAAGACCCGCTGGGAGACGGCTGGTTCTTCCGCTTCAACCCGGCCGACATGAGCGAAGTCACCGCCCTGCTCGACCAAGACGCCTACGACCGCCTGATCAAAGCCAACGACGACGCCTGAGGAACCCCGCCATGACCATCAACCTCGGCACCGCCAACGAATTCATCGCCCGCCACATCGGCCCGCGCGCCGCTGACGAGCAGGCCATGCTGGCCGCCCTCGGCTTCGACTCGCTGGAAGCCATGACCGCAGCGGTCATCCCTGACAGCATCAAGGGCACCAGCGTGCTCGGCTCGCACGACGGGCAGAGCGAAGCCGACGCGCTTGCCGCGCTCAAGGCCATCGCCGGCAAGAACCAGCTGTTCAAGAGCTACATCGGCCAGGGCTACTACAACACCCACACCCCGGCGCCGATCCTGCGCAACCTGCTGGAAAACCCGGCCTGGTACACCGCCTATACCCCGTACCAGCCAGAAATTTCCCAGGGCCGCCTGGAAGCGCTGCTGAACTTCCAGACCCTGATCAGCGACCTGACCGGCCTGCCGATCGCCAACGCCTCCCTGCTCGACGAAGCCACAGCTGCGGCCGAGGCCATGACCTTCTGCAAGCGCCTGTCGAAGAACAAGGCCAGCCACGCCTTCTTCGCCTCCGTGCACTGCCACCCGCAAACCCTCGACGTGCTGCGCACCCGTGCCGAGCCGCTGGGTATCGAGATCGTGGTCGGCGACGAACGCGAGCTGGGCGATGTCAGCGCCTTCTTCGGCGCCCTGCTGCAGTACCCGGCCAGCAACGGTGAAGTGTTCGACTACCGCGAAGTGGTCGAGCGCTTCCACGCCGCCAACGCCCTGGTCGCCGTGGCCGCCGACCTGCTGGCCCTGACCCTGCTGACCCCGCCGGGCGAGTTCGGTGCCGACGTGGCCATCGGCAGCGCCCAGCGCTTCGGTGTGCCGCTGGGCTTTGGTGGCCCGCACGCGGCCTACTTCTCCACCCGTGACGCATTCAAGCGCGACATGCCAGGCCGCCTGGTCGGCGTGTCGATCGACCGCTTCGGCAAGACCGCCCTGCGCCTGGCCATGCAGACCCGCGAACAGCACATCCGCCGCGAAAAGGCCACCAGCAACATCTGCACCGCCCAGGTGCTGCTGGCCAACATCGCCAGCATGTTCGCCGTGTACCACGGCCCGGCCGGCCTCAAGCGCATCGCCGAACGTACCCATGCCCTGACCGCGATCCTGGCCGCCGGCCTGAAGACGCTGGGCGTGCAGGTAGTGGGCGCCAGCGCCTTCGACACCCTGACCCTGGCCACCGGCAGCGCCACTGCCAGCCTGCATGACAAGGCCCGCGCCCAGGGCATCAACCTGCGCCAGATCGACGCCGCCCACGTGGGCCTGTCGCTGGACGAAACCACTAGCCAGGCCGATGTCGAGACCCTGTGGCAACTGATCGGTGGCGACCAGGCCCAGCCGGACTTCAACGCGCTGGCCGCCAGCACCGGCTCGCTGCTGCCTGCCGCCCTGCTGCGCCAGTCGGCCATCCTCTCGCACCCAGTATTCAACCGCTACCACAGCGAAACCGAGCTGATGCGCTACCTGCGCCGCCTTGCCGACAAGGACCTGGCGCTGGATCGCAGCATGATCCCGCTGGGCTCGTGCACCATGAAGCTGAACGCCGCCAGCGAAATGATCCCGGTCACCTGGGCCGAGTTCGGCAACCTGCACCCGTTCGCCCCCGCCGAGCAGAGCCAGGGCTACCTGCAGATGACCACCGAGCTGGAAGCCATGCTCTGCGCCGCCACCGGCTACGACGCCGTGTCGCTGCAGCCCAACGCCGGTTCCCAAGGTGAGTATGCAGGCCTGCTGGCCATTCGCGCCTACCACCGCAGCCGTGGCGAAGGCCACCGCGACATCTGCCTGATCCCGTCGTCGGCCCATGGCACCAACCCGGCAACCGCGCACATGGCCGGCATGCGCGTGGTGGTCACCGCCTGTGATGCCCGCGGCAACGTCGATGTCGAGGACCTGCGCGCCAAGGCCATCGAGCACCGCGAGCGCCTGGCCGCGATCATGATCACCTACCCGTCGACCCACGGCGTGTTCGAGGAAGCGATCGGCGAAATCTGCGCGATCATCCACGACAACGGTGGCCAGGTGTACATCGACGGCGCCAACATGAACGCCATGGTCGGCCTGTGCGCCCCAGGCAAGTTCGGCGGCGACGTTTCCCACCTGAACCTGCACAAGACCTTCTGCATCCCGCACGGCGGTGGCGGCCCGGGCGTCGGCCCGATCGGCGTCAAGTCGCACCTGGCGCCGTTCCTGCCCGGCCACGCGCAGCTGGAAAACACCGAGGGCGCGGTTTGTGCCGCGCCGTTCGGCAGCGCCAGCATCCTGCCGATCACCTGGATGTATATCCGCATGATGGGCGGTGCCGGCCTCAAGCGTGCCTCGCAGATGGCAATCCTCAACGCCAACTACATCGCCCGTCGCCTGGAAGAGCACTATCCTGTTCTCTATACCGGCGGCAACGGCCTGGTGGCGCACGAGTGCATCCTCGACCTGCGCCCGCTGAAGGACACCAGCGGTATCAGCGTCGACGACGTGGCCAAGCGCCTGATCGACTTTGGCTTCCACGCCCCGACCATGTCCTTCCCGGTGGCGGGCACGCTGATGATCGAACCGACCGAAAGCGAGTCCAAGGAAGAACTGGACCGCTTCTGCGACGCGATGATCCAGATCCGAGAAGAAATTCGCGCGGTCGAGAACGGTAGCCTGGACAAGGACGACAACCCGCTGAAGAACGCCCCGCACACTGCGGCCGAACTGGTTGGCGAATGGGCCCATGGCTACAGCCGCGAGCAGGCGGTGTACCCGCTGCCAAGCCTGGTGGAAGGCAAGTACTGGCCGCCGGTCGGCCGGGTCGACAACGTATTCGGCGACCGCAACCTGGTGTGCGCCTGCCCGTCGATCGAGAGCTATCAGGACGCCTGACCCGGCGCTCTGGCCTCATCGCCGGCAAGCCAGCTCCCACAGGGGCCTCACCGCACCCAAGGCTGGAGCAATACCTGTGAGAGCTGGCTTGCCAGCCCTAAAGGGCTCACCTGTTTTCCAAGGCTGGTGCAGTACCTGTGGGAGCTGGCTTGCCGGCGATCGAGTGCGCAGCACTCGCCTTACCTTTCGGAGGGAATGAGCAATGTCTTTGAGCGTCTTCGACCTGTTCAAGATCGGCATCGGCCCCTCCAGCTCGCACACGGTCGGCCCGATGCGCGCCGCCGCGCGTTTCGCCGAAGGGCTGCGTCGTGATGGCCTGCTCGCCCGCACGGTTAGCGTCAAGGCCGAGCTGTACGGCTCGCTCGGCGCCACCGGCAAGGGCCACGGCAGCGACAAGGCCGTGCTGCTGGGCCTTGAAGGCGAACACCCCGATGTCATCGACACCGACACCATCCCTGCCCGCCTGCAGGCCATCCGCGACAGCGGTCGGCTGAACCTGCTCGGCGAGCACAGCATCGCGTTCATCGAAAAGCAGCACCTGGCGATGATCCGCAAGCCGCTGGACTACCACCCCAACGGCATGATCTTCCGCGCCTTCGACGAGGCCGGCTTGCAAATCCGCAGCCGCGAGTACTACTCGGTGGGCGGCGGTTTCGTGGTCGACCAGGACGCTGCCGGCCACGACCGCATCGTCGAGGACAGCACACCGCTGACCTACCCGTTCAAGACCGCCAAGGAGCTGCTCGGCCATTGCACCGGGCAAAACCTGTCGATCAGCCAGGTAATGCTGGCCAACGAGGCGGCTTGGCGCCCCGAGGCGGAAACCCGTGCCGGGCTGCTGCGCATCTGGCAGGTGATGCAGGACTGCGTCGAAGCCGGTTGCCAGCATGAAGGCATCCTGCCGGGCGGGCTCAAGGTCAAGCGCCGGGCGCCGGCGTTGTACCGCCAACTGAGCCGCAATCCCGAGGCCAGCCTGCGCGATGCCCTGTCGGTGCTCGACTGGGTCAACCTCTATGCCCTGGCAGTGAACGAGGAAAACGCCTACGGCGGGCGTGTGGTCACTGCGCCGACCAACGGCGCGGCGGGCATTGTCCCGGCGGTGCTGCATTACTACATGCGCTTCGTACCGGGAGCCAACGAGGACGGGGTGGTGCGGTTTCTGCTCACCGCCGCGGCCATCGGCATCCTGTACAAGGAAAACGCCTCCATTTCCGGTGCCGAAGTAGGCTGCCAGGGCGAGGTTGGCGTGGCCTGTTCGATGGCCGCCGGCGCGCTGTGCGAGGTGATGGGCGGCACCGTGCAACAGGTGGAAAACGCTGCCGAAATCGGCATGGAACACAACCTGGGCCTGACCTGCGACCCGATTGGCGGGCTGGTCCAGGTGCCTTGCATCGAGCGCAACGCCATGGGCTCGGTGAAGGCGATCAACGCGGTGCGCATGGCCTTGCGCGGCGACGGGCAGCACTACGTGTCGCTCGACAAGGTCATCCGCACCATGCGCCAGACCGGCGCCGACATGAAAAGCAAATACAAAGAGACCGCCCGTGGCGGCCTGGCCGTCAACATCATCGAATGTTGACCCGACAACAACAGCAAGGAGTCACCGATGTCCGAAACACTGCTCAAGACCCCACTGCACGCCCTGCACCTGGAACTGGGTGCGCGCATGGTGCCGTTCGCCGGCTATGACATGCCGGTGCAGTACCCGTTGGGCGTGCTCAAGGAACACTTGCACACCCGCGAGCAGGCCGGCCTGTTCGATGTCTCGCACATGGGCCAGATCACCCTGCGCGGCACCGATGCCGCCAAGGCCCTGGAAAGCCTGGTGCCGGTGGATATCATCGACCTGCCGGTGGGCATGCAGCGCTATGCCATGTTCACCAATGAGCAAGGCGGCATCCTCGACGACCTGATGGTTGCCAACCTGGGCGACGACACGCTGTTCCTGGTGGTCAACGCCGCCTGCAAGGATCAGGACCTGGCCCACCTGCAAGCGCACATCGGCAGCCGTTGCGAGGTGCAGCCGCTGTTCGAGCAACGCGCACTGCTGGCCCTGCAAGGCCCGGCGGCAGTCAAGGTGCTGGAACGCCTGGCCCCGGAAGTGGCCGGCATGACCTTCATGCAGTTCCGCCCGGTGAAACTGCTGGGTGAAGACTGCTTCGTCAGCCGCTCAGGCTACACCGGCGAAGATGGCTACGAAATTTCGGTACCGGTGCATGCCGCCGAAGCCCTGGCTCGCCGCCTGCTGGCAGAGCCCGAAGTACAACCGATCGGCCTGGGTGCGCGTGACTCGCTACGCCTGGAAGCCGGCCTGTGCCTGTATGGCCACGACATGAATACCGAAACCACGCCAGTGGAAGCCAGCCTGCTGTGGGCCATTTCCAAGGTTCGCCGTGCCGATGGCGCGCGTGCCGCCGGCTTCCCGGGTGCCGAGGCCATATTCGCCCATCAGCGCGAGGGCGTGTCGAGCAAACGTGTGGGCCTGTTGCCGCAGGAACGTACGCCAGTACGCGAAGGCGCGGATATTGTCGATGCAAACGATAAACCTGTAGGCAAAGTTTGCAGCGGCGGCTTTGGCCCGACACTCGGTGCACCTGTAGCAATGGGTTATATCGATAGTGAACATACCGCTATCGACACCCCACTGTTTGCCGTGGTGCGTGGCAAGAAGGTTGCCTTGAAAGTCAGCAAAATGCCTTTCGTGGCACAACGTTACTACCGGGGCTGAAGCCGCTTTGTGAAGGTTGCGGGCAGGTTCGACATATTCGTTTTCGAACCTGTCCAATAACTTTTGAACATGGCGCCAGGCCAGGCGCCATGCCGTTTCCGACAAATCGGTCGGTTATCGGCAAACGGCCGATTTTCCATACGACCAAGGGCTTGTTTTTCGCTCGGGAGTTGGCGTAGAGTCACTGCACTGTGTTTGCATGGGTCGCAACAGTTCGTGACCTGGGCCAGTAGCCGCAATCTGCTACAACCCGTTCGACGTCTCTTACTTTCCTGCAACCCAGCCCAGTAATCTTTTGCTTCCTTTATTGCAAAAGAAACTGTCATCAAAATTCAAGCTTCATAGGAAATAAGACAATGGCTGAGCGTCAGAACGGTACCGTCAAGTGGTTCAATGACGAAAAAGGTTACGGCTTCATCACCCCAGAAAGCGGTCCGGATCTGTTCGTGCACTTCCGCGCTATCGAAGGTAACGGCTTCAAGAGCCTGAAAGAAGGCCAGAAGGTCACCTTCGAAGCAGTCCAGGGCCAGAAAGGCATGCAGGCTGACAAAGTTCAGGTCGCCGGCTAAGCCGAACCCGACTTCGAGAAAAGCCCCTGCCAAGTGCAGGGGCTTTTTTTTGCCCGTAGAATAGCGGCTTCGTCTTCTGGAGCCGTTTTGCATGTCCAAGCCTCTGCTCACACCCCAGGGTGATTTTCCTCCGGTCGGCCTGGGCCGACGCCTGGCGGCGATGTTCTACGACTTCCTGCTGTGCACGGCGCTGCTGATCGTGACCGCAGGTGCCTACAAGATGATCCAGATGGCGATCATCGGCGAAGCCCGCATGCGTGAATTGACCGAGGCTGGCGCACTGGACGGCGACCCGCTGCTGTCGACGGTGCTGCTGTTCGTCCTGTTCGGTTTCTTTGCCAAGTTCTGGACCCATGGCGGGCAGACCCTGGGCATGCAGGTGTGGGGCGTGCGGGTGCAGAACGCCGATGGCACGGCCATCAGCCTGTGGCAGGCGCTGCTGCGCTTCGTGGTGTCGATTGCTTCGTGGCTGTGCCTGGGGCTGGGTTTTTTCTGGGCGTTGATCGACAAGCGCCAGCGGGGCTGGCATGACATCTATTCGGAAAGCCATCTGGTGCGGGTGCCTAAGCAGAAGAGATAAGTACAAGCTTCAGGGCAACCAATGTACCTGTAGGAGCAGCCTTGTGCTGCGAAGAGGCCATCACTGGCAACGAGAGTGTTTTGCCAGACCGGCCCTTTCGCAGCACAAGGCTGCTCCTTCAAGTTCGCCGCAAGCCTACAGCTATTGGTCAAGCAGCAAAAAGCCGACCCTGAGGTCGGCTTTTTTTGTACAGCTCAGGCCATCAACCTGCCCGGCGCAACAACCACACGCCGGCCAGCGCACAGATGCCTGCCGGGATCACCACCGCCAGCAGCGGCGGGAAGCCGAACACCTGGCTCGAAGGCCCCAGCAGGTCCTGGGCGATGCGGAACACAAAGCCCACCAGTACACCGGTGAACACGCGCTGGCCAAGGGTTACCGAACGCAGCGGGCCGAAGATGAAGGAAATGGCCATCAGCACCAGCGCCGCGGTCACCATCGGCTGCAATACCTTGGTCCAGAACGCCAGCCAGTAACGGGCATTGTTCAGGCCCTGGTCGGACAGGTAGTGGATGTAGTCCCACAGCCCGGTGATGGACAGCGACTCCGGCGCGAGGATCACAGTATTGAGCAGTTGCGGCGTGAGCGAAACGTCCCAGCGCTCCTGTGGCGCGGTCACCACTTCGGTGTGGTCGCCACGGAAGAAGGTGGTGCGCACGTCGCTGAGCATCCAGTGGTCGTCCTGGTACTGTGCACGGCGGGCGAAGCTCGAGGTGACGATCTTGCGCTCGCTGTCGAAGCGGTAACGGGTCACACCCAGCAGCAGGCCGTTAGGCTGCACGGCGTTGATGTGCACGTACTCCTCGCCCTGGCGGTGCCACATGCCGCGCTTGGAGCTTTGCGCCTCACCACCGCCCTGGGCCAGGGAACGGTCGGCCTGGGCCTTGTTCTCGGTCACCGGCGCCACGTACTCGCCGATCAGCAGGCCCACCAGCATCAGTACCAGCATCGGCTTCATCACCGCCCAGACGATGCGCCCGATGGAAACCCCGGCAGCACGCATGATGGTCAGTTCGCTGCTGCTGGCCAGACTGCCCAGGCCGATCAGGCAGCCGATCAAGGCGGCCATCGGCAGCATTTCGTACAGCCGCCGCGGTGCGGTCAGCAGGACGAAGTTGCCCGCCTCCATCACCGTGTAGGTGTCACTCAGGTCGCTCATCTCGTCGATGAAGGCAAACAGCGAAGCCAGGCCGAGGATGATCCCCAGCACGGCGAGGATGGCCAGCAGCACGCTCTGGCCGATGTAGCGGTCGAGCTTACCCATGGGCCACCTCCGCACGACGGGCGGCGCGCTTGAGGCGCAGCGGCTCCCAGTACATCAGGCCCAGGCCGATCAGCAGGAACAGGCCGTGGACCCACCACATGCCCAGGGCGATCGGCAGTTTGCCCTTCTCGAGGGCGCCGCGTACGGAAATCAGCATTGTCAGGTAGGCCATGTACAGAAGAATTGCCGGCAGCAGCTTGAGGAAGCGGCCCTGGCGCGGGTTGACCCGGGACAGCGGCACCGCCAGCATGGTGACGATGAACACCAGGATCGGCAGCGACAGCCGCCATTGCAGCTCGGCGCGCTCACGCAGGCCCTTCTTGCCGATCAGCTCGGAAGTGGGGATGGCTTCGCGATCGGTCACTTCCTCGGCGACTTCCGGCTTGGGCAGCAGCACGCCGTAGGTGTCGTACTTGATTGCACGGTAATCGGCCTGGCCCGGGTTGCCGTCGTAACGGTAGCCGTTTTCCAGCACCAGGTAGCGGTTGCCGTCGGCCTGGATTTCCTGGTGGCCTTTTTCGGCAACCAGCACCGACGGGGCGCGGTCCTTGGTCTTGTCCTGGTTGAAGCGCTTCTCGGAAATGAACACCCCGGCCAGGTTGATGCGGTCGTCCGACAGCTCTTCGGTGTAAGTCACCCGCGAGCCGTCGCGCAGGGTCTGGAAGCGGCCCGGCACCAGGGTGTCGAACTCGGTCAGGGCATCCTGCTGGGCGATGATCTGCTGCACCTGGGCCACGCCCAGCGGTGCCAGGCTCAGGCTAAGCCAGGCCACCAGCAGGGCGACCAGGGCGGCCGGCGCCATGGTCAGGCCCAGCAGGCGCTGCTGGCTCATGCCGGTGGCCGACAGCACGGTCATCTCGCTTTCCAGGTACAGGCGCCCGTACGCCAGGAGAATGCCGAGGAACAGCCCCAGAGGCAGGATCAGCTGCAGGAAGCCCGGCAGACGGAAGCCCATGATCAGGAACAGCACGCTCGGGTCGAGCACACCCTGGGCAGCCTGGGCCAGGTACTTGATGAAGCGCCCGCTCATGATGATCACCAGCAGCACGGCGCTGACGGCGCTCAAGGTCACCAGGACCTCGCGGGACAGATAACGAAAGACGATCAAACCAGACACTCCTGGGTTGTCAGGGCGGACTGCCAATCAATGGCGCCAGACAATGACTTAGTACAGCCAAGACCAATGCCGGTTCGCCAAAGGCGAACCTCCATGTAAAGTGCGCGCATTATCCTGTGATTGACCGCCCCTGTCACTTCGCCGCGCATGAAGGCGCATAACGGGGTTGTCAGCACGCTTCCCGCAGGCTCAAACTGGCAGCTTTTCCGCTGGCGCGCGACGACGCGGCCAGGCCCGTCCAGAGCGCTGGAATACACAGCGCCGACTGTATCGATCATTCGGGGATCCTGACATGGAACTGGTTGTAAAAAGCGTAGCTGCTGCATCCGTAAAAACCGCCACCCTGGTCCTCCCGGTAGGTGAAAACCGCAAGCTCGGCGCCGTGGCCAAGGCCGTCGACCAGGCCAGCGAAGGCGCCATCAGTGCCGTGCTCAAGCGTGGCGACCTGGCCGGCAAGCCGGGCCAGACCCTGCTCCTGCAGAACCTCGCGGGCCTGAAGGCCGAGCGCGTACTGCTGGTGGGCAGCGGCAAGGACGAAGCCCTGGGCGACCGCGCCTGGCGCAAACTGGTCGCCAGCGTCGCCGGCGTGCTCAAGGGCCTGAACGGCGCTGACGCCGTGCTTGCCCTGGACGACATCGCGGTCAGCAACCGTGACGCCCACTACGGCAAGTACCGCCTGCTGGCCGAAACCCTGCTCGACGGCGAATACGTGTTCGATCGCTTCAAGAGCCAGAAGGCCGAGCCACGCGCACTGAAGAAGGTCACCCTGCTGGCCGACAAGGCCGGCCAGGCCGAGGTCGAACGTGCCGTCAAGCATGCCAGTGCCATCGCCACCGGCATGGCCTTCACGCGCGACCTGGGCAACCTGCCGCCCAACCTGTGCCACCCAAGCTTCCTGGCCGAACAGGCCAAGGACCTGGCCAAGGCGCACAAGGCGCTGAAGGTCGAAGTGCTGGACGAGAAGAAGATCAAGGACCTGGGCATGGGCGCGTTCTACGCCGTCGGCCAGGGCAGCGACCAGCCGCCACGCCTGATCGTGCTCAACTACCAGGGCGGCAAGAAGGCGGACAAGCCGTTCGTGCTGGTGGGCAAGGGCATTACCTTCGACACCGGCGGCATCAGCCTGAAGCCTGGTGCCGGCATGGACGAAATGAAGTACGACATGTGCGGTGCCGCCAGCGTGCTCGGCACCCTGCGTGCGGTGCTCGAGCTGCAGCTGCCGGTCAACCTGGTGTGCCTGCTGGCCTGCGCCGAGAACATGCCGAGCGGCGGCGCCACCCGTCCGGGTGACATCGTCACCACCATGAGCGGGCAGACCGTGGAAATCCTCAACACCGACGCCGAAGGCCGCCTGGTGCTGTGCGACACCCTGACCTACGCCGAGCGCTTCAAACCGCAGGCAGTCATCGACATCGCTACCCTGACCGGTGCCTGCATCGTCGCCCTGGGCAGCCACACCACTGGCCTGATGGGCAACAACGACGACCTGGTCGGCCAGTTGCTCGACGCCGGCAAGCGCGCCGACGACCGTGCCTGGCAGCTGCCGCTGTTCGATGAGTACCAGGAGCAGCTGGACAGCCCGTTCGCCGACATGGGCAACATCGGCGGGCCGAAGGCCGGCACCATCACCGCCGGCTGCTTCCTGTCGCGCTTTGCCAAGGCCTACGACTGGGCGCACATGGACATCGCCGGCACCGCCTGGGTCAGCGGCGGCAAGGACAAGGGCGCCACTGGCCGCCCTGTACCCCTGCTGACCCAGTACCTGCTGGACCGCGCCGGCGCCTGACGCCATTGAGCCGGTGGCGCCCCGCGCTCCACCGGCCGGCGATACCACCATGAGCAAAGTCGATTTCTACATCCTGCCCACCGACTCGCTGTCGGCGCGGCTCGATTTCGCCTGCAAGCTGTGCGAAAAGGCCTGGCGCCTTGGCCACCGGGTCTACCTGCATTGCCAGGACGCCGAGCAGCGCAGCGAGCTGGACCAACGCCTGTGGCGCTTCAAGGGCGAGGCCTTCGTGCCCCACGACCTCGCGGAGGTACATGCCGATGCCAGCGTGGCATTGGGCCTGGCCGCCGACAGTGCGGGCGACCACCACGACCTGTTGATCAACCTGGGCACCGGCGTACCGGCCTTCGTCGGCCAGTTCGAGCGAGTGGCCGAAATCGTCGTTGAAGAGCCTGGCATCCGCCAATCGGCCCGTGAACGATTCCGTTTCTACCGTGAACAGGGCTATGCTCTGCAAGACCACCGCTTACAGCGACTTTGACGACGATGGACAAGCCCTCCCCCCTGCCCGATTCCGCCCATCTGCTCGATGACCTCGAGTCGATACGCCAGCTGCTTGGCGACGCCGACCTGCAACCGCCGCTGCTGACCGAGACGGTGGAGCAGATCCCGTTGCTGCTGGAAGAAGCGCCCGGCAACCATGTGCCTGCGGCCGAACCGATAGCTGCCGAACCCGAAGACGACCCGCAGACCCGCCGCCAGGACACCCTCCTGCACCTGGAAAGCGAACTGCGTGCGGCGGCGCAGATGATCATGCAGGACGTGATCAACGACTTTACCCCCCACATCGAGAACGAGATCAAGCGCCGGCTGGATGCGCGGATCGAGCGGTTGATCAAGCGTTCCGAGTAAAACCGAAATTCGGCGGTGCCTTCTTCGCGGGTTTACCCGCGAATAGGCCGTCCCTGCCTGCCAGATAGCAGCAGCTTGTCGCCTGCGGCCCCTAGCTTGGTTATACTTCCCGGCTTTCCCGAATAAATGCACAGGGTCCCGCCGCGCATGGATAAGACCTACCAGCCGCACGCCATCGAAACTTCCTGGTACAACACCTGGGAGTCCGAGAACTATTTCGCCCCACAAGGTGCAGGCGAGTCCTACACCATCATGATCCCGCCGCCGAACGTGACCGGCAGCCTGCACATGGGCCACGGGTTCAACAACGCGATCATGGACGCCCTGATCCGTTTCCGCCGCATGCAAGGCCGCGACACCCTGTGGCAGCCAGGCACCGACCACGCCGGTATCGCCACCCAGATGCTGGTCGAGCGCCAGCTAGAGGCCAAGGGCCAGAACCGTCATGACCTGGGCCGCGAAAAGTTCCTGGAAAAGGTCTGGGAATGGAAGGACCAGTCCGGCGGCAACATCAGCCGTCAGATCCGCCGTCTGGGCTCGTCGGTCGACTGGAGCCGCGAGCGTTTCACCATGGACGACGGCCTGTCCGAAGCGGTCAAGGAAGCCTTCGTGCGCCTGCATGAAGACGGCCTGATCTACCGCGGCAAGCGCCTGGTCAACTGGGACACCAAGCTGCACACGGCCATCTCCGACCTCGAAGTGGAAAACCACGACGAGAAGGGCCACCTGTGGAACCTGCGCTACCCGCTGGCCGACGGCGCCAAGACCGCCGAAGGCAAGGACTACCTGGTCGTCGCCACCACCCGTCCGGAAACCCTGCTGGGTGACGCGGCCGTGGCAGTCAACCCGAACGACGAGCGCTACCAGGCACTGATCGGCAAGTTCGTCGAATTGCCGCTGGTCGGCCGCCGCATCCCGATCATCGCCGACGACTACTGCGACCCCGAGTTCGGTACCGGCTGCGTGAAGATCACCCCGGCCCACGACTTCAACGACTACGAAGTCGGCAAACGCCACAACCTGCCGCTGCTGAACATCTTCGACAAGAATGCCTTCGTGCTGGCCAGCGCGCAGGCCTTCAACCTCGACGGCAGCATCAACGATCAGGTGGACACCCGCCTGCCGGCCCAGTACGCCAACCTCGACCGCTTCGTCGCACGCAAGCAGATCGTCGCCGACCTGGATGCCCAGGGCCTGCTGGTGAGCATCGACGACCACGCGCTGAAAGTGCCGAAAGGCGACCGTTCGGGCACCGTCATCGAGCCGTGGCTGACCGACCAGTGGTACGTTTCCACCAAGCCGCTGGCAGAACCTGCCATCGCCGCCGTGGAAGATGGCCGCATCCAGTTCGTGCCCAAGCAGTACGAGAACATGTACTTCTCCTGGATGCGTGACATCCAGGACTGGTGCATCAGCCGACAGCTGTGGTGGGGCCACCGCATCCCGGCATGGTACGACGAGGCCGGCCAGGTCTATGTCGGCCGCAACGAGGAAGAAGTGCGCGCCAAGCACAACCTGGGCGCCGACGTGGTCCTGCGCCAGGACGACGACGTACTCGACACCTGGTTCAGCTCGGGCCTGTGGACCTTCTCCACCCTGGGCTGGCCGGAACAGACCGAGTTCCTCAAGAAATTCCACTCCACCGACGTGCTGGTAACCGGCTTCGACATCATCTTCTTCTGGGTTGCGCGCATGATCATGCTGACCATGCACCTGATCAAGAACGAGGATGGCACCCCGCAGGTACCGTTCAAGACCGTGTACGTGCACGGCCTGGTACGTGACGGCCAGGGCCAGAAGATGTCCAAGTCCAAAGGCAACGTGCTGGACCCGCTGGACATCGTCGACGGCATCACCCTCGACGCCCTGCTGGAAAAACGCACCAGCGGCATGATGCAGCCCAAGCTTGCCGAAAAAATCGCCAAGCAGACCAAGGCCGAGTTCCCCGAAGGTATCGCCAGCTACGGCACCGACGCCCTGCGCTTCACCTTCTGCTCGTTGGCCTCCACCGGCCGTGACATCAAGTTCGACATGGGCCGCGTCGAAGGCTACCGCAACTTCTGCAACAAGATCTGGAACGCCGCCCGCTACGTGCTGGATAAGGGCGAAGACTGCGGCCAGAACGGCGAGGCCTACGAGCTGTCGCTGGCTGACCGCTGGATCATCTCGCAGCTGCAGCGTACCGAAGCCGAAGTGACCCGCCAGCTGGAGCAGTTCCGCTTCGACCTGGCCAGCCAGGCGCTGTACGAGTTCATCTGGAACCAGTACTGCGACTGGTACCTGGAGCTGTCCAAGCCGGTGCTGTGGGACGAGAACGCCCCGGTCGAGCGCGCCCGTGGCACCCGCCGCACCCTGGTGCGCGTGCTGGAAGTGGCGCTGCGCCTGGCGCATCCGTTCATGCCGTTCATCACCGAAGAAATCTGGCAGCGCATCGCGCCGCTGGCCGGCATCGAAGGCAAGACCATCATGCTGCAGCCATGGCCGGTGGCCAATGAAAGCCGCATCGATGCTGCCGCCGAAGGCGACATCGAGTGGCTCAAGGAGCTGATGGTCGGCCTGCGCAACATCCGCGCCGAAATGAACATCGGCCCGGGCAAGCCGCTGCCGCTGTTCCTGAAGAACGCCAACGCCGACGACCAGCGTCGCCTGCAGGAAAACGAAGCCCTGCTGAAGAAGCTGGCCAAGGTCGAATCGTTTACCGTACTGGGCGATGCCGACGAAGCGCCGCTGTCGGCCACCGCCCTGGTCGGTGACCTGCAAGTGCTGGTGCCAATGGCCGGCCTGATCGACAAGGATGCCGAGCTGGCGCGCCTGAACAAGGAAATCCAGCGCCTGCAGGGTGAAGTGGCACGCGTGGGTGGCAAGCTGTCCAACGCCGCCTTCGTCGACAAGGCACCACCTGCCGTGATCGAGAAGGAACGCGCCAAGCTGGCCGAGTCCGAACAGGCCCTGGCCAACTTCACCGAGCAGCATGCGCGGATTGCAGCGCTTTAATCACTAGAGAAAAGCTGGGGCCGCTTTGCGGCCCTTTCGCGACACAAGGCCGCTCCTACAGGGACGGCGCCGGTCTGAAGGGCGCCGCTATCCTGTAGGAGCGGCCTTGTGTCGCGAAAGGGCTGCAAAGCAGCCCCAGGCTCTATCAGCCACCGCTCGTATAGGGCTGGACACTGCCATGACCCCGAACAAACCCACCCTGCACCCGCGCAACCGCCACCAGGGCCGCTACGACTTCCCCAGCCTGATCAAGGCCCACCCTGACCTGGCGCGCTTCACCATCACCAACCCCCACGGCAAACCCAGCATCGACTTCGCCAACCCCGAGGCCGTACGGGTGTTCAACCGTGCTCTGCTGAAGGCCCAGTACGGCATCCAGCACTGGGATATCCCCGCCGACTACCTGTGCCCGCCGATTCCTGGCCGCGCCGACTACATCCACGTCGCCGCCGACCTGCTGGCCGATGACAATGCCGGCGAGATTCCCAAGGGCGCCCAGGTGCGTGCGCTGGACATCGGCGTGGGGGCCAACTGCATCTACCCGTTGCTGGGCCACAGCGACTACCGCTGGCGCTTCCTTGGCTCGGACATCGACCCCGTGGCCCTGGCTTCGGCCAAGGCCATCGTCCAGGCCAACGGCCTGGGCAAGGCCATCACCCTGCGCCAACAGGCCAACCGTGCGCACATCCTCAGCGGCCTGCTGCAGGAGGGCGAACGCTTCGACCTGACCCTGTGCAACCCACCCTTCCATGCCTCACGCGACGAAGCCACCCGTGGTAGCCAGCGCAAGTGGAAGAACCTCGGCAAGCAGGACCCCAAGCGCAAGCTGCCGGTGCTCAACTTCGGTGGCCAGAACAACGAACTGTGGTGCGAGGGCGGCGAGATCCGCTTTGTCAGCCAACTGGTCAGTGAAAGCGTGCAGTACGCCGAACGGGTACTGTGGTTCACCAGCCTGGTGTCCAAGGCCAGCAACTTGCCGGGGATCGAGGCTGCGCTCAGGAAAGCGGGCGCCAGGGCCGTGCGCATCAGTGAAATGGGCCAGGGGCAGAAGCAAAGCCGCATGGTCGCCTGGAGCTTCCACGACGACGAGGCGCGCCAAGCCTGGCACGCCGGGCGTAAAACCCAGGCATGAAAAAACCGCGTCCGGGCAAGCCGGGCGCGGTTTCGTCAAAGCTTCAACAATTACTTGTTGATGGCGTCGGTCAGCACTTTGGCCGGAACGAACTTGACGACTTTCTTGGCAGCGATTTCGATGGCAGCGCCAGTCGAAGGGTTGCGGCCGGTACGGGCAGGACGCTCAGCGACTTTCAGTTTGCCGATACCTGGCAGAGTGATTTCAGCGCCGTTTTCCAGCTGGTCGGCAACGATCTGGCCCAGTTGCTCCAGAGCGTTCTTGGCGGTGGCTTTGGGCGCGGCGATCGATTCGGCGATGTCGGCAATCAGTTGGTCTTTGGTCAATGCCATGGTGGTGTTCCTTCCCTATCAAATTCGATGGTTATGCAGCGGACTACGACGTTATCGGGCCAGCCCCTGAAAGTGGAGGGCCGCGCCAATCGCGTATGTAGATACGCAAATCGACGTTTGGTTCGACACGACGACAGCACGCTGCCAGCAATGCGCCACACAAGGGGCGCAAGACCGCGCAAAGCTACCACAGGAGCAGATAAATATCCGCTGCACGCTTCGATTTAATGCAGGTTTTTCGGGGGTTTTAGCCTAAAACGCACAAAATTGAACAAAAAACGAACAACCGGCATTTCTGCCAACATCCGGCCACTGCATCACCTGGTGTCTAGGGTAAACTGGACAACTTTTGCAGCTCGCCGAGAATTCCATGCCAATCCGTCATTGCATCGTTCACCTGATCGACAAAAAGCCCGATGGCAGCCCCGCCGTGCTGCATGCCCGCGATTCCGAACTGGCTGCCTCCGACGCCATCGAAAACCTTCTGGCCGACCTCAATGACAGCTACAACGCCAAGCAAGGCAAGGCCTGGGGCTTTTTCCACGGCGAGTCCGGCGCCTACCCGCTGAGCGGCTGGCTGAAGCAGTACCTGGACGAAGAAAAGGACTTTACCTCCTTCAGCCGTGTGGCCGTGGAGCACCTGCAAAAGCTGATGGAAGAGTCCAACCTGTCCACCGGCGGCCACATCCTGTTTGCCCACTACCAGCAAGGCATGACCGAATACCTGGCGATCGCCCTTCTGCACCACAGCGAAGGTGTGGCAGTGAACGCCGAGCTTGATGTGACGCCTTCGCGGCACCTCGACCTTGGCCAGCTGCACCTGGCGGCGCGCATCAACCTGTCGGAGTGGAAGAACAACCAGAACTCCAAACAGTACATTTCGTTCATCAAGGGCAAGAATGGCAAGAAGGTCTCGGACTACTTCCGTGACTTCATCGGCTGCCAGGAGGGCGTCGACGGCCCGGGCGAAACCCGCACCCTGCTCAAGGCCTTCAGCGACTTCGTCGAGAGCGAAGACCTGCCGGAAGAGTCCGCCCGCGAAAAAACCCAGACCCTGGTCGAGTACGCCACTACCCAGACCAAGCTCGGCGAACCGGTCACGCTGGAGGAGCTGTCCAGCCTGATCGACGAGGATCGGCCCAAGGCGTTCTACGACCACATCCGCAACAAGGACTACGGTCTGTCGCCGGAAATCCCTGCGGACAAGCGCACCCTCAACCAGTTCCGCCGCTTCACCGGCCGTGCCGAGGGGTTGTCGATCAGCTTCGAAGCGCACCTGCTGGGGGACAAGGTCGAGTATGACGAAGCGGCAGGGACCTTGATCATCAAGGGCCTTCCGACCACCTTGGTGGATCAGTTGAAGCGGCGCAAGGACTGATGACCCCGGGGCTGCTGCGCAGCCCATCGCCGGCAAGCCAGCTCCCACAGGTACTGCACAGGCCTGAGGTCTATGCAGTCGAAGTGGGAGCTGGCTTGCCGGCGATGGGGCGCGAAGCGGCCCTAATTAGCAGCCACTACTGCGCCATAGGAGGCCACCAACGCCTCCTTCGCCGACTTGCGCAGCCGCTTCACCAGCCGCTCCTGGCGTAACGCCTCGCCCTTGTCCGGCCATTGCTCCACATACACCAGCGCCTGGGCCGGGCTGGTCTTGAAGTAACGCGCGCCCTGCCCTTTCTGGTGCGCCAGAAAGCGCCGCTGCGGGTCATCGCTGATACCGCAATACAGCGATCCATTGGCAGCCCTTACCAAGTAGACATACCAGGGTTTGCTGGCGGCAATTTCAACGGGGTCACTCACCCTGGGCCTGCTGGAATGCTCGCAATCCTTTGAACGCCTGCTGGCGTACCTTGTTCTGCACCAGCGGCGACCAGCCCAGCAGCATGCCAGGCACACCCAGCGCCTGCCGCGACCAACGCCACAAGTCGAAGTGGTCATCGTGCTGGCAGATCAAACCGTCACGGATCACGAAACGCGCCTGGATATCATTGACCACGATGCGGCCGGTCTGGCTGAAAAGGTAGGTGGCCACCCAATGTGCGGCGCCCGTGCGTTCATCGGCGCGGACGTTGTCGAAGGTCAGGGTGAAGTCCTTGGCCCGGCTGGTGAGCATTCGCCACATGTCGCCTGCATCCTTGCCACGCAAGGTGCCGAAGACCGGGTCGCTGAAGACGATATCGTCGCTGTAGCAGGCGACCATGGCCTCGGCGTCCAGGCGCTGGAAGGCCTGGTAGAAGCGGGTGATCAGGTCGCGGTTGGCGTCGCTCATGTGGGCTGGTCCGTCCTGGGGATGAAAGCAGCACGATAATCTGCCCCGGTTGCTTATGCCAGTACCGGCCCTTTCGCGGATACATCACGGCTTCAAGCTATGTGCGATCCCTGTAGGAGCGGGTTTACCCGCGAAAGGGCCAGCACTGCCAATATCAGCTTCAGACTTTCTCGCTGCTCACCTGCACATGCAAAGCCCGCCCAGCCCCCAGGCCGAACACGATGGCCCCCGCCCCCAGCACGGCAAAAATCCACCCCACTGCCACCCAGCCCCCGGTCAGGTCATGTACCAGCCCCACCGCAAACGGCCCCATCGACGCCAGGGTATAACCCACCCCCTGCGCCATGCTCGACAGGTTCGCCGCGACATGGGCATCCTTCGAGCGCAGCACGATCAAGGTCAGCGCCAGGGCAAAGGTACCGCCCTGCCCCAGGCCCAGCACAACCGCCCAGCCCCACAGCCCGGAAAGCGGCGCATACAGGCAACCGAACAGGCCGGTCAGGGTAATCAGCATGACCAGCACGATGGCCAGGCGCTGGTCCTTGCCGCGAGTGGCCAGCCAGGGCGCACTGAGCGAACTGACCAGCTGCACGATTACCGACCCCGACAGCACCAGCCCCGCCTCGGTCGGGCTCAGGCCGCGACCGATCAGGATCGATGGCAACCAGCCAAAGACGATATAGGCCAGTGACGACTGCAGGCCCATGTACAGGGTCACCTGCCAGGCCAGCGGGTCCCGCCATAGCCCACGCACGCGATAAGCCACCTTGTGCAGGCCATGACCCTGGCGGGCCTGCGGCAGCCATACCAGCATGGCCAGCAGGGCCGGCAGCATCCAGAAGCCAAGCCCCAGCGCCCAGCTGTCGTTGAAGTGCTGGGCCAGAGGCACCGTGGCGCCTGCAGCCATGGCGGCGCCCAGGCACAGCGCCATGGTGTATACGCCGGTCAAGGTGCCAGCGTGTTGCGGGAAATCGCGCTTGACGATGCCCGGCAACAGCACGCCAATGATGCCGATACTGGCCCCGGCCATCAGGCTGCCGAGGAACACCCCGGTGGCCCCCAGGCTACTGCGCACGACGATGCCAAGCGCCAGGGTGGCGAGGATGCCGAGGATCACCCGCTCGCTGCCAAAACGCCTCGCCAGCACCGGCGCCAAGGGAGCGAACAGGCCCAGGCACAGCACTGGCAAGGTGGTCAGCAAACCGGCCTGCGAGGCATTCAGCCCCAAGCCTTCGGACACCTGGCCCAGCACCGGCGCCATGCTCGACAATGCCGGGCGCAGGTTCAATGCCACCAGCACCAGGCCGAGCAACAACAGCCAAGGCCGCTGTATCTGTACCGGCTGCTGTTGGACCTGCTCGTCGTCAGCCTCGGCGTCGATCAGCAACTCATCGAGGTCCCGCTCGCTCGGTGGGGTGTTACGGGTGATGGAATCAGCCATGGCCTTCTCGGAGTCAGGATTCGATAAGGGTACGGCTCAGGCGCTTGGCCTGCTCCGCATCGCGTTGCTCGATTGCGGCAAGGATCTGCCCATGCAGGTCGAACGTGGCCTGGCAGCGCGGCACGGTTGCCATGTTGTGCTGCAGCGCGGCAGCCACCACCCCGGAAAAGTATCGATACAGCTCACTCAAGGCCGGGTTGTGGGCGGCATCGACCAGCCGCTGGTGAAACACCAGGTCGCAGGCCACATAAGCATCGATATCACCGTGAAAATGCCCGGCACTGTTGGCCAGGGCATCACGAAGCGCCTGAAGATCGGCGTCGGTTCGGCGCAGCGCGGCCAGGCCGATGGCCTCGGCTTCAAGGATGTGCCGGGTCTCACGGGCCTGCTCGGGCGTGCAGCGTGACATCGCCTGCACCGCCTGTAGCGGGTCCTGGGCCGTGCGCAGGTAGCTGCCATCCCCCTGGCGAATCTCCACCAGGCCACTGAACGCCAGCACACGCATGGCCTCGCGTACGGTGTTGCGGCTTATGCCCAACTGCAGGGCCAGTTCCGGCTCGGTCGGCAAACGCTGGCCAACCTGCCAATCGCCCAGCACGATGCGTTCGCGCATACGCTCGACGGCCAGTTCGACCAGGGAGCGCTTGGTCAATTCGGTACTCATGCAACTCAACCAATCATCCGATGAATTGGCGCAGCATACCGGTGGGCAAAGTGTTTGTCATTGGAGAGAGCAGCGATTAAAAACCTGCCGCGATTTTTTGTAGGAGCGGCCTTGTGTCGCGAAAGGGCCGCAAAGCGGCCCCTGGATTTCAGCGCAGATGCAAAAACTGCTGGGGCCGCTTTGCGGCCCTTTCGCGACACAAGGCCGCTCCTACAAGGACCGCGCAGGGCAGTGGATGGCGTCAAGTCAACGCATCGAGCAGCGCCTGGTTCATCTCTGGCGTACCGATGGTGATGCGCAGGAACTGGGCAATACGCGGCTGCTTGAAGTGGCGCACAATCACCCCCTGCTCGCGCAGGCGTGCAGCCAACTCACCGGCATCGTGCTGCGGGTGGCGGGCGAAGATGAAGTTGGCCGCCGACGGCAGCACTTCGAAGCCCTTGGCCCGCAGTTGCCCGACCAATACCTCGCGGCTGTCGATCACCTTGCGGCAGGTTTCTTCGAAGTACTCGCGGTCCTCGAACGCCACCGCTGCGCCGACGATCGCGGCACGGTCCAGCGGGTAGGAGTTGAAGCTGTTCTTGATCCGCTCCAGCGCTTCGATCAGGTCCGGGTGGCCAACCGCCAGGCCAACCCGCAGCCCCGCCAGCGAGCGCGACTTCGACAGGGTCTGGGTGACCAGCAGGTTGTCGTAGCGGTCCACCAGGCTGATCGCCGTTTCGCCACCGAAGTCGATGTAGGCTTCATCCACCACCACCACCGAATCACGGTTGGCTTGCAGCAACTGCTCCACCGCCTGCAGCGGCATCAGGCAGCCGGTCGGCGCATTGGGGTTGGGGAAGATGATGCCGGCGTTGGGCTTGTTGTAGTCCTCGATGCGAATCTGGAACTGCTCGTCCAAAGCCACCTGCTCGAAGGCGATACCGTAAAGACCGCAGTAGACCGGGTAGAAGCTGTAGCTGATGTCCGGGAACAGCAGCGGTGCGTCGTGCTGGAACAGCCCGTGGAAGATGTGCGCCAGTACCTCGTCCGAGCCGTTGCCGACGAACACTTGTGCCGGGGTCACGCCGTAGTACTCGGCCACCGCCTGCTTCAGCCGGTCACCATTCGGGTCCGGGTACAGGCGCAGGTTGTCGTTCAGCTCGCCGCGCATGGCCTCCAGCGCCTTGGGCGACGGGCCGTAGGGGTTTTCGTTGGTGTTCAGCTTGACCAGGCGGGCCAGCTTGGGCTGTTCGCCCGGCACGTAAGGCACCAGGTCCTTGACGAAGGGGCTCCAGAATCGACTCATGCTCAGTTCCCCTTCTCTTGGGTCAGAATGCGGTATTCAGCGCTACGGGCGTGGGCGGTAAGCGACTCGCCACGGGCCAGGACCGAGGCGGTGTGGCCCAGCTCGGACGCGCCCTGCTCGGAGCAGAAAATGATCGACGAACGCTTCTGGAAGTCATACACCCCCAGCGGCGACGAGAAACGCGCGGTACCGGAGGTCGGCAGCACGTGGTTGGGCCCTGCGCAGTAGTCGCCCAGCGCTTCGCTGGTGTGGCGGCCCATGAAGATCGCGCCAGCGTGGCGGATGTGCGGCAGCCAGGCCTGCGGGTCGGCGACCGACAGCTCCAGGTGCTCCGGGGCAATGCGGTTGGCCACTTCCATGGCCTGTTGCATGTCACGCACCTGGATCAGCGCGCCACGGCCATTGATCGACTTCTCGATGATCTCGGCACGTTCCATGGTCGGCAGCAACTTGTCGATGCTGGCGGCAACGCGGTCGAGGAAGGCGGCGTCCGGGCTGACCAGGATGGCCTGGGCATCTTCATCGTGCTCGGCCTGGGAGAACAGGTCCATGGCGATCCAGTCCGGGTCGGTCTGGCCGTCGCATACCACGAGGATTTCCGACGGGCCGGCGATCATGTCGATACCCACCTGGCCAAACACGTGGCGCTTGGCGGTGGCGACGTAGATGTTGCCCGGGCCGACGATCTTGTCCACCTGCGGCACGCTTTCGGTACCGTAGGCCAGCGCGGCAACAGCCTGGGCGCCACCGACGGTGAACACACGGTCGACACCGGCGATGCAGGCAGCCGCCAGCACCAGTTCGTTGACCTCGCCACGCGGGGTCGGCACCACCATCACCACTTCGGCCACGCCGGCGACCTTGGCCGGGATGGCGTTCATCAGCACCGACGACGGGTACGACGCCTTGCCACCCGGCACATACAGGCCGGCGCGGTCCAGCGGGGTGACCTTCTGGCCGAGCACGGTGCCGTCGGCCTCAGTGTACTGCCAGGAGTCCTGCTTCTGCCGCTCGTGGTACATGCGCACACGGTTGGCGGCCTTCTCCAGGGCTTCGCGCTGGGCCGGGGTAATGCGGGTCAGCGCCAGCTCCAGGCGCTCGCGACCGAGGATCAGGTCATCGATGGACTTGGCATCGACACCATCGAAACGCTGGGTGAATTCCACCAGTGCCGCATCGCCGCGCTCGCGCACGGCCTTGATGATGTCGAGCACGCGCTGGTTGACCGCGTCATCGGACACACTTTCCCAGCTCAGCAGATGATCCAGATGTCGGGCGAAATCCGGATCAGCAGCGTTGAGACGGGCAATTGCAGTGGACACGGTCATGGCGAGGGCCTCGATTATTGGCGAATGCTCAGGCGCCCTAGGCTACCAGTCCATCCGCGCGGGCACCCGAGAAAAATGGCTATGACGCGGATAGACGGGCGCGGCAGCGAAGGCCGCGCGCAGTCGGTAGAGAGTCAGCCGCGGTGTCGCGATTCGACCGCTCCGCGCAGCGTGTCGATCAGGCTCTGGATACGGGCGTGCTGCATTTTCATGGAGGCCTTGTTGACCACCAGGCGCGAGCTGATCGTGGCGATCAGTTCCTGGGGCTCCAGGCCGTTGGCACGCAGGGTGTTGCCGGTGTCGACCACGTCGATGATCTTGTCGGCGAGGTTGATCAGCGGAGCCAGTTCCATCGAGCCGTACAGCTTGATGATGTCGACCTGGCGGCCCTGTTCGGCGTAGTAGCGCTTGGCTACGTTGACGAACTTGGTAGCCACGCGCAGACGGCCCTTGGGCTCGGGTGCGCCGACCACGCCAGCGGTCATCAGCTTGCAACGGGCAATCTGCAGGTCCAGGGGCTCGTAAAGGCCCTGGCCGCCGTACTCCATCAGCACATCCTTGCCGGCCACACCCAGGTCGGCGGCACCATGCTCGACATAGGTCGGCACGTCGGTCGCACGCACGATCAGCAGGCGCACATCGTCCTGCGTGGTGGGGATGATCAGTTTGCGGCTCTTGTCCGGGTTCTCGGTCGGCACGATACCGGCCTCGGCCAGCAACGGCAGGGTATCGTCGAGAATACGGCCTTTGGAAAGCGCGATGGTCAACATTGGAACGTCGGTCCTTAAGCGGCTACTGCCGGCCGGGCGTCGAGCCCGACCGCATTCAATTCGTTAGGCACATCCTGCGAAAGCGGGCAAATCCCACCCCCACAGGATGCACCAGGCAGACGACTAGCCCGGTACGCGACGGATCTTCGCGCCCAGCATCTGCAGTTTTTCTTCGATGCACTCGTAACCACGGTCGATGTGGTAGATGCGATCGATCAGGGTATCGCCTTCGGCTACCAGCGCCGACAGCACCAGGCTGGCGGAAGCACGCAGGTCGGTGGCCATTACCGGGGCACCCTTCAGCGCCTTGACGCCAGTGACGATGGCAGTGTTGCCTTCGACCTGGATCTGCGCGCCCATGCGGTGCATTTCGTAGACGTGCATGAAGCGGTTTTCGAAGATCGTCTCGATCACTGCACCGGTGCCTTCGGCAATGGCGTTGAGCGAGATGAACTGCGCCTGCATGTCGGTCGGGAACGCCGGGTACGGGGCGGTACGCAGGTTGACGGCTTTCGGCCGTTTGCCGTGCATGTCCAGCTCGATCCAGTCTTCGCCAGTGTTGATGTCGGCGCCGGCTTCCTTGAGTTTTTCCAGTACGGCTTCAAGGATGGTCGGGTCGGTGTCCTTGACCTTGACGCGGCCGCCGGTCACGGCAGCGGCAACCAGGTAGGTACCGGTCTCGATACGGTCCGGCATCACGCGGTAGTTGGCCGAGTGCAGGCGCTCGACGCCATCGATGACGATGGTGTCGGTACCAGCGCCCTGGACCTTGCCGCCCATGGCGTTGATGAAGTTGGCCAGGTCGACCACTTCCGGCTCGCGCGCGGCGTTCTGCAGCACGCTGCGGCCCTTGGCCAGGGCAGCGGCCATCATGATGTTCTCGGTACCGGTCACGCTGACGGTGTCGAAGAAGAAGTGCGCACCGCGCAGGCCACCCTCAGGTGCCTTGGCCTTGATGTAGCCGCCTTCGACTTCGATCTTCGCGCCCATGGCCTCGAGGCCACGGATGTGCAGGTCGACCGGGCGCGAACCAATGGCGCAACCGCCAGGCAGGGCCACTTCGGCCTCGCCGAAACGGGCAACCATCGGGCCCAGCACCAGGATCGAGGCGCGCATGGTCTTGACCAGCTCGTAAGGTGCAACCAGTGTCTTGATGGTGCGAGGGTCGATCTCGACAGCCAGCTTTTCGTCGATCACCGGCTCGATGCCCATGCGGCCGAAGAGCTCGATCATGGTGGTGATGTCGTGCAGGTGCGGCAGGTTGCCCACGGTGACCGGGCCGTCGGCCAGCAGGGTCGCCGCCAGAATTGGCAAGGCTGCGTTCTTCGCGCCCGAAATGCGGATCTCGCCATCAAGGCAAGCGCCGCCAGTAATAATCAGTTTGTCCATTGGAATCTCGCCGCCACGTTGGCTCAGGTGCGCTCAGCCCAGGCTGCGCTGCTGAAAAATTTCATGGTTACCGCATGGATGCTGCCATTGGCGATCCACGGATTCAGGTGAGCATAGATCGCCTGCTGGCGTTTGACCGGGCTCAGGCCAGCCAACTCGTCGCTGATCACGTTCAACTGGAAGTTGCAGCCTTCGCCTTCAACTTCGACCCGGGAACCCGGCAATTTCTCTTCAAGGAAGCTTTTAACTTCTACGGCCTGCATGCTCAACCTCAATCGGCGCCCGATGCGCACGGGTCGGCCATCATACAAAAAAGCCCCTCGCCTGCGAAGCCCAACGAGGGCTTCACTGACCGAGGGGCCATCATCCGTGCCGGGCCATCAGGTTGCCAGCACTTCATCGAGGTCATAGACCTCGGCAATTTCCCGCATGTCGTCCGGCATGCTGCGCACCTGACAACCCTTGCCGGCGGCCTGGGCATCGCGCATGAAGGCCAGCAGCAACGACAGGCCGACACTGGTGGAACGCTGCACTGCCGAACAATCGAGCACCAGCTGCGCCTCGCGGCATGCCGCGATCAGCGCCTTGCCCTGCTTGCGCAGGACCGGCCCGCTGCGGTAGTCCAGCACGCCGGCCAGGCGCAGCACGCCCGGCTCGGCCATGCTTACACCGGCCTCACTCATTTGACGGTCTTCTCCGGGGAGTTGTCGGCGGCCTGCTTGGCCTTCGCCACTTCGCCGGCCCAGCCGTCGATGGTCTTGTCCAGGTCGTTGCCATTGCGCTGCATGGCGTCGGCGAACTGGTCGCGGAACAGCTTGCCGATGTTGATGCCGTTGACGATCACGTTACGCACCTTCCACTCGCCACCGATGTTCTCCAGCGTGTACTGCACGGGATACACGGCACCGTTGTTGCCGGTGACCTTCATGCCAACGCTGGCGCGCTTGCCGTCATCAGCCTTGGCCGGGTCGACGGTGATGCCCTGGTTGTTGTACTCGAGCAGGGCATTGCCATAGAACTGCATCAGGCTGCGCTTGAAGTTTTCCTGGAAGCGCTGCATCTGCTCGGGGGTGGCCTTGCGCGAGTACTTGACGGTCATGATGCTCTTGGAAATACCGTCAGCGTCCACCACCGGGCCGAGGATGCGGTTCAGCGCATCGTAGAAGGCATTGGGGTTGGACTTGTACTGTTCCTTGTTGGCCTTGAGGTCGCCCAGCAGTTCAGTGGTGGTGCCCTGAACCACATCGTGTGGCGTCTGCGCAGCCACGGTCAGCAGGGGGAAGGCTGCCAGCAGGACCAGCAGGCCACGTCGCAGGATGGAAATCATGGAAACTCCTTAATTAGCCGGTTGCGCTTCTTTCGGTTCTTTGCCAACGGAGTTGAGCAGGAACTTGCCAATCAGATCTTCCAGCACCAGTGCCGACTGGGTGTCGTGGATGGTCCCGCCGTCCTTGAGCACCTGGTCCTCACCGCCCACGCTGATGCCGATGTACTTCTCGCCAAGCAACCCGGCGGTCAGGATCGAGGCAGTCGAGTCGGTCGGCAGGTTGTCCACCGACTTGTCCAGCTGCAGCGTCACCCGACCGGTGTAGGAGTCGCGGTCCAGATCGATGGCGGTAACCTTGCCGATGGTCACACCGGCCATGGTCACTTTAGCTCTGACCGTCAAACCGGCGATATTGTCGAAGTAGGCATAAACTTTATAGGTATCGCTGCTCGGGCTGGCCGACAGCCCGCTGACACGCAGGGCCAGCAGCAGCAGCGCCAGGATCCCGGCCAGGAGGAACAGGCCGACACCGATTTCCAGGGTGCGGTTTTGCATCAGAAATCTCCAAACATCAAGGCGGTCAGAATAAAGTCCAGACCCAGCACTGCCAACGAGGCATAGACCACGGTCTTGGTGGTGGCACGGCTGATCCCTTCTGAGGTGGGCTCACAGTCGTACCCCTGGAATACGGCGATCCAGGTCGTGACGAAGGCAAATACCAGGCTCTTGATCAGCCCGTTGAGCACGTCGTCGGTGAACGAAACACTGTTCTGCATGTTGGCCCAGAACGAGCCCTCGTAGACGCCCAGCCAGTCCACCGCCACCCACGATCCACCCCAGATGCCGACCACGCTGAAAATCAGCGCCAGCAACGGCAGCGAGATGAAACCGGCCCACAGGCGCGGCGCGACGATGTACTTGAGCGGGTCGACGCCGATCATTTCAAGGCTCGACAACTGCTCGGTGGACTTCATGTTGCCGATTTCTGCGGTCAGCGCCGAACCGGCACGGCCGGCGAACAGCAACGCCGTTACCACCGGGCCGAGCTCACGCAGCAGGGTCAGGGCGACCATCTGCCCCACCGCCTGCTCCGAGCCGTACTTGGTCAGGATGCTGAAGCCCTGCAGCGCCAGCACCATGCCGATGAACACCCCGGACACAACGATGATCGCCAGCGACAGCACGCCCACCGAGTACAGCTGCTTGGTCAGCAGCTGGAAGCCGCCGCCGATGCCGCCACGGCCGATCAGCGCATGGAACAGGAACAGGCAGGAGCGCCCCAGCACCGCCAATACGTCGATGGCCGAGCGCCCCAGCAGGCGGACACGTTCGAGTAAGGATTTTCTGCGCATCAACGCGCTCCCAGCAGGTCGGCGCGGTAGTCAGGCGCAGGGAAATGGAAAGGCACCGGGCCGTCCGGGTCGCCCTTCATGAACTGGCGAATCCGCGGATTGTCCGAGCCCATCAGCTCGTCAGGCGTCCCCTGGCCCAGCACCTGGCCATCACCTACGACATAGATGTAGTCGGCGATGCTGGCGGTTTCCGCCAGGTCGTGGGAAACGACGATGCTGGTGATACCCAAGGCGTCGTTGAGCAGGCGGATCAGACGCACCAATACACCCATGGCGATCGGGTCCTGGCCGACGAACGGTTCGTCGTACATGAGAATCTGCGGGTCCAGGGCAATCGCACGGGCCAACGCCACACGGCGCTTCATGCCACCGGACAGCTCGTCGGGCATCAGGTCGATGGCACCGCGCAACCCCACGGCCTGCAGCTTCATCAGCACGATATCGCGGATCATCTCGTCCGACAGCTGGGTGTGCACGCGCAGCGGAAACGCGACGTTCTCGAACACATCGAGATCGGTGAACAGCGCGCCGCTCTGGAACAGCACCCCCATTTGCTTGCGGGCGTCGAACAGGTCGCTGCGCGACAACGTCGGCAGGTTCTGCCCGGCAACCCAGACCTCACCGCTGGAGGGGCGCAACTGCGCGCCCATCAGGCGGAGCAACGTGGTCTTGCCGCAACCCGATGGCCCCATGATACCGGTGACCTTGCCGCGCGGGATGCGAATGTCGACGTTGCTGAAAATGCTGCGCGAACCACGTTTGAAGGTAACCCCCTTCAACTCGACCGCGTAGGCGCTATCCACACTCATCTAGACTCCTTGCTGGTGCAGCCTCGTCCTAATGGACGTCGGCCTCCATCTGGAAGGCACAAGCGCCCCTGGCAGGCCGAATAGCGGCGAACTATAGCACCGCTGACAGCGCCGCCCCAAGGTCGGCTAGCGAGTCGTTCAGCCCTGCGACAGGCTGGCGAGACATTCACCACGGCAATCGAAAGCGTGAGGGTTTCTTTCATTGCAGCTATAATCGCCGCCTTTTCATCAGGCATTGCTTTTTCGACATGAGCCAATCCAGCGAGCTGATCCAATCCGCCCAACGCACCCTGCGCCTGGAACTCGAGGCCGTAGAGGCCCTGCTGGCGCGCATCGACGACAATTTCGTCAAGGCCTGCGAACTGATCCTGGCCAGCAAGGGCCGGGTCGTCGTGGTCGGCATGGGCAAGTCCGGGCACATCGGCAACAAGATCGCCGCCACCCTGGCCAGCACCGGCACACCGGCATTTTTCGTGCACCCGGCCGAAGCCAGCCATGGCGACATGGGCATGATCACCCGCGATGATGTCATCCTTGCCCTGTCGAATTCCGGCAGCACCGCCGAAATCGTCACCCTGCTGCCGCTGATCAAGCGCCTGGGCATCAAGCTGATCAGTCTGACCGGCAACCCGGACTCGCCCCTGGCCCAGGCTGCCGAGGTCAACCTCGACGCCCGCGTCGAACAAGAGGCCTGCCCGCTGAACCTGGCCCCCACCTCCTCCACCACCGCATCGCTGGTGCTGGGCGACGCGCTGGCCATTGCCCTGCTCGAAGCCCGCGGCTTCACCGCCGAGGACTTTGCCTTCTCGCACCCGGGTGGTGCACTGGGCCGCCGCCTGCTGCTCAAGGTGGAGAACGTGATGCACGCCGGCGACGAACTGCCCCAGGTGCCCCGCGGCACCCTGCTCAAGGACGCACTCCTTGAAATGTCCCGCAAAGGCCTGGGCATGACCGTGATCGTCGAAGCCGACGGCAAGCTGGCCGGGATCTTCACCGACGGCGACCTGCGCCGCAGCCTGGACCGCAACATCGACGTCCACACCACCCTGATCGATCAGGTCATGACCGTGCACGGCAAGACGGCCCGCGCCGAAATGCTCGCGGCCGAGGCCCTGAAGATCATGGAAGACCACAAGATCGGCGCTCTGGTGGTGGTGGACCGCGAGGACCGCCCCACCGGCGCCCTGAACATGCACGACCTGCTGCGCGCCGGCGTGATGTAAAGGAGCGATGGAATGAACCAGGACCTCATGCAACGCGGCAAGGAAATCAAGCTGGCAGTGTTCGACGTGGACGGCGTGCTCACCGACGGGCGTCTGTACTTCCTCGAGGACGGCAGCGAGTTCAAGACCTTCAACACCCTCGACGGCCAGGGCATCAAGATGCTCATGGCCTCGGGCGTGACCACCGCGATCATCAGCGGGCGCAAGACCCCGGTGGTCGAGCGCCGGGCGAAGAACCTCGGCATCCCGCACCTGTACCAGGGCCGCGAGGACAAACTGGTGGTGCTGGACGGCCTGCTCGCCGAACTGGGCCTGAGCTATGCTCAAGTGGCCTACCTTGGCGACGACCTGCCCGACCTGCCGGTGATCCGCCGGGTCGCACTGGGCATGGCGGTGGCCAACGCCGCGCCGTTCGTTCGCCAGCACGCCCATGGCGTGACCCAGGCACGTGGCGGCGAAGGTGCGGCCCGTGAATTCTGCGAACTGATCATGCAGGCCCAGGGCACCCTGGACGCTGCCAACGCCAACTACCTGTAAGGCTGCCCATGTTCAGCAAGAAAGCCCGCAACATTGCGCTGCTCGCGGTGATCGCCGCCCTGCTGGTGGCGATCGGCTACTGGAATGTCAGCCCGGAAAGCTTCCTCGACAAGCCTGTGGCCCAGGTCGACGAAAGCGCCATCGACTACTACGCAGTCAACGCCCACAGCGTGCAGTTCCTGCCCGACGGCAAGCTGCAGTACGAAATGACCGCTGACAAGGTCGAACACCTGAAAGCCAGCGAAATCACCCTGCTGACCACGCCGGACCTGCACCTGTACCGCGGTACCGAATACCCGTGGCACGTACAGAGCACCCGCGCCGAGGTCAACCCGGACGGCAGCGAAGTCGAACTGATCGACAACGTACGGGTCGCCCGCACCGACGAAAAGCAGCGTGAAATGATCATTACCAGCTCACGCATGACCGTGTTCCCGCAGAAGCAATATGCGCAGACCGAGCAAGCCGTTAGAATCGACGGCGCCGGTGGCACAACTACGGGCAAAGGAATGAAAGCGTATTTGAAAGAAGGCAAGATGGACTTGCTCTCTAACGTAAGAGGACAGTATGAGGCTCGTTAAAACCCTCCCCCTTTTGCTCAGCCTGAGCGCAGCACTGGGAAGCGCGAGCGCCCTCGCCCTGCCGAATGACCGTGACCAGCCTATCCGCATCCAGGCCGATAACGCCCACCTGGACGACAAGCAGGGCGTGGCCACCTACACCGGCGACGTGATCATCACCCAGGGTTCGATGATGATCAAAGGCAACACCGTGACCATCACCCGTTCCGCCTCCGGCGACATCGACGTGGTGACCTCGGTGGGCAACCTGGCCTACTTCGAGCAGCAGCAGAGCGCAGCCAAGCCGGACAAGATGAAAGGCTGGGCGGTGACCATCCAGTACCAGTCGCAGAAGGACATGGTGATACTCACCGACCGCGCCAAGGTCGAGAACGAAGGCAACACCACCGAAGGCGAGAAGATCGTCTACAACACCCAGACCCAGGTGGCGACCGCCGGTCGTGGTGGCAACGTGACCTCGCCGCGTCAGCGTATCGACATGGTGATCCAGCCCAAGAAGAAGGCCGAGTAAATGGCAACCCTCAAAGCCCAGCACCTGGCCAAGAGCTACAAGGGGCGGCAAGTCGTACGTGACGTCAGCCTGTCTATCGACAGCGGCCAGATCGTCGGCCTGCTCGGCCCCAACGGCGCCGGCAAGACCACCTGCTTCTACATGATCGTCGGCCTGGTCCAGGCCGATCAGGGGCGCGTGCTGATCGACAACCTCGATGTCAGCCACCAGCCCATGCACGGTCGCGCCCGCGCGGGCATCGGCTATCTGCCGCAGGAAGCCTCGATCTTCCGCAAGCTGTCGGTGGCCGACAACATCATGGCCATCCTCGAGACCCGCAAGGAACTCGACCGCGACGGCCGGCGCAAAGAGCTGGAAAGCCTGCTGCAGGAATTCCACATCAGCCACATTCGCGACAACCTCGGCATGAGCCTGTCCGGTGGTGAGCGCCGCCGCGTGGAAATTGCCCGCGCACTGGCGACCGCACCCAAGTTCATCCTGCTGGACGAACCGTTTGCCGGTGTCGACCCGATTTCGGTCGGCGACATCAAGCAGATCATCCATCACCTCAAGGCCAAGGGCATCGGTGTACTGATCACCGACCACAACGTGCGTGAGACCCTGGATATCTGCGAAACCGCCTATATCGTCAATGATGGCCGGCTGATCGCCGAAGGCGACGCCGAAACCATCCTGGCCAACGACCTGGTCAAAGAAGTTTACCTGGGCCACGAGTTCCGGCTCTGAGCCCGGCACGCGCCTGGAGTACTGGCAAATCGCCCTGGAACCTGGGGTAAAGTGTTACGGTACTCTAGGCAAACGCTACAATTTAAGGCATAAAACTTGCTTGATCTGGCGCCCCGGCGCCCTCGTGTAGTGGATGGCGCATGCGCGCCGGCGAACAAGGTATTAAGCCCCAGCCATGAAACCATCGCTCGTCCTAAAAATGGGCCAGCAACTGACGATGACACCGCAGTTGCAACAGGCCATCCGCCTGCTCCAGCTCTCCACCCTGGACCTCCAACAGGAAATCCAGGAAGCGCTGGAGTCGAACCCGATGCTCGAACGTCAGGAAGACGGCGACGACTTCGACAACAGCGACCCGATGGCGGACAACGCCGAGAACAAGCCGGCCGCCGAAGTCCAGGACAACAGCTTCCAGGAAAGCACCACCAGTGCCGACACCCTGGAAGACGGTGAATGGAGCGAGCGCATCCCCAACGAACTGCCGGTCGACACCGCCTGGGAAGACATCTACCAGACCAGTGCCAGCAGCTTGCCGAGCAACGACGACGACGAGTGGGACTTCACCACCCGCACATCGGCCGGCGAAAGCCTGCAAAGCCACCTGCTGTGGCAACTGAACCTGGCTCCGATGTCCGACACCGACCGCCTGATCGCCGTCACCCTGATCGACAGCATCAACGGCCAGGGCTACCTGGAAGACACCCTCGAGGAGATCTGCGCCGGTTTCGATCCGGAGCTGGATATCGAGCTGGACGAGGTCGAAGCGGTTCTGCACCGCATCCAGCAGTTCGAGCCAGCAGGCGTTGCCGCCCGCACCCTTGGCGAATGCCTGTTGCTGCAATTGCGCCAGCTGCCCGCCAGCACCCCGTGGATGACGGAAGCCAAGCGCCTGGTCACCGACTTCATCGACCTGCTCGGCAGCCGTGATTACAGCCAGCTGATGCGTCGCATGAAAATCAAGGAAGACGAGCTGCGCCAGGTCATCGAGCTGGTACAAAGCCTCAACCCGCGCCCCGGCTCGCAGATCGAGTCCAGCGAACCCGAGTACGTGGTGCCCGACGTCATCGTGCGCAAGGACAGCGACCGCTGGCTGGTGGAGCTGAACCAGGAGGCCATTCCGCGCCTGCGCGTCAACCCGCAGTACGCCGGTTTTGTGCGCCGGGCCGACACCAGCGCCGACAACACCTTCATGCGCAACCAGCTGCAGGAAGCGCGCTGGTTCATCAAGAGCCTGCAAAGCCGCAACGAAACCCTGATGAAGGTGGCCACGCAGATCGTCGAGCACCAGCGCGGCTTCCTCGACCACGGCGACGAAGCGATGAAGCCCTTGGTACTGCATGACATTGCCGAAGCGGTGGGCATGCACGAGTCGACCATTTCGCGGGTAACCACGCAGAAGTACATGCACACCCCGCGTGGCATCTACGAACTGAAATACTTTTTCTCCAGCCACGTCAGCACCTCCGAAGGCGGAGAATGCTCGTCTACGGCGATCCGCGCGATCATCAAGAAACTGGTTGCGGCGGAAAATCAGAAAAAGCCATTGAGTGACAGCAAGATCGCTGGTTTACTGGAGGCACAAGGCATCCAGGTAGCCCGTCGCACCGTCGCCAAGTACCGCGAGTCCCTCGGCATCGCACCGTCGAGCGAGCGCAAGCGACTGATGTAGCCCCTGAGATGTGCCACAGCGTTTGTGGGGCAGGTGCAAGACCTGCCTCTTTATGCACGGGCAACAAAGGAGAAGCTGTATGCAAGTCAATATCAGTGGACAGCATGTAGAAGTCACCCAGCCACTGCGCGATTATGTGCTTGAAAAGCTCGCTCGCGTGGAAAGTCACTTCGACAAGATCACCAACGTGCAGGTCATCATGAAAGTCGAGAAGCTGCAGCAAAAGGTCGAGGCGACCTTGCAGATTCCCGGCGGCGAAGTGGTTGCCAACGCCGAACACGAAGACATGTATGCAGCGATCGACGCCTTGGCCGACAAGCTCGACCGCCAACTGAAAAAACACAAGGAAAAACAGCAAAGCCTGCTGCAAGGTGCAGCTGCCCGCTGATCCCCCTCATCCATGATCCGACTTGAAACCATCCTGACCCCCGGCCGTTCCCTCGTGAACGTGCCGGGCGGCAGCAAGAAGCGCGCCCTGGAAAAGGTCGCCACCGTCATCGCCGAACAAGTGCCCGAACTGGAGATGCAAGACGTCTTCGAAAAACTGGTCGCCCGGGAAAAACTCGGTTCGACCGGTTTCGGCAACGGCATCGCCATCCCGCACTGCCGGCTTGAAGGATGTTCCGCTCCGGTCAGCGCCCTGCTGCACCTGGAAGCGCCTATCGACTACGACGCCATCGATGGCGCGCCGGTGGACCTGCTGTTCGTCCTGCTGGTGCCAGAAGCCGCCACCGATGCCCATCTGGAATTGCTGCGCCAGATTGCCAGCATGCTCGATCGCAAGGAGGTCCGTGATCGCCTGCGTGCGGCCACCAGCAGCGAGGCCCTGTTCCAGGTTGTCCTGGACGTACAGAACGAGCACTGAACATGCGCCTGATCATCGTCAGCGGCCGGTCCGGCTCCGGCAAGAGCACCGCCCTCGATGTCCTGGAAGACAACGGTTTCTACTGCATTGACAACCTGCCCGCCGGGCTGCTGCCGCAACTGGCGGAAAATGCGCTGATCAACACCGAGTTGCAGCAACCCAAGGTCGCCGTGTCGATCGACGCGCGCAACTTGCCCAGCCACCTGACGCGTTTCCCCGAGTTGCTCGAAGAAGCCCGCGCCCGGCATATCCAGTGCGACGTGCTGTACCTGGATGCCGACGAAGACGTACTGCTCAAGCGTTTCTCGGAAACCCGCCGACGCCACCCGCTGACCAACGCCAACCGCTCGCTCGCGGAAGCGATCCGGGTGGAAAGCGAATTGCTGGGGCCGATTGCAGACCTGGCCGACCTGAAGATCGACACCACCAGCCTGAACCTGTACCAGCTGCGTGATTCGATCAAGCTGCGCCTGCTCAACCAGCCCGAGCCTGGCACCGCGTTCCTGGTCGAGTCGTTCGGTTTCAAGCGAGGAATGCCGGTCGATGCCGACCTGGTGTTCGATGTGCGCTGCCTGCCCAACCCTTACTGGAAGCCCGAGCTGCGTGAGCACTCCGGCCTCGACCAACCGGTGATCGACTACCTGGCCGCACAGCCGGATGTCGAAGAGATGTTCAACGACATTTCCAGCTACCTGCTCAAGTGGCTGCCCCGCTTCGCTGCCAGCAACCGTGCCTACGTCACCATTGCCATTGGCTGCACCGGCGGCCACCACCGCTCGGTGTACATCACCGAACGCCTTGGCCAGTTGTTGCAGCAATCCCTGAAAAACGTCCAGGTCCGCCACCGCGACCTCTAGCCCAAGGATCCGCCCCACGATGCCCGCCCGTGAAATCACCATCATCAACAAGCTGGGTCTGCATGCCCGGGCGGCAGCCAAGTTCGTCGGCGTTGCCGGCCGCTTCCCCTGCCAGGTCAGGGTTGGCCGTGCGCCGGACAAGCTGGTGGATGGCAAGAGCATCATGGCGGTGATGATGCTGGCGGCCGGCAAAGGCACCCAGGTGCACCTGCATACCGAAGGCGAGCAGGACGACGATGCCATGGCAGCGCTGGTCGAACTGATCAACAATTATTTCGACGAAGGCGAATAAAGTTCGCAGGCCCGCACGGTCCGTGTGGGAACAGCTTTTTTGCACAAAAAAGCCTTTAGGAGATTGCCCAGTCCTTTTGGCTGCGCTGTCGCGTAGAGAACTGAATCCGCAAGCGGTACGCGTACCCTGTGGGAGCGGCTTTAGCCGCGAAGAATCCAACGCGGTGCATGGCACCGGCTGCGCCGATGTTCGCGGCTAAAGCCGCTCCCACAGCGAAGCCGGTGAACACCCCATCATCCGGCGCAAACCGATGAACATCCCCAAGCGGGCCAGGCCAGGTCCAACCAGGCGAAGCCGCGCGCCAATAGCAACGCAGTGCCTGCCAGCAACAGCAAAGTCCCGAGCGCCAGGCGAAACAGGCGAAACAGGCGCACGCGGCTGACAGACATCATCTGGGAGCGCATACCGGGGAGACTCACTTCAGGGTTTCGAGGTAGCGGCGCTCCACTTCCGCCCAGTCAATGACGTTGTAGAAGGCACCGATGTATTCCGGACGACGGTTCTGGTACTTCAGGTAGTAGGCATGCTCCCACACGTCCAGGCCGAGGATCGGCGTGTTGCCGTGCATCAGCGGGCTGTCCTGGTTGCCGCTGCTTTCCACTACCAGGGTTTTCTGCGGGGTCACGCTGAGCCAGGCCCAGCCACTGCCGAAGCGGGTCAGCGCAGCCTTGGTGAAGGCCTCCTTGAAGGCATCGAAGCCGCCCAGTTGGGCGTCGATGGCCTGCGCCAGAGCGCCCTGCGGCTCTCCCCCGCCGTGCGGCGACATCACGGTCCAGAACAGGCTGTGGTTGGCGTGCCCGCCGCCATGGTTGGTCACCGCACCACGCAGGTCTTCCGGCAGTTGCCCGACCGCGCCGAGCAGTTTTTCCACCGGCCACTCAGCCCACTCGGTGCCTTCGATGGCGGCGTTGAGGCCAGTGACGTAGGTCTGGTGGTGCTTGGTGTGGTGGATTTCCATGGTCTGCGCGTCGATGTGCGGTTCCAGCGCAGCGTAAGCGTAAGGCAGTGCAGGCAAGGTATGGGGCATATCAGTGAATTCCGTAGGCATGGGTTGGGCGATGACCAACGCGGCCACCGCTGACGCTTGGGCCGTGACTCAGTGTCAGATACCACCGGCGGTGAGTTTTTCCGGGTCCAGTAGCGCTTCCAGCTGGTCACGCGACAGGTCGGTGTGTTCCAGCGCCACGTCGATGATCGGACGGCCTTGCTTGTAAGCGGTCTTGGCGATTTCGGCGGCCTTGAGGTAGCCGATGATCGGGTTCAGCGCCGTGACCAGAATCGGGTTGCGTGCCAGGGCTTCCTTGAGCTTGCTTTCGTTGACCTTGAAACTGGCGATGGCCTTGTCGGCCAGCAGGCGGCTAACGTTGGCCATCAGTTCGATGCTCTCCAGCAGGTTGCGGGCGATCACCGGCAGCATCACGTTCAGCTCGAAGTTGCCGGACTGGCCAGCGATGGCGATGGTGGCGTCATTGCCGATCACTTGGGCGGCGACCATGGCGGTGGCCTCTGGAATCACCGGGTTGACCTTGCCAGGCATGATAGAAGAGCCCGGCTGCAGGCCTTGCAGCTCGATTTCGCCCAGCCCGGCCAGCGGGCCAGAGTTCATCCAGCGCAGGTCGTTGGCAATCTTCATCAACGCCACGGCGGCAGTCTTGAGCTGGCCGGACAGGGCCACTGCGGTGTCCTGCGAGCCGATCAGGGCGAACAGGTTCTGCCCGGGGGTGAACTCGACCTGGGTCAGGCCGCTGAGGTGGCGGGCGAAACCAGCAGCGAATTGCGGGTGGGCGTTGATGCCGGTACCCACGGCCGTGCCACCCTGGGCCAGCGCCTGCAGGCTAGGCAGGGTCGCTTCGATGTGTGCCTTGGCGCCATTGATCTGTGCCGCCCAGCCATCCAGCACCTGGCTCATGCGCACCGGCATGGCGTCCATCAGGTGGGTGCGGCCAGTCTTCACGTACTGATGCACCTGTGCCGACTTGGCCTCGATCACCTGTACCAGGTGCGCCAGGGCGGGCAGTAGCTGCTCGTGCAAGGCCAGGGCGGCGCTGACGTGAATCGTGGTCGGGATGATGTCGTTGCTGCTCTGGCCGCAGTTGACGTGGTCGTTGGCGTTGACGGCCTCACCCAGCACGCGACTGGCCAGTGTGGCGATCACCTCGTTGGCGTTCATGTTCGAGCTGGTTCCGGAGCCTGTCTGGAACACATCCACCGGGAAATGCTGGATGAAGTCACCCGCCAAGAGTTGCTCGACTGCCGTTACGATGGCCTGGCCTTGCGCGGTCGACAACTGTTCCAGTTCGACGTTGGCCTTGGCCGCGGCAGCCTTGGCCAGCAGTAGTGCACGAATGAACTGGGCCGGCATGCGCTGGCCGCTGATCGGGAAATTGTCGACCGCGCGTTGGGTCTGGGCACCGTACAGGGCCTGGGCCGGCACCTGCAGTTCGCCCATGCTGTCACGCTCGATACGGGTATCACTCATCATCAAATCCTTGCATCAGTTCATCGGGAGAAATCGACGGCAGCAGGCGGCAATTGGCCAACTGCAGGGCGTAGGGCTGCCAGCGCTGGCTCTGTGCCTCGCGGTCGAGGTTGCGCAGGTCCAGCAATGGGCGCCAGGCCTGGTCCAGGCACAGGCAGCGCCAATGCCAGGGCAGCATGCGGTCGCAGGCGGTATCCAGCAGCAGGCGGAAGGAGGTCAGCGCCACCGTCCATGGCGAAGTCTCGGTGCAGTACACCAGGTAACGGCCTTCAGCCAGGTAATGCTCGATCAGGCGCGGTTCGTCGGGCTCGAGCGCACAGCGGATGCGTCGGCTGAGCCAGCGCCAGTTTTCCAGGTAGGGCAGTTCGCGGAGGACGGGTTTCATGAACATCATCGCCGGGTTACTGGATAATGATATTAATTATTAAATGATAAATAGAATCACTTCAATAGGAAGCTGATGGAACAAAAAACCCGGCGCGGGGGCCGGGTCTTTGGTTTCATTGAAAATTCTGTAGTGCCTGCACCGGCCTCTTCGCGGGTAAAACCGCTCCCACAGGAATCGCATAAGGCTCAGTCTTGTGCAGTACCTGTAGGAGCGGGTTTACCCGCGAAGAGGGCGGTAAAGGCTGTGGATCAGCTACCAGCCACAGTCATCCGCTCGATCAGCACCGAACCGGTGTGAATGTTGCTGCGGGTCTCAAGATCGCTGCCGATCGCGACAATCTGCTGGAACATGTCCTTCATGTTCCCGGCAATGGTCACTTCCTGCACCGCGTGCTGAATCTCGCCATTCTCGACCCAGAAGCCCGCCGCGCCACGGGAATAATCACCCGTCACCATGTTCAGGCCATGCCCCATCAACTCGGTCACCAGCAGCCCTCGGCCCATGCGCCGGATCAGCGCCGCCTGGTCTTCGACCCCATGGCTGACGAACAGGTTGTGCACGCCGCCGGCATTGGCCGTGCTTGGCAAACCCAGCTTGCGCCCGGAATAGGTACCCAGCAGGTACGACACCAGCTCACCCTTGTCGACGAACGGCTTGGAATAGGTAGCCAGGCCATCGCCGTCGAATGCGGCACTGCCCAGTGCCCGCGGAATGTGCGGGCGCTCGTCGAGGGTCAGCCAGGTGGGGAACAGGCGCTGGCCGATGGTCCCCTCCAGGAATGACGACTTGCGGTACAGGTTGCCGCCGGAGATGGCCGACAGGAAACTGCCGAACAGGCCACCGGCCAGCTCGGCCGAGAACAGCACCGGCACCTCGCAGGTCGGCACCGGCCGCGCCCCCAGACGGCTGGCTGCACGCTGGGCAGCGCGCATGCCGATGCTACGCGGGTCGGCCAGCAGGTTGCCCTGCCGGTTCACGTCGTACCAGTAGTCACGCTGCATCTGGCCGTCCCCTTCGGCGATCATCACACAGCTCAGGCTGTGCCGGGTCGAGGCGTAGCCACCGATGAAACCATGGCTGTTGCCATACACGCGGCAACCCTGGTGGGTATTGAGGGTGGTACCGTCGGCATTGAGGATACGCGGGTCGGCGTCGAACGCCGCCGCTTCGCAGGCCAGGGCCATCTCGATGGCCTTCTCTGGCTCGAGGTTCCAGTCGTGGTACAGGTCCAGGTCCGGGATATCGCGGGCCATCAACGCTGCGTCGGCCAGGCCGGAACATTCGTCCTCGGAGGTATGCCTGGCAATCGCCAAGGCCGCGGCGACGGTTTCGCGGATCGCTTCCGGGCCACTGGCCGAGGTGCTGGCCGAGCCTTTGCGCTGGCCCACATAGAGGGTGATGCCAAAGCCCTGGTCGCGGTTGAACTCGACCGTCTCGACCTCTCGCTGACGTACCGTGGTGGACAGGCCCTGCTCCAGCGACACCGCCACTTCGCAGGCGCTGGCCCCCTGGCGGCGCGCCTCGGCGATGATCGCCTCGACCTGCTCCTGCAATGCTGGCAGGTCCTTCGGACCTACGCTCTGGACTGCACTCATGGTTCTCTCCACTCAAATTCTGCGTTCGGCGAGGGTCATTCTACGACCGGGCCGGACAAGCGGCCCCCGACTGGTTATCATGGCGGCGATTTCTAGCGGACTGCCACCATGGTTGATTCAAACGACGACGCCTTCGACGGCGAAAAAAGCAAAACCCAGATCAAGCGCGAGCTGCATGCGCTGGTCGAACTCGGCGAGCGCCTTACCACGCTCAAGGCCGATACCCTGGCTCGCCTGCCGTTGACCGACGAGCTGCGCAAGGCCCTGGCCGAAGCCAGCAAGCACACCGCTCACGGTGCCCGCAAACGCCACATGTCGTTTGTCGGCAAGCTGATGCGCGTGCAGGACCTGGATGCCATCCACGCTCTGCTCGAACAGATGGACAGCTCGACCCGCCAGTACAATGAGCGCTTCCACAGCCTGGAGCGCTGGCGCGACCGGTTGATCGACGGTAACGACGAAGACCTCGAACGCTTCGTCAACGAATACCCCGACACCGACCGCCAGCAGCTGCGCTCGCTGGTACGCCATGCCCAGCACGAGAAGGCCCGGAACAAGCCGCCTGCCGCCGCGCGCAAGGTGTTCAAGTACATCCGCGATCTCGACGAGCTGCAGCGCGGATTGCGCTGATCGCCATGGGGCCGCTTTGCGGCCCATTCGCAGCACAAGGCGGCTCCTACAGAAATACGCGATCCCTGTAGGAGCAGCCTTGTGCTGCGAATGGACCGCAAAGCGGTCCCTGAAGCCATCACGCCCCTGTACCGCCCACGGTGATCGCATCCAGCTTCAAGGTCGGCTGCCCGACCCCCACCGGCACCGACTGCCCGTCCTTGCCGCAAGTCCCTACCCCGCTGTCCAGCGCCAGGTCGTTACCGACCATCGACACCCGGCTCATCGCCTCCGGCCCGTTGCCGATCAGGGTAGCCCCCTTCACCGGCGCGGTAATCTTGCCGTCTTCGATCAGGTAGGCCTCACTGGTCGAGAACACGAACTTGCCGCTGGTAATGTCCACCTGGCCACCGCCGAGGTTGGCGCAGTAGATACCCTTCTTCACCGAAGCGATGATTTCCTGCGGGTCGCTTTCGCCCGCACGCATGTAGGTGTTGGTCATGCGCGGCATCGGCAGGTGCGCGTAGGATTCGCGGCGGCCGTTGCCGGTCACCGCCATGCCCATCAGGCGCGCGTTCAGCTTGTCCTGCATGTAGCCCTTGAGCACACCGTTCTCGATCAGCGTGGTGCACTCGGTCGGGGTGCCTTCGTCATCCACGCTCAGCGAGCCACGGCGGCCTTCGAGGGTGCCATCGTCGACAATGGTGCACAGGCTCGACGCCACCTTCTCGCCAATGCGGCCGCTGAACGCCGAACTGCCCTTGCGGTTGAAGTCACCTTCCAGGCCATGGCCGACAGCCTCGTGCAGCAGCACGCCCGACCAGCCCGAACCCAGCACCACCGGCAGGGTACCAGCCGGTGCCGGGATCGCCTCCAGGTTCACCAGGGCCTGGCGCAGCGCTTCGCGGGCATAGCCCATGACCCGTTCTTCGGTGAAGAAGCGGTAGTCGGTACGCCCGCCACCGCCCTGCCCGCCACGCTCGCGGCGGCCGTTCTGCTCGACGATTACGCTGACGTTGAAGCGCACCAGCGGGCGTACGTCGGCGGCCAGGCTGCCATCGGCCGCAGCGATCAGGATGCGTTCCCAGACCCCGGCCATGCTCACACTGACCTGCTGGATACGCGGGTCAAGGGTGCGGGTGGCGGCGTCGACACGCTTGAGCAGTTCGACCTTTTCGGCACGGCTGAGCACATCCAGCGGGTTGTCCGCCGGATAAAGGGCAGTCACGTCCTGGCTGCGGAAGGCCTGCACCTTGCCGTTCTGCCCGGCACGCGAGATCGAACGGGCGGCACGGGCGGCCGAGGTCAGCGCTTCGAGGTTGATTGCGTTGCTGTACGCAAAGCCGGTCTTTTCACCGGACTGGGCACGCACGCCCACGCCCTGGTCGAGGTTGAAACTGCCCTCTTTGACGATGCCGTCTTCCAGCGCCCAGGTTTCCGAGATCTGGCCCTGGAAATACAGGTCGGCGGCATCGATGCCGGGGCCGGCCAACTCACCCAGCACGCTCTGCAGGCTGTCCAGGGTCAAGCCGCCTGGGGCCAGGAGCTGCTCGCTGACGGTGGATAACATCTGGCTCATAGTCACTCCGAGGTATGCGCAGGCCGCAACGCGCCCTGCGAGAAAAAGCGCCGGTGCGATACCACCGGCATGCGCGCCCGGATGGACGCTTGTTCGTCAATGTCGCGCTCGGCGAGCAGCACCGCTTCACCTTGCGCCTGTTCCGCGACGATGCGCCCCCAGGGGTCGACGATCGCCGCATGGCCATGGGTTTCCCGTGGCCCCGGGTGGGTGCCGCCCTGTGCCGCAGCCAGCAGGTAGCACTGGGTCTCGATGGCACGGGCGCGCACAAGCACTTCCCAATGTGCCGCGCCCGTTACCGCAGTGAAGGCGGCCGGCGCAGTGATCAGTTCCGCGCCGGCGGCGCGCAGTGCGCTGTACAGTTCGGGGAAGCGCAGGTCGTAGCACACGCTCAGCCCCAGCCGCCCCACCGGCGTATCAGCCACCACTACCTGGGCGCCGTGGGCATAGTCGTCGGACTCGCGGTAACGGCCACGATTGTCGGCAACGTCCACATCGAACAGGTGCAGCTTGTCATAGCGTGCCGCTACCTCACCGTGTTCGTCGATCAGCAGCGAGCAGGCATGGGCCTTGGCTTCAGGTTGGCCGACCGGTGGCAATGGCAAGGTACCGGCGACAATCCATAACTTGAGGTCGCGGGCGGTGCGTTTCAACCATGGCAGGATCGGCCCTTCGCCCAACGCTTCGGCGCGGCCGATGGCAGCGGCGTCCTTGCGGCCCATGGCAGCGAAGTTTTCCGGCAGCACCGCCAGCCGTGCGCCGCCAGAGGCGGCCTGCTCCAACAGGGCACCGGCGCGCTGCAGGTTGGCCAGCACATCGTCCTGGCTGACCATCTGGATTACAGCTGCCTTCATGGGCACTCCTAGCGGGATTTCTCGAAAGGTTTCACAAATGTGATTCTAGGCTCTTTCACCGGACCTTCGACACGGTAGTGCACGCTGGCGAAGCGTGACACCCGGTCACCGATCAGCCGGTCCACCAGGAACAGCGCCCCGCCCACGGCCGGCGCGCCGACAATCAAGGCCGCCAGCGGCAAGTTGTTGGTCACTGGCAGGCTCACCTGCAGGTTGGCATCGACCCGGTCGCGTACCAGGTCCAGGGTACCGTCCAGCTCGAAGTTGCTCGACGGGCCGGTCACAGCGATTGGCTCGCGGGTCACATAGACACCGTCACTGGCTACCAGCAAACCTTTGACACGGTCGTAGGCCAGGCCCTTGTCGAACAGGTCGGAGAAGTCCAGGCGCAAGCGCCGACCGATGGAGTTGAAGTTCAGCAGGCCGAACACCCGCAGCGCCTGGGCACTGCCTTCGACCTCTACGAACTGGCCGGTGCGCAGTGCTGCGTCCATGCTGCCAGAGAAGCGCTTGAGGCTCACCGAGGCCGGCGAACCCGGCCAGCGGCCATCCACATCCAGGCGGAAGTCGCGGCTGGTCACGGTCGGTGCAAAGCCCCAGGCCTTGAGCACATCCGCCAGGTTCTTGCCGTCCAGGCGCCCTTTGTACCAGCTGCTGGTGCTGCCCGGTTCGCCTTCCCAGCCACCGCCACCATCGATACGCAGGCCTTTGAAGTCGAGGTCTATATCGCTGGCGGTCACGCCACGCGCGGTCGGCCGCAGCTTGAGCGACGCACTGCCGTACAGGTCGTCACCGCGATAGAGCTTGTCAATGCTCAGGTCCAGCGCCGGAACCTTGCGCGGGTCGAACGAAGCCAGCGGGTCCGGGCCCTCCTCGGCCTGTGCCTCTGCCTGCTTTTCCGCCGCGCTGGCGGCGGGCAGGCGCAAGGTCTGCATGCGCACCACCATTGGCGCGCCCTTGGCATCCGGCACCCGGGCGTTGCCGATGACTTCCTTGCTATCGAAGCGCAGATCCCAGGCGGGGCCGCCACGGGCCAGGCGCACCACGGCCTGGTTCAGGTCCAGGCCAAAGGCTTTCAGCTGGCCGATGCTCAGGTCTACGCCTTGCAGGTTCTGCCTCGCGCTACCGCCCGGGTCATCGCCGGCCAGGCGCGCCGCCTGTTCCTGCCAGGGCCCCAGGTCCAGCGTCTCCAGGTGCCCGCGCACTCGCAGGCCCTGGCCGGCAGGTACCTGGGCGTTACCGGTGCCCAGCAGCAACTCGCCACGGCCCTGCCCCAGCTTCTCGGCCGGCGCGGCGTAGGCAAAGCGGGCAAGGTCGGTGTAGGCGACATCGAAGCGCCGCTCCGGCCCCTGGAGGGTCATGCTGAAGCGTGTGTCACGGGTATCGGCCGCTGCCTTGCCGAACGGTGCCGGCAGGTCTATGGCCAAGCCCCTGAGGCTGGAATCGACACTCAGGCGGTTGTCCCGGCTACCCAGGCTGACCTGCAACTGGTAAGGCAGGTCGCCGGACGCCGGCAAGGCCTGCTTGAACTGCAGCCAGTCGGTCAGTGCCTTGAGCGACACCTGGCCGCTGGCGTTGACGCGTGTCTGCATCTGCCCGGGCTGGCCTTCGGCGGTGATTTGCGCCGTCACCGGCTTGCCGAAGGCCTGCAGGCTGATGCCCTTGCCGCTCAGGCCCTTGTCCAAATCGAAACTGAAGTCACCCTTCAGGCGGCTCAACTCCAGGCTCGGCGGCGCAACCTTCAACCGCGCATCGTCGGTGGCAAAGTCTACCTGCACTTTCGGCCGCTGCCCGCGAGCCAGCGGAATGTCGAGCTTGACCTTGCCCTTGAGCGGCCCCTCGCCCTCCCAGCCGGCAAATATCTCGCCGGTGCCGATTGGAGCCTCCTTGAGGATCTTCAGGCCATCGCCCAAGCTCCCGTCGAAGTCACCATCGAGGTACAGGTGGCTTTGCTGGCCCTCGTCGACATGCGGGATATCGACGCTCACATTACTGACCTTGGTGTCGAGGAGTACGCCACGCTGGGCCTTGACGCGCACACCACTGTCCTCGATGAACACATCGCCATCCACGTGCTGCACCTGCGGCCAGCCCGGCTGGAAGTCCAGGGCTGCATCACGCACCTTGAAGAACAGGCTGATGCTGCGGGCTTCCGGCGCGACACCATGGTTCAGCGAGCCTTGGTACTGGAAGTAGCCTTCGTCCACCGTGCCTTTGACGATCGCACTGCGCAGCCATTCGTCGAGTGCCGGGCTGAGCACCTCGGGCAGGTACTTGGCGGTGTAGCGGCCATCGCCTTCGGTCAGGCCGACGCGCAGGTCCATGTAGTCTTCACGGCCTTCTTCGAACAACAGGCGAATGAGGAAGTCACCGGCGATCTTGCCCTCCTCGCCCAGTACCTTGAGGTAAGGCGCGACCAGGGTGAAACCCTCCTTGTCCAGGGCCCAGGTCAGGCGCGCATTGGCCTTCTGGTAATGCCAGGGTTTGGCGAAGATCGGGTACAGGTGCAGCATGAACGCATCGGTATCAAGGCGCAGTTCGCCATGACCAAGGTCTCCGCTGATGCTGCCGCTGACGTTACCGGCTGCCGGGGCATTGTGATAGGCATCGAAACCGACCTTCTCCAGGTTGGCTTCGAACTGCAGGCGCTGGTCACCCTCTGCCTTGGGCCGGGCTACCAGACGCACATTGCGCAACGCGCCGGTCACATTCAGGCCATCGACCACGGCCATGACCTTGTCCGGCAGTGGCGCCAGGGCATCGACGAGCGGTGTCAACGGCGTGAGGTCGAGGCGGTCGGCCTGCACGTTCCAGCTTTCCGCGGCAGCGTCCTCGCCTGGACGCTGCTGCAATTGCAGGTGCGACTCCCAACGGGTCTTGCCGACGTCCATGGCCAGGGAGTCGACTACCACATCGAAGCCTTGTTCCTGGCGCAGGAACCAGGCACCCAGCGCCAGGTTGTTCAGCCTGGCCGCCTTGCGCCCGGCATAGGCACCGTGCAGCTCCGGTGCATTGAGGCGTACAACGGCCTGCTGCAACTGCCCCTTGCTCCAGTCGACCCAGAACTCGCCGCCCGCCCGCAGGGCGTCGGCATGCCACTGGCCCAGCAAGCGTGGCGGCAGCCAACGCGCCCAGTCACTCTGTGGCAGGCTCAGGTAGGCTTCGACCTTGCCGTCGCGCCAGGCGCTGGGCGTGGCACGACTGCGCAGGTTCAGCGAAAGCGGTTGGCCATCGGGAAGGGTCGCGCGCAGATCCAGGGCATGGCGCGAAGCTCCGGCCTGCAGGCCAACGCTCACATAAGTGAGGGTCAACGGGTCGCGCTGCCAGGGGTGCAGGGTGACCTGACTGTCGAACACATCGATGCGGCCCAACTGGCGCAGGCGCTGCAACAACTCGGCGGGGTCGAGCGGCGCATCGTCCTTCTTCGGCAGGCCTTCGAGGTTCCAGGCGCCCTGCTCGTTCTCGCGCAGGATCAACTGCAGGCCGCCCAACTGAATGCGTGCCAGGCGTACTTCTCGGGCAGTGAGGCTGGCCCAGACATCGGGGACTACCTTGACGTCGTCCAGGCGCAGGGCCGTCGCCCCATCGCCCAGTTGCAGGTCACGCACCCGCAGCACCGGTGCCAGGCCGCTCCAGCGGCCTTCCAGGGCACCAACGTGCACGGGCAGGCCCAAAGCCTGCTCGGCCTTGCTTTCCACATCGGCGCGATACTCGGCCACCAACGGCACCAGTTCGCGGCCGAGGCTGACATACAGTGCCACCAGTACTGCCAGCAGGGCGCAAACGCCCAGCCCCCAGCGGGTCAAGGCGACAAGAACGCGGTTCAGACGTCCCATGGCCATGGCCCTCCAGGTCGTTTATCCATGATGGCCCGTAGCCCCGGATTTTCCAGCCCGGGCCACCTGCGGCGCGTTTCAGAAGGCCTCAGAGCAGCACCACATCGTATTGTTCCTGCGAATACATCGACTCCACCTGGAAACGAATGGTTCGGCCGATAAAGGCTTCCAGCTCCGCGACGTTACCGGATTCTTCATCCAGCAACCGATCGACCACCTTCTGGTTGGCAAGCACGCGGTAGCCTTCGGCCTGATATGCACGGGCCTCGCGCAGGATCTCGCGGAAGATTTCGTAACAGATGGTCTCGGGGGTTTTCAGCTTGCCACGACCCTGACAGGCCAGGCAGGGCTCGCACAGCACCTGTTCCAGGCTTTCGCGTGTGCGCTTGCGGGTCATCTGCACCAGGCCCAGCTCGGTGATGCCGATGATGTTGGTCTTGGCGTGATCGCGCTCCAGCTGCTTTTCCAGCGTTCGCAGCACCTGGCGCTGGTGCTCCTCGTCTTCCATGTCGATGAAGTCGATGATGATGATGCCGCCGATATTGCGCAGGCGCAGTTGCCGGGCGATGGCGGTGGCGGCCTCGAGGTTGGTCTTGAAGATGGTCTCTTCAAGGTTGCGATGGCCGACGAAGGCGCCGGTGTTCACATCGATGGTGGTCATCGCTTCAGCCGGGTCGACCACCAGGTAGCCACCGGACTTCAGCGGCACCTTGCGCTCCAGTGCACGCTGGATCTCGTCCTCGACGCCGTACAGGTCGAAAATCGGCCGTTCGCCCGGGTAGTGTTCGAGGCGGTCGGCGATTTCCGGCATCAGTTCGCCAACGAACTGCGTGGTCTTCTGGAAGGTTTCCCGCGAGTCGATGCGGATCTTCTCGATCTTCGGGTTGACCAGGTCACGCAAGGTACGCAGGGCCAGGCCCAGGTCCTCGTAGATGACCGTGGGCGCACCGCAGGTCTTGATCTGGGTGCCGATCTGCTCCCACAGGCGGCGCAGGTAGCGAATGTCCTGCAGGATCTCTTCAGCGCGTGCGCCTTCGGCGGCGGTGCGCAGGATGAAGCCACCGGCGTCCTTGATGTTCTCGCTTTCCATGCAGTCGCTGACTACCTGCTTGAGGCGCTCGCGCTCGGCTTCGTCTTCGATCTTCAGGGAAATGCCGACATGGCTGCTGCGCGGCATGTACACCAGGTAGCGTGACGGGATCGACAGCTGGGTGGTCAGGCGCGCGCCCTTGGTGCCGATCGGGTCCTTGGTCACCTGTACCACCAGGGCCTGGCCCTCGTGCACCAGGGCGGTGATGTTCTCTACCGCCGAGCCTTCGCGCTGGGATATTTCCGAGGCATGGATGAATGCCGCGCGCTCAAGGCCGATGTCGACGAAGGCCGCCTGCATGCCCGGCAGCACACGCACCACCTTGCCTTTGTAGATATTGCCGACGATGCCCCGGCGCTGGGTGCGCTCGACATGCACTTCCTGCAGCACCCCGTTTTCCACCACCGCCACGCGCGACTCCATCGGGGTGATGTTGATCAGGATCTCTTCACTCATGGCAGGCTCTCGTCAAAGGTCTTGGGTAATGATGGATGGCGTATGCAGTGCTGGCTACCGCTGGTTTGTTACCTCTGGCGTATGCGCGGGCGATTGCCAGCAGGCAATGCCGAATTGGCCAAGCAGTTCGGCCGTTTCGCTGAGGGGCAAGCCGACCACCGCCGAGTAGCTACCGGAAAGGCCGGTGACGAACACCGCGCCCAAGCCCTGGATGGCATAGCCGCCGGCCTTGTCCGCGGGCTCGCCGCTGGCCCAGTAGCGTTGCGCTTCCTCGGCGCTGATTGCACGGAAGCGCACCTTGCTGGTGACGCACAGGCTGTGCACGCGCTGGCCATCGCTCAGGGCGACCGCGGTCAAAACCTGGTGCTCGCGGCCCGACAGGTCGGCCAGCATGGCCAGGGCATCTTCGCGGTTTTCCGGTTTGCCGAGAATACGACCATCGAGCACCACGGCAGTGTCTGCACCCAGCACCACAGCTGGGCCTTCGAGGCAGGCCAGGCCGGCGGCAGCCTTGGCCCGGGCCAGGCGCTCGACGTAGGCCGGGGCGCTTTCATTGGGCAGCGGGGTTTCATCGATGGGGGCACTGACAACGCTGAACGGCACCCCGATCTGGGCCAGCAGTTCACGACGACGGGGCGAGCCGGAGGCCAGGTATAGCGGGTTCATGCAGACATCTCCCTGTCAGTCGCGGCGGCGCCGTCAGTTGATATGCAAGCGTCGGCGCAGGTCGCGCAGGGCGAAACTGATCCACGGCCAGAGCAAGGCACTGATTACCGCTGACCAGACCAGCGCCAGGGTGGGCAGCCGGTTGCCGGTCAGCGCGCTGAGCCACAGCTGGATCAGCTGGGCAATGCCGAAGATCACCAGAATCACCAGGCTCTGCTGCCACATGGGGAACATGCGCAGGCGCTGCTGCAAGGACAGCACCAGGAAGGTGATGAGGGTGAGGATCAGCGCGTTCTGCCCCAGCAAGGTGCCGTACAGCACATCCTCGGCCAGGCCCAGCACGAACGCGGTGGTCATGCCGACCTTGTTCGGTACGGCGAGGGTCCAGAACGACACCAGCAAGGCCAGCCACATGGGCCGGAACACTTCCATGAACTGCGGCATGGGCGAGACGCTGAGCAGCAGGCCGATGGCGAAAGTCAGCCAGATGACCCAGCCGTTGTTGCGGCGTGATGCAGCCATCATTGCCTCCGGGTGTGAGCGGGTGCGGCAGGCGCGGCAGCCGGCGTGGCAGGTGCGGCCACCGGAGCTGCAGGCTGCGCAGCCGGGGCTGTCGGGGCCGCTGGTGTGGCCGGCGTGGCAGGTGCGCTGCCAGCTGGTGCACCCTGCTCGCCCGTCGTGGCCGGCTGGCCTGGGGCCGAGGTGCCCTTGCGGTCAGCCTCTTCCTGGGCAATGGCGGCATCGGTGGCGCGCTGTTCCGGGCTGCGCCGGTCGCTGAACACCAGCAGCATGTAGCGGCTGCGGTTGAGCGCGGCGGTGGGGATGGCACGAACGATGGCGAACGGCTGGCCGGAATCGTGGATCACTTCGTTGACCGTGGCCACCGGGTAGCCGGCCGGGAACCGTTGCCCCATGCCGGAACTGACCAGCAGGTCGCCTTCCTTGATGTCGGCGGTATCGGCCACATGGCGCAGTTCCAGGCGCTCCGGGTTGCCGGTGCCGCTGGCGATGGCGCGCAGGCCGTTGCGGTTGACCTGCACCGGGATGCTATGGGTGGTATCGGTCAGCAACAGTACGCGCGAGGTGTACGGCATCAGCTCGACCACCTGGCCCATGAGGCCACGGGCATCGAGCACCGGCTGGCCAAGGAACACGCCATCACGTTCGCCCTTGTTGATCAGGATGCGGTGGGTGAACGGGTTGGGATCGACACCGATCAGCTCCGCCACTTCGACCTTTTCGTTTACCAGCGCCGAAGAGTTGAGCAACTCGCGCAGGCGCACGTTCTGCTCGGTCAGGGCCGCCAGTTTCTGCAGGCGCCCCTGCAGCAGCAGGGCTTCGGTCTTGAGCTTTTCGTTTTCGGCGATCAGTTCGGTGCGGCTGCCGAACTGGCCGGCCACACCTTGCCACGCACGCTGCGGCAGGTCGGTGATCCAGTACGACTCCATGAGTACCAGGCCCATCTGGCTGCGCACTGGTTTGAGCACGTCGAAGCGCGCGTCGACAACCATCAACGCGACCGACATCACCACCAGGACGAGCAGGCGAACGCCCAGCGAAGGGCCCTTGGAGAAAAGCGGTTTAATGGGCCGTTCCTCGTGGACGACTCAGGAGGTCATTGGACATGGGACAACGCACCAGCCTGGTTGCGGGTTGACGGATACGGCGCCCCGAACGGGCGCCAGCCCAGCACATACAGGTAGCACTGTGCGTACTACCTGTAAACCGGGCGCTCGTGAACAGCGAGCGGAATCACTCGCTGGAGAGCAGGTCCATCGCGTGCTTGTCCATCATCTCCAAGGCGCGACCGCCGCCACGGGCGACACAGGTCAGCGGGTCTTCGGCGACGATCACCGGCAGGCCGGTTTCCTGGGCCAGCAGCTTGTCGAGGTCACGCAGCAGCGCGCCACCACCGGTCAGCACCAGGCCACGCTCGGCGATGTCCGAGGCCAGCTCGGGCGGCGATTGCTCCAGGGCACTCTTGACCGCCTGGACGATGGTCGCCAGGGATTCCTGCAGTGCTTCAAGCACTTCGTTGGAGTTCAGGGTGAAGGCACGCGGTACGCCCTCGGCCAGGTTGCGGCCGCGCACGTCGACTTCACGTACTTCGCCGCCCGGGTAGGCAGTGCCGATTTCCTGCTTGATGCGCTCGGCGGTGGACTCGCCGATCAGGCTGCCGTAGTTGCGGCGCACGTAGGTGACGATGGCTTCGTCGAAGCGGTCGCCGCCAACGCGGACGGATTCGGCATAGACCACGCCGTTCAGGGAGATGAGCGCGATTTCAGTGGTACCACCACCGATATCGACGACCATCGAACCGCGGGCTTCTTCGACTGGCAGGCCGGCACCGATGGCGGCGGCCATCGGCTCTTCGATCAGGAACACTTCACGGGCACCGGCACCCAGCGCCGATTCGCGGATGGCGCGGCGCTCTACCTGGGTCGACTTGCACGGCACGCAGATCAGCACGCGCGGGCTCGGCTGCAGGAAGCTGTTCTCGTGAACCTTGTTGATAAAATATTGCAACATTTTTTCGCAGACGCTGAAGTCGGCGATGACGCCGTCCTTCATCGGACGAATGGCAGCAATGTTGCCAGGCGTACGGCCCAGCATGCGCTTGGCTTCGGTACCGACGGCGACGACGCTTTTCTGATTGCCATGGGTACGGATGGCAACAACCGAGGGCTCATTCAGGACGATACCGCGCTCACGCACGTAAATAAGGGTGTTGGCAGTACCCAGGTCGATGGACAGATCGCTGGAAAACATGCCACGCAGTTTCTTGAACATGGGAAAGTGACCCTGGGGAAAGCGTGGGTAAAAAAGTGCGGCAAACTCTAACAATGGCAGGGATTTTGGGCAAGGAGCCAATATGTTAAATTGGCTGTTTTTCCGAGCACGCCAGCAGAATTTCGCGGCCTTTAGACCGCCAGAAAGCTGACATGTTCCTCACTGCGGACCCGAATTCCGGTCTTTGTTTCCCCTGGAGATCCCCATGGCGCTTGAACGCTGCGACGTGGAAAAGATCGCCCATCTGGCCCGTCTGGGCCTGAATGATGGCGAACTGCCACGCATTACTGACGCACTGAACAGCATTCTCGGGCTGGTCGACCAGATGCAAGCGGTCGACACTACTGGCATCGAGCCACTGGCCCACCCCCTGGAGGCCAGCCAGCGCCTGCGTCCCGACCAGGTCACCGAAAGCAACCAGCGCGACGCCTACCAGGCCATCGCGCCGTCGACCGAAAGCGGTCTGTACCTGGTTCCCAAAGTCATCGAGTAAGGGATAGTGCCTGCCATGCATCAATTGACCCTGGCCGAGATCGCCCGCGGACTCGCCGACAAGTCGTTTTCCTCCGAAGAGCTGACCGGCGCCCTGCTGGCGCGCATCAAGCAGCTCGACCCGCAGATCAACAGCTTCATCAGCATCACCGAAGACCTGGCCCTGGGCCAGGCGCGTGCCGCCGACGCCCGTCGCGCCGCTGGCGAAACCGGCGCGCTGCTGGGTGCCCCCATCGCCCACAAGGACCTGTTCTGCACCAACGGCGTACGCACCAGCTGCGGCTCGAAGATGCTCGACAACTTCAAGGCGCCGTATGACGCCACCGTGGTTGCCAAGCTGGCCGAAGCCGGTATGGTCACCCTGGGCAAGACCAACATGGACGAATTCGCCATGGGTTCGGCCAACGAATCCAGCCACTACGGCGCGGTGAAGAACCCATGGAACCTCGAGCACGTCCCGGGCGGCTCGTCGGGCGGTTCGGCCGCGGCAGTGGCTGCACGCCTGCTGCCAGCCACCACCGGCACCGACACCGGCGGCTCCATCCGCCAACCGGCGGCACTGACCAACCTCACCGGCCTCAAGCCAACCTACGGCCGCGTGTCGCGCTGGGGCATGATCGCCTACGCCTCCAGCCTCGACCAAGGTGGCCCGCTGGCCCGTACCGCCGAAGACTGCGCCCTGCTGCTGCAGGGCATGGCCGGTTTCGACGCCAAGGACTCCACCAGCATCGAAGAACCGGTGCCGGACTACAGCGCCAACCTGAATGCTTCGCTGCAAGGCCTGCGCATCGGCCTGCCGAAGGAGTACTTCGGTGCCGGCCTCGACCCACGCATCGCCGACCTGGTCCAGGCCAGCGTCAAGGAGCTGGAAAAGCTCGGCGCGGTGGTCAAGGAAATCAGCCTGCCGAACATGCAGCACGCCATCCCGGCCTACTACGTGATCGCCCCCGCTGAAGCCTCGTCCAACCTGTCGCGTTTCGATGGCGTGCGCTTCGGCTACCGCTGCGAGAACCCGAAAGACCTGACCGACCTGTACAAGCGTTCGCGTGGCGAAGGCTTCGGTGTCGAAGTGCAGCGCCGCATCATGGTCGGCACCTACGCCCTGTCGGCCGGCTACTACGATGCCTACTACGTGAAGGCTCAGCAGATCCGCCGCCTGATCAAGAACGACTTCATGGCCGCCTTCAACGACGTCGACCTGATCCTCGGCCCGACCACGCCAAACCCGGCCTGGAAGCTCGGCGCCAAGAGCAGCGACCCGGTCGCCGCCTATCTGGAAGACGTCTACACCATCACCGCCAACCTGGCGGGCCTGCCGGGCCTGTCGATGCCGGCCGGCTTCGTCGATGGCCTGCCGGTTGGCGTGCAGCTGCTGGCGCCATACTTCCAGGAAGGCCGCCTGCTCAACGTCGCGCACCGCTACCAGCAAGTGACCGACTGGCACACCCGCGCCCCCAACGGCTTCTGAGGAATTCACACATGCAATGGGAAGTTGTGATCGGGCTGGAAATCCACACTCAGCTCGCCACCCAGTCGAAGATCTTCTCCGGCAGCGCCACCACCTTCGGTTCCGAGCCGAACACCCAGGCCAGCCTGGTTGACCTGGGCATGCCTGGCGTACTGCCGGTGCTGAACCAGGAAGCCGTGCGCATGGCGTGCATGTTCGGCCTGGCCATTGATGCCGAGATCGGCAAGCGCAACGTGTTCGCGCGCAAGAACTACTTCTACCCGGACCTGCCAAAGGGCTACCAGATCAGCCAGATGGACTTGCCGATCGTCGGCAAGGGCCACCTCGACATCGCCCTGGAAGACGGCACCATCAAGCGCATCGGGGTAACCCGCGCGCACCTGGAAGAAGATGCCGGCAAGAGCCTGCACGAAGACTTCAGCGGCTCCACCGGCATCGACCTGAACCGTGCCGGCACCCCGCTGCTGGAAATCGTCTCCGAGCCCGACATGCGCAGCGCCAAGGAAGCCGTGGCCTACGTCAAGGCAATCCACGCGCTGGTGCGTTACCTGGGCATCTGCGACGGCAACATGGCCGAAGGCTCGCTGCGTTGCGACTGCAACGTGTCGATCCGCCCGAAAGGCCAGGCCGAATTCGGCACCCGCTGCGAGATCAAGAACGTCAACTCGTTCCGCTTCATCGAGCGCGCGATCAACAGCGAGATCCAGCGCCAGATCGACCTGATCGAGGACGGCGGCAAGGTGGTACAGGAAACCCGTCTGTACGACCCGAACAAGGACGAGACCCGCTCCATGCGCAGCAAGGAGGAAGCCAACGACTACCGTTACTTCCCCGACCCGGACCTGCTGCCGGTGGTGATCGAGGACAGCTTCCTCGAAACCGTCCGCGCCGGCTTGCCGGAACTGCCGACGCAGAAGGTCGAGCGCTTCCAGAACCAGTACGGCCTGTCGGCCTACGACGCCAACGTGCTGGCTTCCAGCCGCGAGCAGGCGGACTACTTCGAGGAAGTGGTGAAAATCGGTGGCGATGCCAAGCTGGCTGCCAACTGGGTCATGGTCGAACTGGGCAGCCTGCTGAACAAGCTGGGCATCGAGATCGACCAGGCGCCGGTCAGCGCCGCACAGCTGGGCGGCATGCTGCTGCGTATCCGTGACAACACCATCAGCGGCAAGATCGCCAAGACCGTGTTCGAGGCCATGGCCGCCGGTGAAGGCGATGCCGACAGCATCATCGAAAGCAAGGGCCTGAAGCAGGTCACCGATACCGGTGCGATCGACAAGATGCTCGACGAAGTGCTGGCGGCCAACGCCGAGCAGGTCGAACAGTACCGCGCAGCCGACGAGGCCAAGCGTGGCAAGATGTTCGGCTTCTTTGTCGGCCAGGCGATGAAAGCCTCCAAGGGCAAGGCCAACCCGGGGCAAGTGAACCAATTGCTCAAGGCCAAGCTCGAAGGGTGATCTGAATATGCTGCGAGGGCTTTGCCCTCGTTCGCGGGCTTGCCCGCCCCCACAGATACTGCGCCGCTTTCACAGGCGGTGATATACCTGTGGGAGCGGGCAAGCCCGCGAATGGCTGCACTGGAGACCTCCTGACTTGCTAAAGCGATCCCTGAGCACCCTCGCCCTCTTCTCCCTGCTGGCCGGCTGCGCCAGCCAGGACATCGACCCCAACGGTTACGACAAGACCGGCACCGCCTCCTATTACGGCTCTCGCCACCATGGCAAACGCACCGCCAGCGGCGAACCGTTCAACCAGCACGGCCTCACCACCGCCCACCGCAGCCTGCCTTTCGGCAGCCGGGTACGGGTGACCAACCTGGCCAACCAGCGCAGCGTCGTGGTGCGCATCAACGACCGTGGCCCACACACCCGCGGCCGCCTGATCGATCTTTCACGTGCCGCCGCAGAAAAAATCGGCATGATCCGTAGCGGAACCGCGCGCGTGCGAGTACAAGGACTTAGCGACTGACGCGACAGGAGTCCGACCATTTTCGACCTGGCTACCCTTCCCACCTCCAGCCTCCTGCAACTGGGCATCGCCCTGCTGTTGCTGATCGGCGGCGCCGAACTGCTGGTACGCGCAGCCCTGAGCCTGGCCCAGCGCCTGCACGTACGCCCGCTGATCATCGGCCTGAGCCTGGTGGCCTTCGGCAGCACTGCCCCACAAATGACCGTGAGCCTGCAGGCCGCCTACCAGGGCGCGCCGGATGTGGCGGTGGGCAGCGTCATCGGCAGCAACATCTTCAACGTATTGGTCATTCTCGGCCTGGCCGCATTGATCATCCCGCTGCGCGTGTCGCGGCAACTGGTGCGCATGGACATTCCACTGATGATCGTCGCCAGCGGCCTGGTCTACGCGTTATCCGCCAACGGCCACTTGGGCCGGGTCGAAGGGGTGTTGCTGTTGATCGGCCTGGTCGGCTACCTGGCAATGCTCTGGCACCAGTCGCGCCACTACGCCCGCACCTACCCCGCACCGGCAACCGTCATCAGCAGTACCGGGCGCTTCTGGTCGGGCACGCTGCTGCAGGTGCTGGCCGGCCTGGGCCTGCTGAGCCTGGCGGGTCACTTGTTGCTGGAAGCCGCCGTGGAGGTGGCCACCGACCTGGGCCTGTCCGAGCGCATCATCGGCCTGACCGTCGTTGCCATTTGCACCTCCCTGCCGGAACTGGCCGCTGCACTGATCGCCGCCCTGCGCGGTGAACGGGAAATCGCCGTGGGCACAGTGATCGGCAGCAACCTGTTCAACCTGCTGGCCGTGCTGGGCCTGACCGCGCTGGTCACTCCCGAGCCGCTGTCGATCTCGCCCAACGCCTTGGCCTTCGATCTGCCGGTAATGCTGGGTGTTGCTGCGCTGAGCCTGCCGGTGTTCTATTCCGGCTACCGCATCACTCGCGCCGAAGGCCTGGTGTTCCTCTGCCTGTACCTGGCCTATGGGCTGCACGTGGCGGCGTTTACCATGGGCATGCCACTGGCCGGCCGCCTGGAGCGGTTGATGCTGTTCTACGTACTGCCGGTGCTCGCCATGGTGTTGCTGTACACCACCGCACGAGCCTGGCGCCGCCAACACTAAGGAAAACAACATGGCTGATAGCAAGAAAACCGGCGAACAGATTCGGCGCCAGGTGATGGGCGATGCATTCGTCGACCGCGCCCTGGGCAATGCCACCGACTTTACCCAGCCGCTGCAGGACTTCGTCAACGAACATGCCTGGGGCAGCGTGTGGGCCCGCGACGGGCTGCCGTTGAAAACCCGCAGCCTGATTACCCTGGCCACGCTCACGGCACTCAAGTGCCCGCAGGAGCTCAAGGGGCATGTGCGCGGGGCGTTGAACAATGGCTGTACGGTGGAGGAGATTCGCGAAGCGCTGCTGCATTGCGCGGTGTATGCGGGGGTGCCGGCGGCGATTGATGCGTTCCGTGCGGCACAGGAAGTGATCGACAGCTATCAAGGCTGACCCAGCCTTTTTCAGGCCCGGCCTCTTCGCGGGTAAACCCGCTCCCACAGGTACTGCACAGGTCTCAGAGCCTGTGGGATCCCTGTGGGGGCGGGTTTACCCGCGAAAAGGCCGGCACTGTGTTACCTACCTGGCCTGGCGAGCCTTCTTCATCTTGAAGGCCACCCACAGCACCAGGATCCACCCCGGAATCAGCATCACCGAGATGCGAATCGGCGGGGTCAGGTACATCACCACCAGGATCAGCACGATGAACGCCAGGCACAGGTAGTTGGTTACCGGGTGCCCCCAGCTTTTGTAGAACGGGGTAATCCCGGCCGCCAGCTTGGCCTTGCGGAACTTCAGGTGGGTGATGCTGATGCTCGCCCAGTTGATCACCAGCGCCGACACCGCCAGGGCCATCAGCAGACCAAAGGCTTCACCCGGCATCAGGTAGTTGATCAGCACGCACAGCCCGGTGGCAAAAGCCGACACACCCAGCGCGGTCAGCGGCACGCCGCTACGGCTTACCTTCAGCAACTGAAGCGGAGCGTCGCCCTGGCTGGCCAGGCCGAACAGCATGCGGCTGTTGGCGTACACACAGCTGTTGTACACCGACAGTGCGGCCGTCAGCACCACGATATTGAGGATGGTCGCCACCAGGTCACTGTCCAGTTCATGGAAGATCATCACGAACGGGCTGCCACCCTGCACCACCTTCTGCCATGGGTACAGCGACAGCAGCACCGCCAAGGCACCGATATAGAAAATGAGGATACGGTACACCACCTGGTTGGTGGCCTTTGGGATGCTCTGACGCGGGTTGTCAGCCTCAGCGGCGGTGATGCCCACCAGCTCCAGGCCACCGAACGAGAACATGATCACTGCCAGTGCCATCACCAGGCCGGTGACGCCGTTGGGGAAGAAGCCGCCGTACTGCCAGAGGTTGGCCACGCTGGCGTCCGGGCCGCCATGGCCGCTGGTCAGCAGCCAGGCGCCGAAACCGATCATGCTGACGATGGCCACCACCTTGACCAGGGCGAACCAGAACTCCATCTCGCCGTAGACCTTAACCTGGGTGAGGTTGATCAGGTTGATCACCACGAAAAAGATCGCCGCCGTGGCCCAGGTGGGAAAGCCGGGCCACCAGTACTGCACGTAGATGCCCACCGCTGTAAGCTCGGCCATGCCGACCAGTACGTACACCACCCAGTAGTTCCAACCCGAAACAAACCCGGCAAACTCGCTCCAGTACTGGTGGGCGAAGTGGCTGAAGCTGCCGGCCACGGGCTCTTCAACAACCATTTCACCGAGCTGGCGCATGATCAGGAAGGCCATCAGGCCGGCAATGGCGTAGCCCAGCAGGACGGAGGGGCCAGCCAGCTGGATGGTCTGGGCAATGCCCAGGAACAACCCGGTACCGATGGCCCCGCCCAGCGCGATCAGCTGGATATGGCGATTCTTCAGCCCGCGCTGTAACCGCTCGGGCGTGCTCTGGTCTTGCATGAAGTGTCCTTTAGCTCAGTGAGGCTGTGTTTTTGTGTTGTTTGCAGTCAAGGATCTAGATCCATCCGCCCCACTGCAAGATGAAAATACCAATGTTGGTGGTGATCGCCGCCATTAGCGTGGTAATCACGATGATCGATGCAGCCAGCTCATGGTTGCCGTTCGCCGCCCGCGCCATGACGTAGCTGGCAGCTGCAGTCGGGCTGCCGATGTACAGGAACAGGATGCCCAGCTCGGCGCCGCGGAAGCCGCATAGCCAGGCTCCAAGGGTACCCAGCAGCGGCAGCCAGACCATCTTCACCAGGCTGGCGTCGATGGCCAGCCTGCCACTGTCGCGCAGTGCCGCCATCGACAGCGTGCCACCGATGCAGATCAGCGCCAGCGGCAGGGTCATCTGCGCCAGGTAATCGCCCGAGGTCAGCAGCCAGTTGGGCAGCGGCACCTGGCCGTAGGCCATGGGCGTGGCCACCAGCACACTGATGATCAGCGGGTTGCTGAAGATGCTCTTGCAGATGCTCCACGGGTCGGATTTCAGGTCCGGGCTGTAAACCGCCAGCACCACTGCCGACAACGAGTTGTACATGAGGATGACCAGGCCGGCGAGTACCGCCCCCAGGGAGATGCCGTAGTCGCCGTAGAGACTGGCGGCCAGGGCCAGGCCGATCACGCCGTTGTTCCCACGGAATGCGCCCTGGGTATAGATGCCCCGGTCGGCCAGCGGGCTGCGCCAGATGGCCATGCCCCAGGCAATGGCGAAGCCGGCCAGGGTGGCGACGATGAAATAGAGAAGGACGCCGGGTTTGACCGCCGTGGCCAGGTCGGCGTGATAGATGCCGAGGAACAGCAACGCCGGCATGCACACGTTGAACACCAGTTGCGAGGCTACACGGTTGAAATTGTCGTCGATCAGGCGGATACGTTTGAGCAGCACGCCCATGAACAGCATGGCGAAGACCGGGGCCGTGATGTTCAACGTCTGGATAAGAAGGGCGAGCATGCGCAAGCGATCCTGGAGGGGTTGCCGTTAGGGGGCTAATGATACGCCAACGGCCGGGACTTGCGGGGATCGCGGGGTGATAAAGAGAAGTTTCTGGCAGTTACGGCCCTTTCGCGGGTAAACCCGCTCCTACAGGTACTGCACAGGTCTGGAGGCTTGTGAACACCTGTAGGAGCGGGTTTACCCGCGAAGAGGCCGGTACTGCCAGTACTGAATCAGCGCCTAACCGGGCGCTTCTGCAGTTTGCGCTGCAAGGTCCGCCGGTGCATGCCCAGCGCCCGCGCGGTGGCCGAGATATTGCCCTCGTGCTCGTTCAGTACGCGCTGGATATGCTCCCACTGCAGGCGGTCGACCGACATCGGGTTTTCCGGCACCAGGCTGTCCAGGTCGGTGTGCTCTGACAGCAACGCAGCCAGCACATCATCGGCATCGGCCGGCTTGCACAGGTAGTTGCAGGCACCGCGCTTGACCGCTTCCACCGCAGTGGCAATGCTCGAGTAACCGGTCAGGATCACCACGCGCATTTCCGGGTCCAGCTCCAGCAGCTTGGGCAGCAGCACCAGGCCGGAGTCGCCTTCCATCTTCAGGTCCAGCGTGGCGTAGTCCGGCAGGTCCTGCTGGGCAAGGATCAACCCTTCTTCGGCAGAGCTGGCGGTACTGACGCGGAAACCGCGGCGGCTCATGGCCCGGGCCATGACCCGGGTGAAGGTGGCATCGTCATCCACCAGCAACAGGTGCGGCAGCTCTTCGCCTTCGACCTGGTTTTCTTCGCTCATCATTCATCTCCTCGCTTGCCATAGGGCAGGCGCAGTTCGGTCAGGGTGCCACCCTGTTCATGACTATAGAGTTTCACCGAACCGCCCGCACGGGTCACGCTGGCCTTGCTCAAGAACAGGCCCAGGCCGAAGCCTTTGCCCTTGGTGGTAATGAAGGGTTTGCCGATGGCCTCGGCGATTGCCGGCGGTACGCCGGGGCCGTGGTCACGGATGCTGATGACGATGTCATGGGTGTCCCAGTCCAGGCGCACTTCAAGGTCGTCGGGGCAGGCATCGGCGGCATTGTTCAACAGGTTCAACAGCGCCTGGGTCAGGTCCGGCGGCGGGGTCAGGCGCGGCACCTGGCCGTCGCGCAAGCGCTGGAAGCGGTAGCTGGCTTCCGGGCGCATCAGGTGCCAACGGTTGAGCGCTTCGTCCAGCCAGGCCGTGACATCCTGCTCCACCACGGCCAGGCGGCGGTTGGCTTCGGCGGCGCGTACCAGCTGTTGCAGGGTTTCCTTGCACAGCTTCACCTGGTCCTGAAGGATCTGCAGGTCTTCCTGCAGCAAGGGGTCGGCGTGGTCCTGGCGCATTTCGTTCAGCAGCACGCTCATGGTCGCCAACGGTGTGCCCAGCTCATGGGCGGCACCGGCGGCCTGGGTGGCCACGGCCAGCAGCTGCTCGTCGCGCAGGCTTTCTTCACGCCGCTCGGAACGCAGTTGCTCCTGGCGGCGCAGCTCTTCGGCCATGCGTGCGGCAAAGAAGGTGATCACCGCCGCGGCCAGGGCAATACTCAGCCACATGCCATACACCTGCATCTTGTCCCGCGCCATCGGCAGGCCTTCGAGCGGGTAGAACTGCACCAGCAGCAGGCTGTAGGCGGTCAGGGCAATGCCGGACAGGATCAGCGAATACAGCCACGGCAAGGTAACTGCGGCAATCGCCAGCGGCACCAGGTAATACGAAACGAACGGGTTGGTCGAACCGCCGGAGTAGTACAGCAAGGCACTGTGGATCAGCAGGTCGCAGGCCAGTTGCAGGGCATATTCCAGCTCGGTAACAGGCAACGACAGGCGCAGGCGCAGGGCCGTGAAGGCGCACAGCAGCGAAGACAAGGCCAAGGTGCCGGCCAGCGACAGCCAGGGCAAAGGCAGCAGTTCGGTCCAGTAGGCGACGCCCACGGAGCCGGCCTGGGCAGCCAGGACCAGGACCCGAATGACGGTCAGGCGCCAGAGGTTCTGGCGAGTAGCAGACAGCGGTTGTACGGCGGCGAGCATGAGCTCTCCTGATGAGTGCTCCAGAAAAATCGGCTGGAGTATACCGAAGCCAGGCGCCTCGCTGCAGCGATGCGGCAAAGCGCCACACTTTGTCACAGGTTCATGATGGCACTTTTGAACCCACTACACTGTTGCCGGTCTGATGGGCCATGCGTGGAATGGATGGCCACAACCCACGCCTTATATTGCCAAGGAGTATCACATGCAAATCCCACGTCGCGGCACCGCCCTGATCCTGTCCTGCGGCCTGCTCGCCAGCCTGCCGGCGCTGGCTGCCGATGAGCCGCGCTACAATCAGGTCTCGCTGCGTGCCGAGGTCAGCAAGGAAGTGGCGCGCGACCTGATGGTCGTTACCCTGTACAGCGAAGCGCAGAACACCGACCCGGGCAAGCTCGCCAAGCAGATCACCGAAACCATGAACAAGGCCGTACAGCAGTCGCGCCAGGTCAAGGACGTGAAGATCAGCCAAGGTAGCCGCAACAGCTACCCGGTATATGACAGCAAGGGCCAGAAGATCACCGGCTGGCGCGAGCGCGCCGAGTTGCGCCTGGAAAGCGCCAACTTCCCTGCCCTGTCGCAGCTGACCGCCGACTTGCTGCAAGAGCTGAAGATGGGGGGCATGGACTTCTCCATCGCCCCGGCCACGCGCAAGGCCAGCGAGGATGCACTGCTCAAGGATGCGGTGGATGCCTTCAAGGCACGCGCGCAACTGGCTACCGAGGCACTGGGTGGCAAGGGCTACAAGGTGGTCAGCCTGAACCTCAACAGCAGCGGTTACCCGCGCCCTTACCTGCGCAGTGCGCCGATGGCGATGAAGGCAATGGGGGCTGATGAGTCGGCACCGGCGCCGGATATCGAGGCCGGGACCAGTGAAGTGAGCATGAATGCCGATGGCCTGATCGAAGTGCAGATGCCTTGAGTTCGCCGGGGGCGCATTGCGCCCCTATCGCCGGCAAGCCAGCTCCCACAGATACACCACAGGTTTCAGCCCTTGTGTTGTACCTGTGGGAGCTGGCTTGCCGGCGATGAGGTCAGTCGAAAAAGCGCAGATTCAGACATTTCCTACGCACCAATAAGGTGCTTCCTACGCCAACCCCGCCTCGAAATATCCCGCAAAAAGCCATCATTTTGCCTACGCAAACGTTTAACTTCTTCGAAAGTTATATCAATGCGACATCCATGTACGCTCGTACCACTTTTCTGGCGCCAACTATCCCTCCGCATATTGCATTGGGAACACCCCCTGCATAAGTATCCGCAGGTCGGCTCACGAGGCCACCTCAATCGAAAAATGACAACAATGAGGCCACCATGCTCAAACACGCAGTCATTCCGTTCCTGCTAGGCGCAGGCTTGCTCTCCGGCGCACCGTCGGCCCTCGCAGCGTCCAACCTGGTGTTCTGCTCCGAAGGCAGCCCGGCCGGCTTCGACCCGGGCCAATACACCACAGGGACTGACTTTGACGCCTCGGCCGAGACCGTGTTCAACCGCTTGACCCAGTTCGAACGTGGCGGCACGGCAGTCATCCCGGGGCTGGCGACCAAGTGGGAAGTCTCCGACGACGGAAAGACCTACACCTTCCACCTGCGCGAAGGGGTCAAGTTCCACACCACCGACTACTTCAAGCCCACCCGCAACTTCAACGCCGACGACGTGCTGTTCACCTTCAACCGCATGCTCGACAAGGACCACCCGTTCCGCAAGGCCTACCCCACCGAGTTCCCATACTTCACCGACATGGGCATGGACAAGAACATCGCCAAGCTGGAGAAGCTCGACGAACATACCGTCAGGTTCACCCTCAACGAAGTCGACGCCGCATTCATTCAGAACCTGGCCATGAGCTTCGCCTCGATCCAGTCCGCCGAATACGCCGACCAGTTGCTCAAGGACGGCAAGGCCGCCGACATCAACCAGAAGCCGATCGGCACTGGCCCGTTCGTGTTCAGCAAGTACCAGAAGGACGCGCAGATCCGCTTCAAGGGCAACAAGGACTACTGGCAACCTGATGACGTGAAGATCGACAACCTGATCTTCGCCATTACCACCGACGCCTCTGTGCGCATGCAGAAGCTGAAGAAGAACGAGTGCCAGGTCACCCTGTTCCCGCGCCCTGCCGACATCCAGCCGCTGAAACAGGACCCCAAGCTGCAGATGCCGCAGCAAGCCGGCTTCAACCTCGGCTACATCGCCTACAACGTGATGGACAAGGTCAAGGGAAGCAACGAGCCCAACCCGCTGGCCCAGCTGAAGGTCCGCGAGGCGCTGGATATGGCCGTGGACAAGAAAAAGATCATCGAGTCGGTCTACCAGGGCGCCGGCCAACTGGCAGTCAACGCCATGCCCCCGACCCAGTGGTCCTATGACGACAGCATCAAGGACGCGCCATTCGACCCTGAAAAAGCCAAGCAACTGCTCAAGGAAGCCGGCATCAAGGAAGGCACCGAAATCACCCTGTGGGCGATGCCTGTGCAACGCCCGTACAACCCCAATGCCAAGCTGATGGCCGAGATGCTGCAATCCGACTGGGCCAAGGTCGGCATCAAGGCCAAGATCGTCAGCTATGAATGGGGCGAGTACATCAAGCGCTCCAAAGGCGGCGAACAGGGCGCCATGCTGATCGGCTGGAGCGGTGACAACGGTGACCCGGACAACTGGCTGGGCACCCTGTACGGCTGCGACGCCATGAACGGCAACAACTTCTCCAAATGGTGCTACAAGCCCTACGACGACCTGATCAAGCAGGCCAAGGCCACTTCCGACCAGGCCAAGCGCACCGAGCTGTACCAGCAGGCACAGCACATCCTCAAGGAGCAGGTGCCGATCACCCCGATCGCCCACTCCACCGTGTACCAGCCCATGAGCGCCAAGGTGAAGGACTTCAAGATCAGCCCGTTCGCGCTGAACTCCTTCTACGGCGTCAGCGTGGACAAATAGGCTAGCCAAGGCACCCGCCGAGCTGCGGGTGCCCCGCCAACCTCGTCCCCCTCCATGTCGTCCCGCTGCCATCCGCAGCGGGGTCGGCGACCTGTTGCCGCCATTCGTACCCCGAGGCGGCGCAAACAGACGTAAAAGGACTTGCCATGCGCCATACCACCCGAGTTTCCGCCCTGCTGGCCCTGGGCCTGATCAGCCAATCGCCGGCCCTGCTGGCCAACAACCTGGTGTTCTGTTCCGAAGGCAGCCCCGCCGGCTTCGACACTGCCCAGTACACCAGCGCCACCGACAACGACGCCGCCGAACCGATCTACAACCGCCTGGTCGAGTTCGAACGCGGCGGCACTGCCGTGCACCCTGCCCTGGCGACCCGCTGGGAGGTGTCCGAAGATGGCCTGCGCTACACCTTCCACCTGCGCGAAGGGGTGAAGTTCCACAGCAACAAGGCCTTTGCACCGAGCCGCGACTTCAACGCCGACGACGTGCTGTTCACCTTCAACCGCATGCTCGACAAGAACCACCCGTTCCGCCAGGCCTACCCGACCGAGTTCCCCTATTTCATCAGCATGGGCCTGGACAAGAACATCGCCCGTGTCGAAAAGACCGGTCCACTGACCGTGGTATTCACCCTGAACAAGGTCGATGCCGCGTTCATCCAGAACCTGGCCATGAGCTTCGCCTCGATCCTCTCTGCTGAATACGCCGAACAGTTGATGACCAGCGGGCGCCCCAGCGACATCAACCAGCAACCGATCGGCACCGGCCCGTTCGTGTTCCAGCGTTATCAGAAGGATTCGCAGATCCGCTACAAGGGCAACAAGGCCTATTGGTCACCGCAGGACGTGAAGATCGACAACCTGGTGTTCTCGATCAACATCGACCCTTCGGTGCGCATCCAGAAGCTGCGCCGCAACGAATGCCAGGTCACCCTGAACCCGCGCCCCGCCGACCTGCCGGCGCTCAAGGCCGACAGCAAACTGCAGGTGCTGCAACAGCCTGGCTTCAACCTCGGCTATATCGCCTACAACACTCAACACCCACCGTTCGACCGGTTGGAAGTGCGCCAGGCAATGGATATGGCAGTGAACAAGCAGGCGATCATCCAGGCTGTGTATCAGGATTCCGGCCAGCTGGCAGTCAACGCCATGCCGCCAACCCAGTGGTCCTATGACGACAGCATCAAGGACGCCCCCTTCGATCCGGAAAAGGCCAAACAGCTACTGCAGCAGGCCGGAGTCAAGCCGGGCACCGAGATCACCCTGTGGGCCATGCCGGTGCAGCGCCCGTACAACCCAAACGCCAAGCTGATGGCGGAAATGCTCCAGGCCGACTGGAGCAAGCTCGGCTTCAAGGTGCGCATTGTCAGCTATGAATGGGGCGAGTACCTCAAGCGCATGAAAAGCGGCGAGCACGATATCGCCCTGATCGGCTGGACCGGGGACAACGGCGACCCGGACAACTGGCTGGGCACCCTCTACAACTGCGATGCCATCGGCAGCAACAACTACTCGCTGTGGTGCGATCCGCAGTACGACAGCCTGGTCAAGCAGGCCAAGCAGGTCACCGACCGCGCGCAGCGCACCGCCCTGTACCAGCAGGCCCAGCAGCGGCTCAAGCAGCAGGTGCCGATTACCCCGGTGGCACATTCAACGGTCAACCAACCGCTGAGCATCAAGGTTTCCGAATTCAAGGTCAGCCCTTTCGGGCGCAACGATTTTTCCGGTGTGAGTGTTGATTGAGCATTAGCCGGTACCGGCCTCTTCGCGGGTAAACCCGCTCCCACAGGGTTCTCCTCAGGTTCACGAAACCTGTGGGAGCGGGCGCGCCCGCGAAGAGGCCGGCACAGCCAACACAACGCCCCGATTCTGCCCGGTGACCCCGGGCAACCCTGGCAACACCGCAGCAAGAAGCCCGGCCCACAAGGCCAGGCAATAACTAGAAGAACAGAAAGGGAGCTTTAACCTTGAGACTATTCACCTTGACCGCACTGGCTTTATCCATCAGTGCCTTATCCACCGTGACCCAGGCAGCCCCGCAAAGCCAGGAATACGTGCCCATCACCCTCAAAGGCAGCAGCGAGCAGGAGCAGGCCAGCGGCTTCGTCGACGGCCAGAGCCTGTCCGGCAGCACCCGCAACTGGTATGCCCGCGAGCGCGCCGCACGCGCCCCGCTGTGGAAGTACTACAAGAGCGACGGCACCCGCCACGACACCCACAGCCGCGAGAACTGGGTGCAGGGCACCATCCTCAACTACAGTTCCGGTTTCACCCAGGGCACCGTCGGCTTCGCCGTCGAAGCCGCCGGTTACAATGCCATCGCCCTGCTGCAGAACCGCGAGGACGTCGCCGGCCCCAACAACCGCACCCTGACCCACAGCGACGGCGACCCGGTCGGCCAGTGGAGCAAGATGGGCCTGGCCAACGTCAAGGCGCGGGTGTCCAACACCACGCTCACCGTCGGCCGCCAATCGGTGGACACGCCGATGATCGCCTACATCGGCAACCGCGCCCTGCCCTCGAGTTTCCAGGGCGCGTTCCTGCACAGTGCCGAATTCGACAACCTGAGCTTCGACCTGGGCACCTTCGACCGCGTCTCGCCACGTACCGAACAGAGCCTCAGCAAGTTCCGCACCGAGTACAGCGCCACTGGCGTGGAGACCGACCGCGCCAGCACCGCCGGCATCAACTACCAGCCGTTCAAGAGCCTGAGCACCAGCCTGTACGCCACCAAGGTCGACGACTTCTGGAACCAGTACTACTTCGGCGCCAACCATGTGCTCGGTGATAGTGCAGTGCTAAGCCTGAGCACCGGCCTGAACTACTACAAGACCGTCGACGCCGGCAGCAAGAAGATGGGCGATATCGACAACGACACCTACAGCCTGTCGTTCGGCCTGACCCATCAGGCCCACACCCTCAGCGCCTCCTGGCAGCAGGTCAACGGCAACGAGTACTTCGACTACCTGCACGAAACCAACGGCATCTACCTGGCCAACTCGCTGCTGTCGGACTTCAACGGCCCCAACGAGAAATCGCTGCAGATTTCCTACGTGCTGAACATGGCGCCGTACGGCGTGCCGGGCCTGAAGTTCAACCTGTACAACGCCCGCGGCTGGGGCATCGATGGTACCCATTACCGCGGTACCGCCTACGACGTGAACGGCCTGGATGGCGAAACCCACTACGAGTGGGGCTTCGGCACCAGCTACGCGGTACAGAGCGGGCCATTGAAAGACACCAGCATCCGTGCCACCTACACCGCGCACCGCGCCAGCAAGGCCCAGGGCGATGGCAGCCTGGATGAGTTCCGGGTGGTTACCACCATTCCATTCAACATTCTCTGACCGCCGGCGCCACGGCCTGCTTCGCTGCGGGCCGTGGCGGCTACGCTGGAATCAATGCAAGCAGGGAGTTTCAACCCATGCAGAGAGCTTTCATGAAATCGCGGCCACTGCGCCTGGCCCTGGCCGCACTGCTTCTGGGCGGTGCCACGCAACTGGCGGCCAAACCATTGGTGGTGTGCACCGAAGCCAGCCCGGAAGGGTTCGACATCGTCCAGTACACCACTGCGGTCACCGCCGATGCCTCGGCCGAGACGGTGTTCAATCGCCTGGTCGACTTCAAGCCCGGTACCACCGAAGTCCAGCCGGCCCTGGCCGAGCGTTGGGCCATTTCAGCCGATGGCCTGACCTACACCTTCCATCTGCGCCAGGGCGTGAAGTTCCACACTACCGACTACTTCAAGCCCACCCGCGACTTCAACGCCGATGACGTCCTGTGGAGCCTCAATCGCCAGCTCGATCCGAACCATCCATGGCATGACAAGACCAGCGTCGGATACCCGTACTTCGAGAGCATGGGCTTCAAGGACCTGCTCAAGTCGGTCAGCAAGGCCGACGAGCACACCGTGGTGATTACCCTTACCCGACCGGAAGCGCCGTTCCTGCGCGACATGGCCATGGGCTTCACCTCGATCTACTCCGCCGAATACGGCGACCAGTTGCTCAAGGCTGGCAAGGCTGCCGAGTTGAACAGCAAGCCGATCGGCACCGGCCCGTTCATCTTCCAGCGTTACAACAAGGATGCCCAGGTTCGCTTCAAGCCCAACCCGGACTATTTCCGCGGCAAGCCACCGGCCGATGCGCTGGTCTTCGCCATCGCTACCGACAGCAATGTGCGCCTGCAGAAACTGCGCGCCAACGAGTGCCAGGTAGCGCTCTATCCCAAGCCCGATGACGTGCCGTCGATCAAGCAGGACCCGAAACTCAAGGTCGAGGAGATCGAGGCCTTGGTCACCGGTTACATCTCGATGAACACCGAACACAAATACCTGAGCGACGTTCGCGTGCGCAAAGCCATCAACATGGCCTTCGACCGCCAGACCCATGTCGACCAGTTGTTCGGCAAAGGCAACGCATTGGTCGGCGTGAACCCGTACCCGCCGACCATGATCGGCTACAACAACGAGAACAGAAACCCACCCCGCGACCTGGCCAAGGCGCGCGATCTGCTCAAGCAGGCGGGCGTGCCCGAAGGTACGGTAATCACCCTGTTCACGCGCAACGGCGGCGGCCCGACCAACCCCAACCCGCGCTTGTCTGCCGAGATGCTGCAGGCTGACCTCAAGCAGATCGGACTGAAGCTGGACATCCGCGTGATGGAGTGGGCCGAAATGCTGCGCCGGGCCAAGAAGGGCGAGGCCGACCTGGTGTCCACCGGCTGGGCCGGCGACAACGGCGACCCGGACAATTTCCTCAGCCCGCTGCTCAGTTGCGATGCCGCCAAAAGCGGCGAGAACTATGCACGCTGGTGCAACCCCAAGTTCCAGGAGCTGATCAGCCGCGCCCGCGAAGTGATCGACAACGACGAGCGTGCAAGGCTCTATAACGAGGCATTGAAAGTGTACGATGACGAACAACCCTGGATCAGCATGGCCCATCCGAAGATGTTCACCGCCATGCGTGACAACGTGGAGGGCTACGTGATCAACCCTCTGACCAACAACAACTTCGCCACCACCAAGGTGAAGTAGAACAACAACGACCGCCGGCAACCCACACGGGAACCGGCGGCACCACCGTAGCGGGCTGATCGCCCCACGGCCTGATGAGGTAACCCCGACAATGTTGAGCTTTATTGCCCGGCGCCTTGGCCTGCTGATACCGACCTTTTTCGGCATCACCTTGCTGACCTTCGCGCTCATACGCCTGATCCCCGGCGACCCGGTGGAAGTGATGATGGGCGAGCGCAGGGTCGACCCCGAAATGCATGCCCAGGCCATGGAGCGCCTGGGGTTGAACAAGCCGCTGCCGGTCCAGTACCTGGACTACGTCGGCAAGCTGGCCCAGGGTGACCTCGGTGAATCGCTGCGCACCCGCGAGAGCGTTTGGAGCGAGTTCCTCACCCTGTTCCCGGCCACACTCGAACTGGCCTTCGCCGCCCTGTTGTTCGCCGGCATCGTCGGCCTGCTGGCCGGGGTGATCGCCGCGCTCAAGCGCGGTTCGCTGTTCGACCACGGGGTGATGGGCATTTCGCTGGCGGGTTATTCGATGCCGATCTTCTGGTGGGGCCTGATCCTGATCATGTTCTTCTCGGTAAGCCTGGGCTGGACCCCGGTGTCCGGGCGCATCGACCTGCTCTACGACATCGAGCCGAAGACCGGCTTCATGCTCATCGACACCCTGCTCAGCGACGAGGAAGGTGCGTTCAAGGACGCGGTGATGCACCTGATCCTGCCGGCCATCGTGCTCGGCACCATCCCGCTGGCGGTGATTGCCCGCATGACCCGCTCGTCGATGCTCGAAGTGCTGCGCGAGGACTACATCCGCACCGCCCGCGCCAAAGGCCTGTCGCCGGCCCGCGTGGTGTTCGTGCACGGCCTGCGCAACGCGCTGATCCCGGTACTGACCGTATTCGGCCTGCAGGTCGGTACGTTGCTGGCCGGTGCGGTGCTGACCGAAACCATCTTTTCCTGGCCGGGCATCGGCAAGTGGCTGATCGAAGCCATCGGTGCCCGTGACTACCCCGTGGTCCAGAACGGCATCCTGTTGATCGCCTGCCTGGTGATCCTGGTCAACTTCGTCGTGGATATCCTCTACGGCCTGGCCAACCCACGCATCCGTCATCAGCGCTGAGGCCTTCGCCATGACTAGCCCGATTCCGAAATCCGTCACGCCGGCCAGCCCGGTGGACCAGAGCCTGCTCTACCCCTCGCCATACAAAGAATTCTGGCAAGCCTTCGCCCGCAACAAAGGCGCGGTGATGGGCCTGGCCTTCATGTGCCTGGTAGTGTTCTGCGCGCTGTTCGCGCCGTGGGTCGCCCCGCACGACCCGAGCGAGCAGTACCGCGAATTCCTGCTGACCCCACCGGTGTGGCTCGAAGGTGGCAGCTGGCAGTTCATCCTCGGCACCGACGAACTGGGCCGCGACCTGCTTTCGCGGCTGATCCAGGGCGCACGGCTTTCGCTGCTGATCGGCCTGTCGTCGGTGGTGATGTCGCTGATCCCTGGCATCCTGCTGGGCCTGCTGGCCGGTTTCTTCCCGCAACTGCTCGGCCCGTCGATCATGCGCCTGATGGACGTGATGCTCGCCCTGCCCTCGCTGCTGCTGGCGGTGGCCATCGTCGCCATCCTCGGCCCAGGCCTGATCAACACCGTGATCGCCATCGCCATCGTGTCGTTGCCATCCTACGTGCGCCTGACCCGCGCCGCCGTGATGGGCGAGCTGAACCGCGACTACGTCACCGCCGCACGCCTGGCTGGTGCCGGGCTGCCACGGCTGATGTTCGTCACCGTGCTGCCCAACTGCATGGCACCGCTGATCGTGCAGGCCACCCTCAGCTTCTCCTCGGCCATCCTCGACGCCGCCGCCCTGGGCTTCCTTGGCCTTGGCGTACAGCCGCCGACCCCGGAGTGGGGCACCATGCTGGCTTCGGCCCGTGACTACATCGAGCGCGCCTGGTGGGTGGTGAGCCTGCCCGGCCTGACCATTCTGCTCAGTGTGCTGGCAATCAACCTGATGGGCGACGGCCTGCGCGATGCGCTGGACCCGAAACTCAAGAACGCCGCCTGAGGAGAACGCCATGTCACTGTTGCAGATCAACAACCTGAACGTGCGCTTCGGCGACACCAATGCGGTACCGGTAGTCGATGGCCTGGACCTGACGGTGGAAGCCGGCGAGATCCTGGCCATCGTCGGCGAATCCGGCTCGGGCAAGTCCGTGACCATGATGGCCCTGATGGGCCTGATCGACGCCCCCGGGCGCATCACCGCCGACTCGCTCACCTTCGACGGCACCGACATGCTCAAGCTCAGCGGTCGCCAGCGACGCAAGGTAGTGGGCAAGGACATCGCCATGGTTTTCCAGGACCCGATGACCGCGCTCAACCCCAGCTACACCGTGGGTTACCAGATCGAGGAAGTGCTGCGCCAGCACCTGGGCCTGAAGGGCAAGGCCGCGCGCCAGCGTGCCCTGGAGCTGCTGAAGAAGGTCGAGATCCCGGCTGCGGAAAGCCGCCTGGACGCCTACCCGCACCAGCTGTCCGGCGGCATGAGCCAGCGCGTGGCGATTGCCATGGCGATTGCCGGCGAACCCAAGCTGCTGATTGCCGACGAACCCACCACTGCGCTGGACGTGACCATCCAGGCGCAGATCATGGAGCTGCTGGTCAACCTGCAGAAGGAGCGCAACATGGCGCTCATCCTGATCACCCACGACCTCGCCGTGGTCGCCGAAACGGCCAGGCGGGTGTGCGTGATGTACGCCGGCCAGGCCGTGGAAGTGGGCCAGGTGCCGGAGCTGTTCGACGTGCCCGCCCACCCCTACAGCGAAGCGTTGCTGGCGGCGATCCCCGAGCACAGCATCGGTGCCGAACGCCTGGCCACCCTGCCTGGCATCGTCCCCGGCCGCTACGACCGCCCCGTGGGTTGCCTGCTGTCACCGCGCTGCCCGTACGTGCAGGACAACTGCCGGCGCCAGCGCCCGCCCCTCGATCCCCAGGCCCATGGCCTGGTGCGTTGCTTCTACCCGCTGAACCAGGAGGTGGCGTGATGGCCGTCGTTCTATCCGCCCGGGAGCTGACCCGGCATTACGAAGTCTCCCGTGGGCTGTTCAAGGGGCACGCCCTGGTCCGCGCGCTGAATGGCGTGTCGTTCGAACTGGAGGCCGGCAAGACCCTGGCCGTGGTCGGCGAATCCGGCTGCGGCAAGTCGACCCTGGCCCGCGCCCTGACCCTGATCGAAGAGCCGTCGTCCGGCTCGCTGCAAATTGCCGGCACCGAAGTGAAAGGCGCCAGCAAGAGCGAGCGCAAGCAACTGCGCCGCGACGTGCAGATGGTGTTCCAGAGCCCCTACGCCTCGCTCAACCCACGGCAGAAGATTGGTGACCAGCTGGCCGAGCCGCTGCTGATCAACACCTCGCTGAGCAAGGCCGAGCGGCGAGAAAAGGTGCAGAAGATGATGGAACAGGTCGGCCTGCGCCCCGAGCATTACCAGCGTTACCCGCACATGTTCTCCGGTGGCCAGCGCCAACGTATTGCCCTAGCCCGGGCAATGATGCTGCAGCCCAAGGTGCTGGTGGCGGACGAGCCGACCTCGGCGCTGGACGTGTCGATCCAGGCCCAGGTGCTGAACCTGTTCATGGACTTGCAGAAGGAGTTCAACACCGCCTACGTGTTTATTTCGCACAACCTTGCGGTGGTGCGGCATGTGGCCGATCAGGTGCTGGTGATGTACCTCGGCCGGCCGGCGGAGATGGGGCCAAAAGAAGATATCTACGAAAGGCCGTTGCACCCATATACCCAGGCGCTGCTGTCGGCGACGCCGGCGATTCACCCGGACCCTTTGAAGCCGAAGATCCGCATTGCCGGGGAGTTGCCCAACCCGCTGAACCCGCCGGATGGGTGTGCGTTTCACAAACGGTGCCCGCATGCGACGGAGCGGTGTGCCAAGGAGGTGCCGGCGTTGCGGCAGGTGAGTACGCGGCAGGTGGCTTGTCACTATGCCGAGCAGTTTCTTTAGCCTTTAGATAGCCGGGGCTGCTTTGCAGCCCATCGCGACACAAGACCGCTCCTACAAGGGACCGCGATCTCCTGTAGGAGCGGCCTTGTGTCGCGATGGGCCGCAAAGCGGCCCCAAAAATCTCAATGCATGAAGAACCAGATCAGGATAATCACCGGAATCGGCACCGGCCGGCGGAGATTGGGCCGAAGATACCCAACCCGCTGAACACGCCGAATGGGTGTGCGTTTCACAAGCGTTGCCCTTATGCGACCGAGCGGTGTGCCAAGAAGGTGCCGGCGCTCAGGCGGGTGAGTACCCGGCAGGTGGCCTGCCACTATGTCGAGCAGTTTCTTTAACTGTAAGAACACTGGCAGATGCGCTCGGAAGGTAGATGCTGGGCGCACTGCCCCATGAGTTGGTGCGGATCCAACGCTTTGCCCACCCCCCGGTTCCGATACCCCGACTGAACATGTGGCATGTTCGCATCCGCTTCATGCTCAGCAGTGGGCAGGCCATCGGAACTGTCGAGCAGGTATAACTCCCGGCCTTGCTTGACACCATGACGTTCGGCCCAATCAGCCGGCCAAGACAGATCACAGGCCGCCATGGCTTGAGCCAGAACTCCCGCAGTGGTGCCCCAACCGGTGCCGAACTCGATAAAATCCCCCTGGACTGCCGAGCCGTAGACAGCATCCACACCCTCACAGAGCTTCTGCACCGCAGCAACCTGATAGCCACGCACACCTAACGGATAGTTGATTCTTCCTGCCATAATAAAACTCCATTTTTAATTAACAGCGCTCCCTCAAAAGCATTAAGCTTCCGATTCAAAGAGCCGATTAAGTTTCATCGTAGCTCCATCCCATTGTTCGAAAATTTGGGAATAGATAGCACGCTGTTAACCAATCCTTGGACAGCACACAGTTATACATAACTAAAATAGCCAATAGTTAGTTCACCGACCGACAAACACCCCAAACGTCACAGAGCGATCGCCACCTCAGAGAAGATAAACGCTAGCATGAAAAAAATCACAAGCGCAACCACCAAAATCTCGCTGCTTATATGTAGGAAAGATCCTACGCTTAATTTTAAACACCATGTTTATTTACTCCACCACCCCTAACCCGCTACCTTGCTCTATTCCCCCTGATTTGGACGCAGCCAATGAAGTCAGCGAGCTATTTCACAACCCCCATCTACTACGTCAATGACGCGCCACACATTGGCCACATATTCTCCACGCTACTCGCCGATATCGGAGCACGCACGGCGCAACTCGAAAACCAGGAAAAATTCCTGTTGACCGGTACGGACGAACACTCGACGAAGGTAATCGACGCAGCACAATCCCGAGAAATTCCAGTAAAGACTTGGGCACGAAATAATGCCGATGCATTCCGCCAGGCATTCAAAGCGTTCAACATCGGCTTCGATGATTTCATCAGGACTAGCGAACCACGACACAAGGTAAATGTTCACAGACGCATAGAGCAGCTGATGGCTACCGGCGATGTTTATCTAGGCGAATATGTTGGCTGGTATGATGCGGGCCAAGAAGAATACGTGTCCGATGCCAAGGCCAAGCAATATGAGTATAAATCACCCATTAACAAAAAGCCTTTGCTTCAGCGCGCTGAAAAAAATTACTTCTTCCGCCTTAGTCGCTATCAGGAGCAGTTACTGGCGTTACTCAATACCGGTGAACTGAATATCCATCCCGCTAGCCGGACTGCAGAAATCGTTGCAAGGGTTCAAGATGGGTTGAGCGACATTCCAATTTCAAGATATAGCTCCGAAGCTTGGGGAATCAATATTCCTGGCGATAGCTCACATGTAGTTTACGTCTGGGTCGACGCTTTGTTCAATTATCTTACTGCAATCGACACCGACGAGCTTCGCCACCTATGGCCAGCGACACTTCAGGTGGTCGGCAAAGATATTCTTTGGTTCCATGCCGTAATCTGGCCAGCCATGTTGTTGGCCCTAAAAAAAGTGAAAGGGAACGAGTGGCTGGATCTACCACGTAACATCCTTGCTCACGGATTCTGGATACACGAAGGCGAGAAGATGTCGAAAAGCATGGGTAACTTCGTCGGCATCGAAGCTCTGCACCGTTACTGTAGCGAGTTCGGGGTGGACAGCCTTCGTTTCTTTCTCGCCAGCACGGGACCGGTGGGCGCTAGCGACTCGGACTTTTCGCATCTGCGGTTCATAGAAAGCTACAACGCAAACCTGGCCAATACTGTGGGCAATTGCCTCAATCGAATAACAGGAATGGTTAATCGCTACTTTGATGGTGTAATACCTGCAAAGCCTACTATTGCCAGTGAGTTTCACAATAAAATTACCGATCTCAGCCAAGCATCTCGGGAAAAGGCACAGGCATTCCAATACGACAAAATGATTGCCTTGGCACTTACTATCTTCCGGACAATCGATCAGCACGTGAATTTTACCGAACCATACAAGCTGATTAAACAGCCTGAAAATCTCGCTCAAGTAGGTTATATTCTGCATGATTGTCTTGAGGCTCTGCGTCGTGGGGCGCTTGCGTTGTGGCCGGTCATGCCAGATAGCATGACCGAGTTGCTGCAGAATCTAGGTTGCCTGGATGCTGACCAGTCTCCCTGCTTCGACAACAGTCGTTCAGTATCACCGGGTTATCGCATCAAAGAGACTCGAGTGTTATTCCCACGCTATCAGGAAGCTCCGTAGCGTCCACCGCCCCCCTTTACAGAACGGGGACGTGGATCGATATTCCAGACTCAGTTCGATTTTTCCTGAGTATGCGAGGGCTTGCTGGAGTCCGCCCCACCAAGTCAAACACAGTCAATGACCGCCTCAACTGACTGGTCCCCGGATGGGTGCGCGTTTCACAAACGGTGCCCGCATGCGACGGAGCGGTGTGCCAAGGAGGTGCCGGCGTTGCGGCAGGTGAGTACGCGGCAGGTGGCTTGTCACTATGCCGAGCAGTTTCTTTAGCCTTTGGATAGCCGGGGCCGCAAAGCGGCCCCAATAATCTCAATGCATGAAGAACCAGATCAGGATAATCACCGGAATCGGCACCCCAATCATCCAGAGCAGTATCGAGCGCATGGCCTTTCTCCTTGTTCGATGTTGAACAGACCGGTGCACTCGCCATGCCATCCCTGTCAAAAAATCACTCTCAACCAAATCAACGGCTTACGCCCCAAGCCGCTTGGCAAAACCGTGCAATATGCCGGATCCGCCCCCTTGCAGCTGGGTGTTCTGCAATGCACTATCAGGCTCATGACCGCCACCACCCTCCCCGACGGCCCCGAGCAGACCCCGCTCACCGCCGACACCGTGCTGCGCTACCACCTGTGCTGGAAGCACCGCGACCTCGACGGCGTCATGGCGCTCTACCACCCCGACATCCAGTACCACGACTTCTTCCAGAACCGCGTGCTCGGCTACCAGGAACTGCGTGACTATGTGCGCGCCTGCCTGCCCCATGAAGCCGGCGAAGACATCGTGCACAGCGACCGCATCCGCGTCGACGGCTGTACCGCGTTCATCCAGTACCAGGTCACGGTCCAGGGCGGCGACGGCCTGGTGGCGTTCCAGTCCAGCGAGGCGATTACCGTCAAGGACGGCCTGATCTGGCAGGTCAACGAATACGCCACGCTGGTCCGCCGGAGCAGCAGTGGCCATGCCAGCAGCGGCCCGCGCCCGGCCACCAGCCGCCTGGGCCTGTCACCCCGACAGCTGTCGACCATGGCCCAGGACCTGGAACACTACTTCCAGCGCCAGCGCCCCTACCTGGACCCGGAGCTGGACCTGCAGCAGGTGGCCGACGCCAGCGGCTACAGCCGCAACCAGATCTCCTACCTGCTCAACCAGGTGCTCGGGCAAAGCTTCTACCGCTACGTCAACCAGGCCCGCCTGCAGCACCTGATGGCCAGCCTTGATAACGACAGCATCGAGGCCACGATCGACGAGCTGGCGTTCAATGCCGGTTTCAACTCGTTGTCGGCGTTCTACAAGTGTTTCCGCGAACACACCGGGCTTACGCCCAAGGCGTACCTGAAGCAAATTTCCCTGCGTGCACGCACGTAGGACAGCCGCCCGCCGACACCACTAGGATCGCCCACAGACCTTGACGGATGTGGAGCCGAACCCGATGCAACCCCTGCGCACGCTCAGCCTGTGGATGGACCAGCTCGACGAGCCGTTGTGCGCCCGCCCGGCCCTGCGTCAGGACCTGGACGCGGATGTGTGCATCATCGGCGCTGGCTACACCGGCCTGTGGACCGCCTACTACCTCAAGCGCCAGGCGCCACAGTTGAACATCGCGGTAATCGACGCCAACATCGCCGGCTTCGGCGCTTCGGGGCGCAACGGCGGCTGGCTGATGGGCAACCTGCTCGGCGAAGACCGCCTGCTGGCCACCCTTTCACCGCAACAACGCCGCGCCAGCATCGACCTGCTGCATGGCATTCCCGATGAAGTACACCGCGTACTGCATCGCGAGAGCATCGACTGCGACTACCGCAAAGGCGGCGTGCTCTACTGCGCCGCGCGCTACCCGGAACAGGAGCGCAGCCTGCGCGCCTACCTAGACGACCTTTATCGCCAAGGCATGACCGAGGACGACTACCGCTGGCTGCGCCCCGAACAGCTTGACGCTCAGTTGCGGGTCAGCAACGCCTATGGCGCCATCTACAGCCCGCACACCGCAACCATCCAACCCGCCAAGCTGGCGCGTGGCCTGGCCCGGGCGGTAGAAGCGCTGGGCGTAACCATCTACGAAAACACCCCAGCCATCGACTGGCAGCCGGGTGAGGTGCGCACCCCGTTGGCGCGCATCCGTTGCCAATGGACGGTACCCGCCGTGGAGGGCTATGCCGTCAGCCTGCCGCCACTGGGTAAACATCAGCTGCCGGTACAGAGCCTGTTGGTGGCCACCGAACCACTGCCGGAGGCCACCTGGCAACAGATCGGCCTGAACCAGGGCCAGGCGTTCAGCGAGAGCAGCCGCCAGGTCACTTACGGCCAGCGCACCGCCGACAACCGCCTGGTATTCGGCGCCCGTGGCGGCTACCGCTTCGGTGGCCGCCTGCGCGAAAACTTCAACCTCGACGAACAGGAAATCGAGCTGCGCCGCTACCTGTTCAGCGAGTTGTTCCCACAGTTGAAGCACGCACGCATCACCCATTCCTGGGGCGGCAACCTGGGCATGGCGCGGCGCTTCCGCCCGCACATGCTCTGCGACCGTCAACGCGGCATCGCCCTGGCGGGCGGCTACGGCGGCGAAGGCGTCGGCGCCACCAACCTGGGCGGGCGCACCCTGGCCGCGCTGATCCTCAACCAGCACAACGAACTGACCGCGCAACCCTGGGTGCTCGACAACCGCCCGCTTTCAAGCCTGGCCAGCTGGCCACCCGAGCCCTGCCGATGGCTGGGCTACAACGCGATCATCCAGAGCTTCGTCCACGAGGACCGGACCCTCGCCAACCCCGCCAGTGCGCCCTGGAGGCGGCGCCTTGCCAGCAATCTTGCGGACTTCATGGAAGGCTTCATGCGCTGATTTTTCCCCCTCACTGACACAGGATTTACCGGTCATGAGCATCACCCATTTCAAGAACACCGACAGCGCCGTGCTCGACAGCTCCAACCCGGTCACGGTGCCGCTTGGCGACCCCGTTGCAGTGACTTCGGTCACCTGCGTGGAACGCAGCGACGGCGTCGAAACCGGCATCTGGGAGTGCACCCCCGGGCGCTGGCGGCGGCAGATCGTGCAGCAGGAGTTCTGCCATTTCATCAAGGGCCGCTGCACCTTCACTCCCGACGGTGGCGAGCCCCTGCTCATAGAAGCCGGAGACGCACTGATGCTACCGGCCAACAGCACTGGCACCTGGGACATCCAGGAGACCGTGCGCAAAACCTACGTTCTTGTCTTCTGATCCGCTGATCGCCTGCCTTCGATAACAACACACAAAGCAAGGTAACCCCGACATGCGCACGCTCCTTCTCGCCCCCCTGATGCTGGCCGCCAGCGTGGCCGGCGCCGCCGAAACGGTGAAGATCTACAACTGGTCCAGCTACGTTGCCCCCGACACACTGAAGAACTTCCAGCAAGCCAGCGGTATCGTGCCCACCTACGACGTTTACGACAGCAACGAAACCCTCGACGGCAAGCTGATGACCGGCAACTCCGGCTACGACGTGGTGTTTCCGTCCAACCATTTCATGGCCCGGCAAATCCAGGGCAAGGCCCTCAAGCGCCTGGACAAGTCGCAATTGCCCAACTGGCACAACCTCAACCCGGTGCTGCTCAAGGCGCTCGAAGTGAACGACCCGGGTAACCAGTACGGTTTCCCATACCTGTGGGGCAGCACCGGCATCGGTTACAACATCGACAAGGTCAAGGCAGTGCTGGGCGACGATGCCCCGGTGGACTCCTGGGACCTGATCTTCAAGCCCGAGTACATGAGCAAGCTGAAAAGCTGCGGCGTCGCGGTGTTGGACAACGGCCCTGGACTGCTACCGATCGCCCTGCACTACCTGGGCCTGCCGCACCACAGCCAGGACCCGGCGGACTATGACAAGGCCAAGGCGCTGCTGATGCAGGTGCGACCGTATATCAGCTACTTCCACTCCTCGAAGTACACCGGCGACCTGGCCAATGGCGACATCTGCGTGGTGGTGGGCTTCTCAGGGGATGTGCTGCAAGCGAAGAACCGCGCCGAGGAGGCGAAGAACGGGGTGAAAGTGGGCTACTCGATACCCAGGGAAGGCGCACCGATGTGGTTCGACATGGTTGCCATGCCGGCCGATGCACCGGACGAAAAGGCCGGGTATGCCTACATGAACTACCTGCTGCAGCCAGAGGTGATGGCCAACATCAGCAACCATGTGCAATACGCCAACGGCAACCTCAAGGCGGACGGGCTGGTGGATCCGGCGATGAAGGGTAATACGATGATTTACCCGAGCGAGGAAGTAATGGGCAAGCTGTATGCGCTGGAGGCGATGCCGGCCAAGATCGACCGTATTCGCACGCGGATCTGGACCAGTATCAAGGCCGGGAACTGAATGGGGCCGCTTTGCGGCCCTTCGCGGGCACGCCCGCTCCCACAGGTATCGCGTAACCTTCAGGTGTAGTGATTCCCTGTGGGAGCGGGCGTGCCCGCGAAGGGCTGCAACGCAGCCCCATTTCAATACTTAGTGGTGCTCGCGGGTAGCGCGGAACTTGATGTCCGGCCAACGCTCTTCCATCAGCGACAGGTTGACGCGGGTCGGCGCCAGGTAGGTCAGGTGCCCGCCACCGTCGATGGCCAGGTTCTCCATGGCCTTGTTCTGGAATTCCTCGAGCTTCTTCTTGTCGTCACAGCCGATCCAGCGGGCCGACCACACGGTGATCGGCTCGTAGGCGCACTCGACCTTGTACTCTTCCTTCAGGCGGCTGGCGACCACGTCGAACTGCAGCACACCGACTGCACCGAGGATGATGTCGTTGCTGCGCTCAGGGAAGAACACCTGGGTCGCACCTTCTTCGGCCAGCTGTTGCAGGCCCTGACGCAGCTGCTTGGATTTCAGCGGGTCCTTCAGGCGCACGCGGCGGAACAGCTCCGGAGCGAAGTGCGGAATACCGGTGAAGCCCAGCGCCTCGCCTTCGGTGAAGGTGTCGCCGATCTGGATGGTGCCGTGGTTGTGCAGGCCAATGATATCGCCGGCATAGGCCTCTTCCAGCTGCTCACGCTCGGAGGAGAAGAAAGTCAGCGCGTCGCCGATGCGCAGGTCCTTGTTGATGCGCACGTGGCGCATCTTCATGCCCTTCTCGTACTTGCCCGAGCAGATGCGCATGAAGGCGATGCGGTCGCGGTGTTTCGGGTCCATGTTCGCCTGGATCTTGAACACGAAACCGGTGAACTTCTCTTCCACAGGCTCCACGGTGCGCTCGTGAGCCACACGGCCCAGCGGGCGCGGCGCCCAGTCGACGACGGCGTCAAGCACATGGTCGACACCGAAGTTGCCCAGCGCGGTACCGAAGAACACCGGGGTCAGCTGGCCGTTGATGAACTCTTCCTGGTTGAACTCATGGCAGGCGCCCTGCACCAGCTCCAGCTGTTCGACGAACGAATCGTACTGGTCGCCCAGGTGGGCACGGGCTTCGTCCGAATCCAGCTTCTGGATGATCTTGGCTTCGGTGCGCTCGTGGCCGTGGCCCGGGGTGTACACCACGATGTAGTCACCGGTCAGGTGGTACACGCCTTTGAAGTCGCGGTAGCAACCGATCGGCCAGGTGATCGGCGCGGCCTTGATCTTCAGCACGGCTTCGATCTCGTCGAGCAGTTCGATAGGGTCGCGGATGTCGCGGTCGAGTTTGTTGATGAAGCTGACGATCGGCGTGTCGCGCAGGCGGCACACGTCCATCAGGGCGATGGTACGTGGCTCTACACCTTTACCGCCGTCGAGCACCATCAGCGCCGAGTCCACCGCGGTCAGGGTGCGGTAGGTGTCTTCCGAGAAGTCTTCGTGGCCGGGGGTGTCGAGCAGGTTGATCATGTGCTCGCGGTACGGGAACTGCATCACCGAGGTGGTGATGGAGATGCCGCGCTGCTTCTCCATTTCCATCCAGTCGGAGGTGGCGTGGCGGTCGGACTTGCGCGACTTCACGGTACCGGCGACGGCAATGGCCTTGCCCATCAGCAGCAGCTTCTCGGTGATGGTGGTCTTACCGGCGTCGGGGTGGGAAATGATTGCGAAAGTGCGGCGCTTCGCGACTTCGGCGGCCTGGTTGGTCATGGGAAATCGCCTGACTGGGGGATTAAAAAGGGGCGATATCATACCTGAAGTTGGGCCGGGACCAAAATTTGCTGAACCGGCGGTGCCTGTTCCGGCCCTTTCGCGGGCACGCCCGCTCCCACCGGTACTGCACAGGCCTGCACAGCAGTGGAGATCCCTGTGGGAGCGGGCGTGCCCGCGAAGAGGCCGGCACTGCCATTACAAATTCAACAACCAGCCGCTTTATCACGACAAATGGCCAAAGGGCAGTTATTTCAACGCCTACAGCGCACCAACCCGTTGCTTTCTCTCGTCAATTTTCCAACCAGCCAGTGATTAACGCTGGCCAAATGCCGCCCCAGATGGGAACCTTTACGCCCACGGAGACGTCCACTCCCCTGCAACCCGCTTCGGTTGGGGAGCTTTTTTCATCAGCATTTTCGGGCCCGACGGGGTTCGGCTCATAGCCTGATCGCAGCCTTCGGCGTGCGTCACGCTGCTACTCGCGAACACACCACCCGCCGCCAGGACTGGTCGGCAACCAAGAAGTGTGCTCGCCGACTACACAAGGAGTCCGCCTGTGGCAAAACGCTACGGAAAAGGGCTGTTGGGATGGGCCTCCGTGCTCGTCATCCTGGCCCTGCTGGTCCACTGGATCGGCATCGACACGATCGCGCGGTATCGCGACGATCTTGGGTTCTACCTGCAAGCGCACCTGGTACTGGTGCTGGCTTCGATGGCGGCGGCGCTCGCCGTGGGCATCCCCGCCGGCATTGCGTTAAGTCGACCGCACCGGGTCGACAAAGCCGAACGCTTCATGCAGTTCTTCAACGTTGGTAACACCATCCCTCCCCTGGCCGTTCTGGCCATCGCCCTGAGTATCCTGGGCATCGGCGCCGGGCCCGCGATCTTCGCGCTGTTCCTCGCCTCCCTCCTGCCCATCGTGCGCAACACCTACGAGGGCCTGAAAAACGTCCCCGCCTCGCTCAAGGAAGCCGCCACCGGCATCGGCATGACTCCGCGCCAGCAACTCTGGCAGGTGGAGCTGCCCAACGCCGTGCCAATCATCGTTGGTGGCGTGCGTGTGGCCCTGGCGCTGAACGTCGGCACCGCACCGCTGGCGTTCCTGATTGGCGCCAACAGCCTGGGCAGCCTGATCTTCCCCGGCATCGCCCTGAACAACCAGCCACAACTGCTGCTGGGGGCTGCCTGCACCGCACTACTGGCGCTGGCGCTGGACGCAGCGGTGAGTTTCTCCAGCAAGCGCTGGCTGGAACGTGGCCTGGCTGGATAACGAGAGGGAACATATGAGCAAGAGAATCGCCTTGTTGTTGGGCGCGACCCTGCTGTTCGCAGGATTTGCCCAGGCAGCGGAAAAACCACTTGTCCGTATCGGCGCGCGGGTGTTCACCGAACAGACCGTACTCGCCGAAATCACCGCGCAATACCTGCGCGCCAACGGTTTTGATGTGCGCGTCACCAGCGGCCTTGGCAGCAACATCGCACGCCAGGCCCAGGAAACCGGCCAGCTCGACCTGATGTGGGAATACACCGGCGTGTCACTGGTGTCGTACAACCATATCGACGAGCGCATGCCCAGTGCCGAGGCCACCTACGCCAAGGTCAAGGCACTGGACGCGAAGAAGGACCTGATCTGGCTGACCCCGTCGAAGTTCAGCAACACCTATGCGCTGGGCCTGCCCAAGCAGGTCGCCGAGGCTTATCCGCAGATCAACTCGATCAGCGACCTCAACCAGGTACTACGTGACGAAAGCCACCGCAACCACCTGGTGGCGCTGGACACCGAGTTCGCCAACCGCCCGGACGGCCTGGTAGGCCTGAAAGCGATGTACGACCTGCAAGTGGGCCGCGCCAACATCCGCCAGATGGATGCCGGCCTGGTCTACACCGCCATGCACAACAACCAGGTGTTCGCCGGCCTTGTGTACACCACCGATGGTCGCTTGAACGCGTTCAACCTCAAGCTGCTGGAAGACGACAAGCACTACTTCCCCGACTACACCGCCGCCCCGGTGGTGCGCAAACAGGTGCTCGACGCCAACCCGCAACTGGCCGGCCTGCTCAAGCCTCTGGCCGAGCAACTGGATGACGAAACCATGCGCCAGCTCAATGCCAAGGTCGACGTCGAACACCAGAACCCGACCAAGGTGGCCGCCGCCTTCCTGCGTGACCACCCAATGCCTGGCGAGGTACAACCATGAGCCTGCTCGACACGTTCGCCCACCTCGACTGGGCCCAGGTACTGCAGCTGACCTGGCAACACATCATGCTGGTCGGCGTCGCCGTGGGCCTGGCGATCATCGTCGGCGTACCGCTGGGCATCCTCATGACCCGCTTCCCGGCCGTCGCCGGCCCATTGCAGGCCAGTGCCACGGTGTTGCTGACCATTCCCTCGATCGCCCTGTTCGGCCTGCTGCTGCCGTTCTACTCCAGGTTCGGCCAGGGCCTGGGGCCGCTGCCGGCGATCACTGCGGTGTTCCTCTACTCACTGCTGCCGATCATGCGCAACACCTACCTGGCTTTGACCAACGTCGAACCCGGCATCCGTGAAGCCGCGCGTGGCATCGGCATGACCTTCGGCCAGCGCCTGCGCATGGTCGAACTGCCCATCGCAGTGCCGGTGATCCTCGCCGGTGTGCGCACCGCCGTGGTGATGAACATCGGCGTGATGACCATCGCCGCCACCATCGGCGCCGGCGGCCTTGGCGTACTCATCCTCACCTCCATCAGCCGCAGCGACATGTCGATGCTGCTGGTCGGCGCCGTGCTGGTCAGCCTGCTGGCGATCATCGCCGACCTGCTCCTGCAAACCCTGCAACGTGCCCTGACTCCAGAAGGACTGCGCTCATGATCGAACTGAAGAACCTCAGCAAAACCTTCAACGTCAACGGCAAGGACGTCAAAGCCGTCGACTCGGTAAGCCTCACCGTCAACGAAGGGGAAATCTGCGTGTTCCTCGGCCCCTCGGGCTGCGGCAAGAGCACTACCCTGAAAATGATCAACCGCCTGATCACGCCCACTTCCGGCCAGGTATTCATCAATGGCGAAGACACCACCGGGCTGGACGAAGTCACCCTGCGCCGGCATATCGGCTATGTCATCCAGCAGATCGGCCTGTTCCCCAACATGACCATCGAGGAGAACATCACCGTGGTGCCGCGCCTGCTCGGCTGGGACAAACAGAAGTGCCATGAACGCGCCCGCGAGCTGATGCACATGATCAAGCTGGAGCCCAAGCAGTACCTGCAGCGCTACCCGCGCGAGCTGTCCGGCGGGCAGCAGCAGCGTATCGGCGTGATCCGCGCCTTGGCGGCGGAAGCGCCGGTGCTGCTGATGGACGAGCCGTTCGGCGCGGTCGACCCGATCAACCGCGAGATGATCCAGAACGAGTTCTTCGAGATGCAGCGGGCCTTGAACAAGACCGTGATCATGGTCAGCCACGACATCGACGAAGCGATCAAGCTGGGCGACAAGATCGCCATCTTCCGCGCCGGCAAGCTGTTGCAGCTGGACCACCCGGACACCTTGCTGGCGCACCCGGCGGACGAGTTCGTCAGCAACTTCGTCGGCCAGGACAGCACCCTCAAGCGCCTGCTGCTGGTACGTGCGGAGGATGCGGCGGACAACGCGCCATCGGTGAGCCCGCAGACGCCGGTGAGCGATGCACTCGAGCTGCTGGACGAGCACGACCGCCGTTACGTGGTGGTGACCGATGCGCAGAACAAGGCACTGGGCTACGTGCGCCGGCGTGACATGCATCGCCAGCAAGGGACTTGTGGCGACTTCCTGCGGCCGTTCAATGCCACGGCGTCGCATGATGAGCATTTGCGCATCCTGCTGTCGCGGATGTACGAGTTCAACCGGGCGTGGCTGCCGGTGCTGGATGCCGAACAGGTGTTCCTGGGCGAGGTGACGCAGGAGTCGATTGCGGCTTACCTGAGTTCGGGGCGCTCGCGGGGGGCCAAGACCAGCATTGTCTCGCCGGCCGAGGCGGTGGTTTCGTAATCGCCGGGGGCGCGCTGCGCCCCTTTCGCGACACAAGGCCGCTCCTACAGCAGATCGCGCTCCTCTGTAGGAGCGGCCTTGTGTCGCGATGGGCCGCAAAGCGGCCCCGGCAATCTCGGCTCAAAACCCAAGTAATGGATTGCCTGTGCCGGCCTCTTCGCGGGTAAACCCGCGAAGCAGGCGACGCGGTGTCAGAACCCTACACTGGCCTGCACGTAAAAGGTCCGTGGCTCACCCACATAGATGCCGGCATTGTTGTCGCTGGAGCGGGTGAAGTACTGCTTGTCGAACAGGTTCTTCACCCCCGCCGCCAGCTTCAGGTTGGACATCTGGGGCCCGAACTCATACCCGCCACGGGCATGCCAGGTCACATAACCCGGGATATCGCCAAACTGCCCGTCCGCACTCGGCTCGGTGATGTAGTCGCCGTTGAAGCTGCCATCGGCATTGATCCCGGTACCCGGCGCGCGCTGCTTGGATTGGGCGTAGGCATCCAGGTTCCAGGTCCAGTGATTGACCGCGTAACGCACGCCGGCAGTGGCCACCTGGCGTGAATAGAACGGCAGGTCACGGCCCTCGAAGCCAGGGATGTCCCCTTCATAAGTAGCGCGGGTATAGGTGTAGCCGCCGCTCACCGACAGCCCTTCCAGGCGCGGGTCCAGACCGTCCAGGTCATAGCGCACCGAGGCCTCGATACCCTGGTGCTTGGTCGCACCGAGGTTGGTCCAGCCCACATCGTTGCTGATGTACTGCAGTTCGTCATCGAAGTCGATGTAGAACGCCGTCAGCTCACCAGCAAAGCCGCCATTGTCATAGCGGGTACCGATTTCGTAGGTCTTGGCCTTTTCCGGCTCCAGGCCATTGGCCGTACTGTTGCCCGTACCACCCTGGCCCAGCTGGAAGTACTGCAGGCTGCCGAACGAGGTCTCGTAGTTGGCGAACACCTTCCACGCATCGGAGATGTGGTACATCACGCTCAGCGCCGGCAGCGGCTCGTTGCTGGTGATGCTGCGCTTCTTCTCCGGTACCGGCTGGCCGTTGGCACCGAGCACCGGGCGGTCGCGCCAGTCGGTGTTGATATGCTCGAAGCGGATACCTGGGGTGATGGTCCAGTTACCCACGTCGATCTTGTCGTCGATGTAGTAGGCACTGGCCTCGGTACCACCGCTGCGGTCCTGGAACACATGGCCGTCGGAGCCCGGGGCGGGCGTCGGCACGTTGTCGATCAGCGCCAGGCGGGTCGATTGCTCACGCATCGCTTCCTTCAGGTAGCGGTAGCCCACGCTGACTTCCTGGGTGGTCGGGCCCGCGAAAAAGATCCGCGACAGCCGTGGTTCGATGGCAAAGGTGTGGTAGTTGCGCGGGTACGACGACAGGGTCTTCATGTCGCGCGAGGCAATGGAGCTGCCGCGGAAGCTGTCGGTGTAGTAGGTCAGCACTTCGAACTGGGTGGCGTCGTCGAGCTGCCGCTGCCACTTGAACGACACGTCCTTGCGCCGGCCGGCGAAGTAGTCGTAGTCGCGCAGCGACTGGTACGGGTTGCTGTCGTACTGCGCCTGGGTCAGGCCGCCAGGCATGTCGGCACGGCCGTCGTAGTAGTGGAAGTTGAGCCAGAACTCGTCAACGTCGGTCGGTGCCCAGTGGGTCTTGAGGATGACGTCGTCGATGTCGTTGCCATTGTTGCTTTCACGGTAGCCGTTGCCATTCACCCCGGTGTACAGCAGCGCCACGCCCATGCCGTTGTCCGCCGTACCGCCGACGAAGGCCGACTCGGTGTGCTTCCAGCCGCCATGCTGGGAGGTTTCCAGGGTGGTGGACAGCTCGGCCGAGGGCTTCTCGGGGATTGCCCGGGTAACGAAGTTGATCACCCCACCGACGTTCTGCGGGCCATAACGCACGGAACCGGCGCCACGCACCACGTCGATGCTGTCGAGGTTGCCCGAGGAAATCGGCGCCATCGACAGCTGCGGCTGGCCATAGGGCGCGAAAGCGGCCGGAATGCCGTCGATCAGCACCGTGGAGCGTGGCGACAGGCGCGAAGTCAGGCCGCGAACGCCCACGTTCAGCGACAGGTCGCTACCGCCGGTACCGTTGGAGTCCTGCACCTGAACGCCGGGGATGCCGCGCAGCACGTCACGCACGTTCATTGCGCCCTTTTCCACCATCGCCTCGCGGCGCACCACGGTGCGCGCGCCGGGGTGGTTCTGCACCACGCTCTGCTGGGCATCGCCCAGCCAGTCACCCACCACCTTGACGTCGGTGGGTGCCAGCTCCAGGCTACCGGTGGTGAGGGTGCCATCGGCCTGGGCCGGCTTGACCACCACGGTGCCCTGGAACATCTCGTAGGTCAGGCCGCTGCCTTGCAACAACTGCTGCAGCGCCTGCTCGGGCGCCAGCTGGCCGGACACCGCCGGGGCCTGCTTGCCGGCCACCAGGTCGGGGCTGAAGAACAGCTGCAGGTTGGTCTGCTGGCCCAGTTGGTTCAGCGCCGATGCCAAGGATTGGGCCTGAATCTGGATAGTGCTGCCGGCGTCTGCGGCCTGGCTGTTGACGGCCACGGCGCTGACCGCCAAGGCCAGCGCCAGGGCGCGGAAGCGTGGGAAGGGCTTGTTGTTGTTCACGTCGTCGAAACTTCCTGGAATACGGAATAAACGCCAACCGCATGCAAATGGAAATGCTTGGCAGTTGCAGCTGGCGGGGAAGACGAACGAGCGGAAAAAAACCTGAATCTATTTCGCGATTATTTCGCGCGAGCCATCTTCGTTGGCCTTGACGGCCACCGGCAGGATGCTCGGCAAGGCACGCAGCAGCGCATCGGTGTCGTCGGTGCTGAAGGTGCTGGACAGCCGCAGCTGGGCGACTTTGCCGGGGGCGACCCGCAGCGGCTGGCTGCGGTAGCGCGAGGCTTCGGCCACCACCTCGGCCAGGGTGGCGTTGTCGAACACCAGCCTGCCTTGGCGCCAGGCAGTCAGGGCGCCGGTATTCACCGCATAGGGCGCAGCCACCTGGCCTTGTTCATCTATATGCGAGCCCTGGCCCGCCGTGAGCTGCGCCAGCGAGGCGCCCTTGCCCTGCACACGCACCGAGCCCTGCTCCACCGCCACGCGGGTGCTGGCCGGGTCCAGGCGGACGTCGAAACGGGTACCGGTGACAGTCACGCTGCCCTGGGCGGTGTCGACCACGAACGGCCTGCCACTGTCGTGGGCGACGGTGAACATCACTTCACCCGCCATCAGCCGGACATGCCGCTGGCCGGCGCTGAAAGCGACCTGCACTTGCGTGCTGCCGTTGAGCTCAAGGTGCGAACCATCCGGCAGTTCGACCTGGCGGCGTTCGTTGAAGGCGGTCTGCAAGCTGCCCTGGTGATTCAGTTGCTGGTAGTGCCAGCCGCCCCAGCCCAGGCCCAACGCCAGTGCGGCCACGCTGGCGGCCAAGGCCTGGCGCACGAAGCGCCGACGTGGCAACTGGCGTACCGGTGCCGGCTGGCACAGCGCTTCCAGGCGCTGGCGCGGGATGAAGTCGGCGGCCTGCCACAGGCGGGCGAGCTGCTGGTACTCATCACGGTGCCGTGCATCGCCTTCCAGCCAGGCGTGCAGCTGCGCCTGAAGCCCGGCATCGCGAGGTGCATCCTGCACCCGGGCGAACCACGCGGCCGCCTGCTCGCGGACGGTATCGGTACCGTGCTGTTTCATCGAAAAGGTCTCCTGACTCATCATGCCGACACATCCAGGTGCTCGCGCAGATGCCGGAGCGTGCGGATCATATACTTTTCGACCATGTTCTTGCTCAACCCCATGCGCTCGGCGATCTCGGCCTGGGTCAGCCCTTCAAGCTTCTGCCAGATGAACACCTGTCGGCAATTGAGCGGCAGTTCGGCCAGCGCCCGCTCGACACTGTCGGCCAGCTCCAGCGCATGCACGTAGGCCTCGGGGTCGCCACCGACGGCCATGCCTTCGTCGAAGGCTTCCAGCTCCAGTGCCTGGCGGCGGTCCTCGCGACGGAAGCCATCCACGGCAATATTGCGTGCGGTCTGGTGCAGGTAGGCGCGTGGCTGCTCGACCTGCTCGCGCGGGTTTTCCAGTACCCGGACAAAGGCATCGTGGGTGAGGTCCTCGGCCTGCTGTCGACTGCGCAACTTGCGCGTCCAGGTGCCGATCAGCTCATGGTAGTGGTCGAGGAAGCCTTTGGGTCCGGACACGGTCGGGGTCATCAGGGAGGCAGACAAGGGTGCGAATAGTAATGTTTCTCATCAATGGCGGCAATTCCGCCAGTCGGTAACAAAAAATTTATCGTCTTTTTCATGCACGGCAGTGCCAGGGAAATGTGGCCATAAATATGAACACCTGAGGCCCCTTCGCGGGCACGCCCGCTCCCACAGGAACCGCGAGATGCCTGTGGGAGCGGGCGTGCCCGCGAAGGAGCCAGCGCGTTCCATTCCACTATTTTTTACGCTTGAAACACTCCGGGGAACATCAGCCGGTCACATGGGTCGGTTATTCAAATGGCAGGCCGTCGATCCGCGCCGATCACGCCCGGATTGCCTGTTGATTCTGCATTCTTCACGCCCTAAAGTGCGCGCCGAACGTCCATGCTGGAAACGATCCATCCGGCTCAAGTACTGAGTAGGCGAACCAAAGTGGGGATACGGAGGACGTTCAGTTTGCAGCCACTTAAATTTTCAGTTTGCCCATGGAGTCCCTGAGCATGTCGATCCAGGTCGAAGACTATTTCGCGCGTGACACCTTCCAGAAAATGAAGGCGTTCGCCGACAAGCAGGAAACCCCGTTCGTACTCATCGACACCCAGATGATCAGCCAGGCCTATGACGACCTGCGTGCAGGTTTCGAATTCGCCAAGGTGTACTACGCGGTCAAGGCCAACCCGGCCGTGGAAATCATCGACCTGCTCAAAGAGAAAGGTTCGAGCTTCGACATCGCCTCGATCTACGAGCTGGACAAGGTGCTGGGTCGCGGCGTCAGCGCCGACCGTATCAGCTACGGCAACACCATCAAGAAGTCCAAGGACATCCGCTACTTCTACGAGAAGGGCGTGCGCCTGTATGCCACCGACTCGGAAGCCGACCTGCGCAACATCGCCAAGGCCGCACCGGGTTCGAAGGTGTACGTGCGTATTCTCACCGAAGGCTCGACCACCGCCGACTGGCCGCTGTCGCGTAAATTCGGCTGCCAGACCGACATGGCCATGGACCTGCTGATTCTCGCCCGCGACCTGGGCCTGGTGCCTTACGGCATTTCCTTCCATGTCGGCTCGCAACAGCGCGACATCAGCGTGTGGGACGCCGCCATCGCCAAGGTCAAGGTGATCTTCGAGCGCCTGAAGGAAGAAGACGGCATCGAGCTGAAGCTGATCAACATGGGTGGCGGCTTCCCGGCCAACTACATCACCCGGACCAACAGCCTGGAAACCTACGCCGAAGAGATCATCCGCTTCCTGAAGGAAGACTTCGGTGACGACCTGCCGGAAATCATCCTCGAGCCGGGCCGTTCGCTGATTGCCAACGCCGGTATCCTGGTCAGCGAAGTGGTACTGGTTGCACGCAAGTCGCGCACCGCTGTCGAGCGCTGGATCTACACCGACGTGGGCAAGTTCTCCGGCCTGATCGAAACCATGGACGAGTCCATCAAGTTCCCGATCTGGACCGAGAAGAAAGGCGAGACCGAAGAAGTGGTCATCGCCGGCCCGACCTGCGACAGCGCCGACATCATGTACGAGCACTACAAGTACGGCCTGCCGCTGAACCTGGCCATCGGTGACCGCCTGTACTGGCTGTCGACCGGCGCCTACACCACCAGCTACAGCGCAGTGGAATTCAACGGCTTCCCGCCGCTGAAGGCTTACTACCTGTAAAGCAAAACGGGGCCGAAAGGCCCCGTTTTCATTTGTGCTTTCCGCCCTCAGGCCTGTGCAACTCCCTGTAGGAGCAGCCTTGTGCTGCGAAGAGGCCATAACTGCCAAAGGCCATCTTTTGTCTTGCCGGCCTCTTCGCAGCACAAGGCTGCTCCTACAGGCCTTGAGGGAACCTCAAGCTTCGCGCCGTTCGATCTCCTCGGCATACCGCGCCGCAAAGGCCATCAACACCGGCCCGGCCTCCTGCAAGGTCACCAGCGCACTGCGCAGAAAATTCATGTTTCCCTCGACCCGCGCCCGTTCCAGCCAAGGCCCGGCTTCCGCCACCTGCCCCCGCTCGACAAGCACCAGCGCCAGGCTGAACATGCCACGGAAATCCCCCGCCTCGGCTGAGCGCCGATACCAGCGCACCGCCCGTGTCGGATTGGGCGCCGTGGCGATGCCTTGTTCCAGGTAACGCCCGTACAGGTTCATCGACTTGGCATGCCCCATGTGCGCGGCCTTCTCGTAGCACATCAGCGCCTGTGCCTGGTTGGCCGGTATGCCGCGCCCGGTGGCCAGCAAGTTGCCCAGGTTGTACAGCCCCCAGTCCAGCCCAGCATCGGCCGCACGCGCATAGTGAATGGCCGCCTGCGCCTGGCTTGGCTCACCGCCCCAGCCATGCTCCAGGCAACGGCCCAGCATGTTGTGCGCCATGGCACTGCCACCCTGCGCGGCGATGCCGAACCAGCGCCTGGCGACGGCGGCATCCGCCTGAATGCCGCGCCCGTCGAGCAGGATCTGCCCCAGCAACAACTGTGCCTCGACCGCGCCCTGCCCTGCCGCCGCCAGGATCGCCTGGGCGGCCTTGCCAGGGCTTTCTTCCAGCATGGCCTGCAAACCGGCCACATCCACCACTTCCTCACGTCGCAACTGATAGGACACGGCTCAGACCTCGGCCCAGCGGCGCAGCAGATTGTGGTAGGTGCCGGTCAACTGCAGCAGTGACGGATGGTCCGGCACATCGGCTGTCAGTTGCTGGATGGCATTGTCCATTTCGAAGAGCAACGCCCGCTGGCTGTCCTCGCGCACCAGGCTCTGGGTCCAGAAGAACGCGGCGTAACGCTGGCCACGGGTCACCGGGTTGACCTTGTGCAGGCTGGTGCCGGGGTACAGCACCAGGTCACCGGCAGCCAGCTTGACCTGCTGCTCGCCGTAGGTGTCCTGGATCACCAGCTCGCCGCCGTCGTAGCTGTCCGGATCGCTGAGGAACAGCGTGGAAGACAGGTCGGTACGCACCCGCTCCGGGCTGCCCTTGGGCTGGCGCAGGGCGTTGTCGATGTGAAAGCCGAAACTGCCGCCTTCGCGGTAGCAGTTGATCAGCGGCGGGAACACCTTGTGCGGCAAGGCTGCAGACATGAAGCGCGGGTTCTGCCACAGGCGGTCGATCAGCGCGCTACCGATTTCCTTGGTCAGCGGGTGGCCTTCCGGCAGTTGCAGGTTGTGCTTGGCCTTGGCCGACTGGTAGCCGGCCGTGATCTTGCCGTCGGCCCAATCGGCCTGCTCCAGCGCCTCGCGGATACGGGCCAGTTCATCGGCGTCGAACAGGCCGGGGATATGAAGCAGCATGGCGACAGCACCGTTTGGAAAATGTAAGGCGCCAATGATATTGATTCCCTTTTGCGCTTCACAAGCCCCAATGGCCGCTTAAGACGTTTCAGCTTGATGAAACCGTAAAGGCAAATTGTAAAGATTGTAAATTCTTCACGAATGGTAACGACTCTCAATTGTGACTAACAATTGCTTACATTAAGATCCGCGGCCTTACCACCTTGGGGAAGGTCCTTAGCAATGCGCCAGTACGTACCATCTGCAGTGAGTTCACCACGCCTGATCGTGTCTGCCATCGGCGTAGCCCTCAGCGCTTCGTCGGCCTACGCCGCCGACCCGGTCGCCAGCAGTGCTATCACCCTCGACGCCACCAGCGTCAACGGCAAGGCTGAACAGGCCAGCACCGATTACAAGGTCGACCAGGCATCCTCGCAGAAGTACACCGCGCCGCTGGTGGATACCCCCCGCTCGGTAACCGTGATCCCGCAGCAAGTGATCAAGGACACCAACGCCCTGACCCTGCAGGATGCACTGCGCACTGTGCCGGGCATCACCTTTGGTGCCGGCGAAGGCGGCAACCCACAAGGCGACCGCCCGTTCATCCGCGGCTTCGACGCCCAAGGCGACACCTACCTGGACGGCGTGCGTGACACTGGCGCGCAAACCCGTGAAATCTTCGCCATCGAATCGGTGGAAGTGGCCAAGGGCCCGAACTCGGCCATCGGCGGCCGTGGTGCCGCCGGCGGCACCATCAACCTGGTGAGCAAGCGCGCCCACCTGGGCAACTCGCTCGATGGCGCCTGGACCTGGGGCAGCGACCAGACCCAGCGCTATACCTTCGATGGCAACTACCAGTTCAGCGACTCCGTTGCCGGGCGCCTGAACCTGATGACCCACGAAAGCAACGTCGCCGGCCGCGACAAGGTCAACTACGACCGTTGGGGTATCGCCCCATCGCTGGCCTTCGGCCTGGGTACTCCGACCCGCGTGAACCTCGACTACTACCATCTGGAAAGCGACGACCTGCCGGATTCGGGCATCCCGTACACCATCCCGACCGCTGGTAGTACTGCCCGCACCTCGGCACATCCGAGCAAGCCGTACGACGGCGGTGACAGCGACAACTTCTATGGCCTGACCGGTCGTGACTTCCGCAAAAGCCGCGTGGATATTGCCACCTTTGCCATCGAGCACGACTTGACCGACTCGCTGACCATCAAGAACACCCTGCGCCATGGCAACAGCATGCAGGACTACATCCTGACCCAGCCTGACGACAGCAAGGGTAACGTCAACAACGGCAGCGTCTGGCGCCGCGCCAACACCCGTGTGGGCAACACTGCCACCACCACCAACCAGACCGACCTGTTCGGTGAGTTCTACCTGGGTGGCATGAAGAACAGTTTCTCGACCGGTATCGAGCTGAGCCGAGAAGAGAGCAAGCGCTCGAGCTACACCGTCGATACCGACACCGTCCCAGGCGGCACCGCCAACACCAACTGCACCCCAGGCATGATCGGCGCCACCAGCGGTTACAACTGCACCTCACTGAGCAACCCGAACCCGGACGATCCGTGGAACGGCAGCATCGCACGCAACTACGCGGGCACCGATACCAAGAGCAACACCCGCGCAATTTATGTTTTTGACACACTCGAACTGACGCCCGAGTGGCTGTTGAACATGGGCCTGCGCTACGACCACTTCGACACCCAGTACCGCACCTACGACGCCACAGGCGCCACCGTGGTGAACAGCAAGGGCGTTGTCTCCAAAGGCAAGGATACAAGCGAGTTCGTTACCGGCCAGCTGGGCCTTGTATGGAAGCCGGCCGAGAATGGCAGTATCTACGTTTCCTACGCCACCTCCGCAACGCCACCCGGAGCAATGCTGGGCGAAGGTACTGAAGGCAACCCGTTGGGCAACACCACCGACCGCGCCGGCAACTTGCTGAGCAGCGATCTGGAGCCGGAGGAAACCACCAACTACGAAATCGGCACCAAGTGGGACCTGCTCGACCAGCGCCTGTCCCTGGCCGCTGCGCTGTTCCGCACCGAGAAGGAAAACGCCCGCGTCCAGGTTGACACCACTACCTACGAGAACGTCGGCGAAACTCGCGTACAGGGCATCGAACTGTCTGCCAGCGGCAAGATCACCGAAAAATGGCAGGTATTTGCCGGCTACACCTACATGGAAGCTCGCCAGATAGACGGTGGTGCCGTGAACAAGGCCAACGACGGCAACCAGCTGCCAAACACGCCGAACAACAGCGCCAGCCTGTGGACCACCTACTCCATTACGCCGAAGCTGACCGTGGGTGGCGGTGCCTTCTACGTGGATGACGTGTATGGCAGCGTGGCCAATACCACCATGGTCGACAGCTATGTACGCTACGACGCTATGGCCGCCTACAAGCTGACCAAGAACATCGACCTGCAGCTGAACGTGCAGAACCTGACCAACGAGGTGTACTACGACAAGGCCTTCTCTACCCACTTCGCCAACCAGGCGGCGGGGCGGACGGCTCTGTTGACCACCAGCGTCCACTTCTGATGCCGGGATGGGGTTGATCTGTTGAATGGGCTGCGCCTGTGCCGGCCCTTTCGCGGGTGAACCCGCGAAGAGGCCGGTACAGACAACACAAGCCTGACTGACTAGCCCACCCTGCCCCGTTCATACCCGTGAGCGGGGCTTTTGCGTATCAAGGCATAATGCACGCCGCGTAGTGTGCGGCAGAAACACAAGGTGATCATGTGGTGAAGAAGACGCTGTTCCAATTGCACTGGTTCTTTGGCATCACCGCTGGCCTGGTGCTGGCCTTGATGGGTATCACCGGGGCCTTGTACTCGTTTCAGGAAGAACTGCTGCGCGCGCTGAATGCCGATGTCCTGAAGGTCCAGGTGCGCCCGGAGGGCGTGCTGCCCCCGGCCGAACTGGTCCAGCGGGTCGAGGCCCAGCAGCACGACAAGGTGGCGATGCTGTGGGTCGATGTACGCGAAGGCAACGCCGCACGCGTCTTCTTTACCCCACCGCCAGGCGAGCGCCGTGGCCAGCTGCGCTATGCCGACCCGTATACCGGCGAACTCAAGGGAGAAGTGGCCGGGCAAGGCTTCTTCAACCTCATGCTCAACCTGCACCGCTTCCTGGCCATGGGAGACAGCGGCCGGCAGATCACCGGTGCCTGCACCCTGATGCTGGTGTTCTTCTGCCTCTCCGGCCTGTACCTGCGCTGGCCGCGCAAGGCGCTGGACTGGCGCACCTGGCTGACCTTCGACTGGGCCAAGAAAGGCCGCGCCTTCAACTGGGACCTGCATGCGGTGGCCGGCACCTGGTGCCTGCTGTTCTACCTGCTGTTCGCCCTGACCGGGCTGTTCTGGTCCTACGAGTGGTACCGCGAGGGCCTGAACAAGCTGCTGGCCGACGCGCCGGCCGCCGGCCAGCAGCAAAAGCGCGGCGAAGGTCGTGGCCGCCACGGGCCGCAGAAAATCGACAAGAACGCCCCGCCGCTGGTGGTCGACTACGACGCAATCTGGGCCAACCTCAAGGACGCTGCCGGCCCGGGCCTGGCCATGTACAACCTGCGCCTGCCACCGGTAGGCGGCCAGCCGGCCAACCTGTTCTACCTGCTGGACAACGCCGACCACCCACGTGCCTTCAACACCCTGGTACTGGACCCGGCCAGCGGCCAGGTGAAAAGACATGACCGCTACACCGACAAGTCCTTCAAGGCCCAGCTGCTCCAGAGCGTCTACGCCCTGCACGTGGGCGAATACTTCGGCCTGCCGGGGCGCATCATCGTCACCATCGCCAGCCTGACCATGCCGCTGTTCTTCGTCACCGGCTGGCTGCTGTACCTCGACCGCCGTCGCAAGAAGCGCCAGGTACGTGCCGCCCGTGGCAACGTCACCAGCAACACTGCCAGCGGCGACAGCTGGCTGATCGGCTTTGCCAGCCAGAGCGGGCTTGCCGAACAACTGGCCTGGCAGAGCGCCGGGCAGCTTCAGGCCGCCGGCCTGCCAGTGCAGGTACGCGCCCTGGCAGAACTGGGTGAAAGCGACCTGCGCCAGGCCCGCCGTGCGCTGTTCGTGGTCAGCACCTTCGGCGACGGCGAAGCCCCCGACAGCGCCCGCGCCTTCGAGCGTAAGGTGCTAGGCCAGCCTTGGGCGCTGGACAACCTCAGCTATGCCCTGCTCGCCCTCGGTGACCGCCAGTATCCGCACTTTTGCGGCTTCGCCCGCCGCCTGCAGGCATGGCTGGGCGAACGCGGGGCCAGCAGCGCATTCAGCCCGGTGGAAGTGGACAACGCCGACCAAGCCGCGCTGCAGCAGTGGCAGCAGGAACTGGCGCAACTGACCGGCGCCCAGCCAGTGGCCGCCTGGCAACCGCCGAGTTTCGGCAACTGGTCGCTGGTGCGCCGCGAACTGCTCAACCCGGGCAGCCAGGGCCAGCCGGTGTACCTGCTGGGCCTGCGACCGGAGCAGCCCGCCAGCTGGGAAGCCGGCGACCTGGTGGAGATCCTGCCGCTCAACGGCCAGCCGAGGATCGACGCCTTCCTCGATGGAATGACGCTGGACGGCGGCGCCAAGGTGCAAGTGAATGGCTTGGCCGAAACCCTCGCCCAGGCCCTGGCCGGCCGCCAGTTGCCGACCCGTCGCGATCACCTGGTCGGTTTGCAGCCGCAGGCGCTGGTCGACGCACTGGTGCCGATCGGCAGCCGCGAATACTCGATTGCCTCGATCGCCAGCGATGGCGTGCTGGAGCTGATCGTGCGCCAGGAACGCCATGCCGATGGCAACCTGGGCCTGGGTTCCGGCTGGCTGACCGAGTACCTGCCGCTTGGCGGTACGTTGAGCCTGCGTTTGCGGCGCAATAGCAGCTTCCACCTGCCGGAAACGGCGGCACCGCTGGTGTTGATTGGCAACGGCACCGGCCTGGCCGGCCTGCGCAGCCTGCTACGCGCGCGGGTGAATGCTGGCGAGCAGCGCAACTGGCTGCTGTTCGGCGAGCGTAACCGGGCGCATGACCTGCTGTGCGGCAACGAGCTGCAAGGCTGGCTGGACAACGGCGACCTGGCACGCCTGGACCTCGCCTTTTCGCGGGATCAGGCCGACAAGGTGTATGTGCAGGATGCGTTGCTGCAGCAGGCTGAAGAGCTCAAGCGCTGGGTCGCGGATGGTGCCTGTGTGTATGTCTGCGGCAGCCTTCAAGGCATGGCTGCCGGGGTGGATGCGGCGCTCAACGGCATCCTCGGGGAAGCGGTTGTGCAACAGCTGATCGAGGATGGGCGGTATCGGCGGGATGTTTACTGAAAAACTGGCCTGAGCTAGCAACGCAGTACCTGTAGGAGCGGCCTTGTGTCGCGAAAGGGCTGCGTAGCAGCCCCGGCAATTCATGCATCGCTGCCAGGATCCTGGGGCCGCTCTGCGGCCCTTTCGCGACACAAGGCCGCTCCTACAGCGGGCCAATTCAAGCCATACAGTTCCGGCCTAGTGCAGCTCGAAGGTGTCAGCATCCAGGTTGGCCGGGAACTTGGCCCGGTAGGCCGCCAGTTCCGCCGCACTCAACACCGCGGTGAACACCCCGTCGGCCTCCCCGGCACTGAGCAGGCTCTCGCCCTGGAAGTCCAGCACCTGGCTGTCGCCGGAATAGGCAAAGCCCTTGCCGTCGGTGCCCACCCGGTTCACCGCCGCCACATAGCACAGGTTCTCGATACCCCGCGCCGGCAACAGGCGGTTCCAGTGCTGGCGGCGCGCAGCCGGCCAGTTGGCGGTGTATAGCAACAGGTCGGTGTCCTGGGCATCGCGGCTCCACACCGGGAAGCGCAGGTCGTAGCAGATCAGCGGGCGAATACGCCAGCCCTTGAGCTCGAACTGCACCTGGCGCTCGCCCGGGGTGTAGTGCTTGTGCTCACCGGCCATGCGGAACAGGTGGCGCTTGTCGTAATGCAGGATCTCGCCATCAGGCCGAGCCCACAGCAGGCGGTTGCGGTGGCTGCCATCGGCGGCCTGGATGATCACGCTGCCGGTAATCACCGTGTTGTACTTCTTCGCCTGGGCCTTCAGCCATTTGTAGGTCGGGCCGTTTTCCGGCTCGCACAGGCTTTCCGATTGCATGGAAAAACCGGTAGTGAACATTTCCGGCAGGATCACCAAGTCCACTTCGCCCACCTGCTCCAGCAGCACCTCGAAGTGCGCATAGTTGGCCTCGCGGTCGTGCCAGGCCAGGGTGGTCTGCACCAGGGCGACTTTCAGGTTCGGCAGTGTACTCAGATCGCGCATAGTTTTTCCGCTGCCTGACGCAGCGTCTCCTCTCGTTTGGCAAAGCACAGGCGGACCAGGCGTTGCTCGGGGATGGGTTGCTGGTAGAACACCGACACCGGGATGGTCGCCACGCCGTGCTCACGGGTCAGCCACAGCGACATGTCGACATCGTTCAGGTCCGGGCGGATCTGCGAATAGTCCACCAGCTGGAAATAGGTACCCGCCGTGCGGGTGAAGCGGAACCGCGAGCCCTCCAGCAAGCCGCAGAACAGGTCTCGCTTGGCCTGGTAAAAGGCCGGCAGTTCATCGATATGCTCGGGGTGCTCGGCCATGAAATCGGCCAAGGCGCACTGCAGCGGGGTCACACCGCAGAAGTTGACGTACTGGTGCACCTTGCGCAGCTCGGCACTCAGCGCCGGCGGGGCGACCACGTAGCCGGTCTTCCAGCCGGTGACGTGATAAGTCTTGCCGAACGAACTGACCACGAAGGCGCGCTGGTACAGTTGCTCGTGGGCCAACACGCTGGCATGGCCTACACCGTCATAGACCAGGTGCTCGTAGACCTCGTCGCTGACCAGGTAGATATCGCGGTCAGCGATAAGCCGGGCCAGTTGGCCCAGGTCTTCTTGGGTAATCAGCGCACCGCTGGGGTTGTGCGGCGAATTGAGAATGACCATGCGCGTGCGCGGGCTGAGGGCATCGCTGAACTTCTGCCAGTCGATGCGGAAATCGCCATCGCTCAGCTGTACATGCACGCAGCGCCCACCAGCCAGTTCCACGGACGGCTCGTAGCTGTCGTAGCAAGGATCGAAGACGATTACCTCGTCACCGGCATGCACCACAGCCTGGATGGCGCAGAAGATCGCCTCGGTGGCGCCAGGGGTGATGGTCACTTCCTGGTCGGCATCCACCTGCGCGCCATACAGCCGCGCGACCTTGGCCGCCACCTGCTGGCGCAGGGCCGGCAGGCCGGTCATCGGCGAATACTGGTTATGCCCGTCGGCCACATGCCGGCCGACTGCATCGAGCAGCGCCTGCGGGCCATTGAAGTCGGGGAAGCCTTGCGACAGGTTGAGCGCGCCGGTCTGCACGGCGAGCTGGGACATGGTGGTAAAGATGGTCGTGCCGACATTCGGCAGTTTGCTGCGGATCATGGAGCCCTCTTTCCTGGGGTGTATCCGGCACGGGGTGGAGTCCGAGCATAGCGGATCGAGCGGTCAGGAAAAAGGTTGAAACTCTAGGGGAATTTGCGCTGGATCAAAGGCTGTTGTCGGTGCGGCATCCCGCTATATGGGCGTATCAAGAAACCTCGCTTCGTAGCCTAAAGCGCAAAGTGCGTGCGCGATGATCATGCAGCGTAGAACCAAGCGCGGGTGCTCATTGACAACCCACGAAATTCGAGCGCTGCCTCGAGCAGCGCTCGCTTAATTTCTGCCCTATCTCCGCTCACTACATTTTTTGCCTTATCAAATTAAACTAACTGAGGCGCCTATTTCTTAACGCTACACTTCTACTCCGATTACCTTGGTAAGCGTTTTACACTTTACGAATCGCAGAACCCTCATTGGATAAATTCAACCCTTCATCCACCGAGCGCGTTCTGCGCAAGGCCCCGCTGGATGTTTCGCCACCAGCGGGCGACCCTCGATAGGATTGACTATGAGATAACCTTAACTTTCCCGGGCGCTGAATTCTTATTTTAAACAACATCAATTCATAGGTAAAAACGTACTCATTAATCGCTTTAGCAAGACGCTTCCGCATTGAAGGATAATCGACTTTGGCACTTGCACGCGTAAAATTTTCGGGACTAGTTCCTGCGAGCCCCGCCAAGTTGGACATAAGGGATTTCGCTGATTCCTCCATGGGTGTTAGATCACTAATAAACCGCTTTTTAATTTTTGAAGTTCTGTCCAACCTCGGATCATGTTTCAGTTTGTTGGTCATCACCTGAAATTCTGACGCCATTGAATCCAATTGCCTCATAAGTTTTTTGGATCTCTTATACGCTGGCGATCTGAACCAGACCCGCAAATGACCACTTGAGTCGGTGTAATTTATAGGATCCCCATCGCAATACCCATACGCGTTCAAAACCCTAAAAGGTGAAAAACTGTCTGGAGAATAGAATCTCAGACCATTAAAAAATCTGTAACCGTTTCCCAGAAGGTACCCGTTAATTAAATTACCGTAATACTCGCCATTGAATCCTAGCAGAGAATGGCCCGATGAAAGGGAAGAACAATGGCCATAAGCAGTATAATCAAATCTCTCCCATTCCCCCTGATGCGCCATGCCATTCACGGAACCGGATTCACTGACCGACAATAAGCTGACATTACTTTCAGCACTGCCATTCCACTCAGCTAATGCTTGCCCTCCCCCTCGAAACACGGTTCGACTGCCTTGATCACCAAGGCACGCATGTATATCACCGTCACAATAAAACAGACTCAAAGTTTTACGCTGAATCCCCATACTTAGCCCCTCGCTGGCAGACACCTACTTTAGGAATAAGTCTTTCAAAGCTTGCGGCAGCGTACAACTAGCATTTTTTACAGGTAGGACCGAGTAGCAGCACGTGCCTATGGGCTGGTGAGACAATCGCACTAGAACTCGAACGGGTCGCGAATCAAGCGGTCAGGGGAAGGTTGAACGAAAAGTGGAAGAATTGGCTTTTTTGGCTTGGCGGCAGTAGAGGTGACTGGACTGCCACTGTAGTACTGCCGCTGCCAAATGCCTATCTGTGAGGACTGTCCAAGACCAAAATGCGCAGCGGTCTGGCGCAGTGAAAGCCGATGCTCGAGCATGTAGCTGAGCACTTGCTGCTTGAAATCACAGGTATAACGCCACCCAGGCGAGCCTGAACAGATACCCTTACCGACCTGATAACTGGCAACCCAGCGCCGGAGCAGGCTGAAGTCGATACCGAAGTGTCGAGCCACCTTTCGGAAACCATTGTTGCCATTCAGGTAAGCAGTGATCGCAGTGAGCTTGAATAGCTCGGTGTACTTTTCCATAGATCCCCCAAGGGTTGGATTGGCGTCCAACTTTTGGGGGGCAGTCCAACCTGTGGGAGCGGGCAAGCCCGCGAAGAAGCTGACGCGGAATCAGCGCTTGTCGCGGCGCTTCTTCTCGGCCTTCTTGTGGTGCGACATCAGGCGGCGCTTCTTGTTGACCTGGCGATCAGTGAGGGTGTTCTTCTTGCCCTCGTACGGGTTCTCACCGCCCTTGTACTCGATGCGGATCGGCGTACCGACCAGCTTCAGCACACGCCGGTAGGTGTTCTCCAGGTAACGCGAGTACGACTTCGGAATCTTGTCGGTCTGGTTGCCGTGGATCACGATCAGCGGCGGGTTGGCACCACCAAGGTGGGCATAGCGCAGCTTGATGCGGCGGCCGTTGACCAGCGGCGGCTGGTGCTCGCTCACGGCATCTTCGAGGATCTGCGTCAGGCGGCTGGTCGGCCAACGGGTTACCGCCGACTTGAACGCGGCCTGCACCGACTTGTACAGGTGGCCCACGCCGGTGCCGTGCAGGGCGGAGATGAAGTGGATGTCGGCGAAATCGACGAAGAACAGCCGGCGCTCCAGCTCGGTCTTCACGTAGTCACGCTCGCCCGGCTCCATGCCGTCCCACTTGTTCAGGGCGATGACGATGGCACGGCCGGCTTCCAGGGCGAAGCCCAGCAGGTTCAGGTCGTGGTCCACCACGCCTTCGCGGGCGTCCATGACGAAGATCACCACGTTGGCGTCCTTGATCGCCTGCAGCGTCTTCACCACCGAGAACTTCTCGACTTCCTCGTGGATCTTGCCGCGCTTGCGCACGCCGGCGGTGTCGATGAAGGTGTACTTCTCGTCATCGCGCTCGAACGGGATGTAGATACTGTCGCGGGTGGTGCCCGGCTGGTCGTACACCACCACGCGCTCTTCGCCGAGCATGCGGTTGACCAGCGTCGACTTGCCGACGTTGGGGCGGCCGATGATGGCGATCTTGATGCCATCCTTTTCGCTCGGGCCCGGGATACGCACCGCTTCCTCGCCTTCGGCGACTTCGGCGTCCAGCGCTTCCTCGACCTGGTCGCGTGGCAGGTGGCCGAGCACGGCCTCCATCAGCGCATTGATGCCGCGGCCTTGGGAGCCGGCCACCGGGATGGCGTTGCCCATGCCCAGCGGCGAGAACTCGGCGCGAGCCACATCGGCGTCGATGTTGTCGATCTTGTTGGCAACCAGGATCGCTTCCTTGTTCCGCTTGCGCAGGTGCTCGGCGATCATCTGATCGGCAGCGGTCATGCCGGCACGGGCATCGACCAGGAACAGCACATAGTCAGCTTCTTCGATGGCCATGAGCGACTGCTCGGCCATTTTCTCGTCCATGCCCACTTCGTCACCGGTGATACCGCCGGTGTCGATCAGGATGAAGGAACGACCCTGCCAGGTGGCATCACCGTACTGGCGGTCACGGGTCAGGCCCGACAGGTCACCAACGATGGCATCGCGGGTCTTGGTCAGGCGGTTGAACATGGTGGATTTGCCGACGTTCGGGCGGCCCACCAGGGCGATTACGGGAACCATTCGGCTCTCCACTCTTGAATTCTTGAAAATGCAAAGGCCGCTGCAAGGCAGCGGCCGGAGTTCGGGCGGCGTGTCCTACGCCGCGGCTTGAAGCCCGCCAAGGCTTCAAGCATAGCTTCAGCGGATGGTCAGTGCCTCGAGCTTGCCGCTGTTGCCGAAGACGTAGATGGTGTCGCCGACCACAAGTGGGCGGGCGCGCAGGCCATCACTGTCGATACGCTCACGGCCGACGAAGCGGCCATCGACCTGGCTCAGCAGGTGCAGGTAACCCTCGAAGTCGCCCACCGCCACGTAGCTGGAGAACACTTCAGGCGCGGTCAGCTGGCGGCGAGCCATGGTGTCGTTGGTCCACAGGGCGCTGGACGAGCGCTCGTCGACGCTTTCGACAGTACCGGAAGCTTCGCTGACATAGACGTTACCGTAGCCCTGGGCGACACCCACGTAGCTGGAGGCATCACGCTGCCACAGCACGCGGCCGCTTTCCAGGTCCAGGCCCGCGACGCGGCCCTGGTAGGTGCTGACGTACAGGGTACCACCCGACAGCAGCAGGCCGCCGTCGATATCGACCACGCGGTCCAGCTCGGAACGGCCCTGCGGAATCGCCACACGGCTTTCCCACACCGGTACGCCGTTGTTGATGTCCACCGCCACCACCTTGCCGGTGGACAGGCCGGCGACGGCCAGGCGGTTGGTGGCGATCGGCGCGCCGGTGCCACGCAGGGTCAGCACGGCCGGGGTGTTTTCGTAGATCCAGCGACGGTCGCCAGTGGCGGCATCCAGGCCGATCAGGCGATCGTCCTGGGTCTGCACCACCACCACGTCACCGTTGTTGGCAGGTGGGGCCAGTACTTCGCTGGTCACGCGGGAGCGCCAGCGCTCCTCACCGGTGCTGGAGTCCAGGGCGATGACTTCACCCTTGAGGGTACCGATCATGACCAGGCCGTAGCCCACGCCGACAGCGCCGGAAACCGGCAGCTCGAGGTCCTTCTTCCACACCACGTCGCCGGTGATACGGTCGAGGGCAAAGACTTCGCCGTTGACGTCGGAGGCGTAGATACGGTCGTTCTCGATGGCAGGTACGAGGGTGTTGTAGGTCTCGCCCTGGCCGTCACCGATCGAACGGCTCCACTGCTTTTTCAGCACCACTTCCTCGGTGAACTTGGTCAGCTCGGCCGGAGGCAGTTCCTTCTTGCTGTTGCTGCTGCAACCTGCGGCCAGTACGGCCAGGGTCAGCACTGCTGCATGTTTCCAACCGATCACTTACGCGTCCCCTTTGGCCAAGTCATCCAGCTTCAATTGCAGGCCACCGACCGCCGCCTCATCGGACAACGCAGCCTTGGCTTTCTCGTAAGCGCTGTGCGCGTCGTCGGCGCGACCCAGTTGCACCAGCAGGTCACCTTTCAACTCTTCTCGGCTGGCCAGGAAGGCTTTGTCGGCGTCGCCGTCGAGCAACTTGAGGGCATCCTCGGCCTTGTTCTGGGCGGCCAGCACACGAGCCAGGCGCTGACGCGAAATCTCGCCCAGGGTGGCATCGGCCGGCTTGTCCAGCACGCTCTTCAACACGGCAGCAGCGTCGTCGAGCTTGCCGGTCTCGACCGCGACCTTGGCCACGAACAGGCTGCCGTACTGGGCGTAGGCGGTACCGCCGAACTCGCTCTTGAGCTTGCCGGCCAGTTCCGCGACCTTGGTCGCGTCAGGCTGGCCAGTCGGCGTCAGGCTGGTCTCCAGCAAGGCCTGGTACAGCTGCGAGGCACCTTGCGACTGATTGTTCTGGTACTTGTGCCAGGTATTCCAGCCCAACACCACCACGCCAGCCAGCAGGGCACCGGTCAGCAGCGGCTTGCCGTTGCGGTTCCACCAGTCCTTGACCCCTGCCAGTTCATCATCGGTACTCGACACCCCAATACTCCTTTTCGCCTATTCGCTTGTTGAACCGCGTTACGCCTGCGCGATCGCGGTTTCCAGGTGCTCAGCCAGAGCATCCCAGGCAATGTTCTGTTGTTCGCCCTGACCACGCAGGGGCTTGAAGCCGATCTCTTGCTTGGCCAGTTCGTCGTCGCCGAGGATCAGGGCGAACAGCGCGCCGCTCTTGTCGGCTTTCTTGAACTGGCTCTTGAAGCTGCCACCGCCGGCGTTGACTGCCAGGCGCAGGCCCGGCAAGCGGTCGCGCAAGTTTTCGGACAGGCGCAGGCCGGCCAGCTCCGCCTGTTCGCCAAAGGCGCACAGGTAGACGTCGATCTGGCGGCTGATGGACTCGGGCACCTTGCCCAGGGTTTCCAGCAGCAGGATCAGGCGCTCGATGCCCATGGCGAAACCGACGCCCGGGGTCGGCTTGCCGCCCATCTGTTCGACCAGGCCGTCATAACGGCCGCCGGCGCAGACAGTGCCCTGGGCGCCGAGCTTGTCGGTGACCCACTCGAACACGGTCTTGCTGTAGTAGTCCAGGCCACGCACCAGCTTGGTGTTGATCACGAACGGGATGCCGGCAGCGTCCAGGCGGGCCTTGAGGCCCTCGAAGTGCACGCGCGACTCTTCGTCCAGGTAGTCTTCCAGCTTCGGCGCGCCGACCAGCACCGCCTGGGTGTTCTGGTCCTTGCTGTCGAGAATGCGCAGCGGGTTGCTCTTCAGGCGGCGCTGGCTGTCTTCGTCCAGTTGCTCCAGGCGCGCCGAGAGGAACTCGACCAGCGCATCACGGTAGCGTGCACGTGCTTCGCTGGTGCCCAGGCTGTTGAGCTCCAGCTTGACCGCGTCCTGGATGCCCAGCAGGCCCCACAGGCGCCAGGTCAGCATGATCAGCTCGGCGTCGATGTCCGGGCCATCCAGGTTGAACACTTCCACGCCAATCTGGTGGAACTGGCGGTAGCGGCCCTTCTGCGGGCGCTCGTGGCGGAACATCTGGCCGATGTACCACAGTTTCTGCACCTGGCCGTTGCCGGTGATGCCATGCTCGAGTACGGCACGCACGCAGGCGGCAGTGCCTTCGGGGCGCAGGGTCAGCGAGTCGCCGTTGCGGTCCTCGAAGGTGTACATCTCTTTTTCGACGATGTCGGTCACTTCACCGATGGAGCGCTTGAACAGCTCGGTGAACTCGACGATCGGCGTGCGGATCTGGCTGTACCCGTAGGTATCCAGCAGGCCGGCGACGGTGCCTTCGAAGTAGCGCCACAGTGGCGACTGTTCTGGCAGGATGTCGTTCATGCCACGGATGGCTTGCAGCGATTTGCTCACGAAAAGTCCTTACGAATTCTGTGTGTCAGCCACGGACGATCAGCGCCGCGTCGGCTTCGGCCTTTTCGGCCGCTTTCTGGCGGATGAGCTTTTCCAGCTCATCGACCAGGTTGTCGTTGGTCAGCTTCTGCGCCGGCTTGCCGTCGATGTAGATCAGGTTCGGCGTGCCGCCGGTCAGCCCCACATGGGCCTCCTTGGCTTCGCCCGGGCCGTTGACCACGCAACCGATCACCGCCACGTCCAGCGGCACCAGCAGGTCTTCCAGGCGCCCTTCCAGCTCGTTCATGGTCTTGACCACATCGAAGTTCTGCCGCGAGCAGCTCGGGCAGGCGATGAAGTTGATGCCACGCGAGCGCAGGTGCAGCGACTTGAGAATGTCGTAGCCGACTTTCACTTCTTCGACCGGGTCGGCCGCCAGCGAGATACGGATGGTATCGCCAATGCCTTCGGCCAGCAGCATACCGAGGCCGACAGCGGATTTCACCGTCCCCGAACGCAGGCCACCGGCTTCGGTGATGCCCAGGTGCAGCGGCTGCACGATCTGCTTGGCCAGCAGGCGGTAGGCTTCGACGGCCATGAACACATCGGAGGCCTTGACGCTGACCTTGAAGTCCTGGAAGTCCAGGCGGTCGAGGTGCTCGACATGGCGCAGGGCCGACTCGACCAGCGCCGCCGGGGTCGGTTCGCCGTACTTCTTCTGCAGGTCCTTTTCCAGGGAGCCGGCGTTGACGCCGATACGGATCGGGATGCCCCGATCGCGGGCGGCATCGACTACCGCGCGTACACGGTCTTCACGGCCGATGTTGCCCGGGTTGATACGCAGGCAGTCGACGCCCAGTTCGGCCACGCGCAGGGCGATCTTGTAGTCGAAGTGGATGTCGGCAACCAGCGGCACGCTGACCTGCTGCTTGATGCGGCCGAACGCCTCTGCAGCGTCCATGTCCGGCACCGAGACGCGCACGATGTCCACGCCGGCATCGACCAGGCGCTGGATTTGCGCCACGGTGGCGGCCACATCGTTGGTGTCGGTGTTGGTCATGCTCTGCACCGCGATGGGGGCATCACCACCCACCGGTACATTGCCGACCCAGATTTTGCGGGATTCGCGACGTTTGATCGGAGATTCGCCGTGCATGATTACTGTCCCAACTTCAGGCGAGCGGTCTCGCCACTGGTGAACGGGGCAACATCGACGGCCTGGCCGTTGTAGCTGACCTGGGCGCCACGGGCAAAGCCCAGGCGTACCGAGAACGGCGGCTTGCCGGTCAGCTCGAGGTTGTCCCCCTTGCGCTTGATGGCGCTGAACAGCACCTTGCCGTTGCCGTCGGTGACCTGGGTCCAGCAATCGGCGACGAACTGGATGGCGACCTTGGCACTGCCAGCCGGCACTGCGGCGGCGGCAGGCTCGGCAGCGGCCACGGCCGCTACAGATGTAGCAGGTGCAACAGCCGCCGGGGCCGGGGCAACAGGTGCTACCGGCGCAGGCGCGGCAGCAGGTGCGCTGGCGATCGCTGGCACAGGCGCCTGCTGGGCCGGTGTCGGTACTACGGCAGAGGTATCGGCAGGTGCCGGGCTTGCCGGTGCCGGTACGGCGGCAGGCTGATCGGCTGCGCCCTGCTCAAGCGGCAGCGGCGCACTCTCAGGCTGCTGGCCAGCGGAAACAGCCTGGTCTTCCGGCTCATCGAGCGGGTGAATCTGGGTGGTGCCGTCGGCGCTTTCGACTTCGACGTGCTCCAGGGCAATCTTGGCCAGCTCCTTGCCACGCAGGCTGCCCTGGTCCTGCCACCAGACGAAGCCGCCGCCGACCACTGCCACCAGCAGCAGCAGGCTGACGCCACGCAGAATGTTGTGCGACAGGCGCACGGGCTCTTCGATACGGCCCAGCGAGTGCACGTCGCTGCCTTTGGCGTGGGTGCCGGTGTAACGGTCGAAGGCGTCCACCAGGGCAGCCTGGTCCAGGTCCATCAGCTTGGCATAGGCGCGGATATAACCACGGGCGAAGGTATGCCCCGGCAGCTTGTCGAAGGCGCCGGTTTCCACGTGGTTCAACGAACTGACAGTGAGGTTGAGCTTGCGGGCCACCTCGGCTTGTGACCAGTCCCGGTTCTCACGGGCCTGACGCAAAAGCTCACCGGGGTTCTGGCCAGGCGCTACTGCTACTTCGGGATGCGCGGCTTTCATCGTTGCTCCGACAGGTATTGCTGATATTCCGGCGTACCGGGATAAAGTCGTTGTAATTGCTGGCCCAGCTCGGCCAGTGTGCCTTGCTCGTCGAATACCCTGGCAAGGCGGCTGCCCAGCAGCAGGCTACGGGCATCGTGGTCGCTCAACTGGCTGAAACGATCGTAGTAGTCCCGGGCCGGCACATAATGCCTGTTTTCGTAGGACAACTCAGCCATTTCCAGCAAGGCTTTCGGCTGCCGCTGGTTGAGTTGCAGAGCTTTCTGCAGATACGCATGGGCCTGGTCGCGGCGCTCGAGCTTCAGGGCGGTCAGGCCCAGGTTCTCGTAAACGCGTGAGCGCTCAGGATACAGGGTATCGGCGCTGGCAAGGCGAAACATCTGCTCGGCCTCGGCAAATCGGCCTTGAGCATAAAGGAAACTGCCGTAATTGTTGCGAATTCGCGTGTCGCCGGTACGTGCCTTCAGCGCCTTGCGGAAGTGCGTTTCGGCCAGCGCAGGCTCGCCTTCGGCCTGAAAGACCAGCGCCAGGGCGGCGTGCGCATCGGCATCACCACCATCCAGGGCCAGGGCCTTGCCCAGCGGCGCCTTGGCCTGCTCGGTCAAACCCTGTTGCAAATAACCCAGCCCAAGCTGCACATAGGCCCGCCCCGCCTCTGCCCTGCCCTGGCGGCTGGCCAGGGGGTCGCCCGCGCCACCCGACACGCAGCCGGCCAGCAGCGAAAGCGCAAGGATCGACAGCGCGGCGCGCAGGCTCATGGGCAAGGTCCCGGTCAGTGGCTGGCGGGGCTGTCTTGCAGCTCGGCGTCCGCGGACAGCTGGCGCACAGCGATGTAGCGCTCGCTGCGGCGGGTGCGGTCGTTGACCTGGCCGACCAGCTGACCACAGGCAGCGTCGATGTCATCACCACGGGTGGTGCGGGTGGTGACGTTGAAGCCACCATGGTGCAACAGATCCTGGAAGCGGCGAATGGCGTTGTTGCTCGGCCGCTCGTAGCCCGAGTGCGGGAACGGGTTGAACGGGATCAGGTTGATCTTGCAGGGTACGTCGCGCAGCAGCTCGATCATTTGCGCAGCATGCTCAGGCTGGTCGTTGACGTCCTTGAGCAGGGTGTACTCGATGGTCAGCACGCGCTTGCCACCCAGGGTGGACATGTAGCCCATGCACGATTCCAGCAGCATCTTCAGCGGGTACTTCTTGTTGATCGGTACCAGCTTGTTGCGCAGTTCGTCGTTCGGTGCGTGCAGCGACAGGGCCAGCGACACGTCGATGTGCTTGGCCAGCTCGTCGATCATCGGCACCACGCCCGAGGTGGACAGGGTGACGCGACGCTTGGAAATGCCATAGCCCAGATCTTCCATCATGATCTTCATGGCGGCGATGACATTGTCGAAATTCAGCAGGGGTTCGCCCATGCCCATCATGACCACGTTGGTAATGGCGCGGTCGATCTTGGCCGGAACGGTCCCGAAGGATTTGTTGGCAAGCCACACCTGGCCGATCACTTCGGCGGCGGTGAGGTTGCTGTTGAAGCCTTGCTTGCCGGTGGAGCAGAAGCTGCAGTCCAGGGCACAGCCGGCTTGCGACGACACGCACAGGGTGCCGCGATCGTCGGTGGGGATGTAGACGGTCTCGACGCAGCTGCCGGAGGCAACGCGGACCACCCACTTGCGGGTACCGTCGGCGGAAATGTCTTCACTGACCACTTCCGGGCCCCGAATCTCGGCAACGGCCTCGAGCTTTTCGCGCAAGGCCTTGCCGACATTGGTCATGGCGGCGAAATCGTCGACGCCATAGTGGTGAATCCATTTCATGACCTGACCGGCACGAAAACGCTTCTCTCCGATCGACTCGAAGAATTTTTCCATTTCCTGCAGGGTCAGGCCCAACAGGTTGATCTTGCCAGTCATGTCACTCATGGAATCACCCAAGACCTGCTTCGCTTAGCGAATGCGGTCGCACAGCTCGGTAGCGGAGAAGAAGTAAGCGATTTCGCGGGCAGCCGAAGCTTCCGAGTCGGAACCGTGAACAGCGTTTTCGTCGATGGAAACGGCGAAGTCAGCACGGATGGTGCCGGCAGCAGCTTCTTTCGGGTTGGTGGCGCCCATCAGCTCGCGGTTGGCCAGAACGGCGTTTTCGCCTTCCAGAACCTGAACGATGACCGGGCCGGAAGTCATGAAGGCAACCAGGTCACCGAAGAAGCCGCGCTCTTTGTGTTCGGCGTAGAAGCCTTCGGCTTCGGCTTTGGACAGTTGCTTCATTTTCGAAGCGACGACGCGCAGGCCGGCTTTCTCGAAACGAGTGGTGATCTCGCCGATGACGTTCTTGGCAACGGCGTCAGGCTTGATGATGGAGAAAGTACGTTGAACAGCCATGGAAAACTCCAGAAAAATGAGTGTTGCGAAAAATTAAACCCGCGAATTATACGCGGGTTCCAGGGGATTGCCTAACCTGCAGGACGCGTTCAGTCGGCTTCTTCGATCCAGGCCGCCTGGATGGCCTCGAGCACTTTCTCACCGCCGCGTGACGGATCGTCGCTGAATTCTGGCAAGGCCAGCACCCAGCGGTGCAGATCGACGAAATTCACATAACGAGGATCGACTTCCGGCTTGCTTTCTGCAAGCTGGATGGCGATCTCAAGTACATCAATCCATTTCAGGCTCATGGGGTAAACCTCAGTGCGGCGCTTCGGCGGCGTGGTTGAGCGAATACTTGGGGATCTCGATGACCAGGTCCTGGTCAGCGACAACCACCTGGCAGCCGAGGCGCGATTGAGCCTCCAGGCCCCAGGCCTTGTCCAGCATGTCCTCTTCCAGTTCGTCGGCTTCTTCGAGCGAGTCGAAGCCCTTGCGCACGATGCAGTGGCAAGTGGTGCAGGCCTTGACGCCGCCGCAGGCGCTTTCCATCTCGATGTGATGGTCGTGGGCCAGCTCCAGGATGTTGGTCCCGGTCTCGACTTCCACGGTCAGCCCTTCGGGGCAGAACTTCTCGTGCGGCAGGAATGTCACCAGCGGCATCGGTTACTCCTCGATCTCATTCAGGTTGCGCCCGGCCAGTGCGGCTTTGACCGTCGAATCAAGGCGACGGGCGGCAAATGCGTCGGTCACCTGCGACAGACGTTTGGTCTGTTGCTCGATGGCTGCGCCATCGGTGCCGGCCAGCAAATCACGTAGTTCTTGCATCTGGAATTCGATGGCGTCGCGCTCGTCACTGCTGAGCAGGCGTTCGCCGTCGGCGTCCAGGGCGCCCTGTACCGCTTCGAGCAGGCGCTCGCCGTCCACCTGGTGCTCGCGCAGCTGGCGGGCCTGCTTGTCGGAACCTGCGTGTTCGAAGGAATCCTTGAGCATGCGGGCGATTTCGCCGTCGGTCAGGCCGTAGGACGGCTTGACCTGAATGCTGGCTTCCACGCCCGAGCCCAGCTCGCGGGCGGCGACGCTGAGCAGGCCGTCGGCGTCGACCTGGAAGGTGACGCGGATCTTTGCCGCACCGGCGACCATGGCCGGGATGCCACGCAACTCGAAGCGCGCCAGCGAGCGGCAATCGCTGATCAGCTCGCGCTCGCCCTGCAGCACGTGGATCATCATGGCCGACTGGCCATCTTTATAGGTGGTGAACTCCTGGGCACGCGCCACCGGGATGGTGGTGTTGCGCGGGATCACCTTCTCCATCAGCCCGCCCATAGTCTCAAGGCCAAGCGACAGCGGGATGACATCCAACAGCAGCAGTTCGCCACCTTCGCGGCGGTTGCCGGCCAAGGTATCGGCCTGGATGGCGGCACCGATGGCCACCACCTGGTCGGGGTCGATCGAGGTCAGCGGGGTGCGGCCGAACAGTGCTCCGACGGCTTCACGCACACGCGGTACGCGGGTCGAACCACCGACCATGACCACGGCGCTGACTTCTTCCAGCTCGATACCGCTGTCACGCACGGCGCGGCGGCAGGCCTTGAGGCTGCGGGCGACCATGGGCTCGATCATGGCTTCGAAACCGGCGCGGCTCAACTCGCCCTGCCAGGTGCCATGGCTGACGCTGACCACGTCGGCGTCGGTCAGGGCTTCCTTGGCGGCGCAGGCGGTCTGCAACAGTGCGCGCTGGGTGGCCGGGTCCAGGTCGGATGACAGCCCGGCCTGCTCGATGATCCAGCCAGCGATGGCGTGGTCGAAGTCGTCACCGCCCAAGGCGGTATCGCCACCGGTGGCCAGCACTTCGAATACGCCGGCAGTCAGGCGCAGGATGGAAATGTCGAAGGTACCGCCGCCCAGGTCATAGATGGCCACCACGCCTTCGGCGTTCTGGTCCAGGCCATAGGCCACGGCAGCGGCGGTCGGCTCGTTGAGCAGGCGCAGCACGTTCAGGCCGGCCAGGCGCGCAGCGTCCTTGGTGGCCTGGCGCTGGGCATCGTCGAAATAGGCCGGCACGGTGATAACCGCGCCCACCAGCTCACCACCGAGGGTGGCTTCGGCACGCTCGCGCAGCACCTTGAGGATATCGGCGGACACTTCCACCGGGCTTTTCGGCCCCTGCACGGTGTCGATGAACGGCATGTGCGACTCACCGCCAACGAAGCGGTACGGCAGCTGCTCGCCCAGTTGCTTGACGTCGGCCAGGCCGCGCCCCATCAAGCGCTTGACCGACAGCACGGTGTTCAGCGGGTCGCTGGAAGCGGCATCGCGTGCAGCCTGCCCCACTTCGTTGCGCCCTTCGAGGTAGCGCACCGCGGACGGCAGAATGACATTGCCCTGCGCGTCGGGCAGGGGCTCGCTACGGCCGCTGCGCAGTGCGGCGACCAGGGAGTTGGTGGTACCCAGGTCGATCCCCACCGCCAGGCGGCGCTGATGCGGCTGAGGGCTTTGACCGGGTTCGGCAATCTGCAGTAGGGCCATGCTTATCTGAATACCTTAGGTGCTATCACGGGCAGCACCGGGTTAATCGTCGAGGCGCTCTTCCAGTTGGCGCACTTCTTGGGCGAGCTTGTCGAGGAACTGCATGCGGCGCATCAGGCGTTCGGCCTTGTCGCGCTCGCCCGGGGCGTCCCAGCAGGCGGCAAAGTCCTCGTTCAGCGTGTCCTGGGCGACCTTCAGGCGCTTCTTGAACACGGCCACGCCATCGAGGTCGGCTTCGTCCTGCAGTTCTTCGAGCTCTTCACGCCACTGCATCTGCTGCAACAGGAAGTCGGGGTCGTGGACCGTGACCTCCTGAGGCACTTCGTGGCCGCCGATGGCCAGCAGGTAGCGGGCGCGACGCGGCGCACTGCGCAGTGTCTGGTAGGCGTCGTTGAGGGCCGCGGACTTTTCCAGCGCCACGCGCTGCTCGCGCTCGGAGGCGTCGGCAAAGCGGTCGGGATGGACTTCGCGGGCCAGCTCGCGATAGCGAGTGGCCAGCTTGTCGAGATCCAGGCGGAAGCTTGGCTGGAGGTCAAACAATGCGAAATGACAAGGAGTACCCACAGCCAGCCTCAAACGTTGAAGCTTTCGCCGCAGCCACACTCACCGCGCACGTTGGGGTTGTTGAACTTGAAGCCTTCGTTCAACCCTTCCTTGACGAAGTCCAGTTCGGTGCCATCGAGGTAGACCAGGCTCTTGGGATCGATGATCACCTTGACGCCATGGTTCTCGAACACCTGGTCCTCGTCCGCCAGCTCGTCGACGAACTCCAGCACGTAGGCCAGGCCCGAGCAACCGGTGGTGCGCACGCCCAGGCGAATGCCTTCGCCCTTGCCGCGCCCTTCCAGGGAACGCCGCACGTGGTTGGCGGCGGCTTCTGTCATGCTGATAGCCATCAGGACTCCTTACCTCGCAACAGGCGACTTAGATCAAGCCTTTCTTCTGCTTGTAATCGCGAACGGCTGCCTTGATGGCATCTTCGGCGAGTACCGAGCAGTGGATCTTGACCGGCGGCAACGCCAGTTCTTCGGCCAGCTGGGTGTTCTTGATGGTTTCGGCTTCGTCCAGGGTCTTGCCCTTCATCCACTCGGTGGCGAGGGAGCTGGAAGCGATGGCCGAACCGCAGCCGTAGGTCTTGAACTTGGCGTCTTCGATCACGCCCTGCTCGTTGACCTTGATCTGCAGGCGCATCACGTCACCGCAGGCCGGGGCGCCGACCATGCCGGTACCGACGTCCGGGTCTTCGGCATTCATCTTGCCGACGTTGCGCGGGTTTTCGTAGTGGTCGATGACCTTTTCACTGTATGCCATGGTGCAATTCCTTCCTCATCAGGGAGCCGCTCTTGCCGGCGACTGCTTAGTGGGCGGCCCACTCGATCTTGGAGATGTCAACGCCGTCTTTGTACATGTCCCACAGCGGCGACAGCTCACGCAGTTTGTTCACGGCCTCGCAGACTTTCTGCGCGGCGTAGTCGACTTCTTCTTCGGTGGTGAAGCGGCCGAAGGAGAAGCGGATCGAGCTGTGCGCCAGCTCGTCATTGCGGCCCAGGGCGCGCAATACGTAGGACGGCTCGAGCGACGCGGAGGTGCAGGCCGAACCGGACGATACGGCGATATCCTTCAGCGACATCAGCAGCGATTCGCCTTCGACGTAGTTGAAGCTCAGGTTCAGGTTGTGCGGTACGCGGGCAGTCTTGCTGCCGTTGACGTACAGCTCTTCGAGGTCCGAGACCTGCTTGAAGAAGCGGTCGCTCAGGGCCTTGATGCGTACGTTTTCCGCGGCCATTTCCTGTTTGGCGATGGCGAAGGCTTCGCCCATGCCGACAATCTGGTGGGTCGGCAGGGTGCCCGAACGCATGCCGCGCTCATGGCCACCGCCGTGAATGATGGCTTCCAGGCGTACACGAGGCTTGCGGCTGACGTACAGTGCGCCGATGCCTTTCGGGCCGTAGACCTTGTGCGCCGAGAACGACATCAGGTCGACCTTCAGCTTTTGCAGGTCAATTTCGACCTTGCCGGCCGACTGCGCGGCGTCAACATGGAACAGCACGCCGCGCGAGCGGGTCAGTTCACCGATGGCGGCGATATCGTTGATCGAGCCAACTTCGTTGTTCACGTGCATCAGCGAAACCAGGATGGTGTCGTCGCGCAGCGCCGCCTCGACCATGGCCGGGGTGACGATGCCGTCTTCGCCTGGCTCGAGGTAGGTGACTTCGAAACCTTCACGCTCCAGCTGGCGAGCGGTATCCAGGACCGCCTTGTGCTCGATCTTGGAGGTGATGATGTGCTTGCCCTTGGTCTGATAGAAGTGCGCGACGCCCTTGAGTGCGAGGTTGTCGGACTCGGTGGCACCGCTGGTCCAGACGATTTCGCGCGGATCGGCGTTGATCAGTTCGGCAACCTGGCGGCGACCGTTCTCGACCGCTTCCTCGGCTTTCCAGCCAAAGACGTGGGAGCGCGAAGCCGGGTTACCGAAGTTCCCGTCGACCAGCAGGCAGTCGGCCATCTTCTGGGCCACGCGTGGGTCGACCGGGGTGGTCGCGGAGTAATCGAGGTAGATCGGCAACTTCATTTGTCTCTCCTATCAGGCGGTGGCGTCGCTCGTCGTCCCGGTGGGATCAATCGACGGCGGACGTCTCAATCTTGTCCAGCTGGGCGGTTCGGCCTGCGACACGACGCAGGTCCTGGCGCTGGGCGACTTCCTGCACCTCACGGCGCATGACGAGGTCGGCCAGGCTTATACCGCTGAGGAATTCATGGATCTGCTGGCTGAGGTCGCACCACAGGTGGTGGGTCAGGCAGGTATCACCGGCATGGCAGTCCCCGAGGCCCTGACAACGGGTGGCATCGACCGATTCGTTGACCGCATCGATGACCTGGGCCACCTGGATGGTTTCCATGCCCCGCGACAGCTGGTAGCCACCGCCTGGACCACGCACGCTGGAGACCAGGCTGCTGCGGCGCAGCTTGGCGAACAGCTGTTCCAGATAAGAGAGGGAAATGCCCTGGCGCTCGGAAATGTCGGCCAAAGACACCGGCCCATGCTGCGCGTGCAACGCCAGGTCGAGCATGGCGGTCACGGCGTATCGGCCTTTGGTAGTCAGTCGCATGGCTATTGGGTACCACGGGAGTTACAGGATGTGAGCGAGTATGCGATTCCCGAGCATTTAAGTCAACTATTAGACCTAGTGCTTTAGTCGGGTTTGCATCGGGGAGGCGGGCGCGATTGTAGCAGACAGGGGGCGTGAGCACACGCCCCGTATGTCACCATGATTTCAGCGCGGCGCAATCAATGTGACTGAGTGTCGCGCTGAGCCACCTGGGCAACTTCCTTGAAGTCATCTTCCGGCAGGGCTGGCAGTTCCTTGGCGCAGTAATCACTGCCCATCTTGGTCAGAGCGCCGCACATGCCCTCCAGCCGTTCGTCGACTGCCTGCAGGTGGTCGAGCATCTGGCCGATGGCACGGGCCACCGGGTCGGGCATGTCGCCACTGACGCCATAGGCATCGAAGCCGATCTTCTCAGCCATGGCCTTACGCTTGGCCTCGACCTCGTTGTCTTCGCTCTTGACGATGATTCGCCCGGGGATACCAACCGCCGTAGCCCCGGCCGGCACTGCCTTGGTCACCACCGCATTGGAACCGATCTTGGCCCCGGCGCCGACGGTGAACGGGCCCAGCACCTTGGCCCCCGCCCCTACCACCACGCCGTTTTCCAGGGTGGGGTGGCGCTTGCCCTTGTTCCAGCTGGTGCCGCCCAAGGTCACGCCCTGGTAAAGGGTGACATCATCGCCGATCTCGGCGGTTTCGCCGATGACGATGCCCATGCCGTGGTCGATGAAGAAGCGCCGGCCGATGGTGGCGCCGGGGTGGATCTCGATGCCGGTCAGCCAGCGGCCGAAGTTCGATACCAGGCGGGCCAGCCACTTGAAATCACGCTTCCACAGGGCATTGCCCAGGCGGTGCAGCCAGATGGCGTGCATGCCTGGGTAGCAGGTCAGCACCTCAAAGGCGTTGCGTGCAGCCGGGTCACGGTGGAATACGCTTTGAATATCTTCACGCAGGCGTTCGAACATCTGTCAGTCCTTCCGTTTATGCGGCTCGCCCCGGACCACTTTCTGGGTCTCGGTGAGGATGCCGCGCAAAATGCTCATTTCCGAACGTTCGACCGCCACCCGCCCATACAGCCGGCGCAGGCGCGGCATCAGGTGCTTGGGCTTTTCGGGGTCGAGAAAGCCGATACCGACCAGGGTCTTTTCCAGGTGGTCGTAGAACAGCTCCATTTCGTCCATCGTCGCCAGCTCGCTGGCGTCAACCTTCTCGACTTTGCCCGGCGCTGCACCGGCGGCAAGCCAGGCCATGCGCACCTCGTAGGAGAGCACCTGGACAGCGGCGGCCAGGTTCAGCGAGCTGAAGTCGGGGTTGGAGGGAATGTGCACGTGGAAGTGACATCGCTGCAGTTCTTCGTTGGTCAAGCCGGCGTGTTCACGCCCGAACACCAGGGCGATTTCCTCGCCACCGTTGGCATGCTCCACCGCCTTGGCCCCGCACTCGCGCGGGCCGATCAACGGCCAGGGGATGCTCCGCTCGCGGGCGCTGGTGCCCATTACCAGGTTGCAGCCGACCAACGCCTGCTCGAGGCTGTCGACCACTTGGGCATTGTCCAGCACATCGTCGGCACCCGAGGCTCGGGCACTAGCATCCACGGCGGGGAACTCTTTCGGCTGTACCAGCACCAGACGCGACAAGCCCATGTTTTTCATGGCACGCGCAGCGCCGCCGATGTTGCCGGGGTGGCTGGTATTGACCAGAACAACACGAATATTTTGCAGCAAGGTGTTGTGCTCACAGATGCAGGAATCAGGGCCTTCGATCTTACAGAACCGACAGACGTAACGCCATGAAAGCAAATGTGACACTTCTGCCGCCAAAGTTTTCTGCTAGAATGATCGGCTTTCTTCTTTAACATCTCCAGGTGACCCGCCCATGCAGCCTATGCTGAATATCGCCCTGCGCGCCGCTCGCAGCGCCAGTGAACTGATTTTCCGCTCCATCGAACGCCTGGATAGCATCAAGGTCGATGAGAAAGAGGCCAAGGACTACGTCTCCGAAGTCGATCGCGCCGCCGAGCAGAGCATCGTCAACGCCCTGCGCAAGGCCTACCCGAACCACTCCATCCAGGGCGAGGAAACCGGCCTGCACGCGGGTAGCGGCGAAGAAGGCAAGGATTACCTGTGGATCATCGACCCGCTGGACGGCACCACCAACTTCCTGCGCGGCATCCCGCACTTCGCGGTCAGCATCGCCTGCAAGTACCGTGGCCGCCTTGAGCACGCCGTGATCGTCGACCCGGTTCGCCAGGAAGAATTCACTGCCAGCCGCGGCCGTGGCGCCCAGCTCAATGGTCGCCGCCTGCGTGTCAGCTCGCGCACCAGCCTGGAAGGCGCGCTGCTGGGTACCGGCTTCCCGTTCCGTGACAGCCAGATGGCCGACCTGGACAACTACCTGGGCATGTTCCGCGCCCTGACTGGCCAGACCGCCGGTATCCGCCGCGCCGGCTCCGCCAGCCTGGACCTGGCCTACGTGGCCGCCGGCCGTTTTGACGCTTTCTGGGAGTCGGGCCTGTCCGAATGGGACATGGCGGCCGGCGTGCTGCTGATCCAGGAAGCGGGCGGCCTGGTGAGCGACTTCAACGGCGGCCATGACTTCCTCGAGAAGGGCCATATCGTTGCGGGCAACATCAAATGCTTCAAGGCCGTGCTGACCGCTATCCAGCCGCACCTGCCAGAGAACATGAAGCGCTAAGCGCGGATTGCTGGCAAAAAAAGCACCCCTCGGGGTGCTTTTTTATGCCTGTAACCATATCCCAAGACTTTCGCGATCCCTGTAGGAGCGGCCTTGTGTCGCGAAAGGGGTGCGAAGCGCCCCCAGAATCCGCGACCTATCAGAGATTGTCGGGGCTGCTTCGCACCCCTTTCGCGACACAAGGCCGTTCCTACAAAGAGCAGACCGCGCCGGGCCTTACTGCCCGGCTTCGCTCAGGATCAGCTTGCCATTCTTGTCCAGTGGAATGGTCGAACCGGGCTCGTGATCCATCTTCACCTGCCCGACCTTGTCGCCGATGGTGTACTTCACGTTGTAGCCCACCACCTTCTCACTGATATCGTTGACCGTATTGCAGCGGGTTTGCGTGGTGGTGTAGGTGTCACGCTCCTGCATGCCCTCCTGCACCTTGTTACCGGCATAACCACCACCGACCGCACCGGCAACGGTGGCGATCTTCTTGCCGCTACCACCACCGATCTGGTTACCCAGCAGGCCACCGGCAATGGCGCCCACCACGGTACCGGCGATTTGGTGCTGGTCCTTGACCGGCGCCTGACGCGTCACGGCGACGTCCTTGCAGACTTCACGGGGGGTTTTTACCTGTTGTTTGATCGGTTGCACGTCGGTGACCTGTGCATATTCAGGCCCCTTGTTGACCAAGCTGTAGGTCGCGACAGCACCTCCGGCAGTCACACCGACAGCACCCAGTACCGCACCCACAAGCATTGATTTGTTCACACGAACCTCCTGATCATCACCCGCGGGTCCGACCCGCCTTCTCCCAGCCTTGGAGTAAAAAAAAAGGCGCGAGTTCAACACTCGCGCCTTTTTGGCCGCCAAACGGCGTGGAGCACGCCTTATGGACGGTCGTCCACACCATCGGTCTTGGCTGGCGGGATCAGGTCTTCACTGCTCAGGTTCAGCCAGATCAGTACCACGTTGGCGATATAGATCGACGAATAGGTACCGGCCATGACGCCGATGAACAGTGCCAGCGAGAAGCCGAACAGGTTGTCGCCACCGAAGAACAGCAGCGCGGCAATGGCCAGCAAGGTCGAAACCGAGGTGGCGATGGTCCGCAGCAGGGTCTGGGTGGTGGAAACGTTGATGTTCTCGATCAGCGAGGCCTTGCGCATGACGCGGAAGTTCTCGCGCACCCGGTCGAACACGACGATGGTGTCGTTCAGCGAGTAGCCGATGATCGCCAGCACCGCTGCCAGCACCGTCAGGTCGAAGGTGATCTGGAAGAACGACAGGATACCCAGGGTCACCACCACGTCGTGGATCAGCGAGACGATCGCGCCCACGGCGAACTTCCACTGGAAGCGGAAGGCCAGGTAGATAAGGATGCCGCCCAGGGCCAGAAGCATGCCCATGCCACCCTGGTCGCGCAGCTCTTCACCCACCTGCGGACCAACGAACTCGACACGCTTGACCTTGGCCGGGTTGTCGCCGCCAGCCTTCTGCAGGGCTTCAGCTACCTTGTTGCCCAACTGCGGGTCATCACCCGGCATGCGCACCAGCAGGTCGGTGGTGGCACCGAAGCTCTGCACTACCGCCTCGTGGAAGCCGGAATTGACAAGCTCGGCACGCACCGCCTTGAGGTCGGCCGGGCGCTCGTAGGTCAGCTCGATCAGCGTACCGCCGGTGAAGTCCAGGCCGAAGTTCAGGCCCTTCTGCCACCAGCTGAACAGTGCCAGCACGGTGAGGAGCACGGTAACGGCGAACGCGACATTGCGCACGCCCATGAAGTTGATGGTTTTCATCGCAGCTCCCTCAAACCCACAGCTTCTTGATGTCACGCCCGCCGCAGGTCAGGTTGACCATTGCACGGGTCACCATGACGGCGGTGAACATCGAGGTGAAAATCCCGAGGGACATGGTGACCGCAAAGCCCTTGACCGGGCCGGTACCCATGGCGAACAGGATGCCGCCGACCAGCAGGCTGGTCAGGTTGGCGTCGATGATCGCGGTGTAGGCGCGGTTGAAGCCTTCATGAATGGCGCGTTGCACCGACATGCCGGCGTTCAGCTCTTCGCGGATACGCGAGAAGATCAGCACGTTGGCGTCCACCGCCATACCCATGGTCAACACGATACCGGCAATACCCGGCAGGGTCAGGGTAGCACCCAACAGCGACATCAGCGCCAGCAGCAGGACCATGTTGCCTGCCAGGGCGATGGTGGCGATCACACCGAAGGCGCGGTAGATGGCGATGATGAACAGCGAGACGAACAACATGCCCCACAGCGACGCATCGATACCCTTGGTGATGTTGTCGGCACCCAGGCTTGGGCCGATGGTACGCTCTTCTGCAAAGTACATCGGCGCAGCCAGGCCACCGGCACGCAGCAGCAGGGCCAGTTCGGACGATTCGCCCTGGCCGTTCAGGCCGGTGATGCGGAACTGGCTGCCCAGCGGCGACTGGATGGTCGCCAGGCTGATGATCTTCTTCTCTTCCTGGAAGCTCTGTACGGCAACGTCCTTCTCGACGCCGTCGACGGTCTGCTTGACGTAGCGGGTGACCGGCTTCTGCTCGATGAAGATCACCGCCATGCTGCGGCCGACGTTGCTGCGGGTAGCGCGGGTCATCAGCTCGCCACCGTGGCCATCCAGGCGGATGTTCACCTGCGGGCGACCTTGTTCGTCGAAGCTGGCCTGGGCGTCGGTCACCTGGTCACCAGTGATGATCAGGCCGCGCTCGACCGCGGCGGAGCGGCCGCCTTCACGGAACTCGAACACCTCGGTAGTGGCCTTGGACGCACCCGGCTCGGCACCGAAGCGGAACTCCAGGTTGGCGGTTTTACCCAGGATACGCTTGGCTTCGGCAGTGTCCTGCACGCCTGGCAGCTCGACCACGATGCGGTTGGCGCCCTGGCGCTGTACCAGCGGCTCGGCCACACCCAGCTCGTTGACCCGGTTGCGGACGGTGGTGAGGTTCTGCTTGATCGAGTATTCGCGGATCTCGGCGACTTTCGCCTGGGTCAGCGCCAGACGCAGCACGGCGAGCTCGTTGCGCTCGGTGGTGGTCAGGTCGAAGTCATTGAAATTCTTGCGGATCAGGACACGAGCCTGTTCGCGGGTAGCATCGTCAGCAAAGCCCAGCATGATGCCGCCATCCTGTTGAGGCAGGCTGCGGTAGCGGACGCGCTCTTTGCGCAGCAAGGTCTTGACCTCGCCTTCGTAGACTTTCATGCGGGCGTTCATGGCCTTGTCCATGTCCACTTCCAGCAGGAAGTGCACACCACCGGACAGGTCCAGGCCCAGCTTCATCGGGCTTGCGCCCAGGTTGCGCAGCCATTGCGGGGTAGTCTGGGCCAGGTTCAGGGCCACGACGTAATCATCGCCCAGTGCCTTGCGCACTACATCCTTGGCTGGTAGCTGGTCTTCCTGATTGGTCAGGCGGATCAGCCCGCTGCCCTTCTCACCCAGGCTCACGCCCTTGACGGCGATCTTGGCATCGCCCAGCGCCTTGCTGACGCGGTCGAGGTCGGCCTGGTTCACCTGCAGCGCCGAGCTGGCACCACTGATCTGTACCGCCGGATCATCCGGGTAGAGGTTGGGAGCGGAATAAATAAAACCGATCGCCAGTACCAGCACGATCAGTGCGTATTTCCACAGAGGGTATTTGTTCAGCATCACGCCGCCCGTTCAAGACGCGGGGCGCTTTGCGCGCCCCGACTGGAAAAATGAAACCGGTAACTCAGATAGCCTTGAGCGTACCTTTTGGCAGGGTGGCCGCGATGGCACCCTTCTGGAACTTCAGCTCGACGTTGTCGGAAACTTCCAGGACCACGAAATCATCGGAAACCTTGACGATCTTGCCAGCGATGCCGCCGTTGGTGACAACTTCGTCACCCTTCTGCAAGTTGCTCAGCAGGTTCTTCTGCTCTTTTGCACGCTTGGCCTGCGGGCGCCAGATCATCAGGTAGAAGATGACCAGGAAACCGACCAGGAAAATCCACTCGAAGCCGGTACCGGCTGGGCCGGCGGCAGGTGCAGCGGCGTCCGCGTAAGCGGCGGGGATCAAGAAGCTCATTGGGCACTCCTAATGTAATTTTCTAATAATGGATGCAGACAGTCAGTCCAAAGGCGGCACAGGAAGCCCGCGCTTGGCGTAGAAGGCGTCGACAAAGGCGGCCAATTTACCTTGTTGAATAGCCTCGCGTAAACCGGCCATCAAGCGCTGGTAATGGCGCAAGTTGTGGATGGTATTCAGCATGCTGCTCAGCATTTCGCCGCACTTGTCCAGGTGATGGAGATAGGCGCGGGAGAAGTTGGTGCAGGTGTAGCAGTCACAGGTCGGATCCAGCGGCGAATCATCGTGGCGATGGAACGCATTGCGAATCTTGATCACCCCTGTATCGACGAACAGATGACCGTTGCGCGCGTTACGCGTCGGCATCACGCAGTCGAACATGTCGACGCCGCGGCGCACACCCTCAACGAGATCTTCCGGTTTGCCTACCCCCATAAGGTAACGAGGTTTGTCAGCAGGCATCTGGCCCGGCAGGTAATCCAGCACCTTGATCATTTCGTGCTTGGGCTCGCCCACCGACAGACCGCCAATGGCCAGGCCGTCGAAGCCGATGTTTTCCAGGCCTTCCAGCGAGCGCATGCGCAGGTCCTGGTACATGCCGCCCTGGACGATACCAAACAGCGCCGCGGTGTTGTCGGCGTGGGCGTTCTTCGAGCGCTGGGCCCAGCGCAGCGACAGCTCCATGGACGCGCGCGCCACATCGTGCTCGGCCGGATACGGGGTACACTCGTCGAAGATCATCACCACGTCCGAGCCCAGGTCACGCTGCACCTGCATCGACTCTTCCGGGCCCATGAACACCTTGGCGCCATCGACCGGCGAGGCGAAGGTCACGCCTTCTTCCTTGATCTTGCGCATGGCGCCCAGGCTGAACACCTGGAAGCCACCGGAGTCGGTGAGGATCGGGCCTTTCCACTGCATGAAGTCGTGCAGACCGTTGTGCTTCTTGATCACCTCGGTGCCCGGGCGCAGCCACAGGTGGAAGGTGTTGCCCAGGATCATCTCGGCGCCGATGGCTTCGATGTCGCGCGGCAGCATGCCCTTGACCGTGCCATAGGTGCCCACCGGCATGAACGCCGGCGTTTCCACGGTGCCCCGTGGGAAGGTGATGCGGCCACGACGGGCCTTGCCGTCGGTGGCCAGCAGTTCGAAGGACATTCGACAGGTGCGACTCATGCTTGATCCTCGGGCCCGCGTGGCGCCGGATTGCGGGTGATGAACATGGCATCACCGTAACTGAAGAAGCGGTACCCCTGCTCGACCGCTGCCGCGTAGGCGGCCATGGTCTCGGGGTAGCCGGCGAAGGCCGAGACCAGCATCAGCAGCGTGGACTCCGGCAGGTGGAAATTGGTGACCAAGGCGTCGACCACATGGAACGGCCGGCCCGGGTAGATGAAGATGTCGGTATCGCCGCTGAAGGCCTTGAGCACGCCATCGCGCGCTGCGCTCTCCAGCGAACGCACGCTGGTGGTGCCGACTGCGATTACCCGGCCGCCACGGGCGCGGCAAGCCTCGATGGCATCGACCACCTCCTGGCTCACTTCAAGCCACTCTTTATGCATGTGGTGGTCTTCGATCTTGTCGACCCGCACCGGCTGGAAGGTGCCCGCGCCCACGTGCAAGGTGACGAAGGCACGCTCTACACCCTTGGCGGCAATCTTCTCCAGCAACGCCTCATCGAAGTGCAAGCCTGCGGTCGGTGCGGCGACTGCACCGGCTCGTTCGGCGTACACAGTCTGGTAGCGCTCACGGTCGGCGCCCTCGTCGGGGCGGTCGATGTACGGCGGCAGCGGCATGTGGCCGACACGGTCGAGCAGCGGCAGCACCTCTTCGGTGAAGCGCAGCTCGAACAGCGTGTCATGGCGTGCGACCATTTCGGCCTCGCCGCCGCCATCGATGAGGATGACCGCGCCTACCTTGGGCGCCTTGCTGGCGCGCACATGGGCCAGCACCCGATGGCTGTCGAGCACGCGCTCGACCAGCACTTCCAGCTTGCCGCCGGAAGCCTTCTGGCCGAACAACCGCGCCGGGATCACCCGGGTGTTGTTGAACACCATCAGGTCGCCGGGGCGCAGGTACTCGAGCAGATCGGGGAATTGCCGGTGCGCCAGCGCGCCGGTTGGCCCATCGAGCACCAGCAGACGGCTGCCATGGCGCTCGGCCAGCGGGTGGCGGGCGATCAGGGAATCGGGGAGTTCGAAGGAAAAATCGGCGACGCGCATGATGATGTTCGGTTCGGCAGGGCCGGGAAGTTTAGCCCAATGTGTGAAAATTGACCATGAAAGCCGATTGACCGACCAGCGGTGGCTCTCTATACTGCGCGCCACAAGCCCTGATGGCGGAATTGGTAGACGCGGCGGATTCAAAATCCGTTTTCGAAAGGAGTGGGAGTTCGAGTCTCCCTCGGGGCACCATCACATAGTTCCAAGCGGTCCCTACCAGACCCGGAACACCAGGAAAACCGGCCACTGAGCCGGTTTTTTTGTGCCCATCGTTCCCAGTGGTTCCCTTGTAAGCCCTCAAGTATGTGAGTAGATTTGTGAGTAGGACGAGTTCGGTCCTGAATCCTACTCACACATCGACCGCAATCCTGCGCCGGTCGGCCACTGCGAGGAACGCCCGTGGCGCTCACAGATACCGCCATCCGCACCGCCAAACCCCGCGACAAGCTCTATCGCCTCGCTGACGCCCAGGGCCTTTGCCTTGAGGTGACAACCGCTGGCGGAAAGCTGTGGCGCCTTCGCTACCGATTTGAGGGCAAGGCCAAGATGCTGGGCCTGGGCACCTACCCCGCTGTCACCCTCGCCCAGGCACGCGAACGCCGGGATGCCGCTCGCAAGTTGCTGGCGCAGGGCATTGACCCAAGCGCTCATAAACAGCAGGAGAAGGCAGCCGCCGCGACCCAGGCCCTGACGCTCGAATCGCTGGCGCGGGAGTGGTACGACTACAACCAGCCACGCTGGGCACCGGCCACCGCGTCGAAGGCCCTGCAGTACCTGGAGTCAGACATTTTCCCGGTAATTGGTAAGCGGCCCGCCGCCGAGGTCCAGCGCCCTGAACTGGTAGACCTGGTACGCAAGATCGAGCAGCGCGAGGCGTTCAACGTCGCCCGCAAGGTTCGCCAGTGGCTGAGCCAGATATTCCGCTTCGGCCTGGCCAAGGGTGTGGTGCCAGGCAACCCCGCCACCGATCTGGACGTGGTAGCCGCGCACGCCCCGCGCACTCGCCACCACCCGCACGTATCAGAGGCCGAGCTTCCCACGCTGCTGGAGAAGCTGGAGACAGCCCAGTGCGACTTCACCAGCAAGATCGCCATTCGCCTGCTGCTACTGACAGCCGTGCGTCCCGGCGAGCTGCGGCTGGCGCCCTGGGAAGAGTTCGACCTGGAGTCAGCTACCTGGACGATCCCTGCGGCACGGATGAAAGCACGGCGCCCTCACATCGTCCCGCTCCCACGCCAGGCCGTTGTCCTGCTGCGTGCCCTGCACGAACTGACCGGCACCTATCCCCTCGCCTTCCCTGGGCGCAACGACCGGGCCAGACCAATGAGCGAGAACACGGTGAACAAGGCGCTTTCCTCAATGGGTTACGAGGGGCGCCAGACTGGCCACGGTTTCCGCCATCTGCTGAGCACCAGCCTGAACACCCGAGGCTACAACCGGGACTGGATCGAGCGGCAACTAGCCCATGGCGATCAAGACTCGATCCGCGACACGTACAACCATGCGCACTACCTGGAGCAGCGGCGGGAAATGATGCAGAACTGGGCAGATGAGATTGACGCCCTTTGCGCCGGCGCTAACGTCGTTTCTATTCGGAGCATATCGAAGTGAGCAAGCTCAGCAAATTCAAACCCCATATCTCTCCTGCCGAAGCTGCTGAGCTCCTATCCAGCCTCATCAATGAAAGGGTTTCAGCTGAAGACTTAAAATATCTTCACAAGCTTGGCTGGCTTACAGCCAATTACAGCTGTTTAGGAACAGTAGTCAAGTTGAAGCATGAGTTCGCTGATGAAATTAGAGACATACCTTCAATATCCAAGCTACATTTTATGACCGAAGACCGAGATGTTGGCTTATGCTTTTCACTTGACCTCCCCTTGTGCGAAATGGTCATAAACCAAACAGAGCGCTCCTACGTCTTAATGGATGATAATAATAATTTTTATGCAATCCGAGACAATGACACCAATCAATATATTAGCGACACCAACGACAACCTCTCCTCCTTTGCGGAATCTGGGTTCTACCCTCATGAAATATATGAGCTAGCAGAATTAGCAAACAACAATCTACCAGCAGAACCACCAGACATTAAAATATTAAAAAACAATCATTGTCTTGCAGAGGTGGACCTGTACAACTTCGCTCCAGAAAGCGGACAAAAGCTGTCAGAAGTCCTCTCAACTGAGAGGCTCCCCCAGATCGAGCCACCATCTTATGTACTGGCAGTTGCTGCACTTGTGGAAATCCTTACAAACGGCAGAACTAAGAATCACAATCAATCATCTCTTATAGATGAAATCTTGGAAAAGTATGACCTCCGGGGACTGAGCAAGAGCAACCTAGAGAAAATATTCTCTCAGGCAAATCGCAAACTCACAGAGGCAATGGCCGCTAGAGACTGACTGCAATTGCAACTGCAAAACTGATTTTTGCAGTTGCAATGACTCTCCGATCAACACCCGCCAGCATTGCCATCGTCGATTACCGAAACCGCCCAAGGAGGCGCAGACGATGGCTAACCCTACCAACATCACCCCACCAGCTCGCCGCTTCATCAAGCGCCAGGACGTTGAGTCGATCACTGGCCTGTCCTGCACCGAGATTTACCGCCGTATCGCTGCTGGCGCGTTCCCCAAGCAAGTCACCCTCGGTCCGAAGTCGGTCGTGTGGATCGAGGCCGAGATTCATGCCTGGTGTGATGAGCAGATCGCAGCCAGCCGTGGGGAGGTGGCGTGATGACTCTCGCCGCTCCATTCATGCCCTTTCGCCCATTCGTGCCCTTTTTTCTCATTCGTGCCCTTGTTTCTTCCCCGGCACGAATGGGGCACGAATGGGCACGAATGAAGAAATCGGTTGCTTGCGATGCGCTTCGCGGCTATCGTTCGCCTGTCGCTGCAAATTCAGCGACCGGGCGTAGGAACCCGAATTTAAGAAGGCGCACAGGCGCCCCATTTCGATTGCTGGCGCTTTTTTTGTGCTCGCAGTCCCGTGTTATGGCGGCTGTGTGCGGGCAGGCTTCGGCCTGGCCGGGTTCCTTCTTTCCCGGTATTCCTACCCCGTGCACAGCTGCCACCCAATCCCGTAGGAAGGATCGTGGCAGCTCCTCAGCCAAAGAAGGAGCTACAACCATGACCGCCATCATTCCGTCCAAAATCCGTGCCCTTGCACATCGTAAGATGGCCCTCAGCGCCCTCCGCGCCAGCTCGTCCCTGTCCGTCCGCTTGAAGCGCTACAACCACCACATGGACCAAGCCCGCGCCCTGGAAGCCCAAGGGGGTGTGCAGTGAGCTACTGGAACGATCTTCTGCCCCGTCATGAAGCGTTGAAAAACATGAACGCCGACCAGTTGAAAGCGGCTGAGCAGGCGACTGAAAGCTGCGTGACCGTGCTCGCACACGGCATATCTGGCATCGGTCATCTGCTGGCGTGTACCGCCTCGAATGGTGACACCGGCCTGAATCCAGAAGTTGTAACAGATATTGGTTGGTTACTCAAAAGCCTGGGCAGTCTCGTAGGCAACTTGTCTGACACTGGCGCTGCAGCGACTTTCCATCTGTCCGAAGTTAAACCCGGAGCATAACCATGAACATTCAAAACGGCGCACTTGCGCCGATGGGATCGGCTTGCCTGGATAAAGTGCTTAACCGGTTAGACAAAGTTAAGTCCGCTGGCGCCGACAAATGGAAAGCCTGCTGCCCTGCACACGATGACAAGAACCCGAGCTTGGCAATTAGCGAAACTTCGGAGGGAGTTGTCTTGCTCAAGTGCTGGGCCGGTTGCACAACTAAAGAGATTGTCTCGGCAATTGGCCTGGAGTTGCGTGACTTGTTCCCCGGTGACAAGCAACCACGGCGCGGGCCAAGTAAGGCTGCAATTGAACATGAGCGCATGGTGTTTCGGATCGGCCAATCACTCCAGCAGCAAGGGAGTCTGGCAGGTGACGACCTGGTGCGCTTCAACCTCGCCAAGCAGCGTCTGGGGGTCAAATGACGACTGATCGATTTGCCGAAGAATGGACAGAACCACTCAGCGCAATCACCCGCGAAGCAGCGCCAGCAGTATGGAAAGTGAAGGTGGCCAGTGCTGCATCGATCAAGCCCGTTGCCATCCGCTGGCTGTGGCCCGGCTGGCTGGCCAAGGGGAAGCTGCACATCCTCGCTGGCGCTGGCGGTACCGGGAAAACCACGCTGCTGATCGGCCTGATCGCCACCATCACCACGGGCGGGCGCTGGCCTGACGGCAGCCGTTGCAGCGAGCCAGGCAATGCACTCATCTGGTCGAGCGAGGATGATCCCGCCGATACGTTGATTCCCCGATTGACCGCTGCTGGCGCTGACATGAGCCGGGTCTACATCATCCAAGGGCGCACCAACGCCCAGGGTGACGCTGACCCCTTTGACCCGGCCAACGACATTGCCCTGCTGCGAGAGACTGCAAACGAGATTGGCGGCGTGTCGCTGCTGATGCTCGACCCAATCGTCAGCGCTGTGAAGGGCGACATGCACAAGGCCAACGATGTGCGCCGAGCGCTGCAGGGCGTGGTGGACTTTGCGGAGCAGAACCTTTGCGCCATCGTGGGAATTTCTCACTTTGCCAAGGGCGGCGCGGGCTCATCACCGACTGATCGGGTGATCGGCTCACAGGCTTTCTCTGCGCTGGCGCGAACGGTGCTGGTAGCTGCCAAGCAGGAAGATTCCGACCTGCGGGTGCTGGCGCGAGCAAAGTCGAACATTGGCACCGACGAGGGGGGCGTCTCCTACACCATCGAAACCTGCACCATTGACGGCGAGATAACGACCACCCACGTTGCCTGGGGCGATCTGATCGAAGGTTCAGCCCGGGAAATCCTGGGCGACGTTGAGGGGGCGGAGGATGACACTCGCCTGAATGACGATGATCCGTCAGAAGCGCTACGGCGAATCCTCAAAGATGGCCCGATGATAGGTAAGCAGGCCAAAAGCCTGATGGCAGAGAACGGCTTTAGCGCAAAGCAGACCCGAACAGCCCGCGAAAAACTATCGGTAGTGACAGTTCGAGAGGGGTTCGGAAAGGAGATCAAAACGCTCTGGTCACTCCCTCAAGCCGAAGGTGCATTCTCGGTATTTCCACCATTCGTGCCCATTCATGCCCCATTCGTGCCGGAGAAAGAACAAAGGCACGAATGGGAAAAAAGGGCACGAATGGGCGAAGCGGCACCAATGCTTCACGAGGTTCCGATGTCGGGGGCCACCCTGCCGACCTCGCTTGAAGACGACGCGGAGGACCTGTGATGGCCGCGCTCGACTACCTGCTAGAACGTGGGTTTACCGCCAGAAAGCAAGGTATGCGAGTGCGGATTTCCCCCGCCTCACAGCTGACAGACGATGTGCGCAAGTACGTCAAGGCGAATCGGTTGGCGCTGCTGGCCGAGTTGGCCGCGAACGACGGATTAGAGCGGCGTTGCAACTGGACGGTACTGAAGCCCGGGTGTCGGCCTTTCACCATGATCAGCGAGCCGATCACCCGCGCCGAAGCCTTGGCCGATATTCGTGCGCGCTGGCCAGGTGCAGAGGTGGGGCCATGACGAACCTGGCCGGACGCATCGGCGAGGATTCGTCGATCAATCACCGAGGTTACCTCGGACCATCTTCCACCGTGTCGCCCGCGCCACAGTGTGTCGGTAACGCCACAGTGGATTGCCGAGACAGACCATTTGGTCCGACTCGGCTCAACAGGTCCGAATCGGCAAGGGTGACGGTGGGTGGAAGGAGGGTTGAAGCGCGATTTCACGTATTGGGCTGCACGGCCTTGGCTGCCAGGGCTGGCGCGGGTCTGAAGCATCCACCACAGGTGAGAATGCCGAGCGAGCTCATGCGATTGACCGGCGCTGCCTCAGCCAGGTTCGCGGCTCGACCCGTCATCGATCCGGAAATTCAGGGAACCGGCTCAAGCACCCGGCCTGCTTGGTCTGGTGCGCTGGTCCGCGATCAACCGCAGTGGAGGATTCCCCGCCTTACCTGCGCCTTATTGGAAAACCCGCAGAAACCGCTCAAGGCCTTGCCGTTGCTGGCCCGTGGGCGCCTTAACGCATTTGTGACAATGGAGGATACGAATGGCAAAGCGTGACTACTCGCGCCCCGAGCGAACCCCGTTCCCCCGGGAATTAGCAGTGATGATCACCAGGAAGGCCGACGCGATGGCCAGGAAGCTCGAAGACGAGGTGACTAGAAGGCTCGTCCGGGATGCTCAGCGAGCGCTAGATCAGGGCTACTCGCTGGACCAGATCGCCAAGGAGCTGGGTCTCCCCAAGCCCGCCTGATCTCAAGAAATTCTTCTTGCCCGCTCCCACAGGTAGTGCTTCGCGCAACCCAAGATGATGTATACTGGACACCCATACAGCACGTGATGTGCTGTATCCCGTCCCAGTTGCGCGTGATGCGTTCCTTGAGCGGCAAATGTTCCTATTTGCTCTGAGAGAGAACCTATGCGCCCATTCCAAACCGCGCCTTTGCAATTGAAGTTCGCCGCCGATCAGGCGGTGGGCAGTTTCACCGGCTATGCCAGCACCTTTGGCGGTGACCCAGACGCCCATGGCGATGTGATCGCCCCCGGCGCTTTCGCCGAGAGCCTGGCCAAGCACGCCGCCGCCGGCACTCGCCCCGCGCTGCTCTGGCAGCATGACCAAACAAACCCTGTCGGTGTCTGGGAGTCCTTTGCCGAGGACGACCAGGGCTTGCTGTCTGCCGGCCGCCTCACGCTGGACGTTCCTCAGGCCAAAGCAGCGCATGCGCTGGCCAAGGATGGAGCCTTGGCGTTGAGCATTGGTTACACCATTCCGCCGGGTGGGGCTGTCCTGGTGAGCGGCGCACGGCTGTTGAAACAGATTGACCTGGTGGAGGTGAGCCTTGTGGCCGTCGCCGCCAACCCCAACGCCCGGATTGTCAGCGTGAAGAGCGCTTTCGATCCTAGTAACCCGAACCCTCGGGACTTCGAACGCGCCGCACGTGATGTGCTGGGGCTTTCTGCTCGCGAAGCCAAACGGCTGATGGCGGGCGGCTGGAACAGCCTTGTTCGAGACGAGCAGGCCGACAACAGCGCAGAACTGGCCCAGATCGCGGCCAGACTCCAGAACATCACAGCGACCCTTCAGGGTCTTTGAGGAATCCATATGTCACTCGAACTTCTCACCAAAGCAGTTGAAGACCACGGCACAGTCGTAAAAGGCCTGGCCGGCAAGATCGAAGATGTGCAGACCAACATTGACCAGGTCTCTGATCGCCTGGCCGACTTGGAGATGAAGGGCGTCCGGCTGCGCGGCGCTCCGGCGCCAAGCACCACGAAGACAGCCCTTCAGACCTTCACCAAATCCCAGGGCATGGAAGCAATGCGCGGCGGCGCGAAAGACTCGGGCCGGGTTGAGCTACCCGGGGTGAGCATCAAGGCGCTGGTAAACTCGGGGCGTGGACAAGCTGGCGACAGCGAGTACAGCGGCCAGGCCGAGCGGGCGGCGGGTATTCAGAACGACCCGCGCCTTGCATTCCAACTGCTCGAGGTTCTGTCCACCATTCCAGTGAGTGGTGGTACCTACGAGTTCACACAGCTCGAAAGCTTCGACAACAACGCCGATTACCAACTGAAGGAAGGCGAGCTCAAAGCTGAGTCGAACATCGGCCTTGAGCTGGCCTCCACCAACATCCAGACCATTGCGCACTGGACCCGTGCATCCGTGCAGGTGCTCGACGATGAGGCCTCGTTGAGCTCCTACATCGCCAACCTGCTGGGCTACGGCCTGCTGTCCAAGTTGGAGGGCGAAATCATCAACGGCGCCGGCGGCACCGGCAAGATCCTGGGCCTGCTGCAGCAGGCCATCCCCTACACCCCGACCATCGCAACCACCCCTACCGATCGTGTCGGTGAGGCGGCGGCGGCGATGAAGTCCGAGGGCTGGAAGCCGAGCGTCGTGCTGATGAACCCGATGGACTGGTTCGCCATCCAGTCAAGCAAGAGCGCGGACGGTCTTTACCTGCTGGGCGGCCCACAAGACCCGGCGAATGCAACGCTGTGGAAGAACGTGGTGGTGGAAAGCCCAAGCCTTGCCCGCGGCAAGAGCCTGATCATCGACCCGGCGCACGTGCGCATCCTGGACCGCATGCAGCCTACTGTCATCGCCAGCCGCTTCGACCGCGACAACCTAGTGACGAACCTGGTCACGCTGCTGGCCGAGCTGCGCGCAGGTCTGGCTGTGTTCGCGAAGGACGCCGTGCGATCAGTCGACCTGACCCCGACACCCTGATAGCAATGCGGCCGGGGCATCCTGGTGGGGATCAGTCGGTCAGTGCCCCGAAGTCAACCCCGACAGCCTGCGCAGCACTCAAGCGATACTCCAGCTGGTGGCAGGCACCGAACATCACCGAACGTGGGGGGCGGTCGAAATATGGGCACTCGCCCGGAGCTAGACCGCCTCCGACCCCACGTACAGATTTTTTTCCTTTAACAAAAAAATGTTAAAGCTGCTTTAACACCCATGCCGAGCGTGCATGACCCTGAAAGCCCCGTCATTTGCGGCTTACAGGCCGAAACGGTGCCGAGTTCGGGATGTTAAAGATGTTAAAGCTCGCACCCAAAATGTTAAAGCTTTAACACCCGCAAGTTAACACCTGGAGGCTACCCGCTGATGACCATCCAACCAGCTCCATCCACCTTTCAAGAGCGTTTCGCCCGAGCTTGTGACGTCGCCACCTTCGCTTTGGACAAAGGCGGTCCCTGCTACCTGTTGTGGGAAGTCGAGCATTTCCAGGCCGGCCAGAGGGTGAAGCTCGATGGCGTGTTCTTCACAGAGGAGGAGGCGCGCATATCTGCCGACTTGCTGCGTGGCACCATGCGCGGCGCTCGCGCTTCCATGTCGAGCTATGCGCCGAACTGGAACCCTGACCCGGCCAGAGAGGCCTCCATCCGCCTGGAGGCGTTGCAGTGCCGCGAGATGCTCGCTCGGCGCCTAGGCGTACACCTGGCTATGCCACAGGAGGCCGTGTGATGGCCGCCGCCGTGATCGATTACACACCAAAAACCAAAATCCGGCTGGGCGGCTTCCTTGGCAAGAAATATGGAAAGCACCACCATTTCTTGCTGCAACGCGGTGACGCGAAAGAGGCCGCCAAAGCGCTGGATGCTAACTATCCGGGCTTCGCTCGTGACCTGGCTGATGCCGAGAGCCAGGGCCTACGCTTCGCGGTATTCAAAAATGGCAAGAACATTGGCGACGATGCTCTGACCCGAGGGGGAGCTCGAGAGCTGTGGTTTGTGCCGATAGTGCATGGCAGCAAACGTGCGGGCCTGCTTCAGACTATCGTTGGAATCGCTTTGCTGATTGCGGGGCCATTCACCGGAGGGGCCACCTACGGGCCAGGTATCGCTCTGGTTGCTGGCGGTGTGATTCAGATGCTCAGCCCCCAGGCGGGCGGTCTTTCCCAAAGCGCAGCGCCGGAAAATCTGCCTTCGTATGCCTTCGGGTCGGCCAAGAACACTACAGCCAGCGGTAACCCCGTCCCGATCTGCATTGGCGAACGACGATGGGGCGGAGCGATTATCTCGGCGTCGATCGAGGCGCAGGACAAGGCCTAAAAGGCGCGGTCACGGCGATACTCAGGCGATCAGCTAGGCTGTTGGCACAGCCGCTCTGGCTGGGCTAGGAGAGATAAGATGCCGAATATCAATGTGACTGCACGGCTTTTGAACGGCGATCAATGGGATCCGCTGGGACCAGAAGCGACTTGTGGGGACGTAGTTGGATTGGTATGTGGGGATGACCTGCGACCGCCGCCGACCAGCGTGACGATCGAGCTAACCACCAATAGCGGTAAGCGCGTTGAGGTGTACATTTCGAATTCGGCAGAAGCCGCTGCCATTGTTCGAGTTGATGGGGAGACAGTCTGATCGGATGGCACGGATACAAACGTGAGTAGGATTGTGAGTAGAAAACAGAGGCATCCGAACACCGCCCTTTAGTTACGCGGCCTGTATTGACATGTTCGAGTCTCCCTCGGGCACCAAGATCCGGAAAAAACCGACCTTATGGTCGGTTTTTTTTTGCCCGTCCGGTCAGCGCCAGCGATCCAGCTGCCCCCGGGCACGGCTGCTGAAAATCGTCAGCAGCTCGCTCAATGTATGCGGTGACGGTTCGGCAGTGCGGGTGACCGCATACAAGGTAATCGGCAGCGCCGGGGCCAGCGGCCTGATCGCGGTCGCCCCAGGCGCCGCGCCAAGTGCGGTGAAGGGATCGATCACCGCCAGCCCAGCACCGGATTCGACCATCGCCCTGGCCAGTGAATAGGTTTGCACCGCAATGCTCACCCGTGGCGGCGGCTCCACCGCCTTGAGGTAGCTTTCGAGGCGCACCGACAGCGGGTCGGCGCTGGACAGCCCGATCATGGGCGCACCGGCCAGTGCCGCCAACGGCAGCGGCTTGCCTTCATCTTCCAGCGGCCAATAACCTGCCGGTGCCAATGCCACCAAAACCCCGCTGGCCAGCGCCTGAGCCTTGAGCGCAGGGTGATCTGGCTGTTGCAAGGTCAGGGCGACATCGATCTCCCGCATCAAAAGGTTCTGCACCAGTTCGCGACTGTGGGCGCTGGACAACTCGCAGGCGATATCCGGATAACGCTGGGTCCATTCATGAATGGCCGGCGGCAGCAGCGACAGGGCCAGTGCCGGGGTCGCACCGATCCGCAGGCTGTGGCCTGGCGCGCGACGCAGGCTTTGCGCCAGGCGTCGCACTCCTTGCAGACTCTCCGTTACCTTGTCGACCTCACGCTCCAGCTCCAGCGCTTCGGGCGTGGGCTGCAGCTTGCCGCGCACCCGCAGGAACAACGGGAAGCCCAGTTGCTGCTCGGCGTGCTGCAGAACCTTGGTCACGGCAGGTTGGGAAACGTGCAGCAACTGTGCGGCACCGCTGACCGAGCCGGTCTGGCGGATGGCCTGGAAAATCTCGATATGGCGAAGGCGCATGGCAAGTCCATAACCTTTGTTTATGGCTCAGCGATCTTTATTCATTTTTCGCCACCTGTCACCTGGCCCTAACCTCAGCCTCGTTCCAACAAAGAACAAGGACTGACATGGCTCAGCATGTATGCATCATCGGCGGTGGCGTCATTGGGCTGTCAACCGCTTATGCACTGGTACGCGACGGCTTTGACGTGACGCTGATCGAGGCTCGCGATTCGTTGGGCAGTGAAACCAGCTTCGCCAACGGCGGCCAGCTGTCCTATCGGTACGTGGCGCCCCTGGCCGACGCAGGTGTGCCATTGCAGGCCCTTGGCTGGATGCTGCGCGGTGAATCGCCGCTGCGATTGCGCCCGCGCTTCGATCGTGCCCAATGGCGCTGGATGGCAGCATTCCTTGGTGCTTGCCGCTCCTCGGTCAACCGTGCCAACGCAGGCCACCTGTTGCGCCTAGCGCTGTTGAGCCAATCGACCTTGCAAACCTGGCGAGAAGAGGATGGCCTGGACGGTTTCAACTGGCGGCGCAACGGCAAGCTGGTCACCTTCCGCCAGGCCAGCAGCTTCGAACATGCGCGCAAGAACCTTGCCGCGCCCCAGCAACAACAGGTGCTGTCGCACGCCGACTGCACCCGTCTGGACCCGGCACTGGCAGAGGCGCCCTTTGTCGGCGCCATCTATACCCCGGATGAAGAAGTCGGCGACTGCCACAGCTTTTGCCAGCAACTGGCGGCGCACCTGCAGGCGTCGGGACGCTGCAAATTCCGCCTGGGCCAAGCGGTGTCCGCAATTCGCCATGCGCATGGCGTAGTGAATGCAATTGAACTGGACGACGAAGTGCTGCCGGTGGAGCAATTGGTCGTTGCAGCCGGCCATCGCAGTGCGTTGCTGGCACTGCCGGGCATCGACCTGCCGCTGTATCCACTCAAGGGCTATAGCCTGACATTACCGATCGGTGCACAGCACAAGGCGCCGGACCTGAGCATCACCGACTACGATCGCAAGATCGTCTACGCCCGGATTGGTGAACAGTTGCGGGTGGCGGCGATGGTCGACATTGTCGGTTTCGATCCGTCGCTGGACCCCAAGCGCCTGGCCCTGCTAAAACGCCAGGCCCGCGAAACCTTCGCCAATGCTGGTGACTACGACTACGCCATCGAATGGGCCGGCATGCGGCCGGCGACCCCCAGCGGCGTACCGCTGCTGGGCGCAACGGCGTACCGCAATCTGTGGCTGAACCTTGGCCATGGAGCGCTGGGCTTTACCCTGGCCTGCGCCAGCGCACGTCTGCTGAGTGAACTGATCGGCCAGCGCCGCCCCTCCATCGACCTGCAGGGTTTCACCGCCCGTGCGGCTGGTGGAAATAACCGTACTGCAGCATGTCTCTGATCCCCTCACCTACAACGGAGAATAACAATGCGAAAAATCACGTTGATCGGCTGCACCCTTGGCCTGTTGCTAGGCACCCAGGCCCATGCTGACGAAGCAGCGCTTGGGCCTACCCTGAGCAAGATTGCCAGAGCCAACAGCATTACCCTGGGATATCGCGATGCTTCGGTACCGTTCTCTTATGTGGGCGACCATTCGGGGCTACCCATGGGCTACTCGGTAGACCTGGCGAACAAGATCGTCGAGCGGGTACAGCAGAAGCTGGCATTGCCCCAGCTCAAGGTGAAATACAACCTGGTGACATCGCAAACCCGCATTCCGCTGGTGCAGAACGGTACCGTTGACCTGGAGTGCGGCTCGACCGGCGTCACCGCAGAGCGCCAGAAGCAGGTGGCGTTTTCCTACGGGTTCATCTATGTCAAAGGTCAATTACTGACGGCCAAAGACAGCGGGATCAAGAGTTTCGCCGACCTGCGCGGCAAGAATGTGGTGACCACCGCCGGCACCACCAACGAACGCTATCTGAAAAGCTACAACGTCGATAACAAGATGGACATGTACGTGATCAGCGCCAAGGACCATGGTGAAGCCTTCCAGATGTTGCAGTCCGGCCGGGCAGCGGCGTTCTACATGGATGATGCGCTGCTCTACGGAGAACGCGCCAAGGCCCGTGACCCGCACAACTGGGTGGTGGTCGGGGAAGAGCAGTCGCGGGAAATCTACAGCTGCATGGTGCGCAAGGATGACCCGCAGTTCCTCGCGCTGGTGAACGCGGCGCTGGGCGAGCTGTACAGTTCCGGGGAAATCAACGGGATCTACCAGCGCTGGTTCGAACAACCGATTCCGCCCAAAGGCTTGAACCTGGAATTCCCGATGACCAGCGAACTCAAGGCCATCTTTGCCAAGCCGGTGAGTGACCCGGTGGAGTAGCATCCAGACGACCAGCCCTTCTGGCTCACGGCCTCGCCGAGTACTGGAGGCAATGGCCTCGGCCGCTCCGGCCGCGCCCCGTTGCCAGCGCAGGAATGACCTGCCATGAAGCTGACCAACCGCCCCGTTCAGCCCTCCGAAATCCCTGTTCTGCTAGCGGGGAACCACATGGGGCTGAACGAGGAGGTCGACACCCAAGGCACGAATGACTTTCAGCACAGTGTCAAAGCGTGGTTTTGCGCCTGGACTGAGTGCCTTGTACAGACTTTCCCTTCCCAACCCACTCTCGGTGGCGATATGCGTCATTCCCCGTGCGCGAGCGATATGGCCAAGTGCCCGAATTATTTCCTCGGTATCGCCATCTGCGAGGACCTGACTAAGGTACTCAGTGATGGCCTCATCACTACTCAACAAGGCCGCCATATCAAACGGGATCAACTTTTCGCTCATTTCACACCCATTCAAGTGTTGAAGCGGCCCACTCTGTCGCCTTACCTCTTATATGGGAACTCAGGCATTTCCCATAGCGGGGTCAGACTTTTCTCTTCACGGTCATAAAAAACCTGCAACATTCAACACCCGAACCTTCGCCGCGCCTCGACGTCCGATCCTGCATCACCCGCGTTTCGAGGTACCCCCGCGTGAAAGACATCATCACCCGCAAGTACCGCCTGGTCGTGAAGACCGTCGGCTACATCGGCTGGTCGCTGTTCTGGCTGCTGATCTGGGATGTGCTGGTCACCATCGATTTCATGCTGTTCTTCAACAGCAAGTTCACCCTGCCACTGATCCCGTTGACCTTGCTGGGCTCGGCGCTGGTGGTGCTGGTGAGCTTTCGCAACAGCAGCGCCTACAACCGCTGGTGGGAGGCGCGCACATTGTGGGGGGCGTTGGTGAACAGTTCACGCAGCTTCGCGCGGCAGGCGCTGACCCTGATCGATGACCCGGATGATGGCCTGAACCCGATCAAGGCTACCTTGCTGCGCCGGCATATCGCCTATGTGAACTGCCTGGCGGCACACTTGAAGGGCGAGCGCTGCCCGGATGAACTGATGGCGTTCATCCCGCCTGCGGAATTCGAGCGGCGCAACCGTTCGAACAATTTCGCCAACGACATTCTGAGTGGTTCGGCGGCGTTGCTGGCGCGGGAGTACCAGGCCGGGCGGCTGGACAGCATTCGCCTGGCAAGGCTGGAATCGACGCTGGTGGACCTGTCCAATGCCCAAGGTGGCATGGAACGGATCGCCAATACGCCACTGCCCTACCCTTACGTGTATTTTCCGCGGCTGTTCATCACCCTGTTCTGCCTGATCGTACCGGTGGGGCTGGTGGAGTCGCTGGGCTGGTTCACGCCGCTGGCTTCGACGGTGGTGGGCTTCATGCTGCTGGCCATCGAGCGGATCGGGACGGATTTGCAGAGCCCGTTCAGATTCAGTGAACACCAGATCCAGATGGACAGCATTTGCGAGACGATTGAGCGGAACCTGGAGTCGATGCAGCGGGAGGCGCAGTGTGCCGGAGTTGTGGGTGCCTGAGGGATTTTGGGGCTGCGTTGCAGCCCATCGCGACACAAGGCCGCTCCTACAAGGGGCCGCGCAAGCATCAAAGGCGGCACTTTGCCTGTAGGAGCGGCCTTGTGTCGCGATAGGGCCGCAACGCGGCCCCGGCTATCTGTCAGGCCCGCACATAGCGCTGGCGCAACACATCACTCAACGCGTCCACCAGCAACACCAGCACCAGCATCCCCATGATCACCGTGCTGGCCTGGGCCTCCTGGAACAGGCTCAAGGTGGTGTACAGCATCTGCCCCAACCCACCCGCACCGACAAACCCCAGAACGCTGGCCATGCGGATATTGTTCTCCCACCGATACAGGCTATAAGCCAGCAACTGCGGCCACAGATTGGGCAAGGTGCCAAAGCAGAATGCCGCCACCTGGCTACCGCCCTGCAAGCGGATGGCCGCCGCCGGCTCCGGCGGTGCGTTCTCCAGCGCCTCGGCAAACAGCCGCCCCAGCACGCCAGCGGTGTGCAGCGCCAACGCCAGGGTACCGGCATTCGGCCCAAGCCCGGCAGCCAGCACCGTCAGCGCGGCCCACACCAGTTCCGGGATGGCCCGCAGGGCATTCAGCAACAACCGCGCACAGGCCTGCAGTGGCCAACCGAACCGGCCAGCGGCCGGCAGCGCCAACAGCATGCCCAGCAGCATGGCCAACAAGGTGCCCAGGCCGGACATGGCCAAGGTTTCCAGCGCCCCATGCGCTACCGCGCGCAGGTGCCCGGCAGACAGGTCCGGGTGCAGAAAACGCCCGGCATACTCGCCCATCTGCCCCAGCCCGCCGTTGCCGACCAGCGCCTGCAAGTCCAGCTCCAGGTATGCGAACGAGGCCATCACTGCAGCCACGATGGCGCCGAGCACCAGCCAGTTGATGACCCGGTTCATGCAAGCCTCCAGCGCAGGAAGCGGCTGAGCAGGTCGGCCAGCATCACCAGGACCAGGAAGGTCAGCAGCATGCTTGCCACTTCCGCTCCCGCGAACATTCGCATCGACAGGTCGATCTGCTGCCCCAGCCCGCCAGCACCGACAAAGCCCATCACCACCGAGGCGCGCACCGCGCACTCCCAGCGGTACACGGTGTAGGACACCACTTCGGAGACCGCACTGGGCAGGATGCCGTAGAAAAACGCAGCCAGGCGGCCACTACCCGCCTGCAGCAAGGCATGCGCCGGGCGCTGGTCGACCGATTCGAAGATCTCGGCATAGACCTTGCCGAGCATACCGCTGTAGGTAATGGCGATAGCCAGCACGCCCGCCGTCGGCCCCAGCCCCACGGCCCGCACGAACAGCAACGCCCAGACGATTTCCGGCACACTGCGCAGGAAAATCAGCAACCAGCGCACTGGCAGGCGTAGCAGACGCGACCACAACCCGGCGCGACCGCCATGTGAGGCGGCACGCAGCGACAAGGCACGGCTGGCCAGCAACCCGGCAGGGACCGCCAGCAGCAACGCCAACGCCATGCCGGCCGTGGCCACGGCCAGGGTCTGCAAGGTGGCCTCATAAAGCAGGGAAAGGAAGTCGGCATCGTGTGCTGGTGGCCAGAAGGCACTGGTGAAACTGGCGATCTGCTGGCGATTCTCCGCTTGCAGCAGGACCGCCGGGTTCAATTCGCTCAGCTGCACGCCAGGCCACAGCACCGCCACAGCCAGCAGGGTCAGCAGCAACCGCGGCCACAGCGCCGGGTCGCGGGCATCAAGTTTCAGCATCGCGGTATCTGCACGGTCAGGGTCGGCCCCTGGCTCGGTGGTGAAGCCAGTTGTTCATTCGCATACAACGCATCCAGCAACTGCTCGGTCACCGCTTGCGCCGGGCAGTCGAACACCACCTGCCCTTCGCGGATACCAATCACCCGCGGGAAGTGCGCCAGCGCCAGGTCCACGGCATGCAGGCTCGCCACCAGAGTGACGCCATTGGCCTGTGCGTGGCGGTTGAGCAAGGCCAGACTGTGGTCAGCCAGCACCGGGTCCATGGCCGACACCGGCTCGTCGGTCAACAACACCTGCGGCCGCTGGTACAGCGCCCGGGCAATGCCCACACGCTGCAACTGGCCACCGGACAATTGCCCGCACTGTACGAAGAGTTTGTCGGCCAACCCCAGCTCGGCCAGTGCCTGGCGCGCCCCCGGCACATCGCAGGGGTACAGCAGGTTGAACAGGCCACGCAGCATGCCCCACTGCCCCAGGCGGCCGGCCAGCACTGCCGTCACCACCCGCTGGCGCGGCGGCAAGGGCGGTGCCTGATGCACCAGGCCTACCCGCGCACGCAGGCGCTGGCGGGCTCTGGAGGACAACGCCCATGGCTGCTCGCCGAGCAGTTCCAGGCGCCCGCTGCTGGGCTGGACGGCGGTCGCCATCAGGTGCAGCAAGCTGGACTTGCCCGCCCCCGACGGGCCTATGATGGCGACGCGCTCGCCCTGGCCGATGCTCAGGCTCACGGCATCGAGCGCACGCACCTGGCCATGGCGCAGCCCGGCCTCGTGCAGATGGATCGCCACATTGGAAGCCACTGTCGATATCACTTGAGCAGGCCGGCCTCGCGCGCAGCCTGCTCGGTGCCCACGTAGTTCTCAGGTCTGGTCTCGATGAAGCGGCTGGCCGCCTGCAGGTCGAGGATCGCCTTGTGCTCCGGGTTGGCCGGGTCGAGGCCGAGGAAGGCTTTCTTGATCTTCTCTTTCAGCGCCGGGTCCATGTTGCCGCGCACGGTCCAGTTGTAGTCGAAGTAGGTCGGGGTGGTGGCGAACACCTTCACCTTGGCGGTATCGACCTTGCCGGCATCCACCAGCTTCTGCCAAACGCTGGCATTGAGCACGCCGCCATCGACCTTGCCGGCCTGCACCCAGGCCACGGTGGCATCGTGGGCGCCGGAGTAGGCAACGCGACCGAAGTAGTCTTCAGGCTTGATGTTGTCCTGCTTGAGCATGAAGTAACGCGGCATCAGGCTGCCCGAAGTGGAGGAAATGGAACCGAAGGCAAACGACTTGCCCTTGAGGTCGGCCAGGCTCTTCACATCAGGGTTGGCGGTGATGAATTTGGAAGTGAACTGCGCATCCTGTTCACGCTGCACCAGCGGCGTGGCGGCAGGGTCCTTCAAGTGCACCTGTACGAAGGTGAAGCCCCCCAGCCAGGCCAGGTCCAGGCGGCCGGAGGCCAGCGATTCGACTACCGCGGGGTAATCGGCCACAGGCACGAACTTCACCTCCATGCCCAACTGCTTGGCCAGGTACTCGCCCAACGGTTTGAACTTGCGCTGCAGTTCGGTCGGTGCTTCGTCAGGGATGGCGCTGACCCGCAGAGTGTCGGCGGCCTGGGCGACAACGGCACAGCAAGACAGCACAAGGCCGGCGGCGAGCGCCAGAGGGCGTTTGAGCATGAGGTGTTCTCCGGTTCAATAGCGGGGAAATGTCGGCCTATAGGCCGACGACGGGAATTATAAGAGGCGCAGGCGCAAAGGCCAGCTTTGCTACAATCGCGCATCAAATTGACCTCCTGAGGTGCACATGAGCGAGCCGATTCGCCTGACCCAGTACAGCCATGGTGCCGGCTGTGGCTGCAAGATATCCCCCAAGGTGCTGGATGTGATCCTCGCAGAAAGCGGCACCCAGGCTCTGGACCCGAAACTTTGGGTAGGCAACACCTCGCGCGACGACGCTGCCGTGTACGCGCTGGATGACGAGCGCGGCGTGGTCTCGACCACCGACTTCTTCATGCCGATCGTCGATGACCCGTACGACTTCGGCCGTATCGCCGCCACCAACGCCATCAGCGACATCTACGCCATGGGCGGCGACCCGCTGATGGCCATTGCCATTCTCGGCTGGCCGGTCAACGTGCTGCCACCGGAAGTGGCCCGCGAAGTGATCCGCGGCGGCCGTGCGGTATGCGCCGAAGCCGGTATCCCGCTGGCCGGCGGCCACTCCATCGACGCCCCCGAGCCGATCTTCGGCCTGGCCGTCACCGGCGTGGTCAGCAAGCGTCACCTCAAGCGCAACGACACCGCCAGCGCAGGCTGCCGCTTGTACCTGACCAAGCCACTGGGTATCGGCATCCTCACCACCGCCGAGAAAAAGGCCAAGCTGCGCCCCCAGGACCAGGGCCTTGCCCGCGACTGGATGTGCACCCTCAACACGCCAGGCAGCCGCTTCGGCAAGCTTGACGGGGTCAAGGCCATGACCGACGTCACCGGTTTCGGCCTGCTCGGCCACCTGGTGGAACTGGCCGAGGGCAGTGGCCTTACCGCTCATTTGGACTATGCCGCCGTCCCGCGCCTGCCCAGCGTCGACCACTACCTGGCCGAGGGCTGCATCCCCGGCGGCACCCTGCGCAACTTCGACAGCTATGGCCACAAGATCGGCGCCCTGAGCGACGACCAGAAGCATCTGCTGTGCGACCCGCAGACCAGTGGCGGCTTGCTGGTGGCGGTTATCCCGGAGGGTGAAGCCGAGTTCCTGGCGGTGGCCGCCGAACTGGGCCTGCAACTGGCGCCAATCGGCAAGCTGGTCGAGCGACAGAGCCACGCGGTCGAGGTGATCTGATGCGCCCCGACTGCACCGACTTTCGCCAGTTGTTCCTCGACGATGTGCCGATGATGGACATGCGTGCACCTGTCGAGTTTGCCAAGGGCGCCTTCCCCTGCGCCGTCAACCTGCCGCTGATGAATGACCAGGAGCGGCAAAAGGTCGGCACCTGCTACAAGCAGAAAGGCCAGGCTGAAGCCATCGTTCTGGGCCACAAGCTGGTCAGCGGCGAGATCAAGCAGGCACGTCTGGAGGCCTGGGCAAAGTTCGCCGAGGATCACCCGGAAGGCTACCTGTACTGCTTCCGTGGCGGCCTGCGCTCCCATCTTGTGCAGAAAGTGCTGCGCGATGAGAAGGGCATCCACTACCCCCTCGTCGAGGGCGGCTACAAGGCTATGCGCCACTTCCTGCTGGAAACTACCCAACAGGCGGTCGCGCAATGTGATTTCGTGATCGTGGGCGGCCTGACCGGCACCGGCAAGACCGATGTGCTGCACCTGCTGGACAACGCGCTGGACCTGGAGGGCTACGCCAACCATCGCGGTTCCAGCTTTGGCAAGCGCGCCACTGCACAGCCCGCGCAGATCGACTTCGAGAACAGGCTGGCCATAGACGTGTTGAAAAAACGCGCCCGGGGCATCGAGCAGTTCGTGCTGGAAGACGAAGGCCGAATCGTGGGCAGCTGCACCGTACCGCTGGAGTTGTACCAGGGCATGCAGCAATACCCGCTGGTGTGGCTGGAAGACAGTTTGGCCAACCGCGTGGAGCGTATCCTGCGCGACTACGTGATCGACCTGAGCGCCGAGTTCGTCACCCTGCATGGTGAAGAAGATGGCCGGCGGCTATTTGCCGAGACACTTCTGCAGAGCATGGGCAGGATTCAAAAGCGCCTCGGCGGCGAGCGCCATCAGCGGCTGTCGGAAATCCTGCGCCAGGCGCTGGACGAGCAGCAGCGCAGTGGTTCGGTGGAATTGCACCGGGTCTTCATCGAAAGCTTGCTGAGCGAGTATTACGACCCGATGTATGCCTACCAGCGTGCAGCGAAAGCAGAGCGTATCGAGTTTGCCGGGGATGCGGTGGAAGTGCGCGAGTACCTCAAGGCCCGAGCGCTGCGCGAGCCGCGCAAGTAAAAAACGGGGCCGCTTCGCGCCCCATCGCCGGCAAGCCAGCTCCCACAGGTATTGCACTGCCTGACAGGGTATGCGCTCCCTGTGGGAGCTGGCTTGCCGGCGATAGGGCCAGTACTGGCAGCCTCACTGCCCAGGGCTGAGCACGCGCTCCAGCTCCGCCGCCCGGTCGCGGGTCATGTCCATCACACAGGTCCCACCTTCCAGCTGTGCCATTGTCCCGCCACTGGCCTGCACATGGAACCCGCAATTGCCATCGCGGTAGGCAAGCCACTTGCGCTGCACATCACGCAGGCTCTTCTGCTGCCCGGCATCCAGCTTGCCCATCAATTGCTTGTACACCCGGTTCAAACGCTGGTCCTGCAACTGCGTCTCGGCCCGAATGCACTCGCTCATGGCCACGGTACTGGACGCCTTGTCCATGCACTGCCCGTATCCCGGCGTGTAGTCATCCGCCTGGGCCAGCGGCAGCACACAGGCCACTGCCAGGCCCGTCAGGTAATGCTTGGTCATCAACCCCTCCTTGTGGGTATCACAGCGTCTGTGGCTGTTCCGGCGGCATCAGCACCTTGCCCGGCTCGAAGCGCAGCGATGGCATCTGCGTGGCCGCATACAACGCCACGCCAAGCGCCGCGATCAACACCACATCCAGCCAGCTCCAGCCCGGCATGTCGTCGGCGCTGCGTGCCCTCCAGCAATGCCAGGCCTGGCCCATGCAAAACACCACCATTGCCGCCAGCCACAGGTAGAAACCGGCACCAAAACCGGTCAGGTCATGGAACTCATAGCTCTGATTGTCCGGCAGGCGGTCAATTCCAAAGCTGCTGGCCGCCAGATACACAGCCACCAGCCCGACCAGCAATGCCAGCCGGCGAAAGCGTCGATGGGCAAGGACCGCCAGGGCCAGCAGCGGGTTGGCAAACCACTGGTACAACCCGAAGGGCATACCCCAAGGCCCGTACAACAGCATCTGCAGGGCCGGCATGTGGCGGTCACCACTCATCAGCGCGCCGTCGAAGAACAGTGCGAGCAGGTAAAGCAGCAGGCTGGCGCTCAGGTAGAAAACTGGCAAGAGATTTACTTCCTATGCAACCGGGGGCTCTAGCAGAAGGCCATAAATACCCGAATCGGACAACTCGCCGGCAACGCACCAACGCGCACGCAATGTGCCTTCCAGCACAAAGCCCTGGCGCTCCAGAGTGCGTGCCGAACCTTGGTTGCGCGGGTCGATCTCGCCTTCCAGGCGGCGCATGTGCAGGGTGTGGGCGAGGTAATCGATGAAGCAGGTCAGTGCTTCGTCCATGTAACCCCTGCCCTGCACCGCGCTGGCCAGGCAGTAGCCGATTTCACCACGGCGAGAGACATCGTCGATATTGAACAGCTGGACCATACCGATCAGTTCGCCGTTGTCACGGCGGTACATGCCAAGCTTGAGCTGGTCACCATTGGCATAGGCTTCGCGGTCGGCGGCCAGGGCGCTTTCGGCTTCGGCCAGGTCTTGCCAAGGTGCATGGTGCCAATAGCGCATGACCTCGGGGTCGGCCATGATCGCCAGCCATTGCGCGGCATCGGCATGGCGCATGGGGCGCAATTGCAGACGCGGGCTGTCGAGGCAGAGGTCACTGGGGAAACTGCGGGGTGGGGTCACGCCGGATCTCCTGTCCATTGCTGGGGAGATGACAGTTTAACGTCAAGCGATCGGTTCAAGCATCCCGGGGCTGCTGCGCAGCCCTATCGCCGGCAAGCCAGGCTCCCACAGGTACACCACAGGCCAGGAGCCTTGCACTATACCTGTGGGAGCCTGGCTTGTCGTGGCGACGAACCGCGTCGATGGGCCGCAAAGCGGCCCCAAAAATCGTTCAGGCGCCCCGATTCAAGCCCATTTCCATGTCATTGATCAGCGCCTTGGCCATGGCACTGAGAATGCGCGCCGCGCTGCCAGCGATCTTGTCGCCCTCCATCTCGGCCTCTTCGTTCAAATGCTTGATACAGCCGATCAGCACCGACAATTCATCGAATGCCAGATCAAGCGGTACACCCGGCTCTATCCGGTACAGCTCAAGGAATTTCTCCGCACCTACGGTGGTGCGGGATTTGAGGTGGTCGCTCATGCCTGGGCCTCCTGCGCCTTTATGTGGGCTAACAAGGCGTGCAACAGGGCAGTTTGCGTCGACATGTTTTCGAGAAGGGTGGAACGCAGGTCCGGGGCTTCTGCGTCGAGGTATTGGAGGATGGTGTTGGAGAGAATGTCCATGACCTGGGTAGCCTGGGACTTCGCGGCTTGGTAAGTAAGGTCTGTAACGGGTGGATCAGGTACAAGTTTTTTCATAGTCATCTCGGAAATATTTTCAGAGGCAACCACTCGCATCCTTCTCACAGATAAGGTGGCAGCCGTACGCGAGGTGAGAAGACCAGTGTCCGAGGCACCGGCCAGACCGAAGTCTGCACGCGCACGGCTGCCATAACTGGCAAGCCATCTCGAAACACCGGGCTTCTCACACCCGATCGCCAATTGTGACGACGCCGAAACGTTATCTCTGAGGTAGCTACTTGCCTATCAGACGGCATCCGACTTAGGCCGTAGGATAATTCCTAATCCCTGGCAACCTGAAGCATTTGGTTGCAGGTTCAGAATCTTCTTACAGCTGATGGCCCTTTCGCGGGTAAACCCGCTCCTACAGGGTACGGTGATACCTGTAGGAGCGGGTTTACCCGCGAAAGGGCCGGTACAGGCTAACGAAATACGATCAGGCCACCTCAGCCCCATCATCCGGCCAATGCGGCTCGTTGGCCCCGGGCGGGGTCAGTGGTGGCAGGCCATACGCCGCCCGCGCATCGTCGCAGCTGGGGTTATGCACCCCACCCTCCCACGACGCCTCGAACTCGCGGCAGGGGCTGGAACGGTTGGCGTAGATGGTGCAAGCCACTTCCTGGCCGATCTCGCCCTGCAGGCTGATGCAGCGGCAGGGTTTGGCATCGGTTCCGATCATGGCAACACGGGTGGGGTTGATCTGTACCACCAGGTCGTCCGGCACAAGGCCCCCGGCGGACTGGCATTCGCCCCAGAAAAAGGACACACGGAAGTACCCGCAGCAGGCGCCGCAGTCAAGGCAAGGGTTGTATTCGGACATGATGGCACGGAGGGAAGGTTGTTGTTATCGGGGCTGGCCCGCGGCGCCATTTTCAATCCAAGCCGGGGCGGCTGGATAGAGGGGAATGCAAAAAATATTTGCCGCTGATCCGGCAATTGAACACGGGCGACCAACGACTTCCCCGGCCGCCCATTCAAGTCAGCGTAATGCCTTGTAGGTGTTGACATCCCAGCGCTGCTGGCCAAGGCCCTCGGTCGGCTCATAGCCATCACCACACACCTTGCTGAAGTGAATGCAGGTCTCGCCGCAATACACCAAGCGGTCGTCATCTTCGCCCTCGGTAAGTACGGTATACGACTCGCTACGCATGGCCTTGTAACTCCCTTCGGCAGCGGCCATGACCATGTGATATCGCATCAACTGCTCGTCGCTCAGGAACAGGCGCCTGTCCAGTTGCACACCCCAGCGGGTCAGGCAGACCTCGGCAAAATGACGAACGATCAATCCCGGCTCCGCCAGTACCTTGCCATCACTCGCACCGTCGATGGAGGCGTTGCCCACCAGCGTGGCGTGGCGGCCTGGTATCGGGTAGATGCATATCCGTGTACCCGGTTCGACCGAAGGGATCACGCAGGCAAAGCCTTTGGATCGCTCGTCCCGCGAATAGAAACCCACATACTCGCGGACATTGCCCGCCAAGGTTACCCGCTGGCTTTGCAGGTTACCGATGCCCGGCACCGGGTCGATGGCGAAAATATTCACGGGTATGTCCCGCAATACAAGGTCCTGCGCCATGGCGTTGGCCAGCATGTGGCAACTGATCCCTCCCCTGCTCCAACCCACCAGGTTCACCTGGGTCGGCAAGCGCGGCTTGCGGAACAGGTTGATGATGCGCTCTTGCAGCTCCTGTGGCGTCGGGTGGCGTTCGCCGTAGTCATAGGTGCGCCAGAACCAGGAAGCTGTAGAGGTGGCATCCGGGATCGGAACCCCGGCCTCCTTCAGCCGCTCGTATTCTTCCTCGCTCAGCTTGGTGCGCTGCCAGCTGCTTTCGCCCTTGATCACCTTCAGCACATGGTTGACGTTCTCTTCCCAGCCGCTGCCGAACAACTGGCCGCTCCAGTTGAAATAACCACCGGGCTCGACGAACAGATTGTCATCCTGCAGGTTGCCGCTGCCGGGGCCGTCAACGGCAATCCAGTGAGCGAACTCGCGGCCCTGGTCATTGCTGGCCAGGGTCGAGACCAGCTCACCATTCCAGAAGTTGGGGTTGGTATCGTCGAAGCGGTGGGAGCCGGTGCCGCAGAAATAGGCGGTGAAGACACTCATCTTTCGGGTCTCTGAAGTGAGAAATGAGTGCAGAAAAATAGTTATCTGGGTAGCTGTAGAGCAGTAGGAAAGCTGCTCCTACAGGTACGGCGCAGGCCGTGCGGCATGTGCCGTACCTGTAGACATGGGGGCTTACTTACGAGTCAGGCCATCAGCCCGGAACATCTGCCGGATCCCGCGAATCGCCTGGCGAATACGATCCTGGTTCTCGATCAGGGCAAAACGCACATGGTCATCACCATAATCACCAAAACCGATCCCCGGCGACACACACACCTTGGCCTCGGCCAGCAGCTTCTTGGAAAACTCCAGCGAGCCCAGGTGCGCATACTCCGGCGGGATCTTCGCCCATACGTACATCGAAGCCTTGGGGTTCTCGACCATCCAGCCCAGCTCGTGCAGCCCTTTCACCAGCAGGTTGCGGCGCTGGCGGTATTGCTCGGCAATGTCTCGTACGCACTGCTGGTCGCCTTCCAGTGCTGCAATGGCAGCCACCTGCAGCGGGGTGAAGGTGCCGTAGTCGTGGTAGCTCTTGATCCGCGCCAAGGCACTGACCAACTCGGGGTTGCCGACCATGAAGCCGATCCGCCAGCCAGCCATGTTGTAGCTCTTGGACAGGGTGAAGAACTCCACCGCGATGTCCTTGGCCCCCGGCACCTGCATGATCGACGGGGCCTTCCAGCCATCGTAGACGATGTCGGCATAGGCCAGGTCATGGACCACCAGCACGCCATACTGCTTGGCCAGGGCCACCACGCGCTCGAAGAAGTCCAGCTCCACGCACTGAGCGGTGGGGTTGGACGGGAAGCCGAGGATCATCATCTTCGGCTTGGGGATCGACTCGCGGATGGCCCGCTCGAGTTCGTTGAAAAAGTCCACGCCCGGCACCAGCGGTACCGAACGCACCTGGGCACCGGCGATCACCGCCCCGTAGATATGGATCGGGTAGCTGGGGTTGGGCACCAGCACCGTGTCGCCCTGGTCGAGGGTAGCCAGCATCAGGTGCGCCAGGCCTTCCTTCGAGCCGATGGTGACGATGGCTTCGCTTTCAGGGTCGATGTCGACCTCGTAGCGTTCCTTGTACCAGTTGGAGATGGCCCGACGCAGGCGCGGGATGCCGCGAGAGGTGGAGTAGCCGTGGGTATCTTCACGCTGGGCGACCTGCACCAGCTTCTCGACGATGTGCGGCGGGGTGGCGCCATCGGGGTTGCCCATGCTCAGGTCGATGATGTCCTCGCCACGGCGGCGGGCGGCCATCTTGAGCTCGGCAGTGATGTTGAAGACGTAAGGGGGCAGACGATCGATGCGCGCAAAGCGGCGCGGCGAACCTGGGTTGGCCATGGCTTCCTCTGAGTACGTAAGCGCCCGGAACCGTCCGAGCGACGCTGGCCGATGTGGCGGCCTGAATCAGAAGATAGTGCCGATACAGGATACCTGTAAAGGACAATTTCCTGTTTTCATAGATCTTTTCAGATGTATTTTTTGAAAATAAGAAATTTATATTCTGCTGTGCCGTCCTTGTTCGCGGGCGAGCCCGCGAACAAGGACGGCACAGAAAAACGCCCATAAAAAACCCCGGCACAGTGGCCGGGGTTTTTCGTGAAACAGGCAGCAGTATCAGCGTGCGTATGTCATCAGCACGTCCGCAGCGGTCTGGCTGTCCACACCCATCATCACGCTCAGGGCAGTGACGGTGAGGATGGAGAAGCCGAACACCTTGCGCGCCCACTTGCTGTCGTCCTCGGCCTTGTAGCCAGCCCAGGCCATGTACAGCCAGTACAGGCCCATGGCTGCTGCCACGGCCAGATAGCCGAGGCCGGCGTAACCGCCGAGGGTAAGCATCAGGGTTGCGAGCACGAAAGCCAGCACGTACAGCACGATCTGCTTCTTCGCCGCGAGGATGCCACGTGCCACCGGCAGGACCGGAATGTTGGCAGCGCTGTAATCCTTGAAGCGGAAGATCGCGATGGCGAAGCTGTGCGGCATCTGCCACAGGCTGAACATCACCAGCAGGGTAAATGCAGCCAGGTCGAAGCTGTTGCTCACGGCGCAATAGCCGATCACCGGAGGCATGGCACCAGACAGGCTGCCGACCAAGGTGCCGTGCACCGATTTACGCTTCAGCCACAGGCTGTAGAAACCGACGTAGACGATGAAGCCGATCAGCGCACAGAACGCCGACAGCGGGTTGGCCTGGACATACAGCAGGCTGAAACCCGCCACCCCGAGCAGGGTGGCGTAGATCAGCGCGAGGGGCAGCGACATGCCGCCCTGGACCATGACGCGGTTCTTGGTGCGCTCCATCTTGTGGTCGATGTCACGGTCGATGCAGTTGTTGAACACGCATCCGGACGCAACCACCAGCGAAGTACCGATCACCACCGCCAGGAACAGGGCGAAATCCACATGGCCCTTCGAGGCAAGGAAGAAACCGCCTGCCACGGAAAGCACGTTACCGAAAATGATCCCCGGTTTGGTGATTTGGATAAAGTGCTTAACGGACATGCAGTCTTACCTCACTTGGCCAACATTTCGAAGTGGATGCTGAACATGATCCACAGCGACAGGCCGACAAGCAGAGCGATCACCAGGGTGGTGAACAGGAACGTCGAAACGTTGTTGCGTTGCTCTTTCGAGCGGTCCATGTGCAGGAAGTACACGAGGTGCACTACTACCTGGATCACGGCCATGGCAACAATGATCAGAACGGTCAGGTTCTTCGGCAGGCTTGGCGACATGGCCAGGCCGAACGGGATCGCAGTCAGGATGATCGACAGGATGAAGCCGATCATGTACGACTTGACGCTGCCGTGGTTACCTTCGTGATGAGTGTCGTGTGCGTTAGCCATTACAGAACTCCCAGCAGGTAGACGACGGTGAATACGCAGATCCAGACCACGTCCAGGAAGTGCCAGAACAGGCTCAGGCAGCTCATGCGGGTCTTGGCGGTCGGCGTGATGCCGTGCTTGTTGATCTGGTACATCATGATTGCCATCCAGATCAGGCCGGCGGTCACGTGTAGACCGTGGGTACCTACCAGGGCGAAGAAGCCCGACAGGAAACCACTGCGGTTCGGGCCGTAGCCCTCGGCGATCAGGTGATGGAATTCGTAGATTTCCATCGCGATGAAGCCTGCACCGAACAGGAAGGTCACAGCCAACCAGCCCAGTACGCCAGCTTTCTTGCCGTCGAACATCTTCAGCATGGCGAAGCCGAAGGTGATCGAGGACAGCAGCAGGAACAGCGTTTCAACAGCTACGAAATCGAGCTGGAAGATGTCATGACCCGACGGGCCGCCGGCAAAACTGCCGGACAGCACCGCGTAGGTGGCGAAGAGCGACGCAAACAGGATGCAGTCGGTCATCAGGTACAGCCAGAAACCGAGTACGGTCATCTGGCCCGAGTCGTGGTGGTGGTCGTCATGCCCATGGTCGTGACCATGAGCAGCACCGTGCATTACTTGACTGGACATTGATTACACCCGCTCAAACGATTCGACACGTGCGCCGGCAGGCAGAGCACCTGCTTTGGCCAGCGCTTTCATGCGCTCGCCTTCGATGCGCGCCACTTCTTCGGCCGGAACCATGTAGCCCTGGTCGTCACGCGCAGCGTGGCGAACGAAGACAGCGATGGTTGCAACCAGGCTCGCGCCAACCAGCCACCAGATGTGCCAGATGAAGGCGAAGCCGAAGACGGTCAGGAACAGGCCCATGAACAAACCGGTGGAGGTGTTGCTCGGCATGTGGATCGCTTCGTACTTGGCCGCAGGCTTGTAGGCAACACCGGCTTCCTTGGCTTCGTGCCAGGCGTCCAGACCAACCTTCTCAGGCATGTGGGCGAAGTTGTAGAACGGAGGTGGCGACGAAGTCGACCATTCCAGGGTACGGCCGCCCCATGGGTCGCCGGTCACGTCCAGGTTCTGGTTGCGGTCGCGAACCGATACGTACAGCTGGATCAGCTGGCAGGCGATACCGAACAGGATCAGCACGGCGCCGACAACGGCTACGTACAGGTAGGGTTCCCACAGTGGGTTGTCGGAGTGGTTCAGACGACGAGTCATGCCCATGAAGCCCAGGGCGTACAGCGGCATGAACGCTACGTAGAAGCCCGAGATCCAGAACCAGAAGGCAGCCTTGCCCCACTTCTCGTTCAGGGTGAAACCAAAGGCTTTCGGGAACCAGTAGGCGAAGCCGGCGATGTAGCCGAATACCGCACCACCGATGATCACGTTGTGGAAGTGAGCAATTACGAACAGGCTGTTGTGCAGCACGAAGTCAGCACCTGGAACAGCCAGCAGAACACCAGTCATGCCACCGATGGAGAAGGTGATCATGAAGCCCAGGGTCCACATGATCGGCGCGGTGAAGCGCAGACGGCCCTGGTAGATGGTGAACAGCCAGTTGAACAGCTTCACACCGGTCGGAATGGAGATCAGCATCGTCGCCAGGCCGAAGAAGGTGTTGACGCTGGCGCCGGCACCCATGGTGAAGAAGTGGTGCAGCCATACAGCGAAGCCCAGCACGGCGATGGCGCCCGATGCGTAGATCATCGAGTGGTGGCCGAACAGACGCTTGCCTGCGAAGGTGGAGGTAACTTCCGAGAACACACCGAAGGCCGGCAGGATCAGGATGTAAACCTCAGGGTGACCCCACGCCCAGAACAGGTTGACGTACATCATCGGGTTCCCACCAAGCTCGTTGGTGAAGATGTGGAAGTCCAGATAACGGTCAACAGTCAGCAGAGCGAGTGCAGCGGTCAGGATCGGGAAGGAAGCCACGATCAGCACGTTGGCCCAGGTGCAGGTCCAGGTGAAGATCGGCATGTCCATCAGTTTCATGCCAGGTGCGCGCATCTTCATCACGGTGACGAGGAAGTTCACGCCGGTAAGCGTCGTACCCAGGCCTGAGAGCTGTAGCGCCCAGATGTAGTAGTCGACACCCACCCCAGGGCTGTACTGAATGCCCGCGAGCGGCGGATAGGCAACCCAGCCGGTCTTGGCGAATTCACCAACGCCCAGCGAGATGTTGACCAGCAGCACGCCTGCCAGCAGCAGGTAGAAGCTCAGGGAGTTCAGGAACGGGAAGGCAACGTCACGTGCACCGATCTGCAGAGGAACCGCCAGGTTCATCAGGCCGGTGAAGAACGGCATCGCCATGAAGATGATCATGATCACACCGTGAGCGGTGAAGATCTGGTCATAGTGTTCAGGCGGCAGGTAGCCTTCGGAGCCACCGGTAGCGGCAGCCAGCTGGGTACGCATCATGATGGCGTCGGCAAAGCCGCGCAGCAGCATGACCATCGCGACGATGATGTACATCACCCCGATTTTCTTGTGGTCGACAGTCGTCAACCACTCGCTCCACAAGTAGGTCCACTTGCGGAAGTAGGTGATAGCACCGACGACAGCGATACCACCGAGCGCGATCATGGCAAGCGTCACCATGACTATCGGCTCGTGATAGGGTATCGCCTCCAGGCTTAGTTTACCGAACATCTCTTACTCCTCTGCACCGGCAGCTGGTTGCATACTCGATTCCACACCCTTGGTAGTGGCCAGATCTTTGCTGCCTGCTTCTTCGTGGCTCGGACGACCGCGGTTCATGCCTTCGTACTTGTCGACGATCAGCTGGAACTGGTCAGGCGAAGCCTCGCTATACAGCGCAACTGGGTTGTTTTCGCTTGGTTTGGCCAAGGCGTCGTATTCGGCCTTGTCCAGCTTCTTCGGCGACTGCTTGACCTCGGCGACCCACTTGTCGAAGTCTTCCTGAGAGGTGGCAGTAGCCTTGAATTTCATGCCGGTGAAGCCAGCACCGCTGTAGTTGGCGCTGATACCGTCGAACTCGCCGTTTTCGTTGGCGATCAGGTGCAGCTTGGTGGTCATGCCGGCCATGGCGTAGATCTGGCCGCCCAGGCCCGGGATGAAGAACGAGTTCATCACGGCGTCGGAAGTGACGCGGAAGTTGACCGGAGTGTTAGCCGGGAAGACGATCTTGTTGACCGTGGCAATGCCCTGCTCCGGGTAGATGAACAGCCATTTCCAGTCCAGTGCGACCACGTCGATCTGCACCGGCTTCACATCGGAATCCAGCGGACGGTACGGGTCCAGCTTGTGGGTGGAGTGGTAGGTGAAGTAGCCCAGGGCGATGATGATCAGGATCGGGATGATCCACACCGCGGCTTCGATCTTGGTCGAGTGCGACCAGTCGGGGGTGTAGGTGGCAGCCTTGTTGGAAGCACGGTACTTCCAGGCGAAAACCACGGTCATGATAATGACAGGAATCACCACCAGCAGCATCAGACCGGTAGCGATCAGGATCAGGTTCTTTTGCTCAATGCCGACCTGACCTTTCGGGTCGAGCAGGGTCCAGTTGCACCCACTGAGTAAAAGCATGCCTAAAAAGGGCAATATGCCAAACAGTCTGGGGTAACGCTTTTTACTCATCTCACGACCTCTAGATCAGCTTGCTTCAATGCAATTTGTGTTTTGGTAGCCAGCACTTCGTCCTGCCAAGTGAGGCATTTCGCGCCCGTACTCGCTCCTGCCCGGGGTCCGACTGCAGGACCTTGGCGTCAAGCGGGTTAGCGGTGCTTATGGTTTCGTAGGCAACAGGCCTGTACTTCAGACCAAGTCCATTTGGTGCGGGAAAACGCGGAGGGGGATCCGCCCGGTATCGCCGTTGGGCGAAACTTGACGAAGTCAGCAAAAAGGAGCGCTGGGGCTTCCTTCAATCCTGCGACTCGCAAGCAGTGCCGAACGGAAATTGGGGGCGATTGTAGATAGGTCGCCAATCCTTGACTATGACTTATTGAGCAACAGTCTTTTACAGAATCTGCAACAATGCTGCTCAAAAACTCAACTTCGCGACAGTTTGTCGCACCCCGCTTGATAGCCCCCAAAGCCGCATTCTGCAAGGCCTCCGAGTTGATCTGGATCAAGCGGTGAGCGAATTTTCCCTCTTCTCATGCGGCGTAAAAGACCCCATGCAATTCGGTACTTTTGTCTAACCCTGGCGTCGGTTGCGATAGATCCCGAGTGGAACCAGCACAGCCGTCAGGACGAACGCCACCAGTGCCCATTGCGCCAGCGACAGACCAAGGATCGGCGGGTATGGCGTGCTGCAGAAGCCGTCGACCTGGAACACCAGCGGCCAGAGCTTGGCCAGCGGCAGGTCGTCCACGATCGGCTGCAGGGTGTCGATGCCACAACTGACCATGGGGTTGGCGAGTATATACACATGGTTGCCGGCCGCAACGATTCCGCCGATGGCGCTGAGCACCACCAGTACCTCGAAGAAGGTGAGGCTACGGCGCCCGGGCATCGCCGCTGCGATGAAGGCGAACACGGCGATGAACAAAAGCGCATAACGTTGCAGGATGCACAGAGGGCATGGTGCCTCGCCCAGGACTATCTGCATGTAGAGGGCGCCACCGATCAGCGAAATGCAGATCAGGCCCAACAGTACCAGAAAGCGCCGTTCCCGATTCAGGCGCGATGTTTGTTCGTTCATTGCCGGTTCCTTCGATGGATAGTGGCAGCGTGATCTGCCTGCCTGGCGCAAGTCTACACGCTGGGCAGGGCCTTTGACGTGCCGAGGAAGCGGCGTGATAGCGCTGCGCGGGGCTATCCGGTGTGGCTGAGACCGGCCGCAACGACGTCGGTTCAACGCCGTGCGGCAAAAAAAGCGGCTGCCCGGGTGCCGCGCAGGGGCAAGCCCCTCGACACCCGGGAGTGAAGGATACCGTGATTAAAGGAGGATTAAAGATGAAAGCTGCACAGCCGCTTTCATCTCTCCTTATATATAGGCAGGAAGGTGAGGTGCGGCCCAGCCGCTGGCAAGCCAGCCCCCAGGCGACGAATGCGATCGACCGTTTCGTTCTCGATTACCCACGGGCGGGAGCAGTGCTGCAAGGGAGCTGGCTTGCCAGCGGCTGGGATGAATACGCTGTAAGCCTGTACCGGCCACAGATACGCCACAGACTGCAAAACCTGTGGGGTAACTGTGGGAGCGGGCAAGCCCGCGAAGAGGCCAGTGCAGGCGCTACATCACTCCAGCGCAGCCGCCGGCCCGAAGAACTCGTAGCGACTCTGCTGCTCTGGCACACCCAGGCCCTTCAGCTGGCGCTTGACCGCCGCCATGAAACCCTTGGGCCCGAGGAAGTATGCATCCACGTCTCGCTCTTGCGGCAGCCACTCGGCCAGCAAGTCCTCGCTCAGCAGGCCCACGGCATCAGCCGCGGCATCATCATGCGGTTCGGCATAGCAGTAGAAGCGCTTGAGCTGTGGGTGACGCTCGGCCAGCTCGTCGATCCAGGCGCGGAAGGCATGCACGGCGCCGTTACGGGCGCAGTGAATGAAATGCACCTCACGCTGGGTTTGCAGCGCCGCCTGCAACATTGGCAGGGTCGGAGTAATACCCACGCCACCGCTGATCAGCACCAGCGGCTTGTCGCTCGCCGCCAGGGTGAAATCGCCAGCCGGCGGGAACAGCTGCAGGGTATCGCCCACCGCCAGCACATCGTGCAGGTAGTTGGAGACCTTGCCACCCGCTTCGCGCTTGACGCTGATGCGGTATTCCTTGCCGTCGCACAGTGCCGACAGGGAGTAGTTGCGGCGCTGCTCGGCGCCGTCGATGTCCAGCTTCAGGCCGATGTACTGGCCAGGCTCGGCCCTGAGCACCGGTTTGCCATCCACCGGGGCAAAGTAGAACGAAACGATTTCGCTGCTTTCCTGCTCACGGCGCACCAGGCGGAATTCGCGGGTGCCGCGCCAGCCGCCTTCGGCTTCTTCCTTCTGTTTATAGAGGTTCTCTTCCGCGCCGATCAGGATGTCGGCCAACTGGCCATAGGCCGCGCCCCAGGCGTCGATCACGGCGGGTGTGGCGATTTCCTTGCCCAGCACTTCTTCGATGGCGCGCAGCAGGCAGCTGCCGACGATCGGGTAGTGCTCCGGCAGAATCTGCAGGGCAACGTGCTTGTTGATGATCTGGCCGACAAGGCCGCCAAGCTGCTCCAGCTGGTCGATGTGGCGGGCATACATCAATACCCCGTTGGCCAGGGCGCGCGGTTGGTCACCGCTGGCCTGGTGGGCCTGGTTGAACAGCGGGCGCACTTGCGGGTACTCGCTGAGCATCATCTTGTAGAAGTGGGTGGTCAGCGCTTCGCCGCCGCTTTCCAGCAGGGGGACAGTGGCCTTGATGATTGCACGTTGTTCGGCATTGAGCATTGCAACAACTCCTGAGCCTGTGGCTTCAAATGACTGCCCGAGCCATTACATCAATCATGCCAACTTTTATCTCCAGCAAAATCAGGGGTTTGACACAGGTCATGTCAAAACGACCCACCTCGACGTATAGTCATATCGACCCACAGGAGTCCATATGACCACGAAGCCCCTGCTCACCACCCTGCTGCCCCTGGTCAGCGACCTTTCCCGCGACCTGCCCGACCAGGAACGCTATCGCCGCCTGCTGCAGGCCATGCGTGGGTTGCTGCCCTGCGATGCCGCCGCGCTGCTGCGCCTGGACGGCGAATGGCTGGTGCCGCTGGCAGTGGACGGCCTGAGCCCCGATACCTTGGGCCGGCGCTTCCGAGTCAGCGAGCACCCACGCTTCCAGGTCCTGCTAAGCAGCCGTGAACCCACCCGCTTCGCCAGCGACTCCGAGCTACCCGACCCTTACGACGGCCTGGTCAACGCCCCTGATGCCAACCTGGAAGTACATGACTGCATGGGTTGCCCGTTGATGGTCGACGAGCGCCCTTGGGGCCTGGTCACCCTCGATGCCCTGACCCCCGGGCAGTTCCAGAGCCTGGAGCTGGGCGCCCTGCAGGCCTTCGCCAGCCTTGCCGCCGCCACGGTCACCGTGGCCGAGCGCATCGAGCACCTGGCCCTGCGCGCGGAAGACGAACACCATCGCGCGGAGATCTACCGCCAGGCCAGCGGCCAGGACAAAGAGCTGATTGGCCAGAGCCCCGCGCACAAGCGCCTGGTCGAGGAAATCCGCCTGGTCGGTGGCAGTGACCTGACCGTACTGATAACCGGTGAGACCGGCGTCGGCAAAGAGTTGGTGGCCCAGGCCCTGCACCAGGCCAGCAACCGCGCCGACAAGCCGTTGGTCAGCCTCAACTGCGCCGCCCTGCCTGACACCCTGGTGGAAAGCGAACTGTTCGGCCATGTACGCGGAGCCTTCACCGGCGCCCATGGCGAGCGCCGCGGCAAGTTCGAGCTCGCCAACGGCGGCACACTGTTCCTCGACGAAGTCGGTGAACTGCCACTTACGGTGCAGGCCAAGTTGTTGCGCGTACTGCAGAGCGGCCAGTTGCAACGCCTGGGCTCGGATCGCGAACACCGGGTGGATGTGCGCCTGATCGCAGCCACCAATCGCGACCTGGCAGCAGAGGTGCGTATTGGCAACTTCCGCGCCGACTTCTACCACCGCCTCAGCGTATACCCGCTGCACGTTCCGCCGTTGCGCGAACGTGGGCGTGATGTGCTGCTATTGGCTGGCTACTTCCTCGAACAGAACCGTTCGCGCCTGGGCCTGAACAGCCTGCGCCTGAGCAGCGAAGCCCAGGCCGCGCTGCAGGCCTACGACTGGCCAGGCAACGTACGTGAACTGGAACATCTGATCGGCCGCTCGGCGCTCAAGGCGCTGGGCCAACATTCCGACAGGCCACGCATCCTCACCCTGGAAGCCATCGACCTGGACCTGCGCGCAACCGCAACGCCCGGCACCCCGCCCTCCCCTGCTGTGCCCTTGCCGGCGGCACCGCTACCCGAAGGGGGCTTGCGCGAAGCCGTCGACGACTACCAGCGCCAGCTGATCGAGGCCTGCCTGCAGCGGCACCAGGAAAACTGGGCAGCGGCTGCCCGGGAACTCGGCCTGGACCGCGCCAACCTTAGTCGTCTGGCCCGTCGGCTGGGGCTGCGCTGAGTTGGAATCCTGGGGGCGCTTTGCGCCCCATCGCGACACAAGGCCGCTCCTACAAGGGACCGCGCCCCCCCTGTAGGAGCGGCCTTGTGTCGCGATGGGCTGCAAAGCAGCCCCACAATCCCCACACCCGCTAAAGCCCGACCAAACCAGGCCGATAACCGGTTATCCCCTGTTCCCCACGAAGGTCACCATGGCCACGCAAAATGCCCGCGCGGACTCGCTGTCCCTGCTGCTGTTCACCCTGCGCAGCGGCAAGTTGATGGCAATCAACCTGCTCAAGGTCAGCGAGATAATCCCCTGCCCACCGTTGACCAAGCTGCCCGAATCGCACCCCCACGTGAAGGGCGTGGCAACCCTGCGCGGCAATTCGCTGTCGGTCATCGACCTGTCCCGCGCCATTGGCGAACGGCCGCTGGCCGACCCTGACGGCGGCTGCCTGATCGTCACCGAGATCAGCCGCTCGCGCCAGGGCCTGCATGTGCAGGCGGTCAGCCGCATCGTGCATTGCCTGAGCACCGACATCAAACCACCCCCTTATGGCTCGGGCAGCCGCTCGTTCATCACCGGCGTGACCAGGGTCGACAACACTCTGGTGCAGGTGCTGGACATCGAAAAAGTCATCCACGCCATCGCCCCGCCGGTGCCCGAACCGCATCACGCCACCCTGAGCGAGGAAGACGCCAGCCTGCTGGCCGCCGCCAATATCCTGGTGGTGGACGACAGCCAGGTAGCCCTGCAACAGTCGGTGCACACCCTGCGCAACCTCGGCGTCGAATGCCATACCGCGCGCAGCGCCAAGGACGCCATCAACGTGTTGCTGGAGCTGCAGGGCACCGCGCAGGAAATCAACGTGATCGTCTCCGACATCGAAATGAGCGAAATGGACGGCTACGCGTTCACACGCACCCTGCGCGAAACCCCCGACTTCCAGCACCTGTACATACTGCTGCACACCTCGCTGGACAGCGCGATGAGCAGTGAAAAGGCGACCCAGGCCGGGGCCAATGCCATCCTCACCAAGTTTTCCTCGCCAGAGCTGACCGATTGTCTGGTGGTGGCGGCGCGCGCCGTGGTGTTCGCCGAGCGCTGATATATTCGGAGACAAACTCCCCGGCTTGCCGTCGGGGTCGAGTCGGGCATAATTCGCCCCCCTCGCAAGTAACTTGCCGGAATCCGTATGAAGTTTTTCAGCTCTATCCTGATCAGTTTCGCCCTCTTCAGCGGTATCGCCCAGGCCTCCAGCAGCCAGGCCTGGAACGAGCAGCGCCAGCAGATGCTCAAGTCTTGCCTGGCCGCCAGCCAGTTCAAGGATGCTCACGCCCGCAGCAAGCCCGCCGAGTTCGATGACCAGGTCGGCATGAGTGCCCTGCTGATCGAAGGCGTCTACCCCCAGAAGCACATGCAGCAGCGTACCGGCACCGAGCTGTGCCTGTACGACCGCCAGCACCAGCGCGCCTTCGTCAGCGAGTGGAGCCCGGAGGTCAAGTGACCGACAGCCTGCGTTTCGCCTGTACCGGCTGCGGCAAGTGCTGTACCGGCCACCACGTGCCCTTGACCCTGGCCGAAGCGCGCCGCTGGGCGGACAACGACGGCCAGGTGGTGGTGCTGATCGAAGCCTTCGTTGCGGACGGCCCTGGGATGCCAGTAGAACAGCGTGATCATGTGCTGCGTCGCTCCCATCCCGTACCCTGCGGCGACAGCGACGTACGCGTCTCGGTGACCTTTGCCGCCTTCAACCCCGGGCGCTGCCGCAACCTCGACGACAACGACCTGTGCACCATCTATGACCAGCGGCCGCTGGTCTGTCGCATCTACCCGGTGGAAATAAACCCGCATATCCCGCTGCGGCCAGGCAGCAAGGACTGCCCGCCGGAAGCCTGGCAACAGGGGCCGGAGCTGATTCACGGCAGGCAACTGGTCGATGCCGGGCTGGAGGCGCTGGTGCAGGCCTCGCGCCAGGCCGACCGCGATGACATCGCCGCCAAGGTGGCGGTGTGCCAGGCGCTGGGCATGACTACCAGTGCGCTCAAGGGCAACGGATTTACTGCCTACCTGCCTGACATGGGGGCCTTCCGCGCGGGTCTGGCGCAGGTACCGGAGGCTGGCCTGGCACAGTGGACCCTGCACGTGGAGGACGCGGCGCTGGTGGCGAGCTTGCAGGAACATGGTTTGCGCACCACCAATGAGCCCCCGGTGTATTACGCTTTCATCAGCTTCTAGCTATGCCTCGGCGGGGGCAACCGCCTTGCACAGGAACCAAAGCCTGCCGCGGTCCCTGTGGGAGATTACCCAGCCCTTTTGGGCTGCGCTGTCGCGCAGAGAACAAATATCGCTCGTCTGACGCGTCCTTTGTAGGAGCAGCCTTGTGCTGCGAAGAGGCCGGTACAAGCAACAGACAGGCTTTGTCAGTACCGGCCTCTTCGCAGCACAAGGCTGCTCCTACAGAACCTCGCCGAACCAATGAGTCATGTGTTGTTCTATGAGAGCGGGCATGCCCGCGAACACCGGCACAGCCGTTGCCATCCACCGCGTTGCATTCTTCGCGGGCATGCCCGCTCCCACAGGGGTCGCAGTTCGCATGCCAGATGTGTGATGGAGGCGCAGGCAATTCTGACAGCGCTGTCAGCCAGCGGTCACGCTGCCGACCCGGTTCGGGGGCTATAAGATTGAATACAGCCACTTCCCTCCCCTATGGCCAAGGTGCCCGCACCGATGCGACGTCCGTCCCGCCCTGTCATCCTCGCCGCCCTGGCGCTCATGGTCCTGGCGGTAGCGGGCCTCTGGTTCGGCCAGCGCCAGCCAGCACCTGCCACCCGCGCGCAAACCGCCATCCCGGTGCGCGTGGTCAGCGTCGTCCAGCAGAACGTGCCGCGCTATGCCAGCGCCATCGGCTCGGTGCTGTCGCTGCACAGCGTCGAGGTGCGCCCGCAAGTGGAGGGGGTACTGACCCAGGTGCTGGTCAAGGAAGGCCAGTGGGTGAAGGAAGGTGACCTGCTGGCCACCCTCGACGATCGCGCCATCCGCGCCAACCTCGACCAGGCCCGTGCCGAACTTGGCCAGAGCCAGGCGCAGATCCAGGTAGCCAACGTCGACCTGCAGCGCTACCGCCTGCTGAGTACCGACAACGGCGTTTCGAAGCAGACTCTCGACCAGCAGCAGGCCCTGGTCAACCGCCTGCAAGCCACGGTCAAGGGCAACCAGGCGGCCATCGCCAATGCCGAGGTGCAGCTGTCGTACACGCAGATCCGCTCGCCAGTGACCGGCCGGGTGGGCATTCGCAACGTCGACCCCGGCAACCTGGTGCGCACCAGCGATACCCGCAGCCTGTTCAGCGTCACCCAGATCGACCCGATCGCCGTCGAATTCGCCCTGCCGCAGCAAATGCTGCCAACCCTCCAAAGCCTGCTGAAGGCGCCCACCCCGGCACAGGTGCAGGCCTACATGGATGCCGACGGCGAACGCAGCCTGCTGGGTGAAGGCCACCTGGCACTGATCGACAACCAGATCTCCGCCACCACCGGTACCGTGCGGGTAAAGGCCGAGTTCGACAACAAGGACGGTCACCTGTGGCCCGGCCAGTTGGTCACCATCCGCCTACGCACCGCAGTGGAAGAAAACGCCCTGGTAGTGCCGCCCCCGGTGGTACAGAGCGGCGTCGACGGGCACTTCGTCTACCGCCTGGACGGTGACAAGGTCACCAGCGTGCCGGTCAAGGTGCTGTACCAGGACAGTGGGCTGAACATAATTGCCGGGGTCAAGCCGGGCGAGCGCCTGGTGCTCGATGGCCAGTCGCGGCTCAAGCCAGGTTCGCGGGTCGAGGTGGCCCCCGATGCCCCCGCGCCGTCGGAAATGGCCGACCGGCGGAGCCAGCCATGAACACGCGCAACGGTGTTTCGGCCTGGTGCATCGACCACCCTATCGCCACCCTGCTGCTGACCTTCGCCCTGGTGCTGCTGGGGGCCATCGCCTTCCCGCGCCTGCCGGTGGCACCACTGCCGGAAGCCGACTTCCCGACCATCCAGGTCACCGCCCAGCTGCCCGGCGCCAGCCCGGAAACCATGGCCTCGTCAGTGGCCACGCCGCTGGAAGTGCAGTTCAGCGCCATCCCCGGCATGACCCAGATGACCAGCAGCAGCGCACTGGGCTCGACCAACCTGATCCTGCAGTTCACGCTCGACAAGAACATCGACACCGCCGCCCAGGAAGTGCAGGCGGCCATCAACACCGCCACCGCGCGCCTGCCGCAAGACCTGCCCAACCCGCCGACCTGGCGCAAGGTCAACCCGGCCGACAGCCCGGTGCTGGTGCTGACGGTCAGCTCCAGCCAGATGCCTGGCAACGACCTCAGCGACTACGCCGAAACCCTGCTCGCGCGCCAGCTGAGCCAGATCGACGGGGTCGGCCTGATCAATATCACCGGGCAACTGCGCCCGGCGATCCGCGTGCAGGCGCAACCCGAGAAACTGGCCGCCATCGGCCTGACCCTGGCCGACTTGCGCCAAGCCATCCAGCAGACCAGCCTGAACCTGGCCAAGGGCGCGCTGTACGGCGAACACAGCGTTTCGACCATCGCCGCCAACGACCAGTTGTTCCATCCCGACGACTACGCCCAGCTGATCGTCTCCTACCGTGACGGTGCACCAGTGCACCTGAGGGACGTGGCAAAGGTGATCAATGGCGCCGAGAACGCCTACGTCAAAGCCTGGTCCGGCGACCAGCCCGGGTTGAACCTGGTGATTTTCCGCCAGCCTGGCGCCAACATCGTCGATACCGTGGACCGGGTACTGGCTGCCCTGCCCAAGCTGCAGGAGATGCTGCCAGCCTCGGTCGAAGTGTCGGTGCTGCAGGACCGCACCCAGACCATCCGTGCCTCGCTGCATGAAGTGGAGCTGACCCTGATGATCGCAGTGGCCCTGGTGATCGGGGTGATGGCGCTGTTCCTGCGCCAGTGGTCGGCGACCATGGTGGTGTCCAGCGTGCTTGGCGTATCGCTGATAGCCAGTTGCGCGCTGATGTACATCTTCGGCTTCAGCCTGAACAACCTGACCCTGGTAGCCATCGTCATCTCGGTGGGCTTCGTGGTCGACGATGCCATCGTCGTGGTGGAAAACATCCACTGTCACCTGGAGGCCGGCGACGACAGCCGCACGGCAGCGCTCAAGGGCGCCGGGGAAATCGGCTTCACCGTGGTGTCGATCAGTTTCTCGCTGATCGCCGCGTTCATCCCGCTGCTGTTCATGGGCGGCGTGGTCGGCCGGCTGTTCAAGGAGTTCGCCCTTACCGCCACTGCCACCATCCTGATTTCGGTGGTGGTCTCGCTGACCCTGGCGCCAACCCTGTGCGCACTGTTCATGCGCCGCCCGCCCGGAGAGCACAAGGGCGGCTTCGGCGAGCGGCTGGTCAGGTGGTACGAAAAGGGCCTGGACCGCGCCCTCGCCCACCAGCGTCTGACGCTCGGCGTGTTTGGCCTGACCCTGGCCCTGGCGGTGGCCGGTTACGTGGGTATTCCAAAGGGCTTTTTCCCGCTGCAGGACACCGGCTTCATCCTTGGCACCAGCGAGGCGGCGGCGGATGTGTCGTACCCGTCGATGATCGAGAAGCACAAGGCGCTGGCCAAAATCATCGAGGCCGACCCGGCGGTGCGCGCGTTCTCCCACTCGGTGGGTGTCACCGGCAGCAACCAGACCATCGCCAACGGCCGCTTCTGGATCGCCCTCAAGCCCCGTGGCGAACGCGATGTGTCGGCCAGCGAACTGATCGACCGGCTGCGGCCCAAGCTGGCCCAGGTGCCAGGCATCGTCCTGTACATGCGTGCAGGCCAGGACATCAACCTAAGCTCCGGCCCGTCGCGCACCCAGTACCAGTACGTGCTCAAGAGCAACGACGGCATGGCACTGAACCTGTGGACCCAGCGCCTGACCGAGCGCCTGCGGGAAAACCCGGCGTTCCGCGACCTGTCCAACGACCTGCAACTGGGCGCCAGCGTCACCCGCATCGATATCGACCGCCAGGCCGCGGCACGTTTCGGCCTGACCACCACCGACGTCGACCAGGCGTTGTACGACGCCTTCGGCCAGCGGCAGATCAGTGAATTCCAGACCGAGACCAACCAGTACAAGGTGATCCTCGAACTGGATGCCCGCCAGCGCGGCAAGGCCGAAAGCCTCAACTACTTCTACCTGCGCTCGCCGCTGACCAACGAGATGGTGCCGCTGTCGGCAGTAGCCCATGTAGCGCCGCCCAGCACCGGGCCGCTGTCGATCAGCCACGATGGCCTGTTCCCGGCGGCCAACCTGTCGTTCAACCTGGCCCCGGGCGTGGCCCTGGGCGATGCGGTGACCATCCTCGAGCGCACCCAGCGCGAGCTCGGCATGCCCGACTCCATCAGCGGCAACTTCCAGGGCGCGGCCCAGGCCTTCCAGAGTTCGCTGTCGAGCCAGCCGTGGCTGATCCTGGCAGCGCTGGTGGCGGTGTACATCATCCTCGGCGTGCTGTACGAAAGCTTCGTCCACCCGCTGACGATCATTTCCACCCTGCCCTCGGCCGGCCTCGGCGCGCTGATCCTGCTGTGGGCCTTGGGCCAGGACTTCAGCATCATGGGGCTGATCGGCGTGGTGCTTCTGATCGGTATCGTCAAGAAAAACGGCATCCTGCTGATCGACTTCGCCCTGGAGGCCCAACGCCGCCAGGGCTTGACCCCGGAGCAGGCGATCCACCAGGCCTGCCTGACGCGCTTCCGGCCGATCATCATGACCACCCTGGCCGCCTTGCTCGGCGCGGTGCCGCTGATGTTCGGCTTCGGCACCGGTTCCGAACTGCGCCAGCCACTGGGCATCGCCGTGGTTGGAGGCCTGCTGGTGAGCCAGGCGCTGACGCTGTTCACCACCCCGGTCATATACTTGGCCCTGGAGCGCCTGTTCCACCGCCGCCAGGCCGCCCGTGCGGCGGCGCCCAGTGCCAGTTAGGACAAGACCATGCGTGTGCTGATCATCGAAGACGAAGAAAAAACCGCCGACTACCTGCATCGCGGCCTCAGCGAGCAGGGGTTTACCGTGGACCTGGCGCGGGACGGCATCGAGGGCCTGCACCTGGCCCTGGAAGGTGACTACGCGGTGATCGTGCTGGACGTGATGCTGCCGGGCATGGACGGCTATGGCGTGCTGCGCGCCCTGCGCGCACGCAAGCAGACGCCGGTCACCATGCTGACCGCCCGTGAAAGGGTCGAAGACCGTATCCATGGCCTGCGCGAGGGCGCCGACGACTACTTGGGCAAGCCGTTTTCCTTCCTCGAACTGGTCGCCCGCCTGCAAGCCCTGACACGCCGTAGCAGCAATCATGAACCGCTGCAGGTGCAGGTAGGTGACCTGTGGATCGACCTGATGGCGCGCAAGGCCACCCGCGCCGGCCAACGCCTTGAGCTGACGGCCAAGGAGTTCTCGCTGCTCAGCGTGCTAGCCCGCCGCCAGGGCGAAATTCTGTCAAAGACAGCGATTGCAGAGCTGGTCTGGGACATCAATTTCGACAGCGATGCCAACGTCGTCGAAGTGGCGATCAAGCGCCTGCGCGCCAAGCTCGACGGGCCTTTCGACAACAAGTTGCTGCACACCATCCGAGGCATGGGCTATGTCCTGGAAAGCCGTGCGGGGTAATTCCATCGCGCTGCGCCTGTCGGCGCTGTTCATCCTGGTGGCGCTGGGCGTGTTCCTGCTGATCGGTTCGGCGCTGTACCGCCAGGTAGACCGCAGCCTCGACCTGCTGCCGCAAGCCGAGCTGGACGCGCGCTTCAGTGTGCTCGAGTCCACCCTCAACCGCTTCGGCACACCGGAGCACTGGGTCAAGATCAACAACAAGCTCAACCTGCTAAGTGAAGAGGACAAGCGCATTCGCTTCTGGGTGGTCAGTAGCAATCCGGCCTACGAATACGGCCACCCCAGCGAGCTGGTCCGCGCCTTCGCCGAAGGCGCGCAGGGCATGCGCGACCTGCGCCTGCCTGACCGGCCCTACCCTTACAAGGTGCTGGTCAGCGAACTACCGGCACTGGGCGAGCGGCCGCCGCTGCGCTTTCTGATCGGCATCGACACCGAAACATTCTGGCAGGCGCAACATAGCCTGCTGGTGGCGATTGTCGGGCTGGCGGTGCTCGGCGTGCTGCTGGCCTCGCTGCTGGGCTACTGGGTGGCGCGCATCGGCCTGCGCCCACTGTTGGCGTTGTCCGTTGAGGCCCAGGCCCTGGCCCCACCGCGCCTGGACGGGCGCCTGCAGACCCACGCCCTGGCCCCGGAGCTTGCACAGTTTGCAGGTGCCTTCAATGCCGCACTGGACCGGGTAAGCCAGGCCTACTCGCGGCTGGAGGCGTTCAATGCCGACGTCGCCCACGAACTGCGCTCGCCGCTGACCAACCTGATCGGCCAGACCCAGGTTGCACTGACCCGAGGGCGCAGCGCCGAGCATTATTTCGAAGTGCTGCAATCGAACCTTGAGGAGCTGGAGCGCCTGCGCAGCATCATCAACGACATGCTGTTCCTGGCCAGTGCCGACCAGGGCAGCAAGGCCACTGCCCTGACCCAGGCCTCGCTGGCCCAGGAAGTGGCGACCACCCTGGACTACCTGGACTACATTCTCGAAGATGCGCAAGTCAGCGTGAGTGTGAGCGGTGACGCCCAGGCGCCCATCGAAAAGGCCCAGCTGCGCCGGGCGCTGATCAACCTGCTGAACAACGCCGTGCAGCACACCGCACCGCACCAGGTGATCGAGGTGCAGATCGCTGCCGGGCCGGAGCAGGTCAGTATCGCCGTGAGCAACCCGGGGCCGGCGATCGACGATGAGCACCTGCCGTTGTTGTTCGAACGCTTCTACCGGGTGGATGCGGCACGTAGCAACAGTGGTGGGGGTAACCATGGGTTGGGGTTGGCGATCGTCAAGGCGATTGCGCTGATGCATGGTGGGGAGGTGTTCGTGCGAAGTGCCGCGGGGGCCAATACCTTTGGTATCCAGTTACCAACCTCAAGGCCTACCCCGCCCGTGTAGGAGCAGCCTTGCGCTGCGAAAGGGCCGGTAGATCCCAATATCCTCTAATGCCTTCACTGGCCCTTTCGCAGCACAAGGCTGCTCCTACAAAGAAGCGCGGAAGTGCTCTAGGCTGCGGGTTTGCGGCGAAAGTCCAATTGCTTTTCCTGCGATAATTACCTTTTACGCAACAGTGCTTATCGCGCTTCGCTCTGTTTCAAGTGCATTGAAAGGACTAACTTTACCCCCGTCCTCATTAGCACTTGCACCGCAAGAAGGTAGTTTCAAATGTCCAACAGTATGGGTATTGCCAGCGTCTTCGTCCTGTCTTCCCTGTTGTTGTCGCCCCTGGCCATGGCTGAAGAATCCAAGGCTTTCGTCACCCGTAATGCTGAGTTCGCCGCAGTCCACCAAGAGGCCCGCGAAGCCGTAGCCGCACAGCAGGTAGACACCGTAAAAGACGCTAACCAGACAGCTTCCAAGGTCTCTGTCGATGCCAATGCCGACAGCTGATCAAGTGCTGTCGCTGCTCCCGTTTTCCCTTGGCTACGCCATGGGCACTACCAGTGCCGATATGTTAGCCTTTTAAAGCCGCTGCCGATCAGCGGCTTTTTTTATGTGCTTCAACTATCAGCCAAGCTGTAACGTTCACCTATAAAAAAGACGCACATTCGAAAATAAAAACTGCCCCACCGCCAGACCCAAGGAGCTAGTACCGGTGCCTTCCGCGTTTCGTTTTACCCCGCTGTTCATTGCGTTGACTGCAACGATCCCTTTCGCCGCCCAGGCAGATGAAGACAAGGCTGATGGCTTCATCGAAGGCTCGTCCTTCAACCTGCATTTCCGTAATGCCTACTTCAACCGCGATAACCACAACGCCGGAGTGCGCGACACCCGCGAGTGGGGCCAAGGTGCGGTTGCACGTTTCGAGTCGGGCTACACCCCGGGTGTGGTCGGCTTTGGCCTGGACGCCCATGCCATGCTGGGTCTGAAGCTCGATGGGGGCGGCGGCCATGCTGGCACCAGCATCCTGCCGACCCACCAGAAGAACGAAGACGAACTGGGTGCTGCCCCGCACTCGTTCTCCACCGCCGGTGCCGCGGTCAAGCTCAAGGCGTTCGACACCGAGCTGAAAGCAGGTGACCTGTTCCTCACCAACCCGGTGATTGCTGGCGGCGAAACCCGCATGCTGCCGCAGACCTTCCGTGGTGTGAGCCTGACCAACACCAGCATCGACGGCCTGCTGCTCGAAGGCGGCCAGGTGAGCTTCACCAAGCCGTACAACCAGAGCGGCCACCGCCGCATCGACACCTACTACGGTTCGTTGGGCGAGCATGACAAAAGCAAGCACCTGAACTGGGCCGGCGCGTCGTGGAGTGGCACCCCGAACATCACTGCCAACCTGTATGCAGCCGAACTGAAGGACATCTGGAACCAGTACTACGCCGATTTCGACTACACCTATGTGGTCAACGATCTCGTCAGCCTGAACCCGGGCGTGCACTTCTATCACACTCAGGACACCGGCCAGGCACTGCTGGGCAAGATCGACAACAACACCTACAGCGTGCATTTCACCGTCAACGCCGGGTTCCACAGCGTCACCGCCGCCTATCAGCGGGTCAATGGCAACACGCCGTTCGACTACATCAACCTGGGCGACAGCGTCTACCTGGACAACTCGCGCATGTACTCGGACTTCAACGCACCGAACGAGCGCTCGTGGAAGCTGCAGTACAACTATGACTTCGCTGGTGTGGGCATCCCTGGCCTGAGTACGGTGCTGTCGTACTCGCGCGGTGAAGCCGACCTGACCAAGGCCACCCAGGACACTACCCACTACGACTACTACCGTGCCGATGGCAAGAACGCCATGCACTGGGAACGCGACGTGGACGTGAAGTACGTGTTCCAGGAAGGAGACCTCAAGGACCTGTCGGTGCTGGTGCGCTATGCCACCCACCGTGGCAGCCAGGGTTATGCGTCGATCGACAGCAACAGCGACAACGATGAACTGCGGGTGATCGTGGATTACCCATTGAACGTGTTCTGATCCAGACCCGGGTGCGAGGGCTTCGCCCTCGTTTCGCCGGCAAGCCAGCTCCCACCTTGACCGCATTGACCTCAAGCTTGTGCGGTACTTGTGGGAGCTGGCTTGCCGGCGATGGGCTGCGCAGCAGCCCCTGCGTGATTCCGTCGGACAAATCTTGTCCGACAATCCCCGCTTCCCTAGAATGTCGCCGCCGCGAATGGCCCTGCCCACGCAGTAGCGAGCATGACCTCCCGATCACCGCGTTTCGCACTCTACAGGTCACACCCCGAGCTGCTCCTCAACCTGGGCAGTTGCCTTGCCGTGCTCGCCATCGTGGCCATCGTCAGCTACCTGCTGGCGCGGGAGCGCGACAATATCGAGCTGTCGGCGATCCGCTCGTCCAACAATATTGTCCAGCTGATCGAAAGCGACATCCTGCGCAACGTCGAACTCTACGACCAGTCGCTGCAGGGCCTGATCTGGGCGGTCGGGCGCAAGGAGCTGCCGGAAATACCCGGCCCGGTGCGCCAACGCCTGCTATTCAATGAAGCCTTCGTCGACCGCAAGCGCGGTGACGTGCTGTGGCTGGACAAGCAAGGCAACGTGGTGGGCGATTCCACCAGCAGCGTGCCACGCAAGGCCAACTTCAGCGGTACAGGGGTATTCCAGGCCCATCTGCACAACGCCAACCTCGGCCTGCTGGTCGGCCCGCCGTTCAAGGCCAGGCTCGGCGACCTGGACTGGTGCATCAGTTTCAGCCGGCGCATTTCCGGGCCCAATGGCGAGTTCGTCGGCCTGGCCGCGGGGGCACTGCGCCTGTCGTACTTCAGTGACCTGTTCCAGCGCCTGGACATCGGCGACGATAGCAGCATCAACCTGCTCAACACAGACGGCCAACTGTTGGCCCGCCAGCCCAGCCGCGCGCAAGACCCGGCGATTGGCAGCAATTATGCCGAACGGCCCAATTTCAAACGCATTCTCAGCGAGCAGAACGGCAGCTTTACCGCACGCTCCAGCCGCAACGGCACCCCGCGCATGTACACCTTTGCCCGGGTCGCTCAGTTGCCGCTGATCGTGCTGGTCGTGCGTTCGGCCGATGAAGTTTTCGAGTCGTGGCGCCGCACTGCGATCGTGGTCGGCGTCGCCACAGGGGTACTGTGTGTGGGTATCCTCTGGCTGACCCTGCTGCTGGGCCGCGAGTTGCGCCGCCGGCAAGAGGCCGAACAGGGTCTGGCCAACCTGGCCGCCACCGACAGCCTGACCGGCTTGCCCAACCGCCGCCACCTGGACCAGGTACTCCGTCAGGAATGGGCCCGCGCCCAGCGCAATCGCAAGTCATTGGCAGTGCTGATGGTGGATGTGGATCACTTCAAGGCATTCAACCAGCGCCACGGCCACGCCGGTGGCGACCATGCCTTGCGCGAAGTGGCCAGGACCATCGAGGCGTGCATCCGGCGCCCGGCCGATCTGGCGGCGCGCTATGGGGGTGAAGAATTCCAGGTGGTGTTGCCGGAAACTGACCTGGCCGGTGCGCAACTGCTGGCGGAGCGCATCCGCGCCAGCGTCGAGGCGCTGGCACCGTTTGCCGACGATGCCCACTCTGTCACGGTGAGCATCGGCATTGGCCTGTCAGGCACCCAGCACGACCTGGCGAGGGTGCTGGGTGCTGCCGATGAAGCGCTCTACCGGGCCAAGGCCAAAGGCCGCAACCGGGTAGAGGGGCCTGCGGACTAGCTGCGGGCGCGCGCGGCGTTGCGCAAGGCTCTGACCTGATCATGGTTACGCTGCACACCTTGCAGCTGTTTTTCCACCAAGGTGTAGGTCTGGTCGCTGGCGGTGCGGCCCAGCTTGACCAGTTTCTCGCGAGCTTCCTTGTAGGCCTTGAGGGCATGGTCCTCGCCCCGCTCCACCTCGTTCAGCACCGCTTCCTCATCCTTGCCGGTGACCATTGCCTTGAGGTTTACCCAACCCCGATGCAGGTCACCGCTGATGCTGGTGGAGGTTTCCGGGTCGCCCCCCAGGCGACGCACTTCGCTCTGCAGTTCGCCGGCGGCATTGGCGCACTCACCGGCACGTTGAACGAAGAACGCTTTAAGTTCGGGGTTCTTCACATCATCGGCCGAGGCCTTGAAACCTTTCTCACCATCCTTGCTGTACTCGATCAGGTCGTTGAGCACGTCGATCACGTCTTTGTTGGGATTGCTCATGGCACAAACTCCTTGGCAGGTGATAGTCATCTGTAAGGGAGCAGCGTTCGTGCCAAGCGAGGACTATCTATAAAGTCCTTAAAAATCAACAATATAAAAACAGAAGGTCTGAGCTTGATCACGGCGTTCTGCATGATTGCCGCTTGGGCCTTCGTGCAGATTGCAGTATGGTCGGCGCTTTTCAACAGCCAGGTGCGCCGATGATGAAGCCGGAAACCCTCGAACTGCTGGTCACCCGCACCATGCCGTTTGGCAAGTACCAGGGACGAATCATTGCCGACTTGCCAGGGGATTACCTGGCCTGGTTTGCGCGCAAGGGTTTCCCGGCGGGGGAATTGGGTGGGTTGCTGGCGCTGATGCACGAGATCGATCACAACGGGCTGGGCGATCTGCTTGTGCCGTTGCGGCAGAAGCACGGGCGTTGACCTGTTCCGGCCTCTTCGCGGGCACGCCCGCTCCCACAGTTACTGCATGATCCTGAAGCTTGCAGTGACCCTGTGGGAGCGGGCGTGCCCGCGAAGAGGCCAGTAAGGCACGCTGAAATCTCTAACCCTTCACCGGCGCTACCGCCAACTCCACCCGCTCGCTCTTCTTGATCACCGCATACACCACCGCCGTCAGCAGGCTGCCCGCCACGATCGCCAACAAGTACAGCAGCGCATGGTTGATCGCATTGGGTATCAGCAACACGAACAGGCCGCCGTGCGGCGCCATCAGCTTGCAGCCGAAGTACATCGACAATGCCCCGGTCAATGCCCCGCCGGCCACGCTGGCCGGGATCACCCGCAGCGGGTCCTTGGCGGCAAACGGGATCGCCCCTTCGGATATGAAGCACAGCCCCAGCGCCAGGGCCGCCTTGCCCGCTTCACGCTCGCTCTGGGCAAACTTGCGTCGGGCCAGGAAGCTGGCGATACCCAGGCCAATCGGCGGCACCATGCCGGCGGCCATGGTCGCTGCCATCGGTGCATAGCTCGACGAGGCCAACAGCCCCACCGAGAAGGCATAGGCGGCCTTGTTGATCGGCCCTCCCAGATCGACGCACATCATGCCGCCCAGCAACAGGCCCAAGAGGATGGCATTGGTGGTGCCCATGCTGTCGAGAAAATGCGTGAGCCCTTCCAGCATCGCCGCCACCGGCTGGCCGACCACGTAGATCATCACCAGGCCGGTGAACAGGCTGGCCAGCAGCGGGATGATCAGGATCGGCTTGAGTGCCTCCAGGCTGCTGGGCAGGCGCGCCCAGCGGGCAATGGCCTTGGCGCTGTAGCCGGCGAGGAAGCCGGCGACGATACCACCGATGAAACCGGCGCCCAGGGTGCTGGCCAGCAGGCCGCCGATCATGCCGGGCGCCAGCCCCGGGCGGTCGGCGATGGACCAGGCGATGTAGCCCGCCAGCAGCGGCACCATCAACTTGAACGCAGCCTCGCCACCGATCTGCATCAACGCCGCCGGCAAGGTGCCCGCTTCTTTGTAAGCCTCGATACCGAATACGAACGACAGGGCAATCAGCAGGCCGCCAGCCACCACCATCGGCAGCATGAACGACACGCCTGTGAGCAGGTGCTTGTATACCCCGCTCTTCTCGCCCTTGGCTGGCGTGCTCGCCGCTGCGGCATCGCCGCTGTTTTCCACCTTGGCATCAGCCAGGGCCTTGTCGAGGGTCGCGCGGGCCTGCTTGAGGGCGATACCGGTGCCACAACGGTAAATGCGCTTGCCAGCGAAACGCGCGGTGGGCACTTCGATGTCGGCGGCCAGCAGCACTACATCCGCTGCTGCGATGGCTTCGGCAGACAAGGGGTTGCGCGCACCGACCGAGCCCTGGGTCTCGACGGTGAGCTCGTAGCCCAGTTGCTGCGCAGCCTGCTGCAAGGCTTCCGCGGCCATGAATGTATGCGCGACGCCAGTCGGGCAAGCCGTGACGGCGACGATGCGTGCGCCAGCGCTGCCAGTTTCAGCCGGAAGGCCTGGCACCGTGGCCAGCAGACGGGCGTTGGAAGCCGCCTCATCGAGGAAGCCTTCGCGGTCGGCCAAAGCCTGGGATGGCGTGCTCTGGTACACGCGCTTGCCGACGAAACGCTCCAGGTCCACCGGGCCGGTGCTGACCACCAGCACCCAGTCGGCCTCGGCGATCTGCGTGGCGCTCAGTTGCCGCTCGGGGTGGCCGGCATCCTGCACTTCGACGCTGGTACTCCAGCCTCGCCGCTGGGCTGCGGCGGACAGCAAGCGCGCGCTCAGCACGCTTGATACCTGGCCGTTGGGGCAGGCAGTGACAATGGCAATGTTCATCGGCAACCCTCTTTTTGTTCTTTCAGTTGCACGGCAGCTTCCAGACGCGCCAGTTGCTCGCGGTCAAGGATGCCGAAACCAACCTGGGTAACAGCCTGTGCAGCGATGGCGGTTGCACGGGTCAAGGTCTGCGCCGGGGCTTCGCCCTGCAGCAGGCCGTGGACCATGCCGGCCACCAGCGAATCACCTGCACCCACTGTGCTGGCAACCTGCACCTTGGGCGGGCAAGCATGTACGGCATGGCCGTGGGTGAACCAGCTGACGCCCTGCTCTCCCGCCGACACCACCACGTGTTCGACGCCACTGGCCAGCAGGCGCTCGGCAGCAGCGCGCTGCTGCGCCGGGTTATCCACAGCCAGGCCGAGCACCTCGCCCAACTCTTCGGTATTGGGCTTGACCAGCCAGGGCGAGCTCTGCAGGCCGGCACGCAGGGCTTCGCCGCTGCTGTCCAGGGCCACCTTCAGGCCTTGCGCCTTGAGCTGTTCGAGCAACTGTCGGAACCAGTCGGCGCTGATCCCACGCGGCAGGCTACCAGCCACCACCACCGCATCGTGGCCCGGGGCAACCTGCGCCAGGCAGCGCAGCAATGCACTGCGCGCCGCTTCGTCGACTTCCGGGCCTTGGCCGTTGATGTCGGTGACACGGCCATCGGCTTCGACCAGCTTGATATTACTGCGGGTTTCGCCCGGCACGCGGACAAAGCAGTCGACGAAGCCGCGCCAGTCGATCAGCGCCTCGAAAGGCTGCAGGTTGTCACGCCCGAGGAAGCCGCCAACAGTGACGGTGTGGCCCAGGTCGGCCAGTACCTGGGCAACGTTCAGCCCCTTGCCTGCGGCGTGGCTGTGCTGCTCCTGGCTGCGATTGACCTGCCCTGGGCGCAGGGTACCCAGGCCGATGGTGATATCCAGCGCAGGGTTCAGGGTGAGGGTGAGGATCTTGGCCATTCAGTAACGCTCCACCAGCGCGCGAACCGCTGCGGCGCTGTCCTGTTGCAGGGCCTCGCGCGCCAGGGCGCGGGCCGTCTGGTGATCGGCCTGGCGAACCAGGGCCTTGACTTCGGCAATGCTGCGCGCGGCGACGCTGAGTTCGTCCACGTCCAGGCCCAGCAGCACGGCCACTGCCTGCGGGTCGGCCGCCAGCTCGCCGCACACGCCCACCCACTTGCCATGGGCATGGGCGGCGCGCACGGTCATGTCGATCAGGCTGAGCACCGCCGGGTGCAGGCCGTCGGCCTGGGCCGAGAGACTGGGGTGACCACGGTCGATGGCCAAGGTGTACTGGGTCAGGTCGTTGGTGCCGATGCTGAAAAAGTCCACTTCGCGCGCCAGTTGTGGTGCCAACAGCGCTGCCGAGGGCACTTCGACCATGATACCCAGTTGCAGGTCGGCTACCGGGATCTCGGCGCGCAGGCGCTCGACCATGGCGCGCGCCTCGCGCCATTCATGCACCTGCCCGACCATCGGGAACATGATGCGCAGCGGGCGCTGGTCGGCAGCGCGCAGCAAGGCGCGCAACTGGTCTTCCATCACCTGCGGGCGCTGCAGGGTAAGGCGTACGCCGCGCACACCGAGGAACGGGTTTTCCTCGGCAGCGATCGGCCAGTACGGCAGCGGCTTGTCGCCACCAACATCGAGGGTGCGCACCACCAGCGGGCGCCCGTCGAGGCCATCGAGCACGCGGCGGTACTCGGCTTCCTGGGTCGCCACGTCCGGGGCCTGGGTGTGGGCCATGAAAATCAACTCGGTGCGCAGCAGGCCCACGCCTTCGGCGCCCTGCTCCACTACCTTGGCGATGCCGTTGCTCTCGCCGATGTTGGCAAACACCTCGACAGCGTGACCATCGCGAGTGACCGCCGGCTCGAAGCGGTTGGCCCAGGCGGCCTGCAAGCGTTGCTCGCGCAGGTCGCGCTCGGCCAGGGCCTTTTGCAGTTCATCCGCCGGCGGCGCCACGCTGACCACGCCACGCTGGCCATCGAGCAGCAACGGCGTGCCGCTGTCCAACAGCAGTATCGACGCCCCCGCGCCCACCACCGCCGGAATACCCAAGGCACGGGCGACGATGGCACTGTGGGCGGTGGCGCCCCCCTGAGCGGTGACGATACCGGCGACGCGGCTCGGGTCCAGCCGGGCGACATCGGACGGGCCGACTTCGGTCATTACCAGCACGTAGGGTTGCTCGGGTTCAGCCTGGGCCTGCACGCCACACAACTGCGCCAGCACGCGGCGGCCGATGTCACGCAGGTCGGCAGCACGTTCGGCGAGCAAGGCATCGTGCAGCGACTCCTGTTGACGCGCCGCCGCCTCGATCACTGCCATCCATGCTGCCGCGGCGCTTTCGCCCTGGCCCAGGCGCTGCTCGACATCGTCGCTCAGGGCCGGGTCTGCGAGCATTTCCTGATGGGTGACGAAGATTTCGCCAATGGCCTTGTCGCTGCGCTGGACCAAGGCCTGCAGCTCGCCATTCACGGTCGCCACAGCTTCACGCAGCTTCTGCCGCTCCTGGGCGCAGGACTCACCGCGCAGGGGGTAGTCGAACTCACGCTCGACACACACATGGGCCGGGCCACAGGCAATGCCGGGCGCAGCACCCACGCCGTGGATACGGCTACCGGCCGCGGGCGCTTGCAGCACTTCGGCCGCTGCGCCAGCTACAACCTCAGCACTCTGCGGCAGTGGCTCCACCTCTTCACCCAGGCCTTGTTCGATGGCGGCCAACAGCACCGGCAAGGCATCGGGGGCGATGCCGGGCTCAGCCACCAGTTCCAGTGTCTGGCCACGTCGGGCGCCGAGACTGAGCAGCTTGCTCAGGCTCTTCACCGACACCGCCGGCTGCGCGCTATCCGCCAGCCGCACACGGATTTCCCCATCGAAACCTTTGGCCAGTTGCGCCAATACCTTTGCCGGGCGGGCATGCAAACCGTGCGGGTTGGCCAGCACCACGCGCGCACTGGGCCAGCCTGCCGGCGCCTCACCGCCTAGCACCTCCAGCACCGCGCGGCTGCTGGTGGCCTGGTAGAGCATCTGCCCGCGGCCTTCGATCAGCACTTCGCACAGGCGTTCGAGCAAGGCCTGGTGGGCTGCACCGAGGCTGGCCAGGCAGAACAGGCCGTTGAGCGGTTGGTCGCGGTAACGCAGCGGCTGCTGCGGGGTGATGAAGGCCAGCCCCGGCTGGCGCACCTGGCGCTCGCTGTGCAGCCACCACAGGCCCTCGCCCAGCGGCAGCGGTTCGGCCTGCTGCAGGACGGCGGCAAAACCGCTATCGACGCAGTCGGCGCGCTGTAACAGGCGGGCGCCGCGCCAGGCCAGTTCATCGAAGTCTTCGGCCGGCAGGTTCAGGCCGACCAACTGCGCATCCAGCGCCAGTTCCTGAGGCGCGCCCTGCAACAGCTTCAGCAACGCCTCCGCGGAACCGGCGCGGCGCAGAGCTTCGGCCAGGTCGGTCTCGCCCAGGGCGCGGGTCAGCAGTTGCAACAGGCGCAGGTGCTCATCGGAACGGGCAGCGATGCCGATAGCCAGATAGACCATCTGGCCATCGCCCCAGTCCACGCCCTCGGGAAACTGCAACAGGCGCACGCCGGTGGCGTACACCAGGTCACGGGTCTGCGGCGTGCCATGGGGGATGGCAATGCCCTGCCCAAGGAAGGTGGAGCCTTGTGCCTCTCGGGCCTGCAGCCCTTGCAGGTATCCCTCGGCGACCAGGCCGTCAGCGACCAGCCGGTCGGCCAGCAGGCGCAATGCCTCGGCCTTGTCGGCGGCCTTCTGGCCCATGGCTATCTGCTCCTTGGCGAGCTCGAGCATGACCTTCTCCTTTTGCAGTTCCCGGTCGGGTACTGGAGTATTGTTGTGGAATTCACATGAACGGCCAGTTCAACAGCCTTGCACCGATGGCAGCCGAGGCAGAAAATTCGGCAGCTGAAACGATTAATCTGACCAGGCGGCCACGTTACTCGATAATCTGCCGATGAAAAAGCCCCATCCTGTCGGACAATTGCGACAATGGTCGTCTGCGCGTGGCGCCCTCGCCGGGTCAAACTACCCGGTCAGGGCTCACAGCCAGCCCCGGTAATAACAAGGAAAATTCGGTGAAACTCAGCGATATCGCCCGTCTGGCCGGTGTGTCCGTGACCACTGCCAGCTACGTCATCAATGGCAAGGCCGAACAGCAGCGCATCAGCAACAGCACTGTCGAGCGGGTACGCGCGGTGGTCGAGGCCCACGGCTTCACCCCCAACCCGCAGGCCGCTGGCCTGCGCAGCCGGCATACCCGCACTCTGGGCTTCATTCTCCCGGATCTGGAGAACCCCAGCTACGCCCGCATTGCCAAGCAGCTCGAACAAGGTGCCCGCGCCCGTGGCTACCAGTTGCTGATTGCCAGCAGCGACGACCAGCCCGACAGCGAGCGCCAGTTGCAACAGCTGTTCCGCGCCCGCCGTTGCGATGCACTGTTCGTCGCCAGCTGCCTGCCGCCAGAAGACGACAGCTACCGCGAGCTGCAGGACAAAGGCCTGCCGGTAATCGCCATCGACCGCCGCCTGGACCCTGCGCACTTCTGCTCGGTGATCAGCGACGACCGCGACGCCAGCCGCCAGCTGGCCGCCAGCTTGTTGAGCGCCGCCCCGCGCAGCATCGCCTTGATCGGCGCCCGCCCCGAGCTGTCGGTCAGCCAGGCACGTGCCGGTGGCTTCGACGAAGCCCTGCAAGGCTATGCCGGCGAGGTTCGCCGCTATCAGGGCGAAGCGTTCAGCCGAGAGTGCGGCCAGCGCCTGATGCAGCAACTGATCGATGACCTTGGCGGCCTGCCGGATGCCCTGGTGACAACCTCCTACGTGCTGCTGCAAGGGGTGTTCGACACCCTGCAGGCGCGCACTGCCGACTCACGCCAGCTGCAGCTGGGTACCTTTGGCGACAACCAGTTGCTCGACTTCCTGCCGCTGCCAGTCAATGCCATGGCCCAGCAGCATGGCCTGATTGCCGCCACCGCGCTGGAACTGGCACTGGCCGCGATCGAGGACAAACGCTACGAACCTGGCGTGCATGCCGTCGGTCGAACGTTCAAGCAACGCATTACAGCGGCCTGAATATGCGCCTGATCGACACCCACACCCACCTGGACTTCCCCGACTTCGACGCCGACCGCCAACAACTGCTGGCCAACGCGGTGTCGCGCGGGGTGGAGAGGATGGTGGTGCTGGGGGTGTACCAGGCGAATTTCCAGCGGGTGTGGGACCTGGCCTGTGCCGACCAGCGCCTGTTCGCCGCGCTCGGCCTGCACCCGATCTACCTTGACCAGCATCGCCCGGAGCACCTGGCGCAGCTGCGCGAGTGGCTGGAGCGCCTGCGCGGCGACCCACGGCTATGTGCCGTGGGCGAGTTTGGCCTGGACTATTACCTCGAAGACCTGGACAAGGCCCGCCAGCAGGCGCTGTTCGAAGCGCAACTGCAGATGGCCTGCGACTTTGAACTGCCCGCCCTGCTCCACGTGCGCCGCAGCCATGCGCAGGTGATCGCCACGCTCAAGCGCTACAAGCCGGCGCGGGCGGGGGTGATACATGCGTTTGCCGGCAGTTACGAAGAGGCCCGCGAGTACATCAAGCTGGGCTTCCGGCTTGGGCTTGGCGGTGCGGGTACCTGGCCGCAGGCCCTACGGCTGCGCAAGACCCTGGCGCGGTTGCCGCTGGACAGCGTGGTGCTGGAGACCGATGCGCCGGACATGGCGCCGGTTATGTTCCCCGGGGTAAGGAACAGCCCGGAACACCTGCCGGAGATTGCCGGGGCGCTGGCGCAGGTGATGGGTGTGGAAGTTGGCGAACTGGCTGAGGCCAGTAGTCGCAACGCTTGCGAGTTGTTTCGCTGGTAGCAGCTGTGTGCCCGTGCCGGACTCTTCGCGGGTAAACCCGCTCCCACAGGTACAGCGCTACCCTCAGGATTTGCACAGCCCCTGGAGCGGCCTTGTGTCGCGAAAGGGCCGCAACGCGGCCCCGGCAATCTATGCGGCGAAGCTGAAAACCTGGGGCTGCTACGCTCCCGCAAGGAGCCGCGCCTAGCTTCAGATCAGACTAGAACCGTCCACAGCGCAAACCCGGCATACCACAGCACCGCACAGCGCAGCAGCAGCTCCCACAGGCTGTCGAGCCGCCCCAGCCCGCGCTGGCTGTCTTCTTCTTCGGGAATGTCATCGGCAATGCGCCCGACCCTGGCAACCAGGTGGGCGGCGCTGATGTGCCAGTTGAGCACCTCGTGCAGCATCACCCGGGTGACCGCGAGAAAGTTGCCGACCAGGGCGAAACTCAAGGCCAGCACCCGTACCGGCAGCCAGTCCATGATATGCCTGAGCTGCTCGGCACGGGCCTTCAACGCCGGTTGCTTGCTGTGTTCGCCACACAGAGCCAGCAAGCGATAGGCCAGGGCTGCACCCGGGCCCAGCACGAAGTACCAGAAGATCACCGCGAAAAAGCCTTGGTACACCTGCCACAGCAGGTTGCCCTGCACCTGCACCAACAGGCTTTGCGGCTCGTCGGCCGCCAGACCTAGGTCGCGCTCGGCCACGTGCAGCGCGGCCTGGTCATCACCGCGCCGCCAGGCATCACGGAACGGCCCCATCGATGCCTTGGCATCGCCGCGGCCCAGACTGTAGATCAGCACCAGCAGGTGCACCGGCAACGCCAGCAAGCCATACGCCACCGGGTCCAGAACATGCAGCAGCAAAACCAGCAGCGCTACCGGTGCCAACACCAGAATGGCCAGCGTCCACCATGGGTGCACCTTGCCGCTGCGCTCCAGGCGCACCAGTTCGCCGAGGAAGAACCCATCTCGCTGCACCTGATGGCGCAGGGCCGAGAACTTCTCGACCCAAAGCGCCAGCAACAACACCAGAAAACTCATGCCTTTTCCTCGTTTTGCTGCAGCGCCTTTCGGTAGCGCGGCCAGTCGAAGGCCGGGCCGGGGTCGGTCTTGCGCTGCGGGGCAATATCGCTATGGCCCTGGATGCGGTCCAGCCCGATGGCCGGCCAGACACCGCGGATGTGCCGGGTAAGTTGCTCCAGCACCGCGTACTGGGCATCGGTATAGGGCAGGTCGTCGGTGCCTTCCAGTTCTATACCGATGGAGAAATCGTTACAGCCTTCACGCCCGTCGAAGCACGACACACCAGCATGCCAGGCGCGGTCGAGCAACGACACGAACTGGGTCACCGCACCGTCACGCTCGACGAACAGGTGCGCCGATACGGTCAGGTGGTTGATGCTGGCGAAGTACGAGTGCTCATTGGGGTCCAGGCGGTTCTGGAAGAATTGCTGGACCTTGCCGGTACCGAAGCAGGCCGGCGGCAGGCTGATGTTGTGAATAACCAGCAGGGAAATCGATTCGCCTTCGGGGCGAGCATTGAAGTTCGGCGAGGGGCAGTGGGTGATTCCGATTCCGTGGAACCAGCCAGTGGCACGGTCCAATTGCATGGGGCAGATCCTGAGAGCGCCGTGAACAGGTAGACAGTATGCCCTTTGGCCAACAGCGTTTGCATGTGAATGATTGTAATACCCGCTCCCACAGGGATCGCGCAAACCTGCAGATCTTGCGCTAGACAGGTACCCCTACGCGAAGCGTTTCGAGTACTGCTTCCAGCGCGCGCTCGAACAAAAGCCCGTCATCCAGCACCCGCACCTCACCTCGATGCAGTGCCCGGGCCAGGCTGGCCCCGTTCCATTCGCGTACTTTCATGCCGGTGCGGTTGGCGAACACCAGCCGGTCGCTACTGTCGACGCGCGCCACCAGTTTGCAGCGCAGCGGTTCGTCCTCGTCCAGCACTTCTACCCAGGTACCGATACGCAGGCGCTGCACCTGACGCACGGCGACAGCCTGCCCGTCGGCAAACTGCGACGGAGCACAAGCGGGTTCCTCGGCAATCGCCAGGACGATGTCCTCGGCCACCAGCACTTCGCTCAAAGGCTGGCCCTCAGTGCCGGGCTGCATCGCGGTACCCGCGCAGGCACGCAGGTGCAGCTGTTCCAGTTGCAGGAAGAATTCGCGGGTCGCTGCCGAGTCCAGGGCCACGCTGGCCAGGCCATCGCGCAGTGCCTTGAGCAGGCCCGGTACCTGCTGCAGCAAGGCATGCGGCTCATGCGGCGGAGTGATGCTGGCCAGCAGCGTGTCCATCGTCTGCAAGGCATCCCGCCAGGCCTGGGATGCTTCACCTTGCTTGAGCCAGGCCAACAGCAGTACCTGGCTCCAGGCTTGCACCAGCATCTGTACCACCACCTGCGGCAATAACCTGCCGCGCAGCCGTTGGTTGAGAGCATGCTGCACCTGCTGCCTGGCCTGCAGTGTTCGGGCACGCCCTTCTTCGGCGTCGCGGGTGCGTTGTTCGAGCAGTTCGTTGCGCCGCCGCTCGTCCTGGTTAAAAGCGAGGAAGTCTTCGAGCAGTTCGGAGAACAGGCTGGTATCTTCGGCAAAATCATTGAGAAGGCGCTGGACGATACGCTCCACCCGCAGGTGCAAGCTGTCACGCATACCGTCGCCGCCACATTCCCAGCCGATTGCCGCGCCAGCGATCTCGTTGAGCAGCCGGCGGGCCGGGTGGCTGGCACGACTGAGCAGCCCCTTGTCCAACAGGGCCACTTTAAGCAGCGGAATGTGCAAACGCCCGATCAGCGCACGCAGGCTGGCCGGCAAGTTGTCGTCATCCTGGATGAAGGCGAACAGCAGGCCAACCAGGTTGATCATGTCCTCGTCGGCAACATCGATACGCCGGCGTGTGCCGCTGCGCACGCTGACCCGCAACAGCAATTGTTCAAGCTGTTGGCCAAGTTCGAAATCGTCGGCCTCGTGGGTAGCGGGCACATAGTGCTGCAAATGCGAAAGCAGGCGCAGCAGGTCGGCGGTGCTGATTGGCTGGGCGGCGGCCACCGCCTGCAAACGAGGCGCGAACTTTCCACGCACCGGGGCCAGCAGTGTTTGCAACGAGGCAAAGAAAGCCTGCCCTGCCGCGTCCGAGCCCACCTCGTGACCCAGGTTCGCCGGCCCACGACCTGCGCTCATGCGCCGATCTTCGGCACGCCGACGTGGTGCCGACGGCAATTCAGGCAGTACACCGGCGGCGGCCAGCAACTGGTTGGCTTCGCCATAGATCACGTCGGCATCGCGCAACACATAGCGCTCGAACAGTTTGAGCAGGACCAGCTTGACCCGCAGGCCAACCCCCAGGTTGCGGCCAGCGTCGAGGAAGTAGCCGCACAGCGCTGCGGGCCCCAGCGGGTTGTGCTGCTCGTGCAGGGGGCGGTCGAGCAGTACCTGCAAGCGCAGGCCCAGTTGCTGCAGGGCAATACCGTCGCGTGACAGCACACGCGCGACCATGCCTTCTATCGCGCCAGCCCGTTCCACGTGGGCCTTGCTGCGCAGGTTGCCCGGCTCGACCATGTGCGCCAGCAGGTCAACCTGGCCGATACGGGCAAAGGCATCATAGAACGTGTCGAGAAAACCGCGCTCGATGCTCTTGCGCTTCAGGCGCAGGTCGCGCATGGCTTCGAAGTACAGGTTCTGGTCACCGCGGTCCAAGGCCTTGTCGGCCATCTCGAAGAGGGTGTCGTCAGCATTGTCGAACAAGCCCTGCAGGCCCTGACGCAACTGCAAGGCGGCCTTGTCGCGCACCTGCAGGAGCAATACCGGAAGGCAAGGCAGAGGCGTACGCCCGCCTCGATCGATGGCTGCCGCCAAGGGCACCACCTTGCCTTCTTTTTGCATCCTGTACTCCTTGCAGGGTGTCTCGCCCGAAGGGGCTGAAGATCGTCAAAGTCATGACGCCAAATACTGGTCACCATTATCGGTAAAAATCCGCATAGCTGCCAGCGCCGTTTCACTTGCTGGCTAATGACCCTGATTTACCCCGCCTGCTCACACCGGCCGACTAAAGGTCATCGCCAAGGCGACTGTACACACCGGCCCCCTGCCCTATAATCGCCGGCATCTAGCTTGTGGAGCCGACCATGCCGAACCTACGCCTTGCCGACCTGACCGCTGAAATCGAAGCCAACGTGCGCCGTGCGCTGTTGGAGGACATCGGCAGTGGCGATATCACCGCGCAGTTGATCCCGGCCGAGCGCCTGGCCAAGGCGACCATCATTACCCGCGAAGACTGCGTGATCGCCGGCACCGCCTGGGTCGATGCCGTGTTCCGCCAACTCGACCCACGCGTGGCCGTGCACTGGCAGGTGGCCGATGGCGAGCGCGCCACGGCCAACCAGCCGCTGTTCCATCTGGAGGGCCCCGCGCGTTCGCTGCTCAGTGGTGAGCGCAGTGCATTGAACTTCCTGCAGATGCTGTCGGGTGTCGCCACTCGTGCGCGCTTCCTTGCCGACCTGGTGGAAGGCACCCAGGTACGCCTGCTGGACACCCGCAAGACCCTGCCGGGCCTGCGCCTGGCGCAGAAGTATGCAGTGACCTGCGGCGGTTGCGACAACCACCGCATCGGCCTGTACGACGCCTTCCTGATCAAGGAAAACCACATCGCAGCCAGCGGCGGCGTGGCCGCGGCCGTGGCGGCGGCGCACCGCATTGCGCCGGGCAAGCCGGTGGAAATTGAAGTGGAAAGCCTGGATGAGCTGCGCCAGGCACTGGCCGCTGGTGCCGACATCATCATGCTCGACGAGCTGACCCTGGAAGAGATGCGCGAAGCAGTGCGCATTACTGCGGGCAAGGCCAAGCTGGAAGCCAGTGGCGGGGTCAACGAGACGACCTTGCGGGTGATTGCCGAGACTGGGGTGGACTACATCTCGATTGGTGCCATGACCAAGGATGTGAAGGCGGTGGACCTGTCGATGCGTTTGAGCCTGTAAGCTGATTGCAGGCATGAAAAAACCGGCCTCAGGGCCGGTTTTTTCATTGGGGGCGCTCTCGGATCAGAACGAAGCGTTGGCCAGCCCATCCAGGTAACGCTCGACATCCAGCGCCGCCATGCAGCCGGCACCGGCCGAGGTAATGGCCTGGCGATAAACGTGGTCGGCCACGTCACCGGCGGCGAACACGCCCTCGATGTTGGTGGCGGTGGCATTGCCCTCACGGCCGCCGTTGACCACCAGGTAGCCGTCCTTGAGGGTCAGCTGGCCTTCGAACAGCGAGGTGTTCGGGGTGTGGCCAATGGCGATGAACACGCCGTCGACCTTGATTTCGTCGCTGCTGCCATCGTTGTTCTTCAGGCGCGCACCAGTCACGCCCATGTTGTCACCCAGCACTTCGTCCAGGGTGGCGTTGAGCTTGAGCTCGATCTTGCCTTCGGCCACACGGGCGTGCAGCTTGTCGACCAGGATCTTCTCGGCGCGGAAGGTATCGCGACGGTGTACCAGAGTCACCTTGCTGGCGATGTTGGCCAGGTACAGCGCCTCTTCCACGGCAGTGTTGCCGCCACCCACCACAGCGACCGGCTTGTTGCGGTAGAAGAAGCCGTCGCAGGTGGCACAGGCCGAAACACCCTTGCCCATGAAGGTTTCTTCCGACGGCAGGCCCAGGTAGCGGGCGCTGGCGCCAGTGGCGATGATCAACGCGTCACAGGTGTACTTGCCGCTGTCACCCTGCAGGGTGAAGGGTTTGTTGGCCAGGTCGACGGCGTTGATGTGGTCGAAGACGATTTCGGTTTCGAAACGCTCGGCGTGTTCCTGCATGCGCTGCATCAGCGCAGGCCCGGTCAGGCCGTGGGGGTCGCCCGGCCAGTTGTCGACTTCGGTGGTAGTGGTCAGCTGGCCACCGGCCTGCATGCCGGTGATCAGCAGCGGCTTGAGGTTGGCACGGGCGGCATACACCGCGGCGCTGTAACCGGCAGGGCCGGAACCGAGAATGATGACGCGCGAATGACGTACTTCAGACATGTCGAACTCCTGTCGAGCGGGCCGCAGGGCCGGCATCGGTGTACCGGCTGCGCCTGCCTGGAAATTAAAAAGGACCCACGCAGCACTTGGGGAAGGCTACAACGCGCAGGCCCATAAAGCGGAAAGTGAGCGCACTGTAGCGAGGTCGCAAAGATTAAGGAAATATCCTTCGACAATCCACCTCATAGCCATCGTCTATTCAGCGATTTGATCGATAGCCAAGCCCTGCTGCTTTTGTTACAGCCCGTTTCCCGCCCGCTGCCCGCCTTTCGTCGGCGCGGCAAACTCGGTAAGGTCAGCGCGTTTTCCTTCTCTGCGGAGTCTCTCGATGCAAGCCCCTGTACTCTCTGGCCCCCAGTACCTGCGCGAAGGCCTGAAACTGGTGCTGAGCCCCAATCTGCGGTTGTTCGTGCTGCTGCCGCTGGCGGTCAACCTGCTGCTGTTTGGCGGTCTGATCTACTTCGCCGGCCACCAATTCAGCCTGTGGGTGGACGCCCTGATGCCGAGCTTGCCGAGCTGGCTGAGCTTTCTCACCTACATCCTCTGGCCGCTGTTCGTCGCCCTGGTGGTGCTGATGGTGTTCTTCACATTCACCCTGGTGGCCAACATCATCGCCGCGCCGTTCAATGGCTTTCTGGCGGAAAAGGTCGAGGTTGTGGTGCGTGGCGAGGACAATTTCCCCGCGTTCAGCTGGGGCGAACTGGTGGCCATGGTGCCACGTACCTTCGGCCGTGAAATGCGCAAGCTGGGCTACTTCCTGCCGCGGGCCATCGGCCTGTTCATCCTGTCGCTGATCCCGGTGGTCAACGTGGTGGCGGCGCCGCTTTGGCTGATCTTCGGGGTGTGGATGATGGCTATCCAGTACATCGACTACCCGGCGGACAACAACAAAATGAGCTGGCAGGACATGCTCGCCTGGCTGCGCCAGAAACGCTGGCAGAGTCTGGGCTTTGGCGGCATTACCTACCTGGCGTTGATGATCCCGCTGGTGAACGTGCTGATGATGCCGGCGGCGGTGGCCGGGGCTACGTTGTTCTGGGTGCGGGAGCGGAACTGAAGGGGCGAGGGGCTGCAGGGCAGCCCCTTTTTGTGGATTGCATTTTCAAAAGTCGGAGAAACTGTAGGGCTCGAGGGTGGCAATCTGAGAAAGCAGTATTAGATGCTCCACTGCCTTAACCTTCTCAAGGTTAGCAAGGTCGCTTGAGCCGCCGAACGCCAGGGCTGGAACGAACCCATACATTTCATCATGCTTTAGCATGCCCAGTTTTTTCTTTGCTGGCTCGAACATGCCATCAAAGTCAACAGACGCCTTCTCTTTCCCAAGGAAGAAACCTTGCACTTCCCTGTCCATATCCGCCGCCGTCAACTCATATTCACTTCCCCTATATCGTGAAATATGAGCCAAAATCTTTACTGAGAAACCCGTTTGCTCCCCAAAGAGATACAGGTCACCAAATGCACCGCGAGCGATCAGGTGGTATCTATCCCGCCTCTCCAATATTGTGCCTTCGATAAGCGAGGCAGTTACCTCTTCATATTCCTGGGGATTGACAGTCCAAAATATCCCGTCACCATATCCGCACCAACCGTGCTCACACCAATACTCTAACAATTTGTTCGGCAAGATCCCTCTGTATCGATCCAGACTTGAGAGAGGAACCTCCTGTCGAAAAAACGGCTCACCAACTTGCTCTACAAACAGGGAAAAAATCTCATCCACGGCGAAACCCTCAAGCAACTAGCATTTATGCAGTTTTACATTTAACAGGCCTGACCCCACACCCGATCTTGAAGCTTTCTCGGCAGCAGCTTTCAAACCATAAACTCTGCTTTTCCATTGTGGGCCTATGCTCGAGTTAACTTGCCTGTCGCCAAAGTCAGAAATAGTATCCCGTCCACCGGCGATCAAGTCAGGATTATGCAAAGCTGCGAGAGATGACATGGTTTCCTTTGCTTGCTTCACCGAGAGCTTTCTAGCTTCAATGGCACTCATAGTTTTCATCAGATCCCTCTGAATCCTCTCCTGCAACTTATCATAAAGTTCCTTTCTCGCTATTTTTGCAATGCGCGGATCTCGCTTGGCCGGATTAGCGATATTTTCGAGAAACTCTTCAACCGTCAGCCGATTCAACCCATCCTGCTGCCCCTTCAGCTGCCGTTCAAACTCGCCATGCTTGGCGGGTGGCAATTTGTCTGCCTTGAAGCACGCCACGGTATGCAGCGGCATGCTACCGGGCTTCCCTGTCGAGGGCTCCTTGTCTTTCCCTGCCGGCCGATCAGGCTGCATCGGCTGCGGCTCACCCACCGCCCCCTTGCGCCGCTCCGGCACCTGCAGGTCTGGCCGTTTCTTCAAGCCCTCTTCATGCTTGAGCATCCATTGCCCCAGCCGCGCACCTTTGCGGCTGGCCGCCATCTCCTGGGCCAGCACCCGGGCATCGCCGCGGCCGCGGGTGAGGTACGACACGATCGCGCCCAACAACAGCAGCACGACTTCCACATGGCCTTGGGCAATCTGATGCGTGGCCCGGGATATCGCATAGGGGTCGTCCCGGCAGAGCGGGCCCGTGCCTTCATTGCCGCAGGTGCCTTCCCAGGCGAAGCGAATGCCGTCGACGTAGTACTCGCCGATACGCGGCAAGCCCTCGATGAAGAACTCGGCGATGGAAGCCAGCCCTAGCGCGCCGAGGATCCAGCCACTGACCTTGAGGCCCATGGCCGCGCCCGCGCCGGCAAACGGAATGGTTCCGGCGCCGCCGGCGAATGCGCCAACCCCCGCGCCAAGCAGGCCACCGGTAATGGTGCTGCCGGCGACGATCATCGCCATCTGCCGCGCGACCATCAGCAGTTCGTCGACGATGCTGTTGATGTCGAGGTCGGCGAAGCGCTGGCGCAGCATGTGCGCCGCCTGCCATTCGGCGTGGTAGAAGGCGGTGCGGACAGCTTCGATCCGGCGCAGGTTGAGGCCTAGCGAGGCGACCTCTTCATTGAGGCTGGTGCGGAACTGGCCACCGCTTTGGTAGCCCACCAGGGCGATGACACGTGACTCGATCTCGTGCCAGGAGGGCACGAGGTAATCCAGGTACATGAGGTGTCTCCCTGACAGCGTGGGCAGGGGGAAATCCCATCATGGATTCGGATCGGAGGTTTCTGAGTCAGTTGTAGGAAAATGCGACTTCTTTTACAGCAGGTTCAGCGAAGTTGAGCTGTTCAGCCGGCACCATGGACAAGGTTGGGGATCTTTGTCGTGCCTGAGATCGAGCCCCATCTGGGCGGGGGCTCGACTGCATAGGCGCTACAAACCTCAGGCCATATCAAAGACTCAACTGGCTGGAAAACTGCCCCACCACATCCACCACCCGCTTCGCACCATCCTGAATCTCGACGATCACGCTCCCTGTCTCGTCCGCCAGTGCCAGGCCCTGCTCGGCCTGGCGCTTGCTGGTGTCGATGATCGCCACTGCCGCTTGGGCCAGTTGCTCGTTCTGCTGTACCACGCGGGCGATTTCCTCGGTGGCGGTGCTGGTGCGCGAGGCCAGTTGGCGCACTTCATCGGCAACCACGGCAAACCCACGCCCTTGTTCGCCAGCGCGGGCCGCTTCGATGGCCGCGTTCAGCGCCAGCAGGTTGGTCTGCCCGGCAATGTCGCTGATGGTCTTGATGATCGAGCCGATCACCCGCGACTGGGTATCCAGTGCCTGGATACCCTCTGCCGCCTCTTGCATCGACGCTTCCAGCCCGCGCATCACGCTGACGCTCTGGGTGACCACATCGGTGGCCTTGCGGGCACTGGCATCGGTACCCAGCGAGGTGTTGTAGGCGACATCCGCCGCCTCGGCCACCGCCTGCTCCTGGTTGACCTGATCGGTGATGACGGTGGCGAACTTCACCACCTTGTACAGCACGTCATGGGCATCGAAAATCGGGTTGTATGAAGCTTCCAGCCAGACCACCCGGCCGTGGGCATCGATACGCTTGAAGCGGTCGGCAACGTACTCGCCACGGCGCAGCTTGTCCCAGAACGCCTGGTAGCCGGCCGAGTTGGCCTCCTCCGGCTCGCAGAAGATGCGGTGATGCTTGCCCCGGATCTGCTCCAGGCGGTAACCGACAGCGCCCAGGAACCGGTCGTTGGCAGTGAGGATGGTGCCATCGAGATCGAACTCGATCACCGCGGTGGAGCGCATCAGGGCCTTGATCAGGCTTTCGTGCTCGCGGGAGGTCTCGATGGTGCGGGTAAGGTCGCTGGAATGCAGCGTGAAATACTTGATGCGCCCCTCGCTGTTCTTGACCGGCTGCAGGATGGACCGTAACCAGGCTTCCTGGCCATTGCCACGCAGCAGGCGGAATGCACCGTTCAGGTGTTCACCGCGGCTGATTGCGCCCTTCATGCGCTGGTAGAAATCCAGCGTCTTCACATGGGCGGGGACGATGTCCTCGATGTTGCGCCCAAGCAATTGTTCGGCACGGTAGAGCATCTCGCTCTCGAAGTTGCCGTTGACCATCTCGATCCGCCCCTGTGGGTCGAGTTGCAGTACCAGCATCTCGCTGTCGAGGCTACTCTTGACCTGCTCGATGGACATCAGGTCTTCGCGCAGCTGCCGTATTTCTTGCTTGAGCTTGTTGTTGAACATCACCGCTCTCCTGGAGCGCATTGTCGAATGCATCTTCATCGGCTGCCGATGCCCCCTCTTGAGCACCCATGCAAGGAAAAATTCACAAGGCGAAAAGCGTCGGCGATCAGGCGTCATCTGTACGTCACATGACAGTCACATTGGCGCAATCCAGCAGGCGGACACTTTTTGTCATGAATACACCCGCCCTACGCATTTCCCTGGTCAGCGAAACCTTCCCACCCGAGATCAACGGCGTGGCCAACACCCTTGGCCGCCTCAGCGAGGGGTTGCGCCAACGCGGCCATGAGATCGAAGTGGTGCGCCCACGCCAGGCCGGAGAAGCACCGCGGCACAGCGACCCGAACCTGATGCTGTGCCGTGGCTGGCCACTGCCTGGCTACCCGGGCTTGCAGTGGGGCGAGGTATCGATGCACAAGCTGTTGCGCCGCTGGCGTCGACAGCGCCCGGATGTGCTGTACATCGCCACCGAGGGGCCGCTTGGGCTCAGTGCACTGCGCGCGGCCCGGCGCCTCGGGGTTGCGGTGGTCAGTGGCTTCCACACCAACTTCCCGCAGTATTCCGGCCAGTACGGGCTGGGCCTGCTGACGCGCCTGCTCACCAACTACCTGCGCTGGTTCCATCGGCGCACGGCGATCACCCTGGTACCCAGCCTCAGCCAGCGCCTGGAGCTCGAACGCCGTGGCTTCGAACGCCTGGAGCTACTGGCCCGGGGGGTCGATGCCTGCCTGTTCAACCCGGCCCGGCGCAACCCCGCATTACGGGAAAGCTGGGGGCTCGGCCCGGATGATATCGCCGTGCTGCATGTGGGGCGGCTGGCGGCAGAAAAGAACCTGGGCTTGCTGCGCCCAAGCCTGGAGGCCCTGCAGAAAGCTTATCCACACAAACGTCTGCGCCTGATCATGGTCGGTGACGGCCCGCAGCGTGCCGCCCTCGAACAGCAGGTACCGGATGCCATGTTCTGCGGCGCCCAGCGTGGCGAGGTGCTGGCCGAACACTATGCCAGCGGTGACCTGTTCCTGTTTCCGAGCCTGACCGAAACCTTTGGCAATGTGGTGCTCGAAGCCATGGCCTCCGGGTTGGCGGTGGTCGCCTATGACGAGGCGGCCGCCGCGCAGCATATTCGCCATGGCCATAGCGGTGCGCTGGCCATGCCGGGGGATCAGGCGGCGTTCATCGATGCAGCCTGCTGGCTGCTGGAGGAGGAAGAGACGTTACGGCGGGTGCGCCTGAATGCGCGAAAGCATGCCAGCCACCAAGGATGGCCAGGGATTGTCGAGCAGTTTGAGGGGTATCTGCATGCAGCCCGGAACCAGGCTGCGACCTCGCCAGCTTCGAGGCTGGGTGCTACGCGATCTGTGTAGGAGCGGCCTTGTGCCGCGAATGGGCCGCGAAGCGGCCCCAGGCATTCGGCATCATGGCAGCCATCGTGGGCCGCGCTGCGGCCCATTCGCGGCACTAGGCCGCTCCTACAGGGACCGCGTCAGGCGCTTCAGGCCAAGGCTTTCTCGATAGCCTGCACCACCGCAGGATCATCCGGCGCAGTGCGCGGCGAAAAACGCGCCAGCACCCGCCCGTCCTTGCCCACCAGGAACTTCTCGAAGTTCCAGGTAATGTCGCCCGGGAACTCTGCCCCCTCACCCGCCAGCAGGCGGTACAGCGAATGGCGCTGCGGCCCGTTGACCTCCAGCTTGGCACCCAGCGGGAAGCTCACCCCGTAGTTGAGGCTGCAGAACTCCTGGATTTCCTTTTCGCTGCCAGGCTCCTGCCCGGCAAACTGGTTGCACGGCAGGCCAAGCACGTTGAAGCCCTTGTCCTTGTAATTCTGGTAGAGGTTCTCCAGGGCCTTGTATTGCGGCGTGAGACCACACTTGGAGGCAACGTTGACCACCAGCACCACTTGGCCCTTGAACGGTGCGAGGGGCAGCTCCCCGCCGTTCAACGCGTCCAGTTTCAGGTCGTGAAATGCACTCATGATGAATCCCCTCTCAGGTTCCCGGTTGCCGCGCAGGCGAATTACGCCCACTAAAAAGGCGCTCGTCCAAACCGTCCACCTCCCGTAGGAAGGCAAATCGGCTTGCCCGAGCGCCTGGCGACTTTCTGAGCTTAGCGCAGAAAATCAGTGGTGATGGCCACCTTCACCGTGGATGTGGCGGTGAGCGATTTCTTCGTCGCTGGCATCACGAACGTTGACCACCTTGACCTGGAAGGTCAGACGCTGGCCGGCCAGCGGGTGGTTGCCGTCGACAGTCACGTCGTCGCCGTCGATGTCGCGGATGGTGACGATCTGCATCTGGCCATCCGGCGCCGAAGCGTGGAACTGCATGCCCACTTCCAGTTCGTCGACACCTTCGAACAGGCTGCGGTTCAGGGTGCTGACCAGCTCGGCCAGGTATTCGCCGTAGGCATCTTCCGGCTCGATGGAAACGTTCAGCTCGTCACCGGCCTGCTTGCCTTCCAGGGCTTTTTCCAGGCCCGGGATGATGTTGCCGGCACCGTGCAGGTAAACCAGCGGTGCACCGCCGGCGGAGCTGTCGATGGTCTCCCCGGCGTCGTTGGTCAGGGTATAGTCGATGGAGACAGCCTTGTTGGCGGCGATCAGCATGGGGCAAGACCTTTTGCAAAAGTATGTAGAGCGGACAAGTGTAACCAAGCCATCGCCCGATTGCGAACGCACCGCGGACGAGCAACGGCCCATCAGTCGGATCACCGGCTTCCACCAGGACGAAGAGGGCCACTGGGTGGCCGAGCTGTCCTGCGGCCACACCCAGCACCTGCGCCACCAGCCGCCGTGGCAGGCGCGCCCCTGGGTGCTCGACCCGGCCCAACGCGCGCAGCGCATCGGCCAGCCTTTCGCTTGCGGCTGGTGCGCACAAGGGGCCGATAGCGCTACCCTTGGCCGTTAATTTCTTGCACCGCTTATTTCGAGAAGCACGCATGCAGACATTTTTCATTGCGCCGACCGATTTCGGTGTCGGCCTGACTTCCATCAGCCTGGGTCTGGTGCGCACCCTGGAGCGGGCCGGCCTGAAGGTCGGCTTCTTCAAGCCGATCGCCCAGCCTCACCCGGGTGACACCGGCCCCGAGCGCTCCACCGAGCTGGTTGCCCGTACCCACGGCATCAAGCCCCCTGTGCCGCTGAGCCTGTCCCATGTCGAGCGCATGCTGGGCGATGGCCAGCTGGACGAGTTGCTCGAAGAAATCATCCGCCTTTACCAGCAAGCCTGCATCGGCAACGACGTGGTGGTGGTCGAAGGCATGGTGCCCACGCGCCACGCCAGCTATGCGGCGCGGGTCAACCTGCACCTGGCCAAGAGCCTGGATGCCGAGGTGATACTGGTATCGGCGCCGGAAAACGAAGTGCTCAGCGAGTTGTCCGGCCGGGTCGAACTGCAGGCCCAGCTGTTCGGCGGCCCGCGCGACCCGAAGGTGCTCGGGGTAATCCTCAACAAGGTGCGCACCGACGAAAGCATGGCGGACTTTTCCACCCGCCTGCGCGAGCACTCGCCACTACTGCGCGGTAACGACTTCCGCCTGCTGGGCTGCATCCCCTACCAGCCTGAACTGAACGCCCCGCGCACCCGCGATGTGGCCGACCTGCTCGGTGCCCAGGTGCTCAATGCCGGCGACTATGAACAGCGGCGCATGAGCAAGATCATCATCTGCGCGCGTACCGTTGCCAACACGGTGCCACTGCTCACCTCGGGTACCCTGGTGGTGACCCCGGGCGACCGCGACGACATCATCCTCGCCGTCAGCCTGGCGGCGATCAACGGCGTCCCGCTGGCCGGCCTGCTGCTGACCAGCGACAGCAAACCTGACGCGCGTATCCTTGGTCTGTGCCGAGGTGCCCTGCAGGCCGGCCTGCCGATCCTCTCGGTCAGTACCGGCTCGTACGACACTGCCAACCAGCTCAACTCGCTGAACCGCGAAATCCCGGTGGACGACCGCGAGCGCGCCGAATTCATCACCGACTTCGTCGCCAGCCATCTCGACGCCGCTTGGCTGCACCAGCGTTGCGGCACCCCGCGTGAATTGCGCCTGTCGCCAGCCGTGTTCCGCTACCAGTTGATCCAGCGGGCACAGCAGGCGAACAAGCGCATCGTCCTGCCGGAGGGTGCCGAGCCTCTGCTCGTTCAGGCAGCAGCCATCTGTCAGGCTCGCGGCATTGCCCGCTGCGTGCTGCTGGCCAAGCCTGAGGATGTCGACGCGGTGGCCCGAGCCCAGGGCATCACCTTGCCACCGGGCCTGGAGATTCTCGACCCAGAGCTGATTCGCGGGCGCTATGTGGAACCGATGGTCGAGCTGCGCAAGAGCAAGAACCTCAATGCACCAATGGCCGAGCAGCAACTGGAGGATCCGGTGGTGATCGGTACCATGATGCTGGCTCTGGACGAAGTGGACGGCCTGGTCTCGGGCCTGGTGCACTCCACCGCCAACACCATCCGCCCGGCACTGCAACTGATCAAGACCGCACCGGGCTCGAGCCTGGTGTCGTCGGTGTTCTTCATGCTGTTCCCCGAGCAGGTGCTGGTGTACGGCGACTGCGTGATGAACCCACACCCGAGTGCTGTCGAACTGGCCGAGATCGCCCGGCAGAGTGCCGAATCGGCGCAGGCCTTCGGCATCGCGCCACGGGTGGCGATGATCAGTTATTCAAGCGATTCGGCCAGCGACGAGGAAGTCGAGAAAGTACGCGAAGCGACCCGCCTGGCACAGGGCGCGGCGCAGGAGCTGCTGATCGACGGGCCGTTGCAGTATGACGCGGCGGCCAACCCGGCGATTGCACGGGAGCTGGCGCCGGGCAGCCCGGTAGCCGGGCGGGCGACGGTATTCGTGTTCCCTGACCTGAATACCGGCAACACGACCCACAAGGCGGTGCAACGCAGCACCGACGGGGTCAGCCTGGGGCCGATGCTGCAAGGGTTGCGCAAACCGGTGAACGACTTGCCGCGCGGGGCTCAGGTTGACGATATCGTGCATACCATTGCCCTGACGGCGATCCAGGCCAGCGTGGGGGGTTAAAAGCTGGTGCTGCTTTGCAGCCCATCGCCGGCAAGCCAGCTCCCACAGGATTTGCATAGCCCTTGAGCCTTGTGCAGTACCTGTGGGAGCTGGCTTGCCGGCGATGGGCCGCAAAGCGGCACCAGGGTTGATGCCTTACTGCTGAACCTGCCCCTGGTCATACTGCTGACCCGGAATCGGCTTCAGGTTCACTTCCACACGGCGGTTCTGCGCACGGCCATTGGCGTCGGCGTTGCTGGCGATCGGCTGGTCCGGGCCCATGCCACGTACAGTGATACGCGAGGCATCCACACCCTGCGAGGTCAGGTAGGTGCTGACCGCCTGCGCACGGCGCTGGGACAGGTCCATGTTGTGCTGGCGGCTGCCAGTGCTGTCGGTGAAGCCGACCACTTCGATGGTGTTCTGGTTGAACTGCTTGAACGAGCCAGCCAGGTTGTTCAGCGGCGAGTAGAAGCTTGGCGCGATGTTGGCCGAGTCGGTTGCGAAGGTGATGTTGCCCGGCATGATCAGCTTGATCTGGTCACCCTGGCGCTGAACTTCCACACCGGTATTGGCCATTTGCGCGCGCAATTCGGCTTCCTGCTTGTCGGCGTAGTAGCCATAACCGGCTGCAGCGGCACCCACGGCAGCAGCGCCGATCAGTGCGCCCTTGCCACGGTTGTTGTGGTCGATGGCGGCACCGGCGATAGCACCGGCCAGCGCGCCCAGGCCGCCGTATTTGGCAGTTTTGCTCATCCCGGTGGAGCCCTGCGCCTGCCCTTGGCTGTCATAAGGGTTCTGGCCGGCACAGCCGGTCATCAGGGCAGCGGCGGTTGCGACGATAATCAGACGACGCATGGTGAACATGGACAAGCTCCTACTGAATTCATGAATGCGACAGATCATAAAGGGATCTATGCCAGCCTTGGATTGCATCGGCGCCGAAAAATTCCGTGAAAGTGCCTTCATGTGCCATCAGGCACGCACAAAGGGGTTCTCGCGCATTTCGTCGCCCAGGCGGGTATCAGGCCCGTGGCCGGTCACCACGATGGCCTCTTCGTCCAGCCGGTACAGCCGCTCCCTGATGGAACGGACGATGGCCCGCTGGTCGCCACCCCACAAATCGGTACGGCCAATGCCCCGGCGGAACAGGGTATCGCCGGCGATCAGCAGCTTGGCGTCGGCAAACCAGAAACTCATCGAGCCTGGCGTGTGGCCTGGCGTATGCAGGGCCACGCCACATCCACAGGCCAGCTCCTCGTCATCCCCCAGCCAGCGGTCTGGCGCGGGTACCGGAGTGTAGGGCACGCCGAACATCTGGCACTGCATTTCCAGGTTGTCCCACAGCGACTGGTCGTCCTTGTGCAAGTGCAGCGTGGCGCCGGTCAGCTCCTTGAGCTTGCCCGAGGCGAGGAAGTGATCGAAGTGCGCGTGGGTGTGGATGATGCTCACCAGCGTCAGCCCGTGGGCCTGCAGGCGGGCCAGGATCTTGTCCGGGTCACCGCCCGGGTCGACGACGATGGCCTTTTTGGTCAGCGGGTCGCCGATCAGGGTGCAGTTGCACTGCAGGGGGCCTACGGGGAAGGTTTCGCGGATGAGCGCTGACGATGGATTCTGCATAGGGAATACGGGAACCGGTTAATCGAAGAGGGTCTGTACGCGAGCCAGTGCATCAAGGATGACGACCTCGGGTACCGACTCTATGCGTTTGGCAAATCTGGCTTCAAGGTCGACTGTGCGCACCTGATTGCAGAGCATCACGCCCTGAGTCTGCGTACCCGCACCGCTGAGCGTGACGGCGAAACCCGCATGCCTGGCAAAATCGCCACCTTGGGTGATCGGCACTACCACAGCCAGGCCTGACGCATTGAACGCAGCGGGAGTGAGCACCAGCGCAGGTCGCCCAGCACCCTGCTGCTCCCGTCCAACAGTCGGATCGAGATTGATGCGGACGATATCGCCCCTGGCGAACTTCACCCGTTTCACACTTCACGCCCTACTGGTGGCATCGCGTTCCAGTCGGCCATGTCCTCTGGCTCCGGTGCATCCAGGTCGCACTGAGCCATCAGCTCTTCAAGGGTGTATTTGGGTTTCGACCTGACGGGTTTGAGCACCATGGTCTCACCCGCGGTGTCCAGGCTCAAGGTAGAGCCGACTCCGAGACGCATCTGCTTGAGCACTGCAGCCGGCAAGCGAATCGCGGCGCTGTTACCCCACTGTTGAATCTTGATCTGCATGAGTATCTCCCAAGGTAGATACATAGTAGAAACCCTCCAAATGATTGCAAGCGAAATGTAGAGACGTCGTATCTACACTGTCATTTGCCCGGTATGGACAAAAGCCCTGCAACCTCAAGAAGGAAATGCCCTACATCACCTTGTGAACCTACCTTCCAGCTGCAAAAATTTGAAACGCAATCCTTGTCAGTTTCAAGGCAAAAACAACCTGAACAACCCACCCCCAAGCGCGCCGCCATTGGAGATCTCGATCCGCCCGCGCACCCCGCCGCTTTCATGCAGTGCCGCGATCCGCGCCGCAAAATACAGGCCAAGGCCGGTACTGCCGCTGGTCGAGTCGATACCCTGGATGAATTCTTCCTGGCGTTCGAGCATCCGCTGTGGATAACCCGGGCCGTCATCGTTGACGCAGATGACCAGCTGGTTGTCTGCCTCTTCGATGGTGATCAGCAAGGCATGCGCGGCAAAGCGGGTGGCGTTGGTGATCACGTTGGCGATCACCGAGGCCACCAGCTCGCGGTCGAAGAAGCCCAGCGGGTTGTCGGTGTCGATGCGCCAGGTGGCTAGGATGTCCTTGTGCTTGAGCACTTCCTCGTGTGCCGCCAGCTGGGCTTCGATGAAATCGTCCAGTTCGTGGTAGTCCGGGCACACCGGCAACTGGTTCACGCCCAGTTTGTACAACCCCAGCAACTGCACCAGCATGCCGTTGAGGTGACGAAACTCATGCTCCATCACCCCTTGCTCGGCACCACCGCGCAGCTCCTCGGGCAAGCGCTGCATCCACTGGTTGTGGGACTGGATCAGCGCCGACAGGGAGTTCTTCAGGTCGTGCACGGTGGAGGCGATCACCGTGGAAAAATCCAGCCCCTGGTTGTCTTGATTCATGCGCCGAACACTCGGATGTGCAGTTTGCGGTAGCGGTCGTAGCGGTTGTCGCTGGCGGGGATGCCGGCCACGCTGGTCAGGGCGTCGCGGCACTCCTGCATGATCGCGGGCTGAGGGTTGTCTCCGCCGATGCGCAGCAGCGCCTGGGCAGTGTTGAGGGCGATGCTGATGTTCTTCGGCTGCAAACCCAGCGCCTTGCGGAACAGCTGCAACGCCTCGCCGAGCTGCCCTCCCTGGTAACTGCGCACACCCTGGCGATTGAGGGTGACAGCTTCGGTAATGGCGTTGAGCACGCTGGGGTCGTCCGTCAGCTTGCCGACCCTCTCCATGACCTTGGGGTCGTCGCCATAACTTTCCACACAGCTCTTCAGCACGCCGATGGCAGCAGCTTCCTGCCCCATGGCCTGCAACTGCACGGCAACGGTCAGAGCCGAATCGACCGAGAAGAACTGGTTCATCTTGTCCAGACGCTGGATCGCCTGTTCGGTCAGCTTTGCAGCCGTTTCAGGGTCGCCGGCCTGCTGCAGGCTGGCGGCCTTCATCATGCGGGCACGCACCTGCAGGCCTTGGTCCTCGGGGTTTTCCTTGGCCACTTCGCTGAGTGTGCTGTTGATCTCGACCCGTGTGCGCGCATCCAGGCCAAAACCGGCATTCCTGCTCATCAGCGCCTGCACCAGGCCCAGGTTGTTCTCGGCGTCCTTGTAGCGCGAGCTCTGGCCCTGATTCACCGCATGGCGAAATGCCTTCGAGGCACTCTCGAAGTCTTCGTTTTCCAACGCCAGCTTGCCCAGCGTCGACTGCCGGCGCACCGATAGCGGCGACAGGCGCACGGCTTCTTCAAGCATGTTCTGCGCACGCCTGGTTTCGCCTTGGGCCACCAGCACCTCGGCCATGCCATCGTACAGGCCCGGCATGATCGGGAAGGCCTTGAGCGCCTGCTCGTACACGCCCTGGGCCTGGGCATTCTGGCCACGCTTGTGCATCAGGCTGCCCAACGCCGAGTAGGCCCATGGCTGCGGGCGGCTGGCCAGGATGGCCTTGAGGAACTTCTCCAGTTCCTCGAAGCGGTTGAGGTTGCGCAAGGCATCTGCCCGATAGCGCAGGCACAGCGGGGCCAGGCGTGGGTCGCGCTTGCACAGCTCGGCGCAGGCAGCCAGCACTTCGGCCGGGCGATTGCGGTCCAGGGCCTGCAGGATCGGCTTGAGCAGGGTCTTGCGCTGGTACAGTTTCTCGACACGCTGGGCCAGGCCAACTCGGTTGAACGGCTTGGTCAGATAGGCATCAGGCTCGTGCTCGATGGCGCTGAGGACAATGGCCTGGCTGCTCTCGGCCGTGACCATGATGAATATGCACTCATGGCTGATGTGCTTGTCGAGGATCAGGTCTTCGAGCACCTGCTGGCCGTTCTTCTTGCCGTCGCCCAGGTGGAAGTCCTGCAGGATGACGTCATAGCGCTTTTGCGCGCACATGCGCAGCGCCTGCTCGCCGCTGTCGGCGGTGTCCACATCACGCACGCCCAGTTCGCGCAGCATGGAACGGGTCGACGTACGAAAGTCGGTAAAGTCGTCGACGATCAGAAAGCTCTTTTGCCCGTACTGCAGCATCAACACGACCTGCCTTGGAATGATTGAAAAATCGCGCGAGGCGATGCCACCGATAGCTGTATCGGCAGCTGGTCGGGAAAGATGAGGGTAGAGCACTGGCGGCCACGAGCCACGGCCTCGAGCCATCACTTCAACGAGCAAGACCTTGCTGGGCCAATATCACACCAGCAGCCCCAGGGACTTGGCCTTCGCCACCGCCTGGGTACGCCGTTCCACCCCCAGCTTGCTGTTGATATGGCTGGCGTGGGTTTTCACCGTGTGCAGGGAAATGAACAACCGCTCGCTGATCTGCTGGTTGGAACAACCCTGGGCAATCAGCTCGAGCACGGCCAACTCGCGGCTACTCAGGGCTTCGCCGCTGCCGATGCTGGCGCTTGGTATCTGCGGCAGGCGCTTGAGCAACTCGGCCTGCACCGGGCAGGCAGCAACTGCCTGGAGCTGTTCGAGAAGCCACTGCGGGTGCTGCTCCAGCAAAGGCTGGAACGGTTGCAACACGCCGCCCTGGGCTGCCACCAGCAACCGTGGCAACAACTGGGCGGCCTGCTCTTCCCGACCTTCGCCCAGCAACAAGCCAAGCCACTGGCACATGGCACTGACGCTGAGCATCATGCCGCCACTGGCCTGGCCGCGCTCGACCAGGCTGGCCAGGCGTTGCGCCGCGTCGTCGCTACGCGACTGGATACGCTCGAGCGATGCCTGCTGCAAGGCGATGTGCAACGGCAGCAACGGGTGGAACTCCGGGGCCGCCGCCGGTTGCTCGCCGCCATAGGTCTGACCCAGGCGCAGCAGCCAGGACTCGGCCAGGTCGATGCGCCCCTGGGCCAGCCACAACTCGCATTTGACCAGGGTGATCATGGCCAGGTAGTAGACCGGCGGCACATCCCAGATGTGCATCAGCCGCTCGGCCTCGGCCAGTTCGGCAAAAGCCTCGGCAAAGTGCCCTTCCCGGCCATCGAGCGTAGCGATCACGCAATGGCCGATGAGCACACTGATATCACGGCAGGCCCGCGCCTCGCCCAGCCCCGCACGCAAGCGGGCACGGCCCTGGGACGGCTGCAGGCGCGATACCAGCAGGTAGCCTTCGTAAAGCGTCAAGCGGGCGCGCACGGCATACAGCCGCTGTGCCGACAGCCCTTGCAGGCGTTGCAGCCCCTCGCGCACTTCGTCCAGTGCGCGCAACACCTCGCCACGGGCATGCAGCACCCGCGCCCGGTCGTAATGGGCCAGGGCCTCGAACAACGGGTTGCCGACACGCTGGGCCAACTCCAGCGCCTCGCGGTTCCAGCCGCGGGCCCGCCAGAAATCGCCATCGGCTATCGCCAGGTTGGACAGCGTCGACAGGCATACCAGGCGTTGGCCATAACGCTTGCTCGGCAAGCTCTGCAGCGCTTCACCGCAATAGGCCAGGGTGCGCTCGCGATCACCACGGCCACGGGCGATCACACCACTCAGCGCCAGCCACTGGGCCAGCATGGACTTTTGCGCGGTTGCCGAAGGCGCGGGCAGGAAGCGGCTGAGATACCCCGCCAGGTCCTCGGCCGCGTCCAACTGGCACGCCAGGCCCAACGCCCAGCTGTACAGCACGATCAGCCGCGGCGTGCTGATCAGCAGGCTGTCGGGCAGGTCCATCTTCCAGCGCAGCAACATGCCGACGTTCTGTTCGGCCAGCAGTTGCTCCTCGGACAGGCTCTGCACCAGGTCGGCGGCGACATCGAGGTAACCGGCGCGCAGGGCCTGTTCTACCGCTTCGTCCAGCAGGCCCTGGCTTTCGAACCAGCGGCAGGCACGCAACTGCAGGTCGGCCAGCGGCTCGCTGGCCTGGCGGCTGCGCAACAGGTCGGAGAACAGGTGGTGATAGCGGAACCAGTGGCCATGCTCGTCCAGCGGCACCAGGAACACCTGGTGCGCCTGCAAGAAACGCAGGATCGCGGCACTGTCGTGGCGGCCGCGTACGGCATCGCACAGCGGGGAGCAGAAACGTTCCTGGCAGGCCGTTTCGTACAGGAAGGCCTGTACATCGGCGGGCAGCATGTCGATGACTTCTTCCAGCAGATAGTCACGGATCAGGCCCTCGCCGCCATGCAAGGCCTGGGGCAAGGCCTGCTCGTCAGCGGACTCGCTTGCCGCCAGCTGCCAGAAACGCAACCCGGCCACCCAACCGTCGCTGCGCTGGATCAGGTTGTCCAGGGCCTGGCCACGCAGGCCGGTGGGTTGACGGCCGATCACCGCCAGTGATTCTTCGGTAGTCAGGCGCAAGTCCTGCTCGTTGAGTTCGACCAGTTGCCGCGACAGGCGCAGGCGCGCCAGGTGCCAATCCGGGCGTTGGCGGCTGGTGACCAGCAGCACCAGGCCGGGGGGCAGGTGATTGAGGAAGAACTGCAGGCAGCGGTCGAGCACCGGCCCCTGGGCCAGGTGATAGTCGTCCAGCACCAGCAACAAGGGAGTATCGGCTTGCAGGTACAGCGCCAACTCGTCTAGCAGGCCGTCGAGCCATTCCTCGAAGGCGAACGGCTGGTGGCGCTGGCGCATTTTCAGCAGGCCCATGGCCTGGCCGCCCAGCGCCGGGCAGTACTGCTGCAGGCCTTCGAGCAGGCGTTCGAGGAATCGGCCAGGGTCGGCATCCCGTTGGCTCAGGCCCAGCCACAGGCTACGCCAGTGCTCGGGCAGCGCTTCGCAAAATTCGATGGCAAGGGAGCTTTTGCCGAACCCCGCCGGGGCGTTGACCAGTAACAACCGCCCGCCGAGACCGGCTTGCAGCCGCTGACACAGGCGCAGGCGCGGCACATGGCCGTCCGGCAAGGGCGGCCGGAAGAAACGCCCGTCCAGCAGGCCCAGGGCCTGGCTGGTGAATCCATGCGTACGGGACAGATCTGTCATGGCCGGCTCGTTCTGGTTGGAAGACTACGGCGGTATGGATGCTTGCGAGACTAGCGGGTAACGCTACGCATTTGAAGATGATGGGCGCAATTCCACTGGAAAAGACTGCGACAAAAAGCAACATGACTAATGGACAGCGGCTGGGGCGGGGGTTTGGGGAGGTATTCACCAGCTTTATTGCCTGTTCCGGCCTCTTCGCGGGTGAACCCGCTCCTACAGGGATTGCGCAGGCTTCAAGCCCAGTGCAGTACATGCGGGAGCGGGCGCGCCCGCGAAGGGGCCGGTACAGGAAATAAAAACGCCCCGGGCTAGCCGGGGCGCTCTGAGATGACACGGCGTGACGCGTTTTCAGATCAGCGAATACCCGACTGGCGCAGTGCCGCTGGCTGGAAGTCAGCCTTGCTGGCACTGAAGCCGAAGTCGTAGGCGCGCTTCTCTTCGTTCTTCATGCCCAAGGCCAGGTAACGGCCCGACTGCAGGTCATAGATGGCTTCCAGGGTGTACCACGGGACTTCCACGTTGTAGTACGGCTGGGCATGTGCCTCGGACACGCGCCACAGTTGGCCACGGCCGTCGTACTGGTCAATCACCGCCGCCTGCCAGGTGTCCTCGTCGATGTAGAAGTCACGCTTGGCATAGATGTGCCGCTGGCCCGGCTTGAGGGTGGCGACCACGTGCCATACACGGCGCAGCTCGTAACGGGCCAGGTCCTGATTGATGTGCCCGGCCTTGATGATGTCGGTGTACTTGAGCTTGGGGTCGTCGAGTTTGAAGGCGTTGGACGCGATGTACATCTCCTTCTTGCCTTCCAGCTTCCAGTCATAGCGGTCTGGCGCACCGTTGAACATGTCCAGGTTGTCGGAGGTGCGCAAACCGTCGGCGGCGGTACCCGGGCCGTCGTACGACACTTGTGGTGCCTGGCGTACGCGGCGCTGACCGGCGTTGTAGATCCACGCCTTGCGTGGTTCCTTCACCTGGTCGAGGGTTTCGTGCACCAGCAGCACGGTACCGGCCAGGCGCGCAGGCGCGGTCACTTCCTGCTTGAAGTAGAACAGGATGTTGCCCGGGTTGTTCGGGTCGTAATCCTTCATTCTTTCGCGGAAGACGAACTGGTCGGAGAAGTATACCGGGTTGAAAGAGCCGTTCTGCTGCGGCGTTGCCTGGGTCACCAGACGGCTGACGCTACCGCCCCGGTAGCGGGTGATGTGGTTCCAGATCACCTCCAGGCCGCTTTTCGGGATCGGGAACGGTACAGCCGTGCGGAAGTTGTTCAGACCGTTGCCGCCTTCGACCAGGGTGGTCTTGGTAGCGTTTTCCTTGATGGCAGCGAACACATCGGCCGGCACCGTGGAACCGCGATGGGTCTTGAATACCGGGATCTTGAAGGTGTCCGGATAGCGCTTGAGCATGGCCAGCTGGCCCGGCGAGAGCTTGTCCTTGTACTGGTCGGCGTTCTGCGCGGTGATGGTGAACAGCGGCTTGTCACTGCCGTACGGGTCGGACAGGAAGCCCTTGCCGTCGACGCTGCCCGCGCTCTTGGACAGCGGTTCCCACGGGCCGATCGAGCCATCGGCGTTGCCAGCCTTTTCGGCACCCATCGGAGTCAAGGTACTGCCCAGCTTGGCCGCCTCGTCGGCGGATACTGCAGCCATGACGCTGGTCGCCAGCAGGGACAGGCCCAGCACACCGGCTTGCAGCAGACTTCTGGTCTTGTTCATGTCGTGTCGTCCTGGATCTGAATGCTTAGAAGTTCACGCCGAAGCTGAGCGCGACGAAGTCGCGGTCATCCACGGTGGTGTACTTGCCATCGAAGAAGTTGGTGTACGACAGGCTTGCCGTGTAGGTGTTCTGGTACTCGGCGTCGAGGCCCAGGCTGACGGCCTTGCGGCCTTCCTCGAAGTTGGCGCCAGGGCCCGGCGAATAGCCGGAGACGTCATGCGACCAGGCCACGCTGGGTTTCAGGTTGACCCCGGCAAAGACATCGTTGTAGTCCCAGATGACTCGGGCGCGGTAACCCCAGGAAGTGCTGGTGGTAAAGCCATCGTTCTCGCAGTTGCGGCTCAGGTTGGCGGTGGAGGCACCGGCACCAGCGCCTGCGATGGTGCTGGCATTCAGGGCCTGACAGGTGTTTGCCCCACCGGTGGATGGCAGCGGGCCTGGACCAAACACCGGATCGCGACCGTAGCGGGTATCGTGGGCGCTCTCCAGGCCGCCCACATGGGTGACACCCAGCTCGCCCACCACGGTCATGCGGCTGGCGCCCATTACCTGGTCGAAGAAATGCGTGAGGGTGGTCTGGAACTGAGTGATCTCCTTGCGGCGATACCCGTGCAAGTCCTGCCCCGGCGTACCGGTCAGCAGCGAAGCGTTGCTCAAGGCACCGCCAATGGGGCGGACCCCGGCGAACAGGATATCCGTGGTATTCAGTTGCACCGGTGCGTTGGGGCGGTAGCTGAGTTCGCCGCTCCAGGCGGTCCCGGTGGGCAACGTGGTAGAGAAGCTCAAGCCATAAAGGCGGATGTCCTCGGGGTATTCGACGAAGTACTCGGAGTTACCTGCCACGATCAGCGGTGCCAATGCGCGCAGCTGTGCAGGCAATGCGCTCAGGCCGGCGAACACTGAAGGCGCGGCCCCGGTAGCACTGAAGATTGGCGCACGGCTGTGGTAGTTCATGAAGTAGGCGCCAAACTCGGTGTCCAGCGGCTCGAACATGTAGCGCATTGCCACGCCAAACTGGCCGCTGTCACGCGCATCGCGGTCGGCGCCGCGGCGCACCATCACCCCTTCCTCATTGATGTCCACGCCACGGGTGGCAAGGAATTGCTGCGCCGCCCCCGGCACTGTGCGACTGCTGTTGAGCACGCGCAGGTTGTCGGTACAGCCGTCGGCAATGATGTCTGGCTGGGAGAAGAAGGTGCCGCAGTTGTCGACGACCGTCTGGTCCCATTCGATCTGGTAGAAAGCCTCCGCCGACAGGTTGTCGGTCAGGCTCTGCGAAATGTAGAACATGTTGACCGGAATCAGGCCTTCCTTGATCTCGGCCCCCGGGCGGCGGAACGCCGACACGTCGATCGGGTTGATCGAGTTGATGCCGCCACCGATGAAGGTACTTTCACCCCAGCTCACCACCTGCTTGCCCAAGCGCACCGAGCCTGGCTGATCGCCGATGGAGTAGTTGTGGTAGACGAATGCGTCGAGCAGTTCGGCACCGGACGATTTGGCGCCTTCCTTGCGGTTGGAGTCGCTGATGTCCTTGAACTCGCGGCCTTCGTCCTTCAGTTCGAAGTCGTACCAGTACTTGCCGCGGACGAACACACCGGTGTCGCCGTACTTGAGCTCCAGGTCATGGATACCCTTGAAGATCTTGGAGAAGGTTTCGCCCTTCTTGAAGTTCAGGTGGCCATCGTCGGATGTCTGCGACAGGCCCTTGCCGCCGTTGTTCACCCCGATCAGGTTCTTGTTCGGGTTGGCCGTCGACCAGCTGGCGCCGATGGAGAGCGACGAGTCGAACTGGCCTTCGATTTCACCAATGTTGAAACTGACAGCGAAAGCAGGACTTGCGAGCGTGGAAGCAAGGCTGACGGCCAGGGGCAACTTGGCCCGGCGCCAGAACAGGTTTGCAGATTTCATCGACGCTACTCCATGTACTTTTTTTGTTATGGCAGTGAGTCCTTTCAAGAACGGCCCGAGCGACCGGTTTGCAGGCTTGCGCCCGCGGCGACACGGCTTGCGCATGTCGCCTCCCCCATTCCTGAAAATCCCCTGGCCCCGACTATAGCCAGCAAGGCACAGGCGCTTGATCCCTCTAAAGTGTGATTTGCGCTCCGTGCGGCCAACTCGCTGCCATGTTGCCCCGGCTGCGCGCTGGCAGTGCTAAAGGATGGCGTATTTCTGCCGTTTGGCAAGGTTCCACCTCTCTAGCATGCGGGTCGCGCGCTGCACTGCGCGACCCGCATGGCGGTTACAGCGTGGAGAGGAACGCGCTGTTGCTGGCCTGCCACTGGACGATGTCCTGGCGGATGCGTTTCTTGTCGAGCTTGCCGACACTGGTCTTGGGAATTTCGGTAACAACGGCGATCTGGCTTGGAATCGCCCACTTGTTGATGTGCCCTTGCTCGACGAATGGCTTGAGGTGTTCCTTCAGCGCCTTGGCGTCGATGACCTGGTCTTCGCGCACCACCAGCAGTGCAAACGGGCGTTCACCCCACTGCGGGTCGGCCACCCCTACCACCGCCACTTCGCGCACGGCCGGGTGACGGCTGATCAGGTCTTCGAGGTCGAGCGAGGAAATCCACTCGCCACCGGTCTTGATCACATCCTTGATACGGTCGCGGATGTCGATATAGCCCATGCCGTCGAGCGTGGCGACATCACCGGTATGCAACCAGCCGCCCTGCCACAGCTCCTCGCTCTTTTCCGGTTCCTTGAAGTAGCCCATGGTCAGCCATGGCGCACGCAGCACCAGTTCGCCCTGGGTTTCACCGTCGGCGGGCAGGAAGTTGCCGTCGCCGTCGACGATGGCCGCCTCCACCAGCGGCACCGGCACGCCGGCCTTGATGCGGTAGGTGACGCGCTCATCCTCGCTGCCGGCCTGCAGTTCGTCGTTCAGGTGGGCGGCGGAAATCAGCGGGCAGGTCTCGGACATGCCATACGCAGCGGTCAGCTGGATGCCGCGTGCCAGGGCGGCCTGGTACAACGAGCGGTTGAGTGCGCTGCCGCCGATGATGATCTTCCAGCCGCCGAAGTCCTGACCTTGGGAGGTCGGGCAGTTGAGCAGCATCTGCAGGATGGTCGGCACGCAATGGGAGAAGGTGACCTTCTCTTCGCGCCACAGTTTGACCAGCATGTCCGGCTCGTAGCGCCCCGGATACACCTGCTTCATGCCGAGCATGGTGGCGGCGTAGGGAATGCCCCAGGCGTGCACGTGGAACATCGGCGTGATGGGCATGTACACGTCGTTGCTACCCAGCAGGCGCACGCTGTCGATGCTGCCAGTCACTGAAGCTTCGGCCAGGGTGTGCAGCACCAGTTGCCGATGAGTGAAGTACACACCCTTGGGGTTGCCGGTGGTGCCAGTGGTGTAGAAGGTGGTGGCCACCGAGTTCTCGTCGAAGTCCGGGAAATCGTAGCGCGGGCTGGCAGCGGCCAGCAGTTGCTCGTACTCGCCCACCAGGTTGGGCAGCTCGGCTGACTTGTCCGGGCCGTCGGTCAGCAGCACGGTCTTGTCGACGGTGGTCAGTTGCCCGGCGATGGCCTGGTACAGGCCGACGAAGTCACTGTTGACCAGCACCACGCGGTCTTCGGCGTGGTTCATGGTGTATAGAATCTGCTCGGGCGACAGGCGCACGTTGATGGTGTGCACCACCGCACCGATCATCGGGATGGCGAACATGCATTCCAGGTAGCGGTGGCTGTCCCAGTCCATCACCGCCACGGTGTCACCGGCCTTTACCCCGGCTTCGGTCAGCACGTTGGCCAGGCGCGCGATGCGCTCGTTGAGCTGGGGGTAGGTCAGCCGCATCTGGTCTCGGTAGACGATTTCGCGGGTCTTTTCATAGCGGCTGCCAGACATCAGCAGTCGCTTGATCAGCAGGGGGTAGGCGTGGGCGCCCTCGGCGGGCTTGATGATGCGGGTCTGCAACATGGGTATCCCTTTTCTGGAAAGCGGGCCGGACAAGTCTGGGAACTACTGTAGTTCGCCAATGTGACGGCTAAATCAGCCGAAGGAATGATTTGCGTGATGAAGGTATGAGTGGCGGGCGTTGACGGGCGGCAAGGTTGAACTAGACACTGCGGCGGCAGCTTCAGGTTATGTGGTGAAGCTGATGGCCTATTCGCGGGTCAACCCGCGAATGGCCGCGACACCGAAATCCCGCCCAGCCTCGGAGAACTTCATGCCCAGCCCGCGTCGCGCCGTGTTTCTCGATCACCAGTCCCTGGACCTGGGCGATCTCGACCTCTCGCCCCTGAAGCAGCAGTTCGACGAGTTCGAACTGTTCGCCGCCACCCGGCCGGAGCAGGTCGCCGAACGCCTTAAGGGCGCGGTAGCGGTAGTCAGCAACAAGGTCATGCTCGACGCCGCGACCCTGGCCGCCAACCCGCAGCTGAAGCTGATCCTGGTGGCCGCCACCGGCACCAACAACGTCGACCTGGCGGCCGCCCGCGCCCAGGGCATCACCGTGTGCAACTGCCAGGGCTACGGCACACCGTCCGTCGCCCAGCACACCCTCGCCCTGCTACTGGCACTGGCCACCCGCCTGTGCGACTACAACCAGGCGGTAGCCGACGGCCAGTGGGCCAAGGCCAGCCAGTTCTGCCTGCTGGACTTCCCCATCGTCGAGCTGGAGGGCAAGACCCTTGGCCTGCTCGGCCACGGTGAACTGGGCGGCGCGGTGGCGCGACTGGCCGAAGCCTTTGGCATGCGCGTGCTCAGCGGGCAGATCCCCGGCCGCCCCGAACGCGCCGACCGGTTGCCGCTGGACGAGTTGCTGCCGCAAGTCGACGCCCTGACCCTGCACTGCCCGCTGAACGAACACACCCGACACATGCTCGGGGCCCGCGAACTGGCCCTGCTCAAGCCAAACGCGCTGGTGGTCAACACCGCCCGCGGCGGCCTTATCGACGAGCAGGCGCTGGCCGACGCCCTGCGCAGTGGCCACCTGGGCGGTGCCGCCACCGACGTGCTGAGCGTGGAGCCGCCGGTCAACGGCAACCCGCTGCTCGAGCCCGGCATCCCGCGCCTGATCATCACCCCGCACAGCGCCTGGGGCGCGGTAGAGTCGCGCCAGCGCATCGTCGGCCAGCTCAGCGAGAACGCCCAGGCTTTCTTCGCCGGGCAGCCACGCCGCGTGGTTAGCTGAGCCCGACGCCCGCCTCTGCTAAACTGCGCCACTTTTTTCCAGGAGGCGTCGTCCATGGACCCGCGCAGTGAAGTGTTGCTCCGCCAGGCAGAGCTTTTCCAGAGCCCGCTGCTGCTCGCCGGCGCCCCCGCCGACAGCCTGCTAGGCCAGTTGCCCAATGCCCAGGCCTGGACCTGGCATGCGGGCGACCAGGCCATGCTCGAAAGCCGCTTCGCCGGGCGCAGCCACTATGCGGTGGAGCCCCCTGAAGTGACTTTCGACAGCGCCGTGCTGTTCCTGCCCAAGTCCCGCGAACTGGCCGCCTACCTGCTCAACGCCCTGGCCTCGCGCCTGGCGGGCCGCGAGCTGTACCTGGTCGGCGAGAAACGTGGTGGCATCGAGGGTGCGGCCAAGCAGCTGCAGGCCTTTGGCAAGCCGCGCAAGCTCGACAGCGCCCGCCATTGCCAGCTGTGGCAGGTGACCATCGAGCACGCGCCAGAGGCCAAGCCCCTGGAAAGCCTGGCCGAACGCTTCGAGCTCAGCCTGGAAGACGGCCCGCTGCAAGTGGTCAGTCTGCCCGGTGTGTTCAGCCATGGCCGCCTCGATCGCGGTACCGCCCTGCTGCTCAAGCACCTCGACGGCCTGCCGAGCGGGCATGTGCTGGACTTCGGCTGCGGTGCCGGGGTGCTGGGCGCCACGGTCAAACGCCGTTATCCACAAAACCGGGTGACCCTGCTGGATGTGGATGCCTTCGCCGTGGCCGCCAGCCGCCTGACCTTGGCCGCCAATGGTCTGGAGGGCGAAGTGATCAGCGGCGACGGCATCGACGCGGCGCCGACCGAGCTGAGCCTGATCCTGAGCAACCCGCCGTTCCACACCGGGGTGCACACCAACTACCAGGCATCGGAAAACTTGCTGAAAAAATCAGCCGTTCATCTGCGAAAAGGTGGCGAAATGCGCCTGGTTGCCAACAGCTTCCTGCGCTACCAGCCACTGATCGAAGGGGCGCTGGGCAACTGCCAGGTACGCGACGAGGCGGACGGTTTCCGCATCTACCAGGCAACACACGGATAAAAACAGCGCTTGCCGAAAGCGTTTAGTCTAGGCAGAATCCGCACCGTCCTAGGGGAGTAGTCTCCCGCGAGCGCCCAGCTCGCCCGGTACGCGTCAACATACTTGGTCCACAGACCATGGCGCGTGCGACCCACCATGCCAGCCTGCATGGCGAGATCCGCATAGACGGATCCAGGGTTTGACAAGACCTATGACACGCACACCTTACCCGGGGCGGGGAGGCTGTACGTGTCATAGCCGTGTCGACCCGCCCCCGTAGGAATCCTGATGCTGGAATCTTTGCTGGTCCCCACCGCCATCGTTGCCCTAGCCGAAATCGGCGACAAGACGCAATTGCTCGCGCTCATACTCGCTGCCCGCTTCCGCAAGCCCTGGCCGATCATCGCCGGCATCATCGCCGCCACCTTGGCCAACCATGCCGCGGCTGGTGCCGTGGGCGCGTGGGTAGGCAGCTTCTTCAGCGACTCGGCACTGCACTGGATCCTGGCTGCGAGCTTCACCGCCACTGCGCTGTGGACCCTGGTTCCGGACAAGATGGATGACGACGAGAACCCGGCGCGCCGCTTCGGGCCGTTCCTGACCACGCTGATCGCGTTCTTCCTGGCTGAAATCGGTGACAAGACCCAGGTCGCCACGGTAATGCTGGCAGCACAGTACCCGTACCTGATCATGGTCATTATCGGTACCACCCTGGGCATGCTGATTGCCAACGTGCCGGTGGTTTTGGCGGGTAACTTCGCGGCGGACAAACTGCCGCTGACGCTGATCCGTCGCCTGGCGGCTACGGCGTTCTTCGTGTTGGCGATCGTGGCAGTGTACTCGGCGATGAAAGCCAGTGGCTGGGTGGGTTGACTCGAAAGGCGACAGGCTGATGCCGAACCTGTAGGAGCAGCCTTGCGCTGCGAAGAGGCCGGTACAGGCACCAGGAAATGTGGTGCTCTTACCGACCCTTTCGCAGCACAAGGCTGCTCCTACAAGGGGTAAGCATCTGGAAGTCGGGCCTTACTTCTTGGCCGCCTGATACAGCGGCATCACCTTCGGAATCGCCGCCTGCAACGAAGCAATGCGGCTCTGGGACGCCGGGTGAGTGCTCATGAACTCAGGCGGCGCGCCCTCGGAAGCCTGGCTCATCTTGTTCCACAAGGTGATCGCGGCATTCGGGTCGTAACCGGCACGCGCCGAGAGCTCCAGGCCGATCAGGTCGGCTTCGTTCTCGTTGGCCCGGCTGTTGGGCAGGGTCATGGCATAGTTCACCACGGTATCGGCCATGGCCATGCTGCCCTGGCCGAGGCCAAACAGGGCACCGGCGCCCTGGCGCGCCATTTCCACGCCATACGCCTTCGACATCGCCTCGCGGCTGTGCTCACGCAAAGCGTGGGCGATCTCGTGGCCCACCACCGCAGCAATTTCCGCATCGGTGAGCTTGAGCTGATCGATCAGGCCGGTGTAGACGATGATCTTGCCGCCCGGGCCGCAGTTGGCGTTGAGCTCGTCGCTCTTGATCACGTTGACTTCCCAGTTCCATTGCGCGGCATCCGGTCGGAACTTGGGGGTCTGGGCGATCAGGCGGTTGGCAATTACCTGCACACGCTTGGCATCTGCGCTGGACTTGTCGAGCACGCCTTTGTTCGATGCTTCACCCAGGGTCTGCTGGTACGACTGGGCGTACATCTGGTTGACCTCATCGGTCGAGAGCATGCTGAACATGTACTGCTGGCGCTCGACGCCGACAGCACCGCCGCTGGTGGTATTAACCGCCTGGCAGCCGGCCAGCAGGATGCCAGCACTCAACAGGCTGACGACAAAAGACTTACGCATGAAAACACTCCCTTTTTACATGCGCCGTATCGTAGGCCGAGTCGCTTGGGGCCGCCATAGCCGCAGGGAAGATTTTCGTCGCCTGTGCCGGCCCCTTCGCGGGTGAACCCGCTCCTAAAGGGGTAATGCGATCGTTGTAGGAGCAGCTTCAGCCGCGAAGAGGCCGACACAGCCATACATCAGGCCGGGGTCAGGCACTCCGGCGCATCCAGCTTCGGATCATTGACGAAATGCGCCAGGGCCCGCTCGCGCAATGTCGCCGGCGGGCTGGCCAGCAATTCATGCAAACGGGCCAGCGGCGTGTCCGGGTCAAGCCAGGCCGCCTGCCCTGCCTCGTCCAGTATCAGCGGCCGACGCTGGTTCATCGCCGCCTGGGTCACCACCGCACAACTCAGCCAAACCTGGTCCTGCACCGGGTAGGCCTCCCACACGGCGGCGAAGTACAGTGATGCACCCTCCCCCGGGGTCAGCCAGTACGGGCGCTTGCGCACGCTGCCGCGCCATTCGTAAAAGCCGTTGGCCGGCATCAGGCAGCGACGCAGGCGAAACGCGTCGCGAAACATCGGCTGCTCGGCCAGGGTTTCGGCGCGGGCATGGGCGGGGGTGCGGGACAGGTCGGTGAGCCAGGCCGGGGTCAGCCCCCAGCGCGCCTTGGCCAGTTGCAACTGGCCGTCAAGCTGGCGCTGGATCAGCACCGAAGCCCCAGGCGAGATGTTCCATTGGGCTGGCTGGCCAACGGGAAAGCCCGGCAGACTGGCAAGAGCCTGGGGCCAGCGAAACAGGGCGTAACGTCCACACATGGGCGAATTCAGAACCTAGCAGATCAAGGTACCGGGGAAACTCTCCGGTTCGTCGCCAACCAGTGGCTGGGCATCATTGTACGCATCGATCAGCTGCCGTGCGTACTCGGCCTGTTCATCAGCCACGGCAAGCCCAAGCAAGCCCTGCATCGGCAGTTCACCGGCAGCACCGATCAGGTCACGACCAACCAGGTGCGCCTCGACCCCCTCGCTGGCGAGCATGCCCGCCAGCATTTCAGCCTCGAGCAGGTTTTCCGGTTCGTAGATACGCTGCATCAGTCATTCTCACCGAATACATCCAGCATCCACTCCTCGCCATGAACTTGCAGCACGAAGCGGATAGGTTTGCAGCATACCTGACAGTCCTCGATGTACTCCTGATCGCCACCGGACAGGTCCACCGTGGTTTCGACTTCTTCGCCACAATAAGGGCAATCGTAGATAGCAGTTTGCAGCATCGCGGCCTCCGGGGTGACTTATGCGTATAATTGCCGGTCTGTTTACAGGGCCTGTGTGTGTCCGAGCCGTTTTTCGGAGCCCGCCCCTACCTTATTACCCTAGCCGTTTCCAACAAGAGAGCATGATGGGCGAATTCGATGCCATCCGACCGTACGACGACGCTGAGGTCCCTGCCGTTCTGGCACGCCTGCTCAGCGACCCGGCATTCCTCGATATCCTCACCCACTTCCGCTTCCCGCGTGCGGCCGGTGCTCTCGGCTGGTTGCTCAAGCCGCTGATCGCCCGCCGCCTGCGCAAGGAATTCGCCGGTGTCACCTGTGTCTCGACCTTGCAGGACAAAGTCGAGTACTACGTCGACCAGACCATCGACCGCGCCACCGACGGCGTCACCTATTCGGGCGTGGAGCAGCTCAAGGCCGGCACCGCCTACCTGTTCCTGGCCAACCACCGTGACATCGTCATGGACCCGGCCTTCGTCAACTACGCGGTGTACCACGCCGGCCTGCCCACGCCGCGTATCGCCATTGGCGACAACCTGCTGCAAAAGCCGTTTGTCAGCGACATGATGCGCCTGAACAAGAGCTTCATCGTGCACCGCTCGATCAGTGGGCGCCGCGAGAAGCTGGCGGCCTACCAGTTGCTCTCAGCCTACATCAACCACTCGATCCGCAACGACGCCACGTCGATCTGGATCGCCCAGGCAGAAGGCCGGGCCAAGGACGGTGACGACCGCACCGATTCGGCGATCCTCAAGATGTTCCACATGAGCCGCAAGGACGAGCCGTTCGGCGCGGTGATCCAGAGCCTGAACCTGACACCGGTTTCGATCAGCTACGAATATGACCCGTGCGACCAGGCCAAGGCCCGCGAGTTGTACATCCGCGCCACCACCGGTACCTACAAGAAGGCGCCGGGCGAGGACGACAACAGCATCGCCAAGGGCATTACCGGCTACAAAGGCCGGGTGCACATCAACTTCGCCCCGCCGGTGACCGAGTATCACGAGGATACCAAGCAACTGGCAGCGGAAATCGACCGGCAGATCCTCGGTGGCTACCGACTGTTCCCGGTGCACTACCTGGCCTATGCGATGTGGGATGGCAAGGATGAGGCGCTACAGGTGCCGAGCGCCGAGAAGGTGTTCCCGGCCGATGAGCTGGCTCGGGCCAAGGAGGAATGGCAACGCCGCCTGGATGCCTGCCCCGAGGAGCAGCGGCCGTACCTGGTGTTGCAGTATGCGACGCCGGTGCGCAACCAGTACCAGGTCAGGCAGCAGGCACCGGTTGCCTGATCGATCCTAGGGCTGCTTTGCAGCCCATCGCGACACAAGGCCGCTCCTACAGGGGATCGCACATACCTGTAGGAGCGGCCTTGTGTCGCGATGGGCCGCAAAGCGGCCCTAAAATCTCAAATCCAGGTACTGAACCAGGACAGCAGCAACGCCATCGCCAGGCACGAAAAACCGAGAATGTAGAAGTACCGCGGCACCCGAAGGTCGAACGCGTCCACCACCCCCTCGTCCACCGCCATGTATTCGCGGGTCTCGGCCTCGCGCCGCCGCGCACTGTGCAGTAGCAACCCGCCCGGGCAGGTCAGCAGCAGCGCCAGCAGATTGATCAGCTTGGTCGGGTGGGCGGCCAGGAACCCCCAGAGCACTTGCAAGGACATCACGCAACCTCGGTATGAGCGACGGCAAAGGCCGGCATTCTACCCAAGTCATGCCCAGACGCCCGGTTCAGGCGACAAAGTGTCATCAAATTTCATCTGGCATGGCATGAAGATTTGCCGGCCTCTTCGCGGGCACAGACAACAAAAAACCCGCTGCCTGGAGCACAGGCAGCGGGTTTTGTTTTATAGCTGAAGGCTTACTGCCCCAGCACCTGACCGATGGTCGGGTCCTTGAACATGCGGGTCAGGGCATCGCTCAGCACATCGCCCACCAGCTGGGTGTTGGTTTCCTGGTTCGGCGCCATGCCGAAACGCTGGTCCAGCGAAGCGCCGTAACGGCCACTGTAGCGGCGGCCGCCATTGGACACGTCGGCACGGAACGTGGCGCCGATGGTAGCCTCGGTCACGTACAGGTTGTCTTTCGGCGACTGGTACTTCAGTTCGGCCAGGGTCACGGTCAGCTGCGGCGCGTTGTAGGCGTTCGGCGTCGGGGTGAAGCCGAGCAGGCGTACGGCGGCTTCGGCCTGGGCCTGCAGCTTGGGCACGATGTCGTTGCCACTCACGCTGATGGTGCTGGTCTCGGGATACATGCCACCGCGAGTGCCCAGGGACTGCGAGGCCCGGCCGTCAACAACCCGGACCACTACCGGCTGGCCATGGCCGACCGGCGCGAGCTGGGCCTTGAGCGTGGGTTGCGGATTGAGTTGTTGCGGGCTGTGGGCACAACCGACCAGGCTGAGGCTGGCCACGGCGATCAAACCGAACAACAGACGTTGCAACATGCGCGTTACTCCAGAAAAAGCGGCGAAGGCCCACAGTATACCTAGCCACGCATCGACCAGTCATCGGTCCGGCCCGCTTGTCACAATCGTTTCATCGCCGCGCCCTTATCCTTGCGCCAAGCCCTAACGCACAGGACTCGCTGCCATGGCCTCGCTCTGGACCCTGCTCTTCCAACGCCCGCGCCACAACACCTATGCCCGCCTCGATGCCGACGGCAAATGCCTGGCCTTCAAGCAATGCAGCCAGGCGCCCAGCGGCAGCGGCTGGGTCCAGATCGGCGAAATCCGGCTCGCCTGGCTGGGCCGCGAGCTGCCCGCCAGTGCCCGGGTTTGCGCCCGCGCAAGCCGCCGCTGGCACCAGCGCATCCTCGCGGCCTGACAAACGCTGCAATAAAAACCACGAATGGCGACATTTCTGCCCGCGACATCGCTATAATCTCCCCCCGATTATAAGGACGTCTCCTGATCGGGCCCCGCACTCGCCGATTGACCCCGGCAACTTCAATGCTTCGCCCACAGAGAGCCTTCCACTCAGGTCTTGCATCGGCTGTCGTGCCTGCTTTTCCGGCCCTTCACACTGCATGAACCTGCGGGTTGCCATCGCGCAGTCCCCTTTTGAGGTTCACGTCTCCAAAAGAGCGTGAAAAAACGGTTTTCACAACTTCACAAGAGTGTGGCGAGCAAATGAACAGTCTGGCATGTGCAAAAGCGGCAGATGTGTCCCGAACAGCCCTGAACAGGCGGCAAATGCGCTCATCCCGTATGAGTGTCTGAGCCGTTCCATAACGCACGCACGACACCTTGACCATAAGTCGAATTGCCGCACCCGTGGCAAACCGCGTTCAATACGCGAACCCGAAGACTGATTGGCGGTGTCCGCGGAAGTTGCAAGAACTGCGAAAAGTCGGACATGGCGACCCTGGCGAACCCAGGTCCTATGCTGTCAATTAGGTAGCTGTAGATTGTGGAGACGCGTTAAATGGCGCAGAACGAATCGGTTGATGTGGTACTGGTAGGCGCAGGCATCATGAGTGCCACCCTGGCCGTACTGCTCAAGGAGCTCGACCCGACCCTGAAGCTTGAGGTCGTGGAGGCGATGGACTCCGGAGCCGCGGAAAGCTCCAACCCCTGGAACAACGCAGGCACCGGCCACGCCGGCCTGTGCGAGCTTAACTACACGCCCCAGGCCGCCGATGGCAGCATCGACATCAAGAAGGCCGTGCACATCAACACCCAGTTCGAGGTTTCGCGCCAGTTCTGGGCCTACCTGAGCAAGAAGGGCAACTTCGGCTCGGCACGTGCCTTCATCAACCCTGTCCCGCACCTGAGCTACGTCGAGGGTGACAAGGGTGTTTCCTTCCTCAAGAAGCGCTATGAGCTGCTCAAGCAGCACCATGCCTTTGCGGACATGGAATACACCGAAGACAAGGCCGTGATGAAGGACTGGATGCCGCTGATGATGCCAGGCCGCCCAGCCGACCAGCACATCGCCGCCACCCGCGTGCTCAAGGGCACCGACGTCAACTTCGGCGCCCTGACCAACAAGCTGCTGAAGCTGCTGGGCGACTCGCAGGACGCCCAGGTCAAGTACAGCAAGAAGGTCGTTGGCCTGCGCCGTAACGGCAAGGGCTGGACCGTGAGCATAAAGGACGTCAACAGCGGCGGTAGCCGTGAAGTGGACGCCCGCTTCGTCTTCCTCGGCGCCGGTGGCGCGGCCCTGCCGCTGCTGCAGCTGTCGGGCATTCCGGAAAGCAAAGGTTTCGGCGGCTTCCCGGTCAGCGGCCAGTGGCTGCGTTGCGACAACCCGGAAATCGTCAAGCAGCACCAGGCCAAGGTCTACAGCCAGGCCGCGGTCGGCGCCCCGCCGATGTCGGTACCGCACCTGGATACCCGTGTGGTCGATGGCAAGAAATCGCTGCTGTTCGGTCCATATGCCGGCTTCACTACCAAGTTCCTGAAGCACGGTTCGCTGATGGACCTGCCGCTGTCGGTGCGCATGGGCAACATCGGCCCGATGCTCGCCGTGGCCCGTGACAACATGGACCTGACCAAGTACCTGGTCAGCGAAGTGATGCAGTCGATGGAGCAGCGCCTGGAAGCCCTGCGTCGCTTCTACCCGCAGGCCAAGGCCGAAGACTGGCGCCTGGAAGTAGCCGGTCAGCGCGTGCAGATCATCAAGAAAGACCCGAAGAAAGGCGGCGTGCTGCAGTTCGGTACCGAGCTGGTCTCGGCCCAGGACGGCAGCCTGGCTGCACTGCTCGGTGCATCGCCGGGTGCTTCGGTGACCGTTTCGATCATGCTGGAACTGATCGAGCGCTGCTTCCCCGAGCAGGCCAAAGGTGCCTGGGCTGCCAAGCTCAAGGAAATCTTCCCGGCTCGCGAGAAGACCCTGGCGACCGATGCTGCGCTGTACCACAAGATCAGTGCCGACAACGACGTGGCGCTGGACCTGGTGGAAAGCAGCCCGGCGGCCAAGCATTACGCCTGATTCGGCCGGTAACGAAAAAACGCCCCTCGGGGCGTTTTTTCGTTCCTGGTTACTCATTGACCTGTGCCGGCCTCTTCGCGGGCATGCCCGCTCCCACAGGTTTCGGCGTCGCCCTCAGGCTCTGCACCATCCCTGTGGGAGCGGGCGTGCCCGCGAAAGGGCCGGAGCAGGTTCACAAATCAGCCACGGGCCTTGGCGATGATCTCGATGTAATCCGACGCATTGCGCTGGTCGGCAATCTGCTCGACAAAGGTCTTGCCGTGCTCGTCTTTGCCATCCAGGTCCAGCCCAGCCTCGACGAAGAAGCCGACAAAACGCTCGAAATCGTCGATGCGCAGGCCGCGGTAGGCCTTGACCAGCTTGTGCAGCGACGGCGAGGTCACGCCATCGGCCGGCTCGAACTGAAGGAACGACTTGATGTAGTCGTCGCTGATCTCGTCACCGATTACCTGTTTCTTGTCTTTACGCATTGCCGACTCCAACTGGACCATCACGAAATTTCGAAGGCCGGCAGTGTACCCCCCGCAGGCCGGGCGCCTCAACGCGTACGTACGGTACCGGTGTGCAGGTCGGCCCAGACGTGGCCGTTGCCGTAGGTGAGGAACTGCACATACAGCGTCTCGTTGCGCAGCAGGTCCATGATCACGCGGTAGTCGCTGAGCGGATAATTCAGGCTCAGGGTGCGGGTTTTCTCATCGTATACGGGCTTCTTCAGGCTCTTGGCCGCTTCACCGTCAAAGGTCAGCAGCACCTGGGCGATGGTCGCGCCCTTGCTCAGCGGCTTGCCCTTGAGGCGCACCTGCAACGACGAGGTGATCGGGATCGGCTGCTGGTCGGATTGGCGCTGGGTACCCACTACCACCGAGTAGTCGGTCACTTGCAGCAATTGCTGGCCAGTCGGCGCTTCCTGGCGCAGGGACTGGTCGTCAGGTGGCAGGAACTGGCTGTGCAGCGGTGCGGCGGCGAGTGGCAGGCTGACCGCCAGCAGGAGGGGAAGAAACGCACGCATGTGAGGCTCCTTGAATGAAGGAGCACTCTAGCACGGCCTGCACAGGCTCTTGTAGGAGCGGCCTTGTGTCGCGATGGGCCGCAAAGCGGCCCCGGCCATGTTGGTGGCGAAGCTTCAATCGAGGGGCTGCTGCGCAGCCCGATCGCGACACAAGGCCGCTCCTACAGTTGAGTGCGCCGGCCCGACATCAATCGAACTGCGCGCGCATCCAGGCCTGGTACTCGTCCACGCCCTCTTCTCCTTCGCGCGGCGCCCAGTGCGCATGTTCGCCTTCACCCACCGGCCGATACGGTCCGGCCTTGCACTCGAACAGGATGCTGTCCGGCTCCAGCACCACAAGCCCATGGTAGATGCCGGGCGCCAGATCCACACCCAGGCAATCGCCGCCCGCCTGCAGCACTCGCTTGTCGGTCACCGCCCCCTGCTCGTTGAAGAGCAGCAGGCCAAGGCAACCCTTGAGCACGACCAGCGTTTCGGCTTTGTCATCGCTCAGGTGCCGATGCGGCGGGATATAGGTGCTCGGTTGCAGCCCGACTGCCATGCGGTGGCAAGGCTCTTCCATCTCATGGAAATTGTGATGTTGCCGCCCGCGCGGGTTGGCTGCAGCCTTTGCGGCCAGCCCGGCGAACAGCGATTGGTCGATGAACGCAGGCTGGCGCATGATCACAGCCCCTTTACGGCGAAGATGCCGTTGGCGTTGCGCCAGTAGCCTTTGTAGTCCATGCCGTAACCGAAGATATAGCGGTCGACGCAGGGCAAGCCCACGTAGTTGGCCTTGAGTTCCGGGCTGGCCTTGCGGTCATGGTCCTTGTCGATCAGTACTGCGGTGTGCACCGAGCGCGCACCGGCGTGCTTGCAGAACTCGATGATGGCGCTGAGGGTGTGCCCTTCGTCGAGGATGTCATCGACGATCAGTACGTCACGGTCGATGAACGATACTTCGGGCTTGGCCTTCCAGAACAGCTCGCCGCCGCTGGTCTGGTTGCGGTAGCGGGTAGCGTGCAGGTAGCTGGCTTCCAGTGGGAACTGCAGGTGGGTCAGCAGTTTGCCCGAGAAGATCAGGCCGCCGTTCATCACACAGAACACCACCGGGTTCTTGTCGTGCAGGTCCTTGCAGATCTGCTCGCCGACTTTGGCGATGGCCGCTTCGACTTCGGCTTCGGTGTACAGGCAGTCAGCTTCACGCATGACTTGACGGATATGCTCGAGATCGGCGGACATGGCGCTCTCCGGGGGTGCATTTTGGAAAAGCGGGCAAAGGTACGCATCCGCTCGTCACAGATCAAGCATTTATGGACTAACGTCCAGAATGACCAGACGACAGCACAGGCTGAATAGATTAATCTAGCGCGGTTTTTTTGCCCGCCTTTCGGAGCCCCCCTATGCCCACTCGTGAGATCCGCCATCCGCTGATCCGCCACAAGCTCGGCCTGATGCGCCGTGCCGATATCAGCACCAAGAATTTTCGCGAACTTGCCCAGGAAGTCGGCGCGCTCCTGACCTACGAAGCCACCCAGGACCTGCCGCTCGAAACCTACGAGATCGATGGCTGGTGCGGCAAGGTGCAAGTTGAAAAAATCGCCGGCAAGAAGATTACCGTGGTACCGATCCTGCGAGCCGGCATCGGCATGCTCGACGGCGTGCTCAGCCTGATCCCGGGCGCCAAGGTCAGCGCCGTCGGCGTTGCCCGCAACGAGGAAACCCTCGAAGCCCACACCTACCTGGAAAAGCTCGCGCCGGACATCAACCAGCGCCTGGCCCTGATCATCGACCCGATGCTGGCCACCGGCGGTTCGATGGTCGCCACCATCGACCTGCTGAAAAAGGCCGGCTGCAAAGAGATCCGCGCCATGGTCCTGGTCGCTGCGCCAGAAGGCATCGAAGTGGTTGAAAAAGCCCACCCGGACGTGCAGATCTACACCGCCTCGATCGACCAGCGCCTGAACGAACACGGCTACATCGTGCCGGGCCCGGGCGATGCCGGTGACAAGATCTTCGGCACCAAGCAAAAGGACGCCTGACCATGCAGGACGGCTTCAACGACCCGCTCTGGCGCCAGGTCGTTTCGGGCGCGCAGATGCTCTTCGTGGCATTTGGCGCGCTGGTGCTGATGCCACTGATCACCGGCCTCGATCCGAACGTAGCGCTGTTCACTGCCGGCATCGGCACCCTGCTGTTCCAGCTGGTCACCGGCCGCCAGGTACCCGTGTTCCTGGCCTCGAGCTTTGCTTTCATCACCCCGATCATCCTCGCCAAGGGCCAGTTCGGCCTGGCCGAGACCATGGGTGGTGTGATGGCCGCAGGTTTCGTGTACACCTTCATGGGCCTGATGGTAAAAATCAAAGGCACTGGCTTCATCGACCGCATGCTGCCGCCGGTGGTGATCGGCCCGGTGATCATCTCCATCGGCCTGGCCATGGCGCCGATCGCCGCCAACATGGCGATGGGCAAGGCCGGTGACGGCAGCGTGCTGCTGCCGTACAAGACCGCCATGATGATCTCGATGCCGGCCCTGCTGACAACGCTGATCGTCGCCGTGTTCGGCAAGGGCATCTTCCGTCTTGTGCCGATCATTGCCGGCGTGTTCGTAGGCTTTGCCCTGTCGTTCGCGTTTGGCGTGGTCGACACTGCCAAGATCGCCGCCGCGCCGTGGCTGGAGCTGCCCAACTTCACCGCGCCAGCATTCAACTGGCAGGCCATCCTGTTCATCGTCCCGGTTGCCCTGGCACCGGCGATCGAGCACATCGGCGGGGTGATCGCAGTCGGCAGCGTGACCGGCCGCGACTACCTGAAGAAGCCCGGCCTGCACCGCACCCTACTGGGCGACGGCCTGGCCACCACCGCAGCCGGCCTGTTCGGCGGCCCGCCCAACACCACCTATGCCGAAGTCACCGGCGCGGTGATGCTGACCAAGAACTACAACCCGAAGATCATGACCTGGGCGGCGATTTTCGCTATCACCCTCGCCTTCATCGGCAAGTTCGGCGCACTACTGCAAAGCATCCCGGTACCGGTGATGGGTGGCATCCTGTGCCTGCTGTTCGGCTCGATCGCGGCGGTGGGCATGAACACCATGATCCGCCACAAGATCGACCTGGCTGAAGCGCGCAACCTGGTGATCGTGTCGGTGACACTGGTGTTCGGTATCGGCGGCGTACTGATCGGCAGTGGTGATGGCCCGGATGACTGGGGCCTGAAGGGCATCGCCCTGTGCGCGATCGTGGCTATCGCCCTGAACCTGATCTTGCCGGGCAATGATGGCTGGAAGCACAAGAAGCTGGATGATCAGTTGCCTTGATTCGGCTTTAGCCTGACCTGGCCTCTTCGCGGGCTTGCCCGCTCCCACAGGTACTCCACTGCTCTCTGCCATCGTGCAGAACCTGTAGGAGCGGGCAAGCCCGCGAAGAGGCCGGTACAGACAACCTGAAAGTCAGGCCTTTTCGCACATCCCCGCCAGCGCCTTCACCCACTCCGGGTGATCATTCAGGCAAGGCACCAGCACCAGCTCCTGCCCGCCGGCCTCGACAAACTGCTCGCTCCCGCGCATGCCGATCTCTTCCAGGGTCTCGATGCAATCGGCCACGAACGCCGGGCACATTACCAGCAGCTTCTTCACCCCAGCCTTGGCCAGCTCGTCCAGCCGCGCCTCGGTATAGGGTTCGATCCACTTGGCCCGCCCCAGTCGTGACTGGAACGACACCGACCATTTGCCATCGGGTATGCCCATCTTCTGAGCAAAGGCCCTGGCCGTTGCCAGGCACTGCCCGCGGTAGCAGACCGCGCGCATGTCGGCACTGGCATCCTTGCAGCAATCGGCCGCCTGGAAGTCATGCTTGCCGGTAGGGTCCAGCTTCTTCAAGTGGCGCTCCGGCAAGCCATGGAAGCTCAGCAACAGGTGATCGTAATCCTGCTCCAGGTAAGGCCGGGCGCTGGCGACCAGTGCCTCGATGTAGTCCGGGTGCTCGTAGAATGGCTGTAGCACGCGAAGTTGCAACGGCAACTGGCGTTCACTGACCGTCTGCCTGGCCAGTTCCACCACAGTGGTCACCGTGCTGTCAGCGAACTGTGGATACAGCGGCGCCAGGGTCACCTTGCGCACACCCCGGGCCACCAGGCGCTCCAGCACCTCGGGCAAGGCCGGCTGGCCATAGCGCATGGCAATCTCCACCGGGCCATGGGGCCAGTGCTCGACCATCGCCGCCTGCAGGCGACGGGTCAGCACTACCAGCGGCGAGCCCTCCTCCCACCAGATCGAGCCATAGGCATGCGCCGACTGCTCCGGGCGCTTGATCAGGATCAGCGACACCAGCAGGCGCCGTACCGGCCAGGGCAGGTCGATCACATACGGGTCCATGAGGAACTGGTTGAGGTAGCGGCGCACATCGGCCACCGAGGTGGAGGCCGGGGAACCCAGGTTGACCAGCAGCAGGGCGTGATCGGTCATGCAGCGTCCTATGTCAGAGGCGGCTGGACAGGTTGTCCAGAGCCGATTGCAAATCGTTGAAGCGGAAGGTGAAGCCTGCCGCCAGCAAGCGTGCCGGGCGGGCGCGCTGGCCGCCGAGTAGCAGGGTCGACAGCTCACCCAGCCCCGCCTTGAGCAGCAGTGCCGGCACTGGCAGCAGCGCCGGCCGGTGCAAGGTGCGGCCCAAGCGCCTGGCGAACTCGCGGTTGCGCACCGGCTCCGGGGCGCAGGCATTATAAGGACCGCTGGCATCCTTGTGCTGCAAGAGAAAATCAATCAGGGCGACCTGGTCGTCTATATGGACCCAAGGCATCCACTGCCGCCCGTCGCCCAAAGGCCCGCCCAGCCCCAGTTTGAAGGGCAGGCGCAGGCGCGACAAAAAGCCGCCATCACTGGCCAGAACCAACCCGGTACGCACCAGCACCACGCGAATGCCCTGGGCCTGGGAACGCAGCGCCGTCTCTTCCCAGGCGATGCACAGCTGGCTGGCGAAATCTTCGCGCACCGGCGGTGAAGCCTCGGTCAGCTCGCGTTCGCCACCGTCTCCATACCAGCCCACCGCCGAGCCGGAAATCAACACTTCCGGGCGCTGTTCGCGGCTGCCCAGCCAAGCCAGCAACTGCTCGGTGAGGGTGACGCGGCTGGCCCACAGCAGGTTGCGCCGGGTCGCCGTCCAGGGCCGGTCGGCAATCGGGGCGCCGGCGAGGTTGATCACCGCGTCCAGCTGATCGTCCGCCTCCAGTTGCTCCAGGCGGGCGACGCCACGCACGCCGGTCCCACAAATTTTCGGCACCTGTTCAGGCCGCCGACTCCACACCGTCAGGCGATGACCCTGGCCGAGCCAGTACTGGCACAGGTGCTTGCCAATCAACCCGGTGCCGCCTGTCAGCAATATATGCATGGCTGTGTCCTCGCAGAATGCGGCGGTGGTCTATTTTTAACATCAAGGCACTTTTTTGACCCGACGCTCTCGGATAAACATAGGCCAACCTGCCTGCCAACACGGAATAACCTTATACAACATTTGAGCATTGTACAGGTTTGCCTGACAGCGTAGTCTGCTTACAGCAAGGTTTGAAGAGGCCATCATGACAGTACCTATCGCCATCATCGGGGCCGGTATCGCCGGTCTGTCAGCCGCCCAGGCCTTGCAGAAGGCCGGGCAATCCGTGCATTTGTTCGACAAGGGCCACGGCAGTGGCGGGCGCATGGCCAGCAAGCGCAGCGAAGCTGGCGCGCTGGACCTCGGCGCCCAATACTTCACGGCCCGTGACCGCCGCTTCGTCGAGCAGGTACAGCAATGGGTTGCCGCCGGTTGGGCCGCGCAATGGAAGCCACAGCTGTACAACTACCGGGATGGTGAACTCAGCCCCTCCCCCGACGAGCAGACGCGCTGGGTGGGCGTGCCGCGCATGAGTGCAATCACCCGCGGCCTGCTCAAGGACGTGACGGTCAACTTCGGCTGCCGCATCGCCGAAGTGTTCCGCGGCAAGCAGTACTGGCACCTGCAGGACACCGAAGGCTGCAGCCACGGCCCCTACAGCCGCGTGGTGATCGCCGTGCCGGCATCGCAGGCCACGCCGCTGCTTGCCGCTACCCCGAAGCTCGCGGCCGTGGCCGCCGGTGTGCAGATGGAGCCCACCTGGGCCGTCGCCCTGGCCTTCCAGACCCCGCTGGACACCCCGATGCAAGGCTGCTTCGTGCAGGACAACCCGCTCGACTGGCTGGCGCGCAACCGTAGCAAGCCCGAGCGTGACGAGCAGCTCGACACCTGGGTACTGCACGCCACCTCGGACTGGAGCCGGCAACACATCGACCTGCCCAAGGAGGAAGTGATCGAACAGCTGTGGGGCGAATTCGCCGAGCTGGTTGGCTGTGTGGTGCCCGCACCTACTTTTGCCTTGGCCCACCGCTGGCTGTATGCCCGTCCGAGCAGCAACCATGAATGGGGCGCGCTGGCCGATGCTGACCAAGGCTTGTATGCCTGCGGCGACTGGTGCCTGTCCGGCCGTGTCGAAGGCGCCTGGCTCAGTGGCCAGGAAGCGGCGCGTCGGCTGCTCGAACATCTCGAGTGATGTAGGGTTATACAAAAAAAACTGTTTGCATAACTTCCGGGCTGTGCTGGAATGAACCTGTACAACTATTTTGTCTCGTACAGGTTTTTGGAGGCAGCCCATGCACGAATCATCCGCCCACAGCAAGCCGCGTATCGCCATCAGCGCCTGCCTGACCGGGCACAGCGTGCGCTATAACGGCGGCCACAAGGCCTCCGACCTGTGCCGTATGCAACTCGAGGAACATTTCGACTGGTTGCCGGTATGCCCGGAGGTGGCCATCGGCCTGGGCGTGCCGCGCGACCCGATCCGCCTGGTCGGCGACCCCGAGCAGCCGGAAGTGGTAGGCACCCGCAACCCCGGAATGGACCTGACCGGGCCGCTGCGCAGCTATGGCGAGCAAATGGCGGCGGAACTCGATGATATCTGCGGCTACATCTTCATGCAGAAATCGCCTTCCTGTGGCCTGGAGCGGGTCAAGGTATACCAGGACAATGGCCACCCTGCCTTTCACGGTGGGCGGGGAGTGTATGCCCAGGCGTTCTGCGCACGGCGGCCGGACCTGCCGGTAGAAGAAGAAGGCCGCCTGCACGACCCCGTACTGCGCGAGAACTTCATCAGCCGCGTGTACGCCTACGCCGACTGGCAGCGCCTGCTGGCCGAAGGCCTAAGCCGTGGCGCTCTGGTGCGATTCCACTCACGCTACAAGTACCTGTTGATGGCCAACAACCCGCAGGCCTATCGCAGCCTCGGGCGCCTGCTCGGCAGCATGAGCAAGGACGATGACCCGCAAAGCATCGGCCCGCGCTACTTCAGCCAGCTGATGCAGGCTCTGCGCCGCTGTGCCAGCCGCGGCACTCATTGCAACGTGCTACAGCATCTGAGCGGCTACTTCAAGGACATCCTCACACGGCAGGACAAAGCCGAGCTGCAGGCCATCATCGGCCAATACCAGCAAGGTGTAGTGCCGCTGGTAGTGCCGCTGACCCTGCTCAAGCACCATTTGCGCAAGCATCCCGATCCGTATCTGCAGCAGCAGGCATACCTCCAGCCGCACCCCGAGAGCCTGGGCCTGCGCAATGCCGTCTGAGATCCTGTTGCCCATCGGCGAACTGGCTCGCCGCACGGGCGTCAATCCCGTCACCCTGCGAGCCTGGGAGCGCCGCTACGGCCTGCTCAAGCCCCAACGTACCGCCAAGGGCCATCGCCTGTATCCGCTGGAGCAGGTCGAACGAGTAGAAGCGATCCTTGCCTGGCTGCAGCGCGGCGCCTCCGTCGGCCAGGTACGAGAGCTGCTCGACAAACCGGCCAGCACGCCGCCGAAAGGCGACTGGCAAGCCCGGCAGTTCCAACTGATCGAGGCCATCGCCACGCTGTCGCAGCGCGCCCTCGACCAGCAGCTCAACCAGGCGATGGCCCTGTACCCGGCCGTCACTCTGTGCGAGCAATTGCTGTTGCCGCTGCTCGACCTCCTCGACCTGCGCTGGCGCAATTACTTCAACGCACGGCTGGAACAGGTGTTTTTCCACAGCTGGCTGCGCAGCAAGCTGGGCGCCAGGGTCTACCACGACAACCAGTTGCTGCATGGGCCTGCCATCTTGCTGGCCGAAGACAGCGAACACACTTTCAGCCCCGGTTTGTGGTTGTGCGCCTGGCTGTTCACCAGCAACGGCCTGCCGGTCGAAGTGCTGGAGCACACCATTGCTGGCGCGCACCTGCAACGCGCAGCCACCATGCTCAAGCCACGCGCCGTGCTCCTGCACCTGGGGCCACGTATCGATGACAAGGCGTTGCACCGTACCCTGTCCAACCTGCCCGTGCCGACCCTGGCTGGCGGGCCGACGCTGGCGCTGCATGAAACCCGGCTGCGCGCCCTGGGGCTGCCCAATCTTGCTCTGTTCGATACCCCGCAGGCGGCATTGCGTTTGCTGCAAGCCCATGACCGCCAGCCTGGAGAGATGACCGCACCATGCACCTGACCTGGCTGCGCAGCGACCTGCGCATCGATGACAACACCGCGCTAGCCGCCGCCAGCGAACGCGGCCCGACCCTCGCACTGTGGCTGGTCAGCCCCGGGCAATGGCTGGCCCACGACGACGCCGCCTGCAAAGTCGACTTCTGGCTGCGCAACCTGCGCGACCTGCGCCAGTCGCTGGAGCGCTTGAACATCCCCCTGCTGATCCGCAGGATCGACACCTGGGACCAGGCGCCACAGGCCGTACTCGATGTCTGCCGCCAACATCAGGTGCAAAGCGTGCACTGGAACGAGGAGTACGGCATCAACGAGCAATGTCGCGACGACGCCACCCGCGCGCTGCTGGAAAAGTCGGCCATCCAGGCCCACAGCCACCTCGACCAGCTGTTGTTCCGCCCGGGCACCATCCTTACCCGCGGCGGCGACTACTTCCAGGTGTTCAGCCAGTTCAAGAAGAGCTGCCTGGAGCACCTGCACCGCAGCCTCCCTGCCCTGGCCCGCCAGATAAAACGCCAGGCACCGCTGCAGGTCAGCAGCGACCCGATCCCACAGCACGTGGACGGCTTCGAAAAACCCGCGCAGGCGCTGCGCGACCACTGGCCGGCCGGCGAAGCCGAAGCGCAGGCGCGGCTGACCCGTTTTCTCGATGAAACCATCGACGATTACCAACAGCTGCGTGACTTGCCTGCAAAGCCCGGTACCAGCCAGCTCTCCGCCTATCTGGCCGCCGGCGTGATCTCGCCACGCCAGTGCCTGCACGGTGCCCTGGCCAGCAACCGCGGCGAGTTCGACAGCGGCAGCAGCGGCGTGCAAACCTGGATCAACGAGCTGCTCTGGCGCGAATTCTACAAACACATCCTGACCGGTTATCCACAGGTCTCGCGTCACCGCGCCTTCCGCGCCCAGACCGAAGCCCTGCCCTGGCGCGATGCACCGGCCGACCTCGAAGCATGGGAACAGGGCCGAACCGGCTTCCCGATCATCGACGCCGCCATGCGCCAACTGCTGCACACCGGGTGGATGCACAACCGCCTGCGCATGATCGTGGCCATGTTCCTCAGCAAGAACCTGCTGATCGACTGGCGCAAGGGCGAGCGGCATTTCATGCGCCACTTGATAGACGGCGACCTGGCCGCCAACAACGGCGGTTGGCAGTGGAGCGCGTCCACTGGCACCGACGCAGTGCCCTATTTCCGCATCTTCAACCCGGTTTCACAGTCGCAGCGATTCGACCCGCAAGGGCGTTTCATTCGGCACTGGCTGCCGGAATTGCAGGGGGTTGATGAAAAAGCCATTCATTTCCCCGTGAAGTCGGCCGATCTTTTTGCTAGATATTCCTACCACAGTCCAATTGTCGATCTCGACAGCAGTCGTCAGCGCGCACTGGAGGCATTCAAGAACCTCCCGCGCCGGCAGGATCAGAGGGCAGCATCTTGAACAACGCACGCAGTATCTGGGTGACGGGAGCAGGCAATGGACTTGGCCTGGCTTTAGTGGAGGGGCTGCTCGGGCAAGGACACCGGGTAGCTGCAAGCGCGAAGCATGGCGAGGCACTGGATGCCTTGGGTGCACGCTACGGCAGCCAGCTGTTGCGCTTGCCGTGGCAGTTGCACGAAGAACATCAGGCGGCCCAGGCCAGCCAGCAGATCTGCCATGCCTGGTGCGCGCTGGATGGCTTGATCATCAACGCCGGTACCAGCGATTACCTGGCGGACGATGTGGCTGACAGCGAGTTGTTCGAGGCGATCGTCACGGACAACCAGTTGGCCGGCGAGCATTGCCTGGCCAGTGCGCTGCCGTTGTTGGCGAAGGGTGACTCGCCGCAGGTGATGGCGGTGTTCAACCGTTATTCAGCGCTGCAGTTGCATGCACCGACGCAGGTGCCTGCGGGCTGGAACAACATGCCACAATGGATGCGCGAGCAGCGTCAGGCGTTGAAGGCGCAGGGGGTTGAGCTGACCGTGGTGGGGCCGCAGTCGCTGAAGACACCCGTGACACCGGCGCAGGCGATACCGGAGGCGTGGACGCCGCAGAATGCGGCGGAAGAGTTGCTGCGGCGGTGGCCGCAGAGGGAGCCCGAGCTTGTGCTGGAGGCTTTGGATCTCAATGGCCTGTGGCCTTTGTCACACAAGCAATCGATGTAGTGACCGTACCGGCTTCCACCTAGACCACATCGACTTGAAGCCATGCGCAGGGCCTGTAGGAGCAGCCTTGTGCTGCGAAGAGACCATTACTGCACAAGAACATCTGCTGCCCTACCGCCCCCTTCGCAGCACAAGGCTGCTCCTACAGGGTAATGAGGTAGCCTGAGTAACGGGGCAAGACAGTTGCTCCCCAGGTACCTCGTAGATCTCAGGCAATGCGAGCCCCCGTGGAAGGAGAGCTCAGAGCGTCATGCGGTAATGCAGGCTATAGCTCTCCACCCCATCGTTGGGCTGCTTGATGCCCGCGTTGGAATAGTGAATCGCCCGCACGCCAATCTCATGCCCACCGGCAAAGCGCAATCCAAAGCCGATGCGATCCTCGAACTGGAATGCCGAGCCCAGCTCGTTGTCTTCCAGCTCGGTGCTGGAGAATGCCGCCACGCCAATCCCAGCCTCTATATAAGGCTTCACCGACTCCCCGGCAAACTCGTAGACGAACACCGGCGCGAACGACAGGCTATGGTTGCTCGCGGTCTCGTCACCATCCCAATAGCTGTAGGCCCCATCCCAATACCCCGTCAGGCGCCCGACGCTGGTCTGCCACCAACTCGCTTCCCAATTCGATTGCAGCCCCAACCGGTAGACCATGGTCGAGTCACCGGTCTGCCCCACCGAAAACGAAACGTCGGCAGCCTGCGCCGACAGTGAGTGCCCCAGGGTGAAGACGGCAGCCGCCGCCAAGCCGAGCAGCTTCTTCATGAGCAACATCCTTCTTTGCTGTTATTGGTATCCGCCTCATTTCAGGCAAGGCGGTAGAAAACGGCAGCGGTACAATAGTTCAGCTTCTTTTCACGTTTTTTTCACAATGAAAAGCTTTGCACGCTGTCCGACTTATGCCACAGCAAAGGCAGGATCTTCCTGAGAGATTGCGGATCGGCACTGGTCCAGAAGCGGGTATCCCTGGCCGGCCCATCGGCCAACAGGTCATCCGCGCCCAGCAGCCGCTGCAGTTGGCGCGCCACTGCAGCACCGGTATCGATGATGGCGACGTCGGCTGGCACCATGCCGGCCAGCAACGGGCGCAGGAAGGGGTAATGGGTGCAACCGAGAATCAACGTATCACAGCCAGCGGCCAGCAACGGCTGCACATAACCTTGCAGCAACTGGCGCAGCGCCGGGCTGGCCAGGTCACCGGTCTCGATCAGATCGACCAGGCCCGGGCAAGGTTGGGTGATGACCTGTACGTCATTGGCAAAACGATCGAGCAAGGCAGCGAACTTGGCACTCTGCAGGGTACCGGTAGTGGCCAGCACACCGACCACGCCAGAGCGCGTAGCGGCGGCAGCGGGCTTCACCGCCGGCTCCATGCCCACCAGCGGCCAGTTCGGGTACAACTCGCGCAGGTCGGCCACCGCCGCCACCGTGGCGGTATTGCAGGCCAGTACCATGGCCTTGGCGCCCTGTTCATGGAAGAACGCAGCAATGCGCCGGAGACGCTCACGGATATAGTCCGGCGACTTCTCTCCGTAGGGTATGTGGCCGCAATCGCCCACGTACAGCAGCGTCTCGTTGGGCAGCAGGCGCTGGATCTCGGCGAGTACCGACAAGCCGCCAACCCCGGAGTCCATCACGCCGACCGGCGCCGATCGCTCAGCCATCGCGCTTACCACAGACCGCACAAGCCGGGTCGCGCTTGACCCGCAATTCGCGGATACGAGTGCCGAGAGCATCGATCAACAGCAGGCGGCCGACCAGCGGCTCGCCGAACCCGGCCAGCAGCTTCATCGCCTCCAGCGCCTGCAGGCTGCCTACCAGGCCCACCAATGGGCCGATCACGCCGGCTTCGCTGCAGGTCAGTTCGGCTTCGCTGCCATGGCCGTACAGGCAATGGTAGCAAGGGCTGTAGTCACGCCGTGGGTCGAACACCGACAACTGCCCTTCCAGGCGGATCGCCGCACCGCTGACCAGCGGCTTGCCAGCCGCGACGCAGGCAGCGTTGACCGCCTCGCGGGTACCGAAATTGTCAGAGCAGTCCAGCACCAGGTCGACCGCTGCCACAGCGGCCGCCAGCGAGTCCTCGTCCAGAGCCTGGCGATGGGCAACCAGGCTGATTTCCGGGTTGATTGCCTGCAGGCGCTGCAGGGCCGAATCGACCTTGCTCATGCCCACGCTCGCACTGTCGTGGATCACCTGGCGTTGCAGGTTGGTCAGGTCGACGGTGTCAAAGTCCGCCAGGTGCAGCTCACCGACCCCGGCGGCGGCCAGGTACAAGGCGACGGGCGAGCCAAGGCCGCCAAGCCCGACGATCAGCGCCTTGCTCTGCTTGAGCCGCAACTGGCCGTCGATGTCGATCTGGGCCAGCAAAACCTGCCGGCTGTAACGCAGCAGTTCCTGATCACTCAGCATGGCAGGCGCCCCAGGGTAATGCGTTCATGGCCGCCCAGGTCCGTGCGGCTGACGACCTCGATGAAGCCTTGTTCAGCCAGCAAGGCGCGCACCGCCGCTGCCTGATCGTAGCCGTGTTCCAGCAGTAACCAGCCACCCGGTACCAGGTGCGCGGGCGCCTGGGCAACTATCACGCGCAGATCGTCCAGGCCATCAGCACCGGCCACCAGCGCACTGCTGGGCTCGAAGCGTACATCACCGGCGACCAAATGCGGGTCTGCGGCAGCGATGTAGGGCGGGTTGCTGACAATCAGGTCGAAACGCTCGCCGGCCAGACTGTCGAACCAGTGGCTGAGCCGTACCTGGGCGTTTGCCAGGCCCAGCCGCTGGCGGTTGCGCTCAGCCAGGGCTGCAGCCTCCTCCACGCGGTCCACTGCGGTCACCTGCCAGGCCGGGCGATCGCTGGCCAGGGCCAAGGCAATCGCGCCGGTGCCGGTGCCCAGGTCAAGGACCTTGGCCGGCGTGGCGGGTTGCAGTTCAAGGGCAGCTTCGACCAGCAGCTCGGTATCCGGCCGCGGGATCAGGGTATGCGGTGCCACTTCCAGGTCGATCTTCCAGAAGCCCTGCAGCCCGAGAATGTAGGCGACCGGTTCGCCGCCACGGCGGCGCTGCAGGTAGCCAGCATAGGTCTCGGCATCTTCGCTGCTGACGATTCGCTCGGGCCAGGTGTGCAGGTAGCTGCGCGATTTGCCGATGGCCGCGGCCAACAGCAACTCGGCATCCAGCCGCTCGGTAGGCGACTCTGGCAACTGCGCGTTGCGCAGCAGGCTGGCGATGATGGTCATCAGTCCCCCAGAGCGGCCAGTTGATCGGCCTGGTATTCGGCCAGCAGCGGCTCGATCACCGCCTCTACCCCGCCGGCGAGGATGTCGTCCAGCGAGTACAGGGTCAGGTTGATACGGTGGTCGGTCACCCGCCCCTGTGGATAATTGTACGTACGGATGCGCTCGGAACGGTCGCCAGAGCCGACCAGCAGCTTGCGCTCGGTGGCGATGGCGTTCTGCGCGGCGCTGGTCTGCATGTCGTTGAGCTTGGCCGACAGCCAGGACATGGCGCGGGCACGGTTCTTGTGCTGCGAGCGCTCTTCCTGGCACTCGACCACGATACCGGTGGGCAAGTGGGTGATCCGGATCGCCGAGTCAGTCTTGTTGACGTGCTGGCCGCCGGCACCGGATGCGCGATAGGTATCCACCCGCAGGTCGGCCGGGTTGATCTCGATAGCCGCCTGCTCGTCCGGCTCGGGCAGTACCGCCACGGTGCACGCGGAGGTGTGGATACGGCCCTGGGATTCGGTCTCGGGCACGCGCTGCACGCGGTGCGCGCCAGACTCGAACTTGAGCTTGCCGTACACGCTCTCGCCTTCGACGCGGGCGATGATTTCCTTGTAGCCGCCGTGCTCGCCTTCGTTCTCGGAGAGGATTTCCAGGCGCCAGCCACGCTTTTCGGCGTAGCGCGAATACATGCGGAAGAGGTCGCCGGAGAAGATCGCCGCCTCGTCGCCACCGGTGCCGGCGCGGATTTCGAGGAACACGTTGCGGCCGTCGTTGGGGTCCTTGGGCAACAGCATGCGTTGCAGCTGCGACTCCAGCGTCAGCAGTTGTTCCTTGGCTTCACGCACTTCTTCCACGGCCATTTCGCGCAGGTCCGGGTCACTGTCCTTGAGCAGCGCCTGGGCACCTTCGAGGTCGTCCTGGACTTTGCGCCACTCTTTATAAGCAGCGTAGACCGGCTCGACTTCGGCGTATTCACGGGAATAGGCGCGAAAGCGCGTCTGGTCGGAAATGACCTCGGCATCACCAAGCAGAGCGGTGAGTTCTTCGAAGCGGTCCTGGAGGATTTCCAGTTTGTTCAGCAGCGACGCTTTCATTGCGGGGATTTGTCCGTCGAGCCCTCGTTGAGGGCAAAGAGTTCCTGGGCCATGGCCAGCGCATCGAGGCGGCCCTCGGCCGAGAGCCTTTTCAATTGCACGCTGGGCGCGTGCAGGAGTTTGTTGGTCAGCCCCCGGGCCAGTTGGGCCAGTACGTCTTCGGGGTTGCCGCCGTTGGCCAGCAGCCGCTGGGCCTTTTGCAGTTCTTCGTCGCGCAGGCGCTCGCATTGCTGGCGATAGGCCTTGAGCACATCCACCGCGGCCAGCTCGCGCAGGCGCAGCATGAAGTCCTCTGCCCCCACCGACACCAGCTCTTCGGCGGCCTGGGCCGCGCCCTGGCGACTTTTGAGGTTTTCTGCCACAACGTCGTGCAGGTCATCGACAGTGTACAGGTAGACGTCATCCAGTTCGCCGACTTCGGTTTCGATATCGCGCGGTACGGCAATGTCGACCATGAAAATCGGCTTGTGCCGGCGCTGCTTCAGCGCGCTCTCGACAGCACCCTTGCCAAGGATCGGCAACTGGCTGGCAGTGGAACTGATGACGATATCGCTGTTGGCCAGTTCCTGTGGGATGTCGGCCAGCAGAACCGCGTGCGCACCGAACTGCTCGGCCAGGATGCTGGCCCGCTCAAGGGTACGGTTGGCCACGACGATACGGCGCACGCCCTGCTCATGCAGGTGGCGGGCGACCAGGGTGATGGTTTCGCCAGCACCGATCAGCAGGGCCTGGCTGCGGCCCAGGTCGCTGAAGATCTGCTTGGCCAGGCTGACCGCGGCAAACGCCACCGACACCGGGTTTTCGCCGATGGCAGTGTCGGTGCGCACCTGCTTGGCGGCACTGAAGGTGGCCTGGAACAGGCGCCCGAGCAACGGGCCGACGGTGCCGGCCTCACGCGCCACGGCATAGGCGGACTTCATCTGGCCGAGGATCTGCGGTTCGCCGAGCACCAGCGAGTCCAGGCCGGAGGCCACCCGCATCATGTGCTTTACCGCCTCGTGCTCTTCGTGCACGTAGGCGCTGGCGCGCAGCTCGTCCAGGCTGAGGCGGTGGTAGTCGGCGAGCCATTGCAGCACGGCATCGGCGGACAGGTGGTCCTGCTCGATATAGAGCTCGCTACGGTTGCAGGTCGACAGAATCGCCGCTTCGCGGCTGGATGTCAGTCGGCAGAGCTGCTGCAGGGCGTCTACCAGCTGCTCTGGGGTAAACGCCACGCGCTCGCGTACGTCTACCGAGGCAGTCTTATGGTTGATACCAAGTGCAAGAAAGGCCATGCAAGGTCGCTGGTTGTGACGGGAAGCCGATAATTGTCCTCTTTCGCAGGTTTCAGGACAACCACCGTTCGCTATTGCGCTGATAGCGCTGCGGCTATCGCCGGCTTCAGGCCAGCATCAGCGGCAACTTCAGCTCACACCCCCGCTTTTGATCTGGCTTTTGATCTGGCTTTTGATCTTGATCTTGATCTTCGCGACTTCAGGAGGCCGAACGCAGGCCTTGCGGAGGGAGGTGACGGGCATGGATGCCCGTCAAGCGCTGAGGCCCCATGGATGGGGCCTGCAGCGCGTACTCCCGGGAGCAAGGCCGGAGTGAGGGAACCCCGGAGCGCAGCGTAGGGGCCGGATGATGGGAGCGCAGCGTTTTTTGGTTACTTTTTGCCGCGTTTGGCAAAAAGTGACTCGCCGTAAGGGCGAAAAGGTGAGTCAGCGTCGCCATCGCATACGGACTGTTCGCCATATCAAAACCGTCGCTTAAGCTTTTTGGCTTTTTGGCTTTTTGGAGGTGGGCATTCACATTGAGCAGGCATTCATTCGTGACGGCGGCGCAAAGTCACCTTTCCGCCCTTACGGCGGGTCCCTTTTTGTCGTGGCAAAAAGGAACCAAAAACCGTCGGCTCCCATCATCCGGCCCCTACGCTTCGCTCCGGGGTCCCCTCGCTACGGGCCTGCTCCCGGGAGTACGCGCTGCAGGCCCCATCCATGGGGCCTCAGCGCTTGACGGGCATCCATGCCCGTCACCTCCCTCCGCAGTCCCTTCGCTCGGCCTCCTGAAGTCGCAATCGGCGGCGCCTGAACTACCGCGCGCTTAGAAGCAAGAACCAGAACCATCGGCTCGACATCTCCTTAGTTAATTACACCGACCAAGTCGAGAGGACTTTTGACATATCTCTACAAGACTTATCCACAGTCTTGTAGTCCTTTTCCCAAATACATGCCCAGCTGTTGCTCCACCCTCTTTCCGCGCCTAGCCTTGACGCCGCTACATCGATATTCCTCACCCACATGATGACCAAGGAGCGGTAGATATGGCTTTGGACGCGTATTTGAAAATCGACGATATTCCAGGCGAAGCCTTGGACGAGAAGTACGGCAAGTGGATTGAAGTCACCGGTTATGATTTCGGTGTAAGCCAAAGCCCCTCTGCCACTGCAAGCTCGGCAGGGGGTGCCACTTCGGGGCGCACCGAAGTGAGCCATTTCACTTTTACCAAGTTTCTCGACAGCGCCAGTTGCAAACTCATGGAGGCCAGTTGCGCGGGGCAGCATCTCAAGGAAGTCAAACTCGCGCTGTGCCGCGCGGGCGGTGACAAGCTGAAGTACTACGAGATCATCCTAGAAGAAGTGATCATTGCCGATTACGCCCAGAGCGCCGCCGACGGCGTGCCTATCGAGGTGGTTCGCCTCGATTACGGCAGAATCAAGACCACCTATACCCTGCAGAAGCGCATCGACGGCTCGGGCGGCGGCAATATTGCCGGTGGTTGGGACCGGATCGGCAACAAGAAGTACGCGTGAGGTATCGCCATGTACGAAGCCCGCGCTTTCATCAACCCCAGGATGCAGAACTATCACACGCTCAAGGCCGGCCTTGCGCTTGGCGGGCATGCCGCAAGCAAGTTCGACATCCTGAATGCACACATTTACAACAGTGTGGTCAGAAGCGGCGAACTGGTGATCGTCGGCGACTGGTCTACACCTTCGTGTACCAGTCAGGAGGCTTATCTGATGTCTCAGGCCTCCATCACGCATATGGGGCTGATGCGCAGTGGCCAGGGGGCTGATGAGTTTTTTCTGGATAATTTCGAGTTGCTGAAGAGCTTGCTTGCCCATGCTTCACTGGGCGCAGGCGTGGTCAGCGACGGCTGGAGCAGGCATCTGAAGGCCATTCAGGACACGTTGCTGGAGATCGAGAAATTGCACAGAGAACATCTGGGTTCAGGGACGCTCAAAAACCGTGACCAGTTTTATGCCAAGCGTGCGGCACTGTTCTCGAAGCTTGACGAACAGTTGGGCAAACTGGCGGCGTTCGGCTCGGATTTGCGTAACAAGGGATCGATTAAAAGGACACTGGCCATATCCACGAAACGCTATTTGCACACCGGTGAGATTGCAGGGTATGCGAATAAGGTTGCCGGGGTAGGCAAGGCTGCCAGTTTGATAAAAAAAGGTACTTACATTGGCATAGCGCTTGATGTCGCAGCAACGGGCCTGGCGATTCGCCAAGCCTGTATGCTCGGCAGAGAAGATGAGTGCACGCGTGCAAAATTTCTCAATGGTGCGTCATTAGCCGGTGGTCTGACCGGCAGCGGCATAGGTGGATACATAGGAGGGACCATTGTTGCGCCCTTTGTATGTGCGGCTCTGGGAGTAGGGACGGCCGGTTTGGGGTCAATTACCTGCGCAGTCATTGGTGCTGCCGCAGGGGGGAAGCTAGGCGGTGACTTCGGAGGAGAAAAAGGCGAGGTGCTTGGTGACTTCCTATATCGAGAGTTCTCGCAATGATCAATATGGAACCGGGTCTGATCGCACTTATTCTCATCACCTCAATCGCAATCGCAATTACTGTCCAAATTTACGTTGCACATAAATACACCGAGCACTTTGAGTCTTTCTTACCCACCTCTCGTATCGTATCTGACAACATAAAAAACTATAAGCATGCTGGACTAATAGGAAAACTGATAAGAACTGGTCAAATTGCAACACTACTGGCCACACCCAAAATCTTCACTTATAGGGGCGCAGCAGATATCGAGGAAGTACAAAAATTTCCGCGCCGTGAAAGGCTTGTCTTGGTCAACCTCTGGGCTATTCACATCATATTATTCCTTGCACTCGTGCTGTCTCACTATCTATGACCCAATGGAGATACGACTTCGTATTCTGTTCAAGGACAAAGTTCTCCCGCAGCAATCGATCATTGGAAACTCAAGGCCGGCACTCGACGCGTGGCAAGGACTTGCAAACGACTGAGATTGTGGGGTGTGCAGTTAAGATCATAGGTGTGGTCAGGGCTGCCAACCTGATCAAAAAAGACACCTATATAGGTATTGCGCTGGAAGTCGCCGCGACGGGTCTTGAAATCCATAAAGCCTGCACCGCTGGCCGCGACAATGAGTGTAGAAAAGCTAAATACGTCCATGGATCTTCCTTGACAGGCAGTGTCGCCGTGGGAGGGATAGCAACAAGCTACGGCGGTGCTATTGCCACTAATATTTGTCTCGCTCTTGGCGTGCCCACAGTCGGTACAGGCGTACTTGTCTGCGCTGTTATTGGTGGGGCTGCGGGAGCCACAGGAGGAAGCATGCTTGGCGGTGCTGTAGGGGAAGCGCTCGGCGAAGTATTGTATGAAAAGGTAGGCAGCGAATGAGCACTGAAGCGGGTATTGTTGCATTTATAATTTTGGCCGCCATGACCGTCACGCTTTGCGTATCGTTCTACATATCAATCTATCATCTTGACAGGATCGAATCACTACTACCGAATAGCGCATTCGTGAGCGGGAATAAAAACCTTTTCACAAGCAGGCCTAATTGGAAAGGTAATGCGCACACTCTCAATATCAATACTACTAACAGTGCCAAAAATATATGCGCGAAAAAGCTTGGTTGACCTTGATGAGGTCACGAACTTCCCTATACGCATGAAGCGCACCCTGATCGTCTTAGGGGCTATGCACCCAACACTTATCGGAGCACTTATTTTATTTCGCATTTGGTTGCGCCCCCTTGGGCCTATTCCGTGACATCGGACGCCAAGAGGCTGGCTGTTGAGACATCAGCCCTAAGCTTTTTGCTTTCAGGTGTAGGCATTCACATCGAGTAGACATTCATTCGCGATAGTGGCGCCACGTCACCTTGACGCCCTTACGGCGGAACCCTTTTTGTCGTGGCAAAATGGAACCAAAAACCGTCGGCTCCCATCATCCGGCCCCTACGCTTCGCTCCGGGGCACCCTCGCTATGGGCCTGCTCCCGAGAGTACGCGCTGCAGGCCCCATCCATGGGGCCTCAGCGCTTGACGGGCATCCATGCCCGTCACCTCCCTCCGCAGTCCCTTCGCTCGGCCTCCTGAAGTCGCAATCTGCGGCGCCTGAACTATCGCGCGCTCAGAAGCAAGAGCAAGAGCAAAAATTCTGTGTTCTGGGCGCCGTGGCAGGCTCTGCGGCGAACCGCGCGGGCACAGCGCGGTCTGCATAAGCGAAGCGCAGCTTCATACCTTCGCAGGTGGGTTTGCCACCGCGCTTGTGTCATCATGCTCCGACCGCCGGTGAGTCCTTTTTAAAGCCTTCTATGAACAAACCATACGCATTGCTGCTTGCCTTCGCCCTGCTCCAGGGCTGCCAGAGCCTGGCCCCGCAAAAGGCCGAGCCTCCCGTCGCCGAGGCCGACAAGAGCGAGGCGGAAAAACCCGTGGTGTATGGCTCGTTCAAGCAGGACACGCTCTACAGCCTGCTGGTGGCCGAACTGGCCGGCCAGCGCAACCGCTTCGACATCGCCCTGGCCAACTACACCGACCAGGCCGCGAAAACCCAGGACCCGGGGGTTTCCGAGCGCGCCTACCGCATTGCTGAATACCTCGGCGCCGACGAACCGGCACTGGACAACGCCCTGGTCTGGGCCCGCAACGACCCGCAGAACCTCGACGCCCAGCGCGCCGCCGCCATCCAGCTGGCCCGCGCCGGCCGCTATGACGACTCAATGACTTACATGGAAAAGGTCTTGCAGGGCCAAGGCGACACCCATTTCGATTTCCTCGCCCTGTCCGCCGCCGAAACCGACCAGAGCACCCGCGACGGCTTGCTGCAAAGCTTCGAACGCCTGCTGGTGAAGTACCCGGACAACAGCCAGCTGGTGTTCGGCAAGGCCCTGCTGCTGAACCAGGACGGCAAGGCCGAAGAAGCCTTGGAGTTACTCGAGTCGCACCCGCCGCAAAACGGCGAAGTCGCCCCGGTCCTGCTGCGCGCTCGCCTGCTGCAAGCCCTGGACCGCGGCCCGGAGGCCCTGCCACTGCTGCGCGGGGCGATTCGCGACAACCCGGACGACAAGCGCCTGCGCCTGACCTACGCGCGCACCCTGGTCGAACAGGACCGCATCGCCGATGCCAAGGGCGAGTTCCTCAGCCTGGTCCAGCAATACCCCGAGGACGACGAGCTGCGCTATTCGCTGGCGCTGGTGTGCCTGGAAAACAAGGACTGGGATGAAGCCGAGGGCTACCTGCAGGAGCTGATCGAACGCGACAGCAACGTCGACGCCGCGCACCTGAACCTGGGCCGCATCCGCGAAGAGCGCCACGACCCTGCAGGCGCCCTGCGTGAATACGCCCTGGTCGGCCCGGGCCCCGACTACCTGCCGGCGCAGCTGCGCCAGGCCGACATCCTGATTGCCAACGGCCGTGGTACCGAAGCCTCGCGCCTGCTCGCCGATGCCCGCGAATCCCAGCCGGACTACGCCATACAGCTGTTCCTGATCGAATCGGAAAGCTACAGCAACAACAACAAGGACGCCCAGGCCAGCCAGGTGCTGCAGCAAGCCATCCAGCGCTACCCGGACGACCTCAACCTGCTGTACACCCGTGCCATGCTGGCGGAAAAGCGTGACGACCTGCCGCAGATGGAAAAAGACCTGCGCGCCATCATCGCCCGCGAGCCGGAAAACGCCATGGCCCTGAACGCCCTCGGCTACACCCTGGCCGACCGCACCACCCGCTACAGCGAAGCCAAGGCGCTGATCGACAAGGCCCATCAGCTGACCCCGGATGACCCGGCGGTGCTCGACAGCCTGGGTTGGGTCAATTACCGCCTGGGCAACCTCGACGAGGCTGAAACCTACCTGCGCAAGGCCTTTGCCAGCTTCCCAGACCACGAAGTGGCCGCCCACCTGGGCGAAGTGCTATGGGCCAACGGCAAGCGCCGCGAAGCCCGCCAGGTCTGGGCCAAGGGCTTCGAAGCCCAGGCCGACAGCCCCATCCTGCGCAATACCATCCTGCGCCTGACCGGATCCGAGACTCTCTAACGCCATGTTCCTGCGCCATTGCATTACCTTCACCCTGATCGCCCTGCTGGCCGGCTGTGCCGGCTTCGGTAGTCGCGAGGCCCTGCAGGGCCACGGCGACCCGCAGCAGTGGCGCGCCCATAAAGAGCAACTGAGCAGCCTCGATGGCTGGCAGATCAACGGCAAGGTCGGCATCCGTGCCCCGCGCGACTCCGGCAGCGGCACGCTGTTCTGGCTGCAACGCCAGGACTACTACGACATTCGCCTGGCCGGCCCGCTGGGCCGTGGCGCCGCTCGCCTGACCGGCCGCCCCGGCGGCGTGGTACTGGAAGTGGCCAACCAGGGCCGCTACGAGGCCCTCAGCCCCGAAGCCCTGCTGGAAGAACAACTGGGCTGGCAGTTGCCGGTCTCGCACCTGGTCTGGTGGGTCCGCGGCCTGCCGGCCCCCGACAGCAAGAGCAAGCTGACCCTGGACGGCGACAGCCGCCTGGCCAGCCTCGACCAGGACGGCTGGCAGGTGCAATACCTGAGCTACACGGAACAGAACGGCTACTGGCTGCCCGAGCGTATGAAGCTGCACGGCAAGGACCTCGACGTGACACTGGTGGTCAAGGACTGGCAACCCCGCCAGCTGGGGCACTGATACATGCAGACCCTCACCCTGCCCGCTCCGGCCAAGCTCAACCTGTGGCTGCACATCATCGGCCGCCGTGCGGACGGCTATCACGAGCTGGAAACCGTGTTCCAGTTTCTCGATCACGGCGACGAACTGAGCTTTGCCGTGCGTGACGACGGCGTGATCCGCCTGCACACCGAGATCGAAGCAGTGCCGCATGACAGCAACCTGATCGTGCGTGCTGCGCGCAAGCTGCAGGAACAATCCGGCACGACGTTGGGCGCCGATATCTGGCTGACCAAGGTGCTGCCCATGGGCGGCGGCATCGGCGGCGGCAGCTCGGATGCCGCCACTACCCTGTTGGCCCTCGCCCACCTGTGGCAACTGGACTGGGACGAAGACCGCCTGGCCGCACTGGGCCTGAGCCTGGGCGCCGACGTACCGGTATTCGTGCGCGGCCACGCGGCATTCGCCCAGGGCGTGGGTGAACAATTGACCCCGGTTGACCCGGAAGAGCCCTGGTATGTCGTGCTTGTGCCGCAAGTGTCTGTCAGCACAGTAGAAATTTTTTCACATCCACAGTTGACACGTGATTCGCTCCCCCTTAAGATGCGCCCCGTTCCCGAGGGAAACAGTCGAAATGACTGCCAACCGGTGGTAGAGCAGAGTTACCCGGAAGTTCGCAATGCGTTGAATTCACTGGGTAAATTCACTGAGGCTCGACTGACCGGTACTGGAAGTTGTGTGTTTGGGGCCTTCCCAAGCAAAGCCGAAGCTGATAAAGTTCTGGCCCTTCTTTCAGCGACCCAAACAGGGTTTGTGGCGAAAGGAAGCAACGTTTCGATGTTGCATCGCAAGCTGCAAAGTCTGGTCAAGAAGTCGAGCGCATAAGCGTTCGCAGCAACAGATACAGGGGCGTCGCCAAGCGGTAAGGCAGCAGGTTTTGATCCTGCCATGCGTTGGTTCGAATCCAGCCGCCCCTGCCATTTTCCTTATACTCATCCAGGTTACCCTCAGCCTTCAGGTACTGCGCGTGTCCAAGATGATGGTCTTTACGGGGAACGCCAACCCCGATCTGGCTCGGCGTGTCGTACGTCAGCTGCATATCCCTCTCGGTGACGTTTCTGTCGGTAAGTTCTCCGACGGCGAGATCAGCACTGAGATCAATGAGAATGTCCGCGGTAAAGACGTCTTCATTATTCAGCCGACCTGTGCCCCGACCAACGATAACCTGATGGAACTGGTAGTGATGGCCGACGCCTTCCGCCGCTCCTCAGCATCCCGAATCACCGCCGTGATTCCTTACTTCGGATACGCCCGCCAGGACCGCCGTCCGCGTTCGGCACGTGTAGCCATCAGCGCCAAAGTCGTCGCTGACATGCTCACTGTCGTAGGTATCGACCGTGTACTCACCGTCGACCTGCACGCTGACCAGATCCAGGGTTTCTTCGATATCCCGGTCGACAACATCTACGGCTCGCCCGTACTGGTCGACGATATCGAGGACCAGCGTTTCGAGAACCTGATGATCGTCTCCCCGGACATCGGTGGTGTCGTGCGCGCACGTGCCGTCGCCAAGTCCCTGGGCGTCGACCTGGGTATCATCGACAAACGCCGCGAGAAGGCTAACCACTCCGAGGTCATGCACATCATCGGCGACGTCGAAGGGCGCACCTGCATCCTGGTAGACGACATGGTCGACACCGCCGGCACCCTGTGCCACGCGGCCAAAGCCCTGAAAGAACACGGCGCTGCCAAGGTTTACGCCTACTGCACGCACCCTGTCCTGTCGGGCCGCGCGATCGAGAACATCGAGAAGTCGGTACTGGACGAGCTGGTGGTGACCAACACCGTTCCGCTGTCCGCCGCTGCTCAAGCCTGTGACCGTATCCGCCAACTGGATATCGCACCGGTTGTCGCTGAAGCGGTCCGCCGCATCAGCAACGAAGAATCGATCAGCGCGATGTTCCGCTAAGCGGAACACACGCTGACGAAAAGCGCCCCGCCCCAACACTGGTTGTTGGGGCGGGGCTTTTTTGCCATCCCCGTTGGCGCTGGTCGCAAACGCCCTCGGGGGGCTACTTTGGAGAAACAAAATGACCGAATTCACTCTGAACGCCCAAGCGCGTACTGACCTGGGGAAAGGTGCGAGCCGCCGCCTGCGTCACTCCGCGAACATCCCAGCCGTTGTCTACGGTGGTAACCAGGACGCTCAGTCCCTGACCATCCTGGCCAAGGAAATCACCAAGCTGTTCGAAAACGAGGCTGCCTTCAGCCACGTTCTGGAACTGAACGTCGACGGCGCCAAGCAAAACGTCGTGGTCAAGGCTCTGCAGCGCCACCCGGCCAAAGGCTTCATCATGCACGCCGACTTCGTTCGCGTCGTTGCTGGCCAGAAACTGACCGCCAAGGTACCGGTTCACTTCATCAATGAAGAAGCCCCGGTCAAGAAAGGCGGCGAGATCTCCCACGTAGAAGCCGAGATCGAAGTTTCCTGCGAAGCCAAAGACCTGCCTGAGTTCATCGAAGTCGACCTGGCCAACGCTGAAATCGGCACCATCATCCACCTGTCGGACCTGAAAGCTCCGAAAGGCGTAGAGTTCGTAGCTCTGGCCCACGGTGATGACAAAGCTGTTGCCAACGTTCACGCTCCACGCGTTGCTCCAGAAGCAGAAGGCGCTGCCGAGTAATCCACTCGCGCGCCGGCGTTGATCGGGTTACAGTGCCGCGCGCCCTGTAACCCACCAACTCCAAGGAAGAGCCCCTGACGTGACCGCCATCCAGTTGATCGTCGGCCTGGGTAACCCCGGCCCCGAATACGAACAGACCCGGCATAACGCAGGGGCTCTTTTCGTTGAACGCATTGCCAGCGCCCAGCGCGTCTCGTTGACCGCTGACCGCAAATATTTCGGCCTGACGGCTAAGTTCAGCCATCAGGGCAACGACGTTCGTCTGCTCATCCCCACCACCTACATGAACCGTAGCGGCCAGTCCGTGGCGGCCTTGGCCAATTTCTTCCGCATCAAGCCGGAAGCGATCCTGGTGGCGCATGACGAACTCGACCTGCCCCCGGGCGTCGCCAAGCTCAAGCGCGGCGGTGGCCATGGTGGGCACAACGGCCTGCGCGACATCATCGCGCAGCTCGGCAACCAGAACGACTTCCACCGCCTGCGGCTTGGCATCGGCCACCCGGGCGACGCCAAACTGGTCTCCAACTTCGTCCTGGGCCGCGCGCCGCGCGCCGAGCAGGAGAAGCTCGACGCCAGCATCGATTTTGCCCTCGGCGTGCTGCCGGACGTGCTTGCCGGCGACTTCGCCAAGGCGATGCGCGAGCTGCACAGCCAGAAGGCCTGATTTCCTTTAGAGAGGGGAATACCCATGGGTTTCAATTGCGGCATCGTCGGCCTGCCCAACGTCGGCAAGTCCACCCTGTTCAACGCCCTGACCAAGTCTGGCATCGCGGCGGAGAACTTCCCCTTCTGCACCATCGAGCCTAACAGCGGCATCGTGCCGATGCCCGATGCGCGCTTGAATGCACTGGCTGAAATCGTCAAGCCAAACCGCATCCTGCCGACCACCATGGAGTTCGTCGACATCGCCGGCCTGGTGGCTGGTGCCTCGAAAGGCGAAGGCCTGGGCAACAAGTTCCTCGCCAACATCCGCGAGACCGACGCCATTGCCCACGTGGTGCGCTGCTTCGAAGACGAGAACGTGATCCACGTTTCCAACAGCGTCGACCCCAAGCGTGACATCGAGATCATCGACCTCGAGCTGATCTTCGCCGACCTCGACAGCTGCGAGAAGCAGCTGCAGAAGGTTGCCCGCAACGCCAAGGGCGGCGACAAGGAAGCCCTGGCGCAGAAGGCCATCCTCGAACAGCTGATCCCGCACTTCACCGAAGGCAAGCCAGCGCGCAGCCTGATGAAGAACATGAGCGCCGAAGACAAGGCGGTCATCCGCGGCTTCCACCTGCTGACCAGCAAGCCGGTCATGTACATCGCCAACGTGGCCGAAGACGGCTTCGACAACAACCCGCACCTGGACGTGGTCAAGGCCATCGCCGAGGAAGAAGGCGCGGTAGTGGTGCCGGTGTGCAACAAGATCGAAGCGGAAATCGCCGAACTGGAAGACGGTGAAGAGAAGGATATGTTCCTCGAGGCCCTGGGCCTGGAAGAGCCTGGCCTGAACCGCGTTATCCGCGCCGGTTATGAGCTGCTGAACCTGCAGACCTACTTCACTGCCGGCGTGCAGGAAGTACGCGCCTGGACCGTACGCGTCGGTGCTACCGCACCACAGGCCGCTGGCGTGATCCACACCGACTTCGAAAAAGGTTTCATCCGCGCTGAAGTGGTGGCCTATGACGACTTCATCCAGTTCAAGGGTGAGAGCGGTGCCAAGGAAGCCGGTAAATGGCGTTTGGAAGGCAAGGACTACATCGTCAAGGACGGTGACGTGATGCACTTCCGCTTCAACGTCTAAGCGCCAGACTGCAGTACCTACGAACCCCTTGAGGCCAACGCCTCAAGGGGTTTTGTTTTTTCTGATCATGCACACCCCCTTCAGGAGCAGCCCCAACAATATTTGCAACGCCGCTGAAATCAGGGGCTGCTTTGCAGCCCTTTCGCGACACAAGGCCGCTCCTACAACGGAACGCGTCGCCTGAACCAACGCATTCCCCTGTAGGAGCGGCCTTGTGTCGCGATGGGCCGCAGAGCGGCCCCGGAATTCAGCATCTAAGCTGTGATTCAGCACCCTCCCCTGGACGCACGCACCATGCCCGAAAAAACCCGCCTCGACTGGCAACGCTGGTTACCCGGCCTGGTCACCCTGCTCCACTACCAACCCGCCTGGCTGCCCAAAGACATCGCCGCAGGCCTGGTGCTCACCACCATGCTGGTGCCAGTGGGTATCGCTTATGCCGAAGCTTCCGGCGTACCTGGCATCTACGGCCTGTACGCCACCATCATCCCGCTGTTGGCCTACGCCCTGTTCGGCCCCAGCCGCATCCTGGTGCTGGGCCCGGACTCGGCGCTGGCCGCGCCGATCCTGGCAGTGGTGGTGCAATACGCCGCCAGCGACCCGCAACGGGCAATCGCCATCGCCAGCATGATGGCCCTGGTCGCCGGGGCGTTCTGTGTGATCGCCGGTTTGCTGCGCCTGGGCTTCATCACCGAACTGCTGTCCAAGCCGATCCGCTATGGCTACATGAACGGCATCGCCCTCACGGTGCTGATCAGCCAGTTGCCCAAACTGTTCGGCCTGTCGGTCGACAGCCAGGGCCCGCTGCGGGATACCTGGAACCTGATCCAGGCATTGCTCGCCGGCCATGGCCATTGGCCAAGCTTCGTGGTCGGTGGCGGTAGCCTGGCGCTGATCCTGCTGCTCAAGCCGTTCAAGCGTTTGCCGGGCATTCTCATTGCTGTGGTGCTGGCCACGCTGGCGGTGAGCCTGCTGGGGCTCGACCAGCAAGGCGTGAAAGTGCTCGGCGAACTGCCCCAGGGGCTACCCAGCTTCGTGTTCCCCTGGGTCAGCGATATCGACCTGGTGGAGGTGCTGCTCGGCGGCATCGCAGTAGCGTTGGTGTCGTTCGCCGATACCAGTGTGCTGTCACGTTCATACGCCGCGCGCATGAAGGCCCCGGTCAACCCCAACCAGGAAATGTTCGGCCTGGGTGTGGCCAACCTGGCCTCGGGGCTGTTCCAGGGCATCCCCATCAGCAGCAGCTCATCGCGCACCCCCGTGGCCGAAGCGGCCGGCTCGCAGACTCAGCTCACCGGCATCATCGGCGCGCTGGCGGTGACCCTGTTGCTGCTGGTGGCGCCCAACCTGATGCAACACCTGCCCAACAGCGCCCTGGCGGCAGTGGTGATTGCCGCAGCATTGGGCCTGTTCGAGTTCGCCGACCTCAAGCGCATCTTCCGCATGCAGCAATGGGAATTCTGGCTGTCGTTCACCTGTTTCGTCGGTGTGGCGGTGTTCGGGGCGATTCCCGGTATCGGCATTGCCGTGGCGATATCAGTGATCGAATTCCTGTGGGACGGCTGGCGGCCGCATCATGCGGTGCTGGGACGGGTGGATGGCACCCGCGGTTACCATGATGTGCAGCGTTATCCACAGGCCCGACGCATTCCGGGGCTGGTGCTGCTGCGTTGGGATGCCCCGCTGTTCTTTGCCAATGCCGAACAGTTCCAGAGCACGGTGATGGCGGCGGTGGATGCATCGCCTACCCCGGTACAACGGCTGGTGATCGCGGCAGAGCCGGTGACCAGCATCGATATCACCTCGGCGGACATGCTGGCCGAGCTGGACCGGGCGCTGGAGGCGCGGGGGGTGGAGTTGCAGTTTGCCGAGATGAAGGACCCGGTAAAGGACAAGATGCGGCAGTTCGAGTTGTTCGAGCATATGGGGGAGTCGGCATTTCATCCCACTGTTGGGGCAGCGGTGGATGCCTACCTTGAAGAGAGTGGGGTTGACTGGAAGCCCTAGGTTTTCCTGGGCTGGCCTCTTCGCGGGCATGCCCGCTCCCACAGGGACCGCACAAACCTCAAGGTTGTCGCTGTACCTGTGGGAGCGGGCGTGCCCGCGAAGAGGCCAGTACAGAAGAACTAAGCAGTCCGAACCCGCCGCCGATCAATCCATATGAGCATGGCACTGGCGTACACCGACACCGCCAGAAATAGCGCCATGCGCACGGCAAAGGCGCGGTAAACATCCTGCCCTCCCGCGCTGTCCTGCACCGACTGCCCCAGCAAGATCAGCATGGTCGTCAGGCAACTCATCCAGTATGCCGGGCTTTGCCTGGTATCCACCGCACGGTAGAGCCTGCGCCCCTGCCAGAGAACGAACAGCAGCACCCACAGGAAAAACATCCACAGGTGCACGAACAGGCTCAACGCGCCCCACATCAATATCGCCAGCAACCCGGCCAGCAAGGTCGAGCCGATCAGTTCGCGGCTGGCATGCCGTGCGCGGGTCTCACCAGCCTGCTGCCCCAGGCTCACTGCCTTCATGATCAGCGGCATGTACTGGTCCGGGGCGATCAGCGCCAGCAAGAAGGCCGGCATGACGATCAACGTAGCACGCAAGGCAACCCAGCTCACCTGGTCACTGTCGAGCAGAGGCGGTGCCGGTTGCGCCGGCGCATCGGCCGGCTCGGGAAACAGCACATGCGCCGCTGCCGTGCCCAGCACCGCCAGCAGCATGCCTTTGGCCAGCGCTTCGACCACCGACAGCGCCAGGCTGAAGTCGCTGGTGCCGGCGGCAGCGATCATGGTCAGGCCGATAACCAGCAAATTGGCCAACAGGCCATTGCCGCCTTTCAGTGCATAACGCAAGGTAAGGAAAACCCCCACACTCACCAGCAACACCCCGCTTACCGGGGCATGGCGCAGCAGCGGAATCAGCAGCAGCCCGCTGCCGCAGGCAAGCAGCACCAGCACCGCCAAGGCCGGTGCCGCACGCAGGGGCAAGGGCTGGCTGCGCATGGCCAGCAACAACACCGCGAACACCGGCGCCAGGATCGGTACCGGCAAGCCGATGCCGAAACTCACCGCCAGGCAAAGCGCCACGCCCCAGGCCAGGCGCAGGGCACGCAGGCGGCGTAGTTCAATAGGCATACGACAGCCAGCTCATCAGCCACATGAACAGCCGGCCTAGCAGGTTCAATGGGTTGCCCTCGCTTGGCAGGGCCATGACTTCGGCCTGGCCACCGACCCGCAATACGGTCTTGTCCTGCAACTGGTCACGCTCCAGTTCGACGATAACCGGGAAGCGCTGTGCGGAGCGCAGCCACTCGCGGCTGTTCTGTACGGTCGGCAACGTACCTGGCGGGGCACTCTGGCCTACGCTCACACCGTAGCCGATGCTGCGAATGCGCCCCTTCAACACCGTGCCGGGCAGCGCATCGAGCACTACCAGCACCGGGGTTTCAGGGCGCAGCCGACCTAGGTTGTTCTCGGTCATGTCGGCACTTATCCACACGTCATGGATAGCGATCAGGGTCATCATCGGGCTGCCGGCGCCAACATAGTGGCCAACGTCGGTGCGCAGGTCGGTGATCAACCCGTCTGCATCGGCGCGTACCATGGTGCGCGCCAGGTCCAGCCGGGCTTTTTCCACATTGGCCGCCGCGCTGCGCAGTTGGGCGTTGTCGTCCTGCGCTCCGCCCTGCTGCTCACGGGCCCGCTCAACTTCGGCACGGGCTGCCGCCACCTGGCTGATGGCCTGGTCGCGGCTGGCCTGGGCGCCCTCCAGGCGGCGCACCGACACCGTGCCCGGGTCTTCATCGATCAGGCGCTTGAGCCGCTCGGCGTCCTGCCGGGCCTTGCGCTCGTTGGCCTGGGCTGCCACCAGCGCCGCCTGGGCCGAGTCGATGCCAGCGGTGTGGGCGCCGATCTGCCGGCGTACCGTGTCCAGGTCGGCTTCGGCGCGAGCCAGGGCAATGCGATATTGCTCCTGGTCCAGTTCGAACAACACATCGCCCTTGCGCACTTCCTGGTTGTTGCCCACCGCCACACGCTTCACCTGCCCAGCCACCTCGGCACTCACCGGCACCACGTAGGCCTGCAGGCGGGCTTGCTGGGTATAGGGCGTGACGCGATCGGCCAGCAGGTACCACAGCAGGCTCACGACAATCAGCAGCAGCACCCAGCGCATGCCGCGATCGGGGGCTGGCGGGGATGGCGTCGGCGTGGTGTCGCTCATTTCGTTTCACCTTGTGCATGTGCGCTGGGGCCTGGCTCGTCAAGCAGTTCACCCCAGTCGGTGCGTTGCTGCATCTGCTGGCGGGTGGCCGGGTCGATCGGTGCGCGGCTGGCGTCCCAGCCACCGCCCAGGGCCTTGTACAGTGTCACCAGGCTGCTGACCGCATTGCCGCGACTGACCAGATAGCCGTCCTGTTGCTGCAGCAGCAGTTGCTGGGCGTCGAGCACGCGCTGGAAGTCGGCAAAGCCTTCGCGGTACTGCGAGCTGGCCAGGTTCAGGGAGCGCTGCGCGGCCTGCGAGGCCTGGTCGCGGATACTTGCGCTCTGCAGCGAGCGCACCAGCCCGCTGGCGGCATCGTCGGCCTCACGGGCGGCTTCGCGCACATCCTGGTGATACAGCTCGATCAGTTGCTGCAAGCGGGCATCTTCCACGCGCACAGCGTTCTTGCGTCGGCCGTAGTCGAACGGGTTCCAGATCAGGCTGGGCCCGGCGGCGATGTCGAAGGTATCAGGCAAATGATTGGCCGTGACGAAACTCCAGCCGATGCTGCCCAACAGGCTCAGTTGTGGATAAAGGTCGGCCTCGGCCACCCCGACCAGCGCCGACTGCGCCGCTACCGCCTGCTCGGCGGCACGGATGTCCGGGCGGCGCTGCAGCAGGCGGGCGGGCACATCCTGCAGCACGGCACGGTTCGGCAACGGCAACTGGCCGTGACCGGCATCCAGCTGTGGCAGCGGCCCGGGCGCGCGGCCCAGCAGCGAGCACAGCACGTTGCGCAGGGCATTGAGCTGGTTCTGGAACTCGGGGATGGTGGCCTGGGTAGCCAGATACTGGGTGCGCGCCTGTTGCCAGTCGAGTTCGTCGTTTTCGCCATGACGGAACAGCCGCTCGGTTATCTCCAGGCTGCGCTCCTGGCGGCGGGCGTTTTCTTCGGCGATATCCAGCCGCGCCTCGGCGGTGCGCAGGGCAAAGTAGGTGTCGGCCACCTGCGCACGCAACAGCAGCATGGCATCGGCATAATTGGCCTGGGAGGCGAAGTAGACGGCGTCGGCGCTTTCGATTGCGCGACTGAAGCGCCCCCAGAAGTCGATTTCCCAGCCGATGTCGAAGCCCGCGCTGGATTGCCAGAACACCGAATCGCGAGCGGTGGCGGTACCGGACTGATCCTGTTTCAGGTAAAGGCTCTGTGCGCGCAGTTGCTGCAGCTGTGGATAACGCCCGGTCTGCACGATGGCCAACTGGGCGCGGGCTTCGGCAACGCGCAAACCAGCCACGCGCAGGTTGCTGTTATTGGCATCGGCCTCGGCGATCAAGGCATCCAGGGCAGGGTCGGCGAACACGGCCCACCACTGGCGCAGGTCGGGCGCCGCGGCCTGCTGCCCGGCCTGCTCCAGCAGCGGGGTGTTCCAGGTGCCCAGCCACGGGTCCTGCGTCGGCTGGAAATCCGGGCCGACCTGGGTACAGCCCACCAACGCGGCAGCCAGGCTCAGTGCACAACCACAGAAGCGTCCGGGCATGGCAGGCCTTGGCTTACGCCGACGGTTCGACGGGATTTTCCGGCACCTGCAGCGCCACCCACTGCCAGAACAGTACATAAGTGACGCCCAGGATCACCGGCCCGATGAACAGGCCGATGATGCCTTTGACCACCATGCCGCCCAGTGCCCCGATCAGCACCACCGGCATCGGCACGTCCACCCCGCGCCCCAGCAGCAGCGGCTTGAGCACGTTGTCGGCAAGCCCGGCGACGAAGGTGTAGATGGCGAAAATGATGGTCGCCACGGTAAAGCCTTCGACGTTGAAGATGTAGATGATCACCGGCACCGTTATCAACGTGGCCGGTGCCTGGGCAATCCCCAGCATGAGGATGACGATTGCCAGCATCCCCGCCCCCGGTACCCCTTTGATGACGAAGCCGACACCGATCAGCAGCATCTGGATGAAGGCAATGCCGATCACGCCCTGGGCCACCGCGCGAATGGTGGCGGTGCACAGCTTGGCCAATGGCTTGCCGCGCTCCTCCCCCGACACCCGCATGGCGATGCGCTGCGCCGCGATTTCGCCGCGGTCACCGAACGCCATGATGATGCCCGAGACGATGATCGCCGCGATGAACAGCAGGAACGCGCCGCCTGCGCTGGCTGCTGCCCCCAGCACCGTGCGCCCGGCACCCTTGAGCTGGGGCATCCACTGGTTCAGCACACCGGCCATGTTTTCCGAGGCGGCCAGCCACAAGGCATGCACCTTCGGCCCGATCAGCGGCCAGGCCGCCACCGAGTCGGGAGGGGCCGGCACGCTCCAGGTACCGCTCTTGAGCAGCGTCACCAGGCTGTCCACCGACTCGCCGATGGACATCACCACCAGGTAGATCGGCACCAGCAGCACGACCAGTACCAGCAGAACGACCAGCGTCGCCGAAAGCCCGTCCTTGAGCCCTGTGCGGCGCTGGATGCGGCAATACAACGGGTACAAGGTCACCGCCAGGATCACCGACCACAGCATCAGCTCCAGGAACGGCTGGAACGTCTGGAAGGCGAATATCACCAGCGCAGCCACCAGGCCGGCCTTGATGAGCACATCGAGCAAGCCCCGCGACAGGCGGCTGTCCATCTTGATACCCGGTTGCATGCTTCACCTCCGAACTCCAGGTGCGCCATGTGGCGCGATTCAGTGGCCCGCTTCAGGGGCTGCCGGTGTGGGGCTGTCGTCACGCAACTGCCGCGCCAGGGCCATCATTACCAACGGCACTACCGCCATCGACAAGGTGATGGCCAGCACCAGCAGGTCATGCACCTGCTGCGCAAGCACCTGATGATCCAACGCCAGCTTGAACACCACGAAGGCAAACTCGCCGCCAGACGCCAGCACCACGCCCAGGCACAGCGCCTGGGCCTGGGTGAGCCCACCTGCGGTGCGGCCCAGGCCATAAAGCAGCGGCAATTTGATCATCACCAGCAGCAGGGTCAGCCCCAGCACCATTAACGGCATGCCGAACAGCAGGCGCAGGTCGGCGCTCATCCCCACGCCAACGAAGAACAGCCCCAGCAGCAAACCCTTGATGGGCTCGATCTGGGTTTCCAGTTCGTGACGGAAAGGCGACTCGGCCATCAATACGCCCGCCAGAAATGCCCCCAGCGCCATCGACACGCCCACGTGCTCCATCACCCAGGCGGTGCCCAGCACCACCAGCAAGGCGGTAGCGGTAGACAGCTCGGGCAGGCCCGAACCGACTGTCCACTTGAAAACAGGGGTCAACAGGTAGCGGCCAAAGATGATCAGCACACCTATGCCAACCACCACCGCCAACACCGGCCAGGCGCCTTCGTCGGCGGTACTGACATCACCACCGAGCAGCGGCACCACGGCAATCAGCGGGATCGCGGCAATGTCCTGGAACAGCAGGATCGCCACGGCCAGGCGGCCGTGCGGCTTGCCCAGGTCCTTGCGCTCGGCCAGTACCTGCAGGCCAAACGCGGTGGACGACAGCGCCAGGCCCAGGCCCAGCACGATGGCAGCCGGCTTCGACTGGCCGAACAGCCAGTACGCCAGCAGGCCAAGCACTACAGCACTCAGGCCCACTTGTAGCGAGCCGACGCCAAACAGCGCCCGGCGCATGCTCCACAAACGTCGCGGCGACAGCTCCAGGCCGATGACGAACAGCAGCATCACCACACCCATCTCCGACAGGCGTGCCACGTTATCCGGGTTGTTCAGCAAGCCAAATACCGATGGCCCTATGAGGATGCCCGCCAGCAGATAGCCGGGCACCGCCCCCATTTTCAAACGCTGCGCCAGCGGTACCAGAAGCACCACGGCCAGCAGGAACACCACCGTCGCCTGCAACAGGCTGCCATCATGTGGCATAGGCTCGCACCCTCGCTGCTCCCCGTGGGGAGAGATCAGAAACGCTCTTCGACGACCTTGAACGGGTAGTTGACGGCCTTGTATTTGCCGATCTTGCCGCGCTTGGGCAATTTCACCAGCCCGTCGCGGGTGATGTCCTTGTAGGGAATGCGCGTCAGCAGATGGCTGATGATGTTCAGCCGGGCACGGCGCTTGTCGTTGGAATGGGCCATGAACCACGGTGCCCAGGACGAATCAGAGGCGGCGAACATGTCGTCGCGGGCCCGGGTGTATTCATCCCAGCGTGTGTATGACTTGAGGTCCATCGGCGACAGCTTCCACAGCTTGCGGCCATCGTTGATACGGTCCTGCAGGCGGCGGGTCTGCTCTTCGGCGCTGACCTCCAGCCAGTACTTGATGAGGATGATCCCCGACTCGACCATCATCTTTTCGAACAGCGGCACCACGGTGAGAAACTTGCTGCTCTGCTCTTCACTGCAGAAGCCCATCACTCGCTCGACACCGGCGCGGTTGTACCAGCTGCGGTCGAAGATCACTACCTCGCCCGCGGCAGGCAGGTGGCCCAGGTAGCGTTGCACATACATCTGGCTCTTTTCCCGCTCGGTTGGCGCCGGCAGCGCCACCACGCGGAATACTCGCGGGCTGACGCGCTCGGTAATGGCCTTGATGGTACCGCCCTTGCCGGCGCCATCGCGGCCCTCGAAGACAATGCACACCTTCAGGCCCTTGGCCACCACCCATTCCTGCAGCTTCACCAGCTCCACATGCAGCTGCTTGAGTTCCTTCTCGTACGCCTTGCCGCCCAGTTTCTCTGGATGGTCCTTGGGGTCTCTCTTCCTGGACGACTTCGACATGGCGCTCTCCTGAGGGCGAATGAAGAGTCAGTATGGTCGATCCATGGCAGTTTGCCGCTTCGCTTGTGGTGAGTGTTCCGGGGAGGGTGTGGGAGCGGGTTTACCCGCGAATGCGTCATTGAAGCTACCGACGCATTCGCGGGTGAACCCGCTCCCACAGGGTACTCGGTGCCTCCAAGGCCGGACTACTTGGCCATCTTGTTATAGCTGGTCATCAGGTTGCGGTAGTCCGGAATATGGTTGGAGAACAGGGTCCCCAGCCCTTCAATGTCATTGCGCCAGTCACGGTGCAGCTCGCAGGCCACGCCGAACCAGGTCATCAGTTGCGCCCCGGCGGCCTCCATGCGCCGCCAGGCCGAGTCACGGGTCAGTTCGTTGAAGGTGCCGGAGGCATCGGTGACGACAAATACCTCGAAGCCCTCCTCCAGCGCCGACAGAGCCGGGAAGGCCACGCACACTTCGGTCACCACGCCGGCGATCAGCAGCTGCTTCTTGCCGGTAGCCTTGACGGCCTTGACGAAGTCCTCGTTGTCCCAGGCGTTGATGTTGCCAGGCCGGGCGATGTACGGGGCGTCGGGGAACTGCTCTTTCAGTTCGGGCACCAGCGGGCCGTTGGGGCCGGTCTCGAAACTGGTGGTGAGAATGGTCGGCAGCTTGAAGTACTTGGCCAGGTCCGACAGGGCCAGGACGTTGTTCTTGAAGCGGTCGGGGTCGATGTCCCTTACCAGCGAGAGCAGGCCGGTCTGGTGGTCGACCAGCAGCACGGCGGCGTTGTTCTTGTCCAGACGCTTGTATTGGAAGGCCATGACGGGTTTCCTTGCGTTAGCGGGTTGGGAATATCAGCGTAGGCAAGGATGAAAGGTGGATGGAACCGTCAGTCGGTTCGCCTGCCAAGGCCGGCGATGGGGCCGCATGGCGGCCCCTGCAATGCTCAGCCGAGCACCTTGCCAGCTACCTCATCGACCGCCACCTTGGTGATGGCGACGATCTTTTCGGCATCCTCCTGGTTCAGCACCAACGGCGGTGCGAAACCGAGAATGTCACCATGCGGCATGGCCCGGGCGATCATCCCGCGCTCAAGGCACGCTGCCGACACCTGTGGCCCGACTTTCAACGCCGGGTCGAACGCCGTACGCGCCTCGCGATCGGCCATGAACTCGATTGCGCAAAGCATGCCGTCACCCCGTACTTCACCTACCAGCGGGTGGCCTTCGAAGGTTTCGCGCATGCGCCGGTTCAGGTATGCCCCCACCACTTCGGCATTCTCGGTCAGGTTCTCGCGCTCGAGAATATCCAGGTTGGCCAGCGCCGCCGCCGCGCAGATCGGGTGCCCGGAGTAGGTCCAGCCGTGGCCCATCGGGCCGGCCTTCTGCGAGCCTTCTTCGATCACGTTCCACACCTTCTCACCAACGATCACTGCCGACAGAGGCGCATAGGCGCTGGTCAGGCCCTTGGCCGTGGTGATCAGGTCCGGGCGGATGTCGTAGCGCTGGCTGCCCATCTTCGAGCCCAGGCGGCCGAAGGCGCACACCACTTCGTCGGCGATCAGCAGCACGTCGTAGCGATCGAGCACGGCCTGGATCGCCTTCCAGTAGCCCTTGGGCGGCACGATGATGCCACCGGTGCCCATCAGCGGCTCGCCAATGAACGCGGCGACGGTATCGGGGCCTTCGGCCAGGATCAGCTGCTCCAGCTCGTCGGCGCAATAGCGCACGAAGGCCTGCTCGTCCATGTCGGCCGGTGCCTTGCGGTACCAGTGCGGGCAGACCGTATGCTTGACGCCCTCCACCGGCAGGTCGAAATGCTGGTGGAAGCTGGGCAGGCCGGTAAGGCTGCCAGTCATGATGCCCGAGCCGTGATAGCCGCGGTCGCGAGAGATGATCTTTTTCTTGAGTGGACGACCGAGGATGTTGTTGTAGTAGCGCACCAGCTTGACCTGGGTCTCGTTGGCATCGGAACCCGACAGGCCGTAATAGACCTTTTTCATCCCGGCCGGCGCCCAGTCGATGATGCGGCTGGAAAGCTCGATGATCGCTTCGGTCGAGTGGCCGACGTAGGTGTGGTAATACGCCAGCTCCTTGGCCTGGCGATGGATGGCGTCAGCGACCTCGGTACGCCCGTAACCGATGTTCACGCAGTACAGGCCGGCGAAGGCGTCTATCAGTTCGCGGCCTTCATGGTCACGCAGGCGGATGCCCTCGGCACCGGTGATGATCCGGCCCTTGAGCGCGCCGCTGGCGTGGTCATGGGCGTGGGTCGAAGGATGCATGAAGTGGGCGCGGTCCTGTTCGAACAGCTGGCTGAAATCTTGGCTCATGGCAAACACTCCTTAGAACTGACCGTGGTGGTGCAAGCAAACGTATTTGGTTTCGACGAAGGGTTCGAAGCCCTCGCTGCCGCCTTCGCGGCCCAGGCCCGAGGCCTTCATGCCGCCGAACGGGATGGGGTGGCCGGTGAACTTGACGCCGTTGATCGCCACCATCGCGTGGTCGAGCCGGCGCACCAGCGGGTGCACGACATCGAGGCGGTTGCCGACGATGTAGGCAGCCAGGCCGTACTCGGTGTCATTGGCCATGGTGATGGCCTGCTCCAGCGTGTCGAACGGCATGACCCCGGCAATAGGCGCGAAGTTTTCTTCCTGGTAGATGCGCATCGCCGGCGTGACATCGGCGAGCACCGTCGGCTGGAAGAACCAGCCACCCAGCGCATGGCCCTCGCCTCCGACCAGGCGCCGGGCGCCACGCTGCAGGGCGTCCTCGACCCGGGCCTGGGTGGCATCGAAGGCGGCCTGGTGCATCAACGGGCCGACCTCTGCCGCCGTCTCCTCGCCATCGACCATCGCCGGGCCAACTTTCAGCGCCCGCACCGCTTCGGCGAAACGCATCAGGAATGCTTCGTACAACGGCCGCTGCACCATGATCCGGTTGGCCGCGCAGCAGTCCTGGCCAGACGTCTGGAACTTGGCGGCCACGGCCACCCGCACGGCCAGCTCCAGGTCGGCATCGGCGCAGACGATGAACGGCGCGTTGCCGCCCAGCTCCAGCGCCACTTTCTTCACATCCTGAGCCGCGGCTTGCAGCACCAGCTTGCCGACACGGGTCGAGCCGGTGAAGCTGACCGCCCGCACGCGGCTGTCGCGCACCAGGGTTTCCATGGCCATCTGCGGCTCGCCGATTACCACGTTGAACACCCCCGGCGGGAAGCCGGCGTCCTCTGCCAGCTGGGCCAGGGCCAGCGCCGAAAACGGTGTTTCGTGGGCCGGCTTGACCACCACCGTGCAGCCGGCCGCCAACGCCGCAGCCGCCTTGCGGGTGATCATGGCACTGGGGAAGTTCCACGGGGTGAGCAGCGCGCAGACCCCGACGGGCTCCTTCAGCGTACTCAGCTGGGCACCCGGAATATGGCTGGGGATAGTCTGCCCGTTGAGGCGCCGGGCCTCCTCGGCAAACCAGGGGATGAAGCTTGCCGCATAGGCTATTTCACCGCGTGCTTCGGCCAGCGGCTTACCCTGTTCCTCGCTGAGAATGCGCGCCAGAGCCTCCTGGTGCTCGAGCATCAATTCAGCCCAGCGCCGCAACAGCGCGGCGCGGCTGTCCAGACTCTGCTGGCGCCAGGCCGGGAAAGCCCGCTGGGCGGCATCCACCGCGGCGACGATCTGCTCGTGGTCGAGCAGCGGCACATGGCCGATGACCTGGCGGTTGGCCGGGTCATGCACGGCGATGCTGTTGCCGCTGTGGCTGTGCAGCCATTGGCCATCGACGTGGCACAGGCTGTTGAATGGGTAGTGGTGTGACATGACTGTTCTCCATACCTCGTTGTCGTGGCGCCAGGTTCAGGCCAGTACGTCGGCGATCACCGCCAGGGTGTCGCCGCACTGCACCAGGCCGGGAAAGTGCCGGGCTGCGAGCAAGCCATTGCGTCGGGCGCGGTACTCGACCGGGGCGCTGCCGGTGCGGCGGATGTCATGGATACGGGCGATCACCTCACCCTGGCTGACCGTTCCGCCCAGGTCGCGGCACATCTCCAGCAAGCCGTCGTGCTCGCTGGCGATGAAGCAATCGCCATCGGGCATGTCCAGCAGGGTTGTCTCGCCCTGCTCCACTTCGCCGGCGAGGATGCCGGCGTGAATCAGCACATTGCGCACGCCGCGCTCCGCCAGGGCCACGCTTTTCGCCGTGGAGGTGCCACCACCGCCCAGTTCGGTGGTGATGAACACCTTGCCCTGCTCTTCTGCCGCGGTGTCGTACATCGCCTGCGCATCCAGCTCGAGCATGCGCATGCTGTAGGGCGCGGCGAAGGCCTGCATGCCGGCTTCACAACGGGCCTGCTGGGCCTTGTCGGGCAGCACATGGCATGCAGCGAACGGCAGGAAATCGAGGGTGCGACCACCGGAGTGGATGTCCAGGACGATATCGGCCAACGGCAGCAAGGTGCGCCGGAAATAATCGGCGATCTTTTCCGTCACGCTGCCATCAGGCCGGCCAGGGAAGCTGCGGTTGAGGTTGCCCCGGTCGATCGGCGAAGTACGGGTGCCCGCCTGGAACGCCGGTGTGTTCATGAACGGCACGATGATCACCCGCCCGTTTACCTGCTCGGGCTGCAGCTGCTGAGCCAGCTTGCTCAGCGCCACCGGTCCTTCGTATTCATCACCGTGATTGCCACCAGTGAGCAAGGCAGTAGGGCCATTGCCATTCCTGACCACCGTCAGCGGAATCATCACTGCCCCCCAGGCCGAGTCGTCACGCGAGTACGGCAGCTTGAGGAAGCCGTGCTGCAAACCGTCCTGCTCGAAATCCAAGGTACAGGTGATCGGGTTGGCCACCGTGGCGGCGGCCTGTGCGATTGCATTCATGGGTCAGTCCTTCACGAACAGCTGGCGCGGCACGTTGCACAGGGTCTCGACCCCGGTCTCGGTGATGAGGATGCTTTCGGTGATCTCCAGGCCCCAGTCGTCCATCCACAGCCCCGGCATGAAGTGGAAGGTCATGCCCGGTTGCAGCACGCTGGTGTCGCTCGGGCGCAGGCTCATGGTGCGCTCGCCCCAATCTGGCGGGTAACTGATACCGATCGGGTAACCACAGCGGCTGTCCTTGTGTATGCCGAACTTCTCCAGCACACGGAAGAACGCCCTGGCGATGTCACCGGTGGTGTTGCCTGGCCGCGCGGCATCGAGGCCGGCCGCGATACCTTCGACCACCGCCTTTTCGCCATCAAGAAAGTGTTGCGGCGGCTTGCCCAGGTACACGGTACGCGACAGCGGGCAGTGGTAGCGCTTGTAGCAGCCGGCAATCTCGAAGAACGTGCCGGCGCCGCGGGTGAACGGGGAATCGTCCCAGGTAAGGTGCGGCGCGCTGGCATCTGCGCCAGTCGGCAGCAACGGCACGATGGCCGGGTAGTCGCCGCCATGGCCATCGACACCGAGAATGCCGCTGCGGTAGATCTCGGCCACCAGCTCGTTCTTGCGCATGCCGGGCTCGATGCGTTCGAGGATGCACCCGTGCATCTGTTCGACGATGCGCGCGGCGATACGCATGTATTCGATTTCCTGCGGCGACTTGACCGCCCGCTGCCAGTTGACCAGCCCGGCGGCATCGCTGAAGCGCGCCTGCGGCAAGTGCTTGCACAGGGCCTGGTAGGCCGCCGCGCTGAAGTAGTAGTTGTCCATCTCCACGCCGATGCTCAGGCCGCCCCAGCCCTTGGCCAGAATCACCTCCTGGCACAGGTAGTCCATCGGGTGGCGCTCGCGTGACTGCACATAGATATCCGGGTAGCCGACGATGTTGTCGTGCCGCATGAACACCGTGCGCCTTGCGCCATTGGCGTCCTGGCCGCGGCCAAACCAGATCGGCTCGCCATCGAGCGCCAGCAGCACGCACTGGTGCACGTAGAACGACCAGCCGTCATAGCCGGTGAGCCAGGCCATGTTCGATGGATCGGTAACCAGCAAAAGCTCCAGGCCCTGTGCCTGCATGGCAGCGCGGGTCTTGGCCAGGCGCTGGGCGTACTCCTGCCGGCTGAACGGCAGGTTGACCACTGTCTGTGACATACGGATGCCCTTCTTGTGAGTGGGTTGCGAAAACTGTCAGCTGTGAAACGCCAGGCCTTTGTGGGCGGCGATTGCGCGTTCGAAGGCAAGGTTGGCGATGGCGGTGTCCTGGGCCCCGGTGCCTGTCAGGTCGCACAGGGTGACCTCTTCGGCCTGCGCACGGCCCGGGTGCAGGCCGGCGATGATCTGGCCCAGCTCGGAATGAACGGCCTGTTCGCTGACCGCGCCAGTGCGCAAGGCGTGGTGCAGTTCGCCCAGCACGCGGGTCTGGCTCAGGCGGTCGGCCACATAACGGTCGAGCCGGGCCAGGGCCGTGGGCGCGATCTCGTTCTTGTGCTCGGCATCCGAGCCCATGGCAGTGATGTGCAGCCCCGGTTGCAGGTGATGCGGCAGGATCAGCGGCTCGCGGCTGGGGGTGCAGGTGATGGCGATATCGACCGCCTGCATGGCCTGGTCGACACTGTCGCAGGCCTGTACCTGCAGTTGCCCATCGCGCCCCAGGTCATCACATAACGCTGCGGTTCTCTGCGCATCGCGCCCCCACACCTTGACCTTCTCGATCGGCCGCACCAGGCGCAGTGCCTGCAGCTGCAGGCGTGCCTGTTCGCCACTGCCGATCAAGGCCACGCTGCGGCTGTCCTGCCGCGACAGCCAGCGGGCAGCCACCGCACCGGCTGCAGCGGTGCGCACGGCGGTGAGGTAGCCATTGTCGAGGAGCAAGGCATCGAGCAGGCCAGTGCGGGCCGACAGCAGCATCATCATGCCGTTGAGGCTGGGCAGGCCAAGCTTGGGGTTGTCGAAAAAGCCTGGGCTGACCTTGATCGCGAAACGCTCCAGACCAGGCAGGTAGGCGGTTTTCACGTCCACCTCGCCGTTGTGCTCGGGCACATCCAGGCGCAGGATCGGCGGCATCGCCACATTGGCCGTGGCAAGCAGGGCAAAGGCCTGCTCGATGGCATTGATCGCGTCGCGGTCGAGGGTAATGCAGCTACGCAGGTCGGCTTCGCTGAGCAAGGTGATGGCCGGCATTCGAATACCTCCAGTGAAGGAACGTGAATTTCAGGCGTCGCCGCCATTGATGACGCGCTGATGTTGTGCGCTGTCGACGTTGCGCCCGCTGACCACCACCACCACCGGGCCGCGGGCCGTCACCAAGCCGTCGAGCAGCGCTGCGATGCCGACTGCACCGGCACCTTCGAGTACCAACCGTTCGTGCTGGTAGGCGTGGCGCATGCCATTGGCGATCGACGCTTCCGGCAGCAGGTGGAGTTGGTCGAGCAGACGCTGGGTCATGTTCAGGGTGTGCTGGTTGCCCAGGCCGATGCCGCCGCCGAGCGAGTCAGCGAGTGTCGGCAGCTCCTCAACCTCGACCGGCCTGCCGGCCTGCAGGCTGGCGTACATCGCCGCGCCGCGCTGCATGCTGATGCCATGGGTGGTGATCGCCGGCTTGATGCTTTTCATGGCCAACGCCACACCTGCGAACAGGCCACCACCGGAGAGCGGAATCAGCACCTGCTCCACCTCGGGCAACTGCTCGATGATTTCCAGGCCCAACGTGCCCTGGCCGGCGATGACCTGAGGGTGATCGAAAGGTGGGATCAGGGTTGCGCCCTGTTGGTCGGCATGTTGTTGCGCGGCCTGCTGGGCATCGTCCTGGGAGTGGCCGACGATGCACACTTCGGCGCCCAGATCGCGGATGGCCTGGACTTTGTTGGCTGGCACCAGTTGCGAAAGAAACACGGTTGCCTTCACGCCCAGTTGCGCAGCAGCGTGGGCCACCGCCCGGCCGTGATTACCGGTGGAGGCGGTAACCACGCCGCATGTGCGTTGGTCAGCGCCAAGTGCGGCGATGGCATTGCTGGCGCCGCGCAGCTTGAAGCTGCCGGTAGTCTGCAGGGCCTCGAGCTTCAGGTAGACCGGCGTGCCCAGGTGCCGTGACAGGCTGGGGGAAAGTTCCAGCGGCGTGCTGCGCACCAGGCCGTGGATACGCTGGCGGGCGAGGTAGAGATCGTGAAGCGAGAGCGCTGACATGACCGGGACCCAACAAGTGAGCTGATGTTGGGCGGAGTGTATGAGGCGAAAATTGTCGTGATGAATGTACTAGGGCAATTTGCCGGGGAATTTGTTTTTGCCTGTACCGGCCTCTTCGCGGGTAAACCCGCTCCCACAGGAATCGCGCATTTCCTGAACCTCGCACGGAACCTGTGGGAGCGGGTTTACCCGCGAAGAGGCCGGTACAGGCCGCTCAAAGCTCGTGGATCTGCGGATACTGCCCGAACAACTCCCGCATATCGCCAAAGGCCTGGCGCAGCTTTGCCTCGGAACACTCGGCGCCCACGCACAAGCGCACGGCCCGTGGCCGCGGTGTACCGCGCACCAGGAACGGCTCCGGCGGCGTCACCGCAATCTGCCGGCGGCGCAAGGCACGCACCAGGCTGTCCACTTCCCAGCGCTCGGGAATGTTCAGCCACGCCCCTAGGGCATGGGCGTGCTGACCACGCACATAATCCCCCAGATACTCACGCAACAACGCCTGACGCTCGCCCAGCAAGGTGCGCTGCAGCGCCACCAGCTGCGCCGCGCGCCCATCGTTGATCCAGCGCGATGCAATTTCCGCCACCAAGGGCGTGGCCATCCAGCTGTTGACCCGCAAGATGCTCTCGGTGCGCAGCGCCAGGCGCTTGGGCATGGCCAGGTAGCCCACGCGCAGGCCGGTAAGCACCGACTTGGTCATGCTGGTGCAGTAGAACGACAGCTCCGGCGCATAGGAACTGAGTGGCCTGGCATGGCTGCCACCCAGTAGCGGCCCGTAAACGTCATCTTCGATGATATGCACACCAAAGCGCCGGGCAATTTCGGCAATCTCCTGGCGGCGGCTGTCGGGCATCAGGCTGACGGTCGGGTTGTTGAGGTTGGGTGTGCACACCAGCGCGGTCACCCGCTCGTTGCTGCAGATGTCCTCGAAATGTTCCGGGTTGATGCCCTCGCGGTCCATCTCCAGGCCTTTGAGGGTAAAACCGAGCACCTGTGAATTGCCGATCACGCCATGGTCGGTCAACCCCTCGCACAGCACCACATCATCCGGCCCGGCCAGCGAGGCCAGGGCCAGGAAGATGGCGTGGGCGGCGCCGTTGGTGACCAGCACATCGTCACGCTCGACCTGCATGCCCAGGCCGGCAAGCCAGCGCACCGCCGCCTCGCGGTGGCTCTCGAAACCGGCGATGGGCCGGTAGGCATGGATCCACGGCTGCTCCTCTTCCACGGCCAGCTCGGCGCAGGTGTCGCGCCAGATGCGCTCATGCACCTGGGTGTGCAGGATGCGGGTGATGGAGAAGTCGACCAGGGTACGCTCGGGCAGGTCGATGATGTCATCCGACACACGGTCGCTCATGCGCCGGCTGACGAAACTGCCACGGCCGATCTCGCAACGCACCAGGCCTTGCCGCTCCAGTTCCTTGTAGGCATTGGTCACGGTCTGCACGCTGATGCCCAGGGCATCGGCTACCTGGCGCTGCGGTGGCAGGCGCTGGTCATGTACCAATACGCCGCGCTCGATCTCGCCGGTGACGGCCTGGACCAGGATCTTGTATTTGGACTCGCCGATGCGGGCGGCGTCCAGGGCTGCCTTCCAACTGTGCATCATGATGTTCGCTTCACTTGCCAGGGCCAGGGCCACAGCATCCCCCGTACAAGTGCTTCGGGCAATTGTCCTAGTGCAATGCAATGGCCGTTTCAGCTTTTGTATGCTCGGCCCAAGGTCGAACTCCCGCTGCCCGGCAGCTTCGAACAAAAGACCGACCTGCTTTCGCTGTTTTGCTCCACTGCCTCCTAACACAGAGCCGTCGACGACGGTTTTTATAACAAACAGGAGCTTCATTGATGAGCCAGCCTTTCAACGTTCCACGCCCCTTCCAGCGCCTGCTGATGGCCTGTGCCACCTTCGGTGTGCTTGCCAGCGCCCAGGCCGCCAGCCTGGACGAAATCAAGGAAACCAGCCACATCCGCATCGGCTACGCCAACGAAACTCCGTTCGCCTTCACCGAGACCGATGGCCGGGTAACCGGGGAGTCACCGGAAATCGCCAAGATCATCTTCGAGAAGATGGGCATCAAACAGGTCGATGGCGTGCTCACCGAGTGGGGTTCGTTGATCCCGGGCTTGCGCGCCGGGCGCTTCGATGTGATTGCCGCCGGCATGTACATCACCCCGGCACGCTGCAAGCAGGTGATCTTCACCGACCCGCAGTACGCCCTGCCCGACACCCTGCTGGTGGCACAGGGCAATCCGAAGAACCTGCACAGCTACGCCGACATCGCCAGGAACCCGGACGTGAAGCTGGCGATCATGGCCGGCACGGTCAACCTCGCCTATGCCCGCGACTCCGGCATCACGGATGCGCAGATCCTTCAGGTGCCGGACACCACCGCCCAGTTGCAGGCCGTGCGCGCCGGCCGCGCCGATGCTGCCGTGGGCACCCAGCTGACCATGAAGGGCCTGGCGAAAAAGGGTGGCGACAAGGTCGAGGCGATCAGCGACTTCACCGATGACCCGGCCCACACCGGCTACGGTGCCCTGGCCTTCCGCCCCGAGGACAAAGCCCTGCGCGACGCGGTCAACGCCGAGATGAAGAAGTGGCTGGGCAGCGAGGAGCATCTGAAGACCGTCGCGCCGTTCGGCTTCGACCGCAGCAACGTGACTGACAAGACCGCCGCCGAGCTCTGTGCCCAGCAGTGAATCGAGGTGGCATGGCGCTTGCCGTGCCATTCCCTGTGTAATCCGATTATTCAGGTCGAACCATGGGTGAATTGATACCGTTGTTACTGCAAGGCGCCTGGATCACCATCCAGGTCACCTTCTTCGGCTCGCTGCTGGCCATCGTCGCCGCGATCCTCGCCGCCCTTGGCCGGCGTTCGTCATGGCGGCCATTGAGCTGGTTGTGCGTGGCCTACATCGAGCTGTTCCGCGGCACCTCGTTGCTGGTGCAGTTGTTCTGGCTGTTCTTCGTATTGCCGCTGCCACCGTTCAACCTCGAACTCAGCGCCTACACCGTGGCCATCGTCGGCCTCGGGCTGCATATCGGTGCCTACGGTGCCGAAGTGATGCGCGGGGCGATCAGCTCGGTGGCCAAGGGGCAGTACGAAGCCTGCACCGCGCTGAACATGCCCGCCACCACCCGCTTCCGGCGGATCATCCTGCCGCAGGCATTGCTGGCGGCCATCGCACCTGGCACCAACCTGCTGATCGAACTGCTGAAGAACACCTCGCTGGTGTCGCTGATCACCCTGTCGGACCTTAGCTTCCGCGCCCGTCAACTGGACCAGGCGACCTTCCAGACCCTGGAAATCTTCAGCCTCACCCTGCTGCTCTACTTCGTCCTGGCGCAGGTCATCAACTTCCTCATGCGTCGGGTCGAACGGCGCCTGAGCCGCGGTCGCCTGCGGGGGAGCCTGTCATGAATTTCTGGGACTGGAACTACGTCGCGCAAATCCTGCCCGACTTGCTGCAGGCGTCGCTGAAAACCCTGGGCATCACCTTGGTTGGCTTCCTGATCGCAGTGGTGCTGGGCCTGTTCCTGGCCATCGCCCGACGCAGCCGCCAGGCCTGGCTGTCGTGGCCGGTGGCATTGCTGATCGAGTTCATCCGCAGTACGCCGCTGCTGATCCAGGTGTATTTCCTCTACTACGTGCTGCCCAACTACGGGGTCAACATGACGGCCATGCAGGCCGGCATCATCGGTATCGGCGTGCACTACGCCTGTTACCTGGCCGAGGTTTACCGCGGCGGCCTCGACTCGGTAGCGCGCAGCCAGTGGGAAGCGGTGGTCGCCCTCAACTTCGCGCCGTGGACCGCCTACCGGGCAGTCATCCTGCCCCAGGCGATTCGGCCGATCCTGCCGCCGTTGGGCAACTACCTGATCGCCATGCTCAAGGACACCCCGGTGCTGTCGGCCATCACCGTGGTGGAAATCATGCAGCAGGCCAAGAACGTCGGCTCCGAAAGCTTCCGCTACCTCGAGCCGATCACCCTGGTCGGTCTGTTCTTCCTGGCCCTGAGCGTCGCTCTGGCCTACCTCGTTCGGCGCCTTGAAGTGCGCCTGGAGCTCCGCTGATGATCGCCCCTGTGACCCACTTCGCCACTGCCACCGCCACCCAGCCGCTGGACACCCACATGCCCACACCGGCCATTGCCCAACCGATCGTCAGCTTCAAGGACGTGACCAAACGCTACGGCAGCTTCACCGTGCTCGACGGCCTCAACCTCGATGTCGCCCCCGGCGAAAAGGTGGCGATCATCGGCCCCAGCGGCTCGGGCAAGTCGACGTTGCTGCGGGTACTGATGACGCTTGAGGGCATCGACCAGGGCATGATCGAAGTCGATGGCGAATCGCTCACCCACATGCCCGGGCGCAACGGCGCGCAGCTCATCGCCAACGAGCGCCATGTACGCAAAGTGCGGGCGAAGATCGGCATGGTGTTCCAGAGCTTCAACCTGTTCCCGCACATGAGTGCCTTGCAGAACGTGATCGAAGCCCCGGTCCAGGTGTTGGGCGTGAAGCCGGCCGAGGCGCGCGAACGGGCTGCCGAGCTGCTGGAGATGGTTGGCCTGGGCAACAAGTTCGAGCATTACCCGTCGCAGTTGTCCGGTGGCCAGCAACAACGCGTGGCGATTGCCCGGGCGCTGGCGATGCGGCCCAAGGTGATGCTGTTCGACGAAGTGACCTCGGCACTGGACCCGGAACTGTGTGGCGAGGTGCTGAACGTGATCCGCCGGTTGGGCAGCGAGCACAACCTGACCATGCTGATGGTGACGCATCAGATGGGCTTTGCCAGGGAGTTCGCGGATCGGGTGTGCTTCTTCTACAAGGGGCAGATCCACGAACAGGGGACGCCGGCGCAGATCTACGAAAACCCGCAACAGGAGCGGACCCGGGCGTTCCTCAGTGCAGTGCGGGAGGCGAACTGACCGACGATCGTCGCTTCAGTACTCGCGCCGCTTGCGAAACGCCCAGCGCCCCACCAGCACGGTGAAGGTCGCCACCAGGGCCACCAGCACCCAGAAACCATGGGGGTTTTCCGCCAGCGGCACACCCCCGACGTTCATGCCGAAGAAACCGGCGATGATGTTGATGGGCAGCGCCAGCACGGTCACCACGGTCAGGGTGAACAGGGTGCGGTTGGTCTGTTCGTTGAGCTTGGCGGCGATTTCTTCCTGCAGCAGCTTGATCCGCTCACCGAGGGCGGTGAGGTCGCTGATCACCAGGGTGAACTCTTCTGTGGCCGCCCGCAGCTGGCGTATGTCCTGTTCCTGCAGCCAGTCGGGCGGCCGGTTGAGCAGGCGCAGCAGTGCCCCCGGCTCCAGCGCCAGCAGGCGCTGCAGGCGCACCAGCACCCGGCGCATGCTGCCCAGTTCGGCGCGGTTGTCGCTCAGGCGCTGGGACAGCAACTGGTCTTCGATGCGGTCGACGCTGGTGGTGGTTTCACGCACGATCTGGGTCAGCACATCGCCCTGGTCGCGCAACAGATGGACCAGCAACTCGATGGATGAATGAAAGCGCTCGCCATGCTTGACCGACGAGCGCAGCTTGTCCACCGAATGCAACGGCTGCAACCGCGCGCTCACCAGCAACTGGCTGCTGGCGCAGGCCCACAGCGTGGAGATGTCCGAGGACACCAGGCCGAAGTTGAACACCACATCGTTGACCACTGCCAGCAGCGCCGAGTCGGCGTGTTCGATACGGGTCGAGCGCGAACCTTCGCGCAGGGTTTCGAAGAAGGCTTCGGGCAACTGCAGGTGGGTGCGCAGCCAGCGTTCGCAGGCAGCGTGGGCCAGGTTCAGGTGCACCCACAGAAACTCGCCAGGTTCCAGCGGCTGGCCGAGCGTGCGTAACAACTGCGCCGAATCGATTTCGCGCCCCGGCTGGCCAGGGCGGAAGGCGAAGGCGTAGAGCAGGCCGAACAGGTCGTGGTCCTGTGGCAGATGCAGCGCGGGATGGCCCATTCGAACTCGCAATGAGGCACGGGGAGATGGCAGAAAGGTTGCTGAATATTCGTTGCAGTCAGATGACAGCTGGATAACTGAAAGCCCTTTGGGCTGCGCTGACGCGTAGAGAGCCGAATTCGCAAGCGGTCCGCATACACTGTGGGAGCGGCTTTAGCCGCGAAGAATCCAACGCGGTGCCTGGCACCGGCTGCGCCGGTGTTCGCGGCTAAAGCCGCTCCCACAGGGTCCCTGCTAATTCAATGAGTTATGTGCAGCCTTATGAGAACGGGCACGCCCGCTCCCACAGGATGCGCGGCGCGAAACCTACCTTGCAACCCGCCGATACTGCTGTTTGGGGCTCCGTGGTGATTCGGGATCGGTCATTTCGATCAACCCGGCAGCGAGTGCCGGGTGCAGGTAACTCTTGCGGAATGTGGCACGGTGCGAGAGGCCCAGCTGGTGCATCAATTCGCTGCTCTTCAAAGCAACGCCTGCAGGCAGCACATTCAAGAGACTCGCTACTTGGTCGGTTACTTGGTCGGTTACTTGGTCGGTTACTTGGTCACTGTCTTCTGCTTCGATAAGCGCCCGCAACAAGGCTTCGAGCATGAATTCGACAAATGGGGTTGCTTCAGCAGCTTGGTCGGCGGCGGCCAGGGCAGCGTAGTAAGCGTCCTGCTGCTCACGAATAACGGTTTCCACCGGCAGGTACGCCAACACCGGCCGCCACTGGCTGAGGAGAAGGGTCTGCCATAACCGTCCCATCCGCCCATTACCGTCAGCAAATGGGTGGATGAATTCAAACTCGTAGTGGAATACACAACTGGTAATCAGCGGATGCCAATCGTTGTTCGCGAGCCAGTGCAACAAATCCTGCACCAGCATCGCCACCCGGCTGGCCGGTGGCGCCATATGCAGAAGGCGAGTGCCGCGATAGATGCCCACCCCTCCACGCCGGTAGCGGCCAGCGTCATCTATAAGCCCATGCATCAGCATGCCGTGCGCAGTGAGCAGATCATCCTGGGACTCAGCGCGCCAACCAGGCATCGCATCGTAGGTCGCGAACGCGTTACGGACTTCCTGGATTTCGCGTGGCAAACCCAGAACCCGCTTGCCATCCAGCAAGGCGGTTACCTGCTCCACGCTCAAGGTGTTGTTCTCGATGGCGAGCGACGCCTGGATGGTGCGGATACGGTTGCCTCGGCGCAGCTGTGGCGTCAGCGTGCCATCACGGTAGGCAGTCAACAATCCCACTTGCTCGCTGATTTCGGCAACCAGAGCCAGAATGCGGGGGGTCACCGTCAGTGGTGGTTGGTAATTGCTCATTGCCTACAGCCCATGGGGATCAGCCGCCACCTTAATCCACAGATCAGGCGGGGGTAAAGAAAGCGCAGCCATCACTTCACAAATTCCTGAACTGATTATTTGCCCACAGCGATTTTTCCCCTCGCCAACCGCTACCAGAATCGCTTCACCACAATCACAAGAACCGTGAGGCCACTCCCGTGGACCAGACACTTCAGGTACGGCAAGCCGCCGCCGACCTCGTTGCGGCGTTCGCCAGCAACGACACCGCTCGCTATTTCGCCTGCTTCAGCGAAGACGCCACCTTCCTTTTCCACACACTGCCGCAACCGCTGCTGTCGCGCCATGCCTACGAGCAACTCTGGGCCCAGTGGCAGGCCGACGGGTTTGCCGTGCTCGCCTGCGAATCGGGCAATGCCCAGGTGAGCCTGCAAGGTGACGTGGCGATCTTCATGCATGATGTGGCCACGCACATCCGCATCGCCGGCGAAGAACACCAGTTGAGCGAGCGCGAGACCATCGTCTTCCGCCGCCACGGCGAACGGTGGCTGGCCTGCCACGAGCACCTGTCGGTCGTATCGCCGGCCTGATCATCCATTTACGCGGCCCTGCCGCCCTGCCATCGCACCCACAATAAGGCCTGCGTACTGCGCCGGCCCACAACAACCGCGCTGGAGCATCACCATGAGCCACTCGACCGGTATCGAGACCAACGGCGTCGAACAGATCCCCGACGATCAACGCGACGCCTCCCCGCTGGACCTGTTCCGCCTGATCTTCGGCGGCGCCAATACCTTCGCCACGGCCGTGCTGGGCAGCTTCCCGGTGCTGTTCGGGCTGTCGTTCCAGGCCGGCGTGTGGGCGATCCTGCTCGGCGTCGGCGTGGGCGCGCTGATCCTCGCGCCCATGGGCCTGTTCGGCGCGCTCAACGGCACCAACAACGCGGTGTCGTCTGGGGCGCACTTTGGCGTGCACGGGCGCATCGTCGGTTCGTTCCTGTCGCTGCTCACCGCGGTGGCGTTCTTTTCGCTGTCGGTGTGGAGCTCGGGCGACGCCCTGGTCGGCGGCGCCAAGCGCCTGGCCGGCCTGCCGGAAACCGACCTGACCCTGGGCCTGGCCTATGGCCTGTTCGCGGTGCTGGTGCTGGTGGTGTGCATCTTCGGCTTCCGCTTCATGCTGTGGGTCAACAAGATTGCCGTGTGGGCCTCGAGCCTGCTGTTCCTGCTGGGCATCGTTGCCTTTGCCGGGCCGTTCGACGCCGGTTATGCGGGCAGCGTAAACCTCGGCCAGGCGGGCTTCTGGGCGGCATTCGTCGGTGCGGCGATCCTGGCCATGAGCAACCCGGTGTCGTTCGGTGCATTCCTCGGCGACTGGTCGCGCTACATCCCGCGTGAAACGCCCAAGGCGCGCATCATGCTGGCGGTGATCGCGGCCCAGGGCGCGACACTGATCCCGTTCCTGTTCGGCCTGTGCACCGCCACCCTGGTGGCCACCCAGGCACCGGACTACATCGCCGCCAACAACTACGTCGGTGGCCTGCTGGCGGTGGCGCCAAGCTGGTTCTTCCTGCCGGTGTGCCTGATTGCGGTGATCGGCGGCATGTCCACCGGCACCACGGCGCTGTACGGCACCGGCCTGGACATGTCCAGCGTGTTCCCACGCCTGCTCAGCCGTGCCGGCGCCACACTGCTGATCGGCGTGCTGGCGATCGGCTTCATCTTCGTCGGCCGCTTCACCTTCAACCTGGTGCAGAGCGTGTCGACCTTCGCCGTGCTGATCATCACCTGCACCAGCCCGTGGATGGTGATCATGATCCTCGGCCTGATCACCCGCCGCGGCTTCTACCATGCCGACGATCTGCAGGTGTTCACCCGCGGCCAGCGTGGCGGCCACTACTGGTTCCTGCATGGCTGGAACTGGCGCGGCATGGGGGCGTGGATACCCAGCGCGGCGGTGGGCCTGTGCTTCGTCAACCTGCCAGGGCAGTTCGTCGGCCCACTGGGCGACCTGGCCGGCGGCATCGACCTGAGCCTGCCGGTCACCCTGGGGCTGGCCGGCGTGCTGTACCTGCTGCTGCTCAACCTGTTCCCCGAACCTGCCGGCGTGTATGGCCCCCAGGGCCCGCGTTGGGTGCGTTGCAAAAGCACCGCGCACACGCCGGTAACCACCGCCGAAATGGCCTGACTGGAAACCGACCATGACCACTTCCCACTACATTGCCGGCCGCTGGGTCGAAGGCCAGGGCAGCGACTGCATCAGCGTCAATGACCCGGCCCTTGGGCAACCCTTTGCCGAACTGAAGGCCGCCAGCGTCGCCCAGGTAGACCAGGCAGTGACCGCTGCCCGCGGCGCCCTGCCCGCCTGGAAAAACACCAGCGCCAGCGAACGCGCCGCCTACCTGCGCGGCTTTGCCGAACAACTCGGGCAGCGCCGTGAAGCGTTGATCACCTTGCAGATGCGCAACAACGGCAAGCCACGTCACGAGGCGGAAATCGACCTGGACGACGCCATCGCCACCTTCGGCTACTACGCCGAACTGGCCGAGCAACTGCCATCGAAGAACCGCGATGTGCCGTTGGCTGCGCCGGGTTTCAGCGCTCGCACCCGCCTGGAACCGGTGGGCGTGGTCGGCCTGATCGTGCCGTGGAACTTCCCGCTGGTGACCAGCGCCTGGAAGCTCGCCCCGGCCCTGGCCGCCGGTTGCACCGTGGTGCTCAAGCCATCGGAAGTCACCCCGCTGATCGAACAGGCCTACGGCCAGATCGCCGATGCCCTGGGGCTGCCGCCCGGGGTGCTGAACATCGTCAACGGCAAGGCCGAGACCGGTGCTGCGCTGAGCAGCCACAATGGCCTGGACAAGCTGTCGTTCACCGGCAGCAACAGTGTCGGCAGCCAGGTAATGCGCAGCGCTTCGGCGCAGTGCCGGCCGGTGACGCTGGAGCTGGGCGGCAAGTCGGCGATCGTGGTGTTCGATGATTGCGACGTGGGCCAGGCAGTGGAATGGATCGTCGCCGGCATTACCTGGAACGCCGGGCAGATGTGCTCGGCCACTTCGCGGCTGCTGGTGCAGGACGGCATTGCCGATGCATTGCTGCCGCGTTTGCAGGCCGCACTGGAACAGCTACGGGTCGGTAATCCATTGACCGAAGAGGTCGACATGGGGCCGCTGACCAGCCAGGCGCAGTGGCTGAAGGTGGCCGGCTACTTTGCCACGGCGCGGGAGGAAGGCCTGCAGTGCCTGGCCGGAGGCAAGGCGCTGGACCGGGAGGGCTGGTTCGTCAGCCCGACGCTGTATGCCGATGTGCCGAAAGACAGCCGCCTGTGGACCGAGGAAATCTTTGGCCCGGTGCTGTGCGCGCGTCGCTTTGCGACCGAGGAACAGGCGATTGCCGAGGCCAACGATAGCCGTTTCGGGCTGGTGGCTACGGTGTGCTCCGCCGACCTGGAGCGCGCCGAGCGGGTGGCCGATGCGCTGGAGGTTGGCCATGTGTGGATCAACTCGGTGCAGGCGGTGTTCGTCGAGACCTCGTGGGGTGGTACCAAGGGTAGCGGGATCGGGCGTGAGCTGGGGCCTTGGGGGTTGTCGGCCTACCAGTCGGTCAAGCATGTGACGCGCTGTCTGGGTTGAAATTTCCGGGGCCGCTTTGCGGCCCTTTCGCGACACAAGGCCGCTCCTACAAGAACCGCGTATGACCATGCATAACGTGCATAACGTGCAAATGACCCGGGCGCTCAACCAGTTGCTGAACCGCGAATAAGGCCTGGAATTGATGCCGGGCTCACCGGCCTCTTCGCGGGTAAACCCGCTCCCACAGGTACCGCGCTGCCCTTCAGGCCTGCGCTATCCCTGTGGGAGCGGGTTTACCCGCGAAGAGGCCGGCACAGGCGATACAAAACTTTGCGTCCGCGTGACTTTCCCCTCCCCCCGCAAAGTCCCACTTCCTGGTACCCCCACAATCACAACACCAGGCCGGACCACCCATGCACCCTCAACGCACCGCCTTGCACAACGAGCTGCACGCCCGCCCGTCACTGTATTTCGACGGCCCGGCGCATGTCTTCCACCTGGCCTTGCTCGGCGGCGATGCTGCCTGTGCGGCACTGCTGCAACGCTGCTGCCCGGATGCCCTGGACACCGCAGCCGCCCAAGGCATCACCCGCCTGGATGGCCATCCGTTCAAGTGGGAACGGCACACCGAGTTCTTCACCCTGACCCTGGTGGTGCCCTGCACTGCCGCCGATACCGAGTGGCAAACGCTGCCGCCGGTGCTGGCCGAGGCTATCGCCCCGCAAGCGGCGCAGGTGATCAACGCGGTGCAGGTGCTGGTCCGTGACGAACAGGAACTGGACCTGCCCCACTACGGTTTCAAGGACCCGTGCGGCTCCTGCGTCGGCGGTGGCGATGCGGTGGTGTGGAGCGATTTTCGCCTGACCGAGGACGGCACCAACCGCTTCCTGTTCATCAACCGTCGCCTCAATGCCTACCGACAGGGCCGCATGATCCGCCGTCTGCTGGAGATCGAGACCTACCGCATGATGGCCTCGCTGACCCTGACCACGGCCAAGGACCTGAGCCAGGAACTGGATGCCTTCGACAAGACCCTGGTCAACCTCTCGGAGCGAAGTGCCGGTGTCGATGACCATGATTCCAAAGGCTTGCTGGAAGCCATTGCCCACCTGTCACGCCAGGTGGTCAGCCGTACGGTGAAAACCCGCCACCGCTTCGGCGCCACGCAAGCCTATGCGCAACTGGTGTTCGAACGCCTGGGCGAGCTGCGGGAAAGCCATGTGGGCGACTGCCAGCGCCTGGGGGTTTTCATCGAACGCCGGTTCAAGCCGACCGTGCGCTACTGCGCGGCCACCGAGCAGCGCCTGGAGCAGCTGGCAAAGAATGTGGCCAACCTGGGCGACCTGTTGCAGGCGCGGGTACAGGTGGAAATGGAAGAGCAGAACGCCGAGATCCTGCGCAGCCTCAATGCCCGGGCTGATGCCCAGGTGAAGATTCAACGGGCGGTGGAGGGGCTGTCGATCATTGCCATCACCTACTACCTGCTGAACTTGTTCAAGCTGCTGTATGGCGGGCTGAATGTGCTGGGGTTGGGGCTGACGGCGCGGGATGGGCTGTTGGCCATGGCGCCGCCTGTGCTGTTGGTGTTGCTGGTGATTTTGCTGAGGATCAGGCAGGCCAAGCAGCATTGAGGCAGGGGGCTGCCTTGCAGCCCAATCGCCGGCAAGCCAGCTCCCACAAGGACCGCGTCGACTTCAAGCCATACGCAGTACCTGTGGGAGCTGGCTTGCCGGCGATTGGCTTCACACCGACTCGTCAGCCGAGCGAGCGCCCTCCTGCACCAACACCATGCTCTGCGGCGACGACAGGGGGATGCCCTCGTCACGCAGGCGCCCAAGGATGGTGAACAACAGGTCACTGCGCGTACCGGACACCTGCCGCGGCCCCGCCACGTAACCACTCACACCTATCACCATGCCGCTGCTGGTCAGGTCCTTGAAAGTGACCGAGGTAGCCGGCGCATCCAGAATCGCCTCGTGCTCCTGGTAAGCCGCCAGCAGCAGTTCACGCACGCGGTTGGCATCGGTCTCCAGCGGCATGGTCAGGGTAATGCCGACCACGCCCAGGGCGTTGCCCATGGTCACGTTACGCACGTTCTGAGAGATGAACTGCGAGTTGGGCACGATAACCGTCGAGCGGTCGGACATCTGGATCTCGGTGGCGCGCACGTTGATACGGCGAATGTCGCCCTCGACACCCGCCAGGCTGACCCAGTCGCCCACCTTGACCGGGCGCTCGGTCAGCAGGATCAGGCCGGAAATGAAGTTCTGCACGATCTGCTGCAAGCCGAAACCGATACCCACCGACAGGGCACTGACCACCCAGGTCAGGCTGGTGAGGTTGATGCGCAGGGTCGACATCACCAGCATGGCCAGGAAGATGAAGCCCAGGTAACCCACCAGAGTCACCAGCGAGGCACGCATGCCGGCGTCCATGTCGGTTTCCGGTAGCAGGCGATCGCTCAGCCAGCGCTTGACCACGCGGATGGCGAACAGGCCGCCGAGGAACATCACCACTGCCAACAGAATGTCCTGGGGGACAATGTTCATGTTGCCCAGCAGCTTGCCGCCGGTCTCGTCCCAATCACCCAGGCTCAACAGCAGTTCGCTGGGGCTGGTGCCCGACGGCATCAGTGCCAGCAACAACGCCAGGAACAGCACCACGGTGCGGCCGATACCGGCCAGGATCGTGCTGGCCTGGGCCTGGTGACGTGGCGCCAGGCCCAGGGTCGAGGCCAGCGCCAGGCCGCCGGGCTGGCGGGGCGACAGCAAGGTTTCGCAGAGGTCGCCAAAGAACGTGGTCAGCAGGTAGGCACAGGTAATCACCAGGCTGACCCACAGCAGCTTGGCGGTGAGGAAGTAGGCGAGTGTCAGGTAACCGGCGAGCAAGGCCAGCAGGATCAACGTAAGCCAGATCACCATCACGAACGGGATCAGCCCGGCCAGGCCTGTGGGGCGCTCCAGGTCATGCTTGCGCAGGGTGCGGCGGTAACGCAGCAGCGCACCGGCGAAGGTGAACGCCACTACCAGCGCGGTCAGGCCGTTGACCGCCACGGTCAGCGCCAGGCTGGCACCGATCACGCTGTTGATGCGTTCCATGGTCATCATGACCATCAGCGCCAACGCCAGCACCTTGGGGAACCAGCCCAGGGCGCTGGCCACTTCATCGTGAATAGGTGGCAGGCGCCAGGACGGGCGCTGCAGCATCAGCATGGCGCGGCCCAGGCCGGTGATGAAGGCACTGAACACCACCAGGGCAAGTACATGATTGGCCAGGCTGGCGATATCGGCGCCCAACTCGGCGCTGCTCTCCAGCCCCCAACGCAGCAGCGAGACCGAGCCGGCGATGGTGCCCAAGGTTGCCAGGCTGACACCCAGCGCCAGCGCACTGCGGCGCAGGCGGCCTTCGGGCAGCCAGCTGACCATGGCGCCGGCGAGAAGGCGCTCGAGCACGCGGCGCACCAAGGTCCAGACCAGGATTGCCGCTACCAGGCTGGTAATGAACAGCCAGCGATTTTCAGCGCTGAAGGCACTGCTGATGGCATCAGCCGTCTCACCACGCAGGTCACGCAGGCGTGCCACATCGTCCTGGGTGGGGCGAATGATGCTCTGCCAGAACGCCGGGCTCAGCGGTGAGGCCGCGCGGCTGGTGATCTGCGAGTTGAACTGGCTGCGGCGCAGGTTGACGATTTGCGTGGACAAGTCGCGCGCCGACTGGGTCAGCTTGGAGGCCTGATCCCGCTGCGCCACCAAGGCCTTCTTCTCGGCCTCCAGCGCTTTACGCTGCTGGGTCAGGGTAGCCGCCTCGTCCGGCTGGACCGGGCCGATGACCTTGAGCTTGTCGTCGACTTTTTCAACATCAGTGGTGCGCAGGGCAGTCAACGCGTCGGCCTGACGCTGCACCTGCATTGCGCCCAGGCGCAACTGCGAAAGCAGATCATCATTGGCGTCGCTGGTAACGCCCTGGCGTATCTGGTCCAGCCGCTCGCTCAACTGCTCGATGCTGGCGTTTTCATCCAGCACGTCCGCTTCGGCAACCGCCAGATTGGACAATGGCGTGGCCGGGGCCGACCAGGCCGGGCTGGCAATGGCAAGCATCAGGGCCATGAAAACCATCAGGCCTGGACAATAACGGGCAAGGCTGACACGCCTCATCGAATATTCCTCTTTACAATTCGATTTGGCGGTGGATTCTACGCGGCTTCACGCGATCAGGAGAGTGCCGTTTCTCGTTTGAGCAACTGCTGTTTGCGCTCGATGCCCCAGCGGTAGCCACTGATGTCGCCGTCGCGGCGGACCACCCGATGACAGGGGATGGCCACGGCGATGTGGTTGGCCGCGCAGGCCATGGCCACCGCACGCACCGCCTTGGGCGCGCCGATGCGCTCGGCGATGTCGGTGTAGCTGACCCGGCTGCCGGCCGGCACCTCGCGCAGGGCTTGCCACACCCGCTCCTGGAACGCAGTGCCTTGCACATCCAGTGGCAGGGCCAGGCCCAGCGCGGGTGCTTCGACGAATCCCACCACCTCGGCGACCAACCGTTCGTAAGCACTGTCGCCGCCGACCAGGTGGGCCTTGGGGAACTGGTCCTGCAGATCGTGCAGCAGGGCCTCGGGATCGTCGCCCAGCAGGATCGCGCAAATGCCCTTCTCGCTCTGGGCCACCAGGATGGCACCCAAGGAGCATTGGCCAAGGGCGAAGTGGATGGTTGCCCCGGCGCCGCCGGCGCGGTATTGCCGCGGACGCATGCCCAGGCGCTGGTCGGCGCTTTCGTAGAAGCGGCTGTTGGAGTTGTAGCCGGCGTCATAGATGGCATCGGTGACAGAGCGCTGGCCATCTTCCAGGTGGGCGCGCAGGCGCCGGGCACGGAAAGCGGTGGCATAGGCCTTGGGGGTCAGACCGGTTTCGGCCTTGAACAGGCGATGCAGGTGAAAAGGGCTGACGGCCAGTTGGGCGCTGAGTTGGTCGAGGCTGGGTGCCGGGTCGATGGCTTCGATCAGGCGGCAGGCGCGGGTGACCAGCTGGCTGTGGCGGGTGGCGCTGGTGGTGGCGGTGCAACGTTTGCAGGCGCGGTAGCCGGCGGTTTCGGCGGCAGCTGGGGTGTCGTAGAACTCGACGTTGGTTCGCTTGGCAAGACGCGATTTGCAGCCGGGGTGGCAGTAGATGCCGGTGGTGCGCACGGCGTAGACGAAGTGGCCGGTGGCGGCGGTTTCGCGGGATTCTACGGCTTGCCAGCGTTGGTCGGGGGTGGTGTAGGGGTTCATTGGTAAATGTCCAGATAGGTTGTTGCCTGTGCCGGCCTCTTCGCGGGCCTGCCCGCTCCCACAGGTACTGCATAGCCTTTCAAGGCTGTGGAATCCTTGTGGGAGCGGGCTTGCCCGCGAAAGGGCCGGCACAGGCAGTGCAAAACCTCAGGCCCGCCACAGGTACCAGGCCGCCACGGTGCGGTATGGGCGCCAGCCGCCACCCAGCGAACGCATTTGCGCCGGCGTCGGCGCCTTGTCCAGCCCCTTCAGCCGCCGATAACCCTCGCGCACGCCAAAATCGTCGACCGGCAGAACGTCCGAACGCGCCAGGCTGTAGATCAGCAACATCTCCACCGTCCACCGCCCTACCCCGCGCAATGCCACCAGCCGTTCGATCAACGCCTCGTCAGCCATGGCCAGTGCCTCTTCCCGGCTCGGCACCAGGCCATCCAGCCGGCCTTGGGCAATACCCTGGATCGTCGCCATCTTGCTCGCGGAAAAACCACAGGCGCGCATGGTTTGCGGTGCAACCGCCAGCAACTGTTCCGGCCCAGGGAAACTGGCCTCCGGAAACAGCGCCAAAAGCCGCCCCAGAATTGCCTCGGCAGCACGGGCATGCAACTGCTGGTAGGCAATCGCTCGCACCAGCACTTCGTAAGGTTCACGCCCCGGCGTGGCCTGGTGCAGGCAAGGCCCGGTCGCCTCGATATGCCGCGACCAGTCCGGGTCGAGCGCCGCAAGGTATTCAGTGGCCTCACGGTAGGCTTCAGGCGATAGGTCGGACAGGATCATGGCACCTCCAACGGGTCGATTGCAGGCCCAGCTTAACGCAGCCGTTCATCGGACAAACGCCGATTCTTGCGCGGCTAATTCCTGGCAGGGTATTGCTCGGCACCATCGCCCCGCAACCGCACCGTGCGCCGGTAAGACTGCCGGGCAAAGCACACGAACAACCCGGCCATCAGCGCCAGCGCGATGGGCAGACCATGCGGCGCCACATCCATCGCCGCACCGCTGACCAGCGGCCCGACCAGGCTACCCACACCCCACAGCAAGCCCACGCTGGCATTGGCGGTAACCAGGTCCTGCCCCTTGAAGCGCTGCCCGATCAGTACCAGCGCCAGGGTATAGATGCCGCCTGCCACGGCGCCCAGCAGCACCAGCAGCGGCCATAGCAACCAGGTCAGGTTCAGCAGCCAGGGCAGGCCGATACCGATCGCCATCGCCAGCAGCCCGCATACCAGGTGCAGCCCGGTGCGCTCCACCCGGTCGGCCAACCAGCCAAGCGGCAACTGGAACAACATGTCACCGGCAAACACGACGGTCACCATCAGCGCCGCCACGCCCACGGCAAAGCCATGGCTGGTGGCATACACCGGCAGCAGCGACAGCACCACGGCATCGAAGAACGAGAAGAACAGCACCGCCACGCATAACGCCGGCGCCACACGGAAGAAGCCGGCCAGGCCGAAGCTCTTTTCACCTTCTTCATGTTCCACATGGTCGTTGGGTACGGTCAGCACGATGCACAGCAGCGCCAGGCCATAGCAGGCGGTGACCACACCGGTGATCCACGGGCTGTCGGCGCCCAGCACCGCCAGCATGGCCGGGCCGAGCACCTGGAAGCCGGTAAAGCTGGTGGCGTACAGGGCCATGATCTTGCCGCGGTTGTGCTCCGGGCACAGTTCGTTGACCCACGACTCGCCGAGGATGATGGCGATACCCATGCCCAGCCCCAGGCCCAGGCGCAACAGCGCCAGCTGCCACAGCGAACCGAACGCCGACTCGAGCAAGGCAATGCTGAGCGTGCACAGGCTGAAGCACAGCAGGTAGATGGTGCGCCGGGTCAGGTGGCGACAGCAGGCGTCGACCAGGAACGCCGAGAGCATCATGCCCGCAGCGGGGATGGCCGAGATGATGCCGATTTCCAGGGTGCTCGCACCGGCTTCATGCAGGCGCAACGACACCAGCGGCAGGCTGGCCCCCAAACTGAAACCCACGACCGAAACGGCGAACAACAGGCCCGCCAGCAAACGCATGTTCATGTACCACTCCTTGCAAACCGAAAAGACGTGCAGACACAGGCGCGCACGCCAGGGCGGCGAGCGACGCGAAAGCGCAGATCAGTTCAGGCGAGGTGTGGCGAGAAGGTGAAGGCAAAAAGCACGCTGCGGCGACGCTTGAGCACCGTGTCGCTCGGCCACGCACGACGCAGGGCCTGGAAGGCAGGCTGGCGGGCGTTTGGCAGGGACTGGGTACGGCACATTGCTTTGACTACTACGCAGGTGGTTGAAGAAAGGGCGGACTCTAGGCCAAGGGTGGTCAAGTCGTCAAATTTCGGAGAGCAACCGCCTTGCATGCTCTCCAGACCTGCGCGGGCCCTTGTAGGAGCAGCCTTGTGCTGCGAAGAGGCCGGCAAGACAACAAATTGTCTTCGGCAGTAATGGCCTCTTCGCAGCACAAGGCTGCTCCTACAGGTTCTGTGCATCTTTCAGCGCTTGCCGGTACTCGGCAAGAACACCGCCAGCAACCCGAACAACGGCAGGAACGAACACACCTCGTATACGTACTCGATGCCACGCAGGTCCGCCACATACCCCAGCAAGGCCGCACCGATGCCACCAAAGCCGAACATCAGCCCGAAGAAGATCCCGGCAATCATGCCCACGCTGCCCGGTACCAGCTCCTGCGCATACACCACGATCGCGGAAAACGCCGAAGCCAGGATAAAGCCGATCACCACGCTCAACACGGTGGTCCAGAACAGATCGGCATACGGCAACACCAGGGTGAACGGCGCCACGCCGAGGATCGAGAACCAGATCACGGCCTTGCGCCCGATGCGGTCACCGATCGGCCCGCCAAAGAAGGTACCCGCCGCCACCGCACCAAGGAACAGGAACAGGTGCAGCTGCGAGCTGGCCACCGACACATCGAACTTCTCGATCAGGTAGAAGGTGAAATAGCTGGTAAAGCTGGCCATGTAGAAGTACTTGGAGAACACCAGCAGGCCCAGCACGATCAGCGCCGCCACCACCCGCCCGCGGGAAATGCCGTGGGTCGCCTGCACAGCCTTGCGCGCCTTGGCCTGGTTGAGGTGCTCCTTGTACCAGCCACGCAGCATCAGGGTGACGCCGAGAAAGAACAGCGCAGCCAGGCCGAACCAGGCCACGTGGCTCTGGCCGAACGGAATGACAATGGCTGCCGCCAGCAGCGGCCCCAAAGCCGACCCGGTGTTGCCACCGACCTGGAAGGTCGACTGGGCCAGGCCGAAGCGCCCGCCCGATGCCAGGCGCGCAATACGCGAGGTTTCCGGGTGGAAGGTCGACGAGCCGATACCCACCAGGGCCGAGGCCAGCAGAATCATCGGGAAGCTGCCGACGAAGGCCAGCATCACGATACCCACCAGGGTACACAGGGTGCCCAGTGGCAGCAGGTTCGGTGCCGGTCGGCGATCGGTAAAGAAACCGACCCAAGGCTGCAGCAGCGAGGCGGTGATCTGGAACGTCAGGGTGATCATGCCGATCTGGGCGAAACTCAGGTCGTAGTTGGCCTTGAGCATCGGGTAGATCGCCGGCAGCACAGACTGGATCAGGTCATTGATCAGGTGCGCCAGGGCGCAGAAACCGATTATGCGCATCACCAGCGGCGTGGCTTGGCTCGCCGCTGCACTGGTGGGCGCCGTGGAGGCGCTACTGATAGCCATGTGCCTGAATCTCCGTCCGTAGTTTGGGATCCGATTATCGGAAAACAAATAGATACATAGCTACCTTTTATTTCCTTTGTCCGCGACACACTTGAAAATGGTTATCAATATAATTAGCATCCTTGGCCAAATACCCGTCATCGTTGGGCGAAACGGCCCTAATCGCGAGCACACCAACCCCATGAGCCCAATGCCCGTTCGCGTCCGTCCACGGCAGATCAACGCGCACCGCAGCCATCTGGGCAAATGGCTGGCGCTATTGGTCCTCCTGGGGCTGGCCGCTACCGCCTACCTGTACTGGCCGCTGATACAGCGCCTGGGCAGCGAATTGCATACCGATGCAGGTGAGCGCCGTAGCATCCGCCTGGCCGATGGCACCACCCTGCACCTGGGCAGCGCCAGTGCGATGAACGCCGACCTGCGTGGCCGCACGCGCCAACTGCACCTGGTGCAGGGCCGGGTATACCTGGAAGTGATGCTCGACGGCAGGGCCATGGAGATAGCAGTGGGCGACGCGCGCATCCAGGTGTTCGGTACCCGCCTGCAGGTCGCCCGCCATGCAGGCCATGACGAACTGGTGGTACTCAGTGGCAAGGCCATGGTTATCCAAGGCAGCGAACAGCGCATGGTATCGATGGGTGAGCGGGTAACCTTCGATGGCGCGCATATCGGCCCGGTACGGAAAGCCGACCTCAAGGCCGCCGATGGCTGGCGCAGCGGGCAGTTGAAAGCCGGTGACATGCCGTTGGGCAAGGCAGAACCCGGGCCTGGCCGCTAAGTTTTTGAAAGCGTGCAAATTTTTTTTGAAATGAGTGTTGACAGGGGGGCCGTTCAAGAGAATAATGCGCGCCATCGGCTACATAGCTCAGTTGGTTAGAGCATAGCATTCATAATGCTGGGGTCCGGGGTTCAAGTCCCTGTGTAGCCACCAAACAAGACGAAGGGCTTACCGCAAGGTAAGCCCTTTTTCTTTGCCTGCGGAAAATTACCACAGGCCTGCACCCTTCCCGCACAGGGCATGCAATTGCCACCTCAACGCATTCCAGTCACCGCCACGGCCAGGCCCAACCCGATCAGCGCCAGGCCGATTACCCGGTCCACCAGCCTTTGCCGCTCGATCATCGCCTTGCGCAATGCCGTACTGGAAAAAAATACCGCCACCAGGCTGAACCACAGCCAGTGGGCAACGGACATGAAAGCACCGTAGGCAAAATCCAGCACCAACGAGCCGCCCGGTTGCACCACCTGGGTGAAGGCACTGATCACGAACAGCATGGTCTTGGGGTTGAGGGCGTTGGTCAGAAAGCCCGTGCGCAGGGCCTGCGTTACGCTGGTGGCTGATGCGGCAACCCCGTCGAGGCTGATACGCCGGGTGTTGGTCAGCGACTGGAAACCCAGGTAGACCAGGTAACCCGCACCCAGCACTTTCATGCCCAGGAACAGGGTCGGGCTCTGGCTGATGATCACCGCGATGCCCAGCACCGTGTACAGGACGTGCACCTGCACCCCCAGGGCAATCCCTACGGCAACAGCCAGCCCGGCCTTACGGCCCTGTGCATAACTGCTGCGGGTGACCATGGCGAAGTCGGCACCGGGGCTGATGACGGCGAGCAGGGTGAACAGGGCGACGGCAATGAGTTCGGTCATGCTGGTGGCTCTCGATAGACGATGGAAATGCACAGACCAGGTCATTATCGAGAGCTTATAGCCCAGCAAAAATCGATTTATAGTGAGGTAAATCTGATAGCTTTCCTCACAGATATCTAGAGCCTGTGTCGGCCTCTTCGCGGGTAAACCCGCTCCTACAGGGGCGGCGCATCGCCTGTGCGCGGGTTTACCCGCGAGAGGCCGGCACAGACAAACAGGAATGCCATGAAACTGCCGCCACTCAACGCCTTCCGCTACTTCGACATAGCCGCCCAGACCGAGAGCTTCGTGCGCGCCGCCGAGCACCTGCATGTCACCCATGGCGCAGTCAGCCGCCAGGTGCGTCTGCTTGAAGAAAGCCTTGGTGTGGAGTTGTTCGAGCGCCGCAACCGGGCCATTTTCCTCACCCCTGCCGGCCGTGCCTTGCAGGGCACCACCCAGGCGATCTTCGAGCAGCTCGAAGGCGCCGTGCAGCGTTTGCAACAACAGGCCCGCGACAACGTACTGGTGCTGTCGTGCGAGCCGACCATCGCCATGCGCTGGCTGATCCCGCGCCTGCCCCGCTTCCACGCCGCCCATCCCGACCTGCAGTTGCACCTGGTGGCCGCTGGCGGGCCATTGGACTTCGCACGTAGTGGTGTCGACCTGGCAATTCGCCGCGATGACTTCCACTGGGACAAACAGCTGTACAACCAGAAGATCTGCGACGAATGGATCGGCCCGGTCTGCCACCCCACCGCCCCCCTCCAACTCGAAGGCCAGCGCTTGCTGCACAGCGCCACCCGCCCCGGCGCCTGGCCCAACTGGCTGCGCCTGAGCGGCCAACAGGTCCGGCACACCGAGCGCAGCGACTACCAGCACTTCTACCTGTCGATTCAGGCCGCCAGCGCCGGCTTGGGCCTGGCCATGGCCTCAGCCCTCATGGTGCGCGACGAACTCGACAATGGGCAATTGCAGGCACCGTTCGGCTTCGTGCGTGACGGCTCGGCCTACCACCTGCTCAGCCCCTTGCCGCTGGAAGACGACGGCAAGCGCCAGCGCTTCGCCACGTGGGTGATGGGCGAATGCCGGAGCTGCCTGGCTCATCTGGGCTTGATACAGAACGACGACCCCGCACGGCCGTCACCCCCCCAGGTACGGTAACCCGCGGTATCCACATGAATACGCCCGGAGGGGTAGCGCCCCAGGCCCATGTTCCAGGCCTGGCCGTATTGCTGCCAGAACCGGCACAGCGGGTTGGGGTCCGCCCAGTCGGGCAGCAGGATATCGACAGCGAACGCCCGGGTATGGGCGCTGTTGGCCGCGCCGCCGGCGCAGGCATTCAGGCGCGGGGCTCGATAGGCTGAAACCACTTCGAACTGACGCAGGATGCCCTGGTCATGAAGCGTCTTTATCAGCGAGAGCGTCGAACGCACTGCCGGCCAGTTGCTGGCGGGCGGCACGGCGAAGGGGGACGCGTGGCACTGCTTCCAGTCCGAAGCCGAACGCAGCAACTGAAGGATCGGCACCACGCCATAAAGACGGGCATCCACAAGCATCTCGCGAAATGGCCGTGTCTGATGGTCCCCGGCCCATTGCGCGAACAACCAGATATCACGCTCATCGGCCTGCGCTCCTGCACCCAACATGCCCAGCACCAGCGGCAGCCATCCAGCCCTTTTCATCCCTGCTCCCCTTGCCACAGTATGTGCCACGCTGCCGAATACGGTTGCGCCCAACAAGGAGTTAAGCATGCACAAGATGGCATTACCGAGCCTTGCCGCCCTGGCCTTCAGCGGCCTTGCAGCCGCCGATGCGCGAATCGACCTGGGCGACGCCCAGCGCGTCACCCGCCTGTTCGCCTTCCCCAACAACTGTCACGTGATCTGTTATCGCGACTGGACCCTGGAGCAAACCGTAGAACACTATCTGACTCAGAGCGTACGCCGCGACGGCCATGCCGCGGCCCAGGTGCATGTAAGCCGCGACAACGATCGCCTGCACGCAACCATCAGTGGCGTACCCGCCAACTATGCAAAACCCCTGCGCAAGCTGCTCGACAGCGGTGAACTGGCCTATCAGGCGGCCACCCGGCTGAACGAGGACGGCAAATGGTCCTACGACTGGTATCTGTTCCTGCCGCTGGGCATGGCCCTGCAGAACCGCCGCAGCATCGAACTGCTGCACTTCCCGCCGGACTACTCGCTGACCCAGGCTCAGGACTACCTGCGCTCCAACACCACCGACCGCTGGGCCGAGCTGTTGACATTCAATGGCGTCGACGCCAGCCAGACCCCGGCCTACCAGACCATCATCGATATCGCTCCCATCGCCGCACCCGCCAGTGCGGGTGAAACGCTGAAGGAAACCTACAGCTACTTCAAGGACTACCAGGTGCGCATGGTCAGCGAGATGACCCTGCAAAACCCCGCCAGGCCTCTGCCGATGGTGGCATTCGGCGCGCCGGTACGCAGCTGGATCCAGCAGCAGTACGGGCCGCAGGTGAATGTGCTGGGCCTGGTCAGCATCAGCCCGCAGGCAGGTGCCAAGGTACCGGTACTGGGTGCCAACCACCCTAGTGCCATCTGGTATGCGGCAGACAAGGACAGCCACGGCGGCAACCAGGATGCAGCTGATGCTGCCGGCTTGAAAATGATGGGGCAGGACCTGACGGCAGCCTGCTGGCAGGCAGGGATGGGGCGCAATCAACGGGCCGATGCCAAGCTGACGCTGGATGCCTGCTCGACCAAGTGGCAGGTTACACAGAAGAAACAGACCTGCGAGCTGTTCTTCCGCACCATTCGCAAGTACACGCCGGAGCAGGCGGCGGCAAAATGCAATACCGGCAGCGTGACCAGAAGCCTGCGCGACCTGGCCAAGCCGATGGAGGCTCAGCCACAGGACCTGTGATTGAAGCCCGCCCTGCTCAATCTTCGAGCAGGGTGCAGGCCATCACCAAGGCGTCTTCACGGCCGCCGGCAACCGGGTAATAGTCGCGGCGGCGGCCGATTTCGTTGAAACCATAGCGTTCGTACAAACGATAGGCCGACTGGTTGCTGGCACGCACTTCCAGGAAGCACTCGCGGCCATTGAGCTGGTAGGCCCGGGCCATCAGGTGCTCGAGCAGGCGCAGGCCCAGGCCGCGGCCCTGGTTTTCCGGCTTGACGGTGATGTTGAGCAGGTGGGCCTCGTCGATGATCACGTTGATCACGCCATGGCCCACCTGCTGCTGGCCGTCGAACATCAGCCAGACTTCATACGATTTGAGCGCATCCTGAAAGATCCCTCGAGTCCAGGGATGACTGAACGCGGCATATTCGATCTTAAGTACGGCATCCAGATCCGCCTCGGTCATCCGGCGGAAGCTGATCGAGTCACTCATTCAACGCTCTTCCAGCGCGCCATCAGCTGGCGCATGGCTTTCCAGACGTCCGCCTTGCGCTGCGGCTCGTCCATCAACAGTTCAAGGCCCGGCAAGGACCAGGCTTCGCCCAGGCCCTCGAGCTTCAGGGTTTGGTAATAGGCTTCGCCGTCGACATTGGCGGCAAAGCGCAGCGCCGGCAGGCCGACCAGCCACAGGCAGGTGCACGGGGCGTCCTCCAGGCGCGCCTGGACAAAGCCCTGGACAAAATCGCGCGCCGCCTCCGGGCCCTGGTCCATGTTGCCGCGCACCAGCAGCGGCCAGCGCACCGGCTCGCCGATGATCTGCGGTGCGTCGGGCAGGCCGGCGGCGCGCAGCATGTCCTTGAGCAGCAGGTACGACGGGTCGCGGCTCTGGAACGGCTGGCCGGTGGCCAACTCCACCAGCAGCAGGCAGCTGCCGGCTCGCAGCAACTGCAGCGAGAAGCGCGGGGGTGGCACCGGGGCCGGGCGCGGTGGCGCGGCCTGCTCCTCGGCCTCGGCGGGCTTGGCGGCCGGCTTGGGCACACTGCCCGGGCGCGGAATCTCGATTTTCGGTCGCTCGCCGGAGCGGGCCTGGGAGGTGACTGGCGCCTCGTTGGCAGCCGGTGCCGGCCTGACGTCGAAATCGAGGTCCTCGACCGGCGCCACCGGCAGCAGCAGCTCGGGGCGCGACGGTGCGGCGAACGGCAGTTCGGCGCGCGGCAGCCAGTGCACCACTTGCATGGCGGAAAGGTAGGCGCGGCGACGGGGTTCGGTGAGCAAGGGGCGGGGTTCCGAGGGGTGAAGACAAAGGGCCATTCTAACGCCGTTGGCATTCGAGTGCCGCAACTGGTCGGCGGATTTTTATTGCCTGTACCGGCCCTTTCGCGGGTGAACCCGCTCCCACCGGTACTGCGCAAGGCCCTGTGGGAGCGGGTTCACCCGCGAAAGGGCCAGTGAATCCCGTACAACGACAAAGGTTATCTCTCATTACAGACCAAGGGGTGAAAACCTCCCCCCCGGATGCGGTACAATCGCCCCCTTTTTCTTGGCAACGAGTCGAAGCCAATGATTGAACCCAAGCGCGTCCTGCGCGCCCTAGCCGAACACTGGGCCCTGATCGAGCCGCTGTGCGAGCGTTTCGACCAGGGCACCCTGAGCCTGGTCGAATTGCGTCAGCATGTGGCCCGCCAGCAGGTCGAGAGCACCCCGCAGGACATCACCCAGCTGCTCGACGTGTGGATCCGCCTGGATATCCTGGTCCCGGTGGCCAAGAGCCCGAACCGTTTCGAGCTCAACGCGCAGATCCACGACTTCCTCGCCTACCTGCGCCGCGAACACCGGCTGGGCCTGTGCCTGGAGATCGAAGCCTACCTGCGCCACCTGGAGCGCCTGGCCGGGCATATCCAGGACGCCTTCGACAACCGCGACAGCGACGACCTGGCGCGCCAGCTGCGCCTGCTCGACATGCGCGTGCGCGATGTACTGAAGAAGCTCGACAACGACGAACAGGCACTGGTGGCCGTGGCCGAGCGGGCCAAGACCAGCAACCGCCAGATCCCGCTGCGCCAGCGCTATGCCGAAGTACTGGCGACCTGGGACGAGTATGTCGAGCCGATGATCCAGCTGGTCAACGCCGACGGCGCCTTTGAACAGGGCGTGCGCAAGGTCGAGACCGTGCTGCTGAAGCTGCTGGGCGAACAGGCGCGCCTGGGCCACCTGGTCGACGACGACATGCTGCTGCGCACCCATGCGCGCATCCTGGAAATGCAGACCAGCGCCCAGCTGACCCTGCGCCACGCCCGCGAATTGCTGCTGCCGCTGCGTGAAGAAGCCCGCCGGCACAACGCGGTGACCCGTGGCGCCGCACTGGCCCTGTCGGTGATCCGGCGCAAGGGCATCGACGCCGTACCGCAAGCGGCCATGCCGATGTTCACCCGCCCGCAAAGCACCTTCCTCGGCAGCGCCAGCCAGGTCGAGGCCTATGTCTACGCCCTGGCCCGCTTCGAGCCCAAGCCGGCACGCTTCCCCAAGGCCCACAAGACCCAGTCCGGCGCCCTGCCCCGTGCACCGCGCACGGTCAAGGAAATGGCCGAACGCTGCGAACAGGCCCTGCCGCTGCCCGACCTGATGGTCTGGCTGCTGGAGCAGGAACCCGAAGGCGCCACCGACGAGCTGCTGTACTGGTTCTCGCGCCTGTCGCGGGAAAAGCGCTTCAAGCGCGAACGCCTCGACCGCCGCGAGTACATCACCCAGGAACACCTGGTCAGCCTGCGCTCGTTCGCCCTGACCTCCAGCCGCGAAGACGCCGCCAGCGCGCCTACCGAATCCAACGCGAGCCCAGCCCATGCATCTTGATCTTTCCGAACTGTCCCAGCTCGCGCCGATCTTCCGCGAGCTGTTCAAAGGCTTCCACGTCAGCCGCCGCGACCCCGAGCTGTACGCCCAGCTGTCAAACTTCCAGGACCAGTACCGCACCCTGTTCAAGGCCCTGGGCTTCGAACTGGTGTGCGACACCCGTGGCTTCTACTACTTCGTGCCGGACATGACCGCCGCGCAGGTCAACAAGACCGCGCAGCGCCTGTCGCTGTTCACCTTCATCCTGGTCGAACACCTGGCCGACCAGGGCCGCGACCCGATGGCCGTGCTCGATGGCGGCAGCATCGGCCGTGACGAACTGCCCTCGCTGCTGGACAAGTACCGCGACCTGTTCCTGCAGGCCGAAGTGCAGACCGTGGACGAGCTGGAAGAAAAAATCCTGCGCCGCATGACCCAGCTCGGCTTCGCTTTCGAGGAAGGCGGCATCTACCGCTTCCTGCCGCCGATGCATCGCTTCCTCGACGTGTGCCTGGCCGTGCAGCAGGACCGCGACCTGGCGGCCACCCTGCACAGCGACCTGCCGCTGCCGACCCCGGTACTGGTCGAGGAAGAAAGCCCCGAAGAACTCAACCGCACCGACGACCCGCTCGACCTCAGCCCCTTCGAGGGCGAGGAAAGCGAAGAGGAAGCCCTGGCCCGGGCCATCCGCGAAGAGCAACAGGAGATTGACGCATGAGCCAGGAACGCTACGGCATCCGCCGCTTCGCACTGCTCAACACCGCCGGCTACAGCCTTGGCCTGTTCCCGCTGGAGCACCCACTGTCGGTATACGGTGCCAACAACCTGGGTAAATCGGCGTCGATCAACGCCCTGCAGTTCCCGATCCTGGCGCGCATGTCGGACATGAGCTTCGGCAAGTACAGCCTCGAGCAGTCGCGCCGCTTCTACTTCGCCAGCGACACCTCGTACATTCTCTGCGAACTGAGCCTGCCCCACGGCCCGCACGTCATCGGCGTTGTCGGCCGCGGCCCGGGCGGCGGTTTCGGTCACCAGTTCTTTGCCTACAAGGGCGAACTGGACCTGGCTCACTACCAGAAGAACGACACCTGCCTGCGCCAGAAAGAGCTGTTCACCAACCTCGAGCGCCTGGGGATCAAGGCCTACGAGCTGAAGCCGGACGAACTGCGTCGTCTGCTGGTCGGTGGCCACACCTCGGTGCCGCTGGACCTGACCATGATCCCGCTGCGCTCGACCAGCGAGCAAAGCCTGAAAACCTTCCGCGCGCTGTTCATCAACCTGCTGCACATGCGCGAAATCACCGCCGCCAAGCTCAAGCAACTGTTCCTCGACGCCTTCGAGCACAGCCTGCGCTCTGGTAGCGTCGACTATATCGCCGCGTGCGAGGAAGCCTTCCGCGACGTGCGCCGCATGGAACAGGACTACAACGCCCTGGTCGCCGCCGGCCCGCTGGTAGAGGCCCTGGCCGGTGGCGTGGCCCAGCGCGACATCCTGCGCGGCAAGCTGCACCGCATTTCACCAGTGCTCGACACCCTGCTGGGCACCTGGCAGGAATACGCCATGGCGCGCAAGGAAGAGCTGGTGATCCAGGCCGAGCACTACCGTGGCGAGCAGGACCGCCTGCAGAACGACCAGCGCGGTGGCACTCAGGAGCTGATGCGCCTGGAGCGTGAAATCACCGGTATCCAGCGCTGGCTGGGCGAGCTGTCGGTGCTCAAGCACCGCTTCGCCCTGGTCGATGACGTCAAGGTGCTGGAGCAGCAACTGCTGGCGGCCAAGGACGCCCACGACGAACTGGCCGGCGCCCTGGCCCAGTCGCGGCAGTTCAGCGCCGAAGACCTGGACGAACGCGTCCGCGACCTGGAAAAGCGCCTGAAGCAGGTCAAGCAACAGCTCGACCACGCCGACAACAACAGCTACGCCCGCCTGCGCGAAGAGTTCTCGCAGCAGGACGTCGACCGCCTGATGCGCCTGTTCAATGGCGCGCTGTTCAGCCTACCGCTGGGTGACCGCGGTATCGAACTGGACGACAGCGACCTGTGGGTAAAATCGCTGGAAGCGGTGCTCGACGGCTTCAAGGGCGAACGCTTCGAAGCCCCGGGCCTGTCCATCGACCTGTCGCACATCGACCCACCGGCACTGCAGGCCCTGGCCGACCGTGCCGCCCTGCGTGACCAGAAAGAGCGCCTGGAAAAAGAGCTGAAGCAGCTCAAGACCCAGCAGGCCGTGGCCGCCGACCGCTCCGCCTCCAAGGCGCAGACCGAAGCCCTGTACCAGGAGGTACTGGACGCGCAGAAAGCGCTGGAAGACTTCCGCCGCAGCGAAACCCTGGCCGCCGAAGAGCCCGAGAAGCTGGAGCAGCTGTCGCAGCTCGAAGCCGCCCAGGACGAACTCAAGCGCTCCAGCGACGCCTTCACCGAACGCGTCCAGCAGCTGTCGGCCAAGCTGCAACTGGTCGGCCGGCAGATCGGCGACCTCGAGGCCAAGCAGCGCACCCTGGAAGACGCCCTGCGCCGTCGCCAGCTGCTGCCGGCCGACCTGCCCTACGGCACGCCGTACATGGAAGCCATCGACGACTCGATGGACAACCTGCTGCCACTGCTCAACGACTACCAGGACAGCTGGCAGAGCCTGCAGCGGGTGGACAACCAGATCGAGGCGCTGTACGCCCAGGTGCGCCTGAAAGGCGTGGCCAAGTTCGACAGCGAAGACGACATGGAACGCCGCCTGCAGTTGCTGGTGAATGCCTACGCGCACCGCACCGACGAAGCCCTGACCTTGGCCAAGGCCCGCCGCGCCGCGGTCACCGACATCGCCCGGACCCTGCGCAACATTCGCAGCGACTACGACAGCCTCGAGCACCAGCTGGCCCTGTTCAACCGCGAGATCAACAAGCGCCAGGTATCCAACCTGGAGAGCTTCCGCGTGGTGCTGGCGCCGAACAAGGAAGCGCTCAAGCACATCGACCAGATCATCCACAGCGCCGGTCAGTACGAAGAAGGCGAAACCCTGTCGGTGTTCGACCTGACCCAGAGCGCCGAGCAGGACAACAAGAACGAAGAGGCCAAGGAATACCTGGCACGGTTGGTGGCAGCCAACCACAACCAGCTGGGCCTGAAGGACCTGTTCGAGCTGGCGTTCGAGATCACCAAGGTCAACGGCCAGCCGGTGATCCATGCCGACATCGACGGCGCGGCATCCAACGGCACAACCATGACCATCAAGGCGCTGACCAACATGTACCTGTTGCTGCACCTGATGGACCGCGACCTGGCCGGGCGCATCCGCCTGCCGTACTACCTGGACGAAGCGGCGGACATCGACGAACGCAACCAGGCTGCACTGCTGGAGACCAGCCTGCAGCTCGGCTTCGTGCCGATCCTGGCGAGCGTGAAGCCGCAGGTGTCGGCGCGCGTGGCGATCGACCTGGAAGGTGGCAGTGGGCCGAATGGCATCTACATCGACGAGGCGGACTGGAAGTTCATCAGCCGTCGCGATGAGGTGAAGGCGGTTGTGCGTGAGGATCATCAGGCCGAGGAATTGGCCTGATATCGGAGTAGTGGGGCCGCTTTGCGGCCCTTTCGCAGCACAAGGCTGCTCCTACAAAGGTATGCATACGCCGATCAATGTAGGAGCAGCCTTGTGCTGCGAATGGAGGCCGAAGGCCTCCCAAAAATCTACCAAGCTATCAATGAGCCCAAGGCAGAATCGGAATCGCGGTCACCGCATTCTGCGGGCTGCCTTCGATCATGCGGTCGCTGTACACCAGGTACACCAGCGTATTGCGCTTCTTGTCGAGGAAGCGCACCACCTGCATGGTCTTGAACACCAGCGAGGTGCGCTCCTTGAACACTTCCTCGCCATCCTTCAGCTCACCCTTGAAGCTGATCGGCCCGACCTGACGACAGGCAATCGATGCCTCCGCCCGGTCCTCCGCCAACCCCAATCCACCCTTCACGCCGCCAGTCTTGGCCCGCGACAGGTAGCAGGTCACACCCTCGACCTTGGGGTCGTCGAACGCCTCGACCACAATGCGGTCATTCGGCCCGAGGAACTTGAACACGGTGGACACCTGGCCGATTTCCTCGGCCCCGGCCAGCATTGGCAGCACCAATGCCGCCACGCCGATTACCCGCTTCAGCACGCTCATACCAGCACCAGGTTGTCGCGGTGCACCAACTCCGGTTCTGCGCTGTAGCCCAGCAGGCTTTCGATGGCATCGGATGGCTGGCCGATGATCTTCTGCGCCTCAAGGGCGCTGTAGTTGGCCAGCCCACGGGCTACTTCCAGGCCGTCCGGGCCGACGCACACCACCATCTCGCCACGACGGAAGCTGCCCTGCACGGTCTTCACGCCAACCGGCAGCAGGCTCTTGTTGGCCTGGCGCAGCGCCTGCACGGCACCGGCATCCAGCACCAGGGTGCCACGGGTCTGCAGATGGCCGGCCAGCCACTGCTTGCGCGCGGCAAGCATGCCGCGCTCGGGCGACAGCAAGGTACCCAGGCGTTCGCCAGCCTTGAGGCGATCCAGCACGCGCTCGATGCGACCACCGATGATGATGGTGTGGGCACCGGAACGGGCAGCCAGGCGCGCGGCGCGCAGCTTGGTCTGCATGCCGCCACGACCCAGCGCGCCACCGGTACCGCCGGCCACGGCATCCAGTGCCGGGTCGTCGGCGCGAGCCTCGTAGATCAGCTGGGCTTCGGGGTTGTTGCGCGGGTCGGCGTCGAACATGCCATCGCGGTCGGTGAGAATCACCAGCAGGTCAGCCTCGACCAGGTTGGCCACCAGCGCCGCCAGGGTGTCGTTGTCGCCGAAGCGGATCTCATCGGTGACCACGGTATCGTTTTCGTTGATCACCGGCACCACGCCCAGGTCGACCAGCGTGCGCAGGGTGCTGCGGGCGTTCAGGTAGCGCTTGCGGTCGGACAGGTCGTCATGGGTCAGCAGGATTTGCGCGGTGTGCTTGCCGTGCTCGCCGAAGCTCGACTCCCAGGCCTGCACCAGGCGCATCTGGCCGATCGAGGCAGCCGCCTGCAGCTCGTTCATCGCACTCGGTCGCGACGTCCAGCCCAGCTGGCTCATGCCGGCAGCCACGGCCCCGGAGGAGACCAGTACCAACTCCACGCCTGCCTCACGCAGCGCGACCATCTGCTCGACCCAAACGGCCATGGCACCGCGATCGAGGCCTTTGCCATCGGCGGTCAGCAGAGCACTGCCAATCTTCACGACCCAGCGCTTGGCGCCCGTCACCTTGCTTCGCATCTTCTTCCAACCTATGTCGAATCTGTAGATACCGTGGATACAAAAACGCCGCTCCAAAGAGCGGCGTTTAGTGTACTGCAACCGGTCAGTCGCGCACGTAAATGATTTCCGGGCCGTCTTCGTCGTCCTCGAAATCATCGTCCCAACCATCATCGTCGCCGATGTCGTGCACGCTCTTGACACCAGTACGGCGCAGGGTACGGGCGTCGTCCAGGGCCTGCAGCTGGGCACGGGCTTCGTCTTCGATGCGCTGGTCGAGGTCGGCCAGCTCTTCGGCGTAGGCCGGGTCGTTGGCCAGGCGGTCGGCGCGGTCTTCGAGGTAGCGCATCAGGTCGTGGCTGAGCTTTTCGGTGCCCTGCTTGGAGATGGCCGAAATCACGTAGACCGGGCCCTCCCACTGCAGGCGCTCGACCACTTCCTTGACCCGCTCGTCGCGCTCGTCATCCATGACCATGTCGGCCTTGTTCAGCACCAGCCAGCGCTCACGCTCAGCCAGCGACGGGCTGAAGCGGGTCAGCTCGTTGACGATGACTTCGGCGGCATCGGCTGGGCTGCTTCCGTCCAGCGGCGCCATGTCCACCAGGTGCAGCAGTACGCGGGTACGCGCCAGGTGCTTGAGGAAGCGGATACCCAGGCCGGCGCCTTCGGAAGCACCTTCGATCAGGCCGGGAATGTCGGCGATGACGAAGCTCTTCCAGCGGTCGACGCTGACCACACCCAGGTTCGGCACCAGGGTGGTGAACGGGTAGTCGGCCACTTTCGGCTTGGCGGCCGAAACCGAGCGAATGAAAGTGCTCTTGCCGGCATTCGGCAGGCCCAGCAGGCCGACGTCAGCCAGCACTTTCATTTCCATCTTCAGGTCACGCTGGTCACCTGGCTTGCCCGGGGTGGTCTGGCGCGGTGCACGGTTGGTGCTGGACTTGAAGCGGGTGTTGCCCAGGCCGTGCCAGCCGCCTTGGGCGACCATCAGTTTCTGGCCCGGGGTGACCAGGTCACCGATCACTTCCTGGGTGGAGGCGTCGATCACGGTAGTGCCGACCGGCACACGCAGGTACAGGTCGTCGCCCTTCTTGCCGGTGCAGTCGGTGCTGCCGCCGTTGGCGCCACGCTGGGCCTCGTGGTGACGGGTGTAGCGATAGTCGACCAGGGTGTTGAGGTTTTCGTCGGCGATCATGTACACCGAACCACCGTCGCCACCGTCACCACCGTTGGGGCCACCGTTCTCGATGAATTTCTCGCGACGGAAGCTCATGCAACCGTTGCCACCGTCACCGGCCTTGACCCGAATGGATACTTCGTCAACAAACTTCATTCAAAACCGCCTCTCGCCTGCTGGCGAGTTGAATACCTGAAAAACCTGAGGCTCTTGCAAAAATGAGCGCGGCGGCCCCGTACGACCGTAGAAACCCACGCCGGCAGCCCATACAAACAGCTTTGCAAGAGGCTCACCACAAACGAAAAAGCCCCGTCGCATGACGGGGCTTCTGGAGCGACGTCGCGATTAAGCGGCGACGATGCTCACGTAACGGCGCATGAACTCGCCTTTTTTCTCGAACTTGATCACGCCTTCGATCTTGGCGAACAAGGTGTGATCCTTGCCCATGCCAACACCGTAGCCAGCGTGGAATTCGGTGCCGCGCTGACGGACGATGATGTTGCCTGGCTTGATAACCTGGCCGCCATACATCTTCACGCCAAGGCGTTTCGATTCTGAGTCGCGACCGTTACGAGTACTACCACCAGCCTTCTTGTGAGCCATGGTTCAATTCTCCAAATAAATTCAGGGGATCTAGGGGATTAAGCCTGGATACCGGTGATTTTGATCTCGGTGAACCACTGGCGGTGGCCCATACGCTTCATGTGGTGCTTACGACGACGGAACTTGATGATACGAACCTTGTCGTGGCGGCCTTGCGAAACGACTTCGGCCACTACTTTAGCGCCAGCAACAACTGGAGCACCGATGGTGACTTCTTCACCGTTGGCGACCAGCAGGACGCGATCGAAGGTCACGGATTCGCCAGTGGCGACTTCCAGTTTTTCGATCTTGAGGAATTCACCTTCAGCGACTTTGTACTGCTTGCCGCCGGTAACGATTACTGCGTAAGACATGGTATTTCTCCGATAATCCTGCTCACCCAGCGCTTTATATGATGAGTATTGGCTGGCATGGCTGCACAGGGCTGGAACGGCCCGGCGCAATTGCGTAAGGCAGGTGCTGCCCAGGAAGTTAGGGTGCGCGATTGTACGCAACCGCGGTTTTGCTTGCAAGGGCCGCCCCCGGGGCGCTGGCACCGCGCCTTGACACACCGGGACCCGCGACCTAGCATGCCGCGCAACCTCACTGGAGCAGCCGATGCAACCCCAATCCTTCTACCGCGCGGTGGCTGATGATTTCAGCGCCGTCGACGAGATCATCAAGAAGCAGCTGACCTCGCGCGTGCCGCTGGTATCGAAGATCGGCGACTATATCACGTCCGCCGGTGGCAAGCGCCTGCGCCCCCTGCTGGTGCTGCTGTGTGGCAAGGCCCTGGGCCGCGAAGGCGACGACCTGCGCCTGCTGGCTGCCACCATCGAATTCCTGCACACCGCTACCCTGCTGCACGACGACGTGGTCGACATGTCCGGCATGCGCCGTGGCCGCTCCACCGCCAATGCCCTGTGGGGCAACGCGCCGAGCGTGCTGGTGGGCGACTTCCTCTATTCGCGCTCGTTCGAGATGATGGTCGAACTGGGCTCGATGCCGGTCATGCAGATCCTGTCCAAGGCTACCCGCGTGATTGCCGAAGGTGAAGTGCTGCAGCTGTCGCGGGTACGCGACGCCAGCACCACCGAGGAAGTCTACATGGAGGTCATCCGCGGCAAGACCGCGATGCTGTTCGAGGCTTCGACCCACAGCGCCGCCGCGCTGGCCGAAGCAACCGACGAACAGCGCGAGGCCCTGCGTACCTTCGGTGACCACCTGGGCGTGGCGTTCCAGCTGGTCGACGACCTGCTGGACTACAAGGGCGACTCGCAGACCCTGGGCAAGAACGTCGGTGACGACCTGGCCGAAGGCAAGCCTACCCTGCCGCTGATCTACACCATGCGCGAAGGCACCGCCGAACAGGCTGCGCTGGTGCGCCAGGCGATCCAGAAGGGTGGCCTGGAAGACCTGGAGCAGATTCGCGTGGCAGTCGAGGAGTCGGGTGCTCTGAAGTACACGGCGGAGCTTGCGCGTGACTATGTGAAGCGTGCCATCCAGTGCCTGGAAGTACTGCCGGCCAGCGAATATCGTGATGCGCTGGTCGAGTTGAGCGAGTTTGCTGTCGCGCGTACTCACTGATAGACCGAGTCGTCTTCATTCGCGGGCAAGCCCGCTCCTACAGGATTGCGTCGCCTGTATGAGCTGGCTTGCCCGCTATGCTTTTGTCCGGACATAATCACTTCTGAAAAAATACCTTATACAATTCGGGTTTTTAACCGCCCGTCTGTTTGTTTGAGGAACCGAAGTGAGCACTTTGCCACCCTGCCCGAAATGCAACTCCGAATACACCTATGAGGATGGCACTCAGCTGATCTGCCCTGAATGCGCCCACGAGTGGTCGGCCAGCGGCGACGCCGAAGCGGCCAGCAACGAGGTGGTGAAGAAGGATTCGGTCGGCAACATCCTGCAGGATGGCGACACCGTCACCGTGATCAAGGACCTCAAGGTCAAGGGCTCGTCCCTCGTGGTCAAGGTCGGCACCAAGGTCAAGAACATCCGCCTGTGCGACGGCGACCACGACATCGACTGCAAGATCGACGGTATCGGCGCCATGAAGCTGAAGTCCGAGTTCGTACGCAAGGTCTGATTTTCCATAAAACCGCCAATCGGCGCTTGCCATTCAGATAATAAGAATTATTCTCATTGGTACTACTATCCAAGGAGAATAGCCATGACTTATCTGATCGACGCCTGGCTGGACCGCCCTCACCCCTACCTGCGCATTCTTCATCGGGAAACCGGCGAAGTGTGCGCGGTGCTTGAAGAAGAAGCACTCGACGAGCTGCGTGACCAGGGCGACCTGGACATGAGCGGGCTGAATTCGAGTGAACCGGGGGTACTCAAGGAGCTGGTGCGGAATCTGTTTCTGTTCTGCTACGCGCGGGCGTTGCGCCCCGGGGGGACAGACTGGAACTGACGGACCTGGCGAGGGCTTCGCCCTCGATCGCGACACAAGGCCGCTCCTACAAGTGTATGCGTTCCCCTGTAGAAGCGGCCTTGTGTCGCGAATGGGCCGCAAAGCGGCCCCAGCGGCATTACAGAACGTCGAGCAGCTCGACGTCGAACACCAGCACGCTGTGCGGCGGGATGCTGCCAACGCCTTGGGCGCCGTAGGCCAGTTCGCTCGGCACGTACAGGCGCCATTTGCTGCCAGCGTTCATCAGCTGCAGGGCTTCGGTCCAGCCAGCGATCACACCACCTACCGGGAATTCAGCCGGCTGACCACGATCGTAGGAGCTGTCGAACACAGTGCCGTCGATCAGGGTGCCGTGGTAGTGGGTGCGCACGTTGTCTTCGCGGGTCGGCTTGGCGCCTTCACCTGCGGTCAGTACTTCGAACTGCAGGCCCGAAGCCAGGGTGGTGATGCCGTCACGCTTGGCGTTCTCGACCAGGAATGCCTTGCCAGCGGCAGCAGCGGCTTCAGCCTTGGCAGCTGCTTCGGCTTGCATCACTTCGCGGATGACCTTGAAGCTGGCCGACAGGTCGGCTTCGCTGACGCGGCTGTCGGCGCCGTTGAAGGCATCGGTCAGGCCAGCCAGGATGGCTTCCAGGCTGACGCCCGGTGGCGGGTTGTCGCGCAGCTGGCCGCCCAGCTGACGGCCGATGCCGTAGCTGACGCGCGTTTCGTCGGTGGACAGGTTGAGTTCGGACATTGTCGTGCTCCACTGCAGGGCGCAGTGAAGCCGCGCCCTTGATGAAAAGGGCGAGCAGCCTAGCACACTGGGGCGCTGCGAGCAGCTACCAGGCCGAGCGCTGGGAAATCGGCACCTTCAAGTCTTCTTCCGGGTGCGTGCCCATGCCGCACATTTCGTCCTGCACCGACCAGTGCACCAGGTTCATCGAGACCATGGGGATGGTTTGCAGCAACTTGCGTGCATCCTCCACCGAATGCACGCGCAAGCGTTCACCACGGGCATCGGACAGGGGGTGGGGGTGGCCTTTGATCCGCGCTTCGAGCAGGTAGTCACCGCCTTCGATGGCGATCAGGTTCAGTTCGTCGACATGGCCCGCCCTGGCCTCGGTGTTGAGCTGATGCAGGTTCATGAGAGCACCTCGCGATGGGAACCACGCATGAGAGCTCATTTTTTGTACAGAAAGGGCGAATGCACAAGGCATGACTGACGCCGCTCGTCAGTTGGACCGCGCCGGCCTCTTCGCGGGCTTGCCCGCTCCCACAGGGATGGCGAAGAGGCCTGAAAGGTTCAGTGCTTGGTCAGCTTGTCCAGGTAACCCATGCAGAATGCCGAGACCACGAAGGTCATGTGGATGATCACGTACCACATCAGGTAATCGGTGGAGATGTTCTGTGCGTCCATGAACACCCGCAGCAGGTGGATGGACGAAATGGCCACGATCGACGCGGCAACCTTCATCTTCAGCGACGAAGAGTCCATCTTGCCCAGCCAGTTAAGCTTTTCCTTGCTCTCGTCGATGTCCAGTTGCGAAACGAAGTTCTCGTAGCCGGAGATCATCACCATCACCAGCAGGCCGCCCACCAGCGACATGTCGATCAGCGACAGGATCACCAGGATCAGGTCGGCTTCGCTGAGGGCGAAGACGTTGGGCAGGACGTGGACCACTTCCTGGAAGAATTTCAGCGCCAGGGCCAGCAGGCCGAGGGACAGGCCGAAGTAGATGGGGGCGAGCAGCCAGCGCGAGGCATACATCGCATTTTCGAGGATACGTTCCATGGAGTGTCGGGACTCATCAGGTGACTAAAAAAGCGACGGCGAGTATAGCCAGCCACCTGTTACAGCAAAAGCCCGGGGCTGCCATGCAGCCCATTCGCTTGTAGGAGCAGCCTTGTGCTGCGAATGGGCCGCAAAGCGGCCCCCTGCATCAATCAGGTCTCAGGATGAAACTGGTAATCCCCCAGATTCCGACACCGCTCACCATTGATCCGCCGCAACTGCGCCTGCAAATGCAAACACCAGATCTGCGGATCCTCGGCCACCTGATACCCATGCAAGGTCAGGCTGTCGACAATGGCATTGAGCACAGATTCGGCCACCAGCGGCCCATGGAACGGCCCTTGGGCCTTGATCGCGGACGGTTGTTCACCGGCCATGCCGGCGGCGAACAGCAGCGTCCACATGCCGTTATCCCCGGCCAGCGGACGGATGCTGCATTCGATGCGGGTCACCAGGCCCAGGCACTGGCGTGTGAGGCTGAGATTGCGCATGGCCGCGCCCCCTCCAATAAGCCTTGTTCAGCCTGAACCTCAGGCTGTTTCCATCCTGAACGCTGTTACCGTCCTTAAGTTCCAGCATAGAAGAACGGTACAGAAAGATGGAAAACCGGCGCTGAACGGTAGCACATCGCCGCCAGCGCCGGTTTCTTGACTCAGGCCGGCTTGGCCTGGGCAATCACCTCTTCCAGGCGCTCTTTCTCCGCCTTCTCGATTTCTTCCTCGCTGATCATCTCGGCAATCTCACGCAGGCGCTCCACCACCCGCGCGTTGACGCTGCCTTCGGTGAACTGGCCCTTGTCATCCAGCACACCGGCCTCCTCGCCCACCAGCAGGCTCAACGCCTCGTCGGCCTGGCTGACCGCGTACACGTGGAACATGCCGTTCTCCACTGCCTGCAGCACACGCTCGTCGAGCATCAGCGTGGCGACGTTGGCACGCGGGATGATCACTCCCTGCTCGCCGGTCAGGCCACGCGCCTCGCACAAGCGGAAGAAGCCTTCGATCTTCTCGTTGACCCCACCCACCGCCTGCACTTCACCAAACTGGTTGATCGAGCCGGTGATGGCGAAGCACTGCTTGAGCGGCGTACGCGACAAGGCCGAGATCAGCGTGCAGGCTTCGCCCAGCGAGGCGCTGTCACCGTCCACATAGCCGTAGGACTGTTCCAGGGCGATGCTCGCCGAGATCGCCAGCGGGAACTCCTGGGCATAGCGGCTGCCCAGGTAGCCGGTGAGGATCATCACACCCTTGGAGTGGATCGGCTGGCCGAGGTTTACCTCACGCTCGATGTCGACGATACCGCTGCCGCCCGGGTACACGGTGGCGGAGATACGCGCCGGCATACCGAACGCCGAATCACCCACTTCCAGCACGGTCAGGCCGTTGCACTTGCCGATGGCCGCGCCTTCGGTGTCGATCAGGATGATGCCGGCGAGCATGTCGTCCAGCACCCGCTGCGAAACACGCCCGGTGCGGGTGGCCTTGGCCTTGAGCGCACGCTCGATGTGCCCGGCGTCGGTCATTTCGTCACTGGCCAGCTGGCGGATGAAATCAGCTTCGCTGACCAGCTGGAACAGGTCGCCGATACGTGCCGACAGGCGCGACTGGTTTTCTGCCAGGCGGGCGCTGTAGGTGGCCAGACGCGCCACCGCGTCACTGGTCAGTGGCGCCATGCCCTCTTCGTTGGTGCGGGTGCGCAACAGCTGGGCGAACTGCTCCAGGTTCTCATCGACCATGGGCATGTCTTCGTCGAAGTCCACCAGCACCCGGAACATCTCCTGGAAGTCCGGGTCGTGGTCCTGCAGCGCGTAGTAAAGCTGGCGCGAACCGATGATGACCAGCTTGATGTTCAGCGGGATCATCTGCGGCGTCAGGCTGACGGTAGCCACCCGCCCCAGCTCGCCCAGTGGCGACTCCATCTTCAACTTGCGCGACTGCAGCGCACGCTTGAGTGCGTCCCAGACGAACGGCTCGCCCAACATCTTCTCGGCTTCCAGAATCAGGAAGCCGCCGTTGGCGCGGTGTAGCGCGCCTGGGCGCAGCTGGCGGTACGAGGTGTACAGCGCACCCTGGTCGGTGCTGTATTCGATACGGCCAAACAGGTTGTCGTAGGTCGGGTGCGGCTCGAACACCACCGGCGCACCGCCGTCGGCGTGGTGGCCGACCACCAGGCTTGGCGCGTACTGCTCTTCCAGCAGCTTGCGCGCAGCCGCGTCGGTCTTGCTGTCATCGACCAGTTGCTCGACCACGGTACGCAGCAGGTTCAGCTGCACCGACTGCAGGTAGGCGCAGACCGCAGCGTTCTCGGCGTACTTCTCCGACAGCGGCGCCAGCAACGGCTGCAGGGCCAGGGTGATGGTTTCCTCGTTGAGCTGGCGCAGCTGGTTGTTCGACTCGCGTTTCCATTGCGGCAGGCTGGCCAGCTCTTCGTTCAGGCGTTCCTCGAGCAGGGCGATATCCTCGTGGAACTGCTCGCGCACCTCTTCCGGCAACTGGGCGAATTCGGCTTCATCCAGCGCCTTGCCGTCGGCCATCGGGGTGAAGGCGACGTTGCTGGCATCGCGGTACAGGGCCACGTCCTTTTCCAGCGAGGCGCGCTCGATCACATCCAGGGCGCGGTCGTAACGCTGGTTGAAGGCGCGGTCGATGGCGCCTTTCTTCTGCTGGTACGACGGGTGCTCGAATACTGCAGGGAAGGTCGACAACAGGTTGTCGATCAGCCCGTTCATGTCGGCGATGAACGCCCCGGCGGTGCCGGACGGCAATTCCAGTGCGCGGGGTTCGCGTGTGTCATCGAAGTGGTTGACGTAGACCCAGTCGGCCGGGGTCTGCTGACGCTTGCCCTCGGCCTTGAGGTAGCGCTTGACGAACGAGAAGCGGCCGGTTCCGGGCTCGCCCATCACGTACACGTTGTAACCAGGGCGCGGCATGGCCACGCCAAACTGCAGGGCCTCGACAGCACGTTCCTGGCCCAGGACTCCGCGAAACGGCTCCAGATCGTCGGTATTGGTAAAGGCAAACTGCTCGGGGGAGAAACGCCGGGTCAGGGCTTCAGGCGCGAGACGCAGGCGCGCAGCGACAGGATCGGGCATTGGGTTTCCTTACTTCGGCGGGGCAGATACGCAGCATTCTGGCGCTGCCCGCGCGCGCCTTGCAAGGCTCCGCAGGACTTTATGTCGCAGCCGGTGCGGGTCCTGCAACAGCAAATTTTTCGCAATCAACAACGCAACTCTTAGATCGTGCCTAAACTCCAAGCTGCGCGGGTGGGTGAAAAGCTTTCCCGACCTGGCAACCGAGTTGCCAGAAACCCTGACCCTTGGTTAAGTCAAATAGAGAACAAATGCTATGAAACGGATTCTTCTGGGTACTCTGTTCACCGTGGTCTCGATCAATGCCATGGCCGAAGCGCCAGGCGGCCCGAACTGCGGCTGGGGCAACATGCTGTTCGAAGGCCAGCGCGGCACTCCGGCACACTTCCTGGCTTCCACCACCAACGGCACCTCCGGTAACGCCACCTTCGGCATGACCTCCGGCACCAACGGCTGCTCGACCAAAGCGTCGCTGACCTACGGCGGCAAGTCCTGGTTCGCCATGAACGGCATGATGAATGAACTTTCCGAAGACATGGCCATGGGCCAGGGCGAAGCACTGACCACCTATGCCGTGGTTCTCGGCGTGGCCCCTGAAGACCGTGGCTACTTCGCATCGGTCACCCATCAGCACTTCAACCAGATCTTCAGCAGCGCCGACGTCACTGCCGAAACCGTCCACAGCAACACCCTGGCTGTTCTGAAGAACGACCCACGCCTGGCCAAATACGCAACCGAGGCCTGAGTGCAGCTCCTCCCGCCCCGGCCCCGGGGCGGGTTTCGCCTTTTTTCGGCATCGTTGAGAAGTAGTTGCCCGACATGCTCAAACGCTTCGTATCCCTGGCGCTGTGTGCCTGCGCCCCTGCTCATGCCGCGCCCGTGCTGGACCAAGGCCGTGTCCAGCAACTGGCCAACACCCCTTACTGGATTGCCCTGGGCCATTACGAAACCGCCAAGCTGGGTGGCTGGCGCAGCTATGTGGACGATGATGCGTTCTTCCTCGCCGAGGATGGCGCGCACCACCCCGACCAGGAACTGAAAGCCACGGTCGAAGCGCTGTACGCCCCGGCCAGCCTCGGCGACAAACATGCCCAGTGCGTATTCCCGGCGCGCACCCGCTGGCTGCGCGAACAGCTCGACTTGCAAGACTTGCCGCAACCTGACTGCCAGGAGTTCACCACCTGGTACCAGTCTATCGACCCACACAGTGCGGCGCTGATCTTCCCGGCGGCCTACCTGAACAGCCCGTCATCGATGTTCGGCCACACCTTGCTGCGCATCGACCAGTCCAACACCCGCAGCGACGACACCACGCTGCTGAGCTACGCAATCAACTTCGGCGCCTACATCGAAGGCAGCGACAACAGCATCCTGTATGCCTGGAAGGGCCTGATGGGTGGCTACCCGGGCCTGTTCGCGCTGATGCCCTACCAGGAGAAACTGTCCGAATACCGCAGCCTGGAAAACCGCGACCTGTGGGAGTACCAACTGGACCTGACCCCGGAAGAAACCGGGCGCATGGTCGAACATGTGTGGGAGCTGAAGCAGATCCAGTTCGACTACTTCTTCTTCGATGAGAACTGCTCGTACCGCCTGCTGGAGCTGCTGCAGGTGGCCCGGCCGGGCCTTGACCTGACCTCGCAGTTCCCGCTGACCGCCATCCCGACCGACACAGTGAAGGCCGTGAAGCAGTCCGGCATGGTCGCCAGCGAGACGTACCGCCCCTCTCGCGAACGTGAACTGCTGGCCCGGGCCGAGCCGCTCGATCACGACGAAAAGCGCCAGGTGCTGGCTGTAAGTGCCAACACCGGGCAACTGCAGAGCCCCGAATTCAAGGCCCTCCCCCGCCAGCGCCAGGCGCTGGTGCAGGACGCCGCGTACCGGCTGGAGCGTTACCGTGCCAATGGCCAGGAGCGCGACCCTGGGCAGGCGAAACGCAGCTTCGAACTGCTGCGGGCAATCAACAGCAACCCGCCCCTGCCCCTGCAGATCGAGCGCCCAGGCCTGCCCGAGGACGGCCATGACTCGCGCACCTGGCAGCTGGGCGTAGGCACCCGCGAAGACCGCGCCTACGCCGAGTACGGCCTGCGCATGGCCTACCACGACCTGAATGACAACGCCTATGGCTTCCCGCTGGGGGCGCAGATCGAGATCCTGCAGCTGAAGCTGCGCCAGTACGAAGGCAATGACTGGCAGGTGCAGCGCCTGGACCTGGCCACCATCCGTTCGCTGACACCGCGCAACGAGCTGCTCAAGCCCTGGTCGTGGCAGGTGGCCGGCGGGCTGGAGCGCGTGCCGGGCAAGCATGATGACGAAGTGCTGGTAAGCCATGTGAACGGCGGGGCCGGCGGCACCTGGCAACTGGCCGACGGGTTGCTGGGCTTTGCCCTGGGCACGGTGCGGGTCGAGCACCACAATGATTTTGCCCAGTTCATCGCCCCGGCGGCGGGCTTCAATGGCGGGCTGCTGTGGCGCAACGGGCTGGGCAACATGACGCTGGAGGCCAAGGGCGATTATTTCACCAATGGCGAAGTACGGCGCAGTTTGAGCCTGAACCAGCAATGGGAGATCAGCCAGAACCTGGGCCTGCGGTTGAGTGCATCGCGAGAGTTCAGCCACCTGGCCACGGCGCAGAACGAGGTGATGCTGGAGTTGAAGTGGTATCACTACTGAGGCCGCTTTGCGGCCTTTCGCGGGCATGCCCGCTCCCACAGGTACTGCACTGGCCTCGAATCCTGGGGTGATCCTGTGGGAGCGGGCGTGCCCGCGAATGGGCCAGTGAGGTCAGCAGAGCAGTGTGAACCAACCGACTCTTTGACACTGTTTTAACGGCTCCCCGACAAATCGCCACCTAGACTTTCCAGTATCAACCGGAGGGTTTTGTGGTTATGTCGCGGTACTGGTTCGGCGTGTGCATGGCGTTGTTGCTGTCTGGTTGCGAAACCACCCACGAGCAGATGGTCCACCAGGGTTATCCCCCCGCCTATGCCGATGGCTTCCAGGACGGCTGCAGCAGCGGCCGACAGGCGGCAGGGCTGATGGTCGGCGCTTTTCGCAAGGACGTGCCGCGCTACCTGCACGAGCGCCAGTACGAAAGCGGCTGGGACGACGGCTTTCGCCAGTGCCACGCCATGCAGAACAGCGAAGAACAGCGCCAGTACCACGAGCGCTTCTGGGACCAGCGCGAGCGCGACTGGGAGCAGGAAAAGGACCGCGACGCCGCACGCGCCTATCGCCACAACTGAGTCGCAAACGGACATCCCTTGAAACCGGCGGCCTGCGATGATGGTCTCCTGCAAAAGGAGGCCACGCATGAGCCGAGCATTCGTCAACGAAGACCAAGCCGCCGCCCAGGCTGATCAGCCGGTCGAGCGACGGGTCAGCGAACAACCCAACTACGTCACTGCCAGTGGCCTGCGCCAGCTGCAGGAGCGCGTGACCGAGCTGAATGCCCTGCGCAGCGAACTGCAGGCACAAGGTGAACGTGGCGACAAGCAGCGGCTGGCGGATACCGAACGGGACCTGCGCTACTTCAGCGCGCGATTGCAAAGCGCCCAGGTTGTGCCGGCGGCGACATCGCGCAGCAAGGTGCAGATTGGCAGCCGGGTGCGGTTTGTCGATGCGCAGGACCAGGAGCAAGTAGTAAGGCTGGTGGGCGAGGATGAGGCGGATGCCGGGCGGGGGTTGATAAACTGGGGTTCGCCGTTGGGGCGGGCTTTGCTCGGGGCGGGGCCAGGGGATGAGGTGGTCTGGCGGCGGCCGGTGGGGGAGCAGGTGATCGAAGTGGTTGAGGTTTTTGGTGAAGATTGAGGACCTGGGGGCTGCTTTGCAGCCCATCGCGACACAAGGCCGCTCCTACAAGGACCGCGTCATTTCTGAACATGCGCGATACCTGTAGGAGCGGCCTTGTGTCGCGAAAGGGCCGCAAAGCGGCCCCAACGGCCTCAGATCAAACCACGCCTTGCGCCAACATCGCATCAGCCACTTTCACGAAGCCCGCGATGTTCGCACCTTTGACGTAGTTGATGCTGCCATCCGCCTCTTCACCGTAATGCACGCACGCATGGTGAATCGACTGCATGATGTTGTGCAGCTTGCTGTCCACCTCACCGGCAGTCCACAGCAGGCGCATGGCGTTCTGCGACATCTCCAGGCCCGACACGGCCACGCCGCCGGCGTTGGAGGCCTTGCCCGGGGCGTACAGGATGCCGGCCTCCAGGAAGATATCCACAGCCTCCAGGGTAGTCGGCATGTTGGCGCCTTCGGCCACGCAGATGCAGCCATTGCGCAGCAAGGTGCGGGCGTCTTCGGCGTCCAGTTCGTTCTGCGTGGCACACGGCAGGGCGATGTCGCACGGCAGGCTCCACGGGGTCTGGCCCTTGCGGAACTCCAGGCCGAACTGCGCGGCCAGTTCGCTGATGCGGCCACGCTTGACGTTCTTCAGTTCCATCACCGCATCCCACTGGGCATCGGTCAGGCCAGCTTCGGCGTACAGGGTGCCTTCGGAGTCAGACAGCGAAATCACCTTGCCGCCCAGGTCCATGACCTTGCGCGCGGCATACTGGGCCACGTTACCCGAACCGGAAATCGCCACGCGGCAGCCATCGATACGCTTGTCCTGGCGCTTGAGCATTTCCTCTGCGAAGTACACGCAGCCGTAGCCGGTGGCTTCCGGACGGATCAGGCTGCCGCCGTAGGTCATGCCCTTGCCGGTCAGCACCGAAGTGAACTGGTTGGCCAGGCGCTTGTACTGGCCGAACATGAAGCCGATTTCGCGGGCACCCACGCCGATGTCACCGGCCGGGACGTCCAGGTCAGCGCCAATGTGGCGGTACAGCTCGCTCATGAACGCCTGGCAGAAACGCATGACTTCGGCGTCGCTCTTGCCTTTGGGGTCGAAGTCCGAGCCGCCTTTGCCGCCGCCCATGGGCAGCGAGGTGAGAGAGTTCTTGAACACCTGCTCGAAGGCCAGGAACTTCAGCACGCCCAGGTTGACCGACGGGTGGAAGCGCAGGCCGCCCTTGTACGGGCCGATGGCGCTGCTCATCTGGATGCGGTAGCCGCGGTTGACCTGCACCTTGCCCTGGTCATCGACCCAGGACACGCGGAACAGTACGGCGCGCTCGGGCTCGACCATACGCTCCAGAATGCCGGCCTGCAGGTAATGCGGGTTGGCCTCGAGGAATGGCCACAGGCTGCGCAGCACTTCTTCCACAGCCTGGTGGAATTCAGGTTGGGCCGGATCGCGTTGCTTCAGGCGCGCGAGGAAATTGTCGACAGATTCGATCATGGTAGACATCTCACCAAGAGGATTGGACTTATTGGTTTTTTTCAGGAATGTACCAAGAAGCAATCGCACCGGAATAGGGCGAAATGTCGTTTTTTTGAAATTATTTGGTGCGTTTTATATAAGTGTATACAAAACTCGGGGCGGCGGCGGCTTCATTCGCGGGCTCGCCCGCTCCCACAGGTTCATCACAGGCCTTGGGTTTCAGGGGCTCCTGTGGGTACGGGCATGCCCGCGAATGAAGCCAGCACCACTTCCCAGTCGGGCACAAAAATGGGGCCTCGAAGGGCCCCATTCTTGTGCATCAGAACACCGGCTTACTGGGCCAGCTTCTTGTGCCGTACACGGTGCGGCTGGGCAGCAGCATCGCCCAGGCGCTTCTTGCGGTCGGCTTCGTACTCGGTGTAGTTACCCTCGAAGAACACCACGTTCGAGTCGTCTTCGTACGCCAGGATGTGGGTAGCCACACGGTCCAGGAACCAACGGTCGTGGGAGATCACGATCGCCGCGCCCGGGAAGTCCAGCAGGGCTTCTTCCAGCGAACGCAGGGTTTCGACGTCGAGGTCGTTGGACGGTTCGTCGAGCAGCAGGACGTTACCGCCCTCCTTCAGGGTCAGGGCCAGGTGCAGGCGGCCACGCTCACCACCGGACAGGTCCTTGACGAACTTCTGCTGGTCGCCACCCTTGAAGTTGAAGCGGCCCACATAGGTACGCGACGGGATCTCGTAGTTGCCGATGCGGATCATGTCAGAGCCGTCGGAAACCTGCTGGAATACGGTCTTGCCGCCGTCCAGGTCTTCGCGGCTCTGGTCGACGCAGGCCAGCTGCACGGTTTCACCGATCTCGATGCTGCCCGAGTCCGGCTGTTCCTTGCCCATCAGCATGCGGAACAGGGTCGACTTACCGGCACCGTTACCACCGATCACACCGACGATGGCGCCTTTAGGCATGGAGAACGACAGGTTGTCGATCAGCACGCGGTCGCCGTAGCCCTTGGTGACGTTCTTGAACTCGATGACCTTGTCGCCCAGGCGCGGGCCGGCCGGGATGTAGATCTCGTTGGTTTCGCTGCGCTTCTGGAATTCCTGCGACTGCATTTCTTCAAAGCGCTGCAGACGTGCCTTGGACTTGGACTGGCGGGCCTTGGCGCCTTTGCGCACCCACTCCAGTTCCTCTTTCATGGCCTTTTCGTGGGCGCTCTGCTGCTTGGATTCCTGCGCCAGACGCTCGGACTTCGCTTCCAGCCAGCCCGAGTAGTTGCCTTCGTACGGGATACCGGCGCCGCGGTCCAGTTCCAGGATCCAGCCAGCGACGTTGTCGAGGAAGTAACGGTCGTGGGTAATGGCTACCACGGTGCCCGGGAAGTCGTGCAGGAAGCGCTCCAGCCAGGCCACCGAGTCGGCGTCCAGGTGGTTGGTCGGTTCGTCCAGCAGCAGCATGTCGGGGGCCGACAGCAGCAGGCGGCACAGGGCCACTCGGCGCTTCTCACCACCGGACAGGTGCTCGATGCGTGCATCCCAGGCCGGCAGGCGCAGGGCGTCGGCGGCAACGTCCAGCTGGCGCTCCAGGTTGTGGCCGTCAGCGGCCTGCAGGATGGCTTCCAGCTTGGCCTGCTCGGCGGCCAGCTTGTCGAAGTCGGCATCCGGTTCGGCGTAGGCAGCATAGACCTCGTCCAGGCGCGCCTGGGCGTCCTTGATCACGCTGACCGCTTCCTCGACCACTTCGCGCACCGACTTGTTCGGGTCCAGTTGCGGTTCCTGTGGCAGGTAGCCGACGTTGATGTCGGGCATCGGACGGGCTTCGCCGTCGAATTCCTTGTCGACGCCCGCCATGATCCGCAGCAGGGTCGATTTACCCGCGCCGTTCAGGCCGAGCACGCCGATCTTGGCGCCCGGGAAGAACGACAGGGAAATGTTCTTGAGAATTTCCCGCTTCGGCGGCACGACCTTGCTCAGCCGATGCATGGTGTAGACGTATTGAGCCAAAACCAAGCCCTCTAATCAGATAGGTAAAGACATCGACGATCGCCCCGGCGCGCTGGCCAGGGGGATGTATTTACGGGGTGTCATTGAACAAAGTCGACCATTCTACGCCAACGCGCGGCGTTGCATAGGAGGGGCGGATGGTGGGGGTAGGACCGGGGGGATTCTATTGCCTGTACCGGCCTCTTCGCGGCTGAAGCCGCGAAAGGGCCGGTACAGCTGCAGATGACTCAGACGTGACGCTGCTTGGCCTTGCCCCGCGGCAAGCGGCAACGGTCGCCCTGCTCGGCCAGGCGCGCGGCCCAGGCGGACTTCACGCTGAAGCCACCGCTACGAGTCGGCTGCTGCTCGGCAGCTTTTGCCGGTTTGGCGGCCGCAGGCACGCTGACAACCTTGGCCGCCGGCTTGACCTCGGCCACGGCGACTGCCGGCTCAACTGCCGCCTTGGCGGTCTTGCGCAGTTCGGCCAGCGATGGGCTCTTGCTCTTGGCGACAGCTGCCGCCTCGGGTTTGCTCAGCGAACGCTGGCAAGACTTGCAGGATACGTCCTCGGTCACGGCAGTGCTGACAAGGGTCTGACTGCTGCGCCCGCAGGCGGAATCGAGGCCATTGGAGGAAAAGTGAGTAACCAAAACCGAACATCTCCGATGCGTTGTCATTTGAAGCGGGCGCTATTCTCGCACAGGTTGCAGGGGCTTGCCGAACCACCGGGCAGGCACCACCGGTCACATCGGCTGGCACTTTGCCATAATCCTAGGCATGCTAGCCCGTTTCGGGTGTCCGGCCTTATAGTGCGCCACCGCGGTCTGGCAACCAGACACCGGCACACACCGTGCATGATCCATCCCTGCCATCGCCAGCCCAATCGCAGGATCAACGCTTGACCAATCTTACTCATCCGTCGACATTGCGTTCCGCGCCACAGGCGCCCGTGGCCTCGCTGCGCGGGTCGATCAAGGGTGCGCTGGCGCTGCTGGCCCTGATCCTGCTGGGCCTGCTGCTGTGGCAGCTGTTCGCCCAGTTCAACCATACCCAGGCCGACCTGCGCAAACAGAGCCTGGACGCCACCGCCGAACTGGCCGACCACCTGAGCCTGAACATGGCCCTCAAGGCGCAACAGGCCGTGAATGTGGTGCAGCCCTACGTCAAGGCGCCGACGCCCTCGGCCCTGCCCAGCCTCATGGGCACCCTTCGCGAGCGCCTGCCGGCCCTGCAGAGCATGGCTTGGCTGGACGCTACCGGGCAGGTGCAGGCCGACAGCCTGGCCGGCAGCCCCGACCGCCATTTGCTTGACGAGCTGCTTAGGCTGAACCAGGGCAGCCCGTACTTCTTCACCAATTCGGGCGACAACCGCACCGTCTACCTATTGCTACGCCAGGCCACCGAACAAGGCCGCGGCTACTGGCTGCTGCGCCTGTCGCCGGACTACTACCGCACCCTCACCCTCCACCTGGATGGTGCCGGCCACCCGCTGTGGCTGTTGGAAAACAGCCGCAACGGCGAGGTACTGCAAAGCCATGCGCCGGCCGTTACCAGCAACGAACCGCTGCAAAGCGTGATGCTGGCTTTCATCGACAACAGTACCTGGCAGTTGCGCGGCCTGTTCGACGCCAAGCTGGCCCAACAGAAGCTGCTGCCGGCGCTGCTCGGCAAATGCCTGCTGGTGCTGTTCTGCGCCCTGCTGCCGATGCTGGCCCTGGTCAACATGCGCCGCCGCCAACGGGCGCTGCAGGACGACCGCCGGCGCTATCAGGAAATTTTCGAAGGCACCGGCGTGGCCTTGTGTGTGCTCGACCTGTCCAGCCTGCCCGGCCAACTCGACCGTTACCACCTGCGCAACCGTGCCGCGCTCAAACACAGCCTGGCCCTGGACCCCAACCTGCGCCGCTCGCTGCTGCTGGAGCTGAAGATCACCGAGATCAACCAGGTGGCCCGCCAACTGTTGAACATCGACAGCCACGAAGGTGCCTGGCAGCGCCTGATCGATGGCACTGGCGATGGCCGCGACAGCATCGGCATGCAACTGATCGACGCGCTGATCGAGCAGCGCCCGCTGCTGGAGCTGGAGGTGCGCCTGCCGGCGCCGCTGGGTGGCGAGCTGCACCTGTGGCTGATGGCCCGCCTGCCGCAGCAGCGCCGCGACTACCAGGCGGTCATCCTCAGCATCAGCGACATCACCAGCCGCAAGCAGGTGGAGCTGTCGCTGCTGGAGCGCGAAAGCTTCTGGTCGGACGTGGTGCGCACCGTGCCCGACCAGTTGTATGTGCAGGACGTGCTCAGCCAGCGCATGATCTTCAGCAACCGCCACCTCGGCCAGACCTTGGGCTACGACCGTACCGAGCTGGCGCAGATGGGCGAGCGCTTCTGGGAACTGCTGCTGCACCCCGAGGATGCCACGCACTACCAGGCGCTGCGCCAGCAACAGCGGGACAGCGGCCATGACCAGCCGCTGCACTGCCAGCTGCGTTTCCGCCACCGCGATGGCGGCTGGCGCTGCTACGACATCCGCGAACAAGTGCTGACCCGTGACGCCGACGGCCTGGTGACACGCATCATCGGCGTGGGTAAGGACGTGACGGTGCAGATCGAGGCCAGCCAGTCGCTGCGCGACAGCGAGCAGCGCTACCGCATGCTCGCCGAAAGCATCAGCGACGTGATCTTCTCCACCGACAACCTGCTCCAGCTCAACTACGTAAGCCCCTCGGTGCAAAGCGTGCTGGGCTACCAGGCCGACTGGATCTTCGCCAACGGCTGGCAGTCGATCATCGCCAACCCGTCCCAGCTCACCGGCATCTACAGCCTGATGGAGCGCGTCAGCAAGGCCATGGGCGACCCGGCCCAGCTGGCCCAGCTACGCAACCAACTGCCCACCCAGCTGTTCCTTTTCGACTGCCTGCGCGCCGATGGCCGCAAGATCCCCATCGAACTGCGCCTGGTGCTGGTGTGGGACGATGAAGAGCGCTTCGAAGGCGTGCTCGGGGTTGGCCGCGACATCAGCCAGCAACGCCGTGCCGAGAAAGACCTGCGCATGGCAGCGACGGTATTCGAGCACTCCACCTCGGCCATCCTCATCACCGACCCGGCGGGCTATATCGTCCAGGCCAACGAAGCGTTCAGCCGCGTCAGTGGCTACGCCGTCAGCGAGGTGCTCGACCAGTTGCCGGGCATGCTTACCGTCGACGAGCAGCAGGAAGGCCACCTGCGCTACGTGGTGAAGCAGCTTTACCAGCGAGGCAGCTGGGAGGGCGAAATGTGGCTCAAGCGCCGCGACGGCGACCACTACCCGGCCTGGGTCGGCATTACCGCAGTGCTGGACGACGAAGGCGACCTGGCCAGCTACGTGTGTTTCTTCACCGACATCAGCGAGCGCAAGGCCAGCGAACAGCGCATCCACCGCCTGGCCTACTACGACGCCCTCACCCACCTGCCCAACCGCACGTTGTTCCAGGACCGTCTGTACAACGCCCTGCAGCAGGCCGAGCGGCAAAAGGCCTGGGTGGTGCTGATGTTCCTCGACCTGGACCGCTTCAAACCGATCAACGACTCCCTCGGCCACGCTGCCGGCGACCGCATGCTCAAGGACATGGCCCAGCGCCTGCTGGCCTGTGTGGACAACGACGACACCGTGGCGCGCATGGGCGGCGACGAGTTCACCCTGCTGCTGCAACCGCGCGCGACCCGCGAGATGGCACTCAACCGCGCCATCCACGTGGCCGAGAACATCCTCGGCAGCCTGGTGCGGCCGTTCGTGCTGGAAAACCGCGAGTTCTTCGTTACCGCCAGTATCGGCATCGCCCTCAGCCCGCAGGACGGCAGCGAACTGAGCCAGCTGATGAAAAACGCCGACACCGCCATGTACCACGCCAAGGAGCGCGGCAAGAACAACTTCCAGTTCTACCAGGCGGAGATGAACGCCAGCGCCCTGGAACGCCTGGAGCTGGAGAGCGACCTGCGCCATGCCATGGAGCAGAACGAGTTCATCCTCTACTACCAGCCGCAGTTCAGTGGCGACGGCAAGCGCCTGACCGGCGCCGAAGCCCTGCTGCGCTGGCGCCACCCGACCCGCGGCCTGGTGCCGCCGGGCGATTTCATCCCGGTGATCGAAGAACTGGGCCTGGTGGTGGACGTGGGCGACTGGGTGCTGCGCGAGGCCAGCCGCCAGCTCAAGGCCTGGCACAAGGCCAAGGTGCGCGTGCCCAAGGTGTCGGTGAACATCTCGGCGCGGCAGTTTTCCGACGGCCAGCTGGGTACGCGCATCGCCACCATTCTGGAAGAAACCGGCCTGCCACCGGCGTGCCTGGAGCTGGAGCTGACCGAAAGCATCCTGATGCGCGAAGTGAACGAAGCCATGCAGATTCTCGCCAGCCTGAAAAACCTCGGCCTGAGCATCGCGGTGGACGACTTCGGCACCGGTTATTCGTCGCTGAACTACCTCAAGCAGTTCCCGATCGACGTGCTGAAGATCGACCGCACCTTCGTCGACGGCCTGCCCGAAGGCGAACAGGATGCGCAAATTGCCCGGGCGATCATCGCCATGGCCCACAGCCTCAACCTGGCGGTGATCGCCGAAGGGGTGGAGACCCACGAGCAGCTGGAGTTCCTGCGCGAGCATGGTTGCGACGAGGTGCAGGGCTACCTGTTCGGGCGGCCGATGCCGGCGCATCAGTTCGAGGCGCAGTTCGCCAACGAGAAGCTCTTCATGTTCCATTGACCCCGACGCCTCCTGGCGTGCGCGGACTCTGTAGGAGCGGCCTTGTGTCGCGAAAGGACCGCAACGCGGTCCCGACAATTTCGGCGGCAACGCTGCAATCGCGGGGCCGCTGCGCGCCCCTTTCGCGACACAAGGCCGCTCCTACAGGGACCGCGCCCGGCCTGAGAAGCGCACCTGTAAAAACGGACCTGCGAGTCAACTCCAGTTCCCGCCCAGCCCAGACACGGCGCGGGATGCAACGTGAAGCCCATTGGTCCGCGACTTGATGCCACTTCATATGCCAGCCGCGGATCAATCGGTTAGAATGCCCCCCCAATTCACCCCGATCCTTGAGGACCGCCATGTTCAGCCGTGATTTGACCATTGCCAAGTACGACGCCGAGCTCTTCGAAGCCATGCAGCAAGAAGCTCTGCGCCAGGAAGAGCATATCGAGCTGATCGCTTCGGAAAACTACACCAGCCCGGCAGTCATGGAGGCCCAGGGCTCGGTCCTGACCAACAAGTACGCCGAAGGCTACCCAGGCAAGCGCTACTACGGTGGTTGCGAGTACGTCGACGTCGTCGAGCAGCTGGCCATCGACCGTGCCAAGGAACTGTTCGGCGCCGACTACGCCAACGTCCAGCCGCACGCCGGCTCCCAGGCCAACGCCGCCGTCTACCTGGCCCTGCTGTCGGCCGGTGACACCATCCTGGGCATGAGCCTGGCCCACGGTGGCCACCTGACCCACGGTGCTTCGGTAAGCTCCTCGGGCAAGCTGTACAACGCCATCCAGTACGGCATCGACAGCAACGGCCTGATCGACTACGACGAAGTCGAGCGCCTGGCCGTCGAGCACAAGCCGAAGATGATCGTTGCCGGCTTCTCGGCCTACTCGCAGGTTCTGGACTTCGCCCGCTTCCGCGCCATCGCCGACAAAGTCGGTGCCTACCTGTTCGTCGACATGGCCCACGTTGCCGGCCTGGTTGCCGCTGGCGTGTACCCGAACCCTGTTCCGTTCGCCGACGTGGTCACCACCACCACCCACAAGACCCTGCGCGGCCCGCGCGGCGGCCTGATCCTCGCTCGCAAGAACGAAGAGATCGAGAAGAAGCTGAACTCCGCCGTCTTCCCTGGCGCCCAGGGTGGCCCGCTGGAGCACGTCATCGCTGCCAAGGCCATCTGCTTCAAGGAAGCCCTGCAGCCTGAGTTCAAGGCTTACCAGCAGCAGGTCGTGAAGAACGCCCAGGCCATGGCCAGCGTGTTCATCGAGCGTGGTTTCGACGTGGTTTCCGGTGGCACCCAGAACCACCTGTTCCTGCTGTCGCTGATCAAGCAGGAAATCTCCGGCAAGGACGCTGACGCCGCCCTGGGCAAAGCCTTCATCACCGTCAACAAGAACTCGGTACCGAACGACCCACGTTCCCCGTTCGTCACCTCGGGCCTTCGTTTCGGCACCCCAGCCGTTACCACCCGTGGTTTCAAGGAAGCCGAGTGCCGCGAGCTGGCTGGCTGGATCTGCGACATCCTGGCTGACCTGAACAACGAAGCGGTGATCGACGCCGTGCGTGAGAAGGTCAAGGCCATCTGCAAGAAGCTGCCGGTTTACGGCAACTGATTGGCGATTGCCTGACAGGAAAAAGCCCGGCCTAGTGCCGGGCTTTTTCGTTTTCAGGTGGCGAATCCTGTGGGAGCGGGCGTGCCCGCGAAGAAGACGACTCGGTGGATGGCACCGGCTGCGCCGGTATTCGCGGGCACGCCCGCTCCCACAGGTTATGATTGCGTTCCTCCCTTCAAGCACAGGCCCTACCTTGACCAGAGAGCAACTTGAAACCCACCAGGTCCCGATCTATTTCGTCGCCGTGCTTGCCGCCGTCACGTTCGGCCTGCTGACCAGCGACACTGCACAGCTCCTGGAGGCGCTGGTCACCCCCGCCATCGCGGTGCTGATGTACGCGATGTTCCTGCAGATCCCCTTCCTCGACTTGCGCCAGGGTCTGGGCAACCGCCGCTTCACTTCCGCCCTGCTGCTGGCCAACTTCGTCCTCGTGCCGCTACTGGTATGGGCCATCACCCGCGGGCTGGTCGAGCACCCGGCGATACTCATCGGCGCGCTGCTGGTGTTGCTGACACCGTGCATCGATTACGTGGTGGTTTTCACCCACATCGGCAAAGGCGACTCCCGCCTGACCCTGGCCGCCACCCCTGTGCTGCTGTTGGTACAACTGGCAATGCTGCCGCTCTACCTGGCCCTGATGCTGGGTGACAACAGCAGCGTGGCCATCTCCATCACCCCGTTCGTGGAAGCCTTCGTGCTACTGATCGTGCTGCCGATGGTCCTCGCCGTACTCACCAGCGCCGGCACCCGTCGCTCACGCACGGTCTCGACCTGGAACGACGCCTGGGCGTGGATGCCGGTACCGGCCATGGCTCTGGTGCTGGTGGTGGTCATCGCCTCGCAGATTGCCGTGGTACTGCGTGATTTCGACCGTTTGCTGCCGGTGATTCCGGTGTACATCGGCTTCATGCTGCTGGCGCCAGTGCTCGGGTTCGTTGCGGCGCGCTTGCTGCGCTTGCCGGTGACCGAGGCACGCTCGGTAACCTTCAGCGCCGCCACGCGCAATTCGCTGGTAGTGCTGCCGCTGGCGCTGGCGTTGCCGGAAGACATGCGCGGTTTGGCGGCGGCAGCTGTGATTACGCAGACATTGGTGGAACTGCTAGGCGAACTGGCCTACGTAAAGGCGATACCCCGGTTTGTGCGCTGACCCGGGGCGTCAGCCGCTTTGGGTCAGGAGCGCTCAGGGCACACGGCAAACACCTGCACCTCGACCAGATACCCCTCTCCCAGGTCTGCGCCTACGCAAGCCCGTGGAGGTTTCGGATACCCCTTCAACCAGGCATCGTACACCTCATTGACCAGGTCGAAGTGGCTGTAGTCGGCGATCCATAACTGAACCCGGGTCAAATGCTCCTTGTCGACGTTGGCCTCTGCCATCAGCCCATCGATCGTACCCAACGCCTGGCGCAACTGGCCCTGTACATCCTGCTGCAGGTCGTCCGCAACCACGCCTGCCGTTTCGAACAGGCCCCTGTAGCAGACCGCCAGCGACATCCGCTCGCCTTGTCCATAACGTTCGATCATCAAGGTTCCCCCTCTCAACCCATCTGGTTGAGGCAGACGACTTTGGGCTGGGTCATGTCCTCGTAGGCGAACCGCACCCCCTCGCGGCCAAGGCTTCCATATTTCGAGCCACCGAATGGCATGGCATCGAAGCGGTAGTCGGACGAGTCGTTGATCATCACGCCGCCCGCCTCGATACGCCGTGCCAGGCTCAACGCCAAGGACAGGTCTCGGGTAAACACACCAGCGTGCAAGCTGTACTCCGGGGCATTGGCCAGCGCTATGGCCTGCTCGATCTCCTCGAAGGGCGCCAGCATCACCACCGGTGCGAACACCTCTTCACGCCACAGCCGGCTGGCGTGGTCAACACCTTCCAGCACCGTCGGCGAATAGGTAGCCCCCTGGCGCTTGTGACCACAGAGCAGGCGAGCGCCGCCTTGAAGGGCCTGGTTCACGCGCTCTTCAATCTGCCGGGCCGAGCCTTCGGTGATCATCGGCCCCATGTCGGTTTCGCGCAGGCCTGGATCACCTACCACCATGGCCTGGGTCAAGGCCACGAAGCGCTGGCGGAATGCCTCATAGATGGAAGCTTCCACCAGGATGCGCTGGGTGCCGATGCAGTTCTGCCCGGCTGCCCAGAACGCGCCAGATACACAAGACTCGACAGTGGCCTCGAGGTCGCAGTCCTTCAGTACAAGCACCGGGGCGTTGCCACCCAGGTCCATGGCCAGTTTTTTCAGGCCCGCCCCCCGGGCAATCTGTTCGCCTGTGGCGAAACCGCCGGTGAAGGAAATCATCCGCACTTCACGCACGGCCACCAGGGCCTTGCCCAGTTCGGCACCGCCAGTGGCCACGGTGACGACGGCCTCTGGCAGCCCCGCGTCGACCAGGTACTGCACCAGCTTCAAGGCAGAAAGCGGGGCCAGCTCCGAGGGTTTGAGAATGACCGCATTGCCCCCGGCAATCGCTGGCCCCAACTTGTGCGCCACCAGGTTGAGCGGGTCGTTGTACGGCGTGATGGCCAGGATCAGCCCCAGCGGCTCGCGTGTGAACCAGCCCTGACGCGATTCGGAGCCTTCGTAGGCATCGAACGGCACCACCTCGCCGGCATTGCGCCGCGCTTCCTCGGCAGACAGCTTGAGCGTGTTGATGCAGCGTTTCACCTCCTTCTCGGCCTGACGCAGGGTCTTGCCCGCTTCGTCGACAATCAGGCCGGCAAAATCGGCTGCATCGCGCTCAATCAGCCGGGCCGCCTGCTCCAGGATGCTGGCGCGACGGTGCCGAGGCAGCGCGGCACTTTCGTGCACGCCCTGCCGAGCACGCACGAGCAGACCTGGCACGGCATCGGCAGCAAGGTTGGCGACGCTGCCGACCAGGCTACCGTCGAACGGGCTGTAGACATCGATCAAGGCGGGTTGCTGGACGGCTACCCGGGACACGGAAGTCAGGCTCATGAAGGTTGCTCCTCAGGCCGAGCGGCCAGCAGTGTGGATGGCGACGATATCCGACAACAGGGCGAATGCCGTTTCGACACGCCCCGCACCCGGGCCGGACACGGTTACAGCGCCCAGCAATTCGGTGTTGAACGCAACCGCATTGGTGGCACCGGAAATACCCGCCAGAGGGTGGTTGCCGGGCAACAGGCGCGCTTCGACGCTGGCACGCACCGAACCATCGGTTTCACGGCTGGCACTGCCGATCAGTTTCCAGCGCTGGCCCGCCGCCTGCGCTTGCTGGATAGCAGCGCTATCGAGGCTGCTGATCCCGCTGCAGGTCACATCATTCACCTGCAAGCAAGCGCCGAGCAGCTCGTTGGCGAGGATCACCACTTTCAGGCGTACGTCATACCCCTCCACATCGGCGCTCGGGTCCGCCTCGGCATAGCCAAGTGCTTGCGCCTGGGCCACTGCATCGGCAAAACCGAGTCCCTCTTCCATGCGCGTCAGCACATAGTTGGAGGTGCCGTTGAGGATGCCCTCGAACCCCACCAGGCCTGCACCGGCCAACGTCTGGCGCGCCATGCGCAGCACCGGCGTACCGCTCATGACCGCGCCTTCGTACTCGAACGACACACCATTGGCCTTGGCCAGGGCCTTCAGCGCCGCAGCATGCAAGGCGATCGGCCCCTTGTTGGTAGTGACCACATGCTTGCCAGCTTCCAGCGCCCAACGGCAGAAGGTTGCCGCCGGCTCACCGTCCTTGGGGTTGGTGAATGTGGCCTCGGCGATGATGTCGGCACCGGACTGCTTGATCACCGATTCGTTGAACGCTTCAGCCGAACCTTGCGGGATCTGCGCCAGCGCCCCCTTCTGAGCAGGCAGTGCAGCGAGCGTGGCCGCATCCAGGCCGTTGCGGTCGATTGCCGACCCCAGGAACAGGTCGGTCACGCCAACGATCTTCAGGCCAAAGCCCAGCTCTTGCTGCCAGCGCGCATTGCGTTCGGCGATCAGTTGGGCCAGGGCACGGTTCACACCGCCAAAGCCAACAAGTGCAATTTTGTATTCGGTCATGGTTCGCTGTCCTTTCCAGGCGGTTGGTCGATGGGGACAAGCGTAAGAGCCGTGCAATGCCAGTTGAATATGGCAATCCGCTGTATTTACTGGCCAATCTGACCAGTAGCCGATGCACGCCTGAGCGCCGCCGGAATGCAAAACGCCGCCAGGGCGCAAACCCGGGCAGCGTTGTTGTAGCGAGGGTTACCAAACGGCAAGCGCGCGTCTCAGATCACCGTGGCCAGGACGAACGATGTCACGGTGTTCTCGACCCCAGGCATGGCGGCAATCTCCTTCCATACATGGTGCACCCGTTCCGGGCTGGAAGCCTCGACGCGCAGCAGCAGGTCGAATTCGCCGCTGAGCACTTCACACTGGATCACCTCGGGGATCTGGCGCAATGCATCGAGCACAGCCTCTCCGCGCATGCGGTCGTAGCGGTAGACGAAGATGACCGCGTTGATCAGCGAGGTCGGTCGTCGCCCCTCACCGATACGCAGGGTATAGCCCTGGATGGCCCCGTCACGCTCCAGGCGCTCGATGCGCTGGCGTACCGCATTACGCGACAGGTTCACCTTGAGCCCCAGTTCGGCATGGGCAATGCGTGCATTGGCGGTGAGCTCGGCGAGAATACGCTCGTCCAGGGGGTCGAGGATGCGCTTCATCGTCCTGCCTGCAACCGGGCCAGTATTTCATGAACCCCCGCCAGGTCCTCTGGCGCCAGCAGCGGCCCAACGCCTGCGCTGCCAACACCACAGGCCGGCACCTCGCCATGCCAGGCCCCAAGCTCCGCCAGCAACCCGGCAGACTTTTCCGGGGCAAACTGGCCCAGCGTGACGATCGGCGCACCAATGTTGCGCCGGTGCAGGCGCCCGGCGAATGCCCCGGTGGCAGCGTGTGGGTCTACTGCGCAGCCGGTTTCCTGGAACAGCGTGACGATTTCTTCGCGAATCAGCGCGTCATCCACGGCATAGGAGTCGAACAGCATGCGCGCGTGCAGCCACTGGCGGTTGCCGATGCTCAACTCGCCACAATCCTCGAAATGCTCCATCAGTGCCCGGGTCGCCCCACCATCGCGGTCATACAGCTCCCAGACGAAACGTTCCAGGTTGGAGAACAGCGAAAAGTCCATGACCGGCGACAAGGTCTGGCTGGTGGAGCCACGGCTGTAGCGATTGCAGTGGATGAACCGGTGCAAGGCATCGTTGCGGTTGGTGGAAACAATGATCTGGTTGATCGGCAGGCCCATTTTCTGGGCAATGAACCCCGCGTAGATCTCGGCAAAACTGGCCGTGGGGATGCTGAAACCCACCGGCCGAATCCCACCACCCAGCTGAAGCGCCGCGTGGAAATAGAACACGATCTGCGCCAGCACGCCGACCCAGTTGGTCGAATTGAAGCTCACGGGTATCAGCCCGGGGCACGGCCATGCACGCAGCAGCGCCGACACCAGCGACTGGCAGTCATCGAAGCTGCCGTCCACGGCCACGCAGCTCACGCTTTCGGAAGCGGCACTGCGCATCACCGCCGCCCGGTCGGCCGGTGTCCCGGCACTGGGGTAAAGCGCCAGCAAGCGTGCCGTAGGGCAATGCCGCAAGGCTTCGATAGCGGCCACCGCCGTATCGCCGTTGCTGGCACCGACCAGCATGACCCGTTCGCAATCGGGGCCCAGGAAATGGCGGATGAGCCGCGCCTGCAATTGCGCGGCGAAATCCTTGGAGGAACGGGTAGGCCCGTGAAACAGCTGCAGGATCCATTCGTTATGGCCAATCTGCTGCAACGGTGCGATGCCACGGTGCTTGAAGCCGCGGTAGCTGTCGCTTACCAGCGCTCTCAGGGTCGGCTCATCGAGCGTGTCGCCGACAAACGGCGCCATTACCCGCCAGGCCAGTTCGTCGAACGGCAACCACGACCAGCTGGCAATATCCTGCTGGCTGAACGTCGGCACCGCAGTCGGCACGTAAAGCCCGCCATCGTCGGCCAGCCCGGAAAGCAGCGCCGTGCGGAAATCAACCCGTGTCTCGTTGCCGCGCGTGGATGTGTACTGCATCGGTGCTCCAGGTAGTATTTGATTAACGGTGGGCCATCGCCACCAACCAGTGGCTGAAGGCTTGGGCATCCGTGGACAACGCCTCAGCCAGGCCACGTACCAGGTAAAACGACTCGCTCGCCTCGATGCGCTGCGCAAAAGGCGCCACCAGCCGCCCCTCCTGCAGCAAGTCCTCGACCAGCGACGAGCGCGCCAGTGCCACCCCAAGCCCCAGTTCCGCCATGCGCAAGGTCGCCACCAGGGTGTCGAACTGCAGGCCGCTGGAAGAATCGACCTGATCGGCGCCTACCCGCTCCAGCCAATAACCCCACCCCTCCTCGTAACCCAGCACATGCAGCAACGGGACGCGGGCCAGGTCGCGCGGCTCGCGCAGCGGGGAGCCGGCAATCAGCGCAGGGGAGCAGACTGGCACCAGCAGGTCGCGGGTCAGGCGCTGCGCTTCCACGCCAGCCCACTGGCCGCTGCCCCAGCGGATTTCCAGGTCATCCTCTGCATCCAGTTCCTTGACCCACAGGTTGCTGATGTAGCGGATGTCCACCTGTGGGTGCGAACGGCGAAAATCGGCCAGGCGGGGCGCCAGCCAGAAATGCAGGAACGACAGGCTGCCGCGCACTTTCAGGGGCCGACGCTGGCGTTGCCCGAAAATTTCATTGGTGCCTACCGCCAGGCGGCTTATCGCATCCTGCACCACCGGCAGGTAGGACTGGCCTTCTTCGGTCAACCCCAGCCCCCGGGGCAGGCGCTTGAACAGCGCCACTCCCAACTGGCTCTCCAGGTGGCGGATCTGCTGGCTCACGGCCCCTTGGGTGAGGTGCAGTTCCTCGGCTGCATGGGTGAAGTTCAGGTAACGCGCCGACACTTCGAAGGCTCTGAGCCAGTTCAAGGGGGGCAGGGTTTTCTGGGTCATCGGCGGTTTCTCGTGGCAACGTTCCGGTGCCCTAGTATCACCCTGCTCTGGCGGCCTCGGAACCTGTTGCCAAGGCTTCCGGTTGCAGCGGGCGACGGTCGCGGTACTTGCGGGTCAGCCAGTAGGCCAGGTAACACCAGGCGATAAATGGAAGACCAAAGTACAGGGCCACGCGCTGTGCCGGGTCGAAGGCAATGCCGACGCAGGCCAGCACGCAGCAGAAGATGGCCGCCAGCGGCACGAACGGGTAGCCGCGCACGCGGAACTTGAGGTCTTCGAGCTTGCCGCCATTGGCGATGTAATGGCGACGGAATGCCATCTGGCTGGCCGCGATGCTGATCCACACCACCACCACCGCCAACCCGGAAATGGACACCAGCGCCAGGTAGATGGTGTCGGGGGCAAACACACTGCTCAGCAGCGATGCCATGCCACCGGCCATGCTCAGGACGATGGCATTGAACGGCGTGCCACGACGCGACAGCGCCGCGTACCGGCGGGGCATGTTGCCTTGGTCGCTGAGGGTCCACAGCATGCGCGCCGCTGCATAAAGCCCGGAATTGGCCGCCGACAGCAGTGCAGTGATGATGACGAAGTTCATGATGTCCGCCGCATAGGGGATACCGATCATGGCAAAGACCATCACGAACGGGCTTTCAACCACCCCGGCCTGTTCACGCGGCAACAAGGTAGCCAATACGAAGATGGTGCCGACGAAGAACAGCGCCAGCCGCAGGACCGTGGTACGGATGGCCTTGGGTACGTTCTTTTCCGGGTCGCGGGTTTCGCCGGCGGCGATGCCGATCAACTCGGTACCCGAGAACGCGAAGGCCACCGCCAGCAGGGTCATGGCGATCGACCAGAAGCCCGTAGGGAACAGCCCCTCGCGGGTGAAGTTGCCCAGCCCGACACTGTGCGCCTGGGTGATTTCGAAAACGCCCAGGATCGCGCTGCCGCCCACCACCAGGAAGGCGATAACCGCCAGCACCTTGATCAGTGACAACCAGAATTCGGTTTCGGCAAACGACCGCACCGAAATGATATTGCTGATGAACACCGCAAACCCGAACAGCGCACTCCATATCCACACCGGCGTATCGGGGAACCAACGCACCATCAGGATACCGGCGGCGGTGAATTCCGAGCCGATGGCCACGGTCCAGGTCAGCCAGTACATCCAGGCCACCATGTAGCCTGTACCCGGCCCGAGGTAGCGCGTGGCGTAACTGCTGAACGAGCCGACTTCCGGCATGTGTACCGCCAGTTCGCCCAGGCACATCATCACCAGGTAGACCATGATCGCGCCGAGGATATAGGCGATGACCGCCCCCAGCGGGCCCGCCTGGTTGACGGTGTAGCCCGACGTCAGGAACAGGCCGGTACCGATGACACCGCCCAGCGCCAGCATGACGATATGGCGGGTTTGCATATCCTGCTTGAAGCTATGCGCCGAAGCATTTCTCGTTGTCGTTGTCTGCAGGGACATTGTGGTTTACTCATGAAAGTTGGCGGGCAAGGACGTTGCAACGACCTCGTCTTGGCAGAGCGAAGCGAATTGCCTTGCATATTGTTTTTGTTCGACTTCATGAAGTGGCACCCACCGCAAGGAGCGGGTGCTATACGCCTGCCTCAGGCCTGTGCTTCGGCCAGGCAGGCGTCTTCGTCACCGTGCAATTCCTTTGCTGCGGCCAACTCCTGGCGCACCGATGCACAGGCCTGTGCCAGGTCTGCCAGCAGGTCCTCGGTGTCCTCGATGCCCACCGAAATGCGCACCAGCCCTTCGGAAATGCCCAGGGCCAGCCGTTCTTCGAGGGTGTTTTCCACATGGCTGGTGGTACGCGCCGGGCCGTAGATGGTTTCTACCGCGCCCAGGTTGCCCGCCCGATGGGCGTACTTCAGGCGCGGCAGCAGCCGCGCTACGGTGGGCATGCCACCTTTGAGCACGAAGCTGACAATGGCGCCGAAGCCACGCATCTGCGCCTTGGCAATCGCATGGCCCGGATGCTGGGGCAACCCCGGGTAGTTGACCGCTTCGACCAGCGGTTCGGTAGTCAGGTAATGCGCCAGGGCCTGGGCACTGGCCTGTTGCTGACGCAGGCGCAGGGCCAGGGTCTTGATACCGCGGATGATCAGGTAGGCGGAAAACGGGTCCAGCGCCGCACCGTTGATCTCGCGGTAGTGGCGCACCTGGGCCATCAACGACTCGGCACCGCACACCACCCCGCCCAGTACATCACCGTGCCCGGACAGGAATTTGGTGGCACTGTGCACCACTACATCCACGCCCAGGGCCAGCGGGTTCTGGTTCAGCGGGGTGGCGAAGGTGTTATCGGCCACTACCACGGCGCCAGCCTTCCGGGCGGCAGCGCTCAGGCGCTGGATGTCCAGTACCTTGAGGGTGGGGTTGGTAGGGGTTTCCAGATACAGCAGGTCGCAACCCGCGGCGATCTCACGCTCCAGTGCTTCGGTGTCGAGGGTGTCGCACAGGCAGACCTGCACACCCATGCGCGGCAGGAACTCTTCGAAGATCTTGTTGGTACCGCCGTAACTGTCACGGGTCGACACCACACGCTTGCCGCTTGAGAGGAAGGTATGCAGCACGGCACTGATGGCAGCCATGCCGCTGCTGAATGCCACCGCCGACTCGGACTGTTCCAGCTCGCAGAGCTTGGCTTCCAGGGTAGCGACTGTCGGGTTGCTCATGCGGCTGTAGATGTAGCCGGGCAGCTTGCCCTGCGCCACGTCGTACCAGGCATCGATGTCGTTGTAGCCGTAGGCGGCACTGACCACGATCGGGGTCTGGGTAGCGTTGTAGGGGTGCTGGACCTGCTCCCCGCTCCACACCACACGCGTACCGATACCGGCCGCTGCATTGCCCTCGAATTTCTCGTTCTTGTTCATATCCGGTTCCCGCACCGCTGAGTTGTGTACACCGATTCGGCATCGGCTTTCAGCGGACTATAGGGGCATGGCGGGGGGACTGAAAAACGATGGAATCCGGGTCTGAGTAACGTTTTTTTTAATGGCTGGGGCCGAGCGGGTGCGGAAGCCGCCCTGCCCCTTCAAGGCTTTACGCCAGGTTGCGTTTCAGCTCGGCGATATGCTCCGGGCCAATGCCACAGCAGCCACCGATCATGCTGGCACCCCGTTCACGCCAATCGTTGGCCCATGCCAGGTAACCCGGCGGGTCAAGGTCTTCGCGCAGCTCATCCAGGCCGTCGTTGGCGGTGGCTTCCTTCGGCTGCGGCGGGAAGGCGTTGGCATAGGCGCCAATGGCGATGTCGGCGTTGTGTCGCTCGATTACCGAGCGCGCTACATCCAGTGCAGCGCCAATGACCTCGGGCTGGCTGCAGTTGAACAGCACGGCCGCCGCGCCCAGGCCGACCACGGCTTCGATGGCATCGGCCACTGGCTCGCCGGAGCGCAGGCGTGGCACCTCGTCGACCTCTTCGTCCTGCAGGGTGAACGACACCCAGAACGGCCTGCCGTCTGCCGGCAATTGGCCGTGAATGGCTCGCACCTCGGCAACCGAGCTCTGGGTTTCGGCCAGCCACAAGTCAACATGCGGGGCCAGGCCCTGCAGCAACGGGGCCAGCACCTCCTCGACGCGCTCGGGCTGGAACAGGTCCGGGCGATAGGAGCCGAACAGCGGCGGCAGCGAGCCCGCCACCTTGACCGGGTGCGCTGCGGTATCGGCGGCATGCCGCGCCAGCTGGCCTGCGATATTGGCCAGTTGTCGCCCTTCCTTTGCAAAACGCTCTTCGCCGATGTGGAACGGCACCACCGCATAGCTATTGCTGGTAATGACCTGGGCACCGGCAGCGATGAACGCTGCGTGCACACCAACCACCGCTTCCGGCGCCTCGCTCAGCGCCAGCGCCGACCACTCGGGCTGACGAAACGGCGCCCCACTGCGCTGCAGCTCACGGCCCATGCCACCGTCGAGAATTACCATCGCTCGCTGTTTCATATAACTACTCTAAAGGTGCTTATGAATAAAATTCATTATGTAGGTGACATTTATAACTATTAAATACCGCTTCCTATAATTGGCCAACATTTCAGGTATGTCCATGCGATTTTCAACTGTGCTCGGTGCGGGCCTTGTGCTGCTCGCAACTGCTTCCCAGGCCTTTGCCGGTGCCACGCTGGAGCGGGTTGAATCGCGCAAGGAACTGGTCAACGTTTTGATGGAAAGCTACCCACCGTTTTCCTTCCTCAATGACCAGAACCAGCTGGACGGTTTCGACGTGGATGTGGCCAAGGCAGTGGCGGACAAGCTCGGCGTCAAGCTGCGGCTGGAAACCCCTTCGTGGGACGTGATCGCCGCAGGCCGCTGGAGCGGCCGCTACGACATCTGCATCTGCTCGATGACCCCGAGCAAGGCCCGCGCCGAAGTGTTCGACTTCCCGGTGGAGTACTACGCATCGCCTGCGGTGATCGTGGTCAACGCCAAGGATGAGCGCATCCATGGCGCCAAGGACCTGGAAGGCCGCAAGGTAGGCCTGACCAGTGCATCGAGCTACGAGAGCTACCTGAACAAGAACCTGGTGATCGAAGGCGACGAAGACAAGAAGATCGAATACCCCTTCGATTTCGTGCAAATCGCGCCTTACGACACCGACAACGTCGCCTTCCAGGACCTTGGCCTGGGCGCCGGCGTACGCCTGGACGCCATCCTCACCAACCTGGTGACCGCGCAGCCGCGCCTGGACCAGGACAAGCGCTTCAAGCTGGCAGGTGCCCCGCTGTATGAAGAGCCGAACTCGGTGGCCATCGAGAAGGGCGACCCCGAGTGGGATGCCAAGGTGCGCCAGGTGTTTGCCGAGTTGAAGGCTGACGGCACCCTGGCCAAGCTGTCGCAGAAATGGATTGGCGCCGATATCAGCAAATGAGCACCTTCCCCTCATCCCCCAAGCCCGTGGCCAAGCCCACGGGTGCCGGCCTGTTCGGCTTTCGCACCCGGCTGTTGCTGACCTGGCTGGCGCTGTTTGGCCTGTTCGTCGCGTTTTTCCTCAGTTTCGATCTGAAGTTCTCGATCATCCTGGAGAAGTTTCCGAACCTCGCCGGTTTCAAGCTGGGGCCCAACGGCTTTCTGCAAGGCGCGGCACTGACCCTGTTCCTGTGCCTGTGCTCGATGCTGGTGTCGGTACTGTTCGGCTTCGCCGCCGCGCTGGCGCGGTTGTCGAACAGCGCGGTGCTGGTGGGTGTCGCCAGCTTCTACACCTCGTTCTTCCGCGGCACCCCCCTGCTGATCCAGATTCTGCTGATCTACCTGGGGCTGCCACAGCTGGGCCTGGTACCGGGCGCCATCAGCGCCGGCATCATCGCCTTGTCGCTGAACTACGGGGCCTACCTGAGCGAAATCTTCCGCGCCGGCATCCTCGGCGTCGCGCGCGGGCAACGTGAAGCGGCACTGGCGCTGGGCATGCGCACGCCGCAGATCTTCTGGCATATCGTCCTGCCCCAGGCCATGCGGGTGATCATTCCGCCTACGGCCAACCAGTTCATCTCGATGCTGAAGGATTCATCGCTGATATCGGTGATGGGGGTATGGGAGGTGATGTTCCTGGCGCAGTCGTACGGGCGGTCGAGCTATCGATACCTGGAGATGCTGACCACGGCGGCGGTGATCTACTGGGTGCTGTCGATCCTGCTCGAGCTGGTGCAGGCGCGGCTGGAGCGGCATTTTGGCAAGGCTTACCAGCGCTAGGGGCCAGGCTGGGTTGGCAGCCCCCCCCCTTATTGAACTGCACGTAAACTCATTGAATTAGCAGGGACACTGTGGGAGCGGCTTTAGCCGCGAACACCGGCGCAGCCGGTGCCATGCACCGCGTTGGATTCTTCGCGGCTAAAGCCACTCCCACAGCGTTACAGCGCCTTCATTTCAGCAATATCCCGCGCCACCTGATCAGCCGATTGATCGAACATCGCCTGCTCCTGCGCATCCAGCGGCAACTCGATCACCCGCGCCAACCCCTCCTCTGCCAGCACGCAGGGCACACCCATGGCAATATCCGTGCGCCCGTACTCGCCTTCCAGAATCGCCACCGCCGGCAAGATGCGGTTTCGCCCGTTGGCGATCGCATCGACCATCTGCGCAATCGCCACGCCCGGCGCATCGCAGGCGCTGCCCAGCTTCTTCAGCCCCAGGATCTCGCCACCACCCTTGCGGGTGCGCTCGACGATCTGCTCGATCTGCTCACTGGACAGGAAGTGCGACAACGGCACCGAACCGATCTGGCAGTAGCGCATCAGCGGCACCATGCTGTCGCCATGCCCGCCCAGGACCAGCGCCGTGATATCCCGGGCAGAGAACCCGGTCTGCTCGGCGATGAAACACTTCATGCGTGCGGTATCCAGCACCCCCGCCTGGCCGAACACCTTGGTGCGCCCTAGCCCGCTCAAGCTCCAGGCGCGATAGGTGAGCACATCGACCGGGTTCGAAACCACCAGCACGGTCGCAGTTGGTGCATGCAGCTTGATGTCGGCCATGATGCCGTCGAGGATTGGCAGGTTGATACTCAGTACATCCTGACGCGACTGCCCCGGCTTGCGCGGCACGCCTGCAGTGATGACCACCAGCTCAGAGCCGTCCAGCATTTCAGCCTTGGCCCCGCCGTGAACCCGGGTATCGGAACCCGACTCGACTGCCGCCTGCCACACATCCAGCGCCTTGCCTTGCGCCATCTCGCCCTGCACATCCATCAACACCAGCTCACGGCACAACTCTTCCCGAGCGATGATCTGCGCCGCCGCCTCGCCGACCATGCCGGCACCCACGATTGTCAGTTTGTTCACACGACACCTCCCAGCGGCGCGCGCCACCAGGAACACGCCTGCAATACAGAGAAGTATTGCCTGCTGAGGCGAAAAGACCACTCAAAGGCAAATGGAAGCGGTACGCGTACCCCGTGGGAGCGGCTTTAACCGCGAAGAATCCAACGCGTTGCCTGGCACCGGCTGCGCCGGTATTCGCGGCTAAAGCCGCTCCCACAAGGACCGCGCCACCTTCGAGTGCAGTGCAGTACCTGTGGGAGCGGCTTTAGCCGCGAAGAGGCCGGTGCAGGCTGGCCTAGAACTCGAAGGTACTGGACAAGCTCACCTGCCGCGCATCGCCAATGGCCACAAAGTACTGGTTCACCGCCAAGCGCCCACAGAGTGACTGCTAATTCAACCGACCCTGTCCTTGCACGGCGATTTTCCATCTGGCAAGGTTGCCAGCAGAACGCCCACCGACTGACCAGCGGTGCCCCACATCCAAGGAAACCTGACCTGTCACTGCAACCCTCCGTTCGCCGTGATCTGCTGATTCTGTGGCTTTCCATTGCCGCAGTTGCGCTTGTGCTGGGATGGCTGCTGCTGATAATCAGCCGCCAAGGCGCCGGCCCTCAGATTGCGCAGGCGCGCCAACTCACCTCGACCAGTTGCCAGGCGCTCCAGGCGGGTGCGGCACGGGTTCGCCAGCAGCTCCCGCCTGCACAAGACCACCCCGATCTCATGCCCCCCGCTGCCGCACAGGCAGTGCTGGATTTGGCGCTGCGCGATCAGCCGGGCATGGAGGGCGGCTTCTGGCGAGCGGATGCGGGTGTGGTGGCCTACGCCTTCCCAACCTACGACGGCACGGGAATCAAACGCGACCCGCCGAGCGCCGAGTTGCAGCGCATTGCCTCCACGGCCCAGCGTGCGCAGGATTCTGCAGGCCTGGTGGCGGATGTGCGACCGGGCTTACGCGAAGCCGTGGCTTTCGCCGCCTGCCCCGTTCAGGCCTATGACCGACAGCTGATCGCCTGGACCCTGATGCGCGTTCCGCTTTTGGCCACAGAAACAGTCAATACCTTGATACTCGCGGTAAGCCTGCTGCTGGCGCTGGTCGTTGTCTCCGGGGCATGGCTGGGCTGGATGATTTCGCGTTGGCAGCGCCAGTCGGCGCATTTGCGAAAGCAACTGGCCCAGTCCGAACGCCTGGCCACGCTGGGGCGCGTTTCCGCCGGGCTTGCACACGAGATCCGCAACCCGCTGGGCACGATGCGCATGAAGGTGGAAAACGCGATGGCTGCCCCGGCTGACCGGCGCGAAGCACGTGTGGTTGGTGCCCTGGAGGCCGTACTTTCGCAAACGGCACGGCTGGAGACGCTGGTGTCGAGCCTGTTGGCATTGACGCAACCTTTCCGCGCCGAGCGCAAGGCAGTTGACCTGCAGGAATGGCTGGAGGAGCGGCGTAATGCCCACGCCGAAGCAGCGCAAAAGAAAGGCGTACGAATAACACTGGCCGTTGAACCGGAGCTGACCGCTAGCGCGAAGCAAGTTGCGCTGTTCGACCCGACACAAATGGCGCGGGTCTTTGACAACCTGCTGCTCAATGCGCTGGCGCACACGGAAGAACGCGGTGAAATCGAGCTCGGTGCGCATCGCACGCACCGCGGCACATTGCTGTTGTGGGTGGCGGACGATGGTTCCGGCATTCCGCATGACCTGCGCGATACACTGTTCGAACCGTTCTCCACCAACCGCGCTGGAGGTACCGGCCTGGGGCTGGCGCTGGTGCGCGAGATCGTGCAGGGTCACGGCGGGCGGGTCGGTCTCGCCGAGTCGGCCAAAGGAACGCGCATAGAGATGGAGCTACCGTGGCCCGAATCCTGATCGTCGACGATGACGCCGCATTCCGCGACAGCCTTGCAGAAATGCTGCAAGACCTGGGGTATGCGGTGCTGCAGGCTGAAACCACCGATGCAGGCCTGCACCGGCTGCGCACCGAGGACGTGGATGCGGCCATCGTCGATCTGCGGCTGCCGGGCGAGGATGGCCTGGTGTTCCTGCGCCGCGCGGCGCGCATCTCGCAGGTGCCTTGCATCATGCTCACCGCCTATGCGAGTGGCGGCAACACCATCGAGGCGATGAGCCTGGGCGCGTTCGACCACCTGACCAAGCCCGTGACCAGGGCCGCCCTGATCGAGACGCTCGAACGGGCCCTGCGATGGGCAGCCAACACCCCAGACACCCCCCAGGCGGCCGGGGCATCACCTGCCGCACAAGAGCCCGTGGATGGCACCGAACTGGTCAGCAGCAGCGAGGCCATGCGCCAGGTCTTCAAGCGTATCGGGCTGGCCGCGAACTCCGATGCCACTGCGTTGATCCTGGGCGAGACGGGCACAGGCAAGGAACTGGTCGCGCGTGCCTTGCATCGCAACAGCGGGCGAGCCACCGGCCCCTTCGTCGCCGTCAACTGCGCGGCGATCCCGGCCGAACTGATGGAAAGCGAGCTGTTCGGTCATGTCAAAGGCGCGTTCACCGGTGCCATCAATGAACGCACCGGGCGCTTTCGCGAGGCCGATGGCGGCACCCTGTTCCTCGACGAAATAGGCGATATGCCGCTGTCCACGCAGGCGAAGATCCTGCGGGTGCTGCAGGAACGCGAGATCACCCCCGTGGGCGCCAATCGTGCCCAGCCGGTGAACGTGCGCATCATCGTGGCCACCCACCGCGACCTGCCCAGCGCAGTCAAGGAAGGGCGCTTCCGGGAAGACCTTTGGTACCGCCTGCAGGTAGTACCACTGTGGCTACCACCGCTGCGTGAGCGCCTGGGCGACGTACTGCTGCTGGCCGAACACTTTCTACGCCTGCTGGGCGGCGACTCGCCCAAGCGGTTGAGCGCGGCGGCAGCCCGGCTGCTGCTGGCCCATTCCTGGCCGGGCAACGTGCGCGAACTGCGCAATGCCATGGAGCGCGCGGCCATCCTCAGCCACGGCCCGGTCATCGAGGCCGAACACATCGGGTTGCAGACGGCGGCGGCGCCCACCCCAGGCCTGGACATCGACTGGGAAGGCCCAATGGCACAGGCCGTTGCCCAGCTGGAGCGCGAAATGATCGTGCGCGCCCTGGCTGCGACGGCGGGCAACCGCGCAGAGGCGGCGCGGCGCCTCGGTCTGTCTCGCCAGCAGCTCTACCGCAAGCTGGCCGAGTTCGATCTGGACTAACCCCTTCGCACGCAAAGGAGGTGTCCGATTCCGTGACACCTTAGCGTCACGTAATCGGACGGCACATCACTCCTATCAATCATAACTGATTGATTTAATTAACAATTTTATCTGGCATGGTGTTTGCGCTACAGGTTGGGTGTTCCCACCCAAAAGAGCTTCTCCAATGTCCAGGTATTTCATCGCCACATCTCTTGCACTGGCAATTGGCCTGGGTAGCCTCAGCGCGCATGCCATGCCGCCCGCCGCCGCCCATCTGTCTCCAACACCGCATCAGGGTGTGGAAACACCTGGCCTGGTGAGCCAGTACGTGGTGGAAGGCCAGGTGCAACTGATGCTCATCAATCCCTATGGTGAGGTCGACGGGCTGCGCCTGAGCGACGGGACCATTGCAAAGTTTCCACCGCACATGGCCGATGCGCTCACAGCCACGGTCAAAGTGGGGGACGCCGTCCGCATCATCGGGCGGGCGGAAACGCGAGGCACGGTCAAAGCCGACGCCATCATCCACGCCGACAGCGGGCGCACCGTGTACAACCAGCCGCCACCGGTTGGCGAAGGCCGAGCCCTGCCGCCACACCTGCGCGCCCAGCGCCTGCAGCCCCAACAGGTGGAAGGCCAGGTGGAGACCGTGCTGACTGGCCCACGGGGCGAGGCCAACGGCGTCATCCTGAGCGATGGCAGCATCGTACGTTTCCCGTCAGAGAGCCTGCGTATTTCCGTGCAGACGGGCGCACCGTTCGCGGCATCCGGGCTGGGCACGCGCAATGCGTTTGGCACCGCTTTGGAAGCGGTCAGCATGGGCACCACGTTATCCACCCTGCAGCCGCTCTATGACCGCGCGCCATAAGGGAATGCCTCTATGCACCCGGCAACACCTTCCATACCCCCGGCGCATGCCAGCTCACGGCGCTGGCTGTCCGGCCTCAACTTCTTCCTGGCCGATGTCCGTGACGGCCTGGGCCCCTTCCTTGGTGTGTTTCTGGCCAGCCACGGCTGGCGAGCCGATGACATTGGCTACGTGATGGCCGCCAGCGGCATCGCAGGCATGTTGGCGACCACGCCGATGGGCGCGTGGATCGACGCCTCGCGCCACAAGCGACTGCTTCTGGCAAGCGGCGCAATTGCACTCATTCTCGCCACGGCAGCGCTATGGACGGCGCCAACGTTCGGCGTCGCCGTCGCCTCTCAAGTGGTGACGGGTGTTGTGGGTGCGTTGATGGGCGCCGGCATCATGGGCATCACCTTGGGCATCGTTGATCAGAAAGACTTGTCTCGGCAGCTCGGCATCAACGAAGCCTGGAACCATGCCGGCAACGTGGTAGCGGCTGCCTTGGCCGGGCTGGCAGGCTACCGCTGGGGGCTGTCAGCCGTATTCGTCTTGATGGCCCTGATGGCGTGCGCGGCTCTTGCCTGCTTGCGCAAGATCGATCCACATGACATCGATCATGAGCGTGCCCGCGGTGGTGACCTCACTGGCAACCAGCCTGCGCAAGGTAGCAGCCCCTCGCCTTCCATGGTGCGGGTTTTGACGCACTCGCGCGAGCTGGGCCTGCTCGCGATCACCATGCTGCTGTTCCACCTTGGCAATGCCGCGATGCTGCCCTTGCTGGCACAGTCGGTTGTCACGCGTGGGCTGGCCGACCCCAGCGTGTTCACGGCATCCACCGTCATCGTCGCGCAGCTGGTCATGATCCCCGTGGCGCTTTGGGCCGGGCGGCATGCCTCTCGGCACGGGTATCGGGCACTGATCCTTGCCGCCCTCCTGGCCTTGCCCTTGCGCGGGCTGATCGCCGGTTGCTGGGAGTCCCCGTGGGCCCTGATTCCGGTACAGGCCCTTGATGGAATCGGGGCAGGCCTGCTGGGTGTCGCCTTGCCTGGGCTTGTCGCTTCCATCCTGCGCGGCACTGGGCACATCAATGCAGGGCTTGGTGCAGTGATGACGATACAGGGAATAGGCGCGGCCATGAGCCACGCACTCGCCGGCTGGATCGCGCAACATTTCGGCTATGGCACGGCCTTCGTTGTTCTCGGTATCGTGGCTGCAATCGGGCTACTCACCTATCAGGCAGGCCTTAGGAAGGGACACCCAAGCCGGCAATTGCCAGCTCAGCCAAATAACGTTGACACGATATAGCGTGCTGCACGCCATCCTCCAAAGGCTGGCACCCGGCCAAGCCGCGCCAACTCATTCATTCACCTGAGTAAACTGCATGCCTGTATTTGATCCATCCTCGCTCATCTGGGCCGTCGCCGCCGTTGCGACCGGTGGGGTAATCCTGCGCCCCTGGCGGGTGCCGGAATATGTCTGGGCAGTCGGCGCCGCTGTATTGCTGACCGCGTTTGGCCTGGTGCCACTACCCACGGCCCTCGGCGCTGTCGCCGAGGGTGGCGATGTTTACCTGTTTCTGATCGGTATGATGGTGCTGGCCGAACTGGCACGCCAGGAAGGGCTGTTCGACTGGCTGGCCATGTACGCGGTGCAGCATGCCCGCGGCTCCGGCCAGCGCCTGTTCGACCTGGTATTCCTGGTGGGGGTACTGGTAACGGTGTTCCTCTCCAACGATGCCACCGCGGTGGTGCTTACCCCAGCGGTGTACGCCGCATGCAGGGCGGCCAAGGCCGAGCCGCTGCCTTATCTGTTCATCTGTGCCTTCATCGCCAATGCCGCCAGCTTTGTGCTGCCCATTTCCAACCCGGCCAACCTGGTAGTGTTCGGCAGCCAGATGCCGCCGTTGCTGGATTGGCTGCGGCAGTTCACCTTGCCGTCGCTTGCGGCCATCGGCCTGACCTACCTGGTGCTGCGGCTGGCCCAGCGCAAACAGATACGCCAGCCCCTGGCAACGACTATCGACATGCAACCGCTGTCCAGCGGTGCACGCTTGTGCGCGCTGGGTATCGTGCTGACAGGCGCCCTGTTGCTGCTGACTTCCGCCCTGGACCGGCAGCTTGGCTTGCCCACCTTCTGCGCCGGCATCGCCACGGCCGGGCTGATCCACCTGCGCCAACGGCGCAACCCGATGCCGGTGCTCAAAGGTGTGGCATGGGGCGTACTGCCGTTGGTCGCGGGCCTGTTCGTGCTGGTGGAAGCGGTGGCACAGACGGGTGTGATCGAGCACCTGGCCCATGGTTTGGCCGCGCTGGCGCGCAGCTCCGAGACCCAGGCGAGCTGGGGCGCCGGCGTGGTCGCGGCTATCGCCGGCAACCTGATGAACAACCTGCCGACCGGCCTGATCGCAGGTTCCGTTGGCCATATTGTCGATTTACCCGCGAAAACCACTGCGGCGCTGCTGATTGGCGTCGACCTCGGGCCGAACCTGTCGATTACCGGCTCCCTGGCCACTTTGCTCTGGCTGGTTGCCGTTCGCCGTGAAGGCGAACACGTCGGTGCCTTGGACTTCCTGCGCCTGGGGGCGCTGGTAATGCCGCCTGCCTTGATCGGGGCGTTGGGGTTGCTTCATTTGTGAAGCGCTCGCAAGCGGTACGCGTACCGTGTGGGAGCGGGCGTGCCTGCGAAGAATCCAACGCGATGCCTGGCACCGGCTGCGCCGGTGTTCACGGCGGTTCGACGCCTCGACACGCCCGCTCCCACTAGGTCACTGCCAACTCAATGAGTTATGTGTTGTGGAGATCGTTGGAGGCGCCGGGCAATTTACGCCTTGAACAAACGCTCGGCGATGAAGTCGACGAACACTCGGATCTTCGGCGACAGGTGGCGGCTCGATTGCCACAGCGCCCAGAACTGGCCCTGGTCGGAGGTATGCGCATCAAGCAGGCTTTCCAGTGCGCCAGTCCTGACCGATTCACGTACCAGAAAGTCCGGCATGTAGGCGATACCATGGCCGTCCACCGCAGCCATCAGCATTGCCTCCATGTTGTTCAGCGTCAGCACCGTGGGTAAGCGCAACTGGGTAATCTCGGGATCAGCGCCGAGGCTCCAGTCCATGATCTTGCCGGTCGTGACAAAGCGATAGCGCAGGCAGTCGTGTCGCTCCAGGTCGGCTAGCGTCTGGGGCCGCCCCTTGCGTGCCAGGTAGGTAGGCGCTGCGCACAGGACAAAGCGGAACGGCCCGAGCTTGCGCGACATCAATTTTGAATCGGCTAGCCCACCACTGCGGATCACCACATCGAAGCCATCGTCGATCAGGTCGACGAGGTGGTCGTTGAAGTCCATTTCCAGTTCGATTTCAGGGTATGCCTTGCGAAAAGCCGGCATCAACGGCAGCAGAAAACGGTAGCCGATGGTCGGGAGGCTGACCCGCAAGCGACCACGCGGGGCCTGTATCGCATGGGACAGCATGGCCTCCGCATCCTGGAGGTCGTCGAGGATGCGCCGGCAGCGCTCATAGAACAGCTGGCCTTCCGCCGTCAGGCTGACCTTGCGCGTACTGCGCTGGAACAGCCGCACCTTCAGCGAACTTTCCAGGCGGGCAACGTTCTTGCCGACCGCCGATGCGGAAATACCCATCGCCCGCGCCGCGCTGACAAAGCTCAACGACTCGGCGGTTTTCACGAAGGCGAGGATGCCGTTCAAGCTCTCCATGGCATTACTTCCTTTTTGTCCATTATGAGTGGAGTTACAGCCTGTTTATCCAGCATTGCGGCCACTATAGATTTAACGCACCCGGTGCTACAACAGGAGGGATAGCGCAATGGATCAGGCTACTGATCACACCCCGCACGCGGGCCGTTACTATGTTCTGGCAGCCATCTGCCTGGCCGCCCTGGTGCTGCCGCTGAGTTTCACCGGTGGCGCCGTGGCCACGCCTGCCATCGGCAAGGCCTTCGATGCCGAACCGTTCTCGCTTACCTGGATCACCAACGCCTTCATGCTCAGTTTCGGCAGCCTGCTGATGGCAGCCGGAACCCTGTCGGACATTTACGGGCGAAAGCGCCTGTTCACGCTGGGCCTGGCCCTGTTCGTCATCGTCAGCATCCTGCTGGCGAGCGTCTACAGCATCGTCTGGCTTGATGCCTTGCGGGCGGTGCAAGGCGTTGCCGCCGCCGCTGCCCTGGCCAGCGGTTCCGCCGCCTTGGCCCAAGAGTTCGAGGACCAGGCCCGCACGCGCGCGTTCAGCCTGCTTGGCACCACGTTCGGGCTGGGCCTGGCGTTCGGGCCGATGGTCAGCGGCCTGCTGATCGAACAGTTCGGCTGGCGCTCGATCTTCGTCAGCACCGCGGCCCTTGCTGCGATCTCGCTGCTGGCGGCGTTGTCACGGATGCGCGAAAGTTTTAACCCCGAAGCGCCCAAGCTGGACCTGCCCGGTGTGCTTGCTTTCTCGAGCATGCTCGCACTGTTTACCACTGCGATCATCCTGGGGCCGCAGGCCGGCTGGCGCTCCCCGCTGATACTGGGCCTGTTCGGCGGCGCGGCACTGAGCTTGCTGGCGTTCGTGACCATCGAGCTGCGCGCCAGGCAGCCGATGCTCGAGCTGAGCCTGCTGAAATACCCGCGCTTTGTCGGGGTGCAGATTCTGCCGATCGGCACCTGTTATTGCTACATCGTGCTGATCGTACTGCTTCCGTTTCGCTTGATCGGCGTAGAAGGCATCGCCCCGATGCAAAGCGGCCTGATCATGCTGGCACTGTCGGCGCCGATGCTGGTGGTCCCGCTGCTGGCCGCCTGGTTGACCCGCTGGGTAAGTGCTGGCGTGCTGTCGGCTGCAGGCTTCCTGGTGGCGGCCGCGGGGTTGTACCTGTTGGCCCATGCCGCTATTGGCGATTACCAGCAACTGGTGCTGGCAATGCTGGTTATTGGTATCGGCACCGGTGTCCCTTGGGGCCTGATGGACGGGCTGGCGGTTAGCGTGATCCCCAAAGAGCAGGCAGGCATGGCCGCCGGCATCTTCAACACCACCCGGGTAGCGGGCGAAGGTGTCGCCCTGGCGATCACCATCGCCCTGCTCACCGCGTTGGTAGGTAACAGTCTTAGGCGCGTACTGCCTGCCGGCGATTACAGCGAACTGGCGCAGCGCCTGGTGATGGGCGACCTGGGCCAGGTTCAGGGCGTCGATCCGTTGCTGCTGCAGGCCGCGTATCTAGACGGCTTCGGCACCTTGGTTCTGGTGCTGATCGGGTTCACCGTGTTGTCGGCTGGAGCGGCGTTCTTCTTGCTTGGTCAAGACGAGCAGGCAAGGCGTGCCAAAGCGCCTCACAGCAGCCTGCCAGCCTCCGATTCGGTGCGGGGCTGACGACGGCATGGCGATTACACGCAACAACGGGATCTTGCCTAACGCTCAGGGGTCTGGACATTTCGCTCCATGACCTTCCCACCCTGTTCACTGGCCAAACGGCTGATGATCCGGGTCACCTGATGGAGACCGGCCGTGTTGCGAAAGCTCAGGCGCGGGTTGTGTTCACACTCCGGCATTTCGCCGTGCTGGAGGGACTAACGTGGTCCCTGTAGGAGCTGGCTTGCCTGCGATGGGCTGCGCAGCAGCCCCATAACCCTACCCGACAGGAATACACCACCAGGAGGCCTTTAGCAGAGGGCCAGCCGCAAGGGTGATATCTGGCCCGCCGCTCATCAATGATCCTGCCTAACTAACAGGGTCCTGCCCGTTTCGCTCCATCACCTTCCCACACTGCTCACTGGCCAAACGGCTGATGATCCGGATCGCCTGGTGGATACCGGCAGTGTTGCGAAAACTCAGGTGGAGGTTGTGTTCGCACTCCAGCATTTCGCCGTGCTGGCGGGACTAGCGCGGTCCCTGTAGGAGCTGGCTTGCCTGCGAAGGGCTGCGCAGCAGCCCCATAACCCTACCCGACAGGAATAAACCACCAGGAGGCTATTAGCAGAAGGCCAGCCGCAAGCGTGATATCCGGCCCGCCGCTCATCAATGATCCTGCCTAACTAACAGGGTCCTGCCCGTTTCGCTCCATCACCTTCCCACACTGCTCACTGGCCAAACGGCTGATGATCCGGATCGCCTGATGGATACCGGCCGTGTTACGAAAACTCAGGTGTGGGTTGTGTTCGCACTCCAGCATTTCGTCGTGCTGGACCAGGGCTTCGCCTAGCAGTTCGAGGGTCCAGGCGTAGCTTTGGATGGTGGATAGGCGTTCTTGGTCAGTCATGGCGTGACTCCCTTGTTGCAGAGACAGAGCGAGATTGACTGGAAGTGAGATCGCTGAGGGCCGTCGAGGAACGACGGTGGAGAACGGATGCGAGGATCTTGGATGGACTCGGGATAAGCATGCATGACACTCCAAGTTTTAGTTGGAGCTGCCACGATCCTTCCTACGGGATTGGGTGGCAGCTGTGTATGGGGTAGGAATACCGGGAAACTTGGAAACCCGGCCAGGCCGAAGCCTGCCCACACACAGCCGCCATGACACAGCACGGCAGGCACAAAAAAAGCGCCAGCTGTGGTGCAGGGGCGCCTAGTGCGTGCGCCAAGTTTACCAACGGGTTCCTACGCCCGGTCACGGAATTTTCCGCGACAGAGGAAATTTAGCCCTATACATCTCGGTCAAGCAAGTGTCGAAGTTGTAGGAAACGTCTCTGAATGATGTGCGAACAGCGTTGAACGTAACACTAAGTCCACATCCGATCATACGCACCAAAATACCCAATCAAACTTCGAATGCAGCGAACTAGGCTCAGCTGAAATTCCCAAGGTGAGATGAGGTGCACGATATGAACATTGAAAGTGCTGCCAGGGCAGTTGAGCTAGAGTTTGGTGACACAGGGACTGACGGGGGTAACCGTGGAGTCGAAACGGATAGCACTGCTGATTGACTGCGACAATGTGAGCCATGCTTCCATCGGAGGCGTACTCGATGAGCTGGCCAAGTACGGCATGGTCAACATCAGGCATGCACACGGGAACTGGAGTTCTCCTCTACTCGCTGGCTGGGTCGAGAAGATCCACCCGTTCGCCATCCGCCCCATGCAGCAATTCGCTTTCACCAAGGGCAAGAATGCCACTGACTCAGCGATGATCATTGATGCGATGGACTTGCTGTACAGCAAAAACGTCGATGCCTTTGCGCTCATGACAAGCGACAGCGACTTCACCCCGTTGGTGCTTCGGCTGCTGGAAAGCGGCTTGCCGGTTTACGGCTTTGGGGAGAAAAAGACACCGAAGCCTTTTGTAGATGCCTGCTCGCAGTTTATCTACACAGAGAACCTGCTTGGCGATGATCAGGAAAAAGTTGTTGAAGGCGAAGCGAAATGCAGTAAACGCACCCGAAACGAGCTACGCAGTGACACGGCGCTAGTGCGCTTGCTGAGAACGGCTGCTGAGAAGACCGCTGATGACACAGGTTGGTCGCGCCTCAGCCAGGTCGGTAATTTTATCCGCAACAACAGTTCGTTTTCAGCCGTGAACTACGGGCATCGGACCCTTAGCGATCTCATCCGAACGTCAGAGTTGTTCGAGATCGATATGCGGCAAGGTGGAACGGCGATGTTCATCAAAGCTGCTAGGAAATCGACCCCGGCAACGCACTCCCAAACTGAAGTATCCGTATCATGAGTTCGTGCTTCGGCTGCGGAGACAGACGGACGGTTGTTGGTCGGGAGGGCGCGGTTTTCGCGGGACTGGAATTTGATGGATTTTTTGATGTACCTCAAAGGGTATCTATAACCGAATCAGCTAGTTATGGCCTTCTGTGGAATCGAACTGGGAATTTTTGGCTACAGTGAGAGCTACGACCACCCACTTCAAATCCTAGATGTGTAACAGCAAAAAAGCCCCCTAGCGATCCTTGGCGGAGGACAACAATCGGCCAGAAGCGGCATGGAAAGGTTAGCGGTTGGATCGAATTTGCGGATGGAAAAGGTTTCTGCAACCCATCGCAGACAGTCTGCTTTATGGAAAATGCTTTGGTTTTCGATGGGCAGCCTTATGAAAAACTATTCTTATCTGCTATTGCGATCGTGTCCTGGGGAGCTGCACGTGCCTGCAGCGATTCACTGCACGCTTGCGCTTCCACACGGTACTTGAACACCACTACGGGCTGGTAATCAGTATTGGCAAAAGTGGCCCTGAGCGAGAGTAGACTGCCGCCACAACTATCCTATCTTTGAAAGATGAAATCTAATTTTGAGTTCTGCCGGCTGCTCTGCCGTCCCTTATATGGCACAATGAAGCTCCAAGGTGGTGCTTCTAAGCTTGCACCCTGTAACCGAGCACACCCCAACGAAAAAAACTCCATACAACAAACTTAATGCAGGATGCTCTCAACATGAACCAAATTTCAATTAATCTTCACAAAGCAGCACTAGACAACAACTACATACTACTACTGACATCTAACGAGAAAGAAAAAAAGGCCATTAACGAATTAATTGAAGATACGTGCAGCGCCAATTTAGCAGGCCCTAGTCGCGGATGCTATGTTGGCAAAATTGGAGATATGTTTGTTATTCACATAAGCGGAACTTGCGGAATCTCTCAAAAAGACTCGATAGCAAGAATAGCAGCTAGTTTTTTAGAAAAAGCCGAAAACCCCAAACCCAAACTTATTGCTCTGATAGGCTTTTGCTGGGGAGACCCTCAAAAAGTAAAAATCGGGCAGACTCTCATCTGCACTACAATACACTCAATAAACAAACAAATTTCGACGCCAGAAAGGATTGAGTACAAATCAACCATCTTCAACAGCCCTCTCTCCGTTAGCATTGATAGCTTATACGAGGCCATTGAAGGCGGCTCGACATTTAAATTCTCATCTATGGTAAGTTTGGAAACGCTGCTCACAAGCACTACGGAAAGAGATAATATTATTGATCAGTTCCCTACGGTGGATGGGGGGGAAATGGAAGCATTCGGCCTTATACCATCAATTACGGGCATACCGTGGCTGATAGTAAAAACCGTCTCCGACTATGGCTGTGACTCATTTGAAAGAGACATGCAATCAGCTACAGCCAAAACCTCAGCAAATCTTGCACCCAAAATTCTCAATGCCATTTGCAATACCAATAATTTTTATTTTTCGCAGTCTAGCAACGAGTGCTTAGCTTTACTTGATGCGATGCTTGGGAATAGCATTACATTTTACCTCTCCGATTTTAACTCAGACAACCTCAATGACATATTAAATGACAAGTACGGCCCAATTATTCAACACAAACTTTCCTCATATTGTTCGGAAGATGAATACGACACTGAATTCTCGTTCACAATGTGCGACTTATTGCTAGAACTGGTACAAAATGCATTCAAACACAATGGATCAACAAAGCTAACCCTTACATTCAACCAGACCTCAATTATTTTGAGCGGGGACAACAATGCATATGATGCAACACAGATACCTGGCAACAAAGGTGGGGCGCAAGCTTGGGGGACCTTCAATAAAAACTACATAGCACCAGGCAATGCTTTATATGAAGCAAAAAATAAAAACCATAAATTTTCACTTTTAAAAATAAATACCAAACTTCGAGAGACAAAAATTAGCTGCACTGCCAAAATCAAAAGCTCTACAATTGGAAGCTCATTCCACTCCGAATCTGGAGTTTTGGTTTTTGACACTAGCTGCAATTCAATATACGTGGACTCCAGTAGAGTCTATATGAGATCACGAGCGCTTTCGATAGTTGCAGATATACAAAAATGGCTCTCCAAAGGCCTTGTAATATACTTGACATGTAGAACCCAGGAAGAAGTTCGACGTTATAAAGAGTATTTGGCCGACGACACAGGCCGCCTGAGAGTATTTGTTAGTTAAGCTTACCAAGCGTGCACGTTTATATTCAATCTAACTTGATGTGAAAGTGTCAAATTTCGAATGTGGCACTTCACGAAATCAAGTCGAGAAAATACAAAAGTGGACAGATTAATTTTTACTACAAAAAATGGACGATTTTATTTTCTCGAACTTCAGAGGAAGAAGCAGTCTGTTCGCTATTCGACTTTCTTCAATTTAAGCCCGGGCAAGCTTCGCATGCTGCAAATGAAGTAACCATAACGAAAAAAACGCCAGAAGGCGGGTTTACGGGGGTTCCAGAGATTTTGGTAGCCCTCACTGGAACCTGAACTGGTGGGGAGACAGACGGACGGTTGTTGGTCGTGAGGGCACGGTTTTCGCGGGGCTGGAATTTGGTGGATTTCTAGCCGTACCTCATAGGTTAGCTATAAAAAATCAGCTGATTATGGCTTTCAGTGGAATCGAATCGAGACTTGCGAAGGATCCAGTGAGAGCTATGTACACCCTCATCAAATGCTAGGTGAGGCCCGGCAGAATACGACCCATAACTGTCCTTCGCGAAGGGCAGCAATCGGCCATAAGCAGCCGCTCATAGGTGTCTAGAAAACTCGGGAACATTCACTGTGATTCATTGCTGCTACCGGTCCCTAGTGCGATCATGCCCGTATACTAAACTACCTATCCAACCCTCCGCATCCCGGTGCGGGCCAGACGGCCATTCATGCTGAGCCGTTTAATTTCTATGAACGCGTTATCCTCCCCTAATACAACGCCCCCCTTGGAATCAGCTCGGTTTTTCCGGGCGGGCAGCACTTCAGGACGAAGCTTACATGCGCATGTTTAAGGACATCCACCCACGCTGGCAACAACAGGCAAAGCGTTCTTCCCAACCATTGATCATCCTGTCGCCCTATATCACCCAGGACGTTGCATTGAGTCTGGTTAAAGGCAAGACAGGCGCGCGGATCTACACGTTGTTTGACACCAACGTCTTTGCTACCGGCGGTTCGGATCTGGAGGACATCGTCGAGTTGATGCAAAAACATGAGGTCTACCAGCTCGATGGGCTGCACGCCAAGCTGGTGACTGACAAAGACACCTTTGTCACGGTAGGCAGCCAGAACCTGACTCGAGGTGGAAAGCACAATCTCGAGCTCAGTGTTCACCTCAATGACGAACCGGCTCGCCGGCAGGCAATGGACATCGTTGAGCCCTGGCTGGATGATGCCGAGCGCATTACGCCAGAAATGGTCGCGGATATGAAGGTGGACATCGAGCGCTTGAAGGGCTTGTACAAAGAGTTCCAGAAACAATGTGCGGAGCACCAAAAGGATTTCGTTGACAAGTTCCGGCGACGCGCCCGACGTGAGCGCTTCGAAGCGCATGCGAAAAATCGAGCTGCGATCGCCAGTAAGCTCAAAAAAGTCTTGAGAGCGAGCATCACAAAAACTGCTCAGGTAAAGCGCATAGACCAGTCTTCTGTTCTTAAGACTGAAGATAAAGCCAATTTACTGGTCTGGGAACGGTTGAACGGAAAGGTTGAGGCAAGGTTAGATAAAGGTGACCGCTATTTGTGCTTCCTGGAGTCGAACGACTTTGGCTGGGCAAGGGTCGCTGGTCAACAAATCAGCCTGATTGGTCGAGGGATCACTTTCGAGCCGGGGGTATTCAACGCTTTCCCGAAGCTGTCTCTCCGGGTGTCCTCGGCTGCTAAGAGCTTGATCGGCCATCCAAACGGCACCAACCTCGTCGTGAGTTTGTGGTGGGGGAAATCGCACGTATGCACAGTGCCTGGCTCTTTCCAGCTTGATGACATCACTTTGTTTGAAGCCAAACGGCCGAAGCCAGCAAGGCCAAAAATCAAAGGACGCCCCGAACCCATTCAACCCGCACCAACCAAGCTTACAAGAGAAGTGATTACGTGGATCGCGGAGAACTCTCGCAGTTTTGAACTGCTTGTTCGCCGAAGCGTGACCGAGAGTTTCAACTACACGGCGGGGCACAAGCTGACGGGTGAAAGAGCCGCGAGGTTCTTTGGCAAACCAGGTAGTCGAGTCAAGATCCGACTGGCCAAGGTCAGGAACAACCCGGTCCTGCATGTCAGTCCGTTGCCCAGCTAAAATCTAATCATAGAGCTGCATGCACTGCCGGCTTGCCTGAAATGTCATTTAAACCTTTACTGGTATCTCTAATGGGAGAAATCATAACCGTGCTGACAGTCTGCTTCTGGATGGAATCTGAAGCGATAGTTCCGAATTTGTGCTCGTTTGCTTGAAGCACGCTGTAGTGACCGACTACAGAAAAGTCGATATGATTCACATGCTCTTGGGCGTGCAGCATCATGAGTGGCAGCCTAATCATTTGATCAAACCCGAAAAGCTGGCTAAATAAGGATATTAAAGATGAGAGACACCACGACCCTTCGCAGCTCATTGTTCAGGGAAGAGCTTTATCAATTAGAACTTGAATATTGCAACCATTACAAGCGTGACGATGCCGAAGCAAATAACGTTCGCAGCAAGATTAACTCCTTGATTTTGGAAAATTGTCCGAAATGGACCGAGTGGTCCCAAAGGGAAGTCCAATCAATTTTTCACATATATAATTCGATAAGTTTGTCGAGCAAGACCATACGAAAACTTGCTCATATGGATTTGGATGGATTGAGTGATATTACAACTACGTCTTTTGGTGATGCCATTAGCTACGTGAGTGGTATCGCTGACGTCGACCTCTCCAACGTGCAAGAAGTCCGGTTGGAGCGTTATGAGTGTGCTTATACTGAAGGTGAGTGCGTATCCTGCAATCAGGACAATCACCACATCTATTACTCTATCGATAGCAACCAGGTCAGCTCTGTCGATTTACTCTGCCACGAGCTGGGTCACGCAGCTGATTTTACTAATTCAAGGCAAGCTTCCGCAGATGACAACGCACTGTATCGCCATCAAAGTTTAGCTGAAGCTGTAGCATTTTATTGTCAGTTTCGTTATCTACAAGATCATGGCAATATAAAAAAAAGAACAGGAGCACTAGGCGCATTTCTATACACTTATTTGACTTACCTAATTTGCCGCTACTGTTTTGAGCAAAAAACCACACTAGATAAAGTGGTACCCGCCGAAGCTGTTGATGATGAAGTTTTCAGTTCTTTTTTTTCTGCCTACACCTCGCTGTTTGGCGCTGAGCAAGCAAGAGAGTTTCTAGCACAGAAAATCTATGAAACTCAGGCTAGATTCCAAGGCTTAGGAAACGTGATTCTCGAAGAATTAAATCCAAGGTTAGGCATCCCACTAGGGTTGGCGCTGCTTGAAATAGAAAATTTGGATTTAGCTCTCGTATCGCGCATGAATATTTTGAGCGACGAACTTAAACATATAATTAACTCAATAGACCATAGTCTAAATGACAAGCTATCGAACATGGATGCGCTCATCACCAAGTTTATAGAACAGGGGAAATAAGCGGAAAATTTCATTAATTCTATTCTAGGCAGCTCCTGCGCGGCAGCACAGGAGCTGTGTTTGAGTACATGTGGCATCAATGTTTGACATCCAACTACAACTGGCTGATAGAAATCAGCCTATTCGATCACGCGGATAAATTGTGGCAACCCTTCTTAGAGAATCTCGCTTAAGCGAGAAACCATACTGGTGCGGGCATCACCAGAAGTCGCAGATGCTGAGCACCAAAATTGGGATGTTCCTCCCAGAGCTTTAGGACCATTAGCGAAGCAGGGGTAGCACCAGATTGAATCGCCGTTCGGCAACCATTCAAGAAGACACTCTCTACGGTTGTGGTCAATCCGAGGGTTGAGGCGGACCTCAAAGCTTCAGATCGGAATCACCCTGAATATTTCAGGGTGAACTCGAACGTTCGTCTCTATGTTGAAATTACTGGGACTGACTGTCTACTATTGACCGAGTGTTGCCAGCCACTAATCGAGGACAGGGAAGAGAGGTGTCCACCTGAATCCCGAATCTCCCTCTTTCCAAAGGATAGGTAAAGTGGTTTTAGGTACGCTATATGGGAATACTAAAAGCCTCTGGAAGTCGGAATAGCCTAAAGAACTTTCCAGTCTGCGCTCTTCGTTCCAGCCCTTATCTATAGCGATTTTCTCAAGGATTGAATATCCCGCGTCAGAACAATATTCTTTTAGGTCATCCCTTTCAGCCTGACTTTCCCAAGGAACGGCGCTTGCAGAAGTAAAAGCTTTTGACTTTGAAGGTTCTGGAATGTCGTAAATAATCTCAAAATTAATCTTTCCGTCATGAAGCTTTGAGAGTTCGTCTTTCATACGGTTAATTGCAGTGTCACAGGCTAAACAGTAAGTAAATACTAGTGTCCGTTTACATACGTCTGCTTGCTGAGTTTTTGAAAGGGTATCGCAATGTTTGGTGTGATGAGGCTTTAAAACGCGTTCGCCCATTAATTCCTGCATAATGTGGATAGACTGCGTGCCGCTGAGGGTGCAGTCATCGACAAAATATATCCGATCTCCTGCCTCGGTTAGGCGTATCGCATGTGCCAAATCGTCAGCAAACACTATACCGGTTAATTCGGAGTGAGATATCAGATAGTTTATTATGGCAGTGCTGCCTGTTCGATCTCCCAATGGGGCAACAACTATTTTTCCATGAGATCTTGACTCGATACGTAACATATTCTCCATGGCTTCCCCAAGCTGCCAAAGAGGGTAAAATTTTAGATGATTCAGTAATTTTAATACCGCTCTTATTCTTCCAGTAGTTACAAATTGAGCGAGAAAGCGTTCAACACGCTCTACCGTGACTGGGATTCGATAGGAAGAAAAACGCTTAACCAACTCGACTACTGATCTTGTTTCTGTTGGAGTTAGCCCTTTCAATGCGCGCCTGCCGCCTGCAAGGTCGTTGTAAGCTAGTGCTTCTGACTCAATGCGCTCGACAATCCACATGAAAACTTGACCTGCGGTGATTAACCCCAAGCTACTACATGCATCGTATGCGTCGTACATTAGCGCATGCAAGTCAGTAAAGGTGTTATGGCTGAACCCATATTTTGGCGAGAAAGAGTCACTTTTGTTGTAAAAGCGCAGAAAAATATGTAGCGTTATTACAGAAAATAGTAAGCGCTCTCTAGGGTGAATATTTGCCCAGGTAGATACGCTTTGCTGTCTGAAGTAAACCAAATTATATGCTAATATTGCACTGGATAATCCGTGCGTCAGGATTTCAGCAGTAACCATATAAGCAAATAGAATATAGCTTTTAAATTCTGCTGAACCAGAAGTAATTGTTGCAGGTGGAAGAACTCTATTGATATTGTGGATGAGTTCTTCGAATTGCAACATTAAAGACTTTCGCTGATCATCATTCAGTGCCTCTGACCAATGATACAATGGTTGGATCAGTGCTGGGACTGCGATTGAAGCAAGTGATTGAGCATTCGCGTCTTTTCTGTTAATGCAACTTTTTGCGTAACCCTCAAACTTTCTAATGTGTTTTGATAGCAGCTCAAAATTAAAGTGGCTTTTTGGTAGTTGCATGAGAAAGCTGGCATGTGTCTCAATATCTTTTCCTGGACTTAAAAATTTTTCTGTTTTGAATATAGCTCGCGCGAGCTCTGACTTCTTTTTCTCTTGGTCTTTTTTGAATTTTTTAAAGCTATGAGTTCCACTGCCTTCTTGTTGTGCTGTTGCAGGGGAGTTGAAAAATATAGAGAAATCAAAGTTGAAATAGGTTCTTAAATCTAAAAATCGTTGGTCGCCTAGAATCTTCTCTTCGATGTCTAGTTCTTTATATTTTGTCGGAGGTGACGTTTTTTGCATAAGGAGTTGACCGTTATTGATGTATGCTCTGTCCATTTGGCTCGCAATTACTACTGAATGTCTTCGACTAAATCTGCTGCCTTCTATAAACATCTTGAGTTGGAATTGAGATAAGTATCACCTGCTGACGCGACACTGTTTGTGTCAACTGCGTTTGGATGTGAAATTTCCCCGCTTGGTGGCGAAGAGACATCATTTGGATTGAATTGCCCTTGCTGAATTAGGTGCCTTGAGCTCATTGTCATGAGGCGGTCGCCGTCGATTGCGATAGGCGCTACAACCCCACGACTAATCTCGACGATACAAAAACTAAAAGTACAAATCTCGTAATCCGAATTTTGTGAGAAATTAAGAAGACGCAGGCTTTGAATGCTAGGCCAAGCAACCTGGAGCCAATTTGAAGCTTTCGCCAGACTGAACCTTTCCAAGCAAGATGACAGCAGCTTCCGAGTATTTCCTAGTAAAGCTACTCTCCGACTTTCCGGTTTTTAATTTGAAGTGGTATGGGTTGTCGGAGTTTTTCATATCAAAACCTGTCATTTGCTCCAATATTTCAATTAGCTTGTGTGCACCATTCCAGCTACTAAATCCAAGCTTCTCCGCGACTAACTGAAGGGTGTAAGGATAATTGGCGTTCACACTGGCAGGCCCATCAAGAGATGTGATTCCCAAAATTTTGGCGAAGTTTTCATCACTCTCTACGGCATGTTCTAGCATGGAGAAATTTACTTCTACCTCTTTTGCCAGTGTATCCCTCCTCACTAGGTTGAAGGCCCGAGCCATTAATGCCCGAAGTAATTTCACGTTAATCTGCTCTAGGGTTCCATTATTTCCGAAAGCCTTAAACACCCACTCGAAGGAAGAAGCTGTAATGCTTTTCACGCGAATTGTCACATCTTCTCCGACGTTGATAATTCTTTCACGAGCTGGATAAGACGATTCATTTATGTCTTTATCCCACTCCAATATGTATATATTTGGAGTTAAAGCCTGGCTTGCTTTAAACATTCGAGTGACGTCATATAATATGCTTTTTATATTTTGATCTTCAGCTCGGTATCCAACAAATAGAAGAGGGTGCTCTGCGAAGTATGTGAGCAACTTTGCGCTCAAGTACTTTTTGTCTGCCTCAAAAACTTGATAGTCTTCTTCGGTCAACACAAGTGATAAAGGGTCAGAAATACATCCGTGTATCTTAAATATTTCGCCAACTGATAAGTAAGGTTTGCTCAGCACCTGCTGGCCTACAACGCGCTCGAAATCTGGAAAAATCAGCTCTAATAGCTGGTCGTAGTTGGTGGTGATGAGTGCGTGCGGACTCATGGCCTGTAGGGCAGCTATTTCAGCATCTAAATCATCTGTGCCATAGGAGCCAGCTTCGCTTGGTCCCATTCCATTAAGAATTGTTACAATTGTATGCTTTATAAAGATGTCAGAAGGGTATTCTTCAGAGAAGTACTCTGCAGGAAATTCATTTTTACCTTCAGTCCACGCCCACTCACGAAAGCAGTCAGAAAATATACTTCCAATTTCAACTAGACTTTTGTTCTTCTGCTTGTAGTAGGCTAAGTCTAAGCTGATGTTTGGGCATCTCGAAGCTAAGATTTTTAGCAGTTCCTCCCAGTTCGGCCCATTAGAGTATCTTTTTGAAAAGCCGGATCCGACAAATAAGATGGGCTGGCATGCGGCCTGGCCGAGAACGTTAAGTATGTCGGAAGTCACTTCATCTTGATATTGTTCGTAACTTAATGGCATATCCCTCGCTCCCCAATTTTCATCCGCATTTGCGTTTAGCAGGAAAAGTATTTCAAAGCAGCCTGCATGTTTTTACTTATAGCACAATAAGTTGCTCTGTCGCCAATGCCCATCAAAGGCAGTCGCGGGCCTTTCCCGTTGCTCACCTGCCATCCATTCCACTCCGTTTTCTGACCTTCGCTTAGCGCTTGAACTGCCATGATTCGCCTAGGCGATTGGTGAGTGGTTACATAGTCAGCAAATAGTAATAACGCTTCGAGTCGGAGTGCTGATTTAGGTGGTATTTTAGAATCACGCAAGGTTTTTTCTTTTCCACGGCTATGGATTGTCGCTATTGCAGCTCGGCAAAGACTGCTGTTGGATAGCCTCCGCCTGACGGAGATGGTGTTGGCGTGTGACCCGGTCAGAGCTTCGGCTAGGAACCGTTCCATACCAGATGGTTGGCTCATGCTCGACCGCCAATGTAAGTCGACACCACGTCGATACGGCCATGTCCCGGCTCTCAAATGCCAAAGCCATTGAAACGTTCCCCACGTCATCCCGCCAAGAATGCTGAGTGTTATCAGGGATCAAGGCCCCTGCGACCTGTGGGGATGTCCACTACGCGGGACTGGCGGCTCCTTACGTCCGGGAGCAAGGGCATCTCATGATCTGGCCTCCTGAACACCGTTACCGGTGGGCGGGTGGAGGCAGCACTGGCTGACGAGACCTGCGCCTGAAGATCCTGAGCCATGTGCAAGCAGCAATGCGATGACCGGGGCATGCCTGACTGTCAGTCAGGTGCAGTCCATTCCTTGGTCTGCGGCACCATCATCTACAGCGCTGTTGCTGGTGACATCGGCGTTTGTCACGCCGATTGTCACGAGGGGGAATGCCGCAAAGCCTTGTGCGATCAGGGCTGCAGCAGTGGTAGAAGTGCCCGTCTCTTTCCAGAAGAATGAGACGGGCACAGGTTGGCGCAATAGTTGGCCAAGTGGATAGGTTGCTGCAGGACCGCAAAGAAAAGAGGAGCGTCCGGCACACGAAAGCGGTGTACTGGAATCGGCGTCCATCACATGGGTCGGGAACATGCGAGCTATCAGCTTGGGGAGATCCGCCAAAAATCATTGCCGTGGTTTTCAGGGCTCGTACCATAGGGTCGCTGGTGAAAATTGCATTGGCACTGTTCTTTCTACGCGCCTACGGCGAGTCAGCATCTCGGTGCATGGCACGGGCTTCGCCCGTGTTCGCGGGCACGCCCGCTCCCACAGGGATCACGCCATCCATTTTCGTATTGAGCACGACAGTTGCCTTTTCAGGTATGGCATGCCCCCTTGGCCTGAGGCTATCCCTGGAGGACTGGGTTATCCGGGAAGAAAGCACCTCAGTGAATGGCACCGGCTTCGCCGGTGTTCGCGGGTGAACCCGCTCCCACAGGGTAATGCGGAGTGTCTGCTGGCTATGGTGACCAGGCAGGCCATCTGAGATATCTCTAACCGGTGAAAACACTATCTAAAAGAATTTTGCCCAACACCCCGAAAACACGGGGCGAAAGCCAAATGCCAGCCATCCATTATCTTGAAACCCGTGCAACCGGAAGTGAAAAGCAGCTAACCATTCACTCGGCCAAAATGCAGGGCAGAAGGTAGCCTGATCAGCCAAAAACAGAATGTGGCAGAAACAAAAATGCCCGCACAAGGCGGGCATTTTTGGAGGAGCCGAAGCCAGGAAAACCTGCATCGTGCCAACAAGATCTGGTGCCGGAGACAGGAGTCGAATCAGCTAGCTCAACGCCAGAGAATCAGGCGTTGAATTCAGTTTGAATATGCAAAAAGGCACTCATCTAGGTACTCAGCTCGGGCTCGGGCTCGTCTTCACAAGGGAATGCGATTGAGGGCTACCTTCGGCGCTCTCAGCGGTAGGACAAAGGACAAAGCATCCTCACGGTGATATCCGAGCTGGTGAGCCTGTAGGTAGAGCTGAGACACCGCCGGTAACAGCTGCTTTCCTTGCCGGTGGCCCAAGGTTGGGCCATCATCCGTTCACGACCTAGCTTGAGTACTCAGTAAAAAGCACCACCCCTCGCTCAAGCGCCATCCAGAACAGAGAAAAATATGAGCAGTTATATCTTCAGTAGCATTGAGGCAAGCGCAGAAATTGAAGGTTTTCTGCATGAGCTGGCCGATTGGTGCGCACAAAAATTCGTACAGTGCTACATCATCGACAAGCCACTGATTGAAGTCAAAGGCAACTACGAATCAGACAAATGTTTCGCCATATTAATCCCAAAACGAAAGATCGTATTCGCAAGTTGCAGCACAGACGAAAACACCCTATCAGAATATGCCGATGATTTCGTTGAGGATATTGGCTACATCTCAACAAAATTCAACTACAAAGAAAAAATCGGTCGACCGAAGCGCTGGCAAAATGTTTTAACCTCTCAGAAGCCAAACGCCGAAAATCTATCAATAGCAGAATACCTTGAAGCGTCGGAACTAGACAATCCAGAAGAACAACGCCTTTCAGAATTGCTTGTTTCATTAGCCACCGGCAGCATTAACGACATCGAACGTGTCGGTGTAGAAGTACCTGAAAATGACCTCGATCGAATTAAGCGTAATATTTTGCTTTTCGATGGAGATCAGACTCGCTTCGTATATCAAGACTTGAAACAAAAAGAAGTCCGCATACAAGGTCTCTCAGGGACCGGCAAAACTGAGTTACTGCTTCACAAGCTTAAAGAGCTCTACGTTGCCGATGACAGTTCCAAAATTGCTGTCACGTGCCACAACAAAATTCTTGCCGCTAACCTTCGAGCAAGAATCCCGAAGTTCTTTAACTTCATGAAGGTTGAGCAGCAGATTGAATGGAACCATAGGCTTCTTTGTGTTCATGCATGGGGTTCATCTGGCCAGCCATATTCCGGCGCATACGCAGCTATTTGCAGCGCGTACGATATCCCCTGCCACCCCTGGTCACGCTCCATGGATTTTGACCGAGCTTGCTCACTGTCTTTAGAAGCACTGAAAGCGAAAGGTGGAACGGACGGAGTATATGCGTTCGATTACATGCTGATCGATGAAAGTCAAGATTTCCCCGAGAGTTTCTTTGTGCTATGCGAACTGGCAACAAAAAACTCTCTATTCATAGCCGGCGACATATTCCAAAGCATTTTCGACGAAAGAAAAAACGCCGGAGCTAAGGCGGAATTTACACTTAGCAAGTGCTACCGCACGGCACCCACTACGCTTATGTTCGCACAGGCGCTAGCTATGGGATACTTCGAAGACCGGAAACTTAACTGGCTAGACAACGACGATTTAGATGCTTGCGGCTACCAAAACCATACCGATCCGCACACGGGAGAGCTAATTCTCAAGCGCGAGCCTATCAGCAGATTTGAAGACATATCTCAAGAAAGCAGAAGCGTAGACTTAATTCGCTTAAATGGAGAGTATCGTCAGCAAAGCTGCCTGCAAATCATAGAATGCATAAGAGATATAAAAAGACAGTACCCCAACGTAACTGCAAATGATGTCGGTATTATCATGATCGACAAAGGAAAAGCAATTTACGAAATGTCTGACATGCTTGCTCAGATCATACCTAGAGAAGTCGGCTGGCCTGTTAACAAAGCCTATGAATCTGGTAATCCAAGCAAAGATGGAGAGCTTTTCCTCAGCAACACTAACCATGTGAAGGGCTTAGAGTTCCCATTTGTAATCTGCGTAACCTCCCACCTCTCGGAGTCATTCAATCATCGAAATGCACTCTACATGGCAATTACGAGGTCCTTCCTTAAGACGTATTTTTTAGTCCCGAATGGGGCTATGAATCAAACGCTCGACAGGATTCAGGAAGGTCTAGAAAAGATCTCCGAAAGCGGTGTATTGAGAGTCATGCCGCCACCAGCTGAAGAACAAGATCGAATTAGAGCCTCCGTCAAATGGCATGGCAGACTTAAATCTTTCGATGATCTCGCGTTAGACATTCTCACAGAACTGGGCACACCTGAATCTCAAGTCGCTCGTTATCTCAGTGCAATGAAGTCTCTCCTCGATCCTGATGCATCTAAAGTCGAGATCCACAAGCTTGCCCGTAAGCTTACGTCGGAATAGCTCGGCATGACGGTAAATATTTTCAAAGTGGACCAATATCAGACTGAAGCTTTCACTAAGGCCATACGCAGCAGGTTTGATATTTTGAGACTATGGATGGACTCAATAAAAGTAATCATCAACTACTTTCCACCGCATGAAGCTATTACTGCCGCAGAAATCCACATCCACAACTCCAGAATGAGTAGACTATTTTACTCCAGCGGCCCTAAAACTTTTTCCGTAGCCTTTCCATTTAGGGTTGAAGCCGATGCAGGCTCATTTACCGTAAAAACCATCTCCGGCATTGATATTGATAGTAGGCTATCCTCAGAAATACTACTGATAGCATCACTTCTGAAAAATAATGGCTTGATCAATGAGTGGACTCTAGCGGAACATTTCGAAAGCCAGGGTGGGGCTTCAAATGACTTTTGGCCTGTTCTGGCCGAGCTACTTGATGCAGAAGACGGATATCTGCGCTTCGACCATGACCCCGACAGACGAGATGGGCACAAACACCCCTTAGACCATGCCGACCTTTTTTATACCAATGGAGCCAGCTTCAAAATTGGACTGCATGAAAAAATTGCACTTGATGAAATTATAGACATACTCAACCGGGAAACAGACTGCCACTATCTTGGCCGAGTGACAGAGCGAAAATAGCGGACTTTAGCGCATCACTCGAAAATCCCAAATGGCTCGCGGCTTCTGCCCGCTCTCAAGCGAACTGCAACACGATTGGTTTGTTACACGGAGGGAGCGCCAAGGCGCTCCCCCTTATCTCTGGCAGCCCGATGTTTAGCCAATCATAGGGCGACGCTATCTTTTCTCAAACAAGCACCGGACTCCCCGACCTTGCTTGCAGCTCTCAGACTGGCTAAAAAATCTCGTTCGATGACCTTCCCGTCTCGAACGCTAGTGAAAGTCGCTTTTTTCATCCAGAGATGATCTTTTCTGCTCTTGTTAGGCACGACGGTGAGCATGATTTCCACTGCCGGGCTTCCTGAAAACACTCCGGAAACTTCAGGTTTATTGAACCGGAAAGTCAGCTCATTATCGTCTGTTGCAGTCACGCTCTGTTCGCTGGTGAGAGGAGCTCCCAGCTTCGCAGCGATTGGGAATCTGGCCGAGTACAAAGCTTTACCGTCGTGGACCTGTTTGGTGATATCCAGAAGATATTGCTCGCGATCCGAGGCGCTAGTAGGGGGCGCGCACTCCTCTCCCTCCGCAACGAAGTATTTCCCCTCAAAGGCGTAATCGCTCTGCCAGCACCCGGCAAGGGAGGCGGATGCCACAGCCAGCATCACCAGTTTCCATTTTTTCACACAGCACACTCCTTGATAACAATTTGCCATTATCACCTCTCCCCCTGTCTTGAGCCACCAGACGCGCCTAAGGCGTTGAGCTCCTTCACAAAAAGCTGGGCACGAAACTCGTCAAGGCTCAACAAGGCTGGCATCCAGTAGAGTCGGATGACTGGCCCTTCCGATGCCACAAATACCCGTCGTCTCACCGCCAGCCTCCAACTCCAGGAAGGAAACATTGCAGATAGAACGGCAAGATCCTTCATATCGGCATACATCATGGTTTGCCCTCGTCATTCCCTTCCCGGAGCTCAATCCACTCGGCAATGGCCCATAACCCCACGCCCAAAATTGCCAATCCGATTACCAGCCATGGAGGTACTAAGCGATTCGTTCCCAGCAAATACCCTCCCCCAGCGCATACAACCGTGATCAAAAGAGTCTTCATGCTCATCTCCTCTCCCAGTAGAGGGGGAAGCAAAACACCACTTGGCATGGTGTCATCGGGCCACGGAAAAAAATGCTCACTACCCCAAGTGGGAATCGAGGAGTTCGTGGCGGATCTCATAGGTAAGCCGGGGTGTATCAACAGTCCCCCAAAGCACGAGAGGGTGCGCCGATGATTCTCAGTGGTTTTTCGGAGATTTTCGCTGGGTAGTCACTGGTGTGGCGCAGGCTTGATTGGGTCTGGCGACGCCATGCCAATGGCAGGGCGAAGAACCAGTGACTCATCTCAGAGGAGCCTTAAAGGTGAGTCACTGGAACGGCAGTTGCGAGCTTGTGCGGCCAACTGCTTCGGCAACGCAAAAGCGGTGCCCCCAATTGAGTTGTTAGGGCGCCGCGAATGCATCTGTTGGTTTCTTTCGGAAATGGAGGGCTTGTACAGATGAGCCCCGCAAAAAGCGACGTCATCACCTGTACCAGGGCGGTCAGCGCCGCCCCCCTTGCCCGAACTCTAACGTCCGGCTTTCGGTGGGTTTAGCGATCTCACACCAGGGCTACCGGGCCGAAATGTGGGAATCGAGCTAGGCCCAACCGGATTGGCTGACGGTGGCATGGATGGAGGGGTTTCGTTGCCCGACTGAGTTTTAGAGCCACGCCTGCGCCCAGTCGAGGCCGCTCCCGCTATGCTAGCAATTCGGGAGCCCATCATGGCAAACCCAACCGCTTTCATACCTAGGCGTCCTACATCGCTGGCAGTTGCCACAGCGCCGGACAGGCTACCAGCCAACCCCCCCAACGATACACCTAGCATACTCGAAGTGATCCAGGTGGAAATGCCCAGTGATACAGCTGCAATAGCTGACATCAACCCACGAAGACCGTCATAGTCCGCTCCGACGCCTGACCACCCACTAGCAGCCCCCGCTTGGGCAACCGCAACAGCAGCCACCGTCTGGGACACCGCAACAGTGATCATCTGTGCGGTCATGACGGAGATGACCGGCAGCATCAGCAGCGACAGCCAATTGGTCAACATCCTACCGCCCCTGAGAGGCGCGAGCATCAAGAAGAACGGCGCGAGGAGTAACACAATCCAAAACAACCAGGCTGACATGATCACATAACCAGGTAACAGCGTTTGCAGATCAAGCCACCCGCTAAAGTTCTTCCACATCTGAGCCGCGGCTAAGAAGCTTCCAGCAACCTCACTATCCCCACGAGAGAGGCCCGCCGTTTTCTGCAATGAACCAGCCATGAATCGCTGCCAAGCTGTCGCTGTACTGACAGCCCCCACCTCAGCGCTTACTCTCTGCCCACCTGCTATAACCGCACCCGACTCGCGCAACGCCTGATACGCCTGCTCAGCGCCCATCTGGGCAATTTTGTATGCCTCGATGCAACTGGTGGGTCGAAACATTATTCCTTGATCGTCGCCGACGATAGCCGACTCCTGCCCTGGCACTGTGCTGATCGACAAGTAAGACGGCGTAGCTTGAGATTCCCCTGCAAGCTTGGCGGCCCAATGCGCTTGCGTTGGCAGGGCATAGCGGTCCCCCATGAACGGCCCGGCAGATTCAAGAGCACGAATACCGGCCTCACGACGCGACTGGATAGCTCTCTGGTCAAGCACCTGACCCAGACTAGCTCGGGCAGCCCCGCCGCCTAACAGATAAGCTCCCCAACCTCCATTTTCTTCGGCTGAACCGAACACATATGTCCACGCGCCGCCAATAGCGGTGCGTGCTTGTGCTATCACGCCGACTTCTTCATCCGGTATCCCCAAGCCACCACCGCCGAGCAGCCCTATAGACTGCAAAGCTTCGACTTTGGCCGCGTGCTCGGGACCGGCAAGCTCCGCCGGCGCCGGGGCACAACTAGCGTTGTAATCTCTAATCAACCGAGCCAAATCACTGCCGGCAAACACTTCGGCTGATCGACCTACCATGTTGTCAATCGCGGACTGCGCGGGGACGATTGTCCCTGCCACTGTTTGATCACTAAGAACCTGATCAAAAGCCTGTCTGTAGATTTTGTGAATCGTCATCACGAAACTGAGCGGCACCGCCTGAGCCTCAACCAACCGGACCGTTGCTCCGCTTGGAAGGGTTACGGTCACCGGTCTCATTCCGTACGCTACAACCAGGAAAATCATAATTCCGGACAACAACGTTCGCGCCGCGCCCTGTCCCACGCGCAATGCAACAAGCAGCATCCACCCAAAACCAACCGCAACGATAAGCGCGTTGCTGGTTTCGTTGAATGCAACAAATAGCGGCTCGGTGGCAGTCAGGATCGTCAACGCAACGTTTTCCCACAGCCCGAATACCCAATTGAATCCGGCGAAATCCTCAGCCGTGCCAATGCTCATCATGCCGCCCGCCGACAGATGATCCAACTACGCAGAGCCAAGGCACACCGGACAGCCCAAAGGAATACCCACAGGACACCGAAGACCACGCCCAACAGAATGAAATACTGCGCAGTCGGAGCGGCTAAGAGGCTTCCGGTGAGCTGGACCGCATCATATTGGGCGAGTACGAGTTGCCCGTATGGTGGAAAAATTGATGCGGCGATCAGATGCAGAACGCAAAGAACGGGGCCTAGGAGCAATCCCAGCCGACCCGCCCACCTGGTAAGGAATGGCATACGCACCTGAACCCAGTCCAAAAAAATCGCGAATTTCATCGTCACATCACTCCAGTGATAAAGGATACGTATCGATCCTATGAATCCACTGGCTTCGGTTCTACCGAACCCTATGTAGTTACTGCTACTGGTTCTGCTCGCGCCCCGTGCCCGCTATGTAACGCTCGTAAACGTCGCGCTACATAGCGGGCACCATCGACCGGTTTGATTTCGCGCAACAAATACAACGCAGCGCAGTTGCGTTGTTTGCCCGCCCCCGTTTTCGTAAGCTGATCAGGAACCAAACCGCACTGCCCGGCAGTCGTTACCCGTGTGATTCGTGGGTTGCGACAGTGGCAGGGGGCTCAGCCTGCGTCATCGCGGGCATTAGCCCATCGGCCACACCTGCGTCATCGCGTGTGTGCCCGGCCCAACGCCGACTACGTATCGGGACCATCAACGACCAATCACTTGAGGAGTGAAGACAACCCAACATGGTCAGCCAGACCCAATGGCAGCCGAACCTGAGCGGACACTCAGGAACTCACTCGGAGAATCCGAGTAGGCGTGAACAGTCCCCGCCTGCATCTCATGCTAAGGGGGGTGCGGATTTCACGGTCATCTGGCCACCCATTCCATGAGCATCTGACCACCGATTCCACGGTGATCCGGCCACCCATTCCACGCGCATCCGGCCACTGATTCCACGGCCATCCGGCCACCCAACCGGGTAGGCAGCTACGCAGGATTTCTTCACTACCATCGACCTCTTTTTCGAAGCAGAGAGGTCGTCGTGGAGCGTTTATCCATGCGTAAGATTCGCGAAGTACTACGTCTCAAGTTCGAGGTCGGACTATCGGCTCGCCAGATTGCGGTCAGCGTGCAGGTCGGTCGTGTCACCGTCGGCGACTACCTCAATCGTTTTGCCGCCAGCGGCCTCACCTGGCCCTGTTCGCTGTCCGATGCCGAGTTGGAGCAGCAACTGTTCCCGCCGGCCCCGGCGGTTGCCAGTGAGAAGCGGCCTTTACCCGATTGGGCATGGGTGCATGCCGAACTGCGCCGCCCCGGCGTAACCCTGGCGCTGCTCTGGCAGGAGTACCGTCTGAGCCAGCCGCAGGGCTTTCAGTACAGCTGGTTCTGTGAGCACTACCGAGCCTGGCAGGGCAAGCTGGACGTGGTGATGCGCCAGGAACATCGCGTTGGCGAGAAGTTGTTCGTCGACTACGCCGGGCAGACGGTGCCGGTGATCGACCGCTATAGCGGCGAGATCCGCCAGGCGCAGGTGTTCGTCGCGGTACTCGGCGCCTCCAGCTACACCTTCGCCGAAGCGACCTGGTCGCAGCAGTTGCCGGACTGGCTGGGCTCCCATGTCCGCTGCTTCGCCTTCCTCGGCGGCGTGCCGGAGATCGTGGTGCCGGACAACCTGCGCAGCGCGGTGAGTAAGAGTCATCGCTACGAGCCGGACATCAACCCGAGCTACCGCGATCTGGCCGAGCACTATGGCGTGGCGGTGGTGCCGGCGCGGGCGCGTAAGCCGCGCGACAAGGCTAAGGCCGAGGTCGGCGTGCAGGTGGTCGAGCGCTGGATCCTCGCCGCGCTGAGGAACCGCCAGTTCTTCTCCCTGGATGAACTCAACAGCGCCATCGCCTTATTGCTGGAGCGGCTCAACCGACGACCGTTTCGCAAGCTGCCGGGCTCCCGGCAGTCGGCCTTCGAAGCCCTGGATCGTCCAGCGCTGCGCCCCCTGCCGGAGCAACCCTACGTCTACGCCGAGTGGAAGAAGGCGCGGGTGCACATCGACTACCACGTCGAGGTCGATGGGCATTACTACTCGGTGCCGTACCAACTGGTGAAGAAGCAACTGGAAGTACGGCTGACGGCGCGCACCGTCGAGTGTTTCCACGCCAACCAGCGAGTGGCCAGCCACCTGCGCTCAATGCACAAGGGCAGGCACAGCACGCAGACCGAGCACATGCCCAAGAGCCATCGCGAGCACGCCGAGTGGACGCCACAACGGCTGATCCGCTGGGCTGAGCAGACCGGGCCGAACACCGCCGGCGTGATCAGCCACATCCTCGAACGGCGCATCCACCCGACTCACGGCTACCGGGCCTGCCTGGGCATCCTGCGCCTGGGCAAGACCCATGGCGAAGTGCGCTTGGAGCTGGCCTGCCGACGCGCCCTCAGCCTCGGCGCGTGCAGCTACAAGAGCCTCGAATCGATCCTGCGCCAGGGGCTGGAAAACCTGCCACTGGCTCAAGCCAACCTGCCTCTACTGCCAGACGACCACGCCAACCTGCGCGGCCCCGGCTACTACCACTGACCCCAAGGAATCCCACCATGCTGCCCCATCCGACCCTGGACAAGCTCCAGACCCTGCGCCTGACCGGCATGCTCAAGGCACTCGCCGAGCAACTGAAAACCCCGGACATCGACAGCCTGAGCTTCGAGGAACGCCTCGGCCTGCTGGTCGACCGCGAGCTGACTGAACGCGACGACAAGCGCCTGAGCAGCCGTCTGCGCCAGGCCCGGCTCAAGCACAACGCCTGCCTCGAAGACATCGACTACCGCAGCCCGCGCGGACTTGATAAGGCGCTGATCTTGCAACTGAGCAGTGGCCAGTGGCTGAGCGACGGCCTCAACCTGATCATCGGCGGCCCCACCGGTGTCGGTAAAACCTGGCTGGCCTGTGCCCTGGCCCACCAGGCCTGCCGAGAGGGCTACAGCGTGCGCTATCTGCGCCTGCCACGTTTGCTGGAAGAACTGGGTCTGGCCCATGGCGACGGCCGCTTCGCCAAGCTGATGAGCAGCTACGCCAAGACCGACCTGCTGATCCTCGACGACTGGGGCCTGGCCCCGTTCACCGGCGAGCAACGGCGCGACATGCTGGAGCTACTGGACGACCGTTACGGCCAGCGCTCGACCATCGTCACCAGCCAGATGCCGGTGGACAACTGGCACGAACTGATCGGCGATCCGACCCTGGCCGATGCCATCCTCGACCGCCTGGTGCACAACGCTTATCGGATCAATCTGAAGGGTGAATCAATGCGCAAACGGACGCAGAAATTGACGACGCCAGCCAACCCGGACTAACAATGCCACCCCTGCGTCGCTGCGCTCCGACTGCCCGGCCGGATGGCCGTGGAACAGGTGGCCAGATGGCCGTGGAATGCCTGGCCAGATGAGCGTGGACTGGGTGGCCGGATGGCGTGGAATCCGCAGGGGGCGAACAGGCACACAACGAACCATCTCCGGATGGTGTGTCGCTGAACCGGCAACGGTCAGGAGTTCTTACACCTGATAGAGAGAATCCCATGAGCGAATTCGATGCGCAGAGCATTACTGCACGCCTCAAGGCCGAATCAAGGATTCGGAGAAAACCCCGAACTTATGCCCAGCGTCGCTCATTGTTGGATAACTATAAATACGAGCTGTTGCAGCTTGATTCAGCAGGCTGCAATGGCACCGAACTGCAACGCTGGATAGCGGAAAGAGGTATCAAGATTCAACGCTCTACAGTGCACCGATGGCTACATCGGAATCGCCTGAGTGGCTAAGTTTGCCAAGCCTACAACGCAAGCTGCATCCGTGATGAAAAAGCTCCAGGGCACCCAAATTCGATCCGTGGGCACTGTCCGTAACTACGAGCAGCGGTTGGTACGCATCACCGCTTACCTACAGCAGCATCGCTTAGGCAGCCTCCGCGAAATGACCCCTGATCGCGCGATTAGCTACCTCCAGCAAAGGGCGACGACCGTGGGTCAGAAAACACTCGATATGGAGCGTCAGGCTCTCCAGGCCATGATGCAACACGTCACCCTACAACTGCCGATAGGCCGGTCTCTGGAAGTAATTAAAAGCAGCGCGACCGCTCGCACCAGCACGAAGCAGCACCCGACTTTGGGTCGCCGTTTGGCCAACCAAACACGAGCATATAACCGCGAGCAGATGACGCTGATCGCCTCTCGGCAAGCTCCTCACAACTCGCTTGCGACAGAGATTGCATACGCAGCGGGTCTCCGTGCTCATGAATTGCTGAGTCTCCAAAGAACTCATCGCCGTGTAGCGGATGAACGTCCAACGCACGGGATGAAATTTGCAGGAATTCGGGAAACTACGATCAGCTACACCGTTCACGGTAAAGGTGGACTAGTTCGCGAGGTGCGTATCCCGATTCCACTGGCTCAACGATTAGAAAGGACCCGGCTGGCGGCACCACGGGGCGTAACGGATCGCGGCATCAACTACCAGCAATTCTATGCAATTGGCGGCGGCCAGCCTTGGAGCAAAAGCGTCAGCACTGCCTCGAAGGAAGCTCTCGGCTGGTCAAATGGCGCACATGGATTACGCCACACGTACGCTCAAGAGCGAATGGCTTCGCTACAACGTCATCTCCCACGGAAACAAGCCTTGGAGGTGGTCTCACAGGAACTAGGCCATTTCCGCCCTGAGATTACCGAGGTCTATCTGCGTTGAGCACCACTATCGATCCAACCCTGATTCACAGCTGCCTTCTCTTCGTTTTAGGTGCGTCGCTCATTCTAATTGTCGTGCTCCTCCTCCTACTCATCGAGAGCAAAAAAGCTATAGCGCAAACTGAAACGTTGCTGGATGCCAGCACTCAGCGACAGCTAGCTCTGCACAAAGAACAAGGCGAAGAAATTGAAGCTCTCGAACAACTGCACCTTGAGCGCTTAGCTGCGTAAGCGTACGGGGAATACGCCTTGCGTAGATCAGCCAGGCATCCTGGGAAATTGCACCTCTCTTGACCAAGCGTTTGCATTGCACTTGACCACCTGTTGGCATCGGATTTGACCAGCCAATTGCATTGGATCTGACCACTCAAAGCACGGCGTAACTGAATAGCTACAAAAACGATGTGGGCGGCATCATCTGCGGCGTGCCATCAATGATGCACATCCAGCCCCAGGTTTTGAGTGCTGGAGTCTTGTTGAACTCTTTCACCAAATCGGCGGCGATCTGCCCTATGTCGATCTGCAGTGCGAACTGCGGCCGCATCGCGTGCATAACATCTACCCCCACATCGCCGGCCAGAAGTTCGCACATCAGTCTGGTGCGTAGCTTCCAAGGAGTTCTTTCCGCGTCGTTCCGGATGCTGAAAGACCATGGTGTCCAGATGGGCCGACGCGCGGCAGTTGGTCGAAGAACGCCAGTGAGCCTGCGCCCAGGGTTGCCGTGAAGGCAGCCGGCAAGCTGAACTTCACCACAACCGACCAATCAGTCTGCTGGGCCATCAGCCCGAGCTTAAAAAGATTGTTGGCGAAGTGCACCACGGCGGTGGCCGCAATAGCGAGCTGCAAGGGGAAGAAAAGGGCAAATACTGGCATCAGCGCTGTCCCTTGACCGAAGCCAGAGAGCAACGTCAGCCCTGAAGCCAGCAGTGCCGCAAAGCCGATCAGAATGAGTTCCATGATGGTCGACCTCAATTATCGATTTACGCTATCGTACATCGATAATTTCATCCAACCCTGTCACAGATCAAGTAATGACCATGACTGAGATCACCAAGACTGACCGTAGCCCTTGGGCTGTTTTTTTGATCTTCCTCTGCTTGGGGCTCACCTCCTTCGGCGGCCCAATCGCACACCTGGGCTATTTCCGCGATGAGTTCGTGGTGCGTCGACAATGGTTGAGCGAGCGCAGCTATGCGGATCTTGTCGCCCTTTGCCAGTTTCTGCCAGGGCCGGCCAGCAGCCAGGTCGGTATCGCGCTCGGTCTGTCGCGCTCTGGCTATCGCGGCGCGCTGGCCGCGTGGCTGGGCTTCACCTTGCCCTCCGCAATTGCCCTGATCCTCTTCGCACTCGGCATCGCCAGTTATGGTGATGCCATGCCTGCTGGCGTGCTGCACGGTTTGAAGGTGGTGGCCGTGGCAGTGGTCGCCCAGGCGGTCTGGGGCATGGCGCGCAATCTGTGTCCCGATGCACCGCGTATTTCCATCATGGCGGCGGCGACCTGCTTCGTGCTGCTCATACCCTCTGCCTGGGGGCAAGTGAGTGTCATCATCCTTGCAGCCATCGTCGGCCTGCTGCTGTTCAAACCGCAACAGGGAGAGGCCCATGATCCACTGCCGATCAGCGTGCGGCGTCGCGTTGGCCTGTTCTGGCTGGCGCTGTTCTTTGCTCTTCTGCTGGGGCTGCCGTTGCTAGCAGCTGTGTTCCCGAATCAGACATTGGCGATGGTGGATGCCTTCTACCGCGCCGGCTCGCTGGTATTCGGTGGCGGGCATGTCGTGCTGCCGCTGTTGCAAGCTGAGGTCGTACCAACAGGCTGGGTCGACAATGATGCATTCCTCGCGGGCTATGGTGCGGCGCAGGCCGTGCCGGGGCCTCTGTTCACCTTTGCAGCCTTTCTCGGCGCCTCGATGAACCAAGCACCAACTGGCTGGCTTGGCGGCCTGATCTGCCTTCTGGCGATCTTTGCGCCGTCTTTCCTGCTGGTGGTGGGTGCCCTGCCGTTCTGGGAACACCTGCGCCGTAACCTGCGCACGCAGGCTGCACTGCTCGGCATCAATGCGGCCGTGGTCGGCCTGCTGCTGGCTGCTCTCTACCAGCCCGTGTGGACGAGTGCGATTCATGGCCCGCAAGACTTCGGCCTGGCCCTTGTGGCACTGGTGGCGTTGATGTTCTGGAAGCTGCCGCCGTGGCTGGTCGTGCTGGGCAGCGGTATCCTAGGCGGGCTGTTGAGCATTGCCCTGTGAGAGGCGGCGAATGACCGACAAAGACCTCTACGGCGGGTTGATCCGCCTGCACATCCTGCACCACGCCGCCGAGGCTCCCATCTTCGGGCTGGCCATCATCGAAGAGTTGCGACACCACGGCTACGAGCTTAGCGCGGGCACGCTGTATCCGATGCTGCACGGTCTGGAAAAGAAAGGTTATCTGCGCTCGCACCATGAGCGTACCGGGCGCCGTGAGCGACGCATGTACGAGATTACCGATGAAGGCCGAGTCGCGTTGGCGGATGCCAAAGTCAAGGTCAGGGAGTTGTTCGGAGAGTTAATCGAAGGGCGCTGATGGCCTTATCCGGAGTGCCTGCGGCCAGCTACTTGCTTTCATGACCGCGCACTGACCGAAAGCAGTGGTCTATTAGCTACGTCCGCTTTTGGCCGATTCTGTTAAAAAAGTCGACCATGGTTTCCGCAGCAGAAAAGTATGCGTCCGAGATTGAAATCTTTACTTTCGGCAGAGGCTTCCGGACTCAGATTTCACGTAGCAGTGTGCAAAAAAGGCGTTTTAACCAGTCAATGACCGGGCTGTTTGGGCGAACCGACTTTTTCAACAGAGTCGGTCGATTTCTGCCGGTCAGGGCGTACCCGTGCGCGGTTCAAATTCGATGCAAACAACTGGTCAAGTCGAGTGCAAACGGGTGGTCAAGTCCATGCAATTACGCAGCATCCACTGATGCGGCAGTAGATGTTCGATCTCACTAGCTGTAACGGCTCGCGTTTGAAAACGGCCGGGCTCGCAATCGATGCAATTTCCAGCTCAGATTAACTGCGGCTGACGAAGCCCTCGGGCTCACATTAGCTGCGAGCGAGCTTGCATTCAGCCGCGCCGGCTTGCATTTAATCTCAATGGGCTCACGCTTTCTGCAACTGAACGCCCCTCGCTCAGACCGTCCAATAAACCAGGGTTTGTTGGACGGCCGTCTCTCAGCAGGCAACTGTCATTTTCAGAAGACGACTGCACCAGTTGATTGGGCGTAATGGCTGTTGTGCAGCCAGCTCCTGACAGTTCAATATCAGAAGTGATCTGCACCAATCTCGACTATGCTCAATACTCGTGTGCACCAAAGCGAGGTGAGCATGGCGACGGACACCCCACGGATTCCAGAACAAGGCGTGGCCACTCTGCCTGATGAGGCTTGGGAGCGTGCGCGCCGTCGTGCGGAGATCATCAGTCCGTTGGCGCAGTCGGAGACGGTCGGGCACGAAGCGGCCGATATGGCGGCTCAGGCGCTGGGCTTGTCTCGGCGCCAGGTATACGTTCTGATCCGGCGTGCCCGGCAAGGCAGCGGCCTCGTGACGGATCTGGTGCCCGGCCAGTCCGGTGGAGGTAAAGGTAAGGGGCGCTTGCCGGAACCGGTCGAGCGCGTCATCCACGAGCTACTGCAAAAGCGGTTCCTGACCAAGCAGAAGCGCAGCCTAGCGGCCTTTCACCGCGAAGTCACTCAGGTGTGCAAGGCTCAAAAACTGCGAGTGCCGGCGCGCAATACCGTGGCCTTACGGATCGCTAGCCTTGACCCGCGCAAGGTCATCCGCCGGCGGGAAGGCCAGGATGCCGCTCGTGACCTACAAGGTGTGGGCGGCGAGCCTCCTGCCGTGACCGCGCCGCTGGAGCAGGTGCAGATAGACCATACGGTCATCGACCTGATCGTGGTCGATGACCGCGACCGGCAACCTATTGGCCGCCCGTACCTGACCCTCGCCATCGACGTGTTCACCCGCTGCGTGCTCGGCATGGTCGTCACGCTGGAAGCGCCGTCTGCCGTTTCGGTTGGCCTGTGCCTCGTGCATGTCGCCTGCGACAAGCGCCCTTGGCTGGAAGGACTGAACGTGGAAATGGATTGGCAGATGAGCGGCAAGCCCTTGCTGCTCTACCTAGACAACGCGGCCGAGTTCAAGAGCGAGGCCCTGCGCCGGGGTTGCGAGCAGCATGGCATCCGGCTGGACTATCGCCCGCTGGGACAGCCGCACTATGGCGGCATCGTGGAACGGATCATCGGCACGGCGATGCAGATGATTCACGACGAACTGCCGGGAACGACCTTCTCCAACCCTGACCAGCGCGGCGACTACGATTCCGAAAACAAGGCCGCCCTGACGCTGCGCGAGCTAGAGCGCTGGCTCACATTGGCGGTCGGCACCTACCACGGTTCGGTGCACAACGGCCTGCTCCAACCGCCGGCCGCGCGCTGGGCCGAGGCCGTGGCGCGTGTCGGCGTACCGGCCGTCGTCACACGCGCTACTTCGTTCCTGGTCGATTTTCTGCCGATCCTCCGGCGCACGCTGACCCGCACCGGCTTTGTCATCGACCACATCCACTACTACGCCGATGCGCTCAAGCCGTGGATTGCGCGGCGTGAACGCTGGCCGTCCTTTCTGATCCGGCGCGATCCGCGCGACATCAGCCGTATCTGGGTCCTGGAACCGGAGGGACAGCATTACCTGGAAATTCCCTACCGTACCTTGTCGCATCCGGCTGTCACCCTCTGGGAACAACGGCAGGCGCTGGCGAAACTGCGGCAGCAAGGGCGCGAACAGGTGGATGAGTCGGCGCTGTTCCGCATGATCGGCCAGATGCGTGAGATTGTGACCAGCGCGCAGAAGGCCACACGCAAGGCGCGGCGTGACGCGGATCGCCGCCAGCACCTCAAGACATCAGCTCGGCCGGACAAGCCCGTTCCGCCGGATACGGATATTGCCGACCCGCAGGCAGACAACTTGCCACCCGCCAAACCGTTCGACCAGATTGAGGAGTGGTAGCCGTGGACGAATATCCCATCATCGACCTGTCCCACCTGCTGCCGGCGGCCCAGGGCTTGGCCCGTCTTCCGGCGGACGAGCGCATCCAGCGCCTTCGCGCCGACCGCTGGATCGGCTATCCGCGCGCAGTCGAGGCGCTGAACCGGCTGGAAGCCCTTTATGCGTGGCCAAACAAGCAACGCATGCCCAACCTGCTGCTGGTTGGCCCGACCAACAATGGCAAGTCGATGATCGTCGAGAAGTTCCGCCGCACCCACCCGGCCAGCTCCGACGCCGACCAGGAGCACATCCCGGTGTTGGTCGTGCAGATGCCGTCCGAGCCGTCCGTGATCCGCTTCTACGTCGCGCTGCTCGCCGCGATGGGCGCGCCGCTGCGCCCACGCCCACGGTTGCCGGAAATGGAGCAACTGGCTCTGGCACTGCTGCGCAAGGTCGGCGTGCGCATGCTGGTGATCGACGAGCTGCACAACGTGCTGGCCGGCAACAGCGTCAACCGCCGGGAATTCCTCAACCTGCTGCGCTTCCTCGGCAATGAGCTGCGCATCCCATTGGTCGGGGTCGGCACGCGCGACGCCTACCTGGCCATCCGCTCGGATGACCAATTGGAAAACCGCTTCGAGCCCATGATGCTGCCGGTGTGGGAGGCCAACGACGATTGCTGCTCACTGCTGGCCAGCTTCGCCGCTTCGCTTCCATTGCGGCGACCCTCGTCGATTGCCACGCTGGACATGGCCCGCTACCTGCTCACACGCAGCGAGGGCACCATCGGCGAACTGGCGCACTTGCTGATGGCGGCGGCCCTCGTCGCCGTGGAGAGCGGCGAGGAAGCGATCAACCACCGCACGCTCAGCATGGCCGATTACACCGGCCCAAGCGAGCGGCGTCGGCAATTCGAGCGGGAACTGATGTGAAGCCAGCGCCACGCTGGCCGCTGCATCCGGCTCCCAAGGAAGGCGAAGCCTTGTCTTCATGGCTCAACCGCGTGGCCCTTTGCTATCACATGGAGGTGTCCGACCTGCTGGAGCACGATCTTGGTCACGGCCAGGTTGATGACCTGGATACCGCGCCACCACTGTCGCTGCTGATGATGCTCTTCCAGCGGAGCGGTATCGAGCTGGATCGGCTGCGCTGCATGAGTTTCGCCGGCTGGGTGCCTTGGCTACTGGACAGCCTTGATGATCAGATTCCAGCCGCATTGGAAACCTATGCGTTCCAGCTCTCGGTACTGCTGCCGAGACTCCGCCGTAAGACGCGATCCATCACGAGCTGGCGTGCCTGGCTGCCCACCCAACCGATACACCGCGCCTGTCCGCTCTGCCTGAACGATCCGGAGAACCAAGCCGTACTGCTCGCGTGGAAGCTGCCCCTGATGCTGAGCTGCCCACTGCATGGCTGCTGGCTGGAATCCTATTGGGGCGTGCCAGGGCGGTTTCTCGGCTGGGAGAACGCCGACGCCGAACCGCGCACTGCCAGCGACGCGATTGCGGCGATGGACCAGCGTACCTGGCAGGCACTGACAACCGGTCACGTGGAGCTGCCGCGCCGACGCATCCACGCCGGATTGTGGTTTCGACTTCTTCGCACGCTGCTCGATGAGCTGAACACCCCGCTTTCCGCGTGCGGAACCTGCGCGGGGTATCCCCGCCAAGTCTGGGAAGGCTGCGGGCATCCGCTGCGTGCTGGGCAAAGTCTGTGGCGACCGTATGAAACCCTGAATCCGATAGTACGGTTACAGATGCTGGAGGCGGCGGCAACGGCAATCAGCTTGATTGAGGTGAGGGACATCAGCCCGCCAGGCGAGCAGGCAAAGCTATTCTGGTCCGAGCCCCAAACCGGGTTCACCAGTGGCCTGCCGACGAAAGCGCCGAAGCCCGAGCCCATCAATCACTGGCAGCGTGCAGTCCAGGCCATCGACGAGGCCATCATTGAAGCGCGACACAACCCCGAGACGGCACGCTCGCTGTTCGCGTTGGCTTCCTATGGTCGGCGCGATCCCGCTTCCTTGGAACGGTTGCGCGCCACCTTCGTGAAGGAAGGCATCCCGCCGGAATTTCTGTCACATTACCTGCCTGATGCACCCTTTGCATGTCTTAAACAAAATGACGGGTTAAGTGACAAATTTTGACGGATAGAGCTTTCCGGCTCACACTGTCACATAATCGAACGTATACGTGACGGGTGAAAAGGTGCTGATCGGCTACATGCGGGTATCGAAGGCGGACGGATCCCAGTCCACCAATTTGCAACGCGATGCGCTCATCGCCGCTGGTGTGAGCCTTGCGCACCTTTACGAGGATCTGGCCTCGGGCAGGCGCGATGATCGCCCAGGGTTGGCTGCTTGCCTGAAGGCGCTTCGTGAAGGGGACACGCTGATCGTGTGGAAGCTCGATCGGCTTGGCCGTGATCTGCGCCACCTGATCAACACCGTGCACGACCTAACTGCGCGTAGCGTGGGCCTGAAGGTCCTGACCGGTCACGGTGCGGCGGTCGACACGACGACTGCCGCCGGCAAGCTTGTGTTCGGTATTTTTGCCGCGCTGGCCGAGTTCGAGCGTGAGTTGATTTCCGAGCGAACAGTCGCTGGACTTATCTCGGCGCGCGCTCGCGGCAGGAAAGGGGGGCGCCCCTTCAAGATGACCGCCGCCAAGCTACGCCTGGCGATGGCCAGCATGGGGCAACCGGAAACCAAGGTGGGCGATCTCTGCGAAGAACTCGGGATTACCCGGCAGACGCTCTACCGGCACGTGTCGCCCAAGGGCGAACTGCGGCCAGACGGCGTAAAGCTGCTCTCCCTCGGTTCAGCCGCATAAATGGAGGCGACCTGGAACGGGGCGCTGTTCAGTGCGGCAACGATCCGATTACCGGTGTCGACCCAGAGCAGCCGTAGAGCTTTTGGGAAAGCTGTCGTTCAACGTTTGACATGAGGGGCGGCCAAGGGCGCCAGCCCTTGGACGTCCCCCTCGATGGAAGGGTTAGGCATCACTGCGTGTTCGCTCGAATGCCTGGCGTGTTTGAACCATGTACACGGCTGGACCATCTGGGGTGGTTACGGTACCTTGCCTCTCAAACCCCGCTTTCTCGTAGCATCGGATCGCTCGCAAGTTGCTCGGCGACGGGTCCGTTTGGATCTTGGTGACCTCGGGATCATTGAACAGCAACTCAACCAGAGCTCGAACCAGCTTGGTTCCCAAGCCTTTGCCCAGTTGTGATGCATTCGCCAGTAACTGGTCTATTCCGCGTACTCCTGGATCGGTTTCTTCTTCCCACCATCCGTCCCCGCTTCCAAGAGCAACGTACGACTGGGCATACCCAATCGGCTCTCCATTCAGCATTGCAATGTATGGAGTGACGGACTCTTGCGCTAAAACGCTTGGCAAGTACTGTTCCTGTACGTCAGCAAGTGTCGGGCGTGCTTCTTCTCCGCCCCACCACTCGACGATATGAGATCGATTTAGCCACTCATAGAGCATCGCAAGGTCATGCTCAGTCATGAGGCGCAGTGTGACGGAATCGTTGCTGTTGGTCACGATGCTGTACTTTGTGATGCCTAACTTTGTTTTAGCCACCAATGATGCCCTCACTTTCCATGATTTTGGTGGGAATGGATTTTCTTAGCGGCAACTTACTTTCGTTGTCTATATCCATGTTAAAGGCGAAAAAGTAAACCTCTGTCTCCTTCTCAACCCACCCAACCCACCATGCGACACCAGGATTTGACTCAGTTCCCACACCAGAAAAACCAGTTTTTGAATGCACTAGATATTCAGGTGCCGCCTCCGTTACCAAAGCCTCTTTTACTATTAGCTGGTTTTCTTTAGATGCTGACAATTTATTTAAATATAGAGACTCTAGAAACTCCACTTGATTAACTGCGGAAATTCTAAGCTGGCCTTCCAACCAGAATTTGTCAATGCCACCACTGATATTCTGGTTGCCATAGGAAAATTTTTTAAGGTATTTCTGCATTCTTACTTCGCCAACTTCTCTGGCGATTTGTTGAAATACGGGAACAGCTGAAACTTGTATTGCCCCTCTTAAGGTCAAGTCTCTTTCCCATTGCTTCATGGCTCTTGGCTTTCCGTCCCATTTGAAAACCTGATGCTCATTCTTTATGACACCAGTTTCTAGGCCGATAATTGCGTTGGGGATCTTAAATGTTGATGCTGGAAGATATTCCTTTGATGCACGAGCTAAGTCATTGGTAGCGCAGGATTTACTGCTACTTTTACAAAGCACGAAGACACCATTGACGGCTTCGGCAGAGAACTCTTTGTTCCAAGACGTATTTTCTGTAATTGAACCAGCTAATGCCGTACTCGAAAGACACGCGATAATTACATATGCGGCAAATGTTTTCATGGCACCTTCTTGGTGGCTAACTTTGTTTTAGACATCATTTACCAACTGACTTGATGATCTCGCCTTTCACAAAGCGAATAAATTCTTCCAAGTGATCTGCGCGTGAGGCCAAGTGATCTTCTTTTTGTCCCAGATAAGCTTGCTTAGCTTCAAGTAAGACGGGCTGATACTGGGCAGGTAGGCGTTTTATTGCCCAGTCGGCAGCGACATCCTTCGGCGCGATTTTGCCGGTTATTGCGCTGTACCAAATGCGGGACAACGTAAGCACTACATTTCGCTCATCGCCGGCCCAGTCGGGCTGCGAGTTCCATAGCTTCAAGGTTTCCCTCAGCGCCTCGAATAGATCCTGTTCAGGAACCGGGTCAAAGAATTCCTCCGCTGCCGGACCTACCAAGGCAACGCTATGTTCTCTTGCTTTTGTAAGCAGGATAGCTAGATCAATGTCGATCATGGCTGGCTCGAAGATACCCGCAAGAATGTCATTGCGCTGCCATTCTCCAAATTGCAGCTCGCGCTTAGCCGGATAACGCCACGGGATGATGTCGTCATGCACGACAAGGGTGACTTCTATAGCGCGGAGCGTCTCGCTCTCGCCAGGGAAAGCCGAAGCCTCCATAAGGTCATTGAGCAATGCTCGCCGCGTCGTTTCATCAAGCTTTACGGCCACAGTAACCAACAAATCAATATCGCTGTATGGCTTCAGGCCGCCATCCACTGCGGAGCCGTACAAATGCACGGCCAGCAACGTTGATTCCAGATGGCGCTCAATGACGCTTAGCACCTCTGATAGTTGGTTCGAAATTTCGATGGTCACCGCTACCCTCATGATGTCTAACGCCGAAGTTCAGCCGCCAGAACGGAGCGCAGCGGAGTGATGGTCGGCTGCAACTTCATGTTATGCCGCATCTGCCTGCTACTCAACGACTGAGCGATTTGTGTGCGCTTTTACAACATTCGTTGTGTGCTTGAGCAAGTCTAGACCGCCCGGCAGGCCGTGCCCCGGAATGACGAACTGTGCTTCCGGGTAGTGTTGTTGAATCCGCTCAATGGAGGTGGGCCATTCAGCCAGATCGGCATCGGCCACGTTCCCCGCAGACGTGCGTGACAACTCATAAATCGCACAACCACCATAGAGCACACTCGCAGACGGGACGTACACAACTAAGTTGTCGGTCGAATGCGCAGCACCAGGATAGAAGAGTTCTACTGGACCGAAGCGCACTGCGTCCCCGCTCGATGAGAGTCCTTCTAGAGAGTGCGTGGGAATCTCGTTCCCCTCTACCTCGGCTAGCCGGCGTGTCGACGGTGATGCGTACGTTGCCACCCCAGCCGCCCGAAGGACATCAACGCCGCCGACGCGGTCGTCATGAAAGTGCGTGGAGACTGCACGCGTTACAGGAAGTCCAATTTGCTTCTCAATCTCCGCGAGAAGTGCCGCTGTGTTTTTCGCACCCCACGCTGTATCAATCAAAAGCAACTCATCACCATCACGGACAATGAGACCATTGGACGGGTAGACTGCGCCATCAAACGACTGCGTTGCGATATGCGACCAAACACCATCGGCAATCTGGTAAAGCCGGACCTCCCCGACCGGAATTTCGCTGACTGTCGGATACTCACCGCTAGAATCTACGGAAAAAGCGAGCGGACTCGCAATAGCCATGATAGACGCGGTCAAATAGACCAATAACTTACTCAAAAGTTTGAACATCAAAACTCCATGGGGGTGAGTGCGGCATAACTTTGTTTTAGGGCGACTGCCCTGCTGCGTAACATCGTTGCTGCTCCATAACATCAAACATCGACCCACGGCGTAACGCGCTTGCTGCTTGGATGCCCGAGGCATAGACTGTACAAAAAAACAGTCATAACAAGCCATGAAAACCGCCACTGCGCCGTTACCACCGCTGCGTTCGGTCAAGGTTCTGGACCAGTTGCGTGAGCGCATACGCTACTTGCATTACAGTTTACGAACCGAACAGGCTTATGTCCACTGGGTTCGTGCCTTCATCCGTTTCCACGGTGTGCGTCACCCGGCAACCTTGGGCAGCAGCGAAGTCGAGGCATTTCTGTCCTGGCTGGCGAACGAGCGCAAGGTTTCGGTCTCCACGCATCGTCAGGCATTGGCGGCCTTGCTGTTCTTCTACGGCAAGGTGCTGTGCACGGATCTGCCCTGGCTTCAGGAGATCGGAAGACCTCGGCCGTCGCGGCGCTTGCCGGTGGTGCTGACCCCGGATGAAGTGGTTCGCATCCTCGGTTTTCTGGAAGGCGAGCATCGTTTGTTCGCCCAGCTTCTGTATGGAACGGGCATGCGGATCAGTGAGGGTTTGCAACTGCGGGTCAAGGATCTGGATTTCGATCACGGCACGATCATCGTGCGGGAGGGCAAGGGCTCCAAGGATCGGGCCTTGATGTTACCCGAGAGCTTGGCACCCAGCCTGCGCGAGCAGCTGTCGCGTGCACGGGCATGGTGGCTGAAGGACCAGGCCGAGGGCCGCAGCGGCGTTGCGCTTCCCGACGCCCTTGAGCGGAAGTATCCGCGCGCCGGGCATTCCTGGCCGTGGTTCTGGGTTTTTGCGCAGCACACGCATTCGACCGATCCACGGAGCGGTGTCGTGCGTCGCCATCACATGTATGACCAGACCTTTCAGCGCGCCTTCAAACGTGCCGTAGAACAAGCAGGCATCACGAAGCCCGCCACACCGCACACCCTCCGCCACTCGTTCGCGACGGCCTTGCTCCGCAGCGGTTACGACATTCGAACCGTGCAGGATCTGCTCGGCCATTCCGACGTCTCTACGACGATGATTTACACGCATGTGCTGAAAGTTGGCGGTGCCGGAGTGCGCTCACCGCTTGATGCGCTGCCGCCCCTCACTAGTGAGAGGTAGGGCAGCGCAAGTCAATCCTGGCGGATTCACTACCCCTGCGCGAAGGCCATCGGTGCCGCATCGAACGGCCGGTTGCGGAAAGTCCTCCCTGCGTCCGCTGATGGCCGGCAGCAGCCCGTCGTTGCCTGATGGATCCAACCCCTCCGCTGCTATAGTGCAGTCGGCTTCTGACGTTCAGTGCAGCCGTCTTCTGAAAACGACAGCAACCCTCGCGCAAACCCGCATTGCTGACATCCAGCTACAGTCTCCAGCTTTCAATATCCGACTACACTGGACTCTCACTGAATAGTTGGACAAAGCCATGTTGATTGGATACGCCCGTGTCTCGACCTACGACCAACTCCTCGATCTGCAACGCGATGCTCTGGCGAAGGTCGGCTGTGAGCGCGTGTTCGAGGATACATCCAGCGGAGCCAAGGCCGAGCGGGTTGGTTTGACCGCCTTGCTGGCCACGCTACGCCGTGGCGACACCGTGGTGATCTGGCGCCTGGATCGCCTCGGCCGCTCGCTGAAGGATCTGATCCGACTGGTCGAACAACTGGACGCCGCCGGCGTCGGCTTGCGCAGCTTGCAAGAAAACATTGATACCGCCTCGATTGGAGGCCGTCTGGTATTTCACCTATTCGGCGCCTTGGCCGAGTTCGAGCGCAACCTGATTCGCGAGCGCACCCAAGCCGGACTATCCGCTGCGCGGGCCCGTGGCCGCAAGGGTGGGCGCAAGAAACGGCTCGATCCGGCTAAGCAAGAACTCGCCCTGCGTCTCTATCACGAGCGGAAACACACCGTGGCGGAAATCTGCCGCATGATGGGCATTGGCCGCTCGACGCTCTACAACTATCTGACCGAGGCCGAACGCAATGCCCAGCGGGCAGCATAAGGCCATCCCAACCGATTCGCTGATGCAGTTGCGGCAGCGGCTCGACCGTCTGCCGAAGAAAAGCCCGGAACGGGCCGCCCAGGTGACTGCGATAGCTGAGTTGTATGGCGTGTCCCCGAGCACTGTGTACCGGGCGCTGAACTTCATCCATAAACCCCACGCGGCCCACCGGGCCGATCACGGTAAACCGCGCGTGTTGCAGCAGGCCGAGCTGGAACGCTACTGCGAGCTGATTGCAGCGCTGAAACTGCGCACCACCAACAAGCAAGGGCGGCACCTGTCTACCCGCCGCGCCATCGAGTTGCTGGAAGACTACGGGGTGGAGACCGTGCAAGGGTTGGTCAAGGCGCCTAAGGGTGTACTCAGCCGACCAACCGTCAACCGCTACCTATCCCTGTGGCGACTGGATCAACCGCGGTTGTTGCGGCAGCCGCCCGCGACGCGCTTTCAGGCGGCACACAGCAATGACTGTTGGCAGTTCGACCTGTCGCCCTCTGACCTCAAACACATCGATAAACCGGACTGGATCGACCCGGCCAGAGGTGAGCCAACGCTGATGCTGTTCAGCGTGGTGGATGATCGCAGTGGTGTGGCCTATCAGGAATACCACTGCGTATACGGCGAGGACGCAGAGTCGGCGCTGCGCTTCCTGTTTAACGCCATGGCGCCGAAGGCTGACCCCACCTTTCCGTTCCAAGGCCGCCCCAAGATGATCTACCTGGACAATGGCCCGGTGGCCAAGCGCCGCGTCTTCCAGAACGTCATGCAGGGGCTGGGCATCGAGTGGCAGACACACATCCCGGCCGGCAAGGATGGCGCCCGTACCACAGCCCGCTCCAAAGGCAAGGTGGAGCGCCCTTTCCGCACGGTGAAGGAAGCCCACGAGACGCTGTATCACTTCCACAAGCCTGAAACCGAAGCGCAGGCCAACGAGTGGTTGATGCGTTATCTGGTGCGCACCTACAACGCACAGGGCCATCGTTCCGAGCCGCATTCGCGGATCGAGGACTGGCTGGCTAACCTGCCCGCCGAGGGCCTGCGCGAAATGTGCACCTGGGAGCAGTTCTGCCGGTTCGCCCGCGAGCCCGAACGACGCAAGGTTGGCGTCGATGCGCGAGTCACCATCGACGGCACGGCCTACGAGGTGGAGCCCGACATGGCCGGTGAGTCCGTGGTGTTGCTTTGGGGCTTGTTCGATGGTGAGCTCTATGCCGAGTTCGAGGGGGAGCGCTTCGGGCCTTATTACCCAGTCTCCGGGCCAATTCCACTGCATCGCTACCGCGCATTCAAACGCGGCAAGGCCGATGAACGATCCGAGCGCATCCGCTCGCTGGCTGACCAGCTTGGTCTACCCATCGCCGCATTGGCCGGCGACGATGTGCGGCTGACACCTCCCGCAGCTCCCATGGCACTGCCGCGCCAACCCTTCGATGCCGAGGCGCATGAATACCGGTTTCCCAGCGTCATCGCAGCCAAGCTCGCCATTGCCGATGATCTGGCGCAGCCGTTGGCTAAGCTCTCACCCGAAGATCAGGCATTCATCCACCAGGTGCTGAGCGAAACCCTGACGCGCCGCATCGTGTTGGAGCGCGTTCGGGGCTACTTCCGCCACAAGAAAGCAGGAGAAGAACATGCGGGTTGAAGTGATGCAGCACTACGGACTGACGTTGCCGCTGAACCAGGCCGGCTACTTTGAGACCGCCCACCATCAGCAGTTGATCAAGGACATCAAGGGGGCGATCTTCGAGGGGCGCCTGATCGCACTGTGCGGCGTCATAGGCAGTGGCAAGACCGTGATGCTGCGCCGGCTTCAGCAAGCGATGGAAGAGGAAAAGAAGATCACGGTCTCCAAGTCGCTGGCCATCGAGAAGCACAGCATCAAACTGGCCACCTTCATCGCCGCGCTCTTCTACGACCTCTCCTCCGAAAAGCAGGTACGCATCCCGACCCAGGGCGAAAAACGTGAGCGTGACCTGCGCGAGCTGGTGAGGAAGAATAAGCGCCCGGTGGCCCTGTTCGTCGATGAGGCACATGACCTCAACGGCCATACGCTGACCGGCCTTAAGCGCCTGATGGAACTGGTCGAGGACGGCGACGGCCGATTGTCGGTGGTGCTGGCCGGGCATCCCAAGCTGCGTAACGACCTGCGCCGCCCGACGATGGAGGAAATCGGCTACCGCACAGATATTTTCTCGCTCGACGGCATCGCCGGCAGTCAGCGCGAGTACATCCACTGGCTGCTGGAAACCTGCACTGCGGGGAAGGTCGAACCCGAGTCGATCCTGAGTGAAGACGCCATCGACCTGCTCGCCACCAAGCTGCGCACACCATTGCAAATCCAACTGCACCTCAGCATGGCATTGGAAGCCGGCTACCTGACTGGCGAGAAACCCGTCTCGGCGGAGCTGGTGGAATCAGTGCTGTCGCGTCAACTGGATGATCTGGAACCGACCCTGACGCGCCACGGTTACCGCATCAAGGATCTGGTAGATCAGTTCGACGCCAGACCCAATGAGATCAAGGCGCTGTTCAGCAACGCGCTTGACCCCGCGCGCGCTGCCGAGCTGCGTGACAAGATGCTGGCGGCGGGGCTGCCGATCTGATTACTGGCTAATTTCACGTTTTCGGGGGTTGGGCAAAAATAGCCAACTTCGACGCTGTCCTAGTCTCGGCAAGGGTAATCTCTAAGCTTTGTGCGCGTTGGCGTTGCGTCGAAACGGTTTTGTGTAGCTCGGCGCTCTCCGACTGCAAGGCGTCGAAGCGCGTCTTCCTTCAGCAGTAGTCGGGCCTCGGTGAGCAGGTGCTCATTGTCACGATTCAATCGGGTCAGTTCGTCTTGCTTGACGATCAGCGTCTGCTGTAGCTGGCGAGCCTCCATCTGCAGCTGCTGCACCTGCGCTTCGTGCCGGCGCTGCTCCTGCTCACGCTGATCCTTGCTTGTACGTCGGTAGTGCTCAAGTGAATCACGGGCATGTCGGTGTCCGGTTGGTCAGGCTTTCAATGCCAGTATTCGGTGCGCACCGTTCAGTACGATGAGGCCCACGACAGTACCAATCACCAAATCTGGGTAGGAAGAACCTGTCCAGGCAACCAATGCACCTGCTGCGATAACACCAATGTTCGCGAGCACATCATTGGCTGAAAAAATCCAACTCGCTTTCATGTGTGCACCACCTTCGCGGTGGCCATAGATCATCAAGAGACAGCTGACGTTTGCGACTAGTGCGACTGCGCCAATCCCCATCATCAGCATCGACTCAGGTTCGCTGCCGTAGAGGACGCGTCTAGCCACTTCCACGAGCACGCCCAGAGCCAACACGATCTGAAAGACCCCCGCCAGGTGGGCAGCCCGAACTTGAAGCCGTGCACTCCGGCCGACCGCATAGAGAGCCAGCCCATAGACGGCAGCATCAGCAAACATGTCCAACGAGTCGGCAACCAGGCCAGTCGACTGGGCGATCAAACCTGCACCCATCTCAATGACAAACATCGCGGCATTGATACCGAGCAGGATCTTCAGCGTGCTTGCCTCTTTCGAAGCAGTCAGCTCTTCATTGGCACTATTGGCCGAGGCTGCTTCCTGACTGGCCGGCTCAGTACCCAGCAACGCTGCACCCAGGCCAAGTGACTCCAGCTTGGTAGCGATCTGGTCAACCGCCCCGTCATGGAAAGCGCGTACCTGTCTGCTGGTCAAATCAAAGGACAACGAATTGAGCTCAGGCAAGCCATTCAGTGCGAGCCGAATCATTCGTTCTTCTGAAGGGCAATCCATCTTGGGTACAGAAAAACTGCTGACCCATGTTCCTTCATTCGAAGGCGCGGTTGCCGCTTCTGTGGTTGCCGAAACTGGGCCACAGCCACAGGACTTCTCACAAGAACTCATGATTCGCTTCTCCTATCGGGCTTTATTTTGTCAATTAAAAACCATATAGCAGGTATAGGGTCAAGCATGGATATACTGAGTTTTGACTCAGGAGAAGGCCATGCGCATAGGCCAACTTGCAAAGCTGACGGGGGCGGACATTCAGACGATTCGTTTTTATGAACGTCAGGGACTGCTCCCACCTCCTAACCGTCAGGACAATGGCTACCGAGCCTACGAAGCGGATCATGTGGAGAAACTGCTGTTCATTCGCCAATGCCGCTCTTTTGGCATGTCACTGGAAGAAATTGGTGTTTTACAGGGCTTTCAGGAGCAGCCGCAGCAACCATGCACGGCGATCAATACGCTCCTTGATAGACATATCGCCCAGGTAAGGGCTCAGATCGCATCCTTACATGCCCTCGAAAACCAGTTGGTGACGTTGCGGGGCTGCTGCGATGATGAACGACAAAGCTTGGACTGCGGAATACTTTCGGGTTTGGTGGAGGGCGGCATTCCACGTCTTCAATCCTGAGGTCGAAGACCCTGCTTTTGATCGAGGACCATGCGGCAGACCTCTTTCCTATTCACGGCTTAAATTCTTTTTTTGCATCGCCTCAATCCATAGCGCTTGACCCTATAGCGACTACAGGGTGTTCACTTGGCACATCTGACCAAGGAGTATTTCATGTCCAGTTGCTGTGGCGATGACCCTAAGCCCACTAATTCCTCTAGGACTTGCGCCTTGCAGCAAGCCGGACCGTCCCCATGCGGCTGCGCGTCTATGGGTGTCAGCTTGCTGGTTGTCCTGAACGGCCTTCGACCGCTGCGCAAGTGAGATCCAGATGAATACAGCCCTTCGCATTGCCATTGATAAAGCCTTCTCACGAGCAAAGCAGGCCCTCCGAGAAAAGGATGAAGCCGGAACCTTTCCCTGGTTGGAGCGGGCCCACATATTGAGCCAGCGAATGCCAGTCCTTCACGCTCAGAGCCATTGGCTGATGCTGAGGGCTGGCTGGCAGTTGCGCGACTATCGGGAGGTGCTCGGCCAAATGCCTCGGATCATTGCGGCACTGCTGTTCTCCAGGATCTGGGTGCCACTCGGAAACACCGGGCGGGCCAGGGTTAGTGCTTTCGCGCCGATGCCCGTCTCCCAAGAGTTGCAGCGACTTCTTCAAGGAGAGCCGCGATGAGTTCCTCTCCTGAAAGGTCATTTTTCGGCGCTCCTTGGCTTTGGTGGACATTATCGCTGGCGATTGCGTTAGCCGACCAAGTGTCCAAGAGCGTAATTGAGGGTTCGCTCCCGGTCGGCTCCGTGACTCCTCTGACCACGTTCTTCAATCTGGTTCATTTCTGGAATACCGGTGCAGCATTCAGCTTCCTGGCTGACGCGGGCGGTTGGCAGCGATACGTCTTCATCGCCCTGGCCGTCATCATTTCGATAGTGCTCGCGCTGATCCTGCGTAAGCCCAGTCCCAAGAGCGAAGCGCTGGGCTATAGCCTCATACTGGGCGGTGCAGTTGGGAATCTGATTGACCGCGCATTCCGTGGTCATGTGATCGACTACCTGGATTTCTACTGGCAGTCCTGGCATTGGCCGGCGTTTAACCTGGCGGATATCGGTATCGTCGGTGGCGCCGCCATGTTGATCCTGAGCAGTTTGCTGACCCCAAAAGCGGAAGTGAACCGAGCCAGAGAATGAAAAGCTCGTCTTCGACGGACACAGTGCGCTGGGTAGGCCATGCATGGGTCGGACCCGGTATCGGAGTCTTTCATGGGCGTGTTGGTCACCAAGGCTGGCACCACCATCAGGCGCATCAGATCTCAGTGGGCCTCGATTCAACCGTAGCGGTCGAAACCCCGCTGGGTATTCATTCAGGGGCAGCCATCTTCATCCCGGCAGGCTTGAAACACCGGCTGAGCGCCGGTCGAGTTCTGTCGATCTATGTGGATGCGCTGTCCGAGGAAGCTCGTGCTTTGCGGGGTACCGAAGAAGCGAGGGTGATTGAGATCACGCCGGCGGACGTAGCGGCGATTATCGGCGCGCTGCGCGAGACAGGACACAGTGCTGTACAGCTGAAGGCTGGGGTGCGCCAGACGCTGCGGCTTCCCGACCCACCGATCCCAGATCCTCGCTTGACCAAGGTGATTGAAGCGCTGCGTAGAGGCCAAATGAGACGCGAAGAAATGGCCGCACTGGTGCATTTATCACCCACACGGTTTTCCCATTGGTTCGTGGAACAGACAGGTCTGCCGCTTCGCAGCTATGCGAAATGGTTACGTCTCACGCAAGCCTTACAGCACCTAGCCAAAGGGGGGCGGCTGACCGAAGCGGCGCATGAGGCAGGCTTTTCTGACTCGGCTCATTTCTCCCGAACATTCCGGACGCTGCTGGGCATCGATCCATCATCTGCCCTGGCTGAAGTCGATCTCCAGGAATCCTAGCTCTTTCGTTCAAGTCGAAAGCTCGTCTCTCCGCATAGAGTCATGACTCCATCACAGGGAGCTGAACGATGTCGACCTTTCTTCGATTTGCCATACGGTGGGTGAGCTATCCACTCGTGTTTGGTGGCGCTGCCGCCTTCATGATCTGGGCGCTGTATGCCGGCGTACCGTATTGGCCCACCACCCCCATAGCCGCCGCGATAGGACTGTTGAGCATCGCTGGTTTGGAGCGCATCCAACCGTTTCGCGAAGCCTGGCTTGAGGATCATCAAGACACCGCGACAGATCTGCTGCACATGCTGGTGAACCTTTCCGTCATTCAATTCACCGCTGAAATCCTGGCCAAACTTGGCGATGCGGTGCCGGCTTCGGTTCGTCTCTTTCCGATCGAGAGTCCGCTGTGGCTCCAGTTGCTACTGGTCGCCGTCGTGCTCGATCTGGGCCTGTACGGCATGCACCGGATTAGTCATCGAGTGCAATGGCTGTGGCGTTTTCACATGATTCATCACAGCGCCGAGCGGTTGTATTGGGTGAACGGGGAGCGACGCCATCCCCTGCACGCGGCGCTCATGGCCGGTCCGGGGCTGGTGATTCTGCTCGCATTAGGCGCCCCGTCTGCCGTAGTCGCCACCTGGTTTGGCATTCTGACCGTGCACTTGGCCTTCCAGCATTCGAACCTGGACTACCGACTGGGGTGGCTGCGTCACATTATCGGGGTTGCCGAAATTCATCGCTGGCATCACAAGCGCGACTTTGAAGATGCCCAAGTCAACTTTGGTGAGTTTCTGATGGTGTGGGATCAACTGTTTGGCACGTTCCTCGACAGTGCGGGGAAGCTGGGGGAGGCCGAGGTCGGGTTGCATGAAAAGGACTACCCCAAAGGCTACCTTGCGCAGTTCGCCGAACCCTTTGGGCGAGACCGTAGAAGCAAAGGCTAGCGGGTTCTCTTGCAGTGCGGCGGTAGCCAGGCACGGCACGCTGTCTCTGGATTGCTCTGGTTAGTTGCAGAAAGCGTGAGCCCATTGAGATTGAATGCGAGCCGGCGCGGCTGAATGGGGGACGATAGAGAAAACGGAAAAAATCGTACGTTAAGCGTACGGCCTGTCAGGTTGAGGCCCTAGAGGTTGCCGGCGAGGCGTCAGAAAATGCTGGAATCGGCCCTATCCTGACGCGGCCCAAGGTTCCGGCCTGACGCCTAGTTAGGGCGTACTTCAACTGGACGTTCGCGGCGGGCCTACGTTGGGTTTTGGTTCCATTGCTCCCCAAATCCCGAATAGGGAGCAGTGGAACAGGAAACGCACTTAAGCCAAGTCGGCTTAGCGTACGATTCTTCCCGAATTCTGCGGCTTCCCTTTCCAGCCCTTGGCGGTCATCTGTGGGGCCAGTTGCTCGAAGCAATCGGCGGTCAATGCCTGATCGGTCGTGATGGACCAACTTCATGCGTGGACGCTGTCGCCGGCAACACAAGATCTGGAGTTGTCGATCAGGGTGCGTTTAAACGCTACGGGAACGCAGAGCTACACCGAGCCGCTATCCTGAAGCACCAAGGCTCCATTCTTGGAGCCTTTCTTGACCTGATACATCGCCTGATCGGCATGCTCGCTGAGCACCTCGATGGTCGTTCCATGCTGAGGGTAGAGCGCGATACCGACACTAATGGAAATTCGTGCTTCGCCACCCGCAGACAAGGGGATTGGTCGGCGGACCTCCGAGATGAACAGGCTGGCCTTTTTGAGCGCCTCCTGTTCGTCGCTGACGTGTTGCAGCAAGGCCACGTACTCATCGCCTCCCACCCTGGCGAGCGTGTCGGAGGCACGGATGCAACGCAGGAGACGGCGGGCCACGGTCTTTAGCACTACATCCCCCGCTTCGTGGCCATGGGTGTCGTTGACCGACTTGAACCCATCCAGATCCATGAACAGCACAGCCAGATGCGTGTTCTCGCGCTCTGCCAATGCAAGCGCCTGCTGTATGCGGTCACCGAGTAAGACCCGGTTGGGTAGATCGGTCAATACGTCATGATGCGCTCGATGGTGATAGGTATCCAGCTCCTGTCTGGACCGGCTGATGTCCTGATGGGTACCGTACATGATGAGAGGCTTGCCATCCCGATCCCATTTCCCCACCTTCCCGCGGTCCAGCACCCAGATCCAGTGCCCATCCTTGTGGCGCATCCTGGCCTCACACTCGTAGAACGGTAACTCCCCCGCCAAGTGCTGCTTGAGCAGCTGTTCTGACTTTTGCAGATCTTCCGGATGCGTGAGCTTTGCCCAGGTGACGATGGAGATCGGCTCAAGCTCTTGGAGCTTGTATCCAACGATCCTCGCCCATTCCTCATTGAAGACGGTTTCACCGCTCTGGACATTCCACTCCCAGGTGCCGACCCGGGTGCCTTCAAGAATGGCACTCAATCGAGACCTCTCCAGAGACAGGTCTTCTGTCATCGCGCGGGCCGCCGCTTCTGCCCGGGACCGACCCGACACCAGCAAAAACATCAGCCCAGCCAGCATGGCACTGAGCAAGACACCGGTTACCGCGATCACGATCGGTAGCCCTCTGTCCACCCGTTGCAGAAGGCTCGTGCTGCCATGCACGCGAACGGTCCAGGTTTGTCCCATCATGCGCAGCCGATGCACCGATTCAAACCCTGGACGGATATCGGTACGCCCTGAACTGCCAAAGTGAGTTCGTGTCGCTTCAACCATCTCTTCGCCGTCGAAGATGTCGATGATCAGGTCACGCTCCTGCTCTCCGAGGAGACCCTGCAGGAAGTCTGTCATGCGAAACGGTGCATAGACCCAGCCGCGCAGTTGTTCCCGGCGCTCTGCTACGGTTGCCGCTGGCTGGTCAGTAGCGTAGATCGCCTGGTAGATCAGGAACCCCGACTGCTCCTGAACCCCCGTTTCCTGCTGGAGACGCACATGCCCCGAAAGCGCGATGGCACCCGTATCTACCGAGCGCTGCATGGCCTCGCGCCGCACGGGTTCTGAATACATGTCGAAGCCGAAGGCACGCAGGTTGCGTCCCAAAAACGGCTCCAGATACACGATCGAGGAATACAGGTCTCGTTGGCCTGCTGGTTGCACCGTGTAAGAGGGAAAGCCTTCGGCGCGGACCTGATCGATGTGGGTTTGCAGATCGGCAGGCCGGATGGCCCTGGCGAAGCCCACGCCTTGGATGCCAGGCAGGTACTGGTCCAGAGCCTGGCGATCGGAATACCTTCGGAAATCTTCACGTCCGACATCATCATGCACATCAAAGAACCCGGCCGTGCCCCGCAGGACCTGCTGGTAGGTGGCCATGCGGTTCTCGATGCGCTCAGCAGCCTCCCGGGCGCGGAAGTCGAAGTAGACCTGTTGTCGTTGATCGACGGACTCGACGATGAGTTGGTAAAGCACTACGGTGGAGCACAGGCCGATCAAAAAAACCACAAGAGGGATTAGCCTCGGCGACAGTCGGCTTGGTTTGCCAGAGGGGATCATTCGCTATGCCGTCTTGTTGATTTCCCAAAGCTTAAACGCTACCATAAACAGCAACTCTCCGAAGCTCTTTCCTGATTTCTTCTTGTTCCTTGCGAGCTTGGATCTTGGCTTCACGCTCGGGCGTGCTCATTCCTTCGTAGCTGACTCCGGCCTCGAACTCCTTGTTGTCAGCGAACTTTCTCAGTGCGTCTCGGGCTTGCAAAAAACCCTGTCCGGTGGAGTGCTGGTGGAGATGAAAAACATCACCGCCTAGCTTTGAGTCATACCCGGTATTTGAGACCCATGTAATCGATCCGCCCTTGGATTTAATGACGATTTCCCGCATGGGGTCTTTATCGGGAAGGCTTTTCTTCTGCATACGGATGCGGTCATCACTTCCACCGGCCCTCACGTATCCCAGCTCTTCAGAGGGAAGCCGCAGAATTCGGGAAGAATCGTACGCTAAGCCGACTTGGCTTAAGTGCGTTTCCTGTTCCACTGCTCCCTATTCGGGATTTGGGGAGCAATGGAACCAAAACCCAACGTAGGCCCGCCGCGAACGTCCAGTTGAAGTACGCCCTAACTAGGCGTCAGGCCGGAACCTTGGGCCGCGTCAGGATAGGGCCGATTCCAGCATTTTCTGACGCCTCGCCGGCAACCTCTAGGGCCTCAACCTGACAGGCCGTACGCTTAACGTACGATTTTTTCCGTTTTCTCTATCGTCCCCAATGCAAGCTCGCTCGCAGTTAATGTGAGCCCGAGGGCTTCGTCAGCCGCAGTAAATCTGAGCCGGGAATCGCGTTGATTGCGAGCCCGGCGATTTTCAAATGCGAGCCGTTACACCTAGTGGCCTCGAAGGCACGGCGTCCGACGCAGCCCCCTGATGCCGGCCAGTCGCTCTTAGCGCGCGAAATAAAGAACTTAAAATCATCAGTAAAGTCAGATAGATAGGAGTGAAGTGAGTGAATTTTCCCCTTATCTCGGCATAACCCCAATAAGCGCCCGGTGGCCCTGTTCGTCGATGAGGCACATGACCTCAACGGCCATACGCTGACCGGCCTTAAGCGCCTGATGGAACTGGTCGAGGACGGCGACGGCCGATTGTCGGTGGTGCTGGCCGGGCATCCCAAGCTGCGTAACGACCTGCGCCGCCCGACGATGGAGGAAATCGGCTACCGCACAGATATTTTCTCGCTCGACGGCATCGCCGGCAGTCAGCGCGAGTACATCCACTGGCTGCTGGAAACCTGCACTGCGGGGAAGGTCGAACCCGAGTCGATCCTGAGTGAAGACGCCATCGACCTGCTCGCCACCAAGCTGCGCACACCATTGCAAATCCAACTGCACCTCAGCATGGCATTGGAAGCCGGCTACCTGACTGGCGAGAAACCCGTCTCGGCGGAGCTGGTGGAATCAGTGCTGTCGCGTCAACTGGATGATCTGGAACCGACCCTGACGCGCCACGGTTACCGCATCAAGGATCTGGTAGATCAGTTCGACGCCAGACCCAATGAGATCAAGGCGCTGTTCAGCAACGCGCTCGATCCGGCGCGCGCCGCTGAGCTGCGCGACAAGATGCTGGCGGCGGGGCTGCCGATCTGAGCGCTGGGAAATTGTACGTTTTGGGGTTTTGGGTTTGGGGAGCAACGGAATAGAAAGTGCACTTAAGCCCTGCCATCTCCTCTCAGCGCCATAATCTAGGTCCTTCTCAACTCCATTCCCCCCTTGATTCCGTACTTAAATACGGAAGTAGAGTCGAATCGTGGGCTGAAAACCTGAGAGGAGATTGCTGTTATGAAATACCTAAGACTGCTGCTGATAGTTGGTTCGACTCTGCTGTCATCCACCGTATGGGCCGAGAACGGAGCCGATCGAGCGCTTGAGTGGAGGGCCGCTATGCACGACAAGGCTGAGGCGGCCTTGGTGGCGGAAACCGCCAAGAAGATTGAGCAACTGGGGGCCACGGCGGCTGGCCGTGTCGAAGAGCAGCCCGCCTGTCCACCTGCAAGGTAGGACATGAGCGACTGCTGCACGATCCGCTCGACCAGGCTCAGCGTGAGCCTGCCCTGATGAGGCGCAAGTGCAAATAGCAGTACCAATCTGTGGCCTTTGCAATTGCTCCTTTGGCCATTCAGCGGCGCTCATTGAGCGCCGCTTTTTTCCAAGCTCAAGCCGACAAACAGGGGCGCCTCACAAAACTGGAGATCGTAGGTCAGCACGGCTCTTTGTTTCCATGCAGCGAAACGATCAGCGGACAGGAAACAGTCCCGTGACTCGCACAACAGTCGTGAACCAGCCGCGCCAAGACTGACTCGATCCGCTGCAAATCCGCGAGTTTCCCACGTACATCCTCGAGCTTCTGCTCGGCGAGCACACGCGCTTCGTCGCAGTGAGCGCCGTCATCCAGCCTCAACAGTCCGGCCACTTCATCGAGGCTAAAGCCCAGTCGTTGCGCGGATTTCACGAATTTCACCCGTGCGACATCCGCCTCGCCGTAGCGGCGAATACTGCCGTAGGGCTTGTCCGGCTCGGGCAACAGCCCCTTGCGTTGATAGAACCGGATGGTTTCCACGTTGACCCCGGCCGCCTTGGCAAAGGCGCCGATGGTCAGGCTGTCCACAGAGTTTTCCACAGTGCTTGATTCCGTACTTGACTACGGAAGTAACCTTAAACCATCGCTCACATGCTCAAAAGGAGAAATGCATGTCTGAACCGTCAAACGGGCGCGCCCCTCTTGTCGCCGGGGGGCTCGCTGCGATTCTCGCGTCGACTTGCTGTCTTGGGCCGTTGGTTCTGATCGCACTGGGATTCAGCGGGGCCTGGATCGGCAACCTGACCGTGCTGGAACCTTACCGCCCGATCTTCATCGGCGGGGCGTTGGTCGCGCTGCTTTTCGCCTACCGGCGCATTTTTCGCTCGGCTCAAGTCTGCAAACCGGGCGAGGCTTGCGCTATCCCCCAGGTTAGCAGCACTTACAAGTTGCTCTTCTGGGTGGTGGCGGCATTGGTGCTGATCGCACTCGGCTTCCCCTACATCCTTCCCTTGTTCTACTGATCAGGAGTTCGCCATGAAAAGGCTGTTCGCATCCTTCGCCCTTGCCATCCTCGTCGCTGCGCCCGCCTGGGCGGCCACGCAGACCGTCACCCTGTCAGTGCCCGGCATGACCTGCGCCGCCTGCCCGATTACGGTGAAGAAGGCGTTGACCAAGGTCGATGGCGTGACCAAGGCGGAAGTAAGTTTCGAGAACCGCGAGGCCATCGTCACCTTTGACGATACCAAGACCAATGCCCCGGCGCTGACCAAGGCGACCGAGGACGCAGGCTATCCGTCCAGCGTCAAGCAATAGGAGGGAGTTCCGATGGCAAATCCGCTCAATCTGTTCACTCGGATCGGTGACAAAGCCGGTTCCGTCGGCGTGCTGGTTTCTGCCATAGGCTGCGCCACGTGTTTTCCCGCCCTTGCCAGCCTGGGTGCCGCGTTCGGTCTGGGCTTTTTGAGCCAGTGGGAAGGCCTGTTCATCACCACGCTGCTGCCCCTGTTTGCCGGACTGGCTCTGGTCGTCAATGCCCTCGGCTGGCTCAATCATCGGCAGTGGCGACGGACTGCGCTCGGCCTGATCGGCCCTGTCCTGGTGCTGGCAGCGGTGTTTTTTATGCTGGCTCACGGCTGGCGGAGCGGCTGGCTGCTCTATATCGGCCTGGCCCTCATGCTTGGGGTGTCCATATGGGATCTGGTGTCGCCCGCCAACCGCCATTGTGGGCCGGACGCCTGTCCAACTCCGCAGAAACAGTGATGCCGACAAGAGACCCATCTGAAGGAGTAACGCTATGACCGAATTGCAAATCGTTGGCATGACCTGCGCATCCTGTGTCGAGCATGTGAAAGATGCCTTGGAGAAGATTCCCGGCGTGCACCAGGCGGATGTTTCCTACGCCAGCGGGAAGGCCGAATTGACGGTCGACAAGGGCGTAAGCCGTGAACAAATGCAGGCCGCCGTCGAGGCACTGGGGTATCGAGCGGCGTTCGAAGATTCCACGATACAACCCCGTCCTGGCCTGCTCGACAAGGCGCGGGGCTGGTTGAGCGGCAGCATTGGCGCCGGGAAAGATGGCGACAGGCTCCACGTTGCGGTCATCGGCAGCGGTGGCGCCGCCATGGCGGCCGCACTCAAGGCGGTGGAAGGCGGTGCCCGCGTCACCTTGATCGAGCGTGGCATCATCGGCGGCACCTGCGTCAACGTGGGCTGCGTGCCCTCCAAGATCATGATTCGTGCCGCGCATGTTGCCCATCTGCGCCGCGAGAGTCCGTTCGACGCGGGGCTATCCGCCACGACGCCGACCGTCCTGCGCGAACGGCTGCTCGCGCAGCAGCAAGGTCGTGTGGACGAACTGCGCCACGCCAAGTACGAAGGCATTCTGGAAAACAATCCGGCGATCAGCCTGGTGCGCGGCACCGCCCGTTTCCAGGACGGCCACACGCTCAGCGTGGAACTGGCCGAGGGCGGCGAGCGCATCGTTGCCTTCGACCGCTGCCTGATCGCCACCGGCGCGAGCGCGGCCGTTCCGCCGATTCCCGGTCTCAAGGACACGCCCTACTGGACCTCGGACGAGGCACTGGCGAGCGACACCATTCCGGAACGGCTCGCCGTGATCGGCTCCTCGGTGGTAGCGGTGGAACTGGCACAAGCCTTCGCCCGGCTGGGCAGCCGGGTCAGCATCCTGGCGCGCAGCTCGCTGTTCTTCCGCGAAGACCCGGCCATCGGCGAAGCGGTGACGGCGGCCTTCCGTATGGAGGGCATCGAAGTGCTGGAGCAGACGCAAGCCAGCCAGGTATCCCACGCCGACGGCGAGTTCGTCCTGAGCACCAACCATGGCGAGTTGCGCGCCGACCAGTTGCTCGTCGCCACCGGACGCACACCCAATACCCGAGGCATGAATCTGGAAGGTGCCGGCGTGAAGCTGGATCAGCGCGGTGGCGTGGTGATCGACCAGGGCATGCGCAGCAGCGCAGCGGATATCTATGCGGCCGGCGACTGCACCGACCAGCCGCAGTTCGTCTACGTCGCGGCTGCCGCAGGCACCCGCGCGGCGATCAACATGACCGGCGGCGAGGCGAAGCTTAATCTCGACGCCATGCCGGCCGTGGTATTCACCGATCCACAGGTGGCCACCGTCGGTTACAGCGAAGCGGAAGCGCACCACGCCGGCATTGAAACCGACAGCCGCACCTTGACCCTGGACAACGTGCCACGAGCGTTGGCTAACTTCGACACGCGAGGTTTCATCAAGCTGGTCGCCGAAGCGGGCTCCGGCCGGCTGCTGGGCGTGCAGGCGGTGACTCCGGAAGCGGGCGAGATCATCCAGACCGCCGCCATTGCCATCCGCGCCCGGATGACGGTGCAGGAACTCGCCGATCAATTGTTCCCCTATTTGACGATGGTCGAGGGCCTGAAACTAGCTGCGCAAACCTTCACGAAGGACGTCAAACAATTGTCCTGCTGCGCAGGGTAATGAGAGAGCGAGGTTGAAGCATGAGCAACACGGCAGGCGATCTCGGTGGGTGCGACAGCCTACGCAAGACATGGCAGGTGATCGGCTTATGGGTGCTGCCTGCCGTCGCGGCGACGATAGCGATTGTTCTGGCGGATCGACGCCCCGCGTTGTTCCTGGCAGCGAGCGCCGCGCTGGCCGTGATGGGCGGCGCCTGCCTGGTCAACGCCGCGCGCTGTCGCCGACTTCACTGCTACATCACGGGGCCTTACTTCCTGTTGCTCGCGCTTGGTGCGCTGCTGGTTTATGTGTTTGACCAAAACGGCGAGCATCTCTCCAGACTGTGGCTGCTACTGGCACTGGGTACTACACCGTTGCTCCTCTGGCTACCTGAGCGCCTGGCCGGAAGGAAATATCTGAGTGCCCCAGTTTGCGGAGAAGGCCGGGAGTGTCGGTGATGAATGCCTACACGATATCCAGATTGGCCGAGGACGCGGGCGTCAGCGTGCATGTGGTGCGCGACTATGTGCTGCGTGGCTTGCTGCACCCCGCGCGGCGCACGGACAGCGGTTACGGCATTTTCGACGAGCAATCCCTGATGCGGCTGCGCTTCGTGCGTGCCGCCTTCGAGTCCGGTATCGGGCTCGACGAATTGGCGCGGCTCTGCCGGGCGCTCGATGCGGACGATGGCTCCGACGTGATCGGCTGTGTCGAGCGTTTGCTCCGGCAAATCGCGGCACGACAGGCGGCTTTAGCCGTAGTGGAAACGCAGTTGGCCGGGCTGACCCACTGCGCCGACGAAGGTCATGCCCATGCGTAACGCCGACCAAGCCGAATCGACCAAGGTCTCCCGCTCACGCGCTTATACCTGGGGCGTGCTCGCCGCGCTCACCTGCCCCTGTCATCTACCGGTGCTGGCATTGCTACTTTCGGGGACAGCGGCCGGGGCCTTCGTCAGCGAACATATGGGTGTCGCCGTGCTTGCGCTGGCCGTTCTCTTCTGCCTCTTCCTGCGAGCGGCACTGCGGACCTTTCGGGAGCGGCCGTGATCCGCTCAGACCACTGCGCGGTCTCCGCTGCCGAGTTGCGGCAGACTTGGGAGCGCCGGGAATTCTTCTGCACTACCGGCCGCAGGTCGATCTGCGCACAGGTTCGATCACGGGTGCGGAAGCGTTACTAGGTTTTCTTGGACGATGGAGGAACCCCATCATGAACGCAAACAACACCCCTACCATCAGCTGCTGCGAATGTTGCAAGGACATTCCCCTTGACGCCGCGCTTACGCCGGAAGGTTCCGAGTACGTCGTGCACTTCTGTGGCCTGGAGTGCTATCAACGCTTTATGTCTCGCGCGGATAAGAGGGCGGCATTCGAGCCTGATAGCCCCTACACACAAAAGGTCAGTACCCGTCACGACGACTAATTCGCTTTGCCTCTGGAAAGTGGCTCTGGTTAATTGCAGAAAGCGTGAGCCCACGATGATGGAATGCAAGCCGACGCAGCTGAATGCAAGCTCACTCGCAGTTAATGTGAGCCCGGCTGCTCCGTCAGTTGCAGTTAATCTGAGCCGGGAATCGCATTGATTGCGAGCGCGGCCGATTTCAAACGCGAGCCGTTACAACTAGCTTTCTGCGTCGGCAATCGCGTCAGTACATCCTTGAGATATGCGTACGGATCATGCCCGTTCATGCGTGCCGACTGGATCAAACTCATGATCGCTGCCGCTCGTTTGCCACTGCGCAGAGACCCGGCGAACAACCAATTGGAGCGCCCAAGCGCCCATGGTCTGATCGTGTTCTCCACCGGGTTGTTGTCGATGGGTACGGCACCATCATCCAGGTAGCGCATCAGCGCTACCCAGCGTTTCAAGCTGTAATCCAGAGCCTTGGCCGTGGCCGACCCCTCGGGCACGAGGTCGCGCTGAGCCAGCATCCATTCATGTAACTTCTGTGCAATGGGCGCCGCTATTTCTTGGCGTAATCGCCACCGTTCTTCATCGCACATGTCTTTGGCCTGCCGTTCGACTTCGTACAGCCCGCCGATTGAGTGCAGCGCTTGTTCGGCCAACTGGCTTTTGTTCGCTGCATGCAGGTCGAAGAACTTACGGCGGGCATGCGCCATGCAGCCGATTTCGGTGATATCCAGGTCGAAGCTGGCCTTGTAACCCGCGAAGTCATCACAGACCAGCTTGCCGTTCCAGGTGCCCAGGAAGTTGCGCGCATGTTCGCCGGCGCGGCTGGGGCTGAAGTCGTAGACCACCGCCTTGAGGGCCGAGTAAGGCGTCGTGCAATAAGCCCAGACATAAGCTCGATGCGTTTTCTTCTCTCCGGGAGCCAGCATCTGCACCGGAGTTTCATCGGCATGCACGACTCGCTGAGCCAGCACCGCTTCGCGCAGTGCATCCACCAGCGGTTGTAGCTGTACGCCAGTTTGGCCCACCCATTGAGCCAGCGTTGAACGCGGGATCGCCAGGCCTGCACGGCCAAAGATCTTTTCTTGCCGGTACAGCGGCAGATGGTCAGCGAATTTGGCTACCATCACATGCGCCAGTAGGCCTGCGGTCGGGATGCCCTTGTCGATCACCTGGGCCGGCACCGGTGCTTGGATCAGTGTTTCGCACTGGCGGCAGGCCCACTTTCCACGTACATGCTGCTCAACGGTAAACACGCCAGGTGTGTAATCCAGCTTCTCGCTAACGTCTTCGCCGATGCGCTGAAGCTGGCACCCGCAGACACACTGGGTGTTCTCTGGCTCGTGACGAATGACGGTACGTGGGAACTGCGGCGGTAGCGGCGCGCGCTTGGGCTTTTGGCGGGGTTCGTCCGACGTTGGGGCGGGACGAAGCGCGTTCAGTTCTGCCTCGATAGCCTCAAGGTCGGTGTTGAGCAAGTCATCCAGCAAGCTGCCTTGCGCTGGGCTGATCTGCTCGCTGCGCTTGGCGAACTTGTGGCGCTTGAGGATGGCAATCTCGTGAGAGAGCTGCTCGATGATCGTCTCGTCACGATGGATTTTTCGCGCCATGGTGTCGACCTTCGACAGCAACTGCGCAGCGAGTGCGCGCAGTTGTTCGGGTGTCATTTGGGCGAGATTGGGCGAGGAAGTCATGCCGTGGATTTTACCAAAGCGATCCACCTGCCACAGCTGAAAAGCAAGGCTAAATCACTGTGATTGCGCCGTTAGCGCCAACTCGCTGCCATGGCAAACCGAGCACCAGCGCTTGAAGTTGTTCAGCGTCGAGCCCAACTTCCAAGCCGCGATGAGTGCCAGGCCAGTGAAACTTGCCTTGGTTCAAACGCCTCGCGGCAAGCCAGATGCCCACGCCATCGTGCACCAGCACCTTCATCCGGTTGGCCCGGCGGTTGGCGAACAGATAAGCGCAGTGCGGCTTCGCCGCACCGAACACAGCGACCACGCGGGCCAACGCAGTTTCGGTGCCGGCGCGCATGTCCATGGGCTCGGTGGCTAGCCAGATGGCGTCGATGCGCATCATTGCGAGAGGCTGCGGATAAAACGTGCGCAGCCGTCCGGGTCGGAGATGGGCCATTTTACCGTGATGGATTTGTCGCCCAGCGACAGTGCGATGACCACGGCTTCATCAGCTTGCCGTTTAGGAATCGGTTGCAGCGGTACAAACGCGGGAAGTGGCGCGACGGGTTTATCACGGTAAATCGGCAGCCACTTGCGAATCACGTTGGCATTGATGCCGTGGCTGATGGCGACGCTGGAAACTGAGGCACCGGGTTTCAGGCATTCCTGCACGACCTGGGCCTTAAAGGGTTTGGGATAGGAGCTTCGTTGGCGCATGGAAATCCTAGCGATAAGGGTGATCGCGTCCGCTTAAAATAGGCGGACACCATCGCCCTTGTTTCCGGATTTCTGAAGGTGTGTTCTCTGGCCGCTTACTTAGCTGCAACTGCAACGCATCATCGACATGAGGTAGCTAGCCTCATGCAGATTCTCGGTATCGCTGACCAAGAACGAGACGCCGCGATCAAGGCCGCCTCTGACGATCAGAGACAGGTCAAGTTGATGCACGACCGCATCGCTTACCTAAACGTGCTCATGGAGACATGGGCTACTGGCGACGATGCGACGGCAGCAGTCGTGAAACAAGCCCTCCAGAGGGATCGTAATCTCTTCTCATAGTCAGTTATTAGCACCCAACTGCAAGCAGCGATTAGATTTGATTAGTAAGAGATTAGCAGCCTCCCGTGCTACGGCCGACACCCTATTCCTACTGGGCTGGAGCGCGATTTTTCAAATCGTCCAAGGGGTGCTGGAACGGTAATGATGGGGGTATCAGAACGGCATTCTAAGGGTGCTAGAACGGTATTCAGGGGTGCTAGAACGGCATCGGTAGGAGTGCTGGAACGGTATCGACAGGGGTGCGGGAACGGCATCGGTAGGAGTGCTGGAACGGTATCGACAGGGGTGCTGGAACGGTATCGACAGGGGTGCGGGAACGGCATCGGTAGGAGTGCTGGAACGGTATCGACAGGGGTGCGGGAACGGCATCGGTAGGAGTGCTGGAACGGTATCGACAGGGGTGCTGGAACGGTATCGATAGGGGTCTGGAACGGTATCGATAGGGGTGCTGGAACGGTATCGACAGGGGGGCTGGAACGGCATCGGTAGGAGTACTGGAGCGGTATCGACAGGGGTGCTGGAACGGTATAAGTTGAAGGCTGGTACGTTACGAGCAGGAATGCTGAAACGGTACCAGCGGGACTGAGACGCTATCAACGCTTCTTATCTAAGTGCCGCTTTTGAGAGGCGCTAGGAGTCGTCTTAACTTGGATCAAATGAGCGTCAACAAGATAGCTAAACGGTCTACCAACATTTGCACTTGCTTGCTTTACTGCTTCAAGAGACTTCAGCAAGTCCTTTTTAAAATCAATCAAGGAGCTTGCTTGACTTCTGCACAGCCTATGCAAAGTTTCGATCTTAAGATCATATGGCCGTGCGTGACTGGAATAGAATCCATGTATCCACTTTGCAAGCGGCTTACCGCGCAGAGCATACCTTATTGACAAATCTACATCGGTGAATTGGTCTTCACGAAAAAACGCCCCGAGCTTCGGATTCAATCGTATGACATAAATTCGTTCACTTCGCTCATGATGATCACGATAAACCTCATGAATCAAGCTGCCTTCATATGCGTACCGACCAACCTTTACCTGCAAAGCCGTGGCTTTCAAGCGGCTGATGCTCAGGTCCAAGACACGACGATTTTTACCCGTGTCGGTTTTCCCCAAAACCTTCAAAAGGCGGTAGGCAGTAATTCTGCACTCCTCTCCCAACTCTTGCATTCGCGCCAAATGTAGAACTGCTGCCCAAACGTCCAAATCACCTTGATCAAGGAGAGCGCCTGTATAGAGGATACTGACACCACCTAGCGCGCTGACCTCCATTTGTTCAACATAAGGATGCGCCCCCTTCCTCATGGTTCCAAACAACGCCGATCTAAGAGCTACATTAGGTATACGCCTAACTGAGTCGGACCAGCTTGGTAGTGATTCACGCTTGGCTTCAACCTCGACCTCAACGTGCTTATCTTTCTCTTTTTCCTTACGCCTAGCAATAGAGCTCTTTCTAAGCTCCTCTATCTTGATATTGACGCGTGGTGGAAATGGCGGATTTGTAGCCATCGTCAACGAACAGCCGAACTGATTTTATCCGCTACCCAAGCTTGTACCTGCTCCGCCGGCCATGCCACAGAATTCGCTCCGAGAGAGATTCCGGGAGGAAAATCCCCAGCTCGAATCAAGCGGTAGATCTGAGACTTACTCAGCCCTACAAGGGCGCAGACTCCCGGCAGACGAAGCAACAAAGGTGATACAGACTGATTAGCCATCTATGGGACCTCCTGGGGCCGGTTTGGATGGCTATGAATTCAATGGCACCGCGATAGAGGAGTCATGGGGAACCCCAAACTCTCAGAGGGTTCCCCAAGATTTTCTACGGATAGCTCACACCTTTTTGCCGTTTTTAGGCCCAATCCCCATGTACTTCCGAAAAGTCTTATGACATGAGAGCATATCAACTTCCGCCTCCTGCGCAAGAAGTATCAAGTGAGAGCAAACATCAAATCCATCACGCGGCGGATTATTAAACAGATTGGCCAAGTTCTTAATCTTCTGAGCACGCTTTTCACCATGATAGTCCTTAGGTGGTTCACGATGAGCCTTGTCAACTGCCTTTATTACCTCAAGCAAACCCTTCATAACCTTAACGATGCTCCCTAACTCCTGCCGGCTAAACTCATCACCGCCCCCGACTTTATTTCCCTTCCCAGCCAATTTGTCACTTATCATAAAATCAGGAGACTCGAAACCTGCATTCAAAATCCACTCAGACAGGGCGGATTTTGAGAAATATACTACGCTAGCAGGGACACTTATTGACTGCTGGGCATCCTCACAATAACAATCCAAGTTATCTTTATCACTTTGTTGTGACGAGCAAAAAATATCGTAAAAGTACCTGCTCAACCCCTGAAAATAAATCACATGAGTTCTAGCTGAACGTTTATAGCCTCCAACAGACCCAACCCAGAAAATATCATTAACCGAGTCCGGACTAAATCGGTTCACACCGTACTCAATATATAATCTTTCAATCAATTCATACAATGCATATGCAGCTTCTTGAGGGCTAACCTTGTAGAATCGGGCGTACATCGGCGCCAGATCAGACAGGCGCATAGCGTCATCACTCACTGGGAACTCCATATTTATTCAATTGAAATCTAGGCAGCACCGCACGACAAAGCGTCTAAACGGTTGGCATACCACTGAAGCATTTCACGACGCCCTTCAAGGTATTGAGCGTGATTATAGGTACCGCGAATGCTGTTCTTATCCACATGCGCCAGCTGGGTCTCGACCCACTCACTACGATATCCCTGCTCATGCAGAGTGGTGGACATCGTGTGGCGGAATCCATGACCTGTCGCCTTACCGTCGTAACCAGAGCGTTTAAGCAACTGATTTATCGCAGCCTCGCTCATCGGCTTCGCGGGGTCATTACGACCAGGAAACGCAAGCGTATAACCACCTGTGATGCCTTCTAGTTCACGCAACGCAGTCACCGCTTGCGTCGACAAAGGGACTAGATGGGCTCGGCGCATTTTCATCCGCTGGGCTGGAATCGTCCAAAGTCCATTGTCGAGGTCAAACTCGGACCACGGCGCCCCTCTGAGCTCGGCAGTCCGTACACCCGTGAGAATTAGCAAACGGGTAGCAATTTTCACCACGTCATGCCCTGGGCACGCCTGGAAGCCTCGAATCAGATCTGGGATTTCCGCGATAGGAAGGAAGGGGTAGTGCCGGGAGGTAGGCGTTTGAAGTGCCCCTCCGATATCTGCAATGGGGTTGTACTCGACCCTGCCGGTGGCAATCGCAAAGCGGTACACCTCTTGGCAGCGCTGTCGAACCTTGCGTAGCTTTTCCAAAGCCCCACGCGACTCTATGCGGCGGAAGACCTGTAACCACTGCATAGGCTTGATCTCAGACAGAGGCAAGCTTCCAACCTGCGGAAAGATGTCCAGCTCAAAAGCCTCGATGACGTCAGTCGCATACCCTTCTGACCAGCGTGCAGACTTATGCTGATGCCACTCCAATGCGAGACTTTTGAAGGTATTGGCACGAGAAATTGCCGCCTGAGCCCGAGCGACCTTTCTCTCAAGGCCTGGATGCCGTCCCTGTGAAACCAGCTGGCGTGCATCAAACGCAAGCTGGCGAGCCTGCGCCAACGTAACGTTGTCGATAGTGCCCAAAGAAATGTGTGATTGCTTACCGTCCAGCCTGAAACGGAAGCGCCAAGACTTGCCGCCGGCGGCTCGAATCCAGAGGAATAAGCCACCTCCGTCAGCAAGGCCAAAGTCCTTTTCGCGGGGTGCGGCGTTCTTCACTTGCAGCACTGTCAAAGGCATGCGAGTACCTATAGATTATTGAACAGCACAAAGGTACTCGCAGGGGTACTCAGATAGCAAGCGCTGGGATGGGATCGGATGGCACCGCATGAAACAGAAAGCCCGCACTAGGCGGGCTTCTGAGGGGTTTCATGCGACTGCTTGGCACTGCATGAATCTATTGACTGGTGCCGGAGACAGGAATCGAACCTGCGACCTTCGCGTTACGAGTGCGCTGCTCTACCGACTGAGCTACACCGGCGTGTAGCGCAACGTACCACTGCTCGCACCCGTTACGCAAACCCCTGTTTCCCCTAGTTTATTGCCCCACCCTCAAGGCGCCTTGCACCCCTTCGGCGCCAGGTCTTCCTCGATGTTGGTCGTACACGCCCATCCGGTAGCAGAACGCGACAGGGTCAATGCCTTGCCCAGCGCATTGGCCGGCGCATCCACCAGCGTGCAAACGATGCTCCCGGTGCCATCCGCCGCCTTGCCGCTAGCCGTGATCGCACAGTGCGCCGTCGCCGGCTGGCCACCCAACGCGGCCACATCCGGCACATCCTTCCCGTCGTTCAACCGCAGGTCCATCGCGGTCTTCAGCGCGCTGATCTCCAGCAACCCGGCCGCGGCCTTGGAGCGTGACTGGTGGTTGGTGTACATCGGTAAGGCGATGGTCGCCAGAATGCCGATGATCGCGACGACGATCATCAGTTCGATCAGGGTGATACCGCGTTGCCCTTTCATGAACGTTTTCCTTTTTGATACGCGTACTCGTTGAGGTCAGGCTCGACCCCGGCTGGCAGCGGCGCAGTAGGCCTGAACAGACACCTTTTGTCACCCCTGCCCGCTTGGGCGTCGTCTTCGCTGAACTACTCTAGTGAGCATCACGGACGCGCGCCCTTGCATGGGCGCGGCAAGCTGTTTCCAGGCTTGTCGCACGGGCAGAAAAAGGACCTTGCATGACCCAATCCACACTCCTCTACACCTGGCACGGCACCGACGCCAACGCCGCGCCGGTCAGCGGGCAAACGCCCGGGCGCAGCCCGGCTTATGTGCGTGCCGGGCTTATCCGCCAGGGCATCAAGGTGGCCAGTTTGCGGCCTGCCGGTGGGCTGACGTTCAGTTTGCCGAATCGGCGGGCAAAGGCCGACCCGGCGGGGTTCAGCCGGCAGTTGGCGACCTTGCTCAAGGCCGGGGTGCCGCTGCTGCAGGCGTTCGAGGTGATGGGGCGCAGTGGCTGTGATGCAGCGCAGGCCGCATTGCTGGATAGATTGAAACAGGATGTGGCCTCGGGCTTGGGGCTGGCGGATGCGTTGCAGCGCCACCCGGGCTGGTTCGATGCACTGTACTGCAACCTGGTGCGGGTGGGTGAGCAGTCCGGCACGCTTGACCGGCAGCTGGAACAGTTGGCGGGCATGCTGGAGCAGCGTCGGGTGCTGCACAAGAAGGTGCGCAAGGCGATGATCTACCCGTTGCTGCTGTTGCTGACGGGGCTGGGGGTGTCGGCCATCTTGTTGCTGGAGGTGATTCCGAAATTCGAGGGCATGTTCTCTGGCATGGGCGTGGCGTTGCCGGCATTTACCCAATGGGTGATCGACTTGTCCACAGGGCTGAGCCGGTTTGCGCCGTTGTTGTTGGTGGTGGCCGTGGTGCTGGGTTTTGCCATGCGCCAGCTCTACCGGCAGCACGCGCCAGCACGCCTGTGGATATCTCGCCGGGTGCTGGGCTTGCCGGTGTTCGGCACGCTGCTGGGGCAGGCGGCTCTGGCGCGCTTTGCGCGCAGCCTGGCAACGTCCTACGCCGCCGGGGTGCCGTTGCTGGATGCACTGGGCACGGTGGCCAGGGTCAGTGGCGGCGACCTGCATGAGCAGGCGGTGTTGCGGCTGCGCCAGGGCATGGCCAATGGGCAGGGGCTGCACCAGGCGATGGCCGCTGAGCCGCTGTTTCCGCCGCTGCTGGTGCAACTGACGGCCATCGGGGAATCCAGCGGCACGCTGGACCAGATGCTGGAAAAAGCCGCCAGCCATTACGAGGAACAGGTCAGCCAGGCGCTGGACCAGTTGACCAGCCTGCTGGAGCCGGCCATCGTGCTGGTCCTGGGCCTGCTGGTGGGCGGCCTGGTGGTGGCGATGTACCTGCCGATCTTCCAGTTGGGTAGCTTGATCTGAACATGACTTTATGGACTTTGCTGGCTGAGCAGCCGGCGTACTTTCTCACCCTGGCCACGGTGCTCGGCCTGCTGGTGGGCAGTTTTCTCAACGTGCTGGTGTATCGCCTGCCGATCATGCTGGAGCGGCAATGGCAGCGTGAGGCGCAGGAAATGCTGGAATTGCCGATCACGCCGCACGAGCGTTTCGACCTGTGGCTACCCGCCTCGCGCTGCCCGCATTGTGCGCATCGGATTCGCGCATGGGAGAACATTCCGGTCATCAGCTACCTGGCCTTGCGCGGGCGTTGTTCAGCCTGCAAAACCCGCATCAGCCCGCGCTACCCGTTGGTGGAGGTGGCCAGCGCGCTGCTGTCGCTAGTGGTGGCCTGGCGCTTTGGTGTTTCGCCCGAGGCCTTGCTGGCGCTGCCGCTGACCTGGTGCCTGCTGGCCCTGAGCCTGATCGATGCCGAGCACCAGTTGCTGCCGGATGCGCTGGTGCTGCCGATGCTGTGGCTGGGGCTGATCGTCAATGCCTTCGGCCTCTACATTCCGCTGACCAGCGCACTGTGGGGTGCGGTGGCCGGGTACCTCAGCCTGTGGTCGGTGTACTGGGTATTCAAGCTGGTTACCGGCAAGGAGGGCATGGGCTATGGCGACTTCAAGCTGATGGCGCTGATCGGGGCCTGGGGTGGCTGGCAGGTGTTGCCGTTGACCCTGCTGTTGTCGTCGGTGGTCGGGGCGCTGGCTGGGCTGTGCCTGTTGCGCTTGCGCCGCCATGCCATGGGCACCGCGATCCCGTTTGGCCCCTATCTGGCGATTGCGGGGTGGATTGCCGTGCTCTGGGGTGATGAAATATACGCCTCATACACAAACCTGCTTGGATTCTGATGACCACTGCGGCCTTTACCCCCTGGATTCTCGGCCTTACCGGCGGCATTGGTAGCGGCAAGAGCGCCGCTGCCGAGCGTTTCGTCGAGCTTGGCGTGCACCTGGTCGATGCCGACCAGGCGGCGCGTTGGGTGGTCGAGCCTGGCCGCCCGGCCCTGGCCAGCATCGTCGAGCGCTTTGGCGCCGGCGTACTGCAGGCGGACGGCCAACTCGATCGTTCGGCACTGCGCCAGCTGATATTCGCCGACCCGGCGCAGCGCAAATGGCTGGAGCAATTGCTGCACCCGCTGATCGGGCAGGAGATTTTCAGCTACCTGGCCAAGGCGGAGTCGCCGTATGCGGTGTATGTGTCGCCGCTGCTGATCGAGTCGGGCCAGCACCAGAAGACCCAACGGGTGCTGGTGATCGATGCGCCGCAGGAGCTGCAGGTGGCGCGTACCCTGGCGCGTGACAACACCAGCGCCGAGCAGGTACAGGCCATTCTCAAGGCCCAGCTGGCCCGCGAGGAGCGCCTGCGCCATGCCGATGATGTGGTGGTCAATGACGGCGACCTCGCCGCGCTGCATCAGCAGATTGACCGCCTGCACCACTTTTACCTGACTTTACGAGGAGGCCAGCCATGAGCCAGCCATTGACCGTCGATTGCCCGACCTGTGGCGCACCTGTGGAATGGAACGAGAAAAGCCCGTTCCGGCCATTCTGTTCGGACCGTTGCAAGCTGATCGACCTGGGGGCCTGGGCGGCGGAGGAGCACAAGATTCCGGGGGCGGAAGAGTCCGAGGATGAGCTGTACTCGGGGGATTTGGAGCCGCGGCATTGATCCGATAGCCAAGTGGCTGTGCGGGCCGTTTCGCGGGCATGCCCGCTCCCACAGGCAACCCCACAAGCTTCAAGACTGGCGCGGTACCTGTAGGAGCGGCCTTGTGTCGCGATGGGCCGCAAAGCGGCCCTCGATTTCAGCGTTAACCCAAAGTTCGCCGGGGCTGCTCCGCAGCCCTCCCACAGGCAACCCCACAAGCTTCAAGACTGACGCGGTACCTGTAGGAGCGGCCTTGTGTCGCGATGGGCCGCAAAGCGGCCCTCGATTTCAGCGTTAACCCAAAGTTCGCCGGGGCTGCTCCGCAGCCCTTTCGCGACACAAGGCCGCTCCTACAAGCAAGGACCGCACCGCTGCGGTGGCCTGGTTAGTTATCGATCATCCTCCTTCCACGGCGCCTGCAGATACCGCGTGCGGTTGAAGGTTTCCAGCCACTCCGGGCAAAACACCACCAGCGCACTGATCACCGTGCCGTTGATGAACGCTTCGGGGAACATCATCAGCCACAGGTAGCCGACAAAATCGCTGAGCCACTCCGGCATGGCGAAGCGCCCGTCCAGCCACAACAACCCCAGCGCGGTCGACAGGCAGGCCAGCACGGTCAGTGCCGCCGGGAAGAACCCTGAACAGAAGATATACACAAACAGGTTCCGCGGCTGGGCGCGCTCGACCCCTATCGCGCACGCCTCGGCGATCAGCACCGGCAGGCCAACCAGCAACAAGCCATTCACCCCCAGCGCCGCCAGGTCCTGACGCCCCAGCACCAGCAAACCGAGCTGGGCCATGAACCCGCCAAGCACCGCCAGTGGCCAGTCCAGCAACAGGGTTACCGCCGTCATGCCTATGAAGTGGTACGACACACCGGTATCGAAATCGCGCCGCACCAACCACAAGGCAAACAGGCAGAACACCGTGCCAAACAGCAGATGCTGGCGGCGCCGGTCGGTGAACAGCTCAACCCAGCGCACCTGGCTGACCGCCCAGATCAGCAACGGCACATATCCCAGCCAGCCAAGCGTAAGGGTGGTGCCCGACAACACCTGCGCGCTGATCACCTGACGAATGCCCCTTGCAGCCATGTGGATAAATCCGAGTCTACACCCATTCTCCGTTTCATTCGGTTGCGCTAGGCTGGCACCCTCACTCAATGCAGGAAGCATTGCTCATGCCGGAAGGAATCAACCTCGCTCTGCTGCTGGCAGCAGCGCTCAACGCCATCATCGGAGTACTTCACCTGGTCATCATCGCCGTCGGGCCGCGCTGGTACCGTTTGTTCGGGGCCGGCGAGCGCATGGCCGTGGCCGCCGAAAACGGCCGCTGCTACCCAGGGCTGATCACCGCTGCCATCGCCTGCGTGCTGCTGGCCTGGTCGGGGTATGCGCTGTCAGCTGCCGGGGCCATCGGGCGGTTGCCCTTGCTGCTGCCGGCCATCTGCCTGATCACCTTGGTGTACCTGGCGCGCGGCCTGCTGGGGCCGATATTGCTGGCGGGTACCGGGCGCTCGCGGCGTTTCATCGTGGTCAGTTCGCTGATCTGCCTGGGGTTTGGCCTGGTGCACCTGCTTGGGGTGGTGCAGCAATGGCCAATACTGGGCTGATTTCTGCGCACAAACAGCATCTTATCGTCATCGATTAGCAGCTAAGCTTGTCTGCATGGATGACTCAGACTACCTGCGCCTGCTTACCATCCAGGCGGAACAAGCCAACGCCTTTCTCTCCAACGCCCGCAAGTGGGAGCGGGAGCGTTGGGTGTGCCAACGCCTGTTGCAGGGGCTGAACATCCCCTATCGCAGCGAGGACTTCACCCCGGCCGGGCAAGAACCGCCAGACGTGCTGTTCCGCGACGCGGCCTTCGAGGTATTTTTCGTGCTCGACGAGGGCCGCCGGCTCAACGATGAATGGCGCGAAGAACTGCAGCGCCGGCGCAGTGCGTTTTCCCTGGCGCAACTGGTGCGCCGCGAAGCGCGCCCGCGGCGCATCAGTGCCACCGAGCTGCTGGGGCGGCTGGCGCCGACCTTGCGCAAGAAGGCGCACAACTACCGGGAACGCGGGCTGGAACTGAACGAGCTGGATATCATTGCCTTCGCCAGCCTCAAGCGCGAAGTGCTCGACCTCAACACCCATTTCCCGCCGCCCACCGAATATCTGCGCCAGGGCTGGCGCTCGCTATCACTGGTCGGGCCGACATTTGCCCGGGTGCTGTTCGCCCACCCCGATGCGCCGGACTTCCTGCGCGGCAACCTGGGCCGCAGCATTGTGTTCGACGTGGGCATCAGTCTTTGATCCACTGCAGCGAGTGTTTGCGATGGCGTACACTCGGCGCCAGAGATAGAAAGCCTTATCATTTGTTTCAAGCGCTTGCGTGAACGCTGTAGCGTTTACGCAGTCCCAAACGTCTACCTGACGAGGCCCCACCATGACCAGCCGCCTGAATCCGGAAGATCAGCGTCGTGTCGATGAGTATCTGCGAGCCCCCCAGCACCAAGTCGAGCGCAGGCCCTTCCGGCCGTGGCTGCTCCTTGTGCTGGTGGTGGCCGTGACCATCGGGTTGGGTCTCATCAGCCGCCTGCTCAGTGGACTGGTGCTATGAGCTGCTTCGCGCTCGCCCTCCCCTCGTGCAGTTTGCGGCCGGCCCCCGGGGCCACGAATTCCGTAAACCTTATGAGATATCCCCATGACTCATCGCATCGTGATTGTCGGCGGCGGCGCCGGCGGCCTGGAACTGGCGACCCGCCTGGGTAAAAGCCTGGGCAAGCGCAAGCAGGCCGAGATTACCCTGGTCGACGCCAACCTCACGCACATCTGGAAGCCTCTGCTGCACGAAGTGGCCGCCGGCTCGCTGAACTCCTCGGAAGACGAACTGAACTACGTGGCCCAGGCCAAGTGGAACCACTTCAACTTCCAGCTGGGGCGCATGAGCGGCCTGGACCGTGAAGGCAAACAGATTCAACTGGCCGCCACCCTCGACGAAGAGGGCCGCGAGCTGCTGCCTGCGCGCACCCTGGGCTACGACACCCTGGTCATTGCCGTGGGTTCCAACACCAACGACTTCGGCACCTTGGGCGCGGCGCAGCACTGCCTGTTCCTCGACACCCGCAAGCAGGCCGAGCGTTTCCACCAGCAGTTGCTCAACCACTATCTGCGTGCCCATGCCGGTGACGTGGCGAGCGAGAAGATCAGCGTGGCCATCGTCGGCGCCGGTGCCACCGGTGTGGAACTGGCAGCCGAGCTGCATCACGCGGCCCACGAACTGGCGGCCTATGGCCTGGACCGCATCCAGCCCAAGGACATGCACATCACCATTATCGAGGCCGGCCCGCGCGTATTGCCGGCGCTGCCAGAGCGCATCAGCGTGCCGGTGCACAAGACTCTGGAAAAGCTCGGGGTGAAGGTGATGACCAACGCTGCGGTCAGTGAAGTGACCGAGGATGGCCTGAAAACCAAAGACGGTGAAGTGATCCAGGCCAGTTTGAAAGTGTGGGCGGCTGGTATCCGTGCGCCGGCGTTCCTCAAGGACATCGATGGCCTGGAAACCAACCGCATCAACCAGCTGGTGGTGCGCCCTACCCTGCAAACCACGCGCGATGACAACATCTTTGCCTTCGGTGACTGCGCCGCCTGCCCGCAACCGGGTAGCGACCGCAACGTGCCGCCACGTGCCCAGGCGGCTCACCAGCAGGCCTCAATGCTGGCGCAGAGTTTGAAGGCGCGGCTGGAGAACAAGGCATTGCCGACCTATGAGTACAAGGACTACGGTTCGCTGGTGTCGCTGTCGCGCTTCTCGGCGGTGGGCAACCTGATGGGTAACCTGATGGGCAGCGTGAAGCTGGAGGGCTGGCTGGCGCGGATGTTCTACGTGTCGCTGTACCGGATGCACCAGATGGCGTTGTACGGGTTCTTCCGTACGGCGTTGATGATGCTGGGTAGCAAGATTGGCCGGGGTACCGAGCCTAGGTTGAAGTTGCACTGACACTGAAGATTGCTGGGGGCGCTTTGCGCCCCTTTCGCGACACAAGGCCGCTCCTACAAACGACCGCGCAATATCTGCTTGCTGTAGGAGCGGCCTTGTGTCGCGATGGCCTGCAACGCAGGCCCAAAATTCTGGCAAAAAAAAGGGCATCTCATGCGAGATGCCCTTTTTTTCATGGTGGGTCGTGTAGGATTCGAACCTACGACCAATTGGTTAAAAGCCAACTGCTCTACCAACTGAGCTAACGACCCGGAAATGGTCGGGGTGAGGGGATTCGAACTCCTGACATCCTGCTCCCAAAGCAGGCGCGCTACCGGACTGCGCTACACCCCGTGATACTTAAAGAAAAAGGGCATCTCGCTTGAGATGCCCTTTTTACATGGTGGGTCGTGTAGGATTCGAACCTACGACCAATTGGTTAAAAGCCAACTGCTCTACCAACTGAGCTAACGACCCGGAAAATGGTCGGGGTGAGGGGATTCGAACTCCTGACATCCTGCTCCCAAAGCAGGCGCGCTACCGGACTGCGCTACACCCCGAGATTGGCTCCGCGACCTGGACTCGAACCAGGGACCCAATGATTAACAGTCATTTGCTCTACCGACTGAGCTATCGCGGAACTGAACTTCGGCACATCTTTACAGCTTCGAAGCTTGTGTTAGCTTCGGTCTCTTTGGCTATCCGCTTTCGCGTTGCAGCTGCTGAGGCCGGCTATTCTACATTCTTCGTTTTGCTTGTCAACCACTTTTTTTCATTCAACTTACTGATTTGTAAGTTGTTTTGCGGTCACCGATGTTGCTGGTGATTCGCTTAGTGCCTGACAACGCGGCGTATATTAGGGGCACCCGATTTTAGATGCAAGCAAAAATTTCAAAAATTTCAGCTAGTTATCCAGGAAGCCGGAAAGGCCCGGATTTGCTGGGGCTGTGAGGGCCCCTTCGCGGGCATGCCCGCTCCCACAGGTACGGCACCGGTCCTCGGAATGTGTGTGAGGCCTGGGAGATACAGACAAAAAAAAGCCCCGCAGATGCGGGGCTCATGGTGAAACAGATCAGCCGAAGACGATTTCGTCGCCTTCCACCTTGGCGGTAATCGCAGTCCCCGGCATGAACTTGCCTGCCAGGATCAACTGCGCCAACGGGTTTTCGATCCAGCGCTGGATCGCCCGCTTCAGTGGCCGTGCGCCGTATACCGGGTCGTAACCCACGGCAATCAGCTTGTCCAATGCCTCCGGGCTCAGGCTCAGCGACAGTTCGCGCTCCAGCAGACGGCTGCGCAGGCGGCCCAGCTGGATTTCGGTAATGCCGGCAATCTGCTCGCGGCCCAGTGGCTCGAACACCACCACTTCGTCGATACGGTTGATGAATTCCGGACGGAAGTGCGAACCCACCGCATCCATCACCGCCGCACGCTGTGCCTCGCGGTCACCCACCAGTTCCTGGATCTGCGCCGAGCCCAGGTTGGAGGTCATCACGATCACGGTGTTGCGGAAGTCCACGGTGCGCCCGTGGCTGTCGGTCAGGCGGCCGTCTTCCAGCACCTGCAGCAGCACGTTGAACACATCCGGGTGGGCCTTCTCCACCTCGTCCAGCAGCACCACCGAGTATGGCTTGCGCCGTACTGCCTCGGTCAGGTAACCGCCCTCTTCATACCCCACATAGCCTGGTGGGGCACCGATCAGGCGAGCCACGGAATGCTTCTCCATGAACTCGGACATGTCGATGCGCACCATTGCCTCTTCGGTGTCGAACAGGAACTCGGCCAGCGCCTTGCACAGCTCGGTCTTGCCCACCCCGGTCGGGCCGAGGAACAGGAACGAACCACTCGGCCGGTTCGGGTCGGACAGCCCGGCACGCGAACGGCGCACCGCGTTGGCCACGGCGGTTACCGCCTCGTTCTGGCCGATCACACGCTGGTGCAGCAGCTCTTCCATCTTCAGCAGCTTTTCACGCTCGCCTTCGAGCATCTTGGCCACCGGGATACCGGTCCACTTCGAGACCACTTCGGCAATTTCTTCCTCGGTCACCTTGTTACGCAGCAACTGGTTTTCGGTCTTGCCGTGCTGGTCGACCATCTGCAGGCTACGCTCCAAGTCCGGGATCACCCCGTACTGCAGCTCGGCCATGCGGCTGAGGTCGCCTTTACGACGGGCAGTTTCCAACTCCTGGCGGGCCTGCTCGATCTTTTGCTGGATCTGCGCCGAGCCCTGCACCTCAGCCTTCTCGGAGGCCCAGATTTCTTCCAGGTCGGCGTATTCACGCTCCAACCGGTCGATTTCCTCGGTCAGCTTCTCCAGGCGCTTTTTCGCCGCTTCGTCTTCTTCCTTCTTCAGCGCCTGCGACTCCACCTTCAGCTGGATCAGGCGACGGTCGAGGCGGTCGAGCACTTCCGGCTTGGAGTCGATCTCCATGCGGATGCGGCTGGCCGCTTCGTCGATCAGGTCAATGGCCTTGTCCGGCAGCTGACGGTCGGTGATGTAGCGGTGGCTGAGCTTGGCCGCAGCAATGATGGCGCCGTCGGTGATGGCCACCTTGTGGTGCACTTCATAGCGCTCTTTCAGGCCACGCAGGATGGCGATGGTGTCTTCCTCGCTCGGCTCCTCGACCAGCACCTTCTGGAAGCGGCGCTCCAGGGCAGCATCTTTTTCGATGAACTGGCGGTACTCGTTCAGCGTGGTGGCGCCAACGCAGTGCAGCTCGCCACGAGCCAGGGCCGGCTTGAGCATGTTGCCGGCGTCCATGGCGCCCTCGCCCTTGCCGGCGCCGACCATGGTGTGCAGTTCGTCGATGAACAGGATGATCTGGCCTTCCTGCTTGGACAGCTCGTTCAGCAGGCCTTTGAGGCGTTCTTCGAACTCGCCGCGGTACTTGGCACCGGCAATCAGCGCGCCCATGTCCAGCGCCAGCAGGCGCTTGCCCTTGAGGCCGTCCGGCACTTCACCATTGATGATGCGCTGGGCCAGGCCTTCGGCGATGGCGGTTTTACCTACGCCAGGCTCACCGATCAGCACCGGGTTGTTCTTGGTACGGCGTTGCAGCACCTGTACGGTACGGCGAATTTCGTCGTCACGGCCAATCACCGGGTCCAGCTTGCCCTCTTCGGCACGCTTGGTCAGGTCGACGGTGTACTTGTCCAGCGCCTGGCGCGATTCCTCGGCGTTGGCGTCATTGACCGCCGCACCGCCGCGCAGGTTGTTGATGGCGTTTTCCAGGGCCTTCTTGCTCACGCCCTGGCTCAACAACAGCTTGCCGAGCTTGCTGTTCTCGTCCATGGCAGCCAGCAGCACAAGTTCGCTGGAAATGAACTGGTCGCCCTTCTGCTGGGCCAGGCGGTCGGCCTGGTTGAGCAGGCGCGCCAGGTCCTGCGACATGTTCACGTCGCCGGTGGGGTTCTGGATTTTCGGCAGCTGGTCGAGTTCTTTCACCAGTGCCTGGCGCAGGCTGTTGATGTCGAAGCCTACCTGCATCAGCAGCGGCTTGATCGAACCGCCCTGCTGCTCGAGCAGTGCCTGCAACAGGTGCACCGGCTCGATGGCAGGGTGATCCATGCCAACCGCCAGGGATTGGGCATCGGATATCGCAAGCTGCAGCTTGCTGGTCAAACGGTCTATTCGCATGGGGGTACCTTCCTTTTAAAGGGCAGGTCGGAGCGATGGACAGCGCCTGTTTGTGAAGAAACCTGCCTGAGATGACCTTATAGATAAGGCTGATTCTGGAAGATTCAAGCGTAGCGGGGTTGACCAGGATCAACCTGTTGGATTAGTGCTGGGCCATTCGCAGGCATGCCCGCTCCTACAGGGAATCCGTAATGTTTGAAACCTGTGGGAGCGGGCGTGCCCGCGAAGAGGCCAGTGCAGGCTAGCGCGGTTCCAGCCACACCAGGGAAGCAAACCGCCCCCCCTGCGGAGTACGGCGATAGGAGAAGAACCGCTCGTCGCTGACCGTGCACAAGCCACCGCCATGAACAGCAGTCACCCCACGCGCCGCCAAACGAATACGCGCCAGCTCATAGATGTCGGCCATCAACTTGCCCGGCCGGGCACCATCGACAAAGGCCCGGGCCGCTTCCGGGTGCTCCGCCGTAAAGGCATCACGCACTTCCTGCCCCACTTCGAACGCCTGTGGGCCAATCGCCGGCCCCAGCCACACCAGCACCTCTTCGGGTGGCAGTGCCAGGCGATCCAAGGTGGCCTCCAGCACACCACCGGCCAGCCCGCGCCAGCCAGCATGCGCCGCCGCCACACGGGTACCGGCCCGGTCGCAGAACAGCGCTGGCAGGCAATCGGCAGTCATCACGGTGCAGGCAATGCCAGGCTGGTCGGTCCAGCTGGCGTCGGCCTCGGCCACCACGGCCGGGTCGGCATTTGCCACCATCAGCCCATGCACCTGCTTGAGCCAGGCCGGCTGGATGGCGAATTCGTCGCTCAGGCGACGACGGTTTTCGGCTACCGCGGCAGGGTCGTCCCCTACATGGTCGCCAAGGTTGAAGGTTTCATAGGGCGGCAGGCTGATGCCGCCCTGGCGAGTGGTGACACAGGCGCGCACCGAGGCCGGGGCCGGCCAGTCGGGGAACAGCAGCGACTGAGTCAGGCCACTCATCCGATAAAGCTCTCGCGGTCCTGGTTCAGCAGCGACAGCAACCAGACGAAGTCATCCGGCAACGGCGATTCCCATTCCATGCGCTCACCGGTGGTCGGGTGTACCAGCGCCAGGAAGCGTGCGTGCAGGGCCTGACGCGGGAAGGTCTTCACCGCCTCGACCATGGTCGGGCTGGCTGCCGGCGGAATGCGGAAGCGGCCGCCGTAGGTCTGGTCGCCGACCAGCGGGTAGCCGACATGAGCCATGTGCACGCGGATCTGGTGGGTACGGCCGGTTTCCAGCTTCACCCGCACATGGGTGTGCGAGCGGAAGCGCTTGAGCACACGGTAGTGGCTGATCGCAGGCTTGCCGCCGTCGGTGACTGCCATGCGCTGGCGCATGCCGCCGTGGCGGCCGATGGGCGCGTCGATCTTGCCACCGGCAGTCACCACACCAACCACGATGCATTCATAAATGCGGCTGACCGAGCGCTTTTGCAGCTGGTCGACCAGGTTGGTCTGCGCCTGCAGGGTCTTGGCCACCACCATCAGGCCGGTGGTGTCCTTGTCCAGGCGGTGCACGATGCCGGCGCGCGGCACGTTGATGATGTCGGGCACATGGTGCAGCAGCGCGTTCAGCAAGGTGCCGCTGGCATGCCCGGCAGCCGGGTGCACAACCAGGCCGGCAGGCTTGTTGATCACCAGGATCTGGTCGTCTTCATAGACGATGTCCAGCGCGATGTCCTCGGCCTCCCACTCGCCCTGGGCCTCTTGCTCGGCCTCCAGGGCCAGCACGGCGCCACCATGGACGGTGTCACGCGGGCGCAGGACCGCGCCATCGACCGTCAGGCGGCCTTCTTTGATCCAGGTAGTCAGCCGCGAGCGCGAATACTCGTCGAACAATTGGGCGGCGACCTGGTCGAGGCGTTGACCGCCCAGTTCGGACGGGACCTCTGCGCTAAGTTGAATGATCTCGGACATGCTCGATTCGGCGGGCGCACAGCCTTTGGTTTCGGCTGCGAGCTTGTGGTTAAATACGGCTTCTTTTGTCCCGGGGTTGGCCGGGGCGCTCATCATAACAGGACGGCACCGCCCAAGACAGCGGCCGTCAAAGGGACGCAAGCCGCCATGCAAGTGAAACACCTGCTGCTGATCGCCATCCTCGGGCTCACCGCGGCCTGTTCCTCCAATAAGGAAGTGATCGACGAGAACCTCAGCGAGGCCGAGCTGTATCAGCAGGCGCAAGCTGACCTGGACAACTCCAGCTACACCAGCGCCGTGAACAAGCTCAAGGCCCTGGAGTCGCGCTACCCGTTCGGCCGCTATGCCGACCAGGCGCAGCTCGAGCTGATCTACGCCAACTACAAGAACTCCGAGCCCGAGGCTGCCAAGTCGGCTGCCGAGCGCTTCATCCGCCTGCACCCGCAGCACCCGAACGTCGACTACGCCTACTACCTCAAGGGCCTGACCTCGTTCGACCAGGACCGTGGCCTGGTGGCGCGCTTCCTGCCGCTGGACATGACCAAGCGTGACCCGGGTGCTGCCCGCGACTCGTACAACGAGTTCGCCCAGCTGACCAGCCGCTTCCCCAACAGCCGCTACGCGCCCGACGCCAAGCAGCGCATGATCTACCTGCGCAACCTGCTGGCCTCGTACGAAATCCACGTGGCCGACTACTACCTGAGCCGCCAGGCCTATGTAGCCGCCGCCAACCGTGGCCGCTACGTGGTGGAGAACTTCCAGGAAACCCCATCGGTCGGCGACGGCCTGGCGGTGATGGTCGAGGCGTACCAGAAGATGCACCTGGACGAACTGGCCGCCACCAGCCTGGAAACCCTCAAACTCAACTACCCGGACCACCCGAGCCTGGTAGATGGCGAGTTCCAGCCAAAGCAGACCGAGTCTGACGGCCGCGGCTGGCTGTCCAAAGCGACCCTGGGCCTGATCGAGACCGACACCCCGCTGCCGCCGGGTGAAACCCGCGCGAACCAGGACGTGGTCAAGCAGTTCCAGGACGCACGTGACGAGATGCCGCGTGAGCTGCTGCCAACCGACGAGAACGGTGATCCGATCGTGCCGGAAGGGCCGAAGGAAGCCGAGAAGGACCGTTCCTGGTTCAGCTACATGACCTTTGGTCTGTTCGACTGATACGTAGCGGTACATGAAAGGGAGGCCCTGGGCCTCCCTTTTTTATTGGCCGCGTCCTAGACTGTCGGCTTCTTCAACCGACAAGCTGGACACCATGGTTCGCCTACTTTTCTGGATCGCCCTGATCGCCGCCGCGTTCTGGCTGTGGCGCAAGTTCAAAGCCAGCCAACAGTCGCACCCCGAGGCGAAGCTGGATGCGCCGCTGCAGATGGTGCGCTGCGCCCATTGCGGCGTGCACCTGCCCAATGACCGGGCGCTGCAGCAGGGCAACGAGTGGTATTGCAGCCAGGCACACCTGCAGCAAGGGCCGGGGCAATCCCGTTAGAAACTGGGGCTGCCTTGCAGCCCTTTCGCGACACAAGGCCGCTCCCACAGGGAATACGCAGCCCCTGTAGGAGCGGCCCCGGCAATCTCAGCTCAACCGCCCGGCTGGCGCATACGGCGCCGGGTCAATGATCGGCTCTGCCCCGGTCAACAGGTCGGTAAACAGCTGGCACGAAGCCGGCGCCAGCACCAGCCCGTTGCGGTAATGCCCGCAGTTCAACCACAACCCCGCATGCCCCGGCACCGGCCCGATATACGGAATACCTTCCGGCGACCCCGGCCGCAGCCCGGCCCAGTGCGCCACCACCGTGGCCCCCTCGAGCTCAGGCAGCAACTCCACCGCCGAGGCCTTCAGGCTCTCCAACGCCTCCTCGGTCGGGGTCTTGTCGTACCCGGCATGCTCCAGCGTGCTACCCACCAGAATATGCCCGTCACGCCGCGGGATCGCATAGCGCCCCTTGGCCAGCACCATGCTCGGCAGAAAGTCTTCGGCACATTTGAACAAAATCATCTGGCCCTTCACCGGCTCCACCGGCAGTTCCAGGCCGAGCGTACGCAGCAGGTCGCCACTCCACGCGCCAGCACTGAGCACCACCTCATCCGCCGCCAGCACGTCGTCTGCCGTCTGCACCCCGGTCACGCGACCGCCTTGCTGGACAAAACCGGTAACCTGGCAGTGCTCACGCAAGGTCACGTTGGGCAACGCCAGCAACGCCGCCTTGAGCGACTTCACCAGGCGCGGGTTGCGCACGTTGGCCACGCCGGCCATGTAGATGGCACGCTTGAAGCCCGGGCCCAGCACCGGCACCGCGTCATAGGCCGCCGAAATATCCACGGCACTCAGCGGCCGCTGCTCACGCTCGGCCCAGGCCAGCGCTTCGGCCTCGTCGTCCAGGTCGAGCCAGTACAGGCCGGTGGTGTGCACTTCGGGGTCGACGCCGGTGCTGGCGAACAAACGCTCGCCCAGCTGTGGATAAAAGTCTTGCGACCAGTGTGCCAAGGCGGTCACGGCCGGGCTGTAGCGCCACGGGTACAGCGGCGAGACGATGCCACCGCCGGCCCAGGACGATTCGCGGCCGACTTCACCCTGATCACACACCACCACCTGCCCGACCTTCGCCGCCAGGTTGAATGCCGTCAGCAGGCCGATCACCCCGCCACCGACCACCACTACTTGCTTGCTCATCTGTCGATCCAACACCTGAAGTAAATCCGCGATGCACCGGGCATCATTCAATCTTCAGCTTCCCCAGCAGTGCACGCTGTCTTCGACGGCACCCGGATTGCGCTGCACGCCGGCCTGGTCGAGCTGGAAATCGCCACAGCGGTCCTGCGCCATCAGCCCGCTCGGCAGCCGCCGGGCGCGCAGCGTGAAGGTGTCGCTGTCGCGCTGGGCCTGCAGGCTGTAATAGCGGGTACCGTCGGGCAAGGCAGGGTCGCCCTCGGCGTATTGGCCAGTGCGTACGCGGTGGCGCTCCAGGCGCAGGGCGGCGTCATGCAGCAGGCCAACCACTTCGCTGCGCGCGGCTCGCCGTAGCTGGTCGCTGTAACTGGGGTAGGCAATGGCTGCCAGAATGCCGGTCACGGCCAGCACAATCAACAACTCGATCAGGCTCAAGCCTTGCTGCATGTCAGTCTCCTCGCAATCTCTGCCGCCAGGCAATGCGCCGGGTTGTGTCGCCGGCCATGGCGTAGACCGCTTCCAGCACATGCCGTGACTGGGTTTGCAGGCTGACGGCGGTGACGCGGTACAGGGTGACCTGCTGCCCTTCCGGCATATGCGCCGCGTGTTCGCTGGTACCCAGATTCTGCAAATGGAAATAGCCGGTTCGCGTGCGCTGCCACTGCCCGCTCAGGTCATGCGGTCGAGCGGGTGGCGGGCACGCCTCGCAAGGGTCGGGGGGAGCCCGCTCGAGCTCGCCTGCCCCTGCCAGCAGCGTGGCCTCGGCCTGCTCCAGCGCCAGCAGGCCTTCGCTCAGATAGCCGGTCATTCGCGTTTGCGCCAGCGCATCACGCAGGGCGGACGCCGCAAGCAGCCCAAGCAGCAGGCTCAGGACCAAAGCCAACAACAGGACTATGCCACGCTGACGATTCATGGGTTCGGCACCGGGTTGCGGATTGCGACGCTCAGTTCATGGTGCTGTTCAAGTTCGAGCGTGGGTTCGTAAAGCGTCAGGGCAATATCCACCCCCTCACCCTGTGCCATTTGCACACGCTGCAAACGCATTGACCGCACATTTTCAACCAGCGGCTGGAAGTTGCTTTTGTTGCGTTTGAATTTCAGCGTATTGCCCTGGAGTTGGTAGACATATCTGCTGATGGGGTAAACCTGTGGATAGCCCTCCTTCAACTCATCGTCCACAGACACTTTGCTAGTACAGTCCGTGTGCAGGAACCACTGCGGGCCCCCGGCTTGCCCAGGTAACTCCGCAACGACCAGGCTAAGGGTGGATGCTTCGACTTCCATCGGCCGGGCGAATGCGTGCTCTGCGCTCGAACTGCCGAAGTGCTTTGGCCGCAGTCGCAGGCAGCCAAACATCCCGGTCATGCGGATATCCTGGGCCATTCGCAGCAATGCCAGGCGTGCCTCATCCTGCATGCGTACTGCCGTGCTTTGCAGCCGCCAGGTATGGTGGGCCGAGGCGAATAGCTGGCTGGCCGCCGCCAACAGCAGCAACCCGATGGTCAGCGCCAGCATCACCTCAAGCAAGCCGAAACCACGCTGGCCCCGACTCATGGCCGCCCCCTTTCCTGCTCACTGTGCGCCGCCATTGCCGCCTTCCCATCGCGGCGCGCGTCCTCCGCAGCCCGCAATGCCTGCAGTTGCAGGCCTGCCGCTGCGAACATACCCACAGCCACCACTACCACCGCCAATAACACTTCCAGAAGCGTCATGCCCCGCTGTCTTGCGTGCATCCCTGCACCTCCTGCGACTTTTCCTGCAATTGCATTGAACCCGGGCGACTGGACCGCGGGTCCAACGACCGTGAAGCTACAGCCAAGCACTTCCAGGGAGGAATGCACGGTGAAGCAACGAGGTGTAACACTGATTCAAATGTTGTCGGCCCTGGCGGTGGCCGTGTTGCTGACACAGCTCGGCATGCCGGCCTACGCCAGATTGAGCGACGACCTACACAGGGCGGCAGCTGCGCGTGACTTGGCGCAGGCGCTGCGCAGTGCGCGCAGCCATGCCATGTTGCAAAGCCAGCCGGTGCTGGTGCAGGCGTTGGACGGTAACTGGGGGAATGGTTGGCAGGTGATGCTGGAGCATAACGGGCAGGTGCTGCGCGAGCAGCGTCTTTCACGGCCGCTGAAGATCACGAGCAATCGCGGTGAGCAGCTGAAATTCAGTGCGCAGGGTGTTCCGCTTGGGGCCAACGGTAATTGGTTAGGTTCAACGATGGAGATTTGCGAGCGCTTGACCGCAACTAGCCAGTATCAAGTGGTGATGGCATCGACTGGCAGGGTCAACGTACAGATGGGAGAGCCAAAAAAATCCCGATGCAAAGACACCACTAGCAGATCAGCGCGGTCAATGTAGGAGCGGCCTTGTGTCGCGAAAGGGCCGCAAAGCGGCCCCGGCAATATCAGCTCTAACGCTGAAATCCTGGGGCTGCTTTGCAGCCCGTTCGCGACACAAGGCCGCTCCTACAGGGGGGATTGCGCAAACTGCGGTCAGATCAGCGACCGAACCCGCAACTCCTTGGGCATGGAGAAGGTGATGTTCTCTTCCCGCCCATCCAGCTCTTCAGCACCGGTGGCGCCCCAGGCCTTGAGCTGCTCGATCACGCCACGCACCAGCACTTCGGGAGCCGAAGCGCCAGCGGTAATGCCGACCCGCGCCGTCTGGTCGAACCAGCCACGCTGCAGGTCCTCGGCACCGTCGATCAGGTAGGCCGGGGTGCCCATGCGCTCGGCCAGCTCGCGCAGGCGGTTGGAGTTGGAGCTGTTCGGGCTGCCGACCACCAGTACCACGTCGCACTCGTCCGCCAGTTGCTTGACCGCGTCCTGGCGGTTCTGGGTGGCGTAGCAGATGTCGTCCTTGCGCGGGCCGCCAATGTTCGGGAAGCGGGCACGCAGGGCGTCGATCACGCGGCTGGTGTCGTCCATCGACAGCGTGGTCTGGGTGACGAACGCCAGGTGGTCCGGGTCCTTCACCTGCAGGTTGGCAACATCCTCCTCGTCTTCGACGAGGTAGATGGCGCCACCGTTGCTGGCGTCGTACTGGCCCATGGTGCCTTCGACCTCCGGATGCCCTTCGTGGCCGATGAGAATGCACTCACGGCCGTCGCGGCTGTACTTGGCCACTTCGATGTGCACCTTGGTCACCAGCGGGCAGGTGGCATCGAACACTTTCAGGCCACGGCCAGCAGCTTCCTGGCGCACGGCCTGGGAAACACCGTGGGCACTGAAGATGACGATGACGTCGTCCGGTACCTGGTCCAGCTCTTCGACGAAGATGGCGCCACGGTTGCGCAGGTCTTCCACCACGAACTTGTTGTGCACCACTTCGTGACGCACATAGATCGGCGGGCCGAAGACTTCCAGCGCGCGGTTGACGATCTCGATCGCCCGGTCGACCCCCGCGCAGAAGCCGCGAGGGTTGGCGAGTTTGATTTGCATGCTCGGCTCCAGGCTTACAGGGCCTTCACCTCGAGGATCTCCACCTCGAAGGTCAGGGTCTTGCCAGCCAATGGGTGATTGAAGTCGATGGTCACCTGGTCGTCATCGAACGCTTTGACCACACCCGGCAGCTCGGTGTTGGCGGCGTCGTTGAAGATGATCAACAGCCCTTCGGACAACTCCATGCCCTCGAACTGGGACCGCGGCATGACTTGCACGTTCTGCGGGTTTGGCTGGCCGAATGCGTTCTCCGGGGCCACCACGACGGTACGCTTGTCGCCGCCCTTGAAGCCGAACAGGGCGTTCTCGAACCCTGGCAGCAGGTTGCCATCGCCAACCTTGAAGGTGGCCGGGGCCTTGTCGAACGTGCTGTCGACGGTGTCGCCGTTTTCCAGGTGCAGCGCGAAGTGCAGGGTGACTTCGGTGTTCTGGCCGATACGGGTGTCAGTCATGGACCGGATCCTCGGACTTCTTGCTCTTGAACATATCCAGCGCCAGCATCACCGCACCAACGGTGATGGCGCTGTCGGCCAGGTTGAAGGCCGGGAAGTAATGGCGGTTCTGCCAGTGCACCAGGATGAAGTCGACCACATGGCCGAGCACGACGCGGTCGTACAGGTTGCCGATCGCGCCACCCAGCACCAGCGCCAGCGCCACGGCCAGCCAGGTCTCGTTGCGCCCCAGGCGCTTGAGCCACACTACCAGCACGGCACTGACCACCACGGCGATCAGGGCAAACAGCCAGCGCTGCCAGCCGGAGCTTTCAGCCAGGAAGCTGAACGCCGCGCCGGTGTTGTAGGCCAGGGTCCAGCTGAAGTAGTCAGGGATGACGACAACCTGCTGGTACATGGTCAGGGCATTGTTGAAATACAGCTTGGTGGCCTGGTCGAGGACCAGTACCACCAGGCTCAGCCAAAGCCATGCAAGGCGCCCGAAGCGCCCCGCTACAGGGTTAGGCATAGTGGCGCACCTCGCCGGAACCGCTCAGGTTGTCGACGCAACGGCCGCAGATTTCCGGGTGCTCCGGGTGGCTGCCGACGTCGGCGCGGAAGTGCCAGCAACGGCCGCACTTGGTGTGGCCGGACTTGACCACTTGCAGCTTGAGGCCTTCGACTTCGGTGGCCACCGCTTCGGCCGGCGCTTGCGCGAATGGCACCACGCTGGCAGCCGAGGTGATCAGCACGAAGCGCAGTTCGTCGCCCAGCTTGCCCAGGTCGGCGCTCAGGCCTTCGTCGGCGTACAGGGTGACTTCGGCCTGCAGGTTGCCGCCGATGACCTTGGCGGTACGCTGGTTTTCCAGCTCCTTGTTGACCGATGCCTTGACGGCCATCACGCGGTCCCAGTAGGCGCGGTCCAGTTCGGTACCTTCCGGCAGCTCGCTCAGGCCTTCGTACCAGCCGTTGAGCATTACCGACTCGTTGCGCTCGCCTGGCAGGTACTGCCAGATTTCGTCGGCGGTAAACGCCAGGATCGGCGCGATCCAGCGCACCAGCGCCTCGCTGATGTGGTAGAGCGCGGTCTGGCAGGAGCGGCGAGCGACACTGTTGGCGCCGGTGGTGTACTGGCGGTCCTTGATGATGTCGAGGTAGAAGCCGCCCAGTTCCTGCACGCAGAAGTTGTGCACCTTGGAGTAGACGTTCCAGAAACGGTACTCGCTGTAGTGCTCTTCCAGCTCGCGTTGCAGCAGCAGGGTGCGGTCAACCGCCCAGCGGTCCAGCGCCAGCATGTCTTCCGGGGCCAGCAGGTCGCGGGCCGGGTCGAAGCCGGACAGGTTGGAGAGCAGGAAGCGTGCAGTGTTGCGGATACGGCGGTAGGCGTCGGCGCTGCGCTGCAGGATCTGCTCGGAAACGGCCATTTCACCGGAATAGTCGGTAGCGGCAACCCACAGGCGCAGGATATCGGCACCCAGGGTGTTGTTGACCTTCTCCGGCTCGATGGTGTTGCCCAGCGACTTGGACATCTTGCGGCCGTTCTCGTCCACGGTGAAGCCGTGGGTCAGCAGCTCGCGGTACGGCGCGTGGCCGTCGATGGCGCAACCGGTCAGCAAGGACGAGTGGAACCAGCCGCGGTGCTGGTCGGAACCTTCCAGGTACAGGTCGGCACGCGGGCCGGTGGCGTGGCCGATGTCATGCGAGCCACGCAGCACGTGCCAGTGGGTGGTACCCGAGTCGAACCACACGTCGAGGGTGTCGGTGATCTTGTCGTACTGCTCGGCTTCAGCGCCCAGCAGTTCGGCGGCGTCCAGCTTGAACCAGGCCTCGATGCCTTCCTGTTCGACGCGCTTGGCCACTGCTTCCATCAGCTCGACGGTGCGTGGGTGCAGCTCGCCGGTCTGCTTGTGCAGGAAGAACGGGATCGGTACACCCCAGTTGCGCTGTCGGGAGATGCACCAGTCCGGGCGGTTGGCGATCATCGAATGCAGGCGCGCCTGGCCCCAGGCCGGGACGAACTTGGTGTCTTCGATGGCTTTAAGTGCGCGCTCACGCAGCGGCTCGCCGGTGGTCGGCTGCTTGTCCATACCCACGAACCACTGCGCGGTGGCGCGGTAGATCAGCGGGGTCTTGTGGCGCCAGCAGTGCATGTAGCTGTGGCTGATGGTTTCGGTGTGCATCAGCGCGCCGACTTCGCTCAGCTTCTCGACGATGGCCGGGTTGGCCTTCCAGATGAACTGGCCGCCGAAGAATGGCAGCGAGTCCACATACACGCCGTTGCTCTGCACCGGGGTGAGGATGTCGTCGTTGACCATGCCGTAGCGCTTGCAGGTGACGAAGTCGTCTTCACCGTAGGCTGGCGAGGAGTGCACCACGCCGGTACCGGCGCCCAGCTCGACGTAGTCAGCCAGGTAGATTGGCGACAGGCGGTCATAGAACGGGTGGCGGAAGTTGATCAGTTCCAGTGCCGAACCCTGGGCGGTGGCGATGACCGAGCCTTCCAGGCTGTAGCGCTTGAGGCACGACTCGACCAGCTCTTCGGCCAGAACCAGCAGACGCTCGCCGGTGTCGACCAGGGCGTACTTGAACTCCGGGTGGATGTTCAGCGCCTGGTTGGCCGGGATAGTCCACGGGGTGGTGGTCCAGATCACGATGGCAGCCGGCTTGGCCAGCGAAGCCAGACCGAAGGCAGTAGCCAGCTTGGCGTCATCGGCTACCGGGAAGGCAACGTCGATGGTCTGCGATTTCTTGTCGGCGTACTCGACTTCGGCCTCGGCCAGGGCCGAACCGCAATCGAAGCACCAGTTCACAGGCTTCAGGCCCTTGAACACGAAGCCTTGCTTGACCATCTCGGCCAGGGCGCGGATTTCGCCGGCCTCGTTGGCAAAGTTCATGGTCTTGTACGGGTTGTCCCAGTCACCCAGCACGCCCAGGCGGATGAACTCGGTCTTCTGCCCCTCGATCTGCTCGGCGGCGTACTCGCGGCACAGCTCGCGAGTGCGGTCGGCGGACAGGTGCTTGCCGTGGGTGACCTCGACCTTGTGCTCGATCGGCAGGCCATGGCAGTCCCAGCCCGGCACATACGGCGCATCGAAGCCGGCCAGGGTCTTGGAACGGACGATCATGTCCTTGAGGATCTTGTTCAGCGCATGACCGATATGAATCTTGCCGTTGGCATAGGGCGGGCCGTCGTGCAGGACGAACTTGGGACGATCCTTGCCAATTTCGCGCAGCTTCTGGTACAGGCCAATGCTGTCCCAGCGCTGCAGGATCTGCGGTTCGCGCTGAGGCAGGCCGGCCTTCATGGGGAAGGCGGTGTCCGGAAGGTTAAGCGTGGCTTTGTAGTCGGTCATTTCAGGCTCTTCGTTAGCGGTTGAGCGTGCCAATGTGCACGTGCGGCGGCGATATCCGCATCGATCGCCGACTTCAGCGCCTCCAGGGAGGCGAATCGCTGCTCTTCACGCAGCTTGTGGTGGAACTCCACCGTCAGGCGCCGGCCGTAAAGGTCGCCGGCATAGTCCAGCAGATGAATCTCCAGGTGCGGGCGCCCGTCACCGGCAACGGTGGGGCGCACGCCGATATTGCCGACACCCGGCCAGGCCTTGCCGTCGATTTCGATGCTGGCCAGGTAGACCCCGGACAGCGGCACGCGGCGGCGCTTGAGCTGGATGTTGGCGGTAGGTGTGCCGAGCTGGCGGGCCAGCTTCTGGCCATGCAGCACGCGGCCGCTGATGCGGTATGGGCGGCCCAGCAGGTGCTCGGCCAGCTCGAAGTTGCCTTCGGACAGGGCCTTGCGCACTTCGGTGCTGCTGACCCGCAGGCCGTCCTGGATCACCGTGTTGGCAGCCTCGACGGTGAAGCCGTACTGCTTGCCGGCCTCGACCAGGAAGGCGAAGTCGCCGGCGCGGTCGCAGCCGAAGCGGAAGTCATCGCCCACTTCGAGGTGGCGTACACCCAGGCCGTCGACCAGGATGGCCTTGACGAAGGCATCGGCGCCGAGATTGCTCAGGCGCTGGTTGAATGCCAGGCACAGCACCCGGTCGATACCCTCGGCCGCCAGCAGCTCGATCTTGTCGCGCAGCCGGGCCAGGCGGGCCGGCGCGGTGTCGGGGGCGAAGTACTCGCGTGGTTGCGGTTCGAAGATGACCACGCAGGTCGGCAGGCCCAAGGCCTGGCCGCGCTCGCGCAGGCGCGCCAGGATAGCCTGGTGGCCGCGGTGAACCCCGTCGAAGTTGCCAATGGTGGCGACACAGCCCCGGTGCTCGGGGCGCAGGTTGTGAAGACCTCGAACCAGCTGCATAACGCGCTTCTTGCTCATAAAGTGGCCGATTATAACCACACCCGGGCGCCGGTGACAGGCAGCAGCGCCCAAGGGCGGCGTGGAATGCGAAAAACCGACGCCTGACCCGCCCGATGCCTCAGTGCAAGGCCTTGCGGGCGAAATGCCGAGGCCGGAAGCCGCACAGGTACAGGCAGCCGAAATAGGTCACGACGCCCGCCAGTACCAGAGCCCCCAGGCGCACCAGGCGCTCGAGCATGTTGCCCTGTTCCCAGGCTGGCAGATAATGCATGCCGGCCAGCAACACCGCCGACATCAGCCCCACCGCCAGCAACAGCTTGAGCAGGAATATCGCCCAGCCTGGTTGCGGCTGAAACAGCTGCTGACTGCGCAGTTTCCAGAACAGCAGGCCGGCGTTCAGGCAGGCCCCCAGGCTGATCGCCAGGGCCAGGCCGGCATGCGCGAGCGGCCCGATCAGGGCCAGGTTGAACAGTTGGGTGCAGACCAGGGTGAATACCGCGATCTTCACCGGTGTACGGATATTCTGCTGCGCATAGAAGCCCGGTGCCAGTACCTTGACCAGAATGATCGCCAGCAAGCCCACCGAATAGGCGATCAGCGCCTTCTGGGTCATGGCTGCGTCGACGGCAGTGAACTTGCCGTACTGGAACAGCGCCACGGTCAAAGGCTCGGCGAGGATGGCCAGGGCCAGGGTGCAGGGCAGCACCAGCAGGAAACACAGGCGCAGGCCCCAGTCGAGGATCCGTGAGTACTCCTCGCGGTCCTTGTTGGCGTAGGTCTTGGCCAGGGTCGGCAGCAGTATGGTGCCCAGGGCCACGCCCAGTACACCGGAAGGCAGCTCCATGAGGCGGTCGGCGTAGTACATCCACGACACCGAGCCGGCTACCAGGAAGGAGGCGAAGATGGTGTTGATGATCAGCGAGATCTGACTCACCGACACCCCGAGGATCGCTGGCAGCATCTGCTTGAGCACCCGCCACACGCCGGCATCACGCAGGTTCAGGCGTGGCAGCACGAGCATGCCGATCTTCTTCAGCGCTGGCAGCTGGTACAGCAACTGTGCCAGGCCACCGGCCAGCACGCCCCATGCCAGGGCCATGATGGGCGGGTCGAAATACGGCGTGAGCAGCACGGCGAAGGCAATCATCGCCACATTCAGCAAGGTCGGGGTAAAGGCCGGCACCGAGAAACGGTTCCAGGTATTGAGGATTGCCCCGGCCAGGGAGGACAGCGAGATCAGCAATATATAAGGAAAAGTCACCCGCAACAGGGCGGTGGTCAGTTCGTACTTTTCGGCACTGTCGACAAAGCCTGGGGCGGTCGCCCACACCACCCATGGCGCCGCCAGGATGCCGATGGCGGTCACCAGCGCCAGAACCAAGGTCAGCAGGCCACTGACATAGGCGACGAAGGTGCGGGTCGCCTCCTCGCCTTGCTGGGTCTTGTATTCGGCCAGGATCGGCACGAAGGCCTGAGAAAACGCGCCCTCGGCGAAGATGCGCCGCAGCAGGTTGGGCAGCTTGAAGGCGATGAAGAAAGCATCGGTGGCGATGCCGGCGCCGAAAACACGCGCCAGGATGGTGTCGCGGACAAAGCCTAGCACCCGGGAAATCATGGTGATCGAGCTTACCGCAGCCAGGGATTTGAGCAGGTTCATCGAAAAGATTCACGCCAAGGGCAGAGGACGCTGCCAGACAGCGTCCGAATGTGCGATACTCCCGCGCCTTCGCAGGGGAGCCAAAAATTCCCGAGTTTACAGGTCGCGCAGCAGAAAGGAATATTTCCCTCTTGTTGGCGCACCGCTCGGCGGAACCTTGCAGGTGGCCTTGACATCCGTTCGACTGATCGGCATGATTCGCGGCCTATTTTGTTTGCTATTTACCTAAAGTCTTTCGAGGAGCTCGACGGTGGCCAACACACCTTCCGCCAAGAAACGTGCAAAACAGGCTGAGAAGCGTCGCAGCCACAACGCCAGCCTGCGTTCCATGGTCCGTACCTACATCAAGAATGTAGTTAAAGCCATCGACGCAAAAGACGCCGAAAAAGCGCAAGCCGCTTACGTTCTGGCTGTGCCTGTAATCGACCGTATGGCCGACAAGGGCATCATCCACAAGAACAAGGCTGCTCGTCACAAAGGCCGTCTGAATGGCCACATCAAGGCGCTGAAAGAAGCTGCAGCTGCCTAAGCGACGCGCTAGTCGAAAAACCGACCCTAGGGTCGGTTTTTTGTTGCCTGCGATTTGTGCAAGCATCCCGCCCAGTTGATTACGATCGGCTTTTTGTAGGAGCAGCCTTGTGCTGCGAATGGGCTGCATAGCAGCCCCAGGCTTCAGCTGGCAGCGGACATTGTCGGGGCTGCTACGCAGCCCATTCGCAGCACAAGGCTGCTCCTACGGAAAAGCGCAAGGCTGCACTTGGCAGCCCTGCCTCCACATCACTTGGCAATCTGAATCTTCGGCGCCCACTGCAGCCATTCATCCTCGGCCTTGTCGAACAAGGCGAACGTCTGCTGCGGCCGTGCCGGGTTGCCCATCTGCTCGCCATCCGGCGTGGCGAAGGCGATACCGCCGTCGATCATGGTCTCCACCGACTCGGTACGCACCGTAACCCCCTTGACCAGCCCCCAGTCGAAACCGAAGCCGCTGCTGTTCCAGAAGCGGCTGCCGCTGCGCACCAGGGCCGCATAGCGCGGTTCGATCAGGATATGGATCAACACGCGGTCAGCGCTCTGGCCCAGCTCGAAGCCCGTCACCTTGCCCACCGCAACCTCACGGTAGGTCACCGGCACGCCCGGCTTGATCGAGCCACGGCGCGGAGCGCTCAGCGTCAACGGCAGCCCGACTTCAGGCCCTGCCACCTGCGGGGCGTCGGCCAAGGCGATGAAATCGCGCTGCGGGCCACGGTCCTTGGCAGCCGGCTGCACTTCCAGGTACTGCCCACCCACCAGAGTGTCGAGGTTCTGCGTGCGCACCAGGCCAAAGGCTGGCTTGACCACCCAGAACTGCGTACCGACGCGGGCGATACGGTCCGCCGCTTCGGTAATGCGCGCCCGCAGCAGCACCGCCTGCAGGTCATCGGTCAGGTCGACGCTCTCGATGCTGCCCACATCCAGGCCACGGAAGCGGATCGCCGTGCCTGGCTTGAGGCCGTCAGCACGGTCCACACGAATGGTGATCAACGTTCCTGCGCGGTTGACCGCCTCCTGGCTGTCATGCAGGCGGAAGCGTGGGATGTGGCGTTTGAGCGGCACATCGGGCCGTGGCGTGTCGAACGCGATACCACCGGCCATCAGGGTTTGCAGTGATTCACTCTTGATCTTGATGCCCGACAGGCCGCCCGTCAGGGTGATGCCACTGACATTCCAGAAGCGCGACGAACCGTTGACCAGCTTTTCGTATTCCTTCTCGATATGCACACCGATCAGGATGCGGTTGCTGTTGCGGGCGAACTGGTAGCTCTGCACGCTACCCACCTTCACCTGGCGGTACATGACCGGGCTACCGACTTCCAGCGAACCCAGGGTGTCGGCGAACAGCACCATGTGCAGGCCTGGTGCCTTGAGGTCGAGCGGAGGCGCCTTGGCGCGGGCTTCGAACTCGCGCTCGGGCCGCGCGCCCTTTTCACCAGGGCGAATGGCAATGTAGTTACCCTTTACCAGCGCCTCCAGGCCGGTGATACCCGCCAGAGAAATCGACGGCTTTACCACCCAGAACTGCGTGCCCTCGACCAGGTAATCCTCGGCCAACGGGTCCAGCGTAAGCTCGGCCGAGGCACTGGCCAGGTTGTCTGCCATTGTCAGGGCTTTCAGCGAGCCTACCTGGATGCCCTTGTACATGACCGGTGTACGGCCCGCCTGCAGGCCCTCGTAATCGCTCAATTTCACCTTCACCCGGATACCGGCCTGGGCCGCATCAAAGTCCTCATACAGACGGAACGGCAGGTTCGAGTCGGTGGGTGGACTGTCCTTGCGGTGTTCCGGCGTGGCAAAGGCGATACCACCGGCGACAATGCTCGACAGCGATTCACTACGCACTTTCACGCCCGACAGCGAGGCATCGATGCTGACGCCGCTGGCATTCCAGAAACGCGTGTGCTTGCGCACCAGGCTGGCATAGGCCGGCTCGATGAAGACCTTTATCTCGACAGTGCTCTGGTCCTCGGACAGGCGGTAGCTTTTTACCCGGCCAACCTGGATCTGCTTGTAGAACACCGGGCTGTCACGGTTGAGCGACCCAAGCCGCTCAGCCTTGAGGGTAAGGTGCAGGCCCGGCTCGGTGTCCGACAGCGGCGGCGCAACCTTCAAGGCAGTAAAACGTTTGGTGCGCTCCCCCTCCCCTGGGCTGACGGCGATGTAGTTGCCTGACACCAGAGTTTCCAGGCCGGAAATACCCGCCAGGCTGACGCTCGGCTTCACCAGCCAGAAACGCGTGCCTTTGGTCAGATGCGGCTCGGCAGCCTTGTTCATCTCGATGGTGGCGATCACCCCCTGGTTCTCACCCTTGGCGTCGAGCACCAGGCTCTTGACCTTGCCAACCGGCATGCCCTTGTAGATCACCTCGGTCTTGTTGGCGACGATACCCTCACCCGACTCGAAGCGGACTTCAATTTCCACACCGGCATCACGGTAAGCCTGCCACGCAAGCCAGCCACCGATCATCAAGGCGATCAAAGGCAGGATCCATATGGCCGACCAGTTCGAGGCTGGGCGGGTTTTAGCCGTTGGCAGGTCACTCATGGTCGTCATCCGACTCCGTGTTATCCCAAATCAGTCGGGGATCGAAAGTTAAAGCGGCAAGCATTGTCAGGATCACCACAGTTGCAAAGGCGACAGCGCCCAGGTTGGCTTCGACACTGGCTATTCGGCCGAAATTCACCACCGCCACCAGGATGGCGATGACAAAGATATCGAGCATGGACCAGCGCCCAATGAATTCGATGAAGCGGTACATCAATATCCGTTGCCGTGCCGAAAGCGGCTGACGACGCTGAACGGAGTACAACAGCAAGCCGATGCCCACCAGTTTGAACGTGGGCACCAGGATACTGGCAATGAACACCACGGCAGCAATGGGCACCATGCCATGCTTGAGCAAGGTGATGACACCGGACATGATCGTGTCGGGGCTGCCTTGGCCCAGGGTGCTCACGGTCATGATCGGCAGCATGTTGGCCGGGATGTACAGGATCGACGCGGCAATCAGCAGCGCCCAGGTACGCGCGATGCTGTTCGGCCGACGGGCATGCACGATGGCACCGCAGCGTGTACAGGTTTGTGAAGTGCTGTCTGGCTGTTGCCGGTTCAGCTCGTGACATTCATTGCAGACAAGAATGCCTGCATCAATCGCCCGCATGCAGGTCCTCCCCTGATAGCGCACTCCAGATCTGGTGCGGTGACATCACCACCTCGAGCCACACCTGGATCAATAACAGGCTGATGAAGCAGAACAGCCCCAGGCCTACCGTCAGCTCGGCCAGGTCCACCAGCTTGACGATGGCTACCAGCACGCCCATGAAATAGACCTCGAGCATGCCCCAGTCACGCAAGTGGTGATAGATGCGGTAGAACAGCAGGCCGAAACTACGCCCCACGTTCAGACGGATACTCAAGAGCACGACCAGCTGACAGAGCAGTTTTGCCAAAGGGATGGCCATACTGCACAGGAAAACCACGACGGCCACACCGCGCATTTCCGAGTTGTACAGGCCCAGCACGCCGCTCCAGACGGTATCGTCCGATGTCTGGCCAAGCAGGTGCAGCTGCATGATCGGCAGGAAATTGGCAGGCACAAACAGCAGCAAGGCGGTGAGCACCAGGGCCAGGCTGCGGTTGACCACATTGTGCCGATGGGCGTACAGCTCATAGCCGCAGCGCGGGCATTGGGCTTTCTCATCATGCTGGAGCACGGGCTTGCGCAGCAGCAGGTCACATTCATGACAGGCGACAAGCTCGTCCAACGGCAACTGGGCCAGGGTTTCAGGTTCGACAGGATTGGGCATATAGCGCTTCTGAATAGGTGCGTGGGCCTATTCTAGTGTTCTGGCTCGAATTGTGGGAGGCGACGATCGAACGGAGACCAGTGCGGGCGAGTCGAGGCGTCGAACCGCCGCGAACACCGGCGAAGCCGGTGCCATACACCGGGTCGTCTGCTTCGCGGGTGAACCCGCTCCCACAGGGACTGCGTATGCCCGGGAATTTTTGCGCCACAAAGACAAAACCCCTACCTGCATGTGCAGATAGGGGTTTTGCGAAATGAATCTTGACGATGACCTACTCTCACATGGGGAAACCCCACACTACCATCGGCGATGCATCGTTTCACTGCTGAGTTCGGGATGGGATCAGGTGGTTCCAATGCTCTATGGTCGTCAAGAAATTCTGTTGCCAGAATGTCCAGATGGACAGCCCAGCGAATTCGGATATGCGATATTTGTGATGTTGCGAACTTTCGGTTGTTTCGTCTTCACCACCGCAATCTGCGTTAGCAAATTGCTTGGGTGTTATATGGTCAAGCCTCACGGGCAATTAGTATTGGTTAGCTCAACGCCTCACAGCGCTTACACACCCAACCTATCAACGTCGTAGTCTTCGACGGCCCTTCAGGGGATTCAAGATCCCAGTGAGATCTCATCTTGAGGCAAGTTTCCCGCTTAGATGCTTTCAGCGGTTATCTCTTCCGAACATAGCTACCCGGCAATGCCACTGGCGTGACAACCGGAACACCAGAGGTTCGTCCACTCCGGTCCTCTCGTACTAGGAGCAGCCCCTCTCAAATCTCAAACGTCCACGGCAGATAGGGACCGAACTGTCTCACGACGTTCTAAACCCAGCTCGCGTACCACTTTAAATGGCGAACAGCCATACCCTTGGGACCGGCTTCAGCCCCAGGATGTGATGAGCCGACATCGAGGTGCCAAACACCGCCGTCGATATGAACTCTTGGGCGGTATCAGCCTGTTATCCCCGGAGTACCTTTTATCCGTTGAGCGATGGCCCTTCCATACAGAACCACCGGATCACTAAGACCTACTTTCGTACCTGCTCGACGTGTTTGTCTCGCAGTCAAGCGCGCTTTTGCCTTTATACTCTACGACCGATTTCCGACCGGTCTGAGCGCACCTTCGTACTCCTCCGTTACTCTTTGGGAGGAGACCGCCCCAGTCAAACTACCCACCATACACTGTCCTCGATCCGGATAACGGACCTGAGTTAGAACCTCAAAGTTGCCAGGGTGGTATTTCAAGGATGGCTCCATGAGAACTGGCGTCCCCACTTCAAAGCCTCCCACCTATCCTACACAAGCAAATTCAAAGTCCAGTGCAAAGCTATAGTAAAGGTTCACGGGGTCTTTCCGTCTAGCCGCGGATACACTGCATCTTCACAGCGATTTCAATTTCACTGAGTCTCGGGTGGAGACAGCGCCGCCATCGTTACGCCATTCGTGCAGGTCGGAACTTACCCGACAAGGAATTTCGCTACCTTAGGACCGTTATAGTTACGGCCGCCGTTTACCGGGGCTTCGATCAAGAGCTTCGCTTGCGCTAACCCCATCAATTAACCTTCCGGCACCGGGCAGGCGTCACACCCTATACGTCCACTTTCGTGTTTGCAGAGTGCTGTGTTTTTAATAAACAGTCGCAGCGGCCTGGTATCTTCGACCGGCATGGGCTTACGGAGCAAGTCCTTCACCCTCGCCGGCGCACCTTCTCCCGAAGTTACGGTGCCATTTTGCCTAGTTCCTTCACCCGAGTTCTCTCAAGCGCCTTGGTATTCTCTACCTAACCACCTGTGTCGGTTTGGGGTACGGTTCCCAGTTATCTGAAGCTTAGGAGCTTTTCTTGGAAGCATGGTATCAACCACTTCGTCGCCTAGAGGCAACTCGTCATCAGCTCTCGGCCTTGAAATCCCGGATTTGCCTAAGATTTCAGCCTACCACCTTAAACCTGGACAACCAACGCCAGGCTGGCCTAACCTTCTCCGTCCCTCCATCGCAATAACTGGAAGTACAGGAATATTAACCTGTTTTCCATCGACTACGCTTTTCAGCCTCGCCTTAGGGACCGACTAACCCTGCGTCGATTAACGTTGCGCAGGAAACCTTGGTCTTTCGGCGTGCGAGTTTTTCACTCGCATTGTCGTTACTCATGTCAGCATTCGCACTTCTGATACCTCCAGCAAGCTTCTCAACTCACCTTCACAGGCTTACAGAACGCTCCTCTACCGCGTCATCAAAGATGACACCCGTAGCTTCGGTGCATGGTTTGAGCCCCGTTACATCTTCCGCGCAGGCCGACTCGACTAGTGAGCTATTACGCTTTCTTTAAAGGGTGGCTGCTTCTAAGCCAACCTCCTAGCTGTCTAAGCCTTCCCACATCGTTTCCCACTTAACCATGACTTTGGGACCTTAGCTGACGGTCTGGGTTGTTTCCCTTTTCACGACGGACGTTAGCACCCGCCGTGTGTCTCCCATGCTCGGCACTTCCAGGTATTCGGAGTTTGCATCGGTTTGGTAAGTCGGGATGACCCCCTAGCCGAAACAGTGCTCTACCCCCTGGAGTGATACATGAGGCGCTACCTAAATAGCTTTCGAGGAGAACCAGCTATCTCCGAGCTTGATTAGCCTTTCACTCCGATCCACAGGTCATCCGCTAACTTTTCAACGGTAGTCGGTTCGGTCCTCCAGTCAGTGTTACCTAACCTTCAACCTGCCCATGGATAGATCGCCCGGTTTCGGGTCTATACCCAGCGACTAAACGCCCTATTAAGACTCGCTTTCGCTACGCCTCCCCTATTCGGTTAAGCTCGCCACTGAATATAAGTCGCTGACCCATTATACAAAAGGTACGCAGTCACCTAACAAAGTAGGCTCCCACTGCTTGTACGCATACGGTTTCAGGTTCTATTTCACTCCCCTCTCCGGGGTTCTTTTCGCCTTTCCCTCACGGTACTGGTTCACTATCGGTCAGTCAGTAGTATTTAGCCTTGGAGGATGGTCCCCCCATATTCAGACAAAGTTTCTCGTGCTCCGTCCTACTCGATTTCATTGACAAGAGATTTTCGTGTACGGGGCTATCACCCACTATGGCCGCACTTTCCAGAGCGTTCCACTAATCTCAAATCAACTTAAGGGCTGGTCCCCGTTCGCTCGCCACTACTAAGGGAATCTCGGTTGATTTCTTTTCCTCAGGGTACTTAGATGTTTCAGTTCCCCTGGTTCGCCTCTTGCACCTATGTATTCAGTACAAGATACTCAGCTTATGCTGAGTGGGTTCCCCCATTCAGAGATCTCTGGATCACAGTCTGTTTGCCGACTCCCCAAAGCTTATCGCAGGCTACCACGTCTTTCATCGCCTCTGACTGCCAAGGCATCCACCGTATGCGCTTCTTCACTTGACCATATAACCCCAAGCAATCTGGTTATACTGTGAAGACGACATTCGCCGAAAATTCGCATGTTGCTCTTTCGAGCAGAACTCACAAATTTTACCTTAGCCTGATTAACCAGCAGTGAAACTGGCCATCAGTCTATATCTATCACATATCCGAATTTTTAAAGAACGATCTGACAAAAGTCAGAAATCAACATTCGATGCGAATGTTCATTTCTGAGTTTGATCAAGTAAAGCAAGTGGTGGAGCCAAGCGGGATCGAACCGCTGACCTCCTGCGTGCAAGGCAGGCGCTCTCCCAGCTGAGCTATGGCCCCAAATATTGGTAGGTCTGGGCAGATTTGAACTGCCGACCTCACCCTTATCAGGGGTGCGCTCTAACCAACTGAGCTACAGACCTATATAGGGTCTTGATCGTCTTCAACCATGAATCAAGCAATTCGTGTGGGAGCTCATCAGCAGGCTGATGTCGTCGATTAAGGAGGTGATCCAGCCGCAGGTTCCCCTACGGCTACCTTGTTACGACTTCACCCCAGTCATGAATCACACCGTGGTAACCGTCCTCCCGAAGGTTAGACTAGCTACTTCTGGTGCAACCCACTCCCATGGTGTGACGGGCGGTGTGTACAAGGCCCGGGAACGTATTCACCGCGACATTCTGATTCGCGATTACTAGCGATTCCGACTTCACGCAGTCGAGTTGCAGACTGCGATCCGGACTACGATCGGTTTTGTGAGATTAGCTCCACCTCGCGGCTTGGCAACCCTCTGTACCGACCATTGTAGCACGTGTGTAGCCCAGGCCGTAAGGGCCATGATGACTTGACGTCATCCCCACCTTCCTCCGGTTTGTCACCGGCAGTCTCCTTAGAGTGCCCACCATAACGTGCTGGTAACTAAGGACAAGGGTTGCGCTCGTTACGGGACTTAACCCAACATCTCACGACACGAGCTGACGACAGCCATGCAGCACCTGTGTCAGAGTTCCCGAAGGCACCAATCCATCTCTGGAAAGTTCTCTGCATGTCAAGGCCTGGTAAGGTTCTTCGCGTTGCTTCGAATTAAACCACATGCTCCACCGCTTGTGCGGGCCCCCGTCAATTCATTTGAGTTTTAACCTTGCGGCCGTACTCCCCAGGCGGTCAACTTAATGCGTTAGCTGCGCCACTAAAATCTCAAGGATTCCAACGGCTAGTTGACATCGTTTACGGCGTGGACTACCAGGGTATCTAATCCTGTTTGCTCCCCACGCTTTCGCACCTCAGTGTCAGTATCAGTCCAGGTGGTCGCCTTCGCCACTGGTGTTCCTTCCTATATCTACGCATTTCACCGCTACACAGGAAATTCCACCACCCTCTACCGTACTCTAGCTCGCCAGTTTTGGATGCAGTTCCCAGGTTGAGCCCGGGGCTTTCACATCCAACTTAACGAACCACCTACGCGCGCTTTACGCCCAGTAATTCCGATTAACGCTTGCACCCTCTGTATTACCGCGGCTGCTGGCACAGAGTTAGCCGGTGCTTATTCTGTCGGTAACGTCAAAACAGCAAGGTATTACTTACTGCCCTTCCTCCCAACTTAAAGTGCTTTACAATCCGAAGACCTTCTTCACACACGCGGCATGGCTGGATCAGGCTTTCGCCCATTGTCCAATATTCCCCACTGCTGCCTCCCGTAGGAGTCTGGACCGTGTCTCAGTTCCAGTGTGACTGATCATCCTCTCAGACCAGTTACGGATCGTCGCCTTGGTGAGCCATTACCTCACCAACTAGCTAATCCGACCTAGGCTCATCTGATAGCGCAAGGCCCGAAGGTCCCCTGCTTTCTCCCGTAGGACGTATGCGGTATTAGCGTTCCTTTCGAAACGTTGTCCCCCACTACCAGGCAGATTCCTAGGCATTACTCACCCGTCCGCCGCTGAATCAAGGAGCAAGCTCCCGTCATCCGCTCGACTTGCATGTGTTAGGCCTGCCGCCAGCGTTCAATCTGAGCCATGATCAAACTCTTCAGTTCAATACTGCTTGGGTTTTTAAGAAACCCTAAACTTGGCTCAGCAATCTCAAATGACTATGTGATTTCTCGCATGGCCACTTGTGATGCTGATAATCTTTGTGACTATCAGTCCGTACTCACAAGCACCCACACGAATTGCTTGATTCGATTTGTTAAAGAGCGTTTGGTTAAGAGCCTTTCGTCTCAACCGAGGCGCGCATTTTACGCTTTCCTCATTTGCTGTCAAGCGTTTATTTTGAAGTTTTTTGCGAGAAACTCGTTTAGCTTCAAACACTTGACTCGCTGCGATCTCTCGTAGCGGGAGGCGAATCATACAGCGTTTAGAAGCGCTGTCAACCATCATCTCAACCGCTGCCGATCATTTGATCGTAGCCCTTTCAACTTCGCTTCAACTATCTAACTCTTTGAAAATCAAGGAGTTTGTCGTTCCGGCGTCGCTGGAAGTGGGGCGCATTATAAGGGGATTCAGAAGGCGGTCAAGGGTTAATTTCATTTATTTGAAATATCCCAGGCGAAGACCTTATAAAGGCCACCAGATGTTCGCCACAACACCTTCTGCGCCTATGAGATCGAGCGCCGCCCGCGCGGCGCTTCGCAGCACAAGGCTGCTCCTACATCTGTTTCGGGCCAGTCACGCCTGTGCCTGCGCACGCGACCGCCTTGTTTGCCCGACGCGACATCGAGGTGGACGCCAAGGCGGTCGCGTGCCGTTCTCACAGGAATAATTGGCCCGAAACAAACGGTAGGAGCAGCCTTGTGCTGCGAAGCGCCGCGCGGGCGGCGCTCGATCTCACAGGCGCCAGAAAACCCAAGACAGCCACCTCTCAAAGCCAATGCCATCTAAAGACAGGCCCATAGCCGCCCTGACGCACACGACAACCAAAAGCCAAAACACCAAACCCCAAAAACAAAGCGGGGAGGCCTGTCGGCCTCCCCGCTTCTGCTTCATCCCTTACAAACTAGGGAACGCAAACTGCGAAGCCTCATGGCTGGCCCGCTGCGGCCAGCGCTGGGTAATCGCCTTGCGACGGGTATAGAAGCGCACACCGTCCGGACCATAGGCATGCAGGTCACCGAACAGCGAGCGCTTCCAGCCACCAAAGCTGTGGTAGGCCACCGGCACCGGCAGCGGTACGTTCACACCGACCATGCCCACTTCGATCTCGTCGCAGAACAGGCGCGCCGCTTCACCGTCACGGGTGAAGATGCAGGTGCCGTTGCCATACTCATGATCGTTGATCAGTTGCATGGCCTGCTCCAGGCTGTTCACACGCACTACGCACAGCACCGGGCCGAAGATCTCTTCCTTATAGATACGCATCTCCGGGGTCACCTTATCGAACAGGGTGCCACCGACGAAGTAGCCATCCTCATTACCAGCCACACGGAAGCCACGGCCATCCACCACCAGCTTGGCGCCAGCAGCAATACCGTCATCAATGTAGCCCACCACCTTGTCACGGGCAGCAGCCGTCACCAGCGGCCCCATGTCCAGGCCGCACGAGGTGCCGGCCCCAATCTTCAGTGCCTTGATCTGCGGTTCCAGCTTGGCAATTAGGGCGTCTGCCACCTGGTCACCCACGCACACCGCCACCGAAATGGCCATGCAACGCTCGCCGCACGAACCATAGGCAGCCCCCATCAGTGCGCTCACGGCATTGTCCAGGTCGGCATCCGGCATCAGCACCGCGTGGTTCTTCGCACCACCCAGGGCCTGCACACGCTTGCCGCGCTTGGTGCCTTCAGCGTAGATGTACTCGGCGATCGGAGTCGAACCGACGAAGCTCAGGGCCTTCACTTCCGGCGCTTCGATCAGCGCATCCACCGCTTCCTTGTCGCCATGCACCACGTTGAGGATACCCTTCGGAAGGCCGGCTTCCAGCAGCAACTGGGCGATGAACAGGGTCGAGCTCGGGTCGCGCTCGGAAGGCTTGAGGATGAAGGCGTTACCGCAGGCGATGGCCAGTGGGTACATCCACAGCGGCACCATGGCCGGGAAGTTGAACGGGGTGATACCGGCAACCACGCCCAGTGGCTGGAAGTCGGACCAGGCATCGATGTTCGGGCCAACGTTGCGGCTGTACTCGCCTTTCAGTACTTCCGGCGCGGCGCAGGCGAACTCGACGTTCTCGATGCCACGCTTCAGTTCGCCGGCAGCATCTTCCAGAGTCTTGCCGTGCTCTTCGCTGATCATCTGCGAGATTCGTGCTTCATTCTGCTCCAGCAGTTGCTTGAAGCGGAACATCACCTGGGCGCGCTTGGCCGGTGGGGTGTTGCGCCAGGCCGGGAAGGCAGCCTTGGCCGAATCGATCGCTTCCTGCACGGTCGCGCGGCTGGCCAACTCGACTTTGCGCACGGCCTGGCCGGTGGACGGGTTGAAGACATCGGCGGTGCGCTCACCCTTGGTAACCAGTTCGCCATGGATCAGGTGCTGAACAATGCTCATGCAAAACTCCAGATAAAGAAGGTTGAGGCAGGCGCGCGATGCGTTCACGCGCCAGGCATCAGAATCGGAAAGATCAGTCGATCAGGTTCAGGGTTTCGCCTACTGCGTCGAACAGGCGATCCAGTTCCTGCGGCGTGGTGTTGAAGGTTGGGCCGAACTGCAGGGTGTCGCCACCGAAGCGTACATAGAAGCCTGCCTTCCACAGTTTCATCGCTGCCTCGTACGGACGCACGATGGCATCACCGTCGCGGGCAGCGATCTGGATCGCGCCGGCCAGGCCGTAGTTGCGGATATCGACGATGTTCTTGGTGCCCTTCACGCCATGCAGCAGCTTCTCGAAGTGCGGCGCTAGCTCGGCGGCGGCCTGCACCAGGTTTTCCTTCTGCAGCAGGTCCAGCGCGGCGATACCGGCGGCGCAGGCTACCGGGTGGGCCGAGTAGGTGTAGCCGTGCGGGAATTCCACGGCGTACTCCGGGGTCGGCTGGTTCATGAAGGTCTGGTAGATCTCGCTGCTGGCGATAACCGCGCCCATCGGGATAGCGCCGTTGGTCACCTGCTTGGCGATGCACATAAGGTCCGGGGTCACGCCGAAGGCTTCGGAGCCAGTCATCGCGCCCATGCGACCGAAGCCGGTAATCACTTCGTCGAAGATCAGCAAGATGTTGTGCTGGGTGCAGATTTCACGCAGGCGCTTCAGGTAACCCTTCGGCGGCGGCAGAACACCAGCCGAACCTGCCAGCGGCTCGACGATCACGGCAGCGATGTTGGAGGCGTCGTGCAGCTCGATCAGCTTGAGCATCTCGTCAGCGAGGGCGATACCACCCTCCTCGGGCATGCCTTTGGAGAAGGCGTTGACCGGCAGCACGGTGTGAGGCAGATGGTCGACATCCAGCAGCTGACCGAACAGCTTGCGGTTACCGTTGACGCCACCGAGGCTGGTGCCGGCGATGTTCACGCCGTGGTAGCCGCGAGCACGGCCGATGATCTTGGTCTTGGTCGCCTGGCCTTTCAGGCGCCAGTAGGCACGCACCATCTTCAGCGCGGTGTCGGCACACTCGGAACCGGAGTTGGTATAGAACACATGGTTCAGGTCGCCCGGGGTAAGTTCGGTGATCTTCTCGGCCAGCTGGAACGACAGCGGGTGGCCGAACTGGAAGGCCGGGGAGTAGTCCAGTGTGCCGATCTGGCGAGCCACCGCTTCGGTGATTTCCTTGCGGGTGTGCCCGGCGCCGCAGGTCCACAAACCGGACAGGGCATCGAAGATCTTGCGCCCCTGGTCGTCGAACAGGTAGCTGCCTTCGGCCGCCACGATCAGGCGTGGGTCGCGCTGGAAGTTGCGGTTGGCGGTGTAGGGCATCCAGTGCGCATCCAGCTTGAGCTGGCTGGCGATACCGGCGGGGGCGGTTTCGGGCATGTTCATCGGCGGTTCCTCGGAAGACGATTAGGCAACGATGGATGTTGTTGCAGCTAAATTGGCACGGCGATAAAGTCTGGAAAAGCCAACATTTCTAATCTTCAGACAGGCCCTGACTAAACTAATGAGCCGACGCCCCGATCCACTCGCCCAAGTCAGCGATTTTGACATCCGCCTGCTGAAGATCTACCGCAGTGTCGTAGAGTGCGGCGGTTTCTCGGCCGCCGAAAACGTGCTGGGCATTGGCCGTTCGGCCATCAGCCAGCAGATGAACGACCTCGAGCAACGCCTCGGCCTGCGCCTGTGCCAGCGCGGCCGCGCCGGGTTCTCACTGACCGAGGAAGGCCGCGAGGTCTACCACTCGGCGCTGCAACTGCTCAGCGCCCTGGAAAGCTTCCGCACCGAGGTCAACGGCCTGCACCAGCATTTGCGTGGAGAGCTGAACATTGGCCTGACCGACAACCTTGTGACGCTGCCGCACATGCGCATTACCCATGCCCTGGCCGAGCTCAAGGACCGCGGCCCCGATGTGCGCATCCAGATCCGCATGATCGCACCCAGCCAGGTCGAGCACGGTGTGCTCGATGGCAGCCTGCATGTCGGCGTGGTGCCGCAGACCAGCCCGCTGTCGGGCCTCGAGTACCAGCCGCTGTACAGTGAGCGCTCACTGCTGTACTGCGCAGTCGGCCACCCGCTGTTCTATGCCGATGACCAGCAGATCGACGACGACCGCCTCAACAGCCAGGAAGCCATCACCCCCACCTTCCGCCTGCCGGCCGAAATCCAGGCGCATTACCAGGCACTGAATTGCACGGCCAGTGCTTCGGACCGCGAAGGCATGGCGTTTCTCATCCTTACCGGGCGCTACATCGGCTACCTGCCAGACCACTACGCCACGTTCTGGGTGCAGCAAGGCCGCTTGCGTGCCCTCAAGCCCCGGGAACGCTTCTATGACCTGAGTCTCAGCTGGGTAACGCGCAAGGGCCGGCGGCCGAACCTGGTACTGGAAAGCTTCCTCGAAAGCCTGGCTGCGACACGCTGATGCCAGTCTGTGCCGCAAACGCTTGTCACTTCGGCACAGGCAGGTAATCTTGTCCGACAGCCGCAGCCACTGACCCGTACGGAATCGTCCATGACCCTAGAAGTCCCTGCGCATCGCCTCTCCGCCTCGGGCAAGCCCGCGGGCCGCATCCGCCAGAAGAACGAACAGGCCATTATCCAGGCCGCCGAAGACGAGTTTGCCCGCCATGGTTTCAAGGGCACCAGCATGAACACCATCGCCCTCAAGGCGGGGTTGCCCAAGGCCAATCTGCATTACTACTTCACCAACAAGCTGGGCCTGTACATTGCCGTACTCAGCAACATCATCGAGTTGTGGGACAGCACCTTCAACGCCTTGAGCGTCGACGACGATCCGGGCGAAGCCCTGAGCCAGTACATCCGCACCAAGATGGAGTTCTCCCGGCGCAACCCGCAAGCCTCGCGGATTTTCGCCATGGAAGTGATCAGCGGCGGCACCTGCCTGAGCGAATACTTCAGTGCCGACTACCGCGAATGGTTCCGCGGCCGGGCCGCGGTGTTCCAGGCCTGGATCGAAGCCGGAAAGATGGACCCGGTCGACCCGGTGCACCTGATCTTCCTGCTGTGGGGCAGCACCCAGCACTACGCCGACTTCGCCACCCAGATCTGCCAGGTGACCGGCCGCAGCCGCCTGACCAAGCAGGACATGGAAGACGCGAGCAACAATCTTATCCACATCATTTTGAAGGGCTGCGGCATCAAGCCGGCTGCCTGATCGTCATTTATGCCTTCTACCCTGCTCGACCTCTGCGAGTACCGCGAGGAAATCCGCAAAAGCCGCTTCATCACCCTGGCCGGGCCGATCAGCAGTGCCGCCGACGCGATGAGTTTCATCGAACGCCACAGCGACCTGGCCGCCACCCACAACTGCTGGGCCTGGAAGCTTGGCGCCCAGTACCGCAGCAGCGATGACGGCGAACCTGGCGGTACCGCGGGGCGGCCAATCCTCGCGGCCATCGAGGCGCAGGACTGCGACCAGGTGGTGGTGCTGGTAATCCGCTGGTACGGCGGCATTCAGCTGGGAACTGGCGGCTTGGCCAGGGCCTACGGCGGCGGCGCAAACAAATGCCTGCAACAGGCACCCAAGCGGCTTCTGGTGCAGCGCAGCGAATTCACCTGCAGTTGCAGTTTCAGCGAACTGGCACTGGTGAAGCTGCGCCTGGCAGAGGTTGACGGCCTGGTTCTGGACGAACAATTCACCGCCAATGGCGTGGACCTGCTGATTGCACTCGGCGACACCCATCTGGCGCAAATTCAGCAGCAGTTGGCCGACTTGAGCCGCGGGCGCATTCTGCTCGAAGCACGTTGAACATTGCCCACAACAACTGTGGGCCGGCCTGTGGATAAGCTTGGGGCATTCGCTTGCAGGCAGCATTAATCAAGGGCTACAGAGGCTTGATCATATTTTGATCACCATTTGATGACAGCCGCAAACCGTTGATGCTCCTGAGGTTATCCCCAGGTCCCCAGCCTGCGTACCCCCCGCAAGCAATCTGCGCTTGCACACAATAACTGTGGACCAGCTTGTGGATAACCCGTGCGCCAACAGGCCGAAGGCCACGCCGTACAAGGGCCTGACGCAACTGGTGATTTTTCGTACAGCCCACCACGAGGCGCTCGGCACCACAGTGCATTATCCTCAATATCCTTCTTCGAACCGATCACGGAGCGCATCCAAATGGCTAACGCAAAAACCGCACTCATCATCGGCGCCTCGCGCGGGCTAGGCCTGGGCCTGGTGCAACGCCTCCAGGAAGACGGCTGGAACATCACCGCCACCGTGCGCAACCCGCAGCAGCCCGGCGCCCTGGCGGACGTGCCCGGCGTGCGCATCGAACAGCTGGAAATGAACGACACGGCCCAGCTCGATGGCCTCAAGCAACGCCTGCAAGACCAAGTCTTCGACCTGGTGTTCATCAACGCCGGGGTCATGGGGCCTCTGCCGCAAGACCTGGAGACAGTGCAGAACAAGGACATCGGCGACCTTTTCATGACCAACGCCGTGGCGCCAATCCGCGTGGCCCGCCGCCTGGTCGGTCAGGTACGCGAAAGCAGCGGCGTGCTGGCCTTCATGAGCTCGATCCTCGGCAGCGTGACCATCCCCGATGGCGGCGAAATCTGCCTGTACAAGGCCAGCAAAGCGGCCCTGAACTCGATGATCAACAGCTTCGTCGTCGAGCAACAACGCCCCGACCTGTGCGTGCTGGCCATGCACCCGGGCTGGGTGAAAACCGACATGGGCGGTGAAAACGCCGAGATCGACGTGCTGACCAGCACCCGCGGCATGCTTGAACAGATCAAGGCGCAAAGCGGCAACGGCGGCCTGCGCTTCATCAACTACAAGGGCGAACCCTTGGTCTGGTGATTCACCAGGTCGCAGCCTGGCCGGGCGCAATGCCCGGCAAGGCTCTGTAGAATGGCGGCAACCGTACCTGATTGAGATGACCCACCATGTATGACTGGTTGAACGCCCTGCCCAAGGCCGAACTGCACCTGCACCTGGAAGGCTCGCTGGAGCCCGAGCTGCTGTTCGCCCTGGCCGAGCGCAACAAGATCGCCCTGCCCTGGGCCGATGTGGAGACCTTGCGCGGTGCCTATGCCTTCAACAACCTGCAGGAGTTCCTCGACCTGTATTACCAAGGCGCCGACGTGCTGCGCACCGAGCAGGACTTCTACGACCTGACCTGGGCCTACCTGCAACGCTGCAAGGCGCAGAACGTGATCCACACCGAACCGTTCTTCGACCCACAGACCCACACCGACCGCGGCATCCCCTTCGAGGTGGTGCTCAACGGCATCAACCAGGCGTTGAAGGACGGTCGCGAGCAACTGGGCATCAGCAGTGGCCTGATCCTCAGCTTCCTGCGCCACCTCAGCGAAGATGAAGCACAGAAAACCCTCGACCAGGCCCTGCCATTCCGCGATGCGTTCATCGCCGTTGGCCTGGACAGCTCGGAAATGGGGCACCCACCGAGCAAGTTCCAGCGAGTGTTCGACCGCGCCCGCAGCGAAGGCCTGGTCGCCGTTGCCCATGCCGGCGAGGAAGGCCCGCCCGAGTACATCTGGGAAGCCCTGGACCTGCTGAAGGTCAAGCGTATCGACCACGGTGTGCGCGCCATCGAGGACGAGCGCCTGATGCAGCGCATCATCGACGAGCAGATCCCGCTCACGGTGTGCCCGCTGTCGAACACCAAGCTGTGCGTGTTCGACCACATGAGCCAACACAACATCCTCGAGATGCTCGAGCGCGGCGTGAAGGTCACGGTCAACTCTGACGACCCGGCCTACTTCGGCGGCTATGTCACCGAAAACTTCCACGCCCTGTACACCCATTTGGGCATGACCGAAGACCAGGCCCGTCGACTGGCCCAGAACAGCCTGGATGCCCGGCTGGCCTGAATGACCTGACGGCGACATATCTGTGGCGCCGTCAACCTACCTGCAACGTCGGCACGCGGGCAATGCGATTGATCTGCTGGATACCCAACGCAGAAATATGCAATGCCCGCGAGTCCTCGGCCTCGCGCATCCAGCCAGATTGCAGGAACAGCCGGAACAAGGCCTGCCCCAGCACGCCGCCCAGGTGCGGCCCCTGGTCGTTCCACTCGGTGCAGCGGCAGATCACGCAGCCACGTTGCTGGTGCGGCGCCAAGGCATCGATGTAGACCCCGACCAAAGCCAGCTGCGTCCGCCCCTCTTCGCTTACCATCAACTGCCGACCACTACCCTCCAGCCAGCCGGCCACCACCAGACGGTGATACAGCTCACCGGCCAGTTCCCCACCCAGGTGATCGCCACAGCGACGCGCCCTGCGTATCGACATGGGCAGCGGTGATACCGGTGCCTTGGCCCGCTCCCCCCTGGCACTCTCCAACTGGACACTGGCCAGGGCCTCCACCGCTGCCCCGACTTGCGGGGTGGCCAGCCGGAAGTAGCGCTTGCGCCCCCGCGCTTCGTGCCGGAGCAAACCGGCCGACGACAACAACGAAAGATGAGCGCAGGCCGATGACGAGGTCAGGCCTGTCATTACCGCGAGCTCGTTGGCCAGCCGCGGCGTACCATCGATCAATGCCCACAACATGGCACTGCGCTTGGGGTCGGCCATCAGGCTGGCAATCTGGCTGATACTGCTGGCTGCGTTCATGTCCCTGTAACTCCCTGCAAGTTCACTGTGTGGATGCGATGGCCACCCTTGGCAGGGAAGCGCCTCTCGCTGGCACTGGCCTGGTTCGCCAGTATAAGCCGCAAAAAACGCCATTCAGGCAGCGCCGCGCAGTGGTGCCACAGGCAAAATACCACTGGGTATGCCTACCCATGGCAAGCAGTGAAGCAGTGCGTGAAAGCTGCCCGGACCGCGTGGGCAAGCAGCCCGGCACACATGGCAGGAGCCCGGGAACGACAGGCGGAAAAAACACCGGATGCAACTTCGGACGCGGCCGACAACCAATTTCCACAAGTAGCGCAAGCCAAAGCGAAGGTTCCACGTGCTTGCGGGCATTGCACCCCAAGCAGGAAAAAACATGTAGAAAACATTCTTGCCGACCGTCAGTCAGGACACTGATGCAGGTCATGGCGGGCAGAAGGTGCAGCGCTACACTTCATCCGCTCTCCCCCTTTGGAGGTATGCCGCGATGAAAATTGTCGTCAGTGCGTCGAGCCGAAACCCCGCTTGCCCCTGGCAGGTCCAGCTCGATCAACACGTGGTCAGTTTCCGCAGCGAGGCCGAGGCGCGTGCCTTCGTCGCCACGCTGGAAACCCGCCTGCATGCACCTCACCCGCTTATGCGGGAGCCTTGGCCGGCAAGCGTCGGGTCAGCAGCGCGACACTGACCACCAGCGCCCCGCACAGGCTGATCACCAGCGCCATCGGTACCGCACTGCCATCATGCAGCAGCCCGACCAGCGCTGCTGCGCCGGCGGCAACGCTGAACTGCAGGCAGCCCATCAGCGCCGAGGCACTGCCGGCCCGCGCCCCCTGCCCGCTCATGGCACAGGCAGAGGCGTTGGGGATGATGCAGCCAAGGCTGGAGATGCAGACGAACAGCGGTACCAGCAGTGGCCACAGCTGTGTTGGCCGCATTGCCGCCACGGCCAGCAACACCAAGCCCGCAGCCAGGTACAGCCACACCGCACGCGCCAACAGAAACGCCGGCCCGCGCTTGGCCAGCAAGCGTGCATTCACCTGCGCCACCAGGATGAAGCCGGCGGCATTGGTGCCGAACAACCAGCCGTAATGCTCGGCCGGCACGCCGTAGAGCTTGATGAACACGAAAGGTGAACCGGCGATGTAGGCAAACATGCCGGCGATGGCGATACCACCGGTCAGGGCATGGCCGACGAACACCCGGTCAGCGAACAGACGCAAGTATTGGCGCATGGCGCCAGACAGCGGTTGCCGCGGTATGTGCTCGGGCAGGCTTTCCGGCAGGCCCAGGCTGACCGCCAGCAGGCAGCCGGCACTGAACAGGCTCAGGGCGAGGAAGATCGATTGCCAGCCGGCCACGTTCACCAGCACCCCGCCCAGCATCGGTGCCAGGATTGGCGCCAGGCCCATGACTAGCATCAGCTGCGAGAACACTTTGGCCGAGGCCACCGGGTCGCACTTGTCACTGACGATGGCCCGCGAAAGCACCATCCCGGCGCAACCGCCCAACGCCTGGACAAACCGCGCCAGCACCAGGGTATCGAGGTTGGGGGCATAGGCACAGGCCAGTGACGCCAGGGTGAACAGGGTCACCCCGAACATCAGCGGCTTGCGTCGGCCAAAGCGGTCAGCCACCGGCCCGTAGGCCAGTTGCCCGATGGACAGGCCAAGGAAGTAGGCGGCCAAAGTGGCCTGGACGTGTTTTTCATCGGTGGCGAACGCCTGCGCCATGGCCGGGAAAGCAGGCAGGTAGAAGTCGATCGCCAAGGGCCCGAACGCACTGAGTGCGCCCAGGATGAGCACCATTCGCAGGTTCATCAGGAATCCATAGCAGGCTAAGCAAGTGCTCGATTCTACCTGCTGCGGGCCCTATCGACATGAAAACATTTGCAACAATACCGAGCCTGGAGCGCCCCCTGTGGGAGCGGGCGTGCCCGCGAATCAGGCGGCGCGGTGGATGGCACCGGCTACGCCGGTGTTCGCGGGCACGCCCGCTCCCACAGGTCAGTATTCAGGCCGCCTCGACCTGATAACCTTCATCGCGAATGGCCGTGAGGATCCGCTCCTGAGCCAACTCGCTCTGCACCCGTACCTGCCTGGCCGCCAGATCGACCTCCACCTTGGCCGCGGCATCCTGTTCCTGCACCGCCCGGGTCACGGCTTTCACGCAATGGCCACAGGTCATGCCTTGTACATTGAACACTTGCATGGGGGTTACCTCCTTCGGGTTTTCCACAAGTCTCAAGCTTGCCATCGGGGCAAGGTCAAGACTTGCCGACACCAGCCGGGGTGGAAATCCGCGCGCGCGTCGGCCAAGCTGCGCCTTTGATGATCAGGCAAGCAGGAGATTCTTCATGTTCAGGGCAGCATTGGGCGTCGTCGGGCTATTGAGCACGCTGGCTGCAGTGCCACCGGCCAGCGCCGAGGGCAACTCGGACTACAGCGTGCTGATCATTTCCCGGGAGCGTCTGGAAGTGGCCACCAGTTGCGAAATCGGCATCTACCTCAACGACCAGCTCTCCGGGCGCGTGTTCCAGGAGCAGTCCACCTCGTTCAACCTGCCGCCCGGCCCGGTGGACGTGCGCCTGCGCCTGCTGCCCGGGCAAATGCCCGGCTGCGCCCCGGGTGTCGAGGACCAACGCAGCACACGACTGGACCTGCAGGCGGGCCAGATCAACAAATACCGCATCGCCATGGGGCAATATGGGCTGGAGTTGAAGCGAGCCGGCCTGGGCTATTGACCTTACCTGCGTGGCAAGGTTGATGCTGGAGGCCTGTCCAAGGAGGAGAGCCATGCCCGCATCCACCACATACGACCTGCCGATCTCCGGCATGACCTGCGCCAGTTGTGCCGGCCGGGTCGAACGCGCCCTGCGCAAGGTCACCGGCACTGAACAGGTCAGCGTCAACCTCGCCACCGAACAGGCCCGGGTCCAGGCCCCGGCCAACAGTCTGCCCGCGCTGGTCGAGGCCATACGCGAAGCCGGCTATGGCGTGCCCACCCGCACCGTCGAACTGCAGATTGGCGGCATGACCTGCGCCAGTTGCGTCGGCCGCGTAGAGCGCGCTCTCGGCAAGCTGCCGGGTGTTGAACGGGTCAGCGTCAACCTGGCCAGCGAACGCGCTCACCTCGAAGTGCTCGCGGCCCTCGACGACAACCTGCTGATCGACGCCGTGCAAAAGGCCGGCTACAGCGCCAGCCTGCCGCAAACCGCCAAGGACGACCAGCACGCTGCCCAGCACCGCCTGCGTAACGAACGCCTGGCGGTCGGCGCAGCGTTGCTGCTCGCCCTGCCGCTGGTGGTACCAATGGTGGTGCAGCCGTTTGGCGTGCACTGGATGTTGCCAGCGTGGGTGCAGTTCCTGCTGGCCACACCGGTGCAGTTCATTCTCGGCGCGCGGTTCTACGTGGCCGCCTGGAAAGCCGTGCGCGCCGGGACTGGCAACATGGACCTGCTGGTAGCCCTGGGCACCAGCGCCGGCTACGGCCTGAGCCTGTACCAGTGGGCGCAAGCCCCCGCCGGCATGGCCCCTCACCTGTACTTCGAAGCTTCGGCCGTGGTGATTGCCCTGGTGCTGCTGGGCAAGTACCTGGAAAGCCGTGCCAAGCGCCAGACTGCCAGCGCCATCCGTGCCCTCGAAGCCCTTCGCCCGGAACGGGCCGTGCGCCTGGTCGATGGCCAGGAAGAGGACGTGGCCATTGCACAACTGCGCCTCGGCGACCTGGTACTGGTCAAACCCGGCGAGCGCTTCCCGGTCGATGGCGTGGTGGAAGACGGCAGCAGCCATGCCGATGAAGCCTTGATCAGCGGCGAGAGCCTGCCGGTGCCCAAGCAGCCAGGGGACAGGGTCACCGGTGGCGCCATCAACGGCGAAGGCCGGCTGCTGGTACGCACCCAGGCACTGGGTACCGAAACCGTGCTGGCACGCATCATCCGCCTGGTGGAAGACGCCCAGGCGGCCAAGGCACCGATCCAGAAGCTGGTCGACCGGGTCAGCCAGGTATTCGTCCCGGCCGTGCTGGTATTGGCGCTGATCACCCTGGTCGGTTGGTGGCTGGCTGGCGCGCCACTGGAAACCGCGCTGATCAATGCCGTCGCGGTACTGGTCATCGCCTGCCCCTGCGCCCTCGGCCTGGCCACACCCGCCGCGATCATGGCCGGCACCGGGGTCGCCGCCCGCCATGGCATCCTGATCAAGGACGCCGAAGCCCTGGAGCGCGCCCATGCGGTCAACCGTGTGGTGTTCGACAAGACCGGCACCCTCACCTCCGGCAGCCCGCGCGTTGTCCACAGCCAGGCGCAGGTGGGCAGCAGCGCCGACCTGCACCGCCTGGCCGGTGCCCTGCAGCGCGGCAGCGAACACCCGCTGGCCAAGGCGGTACTGGATGCCTGTGCCGAACAGGGCCTGGACGTGCCTGGCGTTGCTGACAGCCAGTCGCTGACCGGGCGTGGTATTGCCGGGCGTGTGGAAGGCCGCGAGTTGGCCCTGGGCAACCGCCGCCTGCTCGATGAAAGCGCCCTGCCACCCGGCGACCTGGCCGCCAAGGCCCAGGCCTGGGAAGCCGAGGGGCGCACCCTGTCATGGCTTATCGAACGCGGCGCGCAGCCGCGTGTGCTGGGCCTGTTCGCCTTTGGTGACAGCCTCAAGCCCGGCGCCGCGCAGGCGATCGATACCCTGCACGCGCAACACATCAGCAGCCACCTGCTGACCGGCGACAACCGCGGCAGCGCCAAAGTGGTGGCCGATGCCCTGGGCATCGACGACGTGCATGCCGAAGTGCTGCCGGCCGACAAGGCCGCGACCGTGACTGCACTCAAGCAGGATGGCGTGGTCGCCATGGTCGGGGATGGCATCAATGATGCGCCGGCGCTGGCCGCCGCCGATATCGGCATTGCCATGGGCGGCGGTACCGATGTGGCCATGCAGGCCGCCGGCATCACCCTGATGCGCGGCGACCCACGCCTGGTACCGGCCGCCCTGGAGATCAGCCGCAAGACCTATGCGAAGATCCGCCAGAACCTGTTCTGGGCGTTCATCTATAACCTGATCGGCATCCCGCTGGCCGCGCTGGGTTACCTCAACCCGGTACTGGCCGGCGCCGCCATGGCCCTGTCCAGCGTCAGCGTGGTGAGCAACGCGCTGTGGCTCAAGGCGTGGAAACCCACCAGCAACACCCAGGAGGCCCCATGAACATAGGCCAGGCCGCCCGCCGCAGCGGGCTCAGCACCAAGATGATCCGTTACTACGAGTCCATCGGCCTGCTCAAACCCGCCACGCGCAGTGACAGCGGCTACCGCCTTTACCAGGCGGAAGACTTGCACAGCCTGGCCTTCATCAAGCGCTCCCGCGACCTGGGCTTTTCCCTTGAGGAGGTCGGCAAGCTGTTGACCTTGTGGCAGGACCGCCAGCGTGCCAGCGCCGATGTGAAAGCGCTGGCCATGCAACACATCGATGAGCTGAACCGGCGCATTGAAGAGCTGGTGAACCTGCGCGACACCCTTGGCGAACTGGTATCGCATTGCCAGGGAGACGAGCGCCCGGACTGCCCGATCCTCAAGGATCTGGCCAATGGCTCTGCTAATGGCTGCTGTCACTGAGCCACCCGCAACGTTTGGTATGCCATATACGTCCAAACACGACCGAATAGTCACCAACTGCGACTTTATCCAATAAATACGGGCGTTTTCCTACATTAAACCCGGATGCTGCCGATGCAATTGTTACCTGCCTCGTGTGTCGAAAATAACAAATCCGGGAGCGTCGATGAGCATCAAACAGAAACTGACCTGGGCATTCGCGGTCATCGCCGGCTTGCCCATAATCCTTGTGGCCACCCTGGTGGTCCTCAACCTGCGTGGCGAAGCCCGCGACGGATTCCTCGATGGCAGCAGCCGGGAAATCCGCCAGGTCAGCAACGCGATGAACATCTTCTTCCAGGGCATCAACCAGAATGTCGAGTACCTGGCTGCGCAGCCGATGGTCGCCGCCACGGGTAGCGAACTGAACAAGTACATGAGCGCAACCCCGTCCAACGAATTGGGCGACCAGGCCAACAAGCTGCTGGAGTTCATGACCCGCCTGGCCACCACACATCCCAGCTATGCGTACCTGTCCTACGGGGTGAATGACGGTGGCTATGTCGGCTGGCCGGCCGGGCAGAAGTTCGTCAATTACGACCCGCGCACCCGCCCCTGGTACCAATTGGCAATGGCCAACCCTGGCAAGACCTTGCGTACCGGCGCCTACTACTGGGCTGCCGACGACGCCGTGCTGGTCAGCACCGTGCGCACCGTCGCCAACCAACTGGGCAACCCTGGTGGCGTGGTCAACGTCGACGTCTCGCTCAAAGGCCTTACCGAGATCGTCCAGCAGATCAAGCTGGGCGAAAGCGGCTACGTGCTACTGGTGGAAAACAACGGCAACGTATTGGTCGACCCTCGTGACGCCAAGCATAACTTCAAGCAACTGGCGAGCTTTGGCGACGGGTACGCCGAGCTGGCCAAGCACGGCAAGGGGCTGGCCGAAGTGGAACTGAATGGCGTGCGCTACATGGCCAACATCTACCCGGACGAACAGCTGGGCTGGACCCTGATCGGCCTGATCGAACAAAGCGAAGTGATGCAGACCACCACCCGCCTGACTTGGCTGATCGGCGTGGTGGCCCTGGTACTGGCCGCGCTGTTCGCCGTGGTCGGTGCCACCTTCGCCAAGCTGATCGTACGCCCGATCAACAGCGTCACCAGCGGCCTGGAAGATATCGCCCAGGGCGAGGGCGACCTGACCCGCAACCTGGAGATCCGTGGCCGCGACGAAACAGCGCAACTGGCCAGCTGGTTCAACCAGTTCCTCGGTGCCATTCGCAGCCTGATCCAGCACATCGGGGCTGCCGCCAGCAAGATACTCAGCACCTCCAGCAGCTCGACCCGCGTTTCCAGCGACATGGCCGAAGCCGCAGGCCGCCAGCGCGAAGCGGTGGACATGGTCTCTACCGCCTTCCACGAAATGGTCGCCACCGCCAACGAAGTGGCACGTTCCTGCAGCCAGGCGGCACAGTCGGCCGACAGCGGCCAGCAGCAGGCCCGCGAAGGCCAGCAGCAAATCGATGCCGCGGTACATAGCGTTGACCGCCTGAGCCAGGAGATAGAACAGTCGGCGCAGTCGATCCAGCAGCTGGAGCGTGACAGCAACGCCATCCAGTCGATCCTCGGCACCATCCGCTCGATTGCCGAGCAAACCAACCTGCTGGCACTCAACGCCGCCATCGAAGCGGCCCGTGCCGGCGAGCAGGGCCGTGGCTTTGCCGTGGTTGCCGACGAGGTGCGGGCGCTGGCCAAGCGCACTGCCGACTCCACCGCAGAGATCGACGGCCTGCTGGGCAACCTGGCCAGCCGCACTGCCGAAGTGGCCGCACAGATGCACGCCAGCCTGGAGGTTTCGCAGCAGTCGGTGAGCCGCATCGGCCTGGCCCGTGACAGCTTCGGGCAGATCCGCGAGTCGGTGGATGTGATCCGCGACATGAACACCCAGATTGCCACGGCGGCCGAAGAGCAGCACCAGGTGGCCGAAGACATCAACCGGCACATCAGCCAGATTCATGGCGATGCGCAGCTGGTGGCCGAACTGGCCCAAGCGGCGCGGATGGATTCGGAGAGCCTGGCCGGGTTGTCCAATGAGCTGGATGCACTGGTGCGCAGGTTCCGTACCTGATGTTTTGCCTGCCCCGGCCTTATCGCCGGCAAGCCGGCTCCCACAGGTACTGCACAGGCCCTGAGTGCAGTGGGATCCTGTGGGAGCTGGCTTGCCGGCGATAAGGCCGGTGCAGGCAAACAATGCCTGATTGCCTAAAGCTTCAATTCCCCCGGCGTCGCGCCGAACAATTGCTTGAACGCCGCAATGTAAGCCGAGGTGGAGTCATACCCACACCCCAACGCCGCCTCGGTCACACTCTCCCCGGCCTCCAGCAGCGCCAGCGACGACAACAGCCGCATACGCTGCCGCCAGTTGCGAAAACTCAAGCCCGTCTCTCGCTGGAACAGCCGCATCAGCGTCTTCTCCGAGCACCCCAGCTCTCGCGCCCACTGCTGCAAGGTCTGCGACTGGTCCGGTGCAGCGATCAGCCCATTGCACAGCGCCAGCAACCCCGGGTGCCGTGGCAGTGGCAGCGAAAAACCGACCTCGGGCAGCATGCGCAACTGGTCGAGCAGCACCACCACCAGCCGCGCCTCGGCGCTGTCACCCTCCGGGTAGTCTGCCGGGAACAGGCAGAACTGCTTGATCAGTTCGCGCGCCAGCGGGGTCACTTCCAGTACCCGGCATTGCTCCGGTGCCCACGGGCAGGCATCCCGGCGCACGTAAAGGCTGCGCATTTCGGCCTGCATCGAGGTGACCACCTCGTGTTCGAAATCGGCTGGGATCCATACGCCCCACTGGGGTGGGGCGAAGTAGCTGCCTTCCTGTGTATACACCCCGAGGACGCCGCTGATGGCATAGGAAAACTGCACCCAGTCGTGCTGGTGGCGGGTGGTCCAGGAGCCGGCGCCGAGGCTTTCGGCACGGGCATAGAGTGGCCTGGGCAGGTAGTCCAGCGCCGGAATGGGGCGGGGGTGTCCGATGATGGGCATGGTGGTTTCTTGTAGTTCTGACCAGACAAGCCTAACAGCTCAGCGCTCGACGATGACGGTCACCCCCTGCCCACCCGCAGCGCAGATCGATATCAACCCCCGCCCCTTCCCCGACCTCGCCAGCAGCTTGGCCAGGTTGGCCAATATCCGCCCCCCGGTCGCGGCAAACGGGTGCCCGGCCGCCAGCGAACTGCCCTTGACGTTGAGCTTGCTGCGGTCAATCGCCCCGAGCGGCGCATCCAGCCCCAGCCGTTCGCGGCAATAATCGGCATCTTCCCAGGCCTTGAGCGTGCACAGCACCTGGGCAGCAAAGGCTTCGTGAATCTCGTAATAGTCAAAGTCCTGCAGCGTCAGGCCATTGCGCGCCAACAGCCGCGGCACCGCATACACCGGCGCCATCAACAGCCCTTCGCGACCAGTAACGAAATCCACCGCAGCGGTTTCACCATCGACCAGATAGGCCAGCACCGACAGCCCCTGCTGCTCGGCCCATTCCTCGCTGCCCAGCAACACCAGCGAAGCACCATCGGTCAGCGGTGTGGAGTTGCCCGCCGTCAGCGTGCCCTGCCCGCTGCGGTCGAAGGCTGGCTTGAGCTTGGCCAATTGTTCCAGCGTCAGGTCGGGGCGCAGGTTGTTATCACGGGTCAACGACAGAAACGGCGTCAGCAAGTCATCCTGCCAACCTTCGGCGTACGCGGCAGCCAGCGCCTGGTGGCTGAGCAGCGCCAGCTCGTCCTGTTCGGCACGGCCAATGCGCCAGGCCTGGGCCATGCGTTCGCAATGCTCGCCCATCGACAACCCGGTGCGCGGCTCGCCGTTGCGCGGCAATTCGGGTTTCAGGTGGTGAGGGCGCAGCTTGAGGAATGGCTTGAGCCGCTCGCCCAGGCTTTTGCCACGGTTGGCCTGCAGCAAGATGTGGCGCAGGCCTTCGTTTACCGCAATCGGCGCATCGGAGGTGGTGTCCACGCCGCCGGCAATCCCGCAGTCGATCTGCCCCAGGGCAATCTTGTTGGCCACCAGCAGCGCTGCCTCCAGCCCGGTGCCGCAGGCTTGCTGGATGTCGTAGGCCGGCGTCTGCGGCGACAGCCGCGAGCCCAGCACGCACTCCCGGGTCAGGTTCATGTCACGCGAGTGCTTGAGCACCGCACCGGCCACCACTTCCCCCATGCGCAACCCATGCAGGCGGTAGCGTTCGATCAGCCCTTCGAGGGCGACGGTTAGCATCGCCTGGTTGCTGGCCGTGGCGTAGGCGCCATTGGAACGGGCGAAGGGAATTCGGTTGCCGCCCAGGATCGCGACCCGGCGAAGTGAACGCATGCGCTTGTTCCTCCTGAAACAATTTGATCCGTACAGCCTAGGTGTTTTTGCCGCATTCGAACGACCTTGCCACAAAGTTGGTCCACACTTTCAAGCTTGCCTTCCGGGAGACCCACTCATGAGCGATCGCTACCTCGGCTTTGCCAACTCCAACCTCGGCCGCCGCCTTGTGGATGCCCTTGGCCTGCCACGTCCAGCGCCGCTGGAGCGTTGGCAGGCAGGCCGCCTGCGCCCGGTCGAAGGTGCCCTGGTACTGGGTGGCGGGCCACTGGCGAGCCAGGTCGAAGCCATTGCCCCGCGCCTGACCGACACGCTTTACAGCTTCAATACCGACAACCTCCAGGCCGAGGCATGGGTGGCTGGCCTGGGGCCGAAGATCAAGGCCGTGGTATTTGATGCCAGTCACCTGTCCGACAGCGACGCGTTGAAGCAGTTGCGCGAGTTTTTCCAGCCTCTGCTGCGCAGCCTGGCATCGTGCGCCCATGTGGTGTTGCTGGGCCGCGCGCCAGAAAACCTCGACGACCCGTTGGCCAGCATTGCCCAACGAGCCCTGGAAGGCTTCAGCCGCTCGCTGGCCAAGGAACTGCGCAACGGTGCGACCACGCAGTTGCTGTATGTCGGCCCCGGCGCGGAGGACCAGCTGGAAGGCGCCCTGCGCTTCTTCCTCTCGCCCAAGAGCGCCTTCATTTCCGGCCAGGTGCTGCGCCTGCATGCCTGCGCCAGCCAGGTCGAGGACTGGACACGGCCGCTGGCTGGCCGCCGCGCCCTGGTAACCGGGGCCGCACGCGGCATCGGTGCCGCCATTGCCGAAACCCTGGCGCGGGACGGTGCCGACGTACTGCTGCTGGACGTGCCGCAAGCCAGTCAGGACCTCGACGCCCTGGCCGCACGCCTGGGTGGCAAGGCGCTGCCCCTGGACATCTGCGCCGGCGACGCGGCAACGCAACTGCTTGCGGCCCTGCCCGACGGCGTCGACATCGTGGTGCACAACGCCGGTATCACACGCGACAAGACCCTGGCCAACATGACCCCGGAATACTGGGACGCGGTGCTGGCGGTAAACCTCAAGGCACCGCAGGTGCTGACACAGGCGCTGTACGACAACGGCGCCCTGGGTGAAAACGCGCGCATCACCCTGCTGGCCTCGGTCAGCGGTATCGCCGGCAACCGCGGGCAGGCCAACTATGCCGCGAGCAAGGCCGGGCTGATCGGCCTGGCCCAGGCGTGGGCGCCCCGGCTCGCCGAGCGCGGCGGCAGCATCAATGCCGTGGCACCCGGTTTCATCGAAACCCACATGACCGCCGCCATGCCCATGGGCCTGCGCGAGGCCGGGCGACGCTTGAGTTCGCTTGGCCAGGGCGGCCGCCCGCAGGATGTCGCCGAAGCCATCGCCTGGCTCAGCCAGCCGGGCTCCGGTGCAGTCAACGGCCAGGTGCTGCGGGTATGCGGCCAAGCCTTGATGGGGGCCTGAACATGAGCCGACACTGGCACGACCTGCACAGCCCGGCTTCGCGCGCCAGCCTGTACCTGCGCGCGGCAAGCAAGCGCACCATCAGCGGCGACCAGCTGCCGGACGACGGCCTGCGCTGTTTCATTCGCGTCCAGTCGGGCAACCTGGCCGCCTATCGTCGGCTGTGCCACTTCACCGACGATGGCCGCCTGCCGGGTACTTATCCACATGTCATGGCGTTCACGCTGCAGCTGCAGTTGATGACCGCGCCAAACTTCCCCTTCCCGCTGCTCGGCCTGGTGCACCTGCACAACCGCATCGAAGTGATGCGCCCGCTGGGCGGTATCGAAGGGCTGCGCTTTGCGGTGCATGCAGGCAATCTGCAAGCGCATGCCAAGGGCGGCACCTTCGACCTGGTCACCGAAGCCGAAGACGGCATCGGCCTGCTCTGGCGCGAGACCAGCCGCATGCTGGTGCGCGGGCTGAAGCTGGAAAGCCAGGCAGGTGAGCCTGCCGAGGACGAACCGCAAGCGCTGCCAGAGGCGACCCGCTGGTACGCCGACAGCGATATCGGCCGGCGTTATGCCAAGGTCTGCGGGGACTACAACCCGATCCACCTCAGCGCGGCCAGTGCCCGGCTCTTCGGCTTCCCCACGGCCATTGCCCATGGCATGTGGAGCAAGGCCATGGCCCTGGCGGCACTGCGCGGGCACCTGCCGCACAGTGGCTATGCCTTCGAGGTGGATTTCCGCAAGCCGGTGCGGTTGCCATCGGAGGTGGTGCTCGGTGCCAGTGAGGCGGGGGCTGCGGGAGAGCTGCAGCTGGATGGGCATGGCGGGGTGCTGCACATGGTCGGGCGCTGGGACCGGCTTTGAATCGTGAGGCTGCTTCGCAGCCTTTTCGCGACACAAGGCCGCTCCCACAGGTACCGCATTCGGCTTGATGCCAGTGCCCTCCTGTGGGAGCGGCCTTGCGTCGCGATGGGCCGCAAAGCGGCCCCCTTGCTTTGCATCGGGCCTGCGCAGAAGCTATGCAGCATTAGGAGACCCCCGATGAATCTGCAAGAACTCACCCAACGCCTGCACCAGATCCGCGACAACAACGACTGGCGCGGCTTTCACAGCCCGAAGAACCTCGCCATGGCCGCCAGTGTCGAAATGGCCGAGCTGGTGGAAATCTTCCAGTGGCTGAGCGAAGACCAATCGCGCCAGCTGCCAGCCGATAAGCTGGCCCATGCCGGCCAGGAAATCGGCGATGTGGTGCTCTACCTGTTGCTGCTGTGCAGCGAACTTGGCCTGGACATGGACCAGGTAGTGCGAGCCAAGCTGGCCCACAGCGAGAGGCGCTTCGCCCGATGAACGACCGTCACTTCGATGAGCTGGCTACCCGCTTTGCCGAAAAGATCTACGGCGGCGCCAAGGGCGCGATCCGCCTGGCCGTGCTGCAGGCCGACCTGGCCGAAGCCCTGCCTGACCGCCCGCTGCGCATCCTCGACATCGGTGCCGGGTTGGGTCACATGGCTTTGTGGCTGGCCCAGCGCGGCCACCAGCTGACCCTGGCCGAACCCGCCGCGCCCATGCTCGACGGCGCACGGGCGCGCTTTGCCGAAGCCGGCCAACCGGCCACCTTCATCCAGGCCCCCTGGCAAGACCTGCTTGGCCAGCTGACCGAACCCTACGATCTGGTGCTATGCCACGCCGTACTCGAATGGCTGGCCGAGCCCGAAAGCATCCTGCCGGTGCTGCACCAGCTCACGGCCCCTTCCGGGTGGCTGTCGCTGGCCTTCTACAACCGCGACGCCCTGGTCTATCGCAACCTGCTCAAGGGCCATTTCCGCAAGTTGCGCAGCAACCGGCTGGAAGGTGAAAAGCAGAGCCTGACCCCGCAAAAACCGCTTGATCCACGGGAACTCAGGGCGCAACTTGATCCTATGTGGCAGGTTGAAAGCGAAAGTGGCGTGCGGGTGTTCCACGACTACATGCCCAAGGAATTCCAAGGCAAGGCCGAGCTGCTCGACCTGCTGGAAATGGAACTGGCCTACCGTCGCCACCCCAGCTTCGCCGGGCTCGGCCGCTACCTGCACTGGGTCTGTCGCCCCCGTTGACCTGCCCGCCGGGAGGAATACATGCCGTACCGTCTGTTGTGCCTGGCCGTGCTGCCGCTTGCCCTGGCTGGCTGCCAGGGCAGCAACCCCTACGTGGCCAGCAGCCGCCCGTTACCACCGGCACCGGCCCAGGCGGCCAGCACCTTCGATGCCAGTGCCTACCCGACACCGGCCCGTGATTACGGGCACTACCGTAGCTGGAGCTGGCTCAACGGCCAGTTGCCCAGTGGCTCGGTCGATACCGACCCGGCGCAACTGGCCGATGCCGTCAGCGGCGCACTGGACCAGCATGGCCTGCGTCCCGCCCGGGGCGGCCCCGGCGACTTGCTGGTCAGCGCCGACATACGCCTGGAAAAGCGCTTGCGCCAGGTACGTGACTACGATGCCTACGACCCTTACTACGGCCCGTATCCCTATGGCGGTGTCGGCTATGGCGGCTACCGCCATGGCTATGGGGGCTATGCCAGCGTGCCCATCGTGCGCACCTACGAAGTGCAGGTGATGGTGGTGCGTATCGACCTGTACGACGCCCGCAGCGGCCAGCCGGTATGGAGTGCCAGTGCCGAAAGCGGCAGCGACAAGGACTCGCCGCGTGAACGCGAAAGCGCCCTGCGCGATTCTGTGCACAAGGCGCTCAACGGCTATCCTCCCAGTTGATATCCAACGGAGAACCATCATGTTGCGCCGTCTCGTTCTACTGTCATTCGCGTTGTTGCTCGCCGCCTGCTCCAGCAATAACGTCCAGCAGGATTTCGATGCCAGCCGTGACTTTGCCGCCTACCGCAGCTGGGCATGGCAGGAACCGGGCCTGCAGTACCGCCCGGATGACCCACGAATCAAGAGCGACCTCACCGAGCAACGCATTCGCCAGGCAGTTGCAAGCCAACTCGACCAGCGTGGCCTGCGCCCGGTACAAGGCGGCGCCCGGCCGGACGTGACAGTGCGCGCGTACCTGATCGTCGAGCAGCGCCAGCAACAGATCACCACCAACTACGGCGGTGGCTGGGGAGGCTACTGGGGCGGCTACTGGGGTGGCCCGATGTACAACGAAACTCGCAGCGTCGACTACAAGGTCGCCACTATCCAGATCGACCTGTTCGATGGGCGTGACGGCAAGCTGGTGTGGCGCGGCAGTGCCGAGCAGATCATGAACAACTACCCGCCAAGCCCCGAGGAACGCAACAGCGCGATCCAGAACACCGTGACCAAGGTGTTGGCCAACTACCCGCCGGGGAGCAAGAAGTAACACCGAGCGCGGTTATGCAGGCACCGCAGCCCCTGTGGGAGCGGGTTTACCCGCGAAGAAAACAACGCGGTGCATGGCACCGGCTTTGCCGGTGTTCGCGGGTGAACCCGCTCCCACAAGGGTCGCCTGCGAGGCCTGTTTCAACAGCGACAAAATCCATCCCGGCCACGCCTTTTTCCCTCTCCCGCTCCACTCCCCGCAGGTTCCCGTCTATCTTCACTTAAGGAAACCTGACTGACCGGGTAGATGTGTTCAACATTTGGGAAGGGCGACCTGCCAATGCAAAGCATTGTTCTCCTGCTGTGGCTTGCCTTGTGCTCCGAACAGGACGTGCGTCAACGCCAGATATCCAACATGCTCACCCTGGGTGTGGCTGCCTGTGCCCTGGCTTGGCTTTTCGCCACTGGCCGCAGCTGGATCGGCGCCGATGCCAGCGATGCCGGATGGGCGCTGGCCATCGTCATGTTGCTGACCCTGCCCGGCTACATGCTCGGCCGTTTCGGTGCCGATGACGTCAAGCTGATGGGCGCCCTGGCCCTGGCCACCAGCCCGCAATACGTGCTTGGCACCTTCATCGGCGCCGGCGTCAGCGTGCTGCTGTGGCTGCTTACCCGCCGGCGCCTGTGGACGTTGCTCAACCCCAAGGTAAAAAAGCGCTTGCAGGCTTTGACCGAGGAAATGGGTGACAAGCAGGCGTTCGTCCCCTATGTGCTCACCGGTTTTCTTTTGACTGCTGTATGGATCCAGTGAGCAATCTCGTGGTCCGATGGCTGTACAGAATATGTAATTTGTACAAATCCACTACCCCCGACTATTTTTAGTTTGCAGAGCGCTTGGCCCGGGAGCAGGACCGCGTAACGACAGGGAGTTGATCGTGTCCAGAGCATTCAGTGATGTGAAGATATTGGTGGTCGATGACCAACCAGTGATAGTCGAACATTTGTGTGAGTTTCTCGAAACCAAGGGTTACCGCTGCCTGCCGGCCCACTCCACTGACGAAGCCCTGGAACGTTACCTGGCAGACGAGACCATTGGCGTGGTCATCTGTGACCTGCACATGCCTGGTCGTGATGGTATTGAACTGGTCCGCGAACTGAAGATACAAGGCGGGCAGCGCGCGTTCGAGGCCATCATGGTGACCGGTCGAGCGGAGAAGCAGGATGTGATCCGAGCGTTGCGCGAGGGCTTTGCCGATTACTACCAGAAACCCATGGACCTCAATGAACTGCTGGAGGGCGTACGCCGCCAGGAACAGGCCGTGCAGGAGCGCCAGCGCAGCTTCCGCGAGCTGGGCGGGTTGAGCCAGCGTCTGCAAGAGCTGGCAGAGTCGATGGACGAGCTTTACCAGGACCTGCAAAAAGCCCGGGGCCAGGGCATGCACCGGCGTGCCAGCGATGTGGACGAGAGTGAAAGCGAACTGCCAGCGGCGTTCGAGAAGCTGTCGCCACGCCAGCTGGAAGTAGCCCGCCTGGTGGGCAAGGGCCAGACCAACTACCAGATCGCCTGTGAGCTGGGCATTACCGAGAATACCGTGAAGCTGTATGTGTCGCAGGTGCTGCGCCTGACCCACATGCACAACCGCACCCAGCTGGCACTGGCACTGACACCCAGTTCGTCGCCGGTGCATCAGCGGTTTACTACCCATTGAGTGACCGGTAGGCACACCGCTTTTTTGTAGGAGCAGCCTTGCGCTGCGAAAGGGCCCTCATGGCATACAAAAGATTGCGCCTGAAATGGCCTCTTTGCAGCACAAGGCTGCTCCTACAGATCCTCGGTTCACCTGTTACAACTGGATAGCCAGTTTTAACGTCACGCGCGGCGCGCGGTCCAGGCTGTCCAATGCCACATCGGCCAAAGGCTTGGCCACCTCCAGCGCCACATTGAACAAGCGCCCATCGCCCAATCGCACCCCAAGCGCCGCCGAAGCCAGGTGGGCATCCTCCACAGGCCCTCGGTTATGCCATGCCTGCGCCGTGTCCACCACCACATAGGGCTGCACCAACGCCAGCCAGCTGCCGTGCATGCTGTAGTTCACCTCGTAAGCCAAACCCCAGCCCTTGTCGCCGTCCGCCTGGTCGCGCGGGTAGCCACGGCCGAAATTTTGCCCGCCAAATCCCGCACGCTCGCTGTCAGGCAGCTGGTCATCGCTCCAGTACAACGCCCCGGACACCACCCCCTGCCAGTTACCTAGCAACGTGTTGCTCTGCAAGCCGGAAAGCCGCAACCGCAGAAAATCCAGATCGTAGTCGGCATCGCTACGCGCCCCCAGATAATCCAGGCCCTGATAGACCCCGGCGCTGACGATGCGCAAACGGCCCTCTTCCACCTTGCGCCAGTCGCCCTCGAATGACAGCGCACGCACGTAGGTGTCGTAGTCCCGTGCCGATGGCAACCCATCTACCCGGTCCTCGAAGTGCTCACTGACCGAATACACCTGCCCCTGCACCACCATCCATTCATCCGGCCTGACGATCACCGGCTGGCGCAGGCCGATCGCATAGCGATCGCTGTCGCGCTTGCGGGTGATGTCACGGCCATCGTCCAGACGAATCCGCGTGCCGGGTTCGCTGCGGTAGCGCGAAGCCGACAGCAGCAGCTGGCTGCCGCCCGCGTCCAGGTACTGGCTGTAGGCCAGGCGCTGGTAATGCACCTGGTCATCCCCCGGCGGCAGCAACAGGCTGGCCTCGATCTGTTCGGCAAAGCGGGTCTGGGCGTGGCTGGTTGCCGTCAGCAGCGCCTGCGCATCGTCGCGGTTGCCATCAGCAACGATAACAGCAGCGCTGAACGGCTTGCGCTGCGCATGCACAGTCAACCGCGCAGCACCATCAGCGGTTTGCGCCACGGCCAGCTGCGGCTCTATCGTTACCCCCGGCAGGCGCTTGGCCAGGCCCAGGTAGCGCTCCAGCGTTTCTCGGGTCAGCGGGCGCTCGGTGGCAAGCCGCTCCAGCAGCTGATGCAGATAGGCGCCGGCCGGGCCGATATCGCCGTCCACGCGGTAATCACGGATATAACCTTCGACCAGCACCACATTGACCCGGCCATCGGCCACTTCCTGCGGCGGCAGGTAGGCGTACGACAACAGGTAGCCTTCCTGCCGATAGCGCTGGGTCAGGCGCGCGGTGTACTGCTGCAGCTCGCCCAACGTGGTCTGGCGCCCGATCAGCGGTTGGTAGTGTTCGCGCAGGTCGCTCAAGGGGAACACCGTGCCGCCTTCGAAGCGCACTTTATGCAGCACCAGCGGGGTATTCGCAGGCGCCCACGCGGGGCTGTCACCCTCCACCCCAGCCAGCTGCAGGTGAGCGCTGACCGGGCGGTAGGCGTCTATTGGAAGGTTGGCGCTGGGCAGGCGACGTTCGTACTCATGGCTGTCGAGAAAACCCGGCAAAGGCTCGGCATGGGCCGCAAGTGCCCAAGGCAGCAACAATAGGGGCACGGCCAGAGGACGCATAGGGCGCTCCATGTTCCCTGGGGCTGCGTTGCAGCCCTTCGCGGGCGCGCCCGCTCCCACCGAGATCGCGCTTTCCTGAACCCAGCACCAAACCTGTGGGAGCGGGCGCGCCCGCGAAGGGCCGCAAGCGGCCCCAAATTGCTTGACTGTCAGGCATCAGGGGCGCCAGCCGGTCACACCCGTTACCTGCAAGCGTAGGTGCTGCCTCGGCCCTCGTCGAACGGCTACTCGCTGATCTGGAACGCCACGCGCGCCGTCTCGCCGCTTTCATCCAGCGCGCTGATTTCGGCCTGGCCTACCTGTTGGAAGCGCACCAGCAGGCTGTCCTGGCCCTGGGTTTCGCCCAATGGCTGGCCGTTGAGGAACCACCAGCGCCGACCGCCGCCGCCCAGTGCCGACACATGCAGTTGCAACGGCTCGCTGCTGGTGGCCGGGCGGCGCAGGTTGTCGCCTGGGCGCACGCCCACGATCGAAAGCGGTGGCGCGCTGGCCGGCACCTGCGGCGGGCAGGCCGGGTCGATGGCCGGCAGGCGCGCCGCACGCCGCTCCACACGTGGCAGCCAAGGCTCCAGCGGGGCGGGCCATAGGGCGATATCGCGGGCCTTGGCGCCCGGGCAACTGCCATCGACGCGCAGCCCCTGGTCGTTGACCCATACGCTTTCGCGCAGGCCCAGGCCGAGTGGCTGGTCGGCGGCCTGCAGGGTTGGCGGCGTAGTGCCGTCCAAAGTCCAGGCGAAACGCTGACGCCGGCAGTTGGGGTCCTTTTTGCTCATCGGCTGGCCCAGTGGCCAACAGATCGCAGCCACGCCGACGTTCGCCGGCACCCGCTCCACCGGCACGCTGATGCCACGCTGGCTGTCACGGTTGCTCAGCAGGTCGTGCACCTGCAGCATCAGCGGCGCTGCCGAAGCCAGCCCGAATTGGCCGGGGACCGGTGTGCCATCGGGGCGGCCAATCCATACGCCGATCAGGTAGCGCGGGCCCACGCCGATCGACCAGGCATCGCGAAAGCCGTAGCTTGTGCCCGTCTTCCACGCCAGTTGCGGGCGTTGCACCAGCTCGGCATGCGGGTCGCGGTCGGGGCGCGCCTGGCCGCTGAGGATGCGCCGGATGATCCACGCCGCCCCTGGCGACAGCAGGCGCCGTTCCAGCAACGGATCCTGTGGTTGCAGGCGCACCCTCGCACTATTGCCACCCCGCGCCAGCGCAGCGTAGCCACCCACCAGGTCCTCCAGGCGGCTGCCCGCACCACCCAGGATCAACGACAGGTTGGGCTCTGCCAGAGGCGGCAATATCAGCGGCATGCCCGCCATGCGCAGTTGCGCGGCAAAGCGTTTCGGACCATAGGCCTCCAACAGCTGCACCGCCGGCAGGTTGAGCGACAGCGCAAGCGCCGAACTGGCCGACACCGGCCCGCTGAAGCCCATGGAGAAGTTGCCGGGGCGGTAGTCGCCATAGCGTCGCGGCACATCCTGCAACAACGACTCGGAATGGATCAGGCCATCATCCAGTGCCATGCCGTAGAGGAACGGCTTTAGAGTGGAGCCCGGCGAGCGCAACGAACGCACCATGTCGACATGCCCGAAGCGGCGCTCGTCGGCCAGGTCGATAGAACCCAGGTAGGCACGCACCGCCATCGTCTGCGCATCGACCACCAGGATGGCGGCGGAGGTGCGCTCCGGCAGCCGTGCCCGCCAGCCCAGCAGCAGGTCTTCGAGGCGCCGCTGCAGTGCGGCGTCGAGCGTGGTACGGATCAGCGGCGGGCTGTCGGCGCTGTTCAGGCGCCGGGCCAGCAACGGCGCGAGAGCCGGCTCCTGACGTGGCGCCAGTACAAGCGGCTCTTCGGCAGCCTCACGGATTTGCTGAGCCGGCCACACCTGGTATTCGGCCAGGCGTTGCAGCACCTTGTCCCGGGCGCGCTGCGCACGCTCGGGGTGACGGTCCGGGCGCAAGCGGCTGGGCGCCTGGGGCAGCACGGCCAGCAGTGCCGCTTCGGCCGGGGTCAGGTGCATGGGCGACTTGCCAAGGTAGGCCCAGCTGGCCGCCGCCACGCCCTGCAGGGTGCCGCCGAAGGGCGCGCGGTCCAGGTAGATCTGCAGGATTTCGCGCTTGGACAAGTGCCATTCCAGCTGCGCCGTGCGCCATAGTTGGCGCAGCTTGCCGGCCAGGGTGCGCTCATGCGGGTCGAGCAGGCGTGCGACCTGCATCGACAGCGTGCTGCCGCCCGACACCACACGCCCGCCACGCAGGTTCAGCCAGGCAGCGCGAGCCAGGGCCAGCGGGTTGACTCCGGGGTGGCTGTAGAACCAGCGGTCTTCGTAGGTGAGCAGCGCCTGCAGATACAGCGGCGAGACTTCGTCGGAGCTGACCGGGTAGCGCCATACGCCATCGGCATCGGCAAAGCGCCACAACGGCGTGCCGTCCTCGGCCAGCACGACGCGGGCCAGGTCGTCTCCGGGCATGGGCAGCGGCCATAGGCGGTCGGCCAGCCACAACAGGCCGAACAGCACCAGCATGCCGATCGCCGTGGCGCGCAACAGCCTGCCCGCACGGGTATGCGGCCGCGTTAAGCTTGGCATCGGGAACCGACCTGGCCAGGTGATGGCCAAAGGCTTGGGAACGGCAACATCGCCGATTCGTTCATCAGGAAGCAACTATGCATGTAGAAGGTTTTTTCGAGTGGCTGGGCCAGGCGCTGGGGTCATTGATCCGCTTCATCGTCGACGCATTGAGCGGGCTGTTCAACCTGCTGGCCAATGCCGGTGGCAATTTCATCGATGGCCTGGCGCGCACCTTGGGCATGGAGACCTCGCTGCTCAGCATCCTCGCCCTGATCATCGGGCTGGTGCTGCTGTACTCGGCAATCCGCGCGTTCATGCGCGCCTCGATCATCCTCGGGATCATCTGGCTGTTGCTGGGGTTGTGGGTGATGAGCTGGGTGATACACTGAACAAGGCCGGGGGCCGCGTTGCGGCCCAATCGCCGGCAAGCCAGCTCCCACCTCGACCGCGTCGCCCTCAAGCCATGCTCCATCCTGTGGGAGCTGGCTTGCCGGCGATGAGGCCGGTAAAGGCGACAAAATTCTAGCGGGCTTTTACGGTCATCTCCCCTTGCCCATCCCCCACGGCCTGCAGGTTTGGCCGGTACATCGATTCAACCTGCGGCGGCGGCACGCGATAGGTGCCCGGGGTCACCGCCCGAGCCAGGTACAGCAGGTGGGTGGTGCCATAGCTGTCCAGCTTGAGCGCGGCGACGTAACGATCATCCCGATACTCCTGGTGCACCACGCTGGCGTTCTGCATCGATTCGCGCCATTCCTTCACCGCACTGCTGGCGTTTTCCAGGCTGGCGGCACTTTGCGCCAGGTTCTGGTTTTCCAGCTCCAGGCCCGCCGGTAGCAAGTCCACCACCAGCGCATCCGGCACCCGGTCTTCAGCCTTGAGCGCCAGGTGCACCAGCACCAGGTCGCCGCTGCGCAGGTTATGCAGGTCCAACGGCTGACCATTCATGCCCAGGTACTCACGGCGGATCTGCATGCCGTTGCCACCGGCCGCAGGCGCCTGGCGTGGGTAACCCGACAAGGTCAGTTGCTGGTACAGCGTCTCGCTGCCTTGGTTCTGCACACTCAATGGCGAAGCCAGCAACGGGCCTTCGAGCTTCATGCCAGACTCGGCATTGTTGAACTCGCGCACTTCACCCGCGCTGTCCAGGCGCGCCTGCCACTGGCCTTCCGGTTTGCCCAGCAGGCCACGGCCGGCCAGGAACAGCGCATTGCGCTCCTGGGTCGACAGCCAGCGGTTGGCCGCCAGCTCATCCGACAGGGCGAACAGCCGCTGGTCGACCTGGCGGCTGGCCAGGTTGCTTTCCTGCAGCAGCGCCAGGATCAGTGCCTGGTCGCGCAGGGCGCTACCATAGTCGGCCATCCAGCCTTTACCGCGGCTGATGCCCAGGCCCGCCTGCAGGGCCTGCTCGGCACGCGGCTTGTCGCCCATCTTGTCCAGCGCCACCGCCAGTTGCACAAGTGGCAGGCCAGAGCGGGCGTCGGCGCGGCGTTCGAACAAGCCGCGCAGTGCCCCCAGAGGCGCCTGCTGGCTGCGCGACAGCACCAATGCCGCATAGGCCTGCACGGCGAAGCGGGTGTGTTCGGCGTTCTCGCTGTAGTCGACTTCGATCAGGTTGCGCTCCTGCAGGTAGCGCAGCAGGCGCTCGCTGGCCTTCTTCAGCGCTTCGGCCGGCACACCATAGCCTTGGTCACGGGCGCGCAGCAGGAAGTCGGTGACATAGGCGGTCAGCCAGTATTCTTCCTCGCTGTCCGAGCTCCAAAGGCCGAAGCTGCCGTTGTAGCGCTGCATGCCCAGCAGGTGCTCGATACCCATCTCGATCTTGCGCTTGCGCACATCGGCTGGCTCGCCCTTGATGCCCAGGCGCTTGAGGCTGTCGGCATCGGCGTACAGCGACGGGTAGAGGCCGCTGGTGGTCTGCTCCAGGCAACCGTAGGGGTAGGCTTCGAGGGCACGGATCTGCTCGGCCAGGTTCAGCGGTGGCCGGCTCGACAAGGCCAGGCTGCCTTCAAGCCCGGCGGGTTCGAAGGCGGCCAGGTCTGCTTCAGGCAGGGTCCATGGCTGGTCCTTCAAGGCCACGCGGTAGTGCTTGAGCATCGCCGGGTAGGCCGGGCGCACGCCCAGCGTCCACTCGCGTTCGAACGCGCCGGTCGGCTCGTTCGGCAGCTGCAGGCCAGTAACCCGCACATGTACCTTGCCCTGCCCCAAGCCACCCTGGGCCTGTACCGGGATCATCAGCGTCGAGCGCTGGCCTTCAGCCAGGGCTACGTTTTGCACGGCGTTGGCCGCCAGGCTCAGCTGCCCTTCGGTGCTGATTTCAACATTCAGTTGCTGGGCACGACCAGACAGGTTGGCCAGGTCCAGCGCCAGGCTGGTACGGTCGCCACCGGCCAGGAAACGCGGCGCCGAGAGTTCGGCGATCAGCGGCGCGGCGACCACGGTCTTGCCTTCGGCCATGCCGAACTGTTCCTCGGTCCAGGCCTGGGCCATCAGCCGCAGTTCGCCATTGAAGTCGGGGATATCGACCGTGGCCTGGCCCTCGCCCTTGTCGTCCAGGGTCACCGGCAGGCTCTGCTGGGCGACGATGGTCACCGTGGTGTTGGGGCGCTTGCCACCCTTGGCCATCGCTGCGTCACCACCAAATGCCAGGCTGGCCAGGCGGCCCTGGCCGGCTTCGATCAACTGGCCGTAGATATCCAGCTGGTCAGCACCGTAAGCCTTGCGCCCGAACAGGCTGGCGAATGGGTCGGGGGTCTTGAAGTCGGTGATGTTGAGGATGCCCACGTCCACCGCCGACAACAGCACATGCACCCGTTCAGGCACGCTGCCATCGGCATTTGCAGCCTTGATCTTCACGGTCAGCGGCTGTTTCGGGCGCATTTTTTCCGGAGCCTGCAGGCTCACCGCCAGCTTGCGTTCGGCGCGGTTCAGCGGCAGGTGCAGCACGCCCACCGCGCGTTTCGGCGTGGCGTTGGCCTTGCGCTCACCCGGGCGGATCACCAGCGCGCTGATGTACAGGTCATGGCGTGCCCACTGCTTGTCCAGTTGCACATCGAACGTCTTGCCCTCGGCGGGAACGTCGATCTCCTGCCACCACAGCGGGCCATCGCTGGACTCGATCATCAGGTAGCCACTGCCGGCTGCGGGCGGGGTGACGGTGACCTTGGCGGTAGCGCCGTCGGCGTAGGCCGGTTTGTCCAGCGCCAGCTTGACCTGGTCCGGCCGCACCGCGCCGCCTTCGGCGTTGTCCTGGGCGCGATAGCCTGCCCAGAAGCGCGCGCTGGACACCAGGCCCGTCTCCGGGTCCTCCACCTCGACACGGTAAGGGCCCCATTCCACCTGGAAGCTCAGCTTGGCGGTGGAGCCGGCCTTGACGCTTACGGTCTCTTCGCTCTGGGTCAGGAACTTCTCGTTGTAGGCGTAGCTCCAGCCATCGCTCTGCGAGTAGTTCCAGTAGTAGTCGCGGCGCTCGCGCACCAGCCGCACCTTGAGGTCGTTGGCCGCCAGTTTCTTGCCGTTGCGGTCGGCCACCAGGAACTCGAACTCCACCGGCCCGTCACTGTCGGTTTCCTCGCCGTCGAACAGGCCACGCAGGCCCGGCAGGCGCTCGGCCGGCCAGATGGGTTGTTCCAGGCGGCGGGTAATCGGCCGGCCACCGGACTCCTGCAGGCTGGCCTGCACGGTCAGTTGCAGCGGCGAGCGGGCTTCGGCCCAGCGGCTTTCGATATCGACCACGGCCTTGCCGGCCTGGTCGAGGGTAACTTCGTCCAGCTCCAGGTCCTGGTTCAGCTCGGTTTCGGTGACCGAGCCGAACTGGTAGCCAGGCAGCGCCGGTACCGCCTCGCGCAGCGGGCGAACATAGGCCTGGCCGCTCAGGCGGTTGCCGGCAGCCGGGGCGCCGTAAAGGTAACGGCCATTGACCTGGATACGCGCATCCTGATCCGGAGACAACGGTTTGCTGCTGCCTTTGAGTTCCAGCGCCAGGCGCTCGGGCAGGAAGTCTTCGACGAGAAATTCATACACCTGCTTGCGCCCGCCCCCCAGGTCGAGCAGCAGTTGCCAGCGGCCGGTCGGGGCCTCGCTGGCCAGCTGCAGCTGGTACTGGTACAGGCCATTGCCGTCGGCTTCCCAGACGAACTTGCGGCTGACCTGCTCATCCGGGCGACGCACTTCCACGCTCACTGGCTGCGCCTTGACCGGCTTGCCGTCCTGGTCGCGCAGCAGGCCGTTGAGCAACACCGTTTCACCGGGGCGATACAGGTCACGCGGGCCGAAGATGAAGAACTGCAGCGGGTTGGCCTGCGGGCCGGTGATGTCGAACTCGGCCAGGTCCAGCGCCGCGCTGCTCAGGCGCAGCAGGGTGGTGTGCACGCCCTGGGTGGCGATCAGGGTGTCGGCCTTGGGCGTGATCGGCAGCTGGGCGTGGCCATCGCTGTCGGTGCTGGCCTGAGCCAGCAGCTTGCCCTTGTCGTCATGGATTTCCAGGTTGACGCCGTTCATCGCCTTGCCACCTTCCAGGGCCTGGGCGAACACATCGAGGCGGTCACGGTAGCGATGCGCGGACACACCGATGTCGCTGAGAGTGAACAGGGTCGCTGGTTGCGAGTAGTCGTAAGTGCCCGAGGCTCGCATCACCGCCAGGTACACGCCTGGCTCCTGCAGCGGCTTGATGCCGGCGATCGGCAGCAGCACGGTCTCGCGGGTGTTGCGTGCGGGGTTGAGGTCGAAGCGGCCGCTGTAGACCAGATCGGCCATGTCCAGGGTTTCCTTGGACTGGTAGTAGTAAAGGCTGCTGTTGCGCCCCCAGTTGACCAGGAAGGTCGAGAGCATGTCCGGCTTCACGCGGAAGAACTCGACATCGACCTTGTCGACGTTGAGGGCGATCACCGGCAGGCCCTCGGCCAGGCGCGTGGGCAGCAGCGAACCGCGGCTGGCGAAGCCGATGGTCGGCTGCATGTCGCGGGTTTCCAGGCGGCTGATCGACTCGCTGTCCAGTTGCTTGCCATTGACCGCCAGCAGGCCCTTGTCGACGGTCAGCACCAGCTTGCGCTGCGGCTCCAGATGGCGCAGACGCAGCTCCATCTGGTTATCGGACAGTTCCCAGGCGCCGTCGAGCTTGCCTTTGACGGTGTCGACCAGGTGCACTTTGCTGGCGAAGTCCTGCTTGGCATCCAGCGGCGCGGAGAAGCTGATCGACAGCGTCGCGGCGCCATCGAGCTGCACTTCGGAAACATCCAGCACCGTCAGCTCGCGGCCCTCGTAGCGTTTGGCGAGTACGGCCTGGTCTTCGCGTTGGGGTGCCGGGGTGGCGGCGGGCGCTGTGGCCGCCGGCTTTTGGGATGGCGCCGGCTTGTCCGGCGTCGAAGAGTCACAGGCACTGAGCAAAGCCAGCGCGCAGGCCAGCAACAATCCTTTGTTGAACATGGAGTAGAACTCTTTGGCAGCGTGTACGTGAGGGCAGCAACTATAGCGCAACTATGGTCGCGCGAATTAGCTGCATGGCCGGTACACTGCTGGCAATTTAGAAAAGCGGGGGGCGCTTTGCGCCCCTTTCGCGACACAAGGTCGCTCCTACAGAGACCGCGGCAACCTGGAAGGCCTTGCGGTTCCTGTAGGAGCGGCCTTGTGTCGCGAAAGGGCTGCGCAGCAGCCCCAGGATTCCCCAGGACGCCCGATGACCTCACTGACCACCGACTGGCAGCACCGCCCCACCCACCACAAGGTCTGGGCCCTGGCCGCGCCGATGATCCTGTCCAACATCTCCGTGCCGCTGGTAGCCCTGGTCGACAGCACGGTCATCGGCCACCTCCCCCACGCCCACCAGTTGGGTGCCGTAGCCGTGGGCGCCACGCTGTTCACCTTCATGGTTGGCCTGATGGGCTTCCTGCGCATGGGCTCCACCGGCTTCGCCGCCCAGGCCGCCGGCCGAGGCGACGGTGCAGCGTTGCGCCAGGTACTGGTACAAGGGCTGTTGCTGGCGGTCGGCTTCGCCCTGCTGATCGGCCTGCTGGCCCTGCCCTTCAGCCAGCTGGCGCTGCACGCGATGCAACCCAGCGCGGCCCTGCAGCAAGCCACCGAAGACTTCTTCCATACCCGCTTGCTTGGCCTGCCCGCGGCACTGGCCAGCTACGCCCTGGTCGGCTGGTTCCTCGGCACCCAGAACGCGCGGGCGCCACTGGCCATCCTGCTGACCACCAACCTGCTGAACATCGCCTTGAACCTGTGGTTCGTGCTTGGCCTGGGCTGGGGCGTGCTAGGTTCGGCGCGGGCGTCGGTGATTGCAGAATGGAGCGCCGCCCTGCTCGGCCTGGCCCTGACTCGCCCGGCCCTGCGCGCCTACCCGGGGCAGATCGTGTGGGCGGCGCTCAAGCGCTGGCAGGCCTGGCGACCGCTGCTGGCGGTGAACCGCGACATCTTCCTGCGCAGCCTGGCGCTGCAACTGGTGTTCCTGCTGATCACCGTGCAAGGCGCTCGTCTGGGCGAAGCCACCGTGGCGGCCAATGCCCTGCTGCTCAACGGCCTGCTGCTGACTGCCTATGCGCTTGACGGGTTGGCGCACGCGGTAGAGGCCCTGTGCGGCCATGCCATTGGCGCCCGCGACCGCGACACATTGCGCCGCTCGCTGGTGGTGGCCTGTGGCTGGTCGCTGATCATCAGCCTGGGGTTTGCCGGGTTGTTCCTGCTGGGCGGGCACCTGTTCATCGATTTGCAGACCGACATCGAGAGTGTGCGGGCAGCGGCTTATCCGTACCTGCCGTACCTGGCATTGCTGCCGTTGATTGCGGTGTGGAGTTATTTGCTGGATGGCTTGTTCATAGGCGCGACCCGGGCGCGGGAGATGCGTAATGCGATGTTGGTTTCGGTGGTGATTGCGCTGCCCTTGGGGGTGCTCATGAGTGGGTTTGGCAACCATGGGTTGTGGTTGGCGTTTCTCGGGTTCATGGGGTTGCGGGCAGTGACGTTGGGGTGGGTGGGATGGCGGTTGCAGGAAAAAGGTGAGTGGATTCAGTAATGCCGGGGCCGCTTTGCGGCCCATCGCGACGCAAGGCCGCTCCTACATGGAGATGGCCTGGTATCGCGATCACCTGCGGATTCACAGCCACACACAATCCCAATGTGGATAATCACCAGCCCGCCGCACCAGGCCAGCCCGAATGGGATTGGCGATGATGTAGCGGGCAGCGGCCTTTACATCCTCCTCCTTGCGCAGCGCCCGGTCGTAAAAGCCGGGTTGCCAGATGTGCTGTCGCTCGGCACCTGTACGGTAGAGCGCGCAACTGCTTCGCGACTTGAAGGCACACATGAGTTTGCCCAGGCTGGTCGGGCCGAGCTCGATCAGCCAATGCAAATGGTCCGGCATCAAGACCCAGGCCAGCGAACGGCAACTCCCCTCTCGATCACTCAGCCGCAATTGCTGAATGGCCGAACGCGCAAACCAGAGGTTCTCGAATAACGGGAGGCGATGGCGTGTGATGGTGGTTAGCAGGTAGAGCCGGCCTGGCTCTGAAAAGCGCCCTTGGCGCAAGCGATGGTTGCCGTGACGATCCATGTCGACTTCCTTTGAACATTGCATTCACAGGATAGGCATGGCGATGAAATGCATCGCCGGTGGATCATTACCGAGTATGACGCGGTGAGGGCTGCGCCCTCAGATCGCGACACAAGGCCGCTCCTACAAAAGCTCGCGCCGCGATTTCCCGCGAAACCGCAATTCCATGTGGTTTCGCGGTCCCCTGTAGGAGCGGCCTTGTGTCGCGATGGGCCGCAAAGCGGCCCCCGAGGATCACGACGACAGGTACGAAGACCGAGTCAGACCAAGGCGCAAAGCATCCAGGAACTGAGTCCGCTCCCGCGCAGTGATCTTGGCGCTGGCCACCTTGTCACGGTAATGCGTCATCAACTCCTCCGGCGACAGGTGCACATAGCGCAGCATGTCTTCGATGGTGTCGTGGGTCTCGATACCGGCGTGGTACACGCTACCGTCGGCGTTCTGGTAGATGTTCACCGAGTCGGTGTCACCGAACAGGTTGTGCATGTCACCGAGGATTTCCTGGTAGGCACCGACCAGGAACACACCCAGCAAGTAGTCCTCGCCCTCCTTCACCGCATGCACCGGCATGCTGGTCTCGATGCTCTGCTCGTCGACGTACTGGTTGATCTTGCCGTCGGAGTCGCAGGTCAGGTCCTGCAGCACGGCACGACGCATCGGCTCTTCGTCCAGGCGGTGCAGCGGGATGATCGGCAATACCTGGCCGATGGCCCAGGTGTCCGGCAGGCTCTGGAACACCGAGAAGTTGCAGATGTACTTGTCGGCCAGCTTGTCGTTCAGCTCGTCCAGCACCTGGCGGTGCGAGCGCTGGCGGGCTTTCAGCGAGTTGTGCAGGCGGCGGCACACGGCAAAGTAGCACTGCTCGGCCAGGGCCTTCTCGGCCAGGCTGATCTTGCCATCGGCATACTGCGCAGCCACGTCACCCATGTAGTGGGTGGCGCGCCAGTAGGTCTCGGTCACCATCTCGATATCGGTCGGGCCGAGCAGGTCGACCAGCCACTGCACGGTCTCGGGCAGGGCTTCCTTGTTCTCGATGGTCGGCACGTCGTCGTTGTGCTTCTCGACGTCGGTCACCTGGATCACCAGCATGGCGTGGTGGGCGGTCAGCGAACGGCCGCTCTCGGAGAAGATGTGCGGGTGCGGCAGGCCCTGCGCGTCGCAGAATTCCTTGAGCATGCCCACCACCACGCCGGCGTAGTCGTCCATGTCGTAGTTGATCGAGCTGGCATTGCGCGAATGGGTACCGTCGTAGTCCACGCCCAGACCACCGCCAACGTCGATATGGTCGACCGGCAGGCCCAGCGCACGCAGCTCACCGTAGTAACGGATGGCTTCCTTGAAGCCGTGTTGGTAGTCCGCCAGGTTGGCGATCTGCGAGCCCATGTGGAAGTGCAGCAGGCGGATACCCTGGTCCAGGCCGGCATCGCGGAAGCGCTGTACCACCGAAATCAGCTGGGCGGCGGACAAGCCGAACTTGGACTTCTCGCCACCGGTGTCGGCCCACTTGCTCGAGGCCAGCGACGACAGGCGCACGCGCAGGCCGACTTGCGGCTTGACCTTGAGCTCGGCGGCCTCGTCGATCACCAGGGCCACTTCCGACTCTTTCTCGATGACGATGAACACGTTGTGGCCGAGCTTCTGGCCCATCAGCGCCAGGCGGATGAACTCGCGGTCCTTGTAGCCGTTGCAGACGATGGTGCCGCCCTTCGGCGCCAACGCCAGCACTGCCAGCAGCTCGGGCTTGGAGCCGGCTTCCAGGCCAATGGAGACGTTCTGCGTGGCGATGATGTTTTCCACCACCGCTTCCTGCTGGTTGACCTTGATCGGGTACAGCGCGGTGTACTTGCTCTGGTATTCCAGGCGCGCGATGTTGGCATCGAAGGCGCCGGTCAGCTGGCGCACGCGGTCTTGCAGAATGTCGGGGAAGCGCACCAGCAATGGCAGCGACAGGCCGCTCTGGCGCAATTCGTCGACCTGTTCGAACAGGTCGATCGGTGCGCTTTTGGGGCCGTTGGGGCGTACTTCGACGCGCCCGGCTTCATTGATGGCGAAATAACCAGCGCCCCAATGGCGGATGCCATAAACACTGCGGCTGTCGGCCACGGTCCATTGGCTACCATCGTCTTTGCGTGTGCGTCGTACGGACATTCAAGTCCCCTATAGATAAGTCGAAGACACTGCCCCGCAAGGAGGCGGGCGCAGTGTAAAAGCCAAAAATGACGATTCGTCCGTGCCCTGGGGTAGACCCTGGTCACGGCAACGAGTTTAGAAAGCACTGGGCAAAAAATCGCGTGGCCGCATCAGCCGCCGGATTTTTTCGCCTTGAAGCCCTGCTTGGTCAGCTCACCGATCAGCAGTTCGACATGGTCGCCCTGGATTTCGATGACCCCATCCTTCAGGGCGCCACCGGTACCGCAGCGGCGCTTGAGGGTAGAGGCCAGCTCCTTGAGCTGATCGAGCGGCAGCGGCACGCCGGTGACGGTGGTCACGGTCTTGCCGCCGCGGCCCTTGCTTTCGCGGCGCACACGGGCAATGCCATCGCCTTCGGGGATGACCTGCTGCTTGCAGGTACAAGCATCCACCGGCTGGCTACAGTCGGGGCAGTGCCGACCGGTGTCGGTGGAGTAAACGAGACCGCCAAGGGCGGCGAAGGAAGAAGCTTTCTTGGCCACTTTTGTTCCTCTGTGCTGAGGACAAAAACTGGTCGGCCCCTGGGGGTTGAGCCCGACCGCGAAGCCCCACTCTGGCAGGGGCGGCGCTACTGCCACAAGACCTGCGGCAGCCCGAAAAGGGCGCGCAGTGTAACGATAAATCCCGCTGTTGCTAAGTACTGGAATGCGGCATTTTGCGAATGTTTTGCGACTCCTTTCGACACTGGGGCTGCTTTGCAGCCCGATCGCGACACAAGGCCGCTCCTACAAAGCCCTGCGTACCCCGATCAATGTAGGAGCGGCCTTGTGTCGCGAAAGGACCGCAAAGCGGTTCACGGCGTCATCCCAGGCTGGCTTTATAGCGCTGCAACGCCGCCAACGAGTCCGGGCAATACGGCTTGGTCAGACTTTCTTGCTCAGCCTGCTCCAGGCCAATGAACCGCGCCTCGATCACCTCTTCCGGCTGCAGCCGCAACGGCGCATCCGAAACCGCCGAATACACCGCACACCACAAGCGGTTATCCGGCTGGTCAAAGTAGAACCGCTCATGAAAACGCAGCTCCACACCGTCGATCCCCAGCTCCTCGGCCAGCTCCCGCGCTGCCGAATCGGCATACGCCTCCCCGGCCGTCACCATGCCGCCTGCCGCCACATCCCAGTAACCCGGGTACAGCGCCTTGCTCAGGGTACGCCGGTGCACGCACAGTTCACCGACACTGTTGAACAGCAGAATGAACGTGCAACGCCCTATCAGGCCGCGCTCGCGCAGTTCGGCCCGGGGCAAGGCACCCAGCACCCGGTCGGCTTCATCCACCCAGGTGACCAGTTCTCGGTCGGAAGCCGCCCGGTGGGCGGCCTCGTTCGGGCTGATCGCCATCATCAACCCTGCGACAGCAGCTGACGCAGGTCGATGACCGCCGCGTTGGCCCGGGAAATGTAGTTGGCCATGACCAGTGAGTGGTTGGCCCACATGCCGAAGCCGCTGCCGTTGAGCACCATCGGGCTCCACAGGGCTTCCTGCGAGGCCTCCAGCTCACGGATGATCTGGCGCACGCTGACCGTGGCGTTCTTCTTCGCCAGCACGTCGGCAAAGTCCACCTCGATGGCGCGCAGCAGGTGCGACAGCGCCCAGGCCTGGCCACGGGCTTCGTAGAACACGTTGTCGATCTGCAGCCATGGGGTTTCCACCAGCTCCTCGTCCACCTGCGGCGCCTGGCCGGCGACCAGCGACTCGGTCTTCAGCGTGGTGTTGAGCTTGACCCGGCCAACGCTGGCCGACAGGCGCTGCGACAGCGAGCCCAGGCGGGTGGCCACGTCACCCAGCCAGTTGTTCAGGTTGTCGGCACGGGTATAGAAGATTGCGCCCTTGTCGCCGGCAGCCAGACGGGTCTGGTAGCGGGTCAGCGATTTGATGCCCTCTTCGAACTCCGACTCGCTCGACGGCAGGATCCAGCTCTTGTTGTCGAAGTTGAAACGCGGCTCGGCCTTGGCCAGGTCGGCGTCTTCGGTCGACTGCGACTGCGAACGGGCGAAGTCCTTGCGCAAGGCACGGGACAGGTCGCGCACCTGGACCAGCACGCCATATTCCCAGCTCGGCATGTTGTCCATCCACAGCCCTGGCGGGAAGCGGTCGTTGGAAATGTAGCCACCCGGCTTGTTCAGCAAGGTGCCGGCCACGGTCTTGAGGGTTTCGATAGTGGTGTAGCCCACCACCATCTGCTGGCCGGTACGCTCGGCTGCGGCCTGGGCGTTCTGCTGCACCGGGAACAGCTCCGGCTCCTGGCTCCAGTACCAGCCCAGGCCGATGCACACCAGCAGGTACAACCCGATCAGGGTCCCCAGGGCACGGCTCCAGAGGCCGCCAAGATAGCTACGGGCGGCGGCGCCACGGCCGTCGACACGCTCGCGGGGCTCGGCTTTGGCCTCGCGGTTTTTCCAGTCCAGCATGGCTTTGTCCTTAATCAGTCACGACGGTTCAGGGGCTTGGACCACAGGCCTGCGCCAGGGTGCCACGGCAAGCCCGCGTGGCAGCACTATAAAGCAGACACCGCCTTACGCATAAGCGACCAATCGGTCAGCAACTGAATATTCGTTCTGGCCGCTTTGTTGACGCAGGGCACTCACGCACCTGAAAAGAACTGCTAGCATAGAGCCATCATTGCCCCTGCACACCCCAACCTACAAGTAGCCAGGACATGAGCCAAGCAGCCGAGCCGAGCCCGCTGTGCCCCGCCCAACAGCTGACGCGTAGCGGCCTGCGCAAGGACGACCCGCTCGATCAGGTGCTGCTGCCGCCCCTGCGCAAGCCGGTGTACATCCTGCTGCAGGACCACGAGCGCGCCCAGCGCCTGGCCCAGCAACTGGAATTCTTTGGCCTGGTGGTGCAGGCGCTTGCCAGCGCTGCGGCGTTTCAGGCCTCGATCAGCGAATACCCGCCCTCGGCCATCATCATGGATGTCGACTTCAACGGTGCCGGCCAAGGCCTGCTGTTGGCTGCCCAGATGCAGCAGGGGCTGGCCCGACATATACCACTGCTGTTCTTCAGCCATCACGAAACCGACACCCCGACCCGCCTGGCCGCCGTGCGCGCCGGTGGCCAGGACTTCCTCACCGGCACCCTGGAAGCCTCCAGCCTGTTGGAAAAGGTCGAACTGCTGACCAATGCAACCCAGCACGACCCGTTGCGCGTACTGGTCATCGACGATTCACGCACCCAGGCGCTGTACACCGAGCGCGTGCTGGCCAGCGCCGGCATGATCACCCGCAGCCTGACCGACCCGATCCGCACCATGGCCGAGCTGGCTGACTTCCAGCCCGACCTGATCATCCTCGACCTGTACATGCCGGCCTGCACCGGCCCTGAACTGGCCAAGGTGATCCGCCACAGCGACCGTTATGTGAGCGTGCCGATCATCTATCTGTCTGCCGAAGACGACCTGGACAAGCAGCTGGATGCCATGAGCGAAGGCGGTGATGATTTCCTGACCAAGCCGTTTCGTTCTCGCCACCTGATCACCACCGTGCGCAACCGCGCCGCCCGCGCCCGGCACCTGAAGGCGCGCATGGTGCGCGACAGCCTGACCGGGTTGTACAACCACACCCACATCCTGCAATTGCTGGAAGACTGCAGCTTCCGCGCCCGTCGCGAGCAGCTGCCGTTGTGCTTTGCCATGCTCGACATCGACCATTTCAAGAAGATCAACGACCGCCACGGTCACCCCATGGGCGACCGGGTGATCAAGAGCCTGGCGCTGTTTCTCAAACAGCGCTTGCGCAAGACCGATTTCATTGGCCGTTACGGCGGTGAAGAGTTCGCCATTGTGATGCCCAATACCGCGCTGGACGCGGCGCACAAGGTGCTGGACGAAATCCGCCGGCGCTTTGCCGAGATCCTCTACCCGGCGCAGCCACGGGACTTGCAGTGCACCTTCAGTGCAGGGGTGGTGCAGTTGGATGAGGGGCTGGATGCGCTGACCATGGCCAGTGCGGCGGACGAGGCGCTGTATCGGGCCAAGCATGCCGGGCGTAATTGCGTAGTCCGTGTGGAGCCTTGAGTTTCTTATAGCCTGCACTGGCCTCTTCGCAGCACAAGGCTGCTCCTACAGGTATCGCACGCTCTGTAGGAGCAGCCTTGTGCTGCGAAGAGGCCAGTGCAGACGGCCACCAATAGAGGCACTGTGCCACTTTTTTATGGCGCCACCCCCCTGTCGTCATCACCCCGTCACAAAATCGCAATAACTTCAGCCACCGACCTCTCCCCTCCCCGCAGGAAGCTCGCGGCTATGCGCCTGAAGTGGCTGACCAATTTCAACACCCTGTTGCTGGTAACCGTGTGTATCGCTCTGGGCGCCACCCTTTGGTGGTCGCAGCGGGCCCTTGAGCGCCCCTACCAGTTGATGGAGCGCTACCTGGGCCTGTCCCAGCAGTTCCAGAACCAGGCGGCCCGCAACATCCAGGCGTACCTGGGCAGCGGCGATGCCCTGCGCCATGCCGCGGCGATGGAGGCCAACCAGCAGTTGCAGGCCGCGCTGGCCGAGTGGCCCAGCGAACTGGCCGACAAACTGCGCCCCAGCCTGGACAGCCTGCAGGCCTTTACCGCCGAGGAGCTGCTGGCCGCCGGCAAGCTGGCCGGCGACCCGCAAGCCCTGCTGCTGCAGGCCGAGCGGGAACTGGGTGCCAACTTCGAACAGCTGGCCGGCTACGCCCGCGACAGCGGCAACGCCGACGCAAACCGCTACCTGGTGCCACTGCTCGACGCCACCGTGCACCTCGGTCGCCTGTCGCTGGCCCGGGACAAGCTGGTCAGCAGCGGCCGCCCGGAGCTGGCCGACGAAGTGGAGCGTGAGCTGCAGCTGATCCGTGCCCAGGCCCAGGCGATCGATGCCTTGCCCTTGCTCGGCGTAACCCGTAGCGCCGAGTCCGGTGCCGACGACTTCGCCGCGATGATGGGCCTGGAAACCCAGGCCAGCGCCCAGCAGGAAGACATTGCCGTCGGCCTCAAGCGCGAACTGCAGAGCCTGCTCGGCCGCTACCCGGCCGAGCTGCAGCGCACCCGCGAACAGATCGAGCGCCGCGTCGCCCTGGCTACCAGCACCGGCCAACGCCTGGAGGCCGTGCAACAGGCCATTGCGGCACTGGAGCCCGAGGTACGCGGCCAGCATGCGAAAATTGCCGGCGAAGTGCGCATCATCCAGGGTCTGATGATCGGCCTGATCCTGCTTATCGCCCTGCTGATCGACACCTTGCAACGCCGCCTGGCGCGCACCCTGACCGGCCTGGCCCCGGCCCTGTCGCGCTGGGCCGAGGGTGACTTCGCCGAGGCCATCGCCCTGGGCAGGACCAACCGCGAACTGCGCGACATCCAGGAATCGCTCAACCGCCTGCGCCAGTATCTGGTAGAGCTGGTCGGCACCATCCGCCACAACGCCGAGCAGGTGGCTGGCAGCAGCCACGCCCTGGCCGGCATGAGCGCCGCCCTTCATGACGGCGCCGAACGCCAGGCCGGCGACACCGGGCAGATCCGCGATGCTTTGGGTGAACTGGAAGCGACCATCCAGCAAGTGGCCGGCGACGCCAGCGCCGCAGCCGACGCCAGCCGCGATGCCGGGCGTGCAGTGGAGCAGGGCCAGGCGGTGATCGGCCAGAGCCTGTCGGGCTTGCGTGAGTTGGTCGACGAGGTGCAGGGCAACGCCCGCATGATCGAGCAACTGGCGGAGGAGTCGGCCACCATCGGCGGCGTCCTGACGGTGATCCGCTCGATTGCCGAGCAGACCAACCTGCTGGCGCTGAATGCCGCGATCGAAGCGGCCCGCGCCGGTGAGATGGGCCGTGGTTTTGCCGTGGTGGCCGATGAGGTGCGTTCGCTGGCACAGCGCACCACCGGGGCGACCGGCGAGATTCAGGCACTGATCGACCGCTTGCAGCAGGCAGCCAGAAGCTCGGTAGCCGGGATGCGTGCGCAGCTTGAGCATGCCGAGGCCACGGCCAACCAGGCCCAGGCGGCGGACGGGGCGCTGGACGAGATCGTCTGTGCCATTCGCACCATTTCGGACACTGCGGTGCGGATTGCCGATGTCACGGCGCAGCAGAGTGGTGCCGTGAGTGAGATTCGCGACCACAGCGAGCGGATTCATGAGCTGGGTGAGGACAACCTGCAGCGCATTGGCGAGGGGCGAGAGCAAGGCGAGCAGTTGCTGAGCCTGGGTGGTGAACTGAACCGGGCGGTGCGGGCCTTCAGAGTCTAGGTTGGCCTGTACCGGCCTCTTCGCGGGCATGCCCGCTACCACAGGGATAGCGCATGGCTTGAGGTTCATGCGGACGAGGTGGGAGCGGGTTTACCCGCGAAGAGGCCGACACAGGCAGCACATGAGCCAGCGGCCATGTGTCGCCCCCGCCACCAGCATGGCCCCAACCCGCACCAACTCCGCTATCATGCCCAGCACGTTCCACCTCGCGAGTCCGCCATGCGCCGCCTGTTTTTCCTGCTGTTCCTGCTGCTGGCCAGCCCTGCCTTCGCCACGGGCCTGCTCGACAACCGCCCCAGCGCCACCCTCGGCGCAGCTTCGCTGGCCAACAACGCCGACTTCCTGCCGGTACACGAAGCGTTCAAGCTCAGCCTGGTCCAGGCCGATGCGCAAACCATCAAGCTGCGCTTCGTCGCAACCGACGGCTACTACCTCTATCGCCACCGTTTCCAGTTCCGCACCGAACCGGCCGACATTGCCCTGGGCACACCAAGCATCCCCAAGGGCGAGGCCAAGCACGATGAGTTCTTCGGCGATGTCGAGGTGTACCACGGCGTGCTCGATATCGAGCTCCCGCGCAATGACCCGCGCGCCTTCACCCTGCTGGTGGGCTACCAGGGCTGCGCCGACAAAGGCCTGTGCTACCCGCCAGAAACCGCACGCCTGAGCATCGATGGCGAAGGCGGCAAAAGCACCCCGGCCGGCGGTGAACACGCCTGGACCTGGAAGTCGCTGCTGCTGTTCTTCCTCGCTGGGGTCGGCCTGACGTTCACCCCCTGCGTGCTGCCGATGCTGCCGATCCTTTCCGGCGTGGTGCTGCGCGGCCAGGCTGGCGGCCTGCGCGGTTTGGCGTTGTCGCTGGCCTATGTGCTGCCGATGGCGGCCAGCTTCGCGGTACTCGGTGCGTTGATGGGGTTGTTCGGCGCCGGCCTGAACCTGCAGGCGCGCCTGCAGTCGGCCTGGGTACTGGTGCCCTTCGCGCTGTTTTTCGTGGTATTTGCCCTGGCCATGTTCGGCCTGTTCGAACTGAAACTGCCGCAAGCCCTGAGCAACCGCCTGAACAATGTGGCCAGCCACACCCGGGGCGGCTCGCTGCTGGGCGCGGCAATACTGGGCGTACTCTCCAGCCTGCTGGTTTCGCCCTGTGTGTCGGCGCCGCTGGCCGGTGCGCTGCTGTACATCAGCGCCAGCGGCGATGCCCTGGGCGGCGCACTCAAGCTGTTCGCCCTAGGCCTGGGCATGGGCGCACCATTGCTGCTGGTGGCTACCGGTGGCGCGGCCTGGCTGCCGAAAAGCGGCCCTTGGCTGAACACGGTGAAGAACGCCATCGGCGTCCTGCTGCTGGGCTTGGCCATCGGTTTGCTCAGCCGTGTGCTGCCAGGCCCGCTGACCTTGCTGCTGGTCGGTTTCCTCGCCGCCGGCGTGGCGCTGTTCCTCGGTGCCCTCGAATTTGTCGTCAAGACCGCGCGCCAGCGCCTGGCCCAACTGCTCGGCCTGGCCCTGCTGGTGTACGCCCTGGCCTGCTGGTACGGCGCCCTCAGCGGCCACGGCGACCCACTGCGCCCGCTGCCGCCGGCAACCCTTGTGGCCACCGGCAACGGGCCCGCGGTGCAGGCGGATAGCTGGCAGACGATCACTACCCCCGCCGCACTGGACGCTGCCCTGGCCCAGGCCAAGGCAGCCGGCCAGCCGGTGCTCTTGGACTGGTACGCCGACTGGTGCATCAGTTGCAAGGTGATCGAACGCGAGGTGCTCACCACGCCGCAGGTGCAAGCGCAACTGGCCGGCTTCAAGCTGCTGCGTTTTGACATCACCGAAAGCAATGCCGAACAACGCAGCCTGCTCGATCGCTACCGGCTGTTCGGCCCGCCCGCCCTGCTGTTCTTTGCCGCGAACGGTAGCGAAATAACCGCTGATCGGGTCATTGGCGAGATAAATGCCAGTGAATTTGCGCAAATTCTCACACGCGTGCGCGGTAAAGTCGGTCTATAACTTCCCGCGAGCTGTGAAAAATCCAGAAATCAGTGACCAAATTTAATTATTTGGTCACATACTTCGCGCGAACCTCGGACATCGTGCTGGCTATTGCCGGGAACTGGACACTTGCCGTCGCTTTACGGCACACTCGCCGCGCTGTGTCGAATTGCCCTACAAATCCAAGGAATCCGCAGATGGCAACGCTACTGGTGCTTCACGGCCCCAACCTCAACCTGCTCGGTACCCGCGAGCCTGGCCACTACGGCGCCGTGACCCTGGCCCAGATCAACCAGGACCTGGAGCAACGTGCCCGCGCCGCAGGCCACCATCTGCAGTACCTGCAGAGCAACGCCGAATACGAACTGATCGACCGCATTCACGCCGCACGCAACGAGGGTGTGGACTTCATCCTGATCAATCCGGCTGCTTTCACCCACACAAGCGTCGCATTACGTGACGCATTGCTTGCGGTGAGCATCCCATTCATCGAAGTGCACCTGTCCAACGTGCACAAACGCGAACCGTTCCGCCACCACTCCTACTTTTCCGATGTTGCAGTAGGGGTGATCTGCGGCCTGGGCGCCAGCGGTTATCGCCTGGCCCTGGAATCCGCGCTGGAACAACTGGCTGCCAACGCACAGCCCAAATGATGAAAACCCTGGCCTCAGTGGGCCAGGGTTCGAGAGAAACGTTTCAGATACGTTTTTTGTATTTCGCCCCCTGACCGAACCTTTGGGAGTTGATGATTAATGGATATCCGTAAAGTCAAGAAACTGATCGAGCTGCTGGAAGAGTCTGGCATCGATGAACTGGAGATCAAGGAAGGCGAAGAGTCGGTCCGTATCAGCCGTCACAGCAAGACCCCGGCTGCCCAGCAGTACTTCGCACCGGCTCCGGTAGCCGCCGCTCCTGTTGCTGCCCCGGTCGCCGCTGCCGCTCCGGCCGCTGAAGCCGCTGCCGCCGCCCCGGCCCTGAAAGGCACCGTGATCCGCTCGCCGATGGTAGGTACCTTCTACCGCAAGCCTTCGCCGACCTCGCCGAACTTCGCTGAAGTTGGCCAGACCGTGAAGAAAGGCGACACCCTGTGCATCGTCGAAGCCATGAAGATGATGAACCACATCGAAGCCGATGTTGGCGGTGTCATCGACGCCATCCTGGTAGAAGACGGCCAGCCGGTTGAGTTCGACCAGCCGCTGTTCACCGTCGTTTGAATCGCGGAGAGCCAACGATGTCTGGGAAGCTCGAAAAAGTCCTGATCGCCAACCGCGGGGAAATTGCCCTGCGGATCCTGCGTGCCTGCAAAGAGCTGGGTATCAAGACAGTCGCCGTGCACTCCACCGCCGACCGTGAACTGATGCACCTGGGCCTGGCAGACGAGTCGGTCTGCATCGGCCCTGCATCGTCCAAGGATTCCTACCTGCATATCCCGGCGATCATCGCTGCCGCCGAAGTGACCGGCGCCACCGCGATCCACCCGGGCTACGGCTTCCTGGCGGAAAACGCCGATTTCGCCGAGCAGGTGGAAAAATCCGGTTTCGCCTTCATCGGCCCGAAAGCCGACACCATTCGCCTGATGGGCGACAAGGTTTCGGCCAAGGACGCGATGATCAAGTCGGGCGTACCGACTGTGCCGGGCTCCGATGGCCCGCTGCCGGAAGATGAAGAAGTCGCCCTGGCGATTGCTCGTGACGTCGGCTACCCAGTGATCATCAAGGCCGCCGGTGGCGGTGGTGGTCGCGGCATGCGCGTGGTGCACAAGGAAGAGGACCTGATTTCCTCGGCCAAGCTCACCCGTACCGAAGCCGGTGCAGCCTTCGGCAACCCGATGGTCTACCTGGAGAAGTTCCTGACCAACCCACGCCACGTGGAAGTCCAGGTACTGTCCGACGGCCAGGGCAACGCCATTCACCTGGGCGACCGTGACTGCTCGCTGCAGCGCCGTCACCAGAAGGTACTGGAAGAAGCGCCAGCCCCGGGCATCGACGAGAAAGCCCGTCAGGAAGTGTTCAAGCGCTGCGTCGATGCGTGCATCGAGATCGGCTACCGTGGTGCGGGTACTTTCGAGTTCCTGTACGAGAACGGCCGCTTCTACTTCATCGAGATGAACACCCGCGTGCAGGTTGAGCACCCGGTGTCGGAGATGGTGACCGGTATCGACATCGTCAAGGAGATGCTGAGCATCGCCGCTGGCAACAAGCTGTCGTTCCGCCAGGAAGACGTGGTCATCCGTGGCCATGCACTGGAATGCCGTATCAACGCCGAAGACCCGAAGAAGTTCATCCCGAGCCCAGGCAAGGTGAAGCACTTCCACGCCCCGGGCGGCAACGGCGTGCGTGTTGATTCGCACCTGTACAGCGGTTACTCGGTTCCGCCGAACTACGACTCGCTGATCGGCAAGCTGATCACCTACGGCAAGGACCGCGACGAAGCCATGGCGCGCATGCGCAATGCCCTGGACGAGATCGTCGTCGACGGCATCAAGACCAACATCCCGCTGCACCGCGACCTGGTGCGTGATGAAGGTTTCTGCAAAGGCGGCGTCAACATTCACTACCTCGAGCACAAACTGGCCAGCCAGGAGTGATCGCGTAGTGTGATGTACTGAAAACCCCGGACTTGTTCCGGGGTTTTTTATTGCCTGTCAGGGCCTCATCGCCGGCAAGCCAGCTCCCACAGGGATTGCACACGGCTTGAGGTCTATGCGGTCGAGGTGGGAGCTGGCTTGCCGGCGATTGGGCTGCAAAGCAGCCCCCGGGTCCTACCCCTTCATCCGCGGCATCTCGATGTGGTGCTCATGCACCCGCCGGTACAAAGTTGCCCGCGATATCCCCAGAGCCCGCGCCGCATCGGCCGGCTTCCAGCGATGGCGGATCAGCGCATCCAGCAGCAACTGCCGGGCCGGACAGGACATGCTGCTTTCAGCCGATGCGACTACCTCGCCGCGCACCTCCTGCGGCAGGTCCTGCATCTGCACCTGCCCGCCCTCACTCACCGCACAGGCATAGCGCAACACCTGCCGCAGCTGGCGCAAGTTCCCCGGCCAGCGATAGACCAGCAGCGCCTGCAGCGCATCATCCGCCAACATCACCTCGACCCCGCAGGCCTCGGCCTCCTCGACCAGCAACTGGTGAATCAACCCCAAGCGGTCCTCACGCTCGCGCAGCGGCGGCAATTCGAAGCGGGCATTGGCCAGGCGGAAGTAAAGATCCTCGCGAAAACGCCCATCCTCCACCATCGCCGCCAAATCGCGGTGGGTCGCGCAAATCACCTGGATATCCACCCGCTCCCGCCGCGCCGCGCCCAGCGGCGCCACTTCACCCTCCGCCAGCACGCGCAGCAACCGGGTTTGCAGGTTCAGCGGCATGTCACCGATTTCGTCGAGGAACAGCGTGCCGCCATCGGCCTGCTGCAACAGCCCCTGCATACCTTTGCTGGAAGCCCCGGTGAAGGCCCCGGCCACATAGCCGAACAGCTCGCTCTCGATCAGGCTTTCCGGGATGGCCGCGCAGTTCAGGGTGACGAACGGGCCATCGCGACGCAGGCTTTGCTGATGCAGCTGGCGGGCGAACACCTCTTTGCCAGCCCCCGTCTCGCCTTGTACAAGCACCGCCAGATTGCAGTCCTTGACCCGCGTGGCCAGGCGCAGATGCTGCTCGATACGGGCGTCCTGGGCCTGGCGCAACGGCTGCGCACGCTGGCGCTGGCGGGGGGCGCTGACCCGGCCGTACAGCCCACCCAGGCCCGGCAGGCGTTGCGCAGACGATGCGTTCACGCGGCGCAGCTGATCCATGTCGAACAGCTCGCCAATGTGCTCGGGCAAACGCCCCAAATGCTCCACCAGGCGCTGGCGCGCCAGGCTGTTGATCGCCTGCAGACGGCCATCGCCATCCCAGGCCAGCAGGTAGTCGGGCTGGCTTTCCACATAGCCCGGCGTGCCATGGGCACGCATTACCCAATGGCCCTGGGCACTGTGCATGAAGAAGGCATTTTCGATCTCGCGCGCAGTCTGCTCGACCAATTGGCGGATCAGGTGCTGGCTGCGGCGGTCGTCCGGCGACTGCAAGGCCGAGACATCCACCACGCCCAGCAACTCGCCCAGCGGGTCGAACACCGGTGCCGCCGTACAGGTCAGGCCAATGAACGCGGCGCGGAAGTGGTCGCGCTTGTGCACCGTGACCGGCGCCTTGCTGGTCAACACCGCCGCCACGCCGCAGGTGCCCTCCTCGCCCTCCGACCAGCAGGTGCCCAGGTACAGCCCGGCCTTGCGGCAGTCGTTGCGGATGGCAGACTCGACCCGGTAATCGATGGTGCGCCCCAAGGCGTCGGTGAGCAGCACGCAGTAGTCGGCACCGCGCACCCGCTCATGCAGGCGGGCCACGGCATCGCTGGCGATACGCAGGAACAGTTCGGCGCGCTCACGGCACTCGTTGAGCAGGCTTTGGGACAGAATGCGCGGCCCCTGCTGGGACCCGGGGTCGAGGCGGTACAGCTCCATGGAACGGCGCCATGAATCGAGAATCAGCGGTGGCACCGGCGCCTGCGGCAGGCGGTCGGCATTCTTCAGCACCCTGCTGACGCAGTCGACATGGGCTCGGGAGTTCGCGGCAAGCATTCAGGCCCTCCGGTTCTCGTTGCTGTTTTTATCGTTGTCCGGCCATTAAGCGCTTCCAGGCATGCCCCGACAAGCACTGCGTGATTACCGGCCGGCTTGAAACGCAGCGTCTCAGCGTCTCGGCCATGCCATACCTCGGCTGGCACCCGGCGTCTCGCCAGCCCGGCCATACGTTCCGGCCAGAGCGCAACGAAACCGCTCTGCCCCGGTGATTTCAGCCAACCCAAGGAAAACTGGCACCGCGCTTGCTCCGGCACTGGCAAACAAGAAACGAGGTGCGCCATGCCGCTACCCGCCCCAACTGTCGGCATCATTGCCAACCCTGCCTCCGGCCGCGACCTGCGCCGCCTGACTGCCAATGCCGGGCTCTATTCGAGTACCGACAAGGCATCGGCGATCCAGCGCCTGCTCGCTGCCTTCGGTGCTACCGGCATCGGCCAGGTGCTGCTGCCCAGCGACATGACCGGCATCGCCGCTGCCGTGCTCAAGGCCAGCCAGGGCCCGGTCGCCCATGACCAGCACTGGCCGGCCATCGAAATCCTCGACCTGCCGCTGACCCAGACTGTTGCCGATACCCGCCTGGCCACCCGCCAAATGGTCGAGCGCGGTGTGGCGATGATCGCCGTGCTTGGCGGCGACGGCACCCACAAGGCAGTCGCTGCCGAGGCCGGGGACGTGCCGCTGCTGACCTTGTCCACCGGCACCAACAATGCCTTCCCCGAACTGCGCGAGGCCACCAGCGCCGGCCTGGCCGGCGGCCTGCTTGCCAGCGGACGGGTACCAGCCAGCATCGGCCTGCGCCGCAACAAGCGCCTGCTGGTGAAGGTGCCCGAACAACAGCTTGCCGAATGGGCACTGGTGGAGGTGGCGGTGTCGCCTCAGCGCTTCATCGGCGCTCGGGCACTGAGCCGCAGCGAAGACCTTTGCGAAGTCTTCGCGTGTTTCGCCGAACCCCATGCCATCGGCCTCTCGGCCCTGTGCGGCCTGTGGTGCCCGGTCTCGCGCCAGGACCCGCACGGTGCCTGGGTACGCCTGAACCCCGGTGCTGAACAAGCGCTGCTCGCACCACTGGCACCCGGCCTGCTGCAAGGCTGCGGCATCACCGCCAGCGGCGCCCTGACGCCCGGCGTAGCCCATCGCCTGAGCCTGGCCAGCGGCACCCTGGCGCTGGACGGCGAGCGCGAAATCGAATTCGCCGAGCATGACAGCCCCACCATCACCCTCGACCACCAAGGCCCATTGAGCGTGGACGTCGAGGCCGTACTGGCGCACGCCGCCCGCCATCACTTGCTGGCCGTGCCCCGTGGCCATCGGCTGCACCCTGCAAACCCGTGTTGAGACAACCCCGGAGAACAACAAGATGTCCAATCAACTCAGTACCGAACAACTGCTGCATGCCTATGAAGTGATGCGCACTATCCGTGCCTTCGAAGAACGCCTGCACGTCGAGTTCGCCACCGGCGAGATCCCTGGCTTCGTGCACCTGTATGCCGGCGAGGAGGCTTCCGCCGCCGGAGTCATGGCCCACCTGCGCGATAGCGACTGTATCGCCTCGACCCACCGCGGCCACGGCCACTGCATCGCCAAGGGTGTGGACGTATACGGCATGATGGCCGAGATCTACGGCAAGAAGACCGGCGTGTGCGGCGGCAAGGGCGGTTCGATGCACATCGCCGACCTGGAAAAAGGCATGCTCGGCGCCAACGGCATCGTCGGTGCCGGCGCTCCGCTGGTGGCCGGGGCGGCGCTGGCGGCCAAGATCAAAGGCCGCGACGATGTATCGGTGGCCTTCTTCGGCGATGGCGCCTCCAACGAAGGCGCCGTGTTCGAAGCCATGAACATGGCCTCGATCATGAACCTGCCGTGCATCTTCGTGGCCGAGAACAACGGCTACGCCGAAGCCACCGCCTCGACCTGGTCGGTTGCCTGCGACCATATCGCCGATCGCGCGGCCGGGTTCGGCATGCCCGGTGTCACCATCGACGGTTTCGACTTCTTTGCCGTGTACGAGGCCGCCGGCGCTGCCATCGAACGTGCGCGTTCCGGGCAAGGCCCGTCGCTGATCGAGGTCAAGCTCAGCCGCTACTACGGCCATTTCGAAGGCGATGCACAAACCTACCGCGCCCCGGACGAAGTGAAGAACCTGCGTGAATCCCGCGACTGCCTCATGCAGTTCCGCAACAAGACCACCCGCGCCGGCCTGCTCACGGCTGCGCAACTGGACGCCATCGACGCCCGCGTCGAGGACCTGATCGAAGACGCCGTGCGCCGCGCCAAGTCCGATCCCAAGCCACAGCCCGCCGACCTGCTCACCGACGTCTACGTCGCCTACCCCTGAGCCGCGGATTACAAGAACAACAGGAGAATCACCATGGCAAGAAAGATCAGCTACCAGCAGGCCATCAACGAAGCCCTGGCCCAGGAAATGCGCCGCGACAACACTGTATTCATCATTGGCGAAGACGTTGCCGGCGGCGCCGGTGCCCCCGGCGAGGATGACGCCTGGGGGGGCGTGCTGGGCGTGACCAAGGGCCTTTACCATCAGTTCCCGGGGCGCGTGCTCGACGCACCGCTGTCGGAAATCGGCTACGTCGGCGCTGCCGTCGGTGCTGCCACCCAGGGCCTGCGCCCGGTGTGCGAGCTGATGTTCGTCGACTTCGCCGGCTGCTGCCTGGACCAGATCCTCAACCAGGCCGCCAAGTTCCGCTACATGTTCGGCGGCAAGGCGGTAACCCCGCTGGTGATGCGCACCATGTACGGCGCCGGCCTGCGCGCGGCGGCCCAGCACTCGCAGATGCTCACCTCGCTGTGGACGCACATTCCCGGCCTGAAGGTGGTCTGCCCGTCCTCGCCGTACGATGCCAAGGGCCTGTTGATACAGGCGATCCGCGACAACGACCCGGTGATCTTCTGCGAGCACAAGCTGCTCTACAGCATGCAGGGAGAGGTGCCGGAAGAGGTGTACACCGTACCGTTCGGTGAGGCCAACTTCCTGCGTGATGGCGACGACGTGACCCTGGTCACCTATGGCCGCATGGTGCATGTGGCGCTGGAGGCCGCCAACAACCTGGCCCGCCAGGGTATCGACTGCGAAGTGCTGGACCTGCGCACCACCAGCCCGCTGGATGAGGACAGCATCCTGGAAAGCGTGGAAAAGACCGGCCGCCTGGTGGTGATCGACGAAGCCAACCCGCGTTGCTCCATGGCCACCGACATCAGCGCGCTGGTGGCACAGAAGGCCTTCGGCGCGCTCAAGGGCCCGATCGAAATGGTCACCGCCCCGCATACTCCTGTGCCGTTCTCCGATGCACTGGAAGACCTGTACATCCCTGACGCGGCGAAGATCGAGGCTGCGGTACGCAAAGTGATCGAAGCCGCAAGGAGTGCCGCATGAGCCAGATCCATACCCTGACCATGCCCAAGTGGGGCCTGTCGATGACCGAGGGCCGGGTGGATACCTGGCTGAAGCAGGAAGGTGACGAAATCAACAAGGGCGACGAGGTGCTGGACGTCGAGACCGACAAGATCAGCAGCAGCGTCGAAGCCCCGTTCAGCGGTGTGTTGCGCCGCCAGGTGGCCAGGCCTGATGAAACCCTGCCGGTCGGTGCCCTGCTGGCGGTGGTGGTGGAAGGCGAAGCCGAAGAAGCCGAAATCGATGCCGTGGTGCAGCGCTTCCAGGCCGAGTTCGTCGCCGAGGGGGGCGCCGACCAGGCCCAAGGGCCAGCGCCACAGAAGGCTGAAGTGGCTGGCCGGCAGTTGCGCTGGTTCGAGCTCGGTGAAGGCGGCACGCCGCTGGTGCTGGTGCACGGTTTTGGTGGCGACCTCAACAACTGGCTGTTCAACCACCCGGCGCTGGCTGCCGAGCGACGGGTAATCGCCCTCGACCTGCCGGGCCATGGCGAGTCGGCCAAGGCCCTGCAACGGGGCGACCTGGATGAGTTGAGCGAAACCGTACTGGCCCTGCTCGACCACCTGGACATCGCCAAGGCCCACCTGGCCGGCCACTCCATGGGCGGCGCGGTCAGCCTGAACGTGGCGCGCCTGGCGCCGCAACGGGTGGCCAGCCTGAGCCTGGTGGCCAGTGCCGGGCTGGGCGAGGAGATCAACGGACAGTACCTGCAAGGCTTCGTCGCTGCCGCCAACCGCAATGCCCTCAAACCGCAGATGGTACAGCTGTTTGCCGACCCCGCACTGGTAACGCGGCAGATGCTGGAGGACATGCTCAAGTTCAAGCGCCTGGAAGGCGTGGACGACGCGTTGCGCCTGTTGGCATCGGCCATCGCTGACGGCGACCGGCAGCGCCACGACCTGCGCGGGGTGCTGGGACAACACCCGGCCCTGGTGGTGTGGGGCGGCAAGGACGCGATCATCCCGGCCAGCCATGCCGAAGGGCTGGAGGCTGAAGTGCTGGTGCTGCCCGAGGCTGGCCATATGGTGCAAATGGAGGCGGCCGAACAGGTCAACCAGCAACTGCTCGCGTTCCTGCGCAAGCACTAAGCCCTTTCCGTGAGCCTGGAGAACAACAATGAACGACCTGAGCCACACCCACATGCGCGCCGCCGTCTGGCATGGCCGCAATGATATTCGCGTCGAACAGGTGCCCCTGCCGGCCGACCCTGCGCCCGGCTGGGTGCAGATCAAGGTGGACTGGTGCGGCATCTGCGGCTCCGACCTGCACGAATACGTCGCTGGCCCGGTATTCATCCCGGTGGAGGCACCGCACCCGCTGACCGGCATCCAGGGCCAGTGCATCCTCGGCCACGAGTTCTGCGGCCAGATCGCCAAGCTGGGTGAAGGCGTGGAAGGTTTTGCCGTCGGTGACCCGGTGGCTGCGGACGCCTGCCAGCATTGCGGCACCTGCTACTACTGCACCCACGGCCTGTACAACATCTGCGAGCGCCTGGCCTTCACCGGCCTGATGAACAACGGCGCCTTTGCCGAACTGGTCAACGTGCCCGCCAACCTGCTGTACCTGCTGCCGCAGGGTTTCCCGGCAGAGGCCGGGGCGCTGATCGAACCGCTGGCGGTGGGCATGCATGCGGTAAAGAAGGCCGGCAGCCTGCTTGGCCAGACGGTGGTGGTAGTTGGAGCCGGCACCATCGGTTTGTGCACCATCATGTGTGCCAAGGCGGCTGGCGCGGCGCAGGTGATCGCCCTGGAAATGTCCTCGGCGCGCAAGGCCAAGGCCAAAGAGGTTGGCGCCAGCGTGGTGCTGGACCCCAGCCAGTGCGACGCCCTGGTGGAAATCCGCAAGCTCACTGCCGGGCTGGGCGCGGATGTGAGTTTTGAATGCATCGGCAACAAGCACACGGCCAAGCTGGCCATCGACACCATCCGCAAGGCGGGCAAGTGCGTGTTGGTGGGGATATTCGAGGAGCCTAGCGAGTTCAACTTCTTCGAACTGGTATCCACCGAAAAGCAGGTGCTGGGAGCGTTGGCGTACAACGGCGAGTTTGCCGATGTGATTGCCTTCATCGCTGACGGCAGGCTGGACATTCGCCCGCTGGTGACCGGGCGGATCGGGCTGGAGCAGATTGTCGAGCTGGGCTTCGAGGAGTTGGTCAACAACAAGGAGGAGAACGTGAAGATCATCGTTTCGCCGGGCGTGCGCTGATTGCACCTCAAAGGCAACACGTAACCTGTGGGAGCGGGCGTGCCCGCGAATCAGGCAACTCGGTGGATGGCACCGGCTTCGCCGGTGTTCGCGGCTAAAGCCGCTCCCACAGGTATTGCGCAAAGCTGAAGGTCACCGCAATACCTGTGGGAGCGGGTTCACCCGCGAAGAAGACCACACGGTACATGGCACCGGCTTCGCCGGTGTTCTCGGGCACGCCCGCTGCCACAGGTTCCGTGCCAGCTTTTCAATGCAGTGCAGGCTCGAGAGCTGCGCCAGCACATGCGTTCGCTGTTTCAGGACCCCATTCTGCGTCATACTCGGCAGACCTATTGCCCGGTTCTCGCCATGCGTTCACTGCTCCCCGTCACCCTGGTCCTGCTGCTCGCCGCCTGCGGCGATGGCGAATCGCTGCTCCCGCCGGACGCGCGCCTCCCTGACGGTGGGCGGTACCGGGGGCAGGTGGTCGATGGCCTGCTGCAAGGCGAGGGCCGGATCGACTACCCCAACGGCAGCTGGTACGCCGGTACCTTCAAGGACGGCCAATGGCACGGTCAGGGCGAATGGCACGGCCGCAACGGCGAGGTGTACCGCGGCCAGTTCGCCGCAGGGCTGTTCCAGGGGCTGGGCGAGCTGACTACCCCGGGTAGCCACTATGCCGGCACCTTCAGCCACGGCCGCCGCGACGGCGAAGGCACCCTCAAGCAAGCCGACCAGACCTACCGCGGCCAGTTCAAGGACGACCTGTACGAAGGCGCCGGCGAGCTGGAACTGGCCGACGGCAGCCGCTACCAGGGCCTGTTCGCCAAGGGCAAGCCCAACGGCGCTGGGGTGCGCAGCGATGCCAGCGGCAACCAGTTCAGCGGCCACTTCATCAATGGCCAGCTGGAAGGCAGCGGCACCTACGACAGCGTTGACGGCGAGCAGTACATCGGCGAGTTCAAGGACAACCGCCTGGAAGGCCGTGGCCGCTACGAAAATGCCGATGGTGATGTGTGGATCGGCGAATTCAAGGACGGCTCGCTGGTTGGCGAAGGCGAACTGCTGGGCAGCGATGGCAGCCACTACAAAGGCACCTTCGCCGACTGGCGCCTGTCGGGCCAGGGCAGCCTGCAACTGGCCGACGGCAGCAAGTACATCGGTGGCTTTCTCAACGATGCCTACCACGGCCAGGGCCGGCTGATCCTGGCCAACGGCAAGGTCGAAAGTGGCACCTGGAGCAACGGCGTGCGCGTACGGGACCAGAACGGCAAGCTGTTGCCCGACCCGCTGGACCTGACGCTGCTCAACCAGGGCCGTTTGCTGGATGAAGCGCTGGCCCGGGTACCGCGCTCGGCGCCACCAGTTCAGCTATACAGCCTGGTGGTGGCCGGCGATGGCCAGCAGAGCGTGTTCATGCGTGAAGCCGACTATGTCAGCAACATGCTCAAGGTGCGCTTTGGCGCCAGTGGCCAGGTGACCCTGGTCAACCACCGCGACCACATGACCACCCGAGCCATGGCCACACGCGAAAACCTGACCCGCGCCGCCCGTACCCTGGCCGAGCGCAGCGGCCCCGAAGACCTGGTGTTCATCTATCTCACCAGTCATGGCAGCCAGGACCATCAGCTGGTACTCGACCAACCGCGCCTGCAGTTGGCCGATCTGTCTGCCGACGAGCTGGCGAGCGCGCTGGCACCGCTGAAGAACCGCGACAAGGTGATTGTCATATCCGCCTGCTATTCAGGGGGCTACATCACGCCGCTCAAAGATGAGCGCACGCTGATCATGACCGCCGCCCGGGCCGACCGCGTGTCTTTCGGTTGCTCGGAAGAAGCCGATTTCACCTATTTCGGCGATGCCCTGTTCGCCGAAGCGCTGAACCAGACCGACGACCTGAAACAGGCGTTTGAACTGGCGCGCGCCAGCGTTGCCGAAAGAGAACAAAGGGAAGGTTTCGAGGCCTCCGAACCGCAGCTGTGGGCGCCGCCGAACGTGCTTGAGCACTGGCAGCACCTGCGCCGGCAACAGGCCGAAGAAGCATTGCGTAACGCCGCACAGGCCAACGTGGGGGAACAGGCGGAAACGCCACGCAGCCACTAAGCTTGTGTGTAACAAGGGAGAGACATCATGTATTTGACGCCTCAGCATGTCCTGCTTGCCGGTGCCACGGGTCTGACAGGTGAACACCTGCTCGACCGCCTGCTCAACGAGCCCACCATCACTCGCGTACTGGCGCCTACCCGCCGGCCATTGGCCGAGCACCCGCACCTGGAAAACCCGGTAGGCGACCCGGCTGTGTTCCTTCCACAACTGGGTGGGCGGGTCGATATCGCCTATTGCTGCCTGGGCACCACACTGAAGCAGGCCGGTTCCGAATCGGCCTTCCGCGCGGTGGACCTGGACATGGTGGTGGCGTTCAGCAAGCGTGCCCGGGAGTTGGGCGCGCGGCATCTGCTGGTGGTCAGTGCATTGGGCGCCGACCCGAAATCGTCGATTTTCTACAACCGGGTCAAGGGTGAGATGGAGGAGGCACTCAAGGCTCAGGATTGGCCGCAGCTGACCATCGTGCGGCCATCGTTGCTGCTGGGTGAGCGGGTCGAGCCTCGGCTTAGTGAACAGTTGGCTTCGCCGTTTGCCAAGCTGATACCCGGGAAGTATCGGGGGATCGAGGCTTGTACCTTGGCCCGGGCGCTGTGGCGGCTGGCGCTGGAGGAAGAGGACGGGGTGCGGATTGTGGAGTCGGATGAGTTGCGCAGGTTGGGCAAGAAGTAGGCTTCACTTGTGATGGCCTCTTCGCGGGCACGCCCGCTCCCACAGGTACAGTGATCACAAGAAGATTACACAGATCCTGTAGGAGCGGGTTTACCCGCGAAAGGGCCCTTACAGGCCACCAGTGGCCTGGAAGCCTACACCGGCCGCTGTCAGCAACGACAACGGCAGCAACAAGGTATCGAGCAACATGCTCCCCGGCAGGTCCAGCCCCGGATACGCTGGCGCCTCAGCCCCGTAACGATCCCGCGGGCAGCACCCGCCATTGATCACATACAAGTCCAACCGGGTACCGGCATACACCACCGGTGCCCCGGGTTTGTTGGCATCCAACGTGCGCACCGTGGCGCAGCCACCGAGCAGCACCAGCGCCAGCAAGCCCACCAGCGCTCGCTTCAATCATCCACCCCGAAGTGGTGCTCACCCCAGCGCGGCAACATGTCCTGGGGAATGTTCAGCAGGTTGAGAATGCGCGCCACCACGAAGTCGACCAGGTCGTCGATGGTCTGCGGCTGGTGATAAAAGCCCGGCGCCGCCGGCAGGATCACCGCGCCCATCTGCGACAGCTTGAGCATGTTCTCCAGGTGGATGGTGGAGAACGGCGCCTCGCGCGGCACCAGGATCAGTTGGCGACGCTCCTTGAGGGTAACGTCGGCAGCACGTTCGATCAGGTTGTTGCAGGCACCGGTGGCAATCGCCGACAACGTGCCGGTGGAACAGGGCACCACGACCATTGCCGCCGGGGCGCCGGAGCCCGAGGCCACCGGCGACATCCAGTCTTCCTTGCCATACACGCGGATCTGCCCGTCGGCAGCGCCGGTATATTCGGTGAGGAAGGCCTGCATCGCCTGTGGCTTGGCCGGCAGCACCACGTCCGTCTCGGTGGCCATCACCAGTTGCGCGGCCTTGGAGATCAGGAAGTGCACCTCGCGGTCCTCACGCACCAGGCAGTCGAGCAGGCGCAGGCCATACTGGGCACCAGAGGCGCCCGTCATGGCCAGGGTGATGCGTTCCGGCCCGCTCACTTCAGTGCCTCGGCCAGCTTGCCGTGCAGGCCGCCGAAGCCGCCGTTGCTCATGATCACCACATGGGTACCTGGGCGGGCCTGGCCCTTGACCCGCTCGATGATCGCTTCGAGGCTGTCGGCCACCACGCTGGGCACTTTGCATTGCGCGGCGGTGGCAGCCAGGTCCCAGCCAAGGTTGGCCGGGGCGTACCAGATCACCTGGTCGGCGTCGTTGACGCTTTCCGGCAGGCCGTCACGGTGGGCACCGAGCTTCATCGAGTTGGAGCGCGGCTCGATCACGGCGATCACCGGGGCTTCGCCAACGCGCTTGCGCAGGCCGTCTAGGGTGGTGGCGATGGCGGTCGGGTGGTGGGCGAAGTCATCGTAGATGGTCACGCCCTGCACTTCGGCAACCTTCTCCATACGCCGCTTGACGCTCTTGAAGGCGCTCAGGCCTTCGATGCCCATGGCTGGCACCACGCCTACATGGCGCGCCGCTGCCAGGGTAGCCAGGGCGTTGGCGACGTTGTGCTGGCCAGTCAGCGCCCAGTCCACCACGCCCTGCGCTTCGCCGTCGAACAGCACTTCGAAGCGCGAGCCGTCGGGGCTGAGCAGACGGGCTTGCCACTGGCCACCTTCGCCGGTGGTCTGCACCGGGGTCCAGCAACCCATGCCGATCACTCGCTCCAGCGCCTGCTCGGTGGTGGGGTGGATGACAAGGCCTTCGCTGGGGATGGTGCGCACCAGGTGGTGGAACTGCCGCTCGATCGAGGCCAGGTCGGGGAAGATGTCCGCATGGTCGAACTCGAGGTTGTTGAGGATCGCCGTGCGCGGGTGGTAGTGGACGAACTTCGAGCGCTTGTCGAAGAAGGCGCTGTCGTACTCGTCGGCTTCGACCACGAAGAACGGCGTATCGCCAAGGCGCGCCGACACCGAGAAGTTCTGCGGCACACCGCCAATCAGGAAGCCCGGGCTCATGCCAGCGTGTTCCAGCACCCAGGCCAGCATGCTGCTGGTAGTGGTCTTGCCGTGGGTACCGGCAACGGCCAGCACCCAGCGGCCCTGCAACACGTGGTCGGCCAGCCACTGCGGGCCGGAAACATAGGGCAGGCCCTTGTTCAGCACGTACTCCACCGCCGGGTTGCCACGCGACATGGCGTTGCCGATGACCACCAGATCTGGCGCCGGGTCCAGCTGGGCCGGGTCATAGCCTTGGGTCAGCTCGATGCCCTGGGCTTCAAGCTGGGTGCTCATCGGGGGATAGACGTTGGCGTCCGAGCCGGTGACGCGGTGGCCAAGTTCCTTGGCCAGCACCGCCAGCGAGCCCATGAAAGTGCCGCAAATACCGAGAATGTGAATATGCATGGTCGACCTCGCAAAACATCGAGGCAGGGTAGCCCAGGGCGCGACAAATCGCACCAGATGTTTCGCTCAGTCGGCCCTGGTGATGCCGTGTTTGCGCAGTTTTCGATACAAGGTATTGCGGCTGATGCCCAAGTGCTCGGCGACACGGGTGAGGTGCCAGTGTTTTGCCTCTAGCGTCTCCAACAATGCTTGCCGCTCCGCATCCTGTAGGAGCGGCCTTGTGTCGCGATCGGGCTGCGCAGCAGCCCCTGCAAATTGGTCGGCGCGGCTGGGCCCCTGGGGCCGCTCTGCGGCCCTTTCGCGACACAAGGCCGCTCCTACAGGGACGGTGCTGTTGCGAACAATGGCTGGGAGATCCGGGAACACGATGCGGGAGTCTTCGCAAAGTGCCACCAGGGTACGCAGCACGTTGCGCATCTGCCGCACGTTGCCCGGCCAGGCGAAGTCGAGCAGTGCCTGCCGCGCCCTGGGCTCGATATCGATCGGTTCTCCCTGCGCCTCCTGACGCAGCAGAAAGTCCAGCAACTGCGCCTTGTCACTGCGCTCGCGCACCGCAGGCAATGCCACTTCCAGGCCATTCAGCCGGTAATACAGGTCCTCGCGGAAACTGCCCTGCTCCACCCTATCCAGCAGGTCACGGTGAGTAGCGCTGACAATGCGCACGTCGACCGCCTGCGGCTCGCCACCGATCGGCACCACCTGGCGCTCCTCCAGCACGCGCAGCAGGCGGGTTTGCAGGGCCAGTGGCATGTCGCCAATCTCGTCCAGCAGCAAGGTGCCGCCATCGGCCTGCAGCAGCTTGCCGCGCATGCCTTCCTTGCGTGCACCGGTAAAGCTGCCGCCGCGGTAGCCGAACAGTTCGCTCTCGATCAGGCTCTCCGGGATCGAGGCGCAGTTGATGGCGACGAACGGCTTGCCGCGCCGCTCGCTGGCCTGGTGCACGGCCTGGGCAAAAGCCTCCTTGCCACAGCCGGTCTCGCCGCGCAGCAACAGCGGCACATCGCGCTCGAACACCCGCACGCTGCGGCGGAAGTCGTTCTGCAAGGCGGGGTCGAGCAGGCAGATAAGCGGCTCCACTTCCCGCGTGGGCCGCGGCTGGGCGGCTGGTACCGACCACACCGGTGCGCGCGCCTGGCCACGCAGGCTGGCGAACACCTGGCGCCCGTCCAGGGTATGCAGCGGCCAGGCCGTGCTGCCGCTGGGCGTGGCGCGGCTGAACAGTTCGTCGTGGCTGCAAGCGAAAAAGCGTTCCAGCGGTTTGCCCAGCACGCCACCACGCACCGTGCCCAGCAGGTTCAGCGCACTCTGGTTGGCGGCGCAGATGCGCCCGTCACCGTCGAACGCCAGCAGGCCTTCGCTGAACAGGCCGACCGACTCGGCCTGCAGGTGAAAACGCAGCAGCCATTGCTGTTCGAAATGGCGCAGGAAGTAGCAGCTTTCGATCATCTTCGCCGACAGGTTGACCAAAGCCATGGTGTGGAACTGGCTCTGCCGGGAAACGTCGGGCCGCGCCGAAGACACATCCAGCACTGCAAGCAACTCGCCATGCGGGTCGAACACCGGGCTGGCCGAGCAGGTCAGGCCGGTGTGGCGGCCACGGAAGTGCTCGTTCTGGTGGATGGTCAGCGCCTGGCGCTCGACCAGGCAGGTGCCGATGCCGTTGGTGCCCTCGCGCGCCTCGCTCCAGTCAGCGCCCAGCCACAGCCCGGCACGCTCGAAGCTGCGCCGCTCGGTCGGCGCGCTGACGCAATTGAGGATCACCCCACGGGCATCGGTCAGCAGCACCGCATGGCCGGCCCCGGAAAGCTGCTGGTGCAGGCTGTTCATTTCATGGTCGGCAATCTGCAGCACCTGGCGCAGGCGCTCGCGGCTTTCCAGCAGGCGCCCATGCTCGAGCACCACCGGGGCCTCGATCACCGACGGGTCGAGGTGGTAGTCCTCCAGGCAGCGCAGCCAGGAGCGGGCGATGGACGGGTCACTTCCACCCTCTCCGGCCCCACCATGGGCGACGGTATGGACTTGCTGGGCATGGCGACTGAAATGATTGCTCTGCATTGTTGTAGTTCTCCGCAGATAGAGAGTCCCGCCAGCATCCTCCACCCGGCAAGGCTTTGCAATGCACCCTCCGGTTACGTGTCGCAAATGGCACAAAGTGTCACCCCCGCGCGTACCGGCGCTGGCACAGAGATCGTGGGCCAGGCCCAAAGAACCGAGCCAAGTCATTGATTTTCCTGGCGCTCGAAACGCTGGCCCAACCTTTGCTCTACGCTTTCCAACTCCCTAACAAACACAATAGCCAGGAGACACACCATGCGTTACGCACATCCCGGTACCGAAGGCGCGAAGGTTTCCTTCAAGAGCCGCTACGGCAACTACATCGGTGGTGAGTTCGTTCCTCCGGTAAAGGGGCAGTACTTCGAAAATACCTCCCCGGTGAATGGCAAGCTGATCGCTGAATTCCCTCGCTCCACTGCCGAAGACATCGATAAAGCCCTGGATGCAGCCCACGCTGCGGCCGACGCCTGGGGCCGCACTTCAGTGCAGGACCGCTCCAACGTTCTGCTGAAGATCGCCGACCGTATCGAGCAGAACCTCGAACTGCTGGCCATTACCGAAACCTGGGACAACGGCAAGCCGATCCGCGAAACCCTCAATGCCGACATTCCGCTGGCGGTCGACCACTTCCGCTACTTCGCTGGCTGCATCCGCGCCCAGGAAGGCGGCGCCGCGGAAATCAACGAAGGCACCGTGGCCTACCACATCCATGAGCCACTGGGCGTGGTCGGGCAGATCATCCCGTGGAACTTCCCGATCCTGATGGCCGCCTGGAAGCTCGCCCCGGCACTGGCCGCCGGCAACTGCGTGGTGCTCAAGCCAGCCGAACAGACCCCGCTGGGCATCACCGTGCTGCTGGAAGTGATCGGTGACCTGCTGCCACCTGGTGTGCTCAACGTGGTGCAAGGCTATGGCCGCGAAGCCGGTGAAGCACTGGCCACCAGCAAGCGCATCGCCAAGATCGCCTTCACCGGCTCGACCCCGGTGGGCTCGCACATCATGAAATGCGCCGCCGAGAACATCATCCCGTCCACCGTCGAACTGGGCGGCAAGTCGCCGAACGTGTATTTCGAAGACATCATGCAAGCCGAACCAAGCTTCATCGAGAAGGCGGCCGAAGGCATGGTGCTGGCGTTCTTCAACCAGGGCGAGGTATGCACCTGCCCGTCACGGGCACTGGTGCAGGAGTCGATCTACCCGCAGTTCATGGAAGTGGTGATGAAGAAGGTGCTGCAGATCAAGCGCGGCGACCCGCTGGACACTGACACCATGGTCGGAGCGCAGGCCTCGCAACAGCAGTTCGAGAAGATCCTGTCGTACCTGGATATCGCCCAGAAGGAAGGCGCCGAGTTGCTGACCGGCGGCAAGGTCGAAAAACTGGAGGGCTCGCTGGCCACCGGTTACTACATCCAGCCGACCCTGCTCAAGGGCAACAACAAGATGCGCGTGTTCCAGGAAGAAATCTTCGGCCCGGTGGTCAGCGTCACCACCTTCAAGGACGAAGCCGAAGCCCTGGCGATCGCCAACGACACCGAGTTCGGCCTGGGCGCCGGCGTGTGGACCCGCGACATCAACCGTGCCTACCGCGTGGGCCGTGGGATCAAGGCTGGCCGCGTGTGGACCAACTGCTACCACCTGTACCCGGCGCATGCCGCGTTCGGTGGCTACAAGAAGTCGGGGGTCGGGCGTGAGACGCACAAGATGATGCTCGACCACTATCAGCAGACCAAGAACCTGCTGGTGAGCTACGACATCAATCCGTTGGGCTTCTTCTAAACCTGGGATGGCCTCGGGGCTGCTTTGCAGCCCATCGCCGGCAAGCCAGCTCCCACAGGGATCGCAGGGGATTCCAGACCTGTGCAGTACCTGTGGGAGCCGGCTTGCCGGCGATGAGGCCGGACCTGCAAACACAATATCCAGAGCACCAACCGCTCTGGCTCGCTTCCTGCAGTACCCATCACCATCGGCCCGGAACCCGTCCGGCCACCAAGAAAAACAACAGGTGAATCTATGCCAAGCGATCATTCCGCCGGCTCGCCGGCAGGCTCTTCCGTCGACTTCGAAAAAGTCGGCTCGGACTATTTCCAGCAACGTGAACTGAAAAAAGGTGCCGCCGGCTGGGTCCTGCTGGTCGGCCTGGGCGTGGCCTACGTCATCTCCGGCGACTATGCCGGCTGGAACTTCGGCCTGGCGCAGGGCGGCTGGGGCGGCATGTTCCTCGCCACCCTGCTGATGGCCACCATGTACCTGTGCATGTGCTTCTCGCTGGCCGAGCTGTCGTCGATGATCCCCACCGCAGGCGGCGGCTACGGCTTTGCCCGCAGCGCCTTCGGCCCCTGGGGCGGCTTCCTCACCGGCACGGCAATCCTCATCGAGTACGCTATCGCCCCCGCCGCCATCGCCGTGTTCATCGGCGCCTACTGCCAGTCACTGTTCGGCATCGGCGGCTGGATGATCTACCTGGCGTTCTACATCGTGTTCATCGGCATCCACATCTTTGGCGTGGGTGAGGCGTTGAAGCTGATGTTCATCATCACCGCCATCGCAGCCATCGCTCTGGCCGTGTTCCTGGTGAGCATGGTGCCCCATTTTGATGCAGCCAACCTGTTCGACATCGCCAAAACGGACGCTGTGGGCGCCAGCAGCTTCCTGCCGTTCGGCTATGTCGGCGTGTGGGCGGCCATCCCCTATGCCATCTGGTTCTTCCTTGCCGTAGAGGGCGTGCCGCTGGCTGCCGAAGAAACCAAGAACCCCAAGCGTGACCTGCCACGCGGCCTGATCGGCGCCATGCTGGTGTTGCTGGCCTTCGCCCTGCTGATCCTGGTGGTCGGCCCTGGCGGCGCAGGCTCCGAAGCACTGAAAGCGTCCGGCAACCCGCTGGTGGAAGCATTGTCCAAAGCCTACGGCGGTAGCACCTGGATGGGCGGCTTCGTCAACCTGATCGGCCTGGCCGGGCTGATCGCCAGCTTCTTCTCGATCATCTACGCCTACTCCCGGCAGATCTTCGCCCTGTCCCGCGCCGGCTACCTGCCGCGCAAGCTGTCGGAAACCAACAAGAGCAAGGCCCCGGTACTGGCCTTGATCATCCCCGGGATCATCGGCTTTGCCCTGTCGCTGACCGGCCAGGGTGACCTGCTGATCCTGGTGGCGGTGTTCGGCGCTACCCTGTCGTACGTGCTGATGATGGCCGCGCACATCACCCTGCGCATCCGTCGGCCGAAGATGGAGCGCCCATACCGCACCCCTGGTGGCATCTTCACCTCGGGCCTGGCACTGGTACTGGCCTGCATCGCTGTGGTCGCCGGTTTCCTGGTAGACCCACGGGTGGTGATTGGCGCCGCAGTGATCTATGCGGTATTAATTGCCTACTTTGCTTTCTACAGCCGCCACCACCTGGTCGCGGGTACACCGGAAGAGGAATTCGCCGCGATCCAGAAGGCCGAAGAGGCCTTGCACTGATCGCCGCCACCCGCCGCGGGGCAACCCGCGGCTCTGGAGAGTCTGTATGGCAAGTTTCGTACACACGGTCGGCCACCTGGTCTACCGCTTCGACAGCCTCAAGGAAGTGATGGCCAAGGCCAGCCCCGCCCGCTCGGGGGACTACCTGGCGGGCGTCGCGGCCAGCAATGATGGCGAACGGGTCGCCGCGCAGATGGCCCTGGCCAATATCCCGCTGACGCATTTCCTCAACGAAGCGCTGATCCCTTACGAAGATGATGAAGTCACGCGCCTGATCATCGACACTCACGACGCCCAGGCCTTCGCCCCGGTCAGCCACCTGACCGTGGGTGGCCTGCGCGACTGGCTGCTGAGCGAAGAGGCCAACGAGGACAGCCTGCGCAGCCTGGCACCCGGGCTGACGCCGGAAATGGCCGCAGCGGTGTCGAAGATCATGCGCGTGCAAGACCTGGTGCTGGTGGCACAGAAGATCCGCGTGGTCACCCGGTTCCGTGGCACCATGGGCCTGCGCGGGCGCCTGTCGACCCGGCTGCAGCCCAACCACCCGACCGACGAGCCGGCCGGCATCGCCGCCAGCATTCTCGACGGCCTGCTGTACGGCAACGGCGACGCCATGATCGGCATCAACCCGGCCACCGACAGCATCGCCTCGATCTGCGCCCTGCTGGAGATGCTCGACGCCATCATCCAGCGCTACGACATCCCCACCCAGGCCTGCGTGCTGACCCACGTCACCACCTCGATCGAGGCGATCAACCGTGGCGTGCCACTGGACCTGGTGTTCCAATCCATTGCCGGCACCGAGGCGGCCAACGCCGGGTTCGGCATCAACCTGAACGTGCTGCAGGAAGGCTACGAAGCGGGCCTTTCGCTGAAACGCGGCACCCTCGGGCAGAACCTGATGTACTTCGAAACCGGCCAGGGCAGCGCGCTGTCAGCCAACGCCCACCACGGCGTCGACCAGCAGACCTGTGAAACCCGCGCCTATGCCGTGGCCCGCCACTTCAAGCCGTTCCTGGTCAACACCGTGGTCGGTTTCATCGGCCCGGAGTACCTGTACAACGGCAAGCAGATCATCCGCGCCGGCCTCGAAGACCACTTCTGCGGCAAGCTGCTGGGAGTGCCAATGGGTTGCGACATCTGCTACACCAACCACGCCGAAGCCGACCAGGACGACATGGACACCCTGCTGACCCTGCTGGGCGTGGCCGGGATCAACTTCATCATGGGTATCCCAGGCTCCGACGACATCATGCTCAACTACCAGACCACCTCGTTCCATGACGCGCTGTACGCGCGCCAGACCCTGGGCCTGAAGCCCGGGCCGGAATTCGAGGCATGGCTGGCCCGCACCGGCATCTTCACCCAGGCCGATGGCCGGGTGCGCTTTGGTGACAACCTGCCGCCGGCCTTCCGCCAGGCCTTGGCACAGCTTGCATAGGGATGACCATGGACCACCGCACGCCTACCCCCGAAAACCCCTGGCTGGCCCTGCGCAACCTGACCCCGGCGCGCATCGCCCTGGGCCGCACCGGCACCAGCCTGCCTACAGGTGCACAACTGGACTTCCAGTTCGCCCACGCCCAGGCACGCGATGCCGTGCACCTGGCCTTCGACCATGCCGGCCTGGCTACCCAGCTGAGTGACCGCGGGCGCGAAAGCCTGGTGCTGCACAGCGCCGCCAGCGACCGCAACCAGTACCTGCAACGCCCGGACCTGGGGCGACGGCTGAACGAAGATTCGGTTGCCGCGCTGCGCCAGCATGCCCAGGCCAACCCCGGCGGGGTCGACCTGGCCATCGTCGTCGCTGACGGCCTCTCGGCACTGGCCGTGCACCGCCACACCCTGCCGTTCCTGGCGCGCTTCGAGGAACAGGCCGCCGCCGACGGCTGGACCAGCGCCCCGGTGGTGCTGGTGCAGCAGGGCCGCGTGGCAGTGGCCGACGAGGTTGGTGAGCTGCTGGGCGCACGGATGACGGTGATGCTGATCGGCGAACGCCCGGGGCTCAGCTCGCCCGACAGCCTTGGCCTGTACTTCACCTATGCGCCAAAGGTCGGCCTGACCGATGCCTACCGCAACTGCATTTCCAACATCCGCCTGGAGGGCCTGAGTTATGGCATGGCGGCGCACCGCTTGCTGTACTTGATGCGCGAAGCCTGCCGGCGCCAGCTTTCCGGGGTGAATCTGAAGGACGAGGCCGAGGTCCATAGCCTGGAGAGCGAAAACAGCACCGGCCAGAAAGGTAACTTCCTGCTCGGCAAAGGATAAAAAACATGTCACGGAAGGCGGATTGCACTTGCGCCAAGCATTGGGCAGCATGCCTTTGAAAGCTGCTGGCAATCCGCTGTTTCCCCTAATGGACTCTGAGGGCCGCACATGCGCATCATCAAGGCAACCCTGGAACACCTCGATCTGCTTACGCCGATGTTCGTCAAATACCGCGAGTTCTATGGGCAGCTACCCTACCCCGACAGTTCGCGCAGCTTCCTGGAAAAGCGCCTGAAGCGGGATGAGTCGGTGATCTACCTGGCGCTACCCGATGATGATGACGGCAAGCTGCTGGGCTTCTGCCAGCTGTACCCGAGCTACTCGTCGCTGTCGCTGAAGCGGGTATGGATTCTCAACGATATCTACGTGGCCGAGGACTCGCGGCGCATGCTGGTGGCCGACCACCTGATGCGTGAGGCGAAGAAAATGGCCAAGGAAACCAACGCCGTGCGCATGCGGGTGTCAACCAGCGCGGACAATGAGGTAGCGCACAAGACTTACGAATCCATCGGGTTTCGTGAGGATAACGAGTTCAAGAGCTATATCCTGCCGATCAGCCAGGATTGACCTGCACCGGCCCTTTCGCGGGCTCGCCCGCTCCCACAGGTACAGCACAGCCTTAGGAAGCAGTGATATCTCTTTGGGAGCGGGCATGCCCGCGAAAGGGCCGGTACAGGAATACCCCCTGCCGTAACCCCCCGCTACAAACTCCCCGGGCATGATCCTGACTTAGCCGTATAATGGCCCACCTGTCGTGTGTGAAAATTTACCCATCCGCAGGTAACCGAGCCTACGCCCAAGAACACAGGTGCTGTACATGGATTTCAACCCGCTGGACCTTATCCTGCATCTCGATGCCTACCTCGATCTGCTGGTCACCAACTACGGTCCCTGGATCTACGCCATCCTCTTCACCGTGATCTTCTGTGAAACCGGGCTGGTGGTCATGCCCTTCCTGCCTGGCGATTCGCTGCTGTTCATTGCCGGCGCCGTGGCCGCCGGTGGCGGCATGGACCCGTTGCTGCTGGCCGGCCTGCTGATGGCCGCCGCGATCCTCGGCGACAGCACCAACTATGTGATCGGCCGCACGACGGGCGAGCGGTTGTTCAACAACCCCAACTCGAAGATCTTCCGTCGCGACTACCTGCAGCGTACCCACGACTTCTATGAACGCCACGGCGGCAAGACCGTGACCATGGCGCGCTTCCTGCCCATCCTGCGCACCTTTGCGCCGTTCGTCGCCGGCATCGCCCACATGCACTACCCGCGCTTCCTCGGTTTCAGTGTCGCCGGTTCGCTACTGTGGGTCGGCGGCCTGGTGACCCTGGGCTACTTCTTCGGCAACGTGCCATTCATCAAACAGCACCTGTCGCTGATGGTGGTGGGCATCATCATCCTGTCGCTGGTACCGATGATCCTCGGCCTGCTGCGTGGCCGTCTGGGCCGCACGGCCAAAGCGCACTGAAACTTGCCGATGTGGTCGTTCAGCGCCTGGCGGCGCAAGCGCACCCTGGCGCGCTATCCCATCACCCCCCAGCAATGGCAGGCCGTGCGCGAGCGCCTGCCAATGCTGGACGGCATCACTGACGAAGAGGATCGCTGGCTGCGTGAAGCCTGCATCCTGTTCCTGCTCGACAAGCACCTCACCTGCCTGCCCGGCGTCGAGCCGGATGACGAGCAGCGCCTGTTGCTGGCGGCCCAGGCGCAATTGCCGCTGCTGCACCTGGGCGAGCTGAACTGGTACCAGGGTTTCCACGAAATCATCCTCTACCCCGACGACTTCAAGAGCCCCCAGCGCCACCGCGATGCCAGTGGCGTGGAGCACGTGTGGGACGGTGAGCACAGCGGCGAAGCCTGGCAGCAGGGCCCGATCATCCTCGCCTGGAGCGGCGTGCTGGCCAGTGGTGGCTGGGAGGCCTACAACCTGGTCATCCATGAACTGGCGCACAAGCTCGACATGCTCAATGGTGATGCCAACGGCCTGCCGCCGCTGCACAGCGGCATGCCCGTGGATGAATGGGCAACCGCCATGCAACAGGCCTATGACGACCTCAACCGCCAGCTGGACGCCAACCCCGACGCCGAAACCGCCATCGATCCATATGCCGCAGAGAACCCCGCAGAGTTCTTTGCCGTAACCAGCGAGTACTTCTTTAGTGCTCCCGACCTGCTGCAACAGGCTTATCCACAGGTCTACCGCCAGTTGTCGCTGTTCTACCGCCAGGACCCGCTGGCGCGCCTGTGCCGGCTGCAGGCCGAACACCCGGAATACCGCGAAAGCCACGCCTGACGGGGCCGCACATCAGGCCAGGCGTGGCATGCCCATGCAGAATGTGCCTATAATCGCCGCCACTTTTTTGGTCAAACACGGGGGCACTGCCCAATGAGCTACAGCAAGATTCCGGCGGGCAAAGACCTGCCGAACGACATCTACGTCGCCATCGAGATCCCGGCCAACCACGCGCCGATCAAATACGAGATCGACAAGGACAGCGATACCCTGTTCGTCGACCGTTTCATGGCTACCCCGATGTTCTACCCAGCCAACTACGGCTTCATCCCGAACACCCTGGCCGATGACGGTGATCCGCTGGACGTGCTGGTCGTTACCCCTTACCCGGTAGCCCCAGGTTCGGTTATCCGCGCCCGTCCGGTCGGCGTGCTGAACATGACCGACGACGGCGGCGGCGACGCCAAGGTCATCGCTGTTCCTCACGACAAGCTGTCGCAGCTGTACGTCGACGTGAAGGAATACACCGACCTGCCAGCCCTGCTGATCCAGCAGATCGAGCACTTCTTTGCCAACTACAAAGATCTCGAGAAGGGCAAGTGGGTCAAGATCGAAGGCTGGGAAGGCGCTGACGCCGCCCGCGCCGCGATCACCAAATCGGTTGCTGCCTACAAGGGCTGATGCCGGTTGCATGAAGAACCCCGCCTCGGCGGGGTTTTTTATGGCCATTCGTCAACACCTGCGTTCGCGGCCCTCTTGTTGAATGACCTGCCTTCGCGGTCGGTTGTAGGAGCGGCCTTGTGTCGCGATCGGGCGCGAAGCGGCCGTAAAATCAGCAAATGCGGTCTCTCAGGTACATCGTGCGGGATGGTTTGGGGCCGCGTCGCGCCCCGTCGCGACACAAGGCCGCTCCTACAGCTACCGCGCCAACGCCTGATGCGGTAATAAATCCTACGCAGTCCTACTCCAACGCCCTACAAACAGGCGCTTTTCACACAAGCTCCATCAACATCCGGTTCATATCCTTGCTGGCACCCCGCCGCTACACTCGCCGCCATGAACACATCCGGTGACAGACTCAAAGCCCTCCTCCACGAATGTGGCCTGACCCCTTCTGATTTCGCCGCCCAGCGCAGCGTCACGCCCCAGCACGTCAACAACTGGCTCAAGCGCGGCGTGCCCCTGGCCCGGCTGGACGAAATGGCGGACCTGTTCTGCGTGCATCGTCGCTGGTTGCGCACGGGCGAAGGCCCCAAACACCACAACCCGATCCTGCGCACCTGCCCACCGGGGCCGGCGCCCGCCAACCCGCCCACGCCGCTATCGGCGCAAGGCGGCCGTACATTGAAGGTGCCCTTTTACGAGCTGCACAACGGCCTGCTGTCGCCCGTGGCCGGCAAACACCTGTGCCTGCCCGCAAAAGCCCTGAAAGGGTTGGGAGTGCATGCCGACGACGCCATCTGCCTGGCCATGCCCGCCAGCAACATGACCCCGCTGATTCCGCTGCAAGCTACCCTGGCCATCGACCTGGGCATGACCCAGGTGGTCGAGGGCGAAACCTATGCCCTGCTGCACAACGGCGTGCTCAGGGTTAACAACCTCAGCCTCGGCCAGCACGGCACGCTGTACCTGCACAGCCATGATCGGCGCAACTATGCGGTCGAACGCTACACCGCCGCCCAGCGCCAGACACAAGGGCTGAAGATACTGGGCTGGGTGTTCCACTGGTCGCATTTCCGCCAGCAACGGCCCGACTGAAACAACCTGTGCCATTTTTTGCTGGGCATCCTGCGCGCGCCCTTGTATGCTACGCCGCACATTCAGCCCCGACCGGCGCAAGCCGCGGTCCAGAGGGCTCGGCGATATCCCACACGGGCATCTGCCATCTCTTTCGGCCCCTTGATGGCCACACAGTTAAGGCGATTGCGGCTTACCATAAATTAGTCGGAAGCGTCCCCGAGAAGCCGGCCACAAGCCGGCTTTTTAATGCCCGCCATTCTCATCCTCTGAACTTTCTGCAGCCTTCCCATGGCCGGGGAATCGCCGTTGCGTGAGCGAAAAAAATCTCATTCGCCATTTTTATGACGCTATACTAACGCTCATCCGAAAATAGTCGGATAAATGACGTTTCGCGTGGAGCTTTCACCCTCCTGATCTAGGCTCAAGCCATATGGGAGGAGGTGTAGTCCATGCGCAAATTATTGATTGGCTCGTCGATCCTGGCTTGTCTCGTGGTGTTGGGCGGCTGGTTGAGCCGCCCGCAGCCGTTGCCGGTCAGGCTGCTGGAAGTTGAGCGGGGGCCGGTTGAGACGGTGGTGGCCAACACGCGCGCGGGTACGCTGAAGTCCTGTCGACGCTCGCACCTGTCCTTCAATGTCGGCGGCCAGGTTGCCGAGTTGCTGGTCAGCGAGGGCCAGCGGGTCCAGCCGGGTCAGGTGCTCATGCGCCTGCGGCAGGACGAGCAACAGGCCAGGCTGCAGGAAGCCGAGGCGCGGCTGGAGGCCCAGCGCAACACCCGCGAACAGCGCTGCCAGCAAGCTCTCCTGGACCGACGCGACCTTGATCGCCTGGGCCAGTTGGCCGACCGCAAGTTGATTGCCGCCGATCGCCTCGATCAGGCGGCAACCAAGGCCAACCTGGCGAAGCTGATGTGCAGTGCCAGTGCCGTGTTGATACGCGAGGCCGACGCCAGCCTGCAGTTGCAGCGCTCACTGCTGGAACAGACGACTCTGCGCGCGCCATTCGCCGGCATCGTCGCAGAAATCAACGGCGAACTCGGCGAGTTCGTCACCCCTTCGCCGCCAGGTATTCCCACGCCGCCAGCAGTCGACCTGATCGACGACAGCTGCCTGTATGTAGAGGCACCGATCGATGAGGTGGACGCTGCCCGGGTTCACCCAGGAACCGCCGTACGGATCAGCCTGGATGCCTTCCGTGGTCAGCATTTCACCGGCCGCGTCAGCCGCATCGCGCCCTATGTGCGCGAACTGGAGAAGCAGGCGCGCACCGTCGATGTCGAGGTGCGCTTCGACCAGCCGCCGGCAGACCTGGCCCTGCTCACCGGTTATAGCGCCGATGTCGAGATCCTCCTGGAGCAGCACACGGGTGCCTTGCGCATCCCCACCGAGACCCTGCTGGAGGGGCAGCGCGTGCTGCGATATGACCCGAGCGCCCGGGTGTTGCGCGAGGTGCAGGTGCAAACCGGGCTGAGCAACTGGCGCTGGACCGAGGTGCTTGCAGGGCTGGACGAGGACGCACGCATAGTCGCCAGCCACGAGCAGGAAGGGCTCAAGGATACCGTGGCGGTGATCCCTGTGGATACCGCGGAGACCGAGAAATGATCCGCCTGCGCGGCGGTAGCCGCAGCTTCCAGTTGGGCGAGCAGCAGGTGATGGGGCTGGATGGCCTGGACCTGGACATCGCCGCCGGTGACTACATGGCGGTGATGGGCCCGTCAGGCTCGGGCAAGTCGACCCTGCTGAACATCCTCGGCCTGCTCGACGCGCCGAGCGCCGGCGAATACTGGCTGCAGGGCGAGGCCACGGCGTCGCTGAGCGAGGCGCGCCGCGCCCAGTTGCGCAGCCGACTGATAGGTTTCGTGTTCCAGTCCTACCACCTGATCGCACGGCTGACGGTGCTGGAAAACATCGAGCTGCCGATGGTCCTCGCCGGCATTGGTGCGGCACAACGGCGCAAGCGCAGCAGCCAATTGGTGGCACGCCTGGGGCTGGGCGAGCGCATTGCCCACCGCCCGGCCGAGCTGTCCGGTGGCCAGCGCCAGCGCGTCGCGATCGCCCGGGCGATGGTCATGCAACCGGCGCTGCTGTTGGCCGACGAACCCACCGGCAATCTCGATAGCCAGGCCGGCGCAGAGGTCTTCAGCCTGCTGGAGGAGCTCAACGGCGAGGGCCTGACCCTGATAGTGGTGACCCACGATGCCAGCCTGGGCGCCCGTGCACAGCGCCAGCTGCACATGCGTGACGGGCGGATCCACAGTATTGCGCCGCAGTGGGCGCTGGCCTGATGCGCGCTGCCGATGCCCTGGGCTTCTGGCTAGGTGCCTTGCGTGGGCATCGCTCACGCAGCCTAATGCTACTGCTGGCCATCGCTATCGGGGTGGTCGCGGTCAATCTGCTCACCGGTCTTGGCGCGGGGGCGCGGGCCTTCGTCCTGAACGAGTTCTCGCTGCTCGGGCGCGACATACTCATCGTTTTCCCGGGGCGCAAGGAAACCACCGGGCGAATGCCGCCGCTCACCGGGCTGACGCCACACGAGTTGACCTTGCAGGATGTCCAGGCCATCACCCGGTTGCCGGGCATCCGCCGGGTCGCGCCGCAGCAGGCCGGGCAGATGGAGGTAATAGTCGGCAACCGCAATCGTGAGGTGCTGACGCTGGGCACCACCCGGGACTTCTTCGCCATTCGCCAACTGACGGTCGTACAAGGCCAGCCCCTACCGACGCTGGACCCTGAGCAGGCTGAAGCCGTCTGCGTGATCGGCGGCAAACTCCGGCGCGAACTGTTCGGGGCTCGCCCGGCCCTGGGTGAATGGTTGCGCGCCGGCGACCGGCGCTTCCGGGTGGTCGGCATTCTCGGTGAGCGGGGCGAATCGTTGGGGATGGATTTCGCCGAGATGTTGATCATCCCGGTGGCCAGTGCACAGGCCTTGTTCAATAGCGAGGGGTTGTCGCGGGTGTTTGTCGAGGTGCATGGTCCGAGCTTTCTCGACCCTAGCAAGCAGCTGATACTCGCCGCGCTCAAGGAGCGTCACGAGGGTGAGGAGGACGTTACCCTGGTCAGCCAGGACAGCCTGCTCAGCGCCTTCGACCAGATACTCGCGGTGCTGACCCTGGCGGTGGCTGGCATTGCCGCGATCAGCCTGCTGGTGGCAGGCATCCTGATCATGAACGTGACCTGGATTGCAGTGAGCCAGCGCAGCGCCGAGATCGGCCTGCTCAAAGCCATAGGCGTGACGGCGGCGCAGCTGCGCCTGCTGTTCCTCGGCGAGGCAGCGCTGTTGGCCCTGACAGGGGCACTGGCAGGGCTGCTGCTGGCCGAAACCTTGCTCTGGCTGGGGCGCCTGGCGTTCGATCTGCCGCTCTATGCCCCCTGGTGGGCGCGGGCTGGAGCAGTGCTGCTGGCACTTGGCACGGCGCTGCTGTTCGCCTGGCTGCCGGCCGCTCGGGCCTCGGCGCTGGAGCCGGTGGCGGCGCTACGCCCGCCGGGGGCGCACTGATGCGCTGGCAAGATGGTTTCCGGCTGACCAGCTCGGCGCTGACCTGCCGCCCGCTGCGCAGCCTGCTGACCCTGCTCGGGGTAGCGATCGGCATAGCCGCCGTGGCGCTGCTCACGGCCATAGGCGAAGGCGTGCGCGGCTATGTGCTGGAGAACTTCTCGCAGTTTGGTACGCGGATCATCACCGTGCGCCCGGGCAAGACCCAAACCAGCGGCCTCGGCGGCCTGCTCGGCAGCGTGCGGCCACTGACCATCAGTGACACCGACGCCCTGCGGCGCTTGCCGCATGTCGAGGCGGCGGTGCCGATCATTCAGGGCAGCGGGAATATCCAGTTCGGTCAACTGAGCCGACGCAGCGACATTCTCGGTGGTGGCCATCAGATGGCGCAGGCCTGGCGCATGCAACTGAGCCTGGGCGAGTTCCTGCCCCCGGCCCGTGACGGCCGTTCGCCGCCTTATGTGGTGCTCGGCCATCAGCTGCGTACCGAACTGTTCGGGGCGCGCAACCCGCTGGGTGATCTGATACGCGTCGGCGGCGTGCGTTTCCGGGTGATCGGCGTGATGGCGGAGAAAGGCCAGTTGCTCGGTTTCAACCTCGACGATATCGCCTACATCCCGGTGGACTGGGCGGAAAGCCTGTTCAACCGTACCGGGGTGGTCAAAGCCCATGTGGTGTTTGGCGCAGGTACCACTTCACGGGCGTTGAGCCGGCAGATTCGCGAGGTGCTCGGCGAACGACACGGTGCGGAGGACTTCAGCCTGACCACCCAGGACGACATGCTGCGCAGCTTCAACCGCGTTCTCGGCACCCTGAGCCTGGCCATTGGTGCGTTGGGGGGCATTTCGCTGTTGGTCGGCGCCGTCGGCATTCTCACCATCATGACGACCACTGTGGGCGAGCGCACGGCAGAAATCGGCCTGTTGCGGGCGATTGGCGCCAGTCCGCGGCAGGTACTTGGGTTGTTTCTGGCCGAAGCGACGCTGCTGTCCCTGGCCGGTGGCGTGCTTGGCCTGATGTTGATGGGCCTGCTGCTGGGGCTACTGCACCTGGCCATGCCGAGCCTGCCCTTGGCGCTGCAACCGCTGTTTCTGCTGCTGGCGCTGCTGCTGGCGGCGGTGCTCGGCATTCTCGCCGGACTGGCTCCGGCCGTGCGGGCGGCCCGCCTGCATCCGGTGGCGGCGCTGCATATCGAGTAGTGGCCAGGCCAAAGAGCCCCTTGATGGGGCTGCTTTGCAGCCCTTCGCGGGCACGCCCGCTCCCACAGAGTACATAACCCAAAGATGTCGCAGGGCCCTGTGGGAGCGGGTTTACCCGCGAACACCGGCAAAGCCGGTGCCATAAACCGCGTCGCATTCTTCGCGGGTGAACCCGCTCCCACAGGGTGCGCGGCGTGCTTACTGAATTTGACCCACCGCAAGCTGACAGAAAAGTAATCTGAAGCTCAGCCAACTGACAGCGCAGGTCCGCTAGCGTGAAGGAAGATTGTGGGGCTTCTCGACCCACGGCTGGGGCGTTCAACCGCCTGAACACCAGCAACTTTTCGACTGACTGGACGCAACGGCATGCAAAGCAAAACCACCAGACGCTCCTTCGTCAAAGGCCTTGCCGCTACCGGACTGCTTGGCGGGCTGGGCATGTGGCGCACGCCGGTCTGGGCCGTGACCAGCCCCGGCCAACCGAATGTGCTGAGCGGCACCGACTTCGACCTCTACATCGGTGAGCTGCCGGTCAACATTACCGGCGCTGCGCGTACAGCGATGGCAATCAACGGCTCCATCCCCGGGCCCATCCTGCGCTGGCGCGAAGGCGATACCGTCACGCTGCGTGTGCGCAACCGCTTGCAGCAGGACACCTCCATCCACTGGCACGGCATCATCCTGCCGGCGAACATGGACGGCGTGCCGGGCCTGAGCTTCCATGGCATCGCCCCCGACGGCATGTATGAGTACAAGTTCAAGGTCCAGCAGAACGGCACCTACTGGTACCACAGCCACTCCGGTTTCCAGGAGCAGGTCGGGGTGTATGGCGCCCTGGTCATCGACGCGAAAGACCCTGAGCCGTTCACCTATGACCGGGACTACGTGGTCATGCTCAGCGACTGGACGGATGAAGACCCTGCAGGGGTGCTGTCCAAGCTCAAGAAGCAGTCCGACTACTACAACTACCACAAGCGCACGGTGGGCGATTTCGTCAACGATGTGAGCGAAATGGGCTGGTCCGCCGCGGTAGCCGACCGCAAGATGTGGGCCGAGATGAAAATGAGCCCCACCGATCTCGCTGACGTGAGCGGCTACACCTACACCTACCTGATGAACGGCCAGGCCCCCGACGGTAACTGGACGGGCGTGTTCAAGCCGGGCGAGAAAATCCGCCTGCGCTTCATCAATGGCTCGGCCATGACGTATTTCGATGTGCGAATTCCCGGCCTGAAGATGACGGTTGTCGCGGCGGACGGGCAGCATGTCAAACCCGTTGCGGTCGACGAGTTCCGCATCGCCGTTGCCGAAACCTACGATGTCATCGTCGAGCCCGAAAGCGAGCAGGCTTACACCATCTTCGCTCAATCCATGGACCGTACCGGGTATTCCAGGGGCACCCTGGCTGTTCGCGAAGGCTTACAAGCCCCTGTTCCCGCTGTCGATCCACGGCCGACCATTTCCATGAGCGATATGGGCATGGACCATGGCGACATGGCTGGCATGGACCATGGCAGCATGGCCGGCATGGACCATGGCAGCATGGCCGGCATGGACCATGGCGAAATGGCTGGCACCAGCGCGCCCATGCAGAGCCACCCAGAGTCCGAGACCAACAACCCCCTGGTCGACATGCAAACGATGACCCCGACGCCAAAACTGGGCGATCCGGGCATCGGCCTGCGTGACAACGGCCGCCGTGTGCTGACCTATGCCGACCTGCGCAGCACCTTCCCGGACCCGGACGGCCGCGCGCCTGGTCGCACAATCGAGTTGCACCTAACCGGCCACATGGAAAAGTTCGCCTGGTCCTTCGACGGCATCAAGTTTTCCGATGCCGAGCCACTGCGCCTCAAGTATGGCGAGCGCCTGCGCATCACCCTGGTCAACGACACCATGATGACTCACCCCATCCACCTGCATGGCATGTGGAGCGACCTGGAGGATGAGAACGGCAACTTCATGGTGCGCAAACACACGATCGACATGCCGCCTGGCTCAAAACGAAGCTATCGCGTCACGGCAGATGCCTTGGGGCGTTGGGCCTATCACTGTCACCTGCTGTTCCACATGGAAATGGGCATGTTCCGCGAAGTCCGCGTGGACGAATGAACTGGAGATCCGAGATGAGCAAACCAATGAAACGAAGCGCGTTTTTTCTCTCTGCTGCGATGGCCGGCCTGTTTGCAGTTTATGCCCCATCATCCTGGTCCGACGGCAACGATCAGCAGTCTGCCGATGCCAAGGAAGCCAGGAGTGCCCAAGGCATGGACCATGGCGCCATGAAAGGGATGGATCACAGCTCGATGAAAGGTATGAACCATGACGCCATGAAGGGTATGGACCATGGTTCGATGCAGGGCATGGACCACGGCAAGATGATGGAATCCCATGGCAGTAACAAAGCCAAGGCAGGGAAAGATGCTCAATAGCCTGGCACGACCATCGCTGTTGGCACTGACCGTTACGCTGGGGGCGCTGGGCGCTGCGCCCAGCTTCGCCGCTGAAGAAATGGACCATTCGATGATGGACCACGGCGAGATGGATCATGGCAGCATGCAGGGCATGGACCATGGCGCGATGAATCATGGAGCTATGAATCATGAGGCTATGGACCATTCGACAATGAACCAAGGCTCGGCGGATACACCGACAACAAGCCGTACCCCGATCCCGGTGCTGACCGATGCCGACCGCCAGGCAGCCTTCCCCCCATTGGGCGGGCATCAGATGCACGACAGTGCTATCAACAGCTTCTTCCTGCTGGATCAGCTCGAGTACCAGGATGCGGATGAAGGCAGCACGCTGGCCTGGGATGCTTCTGGCTGGGTAGGCGGCGATATCAACCGGCTGTGGATCCGCTCCGAAGGTGAACGCACCAACGGTGTCACCGAGGATGCCGAATTGCAGCTGCTGTACGGCCGCTCGATCAGCCCATGGTGGGATGTGGTTGCCGGGGTGCGCCAGGACTTCAAGCCTGAATCCCCCCAGACCTGGGCGGCGTTCGGTATCCAGGGCATGGCGCTTTACGACTTCGAAGCCGAAGCCACCGTGTTCATTGGCGAGAACGGCCAGACTGCCGCGCGCCTGGAGGGCGACTACGACATTCTGCTGACCAACCGCCTGATCCTGCAGCCGACCGCTGAAGCCAATTTCTATGGCAAGAACGACCCTGTGCGCGGTGTGGGTTCCGGCCTGGCCAATACCGAAGTCGGGCTACGCCTGCGCTATGAAATTGTTCGCCAGTTCGCCCCATACATCGGCGTCACCTGGAACCGCTCCTACGGCAAAACCGCTGATTTCGTCCGCGACGAGGGTGGTGATGTGGATGAAGCGCGTTTCGTGGCCGGTATCCGCATGTGGTTTTGAGAACCAGACATGAAAAGAACAATAACAACGCTTGTTGCAGCAGGCGCGGTGGCCAGCGTGGCCGTGCTGGGTGCTGCGTACTCCGGCCTGGTCAACGTCGGGGCCGATGATCCCCATTTCCCCGCCGTGCATGCCTTTCTGGCCATGGCACGGGACCGCTCGATCGCAGTACGGGCCAGGGACATCGAGGTGCCAGACCTGAAAGATGAAACGCTGATTGGTACCGGCGCCGGTAACTACAACGCCATGTGCATCGGTTGTCACCTTGCCCCTGGCGTCGAGAAGACCGAGCTCAGCCAGGCTCTTTATCCATCGCCCCCCAACCTGACCAAAAGCGGGATCGGTGGCGACCCCGCTGCAGCGTTCTGGATCATCAAGCACGGCATCAAGGCCTCCGGCATGCCGGCATGGGGCAAGAGCATGGGCGATGAATACATCTGGGGCATCGTCGCCTTCCTGGATCAGCTCCCCCAGTTGAACGCCCAGCAGTACAAAACGATGGTCGCGGCCAGTGGCGGCCACCAGCATGGTGGTGGCGAAAGTGAAATGCACAACCATGAAGGCCAGCTCCGCGGCAACGTGCCTGGCCACCATGGTGAGCAGGCCTCGGGCGCAAGCCAGCATGATGAGGGGCATTCAAAGGCCCATACTCATCGCGATGGCAAGCAGCACATGCATAAAGACTGAAGGCAGGTTACGCAGCACGCGATCCGCCGGGTCCAGCGGGCCAGCAGGTGTATACCGACAGGTTTGCAGCGCCTATGAGACCGAGCGCCGCCCGCGCGGCGCTTCGCGGGGCAAGCCCGCTCCCACATTTGTTGCAACGTGGCCATGTCTGTGAGGCCATGGTTGTCAGCCTTGGCGCACGACTCAAGATAGGTGGGGCGGCAGCAGCGCCAACGGGGAGATATCGCCAGTCCAACAAAGCGGGCAACCATGGCCTGACAGGTTTGGCACGTTGCAACAAATGTGGGAGCGGGCTTGCCCCGCGAAGCGCCGCGCGGGCGGCGCTCGGTCTCATAGGCGCTGAAATTGCTAAGGCGAACACCTTGCGGCCTTCACACAACCTGAAGGCAAACGCTCACTGCCCCATGCCCAGCTCGGCATCATCCATCAGCGCCTTGGCCATCGCACTCAGGTAGTGCGCAGCCCAGATCATCATCGGCTTCTCATCCATCAGGCCGGTGATGGTCAGTTCGCGGACATAGCCCATCAACTCTGAGGACTGCTCGCGGGCATCGCGGCAGGGGATGCCGGGCTCGATGCGGAACAGTGGATGGGTGCCGTGTTCGCCTTGGTAGAAGGTGGTTTTGCCGACGGTGAACTGGGTGTCTTCTGTGGTCATTGTTGAATCCCCCTGAAATTTCTCGACTGCTTGCTCTGGCCCTTTCGCGGGCACGCCCGCTCCCACAGGTACTGTGCAAGTCTTGAGTACTGTGAAGATCCTGTGGGAGCGGGCGTGCCCGCGAAGAGGCCGGAACAGGCAACACATTGCTTAGGCCCTAGTGCAAAGTCCTGGGCCCAGTGGGCATCTGCACCTGAATCAATGCCGACTCCAGCAAAGCCCGCAGCGTCTCCAGTTCATGCATCGACGTCATCATCAAAACCGACGCCGGCGACTTGGGCGGCAGCAGCATGGCCTGATGCACAACGGTCGCAGCGCACAGCGCATAGTCCGTGGCCTGGATCAGGGTGTCTTCAAGGGAATGAATATCGTGGGGTGGATCGGGGACAATCTTAAGCATGGTGACACTCTCTATAGGTTGGCTAGAGCTGCCACTCATGACTTGCAGTGTGATGGGTGGCAGCCACGTACGGGTCTGCAAGACCGGCAGAGAGCAAAATCCGGCAGGTTCGAAAACCTCCCGTACGCAGCCACCATTAAGCGCGCGCAATGGCATGCCATTGGCATCGGTGATCGGCATTTTGCTCTGGACAGGCTTGCAGGCCCGGTCGCTGATTTGGCAACGACAGGGCCACACTAGGCCGCCAGGAACACCACCGCAATGGCTCAAGGGCGCTAGGAAGCTATTTCAGAAACGCCCTACGCGCAACGGGAAAAATCTGATTATTACCGGCGCGATTGAGGGGATGTCGCGGTAAACCCGTCAGCCCTTCACACACACCACCTGCCGCAAGGTGTGCACCACCTCCACCAATTCCTGCTGCGCGCGCATCACCGCATCGATGTCCTTGTAGGCCATGGGGATCTCGTCGATCACCTCCTTGTCCTTGCGGCATTCCACATGCGCCGTGGCCCGCCGCTGGTCTTCCACGGTGAAGCGGCTCTTGGCCTTGGTCCGGCTCATCACCCGGCCGGCACCATGGCTGCAGGAACAGAAAGACTCCTCGTTGCCCAGCCCTCGCACGATGAAGCTCTTGGCCCCCATCGAGCCGGGAATGATGCCCAACTGCCCTTTCTGCGCCGACACCGCCCCCTTGCGCGTCACCAGCACCTCTCGGCCAAAATGCTGCTCGCGCTGCACATAGTTATGGTGGCAGTTCACCGCTTCCAGGCTGGCCTCGAACGGTTTGCCCAGCGCCTTGCGAGCCGCACCGACCACCGCCAGCATCATCAGTTCGCGGTTCTGCCTGGCGTAGTCCTGCGCCCACTCCACCGCTTCGACGTAGTCGGCGAAATGGCGGCTGCCTTCCTCGAAATACGCCAGGTCCTTGTCCGGCAGGTTGGCCAGGTGCTGGCGCATGTCGGCCTGGGCCAGTTCGATGAACAGGTTGCCGATGGCATTGCCCACGCCCCGGGAGCCGCTGTGCAGCATGAACCAGACGCGGTCGGCCTCGTCCAGGCACACCTCGATGAAGTGGTTGCCGCCGCCCAGCGTCCCCAGGTGATGGCGGTTATTGGTCTTCTCCAGCCGCGGGTACTTGTCGGTGATGGCCTTGAAGCGCCCGGCCAACCGCCCCCAGGCCTTGTCAGCCTGGGCCGGCACATCGGCCCAGGCGCCCTGGTCGCGTTTGCCGAAGGTCTTGCCATGCGGCACGGCGTGCTCGATGGCATTGCGCAGGCCATGCAGGTTATCCGGCAAGTCGCGGGCGTGCAGCGACGTGCGCGCGGCGATCATTCCGCAGCCGATATCCACACCCACCGCGGCGGGGATGATCGCGCCAACCGTGGGGATCACACTGCCGATGGTCGAGCCCTTGCCCAGATGCACGTCCGGCATCACAGCCAGGTGCTTGAAGATGAACGGCATCCTGGCCGTGTTGAGCAGTTGCTTGCGGGCGTCGTCTTCCACCGGTACGCCGTCGGTCCACAACTTGACCGGCTTGCCGCCGGCGACCTGAAGAATGTCCATGGGGCTGTTCCTCGAATGCATAGCCGAATGATACCGCCAAAGGTCGTAGAGCCGTCGGTTGCCAGCGAGGTGGCAATGTGCTGTATGCTTGGCGGGTCTTCAGGGCGGGGTGAAAGTCCCCACCGGCGGTAAATCGAAAGATGAGCCCGCGAGCGCCCCGGCCATGTCGGGGGTCAGCAGATCTGGTGAGACTCCAGAGCCGACGGTCATAGTCCGGATGAAAGAAGGCGTCAGGCAGGGGCCATCCGGGCGCCCCTGCGCGCGCATTTTGTTCGCCCCGAGACGTTCATCGATCATTCACGAGGAGCGTTTCATGTCCACCACGCACCACCCGCAATTCCCCAATGTCAGCGCCGCCATCGCCGCCTTCCGGGCCGGGCGCCCTGTGCTGCTGCTCGACGACGACGACCGCGAGGACGAAGCGGACATCATCGCCGCCGCCGAGAACATCTCGCTGCAGACCATGGCCATGATGATTCGCGATTGCAGCGGCATCGTCTGCCTGTGCCTGGACGAGGCCACCGTCGACGAACTGCAACTGGCACCCATGGTGCAGAACAACCAGGCACGCCACGGCACCGGCTTTACCGTCACCATCGAGGCGGCGGAAGGCATTACCACCGGGGTGTCCGCCCAGGACCGCATCACCACCATTGGCGCGGCATTGCGCTCTACTGCGGAGCAGCGCCATATCGTCAGCCCGGGGCATGTATTCCCGCTGCGCGCCCGCAATGGCGGGGTGCTGACCCGCCGTGGCCACACCGAAGGCTCGGTGGACCTGGCACGCCTGGCCGGGTTGCGCCCGGCGGCAGTGCTGTGCGAACTGATGAACCCCGATGGCACGATGGCCCGTGGCGAGCAGGTGGCGGTGTATGCGCGGCAATACAATCTGCCGGTGCTGACCATCGAGGAACTGGCGCGTTACCGTGAGGCCATGCTGGAGCTGGAAACAGAGCCAGCCTGATGCACCGCACGGGGCCGCTTTGCGGCCCATTCGCGGGTAAACCCGCTCCCACAGGGACCGCGCAGACTCGCAACCGGTGCAGTACCTGTGGGAGCGGGTTTACCCGCGAAGAGGCCAGCAAGTCCAACCTCAGGCTGCCGGAAGTTTGCTCCCCCCGCCCCGCTCTGCTAGTGTCGCGCCGTTCTGAATGCCACCGAGACAGTCGCCATGGCCCGCAAAAAAGCCTCCCTCGATTTCGAGCAATCCCTCGCAGACCTGCAAGCACTGGTCGAGCGCCTGGAGAACGGCGAGTTGTCGCTGGAAGAGTCGCTGGCCGCCTTCGAGCAAGGCATCGCCCTGACCCGCGATTGCCAGGGCGCCCTGGCCCAGGCCGAACAGAAGGTGCAAATCCTGCTGGAACGCGATGGCGAACTGGCTGCCCAGCCCTTCGACGCGGAGCCGGAAGCATGATCGGCACCTACCAGGCCAGCTGCCAGGCGCGGGTCGACGCCGCCCTCGAACCGTTGTTCGTCGCCCCGACCAAGGAACTCGAACGCCTTTACGCCGCCATGCGCTACAGCGTGATGAACGGTGGCAAACGCGTTCGTCCGCTGCTGGCCTACGCGGCCTGCGAAGCCTTGGGTGCCCCGGCCGAACACGCCAACGGCGCAGCCTGTGCGGTGGAACTGATCCACGCGTACTCGCTGGTGCATGACGACCTGCCGGCCATGGATGACGACGACCTGCGCCGCGGCCAGCCGACCACCCACAAAGCCTTCGATGAAGCCTGCGCGATCCTCGCCGGCGACGGTTTGCAGAGCCTGGCCTTCAGCGCCCTGCTCGACCCGCGCCTGAGCCCGCAAGACGACAGCATTCGCCTGGCTATGGTCCAGGCCCTGGCCAAGGCTGCCGGCCCGGCAGGCATGGTCGGTGGCCAGGCCATCGACCTGGGCTCGGTGGGCCTGAAGCTGGACCAGCAGGCGCTGGAGTTCATGCACCGGCACAAGACCGGTGCGCTGATCGAAGCCAGCGTGCGCCTCGGCGCCCTGGCCAGCGCCCGCGCCGAGCAGGCGCAACTGGATGCCCTGCAGACATATGCACAGGCGATAGGCCTGGCCTTCCAGGTGCAGGACGACATTCTCGACGTGGAAAGCGATACCGCCACCCTGGGCAAACGCCAAGGGGCCGATATCGCCCGTGACAAACCGACCTACCCGGCGCTGCTGGGCCTGGAAGCGGCCAAGGCCTATGCGATCGAACTGCGCGACCAGGCGCTGGTCGCACTGCAAGGGTTCGGCGAAAAGGCCGAACCGCTGCGGGCGTTGGCGCGTTACATCGTCGAACGCCGCAATTAAGCAACGACACCAATCCCTGTGGGAGCGGGTTTACCCGCGAATGCGATGTTGAGTTTACCGCCGCATTCGCGGGTGAACCCGCTCCCACAGGGGCCGCGTAACCCGTGGTTGAATGGGCAGTATTTCCTACAATGGGGTAAACTGCCGCGTCTTAACACACCTATAACGACTCGCCTGATGCCCACGACGTTTCAAGAGATCCCCCGCGAACGCCCGGTCACGCCGTTGCTCGACCGCGCTGACACGCCTGCCGGCCTGCGCCGGCTGGCCGAAGCCGACCTGGAGACCCTGGCCGACGAACTGCGCCAGGAACTGCTCTACACCGTGGGTCAGACCGGTGGGCATTTTGGTGCCGGCCTGGGTGTCATCGAGCTGACCATCGCCCTGCACTACGTCTTCGACACCCCCGACGACCGGCTGGTGTGGGACGTGGGTCACCAGGCCTACCCGCACAAGATCCTCACCGGGCGCCGTAACCGCATGCTCAGCCTGCGCCAGAAGGACGGCATCGCCGCCTTCCCGCGCCGCAGCGAGAGCGAGTACGACACCTTCGGCGTCGGCCACTCCAGCACCTCGATCAGCGCTGCACTGGGCATGGCCATTGCCGCCCGCCTGCAGAACAGCGACCGCAAGTCGATCGCGGTGATCGGTGACGGCGCGCTGACCGCCGGCATGGCCTTCGAGGCGTTGAACCACGCCCAGGAAGTCAACGCCGACATGCTGGTGATCCTCAACGACAACGACATGTCGATTTCGCGCAATGTCGGTGGTCTGTCCAACTACCTGGCCAAGATCCTCTCCAGCCGCACCTATGCGAGCATGCGCGAAGGCAGCAAGAAAGTGCTGTCGCGCCTGCCGGGCGCCTGGGAAATCGCCCGCCGCACCGAAGAGTACGCCAAAGGCATGCTGGTGCCGGGCACGCTGTTCGAAGAACTGGGCTGGAACTACATCGGCCCGATCGACGGCCACGACCTGCCGACCATGATCGCCACCCTGCGGAATATGCGTGACCTCAAGGGCCCGCAGTTCCTGCACGTGGTGACCAAGAAGGGCAAGGGCTTCGCCCCAGCCGAGATCGACCCGATCGGCTACCACGCCATCACCAAGCTGGAGCCGGCCGACAAACCCGCCGCACCGAAGAAAGCCAGCGGCCCGAAATACTCCGCAGTGTTCGGCCAGTGGCTGTGCGACATGGCTGCCGCCGACAACCGCCTGGTGGGCATTACCCCGGCGATGAAGGAAGGCTCCGACCTGGTCGAGTTCAGCGAGCGCTACCCGGAGCGTTACTTCGACGTGGCGATCGCCGAGCAACATGCCGTGACCCTGGCGGCCGGCATGGCCTGCGAGGGCAGCAAGCCGGTGGTGGCGATCTACTCTACCTTCCTGCAGCGCGCCTACGACCAGCTGATCCACGACGTGGCGGTACAGAATCTTGACGTGCTGTTCGCCATCGACCGCGCCGGCCTGGTCGGCGAAGACGGCCCGACCCACGCGGGCAGCTACGATCTGTCATACCTGCGCTGCATCCCGGGCATGCTGGTGATGACCCCAAGCGATGAAAACGAGCTGCGCAAGATGCTCAGCACCGGCCACCTGTACAACGGCCCGGCGGCTGTGCGTTACCCCCGTGGCACCGGCCCGAACGCGCCGATCAGCGGTGACCTGGAGCCGCTGGAAATCGGCAAGGGCGTGGTCCGTCGCCAGGGCGAGAAAGTCGCCTTGCTGGTGTTCGGCGTGCAACTGGCCGAGGCCATGCAGGTGGCTGAGCAGATCAACGCTACCGTGGTCGACATGCGCTTCGTCAAACCGCTGGACGAGGCACTGGTGCTGGAACTGGCCGCAAGCCATGAGCTGCTGGTGACCATCGAAGAAAACGCCATCATGGGCGGTGCCGGTGCGGCTGTGGGTGAGTTCCTGGCCAGCCAGGCGATCGTGAAACCGCTGCTGCACCTGGGGTTGCCGGACATCTATGTCGAGCATGCCAAGCCGGCGCAGATGCTGGCTGAGTGCGGGCTGGATGCGGCTGGGATCGAGGCTTCGGTGAAGGCTCGGATGGCCAGGCTCGGCCTGTAATCCCCGGGGGCCGCTTTGCGGCCCAATCGCCGGCAAGCCAGCTCCCACCTCGACCGCGCCAGCCTCAAGTCATGCGCTATCCCTGTGGGAGCCTGGCTTGCCAGCGATCGAGGGCGCAGCCCTCGCAGAACCTCACTTGGGCGTTGACGCGTTAGCCTCGAGCAGCGCACACAAGCGCGCCGTAGCTTCGATCATCTGCCCACTAGGCCGCTCCAGGCCTTTGTCTGGCACCACCAGTAAACGATCATCGGCAACCGCACGCAGTTGCGGCCAGGCCTTCCAACTCTCCAGCTGCGCCTGATCACCCGCCAGAATGACCTGTGGGTTGCGCAGCAGCACAGACTCCACATTTACCTGCGGCGCCGCCTGGGTGAGATCGGCGAAGACATTACGCGCGCCGCAAACGGCCAGGGCATCGCTGACCACCTGCCGGCCACCGAGCGTGTACAGCGGTCGGTCCCAGACCTGGTAGAACACCTGCAAGGGCTCGTCCCGTCGATACTGCTGGCGCAGCTGCCGCAGCCGGTCACGCAGGGCCTGGGCATACCGATGGCCCTGTTCGGCACGGCCGATTCGTTCGGCGATGGCTTCGATCTGCTCGATCAGCTGGTCGATGTCATGGGGTTCTGCGCTATACGTTGCGATACCCAGGCGCTTGAGCTGGTCGCGTTGGGCCGGCGGCACGCTGCCCGGCCACAGCAGCAACAGGTCGGGGCGCAGGCTGAGCAGGCGTTCGAGGTCCAGTTGCCCCTGGCGCCCCACCGAGGGCAACTCGCGCAGCGCCGCCGGCCGTTCGCCACCGTCGAGCACACCGACCAGCAGGTCATCGGCCTGCAGTTCGAGCATGATCTCGCTCATCGACGGGGCCAGGCTGACCACTCGCAGGGGTTCGGCGGGCAGTGCGGAGCAGACGAGCAGCGCCAGCAGGCCGGGCAGCAGGCGCATCAGCCGAGCTGGCGTGGAATACGATAGAGGTACAGCACCACTGCGGTGGACAACGCCAGCAGGATCTGCGGCACCGCCTCAAGGCCGACCAGCACCGACAAAGCGGCGACCCAGGCCGGGAAGCAGGCATACAACATAGCCAGGCGCCGCACCCGCGCCAGTTCGATCCAGGCGGCGGGCTCTTCTCCAGTGCCGAGCACCTTGGAAGTGGCGATGAGGGCGCGCTTGTAGGCACTAAAGCGCGGCAGGCTGAGGAACATGGTCGCCGCGCCGGCAATGAACAGTGGCATGGCCAGCACCGAGGCCAGCGCATCACCGCCACCGAAGGCCCAGGCCATCACTGGCAGCGGCACCAGGCCCACCGCCAGGTATTGCCACCAGGCCAGCGCCAAGCGCCGCTTGACCTCGGCGCGGGTCACGCCTGAGGCACCTCGCCCTGGTGCTCGTTACCCAGCATGTGGCCCAGCTTGCCGGCCTTGGTTGCCAGGTAGTAGCGGTTGTGCGGGTTGTGCCCGGTGTGCAGCGGTACGCGCTCGGCGACGACGATGCTCATGTCGGTCAGGGCTTTGACCTTGCGCGGGTTGTTGGTCATCAGGCGCAACGACTTCACGCCCAGGTGCTCCAGCATCGGCAGGCACATGGCGTAGTCGCGCTGGTCGGCGGCGAAGCCCAGGCGCTCGTTGGCCTCGACGGTATCGGCGCCACCGTCCTGCAGCTCGTAGGCGCGAATCTTGTTCAGCAGGCCGATGCCACGGCCTTCCTGGCGCAGGTACAGCAGCACGCCACGGCCTTCACGGGCGATGGCCTGCAGCGCGGCTTCCAGCTGCGAGCCGCAGTCGCAGCGCTGGCTGAACAGGGCATCGCCGGTCAGGCACTCGGAGTGCAGGCGCCCCAGCACCGGCTGGCCGTCCGCGATGTCACCCAGGCTGAGCACCACGTGCTCACGGCCAGTGGCTTCGTCGAGGAAGCCATGCATGGTGAAGGTCGCGAAGGGAGTCGGGAGTTTAGAGGCGGCAACAAAGACGACGGGCACGTTGTGCTCCTGGAATAAGTTTAAATTTCTCGTGGGCCGATTGTATCAGCAGGTTGGGGGATGTGGGCTGGCTGAATACCGTGGGGTAAGATCGAAAAGTTCGATGCTTAGCAAAGGTCTGTACTCAATCCTGTGGGAGCGGGCATGCCCATGAAACGGGGCGCTCAATGTGGTTTGCTATCCGGGCTGAACGGATACGGCTGCTGCCAGTGCTCGAAGATCGGCTTCAGCTCACCACTGCGCACCAGCTCGGTCATGCGCTTGTCGAACAGGTCGCGCAGGGCCTTGGCCTGGTCGCTGCGGGCAAAGGCCAGGTACAGCGGCAGTTCGGCCACATGGGTGCGGCGGAAGCGCTCGGGCTGGGAGGTCTGGCCGAGCACATAGTCGATCTCGGTCAGCGCATCGATGTAGAAGTCCACACGGTCATGCTCGAGCATCGGCAGGATGCCTTCGCGGCGCTGGACTTCGCGGAAGTCATGCACATCGGGCAGATAGCTACCGAAGTCGTAGCCACGCACCCAGGCCAAGCGGTAGCGGCCTATGGTCTGCCGAGTAGGCACTGGCTTGCTGACCAACCCTAGCGCGTAAATGTGGTCCATGTCGAAGTGCCAGCGCGGGTACAGGTTGTCGTCGTTCTCTTCCTTGTACGAGCCTACCCAGGCGTCAGCCTCGCCACGCTTCACCAGCCCGACCGCACGGCTGTAGGGCGCGCTCTGGGTCACTACCTTGACCCCGGCCGGCTCGAACACCTTGCGCAGCACGTCCCAGGCTACCCCGGTACCGTCGGCGTTGGTGTAGTCGAGCCACTCTTCGCTGACCAGGTGGATCTGTTTCGGCACACCCTCGGCAGCCGCCGCCCACGGGGCAAGGCTCAGCAGCATTGCCAGCAGCACGGTCCTCATGGCCATTCACACGCTCCCTGTATCAGGCAACCGCCCAAACCAGAACCTGCATCCCCAGCCAGGCAAACACGCCAGCCAGGATATCGTCGAGCATGATGCCAACGCCCCCATGCACATGACGGTCGACCCAGCGGATCGGCCACGGCTTGAGAATGTCGAAGAAGCGGAACATCAGGAACCCCGCCAGCAGCCACTGCCAGCCTTCCGGCACCAGCCAGAGGGTTATCCACATGCCGACGATCTCGTCCCAGACAATGCCTTCATGGTCGTGCACGCGCAAGTCATTGGCGACCTTACCGCATAGCCAGAAGCCGAACAGCATGCTCACGCCCAGCAACAGCCAGTAGCCCCAGTCGGGCAGCATCTGCCACAGCGGGATGAACGGTATGGCCACCAGCGAGCCCCAGGTGCCCGGCGCCTTTGGCAAGGTGCCAGAACCGAAACCGAAGGCGATGAAGTGCCACGGGTTGCGCCAGACCGAAGGCGGAACAAACTCCGCAGGCACCTGGTTGGGGTGATCGGTCACGGTGTCTCCCTAAAATGTTGATAGCCGCGTTGCCGCGGGGTGATGTCCTGGCCCTGCCGGTCGCGCAGGCTCACACCCTGCCCTTCGAGCACCCGCCCGATGACGTGGAATGCCGCCAGGCCTTGTGCCTGCAGGGATGAAAGCTCGGCTGGCGGCAAGGTGAACGCCAGCACGTAGTCATCGCCACCGGTCAGCGCCGCGTGTACGGCCGCCTCGGCGCCGAGCAAGCCCTGCAGGGCGGATGACACCGGCACCTGCTCCAGGTTCACTTCGAGCGCCACGCGGGAGCCCTTGGCGATATGCCCGCAGTCGGCCAGCAGGCCGTCGGAAATATCCAGTGCCGAAGTTGCACGCCCGCGCAGCAACTGGCCCAGGGCGAACTGCGGCGACGGCGACCAGTAATGGTCGAGCAACGGTTGCGCCAGCGCGGCATCGGCCTGGCGCTGGCCCAGCACCAGCGGCAAAGCCCCTGCCGCGTTACCCAACTCGCCCCCGACGCAAAGCAGGTCGCCCGGGCGAGCGCCATCACGGCGCAACGCCTGCCCCACCGGAACCCGGCCGAACACGGTCATGGTGATACTCAGGGGGCCGCGAGTGGTGTCGCCACCGATAAGGCTTAGCTGGCAGTGGCCGGCCATGCGGTTGAGGCCGCTGGCGTAGGCTTGCAGCCAGTCGGCGCTGACCTCGGGCAAGGTCAGGGCAAGGGTGAAGCCGATGGGGGTGGCGCCCATGGCAGCCAGGTCGCTGGCCGCCACGGCCAGCGAGCGCTGGCCGAGCAACCAAGGGTCGCACAGAGCCGGAAAATGCACCCCGGCAACCAGGGTGTCGGTGGACACCGCCAGTTGCTCGCCGGCAGGAAGGCCCAGCAAGGCGCAGTCGTCACCAATGCCAAGAGCCACGCCTTCACCGCCTTGCGCACAGGGCGCGGCGGCGAAGTAATGGCTGATCAGCTCGAACTCACCCATGGTCCGCAAGCGCCAGGATCAGCGCTTGTTCGCCTTTACTTCTGCTTCGCGCAGGTTCGGGGCCAGCTTGTCCAGCACACCGTTGACGAACTTGTGGCCATCGGTGGCACCGAAGACCTTGGCCAGCTCGACACCTTCGTTGATCACCACGCGGTACGGTACGTCGACGCGTTTGATGAACTCCCAGGTAGACAGACGCAGCACGGCCAGCTCGACCGGGTCGAGCTCTTCCAGTGCCAAGTCCAGGCATGGCTTCAGGGCGCTGTCGATTTCGCTCTTGATCGCCGGGACCCCATGCAGGATCTCGCGGAAATAAGCGCCGTCGACATCGGAGAAATCGTTATCGACCCGGAACTGCGCTTCGATCTCGTTCAGCGAATGCTGCGCCATGTGCCACTGGTACAGTGCCTGGGTCGCGAGCTTGCGGGCTTCGCGGCGCTTGGCACTCTTCGATGGCTTGCCGGCATCCGCAGGTTTTGGATCGCGCGGGTTGAAACGATCGCTTTCGTCGCTAATCACTTGGCCTCCAACTGCGCCAGCAGGCTGACCATTTCCAGAGCGGACAGGGCAGCTTCAGCACCTTTGTTGCCGGCCTTGGTGCCGGAACGCTCGATGGCCTGCTCGATGGAGTCGACGGTCAGTACGCCGAAGGCCACCGGAACACCGAACTCCATGGACACCTGGGCCAGGCCCTTGGTGCATTCGCCCGCCACGTATTCGAAGTGCGGGGTACCACCACGGATCACTGCGCCCAGGGCGATGATCGCGTCGTAGGCGCCTTGCTGGGCGACCTTCTGTGCCACCAGCGGGATTTCGAATGCACCCGGGGCACGGATGATGGTGATGTCGCTTTCGCTGACACCGTGGCGTACCAGGGCATCAACGGCACCGCTTACCAGGCTTTCGACGACGAAGCTGTTGAAGCGGCCAACCACCAAAGCATAGCGACCTTTGGGGGCGATGAAGGTACCTTCGATGGTCTTCAGGGTCATTCCGATATTCTCATCTTCAAGAGCGAGGCCGCATGCTGGCGGCCTCGACAGGGGTATGGACTCGAGCTGGAGGGCGTCACTGCCGCCTCAAGTCACTCGGAGGGCACGTATTCTACAACTTCCAGATCGAATCCGGATATCGCGTTGAACTTCATCGGCGAACTCATCAGGCGCATCTTGCGCACACCGAGGTCGCGCAGGATCTGCGAACCTGCACCCACGGTGCTGTAGGTGGTCGGTGCCTTGACTGGTGCATCGCCAGCGCTTTCGCGGATGTGCGCCAGCAGCACGTCGCCGTCCAGCGGGTGCCCCAGCAGCAATACCACGCCGCTGCCGGCCTCGGCCACGGCAGCCATGGCGGCGCGCAGGCTCCAGCGGCCCGGTTGCTTGACCAGCAGCAGGTCGCGCAGCGGGTCCATGTTGTGTACGCGGACCAGGGTCGGCTCTTCGGCGCAGATCTTGCCCAGGGTCAAGGCCATGTGCACGTCACCTTCCACCGCGTCGCGGTAGGTGACCAGGTTGAACTCACCCAGCTCGCTCTCGACCGGTTGCTCGGAGACGCGCTGCACGGTGCGCTCGTGGATCATGCGGTAGTGGATCAGGTCGGCGATGGTGCCGATCTTCAGGCCGTGCTCGGCGGCAAACACTTCCAGTTCGGCGCGGCGCGACATGGTGCCGTCGTCGTTCATCACTTCGCAGATCACGCCACTTGGCTCGAAACCGGCCATGCGTGCCAGGTCGCATGCGGCCTCGGTGTGGCCGGCACGGGCCAAGGTACCGCCAGGCTGGGCCATCAGCGGGAAGATGTGGCCAGGGCTGACGATATCTTCGGCCTTGGCGTCCTTGGCAGCGGCCGCCTGCACGGTACGTGCGCGGTCAGCGGCGGAGATGCCGGTGGTGACACCTTCGGCGGCTTCGATCGACACGGTGAACTTGGTGCCGAAGCCCGAGCCGTTGCGCGGCGCCATCAGCGGCAGCTTCAGGGTCTCGCAGCGCTCGCGGGTCATCGGCATGCAGATCAGGCCGCGGGCGTGCTTGGCCATGAAGTTGATGTGCTCAGGCAGGCAGCACTCGGCCGCCATGATGATGTCGCCTTCGTTCTCGCGGTCTTCGTCATCCATGAGGATGACCATTTTGCCCTGGCGGATGTCTTCGACCAGTTCTTCGATGCTGTTGAGCGCCACGCGGCACCCCCTTCTCAATCAGGATTTCAAGAAGCCGTTGGCGGCCAGGAAGCTTTCGGTAATGCCACTGCCCTTGCTCGGTTCGGCAGCCTTGTCACCCAGCAGCAGACGCTCCAGGTAACGGGCCAGCAGGTCGACCTCAAGGTTTACCCGACGCCCTGCACGGTAGTCGGCCATGATGGTTTCGGACAGGGTGTGCGGGACAATGGTCAGCTCGAACTCGGCGCCATTGACCTCGTTGACCGTCAGGCTGGTGCCGTCGACGGTGATCGAACCCTTGTGGGCGATGTACTTGGCCAGTTCCTTCGGTGCACGCACGCGGAACTGGATGGCGCGGGCGTTATCGCTGCGCGAGATGATTTCGCCGACCCCGTCGACGTGGCCGCTGACCAGGTGCCCGCCCAGCCGGGTAGTGGGAGTCAGGGCTTTTTCCAGGTTGACCTTGCTGCCGCTCTTGAGGTCGATGAAGGCGGTGCGCTTGAGGGTTTCGACGCTGACGTCGGCCCAGAAGCCGTCGCCCGGCAGCTCGACGGCGGTCAGGCACACGCCGTTGACGGCGATGCTGTCGCCGAGCTTGACGTCACCCAGGTCGAGCTTGCCGGTTTCGACGTAGACGCGCACGTCGCCACCCTTGGGGGTCAGGCTGCGGATGGTGCCGATGGATTCGATGATGCCGGTGAACATGGGGTCTTCCTCAAAAACGTTTTGCGCAGGGCAAGCCAGGCATTATACGCGGGGTGCCGGCAGGGGGATGGCCGTGACCCGCCAGTCATCGCCCACTGCGCGCATTTCGGTAATTTTCAGCCGCGGCGCTTCGCTCATCTTGTCCAGTGGCCAGTCCAACAGCGGACGGGCCTGGGAACCGAGGAAAGTGCCGGCGACGAACAGCTGGTACTCGTCGATCAGGCCTAGCCGGGAGAAGGCGCCGACCAGGCCGGCACCGGCTTCCAGCAGGACTTCGTTGATGCCGCGGGCCGCCAGTGCCTGCAGCAACGCCGACAGGTCTACCTGGCCATTGTCACCCGGCAAGCTGAGCAGTTCGTGGCCGGCAGCGGCATAGCGCGGGTCATCTGCGACAGCGGTCACCACCAGCGCCGGGCCAGCCTGGAAAAACGGCGCATCCAGCGGCAGGCGCAGGTGGCCATCGATCAGCACGCGCAGCGGTGTGCGGCTGAGAGCCAGGGCAGTGGTTTCGGCATCCAGGCCCAGCTCGGCGCCGCGCACGGTCATCCGCGCGTTGTCGGCCAACACGCTGGTGGCGCTGGTCAGTACCACGCTGGAGCGGGCACGCAGGCGCTGCACCGCCGAGCGGGCGGCCGGGCCGGTGATCCACTGGCTTTCGCCACTGGCCATGGCGGTGCGGCCATCCAGGCTCATGGCCAGCTTGGCGCGAACGAACGGCAGACCGTGCTCCATACGTTTGAGGAAACCGGGGTTGAGTGCGCGGGCCTCGGCCTCGAGCACGCCGCTGGCCACTTCGATACCGGCCTCGGCCAGGCGCCGCAGGCCCTGCCCCGCCACTTGCGGGTTGGGGTCCTGCATGGCGGCTACCACCCGTGCCACGCCTGCCTTGACCAGCGCTTCAGCGCACGGTGGCGTGCGGCCATGGTGGCTGCACGGCTCAAGGGTGACATAGGCACAAGCGCCACGGGCACGCTCACCGGCCTGGCGCAGGGCATGCACTTCGGCATGCGGCTCGCCGGCGCGCACATGCCAGCCTTCGCCGACCACCTCGCCATCGCGCACGATCACGCAGCCTACGCGCGGGTTCGGGTGGGTGGTGTACAGGCCCTTGCGCGCCAGCTCCAGCGCGCGGGCCATGTAGTGGGCGTCGAGGATGGCAGCTTGGCTGGGCATGGTCACTCTTTAGCCGGCTCGCGAGCCAGGCGGTCGATTTCTTCGCGGAACTCGTCGAGGTCCTGGAAGCGGCGGTAAACCGAGGCAAAACGGATATAGGCCACTTCGTCGAGCTTGCGCAGCTCGGCCATGACCATCTCACCCACTACCAGCGATTTGACTTCACGCTCGCCGGTGGCACGCAGGCGGCTCTTGATATGCGCCAGCGCAGCTTCCAGGCGCTCGACGCTGACCGGGCGTTTTTCCAGTGCCCGCTGCATGCCGGCGCGCAGCTTTTCTTCGTCGAAGGGTTGGCGCGTGCCGTCCTGCTTGATCAGCCGGGGCAGCACCAGCTCGGCGGTTTCGAAGGTGGTGAAGCGCTCGCCGCAGGCGACGCATTCACGGCGGCGGCGCACCTGCTCGCCCTCAGCGACGAGACGAGAGTCGATTACCTTGGTGTCGTTGGCACCGCAAAAGGGACAGTGCATGGTGGCAGGCAACAAAAAAAGGGAGGGCCATGGTAGCGCATCCCACTGGCAAGACAAGCCAAAGGGGTTAACATCCATGGGAAATCTACCCGTGAAGGACTACCCCATGCACTACCGAGCGCTCGTCGTGCTGTGCTGCGCCGCCCTGCTCGCTGCCTGCGGCAGCGACAGGCCGAAGCCCGACACCCCTCCGGCACCCACGCCAGCCCGCACGGCCAAGCCGGCCACAGTACTGGGCCCGCTGCCGGCCTACCAGCGCGAGCTGAGCGGCACCTTGCTGGAAATCCCCGCCGGTGCCGACGTGGAGCTGGCCTTGCTGGTCATCGACGAACGCGACCGCCCACAACGCTTGCTGGCCAGCAGCAACCTGACCGGCACCGGCCAGGCCCTGCCCTACCAACTGCGCTTCAACCCCGAGGCCTTCCCCGCTGGTGCCCGGGTCGAGCTGCGCGGCCGCGCCAGCAGCTCTGGCCAGCTGATCATGCACCTGCCGCCGGTGCGCATTACCCAGGCCCAGACCCAGGCCACCGGTCCGCTGCGTTTCGAGAAGGCGCCGTAAGTGGCGCCAGTCTCCCTACAACAGCCCCTGCAACAAGCCCTCAGCGGCCTGATCGGCGAAGCGCGTCTTGTCGTCAGCGAGCTACCCGGCTGCGACCTCAAGCTGTGGCTGATCGACGACCAGAACATGGACCGCGCCTTCAGTAGCGAGGAGACTCGGCGCATTCTTGAAGATCCGCCCTACTGGAGCTTCTGTTGGGCCAGTGGCCTGGCCATGGCCCGTTATCTGGCCGAGCACCCGGAATGGGTAGCCGGCAAGCGCGTGCTGGATTTTGGCGCCGGCTCCGGTATCGCCGGTATTGCCGCCGCCCGCGCCGGTGCGCTGGAAGTGGTGGCCTGCGACCTCGACCCGTTGGCACTCGATGCCTGCCGCGCGAATGCCGCGCTGAACGGGGTGGAACTGGGTTACAGCAGCGATTTCTTCGCCGAAGACGATCGCTTCGACCTGATCCTGGTTGCTGACGTGCTGTACGACCGCGCCAACCTGCCGCTGCTGGATGCCTTCCTCGGCCGCGGGCGCCAGGCGCTGGTGGCCGACTCGCGGGTACGCGACTTCAGCCACCCGCTGTACCAGCAGCTGGGTGTGCTGGAAGCGCTGACCCTGCCGGACCTGGCCGAGCCGCACGAATTCCGCCGGGTCAGCCTGTACCACGCCAGCCGCGACACCTTATAGTGGTGTTATCCACGAGTTTGCGAGAGTCGCGATGACCCAAGACACGCCTTACATTTTCGACGCTACCGATGCCACCTTCCAGCAACTGGTTATCGAGAACTCCTTCCACAAACCGGTGCTGGTGGATTTCTGGGCCGAGTGGTGTGCGCCGTGCAAGGCACTGATGCCGCTGCTGGCGAAGATCACCGAGGGTTACCAGGGCGAGTTGCTGCTGGCCAAGATCAACTGTGACGTGGAGCAACAGGTAGTTGCCCAGTTCGGCATCCGCAGCCTGCCGACCGTGGTGCTGTTCAAGGACGGCCAGCCGGTGGACGGTTTTGCCGGTGCGCAGCCGGAATCGGCGATCCGCGCCATGCTCGAGCCGCACGTGCAACTGCCTGCCGCGCCCACCGCCTCGCCGCTGGAGCAGGCCAAGGGACTGTTTGCCGAAAGCCGTTTTGCCGAGGCCGAAGCGCTGTTGCAGGCGCTGCTGGGTGAGGACAACAGCAATGCCGAGGCACTGATCCTGTATGCCCGTTGCCTGGCCGAGCGCGGGGAGCTGGGTGAGGCCCAGGTGGTGCTGGATGCGGTCAAGACTGACGAGCACAAAGCTGCACTGGCCGGTGCCAAGGCACAACTGACCTTCCTGCGCCAGGCCGCCAGTCTGCCGGAAGTGGCTGACCTGAAAAGCCGCTTGGCGCAGAACCCGCAGGATGATGAAGCGGCTTATCAGCTGAGCGTGCAGCAGTTGGCGCGCCAGCAGTATGAAGCGGCGCTGGAAGGGTTGTTGAAGCTGTTCCAGCGTAACCGTGGTTATGAGAACGGGCTGCCGCAGAAGGCGTTGCTGCAGGTGTTCGAGCTGCTGGGCGGTGATCACCCGCTGGTCGGCGTGTATCGTCGCAAGTTGTCGGCGGCGATGTTCTGACAATGCCGGGGCCGCTTTGCGGCCCATTCGCAGCACAAGGCTGCTCCTACACCACGTGTTGCGCAGTCCCTGTAGGAGCAGCCTTGTGCTGCGAATGGGCTGCAAAGCAGCCCCCAAAATCCTGAAAGCCTTCACCCAACCCAGTGATACACCGGCGCGTCCACGCCACTTTCCACCTTGACTTCACTGCTATGCCGCAAGCGCACCAGCAGCCGCTTACCCGCCGCCGTACTTCCCGCCAGCCCTTCGAGCCGATCCAGCAATTCCGGCCCGCTCATCTGCCCCGCCAGGCGCAACACCTCACGCGCCGCAGTCCATTGCCCGTCATCCTGACGCGTTGTCGCCACGGTTTCGGTTGCTGCGGTCTGCGCCACTGCGGGCAATTCGATCTGCCGCCCCAGTTGTGCCCACTCTTCAGGCGCCAGCTCGATGGTCAGGTCCACAGGCCAATCACCAATCTGTCCACGAATTCTCATGCTGCATTCCCTGAACCCAAGTCTAATGCCGCCATCCTACCCCAACATGAAACCTGCGCCACGCAGGCTGGCAGCACGGGGAAAAGCTGTTATAACATAACCCAATCTTCTTGCCCGCTCCGGAGTCATCCATGCGTCGCCTGTTGCTTGCCCTGCCCTTCGCCTTGCTGCCACTGGCCGTGGCCCATGCCCACGATGATGACCACAATCACGACCACGCCCACGGCACCCTCGGCGCCCACGAGCATGGCGTGGCCAAGCTCAATGCCGTGCTCGATGGCAACACTCTGGAGCTGGAGTTGGACAGCCCGGCAATGAATCTGGTCGGCTTCGAACACGCTGCCAACAGCGACGCCGACAAGGCCAAGGTCGCGGCGGTGCGCCAGCAGCTGGAGCAGCCACTGAAGCTGTTCGGCCTGCCCGCCGCTGCCGGTTGCAAGGAAGACCAGCAGGAACTGGAAAGCCCGCTGTTCGGTGATGCCCCGAAAGCCGACGACGATGGTGACGACCACGAGCACAGCCACCAGCACAGCGACATCGGCGCCCATTACCAGCTGACCTGCGCCAACCCCGACAAACTGGCGCAGGTGGACCTCGCTCCGCTGTTCAAGGCGTTCCCGGCTACCCAGAAAATCACCGTTCAACTGATCGGCCCCAATGGCCAGAAAGGCGCGGAAGCCACGCCAGCCAAGGCTGCGGTCGTGTTCTGAATGCGCCAGCCGTTGATCGAACTGCATGACCTGGTCTTCGCCTGGCCCGGACAGCCGGCGCTGCTGGATATTCCGGCATTCCGCCTGGAAGCTGGCGAAGCCCTGTTTCTCAAGGGCCCCAGCGGCAGTGGCAAGACCACATTGCTGGGCCTGCTGGGCGGGGTGAACGTACCGGGCCAGGGCCGCATCCAGTTGCTCGGCCAAGACCTCTGCCGTCTGGGCCAGGGCGCCCGTGACCGCTTCCGGGTCGACCACACCGGTTATATCTTCCAGCAGTTCAACCTGCTGCCGTTCTTCTCGGTGCGCGAAAACGTCGAGCTGCCCTGCCGCTTCTCGCGCAGCCGCAAGGCCCGCGCCGAGCAGCGCCATGGCAGTGTCGACCAGGCAGCCAGCACCTTGCTGGCCCACCTGGGCCTGGACGACCCCGCCCTGCTCGCCCGCCGCGCCGACAGCCTGTCGATCGGCCAGCAGCAACGGGTTGCTGCCGCCCGCGCACTGATCGGCCAACCCGAACTGGTGATCGCCGACGAACCGACCTCGGCGCTGGATGCCGACACCCGCGAAGCGTTCATCCGCCTGCTGTTCGATGAATGCCGCGCCGCCGGTGCCAGCCTGCTGTTCGTCAGCCACGACCAAAGCCTGGCGCCGCTGTTCGACCGCCACCTGTCGCTGGCCGAACTCAACCGCGCCGCCAAGCCCCGGGAGGCCTGATGTACCTGCTCCGCCTTGCCTTGGCCAGCCTGGCCAACCGCCGCTTCACCGCATTCCTCACCGCCTTCGCCATCGCCCTGTCGGTGTGCCTGCTGCTGGCCGTTGAGCGGGTCCGTACCGAGGCCCGGGCCAGCTTCGCCAGCACCATAAGCGGTACCGACCTGATCGTCGGCGCCCGCTCCGGCTCGGTGAACCTGCTGTTGTACTCGGTGTTCCGCATCGGCAACGCCACCAACAATATCCGTTGGGACAGCTATGAGCACTACGCCAAGGACCCGCGGGTGAAATGGGCCATCCCCATCTCGCTGGGCGACTCGCACCGTGGTTATCGGGTGATGGGCACTACCGGCGACTACTTCAGCCATTACCAGTACGGCCGCCGCCAGCACCTGGAATTGAGCCAGGGCCGCGCGTTTGCCGATGATCCGTTCGAGGTGGTGCTGGGTGCCGAAGTGGCCGAGGCGTTGCACTACAAACTGGGCGACAAGCTGGTGCTTGCCCACGGCGTGGCCGCGATCAGCCTGGTCAAGCACGACGACAAGCCGTTCACCGTGGTCGGAGTGCTCAAGCGCACCGGCACACCGGTCGACCGCACGCTGCATATCAGCCTGGGCGGCATGGAAGCCATCCACATCGACTGGCACAACGGGGTGCCGGCCCGTGGCGCCGGGCGTATCAGCGCCGAGCAGGCACGGACCATGGACCTGCAGCCTGCCGCCATCACTGCGTTCATGCTCGGCCTGAACAGCAAGATCGCGACATTCAGCCTGCAGCGGGAGATCAATGAATACCGCAGCGAGCCGTTGCTGGCGATCCTGCCCGGGGTAGCCCTGCAGGAGCTGTGGAGCCTGATGGGCACCGCGGAGCAGGCGTTGTTCGTGGTGTCGCTGTTCGTGGTGCTGACCGGCCTGATCGGCATGCTTACGGCGATTCTCACCAGCCTCAATGAACGCCGCAGGGAGATGGCGATATTGCGCTCGGTTGGTGCCAGACCGTGGCATATCGCAGGGCTGCTGGTGCTGGAGGCACTGTCGCTGGCGGCGGTCGGGATCGCTGCAGGGCTTGGCTTGCTGTATGCGGGAATCGCCCTGGCACAAGGGTATGTGCAGGCCAACTATGGTTTGTACTTGCCGCTGGCCATGCCGAGTGCTCATGAATGGACGTTGCTGGCTATCATCCTGGGAGCTGCGCTGTTGATGGGCAGCGTACCGGCGTGGCGGGCCTATCGGCAGTCGCTGGCCGACGGCTTGTCCATTCACCTCTGAGGGCGTGCAATGATCCAATACCTCACTGCCTTCTTCGCGGGCACGCCCGCTCCCACAAGCCTTTCACAAGGTTCGAAGGCTGTGGTGAACCCTGTGGGAGCGGGCATGCCCGCGAAGAGGCCAGCACTGCATACACTGCTGATCCTGCTGCTGACAGTAGCGATGCCTCTGTGGGCCTCGGAACCCCGCGAACTTGACTGGCCCGCCCTCATCCCCGAAGGCGCCCCGGTCATCCCGCCCCAACTCGCGCCGTTGCACGACATGTCGCAGCTCAGCAACGCCCTGTCCGCCGAGTCCGCCCCACCGGCGCGCCAGCAGGCCCCCGATGCTCCAGTGGTAAAAAGCCTCGACGGCCAGCAGATCAAACTGCCCGGCTACATCGTGCCGCTGGAGGTGAGCGAAGAAGGCCGCACCACCGAATTCCTGCTGGTCCCCTACTACGGCGCGTGCATCCACGTACCACCGCCACCGTCGAACCAGATCGTGCACATCTTCAGTGAAATGGGCGTTCGTGTAGAAGACCTCTACCAGCCCTACTGGATCGAGGGAAAGCTGCAGGTTAGAGCCTCCAGCAGCGAACTGGCCGATGCCGGCTACCAGATGGAAGCCGAGAAAATATACGCTTATGAGCTGAGATGAGAACTGTTTCGAATTCGTGACGACGCATCTTTGAGCTGGGTCAAACTTTCTGTTTAACGGCATCCGTACCATTGGACTACTCGATTACTCACGTCCTCTGGGAGCTTCCATGAACAAGTCCTTGCTCAGCGCCGCCCTCGCGGCCCTGGCGCTCGCTGCCCCTGTCGCCCACGCCCACCAGGCGGGTGATGTCATCGTCCGTGCCGGTGCCATCACCGTTGCCCCCAACGAAAGCAGCGGCGACCTGAAATTCGACGGCAGCAAGGTATCGGGCACCAAGGCGACCTTGGACAGCGACACCCAACTGGGCCTGACCTTCGCCTACATGCTCACCGACCATGTCGGCCTCGAGCTGCTGGCGGCCACCCCGTTCAAGCACACCGTCGGCGTCAAAGGTCTGGGCGGCGGCCTGGACGGCAAGCTGGCCGATATCAAGCAACTGCCACCGACCCTGTCGTTGCAGTACTACCCGATGGAGCCAACTTCCAAGTTCCAGCCGTATGCCGGCGTCGGCATCAACTACACGCTGTTCTTTGATGAAGACCTCAGCAGCACCCGCAAGCAGCAGGGCTTCAGCAACCTGGAGCTGCAGGACTCGGTCGGCTTCGCCGGTCAGCTGGGCATGGACTACATGATCACCGACAACCTGCTGGTCAACGCTTCGGTCTGGTACATCGACATCGACACCAAGGCCAGCGTCGACGGCCCGTCCGCACTGGGCTACAGCAAGACCAAAGTCGACGTCGATGTCGACCCATGGGTGTACATGGTCGGCCTTGGCTACAAGTTCTGACCTGAACACTGCAGGGCGGCTTCGGCCGCCCTCGCGCGTTGCAGCCATAACCAGTACCCCAGCGCGACCGCGCTGATGCCCATCCCGAGCCCACACACCGCTGCCCAACCCCAATGGGCATACACCCAGCTCGCCAGCACTGCCCCCACTCCACTGCCAAGTGAATAGCAGCACATGTAGGCGCCGATCAAACGGCTGGCCATTGCGCCACGCCCGGCCAGCAGCAGGCTCTGGTTGGTGACATGCACCGCCTGCACGGCAAAGTCCAGCATCAGCACACCCAACCCGAAGGCCATCAGTGAATGCCCGACGAAGGCCGTGGGCAGCCATGACAGCACCAGAAGAATCAGCGCTACCCCAGTGGTGCGCTCCCCCAGCCCCTGATCGGCCAGGCGACCGGCGCGCGCTGCCGCCAATGTGCCGGCAACACCCGCCAGGCCGAATAGACCGATCGCGGTATGGCTCAGCTCCAGTGGCTCGGCACTCAGGGGCATGACCATGGCACTCCAGAGCACGCTGAACGCAGCGAAGATCAACACGCCGAACAACCCGCGCTGACGCAGCAGCCGGTCGTGCCGGTACAGCCTGAACTGGGCAACGATCAGCGCCCGGTAGCCAGACCGCAGCGACACCGGTTGCCCCACGGGCAGGCTGCGCCACAGCACCAGGGCCAGCAGTATCAACAACCCTGCGGTAATCAGGTACACGCTGCGCCAGCCAGCCAGGTCGGCAAGCCCGCCCGAGACCAGCCGCGCCAGCAAAATGCCCAGCACTATGCCGCTGGTGACGGTGCCCACGGCCTGCCCTTGCTGGCCGGGGTCGGCAAGGCTCGCTGCATGCGCCACCATCACCTGCACCATGACCGCCATCAGCCCGGTGATAGCCAGGGCCAGCAGCAATAGCGCCCAGTTGGGCGCCATGCCTACCCCAACCAGCGCCAGGGCCGAGAACAGCAACTGCCCGAGTAGCAGGCGCTTGCGGTCGATCAGGTCACCCAACGGCACGATCAGCAACAACCCCAGGGCGTAGCCCGCCTGGGTCGCGCCAACTACCCAACCGATCTGCTGCTGCGCCACGCCAAGGTCAGCGGCCATCGACTCGAGCAGAGGCTGGGCGAAATACACTGTCGCCACAGCCATGGCGCTGGTAATGGCCAGCAGCAGGGTTATCCAGCGTGTCAGTGCAGGGTTCATCGGGCTGGTCTCGTCAATCTGGTTTCGAATTGAAACCACATACTGGCTATTTAGCAAATGTGGTTTTAATCTGCAACCAGATGATCACGAAAGGCCCCGTCCATGCTCGATGAAAACAATGCGCAATGCCCCGTAGCCCGGGCGCTGGAGGTACTGGGAGACCGCTGGGCGCTGATGATCCTGCGCGACGCATTCGATGGGCTGCGGCGCTTCAGTGAATTCCAGAAGAACCTGGGGCTGGCGAAGAACATCCTCGCCTCACGGCTGAAGTGGCTGGTGGAGAGTGGGCTGCTGACGCTGCAACCGGCGTCGGATGGCAGTGCCTACAAGGAGTATGTGCTGACCGAGAAAGGGCGATCGGTGTTCCCGGTGGTGGTTGGCTTGAGGCAGTGGGGGGAGCGGTTTCTGTTCGAGGCGGGCGAGGTGCGTTCGGAGTTGGTGGATAGTGATACGGGGCAGGCGCTGGAAACACTGCAGGTGCGGGCCCGGGATGGGCGGGTGCTGGCGGCAGGGGATTGCCTGCGAAAAGTGGTGCGGCATGAGTGATTCTGGGGCTGCTGCGCAGCCCATCGCGACACAAGGCCGCTCCTACAGCTACCGCGCAACCTCGGCCTGGCGCGATCGCTGTAGGAGCGGCCTTGTGTCGCGATAGGGGCGCAAAGCGCCCCCAAGAATTTCAGCCCTTACCCAGAAGCCGCGACAAGCCCTCGACCATCGGCGTCGCCTGCGGAAACTCGAACCGCGCCAACAAGCGCTGGTTATCCGCCCGCGAATGGCGAATGTCACCCGAACGTGCCGCCACATAGCTGACCGCCGGCAAGCTACCCACCACCTTCTCAAGCGCTGCCAGCAGCTGGTTAAGCGATGTGGCCTGGTTGAGGCCGATATTCACCGCGCCCTCCTCGACCTGCGGCTGCTCCAGCGCCTGCACCATCACCTGCACCAGGTCGCCCACGTAAAGGAAGTCCCGGGTCTGCTCACCATCACCGAATACGGTAATCGGCAAACCCTGCACAGCACGTTGGGAGAAGATGCTGATCACCCCGGAATACGGCGAGGACGGGTCCTGGCGCGGCCCGAAGATATTGAAGAAGCGGAACACCACCGGCTCCAGGCCATGCTGACGACGGTAGAAGTCCAGGTACTGCTCACTGGCCAGCTTGTCCACGGCATAGGGGGTCAGCGGCGCCTTGGGAGTGTCTTCGGCAATCGACTCGCCTTCACCATTGTTGCCATACACCGCCGCACTGGAGGCGAACAGCACCCGGCGCAGCCCATGCACGCGCATGGCTTCGCACACGTTGAGGGTACCGATGAAATTGCTCTGGTGGGTCCGCACCGGGTCCTCGACCGAGGCCTGCACCGAGGCCACCGCTGCCAGGTGCACCACGGCACTGCAGCCAGCCGTAACCTGCGTAACCAGCTCGGCATCGGCGACATCGCCTTCAACCAGTTCCAGCCGAGGGTGGCCAACCTGCAGGTTGCCCCGCTGGCCAGTGGAGAAATCGTCGAGAATGCGTACGGCGTAGCCTTTCTCCAACAACGCATCGCACAGGTGGGAGCCAATAAAGCCGGCACCGCCGGTGATCAGGATGGGGGCGTCAGCCATGGCGGTAGAACCGGTCCAGTAGAGGCGGCAAGCCGGCGCGCCAGGCGCGCGGCTTGATGCCGAAGGTATGAAGGATTTTCTTGCAGGCCAGTACCGCGTGCTGCGGCTCTTCGCTGGCATCCGGCCGTGCGGCATGTGCCTGCGGCGTCGGCGCCTGCACGGCCAGCTGCCGGTACTGGCCTGCCTCGGCGAGGATCGCCTGGCCCAGCGCCAGCGGCGTGGTCGCCTCGTTGCCGGCGTAATGGTAGGTGCCCCACAGCGGCGCACTGCAATCGAGTTGTTTGAGCACCGACAGGATCACCCGGGCGGCGTCGTCGACCGGCGTAGGGTTGCCACGCCGGTCATCGGCCAGCAGCAGCTCCTGGGGTTGCTCGGCGCGGGTAAGGAAGCGGCCCAACGCCCCGTCGATGCTTTCGTCGAGCAGCCAACCAAAGCGCAACAGCACGTGTTGCGGGCAAGCCGCGCGAACGCTCTGCTCGAAACGCCACAGGGCCTGGCCACGCAGGCCCAGCGGTACCGGCTCGTCCTTTTCGCTGTAGGCCGTGGCCCGAGAACCATCGAACACCCGGTAGCTGGATGGCTGAACCAGGGTGATCTGGTGGTGCTGGCACAGCTCTGCCAACCGCTCCACAGCCCGCTCCTGCTGGGCCAGGCGCTGCTCACTGACCGACTCGGCCTGGAACCAGTCGAAGTAATAGGCCAGGTTGACCAGTGCATCGGGACGATGATCGTCGAGCAGCTGGGTGAGGCTGGCCGGCGTCCAGCCGTTCTCGGGCGGGCGCGGAGCCAGGAATGCGATGTCCTCCTCGGCCCCAAGACGAATCAGCGCTTGCCCGAGGGCATTGCCACCACCCAACAGCATTAGGCGCATACGCATAGAGTCAGCAGATCCGGAGAGGTTGATTGAAGGAAAGGGGTCATTTTGCGGTTTCCGGGCGGGGAAGTCCAACACCGGACCCGTTCGATGCCACAGGCGGTAGTGATTTCAAAGTTTCACCGTTCAATACCGCAACACGCAGAAATCTCCTACGACATACCAGGAACGAGCTGACTTCCGCGCAACAGCACAACCGCATTGAATAGTTGACTCCCCCACTTGCCAGCCGGGGAGCTTCACAAAAACAAGTACAGGGAACGTTCAATGCCTCATTCAGAAGCTGCATACCTGGATTTCAGCCCGGAGCAAAGCAAAACCATAGCCTTTGCAAGCCAGACCATTGCTGACCTGGGTGGCCCAGAGGCCAAAGGAGTAGCACTTCAGGCTCGTATATTCGCCGATCAACTCGAGCAAGCCTTGAGTGTGGAACAGCGTGGGCTGCTACAACGCTTCAGTGAAGGCCATCTATCTGCCTTGATGTACAGGCATATGCCTTGTGCCGACGAGCCAATACCAGAATATCTGCCCCACATTTCCACCCTGGCGCAAAACCCACGCTGCCAATACCTTGCCTCACGCAATCAACTGCTGCTGGAGCTCGTGCGCCACCGCAGTTTCGCCTTCGATATAGATAACGAGGGTAAGCAGGTTCGCCTGGTGGGCAACTTCAAGGGCGGTGGCCGCATTCCGCGACTCGACGAAGATCCCTGCCTGAAAGTTGAAACCAGCTCGCATGCGGGCTTGCGCTTGGGGCCGCACACTGAAGCGCCTTACAACTGCTCGACAATTTCCAGCAACGCTCACTCCCCTGCTCCCTCTGCACTGATTCTGACTGCGCGCTGGAACCCCGCCAATGAACCTACGCATGTCTTCCCGCTCCGGGGAATCATTGAACGCTTGGGTAGCATGGGCACACTTGCACTGACTTCAGCGTCTTTCGACTTCACCCGCAGTGACTGCTTCGGTCACGGGCAAGGCAATGCAGGCAAAGCAGTTTCAATACTGCAATTCGAGCCAAATGGTGGTTTCTCTGTTCGTTACAATAGCTATCGCTTCAGTCTGAATGAACGCGCCTGCAGCGCTGCTGCGCGCGCTTTCGACTCCTTTCAAAAAATACTGGATACCACACAACCGTTGGCGTTTGTCCTGCAGCCTGACACCGCACTGCTGATCAACAACAGCCGAGCCTTGCACGGCCGCGACATGGTTCAGGACAACCGGCGCCTGCTTATCCGTCAATTCGGATATTCCCCCTTCGCCGAACCGCTGGTGCTCGCTGAAGACCCGCTGCTGGTGCGTGGCTGATCATAGGAAAACACGCAATGATCGAATTAGATTTAACGCTTGTTCTGACCCTCGCACTGGTGGCACTGATGGCCGGCTTTTTCGATGCTATCGCCGGTGGCGGGGGCCTGATCACGCTCCCGGTGTTGTTCATTGCCGGTATCGAACCCTTGGCGGCAATTGCCACCAACAAGTTCCAGGCGGCTTCGGCTACGGTTTCGGCTACGTGCGCCTTCGCCCGCAAAGGCATGATCGACTGGAGACAAGGCAGTCCAATGGCTGTCATGTCGTTTATCGGAGGGGCGTTGGGTGCCTTGTCGATAACTTACGTGCCCAAAAGCGTTCTGCAGGCGTGCGTTCCACCTCTGCTGATCCTGATAGCCGCCTACTTTGCCTTCAGTCCAAAGCCGAATGAACAAGCGCGCAAGGCAAAGATATCGACCAGCCTGTTCTGCATCACGGTTGCACCGATCATTGGCTTTTATGACGGGATCTTCGGCCCTGGCGTCGGCTCGTTCTTCATGCTGGCCTGCGTGATCCTCTTGGGCCAGCACTTGATACAAGCCGTGTGCACAAGCAAGCTTTTGAACGCAGCCTGTAACCTGGGCGCGTTGTCAGTCTTTTCACTGAGCGGGGCGATCATCTGGCCGCTGGCACTGGCAATGGCATTCGCTGCTTTTGTGGGGGCTCAACTGGGCGCACGCTGCGCAGTACACTTTGGCCCCCGTCTGATCAAGCCATTGCTGGTCTGTGTTTGCTGCATCATGGCAATCAAGTTGCTGCTCGACCCAGGCAACCCTGTTGGCGAGTGGTTACATCAACTTGTTCTCTGAAAAAACATTACTCGATTTCGAACAGACTGTTACGCAACGGCCCCACGCTGAGGCGCTCACGCACATCGTCATCTATGCGTGGATCATCCGGCTGGTACAGTTTTACCTGCCGGTAGACATTGATGCGATTGATCTCCTCTCCCAGGTAGTCCCACACAACCCGAGTGCAGGCCGGGTTTCGCCGGTCTCCGCTGGATACGCCGGCCTTCAGGCCGTTGAGGCGGGTAATGCGGCTTTTGAAACTGGGGATGAGGATAGTCTGGCTCATCTCGTTGAACGTCAGCGACTCGTAATCGACCAGGAACATCCGGTCCTGCAGCTGGAACGCCGCTCCCAGATAGCGGCAACGCACCTCGGCATGGGGGTTGGTGGCGCTGGAACGCTCCTGGCGTTCCTGGCGTTCGAAAAGGAACTGCCCGCGCTCCTCCCACAGGTGCACCAATGACACCAGGACCGTGCCCGGAACCGACATGCAGTTGGAATATTCCAGGTAGTAACCGCAATAGCGCGACAGGTTCCCCGCATGGGCGTGCAACGGACGGAACAGATCACTGATCGGGTCGCCAGGCTGCTCGGCCGGGGTCGACACGCGAGCACCGATCAGGCGGCTGAACTGCTCGGGTGGCAAATTCAATTCGTAATCTTCGACCCCGAAGAAATCGCCGATGCGCTTGAGGTTGTAGGCCGTCGGGCGGCTTTGCCCACTCAGGTACTTGTTGAACTGCGCGCGGTTGATCGACAGCTGGCGGCAAACTTCGGAGATAGAGCGGTAGTGGCTGCAGGCCAGTTTGAGGTTGGTAGCGAAATGATCGCTCATGACTCGGGACTCAGGTGACGCGAATGGCGCAATTGTAGCATCAAGTTGCACCAAATCAGAGCAACCCGCGAAATTGTAACCGCTCTTGTCATAGCCAACCATGCGCCCCACGAATAGCGGTGCGCCTGCCGTCCGCTGATCTTTCCACACGAACAATAAGAATCGAGGTCATTTTCCAATGCTCGAAGTACTCAACGATTTCCTCTCGGGGAAACTTCTCATTGTGCTGATCGTAGGGCTGGGTAGCTACTTCACTATCCGCTCCCGGTTCGTCCAGTTCCGCCACTTCGGCCACATGTTCGGTGTGTTCAAGGAATCGCTGCGTGGCCAGGCAGGCCAGCTGAGCTCCTTCCAGGCCCTGATGCTGAGCCTGGCTGGCCGCGTTGGTGCCGGTAACATCGCCGGTGTCGGCATTGCCGTGACCCTGGGTGGCCCGGGCGCCGTGTTCTGGATGTGGGTCACCGCACTGGTGGGTATGTCCAGCAGCTTCTTCGAATGCACCCTGGCCCAGGTCTACAAGCGCGCCGATGGCGACGGCCTGTACCGTGGTGGCCCGGCGTACTACATCCAGCACGGCCTGAAGCTGAAAAGCATGGCCATCGTGTTCTCGGTCCTGCTGCTGGTCACCTACGGCTTCGCCTTCATCGGCCTGCAGTCGTACACCGTGACTCACTCGCTGCAGAACGCCTTCGCCTTCGACCCCAAGCACACCGGCATCGTCCTCGCCGTGCTGCTGGCCATCACCTTCATCGGCGGTATCAAGCGCATCGCCGCGGTGTCGGACCTGCTGGTACCGGTCAAGACCCTGGCGTACATCGGCGTGACCCTGTACGTGATCGGCACCCAGATCGATCACGTGCCAGCCATGCTGGAAACCATCTTCAAGAGTGCCTTCGGCCTCGACCCGGCGTTCGGCGGCCTGCTCGGCAGCGCCATCGTCATGGGCGTGAAGCGTGGTGTGTTCGCCAACGAAGCGGGCCTGGGCAGTGCGCCAAACGTCGCAGCCGTGGCCGCCGTGAAACACCCGGGTGCGCAGGGCGTTGTCCAGGCATTCAGCGTGTTCCTCGACACCTTCGTGATCTGCACCTGCACCGCGCTGCTGATCCTGTTGTCGGGCTTCTACACCCCGGGCTTCGAAGGTGACGGCATCGTCCTGACCCAGAACTCGCTGGCCGCCGTGGTTGGTGACTGGGGCCGCGTGTTCGTCAGCGTGGCACTGTCGCTGTTCGTGTTCACCTGCATCCTCTACAACTACTACCTGGGCGAGAACAGCCTGCAATTCCTCAGCCGCAATCGTGTGGTACTGATGGTATTCCGTGGCCTGGTACTGGCGCTGGTTGTATGGGGCTCGTTGCAGGACCTGTCGACTGTGTTCGCCTTTGCCGATATCACCATGACCTGCCTGGCCTTCGTCAACCTGGTGGCCCTGGCCCTGCTGTTCAAGGTCGGCCTGCGGGTGATGCGCGACTACGACGACCAGCGCAAGGCGGGCGTCGACCAACCGGTGTTCGACTCGGCCAAGTTTGCCGACCTGGACCTGGATCGCAATGCCTGGCCTGCCAATCCGCAGGCGGAAACAGCCACTGACAAAGCAGTCGGCGAAGTCCAGACGCAGCGCTGATATTCTCCCCTGCCAGCCGCCCCGTCCGTGGGCGGCTTACCTTCTTCCGCTCACCGCTACGGATACTTCCCATGCGAGCAGTAAAGAATCTCCTCGTGCTCTATACCGGGGGCACCATCGGCATGCTCGAAACCCCCGAAGGCCTGGCGCCGGCCGGTGGCTTCGAAGCACGCATGCGCGAACACTTTGCCCAGTTGGCCGATGCACCCCAGGTGCAATGGACCTTGCAGGAACTGAACCCGCTGCTCGACAGCGCCAACATGCAACAGCACAACTGGCTGGCGATGCGCGATGCAATCGTCGCAGCGGTAGAGGTGGCTGGCCATGATGGCGTGCTCGTACTGCATGGTACCGACAGCCTGGCCTACAGCGCCGCGGCGTTGTCGTTCCTGCTGCTGGGCCTGCCGGTGCCAGTGCTGCTGACCGGCTCGATGCTGCCTGCAGGTAGCGCGGACAGCGACGCCTGGGGCAACTTGTGCGGCGCACTGCGCCAGTTCGAACAAGGGCTGGAAGATGGCGTGCAACTGTACTTCCATGGGCAGCTGCTGCATGGCTGCCGGGCGTCGAAGCTGCGCAGCGAGGCGTTCGATGCCTTTGCCGCGCTGCCGCGCCATCGTGACAGTGAGCGCGCAACGGCGATCCCTGCCGAGCTTGGCTACAAGCACCCGCGCCAGCCGGTCAACCTGGCGATAGTGCCGGTGTTCCCGGGCCTGCAGGCCGGGCACTTGCAGGCACTGCTGGGCAGCGGCGTGCAGGGTTTGCTGCTGGAGTGCTACGGCAGCGGTACCGGGCCGTCGGATGACCAGGCGTTGCTGGATGCGCTGAGCGCGGCACGCCAGCGGGGTGTGATGCTGGCAGCTATCAGCCAGTGCCCTGAGGGGTCGGTGGTGTTCGATACCTATGCGGCGGGTAACCGCTTGCGCGGGGCCGGGCTGGTCAGTGGCGGGGGCATGACCCGGGAGGCGGCGCTGGCCAAGATGGTTGCGTTGCTGGGGGCCGGGCTGGATGTCGACACGGCGGAGCGGTGGTTTGCCCTGGATCTGTGTGGGGAACGGGCCTGAGTGTTGCCTGGTCTGGCCCTATCGCCGGCAAGCCAGCTCCCACAGGGATAACACAAGGCCTGAGGCCTGTGGAGTACCTGTGGGAGCTGGCTTGCCGGCGATAGGGCCCTGACAGGCAAAGGAAAATGGCGGAAGGCAGCGGGAGTCGAACCTGCCCGGGAACGGCTGCCGTCCCCAACCGGGTTTGAAGCCCGGCCGCGCCACCGGGCGCGATTGCCTTCCTTGAACTCAGTGCCTGGCCTGCTGCTGGGCCAGGGCGCTGTCGGCGCGAATGTGACGCTGATCGGCCACCCTCCGGGTCAGGCCGATGCGGTCGAAGTACTCCAGAATCTGCACACTGCGCTTGCGACCGATGCCCAACATATCGCGAAACGCGGCAACCTGCACTATCGGCGTTTCACTGGCCTGCCCCAGCAGCAGCTCTGCCATGCGCTGTAGCGTCGCCTCGGGGTAGAACAGGTCGCGCACCACCTGGTGCACCAGGCCCAACCGGGCCAGCTTGCGCAGCAACAGGCGCACATCGGCTTCGGCACAATTTTCCTCGCTCGCCAGCGTCCGGACCCAGGGCGGATCGTATTGCCCCGCCAGCAACTTCGGTTGCAGACTCGCCCATAATGCACTGTCGGCTTCGCTCAACTGCACCTTGTGATCGGGCAGGTGCAGCCAAGGCCCGCTGCTGGCAATGGCGCCGTCTTCGAGCAACTCATCCAGCAGGCTGACAAAAGCGGGCCGCTCCAGCGGCAAGGCAGCAAAGCGGCGCAGGCGGTCGCGGTCCGGGCCGAGCTGGTCGGGCTCCTGTTCATGGAACCGCACCAACTGCTCCAGCACCTGGCGCTTGAGCGCCTGCCACCGGACACTGGCAAACAGCAGTTGGCCCTGCCGCGTGGCCACCACCAGCACATCTTCCGGCAACTGCCAGGTTTCGCGCAGGCGATTGAACTGCCGTTCCAGACGTTGCGGGTCGATCCCCCCGGGTGCGCTGGCAAGCAGTGCCGGCAAGGCCTGCTCCAGGTCCTCGGCATCACGCAGCACCTGCAATTGGCGCAGGCGCTCATCACTGCGACGCTGACGGCTTGGCGCGAACGGATCGAGTACCTTGCCGCCCCCCAGTGTGCGCTGGGCACGCTGATCGCGCAGCACCAAGCGGTCGCCGTGTACCGCCTGCAGCGGCGCGTTGAGCAGCAACTGGGCGAACATGCGCTGGCCTGCCACCAAGGTTTCACCCTCGAGCAAGGCTACCCGGGCCGTTACATCCTGGGTGCCCAGGTGCACGTGCACAGCGCTGAAATGCTCGAAGGTACGGGTCTCGCCCGGCAACAGGTTCAGCTCGATATCCACCCGCACGCTAGGCGCATGCAGCCACTCGGGCACCAGCCAGTCCCCCCGGCGCACCTGCTCCACCGCCAGGCGTTCGGCAGCAATGTTCAGTGCCACCCGCTGGCCCGCTTCGGCCACCAGTGCGGCCTGGTTCTGCGCATGCAGGCCACGCACCCGCACCGGTTTGCCGGCCTTGCCCAGTAACAAGGTGTCACCGGCACTGACCCGCCCGGCCAGCGCCGTGCCCGTGACCACCACACCCGCACCGGTAACGGCAAAGGCGCGGTCGACGGCCAGGCGGAAACCGCCGCGCACGCTGCGCTGGCACACGCGCTGTTGCGCGGCCAGCAAGGCCTGGCGCAAGGCATCGATACCTTCGCCGGTCACACTTGACAACGGAAACTGCCGCGCACCGGCATATGGGCCCGGCGCGAGAAGTTCGCTGACCTGTGCCTGCACTTCGGCCAGGCGGGCCGGCTCTACACGGTCGCATTTGCTGATCGCCACCAGGGCTTGTGGGATGCCCAGCAACTCGATGATCGCCAGGTGCTCGCGGGTTTGAGGCATCACCCCGTCGTCGGCCGCGACTACCAGCAGCACCAGATCGATACCATGGGCGCCGGCCAGCATGTTGTGGATAAAGCGCTCGTGACCGGGCACGTCGATGAAGCCGGTCAGCACTGCGCCCTCGGTCAACGCCGCATAGCGATAGCCAAGGTCGATGGTCATGCCACGGGCGCGCTCCTCCTGGCGCTGGTCACCGGCCTGGCCGGTCAGGGCCTGGAGCAGTGCGGTCTTGCCGTGGTCGATGTGGCCGGCGGTACCAACGATCACTGTACCGGCCCCAATTGCAGGGTGGGCAACTGAGCCAGCCACTGGGCCTCGTCATCCAGTTGGCGCAGGTCCAGCCACAGGGCGTCATCGTCGATTCGGCCGAGCACTGGCACGGGCAGACCGCGCAAGGCGCGCTCCAGTACATGCAGGCTGCGCCCGCGCAACTTCTTCGACACCTGCGGGCGCAGGCACAATGCCGCGCTTGGCAGGCGGGCCACCGGTTGGCTGCCACTGCCAATCATGCCCAACGCCGGCTCCACACTGACCGCCCATTGCTCGCCGAGCCGGGCTTTGATTTCAGGGGCCAGGCGCTCGGCCTGGGCCTGGATTTCGGCCTGACTGCGGGTCAGCAGGCGCAGGCTGGGCAGGCGCTCGGCCAGGCGGTCGGGGTTGCGGTACAACGCCAGCACCGCTTCGAGTGCGGCAAGGGTGATCTTGTCGACCCGCAGCGCGCGCTTGAGCGGGTTCTTCTTGATTCTGGCGATCAGCTCCTTGCGCCCGACGATGATTCCGGCTTGCGGCCCGCCCAGCAGTTTGTCGCCGCTGAAGGTGACGATATCGGCGCCGTCAGCCAGGGCCTGACGCACAGTAGGCTCGGCGGGCAGGCCCCAGCGGGTAAGGTCAAGCAGGCTGCCGCTGCCAAGGTCTTCAAGCAACGGCAAGTCATGTTGGTGGGCGATACGCGCCAGCTCGGCGGTGGGCACCTGGGTAGTGAAGCCCTGAATGCTGTAGTTGCTGCAATGCACCCGCATCAGCAGGCCCGTACGCGGGCTGATGGCGGCCTCGTAGTCACGGGCATGGGTGCGGTTGGTGGTGCCGACTTCGTGCAGCTTCACGCCGGCGCGGGCCATGATGTCGGGGATGCGGAAGGCACCGCCGATCTCGATCAGTTCACCGCGTGAGATGATCCCCTCCTTGCGCGCACCCAGGCTGTTGAGCGCCAGCAGCACGGCGGCGGCGTTGTTGTTGACCACGGTGACGGCTTCGGCGCCTGTCAGCTCGCGGATCAGGCCCTCGATCAGATCGTCACGGTCGCCGCGCTTGCCGGTGGCCAGGTCGAATTCCAGGTTGAGCGGGTAGCGGGCGGCGGTCTGCATGGCCTCGATGGCCTCCTCTGGCAACAGGGCGCGGCCGAGGTTGGTGTGCAACACGGTGCCGGTGAGGTTGAACACTCGGCGGACCTGGCTGCGTTGCTGGGTGGCCAAGCGTTCGCCAGTGCGGCCCAGCAGGACTTCAGCGGCCAGTTCGGCGGTGCTGAGCTGGCCGGTGCGGGCGGGGTCGCGCAGGTCGTCGAGCAGTTGCCGCAGGGTGGCGAGGACCGCGTCGCGACCGTGGCGGTCGATCAGCGGGAGGCAGGCTGGGTGGCGCAAAAGGGTGTCGATGGAGGGCAGGCGTGGGGTGTCGCTGGCTAGGCTGGAGGGCATGCGGTACTACCTTGGACTGATCCGTTGTCTGTACTGGCCTCTCGCGGGTAAACCCGCTCCTACAAGGGCCGCGCAAGCCTCAAAAGCTGCGCGGGCCCTGTGGGAGCGGGTTTACCCGCGAAGAAGGCGACTCGGTCTTACAGTGTAGACACTCTCCATTACCCGGGTGCGAGCATCAGGTTCGGTGCCAACCGATGGAAGCCCTCCTCGTCCAGGCGAATGTCCAGTGCCAGGCTGGCCAGGTCATCGGCCAGCGGCTCGGCCGCCGCGTCGTTTTCCAGGTAGTTCTGCTTCAGGTAGCTCTCGCACTCCGGGCAGCACTCCGCCCGTAGCGGCGCCTTGCCCGGCGCATGGCGGTCATCGTCAAGGCTGGTATAGCGCAGGTCCTTGCTCGACTCGCAGTACACGCATTTGACCCGCACCACGTGCCATTCGCAGGCACACAGCGAACAAGCCAGGTAGCGCAGGCCATTGTGCTTGCCGCGGTTGCGCACCACCCCGGCCATCGCCGGCGAACCGCAGGCCGGGCACTGGGCCAGGCTGTCGGCGGGCTTGAGCTCTGGCGCGGGCAGCGCCAGCAACCAGCTGGACCAGGCCGCCTGCAAGGCCGCCCCAATGAACGGCACCAGTGCTGCGGGCACTGCGTCGTACTGGCCGGCGAGCAAGGCGATGCCCCAACCCTTGCGTTGATGGTCGTCACTGCTGCGCAGGGTTTGCAGCGCCTCCCCCAACGGACCGCTGGTGTCCGCGTCGAGATGCTCGAGCAAGGCCAGCAACCAGACCAGCCATGGCCCTTCACGCACCAGGCTGTCCGCCGCCAGTGGCGGCAAACCATGACTTATGCACAGGCGCTGACGCTCCTCTGCCACCGGCATGCCAGCGGGCGGGTTATCCACAAGCTGCTGCTGGATACGGCACAAACGAGCCACCAGCTTCAGGTATTCGCCAAGGGCATTGCCCTCAGCCAGCTGCTCCAGACGCGCGGCGCGCAGTTCGAACAGGTTGGCGGGGGGCAGGTGCAGAAACGGCGGCATCACTGCCGACGCTTCGATCTGCCCGGGTTCGAGTATCGTGCTCAAGCGCTCATCCTTCTTTTCGTCCGTGATTGCCCGGCGTCTTGTCACCAGTCACTTCGCGGTACCACAACTCATGGTGCTTGCGCGCCCAGGCGCGGCTGACCCAGCCATGCAGCATGGCGCCGATCGAGCCCTTGATCCAGATACCGGCGTAGATGTGCACGATGATGCTGAGGATCAGCACGAACGCCGCCAGGGCGTGGAGCAGCGCAGACAGGCGAATGACCTCGATGCCGAACAAATGGCTGAAGTATGCGCGCCAGATCACCACGCCGCTGACCAGCAGAACCAGCATGCACACCAGCAGGGTCCAGAACAACAGCTTCTGCCCGGCGTTGTACTTGCCGATCGGTGGCACACCCTCCTCCTTGTTGAGCATCACCCGGTCCACCCGGCGCAGCCACAGTCGGTCATTGGCAGTGATGAAATTGGCGCGCCAGAAACGCAGCACCAGGCCGAGGAAGAACACGAACATCGCCCCCCCGAGGAAGGGGTGCAGGATGCGTGTCCAGGGCCCACCGCCGAACAGGTTGCTGAGCCAGAACAGCGCCGGATGGAACAGCGCCAGCCCCGACAGGCCAGCCAGGATGAACAGGATCGCGACGACCCAGTGATTGCTGCGCTCGTTGGCGTTGTAGCGCAGGATGGGTTTGTTGTCGTTCATGGTCGCTGCTCCCCTTGCCCACCGGGCTTGGTCGGATCATAGACATGGACCGACGGGTCCACCTGGTGCACGCTTTCATCCGCAGGTGCCGGGTGTTCGTCCTCCTCCACCCGCTGTGGCCCTACCCGCACATAGTGGAAGAACCCGGCCAGCACCGCAGCCCCCATGGCCAGCAGCGCCAGCGGCTTGGTAAAGCCCTTCCACAGCCCCACCAGCGGGCTGATCACCGGCTGGTCCGGCAGGCCGGCGTACAGCTTCGGTGTGTCGGCATGGTGCAGCACATACATCACGTGGGTGCCACCGACGCCGTCCGGGTCGTACAGCCCGGCCTTGTCGTAGCCCCGCGACTTGAGGTCGACGACGCGCTCGGCGGCATGCACCTTCATCTCATCCTTCGTGCCGAACACGATCGCCCCGGTCGGGCAGGTTTTCACGCAGGCCGGCTCCAGGCCCACGGTCACGCGGTCGGAACACAGGGTGCACTTGTACGCCTTGTGGTCCTTCTGCGAAATACGCGGGATATTGAACGGGCAACCGGTGATGCAGTACCCACAACCGATGCAGTGGTCCTGGTTGAAGTCGACGATGCCGTTGGCGTGCTTGATGATCGCTCCCGGGCTCGGGCACGCCTTCAGGCAACCTGGCTCGGCGCAGTGCATGCAGCCATCCTTGCGAATCAGCCACTCCAGGTTGCCGTCGTCGCGCTCGTGCTCGGTAAAGCGCATCAGGGTCCAGGTCTCGGCAGTGAGGTCCTGGGGGTTGTCGTAGGTGCCGTGGTTGTGGCCGACCTCGTCACGCAGTTCGTTCCACTCCGAACACGCCACCTGGCAAGCCTTGCAGCCGATGCATTTGGTGGTGTCGATCAGCTTGGCGACTTCCTGCTGCTGGCGTACCGAAGGCGGTACGGTGGTGGTGGCCGAGCGGGCGATGATGTCTTGGCTGGCCATCAGAGTTTCTCCACTTTGACGAGGAACGACTTGGACTCTGGCGTCTGGGTATTGCCGTCACCCAGGAAAGGCACCAGGGTGTTGGTCAGGTAGCCATGCCGCGTAGCCCCGGTGAAGCCCCAGTGCAGCGGGATGCCGATCTGGTGCACGGTCTGGTTATTGACCTGGAGCGGGCGAATCCGCTTGGTCACTACCGCCACCGCATCGATGTGTCCGCGCTTGCTCGATACCCGCACCCGGTCGCCGGCCTTGATACCTTTCTCGTTGGCCAGCACCTCGCCGATTTCGACGAACTGCTCGGGCTGGGCAATGGCGTTGAGCCGGCAATGCTTGCTCCAGAAGTGGAAGTGCTCGGTCAGCCTGTACGTGGTCGCCGCGTACGGGAACTCGTCGTGCTTGCCGAGGGTGTCCCACACCGAGTCGAATACCCGCCCGGCCGGGTTACTGGTGGCCTTCTTGTTCTGCGGGTGCAGCGGGTTGATGCCAATCGGCGTCTCGAACGGCTCGTAGTGCTCGGGGAACGGGCCTTCGGCCATCTTGTCGATGGCGAAGAACCGCGCCACGCCTTCGGGGTTCATGATGAACGGGTTCATCCCCGCCTCGGGCGGCGAGTCGACCTTGAAGTCGGGCACATCGGTCCCGGTCCAGGCCTTGCCGTTCCACCACACCAGGCGCTTCTTCTCCGGGTCCCACGGCTTGCCTTGCGGGTCGCTGGAGGCACGGTTGTAGAGGATGCGGCGGTTGGCCGGCCAGGCCCAGGCCCAGTTCTGCACTTGGTGCATGCCGTACGGGTCGCTGTTGTCACGGCGAGCCATCTGGTTACCCTGCTCGGTCCAGCTGCCGGAGAAGATCCAGCAACCGGACGCAGTGCTGCCGTCGTCCTTGAGCTGGCCAAAGCCCGCCAGTTGCTGGCCGGCCTTGAGCACTGCGCCAGTCGGATCGGTGACGTCCGTCACCGCCCAGCCGTTCATTTCCTTGGCCAGCTCCTCCGGGGATGGCTCTTCAGGGACCTTGTATGGCCAGTTGATGTTCATCAGCGCGTCAGGATAGGCGCCGCCTTCGGCCTGGTAGCGTCGGCGCAGGCGCAGGAACAGCTCGCTCATGATGTGAACGTCGGTGCGGGTCTCGCCCGGGCCGTCGGCGCCCTTCCAGTGCCACTGCAGCCAGCGGCTGCTGTTGACCAGCGAGCCGTCTTCCTCGGCAAAGCAGGTAGTGGGCAGGCGGATCACTTCGGTCTGGATGTTGGCCGTATCGACATCGTTGAACGGCCCGGCGTTGCGCCAGAACTCCGAGGTCTCGGTGGCCAGCGGGTCCATGATCACCAGCCACTTGAGTTTGCTCAGGGCGGCAGTGACACGGTTCTTGTCCGGCAGCGCGGCAATCGGGTTGAAACCTTGGCACATGTAGCCGTTTACCTTGCCCTGGCCCATCATCTCGAACATGCGCAGCACGTCGTAGGCCGGCACATCGAGCTTGGGCAGCCAGTCGTAGCCCCAGTTGTTCTCCGCCGTGGCATTGGCGCCGTACCACGCCTTCATCAGGCTGACATGGAACTTGCCGTAGTTCTGCCAGTACGACAGTTGGCCAGGACGCAGTGGCTTGGAGGCGCGCTTGTCGATATAGGCGGCATAGTCCTGCTCGGCATCGCCGGCAAGGGTCAAGTAACCCGGCAACGAGTTGGACAGCAGGCCGAGGTCGGTCAGGCCCTGGATGTTGGAGTGCCCGCGTAAGGCATTGACCCCGCCACCCGGCATGCCGACGTTGCCCAGCAGCAACTGCACCATGGCCGCACTGCGGATGATCTGTGCGCCGATCGAGTGCTGCGTCCAGCCAAGCGCATAGAGGATCGTCATGGTCTTGCCCGGTACCGAGCAGGTGGCGATCTCTTCCCAGATCTTCAACATGGCGTCCTGCGGCATGCCACAGGTCATGCTTGCCAGTTCCGGTGTATAGCGGCTGTAGTGCTGCTTCATCAGCTGGAACACGCAGCGCGGGTGCTGCAGCGTCGGGTCGACCTTGGCAAAGCCGTCTTCACCCAGCTCGTAACCCCAGCCGGACTTGTCGGAATACACGCGCTTGGCCTCGTCGTACCCGCTGAACAGGCCATCCTCGAAGCCATAGTTCTCTTTGACGATGAACGACACATCGGTGTAGTTGCGCACGTACTCGTGCTGGATCTTGTCATTGCTCAGCAAGTAATTGATCAACCCGCCCATGAAGGCGATGTCGGTACCGGTACGAATCGGTGCGTAGTAGTCGGACACCGAAGCGGTACGGGTAAACCGCGGGTCGACCACGATCAGCCGCGCCTTGTTGTGCGCCTTGGCCTCGGTCACCCACTTGAAGCCGCACGGATGCGCTTCTGCTGCGTTGCCACCCATCACCAGGACCAGATTCGCATTGGCGATATCGGACCAGTGGTTGGTCATGGCGCCACGGCCGTACGTCGGGGCAAGACTTGCCACCGTCGGGCCATGTCAGACACGAGCCTGGTTATCGAACCCCAGCATGCCTGTTGCGCGGATGACCTTGTGGGTCAGGTAGCCGGCCTCGTTGGAGGCGGCGGAAGCAGCAAGAAAGCCGGTGGTGAGCCAGCGGTTGACCGTTTGCCCCTGGGCGTTCTTTTCGATGAAGTTGGCGTCGCGGTCCTGCTTCATCAGGTCGGCAACGCGATCGAGCGCCTCGTCCCAGCTGACCCGCACCCACTCCTTGCTGCCCGGCTTGCGTACCTCGGGGTACTGCAGGCGGCTCGGGCTGTGGATGAAGTCCAGCAGGCCAGCGCCTTTCGGGCAGAGGGTGCCGCGGTTGACTGGGTGGTCGGCGTCACCTTCGATATGGATGATGTTCTGTTTGACGTTCTTGCCCGCATCGCCCTGGCTGTACATGATCAGGCCGCAGCCGACCGAGCAGTAAGGGCAGGTGTTACGGGTTTCCTTGGTATGCGCCAGCTTGAAGTGACGCACCTGCTCGGCGAATGCGGGTGTCGGGGCCATGCCCAACGCCGCAAGGCTCGAGCCTCCAAGGCCGACGGCGGCGACCTTGAAGAACTGCCGACGGTTCAGGTCCATCGTGCACTCCTGATCAGGTGGTGGACGCACGGAACATGGCCGGCGCCTCTTGGTAGTCACGGTGGCGGCCAATTGATGGCCGCCAACAGTTAAGACTAGCCAAGAATCGAGAAGGTGCGATGACATGGGTCAGCTGAAGGCGCTGTGTTGCCTGATTCGCGGGTGAACCCGCTCCCACAGTTACTGCACATGCCCGAAGCAAAGCGCTATTCCTGTTGCAGCGGGCGTGCCCGCGAACACCGGCAACGCCCGGCCATCCACCACCGGCCGATCAGCAAAGCGGCAGGTTGCGCACCACGTTCAGCGCCGCACTGCTCTGGGCCACCGGCATGATCTCGATGGTATTGATGTTCACATGCGCCGGCTGCTCGGCAATCCAGGCCACCGTGGCCGCGATGTCCTCGGGCAGGATGGCCTCCACGTCCCGATACAGCGCCTGCACGGCATCCAGATCACCGTTCAGGCGCACCACCGAGAAATCGGTCCCCGAGCACAGCCCAGGCTCGATGTTGCTCACTCGCACGCGGGTGCCCGCCAGGTCGGCGCGCAGGTTGAGGCTGAACTGGCGAACGAAGGCCTTGCTGGCGCCATACACGTTACCGCCCGGGTAGGGATAGGTGCCGGCGATCGAGCCGATATTGATGATCATGCCGCTGTCAGCTTCCACCATCTGCGGCAGGATCTTGTGGGTGACCATGGCCAGGCCAGTGATGTTGGTGTCGATCATCCGCTGCCAGTTTTCCGCACTACTGGCCTGGGCACGGTCCACGCCCAGCGCCAGCCCGGCATTATTGACCAGCAGGTCGACCTGCAGTGACGCATCACTAATCTGCTCGACCGCCTTCTCGAGCGACACCGGGTCGGTGACATCCAGCGCCAGCGGAATGAAATTGACGCCTAGCTCGGCGGCCAGCGCTTGCAGCTTGTCCATGCGCCGGGCGCCACCGATCACGCGGTAGCCTTTGCCGATCAAGGTACGGCAGATGGCGCGGCCAAAGCCCGAGGAGGCGCCGGTTACGAATGCAGTTTTCATCAGTTGTCTCCTATGGAAGGGTCAGGCCAGGTACTTAACGCCCAGGCTGGTGAACAGGCAGAGCATCGAGAACACCAGCGCCTTGCGCACCACTTCGTTGCCCTTGCGCAGGGCCAGTGCACTGCCAAGGTGGTTGCCGAGGATGTTGCAGGCCACCAGCGGCACCGCCAGCAGGTAGACGACCTTGCCGGCAATGACGAAGGCCACCAAAGCGCCGATGTTGGATGCGAAGTTGAAGGTTTTTGAATTGGCCGAGCTGGAGACCAGGTCCATGCGCAGCAGGTAGTGGAACGCGATGATGAACATGCTGCCGGTACCCGGGCCGAAGAAGCCGTCGTAGAAGCCGATGGCCAGACAGGTCAGCGGTACCACGGTGAAGAGCATGCGCGATGACAGTTCGCGCTCCTCGACCGGGCGGTCCTTGGGGGTGAGGAAGATGAGGATGCCGAAGGGGATCAGCGCCAGGATGATCTTGCCCACAGCTTCCTGGGAGATCGAGACGATCAGGTGCGCTCCCAGGTAGGCACCGAGCAACGAGAATGGCACGCCGACCAGCGCCACCTGCCAGACCATCTTGCTGTTGGCCAGGAAGTTGCGAATGGCTGCCAGTGTGCCAACGGTACTGACCAGTTTTTCCTGGCCGAGGGCAACCTGCGGTGGCATGCCGACCAGCAGAAAGCCCGGCACCAGGAACAACCCGCCGCCACCGGCAATGCTGTCTACGAAGCCGGCAACGAAAGCGATAGCCCCAAGCATGAGCACCGCCAGCAACCAGTGTTCCGCCCAGAAAGCGCCCAGAATTTCCATAGCGAAGTCCATCCAGTGGAGTGTCCTGCCAAGCACAACGCAAATGTGCATGTCCCAATCAGCGCGATGATTGTAATTACAACAATTGAATCGATGCAATATCGAATTAAATCGACTCAATGGCGAAGATTACCATCATTACCCGCATCTTGGCTTTCATGTTAGGCTGCGCGCAATTGCAGAATCTGGTGCCATTTCCATGTGGGTCCCTCAATACGGCGATCAAACCCAGCCGGTTTACCTGATGATCGCTAATGCCCTTGAACAGGACATCGAAAGTGGTCGGCTTGCAGCAGGCGATCGTTTGCCCACCCTCAAAGACCTTGCCGAGGCACTGAATGTAACCCCCGGCACAGTTGGAAGAGCCTACGACGAAGCCGCCAAGCGCGGCCTGGTGGTTGGAGAGGTAGGCCGTGGCACATTTGTCAGGCAGTTGCGACAGCGGTTATCCGCCCCGTCGGTGCACACACCAGCTACTGGCGAAAGCAGCCAGATCGATCTCTCGATCATCAAACCCAACGACGCCCACATGAGTGAGTGGCTGGGTGCGGCCATCAGCGAGCTGGCCACCTCTGCGGACCTGGGACAGGTACTCGACTATGTGACAGAAGGTGGTCACACCTCCCACAAACAAGCAGGTGCAGCCTGGATTCAGCGCTGGCTGCCTGATGCGCGCTGGCAACAGGTTGTACTGACCTCTGGCGCACAGCATGGACTATTGGTGGCCATCAGCAGCCTGTCGAACAGCGACGATGTGGTGCTGTGTGAATCGTTCTGCTATCCCGGCATCATCTCCCTGGCCCACAGCATGGGCCGCCGCCTGCGTGGCGTGGCCATGGACGAGCATGGCCTTATTCCCGAGGCATTGCGCGCGGCCTGCCTGGAGCATCGCCCTTCCCTGTTGGTGTGTGTCACCACCCACCAGAACCCCACCAACTCGATCATGCCCCACGCACGGCGCCAGGCCATCGCAGAGATCGCCCGCGAGTTCGACCTGTTCATCGTCGATGACGATATCTACGGCTTCCTTGAACCCGCTCCGGATTACCAGCCACTGGCAGCGTATGCGCCAGAACGTTCGGTGTATCTCACCAGCCTGTCCAAAAGTGTGCTGCCGGCGCTGCGTATCGGTTACCTGTACGCCCCACCGCAAACCCTCTCGCGGCTATCGTCGATGGTACGCAGCAGCGTCTGGATGCCATCGCCGTTGATGGCACAACTGGCCCGCAACCTGATCAACAGCGGCATGGCCGACCAGTTGGTGCGAGAACAACAGGAAGAGGCTGCCGCGCGCCAGCAAATGGCCCAGGAGATCCTTGGCAAGTACAAGATCCGCAGCCAGCCCAACAGCTTCCACATCTGGCTGGAGTTGCCCGAGCCGTGGACCAGCGACGAATTCGCCAACCTGGCGCGTAACAACGGCGTCACTGTAGTCAGTGGCAGCCAGTTCCTGCCAGAGCGCAGCCACGCCAGCTGCGGCGTGCGCATCGCCTTGATGGCCCCCAGTCGTCAGGAGTTGGGCTTTGCCCTGACCAAGCTGGTCAGCCTGCTGGACTCGCCAGAGCCACGGTTGTTCTATTGATCAGGCTCGCTATTGGAGTGGCAGTCGGTACCAATTCATTCTCGGGCAAGCCCGCCCACAAAAAGGTACGCGGCACCGCCCATAAAAAAACCCAGGGCAACTGCCCTGGGTTTCTGGTCTTGCCAGACGCCTAACCGTTCTGATCAGAACGGAATATCGTCATCGAAGCTGTCGAAGTCAGCCGCCGGCTGCGGGGCTGGCTGCTGCGGGGCCGGGCGCTGAGGAGCCTGTTGCGGGCGCGGGGCCTGCTGGCGTGGGGCCTGGTTGTACTGCTGCGGCTGGCCGCCACCGTAGTTGCCGCCACCCTGGTTGTACGGGTCACCGCCCTGCTGCTGGTTCTGCGGGCGGCCGCCGAGCAGCTGCATGGTGCCGTTGATGTCGACGATGATCTCGGTGGTGTAGCGCTTGATGCCGTCTTTTTCCCACTCGCGGGTCTGCAGCTTGCCTTCGATGTAGCACTGCGAACCTTTGCGCAGATATTCGCCGGCGATTTCGGCAACCTTGCCGAACAGCGACACACGGTGCCACTCGGTACGCTCGACCTTCTGGCCCGACTGCTTGTCGGTCCACTGCTCGCTGGTAGCCAGGCTCAGGTTGGTCACGGCGTTACCGTTGGGCAGGTAGCGGACTTCGGGATCCTGGCCACAGGTGCCGACCAGAATGACTTTGTTAACCCCACGGGCCATAACGTTCTCCTAGGCTTCGCACGCCGAAGAGGCCGGGTTTACCAGGCGCTCGAGGGTCGTACGGTCCAAAATTTTCGTATCCAGTTTGATATAGATGGCGGCTTCTTCCGCCACCACGACGGCGTCGGTCACACCTGGCACAGCCATCAGGCGCTCGGTCAGGCCGGCTTCCCGGACTGCCTCTGGCGTCAGCGGCATGCGCAGGCTGGTCACATAGGGCGGCTCGTTCATGCGCAAGGCGACGACCAACCAGATGGCACACAGTACCGCACAACCGAGGAACACCATGTTCAGCCCGCCGTGCTGGAACAACCAGCCACCGAGGATTCCTCCCAGGGCAGCGCCGAGGAACTGGCTGGTGGAGTAGACCCCCATTGCCGTCCCCTTGCCACCTGCAGGCGACACCTTGCTCACCAGCGAAGGCAGCGATGCCTCCAGCAGGTTGAATGCAGTAAAGAATACCACGGTGCCGATCACCAGTCCGCGCAAACCGTCAGCCCACTGCCAGAAGAACACCTCCACCAGCAGCAACACACTGACCGCCCCGGCCAGCACGCGTTTCATCTTGCGCTTTTTTTCGCCATAGATGATGAACGGGACCATTGCAAAAAATGAGATGAACAACGCGGTCAGGTACACCCACCAGTGCTGTTCCTTCGGAAGACCGCCGCGCTCGACAAAGGCCAGTGGCAATGCGACGAAGCTGGCCATGAGGATGGCGTGGAGGATGAAGATGCCCACATCCAGGCGCAGAAGGTCCGGATGGCGCAGGGTCGGGCCGATGGCCTGGCGCGCCACACCCGACTCACGGTGCTGCAGGATGCTGTGGGTATTGGGCACCACAAAGGCGATCAGCAGGATGCCGACCAGGGCAAGTCCTGCCGTGGCGAGGAACAATCCTGACAAGCCAAAGGCACGAGTCAGCAATGGGCCGACGACCATGGCGACGGCAAACGAAAGGCCGATGCTCATGCCGATCATGGCCATGGCCTTGGTCCGGTGCTGCTCGCGGGTGAGGTCGGACAGCAGCGCCATGACCGCAGCGGAAATCGCCCCGGCACCCTGCAGGATACGCCCGGCAATCACACCCCAGATGGAGTCGGCCTGGGCCGCCAATACACTGCCCAGGGCAAAGATGACCAGCCCCAGGTAAATCACAGGCCGGCGGCCGATGCGATCGGAAATCATCCCGAACGGGATCTGCAATACGGCCTGGGTCAGGCCATAGGCACCAATGGCCAGGCCGATCAGCGCAGGCGTGGCACCGGCCAGGTCCATGCCGTAGGTGGCCAGCACCGGCAAGACCATGAACATGCCCAGCATACGAAAGGCAAAGACCAGGGCCAGGCCGCCAGCGGCGCGGGTTTCGCCGCCACTCATACGCTCGTTGTGGGTGTCGTGCATGGATTAACCTCGTGTGAACCGGCGGCGATTCTATCAGTCCGACAGCTTGACGGCATCTACGCGACGCTTTGCCGCGTAATGGCAGGGCGCCGTATACTTCCTTGTTTATGCCCGCCGAGCGAGGCCGCAGTGGACAAGATCCTGATTCGTGGGGCACGTACCCACAACCTGAAGAACATCGACCTGACCCTGCCCCGGGACAAGCTGATCGTGATCACCGGCCTATCCGGTTCCGGCAAGTCGTCCCTGGCGTTCGACACTCTGTACGCCGAAGGCCAGCGCCGCTATGTGGAATCGCTGTCGGCCTACGCCCGGCAGTTCCTGTCGATGATGGAAAAGCCCGACGTCGACACCATCGAAGGCCTGTCGCCGGCCATTTCCATCGAGCAGAAGTCGACCTCGCACAACCCCCGCTCCACGGTCGGCACCATCACCGAAATCTACGACTATCTGCGCCTGCTGTACGCTCGCGTGGGTACCCCACGCTGCCCGGATCACGATATCCCGCTGGAAGCGCAAACGATCAGCCAGATGGTCGACCTGGTGCTGGAGCGACCGGAAGGCAGCAAGCTGATGCTGCTGGCGCCGGTGGTGCGCGAGCGCAAGGGCGAGCACCTGGCGGTGTTCGACGAGCTGCGGGCCCAGGGCTTTGTGCGCGCCCGGGTCAACGGCAAGCTCTACGAGCTCGACGAACTGCCCAAGCTGGACAAGCAGAAAAAACACAGCATCGATGTGGTGGTGGACCGTTTCAAGGTCCGCGCCGACCTGCAACAGCGCCTGGCCGAGTCGTTCGAGACCGCGCTCAAGCTGGCCGACGGCATAGCCCTGGTCGCGCCGATGGATGACGAGCCCGGCGAAGAGACGATCTTCTCCGCGCGTTTCGCCTGCCCGGTCTGTGGTCATGCCATCAGCGAGCTGGAGCCGAAGCTGTTCTCCTTCAACAACCCCGCCGGCGCCTGCCCGACCTGCGATGGCCTGGGGGTGAAGCAGTTCTTCGACACCAAGCGCCTGGTCAATGCCGAGCTCACCTTGGCCGAAGGCGCGATCCGCGGCTGGGACCGGCGCAACGTGTACTACTTCCAGATGCTCGGCTCGCTGGCCGCGCATTACGGCTTCAGCCTTGAGGAACCATTCGGCCAGCTTTCGGCCGAGCACCAGAAGGTGATCCTGCAGGGCAGCGGCAAGCAGAGCGTCGACTTCAAGTACCTCAACGACCGTGGCGACATCGTCAAGCGCTCGCACCCGTTCGAAGGCATCGTGCCGAACCTGGAGCGTCGCTACCGCGAGACCGAGTCGGCCACCGTGCGCGAAGAACTGGCCAAGTTCCTCGGCACCCAGCCGTGCCCCGATTGCCGCGGCACCCGCCTGCGCCGTGAGGCAAGGCATGTGTGGGTGGGCGAAAAAACGCTACCGGCAGTGACCAACCTGCCGATCGGTGAAGCCAGCAACTACTTCGGCGAGCTGACTCTGACCGGACGCCGTGGCGAGATTGCGGCGAAGATCCTCAAGGAAATCTGCGAGCGCCTGCAGTTCCTGGTGAACGTCGGTCTCGACTATCTCACCCTGGACCGCAGCGCTGATACCCTGTCCGGTGGCGAAGCGCAGCGTATCCGCCTGGCCAGCCAGATCGGTGCTGGCCTGGTGGGAGTGATGTACATCCTCGATGAGCCGTCCATCGGCCTTCATCAACGTGACAATGACCGCCTGCTGGCCACCCTCAACCACCTGCGCGACCTGGGCAACACGGTGATCGTGGTGGAACACGACGAGGACGCCATCCGCCTGGCCGACTACGTGGTGGACATCGGCCCTGGGGCCGGCGTGCACGGCGGTCAGATCGTCGCCGAGGGGTCGCCGCAGGAGGTCATGGAGCACCCCGACTCGCTGACCGGCAAGTACCTGTCAGGGCGCAAGAAGATCGTAGTGCCGGCCAAGCGCACGCCGCGCAACAAGAAGCTGCAACTCAAGCTCAAGGGCGCGCGTGGCAACAACCTGCAAAACGTCGACCTTGAAATCCCGATCGGCCTGCTGACCTGCGTGACCGGGGTGTCCGGTTCGGGCAAGTCGACACTGATCAACAACACCCTGTTCCCACTGGCCGCGACCGCCCTGAATGGCTCAAGCAGCCTGGAAGCGGCGCCGCATGCCAGCATGGATGGCCTGCAGCACCTGGACAAGGTAGTGGACATCGACCAGAGCCCGATCGGCCGCACCCCTCGCTCGAACCCGGCGACCTACACCGGCATCTTCACGCCGATCCGCGAGCTGTTCTCCGGTGTGCCGGAATCGCGTTCGCGCGGCTATGGTCCGGGGCGTTTCTCGTTCAACGTCAAGGGAGGCCGTTGCGAGGCCTGCCAGGGCGATGGCCTGATCAAGGTGGAGATGCACTTCCTGCCGGACATCTATGTGCCATGCGACGTGTGCAAGAGCAAGCGCTACAACCGCGAAACCCTGGAGATCAAGTACAAGGGCAAGAACATCCACGAGGTGCTGGAAATGACCATCGAGGATGCCCGCGAGTTCTTCGACGCAGTGCCGGCGCTGGCGCGCAAGCTGCAGACGTTGATGGATGTGGGGCTGTCATACATCAAGCTGGGCCAGTCGGCGACCACGCTGTCGGGCGGTGAGGCACAGCGAGTGAAGCTGTCGCGCGAACTGTCCAAGCGTGACACCGGCAAGACCCTGTACATCCTCGACGAGCCGACCACGGGCCTGCACTTTGCCGATATTCAGCAGTTGCTGGACGTGCTGCATCGCCTGCGCGACCACGGCAATACCGTGGTGGTGATCGAGCACAACCTGGATGTGATCAAGACCGCGGATTGGCTGGTGGATCTGGGGCCGGAGGGTGGCTCGAAAGGCGGACAGATCATCGCCTGCGGTACGCCGGAAGAACTGAGTACGATGAAGCAGTCGTATACCGGGCACTACCTGAAACCGTTGCTGGAGCGGGATCGGGCGTAAGGCCTCGGGGGGCGCTTTGCGCCCCTTTCGCGACACAAGGCCGCTCCTACAGGCGATCGCGTAATCTCTGGATTGACGCGATCAAATGTAGGAGCGGCCTTGTGTCGCGATAGGGCTGCAAAGCAGCCCCAGGCTTTTACATCTGCGACTGCAGGTAATTCTCCAGGCCAATGGCCTTGATCAGCCCCTGCTGCTTCTCCAGCCAGTAGGTGTGATCTTCTTCGGTATCAGCCAACTGTGCGCGCAGGATATCGCGGCTGATGTAGTCCTTATGCAGTTCGCACAGTTCGATGCCTTTGCACAGCGCGCCGCGTACCTTGTACTCGAGCTTGAGGTCGGCCTCGATCATTTCCGGCACGGTGCTGCCCACTTCCAGGTCATCCGCGCGCATGTCAGGGGTGCCTTCGAGCATGAGGATGCGACGCATCAGGGCATCGGCGTGCTGCGTCTCTTCTTCCATTTCGTGGTTGATGCGCTCGTAGAGCTTGGACAGGCCCCAGTCTTCGTACATACGCGAGTGAATGAAGTACTGGTCGCGAGCCGCCAGTTCGCCCTTCAGCAGCGTAACGAGGTAGTTGATTACGTCCGGGTGACCTTGCATCGCCCTGCTTCTCCATGTGAAAACGTCTATGCCATATAGTGTGAACCAGCTTTTGCCTGCGGTCACTGAAAAACCGCGCAATTAGAAGCAAAAAATCGGTTAAACAGTAGTGATATTCATTGAAAAACCGCCCAAATGAGGGCGGTTCTTCTTATCACTTCGACTTAGGCGAGATTGATGCCCAAGGCCTTGGCAACCCCTTCGCCATAGGCCGGATCGGCCTTGAAGAAGTATTGCAGCTGACGCCGGATCACGTCTTCGCTGACGCCTGCCATGGTGCCGGCAATGTTGTTTATCAGCAGGGCTTTCTGCTCATCGTTCATCAGGCGGAACAGCGCGCCGGCGTGGCTATAGTAGTCGGTGTCCTCGCGGTGGTCGTAGCGGTCTGCCGAACCATTCAGGGCCAGTGCAGGCTCGGCGTGGCTTGGCGACTGCTTCGGCGCATCGCTGTAGCTGTTGGGCTCATAGTTCGGCGCGCTGCCGTAAGTGGCAGTGGCCATGGAACCATCACGCTGGTAGCTGTTGACCGGGCAGCGTGGTGCGTTCACCGGCAGTTGCTGATGGTTGGTGCCCACCCGGTAGCGGTGCGCGTCGGCGTAGGCGAATACCCGCCCTTGCAGCATGCGGTCCGGCGACAGGCCAACACCCGGCACCATGTTGCTCGGGCCAAACGCAGCCTGCTCGACCTCGGCAAAGTAGTTGAGCGGGTTACGGTTGAGCTCCAGCACGCCCACTTCAATCAGCGGGTAGACCTTCTGCGACCAGGTTTTGGTCACGTCGAAGGGGTTTTCGTCGCGGCTGGCAGCCTCGGCTTCGCTCATCACCTGGATGCATACGGTCCAGCGTGGGTAATCGCCCCGCTCGATGGCTTCGAACAGGTCGCGCTGGGCGTAGTCCGGGTCAGTACCTGCCAGGCGCGCGGCATCTGCCGGTGCGAGGTTCTTGATGCCTTGCTGGGTCTTGAAGTGCCATTTGACCCAGGTGCGTTCACCCTTGGCATTGATCAGGCTGTAGGTATGGCTACCGAAACCGTGCATGTGGCGGTAGCCGTCCGGAATGCCGCGATCGGAGAACAGAATGGTGACCTGATGCAGCGCCTCGGGAGAGTGCGACCAGAAGTCCCACATCATCTGGGCGTTCTTCAGGTTGGATTGTGGGTGACGCTTCTGGGTGTGGATAAAGTCCGGAAACTTCAGTGGGTCGCGGATGAAGAACACCGGCGTGTTGTTGCCGACGATGTCCCAGTTACCTTCCTCGGTGTAGAACTTGACGGCAAAACCACGGGGATCGCGCTCGGTATCAGAGGAGCCACGCTCACCACCAACGGTGGAGAAGCGCAGGAAGGTTTCGGTCTGCTTGCCAACCTGTTCAAACAACTTGGCACTGGTGTAATCGGTGATATCGCGGGTGACGGTAAAGGTGCCGTAGGCGCCCGAGCCTTTTGCGTGTACGCGGCGCTCAGGAATGTTCTCGCGATTGAAGTGGGCGAGCTTCTCGATCAGGTGGAAGTCGTCGAGCAGCAGCGGGCCGCGCGGGCCGGCGGAACGGGAATTCTGGTTGTCTGCTACAGGTGCACCGCTGGCGGTGGTGAGAATCTTGCTCATGGGCTCTCCTTATCGGTCTTCAAGCGCCGGCTAATCGGCTCTGGAGAGAGTATTGACGAGCAAGGTTACAAGAACAAATGCATTACGTGACTTGAATCAATAGAAATAAACAATACATCTTGAAACAAAAAACCGGGCACTAGGCCCGGTTTTTTGTAGCAGACAGAACGTCTTACTCAGCAGCTTCTACAGCACCGCCGACCGGACGATCAACCAGCTCGACGTACGCCATAGGAGCGTTGTCGCCAGCGCGGAAACCGCACTTCAGGATGCGCAGGTAGCCGCCCTGACGGGTGGCGTAACGCTTGCCCAGGTCGTTGAACAGCTTGCCAACAGCGGACTTCGAACGGGTACGATCGAAGGCCAGACGGCGGTTAGCTACGCTGTCTTCCTTGGCCAGGGTGATCAGCGGCTCGGCAACGCGGCGCAGTTCCTTGGCTTTCGGCAGGGTGGTTTTGATCAGCTCGTGCTCGATCAGCGACACTGCCATGTTCTGGAACATAGCCTTGCGGTGAGAGCTGGTACGGCTCAGGTGACGTCCACTTTTACGATGACGCATGATTCATTCCTTACCAAACACTACGTTCGGTGATTACGACGATCAGGCGGTCGCCTTGTCGTCTTTCTTAAGACTTGCAGGCGGCCAGTTGTCGAGGCGCATGCCGAGAGACAGACCACGAGAGGCCAGGACGTCCTTGATTTCAGTCAGGGACTTCTTGCCCAGGTTAGGAGTCTTCAACAGCTCTACTTCGGTACGCTGAATCAGGTCGCCGATGTAGTAGATGTTCTCCGCCTTGAGGCAGTTGGCCGAACGTACAGTCAGTTCCAGGTCGTCAACCGGACGCAGCAGGATCGGATCGATCTCGTCTTCCTGCTCGACTACGACAGGCTCGCTGTCACCTTTGAGGTCGACGAACGCGGCCAGCTGCTGTTGCAGGATGGTCGCAGCGCGGCGGATAGCCTCTTCAGGATCCAGGGTGCCGTTGGTTTCCAGATCAATGACCAGCTTGTCCAAGTTGGTACGCTGTTCAACACGGGCGTTCTCGACCACATAGGCGATACGACGCACCGGGCTGAACGAAGCGTCCAACTGCAGACGGCCAATGCTACGGCTTTCGTCTTCGTCGGTTTGACGGGAGTCGGCCGGCTCGTAACCACGACCACGAGCTACAGTGAGCTTCATGTTCAGGGCGCCGTTCGACGCCAGGTTCGCGATTACGTGATCGGGGTTGACGATCTCGACATCGTGATCCAGCTGAATATCGGCAGCGGTAACCACCCCCGAACCCTTTTTCGACAAGGTCAGCGTAACTTCGTCACGACCGTGCAGTTTGATAGCCAGGCCTTTCAGGTTCAACAGGATTTCAATGACGTCTTCCTGAACACCTTCGATCGCGGAGTACTCGTGGAGTACGCCGTCGATCTCGGCCTCGACTACTGCACAGCCAGGCATGGAGGACAACAGGATGCGGCGCAGCGCGTTGCCCAGGGTATGGCCGAAACCACGCTCGAGAGGCTCGAGCGTAATCTTGGCGCGGGTCGGACTGACTACCTGCACATCAATGTGGCGGGGAGTCAGGAACTCATTTACCGAAATCTGCATGGATGCACCTATTTTCTAGCCCTTACTTGGAGTAGAGCTCGACAATCAGGTTCTCGTTGATGTCGGCAGACAGGTCGCTGCGAGCAGGAACGTTCTTGAAAACGCCCGACTTTTTAGCAGCATCCACGTCAACCCACTCAACGCGGCCACGCTGGGCGCACAGTTCAAGGGCTTGAACAATGCGCAGCTGGTTCAGCGACTTCTCGCGAACCGCGACCACGTCACCCGGACGAACTTGGTAGGATGGAATGTTTACAGTCTTACCGTTGACGCTGATCGCTTTGTGCGAAACCAGCTGACGGGACTCGGAACGAGTCGAGCCGAAGCCCATACGGTAGACGACGTTATCCAGACGGCACTCGAGCAGTTGCAGCAGGTTCTCACCGGTTGCGCCTTTTTTCGAGGCTGCAGCCTGGTAGTAACCGCGGAACTGACGCTCCAGAACACCGTAGATACGACGAACTTTTTGCTTCTCGCGCAGCTGGGTACCGTAGTCGGACTGACGGCCACGGCGCTGGCCGTGGATACCTGGGGCTGCTTCGATGTTGCACTTCGATTCCAGAGCGCGAACGCCGCTCTTCAGGAACAGGTCAGTGCCTTCACGACGAGACAGTTTGCATTTTGGACCAATGTAACGTGCCATTTATCTGTCTCCTGATTACACGCGACGCTTCTTCGGCGGACGGCACCCGTTGTGCGGGATTGGCGTCACGTCGGTGATGCTGGCGATCTTGTAGCCGCAGCTGTTCAGTGCACGAACGGCGGACTCACGACCTGGACCTGGACCCTTGACGTTTACGTCGAGGTTCTTCAGACCGTATTCCAGCGCAGCTTGACCAGCACGCTCAGCAGCGATCTGTGCTGCGAACGGGGTGGATTTGCGCGAACCACGGAAACCCGAACCACCGGAGGTCGCCCAGGACAAAGCGTTGCCCTGACGGTCGGTGATGGTCACGATGGTGTTGTTGAAAGAGGCATGGATGTGGGCGATGCCATCAACCACTGTCTTTTTGACTTTCTTACGAGGACGAGCAGCAGGTTTTGCCATGTCTATATTCCTGGGCGATTACTTGCGGATCGGCTTACGCGGGCCCTTACGGGTGCGTGCGTTGGTCTTGGTGCGCTGACCGCGAACCGGCAGACCTTTACGATGACGCAGGCCGCGGTAGCAACCCAGGTCCATCAAGCGCTTGATCTTCATGTTGATGTCACGACGCAGGTCACCTTCGGTGGTGAACTTCGCGACTTCGCCACGCAGGGTTTCGATTTGCTCGTCGCTCAGATCCTTGATCTTAGCGGCTGGGTTTACACCAGCGTCTGCACAGATCTTCTGTGCAGTAGTGCGACCGACACCATAGATGTAGGTCAGCGAGATAACAGCATGCTTGTTATCTGGAATGTTGACGCCTGCAATACGGGCCATTCAGTGGGACTCCAATTGACAGCTACCTACGCCCCGGAAGCCAAGAAATAGGGCGCGAGATAATATCGCTGTAGAAACGAATAATCAACCCAGCAGCACACTAGCTGCTGGGTTTGAAGCGCAGATCACACTCAGCCTTGGCGCTGTTTGTGACGCGGTTCCGCGCTGCAGATCACTCGTACGACGCCTTCGCGACGGATGATCTTGCAGTTACGGCACAGCTTTTTCACCGATGCACGAACTTTCATTACCGACTCCTCGAACCTTAGGGGCGTATCAGCGCAGCAGACCGCTGCCACCGTAGCCTTTCAGGTTGGCTTTCTTCATCAGGGATTCGTACTGGTGCGAAACGAGGTGCGATTGTACTTGGGACATGAAGTCCATCACAACCACTACCACAATCAGCAACGAGGTCCCGCCAAGGTAGAACGGCACATTTGCTGCCACCACCAGGAACTGGGGCAGAAGGCAGACGGCCATCATGTAAAGAGCACCGAACATGGTCAGACGGGTCAGAACGCCATCAATGTAGCGTGCCGACTGCTCACCAGGACGGATACCCGGAATAAAGGCACCGGACTTCTTCAGGTTTTCCGCTACGTCTTTCGGGTTGAACATCAGCGCTGTGTAGAAGAAGCAGAAGAAAATGATCCCTGCACTAAACAGCAGAATGTTCAACGGCTGACCAGGAGCGATCGACTGCGAGATGTCCTGCAGCCAGCCCATACCTTCGGACTGACCGAACCAGGCACCCAGCGAAGCCGGGAACAGCAGAATGCTGCTCGCGAAAATGGCCGGGATAACCCCCGCCATGTTCACCTTCAGCGGCAAGTGGCTGGTCTGCGCAGCGAAGACCTTGCGGCCCTGCTGACGCTTGGCGTAGTGAACGGCGATACGACGCTGACCACGCTCAATGAACACCACAAAACCGATAATCGCTACTGCCAGCAAACCGATAGCGACCAGGGCGAAAATGTTGATATCGCCTGTGCGCGCAGACTCGAAAGACTGCCCGATTGCTCTCGGAAGACCGGCAACGATACCCGCGAAGATCAACATCGAGATACCGTTGCCCACACCGCGCTCGGTGATCTGCTCGCCCAGCCACATCATGAACATCGCGCCTGCCACGAAGGTGGAGACAGCAACGACATGGAAGCCCAGGCCTACAGAAAACGCAACGCCCTGGTTGGCCAGGCCAATGGACATGCCAATGGCTTGAACCAGTGCCAGGATAACGGTGCCGTAGCGGGTGTACTGGCTGATCTTGCGACGGCCAGCTTCACCTTCCTTCTTCAACTGTTCCAGTTGCGGGCTGACCGCCGTCATCAGCTGCATGATGATCGATGCCGAGATGTACGGCATGATCCCCAGTGCAAAGATGCTCATGCGCTCAAGCGCGCCACCGGAAAACATGTTGAACAAGCTAAGAATGGTCCCCTCATTCTGCCGAAACAGATCCGCCAGACGGTCTGGATTGATGCCAGGAACCGGGATATGCGCACCTATCCGATAGACGATGATCGCCATAAACAGAAAGCGCAGACGAGCCCAGAGTTCCGACATCCCGCCCTTACCGAGCGAAGAGAGAGCACCTTGCTTAGCCATTTATTCCTCGAACTTGCCGCCAGCTGCTTCGATAGCCGCACGCGCACCCTTGGTGGCTGCGATACCCTTGATGGTGACTGCGCGAGTGACTTCGCCAGACAGCATGATTTTCACGCGCTGTACGTTCTGGCCGATCACGTTGGCATCCTTCAGGGATTGCACGGAGATCACGTCGCCTTCCACCTTGGCCAGCTCGGACAGACGCACTTCGGCGCGGTCCATGGCTTTCAGGGAAACGAAGCCGAACTTCGGCAGACGACGGTGCAGCGGCTGTTGACCGCCTTCGAAGCCAGGAGCGATCGAACCACCCGAACGGGAAGTCTGACCTTTGTGGCCACGGCCGCCGGTCTTGCCCAGACCGCTACCGATACCACGACCTGGACGATGCTTCTCGCGACGGGAACCCGGCGCTGGACTCAGATCATTGAGTTTCATCGATTAACCCTCGACCTTCAGCATGTAGTAAGCCTTGTTGATCATCCCGCGGTTTTCGGGAGTATCCTGGACTTCTACAGTGTGACCGATGCGACGCAGACCCAGGCCCTTAACGCACAGCTTGTGGTTAGGCAGACGGCCCGAGACGCTCTTGATCAGCGTTACTTTTACGGTTGCCATGATCAGAAGATCTCCTCGACGCTCTTGCCGCGCTTGGCAGCAATGGATTCAGGAGATTGCATGGCTTTCAGACCCTTGAAGGTGGCGTAAACCACGTTCACAGGGTTGGTCGAACCGTAGCACTTGGCCAGAACGTTCTGAACACCAGCAACTTCCAGGACAGCACGCATTGCGCCACCGGCGATGATACCGGTACCTTCCGAGGCAGGCTGCATGTAAACCTTCGAGGCGCCGTGGGCAGCCTTGGTGGCGTACTGCAGGGTGGTGCCCTTCAGGTCAACCTGGATCATGTTGCGGCGAGCAGCTTCCATGGCTTTCTGGATCGCGGCAGGTACTTCGCGCGATTTGCCACGGCCGAAGCCAACACGGCCCTTACCATCACCTACCACGGTCAGCGCGGTGAAGGTGAAGATACGGCCGCCTTTTACGGTTTTGGCAACGCGGTTAACTTGAACCAGCTTCTCGATGTAGCCTTCGTCGCGCTTTTGATCGTTATTTGCCATAACTTAGAACTCCAGCCCGCCTTCACGAGCAGCATCGGCCAGCGCTTTGACGCGGCCATGGTACTTGAAGCCGGAACGGTCAAAGGCAACTTGAGATACACCGGCGGCTTTCGCACGCTCAGCTACCAGCTTGCCAACCTTAGTGGCCGCGTCGATGTTGCCAGTGGCGCCATCACGCAGTTCTTTGTCCAAGGTCGAGGCGCTTGCCAGAACCTTGCTGCCGTCGGCCGAAATGACCTGGGCGTAGATGTGCTGCGAGGAGCGGAACACGCACAGGCGCACGACTTCGAGTTCGTGCATCTTGAGACGTGCTTTGCGAGCGCGACGCAGTCGAGTAACTTTTTTGTCGGTCATTTGCTAGGCCCTACTTCTTCTTGGCTTCTTTACGACGGACTACTTCGTCCGCGTAACGCACACCCTTGCCTTTGTAAGGCTCTGGCGGACGGAAGTCGCGGATTTCAGCGGCCACCTGACCCACCAGCTGCTTGTCGATACCCTTGATCAGGATGTCGGTCTGGCTTGGGGTTTCAGCGGTGATACCGGCTGGCAGTTCGTAGTCCACTGGGTGCGAGAAGCCCAGGGCCAGGTTCAGGACGGTGCCCTTGGCCTGTGCCTTGTAACCAACACCGACCAGCTGGAGCTTGCGCTCGAAGCCTTGGCTTACGCCCTGGACCATGTTGTTCACCAGAGCGCGGGTGGTACCGGCCATGGCGCGAGCTTGCTGGTCACCGTTACGAGCGACGAAACGCAGCTCGCCAGACTCTTCGGTAACTTCAACAGACGAGTGAACGTTCAGTTCGAGAGTGCCTTTGGCACCCTTCACCGAAAGCTGCTGGCCGGCGAATTTGACTTCGACGCCTGCTGGCAGCTTAACGGGGTTCTTAGCGACGCGAGACATGCCTATCCCCCCTTAGAACACTGTGCACAGAACTTCGCCGCCGACACCGGCAGCGCGCGCAGCGCGATCAGTCATCACACCTTTGTTGGTGGAGACGATAGACACGCCCAGACCGCCACGTACTTTCGGCAGTTCTGCGACGGACTTGTACTGGCGCAGGCCTGGACGGCTGGAGCGCTTCAGTTCCTCGATGACCGGACGGCCTTCGAAGTACTTCAGTTCGATCGACAGGGAAGGCTTGGCCTCACCAGTTACCTGGTAGCCGGCGATGTAACCTTCGTCTTTCAGAACTTTGGCAACCGCGACCTTCAGGGTGGAGGAAGGCATGCTTACGACGGACTTTTCAGCCATCTGGGCATTACGGATGCGAGTTAGCATGTCCGCTAACGGGTCCTGCATACTCATGGGCTAGATGCTCCTGATACAAGAATTATTAGCCTTGCGGCTATCACAACCACCCGAGCGGACAGGGCAAAAAACCCAGGCTCAGGTGAGCCGGTCATTCTAGACACAAGGTAGAAACGAAACAAGCCCCATATAGGGGCTTGTTTGTTGGCGAGGTCACCGGCGGTCGGAAGATTGCTCCCCTTCCGCCGGGATCCAGCCTGCTGCGATTACCAGGAGGCCTTGACCAGACCTGGTACGTCACCGCGCATTGCAGCTTGACGCAGCATGTTACGGCCCAGGCCGAACTTACGGTATACACCGTGAGGACGACCGGTCAGGCGGCAACGGTTGCGCAGACGCGAAGCGCTGGCATCACGTGGCTGCTTCTGCAGGGCGACAACGGCAGCGAAACGCTCTTCAGGAGAGGCGTTCAGGTTGACGATGGTCGCTTTCAGCTCGGCACGCTTTTTGGCGTACTTGGCTACCGTGAGCTGACGCTTCAGCTCGCGGTTTTTCATGCTCTTCTTGGCCATTTTCCTACTCCAATCAGTTGCGGAACGGGAACTTGAAAGCACGCAGCAGAGCGCGGCCTTCGTCGTCCGAACGAGCAGTGGTGGTCAGGGTGATGTCCAAACCGCGCAGAGCATCGATCTTGTCGTAGTCGATTTCCGGGAAGATGATCTGCTCTTTCACGCCCATGCTGTAGTTGCCACGGCCATCGAAGGACTTGGCATTCAGGCCGCGGAAGTCGCGAACCCGAGGCAGGGAGATCGCCAGCAGGCGGTCCAGGAATTCGTACATCTTGTCGCGACGCAGGGTCACCTTGACACCGATCGGCCAGCCTTCACGGACTTTGAAGCCCGCGATGGATTTACGAGCGAAAGTCACGACCGGCTTTTGACCGGTGATCTTTTCCAGGTCGGCAACAGCGTGCTCGATGACTTTCTTGTCGCCGATCGCTTCGCCCAGACCCATGTTCAGGGTGATCTTGGTAACGCGCGGAACTTCCATCACGTTCGACAGCTTAAGTTCTTCCTTAAGCTTAGGAGCGATTTCGTTCCGGTAAATCTCTTTCAGTCGTGCCATGGTCTTCTACCTAGCAGTGTTCAAGCATCAACCGCTTTTTGGGTCGACTTGAAGACACGAATTTTTTTACCGTCTTCTACTTTGAAACCAACGCGGTCAGCCTTGTTGGTTTCGCCGTTGAAGATGGCAACGTTGGAAGCGTGCAGAGGCGCTTCTTTTTCGACGATACCGCCCTGTACGCCCGCCATCGGGTTAGGCTTGGTATGACGCTTGACCAGGTTCACACCACCAACAACCAGACGGTTGTCAGCCAGAACCTTCAGCACCTTACCGCGCTTACCTTTGTCTTTGCCGGCGATCACGATGATCTCGTCGTCACGACGAATCTTTTGCATGTCGGATCTCCTTACAGCACTTCAGGGGCGAGCGAGACGATCTTCATGAACTTCTCGGTACGAAGTTCACGGGTCACTGGCCCGAAGATGCGAGTGCCGATCGGCTCTTGCTTGTTGTTCAGCAGAACAGCAGCGTTGCCGTCGAAACGAATGATGGAACCGTCAGCGCGACGAACACCGTGACGGGTGCGCACGACAACAGCAGTCATCACTTGGCCTTTCTTGACCTTACCGCGCGGAATTGCTTCCTTGACGGTTACCTTGATGATGTCACCGATGCCGGCGTAACGGCGGTGCGAACCACCGAGCACCTTGATGCACATGACGCGACGAGCGCCGCTGTTATCGGCCACATCGAGCATGGATTGAGTCTGAATCATAAAATTTCTCCGACCCCTAGCCCTTAGACTTCAACAGCGCGTTCGAGGACTTCAACCAGTGCCCAGGACTTGGTCTTGGCCAGCGGACGGGTTTCACGGATGGAAACCTTGTCGCCGATCTTGCACTGGTTGGCTTCGTCGTGCGCGTGCAGCTTAGTCGAACGCTTAACGTATTTACCGTAGATCGGGTGCTTTACGCGACGCTCGATCAGAACGGTGATGGTCTTGTCCATTTTGTCGCTGACGACACGGCCAGTCAGCGTACGGACGGTTTTTTCAGCTTCAGCCATGATCACTTACCTGCCTGCTGGTTGAGCACAGTTTTCACGCGAGCGATGTCACGCTTAACTTGCGAGAGCAGGTGCGACTGCCCCAACTGGCCAGTTGCTTTCTGCATACGCAGATTGAACTGGTCGCGCAGCAAGCCGAGCAGTTGCTCATTCAGTTGCTGTGCCGATTTTTCACGAAGTTCATTCGCTTTCATCACATCACCGTCCGCTTAACAAAGGAGGTGGCGAGAGGCAGCTTTGCAGCAGCCAGGGCGAAAGCTTCGCGCGCCAGCTCTTCAGAAACACCCTCGATTTCATACAGGACTTTGCCTGGCTGAATCTGGGCAACCCAGTATTCCACGGAACCCTTACCTTTACCCATACGAACCTCGAGAGGCTTCTTGGAGATCGGCTTGTCCGGGAACACACGGATCCAGATCTTACCGCCACGTTTTACGTGACGGGTCAGCGCACGACGTGCGGACTCGATCTGGCGAGCGGTGAGGCGACCGCGAGCAACAGCTTTCAGGGCGAATTCGCCGAAGCTGACTTTGCTACCGCGCAGTGCCAGACCACGGTTGTGGCCAGTCATCTGCTTGCGGAATTTTGTACGCTTTGGTTGCAACATTTGGCGTACCCCTTACTTAGCAGCTTTTTTACGAGGCGCTGGTGCTTGTGGTTTCAGTTCTTCTTGGCGACCACCAATAACTTCGCCTTTGAAGATCCAAACCTTCACACCGATCACACCGTAAGTGGTGTGAGCTTCGTAGGTGTTGTAGTCGATATCGGCACGCAGGGTGTGCAGAGGCACACGACCTTCGCGATACCACTCGGTACGAGCAATCTCAGCACCGCCGAGACGACCGCTCACCTGGATCTTGATGCCCTTGGCACCAATACGCATGGCGTTCTGTACGGCGCGCTTCATGGCGCGACGGAACATTACGCGGCGCTCCAGCTGCTGAGCTACGCTCTGCGCAACCAGCATAGCGTCGAGTTCCGGCTTGCGGATCTCTTCGATGTTGATGTGCACAGGCACACCCATCTGCTTGGTCAGGTCCTGACGCAGCTTCTCGACATCTTCACCTTTCTTACCGATAACGATACCGGGACGAGCGGTGTGGATGGTGATGCGTGCAGTTTGAGCCGGACGATGAATATCGATACGGCTTACGGACGCGCTTTTTAGTTTGTCTTGGAGGTACTCACGCGTTTTCAGATCCTTCAACAGGTAATCTGCGTAAGTAGCACCGTCTGCGTACCAGACGGAGGTGTGCTCCTTGACGATTCCCAGGCGAATGCCAGTGGGATGTACTTTCTGACCCATCTGATCGACTCCGTTACTTGTCCGCAACCTTGACAGTGATATGGCAAGACCGCTTGACGATGCGATCAGCACGGCCTTTGGCACGTGGCATGATGCGCTTCAGCGAACGCCCTTCGTTGACGAAGACGGTGGAGACCTTCAGGTCATCAACGTCTGCGCCTTCGTTGTGTTCGGCGTTGGCAACGGCCGACTCGAGGACTTTCTTCATGATTTCAGCGGCTTTTTTGCTGCTGAAGGCCAACAGGTTGAGCGCTTCGCCCACCTTCTTCCCGCGGATCTGGTCGGCGACCAAGCGGGCTTTCTGGGCGGAGATGCGAGCGCCCGACAACTTAGCGGCTACTTCCATTTCCTTACCCCTTAACGCTTGGCTTTCTTGTCAGCCACGTGCCCGCGATAGGTGCGGGTACCGGCGAACTCGCCCAGTTTGTGGCCGACCATGTCTTCGTTCACCAGAACTGGGACATGTTGACGACCGTTGTGTACCGCGATGGTCAGACCGACCATTTGTGGCAGGATCATCGAACGGCGCGACCAGGTTTTAACTGGCTTGCGATCGTTCTTCTCCACCGCCACTTCGACCTTCTTCAGCAGGTGAAGATCGATAAAAGGACCTTTTTTCAGAGAACGTGGCACTGTCGTATCCCTCTAGTTACTTGCGACGACGGACGATCATGTTGTCGGTACGCTTATTACCACGGGTCTTCGCACCCTTGGTTGGGAAGCCCCATGGCGATACCGGATGACGACCACCGGAGGTACGACCTTCACCACCACCATGTGGGTGGTCAACCGGGTTCATGGCAACACCACGAACGGTTGGGCGAACGCCGCGCCAGCGTTTGGCACCAGCTTTACCCAGCGAACGCAGGCTGTGCTCGGAGTTCGAGACTTCGCCCAGGGTCGCACGGCACTCAGCCAGTACTTTACGCATCTCACCGGAACGCAGACGCAGAGTCACGTAGACGCCTTCACGAGCGATCAGCTGAGCCGAAGCACCAGCGGAACGAGCGATCTGAGCACCTTTACCCGGCTTCAGTTCGATGCCGTGAATGGTGCTACCTACTGGGATATTGCGCAGCTGCAGGGAGTTACCGGCCTTGATTGGGGCCAGGGCACCTGCGATCAGCTGGTCACCAGCGCTCACGCCTTTAGGGGCGATGATGTAGCGACGCTCACCGTCTGCGTAGCACAGCAGGGCGATGTGAGCAGTACGGTTCGGGTCGTATTCGATACGCTCGACAGTGGCTGGAATGCCATCTTTGTCGTTGCGACGGAAGTCGACCAGACGGTAATGCTGCTTATGACCACCACCAACGTGACGAGTGGTGATGCGGCCATTGTTGTTACGACCACCAGACTTCGATTTTTTCTCGATCAGCGGTGCGTGAGGAGCGCCTTTGTGCAGCTCCTGGTTGACCACCTTGACCACGAAACGGCGGCCAGGGGAAGTCGGTTTGCATTTAACGATTGCCATGATGCACCCCTTCCTTACTCAGCACTGCTGCTGAAATCGAGATCTTGGCCTGGCTGAAGGGAGACGATCGCCTTCTTCCAGTCATTACGCTTGCCCAGACCACGTGCGGTACGCTTGGTTTTACCCAGAACGTTAACAGTCGACACGTTTTCAACTTTTACGTTGAACAGGCCTTCGACAGCTTTCTTGATTTCCAGCTTGGTTGCATCGGTAGCAACCTTGAATACGAACTGGCCTTTTTTCTCAGCCAGAACGGTAGCCTTCTCGGAAACGTGCGGGCCAAGGAGGACTTTGAATACGCGTTCCTGGTTCATCCCAGCAGCTCCTCGAATTTCTTCACGGCCGAGACAGTGATCAACACTTTCTCGTATGCGATCAGACTGACCGGGTCGGAACCTTGTACGTCACGTACGTCAACGTGCGGCAGGTTGCGAGCAGCCAGGTACAGGTTCTGATCAACAGCGTCGGAAACGATCAGTACGTCGTTCAGACCCATGCCGTTCAGCTTGTTCAGCAGATCTTTGGTTTTCGGTGCTTCAACAGCGAAGTCCTGAACCACGACCAGACGGTCGCTACGCACCAGCTCAGCGAGGATGGAGCGCAGGGCTGCGCGGTACATCTTCTTGTTGAGCTTCTGCGAGTGATCTTGAGGGCGAGCTGCGAAGGTTACACCACCGCCACGCCAGATCGGACCACGAGTGGTACCAGCACGAGCACGGCCAGTACCCTTCTGACGCCATGGGCGCTTACCGCCACCAGCCACGTCGGAACGGGTCTTCTGCTGCTTGGTGCCCTGACGGCCGCCGGCCATGTAGGCCACGACTGCTTGGTGTACCAGCGTCTCGTTGAATTCGCCACCGAAAGTCAGTTCGGAAACTTCGATCGCCTGAGCGTCATTTACATTGAGTTGCATGTCAGTTTCCCCTTAACCGCGAGCCTTGACAGCTGGACGTACAACCACGTCGCCGCCAGTAGCGCCTGGAACGGCACCCTTGACCAGCAGCAGGTTGCGTTCAGCGTCTACGCGAACTACTTCCAGGGACTGAACAGTCACGCGCTCGGCGCCCATGTGACCGGACATTTTCTTGCCCTTGAACACACGACCAGGAGTCTGGCACTGGCCGATGGAACCTGGGACACGGTGCGACACGGAGTTACCGTGGGTGTTGTCCTGGCCACGGAAGTTCCAGCGCTTGATGGTACCGGCGAAGCCTTTACCTTTGGACTGACCAGTAACGTCTACCAGCTGGCCTGCAGTGAAGAGTTCAGCTTTGATCAGATCGCCAGCCTGGAAATCGCCTTCTTCAAGACGGAACTCCCAGACACCGCGACCAGCGGCAACGTTGGCCTTGGCGAAGTGGCCTGCCTGAGCGGCAGTCACGCGCGAAGCACGACGCTCGCCGACAGTGACTTGCACTGCACGGTAGCCATCGGTTTCTTCAGTTTTGAACTGGGTGACGCGATTCGGCTCGATCTCGATGACCGTGACCGGAATGGAGACACCTTCTTCGGTGAAAATGCGGGTCATACCGCACTTGCGACCGATTACACCAATAGTCATGTTGTAAACCTCATGAGTGTACGGGGCTTTCACCCGCTATGGCCGCCCATTTCAGAGCGTTACACGACCAGACCGAAGTCTTAGCCGAGGCTGATCTGTACTTCCACACCTGCCGCCAGATCAAGCTTCATCAGCGCATCAACGGTTTTATCCGTTGGCTGGACGATGTCCAGAACACGCTTATGAGTGCGGATCTCGTACTGGTCACGCGCGTCTTTGTTGACGTGCGGGGAAACCAGAACGGTGAAACGCTCTTTGCGGGTAGGCAGTGGAATTGGACCACGCACTTGTGCACCAGTACGTTTCGCGGTTTCCACGATTTCCTGGGTGGATTGGTCGATCAGGCGATGGTCGAAAGCCTTCAACCTGATACGGATTTGCTGATTTTGCATTGGATTTCAGACTCCAGGCTGTTCCCAACGGACGCACTACGCCCGCTAAAAGGAGGCGTGATTCTATAGACGCCCCCATTTAGTGTCAACCCAATAAAAAAAACCCCCGCTGAGCGGGGGTTTTTTCAATCGGTCGAGTGATTACTCGATGATTTTTGCTACGACGCCGGCGCCGACGGTACGACCGCCTTCACGGATAGCGAAGCGCAGACCGTCTTCCATTGCGATGGTCTTGATCAGGGTGACAGTCATCTGAATGTTGTCACCTGGCATTACCATTTCAACGCCTTCCGGCAGTTCGCAGTTACCGGTCACGTCAGTGGTACGGAAGTAGAACTGAGGACGGTAGCCTTTGAAGAACGGAGTGTGACGACCGCCTTCTTCCTTCGACAGAACGTAGACTTCTGCGGTGAACTTGGTGTGCGGCTTGACCGAACCTGGCTTGACCAGAACCTGGCCACGCTCAACGTCGTCACGCTTGGTACCACGCAGCAGAACGCCGCAGTTCTCGCCAGCACGACCTTCGTCCAGCAGCTTGCGGAACATCTCAACACCGGTGCAGGTGGTGGTGGTGGTGTCACGCAGACCAACGATTTCCAGCGGATCCTGAACGCGGACGATACCACGCTCGATACGACCGGTAACAACGGTACCACGACCCGAGATCGAGAATACGTCTTCGATCGGCATCAGGAACGGCTGGTCAACGGCACGAACTGGCTCAGGGATGTAGGCATCCAGAGTTTCTACCAGCTTCTTGACAGCGGTAGTACCCATTTCGTTGTCGTCTTTGCCTTCCAGGGCCATACGAGCCGAACCGATGATGATCGGGGTATCGTCGCCTGGGAAGTCGTAGGTGGACAGCAGGTCGCGAACTTCCATCTCGACCAGTTCCAGCAGCTCGGCGTCGTCTACCAGGTCAGCCTTGTTCAGGAAGACCACGATGTAAGGAACGCCTACCTGACGGGACAGCAGGATGTGCTCACGGGTTTGTGGCATCGGACCATCGGCGGCCGAGCAAACCAGGATCGCGCCGTCCATCTGGGCAGCACCGGTGATCATGTTCTTCACGTAGTCAGCGTGACCTGGGCAGTCAACGTGAGCGTAGTGACGAATGTTCGAGTTGTACTCGACGTGAGCGGTGTTGATGGTGATACCGCGCGCTTTTTCTTCCGGAGCCGAGTCGATCTTGTCGAACTCAACGACTGCCGAACCGAAAACTTCGGAGCAGACGCGAGTCAGAGCTGCGGTCAGAGTGGTCTTACCGTGGTCAACGTGGCCGATGGTGCCGACGTTAACGTGGGGAAGGGAACGATCAAATTTTTCTTTAGCCACGACAGTGAACCTCTTGCCTAAAGGGGATTAGCCTTGTTTTTTAACGAGTGCTTCGACGATGTTCGACGGAGCTTCGGCGTATTTGGAGAATTCCATGGAGTAGCTTGCGCGACCCTGAGACATGGAACGAACGTCGGTTGCGTAACCGAACATCTCTCCGAGCGGAACTTCAGCGCGGACGACACGGCCAGAGACCGATTCATCCATACCCTGGACCAGACCACGACGACGGTTCAGGTCACCCATCACGTCACCCAGGTAGTCTTCCGGAGTTACAACTTCGACCTTCATGATCGGCTCGAGAACCACGCCACCGCCCTTCTGGGCCAGTTGCTTGGTTGCCATCGAAGCGGCGATCTTGAACGCCATTTCGTTGGAGTCGACGTCGTGGTACGAACCGTCGAATACCGCGGCCTTCAGGCCGATCAGAGGATAGCCGGCAACAACGCCGTTCTTCATCTGCTCTTCGATACCCTTCTGGATCGCAGGGATGTATTCCTTAGGAATCACACCACCAACGACTTCGTTGGCGAACACCAGACCTTCGGTGATGTTGCCCTTGTCGTCCTGATCCGGCTCCGAGAAACGGATCCAGCAGTGACCGAACTGACCACGACCGCCCGACTGACGAACGAACTTGCCTTCGATCTCGACGTTGGACTTGGTGATCTTCTCGCGGTACGAAACCTGCGGCTTGCCGATGTTGGCTTCGACGTTGAACTCGCGCTTCATGCGGTCAACGAGGATGTCCAGGTGCAGCTCACCCATACCGGAGATGATGGTCTGACCAGTTTCTTCGTCGGTCTTGACGCGGAACGACGGGTCTTCCTGGGCCAGCTTGCCCAGTGCGATACCCATCTTCTCCTGGTCAGCCTTGGTTTTCGGCTCTACGGAGAGCGAAATCACAGGCTCCGGGAAGTCCATACGTTCGAGGATGATCGGCTTGTCGGCGTTGCACAGGGTGTCACCAGTGGTGACGTCCTTCATGCCGATCAGAGCGGCGATATCGCCCGCACGCACTTCCTTGATCTCTTCACGCTGGTTGGCGTGCATCTGCACCATACGACCAACGCGCTCTTTCTTGCCCTTGACCGAGTTGATGACGGAGTCACCGGAGGTCAGGAAGCCCGAGTAAACGCGAACGAAGGTCAGAGTACCAACGAACGGGTCGGTGGCAATCTTGAACGCCAGAGCCGAGAACGGCTCATCGTCGTCAGCATGACGCTCGTCGTACTGCTCTGGGGTGACTTCATCCTTCGGCACTTCGGCCAGATCAGGATGGATACCCTTGATCGCAGGAATTTCGGTCGGAGCAGGCAGGTAGTCGATAACGGCGTCGAGAACCAGGGGAACGCCCTTGTTCTTGAACGACGAACCGCAGACAGCCGGAACGATCTCGCTGGCCAGGGTGCGCGCGCGCAGGCCTGCCTTGATTTCTTCGACGGTCAGCTCACCTTCTTCAAGGTACTTGTTCATCAGCTCTTCGCTGGCTTCGGCGGCGGCTTCAACCATGTTGTTGCGCCATTCGTTAGCCAGGTCGACCATGTCCGCTGGAATTTCTTCTTCGCGGTAGGTGGTGCCCTTGTCGTCTTCGTTCCAGTAGATGGCTTTCATCTTGATCAGGTCGACCTGACCCTGGAAGTCGTCTTCTGCACCGATAGCCAGCTGGACCGGAACCGGGGTGTGACCCAGGCGGTTCTTGATCTGACCGACAACTCGCAGGAAGTTGGCACCAGCACGGTCCATCTTGTTCACGTAGACAACACGTGGAACGCCGTACTTGTTGGCCTGACGCCATACGGTTTCGGACTGCGGCTCAACGCCGGAGGTACCGCAGAACACAACGACCGCGCCGTCGAGTACACGCAGCGAACGCTCTACTTCAATGGTGAAGTCAACGTGGCCGGGGGTATCGATGACGTTTACGCGGTAGTTGTCGTACTGACCACGGGAACCTTTCCAGAAGGTGGTAACGGCAGCGGAGGTAATGGTGATACCGCGCTCCTGCTCCTGCACCATCCAGTCGGTGGTCGCGGCGCCGTCGTGCACCTCGCCCATTTTGTGGCTCAGACCTGTGTAGAACAGGATCCGCTCGGTAGTGGTAGTCTTGCCCGCGTCAACGTGGGCGCAGATACCGATGTTACGGTAGCGGTTAATTGCTGTAGTACGAGCCATAAAGCCCTCGCAAAATGATTGATGCTTGAATTAGAAGCGGTAGTGCGAGAACGCTTTGTTGGCCTCGGCCATACGGTGCACGTCTTCACGCTTCTTGACTGCAGCACCCTTGCCTTCAGCAGCATCCAGCAGTTCGCCGGCCAGGCGCAGGGCCATCGACTTCTCGCCGCGCTTGCGGGCGTAGTCTACGAGCCAGCGCATTGCCAGAGCGTTACGACGGGACGGACGAACTTCAACCGGAACCTGGTAAGTGGCACCGCCAACACGGCGGGACTTAACTTCGACCAGCGGAGCGATGGCGTCGAGAGCTTTCTCGAAGATTTCCAGGGGGTCGCTGTTCTTGCGTGCTTTGACGGTATCCAGGGCACCGTAAACGATGCGCTCGGCTACGGCCTTCTTGCCGCTTTCCATCACGTGGTTCATGAACTTGGCGAGAATCTGGGATCCGTACTTCGGATCGTCAAGGATCTCACGTTTTGCTGCTACACGACGTCTTGGCATGATAAGCCCTCAAACGGTCTTCAGGTTAGCCCGGGACCAGGTCTTTCGACCCCTGCCCGACCTTACTCTTATCGACTCAAATAAATGGATGTCTGCAAACGGCCGATTACTTCGGACGCTTGGTACCGTACTTCGAACGACCCTGGTTACGGCCTTTAACGCCCGAAGTATCCAGAGAGCCGCGAACGGTGTGGTAACGAACACCTGGCAAGTCTTTTACACGGCCGCCACGGATCAGGACGACGCTGTGCTCTTGCAGGTTGTGGCCTTCACCACCGATGTACGAGGAAACCTCGAAACCGTTGGTCAGACGCACACGGCATACTTTACGCAGTGCCGAGTTAGGTTTTTTCGGCGTGGTGGTGTACACGCGGGTGCACACGCCACGACGCTGCGGGCAGTTCTGCAGCGCAGGTACGTCGGATTTCTCGACGGTACGCTTACGCGGCTGACGTACCAGCTGGTTGATAGTTGCCATCTACTAGCTCCACTGATTGTCTTGCGACGCTATTGTCTTGCAAGAAAGCCAAAAATTGGCGAGACGGAGCCTCACCAAATTTAAGGGTACAAAAGTCTAAAGAGGATCTTGCACCCAGTCAAGACGAGGCCCCGGCCCTCCCCGCCCGATCATCGGCAACATTTCATGTCGCCGCTGATCGCTCGGGGCTTGCCGGGGCCCTGCCCTGTACTTAGTTACCGCTGGAGTTCAGCGCTTCGGTCAGTGCGGCTTCCACCTCACTGGCGCTCACACGCAGCGGCTTGTCGGCATCACGGCGACGCTTACGCTCGCTGTGGTAGGCCAGACCAGTACCGGCCGGAATCAGACGACCCACGACCACGTTCTCTTTCAGGCCGCGCAGGTAGTCGCGCTTACCGGTTACCGCCGCTTCGGTCAGTACGCGGGTGGTTTCCTGGAAGGAAGCCGCGGAGATGAACGACTCGGTCGACAGCGAGGCCTTGGTGATACCCAGCAGCACGCGGGAGAACTTGGAGATGAACTTGTCCTCGCTGGCGAGACGCTCGTTCTCTACCAGTACCTGGGTCAGTTCCATCTGGTCGCCCTTGATGAAGCTGGAGTCACCCGACTCGGTTATCTCGACCTTGCGCAGCATCTGACGCAGGATGGTCTCGATGTGCTTGTCGTTGATCTTAACGCCTTGCAGACGGTAAACGTCCTGGATCTCGTTGACGATGTACTTCGCCAGCGCGCTCACACCCAGCAGACGCAGAATGTCGTGCGGATCGCTCGGGCCGTCGGAGATAACTTCGCCGCGGTTTACCTGTTCGCCTTCGAAGACGTTCAGGTGGCGCCACTTCGGAATCAGCTCTTCGTACGGATCGCTACCGTCGGTCGGGGTGATGACCAGACGACGCTTGCCCTTGGTCTCCTTGCCGAACGCGATGGTGCCGCTGACTTCAGCCAGAATCGAGGCCTCTTTCGGACGGCGCGCTTCGAACAGGTCGGCAACGCGCGGCAGACCACCGGTGATGTCACGGGTCTTCGACGTTTCTTGCGGGATACGCGCGATAACGTCACCAACACCGATCTGGGCACCGTCAGCCACGCCGACGAGGGCGTTGGCCGGCAGGAAGTACTGGGCAGGTACGTCGGTACCTGGCAGGTACAGATCCTTGCCAGAAGCGTCGACCATCTTGATAGCAGGACGGATTTCCTTGCCAGCGGCCGGGCGATCCTTGACGTCCAGTACTTCAATGTTGGTCAAACCCGTCAATTCGTCAGTCTGACGCTTGATGGTGATGCCTTCTTCCATGCCAACGAAGGTCACGGTACCTTTCAGTTCGGTAACGATCGGGTGGGTGTGCGGGTCCCACTTGGCGACGATAGCGCCAGCTTCGACCTTTTCACCTTCCTTGACCGAAATTACCGCACCATAAGGCAGCTTGTAGCGCTCACGCTCACGACCGAACTCGTCGGCAATGGCCAACTCGCCCGAACGCGATACGGCAACCAGGTTGCCATCGGCACGTTCTACCTGCTTCAGGTTGTGCAGACGCACCATACCGCCGTTCTTCACTTGGACGCTGTCGGCAGCCGAGGTACGGCTTGCAGCACCACCGATGTGGAACGTACGCATGGTCAGCTGGGTACCCGGCTCACCGATCGACTGCGCAGCGATAACGCCGACAGCTTCACCGATGTTCACCTGGTGACCGCGAGCCAGGTCACGACCGTAGCACTTGGCGCAGATGCCGTAGCGGGTTTCGCAGTTGATCGGCGAACGCACGACCACTTCGTCGATGCTGTTCAGCTCGATGAATTCGACCCACTTCTCGTCGACCAGGGTACCGGCCGGAACGATGACGTCCTCGGTGCCTGGCTTGAACACGTCACGGGCGATGACACGACCCAGCACACGCTCACCCAGCGGTTCTACAACGTCACCACCTTCGATGTGCGGGGTCATCAGCAGGCCCTGGTCGGTGCCGCAGTCGATCTCGGTAACAACCAGATCCTGGGCAACGTCTACCAGACGACGAGTCAGGTAACCGGAGTTGGCGGTCTTCAGTGCGGTATCCGCCAGACCCTTACGAGCACCGTGGGTCGAAATGAAGTACTGCAGAACGCTCAGACCTTCACGGAAGTTCGCAGTGATCGGCGTCTCGATGATGGAGCCGTCCGGCTTGGCCATCAGGCCACGCATACCGGCCAGCTGACGGATCTGGGCTGCGGAACCCCGCGCACCGGAGTCAGCCATCATGTACATCGAGTTGAAGGACTCTTGCTCGACTTCCTTGCCTTCGCGATCGATGACCTTCTCTTTCGAGAGGTTGGCCATCATCGCCTTGGACACTTCGTCGTTCGCCTTCGACCACAGGTCGATGACCTTGTTGTACTTCTCGCCCTGGGTTACCAGACCGGAGGCGTACTGGCTCTCGATTTCCTTCACTTCGTCGGTAGCGGTACCGATGATGCGTGCTTTCTCGTCCGGGATAACGAAGTCGTTAACACCGATCGAAACGCCGGAAATGGTCGAGTAAGCGAAACCGGTGTACATCAGCTGGTCAGCGAAGATAACGGTCTCTTTCAGACCAACCACGCGGTAGCACTGGTTGATCAGCTTGGAGATCGCCTTTTTCTTCATCGGCTGGTTGACCACGTCGTAAGGCAGGCCTGCCGGTACGACCTGGAACAGCAGCGCACGGCCGACGGTGGTGTCGACGATGCGGGTGTTCTTGACCACGGAGCCGTCACGCTCTTTCACGGTTTCGTTGATACGAACCTTGATTTTCGCGTGCAGGGCAGCCTCGCCGGCGCGGAATACGCGGTCGACTTCCTGCAGGTCGGCGAACACGCGACCTTCGCCCTTGGCGTTGATGACTTCACGGGTCATGTAGTACAGACCCAGTACCACGTCCTGCGACGGAACGATGATTGGCTCACCGTTGGCTGGCGACAGGATGTTGTTGGTCGACATCATCAGCGCGCGCGCTTCGAGCTGGGCTTCCAGGGTCAGCGGCACGTGAACGGCCATCTGGTCACCGTCGAAGTCGGCGTTGTACGCGGCACAGACCAGCGGGTGCAGCTGAATAGCCTTGCCTTCGATCAGAACCGGTTCAAATGCCTGGATACCCAGACGGTGCAGGGTCGGTGCGCGGTTGAGCAGCACGGGGTGTTCGCGGATCACCTCGGCGAGCACGTCCCACACCTCTGGCAGCTCACGCTCGACCATCTTCTTGGCAGCCTTGATGGTGGTCGCCAGACCACGCATTTCCAGCTTGCCGAAAATGAACGGTTTGAACAGCTCGAGAGCCATCTTTTTCGGCAGACCGCATTGGTGCAGACGCAGGGTCGGGCCTACGGTAATTACCGAACGGCCGGAGTAGTCCACACGCTTACCGAGCAGGTTCTGACGGAAGCGACCTTGCTTACCTTTGATCATGTCGGCCAGGGACTTCAGCGGACGCTTGTTCGAGCCAGTGATGGCGCGACCGCGACGGCCGTTGTCCAGCAGGGCGTCGACCGCCTCCTGCAGCATGCGCTTTTCGTTGCGCACGATGATGTCCGGCGCCGACAGATCCAGCAGGCGCTTCAGACGGTTGTTACGGTTGATCACCCGACGATACAGGTCGTTCAGGTCGGAGGTCGCGAAGCGGCCGCCATCCAGCGGTACCAGCGGACGCAGGTCCGGCGGCAGCACTGGCAGGACGGTCAGGACCATCCACTCAGGCAGGTTGCCCGAACCCTGGAACGCTTCCATCAGCTTCAGGCGCTTGGACAGCTTCTTGATCTTGGTTTCCGAGTTGGTCTGCGGAATCTCTTCGCGCAGGCGACCGATCTCGTGCTCCAGGTCGATAGCGTGCAGCAGCTCGCGGACAGCCTCGGCACCCATGCGGGCGTCGAAGTCATCACCGAACTCTTCCAGCGCTTCGAAGTACTGCTCGTCGTTCAGCAGCTGGCCTTTTTCCAGGGTGGTCATGCCCGGGTCGATAACGACGTAGCTCTCGAAGTAGAGCACGCGCTCGATGTCACGCAGGGTCATGTCCATCAGCAGGCCGATACGGGACGGCAGCGACTTCAGGAACCAGATGTGGGCAACCGGCGAGGCCAGTTCGATGTGCGCCATGCGCTCACGACGAACTTTTGCCAGGGCAACTTCAACGCCGCACTTCTCGCAGATCACGCCGCGATGCTTGAGGCGCTTGTACTTGCCGCACAGGCACTCGTAGTCCTTGACTGGGCCAAAGATCTTGGCGCAGAACAGGCCGTCACGCTCAGGCTTGAACGTACGGTAGTTGATGGTTTCCGGCTTCTTAACTTCACCGAACGACCACGAACGGATCATTTCAGGCGACGCCAGACCGATGCGGATGGCGTCGAACTCTTCGACTTGACCCTGGTTTTTCAGCAAATTCAGTAGGTCTTTCAAGGCCTTTCCTCCTGGCGGAGCAGGGAGCGGGCATTACCTGCCCCACTCCCCTTCGCGTCACGTGTTATTCGGTTTCCAGATCGATATCGATACCGAGCGAACGGATCTCTTTGATCAACACGTTGAAGGACTCGGGCATGCCCGGCTCCATACGGTGATCGCCATCCACGATGTTCTTGTACATCTTGGTACGGCCGTTCACGTCGTCCGACTTCACTGTGAGCATTTCTTGCAGGGTGTATGCCGCGCCGTATGCTTCCAGCGCCCACACTTCCATCTCCCCGAAACGCTGACCACCGAACTGCGCCTTACCACCCAGCGGCTGCTGGGTAACCAGGCTGTAGGAACCAGTGGAACGCGCGTGCATCTTGTCGTCCACCAAGTGGTTCAGCTTGAGCATGTACATGTAACCAACGGTCACAGGACGCTCGAACTTGTTGCCGGTACGGCCATCGAACAGCACCATCTGGCCGCTCTCTGGCAGGTCGGCCAGCTTCAGCATGGCCTTGATCTCGCGCTCCTTGGCACCGTCGAAGACCGGGGTAGCCATTGGCACGCCCTTCTTCAGGTTGTGGGCCAGGGCCAGGATCTCTTCGTCGGTGAACTCGTCCAGGTTTTCCTGACGACCGCCGATCTCGTTGTAGACCTCGGTCAGGAACACGCGCAGTTCAGCGGCCTTGCGCTGCTCTTCGATCATGCGGTCGATCTTCTCGCCCAGACCTTTGGCCGCCAGGCCCAGGTGGGTTTCGAGGATCTGACCGACGTTCATACGCGAAGGTACACCCAGCGGGTTCAGTACGACATCGACCGGAGTACCGTTGGCGTCGTGCGGCATGTCTTCGACCGGCATGATTACCGAGACGACACCCTTGTTACCGTGACGACCGGCCATCTTGTCACCCGGCTGGATGCGACGGCGGATTGCCAGGTAAACCTTGACGATCTTCAGTACGCCCGGTGCCAGGTCATCACCCTGCTGCAGCTTGCGCTTCTTGTCTTCGAACTTGTCGTCCAGCAGACGGCGACGATCGACGATGTACTGCTGAGCCTTTTCCAGCTGCTCGTTCAGTGCATCTTCGGCCATGCGCAGTTTGAACCACTGCCCGTGCTCCAGACCATCCAGCACTTCGTCAGTGATCACGGTGCCTTTCTTCAGGCCCGCGCCACCGTCGACCACCTGGCCGTTCAGAGCAGAACGCAGACGCTCGAAGGTTGCACCTTCGACGATGCGGAACTCTTCGTTGAGGTCCTTGCGGATCTCGTCCAGCTGCATCTTCTCGATGGCCAGAGCGCGGCTGTCGCGCTCGACGCCATCACGGGTGAAGACCTGTACGTCGATGACGGTACCCTTGGTGCCGGTTGGCACGCGCAGGGAGGTGTCCTTAACGTCGCTGGCCTTCTCACCGAAGATTGCGCGCAGCAGTTTTTCTTCCGGAGTCAGCTGGGTTTCGCCTTTTGGCGTTACCTTGCCGACCAGGATGTCGCCAGCGCCGACTTCGGCACCCACGTAGACGATACCGGCTTCGTCCAGCTTGTTCAGTGCGGCTTCACCCACGTTCGGGATGTCCGCAGTGATTTCCTCTGGGCCAAGCTTGGTGTCACGCGCCACACAGGTCAGTTCCTGGATGTGGATGGTGGTGAAGCGGTCTTCCTGAACCACACGCTCGGACAGGCAGATGGAGTCTTCGAAGTTGAAGCCGTTCCACGCCATGAACGCGATGCGCATGTTCTGACCCAGTGCCAGTTCACCCATGTCGGTGGACGGGCCGTCGGCCATGATGTCGCCACGCTGAACCTTGTCACCCTTGCTCACCAGCGGACGCTGGTTGATGCAGGTGTTCTGGTTCGAACGGGTGTACTTAGTCAGGTTGTAGATATCCACACCTGCTTCGCCGGTTTCCACTTCGTCGTCGGCAACGCGAACAACGATACGGCTGGCGTCGACCGAGTCGATCACGCCACCGCGACGAGCAACCACGCAGACACCGGAGTCACGGGCAACGTTGCGCTCCATGCCGGTACCTACCAGCGGCTTGTCGGCGCGCAGGGTCGGTACAGCCTGACGCTGCATGTTCGAACCCATCAATGCACGGTTGGCGTCGTCGTGCTCGAGGAACGGAATCAGCGACGCAGCGACGGAAACAACCTGCTTCGGCGAAACGTCCATCAGGGTGACGTCTTCCGGCGCCTTGACGGTGAATTCGTTCAGGTGACGAACAGCTACCAGCTCATCGATCAGCTGCTTCTTCTCGTTCATCGCGGCCGAAGCCTGGGCGATGACGTGATCCGCCTCTTCAATGGCCGACAGGAACACGATGTCGTCACTGACCACGCCTTCCTTCACTACGCGGTACGGGCTTTCCAGGAAGCCGTACTGGTTGGTGCGGGCATAGGCTGCCAGGGAGTTGATCAGACCGATGTTCGGACCTTCAGGGGTCTCGATCGGGCACACACGGCCGTAGTGGGTCGGGTGTACGTCACGGACTTCGAAGCCGGCACGCTCACGGGTCAGACCGCCTGGGCCGAGTGCGGAGACGCGGCGCTTGTGGGTGATCTCGGAGAGCGGGTTGTTCTGGTCCATGAACTGGGACAGCTGGCTGGAACCGAAGAACTCTTTCACCGCTGCCGCAACCGGCTTGGCGTTGATCAGGTCTTGCGGCATCAGGCCTTCGCTTTCCGCCATCGACAGGCGTTCCTTGACCGCGCGCTCGACACGCACCAGGCCAACGCGGAACTGGTTCTCGGCCATCTCACCGACGCAACGTACACGACGGTTACCCAGGTGGTCGATGTCGTCGACGATGCCTTTGCCGTTACGGATGTCGACCAGGGTCTTCAGAACCTCGACGATATCTTCCTTGCTCAGCACGCCCGAACCTTCGATCTCGGTACGACCGATCCGACGGTTGAACTTCATGCGGCCAACGGCGGACAGGTCGTAACGCTCGGCGCTGAAGAACAAGTTGTTGAACAGGGTCTCGGCAGCATCCTTGGTTGGCGGCTCGCCAGGACGCATCATGCGGTAGATCTCGACCAGGGCTTCCAGCTGGTTGCTGGTGGTGTCGATCTTCAGGGTGTCGGAGATGAACGGACCGCAATCGATGTCGTTGGTGTACAGGGTCTCGATACGGACGACCTGAGCCTTGGCGACCTTGATCAGCAGTTCAGTGGTCATCTCGGTGTTGCATTCAGCCAGGATCTCGCCGGTAGCCGGATGCACAATAGCCTTGGCAGTAGTGCGGCCCAGGACGTATTCCATTGGAACGTCCAGCTGCTTGACGCCGGCCTTCTCGAGCTGGTTGATGTGGCGCGCAGTAATACGGCGGCCCTGCTCGACGATGACTTTGCCGGTTTCGTCATGGATATCCATGACTGCAACCTCACCACGCAGACGCTGCGGTACCAGTTCCAGGCTGAGTTTCTCGCCGGAAATGTGGAACACGTTGGTGGTGTAGAAGGTGTTCAGCACTTCTTCAGTGCTGTAACCCAGGGCACGCAGCAGCACCGAGGCCGGCAGTTTGCGGCGACGGTCGATACGCACGAACACGCAGTCCTTCGGGTCGAACTCGAAGTCCAGCCAGGAGCCGCGGTAAGGGATGATGCGAGCGGAGTACAGCAGCTTGCCGGAGCTGTGAGTCTTGCCACGATCGTGGTCGAAGAACACACCAGGCGAACGGTGCAGCTGGGAAACGATCACACGCTCGGTACCGTTGATAACGAAGGTACCGTTCTCAGTCATCAGGGGGATTTCACCCATGTAGACTTCTTGCTCTTTGATGTCCTTGATCGCTTTGTTCGACGATTCCTTGTCGAAGATGATCAGGCGCACCTTGACCCGCAGTGGGACCGCGAAGGTCACGCCACGCAGGACACATTCCTTCACATCGAAGGCGGGTTCGCCCAGGCGATAGCCTACGTACTCCAGGGCAGCATTGCCGGAGTAGCTGATGATCGGGAATACCGATTTGAAGGCCGCGTGCAGGCCGACGTCGCGGAACTGATCCTTGGATGCTCCCGCTTGCAGGAATTCGCGATACGAATCCAGCTGGATGGCCAGGAGGTAAGGCACATCCATGACGTCCGGCAACTTGCTAAAGTCCTTGCGGATACGTTTTTTCTCAGTGTATGAGTAAGCCATCAGCGTTCCCCAGCTTGGTCACCTGCTTGTTTGGCTTCTCCCGGCGGGAGCAGCCAGAAAATCGTGCAAACCTCTTGGTTTGCGCCACCCACATGGGTGTCTTGCAGCTTGTTATCGGGGCCGGCCTGACCGGCCACCAATAACGGAAAAAGGCCGGTGGCATAAGCCACCAGCCATCAGCCCTTCGCTCAACGCTCGGACTGGAGTCGCAAGGTCGAGATTACTTCAGCTCGACTTTAGCGCCAGCTTCTTCCAGCTTCTTCTTCGCGTCTTCAGCGGCTTCTTTCGAAACGCCTTCAGCGATAACCTGAGGAGCGCCGTCGACTTTCTCTTTGGCTTCTTTCAGGCCCAGACCGGTCAGTTCACGAACGGCCTTGATCACGTTTACTTTCTTGTCGCCAGCTTCGGTCAGAACGACGTTGAACTCGGTCTGCTCTTCAACAGCGGCAGCAGCGCCAGCAGCTGGGCCAGCAGCAACAGCGGCAGCAGCGGTAACGCCGAAGGTTTCTTCCATCGCTTTGATCAGTTCAACAATTTCCAGAACAGTTTTCTGGCCGATCGCTTCGATGATTTGTTCGTTAGTCAGAGACATGACTTAAATCCTGTATTGGGGTGACAGCCTACGCAGCCATCAAATTAAACGTATGATTTTGAAAGAGTTGCGCGTGCCTTAGGCAGCAGCAGCTTCTTTCTGGTCGCGCAGAGCTGCCAGGGTACGAGCCAGCTTGCTGGTTGCACCTTGGATTACGCTCATCAGCTGTGCGATAGCCTCGTCGCGGGTTGGCAGGGTTGCCAGCACGTCGATCTGGTTAGCGGCAAGGAACTTGCCGTCGAACGCAGCTGCCTTGATCTCGAACTTGTCCTGACCCTTGGCGAACTCTTTGAACAGACGAGCAGCAGCGCCCGGGTGTTCGTTGGAGAAAGCAATCAGGGTCGGGCCTTTGAACGCGTCGTTGAGGATCGAGAATTCGGTGCCTTCAACAGCGCGCTTCAGCAGGGTGTTACGTACGACACGTACGTATACGCCAGCTTCGCGGGCCTCTTTACGGAGTCCGGTCATTGCGCCTACAGTCACACCACGGGCATCAGCCACGACAGCGGACAGAGCGACTTTGGCAGCCTCGTTGACTTCAGCGACGATGGCCTTCTTGTCTTCGAGTTTAATTGCCACGGGTTTACTCCTGGTTTTTACCGTTTCATCTGGCCGAAGCCGGATGTCGTTTTGGTGTCTGATTCGGTAACGAATCGGGAGCACCATCTGCGTGGGCTGGTATTTTAAGGCTTGCGCCGCCTACGGTCTTGGATAGCCCCCGCCAGGCAGGGACCCCAATTTTTGCTGGTGGCGCGACAGGTCGCGCCACCATGTTCTTACACGTTCAGCGAGCTCTGATCGATGACCAGACCTGGGCCCATGGTGGTGCTCAGGGTAACGCGCTTGACGTAGATACCTTTCGAGGAAGCTGGCTTGATACGCTTCAGATCAGCGATCAGGGCTTCAACGTTTTCCTTCAGCTTGCCGGCTTCGAAGCCGACCTTGCCAACGGAGGTGTGGATGATACCGTTCTTGTCGGTACGGTAGCGAACCTGACCAGCCTTGGCGTTCTTGACAGCGCCGGCTACGTCTGGGGTCACGGTACCAACTTTCGGGTTAGGCATCAGGCCGCGAGGACCCAGAACCTGACCCAGTTGACCTACAACGCGCATGGCATCAGGCGATGCGATGACGACGTCATAGTTCAGGTCGCCGCCTTTCATTTCGGCAGCCAGATCGTCCATACCTACGCGGTCAGCGCCGGCAGCCAGAGCGGCTTCAGCAGCTGGACCCTGGGTGAAGACAGCAACGCGAACGGTCTTGCCAGTGCCGTGTGGCAGCACGGTAGCGCTACGTACGACCTGGTCAGATTTACGCGGGTCAACACCAAGGTTAACGGCGATGTCGTAGGACTCTACGAACTTGGCAGCCGGCAGCGAAGCCAGCAGAGTGGCCGCTTCTTCGAAGTTGTAGGCCTTGCCTGCTTCGATTTTCTCGGCGATTGCCTTTTGGCGTTTGGTCAGCTTAGCCATTACACACCCTCCACGTTCAGGCCCATGCTGCGGGCAGAGCCAGCGATGGTGCGTACAGCAGCGTCCAGGTCAGCGGCAGTCAGATCAGCCTGTTTAGCTTTGGCGATGTCTTCCAGCTGAGCACGGGTAACGGTACCGACTTTAACGGTGTTCGGGCGAGCCGAACCACTGGTCAGGCCAGCAGCTTTCTTCAGCAGAACCGAGGCAGGGGTGCTCTTGGTCTCGAAGGTGAAGCTACGGTCGCTGTAGACAGTGATGATCACAGGAGTCGGCAGGCCGGCTTCTTGACCCTGGGTACGGGCGTTGAAGGCCTTGCAGAATTCCATGATGTTCACACCGTGTTGACCCAGTGCTGGACCAACGGGTGGGCTTGGGTTGGCCTGGCCGGCCTTAACTTGCAGCTTGATGTAAGCCTGAATCTTCTTAGCCATGAGCTACTCCAAAATCGGGTACGAACGCCTGTTGGCTCCCCGGATGACTTGCGTTTTATCCCAGTGACGACAAAACCCCGCAGCACACAGGGCTGCGGGGTATGGGATGCTTCGTCCGCCTAGACCTTTTCGACCTGGCTGAACTCGAGCTCCACCGGAGTAGAGCGACCGAAAATGAGCACCGCTACCTGCAGGCGACTCTTTTCGTAGTTAACCTCTTCGACACTACCATTGAAGTCAGCGAACGGACCGTCAATGACTCGAACCACTTCACCCGGCTCGAACAGCGTCTTCGGCTTCGGCTTGTCGCTACCGTCGGCAACGCGACGCAGGATAGCCTCTGCTTCTTTATCGGTGATCGGCGCAGGCTTGTCTGCGGTGCCGCCAATAAAGCCCATCACACGAGGGGTGTCCTTGACCAAGTGCCAAGTCCCTTCGTTCATCTCCATCTGGACCAGTACATAGCCAGGGAAGAATTTACGCTCACTCTTGCGCTTCTGGCCATTGCGCATTTCGACGACTTCTTCGGTCGGGACCAAGATCTCGCCGAAACCGTCTTCCATGCCAGCCAGCTTGACGCGCTCGATCAGGGAGCGCATTACATGCTTCTCGTAACCCGAGTAAGCATGCACAACATACCAACGCTTAGCCACGGGACACCTTTAGCCAACGATCAAGGAGACCGCCCAGCCGAGCAGGGAATCAAGACCCCACAGCAGCAGTGCCATAACCAGCACGACAGCCACGACAATCAGCGTGGTCTGGGTGGTTTCCTGGCGGGTCGGCCACACGACTTTACGAATCTCGGTACGAGCTTCCTTCGCCAGCGCAAAGAACGACTTGCCCTTCGCAGTCTGCAGAGCTACAAAGCCCGCGACAGCAGCCAGGACGAGAAGTGCAAGGACGCGATACAGGATCGGGGAGGCGGAGTAATACTGGTTACCCACTACACCGACAACCACCAAAGCCACTACAGCCAGCCACTTGAACAGATCAAAACGCGATTCTTGGGCTTCAGTTTTGGGAGTCATCGAGGAGGATCCTGTGAGAAGAAAGCCATCACACCGAGGTGAAATGGCAGGTCAGGAGGGAATCGAACCCCCAACCTACGGTTTTGGAGACCGTCGCTCTGCCAATTGAGCTACTGACCTGTAACGCTGTATCAGGCCGGCCATTATACCGGCCTGATCAAGTAAATCAACTACTTATTCAATAATTTTTGCTACGACGCCGGCGCCGACGGTACGACCGCCTTCACGGATAGCGAAGCGCAGACCGTCTTCCATTGCGATGGTCTTGATCAGGGTGACAGTCATCTGAATGTTGTCACCTGGCATTACCATTTCAACGCCTTCCGGCAGTTCGCAGTTACCGGTCACGTCAGTGGTACGGAAGTAGAACTGAGGACGGTAGCCTTTGAAGAACGGAGTGTGACGACCGCCTTCTTCCTTCGACAGAACGTAGACTTCTGCGGTGAACTTGGTGTGCGGCTTGACCGAACCTGGCTTGACCAGAACCTGGCCACGCTCAACGTCGTCACGCTTGGTACCACGCAGCAGAACGCCGCAGTTCTCGCCAGCACGACCTTCGTCCAGCAGCTTGCGGAACATCTCAACACCGGTGCAGGTGGTGGTGGTGGTGTCACGCAGACCAACGATTTCCAGCGGATCCTGAACGCGGACGATACCACGCTCGATACGACCGGTAACAACGGTACCACGACCCGAGATCGAGAATACGTCTTCGATCGGCATCAGGAACGGCTGGTCAACGGCACGAACTGGCTCAGGGATGTAGGCATCCAGAGTTTCTACCAGCTTCTTGACAGCGGTAGTACCCATTTCGTTGTCGTCTTTGCCTTCCAGGGCCATACGAGCCGAACCGATGATGATCGGGGTATCGTCGCCTGGGAAGTCGTAGGTGGACAGCAGGTCGCGAACTTCCATCTCGACCAGTTCCAGCAGCTCGGCGTCGTCTACCAGGTCAGCCTTGTTCAGGAAGACCACGATGTAAGGAACGCCTACCTGACGGGACAGCAGGATGTGCTCACGGGTTTGTGGCATCGGACCATCGGCGGCCGAGCAAACCAGGATCGCGCCGTCCATCTGGGCAGCACCGGTGATCATGTTCTTCACGTAGTCAGCGTGACCTGGGCAGTCAACGTGAGCGTAGTGACGAATGTTCGAGTTGTACTCGACGTGAGCGGTGTTGATGGTGATACCGCGCGCTTTTTCTTCCGGAGCCGAGTCGATCTTGTCGAACTCAACGACTGCCGAACCGAAAACTTCGGAGCAGACGCGAGTCAGAGCTGCGGTCAGAGTGGTCTTACCGTGGTCAACGTGGCCGATAGTGCCGACGTTAACGTGGGGAAGGGAACGATCAAACTTTTCCTTAGCCATCGATACAATCCTCCGCAGAAGAAATAGTCTTGCGCTGATAAAACAAAGGCAGATATTTTCATATCTGCCTTGTTTATATGGAGCTCTTGAGCGGACTTGAACCGCTGACCTCACCCTTACCAAGGGTGTGCTCTACCAACTGAGCTACAAGAGCGAAACACTTTGTGCAAAATCCAGCAAACTTGGAGCGGGTAGCGGGAATCGAACCCGCATCATCAGCTTGGAAGGCTGAGGTTCTACCACTAAACTATACCCGCGGAGCTTGCGGCTCTCGCTAAAACTGGTGGAGGGAGAAGGATTCGAACCTTCGAAGCTCTCGCAACGGATTTACAGTCCGTCCCCTTTGACCGCTCGGGAATCCCTCCAGATGTGGCCGGCATTCTATTTGTCTGCCGCCCTAGTGTCAAGCGTTTTTTTCAAATTTTTTCAATCAAATCTGAAACTTAGCTGCTTTGACACTGCTTCCAGTTCTGCCACCTGAGTGGTCTTCCCTGTGAAGCGGGCGCCATTCTATCAAGCTATTCGCCAGTTGCAATACCCTGGCAGAAAATAATTTTGTGTTTTAAGTCTTTGAAATCGTTGGAAAGAGTCGCAAGGACGGTTTGGTCCAGCAAACGCTCGCTTTCCGGGGCAACCTTGAGCCAACGACCGTCCGCCCCTGGCAGCTGCCCCACCACCGGCAGCGTGGCAATATCCAAGCTCATCAAACGCTGACGCAGCGCATCGAGCTGCCCCTGCCCCATCACACCACCGACCACCAGGCACTCGTCCCGCCGCTTGGGCGGTGCCGACACCCCTGTTTCGCGCAACAGGCGGATTTCTTGCTGATTGCCCTTGTACAGCGACAAGGGCGCGACTTCCTTGACCTTCAGCGGGGCTTCCTGCTGGTGCCACACGTAATAGAAGACGTTAAGCACCAGTAACAGCAGAAACAACCAACGCATAGGCACCTCAATCCAATGGGCAGGCCATGGCCAGGCCTACGAAAACCAGGTCAGGCACGACACGCGCCTGGGGGACGGCCTCCTTTACCAGCGGCGCATCGCCACCTGTGAGGAACACCGTGAAATCCTCCCCCCACAATGCACGCGCCTGTTCGAGCTGGGTACGCGCAAAACCCTGAAGCATCAACACGCAACCGCGCTCGACCGCCTCGACCGTCGAGCGTCCCGGCGCCAGACTGGCCAATGCCCGCTCGGCGGAAGCATCGTCATAACGGATACGCCGGGTGTGCGTACGCAACTGGCTACGCATCAATGGCATCCCCGGGCAGATGTAGCCACCCAGATGCTCGCCATTCGCCGCCACGAAATCCGCTTTTGCAGCGGTCCCCAGATCAATGACCAGGCAGGCGCCCCTGGCCAAGTGAAAGGCTCCTAGCGCCGCCAACCAACGGTCCATGCCCAGGCGCTGGTAATCGTCATAGCCATTGCGCACACCCGCCATTTCCCGGGCCGGGTGCGCCACCCGTGCCTGCACGGCAAACGCCTGGGCAATCAGCGCGCAAAGCGCATCGGTTTCGTCCTCACTGCGCACACTGACAATGCGGCAACCGCTGAGACGCACCGAAGCCAGTGCAGCCACTTCGGCCACCAGCGCCTGATCGGAGTCGACGATACCGCCGCTTTCAATCACTGCATCAGCGACATGGATTACTCGCCATTTGATGAAGCTGTTACCGCAATCGAGCTCAAGAATCATCACGCAACCTCAAACTGAGCTCACCACCACTGAAGCTCTTCTCCACCCCGTCCACCTCAAGGCGCAAGCCGCCCTGCCCGTCGACGCCAAGAACCACGCCATCAATACGCGTGCTACCGGCAACCAGAGAAACACTGCGCCCCTGCCAGAGGTGCGCCTGTTCCCATTCTTCCTGGAATGCGGCAAACCCATAGCGACGATGCCGTGCCAATTCGTGCTGCAACTGCTGACTGAGCAACGCTACCAGCCGGTTACGGTCTATTGCCGCACCTATTTCGCGACGCATCGAGGTCCACATCTGGTCGACCTGATCGTTGGTTTGCATGTTCACATTGATGCCAATACCCAGCACCACATGACAAACATCTGCCGGGTCGCCCACTAACTCCAGGAGGATACCGGTGATCTTTTGCCCGCGAACGAGGACATCGTTGGGCCATTTGAGCCCCACATCCCTTACACCAAAAGCCTGCAGGGTACGCATTACCGCCAATCCAACCACCAGGCTCAAGCCCTCGAGCTGGCGCATGCCACCATCCACGCGGAGAACCAGGCTGTAATAGAGGTTTTCGGCAAACGGGCTGACCCACTGCCGACCGCGCCGACCACGGCCGGCGCTCTGGCGCTCGGCCAGGACCAGGAATGGAGCGATCTGCCCTTCCCCGGCGAGCCGCAAGCCTTCGGCATTGGTCGAGTCGATGGTTTCGTGGATGAACACGGGCCAACGCTCGCCTTCGGCAAACTCGGAGATCGCCTGTGCATCGAGCAAAGCCAGTGGCGCCGCCAGCTGATAGCCGCGCCCACGAACCTTGTGAATGGTGAGGTTCAGTTCGCTCTCCAGGTGCTGCAGCTGCTTCCAAACGGCGCTGCGACTTACCCCGAGGGCCGACCCCAGAGCTTCTCCGGAATGGAACCGACCATCCTTGAGGAGATTCAACAACTTCAGCATGCCAGTCTCGACTTGGAATAAGGCAGGCATGATAGCTATGGGCCGTTGGCTTGCATAGGAAAAGGGCCCGCCGGCAGGGCGATGGGGATCCTGCAGCATACCCTGAAGACCCCGCCGCACTTATGGGCTTTCGCCGCAAAGCAGGCGACGCGGTGGATGGCACCGGCCTTGCTGGTGTTCGCAGGTGAACCCGCTGTATGCCCGGGAATTTTTGCGCCACAAAGACAAAACCCCTACCTGCATGTGCAGATAGGGGTTTTGCGAAATGAATCTTGACGATGACCTACTCTCACATGGGGAAACCCCACACTACCATCGGCGATGCATCGTTTCACTGCTGAGTTCGGGATGGGATCAGGTGGTTCCAATGCTCTATGGTCGTCAAGAAATTCTGTTGCCAGAATGTCCAGATGGACAGCCCAGCGAATTCGGATATGCGATATTTGTGATGTTGCGAACTTTCGGTTGCTTCGTCTTCACCACCGCAATCTGCGTTAGCAAATTGCTTGGGTGTTATATGGTCAAGCCTCACGGGCAATTAGTATTGGTTAGCTCAACGCCTCACAGCGCTTACACACCCAACCTATCAACGTCGTAGTCTTCGACGGCCCTTCAGGGGATTCAAGATCCCAGTGAGATCTCATCTTGAGGCAAGTTTCCCGCTTAGATGCTTTCAGCGGTTATCTCTTCCGAACATAGCTACCCGGCAATGCCACTGGCGTGACAACCGGAACACCAGAGGTTCGTCCACTCCGGTCCTCTCGTACTAGGAGCAGCCCCTCTCAAATCTCAAACGTCCACGGCAGATAGGGACCGAACTGTCTCACGACGTTCTAAACCCAGCTCGCGTACCACTTTAAATGGCGAACAGCCATACCCTTGGGACCGGCTTCAGCCCCAGGATGTGATGAGCCGACATCGAGGTGCCAAACACCGCCGTCGATATGAACTCTTGGGCGGTATCAGCCTGTTATCCCCGGAGTACCTTTTATCCGTTGAGCGATGGCCCTTCCATACAGAACCACCGGATCACTAAGACCTACTTTCGTACCTGCTCGACGTGTTTGTCTCGCAGTCAAGCGCGCTTTTGCCTTTATACTCTACGACCGATTTCCGACCGGTCTGAGCGCACCTTCGTACTCCTCCGTTACTCTTTGGGAGGAGACCGCCCCAGTCAAACTACCCACCATACACTGTCCTCGATCCGGATAACGGACCTGAGTTAGAACCTCAAAGTTGCCAGGGTGGTATTTCAAGGATGGCTCCATGAGAACTGGCGTCCCCACTTCAAAGCCTCCCACCTATCCTACACAAGCAAATTCAAAGTCCAGTGCAAAGCTATAGTAAAGGTTCACGGGGTCTTTCCGTCTAGCCGCGGATACACTGCATCTTCACAGCGATTTCAATTTCACTGAGTCTCGGGTGGAGACAGCGCCGCCATCGTTACGCCATTCGTGCAGGTCGGAACTTACCCGACAAGGAATTTCGCTACCTTAGGACCGTTATAGTTACGGCCGCCGTTTACCGGGGCTTCGATCAAGAGCTTCGCTTGCGCTAACCCCATCAATTAACCTTCCGGCACCGGGCAGGCGTCACACCCTATACGTCCACTTTCGTGTTTGCAGAGTGCTGTGTTTTTAATAAACAGTCGCAGCGGCCTGGTATCTTCGACCGGCATGGGCTTACGGAGCAAGTCCTTCACCCTCGCCGGCGCACCTTCTCCCGAAGTTACGGTGCCATTTTGCCTAGTTCCTTCACCCGAGTTCTCTCAAGCGCCTTGGTATTCTCTACCTAACCACCTGTGTCGGTTTGGGGTACGGTTCCCAGTTATCTGAAGCTTAGGAGCTTTTCTTGGAAGCATGGTATCAACCACTTCGTCGCCTAGAGGCAACTCGTCATCAGCTCTCGGCCTTGAAATCCCGGATTTGCCTAAGATTTCAGCCTACCACCTTAAACCTGGACAACCAACGCCAGGCTGGCCTAACCTTCTCCGTCCCTCCATCGCAATAACTGGAAGTACAGGAATATTAACCTGTTTTCCATCGACTACGCTTTTCAGCCTCGCCTTAGGGACCGACTAACCCTGCGTCGATTAACGTTGCGCAGGAAACCTTGGTCTTTCGGCGTGCGAGTTTTTCACTCGCATTGTCGTTACTCATGTCAGCATTCGCACTTCTGATACCTCCAGCAAGCTTCTCAACTCACCTTCACAGGCTTACAGAACGCTCCTCTACCGCGTCATCAAAGATGACACCCGTAGCTTCGGTGCATGGTTTGAGCCCCGTTACATCTTCCGCGCAGGCCGACTCGACTAGTGAGCTATTACGCTTTCTTTAAAGGGTGGCTGCTTCTAAGCCAACCTCCTAGCTGTCTAAGCCTTCCCACATCGTTTCCCACTTAACCATGACTTTGGGACCTTAGCTGACGGTCTGGGTTGTTTCCCTTTTCACGACGGACGTTAGCACCCGCCGTGTGTCTCCCATGCTCGGCACTTCCAGGTATTCGGAGTTTGCATCGGTTTGGTAAGTCGGGATGACCCCCTAGCCGAAACAGTGCTCTACCCCCTGGAGTGATACATGAGGCGCTACCTAAATAGCTTTCGAGGAGAACCAGCTATCTCCGAGCTTGATTAGCCTTTCACTCCGATCCACAGGTCATCCGCTAACTTTTCAACGGTAGTCGGTTCGGTCCTCCAGTCAGTGTTACCTAACCTTCAACCTGCCCATGGATAGATCGCCCGGTTTCGGGTCTATACCCAGCGACTAAACGCCCTATTAAGACTCGCTTTCGCTACGCCTCCCCTATTCGGTTAAGCTCGCCACTGAATATAAGTCGCTGACCCATTATACAAAAGGTACGCAGTCACCTAACAAAGTAGGCTCCCACTGCTTGTACGCATACGGTTTCAGGTTCTATTTCACTCCCCTCTCCGGGGTTCTTTTCGCCTTTCCCTCACGGTACTGGTTCACTATCGGTCAGTCAGTAGTATTTAGCCTTGGAGGATGGTCCCCCCATATTCAGACAAAGTTTCTCGTGCTCCGTCCTACTCGATTTCATTGACAAGAGATTTTCGTGTACGGGGCTATCACCCACTATGGCCGCACTTTCCAGAGCGTTCCACTAATCTCAAATCAACTTAAGGGCTGGTCCCCGTTCGCTCGCCACTACTAAGGGAATCTCGGTTGATTTCTTTTCCTCAGGGTACTTAGATGTTTCAGTTCCCCTGGTTCGCCTCTTGCACCTATGTATTCAGTACAAGATACTCAGCTTATGCTGAGTGGGTTCCCCCATTCAGAGATCTCTGGATCACAGTCTGTTTGCCGACTCCCCAAAGCTTATCGCAGGCTACCACGTCTTTCATCGCCTCTGACTGCCAAGGCATCCACCGTATGCGCTTCTTCACTTGACCATATAACCCCAAGCAATCTGGTTATACTGTGAAGACGACATTCGCCGAAAATTCGCATGTTGCTCTTTCGAGCAGAACTCACAAATTTTACCTTAGCCTGATTAACCAGCAGTGAAACTGGTCATCAGTCTATATCTATCACATATCCGAATTTTTAAAGAACGATCTGACAAAAGTCAGAAATCAACATTCGAAACGAATGCTCATTTCCAAGTTCTGACAGGAACAACACAAGATCCATACAGGATCTTGATCGTCTTCAACCATGAATCAAGCAATTCGTGTGGGAGCTCATCAGCAGGCTGATGTCGTCGATTAAGGAGGTGATCCAGCCGCAGGTTCCCCTACGGCTACCTTTTACGACTTCACCCCAGTCATGAATCACACCGTGGTAACCGTCCTCCCGAAGGTTAGACTAGCTACTTCTGGTGCAACCCACTCCCATGGTGTGACGGGCGGTGTGTACAAGGCCCGGGAACGTATTCACCGCGACATTCTGATTCGCGATTACTAGCGATTCCGACTTCACGCAGTCGAGTTGCAGACTGCGATCCGGACTACGATCGGTTTTGTGAGATTAGCTCCACCTCGCGGCTTGGCAACCCTCTGTACCGACCATTGTAGCACGTGTGTAGCCCAGGCCGTAAGGGCCATGATGACTTGACGTCATCCCCACCTTCCTCCGGTTTGTCACCGGCAGTCTCCTTAGAGTGCCCACCATAACGTGCTGGTAACTAAGGACAAGGGTTGCGCTCGTTACGGGACTTAACCCAACATCTCACGACACGAGCTGACGACAGCCATGCAGCACCTGTGTCAGAGTTCCCGAAGGCACCAATCCATCTCTGGAAAGTTCTCTGCATGTCAAGGCCTGGTAAGGTTCTTCGCGTTGCTTCGAATTAAACCACATGCTCCACCGCTTGTGCGGGCCCCCGTCAATTCATTTGAGTTTTAACCTTGCGGCCGTACTCCCCAGGCGGTCAACTTAATGCGTTAGCTGCGCCACTAAAATCTCAAGGATTCCAACGGCTAGTTGACATCGTTTACGGCGTGGACTACCAGGGTATCTAATCCTGTTTGCTCCCCACGCTTTCGCACCTCAGTGTCAGTATCAGTCCAGGTGGTCGCCTTCGCCACTGGTGTTCCTTCCTATATCTACGCATTTCACCGCTACACAGGAAATTCCACCACCCTCTACCGTACTCTAGCTCGCCAGTTTTGGATGCAGTTCCCAGGTTGAGCCCGGGGCTTTCACATCCAACTTAACGAACCACCTACGCGCGCTTTACGCCCAGTAATTCCGATTAACGCTTGCACCCTCTGTATTACCGCGGCTGCTGGCACAGAGTTAGCCGGTGCTTATTCTGTCGGTAACGTCAAAACAGCAAGGTATTAACTTACTGCCCTTCCTCCCAACTTAAAGTGCTTTACAATCCGAAGACCTTCTTCACACACGCGGCATGGCTGGATCAGGCTTTCGCCCATTGTCCAATATTCCCCACTGCTGCCTCCCGTAGGAGTCTGGACCGTGTCTCAGTTCCAGTGTGACTGATCATCCTCTCAGACCAGTTACGGATCGTCGCCTTGGTGAGCCATTACCTCACCAACTAGCTAATCCGACCTAGGCTCATCTGATAGCGCAAGGCCCGAAGGTCCCCTGCTTTCTCCCGTAGGACGTATGCGGTATTAGCGTTCCTTTCGAAACGTTGTCCCCCACTACCAGGCAGATTCCTAGGCATTACTCACCCGTCCGCCGCTGAATCAAGGAGCAAGCTCCCGTCATCCGCTCGACTTGCATGTGTTAGGCCTGCCGCCAGCGTTCAATCTGAGCCATGATCAAACTCTTCAGTTCAATACTGCTTGGGTTTTTAAGAAACCCTAAACTTGGCTCAGCAATCTCAAATGACTATGTGATTTCTCGCATGGCCACTTGTGATGCTGATAATCTTTGTGACTATCAGTCCGTACTCACAAGCACCCACACGAATTGCTTGATTCGATTTGTTAAAGAGCGTTTGGTTAAGAGCCTTTCGTCTCAACCGAGGCGCGCATTTTACGCTTTCCTCATTTGCTGTCAAGCGTTTATTTTGAAGTTTTTTGCGAGAAACTCGTTTAGCTTCAAACACTTGACTCGCTGCGATCTCTCGTAGCGGGAGGCGAATCATACAGCGTTTAGAAGCGCTGTCAACCATCATCTCAACCGCTGCCGATCATTTGATCGTAGCCCTTTCAACTTCGCTTCAACTATCTAACTCTTTGAAAATCAAGGAGTTTGTCGTTCCGGCGTCGCTGGAAGTGGGGCGCATTATAAGGGGATTCAGAAGGCGGTCAAGGGTTAATTTCATTTATTTGAAATATCCCAGGCGAAGACCTTATAAAGGCCACCAGATGTTCGCCACAACACCTTCTGCGCCTATGAGATCGAGCGCCGCCCGCGCGGCGCTTCGCAGCACAAGGCTGCTCCTACATCTGTTTCGGGCCAGTCACGCCTGTGCCTGCGCACGCGACCGCCTTGTTTGCCCGACGCGACATCGAGGTGGACGCCAAGGCGGTCGCGTGCCGTTCTCACAGGAATAATTGGCCCGAAACAAACGGTAGGAGCAGCCTTGTGCTGCGAAGCGCCGCGCGGGCGGCGCTCGATCTCACAGGCGCCAGAAAACCCAAGACAGCCACCTCTCAAAGCCAATGCCATCTCAAGACAGGCACCCGGCAGCCCTGACACAACCAACAACCAACAACCCAAAAACAAAGCGGGGAGGCCTACCGACCTCCCCGCTTTTACATAGCTACACCTACCGGCTATCACTCAGCCTTGAGGGTAACCCGAGCAAACGACTTCTTGCCCGCCTGGCACACATGGGTTGCACCCAGCGCAAACACGAAGTCACGATCGACCACCGCGCCATCAACCTTGACCGCACCACCACTCAGCAAATCACGCGCCTGAGCCGAGTTCTTCACCAGGCCAGCCCGGTTCAGCACGGCAGCAATTGGCAGGCTTTCAGCCGCAGCCACTTCGACCTCCGGCAGATCTTCCGGCAACTCGCCCTCCTTCATGCGGTTACCCGCGGCACGGTGAGCATTGGCCGCAGCCTCCTCGCCATGGAAGCGTGCAACGATCTCTTCCGCCAGCTTGATCTTGATGTCGCGTGGATTTGCGCCATTGGCGACGTCGGTACGGAACTGCTCGATCTCTTCCATGGAACGGAAGCTCAGCAGCTCGAAGTAGCGCCACATCAGGGTATCCGGGATCGACACCAACTTGCTGTACATAACCCCCGGCGCTTCCTGGATACCTACATAGTTACCCAGCGACTTGGACATCTTCTTCACGCCGTCGAGCCCTTCGAGCAGCGGCATGGTCACGATGTTCTGCGCCTCCTGGCCATAGGCGCGCTGCAGTTCACGCCCCATCAGCAGGTTGAACTTCTGGTCAGTGCCACCGAGTTCGACATCAGCCTTCAGTGCCACCGAGTCATAGCCCTGCACCAGCGGGTACAGGAACTCGTGGATGGCAATAGGCTGGTTGGTGGTGTAGCGCTTGTCGAAGTCATCGCGCTCGAGCATGCGCGCCACGGTGTACTGCGACGCCAGTCGAATGAAATCAGCCGGAGTCAGCTTGTCCATCCAGGTGGAGTTGAATGCAACCTCGGTCTTGGCCGGGTCAAGGATCTTGAACACCTGCTGCTTGTACGTCTCGGCGTTTTCCAGCACCTGCTCGCGGGTCAGCGGCGGGCGCGTGGCGCTCTTGCCGCTCGGGTCGCCGATCATGCCGGTGAAGTCACCGATCAGGAAGATGACCTGATGCCCCAGATCCTGGAACTGGCGCAGCTTGTTGATCAGCACCGTGTGCCCAAGGTGCAGGTCAGGCGCGGTCGGGTCGAAGCCGGCCTTGATGCGCAGAGGTTGGCCGCGCTTGAGCTTCTCCACCAGTTCCGACTCGACCAGTACTTCTTCCGCGCCGCGCTTGATAAGCGCCAGCTGCTCTTCAACCGACTTCATAGACAAACCCGCAAGGCTCAGATTCAGGGGGAGCCAACCATACAAGATCGGCCGTCAATTACAAGTTTCGCAAAGGAATGTGACCCGAGCCCGGGCTTGCGGCGTCTACGCGCCCTTGCGTGAAAATGGTTTTGGTTATATTTTATACAGTTATTTCATCTTCATCATGTCATTCATCTTTTCCATTTCACCTTTTTCAAAGTCACCTTGCCCATGACCAACGAACCGCCTAAAGCGCCCCCGCTTTATCCGAAAAGCCATCTGTTGGCCGCCAGCGGCATAGCCGCCCTGCTCAGCCTGGCCCTGCTGGTGTTTCCTTCCAGCGAAGTGGAAGCCAAGAAAACCACCCTCAACCTCGAGCTGGAGAGCCCTGCCGAGCAGTTGAAGGACGAATCCCGCGCTGCGCCCCTGGTGCAGGCAGAAGGTGAGCAAGGCTCACCATTCGCCCAGATCGAAGAGGCCGCCCCCGAGACCCAGAAGGCCGAGCAGGAAGCCCCTGCGGCCGAACCGGTCGTCGAAGCTGCCAAGCAGCCCAGCCACCGCGAAGTCACCGTGGCCCGTGGCGACACCCTGTCCACACTGTTCGCCAAGGTCGGCCTGCCGAGCAACGCGGTGCACGACCTTCTGGCCAGCAACAAGCAGGCCAAGCAGTTCAGCCAGCTCAAGCATGGCCAGGTGCTGCAGTTCGAGCTTGACAAGGACGGCCAGCTGGCCAGCCTGCACAGCAAGGTCAGCAACCTCGAAACCATTCGCCTGACCAAGACCGACAAGGGCTATACCTTCAACCGCGAGATCAGCAAGCCGGTTGTGCGTACCGCCTACGCCCACGGTGTGATCAAAAGCTCGCTGTCGGCCTCGGCCCAACGTGCCGGCCTGTCCCACAGCATGACCATGGACATGGCTCGCGTGCTGGGTTACGACATCGATTTCGCCCAGGACATCCGCCCGGGCGATGAATTCGACGTGGTCTACGAGCAGAAGGTGATGGACGGCAAGGTCGTCGGTACCGGCAACATCCTCTCCGCGCGCTTCACCAACCGCGGCAAGACCTACACCGCCGTGCGCTATACCAACAAGCAGGGCAACACCAGTTACTACACCGCAGATGGCAACAGCCTGCGCAAGGCATTCATCCGCACTCCGGTCGACTTCGCCCGCATCAGCTCGCGCTTCTCTGCCGGCCGCAAGCATCCGATCCTGAACAAGATCCGTGCCCACAAAGGCGTCGACTACGCCGCCCCACGCGGCACCCCGATCAAGGCAGCCGGTGACGGCCGCATCGAACTGGCCGGGCGCCGCGGTGGTTACGGCAATACCGTGATCATCCAGCACGGCAACCGCTACAAGACGCTGTACGGCCACATGCAAGGCTTTGCCAAGGGCATCAAGACCGGCAGCTCGGTCAAGCAGGGCCAGATCATCGGCTATATCGGCACCACCGGCTTGTCCACCGGACCGCACCTGCACTACGAGTTCCAGGTCAACGGTGTGCACGTTGACCCGCTGAGCCAGAAAGTGCCAATGGCCGACCCGATTGCCAGGAACGAACGCCAGCGTTTCCTGCAGCAGAGCCAGCCCTTGATCGCCCGCATGGATCAGGAAAAGGCCACCCTGCTCGCAGCGAACAAGCGCTAAGCACATGGCGCTATACCTGGGGGTGATGTCCGGCACCAGCCTCGATGGCCTGGACATTGCCTTGATCGAACAAGGCGAGCAGCTCGAACTGCTCGCCACCCACTACCTGCCCATGCCCGGCGACCTGCGCCAGGAACTGCTGGGCCTTTGCAGCAGCGGCCCTGACGAGATCGCCCGCGCTGCACTGGCGGAAAACCGCTGGGCCAGCCTGGCAGGCGAAGGCATCTGCCAACTGCTGGCCAGGCAAGGGCTGCCGGCCGGAGCCATCCGCGCCATCGGCAGCCACGGCCAGACCATTCGCCACGAACCTGCACGCGGCTTTACCGTGCAAATCGGCAACCCGGCGCTGCTGGCCGAGCTTACCGGTATCAGCGTGGTAGCCGACTTCCGCCGCCGCGATGTGGCCGCCGGCGGACAAGGTGCGCCACTGGTGCCGGCCTTCCATGAAACCCTGTTCAGCCATCTGGGCCAGCGCCTGGCAATTCTCAACGTGGGCGGCTTCAGCAACCTCAGCCTGATCGAACACGACAAGCCAGTCCACGGCTTCGACTGCGGCCCGGGCAACGTGCTGCTGGATGCCTGGATCGAACGCAAGCGCGGCCAGGCCTACGATGCGGATGGGGCTTGGGCTGCCTCGGGCTTGGTGCAAGCCGACTTGCTCAGCGCACTGCTGGCCGACCCGTTCTTCGCCGGAATCGGCCCGAAGAGCACCGGTCGCGAAGTATTCAACCTGTCCTGGCTGGAAGGTCACCTGGCCCGCCTGCCCGCTTACCGCGACGAGGACGTACAGGCAACTTTGCTGGAACTGACCGCACGCAGCATCATCGACTCGTTGAGCAACGCCCAGCAAGGCACCGAAGCGCTGCTGGTCTGCGGTGGCGGTGCGCGCAACGGCGCCCTGATGGCACGCCTTGGCCAGTTGCTGCCCGACGCCCGTGTCGCCAGCACCGGCGCCCATGGCGTGGACCCGGACTGGGTCGAAGCCATGGCCTTCGCCTGGCTGGCCCACTGCTGCCTGGAAGGCATCGCTGCCAATCGCCCTAGCGTGACAGCGGCCAAGGGCCTGCGCGTACTCGGCGCAATCTACCCGGCCTGAACGTTACGCCAGAAAGCAAAACGCCGCGCAATTGCGCGGCGTTTTCGTATGGCCAGGCCTCAGATCGAGAACGAGGAGCCGCAGCCACAGGTGGTGGCAGCGTTCGGGTTCTTGATCACGAAGCGCGAGCCTTCCAGACCTTCCTGGTAATCCACCTCGGCGCCGGCGAGGTACTGGAAGCTCATTGGGTCGACCACAAGGGAAACACCTTCGCGCTCGACGATGGTGTCGTCTTCAGCCACGTCTTCATCGAAGGTGAAGCCATATTGGAACCCCGAGCAGCCACCACCGGTGACGAACACGCGCAGCTTCAGACGATCGTTGCCTTCCTCGGAAACCAGGTTCTTCACCTTTTGCGCAGCGCCGTGGGTGAATTCCAAAGCGGTGGGGGTGAAGGTTTCGACGCTCATGTTGATTCTCCCGGCGTGGTAGCCGCCATAAAACTCGATGACGCGCATTATCCGCTTTCCCGAGAAAATCGGTCAAGAATTGTGCGGCTTTAGTCGCGACCTATAAAAAGGCCCGCACGACGCGGGCCTTTTTGAACGCTGGCGGCTTACGGCAGCAGGCCCGCGTGTGACAAGCCCATGCGCTCATCCAGGCCGAACAGGATGTTGAGGTTCTGCACCGCCTGGCCGGACGCGCCCTTGACCAGGTTGTCGATCACCGACAGCACCACCACCAGGTCACCACCTTGCGGGCGATGAACGGCAATGCGGCAGACGTTGGCGCCGCGCACACTGCGGGTTTCCGGGTGGCTGCCAGCCGGCATCACGTCGACGAACGGTTCATCGGCGTAACGCTTCTCGAACAGCGCCTGCAGGTCGACCGAGGTGTCGGCGACGGTAGCGTACAGGGTTGCATGGATACCACGGATCATTGGCGTCAGGTGCGGCACGAAAGTCAGGCCGATATCCTTGCCAGCGGCCAGGCGCAGGCCCTGGCTGATTTCCGGCAGGTGGCGATGGCCCTTCACTGCATAGGCTTTCATGCTTTCGCCGGCCTCGCAGAACAGCGAGCCCACCGCCGCACCACGGCCAGCGCCGCTGACACCCGACTTGCAGTCGGCGATCAGGCGCGACGGGTCGGCCAGGCCAGCTTCCAGCAGCGGCAGGAAGCCCAGTTGGGTAGCAGTCGGGTAGCAACCCGGCACAGCGATCAGGCGCGCCTGGCGAATCTTCTCGCGGTTGACTTCAGGCAGGCCGTATACCGCGTCCTTGAGAAGCTCTGGCGCACCGTGCGGCTGGCCGTACCACTTGCCCCACTCGGCAGCGTCCTGCAGGCGGAAATCGGCCGACAGGTCGATCACCTTGGTACCGGCCGCCAGCAGTTCGCCAGCCAGGGCGTGGGCAACACCGTGCGGGGTGGCGAAAAACACCACGTCGCAGGCTGCCAGGGTCTTGCTGTCCGGCACGCTGAACGCCAGCCCGTCATAGTGGCCGCGCAGGTTCGGGTACATGTCCGCCACTGCAACGCCCGCCTCGGAGCGCGAAGTGATGACCGCCACTTCGGCCTGTGGATGCTGTGCCAGCAGACGCAACAGTTCGACGCCGGTGTAACCCGTGCCGCCGACGATACCGACCTTGATCATAACGCTTGCCCCTTATCAACGAGCCGTCTGGAAAGCGCACGATAATAGGGGCGCAAGGCGCCTGTAACAACTCTTCGGGTGACCCTTCGGGCGCTTGACCACTACTATCTGACGACCGTGAATACCTGAAGGAACTCCCCCATGCTTTACCTATGGATCAAAGCGCTGCATATCGTCAGCGTGGTCTGCTGGTTCGCCGGCCTGTTCTACCTGCCGCGGCTGTTCGTCTACCACGCCCAAAGCCAGGACAGCATCAGCCAGGAACGCTTCGTGACCATGGAGCGCAAGCTGTTTCGCGGCATCATGAACCCGGCGATGATCGCCACCTACGTGTTCGGCGCGTGGATGCTCTATCTCACGCCCGGCTGGCTCAGCCAGGGCTGGCTGCATGCCAAGCTGACCCTGGTCATCCTGCTGACCGTCTACCATCACATGTGCGGCGCCCAGCGCAAGCGCTTCGCCAGCGGCAGCAACACCCGCAGCCACGTCTACTATCGCTGGTTCAACGAAGTGCCCGTGCTGTTCCTGCTGGGTATCGTAATTCTGGTGGTGGTCAAACCGTTCTGACATAGCCACCCGCTCAAGGAGCCTTGCCATGTCGTTACCTGCCTCCCTCGAACAACGCCTGCGCCTGCCCGTGGTTGCCGCACCGATGTTCCTGATCTCCAACCCCAGGCTGGTACTGGCCTGCTGCTCCAGCGGCGTGGTCGGCAGCTTCCCGGCCCTGAACCAGCGCGACAGCACCGGCTTCAAGGCCTGGCTGGAGGAAATAGAGGCAGGCCTGGCACAGCTGCAGGCGCCAGCACCCTATGCCGTCAACCTGATCGTCCACCCGACCAACCCGCGCCTGCAGGCCGACTTGGCGTTGTGCGTGGAACACCGCGTGCCGATCGTCATCACCAGCCTCGGCGCGGTGAAGGAAGTGGTCGATGCCGTGCATGGCTACGGTGGCCTGGTGTTCCACGATGTCACCACCCGCCGCCATGCCGAGAAAGCCGCCGAAGCCGGTGTCGATGGCCTGATCGCCGTTGCTGCAGGCGCAGGCGGCCATGCGGGCACCTGGAGCCCGTTCGCCCTGGCCGCGGAGATCCGCCAGTTCTTCGACAAGACCCTGCTGCTGGCCGGTTGCCTCAACCACGGCCACGAGATCCTCGCCGCGCAAATGCTGGGTGCGGACCTTGCGTACATGGGCACCCGCTTCATCGCCACCGCAGAAAGCCAGGCCCCGGGCGCCTACAAGCAGATGCTGCTCGATTCCCATGCCGCCGACATCGTCCACACCCCGGCGGTGTCCGGCGTCCCCGCCAGCTTCCTGCGCCCGAGCCTGGAACAGGCCGGCTATGACATGAACGCCATCAAGGGCGGCCATGAGCAAGGCAAGCTCAAGCCGATCGACGACGAAGCCAAGGCCTGGAAGACCGTGTGGTCGGCGGGCCAGGGGGTCGGCGGTATAGACGACCTGCCCAGCGCCAGCGCGCTGATCGGACGGCTGCATGACGAGTACCGGGACGCCCTGGAGCGCTGCCAGGCCCTGCGCGCCCGTACCTTGTAGCAAAAGGCAACACCTTGACTGGCCAAGCTGTACACTAGGCGCCCTCTTCAGCCCCCAGGAGCCTTGCATGACCCGTTACGCCATGATCACTGGTGCTTCCAGCGGCCTGGGCCTCGCCCTGGCGGAAGCCCTGGCGCGGCGCGGGCGCAACCTGATCCTGGTGGCTCGCCAGCGTGAAACGCTGGAGCCGGTGGCCATCGAACTGACCCAACGCTTCGGTGTCGAGGTGCTATTCCGCGCCTGCGATCTCAGCCAACCGTTACGCCTGTCAGGCTTCGTGCTTGAACTGGAGGAAGGCGAGCGACGTATAGACCTGCTGGTCAATTGTGCCGGCCTGCGCACCTACGGGCCATTCCTGGCCCATGAGTGGGCGGACGAGCAGGACTTGCTGGAAGTCAACGTGCTGGCCCTGAGCCGCCTGTGCCACGCCATCGGTAACCTGATGGCCGTGCAGGGCGGCGGACAGATCCTCAATGTCGCGGGCCTGGCCGGGGTGGCGCCAGGCCCGTGGATGGCCGCCTATGCCGCTAGCAAGGCCTATGTACTGAGCTTCTCCCAGGCCTTGCGTGAAGAACTCAAGCGCACCGGCATCAAGGTTTCGGTACTGTGCCCAGGCCCGGTGCACTCCTCGCGCCGGCGCATTCCGCGGCTGGATGGCAAGCCACGCTGCCTCAGCCCTGAGGAAGTTGCGCTGTACACGGTGCGCGCGCTGGACAAGAACCGCGCGCTGATCATGCCCGGCCGGCGCAACCGCTGGCTGGCGTTCGCCCCGCGTCTGCTGCCGCGCTGGCTGGTGCGCAAGCTGGCCGGTGCCATCCACCGCCGCTATTGCCCGGTTGGTATGGAATAGCTACTGGGCGAGCGGCGCCCGGCTGAGTACACTCGGCCCGACCCTCACCATGGAGCAAGTGTTGTGGACGATTTATTCATCAAGATCATCAACCGGGAAATCCCGGCGAAGATCATCTACGAGGACGACCAGGTTCTGGCGTTCCACGATATCGCCCCCCAGGCGCCCGTGCATTTTCTGGTCATCCCGAAAAAGCACATCCGCACTCTCAATGACTTGACCGAGGAAGACAAAGGCCTGGCTGGTCACATCTTGTTCACCGCCCAGCGCCTGGCCAAGGAACTTGGCTGCGAAGAAGGCTTCCGCGTAGTCATGAACTGCAACGAGCAAGGCGGCCAGACCGTCTACCACATCCACATGCACGTGCTTGGCCAGCGCCAGATGCACTGGCCACCGGGCTGATCCACGGCAAGCGACCCTGCCACTATTGCGGTAAACTGTCGGGCACATTCTTGCGGAGGTGCCCGATGGCTACCGAACGTCACTACTCGCCGCTCGACCGCTTGTTGCTGCAGGCCGATACCGCCATGCGCACCTTGCTGCCCTTCAGCGGCCAACCCACCCGCCCTTCGCCGGCCATCGTCCAGCCGGACGTCGACCTTGACGAACAGCAGGCCCGCCATGTTGCCGGGTTGATGCGTATCAACCACACCGGTGAAGTCTGCGCCCAGGCGCTGTACCAGGGCCAGGCCCTGACCGCCAAGCTGCCCGAAGTGCGCAAGGCCATGGAACACGCCGCCGAGGAAGAAGTGGACCACCTGGCCTGGTGCGAACAGCGCATTCGCCAACTGAACAGCCACCCCAGCGTGCTCAACCCGTTGTTCTACGGCATGTCGTTCGGTATCGGTGCACTCGCCGGGCTGGTCAGCGACAAGGTCAGCCTTGGCTTCGTCGCCGCCACCGAGCATCAGGTGTGCAAGCACCTCGACGAGCACCTGGAGCAGATTCCGCAGGAAGACGAAAAGTCCCGGGCCATCCTCGAACAGATGCGCGTCGACGAGGAACAGCACGCCGAGTCTGCACTGGAAGCCGGCGGTTATCGCTTCCCTGCCCCAGTCCGTTTTGGCATGAGCCTGTTGGCCAAAGTCATGACCAAGAGTACCTACCGTATCTGAAGGCATCACCATGACGGACCGTTTCGACGCCAAGGACCTGGCGCGCGCCGTGCAAGCCGGCATTCTCCAGCCAGGCCAGGACCAGGCCCTGCTGGCGTTCCTGCGCCAGCGACCAGCACAGCGTGGCAGCTTCCAGCTGGCCCATGTCGCGTTCTACTTCGGCGCCATGCTGATCATGGCAGCCATGGGTTGGTTGCTCACCGAAGCCTGGATGCGCATCGGCGACTGGGCGCTGCTGCTCATCGCCAGCCTCTATATTCTGCTGCTCACACTGTTCGCCGTTAACCTGCAACGGCGCGTACAGCCCGTCGCGGCCGGGGTGCTGGCGGCGGTGGCGGTCAGCATCGTGCCGTTGGCGGTGTTCGCCATCGAACGGCTGGTCGGCTGGTGGCCAATGGATGATGCGCAGGCGAACTATCACCAGTACTACACCTACGTGCAGGGCGGCTGGCTGGCAATGGAAGCAGCCACGGTACTTGCCGGACTGTTGATGCTGAGGCTGATCCCCTACCCGTTTATCGTCATGCCGATTGCCGTCGCCCTGTGGTTCATGTCGATGGACTTGAGCGAATGGTTCTTCGGCTCGCCATTCAGCTGGGAACAGCGCCGCGAGGTTTCGCTGTGGTTCGGTCTGGGCTTGCTGGTGTTTTTTGTTGGTGTGGACGGCCGCACCCGCGAAGACTATGCCCACTGGGGCTACCTGGCCGGGCTGGCGGCATTCTGGGGCGGGCTGACGCTGGTGGACAGCGGCAGTGAGCTGGGCAAGGCCCTGTACTGCCTGATCAATATTGCCCTGATGGGTATGGCGGTGCTGTTGCGCCGGCCGGTGTTCATGGTGTTCGGGGCGTTGGGTGTGGCGGCTTACCTGGGGTACCTGTCGTACGAGGTGTTTGCCGACTCGCTGCTGTTCCCGGTGGTGGTGACCCTGATCGGGCTGGGGGTTATCGGGCTGGGGCTGGTTTACCAGAAGCGGCGGGAGCGGTTGAGCCGGGTGATGCGCGATTGTTTGCCGGGATGGGTGCGGGCTGCGCTGCCGGCGCTTCGCAGCTGAAATTGCCAGGGCCGCTCCGCGCCCCATCGCGACAGAAGGCCGCTCCTACAGGTGGTACGCGATCCCTTGTAGGAGCGGCCTTGTGTCGCGATGGGGCGCAAAGCGGCCCCAAAATGTCAGCCTTGACCCAGCTCTACAATCTCGTACCCGTGGGAAATCTCAACCCCGGCACGCTCGAGCATGATCGAAGCCGAGCAATACTTCTCCGCCGACAGCTCCACCGCACGCTTGACCTGGGCTTCCTTGAGCCCACGCCCCTTCACCACGAAGTTCATGTGGATCTTGGTAAACACCTTCGGGTCTTCGCTGGCACGCTCGGCCTCCAGGAACGCCTCGCAGCTTTCCACCGCCTGGCGCGACTTCTTCAGAATGCTGACCACGTCAAAGCTGCTGCAGCCACCCAGGCCCAGCAACAACATTTCCATCGGGCGCACGCCCAGGTTACGGCCACCGGCCTCGGGCGGGCCGTCCATCACGACGACATGGCCGCTCCCCGATTCGCCGAGGAACATCGCCTCACCGGCCCACTGGATACGTGCCTTCATCTACCCGGACTCCTGATTTACGAAAAAGGGTGTCAGCTTAGACCTTGTACGGCTGTGGGAAAAGTACGAGTCATGTCGGTTTAGTACCGAAACATCCTGTAGTGTCTGATAAGCTGGCGCCAAATGACTGGCGCGCTCCGCCAGCCAACCTTTATATAAAGCCTATGCGTCATATCGAACAGGATTTCGTGATGGTTGCTTCCGCCCTACCCGCCAAGATCAAGAACATCGACAAGCTGCTGGTGCACTGCCAGCGCCGTCGCTATACCGCCAAAAGCAACATCATCTGCGCCGGCGACCGGGCCGAGACACTGTCGTTCATCATCAAGGGTTCGGTCACCATCCTCATCGAGGACGATGACGGCCATGAAATGATCATCGCCTACCTCAACAATGGCGACTTCTTCGGCGAGCTGGGCCTGTTCGAACCAGTCGAAGGTGAACAGCAGCGCAGTGCCTGGGTGCGCGCCAAGACCGAATGCGAAGTGGCCGAAATCAGTTATGAGAAATTTCGCGAACTCGCGCGCCAAGACCCGGAAATCCTTTATGCCTTGGGCAGCCAGATGGCCCAGCGCCTGCGCAACACCACGCGCAAGGTCGGCGACCTGGCGTTCTTCGACGTTACCGGGCGTGTCGCACGTTGCCTGCTGGAGCTGTGCAAGCAACCCGACGCCATGACCCACCCCGATGGCATGCAGATCAAGATCACTCGTCAGGAAATCGGCCGCATCGTCGGTTGCTCGCGGGAAATGGTCGGCCGCGTCCTCAAGGACCTTGAGGAACGCAGCCTGGTGCAGGTCAAAGGCAAGACCATGGTGGTCTACGGTACCCGCTAGTCTCTGGGCAGGTCGGTCAGCACCTTGGCATAGGCCTGCGACAGCCGCTCGAACCATGGGGCCGCGGGCGCCACTTCGTGCAGGGCGATGTGCGCATCGGCACGGCAGCGCTGCTCCAGTTCGCAGCACTCATTGAAGCGGTTGACCGCAGCCACCATCGAATCACGCTCGTTGTCCAGCAGCAACGCACCGTGCACCAGCACCACCGGGCGCTTGCCACCCAGCCCCTGGCGCCAGCGCTGGGCGGTGCCGACCAATTTGCGGCCATTGAGGTTGACGTTGTAACGGCCATCGCAGAAGGCACCGTCGATTTCGCCCACCGATGCCACCCCACCCCACTCGCGCAGCACGTCGCATAGCGGCAGGCACAAGCGCTCGTAGGCGTTTTCGATACGGCCGTGGTCTCCTTCGCTGCGGGGGGCAACATAGACCAGGGCTACGTTCACCGTGGAGTGTGACTGCGGCACCGGTTCGCCGCCGGTTTCGCGCAGCAGCACCGGCCAGCCGGCAATCGCCAGCTCCGCGCAGGCGGCTTCGAAGTTTTCCAGACGGCTCATGCGCCGGGGCATGACCAGGGCGTGGTCGGTCGGGCGCCAGAACAGCACGCCACTGTCGCACTCCCCGCGGCAGACGGCGGCCAGCAATTCCTGTTCGGCGTGCAGGCCTTGTTCTACGGTCAGGGTCAGGGGTTGATCGGTCATTGATCCACCTATGTCTTTTTTTACCGGCCTCTTCGAGGGCTCGCCCGCGAAGAGGCCATTGTAGGCATACAAAAAAGCCGGCAATAACGCCGGCTTCATTCGATCAGTCCAGTTGCTGAACAGTCTTCTTCACCTGTTCCGGGAAGAACAACCGCTGCAATTCAAGCCCTGGCTGCTCGGCGCGCATGAATGCCTCACCTACCAGGAACGAGTAGACCTCATTGATCGCCATCAGCTCCACATCGGCCCGGTTCAAGATGCCGCTCTCGGTAATCGCCAGGCGATCACGCGGAATACGCGGCAGCAGGTCGAGGGTGGTTTCCAGGCTGACCTCGAAGGTGTGCAGGTTGCGGTTGTTCACCCCCACCAGCGGTGTATCCAGGGTTTTCAACGCGCGCTCCAGCTCATCGCCGTCGTGCACTTCCACCAGCACGTCGAGGCCGACATCCTTGGCCGTGGCCGCCAGTTCAGCCATCTTCACGTCATCCAGCGCCGACACGATCAGCAGTACACAGTCCGCGCCCAGGGCCCGGGCCTCGACGATCTGGTACGGGTCGACCATGAAGTCTTTGCGGATCACCGGCAGCGACACCGCCGCGCGGGCCTGCTGCAGGTACTCGTCGGCGCCCTGGAAGTAATCCACATCGGTCAGTACCGACAGGCAGGTCGCCCCGCCCTTCTCGTAGCTGACGGCGATTTCCGCCGGCACGAAATGCTCGCGAATCACGCCTTTGCTCGGCGAGGCCTTCTTTATTTCGGCAATCACCGCCGGCTGCTTGCGTGCGGCTTGCTCGATCAGAGCCTTGGCAAAACCACGCGGGGCGTCGGCAGCCTTTGCAAGGCCCTCCAGTTCGGCGAGGCTGACGCGCGCGCTGCGCTCGGCCACTTCCTGAAACTTGCGGGCAATGATCCTTTCCAGCACCGTCGGCACACTCATGCTTCGTTCTCCACCTTGAATACTGCAGTAAAGGCACCCAGCTCCTGCAGCTTCTCCCAGGCCAGCCCGGTGTGCAGTACGTCGTGGGCCAGTTCCACACCGGCTTTCAGGCTCATGGCATGGTCAGCGGCATATAGCGCCGCGCCGGCATTGAGCACGATCATCTCGGCGGCCTTCTGGCCGTTTTCGGTCTTGCGTCGGCCCAGTGCATCGCGGATCAGCTCCAGCGACGCCTGCGGGTTCTCGACGGCCAGGCCGTGCAGGCTCTGGCTCTTCATGCCTAGGTCTTCCGGCTCTACCCAGTATTCGGTGATTTCGCCATTCTTCAGTTCGGCGACGAAGGTCGGTGCAGCCAGGCTGAACTCGTCCAGGCCGTCTTTCGAGTGCACCACCAGCACGTGCTTGCTGCCCAGGCGCTGCAGCACTTCAGCCAACGGGCGGCATAGGGTCTGGGCGAATACACCGACCACCTGGTGCTTCACCCCGGCCGGGTTCGTAAGCGGGCCGAGCATGTTGAACAGGGTGCGCAGCCCCAGGTCGCGACGCGGGCCGGCTGCGTGCTTCATGGCCGAATGATGGCTTTGCGCGAACATGAAGCCGATGCCCAGGCTATCGATGCAGCGGGCCACCTGGGTGGGCGTCAGGTTCAGGTAGATACCGGCGGCCTCCAGCAGGTCGGCACTGCCGCTCTTGCCCGATACCGCGCGGTTGCCATGCTTTGCCACGGTGCAACCTGCCGCCGCCAGTACGAACGACGAGGCGGTGGACACGTTGAAGATGTTGGCGCCATCACCGCCGGTACCGACGATATCGACCACGCCATCGAGGCTCTGCAGTTCGACCTTGTCTGCCAGCTCGCGCATCACCGACACCGCACCGACGATCTCGTCGATGCTTTCGCTCTTCATGCGCATGCCCATCAGGAAGGCGCCGATCTGCGCTTCGCTGCACTGGCCGGTCATGATCTGGCGCATGACGTCGCGCATTTCTTCGGTAGAAAGGTCCAGCTGACCGACGATACGGCTCAACGCACTCTTGATATCCATGTTCGATCCTTAGCGGCGGCCGCCGGTCTGCTTGAGGAAGTTGGCGAACAGTTCGTGGCCCTGTTCGGTCAGGATCGACTCGGGGTGGAACTGCACCCCTTCGATATTCAGCGTCTTGTGGCGCAAGCCCATGATCTCGTCGACCGAGCCGTCAGCATGGGCGGTCCAGGCGGTCACTTCCAGGCAGTCGGGCAAGGTTTCGCGCTTTACCACCAGCGAGTGGTAACGGGTAACGGTCAACGGGTTGTTGAGGCCGGCGAACACGCCCAGGTCACGGTGATGTACCGGGCTGGTCTTGCCGTGCATCACCTGGCGGGCACGTACCACATCACCACCAAAGGCCTGGCCGATGGACTGGTGGCCCAGGCATACGCCAAGGATCGGCAGCTTGCCGGCAAAGTGCAGGATGGCCTCGATGGACACGCCCGCCTCGCTCGGCGTGCACGGGCCTGGAGATACGACGATGCGCTCGGGATTGAGGGCTTCGATCTGGGCAATGGTCATTTCGTCATTGCGAATGACCTTTACATCGGCACCCAGCTCGCCAAGGTACTGAACGACGTTGTAAGTGAATGAGTCGTAATTGTCGATCATCAGTAACATCGGGTTAAACCTCTTGAATCTACTGACTTCAAAATTCGAACCTTCCTGCTTCTGCCAAAGGCGCAGCTTGGCCATTCAGGGGCGGTAGTCAGGAAGGCAAACGGGGGCGGGCCGGACGGGCCGGCAGGGGATAAAGTCAGGCGCGCCAACGCCAACGGGCGTGGGCCTTGATAACGCGCATCAAGAGTTTGCTGACGATCAACACAGGATAGGTCTCGCTCATACGTTCCGGCACAGTAGCCTACCGGGGCGGCGGGCGCAATATGCCCGTAAACACGGGGAAACGAATGGACTTGGGAGGGATGCACTGCGATTTGCTAAGGTCGATGGGGTTGTCCTGATAAAAACAAAGAAAAGGATGTTCCCTGATGCGAAAAGCACCGTTATTGCGCTTTACCCTCGCCTCATTGACGTTAGCCTGCAGCCAGGCCTTCGCGACACCCTCGCCCTACTCCAGCATGATCGTGTTTGGTGACAGCCTCAGCGACGCCGGGCAGTTTGGCGGGGTGCGCTTCACCAACCGCGATGCCAATGGCAATTATGCGCCAGTGTCACCGATGATCCTGGGCGGGCGGCTCGGTGTGAGCCCGACCGAGCTTGGCCCTTCCACCTCACCGGTCAATCCGGTGCTGGGCCTTCCCGACGGCAACAACTGGGCAGTCGGTGGCTACACCACCCAGCAGATCCTGGACTCGATAACCAGTACCTCCGAAACCGTCATCCCGCCAGGGCGACCCGGCGCCGGGCTGGTACTGCGTGATAAACCGGGCTACCTGGCCAACGGCCTGCGCGCCGACCCCAACGCGTTGTATTACCTGACTGGCGGCGGCAATGACTTCCTGCAAGGCCTGGTCAACAGCCCGACCGATGCCGTGGCCGCCGGCGCCCGCCTGGCCGCCAGCGCCCAGGCCCTGCAGCAAGGCGGCGCCCGCTACATCATGGTCTGGCTGCTGCCCGACCTCGGGCAAACACCGAACTTCAGCGGTACGCCGCAACAAAACCCACTGTCGCGGCTATCCGGCGCGTTCAACCAGTCGCTGCTCAGCCAACTGGGGCAGATCGATGCCGAAATCATTCCGCTGAACATCCCTGTGCTGCTGAGCGAAGCGCTGGCCAGCCCCGAGCAGTTCGGCCTGGCCAGCGGCCAGAATCTGGTCGGCACCTGCTACAGCGGCGAAGGCTGTGTGGGAAATCCCGTGTATGGCATCAACGGCGCCACGCCAGACCCGACCAAGCTGCTGTTCAACGACTCGGTGCACCCGACCATTGCCGGCCAGCAACTGATTGCCGACTACGCCTATTCGATCATCGCCGCCCCCTGGGAACTGACCTTGCTCCCGGAAATGGCCCACGCCAGCCTACGCGCTCACCAGGACGAACTGCGCAACCAGTGGCAGACACCCTGGCAGGCAGTTGGCCAGTGGCAGGCCTTCGTTGCCACCGGCGCACAGGACCTGGACATCGACGGCCAGCGCAGCGCGGCCAGCGGCGACGGCCGCGGCTACAACCTGACTCTGGGCGGCAGCTACCGCCTGAACGATGCATGGCGCCTGGGCCTGGCCGGAGGCGTGTACCGGCAGAAGCTGGAAGCCGGCGCACAGGACTCGGACTACAAGCTGGACAGCTACCTTGCCAGCGCCTTCGCCCAATACCGCCAGGACCGCTGGTGGGCCGACGCGGCGCTGACCGCCGGGCACCTGGACTACAGCGACCTCAAGCGCACCTTCGCCCTTGGCGTGAACGACCGCAGCGAAAAGGGCGACACCAATGGCGAGGCCTGGGCGATGTCGGGGCGACTGGGCTACAACCTGGCAGCCGAGAGCAGCAGCTGGCAGCTGGCGCCGTTCATCAGCGCCGACTATGCGCGAGTGAAGGTGGATGGCTATGACGAGAAGACCGGGCGCTCGACGGCGCTGGGTTTCGATGACCAGGAACGTACATCACGCCGTTTGGGCGTGGGGTTGCTGGGTAGCGTGCAGGTGCTGCCAGGTACTCGGCTGTTCGCCGAGGTGGCGCAGGAGCACGAGTTCGAGGATGACCAGCAGGATGTGACGATGCACCTGACCAGCCTGCCGGCGAACGATTTCACCGTGACAGGGTATACGCCGCACAGCGACCTGACCCGGGCGAGCCTGGGGGTGAGCCATGAAGTGGTGGCGGGGGTGCATTTGCGCGGCAACTACAACTGGCGCAAGAGTGATGAATTGACGCAGCAGGGAGTGAGCTTGGGCATCAGCGTCGACTTTTGAATTGATGGGGCCGCTTTGCGGCCCCGATCAACTTATTTGGCGGAAGTCTGCTCAGCCAACGCCACCGCGCGGAACATCGCTCGGCGCTTGTTGATGGTCTCTTCCCATTCCAGCGCCGGCACCGAGTCGGCAACGATGCCACCCCCGGCCTGCACATGCAGCTCACCGTCCTTGATTACCGCGGTACGGATGGCAATGGCGGTATCCATGTTGCCGTTCCATGCGAAGTAACCGACGGCACCACCGTAAACCCCACGTTTGACCGGCTCCAGCTCGTCGATGATTTCCATCGCACGAATTTTCGGCGCACCCGACAGCGTACCGGCCGGCAGTATCGCCCGCAGTGCGTCCATCGCCGTCAGCCCTTCGCGCAGCTGGCCAGTGACGTTGGACACAATGTGCATCACGTTGGAGTAACGCTCGATCACCATCTTCTCGGTCAGGCGCACGCTGCCGGTCGAGGACACGCGCCCGACGTCGTTACGGCCCAGGTCGATGAGCATCAGGTGCTCGGCAATTTCCTTGTCGTCCGACAGCAGGTCGTCTTCCAGCGCGCGGTCGGCCTCTTCGGTAGCACCACGCGGGCGGGTGCCGGCAATCGGGCGTACGGTGACCAGGTTGTCCTCGACGCGTACCAGCACCTCGGGCGAGCTGCCGACCACATGGAAGTCGCCAAAGTTGAAGAAGTACATGTACGGCGTCGGGTTGAAGCAGCGCAGCGCGCGGTACAGGTCGATAGGCGCCGCCTTGAAGTCGATCGACATGCGCTGCGACGGCACCACCTGCATGCAGTCACCAGCCAGGATGTATTCCTTGATGCGGCCGACGGCGTTCTCGTAATCCTCGCGGGTATAGCTGGAGCGGAATTCCGGCTCGGCAGCCTGCGGGCCACTCAGGTCCAGGCCACGGCGTGGAGTGATCGGCTGACGCAGGGTTTCCAGCAGGCCTTGCAGGCGTGCCTGGCCCTGTTCGAAAGCCTGCTCTTCCGCCGGGTCGACCAGCACGATCGCGTGCATCTTGCCCGCCAGGTTGTCGAACACCACCACCGCATCGGACACCATCAGCAGGATATCCGGCACACCCAGCGGGTCCGGGTTGGGGCTGGTGCCCAGGCGCTTTTCCACATAGCGCACGCAGTCGTAGCCGAAGTAGCCGACCAGGCCGCCGTTGAAGCGCGGCAGGCCAGGGATATCGGCGACCTTGTAACGGTCCTTGAAGGTTTCGACGAAGGCCAGCGGGTCTTCGACATCGTGGCTTTCCACCTCCACGCCATCCTGCAGGATGCTGACGTGGTAACCGTGCACACGCATCACGGTGCGCGACGGCAGGCCGATCATCGAGTAACGGCCCCATTTCTCGCCGCCCTGCACCGATTCGAGCAGGTACGAGTTGGGCTGGTCGGCCAGTTTCAGATAGATCGACAACGGCGTGTCGAAGTCGGCCAGGGTTTCGCAGGCCAGGGGAATGCGGTTGTAGCCGGCAGCGGCCAGGCGCAGGAATTCTTCGCGGGTCATGGGTAGCCTCGTGGCAAGCAGCAATAGGTCAGGCAAACGGACGGGCCGGCACGCGCCGGCAGGCTGAAGTCAGGCGCGCCAACGCCAACGGGCCAAGGCCTTGATGACTTTCATCCAGAATTTGCCGGTAACCGCCACGGTGGACTCTCTGTCTTGTGAGGCTTGAAGGTCCGCCAACGTTATCCCAGTGGCCGGGTCTGCGCAACCGGGCAGCAATGCACGCAGGTCGTCGATCACCAGGCTGGGGGATTCGTCGTGGATCGGCCGGCCATGGTTGTAGCCGTAGGTCAGGCCGACGCACTGCACGCCAGCCGCCTTGGCCGCCAGCACGTCACTGCGTGAATCGCCGACAAACAGCGACTGCTGCGGGGTGACACCGGCCATCTGCATGACGAACAGCAACGCCGCAGGGTCGGGCTTTTTCTGCGGCAGAGTGTCGCCACCGATGATCCAGCGGAAGTAGTTGCCGATCTTCATCTGGTCCAGCAGCGGGCCAACGAAGCGCTCGGGCTTGTTGGTGATCAGAGCCATCTCCACGCCCTGCTTGCGCAGCCAGCGCAGGGTGTCCTGCACACCGGGGTAGACCACGGTCAGTTCGTGGCTTTCGGCATAGGCGTCCATGAACAGCGCCAGCGCCTGGTCGGCCAGCGCATCTTCCACGGCAGCGTGGTCGATGCCGCCGGCCAGCGCCCGGCGCACCAGCACCTGGGCACCGTTGCCCACCCAGTGGCGCACCGCCTCCAGGCCGGCAGGCGGGCGCCCCAGTTCGAGCAGCATGCGGTCCACGGCGGCGGCCAGGTCTGGCACGGAATCGATCAGGGTACCGTCCAGATCGAACATCACCAGCCTGGGCAGCGTCCCGGGGAACAGCTGCTCGAAGCCGCTCATGGGCGGGCCTGAGCCAGTTCGGCGCGCATCCTGGCGATTACTTCCTGGTAATCCGGGGCGTTGAAGATCGCCGAGCCGGCCACGAAAGTGTCGGCGCCAGCGGCAGCGATTTCGCGGATGTTGTTGACGTTGACGCCACCGTCGATTTCCAGGCGGATATCACGGCCGCTGGCGTCGATCAGCGCACGCGCCTCGCGCAGCTTGTCGAGGGTGCCAGGGATGAACTTCTGCCCGCCAAAGCCCGGGTTGACGCTCATCAGCAGCACCATGTCGATCTTGTCCATCACATACTTCAAGGCATCCAGGCTGGTGGCCGGGTTGAACACCAGACCGGCCTTGCAACCACCGTCCTTGATCAACTGCAGAGAACGGTCGATGTGCTGCGAGGCTTCCGGGTGGAAGGTGATGTAGGTGGCACCAGCTTCGATGAAGTCGCCGATGATGCGGTCGACCGGGCTGACCATCAGGTGCACGTCGATCGGGGCGGTGACGCCGTACTTGCGCAAAGCGGTGCAGACCATCGGACCGATGGTCAGGTTGGGGACGTAGTGGTTGTCCATCACATCGAAGTGGACGATGTCGGCACCCGCGGCCAATACCTTGTCGACGTCCTCGCCCAGACGGGCGAAATCGGCGGAGAGAATGGAGGGGGCAATAGCGTAGGGCTGCATGGCGCACCTGTTGGCAGAATCACGGTGGCGCGCATTGTAACCCAGGGAAGCGGATGAAGGCTGATTAGCATCAACCTGTACCGGCCTCTTCGCGTCTGTAGGAGCAGCCTTGTGCTGCGAAGAGGCCGGTAGGGCCGAAGAATAGCTTTTGTCTTACCGGCCTCTTCGCAGCACAAGGCTGCTCCTACAAGGGTAATGCGCAGGCCTTGAGCTACTAATCAAGTCGGCTGCTGGGTCCTCAGCTTCTCGCTACGCCCACGCAACCATTCCAGGGTCAGCAGCAACACTACCGAGAAGGCAATCAGCAAGGTCGCCGCCGCGGCAATGGTCGGGCTCAGGTTCTCGCGAATACCACTGAACATCTGTCGCGGCAGGGTCGCCTGCTCCGGCCCGGCCAGGAAAAGGGTCACCACTACTTCGTCAAACGACGTGGCAAAGGCGAACAACGCCCCCGAAATCACCCCGGGCGCGATCAACGGCAGGGTTACCCGGCGGAAAGTCAGCAGTGGCGAGGCGCCCAGGCTGGCTGCCGCACGCACCAGGTTGTAGTTGAAGCCCTGCAAGGTCGCCGACACGGTAATGATCACGAACGGCACGCCGAGTACCGCATGCACCAGAATCAGCGAGGTGAAGCTGTTGCCCATGCCCAGCGGGGCGAAGAACAGGTAGCTGGCCACACCGATGATCACCACCGGCACCACCATCGGCGAAATCACCAGCGCCATCACCAGCGACTTGCCCGGGAAGTCGCCACGGGTCAGGCCGATGGCCGCCAGGGTGCCGAACACCATGGCCAGCACCGTGGCTGCCGGGGCGACGATGATGCTGTTCTTCAAGGCCCGCATCCACTCGGCCGAACCGAAGAAGTCCTGGTACCACTGCAGCGAGAAGCCCTGCAGCGGGTACACCAGGAAGCTGCCACTGTTGAACGACAGCGGCACTATCACCAGCACCGGCAATATGAGGAACAGCAGGATCAAGCCGCAAAGAATGCGCAGGCTGTAGAACCACACCCGCTCCACGGGCGACATGTAAGGGCTCAGCATGACAAGGCTCCTCAGCTCAGGCGCAGGCGGCTGGCGCCGACCAGCCAGCTATAGATCAGGTACAACAGCACGGTCGCCAGCAGCAACAGCCCGCCAAGCGCGGTGGCCATGCCCCAGTTGATGCTGGTGTTGGTGTAGAAGGCCACAAAGTAGCTGACCATCTGGTCATTCGGGCTGCCCAGCAGTGCCGGGGTGATGTAGTAGCCGATGGCCAGAATGAACACCAGCAGGCAACCAGCGCCAACCCCGGCGTAGGTCTGCGGGAAGTAGACCCGCCAGAAACTGGCGAACGGGTGGCAGCCCAGCGAGATCGCCGCACGCATGTAGCTCGGCGAAATGCCCTTCATCACGCTGTACAGCGGCAGGATCATGAAAGGCAACAGGATGTGCACCATCGAGATGTACACGCCGGTGCGGTTGAACACCAGTTCCAGCGGCTGGTCGATGATGCCCATGGCCATCAGCGCGCTGTTGATCAGGCCGCCCGACTGCAGCAGCACGATCCACGCCGCCACCCGCACCAGGATCGAGGTCCAGAACGGCAGCAGCACCAGGATCATCAGCAGGTTGCTCTGCCGGGTCGGCAGGTTGGCCAGCAGGTACGCCAGCGGGTAGGCCAGCACCAGGCAGATTGCGGTAATCACCACACCCATCCACAGGGTGCGGGCGAAGATGTCCAGGTAAATGGCCTGGTCCGGGGTGGCCTTGGCCAGTTCGCCAAGGTCATCGATACGGTGGTCGAGCGAAGCCAGCAGGTAGAAAGAGGTGACCGTACTGGTGTTGCGGCGGATTGCCTGCCAGTAGGCCGGGTCGCCCCAACGCTCGTCGAGAGCCTGCAAGGCATCTTTATACGAAGCGGGTTCGCTCTTGAACGGCAGCGCCCGCGCGGTCTTTGCCAACAGGCTGCGGTAACCGGCGAGCTCCATGTTCAGGCGCTTGGAAAGGTCGCCCAAGGTCTGGTTCTTGCGCGATTCGGCCAAATCCTGGCTCAACGCCTTGTAAACGTCCTCGCCCGGCAGGCTCTTGCCATCCCACTGGGTGATGACGCCAACGGTGCGCGGCAAGCCGCCAACCACTTCCGGGTTGCCGACGCTCTTGTACAGCAGCGCCGCAATAGGCACCAGGAACACCAGCAGGAGAAACAGCGCCAGCGGCGCGATCAACGCCTGCGCCTTCCAGCGGTTGACCCGCTCGGCATGCTTGAGGCGCTGCTTGAGACTTGGACCTGCGCCTTCTTTGAGGGGCACTGCAATGGCCATGGCGAACTCCGCGATACGAACTGAAAATGGGGCTGCTGCGCAGCCCATCGCAGGCAAGCCAGCTCCTACAGATACTGCGCTGGCTCTAGAGCGGCCCCCTGTGGGAGCTGGCTTGCCGGCGATGGGCCGCAAAGCGGCCCCCTACACTGGTCGTTTACTTCTTCGCCGCCCAGGCGTTGAAGCGCTGCTCCAGCTGCTCGCTGTTGTCGGCCCAGAAGGCCACATCGATCTGCACCTGGTTGGCGATGTTTTCAGGCGTGGTCGGCATGTCCTTCTTCACAGCGTCCGACAGCAGGCTCACGGCCTTGGAATTGGCCGGGCCGTAGGCGATGTTCTCGGAGTAGGTCTTCTGCTGCTCTGGCTGCACGCTGAAGGCGATGAATTTCTTCGCTTCCTCGACATCCTTGGCACCTTTCGGGATGGCCCAGGCATCGAAGTCGTAGATGCCGCCGTTCCACACCACCTTCAGGTTGCTCTCTTTCTGCACCGCAGCGATGCGGCCGTTGTAGGCAGAGCTCATGACCACGTCACCCGAGGCCAGGTACTGCGGCGGCTGGGCGCCGGCTTCCCACCACTGGATGCTTGGCTTGAGTTCGTCGAGCTTCTTGAAGGCGCGGTCCACGCCCTCTTTGGTGCCCAGCACCTGGTACACATCCTTCGGCGCCACACCGTCGGCCATCAGGGCGAATTCCAGGGTGTACTTGGCGCCCTTGCGCAGGCCGCGCTTACCCGGGAATTTCTTGGTATCCCAGAAATCGGCCCAGCTGGTCGGTGCGGTCTTCAGCTTGTCGGCGTTGTAGGCCAGCACCGTGGACCATACGAAGAAGCCAACACCACATGGCTGAATGGCACCCGGCACATAGTCGGCCTCATTACCGAACAGGGCCGGGTCGAGTTCTTCGAACATGCCCTCGTCACAGCCACGGGCCAACTCTGGCGACTCCACTTCCACCAGGTTCCACGACACGCTCTTGGTGTCGACCATGGCTTTGACCTTGGCCATCTCGCCGTTGTACTCGCCTGCGATGATCTTGCCCTTGCCGGCCTTCTCCCACGGTTCGTAGAACGCCTTCACCTGGGCCGCCTTGTTGGCACCACCAAACGAGACAACAGTCAGGTCTGCGGCCATGGCCTGGCCAGCGGCGAACAGCCCCAGGGCCAGGGCGGTCAGTTTCAACTGCTTGCGCATTATTATTCTCTCCACAGTACAGGGTTGGTGAAGCAATCCATCAATGGGCTTCGGCAATCGGATCGAGCGCGCGGGCGTGCTCCACCTCCCAGCCCAGCGGTACCACATCGCCCACGGCCAGGGCCGGGTCGAGCTCGGCAATCGGCTGTTTCACGAAGAAATCGCCCTTGCCGCAAACTTCCAGGCGCACCCGCACGTGGTCGCCCAGGTAAATGAATTCGGCCACCCGGCCCGAGAAACGGTTAACACAGCTTTCGCTGTGGCCATTCAGGCGCACGCGCTCCGGGCGGATCGACAGGGTCACCGGCTCGCCGGCCTGGCCGACATTCACCGCCAGCGCCTCGACCCGCTCGCCACGCGGCAACTGCACCTGGCAGCGCTTGCCATCACTGGCCAGCAAGGTGCCGTTGATGCGGTTGTTCTCGCCGATGAAGTTGGCGACGAAGGTGTTGCAGGGTTCTTCGTACAGCGTGCGCGGGTCGGCGATTTGCTGGATTTCGCCCTGATGGAACACGGCCACCCGGTCGGACATGGTCAGCGCTTCGCCCTGGTCGTGGGTCACGTACACCACGGTCACGCCCAGGCGCTGGTGGATGTGCTTGATCTCCATCTGCATGTGCTCGCGCAGCTGCTTGTCCAGCGCGCCCAGCGGTTCGTCCATCAGAACCAGCTGCGGCTCGAACACCAGTGCCCGGGCCAGGGCCACACGCTGCTGCTGGCCGCCGGACAGCTGGCCGGGGTAGCGTTTGGCGAAGGCATCGAGCTGGACCATGTTCAGCACCCGCTTTACCCGCTCGCTGATGTCGGTCTTGCTCAGGTTGCGCACGGTCAGCGGGAACGCCAGGTTCTCGGCCACGGTCATGTGCGGGAACAGCGCGTAGTTCTGGAACACCATGCCGATGTCGCGTTTGTGCGGCGGCACGTTGTTGATCGAACGCCCGGCCAGCTGGATTTCACCGGCGGTGGGGGTTTCGAAGCCAGCCAGCATCATCAGGCTGGTGGTCTTGCCCGAGCCGGACGGGCCAAGCAGGGTAAGGAACTCGCCCTTGCGAATATCCAGATTGAGGTCTTTGACGATCAGCGACTCGCCGTCGTAGCTCTTCTGCACACCACGGAAGCTGACCAGCGTTTCGCTGGTTGCAGCGTTCGACTTCGCCTCGCTCATGCCTGCACCTTCTTGTTGGATGACTGCGTAGGCATAGACTAGACAAGCGGCAAGCGCCGGAAAATCGGGGGTGCTGAGAGAATGCCATCATCCGGATGGAAGATTTGTTGTAGGGATTCCCCTACAAAGATGGCGGGTTTGGAATGCTCATCCGAGCCACCCGCCCAACCTGTGGGAGCGGGCATGCCCGCGAAGGGGCCGGTTCAGCCATAGAGATCGGCATGTCAGGCCCTTTCGCGGGCACGCCCGCTCCCACAGGGACCTCGGCAAGTTCCGAGAACAGGCATGTCGCAATCAGACCAGCTTGTGCTCCATGGCGTACTTCACCAGCTCAGCCAGCGAATTCACTTTCAGCTTCTGCATCAGGCGCGCCTTGTGGGTGCTGATGGTCTTGCTCGACAGCGCCAGCTGCTGGGCGATGTCGTTGACGTTGGCGCCCTGGGCCAGGCGTTCGAACACCGAAAACTCTCGCTCCGACAGCAGGGTGTGCAACGGCCGCGACTCGGTCAGGCCCACCTCGAAGACCATGCGGTCGGCCAGCGCCGGGTCGATATAGCGCCCGCCAGCGGCAACCCGGCGAATCGCCGTCAGCAACAGCGCCGGGTCGCTGTCCTTGGTGGCATAGCCCGCCGCTCCGGCCTTCAGCGCCCGCGCCGCCATCTGCGCTTCATCGTGCATCGACAGCATCAGGATCGCCGGGGCGTCCTGCAACGCGCGGATTCGCGGAATCGCTTCCAGGCCATTCACGCCCGGCATCGAAATATCCAGCAGTACCACCTCGCACGGGGTGTGGCGCAAGGTTTCCAGCAACTGCTCGCCGTTACCGGCTTCCCCCGCCACCTGCATGTCCTTGGCCAGGCCAATCAACTGCTTGATGCCCTCACGGACAATGGTGTGGTCTTCGGCCACCAGCACTCGAATCACGATCGCTCTCCTACTCCAACGGTATGGCCACGCTCAGGCTGGTGCCTTCGCCCGGTTCACTGTCCAGCGCCATGCTGCCGCCCAGCATCAGCACCCGCTCACGTACCCCTACCAGGCCGAACGAGGTGGGCCGAGGCTGGTCGCGGCAAAAGCCCTGGCCGTCATCGCTGACGGTCATGCGCAATTGCCCGTGCTCACGCACCAGTTCGATCTCCACGCTATGGGCCTGGGCATGGCGCATCACGTTGGTCAGCGCCTCTTGGAGGATACGGAACAGCCCGATGGCCTTGGCATCGCTCAATGCTGGCAGATTATCCGGTACTTGCACCAGGCAGGGGATTTGCGTGCGTGCTTCAAAGCGCCGCGCCTGCCATTCAATGGCCGAGGCGATGCCGGCATCGAGAATCGGAGGACGCAAGGCAGTGGCTACGTCGCGCACCAGCTGGAACAGCTGGGCGATCAGGCGCTTCATGCTGGCCAGCCGCTCGTTCAGCCCCGGGTCCAGCTCGGCGAAGGCCAGCTCGCACATCGACACTTCCAGCTTGAGCACGGTCAGCATCTGCCCCAGTTCATCGTGCACTTCTCGGGCGATGCGGGCTTTTTCTTCCTCACGCACGCTTTCCAGGTGGGCCGACAGTTCGCGCAGCTGCTCCTGGGACCTGGCCAGCGCCAGCTCGGCCCGCTTGCCCTGCGTGATGTCCCAAACCACACCGTCCCATACCACCCGGCCGTTACCCAGGCGCCGGGTACTGGCTTTGATGTCGGCCCAGCGCTGTTCACCCTGGCGGGTGAGGATGCGCCCCTGCCAGGACCAGTCCTGGTCGCTGGCCAAGGCCAGGTCCTGCACCCGGTGGTAATCGGCACGGTCCTCAGGGTGCACCAGGTTGCGCAGGCCCATCTGCGGGTCCTGGATCTCACTGGGCGAATAGCCCACCAAGGCCTCGCTGCCTTCGCTGATGTAGGGGAATTCCAGGTCGCCCTCGGCCGGGTCGCGCTCCAGGCGGAACACCAGCCCCGGCACGTTGCCGGCAATGCCCTTGAGCCGCGCCTCGCTTTCGCGCAGGGCCGCCAGGGCGCGGTAGCGCTCGGTGACATCGGCGAGGTACACCACCAGGTACTCGGAGTCACGAAAGCGCAGAAAACTCAGCGACAGCTCGACCGGCAACAGGCTGTGGTCAGCCCGGCGGCACTGCGTCTCGAACTGACCAACACCGCCCGCCCCGGTACGTGCGCCCTTCCACAGCTCCAGCCAGCGATCCATGGTCAGGCTGGGTTCAAAGTCGCTAAGCGGCCGCTCCAGCAGTGCGCCTTCGCCGTAGCCCAGCATGCGCTCGACGGCATGGTTGGCGTAGCGTACGTGGCTGTCCCAGTTGACCCAGAGGATGCCCACCGTGCTCTGGTCGATGGCAAACTGACTCAGGCGCAACGCTTCTTCGCGCACTTGCCGCTCCACAAGACTTTCGCGCGTGGCCAACAGGCTGCGCTCCAGCTGGCGCTGTTGCCGACGCTGCCACACCAGGGTGGCCAGCGCGCACAACAGCAGCAAGCCGAACAGCAGTGCCAGGTTCTTCCAGAATCCTGTCGACTCGCTCAAGCGTGGGTACTTTGGCTGCAGCCAACGCTGGTGCAGTTGCTCAAGTTCCTTGGCCGGCAGCGCCTGCAGGCCACGCTCCAGCACATCAGCCAGCAGCGGCCAGTCGCGCCGCGAACCGATGCGCAACAGTTGCGGCAGGCCGATATCGCCGACCACAGCCAGCTCGCCAAACTCGCTTTCGCGCGACAGGCGGCTGAGCTGAGCTTCATCCAGCACGGCGAAACTGGCCTGGCCGCCCACCACCAATTGCAGGGCCTCGCGCTCGTTGGGTACCCCTTGCAGGTTGAGGTTGCTGTAGTTACCGCGCAGGTAGTCCGCCAGCTGGCTGGGCATGCGCACCGCCACCCGCTGCTCGGCTCCGAGCGTTTCCAGTTCCACGGCCATCGTCCCGGTGCGCGGCCCCACCACCAGTTGCGGCACGCGCATGTAAGGGTCGCTGAACAGCCACAGACGCAGGCTGGCAGGGGTCTGGGTAAGCCCCGGGGCAAAGTCGATTTCGCCGGCCTGGAGGGCATGTTCGAGGCTGGCCTGGTCGGCGAAGTTGCGCCAGGTAAGGTCCAGCCGCAGCGCCTGCGCCAGGCTGCTCACCAGTTCCACGTTGGCACCGTACAGTTGCTGCAGGCGCCGGTCGAACTGAGCGTAGGGCGCCTGCAACACCAGGCCGACACGCAGGCTACGATGTGTATCCAGCCATTGCTGCTGGGCAGGTTCCAGGGCAACCGTGGGCACCGCTTCGGGCCTTGCCAATGCAATCAAGGGCAGCCAAAAGCAGCCGATAACCAACAGGCGACGCACTCGCTTCATCTACACGCTCGTCTTGGCAAAGCGGCCATGCAGCATGGCCGTCACGGGCAAATACCATTAGGCTGCCGGTATCATTCTGGCCCTGGGTTGACTCATGTCCACACTTTATCGCACGACGCTGGCAATGTGCTGCCTGGCCTCGATCCTTCCACTCGGCGCCCTGGCCGCCGATGCCGAAAAACCATCCACCACCACCGAGGCACCCGTTGCCCAAGCTCCTCGCCCGCCGCTGCTGGAACGCAGCCAGGAGGATGCCCAGGCACTTGAACGGCTGGTGCCCAAGGCCGAACAGCAGACCCTTCAGGCCGGTGCCGACAGCTTCCTGGCCTTGTGGAAACCAGCCAACGACAGCGATCCACAGGGCGCGGTCATCATCGTCCCGGGGGCTGGCGAAACGGCTGACTGGCCGAATGCGGTCGGCCCGCTGCGGCAGAAGTTCCCCGATATCGGCTGGCACAGCCTCAGCATCAGCCTGCCTGACCTGCTCGCCGACAGCCCGCAGGCGCGAGTCGAGGCCAAGCCGGCTACCGAGCCGGAGCCAGACAAGGGCGAAAGCGCCCCGGCCAAGGACATGCCGGCCGATGCCAATGCTAACGTCGCCCAGGCTACCGCAGCCGATGCCGACACCGCAGAGAGCACTGACGCCAAACAGGCCAGCGAACAAACCGACCCAGCCGATGCCGAGCGCATTTTCGCCCGCCTGGATGCTGCGGTGGCCTTTGCCCAGCAGCACAACGCCCGCAGCATCGTGCTGATCGGCCATGGCAGCGGCGCATATTGGGCGGCCCGCTATCTGAGCGAGAGGCAGCCACCACAGGTGCAGAAACTGGTAATGGTTGCCGCGCAGACACCAGCACGGGTGGAGCATGACCTGGAAAGCCTGGCGCCAACCTTGAAAGTGCCGACTGCCGACATCTACTACGCCACCCGCAGCAGTGACCGCAATGCAGCCGCACAGCGCCTGCAGGCCAGCAAGCGGCAGAAGGACAACAAGTACCGGCAGTTGTCGCTGATTGCCATGCCGGGGAACAAGGCGGCCGAGCAGGAGCAACTGTTCCGCCGGGTGCGGGGGTGGATGAGTCCGCAGGGGTAAGGTTTGCCATGATGGCCCTGTCGCCGGCACTCCAGCTCCCACAGGTACACCACAGTGTTCAGGGTCAGTGCAATACCTGTGGGAGCTGGCTTGCCCGCGATAGGGCCATCAAAGCCCGCGCCGCTTGCGGATCATGGCATAAGCCTGATGCAGCTCCCGGGTCCGCTCGGTTGCTTCACGCACCTGCGACTCACTGGCACCAGTACCCGCCAGCTTGTCCGGGTGGTGCCGGCTGACCAGCCGACGATACGCCTGCTTGACCTTGTCGCCATCGGTATCCGCCTCGACCGCCAGCAAGCGCAACGCCGCCGCATAGGTCATGGCGACCCCTTCCGGCCCCGCCGCCTTGCGTGGTTCGTACTCCAGCGACATGGCCTGCACCTGCCGCCGGCTCAGGCCCAGTTTCTGCCCCCAGTCCAGCAGCAGTTCACGCTCCTTGTTGCCCATCTTGCCGTCGGCCCAGACCATGCGCCAACAGGCACGCAGGGTACCTTCGGCCGCATGCGGCTGCTGGCGAATGCGCCGCAGGTGCCCACCCAGCCGGTCCTTGCCCGCCTTGCCGCGGTTGAACGCAGCAATCGCACGCAGCCGAGCCTCTTCGGCCAGGTCCAGGCGCACCATCTCCTGGCGCGCCTGCTGAATATGCTGCTCGCCCACCCGGCCATCGCACTTGGCCAGGCGCCCGAGCATCACGAACAGCAATTCGTCGTCCTGCAACGCCGGGCGCCCACCCAGGCGTTCACGCATGTCCTCCCAGCCTTGCAAACGCAGGCGACGGTCCATGGCCTGCCCGAGCAACGCCCCGAGCAAGGCCCCGGGGATGCTGGCAACGGCAAAGCCGGCACCGACACCAATCACCGTGCTTGGCCACCACATGTCAGGCACGCTCGCGGATCAGGCGCTCGGCCTCGGCCAAGCGTTCGAGCGTACCGACATCAACCCAGTGCCCACGGTAGTGCTCGCCACTGACCTGGCCCGCAGCCATGGCCTGACGCAGCAACGGCGCCAGCTTGAAGGCGCCAGGCTGGTAGCCTTCGAACAGCGCCGGGTGCAGCACCGAAAGGCCACTGAAGGTCAGCGTGCCAGGCGCATCATCACCATCGACCACCCGCTCACCCACCAGGCGGAAGTCGCCGCGGCCGTGATGGCCTGGGTTGTCGACCAGCACTAGGTGAGCCAGGCCTTGCAGGGGAGCCTGCAGGCGCGCGAAGTCGTAGTCGGTCCAGACATCGCCGTTCACCAACAGGAACGGCGCGTCACCCAGCAATGGCAGGGCCTTGAAGATGCCACCGCCGGTTTCCAGCGGCTCTCCTTCGGGCGAATAGCGGATGCTCAGGCCGAAACGGCTGCCGTCACCCAGGTGGTCCTCGATCTGCTGGCCGAGCCAGGCATGGTTGATCACCACCTCGGTGACGCCCGCCGCAGCCAGGGCCCGCAGGTGGTACTCGATCAATGGCTGGCCGGCGACCGGGACCAGCGGTTTGGGGGTGTGCAGGGTAAGCGGGCGCATGCGCTCGCCTTTGCCCGCTGCCAGGATCATTGCCTTCATGCACGCGCTCCGGCCTGCAACTCGGCAATCAGCTCACCCAGCTCCGCCAATTCGGGCCGGCGGCTGATCACTTCTTCTATATAGGCGAAGAAGCGCGGTACGTCGCCCAGGTAACGGGGTTTGCCGTCGCGGTGGCAGATACGGGCGAAGATGCCGATCACCTTCAGGTGGCGCTGTACACCCATCAGGTCGCTGGCACGCTGGAACGCCTCGAAATCGGCCTGCACCGGGATGCCGGCAGCCTGCGCCTTCTGCCAGTAGTCGCGCAGCCAGCCTTCGACCCGCGCCTGCGGCCAGCTGAGGAACGCGTCCTTGAACAGGCAGGTGATGTCGTAGGTGACCGGGCCATACACGGCATCCTGGAAGTCCAGCACACCGGGGTTGGGCGTGCTCTGCATGAGGTTGCGCGGCATGTAGTCGCGGTGCACCAGCACCTTGGGCTGGGCCAGTGCGTTGTCGATCAGCAGCTGGCTGATTCGTTGCCAAGTGGCTTTCTGGGCATCGCTGAAGGCCAGCCCAAGCTCACGACCCACGTACCACTCCGGGAACAACTCGACTTCACGGCGCAACAGCGCATCGTCGTAGCTGGGCAACGGCGCGTCCATCGGCAGGCGCTGGAACGCCAGCAGCGCGTCGATGGCATCGGCGAACAGGCCGTCGGCGTTGTCCGCATCAATGATATCAAGGTATGTCTGATGGCCCAGGTCACCCAGCAGCAGGAAGCCACGTTCCAGGTCCTGGGCATGGATCAGCGGCACGTGCACGTCGGCGCTGGCCAGCAGGTGATCGATGGCGACGAACGGTCGGCAGTTTTCCTGTGGAGGTGGTGCATCCATGATCACGAAGCTGTGGCCGGCACCCTGCCAGCGGAAATAACGGCGGAAGCTGGCGTCACTGCTGGCCGCGGTCAAGCTGCCTGCAGGCACGTCGCCCCAGGCGTTTTTCCGGAAAAGATCATTGAGCTGCTCATCGAGCCAGACCGTCAGTTGTTGCAGGCGTACATCGTGTTCAGGCATTACAAGGGTCTCCGACGGCCCTAGCCGTCAAGCGGGTCATGCTTTATTATCCAGCATCTTTTTCAGACCATCGAGAGGCGTGCGGCCCCACACGCGGGCAGATGGCACGCAGGAAGCCCGGACTAATAAGATGGCATTGAAATCCCCCGCGTTTCGTAGAAAGTTTCCGTTGCTGGTAACCGGCGGTCTGCTGGCCCTGCAACCTCTGGCCACGTCTTACGTGGTGGCAGCCGAACAGTTCGACTGCCAAGTGTCCGCCTCCGGTGGTTGGGACTGCAAGCCCAAGACCCCAACCAACAACCTGCCACCGCGCCCGGTGCACGAGGGTGCTGCAGTCAGCACCGGCACCGAAGCCGCGAGCGAAGGCGAAACCGCGGACCGGCCGATGCTGGTCACCGAGGCCAAGGGCCGTGGCCTGAAGTCGCGTAGCGAAGACTACAGCCACCTGGACTGGGTTCCGCGTGAAAAGCTCACTGCCGCACAGTTGGCCGAAACCGGCCCGTACTGCGGAGGCGCCTACATCGAGCCAACCCGCCCTGGCATGGCCGACACCACGCCGAAGGACGAGTCGCCGACCTACATCAACGCCAAGGTATCCAAGTACCAGCAAGAGCAGCAGATCGCTACCCTCGCCGGTGACGTGGTGATGCGCCAGGGCAGCATGCAGGCCGAGGCCGACGAGGCCAACCTCTACCAGACCGAAAACCGTGGCGAGCTCAAGGGCAACGTCAAGATCCGTGACAACGGTTCTCTGGTGGTCGGTGACGAGGCACAGATCCAGCTCGACACGGGCGAGGCCCAGGTCGACAACGCCGAATACGTGATGCACAAGTCGCACATCCGCGGCAGTGCCCTGTACGCCAAGCGTGGCGAGAACGCCATCATCCGCCTCAAGGACGGTACGTACACCACCTGCGAACCGGGCAGCAACGCCTGGCAGCTGAAGGGCAACAACATCACCCTGAACCCGGCCACCGGTTTCGGTACCGCGACCAACGTTACGCTGCGGGTCAAGGATTTCCCGGTGTTCTACACACCGTACATCTACTTCCCGATCGACGACCGTCGCCAGTCCGGCTTCCTGCCGCCATCGTTCAGCAGCACCAGCGATACCGGCTTCATGCTGGTCACGCCGTACTACTTCAACCTGGCGCCGAACTACGATGCCACGTTGTATCCGCGCTACATGACCAAGCGCGGCCTGCTGATGGAAGGCGAGTTCCGCTACCTGACGCCTTCCAGCGAAGGCCAGTTCGGTGGCGCGTACCTCAACGACAAGAACGACGACCGTAAAGACCAGACTGACTACAAAGAGCAGCGCTGGATGGTCAACTGGCAGCACAAGGGCGGCTTGGACGAGCGCCTGATGGCTGAAGTGGACTACACCGACATCAGCGATCCGTTCTACTTCCAGGACCTGGAATCCGACCAGATCGGTATTGAAACCCAGGACTTGCTGAACCAGCAGGGTGCACTGACCTACCGTGGTGACAGCTACACCGCACGGTTGAATGTGCATGCCTACGAAATGGCGACCATCTCGAAGATCACCCCGTATGATCGCCTGCCGCAGATTACCTTCAATGGCAAGCTGCCGTACGAGCCAGGTGGGCTCAATATTGCTTACGAAACCGAGGCAGTCCGTTTCGATCGTGACCTGAAAGACGACTTCGTATTGAACGAAGATGGCCTTCCCGACACTTCGGCGGGTGCGCCTGGTCGCCGCCTGGACCAGAACGTCAGCGGCATCGCCCGCGCCAACGGCAACCGTTTCAACGTCGCACCATCGATCAGCCTGCCGATGGAAGCCAGCTACGGCTTCCTGACCCCCAAGCTGAAATATGCGTATACCCACTACGATCTGGACTTGGACAGCCAGGGTAAAACCCAGGCTATCGCGCAATCGGCCAACCCAGCGTATGGCAGCTACAACAGCTCGCTGAACCGCGACGTACCGATCTTCAGCGTGGACAGCGGCCTGTACTTCGACCGCAAAACTTCGCTGTTCGGCACCAACTACAAGCAAACCCTCGAACCGCGTATGTACTACCTCTACGTCCCGTACAAGGACCAGAAGGACATCCCGCTGTTCGACTCGGGTGAAACCCTGTTCAGCTACGATTCGCTATTCCGCGACAACCGCTTCAGCGGCACCGACCGCATCGGTGACGAGAACAAGCTGTCGCTGGGCGTGACCACCCGCTGGATCGAAGAAAACGGTTTCGAACGCCAGAACTTCAGCATCGGTCAGGCTTTCTATTTCAAGGACCGCAAAGTTCAGCTCCCTGGTATCGATTACCGTACCCGCAGCGACTCGCAGTCCGATGTGTCGCCATACGCGTTGGTGTACAACTACTACTTCAACCGCGACTGGCGCTTCAATTCGGACTTCAACTGGGACCCGGACAGCCGCAGCACCCGCTCGGGCAGCGCGATGTTCCATTACCAGCCTGAAGACAACCCGAACAAAGTGGTCAACCTCGGTTATCGCTACCGTAACGACACCATCTCCTACGACTCCACGACCGGTACCTGGAAAGTGGGCGGTGGCGACTACGGCGTCCCAGGCAGCGAGAACTACATCAAGGACTACTACAAGATCCAGCAGCATGACTTCTCGGTCATCTGGCCGATCGTTCCGCAGTGGAGCGTCATCGCTCGCTGGCAGCATGACTACAACCGCAATCGCACCCTGGAAGCCATGGGCGGTTTCGAGTACGACAACTGCTGCTGGAAGCTGCGTCTGATCAACCGTTACTGGATCGACTACGACGACTTCAGCCAAGCCCTCCCGGCGAACGAAAAAGGCGACCACGGCATCTTCCTTCAAATCGTCCTGAAAGGCCTCGGTGGTGTAGTCGGCAACAAGGTCGAATCTTTCCTCGACCAAGGCATTCAAGGTTATCGTGAACGTGAAGACCAAGCTTATTGATCGACTGCGCCCGGCGTTGCTGGGCGTTGCATTGCTGAGTGGCGCGGTGCATGCCGCGGTACAACCTCTTGATCGCGTGGTGGCCATCGTCGACAACGACGTGGTCATGCAAAGCCAGTTGGACCAGCGTGTCCGCGAGGTTCAGCAAACCATCGCCAAGCGTGGCGGCGGCATGCCGCCTGCCGGTGCGCTGGATCAGCAGGTGCTGGAACGCCTGATCGTCGAGAACCTGCAGTTGCAGATCGGCGAGCGTTCCGGCATCCGCATCACCGACGAAGAGCTGAACCAGGCCATGGGCACCATTGCCCAGCGCAATGGTATGTCGCTGGACCAGTTCCGCGCCGCCCTGGCTCGTGACGGCATGTCGTTCGACGACGCCCGCGAGCAGGTCAAGCGCGAGATGATCATCAGCCGCGTGCGCCAGCGCCGCGTGGCCGAGCGTATCCAGGTCTCCGAGCAGGAAGTGAAGAACTTCCTCAACTCCGACCTTGGCAAGATGCAGATGTCGGAAGAGTACCGCCTGGCCAACATCCTGATCCCGACCCCGGAAGCGGCCAACTCGGAAGCCATCCAGGCCGCCGCGCGCCAGGTTGGCGATGTGTACCAGCAGCTCAAGCAGGGCGCGGACTTCGCCCAGATGGCCATTGCCCGCTCCGCCAGCGAAAACGCCCTGGAAGGTGGCGAGATGGGCTGGCGTAAAGCCGGCCAGCTGCCACCAGACTTCGCCAAGATGCTCAGCAGCATGCCGGTTGGCGAAATTACCCAGCCCATCCGCATCCCCAACGGCTTCATCATCCTCAAGCTCGAGGAGAAGCGCGGTGGCAGCGAGAACGTGCTGCGTGACGAAGTGCACGTTCGCCACATCCTGATCAAGCCGAGCGAGATCCGCAGCGAGGCGGCCACCGAGCAACTCGCCGAGCGCCTGTACGAGCGCATCAAGAACGGTGAAGACTTCGGTGAGCTGGCCAAGAGCTTCTCGGAAGACCCGGGTTCGGCGCTCAACGGCGGCGACCTCAACTGGGTCGACCCGAACAGCCTGGTACCGGAGTTCCGCGAGCAGATGGCCAACGCCGCCCAAGGCGAGGTCACTCGTCCGTTCAAGACCCAGTACGGCTGGCATGTCCTGGAAGTGCTGGGCCGTCGCGCCACCGACAGCACCGAGCAGGCTCGTGAGCAACAGGCCATGAACGTACTGCGCAACCGCAAGTACGACGAAGAGCTGCAGACCTGGCTGCGCCAGATCCGCGACGAGGCCTACGTTGAAATCAAGCTGCCTGGCGCTGACCAGGCCGCCCAGTGAAGCCCCTGCGCTTCGCCGTCACCCCCGGCGAGCCGGCCGGCATAGGCCCTGACCTGTGCCTGCTGCTCGCCGCAGACGCCCAGCCCCATCCCCTGATCGCCATCACCAGCCGTGACCTGCTCGCCGAGCGGGCCACGCAGCTGGGGCTGGCCGTCAACCTGCTGCCGGTAGCGCCGGGCCTATGGCCCGAGCAGCCGGCGCCAGCGGGTAGCCTGTACGTCTGGGATACCCCCCTGGCGGCCCCGGTGGTGCCGGGCCAGCTCGACAAGGCCAATGCCGCGTTTGTGTTGGAAACCCTGACCCGTGCCGGGCAAGGCTGCCTGGAAGGGCATTTCGCCGGGATGATCACCGCCCCTGTACACAAGGGCGTAATCAACGAAAGCGGTATCGCCTTCTCCGGGCATACCGAATTCCTTGCCGAGCTGACCCACACCGCGCAAGTGGTGATGATGCTGGCCACCCGTGGCCTGCGCGTGGCCCTGGTGACCACGCACCTGCCGCTGCGCGACATTGCCGACGCCATCACTGCCGAGCGCGTCGAGCGTGTAACCCGTATCCTGCATGCCGACATGCGCGACAAGTTCGGCATTGCCAACCCGCGCATCCTGGTGTGCGGCCTCAACCCTCACGCGGGCGAGGGCGGCCACCTGGGCCGCGAAGAAATCGACATCATCGAGCCGACCCTGGCCCGCCTGCGCACCGAAGGCATGGACCTGCGCGGGCCGCTGCCGGCCGATACCCTGTTTACCCCCAAATATCTGGAGCACTGCGACGCGGTGCTGGCGATGTACCACGACCAGGGCCTGCCCGTACTCAAGTACAAAGGCTTCGGCGCTGCGGTCAACGTGACCCTGGGCCTGCCGATCATCCGCACGTCGGTCGACCACGGCACCGCCCTCGACCTGGCCGGTACCGGCAAGGTCGACACCGGCAGCCTGCGCGTCGCGCTGGAAACCGCCTACCAGATGGCCGAGAACCGACCATGAACGAGCAATACCAACACCGGGCGCGCAAGCGCTTCGGCCAGAACTTCCTGCACGACGCCGGCATCATCGACCGCATCCTGCGTGCCATCAACGCCAAGGCCGGCGAACATCTGCTGGAAATCGGCCCCGGCCAGGGCGCCCTGACCGAAGGCCTGCTGGGCAGCGGGGCACAACTGGACGTGGTGGAACTGGACAAGGACCTGGTGCCGATCCTGCAGCACAAGTTCGCCGACCGCAGCAATTTCCGTCTGCACCAGGGCGACGCCTTGAAGTTCGACTTCAACCAGCTAGGCGTGCCACCGCGCAGCCTCAAGGTGGTGGGCAACCTGCCCTACAACATTTCCACCCCACTGATCTTCCACCTGCTCAGCCATGCCGGGTTGATCCGCGACATGCACTTCATGCTGCAGAAGGAAGTGGTCGAGCGGATGGCCGCCGGCCCTGGCGGTGGTGACTGGGGGCGTCTGTCGATAATGGTGCAGTACCACTGCCGGGTCGAGCACCTGTTCAACGTTGGCCCGGGCGCCTTCAACCCGCCGCCGAAAGTGGACTCGGCCATCGTCCGCCTGGTGCCGCACGAAGTGCTGCCACACCCGGCCAAGGACGCAAAGCTGCTGGAGCAGGTGGTACGCGAAGCCTTCAACCAGCGTCGCAAGACCCTGCGCAACACCATGAAAGGCCTGCTCGACAGCCCGGCCATCGAAGCTGCCGGCGTGGATGGCAGCCTGCGCCCTGAACAGCTGGACCTGGCCGCCTTCGTGCGCCTGGCTGACCAGTTGGCCGATCAGCAAGCCTGATATCGCCTGTACCGGCCTCTTCGCGGGCAAACCCGCTCCCACAGGTACTGCACAGCCCTCAAAATCTGCGTAGTACCTTGTAGGAGCAGCCTTGTGCTGCGAAGAAGGATTTTCTTCGACAGTAATGGCCTCTTCGCAGCACAAGGCTGCTCCTACAGGTCCTGTGCATACCTTGAAACCCATGCTCTCCAGGTGGGAGCGGGTTTACCCGCGAAAGGGCCGGAACAGACAACACAAACCCCCAAGCCCCTCACCGCTGGCCCTCACCCCTCCCAATGGCCTAGACTGCATTATTGCGTCAGTTTGCCCAAGGCCCTTGCATGTCCGACCCTCGCTATAAAATCGACGTTAGCGTCGTGACCCGCTACCTCAAAGAACAATCCGACCCCGAAAACAGTCGTTTCGCTTTCGCCTACACCATCACCGTGCAGAACAATGGCTCGCTCAAGGCCAAGCTGCTGTCGCGCCACTGGCTGATCACCAACGGTGACGGCGAGGTCGAGGAGGTGCGTGGCGCCGGCGTGGTCGGCCAGCAGCCCAATATCGACCCGGGCCAGAGCCATACCTACAGCAGCGGCGCGGTCATCAGCACCCGCGTGGGCACCATGCAGGGCAGCTACCAGATGTTCGCCGAAGACGGCAAACGCTTCGATGCCGAGATCGCCCCCTTCCGCCTGGCGGTGCCCGGGGCGCTGCACTGATGGCTACCTATGCCGTCGGTGACCTGCAGGGCTGCCTGCAGCCACTCAAGTGCCTGCTCGAACGGGTCAATTTCAACCCCGCCGTCGACCACCTGTGGCTGGTCGGCGACCTGGTCAACCGCGGCCCCGAGTCACTGGAAACCCTGCGCTTCCTTTATTCGATCCGCCAGTCGCTGGTGTGCGTGCTAGGCAACCATGACCTGCACTTGCTGGCCGTCTGGCATAACGTCGAACGCCTGAAGAAAAGCGACACACTGCGCGAGATCATCGAAGCACCGGACGCCGATCAGCTGTTCGACTGGCTACGCCAGCAAAAGCTGCTGCATTACGACGAACCCCGTGGCATTGCGCTGGTTCACGCCGGCATTCCACCGCAATGGACCTTGGGCAAAGCCCTGGAACTGGCCGCCGAGGTAGAGGAAGTGCTGCGTGACGATGAGCGCCTGAAACTGTACCTGGACGGCATGTACGGCAACGAGCCGAACAAGTGGAGCAAGAGCCTCACCGGCATCGAACGCCTGCGGGTCATCACCAACTGCCTCACGCGCATGCGCTTCTGCACCGCCGAGGGCAAGCTCGACCTCAAGAGCAAGGAAGGCCTGGATACCGCGCCCAAGGGCTACAAGCCCTGGTACGCACACAAAGGCCGCCGCTCACGCCACGTGAAGATCATCTTCGGCCACTGGGCCGCCCTGCAGGGGCAGGTCGACGAGCCCGGCATCATCGCCCTGGACACCGGTTGCGTATGGGGCGGTGCCATGACCCTGTACAACGTCGACAGCGGCGAATACCACCGCTGTGACTGCAGCGACGACGGCAACTTACGCCTCCCCACCCAAACGCCTACACTGAACGATCAATCCTGAAGGAAGCCGTACCCATGAGCGAATTCAAGCGCATCCATCCCGAACAGGCCCTGGCCCTTCGCGCGCAAGGTGCGGTAGTCGTCGACATTCGCGACCCGCAGGCCTTTGCCGCCGGCCACATCACTGGCGCCAAGCATCTGGATAACCATTCTGTCGCCGAGTTCATCCGCAATGCCGACCTCGACGCCCCAACCCTGGTGGTGTGCTACCACGGCAATTCCAGCCAGAGCGCTGCGGCCTATCTGGTGAACCAGGGTTTCTCGGACGTATACAGCGTCGACGGCGGCTTTGAGCTGTGGCGCGCCACCTACCCGGCCGAAACCGCCCAGGGCACTGCCGAATAATTTTTTCATTTTTACTGCAGCCCGCGCCCCATGCGGGCTTGCGGCTTATCTGACGAACGGTCGTTCGCAACTTCTCCACGCCTCGCCCTTGACCTTGCGGATAACCAACTATTCTTAAGCGCAGGCCATCCAGAAAAAGGGGAGAGCCGGTACACCGGCGTGCGGGTCATCGGTAGCGTTACAGGGTGTTCTGGGGGGTATACAGCAATCGGCAGCCCCGGTTGCATGCCAGCATCAGCTGACTGATCCGGCGTCGTCTCCACGTATCGAGCGAGGTGACGTCATGAGTATTTTTAGCCACTTCCAACAACGTTTCGAGTCTACGCGCCAGGAAGAACTCTCGCTGCAGGAGTACCTCGAGCTGTGCAAAGAGGATCGCAGTGCCTACGCATCGGCGGCCGAACGGCTGTTGCTGGCCATCGGTGAGCCGGAGCTGATCGACACCTCAACCAACTCCAGACTGTCGCGAATCTTCTCCAACAAGGTTATCCGCCGCTATCCGGCCTTTGCCGACTTCCATGGCATGGAAGAGTGCATCGACCAGATCGTGTCCTACTTCCGCCACGCCGCCCAAGGCCTGGAGGAGAAGAAACAGATCCTCTATCTGCTGGGCCCGGTGGGCGGCGGTAAGTCGTCGCTGGCCGAAAAACTCAAGCAGCTGATGGAAAAGGTACCGTTCTACGCCATCAAGGGCTCGCCGGTATTCGAGTCGCCATTGGGCCTGTTCAATGCCACCGAAGACGGGGCCATTCTCGAGGAAGAGTTCGGCATCCCGCGGCGCTACCTGAACACCATCATGTCGCCCTGGGCCACCAAGCGCCTGCAGGAGTTCGGCGGCGACATCAGCAAGTTCAAGGTGGTGAAGCTGTACCCGTCGATCCTCAACCAGATCGCCATCGCCAAGACCGAACCTGGCGACGAGAACAACCAGGACATTTCGGCCCTGGTCGGCAAGGTCGACATCCGCAAGCTCGAGGAATTCCCGCAGAACGACGCCGACGCATATGCCTATTCGGGCGCGCTGTGCCGGGCCAACCAGGGCCTGATGGAATTCGTCGAGATGTTCAAGGCCCCGATCAAGGTCCTGCACCCGTTGCTCACCGCCACCCAGGAAGGCAACTACAACAGTACCGAAGGCCTCGGCGCCATCCCCTACTCCGGGATTCTGCTGGCCCACTCCAACGAATCGGAGTGGCACACCTTCCGTAACAACAAGAACAACGAGGCGTTCATCGACCGGATCTACATCGTCAAGGTGCCGTACTGCCTGCGCGTCAGCGACGAAATCAAGATCTACGACAAGCTGCTGATCAACAGCTCGCTGGCCAAGGCGCACTGCGCGCCAGATACGCTGAAGATGCTCGCCCAGTTCACCGTGCTGTCGCGCCTGAAAGAGCCGGAAAACTCCAACATCTACTCGAAGATGCGGGTGTACGACGGGGAAAACCTCAAGGACACCGATCCGAAGGCCAAGTCGATCCAGGAGTACCGCGATGCCGCCGGCGTCGACGAAGGCATGAACGGCCTGTCGACCCGCTTCGCGTTCAAGATCCTGTCCAAGGTGTTCAACTTCGATCCGCATGAAGTGGCCGCCAACCCGGTGCACCTGCTTTATGTGCTGGAGCAGCAGATCGAGCAGGAACAATTCCCGGCGGAAGTGCGCGAACGCTACCTGCGCTACCTGAAGGAGTACCTGGCCCCGCGCTATATCGAGTTCATTGGCAAGGAAATCCAGACCGCCTACCTGGAGTCCTACAGCGAGTACGGCCAGAACATCTTCGACCGCTACGTGCTGTATGCAGACTTCTGGATTCAGGACCAGGAATACCGCGACCCGGAAACCGGCGAAATCCTCAACCGTATCGCCCTCAACGAAGAACTGGAGAAGATCGAGAAGCCGGCCGGCATCAGCAACCCGAAAGATTTCCGCAACGAAATCGTCAACTTCGTGCTGCGCGCCCGCGCCAACAACAACGGCAAGAACCCGAGCTGGCTGAGCTACGAAAAGCTGCGGGTGGTGATCGAGAAGAAAATGTTCTCCAACACCGAAGACCTGCTGCCGGTCATCAGCTTCAACGCCAAGGCAAGCAAGGAGGACCAACAGAAACACAACGACTTCGTCACGCGTATGGTAGAGCGTGGCTACACCGACAAACAGGTTCGTCTGCTGTCGGAATGGTACCTGCGGGTCAGGAAATCGCAATAAAGCGACAAGCTACCCACCGCGCGCCCAGGGCTGCCATGCCAGCCCTGGGCGGCGGCAGCTGCTTTGCTGCCTTTATGTGCAGCAGCTCGTAGCTTGAAGCGTGCAGCTGTTCCCAGCTACCGGAGGGACCATGAGCTACGTTATAGATCGACGCCTGAACGGCAAGAACAAGAGCACGGTGAACCGCCAGCGCTTCCTGCGGCGGTACCGCGAACACATCAAGAAAGCCGTCGAAGAGGCGGTAAGCCGCCGTTCCATCATGGACATGGAACATGGCGAGCAGATCAGCATTCCGGGGCGCGACATCGACGAACCGGTGCTGCACCATGGTCGCGGGGGCAAGCAGACCATCGTGCACCCAGGCAACAAGGAATTCACCGCCGGTGAACACATCCCCAGGCCACAAGGCGGTGGCGGTGGCAGCGGCCGAGGCAAGGCCGGCAACTCCGGCGAAGGCATGGATGACTTCGTATTCCAGATCACCCAGGAAGAATTCCTCGAGTTCATGTTCGAGGACCTCGAGCTACCCAACCTGGTCAAACGTCACCTGACCGGGGCCGACACTTTCAAGACCGTGCGCGCCGGTATCGCCAACGAAGGCAACCCGTCACGCATCAACATCGTGCGCACCCTGCGTTCGGCCCATGCCCGGCGCATCGCCCTGACCGGCAGCAGCCGCGCACTGCTGCGCGAAGCGCAAAAGGAACTCGCCCGACTGAAGGTCGAGGAGCCAGACAACTTCACCGATATCCAGGAAGTCGAACACGAGATCGAACGCCTGAAGGCACGCATCAACCGCCTGCCCTTCCTCGACACCTTCGACCTCAAGTACAACCTGCTGGTCAAGCAGCCCAACCCCAGCTCCAAGGCTGTGATGTTCTGCCTGATGGACGTGTCCGGCTCGATGACCCAGGCCACCAAGGACATCGCCAAGCGCTTCTTCATCCTGCTGTACCTGTTCCTCAAGCGTAACTACGACCGCATCGAAGTGGTGTTCATCCGCCACCACACCAGCGCTCGTGAAGTCGACGAGGAAGAATTCTTCTATTCGCGGGAAACCGGCGGCACCATCGTTTCCAGCGCGCTGAAGCTGATGCAGGAGGTCATGGCCGAACGCTACCCGGCCAGCGACTGGAACATCTACGCCGCCCAGGCCTCCGACGGCGACAACTGGAACGACGACTCGCCGATCTGCCGTGACATCCTGGCCAAGCAGATCATGCCGCATGTGCAGTACTACACTTACGTTGAAATCACCCCGCGTGAACACCAGGCGCTGTGGTACGAATACGAGCGCATCGGCGAAGCCTTCCCCGACACGTTCGCCCAGCAGCAGTTGGTATCGGCCGGCGATATCTACCCGGTCTTCCGTGAACTCTTCCAGCGCAGGTTAGCCACATGACCGCCAGAGCACAGAGACGCCAACCTATTTCCACCGGGTCCGAGTGGACGTTCGAACTGATCCAGACCTACGACCGGGAAATCAGCCGCCTGGCCGAGCGTTACGCCCTGGACACCTACCCCAACCAGATCGAGGTCATTACCGCCGAGCAGATGATGGACGCCTACGCCTCGGTCGGGATGCCGCTGGGTTATCACCACTGGTCCTACGGCAAGCAGTTCCTCAGCACGGAGAAGTCCTACAGCCGTGGCCAGATGGGCTTGGCCTACGAGATCGTGATCAACTCCGACCCCTGCATCGCCTACCTGATGGAAGAAAACACCATGTGCATGCAGGCACTGGTGATCGCCCACGCCTGCTACGGCCATAACAGTTTCTTCAAGGGCAACTACCTGTTCCGCACCTGGACCGACGCCAGTTCAATCATCGACTACCTGGTGTTCGCCAAGCAGTACATCGCCCAGTGCGAAGAGCGCCATGGCATTGATGCCGTGGAAGACCTAATCGACTCCTGCCATGCCCTCATGAACTACGGCGTCGACCGCTACAAGCGGCCTTATCCGATTTCCGCTGAAGAGGAGCGGCGGCGGCAGAAGGAGCGCGAGGAGCACCTGCAGCGGCAGATCAATGACCTTTGGCGGACCATTCCGAAGAGCGCCGACAAGGGTAACGAGCGAGATGATGCGCGCTTCCCCGCCGAACCGCAGGAAAACATCCTGTATTTCATCGAGAAGAACGCCCCGCTGCTGGAGCCCTGGCAACGTGAAGTGGTGCGCATCGTGCGCAAGATCGCCCAGTATTTCTACCCGCAGCGCCAGACCCAAGTGATGAACGAAGGCTGGGCGACGTTCTGGCACTACACACTGATGAACGACCTGTACGACGAGGGGCTGATCACCGAAGGCTTCATGATGGAGTTTCTGCAGTCGCACACCAGCGTGGTATTCCAGCCCGGCTTCGACAGCCCCTACTACAACGGCATCAACCCCTACGCACTGGGCTTTGCGATGTATACCGACATCCGCCGCATGTGCGAAAACCCGACCGAAGAAGATCGGCGCTGGTTCCCCGACATTGCCGGCAGCGACTGGCTTTCTACCATCAAGTTCGCCATGAGCAGCTTCAAGGACGAGAGCTTCATCCTGCAGTACCTGTCGCCGAAGGTCATTCGCGATCTGAAGCTGTTCAGCATCCTCGATGACGACCAGCGCGACGACCTGTATGTACCTGCCATCCACGACGAGGCCGGCTACCGGACCATTCGCGAACTACTGGCGGCGCAGTACAACCTGGGCAACCGCGAACCGAACGTGCAGATCTGGAGCGTTGACCGCCGCGGCGACCGCTCGCTGACCTTGCGTCACCAGCAACACAACCGCAAACCGCTGGGCGATTCTACCGATGAAGTGCTCAAGCACCTGCACCGCCTGTGGGGCTTCGACATCCACCTGGAGACCGTCCAAGGAGAGCAGGTGATGAAAACCCACCACATGCCACCACGCGGCGAGCACGGCGAAAGCGCCGACTATGGCCGCATGGATCTGGCTGTCATTCACCACCTCTAGTGCAACTTCAAGGCTGCCGACGGGTTATCCTGTCGGCAGTTATGGAGAGCTGCACATGCACATCTACAAAGTCGGCGGCGCCGTGCGCGACCGCCTGCTCGGCCGCCCTGTCAGCGATATCGACTGGCTGGTGGTCGGCGCCACGGTCGAGGAAATGCACGCTAAGGGCTTTCGACCGGTCGGCGCTGATTTCCCGGTGTTCCTGCACCCGCAAACCGGCGAGGAATACGCCCTGGCGCGCACCGAGCGCAAGAGCGGGCGGGGCTACGGCGGCTTCACTTTCCACGCCAGCCCCGATGTGACCCTGGAAGAAGACCTGATCCGTCGTGACCTGACCATCAATGCAATGGCCGAGGACGAGACGGGTACGGTATACGATCCCTATCATGGCCAGGACGATATCGACCAGCGCCTTTTACGCCATGTTTCCCCGGCATTCGCCGAAGATCCATTGCGTGTGCTGCGAGTTGCGCGCTTTGCTGCCCGTTATGCACCGCTGGGATTCCGGGTTGCCGATGAGACGCTTGAGCTGATGCGTCAGATCAGTGCCTCTGGCGAATTGCAGGCACTGACCGCCGAGCGCAGCTGGAAGGAAATCGAGCGGGCGCTGATGGAGGCGCAGCCGCAGGTGTTCTTCCAGGTGCTGCATGCTTGTGGGGCCCTGCAGGAGCTGCTGCCAGAGCTAGATGACGCCCCTCAGGCCCTGGCAGCGCTGGAACAGTCGGCAATGCACGAACAGCCCCTGCATGTACGCTGGGCCTGCCTGCTGCAGTCGCTGACACCGGCCGCGATCAAAGCCATCAACCAGCGCCTGAAGGCGCCGCGGGAGTGCCAGGAGCTGGCGCTGCTGACGGGTGAGTGCCTGAAGCTGGGCAACCAGGCGCAGGAGTTGCCCGCCACGGCACTGCTGGGGCTGCTGCAGAAGTTCGATGTGTACCGGCGGCCACAGCGATTCGAAGACTTCCTGATCGCTTCCGAGATGGCAGCGCTGGGCGAGGGCAAAGCGGGTTATCCACAGTCCGAATACCTGCGAGGGGCAGCGGCGGCGGCGCGGGCAGTGGATGTTAAGCCATTGGTGCAGGCAGGGCTGACCGGCCAGGCCTTGGGTGAAGCGCTCAAAGGTGAGCGGCTGAAAGCCCTCGAAGCTTACAAGCTCGGTTGAACATACCGGCCCCTTCGCGGCTAAAGCCGCTCCCACAGGGACGGCGTTGCTCTCGAGGTTGTCGCTGTACCTGTGGGAGCGGCTTTAGCCGCGAAAGGGCCGGTACAGGCTTACGCGGGAGTCAGCTGCAACCCACGCCACTCAAAGGCAACCGGGGCCAACACCTGATCAATCCGCGCCTCCTGCCACAACTGCGCCATTGTCTTGCCTACCCCCGGATGCACAAGCTCCGGCGCCAGCAGCGACAGCGGCCACAGCACAAAGGCGTTCTTCAGGATCTCGGCCCGAGGCAACACCAGCCCATCGAACGTGCCGTGCAAGTCGTCATACATCAGCACGTCGATATCCAGCGGCAGCCCCTTGCGGTCCGGGGCATAGCGGCCATTGTCGGCCTCGATGAACTTCAACCGGCGGTCCAGTTCGATCAACGGCAACGCAGTCTGCCCAGTCACCACGAAGTTGATGAACGGACCGCTCTTGATCCCCACCGCCTGGCTTTCGAACGCCGGCGAGCAGCGCATGTCGGTCAGGATGCCTGCCAACGCATCGAGCCCGGCGCACAAGTGCACCTCGCGATCAATGTTGCTGCCAAGCCCCAGGTAAACCGTGCTCAGAGACATCCGCGCTCGATCTCCACGCCAACACCGCCACGGGCCGCCGGTACCGCACCCGGCTTGGTCAGCTTCAACCGCACCCACGGGATGTGGAACTCTTCCATCAACGTCGCCACCAGGCGCTCGGCGAAAGTTTCAACCAACTCGAAACGCGCCTGTTCGGCAAACGCCTGGATACGGGCCGACACACTGGCATAATCCAGCGCCAGGTTCAGGTCGTCACCCGCCGCAGCCGGGCGGTTATCCCAGGCAAAGCTCAGGTCCAGGCGCAAGCACTGGCGAATATCCCGCTCCCAGTCATAGGCACCGATGACGGTATCGACTTCCAGGCCTTCGATGAACACTCTGTCCAAGCACTTCTCTCCACAGCACGACAAGGGCGACTGGCGCCGTTAGAATCAGGGCGTCCTCGCCCGGAATAGTTAGCATGTTTTGGTTACTGGCGTTGCTCGCCTACCTGCTCGGCTCGCTGTCCTTCGCCATCGTCCTCAGCCGCCTTACGGGCAGCCCGGACCCGCGTTCCAGCGGTTCAGGCAATGCCGGCGCCACCAACATGCTACGCCTGGCAGGCCGCAAACTGGCGATCCTGACCCTGCTTGGCGACCTGTGCAAGGGCCTGTTGCCGGTATTGCTCGCCCGCGGTGCCGGGCTGGACCTGCACGCGCAGGCCTGGGTTGGCGTGTGCGCAGTGCTGGGCCACCTGTTCCCGCTGTACTTCCGCTTCCAGGGCGGCAAGGGCGTGGCAACCGCCGCCGGCATGCTCATGGCCCTGTACTTCCCGGCCGCGCTGCTGGCCATTGGCGCCTGGCTGCTGACCTTCTACCTCACCCGCACCAGCTCGCTGGCGGCGCTGATCGCCACACCGCTGACCTTGCCGTTGCTGGCCTGGCGCGAGCCAGAGGCCCTGCTACCGATCACTGTGCTGACGGCAATGATCGTATGGCGCCACCGCAGCAACCTTCGCGACCTGTTCGCAGGCCGCGAACGGCACTTCTAACGCTTAAACCGGCGGCAACTGCTCCATCGGCCAGCGTGCCTGCACGCTGATTGCCAGGTCCTGCTTTTGCCCGGCCAACAACCGCTGGCAGCCGGCATAGGCGATCATCGCGCCGTTGTCGGTGCAGAACTGCGGGCGCGCGTAGTACACGTTGCCCTTGATGCTGCCGAGCATGTCCTCGAGGGACGCACGCAAGGCCTTGTTGGCGCTGACGCCACCAGCAATGACCAGGCGCTTGAGGCCTGCCTGCTTCAACGCCCGCTTGCACTTGATGGTCAAAGTCTCCACCACCGCCTGCTGGAATGCCAGGGACAGGTCGCAACGGGTTTGCTCACTGTCGTCGCCGGCATCGCGGCACTGCTGCCAGGTGTTCAGGGCAAAGGTTTTCAGGCCGCTGAAGCTGAACTCCAGGCCCGGGCGGTCGGTCATCGGCCGCGGGAACACGAAGCGGCCAGGCACGCCGCGCTCGGCCAGGCGGGCGATTTCCGGGCCACCGGGGTAGTTCAGGCCGATCAGCTTGGCGGTCTTGTCGAACGCTTCGCCGGCGGCGTCGTCCAGGCTCTCGCCCAGCAGCTCGTACTGGCCGATGCCATCGACCCGCACCAGCTGGGTGTGACCACCGGAAACCAACAAAGCGACGAACGGAAACTCCGGTGGGTTTTCCTCCAGCATGGGTGCCAGCAGGTGGCCTTCCATGTGGTGTACGCCAATCGCCGGGATGTCCCAGGCAAAGGCCAGCGCCTGGGCGCACGAGGCCCCCACCAGCAGGGCACCGACCAGGCCAGGGCCTGCGGTGTAGGCGATGGCGTCGATCTCGGTGGCGACGCAGCCGGCCTCATCCAGCACCTGGCGGATGAGTGGCAGCATGCGCTTGACGTGGTCGCGCGAGGCAAGCTCTGGCACCACACCGCCGAACACGCGGTGCAGGTCGATCTGGCTGAACAGCGCGTCGGCCAACAAACCGCGCTCGCTGTCGTATAATGCGACGCCAGTTTCGTCGCAGGATGTTTCCAATCCCAGTACTAGCATGGGTTCGTCCCTTGTGGGGGCTGAATTCGAAGCCGCGCATGATAGTCCCCGTGTCGGATGCCGACCAGCGGTTTTCGATCAGAGGCTTTGCATTCCGGCTTGCTAAGGGTTAACATCCGCAACCCTTGAAAACCGACGTTCTCCAGCACACCTTTGTTTTGCCAGGAGCACGTCTACCCCGGTAATGAATTAAGGTAGCCCTGGATGCCAGCCGTCAAAGTTAAAGAGAACGAACCCTTCGACGTAGCTCTGCGTCGTTTCAAGCGCTCCTGCGAAAAAGCCGGTGTACTGGCTGAAGTTCGTAGCCGCGAGTTTTACGAGAAGCCGACCGCCGAGCGTAAGCGCAAAGCAGCTGCTGCTGTTAAGCGTCACGCCAAGAAAGTTCAGCGCGAACAGCGCCGCGCCGTTCGTCTGTACTAATACAGGCGTTCTACGCAAAGCTTCTGCCCTGCCCGGCTAACCGCCGGGCGATGGCAGTGGTCGTTTCAAACTTGAGCAGCTAGCTCAAGGCCCTGCACAAGCTTCATGCGAACTGCACATGGGCAACCTGCCTGAAACGTCAGAGCTGGTCCTCCTTGTTGTATGACCAGACGTGCACGTCCGACTGACGGGCCCTCAGGGGCTGGCGACGAGCACACATTCCCTCGCACTTTCCCAAGCGGCACTCGCCCCATTCGGCGCGTGAGCGATTAGACTTGCCAGCTGCCAGATGACGAGACTGCCATGGCCGGGCTGATTCCCCAGAGTTTCATTGACGACCTTATCAACCGCCTCGACATCGTCGACGTGGTGAGTTCGCGCGTCCAGCTGAAAAAAACCGGCAAGAACTATTCCGCCTGCTGCCCGTTCCACAAGGAAAAAACCCCCTCCTTCACGGTCAGCCCCGACAAGCAGTTCTACTACTGCTTCGGCTGCGGCGCCGGCGGCAACGCCCTAGGCTTCGTCATGGACCACGACAACCTGGACTTCCCCCAGGCGGTCGAGGAGCTGGCCCGCGCCGCCGGCATGGAAGTACCCCGCGAGCAAGGTCGCCGCGACCACAAGCCGCGCCAGCCAACCGATTCGCCGCTGTACCCGCTGCTGGACGCCGCCTCGGAGTTCTACCGCCAGGCCCTGCGCAGCCACCCGACCCGCAAGGCAGCGGTGGATTACCTCAAGGGCCGCGGCCTGTCCGGGGAAATCGCCCGTGACTTCGGCCTGGGCTTCGCCCCGCCAGGCTGGGATAACCTGCTCAAGCACCTGGGTGCCGACACCTTGCAGCAGAAGGTGATGATCGATGCCGGCCTGTTGATCGAAAACGCCGAAAGCGGCAAGCGCTACGACCGTTTCCGCGACCGGGTGATGTTCCCGATCCGCGACAGCCGAGGACGCATCATCGCCTTTGGTGGCCGAGTGCTCGGCGACGACAAGCCCAAGTATCTGAACTCCCCGGAAACCCCGGTGTTCCACAAGGGCCAGGAACTCTACGGCCTGTACGAGGCACGCAAGCACAACCGCAACCTCGACGAAATCATCGTCGTCGAGGGCTACATGGACGTCATTGCCCTGGCCCAGCAGGGCCTGCGCAACGCCGTGGCCACCCTCGGCACCGCCACCAGCGAAGAGCACCTCAAGCGCCTGTTCCGCGTGGTACCCAGCGTGCTGTTCTGCTTCGACGGTGACCAGGCCGGGCGCAAGGCCGCCTGGCGCGCCCTGGAGTCGACCCTGTCGAACCTGCAGGACGGCCGCCGCGCGCGCTTCCTGTTCCTGCCCGAAGGCGAAGACCCGGACAGCCTGGTGCGCGCCGAAGGCACCGACGCCTTCATGGCCCGCATCAACCAGCACGCCCAGCCGCTGGCCGATTACTTCTTCGAGCAGCTAAGCGTCGAAGCCGACCCGCGCTCGCTGGAAGGCAAGGCGCACATGGCGACCCTTGCCGCACCGCTGATCGAAAAGATCCCCGGCGCCAACCTGCGCCAGCTGATGCGCAACCGCCTTAAGGAAATCACCGGCCTCGACCCGCAGCAGGTCGAGCAACTGGCGCAACACGCCCCGGCCACCAGCAGCGTGCCGGACTACGACCCTGGCTACGACTATGACGCCATGGCCAGCTATACCCCCGATTACGGCGACATGCCGCAGCACGACTTCGCCCCCGTTCATCAGGAACAGGAGTGGAAGCCGAACAAGGGCGCTGGCAAGAAGCAGTGGAGCGACAAACCCTGGGACAAGAACCGCAAGGGTGGCAAGCCATGGCAGCAGCGTGACGAAGCACCACCACGCGTACCGGCCCCGGTCGAGCCACCCACCCTGGCCGCCCTGCGCACGTTGCTGCACCACCCTCTGCTGGCCGGCAAGGTGGAAGATGCCAGCCACTTCGCCGATGAAGAACACTTGTACAGCCAGCTGCTGGTGGCACTGATCGAAGCCGCGCAGAAAAATCCTGGGCTAAGCTCAATGCAGTTGATCGCACGTTGGCACGGCACCGAACAGGGGCGCCTGCTGCGGGCCCTGGCGGAAAAGGAATGGCTGATCGTGGCCGACAACCTTGAACAACAGTTTTTCGACACTATAACTAGCTTGTCCGCCCGCCAACGCGAGCGCAGCCTGGAACAACTGCTCAGGAAATCACGTCAAAGCGAATTGACCAGCGAGGAAAAAACCCAGCTCCTCGCCCTGCTGAGCCGGAATGTTCCCGCACAAACGCCGACCTCATCTGGCGCGTGAGGCCCATGCTCGGGTATAATCCTCGGCTTGTTTTTTGCCCGCCAAGACCTTCAGTGGATAGGGTGTTATGTCCGGAAAAGCGCAACAGCAGTCTCGTATCAAAGAGTTGATCACCCGCGGTCGTGAGCAGGGCTACCTGACTTACGCGGAGGTCAACGACCACCTGCCTGAGGATATTTCAGATCCGGAACAGGTGGAAGACATCATCCGCATGATCAACGACATGGGGATCAACGTATTCGAGAGTGCTCCGGATGCGGATGCCCTTCTGTTGGCGGAAGCCGACACCGACGAAGCCGCGGCCGAAGAAGCCGCTGCTGCGTTGGCGGCAGTTGAAACCGATATCGGCCGCACGACCGACCCGGTGCGCATGTACATGCGCGAAATGGGCACCGTCGAGCTGCTGACCCGCGAAGGCGAGATCGAAATCGCCAAGCGTATCGAGGAAGGCATCCGTGAAGTCATGGGCGCCATCGCTCACTTCCCGGGCACTGTCGACTACATTCTCAGCGAATATGACCGTGTCACCAGCGAAGGCGGCCGTCTGTCGGACGTTCTCAGCGGTTACATCGATCCTGACGACAATATCGCCGCGCCGACCGAAGAAGTGCCGATCCCAGGCACCAAGGCCGCCGCTGCGAAGGAAGAGTCCGACGACGACGAGGACGAATCCGAAAGTGGTGACGACGAGGAAGAGGCCGAGAGCGGCCCGGACCCGGAAGTCGCCCGTCAGCGTTTCGGCGCGGTCAACGACCAGCTTCAGGCCACCAACAAGGTTCTGAAGAAGAATGGTCGCACCCACCAGGAAAGCATCGACGCCCTGCAGGCCCTGGCCGATTTGTTCATGCCGATCAAGCTGGTACCGAAGCAGTTCGAGGTACTGGTAGAGCGTGTTCGTGACGCCCTGAACCGCCTGCGCCAGCAGGAACGCGCCATCATGCAGCTGTGCGTGCGTGACGCCCGCATGCCGCGTGCCGACTTCCTGCGCATGTTCCCGAGCAACGAAACCGACCAGACCTGGAGCGGTGACCTGGCCAAGCGCAACACCAAATGGGCTGCCGCCCTGGGTGAAAAGGACGCTGCCATCGTCGCTTGCCAGCAGAAGCTGATCGACCTTGAGACCGAAACCGGCCTGACCGTTGCCGAGATCAAGGAAATCAACCGTCGTATGTCGATCGGTGAAGCCAAGGCCCGCCGCGCCAAGAAAGAAATGGTCGAGGCGAACCTGCGTCTGGTGATCTCCATCGCCAAGAAGTACACCAACCGTGGCTTGCAATTCCTCGACCTGATCCAGGAAGGCAACATCGGCTTGATGAAAGCGGTGGACAAGTTCGAATACCGTCGCGGCTACAAGTTCTCGACCTATGCCACCTGGTGGATCCGCCAGGCGATCACCCGTTCGATCGCCGACCAGGCGCGCACCATCCGTATTCCGGTGCACATGATCGAGACGATCAACAAGCTCAACCGTATTTCCCGCCAGATGCTGCAGGAAATGGGTCGCGAACCGACCCCGGAAGAGCTGGGCGAGCGCATGGAAATGCCTGAGGACAAGATCCGCAAGGTACTGAAGATCGCCAAAGAGCCGATCTCCATGGAAACCCCGATCGGTGACGACGAAGATTCGCACCTGGGCGACTTCATCGAGGACTCGACCATGCAGTCCCCGATTGACGTGGCCACGGTCGAAAGCCTCAAGGAAGCCACTCGTGACGTGCTCTCGGGCCTGACCGCACGCGAAGCCAAGGTGCTGCGTATGCGCTTCGGTATCGACATGAACACCGACCACACCCTCGAAGAGGTGGGCAAGCAGTTCGACGTGACCCGCGAGCGGATCCGTCAGATCGAAGCGAAGGCGTTGCGCAAACTGCGCCACCCGACTCGCAGCGAGCATCTGCGCTCCTTCCTCGACGAGTGATGACAAAACCCCGGCCCAGGCCGGGGTTTTTCTTTTCCGGCTGTTGCGCAAAATCTGAATTCTGGCGCGATCTCTGTAGGAGCAGCCTTGTGCTGCGAAGAGTCCATTGCAACAGTAGATGATCTTTCGCCTGACTGGCGTCTTCGCAGCACAAGGCTGCTCCTACAGGGGGCGCGCATGCCATGAAGGCCATGCAGGTCGCCCCACACCCGCAAGGCCCTGTTGCCTCTGACAAAAGACCCTGCCTTCCACCGTACACCTACAGCAATGCCCGTCTACACTCGACTTCATACCACTTGAATGTGAGGCCGCTATGCCGCTGATGCCGGCCATCCTGTTGCTGCTCCTGATCTTGTGGAACACAACGGCCGGCGCCCTGACCCTGACAGACGAGGAGAAAGCCTGGTTGGCTGCCCACCCGCAGCTGAGCCTGGGTGTAGACGCCTCTTGGCCACCGTTCGAGTTTCGCGACCAGGAGGGCCGGTACCAGGGATTGGCCGCCGATTACATCGCCACGATCCAGCAACGCCTGGGCGTGACGCTCAAACCGGTCGAACCCAGCAGCTGGACCGAGGTACTGGCGCAAGCACGCGAAAGCCGCATCGACCTGCTGCCCGGCATCATGTCCACCCCCGAGCGCCAAGGCTACCTGGCCTTCACCCGGCCGTACCTCGACTTCCCCATCGTTATCCTCGCCCACAAAGGCGGTGCACAGCCGCGCAACCTGGACGACCTTTACGGCCTGAAGATCGCCGTGGTCGAAAACTACGCCCCGCACGAACTGCTGCGCACCCAACACCCAGACCTCAACCTGGTGGCCCTACCTAACGTCAGCTCTACCCTGCAGGCCCTGGCCACCGACGAAGTGGACGCCGTGGTCGGTGACCTCGCTTCAAGCATCTGGAGCCTGCGCCAGCTCAAGCTCGACGGCCTCTACGTCAGCGGCGAAACGCCCTACCGCTACCAACTGGCCATGGCCGCCCCGCGCGACAAGAAAGTACTGGTCGGCATTCTCGACAAAGTGATAGCCGACATGAGCAGCAGCGAAGTCAGCCAGATCCAGCAACGCTGGGTGGGCAATGTTGTCGACCAACGGATGTTCTGGTCGGACCTGCTGGTGTATGGCCTGCCCACGGTGCTGGTATTGATGGCCGTGCTGGCAGCGGTCATCCGCATCAACCGCCGGCTCAGTTCGGAAATTTCACGGCGCATCGCCTTGGAGCAGGAACTGCGCAGCAGCGAGTACCACTATCGCAGCCTGGTCGAGAGCCTGTCCGCCATAGCCTGGGAGGCCGACGCCAACGACTTCACCTACAGCTACGTCTCGCCCCACGCAGAAGGCCTGCTCGGCTACCCATTGGCCGACTGGCTCAAACCTGGCTTCTGGCGCAGCATCCTGCACCCGGAGGATGCCCTCTGGGCCCAGGCCTACTGCGACAGCGAGACTGCCGCCGGCCGCGACCACAGCCTCGACTACCGGGTGATCAGGGCCGATGGCCAGCCACTGTGGGTACGCAACATCGTCAGCATGATCGAGCATGGCCACCAGCCGGTGATGCGTGGCCTGATGATCGACATCAGCGAGACCAAGCGCACCGAGGACGCCCTGCGCCTGTCCGAACAGAAGTTCGCCTCGGTGTTCCAGCAGTGCCCCGACATCCTGCTGATCGCCCGCCACAGCGACGGCTGCCTGCTGGAGGTGAACGAGGCCTTCGAAGAGCAGATCGGCCTCACCCCGAGCCAGGTAATTGGCCGCACCGCCACCGAGCTCAACCTGTGGGGCGTCGAAGGCGACGGCCCGCGGCTGCTCGAACGCCTGCACCAAGGCGGTATCCGCAACCTGGAAATGAGCTTCCGCCGCAGCAACGGCCAACTCTTCACCGGCCTGACCTCGGCCGAAACCTTTGAACTCGACGGCAACCTCGCGCTCGTGGTGGCGGTACGCGATATCAGCCAGCTCAAGGAAACCCAGGAGCAGCTACAAACCTCGGAAGAGAAATTCGCCAAGGCCTTCCATGCCTCGCCCGATGGCCTGCTGCTGTCGCGCCAGAGCGACGGTTTGCTGCTCGAAGTGAACGAAGGCTTCTGCCGCCTGACCGGCTATGATCTCAGCCCGACCATCGACCAGACCTCGCTGGACCTGGGCATCTGGGTCGACCTCAACGAGCGCAAGCGTCTGGTCCAACAGCTAAAACGCGACGGCTTCGTACGCGACTTCACGTGCCACCTGCGCCGCAGCGACGGGCAGATTCGCCTCTGCGAACTCTCTGCACGGCCGCTGCCGATTGCTGGCGACGACTGCATACTGACCATCGCCCGCGACATCACTGAGCGCCATCTGATGCAGGAAAAGCTGCAGCTGGCCGCCACCGTGTTCGAGAACACCGCCGAAGGCGTGCTGATCACCGACATCGACCAGCACATTAGTGCCGTAAACCGCGCCTTCAGCGAAATCACCGGTTACAGTGAGATCGAAGCCCTCGGTCAGACCCCACGCCTGCTCGCCTCCGGCCAGCACGACAGTGCGTTCTATGCCGCCATGTGGCACCAGCTGACCGATGAAGGCCATTGGCAAGGCGAGATCTATAACAAGCGCAAGAACGGCGAACTGTACCCCGGCTGGCTGACCATCAGCGCCGTACGCAACAGCGAGCGCGAGATTACCCACTTCGTCGCTGTGTTCGCCGACATCTCCAGCCTCAAGCACGCCCAGGCCAAGCTTGACTACCAGGCCCACCACGACCCACTGACCGGCCTGCCCAACCGTGCCCTGTTCGAGAACCGCCTGCAGGCCGCGCTCACCTGCGCGCAGGTCTCCAACCGCAAGGGCGCGGTGCTGTTCCTTGACCTCGACCGTTTCAAGCACATCAACGACAGCCTCGGCCACCCGGTCGGCGATCTGCTGCTCAAGGGCATCGCCCAACGCCTGAAAGAGCAGGTGCGTGATGTCGACACCGTGGCCCGCCTGGGTGGCGATGAGTTCATCATCCTGCTGCCCGGCCTGCACAAACCCAGTGACGCCAGCGCCATCGCCAACAAGCTGCTGACCTGCTTCAACGCGCCATTCCAGGCTGGCGAGCATGAGTTCTTCACCAGCGCCAGCATCGGCATCAGCCTTTATCCACAGGACGGTACCGACGTTGCCACACTGATTCGCAACGCCGACGCCGCCATGTACCGCTCCAAGGCCAAGGGCCGAAACCGCGTCGAAGCCTACACCCTCGACCTCACCGCCCAGGCCAGCGAACGCATCGCCCTGGAGCACGAACTGCGCCGCGCCATCGAGCGCAACGAACTGAGCCTGTGCTTCCAGCCCAAGCTCAGCCTCAAGACACAGAGCCTGGTCGGTGCCGAAGCACTGATACGCTGGAGCCACCCGACCTTTGGTGAAGTGCCGCCGGAGCACTTCATTCACCTGGCGGAAGAGAACGGCACCATACTCCAGATCGGTGACTGGGTACTGGAGCAGGCCTGCCGGCAGATGCAGGCCTGGAAGATGCACTACGACCCCTTCGGCCCGCTGTCGATAAACCTCGCCGGCGCCCAGCTACGCCATCCCCACCTTGCCAGGCGCATCGAACAGTTGCTGAAGCACTACCAGCTCACAGCCGGTGACCTGCAGCTGGAAATCACCGAAAACTTCATCATGAGCCAGGCAGAGGAAGCCTTGGCCGTGTTGTACCAGCTGAAGAAACTGGGCGTGCAGCTGGCCATCGACGATTTCGGCACCGGTTATTCATCGCTGAGCTACCTCAAGCGCCTGCCACTGGACATTCTCAAGATCGACAAGTCGTTCATCCGCGGGCTGCCCGACGACCCTCATGACGCCGCCATCGCCCGCGCCATCATCGCCCTGGGCCGCAGCATGCAGCTGACCATCATTGCCGAGGGCGTGGAAAACCAGGCCCAGCAACGGTTCCTGGCGGCAGAGGGCTGTGAGCAGATCCAGGGCTACATCGTCAGCCTGCCCCTGCCCCCGGACGAGTTCGCGGCGACGTTTCTTCGCATAGCACTATCGGATCTTTCAGATGGCACAGGTGCGAAACCCTCGTTATAATCCGGCCACTTACTGAGGGCCTATAGCTCAGTCGGTTAGAGCAGAGGACTCATAATCCTTTGGTCCACGGTTCGAGTCCGTGTGGGCCCACCAACCTTGAAGCCGCGTATTACGCGGCTTTCAGCTTTCTGGGTTTGTGGCAGCCGGATCAGTCCTATGGTCCGAAGGTACAAATTAGGTACAGTGCGGCTTCGCTTGCACGCCTTTGGAGTCCTTCAGATGGCCACAATCGTCAAAACCCCTGCCGGCACCTGGAAGGCCGTCATCCGCAAGACCGGATGGCCGACCAACGCCAAAACCTTCCGCACCAAACGTGACGCCGAGGATTGGTCACGACGCACCGAAGATGAAATGGTGCGGGGTGTGTATATCCAACGCAGCGGTTCCGAGCGACTGACACTCGAAAATGCGCTGCAGCGGTATCTGCGCGAAGTCAGCCCTACCAAGAAGCCCACCACGCAGAAGGCCGAGGCGACCAAGGCTCAGCAGTTGATCAAGCACCTGGGCAAATACTCGCTGGCGGCTCTGTCATCCGAGGTTATTGCCAACTATCGCGATACACGCCTGGGCTCCCTGACCAACCGCGGCCAACCCACCAGCAATAACACCGTGCGGCTAGAGCTTGCCCTCCTCAGCCACCTATTCACTGTCGCAATTCAGGAATGGGGCCTCGGACTCACATACAACCCTGTGCTCAACATTCGGAAACCGAGCCCAGGTGAAGGCCGAAATCGTCGGCTTACAGCAGACGAGGAACGTCGCTTGCTGAAAGAGGTAAACAAACACAGCAACCCTATGCTCGGATGGATCGTCAGCATCGCCTTGGAAACGGGTATGCGATCGTCTGAAATCACAGGGCTACGTCGGCATCAGGTCGATGTCAAAAAGCGCGTAGCACGCCTTCTGGTAACGAAGAACGACAGCGCCCGGACTGTGCCACTTAGCAAGCTCGCTGCAGCAACATTCCAAGCAGCGCTTCAAAACCCTGTGCGCCCCATCGATTGCGATTTGATCTTTTTTGGTGAACCTGGAAAGGACGGGAAGCGGCGCCCTTATGCCTTCACGAAAATCTGGGGATTGCTCAAATCTAAGCTGGGCATGCCAGATTTCCGCTTCCACGACCTTCGCCATGAGGCAGTCAGCCGATTGGTTGAAGGTGGGCTTTCAGACCAAGAGGTTTCTAGCATCAGCGGCCACAAGTCAATGCAGATGTTGAAACGATATACGCATCTTCGCGCGGAGGACCTGGTGGTGAGGCTTGATAGCTTGAAAGCTAAAAAATAGGCAAAAAATAATTTCTATTACATATTCGCCGACAATAGATTTCAGGAAAACCCCTATATACATTAGCTTTTCCACGTCTGCCAATTAACCAAAACCATATATTTTGGCAACCACAAACCAACAAAGTCTTTAATCCAAACTAATACGCCTTGGTTGAAAACCGAGGCGTAGCCATTTGACGACTGCGCTTCACTACCCAAAGATACGCCTAACTATTAGCAACTATGGTTGATTGACAATGACGACCGAACAATATTTGCTTGAGCGCTTTGGCCCACTAATGAGCATCGTAGACATTGCCGCGATATTAGGCCGATCGCCAGAAGGAGTCAGAGTGGCCCTTTACTCAAACACCGAAATCTCTAAAAGACTCAAACCTACGATGCTCAAGATCGGCCGGCGAGTTTATTTCCGCACCCTCCAGGTCAAGGAGGTATTGTCGCTCGACGGGGAGCGTGGAAGTGCAATCCCATGAGCACGGATCAAACCTTCAAAGTTAAAAAGCCGCCCTACTGCATTGTTCCAGCAAGCGTCCTAACCGAGAGCAGACTGAGCTGGCGTGCGCGCGTGATCTTGTCTTGGATGCTGGGTCAGAACGAAGGCTGGGAGCTTAGGGTCGGCCACATACGTGGAAAATTCGGCCTCAGCGAGCAGCAATGGAGCGCTACAAGCAAGGAGCTACGGGCGCTAGGCTACTTCAAGCAGGAGCGATTCCAGAATGAATCCGGGAAGATCATCTGGGAGAATTTTGTCACGTATAACCCCAGTGAACCATCCCCCCAAAAACCAGGGGGTGGTCGGTCATGCCATGGTGAGCCACTGCCCGGGAAACCATCCCCTGGCCCCCAGGGGGATATACCAATAAAAAGAGAAAACAATACAAACCATACCAATATAAAAGAAACTAGAACAAAACCTAACACCAGCGAGACTTCACCGAAGCATACGCTCGCATGGCCAACACTGGCCGCCACAGAGCGGAGCCTCATTGAGCCATTGTTGATAGACGTGGACCAACAAGCCGCTCAGATGCTTCTTGATGAGCTAGCAGGCAATCTGGAAGCGGGCAGAGTTAAAGCACCTAACAGATGGTTCAAAGCAGTTCTCAAACGCTACAGAGAAGGTAAGTTCTCGCCCACGATTGCACGCGCTATGGCAAATAAGCAGAATTCGTCATTGCCAGACCAGCCCCGCAAAACGAAGCGGGTGATCAAGACGAGATCGGTTGCGGATGCAAACATCTCCGGCATGCCAAAGCACATAGCTGCAGTTCTGAATAGAAAATATCAGCAGCCACAAGCGTAGGAGCGAAGCGCTGTGAAACCTCGCCATTATTCGCCGTTCATCTCCGCGCTCCGCTTGGGCAACCCCTTCGGTTGCATCCCGCGTCCTATCCTTGCCGGACGGGCGGCAGGGGCAGGTCCGGCGGCTTCGCCTTGTTCCTCCCCCTGTCGCTAGGCTTGGTCGCTTACAGCTGCATCAAGGGTACGGCTACGCCCATCATCCTCACCCGTTCGGTGCTCGCCCTCCGGGCTGCGCTCCGCTGCGGCTTGCGGTGATGCCCTTGACCCAGCTTCCAGCTATTCGTGAATGCTGGCTGAAACAAATTCGGCCAAGGTGAGCTCCCCGTCCACAAAAGCTTGAGCGCGTCGCTTTTCTTCAGCGCTCAATACAAAGCCCTCAAGCCCGATTGACACGCACGCATACTCGACAGCCTTCCGACGCCGCTCCCGCTCAGCATTCGTGACGATGATGCTCTCCGAAGTATTCACGGGCTTTCCCTTCGTGTCGGTGACTAAAACAAGACAATTTCAGCGCTGAACAGATCAACGAGTGTCAAGGGCGTCACCGGAGGCCGCAGCCCGTGAAACGGGACCGGGCGAGGATGACGGCGAAGCGAACCCTTGACGCTGCGCACCTCCAATCCTATATGCGGGGGCTGCTGGATGCCTTTCCCAGCGGCCCCTGCTACCGGCGAGGGCGGGAAGTCCAGAGGGGCAGAGCCCCTTTGGGTAAGCCCGCCAGGGCGCGCAGCATGCTCCACGGCACCAATAGACCTTTAACTGCCGACTTTCCCTCCTCTCGCCCTACCCCAGTTCTTGCCCAGGTTCTGCATGACGTGCTGCCGGTAGGCGGGATTCCAAACGCTGTTCCCTGCGATCACATGATTTAAGCCTCTTGCAGTGGTCATCATGCCCGACTGCAGATCACGGCGCGTTGACATCGGATTAACTGTGTTGAAGACCGCCTTGGCTGGATTCAACGCCGCCTGCGCCATCTGCCGCAATGTGATCGCACTGGACGACAAACCACCTGCAAGCTGACCTCCTAAAGAGTAAGCCTGATAAACCATGTAGAGCACGATCCCGCTCAACGCGAGGATCTCCAACATGTCGGTCGCTGGGCCGTTTCCAGCAGTGGGCTGCACATCTGCCAACATTACCGAAAAGAATTTCATCCCAAGCGTCAGCACTGACGTGACAGCAGCACACTGAATGACATAGGTCATCACCTGGGCGAACCATTGATCGAACCACTTGCTGGTCATCTGGCCGAACAGCAGCATTGCAATGAACAACGGACCGCACCCAAGCAAAAACGCTAAAAGTACCTTCGCTGTAATGATCATCGCTCCAGCGGGTAGCGTGATCAGGAATGTTGCAAAGAGCATCGTTCCAGCGATGACCCCGTCATAAAGAATCATGCCTATTTCGGTAATCCCACGCCTCCCTGCACGAGCAATGAGATCAGAAAAGATATCCAAGCCGTCGGTCATAGCTCTATCAATCACCTGATAGACCGATGTCGCAGCTACACCGTCGCCGTTTGGCGAAAATGCATCTGCCAAGCCAGCCTCAAGGCCGTGAATCGCTTCCACCACCCAACCAAGGTACGTATCAGCATTGAGTGCCAGTGCGCCGATAAACACCCACTTCAGCATCAGCTTAAAGAGATGTGGAAGGGGATGCTCGATGAACCCACCGACCGACAAAAGGCCCAGGGTCATGAAAAACAGGCCACCGCCGACAACGAACAAGCCCGAGAAGTCATCAATGACACTATGTGCCATCAGCTGAACGTAGCTATTCAACACCGCGTCGACTGAGCCACCTATCCATTCGTAGATATTGGACTCCATGGTCATTGCCCCTCCAGATTCAGCATTTCACGCTTCCGATAGCCGCGCTGATCAAGCTGCTGCTCATTCCTGGCTTGCTTGGCATTAACGCAGTTCGGCGTAAGGGCCAGAGTCCCGGCATGTCGCTCACACTCCGCTATACGGATATCCCTTTCCGAACTGTGGGCTTTGTACCAATCGACAGAATGGACCGATTCATCCGCCCCGCAGCCCGTGAGCAGGAACAAAGCGACAATTGAGAAACGATAGGCTGTCATTTCCGGCCCTCCCGATTCTGATCCGCCCCATTCACTTCGCGAGGCAGCACATGCTCCGCCTCCGTGCGGAATTCCCCAGCAAATTTCAGCGAATAGGCCAGCTCAGCAGCGTTGATAATCTCGAGTGCTGCAAGCGTTCTCAACGCGCTTTCCCTTGTCCCTGCCCAACTACCCGCGATGCGGTATTCAGACCTCGAAATCAATAGCGACGAACCCAGTGCACATGCGAACGAGATCAAAACGGCGAGCGTTGACGAGATTGGCCCAGTTGCTCGGGGCGGCACTATCTGCAACCAATCCGCAAACGCGAGCACAAAAGGCATGATCGCGGCCGACGCTGCCAGGAGATCGCTCTGAAACAACTCGGGTGCACGTCGTGACACCTCTTTCAAAGCCCCGAACCGGCCAATACAAATCCAGAATCGTCGTAAGGAAGTGAGGATGAAGAAGCACACGACCAAGGGGAGGATATGAGCGTACGAGATCATTTCAGTTGCCTCCCAGGTTCAGCACTTCGCGATTCTTGTAGCCTCTCTTGTCGAGCACCTGGGCATTCAATTCCCGTTGTCGCTGCTCCTGGATCTTGCCCTCAGCCTCAGCGACCATTTGGAACATCTGCAATTTGGTCTGCTCGTTCTGGATCATCGCTTGCTCTGCCGCGATGCGACCTTGCAGCTCTGCGATCCCTTTGGGATCTTGCGTTTGATTGATCTGCCCCATGAGCTGGTCAATCTGGCGTAGTCGGGCTTCGGCCTGGTCATAGGCTTCCAGCGCAAACGCTTTATCTTGCGAAGGCTTCACCGCCTGTGCTCGGCAAGCATCGCGCTGCTGATCCTGAACCAGGCTTCCGCAAGCATCGAACACCTTGTTATCCGCATAGATCGAACCAGCACGACCATTTAGGCCTAAATAGCCGCCACGCTTCACTGCGTCATACACAGCCTGCCAATCTTGTGGCAGATAATCTCGCAGCTGCGGGTCATCGAATACTCGACCGAGTCCACGCGACCCTGTGAGCGCACCGTACTGCTGCTTCATCTGATCAATCTGAGATGTCATCTGCTGAACCTGCTGTGCCCAGCGAGTCGTGTTAGATGCGAACTCTGCAACAGTCATGGGGGAATCCGTCACTTGGGTAGTAACGGTTACAGGGATTTGCGCGTATCCCTGCTGCGAGCCGAGCATCAACGCGAGCGTTGTCGCGAAACTAAATGGCCGGACGCCTTTGTAGGCGAGACGCTTGAACAGACCCATAGTCACCTCTCCATTGGACATGGTGAACACTGGGCCGTCTGTCCGACCTGTCGATCTGTTTAGGAATCGCACCCAGCACGGATGTACCGTTCTTGGGGTGACTATGCGCCAGTCTTACCCGGTGTAGGCCCCGTCTTTTAAGGGCCGCGCCCATAATGCATTAAGCATCAGCGAGACGATTACAGCATTCATGCAATTAAACCAAAGCACTGTACTTTGGCAATATCTATTATCTCACTTTGGCGCACTATCTGAAAGTGCCATACATCCCAAATTCTTCGTCATGACGAAATCTCGATTGCTACGAAGGACTACTGCAGGATAGGCTAATCGCCGGTAAAGTGTGCGCACACAGTTTTCAAGAGATACCTTGCAGCGTGTGAGAGGTCGTTATGCGAAAGCCCAACCGAGCTATGAACGTCCACCTGGGGGCAGATCTAAAGGCGCGCTGGGTCGCCTATTGTGATGTACGAGGTAAAACACCAGGGGCTGCGCTTAAAGAGGCAATCGAACATCAGCTAGCTAACGCGGATGTCAGCACGACACCGAAAATCTATCGACAAAACGAGCAATTCAAAGAGCGAAAGCAACGCTTCGAAATACTTCTGACTAAATCAGAGAAAGCTGCTATTGCACAACGTTCACAAGCCGAGAGGTGCTCTATGAGACGCTGGATTGTAGATGCCATTCGTATGGGCTTGACTCACGAACCACAATTTTCAATGTCAGAGATCGATCAGCTAGGTGAGTCTAATTATCAGCTGCTTGCTTTAGGGAGAAACTTAAATCAAATTTCCAGGGCTTTGAATGAGGGGCGTTACGAGCCGGTGACAGTAGAACGGATAGACGCTCTTAGGTACCTAATTGACAACCATACCACCAGAGTTAGTCGAGCTATCCGGGCGAGCCTAGAGCGCTGGAGCCTTGATTAGCTTGTTCACCCAACTTGACCACTAGCATTACGCGCGCCATTGACGGTGTAGGAGCGATAGTTAAGCACACACCGCCAAGGGAGAATGTTGATAAATTTATCTGCCTGTCCCTTTCATCATCACGGAGGAATATATGCTTGATTTGAATTTAGAGCTTCCAGCTGAAGTCGGTGAACTGGCAAAGGTCCACGGTTCGAGTCCATATGGGCCCACAAAAAAATCAATGGCTTACGTCTAATCGACGTAGGCCATTTCTGTTTCAGGGCACAAATCTTCCCCGTATTGTTCCCGTTTCGTCATCCGATCCTTCGAACGTAGTGAGCTTCCCGACACCCTTGGGGGCGATGCCTGGAACGCTCCGAATTTTGCTATCGGGACTCCCCTGCTCTGATCGCCGAAAGCCCAGTGCGCACAAACAAGCCTTCCACGATCACTTTAAAAATCAAACCAGCAAGCAAGCCAAGGCAAACCGTTAAAGCGTCATTTTTATTTGAAACCCAACCGCCAGCGCGTTTCCTCTTTGCTTACCAAAGAATGCACCAGGCTCGATGTAGTACTGCACATCGGGGCGCAGCAGTAGCCAGGGGGTCACTTGCGCGCCGTAGTTCAGCTCCAGCACTTGCTCCCCGCTATCCAGGCCACTGAACATTGCATATTGCTCTGCACTGGCTGCAGCGGCTTCCTGCAAATCGCGGGCGCGCGGGTTGATCACGGCGCGGCCATAGCCAAAGGAAATGGAGTCTTGCGGGCGGCTGTCAAACGGCTTTTGCCTAACCAGGCCCACGGAGTACCAGCGACGCATGGGTGAGGTCGCAGCGTTACTGGTGGCAGCTTGCCCGAACAACCGTAGGGCACTCGCCGGGTCTTGCTCATCGCGCCAGATCGCCTGGTCGACCAGCAAGTAAGCGCCTGTACGACTGCTGCTTTTACCGGTGCCGCCAATCTTGGGGTAATCGGAGGTATCGTAGTACCAGCCCACCTTGTACTGGCCGTTGAGGAAGGCGCCGTTATTGATGATCGCCTCCAGTGGCATGATGGCGCCCGTCGTGCCATTGGCGGGCATGGCGAAGGCTTTGGATACGCGCGCGTTGTACTCCGGGTTGACTTGGAACAACGCCGTTTGCAGCGTCAGCGACGGGTTGACGTCATACCGCAACTCGCCACCCCAGTGGGCTGTCGGGTAGTTACCCCAGCCACTGCCGCTGGACATGGTCAGCGGGTGTGCACAAAAGCCGGCGCTGACAAAGTTGGCCAGGATCGGCATGCCACCGAACTCGGTGCCCATGACCATGTAGCCAACCTTGGCGGACAAGTCGGGGGAGAACAGATTGCGCTGGTAACTCAACTCCGTCAGCCGGGTGTACTCGCCCCCATAGATTTCTTGCGCGGACATGCGGTTGCCAATCAGGTCCTCGGTGGCACTGTGGCCGCGACGATCATTGACCAGCACTTGCACACGACCGGCATCTGGAATGTCGAGCAGTTTGCTCAAGTCAAACTGCGCGCCCAGACGTATCTGTTGTGCATAGCGGGTGCCGCGCTTGATGCCGCCATTCAGGTTGGAAAGGGTTTCCGAGGTGTAGTCACCCGTCAGCTTTATACCTTGCTCCTCCAGCTTCTGGCGCTGTCCGCCCCAGTTGCCAGTGAGCGTAGGTTGCGTCATCAGGCTGGAAGTACCTGCCAGTGCGCAAGGCAGGGGCAGGAAACACAGGGACAAGCCGCTGCACAGGCTGCAGGCCAGCACGGTGCGGAGGGGTAATGACATGGTGGGCAGGCTCCCTTGCGTGAGAAATCGTTGCACAGCCCAGGCTTGCGAGAGGGCCGACTGGAAAGAAAAATCCCCGCGAACGGGGATTTTTCATAGGGCATCAACGAAGCGTTACGGCTTGCTGCTGTCAGGCAGCGCGTACGCGATGATGTAGTCGCCCACATCTGGCGAATGGCTCATGCCACCAGCGGAGATCACCACATACTGTTTGCCGGTGGTGGGCGACTTGTAGATCAGCGGGGCCGCCACGGCGCCCACTGGCAAGCGGGCCTTCCAGACTTCCTTACCGGTTTTCGAGTCGAGTGCACGCAGGTAGTAGTCCTGAGTGCCTGCGAAGAACACCAAGCCGGATGCCGTCGAGGTCGGGCCACCCAGCGTCGGCATACCCAGCGGGATCTGCATATGCGTCTTGATCCCCAGGGGGCCAGTATCCTGAACCGTGCCCAGTGGCACCTGCCATACCAGCTTCTGGGTATTCAGGTCGATCGCGCTCATGCTGCCAAACGGTGGGGTATTGCATGGCACGCCCAGCGGTGACTGGAGAATGTCGATCTTCACGCCGCCATAGATACCTGCAACCTGCGGGCGAATGGTGCCCATGAAACCAGGCACTTCATCGGTCGAGACTTTGTACTTGCGGGTGTTTTCCTGGGTTACCAGCGACATGCGTAACGGCATGCGCATGTCGTTGACGAACATCATGCCGGTGTTTTCATCGATGGAAATACCACCCCAGTTCATGCCACCCAACAGCCCTGGCCATTCGATGTACGGCTTCTCGGTGGGCGGTGTGAACGGGCCGACGTATACCGAGTCCTTGAACATGATGCGGCAGTAGAGTTGGTCGAAGGTGGATACCCCCCACATCGATTGCTCGGTCAATGGGTCCGCACCAATCACCGGCATGCCGGTCGAGAACGGTTGGGTTGGCGAAAGGTGTTCGCCTTCTGCAGCCGGTGAGGTGGGAACGGGGCGTTCCTGGACCTCAGTGACGGGCTGACCAGTACGACGGTCCAGTACGAAGATATTGCCGGTCTTGGTGGTCTGAATCAGCACCGGGGTCTTCACACCTTGCGCATTGTTCATTTCGTAGAGCACGGGTTGCGAAGGCAGGTCGTAGTCCCAGACATCATGATGGACAGTCTGGTAAACCCACTTCGCCTTACCCGTCGACGCGTCGACCGCGACAATCGCTGTGCCGAACTTCTCCTTCACCTGATTACGATCGCCACCCCAATAGTCAGGCGGGCCGTTACCGGTTGGCAGATAGACCAGGTTCAATTCCTTATCGTAGGTAGGAACAGTCCATACGTTAGGTGTTTCCAGCGCGAACTGATGGTCAGCTGCTGCGGTGTCGGTGCCTTCAGGCGCGCCGACATCCCACGCCCATACCAGCGCACCGGTCAGCACATCGAATGCACGTACGGCACCGGAAGGCTCGCCGGCCACGATGTCACGTACCCAACCGCCCACCACCGTGAGGTGGCCCATGACGACAGGCAGCGATGTCGGGTGGTAGCGCTTGCTGTCTTCCGTTGGTCCCATGCCTTTCTTGAGGTCAACGAAACCTTGCTCGCCAAAGTTGGGGCACAAGTTGCCAGTGTGTGCGTCCAGGGCAAACAAGCGGGCATCCACCGACGACACCAGGATGCGCTGGCGACATTGCTGTTCGCTGGCATGGGAGGCCTTGGCCTCGGCGCTCAGGCTGTCGTCGCGGTCGATGTCGTAATAGCCCACACCTCGACAGGTCACGTGCTCGGCGCTCTTGGCGTGCGGATCGAACTTCCAGAGCGGCTTGCCGCTGTCGCCATCAAGCGCGGTGATCAGGTTTTCCGGGGTGCATGAGTAGAGCACGTTGCCGATCTGCAACGGAGTGTTCTCGTCAACGCCGGCACCTGGGCCAGTGGTTCTGCGGCCAGTCCGGTAGGTCCAGGCAACTTGCAGGTCCTTGACGTTTTCTGGGGTAATTTGTGTGTAGGGGGCAAAGCGCGTTCCCGAAGCGTTGCGCCCGAAGAACTCCCAGTTCTCCGGGGCCTCGGCGGTTGCATCCGGGATTGCCTGGCTACCAGCTGCAATCGGGTTGGAGATCCCGCCGTGCGGGAAGAAGGCGGCGATGAACGTGGCGATCAAGGCCAGGAACACAGCAAACCCGGCGCGATTGGCGGCTCGACGTGTACCCGACGCGGTATCGGGTAGCGCAGCTCCGACCCACAGGCTCAGGGTCAGGATGATGGCTGGAACAACCAGGCGAGGCAGCAGTTGCCAGTAACTAAACTGGCCAACTTCGTAGAAGGCCCAGACGCAAGTGGCAAGAAATATCAGAATGGAAAGTACAGTACTGATTTTCTTGCGCAAGAATGCGAGTACAGCCAGCACGACGTAAGCCAGCCCTGCCAGCAAGTAATAACTTGAACCGCCCAAGGCCAGAAGCTTGGCACCGCCATAAATCAATGCCAGCGCTACACACATTACAAGTAGCGAGAAAAGAATTCGCCCGGCACCGCTTAACGAGCGCCTCCCAGCGTTGCTGCAATTTTCATCCGTCATAGTGTGTAAGCTCAATTGGTGAGTACATAGCGGTTCCCTCAGGGCGCGAGCAACCGAGCCAAGGAAAGGGTGGCTTCTGGTTTTAGCAGGTGATACGAACAAAAGCTTCGGGAAGGTTTTCGCCAGCAGTAGATCTCGTGTAAAGCGTCAGCGATACAGATTAAATGCTACTAGCTGTAGAACAAATCAGGTGAGCCTGCTGACACGAAAGATCTATAAGCTTGGTATAAGCCCTGCATTAAAGCCCGTAGCCTATAGCTTAACGCTACTAGAAGAATAATCCAAAACAGCCGCCCAAATACATCCACACGATTGAGAAAGATTGTTTGCAAATCAGCAACAATCAGTCTAGTGATCTTGCCCAGCAGCCGTGGACACGGGTTTAAGCACACATCCTGGCCTCGAAGGCCTCTGGGCTGATGTGCCCCAGCGTGCTGTGTCGCCGCTGGCGGTTGTAATCGGTTTCGACGTATTCAAACACGGTTTCACGCATCTGGGCGCGGCTCGTGAAGCGCTCGCCGTGGATGCACTCGACCTTCAGGCTGTGGAAGAAGCTCTCTGCACAGGCATTGTCGTAGCAGTTGCCTTTGGCGCTCATGCTGCATCGCAAGTGATGGGCGCGGATCAGCTCCTGGTAAGCCGCTGAGCAGTACTGGCTGCCGCGGTCGCTATGCACGATCACGTCATTAGGCTGCCTGCGTCGCCACAGCGCCATGTGCAAGGCATCGCAAACCAAGTCGGCCGTCATGCGTTCGTTCATGGCCCAGCCGATCACCATCCGTGAATACAGATCGATGACCACTGCCAGATACAGCCAGCCTTCCTCCGTATGCAGGTAGGTGATGTCACCCACCCATTTCTGATTTGGCGCAGATGCCTTGAAATCCTGCTTGAGCAAGTTCTCTGCCACTGGCAGGGAGTGCTGAGAATTGGTCGTGGCCTTGAACTTCTTGGCGGCCTTGGCACGCAGTCCTTGCCGTTGCATCGAGGCGGCTACCGTCTTGCGATTGCAGGGTAGGCCGGCTTCCCGCAGGTCGTGGCACAGCCGTGGAGCCCCGCTGCGGCCCTTGCATGCGCTGTATGCCTGAGCGACCTGCCGATCCAGTTCGGCTCTTCGCCGCTGGCGCATTGACGGCCTGCGAGAGCACCAAGCGTAGTAACCGCTGCGGGCAACGCCCAACACGCGACACATGGCCTGGATCGAGAAATGCGCGGTATGAGTCCTCATGAAGGCGTACTTCACTTGAGGCTCTTGGCAAAGTACGCGGCGGCCTTTTTTACGATGGCCAGCCCCTCGGCGTGCTCGGCCAACAGCCGCTTGAGTCGGGCATTCTCGTCGGCCAGCGACTGCTCGCGCTCGCTGCCGGCCTGAGTCTGGTGCTTCTTGCTCCGCCAGCCGTAGAGCTGGGAAGCATGCAGGCCGAGCTGTTCGGCAGCCTTGCTGACGCCAATGCGCTCGGCCAAAGCCAGCGCTTCGTCCTTGTAGGCTTGGGAATGGCGGGTGCGGGTCTGCTTCATTGGGGTTGCTTGTCTTGCCATGATTCACCTCGTTGCAGTTTATCGCTTAACGGGGTGTCCACTGGGACTGGGCAAGATCACCTCTAGCGTTCCAATGAGCCTGATTTGTTGCGTTACTTGCAAAAGACTTTCTCCAAAACCGACAGAGTTAGACGGGCAGTCTTCTTGTAAGATTATTTGACCCCATCTATATGAGTCCCAACTGATAGGGGTGAGATCATACCCCCACTTTTCCAAAAGGAGCCATATTATGTGGACAAAACCTGCATTCACTGACCTGCGCATTGGCTTTGAGGTCACTATGTATTTTGCTAATCGCTAAATCTCTAATGCAACTTCACGCCTCGGCCTGCCGGGGATCTTCCTTTTTCGAAAATATTTCTGAAATAGAAGACGGCCATTCAGGACCTGTAGAAAAAACTAGAACCAACATTTAAGGCATATGTAACGCATCTGAGATGCCAGATACGTACCTCAATAGGGGCTCCGCCAGCCGTTCAGCCTTGGTCTCGGCGCCTTGGGCGCTGCCCGATCCGCCGAATCCATCGCCGCAAGATAGCGGTCAATGCTCTGCTCGATCTGCTGCATGCGCGCCTTGATCTTGCCCTGGGTAAAGTTGCGGTCGCGGTTATTTACGGCTTTGAATTTGCTGCCGTCGATGGCAATGATCGACTGGGAGAAAAGATTGAGGTAGCGGCAAAGCACTACGAATTGCCGGCAGACGCTACGAATGGCTTTGCCGTTGTCTCTGCGAAAGTCGGCAATCGTTTTGAAGTCAGGAGCCAACCGGCCCGTTAACCACATCAGCTCAACATTGCGCTCTGCCTCGCGCTCAAGCCGGCGGCTGGACTGAATCCGGTTGAGGTAGCCATAGATGTAGATTTTCAGCAGGACTGCTGGATGGTAGGCCGGACGACCCGTTGCAGCCGGATCGACACCCTCGAACCCGAGCACTCCGAGGTCGAGTTCATCGACGAAAACGTCAACCACCCGAACAGGGTTCTCTTCGGTGATGTAATCATCCAGGCACTCCGGCAGCAGCGTGACTTGCGTCCGGGCCTCACCCTCAATGAACCGCTTCATGATCGTCCCCGCCACGATCTCGACGATCAGAAGGTTAGACAATCGCAGGTGTTTTCACACAGCCTGGGTCGATAGCTGCCGGTCAAGACGTACCGTGGGCTGGTCACATCCGAGGCAAATGCCTTGGTCAAATCGAATGCAAACAGGTGGTCAAGTGGGATGCAAGCGCTTGGTCAAGTCAGGTGCAATTTCCCAACCGGATCGCCGAATGTTAGAAGCCACAGCTGCTATTCATCGGCCGGGTAACAGAAAGCATGCCGCTCGATTGCTAGACGGTGGCACTGCACGCGATCAGTGGAATCTACAGGAACGCATACCTATACCGAGTAACCGGCAAAAACAGTACAGCCAAGGTACATTGCCCAGCTTGGCCAAGCTTTTCTAAATTACGCTCAACGGCAAGTGTTACATGGCCTCCAGCTATGCTAGCCTACGCTCTGCTTTGAGTGGTTTCGCTAGGCATATCGGTTGGCCGGGCAACTCATAATCCTTTGGTCCACGGTTCGAGTCCGTGTGGGCCCACCAGAAAACTCAAAGGCCTACGTTGCAGAACGTAGGCCTTTGTCATTTCAGGGACTGCAGTCGTCATGTTCTCCTGACTAGGGCAACTCCTCTTGCTGGGCTATCCAGCTGTGTATGTACTGAAGAACCCGTGTCGCACCTTCGGCAGTTTCCACCAGCTCTATCGGCCGCTCACCACTGAGGAACTGATTGGGCTGCTCCATCCACTTGAACGCTGCCGCCCTGCTTCCGCGTACAGGAATGGCCAAATCCAGAATTTCCTGCAGCAGTTCAGGTTGTCCATACCAGGACTCCGGCTTGATGGTTGGTTTCCTCCCTGGAATCACTCTCGGTAGCTGACAGGCCGCAAGCTCGCCTGAATTGATGTGCTCTCGCTTCCAGTGCGCAAACTTGATCAGGTCGGTATTCGCCGAGCGGTTTTGCCCCGACGTCGGCACAACCACGCCAATCCGCACATCTGTGTGAGCACGAATCATCTGAAGTGCAGGAGCGATGTCAGTATCGTTGGTAACGATGACGGCATGGTCAACCTGCCCCGTGATCGAATCATGGTAAGCCTGGAGGGCCAGATTCACGTCGCTCTGTTTCTCCTCCACCTTCCAGGCCTGGATTTCCTGGCACTCACGCGGAGCCTTGTCCGGATTTTCAGGGTCGACGATCTTCACCTTCATTTTATTGACGGCGTAATAACCTTCGATGAGCTCTATTCGACCGTCATGCAGCTTGCGCAAAGCAGTGTGGTAGCGAGCTTGTGACGACACTGAATCGCCAGCACGGGCGACCGACTCGATGATCTTTGCCGTGAAATATTTGATCGAGGGGGATTCCAGGAGCCGCCATGCCCTGATCTGGCCATGGCTGTCCGTGACCAGTATGGAAGGCAAGATGTGCTTTTCAAAGAGAGGTAGCAGGTCGAGCCACTTGTACGGTGTGCCGCGCAAGCAGCCGTAGTAGAAGTTGTAGCCGTCGATATAGATACGAGTGCGCAGAGGCTCAGAATCAAGCTTTCTCTGCATTTTTTGCACTCCAGAAACGAAAAAACCGGCTTAAGCCGGCTTTTTCCCCCTCCAACCAGATGGTCATGCCACGCCGGTCGTGAGGGTTAGTTGTTGTCGGCAGTATTGCGCAATGAGGGAGCTGATGCAAGGTAGTAGGCTGGCATCCTCGTCCTCCGAAACACAACGTTCGTGAGAGGGCCATTCTCTGCTCAGGCATGGCTATCTAAACAGCTATAAATCGTTAGATTTTGTGAGCTCCTATTCCACCCTAGACCGCACCTCGACCTGCCGGACCAATCGAGCAGTTCTGTCATTGCGCCCGATGCTTACATGCCGGCGCAGCAGCTGTAGGAGCGGCCTTGTGTCGCGAAAGGGCCGCGAAGCTGCCCCGGGATTGCAGCACTGATGCAACGCATGGCCAACTGTCTACCCTTGCCCTGCTTACCGCAGGCTGGCTAGGCTAGCGGGTCAACCGTAGAGACTCGCCATGTCGGATTCCCGCTCCATCACGCTGGATGAAATCGATCGCCAGCTGATCGCCCTGTTGCAGATAAACGCCCGCGAAAGCGTCGCCACCCTCGCCCGCCAGCTGGGCATCGCTCGTACTACCGTCAACTCGCGTCTGGAGCGGCTGGAGAAGAACAAGGTCATCTCCGGCTATGGCGTGCGCCTGGGCCAGCGGGTGATGGGGGGTGGGCTGCAGGCGTATGTGGGGATCAAGGTGCAGCCGCGCTCGGGCAAGGAGGTGGTGCGGCGCCTGAGTGCCATAGGCCAGGTACAGCAGCTGTGCGCAGTGAGCGGCGAGTTCGACTATGTGGCCTGGCTGCGTACGGATTCGCCCGAGCAACTGGACCAGTTGCTCGACCAGATCGGCAGTGTCGACGGGGTGGAGAAGACCACCACGTCGATCATTCTCAGCAGCAAGGTGGACCGAGGGCAGCCGCTCTGAACCTGGCTGGCGGTCAGGCCTCCTGGCCGTCGAGCAGGCCTTCCAGAATCGCCGAAAGGCTTTCGGCGGAATGCTGCATCGACCAGACGATGTCACGGCTGCGCTCGGGGGCGTGATGCTGGGCATAGTCGGTGGCGATCTGATTGAGGCCACGGGCCAGCAGGCAGGCGTGGACCAAGGCGTCTGCGGCGTCGATGCCGGGGCGTATGGCGAATAATGGCGGGTGGCTGGTTTCGCAGTTGCAGAAGGTTTTTTCTGCGGTGGGTTTCAGTTTTTCGGGTTGGTCGGAATAAGTCTTCTTCATGATGCAGTTTCCAAATTGAGTCTTGAGAAAACCGCCTACCAACTCCTTCTCACGGGAAATAGGTGGCAGCCATGCACGGGGTGAGAACCGGCCAACTTGGAAATCCGGCCAGGCGAAAGCCTGCCCGCGCACAGCTGCCATGACATAAGCCTTGGTACGAAGTTGGAGATGGGTTCTCACACCCAGTCGCCCGAACAGCGGCGACCCAGTGAAGTTAACGATGAGGCGTTTCCCACGCAGCCAGACCGAGGCTATAGCGGGCGTAGGGTAATTCTTTAATTCATGGCATGGGTGTAGGAACTGTCTGATCACACCCTGTGGGAGCGGGCGTGCCCGCGAACACGGGCGAAGCCCGTGCCATACACCGCGGGGGCTTCTTCGCGGGCTCGCCCGCTCCCACAGGGGGCCGATGCTGTGCTTGAGATGGGTAGGCTTCCTGTTCGTCATAAAGCAATCTTGTTTATACATTTCGACGATTCAAGCTACATTCAGACAACAATATGCACCTTAATAACGAACACCCCACTCCCTAAAATGGCCTCCAGGCATCTCCTATACTCAGGCTCCGCCCCTGCGCAGCCTCTCTGGCAAGGTCACTTCATGAACAAGAAAAACCGCCACCCCGCCGATGGTAAAAAACCCGTCACCATCTTCGGCCCGGATTTCCCCTTCGCCTTCGACGACTGGCTGGAACACCCCGCAGGCCTGGGCAGCATCCCGGCCGAGCGCCATGGTGAGGAAGTGGCAATCGTGGGCGCCGGTATCGCCGGCCTGGTGGCGGCCTACGAGCTGATGAAGCTGGGCCTCAAGCCGGTGGTGTACGAAGCATCCAAGCTGGGTGGCCGGCTGCGCTCGCAAACCTTCAACGGCACTGACGGGATCATCGCCGAACTGGGTGGCATGCGCTTCCCGGTGTCGTCCACTGCCTTCTACCACTACGTGGACAAGCTGGGCCTGGAGACCAAACCGTTCCCCAACCCGCTGACCCCGGCCTCGGGCAGCACCGTGATCGACCTGGAAGGCCAGACCTACTACGCCGAAAAACCCACCGACCTGCCCAAGCTGTTCCACGAAGTGGCCGATGCCTGGGCCGACGCGCTGGAAAGCGGTGCCCAGTTCGCCGACATCCAGCAGGCCATCCGCGACCGTGACGTACCGCGCCTGAAAGAGCTTTGGAACAAGCTGGTACCGCTGTGGGACGACCGCACGTTCTACGACTTCGTCGCCACCTCGCGCTCGTTCGCCCAGCTGAGCTTCCAGCACCGCGAAGTGTTCGGCCAGGTCGGCTTCGGCACCGGCGGCTGGGACTCGGACTTCCCCAACTCGATGCTGGAAATCTTCCGCGTGGTGATGACCAACTGCGACGACCACCAGCACCTGGTAGTCGGCGGTGTGGAACAGGTACCGCAAGGCATCTGGCGCCATGTACCGGAGCGCTGCGTGCATTGGCCGGAAGGCACCAGCCTGAGCGGGCTGCATGGCGGCGCACCGCGTACCGGGGTCAAGCGCATCGCCCGCGCTGCCGATGGCCGCCTGGCGGTCACCGATAATTGGGGCGACACCCGTCACTACAGCGCCGTGCTCGCCACCTGCCAGACCTGGCTGCTGACCACCCAGATCGACTGCGAGGAATCGCTGTTCTCGCAAAAGATGTGGATGGCCCTGGACCGCACCCGCTACATGCAGTCGTCGAAGACCTTCGTCATGGTCGACCGGCCGTTCTGGAAGGACAAGGACCCGGAAACCGGCCGCGACCTGATGAGCATGACCCTCACCGATCGCCTCACCCGCGGCACTTACCTGTTCGACAACGGTGACGACAAGCCGGGGGTGATCTGCCTGTCGTACTCGTGGATGAGCGACGCGCTGAAGATGCTGCCGCACCCAGTGGAAAAACGCGTGCAACTGGCCCTGGACGCACTGAAGAAGATCTACCCGAAGACCGACATCGCCGGGCACATCATCGGCGACCCGATCACCGTTTCCTGGGAGGCCGACCCGCACTTCCTCGGCGCCTTCAAGGGCGCGCTGCCTGGGCACTACCGCTACAACCAGCGCATGTACGCGCACTTCATGCAGCAGGACATGCCTGCCGAGCAGCGCGGCATGTTCATCGCCGGTGACGACGTGTCGTGGACGCCGGCCTGGGTGGAAGGCGCGGTACAGACATCGCTGAATGCGGTGTGGGGTATCATGAACCACTTCGGTGGCCGCACCCACCCGGACAACCCCGGCCCAGGCGACGTGTTCGACGAAATCGGCCCGATCGCCCTGCCGGACTGAGACAAGGAGGCAGCATGCGTATCGCTCTGTTTCAGGGCTCGCCCAAGCCACTCGACGAGCCCGGCAACCTGCAACGGTTGCGCCACCAGGCGCAACTGGCGGCCGAACGCGGCGCCAGTTTGCTGGTGTGCCCGGAGATGTTCCTGACCGGCTACAACATCGGCCTGGCCCAGGTCGAGCGCCTGGCCGAGGCCGCCGATGGCCCGACGGCCATGGAGGTGGTGGAAATCGCCCAGGCGCACCGCATCGCCATCGTCTACGGGTATCCGGAGCGTGGCGATGATGGCGCGATCTACAACAGCGTGCAGTTGATCGATGGTCACGGCCGCAGCCTGAGCAACTATCGCAAGACCCACCTGTTCGGCGAGCTGGACCGCTCGATGTTCAGCGCAGGTGCCGATCACTTCCCGGTGGTGGAGCTGGATGGCTGGAAGGTCGGCCTGCTGATCTGCTACGACATCGAGTTCCCGGAAAACGCGCGACGCCTGGCGCTGGACGGTGCCGAGCTGATCCTGGTGCCGACTGCGAACATGTCGCCGTACGACTTCATCTGCCAAGTGACCGTGAGGGCGCGGGCGCAGGAGAATCAGTGCTACCTGGTGTATGCCAACTACTGCGGCTCGGAAGACGAGATCCAGTATTGCGGGCAGAGCAGCATCGTCGGCCCGGATGGCAGCCTGCTGGCCATGGCAGGGCGAGACGAGTGCCAGTTGCTGGCGGAGCTGGAGCATGAGCGGGTGGTACAGGGGCGGGCGGCGTTTCCTTACCTGAGCGATCTGCGCCAGGAGCTGCACCTGCGTAAGGGCTGACAGGGGCCGCTGTGCGGCCCATTCGCCGGCAAGCCAGCTCCCACCTCGACCGCACCGGTTTCAAGGCATGTGCATTCCCTGTGGGAGCCGGCTTGCCGGCGATAGGGCCAAGCCTGCCAACACAAATGGGTTAGCATGAACACCTGCCCCGGAGTTTCCATGCCTGACGCCACCCGCCACCTCACCCTCGCCAACGGCCTGCAGCTGACCCTGCGCCACGCCCCGCGCCTGAAGCGCTCGGCCGCGGCCCTGCGGGTGCACGCGGGTAGCCACGACACGCCGACCAAATGGCCCGGCCTGGCCCACTTCCTGGAGCACCTGTTCTTCCTCGGCACCTCGCGCTTCCCTCTCGACGACGGCCTGATGCGCTATGTGCAGGCCCTCGGCGGCCAGGTCAATGCCAGCACCCGCGAACGCACCACCGACTTCTTCTTCGAGGTCCCGCCCAGCGCCCTGGCCGGGGGGCTGGAGCGCCTGTGCCAGATGTTGGCCGAACCAGACCTGGGCATCGAGCGCCAACGCCGCGAACGCGAAGTAATCCATGCCGAGTTCATTGCCTGGTCGCGCAACCCTCAGGCCCAGCAGCAGTTCGCCTTGCTGCAATCGGCAGCGCCCGGCCATCCATTGAGCGCTTTTCATGCCGGTAACCGGCACACCCTGGCCTTGCAGGACCCTGCCTTCCAGCAAGCGCTGGGTGGCTTTCACCAGCGCTTCTACCAAGGCGGCCAGGTCACCCTGAGCCTGTGCGGCCCGCAACCGCTGGATGAACTGGAATTACTGGGCCGGCAGCATGCCAAGCTGTTCGCAACAGGTGAACGGGTGCCACAAGCTCTGCCACCGCCTTTATCGGCGACCGACACGCACCTGCTGTTCAGCCACGAAAACCTGCCGGCAGGTACCGAGCAGGCCCTTGAGTTGCTCATCGCCTGCCTCGGCGATAGCCGCCCGGGCACCTGGCTGCATGCGCTTCGCCAGCGTGGCTGGCTGCAAGGCTTCAAGGCCGAGGCGCTGTATGCCTTCGCCGGGCAGTTGCTGTGGCACATTGACCTGAAGCTGAGCGAGGACGCCTGCCCAGAGGAAGCCGATGCCCTGTTGCAGGGCTGGTTCGGCTTCATCCGCCAGGCCGCCCCTGAGCAATTGAGTGCCGAATTCGAGCTGCTGCAGCAAAGCCGCGAACGCAGTGCCAGCGCGCTTGAGCTGGCCCGCCGGGACAGCGCCGGCCAGCCGTTCAGCGGTTTGGACACACAAGGCTTGCAGGCGCTCCGTGCCCTGCTGGAAGGCCTGCCGGGCCGCGCACATGGGCATTGGCAACTACCCGCAGTCGACCCCTTGCTCCTGGCCGACTTGCCTGATGCCAGGCCGCACCCGCTGCCAGCGGTACTGAAAGTCAGCGACCAGCTGCCTGGTGCTCGTCAGTACGCGGCGCTGTACCTGCGCTGGCATGTCCCTTCGCCGTTGCGCCAGCGGCTGCATGCGCTGCTCGAACGCGCCTTGCACCCCCTGCAGGAGCGCTGCGAGCGCGTATCGGTGCAGTTGCAGTTCAATGCCGCTGGCGAATACTGGCAACTTCGCTGCGCCGGGCTGCCGGCAGCGGTACTGCGCACTGTAGACCAAGCCTTGGCGCTGATGCGCAAGCCCCCGGCAGGCAGCTGGCTGCCCAGTTCGACGCAGCCTCCGGCACTGATTCCCATCCGGGCCCTGCTCAAGCAGCTGCCCGACGCCGTGCTGGGCGCCACGCCTGCACCTCCTGCGGCCTGCACCCTGGCACAGACGCATCTCGACAAACTGTGGCAGCAAGCACGCTGGCACAGCCTGGCTGCCGGCTTCGACGATGGCGCCCTGAACGCATTGGGCACCGTGCTGCAGCACTGCCCTGGGCAAGGCTCAGCGCCTGGCCCTCTGCCCGCCTTAGCCAACCACCGTTGGCAACATGCCGAAGTACCCGGCAGTGAGCATGCCCTGCTGCTGTTCTGCCCACTGCCAGCGGCCATGGAAGCCGCTGGCCGCCTGCTCGCGCAGTTGCTGCAAGGGCCGGTTTACCAACGGCTACGGGTAGAACTGCAACTCGGCTATGCGGTATTCAGTACCTTTCGTCAGGTAGAGGGTGTCGGCGGCCTGCTGTTCGGGGTCCAGTCGCCTCATGCCAGCCAGGTACAGATCCTCGACCACCTGCTCGCCTTGCTGCGCCAGGGCGTTACCCTGGCCCCTGCCGCTCGTCAGGCCCTGGCCAGGCAATTCGATGAACCGGCGATGGGCAACGCCGAAGTCGCCGAATGGGCGTGGCAGACATTCCTGGCCACACAACCCGGCAGGCTGGATGCGCTGCGCAGGTCTATCCTGAAAACGCGGCAGACGGATATGGACCAGTTGCTGAACCACTTGCTCGATAAAGATTCCACTTGGCTATGCCTTGCCAACGCAGTCGCACCAGATACTTCCTGGCTGGGTTCAAACCCATGATTGTTACGAAAACCGCAACGGAGTTTTCGAATAATTAACCTTTCGGTACAAATTTTTCTTGTAAGATAGCGCAATCCCAGCCATGGGAACCTCCAGCAAATGGCGGTACCCAAGTAGTAGCTGACAAACCCACCCCCTCATCCGGAAGGAGTAATTCCATGTGGACCAAACCTGCATACACTGATCTGCGCATCGGCTTCGAAGTCACCATGTACTTCGCCAACCGCTAAGCCCGGCTTACGGTTCAACGCCTCGGCCTGCCGGGGCGTTTTCGTTTTTTCGCTACGGTTTCTGCAGAGAGAGTGGCCATGTACATCCAGGTTCTCGGTTCCGCCGCCGGCGGCGGGTTCCCCCAGTGGAACTGCAACTGCGTCAACTGCAAGGGCTTGCGTGACGGCACCTTGCGGGCCACGCCGCGCACCCAGTCCTCCATCGCCCTGTCCGACGATGGCGTGCACTGGGTGCTGTGCAATGCCTCGCCCGACATCCGCGCCCAACTCCAGGCCTTTGCCCCGATGCAGCCGGCCCGTGCCCTGCGCGACACCGGCATCAACGCCATCATCCTGCTGGACAGCCAGATCGACCACACCACTGGCCTGCTCAGCCTGCGCGAAGGCTGCCCGCACCAGGTGTGGTGCACCGACATGGTCCACCAGGACCTGACCACGGGCTTTCCGCTGTTCAACATGCTCAGCCACTGGAACGGTGGCCTGCAGTGGAACCGCATCGAGCTGGAAGGCAGCTTCGTCATCGACGCCTGCCCCAACCTGCGCTTCACCCCGTTCCCCCTGCGCAGCGCCGCGCCGCCCTACTCGCCGCACCGCTTCGACCCGCACCCGGGCGACAACCTTGGCCTGCTGGTCGAGGACACCCGCACCGGCGGCAAGCTGTTCTACGCCCCGGGCCTGGGCCAGGTGGACGACAAGCTGCTGACGATGATGCATGGCGCCGACTGCCTGCTGGTCGACGGCACCCTGTGGGAAGATGATGAAATGCAGCGCCGTGGCGTGGGCACCCGAACCGGCCGCGAGATGGGCCACCTGGCGCAGAACGGCCCCGGCGGCATGCTGGAAGTGCTGGATGGCTTCCCGCGCCAGCGCAAGGTACTTATCCACATCAACAACACCAACCCGATTCTCGACGAAGACTCGCCCGAGCGTGCCGAAGTGCTGCGCCGGGGTGTGGAAGTGGCCTTCGATGGCATGAGTATCGAGTTGTAACAGCCAGATCGCACAAGCAACACAGGCCCTGTGGGAGCGGGTTCACCCGCGAAGAATCCCACACAGTGTATGGCACCGGCTTCGCCGGTGTTCGCGGGTAAACCCGCTCCCACAGGGATCGCGCCGAGACTCAGCTATACAGGAGCCAGCCGAATGAGCGACGCACTGCCAATGTCCCCTGCCGAATTCGAGCAGGCCCTGCGCGCCAAGGGCGCCTACTATCACATTCATCACCCGTACCACGTGGCGATGTACCAGGGTCGCGCCACCCGCGAACAGATCCAGGGCTGGGTAGCCAACCGCTTCTACTACCAGGTCAACATCCCGATGAAGGATGCCGCGATCCTGGCCAACTGCCCGGACCGCGAAGTACGCCGCGAGTGGATCCAGCGCCTGCTCGACCACGATGGCGCGCCCGGCGAGGACGGTGGTATCGAAGCCTGGCTGCGCCTGGGCCAGGCCGTGGGCCTGGACCCGGACCAGCTGCGCTCCCAGGAGCTGGTACTGCCCGGTGTACGCTTTGCCGTGGACGCCTACGTCAACTTCGCCCGCCGGGCCAGTTGGCAGGAAGCGGCCAGCAGCTCGCTGACCGAGCTGTTCGCCCCGCAAATCCACCAGTCGCGCCTGGACAGCTGGCCGCAGCACTACCCGTGGATCGACCCGGCCGGCTACGAATACTTCCGCACCCGCCTGGGCCAGGCCCGGCGTGACGTGGAGCATGGCCTGGCGATTACCTTGCAGCACTACACCACCCGCGCGGGCCAGGAGCGTATGCTGGAGATACTGCAGTTCAAGCTGGATATTCTCTGGAGCATGCTCGACGCCATGAGCATGGCCTACGAGCTGAACCGCCCGCCCTATCATTCCGTCACCCAGGAACGGGTGTGGCACAAAGGGATCACCCTATGAGTTTCGACCGTAATCAAGTGCCAGCCTGGCGCCCCGGCTACCGCTTCCAGTACGAGCCGGCGCAAAAGGGCCATGTGCTGCTGTACCCCGAGGGCATGATCAAGCTCAACGACAGCGCGGCCCTGATCGGTGGCCTGATCGACGGCCAACGCGACGTTGCCGCGATCATCAGCGAACTCGAACAACAGTTCCCCGGTGTCCCGGAAGTGGCCGATGACATCGAGCAGTTCATGGAGGTGGCCCGTGCCGAACACTGGATCGTCCTCGCCTGAGTTACCGCCCACGCCCGCAGTCGGCCTGCCGCTGTGGCTGCTGGCCGAGCTGACCTACCGTTGCCCGCTGCAGTGCCCGTACTGCTCCAACCCACTGGACTTCGCAGCCCAGGGCCAGGAGCTGAGTACCGCACAGTGGTTCAAGGTGATGGCCGAAGCCCGGGAAATGGGTGCCGCGCAAATCGGTTTCTCCGGCGGAGAACCGCTGGTACGTCAGGACCTCGCCGAACTGATCGGCGAGGCCCGCCGGCTGGGCTACTACACCAACCTGATCACCTCGGGCATCGGACTGACCGAGGCGCGCATCGCCGACTTCAAGAAGGCCGGCCTGGACCATATCCAGATCAGCTTCCAGGCCAGTGACGAGCAGGTCAACAATCTGCTGGCCGGCTCGAAGAAGGCCTTTGCGCAAAAGCTGGAAATGGCCCGTGCGGTGAAGGCCCATGGCTACCCGATGGTGCTCAACTTCGTCACCCACCGGCACAACATCGACAAGATCGACCGCATCATCGAGCTGTGCATCGCCCTGGAAGCCGACTTCGTCGAGCTTGCCACCTGCCAGTTCTACGGCTGGGCCCACCTCAACCGGCTGGGCCTGCTGCCAACCCGCGCGCAGCTGGAACGGGCCGAACGCATCACCAACGAGTATCGGGAAAAGCTCAAGGCCGAGGGCAACCCGTGCAAGCTGATCTTCGTCACACCGGACTACTACGAGGAGCGCCCCAAGGCCTGCATGAATGGCTGGGGCAGCCTGTTCCTCACCATCACCCCGGACGGCACCGCCCTGCCCTGCCACGGCGCGCGCCAGCTGCCGGTGCAGTTCCCCAACGTGCGCGACCACGACCTGCACCACATCTGGTACGACTCGTTCGGCTTCAACCGCTTCCGTGGCTATGAGTGGATGCCCGAACCCTGCCGTTCCTGCGACGAGAAGGAAAAGGACTTCGGCGGCTGCCGCTGCCAGGCCTTCATGCTCACCGGCGATGCCAGCAACGCCGACCCGGTGTGCGCCAAGTCGGCCGACCACGGCATCATCCTCAAGGCCCGCGAGGAGGCGGAAAGCGCCCAGCTCACCATTGAACAGATGACCTTCCGCAATGAACGGAACTCCCGTGTCATCGTCCGCGGCTGAGTTCAGCGCGGCCCAGGCAGTTGCCGCCGGCACCGACTTCGCCGAACTCAAGGTCAGCGCCGCGGGGCTGTTCTGGAACGAGTTTCGCCCGGCCGATGGTGCCTGTCGCATCTGGCACTGGCAGCACCAGCAGGCCCGCTGCCTGACACCTGATGGCTTCAGCGTACGTAGCCGGGTGTACGAATACGGCGGTGGCAGTTTTTGCCTGGGTGGTGATGGGCTGCTGTTCGTCAATGAAAAGGACCAGCAGGTCTATACCCAGACCCTGGAAGGCGCGGTACCGCGCGCCCTGACTGATGATGCCAGCTGCCGCTACGGCGATGTGCAGTGGCACGACGGCCTGGTGCTGGCGGTCGAGGAGCAGCATGGCGAACGGGTCGAGCATCGCTTGGTCGCCCTGTGGGAACAAGCTCGCGAAGTGCTCGCTGAGGGGGCCGACTTCTATGCCTCACCTACGGTGAGTACCGACGGCCAGCGCCTGGCTTGGGTCGAATGGGACCGCCCGGCACAACCCTGGACCGTCACCAGGCTGATGTGCCGCACACGTGATGCAAGTGGCCACTGGGGGCCCGCGCAATGTGTGGCCGGCGCTGACGAATCGCTGCAGCAGCCGCGCTTCGATAGCGAAGGCCGACTCTACTGCCTGTCTGACCGCAATGGCTTCTGGCAACCCTGGGGCGAGGTCGATGACTGCTGGCAGGCCCTGCCTGCCGAGCCCGCGGACCACGCTGCGGCGCCCTGGCAACTCGGCGCCAGCACCTGGTTGGCACTGGGACAGCAAAGCTATCTGGCCAGCTGGTTCGAAGACGGCTTCGGGCAACTGGGGCTGCGTACTGCCGATGGTAGCCTGGAGCGTTTCGCCAGTGCCTACACGCGTTTTCGCAGCCTGGCCATGGATGCCGAACACCTGTTTGCCATTGCCGCCTCGCCGATCAGCCCGCCGGCGGTCATCGCCATCGCCCGCAGCAACCACGAGGTCAGCGTATTGGCTGGTGGCGCCGAAGTGCTGCCGGCAAGGCATATCAGCCTGCCGCAGTCGATCCACTACGGCAGTGACGGTCATCGCGCCCACGGTTTCTTCTACCCGGCAGCCCGGTCGCAAGGAGCCGCACCGCTGGTGGTGTTCATCCATGGCGGCCCGACCTCGGCCTGTTATCCCGTGCTCGACCCGCGCATCCAGTACTGGACCCAACGCGGCTTCGCCGTCGCCGACCTCAACTACCGGGGCAGCTCCGGATATGGCCGGGAATACCGCCAGGCCTTGCACCTGCGCTGGGGCGAAAGCGATGTGGCCGATGCCTGCGCAGCGGTGGAATACCTGGCCGGACGCGGGCTGATCGATGGCCGCAAGGCGTTCATCCGTGGCGGTAGTGCGGGCGGCTACACCACCCTATGCGCCCTGGCGTTCCATGATGTGTTCCGCGCCGGTGCCAGCCTGTACGGGGTCAGCGACCCGGTTGCCCTGGGCCGGGCCACCCACAAGTTCGAAGGGGACTACCTGGACTGGCTGATTGGCGACCCGCTGCAGGATGCCGAGCGCTATCGCCAGCGTACGCCGCTGCTGCATGCGGGGCAGATCAAGGTACCGGTGATTTTCTTCCAGGGCGAACTGGATGCGGTGGTGGTGCCGGAGCAGACGCGGTCGATGCTGGCGGCGCTGCAGGCTAACGGGATCGAGGCTGAAGGGCACTTCTACGCGGGGGAGCGGCACGGGTTCCGCAAGGCGGAAAACCTGGCGCATGCGCTGGAAGAAGAATGGAAATTCTATTGCCGGGTGTTGGGGGGCTGAGATTCTGGGGCCGCTTTGCGGCCCATCGCGACACAAGGCCGCTCCTACAGGGATCGCACAAGCCCGAATGTGGCGCTGTACCTGTAGGAGCGGCCTTGTGTCGCGATGGGCTGCAAAGCAGCCCCAAAAATCTCAGCGCTTGGCGATGATATACACCGCATGCACGATCCCCGGAATGTACCCCAGCAAGGTAAGCAAGATGTTCAGCCAGAACGCCCCGCCAAACCCCACCTGCAGGAAAACGCCCAGCGGCGGCAGGATGATGGCGATGATGATGCGTATAAAGTCCATGCGAGTCTCTCCTGAAGGGGTTACATCAGAGACTAGCCGCCCGCCACAGAGGTTCAACAGGCAAAAAAAAACGCCCCGGGCCGAATGAAACAGGCCTAGGGCGATGCGCAGGAACGCCAGACGGTTCGTAGAATTCTCGATGTCACCAGGCCGCTAGGCTGGCATTTCGCGGCGGGCCTGCTGCTGGGCATGCAGGCGGGCAAAGGCACGGGCAAGGCGCAGCAGCATTTCGTCGATGTTGCCCTTGCTCACGGTCAGCGCTGGCGAAAAACGCACCACATCCGCCTGCGGTGCGTTGAGCAACAGGCCTTCGTGCAAGGCAGCCGCCACCAGCTGGCGGGCCAGGTTTTCTTTCATCTGCAGGGCCCACAGCAGGCCTTGCCCGCGCACTTCGCCCTGGCCATAGCGCCCGGCCAGCCGGCTCAGGCCTTCACGCAGGTGGCGGCCGTTGTCCCGCACCTGGGTGAAGAAGCCAGGCTCCAGCACGGTATCCAGCACGGCCAGGCCGGCAGCGCACATCAGCGCGTTGCCATGGTGGCTGCCTTCCAGTTCGCCAGGCTCGGCGCAGCACGCCGTGCCCCGGGCCAGCAAGGCCGCCAGCGGCACGCCACCGCCCAAACCCTTGCCCAGCGTGATGATATCGGCGCGCACGCCGTAGGTTTCCTCGGCCAGCAGCGCGCCACAGCGGCCAATGCCGGTCTGCACCTCGTCGAGGATCAGCAGGATGCCCAGTTCGCGGCACAGCGTTTCCACACCCTTGAGGTATTCCTGCGTGGCCGGGATGACACCCGCCTCACCTTGGATCGGCTCGAGCATGATCGCCACGGTGCGCGAGTCCACCTCGGCGTGCAGCGCCGCCAAGTCGTTGAATGGCACCTTGCTGAAGCCAGGCAGGCCCGGTTCGCAGCGGTTGCAGGGCAGCGGGTCGGACGCTGACAACGCGCCCAGGCTGCGGCCATGGCAGGCCTGGGTGGCGGTGATGATGTGATAGGCGCCGTTGCGGTGCAGCTGGCCCCACTTGCGCGCCAGCTTGATCGCGCCTTCGCAGGCTTCGGCACCGCTGTTGAGCAGGTAGGCCTGGTCGCTGCCGGTGCTCTGGCACAGGCGGTTGACCAGCCCCAGCAGGCCACGGCTGTGGAAGCCCGAGCCCGGGTTGATCAACGCCTGGGCCTGGCTGCCCAGCGCCTTCGCCAGCACACTGGGGCTGTGGCCCAGGCTGTTGACTGCACCACCCTGGGTGAAGTCCAGGTAGGCATGCCCTTCGTTGTCCCACAACCAGGAGCCCTGGCCACGCACGAATACCTGCGCTGCGCGTTCGGTGCTGGGCATCAGGCGCTCACGCGACAGCTGCGGCGCTTCCGGCGCGATCACCGGCGCACGCTTGGGCTCGGCGACGGCGGCAGGGGCCGGGCGGCGCAGGTTGAACAGGTTCATCAGGGCTCCAACCAATCACGACAGGGGCGGTCACGGTGCGGCTTGGGTGCGGCACTCGATATTTTGCCTTGCCTATCAAAAGTGTTTTTCATCCGGGGTAACAATCGATCGATTCATCGCTGTAACCCTCTGGAATACGGCGATAGACTAGGCCTCGCGAGGGGTTTCGACCATTTCGTTTTTCCAGCATTTTCGATAAGTATCACTTATGGATTTCCGCCAACTGCGTTATTTCGTCGCGGTGTATGAAGAAGGCCACGTGGGCCGCGCCGCCGAGCGCCTGTCGCTGTCCCAGCCAGCGCTTTCCCAGCAGATACGCCAGCTGGAGCACAGCCTCGACCTGAGCCTGTTCGAACGCAGCAACAAGCGCCTGCTGCCGACTCTGGCCGCCCACACCCTGTACAACCACGCCCTGCCGTTGCTCGACGGCCTGCAGCGCGCCCACGAGGCCATGCGCAACTTCAAGGGCCAGTCGCTGCGTACCTTGGCCATCGGCGTGCTGCAGACCGTGCGGCCGAGCCTGGTGCCGCAGCTGCTTGAACGCCTGCGCAGGGCACAGCCGCACCTGGTGGTGCAGATCTACGAATTGTCAGGGCTGGAGATCGAACGGCGCTTGCTCAATGGCAGCCTGGACATCGGTATCAGTTACCTGCCGCCACGCCAGCCGGGGCTGCATGGTCTGCTGCTCTATGAAGATGAACTGCAACTGGTCATCCCCGCTACCCACCCGCTAAAGGACTTCAAGAAGGTGTCCATTCGCCAGGCCGCCGAGCTGCCCATGCTGATGCTGGGCGAGGAATTCCAGATCCGCCAGATCTGGCAGGCGCAACTGGCCAGCCAGGGGCGTCGGCCGCAGGTGCAGGCAGAGATGAACAACATGGCGGGGATTCTCGACAGCCTGGCCCATACCGCGCTGGCCACCATCCTGCCGGGGCGGGCCAAGGAGGCCGCCGAGGATGACCAGGGGCTGCTGTGGAAGCCATTGAGCGAGCCACGGGTACCGCTGAAGGTTGGCTTGGTGTTCCGCGATGCCCAACGCCAGCAGGCATCTGTGGAGCTGCTGCGCACGCTGCTGGAGGAAGAGACGGACGCCCGCCTGTTGGGTGCATCACCGCTGGATGTGCTGGGCTGAAAAAACACGCGCACAAAGAAAACCCCGCCGAAGCGGGGTTTTCCAGACTGTTTCCCTGTGACATCCGTATCGCCCCGCCATCCTGGCAGGTGTCCTTCGTCGTCATCCTTGATCTGTCCTTTGCGCTTCCTGCGCAACGTCCATGTGGTAAAGAATAACCGTGGATCCAATCTGAGAACAGTGGTGAAAAGTCACCACGTTGTGTAGGAAAAGGCTTACACGACAGGGGCCGCTTTGCGGCCCATCGCGACACAAGGCCGCTCCTACAGGGGAACGCATAGCCATTCGAGCTTGCGCGGTACCTGTAGGAGCGGCCTTGTGTCGCGATGGGCTGCAAAGCAGCCCCCCAAAATCCCTCAGAATTGCTCGGCATCCAGCAGGTACAACGACTCACTCCCCGCCTTCACCGAAGCCACCAGCGAATCCACCCGCGGCAGCAACCGCGCAAAGTAGAACTGCGCCGTACCCAGCTTGCCCGAATAGAACGCTGCATCCCCCTCACCCGCCTGCGCCGCCCGCGCCATCAATGCCCACATGTAGGCATAGGCGACATAACCAAAGGCATGCAGGTACTCGACAGAAGCCGCGCCAATCTCGTTCGGGTTGCCCTTGGCCTGTTCCAGCACCCACTCGGTCAGCCCGTCGAGCTGATCGAGACAGGCACCCAACGGCTTGGCAAATTCATCCAGCTCGCTACCTGCGCTGGCAATGAACTGGCGAATCTCGTCGGAGAACAGCCGGTAGTACGCCCCGCCACTGGCCACCACCTTGCGCCCCATCAGGTCGAGGGCCTGGATGCCGTTGGTGCCTTCGTAGATCTGCGTGATACGCACATCGCGCACCAGTTGCTCCTGCCCCCATTCGCGAATGTAGCCATGCCCGCCGAACACCTGCTGGCCGTGCACCGCGCACTCCAGGCCCAGGTCGGTGAGGAAGGCCTTGGCAACCGGCGTCAGCAGTGCCACCAGTTCTTCGCTGCGCTTGCGCACGGCGGTGTCTTCGCTGAACTTGGCACTGTCCAGCTGCATGGCCACGTAGCTGGAGAAGGCACGGCCACCCTCGATCAGCGCCTTCATGGTCAACAGCATGCGGCGCACGTCCGGGTGGACGATGATCGGGTCAGCGGCCTTGTCCTTGGCTTGTGGCCCGGTCGGGGCGCGGCTCTGCAGGCGGTCGCGGGCGTACTCCACGGCATTCTGGTAGGAGCGCTCGGCCGAGGCCAGGCCCTGGATACCAACGCCAAGGCGCTCGTAGTTCATCATGGTGAACATGGCCGCCAGGCCCTTGTTCGGCTCACCGACGATATAGCCGACCGCTTGATCGAAGTTCATCACGCAGGTGGCCGAGGCCTGGATACCCATCTTGTGCTCGATCGAGCCGCAGGTGGCCGGGTTGCGCGCCCCCAGGCTGCCGTCTTCATTGACCAGGAACTTCGGCACCAGGAACAGCGAAATGCCTTTCGGCCCCGCTGGTGCGTCCGGCAGCTTGGCCAGCACCAGGTGGATGATGTTCTCGGTCAGGTCGTGCTCGCCGCCGGTGATGAAGATCTTGGTGCCGCTGACCTTGTAGCTGCCGTCGGCCTGGGGCTCGGCCTTGGTGCGGATGATGCCCAGATCGGTACCGGCGTGCGGCTCGGTCAGGCACATGGAGCCGGCCCACACGCCGGCGTACATGTTTGGCAGGTACTTTTCCTTCAGCGCTTCACTGGCGTGGGCGTTAATCGACAGACAGGCGCCAGCAGTCAGCATCGGGTACAGGCCGAAGGACAGGCTGGAGGCGTTGACCATTTCCTCGACCTGGGCCGAGATGACCTTGGGCATGCCCATACCGCCGAACAACGGGTCGCCACCCACACCCACCCAACCGCCTTCGGCGTAGGTTTTGTACGCCTCGATGAAACCGGCTGGGGTACTTACTGCGCCGTTTTCCCAGTGACAGCCCTCTTCGTCGGCGGCACGGCTGAGCGGTGCGATGGACTTGGCGGTGACCTTGCCGGCTTCTTCCAGCACGGCCATGGCTGTGTCGGCATCGACAACCTCGGCCAACCCGGGCAACTGCGCCCACTGCTCGGCCACGTTGAAGACTTCATTCAGTACGAAGCGCATGTCGCGCAGGGGCGCTTTATATTCAGCCATGACAACCTCTCGCTAGTCGGGTCGGAGCGGTCTCGGGGAACCGCGACACTGGGTTGCAGCCAGTGTAACCGAACAACTTTTACGAGACATAGGGTCATCAATAGACCGTATAGTCTAACTCGGTCACGCCGTGCGCACCGCCCCTCGCTGCGCTTGTTGCCCATGTACCATGACACAATTGCGCCCTGCGCCCTTGGCGCTGTACAGCGCCTGGTCAGCGGATTTCAGCACCGCTTCGGGGTTACGATGATCGGCCTGGCGCTCCGCCACACCGATGCTGATGGTGACCGAAACCGTACCCCCACTGCTGCCCGCCCGCCGCTGGCGCCCGGCGGTATCGTCCTGCGGGCGGTTGTGCTGGTCGCGCAGGTGCATCACGTAGTTGGCGATCATTTCGCGCACGGCTTCCACATGGGGCACGCATTCCTCGGCGGTCTTGCCGGCAAACACCAGAGCGAACTCCTCGCCGCCATAGCGGTAGGCACGGCCCCCCCCGGTAACCTTGGACAGGCGGCTGGCAACCAGGCGCAGCACCTGGTCGCCGACATCGTGGCCGTGGGTGTCGTTGAATTTCTTGAAGTGGTCGACATCGGTCATGGCGATCACATAGTTGCGTCCCAGGCGCTGCATGCGCTCGTTCAGCGCACGGCGCCCCGGCAGGCCGGTCAGTTCGTCGCGGAAAGCCATCTGGTAGGCCTCGTGCGCCACCGCTGCGGCGATCATCAGCATGACCTGGCTGCACATGATGTTCAGGGTAAACGGCAGGATGAAGGTTTGCGGCAACATCCAGAAGATGCCCAGCAGGCCCATCACCTGCGCAGCGTGCAGCGGCCGTGGTGCACGCAGGTATTGCACCACCAGCAGGATGAACACGCCGAGGAACAGCGGATAGACCATCTGGATCAGGCTCATCCACTGGCCATGCAAGGTTGGCCAGCGGATTTCCGCCAACCAGGTCAGTAGTGCTTGGGGGTAGCTTTGCTCCAGGGCCACCGCCACGCTACCCACGGCGAACAGCACGGCGCCACGGGCGACCAGGTCCTGCAGCAGGTGGGTGCGCTCCTGCCAGGCACCATACAGCCCGAACAGGGCGGGTAGCAGCAGGCACACGAGGTGGAAGATCACCGCCGCGTCCTCGCGAACGCGGCCATGGTCACGGTAGAAGTCGGTCTGGGTGTCGAGCAGGTAGTAGGCGATGTACACCGTGAGCATCAGGAACAGCTCGCGCTGGCGACGGTACACCGCACAGTAGGCGCCACCCAGCAGCAGGACCAAGGTGGGCAGGACGTTGAACAGCGATGTGAAAAAGACACTGAGGTCTCTCACATAGGCCGCGGCGAGTCCTGCCAGCAAAAGAATCAGCGAAGGCAGGAAGTGACTCGCGCGAACAGCGTTAAAACGAAACAAGGGTAATCTCCAACCCGGCAGATCAATGGTGGCATTGTGCCCTTACTTCATCGGCAGTGCACATGAACAGTTGAATATCGAATCAGACGCTTTTCCTTGTAGGAGCAGCCTTGTGCTGCGAAAAGGCCGCAATGACAAAAGATTTTCTGTGGCAGCTATGGCCTCTTCGCAGCACAAGGCTGCTCCTACAAAGAGATAGGCATCAGGCCGCAGAATGAAAAAACCCGCCTGCCGGTGAAGGCAGACGGGTTTCGTGTACAGCGGCAGGATCAGTACGACAGGCCGAAGTGTTCTTCGTCCATCGCCATCAGGTTGTTGGCACCCGACAGCATGGTCGCCACATGGGTACGGGTACGCGGCAGGATGCGCTGGAAGTAGAAGCGCGCGGTCTGCAACTTGGCGGTGTAGAAGGCTTCTTCGCTGGTGCCGGCAGCCAGTTTCTCCGCCGCCAGGCGGGCGATGTCAGCCCAGAAGTAGGCCAGGCAGGCGTAGCCGGAATACATCAGGTAATCGACCGAGGCCGCACCCACTTCTTCGCGGTCCTTCATGGCGGCCATACCCACTTTCATGGTCAGCTCGCCCCATTCCTTGTTCAGCGCCGCCAGCGGTTCGACGAACTCCTTGACCGCTTCGTTGCCTTCCTGCGCCTGGCAGAACTTGTGCACGATCTTGGTGAAGCCCTTCAGCGCTTCGCCTTGGGTCATCAGCACCTTGCGGCCGAGCAGGTCCAGGGCCTGGATGCCGGTGGTGCCTTCGTACAACATGGAAATGCGGCTGTCCCGTACGTTCTGCTCCATGCCCCATTCGGCGATGAAGCCGTGGCCACCGTAGATCTGCACGCCATGGTTGGCGGCTTCGAAGCCGACCTCGGTCATGAACGCCTTGGCGATCGGGGTCAGGAACGCCAGCAGGGCATCGGCCTTCTTGCGCTCTTCTTCATCCTGGCTGTACTTGACGATGTCCACCTGCTTGGCAGTGAAGTACACCATCGCGCGGTTGCCTTCGGCGAAGGCCTTCATGGTCAGCAGCATGCGACGCACGTCCGGGTGGACGATGATCGGGTCAGCAGCCTTGTCCGGTGCTTTCGGGCCAGTCAGGGAGCGCATCTGCAGGCGCTCACGGGCGTACTTCAGGCCACCCTGGAACGCGACTTCGGCGTGGGCCAGGCCTTGCAGCGCGGTACCCAGGCGAGCGGTGTTCATGAAGGTGAACATGCAGTTCAGACCTTTGTTAGCCGGGCCGATCAGGTAGCCGGTAGCGCCGTCGAAGTTCATCACGCAGGTGGCGTTGCCGTGGATACCCATCTTGTGTTCGATCGAGCCGCAGCTCACGCCGTTGCGCTCGCCCACACCGCCTTCGGCGTTGGGCAGGAACTTCGGCACGATGAACAGCGAGATGCCCTTGGTGCCAGTCGGTGCGTCCGGCAGGCGGGCCAGGACGATATGGACGATGTTGTCGGCCATGTCGTGCTCACCGGCCGAAATGAAGATCTTGGTGCCCGACACCTTGTAGCTGCCGTCGGCCTGTGGCTCGGCCTTGGTGCGCAGCATGCCCAGGTCGGTACCGCAGTGCGGCTCGGTCAGGCACATGGTACCGGTCCACTCGCCGGATACCAGCTTGGTCAGGTAGGTGTGCTGCTGCTCGGGGGTGCCGTGCGCAGAGATGGTGTTCATCGCGCCATGGGACAGGCCCGGGTACATGCCCCACGACCAGTTCGCACCGCCGACCATTTCGCTCAGCGCCAGGCCCAGCGACTCCGGCAGGCCCTGGCCGCCGTGCTCGACGTCATGCGCCAGGCTCGGCCAGCCGCCTTCTACGAACTGTTCGTAGGCCGCTTTGAAGCCGGTCGGGGTTTTAACGCCCGACTCGCTCCAGGTGCAGCCCTCCTGGTCACCCACGCGGTTCAGCGGCGACAGCACCTGCTCACAGAACTTCGCGCCTTCTTCGAGGATCGCGTCGACCATGTCGGGCGTGGCGTCCTGGCAACCCGGCAGGCTCTGATAGTGCGCCTCATAGCCGAGCAGCTCGTCGCGAACGAAGCGGATATCACGCAAGGGGGCTTTGTAATCAGGCATTGCGATGAACCTCTAGGTGAGTTCTGTGGGGTGACCAGCACGTGGCGGCCGTCGATCAAACAGTTGTTTGAAACTTACGTTTAGCTCCGCCTTATGTCAAGGATGGACTATGGTGCCATTTACGCCACGAAAAATGGCAAAAGCGTCAAGCCATGATAAGTCCCCCTGTGGGAGCGGGTTTACCCGCGAATGGGCCAGCCCGGAAAACAGAGGTTTCCGGGCGGACGCATTCGCGGGTAAACCCGCTCCCACAGGGATAGCGTTATGTTCGGGAAAGGCCGCCGTGTCAGGCGTAGGTGTCGATGATCCGGCCGAGCATTTCGTCGGAAGCCTTGGCGACCTTTGCGCCAAGCTCGACTTCGAGTTTGCCCACGGCCAGCTGCACGGTGCTGGTGGCCAGGTCCATTTGCTGGCTGCGGTCGACCGCGCGCAGGCGTTCGGCCTGAAAATCGCTGGACTGGCTGGTGGCGCTACGTTCGGCGGTGGTGCTGGCGATCTGGCTGGCAGCCTGATCGACGCGGTTCTGGCCGGTCTGGATTGCGCTCAGGCCCGCGTAATAGGCGGAGCTACCGGTGATTTCCATGTCAGGACTCCATTGACGCTGGATGGCGAACAGGCCCATTAAAGCAGGCCAGGGGCGAAAAGGCCCGTTTAAATCCCTAATGGCCTCGTGCCATTTGATAGGCCTTGGGTATTCCTGTACCGGCCTCTTCGCGGGCTTGCCCGCTCCTACAGGGGACCGCGCGATACCTGAACCCTGCGCTGTACCTGTGGGAGCGGGCAAGCCCGCGAAAGGGCCAAGCCTGGAAACGGCTAATCCAGCAGATCCAGCTGAAGGTGTTCAGCCACCATGTCGGCACTGGCCTGCTTCAATTTGGGCACCCGCCCCAGGCATGGCGCCGGCAAACGCTCGGCCAGGCTGGCCAGGTTCTCTTCCAGGCGCGAAGTACGCGGCTCGATGATGTTCGCCACCCATCCAGCCAGTTGCAGCCCGTCACGCTCGATCGCCTCAGCGCTTAACAAGGCATGGCTGATACAGCCGAGCCGCACCCCGACCACCAGAATCACCGGCAGCCGCAGGGCCACCGCAAGGTCGGACAGGTTTTCCAGCCCCGACAACGGCACGCGCCAGCCTCCGGCTCCCTCGATCAGGGTGAAATCGGCATTTTGTTGCAGCACATTCCGCATCGCAGCCAGCAGGTCCGACACGGCCAGCGTCACCCCGGCCTCACGTGCTGCCACATGCGGCGCAATCGCAGGCTCGAAGGCAAACGGGTTGACCTGTTCGTAGGGCATCTTGATCGTGCTTTCATCGATCAGCGCCTGAGCGTCGCTGTTGCGCAAGCCTTTGGGCGTCATCGTGCAACCGGAGGCCACCGGCTTGGCTCCCAACGTGCTCATGCCCTGCAACCGTGCCGCATGCAGCAGGCCGGCAGCGATGGTGGTTTTGCCGACATCGGTATCGGTACCGGCAATGAAATAGGCCTGGCTCATCTCGCTCCCCTTAAGCCTGTGGCTTGCGCAACACACCATAGACCACCTGGTAGGTGGCTGGCAGCCCCTCGGGCTGGCGAAACGCCTCATACGCCTGCAACAGGCCCTGCATGCGCGCCCGGCCGGTAAGCCCGGAAGGTCGGCCGGGGTTCAGGTTGTGGGCGCCGAGAGCCTTGAGTTCATGGGTAAGGCTGCGTACATCCGGGTAGTGCAGCACGTGCGGACAACGCTGCAGACCAAGCTGTTCGAAGCCGCTGGCTGCGCACAGGCGCTGATAGTCCTCGAAACGGCGGAAGCGGTTCACATGCACCAGGCCATCCACCGCCTGCCAACTGGCGCGCAGTTCATCGAGGGTACCCACACACAGGCTGCTGAAAGCCAGCACGCCGCCCGGGCGCAGCACTCGCAGCGCTTCTGCCAGCACGCTGGCGAACTGGCCGCACCACTGCACGGCCAGGCTGGTGAACACCAGGTCGACGCTGGCATCACGCAGCGGCAAACGCTCGGCGTCACCGGCCACGTGATAGAGCGCCCCGCCTTGCTCGTTGCGGGCATGGCACAACATGCCTTCGGCAATATCCACCGCAACGCCGCTGGCCTGGGTGAACCGCTCGGCCAACGCCCTGCTGAAATGACCGGTGCCGCTGCCCAGGTCCAGCCAGCGTGACGGCTGCAGGCCTTCCGGCAACTGTTCCAGCAAGCTCGAACCCACCGCACGCTGCAAGGCTGCCACGCTGTCGTAGCTGGCTGCGGCGCGGGAGAACGAGGCTGCTACCTGGCGCTTGTCGGGCAGCGCGCCGGGCAGGGTCGGACGGGAAAGGTCAGTCATCGCCACTCTCATGCAGGAAACTCTTGATGCCCGCCGCCAGTTCCTGCGGGTACTCCAGCAGGAACGCGTGGGAACTGTCTTCGACCAAGCCCACTTCTACATCGGGCAGCAGCTCGCTCAGCGCTTTTGCCGCCTCTGCCGGCACCAGCGCATCGCTGCCGGCGAACAGGTGCAGCTGCGGGCCACCATAGGCCTGCAGTGCTTCGCGGGTATCCAGCTTGGCCAGCACCTCAAGGCCCGTGGCCAGGTACAACGGGTCGGTGTCCGGCACGCCGACACCCAGCTGGCGCAGCAGGGTGCGCGGTTGCAGGGCACCGTCGCTGCACAAGGTACGGAAGCGCTTCAGGGTGACCTGGGTATGGCTGCGGCAGCCGTCGAGGAAGGTGCCGAAAGTGTCTTCGGCCATGCCGTGGGGCCAGTCGGGGCGGGCCACGAAACTGGGGTTGCTGGCCAGAGTCAGCAGGCCGCAGCAATGGTCGCCGCGCTTGTGCGCCAGCGCGCTGGCCAGCATGCCGCCTAACGACCAGCCACCCAGCCAGACATCGCTCGGCAGCTTGCGGTCGAGGTGGTCGACCCAGGCCTGCACATCGCTATGGGCCAGTTCCGGCAAGGGCATCAGCTCTACCTGCAGGCGGGCGTCCTGGGCACGCAGGCTGGCGGCCAGCGGCTCCAGGGAAGCAGTGCCCAAGCCCCAGCCAGGCAACAGAACAAGTCGATTACGCATCGGCGCTCTCCAACTGTGGATAACACTCGGCCAATGCATTCAACAATAGCTGCACCTGCGCCCCGCTGTGCGCGGCGCTCAATGTCACCCGCAGGCGTGCGCTGCCCGCCGGCACGGTGGGCGGGCGGATGGCCGTCACCAGCAAACCGCGTTCGCGCAGCATGCGTGACAGGCGCAGGGCCTTTGCGCTGTCGCCGATGACGATGGGCTGGATCGGCGTCGGGCTGTCCATCAATTCCAGGCCGATCTGCTGCGCACCTTCACGGAACTGGCGGATCAGCGCGGCCAGGTGCTCGCGGCGCCAGGTTTCGCGGCGCAGCAATTCCAGGCTCTTGAGGGTGGCGCAGGCCAGCGCCGGTGGCTGGCTGGTTGTATAGATGTACGGGCGGGCGAACTGCACCAGCGCCTCGATCAGCTCTTCGCTGCCGGCCACAAAGGCACCGGCGGTACCACAAGCCTTGCCCAGCGTACCGATCAACACCGGCACATCCTCAACGCCCAGGCCGAAGTGCTCGACGATACCGCCGCCCCGGGTGCCGAGGGTGCCCAAGCCATGGGCATCGTCAACCATCAGCCAGGCACCGCGAGCGCGGGCGACATCGGCCAGCGCCGGCAGGTCGGCCAGGTCGCCGTCCATGCTGAACACGCCATCGGTCACTACCAGGGTATTGCCTACGGCCTTGTCCAGGCGGCTGGCCAGGCTGGCCGGGTCGTTGTGCAGGTAGCGGTTGAAACGGGCACCACTGAGCAACCCGCCATCCAGCAGCGAAGCGTGGTTCAGGCGGTCCTGCAGCACCGTGTCGCCCTGCCCCACCAGCGCGGTGATGGCGCCCAGGTTGGCCATGTAGCCGGTGGAGAACAGCAGCGCGCGCGGGCGCCCGGTGAGTTCGGCCAGGGCCTCTTCCACCTGGTGGTGCGGCGTACTGTGGCCGATCACCAGGTGCGAGGCACCGCCACCGACACCCCAGCGCTCGGCGCCGGCCTGCCAGGCGGCAATCACCTCGGGGTGGTTGGCCAAGCCCAGGTAGTCATTGCTGCAGAAGGCCAGCAAACACTGGCCATCGACCACCACTTCCGGCCCCTGCGGGCTTTCCAGCAGTGGCCGCTGCCGATACAGGTCTGCGGCGCGCCGTTCGGCCAGGCGCGCTGCCAAGTCGAAGGCCATTTCAGGCTGTCGCGGCGTTGTAGAACATCTCGCTGCTGCGCTGCTCGACCAGCGCCTGCTCGATGGCCGCCTGGTGCACTTCGTCGGCGTGCTCTTCACGCGCTTCGGGCTTGATGCCCAGGCGTGCGAACAGCTGCATGTCCTTGTCGGCCTGCGGGTTGGCGGTGGTCAGCAGTTTTTCGCCGTAGAAGATCGAGTTGGCACCAGCCATGAAGGCCAGGGCCTGCATCTGCTCGTTCATCTGCTCGCGGCCGGCGGACAGGCGCACGTGCGACTTAGGCATGAGGATACGGGCCACGGCCAGCATGCGGATGAAGTCGAACGGGTCGACGTCCTCTTCCTCGGCCAGCGGCGTGCCGGCCACCTTGACCAGCATGTTGATTGGAACCGACTCCGGGTGTTCGGGCAGGTTGGCCAGCTGGATCAGCAGGCCGGCGCGGTCGTCCAGCGACTCACCCATGCCGAGGATGCCGCCGGAGCAGATCTTCATCCCGGCATCGCGCACGTAGGCCAGGGTCTGCAGGCGCTCGCTGTAGGTGCGGGTGGTGATGATGCTGCCGTAGAACTCAGGCGAGGTGTCGAGGTTGTGGTTGTAGTAGTCCAGGCCGGCCTGAGCCAGGGCCTTGGTCTGCTCCTGGTCGAGCTTGCCGAGGGTCATGCAGGTTTCCAGGCCCATGGCCTTCACGCCTTTGACCATCTCCAGCACGTAGGGCATGTCTTTGGCCGACGGGTGCTTCCACGCCGCGCCCATGCAGAAGCGGGTAGAACCAATGGCTTTGGCGCGGGCGGCTTCTTCCAGCACCTTCTGCACTTCCATCAGCTTCTGTTTTTCCAGCCCGGTGTTGTAGTGGCCGGACTGTGGACAATATTTGCAATCTTCCGGGCAGGCGCCGGTCTTGATCGACAACAGGGTCGAAACCTGCACGCGGTTCGGGTCGAAATGCGCGCGGTGCACGGTCTGCGCCTGGAACAGCAGGTCATTGAACGGTTGCTGGAACAGCGCCTTGACCTCGGCCAGGGACCAGTCGTGACGTGTTGTTGCAGTTGTGCTGGCGCTCATTGGCGTTTCCTTGTTTAGGCTGAAGCAGGCGCCGGGACAGGAAAGCCCGCCAGCGCATCACGGATAGCTCGCATAGTCATGGAAGGCCTATGAACTGTCAACCACACTGGAAAAGACTGGTTTACAAGTGCTCACTTATTAATCAATTGTGTTTGCTGTGCGATGAACCTGCCGAGCAGGCCTACCCGCTGTGCGTCGCCTGCGAGCAGGAACTGCCCTGGCTGGGCGATCATTGCCTGCGCTGCGCCCTGCCATTGCCGATAGCCGGCCTGACTTGCGCTCAATGCCAGCGCCGCGCACCGGCCTTCGAGCAGGTGCTTGCACTGTGGCATTTCGGCTTTCCGGTGGACACGCTGATCAGCCGTTTCAAGCACAACCGCCAGTGGCCCTTGGGGCGCCTGATGGCCGAATTGCTCGCGCATGGGCTGCTGCACCGCTTTACCGAAGGGCTGCCGCGCCCCGACCTGTTGTTGCCTGTACCCTTGGCCAAACGTCGACTACGGGAGCGGGGGTTCAACCAGGCGGGGATGCTCGGGCGCTGGCTGTCGTCGCACGTGGGGGTACGTTGCGACGAGCGGTTGCTGCTGCGCACACGGGAGACACCTGCGCAGCAACAACTGGACGCCAAGGCCAGGCGACGCAACTTGCGCCAGGCGTTTACCGTCACGGGCAAGCTGACGGGCAAGCATGTCGCCATTGTCGATGACGTGTTGACCACCGGTGCGACCGCGCAAGCGGTTGCCGAAGTGCTGCGCAAGGCCGGTGCGCGGCGGGTGGATGTGTATTGCCTGGCGCGTACGCCCAAGCCGGGGTACGTATGAGCAAGCGCGAATTGCCCGGTGTAGGAGCGGCCCTGTGTCGCGATCGGGCTGCGCAGCAGCCCCAGCGATATTTGCCAAGGCATGAATCGTGGGGCCGCTTCGCGCCCCTTTCGCGACACAAGGCCGCTCCTACACACTATCCACCCTCAGGCCCCCACAAGACCGAATGCCCATGCCCCTGCCCCCCCACCTTACCCAGCACATCGCTCGCCGCCCCCAACGCATCGCGCTGCTGCAGTACATTGCCGAAGAAGGTTCGATCACCCGCGCCGCCAAGGCTGCGGGCATCAGCTACAAGGCCGCCTGGGACGCCATCGACGAACTCAACAACCTGGCCAGCCAGCCCCTTGTCGAGCGCAGTACCGGCGGGCGTGGTGGCGGTGGTGCCCGTCTGTCGCCGGAAGGCCAGCGGGTGCTGCGCCTGTACCAGAGGCTGCAGGCCCTTCAGGCGCAAATCCTCGAAGCGGCCGAAGAGTCCAGCGACCTCGACCTGCTCGGCCGGCTGATGCTGCGTACCAGCGCGCGCAACCAGTTGCAGGGCCAGGTCAGCGGCCTGCGCCGCGAGGGACGGCATGATCGCGTCAGCCTGGCGTTGGGCGGAGGGTTGGAGATCGAGGCGTTGATCACCCACGACAGCACCGCACGGCTGGAACTGACGCTGGGGACGACGGTAGTGGCGCTGCTCAAGGCGGGGTGGGTGAGGTTGCTGGCCGACGAGGAACAGGCCGAAGCGGATAGCAATTGCCTACGGGCGACGGTGGAGGAGGTGCTGGCGGAGGCTGATGGGCCTGGTGAGGTCCGGTTGGCGTTGGGGAATGGGCAGACGTTGTGTGCGTTTGCCGAGACGGATTGGTTGGCTGGGCAGCGGGTGGCAGCAGGCAGTTCGGTGCGGGTTCAATTTCATCCCTCTTATGTATTGCTTGGGATTCCTGCATAGCCTGGCCGCGCTTTGCGCGGTTCGCGGGTTTACCCGCGAAGAGGCCGGTACAGGCATAACGCGTTACCATGGTCCCCACGCCGCCTATCCCCGGAGCCCCCATGTCCCACCCCTTCGATACCCTCACCCCCGACCTGGTCCTGGACGCCGTGGAAAGCCTGGGCTTTCTCAGCGATGCCCGGGTGCTGGCGCTGAACAGCTACGAAAACCGCGTCTACCAGGTGGGCATCGAGGGCGCGCAACCGCTGATCGCCAAGTTCTACCGCCCAGGCCGCTGGAGCGACGCGGCCATCCTCGAAGAGCACAGCTTCACTGCCGAACTGGCCGAATGCGAAGTGCCGGTGGTCGCCCCGCTGCAGCACGACGGCCGCACCCTGTTCGAACACCAGGGCTTCCGCTTCACCCTGTTCCCCCGCCGCGGCGGCCACGCGCCAGAGCCGGGTAACCTCGACCAGCTCTACCGTCTTGGCCAGTTGCTCGGCCGCCTGCATGCCGTGGGTGCCAGCAAACCGTTCGAGCACCGCGAAGCGCTGGCTGTGGACAACTTCGGCCACGCCTCGCTGAATACCCTGCTGGAAGGCGATTTCGTCCCTCGCGAACTGCTGCCGGCGTTCGAATCGGTGGCCCGCGACCTGCTCAAGCGAGTGGAGGACATCTATGCCCGCACCCCGCACAAGCTCATCCGCCTGCATGGCGACCTGCACCCCGGCAACCTGATGCACCGCGACGAGGTGTACCACGTGGTCGACCTCGACGACTGCCGCATGGGCCCGGCGGTGCAGGACTTGTGGATGATGCTGGCCGGCAGCCGCGAGGAGCGCCTGGGGCAACTGGCCGAACTGATCGACGGCTACAACGAGTTCCACGACTTCGACCCGCGCGAGCTGGCCCTGATCGAGCCCCTGCGCGCCCTGCGCCAGTTGCACTACAGCGCCTGGCTGGCGCGGCGCTGGGACGATCCGGCATTTCCGCCGAGCTTCCCCTGGTTCGGCCAGCCACGCTACTGGGGAGACCAGATCCTCGCCCTGCGCGAGCAAATGGCCGCACTGGATGAAGCGCCGCTGAAATTGTTCTAGAAGCACGCCCGCCTCTGTCTACAATAGGCGTCGCTTTATTTAGCTACCTAAGCAAGGATTCTGCATGCACGCCGCAAACCCGCGTCGCGGGTACCTACTGGGCCTCAGCGCCTACATCATCTGGGGTCTTTTCCCCCTGTACTTCAAGGCAATCCAGAGCGTTCCGGCGGTGGAGATCATTGTCCACCGGGTGCTGTGGTCGGCACTGTTCGGCTCGCTGTTGCTACTGGTGTGGAAACACCCCGGCTGGTGGCGTGAACTGCGTGACAACCCGCGCCGGTTGGGCATCCTGGCCCTGAGCGGGGCGCTGATCGCCGGCAATTGGCTGACCTACGTATGGTCGGTGAACAACGGGCGCATGCTCGAGGCCAGCCTGGGTTACTACATCAACCCGCTGATCAACGTGCTGCTGGGCATGCTGATTCTTGGCGAGCGCCTGCGTCGGCTTCAGTGGCTGGCCGTGGCCATGGCCGCGGTGGGTGTGGCTCAGCAGGTGTGGCAGGTGGGCAGCCTGCCGTGGGTGTCGCTGGTACTGGCGCTGAGCTTCGGCTTCTACGGGCTGATTCGCAAGCAGGCACCGGTGGCGGCGCTGCCGGGCCTGGTGGTGGAAACCTGGATGCTGGTACCGCTGGCGCTTGGCTGGCTATTGCTGCATCCGGCGGCGACAAGTGCCCAAGGCGCGTTCTACACCAGCAGCGAAGCGTTGTGGCTGATGGCTGCGGGGCCGGTGACACTGGTGCCGCTGGTGTGCTTCAACGCTGCTGCGCGGCACTTGCCGTACACCACGCTGGGCTTCCTGCAGTACCTGGCGCCGACCCTGGTGCTGCTGCAGGCGGTGCTGCTGTTCGATGAGCATTTGTCGCCGAGCACCTTGGTGGCGTTCATGTTCATCTGGGCGGGTTTGGCGATTTACAGCGTCGATGCGTGGGTCAGTTTGCGCAAGCGCAGCTGATCAAAAAATGATCACAACTCTGCGGCCCCTGTAGTTCATGGCCTGCAGAGACATCTCCAAAGGTTATCCACACCCTCGTCCCCGTGCTTTGTGCACAAGCTGCTGATTTTTGGGTGTTTTTTGATCAAAGCCGTGTAAGGCGCGCGCGGCCTGGGCTGGAGAGGGGAACCCCCAGGTTATCCACAGGGCCTTCCCCGTGATATCGGGATAACCGCAGGGGGCTGCTTTGCAGCCCATCGCGACACAAGGCCGCTCCTACAGGGGAACGCGTAACCCTTGTAGGAGCGGCCTTGTGTCGCGATGGGCCGCGAAGCGGCCCCGGCAATCTCGGATCAATCCTCCGGCCGCAGCTTCAACTCCACCATCAAGTCATCCGCCAGACTCTCCAGTCGCTGCTGCAGTTCTTCGAGCGGTAGAGTCAGCGGCAAAGCCAACAACGCATCTGCATGAAACAACGGCTCGCTGCTCATCGGCGCCGGCCGCACTTCTGTTGAAAACCGCTCGACGTTCACCTGCAATTCAGCCAGCAAACGGGTGATATCACGCACGATCCCCGGCCGGTCATTCCCTACCAGCTCCATGGCAATCGGTTTCCAGGTACACGAAGGCTCGATGCCACTCTCGGCGATCAGCACGCGAATGTCATATCGGACCAACCCCTGCAGCGAAGCCACCAGCTCGTCGTAGTTTTCCGCCGGCACCGCCACCCGCAGGATGCCGGCAAACTGCCCGGCCATGCGCGACATGCGGCTTTCCAGCCAGTTGCCACTGTGGTCGGCGATGCACTGGGCAATGCGCTCGACCTGGCCGGCCTTGTCAGGGGCAATCACAGTCAGTACAAGATGATCCACAAGCCCTTCCTCGTGTCGGACCGCGCCGTGCGGCAGAAAATCGGGGGATCGACTCAGTATAGGCAAGGCGCGGCAACCTGCCGCAGGGCAATCCGCACAACGAATCGTGTACTGTTTCAAGATTTATCTGGAACAATCCACCTGTTTTTTGCGAACATACTCACTCCCAGCGTGACCATACGCGACCAACGGGTCGCATAACGGCGCTTTTAGTCTGATTTTGCCCCGCCTACTGCTTCATGTAGTATCCCGTGGCGCGGACTACAAAACGTCGTTTGGATGTCTGCCAAGGCGCCTGTGAAAATACGCACACTGTCTGCCAGCCGGTCTGGCAGGCCGCACCCAGCCGCGCTCGGGGTTTACTCGGGGGCATGCACTGGTGCCGTGTTTAGAGAAGCGCTACAGGCTTAATACAGAAGAGCGAAATAGCTGAGCAGAGTGAGGCAAGCAATGACTGGATACGTTCAAGTCGGTGGCCTTCAGGTCGCCAAGGTCCTGTACGACTTCGTGAACAACGAAGCCATCCCAGGGACCGGCATCGTCGCCGAGCAGTTCTGGGCCGGTGCAGAGAAGATCATCAATGACCTCGCTCCAAAGAACAAAGCCCTGCTCGCCAAGCGCGACGAGCTGCAAGCCAAGATCGACGCCTGGCACCAGGCACGCAAAGGCCAGGCCCACGACGCCGTAGCCTACAAAGCATTCCTCCAGGAAATCGGCTACCTGCTGCCACAAGCCGACGATTTCCAGGCAACCACCCAGAACGTGGACGAAGAAATCGCCCACATGGCCGGCCCGCAGCTGGTCGTACCGGTGATGAACGCCCGCTTCGCCCTGAACGCCGCCAACGCCCGTTGGGGTTCGCTGTACGACGCGCTGTATGGCACCGATGCCATCAGCGATGAAGGCGGCGCCGAGAAAGGCCAGGGCTACAACAAGGTACGTGGCGACAAGGTCATCGCCTTCGCCCGCGCCTTCCTCGACGAAGCCGCGCCACTGGCGGCCGGCTCGCACGTCGACTCCACCGGCTACCGCATCGAAGGCGGCAAGCTGGTAGTTGCCCTGAAAGGCGGCAGCAACAGCGGCCTGCGTGACGATGCCCAGCTGATCGGCTTCCATGGCGATGCCGCTGCGCCGACCGCCGTGCTGCTCAAGCACAACGGCCTGCACTTCGAAATCCAGGTCGACGCCAGCACCCCGGTCGGCAGCACCGACGCCGCCGGCGTGAAAGACATCCTGATGGAATCGGCGCTGACCACCATCATGGACTGCGAAGACTCGGTTGCAGCCGTTGACGCCGACGACAAGGTGATCGTCTACCGCAACTGGCTGGGCCTGATGAAAGGCGACCTGGCAGAAAGCGTTAGCAAGGGTGGCAAAACCTTCACCCGCACCATGAACCCGGACCGCGAGTACGCCGCGCCCAACGGCGGTAGCGTGACCCTGCATGGCCGTTCGCTGCTGTTCGTGCGCAACGTTGGCCACCTGATGACCAACCCGGCGATCCTCGACGCCCAAGGCAACGAAATCCCCGAAGGTATTCAGGACGGCCTGTTCACCAACCTGATCGCCCTGCACAACCTCAATGGCAACACCAGCCGCAAGAACACCCGCACCGGCAGCGTGTACATCGTCAAGCCGAAGATGCACGGCCCGGAGGAAGTAGCCTTCGCCGCCGAAATCTTCAGCCAGGTCGAAGACCTGCTGGGCATGAAGCGCAATACCGTCAAGGTCGGCATCATGGACGAGGAGCGCCGTACCACGGTCAACCTCAAGTCGTGCATCAAGGCCGCAGCCGAGCGCGTGGTGTTCATCAACACCGGCTTCCTCGATCGCACCGGCGATGAAATCCACACCTCGATGGAAGCCGGCGCCGTGGTGCGCAAGGGCGCCATGAAAAACGAGAAGTGGATCGGTGCCTACGAGAACAACAACGTCGACGTTGGCCTGGCCACCGGCCTGCAAGGCCGTGCGCAGATCGGCAAAGGCATGTGGGCCATGCCCGATCTGATGGCAGCCATGCTCGAGCAGAAGATCGCCCACCCGTTGGCTGGCGCCAACACCGCCTGGGTGCCGTCGCCGACTGCAGCCACCCTGCATGCCCTGCACTACCACAAGGTGGACGTACAGGCGCGTCAGCGTGAACTGGCTTCGCGCACACCCGCGTCGGTGGATGACATCCTCACCATCCCGCTGGCCGCCGACACCAACTGGTCGGCCGAAGAGATCCGCAACGAACTGGACAACAACGCTCAGGGCATCCTCGGCTACGTGGTGCGCTGGATCGACCAGGGCGTAGGTTGCTCGAAGGTGCCGGACATCAACAACGTCGGCCTGATGGAAGACCGCGCCACCCTGCGCATCTCGGCCCAGCTGCTGGCCAACTGGCTGCGCCATGGCGTGGTCAGCCTGGAGCAGGTGCTGGAAAGCCTCAAGCGCATGGCCGTGGTGGTGGACCAGCAGAACGCCAGCGACCCTCTGTACCGCCCGATGGCACCGAACTTCGACGACAACGTCGCGTTCCAGGCGGCGGTAGAACTGGTGGTGGAAGGTGGCAAGCAGCCGAACGGCTATACCGAGCCGGTACTGCACCGCCGTCGCCGCGAGTTCAAGGCGCGTAACGGGCTGTAAGCGACATCTGCGACAGGGGGCCGCTTTGCGGCCCAATCGCCGGCAAGCCAGCTCCCACAGGGACTGCACAGGCCCCAAACGCTGTGCGGTCCCTGTGGGAGCTGGCTTGCCGGCGATGAGGCCGGAACAGGCTCCTCAGCTAACCGATCTGCAGTTCTTTCTTCACCAGCTCCAGCAGCCTGTCCAGGTCGACCGGCTTCAGAAGAAAATCCACAACCCCCAGGTGCATCACGTCCACCGCCTCTTTCACGTCGGTATCGCCCGACACCACGATGATCGACAACGCCGCCCGCTCTGATTCGCGAACCTTGCGGATCAGGTCCAGGCCATCCTCGGGCTGCATGCGCAAATCCGTGATCATCAAGCCGATTCTTTGCTGGTAGTGCAGGTACAGCCTGGCCTCCTCGGCCCCATCCGCCCCGACACAGTCAATCCCCCGGCTTTTCAGGTACAGGATCAGCGCCTCACGATTCACCGCATTGTCATCCACCACCAGCACCAGGGGCTTGGCAACCACGGGCGCACTTACGAGGGCCAATGCCTCGCGCTCGGCGTCACTCAGGATGTCGTGTTGCTCAGGCATGCTCATCTCGTCAAAAAAATTCCGCTTCAGCATTAGGACCGCAGAACTTGCGTAACCCGGTTGGCCTTTCGTCGGGTCTTTGACAGGGGCGCTCATAGACTTACGTCCAATGGGCACCATCCCGCCGCAAGCCGACCATGGAGGCAGAGAACAACATGGCCGGCACCTATATATATAGATATATAGTTCGGCATAGCGATACGGTCAGTTTCATGAGCAAAAAGGACGCCTACACCCAGGCGGGCAGGACAGCAGTGCTGCAGAACATCCAGGGCACCCTGCAGTTCCTGCAGCGTTTTCCGCCGTTCAACCAGATGGAACACAGCCACCTGGCCTACCTGGTCGAACAGTGCCAGCTGCGCTTCTATGCCAGCGGCGAAAGCATCGTCAAACCTGCCGATGGGCCGGTCGAGCACTTCTACATCGTCAAGCAGGGCCGCGTGGTCGGCGAACGCCAGCATCTGGTCAAACCTGGTGTGGAGACTACCTTCGAGATCACCAGCGGCGAATGCTTCCCGCTGGCTGCCCTGCTCGGCGAGCGGGCGACCCGCACCGAGCATCTGGCAGGTGAGGACACCTTCTGCCTGCAGTTGAACAAGGCCGCGTTCATCCGCGTGTTCTCGATGTCGGAAGTGTTTCGGGATTTTGCCCTGCGCGGGGTCAGCAGCCTGCTCGACCAGGTCAACCAGCAGGTACGCCAGCGCGCGGTGGAAACCCTCGGCACCCAGTATTCGCTGAACACGCCGCTGGGTGAACTGGCCATGCGCCATCCGGTGGTGTGCAGCCCCGAAACGCCTCTGCGAGACGCCGTGCGACTGATGCACGAGCAGCAGGTCGGCAGTATCGTAGTGGTCGACCAGCAGCGTTACCCCACCGGTATCTTCACACTGCGCGACTTGCGCCAGGTGGTGGCTGCGGCCGATGCCGACCTGGGTGCACCCATCGCGCGCCACATGACCGCCCAGCCGTTCTACCTCAGCCCCCAGGCCAGCGCCTTCGACGCAGCCATGGCGATGACCGAGCGGCACATCGCCCACGTATGCCTGGTGGAAAACCAGCGCCTGTGCGGTGTGGTTTCGGAGCGCGACCTGTTCTCCCTGCAACGGGTCGACCTGGTGCACCTGGCACGCACCATCCGCCATGCGCCACGCCTGGATACCCTGGTCTCGCTGCGCGGCGAAATCAGCCAGCTGGTCGAGCGAATGCTGGCCCATGGCGCATCCTCCACGCAGATTACCCAGATCATCACCCTGCTCAACGACCACACCGTGTGCCGGGTGATCGAACTGGCGCTGGCCGAGCGCGGTGACCCGGGCGTGCCGTTCAGCTGGCTGTGCTTTGGCAGCGAGGGGCGACAAGAACAAACCCTGCACACTGACCAGGACAACGGCATCCTCTTCGAAGCCGCCGACAGCATCGAAGCAGACGCCATCCGCGCACGCCTGCTGCCGCTGGCGCAATACATAAACCAGTGCCTGGCCCAGTGCGGCTTCACCCTGTGCAAGGGCAACGTCATGGCCGGCAACCCCGAGCTGTGCCTGTCGCGCATTGAATGGGCGCGGCGTTTTGCCAGTTTTGTCCGTGAAGCCAGCCCGGAGAACCTGCTGAGCTCGAGCATCTATTTCGACCTGCGTGTGGTGTGGGGCGACGAGCAAGGTTGCGAGCAACTGCGCCAGGGCCTGCTGGAGCAGGTGGCCGACAACCGCATCTTCCAGCGCATGATGGCTGACAACGCCCTGCGCCAGCGCCCGCCGGTGGGCCGCCTGCGCGAGTTCGTGCTGACCCGCCAGGGTAACGACAAGGCCGCCACCCTCGACCTCAAGGTCCAGGGCCTGACGCCCTTCGTCGATGGTGCGCGGCTGCTGGCCCTGGCCAACGGCATCGGTGCCTGCAATACCTTGGAGCGCCTGCGCCAGCTCGTGGCCAAGGGCGTGATCGAGGCACTGGATGGCGCAGCGTATGAAGAGGCCTACCACTTCATCCAGCAAACCCGCATGCAGCAGCACCAGCGCCAGACCCGCGACAACCTGCCCTATTCCAACCGCCTGGACCCGGACAGCCTCAACCACCTGGACCGGCGCATCCTGCGCGAGTCCCTGCGCCAGGCCCAGCGCCTGCAAAGCAGCCTGGCCTTGCGGTACCAGCTATGAGCCTGTTCGCCTGGCTGCGCCCCAGCGCGCCGGAACTGGACCACGCCACGCGCCAGCGCCTGGCCCGGCTGCCCAAGTCAGCGCCATTGGGGGTGTGTACCCTGCGCGAGCAGCGCTGGGTGGTGCTTGACCTGGAGACCAGCGGCCTGAACACCAACCGTGACCAGGTGTTATCGGTTGGTGCCGTCGCCATCGAAGACGGCGCCATCGACTTTGCCCAGCAATTCGAACGCACCTTGCACCGGCCTTTGCAGAAGACCAACGCCAGCGTGCTGATCCACGGCCTGGGCCCGAGTGCCCTGGCTGCCGGTTGCGACCCGGCCGAGGCCTTGCTCGATCTGCTCGACTTCATTGGCAACAGCCCGGTGTTGGCATTCCATGCGCCGTTCGACCAGCGCATGCTCGCCCGCGCGCTGAAGGAAAGCCTGGGCTATCGCTTGCAGTCACCTTTCCTGGATGTTGCCGAGCTGGCGCCGATGCTCAACCCCGACACAGTGCTGCGCGAGGCCGGGCTGGATGACTGGGTGGCGCGGTTTGGCCTGCAGGTAGAGGAGCGCCATCACGCCAGCGCCGATGCGCTGGTTACCGCCGAACTGGCGCTGATCCTGTTCAGCCAGGCCCGGCGCCAGCAGCTGGACAGCCCGCTGCAGCTGGAGCAGCGCTTGCGCGGGTGGCGCAGGCGCAAGGTGCACAACCACGGCCTGTAACATTCCGCCAGCACGGGTGAAGATCTTGTAGGAGCGGCCTTGTGTCGCGAAAGGGGCGCGCAGCGGCCCCACATTTTCAGCTTCGCCGCAGATATGGCCGGGGCTGCTATGCAGCCCTTTCGCGACGCAAGGCCGCTCCTACAACGACCGAGTTGCTGAACGGCCACCTGCCTTTTCCATGATGGCCATCCGATAAGCGTCCATTGCACCCACCCCCTCCCCTCTGCAACAATCGCGAATAATTATCGTTAGTTAATGCATTCGTTCCGGGGGGACGCTGCTTGTCTTCTGCACAGAGCCCACACGCCGATCTGGTCGGTGCGCTGTACCGCGACCATCGCGGCTGGCTGCTCGCCTGGCTGCAACGCAGCATGGCCTGCCGCCAACGTGCCGAAGACCTGAGCCAGGACACCTTCGTGCGCCTGCTCGGCCGTGCGCAACTGGATACGCCCCGCGAACCCCGCGCGTTCCTGGCCGCCGTGGCCAAGGGCCTGATGTTCGACCACTTCCGCCGCGCCGCGCTAGAACAAGCCTACCTGGCTGAACTGGCCCTGATGCCGGAAGCCGAACAACCTTCCCCGGAAGTGCAACACCTGATCCTCGAGGACCTCAAGGCCATCGACCGCCTGCTAGGCAAGCTGTCGAGCAAGGCCCGCGCAGCATTCCTGCACAATCGCCTGGACGGTATGAGCCATGCCGAAATCGCCGAGCGCATGGGGGTTTCGGTTTCGCGGGTGCGCCAGTACATCGCCCAGGGCATGCGCCAGTGCTACGTGGCCCTGTACGGGGAGCCGACGTGAGCAGTTCACCGGTTTCGTCCCGGGTGCTGGAAGCCGCCATTGCCTGGAAGCTCAGCCTCGACAACGGCAGCGGCACACCTGACGAGCGCAGCGAATTCATGCGCTGGCATGCCGCCAGCGAGGAGCATGCCCGCGCCTGGCACCAACTCGGTGCCATGGACCAGCGCGTGAGCGCCGCTGCCGGCCCGGCACGCCAGGCCCTGCTGCAATCGCGCGCCGGGCTGCGCCGACGTATCGGCAAGGTCGGCGGCGGGCTGGCCGGCATGTTTCTGCTGAGCTCGCTGCTGGCCTGGGTCGGCGCACCATCGCTGGCACCGAGCTACTGGCTGGCCGACCAGCGTACCGCCACCGGCGAACTGCGTACCCTGCGCCTGGAAGACGGCACCTTGTTGAGCCTGAACAGCCACACGGCCGTGGATATCGACTACGCCGGCAAGCAACGGGTGATCGTGCTGCACCAAGGCGAGATTTCGGTCGAAACCGGCCATCAGGACCCGCGCCCGCTGCTGGTGCGCACCGACGATGGCCGCCTGCGCCCGTTGGGCACGCGCTTCCTGGTGCGCCGCGAGGACGACGGCACGCGCCTGGAAGTGCTGCAAGCTTCGGTCGCCGCCATGCCGCTGAACAGCGGCGACGAACAGGTGCTGCGCGAAGGCCAGCAGGTTCTGATGAACGCCAACGGCCTTGGCCGGATCGGCACGGTGCCAGCCGGTGCCGACGCCTGGACCCGCGGCATGCTGGTGGTGGACAACGTGCGCCTGGCTGACCTGCTGGCCACGCTTGGCCAGTACCGCAGCGGTTACCTTGGGGTAGACGACCAGGTCGCCGACCTGCGGGTGACCGGCAGCTTCCCGCTGAACGATACCGACCTGGCGCTGTCGTCGCTGGTGCCGGCACTGCCGGTGAAGGTCGAGCGGCATACCCAGTGGTGGGTGACCGTCGGTCCCAAGTAGGCCTGCACTGGCCTCTTCGCGGGTAAACCCGCTCCCACAGGATTGCACCAGCCTCAAAGCCCCCGCGATCCCTGTGGGAGCGGGTTTACCCGCGAAAGGGCCGGTACAGGCAAAAGCCAACTTCAAATAATTCTCAATTTTTTTCAGATTCGCCCTGTCACTTTTCAAATCTCGCTCGGCAAGGAAGCAGAAAGCACTTATCCGTCGAGGAGCCTCTGCATGTCCCGTGCTGTTGATCGTATCCTGCGCCCCAGCCTGATGGCCCTGGCCATCGCCGTGACCGCACCATTGGCCAGCCCTGCCCTGTTCGCCGCCGAGCAATCCGCTCAGCGCGCCTACGACCTGCCCAGCGCCCCGCTGGCCACCACTCTCAACCAGATCGCCAGCCAGGCCGGCATCACCCTGGCCATCGACCCGGCACTGGTCAGCGGTCGCACCTCGGCCCCGGTGAGCGGGCAGTACGATGGCCTTGGTGCCCTGCAGGCCGCCCTGCGCGGCACCGGCCTGCAACTGCAGCAAAGCAGCGTGGGCAGCTACAGCCTGGTGGCTACGCCGGAAGGGACACTGGCGTTGCCGGAGACTGCGATCAATGCGACTTCCAGCTATGAAAGCGCCTGGGGACCGGTAGAGGGTTACACCGCTACCCGGACAGCAGCAGGCACCAAGACCGACACCGCCATCGCCGAACTTCCCCGCTCGGTAAGCGTGATCACCCGCCAGCAGATGGAAGACCGGCCGGTGCTCAGCCTGAACGACGCCCTTCGCTACACCGCTGGCGTGCAGAGCAGCGGCTATGGATCCGACTCGCGCAGCGACTGGTTGCTGGTACGGGGTTTTGTGCCTACCCAGTTCCTCGATGGCCTGCCATTGCCCAAGGGCAACTACGCCACCCCCAAGATCGAGCCCTGGAACCTGGAGCGCATCGCCGTACTGCGTGGCCCGGCCTCTTCGGTCTACGGCCAGACTCCACCAGGCGGCCTGCTTGACATGACCAGCCGTCGGCCGCAATTGGAAAGCAGCCACGAAGTCGAAGCCCAGGTTGGCAGCAACAACCACAAGCAGATCAACTTCGACAGCACCGGCAAGCTCGACGATGCAGGCCAGTTCCTGTACCGAGTGAGCGGCACCGTGCGTGACAGCGGTTCGCCGGTCGATCACATCCCGGACAAGCGCTACAACATCGCGCCCAGTCTGACCTGGAACATCAACGACGACACCAAGCTGACTTTCATCAGCCAGTACACCCGCGATGACACCGGCATCACCGGCCAGTTCCTGCCACTGCAGGGCACCAAACTGGATAGCCCCGCAGGCAAGATTTCGCACCACAAGAACCTGGGCGACCCGGATTGGGAGTCCTACGACCGCACCTACTACCACCTGGGCTATGCGTTCGAAACACGCCTGAACGACACCTGGCAGTTCCGTCAGAACCTGCGCTACGCGCGTAACGAACTGGACTTCAAGGGCATTACCGCCGGTGGTTCGATCTGGCCAGCCGGCCCGGACGAAGCTGTCAGCGCCGATGGCACCGTGCAACGCACCGCCGGTATCGTCGAGGAGGACATCTCACAGTTCGCCCTGGACAACAACTTCCAGGCCGACTTCCAGACCGGGCAGGTTGCCCATACCCTGCTGCTGGGGCTAGACCACCAGCGCTCGGACAGTAATGCCCGCTGGCGCTGGGGCTCGGCGGGTGTGCCACCGAGCAATATCCACAACCCCATCTACGGTCAGGATTTCTCGAACGTTCAGTACTTCGACATGTACGACTACGACCAGAAAACCCAGCAGACCGGCCTGTATATCCAGGACCAGATGGCGTTGGACAACTGGCGCCTTACCCTTGGTGGCCGTGAGGACTGGGTGCACACCGGCACCACCTTCCACAACCAAGGCGACGCAACCAACACCCAACGCGACAAGAAGTTCAGTGGTAACGCAGCTCTCAGCTATGTATTCGATAACGGCCTGACTCCTTACATCTCCTATGCCGAGTCGTTCCAGGCTGCCACCGGTTCCACCGTCAACAGCACCGATACCTTCAAACCGACCGAAGGCAAGCAATACGAACTGGGCATCAAGTACCAGCCTCCAGGCAGCAATAGCCTGTTCACCGCTGCTGTGTTCGACCTGACACAGGAGAACATGTCGGTGACCGAGGGTGGTGTCACCCGCCAGGTAGGCGAAGTGCGTGTCAAAGGCCTGGAGCTGGAGGCTACCTCGGATGTGACCGAGAACCTCAAACTGGTGGGTTCGTACACCTACAACGACAGCGAAATCATCAAAGGCACCAGTGACGAGAAAGGCAAGCGCATGGCGCAGGTGCCGCGCAACCAGGCTACTGCCTGGGCTGACTACACCTGGCACAGCGGACCACTGGATGGGTTCGGGGTCGGCGTTGGCGTGCGCTACGTGGGCGATACCTACGGTAATACCACTAATACCGATTGGGGCCATGTGGGGTCATACACCGTCTACGACGCATCGGTGCACTACGACCTGGGCCGCCTGAACAGCACCCTCAAGGGGGTGACCGTAGCCGTGGATGCGAAGAACCTGTTCAACAAGGACTACTTGTCTACCTGTGACGGGTACTACTGCTACTACGGCGACGAGCGCAACGTGGTGGCCAGTGTCAATTACAAGTTCTGAGTGAGCCGGGCCATTCGCCGCACAAGGCTGCCCCTACAACGGCCAACGCGGTCCCTGTAGGAGCAGCCTTGCGCTGCGAAAGGGCTGCGCAGCAGCCCCAGCTTCCAACAGGCAAAAATCGGTACCGTGATGAAAAGCCCAACCATCCGCCGCTGGTCGGTGATCCACACCTGGAGCAGCCTGGTCTGCACCCTGTTCCTGCTATTGCTGGCAGTCACCGGCCTGCCGCTGATCTTCAACCACGAACTCGAACACCTGCTGGGCGATGCCCCTGAACTGCGGGAAATGCCGGCCAATACCCCACACCTGGACCTGCAGCAGTTGGTGATCAAGGCCGAGCAGCACCGCCCCGGCGAGGTCATGCAGTACTTCGGCTACGACGAGGACGAAGCCAACGGCGTAGTGGCCATCACCGCCGCCACCGCCGGCACCGAACCCAATTCGTCGCACACCTTCATGCTCGACGCACGCACCGGTGAAGCCGTGGCCATGCCGGCCGCCAACGGCGGCTTCATGATGACCATGCTGCGCCTGCACGTTGACATGTTCGCCGGCCTGCCCGGCAAGCTGCTGCTCGCCTTCATGGGCGTGCTGTTCGTCGTGGCGATCATCTCCGGCACCGTGCTCTATGCACCGTTCATGCGCCGTCTGGACTTCGGCACGGTGCGCCACGGCAAATCCCGTCGCCTGCGCTGGCTCGACCTGCACAACCTGATCGGCGTGGTCACCTTGGCCTGGGCACTGACGGTAGGCGTGACCGGTGTCATCAGCGCGCTGTCGGACCTGGTCATCGCCGCCTGGCGCAACGACAGCCTGGCCGCCATGGTTGCCCCATACCGTGATGCCCCACCGCTCACCGAGCGCGCCCCGGCCACCCACCTGCTGACCATCGCCGAACAGGCCGCCCCCGGCATGCGCCCGGACTTCATCGCCTTCCCCGGCACCCGCTTTTCCAGTGAGCACCACTATGCGGTGTTCATGAAGGGCGCCACGCACCTGACCTCGCACTTGCTCACGCCCGTGCTGATCGATGCGCGAACACTGGCGGTGACCGCCGTCGGCGAACGCCCCTGGTACATGGATGCCATGGGCCTGTCGCAACCACTGCACTTCGGCGACTACGGCGGCCGGCCAATGCAAATCCTGTGGGCGCTACTCGATGTGCTGACCATCATCGTCCTCGGCAGCGGCTTGTACCTGTGGTGGGGCAAACAACGCACGAAGCGGGAGGCGCGGGCATGAGCCACAAGTCACAGCCGACCTGGCGCATCTTCATCTGGCCGATGGTCGTGGCCTTGCTCACTGCCGTGGGGCTGTTTGCCGCCTTGCTGGGGGACGGGGTCTGGGACAGCCTGGCCTGGCTCGGCCTGGGGGTGTCGACGGCTCTCGGCCTGCAAGGTTTCTACCCTCGTCCACGGCAGTAACCGGATAATACCCGCACCCTCTTTTGCCGCGACATGGTTGGCTGCCATTTTCCAAGGAGCCATACCATGACACCTTTGCAGCGCCTCGAAGCGCTCGATCAACAACTCATCGCCCTTGAGCAAGGCAAACCCGAACTGGCGAGCGAAACGGAACCGGCCGCCCTGCGCCAGCGTTTTTTTGGTGACCTGGCAGCGTTCTGGAACGACCCTGTCGAAACAGGCCACAGCCGCGTCCGGCAACTGCGCGAACTGCGTCATGAGCAACTTCTGGCCGAACTGGAACTGCGCCTCGCCGACCAGACCCTGGACTACAGCCACATTAGCCTGCTGCGCACCTCACTGGAGCTGCCGCTACCCTGGCAGCGCAACCACCTGCCAGACACCCACCGGGCCCAGGTTTATCGGCCGGTATTCAACCGTTCAAGCCCCCATGGCCGGTTGCCGTTACCCGGCGTGCTGGTATTGGTGGCAGACGCACCGGAAGGGGCCGTTGCCGAGCCTGCAACAGCCACAGGCCAGGCACTGCTGTGCAGCGTTTCTCATGGCGTTGAAGGCTTCGCCAACCTGGCTGAACTGCATAGGGAGCTGTGCGAGCGCCTGGACGACCCCATGCAAAGCCGGCCAATGCTGCAACTGCTCCCCCGCCTGCAGGACCAGCAACTGGTCCGGTGTGCCGACCGGCTGCGCTACGAGTGGTTTACCGGCGACCTGGTCGAACAACAGGCCACTGACGTGATCGACGCGCAGCATCAACGGCTTACCATCGCCTGGCATGCCGCCTGGGTGCTTGACCAGAACCCGGATCTACCGGCACTGAAAAGCACCCTGTCCAAACAGCAGTCACTGACCGATCTCATGGGCAGCCAATATGCGTTGTCCACCCGTTATGCGCTGCTGCTGGAAAAACACCTGCCCGCCTGGCTGCGCCAGAGCTCCACGCAAAGCCTGACGCACATCATGCAAACGATCCAGGAGCTCGCCGGGGCCATCACACAGGCCGCTGCACCCGGCCTTTTGACCCTTGAGGCGTTCGGCAGTCGCCACCACCTGCTGGCATGGGTGCGCGAACGCCTCGGCAAGGCGCTGCGGCGCGAATTCTCCATCGAATTGCCTGCCGAAAAAATCTGCATAACCGTCACGCTTGCACACCGCACCGGCCCGCTGATCAACCCGCTGGCACCTTCGGGTTACGTGGCCGTTGCCAACCGTCGCCATGTCGGTGACACCATCGAGCTGGTAACCACCACCTACCGCCTGGACGAGCTGGCCCTGTTGAACATCGGCTGGTTCGACGTCGATTACTGGCTGACTGCCCGAATACACCACGAAGACGGCTCCACGCTGGAATCAATATCCGCGGAAGGGGTAAAGCGCCTGGTGCGTGAGCTAGACGCCGGCAGTGGCTACATCCGCTACCTGCGAACCCACCTGCTGGAGTCTCCAGGTGCGCGCTGGCGCATGCAATGCCACGGCAACATGAACCGCGCCCGCATGCGCGCCGAGGCGGCCAAGGCCCGCTATGCCAGGCACTTTCTGAACGATACCCACGAGCGGGGCTATCGCTGGGTCAAAGCCGTCACCGACCACCCCGACAACAATTGGCGCCCTACCATCGACGAGCATCGTATCGCGGTGCGCCAACTGATCATCGACGGGCACACGCTGCAAGGGGTACTGCTGCTCAATGCCGAGAGCGACAACCAGCCGTCGCTGGTGCTGTATACGCCGGACGCTCCCGACCGGCGCGCATGGCGTGAATACCCCGATACCCGGGCGCTGCTCAGAACCCTTCGCAGCACGCCGTCCTTGCGAAAGTACCTGATCCAGCGCGCGCCTCTGGCTGATGGCAAGCGGCTCGACAAGTTGGTGCGCAAAGGCCGCCTCGGGCCATATGTGCAAAGACCAATGATCAACGGCAACCTCTTCGATGCCCTTTACAAGGCCCAGGTCCACGCCATGATCGCCGAGGCCGATACCAACAGCCGCAGCAACCGCGAGCTGCTCGGCGAGTACGGGCTGTCGACGCTGCGCCTGGTTCTCGACATGATCAGCCTCGTGCTACCGGCCCCGACAATGTCAGCCCTGGCCTTCGGCCGTATGTCGATTTCGCTGTGGGACGGCTTCGAAGCCCTGGAAAAAGAGGATTATGCAGCGACCTTCCACCACGCCATGGCTGCTTTGAGCCACAGCGCCGACGGGTTGTCCAGTTTCGCTGGTTCGCCCCTCATGCGCCGGGCGATGCGCGGCCTGCCGCCGCAACCTCCGCGCCCACTGCCGAATACCCACGAAGCGGCCGTGGATGTGAGCAAGCTGCGCTACCGGATCGACGGCGTTCATGGCGAGGAAGTGTACGAACAGATCAACAGCGTGCCAGGCCCGGACCGGTACTTCGTCAAGGACAGCCAGGGGAGGTTGTACAACGTCCACTTCGACGGCTATCGGTGGCGGGTACTCGACCCCAGGCAGCCGGATGCCTATGCGCAACTGCCGATCAAACGGCTGCGCAACGGCAATTGGGTGGTCGATTCCATCGTGCTTTGGCATGACGGGTTACCTGACATAGCCCACCTGTTGGAAGAGGTACGCCTGCAACAACCATTAGCGGGCGAACCGGTGGCAGGGGACGCCGACCTGCACGACGCTGGGGGGCAACTCTATCTGCAGTTGGGTAACCATCAGTTGCCGGTTCGACGGCACCTGCTTGCCGGGCAATACCATTTGCTGCTGCCCGAGAAGGCACTGGGCGCAGTCCACGCCTGGGCAGTATTGCGCCAACAGGGCGGCCAATGGCGCATTCGCGTGCGCCAGCCAGGCCGCAGCAGCGACTGGCTGGCACTACCGGCGGATTACTCGGCCAGCTTGGGCAGCAGCCGGTCCAGCCGCTGATGCAAGGCACTGCCACTCGGCCAGTTGCGCAGCAGCCGCGCTCGATCACGGGCGTAGGCCGGGGCGAAGCTGAGCTGGGTGGCGTGCTGGCACATGGCGTCGAGGTCGATCAGCGACCATTGGCCGTTGTGCCAGAACAGGTTGTGGCCCTTGAAGTCACCATGGCTGATACGCTCGCGAATCAGCTGCTGCATCACATGCACCAGGGCATCCACCTGCTCCTCGGGCGCATCGCCGTTATCCACGTAGGGCGCGAAGCATTCGGCCAGATCTGGGCCATCGATATACTCGGTGACCAGGTAGGCACGGCTTCGCAGCCCCATCACCCGTTGCTCCAGCACCGCGAGTGGACGCGGCGTGGCAATGTCGAGGAACTCCAGGCGATGGCCTTCGATCCAGGAATGCCAGGCCCGGCTCGGGCGCCAGAAGCGCTTGAACCAGTGCGCGGTGTTTTTGATGTTGTAGCGCTTGAGCACCAGCGTGCGGCCGCCAACCTCGATGCGCGCCACACTGGCCGCACCACCGGTCTTGTACAGGTGACCCTGGTCGATCAACGCATCGGCCTGCTCCAGTACCGGCAGCATGGCTTCGACCTCGTCGCGGCGGATTGCCCGCAAGCCCGAAAGGCTGCGCTCGACACTGAACAGGCTGCATTCACGACCAGCCTTTTCCAGGTAATCCTTCTGGCGCCAGCTGCGCACCTTGTCTACCTGCTTCTGCAGGGCTTCCAGCGGCAGCGCATGCTCGGCGTTGGCCAGCAGATAGTGCACCAGCAATTCTTCGATGAAAGGCTCCAGGCGCTTGGGGAGCTGAGCGAAGAACACCCCCAGGTTTTCCAGCACACGCGGGCGTGACAGCTGCTGGCCAGGCGTTTCGGCCTTGATGCCGGCGCCGTCGATCAGGTACAGCTTGCCGCCGTGGCGCAGCAGGTTGTCCAGGTGCAGGTCTTCCTGCCACAGGCCCCGGGCGTGCATGTGCGCCACTGCGGTGAGCGCCTCGCCCAGCACCAGGTGCTGCTCGTCGGCCAGTACCGGCAAGCTCTCCACTGCCGCCCAGGCATCGGCCAGGCTCTCGGCGCCGTCGAGGAATTCGAACAGCAGCCAGCCGCCCTCGCCTTCCTTGAGGCCGTCAGCCAGCAGCTTCGGCGTGGTCAGGCCCTGCTCGGCCAGCAGTTTCACGCCTTGCAATTCGCGCTGGAAATGCCGTGCAGCGTTACCACCGACCAGCAGCTTGGCCAGCACCGGGGTACCGCGCCACACGCCGGCACCCACATAGCGCTGGCCCGGCAGCACGCGCAGCAGGCTGAGCAATTGCAGGTCGGCCGTGCCGGCGGCATCGGCCAGGGTGATGCTCAGGGGCAACGAGGGGCTGCGCCCGGCCTCTTTCAATTCAGACAAACGCATCAGCGGGCCTCTTTTTCACGACGGCGTTGCGTCAGGCGTTGCAGCCAGGTATCGACCAGCGTGCCATCGGCAGGCTGCGCCAGGTAGCTGGCCAGCAAGGTACGTACATCGCGCTCGCCCCAGACCGGTGCGCGGCGCAGCAACGGCTCCAGGTCCTTGAGGCGGTCACGCATGCCGAACAGCAGGGGTCGGGTCTTCTCCAGGTCGATCAGTTGCGCGTCCCAGCCTTCGCGGCGCTGACGCAGGAAGATGTGCTTGGGGTAGAAGCAACCATGCACCTGGCCGGCACGGTGCAGGGTGCGCGCCAGCTGGCCGCAGGCCTGCAGGACACCATTGCGTTCGGCATCGCTCAGTTGTGGCCACCGGGCCAACAAGCTGTCGAGGTCGGCCCATTCGTCCAGAGCACGAGTCATCAGGATCGCCCGGTGCGTGCCGCCTTTCTTGCGCTCGCCGTAGAACACCGCCTGCAAGGCCGGAATCTGCAGTTTCTGGTAACGGCTGATGTTGCGGAATTCGCGGGCGAAGGTCGGCTCGCCGAATGGCCGGTGCAGGGTACGGGTCAGGTAGTCGCTCTGGCGCTTGAGGTAGTAGCCCTTGCCCTCGAGTTCCAGGCGGTACACGCTGCTCCAGCCACCGCGGCCGGTGTTCGGTTCGTCCACGGCATCCAGTTGCAGCGCCCACAGCGCCTCGAAGTCGTCCAGGCCATGGCGCTTGAGCAGCGCGAGGTCCGCGCTGGCCAGGTAATCGGTCATTCCCTTCCCTCGAAAAAGCTCACCACCTGGCGAATGCGCTTCTTGTCACGCACATTCAGCCGATCGCGGCCACGATATTGCAGGTAGAAACGCAGGCGCTGGGTCGCCGACAGATGGTATTTGGCCACTTTGTCCAGGCATGCAAGGTCCTTGATCATCCGGTGCCGCCACATGAAGCCGCGCCAGAAATCGCCGGTGGGGCAGTCGATGAAGAATAGCGTGCCCTGGTCGTCGACCAGCAAGTTGCGCCATTTCAGGTCGTTATGGGCGAAGTGGTGCTGGTGCATGACCCGGGTGTGGCGCGCCAGCTGGCTGCTGACATGCCCGACCCAGGCGCGATCGGCCAGGCGTGCATCGTTGCGCTCGGCCAGCGCCGACAAGTCTTCGGTATGCGGCAGTTCGCGGGTGATCATGGCCCCCCGGCCAAAGGCCAGGCCATTGCGCTCCAGGCCCCAGGCCACCACTTCGGCAGTGGGGATGTCCCACTTGGCGAACTGCTTGAGGTTCTGCCATTCGGCCTTGATCCGCGGCCGGCCCAGGTAACGGCGCATGTGCTTGCCGGCCCCGGTGTAGCGCTTGACGTAATAATTGACCCCGTCACGCGTGATACGCACCACCTCACTGAGCGGGTCGCGGGTCAGGCGCTCGCCTTGCAGGGCAAATACAGCATCGAGGCTGCCGAAGTCCGCCGCCAGGTGTTCGTAGCCCGGCGCCAGTGTCCACCCCGCCATCAGAGTGCATCCCCATAGCGTTGCTTGCGATCGTAGAGTTTCTGCGCCTTGCGCTCCAGCCAGGCGAGCAGCGCGGCTTCATCCTTCAGGACTTGCCGCAGCGGGCGCTGGAAGTAACCGCGCAGGAAGCGCAGCTTGTCGCGCTGGGTCAGGCCGATGTCCAGCGCCGAGAAGTACAGCGCGGCCAGGTCCTTGTCGCGCCAGCGGCGGCTGATTTTCGCCCGGGTCTGCGCGCGGTGCAGGTCGATTACCGACAGTTTGAAGTCTTCCGCCGTCACCGGGCGGTCGGTGTGCAGCAGGAAGTGGCAGATGTAGCAGTCGCGGTGGTTGACCCCGGCGCGGTGCATGCCGCCGGTCATCTTCGCCACTTCGGCGATCAGCGCGCGCTTCAGGCGCGGCTCGGGCGGCTGCCTGACCCAGTCGATGCTGAAGTCTTCCAGGCTGATGGTCGGCGCCAGCTCTTCGGTGATGATGAACGAGTGCTGCGCGGCCGGGTTGCTGCCACGCTCGCCATAGGCGACGGCTGTCATGGTCGGCACGCCAACCTGGTGCAGGCGCTGTATGGCCTGCCATTCCTGGCCGGCGCCGAGTACCGGCAGCTTGGCGGTGAGCAGGTTCTTGAAGATCTCGCCCCAGCCGATGCCGCGGTGGATCTTGACGAAAAAGCCCTCGCCAGCGACTTCGGTGCGCAGCGTGCGGCGCCCTTCCAGTTCGCGATAGACCTCGCCTTGCAGCGCCTCCACGGCATCGAAGGCATCACGCCCGGCCCACAGGCGCTTGAACGGTTCGGCCAGTATCAGCTTCATGCGGACTCCTGCCCCAGGATCACGTCGGCGGCATGCTGCGGCATGCTGTACAGATCGGCGGTTTCAGCAAACGCCAGGCCGTTGCGCGACCAACTGGCGCGGGCCTGCTGGTCTTCGAGCATGCGCTGCAGGTAGCCATTGAGCTGTTCCTGCTCGAACGGCTCGTCCAGCACCAGGCCACTGTCGGCCTCAGCGATATAGTGGGCGTAGCCGCATACTTTGGAGACCAGCACCGGCAGGCCGGCCACCAGTGCCTCGAGCAGCACCGTGCCGGTGTTCTCGTTGTACGCCGGGTGGATCAGCAGGTCGGCGCCAAGCAGAAAGCGCGGGATGTCGCTGCGGCCCTTGAGGAACTGCACCTGCTCGCCCAGGCCCAAGGTAGCGCTTTGCAGCTGGAACACCTTGGGGTCATCCTGGCCGATCACCATCAGCCTGGTGCGTTTGCGCAGGGTCGACGGCAGTGCGGCCAGGGCCTTCAGGCTGCGGTCAACACCCTTGGTCTTGAAGCCCGAGCCAATCTGCACCAGCAGCAGGTCGTCATTGCCCAGGTTGAATTCCTTGCGGAACTCGGTGCGGATTTCGCCGGCATTGGCCGGCGCGCGGCGGTCCTGGGAAATGCCCGGCGGCAGCAGGTGGAAACGCTCCACCGGGGTGCCGTAGTGCTTGATGAACAGCGGCTGCTGCACTTCGGAAATCATCAGCACTTCGGTATGGGCGTCCTTGGCGAACACCGCGCGTTCGTATTCGGCAAAGTGCCGGTAACGACCCCAGCGGCGGTACAGGCCGCCACGCAGGGTCTGCGCCTTGTCCTCGAAGCAGCCGTCGGCGGCGTAGTACACATCCAGCCCAGGCATCTTGTTGAAGCCGATCAGGCGGTCGACCGGGCGCTTGGCCAGGTCGGCGGCCATCCAGGCGCTGAGCTTCTCGTTGCGGCGGTGGTTGAAAATCGCCTTCACCGGCGCCACCAGCACTTCGAAGCCCGGCGGAATGTCACCCTCCCAGATCAACGTGTACACACGGATCTGGTGGCCCCGCTTCTGGCATTCCAGGGCAATGCGCATGAAGTCGCGCTGCAGCCCGCCGAAGGGGAAATATTTGTAAAGCACGAAAGCCAGTTGCATCAACGGACATCCTCAGCCAGCAGCAACGCGCTCAAGCGGCTCGCCACATGCTCGGGATTCAGGCGAGTGAAGCACAATGGCCACTCGCGTTTCAGATCGAACCGGCGCAGGTCGTCGGCGCTCGGTTTGTAGGTGCACTTCTTCTGCAGGCAGGGCGCGCAGGGCCAGTCACTGGCCTGGTGAATCTGGGTCCGTCCGTAGGCGCCAGTCAGGCCCGGGTTGGTAGGGCCGAACAGCGAAATGGTGGGCACATCGAGTGCCGCCGCCAGGTGGCCGAGGCCGGTATCGACCGCCACGCAGGCTTTTGCCGCCGCCAACACGCGTGCGACGCCGGCAAGGTTCAATTTGGGGAGCACCTGGCAGTTGTTCAAGCCCTGGGCGATGCGCTCGGCCCGCGCCTTCTCGGCCGGGTTGCCCCACGGCAGGCGCACCTCCAGCTTGCGCCGGCCCATGCGCTCGGCCAGTTCGCGCCAGTAGGCTTCGGGCCAGTGCTTGGTCGCCCAGGTGGTGCCATGCAGGAACACCACATAGGGGGCGGCCGGCGGCAGTTGCAGGCGCTCGAGGTCCAGGCCGTAGTTGCCGATGCCTTCCGGCAGGTCGTAGGCCAGGGCCATGGCGAACAGCTGGCGCACCCGCTCCACCGCGTGCTGGCCGGTGGCAACCGACAGGCGCCGGTCATAGAAGCGGCTGGCCCAGCCTTCGCGGGCCGAATAGCGGTCCAGGCCGGCCACCGGAGCCTTCACGTAGCGGGTCAGCCAGGCCGATTTGACCAGGCCCTGGGCGTCGATCACCAGGTCGTACTTGCGCTCGCGTACACGTTGCTTGAACGCCTTCCACTCGCCGCTCTTGATGGTTTGCCAGAGGTTCTTGCGCCAGCGGCGAATGGCCACCGGGATCACCTGGTCGACCGCCGGGTGCCAGCTGGGGATTTCGGCGAAGCCTTCTTCCACCACCCAGTCGAAGCGGATGCCCGGGATGGCGTGGGCGGCATCGGTAAGCGCCGGCAAGGTGTGGATCACATCACCCAGCGACGAAGTCTTGATGATCAGTACCCGCACTTAGTCGACCTCGGCCACGGTATCGATCAGGTCCGGCCCGGTCAGGCTGTGCAGGGCAGCGATGACTTTGCCCGGTTCCAGCAGGCGCAGGCAGTTGTAGTGGCCGAAGCGGCAGGTGCGGTCGAAGCACGGGCTGCACTCGATGCCGGTGCGCACCACTTCCACGTGCTCGGCCAGCGGCGGGGTAAAGCCCGGCGAGGTCGAGCCGTACACCGCCACCAGCGGGCGGTTCAGCGCGGCGGCCACGTGCATCAGGCCCGAGTCGTTGGACACCACGGCATGGGCGCAGGACATCAGGTCGATGGCCTCGGCCAGCGAGGTTTCGCCGGCCAGGTTGGACGACTCTTCACGCAAGCCCGGGATCAGCCGATCGCGAATCTGCTCACCGACCGGGTGATCGTTCTTCGAGCCGAACAGCCACACCTGCCAGCCCTGGCGGATCATCGCATCGGCCACGGTGGCGTAGTGCTCGGCCGGCCAGCGCTTGGCCTCGCCGAACTCGGCACCGGGGCACAGCGCCAGCACCGGGCGGTCCAGCTCCAGGCCGAACTTGGCCAGGGCGGCGTCGCGGCTTTGCGCTTCGATCTGCAGGCTGGGGCGCGGGTACGGCTGCGGCAGCTCGGCGCCGGGTGCGTAAGCCAGGGCCATGAAGCGCTCGATCATCAGCGGGTAACGGGCCTTGTCCAGCTTGCGCACGTCGTTGAGCAGGCCGAAGCGCATTTCGCCGCGCCAGCCGGTGCGCTTGGGGATACCGGCAAAGAACGGCACCAGCGCCGACTTCAGCGAGTTGGGCAGCAGGATGGCCTGGTCGTACTGGCCGGCCAAGGACTTGCCGATGCGTCGCCGCGTGGCCAGTTCCAGTGCGCCGTGGCCGAGCGGGAAGCTCAGGGCCTGACGGACCTCGGGCATGCGTTCGAGGATCGGCCGGCTCCACTCGGGGGCCAGCACATCGATCACGCAGTCGGGATGCTGCTGTTTCAGGCACTGGAACAGGGTCTGCGCCATCACCATGTCGCCGACCCAGCTGGGGCCAATGATCAGTATTCTCATGCTTAGTCCAGAAACGCTCGGGGAGGCTACAGGCTGCGGTACAGCCTGGCCTCCCCTCTTTATATTCAGGCTATGTGGCGGACAGTGTACCACCGGTGGTGAGGCATGAGCCTTTGGGGCTGCTTTGCAGCCCATCGCGACACAAGGCCGCTCCTACAAGGGAATGCGATCTCCTGTAGGAGCGGCCTTGTGTCGCGATGGGCCGCAAAGCGGCCCCAGCAATCTCAAGTCAAACCCAATTCACCCCAGATCCGCCGCACTTCGCGGCGTTCATCGGCAAACTGCGCCGCATCGATAACCCCGGCCTGCTTCTGCAGGGCCTGGCGGTGCGAGGCCGAGCGGAACGCCTTGTACACTTCACGCAACAGCACCGCGTCACTGGCCGGCATCAAACCCGCCTGCTGCAGCTCTTCCAGAATGCGGATGTTATCGGTCCATCGGAGTATGGCCGGGTGGTCGTGGGACCAGGCCAAAGCGGCGTATTGCACCATAAATTCGATATCGACGATACCGCCGGCATCCTGCTTGATATCGAACGGCACACCGGCCTCGAAGGCGTTGGCTGCGGTACCGGCAGCGGTGGCCTTGGTGCCGAGGTTGTCGCGCATCTTGGCGCGCATTTCGCTCACTTCGCTGCGCAGTTTTTCCAGGTCGCGGGCCTGGCCCAACACCTTGGCGCGCACGCCTTCGAATGCCGTGCCCACCTGCTTGCAGCCCACCAGCACCCGGGCCCGCACCAGGGCCTGGTGCTCCCAGGTCCAGGCCTCGTTCTGCTGGTAGCGCTCGAACGCTCCCAGCGAGCTCACCAGCAGGCCCGAGGCACCCGACGGGCGCAGGCGCATGTCCACGTCATACAGCTGGCCCGAGTTGGTCTGGGTGGTCAGCAGGTGAATGATGCGCTGGCCGAGGCGCGTGAAGAACTGCGCACTGTCGATCGGCTTGGCGCCGTCGGTTTCCGCCTGCGGGTCGCCGTCATGGATGAATACCAGGTCCAGGTCCGATCCGTGACCCAGCTCCAGGCCACCTACCTTGCCGTAGCCGATGATGATGAAGCCCGGGTCGCACAGGCTGCCGTCGCTGCGCTTGGGCTGGCCGTGGCGGGCCACGGTCTGGCGCCAGGCCAGGGCCAGTACCTGGTCGAGGATGGCCTCGGCCAGCCAGGTCAGGTAGTCGCTGACTTTCATCAGCGGCAGGTTGCCGCTGATTTCCGAAGCGGCCACGCGCAGGCTGTGGGCCAGCTTGAAGTGGCGCAGCGCCTCCATTTGCTGTTCCAGGTCGTCCTCGGGAATGCGTGTCAGGCGTTCGCGCAGTTCGCTGGCCAGCTCCGGCGCCAGTGGCGGGCTGAACAGGCGGCCTTCGTTAAGTAGCTCGTCGAGCAGCAGCGGGTAGCGGGCAATCTGCTCGGCAATCCACGGGCTGGCGGCGCACAGTGTCAGCAAGCGGCGCAAGGCCCCGGGGTTTTCGGTGAGCAGCACCAGGTAGGCGGAACGCCGTGCCACGGCCTCGACCAGCGGCAGCACGCGCTCGAGCACCAGGTCGGGGTTGTCATGTTCCACAGCCTGGGCCAGCAACCGTGGGATAAAGGCGTCCAGGCGCTCACGGCCAATCCGCTGCATCGAACGCAGCTGCGGGCTGGAGCGCAGCGCGGCCAGGCGCCGCAGGGCTTCGGCAGGCTGCTGGAAACCAGCCTCTTGCAGCTGACGGCCAGCCGCATCTTCATCCTGTGCCTGCTCCCACAGCGGTGACCATTCCCCCCCCACCACCAGCTCGCCCTCGCCGTCTTCATCATCCGGGTCGGCGATCACTTGGCGGAAGTGCCAGTCAATACGGCCACGCCAGTGCGTCAGCTGGTCATGGAAGCTTTGCCAGTCGGCATAGCCAAGCATGTAGGCCACCCGCGCCTGATCGATCTCGTTGTCCGGCAGCATCTGCGTCTGGCGGTCGGCGATGGCCTGGATGGCGTGTTCGGTATAACGCAGGAACTCATAACCCTCGCGCAGCTCGGCGACCACGGCTGGCGGTAGGTAGCCCTGGCCCTCGAGGGTGGCCAGCACTTTAAGCAGCGGCCGCTGTTGCAGGCTGAGGTCGCGCCCGCCGTGGATCAGCTGGAAAGCCTGAGCGATGAATTCCACCTCACGAATCCCCCCGGCACCCAGCTTTATGTTGTCGGCCATGCCCTTGCGCCGCACTTCCTGCTGGATCAGCTGCTTCATGCTGCGCAGCGCTTCGATCGCGGAAAAGTCCAGGTAGCGGCGGTACACGAACGGCCGCAGCATCTCCTGCAACTGTGCCCCGGTCGCCTGGTCGCCGGCCACAACCCGCGCCTTGATCATCGCGTAGCGTTCCCAGTCACGGCCCTGGTCCTGGTAGTACTGCTCCAGGGCATTGAAGCTGAGCACCAGCGCGCCGGCCGAACCATACGGGCGCAGGCGCATGTCGACGCGGAAAACGAAACCGTCGACGGTGACCGGGTCCAGCGCCTTGATCAGGCGCTGGCCCAGGCGGGTGAAGAACTCCTGGTTGTCCAGCGAGCGCTTCACCCCTTCGGTTTCGCCGCCTTCGGGGAAGGCGAAGATCAGGTCGATGTCCGACGACAGGTTCAGCTCCACCGCGCCCAGCTTGCCCATGCCCAGCACCACCATGTGCTGCGGCTGGCCGCTGCGGTTGCCGACAGGCGTGCCGAACTGCTGACAGTGGCGCGGGTACAGCCATTGGTAGGCTTCGTCGATGGCGGCGTCGGCCAGGTCGGACAGGTCGCGGCAGGTTTCGCCCAGCGCGGCCTGGCGGGTGATGTCGCGCCAGATGATGCGCAGCTGTTGGCGGTTGCGCTCGCGGCGCAGGTTGCGCGCCAGCTCCTCCTCGCTTTGCGCCGCCTGGGCGGCTGCAGCGATGTGCCCGCACAGTTCACCCGCGGCGTAACTCCGATCCAGCTCGCCACTGGCCAGCAGGCCGAACAGCATCGCTGGCTCGCGTCGGACCAGGCCGAGCACGAAGTCGCTGGCGGCGGCTACCTGGTCGAACTGTTGCCGGTGCAGAGGGCTCCAGGCCTGGGGGTCGAGTTCCGGGTGGGCAGCCACGGCATCGCTGATGAATTGCTGGTTGCGAGCGACCAGTGGCTGCAGGGAAGCGGGCAGATCGGACGGCAAAGGTAGGCGCATGGTCTATCCTTGATCGGCGTGAAATAGAGGGGAAGAAGCGGCCAAGGGGAAGCCGGACCACGGTTGGACTGTCGTACAAAAGTTGGAAATAGCTGAAAGAAGCGAAAAAATGGCAACAAACATCAAGAATTACCCGTTCGCGACACAATTCCAACCAACATGAACGTTTTTCCTCACAAGCCAACATGCGACGAAACGTCGCACAAATGTAGTTTTACTACTACTCGTGTCGTGTAAAAGCATGAAATGCGAAAGCAAATGTAGTAAAACTACACGGCGCCGGAGGACACCCCGGTAATCCAAGAATTCACGACGTCTGCCCATAAGGCCAGTCGCAATCTCAGGCAATCGATTCTGGTTGCCTTTCCGCCCTGGAGCAAGCCATGCAAGACCTCGATCCAATCGAAACCCAGGAATGGCTGGATGCCCTGGAGTCGGTCCTCGACAAAGAAGGCGAAGACCGCGCTCATTACCTGATGACCCGTATGGGCGAGCTGGCCACCCGTAGTGGCTCCCAGCTGCCGTATGCGATCACCACGCCATACCGCAACACCATCCCTGTCACCCACGAAGCACGCATGCCTGGCGACCTGTTCATGGAACGCCGCATTCGCTCGATGGTGCGTTGGAACGCCCTGGCCATGGTCATGCGTACCAACCTGAAAGACTCGGACCTGGGCGGACACATCTCCAGCTTCGCCTCCAGCGCCACCCTGTACGACATCGGCTTCAACTACTTCTTCCAGGCCCCGACCGAAGAACACGGCGGCGACCTGATCTTCTTCCAGGGCCATGCTTCGCCAGGCATCTACGCCCGTGCGTTCATGGAAGGCCGCATCAGCGAAGACCAGATGAACAACTTCCGTCAGGAAGTGGACGGCAACGGCCTGTCTTCGTACCCGCACCCATGGCTGATGCCTGACTTCTGGCAGTTCCCGACCGTTTCGATGGGTCTGGGCCCGATCCAGGCCATCTACCAGGCACGTTTCATGAAGTACCTGGAAGCCCGTGGCTTCATCCCGGCCGGCAAGCAGAAGGTCTGGTGCTTCATGGGCGACGGCGAGTGCGACGAGCCGGAATCCCTGGGCGCAATCGCGCTGGCCGGCCGCGAGAAGCTGGACAACCTGATCTTCGTCATCAACTGCAACCTGCAGCGCCTCGACGGCCCGGTTCGCGGCAACGGCAAGATCATCCAGGAACTCGAAGGCGTGTTCCGTGGCGGTGGCTGGAACGTCAACAAGGTCGTGTGGGGCCGCTTCTGGGACCCACTGTTCGCCAAGGACACCAACGGTGCCCTGCAGCGCCGCATGGACGAAGTCATCGACGGCGAGTACCAGAACTACAAAGCCAAAGACGGCGCGTACGTTCGTGAGAACTTCTTCAACACCCCAGAGCTCAAGGCCATGGTCGAAGACCTGTCCGACGAAGAGATCTGGAAGCTCAACCGTGGCGGCCACGACCCGTACAAGGTCTACGCGGCGTACCACCAGGCGGTCAACCACAAGGACCAGCCTACCGTCATCCTGGCCAAGACCATCAAGGGTTACGGTACCGGTGCCGGCGAAGCCAAGAACACCGCGCACAACACCAAGAAGGTCGACGTCGACAGCCTGCGTCACTTCCGTGACCGCTTCGACATCCCGGTCAAGGATGCCGACCTGGAGAACCTGCCGTTCTTCAAGCCGGAAGAAGGTTCTGCCGAAGCCAAGTACCTGGCCGAGCGCCGTGCTGCCCTGGGCGGTTTCGTGCCACAGCGCCGCGCCAAGAGCTTCAGCGTACCGACCCCGCCACTGGAAACGCTGAAAGCGATCCTGGACGGCTCGGGTGACCGCGAAATCTCCACCACCATGGCCTTCGTGCGTATTCTGGCGCAGCTGGTCAAGGACAAGGAAATCGGCCAGCGCATCGTCCCGATCATCCCGGACGAAGCCCGTACCTTCGGTATGGAAGGCATGTTCCGCCAGCTGGGCATCTACTCGTCGGTCGGCCAGCTCTACGAGCCAGTCGATAAAGACCAGGTGATGTTCTACCGCGAAGACAAGAAGGGCCAGATCCTCGAGGAAGGCATCAACGAAGCCGGCGCCATGTCGTCGTTCATCGCTGCCGGTACCTCGTACAGCTGCCACAACCAGCCGATGCTGCCGTTCTACATCTTCTACTCGATGTTCGGCTTCCAGCGTATTGGCGACCTGGCCTGGGCCGCTGGCGACAGCCGCACCCGTGGCTTCCTGATCGGCGGTACTGCCGGCCGTACCACCCTCAACGGTGAAGGCCTGCAGCACGAAGACGGTCACAGCCACATGATGGCGGGCACCATCCCGAACTGCCGCACCTATGATCCAACCTACGGCTACGAGCTGGCGGTGATCATCCAGGACGGCATGAAGAAGATGACCGAAGAGCAACAGGACATCTTCTACTACATCACCGTGATGAACGAATCCTACCAGCAGCCAGCCATGCCGGCCGGTGTCGAGGAAGGCATCATCAAGGGCATGTACCTGCTGGAAGAAGACACCCGCGAAGCCGCGCACCACGTACAGCTGATGGGCTCCGGCACCATCCTGCGCGAAGTCCGCGAAGCAGCGAAGATCCTGCGTGAAGAGTTCAACGTCGGTGCCGACGTGTGGAGCGTCACCAGCTTCAACGAACTGCGTCGCGACGGCCTGGCCGTGGAACGCGCCAACCGCCTGAAGCCTGGCCAGAAGCCACAGCAGACCTATGTCGAGCAGTGCCTGAACGGTCGCAAGGGCCCGGTCATCGCCTCCACCGACTACATGAAGCTGTTCGCCGAGCAGATTCGCCAGTGGGTACCGAGCAAAGAGTTCAAGGTCCTGGGTACCGACGGTTACGGTCGCAGCGACAGCCGCAAGAAGCTGCGTCACTTCTTCGAAGTCGACCGCCACTTCGTGGTGCTGGCTGCCCTGGAAGCCCTGGCTGACCGCGGCGAGATCGAACCAAAGGTTGTTGCAGACGCTATCGTCAAGTTCGGTATCGACCCGGACAAGCGCAACCCACTGGACTGCTGAGGAGTATTTTTAAGTGAGCGAACTCATTCGCGTACCTGACATCGGCAGCGGTGAAGGTGAAATCATCGAGCTGTTCGTCAAGGTCGGTGATCGTATCGAGGCTGACCAGAGCCTGCTGACCCTGGAGTCCGACAAGGCCTCCATGGAGATCCCGGCCCCGAAAGCCGGCGTCATCAAGGAACTGAAGGTCAAGCTGGGCGACCGCCTGAAAGAAGGCGACGAGCTGCTGGTCCTGGAAGCCGAGGGCGCCGCTGCAGCGGCCCCTGAGGCTCCGGCCGCCGCTCCGGCCCAGGCTGCTGCGCCGGCTCCGGCCGCCGAAGCCGCCCCTGCCCCAGCTCCGGCAGCAGCCCCGGCTGCCGCCAGCGTGCAGGACATCCACGTGCCGGACATCGGTTCGTCGGGCAAGGCCAAGATCATCGAAGTGCTGGTAAAGGTCGGCGACACCGTCGAAGCCGACCAGTCGCTGATTACCCTGGAGTCCGACAAGGCCTCCATGGAAATCCCGTCGCCGGCTGCCGGCGTGGTCGAAGAAGTCCTGTGCAAGCTGGAAGACGAAGTCGGCACTGGCGACCTGATCTTCAAGCTGAAAGTCGCGGGCGCTGCCCCGGCTGCTGCTCCGGCACCTGCCGCTGCTGCCCCGGCCAAGGCTGAAGCGGCTCCGGCCGCCGCACCTGCCGCTGCAGCCCCGGCTGCTGCCCCTGCACCGGTTGCTACCGCACCGGCTGCCGGTAGCAACGCCAAGGTTCACGCAGGCCCGGCGGTTCGTCAGCTGGCCCGTGAATTCGGCGTCGACCTGGGCGCGGTTGCCGCGACCGGTCCGCACGGCCGCATCCTGAAAGAAGACGTGCAGGTCTACGTCAAGGCGATGATGCAGAAAGCCAAGGAGGCACCGGCAGCCGCCGGCGCAACCGGTGGCGCCGGCATCCCGCCAATCCCTGCCGTGGACTTCAGCAAGTTCGGTGAAGTGGAAGAAGTGGCCCTGACCCGCCTGATGCAGGTCGGTGCTGCCAACCTGCACCGCAGCTGGCTGAACGTGCCGCACGTGACCCAGTTCGACTCCGCCGACATCACCGAGCTGGAAGCCTTCCGCGTTGCGCAGAAGGCCGTGGCCGAGAAGGCTGGCGTTAAGCTGACCGTGCTGCCCCTGCTGCTCAAGGCCTGCGCCTTCCTGCTCAAGGAACTGCCAGACTTCAACAGCTCGCTGGCGCCAAGCGGCAAGGCCATCATCCGCAAGAAGTACGTGCACATCGGCTTTGCCGTGGACACCCCGGACGGCCTGCTGGTCCCTGTGATCAAGAACGTCGACCAGAAGAGCCTGCTGCAACTGGCTGCCGAAGCGGCTGCGCTGGCCGAGAAAGCCCGCACCAAGAAGCTGTCGGCCGACGAGATGCAAGGCGCCTGCTTCACCATCTCCAGCCTCGGCCACATTGGCGGCACCGGCTTCACGCCGATCGTCAACGCGCCGGAAGTGGCGATCCTGGGCGTCTCCAAGGCGACCATGCAGCCAGTCTGGGATGGCAAGGCCTTCCAGCCGAAGCTGATGCTGCCGCTGTCGCTGTCCTACGATCACCGTGTGATCAACGGCGCTGCCGCCGCGCGCTTCACCAAGCGCCTGGGCGACGTGCTGGGCGATATCCGCACCATGCTGCTGTAAGGCAGCCCGCTGCCCCTCCCTGCGAGGGGCAGTATGCTTTTCGAGCTGCCACGCTCGTACCTCAACCCCGTCGATTGGCGGGGCTTTTTTTTGCCTCGCATAAGGCACATTGGGGCCGCAAAGCGGCCCCGGAAATATCAGCCAGACTACAGATTCCCACCCACCAGCCGATAACCCGTCCACAGCATCACGCATGGCTGCTTGCCAGCCCCCGGGACATGATGCAACCTTGCCAGACCTGCCGCCCCCAAAGGCCGCGTTTCCTCTTCAAGCGAGTCTTCGATGAAAAGCCAACCCGATGCCGCCAGCCGTGTGGCGGCCGAGGTCGTCACGCAGTTACCCGTGCCCTCGCGGCTCGGCATGCTGCGCTTCGAAAGGCTCAACGAAGCCACTTGGGCCATGCTCTACCTCGACCCGGCCTGCGAGCGCCAGTTCGGCCTGCACGCTGGCGACCTCTGCGCCCTGGTAGACGCACCCTACGCCAGCCTGATGGAACCCGAGGCCCGCTACCGGCTACACGACGAGATCCAGCTGCAACTGGCCCAGCGCGGGTACTACCGCGTGCGCTACACCTTGCACACGCCAACTGCTTCGCTACGCCTGCTGGAGGCTGGGGAAGCCTACAAGCAGCACAACCGCCATCTGTTGCGCGGCTACCTGAGCGTGCTCGACGACCAGGCCGAAGAAACCAGCGAGGCCGGTGCCAGCGACCTGGAATCGCGCAACAACCGCCTGCAACTAGCCCTGCAACTGAACCAGCGCGCGCAGCAGGAACAACTCGAACACCTGGAACGGGTACGTGGCCAGCAAGACCTGATCCTGCGCCTGGCCCGCCAGCGCTACAGCGCAGGCAACTCTCTGCGGGAAGCCGCCCAGCTGATTACCCAGAGCGCCTGCGAAATCTACAAGGTCGATATTGCGAGTATCTGGCACCTTGAAGACCAGCGCCTGGAGCCGATCATCGCCTGGTACCGGGACGCGCAAGAACACCGCCAGCCCGAAGCCATCGATGCCAGCCGCTTCCCCGACTACCTTGACGCGTTGCACGCCAGCCGCGCCATCGACGCCCACAATGCCGGCCACGACCCGCGGACCCGAGCCCTGACACAAAGCCTGTGCCCGGATAACAAGGCCATGCTCGATGCCAGTATCCGTGTCGATGGCCAGGTCGTCGGCGTGCTGTGCCTGGAGCAGACCGGCCAGACACGGGCCTGGCAGTCGGACGAAATCGCTTTTGCCGGCGAACTGGCCGACCAGTTCGCCCAGGTCATCACCAACCACAACCGGCGCACCGCCGCCAGCGCCCTGCACCTGTTCCAGCGCGCAGTCGAGCAAAGCGCCAGCGCCTTCCTGCTGGTCAACCGCGACGGTGTGGTGGAATACGTCAACCCCAGCTTTACTGCCATCACCCAGTACAGCACCGAAGAAGTGCAAGGCCGCCACCTGGCTGAGCTGCCAGCGCTGGAGAACCTGAGCGAGCTGCTGTTCGACTCTCCGTCGAGCCTGGCCATGGGTAACAGCTGGCAGGGCGAGTTCAAGAGCCGGCGCAAGAACCTCGAACCCTACTGGGGCCAGCTTTCGATTTCCAAGGTATATGGCGACAACCGTGAGCTGACCCACTACATCGGCATCTACGAAGACGTCACCCAGACCAAGCTGGCCCAGCAGCGCATCGAGCGCCTGGCCTATACCGACAACCTGACCAACCTGGGCAACCGCCCGGCGTTCATTCGCAGCCTGGACGAGCGCTTTGCCCGTGATGGCGAATACTCGATGTGTCTGCTGCTGGTGGACATCGACAACTTCAAGCGCATCAACGACAGCCTCGGCCACCAGACCGGCGACAAGCTGCTGATCAGCCTGGCCCGGCGCCTGCGCAACAGCCTGCACTCGGGCGGTATCCTGGCGCGCTTTGCCAGTAACGAGTTCGCGGTACTGCTCGACGATACAAGCCTTGAAGATGGCCAGGGGGTCGCCCAGCAATTGCTGCGCACCCTCGACAAACCGATGTTCGTCGACAACCAGCTGATCAACGTCACCGCCTCGGTGGGCCTGGCCTGCGCGCCACTGCATGGCGCCGACCCGGCCAGCCTGATGAAGAACGCCGGCCTGGCGCTGCACAAGGCCAAGGCCAACGGCAAGCATCAGGTGCAGGTGTTTACCGAAGTGCTCAATGCCGAAGCCAGCTACAAGCTGTTCGTCGAGAACAACCTCCGTCGTGCCCTGACCCAGAACGAGCTGGAGGTGTTCTACCAGCCCAAGCTGTGCCTGCGCAGCGGCCGCCTGTTGGGGCTGGAAGCGCTGCTGCGCTGGAACCACCCTGAGCGCGGGATGATCCGCCCGGACCAGTTCATCAGCGTGGCGGAAGAAACCGGCCTGATCATCCCCATCGGCAAATGGGTGGTGCGCCAGTCGTGCCGCATGAGCCAGCAACTGCGCGAAGCCGGCATGGGCAACCTGCATGTGGCCATCAACCTGTCCCCCAAGCAGTTCTCCGACCCGGACCTGGTGGCATCGATCAGCACGATCCTAGAGGAAGAAGCCCTGCCCCCGCACCTGCTGGAGCTGGAGCTGACCGAAGGCCTGCTGCTGGAAGCCACAGAAGATACCCACCGCCAGCTGGATGAACTGAAGGCCCTGGGCCTGACCCTGGCCATGGACGATTTCGGCACCGGTTATTCGTCGCTGAGCTACCTGAAGAAGTTTCCGATCGACATCCTCAAGATCGACCGCAGCTTCATCAACGAGATCCCGGACAACCAGGACGACATGGAAATCACCTCGGCGGTGGTAGCCATGGCTCACAACCTCAAGCTGAAGGTGGTAGCCGAGGGTATCGAGACGCCGGAGCAGCTGGCGTTCCTGCGCCGGCACCGCTGCGACGTGGGCCAGGGCTACCTGTTCGACCGGCCGATTCCGGGGCGCGAGCTGGCTGAACGGCTGAAGCGCTATCCGCGTGGCCCAGTGGCCTGACAGCCGCGCAAACCTCGGGCACTATAGAACCCATTCGGGCCCTATCGCCGGCAAGCCAGCTCCCACAGGGACCGCTCATATCTCAAAATCTGTGATATCCCTGTGGGAGCTGGCTTGCCGGCGATGGCCCCACCACCTATCCAACTGAATAAACACAGAGGAACGGCCATGGTCCTGCGTTCGGAAATCCTGGTGAACAAAAACGTCATGCCAACCGCGGAACAGGCCCTGCCTGGCCGCGAAACGCCAATGAGCCTGCCCGAGTTCCACTACGTGTTCAAAGACACGCCGCTGCTCGGCCCTTTCTTCGAAGGCGCCATCGACTTCGCCATCTTCGGCCTCGGTTGCTTCTGGGGCGCCGAGCGTCGCTTCTGGCAACGTGAAGGCGTAGTAAGCACCGTGGTCGGCTACGCAGGCGGCTTCACCCCCCACCCCACTTACGAAGAAGTCTGCTCGGGCCTGACCGGCCACACCGAAGTGGTGCTGGTGGTGTTCGACAAGGACAGAGTCAGCTACCGCGAGCTGCTGGCGATGTTCTGGGAGCTGCACAACCCGACCCAGGGCATGCGCCAGGGCAACGACATCGGCACCCAGTACCGCTCGGCCATCTACTGCACCAGCCCTGAACAGCTGGAACAGGCCAAGGCCAGCCGCGACGCCTTCCAGGCCGAACTGAGCAAGGCCGGCTTCGGTGAGATCACCACCGAAATCGACCAGGCACCGACCGTGTACTTCGCCGAGGCCTACCACCAGCAGTACCTGGCCAAGAACCCGGACGGCTACTGCGGTATCGGCGGTACCGGCGTGTGCCTGCCACCGAGCCTGCAGGGTAACTGAAGCATGAGCACGATGACTCTGTTCCACTCGCCGTTGTCGCCTTTCGTGCGCAAGGTCATGGTGGTGTTGCACGAGACCGGCCAACTTGAGCGCGTGCAGCTGCAGCCGGTGAACATCAGCCCGGTCAGCGGCGACCCACAGCTCAACCAGGACAACCCGATCGGCAAGATCCCGGCCCTGCGCCTGGAAGACGGCACCGTTCTGCATGACAGCCGGGTGATCTGCGAGTACCTCGACCTGCAGCACGTCGGCCTGCCGCTGCTGCCGCGCGAAGGCTCGGCACGCTGGCGGCGCATGACGCTGGTGTCGCAGGCCGATGCCATCATGGATGCGGCGGTATCGAGCCGCTACGAGAGTTTCCTGCGCCCTGAAGACAAGCGCTGGGATGGTTGGCTGCAGGCACAGGGCGACAAGATCCGCCGTAGCCTGGCCAATCTGGAGCAGGAGCATTTGCCCGAGTTGATGTCCGGGTTCGACCTGGCAGCGATTGGCGTGGCCTGTGCGCTGGGGTATCTGGATTTGCGCCAGCCCGAGTTTGGCTGGCGTGAACACCAGCCTGGATTGGCGGCGTGGTATGCCGAGGTGGCCAAGCGGCCGTCGATGGTGGCAACAGCACCGGCAGCCTGACAGGCCCATTCGCAGCACAAGGCTGCTCCTACAGGCACTCGTGCTCCCCTGTAGGAGCAGCCTTGTGCTGCGAATGCCTCACCTCGGTATCACAGGAAACAACTGCCCGATCCTGAGGGCCAACCACCGCCCGATCTCTCTGTCCTCCCTCATGCCACCCTCCCCACCCGGGCCCAATCCAGCCGCCGGGTCAGCACCATGAATACCCCCAGCAGGCCAAAGCACAGCAACGAGCCCATCAACAGCGCATAGTCCTCGGCACTCAGCAGCCCGTACAGCAGCGCATACAACGCCGCCAACCCCACCGCAAAGCCCACCCCACGCCCCAGGCTGCGCAGCACATGGCTCAGGTAGAAGCCGATCAGCAGCACACACGCCGAAGCTGACAACCCATACGCCAAACCAAAGCCGATGTGCTCGGACAACGACAGCAACAGCAGGTAGAAGAAAGCCAGCGCCACCCCCACCAGGATGTACTGCACCGGGTGTACGCTGAGGTTCTTAAGCACTTCGAACAGGAAGAAGCCGGCGAAGGTCAGGGCGATGAACAGCAAGGCGTACTTGATCGCCCGCTCGCTCTTCAGGTACTGGTCCACCGGGTCGACGAAGCTGACACCGAAGCTGCGCTCGCTGAAGTCCGCACACTGCCCGGCGGTAGCGCACTGGCGCAGGGCGTCTTCGAGGTTGGTGGCAAAGAACGAGGTCTGCCAGTGGGCACTGAAGCCTTGGGCGTCGATATCGCGGCGACTGGGCAGGTAGTTGCCGACGAAGCTCGGGTGCGGCCAGTTGGCACGCAGGTCCACGGCACTGGTGCGGCCCACCGGCACTACGTGCAGCTGGCCGGTGCCTTGCAGTGCGAGATCGAAACCATAGCTGAATTCACGCGCCTGCAAGCCGTCCAGCCCCGGCAGGCTGGCGTGCACGCCGCCGCGCATCCAGTCGAGCCGGGTACCGGCTTCGAACGGTACTTTCTGCTCGCCGATGCTCAGCTCAAGGCCGTTCTCGATGCCGCGGATATCGCTGATGCCCACCACCAGGAACGGCTTGTCGAAGCGGTAGTCGTCGAAGTCCTTGTCGATGCCCCAGCGTTCCGGGAGCTTGAAGCGGCCACTGATACGGCCCTTGGCGTGGAACAGCCGGGCCTGGTAGATGCCACGGGCGCGCAGTTCGGTGTCCACGCCCAGGTCGGCGTCGAAGGTTTCCGGCAGGAAGTACAGGTGACCGGCAATGGTGCTGGTTTCTTGCGTGCGCTCGCCGTCCTTTTCGATCCAGCGGCGCTGGTACTTGCGGTAGGGCACCACCAGCAGCGGGCCGCTGAGTTGCTGGTCGAAGCTAGCGCTCTGGGCGATATCGCGCAGCACAGTGTCGCGCAGGGCCTGGCGTTCACCGATCAGGCCGCTGATCAGCAGTAGCGGGACGAGCAGCAGCAAGATCAATACGGCGATCATGCCGAGTTTGAAACCGAGGGTCTTGTTCATGGGGCCTCCTGTGGCAGTGGGCGCAGTGTCTGCGCCTTGCGTGGAGGCCTCGGGGAGATGGTGTGGAGATTGTGTGTTTTTGGGGCCGCTTTGCGGCCCATCGCGACACAAGGCCGCTCCTACAGGAGGACGCGCGCTCTTGTAGGAGCGGCCTTGTGTCGCGATGGGCTGCGCAGCAGCCCCGGCAATGTCAGCTGATACGCCGCACCGGCAGCCACAACCTCACCCGCACCCCACCATCGACGTTATCCACCGCCAACGCCCCGCCATGCAGCTGCATCACCTCGGCCACGAAATTCAGCCCCAGCCCGGTACTCTTGCGCCCACTCCCCGGCCGCGGCAGCGAGTAGAACCGCTCGCTCACCCGCCCAATGGCATAGGCAGGTATCGCCTGCCCCTGGTTGAACACACTCAGCGCCACCCGCTCGCCATCGCGCTCCAGGTCGAACAGCAGCGCGCCGCCCTCCGGGGTGAAGTCCAACGCGTTGTCGAGCAGGTTGGCCAGCGCCTGGCGCATCAGAAACGGGTCACACAACAGGCGCAAACCAGCCGGCACCCGCTGACGCACCTGCAAATCGGCACCTTCGATACGCGCCGCATGGGCCAACAGCAACTCGTCCACCAATGCCGCCAGCGCCACCTGCTGCTCATCCTCCAGCGCCTGCATCTGCTCGACCCGGGCCAGGTTGAGCAGGCGTTCGATCATCTGCTGCAAACGCTCGCTCTCGCGCTCGATGTTGCCGGCAAAGCGCGCCCGCTGGTCAGCCGGCATGTCATCGCCCTGCAACAGCTCGGAAGCGCCACGAATGGCCGCCAGCGGGCTTTTCAGCTCGTGTGTCAGGGTATGCACATACCGCTCGACATAAGCCTTGCCTTCCAGTTGGGTGCGCATGTGCTCGACCGCCTGGGCCAGGTGAGCCAGTTCACCACCCTTGTAATGCGGCAGGGCGGCGCGCTCGCCCTCGCTGACCGCCTGAGCGTAGCGGGCCAGCCGGCGCAGCGAGCGCGCCAGCCACCACGACAACGCGGCACCGATCAGCAGGCCCAGGCCGATCAGCCCCAGCCCCAAGGTGAGCAAGCGCCGTTCTGAGCGGTCGATGTACGGTTGCAGCGAGCTGTTGGGCTTGGCCACGGTGACCACGCCGATGATCTTGCCATCGTCGATGATCGGCGCGCCTACATGCATCACCGAGGTGCTTTCATCTTCGGGGTCGCTGCGGGTGGAACGGGCGCCATACTGGCCACGTAGGGTCAGGTACACGTCATTCCACTTCGAGTAGTCCTTGCCCAGGTCCTCGCCGCTGGAGTCCAGCAGTACGGTGCCCTTGGCATCGGTGACGTAGATGCGGTGGCTGACCTGGTTCTTGGCCAGCCCCCAGATCTGCGCACCCGGGCTGCGCGAGCCGTAGGCCTTGAGCACTTCGGGCAAGCGGCTCTGGTTCAGGGTGCCGGCCTTGACGTCATCGTGCAGGATCTCGGCCAGCAGGTTGGCGGTGTCCACCAGCGTTTCTTCCGAGGACTGTCGCACTACCGGACGGATCTGTTCACGCACCGTGTTGAGCAGAAAGTAGCCCGCCAGCCCGACGAACAGGAAGTACACCAGGAAGATCCGGATGCCCAGGCGCATCAAGCATGGTCCGGGCTGTAGCTGTAGCCGAGGCCACGGTGGGTCTGGATCGGTTCGGCGTCGCTGGCCACCTGGCGCAGCTTGGCGCGCAGGCTCTTGATATGGCTGTCGATGGTGCGCTCGTAGCCAACGTCAGAGGCCACGCCCACGGCGTCCAGCAGCTGTTCGCGGCTGAATACCCGGTGCGGTTGCTCGAGCAGGCATTGCAGCAGGCGGAATTCGTGGCGGGTAAGGGGGAGTGGCTGGCCGCGGTAGGTGATCTGCATGCGCAAGGTGTCGAGCTGGAACAGCGCGGTCTCGACAGCTGGCTCGACCCTGGGGCCCATGCGCTTGAGGATCGCCCGTACTCGCGCCGCCACTTCACGCGGGCTGAAGGGTTTGACCACATAATCGTCTGCGCCGATTTCCAGTCCCACCACCCGGTCGATTTCGCCGTCGCGGGCGCTGAGGAACATTACCGGTACTTCGCTGAAGCGGCGCAGCTGACGGCAGGTTTCGAAGCCACTGATATCGGGCAGGCCGATATCGAGGATGACCAGGTCGGCCGGGCGCTGGCGCTGCTGGTCGAGGGCGGCGCTGCCCAGGGTTACCCATTCGGTGCTATGGCCGTCGGCCTGCAGGGCATAGACCAAGGTGTCGGCGATGGCGGCTTCGTCTTCGACGATGAGGATGTGGGGCATGGCGTCCGGGCCTGTGCAGATATCTATGGCGACGCACTATTGTGTAGGAGCGGCCTTGTGTCGCGAAAGGGCCGCAGAGCGGCCCCGGCGATTTCTGCATCAGCGCTGAGATCGTGGGGCCGCTATGCGCCCCATCGCAGGCAAGCCAGCTCCCACAGGTACCGCGCAGCCCACAAGGACACGCGCCATCCCTGTGGGAGCGGGCGTGCCCGCGAAGAGGCCGGTACAGGTGGCTTGCGATCAGCAGCCTGGCTTGCCAGCGGTGAACTTCTTGGCCGGATTGACCGCCGCCTTGAACTCGCGCAAAGCCTTGGAACCCACCAGCAGCGGGTAGTTGAAGCTGCTGCGGTCCACCAGGTTGACCTCGACGGTGCGCTTCACGTCCCCCAGGCACAGCTCCAGGTCGACCACCGGGCGCTTGGAGATTTCCGGCGCATCGCCTTCCTCCTCTTCATCGGCACGGCCCTTGATCTTGCTGATGCGCGAGACCTTGTGCTCGTACACCTTGCCGTCCGAGTCCTTGGTGGCCAGGCGGAAGCGCACCCACTCGTCGCCATCACGGGTGAACAGCTCGATATCCTTGGCCGACAGCGACGCGGTGAAGGCACCGGTATCCATCTTGGCTTTCAGGGTTTCGCCCAGTTCGGGCAGGGCTATGTTCTCGTAACGGCCATAGATTGTGGGCTCGGCGGCCATGACCGGCAGCGCCAACAACGACAACAGGGCAAGCAGAGGTTTCACAGGCAAGCTTCCTTGAGGAGGGTCAGTGCTTAGACTGCACTGGCAGGATAGGTTCGCTGTCACAAGCCTATCCAACATAATGTGAAACATTTGTCCTCGCCGCAGGGCACTGGAAATTTGGCGTAGGGCACGGCCCTGCTTATCATTGCCAACCGTTTATCTCCTACAACAAGAGTCTCTTTATGCGTCGCCTGCTGACCGGCATCCTCACTACCACCCTGCTGCTGCTCAACACCCTGGTGTTGATCTGCCCGCTGCTGGTCTTCGCCCTGCTCAAACTGGTGCTTCCGGGGCGTGGGCGTGACTATGCTTCCTGGGCGGTGATGTGGGTGGCCGAGACCTGGTCGGAGATCGACAAGGCCATCTTTGCCCTGTGCATTCCTACCCAGTGGGATATCCGCGGCGTCGAGAACCTGCGCAAGGACACTTCGTACCTGGCCGTCAGCAACCACCAGACCTGGGTCGATATCCCGGCGCTGATCGAGAGCCTCAACCGCCGTACACCGTTCTTCAAGTTCTTCCTGAAGAAGGAGCTGATCTGGGTACCACTGCTGGGCCTGGCCTGGTGGGGGCTGGATTACCCGTTCATGAAGCGCTACAGCAAGGCCTTCCTGGAGAAGCACCCCGAGCTGAAAGGCAAGGACCTGGAAATCACCAAGGCTGCCTGTGAACTGTTCAAGCGCCAGCCGGTGACCGTGGTGAACTACCTGGAAGGCACCCGCTTCACCGAAGCCAAGCGTCAGCAGCAGCAATCGCCGTATCGCTACCTGCTCAAGCCCAAGGCTGGTGGTGTGGCGTTCGTGCTGGCGGCATTGGGCGAGCAACTGGATGCCTTGCTGGATGTGACCATCGTCTACCCCGGCAACAAGGCGCCTGGTTTCTGGGATTTGCTCAATGGCAGCATCAGCCGGGTGATTATCGACATTCGTGTGCGTGAACTGGACCCGATGCTGTGGGCGGGGGATTACGAGAATGATGCTGAGTTCAGGCAGACCGTGCAGGCCTGGGTGAACCAGTTGTGGGTGGAGAAGGACTTGCGGATCGAGCAGCTGCGGGTGGAGATGGGCTGAGATCTTTACTGCCTGATCCGGCCTCTTCGCGGGCATGCCCGCTCCCACAGGATCTCCACAGTTTTTGAATTCTGTGCAGGTCCTGTGGGAGCGGGCGAGCCCGCGAAGAGGCAGGTACAGGCATTACAAGAATCCGATTAAAAACCTGGCTAATAATCAGCATTAGGATTACTTCTTTGTCACACCCCACCTAAGTGGATAAAAATCGACCAAAGCACAACTACAAAAAATGCTCTGGATCGAACGATGGCCAACCCCCCCAGCTCCACCCCCGTCCAGCTCCGCCGTGTCCTCGGCCTGCCCGCCCTGGTGTTCTTCGGCCTGGTGTACATGGTCCCGCTGACCATCTTCACCACTTACGGCATCGTCACCGAACTTACTGGTGGTCGCACGGCCGGCGCCTATATCGTCACCCTGGTGGCCATGCTGTTCACCGCCACCTCCTACAGCTTCATGGTCAAACGCTTCCCGGTCGCGGGCTCGGCGTACTCCTACACCAACATGGCCTTCGGCCCGAACGTTGGCTTCCTGGCCGGCTGGTCGCTGCTGCTCGACTACCTGTTCCTGCCGATGATCAACTACCTGCTGATCGGCTTGTTCCTGAACATCGCCTTTCCGGCCATCCCCGCGTGGTCGATCGCGCTGGCCTCTATCGCCCTGGTCACGGTGCTCAACGTGGTCGGTATTCACTCTGTGGCCAAGACCAGCAACCTGATCGTCGGTGCACAGATCGTCTTCATCGTGGTGTTCGTCGCCCTGTCCTGCCAGTCCCTGGCCGGCCAACCGCTCGACCTGCTTTCACCACTGCTGGGCGACGGTTCGCAGCCGGGCTTCGGCGCGCTGATGGCTGGTGCGGCGGTGCTGTGCCTGTCGTTCCTCGGCTTTGACGCTGTCTCGACCTTGGCCGAAGAATGCCGCGATGCCCGCCGCGATGTGCCACGGGCAATCATCCTCACCACCCTGTTCGCCGGCGTGCTGTTCACCGTGCTGGCCTATGTCAGCCAACTGGTACTACCCGGCACCACCTTTGCCAATGCCGATGCGGCGGCCAACGAGGTGATGTTCAAGGCGGGCGGGCAGTTCCTGGCCAACTTCTTCACTGCGGCCTATGTGGCTGGCAGCTTGGGCTCGGCGCTGGCCTCGCAGGCGGCTGTGTCGCGCATTCTATTCACCATGGGTCGTGACAAGGTGCTGCCGCAGCGAACGTTCGGCTACCTGTCACCGCGCTTTGGCACGCCGGTGTTCGCCATTCTGCTGGTTTCGGCGTTCTCGTTGCTGGCGTTGGTGATCGACCTGGCGACCCTTGCCTCGCTGATCAGCTTTGGTGCGCTGGTGGCGTTTTCGGCGGTGAACCTGGCGGTGGTGAAGACCCACCTGGTGGACGATGCCTCGCAGCGCAGCCTCAAAGGGCTGCTGAGCTATGGCCTGGTGCCGCTGGTGGGGTTGGGGTTGACACTGTGGCTGTGGACCAGCCTGTCGGCGCTTACCTTGGTGATTGGCCTGTGCTGGTTTGCGCTGGGTCTTGCGTACCTGGCAGTACTGACCGCCGGCTTCCGCCGCCCGGTACGCCTGGTAGACTTTACGGAAGCGACCTGACAGGACGCGATTCCGTGTTTGCGGGATACACCATTCTCATGGCCTGCGCTGGCCTTTGTAGGAGCGGCCTTGTGTCGCGAAGGGCCGCAAAGCGGCCCCAGGATTTCAGCGTCACCACACAGATTGCCGGGGCCGCTTCGCGCCTCTTTCGCGACGCAAGGCCGCTCCTACAGGTACAGCGTAAGCCTTCAAGGCTGTGATGCTGGCAAAACCCTCAGACCGAAGGTCGAGTCAATGGAGCAGGAGTGGTCCACAAACTCCCCAGGTTCTGCAACAACGACCCAGCAATCCCCTGCTGCCCCAGGTACTGCAGCAGCAACGGCGCAAACTGCCCGATCATCCCGGTATCCATCCCCAGCGCCTTGAACGCATTGTCCAGGTCGCTGCGGTTTTCCACATTGTTGCCCAGCGCATTGCTCAAAGCCGACTGGCTCTCGCTGTTCTTGCCCAGCAACTCACCCAGGCCACTCAAGCCACCCAGTGCATTGGCCCCGGCAAGCAGGTCCAGCCCTGGCACGGCCTTGGTCAATTGGCCGTAGTCGTCGCTGCTCAGGTTGTTGCGCGCCAGCCCAAGCATGGCCCCAGCACCACCCACGGCTTGCTCCGGGGTGATATTCAATTGGCTGCCCAAGGTATTGAGCAGGTTTGCCTGCGCCTCGGGTGCCTGCACCTGGCCTTGCTGGCTATGATTCTGGTTCTGCATGGCCGACACGGCGTTGGCGGCGTCGCTGAGGTTGAAGGCAAACACCGGGCTTGCGGCCAGGGTCATCAGGGTTGCCAGGGTGAATGCTTTCATCGGGGGGGGGGGACCTCGTGGGCCGGGATGGCGTGGGAAACGAGGGGTTTGACTCATGGTTTTGGGGTTTGTTCCAGCCGTTCGTTACCTAGCAGAATTGCTAGTTGTCACCACCTAAACATGGCGCGCAATGTAAAGCGCCATCGCAAAATCGCAAGCGCCCAGGAAGAAATTTATGATGGACAACACCGGAAATAGAAGAGAATTGGTTTCAACATCAATCAGCCCGCACTCCCAAAAGGTCTCAGATAGAAGCGCCATGACCTTCTATAAAAATGGCAAACTTACTACCGAGATATCTGCGCAAGGCTATTGTCATGTTTCCGGGGCGCAAGCCACCCATATGGCTCAGTTTGACCAGACTCAGGAGCCTAACTTTTTAGAGTCGATGAAGCCAATACAGTCCTTGGCATGCGGAGTGACACAATGTCGTACTCCCCCTATGGCTATCTAAATATTGAAAAAACGGCAGCACTGCTTGGATTTAATGGGCAGCGGCGAGACCTTTTGACTCAAGGATATCTACTGGGCAATGGGCACCGACTATACATCACATGCCTGATGCGGTTCGGCAGTCCGGACACGTTCAGCCCCTTCGACAGATGAGGTGTGAATGCTTACGCTTACTGCCAGAACGACCCTATCAATAAAGTAGCCCCCTCGGGGAACATTCCCCATTATTTACGTAGCGTTGCCAAGTGGATCGGTAATATTACGGGATTGAGGAAGCCTTCATCCAACCCAGGGGGTACCTTAAGCATCATCAATGAACCAGGTGTACGAGATAAAATATTCAGTCAACTTCCAGCAAAAGACCTGGGGAACCTTGCCTCCACATCAAAGGCATTCCACTTGGAGATTGGGGAATTAACCATAAAAAATGTCAAAAAACTAGATGCAAACATAGTACCTGCGGCAATCCAAGGAAAAGTTGAGGGAATTCTTCCAATTAACACAAAACGTAAGTGCGCCCTTCATAATAGTGTCATACAGAAAATTGAAAATTTACCAGCTATGCCCTGCCTTTCATGGCGACTGTGCGTGGGGCACCTTCGGGTGCGCCGGGCCCCTCAATTTGACCGGTCTGTCAACCCATTGCACAACTGCCGCCCTTTGTTTGACAGCAAATGGCGGCGGCTTCATCGCAAATTGAGGGTTACACCATGCTGAAAACTGTTTCTGATCCGCCCCATAATCCCCACTCCCTTGAAGGCGGCATCCTCCAGACCATGGAGTACGCCTAGTGATGATCGCCGACGGGCATATTCAAACCTTCAGCAGACACCGACGTTACGTCGCGACGGGCACCGAGATATTTCAGGAATACAGCAATTATTTTGAGCGTATTGGAAGGAGAGCAGAAGAGATCCGCCAACAACTCGGGACTGATCAACTCCGATGGTTTCACTTTTAAAGCAGATATCCAGATACTCAAAGGACTCGGCCCCTAATCACCCGCTACCTGATAAAACTGCCGGCCGCTGGTGATAGGGCCTGCACTACACGTCCAAAAATTTCAGACTGAAGGCTGAACCAAAGGCGCCGGCTTTGCCCACAGTGAAGGAAGAGATGACACCGCACAGTCAGATGTCCCCCATCCTTTGCCGGAGCGCCTTGATATCGCGCGCCATTTGCTCTTCCAAAGTTATAAACCTGCTAAAATCTGTGGGTTCGCCTGGACTTGAAACTCGCTTGAACGTAAGTACGTGGTGCGCCGCCCCAGGAATCCTCAGTTCATTTATACCTTTGCTCCGTACCACTCCCCGTGAGGATTCTTTCTTAACCACTGCAAAATCAACTGTACTTACCGCTAACACAGCACCTTTTTTCTTTAAACCTGCATAGTTGAGCGCATTCTCGTACGTATCGGTCACAAACAATGTGCCAGTTGGGCTTTTAAAACCTTCCTTCAAAATCTTCTTTGCTGCGGCCTTACTTGTACCATGATAACCAATCCGGACGTCTTGGTCTGCCTGCTTTCCGCCAGGGCTTTTAGAGGACCAAAGAAGACTCCTAAAAAAGTTGAAAATCCGCCCATGACCTGTCGGATCGGTAAAGTTTACAGGGTCACCAATGCAGTACACGTACGAATTCGCTCCCCCTCTACCAAATGGGCTCAAGTTATCCGGACTGGTAAATCGCATCAGACTGGGACTATACGCACGATATCCATTACCTAATAAGTAACGAACTGCGACTTCATCAAATCGCTCACCACTGAACCCAAGCAAAGCATCCTTTAAATTTTCTAAGGATGCACAACCATAGGGCGCGTAGGCGACTCCAAATTTCGCTCCATATTTCGGCACACGCGAAACAGATAGTTTTTCATCATGATAAAGCAGTCCTATCTCGTATCGACCGTCATGAATTTCACGCTGGGCAAGCACGCCGTGCTCGAACCTATAAATCGATTGGCATTTATAGCTTTGAATTTTTGCATGTAGATTATCACCTTGATAGAAATACTGAGCGAAGGCCAGTTCCAACTTGGAATCATATTTTTCAGACATTCCTTGTTCAGGTACAGGTTTAATAGGCATAGATATCACCTCCAGCATCATGATCACCTCTATCCATACACTCGCCCAATCAGGTTATGCCGTCTACTAGCAAAAATATCAGTTGATGGCGCTACTCACAGCGCAATCGGACATTTCCTCAGAGAAGGGCCGGAGAGCCATGTCGCTCCAAAAAAGCAACTGTCAAATTTGCCAGTAGCAGAATCGACATAGATGAAGTTAGTCTAATTTATACTTCCGCGACTCCGCCATCGTACCGCCAAGCGCCACGAGGCTAGCTCAATCAATTTGTTGGAGGACTATCATGGCACACCTCTTCTACCAAAGCGGTAATCTCATCACTTTAAAAATAGGCGATCATTACCGTTCGACTTTCCGGTCCACCAAACATATTTTCGCTGAATCCTCTAATGATAGCGCCCGAAAACTTGAACTGTTAGCGACAGATACGAAAAACTCAATAATGTACACCCATGACAGTGCAAAAAAAGAAGAGTATGCATATGCCGCTTTTGGGCATTCTAGAAACCTACCGTCCAAACGGACGTTGCAAGGATTCAATGGCGAATTCATAGATATACTATTAGGAGTCTATCACCTTGGATTGGGGTATAGAGCATACTCCCCGGATCTAATGCGTTTTCAATCACCTGATAGCCTCAGCCCCTTTGGAAAGGGTGGAACGAACTGTTACGCATACTGCGGCGGAGATCCAGTCAACTATACAGACCCGACAGGTCATGTACTCGTACATTTGGAAAATGGCCAGGTCATGAAGGTGAGCAAGAACGCTGCCGTAGCGTTTCATAGATTCAAGCCCTCCACGCTCAAGCGTACCACCTCGCATGCCAGTGCATTGCGTCCAAACGCCCCACGCTACTCTGCCACACCTGAACCCATTAATCACTTTGATAAAATAAGGGAGCCCGATATATTCGAGTCCATTATTAGCAATCTACTCCCCCAAGAGGCAGCCGCACTCTCAAAAACTTCTAGATCCATTAATAGCTATACCACCCCAATCATTCAAAGATACATAAAAGCAATAACCACAAGCGATCAAACAATGAGCGCTGCGAGGGCGGGAACACTCTCCGGCGTACCGGGTAATTTCAGCAGAAGCGCTGTAGCAAGGCTTGACCTATTAGAAGATATAAACAGCATAGAATCTCTTGGTGGTGCAAGAATTTATTTGAGAGAGATCAGATATGGCCGACAGCAAGCTCGTCGAGACGCCCGGAGAGAGCGACCTGGTAGCCTTGAGAACCTCATCTTCGATGCTGATTAAATTATGAGAGCGAACACTTCAAAGCCGCCCTCTACAAGCGGCTTTGAATGTTCAATACATTTCTCATATTTATTGTATTCGTCCGGCCAATAGATCTTCCTGCCGCAACCGCCGAAGGCCATGCTGTCCACCTAATTTAAGTGGACTTCGGTTGCACGGTCAGAAAGCCGTAGCGGTATGTGCGGGATATGACCATTGACGGACTGATGGACAACAAGCCGCAGTTGCTTTGGGCTTCACATTACCTGAGCGCGTTGGCCAAGGCGCTGATGGATGATGCCGAGCTGGGGATGATGCGCTGAGCCTTGTATAGCTTGGCCGGTTAGCGCGGTCAGCTGTAGGAGCGGCCTTGTGTCGCGAAAGGGCTGCGCAGCAGCCCCGGCAATTTGTGCATTTGCGCCAAAACCCTGGGGCTGCTTGGCAGCCCTTTCGCGACACAAGGCCGCTCCTACAGGGCAGTGCAGGCTTGAGATCAGTGCAACAGCCACAAAAAAGCCCCTCGATTCGAGGGGCTCTTGTTAATCGGCGCTGATTACGCCGCCCCCCACATCTTGTGCGGGTCAATAACGAACTTCTTCGGCACACCCGCATCGAACTCGCCATAACCTTCCGGCGCCTGATCCAGGTTGATCACCTGCACACCAACCACTTCAGCGATGTTGATTCGATCCCACATGATCGCCTGCATCAGCTGGCGGTTGTACTTCATGGTCGGGGTCTGGCCGGTGTGGAAGCTGTGCGATTTTGCCCAGCCCAGGCCGAAGCGAATGCTCAGCGCGCCGATCTTGGCGGCAGCATCCACCGCACCCGGGTCTTCGGTCACGTACAGGCCCGGGATACCGATGTTGCCGGCAACGCGGGTAACCTGCATCAGCGAGTTCAGCACGGTAGCTGGCGCTTCATGCTTGGCACCTTCGTGGCCATGGCCGCGGGCCTCGAAGCCAACGGCGTCGATGGCGCAGTCCACTTCAGGCTCGCCGAGGATATCGACGATCTGCTCGTGCAGCGGGGTGTCCTTGGACAGGTCGACCACTTCGAAACCCTGGGACTTGGCGTGAGCCAGGCGGGCTGGGTTGAGGTCGCCAACGATGACGCAAGCAGCGCCCAGCAGACGTGCCGAGGCAGCGGCAGCCAAACCGACCGGGCCGGCACCGGCAACGTAGACGGTGCTGCCTGGGCCAACGCCGGCAGTCACGGCACCGTGGTAACCAGTAGGCAGGATGTCAGACAGGCAGGTCAGGTCACGGATCTTTTCCATGGCCTTGTCGCGCTCGGGCAGTTTCAGCAGGTTGAAGTCGGCGTACGGCACCAGCACGTACTCGGCCTGGCCGCCGGTCCAGTCGCCCATGTCGACGTAACCATAGGCACCGCCAGCGCGGGCAGGGTTGACGGTGAGGCAGACACCGGTGTGCATTTCCTTGCAGGAGCGGCAGCGGCCACAGGCGACGTTGAATGGCACCGAGACCAGGTCGCCAATCTGCATGCGCTCGACGTCACGGCCCTTCTCGACGATCTCGCCGGTGATTTCGTGGCCCAGGACCAGGCCGACCTGGGCAGTGGTGCGACCGCGGACCATGTGCTGGTCGGAGCCGCAGATGTTGGTGGAGACCACCTTCAGGATCACGCCGTGCTCGATCTTCTTGCCGCGTGGGTCCTGCATTTTCGGGTAGTCGATCTTCTGCACCTCGACCTTGCCGGCGCCGAGATATACCACTCCACGATTGCCAGACATGCTCTTACCTCGCTTGATTTATATTTATGCAGCGGTGGTTGAACGCGCCGCCATCCGTGGGCGGCATGTGTTACTGGAATGCAGGGAATTGTGGGCCTGATGGGGACGGATGCGCTGACTGGAAACGACAGGCAAATACCTCTGAACGGCAATCGGCCAGGTGGTGGTCGAGCGCATGCCCGGGGCGATGAATATCTACCGCAATACGTTGGCGACCGAGTGATTCGATAGGGATGCAGTAACCCATCGTCTATCAAACTGGAGAACCACCATGACGGATACTGAACGCCCCGAGGACGCCTTCTGGCCATACTGGGTCGAGGCTGCCAGGCAGCAGGGCTTCGACCCAGACATCGAAGCAGCATTGTTCGGCAAACAGCGGTACTTTCTGGACGCCGACAAGATCTTCTATTACGCGGCTTATGGTCCAGGCTACGACTTCGACGAAGAAGCCGAAGGCATGGATCTTCATGAGTTCAAAGCAGGCTGGGTGGACCGCGACGGCGAACCAATCCCAGGTAACAAACTGGGTGCGGACATGCGCCAGAGGTTCGTTACAGCCATCCGCGAAACCCTGAAAGCCCATGCCCGCGATAAAAGCTAGACGCGGTCAGAGCACCACAGTCCTGTTCGCATTGAGGAACACTCGTCGCTCGATGTGATACCCCACAGCTCGCGCCAGGGTCAGGCACTCGATGTCGCGCCCTTTGGCAATCAGGTCTTCGGGGTAATGACTGTGGTCGACTACCTCCACACCCTGGGCGATGATCGGGCCTTCGTCCAGGTCGTTGTTGATGTAGTGCGCGGTAGCGCCAACCATCTTCACGCCCTTGTTGTACGCCTGGTGATAAGGCTTGGCGCCTTTGAACCCTGGCAGCAACGAGTGGTGAATGTTGATCGCCCAACCATCCAGGCGCCGGCACAGCTCCGGTGACAGCACCTGCATGTAGCGCGCAAGAATCACCAGTTCGGCGCCGGTTTCCTCGATCACCTGAAGTACCTTGCGCTCTTGCCCGGGCTTGTCCTTGGGGTCGAGGGCAAAGTGGTAGTAAGGAATCTTGTGCCAGTGTGCCAGGGGTTCGAGATCAGGGTGGTTGGATACCACCGCGACCACGTCCATGGCCAGCTGACCGATACGCTGGCGATACAGCAGGTCGTTAAGGCAGTGGTCGGCCTTGGACACCATGATCACCACCTTGGGGCGATGGTTAGGTGCGGTCAGCTCGAAGGTCATGCCGAACGCCTCGCTGCGCTCGGCAAGGCCGGCCCGGAAGCCGGCTTCATCGAAATCATCCGGCTGGCGGAACTCCACGCGAATGAAGAAACGCCCCGACAGCCGGTCATCGAAGGAGTGGTGCTCCGTCACGTAGCAGCGCTGCTCGAAGAGGTAACGCGTCACCACGTCGACGGTGCCGAGCATGCTCGGGCAGTCGGCGGTGAGAATCCAGGTATCCGGTGCCCGACTCATGTTCTGTTCTCCTTAAGCCTCGATGCTCAGGCCGTACTCGGCCGAAGCGTCCTGCAGCCACAGCCACCAGTAGTCGGCGAAGCTGCGGCGAATCACCAGCTCCCAGGTATCTTCGGCGGTGCGGCGGATCACCAGTTGCGACTTGGCGAAGACAGTGCCGACTGCCTTGCCCACCGGGAAGTTGTTCGGATGAACATCATAGCTGGTGGACTTCATCAGCACTTCGCGCACGTTCGGGCCGCGCAGTTCCAGCAGGCTCTGCCCGCCGCTGACATTGACCACCTGGATGTGCTGGCCTTCGAGGGCCGCGCGCAGCTTCTGCTCGACGGCAAACTCCTGGCCCCCCGGGACGATCAGCAGCCACTCGTCCGGCCCCATCCATTGCAGCGACATTTCGTTGTTGGCGACCACGGTCAGGGCCACTGGCAGCTCCAGGCCCAGGGCCTTGTGCACGCCGGCGGCAAATTCCGGGTCGTGGCCGTCGCCACGGAGGGTCAGGTGGCCGAGGAACTTGCGTTCACGCAGGGTCACGCCTGCGTTCTTGCGGCCTTTGCCAACCAGGCTGGCCAGGTCGGCGTGGTGCAGTGGCGACTGGGCCTTGGCCTCGGCGCCGGGGTTTTGCTGGAAGACGTTGATAGCGCTCATTTCTTACCTGCCTTGAATTCTTGTTCGTCGATGCGACGCAGCTTGTGTGTTGGGGCTACCGGCCTCATCGCCGGCAAGCCAGCTCCCACAGGGAGCTCGCCAACCTTCAAAGCTGCATCGATCCTGTGGGAGCTGGCTTGCCGGCGATTGGGCCTGGCCTGCCCCCACAGGGCCCGGAGTCAAACGTTCTGCCGCTCACCCTTCGGATCGAAGAACACCGAAGACACGATCTCCGCCTCGATCACGCTGCCATCCGCCTGCGGCGAGTAGACGCGCTCGCCCATGCGCTTAAGGCCGCCTTTGACCACACCCATGGCGAACGAATAGCCCAGGGAGTTGGACGCATAGCTGGAGGTGACGTGGCCAACCATGTCCATCGGGATCGGCTGTTTCGGGTCGAACACCAGCTGGGCGCCTTCCGGCAGCCACTTGGTCGGGTCGACCGGCTTCAGGCCCACCAGCTGCTTGCGGTTTTCGCGCACGCAGTCTTCGCGGTTCATGCCACGCAGGCCGATCCACGAATACGGCTTGTTGCGGCCCACGCACCAGCTCATGTTCAGGTCATCCGGGGTCATCGAGCCGTCAGTGTCCTGGCCAACGATGATGAAGCCCTTCTCGGCACGCAGTACGTGCATGGTCTCGGTGCCGTACGGGGTCAGGTTGTACTTCTTGCCTGCCTCGATGATCTGTTCCAGCACGCCCATGGCGTAGTTGGCCTGTACGTTGACTTCGTACGACAGCTCGCCGGTGAACGAGATACGGAACACCCGGGCCGGTACGCCGCCGACGTTGCCTTCTTTCCAGGTCATGAACGGGAAGGCTTCCTTGTCCATGTCGATGTCGGTCAGCTCGCTGAGCAGCTTGCGGCTGTTCGGGCCGGACAGGGTCATGGTGGCCCAGTGGTCGGTGACCGAGGTGAAGTACACCTTCAGTTCCGGCCATTCGGTCTGGTGGTACAGCTCCATCCACTGCAGCACGCGGGCGGCGCCACCAGTGGTGGTGGTCATGATGAAGTGGTTGTCGCCGACGCAGGCGGTTACGCCGTCGTCGAAGACCATGCCGTCTTCCTTGCACATCAGGCCATAGCGGGCCTTGCCCACGTCGAGCTTGGTCCAGGCGTTGGTGTAGATGCGGTTGAGGAACTCACGCGCGTCCGGGCCCTGGATGTCGATCTTGCCCAGGGTCGAGGCGTCCAGCAGGCCCACGCTGTCGCGCACGGCCTTGCATTCACGGGCCACGGCGGCGTGGATGTCTTCACCGGCTTTCGGGAAGTACCATGGGCGCTTCCACTGGCCGACATCTTCGAACTCGGCGCCGTTCTTCACGTGCCAGGCATGCAGGGCGGTGAAGCGTATGGGCTCGAACAGGTGACCACAGTGACGGCCCGCTACCGCGCCGAAGGTAACCGGCGTGTAGTTGGGACGGAACATGGTGGTGCCCATTTCCGGGATGGTGATGCCGATCGAACGGGCGGCAATGGCCAGGCCGTTGATGTTGCCCAGTTTGCCCTGGTCGGTACCGAAGCCCAGCGCGGTGTAGCGTTTCACGTGCTCGACCGACTCGAAGCCTTCGCGGGTGGCCAGTTCGATGGCGGCTGCGGTGACGTCGTTCTGCTGGTCAACGAACTGCTTGGGTGCACGGGCAGTGCCTTTGTCGTGCGGCACCTGGAACAGCGCCACAGTGGCCTCTTCCTTGCGTGCAACGGTTTTCGGCAGGCTGCCAACGGTGGCCTTGAAGCCCGCTTCGGTGGCTGCGCGAACGCCGCCCTCGAAGCCATCGGCGATCACGTCGCCCAGGGCGTAGACGCCGTTGATGCCACCCACGCATTCGCGTTTCTGCGGAGCATCGCCCGGCACGAAGCCGAGGATGTCTTCACGCCATACCGGGCGACCGCCCAGGTGCGAAGCCAGGTGCACGATCGGGCTGTAACCGCCGGAGGTGGCGATCAGGTCGCACTCGAGGGTTTCGCCAGGGCTGGTGACCTTGTGTGCCTGCACGTCGATGGCGGCCACACGGGCGCCGGTAACATGCTTGCTGCCCTTGGCCTCGATCACGGCGCTGGAGGTGAGGATGCGGATGCCTTTGGCACGCGCTTCTTCGACCAGCGAGCCACGCGGGTTGTGACGGGCGTCGGCGATGGCGACCACTTGCAGGCCGGCGTCGTGCCAGTCCAGCGCGGCGCGGTAGGCGTGGTCGTTGTTGGTCGACAGCACCAGCTTGCGGCCCGGGGCCACGCCGTAACGGCGTACGTAGGTGGAAACGGCACCAGCCAGCATGTTGCCCGGCACGTCGTTGTTGCCGTACACCAGCGGGCGCTCGTGGGCGCCGGCAGCCAGCACTACGCGCTTGGCACGCACGCGGTGCACGCGGTGGCGAACCTGGCCGATCGGGGCGCGGTCGCCGAGGTGGTCGGTGAGGCGCTCGTGGATGGTCAGGAAGTTATGGTCGTGGTAGCCGTTGACCGTGGCACGTGGCAGCAGGGTCACTTCCGGCAGGCTTTCCAGCTCCTTGACCACGGCGTTGACCCAATCGGTAGCAGGCTTGCCGTCGAGGGTTTCGCGGGTGTCGAGCAGGCTGCCGCCGAACTCTTCCTGCTCGTCAGCCAGGATCACGCGGGCACCGCTGCGGGCAGCGGCCAGTGCGGCGGCCAGGCCAGCAGGGCCGGCGCCGACGATCAGCACGTCGCAGTGCTGGTTCATGTAGTCGTAGCTGTCCGGGTCGTTCTGCAGCGGCGCGCGGCCAAGGCCGGCGGCTTTGCGGATGTACTTCTCGTAAGTCATCCAGAACGATTTCGGGTACATGAAGGTTTTGTAGTAGAAGCCCGGCGGCATCATGCTGCCGCCCACCTTGCCCAGGATGCCCATGACGTCGTTGTTGACGTTCGGCCAGCCGTTGGTGCTGGTAGCTACAAGACCTGCGTACAGCGCCTGCTGGGTGGCACGCACGTTGGGGATCTGGGTGGCTTCGCTGGAGCCGATCTGCAGGATGGCGTTCGGCTCTTCGGTACCGGCGGCGATGATGCCGCGTGGGCGCGAATACTTGAAGCTGCGGCCGACGATGTCGACGCCGTTGGCCAGCAATGCGGCAGCCAGGCTGTCACCGGCATAACCCTGGTAGGTCTTGCCGTTGAAAGTGAAGTTCAGGACCTTGCTGCGGTCGATACGGCCGCCGCTGGCGAGGCGATAGGTCTGGCTCATACTTTTTCCCCTTGGCCTTTGACGGTCGACGCGGCGCTGTTCTGCTTGCCGCTGGCGGTCACTTGCGGCTTCTCGCCAATCTTGTAGGTTTCCAGAATTTCGTAGGTCACGGTGTCGCGGGTGACGTTGAAATACTGGCGGCAGCCGGCAACGTGGTCCCACAGTTCGTGGTGAATACCGCGTGGGTTGTCACGGTAGAACATGTAGGTACCCCACTCCTCGTCGGAGCAGGCGTTAGGGTCCAGCGGGCGGGCGATGTGCGCCTGGCCAGAGGCGTGGAACTCTTCTTCGGAGCGCAGCTCGCCGCAGTGGGGACAGAAAATATGCAACATGACGGTGTCTCCGGTTAGTGGGCGACGGCGGCGGCGCCGTGTTCGTCGATCAGTGCGCCGTTGTAGAAACGGTCCATGGAGAACGGCGCGGCCAGTGGGTGCATTTCGCCCTTGGCCAGGCTCGCGGCGAAGACGTTGCCCGAACCCGGGGTCGCCTTGAAGCCGCCAGTACCCCAACCGCAGTTGAAGAACATGTTCTTGACCGGGGTCTTGGTGATGATCGGGCAAGCGTCCGGCGAGGTATCGACGATGCCGCCCCACTGGCGGTTCATGCGCACGCGCGAGAGGTTGGGGAACATCTCGACGATGGCCTGCAGGGTGTGCTCGATCACCGGGTACGAACCGCGCTGGCCATAGCCGACCCAGCCGTCGATACCGGCACCGATCACCAGGTCGCCCTTGTCGGACTGGCTGATGTAGCCGTGCACGGCGTTGGACATGATCACGCTGTCGATGATCGGCTTGATCGGCTCGGATACCAGTGCTTGCAGCGGGTGCGATTCCAGCGGCAGGCGGAAGCCGGCCAGCTTGGCCATGTGCCCGGAGTTACCGGCGGTGACCACGCCGACGCGCTTGGCGCCGATGAAGCCTTTGTTGGTTTCCACACCGATGACCGCGCCGTTTTCCTTGCGGAAGCCGATCACTTCGGTCTGCTGGATCAGGTCCACGCCCAGGGCGTCGGCGGCACGGGCAAAGCCCCAGGCCACGGCGTCGTGACGCGCCACGCCGCCACGGCGCTGCACGGTGGCACCGAGGATCGGGTAGCGGGTGTTCTTCGAGCAGTCCAGGTAAGGGATCTCGGCCGCGACCTGGGCAGTGTTGAGCAGCTCGCCATCCACGCCGTTCAGGCGGTTGGCGCTGACCCGGCGCTCGGAGTCACGCATGTCCTGCAGGGTGTGGCACAGGTTGTACACGCCGCGCTGGGAGAACATCACGTTGTAGTTGAGGTCCTGGGACAGGCCCTCCCACAGCTTCATGGCGTGCTCGTACAGGTGCGCCGACTCGTCCCACAGGTAGTTGGAACGCACGATGGTGGTGTTACGGGCGGTGTTGCCGCCGCCCAGGTAGCCCTTCTCGATCACGGCGACGTTGGTGATGCCGTGCTCCTTGGCCAGGTAGTAGGCCGTGGCCAGGCCATGGCCGCCACCGCCAACGATAACCACGTCGTAGACCTTTTTAGGGGTTGGCGTGCGCCACATGCGCTGCCAGTTCTCGTGGTGGCTGAGGGAGTGCTTGAAAAGGCCGAAGCCCGAGTAACGTTGCATGGTGTGTGACTCCACTCAGCGGTAAACAGGGAAATCTGCGCACAGGGCCGCGACGTTCTTCGCCACATCGGCTTCGACGTCTGCGTCACCGAGGTTGTCGAGGATGTCGCAGATCCAGCCGGCCAGGGCCACGCACTGAGCGACCTTGAAGCCGCGGGTGGTAACGGCCGGGGTACCGATGCGCAGGCCCGAGGTGACGAATGGCGACTGCGGGTCATTCGGCACGGCGTTCTTGTTGACGGTGATGTGCGCGCGGCCCAGGGCGGCGTCGGCATCTTTGCCGGTGAGGCCCTGGCGGATCAGGCTGACCAGGAACAGGTGGTTGTCGGTGCCGCCGGAAACCACGTCGTAGCCGCGGTCGATGAACACCTGGGCCATGGCCTGGGCGTTTTCGATCACTTGTTGCTGGTAGGCCTTGAATTCAGGCTCCAGCGCTTCCTTGAAGCAAACGGCCTTGGCGGCGATCACGTGCATCAGCGGGCCGCCCTGGGCGCCTGGGAACACCGCGGCGTTCAGCTTCTTCTCGATCTCTTCGTTCGACTTGGCAAGGATCAGGCCGCCACGTGGGCCGCGCAGGGTCTTGTGAGTGGTGGTGGTAACCACATCGGCGAACGGGATCGGGTTCGGGTACAGGCCAGCGGCAACCAGGCCGGCTACGTGGGCCATGTCGACGAACAGCAGCGCGCCGACCTTGTCGGCGATGGCGCGGAAGCGTGGGAAATCGAGCGTCTTGGAGTAGGCCGAGAAGCCGGCAACGATCATTTTCGGCTTGTGCTCGACAGCCAGGCGCTCGACTTCGTCGTAGTCGATCAGGCCGGTGTTGGTGTCGATGCCGTATTGCACAGCGTTGTACAGTTTGCCCGAAGACGACACCTTGGCACCGTGGGTCAGGTGGCCGCCGTGGGCCAGGCTCATGCCGAGGATGGTGTCACCAGCCTGCAGCAGGGCCAGGTAGACCGCAGCATTGGCCGAGGAGCCGGAGTGCGGCTGGACGTTGGCGTAGTCGGCACCGAACAGCTGCTTGGCGCGCTCGATGGCCAGGGCCTCTACCTTGTCCACGTGCTCGCAGCCGCCGTAGTAGCGCTTGCCCGGGTAGCCTTCGGCGTACTTGTTGGTCAGGCCGCTGCCTTGGGCCTGCATCACGCGCTTGGAGGTGTAGTTTTCCGAGGCGATCAGCTCGATGTGGTCTTCCTGGCGCTGTTCTTCGGCATTCATCGCCGCCAGCAGTGCATCGTCGTAACCCTGAATCTGGTCTTGCTTGCTGAACATCGTGTATCTCCCGGCAGCGATCGTTTTTTGTCGTGGGGCACTGTGGCCCTTTGTGGCGATGTTATGACTGGCCGGGGCGGGTCAGATGCCTGCGCACGCCTTGCAATGGCGCGTTTACGACATTCGTTTTGCACTGGCCTCTCTGGCCTCATCGCCGGCAAGCCGGCTCCCACAGGAATGACATTGCTCTCAAGCCCTGTGGAGTACCTGTGGGAGCCAGCTTGCCGGCGATAGGCCCAGTACAGGCACCGCTGAAATCAGCCGATGCACCGCTTGTATAGGCAACTGCTGAATCGATGGTTTAGAGTGCTGTTCTGCGTCGTTCACAGGACAGTGTCATGACAGATAAGAGCCAACAATTCGCCAGCGACAACTATTCCGGCATCTGCCCCGAAGCCTGGGCAGCGATGGAAAAGGCCAACCATGGCCACGACCGCGCCTACGGCGACGACCAGTGGACCGAACGCGCCGCGGAATACTTCCGCAAGCTGTTCGAAACCGACTGCGAGGTGTTCTTCGCCTTCAACGGCACCGCCGCCAACTCCCTGGCCCTGGCCTCGCTGTGCCAGAGCTACCACAGCGTGATCTGCTCCGAGACCGCCCACGTCGAAACCGACGAGTGCGGTGCGCCGGAGTTCTTCTCCAACGGCTCCAAGCTGCTGACCGCGCCCAGCGTCAACGGCAAGCTGACACCACAGTCGATCCGCGAAGTGGCGCTGAAGCGTCAGGACATCCACTACCCCAAGCCACGGGTGGTGACCATTACCCAGGCCACCGAGGTGGGCACCGTCTATCGCCCCGACGAGCTGAAGGCGATCAGCGCCACCTGCAAGGAGCTGGGGCTGAACCTGCACATGGACGGCGCACGCTTCAGCAATGCCTGCTCGTTCCTGGGCTGCAGCCCGGCAGAGCTGACCTGGAAGGCCGGTGTCGATGTACTGTGCTTTGGCGGCACCAAGAACGGCATGGCGGTGGGCGAGGCGATCCTGTTCTTCAACCGCCAACTGGCCGAGGACTTCGACTACCGCTGCAAGCAGGCCGGGCAACTGGCATCGAAGATGCGCTTCCTGTCGGCGCCTTGGGTGGGCCTGCTGGAAGATGGCGCCTGGCTTCGCCATGGCACGCATGCCAACCATTGCGCGCAGTTGCTCGCCTCGCTGGTGAGTGACTTGCCGGGGGTGGAGCTGATGTTCCCGGTCGAGGCCAACGGGGTGTTTCTGCAGATGCCAGAGCACGCGATCGACGCACTGCGCGCCAAGGGGTGGCGGTTCTATACCTTCATTGGTAGCGGCGGGGCGCGGTTCATGTGCTCGTGGGATACCGAGCAAGAGCGGGTGCGCGAGCTGGCGGCGGATATCCGCAGCATCATCGGCGCCTGACAGCCCGCATTCGCGGGCATGCCCGCTCTCATAGAGCAACACATGACTCATTGGTTCGGCGAGGCCCTGTAGGAGCAGCCTTGTGCTGCGAAGAGGCCGGGGCTGACAAAGCCTGTCTATTGGCTGTACCGGCCTCTTCGCAGCACAAGGCTGCTCCTACAAAGGACGCGTCAGACGAGCGATATTGGTTCTCTGCGCGACAGCGCAGCCCAAAGGGTTGGGCAATCTCCCACAGGAACATCGCAGCCGTCGAGAGCTGTGCAGTACCTGTGGGAGCGGGCAAGCCCGCGAAGAAGCCCTGATCTAAAGCCTGAACCCACCCATCTGCCGCGCCAGGTCATCCGCCAAGCCACGCAGCGCCTGGCACTCTTCACGACAGCCCTGCACCTCCGCCGCGGTCTCCCGCGCCAGGTCGGAAATCCCCTGCACCGTACGATTGATCTCCTCGGTCACCGCCGACTGCTCTTCGGTCGCAGTAGCTACCTGATGGTTCATGTCGCTGATGTGCTCGACCTGGTCAGTGATCGCCCCCAATGACGCTCCGGTGCGCTGGCTCGACTCCACCCCGCTACCCGTCGCCTGCTGCCCAGCCTGCATCGAACTCACAGCCGAACCCGCGCCCTGCTTCAAGCGCTGGATCATCTGCTGCACTTCGTCGGTGGACAGCTGCGTGCGCCGGGCCAAGGTACGCACCTCATCGGCCACCACGGCAAACCCACGGCCCATCTCCCCTGCCCTGGCCGCCTCGATGGCGGCATTCAGCGCCAGCAGGTTGGTTTGCTCGGAAATACTACGGATAACCGCAAGAACTTCGTCGATCGAAGCTACTTCCTCGGCCAGCTGGCTGACTGCATCGGCCGCCTTGCCGATATCACCCGACATCCCCTCGATACCACGGATCGAGCGTTGCACCACTTCACGCGCCTGCAGGGCTTCGTCCCTCGCCGACTGCGAGGCCTGGGCCGCATCACCGGCATTGCGGGCAATGTCCTGCACGGTCAAACCCATTTCGTGCACGGCGGTAGCGACCATTTCGGTCATTTCCTGCTGGCGCCCGGAACGCTCGGCGGTGTTGTCCACCACCTGTGTCACCTGCTCGACCGCCAGGTGCAGCCGCTCGGAAGTGTGCAATACCTCGCCGATCAACCGGCGCTGGCTGTCGAGGAAGCGGTTGAAACCACGCGCCAGGTCGCCCAGTTCGTTCTGGCGTGAATCGTCCAGCCGGTGGCTGAGGTCACCCGCGCCGCTGCCAATCTGCACCAGCGCCGCTGTCACGCGGCGGATCGGCCGCACCAGGCCACGCGCCAGCAGCACCACCAGCAGCAGCGACACCAGGGCCACGGCACCACCGATCAGGCTGGTCAGCCATACCGCCTGGTGCATTGGCGCGTAGATTTCCTCCTCGGGCACCTCGGCCACCAGGGTCCAGTTGAGGTCGCGAAGGGGCAGTCCGAGCGCCAGGTAGCTTTCGCCGTCACGGCTGAAGCGGCTGCTGCGCAGGCCTTCGCCGCCAGTCATCAGCACCTTGGCGGCATCCGCGCCGAGCTGTTCGGTGAGCTGGCGTTTGCCGCTGAAGGCAGCGTCCGGATGAACCTGGATCAGGCCATCGTTACGCACCAGGAACACCTTCCCGTGCTCGCCAAATTTGAAGTCATGGATCAGCTTCGACAGTTCGGTCATGCGCAGGCCCATACCGGCCACACCGACCAGTTGGCCATTCTTTTCCACGCGATAATCGATGAACAGCGCGAGCTCGCCGGTGGCACCGTCGATGTCGATGTTGATCAGGCGTTCGGCACCGCTGTCGATGTAGCCGTAGAACCATTTGTCCTTGGGATTGCTGCGGCTGAGGGTACGGTCCAGGCCATTCTCGTTGTAGTAGTGGCCGGTGTCGGTCGAGACGAACAAAGTGGTGAAGGCCTGGTTGCGCTGCTTGGCGGCGGTCAGGTATTCGATGAATGGAGCGGCATGGGCGGGGTCTTCACCGGCGGCAAGCCAGTCGCGCAGCAGGGTGTTGCCGGCAATATCTGCCGCCGCCACCAGCGGCTGTCCGAGCATGCGCTCGATGTCGTTGCGGATGGCCTCGATGCTGGCGGGCAGCGCGGTATCGACCAGGTAGCGTTCGGTGAGACGGTTGAGCGCCACCGTGAAAATGATGACCACCACCAGGATGCTCGCCAGCAGGGCTGCGCCCATGCTGGAAATCAACTGCCACTGGATGCTTTTACGCCAGATACGCATGCCCTACTCCCCGCATAATTATTGTTTTGCGGAAAGTGTATACACTTGCGTATCCAGTTAATCCAGTGACCTGAAGCAATCAGATACCCTGTGGGAGCGGGTTTACCCGCGAATGCGATGCTGAATGCACTGACGCATTCACGGGTGAATCCGCTCCCACAGAGGTCAATGTAAGACCTTATTGTTCGGCTATGGTCCGCACGATGGCGTCCACCGTGGCATCGATCTGCGCCTGTGTACGCTCCAGCGTCTTGCGGTGCTCATCCTGCAGCTCGATCTGCCGCGAACACAGGTTCAGCGCGGCCAGCACCAGCAGCTTGTCGCCGATCAGGGTCGGGTACTGACGCTTGGTCTGGGCCAGGGCGGTGTTGAGCATCTGCACCGCCTGGGCCAGGGTCGCTTCCTGGCCTTCAGGCGCCTTGATCGAATAGTCGTTGCCGAGGATCGACACGACATTGATCGGCTGCGCTCGCAGTGTCATGCGCCTACGACGCCGGCGTTGGCGCGCTCGAGCAGGGCCTGCAGGCGTGCGGCGGTGCTGCCGTTCTTCTCTTCCTGCTCCATCAGCGACAGCTGCAGGGTTTCGTTCTCTTCCTTGGCCTGGGCCAGTTCCTGACCGAGGGCGGCGTTCTGCTCGGTGAGTTGAGCGTTCTTCTGCATCAGGTCGCTGACCAGTTGCTCGATTTGATTCAGGGAAGCTTCCAGCATGGGTCTATCTCAGGTTGTTGCGAGGGGCGCACACGATAAAGAAAAGTGCGGCCCATCGCCATTAAATATCGGATTCACAAAGTGTCTAACCCGCAGATTGACAGGGTAGCCGGCCCCTTGTTCCGACCTGGATCAACCGCCGGTCAGGAAAAGGACTGACGAAAGCGCCCGTGGCCAGCAGCAGAACAACGAAATCGAACAGGCGGCCAGCCCCCTCATCGAGATGATCAGCGCTGTGGAAGAAGTGGCGCGGAAAGTGGACGCAACCTGGCGAACATCAATGAGCTGTCGGTGCAGAGTGCTACCGGGGCGCAACAGGCCCGTGCGGTGATTGCAGAATTGTCACGCCTTGCCTTGGACTTTAATGGGTTGGCGAGATGCAGCCCTGATCTGTTCAGCAAGCGCCAAGGGGCTTGGAGACTCGCTGGCGGTGGTAGGGCCAACGAAGGGCGAAAATTCAGCCCCAGCCAAATCCATCATGAGAGGCCCAAAACTATTCTCAACCTCTTTCTGCAGCGCCCTGCCGACTGAAAATCCTTTTAACCCGGCCTTCACAATACTCCCAGCAGTCGCCAACTCTTTACCACCAGGTACTCCGTAAAAAGCCAGGCTGCCTCCGATACCGGCCGTCCATTTAGCCGCTTCAGCCAACACCTTCAATCCAGCTGGACGAGCCCAAGCTGCTTTAATCCGCGAGCCTAGCCATATCGCGCTTTTGAGAAACGAGAGAATGCTGAATGCTCCGCTCGGATCTTGCCTGTTAACCGGATCTCCCAAGCAATAGGCATAAGCATTGATACCCCCCTTGGAAAATGGGCTCAGCTGGTCTGCAGACAAGAATCGCCTTGATGCGGAGCTATATGCTCTTCTGCCATTGCCGAGCAGATAAAAGCCTGTGAGGTTATCTCGGCGCTCGCCATTAAATGCGAGTACCCAAGCAGCATTGCCTGGATGTGCACCATAGGGGTCATATGCGCCGTGTGTTCTGCAGTGGCTGCGGTAAAACACTGAACCGCTCATATCCACAACTAGCAAATGGCAACGGTTCATGCTCAATACTCAAAGAGGACTGAGGCAATTCTATTTGGTACCTCGGGTAATCTGGAACTGTCGGAAATACCAGTTGTGAAACAGAACAGGGCCGCTTTGCGGCCCTGGGAACACAGGATCAGTAATCGATCCGCACATCCCCTTTCGGCACACTGCAGCACGACAGGATGTAGCCCTCGGCTTCGTCCTCTTCGGTAATGCCGCCGTTGTGCTCCATCTCCACTTCGCCGCCCAGCTTGAGCACCTTGCAGGTGCCGCAAATGCCCATACCGCAGGCTTTCGGGATCATCAGGCCAACCTTGGCCGCCGCCGCGTGCACGGTCTCGCCCGGGGCGATGCGGATGCTCTTCTCGCTGCCGATGAACTCCACCAGGTTGAGGTCGGCCGCATCCAGTTCCGGCGCGTCGGCAGCCTGCTCGGCATGCTCCACCGCATCGGCCTTGGCCTCAGGCGGCGTCGCACCGAACGATTCCTCGTGATAGTTCTTCATGTCGAAGCCGACCGCTTCGAGCATGCGCTTGACCGCAGTCATGTATGGCGTCGGGCCGCAGCAGAACACCACACGGTCCATGTAGTCCGGCGCGATCAGCTCCATCAGGCGCTGGTTGAGGTAACCGCGATAACCCGCCCACGGCTCACCCAGGCCATGCTTTTCACAAATGATGTGCAGGCTGAAATTGGGGATGCGCGAGGCCATCTGCTCCAGTTCACGATGGTAGATGATGTCCTTCGGCGAACGGGCGCTGTGCACGAACACCATGTCGACATTGCCGTTGGTGTCGTAGAACCAGCGCGCCATCGACATGACCGGGGTGATCCCGACACCGCCCGAGAGGTACAGCACCTTTTGCGCCGGGAAATCGATGGCGTTGAACAGCCCCACCGGGCCATGCACCGGCAGCTCGGCGCCTTCGTGCATGGTGTCGTGAAGGAAGTTGGACACCAGGCCGCCCGGTACGCGCTTGACCGTGATCGAGAAGCTGTAGGGCACCGAGGGTGAACTGGAGATGGTGTAGGAGCGCATCACCGGCTTGCCTTCGATCTCCAGCTCCAGGGTGACGAACTGCCCCGGCTTGAAGAAGAACATGATCGGTTGATCGGCCATGAAGCAGAAGGTGCGCACGTCCCAGGTCTCCTGGATGACCTTGACGCAGCGCACGATGTGGCGGCCGTTGGCCCAGGTCTGGGTAGTGACCGGATTGAGGAAGGTATCGGACATGTTCATCTCCAGCAGCCGACTATTGGCCGTTTTATGGCTTGGATAATGCGCAAGCTGAAGACGACGTACATTCCTGCCAGCGACATCGGCGTGCTTATCGCGACCAGCCCCGCACTGCAAGGGCTGGCGCGTCGTAATTCAAATCGGCCATGTCGCCCATGGATACGGTTCATGACGCCTTCGGACGCACACTCCACGGCAAAACAACTAGCTGTTTCTGATGAGCAGCCTTGCGGCACCACAACAACGATTAGCCACCTTTTGCCGGCCGCACACGGCCCCGAGGAATACACGATGGACGTCACCGCAACCCTGAGCCTGGGCGATCCACTGGAACCTGCACGCAAGGCCACCGCCGAGATGCTGCAGACCCGCGAGCGCACCTACTCGCTGCCCCAGCCTTTCTACACCGACGAGCGTCTGTTCCAGATCGACATGCAGGAGATCTTCCACAAGGAGTGGCTGATCGCGGGGCTGGTAAGCGAGATTCCGACAAAGGGCAACTTCCTGACCCTGCAGATCGGCAAGAACCCGATCATCGTGATCCGTGGTGCCGAGGGTAAGGTGCATGCCTTCCATAACGTCTGCCGCCACCGCGGCTCGCGTCTGTGCACCAGCGAAAAAGGCAAGGTGGCCAAGCTGGTCTGCCCTTACCACCAGTGGACCTACGAGCTGGACGGCCGCTTGCTGTTCGCCGGCACTGAAATGGGCGCCGACTTCGACATGAACCAGTATGGCCTGAAGCCGGTGAACGTGAAGGTCGCTGGCGGCTACATCTTCATCAGCCTGGCGGAAAACCCGCCCGCCATCGACGAGTTCCTGGCCACCCTGGACCACTACATGGAACCGTACGATATGGAAAACACCAAGGTGGCGGTACAAACCACCTTGATGGAAAAGGCCAACTGGAAACTGGTGCTGGAAAACAACCGCGAGTGCTACCACTGCAATGGGTCGCACCCTGAACTGCTGAAAACCCTGCTGGAGTGGGACGACACCAACGACCCTCGCGCCGACCAGGCCTTCAAGGACCACGTAGCCGCCTCCGCCGCTGCCTGGGAAGCCGAGAAGATCCCGTACCTGCACAAGAGCCATGGCCTGCGTAACCGTATCGTGCGCATGCCGCTGCTCAAGGGGACCGTGTCGATGACCATGGATGGCAAGCAGGCATGCAAGAAGCTGATGGGCCGCATCAAGAACCCCGACCTGGGCTCGATGCGCATCCTGCACCTGCCACACTCCTGGAACCACTGCATGGGCGACCACATGATCGTGTTCACCGTGTGGCCGATCAGCGCCCAGGAAACCATGGTCACCACCAAGTGGCTGGTACACAAGGATGCCGTGGAAGGCGTGGACTACGACCCTGAGCAGATGCGCAAGGTCTGGGACGCAACCAACGATCAGGACCGTCGTTTGGCTGAAGAGAACCAGCGTGGGATCAACTCCACTGCTTATCAGCCTGGGCCTTACTCGAAGACCTACGAGTTTGGCGTGGTCAACTTCATTGACTGGTATAGCCAGCGCTTGCTGAACAATCTGGGCGCGGAACCTGCGCCTTACCTGAAAGAAGTGCAGGCGCAGTAACTGCCCGGGATAAGCGGATAGCGACAGATGTCGCTATCCGTATTTCTGGGATGGGGTCATGCCTCTGATCTCGGCCGCTGAAGTGTTCACATCATCTGCGGTAGGCGGAGATTCTCGCCGCCTCACAGCGACAGGCGTATCCGGTTTCCATGGCTTCTCCTGAGCCAGCCCCCATGCCTCATAGCCCGTCGTTGCGAGCGACACAACGGTCAGCGTAGCCAAGGCCCATGTCTGCCAGTTGTTTTCAGGATCGGCCGTTCTCACAACACCAATGGTCAACCCCGCAACGCCAGCGACCGCACTCACGCTGGACAAAGCCCAATCCTGTCGTGTTGGCGGCATAATCGACGGTGAAAGGCTTTCCACGGCAATTCTTCGACTAGCACCCACCTGCTTGACGAAAGCTCTGAATCGTAGCCCGCTGATAAACAGACCTAGCACGTTGGTAAGGATACTCAGCACTGGCAGTACATAATCCTCTGCCTTCTGCCCTGTGGGATCGCGGTGGTTGACCGGGTCACCAAGGCAGTACAAATAAGCATTGAGCCCGCCCTCGCCGAACGGGCTTTGCGTGTCGGGTGACTGGAAACGCATGAGCGAGGGTGTGTAGGTACGATGGCCATTTCCTAGTGGGTAATTCCCAGTCACTGGGTCCCGATACTCTCCACAAAATGCCAGCCCTGGTGCGCAGGCGGCGCTCATGACTCCATAAGGCGCATAAGCACGGGGGCCGCCGGGATACGTACCCAGTACAGAGTGCTGCCGATCGGCATTTAGCAGGTATGTCGCCATGAGTTATTCACAAATACGAAGACCTGTGGATACGGTAATGGTCGGTTGAACATTTGCGTACTGGCAAAAATGTCAGGTAGGACCTTGATCATTATTTGACCATATCAGCCAAGGTCGCGTATTAACTGGGCTACAGCGGAGTTCATACATCTTGTCCACAGAAACACCAACAGACTTTGTGGGCAACCAATGAGCTTTTTGCTATCGCCCTGTTGATAAGTGACCCAAGGGCTTGATTTTCAGGCATCGCGTAGCATCCGGGCGGGATTGTTCAATTTTTGAACAGATCTGCCAAAGCCTTTGACTACGCCGCTTACAGGTGATGCCGAACAGATTATCCACAGACCGGCTAACAGCGATTGTGGGCCAAATCAGCAGGGTGCTGCCGTGCTTTGCATGCGAAGGCAGGGATAATACTGATCGTTTTTTGATCAAAAGCTTGGAGGTCACGTCATACAAGGGCTGCGGCCATGCGCCAACACTTTATCCACACCTTGGCGAACAGATTCGGTGGGCAAAAGCGACCGATCGAGGCTGTGTATGGAATGTAGGAGCGGCCTTGTGTCGCGATGGGCCGCAGCGCGGCCCCAGGATCTCGACTACGAATCAAGATAACCGGAGCTGCTGCGCAGCCCATCGCGACACAAGGCCGCTCCTACACCGGGACCGCGTGAGGCTCTAGCGCAGCACGCCTTCTTCCACCAGCAGCTTGAGGATGGCCTCGGCGCCTTCCTGTGGAGAAACGTCCTTCAATACCTTGCCACCGCCACCACTGGCCTTGGCCGTCGCCGCCTTCATCCGGTCGGCACCGCTCTTGGCCTTGATCACCTTAAGCCGCTTGGGCCGTGGGCGGGCTGGCTGCAGTTCGGCTTCGGCCAGCAGTTCGTCCTCGACGATAGCCACGTTGCGTGCCGCCAACACACCCCGACGCGCCGGCCCGAAAGCGCTCTGGCGCGGCTTGGGCGCAGCGTTATCCACAGTCGCCAGCAACGGCAGACGCACCTTCAGCCGACGCCGCTGACCGCGCGGCAGCGCCTGCAATACCTGGGCGGTGCCGTTGTCGATCGACTCCACTTCAGCCAACCCCACAATCAGCGGCCAGCCGAGCTTTTCGGCCAGCAGGAACGGCAACATGCCCGACCCTTCGCCGGTCTCGGCCTGGCTACCAGTCAGCACCAGCTGTGCCCCGGCATCGCGCAGGTAATCCCCGAGCACGCCCAGCACGTCGGCACCAGCCGGCTGCTCCAGCACATCCAGATGGTCCAGGCCCATCCCCAGGTAGGCGCGCAGCGCCTCTTCCCGTGGGTCGCCGGCATGCACCACCTGCAAGTTATCCCCAGCCAGCTGCAAACCCAGCTCCACGGCGCGCGCATCCTGCTCGGCGCGGCGAGCGCGGCCGGAGCTGGGGTGGGCACCGATGGAAACCAGGCTGATCACTTTCGTACTCATGCTCGTGCCCTTATGCCGCGTCGCGCTGGCCGCCGCTGCGGTAGTTGTCCACAGCCTCGATCAGTGCCTGGAGAATCGCCGAACTGTCGCCAATTACCGACAGGTCGGCCCGTTTGATCATGTCGCAGCCCGGGTCCATGTTGATCGCCACCACCTTGTCGCAGGCGCCGATGCCCTGCAGGTGCTGGATCGCGCCCGAGATACCCACAGCCACGTAGACCCGCGCGGTAACCCAGGTACCGGTGGCACCCACCTGGCGGTTGCGCGGCATGAAGCCATCGTCCACCGCCACCCGCGAGGCGCCTTCGGTGGCGCCGAGGGCCGCGGTGGCCTTGTGATACAGGTCCCAGTCCTTGACCCCGTTGCCGCCCGAGACGATGAACTCGGCTTCGGCCATGGCAATGGTGGCCGGGTCCACGGCCACCGAGCCGAGGTCTTCGATGCGCGACAGGCTGCGCGCCACGCTTGTGGACAACTCCACCGGCAGCGCTTCGTGACGGGTTTCGCTGACTGGCTCGGCGCACTCGGCCGCCGCCAGGATCAAGCGTGGTACGGCGCGCTGCAGGTCTTGGTGGCCGGCACCGGCACGGCCGATGCACTGGCCGTCCTTGACCTGCCATACCCGCGTCGCCGGGCGCTCGCCCAGTGCCGCGCCCAGGCGCCGGCCCAGTTCGCCGCCACCGGTGCGGCTGTCGGGCAGCAGCCAGTGGCGCGGGGTGAACTGGTTATCCACAGCCCGCAAGCCTTGTACCAGTTGCTCCGGTGCATAACCTTCGAAAGCCTCGCCTTCGATGACCAGCAGGCGGTCTACCCCGGCTGTGGAAAAGTTGCTTTCCTTGTGCTCGCCAAACACCACTGCCAGCACCGCACCGTCGCTGCCGGCCAGACTGTGGGCCAGGCCGAGCAGGTCGCGGTCGTGGCTGCTCAGGCGGCCGCCGACCATGTCTGGCACCACGGCGATGTAGAACGCCGGCGCCGGCACCTGGTGCAGCGGCAGCTTGACCTCGGCCGCCGCCGTGCGTCGCCCGCCCACGGCGGTGCCCTGCTGGGCGCCGCTGCGGTCGATGCGCTTGATGCCGGCCGGGCCGATGAAGCCTGCGGCAATCGCATGGGGGTTCTTGCGGATGAGGCCGTTGGGCCCCATCCAGCTGGTCTGCTGCGTCTGCATCGCTGCATGCAGCGGGTGCAGACGGTTACGGGCGATCCACTCGGCGCGTGGGTCGCGGCGGATAATGTCGCTCATCAGTGCACCTCCGCAGGTTCACGTTTGGCCGTTTGCGGCTTTGGGGCAGAGGGCGCGTCCTCTTCGATCAGCACGTCGGCCACCAGTTCGGCCAGGTCCTTGATCTGCGGGCGCGGTTCGACCACACCTTCGAGCATGGCGGTGCACTGTGGGCAACCCACAGCTACCAGCTCGGCCTCGGTCTCGCGGATGTCGTCCATGCGCATGTCCGGGATACGCTGCTTGCCAGGGATGTCGGTGATCGGCGCACCGCCACCACCGCCGCAGCAACGGGAACGGAAGCCCGAGCGCTGCATCTCGCGCACTTCGATACCCAGGGCCTTGAGCACGGTACGCGGAGCTTCGTACTCACCGTTGTAACGACCCAGGTAGCACGGGTCGTGGTAAGTGACGCTGCCACCCTTGTGCTGGCCGAGGTTGAGCTTGTTGGCCGCAATCAGTTCGGCGATGTAGGTGCTGTGGTGCTGCACCTGGTAGTCGCCGCCCAGGGCGCCGTACTCGTTCTTCAGCACGTGGAAGCTGTGCGGGTCGCAGGTGACGATGCGCTGGAACTTGTACTTGGCCAGGGTCTGGATATTGCGTTTGGCCAGTTGCTGGAAGGTCGCTTCATCGCCCAGACGACGCGCCACGTCGCCGCTGTCGCGCTCTTCCAGGCCGAGCACGGCAAAGTCCACGCCCGACGCCTTGAGCACTTTGACGAACGAGCGCAGGGTGCGCTGGTTGCGCATGTCGAAGGCGCCGTCACCGACCCAGAACAGCACCTCGGTGGTTTTCACCTCCGACAGCAGTTGCAGGTTGAGGTCGGCGGCCCAGTTCATGCGCCCGCCAGGTGCGAAGCCGCCCGGGTTGTCGGTAGCGATCAGGTTGTCCAGCACTTCGGCGCCCTTGTTCGGGGTGGCGCCTTTTTCCAGGGTGAGGTGACGGCGCATGTCGACGATGGCATCGACGTGCTCGATCATCATCGGGCATTCCTCAACGCAGGCACGGCAGGTGGTACACGACCACAGCGTTTCGGCGTCGACCAGGCCATTGACGATCGGCTGGTGCGGGTGGCCGCCATGCTCACCGATCGGTTTGCCCGGGTATGGGCTGCCGGCAAACTGCGCGTCAGTACCACCGGCCAGGCCGATGACCATGTCCTGGATGAGCTTTTTCGGGTTCAGCGGCTGGCCGGCGGCAAAGGCCGGGCACATGGCTTCGCATTTACCGCACTGCACGCAGGCGTCGAAGCCCAGCAGCTGGTTCCAGGTGAAGTCCACCGGCTTTTCCACGCCCAGCGGCGCGTTCGGGTCTTCCAGGTCCAGCGGCTTGAGGCCGGTGGAACGGCCGCCGCCGAAGCGTTCGGCGCGACGGTGCCAGGCCAGGTGCAGGGCACCGGCGAAGGCGTGTTTCATCGGGCCGCCCCAGGTCATGCCGAAGAACAGCTCCGACACGCCCCACAGCACGCCCAGGCCGAGAATGCCCACCATCACCCAGCCACCGGTGTTGGCCGGCAGGATGCCGGCGACCGGCAAGGTGGCGATGAAGAAGCTCACGGCAAACGCCAGCAGGCTCTTCGGCAGGCGCATCCACGGGCCCTTGGACAGGCGCGAAGGCGGGTTGAGGCGGCGCTTGAAGACGAAGATGGCGCCGCTGAACATGATCACCGTGGCCACCAGCAACGCGTAGCCGAGGATCTTGCTCTGCAGGCCGAAGCCGTGCACCAGGATCGCCAGTACGGCCGACAGCACGAAGCCGCCAGCGGTGGCCACGTGGGTCTTGGACATGTACTTGTCGCGCTCGACCACATGGTGCAGGTCCACCAGGTAGCGGCGCGGCATGGCCAGCAGGCCGCCGATCAGGTTGACCTTGGACGGCCGGCCACGCCGCCACATGCGCACCCGGCGCAGGGCGCCGAGCACTGCCAGGCCAAGGGCAGCGAACAGCAGGATAGGTAGAAGGGTGTTCAACATGGGAGGCTCCCACAACAGCTGGATTCTTGCGCCACTCTGAAGGTGGGATTGGCCCCTTGTGGGAGCGGGTTTACCCGCGAATGCGTCAGATCAGACAACTCTGTTGCTTGTGCTGACGCTTTCGCGGGTGAACCCGCTCCCACAGGGACCGCGCCCGGTGGCGACGATTTTTCTCGATCAGAAGTCCTTGCACAGGCGCAAGGCGTCGTAGATCGCCGCATGCACGTTGCGCTGGGCCACGCAGTCGCCGATGCGGTACAGCAGGTAGCCTTCGCCCGGCTGGCTGAGGATCGGCTGTGGCTTGATGGCGAACAGTGCCTCCACGTCGATCTGGCCTTTGTTGCGCGAACCTTCCTTCAGTGCGTAGTACAGCTGCTCGTCAGGACGCACGCCGTTCTCCACCACCACCTGGTCGACCACGCGCTCTTCCTTGGCGCCGGTGTATTCGTTTTCCAGCACCGCCACCAGCTTGTCGCCTTCGCGGTAGACCTTTTCCAGCATCATGTCGCCGGTCATGATCACTTCTTTCGGGTACATGCTGCGGTAGTAGGTCGGGAAGGTAGTACCGCCCATGGCCACACCCGGCTTGATGTCGTCGGTGACGATCTCGACCTGGCTGCCCTTGTCGGCGATGAAGTCAGCCACCGACATGCCGGTGAACTCGCAGATGGTGTCGTACACCAGCACGTTCTTGCCCGGCGCAACCTTGCCGTCGAGCACGTCCCAGCTGCTGACCACCAGCCCTTCGGCGGCGCCCCAGTGCTCGTTCTGCTCCAGGAAGGAATGCCCACCCACCGCCAGCACGATGATGTCCGGGCGCAGGTCCTGGATGGCAGCCACGTCGGCGGCGGTGCCCAGGCGCAGGTCGACCTTCAGGCGCGCCAGCTCCAGCTGGTACCAGCGGGTGATACCGGCGATCTGGTCGCGCTGCGGGGCCTTGGCGGCGATGGTGATCTGCCCGCCGATCTGCTCCTTCTTCTCGAACAGGGTCACATCGTGGCCACGTTCGGCAGCCACGCGGGCCGCTTCCATGCCGGCCGGGCCGGCGCCAACTACCACCACCTTGCGCTTGGCGCCGGTGGTCTTCTCGATGATATGCGGCACGCCCATGTATTCACGGGAGGTCGCGGCGTTCTGGATGCACAGTACATCCAGGCCCTGGTACTGGCGGTCGATGCAGTAGTTGGCACCGACGCACTGCTTGATCTGGTCGATCTGGCCCATCTTGATCTTGGCGATCAGGTGCGGGTCAGCCATGTGCGCACGGGTCATGCCGACCATGTCCACGTAGCCACCTTCGAGGATACGCGTGGCCTGGTTCGGGTCCTTGATGTTCTGCGCGTGCAGCACCGGGACCTTGACCACTTCCTTGATACCGGCCGCCAGGTGCAGGAACGGCTCCGGCGGGTAGCTCATGTTCGGGATTACGTTGGCCAGGGTGTTGTGGGTGTCGCAACCCGAACCGACCACGCCGATGAAGTCGAGCATGCCAGTGGCGTCGTAGTAGGCAGCGATCTGCTTCATGTCCTCGTGGCTGAGGCCATCGGGGTGGAACTCGTCGCCACAGATACGCATGCCCACGCAGAAGTCGTCACCGACCTCGGCGCGCACAGCCTTCAGTACTTCCAGGCCGAACTTCATGCGGCCTTCGAAGGTACCGCCCCATTCGTCGGTACGCTTGTTGACCCGCGGGCTCCAGAACTGGTCGATCATGTGCTGGTGCACGGCCGACAGTTCCACGCCGTCCAGGCCACCTTCCTTGGCGCGGCGGGCAGCTTGCGCGTAGTTGCCGATCACGCGCCAGATCTCTTCCACCTCGATGGTCTTGCAGGTGGCGCGGTGCACGGGTTCACGGATACCCGACGGCGACATCAGGGTCGGCCAGTTGAAGCCGTCCCAGCGCGAGCGACGGCCCATGTGGGTAATCTGGATCATGATCTTGGCGCCATGCTTGTGCATGGCGTCGGCCAGGTTCTGGAAGTGCGGGATGATGCGGTCGGTCGACAGGTTGACCGACGCCCACCACTCCTGCGGGCTGTCGATGGCCACCACCGACGAGCCGCCGCAGATCGCCAGGCCGATACCGCCCTTGGCCTTTTCTTCGTAGTACTTCACGTAGCGGTCGGTCGTCATGCCGCCGTCAGTGGCGTAGACCTCGGCGTGCGCGGTGCTGAGCACACGGTTGCGGATGGTCAGTTTACCGATCTGGATCGGCTGGAACATTGCTTCGAATGCCATGACGCTATCTCCGGCTTACAACGGCTTTGTAACGAACAGGCCATCTTCGTGGCCTTCTTCCGACCCGCCATAGACCTGTTCGGCCACGGTGCGGATCGAGCTGCCGCGGGCAGCGAGAATCTGGTCCATGGCGCCGGCGAACCAGCCGGTGAACATGTAGTCGACCTTGCGGCCGCACTTGCCATAGACGTACACGAACGCGGAGTGCTTGAGCTTGACGCTGCAGGTGCCCTTGTCGAGGTCGATGTCCTGGATTTCGAACAGGCCCCAGCCGCGCTGGCTCAGGCGCTTCATGTAGTGCTCGAACACCGCCACGCCTTCCAGGCCGTGGCACTCGGCTTCTTTTTCACACCAGTGCCAGGCGGACTTGTAGCCGGCCTTGTAGAGGATCTCGGCGTACTTGTCGGCGCCCAGGACTTCTTCGATGCCCATGTGGTTGTTGACGAAGAAATGGCGCGGCACATACAGCATCGGCAAGGCGTCGCTGGTCCAGACACCGGTCTCGCTGTCTACTTCGATTGGCAATTGCGGGGCGATCTTGGCCATGGAAACTCAACTCCATAAAATTTTTTATCGGGATGCCCCGGCGTTGCTGGCAGGGGCTTTCAGGCTTGGAGAGCGGCTTACTCGCCCCACACGTCCTTGAGGACGTTGACCCAGTTCTCACCCATGATCTTGCGCACCACGCGCTCGGAGTGGCCGCGCTTGAGCAAGGTTTCGGTGAGGTTGGGGAATTCGCCCACAGTGCGGATGCCCAGCGGGTTGATGATCTTGCCGAAGTTGGTCAGCCGACGGGCGTAGCCCTTGTCGTGGGTCAGGTATTCGAAGAAGTCCTGGCCGTGGCCTTGGGTGAAGTCGGTACCAATACCGATGGCGTCTTCACCGACGATGTTCATGGTGTACTCGATGGCTTCGGCGTAGTCGTCGATGGTCGAGTCGATGCCCTTGGCCAGGAACGGCGCGAACATGGTCACACCAACGAAACCGCCGTGGTCGGCGATGAACTTCAGCTCTTCGTCCGACTTGTTGCGCGGGTGCTCTTTCAGGCCCGAAGGCAGGCAGTGCGAGTAGCAGACCGGCTTTTTCGACTCGAGGATGACTTCTTCGGAGGTCTTGGAGCCCACGTGGGACAAGTCGCACATGATGCCGACACGGTTCATTTCGGCAACGATCTCGCGACCGAAGCCCGACAGGCCGCCGTCTCGCTCATAGCAACCGGTACCGACCAGGTTCTGGGTGTTGTAGCACATCTGCACGATACCCACGCCCAGCTGCTTGAACACGTCGACGTAGGCGATCTGGTCTTCAAAGGCGTGGGCGTTCTGGAAGCCGAAGAGAATGCCGGTCTTGCCCAGTTCCTTGGCCTTGCGGATGTCGGCGGTGGTGCGTACCGGCATCACCAGGTCGCTGTTATCGCGGATCAGCTTCTGGCTGGCGGCGATGTTGTCGACGGTAGCCTTGAAGCCTTCCCAGACCGACACCGTGCAGTTGGCCGCAGTCAGCCCGCCTTTGCGCATGTCTTCGAACAGCTCGCGGTTCCATTTGGCAATGATCAGGCCGTCGATGACGATGCTGTCGGCGTGAAGTTCGGCTGGGCTCATCAGGCTGTCCCCTTTTATTGAATGGGTTTGCGCCAAACCTTATTGCCGGCGCTTTGGGGCCAGCATATGCCTGTGCCCAAAGGCGCCCCGATGCAAAAACGACAGGGGGTTTGCCGAAAGCGTCAATGCGCGACATCGCGCCCTCTGGCGCGCCGTCTGGCGATGAGAGACAGTCTCGATAACGACATTTCCGACCGTTTCATGAACATTTCTTCAGGGAGCTATCGTCTTGTCGGCGGCTGAGCGAGAATCCAGCCGATTCGTCAGCCTTGTTGAGGAGAAAACGGATGAAATCAATGGCATGGCTGGTACTGCTGGCTGTCGTATCGGGCGCCCAGGCCGGCGAGGAAGAAAGCACCCCGTGCGACAACGTCGAGACCGACCAGCAGACATTCGCTTGCGCGGCGTTCAACAAGCAGACGGCCGAGCGTGAACTTAAGTCGGCGTATGACGACCTGATACAGCGCATTCGCGACCAGTACGCCGACGAAGGCGACAAGGCAGACGCCTTGGCAGGGCGCATGGAGGCGGCCGAGAAACTGTGGACGCAACTGCGCGATGCCGACTGCAAGGTCGAAACCTATGCCGAGAAACCGGGCAGCAAGGCGTTCGAAGCAGCGTGGAACACCTGCGTGGCACAACGCAGCGATGACCGCTCGGAGTACCTGCAGTCCATCGGCCAGCAGTAAGGGAGTTCCTCGGCAGGAAAGGCTTTCGGCTTATCTGTCTTGACGATCCGAACCAAAGTGCGTCCCCGGCGCCTCACCCGAGGTGCCGATGATGAACTCGATCGGAAACCAAGACATGACCTCTACTATCAGCAAGACCGACATGAACAGCGCCATTGCCGCCCTGAAGAAAGAAGGCGAAGAACGCGCCGTCATGGTTGCCAACACCGTCTGCATCTTTGCCCCGGATGTACCTGCCAGCGTTGCCGAAGACGTGCTCGATGGCATGCGCTTGATGAACCTGTCGGCAAACAAGAAGTTCGACAAGGAAACCCAGCAGCGCGAGTGGTACAACTTCTACAACGACGGCCTGGGCAAGTTCGGCTGGACGCTGACCGGCGCCGCCCATGTCGAGGAGGCAATCGACAAGGACACCCACACGCTGGCCACCCTGGTGCCGCAGATCGTCACCGTCCAGATCGGCGCCAGCCACCGCCTGAGCCGCTGTGTAAAACGCTCCTTCGAAGTGATCGTGCAAACACCCAAGGCGCAGCAACTGCTCGAAGAAAGCAGCGTGAGCGTTTCGGGCAAATCCAGCACCATTCAGATTTCGGCCTGCGAGATGACACCGCAAGGCCTGCCGATCATGCACATGACCAGCGTTCAGCTGAGCTATGACAAGGCTGAGAAAACCGCAGGTTCCGCTGGCCGCATCATCGACAAGTCGAACACCAGGGTATACCGGGCCTCGCAGCAGGGCTCGTTCAGTGTTCGCCACTTCGACGCCATGCGCGAAGCCGTCAGGATGAAGCTGGCCAGCCAAGCGTTCGACATCCTGGCGCTGGACATCTGACCTGCGCCTGGCGCCGCCATGCGGCGCCAGGTTCCCCTTCCTACGCCTACGGCGAGGGCCAGAAGCATGCCCACCAAACCTGCCACCCAACCCTGGGAAGACCTTCATGCCTGCTTGCGCCTGGCGCAACTGGAAGCCAACCAGGTTCACGATCGCCAACAGGATGGCCAGCGCTGGTTCAACCGTTTTCTGCAGGGCCTGGAAAACAGCGGTGTCGAACTGATCGAGCGGACAACGAAAAGCATCAACTGCGTACCCACGGATGCTGTGTTTCAAGACGTCTTCAACGGCTGGATTCCAGCGCCCCAGCGTCGCAACCTCAAGTTCGAGCGGGTTGCCAACGACATACTTAATGGCTTGAAACAGCCAGACCTCGCCCTGCTGCGCAGCACCTCGGCCAGCTCGCACCTGCGCATCGAATTTGACCTGGATGATAGCGGAAGCCCGCTGGCGATCGTCTTCAACCTGTGCTGTTCGACCGACCCGGATGCCCCACGTACGCGCCTTGCCCTGCAACTGGACCACATGGGCGCGAAACTCGACGCCCGGGCTTTCGAGGCGCGGCGAGTACAGGTCGAAAACCGCCTCCAGGCGCTTTCTGACCTCGATCAGTTCTAACCAGGCGGCATTGCACGCTCCAAGGCTGAGGGTGGTCGCCACCGTGCAAATATTGGTCGCCAGAACGCACGGCACAGAGCCTCCATGGGCCGCGCGAAAGATTTCAGTTACTTTTTCCCAGTTTGGCTTCTGTTCGGTAGGTAACTTGGCCGATTCGCTCGATACCTCCTACCGATTGCGCCATGCTCAGCCCCTCAGACAGCGGATACTCCTGATCCATATCTGAGACGATGAAAGCCCCTTCATCGCCGCCCCGATAATTGCGGTGCGCTGCGCGACCTAATCCAGCACATTCTCGACCAGTATGCCGATCAAAGCGACAAGGACACTGCCTTGGTCGGCGCATGGACGCAGCCGAAAAGCTCTTGGCGCAGCTGCGGGATGCTGACCGAGAGGTCGAGCCCTATGCCGACAAGCCTGGCAACAAGGCGCTTCAGGCGGTCTGGGATACTTGCTTTACGTAACGCAGCAATGACCGCTCGGAATACCTGCAGTCCATGGGGCAGCAGTCATCACGCACCGCTCCTCACTTACATTGTAAAAAATCAAAACAACCATCATGAGATGACTTAAAAAGCGAAATTCAGCTCTCGATCTCAGTATTGGCTGCCGCCCTAGCCCAACACAGCTAATAATACGGTCATTAGATGCGCCGTGAAATCCAAGCTAAGTCAAGAAACACCAGATAGCCGGGAACTATATCTCTCTCCATTAAACCCTGCCAAATGCCGAAGATTCCAAGCTCCGCAGCTAACTGCTGCTTTTCAATTGGAGCGTCACATGCAGGGCCCTTTAGTTCTACCTGACCAGTATGTCTATCCTACAAATAGAATCCCAGTAATACTCCCCACACTTTATCCCTTTGGGTTACCTCACTGGCCATATGCCGCGCCTGGCCCATTCATCTCTGATATACCACCTGCCACTCCTTCTCCAACGGCACTCCCGAAACCAGAGCAACTGCTGGATGCAATCAGAAGTGAGAACACCAGCAAATTTGAATTAGGCAACATTATTCAATCAGTAACTGAAGAAGTTGAGGAACTGGCAGCCACTCTCTACGCAAATGACATCAATGCGCGAAAATATGCAATGGAGGACCTAATTCTACAAAAACTAGATGAGATACCGCTTCTCGACACTAATGCCAGACAACTATTAGGTTTCAATCCTACATGGAGGTCTTCTGCATCCGTCATCTCCAGTTACGAGCAAAAATATGGAAAAATAAGCGACAACCCAGACCTTTTCGTTCAGAGAGCCACACAGAGCTACGCCCACTCTAAGACTAGGGACTTTATTGCACTCCAGATTTATCATCTATCGCAACAATTGCAGGGCAGCACTACAGAGCAAGTACGGGCCCGCGTCCAAGCCCGAGAAGCCGCGCGTATGGCAGCCAGAGCTGCCGCAAATGCCGAAGCAGAGCGTATCGCCGCTGAGGCTGCCGCGAAGGCCGAAGCCGAGCGTATCGCCGCCGAGGCTGCCGCGAAGGCCGAAGCCGAGCGTATCGCCGCCGAAACTGCCACAGTCCGAGCAGCAAATACATACTCTACATCTGGTTCCATTGCACAAATCAGCTCGGTCGTGCTTACGGCTGCAGGCACAGTGTCGAGTAATACCCCCCTGTTCTCACTTCGCACAGTATTAGGAACTGCGATTGGAGCACTAGAAGGTTATGCGGTCGCTGTAGGCTCGGGTTTCATCGTCGGTGTTTCGGCTTTGCTCTACTCGCCTCGGCTCGGTAATGGTGAGCTCCCTGATCGCTACAGCCTGCAAACGCCGCTGTCAGATCTAGCTCCCCAAGTAAGCATAGCATTGGCAACCAATGAAGGCATAAGCAGCACAGCTGAGATGCCCTACCGTTTCAGCTCCCGGACCACGGCCGAGGGCGCCTCGGAAATTTTCGTAGTCAAAGCTAACGGCGGCCCCGTTCCATTTGAGGTACGTGTACTTACCGCTTCATTCGACGCACAACGCAACATCTATACCGCGACCACCGCAGACTCACCGCCGCGGACCCTCACCTGGACTCCTATCGACAAACCAGGAGACTCCTCTACCAGCCTGCCCTCTGAGCAAAAACCTCCGAAGATTTATCCCGGAGCTGAATTGCTACCGGTTGAAATCAGGATTGACAGCTACCCAGGTATTGCTGACGCCAACCTTGATGACTACATCGTTGTTTTTCCTGCAGACTCGGGGCTGCCGCCAATCTACACAATGTTCAGGGATCGGCGAGAAGATCCTGGTACGGCAAGTGGGTACGGCCCTCAAGTTGACGAATCGTGGTCTAGAGGCGCTTCGACAGGTGAAGGAGCCCCCATTCCAATGCAGGTTGCTGACTTGCTGCGGGGGAGAAACTTCCCAAATTGGCGGTCCATGAGGGAAGCGATCTGGAAAGCAATTGGCAATGACGAAATGCTTTCAAAACAATTCAGTCGGGTGAACATTTCTAGGATGAGAAAAGGGCTCGCTCCGTACGTTCCCAAAAATGCTCGTGTCGGGAAACGAGTTGTGGTGGAACTGCATCATAAAACATTGATTTCTCGGGGCGGAGAAGTGTACAACGCAGAGAACATTTTCCTTACGACTCCCGACCTCCATATCCAAATTCACCAAGGCAATTAAAAATGAATGATTCTATTAGCGATATTAAAGAAACAGATTTTTTGGAGTTTGTAAAAAAAATATACATAGTTGACTACCCTAGCGACGAAGCGCACCGTAGCGCTGTGGAGAAATTTGAGCAACTGTCAGAGCACCCTGCTGGATCAGATCTTCTTTTTTACCCAGAGGAAGGGAAAGATAGCCCTGAGCAAATTGTGGCCGAGGTGAAGGCTTGGCGTGCTGCAAACGGCAAACCAGGATTTGCTCAACCCTAATATGTGCCCCCCCGATCAGTTGTAAAGGCGGTCAAATAACTGATCGGGGCTCCCACCTCGTCTAACCAAACAAGTTTTCCAAGGAGGCGAGAGTTGAACCTCAATGGCTCACGAGGACCAGTCACACCACCCGGGCCAACCGATCCTCCCGCGGACACCGCTCGAACCGTGCCCGGTAGCTGCGTGTGAAATACGACGCCGACTCGAACCCGCACGCCACCGCCACCTCCAGCACACTCATGTCGGTCTGGCGCAATAGCTGCCGAGCCTTGTCCAGTCGCAATCGCAGATAGAAGCCACTGGGCGTGTCGTCCAGATGCAAGCGGAACAGGCGCTCCAGTTGCCGCCGAGTCACCTGCACTGCATCGGCCAGCACCTGGGTGTTGAGCGGCTGCTCGATATTTCGCTCCATCTCGCCGATCACCTTTACGAGCTTCTTGTTGCTGATGCAGTAACGGCTGGCGATCTGCATGCGCTGGTGGTCCTGGCGCTGGCGAATACGCCCGAGCACGAACTGCTCGGACACCTGCACCGCCAGCTCGCTGCCATGGGCCTGGCCGATCAGGTCAAGCATCAGGTCGATTGACGCGGTACCGCCTGCGCAGGTGATGCGACGCCGATCGATCTCGAACAGCTCCTGGGTCACCTGCAAGCGTGGATAGCGCTCCTTGAACGCCTCCAGCGCCTCCCAGTGCACGGTGGCGCGGTGGCCGTCGAGCAGGCCGGCCTCGGCCAGCACCACCGCGCCGGTATCGATGCCACCCAGAACCACCCCCTCATGGTCCAGGCGGCGTAGCGCCTGCTGCAGCGCCGGCCCATAACAGGCCAATGGCTCGAAACCGGCGACGATCAGCAGGATGCCACCAGGCTCGCCCGCCGCCAGCGCTGCATCGGCGTTCACCGACATGCCATTGCTGGCCAGCACCGCCCCGCCGTCCAGGCTCAACACCTGCCAGCGATACAATGGGCCCTTGAAGCGGTTGGCCACCCGCAGTGGTTCCAGGGCACTGATGAAACCCATGGCCGAGAACCCGGGCAACAACAGGAAGTGAATGATTTGCGGCATTGCATGCTCCACGGCAAAGGTGGTCGCCTCCGTGCAAATGTTGGTCGCCAGGGTGCGATTTTCCACCCTGACAGCAGCGTAGCTTCTTCATACGACCCAGAGAGGTCGAACCCCAATAACAATATGCACTGCCGATGGAGAGCCACCATGCACAGCTTGATCCGCCGCAGCCTGTTGACCCTTGCCCTGAGCAGCATCGCCACTTCCCCACTATTCGCCGCCGAGCCCGCGGCTTGCAAGAACGTCCGTCTGGGCGTGGTCAACTGGACCGACGTCATCGCCACCAGCGCCATGGCCCAGGTGCTGCTCGATGGCCTTGGCTACCAGACCAAACAGACCAGCGCCTCGCAGCAGATCATCTTCGCCGGCATCCGCGACAAACGCCTGGACATGTTCCTGGGTTACTGGAACCCGATCATGACCCAGACCATCACCCCGTTCGTCGACGCCAAGCAGGTCAAGGTGCTCGACAAACCCAGCCTGGAAGACGCCCGCGCCACCCTGGCGGTGCCCAAGTACCTGGCCGACAAGGGCCTGAAGACCTTCGCCGACATCCACAAGTTCGAAAAGGAACTGGGCGGGAAAATCTACGGCATCGAACCGGGTTCCGGCGCCAACACCCAGATCAAGGCGATGATCGCCAAGAACCAGTTCGGCCTGGGCAAGTTCCAGCTGGTCGAGTCCAGCGAGGCCGGCATGCTCGCCGCCGTCGATCGCGCGGTGCGGCGCAACGAAGCCGTGGTGTTCTTTGGCTGGGCGCCGCACCCGATGAACGTGAATATCGACATGGTCTACCTGGGCGACAGCCAGGACGCCCTGGGCCCTGACGAAGGCCGCGCGACAGTGTGGACGGTGACCGCGCCGGACTACGCCGAACGCTGCCCCAATGCCCACCGCCTGCTGGCCAACCTGAACTTCAGCGCCGAGGACGAGAGCCGCATGATGCAGCCGCTGCTCGACCACAAGGATGCGCTGGAGTCGGCCCGCCAGTGGCTCAAGGACCACCCCGAGGACAAGGCCCGCTGGCTGGAGGGTGTGACCACCTTCGATGGCAAGCCGGCTGCTGACAACCTCAAGCTCACTGCCAACTGACACCCCCCCTTCGCAGCACAAGGCTGCTCCTACAGGTACAGCGCATAGAACAAGGTCTGCGCAGACCCTGTGGGAGCGGGCATGCCCGCGAAAAGGCCACCACAGCTCTCTCAAGGAACCCCGACATGAACCACGACGTCATCATCACCTGCGCCCTCACCGGCGCCGGCGACACCGCCTCGAAAAGCCACCTTGTTCCAGTCACCCCCAAGCAGATCGCCGAGTCTGCCGTAGAGGCCGCCAAAGCCGGCGCCACCGTGGTCCACTGCCACGTGCGCGACCCGCAAACCGGCCGCTTCAGCCGTGACGTGGCGCTGTATCGAGAAGTCATGGAGCGCATCCGCGAAGCCGACGTGGACATCATCGTCAACCTTACCGCGGGCATGGGTGGCGACCTGGAAATCGGCCCGGGTGAAACACCACTGGAATTCGGCGCGGGTACCGACCTGATCGGCCCACTGGAGCGTCTGGCCCATGTCGAAGCGCTGCTGCCGGAAATCTGCACCCTCGACTGCGGCACCCTCAACTTCGGCGACGGCAACTCGATCTACGTCTCCACCCCGGCACAACTACGCGCCGGCGCCAAGCGCATTACCGAGCTGGGGGTAAAAGCCGAGCTGGAAATCTTCGACACCGGCCACCTGTGGTTTGCCAAGCAGATGATGAAGGAAGGCCTGCTCGAAGACCCGCTGTTCCAGCTGTGCCTGGGTATCCCGTGGGGCGCTCCGGCCGATACCACCACCATGAAGGCGATGGCCGACAACTTGCCGCCAAACGTCACCTGGGCCGGGTTCGGTATCGGTCGCATGCAGATGCCGATGGCCGCACAGGCGGTGCTGCTGGGCGGCAACGTGCGGGTGGGCCTGGAGGACAACCTTTACCTGGACCGTGGCGTGCTGGCCAGCAACGGCCAGTTGGTCGAGCGCGCGGTGGAAATCATTTCGCGCCTTGGCGCCCGTGTGCTGACCCCGGCCGAAGGCCGGGAAAAGATGAACCTCAAACGCCGCTGACACTTTCAGGAGCCCAACATGACCTTCATCACCGAGATCAAGACCTTCGCCGCGCTGGGTAGTGGCGTGATCGGCAGCGGCTGGGTCGCGCGCGCCCTGGCCCACGGCCTGGACGTGGTCGCCTGGGACCCGGCGCCAGGCGCCGAGCAGGCCTTGCGCAAGCGCATCGCCAACGCCTGGCCGGCACTGGAAAAGCAAGGCCTGGCACCAGGCGCCTCACAAGACCGCCTGAAGTTCGTCGCCACCATCGAGGAATGCGTCCGCGATGCCGATTTCATCCAGGAAAGCGCCCCTGAACGCCTGGACCTGAAGCTCGACCTGCACGCAAAGATCAGCGCCGCCGCCAAACCCGACACGATCATCGGTTCCAGCACCTCGGGCCTGCTGCCCAGCGAGTTCTACGAGTCGGCCACCCACCCCGAGCGCTGCGTGGTCGGCCACCCGTTCAACCCGGTGTACCTGCTGCCGCTGGTGGAAATCGTCGGCGGCAACCGCACCGCTCCCGAGGCCATCGAAGCGGCCCGGACCATCTACACCGCCCTGGGCATGCGCCCGCTACACGTACGCAAGGAAGTGCCCGGGTTCATCGCCGACCGCCTGCTCGAAGCGCTGTGGCGCGAAGCACTGCACTTGGTCAACGACGGCGTGGCCAGCACCGGCGAGATCGACGATGCAATCCGCTTCGGCGCCGGCCTGCGCTGGTCGTTCATGGGCACGTTCCTCACCTACACCCTGGCCGGTGGTGATGCGGGCATGCGTCACTTCATGGCCCAGTTCGGCCCGGCGTTGAAACTGCCCTGGACCTACCTGCCGGCGCCGGAACTCACCGACAAGTTGATCGACGATGTGGTCGAAGGGACCTCCGAGCAACTGGCGGATCGCAGCATCGCCGCGCTGGAGCGCTATCGTGATGACACCCTGTTGGCAGTGCTGGAAGCGGTAAAGACCAGCAAGGCCAGCCACGGTATGGCTTTCGGCGACTGAGGAGACCGCGATGCCCGCACTGATCACCTACCGCACCCCGGTCCAGGAGGACTGGGTCGACTACAACGGGCACCTGCGCGATGCCTACTACCTGCTGATCTTCAGCTACGCCACCGACGCGCTGATGGAGCGCATCGGCCTGGATGCCGACAGCCGCGGCCAGAGCGGTAACTCGCTGTTCACCCTGGAGGCGCACATCAACTACCTGCATGAAGTGAAGCTGGGCACCGAGGTATGGGTGCAGACGCAGATCATCGGCTTTGATCGCAAGCGCCTGCATGCGTACCACAGCCTGCACCGGGCAGGGTTCGCCGAAGCGCTGGCGGCCAGTGAGCAGATGCTGCTGCATGTGGACCTGGCGGGGCCGAGGTCGGCGCCGTTCAGTGAGCGTAGTGTCGGGTTGCTGCAAGGGTTGGTGGATGAGCAGCAGGATGTGCCCCCGGCTGAGTTCGTCGGCCGTGTGATAGCCCTGCCTACACCAAACTGAGCAGCAACATATAACCTGTGGGAGCGGGCGTGCCCGCGAATGCGGCGGTAAATCCACCATCGCATTCGCGGGCACGCCCGCTCCCACAGGTCATGTATTCAGGCAAAAAATAACCCCGGAAAGCCGTGAGCATCCGGGGCCAAGAGCGAGCAACATCCACTGTACACGAACGAGGGTGACCAAACCCTCCGTTGCGGCAGATGGCTTGAGTTTGCGCACTTACCGAACACTGGATTTAGCCGTAAACGACCTGTTCTTAGCCAAAGCAGCCATGGCGCCATTCTGTTGTTGCGGGCATGTCGCCGGCGTCACAGAATCGGTCGTAAATCACAGCAGCACTCTCTTAGCGATAAAAGGGACAACAGCCATGATGCATGCGGATTTGATTGACCAGGACGATCTGGCAGGCCACCTGCGCGCGCGCGGGTTCGAGATTCCGGCCGGCGCTACTGCCGAGCAGGCGTGCGAAGCGGTGGTGCGTGGGCTGACCGAGCCCAATGCACGGGCGCTGAAGGGGATGGTGGAGCAGATGTATACCGGTAGTGCGACGATCCTGCCGGCGGTGCGCCAGGCCATCGACAAACAGCTGTTGCCGGCGTTGGCGCAGTTCAACAAGCGCGGCTGACAGAGTTTTCCTGCACCGGCCTCTTCGCGGGCTTGCCCGCTCCCACAGGGATTGCACAGAGTTCAAATACTGTGCACCTCCTGGGAGCGGGCAAGCCCGCGAAGAGGCCGGCTCCGTTTCAGAGCCTTACACTGGCAAAGGTCGACTCATTGCGCGCCTGGCTCAGGGCCGCCATCGGCCCGCTGTGCGGCGACAGGGTCATGGCCTGCGGGATCGGCATCATCGCCACCTGCTGCGCGGTGTTGGAGCCCACGCGCTCGTCACGCGGCGGAATGCCGAAATACTCGCGGTAGCATTTGGAGAAGTGCGGGGTAGACACGAAGCCGCACACCGACGCCACTTCGATGATCGACATCGGCGTCTGCTTCAGCAACTGCCGGGCGCGGATCAGGCGCAGCTTCAGGTAGTAACGCGACGGCGAACAGTGCAGGTACTTCTGGAACAGGCGCTCGAGCTGCCGGCGCGATACCGACACGTATACCGCCAGTTCGTCCAGGTCGATCGGCTCTTCGAGGTTGGCCTCCATCAGCGCAACGATTTCCTGCAGCTTCGGCTGGTTGGTGCCAAGCATGTGCTTGAGCGGCACGCGCTGGTGATCCTGCTCGTTGCGGATGCGCTCGTAGACGAACATTTCGGAGATCGCCGCCGACAGTTCACGGCCGTGGTCGCGGCTGATCAGGTGCAGCATCATGTCCAGCGGCGCAGTACCGCCGGAGCTGGTGAAGCGGTTACGGTCGAGGGTGAACAGGCGGGTGCTCATGTTGACGCGCGGGAAAGCCTCTTGCATCGCGGCCAGGCACTCCCAGTGCACACTGCAATCGAAACCATCCAGCAGCCCGGCACAGGCCAAGGCCCAGCTGCCGGTGCATACCGCGCCCAGGCGGCGCGACTGGCGGGCCTGGGTTTGCAACCAGGTGACATGCTCGCGGGTGACACTGCGCTGGATGCCCACGCCGCCGCAAACAATCACGGTATCGATGGGAGGCGCACTGTGCATCGCGGCGTCAGGGGTTATCTGCAAGCCATCGCTGGCCCACACCTGTCCACCATCGGCGGTTAGGGTGTGCCAGCGGTACAGCTCGCGGCCGGACAGCTGGTTGGCCATGCGCAGCGGCTCGACGGCCGACGCCAGGGAAATCAGGGTGAAATTGTCCAATAGGAGAAACCCGATGGACTGGGGGGCTGTGCGGTTCTGGGTTGGGTTCCCGGAGGTGTACGACGTCATCGCGATTTCTCCTCACACAAATGCAGGGGGTGCCTCAGGCGAGCACTGATTTCTTGTTATGTATGGCCCCGGTTTCATGTGTGGGGGCCTTGGTACCAATCTCTACGCAAACGCCGTGCCTGAAGTTGAACGGCCATCCAAAAAAACCTGAAAACGACGCCTTTGTTAGGCAAATCAGGTGCTTTGATCGAGTTGGTCAATCATCGTAGAACGGGCGTGCTAGGCGGTGTGCGTGGAATGGCTGAGCAATTTGGTGACACGCGCAGTGTAGGATGCCCAGAAACGACACTCTTGAGTGTCACCGACAATGCCCGCACTGATTACGACACCCGACGATTGGTATGCGTCGCGCTGCACCATAAGGATGCATTGGGGGGGCTGTGCTGCACCTGCGTCAAACTCAAGGGCCTCTTCACGGTTTCACCCGCGAAGAGGCCCTTGAGTTCCGGTCAAGCTATCAGCACTCGATCGCGCTGACCGCCAAACCACCGCGCGAAGTCTCTTTATACTTGTCGTGCATGTCGGCCCCGGTATCGCGCATGGTGCGGATCACCTGGTCGAGGGAAATGAAGTGCTCGCCGTCACCACGCAGGGCCATCTGCACTGCGTTGATGGCCTTGACCGCAGCAATAGCGTTGCGCTCGATGCACGGCACCTGCACCAATCCGCCAACCGGGTCGCAGGTCAGGCCCAGGTTGTGCTCCAGGGCGATCTCGGCAGCGTTCTCCACCTGTGGCGGGGTCGCGCCCAGCACTTCGGCAAGACCCGCCGCTGCCATGGCGCAAGCCGAGCCGACTTCCCCCTGGCAACCCACTTCGGCACCAGAGATCGAGGCGTTCTTCTTGCACAGGATGCCCACCGCGGCAGCACCGAGGAAGAAGTCGACCACGCTGGACTCGTCCACCGCATCGCTGAAGCGCATGTAGTAGTGCAACACCGCCGGGATGATGCCCGCCGCACCGTTGGTCGGTGCGGTAACCATACGCCCCCCGGCAGCGTTTTCTTCATTGACCGCCAAGGCGAACAGGTTGACCCACTCCATGGCGCTCATGGTCGAGCCGATCACGTTGGGTTTGCCGATTTCCTGCAGGCTGCGGTGCAGCTTGGCGGCGCGGCGGCGCACGTTCAATCCGCCGGGCAGCGTGCCTTCGTACTTGAGGCCGTTGTTGACGCATTCCTGCATGGCTTCCCAGAGCTTGTGCAGGCCGGCGCGGATCTCTTCCTCGCTGCGCCAGACCTTCTCGTTGGCCATCATCAATTGCGACACGCTGAGGTCGTTTTGCTTGCACAGGCGCAGCAGTTCGGCAGCGCTATTGAAATCGTACGGCAGCACCGTCTGGTCAGCATCCAGCACGCCGCTGGCGGCCTGGGCGGCATCGACCACGAAGCCGCCACCCACCGAGTAGTAGGTGTCGCGGTGCAGCTCGCCCTGTTCGCCTTCGGCAACCAGGGTCATGGCGTTGGGGTGGTACGGCAAATTCTCGTCCAGCAACAGCATGTCGCGGGCCCAGACGAATTCGATGGGCAGGCGGCTGTCCAGCTGCAGGGTGTTGGTTTCGCGCAGGTCGGCTATACGCGGCGCGATCTGGGTCGGGTCGATGGCGTCAGGCCATTCACCCATCAAGCCCATGATGGTGGCATTGTCGGTGCCGTGCCCCACACCTGTGGCCGACAGCGAGCCATACAGGCGCACTTCGATCCGCTTCACACGTTCCAGCTCGCCGCGTTCGCGCAGGCCCTGGACGAACAGGGCGCCAGCACGCATGGGGCCTACGGTGTGGGAGCTGGAGGGCCCGACACCGATCTTGAACAGGTCGAACACGCTGATGGCCATTGTCGAATCACCTCTTGCTGGGCTTGTCTCTGCGCGCCATGCGCAGGGCGGGGTAACTGCTAGGCTGAAGCAGCGGGCCGCCTTGAATGCACGCATCATCGGGCTTTTACCAACCCCCTCGCCGTCTGCAACCGACGTACTTTTGTCCAGCAGCGCCGCGCTGTTTTCAACCGGGGAGCTGCCCTTGCCACGCCGCTTTACGGCGGCCTGGTGACGTAAAAATGCGGCTGAGGGGGTGGAAAAATCCATAAACGACATCGCCCATACTGGATACGACCCGTTCCGTACTGGTTACGACCCCACCAGTAGGCGATTGCACGGCGCTGGAGGATTATCGAAAGCGACTCGTAAAGCACGGCCACGCATCCTGCCCTCTGCAGGCCTGGTCGACCGGACCCTGAGAAAGCCCGGCGACCCACGCGAACCCGAAGACAAAATCACAGGAGTCCATCCATGAAAGGTTCACCCTCGCTGTTGCTGGTTGCGTTGCTGTCCGCGCCTTTGCTGGCCCAGGCCGCCGAACCCGAGCAATGCAAGACGGTACGGTTCTCGGATGTCGGCTGGACCGACATCACGGTCACCACCGCGACCACCAGCGTTGTGCTCGAAGCACTGGGTTACAAGACCCACACCACCATGATCTCGGTACCGGTGACCTACAAGTCGCTGGCCACCGGCAAGGACCTGGACGTGTTTCTCGGCAACTGGATGCCGACCATGGAGAACGACATCAAGCAGTATCGCGACGCCGGCACCGTGGAAACCGTGCGCGCCAACCTGGAAAACGCCAAGTACACCCTGGCCGTGCCCCAGGCGCTTTATGACAAGGGCCTGAAGGATTTCAGCGACATTCCCAAGTTCAAGCAGGAACTGGACGGCAAGATCTACGGCATCGAGCCCGGCAACGATGGCAACCGCACCATCCAGAGCATGATCGACAAGAACGCCTTCGGCCTGAAGGACGCCGGATTCAAGATCGTTCAGTCCAGCGAGGCCGGCATGCTGTCGCAGGTCGACCGCGCGCAGAAACGCGGCGAGGCCATCGTGTTCCTCGGCTGGGAACCGCACCCGATGAACACCCGCTTCAAGATGCAGTACCTGACCGGCGGAGACGAATTCTTCGGCCCCGACTTCGGCAAGGCGACCGTATTGACCAACACCCGCAAGGGCTATGTGCAGGAATGCAGCAACGTTGGCCAGCTGTTGAAGAACCTGTCGTTCGAGCTCAAGGATGAAAGCACCATGATGGGCTATGTCCTGGACGACAAGATGAAACCCGAGGCGGCTGCCAAGAAGTGGCTCAAGGACAACCCTGGCAAACTGGATGCCTGGCTGGCCGGCGTAACCACCGTGGATGGCAAACCCGGCCTTGAGGCGGCCAAGGCCAAGCTGACGCAATAACGAAATACGCAATAGCGCTACCTCGGGGCAGGACCGTGCCTGCCCCGGGTTGAGTTCAATCTATGCAGGTGGAAGCTCGCTATCATGCTTATCGATCAGAAAATACCCCTGGGCCAGTACATCGCGTCGTTCGTCGAGTGGCTGACCCAGAACGGCGCGAATTACTTCGACGCCATCGCGCAAGGCCTGGAGTTCATGATCCATGGCGTAACCAGTGCCCTGACTTTCTTCAATCCGTTCGTGCTCATCGCTCTGTTCGCCGCCCTGGCGCATTTCATCCAGCGCAAGTGGGCGCTGACCGCATTCGTCGCCCTGTCGTTCCTGCTGATCCTCAACCTTGGTTACTGGCAGGAAACCATGGAAACCCTGGCGCAAGTCACCTTCGCCACGGTGGTTTGCGTGGCCATCGGCGTGCCACTGGGCATCGTCGCCGCGCACAAACCGATGTTCTATACCGCCATGCGCCCGGTACTCGACCTGATGCAGACGGTACCTACCTTCGTCTACCTGATCCCCACCCTGACCCTGTTCGGCCTGGGTGTGGTGCCGGGGCTGATCTCGACAGTGGTGTTTGCCATCGCCGCCCCGATCCGTCTCACCTATCTGGGCATCTGCGACGTCCCGCAGGAGCTGATGGATGCCGGCAAGGCCTTTGGCTGCTCACGGCGCCAGCTGCTCACCCGTATCGAACTGCCGCACGCGATGCCAAGCATCGCCGCCGGCGTTACCCAGTGCATCATGCTGTCGCTATCGATGGTGGTGATCGCCGCCCTGGTCGGCGCTGACGGCCTGGGCAAACCTGTGGTCAACGCACTGAACACCGCCGATATTTCCCTGGGCTTCGAAGCGGGCCTGGCGATCGTGCTGCTGGCGATCATGCTCGACCGTATCTGCAAGCAACCGGACCTGCCGGTAAGGGGTGAAGCATGAGCATCATTCGTTTCGAAGACGTCGACGTCATCTTCTCCAACAAGCCGCGCGAAGCGCTGGCGCTGCTCGACCAAGGCCAGACCCGCGAGCAGATTCTCAAGCAGACCGGCCTGGTGGTGGGTGTCGAGAAGGCCAACCTGGATATCCAGAAGGGCGAGATCTGTGTGCTGATGGGCCTGTCCGGTTCGGGCAAGTCGAGTTTGCTGCGCTGCATCAACGGCCTCAACACCGTCAGCCGCGGCAAGCTGTTCGTCGAGCATGAAGGCAAGCACATCGACATTGCCCACTGCACCCCGGCCGAGCTGAAGATGATGCGCACCAAGCGCATTGCCATGGTATTCCAGAAGTTCGCCCTTATGCCGTGGTTGACGGTGCGCGAGAACATCAGCTTTGGCCTGGAAATGCAGGGCCGCCCGGAAAAGGAACGCCGCAAGCTGGTCGACGAAAAGCTTGAGCTGGTGGGCCTGACCCAGTGGCGCAACAAGAAGCCGGACGAGCTGTCTGGCGGCATGCAGCAACGCGTGGGCCTGGCCCGGGCACTGGCGATGGATGCCGACATCCTGCTGATGGACGAACCGTTCTCGGCACTTGACCCGCTGATCCGCCAAGGCCTGCAGGACGAGCTGCTTGGCCTGCAGGCCAAGCTGAGCAAGACCATCGTTTTCGTCAGCCACGACCTGGACGAGGCGCTGAAGCTGGGTAGCCGCATCGCGATCATGAAGGACGGGCGGATCATCCAGTACAGCAAGCCGGAAGAGATCGTGCTCAACCCGGCCGACGAGTATGTGCGTACATTTGTCGCCCATACCAACCCACTGAACGTGCTGTGCGGGCGCAGCCTGATGCGCAGCCTGGACAACTGCAAGCGGGTGAACGGTTCGGTGTGCCTGGACCCGGGCATCGACTCGTGGCTGGACCTTGGCGAAGGTGGCTCGATCAAGCGCGCACGCCAGGGGCAGAACGGGCTTGACCTGCAGAACTGGGCACCAGGGCAGGATGTGGAGCTGCTGGGCCGCCGCCCAACGTTGGTAAATGCCGATATCGGAATGCGCGAGGCGCTGCAGATTCGTTATCAGACCGGCAACAAGCTGGTGTTGCAGGATAACGACAAGGTGGTGGGGATACTTGGGGATACCGAGCTTTATCACGCATTGCTCGGCAAGAACCACGGCTGATGCCATTGGGGCCGCTTTGCGGCCCTTTCGCGACACAAGGCCGCTCCTACAGGGGAACGCATATCCCTGTAGGGGCGGCCTTGTGTCGCGAAAGGAGGGCAAAGCCCTCCCAACAATGGGTCAGCGAACGACGATCCCGCGCGAAGCCATGTAGGCCTTGGCTTCCGGCACCGTGTACTCACCGAAGTGGAAGATACTGGCAGCCAGCACCGCACTGGCATGCCCTTCCAGAATGCCGTCAGCCAAGTGCTGCAGGTTACCCACACCGCCCGAAGCAATCACCGGAATACCCAGCGCATCACTGATCGCACGGGTAACACCCAGGTCGAAGCCGTTCTTCATGCCGTCCTGATCCATGCTGGTCAGCAGGATCTCGCCAGCACCCAGGCCTTCCATCTTCTTCGCCCATTCAACGGCATCCAGCCCGGTCGGCTTGCGCCCGCCGTGGGTGAAGATTTCCCAGCGTGGTTCTTCGCCAGGCCCGGACACCTTCTTGGCATCAATGGCGACGACGATGCACTGCGAACCGAAACGGTCCGCGGCCTCGCCGACAAACTCTGGGTTGAACACCGCGGCCGTGTTGATCGAGACCTTGTCGGCACCGGCATTGAGCAGGTTGCGGATGTCCTGCACGGTGCGCACGCCACCGCCCACGGTCAGCGGGATGAACACCTGGCTGGCCATGCGCTCGACGGTATGCAGGGTAGTGTCGCGGCCGTCGACGCTGGCAGTGATGTCGAGGAAGGTGATTTCGTCGGCACCTTGCTCGTCGTAGCGACGGGCGATTTCCACCGGGTCGCCAGCATCACGGATGTTCTCGAACTTGACGCCCTTGACCACCCGGCCGTTGTCCACGTCCAGGCAAGGGATGATGCGCTTGGCCAGTGCCATGGTTCAGTCCTCAGCCTTGGTAGTTGTCGCAGAAGGTCTGGGCCTCGGCGACATCGAGGGTGCCTTCGTAGATGGCACGGCCGGTGATGGCGCCGATGATGCCCGGCGCCTTGGCGTCCAGCAGGGCCTTGATGTCGCCCAGGTTGTGGATGCCGCCCGAGGCGATCACCGGAATCGAGGTGGCTTCTGCCAGCGCCTTGGTGAACGGCACGTTGCAGCCCTGCATCATGCCGTCCTTGGCGATGTCGGTGTAGACGATCGCCGAGACGCCATCAGCCTCGAAACGCTTGGCCAGGTCGATGACCTGCACCGAGCTCACTTCAGCCCAGCCGTCGGTGGCGACGAAGCCGTCCTTGGCGTCCAGGCCAACGATGACCTTGCCCGGGAAGGCCTTGCAGGCTTCGGCGACGAACTCCGGCTGCTTGACCGCCTTGGTGCCAATGATCACGTAGCTGACGCCAGCCTTGACGTAGTGCTCGATGGTTTCCAGCGAGCGGATGCCACCGCCGATCTGGATCGGCAGGGTCGGGTAGCGCTTGGCGATGGCAGTGACCACTTCACCGTTGACCGGCTGGCCTTCGAAGGCGCCGTTGAGGTCGACCAGGTGCAGGCGGCGGCAGCCACCCTCGACCCACTTGGCGGCCATGCTCACCGGGTCGTCGGAAAATACCGTGGAGTCTTCCATGCGGCCCTGGCGCAGGCGCACGCAGGCACCGTCCTTCAGATCGATAGCGGGGATAATCAGCATCTTGGGAACCTGTCTGTTCTTGGGGTTTCAGGGCTTCTCGAGCGCCCACAGATCGCTTTCGATGCTCTCGAACCGCTCCTTGAGGTGCAGCTGAACATCGGCAATCGCCCTGTTGTAGTAAAGGGGTGCAATTTCTTTGCTGAACAGTTCGAGGACTTCGGCCACTTCGAACGACCCCAGCTCCAGCTCGAAACGATCTTCGAGGAAGCGCTTGAGCGTGTGCAGCGCTTCGCGCTCCTGCTCGGGGGCCAGGGTGATGACCGGGGCCTTGGTCTTCGACCTGCTCATTTACCAGCGCCCGTCCCAGGCGACGAAGTTCTGCAGCAGCTGCAGGCCATGGGTATGGCTCTTCTCCGGGTGGAACTGCACGGCAAAGCGCGAGCCATCGGCCAGTGCAGCGGCGAAATCGACACCGTAATGGCCGCGGCCGACCACCTGGGCCGGCTTGCCGGCATTGATGTAATAGCTGTGCACGAAGTAGAACCGCGCACGGTCGGGGATGTCGTGCCACAGCGGGTGGTCGTTGGTCTGGCCGACTTCGTTCCAGCCCATGTGCGGCACCTTCAGGTGCTCGCCGTCTTCCTGCAGGTCTTTGCCGAAGAAGCGAACTTGGCCGGGGAACAGGCCGATACAGTCGACACCGTCGTTTTCTTCGCTGTGGTCGAGCAGTGCCTGCATACCCACGCAGATGCCGAGGAACGGGCGGTCCTGGCTGACTTCACGCACCAGGCTGTCGAAGCCCAGGCGGCGGATTTCTGCCATGCAGTCGCGAATCGCGCCCACGCCCGGAAATACCACGCGGTCGGCTTCGCGGATGACCGTGGCATCACTGGTGACCAGTACCTTGCCGGCACCTACATGCTCGAGCGCCTTGGCCACCGAGTGCAGGTTGCCCATGCCATAGTCGATTACGGCTACCGTCTGCATTTACAGGCACCCTTTGGTGGAAGGCATCTGCCCGGCCATGCGCTCGTCGAGGGTAATGGCCATGCGCAGGGCGCGGCCGAAAGCCTTGAACACGGTCTCGATCTGGTGGTGGGTGTTGTGGCCACGCAGGTTGTCGATGTGCAGGGTGACCAGGGCGTGGTTGACGAAGCCCTGGAAGAACTCCTGGAACAGGTCGACATCGAAGCCACCGACGCTGGCGCGGGTGTACGGCACATGCATCTGCAGGCCCGGGCGACCGGAGAAGTCGATAACCACGCGCGACAGCGCTTCGTCCAGCGGCACATAGGCGTGGCCGTAGCGGAAGATGCCCTTCTTGTCACCGATGGCCTGGGCAAATGCCATGCCCAGGGTGATGCCGACGTCTTCGACGGTATGGTGATCGTCGATATGCGTGTCACCCTTGCACTCGATATCCAGATCGATCAGCCCATGGCGGGCAATCTGGTCCAGCATGTGTTCAAGGAAAGGCACACCGATATCGAATCGGGCCTTGCCACTGCCATCGAGGTTGATCGAGCACTTGACCTGGGTTTCCAGGGTATTGCGCTCGACGGAAGCCTTACGTTCGACCATCACCAGCTCCGCAAAATCATTAGGCGAAAAGGGCTTTATTATAGGCCTAGAACGCGCCGGCTTGAAACGCGGATGACATATGGCAAAACGCGGAATTACGCAGGCTGGATACCGTTACAGGTCTATACAACCGCATGGCTTGGGGCTGCTTTGCAGCCCATCGCCGGCAAGCCAGCTCCCACAGGGGCCTCACAATCTTCCAGGCCTGTGGCATACCTGTGGGAGCTGGCTTGCCGGCGATAGGGCTAGTACAGCCAGCAAAGTCAGCCGGTTTTACCACTGATCAATGGAACAGCACAGCCGTCTTCTGCAGGGTAATCCAAACGCCCCAGGCCAACGGCACGACCACCACTGCCCAGGCCAGCAGCACCAGCGGCAGGCTACCCGGCGCCGCCTTCCACTCCAGCGAGCGCGCCCCGTCGGCGCCCTTGTCATGGCTCAACGCCCGCTCGGCAGCCAGTTCGGCATCGCTCATGAAATGCTTGTCGGCCACCGGTCGCACCAGCATGTTGCAGACAAAGCCCAGCACCAGCAGGCCGGCGAGGATGTACAGGGTCATGTCATAAGCAGCCGCACGCTCCACCCCGGCCGCCAACTGGTACTCGCGCAGGTAGGTGATAAGCACCGGCCCCAGCACCCCCGCCGCCGCCCAGGCGGTCAGCAGGCGGCCATGAATGGCGCCGACCATCTGCGTGCCGAACAGGTCGGCCAGGTAGGCCGGTACCGTGGCAAAACCACCACCGTACATCGACAGGATGATGCAGAACGCCGCCACGAACAGCGCCACGTTACCCAGGTGCCCCATGTTCGGCACCAGGCTGTACAAGCCCACGCCCAAGGCAAAGAAGGCGAAATAGGTGTTCTTGCGGCCAATGTAGTCCGAGAACGACGCCCAGAAGAACCGGCCGCCGATGTTGAACAGGCTCAGCAGGCCGGTGAAGCCGGCGGCGATCGCGGCAATCTGCGCCAGCTGGGCGCTGTTCAGCTCGCTGAAGCTCAGCCCGTTGCCCAGCAGCTTGCCGGCGAACACTTCCTGCAGCAACGGCGAAGCCATGCCGAGGATGCCGATACCCGCTGACACGTTCAGGCACAGCACCAGCCAGATCAGCGCGAACTGCGGGGTCTTCCAGGCCACGCTGACGTGCACGTGGCGGTCGGTGACCATGGTGTTGCCAGCTTTCTTCACTGGGGCGCTCCAGCCTTCGGGCTTCCAGCCGGTTGGCGGTACGCGATACGCCAGGGCACCGGCGGTCATGAACACGAAGTAGATCGCCGCCATGACGACGAAGCTCTGCCACACGCCCACTTCCTGCGCATTGCCGAAATGGCCCATCAGCGCGGTGGCCAGTGGTGCACCGACCATGGCCCCGCCACCGAAGCCCATGATCGCCATGCCGGTGGCCATGCCGCGCTTGTCCGGGAACCACTTGATCAAGGTCGACACCGGCGAGATGTAGCCCAGGCCCAGGCCGATACCCCCGATTACGCCGGAACCCAGCCACATCAGCCACAGCTGATGGGTTTTCACGCCAATCGCCGAAATCAGCATGCCACCGCACCAGCACAGCGCCGACACCAGGCCGGCCTTGCGCGGGCCGGCGTGTTCCAGCCAACCACCCAGCACGGCCGCCGAGCAACCGAGGAAGACGAAGAACAGGGTGTAGATCCAGCTCAGCATGGAAATCGGCCAATCGCATTCGGCGCTGAACATACGGGCCATGAAGCCCATGTCCGCCGCGCAGGCGACCGGGGCGGTGATGCCTAGGGCTTGCGACAGCGGCAGCCAGAACACCGAGAAGCCATAGGCCATGCCGATGCACAGGTGGATGGCAAGGGCGGCCGGTGGGACCAGCCAGCGGTTGAAGCCCGGACGGGCGATGATGTGCTCCTTCGACAGGAAGCCCGGCGCACTGGCCAAGGTCCCCGCCGCGACGGTACTGCTCATGGATCAGATCCTTCTTATAGGGAGGGTGCAGGCAAAGCGGCGCAAGGGTAGCAGCATCAAGTAGCGTGAAAGCAATCTGACATCGTTAATTTTTGCTCGGCTGAAACGGTCATGTTGCCTATACCGGCGATAGGGCCGGTACAGGCCACACATTCGGAACTGACAAAATCATGGCTGTCGAAAGCCGTACCATCTGCTGTACGCGTAGGAAATGCCCCGTATCTCTAGTCGAATACGCAGGGGTAACCACTGCGGCGCTATACTCTGGCGCTTGAATTTCAAAAACGGACTACAAGGACTCGCCCATGAAAGCGTTCGGCAAAATCCTGGGACTTGGGCTTCTCGGGTTGCTGCTGATCATCGTGGCGCTGGGCTTCGCCCTGACCCACCTCTTCGATCCCAACGACTACAAAGACGAGATTCGCCAGCTGGCACGTGACAAGGCTCACGTCGAGCTGACCCTCAACGGTGACATTGGCTGGAGTCTGTTCCCGTGGCTGGGCCTGGAGTTGCACGACGCGAGCATCGCCACCTTGAACAAACCCAAGGAGCCGTTCGCCGACCTGCAGATGCTCGGGCTTTCTGTACGTGTACTGCCACTGCTGCGCCGCGAAGTGCAGATGAGCGACGTGCGCGTCGAGGGCCTGAACCTGACCCTGGCCCGTGACGAACAGGGCCATGGCAACTGGGAAGACATCGGCAAGCCGCTGCCCACGCAGAACGGCGCCAGTGCCGATGGGCAGGCCAGTGCTCCAGCCCAGGCACCGGCCGAACAGGCGTCGGCACCAGTCGCCAGCAATGAACGCGCCGTCAAGCTGGACATCGACAGCCTGACCGTGAACAACGCCCGCGTGCAATACACCGATGCCAAGACCGGCCAGAGCTACAGCGCCGAAAGCATCCAGCTGAGCACCGGCCCGGTCCACGAAGGGGCGAACATTCCACTCAAGGCCAGCGCCTTCCTCAGCGCCAGCCAGCCGAACATCAAGGCCCGCACCGAACTGGCCGGCGAGCTGCGCTTCGACCGCAAGCTCAAGCGCTACAACTTCGAAGACATGCGCCTGTCGGGCGAAACCTCGGGTGAGCCCACCGGCGGCAAGACCGTGACCTTCGCCGCCCAAGGCCAATTGCTGGTCGACCTGGCCGCCAATGTCGCCTCGTGGAACGGCCTGAAAGTCTCGGCCAACCAGCTGCGCGCCCTGGGCGAGCTGAACCTGCGAGACCTGGACAAGGCACCGCAGCTGAGCGGCGGCCTGTCCATCGCCCAGTTCGACCTGCGCACCTTCCTCGACAGCATCGGCCGCCCGCTGCCGGCCACCAACGACCCGGCGGCCTTCGCCAAGCTGGAACTGGTCACCCGCCTGCAGGGCACGCCGAACAGCCTGGCCCTGGAAGACCTGGCGGTGAAGCTGGACGACAGCACCTTCACTGGCCGCGTGGCCGTCGAAGACTTCGCCAAACAGGCCCTGCGCCTGCAGCTCAAGGGTGACACCTTCAACGCCGACCGCTACCTGCCGGCCAAGAGTGAAGAGGCCAAGGGCGCCACCGCCGCGCGTCAGGCCGAGGTCAAGCAACAGGAAGCCACCGCGGTCGCCGGCCCTGGCACCACGCCACTCCCCAACGCCCCGACCCAGGTCGCCTGGAGCGACGACAAGCTGCTGCCGGTCGACCGCCTGCGCGCCCTCGACCTGCAAGCCGACCTGGCCTTCGGCTCGCTGACCCTGGACAAACTGCCGATCGAAGACGCCCAGCTCAAGGCGATCGGCCAGGGCGGCCTGCTGACCCTGCAAACCCTGCGCGGTGAACTGTACAACGGCACCTTCGAGGCCAAGGGCACGGTCGATGTGCGCCCTGCCGTGCCGCAACTGGGCGTCAACACCAGCATCCAACGGGTGCCGGTGGAACACTTCATCAAGACCGAGGGCAAAGAGCAGACGCCACCGGTCAAAGGCCTGCTGACCCTGACCAGCGACCTGACCGCCACCGGCAACAGCCAGAAGGCCCTGGTCGACACCCTCAACGGCAACGCCAACTTTGTCATCAATGATGGCGTGCTGGTCAATGCCAACCTGGAACAGCAACTGTGCAAGGCCATCGCCACGCTGAACCGCAAGTCGCTCAGCGGCGAGCCACGTGGCAAGGACACCCCGTTCCAGGAACTGCGTGGCAGCCTGGTAGTACGCAATGGCGTTGCCAACAACCCGGACCTCAAGGCGCGCATTCCGGGCCTTACCGTTAATGGCCATGGTGACCTCGACCTGCGCGTACTGGGCATGGACTACAACGTTGGCGTGGTCGTCGAAGGCGACCAGCGCGCCATGCCGGACCCGGCCTGCCAGGTCAACGAACGCTATGTGGGTGTCGAAATACCGCTGCGCTGCCGCGGCCCGCTGGAGCTGGGCGCCAAAGCCTGCCGTCTGGACCAGGACGGCCTGGGCAAGGTTGCCGCCAAGGTGGCCGGCAACCGTCTGCAAGACAAGATCGATGAAAAACTCGGAGACAAAGTGAGCCCGGAATTGAAAGACGCGCTCAAGGGGCTGTTCAAGCGATGAGCCCCGAGCAGTTCTCCAGCGCAGTGCTGGATTGGTATGACGAACACGGCCGGCACGACCTGCCCTGGCAACAGGGCATCAACCCGTACCGGGTATGGGTGTCGGAAATCATGTTGCAGCAGACCCAGGTCAGCACCGTGCTCAACTACTTCGACCGCTTCATGCAGGCCCTACCGACCGTGCAGGCCCTGGCCGAGGCGCCGGAGGACGAGGTACTGCACCTGTGGACGGGCCTGGGCTACTACACCCGGGCACGCAACCTGCAAAAGGCCGCCAAGATCGTGGTCGCACAGCATGGCGGCGAATTCCCGCGCAGTGTCGAGCAGCTCACCGAGCTGCCCGGCATCGGCCGCTCCACCGCCGGCGCCATCGCCAGTATCAGCATGGGCATCCGCGCACCGATCCTCGACGGCAACGTCAAGCGCGTGCTCGCCCGCTACACCGCCCAGGCCGGCTACCCCGGCGAGCCCAAGGTGGCCAACCAGCTGTGGGCCACGGCCGAACGCTTTACCCCACAGCAGCGCGCCAACCACTACACCCAGGCGATGATGGACATGGGTGCCACGCTGTGCACCCGCAGCAAGCCCAGCTGCCTGATCTGCCCGCTGCAGCGCGGCTGCGAAGCGCACCTGCACGGTGAAGAAACCCGCTACCCCGAGCCCAAGCCGCGCAAGGCACTGCCGCAACGCCGCACGCTGATGCCGCTGCTGGCCAACAACGAAGGCGCCATCCTGCTTTACCGTCGCCCGTCCAGCGGCCTGTGGGGTGGTTTGTGGAGCCTGCCGGAACTGGACGACATTGCCCAGCTCGACGACCTGGCCTACCAGCACGGCCTGCGCCTGGCTGACAGCCGCGCCATGGACGGCCTGACCCATACCTTCAGCCACTTCCAGCTGGCGATCGAACCCTGGCTGGTGCGCGTCGACCCGGTCGGCCAGCACGTGGCCGAGGCCGACTGGCTCTGGTATAACCTCGCCACCCCGCCGCGCCTGGGCCTCGCCGCCCCGGTGAAAAAGCTGCTCAAACGCGCGGCCGACGAACTGATTGCAGGAGATGCCCGATGACCCGCACCGTGATGTGCCGCAAGTACAAAGAAGAACTGCCAGGCCTGGAGCGCCCGCCCTACCCCGGCGCCAAGGGCCAGGACATCTTCGAACACATCTCGCAGAAAGCCTGGGCCGACTGGCAGAAGCACCAGACCATGCTGATCAACGAAAAGCGCCTGAACATGATGAACGCCGAGGACCGCAAATTCCTCCAGGGCGAGATGGACAAGTTTTTCGCCGGCGAAGAATACGCCCAGGCGGAAGGCTACGTTCCACCCTCGGAATGACCCCACGGAACGTAAGCGACGGAATTAATTTAAAATTTTTTCAAAAAGTCGTTGACGAGCGGTCTGAAAGTCTATTTAATTCACCTCGTCGCCCAGATAGCTCAGTCGGTAGAGCAGAGGATTGAAAATCCTCGTGTCGGCGGTTCGACTCCGTCTCTGGGCACCACCTTCAAGCTTCTGGTGGTTGCAAAGTTACCCGAAGCGACAACAAGAAACCCGCCTAGTGCGGGTTTTTTGTTGTCTGTCATTTTTGCTGGAGGCTTGGCAGTTACCTGCCGTTACTGCCCTTCCCGATCGCTAAACCTTACCCCGCCGCGCGCGGCAGCACCTCGGCATGAAGCCTGACCCCGAGGGCCGCCATCACCTTCATGATGGTCGCCAAACTCGGGTTACCCTCCGCAGACAACGCCTTATACAGCCCTTCTCGTGTCAGGCCGGTATCACGCGCCAACTGAGCCATACCCCGGGCACGAGCGATATCACCAAGGGCAGCAGCAAGCAGTGCTGGATAGTTTTCTTCAAGACAGGCCTCAAGGTAGAGGGCCATGTCTTCCTCTGTCTTCAAATGGTCTACAGCGTCCCATTTGGTCAGCTTGATATTTGTCATGGCGGCCTCCTAAAGGTCGCGTGCCAGCTTGAGGGCAGATTTGATATCGCTGGCCTGGCGGGTTTTATCGCCACCCGCCAGGAGGGTGTGCACATAAAAAAATGTGAACCACAGTTCACACTACATTCAATTTTTCGCTGTTTCGAACTGTTTGTGGAAGCGCCGTTGACCGATATCAAAGTGCCGCCAATCGCTCGACTTAAAATGCCAGATGGACATCCGACCCGACCCGCAAGGACCTCCATGAGCGAAGAATCCCCCCTCCTACTCCCCGCCCCCAGCGAGCCCGCCATCACCCCAGCCCGCACGCGCCGCCCACGCCAGCGCAAGCCGGAGCCGACGATCACCAGCATCAGCCAGCAACCTGCTGCACTGGAAGTCGCCACCGCCCCCAAGGGCAGCAACGAAGACAGCACCTCGGCCCGCTTGCCCACCAGCTACCCGTACCGCACCCGCATGCGTCGCCAGGACTACGAGAAGGCCAAGCATGCGCTGCAGATTGAGCTGCTCAAGGTACAGAGCTGGGTGAAGGAAACCGGCCAACGCGTGGTGATCCTGTTCGAAGGGCGCGATGCCGCAGGCAAGGGCGGCACCATCAAGCGGTTCATGGAGCACCTCAACCCACGCGGCGCGCGCATCGTGGCCCTGGAGAAGCCTTCCGAGCAGGAAAAAGGACAGTGGTACTTCCAGCGCTACATCCAACATCTGCCCACGGCAGGTGAAATGGTGTTCTTCGACCGCTCCTGGTACAACCGCGCCGGTGTCGAGAAGGTGATGGATTTCTGCTCGCCACTGCAGTACCTGGAGTTCATGCGCCAGGCGCCGGAGTTGGAGCGCATGCTGTGCAACAGCGGCATCCTGTTGTTCAAGTACTGGTTCTCGGTGAACCGAGAAGAGCAGCTGCGCCGCTTCATCTCGCGCCGGGACGACCCGCTCAAACACTGGAAGCTGTCCCCCATCGACATCAAGTCGCTGGACAAGTGGGAGGACTACACCGCAGCCAAGGAGGCGATGTTCTTCCATACCGACACGGCCGATGCACCTTGGACGGTGATCAAGTCCGATGACAAGAAGCGTGCGCGGATCAATTGCATCCGGCACTTCCTGCATTCGCTGGACTACCCGGGCAAGGACCGCAGCGTGGCGCATGCGCCGGATGCGCTACTGGTCGGGCGAGCGTCCCACGGCTTCGAGGAAGATGAGGCAGAGCCGCAGGCCAGTTGAATCGGCGTGCCTGCTGCGCTTCAATACGCGCAATTTCCGCCCCACCAAGGATTCACCATGGCCACCCCAACCAAGCAACAGAAACGCGCCAAGCGCGCCGCCAGCAAGGCCAAGCAGAACCGCATGGTACGCAGCGGCCAGGCGGTCAAGGCCAGTGCCGGTGACAGCGCCAGCATCGAGCAGGTGTACAACAAGGCCATGGAGTCGGGCAGCTACGACCCGCTGTTCAAGAAGATGAAGGAAGCCCAGGAAGGCGGCCTGGTACCGATGATTTCGGTGTTCCTGGTAGACCCTCTGCTGGCCCTGGTGCTCAAGGGGCACAAGGAAGAGCACGCCACCGATTACATCGTGCTGGTGTTCAATGCCTACCGCAAATGGCTGGATGGGGCCGACGAAGAAGCCACCATGGCCTGGCTGGAGAGCGATGAGTTCCAGGCCGCCTACGTGGCGGCTTCGGAGCTGGTTGCCAAGCAGCAACAGCAGCAGAAGCAATTTGGCTGACAGGGCTGTGTAGCCTGCCCGGGCCCTATCGCCGGCAAGCCGGCTCCCACAGGTACACCCCAGGCTTAAAGGCAATGCCGTCCCTGTGGGAGCGGGCAAGCCCGCGAAAGAGCCGGAACAGGCAACAAAAAAGGCCGCGCCCTTCACAGGACGCGGCCTTTTCATTTCAGCCAGCGCGGATCAGTTATCCAGCGCCACCCGCCCGGCAGCTTCACGCTTGCGGTGCACCAGCAAGCCAGCCGCCACCACACCAATGCTCAGCAGCGCGGTCGCGATGATTTCGGCGCGGTGGTCCTCACGCAGCGCCATTACCACCAGAATGGCAATGATGAAGGCAATGGTCGCCCAGGTAAGGCCCGGGAACAGCCACATCTTGAAGGTGATCTTCTCGCCGCGAGCCTCACGCTGGGCGCGCATGCGCAGCTGCGATACGGCAATCACCAGGTACACCAGCAGCGCAATGGCACCAGAGCTGGCCAGCAGGAACTCGAACACCTGGGCCGGGGCCACGAAGTTGGCGAACACACAAAGGAACGCCGCTGCGGTAGACAGCAGAACCGCCACATGCGGGGTAGCCGACTTGGTGGTGCGCTGGGCAATGGCCGGGGCGTCACCACGCTTGCTCAGCGAGAACAGCATGCGCGACGAGGTGTACAGCGCCGAGTTCAGGCAGCTGGTCACGGCGATCAGCACGACGATGTCGACAATCAGCTTGGCATTCGGTACGCCGATGCGGCTCAGCACGGTCTGGTAGGAACCGGTCTCGGCCAGGGCCGGGTCGTTCCACGGTACCAGGGCCACGACCAGGAAGATCGACACCAGGTAGAACAGGCAGATACGCCAGATCACCGAGTTGGTGGCGCGGCTGATCTGCTTGCCCGGGTCCTTCGACTCGGCGGCGGCGATGGTAACGATTTCGGTACCCATGAACGAGAACATGGTGGTCAGCATGGCTGCCAGCACCGCGCCCAGGCCGTTAGGCATGAAGCCCTGGGTGTCGAACAGGTGGCTGGCACCGCTTACCTGGCTGCTCGGCACAAAGCCGAACAAGGCAGCACAACCCACAGCGATGAAGCCGATGATCGCCAGAACCTTGAGCAGAGCGAACCAGAACTCGAACTCGCCGTAGTTCTTCACGCTGCACAGGTTGGTCAGGGTCAGCGCCAAGGTGATGACCAGGGAGAACGCCCACAGGTCGACCGCAGGGAACCAGGCATGCAGGATGGCCGCGGCGGCGTTGGCCTCCAGCGGAATCACCAGTACCCAGAACCACCAGTACAGCCAGCCAATGGTGAAACCGGCCCAGCGCCCGATGGCGCGGTCGGCATAGGTAGAGAACGAACCGGTGTCAGGCGAGGCGACCGCCATTTCACCCAACATGCGCATGACCAGCACGACCAGCGTACCGGCGGCAGCGTAAGCCAGCAGCACGGCTGGGCCGGCAGCAGCGATGGCGTGGCCGGAGCCAACGAAAAGGCCGGCACCGATGACGCCAGCGATGGACAGCATGGTCACATGCCGTTGTTTGAGCCCCTGAGCGAGGTCATTGGAATTGTTACCGCTCATTGAAACTACCTTTGTAAGGAGTGGACCACTCCGACTGCGGTTACGGAGCGCGCCCGGGGTTGACCCGGGCGTCGCTGCAATCGGCGGTTTCCTGCTGGCAATAAGCGCGCCATGTGCAGAATACATTCGTCAGAAATGCCGACAGGCCTTTTACCGCGCGGTTTGGAGGGCTTTCGGCCAATGGCTGACCGAAAGACCACCAAATCATCGGATTACTGAAATACCCACTTACAAACGCACCAAAGGTGCTCCCCGGTAACACCTGTGCACCGCTGCAATGCAAAAAAGTGCAACCTAGAGGTACAACCTAAAGACCTGGCCGCCCCCGTTCGCGGGCATGCCCGCTCCCACAAGTCAGGTGCAACCATTTGAGCCTTTTAAAGAACCTGTGGGAGCGGGCGTGCCCGCGAAAGGTCTAAAACCGCTTCCATGAGCGGGCCAAAGCTGGCACCATCGCGCCTTTTTTCATCAAGGCTCTGGTGCTGGGCGACACCTTCGCGGACATCCGCGCGACGTTGCGCTGCAACGATGCGACAAACTGCCCCACCAGCGCCCCGAGTCCCCAGCGACCCTGTTGGCCGTGATAATGCCGCTATGCTAGCGTGGCGCACGCCAGGAAGGCCGCCAACAGCTGGGAACGCACCCGTACACATGAGGACCGCACATGGCTCAGGCCACGCCCGCGCTGGAAATCCGCAATCTGCACAAACGCTACGGCGAGCAGGAAATTCTCAAGGGCATTTCGCTGACCGCACGCGACGGTGACGTGATCTCCATCCTGGGGTCGTCCGGCTCCGGCAAATCCACCCTGCTGCGCTGCATCAACCTGCTCGAAAACCCGCACCAGGGCGAAATCCTGGTTGCCGGTGAAGCCCTCAAGCTCAAGGCCGCCAAGAACGGCGACCTGGTCGCCGCCGACAACCGCCAGATCAACCGCCTGCGCAGCGAGATCGGTTTCGTCTTCCAGAACTTCAACCTGTGGCCGCACATGTCGATCCTCGACAACATCATCGAGGCGCCACGCCGCGTGCTCGGCCAGAGCAAGGCCGAGGCCATCGAAGCCGCCGAAGCCCTGCTGAACAAGGTCGGCATCTACGACAAGCGCCACAGCTACCCCGCCCAGCTTTCCGGTGGCCAGCAACAGCGCGCCGCCATTGCCCGTACCCTGGCCATGAAGCCCAAGGTCATCCTGTTCGACGAGCCAACTTCGGCGCTCGATCCGGAAATGGTCCAGGAAGTGCTAAACGTTATCCGCGCATTGGCCGAAGAAGGCCGTACCATGCTGCTGGTGACGCACGAGATGAGCTTTGCCCGCCATGTGTCCAGTGAAGTCGTCTTCCTGCACCAGGGCCTGGTCGAAGAGCAGGGATCGCCGCAGCAGGTCTTCGAGAACCCGACCTCGGCGCGTTGCAAGCAATTCATGTCCAGCCACCGCTAACGGAGCAATACATGCACACTTACAAGAAGTTCCTCCTGGCAGCTGCTGCCACGCTGGTAATGTCGGCCAACGCCCTGGCCGCAGAAAAACTGCGCATGGGTATCGAAGCCGCCTACCCACCGTTCAACAACAAGGATGCCAGCGGTAACGTGGTCGGCTTCGACAAAGACATCGGCGACGCCCTGTGCGCCAAGATGAAAGTCGAGTGCTCGGTCGTCACCTCCGACTGGGACGGCATCATCCCGGCCCTGAACGCCAAGAAGTTCGACTTCCTGGTGTCGTCGCTGTCGATCACCGACGAGCGCAAACAGGCCGTGGACTTCACCGAGCCGTACTACTCCAACAAGCTGCAGTTCATCGCGCCGAAAAACGTCGACTTCAAGACTGACAAGGCCTCGCTCAAGGGCAAGGTGATCGGTACCCAGCGCGCCACCCTGGCTGGCACCTGGCTGGAAGACAACTACGGTAACGACGTAGAGATCAAACTGTACGACACCCAGGAAAACGCCTACCTCGACCTGGTTTCCGGCCGCATCGACGGCATCCTGGCCGACAAGTACGTGCAGTACGAGTGGCTGAAGAGCAAAGACGGCTCGAACTTCGAGTTCAAGGGCGAGCCAGTGATGGACAGCGACAAGATCGGCATTGCCGTGCGCAAGGGTGACACCAAGCTGCGCGACGACCTGAACAAGGCCCTGGCAGAAATCAAGGCCGACGGCACGTACAAGAAGATCAACGACAAGTACTTCCCGTTCAGCATCGAATGATCCGCCCCGACCGGCGCGCCCTTGCGGCGCGCCAGTCCCTAGAATGACCTGCCCATGAATATCGACCTGCACGGATTCGGTCCGGCCATGATGGCCGGCACCCTGATGACCGTAAAACTGGCGCTTTGCGCCTTGCTGCTGGGCCTGGTCCTGGGCCTGCTCGGCGCCCTGGCCAAGACTTCCGCGATCAAGCCGCTGCAATGGCTTGGTGGCTTCTATTCGACCCTGGTTCGCGGCGTGCCCGAACTGCTGTGGGTACTGCTTATCTATTTCGGCACCGTCGGCTTGATGAACGCCCTCGGTGAAGCCCTGAACATGCCGGGCCTGGAGCTCAGCGCGTTCGCTGCGGGCGTGATCGCCCTGGGCCTGTGCTTCGGCGCCTATGCCACCGAAGTGTTCCGTGGCGCCATCCTGGCGATCCCCAAGGGCCACCGTGAAGCCGGCCTGGCGCTTGGCCTGTCCAAGGGCCGCATCCTGTCGCGGATCATCCTGCCGCAGATGTGGCGCATCGCCCTGCCCGGCCTTGGCAACCTGTTCATGATCCTGATGAAGGACACCGCCCTGGTGTCGGTAATCGGCCTGGAAGAAATCATGCGCCACGCACAAATCGGCGTGACCGTGACCAAAGAGCCGTTCACCTTCTACATGGTCGCGGCCTGCATCTACCTGAGCCTGACCATCATTGCCATGACCGGCATGCACTTCATGGAAAAACGCGCCGCTCGCGGCTTTGCGAGGGCCGAATAATGAATTGGGAAGTCATCATCAAATGGCTGCCACGCCTGGCCCAGGGTGCGACCCTGACCCTGGAGCTGGTAGCCATCGCGGTGGTTGCCGGGTTGATCCTGGCCATCCCGCTGGGCATCGCCCGCTCCTCGCGCCATTGGTATGTGCGCGCGGTGCCGTTCAGCTACATCTTCTTCTTCCGTGGCACGCCGCTGCTGGTGCAGCTGTTCCTGGTCTACTACGGCCTGGCGCAGTTCGACGCGGTGCGTTCGAGTTCGCTGTGGCCGTACCTGCGCGACCCGTTCTGGTGCACCGTGCTGACCATGACCCTGCACACTGCTGCCTACATCGCCGAGATCCTGCGCGGAGCGCTGCAGTCGATCCCCAAGGGTGAGATCGAGGCGGCGCGGGCGCTGGGCATGTCGCGGGGCAAGACGCTGTTCTACATCATGCTGCCACGCGCCGCGCGCATCGGCCTGCCGGCGTACAGCAACGAAGTGATCCTGATGCTCAAGGCCAGCGCCCTGGCCAGTACCGTGACCCTGCTGGAACTGACCGGCATGGCCCGTACCATCATCGCCCGCACCTACTTGCCGGTAGAGATCTTCTTTGCCGCCGGGGTGTTCTACCTGGTGATCTCGTTCGTGCTGGTGCAGGGCTTCAAGCTGCTGGAGCGCTGGTTGCGCGTGGATGCGTGCCAGGGCCGCTGAGACCTCACTGACTGCTTCGCGGGCACGCCCGCTCCCACAGGTGTAGCGCCTACCTTGAATGTGGCGCTATACCTGTGGGAGCGGGCGTGCCCGCGAAGAGGCCCTCAAAACCACCACACATCCTTGCCATGCCCAACCACCTCCACAGCCCCCACCTAAGCACCCGCTTCCAGGCCCTCGACCAGTTCCTGATCGAGCACCAGCAGCTGTGGAAACCCCGCCCCTTCACCAGCCTGAAGCTGGCTTGGGAAACCGCCCACCCCGAGCTTGCCGCCCACCTGCGCCAATGCTCCCTAGCAGACGCCGAAACCGACACCACCGCTGCCCCGTTGCCCGCCCCATTCCCGCAACTGGCCCAGCAAGCCCGACAGCTTTCGGCACTCGGCAACCTCCCGGAAACCGACCTGCCCCCCGCCGCGCACCGCCTCGACGTAGCCGTCCCCGGCCGCAAATGGCAGCAGATCGAAGCGTTCGCCAGCCACCTGGCCTTCCGCGAACAGCCCCGTCACTGGCTGGACTGGTGCTCCGGCAAAGGCCACCTGGGCCGCCGCCTGCTGCAACCCGGCCAACAACTGACCTGCCTGGAATACGACGCCGAACTGGTCGCCGCCGGCCAGGCCCTGAGCGCGCACCACCACTTGCCGGCGCAGCATGTGCACCAGGATGTGATGGCCAACGACAGCGCCCGCCACCTGGCTGGCGACAAAAGCGTGGTTGCCCTGCACGCCTGTGGCGACCTGCATGTGCGCCTGATGCAACTGGCCAGCCAGCAAGGTTGCCGACAACTGGCCGTGGCGCCCTGCTGCTACAACCGCATCGCGGCGCAGCAATACCAGGCGTTATCCACAGCCGCCCAAGCCTCCGGCCTGCGGCTGTCACTGGACGACCTGGGCCTGCCCCTGAGCGAAACCGTTACCGCCGGCGCCCGTGTGCGGCGCCAGCGCGACACCTCGATGGCCCGGCGCCTGGGCTTCGACCTGCTGCAACGCCAGCAGCGCCAGACCGACGAGTACCTGCCGACACCGTCGCTACCCGTGGCCTGGCTGGAGAAGCCCTTCGAGCAGTACTGCCGCGACCTGGCCGAACTCAAGCAATTGCAGCTGACTGGCAACCCGGACTGGGCTGCCCTGGAAGCCGCCGGCTGGCAACGCCTGGCCGAGGTCCGCAACCTGGAGCGCGTGCGCAACCTGTTCCGCCGGCCGCTGGAGCTGTGGCTGGTACTCGATCGGGCCCTGTTCCTCGAAGAACAAGGCTACAACGTGCGCCTTGGCTTGTTCTGCGACTACCCACTCACCCCGCGCAACCTGCTAATCCTTGCCGAACGCGACCGTTAGCCGCAGCACAACCTGTGGATAACTCTGTGAACAAGCTTGTGATTACCTGTTGGATCCAAGCGCTATTTCAAGCGTTTGGCTTATTCCGGCTTGCGCGTCAAGGCCAGTAAAAACAGGCGTTTGCGCAAAGACCGGCGGTGTATCGATCCGGCATGCCTTTCGCGCAAGTCGCCGATGCCACTTGTGCATAAACATTTCTTGTGGTTGGCGCAAGCATTGTTTGCACGGCCTTTGTGGGTTCTTTTTCTTGCTCAGAAATCTGCAGGTTTACGCGATTCCTGTGGGAGCGGGCGTGCCCGCGAACACGGGCGAAGCCCGTGCCATGCGATGCGGTACCCGCTCCTACGACTTTCAATGCACCTTGTTCTTGGCAATCTCGATATCGTTCATCAGCGCCTTGGCCATGTCGCACAGATAATCGGCGGCGCCCAGGAATTTATGGTCATCCTCCATATCCCCCTCGCGCACCAGATGCTTGATGTAGCCCATCAGGATCGAGACATGCTCATAGGCAGCATCGACGGGGACGCCAGGCTCGACGCGTAGCAGATTGAGGGATGGGTTGCCGGCTGCGAGGAAGGTTTCCACGCCTGCGGTGGTGATGGGTTCGATGATGGTTTTCTTCATGGCATAAATCCTTACTCGGGGAGGGGACTGCCAGAAATCTTTCTCACGGATTTGGGTGGCAGCCGTACGCGGGGTGAGAAACCGGTCGAATAAGGAAGCCCGGCCAGACCGAAGTCTGCCCGCGTACGGCCACCATAAATGGGTAGCGCTTATTCGATCAGGGTTCTCACACCCGGTCGCCAGAGCGACCCGAAAACGGTATCCGTGAGCCATTTCCCCGACAACAGCGATACTTCGGCGGCGCGCGTAGGATAGTTCCGAAGCCACCAACCCCTGAAGCTGTTAGCCCTAAAGTTCAGAATCTTCGTACAGCTGATGGCCTATTCGCGGGCGCGCCCGTTCCCACAAGTACTACACAGTTTCAAGGCTTGTGGAGATCCTGTGGGAGCGGGCAAGCCCGCGAATAGGCCATCACAAGCAACACAAAGCTAATGCCCGACCGCCGCAACGGTGTATCATCCGCCCCCAAATGATTAAAAAGTGACGTCGCGCGCTACCCGCCAGCCCCGCGACCTTCTGGTGTTGCGCCAGAACCGACAATGGACTAACGGACCCGACCATCGTGACCCAAGCCAAGCCCCTCGCCCTGCTGACCCTCGCCCTGGCCCTGACCGGCTGCGCCAGCGGCACCGCTCCCCACCCCACCAGCAGCCTGGGCTGGAACCACCCCGGCATGCAGCTGGGCGGCGACAACGGCCTGCCCCTGCGCACCGAAAGCCCCTGCCGCAAGCGCGGCTGCGACAATGACAAGCTGTTCTTCAACCCGGGCAAAACCGAGCCGAGCGTCACCACCATCCATCGCGGCTGGTAGGAAAATTCTTCTTTCAGGTCGGTGACTTAGGTCATTTGCGAACATTCGCAACGAAGTGGTTTACAGGCGCCAACCGATCGTTATAATGACGCCCCATTGCCGGTATAGCTCAGATGGTAGAGCAACTGACTTGTAATCAGTAGGTCCCGGGTTCGATTCCTGGTGCCGGCACCATACGCAGTATCAAAAAAGGCTCACCGAAAGGTGGGCCTTTTTTGTTTCCAGCACGCTCTGCATGATCCCTTCCTCCAAGATTGATCTCAATCAAGCCTGACGCCGGCACGCAGCTTAGCCTGAGATCAGTCAGCCCTTGAGGGAAGGAAACCATGGCCAAGAAATTCCCCAAAACCCCCAGCCACCCGGAGCGCATCTGCTGGGGCTGCGACCTGTACTGCCCGGCCAAGTCATTGGCCTGTGGCAATGGGGCGAGTCGGACCATGCACCCAGCGGAACTGTTTGGCGAGGACTGGGACAGTTTCGAGGACCGGCTGGAGAAGCCGGTTGATCGCCAGCAAGAGACTGGCCCTAGGTGAAACAGGGCAGCTTTGCGGCCCATAGCCGGCAAGCCGGGCTCCTACAGGTACAGCGCATGCCTTGAGGCCGATGCGGCCCAGCGAATGAGGTGCTGCGGTGGATGGCACGGGCTTCGCCCGTGTTCGCGGGCGCGCCCGCTCCCACAGGGATCGCGCCACCTGTTAGAAATTGAGCACGGCAGTTGCTACCAACGGGGCGCGCCGGATTCAAGATATGCGCTGTATATGTGGGAGCCCGGCTTGCCGGCGATGGGCTGCGCAGCAGCCCCAGGTGCGGTTGATCAGAACGCTGTGCTGACCGTCAGCGACAGGTTGCGTGGGTCACCATAAATTGCCCCGGCATAGAACCCGTAGCGGGTGTAGTAGTGCTTGTCGAACAGGTTGTTGGCGTTAAGGCTGACGCTGGTGTCGTCGGTCAGCTGGTACTTGGCCATGGCATTCCAGATGGCATAACCGGACCAATTCACGTCAGTGGCACCGGTGCTCACACCATTGCTCGGCTGGCCTGCCGGGCTGGAGATTGCGCGGATGTTGCTCTGCGCAGTAACCCCGGCGCCCAGGGTCAGGCGGTCGAGAGGGCCGGAAAGGCGGTAGGTGGTCGAGGCCTTGAACAGGTGCGATGGGTCGCTGCGGCCGTCGCTGTCGACGCGGCGGAAGTGCAGGTAGGTGTAGCCGGCGTACACGTTCCAGCTGGGGGTCAGGGCGCCGGCGATTTCCAGGTCGATACCGTCGGTTTCCTGGCCGGAGCCGGCTTTGTAGGCGTCGCCACCGGTGGGCGTGGTCAGGTCGCCGTCGAGCACTGCCTTGTTTTCCTGCTTGGTGCGGAAGTACGCCGCCGAGGCGTTCAGGCGGCCATCGAACCACTCTCCCTTGATACCCGTCTCGTAGCTTTGCCCGCGAATCGGCTCGACCTTGCTGCCGCTGCTGGTTTCAGCGGTTTGCGGGGTGAAGATGTCGGTGTAGCTGGCATACAGCGAGTAGTTGTCGTTGAGGTCGTACACGGCGCCCAGGTACGGGGTGACGATGCCGTTCTCTTCCTGGCTGGTACGTGCGCCAGCCACGCTGCGGGTGGTGGCCGAGTAGTTGCTGGTGCGCACGCCGAGGATGACCGACAGTGGGTCGGTGATGCTCAGGCGGGTTGCCGCGTACATGCCCTGCAGGCGGGTGGTGGTCTTGCTGTGGCGGCCGGTGCGCGAGGCGATGATGTTGTAGTCGTCATCCACGCCATTGCGCCAGTCGGTCAGCGGGAAGCCGTTGTTGGCGCGGAACTGGCAACCCAGCGCAGGCGCACTGGCCATGCCGTCGCCAACCATGGTGCAGGTGTATTCCGGCGACCAGGCCACGGTGCGGCTGTCGTTGTAGCCAACCATCGCCTGGTGGGTACGGCCGAACAGCTGGAACGGGCCGGACAGGTCGATCTGCGCCGACTGCTGGGTGGTGTCGGTGGAGCTGTGCAGGCCGTTGAGCACGGCGCCGCTGCCATCCTGGTCCCAGTAGCCGCCGTAGCTGCCACGGCCCGCCGAGTTGACCTTGGCCAGGCCGCGGTGGTTGAGGGTTTCGGCGGTGCTCTGGGCGGCTTTCAGGTCCAGCGTCCAGTCGTTGTCGAAGCGGTGCTCCAGCGAGCCGAACGCGGTGCGGGTGGTGTACTCGCCAAAGCTCCAGCTGGGTACCACGTTGGTGCTGCGCGGCAGGTCGGTCTTGCTGCCATCGCTGTACCAGATCGGGATGTTCGCACCCCAGCCACCGCCAACAATCTTGTTGTACTCGTACTGGTAGCCGGCACCAAGGGTGGTGGCGTCGTCCAGGTCGAACTCGAAGTTGGCCAGCGCGGCGCGGGAGCGCTCGGACTGGTTGTCGCGGAATGAGTTGGCGTCCTGCTGGGTCATCACGAAGCGCGAACGCAGGCGGCCGTCTTCGGACAGCGGCAGGTTGAGGTCGGCGCCCAGGCGGCGCTTGTCCCAGCTGCCGTAGGTGGCATAGGCACTACCGCCGAACGTCCTGGTCGGTGCCTTGCGGATCAGGTTGACGGTGGCCGACGGGTCGCCGGTACCGCCCAGCAGGCCGTTGGCGCCGCGCACGATGTCGATGCGCTCGTACAGGTCCATGTTCAGTGCGTTGCCGCCGCCACTGAAATCGGACCCGCCCTGGAACTGCAGGCCATCGACCTTCCAGTTGCTGATCGAGTAACCACGGGCACGGTAGTCGGTACGCCCGCCCACTTCGGACTTGCTCGCGGTCACGCCTGGGGTGGTTTCCAGCGCTTCCTCGATGGTGTGGATGTCGCGGTCATCCATTTGCTGGCGGGTAATGGTGGTGACCGACTGCGGCGTCTGGCGCGGCGTCAGGGCCAGGCCGGTGGAGCTGCGGGTGCTTTCGACGGTGTAACCCAGCTGACCAGCTTCGTCGGCAGGCAGCAGGGCGCTGTCTTCGATCTGCGTGGCCTCCAGTTCCAGGGGCTTGCTGTCGGCAGCCATCGCGCCACCGCTGACGGCCACGGCAATGAACAGGGCCAGCGGTTTAAGGCGTGTGCCGCCTCGGCTGATGGAGGGGAAGGTGTTCGAGGTGCTCTCGGAGTTCATTTGGGAAGGCTTCGTATTTGCAGATGATTTTTTGTTAGGATTCTAGGGATCGGCCCCCCGGGCTCCAGACCCGGCTTGTACGGGGATGTAATCGAACGTAACGAGCGCCACCGGCCCTCACCGAACAGGTGTTTTTCTGCATGAGCACAACTTTGCTTGTTGTCGACGATGACGACGAGATCCGCGAACTTCTTTGTGATTACCTGACAGATGCCGGCTATAACGTTCTGGCAGCGGCTGACGGCGAGCAGATGCGCGAGCAACTGGCCCGGCACAAGGTTGAGCTGGTGGTGCTGGACCTGATGCTGCCGGGCGAAGACGGCCTGAGCCTGTGCCGCCAGCTGCAAGCCACGCCGGGGCTGGCGGTGATCATGCTGTCGGCCAAGGGCAGCACGCTGGACCGCATCATCGGTCTGGAGGTGGGTGCCGATGACTACCTGGCCAAGCCCTTCGAGCCACGCGAGCTGATCGCCCGGATCAAGGCCGTGCTGCGTCGTCCGCAACGCCTGGATGCGCCCGCCGAAGAGCCGGTAGAAGATGCCCAGCTGTTCGCCGGCTTCCGCCTGGAACACGTGAAACGCCTGCTCACCCGCCCCGATGGCGAGACCCTGACCCTGCCCCGCTCCGACTACCGCGTACTGCGCGAGCTGCTGGAAGCCAACAACCGCGTGGTGTCCCGCGACCAGCTGACGCGCAGTGCGTTCGGCCGCGACCACCTGCCCGACGACCGTTCGGTGGACATGTGCGTCAGCCGCCTGCGCCAGCACCTGCGCCACGCGCCGGCGGGTGCCGCGCAAATTCTCACCATCCGCAACGAAGGCTATTTGCTGAGCATCGCCGCCAACGGGGCCGATGCCTGACATGCGCTGGCTGCGCCGGCTGTGGCCACGCACGTTGTTCGGCCAGTTGCTGCTGATAATGGTCAGCGGCACCGTGCTGATCCAGTTGATGTCCAGCAGCATCTGGTTCGATGTGCGTTTTGCCCAGGTTCTCGAGGCCCCTGTCCGGCTGATTGCCGCACGCAGCGCTCCGTTGATCGCCCAGGCCGACTGCCGTGCCGGTGCACTGCAGGCGCCAGCGCATTACCAACTGCGGTGCAGCGAAGCCCTGCCCACGCCGGTGCAGGACGAGCGCCGCGGGCGCAGGCGTGTCGAGCTGTTGCTGCACCAGGCCCTCGAGTACGAGTTGGGGCATGCCCAGGACGTGCGCCTGATGAAGGTGCAGTTGACCGACGAACAGGGCCAGCCGATCGTCTGGCGCAGCCTGTTCGGCCTGCGCACGGCCCAGGCGCATCTGCAGTTTGCGGTGCCGTTGGCCGATGGGCACTGGCTGACCATCGAGGGCCAGGAACTGCAAGGCTGGAGCGGCGAGTCGGCCTGGGTGCTGATCAGCGATTACCTGTTGCGGGTGTACGCGCTGCGCATCGTCGCGGTATTGCTGGTGTGCCTGATAGCCGTGCGCCTGTGCCTGCGCCCGCTTCGGCGCCTGGCCGATGCCGCGCGCGGCCTGGGTAGCAACCTCGAGCAGCCGCCCTTGGCGCTGGATGGCCCGGAGGAAGTGCGCCAGGCGGCCCAAGCCTTCAACGCCATGCAGCAGCGGCTGATCGCGATGGTCAACGACAAGGCCTACTTTCTGGCCGCCGTGTCCCACGACCTGCGCACCCCGCTGACGCGCATGCGCCTGCGCCTGGAGCGCTTGCCGGACGACGAAAACCGGCAACGCCTGCGGCAGAACATCGCGCAGATGGACAACATGATCGGCCAGGTGCTCGATTACCTGCGCGCGGGGGAGCAGCAGAACTTGCAACAGGTAGACCTGGACCGGCTGGTGGTGCGCCAGTGCGCGGAGCTGGCCACTGCCGAAGAGCCACTGCCGGTGCATGGCCAGGCGGGCAGCCTGCAGGCCGATGCCCTGCTGCTGCAGCGCTGCCTGCAGAACCTGCTGGTCAATGCGTTGCGTTATGCCAAGGAGGTTTCGGTCACGCTGGAGCAGGCGACCACGGGGGTGTTCATCCATATCGATGACCGCGGCCCGGGGATTGCGCCGGGCCTGCTGGCGACCATCATCGACCCGTTCGTGCGCGGTGACGGGTCGCGCAATCAGGCGTCCGGGGGGTATGGGCTGGGGTTGAGCATCGCCCAGCGGATTGCTGCCAGCCATGGGGGCGAGTTGCTGCTGGCGAACCGCGAGGGGGGTGGGTTGCGGGTTAGCGTGTTGCTGCCTCGCTAACACTTTTGTGGAGGAGGAACTGTGCCGCCTGTGCTGGCCTCATCGCCGGCAAGCCAGCTCCCACCGGAACTGCGCATGGCTTGAAATCGGTGCGGTCGAGGTGGGAGCAGGCTTGCCGGCGATGAGGCCAGCACAGGCAACACAACCACAATCAGGTAACAGTCTTTTACCGATTACCCAGGTTTTCCCCTCCCCGCCTTTGCCTATCCTATGCCCGGTCATCCTGCCTGCGATGGACCCATGAAACACTCTCTACCCAGCCGCTACGCCTGCCTCGCCCTCTGCCTGCTGTTCACCTTCGCCAGCCTGCCGCTGCTACCCCAGCATGCCTGGCTGTGGCCGTTGACACTGATCACCGCGCTGCTCAGCCTGGTCGGCCTAAACGACCTGCGGCAAAGCCACCACGCCGTGCGCCGCAACTACCCGATCCTGGGCAACATCCGCTACCTGATCGAAACCATCCGCCCGGAAATCCGCCAGTACCTGATCGAGGGCGACGACGACAAGCTGCCGTTCTCCCGCTCGCAGCGTTCGCTGGTCTACGCCCGGGCCAAGAACGAAAGCGCCGAGAAGGCCTTCGGCACCCTCAACGATGCCTACAAGCCCGGCTTCGAGTTCATCAGCCATTCCATGCTGCCAGTGGCCACGCCAGACCCGGCATCGTTCCGCATCGCCATTGGCGGGCCGCAATGCCGCCTGCCCTATTCGGCATCTATCTTCAACATCTCGGCCATGAGCTTCGGCGCCCTCAGCGCCAACGCCATCGCTGCCCTGAACCGCGGTGCACGCATGGGCCGTTTTGCCCATGACACCGGCGAAGGCAGCATCAGCCCATATCACCGCGAACATGGCGGTGACCTGATCTGGGAAATCGGCAGTGGCTACTTCGGCTGCCGCACCGAGGACGGCCGCTTCGACCCGCAGCGATTCGCCGAGCAGGCGCGCTCGCCACAGGTGAAGATGATCGAGATCAAGCTCAGCCAGGGCGCCAAGCCGGGCCACGGCGGCATCCTGCCGGGGCACAAGGTCAGCCCCGAAATTGCCGCAACCCGTGGCGTGCGCGTGGGCGAAGATTGCATCTCGCCAGCGGCGCACAGTGCCTTCCGCACGCCAGTCGAGTTGCTGCAGTTCGTGGCCAGCCTGCGCGAGCTGTCGGGCGGCAAGCCGGTGGGGTTCAAATTCTGCCTGGGCCACCCTTGGGAGTTCATGGGCATTGCCAAGGCCATGCTGGCCACTGGCATCACTCCAGACTTCATCGTCGTCGATGGCAAGGAGGGCGGCACCGGTGCGGCGCCGCGCGAGTTCAGCGACAACATGGGCGTGCCGATGCGCGAGGGCCTGATGTTCGTGCACAACACCCTGGTCGGCCTGAACCTGCGCGCCGGCATCCGCATTGGCGCGGCGGGCAAGATCGTCAGCGCCTTCGACATCGCCAGCGTGCTGGCCATCGGGGCGGACTGGGTCAACTCCGCGCGCGGCTTCATGTTCGCCATTGGCTGCATCCAGTCGCAGAGCTGCCATACCAACAAATGCCCGACCGGCGTGGCCACGCAAGACCCGCTGCGCCAGCGCGCCCTGGTGGTGCCGGACAAGGCCGAGCGGGTGGCCAGCTTCCACCGCAACACGCTGCATACGTTGGCCGAAATGTTGGCTGCCGCGGGCCTGGAGCACCCTTCGGAACTCAAGCCCAAGCACCTGGCGCGGCGTATCAGCCCTAGCGAAATCGGGCTGTTCTCGGACCTGCACACGTTCCTCAAGCCGGGCGAATTGCTCAGTGGCTCGATTGAAAGCGAGTTTTATGCGCGGATGTGGCGGATGGCGCGTAGTGACAGCTTTGCGCCGGAGACTGGGGAGGGAGAGGTGAAGGTTGTTGGTGTGCGGCGCAGGGAAGTGGTGGAGACGGCTTGAAAGCCGGGGGCCGCTTTGCGGCCCTTTCGCGACACAAGGCCGCTCCTACAGAATCGTGTGGGAGCGGCCTTGTGTCGCGATGGGCTGCAAAGCAGCCCCTAGGCCATCAGATCAGGATCAGAAGATGCTGATCGGGTACTCGACGAATACGCGGACTTCGTTGCCGTCGTCGTTGTAACCGTTCTGCTGCACGGCGTTGTTGGTCCGCACGAACGAGCTACGCAGCTTGATCGACAGGTCCTTGGCCGGGCCATCCTGCACCACGTAACGGATCTGGTTGAAGATCTCGCGCTCTTTACCTTCACCGAAGCCCTGCGGGTTGTCGACGTTGCGGGTGTTGATGTTGTCACCCACCACGTAGGCCAGCTTGTAGGTCAGGCCCGGAATGCCGTAGGCACCGAAGTCCAGGCCGTAGCCCAGCTGCCAGGAGCGCTCGTCTTCGGCGTTGAAGTCGGACCAGTACGAGTTGGCCAGGTAGATGGTCGAACCACCGTCACCCACGCCACCCTCGTTCTGGTACCAGCCGTAGTTGTAGCCGGTGCTGCCGGTGCTGCGCTGGTGGGCGATGGTGAACGAGTGCGCACCGAACGCGTAGGTCGCTGCCAGGCTCCAGATGGTGTTGGAGTCGCCGTTGAGTTTGGCGCTCTTGACGAACTTGTTGTCGATGTCCGACTTGTAGCCGTTGAAGTCCAGGGTCAGGGACTGGTCGTTGGCAATCGGGAAGACGTAGTTCAGGCCCAGGTAGTGCTTCTTCATCACGTCTTCGTTGTCGGCGGTGTACAGCGAAGCGGTGAAGTTGTCGGTGAACTTGTAGCTACCACCGAGGACGTTGATCGACTTCAGGCCACCACCGTCACGGCGCTCGGCGCTCTTGCGCGCTTCCTGGGTGAAGCGGCCGGCGTTCAGTTCCAGGCCCTGGATCTCTTTGGAGGTGATCAGGGTACCGGTGAAGCTTTCTGGCAGCAGACGGGCGTCGTCGTACTGCAGCACTGGCAGTGCCGGCATCTGGTCACCGTACTTGAGCACGGTATTGGAGATGCGGAACTTCACTGCAGCGCCACCACGGGCCAGGTTGTGCGGCGAGTTGGCGTTGCCGTTCTCGTCCTTGAAGTCCGAAGGCTTGAAGAAGTCGACACCGGCGCCACCGTTGTGGCCCTTGCCGCCATCCAGACGCACGGCGTACAGGCCGAATGCATCGACGCCGACACCGACGGTGCCCTGGGTGAAGCCGGAGGAGAAGTTGGCGATGACGCCCTGGCCCCATTCGATCTGGTCGTCGGTGCCGTGCTTCTTGTCACGATTGATGTAGGCGTTACGCAGCAGGACGTTGGCGTGGCTGTCCTCGATGAAGCCTTTGCTGTCGGCCTGATCATTGGCCTGTGCCTGGGTCGCGGCGATCATCGCCAGGGCGACCAGGCTGATCCTGGTTTTCAACATGTTGTTTTCCTTATTTCTTAATCAAAAACGCTCTGCAATATGACGCCAGGAACCAACGCCCCTTCGTAGGTTCGACGCTATGCGGATCCAGACTGGAAGGCCTGCCGGTAATCACACGGCGGCCTCTGGCAGCAGCATGGCCAAGATCATGGCCAGCAGGCGTTGGCCGAATCCTAGCCGTGTGCGATTACAAATGTCAAAAAATCGTGAAATGCAGGTTGATATAACCAAAATTGCGCGCTTGCCTGGTGCATTTCCATGCAGGTTTGCGCTATCAGCGGACAATTTATCTCGTGTGAGAAATAGCCTTTTGATCGAATGGACAATTTCCTGCGAGGGCTTTCGCAGCACAAGGCTGCTCCTACAGGGAAACGCGGCGCGGTGGAGACCGTAACAAACTGACACAGATGTAATGACAAGCCTTTACAAATACTCAAGCAATAGCAAATAACAAGCATTACCATCCGCATCTCTTTTTCACCTGCTCGATCCGGATGTGCCCATGCTTGTACCCTGCCGTCTTTCACCCCTGACGCTTGGCCTGTCGCTGCTGTTCGGCGCCAGCCTGGCCAGTGCCGCCACCACCACCCTGCCGGAACTGTCGGTAACCGCCGACAGTGAGCGCGAAGAGGACAACCCGCGAGTCAAGGAGGTAAGCACCGCGACCCGCACCTCGACGCCGGTACGCTATGTGCCGCAGGCCATCGACACGGTAAAGACCGTCAACGTGCTGGATTACGGCAGCAACACCCTGGGCAAGGCGCTGGAAGGCATCCCCAACGTCAGCAGCGGTGCCGACACCCGCTTCGACAGCGTGCGCATCCGCGGCTTCGAAGCCAGCAACGACTTCTACCTGGACGGCATTCGCGACGACAGCCAGTACATCCGCGACCTGCATAACATCGAGCGGGTCGAAGTGCTCAAGGGGCCGGCAGCGGTGCTTTATGGCCGTGGCAGCCAGGGCGGTATCGTCAACCGGGTGAGCAAGGCGCCGGAGCACGGCCGCCGTTCGAGCATCGAGGCGCAGGCCGGCAGCGAAGACCTGCGCAGCCTGTATGCCGACCTCAGTGCCGACCCCAGCGACACCGTCAGCCTGCGCCTGAACATGGGCAACCAGGACAACAACAGCTTCCGCGACGGCATCGACGGCAACCGCCAGCTGTTCGCCCCGTCGATCAGCTGGCAGGTCACCCCCGACCTGAACTGGCTGGTGCAATACGAATACAGCCGCTACAACCGCACCCCGGACCGAGGCATCCCCGGGGTCAACGGCCGCCCGGCCGATGTCGGCCGCAGCACCACTTATGGCGACACACAGCGCGACTATATCGACGACCGCGCCCAGTCGCTGCGCTCGCGCCTGAACTATCAGCTGAACGAAACCTGGCAGTTGCGCCATACCCTTGGCCTGTTCAAGCTCGACAGTGAGTTCGACAACACCTACGTCACGGGCTACGACGCCAGCACCGACACCTTGACCCGCCAGCGCTGGCAGCAGGACCTGAACACCAGAAACCTGTTCAACACCCTGGAGGCCGAGGGCGACTTCGACACCTTGGGCCTGGAGCACAAGCTGTTGCTGGGCCTGGAGTTCGGCAACCAGAAGCGCGACCCGGTGCTGTACAAAGCGGTCGACCAGAAACTCCAGGGCCTGGGCAAGCCCGGCCGCAACCAGCAGCTCAATGGCCCAATGACGTTGTTTAGTGACAACCATACCGTGGTCGATAGCCGCGGCCTTTATCTGCAAGACCAGATCCGCCTGAACGATCAGTGGCAGGTTCTTGCCGGTGTACGCTTCGACCAGTTCGACGTGCAGACCACCAACAAGGATGGCGTGCGCGAAACACAGGACAGCAACAGCACCAGCCCACGCTTGGGTGTGGTCTATACACCGTGGCGCGACCATTCGTTCTACGCCTCGTGGAGCAAGACCTTCTCGCCGGTTGGCGGCGGGCTGATCGGCATCACCCCAGGCGCAAAAGGCAACGGTAACGACGCCAAGCCGGAAGAAACCCGTCAGAAGGAAATCGGCGTGAAGAGCGACTGGCTCGACCAGCGCCTGACCACCACCCTGGCCATCTACGAGCTGGAGCTGTACAACCGCCGCACCCGCGACCCGCTTGTCCCGGAAAACATCTTGCTCAGCGGCATGCAGCGTTCGCGCGGTATCGAGCTGACCGCCACCGGCAACATCGTTGGCAACTGGTACGTGCGCGGTGGCATCGGCCTGCAGGACGCGACCATCGTCAAGGACAACAACGGCCAGGAAGGCAACCGCATCAATGACGTGGCCAAGCGCAACGGCAGCCTGTTCGTGACCTGGAAACCGGAACTGGGCTGGTACGCCGAAACCGGCCTGACGTTGGTAGGCGAGCGTTATGCGGACAACCAGAACACCACGGTGCTGCCGGGGTATGGCCGCTGGGATGCACTGGCGGGGTACCGCACGCATGACTGGGATGTGCGGGCGGCGCTGAGCAACATTGCCGACAAGACCTACTACAGCTCGGCGACCAGTGCGGCGCAGATCCAGGTGGGTGACCCGCGCAGCCTGGTGGTGACTGGCAGCTACAGCTTCTGATCTTTAATGCCTGTGCCGGCCCCTTCGCGGCTAAAGCCGCTCCCACAGCTACCCCACATGCATCGAGCCCAGTGGGGTACCTGTGGGAGCGGCTTTAGCCGCGAAGGGGCCAGCACAGGTTGAAGCAATCGATCAGTGCCACACCGCCATCAGCGCCTGCATTTCTGCTTCGCTGATCAGCCCTTGGGGGTATCGTCCGGCAAGCAGACGTCGTGGGTCGGTCGTCCTGACCCTGATGCTTCCATGGTGTTTCAACCACTTCGCCACAAGTCTGAGCGATTGGTGATTCACTGCCGATGGGCGCAAAGCCGACTCACTTGCTGCATTCATTTCTACACGTACTCCCTGGCCCGTGAGCGGCTAATCTACGTAAGGATTGTTACAGATTCGAGAGCTCAGCATGGCCGAGCTATCTGTCTGAAAAACAATACAAAACATATGCCAGTACAGGCCTGCGGACGGCCCCTGGAAACAAAAAAGCCCGTCATGTGACGGGCCTCTTCATTCACCGTGCGCTCAACGCTTGAACGGCGCCGGCTGCTGCTGTGTCAGGCAGTGGATGTTGCCACCGCCCAACAGCAGCTCACGACCAGGGATCATCACCACCTCGTGGTCGGGGAAAATCTTCGCCAGGATCGCTCTGGCCTCGGCATCTGCCGGGTCGTCGAAGCTAGGCGCAATGATGCCGCCGTTGACGATCAGGAAGTTCACGTACGAGCCGGCCAGGCGCACCGATGGGTCACGCTCCTGGCTGCCTGCCACCTGATCGACCCCGGCGCACTCTTCGGCAGTAGCGAACAGCGGGCCCGGGATCGGCATTTTGTGCACGATGAACTCGCGGCCCTTGGCATCGCGGGTGTTCTTCAGCACCTCCATGGCGGCATGGCAGCGTGCATAGTTGGGGTCGTTGGAATCATCGGTCCAGGCCAGTAACACTTCGCCCGGGCGCACGTAACAGCAGAAGTTGTCGACATGGCCATCGGTCTCGTCGTTGTACAGGCCATCCGGCAACCAGACCACGGTGTCCACCGCCAGATGATCGCGCAGCACCGCTTCGATCTGCTCGCGGTTCAGGTGCGGGTTGCGGTTGCGATTGAGCAGGCATTCTTCGGTAGTAATCACCGTGCCTTCGCCGTCCACGTGGATCGAGCCGCCCTCGAGCACGAAGCCTTCGGTGTGGTAGCGCTGGCAGCGCTCCATTTCCAGGACCTTGGCCGCCAGCTCCTCGTCACGGTTCCACGGTGCGTACAGGCCGCCGTCGAAGCCGCCCCAGGCATTGAAGCCCCAGTCCACACCACGCACTTCACCCTGGTCGTTGATGACGAAGGTCGGACCGGTGTCACGCACCCAGGCATCGTCATTGCTGATCTCGACCACGCGAATGTTCGGCTGGTCGAGCTGGCGGCGGGCATTCTCGTACTGGCCAGCGGAAACCGCGACGGTTACCGGCTCGAAGCGGGCAATGGCCTTGGCCAGGGTCACATGGGCAGCCTGCGCCGGCTTGCCGCCCAGGCGCCAGTTGTCCGGGCGCTCCGGCCAGACCATCCACACCTGGGTTTGCGGGGCCCACTCGGCGGGCATGTGGAAACCATCGGCACGGGGAGTGGAGTTGAGGGTTTTCATGATTGACCTCTGTGATGGCCCTGAGCCGGACTGTGCTGGGGCGTTTGTCAATTTATAACCGATATATATCGATATTTGAAGCCCGATAATCGGGAAAATCATGAGCGATCAAGGAAATTAAATCGATAAGAATCGATACAACCCCAACCTTGGCCGAGGAGCGAAACGGCACGACATCTACCATAGCCAGCCCTTGTGAATGCCGTTGAAGCCCGAGGCGGAAAAAACGGCCAGACCGGCTAGGGTCAATACATGAGCAGAACGGGCCAGCGAACCGCCATGAACATCATCCCTACCGCGATCCCTGAAGTACTGATCATCGAGCCGAAGGTTTTCGGTGACAGCCGTGGTTTTTTCTTCGAGGCATTCAACGCCCGCGAGTTCGCCCGGCAAACCGGCGTGAAGGCCGAGTTCGTCCAGGACAACCACTCGCGCTCCATCAAGGGTGTGCTGCGTGGCCTGCACTACCAGGTGGAAAACACCCAAGGCAAGCTGGTGCGCGTGGTGCAGGGGGAAATCCGTGATATTGCCGTGGACGTGCGCAAGAGCTCGCCAACCTTCGGCCAATGGGTCGCGGTGCAGCTGTCGGCCGACAATCATCGCCAGTTATGGATTCCACCAGGCTTTGCCCACGGCTTTGCGGTGATGAGCGAGTCGGCCGAGTTCCTCTACAAGACCACCGACTACTACAACCCGGGTGCCGACCGCTGCATCCGCTGGGATGACCCGACGCTGGCCATCGACTGGGGGCTGCAGCAGCCACCGGTGCTGTCGGACAAGGACAAGCTCGGCCTGCCGCTGGCAGAGGCGGAACTGCTACCTTAACTAGCGCATAATTGCGGCAGACTTTTCTGGCGCATTTACGTGATGATTGCAAAACCCACGCCCCCACGCCGTCCCCGCTGGCGCAGCCTGGCCCTGTTGGCCGTGTGCCTGGTCCCGTTATTGTGGCCCCTGCATCACCTGGCCGAACGTTACTACCAGGAAGAACTGGCCTCGCAGAACCGCCAGACCCTCGACCTGTATGTCGCCAACCTGCTCGGTACCCTGCACCGCTATGAAACCCTGCCGCAGATACTCGGCGACCTGCCGGCGCTGCGCGGGGTGCTGGCCGACCCGTTCCGCCTGGAAGCGGTGACCAATGCCAACCGCCTGCTCAAGGACATCGTCCAGCAGACCGGCGCCGAGGTGATGTACCTGATGGACGTCAGCGGCAACACCCTGGCCGCCTCCAACTGGGACAAGCGTGACAGCTTCGTCGGCCGCAACTTCGCCTTCCGCCCGTATTTCAACGAAGCCATGGCCGGCCGCCTGGGGCGCTTCTTTGGCCAGGGCACCACATCGGCCAAGCGCGGTTACTTCTTCGCCGCCGCCGTGCGAGACCGTGAACGCATCGTTGGCGTACTGGTGGTCAAGGTCGACCTCGACCACACCGAAACCTTGTGGGGCCGCACCCCCGAGCAGCTGTTGCTGACCGACCACAATGGCGTGGTCATCCTGACCTCGCGGCCCGACTGGCGCTTCCGCGCGACCCGTGCGCTGACCGAGGCCGAGCGCCAGGCCATCATCGCCATCCAGCCCTACCCGACCCAAGCCCCGCAACCGCTGGTACTCAACCCGGACGCCTGGATCAGCCAGACCCGCGACATCAAGGAAACCGGTTGGCAGGTCAGCATCCTCGCTCCGCGCATGCTGGTCGACCGTTCGGTGCAAACCGTCATGGCCATCGGCGCTGGCACCCTGCTGGTGCTGATACTGCTGGCTGGCCTGGTGATGCAGCGGCGCCGTCACTACATCGACCGCATCGACTTCGAGGCACGCGGCCGCCAGGAACTGGAAAAACGCGTGGCCGAGCGCACCGCCGACCTTGAAGGCCTGAACACCCGGCTCAAGAGCGCCGTACTGGAGCGTGAGAACGCCCAACAGGAGGCCGTGCGCGCCCAGGACGAACTGGTACAGGCCGGCAAGCTGTCGGTGCTCGGCACCATGTCGGCCAGCATCAGTCACGAACTCAACCAGCCGCTGGCCGCCATCCGCAGCTACGCGGAAAACGCCGAGATCCTGCTCGACCACCAGCGAACCGAAGAAGCCCGCGGCAACCTCAAGCTGATTGGCGAGCTGACCGGGCGCATGGCCTCGATCATCGCCCACCTGCGCGCCTTCGCCCGCCGTGACCGCCATGCCCCGGAGAGCGTGGCCCTGCAGCCGGCCCTGGACGACGCCCTGGCGCTGCTGGCCAAGCGCCGCCGGGCAATGGCCGTGGAACTGATCCGCGACCTGCCGGAAGCCACCTTGTGGGTACAGGCCGGCGAGACCCGCCTGCGCCAGGTGCTCGGCAACCTGCTGGCCAATGCCCTCGACGCCCTGACCGAAAAAGCCAACCCGCGCCGCCTGTGGCTAAGTGCCGAACAGCGCGATGACTGCGTCTACCTGTACATTCGCGACAACGGCCCCGGCTTCAGCCGCCAGGCCCTGGAGCACGCCAAGGAGCCGTTCTTCACCACCAAGACCCGCACCCAGGGCCTGGGCCTGGGCCTGGCCATCTGCGAAAGCCTGATGCGTGCCCTGGGCGGTGAACTGCTGCTGGCCAACCACCCGGAAGGTGGCGCACTACTGACCCTGCAGCTGCGTGTGGCCGCGCCTGGCGCTACTTTGCCCAATTCGGAGGACCCCTCGGCATGACCACCGAGACACTGATCGACAGCCGAGCCCAGGTCATCCTGGTCGATGATGACCCGCACTTGCGCCAGGCCCTGAGCCAGACCCTGGACCTGGCCGGGCTCAAGGTGGTCGCCCTGGCCGACGCCCAGGGCCTGGCCGAACGCATCGAGGCCGACTGGCCCGGGGTGGTGGTCAGCGACATCCGCATGCCGGGTATCGATGGCCTGCAGCTGCTGGAACAACTGCACGGCCGTGACAACGAGCTGCCGGTATTGCTGATCACCGGCCACGGTGATGTGCCGCTGGCGGTGCAGGCAATGCGCGCCGGGGCTTATGACTTCCTGGAAAAACCCTTTGCCAGCGACGCCCTGCTGGACAGCGTGCGCCGCGCCCTGGCCCTGCGCCGCCTGGTGCTGGACAACCGCAGCTTGCGCCTGGCCCTGAGCGACCGTCAGCAATTGGCCACCCGCCTGGTGGGCCAGTCGCCGTCCATGCAGCGCCTGCGCGAGCAGATCGGCGCCCTGGCCGGCACCCGCGCCGATGTGCTGATCCTGGGTGAGACCGGTGCCGGCAAAGAGGTGGTGGCCCGCGCCCTGCACGACCTGTCCAGCCGCCGCGACGGGCCGTTCGTGGCGATCAATGCCGGCGCACTGGCCGAGTCGGTGGTCGAAAGCGAGCTGTTCGGCCATGAGCCCGGGGCGTTCACCGGCGCGCAGAAACGCCGCATCGGCAAGTTCGAGTTCGCCAACGGCGGCACACTGTTCCTCGACGAAATCGAGAGCATGAGCCTGGATGTGCAGGTGAAACTGCTGCGCATGCTTCAGGAACGGGTGGTCGAGCGCTTGGGTGGCAACCAGCTGATCCCGCTGGACATCCGCATCATCGCCGCGACCAAGGAGGACCTGCGCCAGTCCGCTGACCAAGGGCGGTTCCGCGCCGATTTGTATTACCGCCTGAACGTGGCGCCGCTGCGTATTCCACCGCTGCGCGAACGCGGCGATGACATCCTGGTGCTTTTCCAGCACTTCGCCGACGCCGCCAGCGAGCGCCATGGTCTGCCGCCACACGCCCTGCAGCCGGCCCAGCGCGCCATGCTGCTGCGTCACGACTGGCCCGGTAACGTACGCGAGCTGCAGAACGCCGCCGAGCGTTTCGCCCTTGGCCTGGAACTGGCTCTGGACGGTCAGGCGCCGCCGGCGGCAATGCCTTCGGTACCGATGCCGAGCGGCAACCTCAGCGAACAGGTCGAGCAGTTCGAGCGCTCGCTGATCGCTGCCGAACTGGCCCAGCCACACAGCTCCATGCGCAGCCTGGCCGAGGCGCTGGGCATCCCCCGCAAAACCTTGCACGACAAGCTGCGCAAGCATGGCTTGAGCTTTGATGGCGGTAGCGGCGGACATGACGATCAAGAGGACAACCGTTAATGAACACCGATAGCCAGTACCTGCAGACCGTCCTGCACGGCGACATCCCCCTGACCCGCGAGATGGGCCTGGAAGTGCTCGATTGGCAGCAGCACACCCTGCGCCTGCAATTGCCGCTGGCGGCCAACGTCAACCACAAGAGCACCATGTTCGGCGGCAGCCTGTACTGCGCCGCGGTGCTGGTGGGTTGGGGCTGGCTGCACCTGCGCCTGCGCGAGTCGGGTATCGATGACGGGCATATCGTCATCCAGGAAGGGCAGATCAGTTATCCGCTGCCGGTTACCGGGGCGGCGGTGGCGCGCTGTGCGCCGCCGGATGAGAAGACCTGGGAGCGGTTCCTGACCATGTACCAGCGGCGCGGGCGGGCACGGTTGACGCTGGAGACCACGGTGAGCAATGCCGGTAGTGACGAGCCTGCTGTTACCTTCAGCGGCCAATACGTGCTGCACCGCTGACCGCGGGCAAGTACTGATGCCAGTCAGTTAGTGCTGTTGGGTCTGCTGCGCAGCCCATCGCCGGCAAGCCAGCTCCCACAGGTGCAGCGCCATGCTGAAGGTCTGCGCAGTACTTGTGGGAGCTGGCTTGCCGGCGATGGGCCGCAAAGCGGCCCCGGCGATATAGGCGGCGAAGCTGAAGTCCTGAGCTCCAACAGAGTGTGATGATACCCGTCAGATCAGGCTCAGGAAGGCTTCGCGCCAAGCAGCATTTGCCGGCAACGCCAGGAAATGCGGGTTGAGCAACAACTCACGCGCCGGGTACCGGAACGGCAAGCCGTCCAACCCGATTACCTGGCCACCGGCCCCTTCCACCACGCCCTGCGCCGCCGCGGTATCCCACTGCGAGGTCGGTGCCAGGCGGGGATAGCAATCAGCGCTACCCTCGGCCAACAGGCAGAATTTCAACGAACTGCCGATATTGGCCAGCTCCAGTTCACCCACCGCCGCCCCCAACCCGGCCAACAGCGCTTCCTGTTCCGGGCTGGAATGGCGACGGCTGGCAACCACGGTGAAACGCCCACCTGCCGGCGGCGCGTCGCGAACCTGGATCGGCTGCGGAGCCTCACCCGCTTCCGCACGCCAGGCGCCCAACCCACGCCCACCGAAGTAGCAGCGCCCGTTGGTCGGCATGGATACCACGCCGAACACCACCTCGCCGTTTTCGACCAGGGCGATGTTGACCGTGAACTCCTCGCTGCCGGCGATGAATTCCTTGGTGCCGTCCAGCGGGTCGACCAGCCACCAGCGGCTCCAACCCTGACGCTCGGCCAGCGGAATGTTGCAATCCTCTTCAGACAGCACCGGGATCTGCGGCGCCAGCGCCAGCAGGCCATCGGCAATCACCCGGTGCGCCGCCAGGTCGGCGGCGGTGACCGGCGAATCGTCGGCCTTGTTGGTCACGGCCACATCGGCGCGCCAGAACGGCAAGATCGCTTCGCCCGCCGCAAGGGCCAGCTTGACCACTTCGTGCATCAATTGCAGGTCGTTCATGCTTCCAGCAGCCCCCGCTGAATCAGTAGGTCACGCGCCAGATACAACGCCGCCAAGGCACGCCCCTCGGTGAACTGTGGGTGCATGGCCAGGGCCGAGAGTTCGCGCAGGTTAACCTTGTCGACCCGCATCGGCTCCGGCTCATCGCCCTCCAGGCGCTCCTCGTACAGGTCGCTGGCCAGCACCACCTGGATCTTCTGGCTCATGTAGCCCGGCGACAGCGACAGCTCGGTCAGGTGCTCCAGCTGGCGCGCGCCAAAACCGGCCTCTTCCTTGAGCTCCCGGTCGGCTGCCGCCAGCACGTCCTCGCCCGGCTCGATCAGGCCTTTGGGCAACGACAGCTCGTATTCGTCGGTGCCGCCGCAGTATTCCTCTACCAGCACCGCGTGCTCGGCATCGAGCATGGCCACGATCATCACCGCGCCGTAACCATTACCCCGGCCCACCAGGCGCTCGTAGGTACGCTCGTTGCCATTGCTGAAGCGCAATTGCACGGCTTCGACGCGAAACAGGCGGCTGCTGGCGACGATTTCGCGGCTGAGGACGGTGGGTTTCTGGCGCATGGGGCGGCTCCTTGGCGTGAACGGGTTACTATACCGTGGCTTGCCGACTGATCGAGAGTTTCCCATGCCTGTTCTTCCCTGGTCCGCCATCGATACCGTCCTGCTGGACATGGATGGCACCCTGCTCGACCTGCATTACGACAACCGCTTCTGGCTGGACCACCTGCCCCAGCGCTATGCCGAGCTGCACGGGGTGAGCCGTGCCATGGCGGAAATGGAACTGCAGCCGCTGTTCGAACGCAATGCCGGCACGCTTAACTGGTATTGCCTGGACTTCTGGAGCCGCGAATTGCGGCTGCCGATCCGTGAGCTGAAACAGGAAATCGCCGACCTGATCGCCCTGCGCCCGGATGCCGATACTTTCCTTGCCGCGATCCGCGACGCGGGCAAGCGCGTGGTGATGATCACCAATGCGCACCGGGATTCGCTGTCACTGAAGCTGGAGCGGGTGGAGCTGGCGCCGTACTTCGAACGGCTGATCAGCTCGCATGACTACGGCTACCCGAAGGAAAGCCCGCAGTTCTGGGACGCGTTGCAGGCGGACATCGGCTTTGAACCGGAGCGCTGCCTTTTTATCGATGACACCCTGGCGATTCTGCGCAGTGCGCGACGGTTTGGCGTGGGGCATCTGCTGGCGGTGCGCCAGCCGGATAGCCAGGCAGGGCCGCGGGATACCGAGGAGTTTGCGGCGGTGGAGGATTACCGGGAATTATTGGTAGGCCTGTGAGGGCCCTTTCGCCGGCAAGCCAGCTCCCACATGTACCTCGCAGGCCCTCAGGCCTGTGGTAATCCTGTGGGAGCTGGCTTGCCGGCGATAGGGCCGGTACAGGCTGCAGAGATCAGTCAGGAATACGCAACACCTGCCCCGGATAGATCTTGTCCGGGTGCTTGAGCATCGGTTTATTGGCCTCGAAGATCTTCTGGTACTTGTTGGGGTCGCCATACACCTTCTTCGAAATGGCGCTCAACGTATCACCCTTTTCCACCGTCACGAACCGCGCGGCCTTGGCCACCGGTCCGGTCACGGTGATCTGGTCATCCACACTGGCAACGCCTGCGACGTTACCCGCCGCCAGGATGATCTTCTCCTTCTCCTCCTGGCTGGCCACCTCACCCTTGAGGATGATCGTGTCTCCCTCTACAGTGGCCGTGATATTCGGGTTGCCCAGGCCGACACTTTCCACGTGTTTCTTCAGTTGCTCTTCGGCATTGGCATTGCCGGGGGTCAGCAGGTCGATCAACTTCTCGCCCGCTTCCTTGACGAAACTGAACAAGCTCATAACGCTCTCCTTGTTGACGAAACCTCGGACACAGCAGTCTAGGCCAGCTTTTCCCCTGGCGCCCCATGCGACCAATCGACGCGGTCTATCAAGGCATAGACCCTAGCGATTAGACGCCGCCAGCCCGCACGCCTAGGCTTGTGCTATCTGAAAGTTGCCGATAGCCCGATGAACAGTCAGCTCCGATGAACAGCAAGCCTCCGGTCTGCGCGGCCTCATCGCCCTTGACCATGCCCGCCGCCAGCAACACCTACGATTACGTCCAGCTCAACGATGCCAGACGCGACAGCACGCCCCTGGCCGAAGAAGTGGCCCTGGCCATTGCCTACAACGGCCTGAACCAGGCGGTGATGCTGGTCAGCCCCACCGACCTGGAAGACTTCGCCGTCGGCTTCAGTGTCGGCAGCGGCATAGTCGAAGGCACAACGGAAATCTACGACCTGAAACTCTCCGGCAGCGGCTCGGCAATGTACGCCGACCTGGAGATTTCCAGCCGTGCGTTCTGGAACCTGAAAAACCAACGCCGCCAGTTGGCCGGCACCAGTGGTTGCGGCCTGTGCGGGGTCGAAGCGCTGGAGCAGGCACTGCCAGAGCTGGCCAAGCTGCCTGGCGCACCTTTGCCACCCGCGCAATGGTTGGTCGGCCTGCGTGAGCGCATCGATGCCTTCCAGCCCCTCGGCCAACACTGCGGCGCGGTGCATGCGGCGCTGTTCATGGACCGCCACGGCGAACTGCTGCTCGGCCGCGAAGACATCGGCCGGCACAACGCCCTCGACAAGCTGATCGGCGCCTTGCTGCGCCAAGACATCGACAGCCAGGGTGGCCTGGCCATCGTCACCAGCCGCTGCAGCCTGGAGCTGATCCAGAAGGTGCTGCGGGCCGGTATCCAGACCCTGGTCAGCCTGTCGGCGCCCACCGGCCTTGCCCTGCAATGGGCGCGCAAGCACAACCTCAACCTTATCCATCTGCCCAAGCACAGCGCACCGCGGGTCTACAGCCCAGCGGCGGAGTCGTAACAGTCGTGACCTCGTACCAACACCTCCCGGACAACGCCCCAGCCTCTCCACCTCGTTACAAGCCCTACCACGGCCCCGCCGGTGGCTGGGGCGCGCTGCGCAGCGTGGCCAAGGCCTGGGTTGGCAGCGATAACGCGCTGAAGAACATTCGCGCGCTGCTCAAGACCAACCAGAACGGCGGCTTCGATTGCCCCGGCTGTGCCTGGGGCGACTCGCCGGAAAGCGGCATGGTCAAGTTCTGCGAGAACGGTGCCAAGGCAGTGAACTGGGAGGCGACCAAGCGCCGCGTCGATGCCGCCTTTTTCGCCCGCTACAGCGTCACTTCGCTGCTGCAGCAGAGCGACTACTGGCTGGAGTACCAGGGGCGCCTGACCGAGCCGATGGTCTATGACGCGTCCAGCGACCGCTACCGGCCGATCAGCTGGGAAGCCGCCTTCACCCTGATCGCTCGCGAGTTGAACAAGCTGGCCAGCCCTGACCAGGCCGAGTTCTACACTTCGGGGCGCGCCAGCAACGAAGCAGCGTACCTGTACCAGCTGTTCGTGCGGGCCTACGGCACCAACAACTTCCCCGACTGCTCGAACATGTGCCACGAGGCCAGCGGCGTGGCCCTGGGGCAAAGCGTCGGGGTCGGCAAGGGCACCGTCACCTTCGACGACTTCGAGCACGCCGACGCGATTTTCGTCTGGGGCCAGAACCCCGGTACCAACCACCCGCGCATGCTCGACCCGCTGCGCGATGCGGTAAAGCGCGGTGCCCAGGTGGTGTGCATCAACCCGCTCAAGGAGCGTGGCCTGGAGCGCTTCCAGCACCCGCAGAACCCGCTGGAGATGCTGACCAACAGCGACCGGCCGACCAACACCGCATTCTTCCGCCCGGCCTTGGGCGGCGACATGGCGCTGCTGCGCGGCATGGCCAAGTTCGTCCTGCAATGGGAACGCGAAGCCCAGGCCAACGGCGAACCGGCAGTCTTCGACCACGCCTTCATCGCCGAACATGGCCATGGCGTCGACGACTACCTGGCGGTAGTGGATGCCACCCCGTGGGAGCACATCCAGACCCAGTCCGGCCTGGCGCTGGCCGACATCGAACTGGCCGCGCGCATGTACTGCCGTGGCAAGCGGGTGATCATGTGCTGGGCGATGGGCATTACCCAGCACCGCCACTCGGTGCCGACCATCCAGGAAATCGTCAACCTGCAGATGCTGCGCGGCAATATCGGCGTGCCAGGCGCAGGACTGTGCCCGGTGCGTGGCCACAGCAACGTGCAGGGTGACCGCACCATGGGCATCAACGAGCGCCCGCCGGTGGCCCTGCTGGACGCCATCGAGCAGCGCTTCGGCTTCCCCGTGCCCCGGCACAACGGCCACAACACCGTCGAGGCGATCCATGCCATGCTCGACGGCCGGGCCAAGGTATTCATCGGCCTGGGCGGCAACTTCGCCCAGGCAACGCCGGACACCGAGCGCACCGCCCAGGCACTGCGCAACTGCGAGCTGACCGTGCACATCAGCACCAAGCTCAACCGCAGCCACCTGGTGCACGGCAAGCAGGCACTGATCCTGCCGTGCCTGGGGCGCACTGACATCGACCTGCAGGCAGAAGGGCCACAGGCGGTAACGGTAGAGGACTCGTTCAGCATGGTCCACGCCTCCAATGGCCAGCTGAAGCCGCTGTCAACGCAGATGCGCTCGGAGCCGGCGGTCATCGCCGGTATCGCCGCCGCCACCCTGGGCAAGAAGCCCGTGGACTGGCACTGGCTGGTGGCTGACTACGACCGTATCCGCGAGCTGATCGGCGACACCATCGCCGGCTTCAGCGGCTTCAACCAGCGCCTGCGCGAGCCGGGCGGTTTCTACCTGGGCAACAGCGCCGCCAGCCGCGAATGGAATACCAGCACCGGCCGCGCGAACTTCAAGGCCAACCTGCTGCCCGACACGCTGCTCGACGAGCGTGTACGGGCCAGCGGCCAGGTGCCAGACCTGATCATGCAGTCAATGCGCTCGCACGATCAGTACAACACCACCATCTACGGCCTGGACGACCGCTACCGTGGCGTGCGTGGCCAGCGCGAGGTGCTGTTCGCCAACGAAGCCGACATCATCCGCCTGGGCTTCCAGCCGGGGCAGCAGGTCGACATCGTGTCGTTGTGGGGGGATGAGCATGTGCGCCGTGTGCACGGCTTCACCCTGCTGGCCTTCGACATCCCGGCCGGGCAGGCGGCGGCGTACTACCCGGAGGTGAACCCGCTGGTGCCGCTGGAGAGCATTGGCGATGGCAGCCATACGCCGACGTCGAAGTTCATTGCCATCAAACTGGAGCGGGCGCGGGACGACGGGCGCATCCTGTAGGAACGGTGTTGGCCTCTTCGCGGGTAAACCCGCTCCCACAGAGGCAACTCAAGGACCGAGAGCGGTGATATCCCTGTGGGAGCGGGTTTACCCGCGAAGAGGCCGGAAGCCCCTGCGCAAAAATCAAAAAAGCCCTGTTCCATAGCGGTTCAGGGCTTCGTCATAAAGGTCTCAGACAGCGAAAAAACGATAAAGTTTCACAGTAAATACAGTAAGTTAGAGAATTGTGTACAACTCGTGTTACTCGTCGGATTTCCGTTGCCAGCCGCGCCTGTAAGGCTCAAAAATCGCCCCGTCATCCTAATGAGGCTCTCTTGATGAAGAAGTACTCCTCGATACTGTTGTTGTCTTTCAGCTTGCTCAGCGGCGTTGCCATGGCAGGCGGCACCACCGAGGCCGGCATTGGCGGCGCATTGGGTGGGGTACTGGGCTCCGTGGTGGGCAACTCCATCGGTGGTAGCACCGGCGGCGCCATTGGTGCCGGCCTGGGCGGCGCGGCTGGCGGTGCCCTGGGTGCCGACAAGCGTCAGCGTGGGGAAGCCGCAATCGGCGGCGCGCTGGGCGCAGCAGGCGGTAACGTGGTCGGCCGCTCCGTGGGCGGCACTACCGGTAGCTACATTGGCGCAGCAGCCGGCGGTGGTGCCGGTGGCGCACTGGGTAACTACCTTGGTAAAGAGGCCGACAGAGACGATTACCACGATGGCCGCCGTTACCGTCGTGGTTATGACGACGACCGCCGCCACTGGGACCGCGGCCATCATTACGGCCATCGCAAGCACAAGCGCCACTGGCGCGACTAACGCCTGAGGGCCCTGCCCCGGCAACAAAAGCCCCGCCCCTGCCAGCGGGGCTTTTTTATGCCTGCTGTTCCAGCACTACACCAGACAGGATCACCTGCAGCGTCTCTGGCAATGCCACTGGCCGGCCACTGGCGCGTTCGATGAACACCTGCACCACCGTGCCTGCCGCACACGCCTCCGGCTCCCCTGGGCGGAACAGGGCCAGGCGGTACTCCACCGTGCTGCCCGCCAGGCGCGTCACCCCCAGCCCCACTTCCAGTACATCCGGGAACCCTGGCAGCGCGTAGAAATCCGCCGCCGAACTGACCACGAAGGCCGCCAGCTCGCCGTCACGCAGGTCCAGTTCGGCCTGTTCGACGAGGAACGCTTGGATGGCGGTTTCGAAAAAGCCATGCACGGTGGCACCGGCGACGTGGCCATTCAGGTCATTGTCCTGGGGGCGAGTGAGGATGGGGTGGAAGTGGGAGAAGGCAGTGCGCTGAGGGGATTCGGTCATCTGGCTGGCTCTTGTCTTCGCAATGAATGCTGACAGTGAAACAGAAAAACCGGATTTCCGCTGCTTGTGCCGGCCTCTTCGCGGGTCACGCTCCTACAAGAGACTGCACTCGCCGGGAATCAGAAAACAAAAAAGCCGCCCCAAGGGGCGGCTTTCTCGTTGCGGGCGGGTGCAGCTTACAGCTGCGGGCCAGCGGCCTTGATGGCGTCGGAAACTTCGAACTTCTTGAAGTTTTCGATGAACAGCTTGGCCAGGCCTTTGGCGGCCTCGTCGTAGGCAGCCTTGTCAGCCCAGTTGGTGCGCGGGTTGAGCAGCTCGGTATCAACGCCCGGAACGGCCTTAGGCACGTCCAGGTTGATGATGTCCAGGTGCTCGGTTTCGGCACCGATCAGCGCGCCGCTCTGGATCGCAGCGATCACGGCACGTGTGGTCGGGATGCTGAAGCGCTTGCCAACGCCGTAGCCACCGCCGGTCCAGCCGGTGTTGACCAGGTAGACCTTCGAGTCGAAGCCCTTGATACGCTTGATCAGCAGCTCGGCGTACTCGCCAGCCGGGCGCGGGAAGAACGGGGCGCCGAAGCAGGTGGAGAAAGTCGACTTGATGCCGCTGCCCGAACCCATTTCGGTGGAACCGACCAGCGCGGTGTAGCCGGACAGGAAGTGGTAGGCAGCCTGCTCGTTGTTCAGGATCGAAACCGGAGGCAGAACACCAGTCAGGTCGCAGGTCAGGAAGATGACTGCGTTCGGCTCGCCGCCCAGGTTCGCTGCGGAACGCTTGGCAACGTGCTCCAGCGGGTAGGCCGCACGGCTGTTCTGGGTCAGGCTGACATCGGTGTAGTCGGCGTGCTTGTTGGCGTCGAGGACGACGTTTTCCAACACGGCGCCATGCTTGATGGCTTTCCAGATGACCGGCTCGTTCTTCTCGGACAAGTCGATGCACTTGGCGTAGCAGCCGCCTTCGATGTTGAAGACCACGCCCTCGCCCCAGCCGTGCTCGTCGTCACCGATCAGGTAACGGCTTTCGTCGGCCGACAGGGTGGTCTTGCCGGTGCCGGACAGGCCGAAGAACAAGGTCACATCGCCTGCTTCGCCGATGTTGGCGGCGCAGTGCATCGGCAGCACGTCGGCAGCCGGCAGCAGGAAGTTCTGCACCGAGAACATGGCTTTCTTCATTTCGCCGGCGTAGCGCATGCCAGCGATCAGCACCTTCTTCTGGGCGAAGTTGATGATCACGCAACCATCGGAGTTGGTGCCGTCACGCTCAGGCTCGCACACGAAGTTGGCGACGTTGAGGACCTGCCACTCGCCACGGCCAGCCGGGTTGTACTGCTCCGGGTTGATGAACAGGCAACGACCGAACAGGTTCTGCCAGGCAGTCTGGGTGGTCATCTTCACCGGCAGGTAGTGCTCGGCGGCCGCCCCTACGTGAACGTAGGAAACGAAGTGATCCTGGGCGTTGTTGAACGCCTCGACGCGGTCCCACAGGGCATCGAACTTGTCGGCCGGGAACTTGCGGTTGATCGGGCCCCAGGCAATGGCGTCCTGGGTGGAAGGCTCTTCGACGATGAAACGGTCAGCCGGCGAACGGCCAGTACGGTGACCGGTCTCCACGACCAGTGCGCCAGTATCGGCTAGTACGCCTTCACCGCGTTGCAGCGCTTCTTTTACCAGCTCATCGACGCTCAGGTCGGTGTACACGGTGTTGTTGGCTTGCGTCATGAGATACCCCATCCGGCCCGAGGCCGAGTGCTCCAAACGTTTTGTAGTTGTCTTGAAAAAACTACTACAGCGAAAAAAGTGGCCGGATTATGCCAGAAACGCCCAAAAAAAGTAGGCCCCTCCTGTCAGAACTGCGCTTTTGCGCAATTCGACAGGAGATTGTCCTGTAGTTAAACGTTTCAGTGACGAGTTTCTGAGGCTACGTCAGTGCCGCCACCGGCAAACAGTTGCGCCACATCGCTGGCGTCGAAGAAATAGCGCTCGTTGCAGAACTGGCAATCGATCTCCACCTGCCCGCCGCATTCTTCCACCAGCGCCTTGGCATCGTGCTCGCCCAAACTGACCAGCGCATTGCCGGAACGTTCGCGAGAGCAGCTGCAGTTGAAGCGCAACGGCTGGATATCGAACAGGCGCACGGCATCTTCGTGGTACAGGCGGTGCAGCAGGGTTTCGTTGTCCAGCGCCCACTCATCGGCCTTGAGCGTGGTGGCCAATGCCACAACGTGCTGCCAGCTTTCTTCACGCTCTTCATCGTCCGGCTGGCGATCGCGCGGCAGTTGCTGCAGCAGCAGACCACGGGCCTTGCCGCCTTCGGCGTTGAGCCAGAAGCGCGTGTTGAGCTGTTGCGACTGGACGAAGTAGTTGGTGAAGCACTCCGACAGGGTGGCGCCGTCGAGGTCGACGGTGCCCTGGTAGCGCTGGCCCTTGACGGGATCGATGGTCAGGGTCAGGTGGCCGTCGGGCATCAGCTGCGACAGGGTAGCATCCGCCGGGATCTGGTCCGCTTCGTAACGGGCCATGCCACGGATGTCCCGGTCACCCGAACATTCGACCATCAACAGCGGGATCGGCCCTGCGGAACGCGCCTGCAGAATCAGCAGGCCGTCGAACTTCAGCGCCCCCACCAGCAAGGCGGTGGCGGCCATCAGCTCGCCCAGCAGTGCCTGCACCGGCTGCGGGTACTCATGACGCGCCAGCACCGCGGCGTAGCTGTCATCGAGAGACACCCACTCGCCGCGCACATCGCGCTCGTCGAAGATGAAACGTTGGGTGAAATCGGTATCAGGCAAGTCGCTCATAGGTTTTGGCTATCTGAAAAATGATGACAAAATGGTTACAAGGGTTGTCGGAAAACATGCGAGAACCCCGTGACAGAGCGCTCACAAGGCGCTCCGATTCCTGTTTGCAATAGAGGTATTTTATGGACAATCGACCACTGTTCCAAGCAAGGTGGTCCTGGGGGCCATTGGCAGCCTGTACGCTGCTTCCTATCGCTCTACTGTGTTTCTGGTTATGGCCCATTGGCCAGATCTTGTGCCTGACTTTCGACGAGTGGCTGTTCCACAGCCTGAATGCGCCGCTGGCCGACAACACCACCTGGCGCTACATCTGGACCGTCGGTAGCCTGCGCCCATTCGACATCGTCGTCGGCCTGATCCTTCTGGCAGTGCTTATCCGTGGTGACTGGGTGTTCAAGGCAACCCAGGTGCGCCAGGCCTTTTTCGGCTTCCTGGTCACGCTAATCCTCTTAGTGGTGATTCGCGCGCTGTTTTCCAAGTGGGTGGATGCAGCCGGCTGGCAGCACAAGAGCCCGTCGATGATGTTCGACGAGGTGGTGCACCTCAGCGACTACTATCCGAACCTGGAGGCGGCCTGGGAGCTCAAGGACCGTTCCAGCAAGAGTTTCCCGGGGGATCATGCCTCGGTACTGCTGGTCTGGGCGCTGTTCATGAGCGTGTTCAGCCGCCGCCTGGTGCAGTACCTGGTGGTCTGGGGGCTGGCGGTATTGTTCATGTTGCCGCGCCTGGTGGCCGGTGCCCACTGGGGGCAGGATGACTACATCGGCGGGCTGCTGATGGCGGTGCTGGCGTTGGGCTGGAGCTGCTATACGCCGCTGGCGGCCAAGGGGAGTGCAGTGCTGCTGCGCTGGACGGCGCCGTTGTTCGCGATAGCGGCCAAGTTACCGTTGGTCGGGCGCTTGGCGGTGACCCGCTAGATCCTTGGGGCTACTGCGTAGCCCATCGCGGCACAAGGCCGCTCCTACAGGGGGGCGCAGGCCTCAGGCCTTGTGCTGGCTGCCGTGGCCTCATCGCCGGCAAGCCAGCTCCCACAGGGATTGCACAAGTTTCAGGGCTTGCGCAGTACCTGTGGGAGCTGGCTTGCCGGCGATGGGCCGCAAAACGGCCCCGGCTATTCGAAGCTCCCATGCAACTGGTGAATCTGCCGCCGCTGCTTCTTGGTCGGCCGCCCATCGGTGGTCACGCCCATCGCCCCGGCCTTGCGCAGTTCCGCCGCCTGTTCACGCCGGCGCACGCTGTCCTCGGTCTCTTCGTACAACGTCTGCGCCTCTGGCGCCCCACGCCGCACCACCGACAGAGCCTTCACCACCACGGTGCGCTCGTCGAATCCGGTGCGCAGCACGAACTCGTCACCCACCCGCGGCTCCTTGCCCGGCTTGCAGCGCTCACCCCGGCAATGCACCTTGCCGCTCTCGATCGCAGCCTTGGCCAGCGCGCGAGTCTTGTAGAAGCGTGCCGCCCACAGCCATTTGTCCAGGCGGACCTTGTCGTCGTCTTCGGCTTTTTGTGCCATCCCGTTACCTCGAACGCTGTGTTTCATCGAACTGTACTACCGTAACGATCGGATGCAAAAAATCCCCGCCGTGCTTACAGTTCACCACCTCATCCGCAGGGTGCGTTTCGTGAAGACATTTGACCATTTGACTGTGATCGGCCTGCGCGAGTGGGTCGCCCTGCCCGACCTTGGAGTGGCCGGGCTGCGCGCCAAGATCGACACCGGTGCCAGCACCTCCAGCCTGCACGCCACCGAAGTGGAACCGTTCGAGCGCGACGGCCAGCCCTGGGTCCGCTTTACCGCACATCTTGGCTCGGTGGTGCAGTTGCGCCACCGCCGCTGCGAGGCACCGCTGGTGACCATGAAAACCATCAAGAGCTCCAACGGCCAGGCCCAGACCCGCTATGTCATCCGCACGTCACTGGCCCTGGGCGACGGTGTGTGGGAAGTGGAGTTCACCCTGGCCTGCCGCAAGAACATGCGTTATCGCCTGTTGCTGGGTTCCAAGGCCCTGATCCATGGTCAGCTGGTGGTCAACCCTGGCCTCAAATACGTACAAGACAAACCGGCCTTCCCGGCCACCCTTTCTACTGCCACAGGTGCTGCATGAAGATCGCTGTGCTGTCGCGCAATCCGCGTCTGTATTCCACCCGCCGCCTGGTCGAAGCCGGTACCCAGCGGGGCCACGAAATGGTGGTGATCGACACCCTGCGGGCCTACATGAACATTGCCAGCCACAAACCGCAGATCCACTACCGCGGCAAGCCGCTGGAAGGCTTCGATGCGGTGATCCCGCGCATCGGTGCATCGGTGACCTTCTATGGCTGCGCAGTGCTGCGCCAGTTCGAGATGATGGGTGTGTATCCGCTCAACGAGTCGGTAGCGATAGCCCGCTCCCGCGACAAGCTGCGTTCACTGCAATTGCTGTCGCGGCGCGGCATCGGCCTGCCGATTACCGGCTTCGCCCACTCGCCGGACGACATCCCCGACCTGATCCAGATGGTCAACGGCGCCCCGCTGGTGATCAAGGTGCTGGAAGGTACACAGGGCATCGGCGTGGTGCTGTGCGAAACCACCAAGGCCGCCGAATCGGTGATCGAGGCGTTCATGGGGTTGAAGCAGAACATCATGGTGCAGGAATACATCAAGGAAGCGGGTGGCGCGGATATCCGCTGCTTCGTGGTCGGCGACAAGGTCATCGCGTCGATGAAGCGCCAGGCCAAGCCGGGGGAATTTCGCTCCAACCTGCACCGCGGTGGGGTGGCCAGCCTGATCAAGATCACCCCGGAAGAACGCATGACCGCCATTCGCGCGGCCAAGGTGATGGGCTTGAGTGTGGCGGGTGTGGATATCCTGCGCTCCAACCACGGGCCGCTGGTGATGGAGGTGAACTCGTCGCCGGGGCTGGAAGGCATCGAAGTGACCACCGGCAAGAACGTGGCCGGCATGATCATCGAGCATCTGGAGAAGAATGGCGGGCCTAATCAGACTCGGACCAAGGGTAAGGGCTGAGATTTTGGGGCTGCTGCGCAGCCCATTCGCAGCACAAGGCTGCTGCTACAAGGGATCTCGCCCCCTGTAGGAGCGGCCTTGTGTCGCGAAAGGGCCGCAAAGCGGCCCCGGCAATCACACGGCATTACGCGGCAGCAACAGCCCCAAAGGCAACCGTACCCGCGCCTCGATCCCACCCCCGGACCGATTGCGCAACTCCACATTCCCGCCATGCTGCGCCGCGATCCGCTTGACGATCGCCAGCCCCAGCCCGGTGCCCTTGCCCCCCCGGGCCCGGTCACCACGAATGAACGGGTTGAAGATGGTCTCCAGCTCCGACTCGTCGATCCCCGTCCCGCGGTCCAGTACGCTCAGCACCACATACGGCGCACTCTCGTCGCCCGACACATAGGCGGCCACCTCGACCCCCTTGCCGGCGTGGTGCAGGGCATTGCCGATCAGGTTGCCCAGCATGCGCTTGAGCGAAACCCGGCGCAGCGGGAACGGTGGGATCGGCTCCAGGCACAGCCGCACCCGTTCTTCCGGCTGGTTGTACGGCGCCACCACTTCGCGCACCAGGTCGGCCAGGTCGACCTCCTCAACCGGCTCGTCACGGCCGTCGCGGATAAAGGCCAGGAACTGGTCGAGGATCGCGTCCATGTCCTCGATATCGCGGACCATGTCGTCACTCAGTTCGCTGTCGCTGTCCAGCAACGACAACGACAGGCGCAGGCGCGTCAGCGGTGTGCGCAGGTCGTGGGAAACCCCGGCCAGCATCAGCTCGCGCTCGCGCCCGGCCTGCTCGACATCCTCAGCCATCTGGTTGAAGGCCTTGTACACCTCGGTCATCTCGCTGGGCGTATCGCTGATCGGCAGGCGCACGCTGCGCCCCTGGCCCAGTTGCCGGGCGGCGAACACCAGGCGCTTGAGCGGCTGGTTCAGCTGGCGCACGAAGATCCAGGCCGAAGCTGTGGACAACAGGCCGATGGCCAGGAACCAACCCAGCACGTTCCAGATCTTCTGCCCACGCAGCGGGTGCGGGTACAGCGGTACCTTCAACCAGCCCGGCCCCAGGCTTGGCGCATTGACCCACAACGCCGGCGGTGCATGAATGCGCAACCGTACCTCGGTGTCTTCGCCCAACTCGGCCTGCATCTGCCGTTGGTAGATTTCGCTGTAGGGCCAGTGCTGCTCACCCTCGGGCACGCCCGAGCCGGTGACCCGGATAAGGCCTGCCGCTTCGGCGATCTTGTCGCGGTTTTCTTCGTCGGCTGCCCAATAGGCGCGCAGGGTCAGCGCAACACCGTGGCTGTACTGACGGTCGACCAGCACGTCCTCGTTCATCAGCAGGTAGACCAGGGTCAAGGCCTTGGAGAACAAGACGACGATCAACACCAGCCACAGGGTGCGGGCGAAGAAACTTTGCGGAAACCAGAGCGGTGTTTTCATCGACGGCGCGGCATCATTTACCGGCGTTTCCGTCCGGCACGAACACGTAGCCCACGCCCCACACGGTCTGGATATAACGCGGCTTGGACGGGTCCGGCTCGATCATGCGGCGCAGACGCGAGATCTGCACGTCGATGGAGCGTTCCAGCGCATCCCATTCACGGCCACGCGCCAGGTTCATCAGCTTGTCGCGGGTCAGCGGCTCGCGCGCGTGCATCACCAGCGCCTTGAGCACGGCGAACTCGCCGGTAGTGAGCATGTGCACTTCGTCGCCACGCTTGAGTTCGCGGGTGGCCAGCGACAGCTCGTAGTCGCCGAAGGTGACCGACTCGTCTTCGCTACCCGGCGCACCCGGCACGCTCGGTGCCTGGCGGCGCAGCACGGCCTTGACCCGGGCCATCAGCTCGTCGGGGTTGAACGGCTTGCCCAGATAATCGTCAGCGCCCAGCTCCAGGCCCTTGATACGGCTGAGCTCGTCGCCCTTGGCGGTGAGCATGATGATCGGGATCTGGTTGTTCTGCTGGCGCAGGCGCTTGCACGCCGACAGGCCATCCTCGCCGGGCAGCATCAGGTCGAGAACCACCAGGTTGAACACCTCACGCTGCAGCAGGCGGTCCATCTGCTCGGTGTTGGGCACCGCGCGGGCACGGTAGCCCTTGCTGGTGAAGAAACGTTCCAGCAGGCTGCTCAGCCCCGGGTCGTCGTCGACGATGAGAATCTTGTCACCTTCAGCGGTGTTTGGCGTGCCGGTCATGAATAACTCCTCTGATATCGCCGCGCATTATGGCGTAGCCATTGCTGCACGTTGCGTGAGCATTGTTAGCAGATTTTTCCCCCGGCGCCAGTTCCGGCTGGCCGGGCGCCATCACCGCAAGCCGTTTGCGATGGGTATAATGCGCGGCTTTCATCCAGCGCCGCCGGGCGACAGGCCCACAGGCGACCCCCGTATTCACAAATGTCAGGTGGTTTACATGGACAGCATCAACAGCCGTATCGCCGAGGAACTGGGCGTACGCCCCCAGCAGGTCGAGGCGGCCGTGGGCCTGTTGGACGAAGGCTCGACCGTGCCCTTCATCGCCCGCTACCGCAAGGAAGTGACCGGTAGCCTGGACGACACCCAGCTGCGCCATCTGGAAGAGCGCCTGCGCTACCTGCGCGAACTCGACGAGCGCCGTGCCAGCATCCTGGCCAGCATCGAGGAGCAGGGCAAGCTGACCCCGGAACTGGCCCGCGAGATCAAGCTGGCCGATACCAAGACCCGCCTCGAAGACCTGTACCTGCCGTACAAGCAGAAGCGCCGCACCAAGGGCCAGATCGCCCTGGAAGCCGGCCTCGGCGAGCTGGCCGACGGCCTGTTCAACAACCCAGACCTTGCCCCGGAAAGCGAAGCCGCACGCTTCGTCAACGCCGACAAGGGCGTGGCCGACGTCAAGGCCGCGCTGGAAGGCGCCAAGTACATCCTCATGGAGCGCTTCGCCGAAGACGCCGCCCTGCTCGACAAGCTGCGCAGCTTCCTCAAGCAGGAGTCGGTGCTCAGCGCCCGCGTCGTGCCTGGCAAGGAAGAGGAAGGCGCCAAGTTCCGTGACTACTTCGCCCATGACGAACTGCTGCGCAACGCGCCGTCGCACCGCGCCCTGGCAATTTTCCGCGGGCGTAACGAAGGCGTGCTGAGCGCCTCGCTGAAAGTCGGCGAAGAACTGCCCGGCACCCTGCACCCGTGCGAACTGATGATCGGCAACCACGTCGGCATCGAGAACCGCAACCGCCCGGCCGACAAGTGGCTGGGCGAAGTGGTGCGCTGGACCTGGAAGGTCAAGCTCTACACCCACCTGGAAACCGACCTGTTCGGCGAGCTGCGCGACAACGCCGAAGGCGAGGCGATCAATGTGTTCGCCCACAACCTGCACGACCTGCTGCTGGCCGCCCCGGCCGGCCCGCGCGCCACCCTGGGCTTCGACCCGGGCCTGCGTACCGGCTGCAAGATCGCCGTGGTCGATGCCACAGGCAAGTTGCTGGACCACACCACGGTCTACCCGCACGCGCCGAAGAACGACTGGGACCGCACCATTTCGATCATGGCTGCACTATGCGCCAAGCACTCGGTGGAGCTGATCGCCATCGGTAACGGCACCGCCAGCCGCGAAAGCGACAAGCTGGTGGCGGAGCTGGTCAAGAAGTACCCAGCGCTGAAGATCACCAAGATCATGGTTTCCGAGGCCGGCGCTTCGGTGTACTCCGCATCGGAACTGGCCGCCCGCGAATTCCCGGACCTGGACGTGTCGATCCGTGGCGCCGTGTCGATTGCCCGCCGCCTGCAGGACCCGCTGGCCGAGCTGGTGAAGATCGACCCGAAATCCATCGGTGTCGGCCAGTACCAGCATGACGTGTCTCAACTGAAACTGGCGCGCGGCCTGGACGCCGTGGTCGAGGACTGCGTGAACGCCGTGGGCGTGGACGTCAACACCGCCTCGGTGGCCCTGCTGACGCGCATCTCCGGCCTTAACGCTACCCTGGCGCAGAACATCGTCGCCCATCGCGATGCCAACGGCCCGTTCGCCACTCGCGCGGCACTGAAAAAGGTCAGCCGCCTGGGTGAGAAAACCTTCGAACAAGCCGCCGGCTTCCTGCGTGTGATGAACGGCGACAACCCGCTGGATGCCTCCGCGGTGCACCCCGAGGCCTACCCGCTGGTGCAACGGATTGCCGCCGATACCGGCCGTGACATCCGCTCGCTGATCGGTGACAGCAGCTTCCTCAAGCGCCTGGACCCGAAGAAATTTACCGATGAAACCTTCGGCCTGCCGACCGTCACCGACATCCTGCAAGAACTGGACAAGCCTGGCCGCGACCCACGCCCCGAGTTCAAGACCGCCACCTTCCAGGACGGCGTCGAAGACCTCAAGGACCTGGAACCGGGCATGATCCTCGAAGGCGTGGTGACCAACGTCACCAACTTCGGTGCCTTCGTCGACATCGGCGTGCACCAGGACGGCCTGGTGCACATTTCGGCGCTGTCCGAGAAGTTCATCAAGGACCCGCGTGAAGCGGTCAAGGCCGGCGACGTGGTCAAGGTCAAGGTCATGGAAGTGGACATCCCGCGCAAGCGTGTCGGCCTGTCCATGCGCATGAGCGACACCCCTGGCGAGAAGGTCGATGGCAACCGCGGCGGTAACCGTGGCAATGGCGGCAACCGCCAGCAGCAGGCGCCGCGCCAGCGCGAAACCGCCACCGCAGCACCGGCCAACAACGCCATGGCAGCCCTGTTCGCCAACGCCAAGCAGCTGAAGAAGAAGTGATGGACGTTCCACGCGAATACGTCGAAAGCGCCTTCAGCCAGCTCCTCGGCTGCCGCCTGCAACGCCTGGAGACAGGTGTTGCCGAGGTAGCCCTGGCGCTCGAGCCACACTTGCGCAACCGTGGCCAGAAGCTGCACGGCGGGGCGATCTTCAGCCTGGTGGACATCGCCATGGGCCTGGCCTGCTCGGCCAGCCATGGTTTTGACCAGCAAAGCGTCACCATCGAGTGCAAGATCAACTACATGCGCGCCGTCAGTGACGGCGAGGTGCTGTGCACCGCCCGCGTGCTGCACGCCGGGCGGCGTACCCTGGTGGTCGACGCCGACGTAGTTCAGGGCGACAAGCTGGTGGCGAAAGCGCAAGGAACCTTCGCGGTTCTCTAGCTCACCAAGCATTATCTGCGGTATTTTCAGCAGTGCGCTGGCACTGCTGGATCCGCGTTAACCAGGCGACAACGCCAGTTCCTTTCTTCCTACCCTTGTAGACCGTTATCTCTACCCCCATATTGGGGCGACTGACGCGTGAAGGAATACATCTTGAGCGACCTCCTCAACCGCCGCCTGAGCCTGCTCGGCGCCAATCTTCCCCTGCTCAAGCAGTGCCTGCACGGTATTGAGCGCGAATGTCTGCGCGTGACCGACGAAGGTCGCCTGGCCCAGACCCCGCATCCGCAAGCCCTGGGATCGGCGCTGACCAACGAGCAGATCACCACCGATTATTCCGAGTCGCTGCTGGAGTTCATCACCCCGGCCCTTCCCGACCCGGCCAAGGTGCTGGAAAGCCTCGAAGAGACCCACCGTTTCGTCTACAGCAAGCTGGGCGACGAATATCTGTGGAGCCCGTCGATGCCCTGCACGCTGCCAGCCGAGGAGGACATCCCGATCGCCGAGTACGGCAGCTCGAACATCGGTAAGCTCAAGCATGTCTACCGCAAGGGCCTGGCCCTGCGCTACGGCCGCACCATGCAGTGCATCGCCGGTATCCATTACAACTTCTCGCTGCCCGAAGCGCTGTGGCCGTTGCTGCGCGCCGCAGAAGGCGGCAGCGAGAGCGACCGCGACTACCAGTCGTCGGCCTATATCGCGCTGATCCGTAATTTCCGCCGCTACAGCTGGCTGCTGATGTACCTGTTCGGCGCCTCGCCGGCCCTGGACAAAGGCTTCCTGCGTGGCCGCCCGCACCAGCTCGAAGAGCTGGACGCCGAAACCCTGTACCTGCCCTACGCCACCAGCCTGCGCATGAGCGACCTTGGCTACCAGAGCAACGCCCAGGCCGGCCTCACGCCGTGCTACAACAACCTGGCCAGCTACACCGACAGCCTGCGCAAGGCGGTGGGCACGCCCTACCCGCCTTACGTCGAAGTCGGCACGCACGTGGATGGCGAGTGGGTACAGCTGAACACCAACATCCTGCAGATCGAAAACGAGTACTACTCGAACATTCGCCCCAAGCGCGTCACCTACACCGGCGAGCGGCCGATCCAGGCCCTGACCTCGCGCGGCGTGCAGTACGTGGAAGTGCGTTGCCTGGACATCAACCCGTTCCTGCCGGTGGGCATCGACCTGACCGAGGCGCGCTTCCTCGACGCGTTCCTGCTGTTCTGCGCGCTGGAAGACAGCCCGCAACTGGACAACGGCGAATGCGGCCAGTGCACCAACAACTTCCTGACAGTGGTCAAGGAAGGCCGACGCCCGGGCCTGGAACTGCGCCGCAATGGCCAGCCGATCGGCCTGAAGACCTGGGCCAGCGAGCTGATCGAGCGAATCCGGCCACTGGCCGATCTGCTCGACCAGGCGCAAGGCGGTGCAGAGCACGGCAATGCCCTGGATGCCCAGCAGGCCAAGGTCGACGACGCCTCGCTGACCCCGTCGGCCCAAGTGCTGGCGCGCATGACCGAGCATAACGAAAGCTTCGTCAAGTTCGCCCTGCGCCAGAGTCGTATTCACGCCGAAACCTTCCGCGAGCAGCCACTGCCGGTCGAACGCCAGCAGGCCTTCGAAACCCTCGCCCGCGACTCGCTGGCCGAGCAGTCGCGCCTGGAACAGCAGGAAGTCGGCGACTTCGACCTGTTCGTCGGCGCCTACCAGGCCAGCATCCTGGCGATCAGCAACTGATGACCCGCACTGCCACCCCGCGCAAGCCGCGCGCCAGCAGCCAGGCCAGGATCGAGGCGATCCTGGCTGCTGCACGCGAGTTGCTGGCCGAGCTGGGGGTGGCGAGCCTGTCGATCTACAGCGTGGCCGAGCGCGCACAGATACCACCGTCGTCGGTGTACCACTTCTTCGCCAGCGTGCCGGCGCTGCTGGAGGCGTTGACGGCCGATGTGCACCGGGCCTTTCGGGAAGCGCTGAGCGCGCCGATCGACAGCAGTGCGTTCAACACCTGGCACGAGCTGTCACGGCTGATCGAGCAGCGGATGCTGAATATCTATAACGAGGACGCGGCGGCGCGGCAGCTGATCCTGGCCCAGCATGGCCTGAGCGAAGTGGTGCAGGCCGACCGGCAGCACGACATGGAACTGGGCGACTTGATGCACAAGTTGTTCGACCAGCATTTTCATCTGCCCGTGATGCCGGTGGATGTGGACGTGTTTGCCCTGGCCATGGAATTGAGTGACCGGGTGTATGCGCGGTCGGTGCAGCTGCATGAGGCGATCACCCCGCGCATGGCCGAGGAAGGCAAGCGAGTGTTCGAGGCGTATCTGGGGTTGTATCTGCCGCCATTTCTGGCCAAGCGTTAAATTTGATGGCCTCATCGCCGGCAAGCCAGCTCCCACAGGTACAGCACAAGGCCTGAAGCTTGTGGGCACCTATGGGAGCTGGCTTGCCGGCGATTGGGCTGCAAAGCAGCCCCATGGCCAACACCCATCACAGCTTGGCGATGGACACTTCAGTCGATTTCACGAAGGCAATCACTTCACTGCCCACCTGCAGCTCCAGCTCACGCACGGAGCGGGTGGTGATGACCGAAGTGACGATGCCCGAGGCAGTCTGCACGTCGATTTCCGACAGTACCGGGCCTTCCAGGATTTCCTTCACGGTGCCTTTGAACTGGTTGCGAACGTTGATGGCTTTGATGGTCATGATTTGATTCCTTCTCTATGGCTTCAGTCTGGTAAGTGAGTCAGTGCGCCCAACGCAGTTGCGTGGGCAAAGGGGCTACAGGATCCGGCTCGGGCGCAGCGCCCGGGGCCGACAGAACACGGTTGAGCACTTCGCTCTCCAGCGCGGCCAGGCGGTGCGAACCACGCGCCCGAGGCCGTGCCAGGTCGACAGTGAGGTCGAGCCCGACTTCGCCGTCCTCGATCAGGATCACCCGGTCAGCCACGGCGACTGCCTCGCTGACATCGTGGGTAACCAGCAACACGGTGAAGCCGTGCTGACGCCACAGGCGTTCGATCAGTTGCTGCATCTCGATACGGGTCAATGCATCCAGCGCACCGAGCGGCTCGTCCAGCAGCAGCAGGCGCGGCTGGTGAATCAGCGCCCGGGCCAGGGCCACACGCTGCTTCTGGCCACCCGACAGAGCCGCCGGCCATTCATTGGCGCGATCGGCCAGGCCAACCGACTCCAACGCTTCCAGCGCACGCGGGCGCCAGTCGCCAGACAGGCCCAGGCCAACGTTGTCGATCACCTTCTTCCATGGCAGCAGGCGCGCGTCCTGGAACATCAGGCGGGTTTCTTCGCGGGCCTGTTCCAGCGGCGCGGCACCGGCCAGCAACTGGCCTGCAGTGGGCTGGTCGAGACCGGCCAGCAGGCGCAGCAAGGTGCTCTTGCCGCAGCCACTACGGCCGACGATCGCCACGAACTGGCCGGCAGGAATATGCAGCTCGATCCCCTTCAGCACTTCGCGCTGGCCAAAGGTCTTGCGCAGGCCGCTGGAAGCCAGCGGGATGCCACGCAGCAGGCGTGGCGGCTGTTCCTTGAGTACGGTCATGCGCCCTCCTTCTTCGCCACTTGATAGGCCGGGTGCCAGCGCAGCCACACACGCTCCAGGCCCCGGGCTGCGAGGTCGGCAAGCTTGCCGAGCACGGCATACAGGACGATGGCCAGCACTACCACGTCGGTCTGCAGGAACTCACGGGCGTTCATCGCCAGGTAACCGATGCCGGCATTGGCCGAAATGGTTTCGGCAACGATCAGGGTCAGCCACATGAAGCCCAGGGCAAAGCGCACGCCTACCAGGATCGAAGGCAATGCCCCGGGCAGGATCACCTGGCGGAACAGGCTGAAGCCGGACAAGCCATAGCTGCGCGCCATTTCCACCAGCGCCGGGTCGACGTTGCGGATGCCGTGATAGGTGTTCAGGTAGATCGGGAACAGCGTGCCCAGCGCCACCAGGAAGATCTTTGCCGACTCGTCGATACCGAACCACAGGATCACCAGCGGGATCAGCGCCAGGTGCGGCACGTTGCGGATCATCTGCACCGAGCTGTCGAGCAGGCGTTCGCCCCAGTTCGACAGGCCGGTGATGAAGCCCAGCACCAGGCCGATGCTGCCACCGATGACGAAGCCCAGCCCGGCACGCCAGCCACTGATGGCCAGGTGGGTCCAGATCTCGCCGCTGCGCACCAGCTCGACGCCGGCGCTGACCACGGCGCTGGGCGCGGGCAGGATGCGCGTCGACAGCCAGCCGGCGCTGACCGCCAGTTGCCAGGCAGCCAGCAGCAGTACCGGCAGCGCCCATGGCGCCAGGCGCTGGCCAAGGTTGTTGGAAGTTGCACGACTCATGGCCTGGCCCTCAGCTCTGCGCAACGGACTTGGGCAGGATGTCGTTGGCCACCATTTCGCCAAACGGGCTCACATAGCCGCCGGCCTTGGCTTGCTCCGGGCGTTGCACATCCAGGTGCGGGAACAGCAGCTCGGCCACCCGGTACGACTCTTCCAGGTGCGGGTAGCCGGAGAAGATGAAGGTATCGATGCCCAGCTCGGCGTATTCCTTGACGCGTGCCGCGACGGTCCGGCCATCCCCCACCAGCGCGGTACCGGCACCGCCACGCACCAGGCCGACACCGGCCCACAGGTTGGGGCTGACCTCCAGCTTGTCACGGTTACCGTTGTGCAGGGCGGCCATGCGTTGCTGGCCGACCGAGTCGAAGCGCGCCAGCGAGGCCTGTGCACGAGCGATGGTGTCGTCGTCCAGGTGCGAGATGAGCTTGTCGGCAGCGGCCCAGGCTTCTTCGTTGGTTTCCCGCACGATCACGTGCAGGCGGATGCCGAAGCGCACTTCGCGGCCCTGAGCAGCGGCTTTCTCACGCACCTGGGCGATTTTTTCAGCGACCGCACTCGGCGGCTCGCCCCAGGTCAGGTACAGCTCGACCTGCTCGGCGGCCAGGTCCTGTGCGGCTTCGGAGGAACCACCGAAATACAGTGGCGGGCGTGGTTGCTGGATCGGCGGGTAGAGCAGCTTGGCGCCCTTCACCTGGATGTGCTTGCCGTCGTAGTCGACCACCTCGCCTTCCAGCACCTTGCGCCAGATACGGGTGAACTCTACCGAGGCTTCATAACGTTCCTGATGGTTCAGGTGCAGGCCGTCACCGGCCAACTCGTCCGGGTCGCCACCGGTCACCAGGTTGAACAGCGCGCGGCCGTTGGACAGGCGATCAAGGGTTGCTGCCTGGCGTGCCGCCACGGTCGGCGAAATGATCCCGGGGCGCAGGGCGACCAGGAACTTCAGCCGCTGGGTCACCGGGATCAGCGATGCCGCGACCAGCCAGGAGTCCTCGCAGGAGCGCCCGGTAGGGATCAGCACGCCACCAAAGCCGAGCCGGTCGGCCGCCTGGGCGATCTGCTGCAGGTAGCCATGGTCGACGGCGCGCGCGCCATCGGAGGTGCCCAGGTACTTGCCGTCACCGTGGGTAGGAAGAAACCAGAAGATGTCAAGGCTCATTGGAGTTGTCTCCTCAAGGGGGGCTCAGCCAGGGCGGCGCCCCGGCGCAGGCGAATCAATCAAGGCGCACTGGCGACCTTGGCCGGGGGTGTCCAGATCACGTCCTTGATGCTCAGCGGCTTGGGAATCAGCTTCAGTGCCTGGAACGTGTCGGCGATCTTCTGTTGCGCGGCCACCACTTCCGGGGTGAGCGGCGCGGCACCGTAGCCTTGGCGCTTGACCGAAGTCAGGGTGATATCGGCGGGCAGGCCGAGCAGCGGCGCGACCTGGTCGGTCACTTCCTGCGGGTTGGCCTGGGACCATTCACCTACGGCACGCACTTCTTCGATCAGGGTGTTGATCACCGCCGGGTGCTGGGTCGCGTAGTTGCGGGTGGCCAGGTAGAACTGATGGTTGTCGACCAGGCCCTTGCCGTCACGCAGGGTATGAGCCTGCAGCTGTTTCTCGGCGGCAGCCTGGTACGGGTCCCAGATCACCCAGGCGTCCACGCTGCCGCGCTCGAAGGCGGCGCGGGCGTCGGCCGGGGGCAGGTACACCGGCTGGATGTCGCTGTATTTCAGGCCGGCGTCTTCCAGGGCGCGAACCAGCAGGTAGTGAACGTTGGAGCCTTTGTTGAGGGCGACTTTCTTGCCCTTGAGGTCCTTGACCGACTGGATCGGCGAGCCATTCGGCACCAGGATCGCCTCGCTGTGCGGTGCTGGCGGCTCGTAGGCGACGTACAGCAGGTCGGCACCGGCGGCCTGGGCGAACACCGGCGGGGTTTCACCGGTGACGCCAAAATCGATGGAGCCGACGTTCAGCCCCTCAAGCAGTTGCGGGCCGCCGGGGAACTCGGTCCATTGCACCTGCACGCCCTGCTCGGCCAGGCGCTTTTCCAGCGTGCCCTTGGCCTTTAGCAGCACCAGGGTGCCGTATTTCTGGTAACCGATACGCAGGCTCTCGGCCTGGGCTTGGGTGATGGCGCCGAAGGACACAGCCGCCGCAAACAGGGCGACCAGACCGCGACGCAAGAAGACTGTGCGCATGGCGCTCTCCTGTGCGAGTGGGTTCGGGTTGCACCTGCTTGCCTCGTTGTCGGGCGAGTAAGGTGATGAAGCGGGTTGGGCCGGTCAGATGCTCCAGCGAGCGCTGATCAGGCGTTCGTTCAATATGCCGGGCGCCACGGGGCGCGGCCGGCGGGCTAGTGCAACGTGGAAGGTTTCCAGCGCGTCCTGCAGGCGTTCTTCCAGCGCCGCTACCAGCTGCGCGGGCCTGGAGCCTTCTGCGTAGGCGACCTGGCTGTCGTCGGCGAAGATCCCTTGCAGGGTCTCTTGCGCCTTGAGTGCCGACAGCACGGGTTTCAGCGCGTAATCCACCGCCAGCATGTGGGCGATGCTGCCGCCGGTGGCGATCGGCAACACGATCTTGTGTGCCAGGGCGCGTTCGGGCAGCAGGTCGAGCAAGGTTTTCAGGGCACCGGCGAACGAGGCCTTGTACACCGGCGTGGCGACGATCAGGCCATCGGCCTGGGCCACCAGCTGCTGGAAGTGCTGCACCTGCGGGCTGTCGAAACGGGCGTGCAGCAAGTCTTCGGCGGGAAAGTCACGTACCTGGAACGTTACTACCTCGACGCCACGGTCCTGCAGCCACTGGCGAGAACGCTCCAGCAGCACGCCGGAGCGTGAACGGGTACTGGGGCTACCACCGATTGAGACGACCAGCATTGCAGCGCTTCCTTGTGTTTTGTTGGAGGTGACATTAACAGTCACCGCATATATCTAGAAATCATATTTTTTCATTTGTTTATTCCATTTTTATCAATCTCCTGTTTTGGCCCTTTCGCGGGTAAACTCGCTCCCACAGGGATCGCACAAGGCCTGGGACTTGCACTATTCCTGTGGGAGCGGGTTTACCCGCGAAGAAGCCCACGCAGTTTCAGCAGGCATAAAAAAGGGCCGTCGAAACGGCCCGAATATCCCTGCTTTGGCTAAGAGCAATGCAACGAGGAAACCTTTAACGATTGGGCTGCGGAGTCAGCCGCAGATAGGGTTTGACCGCCCGGTAACCTTTGGGGAAACGCTGCTTGATCTCTTCCTCGTCCTTCAGCGAGGGCACGATTACCACGTCGTCACCGTCCTGCCAGTTACCTGGCGTGGCGACCTTGTGGTTGTCGGTCAGCTGCAGCGAGTCGATCACCCGCAAGATTTCGTTGAAGTTGCGCCCGGTACTGGCCGGGTAGGTGATGGTCAGGCGCACCTTCTTGTTCGGGTCGATGACGAACAGCGAGCGCACGGTCAGGGTGTCGCTGGCATTCGGGTGGATCAGGTCGTACAAGTCGGACACCTTGCGGTCGGCGTCGGCAATGATCGGGAAGTTGACCACGGTGTTCTGGGTTTCGTTGATGTCATCGATCCAGCGGTGGTGTGAATCGACCGGGTCCACCGACAGGGCGATGGCCTTGACCCCGCGTTTGGCGAAATCGTCCTTCAGCTTGGCGGTCAGGCCCAGCTCGGTGGTGCACACCGGGGTAAAGTCGGCTGGGTGAGAGAACAACACCCCCCAGCTGTTGCCCAGCCACTCGTGGAAGCGGATCTTGCCTTCGCTGGAATCCTGTTCGAAATCGGGGGCGATATCGCCGAGTTTTAGGCTCATGGGCTGCGGCTCCTGTGCTGGGTTCTGTACCGTGTGGGTTCAATGTGCCTGCATTCGATTAAAAACAAAAAGAATAAATACTGATTTGTTTATAACCAAAAAACATACGAAATTGCAGACACAAAAAAGCCTCGCACTAGGCGAGGCTTCTTGTTCAGCTACGGCTTACAGGAAGTTGTAAGTGTAGTTCACGATGAAGCGAGTCTGGTCTTTGTCCCCGATGCTTTCGCCGCTACCACGGTAAACACCCTGACGCAGGCTGAAGCCCAGGCCTTTGAGGGAGCCTTGCTGAATGGTGTAGTCGACGCGTGCGTCACGTTCCCATTCGTTGTAGCTGCCGTCGCCCGACTTGTTGCGGATGTCGTCACCACGCAGGTAGGCCACCGAAGCCTTCAGGCCTGGAACGCCCAGGGACGCGAAGTCATAGGAGTACTGACCGAAGGTGGTGTTCTCACCGGCACGAGCGAACTGGTTGATCATGCTGTCGGTGAACAGGTAGAAGCTTGCGCCGCCATTGCCTTCCAGCGAGGAAGTGGCGCCGTCCTTGCGGACGCTACCTTGGTTCAGCCAGACGAAACCACCATCGTCACCCACTTGCTGGTGACCGAGCATCAGCGCATGGCCACCCAGGGTGTAGGTGAACATGGCGCTCCAGGTCTTGTTGTCGACCTCGCCCCCGTTCTTCGCGTAGCCACCGTTGTTGTCGAAGGCGTAACCGGTCTCGCCATTCTTGCCGTCGCTGCGGCTATCGAAGTAGCGCAGGTCGGTCTTGAACGACTGGTTGTCGGCGATCTTGAAGACGTGGGTAGCACCCAGGAAGTGCTGCTTGTAGAAGTCTTCCAGGTTCGAGTAGTAGTACTGCAGGGTCAGGTCGGGAGTGAGCTTGTAGTCACCACCGGCGAACTGGAACTTGTTGCTGTCGCGGAAGGCGCCAGAAACGGAAAGACCGGTACGGTTGCTCGAAGCACGACCCATGGCGTGGGTCAGTTGACCTGCGTTGAAGGTCAGGTTGTCGATTTCCTTCGACTGGAGGGTGCCACCCTCGAAGGTCTGCGGCAGCAGACGGCCGTCGTTGGAGACCAGGATCGGCAGCATAGGCGCCAGGGCGCTACCGTAGTGGACCTCGGTCTTGGAGAAGCGAGCCTTGGCGTTACCACCAATGCGTGCCCAGTCGTGAACTGCCGAACCATCGGAGTCGCTTGGGAAGAAGGTGTTGTTGGCATCTGGACGGCTACCACGGCCACCATCCAGGTGAATGCCCCACAAAGCCTGGACGTCGACACCAAAACCTACGGTGCCTTCGGTGAAACCAGACAGGTAGTCGAGCTTGAAGCCCTGACCGCTTTCTTTCTGGTCGATACCGCTTTCGCGGTTGTCATCGTTGAAGTACATGGTGCGCGAGCTGAGCGACAGCTTGCTGTCTTCAACGAAACCGGCAGCGCCTGCTTGTTGGGCGAGAACCCCCAGTGCCACGGCCAGGGCCAGGCTGGACTTGTACATGTTTTGCTCCTCTACGTTCTAATTCTTGTGTATCTCTGGTGGCGGGATCTGCTGCCCCGCTCACCGTGGATTGGCGATTTAGTCCCAAAGCGTGACCGTAAAGTCAATCGTTTCTAAACGTTTCGCGACTTTGGTCTAAGACGCCAGCTGCGCTACAGGATAATGACAATCCTATAAATCCAAAATGACCGTTTTATGAATTGGTAAGATTTTTAAGGAATATGTTAGGAATTATTACTGCTATTCGTTAGAAGCAGCATTCTTTTCATAACCAATAGTTATTTGCAAACGTTTGCTCATAACCTAATTCCGTATCGTTCTATCGGGACGAAAAAGCCTAGCAGCACTCTCGGATTTCACCATTGAGCGAAATCACAGCGTTTCCCTGTTAACGCGTCTCAAACCATTGGCTCCTAAGCTAATGCAAAAAAGTTATTTATTTTACATTTCTTAGATCAATTAGCCTTCTCGTCATCCACCACACCGATTGCCTGACGAGAGGTTCACCATGATCCCGCACGCCCCGCTGCGCCTGTTCGCCGCCCTGACCCTCGCCAGCGCCAGCTGGTTGGCCCAAGCTGCTGACCTGACCGTGGCCTACCAGACCACCGTCGACCCGGCCAAGGTGGCGCAGGTCGATGGCGATTACGAAAAAGCCAGCAAGGCCAGCATCGACTGGCGCAAATTCGATAACGGCGCCGACGTGATCACCGCCGTAGCCAGCGGCGATGTACAGATCGGCTACCTGGGCTCCAGCCCGCTGGCCGCCGCAGCCTCCCGCAAGCTGCCGGTCGAGACCTTCCTGATCGCCACGCAGATTGGCGCCGGTGAAGCACTGGTCGCCCGCGACAGCATCAAGACTCCGCAAGACCTGGTCGGCAAGAAAGTCGCCGTGCCTTTCGTCTCCACCGGCCACTACAGCCTGCTGGCCGCGCTGAAGAGCTGGAACATCGACCCGGCCAAGGTGCAGATCCTCAACCTGGCGCCACCGGCAATCATTGCCGCCTGGAAGCGCGGCGACATCGATGCCACCTACGTCTGGGACCCGGCCCTGGGTGTGGCCAAGGAAAACGGCAAGGTGCTGATCACCTCCGGCGAGCTGGCCGAGAAAGGCGCACCGACCTTCGACGCATGGATCGTGCGCAAGGACTTCGCCGCCAAGCACCCCGACGTGGTCAAGGCCTTCGCCAAGGTCACCCTCGACGCCTACGCCGACTACCGCAAGAACCCGCAAGCCTGGCTGGCAAACCCCGACAACGTGAGCAAGCTGGCCAAACTTTCGGGCGCCAAGCCTGCCGACATCCCGGTGCTGCTGCAGGGCAACGTCTACCCGCTGGCCGCCGACCAGGCCAATGCACTGGGCGCACCGACCACCCAGGCGCTGACCGACACGGCCACCTTCCTCAAGCAGCAAGGCAAGGTCGACGCGGTGCTGCCGGACTACTCGCCCTACGTCAGCGCCAAGTACCTCCCCAACTAAGCCTGTAGAAACCGACCGGAGCCTGCCATGGCCTTGCTCGAACTGGAGCGCATCAGCGCACAGTACCCTGGTGCCGAAACCCCGGTACTGGCCGACATCAACCTGAGCCTGGGGCCGCGCCAACTGCTGGTGGCCCTGGGTCCTTCCGGCAGTGGCAAGACCTCGCTGCTCAACCTCATCGCAGGCTTCGTCGCCCCCAGCGGCGGGCGCATCACCTTGGACGGCGTGCCCGTCCAGGGCCCCGGCGCCGAGCGCGGCGTAGTGTTCCAGGACGATGCGCTGCTGCCCTGGCAGAACGTGCTGGGCAACGTCGCATTCGGCCTGGAACTGGCCGGCGTGCCACGCGCCGAGCGTGAGGCCAAGGCCCGCGAAATGCTGGCCCTGGTCGACCTCGACGGCTTTGGCGAACGGCGTATCTGGCAATTGTCCGGTGGCCAAAAGCAGCGTGTTGGCCTGGCCCGGGCGTTGGCAGCCGATCCACGAGTGTTGCTGATGGACGAACCGTTCGGCGCACTTGATGCCTTCACCCGCGAGCAGATGCAGGAGTTGTTGCTGCAGGTATGGCAACGCACCGCCAAGCCGGTGTTCCTGATTACCCACGACATCGAAGAAGCCGTGTTCCTCGCCAGTGAACTGGTACTGCTGGCGCCCAACCCGGGGCGCGTGGTGGAGCGCCTGCAACTGGACTTCGGCCAGCGCTACGCAGCGGGTGAATCGGCGCGGGCTATCAAGTCCGACCCGGCTTTTATCGAAACCCGCGAGCACGTACTTGCGCGGGTGTTCTCTCAACGCCAAAGCCTGCAGGAGCGCGCATGAGCAGCCTGGACCTGCCGGTCACCGGCAAGCGCAACACCCAACCCCGGCCAGCCACCAAGCTGCGCCGCCCCCTGCCCACCCGCTGGATCAGCACCCTGACCCTGGCCAGCCTGCTGTTGGCCTGGTGGCTGGTGACCGCGGCCGGCTGGATCGAGCCGCTATTCCTGCCCTCGCCCGCCGACATCCTGGCCAAGGCCGGGACCCTGCTGACCCAAGGCTATATGGATGCCAGCCTGTGGCAGCATCTGGGTGCCAGCCTGGGGCGCATCGGCGTGGCCCTGCTTGCCGCCACCCTCACCGCCATCCCGGTGGGTATCGCCATCGGCTACAACCGCGTGGCCCGAGGCATTCTCGACCCGCTGATCGAGTTCTACCGGCCGATCCCGCCGCTGGCCTACCTGCCGCTGATCGTCATCTGGTGCGGCATCGGCGAGCTGTCCAAGGTGCTGCTGATCTACCTGGCAATCTTCGCCCCCATTGCCATTGCCACTGCCACCGGCGTGCGCACGGTCGACCCGGCCAAGCTGCGTGCCGCGCAGTCGCTGGGCGCGACCAAGGCCCAGCTGATCCGCCACGTGATCCTGCCCAGCGCCCTGCCCGACATCCTCACCGGCATCCGCATTGGCCTGGGGGTTGGCTGGTCGACCCTGGTGGCTGCCGAGCTGATCGCCGCCACCAGCGGCCTGGGCTTCATGGTGCAGTCGGCGGCGCAGTTCCTGGTCACCGATGTGGTGGTGCTGGGGATTTTGCTGATCGCCCTGATCGCCTTCGCACTGGAAATGAGCCTGCGTGCCCTGCAACGCAAACTGGTGCCTTGGCACGGGCAGAGCCACTGAATCCTGTTGACCACGCCAGCAGCCTGGCGCCTGATTGAAGAGACCGACATGAGCCTGACCATCACCCCCCTCAGCCCGGCGCTCGGCGCCCAGATCAGCGGCGTGGACATCAGCCGCGATATCACCGTCGAAGAACGAGACGCCATCGAGCAGGCGCTGCTGCAGCACCAGGTGCTGTTCTTCCGCGACCAGCCGATCAACCCGCAGCAGCAGGCGCGGTTTGCCGCCCGCTTCGGCGACCTGCACATCCACCCTATCTATCCCAACGTGCCGGAAACCCCGCAGGTGCTTATCCTCGACACGGCGGTGACCGATGTGCGCGACAACGCCGTGTGGCACACCGATGTGACCTTCCTGCCGACCCCGGCCCTGGGCGCGGTACTCAGCGCCAAGCAGTTGCCGGCCTACGGCGGCGACACCCTTTGGGCCAGCGGCATCGCTGCCTTCGAAGCCTTGTCGGCGCCGCTGCGCGAGATGCTCGACGGGCTGACAGCCACCCATGACTTCACCAAGTCGTTCCCGCTGGAGCGCTTTGGTACCACGCCGGAAGACCTGGCGCGCTGGGAAGCAACCCGGCGGAACAACCCGCCGCTGTCGCACCCGGTGGTGCGCACGCATCCGGTGAGCGGGCGCAAGGCGCTGTTCGTCAATGAGGGGTTCACCACGCGCATCAATGAGCTGGGCGAACTGGAAAGCGAGGCACTGTTGAAACTGCTGTTCGCCCATGCGACGCGGCCGGAGTTCAGCATTCGCTGGCGGTGGCAGGAGAATGACGTGGCGTTCTGGGACAACCGCGTGACCCAGCATTTTGCGGTGGATGACTACCGGCCGAACCGGCGGGTGATGCATCGGGCGACCATCCTTGGGGATGCGCCCTTCTGAAACTGGGAGGCCTTTGGCCTCCATTCGCAGCACAAGGCTGCTCCTACAGGGAAGCGCGATCCCTTGTAGGAGCAGCCTTGTGCTGCGAATGGGCCGCAAAGCGGCCCCAGCGATCTAGCGGACCAGATGCAGGTACTGCATGTGCCGTTCGTACTGGTCGAGGATGTCGTTGATGATCTGCTCCTTGCTGTAGCCCACCAGGTCATAGTTCTGGCTGCCTTCGCTCAGGTGCACCTCCGCCCGGTAGTAACGGCGGTTCTTCAACTCTTGCGTACCCAGCCCACCCAGGGCGAACGATGGCGTGAAGTAACCACGCATCTGCACCTGGTAAATGAACGGCTGTTCCTCGCCATGGCCAATCTTCAGGCTGACGTTGTCGTGGCTCGGGTCGTCCTGGGTAATCAGCACCAGGCCCTTCTGCTCGAACACTTCACGCACATCGGCAATTGCCGGGCGGACCACGTCGTCCATGAAGCGGTATACCTCATCACGCGACGGGAAGTGCACCGCCTGGCTCAGGCGCTGGCGCCAGCCGCCACGGCCGCGGCGTGACTGGGCGAACGGGGCCAGCGAATGCATCTGTGCGATCTGCCGTTGCGACTCCAGGTAGAACGCCTTGTGCAGCCCCCACATCATGCACAGCAGGATCAGCGAGAACGGCAACGAGGTCAGCACCACCGCCGACTTCAGCGAGTCGATGCTGCCGGCGAACAGCAGCGCGCTGGTGATCAGCGCGGTCATCGCCCCCCAGAAGATACGCAGCCAGTTCGGCCCATCCTCGTCCGCATCACCGCCCTTGGCCGACAAGGTCGACAGCACCACGGTGCCCGAGTCGGCCGAGGTGACGAAGAACACAAAGCTGATGAACACCGTCACGGCGATCACCGTCTTGCTCCAAGGGTAGGTCTCCAGCAGCAGGTACAGGCTCATCGACGGGTTATCCAGCGCCGACTGGTCCAACGCTGTCATGCCGTGGTTGATGACTTGGTCCAGGGCACTGTTGCCGAAGATCGACATCCACGCCAAGGTGAAGCCCAGCGGAATCAACAGCACACCAAAGACGAACTCGCGGATGGTGCGGCCACGGGAGATGCGGGCGATGAACAGGCCCACGAACGGCGCCCAGGCAATCCACCAGGCCCAGTAGAACACCGTCCAACCGCCCAGCCAGTCACGGTTCTCGCCGTAGGCATAAACGTCGAAGCTCTTGCGCGGCAAGGCACCCAGGTAGTCGCCGAGGTTCTGGATCAGCGTGTTGAACAGGTGCTGGGTAGGCCCGGCGAACAACACGAACAGCAACAGCGCGCAGGCCAGGAACAGGTTGATGTCGCTCATAACCCGCACGCCCTTCTCCACCCCGGCGACCGCCACGGCCACCGCCGCGCCCATCATCAGGGTGATGAGCAGCACTTGCACCCACTGGCTGTGGTCGATGCCGAACAGGTAGTCGAGGCCGGCGTTCAGGTGCAGCACGCCAAAACCCATGTCGGCACCCAGGCCGAACACCGTGGCGATGATGCCGAAACCGTCCACCGCATAACCGATCGGCCCGTTGATGCGCTTGCCGATCAGCGGGTACAACGCCGATCGCAAGGCCAGCGGCAGGTTGTGCCGATAGGCGAAGTAGGCTAGGGCCATGCCGACGAAGGCGAACACGCCCCAGCCATGCAGGCCCCAGTGCAGGAACAGGATCTGCATCGCCTGGCGCCCGGCCTCGGCCGTGCCCGCTTCGCCCTGGGGCGGCTGCAGCATGTGGGTCAGGGGTTCGGACACGCAAAAGAAGAACAAGGTGATACTGATGCCGGCGGCGAACAGCATACCGGCCCATGACAGGTAGCTGAACTCGGGTTCGTCGTGGTCGGCACCGAGCTTGATCTTGCCGTAGCCGGACAAGGCGGTGACCACCACGAAGACCAGGTACAGCGTCATCGCCAGCATGTAGTACCAGCCGACCGTGTTGGCCGCCCAGTTCTGCGCCGCCAGCAACCAATCGCCTGCTGCTTGTGGATAGGAAATGACCACGAGGCCGAAGATGAGGATGAAACTTGCCGCGAAATAGAACACCGGGGGGTTCATGCGGATCTTGCCATTGGCAAGGGAAGGGTTCGGTGCACTCATTGGGGGCGCACCTCGTCGAATGACGTAAGGCTCGGAATGAACGGGTTCAGCAAAGGAATCCTCCTGTTGAACACCGGCAGCGGACCAGCGTTTTTTCATTGAACAAGCGTTCAAGTTAAACATGGATCGGATTTCAATGCGAATTGGGGCGCTGATTGGTGCCCTCCTGCACTGACCTCTTCGCGGGCTCGCCCACTCCCACAGGGACCGCACGAACATTGAATTTTGTGCAGTAGCTGTGGGAGCGGGCAAGCCCGCGAAGTGGCCGGTACAGGCCAATGAAATGCCAGATCAGTTCTTGTCCTGGCAATCCAGCTGCAGGTTGGCCTGGGTAATGTTGCTCTCGGCCGGCACACTGCGAGTCAGCCACACATTACCGCCAATGGTCGAGCCTTTGCCGATGGTGATCCGCCCCAGCACCGTGGCCCCCGCATAGATCACCACATCGTCCTCAACGATCGGGTGGCGTGGCAGCCCCTTGTGCAAGGTGCCCGATTCATCGCTGGGGAAGCGCTTGGCGCCCAGGGTCACCGCCTGGTAGATGCGCACACGCTCGCCGATGATCGCGGTTTCGCCAATCACCACGCCGGTACCGTGGTCGATGAAGAAGCTCGGGCCGATCTGCGCCCCGGGGTGAATGTCGATCCCCGTGGCCGAATGCGCCAGCTCCGAGCTGATCCGCGCCAGCAGCGGCAGGCCGGCCTGGTACAGATGGTGCGCCAGGCGATGGTGGATGATCGCCAGGATGCCCGGGTAGCACAGCAGCACTTCATCGACACTGCGCGCAGCCGGGTCGCCGTGATAGGCGGCCAGAACGTCGGTGTCCAGCAGCACGCGCAGGCCCGGCAGGGCGGCGGCGAATCCCTGCACCAGGCTCAGCGCATGAGCATCGACGCCGGCCAGTTCGCCCTTGCTTTGTCGTGCGGCGTAGCGCAGCTCCAGGCGGGCCTGGGCCAGCAGGGCGGTCAGGGCGGCATCCAGCGTATGGCCGACGTAGAAGTCTTCGCTTTCTTCGCGCAGGTCGACCGGGCCAAGGCGCATGGGGAACAGTGCGCCGCACAGTTGCTCCAGGATGTGCCGCATCGCTTCGCGCGAAGGCAGCTCACGCCCGCCCTGCTCGCCGCTGCTGCGGCCATTGCGGGTGCGCCATTGTTCACGGGCGCCGCGCAGGCCGGTGACGATGCTCTGCAACTGCCAGTGCCCGGATGAAGATTGTTCGCTCACGGTTTTCTCCTGCCTGAGTAGGCCAAACTCATTTTTATTTGCAGGTCCGGCCTCTTCGCGGGCTCGCCCGCTCCCACAGGGACCGCACAAATTCCAAGCCCTGTGCAGTACCTGTGGGAGCGGGCGAGCCCGCGAAAGGGCCGGACCTGCCTACATGCAATTCACTCTACGGCAAATCCATCCCTTGGAAAAAACAACGCTTTATTCCATCCTGCGCTAAGTCAGGCATAAGCCGCGATGACGGAGCAGGCAACCTCGCCTACCCTCAATGCAGCCAGCACCTGGCAAAAACCAAAAGGAAATAACAAAATAATTTTTTAGTATTTCCTGGCCTAAGCAGCCGACCCTATAGTCGCCACCCACTACTTACACAACAAGCGCGGGGCTCTGAAATGTCGAAATTCGCCAAACCGCTACTCAACGCCAGCCTGGCACTCCTGCTGGGTGCCGGCCTGCTCAGTCAGGCCTTCGCTGGCGAGCAGCTGAAGACCATCCAGGAAAAAGGCGTGATCAACGTCGGCCTCGAAGGCACCTACCCACCGTTCAGCTTCCAGGACGAAAACGGCAAGCTGACCGGCTTCGAAGTGGAACTGTCCGAGCTGCTGGCCAAGGAGCTGGGGGTAAAGGCCAAGGTGCAGCCGACCAAGTGGGACGGCATCCTCGCCGCACTGGAATCCAAGCGCCTGGACGTGGTGATCAACCAGGTAACCATTTCCGAAGAGCGCAAGAAGAAGTATGACTTCTCCGAGCCTTACACTATCTCCGGCATCCAGGCGCTGATCCTGAAGAAGAAGGCCGAGCAGCTGAACATCCACAAGGCCGCAGACCTGGCAGGCAAGAAGGTCGGTGTAGGCCTGGGCACCAACTACGAGCAATGGGTCAAGAAGGACGTGCCGCAAGCCGATGTACGCACCTATGAAGACGACCCGAGCAAGTTCGCCGACCTGCGCAACGGCCGCATCGACGCCATCCTGATCGACCGCCTGGCCGCGCTGGAATACGCGCAAAAAGCCAAGGACACCGAACTGGCCGGCGATGCCTTCTCGCGCCTGGAAAGCGGCGTGGCCCTGCGCAAGGGTGAACCGGAACTGCTGGCAGCGATCAACAAGGCGCTGGACAAGTTCAAGGCTGACGGCACGCTGGCCAAGCTGTCCGAGAAATACTTCGGTGCCGATGTCACCAAATGATCGCTGAAAGCCTGCAACTCGTTGTCGACTCCGCGCCCTTCCTGCTGAAGGGCGCGGGCTATACAGTGCTGCTCAGTGTTGGCGGCATGTTCTTCGGCCTGGTGCTGGGCTTTGCCCTGGCACTGATGCGGTTGTCGAAGATATTGCCCCTGAACTGGCTGGCGCGGGTCTACGTGTCGTTCTTCCGCGGCACGCCGCTGCTGGTGCAGCTGTTCGTCATCTACTTCGGCATGCCGCAGATCGGCATCGAACTCGACCCGATCCCGGCTTCGCTGATCGGCCTGTCGCTGAACATGGCCGCCTACATCTGCGAAATCCTGCGCGCGGCGATTTCCTCGATCGACCGTGGCCAGTGGGAAGCTGCAGCCAGTATCGGCATGACCCGCGTCCAGGCCATGCGCCGGGCGATCCTGCCCCAGGCCTTGCGCACCGCACTGCCGCCGTTGGGCAACAGCTTCATCTCGCTGGTCAAGGACACTGCCCTGGCGGCAACCATCCAGGTGCCCGAGCTGTTCCGCCAGGCCCAGCTGATCACCGCACGCACCTTCGAAGTGTTCACCATGTACGTGGCGGTGGCGGTCATCTACTGGGTGTTGTGCAGCATCCTCGCGCACTTCCAGAACCGCATGGAAGCGCGAGTCAACCAGCATGACCAGGAGCATTGAGCATGATTGAAGTCAAAGGCCTGACCAAGCGGTTCAAAGGCCAGACCGTGCTCAACGGTATCGACCTGACAGTACAACCCGGCGAAGTGGTGGCCATCATCGGCCCCAGCGGCTCGGGCAAGACAACCTTCCTGCGTTGCCTGAACCTGCTGGAAACACCCGATGCCGGGCAGATCCAGATTGGCGATATCAGCATCGACGCCAACCGCCCGCTGGGTGGGCAGCAAAGTGCGATTCGCCGCTTGCGCCAGCAGGCCGGGTTCGTGTTCCAGAACTTCAACCTGTTCCCTCATCGCACCGCCCTGGAAAACGTGATCGAGGGGCCGGTGATCGTCAAGAAGACACCCCGCGAGCAGGCGATCGAACTGGGCCGGCGCCTGCTGGCCAAGGTCGGCCTGGCCGGCAAGGAAGACGCCTACCCGCGGCGCCTGTCCGGTGGCCAGCAACAACGGGTGGCCATCGCCCGCGCCTTGGCCATGGAGCCGGAGGTGATCCTGTTCGACGAGCCGACCTCGGCGCTGGACCCCGAACTGGTGGGTGAAGTGCTGGCGACCATCCGCGGCCTGGCCGAGGAGAAGCGCACCATGATCATCGTTACCCACGAGATGAGCTTTGCCCGCGATGTGGCGAACCGGGTGATCTTCTTCGACAAGGGCGTGATCGTTGAGCAGGGCGAGGCCAAGGCGCTGTTTGCGGCGCCGAAGGAAGAGCGTACCCGGCAGTTCTTGCGCAAGTTCCTGGGGACTGCTGCCTCCGAGTAAACCTGCACTGGCCCTATCGCCGGCAAGCCAGCTCCCACAGATACCCCACAGTAATCAAGACCTGTGGCGTCCTGTGGGAGCTGGCTTGCCGGCGATAGGGCCAGTACATCCACAGCAAATCCCTCCTTCTATATATATTCCAAAGAGTTAGTTCATAAACTTTTTATAAAGCATTAGGGTATATAAACCGGACCACCGGACCAGCACACATCTGTCGCGATCAGCTGTTAGCGACATAATTCATTTGTGAGGTCAGGAATGGTCAGGATCACGATCACCCCAGTGCGGAACGCCAGGGCATTGAGTGCAGCCAAGGAGCGGTACTGATGTCCAGCCAACCCGATACCCAATTCCACAGCGATCTCGACAGCTCGCCCCTGCTGCTGCCGGCCAAGGTTCTACGCAACGACACCGAAGCCCTGCAAGCAGCCCGCGAACTGGCCGAGGTCGCCCGCGAGCAGGCCGCCCGCCGCGACCAGCAACGCAAACTGCCATGGGCCGAGATCGAACTGTTCACCCGCAGCGGCCTTGGCAGCATCAGCGTACCCAAGGCACATGGCGGCCCGGAGGTGTCGTTCGAGACCGTGGCTGAAGTGTTCCGCCTCATCAGCGCCGCCGACCCGGCCCTGGGGCAGATCCCGCAGAACCAGTTCGGCATGCTGCAACTGTTGCGCCTGACTGCCACCGAGGCGCAGCAGGCGGTGATCTTCCGCAGTGTGCTTGATGGCTGGCGCATCGGCAATGCCGGCCCCGAACGCGGCACCAAGGACACCCTGACCCTCAAGGCCAGGATCACCCGCGTCGGCGACAGCTATCGCATCAGCGGCGAGAAGTTCTATTCCACCGGCGCCCTGTTCGCCCACTGGGTGGCGGTCAAGGCACTGGACGACGAAGGTCGCCAGCGCCTGGCATTCGTCCGCCGAGGCAGCCCGGGGCTGCGCATCGTCGATGACTGGTCCGGTTTCGGGCAGCGCACCACTGCAAGCGGCACCGTGCTACTCGACCAGGTCCCGGTGGATGCCGACCTGGTGATCGACAACTGGCGCCAGCGCGACATTCCCAACATCCAGGGCGCTGCCTCGCAGCTGATCCAGGCGGCGATCGATGCTGGCATTGCCGAAGCAGCGATCGAGGACGCCATCAGCTTCGTGCGCGAAAAGGCCCGGCCATGGATCGAAGCCAAGGTCGACCGCGCCAGCGACGACCCTTACGTAATCGCCGACATCGGCCGCCTGAAGCTCGAGCTGCACGCCGCCGAAGCCCTGCTGCGCAAGGCCGCGCGGGTCCTCGACGAGGTCAACGCCGAGCCGATCGATGCAGCAAGCGCAGCGCGGGCCTCGATCGCGGTGGCCGAGGCCAAGGTGCTGACTACCGAGATTGCCCTGCAGGCCAGCGAAAAGCTGTTCGAGCTGGCCGGCAGCCGCGCCACCCTCGCCGAGTTCAACCTCGACCGCCACTGGCGCAATGCCCGGGTGCACACCCTGCATGACCCTGTGCGCTGGAAGTACCACGCAGTTGGCGCTTACCACCTCAACGGCACCTTGCCTGCACGGCATTCCTGGATCTGATTTAAGGGCCTTGGGGCTGCTTTGCAGCCCATCGCGACACAAGGCCGCTCCTACAAGGGATCGCGTACCTCCTGTAGGAGCGGCCTTGTGTCGCGATGGGCCGCAGAGCGGCCCCGAGGCCCCGGAGAAACACCATGACTACAAACATCATCACCAGCGACACCCAGGCCCTGAAAGTTGCCGAAGAAGTCGCCCGACACCTGCGCCGCGACAGCGCCCTGCGCGACCGCGAGCGCCGTCTGCCGCACGCCGAACTGGAACTGTTCACTCGCTCCGGCCTGTGGGCCATCAGCGTACCCAAGGCCTTCGGCGGCGCCGGCGTGTCCAACATCACCCTGGCCAAGGTAATCGCCCGCATCGCCCAGGCCGACGGCTCGCTAGGGCAGATTCCGCAAAACCATTTCTACGGCCTGGAAGTCCTGCGGGTAAACGGCACACCCGAACAGCAACAGCGCTTTTACGCCGAAGTACTGGCGGGCAACCGCTTCGGCAACGCCCTGGCCGAACTGGGCACCAAGACCGCCAACGACCGCACCACGCGCCTGTCCCGCGACGGCGATGGTTTTCGCATCAACGGCCGCAAGTTCTACTCCACCGGCGCCATATACGCCCAGCGCATTCCCACTTCGGTGGTCGATGAGCAGGGCGTGCAGCACCTGGCCTTCGTCCCGGCCGACAGCCAGGGCCTGCAGGTGATCGACGACTGGAGCGGCTTCGGCCAGCGCACCACCGGCAGCGGCTCGGTGGTGTTCGATAACGTGTATGTCAGTGCCGCCGACGTGGTGCCGTTCCAGAGCGCCTTCGAACGCCCCACCCCGGTCGGCCCGCTGGCGCAGATCCTTCATGCCGCCATCGACACCGGCATCGCCCGCGCCGCATACGAAGATGCCCTGCACTTCGTGCGCACCCGCAGCCGCCCCTGGGTCGACTCCGGCCTGGACAAGGCCAGCGATGACCCGCTTACGCTGAAGAGTTTCGGCCATCTGGCGATCCGTCTGCACGCCGCCGAAGCCTTGCTGGAGCGCGCGGGCGAATATCTGGACCGCGCCCGCGACGACAGCACTGCCGAAAACGTGGCCGCCGCGTCCATCGCGGTGGCCGAGGCCCGCGCCATCAGCACCGAGATTTCCCTCGCGGCCGGCACCACCCTGTTCGAACTGGGCGGCAGCCAGGCCACACTGGCCGAACACAACCTTGACCGCCACTGGCGCAACGCCCGCGTGCACACCCTGCACGACCCGGTGCGCTGGAAGTACCACGCCATCGGCAACTACTACCTCAATGATGCCAACCCACCACGCCGGGGGACCATCTGATGGCCAAGCAGATCCTGCTCAATGCTTTCAACATGAATTGCATCGGGCACATCAACCACGGCCTGTGGACCCACCCACGGGACACCTCGACCCAGTACAAGACCCTGGACTACTGGACCAGTCTGGCGCGGCTGCTGGAGCGCGGCTTGTTCGACGGGCTTTTCATCGCCGACATCGTCGGCACCTACGACATCTACGGCCAGTCGCTGGACGTCACCCTCAAGGAGTCGATCCAGCTGCCGGTCAACGACCCGCTGCTGCTGGTCTCGGCCATGGCCGCCGTCACCCGCCACCTGGGCTTCGGCCTTACCGCCAACCTCACCTACGAAGCGCCGTACCTGTTCGCTCGCCGCCTTTCCACCCTGGACCACCTGAGCCATGGCCGAGTGGGCTGGAACATCGTCACCGGCTACCTCGACAGCGCCGCCCGGGCCATGGGCCTGGCGCAGCAACCCGAGCATGACCGCCGCTACGACCAGGCCGACGAGTACCTGCAGGTGCTGTACAAGCTGCTGGAAGGCAGCTGGGCTGAAGATGCCGTGGTCGCCGACCGCCAGCAGCGCGTCTATGCCAGGCCCGACAGGGTGCGCAAGGTCAACCACCAGGGCGAGTTCTACAAGGTCGACGGCTACCACCTGTGCGAACCCTCACCGCAGCGTACACCGGTACTGTTCCAGGCCGGCAGCTCGCAGCGTGGCCTGGCCTTCGCCGGCAACCATGCCGAATGCGTGTTCATCAGTGGCCAGGACAAGGCCGCCACCCGCGCCCAGGTCGACAAGGTGCGCGCCGCCGCCCAAGCCGCTGGCCGCGACCCGCAAGCGGTCAAGGTGTTCATGGGCATCACGGTGATCGTCGCCGCCACCGAGCAGCAGGCCCAGGCCAAGCATGCCGAGTACCTGCGCCATGCCAGCGCCGAGGCCGGGGTCGCGCACTTCGCAGCGTCCACCGGCATCGACTTCGCCGCCTACGCCCTGGACGAGCCGATTGCCTTCAGCCAGGGCAACGCCATCCAGTCGGCCACGCGCCAGTTGCAGGACAACGTCTGGACCCGCCGGCGCCTGCTGCAGCAGCACGCCCTGGGTGGCCGTTACGTGACCCTGGTCGGCGCGCCCGAGCAGGTGGCCGAACAGCTGATCGCCTGGGTCGATGAAACCGGTCTGGACGGTTTCAACCTGACCCGCACCGTAACCCCGGAAAGCTTCGAGGACTTCATCGACCTGGTCATCCCGCAGTTGCAACAGCGTGGCCGCTACAAGACCGCCTATGCCGAAGGCACCCTGCGCGAAAAACTGTTCCAGGCCGACCACCCGCATTTGCCCGCCGACCACCCTGGCTCGGCCTACCGCTTTACCTCTACCCCTGCCCCGACTGGAGCCCTGCACCATGCTTGATAAATTGTTCCGGCCCGTCGCGGCCATTGCCCTCTCCCTCGGTCTGTCCGCCAGCGCGCTGGCTGCCGAACCGCTGAAGATCGGCACCACCTCGGCCTTTGCCATCCCGCTGGAAGCCGCAGTGGAAGAAGCGCACAAGCAAGGCCTTGAAGTGAAGCTGGTCGAGTTCAGCGACTGGATCGCACCCAATGTCAGCCTCAATAGCGGCGACATCGACGTGAACTACTTCCAGCACATCCCGTTCCTGGAAAACGCCAAGGCAGCCGCAGGCTTCAACCTGGTGCCCTACGCCCCGGGCATCATCAACAACGTCGGCCTGTACTCGAAAAAGTACAAGAGCTTCGCCGACCTGCCCGAAGGCGCCAGCGTGGCCATCGCCAACGACCCGATCAACAGCGGCCGTGGCCTGCAGCTGCTGGCCAAGGCCGGGCTGATCACCCTCAAGCCGGGGGTCGGCTACAAGGCCACCGAGGACGATATCGTCGCCAACCCGAAAAAACTGAAAATCCTTCAGGTCGAGGCCGTACAGCTGGTTCGCGCCTATGACGACGCCGACCTGGTGCAGGGCTACCCGGCCTACATCCGCCTGGCCAACAGCTTCGACGCCGGCTCCGCACTGCTGTTCGACGGCCTGGAGAACAAGGAGTACGTGATCCAGTTCGTCATTCGACCGCAAAGCAAGGACGACCCACGCCTGGCCAAGTTCGTCGACATCTACCAGCACTCGCCAGTGGTGCGCGCAGCCTTGGACAAAGCCCACGGCAAGCTCTACCAGGCCGGTTGGGAGGGCTGACATGAGCCAGGCCAGCGCGCTGCGGGCGCCCACCACACAACCACTGCCGCCAACGGCCAGGGAGCAGGCCCTGCGCCCGGAGGTCAATGAAGCCCATGTGCGCTTCATCGGCCTGGGCAAGACCTACCCGGGCCAGGCGCAACCGGCCTTGCAAGGCATCGACCTGAACATCTGCCATGGCGAGATCTTCGGCATCATCGGCCGCAGCGGCGCCGGCAAGTCATCGCTGCTGCGCACCATCAACCGCCTGGAGCAACCCAGCCAGGGCCGGGTGCTGATCGACCAGGTGGACATCGCGCCCTTCGACGAGGACCACCTGGTAGCCCTGCGCCGGCGTATCGGCATGATCTTCCAGCACTTCAACCTGATGTCGGCCAAGACCGTGTGGCAGAACGTCGAGCTGCCCCTCAAGGTGGCCGGCGTGGCCAAGGCGGAGCGCCAGCGCAAGGTACGCGAACTGCTTGAGCTGGTGGGCCTGCGGGAAAAGCACCACGTGTACCCGGCGCAGCTGTCCGGCGGGCAGAAGCAGCGCGTGGGCATTGCCAGGGCGTTGGTGCATGACCCCGAGATCCTGCTGTGCGACGAGGCCACCTCGGCGCTGGACCCGGAGACCACTGCTTCCATTCTCGAACTGCTGCGCGACATCAACCAGCGCCTGGGCCTGACCATCGTGCTGATCACCCACGAGATGGCGGTAATCCGCGATATCTGCCACCGGGTGGTGGTGCTGGAACGTGGAGAAGTGGTCGAGCAGGGTGAGGTCTGGCGGGTGTTTGGCTCACCACGCCACGAAGTCACCCGTACCCTGCTGGCACCGTTGCAAGCCAGGTTGCCAGCCGCGCTGCAAGCCAGCCTGCGGGCCAACCCGGCAAGCCGCGACAGTGCCGTGGTGCTGAGGCTGACCCTGCTCGGCGAGCCCGAACTGTCCGCCCTGTTCAACGACCTTGGCGGCCGCGTACGCCTGCTGCAGGGTGGTGTGGAAACCATTGGCGAGCATGCCCTGGGGCAGCTGATCCTGTCGGTGCAGCACTCGCCGCACGACACCCATCAATTGCTGGAGCGCGCCCGCCGCTGGGCCGAGGACGTGGAGGTACTGGGCCATGTGGTTTGATCGCCTGCTGGAAGGTTTGCTCGATACCCTGCTGATGGTCGGCGTGTCGTCGCTGATCGCCCTGCTGGTGGGGGTACCGATGGCGGTGCTGCTGGTCACCAGCGACAAGGGCGGGATCTTCGAGGCGCCGCTGCTGAACCGGGTGCTGGGTGCATTCGTCAACCTGTTCCGCTCGATCCCGTTCCTGATCCTGATGGTCGCGCTGATCCCCTTCACCCGCTTGGTAGTGGGTACCACGTATGGCGTGTGGGCGGCAGTGGTGCCACTGACCATTGCCGCCACTCCGTTCTTCGCGCGGATTGCCGAGGTCAGCCTGCGCGAAGTCGACCACGGCCTGGTGGAGGCTGCACAGGCCATGGGCTGCCGGCGCTGGCACATTGTCTGGCACGTACTGCTGCCAGAGGCGCTGCCGGGGATTGTCGGGGGCTTCACCATCACCCTGGTGACCCTGATCAACTCCTCGGCCATGGCCGGAGCGATCGGTGCCGGGGGACTGGGGGACATCGCCTACCGCTATGGCTACCAGCGCTTCGACAGCCAGATCATGCTGACCGTGATTGCCATGCTGGTGGCGTTGGTGGCGTTGATCCAACTGGGTGGAGACCGGTTGGCGAAAGGCTTGAACAAGCGCTGAATTCTTCGCGGGCACGCCCGCTCCCACAGGTACTGCACAGGGCTTGAATACAACGATATCCCTGTGGGAGCGGGCATGCCCGCGAAGGGGCCTTCAACCCCAGCACAAATCCCCGGCAGGCACCGGCCGCCCGAACCAGTACCCCTGCCCAAGCTGACACTGCTCATGCAGCAGGAAGCTGGCCTGCTCGGCCTGCTCGATGCCCTCTGCATGCACTTGCATACCCATGCTGCGGGCCAGGGCGATGATCACCCGGACGATCGCGATATCGTCCTCATCCAGCGGCAACCCGGCAACGAAGCCTTGGTCGATCTTCAGCTTCTGCACCGGCAAGCGCTTGAGCCGCAGCAGCGATGAATAACCGGTGCCAAAGTCGTCGATAGCCAAGGTCACCCCCAGCTCGCGCAGGCGATGCAACTGCTCCAGCGCCACCTCCGGGTCCTCCATCACTGCGCTCTCGGTCACCTCCAGCTCCAGCAAGGCCGGGGCCAGGCCGGTGTCGTCCAGCACCTCGGCCACCTGCTGGTACAGCTCGTGCTGGCCAAACAGGCGGCTGGAAATGTTCACCGCCACGAATGCCAACTGCCGCCCTTCACCCTGCCATCGCACCATCTGCCGACACGCCTGGCGTAGTACCCAGGCGTCGATCTCGGCAATCAGCCCGGTACGCTCGGCAATCGGGATGAATTCGCCCGGTGGAACCAGGCCGCGCTCAGGGTGCTGCCAACGCACCAAGGCTTCGACGCCGACCTGGCGGCCGGTCGCCAGGTCGTGCACCGGCTGGTAGAACACCCGCAGCTCGTCCTGCTCCAAGGCTCGGCGCAGCTCGCCGGCGGTTTCGACCCGGTGTTGGGCGTGAGCGGTCAGTTCTTCGGTGTACAGCGCATAGCAGGCCCGCCCGTTGCTCTTGGCCTTGTACAACGCCGAGTCGGCATTGCGCAGCAACTGCTCGGCACTCAAGGCATCGCTGGGGAACAGGCTGATGCCCACGCTGACGCTGATGAACAGGCGGTGACCGTCGAACTGGAACGGCTCGCGCATGCGCTCGATGATGCCCTGCGCCAGCTTGCCCGCCTGGCCAACCTCATGGCAGTTTTCCGCCAGCACGCCAAATTCGTCGCCCCCCAGGCGCGCCAGGGTCACGCCGCTGCGCAGCACCTCTGCCAGGCGCTCGCCCACCAGCTTCAGCAACTGGTCGCCAATGGTGTGGCCAAGGCCGTCGTTGATGCTCTGGAAATGGTCCAGGTCCAGCAACAGCAGGGCACAACCACGCTTGTTCGCCTGGGCTGCGGCCAGCGCCTGCTCGACCCGGTCGTTGAACAGCAGGCGGTTGGGCAGGTCGGTCAGCGGGTCGTGGTGAGCCAGGTAGGCCAGTTCCTGTTCAGAATGCTTGATCGCGCTGATGTCGCTGAACACCGCCACGTAATGGCTGAGCTCGCCTTGATCGTCGCGGATGGCGCAAATGGTCTGCCATTGCGGGTAGATTTCACCGCTCTTGCGCCGATTCCATATTTCGCCGCTCCACTCGCCCTTTTCCGCCAGAGTGGCGAAGATCTGCTGGTAGAACGCCAGGCCATGGCGGCCCGACTTGAACTTGTTCGGGCGCTGGCCGATGACCTCGTCCTGCTGGTAGCCGGTGATACGCATGAAGGCACGGTTGACGTGCACGATCAGGCCATGGCGGTCTGTCACCAGCACGCCTTCGAGGGTGCTGTCGAACACTGCCGCAGCCATGCGCAGGCGTTCACGGTCTTCACCACGCATACGCGCGCCAACACCGATGAAGTCGAGCAGCCGCACCCGCGACACATAGATCAGAAAGGCGCTGAGCAGCACCCAGACCACCACGTTGATCTGCCGGCCCACGGTCAGTGCCAGGGGGTCGTCGGTCATGCCGTGCAACACCACCTCGGCCAGCGTCAGCCAGAGGATCGAGAGCACCACATACAGCGCGGCCATGCGCAAGGCGTCGCGAACGGAAACAGACATGTCGGGTGCAATTGCCCATGAAAAATGATGGGGCATTATAAAGGCTGAAACATGTCGTGACTTCCTATCTGAACGGGTAACTGTATTTATTTCCTGCCCAAGGGATAATCAGCCCCTCCTCCTGCATTCCGAGGGTATTTACACCTATGTGGTACAACGGCCTGCTCGACTTCTCGGCCTGGCAACTGGTCGGCATTACACTGTTGATGACCCACGTGACCATCGTCAGCGTCACGGTCTACCTGCACCGCTACTCCGCGCACCGGGCCCTGGAGCTCAATGGCGCGCTCAAGCACTTCTTCCGTTTCTGGCTGTGGCTGACCACGGCGCAGAACACCCGCGAATGGACCGCCGTCCACCGCAAGCACCACGCCAAATGCGAAACCCCCGACGACCCGCACAGCCCGCTGTACAAGGGCCTGGGCACGGTGCTGCGCAAGGGTGCCGAGCTTTACCGGGAAGAGGCGCGCAACCCTGAAACCCTGCGCATCTATGGCAAGAACTGCCCGGACGACTGGATCGAGCGCAACCTCTACTCGCGCTACAAGCTGGGCGGCATCGCGCTGATGGCGGTAATCGACCTGCTGCTGTTCGGCACCATCGGCATCACCATCTGGGCAGTGCAGATGATGTGGATTCCGTTCTGGGCCGCCGGCGTGGTCAACGGCCTGGGCCACGCTCTCGGCTACCGCAACTTCGAGTGCCGCGACGCCGCGACCAACCTGGTGCCGTGGGGCATCGTCATCGGTGGCGAAGAGCTGCACAACAACCACCACACCTACCCCAACTCGGCCAAGCTGTCGGTCAAGCGCTGGGAGTTCGACATGGGTTGGGCGTGGATCCGCCTGTTCTGCCTGCTGCGCCTGGCCAAGGTACAGCGCGTGGCGCCCATCGCCCACCGGGTGGCAGGCAAGGCCAGCCTGGACATGGACACCGCCATGGCCATCCTCAACAACCGCTTCCAGATCATGGCCCAGTACCGCAAGCTGGTGATCGGCCCGCTGGTCAAGCAGGAGCTGGCCCGCGTCGATGCTTCGCTGCGCCATCACTTCCGCCGCGCCAAGCGCCTGTTGTCGCGCGAGACCAGCCTGCTGGAAGACCGTCACCATGTGCGCATCGAGTCGATGCTCGCCCACAGCCAGGCGCTGAAGACCATCTACGAAAAACGCCTGGCCCTGCAGCAGATCTGGGCGCGCACCAGCGCCAACGGCCACGACATGCTGGCCGCCATGAAGGACTGGGTACATGAGGCGGAAACCAGCGGCATCCACGCCCTGCGGGACTTCGCGGCACAGCTGAAGACGTACTCCCTGCGCCCGACCGGCGCCTGACCGCCGTTGATCGGCACGCCCCTTTGGCTGGGCGTGCCGCCCGGAACTTCGCCCTCTCGTTTACACTCATATCTGGCACATCGCCCGCGTGGCGGGCCAGATGCTGGCCGCACGCTTTCACGCCGAGATCTGCTCCGTGCACATGGCCAAGAACATTCCGACGACACTGCCCGGCACCCCGCCTCCGGAAGCCGCCCAGACCTTGCTTGCGCTACTCCACGCCCAAGGCGAGGTTGCCCGCCTGAGCGAGCGCGAACAGCTGTTCAGCTCGCTGCTCGATAGCGTCAATGCGGTGCTATGGGCCTTCGACTGGGAAACCCGTCAGGTGCTTTACGTCAGCCCCGCCTACGAACGCATCTTCGGCCGCTCGGCCAGCCTGGTGCTGGCCGACTACAACGAGTGGCGAGACAGCATCTACCCCGACGACCTGGAGTTCGCCGAACGCAGCCTGGCCCAGGTACTGCTCAAGGGCTCGGTGGAAGACCGCGAGTACCGCATCCTCAATGCCGACGGCCAGTTGCGCTGGCTGAGCGACAAGTGCTACATCAACCAGCAACGCGATGGCGACCGGGTGATCATCGTCGGCATCGCAGAAGACATCACCGAGAAGAAGCAGCTCGAAGGTGAACTGCAGCGCCTGGCCACCACCGACGTGCTGACCCAGAGCAGCAACCGCCGGCACTTTTTCGAATGCGCCCAGCAAGCCTTCGACAGCGCCCGCGAAGACGGTACACCACTGGCCTTCCTGCTGCTGGACATCGACGACTTCAAGCGCATCAACGACAGCTACGGTCACCAGGAAGGCGACCAGGTGTTGCAGCAGATCGCCGACAGCGGCAAGGCCGTGCTACGCCGAGGTGACCTGTTCGGGCGCATTGGTGGCGAGGAGTTCGCGGCAGTGTTCCCCGGCTGTAGTGCCCAGGTCGCGGAGCAGATTGCCGAGCGCTTGCAGCGGCAGATCCAGCGGCTGAGCTTCAGCCATGGGGAGCAGACCTACGGGGTGACGGTGAGCCAGGGGGTGACCGGGCTGACTGACGAGGATGTGGCGCTGGACAGCCTGTATGCCCGGGCCGATGCGGCGATGTACCAGGCCAAGCGCCAGGGCAAGAACCAGATCGTCCGCGGCTGAGCCTTGGGGGGGGCTTTGCCCCCCTATCGCGACACAAGGCCGCTCCTACCGGCAACCGCGTACCCGTGTAGGAGCGGCCTTGTGTCGCGATGGGCCGCAAAGCGGCCCCAAGACCTCAGCCCGAAACTTCACCCTCAGCTAAAGGCGGTTCTTCCTGCTGCGGCTTCACCTCCGGGTTCTCCACCTTACGCAACCGCCTCAGCTCCGGCAGGCCAAGCTTGAGCAGGCGCGCGGTCTTGCTGCTGGCCACCTTCTCCAGCCCCTGCTCGGCCGACAGCCGCGACAACTGCCCGGCCAGGTTCATGGCCAGGATCTCCCGCGAGTACACCCCGCCGCCCAGCTGGTAGATCGCCGCGATCAACTCTCGCAACCCCAGCGGCAACCGCCAGCGCGTACGCAGCGCCGAGCCGAACGCCGCACCGAACTCATTGAGCGACAGCTGCACCTGATCCTCATCCAGCTCGCCCCCGGCCAGCCGCCACTCCTGCAGGCAGCGCAGCACCGCCAGGTCGCCCAGGCAATGCAGCAACCCCGCGCAATAACAACGCCCTTCGTCCAGCTCGAGCATGCGTGCCAAGGTGCGGCCATATTCGGCAGCGTGCAGCGACAACTCCCAGTAGCGGGAAGCATGCTCCGCCAGCAGCGGGTCGCTGAGGCGAGCGCTGCGCTTGAGGGTCATGCCCAGGATCAGGTTCATGCTCTGGGTGCTGCCAAGCTTGTTCAAGGCCTGCAGCAGCGTCTGCACTGGTGCTTCGCGGTGCAGCGCTGCGCTGTTGGCCGCCGCAATCAGCACAGCGGTGATCTGCGGGTCGCCCTGCACTTCCTCTTCGAGCACTCTCAGGTTCAGGCCCTGGGGGTTTAGCGCGCGCTTGATCGCCACCTGCACATCGGCCAGCAGCGGCCCGCCATCGGCGGTAGCGCGACGCTGCTCGAGGTAGGCCGGCAGGCTGGCACCTGGCTGCAAGGCCGGCACCGGGCAGGCGATTTCTTCGCCAACCGCCAGCAGCAGCTCTTCCAGGCGCTTGCGAAGAGTTTCCAGGTTCAGCGGCTTGCTCAGGTAGGCAGTAGGGTGCAGGGGCAACGCCTCATGCACACTGGCACTGTCAATGCGGTTGCTCATGAGGATGAACGGCAACCTCGAGTCTTTCGCGCGTACCTTGCGCAACAGGTCGAGCCCATCGACACCTGCCAGTTCGCGCGCGGCAATGATCAGGTCGGGCTTGCTCGACAGCGCGCTCAAGGCCTGCGAGCCGTCGGCGCAGAGCTGCAGGCGGGCATCACAGCGCACGCTCAGCAGCATTTCGCTGAGCATGTCACGTACCCAGGGGTCGCCCTCGACAATAAGTACGCTTGGTGGGGTGGGGTCTGCAGCGTTCATCGCCAACTCCTGAATAGCCCTGCCACACAGTCCGTCGCAGCTTCCTGAGCAAATCCTCCGACAACGATAGCGCCCCAAGGCTTTCCTGGGCACAAAAAAACCCGCCGAAGCGGGTTTTTTCTGAAGCAGGTCACATCAGGCGATTTCAGCGAAGCACTCTTCGATGATAGCCAGGCCTTTGTCCAGCAGAGCATCTTCTGCGGTCAGCGGAACCAGGATACGCAGAACGTTGCCGTAGGTACCGCAGGACAGCAGGATCAGGCCCTTCTCGCGAGCCTTGGCGACAACCTGGCCAACGGCAGCTGCGTTCGGGGTGTGAGTGCCTTTCTCGAAGACTTCGACAGCGATCATCGAGCCCAGACCACGGACGTCGCCGATGATCGGGTACTTCTTCTGGATTTCGCGCAGGCCGGTGGTCAGGCGCTCACCCACAGCTTTGCTGCGGTCCAGCAGTTTCTCTTCTTCGAACACTTCGATCACGGCCAGGGCCGCGGCGCAAGCGATCGGCGAACCGGCGTAGGTACCACCCAGGCCGCCAGGAGCGATGGCGTCCATGTATTCGGCCTTGCCGCACACACCGGCCAGCGGGAAGCCGCCAGCGATGGATTTGGCGAAGGTGGTCAGGTCAGGCGCAACGCCCATCTGTTCCATGGCGAAGAAGGTGCCAGTACGGCCAGCGCCGGTCTGTACTTCGTCGGCGATGAGCAGGATGCCGTGCTGGTCGCACAGGGCGCGCAGGCGCTTCATCAGCTCTTTCGGCGCTGGCAGGAAGCCGCCTTCGCCTTGTACCGGCTCGAGGATGATCGCGGCGATGTCGCGCGGCTCGGCGTCGTTCTTGAAGATGCGCTCGACCGAGGCGATGGCGTCGTCAACGCTGATACCGTGCAGTTCGCTAGGGAACAGAGCGCGGAAGATGCCACCTGGCATCAGGCCCATGCCAGCGGAGTACGGCACGACCTTGCCGGTCAGGCCCAGGGTCATCATGGTACGGCCGTGGTAGCCGCCGGTGAAGGCGATTACGCCAGCGCGGCCAGTGGCGGCACGGGCGATCTTGACGGCGTTTTCAACGGCTTCGGAGCCGGTGGTGACCAGCAGGGTCTTCTTGTCGAAGTCGCCTGGGACCAGCTTGTTGATCTTTTCGCACAGCTCTACATAGGGTTCGTAGGCCAGCACCTGGAAGCAGGTGTGGCTGACCTTGGTCAGCTGGTCTTGCACGGCCGCAACCACTTTCGGGTGCAGGTGGCCGGTGTTCAGTACTGCGATGCCGCCGGCGAAGTCGATCAGTTCGCGGCCTTCAACGTCGATCACGGTCGAGTTCTTCGCGGTATCGACGAAGATCGGGTGGATCTGGCCAACGCCACGTGGGACGGCGGCGACACGACGTTGCATCAAGGATTCGTTGGTCTTGCTCATAATGCCCTCATTGCGCCGGTCTGGAGTGGCGCTTTTATTCGGGGGTGGCTGGGAGTGCTCGCGAACAGTATTCGTTGATCGACTGCCGTGAACGCCCTGGCCACCAGGTACTGCGATGTAAAAAAGGCCAGCGAGACGTCGCTCTCGCGCCCCGCTGGCAGAGGTAAAGCCTTTACCGTGCTATCAGACGCTGATGCACAGGTATTTGATTTCGAGGTAGTCCTCGATACCGTACTTGGAACCTTCGCGGCCCAGGCCCGAAGCCTTGATGCCACCGAACGGTGCCACTTCATTGGAGATCAGGCCGGTGTTGATACCTACCATGCCGTATTCCAGGGCTTCGGCAACACGGAACACACGGCTCATGTCGCGGGCGTAGAAGTACGAGGCCAGGCCGAACTCGGTGTCGTTGGACATGGCTATCACTTCGGCCTCGTCCTTGAAGCGGAACAGCGGCGCCAGCGGGCCGAAGGTCTCTTCCTTGGCGACGGCAGCGGTCTTCGGTACGTCGACCAGAATGGTCGGCTCGAAGAAGTTGCCTTCGATGATCTTGCCACCGGACAGTACCTTGGCGCCTTTGCCAACGGCGTCTTCGATGTGTTCCTGGACCTTGGCGACAGCCTTGCCGTCGATCAGCGGGCCAGTGGTGGTGCCTTCTTCCAGGCCGTTACCGATCTTCAGCTTGGCAACAGCGGCGGCCAGCTTCTGGGCGAACGCGTCGTAGACGCCGTCCTGCACGTAGATACGGTTGGCGCAGACGCAGGTCTGGCCGTTGTTGCGGTACTTGGAGATGATCGCGCCCTCGACCGCCTTGTCCAGGTCGGCGTCGTCGAACACGATGAACGGGGCGTTGCCACCCAGCTCCAGGGAAACCTTCTTGATGTCCTTGGCGCATTCTTCCATCAGCTGGCGACCGATTTCGGTCGAGCCGGTGAAGGACAGCTTGCGGACCAGGGAGTTGCCGGTCAGTTCACCGCCAACTTCGCCAGCGCTGCCGGTAACCACGCTCAGCACGCCAGCCGGGATGCCGGCACGGTGGGCCAGCTCGACCAGGGCCAGGGCGGAGTATGGGGTCTGCGAGGCAGGCTTGAGCACCATGGTGCAGCCGGCGGCCAGGGCCGGGCCGGCTTTACGGGTGATCATGGCGGCCGGGAAGTTCCACGGGGTGATGGCCGCGGTAACACCGATTGGCTGCTTGATGACGATCAGGCGCTTGTCTGGCTGGTGGCCCGGGATGGTGTCACCGTAGACACGCTTGGCTTCCTCGGCGAACCACTCGATGAACGAGGCAGCATAGGCGATTTCGCCCTTGGCTTCGGCCAGCGGCTTGCCTTGTTCGGTGGTCATCAGGCGAGCCAGGTCGTCCTGGTTCTCGATCATCAGTTCGAACCAGCGACGCAGCTTGGCCGAACGCTCCTTGGCGGTCAGGGCACGCCAGGCCGGCAGAGCCTTGTCGGCGGCTTCGATGGCGCGGCGGGTTTCCGCGGTGCCCATCTTCGGCACGGTACCGATGACTTCACCAGTGGCCGGGTTGGTGACCTTGATGGTCTGGCCGTTGTCCGCATCCAGCCACTCACCATTGATGTAGGCTTGCTGGCGGAACAACTGAGCGTCTTTGAGCTGCATGTCGGCTTCCCGAATTGTTGATTGTTGAAAAGCGCCCAAGGCAGGGCATCGAGCGTTTGAAATCTCAAACGAATGCTAAGCGGCTGCTGGGGTGTTGGACAATAGGCTGTTCGAAAAAAAGAACGAATGGTTGAACACCCTGGCGGAAATTTCACATTTCTGTGCCGTAGCAACCGGCCCTATCGCCGGCAAGCCAGCTCCCACAGGGACCCCACAAAATTCAGCACCTGTGGGGTCCCTGTGGGAGCTGGCTTGCCGGCGATAGGGCCAGTACAGGTTAGACGAACGAGCTGAAGGAAATGTGATGGGAGGACCGACGGCCCTCCCGGAGGGATGGGTCAGAAGGCCTTGGCCAGGTCGATCACCAAGGCTCGGTAACCCACGCTGCCCGGCTGCCGGCTGTGCACCTTCAGCTCCACCAGCACCTCCTGGGTCCCGCGCCGCACCTCGTTGAGCACGGTGGTGGTCAGTTTCTCCGGGGTCAGGAAGTTCACCGACGCCGAGTAAATGAACTGGGTGTCGGTCTCCGGCCGGTAGGCCACCACCGAGGTCACCGGGCTGTACCACTCGTCGCCGCGCTCCTTGCCGTATTCCCACACCTGCTCGACCGTGCCCTTGGCCTCGTCGATGCGGTATTCCACCGCCCGACTGTAGTTGCCCGTCAGCCTGGTCGGCGCAAAGTCGCGGCCCCAGCCGTTGTCGAACACGGTCAGCGTGCCTTTGCCGGTCAGCCAGGCGGTGTGCTGTGTCCACGACCAGTCGAAGCCTTCGCTCGCCACCGGCGTCAGCACCTTCTCGCGCAGACGCTCAGGCCAGCCTTGAGGCGAGGCGAGAATCCACTTCACCTGCTTGTCGCGGCCTATCTTCACCACGCCCTGGTGCCGTGCTGAAACGATGATGCTGTCGTCATCGGCGTCGTAGTCGATGGCATTGACGTGTGCCCAGTTACGGCCTGTGCCCACGCCCGGGGTGTCACCAAAGGGCAGGTCACCTTCGGCCAGTTCGTTGGCCAGCCGCTCGTCCTGTTTCTGCACCCCGGCCGGCAATTGGATGGCTGCCTTGCCCAGGGTTTCCAGCAGGTCGCCACGGTACGGGTCGAGAATCTGGTTGAGGTCCCAGAAGTCCAGCACATCACCGGCCTCGTTGACCTCGATGATGTGATCACGGATCGAGCGCACGCGCTTGCCGTCGGGCCGGCGATAGTCGCTGGTGCCCACCCGCAGCAGGTAGGTGCCATTGGCGGTCTCGCGGATTTCATGGGAGAAGTCGGCAAACTTGTCGGGCAGGCTGCGCTGCCAGATGCGCCGGCCCAGCAGGTCGTACTTGGAGTAGGTCTGGCCCTGGCCCCAGATCAGCTTGCCATCGCGGGTCTGCTGGAAGCCCATGGTGCCGCCCAGGCCATCGCGGCGGTTGGAGTCGTGGATCTGCTCGATGTCCAGGTACCAGCGCACGTCGCCATTGCTGTCGGCGATCCAGTTGTTACCCACCTGGTCCCATTCCGCCGCGCCGCCCAGGGCATTCCACTTGAAGGCGCGCCCGCCCGGGATGTCCCCCTGCAGGTGGTTGAACAGGTACAGGCGCTGTTCAAAACCTGGCGCTACCTTGACTGGCTGCACTTCAGGCAAGGCAGCGGTCTGCCTGGCCACCACCGGCAGGCGCACGGCCGGAGCGTAGATCTGGTACTGCTCGCGGATGCGCTCGCCGTCGAGCTTGTAGGTCACTTCCACCTGGTTGACGTGGTCCGGGTACAGGCCGAATACCGGGATGCCGCCATAGGTCCACAACGAACGGTCGGACACCTCGTAGGCGATGTCCACACCGCGCTCACCCCGGCCCAGCACGCGCACGTGCGCGGCACTCAGGCTGCGCCCACCGTCGCGAATGATCGCGGTCAGCGGCGCCAGGCGATAAGGGTTGACCACCACGTCGCCGAGCAGCGCCTCGTCACGTTCGGGGACCTTGGCGGTCAGGCAGGCGCCCTCAGGCAATACAGGGGTTTCGGTCTTGGCATTCATGGCAAAGCTCCTTGTGCTCAGAAGTCGTAACGGGCGGTGGCGCCGAAAGTGCGCGGGGTACCGAGCACGCCGGCATAGCCACCGTTGGCGGAGTTCCACAGGCTGGTGAAGTAGGTCTTGTCACCGGCGTTCTTCACCCACAGCGACAGGTCCACCACGCCGTCGCCCTGGTCCAGGCGCACACCGGCGGAGAGGTTGACCAGCGCGTAGCTGGGGATCTGGCCGAAATCGGAGTCGTCGATGGTGCCCACCGCCTTGGAGCGGAAGGCGTAGCTGGCGGTGACGTAGGGTTCGATGTGCTCGCTGGCCTGCCACTTGTACTGGGTATTGAGGTTGGCGATGTACTTGGAGGCGCCGACCACCTGGTGGCCGGACAAATCGCAGGTGGCAGTGGCATTGGCCAGGCTCACTTCCGGCGGGCATGGGGCGTCCTTGTACTCGGTGTAGCGCACGTCGTTCCACGAGCCGTTGAAGTTGACCGTGAGGCCGCGCAGCGGCAGTGCCGTGGCTTCGAACTCCAGGCCACGCGAGCGCACGCGGCCGGCGTTGGCCAGGTACTGCACGCGGTTGATCTGGTCGTAGACGTTGGCCTGGTAGCCATGCACTTCGGCCCAGAACAGGTTGGTATTGAGTTGCAGGCGGTCGTCGAACAGCGAGCTTTTCAAGCCGAGTTCGGCGTTGTTGACCCGCTCGGTGCCGACCAGCAGCGAATCGGTGCCCAGCCGTGGCGCAGCGCCAACGGTAAGGTTGATACCGCCAGACTTCTCGCCGTGGGTCAGGGTGGCGTAGCCCAGCAATTGCTCGTTGAAGCGGTAGCTCAGGCCCAGCAGGCCAGAGGGGCTGAAGCTGTACTGGTTGAGGTCGCCTGAATCGTAGGCGCCTACCCGGCCCTGGCGTGCTGCTGCGGCGGCCCCGGTTACTGCCGCACCGCCGGTTGGTGCATCGCGGGTCACCCAGGCGCTCTTTTCTTCATAGGTGCCGCGAACGCCGGCGGTGAAGTCCAGGCGGTCGGTGATGTGCCAGGTGCCTTGGGCGAACAGCGCGTAGCTGTCCGTGTCGATGTGCCCGTTACCAATGGTGTCGACGTTGGCCAGGGCGCCGGCCGGGGTGAGGTTCCAGATGTCCGCCTGCGGCCCGTAGAAAGTGAAGGATTTGTTGTCCAGGTCCTGCTTGAAGTAGTACGCGCCCAGCACGTAGTCGAAGGCACCACCGGTGGGCGAAGCCAGGCGGATTTCCTGCGAGTACTGCTTGTCGCGCACCGACACCCCGGCGCTGTAGAACACCGGCACGTTGAGGCCGTCGTCGTTGCGCGGGGTGAAGTCCCACCAGCGGTAGGCGGTGATCGAGGTCAGGGTGAAGTCGTTGGGCAGGGTCCAGTTGGCCTCCACCGAGGTGCCGCCCTGGAACACCGTCACCTGCTGGTCGGCGTCGAAGTTGACCTTGCGGTGCTTGCCCGACACCAACGTCGCGCCGGCCTGGGCGGCCAGGCTTTCGTAGCGGTTGACGCCATTGATGGTAGGGCCGTTGCTGTACAGGCTGAGGATGCCGTTGTCGGAGTCTTCTTCGTTGTATTCGCCGATCCAGCGCAGGTTGAAGGTTTCGCTCGGTTTGAACAGCAGCTGGGTACGAAAACCTTGGCGCTTGCCGCCGTTGAGGTCGTCGCCGTTGTGGATGTTCTTCACATAGCCGTCGTCTTCGGTGCGATAGGCGCTGATGCGCCCGGCCAGCGTGTCGCTGATCGGCCCCGAGAAGCTGCCTTGGGTTTGCAGATAGCCGTCTTCACCAATCGACTGCTGGATGCTGCCCTCGCGGTGGAAGGTGGGCTTGCGCGTGGTGATGTTGAGCACGCCGGCTGTGGTGTTCTTGCCGAACAGCGTACCTTGCGGGCCGCGCAGCACCTCCAGCTGCTCCACGTCCAGCAGGTCGAACACCGCCATGCCGGGGCGGCCGAGGTAGACGTTGTCCAGGTAGATGCCGACGCTGCCTTCCAGGCCATCGCTGGCGGGGTTGTTGCCCAGGCCACGGATCGAAATGCTCGACTGGCGGGCATGAACGTAGGCGACGTTGGTGCTGGGTACCAGTTGCTGCAGGTCCTGCACGCGGTAGATGCGTTGGGTTTCCAGGGTTTCGCTGTCGAGCACGCTGATCGGCGTGGGCACGCTTTGCGCGGTTTCTTCGCGGCGGCGGGCATTGACCGTGACAGTGCCGAGCTTGGCTTCCTGCTCCACCGCCGGGGTGGCGCTGACCGGCTCTTCGGCGAAGCTGGCAGAGGACGCCGCCAGCAGCACGCCGGCAGCCAGGGGTTGCAAGGTGAAACGCGACGCGCGCGCAGGCCAACGGGAAACTCCGGACATGCAAATGCTCCTTGAGGCATGGGCCCTGGCGAGCATTTCCGTTGGCGGAACCGAATCGCGGTCAGTCGGGCTTATATTCTTTTAGGCGATATAAATATTTGTAATTCATATTTTGTGGAATAAGTGACTCCCTTTATAAGGGGGCTAACCCTTGTCAGCAATTGCATTCGACCGAAAGTTTCAATGTAAAAAATGCATATCGATCTCCGTCAGCTGCGCCACTACATCGCCCTTGTCGAGCACCGCAGCTTCGTTGCTGCGGCCGCTGCGGTGAACCTGTCGCAATCAGCGTTCAGCCGCAGCATCCAGACCCTCGAGCACAACATCGGCTGCCGCCTGGTCGACCGCGCCAGCAAGGAGCTGGCGCCGACTCGCCAGGGCCTGCTGGTGCTGGAGCATTCGCGGCGGCTGGTGCATGGGGCGCACAACCTGGTCAACGAGATCCACCAGTTCAATGGTGCCACTACCGGCGTTGTACGCTTTGGCTCCGGCCCGGCGCCGGCAGGGGGTTTGGTACCGCGGGCGGTGGCACGCTTCGTCGCCGAATACCCCGCGGCACGTACCTGCTTCCAGGTGGATAACTGGCAGGCGCTGAACCGCAAGCTGGTTGCCGAGGAGATCGAGTTCTTCGTCGCCGACACCCGCCAGTTCGAGTCTGACCCGGACTACCAGGTGCACAGGCTGGCGCCGCAGCGCTGGCACTTCTGCTGCCGCGTCGGGCACCCGTTGACCGGGCGCGAGAGCGTGCGGGCACGTGACCTGTTCGAATACCCCCTGGCCACGACCTTCCGCCCGCCGAACATCCGCAAGATCCTCAGCGACCTCAGCGGGCGGCAGGATTTTCTGCCGACGGTAGAGTGCGAGCACGGCTATGCACTGCTGAATGTGGTGATGCATTCGGACACCATCGGCATTGCCTGCAATGCCAACTTGCGGCCGTATCAGCGTGACGGGGGATTGGTGGCATTGCAGCTGGCCGACCTGACGGTGGAGCAGGAAGAAGCGTTCTATACCCGTTATGGGGTGGTGAGCCGGGTGGGGTATGGGCTATCGCCGTTGGCTCAGGGGCTGGTCAGGCAGTTGATTGCCTGCGATACCGAGTTTTAGCTGACGGGGGCTTTGCCCCCGAATCGCCGGCAAGCCAGCTCCCACAAGATCACCGCAGCCTTCTGGCCTGTGATGTACCTGTGGGAGCTGGCTTGCCGGCGATAGGGCCGCAAAGCGGCCCCGGCGATATCAGCCTTTACGCGTGGTGCGGCTCAACTGGCCATCCACCCCGACCGGCACCTCACCCGCCAGGGTCACCCGCCGCACCACCCGCGGCTGGGTCCCGTAATCATCCACCGCATAATGCTGCGTCGCGCGGTTATCCCAGATCGCCACGTCCCCCGCCTGCCAGCGCCAGCGAACGGTGTTCTCCAGACGCGTCACATGCCCTTGCAGCACCGCGAACAGGTGTTGCGAATCCGCCAGCGAATAACCTTTGATGCGCTTCACAAAATGCCCCAGCTGCAGCACCCGCTCGCCACTGATCGGATGCACGCGCACCACCGGGTGCTCGGTCTCGTACACCGTGGAGGTGAACACTTTGCGATAGCGCTCCAGCTTGGCCTGGTCCACATCGGGCTTCACGCTGGCGTAGTCGTATTCGTTGCTGTGCACCGCCCATAGCTTGTCGGCCAGCTCGCGCAGCGGCTCGGGCAGCTCCTGGTAGGCCGTGGCGGTGTTGGCCCACACGGTGTCACCACCGGATGCCGGCGCCACCACGCTGCGCAGGATCGAGGCCTTGGGGTAGGCGTCGACGAAGGTCACGTCGGTATGCCAGGAGTTGGCCCGCTGACCTTCGGCACCATCGAGCTGCAACAGGTAGCTGGTGCCATCCACCACCGGCACGGTAGGGTGGGCGACCGGCTCACCGAGCAACTTGGCGAAAGCTTCCTGGGTTTGGTCATCCAGGTGGGTCTGGCCACGGAAGAAGATCACCTTGTGCTTCACCAGCGCGGCCTGGATGGCGTCGAGGGTGGCGGCATCAAGGTCGGCGGACAATTTCACCCCGCGAATTTCGGCACCGATGCGGCCGGCAACCGGGTGGATGTCGAGTTCGAGGGTTTGTGGCGCGGTGGCCAGGGCGGCATTGCTCATGGTCGTGTCCTTGCGGTCATTGTCGGGTTTTCGGGGTTCAGCGGGCGGCCTGCACGGCCTGTTTTTGTTGCAGCGCAACATCGAGGAAACGTGGTTCGATCCAGTCGGCCACCTGGAAGCCACGGCGGATCAGGCGCTCCTTGGCGGCCAGGTCCACACCCTGTTGCAACTGGCCGACGAATTCGGCGTCCAGCCGTGGATCGAAGTAATGGGCCAGGTCTTCCTTGGCCAGGTCGTCATTGAGGATGCTGCGCGGCCAGTTGGCATTGCTGGCCACCAGCTCGACATAGGCCTCGCGGTTGTGTTCGTCGCGCAGCCAGGCGCTGGCCTGTTGCTGGGCATTGACCAGGCGCTGCACCAGCTCGGGGTATTTGCGGATGAAATCGCCAGTGCCCAGCAGTACCGCCTGGGTACTGCCGGCTCCTTCCAGATCACGCGAGTTGACCGGTAGCTCTACCAGCCCGCGCTCGCGCAGCGACAGCAGGTTGGACAGGCCCCAGGTGGCGTCGATCTGCTTGGCGGCCAGTGCGGCATTGGCGGCGTTGAAGTCCAGGTTGATCACCTTCAGCTCGCGCTCGCTAAGCCCCTGGCTGGCCAGGGCGCTGGCGAACGACAGCTGGTTGGCGGTGCCACGGAACACCGCCACGCGCTTGCCTTTGAGGTCGTGCAGGGTCTTGATGCCGGAACCGGGCACCACGCCCAGGTAGCTCTTCACCCCACGTACCCCCGCCGACAGCACGCGGGTATCCAGGCCATTGGCCTTGCCGACGATGGCGGCCAGGTCGCCGAGGTAGGCGAAATCGGCCTGGCCGTTGGCCAACGCTTCGTTCACCACCGGCCCGGCGCCCTTGAAGAAGTGCCAGTCGATGCGAATGCCGTCCTTGGCGAATTCCTTCTCCAGCAGTTGCTGGTCACGCAGCACGTCGACCACGCCACCGGCGCTGGGCTTGCTGCCCGCGCTGAGGTCGGGCACGGCGATGCGGATGCTTGCTGGCTTGGCCGGTTCAGCTGCGTGGGCGCTGAGGGTGAAGGCCAGCCCAAGGGCGGTGATCAGGTGGCGCAGCGGGATTTTCATGGCAAGGCTCCTTGGCAGGCTGCCACCGGCGATGGCCGGCGCTTTGGCCAGAAGCTAGGCAGGTCTGGCTAGAACCTACAAAGACAGAAAATTCATTCTTCAGTAACTGAATGGCATAAATCAGGCGGCATGCGGGCCTGCGACTGGCTTGCGAAAAGCGCATGGAAAATATGAGGAAAACGCAACGGCGGGGGGCTTCCGTATGCATGAAACGCATGCTCTTATCTCTTGAAAGTCATTTTTCAGAATTTTTAATTCCATAAATGAATAATCTAACAACGTCTTGAGAGATGGCCGATGAATGGAATTCTGAGCAGGAATCGGAGGTGGCTCCGGGGGCCGCTGTGCGGCCCTATCGCGACACAAGGCCGCTCCTACAAAGGCCTCGCATACCTGGTGCCTGCAGCAATTGCCGTGCTGTGGGTAGTGGCCAGCCGGGAGCACTGGATGAGCGAGCAGATTCTGCCGGCGCCAGCATTGGTTTGGCAGAGCGCGGTGGAGTTTGGCTCCGGCGAGCTGTGGGGGCACCTGTGGATAAGCTTGCAGCGGTTGTTCTGGGGGCTGGCGGTCGGCATCGGCAGCGGGTTGCTGCTGGGTGTTTGGCTGGGAGCTTCGCGGCGGGCGCAAACGCTGGTGCTGCCGACCTTCGTGGCGCTGGCACAGATTCCTACCCTGGCCTGGATCCCGTTGTTCATGCTGTTCTTCGGGATCGGCGAGTTGCTCAAGCTGGTGGTGCTGGTGAAAGCCGTGGTGGTCCCCGTCACCTTGCACACGCTGGTCGGTGTACGCGATGCCCAGCCCAAGCTGCGAGAGGCCGCTGCGGTGCTGCGCCTGCCTCGCCATCTACTGTTCCTGCGCCTGCTGCTACCGGCTGCCCTGCCCGCCTTCCTCACCGGCGTACGCCTCGCCCTGGCCACCGGCTGGACCTCGCTGCTGGCGGTCGAACTGCTGGCCTCCAGCGAAGGGATTGGCTACCTGATGGTGTGGGGACGGCAGCTGTTCATGCTCGACCTGGTGCTGCTGTGCATCCTGGTGATCGGCCTGGTCGGCGCACTGCTGGAGCGCGGCTTCTCGGCCCTGGAAAAGCGCCTGCTGTACTGGCCGCAAGCGGCCACAGGGGAGCAGCACCGTGGCCCCGTGCCGCGGGGTTGGCAAAGCCTGCTGCTGCCACTGGCACTGTTGGCCCTGTGGCAGTTCAGTAGCAGTTTTGGCTGGGTAGACAGCAACATCCTGACCTCACCACTTGAAGTGTTGCGCACCCTGCTGACCGGCCTGGCCGATGGTTCGCTGCCGCAAGCCTTGCTGCTGAGCCTGCAGCGCGCTTTGGCCGGCTTGCTGCTGGGCGGTAGCGCTGGCCTGCTGGCCGGTTTGCTGTTGGGGCTTTCGGCCAATGCCGAACGTATCTTCGGGCCTAGCCTGTCGGCGTTGCGTCAGGTGGCGCTGTTTGCCTGGGTGCCGCTGCTCACAGCCTGGTTCGGCCTGGGTGAAGGGGCCAAGCAGGTATTCGTCGGCATGGCTGCGTTCTTCCCGTTGCTGATCGCCACCCAGCGCGGTATCGCCAGCCTCTCGCCACAGCTGGGCGAAGCGGCGCGCACCCTGCGCCTGAACCTGTGGCAACGCCTGCGGCTGCTGGTGCTACCCGGCGCAGCCCCGGCCATTTTTGCCGGCCTGCGCCTGTCGCTGATCTACGCCTGGCTGGGCACCATCGGTGCCGAATACTTCATGCCCTCGGACGGAGGCATCGCCAGCCTGATGATCGGCGCCCAGCAGCTGTTCCGCATGGACCAGGTAATGGCCGCCATGCTGCTGATCGGCCTGGTCGGCGCCCTGCTCGGCACCCTTGGACAACGCCTCGAATCGCGCGCCACGCGCTGGAGAACCGCATGAACGCCTTCAACACCTCGCACCTGCACGCGGCCAACCAGCCCGATGCCACCCCACCCCTGGTCAGCTTCGAGGGGGTCGGCAAAGTGTTCAGCGTCGATGGCCAGCCGCTGGAAGCCATCCGCAACTTCAACCTGTCGATCAACCAAGGCGAATTCATCGCCATCGTTGGTGCTTCCGGCTGTGGCAAATCTACTCTGCTGCGCCTGCTGGTGGGGCTGGATACCGACTACAGCGGCAACATCCGTGTGGACGGCCACACTGTCAGCGGCATTGGTAGCGAACGCGGCATCGTGTTTCAGGAGCACCGGCTGTTCCCCTGGCTGAGCGTGGAACAGAACATTGCCCTGGGCCTGGTCAACGAACCGCTCACCCAGGGTGAGCGCGCGCGGCGGGTACACGAGTTCGTGCAACTGGTGGGGCTGGTCGGCTTCGAGTCAGCCTACCCACACCAGCTGTCCGGCGGCATGGCCCAGCGCGTGGCGATCGCCCGAGGCCTGGTAGCCAGCCCGCGTATCCTGCTGCTCGACGAGCCGTTCGGCGCGCTGGATGCGCTTACCCGCCAGCAACTGCAGGACGAGCTGCTGGCTATTCGCGAACGTGCAGGCATCACCACGCTGCTGGTCACCCATGACGCCGAAGAGGCCACCTACCTGGCCGACCGGGTGGTGGTTCTGGAACCGCGCCCGGGGCGGATCAAGTCGGTGGTGGAGATCGACCTGCCACACCCACGGTTGCGTACGGGCGCGGCACTTCACGAGCTGCGGGAGAAGGTGCTGCACCAGGTCACCGGGGATGGCGGCTACCTGACGCCGCCGGTGCGCCGGGTCGAAGGGTTGAGGCCGGAGCTGATTGCGCTCTGAGCCTGTGGGAGCGGGCATGCCCCTCCTCATAGAACTACACCGTGTGGGAGCGGCTTTAGCCGCGAACACCGGCGCAGCCGGTGCCATGCACCGCGTTGGATTCTTCGCGGCTAAAGCCGCTCCCACAGGGTACGCGGACCGCTTGCGAATTCAGGTCTCTATGCGACAGCGAATGCCCGCGAAGAAGACTCACAGGGCAATCAGGTCACGCAGGTAAGCCCAAGGGTAGATACCCCGTTCATGCCCATCGCTGAACACCAGCTGCACGCCATATCCTTGCGGCTCGATTTGCACCACGCGCACATCATCGCGCACCAGACTGATGCTCCCCTGCAGCCGTGCCGTTCGGCATTGTGAACAGGGGCAAGCACCGCGCAGGCGGGCATGGCTGAGGCTGTGTTCGCCGTCTTGCCATTGCAGCACCAGTTGCCCGGGCCCGCGCATGTTGCGAATAGCTTGCGGGGCTTTCATCAGTAGGCCCCGCGCAGTTGCGCCATGGCGATCCGCACAGCCTTGCGCACCTCGGGATCGCTATCGGCCTCGGCGGCCTGCAGCACCGGCAAGGCACGCGCCTGGCCCAGCTCACCCAGGGCCAGAGCCGCCTCCTTGCGCAGGTTGGCAATGCCGTGGCCAAGCAACTCGCCAAGCGCGTCCAGGGCCGCAACGTGACGCAGCCGCCCCAGAGACCGCGCCGCACGCAGACGTACTTGCCAGAAGTCATCGGCAAGAGCATTTACCAGTGCCGGGCCTGCTGGGGCCAGGCCCACCTTGCCTAGCGTGGTGGCGGCTTCTTCACGCACTTGCCAGGCCTTGTCAGCCAATGCAGCCACCAATGCTGGCACCACCGCGCTGTCGCGGGCGAGGCCCAGCGCACCAATGGCCGCGCGGCGCACCTCGGTGTCCGGCTCGTCTGCGGCAAGCTTTGCCAATGCTGGCAATGCCGGCTGGTGCTTGAGCCAGCCAAGAATACCCACTGCCTCACGCCGGACCGCGGCGTCGCCATCGGCCAGGGCCAGCAGTGCAGGCTCTGCAGCATCTTCCAGGCGCAACTCGCGCAAGGCACGCAGGGCGCTTGCACGGACGAAGGCATCGGCATGCTTGACCCATGGCAGGATCAGCTGACCGTTTTCAAGGCTCTTGAGTTCGCTGAGGCTCTGGGCGGCAGCCAGCCGTACCGGCTCGGCAGCATCGGCCAGCGCAGCACACAGGGCCTGCACAACTTCGGGTTCTTCCCAGGCCTCGAGCAGGCGCGCGGACTCGGCACGCACCTCGTCGGCGACATCCACCAGCAGTGCATCGGTGAGCCATGGCAAGCCATCCGGGTCTTCCAGGTCGGCCAGTTCGATCAGGGCGATGCGGCGCACGCCTGCATCAGCGGCACCAAGGCGAGGCAGAAGAGCAAGGATATCGGGGTTGTCAGTCATTCGTTCAGTCATAGCGCGATCCGTAGCGGTGGGTGCTCAGTGTCCGGCAGGCCCAGCGGGGTCAGGCGCGGGAGTTCGCGGCCTTCCTCGTGACGGAGCAAGGCCAGACAGTGACGCTTGAGGTGAGTGAATTCAGGGCTGGTCAGCAGGCTGGCGCGGCGTGGGCGCGGAAACTCCAGGTGCAGGTCTTCGATAAAGCGGCCAGGTCGCGGGCTCATCACCAGGATACGGTCGGCCAGGAACAGCGCCTCGTCGATATCGTGGGTGACGAACACCACGGTGGTGCGGATGCTTGCCCAGATATCCAGCAACAGCTCCTGCATGCGTGCACGGGTTTGCGCATCCAGGGCACCGAAGGGTTCGTCCATCAGCAAAAGGCGCGGTCGGTTGATCAGCACCCGGGCAATCTCGGCCCGTTGCTGCATACCGCCGGACAACTGACTGGGCCAGCGCCCGGCAAAGTCGGCCAGCCCCACCAGTTGCAGCATTTCACGAGCCTGCCGGCGACGTTCGGCGCGGCCCTGGCCCTGCATCTTCAGGCCGAAGGCCACGTTGTCGAGCACGCTACGCCAAGGCAGCAAGGTGTGGTGCTGAAACACCATGCCACGCTGTGGTGACGGCCCGCCAACGGCCTGGCCATCCACGCTCAACTGGCCGCTGCTGGGCACCAGGTGCCCGGCCAGGGCGCCAAGCAACGTCGACTTGCCGCAACCGGAGGGGCCAAGGATGCAGACGAACTCGCCAGGCTCTACGGCAAAGTCCAGACGCTGCACCGCCTCGAATGCTTCGCTGCCATGCCCCAGTCGTATCGACAGGCCACGCCCGTCGATACGCCCTGGTGCTGGTTGATAACTGTTCATCAACTGGCCCTCCGCGTGCGGTACCAAGGCGTGGCCAACTCCCCAAGGCGCTTGACCAGGGCGCTGCTGCCCATGCCCAGCACGCCGATCAGCAGCATGCCGACGATGATGTCCGGGTAGTTTTGCAAGGTGTACGACTCCCAGGTGTAGTAGCCGATACCGAACTGTCCGGAAATCATCTCGGCGGTGACCAGGCAGAACCATGAAGTACCCATGCCGATGGCCAGGCCAGTGACGATGCTTGGCAACGCTCCAGGCAACACCACTTCGCGCAGGATCGACCAACGCTCTGCACCGAGGCTGCGCGCCGACGCCACCAGGCGCGGGTCGATGGCCTCGACGCCGTGCACGGTGTTCAGCAGGATCGGGAAAAGCGCGCCAGTGAACGTTATGAACACCATCGACAGTTCCGATGATGGGAACATCAGGATCGCCAGCGGGATCCACGCCACCGCCGGAATCGGCCGCAGCACTTCGAGTGGCGGCAGCAGGGTGTCCTCGGCCCATTTCGAGCGGCCGATCAACAACCCCAGGGCCACGCCAATCAGCGCCGCGGCGCCATATCCGGCAAACACCCGTGACAGGCTACTGCCCAGGTGCGCCAGCAGGGTGCTGGAGGTCAGCAACTGCCAGCCAGCTGCCAGCACCGCCTTCGGTGTGGGGACATAGGTGAACGTCAGCAGCCCGAGGTCCAGCTTCACGCTCGCCGCGACCTGCCAGAACAGCAGGCAGGCCAGCAGCGAAACCAGGCGCACCGGCCAGCGCTTGAGGTTGCAGGTCATGTCGGTGCCTCCCGGTCAGCGCTGGGCGACCAGCTTCTGGTTGGCGCTGACGAAGTCCAGCGCTTCACCGCCATGGGCCTTGGCATACTGCTCGGCCTGGTCCTTGAGCAGGAACGCCGCCAGTTCACCCTTGGCGTTACGCACGAACCAGGCCTGGTTCGCCAGCAACTTGATTCCGCTGTCGGCGGCCTGGGCGTAGATGGCGCGGATGTCCTTGCCCTCGTGCTCCAGCTGGGCCAAGGCGCCAAGCGCGGCCTCCGGCGAAGCGTAGTGGCGGACCTTGCCTTCGCCGCGCACCCAGATCTGTGCCAGGCGGCTGAAGTCGGTGATCGGTTTGCCTGTCAGCGCGTCATTGGCCTTGAGTGGCTGCGGATCGTAGTCTTTCAGCGCCTTGTCGTAGTCCAGGCCAGCCTCATTGAAGGCCGCACGGATGTATTGGTCGTCGATGAACTTGTCGGTGTCGAGGCCGCGGTCGGTCTTTTTAAGCAGCTTGAGCGTATCGATGGAGGTTGCGACTGCCTGACGGTATTCAGGCTTCCATGTCAGGTCGCGGGTCTGCAGGCCGAGCGGGCCATGGAACAGGTAATTGACCTCGGCCTCGATGCCGGTGACTTTCTCGATCAACTCGCTGTACTTCTCAGGTTCCGCAGCGATCAGCCGATCGGCTTCGAGGCTGGCGCGCAGGTAGGCGGTGACCACTTCGGGGTATTTCTTCGCATAATCGGCATCGACCAAAGCGCCATGGAAGGTCGGTGCGTTGGCCTGGGCGCCGTCATAGATCTTGCGGGCGAAGCCGCGGTTGGGGAACAGTTCGGCGAACGGCACGAAGTCGGCATGGGCCTCGATGCGGTTGCTACGCAGGGCGGAACCGGCGATTTCCGGCGCCTGGGCGATGATTCGCACATCCTTCTGCGGGTCCCAGCCCTGGGCTGCTACGGCACGCAGCAGCATGCCGTGGGCGGTGGAGGCGAACGGCACGGAAATGGTCCTGCCCTTGAGTTCAGCCAGCGACTGCACGCTGGACGCCGCCGGTACGACGATGCCATTGCCGCTGCCGTGCACGCTGCCCGACAGCACGCTTATGAACAGGCTGCGCTTGCCGGCATCCAGGTGAGCAACACCGTTGAACGACCCGGGGAAGTCGGCCATTGCACCGAAGTCGAGTTTGCCAGCGACCATTTCATTGGTCAGTGGCGCACCGCTGGTGAAGTTCTTCCACTCCACCTGATACTTGGCATCTTTGTATTTGCCGTCATGCGGCAGGTACTTGTCCAGCAGGCCAAGCTCGCGTATCAGCAGGCCACCAGTGGCGCAGTTGATGGTGGTGTCCTGGGTGCCAATGGCGATGCGGATGGTTTCGGCGCTGGCATTCAGGCCAGTGAGCGCCAGCGCGAGGCCGGCCACGGTTGCAACAAGGCGCATGGGTGTTTCCCCTCGAGTCGTTATAAGAGTTGGGTCGTCTCCGCCGCCCGGCTTGGGTGGTGGGAAACGAGGGGCACAGCAGGAGGGCGTCCGGTGGTGCGCCGGATGGCGGGATGAATCAGCGCAGCAGGTATGGGATGTCGACCTTCACCGCACCCGTGGGGCAGTCCTTTTCGCAGGGCATGCAGTACCAGCATTCGTCGAAGGCCATGTAGGCCTTCTGCGTGGCCGGGTTGATCGCCAGCAGGTCCATGGGGCAAACCTCCACGCAGACGGTGCAGCCTTTTTCGGCGATGCACTTGTCTTCGTCGATGGTGACGGGGGCGCTGCTGCGGAAGAAGATTTCTTGCGGCTGGTAGGCCATTTCACGGAGTCCTCGGGGCCTGCGGCCCTCGTTCTTCGAAGTGTTCACAGGACACAGCGTCGCCTAGGCTGCATCGGCCTTTACCCGCAGCTGGTCGTAGGCGGTCTGCTCTTGTGCGTCCAACGCAATCAGGTAAGGCTCGACCGCTTTCCTGAAACTGGTCATTTCACCGTTCTCGCCCTTTTTCAGATGGCAATGGCAGAACCACTCGCCATCATTGCGCTCAGGGAAGTCCACCCGGTGGTGGTACAGCCCCCAGCGGCTTTCCTCGCGGAACAGCGAGGCCCGCGCCGCCATCTCGGCGCAATCGCGAATCACCGAAACTTCCATCGCACGCATCAGTTCATGAGGGTTGCTGGCCTTCATCTGGTCCAGGTCACGTTCGATCTCTGCAAAGCGCTCCAGGCCGATTTCCATCTTTTTGGTCACCTTCGGCGGCTGCAGGTAATCGTTGACCATGCGTCTGAGCTTGTACTCGACCTGCGCCGGCGGCAGGCCATGCTGACGCTGCAGCGGGGCAAACACCCGCGCGCGCTCGCGCTCGACCTGTTCGGCATCGACCTCGGCGAGTTCGCGCCCGGTCACGTAATGCGCAGCGTTCACACCGGCAAACCAGCCATAGGTGAAGGCCCCGAGCATGTAGTTGTGCGGCACCGCTGCCATATCGCCCGCGGCATACAGCCCTTTGACGCTGGTCTCGGCCTTTTCATTGACCCACACCCCCGACGCCGAATGCCCCGAGCAGAAACCGATCTCCGAGATATGCATCTCGACCATGTGCTGGCGATAATCGGTGCCACGCCCGGCGTGGAACTGGCCACGACTGGGGCGCTCGTTGCTGTGCAAGATCTCTTCGATGTTCTGGATGGTTTCCTCGGCCAAGTGATCGAGCTTGAGGAACACCGGGCCATTGCCGCCCTCGAGTTCCTGATGGAACTCCCACATCATCTGGCCGCTCCAGTAGTCGCACTCGATAAAGCGCTCACCCTTGCTGTTGGCGGTATATCCACCCAGTGGGCCGGTGACGTAGGCACAGGCCGGGCCGTTGTAGTCCTTGATCAGCGGGTTGATCTGGAAGCACTCGAGGTTGGCCAGTTCGGCACCTGCATGGTAGGCCATGGCGTAGCCATCACCGGCGTTGGTCGGGTTCTCGTAGGTGCCCATCAGATAACCCGACGACGGCAGGCCCAGGCGCCCGGCCGCGCCGCAGGCAAGGATCACCGCCTTGGCCCGCACCACGCGAAACTCGCCGCTACGGCAATCGAAACCCAGCACGCCAGCGGCCGCGCCTTCACCATCGAGCAGCACACGGGTGCAGACCATACGGTTGCTGATTTCGACCCGGGCACGCTTGAGCTGACGGTACAGCACCTTCTTGATGTCGTGGCCTTCGGGCATGGGCAGCACGTAGGCGCCCATGTGGTGAACCTTTTTCACCGCGTAGTCGCCGGTCTCGTCCTTCTCGAACTTCACCCCCCAGCGGTCGAGTTGCTCGATGGTTTCAAAGCTGTGGGTAGCGTAGGCATGCACCGTGGCCTGGTTGACGATGCCGTCATTGGCCACGGTGATTTCCTTGGTGTACTGCTCGGGGGTGGCATGGCCTGGGATGATCGCGTTGTTCAGGCCATCCATGCCCATGCTGATGGCTCCGCTGCGCTTGACGTTGGCTTTGTCCAGCAGCAGCACGCGCAGGTTTTTGTCCTGCTCCTTGGCCTTGATCGCCGCCATCGGCCCGGCGGTACCGCCACCGATGACGATGATGTCGTAGTCCTGGGTCTGGATGCTCATGCCTTGCTCCCCTTCTGGCGGTCGATGCGCAGGCGGTACTGGAAAGCATCGCCGCGGTAGTAAAGGTGTTCGAAGTCCAGTGGCGTACCATCGGCGGCATGGGTCAGGCGCTCGATGCGCATGATCGGCGAGCCTTCTTCAACATCCAGGGCCTGGGTCAGGTCGCTGTCGGCCAGCACGGCATCGATGGCCAGGTCGGCGTGGCCAAGGGCAATGCCGCAGTCGTTTTCCAGGAGCAGGAAAATGTCGCGAGTGACAAGGTCGGCCTTTTCCAGTTTTTCGCCGACGGCCTTGGGCAACCAGGTCAGCTCCAGCGACACCGGCTCGCGGTTGATCAGCCGTACTCGACGAATCTCGGTGACCAGGCTGCCCTCCTCGACCTGCAGCCGCGCGGCCACCAATGCATTGGCTGGCACATGGCGGAAACTGCGCAGGCGGTTGATCACCTCGTAACCCATTTGCGTCATCGACTCGCCCAACCCCTGCAGGGTACTGACGTTCTGGAAAGCCTTGGGCTTGGCGACGAAGGTGCCCTTGCCGTGGATCTTGAAAATCAGCCCTTCCTTCTGCAGGTCGCCCAGCGCCTGGCGCACGGTGATGCGGCTGACGTCGAAAGCCTTGCCCAGTTCGCTTTCCGAGGGCATGCGGCTATGCGATGGATAAGTGCCGTCGAGGATGCGCTCGCGCAGCAATTCCTTGAGCTGGGTGTAAAGCGGTACCGGGGACAGGGGGAGCAGTTCGGCCATGGGGTCTCTTCGCTGATCGGATACTTGTTATAACAAGTTGTGACCAGAGAATAGAGGGCATAATAACTGCCGTGGAAATATCGATATCGCATATGGATAGATGCGTTTGTGATTGCTTCTGCCGGCCTCTTCTCGGCGAAAGGTAAAAACAGCTACAGATCAAGGCGATGGACGCCATCGGATCAGATGGGTATCATGCGTGCGCGTTGCACTCGTAGCTCAGCTGGATAGAGTACTGCCCTCCGAAGGCAGGGGTCGTGGGTTCGAATCCCGCCGAGTGCGCCATACCCCTCACAAAGCCCGCCTTGCGCGGGCTTTGTCGCTTCTGCAAGACAGTGTCGGCCTGCTCGCGTTATTTCGTTTGGCGCTTACTGAAGCCGGCTTTAGTCCTGATGGCTTTACCTGGTTGGATCCATCTGCTTAGAATAGTGGCATTATGCCTCATCCTTCAGATGGATCGTCGCAAGGTTAACCATACCCTCCAGGGAATCAGGAATGAAAATGCTGAAACACTGTCTGGCCTTGACCATCGCCGCCACCCTCGTGGGTTGCCAGGCGACCGGTGAGCAATACCAATCCGATGTGTTCGATGCCAGCCAGGTAAACACCCAGCAGGAAGCCAAGACCGTGAAAATCATCACGGTCTCGCCGACCAAGATCAAGGTCAGCAACGAGAAGAACCAGAAAGCCGCAATGATGGTGGGTGGTGTACTGGGTGCGCTGGGTGGCGCGGCGCTGGGTGCAGGCCACAACAAGGACACCGCGATCATCGGCGGCGTGGCAGGCGGTGGCGCCGGCGCACTGGCAGGGTCCCTGGTCAGCGATACCTCGCTGGTGCCCGGCGTACTGATCGGCTACTCGGAAAACGGCAAGATCTACACCTCCGCCCAGGTTGGCCGCCCGTGCGATTTCGAAGTGGGGGGCATCTCCCTGATGGTCATGACCATCTCCAACGAAACCCGCATCCAGCCAAATGCGACCTGCCCAGATCCGAAAAAGAGCTGAGGCCTGAGCACATGAAGCACATTGTTCTGGGCACCGCCCTCGCACTGTCTGCCGCCACTGCCATGGCAGGCCAGTTCGATCAGCTCTACCAGATCGAACAGCAGACCAAGCAATCCGAAGCCGCCCTGGAAACCGAACGCCTGCGCCAGGCCGCCGCCGCCGAGCAGCGCGCCGAAGCTCGCGAAGCTGCTGCCCGCCAGCAGCGCGCAGCGGCCCAACGTGCCTCCGCGCAGCGTGCCGCCGAGAAACAGCAGGCGCAAGCAGCCGAGCGCAAGCGCGTGCAGACCCGCGAAGAAGCCTACGAGGACGACCTGCGTGCGCTGGAGCTGGAAGAGCGTCGCCTGGCCCTGCAAGCGAAAAAGGCAAAGGTCGCCCGCGCCAACGACTACATCGATGCCGAACTGCGCGACAGCGCTGCACGCACCGACGTGATCCAGTCCAATGCAGACTCCGCACGCAACGTCACCTCGGGCGCCAAGTCGCTGCTCGAGGACGCCGGCAAGGCGGAAGTGAAACGCGCCGGCAGCCTGTTCGGCGAGTAACCATCCAGGTGCGGTCCCGGCCCGCAGGCCGTGACCGCCCGTTGCAGAGACAACATCATGCTACGTCTGATCATGCTGGCCACGGCCGGCCTGCTGCTGAGCGGCTGCCTGCAGGAAGAAGCCAAGTTCCCCACCGTCGACCTGCACGGTCGCCTGGTCGTCGACCAGGAAATGACCGCATCGCGTCAGGCGCAGGGCATCCAGGGCGAGTACTTCAAGCGCGTCCTCAGCGTGAATGGCCAGGACATGGCCTTCAACGACTTCGTCCAGCAATACTGCCCGGACAGCAATACCCGCAACGAAACCTGTATCAAGGCCTTCCGCATCAAGAAGATCGACGATGTCAGCGGTGCCACGAGGTTCCTGCCCAACGGGCTGTAATCACCGTTGGAAGCACTGGAAAGGCCCCGGCAACGCGCCCGGGGCTTTTTCGTTTGTGCGACATGTCGCGTTTCTGGCACTCCCGTGCCACGGGTCATTGGTGTTAGCGTGGGCGTCTTCCCGTTTCCCGACGGGTAACCCACAACAATGATTGGCGAAGGAATGCGCACAACCATGCACCTGAAAAAACTTACCGCCACCACCCTGCTGCTGGCCAGCATCGGCCTGTTCACCCAACCGGCACAGGCCAACCTTACCCAGCAGCAGTCCGCGGCCATCGTCAAAGCCTTCGACGGCAGCGACCCAAGCGACTTCAAGCAGTTCCTCGGCAAGCTCAAAGGCAGCGACCTGGCCAAGGCCGACAACCTCGCGGCAACCCTGGATGCCTACCTGGCCGGCAAGCCATTGGCCGCCGAGCAGCAGAACGAGATCAACCGCCTGCTCGGCCTGTATACCCGCATCAAGTACGGCAAGGCTGCCAGCGAAACCCTGCGTGAACTGGTGGCCATCCCCACCTTCAATGTCGAAGGCACGCCGCAGCACGAGAACCCCGAGTTCCTCAGGATCGCCGAAAAGATCAAGGCCCTGGCCGACAGCTTCGGCCTGGCTTTCCGCAATATCGACAACCGGGTGTACGAGATTTCGCTGGGCAGCGGTAAGGAAGTGGTCGGCATCCATGCCCACGCCGACGTGGTGCCGGTCAACCCGGACAACTGGAAGCTGGCCGATGGCACGCGCCTGGACCCGTTCAAGGTCACCCTGGTCGGTGACCGCATGTACGGCCGCGGCACCGAAGACGACAAGAACGGCATTGTCGTGGCGATGTACGCGCTGAAAGTGGCCAAGGACGAAAACCTGCCGCTGGCCCGCCAGTTCAAGCTGCTGATCGACACCACTGAAGAAACCAGCGGTGATGCCATCCCCTACTACTTCGAGCGCAACCCCACGCCCGACTACAACCTGGCCCTCGATGGCGGCTACCCGGTGGTCATCGCCGAGAAAGGCTACGGCACGATCATGGCCAGCTTCAGCAAGCGCCAGGCCAGTGGCAAGGGTGCCGAGATCGTCAACCTGACCGGCGGCCTGGCCACCAACCAGATCCCGACAACCTCGGTCGCGACCCTGGTCACCGACAACCCGGCGAAGCTGGCCAGCCAGCTGGAAAAAGCCGGCGCCGATTACGTGAAGCGCAATGGCGGCGACTTCAGCATCGCTGCCAAGGCCGATGGCAAGCAGGTGTTGCTCACCGTGACCGGCGTTTCCGCCCACTCTTCGGAGCCGGAGTCCGGGGTCAACCCGGTGGCGCGCATGCTTGGTTTCATCAACGGCCTGGGCAAGGATGTGCCGCTCAAGCACAACCACTTCACCGATGCCGCCCGCTATGCCGCCGACAACTGGGGCCTGGACTACCTGGGCAACAAGCTCGGCGTGGCCTTCAAGGATTCGTTCATGGGCCCGCTGACCGCCTCGCTGACCTTTGTCGGGGTGGATGAAAAAGGCCTGAAACTGGCGGTGAACCTGCGCATTCCGAAGGGCAAGCCCATTGCCAAGATCAAGGACGAACTGGCTGACAAGCTGGGCAAATGGACCCGGCAGAGCCATACCTCGGTGGCCTTCGACTACAGCCTGGACGAGCCGATGTACCGCAACCCCGAAGGCGAATGGGTCAAGGCCTTGCTGGACGTTGCCACCGAGAACCTGGGCATGAAGCACGAGTTCGGCACCTCGGCGGGTGCTACCTCGGTACACGACCTGCCTAACGGCGTGCAGTTCGGCCTGGCCATGCCGGATGTGAAGTACACCGGGCACAACGACAACGAGTTCAAGACCGTAGAGCAGTTCATGCTGGACTTGCAGGTGGTGAGCGAGATGGTGGCGCGGATCGGGCAGATGCCGAAGCTCTGAGCCAACTCTACCGGCCTCTTCGCGGCTAAAGCCTCCCACCTCGACCGCATCGGCCTCGAGCCAGGTGCTATCCCTGTGGGAGTGGCTTTAGCCGCGAAGAGGCCGGCACAGGCGACAACTCATGACGTTTTTCAATCGACTCGATGCCGTTTCCTGCATTGCCGTGCAGAGCGCCGTGCCGGATGCTTTATTTACTCCGAGACATCGCTTTTTCCCCAGCAGAGGCCCGTATGAAGACCGTCGAACAAATCCTCAAGACCAAGTCCCAGCATCAGACCGTGTACACCATCGGCCCGGATGACTCGGTACTCGAAGCACTGAAAATGCTGGCGGAAAAAAACGTCGGTGCGCTCCCGGTGGTCGAGGCCAACCAGGTGGTGGGTATCGTCAGTGAACGGGACTATGCGCGCAAACTGGTGCTCAAGGGCCGCTCGTCCGCCGCCACCCCTGTGCGCGAGATCATGAGTGCGCCGGTGGTCACCGTGGAACCGAAGCAGAAGCTCGACTACTGCATGAACCTGATGACCGACCGCCACCTGCGCCACCTGCCGGTGGTCGACAATGGCCAGCTGCTCGGCCTGCTGTCGATCGGCGACCTGGTCAAGGAAACCATCGCCGAACAGGCCAGCCTGATCCTGCAACTGGAGCAATACATCCGCGGTGAATGAAGCACCTCAATGGTAGGCGCGCTCCAGTTCGTCCAGCTGATGGTCGAAGCTGCGCAGGCGCGCCGACCAGGTGTACACCAGCACTTCCAGATCCCGATTGAGCACGGCAGTGTTGCCATTGCCGCTGCGGGTTGGTTCGCCCAGATCCAGCTGGTAGCGTTCACGGGCCATGGCCTGGGCCACGCTGGACAGGTCGCGGGCATTGGCCAGCCAGTGGTGGTGGTGGTCATGAATTTCGCGGTCGAGCAAGCGGCACTGGCGTTTCAGGGCATCCAGGCTCTGCTCCAGCGGCGTGCCCTTGAGCTCGCCCATGACCTCTTCGAAGGTGCGCCCCGAATGCCAGTAGCTGCCCCAGAAGTAGCGGTCGAACACCGTCTCGACGCGGCGCAGCGCAACCTTGGTGTTCCAGATGGTCAGCAACGTTCGCCCCTGCACCACCTCGCGCTTGTTCAGGTGCAGTTGCTGCCAGGCGATCCAGGCCAGCGCCACCAGTGCAACCGCCACGGTGACGGCGGCAGCGGCATACAGGAAGTGCACTGCCTGGTTCATCTGTTGCGATTGCCTGATGCCGTAGAAGTAACTGGCCGTCAGGGTGCCCAGGATCGTCACGGAGCACCAGAAACCCGGTGCGTAGGGATCTTTCATCGCGCTATCCCCTTGTTGTTTTCCTGAGCATAGCAACGGCCAATCACTCGTCAGGTGCCACTCGGCGCTTTATTTTCGAGGGCGGCGCAACGCTTCGTTGAGTTGATCGAATGGCTCCGCCCAGTCGGCATCCTCATTGATGCTGTCGTTGAGAAACTCGCGCTGGGAAGCGGTCCAGAACGGCGCATCCACCAACTTGATGTCGTTCTTCAGTGGCGAGTGGCTGGCGATGAACTGATCGATGCTCACCGCATCGTCAGGCAGGCCCAGTTGTTTGAACAGCTCGGCAAAGGGATGAATCGGCGCTTCCATGGTTCCTCCTGAGAGCCAGGCAAGCCGTCCACGACGCCCGCCCGGCATTGGTGTGAAAACATCAGCACAGCTCGCGCACTTCGGCGTGCGGCACCAGTTTCATGTACTGCTCCATGCTCATGTGGATCAGGTGATCGTGGTCACCCGCTTCCAGGTAGACATCGCCCTGGCGGGTCAAGCTCGGGTCGACCAGCATTTTTATCTGGTAGGCATCGCCAAGGGCCGGTACGGCACCGCGCTCGCAGTCGCCGAACAGGCTCGGCAGGCCGCTTTCACGGGTCAGTTGCCAGGCCCCGGACATGCGCACCTTGGTCATGTCCAGATGCCGGTTGGCCGGTAGCACGGCCATGATGTAGTTGCCATGACGGTCATCGAGCATCACCGACTTGGCGACCCGCTCGGCGGGCACGCCGGCCGTACGGGCCGACTCCAGGCTGGTGGCCGAATGTGGATGGGGAATGATGTCGTAATCGCAGTTGGCCTTGTCCAGGCGATCCTGCAGGGTCTTTGCCATACGCATGATGCACCTCCGGTTTCGCCCCCCAATTTCCAATTTTAGGCCGGGTACCAGCAGGCAGGGCTAAACTTGTGCAATAGAGGCAAACGAGGTGACGACAGGTGATCGCCCGCTGCTGGCGCTGGCTGTTGCTGGTGTTGCTGCTTGGCATTACGCCAGGCGGTCAGGCAGCGCCTGGTGCAGTCTGGGTGCTGGGTGTCGATGACGCCATCGGCCCTGCCAGCGCAGACTACCTGGTGCGCAGCCTCGACCAGGCCAAGGCACAGGGTGCACAACTGGTGGTTATCCGCATGGACACCCCGGGCGGGCTGGACAGCGCCATGCGCCAGATGATCAAGGCGATTCTCGCCAGCCCAGTGCCGGTCGCAACCTTCGTCGCCCCCAGCGGAGCCCGCGCCGCCAGCGCCGGCACTTATATCCTCTATGCCAGCCATGTCGCGGCCATGGCGCCCGGTACCAACCTGGGGGCCGCAACCCCCGTGCAGGTCGGTGCTCCGCCAGGCACGCCCAAGGATGACAAGGCCAAAGGCAGCGATGACGATACCCTCGCGCGCAAGCAGGTCAACGATGCGGCGGCCTACATCCGTGGCCTGGCGCAGCTGCGCGGGCGCAATGCCGACTGGGCGGAGAAGGCCGTGCGCGAGGCGGTCAGCCTGTCCGCCAGCGAGGCCTTGAGGCTTGACGTTATCGACCTGATGGCCGATGACCTGCGTGACCTGCTGCACAAGCTCGATGGCAAAACGCTCACTGTCGCTGGCCAGCCCCTGCAACTGCAGACCGCCGGCGCCAACCTGGTCGAGCACCTGCCGGACTGGCGCACACGGGTGTTGGCGGTCATCACCAACCCCAGCGTGGCGCTGATTCTGATCATGATCGGTGTGTACGGCCTGCTGTTCGAATTCATGAACCCCGGCTCGACGGTCGGCGGCGTGGTAGGCGGTATATGCCTGCTGCTGGCGCTATATGCCCTGCAGCTGTTGCCGGTGAGCTTCGCCGGGGTGGCGCTGATATTGCTCGGCATCGCCTTCATGATCGCCGAAGCCTTCCTGCCCAGTTTCGGCGTGGTCGGCTTTGGCGGCATTGTCGCCTTCGTGGTCGGCGCGCTGATCCTGATCGACACCGATGCCCCTGGCTTCGGTATCCCGCTGGCCCTGATCGGCATCCTGGCGGTGCTCTCGGCGCTGCTGATCGGCGGTGTGCTGGGCATGGCGCTCAAGGCCCGCCGACGGGCGCTGGTCAGCGGTGACGCCGGCCTGGTCGGCAGCCTGGTCACCGTCACACAGGTGATGGCGGGCAACCCGTTCTGTGGCTTTGTGCTGGCCCAGGGCGAGCAATGGCAAGCGCAGTGTGCAACGCCACTGCAAGCGGGCCAGAACGTGCGGGTGACCGCGCGCCATGGCGTCATGCTGGAAGTGAGCGCCGCCGCGCCCGCGGCGCAAGGAGAATGACCATGTTCATGCAATTGGGCTTCGGCGCGGTGCTGATCGTGCTGGCGATGCTGTTGCTGTCGGCGTTCCGCATCCTGCGCGAATACGAGCGCGGCGTGGTGTTCCAACTGGGGCGCTTCTGGCAGGTGAAGGGGCCGGGGCTGATCCTGCTGATCCCGGTAATCCAGCAAATGGTGCGGGTGGACCTGCGCACCGTGGTGCTGGATGTACCACCTCAGGATGTGATCACCCGCGACAACGTCTCGGTCAAGGTCAACGCCGTGCTCTACTTCCGAGTGCTCGACCCGCAGAAGGCGATCATCCAGGTCGAGGATTTCCTCGTGGCGACCAGCCAGCTGGCCCAGACCACGCTGCGCGCGGTGCTCGGCAAGCACGAACTGGATGAACTGTTGGCCGAACGCGAGCAACTGAACTCGGACATTCGTCAGGTGCTTGATGCACAGACCGATGCCTGGGGTATCAAGGTGGCCAACGTCGAGATCAAGCACGTCGATCTCAACGAATCGATGGTGCGCGCCATTGCCCGCCAGGCCGAGGCCGAGCGTGAACGTCGGGCCAAGGTGATCCATGCCGAAGGTGAGTTGCAGGCGTCGGAGAAGTTGATGCAGGCGGCGCAGATGCTGAGCAAGGAGCCAGGGGCGATGCAGTTGCGCTACATGCAGACGCTGGGGACGATTGCCGGGGACAAGAGCTCGACCATCGTCTTTCCGCTGCCGGTGGATTTGCTCAAGGGGTTGGTGGACAAGCAGAAATAGAGGTGGCCCATTCGCGGGCAAGCCCGCGAATGGCCTACATACGGTCTGTCAGACTGGCGCGCGACGCAGAGTCGCCAGGAAGGTGGCCGCGCCAATGAACAACCCGGCGAAAGTCCGGTTCAAACGCTTCTGCTGTTTGGGCGTACGCAGCAAGCGCAACACCCGCGCAGCCAACCCGGTATACCCCGCCATCACCAGCATATCCACGGCGACCATGGTCACGGTGATCGCCACATACTGGGGCAACAGCGGTTCATGCGGATTGATGAACTGCGGCAGCACCGCCAGCATGAACACCAGCGCCTTGGGGTTGCTGACGTTGACCAGGAAACCACGGAACACCAGGCTCAGCGGTTTGCCGATCGGACGCACGGCGGATTCATCGCTCATGTCCAAGGGCAGCGCACGCCACTGTTTGTAGGCCAGGTAGACAAGGTAGGCGACACCGAACCATTTGATTATCTGGAACGCCGTGGCCGAGGCAGCCAGAACAGCACCGACGCCGGCGGCGATGATGGCGATCTGCAGGATCAGGCCCAGTTGCAGGCCCAGGGCGTTCCAGTAACCACGCCAGAAACCGTATTGCAGGCCACTGGACATCGAGGCAATCGCCCCGGCGCCGGGTGAAAGGCTGATCACCCAACAGGCGGCAAAGAAGCCCAACCACACTTCCATCGACATCACACACCTCGCTCGGACATATGTTGCAAAACGTTAAGCTAAGGTGTTGGTGAAAAAATAACCAGTAAATTTTGCAGGATTTACTCCGTCAGTACCGGCCTCTTCGCGGGCTTGCCCGCTCCCACAGGTATTGCGCTGCTCTCAAAGGCTATGGATTTCCTGTGGGAGCGGGCAAGCCCGCGAAGAGGGCCGTACAGGATTAATCAATCCACCTCGGCGGACGACTCTTTGTGCATGGACTGCACCTCAGCCCCGCGCCAGCGCCGTACTGACTTCTGGAAGAACTGGCTATTGGGCACCTGCACCAGCGCCCCGCCCGCCTCGGGCATTTCCATCAGCGTGGTGAACAGCAGGTTGATGGCAATCACCCGGCCCTTGACGCCCGGCTTGTCGAGGGTGTCGACCAGTTCGACCACATCACCAATACGAAACGGCCCGACGGTGAAGATCAGCACCGCGCACAGCAGGTTGGACAGCACGCTCCACATGGCGAAGAAAGCCACTGCTGCCACCGCGACGAAGCCGGACAGTGCTGTCCACAGTACCGTCGCCGATACACCCAGGCGCTCCAGCACGAACAGCAACGCGCTGCCCATGATCAGCCAGCGCAGGCCACCACGCACCGGCACCAGCAGCTCCGGCGGCAACGGGTAACGCTGGCTCAGGCGGCTCAGCCCGCGTGCAACGATGCGCTGCAGGACGAAGGCCACTACCAGGATCAACAGTATCTGCAAGCCCAGCCAGAAGGTGTCCATCCATTGCCCTGGCAGCAGCGAACGCAGTTCCTCCATCAGGACAGCGCCTCGAGCTCGGCCTGCATGCTTTCGAGGGTTTCCAGCGCTTCCATCCAGGCCTCTTCCAGTTCGCCTTCGCGCTGCTTCAGCTTGGTCTGGCGCGCCAGCAGGTCACGCAACTCGTCCTTGCGCGACGCGTCGTAGAGGCCACCATCACCCAGCGCGGTCTCGATCTCGGCCAGTTGCGCGTGCACCTGGTTGAGCTCGGCTTCCAGCTTGTCGGCAGCCTTCTTGTGCGGGGCCAGTTGCTGACGCAAGGCTGCGGCAGCCTGGCGTTGGGCCTTCTTGTCGGTCTTGTCCGGGTTGACCGGGGTGGTACTGGCCGGCGCGCTGCGCTGGCGGTACTCGACCAGCCAGCGGCTGTAGTCGTCCAGGTCACCATCGAAGATGTCGACCTTGCCGTCGGCCACCAGCAGGAAGTCGTCGGTGGTGCTCTTGAGCAGGTGACGGTCGTGCGACACCACCACCACGGCACCGGCAAACTCCTGCAGGGCCATGGTCAGCGCCAGGCGCATTTCCAGGTCGAGGTGGTTGGTCGGTTCGTCGAGCAGCAGCAGGTTCGGTCGCTCCCAGGCGATCAGGGCCAACGCCAGGCGGGCCTTCTCACCACCGGAGAAGTTCACCACCGGCTCGTCGACGCGATCGCCATGGAAGTCGAAGCCGCCCAGGAAGTCGCGCAGGGTCTGCTCACGCTCGGTGGGAGCAATGCGCTGCAGGTGCAGCAGCGGGCTGGCCTTGTCGTCCAGAGAGTCCAGCTGGTGCTGGGCGAAGTAGCCCACGGCCAGGTTCTCACCCCGCACCAGGCGGCCCGATAGTGGCTCGAGCTCGCCAGCGAGGTTCTTGATCAGGGTCGACTTGCCAGCGCCGTTGGGGCCGAGCAGGCCAATGCGCGCACCGGGGGTGAGCTGCAGCTTGACCTTGTCGAGGATCGCCTTGTCACCGTAGCCCAGGCGGCCTTCGGACAGGCTCAGCAGCGGGCTGGAGATTTTCTGCGACTCGCGGAAAACGAAGTCGAACGGCGAATCGACATGCGCCGCCGATAGCTCCTCCATGCGCTCCAGGGCCTTGATCCGGCTCTGTGCCTGGCGGGCCTTGGTGGCCTGGGCCTTGAAGCGGGCAATGTACTTTTCCATGTGCGCACGCTGGGCCTGCTGTTTCTCGTAGGCCTGCTGCTGTTGCGCCAGGCGCTCGGCCCGGGTGCGCTCGAAGGCAGTGTAGCCGCCCTTGTACAGGTTCAGCTTGCGCTGCTCGACGTGCAGCACATGGTCGACCACGGCATCGAGGAAGTCGCGGTCGTGGGAGATCAGCAACAACGTGCCGGGGTAGCCCTTGAGCCAGTCCTCCAGCCACAGGATAGCGTCCAGGTCCAGGTGGTTGGTGGGCTCGTCGAGCAGCAGCAGGTCGGAGGGGCACATCAGGGCCTGGGCCAGGTTCAGGCGCATCCGCCAGCCACCGGAGAAGTCGCCGACGCGGCGGTCCATCTGTTCGTTGGTGAAACCAAGGCCGGCCAGCAACTTGCGTGCGCGGGCGTCGGCGGTATAGCCGTCGGCGCTATCCAGCTCAATGTGCAGGCGCGCCAGGGCGGTACCGTCGTGGGCCTGCTCGGCCGCAGCGAGTTCGGCCTGGACCTTGCGCAGGCGCACGTCACCGTCGAGCACATAGTCCACGGCCAGGCGGTCGAGGGTATCGACCTCCTGGCGCATGTGGGCGATGCGCCAGTCACCGGGCAGCTGGCAATCGCCGGCATCGGGCGACAGCTCACCGCGCAGCAAGGCGAACAGGCTGGATTTTCCGGCGCCGTTGGCGCCGATCAGGCCGGCCTTGTGACCGGTGTGCAGGGTCATCTCGGCGCCTTCTAGCAAGCGCTGCGGACCACGCTGTAAAGTGAGGTTGGATAGTCTGATCATGATGGTCGCGGAGTCTACCAGCTTCCTCGGCCCATAGCGCGAGTGGAACCATGCACACCGACCTGTGGAATCACGCCCTGGCCCTGTACGCCAGGCCCGGCGTGGAAGCCGCCTGCCTTGAACTGCAGGCGCTGGGTGGCGATGTCTGTCTGCTGCTGTGCGCAACCTGGCTGCAGGCGCGTGGCGTGGCCGTGCGGGACGAACGCGTACACGCATTGCGCGAGGTTACCGAGCCCTGGCAGCGCGAAGTGGTCAACCCATTACGTAGCTTGCGCCAACAGTGGCGAGCAGCAGCGCAAAGTGATGCGCAGCTGGCGGCGTTGCGTGAGCAGGTTAAAGGGTTGGAATTACAGGCCGAGAAAGCCTTGCTGGAACGCTTGCAGGAGCGTTCGCGACAATGGCCGGCAAGCGCCCATGAGCCCATGGACGACTGGCTGGCCCGGCTGGCGCCGGACCAGGCCCGCCACCACGACGCGCTGGTTGGATTGCGCGTCGCGGCGGCAGCGCTTCAGGACGCCGAAGACGGTGCCTGAGCCGGGGTGCTGGCAGGTGCCGATGGCGCTACCGAAGCTGCCGGGGTGGCCGAGTTGGTCGCGGCGGCCAGATTGCTGGCGGCTGGCGTAGCCGGTTTGGCTTCGGCTGGCTTGCTGGCAACAGGCTTGGCAGCTGCTGGCTTGGCGGCGGGTTTGGCGGCCGTACGTGCTGGGGCCTTGGCGGCAGCTGGTTTCGCGGCCGGCTTGGCAGCAGCGGCTTTGGCTGGCGTTTTGGCCGCCGCTGGCTTGGCTGCAGGTTTAGCGGCTGCGGTGGCTTTGGCTGCTGGCTTGGCTGCAGGTTTGGCAGCAGCAGTGGCCTTGGCGGCTGGCTTGGCCGCAGGTTTGGCAGCAGCAGTAGCCTTGGCAGTTGGCTTGGCTGCAGGTTTGGCAGCAGCAGTGGCCTTGGCGGCTGGCTTCGCTGCAGGCTTGGCAGCAGCAGTGGCTTTGGCGGCTGGCTTCGCTGCAGGTTTGGCAGCAGCAGTGGCTTTGGCAGCTGGTTTGGCTGCAGGCTTGGCAGCAGCAGCGGCCTTGGCGGCTGGCTTGGCCGCAGGTTTGGCAGCAGCAGTGGCCTTGGCGGCTGGCTTGGCTGCAGGTTTGGCAGCAGCAGTGGCCTTGGCGGCCGGCTTGGCTGCAGGTTTGGCCGCAGCAGCCTTGGTGACGGGTTTGGCGGCTGCCGGTTTGGAGGTCTTGGCAGCACGCTGGTCAAGCGCCTTGGCTGCAGCTTCGCGAACCTTGCCTACACCTTGGGCCAGCTTGAGGCTGTCCTGGGCATCGCGCTTGAGTTGCTGAATATAAGAACGAGTCTGGGTTTGACGTTCCTTGAGGGAGTCGAGCAGTTCTTCAAGTTCGCCAATGACTTTTTGCGCCTTGGTCTGCGCCTTGGCTTTACCTGCCTTGGCCGCGTCTTGCAGTTTCAGGCGACCGTTGTGCAGTTTTTCCTGGGCCTTGCCACGCTGCTTTTCCAACTTGGCCAGCAGTTTTTCCGCATCAGCCAGCGCTTGCGAGCAGGCATCTTCCAAGTGTTCGAGCAAGCTGCCCGAAAGTTGCTGGAGCAGGTGTAACGGCGTGCTTACTGGCTTCTTTTTAGCCGACATGGTTTACCTCCTGGCTGACGAGATTGCGGCTCATACTATGCTTCTGCTGCTACCGCCGCTAGGGCATGTTGACAGTATTGTTTACGCCGCGTTGCATGCCTGGGCAAAGTTGTTATCTTGCAGCTCCGAGCAAGTGTAGTTGCTGAATAAATCATTGCTGATATTTGGCAGTTATCTGTATTGCACAGCACTCCTGTAGGAGCGGCCTTGTGTCGCGATGGGCTGCGGAGCAGCCCCTTGATTTCAGCACCACCGCAGATATTGCCGGGGCTGCTTTGCAGCCCTGTCGCGACACAAGGCCGCTCCTACAGGGACCGCGAGCACACAATACAAATCGGAACACTGGCATACTTCCCCGCTCATTGGCGCAGGAACTGACCATGCCTCGATATCTTCTTTTAGGTTTATGCCTGCTGGCACCCATCGCCCTGGCCGACAGCGAAGAACATGACCTCGCCTACAGCATCGGCGCCAGCCTGGGTGAGCGGCTGCGCCAGGATATGCCGGGCCTGCAGTTGGATGCGCTGGTAGAAGGCCTGCGCCAGTCCTACCAGGGGCAACCGCTGAAACTCGACAAGGCACGCATGCAGGCTTTGCTCCAGCAGCAGGAAGCACAGGAAGGCGATGCCGCCATGCAGAAGCTGCAAGCTGCCGAAACACGCTTCATGGCCAACGAGCGTGGTCGTTATGGCGTGCACGAACTACCGGAGGGTGTGCTCTACAGCGAACTGCAAACAGGCACGGGCGCGCAGCCCAAAGCCGGTGGCAAGGTGCAGGTGCGCTATGTGGGCAGGCTGCCAGACGGCTCGGTGTTCGACCAGAACCAGACGCCCCAGTGGTTCAGCCTGGACTCAGTCATCGAAGGGTGGCAGGTGGCCTTGCCAAAAATGCACGCTGGCGCCAAATGGCGCCTGGTGATCCCGTCGGCGCTAGCGTATGGCGCCGAGGGTGCGGGCGACCTGATTGCACCCTACACCCCCCTGGTGTTCGAGATAGAACTGCTGGCGGTTGGCGACTGACGCCAACACTCACGCCGGTAATGCGCCTTCTTCCTTGTGCGCGTTGTGCAACACTTCGATCAGGCAGTCTTCCAGTTCGAAGCGCTCGTGCAGCAGGCCACCCAGCTTGCCCAGCTTTTCGGCAAAGCGCTCGGTGTTTTTGCACTCACCCTTGGCGCAATGGTCATTGAAGGCCAATGCGACCTGAGTACTGTCGTTGATCCGTGGGTTGATCTCTTCGGCCAGCTTCAGCGCCTTCTCGTCGCCGAAGGCCTTGGCCTCACTGACCAACTGCTCGCAGACTTCGAAATGCCACGCCGAAACGTAGTCAACGAGGAGCGCGCAAAAGTCCCCGTTCGTGTCCTTGTCGGCGAAGGCCGGCTTGGCATCGCGCAGCGCGCGGAAAGCCTGCACCAGTTCCTGGCGCTCCTCCAGCCAGCGGTCGATCAGTTTGTGAACCCCACCCCAGCGTTCCTGAGCGTTCTGACAACTATCGAGCATGGCGATCTCTTCCCTTCTGGGTAGATGCCGCTGCACCTCGCACCACGACCGTGCAGCACAAAGGTGACATCAGCAGGCGGCATCGAGCAGTTGTGTTTTCGGTATGCGTGCAGGGAGATTATTCCCGCGCGTGCTGCCCTTCAAGGTACGCAGCGGACAAAGTTCATACAAGTGTTTAATACCCAGTTACACGGCCATTGGTCGTGCCAATGGTGCAACCTTGCGCCAAGTCATGTTCTCGCCAGGGTGCGGAAACGATACGCCAGCAGACAACTCAAGGGCAGCATTGCCAGCAGCAGGAACGCCAACAGGCTCCACTCGGGCAGGGTCAGGTCGAGGAAGCTCCAGGTCAGCGAGTTGCAATCCGGGCCGCCGAACAACAATTGCCGGGCTGCCTCGCCCCAGGATTGCTCGATCAGCCGCCCGAGCGGCACCGGGCAGACAGCGATGGCCCCGTCATCCCCCTGCAACCACACATGTCGCGCTGCCAGCAACGCCCCGGCCAGCGAACAGCCCAGCGTCGCCCGCGCATAACAACGAATGCCCGCCGTACCCGGTGCCTGCAGCACTGCCGCCAGGCACAGCATTGCGTACACTCCAAGCAGCAACCGCTGGCTGAAACACAACGGGCAGGGCACCAGCCCGAGGACGCTTTCCAGGTGGAAGGACGCAGCCAGTACCGCCAGTGCAGCAAGGCAGGCAGGTAGGAAAAAGGTGCGCAAACGGGCCGGCAGCATGGGCGGTGAAGGTCCCGGGATAATGAAGAGGCTTGAAACGGTAGAGGAAAGAAGCGCTTTGTTTCAAGGCGCGACAGTAAGGACAAGTCGCTGAATCGCTAAGGAAATTTCCAACCATGCGGTAGGAAACGTCTGAAGAAATGGACTGCAGATCTAACTTACACAGAGAGAAAAGTTACCCGCCCCCGAAGCCCGCACCTTTGCGCGGGCCCTGGGGTAGGTCAGGCGCGTACGCCTTCGGGCAAAGGCAGGGCCAGCAGGCGCTCGTCCAGCAGGCCGAGGCCCTCTTGGAACAGCTGGTTGCTGCGCTCGGTCTCGCCAAGGCCGGCGAGCAGGCGCGCCAGCTCGGCACAGGCCTCGGGGTTGCGTTCCATGCGCAGGCTGCTTTCCAGATAGTCCCGTGCCTTGCCCCACAAGCGGTTCTGCAGGCTCAGACGGCCCAGGGTTAGCAGCAGGCTGGCATCTTGCGGGTGGGCCTTGAGCCAACCTTCGGCTGTTTGCAGCTGGCGCGCCGGGTCATCGCCGCGCACCAGGCCGTACAGGCGTGCCAGATGGCTTTCGTATTCACGCTTGAGAGCGGTGCGAAGCACTTGTTCCGCTTCGCTCTGGGCGCCCACCTGACGCAATTGCTCGGCATAGGCCAGCACCAGTTGTGGCTCCTGGCGCTGGGCAGCAGTCAGTTGCTGCCAGGCGCGCTCCAGAGCCTGACGGGCGCTTTGCGCATCCTCGCCACGGGTGGTGGCCAGGCTCAGGTTCTGGCCCCAGGCACGTTGCTCCAGGGCAGCCAGCTCGGCGGCCGGCAGCACCTTGCCCTTGCGCAGGTCAGGCAGCAGGCGGATCAGGGCAGACCAGTCGCCGCGTTCCAGGTGCAGGCGCTGCAGTAGGCGCAGCACCTGGCCGTTGTGCGGGTGGCGCTCCTGCATCGCCAGCAGGGTTTCCAGCGCGCCGTCGCTTTCGCCACGGTCCATCTGCAATTGCGCATGGGTCAGGGCAATAGCCAGCTCCGCTTGCGGCTGGCGCTCCAGAGCACGTTCCAGCAGGTTGTCGCTGTCTTCGGTTCGGCCTTGCTCGTTGGCGGCACGCGCGGCACCAAGGTAATACAGCAACGGCTGGCGCTCGGCCTCGGCGGCACGGTGCAGATGGCGCTGGGCACTGGCCCAACGGCCCTCGGCGAGGTCCAGCTGGCCCTGCTCGATGGCCAGACGAACACGCCGGCTGCGATTACGCCGCGACCACGGGTTGACCACGCCACTGGAAGTCAGCACCAGGCCGACCAGGTAGCGCACCAGCCACAGCAACAGCACCACAACCAGCAAGCCGGCCAAGGCCGCCCACAGCCCCGACTGGTAGCGGAAGCTGCCATAGGAGATCAGCACGTAGCCGCTGTGCTTGGCGACCGCGATACCTAGCGCCGCGGCGACCACGATCGCCAGCACGGCCAGCAGGTAGACACGCTTCATGGCTTGCCCCCTTCAGCATCGGCCGGCAGGTGGCGGCGCTGGATATAGGCCTGCACTGCGGCCAGACTTTCGCTGAGGTCAGGGGTAACCACCGACACCGGCTGTTCGGCCAAGGCATTGAGGCTGTCAAGCATGGCCTTGCTTTGCGGGTTGTCGGCGTTGAAGTTGGCCAGCAGCACGCTGCGGGCGTCGTCCAGCGCCTGGGTGTAGACCTTGCTATCGCCATTGAGCGCTGCCCACTGGGCCTGCTCGATGGTCAGGCTCAGGGCCAGACGCAGCTGGTTCAGTTGCTGCCCGGCCAGCAGCGGACGCACGTTGTCATCGGCGTTGAAGTCGATCTGGAAGTACTTGGAGATTTCGGCCCACCATTGGGACAGGCGACTGGCGCCATCACCATCGGCGGTGAGCGCGCCCAGGGCATCGGCATTGGTGTCGAACTCTGGCGACTGGGCGCTGAGTTGCTGCACCAGCTCGCGCTGAGCGGCGAGTTTCAGGAACAGGCCGGTACGGTCCGGTTGCTGAGTGCTGTTGAGCGTGGCCAGGCTGCGCGCCAATTGCTCACGGGCGGCGAAGGCACCCGGATCGCTCTGCTCGCGCAGGATCTCGTCCGCCCCCTCGACCAAGGCCTTGGCACTGGTGATGTCCTGCAGCGCCGACAGGCGCAGGGTGGCCAGGCGCAGCAGGTGCTCGGCCTCGGCCAGGCGCCATTCCTTGCGGCTTTCGCCCAGTATGGTTTCCAGGCGCTGGCTGAGACGTTGCTGGTCACCCTGCAACTGTGCCACCAGGCGGCGGCGGTCTTCCAGCTCGCTGGCTGCCGGCAGGCTGGCCAGTTGCGCGCTGATCTGCTGCTCACGCTGCTGCAGGGCCTCGGCGCGCTGGTTCAGCGCCTCGATGTGCTGGCCCTGGTTGAATTCGCTGCCTTGCAGTTGACGCACCTGCCAGACACCCCAGCCACCTACCGCCACCCCGGCCGCGCCCAACAGCAGGGCCAGCGTTGCCAGGCCACTGCCGGAGCGCTTGGCAGGTGGGGTGGTGACGGGTTCCGCCGGCGCCTGTGCCGACGGCTGATCGTTATTGGACAAGACAGTCTCGCTCACGTATCCATCCTTTGCATGGGGGCGCATCGCGTTCAGCTTAGCGCCTTAAGAGGCAGGTGCAGCGCTGCGCTGCACGGCTGCCAGCAAGGCCGTGGCACTGGCGCCACGGCAATCCACAACCTGTTGGGCCCCGGCGGCCCTGGCCTGATCGGCAACCCGAGGGCTGGGCACGAACAGCGGCAGACGCGCCAGCTGCGGCCAATCGGCGCCGGCCATCTGCTGCAAGTGTTCAAAACCCTGCCCACTGCTGACCACCAGGCCATTGAGGCGTTCCGCTTCGATGCGGCGCATCAGGGTGCCCGCCGGGTAAGCCGGCAGGCAGCGACGATACAGTTCCAGATAATCGACACTAGCACCTTGCTCTGCAAGACGCTCTGCCAGCAGTTCGCGACCTCCCACACCACGAACGATCAAGATCCGCGGTGCCGGCACGGCAACTGCCTGGCGCAGGGCTGGCAGCGCCAGCAACGCTTCGCTGTCATCGCCGCGTGGCGGGACGCTCACCGCCAGGCCTGCACCCTGAAGCACGGCGGCGGTCGCCTCGCCCACGGTGAACCAACCTTGCATGGGTGGCCGCAGGCCGGCCTCGGCCAATTGCTCAAGCAACAAACGGGCTGCCGGCTTGCTGACCACGATGATCGCCTGGAAGGCGTGCAGGCCTTCCAGCAACAGGCGTTGCTGGTTGTCCACAGCGACGGGCTCGATTGCCAGCAGCGGCAGGCAGCTGCTGGCTACCCCCGCCGCTGCCAGGCTTTGCGCCAGTGCCGCACAGTCCTCGGCAGGCCGGGTCAGCAACAGGCGCCACGAACTCACGGGTGGCCGGCCTCGCCGTAGACTTCCTTGAGTATGGCCTCGGCGCCCTGCCCCAGCAGGTCCTCGGCCACCTGCACGCCCAGGCTTTCGGCGGCAGTACGTGGTGCGCGGGCATCGGCCACCAACAGGGTACCGCCGCTGGGCTGGCCTACCAGGCCACGCAGCCACAGCTGGTCACCTTCAAGCACCGCATAGCAGGCAATCGGTACCTGGCAGCCACCATTCAGGCGCTTGTTCAGGGCACGCTCGGCCACCACCCGGTCGGCAGTATCGGCATGGTGCAGCGGTGCCAGCAGTGCATGGATTTCGTGGTCGGCACTGCGACATTCGATACCCACCGCACCCTGGCCGCCTGCCGGCAGGCTGTCATCGACGCTGATGGCGGAAGTGATGCGGTCCTCGAAACCCAGGCGAATCAAGCCGGCAGCGGCAAGGATGATAGCGTCGTACTCACCGGCATCTAGCTTGGCCAGGCGGGTGTTGACGTTGCCACGCAGGAAGCGGATTTCCAGGTCCGGGCGACGCGCCAGCAACTGGGCCTGGCGACGCAGGCTGGAGGTACCGACAATGCTGCCGGCAGGCAGCGCATCGAGGCTGTCAAAGGTATTGGAAACGAAGGCATCGCGCGGGTCTTCGCGCTCGCAGATGCAGTACAGGCCCAGGCCTTCGGGGAAGTCCATGGGCACGTCCTTCATCGAATGCACGGCGATGTCGGCTTCGTTGTCCAGCAGGGCGGTTTCCAGTTCCTTGACGAACAGCCCCTTGCCACCGATCTTTGCCAGCGGCGCGTCGAGCAGCTTGTCGCCACGGCTGACCATGGGCACCAGGGTCACCAGCAGACCGGGGTGGGCCTGCTCGAGGCGGGCTTTGACGTATTCGGCCTGCCACAGGGCCAAGGCACTTTTACGGGTGGCAATGCGGATTTCGCGAGTGGACATGGAACGCCCCGATCCAGAGAAATGCTGTCGATGATAACAGCATCGCCGGTATCGCTAGCAGATGTGGATCAGGATCCTGTGCTTACCTGTACCGCCCAATCGCCGGCAAGCCAGCTCCCTCAGCCGTGCAAGGCTCAAGGCTGACACTATACCTGTGGGAGCTGGCTTGCCGGCGATTGGGCCGGTACAGGCTCAGAGGGTTTGCATCATCTTGCGCACACCGGCCACATGGCGCCGGCTGACGGTCAGGGCGTCACCGTCCAGGCCTTTCAGGTATAGCTGGAAATGCCCCAGCGGCGTGCGCTGCAGGCGTTCGATACGCTCACGGGCGACCAGGGCATTGCGGTGGATACGCACGAAGCGTTCGCCAAACTCGTCTTCCAGGGCCTTGAGCGGCTCGTCGAGCAACACTTCCCCGGCCTCGTGGCGCAAGGTCACGTACTTGTGGTCGGCAATGAAATAGATGACCTGGGGCAAAGGGATCAGCTCGATGCCTTTGCGCGTGCGGGCACTGATGTGGCTACGCGGGCCGCCGCCTTCGTTGGCCGGCCTGGTGAGCGCCGCCAACTGGGCGCGGTTGGGCTTTTCGGCCTTGCGCAGGGCATCGCGCAAGGCCTGGGCCTGGAAAGGTTTGGTCACATGGCTGAGGGTACTGTCCTTGAAAGCCTCGGCACCGTATTCATCGTCCCCGGTGCAAAACACCACCGCCGGAGGCGCCTCGCGCTCGCACAAGCGAGCAGCAACCTGCAGGCCATCCAGGCCTGGCATGCCGATGTCCAGCAGGACCACATCGGGCTTAAGGCTTTCGATCAGCGCCAAGGCCTCCTCGCCGTTGGTGGCGCTAGGCTCCAGCACGGTGTAACCCTCCAGTTCGCCGAGCAGCCGGCTAAGGCGCTCACGGCCTTGGGGTTCGTCATCAACGATCAGGACATTCATAATTGCGCTGGATTCCTGAATGAGTCTCGCACAGGTATAGCGTAGACAGGTATGGTTCGAGCGACACTAAGGTCACGCTCTAGACCGGTGCGAAGGCCAAAGATTCACTCGGCCGGCAGATTCACTGCCAGTCCTCCTGTCCAACTGTAGACGGTCCGTGGAACACTGCCGTTCATTCCTGCAAATCCTTCTCTATCGTTTTCCGCGCAATTCTGTCGACCAGCGCCCTGCGGCGGCCGGCCCAAACCCTGCTATCATCGGCGCCACTTTTTCGTTCACGCCTGCAATGAGTGAATCCATGAGCACCGACAAGACCAATCAGTCCTGGGGCGGCCGCTTCAGTGAACCCGTCGACGCCTTCGTCGCCCGTTTCACCGCCTCGGTCGATTTCGACAAGCGCCTGTACCGCCACGACATCATGGGTTCGATCGCCCATGCCACCATGCTGGCGCAGGTCGGCGTGCTCAGCGATGCCGAGCGCGACACCATCATCGATGGCCTGAAGACCATCCAGGGTGAGATCGAAGCCGGCACCTTCGACTGGCGCGTCGATCTCGAAGACGTGCACATGAACATCGAGGCACGCCTGACCGACCGTATCGGCATCACCGGCAAGAAGCTGCACACCGGCCGTAGCCGCAACGACCAGGTGGCCACCGACATTCGCCTGTGGCTGCGCGACGAAATCGACCTGATCCTGGCCGAGATTACTCGCCTGCAGCAGGGCCTGCTGGAGCAGGCCGAGCGTGAAGCCGAAACCATCATGCCCGGCTTCACCCACCTGCAGACGGCACAGCCGGTCACCTTCGGCCATCACCTGCTGGCCTGGTTCGAAATGCTCAGCCGCGACTACGAGCGCCTGGTCGACTGCCGCAAGCGTGCCAACCGCATGCCCCTGGGCAGCGCCGCGCTGGCAGGCACCACCTACCCGATCGACCGCGAGCTCACCTGCAAGCTGCTGGGCTTCGAAGCCGTGGCCGGCAACTCGCTGGACGGCGTGTCGGACCGCGACTTCGCCATCGAATTCTGCGCCGCCGCCAGTGTGGCGATGATGCACCTGTCGCGCTTCTCCGAAGAGCTGGTGCTATGGACCAGCGCGCAGTTCCAGTTCATCGACCTGCCAGACCGCTTCTGCACCGGCAGCTCGATCATGCCGCAGAAAAAGAACCCGGACGTGCCGGAACTGGTACGTGGCAAGAGCGGCCGTGTGTTCGGCGCCCTGACCGGCCTGCTGACCCTGATGAAAGGCCAGCCGCTGGCCTACAACAAGGACAACCAGGAAGACAAGGAACCGCTGTTCGACGCCGCCGACACCCTGCGCGACTCGCTGCGTGCCTTTGCCGACATGATTCCGGCCATCAAGCCCAAGCACGCCATCATGCGTGAAGCGGCCCTGCGCGGCTTCTCCACCGCTACCGACCTGGCCGACTACCTGGTACGCCGTGGCCTGCCGTTCCGTGACTGCCATGAGATCGTGGGTCACGCGGTGAAGTATGGCGTGGAAACCGGCAAGGACCTGGCCGAAATGAGCCTGGACGAACTGCGCCAGTTCAGCGACCAGATCGAGCAGGACGTGTTTGCCGTGCTGACCCTGGAAGGCTCGGTGAATGCCCGTAACCACATTGGTGGTACCGCACCGGCGCAGGTGCGTGCGGCCGTCGCCCGCGGCAAGGCGCTGCTGGCTTCGCGTTAAGGCCTCAAGGCGAGGGCTTTGCCCTCGATCGCCGGCAAGCCAGCTCCCACAGGTATGGCGTGACCCTCAAGGTAAGCGCTGTAACTGTGGGAGCTGGCTTGCCGGCGATGGGCTGCGAAGCAGCCCCAGCTTTTAGCGTTTACCGCTGCGAATCATCTCCATGAAGGCCGGCATCGCCGCCTCCTTGTCCGCCACGATCCGCGCCATGTGCGGGTTGTCGCCCATCAGCTGCAGCAACGCCTTGGCCTGCGGGAAGTCCGCCAGGAAGTCGATGTTCAGCACCTTCTTGCCCACCGCGTAGGCCAGGTCGACCGAGAAGCAGAACATCAGGTCTGCCAGGGTCAGTTGCTCACCCGCCACATAGGGGGCGAAGCGGCCGTTACGCTTGAGCGTGGCAAAACCGGCCAGCAGATCCGCGCGAGCTTTTTCCTTTATCAGTGGCTCGACCTGCATGCCAAAGAAAGACTCGGCATAGCAGGTACGCGCCGGCAGCTCGATGTAGAGCTCGATTTCCTTGAGCAGCTCACGCACCTTGGCCTGCCCGAACGGGTCGGCAGGCAGCAGCGCCTTGCCGCCCTGGGTCTGCTCGATATAGTCGAGAATCACACTGGTTTCGCTGAGGAAGCCGTGTTCGGTCTGCAGCACCGGCACCTTGCCTCGCGGGCTCACTTCCAGCGCCTGTGGCGCCTGGCCGCCATAGAAGATGACTTCTTCGAAGGGCAGGCCTTTTTCCAGCAGGGCCAGCTTGACCATGTTGTAGTAGTTGCTGACCGAGAATCCATGAAGCTTGAGCATGAGGTAACAGCCTCCAGGCCGTAAGGGGTTGGCCCGGCTTTTATAGACCGTACGACCGCCCCTGACCAGCGTCATGCACCCTGTCAATGCCCGGGCATTGCCGCCACGGGCGTGGCACACTGTGCATCCCATCACAGGAGTACCGCCATGAGCGAGCCCACCGAAATCGACAATGACGACGACGAAGCCTTCGCCGAAGCAACGCTGACCCAGGCTATCGAGAACCAGATAGAAAGCGGCGAGCCGCCTGCGGCCAAGGCCACCTTCAACAAGCTGACCCTGGTTGGCTATGAGCGTGAAGACATTCTCAACCTGATGGCCCATGTGCTGGCCTTCGAGATCGACAACATGCTGGTGGAAGACCGCGCGTTCAACAGCGAGTGGTATGAAAGCGCGCTGCGGGCGCTGCCAGAGTTACCACCTGAGATGGATCAAGGCGAGGACGAATAACCCGGCTACACTCGAAGATCAGGCACCGTAGAACGGTGCCGTCATCCTTGTCTGGAAGTCAGGAGTCGCCATGCCTTTTACCCCCGATCTGATTGCTGAACTGGAAGTACTTTCGCTGTTCAAGCACGACAGCAGCCAGGAAGGCATCAAGATTCACAAGAACGCTTCCCCTGCCCTGGTAGCCGCCGCGCAACGCCTGCATGAAAAGGGGCTGACCGATCAACCTGATGGCGGCTATCTGACCAGCCTGGGTCATGACGCTGTCGAAAGTGTCCAGTTGCTGCAGAACATTCTCAAGGCGCCACAGCCGGCCTGAACTGATAATGCCAGGGGCTGCCTTGCAGCCCATCGCCGGCAAGCCGGCTCCCACAGGTACAGCAAATGGCTTGAAGCCGATGCGGTCGGAGTGGGAGCTGGCTTGCCGGCGATGGACCGCAGCGCGGCCCTAATCAGTTGGCCGCTGCCCTGCGCCTTTCCGCCAGGCGCGAGCGCCCGTACAGGAACACGATGGCCAGCAAGGCCAGCGCCTGCGCCGAAAGCGAGTAGGCGTCAGCGTGAACCCCCAGCCAGTCGAACTCGAAGAACGCCACCGGCCGCGTGCCAAGTACCCCGGCCTCTTGCAGCGCCTTAACGCCATGCCCGGCGAACACCACCGACAAGGCACATAGCAGCGCGGCGTTGATACTGAAGAACAGCGACAGCGGCAGCTTGGCCGAGCCACGCAGGATTACCCAGGCCAACCCCACCAGCAGCACCAGCGCCGTGGCGCCACCCGCCAGCACCGCCTGGTGCCCGGCTGGGCCGGCCTGCAGCCACAGGGTTTCGTAGAACAGGATCACTTCGAACAGTTCGCGGTAAACCGAGAAGAACGCCAGCACGGCAAAACCGAAACGTCCGCCACCACTGACCAGGCTGCTCTTGATGTAATCCTGCCAGGCGGCAGCATGGCGGCGGTCGTGCATCCACACGCCAAGCCACAGCACCATCACCGCGGCGAAAAGCGCCGTGCAGCCTTCCAGCAGCTCGCGCTGGGCGCCACCAACGTCGATCACGTAGGCTGCCAGCGCCCAGGTTGCGAAACCGGCCACCAGCGCCAGGCCCCAGCCGATGTTGACGCTGCGCACCGCCGACTGCTGGCCGGTATTGCGCAGGAAGGCCAGGATCGCCGCCAGCACCAGAATCGCCTCCAGGCCTTCGCGCAGCAGGATCAGCAAGCCGGATACAAAGCTCAGCGACCAGCTCAGGCCATCGTTGCCCAGCAGTTTGGAAGCCTGCTCGAGCTTGGCCTTGGCTTCGCTCAGGCGTTGCTCGGCCTGGGCCACGGGCAAGCCGTCCTGCAGCGACTGACGGTAGGCCATCAGCGATTTTTCGGTGTCCTTGCGCGCCTGGGTGTCGATGTTGTCCAGCGAGCTTTCCACCAGCTCGAAGCCTTCCAGGTAGGCCGCTACTGACAGGTCATAGGCCTGGTCGTGATCACCTGCGCGGTAGGCCGCCAGGCTCTTGTCCAGAGTGCTGGCGGTGTATTCGAGCAATTGCGCCGGGCCACGTTTGACCTGCGGCGGCTGCGCGCGCTGGGCGCGGAACGCCTCCACGGCCGTGGCACCTTCGCTGGCGGCGACTTCGGCCGGGGTCTGGCGGGCCAGGTCGGCGATGTTCCAGGTCTTGTCGCCTTTGCCGGCTTCTGGTTTGGCGGTGAAGCTGGCGATGTAGGCAGCCACATCCCAACGCTGGCGGTCGTCCAGCTGGTCGGCAAACGAAGGCATCTCGGTGCCATCGATGCCCAGGGCCAGGGTGTTGTAGAGGTCGAACAGGCTCAACTGGTCGAGGCGCGAAACATCGCGCAGGTTGGCGGGTGCAGGCTCCAGGCCCACGCCGGCCGGGCCGTCGCCGGCGCCAGTTTCGCCGTGGCAGATCGAGCAGTTTTGCGCATACAGCGAAGCGCCACGGGCCGGGTCCGGGGTAATCACCGGAGCCTGGCTGACCTCGTAGGCCACCGCCAGGCGTGCACCCAGCTGGCGGGCCTGCCTGGCAACAGCCGGGCCGTCCTGGCGCTGGTCGATGGCCTGGCGCAGCGCCTGGACGCCCTGCTCCAGGGCTGCTTGTTCAGCATGCGCAGGCAGGCCTTTGACCAAGTCGGCCAATACCGCGCTGAACTCCTGCTGCTCGCGGTATTCACCATCGTCGATCACCTTGCCGTCTTGCACGGTGGGCGGGTAGTCGGCGCCAATGTAGTCCAGCAGGTGCAGGGCCTTGGAGGCCTCGGCGGGGGCTTCGGCCAGCGCCAGGGTACTGCACAGCGCCAGCACCGGGCCGAGCAAAATAACCGGCAGCCAGGCAAGCAGACGGGAACGGGTTTTCATGGCCAGTCTCGAAGGGAATGCGAAAGAGAACATTGTTCACTCCCACTTTGCTTCACTCAAGGGTGCTGGGCGGATTTCATGAAAAATCTTGCTACAAATCAGATGAAGAGGGGGAATGCGCTGAACCTGTGGGAGATTCTGTCTTGTGTTGCCGGTTCGGGTCTCATCGCTGGCAAGCCAGACTCCCACAGGTATTGCACATGGCTTGAGGGAGATGAGGTCGAGGTGGGAGCTGGCTTGCCGGCGATAAAGGTTGCGCCGATGTCACTGGAAACACCGGGTACCAATTGATTGGTTATTCGCAGATCCATAGCCACTAGCCTGAGGAGCAACCCATCAGGAGACAGGGAACATGGATCGTCCCCACTCAGACCAGTTACGGCTTGGCCGTTTTTCGGAAACCAGTCGATTGTATCTGCTTACCAGCACAACCCTCGACCGGGCCCCAATATTCAATGACTTTCACTCGGCCCGCTTTCTGGTTGCCGAGTTGCGCCAGGCTGAAGAGGAAGGTGCCGTCAGATCGCTGGCCTGGGTGGTGATGCCAGATCATTTTCATTGGCTGGTCGAGCTTGGACCGGGCAGCCTGAAGCGCTTGATGCGCAGGGTGAAATCTCGCAGCACCATGATGATCAACAGGTATCAAGGGCGAAGCGGCCAGCTCTGGCAGAAGGGATTTCATGACCGGGCCTTGCGCCGGGAGGAGGATGTGCAGGCGGTGGCGCGGTACATCGTCATGAATCCGAAGCGGGCAGGATTGGTCGCGAGGGTGGGGGATTATCCGCATTGGGATGCAATTTGGCTTTGATGGGGCTTTGCCTGTCAGGGCCCTATCGCCGGCAAGCCAGCTCCCACAGGGTACACATCAGGCCTGTGGCAGGCGCTGACCTGCCTGGGCCTCATCGCCGGCAAGCCACACAGGTAAGTCACAGGACTCGATAGCAGTGAACGTACAGGTGTGGGAGCTGGCTTGCCGGCGATGGGCCGCACAGCGGCCCCGGGGTCTTTAGGGTTATTGAAGAACCTTGTTCATCCCCCGCTCCATATCATCGATCAAGGCCTTGGCCATCTCGCTTAGTATCCGCGCAGCGCTACCGGCAATGCGGTCGTTTTCCATTTCCGCTTCGGTGGTCAGGTGGCGAATACAGCCCAGCAGCACAGATAGCTGCGAGAAAGCATGGCTGAACGGCACATTTGGCTGCAGGCGGAACAAGTCGAAGGTTTCCACACCTGCGGTTGCAGAGTCTCTTGGATCATCGCTCATCGGGTCGCTCCTTGATCGTGGCGGGTTGCATGGGTGCGGTCGCACACGGCATTGATCAGGCGGCAGAGCAATCGAATATTCATGCCCATGGCATTGCGCATGTCGCCGGGAGGGTTGTCGAGCAGGACTGTGGTGGTGTGGTCGATGGTCAGGGTGATGGCGCTGATCAGCTCTTCGCAGTCTTTGGGGCTGAGTGGATCGATTAGTGAGAGTGCGGGAGGGTCGAGCAGAAGCAGATCGGTAACTGGTGGATCGGGGACGAGCTTGTTCATGGCAGAACTCCGTATGGGGGATTGAACTGCTCTCCTCCTTGTCTCACGAAGTTGGGTGGCAGTCGTGCACGGTGTGAGACACGGGACATACGGTAACCCCGGCCAGACCGAAGCCTGTCCGCACACGACCGCCATAAAGCGGTGCTACCGAATGAAATCCGGGTGTCTCACGCCCGATCGCCTTGCGAGGCGACCCCACGACAGTATTCCGGGAACACTTTCCAGCCAAGACAGCACCTTCCGACAGGTGCTGTAGGATAATTCGACAGGGCATCCGAACTGAAGCATTTGGTTTCAGGTTCGGAAATGTCTTACGACGCCTCAGTTCGGTGCGGGTTGAAAACGGCAAGGCCTGGCCCTCATGGTCCAGCCACCGATTCAGGCGAGCTTTTCCTTCACCGTGAAATCCACTTCCAGATCGGCATTGGCCAGCAGATTTACCAGGGCATCCAGGGAAAACTTGTCAATCTTCCCATTCAAAAGCTCACTCAAGCGCGGTTGAGTGACATGTAGCCGACGCGCCGCATCCTTCTGAGGTAGATCCCAGGCACGCACCGTCTTGACCAAAATCCGCATCAACTGCGAGCGCAGCCGAAGGTTGTCGGCCTCTTCTGGCGTATCAGCCAACGCGTCCCATACAGATGCCGAGCGTTCATTCGCCATTGTTGATCACCTCTCAGTCCAGCGACTTGAAACGGGCTTTCGCCACATCAATATCGCGCTTATCCGTCTTTTCAGTTGTCTTGCGGAATGCATGCAGGACATAGACAGCCTCCGGGCGGTTCACAACATAGAACACGCGAAAAGCACCGTCTTTACACTTGATGCGGATCTCCCGCACACCCTGCCCCACATTCTCCATCGACTTCCAGTCGGTAGGTTCTTCACCGGACTGGATCAAGTCCAGCTGATACCCAGCCCGCTGCCTCGCCGCTGGTGGGAACCTGCGCACATCATCCTTGCTGCCGCCTACCCATTCGATAGGCTTCTGACCGTCCCACATGCCGCATACCCCTTCGCCATTGCTCCAATCGCCAGCTGCGCTTGCGCCTCATGCCTCACCCGTGTGTTTGGTCATGCCGCTGCACCTTTCTGGCGTACATGGCAATGCACAGATTCCAGGAGCCTGCACACAAATTATATCGATACCGATATAACATCAAGCCTGTAAATGTCCATTATCGACACCGACTAGAACAGAAAGGAATGGGCAACAGAAGTGAGGCAACTCACCTGAAAAGGCGAGCCAAGGACATTAAACCTGGTGTGCTTCCCAGCCAAGACAGCACCTTCCGAGAGCTGCTGTAGGATAATTCGACAGGGCGTCCGAACTGAAGCATTTGGTTTCTGGTTCGGAAATGTCTTACAGCTCTAGAACCTAGGCGAGGGCTTTGCCCTCGATCGCCGGCAAGCCAGCTCCCACAGGGTACGCACCAACTTCGAGGCATGTACAAGCCGGCTACAACAGGTGCACCACAGGCCTCAAAAGCGGTGGAGTACCTGTGGGAGCTGGCTTGCCGGCGATTTGGCCTCAAGGCTTGGCGGTGCCCTTCCAACCCCCACCCAACGCCAGGAACACACCAATCTGCCCCTGAGCCACTTGGCTATTGGCCGCTGCCAGCTGCGCGCGCATGTCGGTGTAGGTGCGCGTCGCCTGCAGGTCGGCCAGGAACGATTCACGCCCCGCCTGGTAATACCGGTGCGTCTGGTCCGCCGCTTCCTTGGCCGATTTCTCAGCCTCGGCCAGCGCGTCACGCCGATCCAGCAAGGCGCTGTACTGCGCCAGGCGGGTCTGGGTCTCGCGAATGGCGTTCAGCACTACCCCATCAAAATTCGCCAGGGCTGCCTGGGTCGAGGCTTCGGCCATGCGAATGCGGGCACGGGTGCCGTTGGTGGGGATGGTCCAGCTGATCTGCGGGCCAAAGCCCCAGCGGTTGGTCGACGGATCACCGAGGTTCTCGAGAATACCGATGGTACCAACCTGGGCGCCGATGCTGATGTCCGGGTACAGGGCACCAGTCGCCACGCCAATGTAGGCGGTGGCAGCGGCCAGCTGCCGTTCGGCCTGGCGCACGTCTGGACGGCGCTTGAGCAACGCCGCGCCATCGCCCACCGGCACCAGCTGGTTCAGGTGCGGCAGCTCGGCACAATCGGCAGTGCCGGCAGGCAGCTGATCAACCGGTTTTGCCAACAAGGCAGCCAGTGTGTACATACCGGTCTCGCGCTCCGCCTTGAAGCGTGGCAGTTCGGCGCGCAAGGATTTGAACTGGGTCTGCGAGCGGGTGACCTGGGTTTCGTCGCCACGCCCGGCATCACGCAGGCGCTGGTTGAGCTTCACGCTCTGCTCCTGCAGGTCGAGCGACTCGCGGGCAATGTGGTATTCCTCGTTGGCCGAGCACACCTGGGTGTAGGCCTTGACCACATCCGCCACCAGGGTGATGCGGGCGGTATCGGCGGCGGCCTGCACTGCGTCGGCATTGGCCTTGGCCGCCTCGGTGCCACGCTTGAAAGTACCCCACAGGTCGAACTGGTACGAGGCACTGATGATGGCTTCGCCGATGTTGGCCACCGGCACTTTCTCTGGCAGCAGGAAGGCCTCGCCCGATTCCTGCAGGCGCTGGGCGCCAAGTTTGACGCCGCCGTTGAAGCCACCTTGCGACTCAGCCACTTCGACCTGGGCGCGCGCCTTGGCAATGTTGGCGGCAGCCACGCGCAGGTCGGTGTTGGCACTCAGGGCCTGGCGCACCAGCTCGTTCAGCCGTTGATCCTGATACAGCTGCCACCAGTCCTCAGGCACCGGTGCCGATACCACGCTGTCGGCATCCTGGCGCAGCGGGCCGTTGAGGTCGCTGCGTTGCACCGCCGCGTCCTTCGGCACCTCATAGTCGGGGCCGACCATCATGCAGGCCCCCAACGACAGGCACAGCCCCGCCAGGATCAGCTGTTTCATGGGCGCTGGCCCTCGATGATCGACACCGTGGCGGTTCGCCCGGCAATCATGCGGAAGTCTTGCGGCACTTCATCAAAGGCGATGCGCACCGGAATACGCTGGGCCAGGCGCACCCAGCTGAATGCGGGGTTGACGTTGGGCAACAGGTTGGCGCCACTGCTGCGGTCACGGTCTTCGATGCCGGCGGCGAAGCTTTGCACATGGCCACGCAGGCGGGTGTTGTCGCCCATGACGCGAATGTCCACGGCATCGCCGATGTGGATACCGCCAAGCTTGGTTTCCTCGAAGTAGCCATCGACGTGGTATGAGGCGCTGTCGACCACCGACAGCACCGGGCGGCCGGCGGTGACGAATTCGTGATTACGCGGTGCTCGGTCGTTCAGGTAACCGTCCACCGGGCTGCGCACCACCGAGCGGTCGAGGTTGAGCTGGGCGGTATCGACGGCCACCTGCGCTTCGCTGACGGCGGAACGGGCACGGGCCTCGCGGGACTGGCTTTCTTCCAGCTGTTCGGCGGCCACCAGGTTGCCCAGCTTGCGGTTGCGCTGCGCTTCGCGGGAGGCCTGGGCCAGGGTTTCCTGGCGCTCACCCAAGGTCGCCTTGGCCTGACGCAGGGCCAGGGTGAAGCGGTCCTGGTCGATGGTAAACAGCACATCGCCGCGCTTGACGGTCTGGTTGTCACGCACCTCGACCTTCTGGATCAACCCGGACACGTCCGGGGCAATCTGGATCACGTCGGCGCGGATGTGGCCGTCGCGGGTCCAGGGGGCGAACATGTAGTACACCACCATCTGCCACACGAGCACGGCGGCGAAGGTCACTACCAGCAAGGTCAGGACCACGCGGCCCAAGGTCAGCAAAGGTTTTTTCATGGCAGCATCAGGTTTCGGCAAAAGTGGTCCACCGCACCAAGCAGCACGGCATACAGGGCAACGTTGAACAACGCCCGGTGCCAGACCAGGCGGTAGAAATGCAGGCGCACCAGCACCGCGTGCACCCCGAGGAACAGCAGGTAGGTGCCAAACATCATCACCAGCAGCGTGGGCAGGAATACCCCGCTGATATCCAGTTCACCAATCACAAGGGTGCTCCGTCGAGGCCGGGGGGCAGTTGCGGTTGTTCGGCTGGCTCGAGCATCACCTCCACGCCCGGCAGCAGTGCCAGGCGCAGGCCGCTCAGTGCGTGCAGCAGGTGGGTGCGGGCATCGCCGCGCTCGTACAGCTCATCCAGGTTCAGCGCCAGGCGCGCGCGCTCCATGTTGCGCAGCAGCGCGGCCGGGGCGTGCAGGCGCTCGCCGGCGCGCAGGCAGGCGGCGTAGTGCGCGCCGACTTCCTCGACTACCGTGTTCAGCCGCTCACGAGCCTGCTGCCCGGCACGCGGCATGTAGGCCAGCAGGTCGAGCAGGTTCAACCCCACCCGCAGGTCGCGCAGTGCCACGCCGCTGTCCTGCCCGGTTTGCGACAAGCGCGGCAGGTGCTGCATCAGGCGGTCGAGCATCTGCACACCGACCTGGCGGTGCTCGGCCAGGGTGGCCGGCTCGGTCATTTCAACGATGTCGCGCCAGGCGAAGCGGGTCATGCGCTTTGCAGCCAGCTCCACACCGAACGGGCGCACCACCAAGGTCCAGATGAAGGCGAACAGCAGCCCCACGGGGCCGGCGAGGTTGGAATTTAGGAAAGTGAAGAAGTCAGCATCGTAGGCGCCCTGGATGCTGATGAAGGTCGAGGTGTTGACGATGGTCAGCAAGGTACCCAGGTAGAAACGCGGCTGCACGGTCAGGGTGCCAACGCAGATGAACGGCACGGCAAAGGCCAGCACCAGCATCGGGAAATCGTGCAGGTTGGGCAGTACCAGGAACAGGTAAAGGCTGGAGAAGATGACCGACATCAGCGTCCAGAAGAAGAACCTGTAGATCTGCGGCGCCGGGTCGTCCATGGCGGCGAAGAAGCTGCACGACACGGCGGCGAGGATCACTGCGCTGGCGCCGTCGTTCCAGCCCAGGCCAATCCACAGGCCGCAGGCGACAACGATCGCCAGTACGGTTGAGGCCACCGAATACAGCATCAGGCCACGGTCGAAGAACGCCGTCAGGCGGCCCAGGCGCCAGTGGCGGTACACCGCGCGCCAGGGTTTGGAATCGTCGCTGCGCAGGGCATGTTGCAGGCTGCAGCAGTCCTGCCACAGGTCGGCCCATTCGGTCAGGCGGTACAGAGCGTTGGACAGTAGCAATTCGGCGCGCTGGTCGAGGGCAGCGGCGCCCGGCTGCAGGCGCTCGATCTGTTCGTGCAGGGCCGTCCAGCGGGCCACCGAGGCGCTGTCGACAGTGCCCTTGAGCCATTCGCGGGCGGCATCGAGCAACGGTTGCAACTGGGCGAACTGTGCCGGGGCGCGGCCTTCGAGGGCGACCAAGGCGTCGTCGAGGGCATCGATCACGGGCAGCAGGTGGATCATGCGCCCGCGCAACTCGCGGGCATTCTTCAGGGTGTGCGGACCGGCACCTTCATGGCCGAGCTGGCCGATCATCAGCTCCAGCGAGTTGAAGGTGGCGACCATCGCCCCGCGCATGCCGCCAACCTGGTCTGCGCTGGCCTGGCGGGCCAGGTAGGTGTCGCTGTAGCGGATCGCTTCGGTGAACCAGCTACCAGTGGCACCGACTACAACTGGCGCCAGCCGGCGTGGCCAGAAGATCGCTCCGACCACCGCCGCGCAGACGATCCCCAAGCAGATTTCCTGGGCGCGGGAAGACGCCACATCGAACACAGCAAGCGGGTTGTCGACCACCGCCAGGGCAATCATCGGCAAGGTGTAGCCGGCCAGCATCAGCACATAGTTGTTGGCGGTGCGCAGGTTCAGCGAAAGGAACAGCAAGGTGCCGGTCCACAGGGCGATGGCGATGCTCAGCAGCAACGGTGACTGCACCAGCGGTGGTACCAGGAAAATCGCCCCGCCAGCACCGAGCAGCGTGCCCACGGCACGGTACAGGGCCTTGGAGCTGGTGGGGCCAAGGAACGGGCTGGAGACGATGTACACCGTGGCCATGGCCCAATAGGGGCGCGGCAACTGCATGAGCAGGGCGATGTACAGGGCGATCATGGAGGCGGCAAAGGTACGCACGCCATAGAACCAGTCGCGGGCCGGGGGCACCGAGCTGAAGAAACCGCTCATGCTGTCCCGCCTGTGTTGCCCAGGCCGGCGGCTTCGAAGGCACGCAGCACGCGCAAGGCGGCTTCCAAATCGGCCTGGTCGATGCCATGCAGCACCTCGCGGCGCAGGCGCACCAGTTCGGCTTCGATGGACTCGGCCAACGTGCGGCCTGCGGCGGTCAGGCTCAGGGCCTTGGCGCGGCGGTCCAGCGGGTCCTCGCTGCGGCATACCAGGCCGGCCTTGCACAGCTGGTCGAGCAGGCGCACCAGCGACGGGCTTTCCAGGCCGGCGGCCTGGGCCACGGCCACCTGATGCACGCCGTCACCCAGGCGCACGATCATCAGCAACGGCGCGGCGCAGGCCTCGGAAATGCCGTAACCGGTCAGGGCGGTATGGCAGATGCGCCGCCAATGGCGGGCGGCAACCACCATGCCACTGCTGACTTGCAGGCGCAGGAGATCAAGGGACATGACAGGAACCAAGGATATTCATAGTTTGCTAACTATCAATATACGCCTGTGCCTCCCCCTGTCGTCAACCGGGGGGATGGATGAATTGTTGTTCATGCTGGGGCTTCTGGCCTGCCTGTGCCGGCCTCTTCGCGGGTAAACCCGCTCCCACAGGTGCTGCATAGGATTCAAGCCATGCGCGGTACCTGTGGGAGCGAGTTTACCCGCGAAGAGGCCCGGACAGGCAACAGAGCATTCAGGGCTGTATCTGGTCTTCCAGCTTCATGGTCAAGGCCAATGTACTGCCCATCTGCACCGCCCGGTCACGCCACTCCTGGTAGCGGCCCTCGTCACGGCTGCTGAAGTGTACCGCCAGCTCTTCGGCCGCCTGCACCACCCCCGCAGCTGCCGCCAGCTCCAGCCAGTACAGTGCGGCCTTGAGATCAGCCTCCACGTACAGCCCGTGCATCAACCGGTAGCCCACCTCGAAACGGCAGCGTGCCTCGCCATGCTCGGCCCCGCGCAAGAACCACTGGTAGGCCTGTACCAGGTCTACCTGCCACTGCAGGCTGCCATCGCACACTTCTTCCTCGTACAGGTCACCCAGCGCAGCAGCGGCATGCAGCATGCCCCGCTCGAAAGCCTGCCGGTAGCACTCCGCCGCCTGTAGGTAAGAGGGTTCGATACCTTTGCCGAAGTAATGTTGCTGCCCAAGGTTGAACCACGCCGCGGCATTGCCTTGCAGGGCCGCCATGCGCAACAGGTGGCCGGCCAACACGGTGTCAGCACGCCAGTATTTGCCGTTGAGCCAGATCCAGCCAAGGTCGTTGAGCGCCGCCACATTGCCTTGCAAGGCCTGGCGGCGCAGGTCGACGTAAACCGTCTGCAAGTCGCTGGCTTCGTCCAGGCGGCTGACCAGCAGCGAGCGCTGGCTGGGCAACCCGATCCCGGCAAACAGTCGCTGTCGCCTCCCGACAGCGGCCGGTGGGGCAATGACCCGCTCGGGCAAAAGGCGGGCAAGCAGCGAATGGATATTGCTGGCAGCAGACATGTTCATCCTCATTGAACGACACACAACCCCAACCTTCGGCTGTGATGAGGCGTGATTCTGCGTGACGTAACGTCAAAACCTGTCGCGAACGATTCGGCACCAGGCAACCAAATGCGACTTCCTTGATCTGAGCAGGCTGTGGCCAATTGCCATGACCCACGCCTGCCGCCATCCTATTGCGGCAAGCCTAGACAAGGACGTTATCTTTTGCCGTTCGCCACCACTCGCGCCACCCTCAGCCGACAGTGGGCGCTGCTGCGCCAGTTGCCCAGCCGTTCCCCTGGCATTACCAGCGCCGAATTGGTCTGGCGCCTGCGTGACGTGGGCTTCACCGTCAGCAAACGCACTGTCGAGCGTGATCTCAATGAGCTGTCGCTGATATTTCCGCTGGAGCGCAATGACAAGAGCATTCCGTTTGGCTGGCACTGGTCGGCGAACGTTGCTGGCGAGTTGCGTGGGAATTTCGATCTGCAGGGTTTTTTGCGCGGTGGTTCGCTGCAGCCGGCGCAAGGTGAAGGGGTCGAGCTACAGGCCTGGGTCAGCGACCTGCTGGCCCGACAGTTGCGTGAAGCGCCGTTGAGTGTCGATATGCAGCTGACAGCGCTGGAGCAGGGCCATCGGCTGCGGGCCACCGTGGAGGATGGCTGGGGGTTGCGCTGGTGGGTGCTGAGCCAGGGAGCAGGCGTGGTGATCGAACAGCCCAGCCAGCTACGCATGGAGATTGCCAGGACACTCGTTGAAGCGGCGGCACAGTATCAGGATGGCCATTGAGCTTAAGGCTCACCCACCAGCAAGTCTCGATTTCCCATGGCTAAGAACCTGGCCTGCAATTGCGAGATGAAAGTAGAGCACAAGCCACTTATAGCAAAGTGGCACTTTACCCCTCCGATTAATAATAAATTAAGCCGATATAATCAACTGGGCAAGCTTAAAAGCTTCAGAACATTATGGGCAACAACAAAAACAACCGTAGAAGTCATTAGCCCTCCCCACGAAACTAGAATTTTAATTTTCAGATCCTTTGGAAAGCGCAATATTTCGGAAGCATCCGCAACACCTTTGCTAACAAAGACACCGGGCATCATAAGCATATTTGCGGCCAGGCAGATGCGCAACACTTTACCTAGCAAACCCGCCGATGAGAAACTTAACCGATTACTTCGTACATAACTGCATCCCGACAGGTTCGATTCAACCAAATCAAGATATCGGCAGGCTAGGTAAATCATAATACCCACACTGATCATTATCCAGAATAACAACATGGACATTCCTATTACTTCAACTGTCGATTTCATTCAATCCTCTTTCCACACACTCGCCTCCCAAGCGGGTCAAACCAACAACCTTGTTGCTCCCATCTTCCCGGCAAGCTTCGTCAGACAAGGCGAAATTGAGCACCGCGCATCACACTGCAGCCTGCGCGCTTCCTCCAAACACTTTCTTAAAAAGACCCGAGCGCGAGGAATGCGACTGAAGAAATACACATTGTGCACCACGTTACTATAAGCAGTCTTTTCATACGCGTCGGAAAGTTCTGCAGTTGCGCCTCGTCAACCAATCCCTTGCGAGCAAATAGGTATGGCGTGCTCAGAAGTGTTGATATGGTACAGATACGCATAATCTTACCGATGATGCCTGCGTGCAAATAAAGCTTCCTATTCCCCGATACAAAACTGCTTTTTGATAGCAGACCTTCAATCTCATCAAGATATCTTATGGCGACATATATTTTCACTAAAAGCGCAACCATACCCAAGCAGAAAAAACAAATCGCGACCACATTCATCTCAAGACTGCTCACGCTTTATTACTCACCGTAAATTATTGCAAATCACCGTAGGAGTGGTCACCTGGCAATCAGTTTCGTAAAGCCCCTACCCACATGCAAAATGCTGACAACGACAAGGTTCGTGAGCCACAGCGAAATCAGTAGCCTTTCGATGTACTCAGTTACTGCTCGTACCTCTGGAGCATCAACCAGCCCTTTTCCCCTCACAAAGTCACTCAGGCCCAAAGAGCTTACGACTGCCACCCAAGGCAATTCAAACATAATAAAGCCAAGCCTGAAACGCCAGCATAGCTAAGACTTCAATCGTCAATGCTAGCCATAGCCCAATTAACAAAAATCTCAGCGACCTCGGAAATCTCTTTATCTCGTCGGAGTTTGCTAGTCCACGCTGTACGTAGGGGCCTGGCATTGTCAAAAGAAAGGCAATACTGCACACACGTAAAACCTTACCCGGCATACCAGCATGAAAAAAGCCTTCCTTAACGCCCTGTATATATCTAGACTTCTCCAAAAGGGATTCAGCCCTATCTAAACATGCATAAGCAACATAAACCAGGACAAGCAGAGTTATTACTCCCAAGCCAAAGATCATCAAGACAATCAGGCCAGGCTCAAACATAGTCATTCTGAAACCTTGCGATATAGGAAATCACCTGCAATTTCACCCCATCCCCCAAAGATCTCGCCGCCGACTGCTCCCCCAACCGCCCCGCCGACCACTCCGCAAACCAAAGAGCCAGGACCTGTTGTAATTCCTAGCACAAACGCGCATGCCCCGGTGGCGATTGCACCGCCATAAGCGCCCACAATACTACTTCCAGTCAAACCTAATAACAGAGAACCACCCTCTACGTACTTAGCTCTGGCACACTCCTTTTCCCGCCCCAGAGTACAAGCTTTTTTAATTTCCAGCCCAGTAGCGGCTACATCCAACGCAACCCCGATGTAGGCCCCTTTCTTGATCAGACTCGCAGCCTTCGCCACTCCCGTTACCTTCTCTGCATACCCGGATATCTCCCCAGCATTCAGATAACGCTTGGTGGAAAGCTGCAGCATTCGCTTGATCGATCCCTGATTTCGTAGACCCGAGCCATAGGCGGCCGTCCTCCCCAGCTGTTCGTCCAACGTCCTGAACAGCTCCACACGCTTGGCATAGAACTCTTCCCGCGCCCTGAACACACCACCACTCATATGCTCGCGGTGCAGTAGCTCGATCTGTTCCAGCGTCTTCTTGATTGCATCCAGATACCTGGCCCAGCCATCGCTCGCTGCCCCTGCCCCCATCGATGCATGGGCCAGTAGACTTTGCAGCATCTCGAAGTTATCCAGCATGAAACCGTCAACACCGCCCCCGTTGAGCATGATGTCGCGGTGGATGCCAGCCGCCTTGCCCATGAGAAAGGCTTCATGGCTGGTGCAGGAAGAAGTATCGGGGTCACCGACGATCACCAGTTCGCCGGCCAAGACCACGGTGTTGACGATATGCCCATTGAGCACATCGAACTTGGCCTGCTGGTTGGCGTTCATCGGTGTACCGTTCTTCAGCGTCGCGTAATTCTGTGCCTTGGGATTTATAAAGCTGCGTGCCTCGGACATGGTCGTTCCTCACGCAAACTTCTTGTTGGCAATCCGGTCCCAGCCACCGGTCACATTGCCGCCGGCACGGCCATCGGCGCGTTGCTGCCGGGTGTAGGTGGTCTTGATACGGCCGTAGTCGAGCTGGATGATTTCAGTCGGCACGCCGGCATGCGCGCTTTGTGCATAGTCGGCGATGATCACTTCTTCGAGCACCACTTCGTAGTATTTGAGCTTGTCCCCACCGGCGCGGCAGACGACCAGCCTCACCTCTTTCAGGTGCTGCCCGGCGCAACTGGCTTCGAGCAGTTTGCAACTGGCGTTGTCCAGGTACTTGGTGAAGGTGAGGTTGCTCAGGGTGGTACGCCCGGAAGTGGCGCCGCCTGCGGAACTGGCGGTGGCGGAGGCGCTTTGGCTGCTGCCGAACGTGTAGCCAAGGATCTCGATCCAGTTGCTGTATTGCTCGTCCTTTGCTTCGCCAGCGATTTCCGCGATTTGAATATAAGCGTCGAAAGCCATGGTTACTGTTCCTCGTAAACAATTGAGCGGAACAGGCTAGGCACGGAAAAACTCCAACGCAATCGTTCTGCGGAGATCGATGCTAAATTAGGAATTTTCTTACAAGTTATACGACAAGTCGGCTTGAAAATATTTGAACGTGTTTCAGAGCTACGCCATTTGGGCCGACAACATCAGGCCGATCACCGGCAAGCCGACGATCGGGCCAACCAAGCACATGCGCGTCAGCGCTGCATCCCCCAGCGGCGAACGGTCAACCGCTCCAGGGTATTGAACACCAGCCCTTCCACCAGCAAGCCGATCAGGATCACCACCGCCAACCCGGCAAACACCTTGTCGGTGTACAGCTCGTTGCGGTTCTGGAAGATGTACCAACCCAGCCCGCCTTTGCCACTGCTGGCCCCGAACACCAGCTCGGCAGCGATCAGTGTGCGCCAGGCGAACGCCCAGCCGATCTTCAGCCCCGACAGGATCGACGGCAGCGCCGCCGGCACCAGGATATGCAGCACCAGCCGCAGCCCTTTCAGGCCGTAATTGCGCCCGGCCATGCGCAGGGTCTCCGACACGCCGAGAAAGCCCGCATAGGTATTCAGCGCCAGCGCCCATAGCACCGAGTGCACCAGCACGAAGATCAGGCTGTTGTCGCCCAGCCCGAACCACAGCAAAGCGAGCGGCAACAGGGCAATCGCTGGCAATGGGTTGAACATCGAGGTCAGGGTGCCCAGCAGATCGCGCCCAAGCTGGGTCGACACCGCCAAGCTAGTGAGGCCGAAGGCCAGGATGATCCCCAGCAGGTAACCCTTGAGCAGAATTACCAGCGACACGCCAACCTTGGCGGGCAACTCACCGCTGACCATGCCGTCCCACAGCGCCGTGGCCGTCTGCAGGAAGGTCGGTAGCAGCAGATCGTTGCCCTGGTAGCGGGCAATGGCCTCCCACAGCACGGCGATCACCAGCAGGATGACCGCCTTGCGCAACCAACCGTGCTGCCACAGGCGCTGAGCCAACGGCAGGTTGCGCTCCACAGGCACACTGAGCAAAGGCTCCAGCTGCACCTCGTATTCCTGGCGTACAGGTGTAGTGGTCATGGCTGAAGCTCGCGTCAGTAGGCAATACGGATATCGTTGAAACCAAGATCGTCGGGCTGTTCGGGGGCATCCACCCCATCGAACAGCAAACGATGGATGCGCCGGGCACTGGCCTGGAAGTCGCTACCCCCCAGGCTGCCCAAGTCGTACTGGTGGCTGTGCACTTCGGCACGCACCCGCCCCGGGTGGGGCGACAGCAGCAGAATGCGGTTGCCGACCACCAGCGCTTCTTCGATGGAGTGGGTAACGAACAGCAGGGTAAAACGCACCTCCTCCCATAGCAGCAGCAGTTCTTCCTGCATCTTGCGCCGGGTCAGCGCATCAAGTGCCGCGAACGGTTCGTCCATCAGCAGGATCTTCGGCTGAGTGGCCAAGGCCCGGGCAATCGCCACGCGCGCCTTCATACCGCCCGACAGGGTGTGTGGGTAGGCATCGGCGAAGGCGGCCAGGCCGACTTTTTCCAGGTAGTGCAGTGCCCGCTCCTCGGCCTCGGCGCGTTTCAGCTGGCCCGACACCAGCAGAGGGAACATGACGTTCTGTTTCACCGTCTTCCATGGCGGCAGCTGGTCGAACTCCTGGAACACCACGATGCGGTCGGGGCCCGGACCGCTGACTGGCTGACCTTGCAGCAGAATCTGCCCCTCCTGGGGCGAGATAAACCCGGCCACGGCCTTGAGCAAGGTGGACTTGCCGCAGCCGGAGGGGCCGAGCAGCACGAAGCGGTCGGCACGGTCGACTTCGAAGCTGACCTGATGGGTGGCCCGCACCACGCGTTGCGAGGTGCGGTATTCGAGGCTGAGGTTATTCACCTTGAGCAAAGGCGGCGTTGCGACACGGCTCAGGTTGCTGGCCGTGTGGCCTGGCAATGGGGCGGTCATGATCGGTCAGCTCCCCTGCAGCGGGCGTTCATCCTGGAAGAAGTAGTCCTTCCACGATTCCGGCTTGTGCTTGATGGCGCCTACCCGATAGAGGAAGTCGGCCAACTTGTAGGTGTTCTTTGGCGTGACGGTGAATTCGTACTGCGGGTTGTCGATCAGCCTGATCAACGTGTCGCGGTCGATCTTGGCCTTGGTCACGCGGATGTAGGTGTCGGCGGCAGCCGCCTTGTCCTTCTGGGCGAAGTCCGCGGCTTCGGCCAGCGCATCAACGAAGGCCTTGTAAGTCTTGGGGTTGTCCTTGCGGAATTTTTCAGTGGCGAACAGCAAGGTCGGCGAGTTGGGGCCGAGCAGGTCGTAGCTGTTGAGTACAACGTGCACGTTCTTGTTGGCGAGCACCTGGTCCTGGAACGGCGGGTTGGAGAAGTGTCCGTTGAGTTCGGTGCCGCCGGCCAGCAGCGCGGCAGTGGCATCCGGGTGCGGCACGGCCAGGGTGTACTTGTCGAGGCGGTTGTATTCCTTGTCGCCCCATTGCTGGGCGGCGGCGTACTGCAGGAAGCGCGACTGCACCGAAACGCCTACCGCCGGTACGGCGATGCGGTCCTTGTCGGAGATGTCGGCAATGGTCTTCACATTGGGGTTGCTGCTGACCAGGTAGTACGGGAAGTTGCCCAGCGAGGCCACGGCCTTGACGTTCTGTCGGCCCTTGGTACGGTCCCACACGGTCAACAGCGGGCCGACGCCGGCACCGGCGATGTCCACCGAACCGGACAGCAGTGCGTCGTTGATAGCCGAACCACCCGACAGCTGGGCCCAATCGACTTCGATGTCGATGCCCTGCTCCTTGCCATGTTTTTCGATCAGATGCTGGTCACGCACTACGTTCAGCAGCAGGTAGACGATACCGAACTGTTCGGCGATGCGAATCTTGCCTTCTGCTTGCGCCGTGGCGGGGGCCGCCAGGCTGCCGACGACAAGGCTTGCGCCCAGGCCGATGCTTGCCGCCAGGCGGCTGATGGATTTACGCATGATGGGTTTCCTCAGTCGTCAGAACGGGGCATCGCCCTGGATGGTGGTGCGATACAGCTTGCGCCGCAGGTGTGCGGGGCAGCCAGTGGCCAGGTGGATCAGCGAGCGGTTGTCCCAGAACACCAGGTCGTGAGGCTGCCACTGGTGGCGATAGATGTTCTGCTCCAGCACGCTCAGGGCATACAGCTGTTGCAGCACGTCGCGGCTTTCGTCACTTGGCAGGCCGACGATACGGGTGGTGAAGCCTTCGCTGACGAACAGCGCCTTGCGGCCGTTTTCCGGGTGGGTACGCACCACCGGATGGATGACTTCCTGTACCTGCGCCAGCTGCTCGGCGGTCAGGGTCGGGCGCCAGTTGCCTTCGAACTTGGTCTCGGCGTAACGGGCGGTGTAGGAGTGAGCGGCACTGCGGCCCTCGACCACCTTGCGCAGGGCCGCGGGTACAGCGTCCCAGGCCTTGTGCATGTCGGCGAACAGAGTATCGCCGCCCTCGCCGGGCAGTTCCTGGGCATGCAGCATGGAACCGAGGCTGGGCAGTTCCTTGTACGACAGGTCCGAGTGCCAGAACTTGCCGGCATCACCCAGGCCGATGTTCTGGCCATTCTCGATGATGTTGGAAACGATCAGGATCTCGGGGTGGCCGGCGAGCAGGAACTGCTTGAGCACATGGATCTGCAATGGACCAAAACGGCGGCTGAAGGCGATCTGCTGGTCGGGACTGATGCGTTGGTCGCGAAACACCAGCACATGGTGGTCGAGGTGGGCGCGATGGATACGGGCAAAATCCACGGCGTTGACCGGCCTGGCCAAGTCCAGGCCGATGATCTCGGCACCTACAGCACCGGAAAAAGGGCGGATTTCGAAGCGTTGCGGCAGTGCGCTGTCGATGATCGACAAGGCGTTCGAGGCGGCTGACATTTTTCACTCCCACGCAGTGCGCGACTTCAATGGCGCGCAACGATCAGAAACGCACGGGGATTTCCCGTGTGGGTTCAAGTCGTGCGGCGCATCGATTGGTCGACGGGTACGCAGTGGAAGCGACTATAAAGTCATAAGGGTTTTATTTTAAATACCGATAAAGAATAACCATAGCACGGCTGTCAGAGGCGGTGCGCAATCAGATCAACCCGCCCTGCTCTTCCTCATCGATGAGGTTGTTCAGGCTGCTGAGCGCCTTGCGCGCTGTAGAACGGTTGAGCAGCTTGGCCTGCGCACCGGGGGGCAGGTCGGTGATCTTGAACACACCCTTGGCAGTCAGCACATCGATCAAGTCCTCGAGCACGCGGATCATGTCGAGATCGCTTTGCTTGAGCTGGTTGAGGCTGTTTTCCACGACGTCATCGGCAAACCATTCCTGGATATCGGCATGGTCGGCGGGGAGCATTTCGGTGAACTGGTCAAAAGCGGCTGCTTCGACCCGCTGCAACTGGCCAGCGGCATCGCGTTGCACGTAGAACATGGCGGTGTCCCTCGTCACATTGGTTCCTGGGTGGTAGACAGCAGCATAGGCAAAGATCACCGGGCACGCAGGCCCGGCGCCAGAGTATGCGCTGTCATGGAGTTGCGGGAAAGGCCCAGGCACGCGTCCTGTAGGAGCGGCCTTGTGTCGCGACAGGGCCGCAAAGCGGCCCCACGGTTTCGGCAACAATGCCGGAGACCTGGGGGCTGCTCTGCAGCCCATCGCGACACAAGGCCGCTCCTACAGGGACAGCGCCAGCCTGAAGCCGGTGATGGCGATGGGCTGCAGGGCAGCCCATTGGCGCATCAGCTGTCCTTGTTGTGGACGATGATGGTCGGGTCAGCACCGCTGATCAACGAGTTGATCGTGGTGTTGGACCAGTTCACCCCTTCCAGCTTGATGGTCACGTCGGCATTGGCGATACCACCGGCGGCATTGAGCTTGCCTTCGCTGCTGACCTGCAGCGTCGTCGTGCCTTCCACCGTGGTGAGCTTCAGGTAGTTGTCGATGGTGCTGCCCTTCTCGCCCTGGAGCAGGTCCTTCAGGTCGATGCGGTCGCCTTCGGCCACCTTGAAGTCCTTGATCACGTCATTGCCGGTATCGCCAGCCTTCCATACGAAGGTGTCGGCACCGCTGCCACCGGTCATGGTGTCATCGCCCTTGCCGCCAAGCAGGATGTCATTGCCTTCACCACCGAGCAAAGTGTCCTTGCCCAGGCCACCGATCAGGATGTCATTGCCCTTGCCACCGTCGAGGGTGTCGTCGCCGCCCTGGCCGAACAGGAGGTCATTGCCCGCGCCACCGTTGAGAATGTCATTGCCATCGTTGCTGCGCGAGACATCGAATTCGCTGACGTGCTCGACGATGTACTTGTGCAGCACGCGACCGTCGACATCACCCAGGGCCACACCCAGCTGGCCTGCAACATAGCTCTGTATGGCTTCGACACCGTTGCCGGCGACCGAACCGAAGCTCACCAGGTCACCGAAGATGATGTCGTTGCCATCACCACCGTTGACGGTGTCATTGCCCGGCACGGTGGCTTCGGTGTGGCCCAGGATCGCTTCCGCCAGTTTGCTCGGGTCGATGTTGGTCTGCGGCTTGCTATCGGTGTCGTAAGGCTTCAGGTCGTTGACATTGACCGCGCTGTTCAGGCCGATGGCTTCCACGCCAGACAGGTTGGACAGCAACAGGAAGCTTTGTTGCGAGTTGTAGTCCACATAGTAGTAACCGCTTTCAGCGTAGGAGAACTCAAAGGTGCCATCACCTTGGGCATGCAGCTGTCCAGACGCACCATTGTCGTTGGTCCAGCCCTTTTTGCCCCAGTATTCGGCGGTCATGTTGCCTTTGGCATCGATGCTGAAGCGGTTGTCGCTGCCCACCATCTTGTTGGTGACCACGTCACCCAACTTGTAGCCGATCGACTTGAGCACGGAATCCACCGTTGTGCCGATGTTCCTGAAGGTGCCCTCACGTTCGCCAGCCTGGTACACGTTCGGCTGGCCGTCGGTGATGAAGAACGTCTGGCGGCTGCCGGTGTTGCCCACGTCCATCAATTGCTTGAACCAGTTGGCGGTGGTCTTGAAGGCATCCTCGTAGTTGGTCGAGCCGCTGGAATAGAGCGTATTGAGCGCAGTGTAGAGCGTGCTCAACGCGTTCTTGTCGCCCAGGTTGACCGAAACCGTACTGTTCACCTGGGTGGAGAAGTCCACCAGCAGGATGTTCACTGTACCGGACTGCGCGCCCTTGACGCTGTTGGCCAGCGTATCGAACACCGACTTCAGCGAGTTGCGCGCGGCATCGACCGCGCTGCCCATGCTGCCTGAGGTATCGACGATGAACGCAATGTTGTAGTCCTGACCCGGCGTCACATGCAGGCCACTGATGTCGGCAACGATGATGTCACTGGTGGTGGTGCCGGTGAAACTGTCGCTGTCGGTAGTCAGGTTGCTGGCGGTGTAGCTGTCCGGATAGACAGTTACCTTGATCGTGCCTTCGGTGGAGGCTTTGCTGCCGCCCACGCTTTCGGTAGCGGTCGAGGTGACCTTCACATCGAAACTGCCCTGGTAGTACGCCGGCGGCTTGATGCTCAGGCCGTTGAGGCTCCAGCCGGTGACGTCAACCGACGTGGCGCCGACGGTTACGGTATGACCGGCGCCATCGCTGAGCACCGAACCTGCCGGAATGCCGTCCAGCTTGACGCTCAGGCTCTCGGAGCCGTCGGTGTCGGTCAGGTTGGTGGAAATGCCGACCAGCTTGACGGTGCCGTTCTCCGGCCCTTCGTTGAGCTTGTAGCCGTCGTAGTAGCCCTGGCCGTCACTGCCATGGAAATCGGACACGGAAAGCCCCGCGCTCCCCATCGCCGCAACGTTCGGGTACATCGGGATGGCCGAGCTGCTCAGGTCGGTCACCGGGCCGTTACCGACCTTGACGTTGATATCCAGGCTGCCCGGGCCGGACTGGTTGGCGTGGTAGATCTCCAAGGTGTAGTAGCCGCTGACAGGCGGCGAGAAGCTGCCGGAGATCGTACCGCCCGCCCCCCAGGTGGCGCCGACCACGCTGGTTTTGCCGATATAGACCTGCAAGCTGTCATCGGCGGTGCCGCTGAAGGTGTAGGTCTGGCCGGCTTCCAGGTAGATCAGGCCGGAGGTCTTGGAGCCCGTACCGGCGGCAACGCTGCCGCCCGAATCGGCGCTGGTAACCTGCTCGGTCTTGCTGGCACTGCCAGAGTTGGCGAACACGTTCTTCAGCGCAGTACCGCTGATGCCGTTGCCGTTGGTGCCCAGGCCCGTGAGGCTGTTCCAGGTTTCCTTGGTCAGGCCAAGCGATTCGGGAGTGTTGCTGCCGATGTTCAGGCCAGGCTTGTCGGCTACAGGTGCAATATCGACCTTCAGCGTGGCCTCGCCACCAGCAGCGGTACCGTCGGTAGGCTTGTACTTGATCTGGGCATAGTCGGCCTGCTTGTTGCCGACGCCCGTTCCGCCATATCCGTCGATACCCGACTCGTTGGATTTTGGCACGAACCGCAGGTTGCCGGCAGCGATGTCAGCCTGGCTGACGGTCTGGTTCTGGGCGACGTTGACCCAGGCGGTGCCGTTGAAGAGCTGCAGGGAACCCGCTGGCAGCTGGGTGAAGGTCACACCCAGGCTCGACAGGGCGCTGTCGACGTCGGAAATGTTGAAGTCGTTCCAGGTCAGCACCAGCGGCGTGTCTTCGACGCCAGTGACGGCGCCGCCAGTGGCGACCGGTGCGTCGTTGACAGCGATCACATTCACCGTGGTCGTGGCGGTGTTCGAGGTATTAACGCCGTCGGTCACCGTCACGGTGATGATGCGAGGCGTGGTGCTCGGGTTCTCGCTGCTGTTGATGAAGGTGATGTTCTTGATCGCCTGGATATAGTCGGCCAGCGACGCAGCGCCGCTCAGGGTCAGGACTACCTTGCCGTCTGTGCTGTTGGCGTTGATCGTGATGCCGTTGACACTGTTGCCTAGGTTCAGCGCATCACCCGGCTGGCGGTTGGTCAGGGTGACCGTCGCGCCCGTCAGCTGCGAGCTGTCGAAGTCGGTGATAGTGACGTCCACATCGCCGATCGACACACCACTGCCTGGCTGGTTCTCGGTGAAGGTGGTCTGGTAGTCGGCTCCGGTCTTGCCGCTGGAGTCGTTGCCATCCAGGTCCAGAACCGGAGCTGGCTCGAATATCTGGGTGGTCACGCTGCCGGCGCTGGAGCTGATGTCGAGCTTCTCGAAGTTACCGCCAGTGGCCGAATCGATCTTGACCGTGAAGTGCTCGGTACCCTCGGTGGCGTTGTCCTTGAAGGTCGGGACGGTGAACGTTGCCTGCGAGCTGTTGGCCTTGATCACTACGGTAGCCACGCCGGTGTAGTCCGTGCCATCGGCCGCGGTGCCGGTGTAGGTCAGTTTGACGGTGACGTCGGTCTCGGCCTTGTTGGTCAGGTTCAGGACGTACGTGGCATTACCACCTTCGGCGACCGCGGCGGTGCCGCTGATGCTCAGGGTGGTGGTCTGGATGGTATCCGTGACCGCAGTGACCGCCGCCGTATCGCTGACGTTCAATTTCTCGAAGTTGCCACCGCTGGTTTCGGTGATCTTCGCCGAAACGTTGCCTGCATCGATATAGACGTCATCGGCTGGCGCCGGAACGGTCACGGAGCCGGAGAGCTTGCCCGCATCGATGCTGATCACAGCGCCGTTGCTCAGCTTGATGGTCATGTCGGTGCCAGCCTTGTTGGTCAGGGTGGCGGTGTAGGTGATCTGGCCACCTTCTGCGACGGTTGGCGTGGCGCTGAGGCTAAGGCCAGTGTGGTCGATGGTGTCGCTGACCTTGGTTACCGCATAGGCTCCACTGGTAGCCAGTAGCTCGAAGTCGCCGCCAGTGGTGCCATCGATCTTGGCCTGAACGGTACCGGCATCAATGTACACATCGTCGCTCGGCGCATCGATGGTGATCGAACCTTCTTTCTGACCCGCCGCGATGGTGATGGTCTCGCCGTTGCTCAGCTTGACGTTCAGCGCGGTACCCGCCGGGTTGGACAACGTTGCGGTGTAAGTGATCTTGCCGCCTTCGGCCACGGTATCTGTCGCAGTCAGCGTGAGCGTGGTGACGTCCGGGGTCGCCGGGTTGTCGGTGACAGTGGTCACTGGCTCGCCAACGGCCACGGTCTTCTCGTAGTTACCACCCGAGATGTCGGTGATCTTGTTGGTCAGGTCCAGGTTGGTGTTATGGACGTTGTTCGGCGCGGTGAACGGCACCGACGCCGACGACTCGCCCACCGGAATGGTGATGGTCTGGCCGTTGGCCAGTTTTACCACCAGGTCCGAACCGGTAACTTTGTGATTGACCGATGCGGTGTAGGTCACCACACCACCTTCAGCGACGGTCGAGGTCGCGGTCAGGGTCACGGTAGTGGTGTCGATGGTATCGGTGACCTTGGTCACAGCCGCCTTGCTGCTGACGTCCAGCTTCTCGAAATCACCACCGGTGGTACCGGTAACGGTCACGCTCAGGTCTTCGGCATCGATATACACATCGTCGCTCGGCGCGTCGATGGTGATCGAGGCTTCCTTCGAACCGGCGGCGATGGTGATGGCTTCGCCGTTGCTCAGCTTGACGGTCAGCGCAGTACCCGCCGGGTTGGACAACGTTGCGGTGTAGGTGATCTTGCCGCCTTCGGCCACGGTATCTGTCGCAGTCAGCGTGAGCGTGGTGACGTCCGGGGTCGCCGGGTTGTCGGCGACAGTAGTCACTGGCTCGCCAACGGCCACGGTCTTCTCGTAGTTACCACCCGAGATGTCGGTGATCTTGTTGGTCAGGTCCAGGTTGGTGTTATGGACGTTGTTCGGCGCGGTGAACGGCACCGACGCCGACGACTCGCCCACCGGAATGGTGATGGTCTGGCCGTTGGCCAGTTTTACCACCAGGTCCGAACCGGTAACTTTGTGATTGACCGATGCGGTGTAGGTCACCACACCACCTTCAGCGACGGTCGAGGTCGCGGTCAGGGTCACGGTAGTGGTGTCGATGGTATCGGTGACCTTGGTCACAGCCGCAGTGCTGCTGACGTCCAGCTTCTCGAAGTCACCACCGGTGGTACCGGTAACGGTCACGCTCAGGTCTTCGGCATCGACATACACATCGTCGCTCGGCGCGTCGATGGTGATCGAGGCTTCCTTCGAACCGGCGGCGATGGTGATGGCTTCGCCGTTGCTCAGCTTGACGGTCAGCGCAGTACCCGCCGGGTTGGACAACGTTGCGGTGTAGGTGATCTTGCCGCCTTCGGCCACGGTATCCGTCGCGGTCAGCGTGAGTGTGGTCACGTCCGGAGTCGCCGGATTATCGGTGACAGAGGTCACTGGCTCGCCAACGGCCACGGTCTTCTCGTAGTTACCACCCGAGATGTCGGTGATCTTGTTGGTCAGGTCCAGGTTGGTGTTATGGACGTTGTTCGGCGCGGTGAACGGCACCGACGCCGACGACTCGCCCACCGGAATGGTGATGGTCTGGCCGTTGGCCAGTTTTACCACCAGGTCCGAACCGGTAACTTTGTGATTGACCGATGCGGTGTAGGTCACCACACCACCTTCAGCGACGGTCGAGGTCGCGGTCAGGGTCACGGTAGTGGTGTCGATGGTATCGGTGACCTTGGTCACAGCCGCAGTGCTGCTGACGTCCAGCTTCTCGAAGTCGCCGCCGTTGGTGCTATCGATATTGGCCTGAACGGTACCCGCATCGATGTACACATCGTCGCTCGGCGCGTCGATGGTGATCGAACCTTCTTTCTGACCCGCCGCGATGGTGATGGTCTCGCCGTTGCTCAGCTTGACGGTCAGCGCAGTACCCGCCGGGTTGGACAGCGTTGCGGTGTAGGTGATCTTGCCGCCTTCGGCCACGGTATCTGTCGCGGTCAGCGTGAGTGTGGTGACGTCCGGGGTCGCCGGGTTGTCGGTGACAGTGGTCACTGGCTCGCCAACAGCCACGGTCTTCTCGTAGTTACCACCCGAGATGTCGGTGATCTTGTTGGTCAGGTCCAGGTTGGTGTTATGGACGTTGTTCGGCGCGGTGAACGGCACCGACGCCGACGACTCGCCCACCGGAATGGTGATGGTCTGGCCGTTGGCCAGTTTTACCACCAGGTCCGAACCGGTAACTTTGTGATTGACCGATGCGGTGTAGGTCACCACACCACCTTCAGCGACGGTCGAGGTCGCGGTCAGGGTCACGGTAGTGGTGTCGATGGTATCGGTGACCTTGGTCACGGCTGCGCCGCTGTTTACATTCAGCTTCTCGAAGTCACCACCCGTGGTTTCGGTCACTTTGACCTGCAGTACTTCAGCATCAATGTAGACATCATCGCCTGGGGCGTCGACGATGACCGAAGCCTCCTTCGAGCCGGCGGCAATGGTGATGGTTTCACCGTTGCTCAGCTTGATCACCAGATCGGTGCCGGCCTTGTTGGTCAAGGTCGCGGTATAAGTGATCTTGCCACCCTCGGCAACCGTCGGTGTCGCGCTCAGGGTAAGGTGGGTAATGTCCTTGGTGCCTGGTCCGTCGGTCACGGTCGTCACCGGCTCGCCAACGGCTACGGTCTTCTCGTAATTGCCGCCCGAGATGTCGGTGATCTTGTTGGTCAGGTCCAGATTAGTGTTGTAGGCATTGTCTGGCGCGGTGAAGGGCACCGACGCCGACGACTCACCCACCGGAATGGTAATGGTCTGACCGTTGGCCAATTTCACCACCAGGTCAGAACCGGTGACCTTGTGGTTGACCGACGCGGTGTAGGTCACCACACCACCCTCGACCACGCTTTGCGTGGCCGTCAAGGTCACGGTGGTAGTGTCGATGGTATCGGTGACTTTGGTCACGGCCGCCTTGCTGCTGACATCCAGCTTCTCGAAATTGCCACCCGTGGCATCGGTGATGGTCACGCTGAGGTCTTTGGCATCGATGTACACATCGTCCCCTGGGGCGTCGACGATGATCGAAGCTTCCTTCTGGCCTGCCGCGATGGTAATGGTTTCGCCGTTGCTCAGTTTGATGACCAAGTCAGTGCCGGCCTTGTTGGTCAAGGTGGCGGTGTAGGTGATCGTGCCACCTTCGGCCACTGTCGGTGTGGCAGAAAGCGTCAGGCAGGTAATATCCTCTGAGCCTGGGCCATCAGTAACCGTTGTGCTGACTTCCGATTTGTCCAGGGTCAGCTTTTCAAACTTCCAGGCATCTGCACCGCTGACCGAGTCGATCGCATTCACTACAGGCTGAGCACCTACATAGACATCATTAGGCGCGGTAACGGTGATCGAGCCGGTGTTGCTGTTGGCCGGCACCACAACTACGGTCTTGCCGTCGCTGAGGGTGAAGTACAGCGGCGAGTGGTTGTTGATCGGCAGGCCGTCTTGGCTGGTCAGCGTGACGGTATAGGTAATTTCGCCACCCTCGGTGACGGAATCGGTAGCCGTCAGCTTGGCCACTACTTCGTTGATGGTGTCAGTCACTCCCACCGACGCGGCTCCGCCAAATTGCAGATTCTCGAAGGTGCTGCCTGCGGTATCGGTCGCCGACTTGAGGCCGACACTGATAGTGCCGGCGTCTTGGTAAACGTCGTCGCCCTGTACGGCATGGGTGTACTGCGCACTGGTTTCTCCCGCCTTGATCGTGACTTGGGCATCGTTGCTCAAGGTCACGACAAGATCGTGCGCCAGCACGGTGTTGACCTTCACGGTAAAGGTCGGGTTCTGGTTCTCGAGGACCGATACCTGGTCGGCCTCGATGCTAACCCACACAAGGTCACCACCAGAGCCTGGGGTGCCGGATTCATCAGTCACGGTGGTAGTGACCTCGGTTTTGTCCAAGGTCAGTTTCTCGAACTTCCATACATCAGCACCGCTGACCGAATCGATCGCATTGACTACCGGTGGATTGGCGCCCATGTAGACGTTGTCCGGCGCGGCAACGGTTATCGAACCGGTTGTACTGTTGGCCGGTACCTCAATAACGGTCTTGCCATCGCTGAGAGTGAAATACAGCGGCGATTGGATGTTGAGCGGCAGTCCATCCTTGCTGGTCAGCGTGACGGTGTAGGTAATTTCGCCACCTTCGGTTACGGACTCAGTAGCGGTCAGTTTGGCGACGACTTCACTGATGGTGTCCGAGATCTCAACGGTAGCCGGGCCTCCGAACGCCAGCTTCTCGAAGGTGGCACCCGAGACGGTGGCATCTGTCACGCTGAGCGTGACGGAGCCGGCATCCTGGATGACATCATCGCCTTGGGCTGCGGTCTTGTATTCCACTTCGGTCTTGCCGGCCTCAATGGTCACGGTATCGCCGTTCGACAGAGTAACTGTCAACGGACGGTCCAGTGCCTGGCTTACCTTCACAGTAAAGGACGGCTGCTGGTCCTCTGTCACGTTGCCATTACTGACGATGCTTACGGTGACGGTATCGATACTGTCATTGATGACAGTCGATGCAGGCGTCGGGTCTGGCGTCAGCTGCTCGAAGTTGCCGCCGGTCGCACCGGTAATCGTGGTGCTGACAGTCGAACCGTTGTTATAGACGTCGTTGGCCGGGGTTTCGAAGTCGACGCTGCCCTGGGTCTTGCCGGCTTCCACGGTGATGGTCTGGCCGTTGGACAGGGTCACGGTCACCGGGGTCTGAGCCGGGTTGCTCAGGGTTACGGTGTAGGTGATCACCCCGCCTTCGGTCACCGACGGAGTGGCCGTCAGGGTCGCAGTGGTGGTGTCGACCGAGTCGTTGATCGTGGTCTGCGCCGGGGTTGGGTTCGGCGTCAGCTGTTCGAAGTTGCCGCCGGTGGCGCTTTCGATGGTCACGCTAACGGTCGAGCCGTTGTTGTAGACGTCGTTGGCCGGGGTTTCGAAGTCGACGCTGCCCTGGGTCTTGCCGGCTTCCACGGTGATGGTCTGACCGTTGGACAGGGTCACGGTCACCGGGGTCTGAGCCGGGTTGCTCAGGGTCACGGTGTAGGTGATCACCCCGCCTTCGGTCACCGACGGGGTCGCCGTCAGGGTCGCGGTGGTGTTATCGACCGAGTCGTTGATCGTGGTCTGCGCCGGGGTCGGGTTCGGCGTCAGCTGTTCGAAGTTGCCACCGGTCGCACCGGTAATCGTGGTGCTGACAGTCGAGCCGTTGTTGTAGACGTCGTTGGCCGGGGTTTCGAAGTCGACGCTGCCCTGGGTCTTGCCGGCTTCCACGGTGATGGTCTGGCCATTGGACAGGGTCACGGTCACCGGGGTCTGGGCCGGGTTGCTCAGGGTTACGGTGTAGGTGATCACCCCGCCTTCGGTCACCGACGGAGTGGCCGTCAGGGTCGCGGTGGTGTTATCGACCGAGTCGTTGATCGTGGTCTGCGCCGGGGTCGGGTTCGGCGTCAGCTGTTCGAAGTTGCCGCCGGTCGCACCGGTAATCGTGGTGCTGACAGTCGAGCCGTTGTTATAGACGTCGTTCGCCGGGGTTTCGAAATCGACGCTGCCCTGGGTCTTGCCGGCTTCCACGGTGATGGTCTGGCCGTTGGACAGGGTCACGGTCACCGGGGTCTGAGCCGGGTTGCTCAGGGTCACGGTGTAGGTGATCACCCCGCCTTCGGTCACCGACGGGGTCGCCGTCAGGGTCGCGGTGGTGTTATCGACCGAGTCGTTGATCGTGGTCTGGGCCGGGGTCGGGTTCGGCGTCAGTTGCTCGAAGTTGCCGCCGGTGGCGCTCTCGATGGTCACGCTAACGGTCGAGCCGTTGTTGTAGACGTCATTGGCCGGGGTTTCGAAGTCGACGCTGCCCTGGGTCTTGCCGGCTTCCACGGTGATGGTCTGGCCATTGGACAGGGTCACGGTCACCGGAGTCTGAGCCGGGTTGCTCAGGGTCACGGTGTAGGTGATCACCCCGCCTTCGGTCACCGACGGGGTCGCCGTCAGGGTCGCGGTGGTGTTATCGACCGAGTCGTTGATCGTGGTCTGCGCCGGGGTCGGGTTCGGCGTCAGCTGTTCGAAGTTGCCGCCGGTGGCGCTCTCGATGGTCACGCTAACGGTCGAGCCGTTGTTGTAGACGTCATTGGCCGGGGTTTCGAAGTCGACGCTGCCCTGGGTCTTGCCAGCTTCCACGGTGATGGTCTGGCCGTTGGACAGAATCACGGTCACCGGGGTCTGAGCCGGGTTGCTCAGGGTTACGGTGTAGGTGATCACCCCGCCTTCGGTCACCGACGGAGTGGCCGTCAGGGTCGCAGTGGTGGTGTCGACCGAGTCGTTGATCGTGGTCTGGGCCGGGGCCGGGTTCGGCGTCAGCTGTTCGAAGTTGCCGCCGGTGGCGCTTTCGATGGTCACGCTAACGGTCGAGCCGTTGTTGTAGACGTCATTGGCCGGGGTTTCGAAGTCGACGCTGCCCTGGGTCTTGCCGGCTTCCACGGTGATGGTCTGGCCATTGGACAGGGTCACGGTCACCGGAGTCTGAGCCGGGTTGCTCAGGGTCACGGTGTAGGTGATCACGCCGCCTTCGGTCACCGACGGAGTGGCCGTCAGGGTCGCGGTGGTGTTATCGACCGAGTCGTTGATCGTGGTCTGCGCCGGGGTCGGGTTCGGCGTCAGCTGTTCGAAGTTGCCGCCGGTGGCGCTTTCGATGGTCACGCTAACGGTCGAGCCGTTGTTATAGACGTCGTTCGCCGGGGTTTCGAAGTCGACGCTGCCCTGGGTCTTGCCGGCTTCCACGGTGATGGTCTGGCCATTGGACAGGGTCACGGTCACCGGAGTCTGAGCCGGGTTGCTCAGGGTTACGGTGTAGGTGATCACCCCGCCTTCGGTCACCGACGGAGTGGCCGTCAGGGTCGCAGTGGTGGTGTCGACCGAGTCGTTGATCGTGGTCTGGGCCGGGGCCGGGTTCGGCGTCAGCTGTTCGAAGTTGCCGCCGGTGGCGCTCTCGATGGTCACGCTAACGGTCGAGCCGTTGTTATAGACGTCATTGGCCGGGGTTTCGAAGTCGACGCTGCCCTGGGTCTTGCCGGCTTCCACGGTGATGGTCTGGCCATTGGACAGGGTCACGGTCACCGGAGTCTGAGCCGGGTTGCTCAGGGTCACGGTGTAGGTGATCACCCCGCCTTCGGTCACCGACGGAGTGGCCGTCAGGGTCGCAGTGGTGGTGTCGACCGAGTCGTTGATCGTGGTCTGGGCCGGGGTCGGGTTCGGCGTCAGCTGTTCGAAGTTGCCGCCGGTGGCGCTTTCGATGGTCACGCTAACGGTCGAGCCGTTGTTGTAGACGTCGTTCGCCGGGGTCTCGAAGTCAACACTGCCCTGGGTCTTGCCGGCTTCAACGGTGATGGTCTGGCCGTTGGACAGGGTCACGGTCACCGGGGTCTGAGCCGGGTTGCTCAGGGTCACGGTGTAGGTGATCACCCCGCCTTCGGTCACCGACGGGGTCGCCGTCAGGGTCGCGGTGGTGTTATCGACCGAGTCGTTGATCGTGGTCTGCGCCGGGGTCGGGTTCGGCGTCAGCTGTTCGAAGTTGCCACCGGTCGCACCGGTAATCGTGGTGCTGACAGTCGAGCCGTTGTTGTAGACGTCGTTGGCCGGGGTTTCGAAGTCGACGCTGCCCTGGGTCTTGCCGGCTTCCACGGTGATGGTCTGGCCATTGGACAGGGTCACGGTCACCGGGGTCTGGGCCGGGTTGCTCAGGGTCACGGTGTAGGTGATCACCCCGCCTTCGGTCACCGACGGAGTGGCCGTCAGGGTCGCAGTGGTGGTGTCGACCGAGTCGTTGATCGTGGTCTGGGCCGGGGCCGGGTTCGGCGTCAGCTGTTCGAAGTTGCCGCCGGTGGCGCTTTCGATGGTCACGCTAACGGTCGAGCCGTTGTTGTAGACGTCATTGGCCGGGGTTTCGAAGTCGACGCTGCCCTGGGTCTTGCCAGCTTCCACGGTGATGGTCTGGCCGTTGGACAGAATCACGGTCACCGGGGTCTGAGCCGGGTTGCTCAGGGTTACGGTGTAGGTGATCACCCCGCCTTCGGTCACCGACGGAGTGGCCGTCAGGGTCGCAGTGGTGGTGTCGACCGAGTCGTTGATCGTGGTCTGGGCCGGGGTCGGGTTCGGCGTCAGCTGTTCGAAGTTGCCACCGGTCGCATCGGTGATCGTGGTGCTGACGGTCGAACCGTTGTTATAGACGTCGTTGGCCGGGGTCTCGAAGTCGACGCTGCCCTGGGTCTTGCCAGCTTCCACGGTGATGGTCTGGCCATTGGACAGGGTCACGGTCACCGGAGTCTGGGCCGGGTTGCTCAGGGTCACGGTGTAGGTGATCACCCCGCCTTCGGTCACCGACGGAGTGGCCGTCAGGGTCGCAGTGGTGGTGTCGACCGAGTCGTTGATCGTGGTCTGGGCCGGGGTCGGGTTCGGCGTCAGCTGTTCGAAGTTGCCGCCGGTGGCGCTTTCGATGGTCACGCTAACGGTCGAGCCGTTGTTGTAGACGTCGTTCGCCGGGGTCTCGAAGTCAACACTGCCCTGGGTCTTGCCGGCTTCAACGGTGATGGTCTGGCCGTTGGACAGGGTCACGGTCACCGGGGTCTGAGCCGGGTTGCTCAGGGTTACGGTGTAGGTGATCACCCCGCCTTCGGTCACCGACGGAGTGGCCGTCAGGGTCGCGGTGGTGGTGTCGACCGAGTCGTTGATCGTGGTCTGCGCCGGGGTCGGGTTCGGCGTCAGCTGTTCGAAGTTGCCACCGGTCGCACCGGTAATCGTGGTGCTGACAGTCGAGCCGTTGTTGTAGACGTCGTTGACCGGGGTTTCGAAGTCGACGCTGCCCTGGGTCTTGCCAGCTTCCACGGTGATGGTCTGGCCGTTGGACAGGGTCACGGTCACCGGGGTCTGAGCCGGGTTGCTCAGGGTTACGGTGTAGGTGATCACCCCGCCTTCGGTCACCGACGGAGTGGCCGTCAGGGTCGCAGTGGTGGTGTCGACCGAGTCGTTGATCGTGGTCTGCGCCGGGGTCGGGTTCGGCGTCAGCTGTTCGAAGTTGCCACCGGTCGCACCGGTAATCGTGGTGCTGACAGTCGAGCCGTTGTTGTAGACGTCGTTGACCGGGGTTTCGAAGTCGACGCTGCCCTGGGTCTTGCCGGCTTCAACGGTGATGGTCTGGCCGTTGGACAGGGTCACGGTCACCGGGGTCTGAGCCGGGTTGCTCAGGGTTACGGTGTAGGTGATCACCCCGCCTTCGGTGACGCTTGGCGAAGCGGTCAGGGTCGCGGTGGTGGTGTCGACGGTATCGGTAACCTGAGTAACCGCTGGTGTTTGCGGCACAGTCACTATCAGCCCGCCGCCCCCGGTGGTGCCCGTTACGGTCGCCGAAATCTGGCCGCCGTCGATATACGGGGTATCGTTCGCGGGGACCACGACGTTTACGCTCCCAGTGGTCTGCCCGGCCGGAATGACAATCACGGCACCGTTGGACAGGGTGACCACCAGGTTTGTGGTCGGCGCCTGGCCAACCGTAGCGGTATAAACGATTACGCCACCCGCTTCACTGATGGAAGAGGTAGCGCCCAGAACCAGGTCGGTAGCAACATTGGTATCGGTCGTCGGAGTAGTCACCTGGTTGTTGCTGGTGGCATCCAGCTGGCCAACCTCTTCGCCATCGAGCACGGCAGCAAAGCCCAGCCCATCAGTCGGAAAGCCGACGGTAGGGTCGACCCGGCCTGCGGTTTCTTCGAGCATGACAAAGCTGTGGCCACCGCCAAGTGCACCACCACCGCCCGCCGACGACGGGCCAGCCGCAGTTGCTTCAAGCTCGGTAGTCGGGTCGACACCGGCGGCGATCGCCTGTTGCAGCTCTTCCACTGACGGCGCGGCCTGCGCGGTAGCCTGACTCAGGTCGGTGCTGCTGTCAGGCGCATCAGCGCTCCACTGGCTGTCTCGACCCAGGTCAAGCAAACGGCCGTCGGCCAGCTCCAAAGTAACTGCACCGCCTGGGCCGGTGAGCACTTCTTCACCAGCCAGCAGGCGGTCCCCTTCGATCAGAACACGCCGAATGCCCTCTGGGGATACCGCAATAACCTGGCCAACAAGACTTTTGACGATGGCTACAACGCTGCTCATTGGACTCTCCGTGTGACCCGATAGGTACTTCCCTGCCAGAGCGGCACTCGCAGACCACTTCAGGCGGAAATATGTTGATGATCTTTCGACGCTTACCGGCGTCAATATTCCGTCTATAACTTATTGAAATTTACCAAATGCCAAACTATTGACCTGCATTCTGCCATCCTAAACAATCGCCAATGTAATGTCACATTGATATTCGCATATTAACCATGTGCTTTCTGGGGACAAGTGTCATACATCACCTAAAGCGCGCGCAACGCGACATTCAGAGCATCTTTCTCGGCGCTTAGGTGATGGTATCGGATGGGTCAGGACACCCTTTCATCGGCAATTGTCAAAATTCGAGCGTCAATTTACAAATCACCTTCAGCTCGCTCAAACAATAGCTTTGTCAGAAGCACAAACCTTGCCTAAAGGGGGCCCGGCGGTGACTGGAGGCCGCGCAGAACCTGGGCCTTGTGACAGTTCGCGACTCTCGGTAGCCAGTACAGTTGCACAATAAGGGTGCCAATTTGCCGCAGATCAAAGAGATAGCGAACCACAGCGTAAATACTGCCAGCCCTAATACGAGAAAGCGTCACCGTTTGTATAGACCAGGTTTGTCAGAGAACGCTTTTCTAATAGATGAATTTTGCCTAATTAGTCGCGCAAGTTCGTCAACAAATCAGCGCCTGTTTCTTGACCATGGTGCAGAGCGATACCGCAACACCTCTGTCGCCAGCTGGATGGCAGGCTATGCTGAAAACTGATTCGATCTGGATGCTGACTGGATCAAAAATGAAACATCCACCACCCAGCACCGTCTGCCAGGAATGAAGACCGCAGAACTGTTTACTCAATACCGATTCAAGGCGACCATTAGCCGGTTGCCCAAGCGCCAGGGTGCCGTAGCCTCATGACCACTGCCTGGCAGCACGGGTGAGCCAGCCTGAACGGCGGCACACCCACCCCACCCACCACAAGGATGAAGAGAGCGCCGCGTGGAATCCGAAGTCAGTCGAGTCCAACTCAGCCACGATCCACGCAGTCAGCATGACGATCCCCTGCTGGATAGTCTGTTGAGCCTGTGTGTCCTGCACCAGAAACCTGCAAGCCGGGTCATGCTGACCACCGGTCTGCCGTTGCCGGCCCAGCGCCTGAGCCCCGAGTTGCTGCCCCGCGCTGCAGCCAGGGCCGGCCTGCAGGGGCGCCTGCTGCAGCGTAAGCTGGAGCAGATCCCGAGCATCGCCATGCCAGCCATGTTGCTGCTCAAGGAAGGCCGCAGCGCCGTCCTGCTGGGCTGGGAGAACGAAGACACCGCACGCCTGTTGCTCAGCGAGAGCGATGGCGGCGAGGTGCATGTCAGCCGCGAAGCCCTGCAGAGCGATTACAGTGGTCGGGTATTCTTTGCCCAGCCGCAGCACAAGTTCGACGTCAACCACGGCAACCTCATCCCGCGGGCGAAGTCGTGGTTCCGCGATACCTTGCTGCGCAGCAAATGGCTGTATATCGACGCCATCGCCGCCAGCCTGGTGATCAACCTGATCGCCCTGGCCGCGCCACTGTTCGTGATGAACGTATATGACCGGGTGGTACCCAACCAGGCCACCTCGACCCTCTGGGTACTGGCCGTCGGCATCGCCGGCGCCTACATCTTCGACCTGATCCTCAAGGGCCTGCGCGGCTTGTGCCTGGACCTGGCCGGCAAGAAGACAGACCTGATCATTTCGGCAACGCTGTTCGAACGTATCGTCGGCATGTCGATGAAGTACCGCCCTGCCAGGGTCGGCAGCTTTGCCCAGAACATTCATGAGTTCCAGGGCCTGCGGGACTTCCTCGCTTCGCTGACCCTGACCAGCCTGATCGACCTGCCGTTCACCGTCCTTATTCTGATTGTCATCGCCATCATTGGCGGGCACCTGGTGTGGATCCCGATTATCGCCTTCCCACTGGCCCTGGGCATCGGCTACGCACTGCAACGGCCACTGATGGCGACCATGGAACGGACCATGGCCCTGGCTTCGGAGCGCCAGTCCAGCCTGATCGAGACCCTTGCCGGCCTGGATGCGGTAAAGGTCAACAACGCCGAAAGCGAACGCCAGTACATGTGGGAGCAGACCCTCGGTACCCTCAGCCGCCTGGAACTGCGGGTGAAAGTGCTGTCGAGCCTGGCGATGAACATCACCCTGCTGATCCAGCAACTGGCAGGCGTGGCAATGATCTGCGTCGGCGTATACCTGATCATCGACGGCAACCTGAGCATGGGCGGCCTGGTAGCCTGCTACATGCTCAGCGGCCGCGCCCTCGGGCCGCTGGGCCAGCTCAACGGCCTGCTCGCCCGCTATCAGCAAGCCAAGGTGACCATGGTCTCCACCGACCACATGATGGAACTACCGCAAGAGCGCAACTTCGAAGAACGCCCGCTGAGCCGCAAGGTGCTGCAGGGCAGCGTCGAGTTCCGCGGGGTCGATTTCACCTATCCGAACCAACAGAACCAGGCCCTGAAGAACATCAACCTCACCATCCGCCCCGGCGAGAAGGTGGGCATTATCGGCCGCAGTGGCTCGGGCAAGAGCTCGTTGGCCAAGCTCATCGTCGGCCTGTACGAGGCCGACAGCGGCTCGCTGCTGGTCGACGGCGTGGACATTCGCCAGATTGACGTCAGCGAACTGCGCCACAACATCGGCTACGTGCCGCAGGACATTCAGCTGCTGGCCGGTACCCTGCGCGATAACCTGGTCAGCGGGGCCCGCTACATCGAGGATGAGTTGATCCTGCAGGCTGCTGAACTGGCAGGCGTACATGAATTCGCCCGGTTGCACCCGGACGGCTACGAGCTGCAGGTGGGTGAGCGCGGGCAGAACCTGTCCGGCGGCCAGCGACAGAACGTCGCCCTGGGCCGCGCGCTGTTGCTCAACCCGCAGATCCTGCTGCTGGACGAACCGACCAGCGCCATGGACAACACCGGCGAAGAACGCCTCAAGCAGCGGCTGCAGGCGGTAGTGGAAGGCAAGACGATGCTGCTGGTCACTCACCGTGCCTCGCTGCTGTCACTGGTGGACCGACTGATCGTGATCGATCGCGGGCAGATTGTCGCCGACGGCCCGAAAGCCGCGGTCATGGATGCGCTGAAGAAGGGGCAGATCAGTGTTGCATAAGCTGGATGTAGGGCAGTTCAAGGAAGGCCTGCGGCGCTATTTCAAAGGGTCCGATTCACTGGGCGGGCAGCCGCTGCCAGAGGTCAACAAGGCCCTGATCGAGGATGCGCCGCGAGTCGTGCGGCTGACCATCTGGGGCGTGATCCTGTTCTTCGTGTTCCTGATCGTGTGGGCCAGCGTCGCGCCCATCGACGAAGTTACGCGGGGTGAAGGCAAGGCCATTCCGTCGTCCAAGGTGCAGAAGATTCAGAACCTGGAGGGGGGTATAGTCGCCGAGATCTTCGCCAAGGAAGGGCAGATCGTCGAAGTGGGCCAGCCATTGCTGCGCCTGGATGAAACCCGATTCGCCTCCAATGTGGGTGAAACCGAGGCCGACCGCCTGGCCATGGCTTTGCGCGTCGAGCGCCTGAGTGCCGAAGTGGGCGACACCCCGTTGAAGATCGATGAGGAACTGCGCAAGGCCGCGCCAAGCCAGGCAGCAAGCGAAGAGTCGCTGTACCAGAGCCGGCGCCAGCAACTGCAGGACGAGATTGGTGGCTTGCAGCAACAACTGGTCCAGCGCCAGCAGGAGCTGCGCGAGTTCAGCTCAAAGCGCGCCCAGTACGCCAACAGCCTGGAACTGTTGCGTAAAGAGATCAGCATGTCCGAGCCACTGGTGGCAACCGGCGCAATCTCGCAGGTTGAAGTGCTGCGCCTGCGTCGTGCCGAGGTGGAGAACCGCGGTCAGCTGGACTCCACAGCGCTGGCTATCCCGCGTGCCGAGGCGGCCATTCGCGAGGTGCAAAGCAAGATCGAAGAGACCCGTGGCAAATTCCGTAGCGAAGCGCTGACCCAGCTGAACGAAGCGCGCACAGAGCTGAACAAAGCCACGGCAACCAGCAAGGCGCTGGATGATCGCGTGCACCGCACCATGGTTACTTCGCCGGTACGCGGTATCGTCAAGCAACTGCTGGTGAATACCATTGGCGGGGTGATCCAGCCGGGCAGCGATATCATAGAAATCGTGCCGCTGGACGACTCACTGGTTATCGAGGCGAAGATCCTGCCCAAGGACATCGCCTTCCTGCACCCTGGTCAGGAAGCGACGGTCAAGTTCACGGCCTATGACTACACCATCTACGGTGGGCTGAAGGCCAAGCTGGAGCAGATCGGTGCCGACACCATCACCGATGAAGACAAGAAGACCACCTATTACCTGATCAAGCTGCGCACCGACCGCAGCCACCTGGGCACTGACGAGAAGCCGCTGCTGATCATTCCGGGGATGGTGGCGACGGTCGATATCATGACCGGCAAGAAGACCATCATGAGCTACCTGCTCAAGCCGATCATGAAGGCGCGTTCGGAGGCGTTGCGCGAGCGTTGACCGCCATTCCTACCGTGTTCGTTGTAGGAGCAGCCTTGTGTCGCGAAAGGGCTGCACAGCAGCCCCAGCGATTTTTGCGTCTTTGCTGAAATCCTGGGGCCGCTGTGCAGCCCTTTCGCGACACAAGGCCGCTCCTACAAGGGACCGCATACCCTCAGCGCCAGGGGGCAGGCTCACCAACCAACTGCCCCTGAATCCCGCCTACACCCATCTCCCGCAACACCAACCGCTCACCTTCCGTCTCGACCCGCTCGGCAATCAGCGGCAGGTCGATACTGTGTGCGGCACGCTGGACCGCTTCGATGAACAGCCGCTTGTGCTGCTCTTGGTCAATGTTGCGGATGTAGCTGCCATCGATCTTCAGGTATGCCAGGCCCAGGTGCGCCAGGTTGCCGATCATGCTGAAACGCCCACCAAAGCGTTGCAGCGCCAAGCCGAAGCCAAGCGCGTGCAGGCGCCGGGTGAGTTGTTCCAGAACCGCCTGCTCAGGCAACTGTTCCTCGCCAATTTCGAAAACCAGCCGCGGACCAAGCGCCGTGTTTTGGCCCAGAAGCTCGAAGACACGCTGCAGGGCCTTGGGGTCGGCCAGGGTGGCGGCGGACAGGTTCAGCGCCAACACCTGTTCATGCCCTCGAAGGTGCGCCAGCACCTTCTCCAACACCAGCACATCAAGCCGCGGCATCCAGCCGAAGCGCTCCAGCCAGGGCAGGAAGCGGCCTGCCGGCAGCGCCTCGCCCTGGCCATCCTGCAAACGCGAAATCACCTTGTGGTGCAGTACCCGTTGTACAGAAGCGCAATCTACGACTGGCTGGAAGAACAGTTCAAATTGCCCATTATTGAATGCCTGGTCCAGCCGCTCATGCCAGACATGCTGACTATCCGCAGCAACTGCGGCCACACCTTGTTCAAGGCATACCCAACCCGGTGTTGGCTGGTTCTCGGCGCGTGCCAGCGCCTCGTCGGCAAGCTTCAGCAATGCCTGTGGTGAATCACCGGGGTTGAACGGCGCCAGGCCGATACAAGCCACCGGGTCTATATCACTAGCGCCTGTTTCGTGCAGGCTGTGCAGCGTTGCTTCCAAGGCCTGGGCAAGCTGTACCGCCTCTTCATGCACCATGCCCGGCGCCAACACGGCGAACTCGCCCCCGCGGCTGCGGGAAATCAGGTCGTTGGTTTCCGGGTAGCTGGCACAGGTGCGACGCAACTGCTCACCCACAGCCTGTAGCAACTGGTCGGTACGCTGGCCGCCAAGACGGGCGTTCAACCCCGCCAGCCCCTGGACCCGCAGCAACAGCAGGTAGCCGGCGCGCGCTTCTTCCAGGTTGCTCACCCGGGTGTTCAACTGCATCTCGAAATAACGGCGGTTGGAGAGCCCGGTCAGGCTGTCCTGATAGGACTCGGCACGCAGCCGCTCGCTGCGCTCGGCCTGCTCGGTGAACAGTGCCTTGAGCTTCTCGACCATCTGGTTCATCGCCTGCACTACCCGGCGCAGCTCCGGTGTGCGCGGCAACTCAGGCAGGCTGAGGAATTCGCGGCGGGCAATGGCGTGGGACTGCTCGACCATGTAGTCCAGCGGCCGCAACTGGCGACGCAGGAGCAAGGCGCCGAGTACGGCGCTGGCCGCGCCACACAGCAGCAGCCAACCCAGGCTGCCCAGGGCGCTTTGCCAGAGCTTGGCAATGGCGAACATCGGGTGGCTGATCACCTCAACACGCGCAGCCTGCTGCCAGCCACGGCTGACGATGGCGTCGCCGCCGGCAGCTTCCAGGCCGATCAGGCCCACGAACCAGCGCGGTACACCGCCGGGGTCCGGCTCGGCGTGGCGCTCTACCAGCACAGCATTGGAACCTAGGTCGACAACCTTGATACTTGAGTAATAACCACTGTCAAAGATCGAACTGACCATCAGCTCGACCATCGCCGGGTCATCGATATTCGGCGTCAGCGACAGCGCCAGCGCTGTCGCCGCATCCTGGGCGTGCGAGCGCAACTGGTTGACGTACTGGCTGCGCGAGCTTTCCAGGCTGACCATGAAACTGCCACTGAAGGCGACCACCAGGAAGAGGCAAATGGCCAACAGCAATTGTTTGAACAGTGACATCTGTGCTCCTTCAGTAAACCGGCTCGGCCGGGAACCCTTCGGCCTGCATTTTCTTCAGCAAATCCTGCCAGCGTGACAGCCGCTTGGTATCGCCGACCTTCTTGTTGCCTGCGGCGCCCGTCAGCCACAAACCCTCACCATTGAAGGCGTACACCGGCAGCAGGTCGGTACGCTGGCTGGCCGGCTTGATGGCATCCATTAGGCTGTCGAGTACCAATGGTTGAGCCTGTGGGCTTGAATAATAGGTCAGGACCATGTGCGCCCGGTTCTGCCGCAGCGCCTTTACGTAGGTAATGCGCAGCTTTTCACTGGGAATACCCATGCGCCGCAGGCTGAAATACTTGGCGATGGCGTAGTCCTCGCAGTCCCCTGCACCCTTGATCAGCGCCTGCACCGGCGTGGCCCAATAGTCGACCTCGTGCCACAGGTCGATGTCCTCTACATAGCGCAATTGCTGGTTGAAGAAGCGGTTGACCACCTGCAATCGCTCAAGCTCCGTACCCTGCTTCTGCGTAGCCATCAGGCTCTGCCAGGCATCGATACGGCCCTGCCCGGCGCCCAAGGGGCCATACAGGGCCTGCGACTTGCGGCTGATCTGGGAAAAGTCCCAATCCGCGTACAGCCCGCCCAGCAGCAGGCTGCCCAGCAGCGCAGCAAGGCCGACACGTTGCACAACGGTTTTGAGCATCCAGGATATCGCCACTGCCAAGCCCTGTTCAGGCCAGTCGAAAGCAGCGATGGTGCGGCCTGCAACGGCAAAAGACAATGGCATCCTGCAATCATGCACCCGCCGGTCAGTCGACCTACACTTTCTGGTTATAACCTTGTGTGGGCCGCTTCCTTTGCCCTTCGACTTCATCCACCATAGCCGCGCTTTTGGGGGCGCCTGCTCCATTAGGTGTACAGGTTTGACACCCCCAAGAGCTGTTACTAGCTTCATTGGATCCAACTTTAGTCATCGTTGAGGCAGACGTCGCGTGGCCGAGAAAATCAAATTGAGCAATGTGCTGGCCAGCGAGCAGCTGTTGCCGCACCAGGCCCGTGGCGTGATCGAAGAACGCCTGCGTAGTGCCATTCTTGATGGCCGTTTGCCCCCTGGTACTGCCATCCGCCAACAAGAGCTCGCTACCTTGTTCGGTGTAAGCCGCATGCCCGTTCGCGAAGCCCTGCGCCAGCTGGAAGCGCAATCACTGCTGAAAGTGGAAATGCACAAGGGCGCGGTTGTTGCGCCGCTGATCGGCGAGGATGCGGTGGACACCTATGCCCTGCGCGTGCTGCTTGAGACCGAGGCGCTGCGCCAGTCCATTCCGCTGCTCGATGCCAACGACATCGCCAGTGCCCGCGGGTATATCCAGCAACTGGAAAACGAAACCCGTCACGCCGAAATCGGCCGCCTCAATCGCCTGTTCCACATGTCGCTGTACAGCAAGGCGCCGAACAAGAAGCTGCTGCGCCTGATCGAGGACGAATTGAACGAGGAAGAGCGCTTCCTGCGGTTTCATCTTTCGTCCATGGGCCTGGGCAAGCTCACCCAGGACGATCACAACGCACTGGCGGATGCGGCTGGCGACAAGCTGGTGGATGAAGCAGTAACGGTGCTGGAACGGCACCTGAATAACGCATCGCGGGTAATCCGCAAGTACCTGGATACACAACGGAGCCGCTAGCGAGCAGTGACTGCATCAAGGTGCGGTCGAATAGGTTGCAAATTGATCTGCCCTTGTCAACAATGAGACTAATTATCATTCATGTCCATTGGTGGCAGCGCCCTCCCATGCCCAGCAACGATTCCGTGCAAACGCTCTACAGTGACCACCACGGTTGGTTGCATGCCTGGCTACGCAGCAAGCTGGGCAACGCCGCCGATGCCGCAGACCTGGCTCAGGACACCTTCGTACGCCTGTTGCAACGTCGCGAACATCTGCAACTGAACACACCCCGGGCTTTCCTGAGAACGGTTGCGCGTGGGCTCGTGATCGACCACTGGCGGCGCGAGGAACTGCACAGGGCCTATCTCGAAGCACTGGCACAGTTGCCGGAAGCGCAGGCCCCTTCGGCCGAAACCCGTGAGCTGCTGCTGGAATTGCTGGAGCGCATCGCGCGCATGCTCGAAGGCCTCAAGCCCAAAGTACGTCGTGCATTCCTGCTTGCCCAATGCGAGGGGCTGAAGCACCAGGCGATCGCCGACCAGATGGGGATCTCGGTGCGTACCGTGGAGCGCTATATCGCCGACGCGCTCTACCATTGCTACTTGCTGCGCTACGCCGACGAGTGTTGACGTAATGACCGCTTCACAGCCCGGCGCAACAGCAGTCAAGCAGGCCATCCAGTTGATGCTGAGGCTGCGCGAGAGCGGGCATGCCCCTGCCCTGCAACAAGAGTGCAGGCAATGGCGCACTGCCCACCACGAACACGAGCAGGCTTGGCAACGAGTAATTCACCTGCATCAGGACCTCGACCTGAGTGCCATACCCGGTGCCGGGCTGGCTTTGCAAACCCTGGAGACCAGCCAGCGCCGCCTGCATCGTCGGCAGGCGCTGAAACTGCTTGGCGGCGTTGCCATGGTAGGGACGGCGGCATGGCTGGGAAAAGACCTCGATGCGGTCAACGCCTGGACATCAGACTACGCCACCGGCACGGGCGAACGACGCAGCTTTGCGCTTCCCGATGGCTCGCAGATGCAACTCAACACCCGCAGTACCGTCGACCTGGCCTTCAATGACCAGCAGCGCCTGGTCCGCCTGAAGCAGGGGGAATTGATGATTGCCTGCAACCCGCAGCGTTCCTTGCTTGTAGAAACTCGTGACGCGTTACTGGAAGGGTTCGAAGGACGCTTTGTGGCACGTCAGGACAGCGACTGCACGCAGGTCAGTGTCAGCCATGGCAGGGTGGCGATACACCGGCCTGACAATGGCCAGCTGCAATGGATCGAAAGCGGCCAGAACTGGCGCCTGGATGCGCTAGGCACACACCAGCTCGAACAGGTGGACATGGATGCGATGGCCTGGACAGAAGGCCTGATCGTCACCCGGGACATGCGCCTGTTCGACTTCCTTGCGCAGGTCAGCCGTTATCGCCATGGTTACCTGGGCTGTAGCGACGACATTGCCGATTTGCGCCTGTCGGGTGTATTTCGCCTCGAAGACCCGGAGCAACTGCTACAGCTGATACCACGGACGCTACCCGTACGGCTTCGCCAACGTACACGCTGGTGGGTGCGCGTGGAGGGGCTGGCCTGAACTGACGGCGGCTTTTGCGTTCAGGGCTGCTATGCAGCCCATCGCCGGCAAGCCAGCTCCCACAGAGATCGCAAAAGGCCTGAGGGCTATGCAATACCTGTGGGAGCTGGCTTGCCGGCGATGGGGCGCGTGGCGGCCCCAATAACTTTTTTGACGGGTTTTGAATGTCGGTCCGGCTAGGACAGTAAGCGACACCTCCTGCCCTCTCACTTCAACGGACCCCTCATGCCTACCGCTCCCGCGCATATGCGCACATTTAACGCGAATGATTTTCGACCTGTCTTGCACTCAGTATATTTACGCAAAGCAGTCCGGGCTGCCCTGTTTGGCACCTCCTTGGGCCTGACAGCCGTCACACCACTGTCCATAGCAGCAGAAACGGCCCAGGTAAGCCACCACTACGCGATCCCGGCCGGCCAGTTGGATGATGTGCTCAACCAGTTCGCCCGCCAGGCTGGCATCACCCTGTCGAGCACACCCCAGCTCACCCAAGGCTTGCAGTCGAATGGTCTGCAGGGGCAGTACTCTACCGATCAGGCACTGCGCCAGTTGCTAAATGGCAGCGGCCTGGGAGCCGTTAACCAGAACGGCCGCAGCTACGTGCTGCAGGTACAACCCCAAGGCGCTGCATTGTCATTGCCAGACACCGATGTCCGTAGCTTCACACTTGGCAATGCATTGGGCAGCATGGAGGGTTACAACGCTACCCACAGCCAGGTGGCGACCAAGACCAGCATGCCGCTGGTAGAGACATCACAATCGGTCTCGGTGGTTACCCGACAGCAGATGGACGACCAAGGCTCACAAACGGTTGCCCAAGCCATGCGCTACACACCTGGGGTACTGACCAACCCCTACGGGGCGACCCATCGTTATGACTATGTGGCCATGCGTGGCTTCAACGACGGCTCGGTAGACAACATCTACGTCGACGGGCTCAAGTCGATGGGAGACAACGGCACCTACAGCACCATGCAGGTGGACCCGTACTTCCTGGAGCGCATCGATATCCTCAAGGGACCGTCTTCGGTACTGTATGGCCGTAGCTCGCCAGGAGGCCTGGTGGCACTGACCACCAAGAAGCCGCTGTTCACCCCCTACCATCAAGTCCAGGCCACCCTCGGTACCCAAGGCCAGCGCGGCATGGGTTTCGATTTCAGCGGCCCCGTGGATGACGACAAGCGTATCGCTTATCGCCTGACAGGCCTGGCGGATGCTTCCGACACGCAGTTCGACCACAACAAGGAAGAACGCTATGCCATCGCGCCGGCCGTCAGCATCGACTTCAGCGAAGACACTTCGCTGACCCTGCAGGCCTACCTGCAACATGACCCCAACGGCGGCTATCACGGCGGTAACCCCGCAGATGGCATGCTGCACAAGCGCAACGGCTTGCGCCTTTCGGACCATTTCTTCGAAGGCGAGCCGGGTATCGACAACTACGAGCGTACCCAACAGTCCTTCAGCTATCAGTTCGAGCATCGCTTCAACGATGTGTTCACGGCACGCCAGAACTTCCGCTATCAGGATTCCGACGTGTCGATGGACCAGGTGTATTCCGCCGGCTGGGCGGATGCCGACAGCAATATCCTCAACCGCGCCTATACCGGCGGCGACGAACGCCTGCATTCGTACATCATCGACAACATGCTGCAGGCGGAATTCTTCACCGGGGCCGCCAAACACACCTTGCTGCTGGGCACCGACTACCAGCGACGCAAGGCTGACGTGGCCTGGCGTTATGGCACAGTCGATCCGCTGGATGCAGGCAACCCGCAGTACGGCAACGGCAACCTTCAGGTGCTGGGCGAGAACCGCTACCAGCGGCGCTTGCAGCAAACGGGCGTTTACCTGCAGGACCTGGTGGAGCTGGACCAATGGCGCTTCTCGTTGGGGCTGCGCCAGGACTGGGTGAAGGTGTCCGAGGAAAATCGCGACAGCAACACAAAGGTCAGTGACCAGCGCTCCAGGTTCACTACCCGCGCAGGGGTGCTCTACCTGTTCGAGAACGGCATTGCGCCCTATTTCAGCTACTCGGAGTCGTTCAACCCCAATACCGTGTCCGACCAGGAAGGACGCCCTCTGGCACCGACCGAAGGCACTCAATGGGAGGCTGGCATCAAGTATCAGCCGCCGGGTAGCGACAATCTGTTCACCGCATCGGTGTTCCGCATCGAGCAAGAGAACCTGGCCTCGAAGCAGCCTGACGAGGACTTCTATCGCCCTGTAGGGCAAGTTCGCTCACAAGGGCTTGAACTGGAGGCCCATGTGCAACTGACCGACAGCTTGAAGCTGCTGGGCGGCTATACCTTTACCGATATCGAGTACGCAAAGTCGATGCCCAGCCTGGTGTCCGGCAATCTGGATAACAAGGGCAATTCGCCAACCCAGGCACCGAAACAGATGTTCTCGCTTTGGGCTGACTACAACTTCCACCAGGGGGCCCTGGATGGCATGCGCTTGGGTGGTGGGGTGCGGTATGTGGGGTACAGCTGGGTGGATGCGGAAAACAGTATGAAGGTGCCCTCCTATACCCTGTTCGACGCCTCGATCGGCTATGACCTGGGCAAGGTCGGGCTGCGGGGGATGGATGTGCGCTTGAACGCCAACAACCTTACCAATGAAAGCTACATCACTTCGTGTGCCAGCTTGAACTACTGCTACATGGGTGAAGAGCGCAATGTCAGTGCCACGGTCAGCTATCAGTTCTGAGCTGATTGCGACGCACACAAGCCCTGGGGTCTTTGGGCCCTGAAAGACAAAGCCCCTGTCTGCATCGCAGACAGGGGCTTTGGATTTGAATCTTGACGATGTCCTACTCTCACATGGGGAAGCCCCACACTACCATCGGCGATGCATCGTTTCACTGCTGAGTTCGGGATGGGATCAGGTGGTTCCAATGCTCTATGGTCGTCAAGAAATTCTGTGTGCTGGCCCGTCCCTCGGACGTACCTGCGAATCTCTGTAGTTCCTACTTAAAGACAAAACCCCTACCTGCATGTGCAGATAGGGGTTTTGCGAAATGAATCTTGACGATGACCTACTCTCACATGGGGAAACCCCACACTACCATCGGCGATGCATCGTTTCACTGCTGAGTTCGGGATGGGATCAGGTGGTTCCAATGCTCTATGGTCGTCAAGAAATTCTGTTGCCAGAATGTCCAGATGGACAGCCCAGCGAATTCGGATATGCGATATTTGTGATGTTGCGAACTTTCGGTTGCTTCGTCTTCACCACCGCAATCTGCGCTAGCAAATTGCTTGGGTGTTATATGGTCAAGCCTCACGGGCAATTAGTATTGGTTAGCTCAACGCCTCACAGCGCTTACACACCCAACCTATCAACGTCGTAGTCTTCGACGGCCCTTCAGGGGATTCAAGATCCCAGTGAGATCTCATCTTGAGGCAAGTTTCCCGCTTAGATGCTTTCAGCGGTTATCTCTTCCGAACATAGCTACCCGGCAATGCCACTGGCGTGACAACCGGAACACCAGAGGTTCGTCCACTCCGGTCCTCTCGTACTAGGAGCAGCCCCTCTCAAATCTCAAACGTCCACGGCAGATAGGGACCGAACTGTCTCACGACGTTCTAAACCCAGCTCGCGTACCACTTTAAATGGCGAACAGCCATACCCTTGGGACCGGCTTCAGCCCCAGGATGTGATGAGCCGACATCGAGGTGCCAAACACCGCCGTCGATATGAACTCTTGGGCGGTATCAGCCTGTTATCCCCGGAGTACCTTTTATCCGTTGAGCGATGGCCCTTCCATACAGAACCACCGGATCACTAAGACCTACTTTCGTACCTGCTCGACGTGTTTGTCTCGCAGTCAAGCGCGCTTTTGCCTTTTACTCTACGACCGATTTCCGACCGGTCTGAGCGCACCTTCGTACTCCTCCGTTACTCTTTGGGAGGAGACCGCCCCAGTCAAACTACCCACCATACACTGTCCTCGATCCGGATAACGGACCTGAGTTAGAACCTCAAAGTTGCCAGGGTGGTATTTCAAGGATGGCTCCATGAGAACTGGCGTCCCCACTTCAAAGCCTCCCACCTATCCTACACAAGCAAATTCAAAGTCCAGTGCAAAGCTATAGTAAAGGTTCACGGGGTCTTTCCGTCTAGCCGCGGATACACTGCATCTTCACAGCGATTTCAATTTCACTGAGTCTCGGGTGGAGACAGCGCCGCCATCGTTACGCCATTCGTGCAGGTCGGAACTTACCCGACAAGGAATTTCGCTACCTTAGGACCGTTATAGTTACGGCCGCCGTTTACCGGGGCTTCGATCAAGAGCTTCGCTTGCGCTAACCCCATCAATTAACCTTCCGGCACCGGGCAGGCGTCACACCCTATACGTCCACTTTCGTGTTTGCAGAGTGCTGTGTTTTTAATAAACAGTCGCAGCGGCCTGGTATCTTCGACCGGCATGGGCTTACGGAGCAAGTCCTTCACCCTCGCCGGCGCACCTTCTCCCGAAGTTACGGTGCCATTTTGCCTAGTTCCTTCACCCGAGTTCTCTCAAGCGCCTTGGTATTCTCTACCTAACCACCTGTGTCGGTTTGGGGTACGGTTCCCAGTTATCTGAAGCTTAGGAGCTTTTCTTGGAAGCATGGTATCAACCACTTCGTCGCCTAAAGGCAACTCGTCATCAGCTCTCGGCCTTGAAATCCCGGATTTGCCTAAGATTTCAGCCTACCACCTTAAACCTGGACAACCAACGCCAGGCTGGCCTAACCTTCTCCGTCCCTCCATCGCAATAACTGGAAGTACAGGAATATTAACCTGTTTTCCATCGACTACGCTTTTCAGCCTCGCCTTAGGGACCGACTAACCCTGCGTCGATTAACGTTGCGCAGGAAACCTTGGTCTTTCGGCGTGCGAGTTTTTCACTCGCATTGTCGTTACTCATGTCAGCATTCGCACTTCTGATACCTCCAGCAAGCTTCTCAACTCACCTTCACAGGCTTACAGAACGCTCCTCTACCGCGTCATCAAAGATGACACCCGTAGCTTCGGTGCATGGTTTGAGCCCCGTTACATCTTCCGCGCAGGCCGACTCGACTAGTGAGCTATTACGCTTTCTTTAAAGG
>NZ_CP045553.1:0-200000 GCF_013305685.1 Pseudomonas sp. 13159349 | reverse complement strand
CCCGGGGCTTTCACATCCAACTTAACGAACCACCTACGCGCGCTTTACGCCCAGTAATTCCGATTAACGCTTGCACCCTCTGTATTACCGCGGCTGCTGGCACAGAGTTAGCCGGTGCTTATTCTGTCGGTAACGTCAAAACAGCAAGGTATTAACTTACTGCCCTTCCTCCCAACTTAAAGTGCTTTACAATCCGAAGACCTTCTTCACACACGCGGCATGGCTGGATCAGGCTTTCGCCCATTGTCCAATATTCCCCACTGCTGCCTCCCGTAGGAGTCTGGACCGTGTCTCAGTTCCAGTGTGACTGATCATCCTCTCAGACCAGTTACGGATCGTCGCCTTGGTGAGCCATTACCTCACCAACTAGCTAATCCGACCTAGGCTCATCTGATAGCGCAAGGCCCGAAGGTCCCCTGCTTTCTCCCGTAGGACGTATGCGGTATTAGCGTTCCTTTCGAAACGTTGTCCCCCACTACCAGGCAGATTCCTAGGCATTACTCACCCGTCCGCCGCTGAATCAAGGAGCAAGCTCCCGTCATCCGCTCGACTTGCATGTGTTAGGCCTGCCGCCAGCGTTCAATCTGAGCCATGATCAAACTCTTCAGTTCAATACTGCTTGGGTTTTTAAGAAACCCTAAACTTGGCTCAGCAATCTCAAATGACTATGTGATTTCTCGCATGGCCACTTGTGATGCTGATAATCTTTGTGACTATCAGTCCGTACTCACAAGCACCCACACGAATTGCTTGATTCGATTTGTTAAAGAGCGTTTGGTTAAGAGCCTTTCGCCTCAACCGAGGCGCGCATTCTACGCTTTCCTCATTTGCTGTCAAGCGTTTATTTTGAAGTTTTTGGCGAGAAACTCGTTTAACTTCAGACACTTAACTCGCTTCGATCTCTCGTCGCGGGAGGTGAATAATACAGCATTCAGAAACGCTGTCAACCACCTTTTTACCACCACCGGCTGGCCTTCAGCCTACCAGGAGAAGCGATAGCTTCTACTTAAAGACAAAACCCCTACCTGCATGTGCAGATAGGGGTTTTGCGAAATGAATCTTGACGATGACCTACTCTCACATGGGGAAACCCCACACTACCATCGGCGATGCATCGTTTCACTGCTGAGTTCGGGATGGGATCAGGTGGTTCCAATGCTCTATGGTCGTCAAGAAATTCTGTTGCCAGAATGTCCAGATGGACAGCCCAGCGAATTCGGATATGCGATATTTGTGATGTTGCGAACTTTCGGTTGCTTCGTCTTCACCACCGCAATCTGCGCTAGCAAATTGCTTGGGTGTTATATGGTCAAGCCTCACGGGCAATTAGTATTGGTTAGCTCAACGCCTCACAGCGCTTACACACCCAACCTATCAACGTCGTAGTCTTCGACGGCCCTTCAGGGGATTCAAGATCCCAGTGAGATCTCATCTTGAGGCAAGTTTCCGCTTAGATGCTTTCAGCGGTTATCTCTTCCGAACATAGCTACCCGGCAATGCCACTGGCGTGACAACCGGAACACCAGAGGTTCGTCCACTCCGGTCCTCTCGTACTAGGAGCAGCCCCTCTCAAATCTCAAACGTCCACGGCAGATAGGGACCGAACTGTCTCACGACGTTCTAAACCCAGCTCGCGTACCACTTTAAATGGCGAACAGCCATACCCTTGGGACCGGCTTCAGCCCCAGGATGTGATGAGCCGACATCGAGGTGCCAAACACCGCCGTCGATATGAACTCTTGGGCGGTATCAGCCTGTTATCCCCGGAGTACCTTTTATCCGTTGAGCGATGGCCCTTCCATACAGAACCACCGGATCACTAAGACCTACTTTCGTACCTGCTCGACGTGTTTGTCTCGCAGTCAAGCGCGCTTTTGCCTTTATACTCTACGACCGATTTCCGACCGGTCTGAGCGCACCTTCGTACTCCTCCGTTACTCTTTGGGAGGAGACCGCCCCAGTCAAACTACCCACCATACACTGTCCTCGATCCGGATAACGGACCTGAGTTAGAACCTCAAAGTTGCCAGGGTGGTATTTCAAGGATGGCTCCATGAGAACTGGCGTCCCCACTTCAAAGCCTCCCACCTATCCTACACAAGCAAATTCAAAGTCCAGTGCAAAGCTATAGTAAAGGTTCACGGGGTCTTTCCGTCTAGCCGCGGATACACTGCATCTTCACAGCGATTTCAATTTCACTGAGTCTCGGGTGGAGACAGCGCCGCCATCGTTACGCCATTCGTGCAGGTCGGAACTTACCCGACAAGGAATTTCGCTACCTTAGGACCGTTATAGTTACGGCCGCCGTTTACCGGGGCTTCGATCAAGAGCTTCGCTTGCGCTAACCCCATCAATTAACCTTCCGGCACCGGGCAGGCGTCACACCCTATACGTCCACTTTCGTGTTTGCAGAGTGCTGTGTTTTTAATAAACAGTCGCAGCGGCCTGGTATCTTCGACCGGCATGGGCTTACGGAGCAAGTCCTTCACCCTCGCCGGCGCACCTTCTCCCGAAGTTACGGTGCCATTTTGCCTAGTTCCTTCACCCGAGTTCTCTCAAGCGCCTTGGTATTCTCTACCTAACCACCTGTGTCGGTTTGGGGTACGGTTCCCAGTTATCTGAAGCTTAGGAGCTTTTCTTGGAAGCATGGTATCAACCACTTCGTCGCCTAAAGGCAACTCGTCATCATCAGCTCTCGGCCTTGAAATCCCGGATTTGCCTAAGATTTCAGCCTACCACCTTAAACCTGGACAACCAACGCCAGGCTGGCCTAACCTTCTCCGTCCCTCCATCGCAATAACTGGAAGTACAGGAATATTAACCTGTTTTCCATCGACTACGCTTTTCAGCCTCGCCTTAGGGACCGACTAACCCTGCGTCGATTAACGTTGCGCAGGAAACCTTGGTCTTTCGGCGTGCGAGTTTTTCACTCGCATTGTCGTTACTCATGTCAGCATTCGCACTTCTGATACCTCCAGCAAGCTTCTCAACTCACCTTCACAGGCTTACAGAACGCTCCTCTACCGCGTCATCAAAGATGACACCCGTAGCTTCGGTGCATGGTTTGAGCCCCGTTACATCTTCCGCGCAGGCCGACTCGACTAGTGAGCTATTACGCTTTCTTTAAAGGGTGGCTGCTTCTAAGCCAACCTCCTAGCTGTCTAAGCCTTCCCACATCGTTTCCCACTTAACCATGACTTTGGGACCTTAGCTGACGGTCTGGGTTGTTTCCCTTTTCACGACGGACGTTAGCACCCGCCGTGTGTCTCCCATGCTCGGCACTTCCAGGTATTCGGAGTTTGCATCGGTTTGGTAAGTCGGGATGACCCCCTAGCCGAAACAGTGCTCTACCCCCTGGAGTGATACATGAGGCGCTACCTAAATAGCTTTCGAGGAGAACCAGCTATCTCCGAGCTTGATTAGCCTTTCACTCCGATCCACAGGTCATCCGCTAACTTTTCAACGGTAGTCGGTTCGGTCCTCCAGTCAGTGTTACCTAACCTTCAACCTGCCCATGGATAGATCGCCCGGTTCGGGTCTATACCCAGCGACTAAACGCCCTATTAAGACTCGCTTTCGCTACGCCTCCCCTATTCGGTTAAGCTCGCCACTGAATATAAGTCGCTGACCCATTATACAAAAGGTACGCAGTCACCTAACAAAGTAGGCTCCCACTGCTTGTACGCATACGGTTTCAGGTTCTATTTCACTCCCTCTCCGGGGTTCTTTTCGCCTTTCCCTCACGGTACTGGTTCACTATCGGTCAGTCAGTAGTATTTAGCCTTGGAGGATGGTCCCCCCATATTCAGACAAAGTTTCTCGTGCTCCGTCCTACTCGATTTCATTGACAAGAGATTTTCGTGTACGGGGCTATCACCCACTATGGCCGCACTTTCCAGAGCGTTCCACTAATCTCAAATCAACTTAAGGGCTGGTCCCCGTTCGCTCGCCACTACTAAGGGAATCTCGGTTGATTTCTTTTCCTCAGGGTACTTAGATGTTTCAGTTCCCCTGGTTCGCCTCTTGCACCTATGTATTCAGTACAAGATACTCAGCTTGTGCTGAGTGGGTTCCCCCATTCAGAGATCTCTGGATCACAGTCTGTTTGCCGACTCCCCAAAGCTTATCGCAGGCTACCACGTCTTTCATCGCCTCTGACTGCCAAGGCATCCACCGTATGCGCTTCTTCACTTGACCATATAACCCCAAGCAATCTGGTTATACTGTGAAGACGACATTCGCCGAAAATTCGCATGTTGCTCTTTCGAGCAGAACTCACAAATTTTACCTTAGCCTGATTAACCAGCAGTGAAACTGGTCATCAGTCTATATCTATCACATATCCGAATTTTTAAAGAACGATCTGACAAAAGTCAGAAATCAACATTCGAAACGAATGCTCATTTCCAAGTTCTGACCAGCAACAACACAAGATCCATACAGGATCTTGATCGTCTTCAACCATGAATCAAGCAATTCGTGTGGGAGCTCATCAGCAGGCTGATGTCGTCGATTAAGGAGGTGATCCAGGCCGCAGTTCCCCTACGGCTACCTTGTTACGACTTCACCCCAGTCATGAATCACACCGTGGTAACCGTCCTCCCGAAGGTTAGACTAGCTACTTCTGGTGCAACCCACTCCCATGGTGTGACGGGCGGTGTGTACAAGGCCCGGGAACGTATTCACCGCGACATTCTGATTCGCGATTACTAGCGATTCCGACTTCACGCAGTCGAGTTGCAGACTGCGATCCGGACTACGATCGGTTTTGTGAGATTAGCTCCACCTCGCGGCTTGGCAACCCTCTGTACCGACCATTGTAGCACGTGTGTAGCCCAGGCCGTAAGGGCCATGATGACTTGACGTCATCCCCACCTTCCTCCGGTTTGTCACCGGCAGTCTCCTTAGAGTGCCCACCATAACGTGCTGGTAACTAAGGACAAGGGTTGCGCTCGTTACGGGACTTAACCCAACATCTCACGACACGAGCTGACGACAGCCATGCAGCACCTGTGTCAGAGTTCCCGAAGGCACCAATCCATCTCTGGAAAGTTCTCTGCATGTCAAGGCCTGGTAAGGTTCTTCGCGTTGCTTCGAATTAAACCACATGCTCCACCGCTTGTGCGGGCCCCCGTCAATTCATTTGAGTTTTAACCTTGCGGCCGTACTCCCCAGGCGGTCAACTTAATGCGTTAGCTGCGCCACTAAAATCTCAAGGATTCCAACGGCTAGTTGACATCGTTTACGGCGTGGACTACCAGGGTATCTAATCCTGTTTGCTCCCCACGCTTTCGCACCTCAGTGTCAGTATCAGTCCAGGTGGTCGCCTTCGCCACTGGTGTTCCTTCCTATATCTACGCATTTCACCGCTACACAGGAAATTCCACCACCCTCTACCGTACTCTAGCTCGCCAGTTTTGGATGCAGTTCCCAGGTTGAGCCCGGGGCTTTCACATCCAACTTAACGAACCACCTACGCGCGCTTTACGCCCAGTAATTCCGATTAACGCTTGCACCCTCTGTATTACCGCGGCTGCTGGCACAGAGTTAGCCGGTGCTTATTCTGTCGGTAACGTCAAAACAGCAAGGTATTAACTTACTGCCCTTCCTCCCAACTTAAAGTGCTTTACAATCCGAAGACCTTCTTCACACACGCGGCATGGCTGGATCAGGCTTTCGCCCATTGTCCAATATTCCCCACTGCTGCCTCCCGTAGGAGTCTGGACCGTGTCTCAGTTCCAGTGTGACTGATCATCCTCTCAGACCAGTTACGGATCGTCGCCTTGGTGAGCCATTACCTCACCAACTAGCTAATCCGACCTAGGCTCATCTGATAGCGCAAGGCCCGAAGGTCCCCTGCTTTCTCCCGTAGGACGTATGCGGTATTAGCGTTCCTTTCGAAACGTTGTCCCCCACTACCAGGCAGATTCCTAGGCATTACTCACCCGTCCGCCGCTGAATCAAGGAGCAAGCTCCCGTCATCCGCTCGACTTGCATGTGTTAGGCCTGCCGCCAGCGTTCAATCTGAGCCATGATCAAACTCTTCAGTTCAATACTGCTTGGGTTTTCAAGAAACCCTAAACTTGGCTCAGCAATCTCAAATGACTATGTGATTTCTCGCATGGCCACTTGTGATGCTGATAATCTTTGTGACTATCAGTCCGTACTCACAAGCACCCACACGAATTGCTTGATTCGATTTGTTAAAGAGCGTTTGGTTAAGAGCCTTTCGTCTCAACCGAGGCGCGCATTCTACGCCTTCCTCATTTGCTGTCAAGCGTTTATTTTGAAGTTTTTGCGAGAAACTCGTTTAGCTTCAAACACTTGACTCGCTGCGATCTCTCGTAGCGGGAGGCGAATCATACAGCGCTTAGAAGCGCTGTCAACCATCATCTCAACCGCTGCCGATCATTCGATCGAAGCGCTCCTGACACTACTTGAATCGCCTAACTAATTGATTTGCAAGAAGTTTTGCGCTTCGACTACGTCAGAAGTGGGGCGCATTATAAGGGGATTCGAAACCGCGTCAACCCTTAATTTCAAGAAACTTTGATATCGCTGAAAAGCAAAGCGGGAAGGCCTGACGGCCTCCCCGCTTTCACCTAGGCCACAGGCCCTTAAAGGACGCCAGCACTGCGTAGCCGTTGCACCTCACCGGCACCCAGCCCCAATACATCCTCCAGCACCACCTCGGTATGCTCACCCAGCAGCGGCGGCGCCCGACGGTACTCCACCGGCGTCTCCGACAGCCGTATCGGGCTCGCCACCTGCGGCACGCTTCCCGCCAACGGATGCGGAATGCTTACCGCCAATCCGCGCGCCAGCACCTGCGGGTCCTGGAACATCTGCGCCAGGTCATTGATAGGCCCGCACGGCACACCTGCAGCCTCCAGTTGGCTCACCCATTCCGCCGTGGTCTTGAACACCGTGGCCTGGCGAATCAGAGGAATCAGCTCAGCCCGGTTGGCAACCCGCAGCTTGTTGGTAGCGAAACGCGGGTCGTCCGCCCACTGCGGCTGCCCGGCCACCTCGGCGAACTTGCGGAACTGGCTATCGTTGCCCACGGTAAGGATGAAGTCGCCATCCGCCGTCGGAAAATCCTGATAAGGCACGATATTGGGGTGCGCATTACCCAGGCGACGAGGCGGGTTGCCCGTGGTCAGGTAGTTCATCGCCTGATTCGCCAGGCAGGCCACCTGCACATCGAGCAACGCCATGTCGACATGCTGGCCCACCCCGGTCTGCTCGCGATGGGCGAGGGCAGCGAGGATCGCCACCGTGGAATACAACCCGGTAAGGATGTCGGTCAGCGCCACCCCTACCTTGACCGGCCCCGCACCTTCCTCACCTTCCGGGCGGCCGGTCAGGCTCATCAGCCCGCCCAACCCCTGGATCATGAAGTCATAACCCGCGCGCCTTGCATAAGGCCCGGTCTGCCCGAACCCGGTGATGGAACAATAGATAAGCCGCGGGTTGATCGCCTTCAGGCTCTGGTAGTCCAGACCGTAGGCAGCCAACCCACCAACCTTGAAGTTCTCGATGACGATATCGGACTTCTCCGCCAACTCACGCACCAGGCGCTGCCCCTCGGCCTGTGTGAAGTCGATGGTAACCGAGCGCTTGTTGCGGTTGGCCGACAGGTAATAGGCCGCCTCACTGGTGTTCTCACCCTCGGCATCCTTGAGGAAGGGCGGCCCCCATGAGCGTGTATCGTCACCACTGCCAGGGCGCTCGACCTTGATCACATCGGCACCAAGGTCAGCGAGAATCTGGCCAGACCATGGGCCGGCCAACACGCGAGAAAGGTCCAGCACCCGCAGATGTGATAGCGCGCCCATGGGCTGGCTCCTTATCAATAGAAGGCCTGGATGCCGGTCTGCGCACGCCCCAGGATCAGTGCATGCACATCGTGAGTACCTTCATAGGTGTTGACCACCTCCAGGTTGACCAGGTGACGAGCCACGCCGAACTCATCGGAAATGCCATTGCCACCCAGCATGTCACGCGCCATGCGAGCAATATCCAGCGCCTTGCCACAGGAGTTGCGCTTCATGATCGAGGTGATCTCCACTGCAGCTGTGCCTTCGTCCTTCATGCGCCCCAGACGCAGGCAGCCCTGCAGTGCCAGGGTGATTTCCGTCTGCATGTCGGCCAGCTTCTTCTGGATCAACTGGTTGGCAGCCAACGGGCGACCGAATTGCTGACGGTCCAGGGTGTACTGACGCGCGGTGTGCCAGCAGGCTTCCGCAGCGCCCAGCGCACCCCACGAGATGCCATAGCGGGCGGAGTTCAGGCAGGTGAACGGGCCTTTGAGGCCGCGTACATCCGGGAAGATGTTTTCCTCCGGCACGAATACGTTATCCATGACGATTTCGCCAGTGATGGAGGCGCGCAGGCCGACCTTGCCGTGAATCGCCGGCGCGCTGAGGCCTTGCCAACCCTTTTCCAGAACAAAGCCGCGGATATCACCCGCATCGTCCTTGGCCCAGACCACGAATACATCGGCGATCGGGCTGTTGGTGATCCACATCTTGGCGCCAGTCAGGCGGTAGCCGCCGTCGACCTTCCGGGCACGAGTGATCATCGAACCCGGGTCGGAGCCGTGGTTGGGCTCGGTCAGGCCGAAGCAACCGATCCACTCGCCGCTGGCCAGCTTGGGTAGGTACTTCTGCTTTTGTGCCTCGGTACCGAACTCGTTGATTGGCACCATCACCAGCGACGACTGCACACTCATCATCGAGCGATAACCCGAGTCGATGCGCTCTACCTCGCGAGCAATCAGGCCATAGCACACGTAGTTCAGGCCACTGCCACCGTACTGCTCGGGAATCGTGGCGCCCAGCAACCCGACCTCACCCATTTCACGGAAGATCGCCGGGTCGGTCTGTTCATGACGGAAGGCCTCGAGCACACGCGGGGCCAGCTTGTCCTGGGCGAACTGATAAGCGCTGTCACGCACCATGCGCTCTTCTTCAGTGAGCTGCTGATCGAGCAGCAGCGGGTCGATCCAGTTGAAGCTTGCTTTACCGGCCATGAGCGAAATCCTCGAAATAGGGGGCAGTTTCTTGTGCCTTTGAGCCTAGGCCTGATCGGCCGCCGGGACAAACGAGGATTGCGCACCAATTAGTGATAATTTGTCACTTCGTAAATCGGCAAAACGCCATATTGACAGCCTTACGAGTGAGGTTGACGTACATGCGCCGCAAGATCCCCAGTACCGCCGCCCTGGTTTGCTTCGAGGCGGCGGCCCGCAACGAGAGCTTTACCAAGGCCGCCCAGGAACTTGCACTGACCCAGGGCGCCGTCTGTCGGCAGATAGGCGGCCTGGAAGCCTTCCTCAATGTGGAACTGTTCCGCCGCTCGCGCCGCGGCGTGAAGCTGACCGAAGCAGGCCTTTCCTATAGCCGCCAAGTGGCCGCCCAACTGGACGCGGTAGAGCGCGACACCTTGTCAGTCATGCGCCAGCAGGGCGCCAACGTGATCGAGCTGGCCGTCGTGCCCACCTTCGGTACCCAATGGCTGCTACCACGGCTAAAGGACTTCCAGCAGCGCCACCCGGAGGTCACGGTAAACCTCACCAACCGCACCCGGCCATTCCTGTTTGCCGACACCACCTTCGATGCCGCTATCTACTTCGGCGATGCCGACTGGTCCGGCACCCAGTCGCACCGGCTGATGGGGGAAAACCCGGTACCGGTGTGCAGCCCGGCGCTGCTGGGCGGGCAGGGCACACTCGACGCTCAGCGTATTGCCCAACTGCCACTGCTGCAGCAGAGCACGCGCCCCTATGCCTGGCGGCAATGGTTCGGCAGCGTCGGCATGAATGTGGAACGCGACATGACAGGCCCGCGCTATGAACTATTCTCGATGCTCGCTCAGGCGGCCATGCATGAGATGGGCATCGCCCTGATTCCACCGTTCCTGATCCAGCGCGAGCTGGAGGAGGGTAGATTGGTGGTCGCTAACAGGCATGCCCTGAGTAGTGACAAGGCCTACTATCTGATGATTCCCGAGCGCAAAGTGGAGTCGGCTTCGCTGCGCGCCTTCCGTGACTGGCTGGTAAGCCAGGCCCAGGCGTACACGGCCAAGACGTGAGCAGGCACGATAAATTGACTCCGTAGTCAATTATTTTTAACACCTACAGATATATGTATTTGTCGCATATACATAAACTGTTATGCAGGAGCAAAAATCCGCTTTAACCCTGCTTACGGCGCGGCTTCGCGGGTTATTTTGCGACATTCACCAAGCCGTAAGCGAATCAACCGCAAATTTTTTGTTTTTTTCTCCTAATCTGCCAATAGCCTATGTTTGACAGGCTGCAGCCTGACCGTTGCGACATACGGTCACAGGGTGACTTGTAGTTTTGACTTCGTTTCGCTCCAGAACCGGTTGAAGGCCTCTGGCTTCGTCTGCAAAATGCTTCGCCCGCCCGGAATTCGGCGGGTCGGCGCTCCACAGCCGCCCCAGCGCACCATCCGAAGTGCGCTGGCTTTTAAAAAGACAAAAGGTCACCGCAGGAGAAATAGTCGTGCACATTGGTGTTCCTCTCGAGACGCAGACCGGTGAGACAAGGGTCGCTGCGACCCCGGAAACCATCAAGAAACTGATTGGCCAGGGCCATCAGGTCACCGTCCAACGGGGGGCAGGGCTCAATGCCAGCATTCCGGACAGTGCCTATGAGGCCGTGGGTGCTTCCCTAGGGAGTGCAGCCGATGCCTACGGCGCCCAATTGGTGCTCAAAGTGGTCGCCCCCAACGACCAGGAACTGGCCCTGATCAACAGTGGCAGCCTCCTGGTGGGCATGCTCAACCCCTTCAACAGCGAGCTGATCGGCAAGATGGCCGAGCGCGGCATTACCGCGTTCGCCCTGGAAGCCGCGCCGCGCACCTCGCGGGCGCAGAGCCTGGACGTGCTGTCGTCGCAGGCCAACATCGCCGGTTACAAGGCGGTGTTGCTGGCTGCCCATCACTACCCACGCTTCATGCCCATGCTCATGACCGCCGCCGGTACCGTCAAGGCCGCGCGCGTGCTGATCCTGGGCGCGGGCGTAGCCGGCCTGCAGGCCATTGCCACGGCCAAGCGCCTGGGCGCGGTGATCGAGGCATCCGACGTACGCCCGGCCGTGAAGGAGCAGATCGAGTCGCTGGGCGCCAAGTTCATCGACGTACCCTACGAAACCGATGAAGAGCGCGAGTGCGCCGAAGGTGTCGGCGGTTATGCCCGTCCGATGCCGGCAAGCTGGATGCAACGCCAGGCCCAGGCCGTGCACGAACGCGCGAAGCAGGCGGATATCGTCATTACCACTGCGCTGATCCCGGGGCGCAAGGCGCCGACCCTGCTCAGCGCCGAAACCGTCGCGCAGATGAAGCCCGGCTCGGTGGTCATCGACCTCGCAGCAGCCCAAGGCGGCAACTGCCCACTGACTGTCGCCGACCAGGTGGTACAGGAGAACGGCGTGATCATCGTTGGCCCGACCAACCTGCCGGCCCAGGTGGGCGCCGATGCCTCCGCACTGTATGCACGCAACCTGCTGGACTTCATGAAGCTGCTGTTCGACAAGGACGGCGCGCTGGTCATCAACCTCGAAGACGACATCGTCGCGGCCTGCCTGATGTGCCGTGATGGTCAGGTCGTCCGCAAGAACGGCTAAGGAGCACGACAATGGAAGACATGCTGATTTCCCATGGCATCTACAACCTGATCATCTTCGTGCTGGCCATCTATGTGGGCTACCACGTGGTGTGGAACGTCACCCCGGCGCTGCACACGCCGCTGATGGCCGTGACCAACGCCATCTCCGCGATCGTCATCGTCGGAGCCATGCTGGCCGCCGCCCTGACGGTAACCCCGGCCGGCAAGCTGATGGGCACCCTGGCGGTGGCCCTGGCCGCGGTCAACGTGTTCGGTGGCTTCCTGGTCACCCGTCGCATGCTTGAGATGTTCAAGAAGAAAACCAAGAACGAGGCGCAGAAGTAAGCATGAGCATGAATCTGGTAACGCTCCTCTACCTCGTCGCCTCGGTGTGCTTCATCCAGGCGCTCAAGGGCCTGTCGCACCCGACTACCTCGCGCCGCGGCAACCTGTTCGGCATGATCGGCATGGGTATCGCCATCGTCACTACGGTCGGCCTCATTTATAAGCTCGGGGCCGAGCTTGCCACCGCCGGCATCGGCTACGTCCTCGTTGGCTTGCTGGTCGGCGGCACCGCCGGTTCGATCATGGCCAAGCGCGTCGAGATGACCAAGATGCCGGAACTGGTCGCCTTCATGCACAGCATGATCGGCCTGGCAGCGGTGTTCATCGCCATCGCCGCGGTGCTGGAACCGCAATCGATGGGCATCGTTGCCGCCATGAGCGACCCGATCCCCACCGGCAACCGCCTGGAGCTGTTCCTCGGCGCAGCCATCGGTGCCATTACCTTCTCCGGCTCGGTGATCGCCTTCGGCAAGCTGTCGGGCAAGTACAAGTTCCGCCTGTTCCAGGGTGCACCGGTACAGTTCGCCGGCCAGCACAAGCTGAACCTGATCCTCGGCCTGACCACCATCGCCCTGGGCCTGCTGTTCACCTTCACTGGCCACTACAGTGCCTTCACCCTGATGCTGGTATTGGCCTTCATCATGGGCGTGCTGATCATTATTCCGATCGGGGGCGCCGACATGCCGGTGGTGGTGTCGATGCTTAACAGCTATTCGGGCTGGGCAGCGGCCGGTATCGGCTTCTCGCTGAACAACTCGATGCTGATCATCGCAGGCTCTCTGGTCGGCTCGTCCGGTGCCATCCTTTCGTACATCATGTGCAAGGCGATGAACCGTTCGTTCTTCAACGTCATCCTCGGTGGCTTCGGTGGTGATACCGATGCTGGCGCGGCGCAAGGCTCCAAAGAGCAGCGCCCGGTGAAGTCTGGCTCTGCCGACGATGCCACCTTCCTGCTCAGCAACGCCGACAGCGTGATCATCGTCCCGGGTTATGGCCTGGCGGTGGCTCGCGCCCAGCACGCGCTCAAGGAACTGACCGAGAAGCTGAGCCACAACGGTGTGACCGTGAAGTACGCGATCCACCCGGTGGCCGGCCGTATGCCCGGGCACATGAACGTGCTGCTGGCGGAGGCCGAAGTGCCGTACGACCAAGTGTTCGAGATGGAAGACATCAACGCCGAGTTCGGCCAGGCCGATGTGGTGCTGGTGCTGGGCGCCAACGACGTGGTGAACCCTGCGGCGAAGAACGACCCCAAGTCGCCGATCGCCGGCATGCCGATCCTCGAAGCGTTCAAGGCCAAGACCATCATCGTCAACAAGCGCTCCATGGCCAGCGGCTATGCCGGCCTGGACAACGAACTGTTCTATCTCGACAAGACCATGATGGTGTTCGGCGACGCCAAGAAGGTCATCGAAGACATGGTCAAGGCCGTGGAGTGACAATGGCAGCTGCAAACCAGCTGATATAAAGGAAGCCCCGGTCAGAATCTGCCGGGGCTTTTCTTTTATTGATCCGGATCAACGGCTCTATTCCAAGGCTTCTCATACGACCATGGTCGTGGGACGGCAAGGGGCGAAGTCTCTAGACTGCGCTGCAGTAGTTTCAGTAGCCCGAGATAACAATCCATGTACCGTGATCGTATCCGCTTGTCCTCCCTGCACAGCAAGGTAATGAGTGCGGCTGATGCCGCTGGTCTGATCGAGGACGGCATGACCGTCGGCATGAGCGGTTTCACCCGCGCCGGCGAAGCCAAGGCCGTACCACATGCACTGGCCGAACGTGCCAAGCAGTCGCCACTGAAAATCAGCCTGATGACCGGCGCCAGCCTGGGCAACGACCTGGACAAGCAATTGACCGAGGCCGGCGTGCTGGCTCGCCGCATGCCGTTCCAGGTCGACAGCACCCTGCGCAAGGCCATCAACGACGGCCAGGTGATGTTCATCGACCAGCACCTGTCGGAAACCGTCGAGCAGCTGCGCAACCAGCAGCTGAAGCTGCCGGACATCGCGGTCATCGAAGCCGTGGCCATCACCGAGCAAGGCCATATCGTGCCAACTACCTCGGTGGGCAACTCGGCCAGCTTCGCGATCTTCGCCAAGCAGGTGATTGTCGAGATCAACCTCTCGCACAACACCAACCTCGAAGGCTTGCACGACATCTATATCCCGACCTACCGCCCGACCCGCACGCCAATCCCGCTGGTCAAGGTCGACGACCGTATCGGCAGCACCGCCATCCCGATCGACCCGGCCAAGATCGTCGGCATCGTCATCAGCGACCAGCCGGACTCGCCGTCCACCGTATTGCCGCCGGATGACGAAACCCAGGGCATCGCCGACCATCTGATCAACTTCCTCAAGAAAGAAGTCGAAGCTGGCCGCATGACCAACAAGCTCGGCCCGCTGCAGGCCGGTATCGGCAGCATTGCCAACGCAGTGATGTGCGGCCTGATCGAGTCGCCGTTCGAAGACCTGACCATGTACTCCGAAGTACTGCAGGACTCCACCTTCGACCTGATCGACGCCGGCAAGCTGAGCTTCGCCTCGGGCAGCTCGATCACCTTGTCGACCCGCCGCAACGCCGACGTGTTCGGCAACCTGGAGCGTTACAAGGACAAGCTGGTACTGCGCCCGCAAGAAATCTCCAACCACCCGGAGGTGGTCCGTCGCCTGGGCATCATCGGTATCAACACCGCGCTTGAGTTCGATATCTACGGCAACGTCAATTCCACACACGTGTGCGGTACCAAGATGATGAACGGCATCGGCGGCTCGGGTGACTTCGCCCGTAACGCCCACCTGGCCGTGTTCGTCACCAAGTCGATTGCCAAGGGTGGCGCGATTTCCAGCGTGGTGCCGATGGTCAGCCATGTCGACCACACCGAGCACGATGTGGACATCCTGGTCACCGAGCAAGGCTTGGCCGACCTGCGCGGCCTGGCGCCACGCGAGCGCGCCCGGGCGATCATCGACAACTGTGTGCACCCGGACTACCGCGCAGCACTGAGCGACTACTTCGATCGCGCCTGCCAGCGTGGCGGCCATACCCCGCACATCCTGCGTGAAGCCCTGAGTTGGCACGAGAACCTGGAAGAAACCGGGCGCATGCTGGCTAGCTGATACAAATGAGGAATGGAACGGCGGCCCTGCTTCCGCTGTTCCGGTCTTTATTCTTGTGATCCTGGGGCCGCTTTGCGGCCCCTTTCGCGACACAAGGCCGCTCCTACAGGAGCAAGCATTACAGCACCAGTTATTTTTAAACAAAACTGTACTACTGTACTTGTTATTTTTAGCCCTTCCGCCTGAAAGATCCCGTCTCCGAAGCCAGAACGCACCAAAAAAGGGCGGACCAGTACAGTTACGCCAGTTTAGAGTGCAACAGTAGGGTTACACAGTTAACTGGACCATCGTCTTTCAACCGAACTGTATCTACTGTTATGGACGACAGAGGAGGATCATTGGCATCAGTTAAATCACTACCTAATCCCGCCATAAGCGGAAGGATGAAACATCATGGAACGTACCCTCAGTTCCGGTCTGGTTTTTGAAAGCAACGCCCAACAATCCAACGCTTCGCTGCCGCTGCGCGCTCTGTCCACCTTGCTGCTGTGGCAGCGCCGCATGGCCAGCCGCCGTCAACTGGCTCGCCTGGACGCCCGCCTGCTGGCCGACGCCGGTATCAGCGAGTCGCAGCGTTACGAAGAGCTGAGCAAGCCATTCTGGCGCTAAGCTCCGGCTTGCCGGCTTCGGCCGGCACCGCGAATTCCCGAAACCCGTTGCAGGTGACTGTGACGGGTTTTTTGTTTGCAGGCGGCATGCCAGAGCCTTTTACAAGCGTACCTGTACAGTTTTAAAAATCATAAAACAGACCATAACAGTTTATTGGTGCGCTGTTCATTAACATCCAGAAACACCGGCGCGTGATACGCTTGGCGTAACAGTCTGGTAGAACGCACTGTTGAAAAGTACCGCGACGAGCTGTGCGAGCGTCCGATAAAGCAGAACCACCCGACCCTAGTCCAGGAGTCCACGATCATGTCCCGTAAATACCTGATTGGCGCCGCCCTGATGCTGAGCCTGGCCGGCACCGCAAACGCCACCAGCTTCGTTGTAACCACCGACGCCGTCGTTGGCGCAGTGGCCGCGTCCACCGATGCCACTTCCGATATTTCCTCCTCGTTCCGTGACGACAAGATCGTCCAGGCCGCCCGTGACGACGCCGCCAGCTTCGTTGGCAGCCAGGGCGACATCCGCGGTGCCAAGCTGGAAAGCGCTTTCCTGCACATCCGCTCGCAGATGCCAACCCTGCAGGCCAGCGACGCGCAACTGGCCCAGGCCATTCTGGCGCTCTGACCCCGCCTGAGCCGTTCAGCTGTGCTGGCCACCACCAGCACAGCCGTACTCACCATTGCCGCCCACGTTTCCAGCTGTTGTAGAGCCCATGCGTTATCTGTTGCCGTTGCTGTTCTCCGTTATTGGCATGGCCAGCGCCCATGCCATGGATACCACTACGCAAAGCCTGGTCATCACCGGCTATGTCACCAGCCAGGTCACCAGCGCACCGTTCGACCGCAAACTGGTCCGCCAGGCCCAGGACGATGCCGCTGCCTTCGTCGCCAGCGACGGCCAGATCCGCGGTGCACGGCTGGAGGCAGCACTGGAATCATTACGCCACAATTGCGCACGGCATACCGTCGGCGATCTGGAACTGGCGCAAGCAATTCTCGTCCAATAATTAAATCTGACTCCCTGTATTTTTCGGAGATGCTCCATGCGTAAACCGCTGATTGCCGCTACCCTCGGCATGCTGCTGCTGGCCGACCTGGCCCAGGCACAGACCCTGGTGGCCACCAGCAATATCATCGTGCGCGCCTTTGGCCGTTCGATCGATTTCACCTCTGACACCACCACCTCGATCCGCGATTCCAAAGTGGTGCGCGAAGCCCATGACGACGCCGCCAGCTTTGTCGCAAGCAACGGTGAGATCCGCGGCGCCCAGCTCGAGGCCGCCTTCAACACCCTGCGCGAGCGCGTGCCGCAAGCGCGTGACGCCAGCGACCAGGTACTGGCTGAAGCCATCCTCGCGCTGTGAACCGCGTGCGCGCCTGGCTGCTCGGCTGCGCCCTGACGCTGCTCGGCACGCCCGCCCTGGCCGATCTGCAGCTCGAGCTGCAGGCGTCCGGCCTTGACTCACAGCAGGCCCTGGCCACTCAGGCTCTGCTCGACGAAGCCATGGGCAAGCTGCCCCCCAGCTTCAAGCAACAGCTGAACCGCCGCGTGCGTGTCAGCTGGAGCGACAACATGCCTGCCGACGCCTATGGCCAGGCATCGCTGGTCTCTACCCTCGAACTCAATCGCCGCCTGCTGCCCAGCCTCACCGATGGCAGTGCGGCCACCGAACGCACCAACCGCCCGCATGGCACGGTGCGAGAAGAACTGCTGGCCACCGTGCTGCACGAACTCACCCATATCTATGACCGTGCCCGGCTGTGGCCCAGCGCCGAGAACGCGCTGATCGCTCGTTGCAAGCGCCAGCAAGGTACGTTGGGCAAGGTCGGTCTGCCCGAAGCATGCCGTGGCCAGGCCGAGCGCCGCTTCACCCTCAGCGACGACCCGCGCCTGCTTGACCTGGCCGGCTGGCAGCAGTACGTGGGCCGACGCGGCGAGCGCGAGCAGCACAACGGCCAGTTCGTGCGCAGCCCCGACAGCTATGAACTGAGCAGCCCCAAGGAGTACATCGCGGTCAACATGGAGTACTTCCTCCTCGACCCGAGCTACGGCTGCCGCCGTCCGGCGCTGAACCAGTACCTGCGCGAACACTTCGGCTGGGCACCGCAGCAGGACAGCTGCGCCAAGGGCCTGCCGTTCATCAATGCCGGCAGCGACTTCGCCCGCCAACCGCTGGGCGAAATCGACCCCGAGCGGGTCTATGAGGTGGACTACCTGCTGGCCGAAGCCAACCAGAACCTGGTCAGCCGCTGGGGCCACAGCATGCTGCGCCTGGTGATCTGCAAGCCGGGCCGCCCACGCGGGCCGGACTGCCGCCTGGACCTCGACCAGAGCCTGGTGCTGTCGTACCGTGCCTTCGTCAACGATGTGCAACTTTCCAGCTGGGACGGCCTGGTCGGCGCCTACCCCTCGCGCCTGTTCGTGCTGCCGCTGGGCCAGGTGATCGACGAGTACACCAAGACCGAACTGCGCAGCCTGGCCTCGGTGCCCTTGCGGCTCGACCGCGACGAGATCGAGAACCTGGTGCGTCAGGCCGCCGAAATGCACTGGAGCTACGATGGCAACTACTGGTTCCTGTCCAACAATTGCGCAGTAGAGTCGTTGAAGCTGCTGCGCAGCGGCACCGCCAACCCGCGCCTGAACGACCTCGACAGCATCATGCCCAATGGCTTGCTGGCTGTGCTCAAGGGCAGGGGACTTGCCGACACCAGTGTGCTCGACGACCCCCGCGAAGCGTTGCGCCTGGGTTATCGCTTCGACTCCTACCGTGACCGTTACCAGGCCATGTTCGAGGTGTTGAAGAAGCAGTTGCCAATAAAGCAGGACAAGGTCGAGGACTGGCTGGCCCTGGACGCCGAGCAACGGCGGGCCTGGTTCGCCCAGGCCGACCTGCGTACCAGCGCCGCCTTGCTGCTGCTTGAACAGGCCAGCTTGCGCCGGCAACTGCTGCTGGCCCAGGACGAGGTCAAGCAGCGTTACCTGAACGCCGCCGCGCTGAAGGATGGCAGCGTCAGCAAGGCCGATGCGACCCTCAGACAAATGCTCGCCAACAGTGGCTTCCTCAGCCGCCCGGCAGAGTTGCTCGACAGCAAGGGCTACGGGCTGCCGCAGCCGCAGGAGCGCAAGCATCTGCAGCAGGTCAGCAGCGAGCGGCAAGCGCAGTTGCTGCGCTTGAGCACGAGCCTGGACAAAGAGGTGAGGGCGCTGCTGGAGCCGTCGCGGGCCAAGGAAATTGCGGCGGTGGAAGCCAATGTGAAGCAAGTGGGCGAACATCTGCGGGCATTGCACAAGGCTGCAGGAGGCCTGCAGTTGTAAATATGGCTGTACTGGCCCTATCGCCGGCAAGCCAGCTCCCACAAGATCACCATAGGTCTGAAGGTGGTGGGACACCTGTGGGAGCTGGCTTGCCGGCGATAGGGCCATCAGCACCAACACAATCTCTTACAGGTTCTCCTCGGCCTCCGAAGGCAAATCCTCATCCAGATGCAACCAAGGCAACCGGCTACCCACCCAGATATGCCGGTTGGCCCTGACCCGTTCCGGGTGGTCCAGCGTCGCCACCGTCACATCCACCGTCTCCGGGCTATGTGTAGTCACCAACGCCACATGCGCCCCGCAATGCCCACAGAAGTACCGGCTGCAACTGGCCGGCGCCACATAGCAGTTCGGCTCGCCCGCCAGCCACCGGAACCCCGAGCGGGGCAGGGTGAGCCAGGTCATCACCAGCCCGCCACTGACCCGCCGGCAGATCGAACAATGGCAATGGGCAATGTCCGTCAGGTCGCCCTCCAACCGATAACGCAAGGCGCCACAATGGCAGCCACCCTCGGTCACATCCTGCATCACCTACCTCTCGTCGCCTTTGCTTCGGCGAAAGCTGGCTGAAAGCTTGCCCTCATAGGATAGCCCCCACTACCGGCACAAGACCGGTCAGCCAGGGCACCCGGTAACCACCGCGCCCGGCCCAATCAACAACAACAATGGTGATTCTGATGTATTCCTGTGCCCAACTTTCCGTAGCCCCCCTCCGCATGCTCCCTGCACAGCGCCAAGCGCGCTGATCCGCCCGAATCGACGTTCCTTTCGCCGCGCCACGCCTGGAGTACTGCCATGCTGACCTTCCTCGGCTTTGCCATGGTCATCACCTTCATGTACCTGATCATGACCAAGCGCCTTTCGGCCTTGATCGCGTTGATTCTGGTACCGATCCTGTTCGCCCTGTTCGGCGGTTTTTCCGCCAAGATCGGCCCGATGATGCTCGAGGGCATCAGCAAGCTCGCACCTACCGGCGTGATGCTGATGTTCGCCATCCTCTATTTCGCCCTGATGATCGATTCCGGCCTGTTCGACCCGGCCGTGCGCAAGATCCTCAAGCTGGTCAAGGGCGATCCGCTGAAAGTGTCCGTCGGCACCGCGGTACTGGCCCTGGTGGTCTCGCTCGACGGTGACGGCGCCACCACCTACATGATCTGCTGCGCCGCCATGCTGCCAATGTACAGCCGCCTGGGCATGAGCCCGCGGATCATGGCCGGCCTGATCATTCTCGCCGGCGGGGTAATGAACATGACCCCCTGGGGTGGCCCGACCGCCCGCGCCGCCAGCGCCCTGCACGTGGACCCGTCGGACATCTTCGTGCCGATGATCCCCGCCATGCTGTTCGGTGTGCTGGCGATCCTGGCCATCGCCTACATGTACGGCAAGCGCGAACGTGCCCGCCTGGGCGAGTTGCACCTGCCCACCGACGACATCGACCACAGCGAAATTACCGTTTCGCAGTACCCGGACGCGCGCCGGCCAAAATTGCTGTACTTCAACGGTGCCCTGACCGCTGCCCTGATGGTCGCGCTGATTGCCGGCGTGTTACCGCTGCCCGTGCTGTTCATGATCGCCTTCAGCATCGCCATGATCGTCAACTACCCGTGCCTGCAGCAGCAGAAAGACCGCATCGCCGCCCACGCCGGCAGCGTGCTGGCGGTCACCGGGCTGATCTTTGCCGCCGGCATCTTCACCGGCATCCTGTCGGGCACCGGCATGGTCGACGACATGTCCAAGAGCCTGCTGTCGGTCATCCCCGAGGCGTTGGGCCCATACCTCGCGGTGATAACCGCGATCGTGAGCATGCCGTTCACCTTCTTCATGTCTAACGACGCGTTCTACTATGGCGTGCTGCCGGTGCTGGCCGAAGCTGCCAGCCACTACGGCATCAGCCCGGTGGAAATGGCCCGTGCTTCGATCGTCGGGCAACCGGTACACCTGTTAAGCCCCCTGGTACCCTCCACCTACCTGCTGGTGGCCCTGGCCGGCATCGAGTTCGGCGATCATCAGCGCTTCACCTTGAAGTGGGCAGTGCTGGTGTGCCTGTGCATAATGCTCGCCGCGCTGCTGATGGGGATTTTCCCGCTGTTCAGTAGTCTTTAATAAACACGTATTTCCCTAACGCGACGCGCCCGGATCCGGGCGCGTCGCCTTTACCGTTCGAAGGAAGACACATGGAATGGCTGACCAGCCCGGAAATCTGGGTTGCCTTTTTTACCCTTACCGCGCTTGAGATCGTCCTCGGTATCGATAACATCATCATGATCTCGATTCTGGTCAGCCGCATGCCCAAGCACATGCAGCCGCGCACCCGGATCTTCGGGCTGGCCCTGGCCATGGTCACTCGTATCATGCTGCTGCTGTCGATCACCTGGGTCATGCGCCTTACCGCCGACCTGTTCGTGGTCATGGGCCAGGGCATCTCCGGGCGGGACCTGATCCTGTTCTTTGGTGGCCTGTTCCTGCTGTGGAAAAGCTCGCAAGAGATCTATCACGGCCTGGAAGGCGAGGACGAAAACCCGGAAGAACCGAAAGGCGCGGGTGGCAAGTTCTTCTACACCATCATCCAGATCGCCATCATCGACATCGTGTTCTCGCTGGACTCGGTGATCACGGCGGTGGGCATGGTGTCCCACGTACCGGTGATGATCGCCGCGATCATCGTCGCCGTGCTGGTGATGATGCTGTGCGCCGGCACCATCAGCGATTTCATCGACAAACATCCTTCGTTGAAGATGCTCGCACTTTCGTTCCTGATCGTGGTCGGTACCGTGCTGATCGCCGAATCTTTCGACGTACATGTGCCTAAAGGCTATGTCTACTTCGCCATGGCGTTCTCGCTGGCGGTGGAAGCCATCAACATCCGCATGCGAACTGCCTTGGCCCGCAAGAACGGCAAAGAGCACGAGCCAGTGAAACTGCGCAAGGACATTCCGGGTCAATAAGATCAGGAAGTGCAGGACAAAGGGCCCTTCGGGCCCTTTTTTCATTTCCGCCGTATTTCAAACAAATGACAGCCATGCGAAGCTGGCGACAGCTCCGCAAAACAACTAAAGCTTTGAGTGAGCACTGAAAATTCTTCAAACGCTCACGCTTCGTCTCTTGGCCCTCTGGGCCGATGCAACAGGGGGCCGTCGCCATGCTGACCCTGCTCAACCTGCTCTCGGCCGTTACGCTTCTGGTCTGGGGCACCCACATCGTGCGTACCGGCATACTCCGGGTATTCGGCTCGAGCCTGCGGCGCATCATCAGCCAGAACATGAGCAAACGCCCGCTCGCGTTCGTCGCAGGCATTCTGGTCACAGCCCTGGTGCAAAGCAGCAACGCCACAGCCATGTTGGTCACCTCGTTCGTCGGCCAAGGTCTGATGGCCATGACCCCGGCCTTGGCAATCATGCTCGGCGCCGACGTGGGTACCGCGCTGATGGCCCGGGTGCTGACCCTGGACCTGTCCTGGCTGTCGCCGCTGCTGATCTTCCTGGGTGTGATCTTCTTCCTCTCGCGCAAGCAGACGCGGGCGGGGCAGCTGGGCAGAGTAGGCATCGGGCTTGGCCTGATCATCCTGGCACTGGAGCTGATCGTGCAGGCAGCTACACCGATTACCCACGCCCAGGGCGTAAAGGTGCTGTTCGCTTCGCTGACCGGCGACATCATGCTCGACGCCCTGGTCGGCGCACTGTTCGCCATGATTTCCTATTCCAGCCTGGCCGCCGTGCTGCTCACTGCGACACTGGCCGGCGCCGAAGTGATCAGCCTGCCGGTGGCTATCGGCCTGGTGGTGGGCGCCAACATCGGCAGCGGATTGCTGGCCTTCATCAGCACCAGCATGCAGAACGCCGCTGGACGCCGTGTGGCCCTGGGCAGCCTGCTGTACAAGCTGATCGGCCTGCTGCTGATCATCCCAGTGCTGCACCCGCTGGTGGGTTGGATGGACTCACTGAGCTTCAGCCCACAGGAGCTGGTCATCGGCTTCCACCTGCTCTACAACACGCTGCGTTGCCTGATCATGCTACCCACGGTCAAACCTATGGGCCGGCTGTGCAACACCCTGCTACCCGAACGGGAAAACGGCAACGGCCAGATTCGCCCGCGCCATCTCGACACCTCGGCGCTGGAAACACCCAGCCTGGCCCTGGCCAACGCCTCCCGCGAAACCCTGCGCCTGGGCGATATCGTCGACAGCCTGCTCGAAGCCATGCTCGGTGCCCTGCGCGGTACCCAGGCCGCCTTGCCGCAACAGGTCCGCGCCCTTGGCGAGGACGCCGAAGCCTTGTACAGCGCGATCAAGCTGTACCTGGCGCAGATTTCACGTGAAGGCCTCAGCGAACAGGATAACCGCCGCTGGGCAGAAATCATCGAACTGGCGATCAACCTCAAGCTGGCCTGCGACCTGATCGAGCGTATGCTGCGCAAGGTCCAGCAGCAGAAAACCAGCCAGCGCCGGGAGTTCTCCCAGGTGGGCCTGGAAGAACTCACCGGCTTGCAGGAACAGCTTCTGGCCAACCTGCGCCTGGGCTTGTCGGTGTTTCTCAGTGCCGACCCGGAAAGCGCCCGTCTGCTGCTGCGGGAAAAACGCCGATTTCGCGCCCAGGAACGGCGCCTTGCCCACGCCCATGTCAGCCGCCTGCAGCGCAAGGTAGTGCAAAGTATCGAGACCAGTTCGCTACACTTGGAGCTGATCGCCGACATGAAACGGTTGAACTCTTTGTTCTGTAGCAGTGCCTATGTGGTACTGGGCGGCTCGGACACGGGCGGGCTGATGCTCGACAGCGTGCCGGACGAAGCCCGCCTGCCGTGATTTCGCCTACCTGAGGACCCAAGCTCGCCCATGCGTTGCCTGATGTTCGTTTGCCTGCTGATCTGCAGCCTGCCCTCATTCGCCCTCGACCGCTCGCGAGTTGAAGGTTACCTGTTGCCCAACGGCCTGCAGGTCATCCTGAAAAACGGCTATGAACGTGACCATGTAGCGATTCGCCTGGTGGTCGGCGTCGGCCTGGATGACTTCAATTGCGAGCAGAAAGAGCTGCCGCACCTGCTCGAGCACCTGCTGTTCAGCGGCATCGACGCAACCGGCGAGGGTGGCCTGGAAGAGCGCCTGCAATCGCTGGGCGGCGAGTGGAACGCCTACACCAGCAGCGCCGACACCACCTTCGTCATCGAAGCCCCGGCGCGCAACCAGCGCAAAGTCCTCGACCTGCTACTGGCGGTGATTCACGAAACCCGCATAGATGCCAAGGCCCTGGGCACCGCCAAGCGCATCATCAAGCGTGAAGATGGCGGCCATTATGGCCACCTGCAGCGCTGGCTCGACCGCCAGGACATCGGCCACCCCGCCAGCGACCAGTTGGCCACCGAGCTAGGCCTGAAATGCCCGGAGCGCTCCAACCTCGACGACATGACCCTGGAGCAGGTGAACACCTTGCGTGACCGCTGGTACGCGGCCAACAACATGACCCTGATAGTGGTCGGCGGCCTCGACCGCCTGCTGCCGGCCTACCTGGAGCGTACCTTTGGCGAATTGCCCGCCACCGAGCCGGAGGAGCGCCGCACCCTGGAAAGCATCGGCCAGCAAGCTGAACAGCGCCGCGACCTGACCCGCGGCTGGCTGGGCGACAGCGTCAAGCTGCACTGGCTGTTCGTCGAGCCGGTGCTGGACAACGACCATCAGGCCACCCTCGACCTGCTGTCGCACTACCTGGATTGGGCGCTGTATGACCAGCTGCGCTTGCGCAACGGGTTGTCCTACGGCCCTTCGGCACAACGCGAGAGCTTCGGCGACACTGGCCTGCTAAGCCTCAATGCCGACCTGGAGCGCGAGGACATCGACCAGGCGGTCGAGGTGATGCAGAAATTGTTCGATCACCTGCGCAAGGAAGGCCTCGACCCGGACACCTTCGAGCGCATCAAGTACGCCAGCGTCGCCAAGGAAAGCTGGAGCACCCAGGGCAACAGTGCCTTGGCCGACTACTATTGGGGCGCGCTGAACGACTATAGCGACGGACGCTTCGCCAACCCGGTGCGCAAGCTGCGGCAGGTCAGCCTGGCGCAGGCCAACGAGGCGCTGAAGGAACTGCTCAAGGAAGATGGCTATGTGCGTATCGAAAAGCCGTTGCTTGGCTATGATGAACTCTATGGGCTGGTTGCCTTGCTATCGGGGCTGATCCTGGCAGCGGGGCTGTTGCGCTGGCGTCGCCACGGTCCGGAAAAACCGAGCGGTGCTACACGCTAGCGGTGAATCGGCGGTATCCTTTTGCCAGTACCGGCCCCTTCGCGGGTATCGCAACGCGGTCCCTGTGGGAGCGGGTTCACCCGCGAAGAAGCCGGCACAGCCACCATATCCTTTCTGTTGTAGCCCCCAATGCCCCAAATCCCCCACATCGTCCAGCGCATCATCGAACTGCTCAAACGCTACCCCGGCATCATCGCGCTCGGCGGTTTCCTCTCCGGCATCGGCAGTTTCATCCTGGTCGACCGTCAGGCTGGCCTTGCCAGCTGGGTAGCTGTGCTCATGCTGGTCAGCTGGCTCTGGCTGATGCTGGAAAACACCCTCACCGGCCTGTTCGCGCGCACCTTCAACCGCGAAATACCGCAGCCATTGCTGCGCTACGCGACACAGATGATCCACCAGGAATCGCTGTTCTTCGTGCTGCCATTCTTCTTCATCACCACCACCTGGAACAGCGGCCAGTTGGTGTTCACCGGCCTGCTTGGTGCCGCCGGGCTGATTTCGATCATCGATCCGCTGTACTACAAGTGGCTGGCACCGAGGCGCTGGCTGTTCCTGGCGCTGCATACCCTGACCCTGTTCGCCGCCCTGCTGACCGCGCTGCCGATCATCCTGCACCTGACCACCGCGCAAAGCTTCAAGCTGGCCCTGATCGCAGCCATGGCCCTGTCGTTTCCCAGCCTTGCCAGCAGCTTCCCGATCAACAACTGGCGCCGTGCCGTGGCCCTGGTGCTGGTCACCCTGTCGGTCGGCGGCGGGGGCTGGCTTCTGCGCTCCTGGGTGCCACCAGCAACCTTGTGGATGACCGAAGTGGCGGTCAGTACCGAAGTGCTGAACCGCCAGCCGGGCGATTCGCTGCACGAAATTGCCGCCAGCCGCATCCGTAGCAGCGGCCTGTACGCCTACACCGCGATCAACGCGCCACGCGGCCTGAACGAGCGGATCTATCACGTGTGGCAAAAGGACGGCCAGGAAGTTGATCGCATTGCCCTGGACATCCATGGCGGGCGCAAGGAAGGCTACCGGGCCTGGACCCACAAGCAGAACTTCCCGCCGAACCCGGTGGGCAAGTGGCAGGTGAGGGTACTGACAGAGGATGGGCAGGTCATCGGTGTGCTGCGCTTCAAGGTGGTCGATGACGCGCCCGCAGGGTGAGTTTAAGGGGGGCCCCTTTGCGGCCCATCGCCGGCAAGCCAGCTCCCACCGGGCCAGCGATAACCCGCTCCATGTGGGAGCTGGCTTGCCGGCGATGGGCTGCAAAGCAGCCCCCAAGGTCCGTGAAGACAGCACATAATCACCAAACAGCCCATGCCCGCTGCGCTATGATCAGGCCCTAAGCCTTAGCGCCGAGTCAGTAGCATGGAGCCGATGACCACCCCCAGCGCCACCCTGGACACCAGTAGCCAACCGGCTTGCCTGCGCATTACCGGTGACTGGACCCTGGCGCACTACGCCAGCCTCAAGCGTGAGAGCAAGCGCCTGCGGGCGCAATATGCTGCCGATACCGTCGCCGACCTTAGCCAACTGGGACGCCTGGATACCGCCGGTGCCTCGCTGCTGGCCGAACTGCTCGGCTCCGAACGCCTGTCCCGCTGCACCGATGGCCTGCCCGAAGCCAGCCGCGCCCTGCTCAAGAATGTCTACTGCTCGGTGCAGGACTACTGCATTCCGGTCAAGGAACCCGAGCGTAACGTGCTGCTGTTGCTACTAGAGCGCATCGGCTGCGCCGTTGGCACCTTGTGGCAAGACACCCTGCAGGTGCTCGGCTTCGTTGGCCTGATCCTCGAAACCCTGCTGCGCCGTGCCCTGCAACCCCATCGCTGGCGCTTTACCCCGGTCGTGGCGCACATCGAACAGACCGGTCTGGACGCCGCGCCCATCGTCGCCCTGCTGACCTTCCTGGTGGGCGCGGTGGTGGCCTTCCTCGGCGCCACGGTGCTGGCCGATTTCGGCGCGACCATCTTCACCGTCGACCTGGTGGCATTCTCGTTCCTGCGAGAGTTCGCCGTGCTGCTGACCGCCATCCTCATGGCCGGCCGCACCGCCAGCGCGTTCACCGCGCAGATCGGCTCGATGAAGGCCAACGAGGAAATCGACGCCATCCGCACCCTGGGCCTGAACCCCATGGAGCTGCTGGTGGTGCCGCGCGTACTGGCGCTGTTGATTTCGCTGCCCTTGCTGACCTTCATCGCGATGATCTGCGGCATCGTCGGCGGCGCGGTGGTGTGCGCGCTGACACTGGACATCTCGCCAGCCATGTTCCTGTCGCTGCTGCAAAGCGACATCGGCGTGCAGCACTTCCTGGTCGGCCTGGCAAAAGCACCGTTCTTCGCCTTCCTGATCGCCGCCATCGGCTGCCTGGAAGGCTTCAAGGTCAGCGGCAGCGCCGAATCGGTGGGCGCGCACACCACCTCGGCGGTCGTGCAGTCGATATTCGTGGTCATCGTGCTGGATGCGGTGGCTGCGCTGTTCTTCATGGAGATGGGCTGGTGAGTGGCCAGGAACGTGTGATCGAGGCCCGCAGCATCTGTAACCGCTTCGGCCGCCAGAGCGTGCACGAAAACCTCGACCTCGACCTGTATCGCGGCGAGATACTCGCCGTGGTCGGCGGTTCGGGCAGCGGCAAGTCGGTGCTGCTACGCAGCATCGTTGGCCTGCGACGGCCCGACGAAGGGCAGATCAAGGTGTTCGGCCAGGACTTGGCCGGCCTGCGCGAAGAGCAGCGCTCACTGGTCGAACGGCGCTTCGGCGTGCTGTTTCAGAAGGGCGCGCTGTTCTCTTCGCTGACTGTCACCGAAAACGTGGCATTGCCGCTGATCGAGCACGCCGGGCTGTCCCGCGCCGATGCCGAGCACCTGGCCGGGGTGAAACTGGCCCTGGCCGGGCTGCCAATCTCGGCCGCCGACAAATACCCGGCCTCGCTGTCCGGGGGCATGATCAAGCGCGCCGCGCTGGCCCGGGCACTGGCACTGGACCCTGACATCCTGTTCCTCGACGAACCCACCGCCGGCCTGGACCCGATCGGTGCCGCCGCCTTCGACCAGTTGATCCTTACCCTGCGTGACGCCCTGGGCCTGTCGGTGTTCCTCATCACCCACGACCTCGACACCCTGTACACCATTACCGACCGCATCGCCGTGCTGTCGCAGAAGAAGGTCCTGGTGGCCGGCCCGCTGGCCGAGGTCGAGCAGACCAACGACGCCTGGATTCAAGAATACTTTCATGGCCCACGCGGGCGCGCGGCCGAGCAGGCCGCCACCCGTGCCGGGCAGGAGCGCTGAGCAATGGAAACCCGAGCCCATCACGTTCTTATCGGCCTGGTCACCGTCCTGGTGGTGGCCGGCGCCATGCTGTTCGGCCTGTGGCTGGCCAAGTCGAGTGTCGACGACGCCTTCAAGGACTACGAAGTGGTGTTCAACGAAGCCGTCTCCGGCCTGTCCCGCGGCAGCCCGGTGCAGTACAACGGCATCAAGGTAGGCGATGTGTCCACCCTGCGCCTGGACCCGAAAGACCCGCGCCGGGTACTGGCACGGGTGCGCCTGAGCGCCGACACCCCGGTGAAGGAAGACACCCAGGCCAAGCTCACCCTGGCCGGCGTGACCGGCAACTCGTTCATCCAGCTCAGCGGGGGCACCCCGCAAAGCCCCGAGTTGAAAGGCAAGGACGGCAAGCTGCCGGTGATCATCGCATCGCCCTCGCCAATCTCGCGCCTGCTCAATGACAGCAGCGACCTGGTGACCAACATCAACCTGCTGCTGCATAACGCCAACCAGATGTTTTCCGAGGACAACATCGGCCACCTCAGCAACACCCTGTCCAACCTCGACAAGACCACCGGCGCCTTCGCTGGCCAGCACGGCAGCATCACCCAGGCCATCGAGCAACTGGTGCAGGTGGGCAAGCAGGCCAGCGCCACCCTGGCCGAAACCCAGGCACTGATGCGCAATGCCAACGGCCTGCTGGGCAGCGAAGGCAAGCAGGCAATCGGCAGCGCCGAGCAGGCCATGCAGTCACTGGCCGGGAGCACCGCCACCATCAACCGCCTGCTCGAGGACAACCGCGAAGCCATCGGCGACGGTGCCCAGGGCCTGAACCAGCTGACCCCGGCGATTCGCGAGCTACGCGAAACCCTAAACGCACTCAAAGGCATTTCCCGGCAACTGGAGGCCGACCCTAGCGGCTACCTGCTCGGCCGCGACAACAACAAGGAGTTCCAACCATGAAACCGTCGCTGCGCCTGCTGGCCCTGGCGGCCGCATTGAGCCTGGCCAGTGCCTGCTCGATCCTGCCGCAGAGCGAGCCCGTCGACCTGTACCGTCTGCCGGTGAACCAGCCCGGTCGCACAGTGCCGGCGCTGGACTGGTCATTGCGCCTGAACAAGCCGCTGGCCAGCGAAGTGCTGGCCGGGCCACGGATTGCCGTGATTCCCCAGGGCGATGTGGTCAGCAGCTACAAGGGTGCGCGCTGGAGCGACGCAGTGCCGGTGCTGCTGCGCAACCGGCTGCTAGACGGTTTCCAGCGTGACGGCCAGGTACAGCGCCTGAGTGCCGACGACAGCAACCTGCAGGCCGACTACGAGCTGGCTGGCGAGCTGCAGGCATTCCAGACCGAATACCTCCCGGGCGGGGCGGTGGATGTGGTGATCCGCTATGACGCACGCCTGGTTCAAGGCCGCAACCAACGCATTCTGGCCAGCAAACGCTTCGAAATCCGCCAGCCGCTGGCCGACAAGCAGGTGTCAGCAGTAGTTGCCGGTTTCGGGAAGGCCTGCGACCAGCTGACCGGGCAGGTGGTGAGTTGGACCATTGCACAGGCGGGTAGTACACAACCACCATCAGTCCGTTGAGTCAGGCCCGGTTCTATCTCCTGTCAGGGCCTCATCGCCGGCAAGCCAGCTCCCACAGGTACTTCGCATGCCTTGAAGTCTGTGAGGTCAAGGTGGGAGCTGGCTTGCCGGCGATGGGCCGCAAAGCGGCCCCAAAAAGGTCAGGCGAAAAACCAGTAACAGACGAAGATCGCCGCGATCACACCGGAAAACTCCGCCAGTAAGGCGCAGCCGACGGCATGGCGCACGCGCTGGATACCCACCGCACCGAAGTACACCGCCAGCACGTAGAAAGTGGTTTCGGTACTCCCTTGAATCGTCGCTGCCACCAGCGCCGGGAAGCTGTCCACACCGTGGGTCTGCATGGTCTCGATCAGCATCGCCCGCGCCGCACTGCCGGAGAACGGTTTGACCAGCGCCGTGGGCAAGCCCTCGACGAAGCGGGTGTCCAGGCCCAGCCCAGTCACCGCATGACGAATACCGTCCAAAGCCAGCTCCAGGGCGCCTGAGGCCCGCAATACACCCACCGCCACCAGCATCGCCACCAGGTAAGGCAACAGGCCCTTGGCCACATCGAAACCTTCCTTGGCGCCTTCGACAAAGGCTTCATACACCTTCACCCGCTTCAAGGCGCCGATCACCAGGAACAGGGTGATCACACCAAACAACGTGAGGTTGCCCAAGATCGACGACAGGCTGGCCAGCGCGGCCGCCGAAAGGGTACCGAGAAAGGCCATGAAGCCGCCCAGCAGCAAGGCACCGGGAATCAGGTAGGCAAGCACTACCGGGTCCCACAGGCGCAGGCGCTGCATCACTGCCACCGACAGCAGGCCGACCATGGTGGAGACGCTGGTGGCCAGCAGGATTGGCAGGAACACCATGGTCGGGTCCGCCGCACCTTGCTGGGCCCGATACATGAAGATGGTCACAGGCAGCAGGGTCAACGACGATGCGTTGAGCACAAGGAACAGGATCTGCGCGTTGCTCGCCGTGGTACTGCTGGGGTTCAACTCCTGCAGCGCGCGCATGGCCTTCAGGCCGATCGGCGTGGCGGCGTTGTCCAGCCCCAGGCCGTTGGCGGCGAAGTTCATGGTGATCAGGCCCAGGGCCGGGTGGCCGGGCGGAACTTCCGGCATCAGCCGGGCAAACAGCGGGCCGAGCACCTTGGCCAGCCACTCGACGATGCCAGCCTTCTCGGCGATCTTGAGAAAGCCCAGCCACAGGGTCAGCGTGCCGAACAACAGCACCATCACCTCGACCGACAACTTGGCCATGGCGAATATGCTCTCGACCATCGCCGCGAAGATGCCGGCGTTGCCGCCTATTAGCCATTGGGCCAGGGCGGACACTGCCGCCACCAGGAAAAAGCCAAGCCAAAGGCCGTTGAGCATCCGTGTGTTCCCCCTGAAAAATGCCCGAATGATAGCGTATCGGGGCCTGTGACTGGCGATCGCGATCCTTTGTAGGAGCGGCCTTGTGTCGCGAAAGGGGTGCCCAGCGCCCCCCAAGATTTCAGCTCCGCTGCACAAATTGCCGGGGCCGCTCTGCGGCCCTTTCGCGACACAAGGCCGCTCCTACAAGGGTTCGCAATTGGCTCCCAAGATCTCACAGGCAACAAAAAGCCCCGACAAGTCGGGGCTTTTGGTCAAACAGCAGTCAGGCTCAGCGCTTGGCAGCTTCGCCAACCATGGCCGCTTCCTGCTTGCCGGCCATCAGCGAGGCGTAGTACTTCTCGCCCTTGGCGGCGTCGTACATGCCTTCCCAGCGCGCGATGACCAGGGCTGCCAGGGCGTTGCCCACAACGTTCAAGGCGGTACGGGCCATGTCCATGATGCGGTCGACACCGGCGATGAAGGCCAGGCCTTCCAGCGGGATACCCACGCTGCCCAGGGTGGCCAGCAGCACCACGAAAGAAACACCCGGTACGCCAGCGATACCCTTGGAGGTGACCATCAGGGTCAGCACCAGCAGCAGCTGCTGGCTCCACGACAGATCGATACCGTACAGCTGGGCAATGAAGATGGCCGCGATGCTCTGGTACAGGGTCGAGCCGTCGAGGTTGAACGAGTAGCCGGTCGGTACCACAAACGAGCAGATCGACTTCGGCGCACCGTACTTCTCCATCTTCTCGATCACGCGCGGCAGCACGGTTTCCGAGCTGGAGGTGGAGTAAGCGAGAATCAGCTCATCTTTCATGATGCGCATGATCTTGATCACCGAGAAGCCGAACAGGCGGGCAACCAGGCCCAGCACCATGAAGGCGAAGAAGGCGATGGCGAAGTACACCAGTACCACCAGCTTGGCCAGCGGCAGCAGCGAGCTGAACCCGAAGTTGGCCACGGTCACGGCGATCAGGGCGAACACGCCGATAGGGGCGTAGTTCATGATCATGTGGGTGACCTTGAACATGGTCTCGGAAACCGCCTGGAAAGTACGCACCAGCGGGTCGCGCAGCTCTGCCTGCAGGCTCGACAGACCCAGGCCGAACATCACCGAGAAGAAGATGATCGGCAGCATTTCGCCACGCATCAGCGCTGCGAAGATGTTCGACGGGATCAGGTTCAGCAGGGTTTCGATGAACGCATGCTCATGCTGCACCTCGGCCGCGGTAGCCTGGTACTTGGAGATGTCCACTGTACCCAGGGTGCTCATGTCGATGCCGGCGCCCGGGTGGAACAGGTTGGCCAACACCAGGCCGACGACGATGGCGATGGTGGTCACCACTTCGAAGTAGATGATGGTCTTCAGGCCGATGCTGCCCAGTTTCTTCGCGTCGCCAACCCCGGCGATACCCACGATCAGCGACGAAATCACGATCGGGACGACGATCATCTTGATCAGGCGAATGAAGATGTCACCAGCGGGCTGGAGGACGTTGCTGATCCACCATGCCTTTTCTGCACTGAAATGATTCAGTAGAGCGCCGATTGCAACACCCAGGACCAGACCGATGACGATCTGCCAGGCGAGGCTCAGTTTTGCCTTCTTCATGTCTTTACCCTTTGTTCTAGTGGTCATGGGCACCCAACGGAAACGCGCGTAACAGAGCCGTTGGCTAGGTCACGGGCAGCAGCTGCTTCCGTCCGGCGACTTCATGTAAGGACACCGCAGGCGAGCGACAGGGCGCTCGGCCGGCGAAAAAGGCGGCAACTATTGCGATGGCAAAGGGGGAAATCTAATGCCTGAAGCGCATGACCCATGCCGTTTATGCATAACGTTTCTGACCAGAACGAGAGGTTCGCAAGTGCTTGATTTACAACGTTCGGAATCCCGAACAAGACCAAACCGCCATATTTAGGCAGATTTGGCAGGGTAAAAAGAACAGGGGCGATGGCTTGTTCGACAATCCGAATGGCCGAAATGCCACTTGAACAAGCGCCGAGCTGATCGAAAAAAATTGATGTGCGGTCGAGACAAAATGTGTCTCGAAGAGGAAATCGCGCAGGGAAGAGACGTTTCCTACATGGCTCCTCGGAAGTCAGGTCTGGTCAGATGCCCCTATGGCACCGCCGACCTGAAACTTCCGATTCCGCCGTTCCTGACCCGGCCCATGGCTGGAGGCACTCCCTGTACCCCTAGGCCACTCCGATCCTGCAACAATCAGAACAGCCCGGCCCCTTGGTCATGTGCAGCCCCTCCTCGGGGCGGCGCATCATAGAAGGCTGAAATATAGACAGGTTCAGCTTCTATTACGTGACAGTGCATGACCTTTCATCCGTACCGGCTACAAACGCTCAGTACCAGTTCGGGTCACGCTTGAGCTGCTCCTGCAGCATTGCCTTCATGCCGTCATCCGGCTCACCCAGCCAGCGGTACTGCGCGTGGCGGGTGGGCGACTTGTCGTTCGGCAGACCTTCGGGCACCTCCACGAGCATCCCGTAGGCATCATCCTTGTCCCAGCTGAACGCCACGATCAGGCGCTTGTAGGTGCAGTTGTCCTGGCCTTCGCACAGCGGGCCGACCAGGTACTTGTCGCCGTCTTCGGTGACGGCAGACATCTGCTGCTGGGAACTGCCGGTCAGATTGACCACCCAGTCAGGCAGGCGTTCCTCGCCTTTGATCGTGTCCTGCCAGGTTCCCCTGTACTCCGGGTCCGAGCCGAGCAACTGGTCGACCCGGACCTGGCCGTCATTGGCCGCCATCGCCGCCGCACTGCCACCCAGTAACAGGGCGGCAGCCAGGGCTGTCCAACGCTTCCTGCCCATCTTCAACCTCGTCCACGTCCAAAGAAGAAGGAGGCTACGAACAGCACCAGGAAGACAATGAACAGAATCTTCGCGATACCCGTGGCAGCGCCCGCGATACCACCGAAGCCCAGTACGGCGGCGACAATGGCGATGATGAGGAAAGTGATAGCCCAACTCAGCATGGTGGTTCTCCTTTCTTTTTCGGAATCGGTTCAACCGGCGGTCAGAACACCCAGCGGTCCTGGGGTACGACATTTTCCAAGGTGCCCGGTGACGCACTGGCCTGGCCGGTTGGCAGCGGGTCGGCGGCCTTGACCAGGGTGTTGGCACGGGTTGCCTGAATGTGCGTCAACAGGGCGGTCTGCGCCGCCACTTGCTCGGCCAGGCGCGCGGTCTGCCAGCTGTAATAGAAGAGGCCAGCGGCCAAAGTCAGTACCAGCGCCAGGCCGAGTGACAACACCTGGCGCAGGGGCAGTGCGGCGCTCTGCAAGCGGTTGACGGATTGGCAGTTCATGCCGGCTCCTCCTGCTGTAATTCTTGTTCAAACCTGAATAAGTAATTGCAGCCTGCATGCCAGCCTTTTGAATCAAATAAAATCCTTTCAAATCAAGTAGTTACACATAAAGGCGATAATCGACAGGGACGTATCCTGCACGATGCCTTCCGTGGGGTCGTGCGAATTGCACGATCAACCTTCGATCTTGGTCGCCACCTTGAGCAGGTCGGCATCCACCCCGCGCACGCCGATGATCTGCCTAGCGATTTCCACGGCGATGGTTTTTTGCTCGCTGCTGACCACTTCGCCTGAAAGCCGAACCAGCCCCTCTTCGCTGGCCACTTTCAGGTTCAGGCCATCGAGGTTGCGGCTGAAGCGGTAGCTGTTCTGGATCTTGTCGATGATCCAGCTATCACTCGGCTGCGGCCCGGTCGGCAGCCCAACCGGAGCTTCCCGGGCCTTGGCCATGGCGGCGGTATCGAGGCTGACCAGGTTGTTGACCAGGTGTACGCCCTCGGTGGTGCGCGCCACCACGCCGGCCAGCTCCTTGGCCTCGGCACTGTCGACCTTGCCGCGCAGGGTCACCACACCTTCGCTGCTCTGTACATCTATAGGTGCCTTCTCGGTTATGCGGCTCCATAGCAGCCGAGCACGGATCACGGCGGCCAGGGTGGCATCCTCCAGGCGCTGGGCGTAGGCACGCAACGCCAGCGGGCGCTCCACCAGCTGGGCATTGACCCGCAGTTGGTTGTCAACCTGCTCGATGCCACGGGTAGCCAGAGCCACATGCTCTGCCAGCTGGCGCTCGACGTCGTTCTCCACCTCACCGGAAAGCCGCGCCTGCTTGCCATCCACCTCGACCTGAATACGGAACGGGTCGAGCATGCGGTTCAGCGACAGGGCAGTTTGCAGGGCCCCCTCCAGGCGGGCGTCTTGCACCGGATCGGCGAATACCGGCGTGAACACCGGTAGCAGTGTGGCTGCCAACATGGCGGCTCGGATGGAAAAGCGCATGGCAGTGCCTCCTTTTGTAGGCAAAAACTGAAAATCCTCGCAACCAATGTGCCACCGTGCGCCTCTAAGAAAATCATCTGGATAACGCGGCCTCCACGCGCTGATTGGCCAGTGGCTAGCATGCAAAGGACAGGTTCCTTCACAATGGACCATGCAACTTGCCCGATTTTTCCCACACTAAATGAAGATCTTTCCTAAAGGAGCGCAGCACATGGAGTCAGCCCAGGACAACCAAGGCCGCATTCTGCTGGTGGATGACGAGTCCGCGATCCTGCGCACCTTCCGCTACTGCCTGGAGGACGAGGGCTACAATGTGGCAACGGCCAACAGCGCCGCCCAGGCCGAAGCCTTGCTGCAGCGCCAAGTATTCGACCTGTGCTTCCTCGATTTGCGCCTGGGCGAGGACAACGGCCTCGATGTGCTGGCGCAGATGCGTATCCAGGCCCCCTGGATGCGGGTGGTGATCGTCACCGCGCACTCAGCGATCGATACGGCGGTAGACGCGATCCAGGCCGGCGCCGCCGATTACCTGGTAAAGCCGTGCAGCCCCGACCAGCTGCGCCTGGCTACCGCCAAACAGTTGGAAGTGCGCCAGCTTTCCGCGCGACTGGAGGCCCTGGAAGGTGAAGTGCGCAAACCCAAGGACGGCCTCGACTCGCACAGCCCGGCCATGATGGCGGTACTGGAAACCGCCCGCCAGGTCGCTACCACCGACGCCAACATCCTCATCCTTGGCGAGTCGGGCACAGGTAAAGGTGAACTGGCCCGGGCCATCCACGGCTGGAGCAAGCGCGCGCGCAAATCCTGCGTGACCATCAACTGCCCGTCACTGAACGCCGAGCTGATGGAAAGCGAGTTGTTCGGCCACACCCGCGGCGCCTTCACCGGCGCCAGCGAAAGCACCCTGGGGCGAGTCAACCAGGCAGATGGGGGCACGCTGTTCCTCGACGAGATCGGCGATTTCCCGCTGACCTTGCAGCCCAAACTGCTGCGTTTCATCCAGGACAAGGAATACGAGCGCGTCGGCGACCCGGTCACCCGTCGCGCCGATGTGCGTATCCTCGCCGCCACCAACCTCAACCTCGAAGAGATGGTGCGTGAGAGCCGTTTCCGCGAAGACCTGCTGTATCGCCTGAACGTCATCACTTTGCACCTGCCGCCGCTGCGCGAGCGCAGTGAAGACATCCTGACCTTGGCCGACCGCTTTCTCGCCCGCTTCGTCAAGGAATACTCTCGGCCTGCGCGCGGCTTCAGTGATGAAGCCCGCACAGCCCTGCTCAACTACCGCTGGCCCGGCAACATTCGCGAACTGCGTAACGTGGTGGAGCGGGCCAGTATCATCTGCCCGCAGGAACGCGTGGAAATCAGCCACCTGGGCATGGGCGAGCAGCCTGCTGGTAACGCCCCTCGCATAGGCGCCGCGCTGAGCCTTGATGAGCTGGAGCGCGCCCACATTGGCGCGGTGCTGGCCGCCAGTGACACCCTTGACCAGGCCGCCAAGACCCTGGGGATCGATGCATCCACCCTGTACCGCAAGCGCAAGCAGTACAACCTATGAAATGGCCGCCCATGAAGCTGCGCACGCGGCTTTTCCTCAGCATTTCGGCGCTGGTCACCGTGGCCCTGCTCGGGCTGCTGCTGGGCCTGGTCAGCGTGCTGCAAATGGCCACGGTGCAGCAGCGACTGGTGCGCGATACTACCCACACCTTGGAAATAGGGCTGAAGCTGCGCCAGAACCTTGGCGAACAGTTGACTCTGATCCTCGATGACGAGACCGCCCCGGAAAACCTGCGGCTGCTGCAAGACAACTTCCAGACCCTGCTGAACCAAGGCCTGGACCAAGGTGGCGAGCGCACCGGCTTCAGCAAGGCCAGCAGCAATTACCAGGCCTTCCTCCAGGCCTACCGCGACAGCCCGGCGCCCTCCCGCAGCATGGGCGTTGACCAACCACTCGGGGCCGCGTTCAACCAGGTCCGCACCGATCTGATCGATTCCCACAAGCAGGCCTTGGAGCACATCACCCGCAGCGAGGAACACACCCGCGCCCACGCCCTCCTGGTCAGCGGCGTACTCGGCCTGATGGGTTTGGTGGTACTGGTACTGGGCTTCATCACTGCGCACAACATCGCCCGGCGCTTCGGTCAGCCGATCGAAGCATTGGCTAAAGCGGCCGACCAACTCGGCAAGGGCGATTTCGACGTCACCCTGCCGGTCACACAGGCCACCGAACTGAACCAGCTCACCCGCCGCTTCGGCCTGATGGCCGATGCCTTGCGCAAGCACCAGGCCACCAACGTCGATGAACTGCTGGCTGGCCAGCAACGCTTGCAGGCCGTGCTGGACAGCATCGACGATGGCCTGCTGATCATTGATCGCCAGGGCCGCCTGGAACACCTCAACCCGGTGGCGCAGCGCCAGCTGGGCTGGACCGACAGCCGCGCCGGCAGCAGCCTGGCCGAAGCCCTGCAGCGCCCGGAACTGGAACAGCAGCTACGGCAGGTACTGCGCGGCGGCAACCTCGACCGCCAGCCAGACGACCTGAACATGGACGTCGATGACGAAACGCGCCTGCTCGCCTACAGCCTGACCCCGGTCAGCCACCCGCAAGGGCCGATACTTGGCGCAGTGATGGTGCTGCATGATGTAACCGAGCAGCGCGCCTTCGAACGCGTGCGCAGCGAGTTCGTGCTGCGCGCTTCCCACGAGTTGCGCACCCCGGTGACTGGCATGCACATGGCCTTCGGTCTGTTGCGCGAGCGGCTCAAGTTCCCGCCAGAGGCGCGCGAGCATGACCTGCTGGAGACCATCGGCGAGGAAATGCAGCGCCTGACCCAGTTGATCAACGACCTGCTCAACTTCAGCCGCTACCAGAGCGGGATGCAGAAGCTCGAGCTGGCTCCCTGCGCCATAGACGAACTGCTGGAACGTGCACAACATCGCTTTGCCGAGCCAGCGGCGAACAAGCAGATCGAGTTGATCACGGAGCTGGAACCGCCGCTACCGCGTATCCAGGCCGATGTCGCCCAACTCGACCGGGTGCTGGACAACCTGTTGCACAATGCCATCCGCCATACCGCCAGCGGCGGTCGTATCCGCCTGCATGCACGACGGCATGCGGAGCGGGTCATCATCAGTGTCGAGGATAACGGCGAAGGCATTGCCTATGGGCAACAGGGGCGCATCTTCGAGCCCTTCGTGCAGGTAGGGCGCAAGAAAGGCGGCGCGGGGCTGGGGTTGGCGCTGTGCAAAGAGATCGTGCAGCTGCATGGCGGGCGCATGGGCGTGTTTTCCCGACCGGGGCAGGGGACCCAGTTCTACATGGCACTACCGGTCTGAATGTACCCTGCCCCCGGCCCCATCTTCGGTGCCGGATCAGTCAATGCTCAACCCGCCGCGGCAGCCGACCTCGAGTCACCAGTTCGGCAAACTGCCGGGCATTCAGTGGCCGGGCAAAAAGCCAGCCCTGGCCATAATTGACCCCTTCGCTGTTCAGCAGCACCGCTTGGTCTTCACACTCGATTCCTTCGGCAATCACCCGCAGGTGCAGGTCGTGAGCCATGCGAATGATATGCGGGGCAACACCGCTACTGGCGGCGTCGTGCCCCAAGGCATCGATAAACGCCTTGTCGATCTTCAGGCAGTCCACTGGCAGGGTTTGCAGGTACGCCAGGCTGCAATAGCCAGTCCCAAAATCGTCGATCAGCACTTGATGCCCCACTGCGCGCAGCGCCTGGAGGTTGTCGCGGGCCACAACCACATCGATCAGGCCGCGCTCGGTCACCTCGAAGGCGATCTGGCTGGCCGACACACGGTGCAAGGCCAGCAAGCGTGCCGCCACCCGCCCGATGCGCGGCACCATCACATCACAGGCCGCCAGATTCACCGAAATGTACAAGTTGGGGTGCGAGCGCAGTAGCTGCCCTAGCTGTTCCAGCACACGCTGCAGGACAAAGTCCGTGATCTGGCGAATCTGCCCGGTGTTTTCCGCCAAAGGGATGAACAGGTCCGGGCTGGTCAGGGTACCGTCCGGGCGGCGCCAGCGCACCAGAGCCTCGGCCCCGACACAGCGTCGGCTGTCGAGCTCGAAGATCGGCTGGTAGAGCACCTGCAGTTCGCCGCGACGCAAAGCATTCTGCAATTCCGAGCTCATCGACCGCCGCTGCAGGATCAGTTGCAGTACCAGCCAGCCGATGCAACAGGCCGCCAGTACACTGCCGGGGAACAGAAGCCAGAGCATGCCGTTCATCCTCAACGGCAGGCTCGCCCGCGGGGCGATCAGCACCAACTGGTAGTCCGGTGACTTGGTCGGCATTCGGTAGATCAGTCGATCGCTGAGTTCAAGCAGCGACTTGTGGCTGGTTGACCAGGCCGAAGGAGGCGGCCATACCTGCGGTGGGCCCAGCACGGGGATGGCCCGGGCACCGTTGTCCAACACCACCACCAGGCTGCCGCCCGGGGGCAAGTCGACCACATCGGTCAGGTGCCCACGAGAGGTGGATACCACGAACTTGCCCCTCCCAAGCATCAGCGCGGCCAGGTTCTCGTTCGGCTCGGTCGTGGTATTCAGCCAGTAGCTGTAGGTCGGCCCTTGAATGTCGGGGGCGCGCAGGGGTTCGAACGCCCGCTCATCACCGCGGTTTGAGCAGGCCACATCTCCATCCACGTACGCCGCTTCATAAATGAAGCGGGAACTCAGGCCTACCTGCTGCAATGCGGTCAGCATCGCCGGGCTGCAGCCGCGCAAGGGTTGCGCCTGCAGCAGGTCGACCCCTTCGCGCAACTGGCCGAACACCTGCTCGAGGCGCTCCAGAAAGCGTTCGCCCTGGGCGTTCATCTGTGCACTCTCGCTTTGCTTCATCTGTTGCAGGGCAATGCCGATGCTTGCAGAAAGCAACAGTGCCGCGCTGGCCAGTGCTGCCAACGTGGCCAGCATCCAGGGACGGTAAAAAATTTGGCGCAGCAAGGCGATGAGGGCTGACATCGAGGGCATCCAGTTGATTACTAGGTTATAGCAACTGAATCAGGAATCACCTTTGCCGTTTGGCGCTTCGCTACAAGCGCCGAAGGCCGCTCCTAAACAAGAGCCCGTCTCACCTTGGCAGATCAACGCATCCGGTTGAGCACCTGCAGCATCGCCGCCGTCTGCGCATCCGGCATGCCATCGAAGCGCTGCGGGCGGAAACGCATCTGGAAGGCGGCGATCACATGGCGGGTGGCAACATCAAGTACCCCAGTCTGCTCGATCGCATAGCCAAACCGCGCCAGCTCCTGCTGGTACCAGCCAACGCTCGGCGGGTTGACGCTGAAATAGGCTTGCTGCCGTGCCACGGCAGTTGCATCCGGCCAGACACCCAATCCGGCGTCGGCCAGGCGTTTCCACGGAAATAGCGGCCCCGGGTCAAGCTTGCGCAGCGGCGCGATATCGCTGTGGCCAATGATGTGCCGTGGCTCGATGTTGTTACGCTTGACGATGTCCTTGAGCAGCGCGATCAGCGACTGGACCTGCGCTTCGCTGTAAGGGTGCCAGACCCGCCCATTCGGCGTGTCGGTGAAGCCCGGGTTGACGATTTCGATACCGATGGACGAGGAGTTCAGCCAGGTCCGCCCCTGCCACTGGCTATCACCGGCATGCCAGGCGCGGCGGCTTTCATCCACCAGCTGGTACACCGTCGCCGGGCCGTCACCAATCAGATAGTGGCTGCTGACTTCCCCATGGGTCAGCAACGCCAGGGAACGCTCCAGCGAAGCATTGGTGTAGTGCAGGACAACGAACTGGATGCGGTTGTCCTGGTTGATCGAAGGGTGGCTACGGTCGATGCGCAGGCCGGTCGAGCAACCGGCGACAGACAACAGCAGGAAGGAAATCAGGGTTTTTTTAAGCGTGGAAAGCACGTCAGTGGCCTCAGCGTATGAGCGCTACAGTATAACGTGCTCCCCAAGGGCCGTGCTTGCCGCGAGTCAGCAGCTACCGGCTATGCCAGCTCGACACGGTTGCGTCCCGATTCCTTGGCCCGGTAAAGCGCCGCATCGGCGCGCTTGAGCACCTGATCGCCGCGCTCGCCGGGACGGAATGCACCCAGGCCGATGGACGTGGTGATCACCACCCGTTCGCCCTTGAAGTGGAACGGGCACGCCTCGACCGTGGCCCTCAGCATCTCGGCTATCTGGGCAGCGGCAGCCGGCGAGGTTTGCGGCAGCAGCAGGACAAACTCCTCGCCGCCAAACCGGGCGATGAAGTCATGGCTGCGCAGGCGCTTGCGCAACTGGTCGGCGACGATCTTCAAGACCTTGTCCCCAGCCAGGTGCCCATAGCTATCGTTGATACGCTTGAAATGGTCCAGGTCGAGGATCGCCATCGCCAGATGGCCGCCGTGTGCCTGCCATTCGAGCATTTCGCGCTCGACCCGCTCGCTCCAGGCCGCACGGTTGGGCAGGCCGGTTAGGGGATCGAGCAAGGCCTTCTGGCGCTGCTCTTCCAAGTGCTCACGGTAGCCGAGCGCCTCTTGCTCCATGTTCGCCACCCGCTCCGACAGCCCTTGCAGGCGACCAGCCAGCTCCTGTTCGCGGCGATCACGCTCATGCTTGTGCTCATCCATAGTCACCAACAGACCTTCCAGGCGGTTTTCCAGAATGTGCTTGAGGCTGTCGACGTCGGCGGCACCTTGCACACTGCTCTGCAACCCATCGACGTGCTCACGCAGCTGGGTATCCAGCTCGCGAGCGGCCGAGCTGTTGTCGGCATGGCCGGCGCTAGCCTCGTGCAGGTGGCTCTGGAAACCTTCCAGGCGTTCGTTGAGCTGCTGCAGGTAGGTTTCGAATTCGTGCTGGCCGCTGTCGGTGATCGCCAGCATGAGCACAGCCAGGTCATCCAGCACCGGTATCAGCTCATACCAGTTCAAGCCGCGGGCGACGCGTTCACGCATCTCTAGCGCCTGGGCCTTGTGTCGCTCTGGCAGGCTGAGGTCATCGAACAAGCCGATCAGAGTGTGCTCGATGTGCTCGGCAACCTGGCTGTAGGGCGGCTCCACCGCGTAGGGCAGGGCGTAGGGGCCATCTTCGCCAAAGGTTTCTTCGAGTGTTTGCGCCGGTCCTGCTTCAACCGGCGGCTCGCTGGCGATAGCTACCGCTGCCGGTACATCGTCCGGGAGCGGCTGCGGCAGCGGGGCTGGTGACAGTTCGGCCGTTTCGATAAGCGCCGGGCCTGGTGCCTCCAGCTCGGGCTCCGATATTACGAGGGCTTCGACAACAGAAGCTGAGGAGGCTGGCAGCGGCTGTAGCGCGTCCATGTCGTCGGGCTGCGGGGCATCGACACCGGCAGGTGCCGCCAAGGGCTGCGCCTCGGCAACCGGCAGCGCCAGAGGCACAAGCGCTGGCTCGCCTTGCACACCATCCTCGCGGCTGCCGAACAAGCGCTGCAAGAAGCCGGGGCGGGCCTCCGCCGCCGATTTGCCCAAGGCTGACAGCGCGCGGCCCTGCAAGCCGCTCAACTCGCCCAGCAACGGTGGCAGGTCGCGTGACTGGGCCACTCCGCCATCGAGCTTCTTCGCCAGCTTTTTCAACGGACGCGACACATCGTTCGGCAATGGCAGGCCTTGCAGCTGGTTGACCAGCGCTGTCAGCGCATCGCTGACCTGGTTCATGCGGGCTTCCCGACGCTGTTCGGAGTCCAGTACCGCCTTCTCAAGACGAGGAATCAACCCGGCAAGGCCGGCGTCCATGTTGTCGCTGCGGATGACCTCGCGCATTTCCTTCATGCACTGGTCCACCACCTTGTCGCTGCCTTCGGCAGCCAGGGTGCTGCGTACCAAACCACGACGCAGCAGGTCGAGACGGGCGTCCCAACGGCGCTCGAGCTTTTCCTGCTGCTCGATGCTTTTCAGGTATTTTTCTTTCCAGCGCTCAGCGTCTTCAGTCATGCCCGGGTCCGCAAACGGTGATGGCAATTAGCTCAGGACCGGCAGCGTATCCACAGTCAATGCATCAGGCAATCGAATCTCTACAGCAACGGGAAGGTGGTCGGAAATTGGCTGCGCCAGCACCTCGACACGCTCCAGCGTGAGGCTTGGGCTGAGCAGGATATGGTCCAGGCAACGCTGTGGTCGCCAGCTGGGGAAAGTGGCCTCGACTTGCGGGGCTATCAGGCCCAGGTCGCGCAACGGCGAGTGCTCCAGCAGGTCGGTTGCATGGGTATTCATGTCGCCCATTAGCACCTGGTGGCGATAGCCGCCAATCAGCTCGCGGATGTAGCCCAGCTGCAGAGTGCGGGTCTTGGCGCCGAGGGCCAGGTGCATCATCACCACGATCAGCGCATCTTCACCCTCGCCAAAGCGCACCAGGATCGCACCACGCCCAGCCGGGCCGGGCAACGGGTGATCCTCCAGCAGATGCGGCTTCAGGCGGCTGAGCACCCCGTTGCTGTGCTGGGCAAAACGCCCGAGGTTGCGGTTGAGTTGCTGGTACCAGTAGGGGAAGGCACCCAGGTGGGCAAGGTGCTCGACCTGGTTGACGTAGCCCGAGCGCAGGCTGCCGCCATCGGCCTCCTGCAAGGCTACCAGGTCGAAGTCGCCCAGCAGTTGGCCAATCTTCTGCAGGTTGCCGGCACGCCCGTTGTGCGGCAGCAGGTGCTGCCAGCTGCGGGTCACGTAATGCCGGTAGCGCTCGGTGCTGATGCCCACCTGGATGTTGAAACTGAGCAGCCGCAGGCGACCATCCTCAGGCAGGCCAGGGGCCTGCAGGTGATGCTCGTTGACCTGCGGCTGGTGCAGGCCAATGCCACGCGCGGTTCTGAAGCGGCGCATGGGTTACGCCGCCTACTTAGCGGCGCGCTCCTTGGCGATCAGCTGGTCGGCAACGTTCAGTACGCCTTCCGGCCCGCCGGCGGTACCCAGGTCGAAGCGGTACTTGCCGTTGACCACCATGCTCGGTACGCCGGTGATCTCGTACTTCTTCGCCAGTTCCTTGGCCTGGTTGACCTGGCCCTTGATGGCGAACGAATTGAAGGTGGCGAGGAACTTGTCCTTGTCCACGCCTTGGGTGGCAAGGAAGTCGGCCATGTCCTGCGGGTCGGTCAGGCGCTTGCGCTGGTTCTGGATGGCATCGAACACTGCGGCGTGCACCTTCTGCTCGACGCCCATGGCTTCGAGGGTCAGGAACATCTGGCCGTGGGCGTCCCATGCGCCACCGAACATGGCTGGTACGCGCTTGAAGTTGACGTCCTTGGGCAGTTTATCGACCCACGGGTTGATGGTCGGCTCGAAGTGGTAGCAGTGGGGGCAGCCGTACCAGAACAGCTCGACCACTTCGATCTTGCCAGGTACGGAAACCGGAACAGGGTTGCTCAGCTCGAGGTATTCCTTGCCAGCGACAGGCTCGGCGGCCTGGACGGCAGTCATACCGAATACGCTGGCAGCGACCAGCGCGGCGCTGAGAATCAGTTTACGCATGCTTTACTCCTGGGCAGTCATTGGTCACCACGACGCGACCTGCACTGAGACAGGCCGGGAACGGGCCGAGTTCTGTAGTGTAACGGCTGCGAACGAAAAAAAGGGCGGTCCGGCCGCCCTTTCATCATTGGCCTACAACATTAACTGAAGGTTAATGCGCCGACCGTAATGGCCTCAGTGCAGGCCCTGGATGTAACTGGCCAGCGCCTCTATGTCGTGGTTGCTCAGCTTGCCAGCGATGGTGCGCATGGTCATGGCATCGCCATCGTTGGTGCGGTTGCCTTCGCGGAAGTCGGTGAGCTGCTTGGTCACGTACTGCGCGTGCTGCCCGCCCAGGTGCGGGAAGCCGGCCAAGGCGATACCCGCGCCGTTCGGCGAGTGGCAGCCGGTGCAGGCAGGCATGCCTTTTTCCAGGTCTCCACCGTTGAACAGCGCCCGACCACGTTCGACCAGCTTGGGATCGGCGGCGCCCACGCTGCCTTTCTGGCTGGAGAAGTAGGCGGCGATATCGGCCAGGTCCTGGTCGCTGAACGCGGCCAGCATGCCGGTCATCTCCAGCACGGTACGCTTGCCCGACTTGATATCGTGCAATTGTTTTTCAAGGTAGCGCTGGCCTTGGCCGGCCAGTTTCGGGAAGTTCGGTGCCAGGCTGTTGCCGTCGGGATTGTGGCAGGCGCCACAGACGGCCGTCTTGGCCTGGCCGGCGGCGGCATCGCCTTTGACGGGTTGCGCAGCAGTGGCCGCACCTGCGACACCCAGGGTCAACAGCAGACTCACGACTAGTTTGTTCATCAGCTAATCCAACACGGCTAAGGGTGAAATGTTATGTATCGGGACTGCCACTCATCCAAAGGATGACCAAACGGTAGTCCTCGGCACTGCAGTCCATGCACAATCCACGCGGCGGCATAGCCTTGAAACCCTGGGTCACGTGCTTCACCAGTACATCCATGCCTTGCGCCAGCCTTGGCTCCCATGCTGCCCGGTCACCCTGCCTGGGTGCCTGTGGCAACTGCCCGGTGTGACAGGCCGCACACGTGCGGTTGTACAACACCTCGGGATCCTGTGTAGCCTGTGCGCTGAAAAACGGCAGGAACATACCGACAGCAAGCAGCCATTTCGCCATGCGGAACGACCTTCAGGGTTGGGGGCCGCGCTGCGTTCTGTTGCGCGAGCTATTGTTCGACACCCCATGCCCGTTCTCCTTCGCCGGGAGAATGAGCACACAAAAACTGGGGCATTATATACTTCCGCCATCCAAACGGAAACGACACCGCTTGCCAGGCTCGGGCCTATTGAGTCAGGCAACACCCACATCGGATATCCCATGCAAGTCAAGAACCCCATCCTCGGCCTCTGCCAGAAAGCCAAATTCGCCCTCAGCGCTGCCAAGGTCGAACAATGCCCGGACGACCAGGGTTACGAGGTGGCTTTCGCCGGCCGCTCCAACGCCGGCAAATCCAGCGCCCTCAACACCCTGACCCATGCCAGCCTGGCACGCACCTCGAAAACCCCCGGGCGCACCCAGCTGTTGAATTTCTTCAGTCTGGACGATGAACGGCGTTTGGTCGACCTGCCAGGCTACGGTTATGCAAAAGTCCCGATTCCGCTCAAGCAGCACTGGCAGAAACACCTGGAAGCCTACCTGGGCAGCCGGGAGTGCCTGCGTGGCGTGATTCTGATGATGGACGTGCGCCACCCGATGACCGACTTCGACAAGATGATGCTCGACTGGGCCAAGGCCAGCAGCATGCCGATGCACATCCTGCTGACCAAGGCCGACAAGCTGACCCACGGCGCGGGCAAGAACACCCTGCTCAAGGTGCAGTCGGAAATCCGCAAGGGTTGGGGCGATGGCGTGACCATCCAGCTGTTCTCGGCGCCCAAGCGCCTGGGCGTGGAAGAGGCGTACCGGGTGCTGGCGGACTGGATGGAGCTGGAAGACAAGCCAGTAGCCTGAGGCCCGCACCGCTCGTTGTAGGAGCAGCCTTGTGCTGCGAAGAGGCCATGACAGGCTGTATAGGTCTGTTGGCTGTACCGGCCCTTTCGCAGCACAAGGCTGTTCCTACAGGGGTAGCTGCGCCATCAGGTCAAATTCCGGGCAAAAAAAACCCCGGACTTCGTATGGGGAGGGGGAAGTTCGGGGTCCAAGTCCGGACCGCTAGGGCGGGGTCCAGATATCTGCCAACACTTAACACAACATAGGAGCATCGAAAGGCTTCACCAGCCATTCAGTTACTCTGAGTTCCGCTTCACCGGTTTAGTTCCAGAGCCCTGAAAACTATTTGCGATAGTTTCATGAAACCTCAGCACCGCTGGCACTGAGCAGTGCCAAGATCCGCATCCCTACGACACGGATCCTACACAGCTTTCCCCACCCGATCAGTGAGCTTCGTCCCAATTCGCACCAATTCCTGCCTCGACCAGCAGCGGCACATCCAGTTGCGCGGCCTTGCTCATGTGCTGGCGAATTTCATCTTTCACCTGCTCCACCAGGTCCTCGCGCACTTCCAGCACCAGTTCGTCGTGCACCTGCAGGATCACCCGTGCATCCAGCCCGCTCTCGCTCAGCCAGTTATCCACATTGACCATGGCCCGCTTGATGATGTCGGCTGCAGTACCCTGCATCGGGGCGTTGATCGCCGTGCGCTCGGCGCCTCTGCGCAGGGCCGGGTTCTTGGCATTGATATCCGGCAGGTACAGGCGGCGGCCGAACAGGGTTTCTACAAAGCCTTGCTCCGCCGCCTGGGCGCGGGTGCGCTCCATGTACGCCAACACGCCCGGGTAGCGGGCGAAGTAGCGGTCGATGTAATCCTGCGACTGCTTGCGGTCTACGCCGATCTGCTTGGCCAGGCCAAAGGCGCTCATGCCGTAGATCAGGCCGAAGTTGATGGCCTTGGCACTGCGGCGCTGATCGGTGGTGACGTCTTCCAGGGCTACGCCGAATACTTCCGCCGCCGTGGCGCGGTGCACGTCCAGGTTGTTGCGGAAGGCATGCAGCAAGCCTTCGTCCTTGGCCAGGTGGGCCATGATACGCAACTCGATCTGCGAGTAGTCCGCCGCCAGCAGCTTGTAACCCGGGCTGGCAACGAAAGCCTGGCGGATGCGCCGGCCTTCGGCAGTACGGATCGGGATGTTCTGCAGGTTCGGGTCGCTGGACGACAGTCGACCGGTGGCCGCCACCGCCTGCTGGTATGAGGTGTGGATACGCCCGGTGCGCGGGTTGATCTGCCCCGGCAGCTTGTCGGTGTAGGTGCTCTTGAGCTTGCTCAGGCTGCGGTACTGCATCAGTACCTCCGGCAGCGGGTAACCTTGCTCGGCCAGTTCGTCGAGCACCGCTTCTGCCGTGGATGGCTGGCCCTTGGTGGTCTTGCTCAGCACCGGCATGCCCAGCTTGTCGTAGAGGATCGCGCCCAGTTGCTTGGGCGAGCCGAGGTTGAACTCCTCACCGGCCAGCTCATAGGCGCGCTGCTCGAGTTCGGCCATCTTTAGCCCCAGTTCACCGCTCTGCACCTGCAGCAACGCGGCATCGACCAGCGCCCCCTGGCGCTCGATCTTGGCCAGCACCGGCACCAACGGCATCTCGATGTCCATCAACACCGGCTGCACGCTTGGCGTCTGTGCCAGGCGCGCCTGCAGCGCCTGGTGCAGGCGCAGGGTGATGTCGGCATCTTCGGCAGCGTAGGGGCCGGCCTTGTCCAGGTGGATCTGGTTGAAGGTCAGCTGCTTGGCGCCCTTGCCGGCGATATCCTCGAAGGCAATGGTGGTATGGTCGAGGTACTTCTGCGCCAGGCTGTCCATGTCGTGACGGGTGGCGGTGGAGTTCAGCACGTACGACTCGAGCATGGTGTCGTAGGCAACGCCGCGCATTTCGATAGCGGGCGAGCCATTGGCAAGGATGTTGATATCGTACTTGGCGTTCTGCCCGACCTTGGCCTTGGCCGGGTCTTCCAGCAGTGGCTTCAGCGCCTGCAGCACGGCAGTGCGGTCCAACTGGGCCGGCGCGCCTTCATAGTCGTGGGCCAGCGGCACATAGGCCGCTTCGTGCGGTTCAACGGCGAACGACAGGCCGACCAGCTGGGCCTGCTGAGCGTCCAGGCCGGTGGTCTCGGTGTCGAAAGCGAACAATGGCGCCTGGCGCAGCTTCTCCAGCCAGAAGTCGAAACGGGCCTGGTCGAGAATGGTTTCGTACCTGGGCTCGACCTTGGCCACCTGCTCCGCGACCGGCGCGATTTCGTCACCGGCCTTGGCAGCGTCACGCTGCACCTCGGCGATCCAGCTCTTGAATTCCATCTCGGTGTACAGCGCCAGCAACGCGTCGCGATCAGGTTCGCCGCACACCAGGGCATCTACTTCGATATCCAGCGGCACATCGACCTTGATGGTAGCCAGCTCATAGGACAGGAACGCCGCGTCGCGGTGCTCTTCCAGCTTGGCCGGCAGGGTCTTGGCGCCGCGAATGGCCAGCGTCGGGACCTTGTCCAGGTTAGCGTACAGGTCGCTGAGACCGCCGCCGATACCGGTCAGCAGGCCCACCGCGGTTTTTTCGCCCACGCCCGGCACACCGGGGATGTTGTCGACCTTGTCGCCCATCAGCGCCAAAAAGTCGATGATATGTTCCGGGCCGACGCCAAATTTCTCGTGCACGCCAGCCACGTCCAGCACGCTTCCGGTCATGGTGTTGACCAAGGTAATGTGCCCGTCCACCAGCTGCGCCATGTCCTTGTCACCGGTCGAGATGATCACCGGGCGGTCCAACGCGGCGCTGCTGCGCGCCAGGGTGCCGATCACGTCGTCGGCCTCGACCCCCTCGACGCACAGCAGCGGGTAGCCCAGCGCCTTGACGCTGGCGTGCAGCGGCTCGATCTGTACCCGCAGGTCGTCAGGCATGCTCGGGCGGTTTGCCTTGTATTCAGCGAACATGGCATCGCGGAAGGTGCCACCCTTGGCATCGAACACCACCGCGAACAGGCTGTCGGGGTATTGCTTGCGCAGGCTCTTGAGCATGTTCAGCACCCCCTTCACCGCGCCGGTCGGCATGCCCTTGGAGGTAGTCAACGGCGGCAGCGCGTGGAAGGCGCGGTACAGGTAGGAGGAACCGTCCACCAGGACGAGGGGCGCTTGGCTCATGAGCAGAATCAACCTTTTCGACGGGTCCGGCGCTAGAATAGCCAGAATCATTGACGACAAAGGGACAAGGTTATCATGCGTACACTCAATCGCCTGTTACTGCTCGGTCTGTTGGCCACCATGCCTGTCGTCACCCTGGCGGCGGAAGACGCCCCCTCGGCCGATCCCGAGGTGACCATTCGCACGGAAGGCGACAAAACCATCCAGGAGTACCGGCAGAACGGGTTCCTGTATGCGATCAAGATCACGCCGAAAAACGGCAAGCCTTATTTCCTGGTACGCGCCGATGGCTCTGATGGCAATTTCATTCGTTCCGACCAGCCGGACATGCTGATTCCGTCCTGGAAGATCTTCGAGTGGTAATCTGACGCGCACCGTTCACATCAACCCGGCACTTCCCGGCGGAAGTGCCCGTATGGGCAAATTTTCATCATGTCAGTCTTCACCCCCGTGACCCGGCCTGAGCTGGAAACCTTTCTGGCGCCGTACGCGCTGGGTCGTCTGCTCGATTTCCAGGGCATCGCCGCCGGCACCGAGAACAGCAATTTCTTCGTCAGCCTCGAACAGGGGGAGTTCGTCCTGACGCTGATCGAGCGCGGGCCCAGCGAGGACATGCCGTTCTTCATCGAGCTGCTGGACACTTTGCACGCAGCCGACATGCCGGTGCCCTATGCCATACGCGACCGCGACGGCAATGGCCTGCGCGAGCTGTGCGGCAAGCCGGCGCTGCTGCAGCCACGGCTGTCGGGCAAGCACATCAAGGCACCGAACGCCCAGCACTGCGCCCAGGTCGGCGAGCTGCTGGCGCACATTCACCTGGCTACCCGCGAGCACATCATCGAGCGCCGCACCGACCGCGGCCTGGACTGGATGCTGGCTTCGGGGGCCGAGTTGCTGCCGCGCCTTACCACCGAGCAAGCCGCGCTGCTGCAACCGGCGCTGGATGAAATCAGTGCGCACAAGGCACAGATCCTGGCCCTGCCACGGGCCAACCTGCATGCCGACCTGTTCCGCGACAACGTGATGTTCGAAGGCACCCACCTGACCGGTGTGATCGACTTCTACAACGCTTGTTCCGGGCCGATGCTGTATGACATTGCCATCACCGTGAACGACTGGTGCCTGGATGAACACGGCGCGATCGATGTGCCACGCGCCCAGGCGTTGCTGGCGGCCTATGCGGCGCTGCGGCCGTTCACCGCGGCCGAAGCCGAGCTGTGGCCGGAGATGTTGCGGGTAGGCTGCGTGCGCTTCTGGCTGTCGCGCCTGATTGCAGCGGAATCGTTTGCCGGAATGGATGTGATGATCCACGACCCGAGCGAGTTCGAAGTGCGTTTGGCGCAGCGTCAGCAGGTGGCCTTGCACCTGCCGTTCGCCCTCTAGAGCATGTCTGCTTCTTCGCGGGTAAACCCGCTCCCACAGGTACGGTGACAAGCGTGAGGCTGGCGCTATCCCTGTGGGAGATTACCCAGCCCTTTTGGGCTGCGCTGTCGCGCAGAGAACAAATATCGCTCGTCTGACGCGTCCTTTGTAGGAGCAGCCTTGTGCTGCGAAGAGGCCGGTACAAGCAACAGACAGGCTTTGTCAGTACCGGCCTCTTCGCAGCACAAGGCTGCTCCTACAGAACCTCGCCGAACCAATGAGTCATGTGTTGTTCTAAGAGAGCGGGTTTACCCGCGAAGAGGTCGGTACAGGCTTACAACTGTTCCAGGCACCCAACCAGGTCGCCACCCAGCTTCTCCAGCAAGCGCTCATAGCCCTTGCCATCCACCGGGTCGGTACCGCCCAGGGCATCCAGCTCGGCCAGGCGCACCGGCAGCCCGGCGGTCAAGGTATCGGCCAGCCGCGGCCGCAGCGGCGGTTCGCTGAACACACAGGTCTTGCCCACTTCCTGCAGGCGCTTGCGCATGGCTGCCACGTGCTGCGCACCCGGCTGCACCTCGGACGCCACGCTGAACACCCCGGTGTGCTTCAGGCCATACTCCGCCTCGAAATAGTCGAACGCTTCGTGGAACACGAAGTACGGCTTGCCGGCAATCCCGGCCACCCGCGCCTTGATCCGCTTATCCAATGCGTCCAGGCGTTCGTCGAAGGCCTTGAGGTTGCTCTGGTAGCGCACCGTATTGGCCGGATCGATCTGCGCCAGGTCAGCCGCCATTTTCGCTGCAATCACACGCGCGTTGACCGACGATAGCCACAGGTGCGCGTCCAGGCTGCCCGGGCGGTGGTCGTGGTCATGGTCGTCGTGGTCTTCTTCCTCATGGGAATGGCTGTCCTCGCCAAAATGCCGGAGCTTCATGCCCGGTAGCGCCTGCACGGCCACAGTGGGCTTGCTGCGATTGCCCAGTACCCGCGGCAGGAAGCCTTCCATGTCCGGGCCGATCCAGTAAAGCAGGTCGGCATCGCCTACCCGCCGTACGTCGGACGGGCGCAGCGCGTAGTGGTGTGGCGAAGCCCCCGGAGGCAGCAATACCTCAGGGGTGCCAACACCGTCCTGCACGGCAGCGGCAATCTGCTGCAGGGGTTTGATACTGGTCAGCACGCGCACGTCGGCCTGGGCGGAGAATGCGATGAAAGCGACAAAAAGGACTAGGAATCGGGACACGGTGAATACTCGAGTCGTCAGAAACAGGTAACATAATAACGTCTCCATCCAGAACCGTCGCTGCCCATGTCCATCACGCCGCTGGCCAACCGTCCTCACGATCATTCCCATTGCGTACACAGCGCATTGGCTGAAGCCGACGCCTTGTGCACCCGCCAGGGCCTGCGCCTGACCGCGCTGCGCCGTCGAGTGCTGGAACTGGTGTGGCAAAGCCACAAGCCGCTGGGCGCCTACGATATCCTCGCCGTGCTCAGTGAGCAGGACGGCCGCCGCGCCGCGCCCCCCACGGTGTACCGTGCGCTGGACTTCCTGCTGGAAAACGGCCTGGTGCACCGCATCGCCTCGCTCAACGCATTCATCGGCTGCAGCCACCCGGAACACCTGCACCAGGGTCAGTTCCTGATCTGCCGGGCCTGCCATGTGGCCATCGAACTGGAACAGGACAGTATCAGCGAAGCCATCATCAGCAGCGCCAAGGGCGTGGGCTTCACGGTCGAGACCCAGACGGTGGAAGTGGTCGGTCTGTGCAGCAATTGCCGGAGCGCGGCATGAGTGATGCACTGATCCGCCTGGAGCAGGTCGGTGTCACCTTCGGTGGCGAGGCGGTGCTCGACAGCATCGACCTGTCGGTCGCACCTGGCCAGATCGTCACCCTGATCGGCCCGAACGGCGCGGGCAAGACCACCCTCGTGCGCGCCGTGCTCGGCCTGCTCAAGCCGCACCGCGGCAAGGTTTGGCGCAAGCCGAAACTGCGCATTGGCTACATGCCGCAAAAGATCCAGGTCGATGCCACGCTCCCGCTGTCAGTGTTGCGCTTCTTGCGCCTGGTGCCCGGTGTAGACCGCGCGGCAGCCTTGTCGGCGTTGCAGGAAGTAGGCGCCGAGCAGGTCATCGACAGCCCGATCCAGACCATTTCCGGCGGCGAGATGCAGCGCGTGCTGCTGGCCCGCGCCCTGCTGCGCGAACCCCAGTTGCTGGTGCTTGACGAGCCAGTGCAGGGCGTAGACGTGGTTGGCCAGACCGAGCTGTACAACCTCATTACCCGCCTTCGCGACCGTCACGGCTGCGGCGTGCTGATGGTTTCCCACGACCTGCACCTGGTGATGAGCGCCACAGACCAGGTGGTTTGCCTGAACCGCCACGTGTGCTGTTCGGGCCACCCCGAACAGGTCAGCGGCGACCCGGCATTTGTCGAGCTGTTCGGCAAGACCGCCGCCCCCAGCCTGGCCATCTACCACCACCATCACGACCACAGCCACGACCTGCACGGCTCGGTGGTCGCCCCTGGCACCCATGTTCACGGAGCGCACTGCAAGCATGGCTGACTTTCTTCTCTACGCCCTGCTTGCCGGTTTGTCCCTGGCGCTGGTGGCCGGCCCACTGGGCTCCTTCGTGGTGTGGCGGCGCATGGCCTATTTTGGCGACACCCTGTCCCACGCCGCCCTGCTCGGCGTTGCCCTGGGTTTTGCTCTGGACGTCAGCCCGGCGCTGGCGGTAACCGTGGGCTGCCTGTTGCTGGCGATCTTGCTGGTTACCTTGCAGCAACGCCAACCGCTGGCCTCCGATACACTGCTTGGCATCCTCGCCCCCAGCACCTTGTCGCTGGGCCTGGTGGTGCTGAGCTTCATGCATGATGTCCGCATCGACCTGATGGCCTATCTGTTCGGCGACCTGCTGGCCATCAGCACTACCGATCTTGCCTGGATCCTCGGTGGCAGCGCGCTGGTCCTGCTGCTGCTCGCTGCACTGTGGCGGCCGTTGCTTGCAGTCACCGTGCACGAGGAGCTGGCCATGGTCGAGGGCATGCCGGTGGCCGGGCTGCGCATGGCGCTGATGCTGCTGATCGCGGTGGTGATTGCCGTTGCCATGAAGATCGTCGGGGTGCTGCTGATCACCTCGCTGCTGATCATTCCTGCCGCTGCGGCGCAACGTCACGCCCGTTCTCCCGAACAGATGGCCTTAGGCGCCAGCCTGCTGGGCGTGAGCGCGGTATGCGGCGGCCTGGCTCTGTCCTGGTTCAAGGACACCCCTGCCGGCCCATCGATCGTGGTCTGCGCGGCGGTGCTATTCTTGCTGAGCCTGGCCCTGCCAAAACGCTGAAAAACAGGGCGTGCGAAGGCGCGCCCTGCAACCTTTCCGCACGTAAAGGGTCTGTAAGACTTGTTTTCGAGCGTGCGCACCTGGGTGTAGACTTGCTCGCTTTTTGCGCAAATAGAGAGTCGCAGGAATGAAGCCGTTCGCCTCCCGTTATCTGCTTGTTGCCGCGTTTTCCCTGTTCCTGGCTGCGTGTTCAAACGCGCCGGTCGAACAGGCCACCGCACCTGCCCAAGCAGATGCCTGGCAGCAATTGCAACAGAACATCGCCAGCAACGAGCTGGCCACCGCCGAAGACCAGCTGGCAGCCTTGCAGGCCCAGGCGCCGGATGACGCGCGCCTGGAGCAATACCAGCGCCAGCTTGCCGAAGCCTACCTGCAACGCAGCCAGATCTTCCTGCAAAAGGGTGATGTGAACGCTGCCGCCACAGCCCTGGCCCGTGCCCGCGCGCTGATGCCGCAGGCCCCGGCGGTTACTGGTGGCGACGCCGTGACCCAGGCGCGCAAGGCCGAGCTGGAGAAAGCTGAAGCGGCGTTGAAAGCGGCCGAGGCCAAGCCCAAGGCGCGCATCATCGACCCGGCTGCACCGAGCACCGTGGTGGCCTTGAAGACCACCGACAGCCGCGCCATGCGTCGCCAGCTGGATGACATTGCCGCCGATGTGGTGAGCTATCAATGCGACGTGGTGTTCCAGGTGCCGCGTACCGAAGATGCGCCTTGGCTGAAGACCTTGCTGGAGAAACGCGTGCGCAAGATCGACAGCGGGTTCGAGCTGAAGCAGAAGCACGAGATCCAGCGGTCGCTGCCGGCGCAAGTGGTTCTGGTTCCGCATCAGCGTTAAGAATCTGGGGGCGCTGCGCGCCCCTTTCGCGACACAAGGCCGCTCCTACAAGGGAATGCGATCTCCTGTAGGAGCGGCCTTGTGTCGCGATGGGCTGCAAAGCAGCCCCTTAGGCAGGCACAGCCTCCGCAGCCGCCTCCCGCTCCCACACCCGATGCCCCTCTACCGCTTTGACGAAGGCATCCACGGTCTTCTGCTCATCCCCCAGCAGCAACCCCTTGTCTTCTTTAAGCCCCAAGCTGCCCAAAAGGTCTTTGGTCACCACCATCGCCTTCAGGTGTTTGTAGCCCTCCAGCAGGAAGTGCTTGGCCAAACCACTGCCTGCCAGCGCATCGGTCGAGGCCTTGCCCGCTGGCACGACAATCCCGTCAAACATGATCGAGGGCATCCCTTCCATGGAGGCATCCACCGGCAGTTGCTTACCGTCCGCGGCAGTCACCGGTGCCGAGGTCGGCCCAAGCAGCATCGGCCGGGCACTGTGCGCCTCCAGAGCCTTGACCAGCTTGTCCACGCTGGCAGCGTCTACGCCATCTGCCACCAGCACGGCAATCTTGCGCCCCTTGATGCCAACCGAGCCCGGGTGGTTCATCTGGCTCAGGGCAGGCGACTGCGCAAGCTGGCTTCCCTTCACTTGCACAGTGCCTGCGCTCGGTGCAGGCAAACCGAGGTTGGCAGCAACCGCAGCCGCCAGCTTCAGGTCGATATTGGCGAGAATCTCATTCACTTCCCGAGCACGGATCGTCTCCCGCTCCACCTTGCCCAGCTCAAAGCTGTAAGCCTTGATGATGTGCTGCTGCTCGGTCGGGCTCATGCTCTGGAAGAACAACCGCGCCTGCGAGAAATGGTCGCTGAACGAATCGCTGCGCTGGCGGATCTTGTGCGCATCGATACGCTCCTGGTAGCTCTCGAAGCCGCCATCCTGCGCGGCTGGTGGCGTTTCCTTCGGCCAGCCACCGTCGATGGAATTGGGCTCGTAGGATGCGCGACCCTTGTGCACCAGATGCTGATGCAAGGCGTCACGCTGGTTGTTGTGGTTAGGAGCGACGGGGCGGTTGATCGGGATCTGGTGGAAGTTGGGCCCGCCGAGGCGGCTAAGCTGCGTGTCGGTGTAGGAGAACAGCCGTCCCTGCAACAAAGGGTCGTTGGTAAAGTCGATGCCAGGCACGATATGAGCCGGGCAGAACGCCACCTGCTCCACTTCGGCAAAGAAGTTGTCCGGGTTGCGATTCAGGACCATCCTGCCCAAAGGTGTAACCGGCACCAGTTCTTCCGGGATTATCTTGGTCGGGTCCAGCAGGTCGAAATCGAATTTGTGCTCGTCGGCTTCCGGCACGATCTGCACACCCAGTTCCCATTCAGGGTAATCACCCGTCTCGATAGCCTCCCACAGGTCGCGACGCTGGAAATCAGCATCCTTGCCTGCCAGCTTCTGCGCTTCGTCCCATAGCAAGGAGTGCACACCCTGGCGCGGTTTCCAGTGGAATTTGACGAAACTGGCTACGCCCTGGGCGTTGATCAGGCGGAACGTATGCACCCCGAACCCTTCCATCATCCGCAAGCTGCGCGGGATAGCGCGGTCCGACATCGCCCACATGACCATATGAGCCGACTCCGGTACCAGCGAGACGAAATCCCAAAAGGTGTCATGGGCCGAAGCGCCGGTCGGGATCTCGTTGTGCGGCTCCGGCTTTACGGCGTGGACGAAATCCGGGAACTTGATCGCATCCTGGATGAAGAACACCGGCATGTTGTTGCCCACCAGGTCGAAGTTGCCCTCGTCGGTGTAGAACTTCACAGCAAAGCCCCTCACGTCACGCACGGTGTCGGCTGAGCCGCGCGGGCCTTGTACCGTGGAAAATCGCACGAAGACGGGCGTGACTTTCTCCGGGTCCTGCAGGAAGCCGGCTTTGGTCAGCTCGGCGTGGTTGCCATAGCTCTGGAAATAGCCATGCGCCCCTGTTCCTCGCGCATGCACGATGCGCTCAGGAATGCGCTCGTGGTCAAAGTGCGTGATCTTTTCGCGCATGATGAAATCTTCGAGCAACGAGGGGCCTCTATCCCCCGCCTTGAGCGTGTTCTGATTGTCAGCGATGCGCACCCCCTGGTTGGTACGCAACGCACTGCCTGTGGCATCGCTTCGGTCAGCCTCCAGGCTCTGCAACTTGGCGTTGGTATTGGCCCGGTCCGGGGTCTGGGTGCCAGCGGCCTCGCTGTGCTTTGGCGCGTCCGTGTTCTTGCTGGGCATGATCGGCTCTCCTCGTCAGTCTTAAGGCATACCCGTTTCGGGCTGTGTGCAAGTAGTGACCGGGAGGCTTTGCCGAGCGTTCAATCAGGATTACCGGTTGTCGCGATATGCCCGAAGGATTGGTGCATTACGAAATAAATGCTAAGAACAGCTATGGGAAAAGGCTAAAATGCGCGACCCCAGCTAACCGCTGACCCAAATTCCATGCGCCCCACAAGGTTCGCTACGTGATCGAGTTCCAACAGGTACACAAGACCTACCGCGTCGCCGGTAGGGAAATCCCCGCACTGAATCCGACCAGCCTGACCATCGAAGATGGCCAGGTGTTCGGCCTGATCGGCCATTCCGGCGCCGGCAAGAGCACCATGCTGCGCCTGATCAACCGCCTGGAAGAGCCTTCCGGCGGCAAGATCATCGTCGACGGCGAAGACGTTACCGCGTTCAACGCGAGCCAGCTGCGCGGTTTCCGTCAGCAGGTCGGGATGATTTTCCAGCACTTCAACCTGCTGGCCTCCAAGACTGTCGCCGACAACGTCGCCTTGCCACTGACCCTGGCCGGCGAGCTGTCGCGCAGCGAAATCGACAAGCTCGTGACCGAGCTGCTGGCCCGCGTCGGCCTTTCCGACCACGCCAGAAAGTACCCGGCGCAGCTGTCCGGTGGCCAGAAGCAGCGCGTCGGCATCGCCCGCGCCCTGTCCACCAACCCGAAGATCCTGCTGTGCGACGAGGCCACCAGCGCCCTCGACCCGCAAACCACCGCCTCGGTCCTGCAATTGCTGGCCGAAATCAACCGTGAGCTGAAGCTGACCATTGTGCTGATCACGCACGAAATGGACGTGATCCGCCGGGTCTGCGACCGCGTGGCAGTGATGGACGCCGGCCAGATCGTCGAGCAGGGCTCGGTGGCCGAGGTGTTCCTGCACCCGCAGCACCCCACCACCAAGCGCTTCGTCCAGGAAGACGAGCAGGTTGACGAAGGCGAGCAGCGTGACGACTTCGCCCACGTGCCGGGCCGTATCGTGCGCCTGACCTTCCAGGGCGACGCCACCTACGCGCCGCTGCTGGGCACCGTGGCCCGCGAAACCGGTGTGGACTACAGCATCCTCGCCGGGCGTATCGACCGCATCAAGGATGTCCCCTATGGCCAGCTCACCCTCGCCCTGATCGGCGGTGACATGGAAGCGGCGTTCGCCCGCTTCAAGGCAGCTGACGTACATATGGAGGTACTGCGTTGATGGACGCCCTGAATTTCTTTGCCAACGTCGACTGGGCCGAAATCTGGCTGGCCAGCGTCGACACCATGATCATGCTGTTCGGCTCGCTGTTCTTCACCGTGCTGCTCGGCCTGCCGCTGGGCGTGCTGCTGTTCCTCTGCGGGCCAAAGCAGATGTTCGAGCAGAAGGGTGTGTATGCGCTGCTGTCGCTGATCGTCAACATCCTGCGCTCGCTGCCGTTCATCATCCTTCTGATCGTTATGATCCCGATCACAGTGCTGATCACAGGCACTTCCCTGGGCGTCGCCGGCGCCATTCCGCCGCTGGTGGTGGGTGCCACGCCGTTCTTCGCGCGCCTTGTGGAAACCGCCCTGCGTGAAGTGGACCGCGGCATCATCGAAGCCACTCAGTCGATGGGCGCCACTACCCGCCAGATCATCACCAGCGCACTGCTGCCGGAGGCTCGCCCGGGCATCTTCGCCGCCATTACCGTGACCGCCATCACCTTGGTTTCGTACACCGCCATGGCTGGTGTGGTCGGTGCCGGCGGCCTGGGCGACCTGGCCATCCGCTTCGGCTACCAGCGTTTCCAGACCGACGTGATGGTCGTCACAGTGGTGCTGTTGCTGGTACTGGTTCAAGTCCTGCAGAGCGTGGGCGACAAACTGGTCGTGCATTTTTCCCGTAAGTAACCCCAATGGGGTCGGCCCGGCCGACCCGTTCGGGGGCCGTCGCGGCCCTCACAAGGAGTGATCAATGAAGAAGCTGCTTGCTGTTGTCGCCGCTGTCGCGGCCTTCTCGGCCCACGCCGAGTCCCTGACCGTTGCCGCTACCCCGGTTCCGCACGCCGAGATCCTCAACTTCGTCAAACCTGTTCTGGCGAAAGAGGGCGTGGAGCTGAAGGTCAAGGAATTCACCGACTACATCCAGCCGAACGTGCAGGTGGCGGAAAAGCGCCTGGACGCCAACTTCTTCCAGCACCAGCCGTACCTGGATGAGTTCAACAAGGCCAAGGGTACCAACCTTGTGAGCGTTGCCGGCGTGCACATCGAGCCGCTGGGCGTGTACTCGACCAAGATCAAGAAGCTGGACGAGCTGTCCTCCGGCGCCACCGTGGTCATCCCCAACGACGCCACCAACGGCGGCCGCGCGCTGCTGCTGCTGGACAAGGCCGGCGTGATCAAGCTGAAGGACAACAAGAACATCCTGTCCACCGTGAAGGATGTTGCCGAGAACCCGAAAAGCCTGAAGTTCCGTGAGCTGGAAGCAGCCACGATCCCGCGTGTGCTGACCCAGGTCGATGCTGCCCTGATCAACACCAACTACGCGCTGGAAGCCAAGCTGAACCCGGAAAAAGACGCCCTGGTCATCGAAGGCAGTGACTCGCCTTACGTGAACATCCTGGTTGCCCGCCCGGACAACAAGGACTCGGACGCCATGAAAAAGCTGGCTGCTGCGCTGCACTCGCCTGAGGTGAAGCAGTTCATCAACGAGAAGTACAAAGGCGCTGTGGTTCCGGCGTTCTGATCCGAAATCCCCGGGGCCGCTTTGCGGCCCATTCGCCGGCAAGCCAGGTCCCACAGGTACAGCGCCAGCCTCAGGCTCTGTGAGGCCCCTGTGGGAGCCGGCTTGCCGGCGATTTGCCCTGGCAGGCAAACCATGAGGACCGAGGCGTACGCCGCACTTTGTGGGAGCGGCCTTGTGTCGCGATAGGCCTGCGCAGCAGGCCCAAAAATCTCAGTCCCGCTTCACAAGCCCGGGCAACTGCGCCACCAGCTTCTGGTTGTTGAACGGCGCCCGAATGAACCCGCGCTGACGCCCATCCGGCCCCACAACCGCCAGGTTGCCGCTGTGATCCACGGTATACCCCGGCTTGCTGGTATCGGCCGGAATGAACGGAATGCTCAAGGCATTGGCCAGCTTCTGGGTATCCTCGATCGACCCCGCCACCCCGACGAAATCCTTGTCGAAATAGCCCAGGTACTGCTTCAGCTGGTTCGGCGTGTCGCGGTTCGGGTCAACGCTCACCAGCACCACCTGCAGCCGGTCGACGGCCTCCTTGGGCAGCTCGCTCTTCACCTGGCGCAACTGGGCCAGGGTGGTCGGGCAGATGTCCGGGCAGTAGGTGTAGCCGAAGAACAGCAGCGACCATTTGCCCTTCAGGTCATCCAGTTGCACCGGCTGGCCGTCCTGGTTGGTCATGGTCACATCGGCCACGGTACGGCTCTGCGGCAGCAGGATGATGCCGGCATCGATCAGTTCGGTGGGGTTGGGCTGGTCGCGGCCATTGAGCACCTTGTTGACGGTCAGGCCCAGGATCAACGCGACCAGGGCAACGAGGATGAAGACGGTTTTCTGGGTTCGGGTCATAGGTTCAGCAACAGGTAGTGGTCGAGGAGCAACGCGATGAACAGCGCGAACAGGTAGCCGATAGAGTACTTGAAGGTGCCGATCGCTGCGTGCGGCCGGCTGCCACGGTACAACACCCAGGCCCATTGCAGGAAGCGCAGGCCTAGCACCAGGGCGCAAGCCAGGTACAGCGGGCCGCTCATGTGGATGGCGTACGGCAGCAGGCTTACCGCCAGCAATACCAAGGTGTACAGCAGGATATGCAGCTTGGTGTAGCGCTCGCCGTGTGTCACCGGCAGCATCGGGATATCGGCCTTGGCGTATTCCTCCTTGCGGTGGATCGCCAGAGCCCAGAAGTGGGGTGGTGTCCAGGCGAAGATGATCAGCACCAGCAGCAGGGGCTCGGCGCTGACATGCCCACTGACCGCCACCCAGCCCAGCAACGGCGGGGCGGCGCCAGCCAAGCCGCCGATGACGATATTCTGTGGCGTAGCGCGCTTGAGAAAACCGGTGTAGAGCACCGCATAGCCGAGCAGGGAAGCCAGTGTCAGCCAGGCAGTGAGGGCGTTGGTGAACACCAGCAGCAGGGCCATGCCAAGTAGCGCCAGCGCCAGGGCGAACAGCAGCGCCGGCAGCGGCTCGACCCGGCCCTGGGCCAGCGGCCGCTTGTGGGTACGCGCCATCAGCGCGTCGATGCGTCGGTCCACCACATGGTTGACCACCGCCGCGCCGCCTGCACAAAAGCCGATGCCCAGGTTGCCGAACAGCAGCACGCTCCAGCTGACACCCGCACGGGTGGCAAGGAACATGCCCGCCAGCGAGGTGATCAGCATCAGCACCACCACCTTGGGCTTGGTCAGCTCCAGGTAGTCACGCCAACTGGCCCTCTGTGCGCTCAGAAGCGTCGCCACGAATCATTCCTCATGTGGTGGGAGATGCCCACGCCAGCCACGGGCCGCAGGCGCCAGCCATGGCCGACACCCACGCGAACCTTGTCGACCACGCGGATGCGGTAGTTCACCAGCACCATGCTCAACAGCAACAGCGCCCCACCAGCGTTGTGCGCCACGGCCACGGCCAGCGGCAGGTGCAGCAGCACATTGCTGATGCCCAGGCCGACTTGCACCACCAGCGCCAGCAGCACCAGCCGCGCCAGGCCAGGGAGGCCGCAGCGGTGCAGCTTCCAGCTGAGCATCAGCAGCACGCAGGTCACTAGCAATGCGCCCAGGCGGTGGCTGATGTGGATGGCCGTTCGCGCATCACTGTCCAGCTGCCCGCCCAGGTAATTGGGCCCGACATGCTGGGTCAGGTGGAACCCGTTGCTGAAGTCCGCCGCCGGCCACCACTGGCCGTGGCAGGTGGGCAGGTCGATGCAGGCGACGGCCGCGTAATTGGCACTGACCCAGCCGCCCAGGGCGATCTGGCCGATCACCACCAGCAAGGCCAGCGCGGCGATCCGGCGCAGGCTCAATGGCAGCTTTGGCAAGGGCGCAAAGGCCCGCGACAGACGCAGGGACAACAGGAACAACAAACTCAGGGTAGTGAAGCCGCCAAGTAGATGCGCGGTGACCACCTGCGGCCACAGCTTGAGGGTGACCGTCCACATGCCGAAGGCTGCCTGGGCCAGCACCACGCCCAGCAGCAGCAAGGGCAGGCGGTAAGGCTGGCCATCGCGGGCATGCCGGCGCAGCGCCTGCAAGGCGAGCAGGGCGATCACCATCGCCAGGGTGCCGGCGAAGTAGCGGTGGACCATCTCGGCCCAGCCCTTGGCGGCTTCCACCGGGTGTTCGGGGAAATGCAGCTCGGCATGAGCCAGCTGCGCTTCGCTCTTGGGCACGCTGATGAAGCCGTAGCAACCCGGCCAGTCCGGGCAGCCGAGGCCGGCGTGGGTCAGGCGGGTATAGGCACCGAGCAGGACGACCAGCAGTGCCAGCAAGGTGGCGAACACAGCAAGGCGGAATCCGGGTCTGGCCATGGCAGGCTCCTAGCCGATGTTGGACAGCTTGAGCAGGTGGCGCAGGTCGTCCAGCACATGCTTGCCGTTGACCTTGGCGTCGTAGCGCAGCACCAGGTTGCCGTGTGGGTCGACGATCCACAGCTGCGGGCCGGTCTCGCCGACCTTTTGCAGGTAGCGTTGCGCATCAAGCGGGTAACGCTGCAACTGTGGATATTCGCGACCGAGCAATGCCTGGTAGTCGGCGCTTGCCGGCTGGGCAGCCGCCAGGGCATGGCTGGCACGGCTGGCATCACGACCCAGACCGACCTGGATCTGCCGGGCCAGGTACACCAGCCGCTGGCAATCCTCGGCACAGGCTGTGGGTGCGCTCACCAGCAGCTGCCAGCGCTCGCCTTGGCCCGCCACGCCGAGATCGGCAAGGGTTTCCCCGTTGCCGATCATCACGCCGTGGTAGCTGCGGCCGTCCGGCACCCAGAACTTGAGCTTGTACATGCTGGTGGCCAGAACCATCGGCCCGAGCACCACCAGCAGAATCAGCAGCAGCTGCAAACGCCCGCGGGCTCTGGGTTTGCTGCGTTCAGGCACGTCCAGTGGAGTGGCGGTGGCCATGGCGTTTCTCCTTGTTGTGGTGCCAGCCGAAGTAGAGGTAGAGCAGTACCAAAGTGGTTGCCAGGGCAAACCATTGCACGGCGTAACCCAGGTGTTTTTCCGGGCCCATGGCAACGACCGGCCAGTCCAGGCGATAGGTCGCCGGGCCGGGTTCCAGGCGCAGCTCATGGGCGAAGCCATCGCGATCGAGCTGTTGCCATAGCTGCGCGGCATCCACGGCAGTCAGCAGGTGCGGCCACTGGCCGCCTGCAGGGTCGGGGTGCAGCTGGAACGTGCTACCAGGCGCGACATACACCGAAGCGTCCAGCGCCAACGCCTGGGCAGGGGTATCGAAATGCACCGGCACGCGGCGGTCCGGCCAGGGCAGCCAACCGCGGTTGACCAGCAGCCACAGGCCGCTGGCCTGATCATGGAAGGGTTGCAGCAATTCGACACCGGCCTGGCCGTCACGCATGCGGTTGTCCAGAAGCAAGCTGTGCTCGGCGTCGAAGCGGCCATAGAGATGCACGCGGCGGAAGGCATTGTCCTGGTTCGCTGTCAGCTGGGCCGTGGCCACGGGCGCTTCGACCCGCCGCTCGGCATAGGCGGCCAGCAGCACGCGCTTTTCCTCGGCACGGCCGAGTTGCCAGCAGCCAAGCGCGATCAGCCCCGGCAGCAGCGCAAGCACCACCAGGGTTGGTACCCAGCCCGGACGAAACGGCCTCATCGGAGCCTCGTCGGGCCGATCGCTATACTTATCCACATCACCGCATCCCCCCGGAGTATCGCCATGCTCAAGGCCGCGATTGTCCTGATGCTGTTGGCCACGATTGCCAGCCTGTTCAGCGGCCTGGTGTTTCTGGTCAAGGACGATGAAAACTCGACCCGTTTGCTGAAGGCACTGACCGTGCGGGTGACCCTGGCGGCCCTCACCATCGGCCTGGTGGCCTGGGGCTTCATCAGCGGTCAGCTGGTCTCACACGCCCCCTTCTGAAACTGCACTTGTTTTGATGGCCTCATCGCCGGCAAGCCAGCTCCCACAGGGATCACCTATGCTTCAGGCCCAATGAGACCCTGTGGGAGCTGGTTTGCCGGCGATTGGCCCTAAAGCACATACACAAAGATGAACAACCCCACCCACACCACATCGACGAAGTGCCAGTACCAACTGGCCGCCTCGAAACCAAAGTGTTTCTCCGGGTTGAAATGCCCGCGCAAGATGCGCACGAACATCACGATCAGGATGATCGTGCCCAAGGTCACGTGGGCGCCGTGGAAGCCGGTGAGCATGAAGAACGTCGCGCCGTAGATACCCGACCCCAGCGTCAGCCCCAGCTTGGTATAGGCCTCGTGGTACTCGTAGGCCTGCAACGCGATGAAGCTGGCGCCCAGGACGATGGTCAGCGCCATCCAGAATTTCAGCGGGCCACGGTGGTCGCGGCGCAGGGCATGATGGGCGATGGTGATGGTCACGCTGGAGCTGACCAGCAAGATGGTGTTGATCAGCGGCAGGTGCCACGGGTCGATCACTTCCTTGGGCGGCGGGAACAGTTTCGGGTCGGGCGTGTGCAGCAGCGGCCAGGTGAATTCGAAGGTCGGCCACAACATGTGCGCAACACCCTTGGCCCCTTCACCGCCCAGCCACGGCCCGGCCAGCACGCGCACGTAGAACAGCGCACCGAAGAAGGCCAGAAAGAACATCACCTCGGAGAAAATGAACCAGCTCATGCCCCAGCGGAACGAGCGGTCCAGTTGCGGGCTGTACAGCCCCGCGCGGCTCTCCCGCACCACCGAACCGAACCAGCCGAACAGCATGTAGGCCAGGAACAACGCGCCGATGAAGAACATCAGCGGCCCGTGCGACTCGGGGTGGCCGGCCTTCATGTCGTTGAACCAGGTACCCAGGCCGAACACCGTGATGAACATGCCGATGGTGGCGATGATCGGCCACTTGCTCTGCGCCGGAACGTAGTAGTGCTCATGACTTGCCATTGCTGTTCTCCTTCCCTTAACGGGCGCCCTGGACGTCCTGGGCCGCTACATGCGCGACCGGCGGGTGGCGAGCGGTGATGTCGAACAAGGTGTAGGCCAGTGTCAGGTGCTTCACGCTGGCCGGCAGGTCGCGGTCGACAATGAAGCGCACCGGCATCTCGATGCGTTCGCCGGGCTGCAGCACCTGCTGGGTGAAGCAGAAGCACTCGGTCTTGTGAAAGTACGCCGCGGCTTCGGCCGGGGTGATGCTGGGGATGGCTTGCGCACTCATCGGCCGGTCGGTCGGGTTATGGGCGATGAAGATCATCTGGTTCACCGCACCCGGGTTGACCTCCAGCTGGTCGGCGGTGGAGTAGAAGTCCCAGACCATGTCGCTGGCATTGGTCGACATGAACTGCACCCGCACCGAACGCGTCGGGTCGCTGACCTGGCTGCCTTCGTACTGCCCTCCGGTCTTGCCGTTGATGCCGAAGGCCTTGCACATCACGTCATAGATAGGCACCAGGGCGAAGCCGAAGGCGAACATCACCACCGTCAGCATCAACAGGCGCAACACCAGACGTTTCAGCGAAAGGCCGTTCATGGCACGGTTCCTATTTCACTTCCGGTGGCGTCTGGAAGGTGTGGTAGGGCGCAGGCGAAGGGATCGACCACTCCAGGCCCTCGGCGCCATCCCATGGCTTGGCCGGTGCCGGCGCGCCGCCGCGGATGCACTTGATGACGATGAACAGGAAGAATATCTGCGTGGCGCCGAACATGAACGCGCCGATCGACGACACCATGTTGAAGTCGGCGAACTGCAGGTTGTAGTCGGGGATCCGCCGTGGCATGCCGGCCAGCCCCACGAAGTGCATGGGGAAGAAGGCCATGTTCATGCCGACGAACGATAGCCAGAAGTGCAGCTTGCCGAGGGTTTCGTCGTACATGTGGCCGGTCCATTTCGGCAGCCAGTAATAGGCCGAGGCGAAGATGCCGAAGATCGCCCCAGGCACCAGCACATAGTGGAAGTGCGCTACCACGAAGTAGGTGTCGTGGTACTGGAAGTCCGCCGGGGCGATGGCGAGCATCAGCCCGCTGAAACCGCCGATGGTGAACAGGATGACAAAGGCGATGGCGAACAGCATCGGCGTTTCGAAGGTCAGCGAGCCTTCCCACATGGTGCTGACCCAGTTGAACACCTTCACCCCGGTAGGCACGGCGATCAGCATGGTGGCGTACATGAAGAACAGCTCGCCGACCACGGGAATACCGACCACGAACATGTGATGGGCCCAGACGATGAACGACAGGAAGGCGATGGCGCCGGTGGCGTACACCATCGAGGTGTAGCCGAACAGCGGCTTGCGCGAGAACGCCGGGATGATCGAGCTGACCGCGCCGAAGGCCGGCAGGATCATGATGTACACCTCGGGGTGGCCGAAGAACCAGAACACGTGCTGGAACAGCACCGGGTCACCACCGCCGGCGGCACTGAAGAAGCTGGTACCGAAGTGGATGTCCATCAGCATCATGGTCACGACGCCGGCCAGCACCGGCATCACCGCAATCAGCAGGAATGCGGTAATCAGCCAGGTCCAGACGAACAGTGGCATCTTCATCAAGGTCATGCCTGGGGCGCGCAAGTTGAGGATGGTGGCGATCACGTTGATCGCGCCCATGATCGAGCTGATGCCCATCAGGTGGATGGCAAAGATGAAGAAGGTGACGCTGGCCGGCGCGTAGGTGGTGGACAGCGGGGCGTAGAAGGTCCAGCCGAAGTTGGGCCCGCCGCCCGGGCTGAACAGGGTCGAAACCAGCAACAGGAAAGCAGCCGGCAGCAGCCAGAAGCTGAAGTTGTTCATCCGCGGCAGGGCCATGTCGGGCGCGCCGATCATCAGCGGGATCATCCAGTTGGCCAGGCCGACGAAGGCCGGCATCACCGCACCGAACACCATTATCAGGCCGTGCATGGTGGTCATCTGGTTGAAGAACTCCGGCTGGACGATCTGCAGGCCGGGCTGGAACAGCTCGGCGCGGATCACCATGGCGAACGAGCCGCCGAGCAGGAACATGATGAAGCTGAACCACAGGTACATCGTGCCGATGTCCTTGTGGTTGGTGGTCAGCACCCAGCGCATCAGGCCCTTGGCCGGGCCGTGCGCATGGTCATGGCCGTGGGCGTGGTCGTCGATCACTGCACTCATGTCCTGTCTCCTGCAATCCATTGATTGCCGCGAGTAACCCGGTTCATTGCGCTTCTGCCTGCTTCAGCGCCAGCACGTCCTTCGGCGTGACCATGTCACCCTTGTTGTTGCCCCAGGCGTTGCGCTCGTAGGTGACCACGGCGGCGATGTCGACTTCCGAGAGCTGCTTGCCGAACGCGGCCATGGCAGTGCCAGGCTTGCCGTGGAATACGATGCCCAGATGGGCTTCCTTCGGCCCGGTGGCGATCTTCGAGCCCTTGAGCGCAGGGAACATCGGCGGCAGGCCCTGGCCTTCGGCCTGGTGACAGGCCACGCAGGTGGTGTGGTAGACCTTGTCACCACGTTCCACCAGCTCCTCCAGGGTCCATTCCTTGCTGGTCAGTTCCTTGAGCTTGGCAGCTTCAGCCTTGCGCTCGCCCAGCCAGGTGTCGTAGTCGGCCTTGGACTTGACCTCGACCACCACCGGCATGAAACCGTGGTCCTTGCCGCACAGCTCGGTGCATTGGCCGCGGTAGATGCCGGGCTTCTCGATACGGGTCCAGGCTTCGTTGACGAAACCGGGGATGGCATCACGCTTGACCGCGAAGGCCGGCACCCACCAGGAGTGGATGACATCGGCAGCGGTTACCAGGAAGCGCACCTTGGCGCCAACCGGCAGCACCAGCGGCTGGTCGACTTCGAGCAGGTAGTGCTCGTCCTTGGGTGCCTTGTTGTGGATCTGCTCGGTGGGGGTGGCCAGGTTGCTGAAGAACTCCACGTCCTGGCCAAGGTATTTGTAGTGCCACTTCCACTGGTAGCCGGTAACCTGGATATCGATGTCCGACTCGCTGGCATCGTAGATGTCGATCAGGGTCTTGGTGGCCGGGATGGCCATGGCTACCAGGATCAGGAAGGGGACCACGGTCCAGAGGATTTCCACCCAGGTGTGCTCGTGGAAATGCGCAGCCTGCTGGCCGGTGGAACGGCGGTGGATGACCATGGACCAGAACATCGCGCCAAAGACAACGATGCCGATGATCACGCAGATCCAGAAGATGGTCATGTGCAGGTCGAAGACGGCGTTGGAGACTTCCGTCGCGCCTGGGTGCATGTTCACGGTCCAGGCGGCGTTGGCCTGACCAAAAACCGACCACAACAGGAGGCCCATCCAGACATGTGGATGTCGCATCATTGCGGGTTCCCCTTCTCGTTCTTGTAGTCCCGGAGGCGTGGCCTGCGGCAAGAGGGAACGGTGGTCAAGACTACCTGGCTTCGACGACCGAGCCCCTGCTAAAAGCAGTCGGGCCTCATCAACGAATCACGTTCACCGGGAGTATAGACAGCGACCAACGGCACGCAACGAAGCCCGTGAAATGAACTTCATGAAATGGCTGAATGGCCTGAAAACCGCGCGCTTGACACGGCATGGCACAATAGTGGCTTTTCGATATGCCTGAGCATGCACACGTTTGCGCGACTTATAACAAATGCGTCTTAGGTATTCTGTATACCGAGCTAATTTAGTGTCTTCCGTTTGAAACGTAATGTCCCTGGAGTTGTCATGAACATCGCTGCTGTACGCGAGCAGGTAAGCCAAGCCCATCAACACGAAGGCCAGACCGGCCAACTGAAAAAGCGTCTCGAGCTGCAACTGCCCCACCTGCACCCCTCGATCCAACTGCCTGAGCAGGACGCCCAGGGTACTTTGGCGCGCTTCGTCAGCGCCTACATCGACCAGGTTCCGGAACTGCTGGAGGCCGCCCATGAGGTCGCCCGCGAGGCCGGGATCGAATCGCAGATCAAACCTGTACTGAAAATAGCCGAGGCCTACTTCCTGCAGCCGCCCAGCGTGATGCAAGGGCATGTGGGCCTGGACTGCCTGCTGGATGAGGCCTACCTGGCACACCGCCTGGTGGAAGAGGTGAACGACCTGTACATCCGTCACTTCCAGCAACCGTTGATCCCGGTCGACACCACCGTCGCCAACCTGATTGCCCATCAGTTGATTGGCGAGACGTTTGCCAATCAGCTGGATGAAGTAGTGCACCACTCGGTGGATGAAATGTTGAATGATGAAAGCTTCGCGGTGGAATCGGTAGAGGCCTACCGCGAGAAATTGAGCAGCCCGGAAACAGGCGCGGCATGGAAGCGCTGGCCGTGCCTGTCGCGGCAGCTGGGGGTGGAGCTGGGCCAGCCGGCCTGAAGTTCCTGTCCCGGCCTCTTCGCGGGCACGCCCGCTCCCACAGGGAAAGCACATGCCTTGATGACTGTGGATTACCTGTGGGAGCGGGCGTGCCCGCGAAAGGGCCGGCTCATGCAGCAAAGATTCCGGCTCTAGGCCCCAACCCCGGCCGTAGTCCGCATCCGCCCCTCGATCCGCCGCTTCAAGCGCCGCTGCTCGATCAGCAACCGCGACCCATTTGCTGAATTACTGCGGCCCCAATCTTCAAGCAGCTCAAGGCACGAGTGGTCGATATAGCTGAGGTTACCCAACGGCACATGCAGGGTGGTCCCCGCCGGTACGCTATCCAGCACCTGGGTCAGCGCCGGCACCTTGAGGAAGGTAGCCGCGCCACTCAACCGCAGCTCCATGTGTCCAGCCTTTTCCAGGCTGACCAGGTTGATCTTCAATCGCGCCGCCTTCAGTGCCAGCTTCAGCAAGGTCAGGGCAAAGCCCAGCAATACACCGGTCAGCAGGTCGGTAAAGATGATCGCCAGCGCCGTCGCCGCGTAGGTGAACATCGGCATGCGGCCATAGCGGCCCAGCCCACGAAACGCCTTGAAATCCACCAGCTTGACCCCGGTAAACACCAGCACACCCGCCAGGCTAGCCACCGGGATCTGCTGCAGCACGCTGCTCAGCGCCACCACGAACGCCAGCAGCCACAGGCCATGGAAGATCGCCGAAGCCCGGGTCTGCGCACCTGCCTGCACGTTGGCCGAGCTACGCACGATCACCCCGGTCATCGGCAACGCACCGAGCACCCCGCACAGCATGTTGCCGATGCCCTGGGCCGACAGCTCACGATCAAAGTCCGAACGCTGGCCGCTGTGCATGCGGTCGACCGCTGCAGCCGACAACAAGGTTTCGGCACTGGCGATGAAGGCCAAGGCAAAAGCGGCGACCAACAAGGTAGGGTCGGCCAGTTGCATCAGGTCACCAGGGCGGATCCAGTCGATAGCCTCGGACAGGTCGGCCGGCACCTGTACGCGGTTCACCGGCAAAGCCAGCCAGATGCTGATGGCCGTCATGGCCGACACACCCAGCAGGGCACCCGGGACGAAGCGCAGCCGCTGCGGTCGCAGCCGCTCCCAGCTCCACATGATGGCGATGGTGCCCAGGCCAAGCGCACCGGCCATCCAACCAGAGCCGACGCTTTCCAGCGGCAGGGCGGCGGCCACGGTCGCCGGGAACTCCAGCAGGTTCTGCATGCCGGATGGCTGCGGCGCGGTGTCGAACATCACATGCACCTGCGAAAGCACGATCAGCACGCCAATCCCCGCCAACATGCCGTACACCACCGCCGGTGCGGTAACCCGGAACCAGCAGCCCAGGCGCAGGCGCCCGGCCAGTAACTGCAGCAAGCCGGCCAGCAGCAGGATCGGCCCGAGCATGGCCATGCCGTGCTGGCGTACCAGCTCGAATACCAATACCGCCAGACCGGCGGCCGGGCCACTGACCTGCAGCGGCGAACCGGCGAGGAAACCAACGACAATACCGCCGATAATGCCGGTAATCAGGCCTTTGGCCGGCGGCATGCCAGAGGCGATCGCAATGCCCATGCACAACGGCAGTGCCACCAGGAAGACCACCACCGACGCCAGCAACTCACGCGGCAGGGCCGCTTTCAACTGTGTAATGTTCACCGTGTTTCTCCTTTCTTTGTCACACAGCCATTCCCCTGGCCGTGGGCACGTTTGCCCCTGACGAGCGCGCAGGCGCGGGCCGCCAGCGGGCGTGCCGGCAAGGCAGTCAGGGAATTCAAGGCAGCCGAAGGCCGTGCCACACCCCTACGGGGTGCAGCCGGCTATCAAGGTTCCAGCGGGTGGATGGGTCGCTTAGTAGCGGCCTCTCGGAGTAGCGCAGGGGACCGGCTCGCCAGCAGCCAAGGGCAGGAAGGTATCGCTGGCGGCGTCGTAGGCTTCGATCTTGCTGGTCTCGATGTCGTAGACCCAGCCATGGATGTACAGCTCACCGGCTGCCAGGCGCGAAGCCACCGAAGGGTGGGTGCGCAGGTGATGCAGCTGGGCGATGACGTTTTCCTTGGTCAGCACCTGCATGGTTTCGTGTTCGCTGCCGCACGAGCAGTTGTTCTCGACCACGGTGCGGGCCACTTCGGCGTGGCGCAACCAGGCGGACACGGTCGGCATCTTGGTCAGCGATTGCGGGTTGAGTACGGCACGCATGGCGCCGCAGTCGGAGTGCCCGCAGACGATGATGTGATGCACTTTCAACGCCAGTACGGCGTATTCGATGGCGCTGGAAACGCCGCCGTTCATCTGGCCATACGGCGGTACCACGTTACCGACGTTACGGGTCACGAACAGGTCGCCAGGTGAACTCTGGGTGATCAGCTCGGGAACGATGCGCGAGTCGGCGCAGGTGATGAACATGGCTCGCGGGGTTTGCGCGGTGGCGAGCTTCTTGAACAGCTCTTGCTGCTCGGGGAAAACGTCATGGTGAAAACGCAGGAAGCCGTCGACGATGTGCTTCAGGGCGGCATCGGCGCTCTCCGCGGGGACCTGCGGTACGACCTTGGATGGGTCCTTGACGGGCATGATTCATCCTCTTGACGGTGTGTAGGTAAATCCATTTTACCGGTGAAAGATTCTGGCTATGCAGGGATTTAGATGACACGCACGGGCCATAGATCACAGTCGGTGAAGACTGATTTCCTACGCTAGCGGGGAAAACTTAACTGAAACTTAATTCGAAGGCTCTAGAACGGGTGTTCCAGATAGGAAAGGCGGGTATTGGATAATAGCAAAAAAACATCAACTGCCAAGAGCCATTACTGCAATTATCAACTTTAATTAGTTGCATTGAGGGCTGGCAATGCGCCACATGCGGGCACCCGGAACCTGCGCAGAACCTGTGGGAGTGGGCGTGCCCGCGAAGGAGGCAACTCGGTACATGGCACCGGCTGTGCCGGTGTTCGCGGGCGCGCCCGCTCCCACAAAGACCGTACTCTGCTCAAGCATCAGAACAACGCCATCTGCCCACCCGGCGGGCAAAACGCCGAACAATCCAGCGCCTGCGCTTCTCGCCCTTCGAACTCCAGCCGATTCATGGCCTTGGCAAAACGCTGCGCCAGCAATTCGGCAAACACGCCTTCACCGCGCATGCGCGCACCAAAGCGGCTGTCATACAGTTCGCCGCCGCGGCTCTGGCGGATCAGGCTCAATACATGTGCCGCCCGCTGCGGGTAATGGTCCTGCAGCCATTGCTCGAACAACGGTGCCACTTCCAGCGGCAGGCGCAACATCATGTAGGCTGCGCTCTGTGCACCTGCCTCCCTCGCCGCCTCCAGCAGCCGTTCCAGTTCACTGTCGTTGATCATCGGAATCATCGGCGAACACAACACGCCCACCGGCACTCCCGCCTCGCGCAACACGCGGATCGCCCGCAAGCGCGCCTTGGGTGACGCCGCACGCGGTTCCAGCACCCGTTTCAAGTCATCGTCCAGCGTGGTCAGGCTGATCATCACCCGCACCAGGCGCTGGCGAGCCATCTCGGCCAGCAGGTCGAGGTCGCGCAGCACCAGCGCCCCCTTGGTGACGATGGTCACCGGGTGGCGAAAACGCAGTAGCACTTCGAGCAGGCGACGGGTCAGCAGTTGTTCACGCTCGATCGGCTGGTACGGGTCGGTATTGGAACCCAGGTTGATCGGCGCGCACACGTAACCCGGTTTGTTCAATTGTTGCGCAAGCACCTCGGCGGCGTTGGTCTTGGCAATCAGTTTTGTCTCGAAATCCAGGCCGGGGGAAAGGTCCCAGTAAGCGTGGGAAGGGCGGGCATAGCAGTAGATGCAACCGTGCTCGCAGCCACGGTATGGGTTGATGGAACGGTCGAAGGGCAGGTCGGGCGAGGTATTGCGACTGATCACCGATTTGGCCGTCTCTACCCGTACCTCGGTGCCCTGGGTTTGCGGCACCTCCTGATACCAGCCGTCATCCTCCGCCACCGAATGGCTGGGGGCAAAGCGGTTGTGCGGATTGTGCGCCGTGCCACGGCCCTTTTGCGGTGCTGGAGGAATCATGGCCTACCCCGAATACTGTATTCATGTACAGTATCGCGCATGCCTGATTCTTTCCAGCACCTCCGGTCAGCCCACTCTCACTTCAGGCCATGCCAACGCAGGAAGGGCAGTTGGCTTGACTGCCGGCCGAGAAACGCCTCAATGCCGTCACGTAAAGGTCGCGATGCCCCAGGGGCAAGCAATGTTTCCTGCAGCGCCCGGCCTGTGGCCCGGTCCAGCAGGCCTTGGGCCTCGAAGCGGGTGAACAGGTCGAATGCGTGCACGTCCGACCACAGATAGGCGTAATAACCGGCATCGTAGCCGTTTACCAGATGGTCGAAGGCATGCGCCGGGTGCTCGAAATCGGCCAAGGGCCAGTAGCCACAACGCTCACGGGCATCGCCCAGGCGCTGCTCGAGGGACCGGCCATCGTTCGGCGTGCCATGCAGGTCCAGATCGAACAGCGCCATGCTCAGGTCGCGCGCGGTTTCCTCCACACCTTGCTGCCGCAAGCGGCGCAGGCATTCATCGACCCGGGCCCGGGAAAGCTTGCTGCCATCCTGAAGTGGCGAAGAGATCGCCACCAGGTAATCCGCGTCCCAGACCCAGCGCTCAAACAGCTTGCCGAACAGTTCCACGCCATCGGTACCGAGTTCGGTGACGTTGGACATCACGTGGTTGGTCGTGCGCACCAGCAAATGGTGCAAGGCATGGCCAAACTCATGGAACAGCTTGCGCAGTGACAGATGGTCCAGCAACGGCTGACTACCCGGCAGCGCTGCAGGCACGTCGCTGTAGACCACCACCGAGGCCGCCTGGAAGATGCCCTCGGCATCGACCCGACGATTGCGAATGTAGGTGGTGAACACCGAGTCAGGTTGCTTGCCAGCATGCTGTACGGCGTCCAAGTACAGGAAACCGATCAAGGCGTTGTCCTGCCACACCTCAAACGGTTACACGCTTTCATCCCAGGTTGCCAGCGGCTTGGCCAGCAGCGTTACGCCAAACAGTTTTTCCGCCAACTGCTGCAATGCGCTGACCACGGCATTCAGAGGGAAGTGTTCGCGCAAGGCTTCGGTGGAAAGCACCTCGCGCGACGAGGCCTGCAGATAGGCAATGTCCCAGGGCTGGACATTCCCCAGACCTCTGGCTGCGGCCTGATGCTGCATATCTGCACGCCACTGCAGCACGGCCGGCCGCACATGGTCGGCAAGGTCATGAAGAAAGCCGCGCACCTGGGCAATCGAACCCGCGCTCTTCGAATGCAGGCTCTGCTCCAGATGGCTGGCAAAACCGAGCAAGTGGGCCTTTTCTTCCAGCAGCCTCGCCAGTTGCTCCAGGTGCGAGCGATTATCCTGCTGTTGGCCAAGGCCGACGCCTCGGGTGTTGTAAGCCCGGTATACGTGCTCACGCAGCTGCCGGTTGTCGGCATGCTTGAGCACGGCGTCGGTAGTCACGCTTTCACATGCAATCAACCAACCCGGCTCAACCGCCTCCTGTGCCCTGCTAGCCAGCTCGTCACGGATGCGTTGAGGTACACCGCTCAGTTCGGACTCATCCGTAATGCTCAGCCCTGGCCGGTTGATGTTGCTGCGAAACGCCTCGCGCGCAGCGCCAATCCGTTTCAGCAGTTCGGCCAGGCGTACCTTGCCTGCGGGGTCGAGCGATGCACCACTGGAGGTGAACTTGTGCAGATGCCAGCGCAGCGTGGCGCGTTTCTGGGCATCCAGCTGCTTGCCGATGTCGCTGTTGGCCAAGCGCTCATACAGGGCCTGCAGTGCTGAATTGGCGAATTTCTGTTCGAACCGCTCCGTGGCCTTGGCGAAGAAGTCGAAGATGGCACCGGCCCAGGCTTGATCCCGACCAACCAATGGCGAGGCGGCATACAACACCGTCAGCAGTTGACTATCCAGCCCGTCCACCGCCAGCACCATGTCATCCCAGGTTGGCAGTTCCTGCTGTTCGCGAATGATGCGCTCGATGCCTTGCTCGTGCGCCAACAGCACGTGGTCGAAGGCAAACTGCATGTTTTGAAGCGTGATCGAAGGATAATCGACGGGGATACGGCTATTTTGCAGAAGGGGGTTGTCCATGGTGCAACACCTTGCTCGTAGAGAAGAGCAGGCGAGCTTGCATGGCCAGCGTGCAGCAGGTGGCCTGACTATCTACCACCCGGGGCATGCCCGCCCGGGCACGAACCCGGGCGGCACGACGGCTTTATTCAGCCGGTTTCTTCAGCTTCGGGTTGGGGAAGAACTGCACCGTCTGTACCTTGGCCGGCGCGGCTTTCGGCTCCAGATGGTTGACCCGGGTGCCGAGCTCCTTCGGCACCGACAAGCCCTGCTCGTTGAGGGTGTCAGTAAAGCCGCAGGCCACGCACTCGCGGTGCGGTACTCCGTCTTCGTTCCACATCATCAGCTTGTCGGTCTCGCTGCACGCCGGGCATACCGCCCCGGCAATGAAGCGTTTCTTGGTCTTGTTCACGGCTACCTCGCTCATGCTGCAGCGTCCTCGCTCAGGCCACTATGGCGCAGCAAGGCATCGATGGAAGGCTCACGGCCACGGAAGTCGACGAACAGCTCCATCGGCTCGCGCGAACCACCACGTGCCAGGATCGCCTCGCGGAAGGCTCGGCCGGTTTCGGCATTCAGCACGCCTTCTTCCTCAAAGCGCGAGAAGGCGTCTGCCGACAGCACCTCGGCCCACTTGTAGCTGTAGTAGCCCGCCGCATAACCACCAGCAAAGATGTGCGCAAAGCTGTTGGGGAAGCGGTTGTACGCCGGTGGGCGCATGACAGACACCTCGTCGCGCACGCCTTCGAGCACCTGCAGCACGCTGCGGCCGTCGCCATGGGTTGCATGCAGCTCGAAGTCGAACAGCGAGAACTCCAACTGGCGTACCATCATCATGCCCGACTGGAAGTTCTTTGCCGCCAGCATCTTGTCCAGCAGGTCCTGGGGCAGGGGGGCGCCGGTTTCGTAGTGGGCGGAGATCAGTGCAAGGCCTTCCGGCTCCCAGCACCAGTTTTCCATGAACTGGCTCGGCAGTTCGACCGCGTCCCAGGCCACGCCGTTGATGCCGGATACACCGGCATGCTCGATGCGGGTCAGCATGTGGTGCAGACCGTGGCCGAACTCGTGGAACAAGGTGGTGACTTCATCGTGGGTCAAAAGCGCCGGCTTGCCGGGCGCGGCCGGGGTGAAGTTGCACACCAGGTTGGCCACGGGGCTCTGCAACTGGCCAGCGGCTGTGCGGCGACGGTCACGCGCGCCATCCATCCAGGCGCCGCCACGCTTGTTGGCGCGCGCGTAGAGGTCGAAGAAGAAGCGGCCGACGTGCTGGCCGTTTTCCTTGATCTCGAACAGGCGCACATCCGGGTGCCAGCTGTCGAAGCCCTTGAGCTCGGCAATCTCGATACCGTAAAGGCGCTGCACGATGCTGAACAGGCCACCCAGCACCTTGTCGATCGGGAAGTAGGCGCGCAGGGCTTCCTGCGACACGCTGTAGCGCTGCTCGCGCAGCTTCTCGCCGAAGTACCCGGCGTCCCAGCTGGCCAGCTCAGGGCAGCCCTGCTCGGCGGCATAAGCCTTGAGCTGCTCCAGGTCCTGGGCGGCGAACGGCTTGGACCGCTTGGCCAGGTCACGCAGGAAGCTCAGCACCTGGTCACTGGACTCGGCCATCTTGGTGGCCAGGCTAAGCTCCGCGTAGTTCTTGTAGCCCAGCAGTTCGGCCAGCTCCTGGCGCAGGTCAAGGATTTCCTGCATCACCGGGCCGTTGTCGAACTGGCCGGCATTCGGGCCCTGGTCCGAGGCGCGGGTGCAGTAGGCCGCGTATAGCTCTTCGCGCAGGGCGCGGTCGCTGGCGTAGGTCATCACCGCGTAGTAGCTGGGGAATTCCAGGGTGATCAGCCAGCCGTCGAGGCCCTTGGCCTGGGCGGCCGCGGCCATCTGCGCCTTGGCCGAATCGGTCAGGCCGGCCAGCGCGGCTTCGTCGGTAACATGCTTGGTCCAGGCCTGTGTGGCGTCGAGCAGCTGGTTGGAGAAACGGCTGCCCAGCTCGCTGAGCTTGCTCTGCACTTCGGCGTAGCGCTGCTGTTTATCCGCCGGCAGGTCGATACCCGACAGGCGGAAGTCCCGCAGGGCGTGCTCGAGGATAGTCTTTTGCGCCACATCGAAGCCGGCGGCTTCGGGGCTGTCGATCAGCGCCTGGTAGGCTTCGAACAGCGCACGGTTCTGGCCCAGTTCGGTAGAGTAGGCGCTAAGCGCCGGCAGGCAAGACTCGTAGGCTTCGCGCAGCTCAGCGCTGTTGCACACCGCATTGAGGTGGCTGACCGGGCTCCAGGCGGCGCCCAGGCGGTCATTCAGTTCGTCAATGGCCAGCACCAGGCCAGCCCAGGTAGGGTTCTTGCCCTGCTTTTCGAGGATCTCGGCAATGGCTTTACGGTTGTCGGCCAGGATCGCTTCGATCGCCGGCAACACGTGTTCGGCACGGATTTGCGAGAAGGGCGGCAGATCGTAGGACTGCAGAAGCGGGTTGTTCGCACTCACGGTTTGGATACCTTGGCAGAAGAAACACTGCCCCATCTTAATTACAATCGACGCCGACCGCAGCAGGCAGCCTGCCTATCGGCACAGATGAGAGACGCTATCATGGCCATCCGAAGCTTCCAGCAACACACTCCGAAAGTTGGGCCCAGGGCCTTCGTCGACCGATCGGCGGTAGTGCTGGGCGACGTGGAAATCGGTGAAGACAGCTCCGTATGGCCTTTGACTGTGATACGCGGCGACATGCACCGCATCCGCATCGGCGCGCGTACCAGCGTGCAGGACGGCAGCGTGCTGCACATCACCCATGCAGGCCCGTTCAACCCGGACGGCTTCCCGCTGATCATCGGTGACGAAGTGACCATCGGCCACAAGGTCATGTTGCATGGCTGCACCCTGGGCAACCGCATCCTGGTCGGCATGGGCAGCACCATCATGGACGGCGCCATTGTCGAGGACGAAGTGATCATCGGCGCCGGCAGCCTGGTACCGCCGGGCAAGCGCCTGGTCAGTGGCTACCTGTACATGGGCAGCCCGGTGAAGCAAGCCCGGCTGCTGAACGACCAGGAACACGCGTTCTTCGCCTACAGCGCCAGTAACTACGTGAAGCTCAAGGACCAGCACCTGGCCGAAGGCTACGACCAACCGGAATAACCCCTTCGCGGGCGCGCCCGCTCCCACAGGTCTAGCGAAGCCTTCAAGGCCAGTGCCGTACCTGTGGGAGCGGGCAAGCCCGCGAAGAAGGCCACGCAGCACTCAAGTGGAACCCGCAAATGCACCAGCAAAACATCCTCTTCGACCTCGACGGCACCCTGACCGACCCACGCCAGGGCATCACCCGCTCGATCCAGTATGCCCTGGCCAAACTGGGCATCGACGAGCCGGACCTCACCCGCCTCGAGCACTTCATCGGCCCACCCCTGCTGCAGGCCTTCATGCAGTTCTACAGCTTCGACGAAGCCAAGGCCTGGGATGCGGTGAACTTCTATCGGGAACGCTTCAGGGTCACCGGCCTGTACGAAAACCTGGTATTCGAAGGTGTGCCGGAGCTGCTCGATGCCCTGAACGGCCAGGGTCGCACGCTGTACATCGCCACCTCCAAGCCGTGGGAGTTCGCCCGTGAAATCGCCCGGCACTTCGCCTTCGACCACCACTTCAAGGTGATCTACGGCAGTGAACTGGATGGCACGCGCACCAACAAGGTCGAGTTGATTCGTCACCTGCTTGAGGAAGAAGGGCTGGACCCGGCGCAGACGCTGATGATCGGCGACCGCAAGCATGACCTGATCGGTGCGCGCAGCAATGGCTTGCAGGCGGTGGCGGTGGGGTACGGGTTTGGTAGCCAGGAAGAACTGATGGCGGAAGAGCCGGCCTACCACTTTGCTACCTTGGCCGAGATGCATCAGGCATTCCTCAAGGCTTGATGGCCATTGGGGCTGCTTTGCAGCCCATCGCCGGCAAGCCAGCTCCCACAGGGGTAGCACATGGCTTGAGGTCAATGCGGTCGAGGTGGGAGCTGGCTTGCCGGCGATGGGCCGCAAAGCGGCCCCAAAACCTCACCGGCTAGCCATCAACCGCCGTAAGGCCGCCTTCCTCTCATCGATCGGCAACCGCCCCAATTGCTCGACCCGGTGATAAAAACGCTGCCAATCCCCGTCAACCTCACGGAACACCGCCGCAAACGCCGGTACCCACTGGTCATACAGCCCGAACGGCAGCAACTTGGCATTGCTCATCGACCCATACATCCAGGCGTCATAGCGCTTGTCACCACCCCACTGGGCATCACGCACCTGCCGGTATTCCCGCCTAAGCCGCTCGAACTCCGCCTGCTTGGCCGCCCGCTTCTGCACATCATCCAGAGGCCCGGCATAAATAGCTTGCAACCGCTCGCGGCTGGCCAGCACCAACCGGATGAACTGCTCACGCTGCTGCCCCTGCTCCCCGCCAGAGGCAGCCAGGCCCCGCGCCACACGCCATTGCCGCGTGCCTTCCTGCTCGACGAAGGAGGCAAACGACTCGTTGAACTCGGTGTCGTCCTGCACATAGAAGCGCTGGTGGGCCAGTTCATGGAAGATCAGCGTGGCCAGGCGCTCGTCGCTCCAGCCCACCATCGACGACAGGATAGGGTCGTCGAACCAGCCCAGAGTCGAATAGGCCTCCACGCCGCCCACGTACACATCCATGCCATCCTGGCGCATCAACGCCGCCGCCCCACGTGCCGCGCCTTGCTGATAATAACCGCGATAGGCCACACACCCCGCGATCGGGAAGCAGTGCGTCACTGGCTGCAACGACAACTCGGGGGTAGCGAACACATTCCACACCACATAGGGCCTGCCAATGTCGGCATACACCCGGTAGCTGCGATTGTCCGGCAGCTTCAGCTGCTGGCTGGCAAATACCCGCGCCTGCCTGGCGTGTTCCAGGCGCGCGCGCAATTGCGCCGAAGTGGCCGGGTTGGCCACTACCTGATCCACTGGCTGCCGTGCGCGTAGCAGCTGCCACTGGCCCTCGGCCAACTGTCCATAGTAGGCGGCGCTGCTGCAACCGTTCAGCAGGAGCACCGCCAGCAGGGGAACCAAACGGGTGAAAACAAGGTCGAGTGGCCCAGGGCCTGAGCGCTGCATAAGAATAAGTCGAAGCATCCGGGACTGTCTGACTCGCTCAAGGCCGATTCACTCCAAGACTATCTCGCCAAGGGGGAGTTTCGCCATGCGTGCACTGTTGGTCACCGGCTCACTGTTGCTGATATCCGCCTGTTCGACCTTGCCAGACCCGGACCCGAACCAGGCCTGGATCGACCTCACGCCCTACGACAACACCTCGCTGCACGCCGTGCAGGTAGATGAACGCGACTGGGCCGACAGCCGTTACTTCGAAGTACAGCCCGGCAGCCACGAGCTGACCGTGCGCTACCAGTTTCCGGTTACCCCCAGCAATATCGGCCCGGTCGAGGAGCCTTTGTGGCGGGATTGCCAGGTCAAGGTGACCTTCAAGGATTTCAGTGCCGGTCAGCGCTACCAGTTGCAGGCTGGCAGCATCGGCTTCCGCCCCTGGATCAAACTCTATGACCGTCAGCAAAAGCTGGTTGGCCAGGGCTCGCCTGCAGGCTGCCAGCGCACCTGAAACGCACAAACGGCGCTATGCTTGTAGCCTATAAGTCGCAAGTGGGAGCTTTGCCATGCGCCAGCCCATGATGCTGATCGCCCTCAGTGCACTGGGGGCATGCGCCAGCCCCTTGCCGCCCGTCGACCCCAAGCAGGCCTGGGTCGATCTGTACACCATGACTCCCGGCAGGGTGATCATGGCCGACCGCCTCGACGGCAAGCGCCTGGAAGATGGCCGTTACTTCCAGGTGACGCCGGGCAAGCACGAACTGGTAGTGCGCTTCGATTACGAGATATATGGGGGCGGCCTCATGACCCAGCCCCGGGATCGTACCTGTTACCTGACTGTTCGCTTTGACAACTTCAAGGCCGGTGAACGCTATCGCCTGGAGGCACGGGCGCCGGTGATGGAACCGCAGGTGCTGCTGTATGACGGCAGCCGCAAGGTGGTGGTGAACGAGCCTAGCGAGGTGTTCTGCATTCCTTGACCTGGGGCTGCTTTGCAGCCCATTCGCAGCGCAAGGCTGCTCCTACAGGAGATACGCGATCCCGGTAGGAGCGGCCTTGTGTCGCGATAGGGCCGCAAAGCGGCCCCCAAAATTCTGAACCTACCGATCATTCTTCTGATAAATGATCTTCTTGGTCCCGCCATCGCAGGTCCCGACGACCATGTTCTGGTCCTTGACCTCGCTGTTGGGCACGATCTCCAGGGTATAGGACGAAACCCCCTGGGCCTGGATCTTGGCCTCGATCTCGGCTTTGAGTTCCTCGCACGGCTTGACCGCCGCCACTGCAGATGTGGCGACCAGGGAAGCCAACACGGCGATTGCTACGCGAATCATGAAACGGCTCCTGAAAGGGCAGCGTGCTGCCGACGCTGTTTAGACTACAGCAAACCGCCCTCATTGCACTGCTTCAACCCACCAGCGCCGCATCCAGGCTGATCTTCGCGTTCAACACCTTGGACACCGGGCACCCGGCCTTGGCCTTGTCGGCGATCTGCAAGAACTGCGCTTCACTTGCACCGGGTACCTTGGCCCTCAGTACCAGATGCACCGCGGTAATGGCAAAGCCATCAGCTTGCTTGTCGAGTGTCACTTCGGCAGCGGTGTCGATCCTGTCCGGGGTGAACCCCGCTTCGCCCAGCATCATCGACAGCGCCATCGAGAAACAGCCGGCATGCGCCGCACCAATCAGCTCCTCCGGGTTGGTCCCGGGCGAGCCCTCGAAACGGGTGTTGAAGCCGTAGGGGTTCTGCTTGAGCGCGCCACTTTCGGTAGAAAGCAGGCCTTTGCCGTCCTTCAGGCCACCTTGCCAGATCGCCGATGCTGTCTTTTTCATGATGCCTCCTGGTCTCGGGTTACATGCTTATGGCTTCAGAGGTCAGCCGCCTACGGCAAGTTCAGAGCAATCGCACGGCAAGCATTGAATCCGTCGAATGTGCCCATACAGAGTTGAAAAGGCCTGTGGGCCAAACACCTTTGCGGAGGCTCCATGACGCAGCTGCGTGACCTGAAGATTTCCACCCTCGACCTGGTGCCGGTACGCGCCGACGCCGGCCCGGCGCAGTCGCTGCGCAACTCGCTGGACCTGGCGCAGCACGTCGAGCGCTTTGGCTACAACCGCTTCTGGGTAGCCGAGCACCACAACATGGACGGCATCGCCAGCTCGGCGACTTCGGTGCTGATCGGCTACCTGGCCGGGGGGACCTCGAGCATTCGCGTGGGCTCTGGCGGGGTCATGCTGCCCAACCATGCACCGCTGGTAATCGCCGAGCAGTTCGGCACCCTGGCCAGCCTGTACCCGGGGCGCATCGACCTGGGGTTGGGCCGCGCGCCAGGTTCCGACCAGATGACCGCCTACGCCCTGCGCCGCGACCGCGCCGGAGGCCCGGATGACTTCCCGGACGATGTCGAGGAACTGTCACGCTACCTCGGCCCGCGTACCGATGATCAAAAAGTGATCGCCGTGCCAGGGCACGATACCGAGGTGCCGATGTGGCTCCTCGGCTCCAGCCTGTTCAGCGCTCAACTGGCCGGCATGCGCGGCATGCCCTACGCCTTCGCCTCGCACTTTGCGCCGCGCTACATGCACGAGGCGATCCGCGTGTACCGCAACCACTTCAAGCCCTCGACCACATTGGACAAGCCGTATGTGATGTTGGGCATCCCCATGGTGGTGGCGGAAACCGACGAAAAGGCCGAGTACCTGGCCACTTCGGTGTACCAGCGCATCCTCGCGCTGATTCGCGGGCAGAGCCTGATGCAGAAGCCGCCTGTGGAAAGCATGGATGGGCTGTGGCTGCCCCATGAACGGGACGCGGTGGGTAGCTTCCTCGGCCTGGCGATGATTGGCAGCCCGCAGAAGGTGCGGGCCAAGGTGGAAGTACTGCTGGAGCAGACCGGGGCAGATGAGCTGATCTTCACCTGTGATTTGTATGAGCATGCGGACCGGATTCGGTCCTATGAACTGATGGCGCAGGCTCTCAAGACCGCGTGATCTTCTTCGCAGGCTTGCCCGCTCCCACAGGTACAGCGTCGCTCTCAGGCCTGTGATATGCCTGTGGGAGCGGGCGAGCCCGCGAAGAGGCCAGCATATTAGCCGCGGCGGTACACAATCTCCTTGGTACCAGCCTCGCAGCTGCCAATCACCTTGCCGGCCGGGTCGCCCTTGTCGACTATCTCCAGCTTGTAGCCGGTGACCCCCTTGGCATCCAGCTTGGCCGCAATCTCTGCCTTGAGCTCCTCGCACGGCTTGCCCGCCGCCAGCGCACCACCGGCCAGCGTCATCAGGCCCAGCGCCAGAATCAGTTTATTCATCACTCGCTTTCCTTGTGCAGATGAAATCAGAAAAGGCGCCCGCCAAGGCGCCCCCTCCCTAAATACCCCATCATGCCGGGCTCATCCAGCCCGGCAGTGTTTCAGCTATTGGCGATACGGAAGCCGACCTTCAGCGTGACCTGGAAATGCGCCGCCTTGTTGTCACGGATATGGCCACGGGTATCTATCACTTCGAACCACTCCAGGTGCTTGATGCTCTTGCCGGCTTCGGCCAGGGCATTGTTGATCGCCTCTTCGATGCTGGTGGTCGAAGACCCCACCAGCTCGATCTTCTTGTAGGTGTGATGATCGGTCATGAGCGCTCTCCTCGGATGATGGTGAGATTGAGCCTAGCAGCGCAGGCCTGGTTTACCTGCGAGCGGTCACCATTGACGAAAGTTCGATCGCACTTTCCCGCGGACCCAAGGTCGCAATCCTTACAGTCCATACTGCAAAGGAGAGTCAACATGCACCGCAATTCGCTGCGTAGAACGTCCCTGGAAAGCATGGAAGCGGAGATCGAGAGCCTTCTGAAAAGCCTGGAAAACCTCAAGCATGATGCGTCGGAGGAGTCCCAGAAATCGGTGAAGGCAATCCGCAGCAACGCCGAGAGTGCCCTGCGTCATTCGCGCCACCTGTTGAGCGATGCCTACGAGGAAGTGAAGCACCGCACCCGCCAGACCGGCATCGCCACCCGCGACTATGCCCAGGAACACCCGTACACAACTGCCGGCGTTGCCATTGGCGCGCTAGGCTTGCTGGCGGCGTACCTGATGTGCAAACGCAACTAAGCGCCCTGTCGCGCCAGTTCCGCCCTTAGCCACTGCGCCAACTGCTCGGCGCGCCCGTCCGCGGCGCGCCTGGGCACCCACAGCGCCAATGCCGCAGGGGTAGGTGAAAAGCCCCACGGCGCACTCAAACGGCCAGCTCGCAGGTCGTCAGCGACCAGCGGCTGCGGCGCAATCGCCACACCCAGCCCGGCCACGGCAGCTTCCAGCAGGTAATACAGGTGCTCGAAGGCCTGGCCATAGTGGAGGGCCGCCGGCTCCAAACCCTGTTCCAGCGCCCAGGTCGGCCAAGCCTGCGGGCGCGAGGTGGTGTGCAGCAAGGCTTCGTCCAGCAAGGCCTTGGCCGGCGCGCCATGCAAGCGCTCGAAACCGGCGAAATGCGGGCTAAGCACCGGCCCGATGCGCTCCTCGGCCAGTACATGCACCTGCATGTCCGTCGGCCACGGCGGCTCGGCGTAAACCAGCAGCGCATCCAACCCTGGCCGCCGTGGGTCCAGGTCGCCTTCACCGGCCGACAGGTGCAGACGCAGTTCAGGTAAATCCGCCTGCAGCCGCCCCAATCGCGGGATGAACCAGCGCGCCAGCAGGCTGCCCGAGCAGCCCAGCACGAATGGCGCCTCGCTGACGTCGTGGCTGAGCTCGGCGCACACGCTGCGCAGGCGATCGAAGGCTTCGCCACTGGCATCGCGCAGACGTACGCCGGCATCTGTGAGTTTGATGCCACGCCCGTCCTTCACGAACAGCGCTACGCCCAGGTGCTCTTCAAGTACCTTGATCTGCCGGCTGACGGCGCCATGGGTGACGTGCAGCGCTTCGGCCGCCTGGCTGACGCTGTTGAGACGAGCGGTGGCCTCGAAAGCCCGAAGGGCGTTGAGGGGAGGGAGATCGTGGGCCATTTTACCTGTGAGTTTTTCTGACAAGTTTGCGCAATCTTATCGGTTTTCAGCTGGGCTTGCCGTGGTTAGAGTAAAGCCCATCACTCATTCATTACGCCCTGGAGCGCCCCCATGACCCAGTCCCAATACCGCCCCGGCCCCGACGCCAATGGCCTGTTCGGCTCGTTCGGCGGCCGCTACGTGGCCGAAACCCTGATGCCACTGGTGCTGGACCTGGCCCGCGAATACGAAGCGGCCAAGGCAGACCCCAAGTTCCTCGAAGAGCTGGCCTACTTCCAGCGCGACTACATCGGCCGCCCCAACCCGCTGTACTTCGCCGAGCGCCTGACCGAGCACTGCGGCGGCGCCAAGATCTTCTTCAAGCGTGAAGAGCTCAACCACACCGGCGCGCACAAGGTGAACAACTGCATCGGCCAGGTGCTGCTGGCCAAGCGCATGGGCAAGAAGCGCCTGATCGCAGAAACCGGCGCCGGCATGCACGGCGTGGCCACCGCCACCGTCGCTGCCCGCTTCGGCCTGCCTTGCGTGATCTACATGGGCGCCACCGACATCGAGCGCCAGCAGGCTAACGTGTTCCGCATGAAGCTGCTGGGCGCCGAAATCGTCCCGGTCACTGCCGGCACCGGCACCCTGAAGGACGCCATGAACGAGGCCCTGCGCGACTGGGTCACCAACGTCGAAGACACCTTCTACCTGATCGGCACCGTGGCCGGCCCGCACCCGTACCCGGCCATGGTCCGCGACTTCCAGTCGATCATCGGCAAGGAAACCCGCGCCCAGTTGCAAGAGAAGGAAGGGCGCCTGCCAGACAGCCTGGTTGCCTGCGTCGGTGGTGGCTCCAACGCCATGGGCCTGTTCCATGAGTTTCTCGAAGAGCCAAGCGTGCAGATCATCGGCGTCGAAGCCGGTGGCCACGGTGTGCACACCGACAAGCACGCCGCCAGCCTCAACGGCGGCGTACCGGGCGTGCTGCACGGCAACCGCACCTACCTGCTGCAGGACGAAGACGGTCAGATCACCGACGCCCACTCGATTTCCGCCGGCCTGGACTACCCGGGCATCGGCCCGGAGCACGCCTACCTGCACGAAGTGAAGCGTGTCGAGTACGTCAGCATCACCGACGACGAAGCGCTGGATGCATTCCACGCCACCTGCCGCCTGGAAGGCATCATCCCGGCCCTGGAAAGCTCCCACGCCCTGGCCGAGGCGATCAAGCGCGCACCGAAGCTGCCCAAGGACCACCTGATGGTCGTGTGCCTGTCGGGCCGCGGCGACAAAGACATGCAAACCGTCATGAACCACATGGCCGCCCAGGAGAAACAGGCATGAGCCGTCTTGAACAACGCTTCGCCGAGCTGAAGGCCGAAGGCCGCTCGGCACTGGTCACCTTCGTCACCGCGGGCGACCCGGGCTATGACGCCTCGCTGCAGATCCTCAAGGGCCTGCCGGCAGCCGGTGCCGACGTGATCGAACTGGGCATGCCGTTCACCGACCCGATGGCCGACGGCGTGGCCATCCAGCTGGCCACCCTGCGTGCCCTGGAAGCCGGCCAGACCCTGGCCAAGACCCTGCAGATGGTTCGCGAATTCCGTGTGGATAACCAGGCCACACCGATTGTGTTGATGGGCTACTACAACCCGATCCACCGCTTTGGCGTGGAAAAGTTCGTGGCCGAAGCCAAGCAAGCGGGTGTAGATGGCCTGATCATCGTCGACCTGCCGCCAGAGCACGACGCCGAACTGGCAACCCCGGCCCAGGCAGCGGGTATCGACTTTATCCGCCTGACCACCCCGACCACCGACGACGCGCGCCTGCCGCGCGTGCTGGAGCGCAGCTCCGGGTTCGTCTACTACGTGTCGGTGGCCGGTGTGACCGGCGCCGGCTCGGCGACCACCGAGCACGTGACCGAAGCCATTGCCCGCCTGCGTCGGTATACCGACCTGCCAATCAGCGTTGGTTTCGGTATTCGTACGCCGGAGCAGGCTGCGGCCATTGCCCGTCTGTCGGACGGCGTAGTGGTGGGCTCGGCGCTGGTCGACAAGATTGCCCAGGCCAAGAGTGCCGAGCAGGCAGTCAACGATGTATTGAGCCTGTGCTCGGCACTGGCTGAAGGGGTGCGCGGCGCCCGCCGTTAAACCGCGTCGCCTTCATCGCCGGCAAGCCAGCTCCCACAGGTACAGCGCCGCCCTCAGGCCCTGTGATATCCCTGTGGGAGCTGGCTTGCCGGCGATGAGGCCAGTACAGACTATGAAGAACTAGCCCCCAAACATCGACAGATCCAGCGGCCGCACCGCCCCCATCCAGATCGCATGGTCACGGTGGTCCGCCAGTTCATCCCCGGTCAGCGGGTGCATGAACACCACCAACCCCTTCCGATACAGCGCCAACCACGGCAGCACCACCCCCACAAACTCCGGCTCGAAGGCCAGCTGGCAGCTCCAGTCCGGGTGCGGCCCCACCGGTTTCTGGTGCATGCGCCCCATGGTCACGGGAAACAGCCGCGCCGCTTCCTCACACAGCTCACGGGCCTGGTCCATGGTCGCTGCGTCGTAGTAAACGTGGGCGTGATAACCCTTGATCCTCTGCACGATAACTCCTGATTGCGGTCCAAACATCACCACCTGCAAAGGGAGTGATGCAGTGAAAAACGCCGAAACCCCAGTGTTCAAACTGGTCCTGTTCGGGCCAGAAAGCAGCCTGGGCAACGCCCTGATGGTAGAGCTGCTGTCGCGCCAGCACGAAGTCACCGCCGTGGTCGACGACCTTAATCGCCATGCGCCGCGCCCCGGCCTGCATTTCAAGATAGGCGGGCTGGGCAATGCCGACCAGGCGGAGCAGGGCGCGGCAGGCGGGTCGGCAGTAATTGCCCTGTTGTCGACGCTGGCGCCGGGCGATCTGCCCAGGCAAGCCCGCATGAGCGAGGCGCTGGTGGCGGGGCTGAAGCGTACAACTATACGCCGGCTGTTGCTGGTGGGCGATTTCGATGTGCTGGATAAGCCGGGCAAGTACAGCGAGGCGGAGCGGGAGTGTGTGGACCAGGTGGTGGACGGGTTACAGCGCAGTGCCTTGCACTGGACGCTGATCAATGCCCCGCAGGAACTGGCCGGGTTGGGGATGGAGCATTTTCGCAGCACTGAAGGTACGCTGGAGCCGGGGTTGGCCGAGCCGTTGCGGTACCTGGCCAGGGTCGCGGCAGGGATGGTGGATATGCTGGAGCTGGATTTGCACCGGGGCGAGCATCTGAACTTTGTGGTCTAGATTGCCGGGGCTGCTGCGCAGCCCATCGCGACACAAGGCCGCTCCCACACGGGCCGGCGTGCGCAGTACCTTTGTAGGAGCGGCCTTGTGTCGCGATGGGCCGCAAAGCGGCCCCAAAATCTCAAAGGCTACGCTCTTGCTCCAGCCAGTCCACGAACCGCTCGATCAAAGCCCCACGCCGCTTGCGTGGTGGTAGCACTGCGTAATACCCGCGCGCCGAGCGCAAACTCCCCTCCAACGGCCGGCATAGCAACCCTTGCTCCACCAGCCCATCCACCAGGTGCCCCCAGCCAATCGCCACCCCTTGCCCGGCAATCGCCGCCTGGATCAGCAACGTATAGTTATCAAACCTCAACTGCCCGGCCGGTGGCGGGCTGGCCACACCAAACCCGCGAAACACCCCTGCCCAATCAAACCAGCGGCTAGCCTGCTCTCCCTTCAAGTGCAGCAAGGGCAATCGTTGCAAAGCCACGGCTGACAAGGGTTTGCCATGAATCAGCCGGGGGCTGCACACCGGAAAAACCTCCTCATCGAATAGCCAGCGGCTCTCGCCCTGGTGAAAGCGCCCGTCGCCAAACAGCACCGCCACATCGATGTCCGGGCGCAACATGCCCTGGCTGCGCTCACCGGTCACCAGGCTCACGTCCACCTGTGGATAAGCCTCGTGAAAACGCTGCAGCCGTGGCATCAGCCAGAACGCCGCAAAGGCGAAGTCGGTAGCCACCTGCAGCACTTCCCTCTGGCCGCGCCCACTGGCCTGGGCAATGCCGTCCTCCATGGCCTGCAGGCCCTGGTGCACCTGTTCGAACAGCACCTGGCCGGCCTCGGTCAGCTCGATACCCCGGTAAATGCGGTCGAACAACCGCGTGCCCAGCTGTGCCTCCAGCCGTTTGACTTGCTGGCTCACCGCCGGCTGCGTGGTGCCCAGCTCCAGTGCCGCAGCGGTAAAGCCACGCAACCGTGCGGCAGCCTCGAACACGCGCAGTGTATCCAGCGACAACTTGGCAAGGTGGTCAAACATAAGCAGGGCTAATCCCAGTCATTGCCCGCCATGGGCTTTACCCATGTTATCCACAGTCGCATCTTGATAGGCAAGCGGTTCGCATAACCCTCAACGATGGAAGCCACCATGACGCGCCCGAATATCCTGTTCATCATGGCAGACCAGATGGCCGCGCCCTTGCTGCCGATCTACGCCTCTTCGCCGATCCAGATGCCGCACCTGAGCCGCCTTGCCGAACAGGCGGTGGTTTTCGACTCGGCTTACTGCAACAGCCCGTTGTGCGCACCGTCGCGCTTCACTCTGATCAGCGGCCAGCTGCCCAGCCGCATCGGTGCCTACGACAATGCCGCCGACTTCCCTGCCGATGTACCGACCTATGCCCATTACCTGCGCCGTCTGGGTTACCGCACCGCGCTGTCGGGCAAGATGCACTTCTGCGGGCCGGACCAGCTGCATGGCTACGAAGAACGCCTGACCAGCGATATCTACCCGGCCGACTACGGCTGGGCGGTGAACTGGGATGAGCCGGACGTGCGCCCGAGCTGGTATCACAACATGTCCTCGGTGCTGCAGGCCGGCCCGTGCGTGCGCACCAACCAGCTGGATTTCGACGAAGAAGTGGTATTCAAGGCGCGCCAGTACCTGTACGACCATGTGCGCGAAAACGATGGCCGGCCATTCTGCCTGACCGTGTCGATGACCCACCCGCACGACCCATACACCATCCCCAGGCGCTATTGGGATCGCTACGAGGGTGTGGATATCCCCATGCCCCGCGCCGAACTGGGCCAGGCAGAGCTTGACCCGCACTCGCAACGCCTGCTGAAGGTCTACGACCTGTGGAACAAGCCGCTGCCTGTGAACAAGATCCGTGACGCCCGCCGTGCCTACTTCGGCGCCTGCAGCTATATCGACGACAACATCGGCCTGCTGCTGCAAACCCTGGAGGAATGCAACCTGGCTGACGACACCCTGATCGTGTTCTCCGGCGACCACGGTGACATGCTCGGCGAGCGCGGCCTCTGGTACAAGATGCACTGGTTCGAGATGTCGGCGCGGGTGCCTCTGCTGGTGCACGCGCCGAAGCATTTCGCGCCAGCCAGGGTCAGCGCTTCGGTGTCTACCTGCGACCTGCTGCCGACCCTGGTCGAGCTGGCCGGTGGTGCTGTGGATAACCACCTGCACCTGGATGGCCGCTCGCTGGTCGGCCACCTGCAAGGGCAGGGTGGCCATGACGAAGTGATCGGCGAATACATGGCCGAAGGCACCGTCGGCCCGCTGATGATGATCCGCCGCGGGCCGTACAAGTTCGTGTACAGCGAAGACGACCCATGCCTACTCTATGACCTGAGCCGCGACCCGCACGAGCGGGAGAACCTAACCGGCAGCCCGGAACACCAGGCGCTGCTGCAGGCATTTGTCGATGAAGCACAGCAGCGTTGGGATATCCCCAGCCTGCGCCAGCAGGTTCTGGCCAGCCAGCGGCGCCGCCGCCTGGTGGCCGAGGCGCTGGCCGTCGGCAAGCTGAAAAGCTGGGACCACCAACCGCTGGTGGACGCCAGCCAACAGTACATGCGCAACCACATCGATCTCGACGACCTCGAGCGCAAGGCACGTTATCCACAGCCCGCCCCCCTGGATTGAGAAGAGAGGCCGCCATGCACAAGTTCTCCGCCGCCGTGTTCGCCCTGGCCCTGAGCCTGGGTACCGCCACGGCCCACGCCGCCGACAGCGACGCGCAATGCACCACCGTGAAGATGGCCGACCCCGGCTGGAGCGACATCGCAACGACCAACGCCTTGGCCCGCGTGCTTCTGGAAAGCCTGGGTTACCAGGTGAAAATCGACAGCCTGGCCGTTCCGATCATCTACGGCGGCCTCAAGGATGGCCGCGTCGATGCCTTCCTCGGTAACTGGATGCCGGCGCAGCAGGGCTTTCATGACAAGTTCATCGCAAATGGCGATGTGCAGCAGCTTTCGCGCAATCTGGAAGGAACCGAGTTCACCTTGGCAGTGCCCGACTATGTGTGGAATGCCGGAGTGAAAGATTTCGCCGACTTGCAGAAGCACGCCGACCAGTTCGACAAGAAGCTGTACGGGATTGGTTCCGGGGCACCGGCCAACCTGTCGTTGAAGGAAATCATCGACAAGAATGAATTCAACCTCGGCCAGTGGAAACTGGTGGAGTCCAGCGAGCAGGCGATGCTGGCACAGGTCGACCGGGCGGTGAAGAAACAACAGTTCATCACCTTCCTCGGCTGGACCCCGCACCCGATGAACGTGAAGCTGAAGATGCATTACCTGAGCGGCGGGGAGAAGTGGTTTGGCAGCAAGGGCGAGGTGTATACCCTGACCCGCAAGGGTTATCCACAAGCCTGCCCGAATGCGGCCAAGCTGCTGGGCAACCTGAAGTTCACGCTGGACATGGAAAACACCATCATGGCCGAAGTTGTGGACAAGAAGATCAGCTTCGATGATGCGGCCAAGGCTTGGCTGAAGGCGCACCCCGAGTTGCTGGAAGGGTGGTTGGCCGGGGTGACGACCAAGGCCGATGGCAATGCGCTGGAGGCCGTCAAAGCCAAACTGTAACCTCACAAGCAAAACCTCTATCCCTGTGGGAGCGGGCATGCCCGCGCGCACCGGCGAAGCCGGTGCCATCCACCGCGGCGGCTTCTTCGCGGGCATGCCCGCTCCCCACAGGGATTGGCGAAACAGTAAGGAATGTGGATAACCCATGCATCGCCTCACTCACCTGCTGCCCTTCCTCTCATGGCTCCCCCGCCAATCGGGCCGCAGCCTGCGCCAGGACCTGCTGGTGGGCCTGAGCGGTGCAATCCTCGCCCTGCCGCAATCCATCGCCTATGCCCTGATCGCCGGCCTGCCCGCCGAATACGGCCTGTACGCCGCCATCGTGCCAGTGCTGATCGCCTGTCTGTGGGGCTCGTCCTGGCACCTGATCTGCGGCCCGACCGCAGCCATCTCCATCGTTCTCTACGCCAGCATCAGCCCGCTGGCCGTGGCTGGCAGCGCCGACTATGTCACCCTGGTGCTGCTGCTGACGTTCCTCGGCGGCATCTTTCAGTTACTGCTGGGGCTTTTGCGCTTCGGCGCACTGGTCAATTTCGTCTCCCATTCCGTGGTGCTCGGCTTCACCCTGGGCGCCGCTGTCGTCATTGCCCTGGGCCAGTTGCCCAACCTGCTGGGCATGGACCTGCCAAGCCAGGCCACGGCGCTGAAGACCGTGCAGGACCTGGCCAGCCATGCCGGCGACGTCGACCTGCCTTCCTTGATTCTGGGCCTGGCCACAGTGCTGATCGGCGTAGGCTTCAAGCTCTGGCGCCCACGCTGGCCCAGCCTGTTGATAAGCCTGATTTTGGTAAGCCTGCTGGCCTGGCTGCTGCCCGGGTTCTTTGGCCATGTGCCGCGTGTGCCCGCATTCACCGGCCAGCTGCCGCCCTTCAGCCCGCTGCCCTTGCTGGATGTGGAACTGATCCTGCGCCTGCTGCCCAGCGCTGTGGCAGTGGGCATGCTCGGGCTGGTCACCAGCCTGTCGATTGCCCGCTCATTGTCGGCACGTTCGGAGCAGTTGATCGACGCAGACCAGGAAATACGCGCACAGGGCCTGTCGAACATCGTCGGTGCGTTTTTCTCCGGTTACCTGTCTTCCGGCTCCTTCACCCGTTCCGGGCTGAGCTACGACGCCGGTGCCCGCTCGCCCATGGCCGGGGTATTCTCGGCGCTGTGGGTGGCCGTGTTCGCCGTTGCCGGAGCTGGGCTGATCGCGCACCTGCCGATTCCGGCCATGGCCGGCAGCATCCTGCTGATCTGCTGGGGGTTGGTGGACCACCGGGGGATTCGTGCGCTGTTCCGGGTCAGCCGCTCGGAGTTCCTGGTAATGGCGCTGACGGCGGCAGCGACCTTGTTGCTGGAGCTGCAGACGGCGATCTATGCCGGAGTGCTGGCGTCGCTGTTCTTCTATCTGAAGCGCACCTCGCGACCACGGGTGCAACAAAGCCGTGAAGGGGAGGCGGACGTGCTGCGGGTGGGCGGGTCGATCTTCTTTGGTGCGGCGCATTACCTGCAGGTGCGCTTGCAGCGCTGCCAGGGGCCGCATGTTGTTATCGATGCGCGGCAGGTGAACTTCATCGATTACTCGGGTGTGGATATGTTGCACCGCGAGGCGCGGCGGTTGCGGCGGGCAGGGGGGAGTCTGACCCTGCACCGGGCCAGGCCGCAGGTGATCGAGGAGTTGCAGAAGCTGGAAGGGGTGGAGCTTTGTCCGATCCGGTTTGAAGAGTGATGTTGGGTTGAGATTTTTGGGGCTGCTGCGCAGCCCATCGCGACGCAAGGCCGCTCCTACACCGACCGCGCAAAGCCTGCTGACGCGGTCCCCTGTAGGAGCGGCCTTGTGTCTCAGCCGCGAGCCAGCTGCCGGCGCAACTCAGCCAACACTGGCGCCGTATCCGGCCGCACCCCACGCCAGATAAAGAAAGCCTCAGCCGCCTGCTCAGCCAGCATCCCCAGCCCATCCAGCACCTTGGCCGCCCCCAGCTTCTCGGCCCACTGGCAAAACGGCGTAGGCTCCTTGCCATACATCATGTCGTAGCAAACCGTGCGCCCCGCCTCGACCAGGCTGTCGGCGATCGGCGGCAACTCACCGGCCAGGCTCGCCGAGGTGGCATTGATGATCACATCCACCGGTTCCTGCAACCAGGCAAACCCGCTGGCCACCACCGGCCCCAGTTCATCGAACTCACGCGCCAGCTGCTCAGCCTTTTCCACGGTACGGTTGGCAATCACCAGCGACTGCGGCTTGTGCGCCAGGATCGGCTCCAGCACGCCACGTACCGCGCCACCAGCACCCAGGATCAGAATGCGTTTGCCCGCCAGCTCGACCCCAGCATTCACCGTCAGGTCGCGCACAAGGCCAGCGCCATCGGTGTTGTCGCCCTGCAGTGTGCCATCGGCCAGCTTGCTTAGCGTGTTCACCGCACCAGCGCGCCGAGCACGCGGGGTCAGGCTGTCGCACAGGCGGTAGGCCTCTTCCTTGAACGGCACGGTGACGTTGCCGCCGCGGCCTTGCTTGAAGAAGCCGCGCGCGCAGTCGCTGAACTCGTCCAGCGGCGCCAGCAGGGTGGCGTATTCCAGGTCCTGGCCGGTCTGTTCGGCGAACAGGCGATGGATCAGCGGCGACTTGCTGTGGCCGATGGGGTTACCAAAAACGACGTACTGGTCCATGACGGCTCCTTGATTATCCACAGGCTTACTGGCCGAGCCAGTCGCGGTCCTGCAGGAAGTACTCGGTCAGGCGTGCTTCTTCGCTGCCGGGCGCGGCCTTCCAGTCGTAGCCCCAGCGCACCTGCGGCGGCAGCGACATGAGGATGGACTCGGTGCGACCGCCGGACTGCAGGCCGAACAAGGTGCCACGGTCGTAGACCAGGTTGAACTCCACGTAGCGGCCACGGCGATACTCCTGGAACTCGCGCTGCTGCGGCGTGTAGGGCGTGCCCTTGCGGCGCTGGACGATCGGCAGGTAGGCGTTGACGTAGGCGTCGCCAATGGCGCGGATGAAGGCGAAGCAGGTGTCGAAGTCCCACTCGTTCAGGTCATCGAAGAACAAGCCACCGATGCCGCGTGGCTCGCCACGGTGCTTGAGGTGGAAGTAGCGGTCGCACCAGGCCTTGTAGCGCGGGTACACATCGGCACCGAACGGCGCGCAGGCCTGCTCGGCCACACGGTGCCAGTGGATGCAGTCTTCTTCATTGCCGTAGTACGGGGTCAGGTCGAAGCCGCCGCCGAACCACCAGACAGCCTCTTCACCTTCCTTTTCGGCGATGAAGAAGCGCACGTTGGCGTGGGAGGTGGGCACATGCGGGTTGTGCGGGTGGATCACCAGCGACACGCCCAAGGCCTCGAAGCCACGGCCCGCCAGCTCGGGGCGGTGGGCACTGGCCGACGGCGGCAGACCGGCGCCGAACACGTGGGAGAAGTTGACCCCCCCTTTCTCGATCACCTTGCCATCGCCGATCACCCGCGTGCGGCCCCCGCCACCGGCTTCGCGCACCCATGCGTCCTCGACGAAGCGGGCGCCGCCGTCTTCAGCTTCGAGGGCAGAGCAGATGCGGTCTTGCAGGTCGAGCAGGTAGGCTTTCACGGCCTCGGTGCGGCTAGTCATCGGGTCACCAGGAACGGGCAGGGAAGAATTCGCCGCGTAGCATACCACCCCCAGCCCGCGCGCCGCAGTTGACGGCGATCAAGCAAAGGCGTCCGATAGAAGGTCTTTCCCGACCCATACGACAGGAGTGCGAGATGGCCAAGCGTATCCAGTTCAGCCAGCATGGCGGCCCGGAAGTGCTGCAGTTTGTGGAATTCGAACCAGCCCCGCCAGGGCCACAGCAGGTGCGTGTACGTAACCATGCGATCGGCCTGAACTTCATCGATACCTACTTCCGCAGCGGGCTGTATGCACCGCCATCCCTGCCTTCGGGGCTAGGCACTGAAGCGGCTGGCGTGGTCGAGGCCGTGGGCGAGGGCGTGACCCGGCTGAAAGTGGGTGACCGCGTGGCCCATGCCGGCGGCCCGTTGGGCGCGTACAGCGAGGTGCATACGCTGCCGGAAGCTAATCTGGTGAAGCTGCCCGACAACATCAGCTTCGAGCAGGCAGCGGCGGTGATGCTCAAGGGTTTGACCGTGCAGTACCTGCTGAAGCAGACCTATGAGGTGAAGGCGGGTGACGTGATCCTGTTCCACGCAGCAGCTGGCGGCGTGGGTTCGTTGGCGTGCCAGTGGGCCAAGGCGCTGGGGGCCAAGCTGATCGGTACCGTGAGTTCTGCCGAGAAGGCCGAACGGGCCAAGGCGCTTGGGGCGTGGGCGACCATCGACTATAGCCGTGAGGACGTAGCCAAGCGGGTGCTGGAGCTGACCGACGGCAAGAAATGCCCGGTGGTGTATGACGGTGTGGGTGCCGACACCTGGCTGACCTCGCTGGACTGCCTGCAGCCGCGCGGGTTGATGGTGAGCTTTGGCAATGCCTCGGGGGCTGTGAGCGGGGTGAACCTGGGGATTCTGGCGCAGAAAGGGTCGCTGTATGTGACCCGCCCGACGTTGGCGACCTATGCCAACAATGCCGAGAATACCCAGGCCATGGCCGATGACCTGTTTGCGATGATCGGCAGTGGCAAGCTGGTTGTGGATATCCAACAGCGGTATCCGCTCAGCGAGGCGGCCAAGGCACAGGCGGAGCTGTCGGCTCGGCGGACTGTGGGTTCCACAATTCTGCTTCCTTGAGTTCACTCCCACAGGTACTGCACCGATCTTAAGTGCAGTGCCATCCCTGTGGGAGCGGGCATGCCCGCGAAGCAAGCACCGCGGTGCATGGCACCGGCTGCGCCGGTGTTCGCGGGTGAACCCGCTCCCACAGGTACTGCGTCGGCCTTGAACAGGGCGCTATGCCTGTGGAGGACGGGTGGTTGGTATCGACTCGATACCATCGAGAATCGCCTCCACCAATCCCTCCGCCAATTCAATGGAATGCAGGCTCGACCAATACATGCCACGGCCTTCTTCGCGCAGGTACTCGAGGGCTTTCGAGCCCGTTTCGTAGGCGCCTCGCAGATACAGAGCTACATGAACCAAGGCGTCCTCGGCGGAAATGTTCGGGTTTACGGTGAACAGCGGTTCGTGGCCGGCATCGCAGCGGCCGAAGGGGCGGGTGGATGTGCAGGGTAGGGGTGGATCGGGGACAATCTTCTTCATCACTAGATCTCGCTTCATGGCACCACCCAGTCGTTACCACACGAATAGGTGGCAGCTGTACGCAGGGTGGTAAACCGGGTGGGAGATCTAAAACCCAGCAGGCACGAAGCCTCCTGCGAACAGCCGCCATGGACTGCCAAGATCACCCAGAACCCGGGTTACCACACCCGATCGCCAAGTTATTCGGCGACGGCTGAAGACTAAGGGCGGAGGTTCCCACTGAGAAGGTGATGGCAGGGGACGCGGCTCGTAGGATATTTCCCAAGCCGCAAGCTGGACAGGCATTCGAAACAAAATCAGAAAAATCTGCGGGGGCTTGGCCCTGACCTGTGGGAGCGGGCATGCCCGCGAACACGGGCGAAGCCCGTGCCAGGCACCGCGTTGGATTCTTCGAGGGCTCGCCCGCTCCCACAGGAGGTCCCGGCCAGGCCTGTGGGTATGAGTTAGCCTGGCCGAACGACTTCGCCTGTGGCCAGGTTGCGAATCACACTCGGGTTCTTCCTTCCACCCAAGGCCCCGCCCAGTACCAGATCCAGCTGCCCATGGAAGTACTGCTCCACCCGCAACCGGGTCTTCGCCGCCGGGCGCCCGCCCGGGTTGCACGAAGTGGAAATCAACGGACCCACCAACGCACACAGCTCACGTACCACCGGGTGGTCACTGACCCGCAGTGCCACGGTGTCATGTTGCCCGGTAACCCACTCGGGCAACAGGTCCTGGTGCGGCACCAGCCAGGTGTTCGGCCCCGGCCAGGTGCTGCCCATGCGGTCGATCCAGTCTTCGGGGAAATCCTCAAACAAGAAGTCGAACTGGCGGATGTTGTCGGCTACCAGGATCAGGCCTTTATCCACAGGCCGCGACTTCAGCGCCAGCAGGCGATACACCGCGTCCTCGTTCCACGGGTCGCAGCCCAGGCCCCAGACCGCTTCCGTCGGATAGGCGATCACTGCGCCCGCCCGGATCTCACGTGCGGCTTGTTGCACACGAAAACTGCTCACCATTTCTGTTACTCCGCCTATATACCTTGCTTGTGAGCAGTGTACTTAGCCCGCGCGGGCAAACCAACGCCCGGCTTCATTGCTGACCCGGCCTTCCAGCTCCAGTTCGGTCAGCTGCGCCAACACGTCGGCCAGCGGCAGCTCGCTGCAGTGGGCCAGGCTTTCGCTGGTTTGTGGCGCAGCATGCAGCAGGGCGAGAAGAGGATGGTCGAATTTATCCACAACCGCAGGCGGCAGGTTCTGCCAGCCCTGCAGGCTTTCCAGTATCTGCTCCACGCTCTCCACCAACAGCGCGCCGTCACGGATCAACTGGTGGCAGCCTTTGGCCCCGGGGTGGTGGATGGAGCCCGGTATGGCATACACCTCGCGGCCTTGCTCGGCAGCCAGGCGTGCGGTGATCAGCGAACCACTGGCCAGGCTTGCCTCGACAACCAGCACGCCCAGCGACAGCCCGCTGATGATGCGATTGCGCCGCGGGAAATTACCGGGCAGCGGCCCGGCATCCAGCGGGTACTCGGATACCAGCGCGCTGCCATTGTCGATCATCGCTTGCGCAAGCGACTTGTGGCGCTGTGGATAAAGTTTTTGCAACCCCGTACCGAGCACGCCGATCGTGCCCCCGCCAGCCTGCAATGCGGCCCGATGAGCGGCACCGTCGATGCCCACGGCCAAGCCGCTGGTAATGGTGAAACCGGCCTGCGCCAGGTAGCGGGAAAATGCCGCAGCGGTGTCGAGCGCCGGTGGTGAAGCACGCCTGCTGCCCACAATTGCCAGTTGTGGGCGCTCGAGCAAGGCCGGGTCTCCAGCTACGAAAAGCAGTGGAGGGGCATCGTCGATTTCCGCCAATAGTGGCGGGTAGCCAGGGCCGTCCCACATCAGCAAATGCTGGCCCTGGCGCTCTAGCCAGGCCATTGCGGCCAATGCACCCTCACGAACTTCGGCACTGCGCCGGGCATCGATGGTGGCCTGGGGTATGCCCAATGCGCGCCAGGCGCCGGCGGGTGCACACAGTGCCGAAGAGGCACTGCCAAAAGCCTCAAGCAAGGTGTTAAAGCGACGCAATCCCGTCTCCGGCAGCCGGTGCAGGCGTAATCGGGCCTCCAGTTCGGCAGGCGGAAGAGGCGACGAATGGTAGGTCTGCATGGGGATCATCCTTGATCGAAACGGGGCCATCGACGTGGCACAAACTGTGGATAACTTTGTTGATAACGCTTTGACAACCTGTCCATCGAATGGGCAATAAGCTGGCCCTGAAAACCCTAGACGAGCTTTCACAGGTGCTGAAATCCCCGTTTCCCTTTATTATGTGTGCTCAGTTTTCAACCGAACGCACAGTGACTGCCTGACCTTATGGCCATCTTGAACATTCTCGAATTCCCGGACCCGCGCCTGCGCACCATCGCCAAGCCGGTGACGGTGTTCGACGACGCCCTGCGTCAGCTGATCGACGACATGTTTGAAACCATGTACGAAGCCCCTGGCATCGGCCTGGCCGCTACCCAGGTCAACGTGCACCAGCAGGTCGTGGTCATGGACCTCAGTGAAGACCGCAGCGAGCCGCGCGTCTTCATCAACCCCACGGTCGAAGAGCTGACCCACGACATGGGCCAGTATCAGGAAGGCTGCCTGTCGGTACCTGGCTTCTACGAGAACGTCGACCGCCCGCTGCGTGTGCGGGTCAAGGCCCAGGACCGCGACGGCAAGCCTTACGAGCTGGAGTGCGAAGGCCTGCTGGCGGTGTGCGTGCAGCATGAATTCGATCACCTCAACGGCAAGCTGTTCGTCGACTACCTGTCGCAGCTCAAGCGCGACCGGATCAAGAAGAAGCTGGAAAAGCAGCACCGCCAGCAAGCCTGATCCCCACCTTCCAGAAGGCTTGCTCCGGCAAGCCTTTTTCTTTTTTGAAGCGAGAACTCCATGCGCATCGTCTTTGCAGGCACTCCAGAGTTTGCCGCCGAACACCTCAAGGCCCTGCTCGACAGCCCGTACGAGATCGTGGCCGTCTACACCCAGCCCGACCGCCCCGCTGGCCGTGGCCAGAAGCTGATGCCGAGCCCGGTCAAGCAACTGGCTGTGGCCCATGACATCCCGGTGTTCCAGCCGCCGACCCTGCGCAACCCCGAAGCCCAGGCCGAACTGGCTGCGCTGAAGCCGGACCTGATGGTGGTGGTCGCCTATGGCCTGATCCTGCCGCAGGTGGTGCTGGATATCCCGCGCCTGGGCTGCATCAACAGCCATGCCTCCCTGCTGCCACGCTGGCGCGGTGCCGCACCGATCCAGCGCGCCGTGGAAGCCGGCGACGCCGAGAGCGGTGTGACCGTGATGCGTATGGAAGCGGGCCTGGACACCGGCCCGATGCTGCTCAAGGTGGTCACCCCGATCAGCGCCGAAGACACCGGCGGCAGCCTGCACGACCGCTTGGCCGAGATGGGCCCGCCCGCAGTCGTCCAGGCCATCGCCGGCCTGGCCGATGGTTCGCTGCACGGTGAAGTGCAGGACGATGCCTTAGCCACCTACGCGCACAAGCTGAACAAGGACGAAGCGCGCATCGATTGGAGCCGCCCGGCCGTCGAGCTGGAACGCCTGATCCGTGCCTTCAACCCGTGGCCGGTGTGCCACAGCACCCTCGATGGCGAAAGCGTGAAAGTGCTGGCCGCCAACTTGTCCACAGCGATAGGCACCCCGGGTGAGATCCTCTCCGCCAGCAAGGACGGCCTGGTTGTCGCCTGCGGTGACCAGGCACTGAGCCTGACCCGTCTGCAACTGCCCGGCGGCAAGGCACTGAACTTCAGCGACCTGTTCAACAGCCGTCGCGAGAAATTCGCCAGCGGCAAGGTGCTGGGCCAATGAACCCACGCCTCGCCGCCGCCCGTGCCCTTGCCGCTGTACTCAGTGGCAAGGCCTCGCTGAACAGTTCGCTGCCAGCGCAACTGGACAAGGTCGATGAACGCGACCGCGGCCTGACCCAGGACCTGGCGTTCGGTACCGCACGCTGGCAGCCACGCCTGGACCTGCTGGCCGCGCAGCTGCTGCAGAAGCCGTTCAAGGCCGCCGATGCCGATGTGCAGGCGTTGCTGCTGGTCGGCCTGTACCAGCTGTTCTACAGCCGTATCCCGGCCCACGCTGCCATCGGCGAGACCGTCGGCTGTGCCGACAAGCTGAAGAAACCGTGGGCCAAAGGCCTGCTCAATGCCGTGCTGCGCCGCGCCCAACGCGAAGGCGAAGAATTGCTGGCCGGCATGGAGCGCGACCCGGTGGTACGCACTGCCCACCCGCGCTGGCTGCAGAAGTCGCTCAAGGCCTTCTGGCCAGAGCACTGGGAGGCCATCTGCGCCGCCAACAACGCCCACCCGCCGATGATCCTGCGGGTCAACCGTCGCCACCACAGCCGCGATGCCTACCTGGCACTGCTGGCCGAGGCAGGCGTTGGCGCCAGCGCCTGCCAGTACAGCCGTGACGGTATCGTGTTGGCCGAAGCCTTCGATGTGCGCGGCCTGCCAGGCTTTGCCGAAGGCTGGGTGAGCGTGCAGGACGAAGCCGCGCAGCTGTCCGCCGACCTGCTGGAACTGGCCCCCGGCCAGCGCGTGCTCGACGCCTGCTGTGCACCGGGTGGCAAGACCTGCCACCTGCTGGAAGCCGAAGCCGGCCTGGCCCACGTGGTGGCCATCGACCTCGAAGCCAAGCGCCTGACCCGCGTGCGCGAGAACCTCGACCGCCTGCAATTGGACGCCGAGCTGATCGCCTGCGATGCCCGCGACACCGCCAGCTGGTGGGACGGCAAGCCGTTCCAGCGCATTCTGCTCGATGCCCCCTGTTCGGCCACCGGCGTGATCCGCCGCCACCCTGACATCAAGCTGACCCGTCAGGCCGACGACATCCCGGCCCTGGCCACGCTGCAAGGTGAGCTGCTCGATGCCCTGTGGCCGACCCTGGAAGTGGGCGGCATGCTGCTATATGCCACCTGCTCCAGCCTGCCGACCGAGAACACCGAAGTGATCGATGCCTTCCTTGCCCGCACCTCGGGCGCCCGTGAGCTGGACCTGGCCACCGAAGCCGGCCTGCGCCAGCCCCACGGCCGCCAGTTGCTGGCCCAGGAGGGCGGCCACGACGGTTTCTACTATGCCAAGCTGATCAAGATCGCCGCCTCGCGCGGATAAGAACAAAAGGTAGGGAGTAGCGGATGAAGATCATCATCCTCGGCGCAGGGCAGGTAGGCGGTACGCTGGCGGAGCACCTGGCCAGCGAAGCCAACGACATCACCGTGGTCGACACTGACGGCGACCGCCTGCGCGACCTGGGCGACCGCCTGGACATCCGCACCGTGCAGGGCCGCGGCTCGCTGCCTACGGTGCTGCGCCAGGCCGGTGCCGACGACGCCGACATGCTGGTGGCGGTAACCAACAGTGACGAGACCAATATGGTCGCCTGCCAGGTGGCCTATTCGCTGTTCCACACCCCGACCAAGATCGCCCGGGTGCGCGAGTCGGCCTACCTGACCCGTGAAGAGCTGTTCGACAACGACCATATCCCGGTCGACGTGCTGATCAGCCCCGAGCAGGTAGTGACCAACTACATCAAGCGCCTGATCGAGCACCCGGGCTCGCTGCAGGTAATCGACTTCGCCGAAGGCAAGGCCCAACTGGTGGCAGTGAAGGCGTACTACGGCGGCCCATTGGTAGGCCAGCAACTGCGCCAGATCCGCGCGCACATGCCCAACGTCGACACCCGCGTGGCGGCCATCTTCCGCCGCGACCGCCCGATCACCCCGCGGGGCGACACGGTGATCGAAGCAGACGACGAAGTGTTCTTCATCGCCGCGAAGAAGGACATCCGCGCGGTGATGGGTGAGCTGCGCCGTATCGACGAAACCAACAAGCGTGTGGTCATCGCCGGTGGCGGGCAAATCGGCGAACGCCTGGCCGAGGCTATCGAAAGCCGCTACCAGGTGAAGATCATCGAGATGAGTCCGGCCCGTTGCCGACACCTCTCCGACACCCTGGAAAGCACCGTGGTGCTGCAGGGCAGCGCCTCGGACAAGGACCTGATGCTGGAGGAGAACATCGCCGACGCCGACATCTTCCTGGCCCTGACCAACGACGACGAGGCCAACATCATGTCGTCGCTGCTGGCCAAGCGCCTGGGCGCCCGCAAGGTGATGACCATCATCAACAACCCGGCCTATGTCGACCTGGTGCAGGGTGGCGACATCGACATTGCCATCAGCCCACAGTTGGCCACCATCGGCACCCTGCTGGCGCACGTGCGCCGGGGCGACATCGTCAGCGTACACTCGCTGCGCCGCGGCGCGGCCGAGGCGATCGAAGCGGTGGCGCACGGGGATTCGAAGTCGAGCAAGGTGGTCGGCAAGGCGATCGAAGACATCGCGCTGCCACCGGGCACCACCATCGGCGCGATCATTCGTGACGAAGAGGTGATGATTGCCCACGACGACACCATGATCGAATCGGGCGACCATGTGATCCTGTTCGTTGTGGATAAAAAGCATATCCGGGATGTGGAGAAGCTGTTCCACGTCGGCTTGAGTTTCTTCTAGGAGCACAGGGCATGCGCGAATCGCTGGAGAAGATGCTGGCCAAGGGTGTGGATAACCCGTTGTTGAGGTTCGGCCTGGGCAAGGCCTGGCTGGACGAAGGCAATGGTGCTGAAGCGGCGGTGCATCTGGCACGGTGCGTGGAACAGGACCCGAAGTACTCGGCGGCGTGGAAGCTGCTGGGCAAGGCGCATCAGCTGCAGGGTGACCTGGCGGCGGCGCGCAAGGCCTGGGAGGAGGGGATCGTGGCGGCGCAGGCCCATGGGGACAAGCAGGCCGAGAAAGAGATGACCGTGTTTCTGAAGAAGCTCAGCAAGACATCAGGTTAACGCGGTCCCTGTGGGAGCGGGTTCACCCGCGAATGCGATGTTGGATTCACCGACGCATTCGCGGGTAAACCCGCTCCAACAGGGGACAGTGAAAATCTCAGTACCAGCGCGCCTCGCCAGCCGGGCGCTTCTTGAAGCGCTTCATGCTCCACATGTACTGGCTCGGGTACTCGCGCACATAGCGCTCGACCACCTTGCTCATCGCCGCCGCCGACACGGTCACATCGGTGCTGTACATCTCTTCCGGCGCCGCCTCCAGGAACACCTTGAAGCCCGAGCCGTCAGGCAACCGCAGGGCATGCAGGAACACCCCAACCGCCTTGCCCCCGGCCAGCATGTTCGGAACAAACTTGCTGGTCAGCGCCTGGGTACCCAGGAACGGCACGAACACCCCGGCCGACTCCGCCGGCTCCGGGTCGGCAGGAATACCCACCTGACCACCACGGCGCACTTCCTTGATCACGCTGAGGATGCCTTCCTTGGTCGAAGGCGCCACGCGGTTGCCCATCTGCACCCGCTGCTCGCGCAGCAGGTCATCCACCGCCTTCAGCTTCGGCGGGCGATAGAAGATGATCGGTTTGCACTGGTTGCAGTAGAAGTGGTTCAGCACTTCCCAGTTACCCAGGTGGCTGGTGATGCCGACCACGCCCTTGCCCGAGGCCAACGCCTGCTCCAGCACTTCCAGGCCGTGCACTTCCTTGACCAGCTCCAGCGAGCGCTGCGGCGGCCAGATCCAGGCACAGGCACTTTCGACGAAGGATTTACCGATGTCCTTCAACGCGCGGCCCACCAGCTGCTCGCGCTCGGCCGGGTCCATCTCCGGGAAGCACTTGGCCAGGTTGATGCGCACGACATTGCGCGAGCCGTTGGGGATCTTCCACATCAGCCAGCCGATACCGGCGCCGACGCGCTGCACAGCGCCCCAGGGCAGCTTGGCAAACAGACGCAGCACCCCGACCATCAGGGCGCCCTTGAACTTTTCCACAGGCGAATTCCTTATTTCAGCAAGGCGCGCATTGTAACCCCTCAGCGCAACAAGGCGGCGTAGCGATCGCAATCGGTGGTGTGGTCCATGACCATGCCGGTGGCCTGCATGAAGGCATAGCAGATGGTCGGGCCAACGAACGTGAAGCCGGCTTTCTGCAGGGCTTTGCTCATCGCCTTGGCTTCATCGGTAACCGCTGGCACCTCGCTGCGGCCAGTGAAGTGGTTGATCTTCGGCGCACCACCGACGAATGACCAGAGCCAGTCGGCGGGGTTGTCCACAGCCAGCCAGGCCTGGGCATTACGCCTGGCAGCCTTGAGCTTGAGGCGGTTGCGGATGATGCCGGCATCCTGCATCAGCTCCTCGATGCGTTCGTCGCTCATGACGGCGAGTTTCACCGGATCGAAGCCGTGCATCACCTCGCGATAACGCTCGCGTTTACGCAATACGGTGATCCACGAAAGCCCCGCCTGGAACCCTTCGAGCAAAAGCATCTCGAACAGCAACGCCGGGTCACGCTGGGGCGTTCCCCATTCCTGGTCATGGTAGGCCTGGTACAACGGATCGTCGGTACACCAAAAGCAGCGTGGCATAAGGCTCCAATGAGTAGAGGGCGAGGCGAATCAGGTTATACTCCCGCTCTTTACATCCGCATCCCCAGATACAGGTGAATTTCGTGAGCCAGCCTACGCCAGCCGTGCGTACCTTCCAAGACCTGATCCTCGCCCTGCAGAACTACTGGGCCGAGCAAGGTTGTGTGGTGCTTCAGCCCTACGATATGGAAGTAGGCGCCGGCACTTTCCACACCGCTACATTCCTGCGCGCCGTGGGTCCAGAAACCTGGAACGCCGCCTATGTGCAGCCTAGCCGTCGCCCTGCCGACGGGCGGTATGGCGAAAACCCCAACCGCCTGCAGCACTACTACCAGTTCCAGGTGGTACTGAAGCCCAACCCGGCCAACTTCCAGGAGCTGTACCTCGGCTCGCTGAAAGCCATCGGCCTGGACCCGCTGGTCCACGACATTCGCTTCGTCGAAGACAACTGGGAATCGCCGACCCTCGGCGCCTGGGGCCTGGGCTGGGAAATCTGGCTCAACGGCATGGAAGTCACCCAGTTCACCTACTTCCAGCAGGTAGGCGGCATCGAGTGCTACCCAGTCACTGGTGAAATCACCTACGGCCTGGAGCGCCTGGCCATGTACATCCAGGGCGTCGACTCGGTGTACGACCTGGTGTGGGCCGACGGCCCGTTCGGCAAGGTCACCTACGGCGACGTGTTCCACCAGAACGAGGTGGAGCAGTCGACCTACAACTTCGAGCACGCCAACGTCGACAAGCTGTTCGAGCTGTTCGACTTCTACGAAAGCGAAGCCAACCGCCTGATCAAGCTTGAGCTGCCGCTGCCGACCTATGAAATGGTCCTGAAGGCCTCGCACACCTTCAACCTGCTGGACGCCCGCCGCGCCATCTCGGTAACCGAGCGCCAGCGCTACATCCTGCGTGTACGTACCCTGGCCCGGGACGTGGCGCAAAGCTATCTGCAAGCCCGCGCACGCCTGGGCTTCCCGATGGCCACCCCTGAACTGCGTGACGAAGTGTTGGCTAAGCTGGAGGCTGCACAATGAGTGCTCAAGATTTCCTGGTAGAACTGGGCACCGAGGAGCTGCCACCGAAGGCCCTCGCCAGCCTTGGCGAAGCCTTCCTGGCGGGTATCGAGAAGGGCCTGCAGGCCGCTGGCCTGAACTACACCGGCAAGCAGGTTTACGCCGCGCCGCGCCGCTTGGCCGTGCTGATCCGCCAGCTCGACGTGCAACAGCCTGACCGCAGCATCAATATCGACGGCCCGCCCCTGCAGGCTGCTTTCAAAGACGGCGAGCCGACCCAGGCTGCCTTGGGCTTTGCCAAGAAATGCGGTGTGGAGCTGTCGGAAATCGACCAGAGCGGCCCCAAGCTGCGCTTCTCCCAGCACATCCCGGGCAAGGCCACCACCGGCCTGCTGCCGACCATCGTCGAAGATTCGCTCAACGACCTGCCGATCCCCAAGCGCATGCGCTGGGCGGCCAGCCGTGAAGAGTTCGTGCGCCCGACCCAATGGCTGGTGATGCTGCTGGGCGACCAAGTGGTCGACTGCACCATCCTGTCGCAGAAGGCAGGCCGTGAATCCCGTGGCCACCGCTTCCACCACCCGGAAAACGTGGTCATCACCACCCCGGCCAACTACGTCGAAGACCTGCGCAAAGCCTACGTGCTGGCCGACTTCGCCGAGCGCCGGGAGCTGATCAGCAAGCGTACCGCCGAACTGGCCATGCAGCAGGAAGGCAGCGCCATCGTGCCGCCGGCGCTGCTGGACGAAGTGACCGCCCTGGTCGAGTGGCCAGTGCCGCTGGTGTGCTCGTTCGAGGAGCGCTTCCTCGAAGTGCCGCAGGAAGCCCTGATCACCACCATGCAGGACAACCAGAAGTACTTCTGCCTGCTGGACAGCGAAGGCAAGCTGCTGCCGCGCTTCATCACCGTGGCCAACGTCGAGAGCCGCGACCCGAAGCAGATCGTGCAAGGTAACGAGAAGGTCGTACGCCCACGCCTGACCGACGCCGAGTTCTTCTTCAAGCAGGACAAGAAGCAGCCGCTGGAAACCTTCAACGAGCGCCTGAAGAACGTGGTGTTCCAGGCTCAGCTGGGTACCGTGTACGACAAGGCCGAGCGCGTCTCCAAGCTGGCCGCCTTCATCGCCCCGCTGATCGGCGGCGACGCCCAGCGCGCCGGCCGCGCCGGCCTGCTGTCGAAGTGCGACCTGGCCACCGAGATGGTCGGCGAATTCCCTGAGATGCAGGGTGTGGCCGGTTACTACTACGCGCTCAACGACGGTGAGCCGGAAGACGTGGCCCTGGCCCTGAACGAGCAGTACATGCCGCGCGGTGCTGGCGCCGAGCTGCCGCAGACCCTCACCGGTGCTGCGGTGGCCATCGCCGACAAGCTCGACACCCTGGTCGGCATCTTCGGCATCGGCATGCTGCCTACCGGCAGCAAGGACCCGTACGCCCTGCGCCGTGCCGCCTTGGGCGTGCTGCGTATCCTGATCGAGAAACAGCTGGACCTGGACCTGACCGGTGCGGTCGAGTTCGCGGTCAAGCAGTTCGGCGCCAAGGTCAAGGCCGCCGGCCTGGCCGAACAGGTGCTGGAGTTCATCTTCGACCGCCTGCGTGCGCGTTACGAAGACGAAGGCATCGACGTGGCCACCTACCTGTCGGTCCGTGCCCTGCAGCCAGGTTCTGCCTTGGACTTCGACCAGCGCGTGCAGGCTGTACAAGCCTTCCGCAAGCTGCCGGAAGCCGAGGCCCTGGCCGCGGTGAACAAGCGCGTGTCGAACCTGCTGAGCAAGGCCGAAGGCGCCATCGCCGATCACGTCGAGCCGAAGTACTTCGACAACGCCAACGAGTTCTCCCTGTACTCGGCCATCCAGCAGGCCGACCAGGCCGTGCAACCGATGGCTGCTGCACGCCAGTACAGCGAATCGCTGGCCCGCCTGGCGGCCCTGCGTGACCCGGTCGACGCCTTCTTCGAGGCGGTGATGGTCAACGCCGAGGATGCCAAGGTACGCGCCAACCGTTATGCCCTGCTCAGCCGCCTGCGCGGCCTGTTCCTGGGCGTGGCCGACATTTCGCTGCTGGGGTAAGCCTTGAAACTGCTGATTCTCGACCGTGACGGAGTAATCAACTACGACTCCGACGCCTACATCAAGACGCTGGACGAGTGGGTGCCGATCCCTGGCTCGGTCGATGCGATCGCGCAGTTGAGCAAGGCGGGCTGGACGGTGGCCGTGGCCACCAACCAGTCCGGCATTGCCCGTGGCTACTATGCGCTGACTACCCTCGAGGCCATGCACGCGCGCCTGCGCGCGCTGGTGGCCGAGCAGGGTGGCGAAGTGGGCCACATCGTGTATTGCCCGCACGGGCCGGACGAAGGCTGCGATTGCCGCAAGCCCAAGCCTGGCATGCTGCGGGCGATCGCCGAGCATTACCAGGTCGGCCTGGAAGGCGTCTGGTTCGTTGGCGACAGCAAAGGTGACCTGGAGGCCGCCCTGGCCGTCGGTGCACAACCCGTGTTGGTGAAAACCGGCAAGGGCGAGCGGACCCTGGAAAAAGGCGTCCCGGAAACTACACTGATTTTCGACGATCTGGCAGCTATCGCCAGAGAACTAATTTAAACAGTGCGCCTTCGGGCGCATTTTTCTCAGGCGGGCATGCCCCGCAATGGTACAAGCCACTATGTCGATCCTGCAGGCGATCAGAATCTTTCTTTTTTACCTGCTGCTGGGCACCAGTTCGCTGCTGTGGTGCTCGCTGAGCTTCTTCGTTGCGCCGTTCCTGTCGTTCCCCAAGCGCTACAAGTTCATCAACGTGTACTGGTGCCGTTGCGCGTTGTTCCTGGTGCGCACCATCCTGGGTATCGACTACAAGATCACTGGCGCCGAGAACGTGCCTGATGAGCCTTGCGTGATCCTGTCCAACCACCAGAGCACCTGGGAAACCTTCTTCCTTTCCCAGTATTTCTCGCCGCTGAGCCAGGTGCTCAAGCGCGAGTTGCTGTATGTGCCGTTCTTCGGTTGGGCCATGGCCATGCTGCGGCCGATCGCGATCAACCGAGATAACCCCAAGGAAGCCCTGCGCCAGGTAGCCAGCAAGGGTGACGAGCTGCTCAAGCAGAAGACCTGGGTGCTGATCTTCCCGGAAGGCACCCGCGTGCCATTCGGCACCATGGGCAAGTTCTCCCGTGGCGGTACCGCGCTGGCAGTGAATGCCGGCCTGCCGGTGCTGCCGATTGCCCATAACGCCGGCAAGTTCTGGCCCAAGACCGGCTGGGGCAAGCGCGCGGGCACAATCGAGGTGGTGATTGGCGAGCCGATGTACGCCAACGGCACCGGGCCACGGGCCATTGCCGAGCTCAACGACCGCGCTGCGGCGTGGAACGAAGCGACCCAGCGGGCCATGGGTTCGCTGCCGCCAGCAGAGGAAAAACCCCAGGAACAGATGGCCTGACCATCTGTGGATAACTTGTGAACTGTTTTTGGATTAAAAGCCTGAAGTGATCGCTAAGTGTTTGAATTAGCTGTTTATTTCTGTGTATGACATTTTTCTGAAAATCGTGCATAAGTTTTTTGGGGCATAAGAAAACCGGCTTTTACAGCCGGTTTTTTATTGCCTCATGCGGGCGTGTAGAAACGGCCCGTTGCAACCGTCAGATCTTGTCGATATCCACATCCCTGGTTTCTTTCAGGCAGAAGATCCCCACCACCAGGCTGACCCCGGTCACCACCACCGGGTACCACAGCCCATAGAAGATATCCCCGGTGTACACCACCAGCGCGAACGACACCGTTGGCAGGAAGCCACCGAACCAGCCGTTGCCAATGTGGTAGGGCAGTGACATGGAGGTGTAGCGGATGCGAGTGGGGAACAGCTCGACCATCACCGCCGCCAGCGGGCCATAGGTCATGGTCGCGATCAGGATCATCGCCACGATCAGCACCACCACCATCACTTGGTTGACCTGCCCAGGGTCGGCCTTGGCCGGGTAGCCGGCCTGTTCCACCGCAGCACGCATGGCCGCTTCGTCGAAGCCGTTGATGGTCTTGTCACCGATGTTGACCACCACATCGCTGCCGGCCACATCCACAGAGCTGTACGGTAGGCCCTGCTTGACCAGGAAGGTCTTGACCTTGTCGCACGGGCTGTCGAAACGCGCCTTGCCCACCGGGTCGAACTGGAAGGTGCAGCCTTGCGGGTCGGCAGTGACAACGATCGGCGCCTGGCGGCTGGCCGCGTCGATCTGTGGGTTGGCGTAGTGGCTAAGCGCCTTGAACAACGGGAAGTACAGCACCGTGGCCAGGAGCAGGCCGAGCATCAGGATCGGCTTGCGGCCAATACGGTCGGACAACCAGCCGAAGAACACGAAGAACGGCGCACCAATGACCACGCTGATGATCAGCAGGGTGTTGGCCTGGGCCGGGTCCATCTTCAGCATCTGGGTCATGAAGAACAGCACGTAGAACTGCGCCGTGTAGAAGGTCACGGCCTGCCCGGCGTTGATGCTGAACAGGGCGGTGAGCACCACTTTCAGGTTCGGCCAGGAGGTGAACGACTCACGGATCGGCGACTTGCTGACCTTGCCCTGGGCCTTCATTTTCACGAAGGCCGGCGACTCGTGCATGCTCATGCGGATCCAGGTGGAAATCGCCAGCAGCACGATCGACAGCAGGAACGGCAGGCGCCAACCCCAGGTTTCGAACTGGTCGCCACTGATATAGCGGCTGCCCAGCACCACCACCAGCGACAACAACAGGCCAAGGGTGGCGGTGGACTGGATGAAACCCGTGTGGAAACCGCGCTTGCCGGGCGGAGCATGCTCGGCCACATAGGTGGCCGCACCGCCGTATTCACCCCCCAGCGCCAGCCCCTGCAGCATGCGCAGGACCACCAGGATGATCGGTGCCGCGATGCCGATGCTGGCGTAGGTGGGCAACAACCCCACCGCGAAGGTGGACAGGCCCATCAGCACGATGGTGACCAGGAAGGTGTACTTGCGCCCGATCATGTCGCCCAGCCGGCCGAACACCAGCGCACCGAACGGCCGCACCAGGAAGCCGGCGGCAAAGGCCATGAGGGCGAAGATGAAGGCGGTGGTGTCGTTCACGCCAGCGAAGAACTGCTTGCTGATGACCGCTGCCAGCGCACCATAGAGAAAAAAGTCATACCACTCGAAAACTGTCCCGAGGGATGACGCGAAAATGATCTTGCGTTCTTCACGACGGCTGGAGCTGCTGGCCGCCGCACCCTGCTCTTGGATGTAATCCGACATCGTTGCTGTCCTCGGCCCGCAGGCCACAGTGATTATTCTTGTTGTTCCACTGTCGGCAGCTTCTGACCGCCAGCTGCCGGTACTGCACGCACCCGGGGTCAGGGCGTCGGTATCGCGTCTTCGTTCAGATAGGTCTGGGTAGCAGCTCCTTTGAGGATCAGTTGCGCCGCCTTCTCGGCGATCATCAGGGTGGGTGAACAAGTATTGCCGGAGGTGATCTGCGGCATGATCGAGGCGTCCGCCACGCGCAGGCCAGGGATGCCGTGTACGCGCAACTGGTTATCCACAACGTCCAGTTCGCCATTGCCCATGCGGCAGGTGCCTACCGGGTGGAAGATGGTGGTGCCGATCTTGCCGGCGGCTTCGAACAGCTCTTCTTCGGTTTGCAGGGCTGGGCCCGGCAGGTATTCCTTGGGGTCGAACGCAGCGAGGGCAGGGGCCTGGACGATACGCCGGGTAAGACGAATGGCATCGGCGGCGACGCGCAGGTCCTGGGGGTCGCTGAGGTAGTTGGGGTCGATCAGCGGCGTGCTGTTCATGTCGCTGCTGCGGATATCGATACGCCCGCGGCTGGCCGGGCGCAGGTTGCACACCGAGGCGGTAAAGGCCGGGAACGTGTGCAGTGGTTCGCCGAATCGCTCAAGTGACAGCGGCTGCACGTGGTACTGCAGGTTGGCGGTGGCCTGCTCCGGGCTTGAACGCACGAATGCACCCAGCTGGCTCGGGGCCATGGCCAGCGGGCCACTGCGGTCATAGAGGTAGCGCAGGCCCATGCCCATCTTGCCCCACAGGCTGTTGGCCATCTGGTTCAGGGTACGGGAATTGCGGATCTGGTAGATCAGGCGCAGCTGCAGGTGATCCTGCAGGTTGCCGCCAACACCGGGCATGTCGTGACGCACGCCAATGCCCAGGCTTTCCAATAACTGCCGCGGGCCGATGCCGGAGCGCTGCAGGATACCGGGAGAGCCTACAGCGCCCGCACAGAGGATGATCTCGCGACGTGCCGCAAACTCGTGCCAGGCACCCTGCCAGAACGCCTTTACCGCCCGTGCACGGGTGTTGTTGAGCAGCACCTGGTCAACCTGAACGCCGGTCAGCACGGTGAGGTTGGGGCGATCCTTGATCGGCCGCAGGAAAGCTTTGGAAGCGTTCCAGCGCACACCGCTGCGCTGGTTGACCTGAAAATATCCACAGCCCTGGTTGTCGCCGGTATTGAAGTCATCGACCTTGCCGATGCCGCTTTGCTCGGCGGCATCACGGAAAGCATCGAGGATCGGCCAGCTATAGCGCTGGCGCTCGACCCGCCATTCGCCATCACCACCGTGGTGCTCGCTGGCGCCGGCAAAGTGGCTTTCGCTGGCCTTGAACAGCGGCAGTACGTCCTTCCAGGCCCAGCCGTCGTTGCCTTGCTCGGCCCAACGGTCGTAGTCGGCAGCCTGGCCGCGCATGTAGATCATGCCGTTGATCGAGGAGCAGCCACCCATCACCTTGCCGCGTGGATAGCCCAGCGCACGACCGCCCAGGCCGGGCTGCGCCTCGGTCTTGAAGCACCAGTCGGTGCGCGGGTTGCCGATGCAATAGAGGTAACCGACGGGGATATGGATCCAGGGATAGTTGTCGCGCCCACCCGCTTCCAGCAGCAGCACTCGGCAGGAAGGATCGGCGGACAAACGATTGGCCAACAGGCAACCGGCGGGACCGGCACCTACGACCACGTAGTCGAAGACAGAATCGGCTGATGGCATGTGCAACCTCGGGCCTGATTATTATTCTTGTCCCGATCCATCTTAGTGAGTAATTTCGTGGAGGAAACACGAGATTTCGCGCAGCCGCTGTGCGTTTTAGCACAGTGGTAAGTCTGTGCTGGCCTCTTCGCGGGCACGCCCGCTCCCACAAGGTAACGCGATCCCTGTGGGAGCGGGCGTGCCCGCGAAGAGGCCGGAACGAACTGCCAAAAAGGATCAGCATGTTCGACTGGAACGATCTGCGGTTTTTCCTCGAGTTGCAGCGCAGCGGCCGCCTGCTTACCGCCGCCAAGCGCCTCAACACCACCCACAGCACCGTGGCCCGGCACATCGAGAGCATCGAGCAGAGCCTGGGGACTGCGCTGTTCGTGCAGCATGCCCAGGGCTATGAACTGACCCCCTCGGGCCAGGCCCTGCTCAAGCACGCCGAAGCCATGGAAAACGTCGCCCTGCTGGCGCAGGAAGAAATCACCCAGGCCATCACGCCGCTGGGCAAGATTCGCCTGGGGGTGACCGAAGGCATCGGCATCATGTTCTTCACCCCGCGCATGAATGCGCTGTTCGACCGCTACCCCGGCCTGGAAGTGGAGCTGGTGGCAGTGCCGCGCTTCGTCAGCATCCTCAACCGCGAGGCGGAGATCAGCATCCACCTGGAGCGGCCCAACGCCGACCTGCTGATCACCCGCAAACTCACCGACTATCGCCTGGCCCTGTACGCCAGCCAGGACTACCTGGATCGCGCGCCCCCGCTGCGCAACCGCGAGGACCTGGCCCGGCACAGCTGGATCGGCTACGTCGACGACTTGCTGTTCAGCCAGGAACTGCTGTTTCTCAACAGCTTCTGTCGGGCCCCCAACGTGGTGTTTCGCAGCACCAGCGTGATCGCCCAGCAAACCGCCGCCCGCGCCGGGTTGGGCATCGCCGTACTGCCCAACTACATGGCCCGCCACGACTCGACGCTGGTGCGCGTGCTGCCTGGCGAAACCATCCAGCGCAGCTACTGGATCTGCACCCGCCGCGAACTGCACAAGTCAGTGCGCCTGCGGGTAGTGTGGGACTACCTGCTGGCGCTGTGCGCGGCAGAACAGAGCGAGCTGCTAGCCCAGTAGCGCCTTGCCGGACAGCAGCAGGGCCGCAGCCCAACCGGCCACGGCAAACATCTGCTGCAAGCGCGGCCCGGCCAGCCTGGCCGCCAATGGCCGCGCCAGCAGCAGGCCGAGCACCGCACCGACGGCGAACGGGGCGCCAACCTGCCAGTGCATGACCCCTGCGAGGCTGGCGCTGACCACACTGCCGGTGGACACCAGCGCGATCACCGCCAGCGAAGTGGAGACGATGCTGGCCATCCGCAGGTTGGTGTAGCGGTTAAGGGCCGGGATGATGACAAAGCCACCGCCCACGCCCAGCAGGCCGGACAGCAGCCCTGACAATGCGCCGGTAAAGGCCAGGGCGCGCGCGCAGGGCAGGGTCCAGCGCAAACGGCCCTGCAGCGGGTTCAGCACGCAGGGTTCGATGTAGCGATGGGCATCATTGGCTTCGCCGCGCAGTTCCTTGGCCGCCTTGCGCCAGATACGCAGGCAGGCATACACCAACACCCCGGCGAACACCAACTGCAGTGGCGTGTTCGGCAGGCGGTGCGCCAGCGTCAGCCCGAACGGCGCCGCTGCCACACCGATCAATGCGATGAACAGCGCCGCCCGGTAGCGCACCAGGCCCTGCCGCAAGCCCAGCACAGCACCCACCGCTGCCGCGATGCCTACGGCCAGCAGGCCGACCGGTGCCGCCTCGACCATCGACAGCCCCAGGCCGAACACCAGCAAAGGCACTGCGAGAATGCCACCGCCGGCACCGGTCAATGCCAGCACGGCACCGATGATCGCGCCCAGGCCCGCTCCCAGTATTTGATGTTCGATCACTGACGATCCTCGGCTACCAACGGCTGTGGCCGTGCCAGCCACTCGCGGCCCTTGAGCATGCTTTTCCAGTACAAGGGTGGCAGCACCTGCGCCTTGAGCAACCAGGCCAGACGTGTCGGCTTGCGGCCATCCAGCAACCAGTTGGGGAAGCTTGGAGCCAGCTTGCCGCCATAGGTGAACTCGGCAAGGACGATCTTGCCGCGCTCGACGGTGAGCGGGCACGAGCCATAACCATCGTACTGGGCCAGGGTAGGCAACCTGCCCAGGGCCACCAGCACGTTGTTGGCCACGACCGGAGCCTGCTTGCGTGCAGCGGCGGCGGTCTTGGCATTGCTGGTGTTGGTCACGTCCCCAAGGGCATGGACATTGGTGAAGTGGCGATGGCGCAAGGTGTGCGGGTCGACATCGACCCAGCCGGCACTGTCGGCCAACGGACTTTCACGAATGAAGTCCGGTGCCACCTGCGGCGGTACCACGTGCAGCATGTCGAAGGCCTCGATACGGGTTTCGCTGCTGCTATCGGCCAAGGTGCGCACGAAAGTGGCGCGCTTGTTCGGGCCGTCCACGGCGACCAGGCGATGGGAAAAATTGAGATCCACTGCGTACTTGTCGATGTACTTCATCAGTGCGGGCACGTAGTCCGCCACTCCGAACAACACTACACCGGCATTAAAGAAACTGGCTTTCACAGCCCCCAGGTGACCATGCCGCAGCCAGTGGTCGCAAGACAGGTACAGCGCCTTCTGCGGCGCGCCTGCGCACTTGATCGGCATGGGCGGCTGGCAAAACAGGGCTCGGCCTTGCTTGAGCTTCTGTACCAGTTCCCAGGTGTAGGGCGCCAGGTCGTAGCGGTAGTTGGAGGTGACGCCGTTGCGGCCCAAGGTCTCGCTGAGGCCATCAATGGCCGCCCAATCCAGTTTGAGGCCGGGGCAGACCACCAACTGTTCATAACTGATGGCGCGGCCGCCTTCGAGGAGGACCAGTTGGCCCAGCGGGTCGAACCCCTGCACACGTGCCTTTATCCAGCGAACGCCGCGTGGAATGGTCGAGGCCATGGTGCGAGCAGTGCTTGGCGCATTGAACACACCGGCACCGACCATGGTCCAGCCGGGCTGGTAGTAATGCACTTCGGCGGGGTCGATCAAGGTCACATCCAGCGACGGGTCACGGCTGATCAAGCTGGAAGCGGTGGCGATTCCGGCGGCGCCGGCACCGACGATGACCACTTTGTGGTGGTCGGTATTGGCAGGGGACAACAAGGCAGGCATGGCGGTAAATCCTGTAAATCTGGTTATGGGGCAGGGCGGTCACAGCTTGTTCAGCGGAATCTTCAGGTAGCTCACACCGTTATCTTCCGGCGCGGGGAACTGGCCGCTGCGCATGTTCACCTGCACCGAAGGCAGGATCAGCACGGGCATGTCGAGGGTCTTGTCGCGGGCTTCACGCATGGCGACGAAGCTGTCCTCATCGATGCCCTGGTGGATATGAATATTGTTGGCGCGCTGCTCGGCCACGGTGGTGACGTACTGCATGTCACGGCCACCTGGCAGGTAGTCGTGGCACATGAACAGCCGGGTCTGGTCGGGGAAGGCCAGCAGGCGACGGATCGAGCGGTACAGGGTACGGGCATCGGCCCCAGGGAAGTCGCAACGGGCGGTACCGTAGTCGGGCATGAACAGGGTGTCGCCGACGAACACCGCTATCTCGCCGGCGTCCTCGATCATGAAGCTCATGCACGCAGGCGTGTGCCCCGGGGTGTGCAACGCGCGGGCATGCAGGTTGCCAATGCGGAAACCTTCCTCGTCCTCGAACAACACATCGAACTGGCTGCCATCGCGGGCGAAGCCAGGCTCGGCGTTGAACAGGGCACCGAACACTTTCTGTACCTGGGTGATGTGCGCGCCGATGGCGGTATGGCCGCCGAGCTTTTCCTTCAAATAGGCCGCTGCCGAAAGGTGGTCGGCATGCACATGGGTTTCCAGCACCCACTGCACGTCAGCTCGCAGCTCCTTTACCCGGTTAATCAACTGGTCCGCCGAAGCAGTGCAGGTACGCCCCGACTTGGGGTCATAGTCCAGGACACTGTCGATCAACGCACACTTGCGCGTTTCGCCGTCCATGACCAGGTAGCTGATGGTCGAGGTCGCCTTGTCGTAAAAGGCGTCCACGTGCAGGTTGTTGCCGATGATCATCGCGTTCTCCAATTTATCCGCCCAGCCTTGTACAGGCGTAGGCAGTGCCAGGAGGTTTATCAAGATGCATGCCAGGCATTTTCCTGCGCTTGGGCCAATGAAACCGGCCCGTTGCTGACAATTGCCGACGACAGTGGCAGCGCAGATGGCAGTCGACTGTCAGCCAATGGCAGTGTTTGGCAGTCCTTGTTACCCTGCGCCGGTCATCCAATCGGTGCCGTCATGCCTGAAGCCCATCCCCTCATCCTAGCTTTGGTTTCCTATCTTGAGCACGATGCCCTGCCAACCATCGTGCTGGATACCGACTACAACATCCTGGCGGCCAACGCTGCCTATCGCCGCCAGTTCGGTCGCCACGAGCAGGCGCCGCTGGGCGAGAAATGCCACAAGGTCTCGCACCACTACGCCGTGCCTTGCGACCAGGCCGGCGAGCATTGCCCGATGCGCAAGGCGTGGCACAGCAAGGCACCGGAGCGGGTTTTGCACATTCATCACACGCCACGCGGCCCCGAGCATGTGGATGTAGAGCTGCGGCCGATCCTGGATGAACAGGGCAGGGTGGTGGCCTTTGTCGAACGCCTGACCAGCATCACCCTCGCGTCGGCGCAGCCTCAGGAACAAGGGCTGGTCGGCCGCGCGCCAGCGTTCAAAGCGGCCCTGGCCAGCCTGCAACGTGCGGCACCGGCGCAGATCCCGGTGTTGCTACAGGGTGAGTCGGGTACCGGCAAGGAACTGTTCGCCCGCGCAGTGCACTTGGGTAGCCCCCGGGCCAACGGCCCGTTGGTGGTGGTTGACTGTACCGGCCTGACCGAATCGTTGTTCGAGAGCGAGTTGTTCGGCTACGAGAAGGGCGCGTTCACTGGCGCCAACCAGCGCAAGATCGGTCTGGCTGAAGCGGCGCATGGTGGCACCCTTTTTCTGGATGAAATTGGCGAGGTACCGCTGGCGATGCAGGTGAAGCTGCTGCGCCTGATCGAGTCCGGCAGCTTCCGCCCGGTGGGTAGCCTGCGCACGGTGCATTCGGATTTTCGCCTGGTGTCGGCAACCCATAAACCGCTCAGGCAAATGGTCGCGGACGGCACCTTCCGCGAAGACCTGTATTACCGCATCAGCGGCTTCCCGATCCGTCTGCCGGCGTTGCGCGAACGCGTAGAGGACCTGCCCTTGCTCGCCCAGAGCCTGCTGCAGCGCATGGCAGGCAAGCCGACGCCCAGGCTGAGCGACGAAGCTTTGCAGCAGCTTGGGCTGCATCCATTCCCGGGCAACATTCGCGAACTGCGCAACATTCTGGAAAGGGCGCGCTTGTTTGCCGATGACGGGCTGATCCGGCCCGAGCATTTGCCGGAGGATATCGGCCCAGCGGGGGCGATCAAGACAGGTGGCCGGCGCAATCACCTGGGTGAACTGGCGCAGGCACTGGAACAGTTCAAGGGCTCGCGCAGTGAACTGGCCCGTCACCTTGGCCTGAGCGAGCGCACCCTATATCGCCGGTTGAAGGAGCTTGGCCTGAATTGACGCGTTGGCTGTGCTGGCCGTATCGCCGGCAAGCCAGCTCCCACAGGTACAGTACAGGCCCCGAATACGGCGCAATACCCGCTCCCATAGTGATGGCGCTTCACGGACCTTTACCGGACCTTTACCTCTGTCCTGACATTAAGCGGGAATGATTGTGGTCTGATCAGTTAACCGAACCTGGCAACCAGTCAGCTCCCGCCAGGCGTCAACATGCAGAGGACCGCAAAATGAAGAAAACCCTGACCGTGATCTGCGCCGCGCTCATGCTCAGCGCCCCCTTGGCCAGTTTCGCGCAGCCAGGCCCACCTGACCGGCATGATGGCGGCCCATCGCACCAGGGCAACCCACCGCATGGTCAGCCACAGTACCAAGGCCGACATGACAATGGCCGCGGTCCCGCCTACCGCGACCCGAACTTCCGCCCACAACAGGGCATGCCGGTTCCGCATCAGCAGTGGCAGCGTGGCCATGTGGTTGACCCGCATTATCGTGGCGACCGTTACTGGGTGACCGACTGGAAAGCACGCCACCTGTATGCGCCACCGCGTGATCACCGTTGGTTGTATGTGAACGGGGACTATGTGCTGGTGGCTATTGCCAGTGGTGTGATCGTCAACGTCCTCAGCGGTTACTGAATACCTGTTCCACGTGGAACGTTGAATCGTTGTCGGAGCGACTCTACCAACCCTTGCGTGCAGTCCCACCATGGGACTACACTACCAAACATGAAGATCATCGCCATCAGCCAGTTGAAAGCCTTTTGGGAAACCTACCCAAACGCTGAACAACCACTACGCGCATGGGTCGACGAAGCCAGGAAAGCGACATGGACGAGTCCTGATACCATCAAGAGCCAGTACCGTAACGCAAGCATCCTGAAAGGCAGACGCGTCGTCTTCAATATCAAAGGGAACGATTACAGGCTGGTGGTAGCCGTTGCCTACCGCTTTGGAGCGGTCTACATCAAGTTTGTCGGAACGCACGAGGAGTACGACAAAATCGACGCAAACACTGTGGAGATGGAGTGACTATCAATGAACATCCGCCCAATCCGCACCGACTACGACTACCGGGCAGCACTCAAGGAGATCTCTCCGCTGTTCGAGAATGAGCCAGAACCTGGCACACCCGAGGGAGACGCTTTTGAAGTCATGATCACCTTGATCGAGGCTTACGAGAGCAAGCATTTTCCGGTGGAGCTGCCAGACCCGATCGAGGCCATCAAGTTTCGTATGGAACAGTCCGGCCTAACCGCTGCCGATCTGGCTCCTGCCATAGGTAAGACAAACCGGGTCTATGAAGTGCTAAATCGTAAGCGTTCATTGACGCTGCCAATGATTTGGAAATTGCACGAAATGTTTGGCATTCCGGCTGAAAGCCTGATCAAACCAATGAAGACAGCTTGAAGCCAGCTGTCCACACTATTTGTGGAAGAGCGAATAAGCCTTGGAGGAATAGGGAAAGGTCACTAGCCTAAGAACCCGCTTCCCAAAGCCAACTATCATGGTCCCACTCCACTCGGCGCAGTTCCTCAACAACGTCATCTGAAAAATCGCCGAAGGTCTCCTCCCGGCACACCGAGAGACCGCGCCCATACAAACGATGGATGGCTTCCACTTGAGGGGCTACGCCGCTATCAACAATCACCAAGTACGGCAATTGGCGTAGATTAGGCGGCACTAGAGAAGTTTCATAGTGGCCAGACTGTCCGTCAGCCGATACCCCATCATCTTGTAGCCTATTTTTCGCTTCTCCCACATTCGCATTAATGCGACGTTGCCCTCATCAACAAAATCGATGACTTGTACATCAGTCTTGGCGGTGTGCGTTCGATGCAATCGACCAGTGTATTGCTGGAGGATTCCCCGCCAGGAAATGGGCATAGCCAGCACGAGTGTATCCAATGCAGGATGATCAAAGCCCTCACCAATCAGTTTTCCCGTAGCAAGGAGGACTCGAGGCGTGTCTTCAGACAAGGATTCAAGCTCTCCAAGACGGGATAATCGCTGCTTCTTGGGCATTCTTCCATGAAGGGTAAAGAGGTTTTCAATATACGCCTTCAGTGCCTGCTCTAAGGCATCCACATGCTCCGTGCGTTGCGTCAACACTAGTACTTTTCTACCTTGCTCATAGGCTGAGCGGATCTCTGAAACGATCTGCGCAGTACGCCCCGGGTCGTCGGCAAGTCTTTTGAAGACCTCTTGTATTCCCGCACCATCAGATACAGGAACCGGACCACTAAGCATCCGAGGAGTGACTGACAAATCGTGGGGGGCATTTTCTGGTCGTGCCGCAGTATGCCGAATGGGACCGCACTGCATGAAAATAATTGGCTGCTGTCCGTCTCGGCGGATGGGTGTAGCAGTCAGACCAAGCACATAGCGCGCGGGGGCGCTTCGTAGTAATGCTTCAAAGGAGACCGCAGAGAGGTGATGACACTCATCCACAATAATCTGACCGTAATTTTTGATCAGGTCACTGATTTCACCTTTCCGCGAAAGTGACTGCATCACAGCGATATCAATCAGCCCGGTTGTCTTAGGCTTTCCACCGCCAATCGTACCGACTACCTCCTTTCCTACGCCCAAGAAGGTCTGTAATCGGGCTTGCCACTGCCGAAGCAGTTCCGTGCGATGCACAAGTACCAGAGTGTTAACTCTACGCCTGGCAATTAGAGCAGCGGCGGTTACTGTTTTACCAAACGCCGTTGGGGCGCAAAGTACTCCTGTGTCATGCGGAATCAGTGCAAGGATTGCCGCGTCCTGATCTGGACGTAATGCACCCAAGAATTTGACCTCGAGGGCAGCGCCAGCAAAGCGTTCATCCTGAAGTTGCGGAGTGATCTTGTGGTCTTTTAAGAGATCCTCTACCGCATCCCAACAGCCGCGAGGAATCCCAATATGCAGAGGGAAATTTTGAGCGCAGCCAATGACTCTGGGTTTATTCCAAACCGATAGCCGCATTGCCTGCGCCTTGTAAAAATCAGGGTTTTGAAAAGCCGCAAGCCGAATGAGCTGGTTAGCCAATGGCTGGGGTAGCTGTGACTTCTCAAAATAAATCAGGTTAGCCAGCGTAACGTTGAGGGTATCTGGTAAAGGGCATGTCAGCGACCGGGAAGTTGGCTCACGATGTTTCCAGGGTTCGGCTTCACTCTGCTCGTCAAAAAAAGCAACACCCAAAGGATCTCGATTGCCCATGGCTTGATTGATAACCGGCTGGATGCTTTCTGGACTCATCCGCCGAACAGAAGCCAGGAACCCCCATTGATCGGGATACGGTTCCAGTGAGTCGTCGACAAAAACACTGTGATTGTTTGCCCTGGCTCGCTTCTGCAGCGGCAGAGCAATCAGGTTGCCGAACCCACCCTTGGGCATAAAGTCCTGATTCGGGAAGAGCCTGTCGTACGAACTGAGTGACAGCTGTCGGGTGCGCTCGCAAGCATGACTTATGATCGCGGCTCCCAAACGGCGGGCGTCACTGGCAGGCACTTTGTCTTGGAAGAAAATCCACGCGTGTGCCCCATTGCCAGAACGCGAGATTTCCAGAATTACAGGAACATCGAGAGAACGGCCAGCATGCACAAACGCCAGCGCATCCTCTCGCCAGTCAGCTTCATCGAAATCGACAGCTAGGAAGTGACACGTATCATCCGAAAGCAGCGGATAGACCCCAACCACAATAGTCCCTGAGAGGTGACGATAAATGACCTCGTCGTTCACTGGTAGGAGTTGACGCTTGCCACAATCACCGCATTTGATAAGTGGCTTTTCACAGATTCCGGGCCGCCATTCATTGGCACAGGCAGGTGCATACCCAGACTTGCCGCCTCTACTTTCCCAGCGCAACGGGTAGGTGTCGATACGTCCTTTGAACAAGCTACGGAAAAGAGCGAGTTTGCTATCAGTATCAAGGTTGGTGAGCGGCTGATTACCCAGTACCGGCATACATACAGACTCAGCTGGAAGCTGCCACTCAATGCCATGCGCCTCAAGCAAGGCTACTAGTCGCTCATTCTCTGCCCGCAATTTTGCAACCAGCGTGGAATCGCTCACTGCTTAGAAGCCTCTGTCGCTGAACAGGTTGCTAACCTAGTTACGGGTAGGCTATCAGCCTACGACGGCGGCCATCAAATGCCTTCGGGGCCTTCAGGTGAGGCTGAAGAAAATAGAGGCAAAAAAAGCCCGCGCGTGCGAGCTTGATGTTGACCGGTGGGGACCAGAATCTGGGCCCGGCCGGTCATCTATCTGTGAAAGCGTGCAGCTTTTCTGTAAACCTACACCGAATGTAGGTTCACAAAATAGGTGATAGGCCAGACCCCGTGAAATTGGAATCTTCGCCATTTTTTTTGTGAAATGAAGGGGTGCTTTTCACAGAAAAGCCGAGAAATCCCTACTCACCAATCACAAAAGTTGATTGGCCTGGAAAGGGCCGTTTACGACCGACGCGTGACTTTTCGGTAAGGGATGAGGAGTAGTCGCAGCGATCCTTTAGCTCCTAGTCTGGCGACCTTGGGTTCAGAATCCGACTGGCAATGCCCGCCGTCACTACTTCAGAGGAACCAGCTTCCTCTGCTGCCAAAATTGCGGGGGGCTCATGCTGGTACCCAGGCCCGACAAATGCGCAGTTGCAGCCCTCAATTGCAAGGCTATCCAAAGCGGCACGCGTGTCAATCAAGATCTGATGCATGACGATGGCCGGCCTCACGGAGGTGAAACCGGAGATTCAGATTGACTAAACCGACCCCGTAGACACCAACCTCCACGAAGGCCGCTATCGACCCAAAGCTGTCCTTCAAGAAAGGCAGCTAACGGCGAGAAGCGGTCATTTTGTATCTACAGGTTTCGGGGCGATTCACTCGTCTGATGCTCAGGAGCACCAGGATGGGCGTCAAGGAGGTGGTCATCTTGAGGTGGACTATGCTGACCAGTTGCTCTCAAATCTAATCGTGAGGTCCTCCATGGCAAACCCCAATCTGCTGGCTCTATTCAGAGATGAAGTCCTTCTGACCGGGCCTGAAAGCTCCCTTCCAAGCAACCTATCTCAGTTCTGGCTTGAGGAGCTCCAGAGTCATCTGGAGAGGTATTTCGACGGTTTGAACTCGGATTCAGATGCAGAAGAGAAGGATCTCGACATCTCTCTCCCACTCGCAGCGATCATCCACATCTTGTTCGCGAAGAATGGTGGGGAGGAGATATCCGAGAGCTCTGAAAAGCTGTACGAGTATTTCCAAGACTACCGGCTCGAACTGGCCCTTGAAGAGATCACGCGAAAGACTCATGTGGCTGCCGAGGCTGCAACCATTGAGACCATCTTCACCAACCGAGATGTCCTGGTGGAACAAGGCCCCCTTCTTCAATAGGTACCTCCACCGATGCCATCGCCGGCGGGCACGCTCCGAGGCATTGATGGAATGCATTTTGACGGCTGCCGAGATCAGCGAATGAAAGAAATTGCTGCGCCGATGTTCGATCTAATCGCTTTGTCGCTTCCACGAGGGTTGGGGTTTGGGGACAGCCCGCCAGTAGGGGCATGGCTTAGTGAGGACGGAATTTCTTGTGCCGCTCTAACCCGAAATATCCATGCCGGCAGCTTCGGAATTGTCACCTTGCGGCGTCGTGTCGATAGCGTGTGGGTGCTCCTCAGCCATAGTGAGCGCACCACTGGCGAGTCTGAAGCCCGCGCCTCAATCAGCCATTTTCTCTATACCCAAGCCCATCCGCTTCCACTCCCTTCAGGTGAACGACGACGTGCTCCTCTAAGCAGAATGGGTAAGCGCACACCAAGCGTGGTGTTCAAATCACTATTTGATCCAAGCCGCCGTATTGGGGCGTGGGCGCTGAATCAACTGTATCTCGCACTGCCATCCCCAGACAGAAATTGGGTTCCCGATTGCCAGACTGAGAATTTTCACACCCGCCTCTGGGAAGCCCACCTATTAGCGATTTTTCGTGAACAGGGACTCTTGGTCACCCAGCCTAAAGAATCACCCGATTTTCACATCGAGAATAGGCTGGGAGATGAGGCCTGGGTTGAAGCAGTGACAGCCAACCCGGAAGAGCGGTATGAGCATTTTGGCGCCTCGCCGGTCCCCCCACCCGCTGACCGACATGAGCGTTTCTTAGGAGCGGCTGCAGAAAGGTTTGCGAGGACCATCCAAAACAAATTGGACAAGCGTTACGAATCCCTACCGCACGTGGAGGGTAAGCCGCTCATTCTGGCCTTAGCCGATTTCCATGCGCCCAGTTCAATGCTGTGGAGCAGGGAGTCGCTCATCAGCTATCTCTATGGCTTTGCAGTTCACTCATCTGCGCATCGTGGTACGCACCTGATAACTGTGGAGGAAGAGACATCTCTGCTATCAGGGCGCCCCAACGGCCTATTTACGCTAATGGAAAATGCCCATCTTTCAGCGGTCATTTTCACCAATGCCTGCACAGTGCCAAAGCTCAGCCGAGTGCCGATCTCAGGTGGAGCTCATCTAGACGGGTACCGATACTTGCGGTTTGGTGAGTTTTTCGACCGTTCTCCGGGAGCATCACGAGGTATCCCATTTCTGTTGGATGTAGCGTCCAGCGACTACGGTCAGCTCTGGCCGCAATATGGCTACGAGCCGTGGTCTGCTGAAGTGGAGGTATTCCATAACCCTATGGCACTATACCCGGTGCCTAATGAGTTGATACCAGAAGTCACCCACTGGAGAGAAGTAAACGGAAGAGTCGAGTGCGAATCTTTCTTTGATGTATCCATACTCCGATCCAGAACACTCGTCCTCAGTGCAAACGCTAAGGTTCCGTCACTCGATGAGTTGCTGACAGCAGCCAGTCCTCCAGAGCTCTGACGGCGGCGGGGTGGCCGCATCGTTGCCACGCAGGTAGATGAGAATTTCTCAGCAAGCTACCCAGCCAGGGGAAGGACATGAGATCCCCTGCGCAATTCAGGACCGTTGAAGCGTCACCTCTCTTCGGGTAAAAGCATGACCGTCATACAACGCTACAACAGCGTCATACCCGAGAGCATAGGAAGAAAAATGTCGATCCAAGGACTAAAACGATACTTTGGAAACAAGATTCACGCAGTGATAATGATGGCCCCGCTTAAGCGGGAAATGATACGCCTCGGCATATGCACCCTTATGGCGATTATTCTGAATATCATCTTGTATACCGGCGTTGAAGTAGACGGCACCATCAAGCCGTGGGCAGAAACCCCGATAAAACTGTTTGCATCGTCGATGTTATTCGCCTTCATGATCAAGGCTTTTCTGCCAGTTCTCGGCTGGACGATACTGAAAGCAATGCTGTTGAGTGCGAACAATGCCTTCAGCGGCATACTGAGTTTTTTGGGCAATCAGTTCACAGGCGTCATGTACTGTACCGGAATTATTATGGGTTCTATCACGATTAAATTGTATATGGTTTCCGGGGTTTTAGACTCTGAGTTTGCTTATCTGTCCGCAATCGTATTTGCTTCCGGGGTTTTATATTTCTATGTGCTGCAATGCGCCATTCAAAAAACAATGAGTCCGGCCCTGCGTACACCAGCAGTACCGCGTTAAACCACTAGGCTGTGACTATTCATCTCTGGTGCTCAGTAGGCGCTCGCTCTGCTGAACCCTCACCCATACACAACCATTAATGGACTGGCCCGCCTTCGACTTTATGAAGAAGGCGAGCGAGCACGTGACTGATTGCGCATGTATTCCGAGATGAGACTTTCGAAATTGATGTCCGCCTCCTCAACGAGAATATTGACGTGACAGTACAGCTCTTCAGGACCTCTGAGATAATTGAAAATCCTTGATCTAACGATGCCGCAAACCCCTTCTTTGACCGCCGTAGAGGGGAGGTTGATAACATCGCCAACGCACGGGATAAGAGCTAGGCCATGGTCGCTGTTGAAGACAATGTCAGCTGGACAGGCATCAATGCTGGCATCGGATTGTCCTTGCGAAACCTGCTGATAATCAATGCTATACCTCATGTACAGCCTACCTCATTTGTTGAGTGAGGAATCAGCGCCGCGGATCGTAAACAGAAACCTCAAGTTCGCAAGCGACGGGAGCATGTAGCGGATTTTCGGTACTAGAGAGCTTGGCAACTATCGTTTTTCAAGCACATACCCTACGCCCCGAAGCGTATGTATCAGTTTGGTCTCGAAAGGGTCATCTATCTTGGCTCTGAGTCTTCGAATCGACACCTCTACAACGTTTGTGTCGCAGTCAAAATTCATATCCCAAACCTGCGAAATAATTTGGGTGCGGCTCAGCACCACACCGGTATTACGCATCAGGTAATGCAGTAACGCGAATTCTTTCGTGGTCAGGTCAATGCGCTGACCGTCCCTGAATGCCCTGTGCCGGCTCTGATCAAGCTCCAGGTCAGCGACGCGAATGACCTCTACGGATGCAGGGTGATCTGACCTGCGCATCAAGGCGCGAACCCGGGCCAGCAGCTCAGGGAACTCAAATGGCTTGATCAGGTAGTCATCTGCTCCGTTCTCCAGCCCCCGGACCTTATCCGCCAGCCGGCTTCTCGCCGTCAGCATCATGATACGGGAAGGGCAGTTTTTACGACGCAACAACTCAAGGACCTGCCAACCGTCCATCTCTGGCAGATTTATATCCAGGATAATCAGCTCATATTCGTGCTGCTTAGCCAAGAATAATCCATCTGACCCGGTGTGGACGCAATCTACGACATAGCCACATTCCGTCAGACCTTGACGCACATACTCCGCAGTTTTTACTTCATCCTCAATTACCAGAATTCGCATGGGATTTTGTCTCGATATCACTGAGCAATTAACCGCGCACGCGCGCCGGCATTATTGAAAGGGATGGTAAATCAAAATGAGCGTGCCGGGGCTCAAATGACGGATTTGTAATTTCTAGGTAATACAGTTGATAGTCTGGCGGTATATCTTGTCGCGGTTTGGGTTTGACAGTTGCGGGCCCTCTCTCCAGCAGGTGATTTGACCTTATGAAGTATTGGGTTATTTTCTTCTTTGTGCTGGCTTCGTTCCGCTCAGATGACGGCGAGGTCGCTCACATTGAAGAGACTGGTCATTGGTGTAGTCATGAACTTCACCGGCATGCGATGCGTACAATCGAACGCCTACTTGAATTTTAGGCAAAAAAAGGCGCCCAATGGGCGCCAAATATCCACCTTTTACCAAAGGAGCACTTAAGCCACTCAAGGTGAATTCGTAATGCTCGTTTTACTAATAGGACCAGTTAATGAATAACTGGTCCAGTTAGCGAATTACAGAATCGAAAGCGGGTACTCAATGATCACACGGGTTTCATCCAGATCCGATTCGAATGCAGTGGCACGTGTGGTTGCCTGGCGCAACCGGAAGGACAGATCTTTTGCTGGACCGGTTTGGACAACGTATTTGACTTCGACGTCACGCTCCCAACGCTTCTGATTGTCGAGCGGGTTGCCGTTGTCATCAGTGCGCATGTAGAACTGGTTAGCGTTCGAGTAATCCGCGCCCGAGCCTCTGGCGTAGCGGGTCATGAACGTCAGGCCTGGAATGCCGTAACTGGTGAAGTTCAGGTCATAGCGCAGCATCCAGGAACGCTCTTTCGGCGAGTTGAAGTCGCTGTACTGGATGGAGTTGTCGACGAAAATCGAGTCCGACTGACGCAGGTAGTCAAAATCGTCGTCGCCGTTGTTGCGCTGGTGCGACAGGGCTAGGGTATGGGCACCGTAACGCACGCCGACCTTGGCACTCCAGATGTTGTTGTCGAATTCACCCAGGCGCTTCTTACCTTCATCTACGGCTTTGTAGTAGTTGAAGCCACCGATCAGCGCCAGATCGTCGCTCAGCGGGTAAACCACGCTGGTGCCGGCGTAGTACTGATTCCAGACGTCTTTCAGCTGGCTGGCGTAGACGCTCACAGTCCAGTTGTCGTTGATCGAGTAGTCACCGCCACCGTAACCGATCCATGGCGAGTTGACCGGGCCGCCGTAGAACGTCACGAAGTTGTCGTTCAGGTTGCTTGAGACCGGCTGGCTCATCGCATGCAGACGACCACCCTGCAGGGTGAGGCCTTGGATGCTGGTGTTCTCAACGGTCACGCCGCGGAAGCTTTCTGGCAGCAGGCGAGAGTCGCCGGATGCAACGACCGGAGTCGATGGGAAAACATCACCTACTTTCACGATGGTATCGAACAAGCGGACTTTGGCTGCGCCGCCGACCTTGGTGTATTCGTCGCGAGCTTCGCCCTTGTTATCAACGGGTAGCACGTCGAAGGAGCTACGGCCGCCGTTGCGCCCATCACCGGTGTCGAGCTTGAGGCCGATCATGGCGAAGGCATCAACGCCAAAGCCAACGGTTCCCTGGGTAAACCCAGAGTTGAATTTGCTGATGATCGCGTGCGCCCAGGCTTCGGAGTAGCCGTTGGTGTTGCCCTTGCCACTGTTATAAGTGGGGGCAGTGCTGTCGCGGTTATCACGGTTGAAGTAGAAGTTACGGTTCAGCACTGTAAGGCTGCTGCCTTCAATGAAGCCTTCTGGCTTGTCTTCTGCCTGTGCCGAAATAGCATAGCTTCCAGACAGCGCAGAAACTGCCGCCAAATACAGTGGTACTTTGATTTTCATCCGATGCTCCTTTGATTCACGGCAGTTTTTATTATGTTTACCGGCGCGGGTGTCGTTAATTGTTCTGACCAGGCGGCGCGCCTAGCGTAGCGCGAGCTCATATTTGCAGGCCGAAGATAACGGGGGGGTGATAGGAAAATTACAATTTCGTCATCTACCTGTTGTTCGGGCCTTCGCACCGCGTGTTTGCCATCTCCGTTGCTTGTAACGAAATCATCGTGTCGGGTTTGGTTTCCCAGTATTTTCGGGCATTACAGGACATTCTTACGGAATTGTAATTTTCTAGCCACCCCTCTGATAGCTACCGCTCATTAGAGTGCCATCACCTAATCAAGTGGGGCTTGGCAGCTGTTTCGGCGTTCTCGCCAAGCTTTATCGAAGTTTGTGCACGAGGACCATCAAAGTGCCCCGGTATAACCGCAATGTCTTACCCAAGACCCCCGTCTCGCCCTGGAAGATCGCTGCACTCTGTGCAGTCATCTCTGGGTTGATGGCGCCTGCAGCCCTTGCCCAAAGCATCAGCTTGCCCCAGGCGCTTTCGACGGCCATGGATGCCAACCCAGACCTGGCCGCGGCCAGGCAAGAAATTGGGATCGCTGATGGTGCTCGCAAGCAGGCCGGGCTTATCCCCAACCCCACAATCTCGTATGACGTGGAAGACACCCGTCGTAACACCAGCCAGACGACTGTCTCTCTCAGCCAGACCCTTGAGCTGGGCGGTAAGCGGGGGGCTCGTGTTGACGTCGCCACATACGGGCAGACCGCCGCACAGCTTGAGTTAGACCGTCGCGTTAACGGCCTGCGTGCAGATGTCGTCCAAGCCTTTTACGCCGCGTTGCGGGCCCAGACAGGTCTCGACCTGGCCAAGCAATCTCTCGAACTGACTGAGCGCGGTCTTCGCATCGTCGATGGCCGTGTTCGCGCAGGTAAGTCGTCCCCAGTGGAGGCGACCCGCGCTCAAGTGCAACTGGCCGAAGCCCAGCTGCAAGTTCGACGTGCAGAAACGGAAAAAGCGACCGCTTACCAACAGCTCGCTCAAATTACCGGGAGCTCAGTCACCGTGTTTGATCGACTCGAATCGCCAACCCTCTCCCCGGGCTTGCCACCTCGCACTGAAGATCTGCTGGCTAAGCTCGACCAAACAGCAGAAATGCGTCAGGCCGTGGTGCAGATAGACAAGAGCGATGCCTCGCTCGGCTCAGAGAAAGCTCAGCGTATCCCGAACCTTACTGTCAGTGTAGGTAGCCAGTACGACCGCTCTGTGCGCGAGCGGGTCAACACTGTGGGCCTGTCTATGCCTTTGCCGCTGTTCGATCGTAACCAGGGCAACATTCTTTCCGCTTCTCGTCGTGCAGATCAGGCCCGGGACCAGCGCAATGCTGTTGAGCTGCGCCTGCGCACCGAAACCCAAACCGCGTTGAACCAATGGTCCACCGCCATGCAGGAGGTCGAGTCCTACGACAAGACCATTCTGCCTTCAGCCCAACAAGCCGTAGAGACCGCAACCCGCGGCTTCGAGATGGGCAAATTCGGTTTCATCGAAGTGCTGGATGCCCAGCGCACCTTGATCGTCGCTCGTGGCCAATACCTCGAATCGTTGGCAGCGGCGACCAATGCGCGTGCGCAGGTGGAAAGGGTTTATGGCGAAGTCGGCTCAACCGCCGGCACTCGCTGAACGGGCCAAACATTTTCTTCGGCACACAGCCTTGAACAAGCCGGTGCCTACGATCAGCAGGAGTAGCAATGGATAACAAACGCAAGATCGCCCTCGCGGTAGCCGCTGTGGCAGCCCTCGGATTTGGCAGCCTTGCCTGGAACAACAGTTCCGGACAGCAGGCCGCCAGTACTGCCGAGCATGGCGCTAACGATGGCCATGGCGACGAAAAGAAAGCCGCATCTGCCGCCAAAGAGGAAGGTGATGAGGGCCATGGTGAAGAAGGCCACAGCGAAGAGGGCGGTGAAGAAGAGGGCAAGCTGACGCTCAGCGCTGAACAGATCAAGGCCGCTGGTGTTGCCCTGGAAGCTGCAGCGCCTCGTGACCTCGGTACCGTCGTGAGCTTCCCTGGCGAAATTCGCTTCGACGAAGATCGTACTGCCCACGTGGTTCCTCGTGTTCCTGGCGTTGTTGAGGCTGTCCAGGCCAACCTGGGCGAGACGGTCAAGAAAGGGCAAGTCCTCGCGGTAATCGCCAGCCAGCAGATCTCTGACCTGCGCAGCGAACAACAGGCCGCACAGCGTCGCGTCGAACTGGCGCGTGTGACCTTCGAACGTGAGAAGCAACTGTGGCAGGACAAGATCTCTGCAGAGCAAGACTACCTCCAAGCACGCCAAGCGCTGCAAGAAGCGGAGATCTCCTTGGCCAACGCCAAGCAGAAGGTCGGCGCAATCGGTGCCTCGGTTAACTCCGTTGGCGGTAATCGTTACGAGCTCCGCGCTCCCTTCGACGCCGTGGTAGTGGAGAAACACCTGACCGTCGGCGAAGTCGTCAGCGAGGCGACCAACGCCTTCATCCTTTCCGACCTGAATCAGGTCTGGGCGACCTTCGCAGTTCCGCCGACAGATCTGGGCAAGGTCACGACTGGCCGTGCAGTGAAAGTCTCTTCGCCTGACATGAACGTCGAGGTCGAAGGGAAGGTGGGTTATGTCGGCAGCCTGCTGGGCGAGCAAAACCGTGCAGCTACTGTCCGCGTCACCTTGACCAACCCCAACGGCGCCTGGCGTCCAGGCCTGTTCGTAAACATTGCGGTCACCTCCCAGACCGATCGAGTTGCCGTAGCGGTCCCTGAGCACGCTGTGCAGACCGTTGAAGACAAACCTTCGGTATTCGTACGCACCCCAGATGGCTTTGACACCCGCCCGGTAAAACTGGGTCGCCGCGACAATGGGTACGTGGAAATCATCGACGGTATTGAAGCCGGCGCCCAGGTAGCAACCAGTGGCAGCTTCACACTCAAGTCCGAGCTCGGCAAAGCTTCTGCCGAACACGGTCACTGATGCGAACTGACAGGATGATTTCTCATGTTTGAACGTATCATCAGATTCGCCATCGAGCAGCGCATCGTAGTAATGATCGCCGTTCTGATCATGGCGGGTATCGGTATCTACAGCTATCAAAAGCTGCCCATCGATGCGGTACCCGATATCACCAACGTCCAGGTGCAGATCAACACTGCAGCGCCTGGTTACTCGCCCTTGGAAACCGAACAACGGATCACGTTTCCAGTTGAAACGGCCATGGCCGGTCTCCCGGGCCTTCAGCAGACCCGTTCCCTGTCTCGCTCTGGCCTGTCTCAGGTCACCGTGATCTTCAAGGATGGCACTGACATCTTCTTTGCCCGCCAGTTGATCAACGAGCGGCTGCAGGTTGCGAAGGAACAGCTGCCAGAAGGTGTAGAGGCCGTCATGGGTCCGGTATCTACCGGCCTCGGCGAGATCTTCCTGTGGACTGTTGAAGCCGAAGATGGCGCGGTCAAAGAGGACGGTACGCCGTACACCCCGACCGACCTGCGCGTGATCCAGGACTGGATCATCAAGCCTCAGCTGCGTAACGTCCCGGGTGTGGCCGAGATCAATACCATCGGCGGTTATGCCAAGCAGTTCCTGGTTGCGCCGGATCCAAAGCGCCTGGCTACCTACAAGCTGACACTCAATGACCTGGTCGCAGCGTTGGAAAGTAACAACGCCAACGTCGGTGCCGGCTACATCGAGCGTAATGGTGAACAGTTGCTCATCCGTGCACCGGGTCAGGTAGGCAATATCGAAGACATCGCCAACATCGTGATCACCAGTGTGGATGGTGCACCGATTCGCATCAGCAGCGTTGCTGACGTCAGCATCGGTAAAGAGCTCCGTACAGGTGCTGCTACTGAGAACGGCCGCGAAGTCGTGCTCGGTACCGTGTTCATGCTGATTGGTGAAAACAGCCGCACCGTATCTCAAGCTGTCGCCGCCAAATTGGCGGACATCAACCGCACCCTGCCAAAGGGCGTGGTGGCTGTGACTGTTTACGACCGTACCAACCTGGTTGAAAAAGCCATCGCGACGGTGAAGAAGAACCTGGTGGAAGGCGCGATCCTGGTTATCGCCATTCTGTTCCTGTTCCTCGGCAACATCCGTGCGGCTCTGATCACCGCGATGGTGATTCCGCTGTCCATGCTGTTCACCTTCACAGGCATGTTCAACAACAAGGTCAGTGCCAACTTAATGAGTTTGGGGGCACTCGACTTCGGCATCATCGTCGACGGTGCCGTGGTTATTGTAGAAAACGCGATCCGTCGACTGGCTCATGCGCAACATAAGCATGGCCGCATGCTCACCAAAACCGAACGCTTCCACGAGGTCTTTGCCGCGGCGCGAGAAGCTCGCCGGCCGCTGATCTTCGGTCAGCTGATCATCATGGTGGTGTACCTGCCGATCTTCGCCCTCACCGGCGTCGAAGGCAAAATGTTCCACCCGATGGCCTTCACCGTTGTGATGGCGCTGCTGGGTGCAATGGTCCTGTCCGTTACCTTTGTTCCTGCAGCTATTGCCATGTTCGTCACTGGCAAGGTGAAGGAAGAGGAAGGCGTGGTCATGCGCACAGCTCGACTGCGCTATGAACCGGTTCTGCAATGGGTGCTGGGACATCGGAACATCGCTTTCTCGGCCGCAGTAGCCTTGGTCGTGCTCAGTGGTTTGCTGGCAAGTCGTATGGGTAGCGAGTTCATCCCAAGCCTCAGTGAGGGTGACTTTGCGATGCAGGCCATGCGTGTGCCTGGAACGAGCCTCACTCAATCTGTCGAGATGCAGCAGCGTCTGGAGAAAGCGGTGATTGCGCAGGTGCCTGAAGTTGAGCGGATGTTCGCACGCTCGGGTACCGCAGAAATTGCATCTGACCCGATGCCGCCGAACGCCTCTGACGCCTACATCATGCTCAAGCCTCAGGATCAGTGGCCTAACCCGAAGAAGCCTCGTGATGAGCTGATTGCTGAAGTGCAGAAGGCCGCAGCGGGTGTTCCAGGAAGCAACTACGAGTTGTCGCAGCCAATCCAACTGCGTTTCAACGAGCTGATTTCGGGCGTGCGTAGTGACGTCGCTGTGAAAGTCTTCGGCGATGACATGGACGTGCTCAACAACACCGCCAACAAGATCGCGGCAGCGCTCAAAGCGGTCCCGGGCTCATCGGAAGTGAAAGTTGAGCAGACATCCGGCCTGCCGGTGCTGACCATCAACATTGACCGCGAAAAAGCAGCACGCTACGGCCTGAACATCGCGGATGTTCAGAACTCGATCGCTATCGCCGTGGGTGGCCGTCAGGCCGGCACGCTGTATGAGGGCGACCGTCGGTTCGACATGGTAGTACGCCTACCAGAGACCGTTCGCACCGACGTAGCGGGTATGTCCAGCTTGCTGATCCCGGTACCTGCCAATGCGGCACAGGGTGCCAATCAGATCGGCTTCATCCCGCTGTCCCAGGTCGCCAATCTGGACCTGCAACTGGGCCCGAACCAAATCAGCCGCGAGAACGGCAAACGTCTGGTTATCGTCAGCGCCAACGTTCGAGGCCGCGATCTGGGGTCCTTCGTTGAGGAGGCGACCGCATCGCTGGACAAGAAGGTGCAAATCCCTGCGGGCTACTGGACGACTTGGGGGGGCCAGTTCGAGCAGCTGCAGTCGGCTGCCAAACGCCTGCAGATCGTTGTTCCAGTCGCCTTGCTGCTGGTCATGACCTTGTTGTTCCTGATGTTCAACAACCTGAAGGACGGCATGCTGGTCTTCACCGGTATTCCATTCGCACTCACCGGTGGTGTTGTGGCGTTGTGGCTGCGGGACATCCCACTGTCGATCTCGGCAGGTGTCGGCTTCATTGCACTGTCCGGCGTTGCAGTACTGAACGGCCTGGTGATGATTGCCTTCATCCGCGGGCTAAGGGAGGAGGGACGAACGCTCAGACAGGCAGTCGATGAAGGTGCATTGACCCGTCTGCGACCTGTTCTGATGACAGCCTTGGTAGCGTCCCTGGGCTTCATCCCGATGGCTTTGGCCACCGGCACCGGTGCCGAAGTTCAGCGGCCATTGGCGACGGTGGTGATTGGCGGGATCCTGTCCTCCACCGCACTGACCTTGCTGGTACTGCCTGCCCTGTATCACTGGGCACACCGCAAGGATGAAGACGGCGACGAGGCCGAAGTGGTTAGCTAACAGCCTCCGCTAAAGAGAAGCCCACAACACGTGTTGTGGGCTTTTTTGTTTAAAGTGAAGTAGATGCACTTACCTTTCAAAATTGTAAGTTTCTCGTCATGCCGGTGATGCCTATGCATTGCTAAGGTTACGCCCGAGAAGTTTTGAAATTGAGAGGGTTTTATGAAAAAGCTAATTATCGCTGCTGCACTTGTTGTTTTCTCGGTGGCTTCGCAGGCCAACACTTTCTCCGAGAGCAAGCAGCTTCAATACACCAAGGAACACCAGACCGCAGTGGCCAAGTACGCGGAGAAAAATGGCAAGCCAATGCCAGAGATTCAGGATTACAAATATGGCATGAAGATAGACGTTGCGAAATTCGTACGTCAGTCGCAGGACCCCCGTACCTGCCAGGTCTATCCACGGTTGATGACCTTCGAGGACTCCCAGGGCACGCTCAAGACTGTTCGTTACTCGATGTATTCGCAATGCATCAACAACAAGTAGTAAACGATTTGAACAGAACAATTAGAGAATTCATAAATGCCAGGCAGTGCCTGGCATTTTTTATTACGCCCGATACCCCATAGCTTCGAAATGTTAACGCCTGGGCTCGGGCAAACCGTGCAATAGATCTTAGCCAACCAACAGAGACGGCTCCCCAACTGCAGAGGGCAATTGGAAGCCTTGACCCCAGAAGGGACGAGTTATGAAGAGTTTGCTTGAACGCCCTGATGACCAAGCCGGGCATGAAGGTCATAGCCATGAGCATGGCGGCATTTTTGGAATGAACACAGAGCTGATTTTCGCGCTGATCTGTGGTGCTCTCCTGGGTGCCGGAGCTCTCGCAGGAAAACTTGGCCTGATTGATCGTCTGCCTCTGATTCTGTACGTGTCGGCCTACGTGTTCGGTGGATGGTTCACCACTAAGGAAGCGGTTACCAACATCCGTCAGAAACGCTTCGAGATCGACTCGCTGATGCTTCTCGCCGCAGTCGGTGCCGCGAGCATCGGCGCCTGGGCGGAGGGGGCTCTGCTGCTGTTCCTGTTCAGTCTGGGGCATTCCCTTGAAAGCTACGCGATGGGGCGGGCCAAGAAAGCGATTGAGGCACTGTCCAAGCTCGCACCAGCCACCGCGATCGTACGCAGAGCAAATGGCACGGTGGAGATGCCCGTGGAGCTGCTGGTTCCCGGTGACGTTGTCATCGTGCGCCCCAATGACCGCCTGCCGGCCGATGGTTTTGTAGTCGTAGGCTCCTCAAGTATCAACCAGGCGCCAGTAACCGGTGAGAGCGTCCCCGTGGACAAGCAACCTGTTCCTGATGCCGAACTCGCACGCAGCAAGCCAGATGCAGTGGATGCAGCCTCGAAAGTCTTCGCCGGTACCATCAATGGCGAAACGCTCATCGAGGTTGAGGTAACACGGCGCTCTACGGAGAGTACCTTGGCGCGGGTCATCAAGATGGTCAGTGAAGCCGAAGTCAGGAAGTCACCGACCCAGCGATTCACGGACCGCTTCCAACGCATATTCGTCCCGTTGGTTTTACTGCTGGTAGTCGGGCTGCTATTTGCCGGCATTTTCCTTGACGAGCCGTTCCGTGACTCGTTCTACCGGGCGATGGCCGTACTGGTTGCAGCCAGCCCCTGCGCGCTCGCGATCGCTACACCAAGCGCCATTCTCTCTGGCATCGCCAGGGCAGCCCGAGGTGGCGTGCTGATCAAGGGCGGTGCGCCACTTGAAGAGCTTGGATCATTGAATGCCATGGCATTCGACAAGACCGGTACCCTGACCGAAGGGCGCCCACGTATCACCGATGTAATACCCATAGGCGGCACGCAGATCGAGGATCTGCTAAACGTCGCCATCGCTGTGGAGTCGATGAGCGACCATCCGCTGGCTGCGGCAATTGTGCGTGACGGTGAAGAGATGATTGGCACACGGCGCCGATTCCAAGCCAAGAACATGAGCAACATGATTGGCCGCGGCGTGCGTGCTGAGCTTGATGGGCAGTTCGTCTGGATTGGCAAGGTCGAGATGTTCGGTACCAATGGTATTCCCGCACTCAGCAAGGCAGCCCTGGAGGCTGCGGAGCGTCTACGTCAGTCAGGCCGTACCACCATGGTGGTACGGCGTGCTGACAAGGATCTGGGCGCTATCGGGCTATTGGACACACCCCGGGAGGGGGCCAAAGAGGCACTCCAGAAGCTTAGAGAGATGGGCATCGAACGCATGGTCATGATTTCTGGAGACCACAACCGCGTTGCAGAGGCTGTAGCCAAACAAGTTGGCTTAGATGAAGCGTGGGGAGACCTGATGCCGGAAGACAAGGTCAAGGCCATCAAAAACCTGCGCCTTAGCGCCAAGGTGGCCATGGTGGGTGACGGCGTCAATGATGCCCCTGCCATGGCCAGTTCGAGCGTTGGTATCGCAATGGGGGCTGCTGGATCTGATGTTGCCCTGGAAACGGCTGATATCGCGCTTATGGCTGACGACATCAGGCAACTCCCATTTGCGGTGGGGCTGAGCCGTCACACGCGATCGATCATCCACCAGAATCTGTTCGTCAGCTTGGGGATTGTGGCCATCCTGGTTCCGTCCACCATCATGGGCTTGAGCATTGGTGCCGCTGTTGCGATCCATGAGGGCTCCACACTGTTGGTCGTCTTCAACGCCTTGCGCCTGTTGGCCTACCGCAGAAGCACCTGATCCCTGAGCTTCAATCATGAAGCTAAGCAGGGAAATGACCTGAAGTAGAAGTACGGGTCGTGCGCGATCAGCGCACGACCCGTACTTTTCTCTCACTCGTCGATCCCGATGCGCTTGAGGCTTTCAAGGGCCTTTCCGCACTCAGGTGAGCCATGCCGTAAGCCGCAGGCCAATGCAGCTTTGAGGCTCATGACACCGGCTACGAAACCGACTTGATTGCCGACTCCGTGTCCGTCCGCAAATCCCTGATCATACGCAATCTCGACAAGCGCATTGATCGCCGCCAGGGTGTCCTGTTTGTTTTTACTCTTTTGCATATCTACTCCGCGAGCATTCAGCTCATATCGCTCGGTTAGGTGGCGGCGCCTTCAGGTTTGGGGTGAGCGAATCCCGCTCCCATAGCCAATCCCTAACGGGGGGCTCAGCCCGCCACCGTAAGGAAAATCAGCTATTGAGAGCAGATGACTCGTTTTGGTCACCCGTGCTGCTCGCCTCACCGCATTGGCACTGAGTGGGTACATCCGGGTAGTCGCTGTGATTCTCAATGAACAGCGTTCGGCAGGTTTCGCACCCATAGATCCGGGGCAGGGATTTAAGGCCGCTCGGAAGCACGTCACTCAGAGGCTCGTTATGCCAAGGAGCCCCGTCAAGGATTCTTGAACGCAGGATGTTTCCCAGGCGCCAGGTGTCACTTTGTGCGCGCCAGGACCACATCGGCGCAGAAAGCGAATACTGGATGAAGGTCTCTTGTGACTGCCTGGATAGCGGGTACTTGGGGCGGGTCCAGCCGGAATCGATGATGCTGAACCCCATGCCCATTTCTGCGCTCGGGTGGGTCTTTTCACCAAAGAAACGGTCATGCGTCGCTGGAGCCGTCGCATGATGGTCAGTCGGTGGGAATACCCACAGATAACACTCATCCCGGTTGACCATGCTGATGAGCTCGCTTGGCCCCCGCATGGGGGAATTTGCAGCCAGGGCGAAGCGATCCTTCCACGACATTTTGGGAGGCGGCGCAATACCAGCAGCGATGGCCAACGTGGCAGTCTTGGGGACGAAGCGATCGCCTAGCTCGTTCAGATCCAGGTTCTTGCAGAGAGCCTTGAAGGCCTTTTTGCGAGTCTTCGAGCTGAAGGAGGGGTCAAGGAGCAGGCGAACCTGGTTCACGCCGATTCCCGCAGTTCGTAGCACCTCAATGACTTCTTCAGCCACACCGACTGCTTGAAGATCGGTCAATCCTAAGCACGTTTTCGCCCGCTCGACCGCCGCGTAGAGGTTGTACTGCCGTGTCTCGTTGTCACGACAGACCTGAATTGGCAGCTTGTCTTGGATGGCAACTTGCGGTGCAACGGAGCCGATGGCCGCGTGGAACAGCTGGTGGAGGTGCAGATGAGAGTACGGGCGGCCAGAAGCCGAGAACGAGGCGTGCAGCTGAGCAGCGAGAGGTTGAAGCAGCTTTTTTGCAGACATGACTATCCCCTAATGAGCGACGTTGGGGTAGCTGCGCTTGTAGGGCCGTTAGACGCGAAGCTGGACGTCGAATCAGGTTCAATCATGAATAGGAGTCAGGTTTGATTTGCTTGCACGGCCACCATGCAAAGCCCGACGCGGCAATCACATCAGATTCGCCGAGCTTTGGCAAGAGCGGTCATCGGTAAGCGAAAGCAGGTAGGAGGAGGGCGCTCCATGCTTGATCACCTCCAGAAACAGGAAAGCCGGAAGCACGTTGAGCGCTTCCGGCTTTCTCACGTCAGACTGATGAGAGGGATCAGAAGACGTATTGCAGGCGGGTCACGATGGCATTGCCGCTGTCGTCGCCCACGGTGTTCTCGTTGTTGTCGGTGCGCACGTTGATGTAGTTGGCACTGACTTTCACCGCCTCGTTGACGTACCAGTTCACACCCACCGTGTGGCTCTTGGCCTTGCGCTCGTTCGATTGGTCCGCCGCGGTGACCAGGTTGCCGTCTTCGACCTTGATATCGTCAAAGCGGTAGAAGACTTCCCAGGCCCCCAGTTCCTTGTTCTCTGGTTTGATAGTGTCGAACTTGGCACCATCGAGCTTGTAGATACGCGGCTCGCCGGTCAGGGTGTAAGCCATCTGGGCGTAGTAACCGGAGGCCTTCATGTCGTTGTTGGCCTGGTCAGCTTTCAGCTTGCGGCGAAGGTATTCCGCTTGAACCGAGAACGGGCCGGTGGCCCAGGCACCTTCGAGACCCCAGACCGAGTCGTCCTTCCACAGGCCATCTTGTGCAGCAGCACCGCCAAACAGCATGCGGTTGCCGTTGGTGCCGGCATCGCCGCCGCCATTGGTATCTACACCGCGGACGCCCAGACGCGAACGAATCCGGGTATCGACCGCACTGTTTTTGAGGTCGCGGTAAGCGTACTGAGCACCGACGTGCAGGACGTTGCCATCACTGTGCAGCGGTGCGAACACGCCACGTACGTTGTAGCGCTTGGTGCTGTCGCCATCCGAGTTGTTATTGGTTTCGCTGAAAACGCTACCGGAAACATAAGCCATGTCAGCGATGGTGCTGGTGGCTTGAACACCCATGCCGGCGTTGTCGTTGATCCAGTCCGCCAGGTCGTACGAGAGGTTCCGCTCCATGGCGGTGGTCCACTTCGAACTGGTGGCTTTCTCAAGACCGAAGTCGGTGTAGAAACGGCCAAAGCGCAGTTGCACCGGCTTGAAACCCGTGTAGGTCAGGCTGGCTTCGTCGAAGTAGCCGTCGGAGTCGTTGCCCGTGTTGCGGGAAAGGTCGTAGTTGAGCTGATACTTCCAGTCGCGGTACAGCACGCCACCGAGCTCAAGGTAGGCGCGACGGAAGTAGCCTGCGTCAGCGGTATCGCCATTCTTGGTGAAGACACCATCGAAACGGCCGTAGTCGGCCTGAACTCGGCCGCCCAGTTTGAAACTGAATTCCTTGTCAGAAGTCGATACTTCAAGACCGCCCTTGGTCTTCAGAACGATGTCAGCTCCGTCAGTGGTTACTGTTCCGGAGAATGCTTGCGAGGAAAATGTGCCTATTATTGCGGCAGCCAACAGCTTTTCCCGCATGTTCGAAGAACGGATCATTGCTTGCCTCTCGTATGTTAAGTGCTTAGCTACCGACGTTATATTTCGCCCTGCGCCGGCCTAAATTTATCTTGCAGATGGGAGCAGGCCACGGTTGTCACCCGCTGTAACAAGATGCCTTTGTTCTAAGCACTCTGACTAGGTTGCAAGCGAATATGACAGTTGTGTTTCTGTAGTGTTAACGGAGGAGTTTGAAACCTAACAAAACTGTTACCGAACAAGCCAGTCCTTCTTATCAAAGAAGCTCTTCTTGATCAATCTTCGAATTTCCAAAACCTGCGGATTGCGGACAAGCTTCGTTTTGATAACAAGATAGACATCTTTCTCCTCCAGGTCGTCCAGGAAACCCGGCACGGGTAGGATATTTCTCTCCAGTTTTCGGCTGTAGTCGGGCAGCACTCCAATACACGCACCGCCAACGACAAGGCCTCGTGATAGGTTGTAGCTCTTGACCCGAGTGGTACCGCCCTGATGCTCAGCCATTATCGATGCCCACTTTCGTGAGCCCGCCAAGATCTCTTCATCCCAAGGGACAACGAGCATGAAGTTGTGCAAATCCAAGCTCTCCACTGGAAGGGTGACGCTTCTTGAATAGCGGCTGGAAATGAACAGGGCGTGCCCAATCCGGCCAAGCCTTTCAAACCTATACGTAGGATGGCGATCAAGCGCGCCTTTATCATCTGGGCTCACCAAAGCGATACCCACATCGACTTCACACTCAGAAAGCATCTGCGTTGTGCATTCTGAATGGATTTCCAGCTGCATTTCGGCATGATCACGCACGTAGGCGACTAGATCGCGGTTTACGATGTCGTTCAGCACTGGCTCTGTGATCGCGATGGTAAGCCTGGGGACTTCCTTTTCACCGGACTTGCCAAGGCCGTCTGGGCCGAAGAGCTGGCACAGGTAATGGCTGACCCTCTCGCCTGTGCGGGTCAGGGCAAGCTTGTTGTGTTTGTAGACAAACACGGGAGCACCAATGTGCTCTTCCAGTTTCTCCAAGCGTTTCCGCAGGCCTACCACTGGCACATTGAGCCCTCGGGCAGCCTGTTTGAAACTGGCACAACGTGCTGTTGCGAAAAACTCTACGGCCAGCTGATCATCAATTGGCAAATCATCCAATATGTCAGGGCTGTAAGGAACAACGCTGCTTGTATATGTTTCATTTTGTGTAACCATTAGGTCCCCCTTAATTCGGGGAATCTATCTCAATGCCACCCGGTGTTTCCTTATCTTGTCAACATTGTAATCCACGGGTCATGCATGCGTTATCGGAAGGCTTTTATTTCGAAAGCGTAATTTTCAGGCAATCCCTCTGATATTGTAGCGTGCTAGCCTAGTGCGCCGACTTGTTACTTACCATATATAGATTCGGCTAATTACGCATTTACATTTAGTTCACTATTTTTTCACCTTTGCCTCCATAGGCTTTGGGCATGGAAAATCAAACCCCACCTCTTACTACCTTACTGATTCGTTATCTGGGGATCGGCTTCATAGCAACGGGAGTCCATTATGCGGTGTTCCTATTGCTGGTTACGACAGAATTCGTTACTCCGTTACTGGCCAGTATCTGTGGCGGCATGGTTGGCGCAATCGCGAGCTTCATTGGAAATAGGGCGCTCTGTTTTGTGGCAGATGGCTCTCGTAAGTTTCAGCCTGTCAGGTTTGCACTGGTCGCGTTAACCACAAACTTCGGCAATGGCGTGGGTATGTGGTTCCTCATCAAGTCGAATCTGTCACCGCTCATCTCCCAAGTCGTAGTGACCTTAAGCCTCACTGCACTTGGATTCATTGCACATCGTTTTTGGACATTCAATCATGCAGACATTACATCGCTTTCCCGAGCGCCCTGATCCCTTGTTAACCATCGTGGTCCCTTGCTTCCAGGAAGAGGAAACCATCCCCGAGTTCCACCAGCGAATCACCCGCGTGGTGAAGCGCTTACCCGTCTCCTGCGAAATCCTCTATGTCGACGACGGCAGTAATGACCGGACGGCCGACATTCTTCGCCACTATCAGGATGGGTCATCTGTACGTTGCCTGTCCCTGAGTCGCAACTTCGGCAAAGAGGCTGCACTGAGCGCCGGGATAGACCATGCCCGTGGCAGTGCGCTGATCTTCATTGATGTCGACCTGCAGGATCCACCAGAGCTCATCGCGGCCATGGTGGACTACTGGCAACGCGGCTACGACGTGGTGAACATGCAGCGCAACCTGAGAATCGGTGATTCGTGGTTCAAGCGCATGAGTGCCCGGGCTTACTACTGGGTCATGCAGCGCCTGGTGGAGAAGGTGGACATGCCGGCCGATGTCAGCGATTTCCGATTGATTGGGCCTGCGCCGCTGGCAGCCCTGCGGGCCCTGGATGAACGCTCCAGGATTCTCAAAGGCATGATCGGCTGGGTAGGCTTTCGTACCATCGAACTGCCCTACAATCGCACTGTTCGCCATGCCGGGAGCACCAAATGGAATGCAGCTGGCCTGTTCAATCTGGCCATCGAGAGCATCGTCAGCTTCTCTCGCAAACCACTGCGCATTTTCAGCCTCATCAGTTTCGGTCTTTTCGTCTCCAGCATCTGCTACATGCTTGCGTCGCTTGTGGCAGGCAGTTTCGACATCCATCACCTGATCGTCGGAATGGCTTCATTCATGTGCGTCGGTGTCGCCATGGTGGGGGAGTACCTGGGCGTGACACTCGCGGAAGTGAAGCGCCGGCCTCTCTATTTCCTGAAGCACAGCAACAAGGCAGATCCCGTGTCACTCCACCCTTCGATGGCTTCGATCGAGGGTAAGAAATGCTGAACCTGAAGAACGAGAGGACGCTGTGGTGGGTCCTGGGTTCGATTTTGCTATTGCGTTTGGTGGGGCTGGGCATCTACCCGCTGATGGACACATCTGAGGCCCGTTACGCTGAAATGGCTCGCAAGATGGTCGAGTTGAATGACTGGATCACGCCCATGTTCGACTACGGGGTACCGTTCTGGGGCAAGCCTCCGTTGTCCTTCTGGACCCAGGCCGCGAGCATGACGGTCTTCGGCGTTAACGAGTTCGCTGCGCGCTTCCCAGCGTGGCTACTCCACCTGGCAAGCTGTTTCATCATCATCAAACTCGGCACGCAGCAGATTTCTCGTAACGCCGGCATCTGGGCTGCCATTATTTTTTCCAGCACCACACTTGGCCTGGTCTCCAGCGGTGTTGTGCTGACTGACCCTGTTTTGTCGTTCTCGATTCTGCTGGCCAGCTACGGTTTCTGGCGTTGGATGAAGTGCGCCAGCAAGGCGGATGCCTACCTGATGTTCGCAGGTCTCGGGCTGGGCTTGCTTGCCAAAGGGCCGCTGACCCTGGTGCTTATGGGGGCGCCGGCATTCGCCTGGTTCGTTATCTACAAGGAATGGGGACGGGTACTGAGGCTTCCCTGGATTAGCGGCCTTGTACTCATGTTCGGTATATCCGTGCCATGGTATGTCGCGGCCGAGATGAAAACGCCCGGCTTCATGGAGTACTTCTTCGTTGGTGAGCACTGGAGCCGCTACGTCGTCAGTAACTGGGCAGGGGACCTCTATGGTAGTGCTCATGCCAAGCCGTACGGCAGCATCTGGATCCAGCTCGGATTGTCGCTACTGCCATGGGCCTTGTTTCTACCACTGTTGATCCGCAAGCGTGGATCGATGCAGCGCTTCAAAGCCTACCTCTGGCTGTGGGCCTTGGCGACACCGGTCTTCTTCACATTTGCAGGCAACATTCTGTGGACCTACCTGCTACCCGCGCTGCCAGCGTGGGCATTGCTGCTGTCTGCACGGGTCAGCGAAGTTGGCCCGAAGACCACCTGGGCTGCCGCTGCGAGCGCATTGGTGTTGCCAATCATCGGTGCGGGCATCATCTACGCCGGGGTACTAGAGGAGCGCCCTCAGAATCAGCGGGATGTGGTTCAAGCCTGGCTCAATGTGCAGTCTGCTCATTCCGCTCCCCTGATCTATCCTGGCCGCCGCTCATACTCGTCGGAGTTTTACAGCAGCGGGAAGTCCGAGAACATCAAGGATCCTGCCAAGTGGCCGCGGGATGGCTCGTTCTATCTGTCCAGGCGCTTGCGAGACAGCAAGGATGGTCTGCCCGCTGATCTAGCTTGCACATCGATCACCGAAGCGAACGCCAGCCAGCTCCTGCTGTGCCATTGGAAACGCCCCGCACAAGGTGCCGAGGGTCTGGCCGGAGAAAGCAATGCGGAAACGCCTCGCAAGAACGAAGGCTAAATTCCAAGCACAAAAAAGCCAGGTTTTACCCTGGCTTTTTTGTCGATTTCTTTCGTCATTTGAAGTCCTATTTAACCGCCGATTAATTGTCGGCTTGTTCCTTACCATCCTTGCTTTCTTTCTTTTGCTCTTGAGCGACTTGTTGTTTGTTCTGGTCCGAAGAGTCATCGCTCCATAGGCGAGCCTGTTCGGTTCGGAAGTTCTCGTTGAACTGTTTCGTTCGCTCGAAGCCGCCTTCAGCGTAAGCGGTACCCATGAGACCCAGCAGCAGGCTGCCAATAGCGATAGATTTGACAAATTTCATTGTGAACCTCGGTTCATACTAGGCCAACCTGATTAGCGGCCTTTGTTGGTTTGTAGTTTAGGAACGCGAAGCTAACGACAAGGTGAGTCAATAATTACAATTCCGTAATTTTGGCTGCAGATAGGATGCGTTAAATCTTCAAATCTGGAAGGATCATGTCTATCTCGGCACTGTCGAGGGCGACTTCGAATTTTCTCTTAAATTACAATTTTGATATCTAGCGCGTTAATTCAGCGCGGCGTTGTTGGCCGCCCTAGGAGATAGCCATGAATGACATAGAGCCCTGGGCAGTTGCTATCGGTGACTTTCGCCGCTGCACTGAAAAACTCACTGTCCAGCTCGATGAGCTGACCTCGCAGACGCGCACCTCCAGCGCTGTTCTGGAGAGGTCGAACGAACTGGTGGAGCAGGTGGACGCTGTCGGCCGGCAGATTCAGGAGGAGGTGCGAAAGGCGGAGAAGGCTTGGTCGAACGCGGAGGAGGTTGCCTTGCGCGCCGCTGCATCAGCGTATTCAGCTGCATGCCGCGGAGTCGACACCGCCATCCAGCCACTGATCTCGGAGCTTACAGCAGCGACAAAGGCGGCGGACGCCTCTATCCAGGAGCTCAAGCGGGCACCGGTGCTGGCCAAGCGTTATGTGATGGTGGTCGCCACGGCGTTCTTCATTCTGGCGCTGATCTGTGTCTACTCGACCATGCGCCTGATCGATGCCGCCGGCAGCGTAAGTGCTCAAGAGAAAGTGAATGCTCAGTACTTCTCACACCTGTGGAAAAACGCCAATCCTGACGAACAGAAGATTATTAAGTCGGTGATTCTGCGGTCGCCCATGGACCCTGTGGTCCTTCGGCACTGATGCATTGAGGCAAACAAAAGGCCCGTCGATTGACGGGCCTAATCGTGTCTGCGCAATTTAAGCGGCGGTCATTGCCGGCTGCATTTGCTGGGCTTCCGGAAAGTGAAGGTGGAACCAGGTGAAGTTTTCTTCGGTCACCTCCACGCTCGCCGATCCCTGGTGCAGACTCATGATCGACTGCACAATGGCCAAGCCAAGACCGGTACCGCCTTCGCTCCGTGCTCGGCTCTTGTCCACACGGTAGAACCGCTCAAACAAGTGCGCGTGGTGTTCCTTGGCAATACCACGGCCGGGGTTGCCGACACTCAACGTCGTACCGCTCGCACTATGCTGCACCTTAACGTAGACCGTGCGGCCGCGAGGGCAGTAACGGATCGCGTTCGAGACCAGATTCGAGACGGCACGTTGAACCATCAGGCGATTCCCGCGCACCACGTCATCACTGCCGGAGATCTGCAGCTGAATCTCGCCTTCTTCTGCTGAAATGCTGAAGAGCTCGCACACTCGCTGAACCTCGTCGACCAAGGAGACGGATTCGAACTCCACCATTGATGCTGGATGACTGACCTGGGCCAAGAACAGCATGTCGGAAACCATGCGGCTCATGCGGTCCAGCTCTTCTGTGCACGACTCCAGAACCTCCCGGTACTCGGAAAGCGATCGTTCTCTGGTCAAGGCAACCTGGGCCTTGCCCATCAGGTTGGAAAGCGGTGCTCGAAGTTCGTGAGCAAGGTCGTCAGAAAACTGCGAGAGCTGCTGAACCCCATCATCCAGGCGAGCCAGCATGATGTTGATGCCGTCGGCGAGCATTTTGAGTTCTGCCGGCATCCCATCAGTTGGAAGGCGATGGTCGAGGCTCTCGGTTGAGATTTTCGAGGCGATCTTGAGGAACTTGGTCAGTGGTAGCAGGCCTCTGCGCACAGTCCACCAGCCAATGGCCAAGATCAGTGCGAGGATGACGGGGGACATCATCAAGGCCCAGGTCAGCAACGCATCGAGCAGCGCCTCACTGGATGACTGGTCCATGGTCATATAGACGCTGACCTCTGTTCCATCGCCCAAACGCATGATTCGAGAAGCACTCAGCAGAGGACGGTCCTGCGTATCACGCCATTCGTGCTCTTTGGGCTGGGCCGCCGGCTGAAACTTGTGCACCTCCAGATTGACCTGTTTCGAGCCAATCGAGAGCAGGGGAGTCTGATTCTGTGAGGTATCGAATATGCTCACATACAGGTTGTTGTGGCCCATGACCAAATCGACAAGCTGATGCGCATCCGCGTTGACGCCGGAGATGTCCGGGATGGTGGACAGGTTGTGAGCCATCCCCGCCATCTTTACTTCCAGGTCTGCTCTGGCATTTCTTTCCAGAGCCTTGCCTACCATCAGATAGCCAAAGGTGGCGAACAGAAGCAGCAACGCTGCGCTCATCAACCCAACTTTTAACCCCAGCTTTGCAGCCAGGCTGAATGGCCTCATGCGCGTTCCTCAAAAACGTACCCAACGCCACGAAGCGTGTGAATGAGCTTGGTTTCAAACGGGTCATCGATCTTCGAGCGCAAGCGCCGGATGGCTACATCGATGACATTGGTGTCGCAATCGAAATTCATATCCCAGACCAACGAGATGATCTGAGAGCGAGTCAGCGCTTCGCCCGTTCGGCTCATGAGCAGGTGCAGAAGCGCAAATTCCTTGGTGGTGAGATCGATGCGTGTGCCACCGCGGAAGACGCGATGGCGGACGGAGTCGAGTTCCAGATCGGCAATTTTCAGCGAGCTCTTCTCGACTAACTCATCACCACGGCGTTGCAGCGAACGGATGCGAGCAAGCAGCTCAGGGAATTCGAATGGCTTCACAAGGTAGTCATCCGCGCCGCCGTCCAAGCCCTTGAGCTTGTCATTGATGCGTCCGCGGGCGGTCAGCATGATGATGCGGACCCGGCTGGTCTTACGGATGGTTTCCAGCAGGTCCCAGCCGTCGATACCCGGGAGGTTCACGTCCAGGAGGACCAACGAATAGACATTAGTGTTGAACAAGTGCAGAGCATCTACACCGTTGTGCACGATATCTACGACATACCCGCTTTCGGATAGGCCCTGCTGAAGATATTCGGCAGTTTTAATTTCGTCTTCCACAACTAGAACGCGCATAACTTATCTCAAGGTGTGAGGAAGGAGTTGGCCTAATCCGCCAAGATTATGGTTGCAGGCTGTTCGAAAGTTTGGCTGAGGGTATGGCATGTGGTAGTCGCTACCTCTGTCCATACGCCGGGTCACCTGAGGACGCTTGAATCTTAACGCGAAGAAGCTGGCCGCGGCGAAATCCTACAAATTTGTAATGTAGCCGCAAGATTTCTGACAGTCATGCAGGCTCCACCCCTAAGCATAGCGGATTCTGGGGCCTGCGGCGGTGTATGACAGATTCGCCTGGCAGGTGGAATCGGCCAGGACAGGCAGCATTTCGGTCGTTAGCTTGCAAGGACTGGTACTGGCCTTGGATCGAGGGCGCCACGCAGGCAGACCCCATGCACGGCCGCAAACCGCAGCGCCTTTCTGCAAATTAGTTCACGTGGCGGCTCGATATTCTCTCGAATAATTATCTTACAATCTATTACATGTCCAAATTGTAATTGCCCGATCATCTTGGTGTTAGCCTCCTTTGCTAGTTTAAGGGCAGCGGAAGAGGCATCGCTGCTTTGGAAATTGTCTCATTTCAAAGCAGCTTGGCAAGAGCACCGAGCAGTTGTTCGCGCCAGTGCATTCACCTGTAAACCATACGCTCCTTTGGTAGGTGAATTTTAGCGCCCCCCTACGGGCGCTTTTTTATTAAGGGACTTCTTATGAACACTACTGTATCAGCGATCGCCGTGTTTTTGCTCTTTACATCACTAACAGCCAATGCCCAAAGCGGTATGGAGATCAATAAACGCATCGAGCGTACTGCTAGAGAGGCTACAGCGGATTATGCTCAACGCGTAAAAAAGCCCATGCCTCAACTAGAAGACTACGCCTATGGCATGGACCTGGACGTTGGTAAGTTGGTGTATGTATCACCCAGTGTGCGGTACTGCGGTAATGTAAGAAGCATGATGACCTACGAAGACTCGAAAGGCGAACTGCACATGGTTCGCTACCTGGTGAAGGGCGAGTGTGTTAATAGCCGTTAAGACTCATCAAGATGATCCCTGCGGCCACCGGATCATAGAAGCTCAATGCCGAACCGGCGCAGCAGTATGGCGAAGCCTCCGAAGCTGGCCATTGTGATGAGGATGCTGCTGATCAGTGTCGGCCAAAAGCCGAGCTTAGGTAGCAGCAATGGAAAAGCAATAAACATCGGTAGGGTCGGAAGCACGTACCAGAACGTGTACCAAGCATGGTTGGAGATCTTCTCCATGCTCTGGTTCTCTAAATAGAGCCAGACCAACGTCACGACCGTGACCAAGGGTAGGGCGGCGACCAAGCCGCCCAGCTTGTCGCTGCGTTTCGCCAGCTCTGACACGAGAATCACTATACCGGCAGTGAGTAGGTACTTCGTGATGATCCAGGCCATCGCTGAGCCTTCTGGAGGTTGTTGACGAGGGCAGGCGAAGCCATTCACCAACCCCCTTGAAGCGCTCCTGCCGTTTACGGCATCCCTCACCGCATTTTTTTTGCAACATCACCCTCAGCCAGGAGGGTGATGTGTTTGCATGGTGTTTACCGATCGGTCAGTGCGAGGGTGAGGGAACGCTCTCGTGGAAAGCTGCCCGCTCGATCTGGATGGTGCAGTGATGGATTTCGAATGCATCGCTGACAGCATCCACGACGGCCGCCAACACAGCATCCCCATCTGCAGAATCCCGAACCACTACGTGCGACGTCATCACGTTACTGCCACTGCTGACAGCCCACACGTGCAAGTCATGAACGTCCGTCACGCCATCTACTCCGAGGATGGTGGCCTCGATTGCCGTAACGTCGAGCCCCCTCGGGACACCCTCCATGAGGATCCCCAGGCTTTCGCGAAGCAACTGCCACGTCCGCGGCAGAACCCAAAGGCCGATCGCCACAGCGACAATCGTGTCGACCCAGGTCCAGCCGGTGAAGCGGATGATAAGTGCCGCGATGATTACGCCAAGCGAGCCGAGCATGTCGCTCCAAACTTCGAGGTAGGCTCCTTTGACGTTGAGGCTTTCGTTGCTCGCAGATGCCAGAAGGCGCATCGAAATTAGGTTGATGATCAGGCCGGCGATTGCGATCCACATCATCGCTCCGGTAGCGATCTCCGCCGGCATGAAGAAGCGCTGGTAGGCCTCATACAAGATGTACATCGCCACCAGGAAGAGCAGCACGGCGTTGAACGTCGAAGCCAGAATTTCCAGGCGCGCATAGCCGAAGGTTCTTTTCTGATCCGCCGGCCGCTTGGCTATCTGAAGTGCAATCAGTGAGATCGCCAAGGCGGCAGTATCTGTGAACATGTGAGATGCGTCCGACAGCAGCGCCAGGCTGCCGGTAATCCACGCACCGATCACTTCTGCAATCATGAAGCTGCCAGTCAAGCCGAGCGCCATGATTAGCTTCTTCTGATGCCCCTCGCGTACTGCAGCGCTGCCATGGTCATGATTTGAACCCACGTATTTCTCCTTGCGCAGGGTTGTGGTCTCGTTGGCCTTCCTGTCTACCTAGCCTTAGAGCGTCGCTTGGCCACAGTGACTGCAAAATCTTGCTCCTGCACTCAGCAGCGAGCCGCAGGCGGTGCAACCACTCGATAGCGGTGTTCCGCAGTTTAGACAAAAGCGTGCTGACGGATCGTTGGCCGTCCGGCACTGCCTGCAGCCCTGCAGATCTTTGATGGGGGCAGGAGTGGGAGGGCGCCCGCCGTCATACACCTGATTACCGCCGTCGCAGCCCTGCTGCCGGCCATGGCGATCATATTGCTCGGCCCCATGTCCCCCGCTGTGGTGCTTGCCTCCACCGTGGTTTCCACGGCCATGGTGCCCGCCCAGGATGTTTTTGAAAAAGCTCATGGTATTCGCCCCTCATTGATGGGTGACATATTAACGAGCAAAAGTTGAAAATAATATTCTGCTCGCGAGAAAGACTTGTAAGTTGAATTGAAAGTTCAAAATTAGCCTACGACAAAACGAAACCGTTTTGTTTGTGAAATTAAATTTATCTAGCTGAGCGGAGCATTGCTTTTGGTGGGTAGTATCCCCCTAATTTTGATCATAGCGTGATCAATGACAATCAAAACAGCAGTAATTGGATTTCTGTCAGCATTGTAATCCCGAGGTCATCGTGTCGTTATCAGGTCCCGGAAATAATGCGCTCAGCGAGATTCATTTCTCTTTTTATCCCTATGCCTCACACATACTAAGCGTCCCCAACGCCTAGGGGCCTAAGGCCTCTGACGCTCCGCACATTGCGCAATCGCTCAGCATCTGTCGACGGTTTGCCTTGTAGCTCCCGCTAACTCCATAGCTACCGCCATGGATAAGCAGCTTCCAGAGTTTGATAATGACACCTTCCAAATCCATTGTTCACACCCTGTTAAGCAAATGGATCTTTGCTATTCGCAATGCGCGGCAGAAAGGCATCAGTACTAATTTGCTAATCGGCCTGGTGACTTTTTGGTTACTGCTATTCGCGAACGCTGAGCTCTGGAACGTGCTCTGGAAGCTGGTATTCAAAACCGATGAAGTGAACTGGCAGCTAGCGGCTAGCCTCCCAGTCATAGTATTCGCATGGGTGTTTACCGTTCTGAGCTTGCTGTCATGGGGGCGGCTGGCCAAACCCATACTGTGCCTGGTACTGATCAGCGCGTCTTTTGCGAGTTACTTCATGAATGCCTACGGCATCGTGATCGATTACACAATGTTCACCAACGTTGTGGAGACCGACGTCGCTGAGGCAACCGAGCTGCTGAATTGGAAGCTCGGTCTTTGGGTCGCAATGGTTGGGGTGTTGCCCGTCTACCTGATTGCCCGGGTTCCCCTCCGGCGCAAGCCTTGGGCCAAAGCTTTGGTCAGCAGGTTCATTGCTCTGTCGCTCGCTCTGTTGACCTTATCTGGCATCGCGTTGAGTCAGTACCAGTCGTATGCCTCCTTGCTGCGCAACAATCGGGAGATCCGGCTGATTCTGGTACCTACCAACTTGTTTGCGGCTGGCCATGGGTACCTGAAGCGTCAGCTGGCCTCACCTAAAACGCTGACGGCCATTGGTACTGATGCGGTAGTTAATCGACAGGGTGCGGCTCGTAAACCCAGGCTGCTGGTACTGGCAGTAGGAGAGACCGCTCGCTCCGCCAACTTCTCCCTCAACGGCTACTCCCGTGAAACGAATCCGGAACTAGAAAAGCGAAATGTCATTAGCTTCACGAACGTGAGCTCCTGCGGTACCGCTACCGCGGTCTCGCTGCCATGCATGTTCCTGGACGTGGGTAAGGCCCAGTACAAAGATGGCTTGGCCAAGAGCCGAGAAGGGCTGCTCGACGTGCTTCAACGCGCTGGCATCAGTGTCATGTGGACTGACAACAACTCGGGGTGCAAAGGGGTCTGCGACAGGGTTCCCAACCACAAGGCTGCCTCTCACGCGGATTCCCAACTGTGCACCAGCGAGGAGTGTAAGGACGGGGTGCTGCTCACGGAGATGCAAGACTTCATCAAGCGCCAGGAAGGCGATGCTGTCCTGGTGCTCCACTACAAAGGCAGTCACGGCCCGGCCTACTACAAGCGCTACCCCTCGCAATTCAAGAAATTCGCACCGGTGTGCGAGACCAACGAGCTCGACAAATGTAAGCAGGAGGAGGTGGTCAATGCCTACGACAACTCAATCCTCTACACCGATTATGTGACTGCAAATCTCATCGATATCCTGGCGGCCAACACCAAGTTCGACACTGCGCTGATGTACGTTTCGGACCACGGCGAATCGCTGGGGGAGGGTGGGCTCTATCTACACGGGCTGCCTTACGCGATGGCTCCTGACGAGCAAACAAAGGTGCCGTTGGTACTTTGGATGTCTGACTCGCTCGCGAAGAGCGAAAAGGTCAACGTGGGTTGTTTGAAAGCTCAAACCACGTCACCGCTGAGCCACGACAACCTGTTCCACACCGTGCTCGGCATGATGAACGTCCAGACGTCTTCGTATCGCTCAGCGCTGGATTTCACTGCCCCTTGTAAGCCCTTTGTCGGAGGCTCTTATTCTGGCCTCTGAATGTTCGATGTGGACCGGATCATCGGCCAGGCGGTTCTGCACCAGCCTGCTTTGACAGCTGAGAGAAGCTGGACTAATTACATAGCTGCATTCAACAACCCAAGCGGAAAAGGAAGTTTTGCATGAGCATCAAGCCAGGCCCAAAGCGCACCAATGAAGATGGCACTCCGGACAAAAGGCAGCGAGTCACCCCTGAAAAGCAGAAGGACCATCCGGACCTGAAACCCCACAAGCACAAAAAGGGGGAGTAAGAAAAAAGCAGCTCTCGGGAGCTGCTTTTTTTTTGGGGCTGTGTGCAAACCCTCCCGACCGTCTCGCTGATCAATCGGACCGCGTCGTGAGTCTTCCGCTTGGCTTGATGGATTCTGAAGCTACCTCCGGATCGGTTATCCCTTCAGTGCGGACGACGAGACTGATATCCCAGAGCGTTGAGCTGATACTCGCTGACAGCCCGAAATTGTGATTCTGCGATTTGACGCAGGCGCTCAACCTCTTCGGCAGATGAGCCAGAAGCCTGCGCCTCGTGGTATTGCTTCATCGCATCCACTGCGTCGGTATACATGGGGTGGTCGGGGAGAAGAGCTGGTATCTTTTTCGTCATGTAGCGGCAGGTCCTCACTGGATAGTCGACGGTGGTTTACCTGCTTTGAGGAGCTGAAAATCAATGACCGCCTGATAGAGCGAATCTGCCAATAGGTGAAGACGCTGTACCTCAAGGTCTGGCAATCCAGCAGCCTCCGCTTCGTGGGCCTGTCGGATAGCTTCAAGCGCTTGCCTCATCAGTGGCTCACCAGCCTCGACCATTCCAATGAATGTGCGCTTCACAACATTTTGCTCCATTCAGCTGAAGATGAATTATAGGACACCGCGGCGTGGCAAGGCCCCGAGCAGCACAGGTGTTCGACGTCCGGCTGAACGAACCAATGAGGAGCGCGCTGGCCTGGGGAGTGGCCAGGGCGCGTGTCATAGCTACGTTGTAAACCACTTTTTTCACTGTAAACCACTGTGGTTTACAGTGAAAAAAAGTGGTTTACAGCAGGCCTCCTCAGGCCTGAGTCAGCTCCAGCAGATCGCCCAGTTCCTCCCGGGCCATCTTCACTCTATCCATTCTGCGATAAGGATGATCAACCGGCATCCGGATAAGAGATTCGAACCAAGCCGAATCGAATTTGATGACTTCCTTGTGAATGTGCTCAAGCTCACCTCCGCGAGGCTGTGACACTACAAACTCCATGCTTTCAACCAAGCCAGACGCTTCACTGTCTTTGACGATTCGATGGCGGATGAAACTCATTTTGAGATCAAAATATGCCGCCTTCGAACCAGGCACCTTCTTCGATTCCAGCCGACCAGTGCTGCTGATTTCCGCCCCCGGCACCTCAGCGGCAATAGCTTTCACCAGCTCAGCATTTCCACTGACCTTCTGGCCAAACAGGCGGGTGGCGTCCGACATGTAAGCAAAGATCCATGGCACATTGCGAAGCGTCGCGCCGGTATAGAGGTAGCCACGCTCTCCCTTGTAACGCTGCAGCATGCCTCTCAACGCGTTCTCGGAAAGGACCAGTTGGGTCTCTTTCTCCAGGATCGTGATCAGCGTGTACAGACAAGGGTCTTCGATTCGTCGGCTACCGAGACTGAGCGCACCCTACTGAGGCAGATCACCCAACCGGATGAGAACGCTCCGGTCAAAGCGCCTCGTCGTAAACCGCTTCCAAAGGCGACCGACGAAGACCTAGCACTAGCCTTCCATCGATACGTGGACTCACAGTCCCCGTCCTCACCTAAAAAGCCGAAGTAGCATGGCTGGTTTGGCTTTCAAATCAATGACCATCACGGAAGAAGTCATCCCTGGAAGCGAGGCCGAAGTCATCCTCGGGCTGCTGCGGATCACCTTCAAACATGTTGGCTGTGCGCCGCTCTTGCTTGAGGTAAGCGATGGTTTGGAAGAAGCAAGGTTCACATAGGTGTACCTCATAGCGCTCTCCGTCATGCAGTGCACCAAAGCCCCAGTGCGCCTGGAGCACCCCATACTGCAGGCTGCCGTTTTCCAAACGTGTGGAGGAGCCGCATACGTCGCAGCTCACGTCGACCACCGCTTCTGTTTCTACACGACCAGTGATTTTCATCATGAAGCCTCTGCCAACGTTGGGACAAATGATTACGCCAGAGTTGGGCCTTGGAGAGCATCAATATGCGCCGTATCGGTATTCCTGCGGCGAGAGTCGGCCGCCTGGGCCGAATAGCAAGTGGGAGGTATAACGCTCCAGAAAAGCTATGGCTTCCTTCTGAACGCATCCCTCGTAGTAGGCTCGCCGGGCTAGCGGAACTGTGGCCCGATTTTTCAGGCACAGCTTCACCAACTCTGATAACAAATAACCGCGAACGTCATATCGAGCATCAACCGCCTTGATCACCGTCGAATAGCAATCATGGAAGACGGGTCGCCAGTTACGATCGTTGCGGGGAGCTGGTTGACTGCTCATCTTTGATCCCCTGAGACACTATCCATCGGGCGCGTCACGGTATGCAATCTGAAGCCGTTCATCTAATCACACGTCTTCCTCTTGGCTTTTTCTTTGCCGCAGCTAGCACCCATTCTGGGGCGGATGACAGCAAGGCTTTGGGGGCGATACCGCCCAGAGACGAATTTTCTGATTGGAACCAAGCCGCCATAGACCACTCGTCCATGCGAGTCGAGAGAACGGACAATACGTCGCAAAGGCTGCTGATCGGTTGATAGCCGTTGCTACCGTCCAAAGCATAAGCGGGGAAGAAGTCGACCTTCCCAGGTCGAAGCGAGAAGATCTGACCATCAGCCAGTAGCTGGTCGGGGTCAACTCCACCCCCTGGGGTGGAGGTAGATGCGAGCTGAAGCCATTGCTTGCCTGATATCCAGTCTCCGCTTTGGAAGACCCTGGAGCGGATGAGCCCGGCTGAAACGCCACTCTTCAGGATGGATTGAGGCACCGACTCTGCGGGGAGAAAGCAGTCGATGATGAGATCTAGCGCTTCCTGGGGGTATTCATCCAGCCGCCACTCGAATAGATCGTTGTACATCTGCAGGCCACCAAGGTAAGCATCGATCGTCCGGTCTGAATTGGCTTCAATCGACAGGGTAGCAACCAAAGCGACCTTGCTTTTATTCAGGGCGGTTGAAGGCTCATGTCGGGTCTGGATGTGAGCAAAGGGAGTGGTCATATGCACCTCCCGCGATGGGGCTAGAGATAGCTGTAGGTCGGGTAGCTGAAATCCATTGGAGGTTTACTAGAGCGGTAGCAGCAGTATGCGGCACCCTGCGCTCTACGCTTGGTTTTCCGATCAAACGCGAGTGCTTTAGCTGGGATGTGCGGCCGTTACCGTGTTTACTGCAAGGGAGTCCCCGCTGCGGGGCTGAGGTGTGTCCAATGAGCAATTTGCAAAGAGCTGCTGAGGCTTTGCGCAGGTCCAAGAGGGTCGTTTTTTTCACGGGTGCTGGCATCTCTGCTGACAGCGGAATTCCGACCTTCCGCGACAAGCTGACAGGCCTCTGGGCGAAGCATGACCCTCAGCGTCTCGAAACAGCGGACGCCTTTCGCAAAAATCCAGCTCTCGTCTGGAGCTGGTATCTTTGGCGCCGGCAGCAGGTTGGCCAGGCCAAACCTAACTTGGCTCATCTATCTATTCCACGGATAGCTGATGCTGGCTGGAACGTATCTGTCGTTACCCAGAATATTGATGATCTGCATGAACGAGCCGGCTCCAGTTCGGTGATACACCTTCATGGCCGCTTGATGGACGTGAAATGCTTCGGATGCCACCGGCCAGCAGAGTTATCACCAGATCAACTGGCGGTTCCCCCGGCGGGACAGATGATCGAGCCTCCGCGGTGCACTCGATGCAACGGGAGGTTGCGCCCTGGGGTGGTCTGGTTCAGAGAGAATCTTCCAGAGGATGCGTGGCGTTCAGCAGTAAGGCTTGTGGAAGCCTGTGACTTGCTGATTTCGGTGGGTACATCTGGCGTAGTCATGCCGGCAGCCGGTATTCCAGATATGGCTCTGGCGGCCGGGGCAACCGTGATCCATGTGAACCTTGACGACGTGGGGATGGACGGGGCGGAAGAGATAATGCTCGTTGGGCCTGCAGGGGTGGTATTACCCGCTTTGCTTCAAGCCGCAGGAGTTGCAGGTCCGTTGCAGCTTGATGGTTTTACTTAAGGAGCCAAGCCAGCTCTCCAATCCGCAGATGCTGTGCACATTTTTTTGCACATATCTCACGCCACGATACCCCAGTAGATTCAGGCTTTTCGCAGCCTTTGCATAGGTGAGTCGCGATGGATTTCTACACATCTCAATGAGGAAACCTAAGCTCCGTTTTCCACGTATTCCTCCGCTACAGAACGCTTTTCTGCGGTGTGTCCCCTGACATTCGCTTTTCAGGGCGAGCTATGGGGGCCACTCAAGACGGCTATCTTTTGCCTGGCACCAATGAAAAGGCCCTCAATATTGAGGGCCTTAAATTCAATGCGGATCCGTCACGCGGGCATTTTTTGCAGCTGTCGAACTCGATCATGGACCACAAATTTAATGATTCCTTTGACATCGTTGGTGCAGTTTTCAAAGGCAAGGCGCGATACCACCTGGCGACCCTCCTTCAGAATCAGCGCCCCGATCAACTCGTCGACGAAGGACTGAGTGACATCGTTCCCAGCGAAATCTATGACAACGCTCTCACCACTGCTGAGCGAGCGTTCGATTTCGGTACGGTAGGGGATCGCTGAAGCTCGCATTCCGTACGTTCGGATAGAACTATCCCTACTTAATCGAATTTGAGTTTGCATGTCGTAACCCCTTGTATTGCATAATCCTTTTTTGCAGCCCGAGAGTTTCAGTTGACGCTGAATCTCCCATTTACCGCTCCTTGCATGATCGACTCTAGCCCTCGAGCTATCAAAAAGCCAGAGCTAGCGGAAATTCAGATCTAGGTCGAGATCGTCGTCAACCTGTCCTGCATCGTCCTTCGGCAGCAAGTCACTGATCGAAATGGTGGGCAGCAGCTCACGGGTACAGCTAAACGCGATCGATACACCATTCCACAGCGCATCATGCAGCTCCTGAGACTGCCGACGCTTTGTGTCATGTATGCCATTGCCGCTCACGATGATCAAACCACCGCCCGCCGCGTCTGCAATTTTTGCGGTAGTTGTTAACCCGATACCTTGGTTCTCGCTACCCAGGATCTGGGCCATCGCACCCCGGTTGCAGCTCACTCGCGGTTTGAGTGCCGCCTCGATCGCGTGCAAATGCGTGCGGTCATGAAGCTCAGGGTGATTCCTCAGTGTCGCGAGAAACCCACACCCATTATCGACGATGGCCATGCGTACAAGGTTCAATTTTGGATAAAACTGACAGGTCAGCCAAACGGCGGCGTCACCACGTCCCTCTCTGCGGGCGTGAGTAAGCGAGTTTTCCAATAGCTCCTTGAGCGAATACTCCAGAGGGCCCCGGTAGGAGTCAAACTCATTCCGTCCCGTGTGCTCGTCGACTGGGGCATCCGGGTCCGATTGAGTCAACCTTCCCGTAATAGCTCTAGCGAGGCGAGAGGCTGCAGCCTCTGCTTGATGGTGTTCGCTGATTTTGGTGATTTCCACCAACGAGGTGCTTCGGTCGTTTCGACGTCCTACCCCCGATAGATCTACACCCTCTACATCAATGTCCTTGAAAAAATCCATCCTGGCCAGGTAGGAGGTCAGGTCTCTGCTCAAAAACTGCATCGAAACTCGCTTCTGGACCAACTGGTTTTCAAACAACGCTCGCAGCGTGGCCATCCCTAACGGATCGATATACGAGAGGTTGCTAGCGTCTAAAACGATGTCACCAGGGCAGTTAATGATTTCTGCGCACACAGAAAACAGGTCATGGGGCGATCTTGAGCCAAGCCCCCAAGGAAGAACGATCGCGTTTTCAATATCGATGGCCTGCATGCAATTCCCTGGCAACGGAGCTAACCCTTTCGGATAGATATAGGGCTCGATAGTAGCCCATTGCCTGCCGGGTAAGCACTCACCTATTTTTTGACGAGTAGTGCCGGCATAGAATTGGCGCGCGGCAGTAGCGGCCTGTGGATGGTGGATCGCGCTCGCCTTGGGCTCAACACGCACGAAGAAAACACGGCCAACGCCCTGCCACGGGTCAGCCATTCAAGCAAAGATGGCCAGATCAAAGCCTTGTGCGAGAGCACTGGAGCAGGTTTGTGAGTCCGCCGAGCAGTTTCATCTCCGACGTCTGCTGTGGGCAAAGGCAAAGCTGGAAGGGGAACAGCGAAGAGTGACCCGATCAGCGCTGTACCGCACCGCATGTATCAGGTCTGGGGCTTGAGCTGTTAGATCGCATAAGGCTACCTTGGCCGGCAACTGGAGAACGAACTGCACCTCGTCTTCCAATGCGTTGGCGTGGAAGTAACTGAGGAAGTACTCGCTTTGACGGAACTGGTCAGAAGCGATCTCCTCCAGGCGTTACAGCCCACTGGGCAGGCCTTCCTGACAGGCCTGGTAGAAGGGGTCGAGCAAGTATAGGCCGTCCAGGCAGGAAAGCATGGACGGCGTTCCCCACCGGGAGCCGGCGTCGTACTCCTCCAGCGGCTTGGGCACTCCCTCGCCGGGGTACAAGGCAGCCAGCGCATTGTCGAAGGGCAACCACTGGTGCAGCAGCAGGATCAGCAACCTCCAGAAATGATCTATGCCATGACGCTACACCACAACAATAATCGACACGCTTACAGGAGCATTGATTGGCGTCACAGCTGTTCAAGGAGATGTTGTCTAGGCTGGACAATACGGCAGCGGCCGATATTTCCCACCCAGCTTGGGAGTTGATCATGACGGAGCCCATCGCCGTGGTACAGATCTGGCAATACCTTTTTGGCGGACTAAAGGCGGTATTGCACTGATCATGCTGGCCATATTTGGCCTGTTTTATGTGGCTCGTGCACTATGGCCACCTGTCACAGGCACTACAGTTATTTAATTTTGTTGCTCTGTCCGCTGACGCAACTCTTCGGGCACAACCATGGCGGGTATTCTCACCAGAAGGGTGAAAACTCGTCCAAACCGGACAACAAAGGGAACTACTTCATGCACACCGAATCGTGCCAGCATGACCATGACCATGACCATGACCATGACCACTCGCACCCGCATGAGCAACCGGATGGTAGTCAGCGCGATTTGGTATGCGGTATGACGGTGCCACCGGATAGTCGCTACTTCGAGCTATACGAGGGAAGGACATACCGCTTCTGCAGTGAAAAGTGCCTGACGAAATTCCGCGCAGCGCCTGTGCATTATCTTAGCCCTCCCCAGGACCAAGAACACGCGGGCCATCTCCACTCGGCTGCCCCGCAGCCAAGCAACGCGGCGGACGCCGAATACACTTGCCCGATGCATCCCCAAATCCGCCAGCGTGGGCCGGGCAGTTGCCCAATCTGTGGCATGGCCCTAGAGCCGGTAATACCGGAGCTTGAGGAAGACGAGAACCCGGAACTCAAGGACTTCTCCCGCCGCTTCTGGTGGACCTTGCCCCTGACGGTCATCGTGACCGTGTTGGCCATGACTGCCCACCAACTCCAATTGCTGCATGGTGCCACACAGAATTGGGTGGAGTTGATTCTGGCCACTCCCGTGACACTATGGGCTGGCTGGCCGTTTTTCGTGCGTGGGGTCGCATCGATTCGTAATCGCAGCCCGAATATGTGGACCCTGATAGGTTTGGGAACGGCTGCGGCGTACCTATACAGCGTTGCGGCCACAGTGTTCCCGCAGGTTTTCCCGACGACTTTCATGCAGGATGGCCGCATCGGTGTCTACTTCGAAGCGGCTGCAGTCATCATCTCATTAACGTTGCTCGGCCAAATGCTCGAGCTCAAGGCGCGCTCACAAACCTCCGCCGCCATCAAGTCGCTCCTGGGTCTTGCCCCCAAGACGGCCCGTCGCATCGGGGCCGATGGTCAGGAGGAAGATATTCCGCTCACCCACGTGCATACGGGCGACCACCTGCGCGTTCGCCCTGGCGAGAAGGTGCCGGTCGACGGGGTGGTCCTGGAAGGCGAAAGTGCTATCGATGAATCCATGCTGACAGGCGAGCCCGTGCCAGTGATGAAGAAAGCTGGGGATGCACTCATCGGTGCCACGCTGAATACCCACGGCAGCCTTGTGATGGCGGCGCAGAAGGTCGGCGCCGAGACAGTGCTCTCGCAAATCGTGCAGATGGTCGCGCGGGCTCAGCGCTCGAAAGCCCCGATGCAGCGGATGGCGGACACCGTGGCCGGCTATTTCGTCATGGGGGTGATTCTGGTCGCGCTGGTCACGCTCTTCGGCTGGGGGCTTTTCGGACCGGAGCCTGGCTGGGTCTTCGGCCTGATCAATGCGGTCGCGGTCCTGATCATTGCCTGCCCCTGCGCGCTCGGCCTAGCCACTCCCATGTCGATCATGGTCGCTACCGGGAAGGCTGCCAGCAGTGGCGTGCTCTTCCGAGACGCCAGTGCTATCGAGAACCTCTGCAAGATCGACACGCTGATCGTCGACAAGACCGGGACCCTCACCGAGGGCCGGCCAGTGTTTCATAGCGTGGTCGGTACCGGGCAGTTCATGCCACCCGAAGTCTTGCGCCTTGCCGCCAGCCTGGACCAAGGCAGCGAGCATCCGCTGGCACATGCGATTGTCGATCATGCGCGAGCGCATGGACACAGCTTGTCCAAGCCAGAGGCGTTTGAGTCGGGCTCTGGGATCGGTGTACGTGGCCAGGTGAACGGCAAACGGCTGCAGCTTGGCAACACGACCTTGATGGAAGAGGCTGGCCTCGACACCAGTCCGTTGCGAGACCGCGCCGAGCAGCTGCGTCTGGAAGGCATGAGTATCATGTACTTGGCCGTCGATGGCGTGCTCGCTGGCCTGCTAGCGGTGTCCGATCCGGTCAAACCCACCTCCAAGGAGGCGGTAACCCGGCTACAGGCAGAAGATGTGAAGGTCATCATGGCCACCGGCGACGGCCTGACTACGGCACGTGCGGTCGCGAAACAACTCGGCATCGAGGAAGTCCACGGAGAAGTGAAACCCGAGGACAAGGAGCAACTGGTGGCGCTCCTGCAGGGCGATAAGCGCCGGGTTGCCATGGCAGGAGATGGGATCAACGATGCCCCTGCGCTGGCCCGGGCTGATGTCGGGATCGCCATGGGAACTGGCACCGATGTTGCCATGAACAGCTCCCAGTTGACGCTGGTCAAGGGCGACCTGATGGGCATCCTGCGGGCCAGAACACTATCCGTGGCCACGGTGAAGAACATGCGTCAAAACTTGGGCTTCGCATTCTTCTACAACGCTATGGGCATACCGCTGGCGGCAGGTTTGTTCTACCCGCTTACCGGCCATCTATTGTCACCGATGATTGCGGCATTGGCCATGAGCGTAAGTTCGGCTTCCGTGGTATTCAACGCACTGCGGCTGAAGCGCGTAGTCACAGACTGAAATGGGCACACCGCAACCTATGAGAGGAAGTTCCGCCATCAGCGTTTCAACGCCTGATCCATATGACTGACTGTCTAGGGCTTTGGCCTTAGCGGGTATGTCCGCGAGTTCGGCGCCAATCTGGTCCTGATGGAGGACATCGGGCAACTGCGACGTCCGCCATCTTCTGCCAAGATCGTAAGGGACAATTGTGATGCAGCAGGGGCCGCCGCCAGAGGAGTTGGACAAGATTTCAGGGCGAAGATAAATCCTTTGACCGGGCCTTGACCTTGTCATCGTGTCAAGGTTGAAGCTGTAAATGCGGCGAGAAAAGCCGTACCAGCATGAGAGGCCCGCTATGTTCGTTTTGGAAGTTTCCGGTATGGGATGTGGCAGTTGTGTCAACAAGATCACCAAGGCCATCCAGGCTGCCGATGGCGACGCGAAGGTGATCGTTGATCGTGCTGCCGGTACAGTGAGTGTCCAAAGCAACATCGAGGCGGAACGCGTCGGTGCACTGGTCCAGGCGCTTGGTTACCCAACCAAAGTCAGTCGCTAAGTCTCGTTACCGCTCAGATGGCAAGCCGCCGTGCCATGTTTCATGGCGCGGTTTCTTCATATACAGCCTGATGTCGACTGACTCCGGGTCGGGATAGCCAGCAATACTCCCCAAGAAATGGACGGCCTTCGATCACCCAGTGCCGAGTCAAGCTGTGGACGTTGACGCTGATCAAGAAAATGCTTCGCGATTGGTGTTTATCTTGAGTAAATGTATAGGCCAGCCTGGCTCACATACCCCGGCCCCTCGTTGGAGCTCATTCACAATGATGACTGCCAAGCGGTTTAGTTCTATGGCCTTGGGGATATCCCTGCTCATCCCTCTGGGGCTGGTCATGGCAAACCCTACGGGTAACGTCTACACGGCCAATGAACGGTCCGCTTCCATTAGCCAGGTAAATCTTGCGACAGGTGATGTGAGCACGGTCGCCTTGCCGATCGCACCCCACAACCTACAGGTTTCGCCCGACGGCAGCTTGCTTCTGGTTGTTGGAGTGGCTGGACATGCGGGGCATTCGAGCGGTGAAAAGCCCGGTGGGCAGTTGCTGGTGTTCAGTACCAGCGCGCTGGACAGGCCACCGTTCAGCTTCCCGGCAGGCGATCACCCGGCTCATGTGGTCACCGACGTCACCGGGCTGCGAGCTTTTGTGACCGATTCCGCTGCCAACCAGGTGCGAGTATTTGACCTTGAGCAGCGAATCGAGTTGCCCGGTATTCCAACTGGGCGTTATCCCCATGGGCTGCGCTTGAGCCCTGATGGCCGGACACTCTATATCGCGAACATGAAGAGCGACAGCGTATCGCTTATCGATGTCGTCACACTCAAAGAAACCGCGCAGATTCCCGTGGGCAAAGGCCCTGTCCAGGTCGGCTTTGCCCCTGACGGTCGCCTGGCATTCGTCTCGCTCAGTGCGACAAATCAGCTTGGCATCATCGACACGGCCAGACGCAAGGTGATCAGCAAGGTTGATGTCGGCCGCACGCCAATCCAGATGATGGCCACCGTTGACGGTCGCCAGGTCTATGTCGCGAATCAGGGCAGTGGCCAGAATCCGGACGACCGAGTCTCCATCGTAGATCTCCAGACGCGTAGCAGCCTGGGCACCGTGACCACCGGCAAGGGTGCCCATGGTGTGGCCATCAGCAGCGACGGCGCTTATGTGTTTGTCAGCAATATTGAAGCGGGCACCGTATCTGTCATCGATACGAGCAGCCGAAAGGTCGTTGCTACCCATAAGGTTGGCGCCGGGCCAAACGGGATCAGCTTCGAGCCGCCGAGTGCCCAATAATAGCCCGTCGGTGTACAACCCGAGCACGACGCGAAAAATGAGCATTCACGCCGGCGCAGTAATTTGCTTGTCGTGCCAGGTGAGGCCTAGCGCCCAGACCAAGGCATCCGGCTTTAAAACAGTGCTAAGGAGATGATGATGAACAACGTTCGAAATTTACTGATCGGACTTTGTTTGGCCGCAGCGTCCGTGGGCGCCATGGCGCAAAACACCGATGAACACTCGACACATCACCCGGCCGATGCGCCAAGCGCGGCGGCTACCGAGAAGACGCCTTCTCAGCCAATGGACAAAGGGCAAATGGCGGCGATGGACCAGCAAATGAAGGCCATGCAAGCCATGCACGAAAAGATGGCTGCAGCCAAAACGCCGGAAGCCCGTCAGGCGTTGATGGCCGAGCATATGGCGCTGATGAAAAATGGCATGGCCATGATGAAGTCCATGGAGGGTGGCATGCCTGAAATGGGGGGCATGCATGGCGGCATGGGCGGGGATATGGCCGCCCGCCACCAGATGATGGAAAAGCGCATGGACATGATGGAGTCGATGATGCAGATGATGATGGACCGCATGCCATCTGCTGCATCGAAGTAACCCATCTCCTTTCCCAGGAGTCGCTATGAACCCTCACTTCGATGAAAACGGCTCACCACACAGTTTCTGGCGTTCACGCTATGCAATCGGCCTGGTGGTAATCGGTGGGATCGCCGTCTACTTCCTGCTCACCGAGCACCTTGCCCATGTCGTTGGAGCCCTGCCTTATCTGTTGTTGCTCGCCTGTCCGCTGATGCATGTCTTCATGCATCGAGGACATGGGGGACACCATCACCAGGGCCAGAGCAAACCGGCCCCCTCCGATAAGGCTGATATCCATAAGCCGGGAGATCCATCATGAATCATGGTGAAAGCGCGTATGGCCTCTGGTCGCTGGTTTTCATCAACTCCGCGATCTTCATCATGTTTGCCTTCAGTTTCTTCAAGCCGGCAACGGCGAGAGACTGGAGGAGCTTCGGTGCATTCTCGGCCTTCATCGTTGCCCTGTTTGTGGAAATGTATGGCTTCCCCCTGACGATCTATCTGTTGTCAGGCTGGTTGCAGGCCAGGTTCCCCAACCTCGATCTGCTTTCCCACGAATCCGGCCATCTGTGGTCGACGTTGCTCGGTGACCAGGGCAACCCACACTTCAGTGTTTTGCACATTGCCAGTTACCTATTCCTGGGTTTCGGCTTCTATTTGCTTTCTGCCGCCTGGAACGTGCTATATCACGCGCAACGCCGCCGTTCACTTGCAACGGTCGGGCCCTATGGCTGGATCAGACATCCGCAGTACGTGGCATTTGTGCTGATTCTTCTGGGCTTTCTCCTTCAGTGGCCGACGCTGCTGACGCTGGCAATGTTCCCGGTGTTGCTGGTGATGTACGGGCGTTTGGCGGTTTCCGAAGAGCGGGAAATGCACAAGCAGTTTGGCGCTGCCTACGAAGCTTATACCCGCGTTACGCCTAGGTTCGTTCCGCACCTGCGCGAAAGGTTGGGTGGGGGTCATAGAGGCTGAAGCGTAGGACGAAGGAGCTACATGCCAGGAGGGTTTCAGCGGCAGTGTTTCTAGCGGGAATAGGGTATCCAAAGTCTGTTTGCTCGGATAACACTCTGAGTTGTCGCGGGTTTTCTTGTCGACAAGCTCGGTGGAATCCTTGTTGGCGTTCGGATAACTCAGGCAGTTGGATGACTTTGCGATGCCCTGTCCGCTTTCGACCCATATAGATCGTGATGCACGAAGATCTCTGCTCAAACGTCAGCTACTACTCTGATCTGAATGCATCCCGGCTACAGAGCGCAAAGACCAACTAGCGTCCCGAGGCACAGAGCTGAAGGCGGCGCGGTCAGGAATTGCGGCAGCACTTTTTCCAAAGTTTGGCTAAATGACCCTGCCTATCAGCTCTAATAGGCAGGGTTAGAAGTCAATCCGTCACTGCTTGCGAATGCCTACGATCGTCGCTGTGCCCCCATTCATTCGGAAATCGAAGCTGACCTTGTCGCCTACCTTGAGTCCCTTGAGTTGCTGCTCGGTAGCGCTGAAGCCCATGGTCATTGCCGGCCATTTCAGGGCTGATACTGGTCCATGCGCCAAGGTAACTTTACCTGGTTCCAAAGCTTTGATGGTTCCCTCAGCCGATGCAGTCGGAGCCGCCTGGCTGCCTTGGGTCTCGTTGCCTTCCATGGGCATATTCTTCATATCCGTGCCATACATGTCTTGGGCCTGCACCGCCGCCGCAACGGCGAACACCAGGCCAGCGCTGATCAGTAGCTTCTTCATCGGGTTACTCCTGTTTGGGGGTTATCGTGTACAGCGAGTCCGCGGCGCCTGACGAGCCAGTAAGCCGCAGGGATTACAAATAGTGAGAGCAAAGGCGCGGTGAGCATGCCGCCGACCATGGGTACAGCGATCCGGCTCATGACTTCGCTGCCGGTACCGCTACTCCAGAGGATTGGCATCAAGCCTGCGACGATCACTGCTACGGTCATGGCTTTGGGGCGGATGCGCTGCACGGCCCCTTCGCGGATAGCATCCAGAAGCGCAGGTTGCCCCTGCGTACCGTTGCCGTTTCGTTCAGTCCAGGCATTGTTGAGGTAGATCAGCATGATGACTCCAAACTCTGCTGCGACCCCAGCCAAGGCGATAAAACCGACACCCGTGGCCACCGACAGGTTGTAGCCCATCATGTACAGCAGCCATACGCCGCCGGTTAGCGCAAATGGCAAGGTAGCCATGATCAGCAGCGCTTCACCGAGGCGGCCAAACGTGAGGTAGAGAAGGACGAAAATAATGGCCAGCGTCGCCGGTACTACCCATGCTAAGCGCGCATTGGCGCGCTCCAGGTATTCGAACTGCCCGGAATAGCTCAAGCTTATGCCAGGATCGAGCTTCACCTGCTGATCGACTAGCCGGCGCAGGTCGGCAACGACGGAGGACAGGTCCCGTCTCCGCACGTCGATATACACCCAGCCCGAGGGGCGCGCGTTTTCACTCTTGAGCATGGGTGGACCGTCCGCAATACGCACCCGTGCCACGGTTCCCAGTGTGATTCGCCCCCCTTGGCTGGTGTAAATCGGTAGCTGCCGCAGGGCATCAACAGAGTCACGCCACTCCCGTGGGTACCGAACACTGATGGGATATCGCGCCAGGCCTTCTACGGTTTCGCCGATGTTTTCGCCCCCAACGGCGCCGGCAACAATCGCTTGGACATCAGCAATGTTCAGGCCGTAACGCGCTGCGAATTGGCGGTCGATATCCAGATCGATGTAGCGTCCACCGGTTAATCGCTCGGCGAGGGCGGAAGTCACCCCTGGAACCGTTTTGGCCACCTTCTCGATAGCCAGAGTCACCCGGTCGATCTCATTCAAATTGCTGCCGGCAACCTTTACGCCGATCGGGCTTTTGATACCGGTTGCGAGCATGTCGATACGGTTTCGAATCGGTGGGATCCAGATATTGGTTAGCCCAGGTACCTGCACGGTACGGTCCAGCTCTTCGATCAGCTTCTCAGTGGTCATCCCTGCTCGCCACTGATCCTTCGGTTTAAGTCGGACAGTCGTCTCGAACATCTCCAGCGGGGCCGGGTCGGTCGCTGATTCAGCCCGGCCCGCTTTACCGAAGACACTGGCGACCTCCGGTACCGTTCGGATCAGCCGGTCCGTACGTTGCAAAAGCTCAGAGGCTTTCTGCGCCGAAAGACCTGGCAGGGCAGTCGGCATGTACAGCAAATCGCCTTCATCCAGTGGCGGCAAGAATTCGCCGCCGAGCTGGCTCAGGGGCCAGACACTGCTGAGCAAAATCAACAGTGCACCCGCCAACGTGAGCTTTGGCCGGCGTAGAACGATCTCCAATGCTGGGCGATAGAGCCGTATCAGGGTTCGATTGAGTGGGTTGCGCTCTTCTGCCGGTAAACGACCCCGAATCCAGTACCCCATCAGCACGGGTACCAGGGTAACCGAAAGGCCCGCTGCTGCTGCCATTGCATAAGTCTTGGTGAATGCGAGGGGCGCAAACAGCCTTCCCTCCTGAGCCTGCAAGGTGAATACCGGTATGAAGGACAGCGTAATGATCATGAGGCTGAAGAACAGCGCAGGCCCGACCTCGACTGCTGCCTCAGTCATCACTTTCCAATGATCTTCGCCACGCAACGACTTTCCAGGGTGCCACGTATGCCAAGCCTCAACCCGTTTGTGCGCGTTCTCAATCATCACCACAGCGGCGTCCACCATCGCACCGATTGCAATGGCTATGCCCCCAAGCGACATGATGTTGGCGTTGATGCCCTGGTGGCGCATGACGATCAGGGCAATGAGGACACCAACCGGAAGCGAGACGATGGCGACCAACGATGAGCGCAGATGCCAAAGAAATGCAGCGCACACCAGTGCGACCACGATGAACTCTTCAATCAGCTTCTGGCTCAGATTTTCCACAGCACGATCGATCAACTGGCTACGGTCGTAGGTAGTGACCAGCTCGACCCCGGCAGGCAGGCTTTTTTCCAGCGATTCAAGCTTGGATTTGACGTGAGCGATGGCATCTTTCGCATTCTTGCCACTGCGCAGAATTACTACGCCGCCCACCGCTTCGCCCTGTCCATCAAGCTCGCCGATGCCGCGACGTGCCTCAGGGCCCAGCTGTACAGTGGCTACATCGCCCAGTGTTACGGGTATACCCTTCGCAGCCAGGCGCAGGGGAATGGCTCGGAAATCATCGAGTGACTTCAGATAGCCGGAAGCCCTTACCATGAACTCAGCTTCGCCTTGTTCGAGCACGCCGCCACCGGTTTCCTGATTGGCCTTGGCGATGGCGTCCGAAACCTCAACTTGAGTGATTCCCAAGCTGGCCATGCGCAGCGGATCGAGCACTACCTGGTACTGCTTGACCATCCCGCCTATCGTCGCCACTTCGGCAACGTCCGGAAGAGTTTTCAACTCGAAGCGCAGGAACCAGTCCTGAAGGCTGCGCAGCTGTGCCAGGTCATGGGTACCACTGCGGTCCACCAGCGCATACTGGTAGATCCAGCCTACACCAGTGGCATCGGGTCCGAGCACTGGCTTAGCGGACGCCGGTAATCGAGACTGAACCTGGCTTAGGTATTCGAGCACCCTGGACCGCGCCCAATAGAGATCTGTGCCGTCCTCAAACAACACATATACGAAGCTGTCTCCAAATGCTGAAAAGCCCCGCACTGTCTTGGCTCCGGGTACGGAAAGCATTGTGGTGGTCAGGGGATATGTCACCTGATTTTCCACGATCTGCGGTGCCTGCCCTGGGTAGGAGGTGCGGATAATCACCTGCACATCTGACAGGTCAGGCAACGCGTCGATCGGCAAACTGCGCAGAGAGAAAACGCCCCAAGCTACGGCAAACAGTGTTGCCAGCAGGACCAGGACGCGGTTGCCAACCGACCAACGAATCAGGTTCGCGATCATGGCTGGTTCTCCTGCTGGGTTATTTGCTCGATGACCATGCCTTCATCGCGCTCGCGCACTCCAAACCGGATGCGTTCGCCAACCTTGAGTCCGGCAATCAAGCGGGGATCTGCCACAGGGAAAGTCATCGTCATACCAGGCATGCCCAGCGTCACGAACGGTCCATGAGCGATGGTCAGCTGATTACCTTCTATTTGAACGATGCGCCCATTGGCCTGATGTAGAGCCGGCTGTACAGGTTGCGCAAGTGGAGCATCGCCAGCAGTAACGGCCTCGATACCTTTCAAGCTCGCTTCGGAGTCCAGCAGAAACTGCCCGGACGCCACAACGCGCTGGCCCGCCTGAAGGCCTCGCAGCACGACCACCTGGCCAGCACTTTCCTGGCCGAGCACTACTTCCACCGGCCGGAATCGACCTCCGTCTTCTGACGCCATTACGAGATCGCGTTTCCCCGTCCGAATGATCGCCTCGGCTGGCACCAGTAGGCTGTCATCCTGTTGCCCGGACGGATGGAGGGAAACCTGCGCGGTCATGCCTGGGCGCAACCGGCCGCCGGGGTTGGGCAGTTCTATACGAAGCCGCAAGGTGCGGCTTTGCAGATCCGCATCAGCCAGCAATGCGGTCAGCTTGCCGGGAACAGGTTCGCCTGGGAACGCTGCCAGATTCGCCTGCACTGCCTGTCCTTCCTGTAGGCCTTGGGCTTGCGCTTCAGGTACTGCGGCCTCAAGCCAGACGTTCGCGATACCATTGATCTTCGCCAACGTTGCACCCGGTGTCATTGTCATGCCTGGCCGCAATTCCAGAGCCTGAAGGACGCCTGCTGTTGGGGCCAAGAGCGTTACCGAATTCTGGACCCTTCCCGTACGGTCAATCCGGTTGATAAGATCGGCAGGCATACCCGCCAGCAGTAGTCGTTGCCGAGCTGCAGCGCGCAATTCATTGTCCCCAGATCGCTGAAGCGCCAGGTACTCTTCCTGCAAGCCCGCCCATTCAGGCGTCAACACATCTGCCAATGGGGCGCCCTTGGCAACCACGTCGCCTGTAGCGCGGCCATAGGTGCGTTCGACGTAGCCACCGGTACGAGCCTGCAGAACGCTAAAATCCCGCTCATCGAAGGTAAGCACGCCGCTCACCTGGAGGGTTCGAGCAAGCTGCCCTTTCGCTACGGTAGCCAGACGGACCCCCAGGTTTTGTTGGAGCCCCTGTGAAACTTGAACTGCGGGGCTCACCTCAGCAGCGGTGCTTTCCTGGTACTTCGGCACCAGTGGCATGTCCATGAAGGGCGACTTGCCCGGTGCTGGAAAGTGCTGCTGGGGGTACATCGGGTCATACCAATACAGCACCTTCTGTAGCGTTTCAGGGGAGGCAGTGGACACCTGCCCACGCTTTGCTAGCTGATAGCCAACGCCACCGCCGATAGCCAACGCGGCCAATACCACAAGGCTGATAGTTGAATTTCTCATGCGCGCACCTCTCCATACGCGAAGTGCAGCCGTGCAGCTGTCGCGGCCAACTGTCCTTGCAGATCGATGTCTTGCAGTCGTGTTTCAACCCGCTGACGTCGAGCGGTGAGAACCTCACTTAAGGGTGATTTACCGGCTCGATAGTCAGCAAGGGCGAGGCGGACTCGATCCTCCGCTAGCGGTAACAATGTTTCACGGCTGCGCTGCACTGCTCGCTGCAATCGCTGGTAATCCGCAAGATCTGTCTCCAGCTGCGCTTTATGCTCACGCAATGCCGCTTCCTGTTCGTCCTCCAGTTGCCGGACTTGTGCGCGACGTGCCGCGATCATCGGGTCCTGCCGTGAGCCAGCGAACAAGGGCAGTTGGAAACTTACCTGCAGGCTCACCATATTGCTGAATTCAGGCCCGCGCCGCTGGTAATCCACCTGCCACCCCCAGTCCGACTTCTTTTCTGCCAAGGCTTGGTGCACTTGAGCTTGTGCTTCCCGCGTAAGGGCGTTGTAGGTCGCCAATTCTGGATGTGCATGTATAGCGTGTAGATAGTCCGGCGCGCTCACTGGCCAGCGCGGAAATGCTTGAGCTTGCGGATCAGCATCCTCTCCAATCCATCGCTTGAGTGCAGCCCGTGCCTGAGCGGCCTGTGTGAGCAGAACATCTTTTTGCTCATCGAGTTGCGCAGCTTCCTGGTCAGGAGCAAGTGCGTCGGCCGTCGCGCCGGTACCGCCGGCCAGGCGTGCGCGGATTGCTGCGGCCAACAGACGGTTTTCTTTGTAGAAGTCCTCAAACTGCTGCAGTTTCCGTTGAACGGTGTACGCCGCGACCCAAGCTTGGGCTGTGGCAGCACGCACTTTTAAGCGCTCGAACACCGCCTCTGCATCGGCTCGCTCAACGCTCGCTCGTGCCGTCTCAACTCGTGCCTCCCGCTTGTCCCGGTTTGGTACTTCCTGGGAGAGGCCGACAACCTGCATCGTCATGAAATCGCGGTTCATGCTCCAACGATCACTGCCGTCAACAGGAAGGTTCTGCACTCCTAGGTTGAGACGTGGATCAGGCAGCTCGCCTGCTGGGATCACAGCGTGTCGAGCGGCCGTCATTTGCTCTTGCCTGGCCTGGAGGATGGGGGCATTGCGTTCGGCAAGTTGAAGCGCTTCCTCCAGAGACAACGGTGTAGCCTGAGCCGGTAACGTCGACAACAGGCTGATCAGAGCGGCCAGACATGCCATCCCTAATCGGTAACGTGGGGGAGTCATGGAAATGATTCCTCAAAAAATCAGCGCGCAAGCGCATGCCATCATCCGGCTGCAAAACAGGACGATGGGGTGAATTTAAGAGGTAATCAGGCGCGGGGTGGCCGCCAAGGGTCAGGAGGCGCCCTGTTTACGAGGCTCACCGCATAGGTATCTACTGGCCTAGGCGCAGAATAGGTGAGCGTGGGGTTAATTATTTCGACCTGAACTGTGCTCGCGGTTCTACACTCCTGGCCCACTTTGCAGGCTTTGGAGTGGTCGGCAGCTGATCCTGGATCAGTATCCTGGCAACAATCGTGATCCATCCCCGCCATCATCTCCATCCCCATGGTTTGCATGGGGCATGGTTCAATGGCTGAGTCGACTCCCGCCATGCCGTTGAGAGGAAGCGATGCGATTAGAAGCAGGATGGTGAACAGTCGTAGGAGCCGGTTCATGATGGCCGAGTATAGGTTACACGCATGAAATGAGCATTAAGCCGTTTGAGGCTTGGAAGTGGATTGTTTGGCGTGCGGCAGAGCGATGTGAAAACTCGTCACGCCGTCAGCGGAGGTACACCAAATTCGCCCACCATGAGCCTCGATGATCGAACGCGTTATGGCCAGACCCAAGCCGGCGTTGCTTGGGCTTCCTTCCCGCCTTGCAGGGTCAGCGCGATAGAACCGGTCGAAGATTTTGTTGATATGTTCCGGATCAATCGTGGCCCCATTGTTCTGGACGGACAGGTTCACTTGATCAGCCGCCTCGACAATCCGGACGGCGATATCGTGGCCTTCGGGGGTATAGCGCAAAGCGTTGGATAGAATGTTGGAAACCGCCCGGTCAATCATTAGCCGGTCACCACGGATCGTACCTTCGCCTTGAAGGGCAAGCCGAATGCTTCGGTCTTCGGCTGCAAGCTGGTAGTACTCAATCAGTCTGGACACTAGCCCGACCAGATCGATATCAACCTGCTCGGGGATGATCAAGCCGTTATCAGCTTTTGCCAGGAACAGCATGTCATCGATCATGCGCGACATGCGCTTGAGGTCTTCAAGATTGGAGTAGAGGTTGTCTTCGTAGGCATCGAGGTCGCGTTTTTTGGTCAGAACGACTTCGGTATGCGTCAGAAGATTACTTACCGGAGTCCGCAGCTCATGTGCGATGTCGGCTGAGAAGTTTGATAGCCGGACGAACGCGTCTTCCAGGCGTGCAAGCATTCCGTTGAAGGAGAGGATCAGCTCCTGCAATTCAAGCGGCACGGGCTCCAATGGAATTCGCTCGCGAAGGGACCGGGCAGACATGGATGTCGCCACCTTGGTGATCTGCCCAACCGGCCGAAGACCGCTCTTGGCCACGATCCACCCCAATCCTGCACTAACCAGAGCGCTGATGACCAAGCCAATGCCGAACCACCATTGCAGCGTCTTGAAAAAGTGGGCATGGCTGGTGACATCCAGCATCAACATGACTGTTACCGGCGCCTGCGCCTGCGCTATAGCCAGTTGAGAGGTAATCCCCCGGAAGTTCCGCGAGTCGATTTGCCAGTCCCAAACGGCGCCAGAAGAGGCCTGCTTAAAGCGCTCAGGGATGCGGGATGCCTTGGAGTCCGAGAACAGGACAGTACCGTCAGCATCAAGAATCTCCGCAGAAAGGTCCTGATGAGCCCCCAACAAAGCACGCAGTTGAGGCTCCTGATCCTCAAGTTCATCACGTGCTGCTGAAAGTGAAAGGATGTGCCGGGTGGATTCGAGTTTCTCGGCCAGGGCTTGCTCATCCAGCATCTGGAAATGGTGCTGACTGAGCATGTAGAAGCTCACGCCGGCAACGACCAATACGGCGATGACCGCGAACATGAACATGAGGGTAAGGCGTTTAACGAGCGACGATTGGGCGCGCATTACTCGGGAACATCCATCAGATAGCCCATGCCACGAACTGTATGTATGAGCTTGGGGGCGAAATCGTCATCAATCTTGGCCCGCAACCTACGAACAGCAACCTCGATCACGTTAGTGTCGCTGTCGAAGTTCATATCCCACACCTGCGATGCGATCAGGGACTTCGGCAGTACCTCGCCGCGTCGGCGCATGAGTAGTTCCAGTAAGGAGAACTCCTTGGCTGTGAGGTCGATCCGCTTGCCATTTCGGGTGGCCCGGCGCTTAAGCAGGTCTACCTCCAGGTCAGCCATCTTCATAGTGGTCTGAGCATAGCCACTGCTGCCTCTTCGCAGCAAAGTGCGCACACGCGCTAGCAGTTCCGAGAATGCAAAGGGTTTGACCAGGTAATCGTCAGCCCCGAGTTCTAACCCTTTCACGCGATCGTCCACGCCATCACGGGCCGTCAAAAACAAGACTGGGACCTCTTTCCCTGCCGCACGTACCATCCGCAGCACCTCCCAGCCGTCTAGCCCCGGCATCATTACATCAAGAATCAGCAGGTCATACGCCTCGCTCAAAGCGTATTGCAGCGCGTCGGTCCCTGTGACCACACGATCGACGGTAAAGCCTGCCTCCGTCAGCCCTTGCTGCAGGTAGGCCCCGATTTTTGGCTCATCTTCGGCTACGAGTAATTTCATCTGCTGCGCCCCCTTGGATGCCCTTCAGTGTGCAGCAAAAAAGGCACCCAACCAGAAGCTGACGGAAAAGTAATGTCGGGCTCAGCTTGCTGACAGTGCCGGGTAGCTAGCTTGAGCACTGTGAACGGCGCCAATCAGGCGAAACTGACCCTTAGAGGAAACGCAAATGAACATGATCAAAGCGATTGTGATGGTAGTCACCTTCGGCATGGCGAGCCTCGCCCTGGCTGAAGGCGGCGCGGATCGCACCTTCGCCAGGATGGAAGCTGCACGTGCATCTTCCATGCAGGCTTACCAGGTTGCTCAGGAGAAAAAAGCAGAGGCTCCTGTTACCGCCCAAAGCCAAAAGCACCCCGGCCACGAGAGCTGCTGAGCTTAGCTTACAGAAATGTAATCACCCCGGAATCTGAACTATGTCAGCTTTCGGGGTATTGCCTCCCGCAATCCTTGTGCTTTGGCGAAAGTCTACGAGGCTTGGGGGAGCTCAATTGAAACCAGATGGCTGCGGATCCCGCAGTCTGGATATCAGCGATCTACCTGATTGGACGCAACGGCATGCAAAGCAAAACCACGAGACGTTCATTCGTCAAAGGCCTGGCTGCTACCGGACTACTGGGTGGGCTGGGCATGTGGCGCGCGCCGGTCTGGGCCGTAACCAGCCCTGGCCAGCCTAACGTACTGACCGGCACCGATTTTGACCTGTACATCGGGGAGCTCCCGGTGAACATTACCGGGGCAGCTCGAACGGCGATGGCCATCAACGGTTCGCTGCCAGGACCAATACTCCGTTGGCGCGAAGGCGACACGGTCACGCTACGGGTTCGCAACCGCTTGAAGCAGGACACGTCCATCCACTGGCACGGCATCATCCTGCCGGCGAATATGGACGGCGTGCCGGGTCTAAGCTTCCATGGCATCGCTCCCGACGGCATGTACGAGTACAAGTTCAAGGTCCACCAGAACGGCACCTACTGGTACCACAGCCATTCGGGCTTCCAGGAGCAGGTCGGTGTTTACGGTGCGCTGGTGATTGATGCCAAGGATCCAGAGCCTTTCACCTACGATCGTGACTATGTCGTCATGCTGAGTGATTGGACCGACGAAGACCCGGCGCGGGTTATGTCCAAGCTCAAAAAACAGTCGGACTATTACAACTTCCACAAGCGCACCGTTGGCGACTTCGTCGACGACGTGAGCGAGAAAGGTTGGTCTGCTGCTGTGGCCGATCGAAAGATGTGGGCCGAGATGAAGATGAGCCCAACCGATCTCGCTGACGTGAGCGGGCACACCTACACCTACCTCATGAACGGCCAGGCGCCAAATGGGAACTGGACGGGAATCTTCAAGCCAGGGGAGAAAATCCGGCTTCGCTTTATCAATGGCTCGGCGATGACCTATTTCGACGTGCGGATCCCCGGCTTGAAAATGACGGTTGTCGCAGCCGACGGTCAGTACGTTAAGCCAGTGTCGATCGATGAATTCCGGATTGCCGTTGCTGAAACCTACGATGTCATTGTCGAGCCTGAAAACGAGCAGGCTTACACCATCTTTGCTCAATCCATGGATCGCACCGGCTATTCAAGGGGTACCTTGGCTGTCCGTGAGGGCCTGCAGGCACCGGTGCCGGCTGTAGATCCAAGGCCTCTCATCTCCATGAGTGATATGGGGATGGACCACGGCAGCATGGGTGGCATGGATCACGGCAGCATGGCCGGTATGGACCACAGCAAGATGGCTGGCATGGACCACGGCAGCATGGCCGGTATGGACCATAGCAAGATGGCTGGCATGGACCACGGCAGCATGGCCGGTATGGACCATAGCAAGATGGCTGGCATGGACCACGGCAGCATGGCCGGTATGGACCATAGCAAGATGGCTGGCATGGACCACGGCAGCATGGCCGGTATGGACCATAGCAAGATGGCTGGCATGGACCACGGCAACATGACCGGTATGGACCAAAGCAATATGGCCGCCAGCGGTGCCATGCAGAACCATCCCGCCTCCGAAACAAACAACCCTCTGGTCGATATGCAGACCATGACCCCTACGCCAAAGCTGAGCGATCCGGGGATCGGGCTTCGCGATAACGGGCGTCGGGTTCTCACGTATTCGGATTTGCGTAGCACCTTCATCGACCCTGACGGCCGGGAACCTGGCCGGACAATCGAACTGCACCTTACCGGGCATATGGAAAAGTTCGCTTGGTCCTTCGATGGGATCAAGTTTTCTGACGCAGAGCCGCTGCGGCTCAAGTACGGCGAGCGCCTGCGTATTACCTTGGTCAACGACACCATGATGACTCACCCCATCCATCTGCACGGCATGTGGAGTGACCTGGAGGATGAGGACGGCAATTTCATGGTGCGAAAACACACGATCGATATGCCGCCTGGCTCGAAACGAAGCTATCGCGTAACCGCAGATGCACTCGGGCGCTGGGCCTATCACTGTCACCTCATGTACCACATGGAGATGGGCATGTTCCGAGAAGTCCGCGTGGACGAATGAACTGGAGATACGAGATGAGCAAACCAATGAAACGAAGCGCCTTTTTCCTCTCTGCCGCGATGGTTGGCCTGCTCGCGGTGTACGCCCCGTCTTCCTGGTCCAGTGACAACCATGATCAGCACTCTCAAAAGTCGTCCAACGCGGCGCAATCGAACGGCTCGAAGAGCAAGCAAGCCCAGGGCATGAACCATGAAGGCATGGATCACGGCTCCATGAAAGGCATGGATCATGGCTCTATGGAGGGCATGGATCATGGTTCCATGGAAGGAATGGATCACAGCAAAATGATGGAATCGCATGGCAGCGACAAAGCTAAGGCAGGGAAAAATGGCCAATAGCGTTGCACGACCATCGCTGCTGGCATTCGCCGTTTCTTTAGGTGTGCTGGGCGTTTCGCCCAGCTTCGCCGCTGAAATGGATCATTCCGGAATGGACCACTCGGCAATGGGCCACGGTGCCATGCAGATGGACCACGCCTCATCACAGGCTGCGATGCCGGGCATGGACCACAGCCAGATGGGCGCGAGCAAGCAACCCACGCAACCTGCACCCGTTGATCACAGCAAAATGGGCCATGGCCAGCCCAAAGCGAAACCCGCCTCGATGGACCACAGCAAGATGGACCATGGAAGCATGAAAGGCATGGATCACGGGTCCATGGAAGGCATGGATCATGGCGCGATGGGTCATTCCACGATGGGAAACGGGAACGCTGATTCGCCGACCCCGACCAGCCGTACGCCAATCCCGGTGCTGACTGATGCCGACCGGCAGGCTGCCTTCCCCCCGCTTGACGGGCACAAAATGGATGACAGCGGGTTCAACAGCTTTTTCTTGCTAGACCAACTGGAATACCAAGATGCCGATGAAGGTAGCACGCTTGCTTGGGATGCATCCGGCTGGGTGGGCGGCGATATCAATAGGCTCTGGATTCGCTCGGAAGGTGAACGAACCAATGGTGTGACTGAAGATGCTGAGCTGCAGCTCCTCTATGGCCGCTCGGTAAGCCCGTGGTGGGATGTTGTCGCCGGCGTCCGGCAGGATTTCAAACCGGAGGATCCGCAGACCTGGGCTGCGTTCGGTATTCAGGGCCTGGCCCTGTATGACTTCGAAGCTGAAGCCACCGCCTTTATCGGCGAGAACGGTCAAACCGCTGCCCGTCTGGAGGGCGAGTACGACATCTTGCTAACCAATCGTTTAATTCTTCAGCCAACCGCTGAGGCCAACTTTTATGGCAAGAACGACCCGGAACGCGGCGTCGGCTCTGGCCTGGCAAACACCGAAGTCGGGCTGCGGTTACGGTACGAGATTGTTCGCCAGTTCGCGCCATACATAGGTGTCACCTGGAGCCGTTCCTACGGCAAAACCGCCGATTTCATTCGGGATGAAGGCGGGGACGTGGACGAAGCTCGTTTTGTGGCCGGTATTCGGATGTGGTTTTGAGAACTCAACATGAAAAAAACAATTACAACGCTGGTGGCGGCAGGTGCTGTTACTAGCGCAGCAGTGCTAGGTGCTGCTTACTTCGGTCTCGTGAACGTTGGTGCGGACGACCCACACTTCCCCGCTGTGCATGCGTTTTTGGCCATGGCGCGGGATCGCTCGATTGAAGTCCGAGCAAGCGACATTGAGGTGCCAAACCTTAAAGATCCTGCTCTCATCCAAGCAGGGGCAGGCAACTACAACGCCATGTGTATCGGTTGCCACCTCGCGCCAGGGGTGGAGAAAACTGAACTCAGCCAAGCCCTATACCCATCCCCACCAAACCTCACCGAGATAGGTGTAAGCGGTGACCCTGCTGCTGCGTTTTGGACCATCAAGCACGGTATCAAAGCGACAGGCATGCCAGCCTGGGGTAAGAGCATGGACGACCAGTACATCTGGGGAATCGTCGCGTTCCTGGACCAGCTACCGCAACTCAATGCTGAGCAGTACCAGATGATGGTCGCTTCCAGTGGTGGTCACCAACATGGCGGTGGCGAAAGCGATATGCATAACCATGAAGGCCAACACGGTGGTGCGAAATCAGGTCATGGAAATCATGATGATTCCGCAGCAAACGGCGTGGCTGAGGAAAGTCATGATCATGGCAGTTCGCATTCGGAGTCTTCATCAGTAGCGGAGCACCACGGTGAACACGAGTCCGGCGAGGCGCACTCGGACCACCACACAGGTTCTACTCCCAAAACCCATGTGCACAAAGACGGGAAGGAGCACACTCATGACAAGTAAGCGCCGCTTCCTCGGTTTAAGTACCGCAGCGTCACTTCTAATCGCCTCAGCCGCCTTTGCTGCGGAGCCCCTGACTATCGATGTGCACCGGGACGCTAATTGCGGTTGCTGTAAGAAATGGATAGCGCACTTGGAGGCAAACGGCTTCAAGGTCGTCGACCACGTTGAAACGGACATGAGGGCGGTGAAGCAAGAGCTAGGAGTAGCTCCGAGGCTGGCTTCGTGTCACACCGCGGTTATCGATGGCAAGTTTGTGGAAGGTCACGTCCCCGCAGCCCAGGTGCAGGAGCTCATAAAGCGCAACGACCTGGCAGGCGTCGCGGTACCTGGCATGCCCGCTGGCTCACCAGGTATGGAGGTTGATGGCATGAAACACGCCTATCAAGTCATCGGCCTCACCAAGAGTGGGGACGATCAAGTAGTTGCCAGTTATCCTGACACGTAATGCAAGATGCCCCGGGGGAAGGGCTTCTGCCGGCCAGCCGACCAGCTGCAGCGCTGGTCGTGGTCAGCTTACTCCAAGACTTACCCTGTCCCTTCGGTCAGTTTTGACCTCTACAGTTAATTCCAGCAGAGCGATATTCGAGGATTTTCAACTCACCTGTTGAGTCCTCGTAATTCATCTGTGTCGGCATCACGTCGCAGCTACCTTTGAGCGAAGTCATACTGATAACTCTCGCCACATCCAGTTTCATTCCGTAGCGATAATGGATCACTTCAGGTGGTTTTTTTCCATTGGCAGCGGCGTAGGCACGCATTGCTTGCTCATTTGCCTGAATCATCTTTCCGTGTAAGCGATCAGATCCTCCTTCAGCTAAAGCGGATGAGGAGGCGATTACGAGCATGAGGGCGGCAATGCTTTTAGCGGTGTTCATTTCTGTTACTCCATGAAGACATGAGTGAAGCTTACCGACTGGGAGCTGTCATCCACGTGATCCAGGAATTACATGTTTGTAAGCAGGCTATCGATAATGATGGCTCTGAATACACGTGAAAGCCGCGTCGTTTCAGGCTGCGACAGTTTTAATTCTCTAGCGAATCAGTCTGAACCGGCGTTTTGGGTGATTGCGACAGTTTTGCGTTTCCTCTCCAAATGGCTGCAGGCCGCGAAAGACGGGACCCTCTAGCGACAGTTTTAATTCTCTAAATCCACCACCCGCAGAAAATTTCGTCACGCCCCAGAATGGGAATTTGCATTCGGGGCGCACCACGATTCATCTCGTGCCAGAAGCCGCCTGCAGTGCAATCAATTGGCGAGCCAAGACTCGACTACCTCAGCGCCATACTCGTTTTTCCAGGCCTTAAGTGCGGATTTCACGGTCATCTGGCCACCCATTCCATGAGCATCTGACCACCGATTCCACGGTGATCCGGCCACCCATTCCACGCGCATCCGGCCACTGATTCCACGGCCATCCGGCCACCCAACCGGGTAGGCAGCTACGCAGGATTTCTTCACTACCATCGACCTCTTTTTCGAAGCAGAGAGGTCGTCGTGGAGCGTTTATCCATGCGTAAGATTCGCGAAGTACTACGTCTCAAGTTCGAGGTCGGACTATCGGCTCGCCAGATTGCGGTCAGCGTGCAGGTCGGTCGTGTCACCGTCGGCGACTACCTCAATCGTTTTGCCGCCAGCGGCCTCACCTGGCCCTGTTCGCTGTCCGATGCCGAGTTGGAGCAGCAACTGTTCCCGCCGGCCCCGGCGGTTGCCAGTGAGAAGCGGCCTTTACCCGATTGGGCATGGGTGCATGCCGAACTGCGCCGCCCCGGCGTAACCCTGGCGCTGCTCTGGCAGGAGTACCGTCTGAGCCAGCCGCAGGGCTTTCAGTACAGCTGGTTCTGTGAGCACTACCGAGCCTGGCAGGGCAAGCTGGACGTGGTGATGCGCCAGGAACATCGCGTTGGCGAGAAGTTGTTCGTCGACTACGCCGGGCAGACGGTGCCGGTGATCGACCGCTATAGCGGCGAGATCCGCCAGGCGCAGGTGTTCGTCGCGGTACTCGGCGCCTCCAGCTACACCTTCGCCGAAGCGACCTGGTCGCAGCAGTTGCCGGACTGGCTGGGCTCCCATGTCCGCTGCTTCGCCTTCCTCGGCGGCGTGCCGGAGATCGTGGTGCCGGACAACCTGCGCAGCGCGGTGAGTAAGAGTCATCGCTACGAGCCGGACATCAACCCGAGCTACCGCGATCTGGCCGAGCACTATGGCGTGGCGGTGGTGCCGGCGCGGGCGCGTAAGCCGCGCGACAAGGCTAAGGCCGAGGTCGGCGTGCAGGTGGTCGAGCGCTGGATCCTCGCCGCGCTGAGGAACCGCCAGTTCTTCTCCCTGGATGAACTCAACAGCGCCATCGCCTTATTGCTGGAGCGGCTCAACCGACGACCGTTTCGCAAGCTGCCGGGCTCCCGGCAGTCGGCCTTCGAAGCCCTGGATCGTCCAGCGCTGCGCCCCCTGCCGGAGCAACCCTACGTCTACGCCGAGTGGAAGAAGGCGCGGGTGCACATCGACTACCACGTCGAGGTCGATGGGCATTACTACTCGGTGCCGTACCAACTGGTGAAGAAGCAACTGGAAGTACGGCTGACGGCGCGCACCGTCGAGTGTTTCCACGCCAACCAGCGAGTGGCCAGCCACCTGCGCTCAATGCACAAGGGCAGGCACAGCACGCAGACCGAGCACATGCCCAAGAGCCATCGCGAGCACGCCGAGTGGACGCCACAACGGCTGATCCGCTGGGCTGAGCAGACCGGGCCGAACACCGCCGGCGTGATCAGCCACATCCTCGAACGGCGCATCCACCCGACTCACGGCTACCGGGCCTGCCTGGGCATCCTGCGCCTGGGCAAGACCCATGGCGAAGTGCGCTTGGAGCTGGCCTGCCGACGCGCCCTCAGCCTCGGCGCGTGCAGCTACAAGAGCCTCGAATCGATCCTGCGCCAGGGGCTGGAAAACCTGCCACTGGCTCAAGCCAACCTGCCTCTACTGCCAGACGACCACGCCAACCTGCGCGGCCCCGGCTACTACCACTGACCCCAAGGAATCCCACCATGCTGCCCCATCCGACCCTGGACAAGCTCCAGACCCTGCGCCTGACCGGCATGCTCAAGGCACTCGCCGAGCAACTGAAAACCCCGGACATCGACAGCCTGAGCTTCGAGGAACGCCTCGGCCTGCTGGTCGACCGCGAGCTGACTGAACGCGACGACAAGCGCCTGAGCAGCCGTCTGCGCCAGGCCCGGCTCAAGCACAACGCCTGCCTCGAAGACATCGACTACCGCAGCCCGCGCGGACTTGATAAGGCGCTGATCTTGCAACTGAGCAGTGGCCAGTGGCTGAGCGACGGCCTCAACCTGATCATCGGCGGCCCCACCGGTGTCGGTAAAACCTGGCTGGCCTGTGCCCTGGCCCACCAGGCCTGCCGAGAGGGCTACAGCGTGCGCTATCTGCGCCTGCCACGTTTGCTGGAAGAACTGGGTCTGGCCCATGGCGACGGCCGCTTCGCCAAGCTGATGAGCAGCTACGCCAAGACCGACCTGCTGATCCTCGACGACTGGGGCCTGGCCCCGTTCACCGGCGAGCAACGGCGCGACATGCTGGAGCTACTGGACGACCGTTACGGCCAGCGCTCGACCATCGTCACCAGCCAGATGCCGGTGGACAACTGGCACGAACTGATCGGCGATCCGACCCTGGCCGATGCCATCCTCGACCGCCTGGTGCACAACGCTTATCGGATCAATCTGAAGGGTGAATCAATGCGCAAACGGACGCAGAAATTGACGACGCCAGCCAACCCGGACTAACAATGCCACCCCTGCGTCGCTGCGCTCCGACTGCCCGGCCGGATGGCCGTGGAACAGGTGGCCAGATGGCCGTGGAATGCCTGGCCAGATGAGCGTGGACTGGGTGGCCGGATGGCGTGGAATCCGCACCTTAAGCGTACGCTGATTACCACCCTTGGTCTCAACAACCTCTCCGCTGTGTGGATTCTTGTAGACCTTCACTTCGCGTGGTTTCCGAGAGGTTTTTGGGGCCATATCAGTGGAAGCCACCGCTTGCGGATCGAGGATCAGCACCACTTGGCGCAGGCCGTAGCCATACTCGTTGAGCAAACTGCGCAGCTTCGTTTCAAATTCCATTTCCTGCTTCAGGGCAGAGTCATTTTTCAGCGCTTCCAGCTCCGCCAGTTGGGCTGCGAGCTGTTGTTCGAGCAGGCGGAATTCAGCGAGACGGGACATAAGATTCTCCAAAATGGGTTCGATGATTTTAGCAATCAAGAAAGAAAGCGTGCTAACTATCTTGATCCCACATGCCTGAATCGGCAATCACGAGGCTGAGCGATCGGTGTGGATAAAAACGTGATGGCTTCAGGATCGTCGATCTGGGCGGCTTCACTTGCGAGGTAATCGATCAGCTTTTTGCTTCTTACCCAAACGTACTGCCGGCAAGCCGCGTTTGGAATGGATGGCCCCGCAACGGGGCGAAACCTGGCCTCCCAAAGGTGCTTGAACGCCTCCCTGGTCGACTTCCCCAAATACACCGCAATCTCCGGTCCCAAGATATAGCCACGCCTGAATCTGTCGATGGCTTGAGGCTTAACCATCAATTGCGTACGCCGGCCTCGTTCGACAGCAGTGCTCCATAGCAGACCCAGTCGAACGAACGCGTATGCGCATTGTTCTTTGACGCCTAACAGCGCAGCAGCCTTGACTACCGACAGGCCGGGAAAGACCGGACTCTTGTTCTCAGCTCGGGCTTGTTGCCACGCTGCAAAATCTTGCGGCTTGAGTAACCACGCCCCTACCGCAACCGAGCCATTCTCAGCTGGGCCGTAAGCGCGAAGTTCACCTGCACGTATTGCCTGAACCAACTCGACCAACCCACCCCCCTTGGGCAGAGAATGCTTGGCCAAGTAGTTGATCGACACCAGGCTCTGGTCAGAGCTGGTAGGCAGCTTCTCATCAATCAATTCGTTGATCGAGCGGCAGTCAATCAGCCACCTTTCGCCTGGGCGCGGTTCTCCACCAAAGAACTGGAGGGTACCACCAGCTAGCAGCTGCCTAACCCGATTGCGACAGAGGCTTAGCAAAGTCGAGGTTTCTTTCATATCAGCCACGCCCTGGAGATGCTGCGAGATTGCCTTCAAATGATCCAGGTCCACGACCGTAAAGACTCGATCTTCATGGACCTTCTCCCGATAGGCGATTTGTCCCTCCTGATGAAGGCGTTTTATGACTGATACCCCGAGACCACAAGCTTCAGCAGCAGAATCGAACGACACCCAACGATGTCTCTCAATCGTCTCCTCACTCAAATTGCGATTTCGCTTCGCTAACGGTGCTTCCCACGCATGCTGCAGAAATGATTCGAACTCTCGACGAAGAAAGTCAAAACAAGAGTCATCCAGATCACGGTGGATGTCGTGGTATATCGGGCCGAACGATCTGCTGAGCGTCCAATGTTCGTTATCGGAATGGACTGCCTTGAGGCCACTCAGCAGTTCTCTGAATGCGAGAGGCCAGTTCATGAGAACCACGCCCGCCGCGTTTGCCATAAGCCGCGATATCTCTAGCGAACCCGAATCAGCAACCTTCAGCGGCTGGGTTCTTTCCGTAGGCAAACTTCTGACAGCGAGACGCGATGACAACTCGTGAAACTGTTCGTAGGTGAGGGCCGCCAATCCCGCGTCAGCTGGCAACGAGTCGGCGTAAAACCTATCTTCAAAGCCAGAGGTGAGCCAGGCGGCCGTATCACTCGCCGGCGCGATCTCAAAATTGGTCCCACTCAATGAGGTGCCACACGCTTGGCAACTATTCGCACTCATTGCGCTTGGATCGGTTTCCTTCAGACAGTTGGGGCACCGCCCGTGGAGTTCAGTGCCGTGGACAGAACACGTCGTAACCAGGGTCAAGCCCCAGCTTTCTCTCCAATAACCGGCTTCGCCCAAACAGATCGGACAGTAACGAGCGTGATGAGTCGTCCATAACTTGACCCCCTTGGGCCTTGGATCACGAAACTCAGCAGATACCGCAGGCCAGCTCAGTGGTCCTTCCATCATCTGCAGCCAGTCCGCAACATCGGTCTCGTCGGCTCGTGCAAAGGCGGTGAGCAGTTCCTTTCTGGGTAATCCGTTGGCTTTCGCCAGGCGCTGCAGGTACCCCAAAAGACTTTCGTCTTGGTGTGGTCGTGGGTTGATTAAAAGACCAAACATTCCTACACATCCATGAAATCGAAGACATAAAAATCAGGGGAGTAGAGCCGGGCCGATAAGCCCGGCCCTTGGCCGTCAGGTACTGCTCTCTTCGAACGTCTCAAACGGCTCCCGCTTCCCGAACAGAGGCTGGAAATTGAAGCTCGCACTGAAGGGGTTTCGATCCTCGGTGGCGTAGCTCCAAACCTCGTCTTCAAAAGCCTGGGCCAGCACAGGAAGTTCAATCCCGACAAGGTCCTGGACTTGAACCAGCCAAACAGCCCTGTCCACAATCTTGATGAGGTAGTCGATCAATCCATAGGAAGCCAGGTAGAAGCGTTTAATCATCGCTGGCTCTACAAAACTGATGGTTTGAACAGGCAGTTCGCCCTCGATTGCCTGCAACAACATCACGAAATGAAGAGACGTATTAGCGGAGAAGGTGAAGCGATCGTATGCCACCGTGGCCGAAAACCTGCGTCGCAGTTGCTCGTTTGCTAGCAGGAGATTTTCGGTGCGCTTCAGCCCAATCAGAACAAACGCGATACTGGTTTCATTCATCAGACTCTTGATCCAGTCTGCTGCCTCATACGCACCATTACGACGATAATCGACCAGGTGCTGCGCCTCATCGAGGACCAACATCTCCACGCCAAGGTTCTTCAGCAGCAGGACTACTCGCGCAAATTTAACCTCTGCCGAATGTCCTCGTGCCTCTGCGAAGGGATCCTTCAGCTCTGCCAAAATGGCTGCTGCCAGGTTCTTTTTGGTTGGAGACGAAGGCATCTCGACGAACAGAACTGTCCGCTTCTGTGGGTCATGGCTCTCCAATTCCTCCAATGACCGAATGTACTCCTTGACCAATGTGCTCTTGCCCACTCCGCTTGGACCTTGGATCAGCAACCCTTTACTTGCTCTGGTACGCCGACTATCGCCGTGGATATCGCCTAGTCGCGTCAACGCTCGCTCGACTTGAGGGCTGTGAATAAAACGATCGCGGAGCGTAAAGCTGTATTCACCATGCTCGTAGCATTCGTACAGATTGATGGCGTTCATGGCTTAGAACTCCCAGCAGGGCGACGAACCGAGACCTTGAAGGCTGCTGGCGGAATGTTAGGAATAGAGTCACCGGTCCATTCCACTTCAGCGAGTACCTTGGGTGGAGGCGTGCTTTCGGTCACTCGACCCTCCTTGTCGATTTTCGCTATGGCAGCTGCGCGTCGTTTTCTGAGCGTCTGCGAACGGCGGGCCTCGTCTGCATCTTCCATAATTTCCTGGTAGCACCTGTGCGTAGCCTCGAAGCTAGGCTGCTCATTATATTTTTCTCGCAGCGCTTTCTCGGCAGCCTTCCACACCTCCCTGCTCTTACCGGCCATTCGCTCATCTTTGGCGGGCACTTTGAAGAACAAGTTTCTGAAGCGGTCGTGAACCCAAACGTGCCCGGCTTCGTCTCGATAGCGGACGTTTACCTTTTCTCCGTCTGCCAAACGCATACGGAGCTCAGCAAGTTCCGTAGAGTGGTAGCCCACTTTGGCAACCTCGATGCCGTAATGGTGAACCTTCACCGAGGCCCGCTTGGCCAGAATGCACTCCAACGAGTCCAGGTCGACGGGAAGGCTGATGACATGGTTCGCCTCGCTAGTCCCCCAGACTTGAGCCGGTGTTCTGTTGTCCAGCCCCCGATGAGGAGTCTGGTGGTAACCATCGACGATCCATTTCACTACCACCGCCTCCAATTGAGGGAGCGTGAAACATGCATTCTTCTCCGAGTCGTAATCGCCACGCTGCTGGATATTCGAGAAGGTGGTACCCGGGAGGTTGTGGATAAGCCCCAGGTTCTGTGTGCTGAAAAAGCGTTCGACGGCACCTTTCCTTTGAGGGGCCCTTGAAGCGGGATACATGATCTCGATACCCAACTCGTTGAATCCCATGATGAGATCGCCCGCGTGAAATTCCGCTGCGTTGTCTGGGACTATTCGAGCCGGCAGCCCACGTGCCCACCATTCATTTCTCACTTTCGGAAAGCGCTTCAGCAATTCGGCTTTTGGACGGATTGAGCGTTCGATCACACGAAGCACGGTTTCCGTATTTGGCGCCGACAGGTGGAGCAAATATCCCATCACCATTCGAGAGAAGCGGTCGAGGACGATCGTCAGATAGGGGCGCCCAATGCACAGCCCCGAGGTTTCATCCACAAGCTGGACGTCCAACAAGGTGTGATCAATTTCCCAACGTTCCAAAATCTCATGGACACGTAGGACACCCGCCGCAACACGGTGCTTCTTGTCTGCTGCGTGTTTTCCGAGCCTCTCCTTATCCACAAGGTACGGATCCAGCTTGGCGATGTACCTTCGGACAGTCATTCCGCTTGGGATCTTGAGCTGATCCGAAGGCAAACGACTTTTGTTCCTCTCTTTTATCTGATCCTCGAATTCTGAAACGACCACGCTGACCGCTGGAATCGTATCCTGCAGGTAGGTTTTATTAATCACCCCTTCAAGAATAACTTCGAGCTCTCCCTGTATCGCGGCAGCCCGACCCTTTTTGGCATGCTGAGGGATAAGCTTTACTACGTTCTGGCCAATGTATTTGGCTGCCCAACGTCGAATAGTGGAAACCGAGGGTGCGCACGCATCCCCAATCTTTTTGGCGATATCTCTAAGCTTCTTGATCATGTCTTCGTCACCCGGTAGCTTGTATTTACCGCGCTTAGTTAGGTCGTCCAGATACTTGCGTCGACGCAATGCCTCATCTCCATGTTTTTTGGGGAAGCATGAAATATCTGGAGGGACGTTCCGCACATACGGAACCCTCCCAAGGTATGGCTGATCAGCGGAGATCTCGATCTCGCGCTTCTCGTAGGCCTCATAGAACTCCTTCTCGGATAGCTTCGTGGGCTCACCAAGCTCATCGAAAAAGAGCAGCTTCCGGTCAATAAGCCTCTTCTCAAGCACCATCAGTACGCCACGAACGATGACGACCAATTTCACCCTAAGGGAAAAGGTTTGCATGACGGTGCCCCCCTTGCAGGAAGACCGGGGAGTCAGTGTCAATTGACCTATCAAGGTCAATGCCCACCACCCCAAGGCCTAACAAGCGCCAGGCTTTCCCCTCACCAACCACGTAGAGCAGATCTGCAACGGTCATAGGCGGCCATTCGTTGAAGGTCGCCATTACCTCCTCCAACGCCTGATGCGAAAGCTCTGGACCGCGCCGGTGATACATCAGCCTTCTAAGATTGGTAGCCAGGGGTTCAGCTTCAATTAACTTTTCAGTGATCACCGAAAAGTTACGGGCAGTGGCGTTGAAGTAGCGCTCAGCGGCATCCAGTCGCTGCCTGACGCTGGCAATCTTCAGTCGGTCGTGAGGCTTCACTTCAAACCACCACTCGCGCCCATCCGCGAGGAAAACCTGTACGTCTGGGTAATATTTGAAGTAGCCCTGGAGCGATGGAACACGTTCCTCACTGGGCTGCGGGACGTAGCCGATGACCGCAGGAGACAGCTCAAGAAGCCGAAAAAGAGCGCCTTCGAGCTGGGACTCCCAGGGCACAGGCTTTTTATTTTTGAGCGATGGGAAGTAGCCGCGGTAATGGTTGGACCGCCGCGTGACCACCTTTCGTACTGTCATGAAACACCTCCGAAAATCTCGAAACGAGCGCCGACGCTGCGCCAAAAAATCAAGGCGCAGGGCGGGCGAAGTGAGGCCTTTCGACAGGCAACACTGTGCCGTCGAGTAACCTCGCTAAGGTCGAAAAAATGGGAGAGGATTGACAGTCGCTTCGAAAAAGCAGACATTGCGGGTTCTGAGGACGCAAGTCTGCTTCGCTAAGCGCGGTCAGTCCTCTCGGGATTGATCGCGTTTTTCTACATTTTCAGGTCTCCTTTTCTCTCATTGGTCATGACTCTCATGACTGATCAGAATCTAAAGCAATCGGCTTGCTCTCTTTATTTCTAAACGGCCACTTCGTGATCGCTGGAGCAATTTGGATCAGGTCTGAAGCTCTCGCTTCAAACAGCTGATTTGGCTGAAAATCTTCAGTGCAAAGCGGAAAAGTTGGTCATAGATCTTATTCCAACATCCCTTCGAAATCTACAAAAAATCCAAAATGGCAACTTCCACCAAATTCCATTTCCATACTAAATTGTTCAAATTAATACTTAACACGTACGCTTAATTAACTATTAAGGTGTTCAAATATTAGTTTTAAAGTCCTCTCAATCTCTCTGCTGCTCAGATCCGCCCGCCGACCCTCTCAGCACTTCCAGCGCCCCATCAAATCACTTCCTCAAATCCCCCCATCTGCATCATTTTCCAATGAGCGGAGTAGGGCGCCCCGGCAGGAATTCCAGGCAAAAAAAAGCCCGCGAAGGCGGGCTTGATGGTGACCGACAGGGGCCATGGTTGAAGCCCGGCCGGTCATCTATTTGTGAAAGCGTGCAGCTTTTCTGTGAACCTACACCGAATCAGAAGTCCAGGTTCGATACCGACAGCGCGTTGCTTTCGATGAAGTCACGACGCGGCTCGACCGCATCACCCATCAGGGTGTTGAAGATCTGGTCGGCAGCGATCGCATCCTCGATGGTGACCTTGAGCATACGGCGGACGGTTGGGTCCATGGTGGTTTCCCACAGCTGCTCAGGGTTCATCTCGCCCAGCCCTTTGTATCGCTGGATGGTGTGGCGCTTGGTGGTTTCGTTCATCAGCCAATCCAGGCCTTCCTTGAACTCGACAATTGCCTTGCGGCGCTCACCGCGCTGCACATAAGCACCTTCGCCCAACAAGCTGGACAGCTTGGCACCAATGTTGACTACGGTACGGTAGTCATTACTGCCGAAGAAGTCCCGGTTGAAGGTGACGTAGCTGGCCAGGCCGTGGGAGGTAACTTCCACTTCTGGCAACCATACGTTGCGCTCTTTGTCTTCGCGCAGGCTGGCTTTGTAAACCAGGCCGGACTTCTGGCTGTTGTTCAGACGTTCCTGGAACTTGGCCAGCCAGGCTTGCATCACAGCATGGTCACCCAGCTGTTCCAGGCTGACTTCCGGCAGGTAGATGAAGTGCTCGGTCAGCTCTTCCGGGTACAAGCGCGACAGACGCTTGAGTGTCTTCATGACACTACGGAATTCATTCACCAGTGCTTCCAACTGCACACCGGAAACCGCTGGTGCCGACTCGTCCAGGTGCAGGCTGGCATCTTCCAGGGCCGACTGGGTCATGTACTCTTCCATGGCCTCGTCATCCTTGATGTATTGCTCCTGCTTGCCTTTCTTCACCTTGTACAGCGGTGGCTGGGCAATGTAGATGTAGCCGCGCTCGACCAGCTCCGGCAGCTGACGGAAGAAGAAGGTCAGCAGCAGGGTACGGATGTGCGAACCGTCAACGTCAGCATCGGTCATGATGATGATGTTGTGATAACGCAGCTTGTCGATGTTGTACTCTTCGCGGCCGATACCGCAGCCCAGTGCAGTGATCAGCGTGCCCACTTCCTGGGACGAGATCATCTTGTCGAAACGCGCTTTCTCGACGTTGAGGATTTTACCCTTCAACGGCAGGATAGCCTGGGTACGACGGTTGCGGCCTTGCTTGGCCGAGCCACCCGCGGAGTCACCCTCCACCAGGTACAGTTCGGAAAGGGCAGGGTCCTTTTCCTGGCAGTCCGCCAGTTTGCCTGGCAGGCCGGCAATATCCAGCGCGCCTTTACGGCGAGTCATTTCACGGGCTTTACGTGCCGCTTCACGGGCACGGGCAGCATCGATCATCTTGCCAACGACGGCCTTGGCCTCGCTCGGGTTTTCCAACAGGAAGTCGGCGAAGTACTTGTTCATCTCCTGTTCCACGGCGGTTTTCACCTCCGAAGAGACCAGCTTGTCCTTGGTCTGCGAGCTGAACTTAGGGTCCGGCACCTTCACCGAGATGATCGCGGTCAGGCCTTCACGGGCGTCGTCGCCAGTGGTTGCCACCTTGTTCTTCTTGGCCAGGCCTTCCTGTTCGATATAGCTGTTCAGGCTACGGGTCAGCGAGGAACGGAAGCCCACCAGGTGAGTACCGCCATCACGCTGCGGAATGTTGTTGGTGAAGCACAACAGGTTTTCGTTGAAGCTGTCGTTCCACTGCAGGGCGACTTCAACACCCACGCCATCGTCACGCTGGACGTTGAAGTGGAACACCTGGGAGTTGACCGGGGTCTTGTTGGTGTTCAGATATTCAACGAACGCACGCAGGCCACCTTCGTACTTGAAGAACTCTTCCTTACCGCTACGTTCATCCTTCAGCAGGATGCCAACGCCCGAGTTGAGGAACGACAGCTCGCGGATACGCTTGGCCAGGATGTCCCAGCTGAAGTGAATGTTCTTGAAGGTTTCAGCCGAAGGCTTGAAGTGGATGTGGGTACCGGTGGTTTCGCTGTCACCGACAACCGCCATCGGTGCCTGTGGAACACCGTGAACGTAGGTCTGTTCCCAGATCTTGCCGCTACGGCGAACGGTCAGTACCAGTTTCTCAGACAGGGCGTTCACTACAGAAACACCTACGCCGTGCAGACCGCCGGATACCTTGTAGGAGTTGTCGTCGAACTTACCGCCAGCGTGCAGCACGGTCATGATGACCTCGGCTGCGGAAACGCCTTCTTCTTTATGCACGTCGACCGGAATGCCGCGACCGTTGTCGCGCACACTGATGGATTCGTCCGGGTGGATGATGACGGTGATGTCATCGCAGTGACCGGCGAGGGCTTCGTCGATCGAGTTGTCGACCACCTCGAAGACCATGTGGTGCAGGCCGCTACCATCATCGGTGTCGCCAATGTACATGCCGGGGCGCTTGCGCACGGCATCCAAACCTTTCAGCACCTTGATGCTGGAGGAGTCGTACGTTTGATTTTCGCTCATGCATTCACTCCCGATGGTCGTGGGTCTGGGTGATACGGCCTTGTTCCACGTGGAACAAAGCAACTGGCGTTTCCGTCTGCCAGCCTTCCCTCAGTAATTCGTGATCTACACAGGTGATGAACACCTGGCAGCGTAATTCTTCAAGCAAGCGACACAGCGCGCGGCGATGCTGGTCGTCCAGTTCGGACGGCAAGTCATCCACGAGATAAATACAGTGACCGCGGCGAGCCTGACTAACGAGGTGGCCTTGGGCAATGCGCAATGCGCACACCACCAGCTTTTGCTGACCACGCGACAGGATGTCGGCTGCATTGTTGGCAGCCAGACGAAGACGCAGATCAGCACGCTGCGGACCGGCCTGGGTGTGGCCCATCTGCTGATCGCGAAGGAGAGAGGAAGCGAGTACTTCTTGCAGTTCCCGGTCCTTGTCCCAGCCTCGGTAGTAGCTAAGGGTCAACCCGTCCAGCTCGACCAGTTCGCTCAGGGTTCGCTCGAAGACGGGCTTCAAGGCCTTGATGTAGTTGCGACGGTATTCATCTATTTCCGCACTGGCCAGGCACAATTCCCGGTCCCAGGCGGCTTGCGAAGCTGGGTCAAGTGTACCATGCCGTAACCATGAGTTCCGCTGCCGCAGTGCCTTCTGCAGCCGTTGCCAGGCTGGCAGAAAACGAGGTTCCACGTGGAACACCCCCCAATCCAGGAACTGGCGGCGTATTTTCGGAGCGCCTTCCAACAAGCGGAAACTGTCCGGATTGATGAGCTGAAGCGGTAGCAATTCAGCGAGCTGCGCTGCACTCCGCGCATTCTGCCCATCGATGCGAATAGTGAACTCCCCTTGCCGCTCCCGGGATACACCCAAGTTGCTGCTGCCACCCTCGGCCAACTGCACTTCGCCGAACACGGTACAGGCAGGCTGCTCGTACTGGATAACCGGATTCAGGCGGGTGCTGCGGAACGAGCGCGCCAGCCCGAGCAGGTGCACGGCCTCAAGCACGCTGGTTTTGCCGCTGCCGTTGGCGCCGTAAAGGATGTTGATGCGGGGGGACGGTGAGAGTGTCACCGGGTGCAAGTTGCGCACCGCGGTGACCATGATACGTCGAAGAGACATTTCGCCTGCTACGGGTTACAGACGCATTGGCATGACAACGTAGGAAGAATCGTCATTGCCAGCTTCCTGCAGCAGGGCGCTGCTGTTGGAATCGGACAGGATCAGACGAACTTGCTCGGTAGTCATTACGCCCAGCACGTCCAGCAGGTAGCTGACGTTGAAGCCGATTTCCAGCGAGCTACCTTCGTAGTCCACGCTGATTTCTTCTTCAGCTTCTTCCTGCTCGGGGTTGTTGGCCTGGATCTTCAGTTGGCCAGCAGCCAGTTGCAGGCGGATACCGCGGTACTTTTCGTTGGAAAGAATCGCAGTACGGCTGAAGGCTTCACGCAGCGCCTGACGGTCGCCGACCACCAGCTTGTCACCGCCTTTGGGCAGTACGCGCTCGTAGTCCGGGAACTTGCCGTCCACCAGCTTGGAAGTGAAGGTGAATTCACCGGTGGTGGCGCGAATGTGGTGCTGGCCCAGGACGATGCTGACCATGCCTTCCGGGTCGGTCAGCAGGCGTGCCAGTTCGAGGATACCTTTGCGTGGCACGATGACCTGGTGGCGATCATCCTGCTCGATCGGTGCGCTCATGGAGCACAGCGCCAGGCGATGACCGTCAGTGGACACAGCTCGCAGGGTGTTGCGGGAAACCTCCAGCAGCATACCGTTGAGGTAGTAGCGCACATCCTGCTGGGCCATGGCGAAACTGGTGCGCTCGATCAGGCGGCGCAGCTTGCTCTGTTCCAGGTTGCAGGTCAGCGAGCCCGGGCCTTCTTCCACGGTCGGGAAGTCATTGGCTGGCAGGGTCGACAGGGTAAAGCGGCTGCGGCCGGCCTTGACCAACAGTTTCTGCTCGTCGACCTTGATATCGATCAGGACGTCGTTCGGCAGGCTTTTGCAAATGTCCATCAGCTTGCGTGCCGGGACAGTGATTTCGCCAGGCTCGGCCGGCTCTTCCAGTTGCACGCGGCCTACCAGTTCGACTTCCAGGTCGGTACCAGTCAACGACAGTTGCTGGCCTTGCACGACCAGCAATACGTTGGACAGGACCGGCAAGGTCTGGCGGCGCTCGACGACACCGGCGACCAGTTGCAGGGGTTTCAACAGGGCTTCGCGTTGAATGGTGAAATGCATGGTCTAGTCCCTTGCCTTCAATTAGCTGCGCAGACGGCCATCAGGTCGTCAGCGTCCGCAGCAGGTTCTTGTAGTCCTCGCGGATGTCCGCGTCGGATTCCTTCAGTTCGTTGATCTTGCGGCAGGCGTGCAGCACGGTCGTATGGTCGCGACCACCGAACATGTCGCCGATTTCCGGCAGACTGTGGTTGGTCAGTTCCTTGGACAGGGCCATGGCCACCTGGCGTGGACGCGCCACGGAACGCGAACGACGCTTGGACAACAGATCGGAGATCTTGATCTTGTAGTACTCGGCGACGGTACGCTGAATGTTATCCACACTGACCAGCTTGTCCTGGAGCGCCAGCAGGTCCTTGAGCGACTCACGAATCAGTTCGATGGTGATGTCGCGGCCCATGAAGTGCGAGTGAGCGATCACCCGCTTCAATGCGCCTTCCAGTTCACGGACGTTGGAACGGATGCGCTGAGCAATGAAGAAGGCCGCGTCATGCGGCAGTTCGACCTTGGCCTGGTCGGCCTTCTTCATCAGGATCGCCACGCGGGTTTCCAGCTCTGGTGGCTCGACGGCCACCGTCAGGCCCCAACCAAAGCGCGACTTCAGACGCTCTTCCAGGCCTTCGATCTCCTTGGGGTAGCGGTCAGAGGTAAGGATTACCTGCTGGCCACCCTCGAGCAGGGCGTTGAAGGTGTGGAAAAACTCTTCCTGCGAGCGCTCTTTACGGGCAAAGAACTGGATATCGTCGATCAGCAACGCATCCACCGAGCGGTAGAAACGCTTGAATTCGTTGATGGCGTTGAGCTGCAGCGCCTTGACCATGTCCGCGACGAAGCGCTCCGAATGCAGGTACACGACCTTGGCGTTCGGGTTCTTCTTCAGCAGGTGGTTACCCACAGCATGCATGAGGTGGGTTTTACCCAGGCCCACACCACCATAAAGGAAGAGCGGGTTGTAACCATGCTTGGGGTTGTCTGCCACCTGCCAGGCAGCCGCGCGCGCCAGCTGGTTCGACTTACCTTCGACGAAGGTGTCGAAGGTGAAGGTGCGGTTCAGGTAACTGGTGTGTTTGAGCGCACCTTCAACCTGCACGGTACGCTTTTCGGTCCGGGCACTGCCAGACGACGCAGAAGCCGGTTCGGCCATGGCATCGAAGCTGTCACGCGAGGATGGCTCGGCCAGTTCATCGACCAGCACTGGCTCGGCCGCCGCGACGGCGACGGGTTCGACCGCTGCCGGCACTGCCTTCTGTGTCTGGCTCTGGGCCAGCGAGGCGGCCACCGCAGCACTTACTGGCGCGTTGGGTGCGGCACGTGGCGCGGAGCTGCGACGGCTGCCGATCAACAAGGAAAGGGCAGGCGCAATGCCGCTGCCGTTTTCGCCCAACAGCTCGAGCAAACGACCCAGGTACTTTTCATTGACCCAATCGAGAACGAAACGGTTAGGCGCATAGACGCGCAACTCGTCGCCTTCGGCTTCGACCTGTAGCGGACGGATCCAGGTGTTGAATTGCTGGGCAGGCAGTTCATCGCGCAGAAGCTCCACGCACTGCTGCCAAAGTTCCACTGACACGGATATCCCCTGAGTTTGAAAGCCGGATGAGGCAAAAACAAACCGCCATTGTACCGGTCGAGCGTCCAGTTATCCACATGTGGACACGTTAGGAACCATGACAAAACAGCCATTTATCGACCAAAACGGCTTCCTCACACTGTGAATAAGCCCTGTGGATAAGCAGCCATGAGCGCTATGCACAACCCTGAGGCCAGGTCTGTTGATAACTCCGCTGTGGATAAGCGGCGATTTAATCCACAGCTTTTGACCACGAAGAAAACAAGCGCAGCACCGGTTGAGAACACAGTTGTAAAAC